>CAWJHG010000001.1:0-1070671 GCA_963842585.1 Candidatus Acidiferrales bacterium
GCAGCCCCATTCGCCGACGTGGACCGGAGCCCCCCGGTCGGTGAGGGGCTTCCACTTCGTGATCTCCTCGGCCCTCAGCTTCTCGCGGTCCCAAAGCACGCCGTGCTTGTCGACCATCGGCCACGTGGGCTTCTCGAGCGACTCGAATTCGGCGGCCGGAACCCACGTCGCCTTGTAGTGGCTGACCATCTTCGGCTGGTAGTCATGGGAGCTCTGCACGATGCCCTCGTCGATAAGCCCGGGCACCGGCGTCTGGCCGATGTCGGCGCCGTTGGCGAAGATGAGCCTGTCGGGGCTCGCGTTCCGGATGGTGGCGATCAGGGTCTTGGCGATCTCGACGTAGCGCGACTGGTCCGCCATGAACGGCGGCTCGTTCAGGAGGTCGAAACTCACGCGGGAGCTCGGAATGTCCCGGTAGCGCTCGGCAAAGAAGCGCCAGTGGTGGTTTGCGGCCTCGAGCGCCCGCAGCATCGAGTCCCGGGGGCTGTCGAAGAGCTGGTAGGGCTCGCGGTCCCGGCCGTTGACACAGTAGCCGGGGATCCGGTGGAAGCCCAGGCTCATGTGGATGCCGTGCTGCCTGCCGAGCTCGATGGCGCGATCAAGCGGCTTCAGCGCATCGGGATTGATGGTCATCCAGTCCTTCGGGCTGGACCACATCCAGTAGGAGAGGGGAATCCGCGCGAAATTGAATCCCCATTCGGCCATCCACTGGAAGTCGGGCTCCGAAAACTCCCGACGGGCCGCGTGTGCCGGCCATCGCCGTCAGGTTGAATCCGCGCCAGCGCGGGATGCGCGGCTGCGGGCCGGCCCGCGGCGACGCCGGCGCGAGCCGGGGCCGAGAAGCAGCGGCTGCCCGCCGAGACTCCAAGGAACTCGCGCCGGGTCATCACGGTGTCAGCGGATCGCATTTTGCGGGAAGCCCGGAGTGGGCGGCCTCACCTGCCAGGCCAGCGTCGGCCAGTCCGGGGCAGGCGGCAGCATCGAGTGCGTACCGGAAATAGTCCGGGGGATTGGGACCCCAGGTGACGCTGCAGTCCCTGAAGGTGACGCCGGAGGCGTTGCTCATCAGGAATCCGCTCGTGGGAAGGGTCCGCAGGGACTCCTTGTCGCCGTTGGGCCGCAGGTCCTGCTGTCCGCCGGCGAAGGCGGACGGCCGCGACGACGCGGATCGAGACCCTGTCGAAGGAGACGTTCTCGATGTGGCCCGGCTCATCGGCGTAGATGACGGCGCCATTCTCGGAGCTGCAGATGAGGTTGGAGAACCGGATGTCGCGAACGACGCCCAGCCTGCCGCGGCTTGTCCAGGGTATCGCCTCGATCTGGATGGGCTCGCCGCGCCCCCACCACATGGGGTCGAAGATCTTCGTCTCGATGATGAGGTTGGAGAAGAGAACCCGCTCGATGGTGCCGCCGAGGCTCAGGCGGACCGCGACGCCCCGGTGGCTGTCCTTGATGACGCAGTCGCTGACGACCACGTCGCGGATGGGCCCGCTCGCATCGCAGCCGAGCACGACGCCCGACGAACGCGACCTCAGGGTGCATCCGGAGATGACCACGTTCTCGCAGGGGCGGGCGACGCCCTCGCTCAGCGGGGCGGTCTTCAGCGAGATGCAGTCATCACCGGTCTCGATGTGGCAACCGTGGATGCGCACATTCGACGACCAGTCGATGTCGATGCCGTCGTTGTTCGGCATCCTCAGGTCCCCGTCGATGCGTATCGAGTCGATGGACGCGTCGTCGCAGCCCTGGAGCCGCAGGGTCCAGAAAGCCGAGTTGGTCAGCGAGAATTCCTGAAGCAGGATGTGGCGGCATTTCCTGAGGACGATCATGAAGGGCCTCAGCTCGACGCAGGTGTAGATGTTGGGACCGATCTTTGAGACGTAGGCCATCTCGTTGCCGTCGATACGCCCCGGTCCGGTGATAGCGATGTCCTCGGCGCCATCGGCGTACACGATGACGCCCTCTCGGGAACGGGGGCCGCGTCGAACGTCACGGGCTGGAGGGAGAACCGCGTGAAGTCGGAGTGGCTGTGGGCTGCCCTGGAGCAGGGCTCCGCGCTCCAGGTGAAGGTCGACGTGGCTCCTCAATTCGATGGTTGCGATCGTGAACTTGCCTCCGGCAGGGACGATCACGCGGCCGCCGCCCTGGCTGCTGCATGCGTCGATCGCTCGCTGTATGGCGGCCGTGTCAGTCTGGATATCCCGGCCTGTGGCGCCAAAGTCCATGACATTGAAGACCTGGACGGCTCCCGCGCACGAGGACGCCAGGGCAATGCCTGCCAACAGGGCCAAAACCGGGTTTCGGGAGGGTGTGGGTGCGGGTTTTCGCATGGGTGGGGAGATGCCTGCGGTCCGGGGGTGCGTTCGACGAACTGTCCTCCCTTAAACCGCTAAATTCCACGGGGATGTCAAACCGTCGATGGGGTTCCGCCCGGGTTGAATTCATCGTCCAAAAGGACTCTCCCAATGGGTGTTCGAGGACTGAGAAGAGCATCTCAAGTCCTTGGCAAAGGATCTCATTAACATCCAGTTCGGTTGCGGATAGTCTATGCAGGTCCCCTTCACTAAGGTCAGATAACCCCCTTCTGGCTCGGTGCCTTCCGCCGGCCCGTGTCCAGTGACTCCAACCCCATCCATGAAGCTAAAGATCATAGGTCCCGCATTGCCCAACATCCCCTGGGAGCCCAAGCCGGCGGGCAACCCCGACCAGGCGTGGCGCTACAGCTGCGAATCCCGTCGTTGGCCGCCGTCCTCTTCCGCGCGTCACCGGCATCTACAACAGCGCCGTCGTGCCCTGGAAGGGCGGCTTCATCGGGGTGTTCCGCACCGAGGGCATGGACCGGATCCCGCACCTGCACGTGGGCCGCAGCCCGGACGGCTTCAAGTTCACGTTCGAGCCGAAGCCGATCGAACTTGACGTGCGACGATCCCGAGGTCCGCAGGTTCGAGTACGCCTACGACCCGCGCGTCACGCTCGTCGACGGCGTCCACTACGTCACCTGGTGCAACGGCTACCACGGCCCGACGATCGGCATCGCCCGGACGACCGACTTCGTCCACTTCGAGCAGCTGGAGAACGCGTTCCTGCCCTACAACCGCAACGGCGTCCTCTTCCCGCGCAAGTTCGGGAAGAACTTCCTGATGCTCAGCCGGCCCTCGGACACCGGCCACACGCCCTTCGGCGACATCTTCGTCAGCGAGAGCCCGGACCTCGTCCACTGGGGCAGGCACCGCCACGTCATCGGCCGCGGCGGCCCGTGGTGGCAGGGCACGAAGATCGGCGCCGGGCCCGTCGCCGATCGAGACGAGCGAGGGATGGCTTCTCTTCTACCACGGCGTCACGACGACCTGCAACGGCTTCGTGTACTCGATCGGCGCGATGCTGCTCGACCTCGACGAGCCGTGGAAGGTCATCGCCTGCGCGAACCAGCCGCTGATCGTGCCCGAGGCGCCCTACGAGCTGACGGGCTTCGTCCCGGGCGTCTGTTTCCCGGTGGGGTGCCTGTGCGACGCGGCGACCGGCCGGCATCGCGATCTACTACGGGGCCGCCGACACCTTCACCGCGCTCTGCTTCTGCAACGCGGCGGAGATCGTGCAGTTCATCAAAGGATTATCCGCTCAAGAAATAGGCGCCGGGTTCCGGGGAGGCACCACTGCTCTTGCCTCCCGGAAGGGATGCTAGCACTTTCGGGGCCGTGAAGAAGCCCAGTGTGCTCCTTATCTTCCTGACCCGATTCGAGGAGAGCATGGCGATGCTCAAGGGCATCGCGCACTTCGAGCGCACCCACCACCTCTGGACGGCCTATCCACGACGACCAGGCCGTCTCCGAGACGGACCCGCGCTGGATCCGCAGCAAGAAATGGCACGGGGTCATCAGCCGGCACACGACGCCGGAGCTTGCGAGCGCGTGCGCCGAGCTCAAGATCCCGCTGGTCGACCTGAACGACGTCGAGCCCTTTCCCGGGGTCCCGAAGATCCGGCCCGACAACGTCGGCATCGGGCACCTCGGGGCCGAGCACTTCATCGAGCGGGGATACCAGAAGTTCGGCTTCGCCGGCTTCGGCAACACGCTCTGGGCGCGCGAGCGCCGCGACGGCTTCGTCGAGGCGGTGCGCCTCGCCGGGCGCGAATGCTCGGTGTTCGAGGTGGACTACCCCGGGGACGCCACGCCGTTCTGGGAGGAGGAGCAGATCGGGAAGCTGGCCGGCTGGCTCAAGGGCCTTCCCAAGCCGATCGGCATCATGGCCTGCGTCGACCTGCATGCGCAGCAGCTGATCAGCGCGGCCCACTCCGCGGGCCTGCTGGTTCCCGAGGAGGTCGCGGTCCTCGGCGCCAACAACGACACGATCCGCTGCGAGCTCGCGGATCCCGCCCTCTCGAGCGTCGCGCCCAACGCCTTCCAGTCGGGCTACCGCGCGGCCGCCCTGCTGCGGCGACCTCCTCTCGGGGATCAAGCCGAAGTCGATACGACCAGCGGGTCGAGCCGCTCGGCGTCGTGACCCGGCACTCCACGGACGTCCTCGCCGTGGAGGACCGCAACGTGGCCGCGGCGCTCAGCTTCATCCGGGAGAGGGCGTGCCACGGCATAACGGTCGACCAGGTCCTGCAGCACGCGCACGCCTCGCGCAGCCAGATGGAGCGCAAGTTCCGCCAGTACATCGGCCGCTCGCCCCAGTCCGAGATCCGGCGCGTCCAGCTGCGCAAGATCCGCCAGCTGCTCCTGGAGACGGATTTCCCCTCAAGCGGATAGCCGAGCTCACGGGCTTCGAGCACATGGAGTACATGTGCGTCCTCTTCAAGCGCATGACGGGGATCTCCCCCGGCAGCTACCGGGTGAGGATGCAGGACAAGGCGGTCGCGGCGGTCACGTCCGGCCGCGAGCCGCTCCTGAGCGTTCTTTACAACCCCTCCATGACGACCACCGCCACCTCCGCATCCTGGCCGCATTGCTCCTGGCACAGGCCGCCGCCGCCGAGCCCAAGCCGATCGAGTTCGACTTTGTGGCCCCGGACAATCCGGCGGCCGCAGAACCTCGTACTCCCGCGAGCTATGGGCCGAGGTCGTCACGCCGGGCGGCCAGAGGCTGAACCTTCCGGCCTACTATGCGGACGGCGGGCCTCTTCGCCGTTCGCGCCCGGCCGGACGAGCTCGGCACCTACCGCTTCGGGGCGGTCTCGGAGACGACGCCTGGGCATCCACAAGACCGACCTCGTCGTCAGCCTCGTGACGCCCGCCGAGGTTCGAAACACGGAGAGGACGCGGCTGCCGTCGATCTTGATCGATCCCAAGGACCCGCGGATGTTGGTCCGCTCGGATGGGCTTCCCGTTCACCCCTGTCGGCGCGAATCTTGCGTGGGCGGCGGACGGCGTGAAAGACACGCTCGCATACTACCAGGACGCCTTCCCGAAGTTCGCCCAGGCCAACCTCAATTGGATGAGGATCTGGATGGCGCACTGGGACGGGCTCAACCTCGACTGGCTTCCCAAGAACATGGGCCCGTCGCCCAAGCCGGGCACGCTTGACGAGGGCGTGGCCGAGACCTGGGACAAGCTGGTCGCCCTTGCGGAGCAGAACGGGGTCTACCTGCAGATCGTCTTCCAGCACCACGGCCAGTTCAACACGACGAACAACTCGAACTGGGACACAAACCCATGGAACGCGGCCAACCCGGGCGGCTTCCTGAAGTCGCCGGAGGATTTCTTCACGGATGCCAACGCGCGCGTGATGACGCTGATCAAGTACCGCTACATCGTCGCCCGGTGGGGCTGGTCGCCGGCGATCATGGCGTGGGAACTCTTTAACGAGGTCCATTGGACGGATTCGTACCGACACGGTCACGAGGCGGACGTTGCCCGGTGGCACAGTACCGTAGCCTCGTACATACGCCTCGTCGATGTCTATGGGCACCTCATCACGACAAGCACGGAGAACCTCAAGAGCCCGATCTACGAGAAGATGGACTATTTCCAGCCCCACCTCTACGCGGCCAACCTGATCGCCGGGGCGCGCTCCTTCGAGCCACCCTTTGCGACGCTCGACCGGCCGGCATTCTACGGCGAGGAGGGTGACGACCACCAGCCCGTCACGACTCAGGTCAAGGCGTCGGGCCTGAACATCATACCACCCGTGTGGGCCAGCATCATGGGCCAGGGCGCATTCGCCGCGCAGCCATGGAACGGATGGCAGCTCCTCGATCAGAACCGGCAGGGCGAACTTGGGGCCGTGTTCCGGTTTCTTGTGATCAACCGGGTGGCCAAGCAGGCTGGCCTGCAGCCGTTTTCGGCCGTGGTGGAATGTGCGGAGCGAATGCCGCTGAGCATCACAGCAGGGCAGGTCTGGCAGCGCAGGGCCGCCCCGGACATTGCCTACCCCTGCGATGGAACCGAGCCCGTTGACGCGGCCAACGTACCCGCGATCCTCGATGGAAGCGCATCCGGCCAAGCCGAGGGATTTCCGGGCCGTGCGACCTACCACCTCGATCTGCCCCGTGCGACGACGATGCGGGTTCACGTCATCTCCGTCGCGCAGGCCGGTGGCGGGCTGCGCGTGAGCGTCGACGGAAACGCCGTCGCCTCTCACACGTGGGCCGGAGGCCAGGGAGCTCCGGTTCCCGACGTGCTCGAGGTACCCGTCTCCGCCGGCCGCCACACCTTATTTCTGGAGGGAACGGGACCGGACTGGGTCGGGGTCTCGGATATCGACCTCGGCCTCGACGCCTCGGTGCTCGCCCTCATCGGCCGGCGCAACGATCACTTCATCTCGGCGTGGGTCTGGCACAAGAAGAACATCTATGCCATCCACCCGACAGCCCCCGTGAGCGGCACACTGGACCTCGACAACGTTCCCGCGGGATCGTGGAAGGTCACCTGGTGGGACACGCAAAGGGGCGTGCCCGGCGAGTCCAGGGTCGTGGCGCATCCCGGGGGGATGCTCAGGCTGCAGACTCCCCCGATCCCGCGGCACGCGGCAGTCGTCCTGACGCGGACCCAGTAGGTCACTTGCCGGATTGCTGGCTGGCGAAGAATTCGAGCGCGAGCAATTGGTCGCCCGGGGCCTGCGCACTCGATTCGTCGAGCGAACTCGAAAGCGCGGCACCGATGGAATTCGCATGCGGGGCGCCGGCCAGAAGCGCCAGGGAAACCGCCGACGGTGCGGTCATCGCCCGCGTAGGGCCGCACGAACAAACCGGGCCCTGGAGGCTTTGGGGCTCCGAAATAGCCCCCGCCCGCCGGATCATAGTACTGTGCGTCCAGCTGGCCTAGAAGAAGCGAGGAGAGGGCGGAAGCGTCCTTGTCGTTCGCGGCCCGCGCAAAATCCGCGCACCCGAGCGCCAGCGCGGCATAGTCGTCCGCTGCTGCGGGCAGTTCCGATCCCGTCAGCCGGCGAAGGCGGCCGTCCGGAGAGATCAGGAAACTGGACCTGATTGCACGAAACGTGCGCCTTGCGGCGTCCATGTACTTCGGATCGGCGAGCTGCGTGCCCGCGCGCGAGAGTGCGCTCAACATGAGCCCGTGCGCTCCGGCGGTTGCCCTGTCGTCCCGTGGTGGAAAGCGCCGCCGGTCGCGGACGGTGAGAAGGCGGGCGGCGGCGGATGCCTGCTGTGCATCAACTTCCGCCACGGAGCGCAGAAGATTCTTTTGGGTATATTGAGCCGAAGGGTCGTCGCTGGCCGGCACGTTGCCGCCGGGCAGCACGCCATGGGCGAGCTTGAAGGCCTGGGATTCCGGCCCGAGGGCCGCGTCGATCTCTGCGTCCGTCCATGAATAATACCCGAGAAAATCGTCACCCGTTGCGTCCTCGGCCGACGCGAAGGTCCCGTTGTGCAGCGAGAGCCGGCTGAGCACGTAGTCGAGGGCGCCGCCCGCGCACTGACCGAACGACCTGGCGTCAGCTCCCTTGGCGCCGTCGAGAAAGGCGAGAGCGATCCGCGCCTGGTCGGCGAGCGTCTTCTGCTGGTAGGGGATTCGCCAGCCTGCGTCTGAAGAATGCCTGAAGAAGCCCCCGTCGAGCGGATCGCGGACGGCGCTTGTTGCAAGCGCCCTCAGGGTCGCGAGTGCCTCCTCGCGGTCTTCGGGCGATTGGCCCAACATGAAGCGGATCAGCTCGGGCTCCGGCGACTTGGGCACGTCCCCGAATCCGCCCCTCGCGGAATCGAAAGAACCCCGCCATGCGGTTGCCGCCGCCGCGAGACGCGCGCGGGTCTTCGCGAGGTTCCAGACGGGAGCCGGCTTCTCGGTTTGGGCCATCTGCGCCACGGCTTCCGAAGCCCTCTTCCGGCACGCGGCCGGGCTCGCCGCCCAGGCGGCATCGACCTGGTTCGCAAGCTTGAGGAATCCGGGGGCGCCCCAGTCCTCGGACGGCGACAGGTATGTCGCTCCCTCGAAAGGCTGGAATTCGGGCGTTAGCCATACGTTTAGGGGCCATCCGCTGACCTGTTTCAGCTCGTATCACATAGGCCTGGAAAAGCGCAGCAACGTCGGGGCGCTCGTCGCGGTCCACAATCACGCAGACGAACTGCTTGTTGAGCCACTCCGCGTTCTTGGCGTTTGCAAACGTCTGTCGGCGCATCGCACCGGAGAGCTCGCTGGTGAACGAGCCGACAAAAAGAAACACGGGCTTCTGCTCTGCCTTGGCCCTTGCCATTGCGGCGTCACCCCAGGGCATCCAGTCGACCGGGCTGTCCGCAAAAGACCTTAGGAAGGTCGAGGGCTCCCCTTTGAGATGGTCCGCAGCGTGCGCGCTGACGGCACCAGCAACCACAGCGACTAGGAGGAGGGACGGGGCAAACGTGTTTGGCATGGGGCTTTGTGTAAGAGAAGGTGTCGGCGGGCGCAGATACCACCTGCCAGTAGGTCGCAAATCGGGAGGCTGCGTCAACCCCGCATGGCGTGGCGCCTGCCGCCGTCCAGATGTGCAGCAAGTGCCGATTTGCCGGGAGCCACTTCCAGTGCTACCGGTCTTCCCGATGAAGATTCATGAAGGCCAGCATGTGCTGCGCGGAGGGCCGCCCCTGGCGAAGGCAAGCGCCGTCCTCGTCCTTGTTCATGGCAGGGGTGCCTCGGCCGAGGATATCTTTTCGCTGGGAGAGGAGGTTACGGCGGGTATTCAAGGCGTGGCTCTCCTCGCGCCGCAGGCGGCCGGCAACGTCTGGTATCCCCAGAGGTTCCTTGCCCCCCTGGCCCAGAATGAGCCGCAGCTTTCGTCGGCGCTTGGGGTGATCGACAATCTGGTCGAGGAGGCTGCCCAGTCCGGGACCGGCTACGGGAGGATCGTGTTGCTGGGGTTTTCCCAGGGCGCATGCCTCGCCCTTGAGTATGCCCTGCGTCAATCCCAGGAGGTACGGAGGGGTGGTGGGCCTGAGCGGAGCACTCATAGGGCCCCTTGGGGGCCCTCGCTCCCTGAAGGGCAGTCTTTCCGGAACGCCTGTCTACGTCGGGTGCAGCGACCGCGACGCCCATATCCCGCTCTGCGAGCGTCGAGGAGAGCGCGGAGATCCTCGAACAGTGCGGCGCAAGGGTCACCAAGTCGATATTCCCCGGCATGGGCCACACCGTGAACGCTGAGGAGCTCGATGCGGCAAGGCGCATTGTGGGTGATGCGGCGGGTGTCTGACCTTGCCGAGGTGGCCCGCCAGGCTCCAGCATACCTGTCGACTCGTCCCCAATGCCCCGATCCGGGAAGCTGCACCCTGAAGACACTCCGACCTTATGCCGTCCCACGCCCTCGCAATGGTTTCGCCCCACCTGCCCCTGCTCCCGACGCTGTTTTGCGCATTCGCAGTCGGGGCCGTGAGCTCAGCCCGGGCAGCCGACCAGCCGTCCGCCGTCGGCGTATTCGACCAGCATGCCGACATCGGCGGGGTCGCAATCCCGGGCAGCACCGCCTTCGACCGGGACTCCCAGGAGTACCTCATGTCCGCGTCCGGCGCCGACATGTGGGCCGACCATGACGAGTACCAGTTCGCGTGGAAGAAGGTGAAGGGCGATTTCCTCATTCAGGCCTCCGCGGAGTTCCTGGGCGCCGGCGCGGACCCGCACCGCAAGATGGGGCTGATCGTGAGGGCGAGCCTCGACCCGAAATCGGCCCACGTGAACGCGTGCATTCACGGCAACGGTGTCGCGGCACTGCAGTTCCGCAAGGCCGGGGGCGCCGTCACCGAGGAGATCCACCTCAATGTCGAGGGCCCGCAGGTCCTCCAGCTCGAGCGCTCGGGCAGGAGGTTCACGATGTCCGCCGCTCATTTCGGCGACACCTATTCCGACCCAGGACTTCGAGGGGATGGACCTGCCGGACGAGGTGTACGTCGGGATTTACATCTGCGCCCACAACAACACGCAGTTGGAGAAGGGCATCTTCAGGAACGTCCGCCTTGTTCGCCCGGCGCAGCCCGGACTTCAAGCCCTACCGCGACTACATCGGCAGCGACATCGAGCTTCTCGACGTGAACACGGGCGTCCGCAGGACGATCTACCGCGCGGAGGATTCGCTCCAGGCGCCGAACTGGACTCCCGATGGCCGGCGCCTCGTCTACAACCACAACGGCCGGATGTTCAGCCTCGACCTGGCCACCTGCGAGTCGGCTCCGATCGACACAGGCGCCCAGATCCACTGCAACAACGACCACACGCTCTCGTTCGACGGCAAGCATGCTCGGGATCAGCAGCGGCTCGCCCGTCCATCGTGTACACGCTCCCGATCGGCGGGGGCATTCCCGAGCCAGATCACGCCGACGGGCCCTCGTATCTTCACGGATGGTCGCCCGACGGGAAATACCTGCTCTTCACCGGCGAGCGAAACGACGAATTTGACATCTACCGGGTCCCGTCCGCCGGCGGGCCCGAGGTGCGCCTGACGACCGCAAAGGGGCTGGACGACGGCTCCGAGTACACTCCCGACGGCAAGACGATCTTCTTCAACTCGGAGCGCACGGGCAAGATGCAGGTCTGGAAGATGAACGCCGACGGCTCGGGGCAGACCCAGGTGACGAGCGACGATTTCAACAACTGGTTCCCCCACGTCTCGCCCGACGGCAAGACGGTGCTCTTCATCAGCTTCCCGCCTGAGATCCCCTCGGGCGACCACCCCTTCTACAAGCGCGTCTATCTGCGCAGGATGCCGGTCGAGGGCGGAAAGCCGACGGTCGTGGCCTACGTCTATGGCGGGCAGGGCTCGATCAACGTGAATTCCTGGTCGCCGGACAACCGGACGGTGGCCTTCGTCAGCAACTCAGGGTCGTTCTGACCGCGCCAACGCGGGTGGAAAGAATTCGCCGCCCGGCGAGATCCGGGCGGCGAATGAAAGGAAGGATGCTCGCGGGTGACGGCCTAGAACTTGTACTTGACCGTCCCGAACATCTCGGCGCCCGGGAGGGGGACGATGCCCTCGAGCGCGTAGGTCGCGACCGAGGGTTCCCAGTTGTGCTGGTTCGTGACGTTCGTGCCCGAGAGGCGGAACTCCCAGTGCTTCGATCTTGTAGAAGAGCTCGGCGTCGAGCGAGTACTGCGTCGGGATGACGAGGTAGCCCTGGTAGTCGTTGTTCATCGGGCTCGTCACGAGGACGTTGGACTCGATCCCGAAGCCGCTCGGGAACGTGTAGGAGGCGAGCGCGTTGAACGTGTCGAGGGGCTGGCCCGGGGCGCGCAGGCGCCCGCTGGACTGCTGCGGGCGGTGCCGCCCTCATCGAGCGGGATCGGCGGGCCGCCGGGGAGCTGATTGCCGTCGTAGCCCTGGAACGGGAATGTGCGGCGGCCGGCGAGCTTCCGTTGATCCACGAATAGCCGAGCGTCGCGAAGAACTGCTTGTTCGGCTGGTAGTTGAGCGAGAGCTCGTAGCCGTAGTACGATGTACTGGATGACCGGGGAGCCCTGCGGCTTGTTCTGGCGGGATCTGGTCGAAGATGTCGTTGCTGATGAACAGCTTGTCGTCATCAAGCTGAGAACTTCGCGCCCAGTTCGAAGAGCTGGCTCTGCTCCGAGAAGAGGGAGCGCGGAATCGTGGGGTTGCCGTTCGCGTCGGCGTAGAGGCCGAAGCCGCCGCCGTCCGCCAGGTCGCCCGTGTAGTTCTGGCTGTAGTTGTAGGTGAAGTAGGTCGAGAACCGTGGGCGTCACCTTGTCCACAAGGCTGACGTTCAGCGTTGGGCTCGCCGACCTCGATCGAGGCCGAGCGCCTCGGGTTCAAGGGGTCGCTTGTCTCGACGTGCATGACGTCCATGCGGGCGCCCGTGACCACGTTCCAGTTGTCGTTCAACTTCCATGTGGCCTGGATGTAAGGGCGAGACCGTCGCCGCCTCGGAGACATTGGTGTCGTTGTTCAGGTTGAAGTACAGTCCGCCGCCGTTGCCCGACCCGGGCCGAACGTGCCGAGCGCGGGCGTCGCATAGCGGTCCTGGAAGCCCGGCACCGGCATCCCGAGGAAGCCGCCCGCCGCCGTCCTTGGACAGGTAGGAGTTGATGTCGCCGCGGAGCGCAGTGTTCGAGAGGTCCCAGACGTTAACGGGCTCGAAGAAGAAGTCGTCGTAGGCGCGCGTGCTCTGGTACTTCTCCTCGAGGCCGGCGTTCAGGGTCGACCCAGGGCTTCGTGAGGATGAACTCGGTGCGGTTGTCGAAGGTCCACGAGGGGTCGACGATCTCGCTGTAGCCGTCGGAGTTGAACGTGTCGCGCTTGGTGTAGCTCCACATCGTGTTGTTCACGATCTTCGCGTCCGTGGAGAGGATGAGCGTCTGGATGACCTGGGAGTTGTATTCCATGCCGTGGGCGTGGCTGGCGGGGCCCTGGGCGGTCTCGTGGTAGTCGACGGGCACGGGGGCGCCGAAGGCGATACGTGTTGCCGCCCGGGCCTCCGCCGACGTTGATCGCGTTCTGGGATTGCCGGGTCCGGCCATGGTGCCGTTGTTGATGTTGGTTCCGGGGACGTACAGGCCGTTGGAGATGAGCTGCCTGGGTCGGCCGGTTGATGCCGAAGTTCTCCCGGTAGTCGGCCCAGAATGCCTTGGCACATGACGAAGATCTCGTAGCTCTTCGTCGGGCGCCAGGTGAGGGCGCCGTAGATCGAGGTCGTCTCCTTGATCCAGTTGTCCCAGAAGCCGTCGCTGTCCTCGCCCGAGTAGCTGAAGCGGTAGGCGAGGTCGGGGTTGATCGGGCCGCCGGAGTCCAGCGTCCAGCGGTTCGTGTCGTAGGAGCCCACGGTGTAGCTGATGCTGGACTTTGTGCCGTCGAAGAAGGGCTGCTTCGAGATCATGTCGACGAAGCCGCCGACGTAGGCCGAGGCGCCCTGGACGGCCGTCGCGGGGCCCGGGATGATGTTGACCGACTCGACGATCGTTGAAGTCGATCGGCATGCCGTCGCCGCTCTCGCCGATCCTCTGGCGCATCCCGTTCATGAAGACGTCGCCGGACTGGCCGCGGATGCTGGGATTGGACGGCGAGCCGAAATTCGAGTCCGTGTAGGAGCTCGTGGTCAGCTTGCTGAACTGGGTCGTGTCCTGGATGTCGATGACGTCCATCTGCGCGCGAGAGATGATCGTCACGTTCCTGGGAACGTCCAAGATGTTGTCATCGGTGCCGAAGACCGACTGTGAAGGGCCGCGACGTCGGCAGGATCTGCTGCTCGATCGGAACGTCGTTCACCTGGTATTTCTCCATCTGAACGGCCTTTTCCGTGGCCGCAGCCGTTGTCGTGCCCGAAGGAGTGGCGACCTGTGTCGCACTCGGTGTGGTGGTTGTCGAGTCCGCGGAAGGAGCGGGACTCGCCGTCTGCGCCAGGCTCAATGGCGCTAATGCCGCCAGGGTCAGACTGGCGGCGAGCCCCAAACGTTTGGTGTGGTGCATGGTCTTGCGAACGCGAAAGCATTCAACATGCCAAGCACTTGGCGCGCACAGCTCCAATCAAGCGCGGCCGTCGGCCGTCATGTCATTGAACGCGACCGACTGCCCGCATTGCAGGGGCCGAGGCGATGCCCGCTACGGATTCGGCAGATCCTGCGTCGTCCAGCCTCCGCCCAGCGCCTGGATCAGCGCGACGCTCGAGGTAAGCTGGCTCTGGATGATCCCGAGGGCGGTCTCGCGGTTGTCGAGCTCGGTGACCTGGGCGGTCGCCACCGTCGTGAAGTCGACCGTACCCGCGTTGTACTCGTTGAGGGCGATCTGCGCGGCCTGGGCGGCCTCGGACACGGCCGCGTCCTGCGACCTGGGCCTCCTCCTTGAGGAGCCGCAGGCCGGCGAGGTTGTCCTCGACCTGCTGGAGGGCCGTGAGCACGGTCTGGCGGTAGTTGGCTGCGCTCGCCTCGTAGGCCGCCTTTGCCGAGAGCACGAGGTCGTGGCGCTGGCCCCAGTCGAGCAGCGAGTCCGTAGCCTGCGCTCCCAGCGTCCAGAACCTGAACGGGGCCGTGATGAGCTGGCTGAGGGGCGAGCCCTCGTAGCCGCCAGTCGCCGGAAAGGCTGATCGATCGGGAAGTAGGCCGCCGTCTGGATCCCGATCCGCGCGTTCGCGGCCGCGGCCAGGCGCTCGGCCGATGCGATGTCTGGCCGGCGCTCGAGCAGCGTCGACGCCAGCTGCGCAGGAACCTCGGGGACCGTGAGGCCCATGGTCGGCGTGCGCGCGATGGAGAAGTCCGACGGGCGCCTTGCCGACGAGGACGGCGATCGCGTGCTCGAACTGCGCGCGCTGGCACGCCGGCGGCGATCAGCTGGGCCCGCGTGCTGTCGAGCTGGGTCTGGGCCGTGATGACATCGCTCCGGGCGGCCACGCCGACGGCGTACTTGTTCTGCGTGATCTTGAGCGTCCTCCTGTAGGCCGTCGACGGCGTCCTCAAGCAGCCTGATCTTGTCGTCCGTCGCCCGCAGGCCGATGTAGTCCTGTGCCAGCGTGGCCTGCGTGGAGAGGCGCGCGAGCGCCAGGTCGGCCGCGCTCGCCTGCGGCGTTGGCGACGTCGGCCTCGACCGTCCGGCGAAGCTTGCCCCAGATGTCGGGCTCCCACGAGGCCTGCAGCTCCGCGGTGTACAGCGTCGAGGTCAGCGGGCGGCCTGCCGATGCTTGTCGCCGACGGCGACCTCGAGCGGTCCGCGCTGCCCGTCACAGCGACCGTGGGCAGGAAGCTTGTCCTGTCCGAGCGCGCGATCTGCCTGGCCTCCTCGTAGTTGGCGACGGCCTGGCGGATCGTCTCGTTGGACGGTCTCCACGCGGTTCTCCAGCTCGTTTAGGACCGGGTCGTTGAAGACCTCCCACCATGGGCCCCTCTTCGCCCCGTCGTCGGGCGCGGCGACCTTCCAGCCCGCGTTCTCCTTGAAGGCGACCGGGGCCGTCACCTCGGGCCGCTTGAAATTGGGGCCGACGGCGCATCCGGCCACGAGTGCGAGGCAGGCGGCAAGCGCAAGTGCGCCCCCGTTCGGCACCGCCGGTTTCTTAAGGTTTAGGTCAGTCATTGCTTTGAGATTCTAGTCACACCGGTGCCAGTGCGGGCTCCTTGCCCGGGGAGGCGAACCCGAGCCTCACGCGAACCCGGCGCAGCCAGCGGCGGCGCGGTCGATGTAAAGGTAGACGACCGGCGTCGTGTAGAGCGTCAGCAGCTGGCTGACGACGAGCCCGCCGACGATCGCGATGCCGAGCGGCCGCCTCAGCTCGGCGCCGTCGCCGTACCCGATCGGCCAGCGGCACCGCGCCGAGGACCGCGGCCATGGTCGTCATCATGATCGGCCGGAAGCCGCAGCTGGCACGCCTTGAAGATCGCGTCCCTCGGGCTCAGGCCCTCGGTGCGCTCGGCCTCGATCGCGAAATCGATCATCATGATCGCGTTCTTCTTCACGATGCCGATCAGGAGGAAGACGCCGATCAGCGCGATCAGGCTGAACTCAACGTTGAAGAGCATGAGGGCGAGGAACGCGCCGATGCCCGCCGACGGGAGCGTGGAGAGGATCGTGAACGGGTGCGCGTAGCTCTCGTAGAGGATCCCGAGCACCAGGTAGATGGCCACGATCGCCGCCAGGATGAGGACGGGCTCGTTGCCGACCGACTGCTGGTAGGTCTTGGCCGTGCCCTGGAAGCTCCCGTGGATCGTCTTCGGCATGTGGATGGCCGCCGCCTGCCGCTCGATCGCCGTGACCGCCTCCGAGATCGAGGCGTCGGGAGTCAGGTTGAACGAGATCGTCCCGGCCACGAACGGGCCCTGGTGGTTCACCGAGAGGGGCGTCGTCCCGAGGCCGTAGTGCGTGAAGGCCGAAAGCGGCACCATCTTCTCAAAGAGCGTGCTCACGGCCTGGCCGGTCGACGCGGCCCCGTGGCCCGTGGTTGCGATCGCGTTCATGCTCGCGTTGCGCGCCGTGTCCGCGGCGATCGAGTTCGCGTTAGCCGAGCTCGTCGCGACGCCCTTCCCTATGCCGGAGCCCGAGGAGACCGACACGGTGCCCGCCACCGCGTTCGTGAGCTGGGAGCCGTTCACGACGCCCCCGGTTGCGCTGACGTAGATGTCCTTGAGCGCGGACGGGTCCTGCCAGAAGCGCGTGGCCACGACCATGACGACGTGGTACTGGTTCAGCGACTCGTAGATCGTCGACACCTGCCTCTGGCCGAACGCGTCGTAGAGGGTGTTGTCGATCTGGCTCGCGGTCAGCTTGAGGCGCGAGGCCGTGTCGCGGTCGATCACGAGGTCGGTCTCCAGCCCCTTGTCCTGCTGGTCGGAGTTCAGGTCGGACAGGATGGGCTCGTTCTTGAGCGCCTCCATGAGCTTCGGGGTCCACGTGCGCAGGTCCTCGAGGTTGTCGGCCTGGAGCGTGTACTGGTAGAGGGCGTAGCTCATGCCGCCCGCCGACGCGGACCTCCTGCTGCGGCGCCATGAAGAGCGAGGAGCCCGGGACCTGCGCGAGCTTCGGCCTGCAGGCGCGTCATGATCTGCTCCGTCGAGCGCCTTTCGCTGGCCGAGGGGCTTGAGCGAGATGAACATCCTGCCGGAGTTGCCGCCCCCGCCGCCCGCCCCGGTGAAGCCGACGACGTCGTCGACGTCCTTGTCGGCCTGGACGATGGTCGACGTACTGCCTGAGCTTCTGGGAGATCCGCTGGAACGAGATGCTCTGGTCGGCCTGGATGAAGCCGAACATGCGCCCGGTGTCCTGCTCGGGGAAGAAGCCCTTCGGGATGATGGTGAAGAGCCAGACGTTCAGCGCGACCGTCGCCGAGCGAGCACGAAGAGCATCAGGAGCTTGTGGTCGCAGCACCCACGTGAGCGAGCGCCTGTAGTCCGGCGAGCAGCGTCTCGAAGACGTCCTCGCTCCAGCGGTGGAAGCGCGCCCTGCTGCTGCGACCTGCGGTGGACGCTGAGCAGCCGGGCGCACATCATCGGCGTCGTCGTGAGCGAGATGACCATCGAGATGAGGATCGCGACCGAGAGCGTGACCGCGAACTCGCGGAAGTAGAGGCCCGACGACGCCGCCCATGAGGAGGATCGGGATGAAGACCGCGATCAGCGAGAGGCTCATCGAGAGGACGGTGAAGCCGACCTGGCGGACGCCGATCAGCGCCGCCTGGAACCGCGGCACGCCGCTCTCCATGTGGCGCACGATGTTCTCCATGACGACGATCGCGTCGTCGACGACGAAGCCGGTCGCGATCGTGAGCGCCATGAGCGAGAGGTTGTCCAGGCTGTAGCCGAGGAGGTACATCGCGCCGAACGTGCCCGATCGAGGGACACCGGCACGGCCACCGCCGGGATCAGCACCGCGCGCCCGTCGCGCAGGAAGACGAAGACGACGAGGACGACGAGGATGATCGCGATCGCGAGCGAGCTCTCGACGGCGCGCAGCGAGGCGCGGATGACCGTGCTGCGGTCCGAGGCGACCTCGAGCTGCGGTCGCCGGCGGGATGTTGGCCTGCAGCTGGGGCAGGAGCGCGCGGACCCGGTCGACCGTCTCGATGATGTTGGCCTGCGGCTGCCGCGAGATGACGACCAGCACCGCGGGCTGCCCCTTGGAGAGGCCGAGGTTGCGGATGTCCTCGACCGAGTCGCTGATCGTCGGCGACGTCGTGTCAGCCGCACGGGCGAGCCGTTGCGGTACGCGACGATCAGGCTCGTGGTAGTCCTTGGCCGAGCGCGACTGGTCGTTGTCGTAGATCTGCCAGTGGAGCGTCGCGTTCTCGATCGCCCCCTTCGGGCTGTTGGCGTTCGCGGCCGCGAGCGCGGCCCGGACGTCCTCGAGGCCGACGCCGTACTTGAACATCGCCGAGGGGTTCAGCTCGACGCGCACGGCCGGCAGCGAGCTGCCCCCGACGCTCACGTCGCCGACGCCCTCGACCTGCGAGGAGCTTCTGCTGGAGGATGGTGGAGGCGGCGTCGTAGAGCTCGCCCTGGGTCAGCGTCGCCGAGGTCAGCGCGAGGATCAGGATCGGCGCGTCGGCCGGGTTGACCTTCCGGTAGGTCGGGTTGGCTCCGCAGCGCCGTGGGCAGGTCCGCCCGCGCCGCGTTGATCGCGGCCTGGACGTCGCGCGCGGCGCCGTCGATGTTGCGGCTGAGGCCGAACTGGAGCGTGATGCTCGGTGCTCCCGACCGAGCTCGAGGAGGTCATCTCGGTCACGTCCGCGATCGTGCCCGAGGTGGCGCTCGAGCGGGGTCGCCACCGTCGTCGCCATCGTCTCCGGGCTCGCGCCCGGCCATGGACGCCTGGACCTGGATCGTCGGCAGGTCGACCTGCGGGCAGCGGCGACACCGGCAGCTTGACGAAGGCGGCCGCGCCCGCCAGGACGATCCCGGCGGTGAAGAGGGTCGTCGCGACCGGCCTGCGGATGAAGGGCTCGGAGAAGTTCATGTCGCCGCCTCCGCCGCCGGGGCCGTCTCCGCGCCCGCGTCTCCCCGAAGCGCGCCGCGATCCGGTCAAACATGAGGTAGATGACCGGCGTCGTGAAGAGCGTGAGCACCTGGCTGACGATCAGGCCGCCGACGATCGTGATGCCGAGCGGGTTGCGGAGCTCGGAGCCCATGCCGGTGCCGAGCATGAGCGGAACGGCGCTGAGGAGCGCGGCCATGGTCGTCATGAGGATCGGCCGGAACCGCAGCAGGCACGCCTGGTAGATCGCCTCGCGCGGCGGCGAGGCCCTCGTTGCGCTCGGCGTCCAGCGCGAAGTCGATCATCATGATCGCGTTCTTCTTGACGATGCCGATCAGGAGGATGATGCCGATGATCCCGATGACCCCGAGGTCGCTGCCGACCAGCATGAGCGCGAGGAGCGCGCCGATGCCCGCCGAGGGCAGCGTCGAGAGGATCGTGATCGGGTGGATGAAGCTCTCGTAGAGGATCCCGAGGATGATGTACATCGTCAGGACCGCCGCCGCGAGCAGGAAGAGCTCGTTGGAGAGCGACGACTCGAAGGCGGACGCCGCGCCCTGGAAGCTCGTGACGATGCTGCGCGGGCATCCCGATCTCGCGCCTCGGCCTTGCGGATGGCGTTGACGGCGCTGCCGAGGGACTGGCCCCGCGGGACGTTGAACGAGATCGTGTTCGCGGGGAACTGGCCCAGGTGGTTGATGAGCAGCGACGTCCGGGCGCTCCTCGAACTTGGCGATCGCCGAGAGGGGCACCTGCCCGCCGGAGGCCGACGGCAGTAGATCTGCGACAGCGAGTCGGGCGAGCGCTGGAGCGCCGGGTTCGCCTCCATGATCACCCGGTACTGGTTCGACTCGGTGAAGATGGTCGAGATGATGCGCTGGCCGAAGGCGTCGTAGAGGGCGTTGTCGATCGTCGCCGCGGTGATGCCGAACCTGGCGGCCGTGTCGCGGTCGATGTTGACGTAGGCGGCGAGGCCCCCCTCGGAGAGGTCGGTGGCGACGTCGTTGATCTGGGGCAGCTGGCGGAGCTGGTCCATGAGCTTCGGGATCCACGTCACGAGGTCGGCCGGGTTCGCGCTCTCGAGGACGAACTGGTACTGGGTGCGGCTGATGCGGTCGTCGATCGTCAGGTCCTGGACCGGCTGCATGTACGACGCGATCCCGGGCACCTCGGCGAGCGTGCCCCGCAGCCGCCGGATGACGCCCGAGGCCGTGTCGTCCGCTCGGTCGCTCCGCGCGGCTTGAGGTTCACGAGCATCCGGCCGCTGTTGAGCGTCGTGTTGGTGCCGTCGACGCCGACGAAGGACGAGAGGCTCTCGACGGCCGGGATCCTTGAGGACCGCCGTCGGCCACCGCCTGCTGGCGGTTCGACCATCGCCTCGTAGGAGGCCGACTGGGGCCCCTCGGTGATCAGCTGGATCAGGCCCGTGTCCTGCACGGGGAAGAAGCCCTTCGGGATCACGATGTAGAGGAGCACGGTCAGCACGAGGGTGCCGACGGCGACGCCGAGCGTGAGCGTCTGGTGGTCGAGCACCCAGCGTGAGCATCGTGCCGTACTTGGCGATCATCCCGTCGAACCAGGCGCCGGCCTTCGCGGCTCCACGCTCGGTATCTCCTCTCGGTCGTGGTGCCGGACCAGCTTCGCGCACATCATGGGCACCAGGGTGAGCGAGACGACGGCGGAGATGAGGATCGTCACCGCGAGCGTGATCGCGAACTCCCGGAAGAGCCGGCCGACGACGTCGCCCATGAAGAGGAGCGGGATCAGCACCGCGATCAGCGAGATCGTGAGCGAGATGATCGTGAAGCCGATCTGCTCCGAGCCCTTGAGCGCGGCCTCGAGCGGGCGAGTCGCCCTTCTCGACGTAGCGGGCGATGTTCTCGATCATGACGATCGCGTCGTCGACGACGAAGCCCGCCGCGATCGTGAGCGACATGAGCGAGAGGTTGTTCAGGCTGAAGCCCAGCAGGTACATGACCGCGAACGTGCCGACGAGCGACAGCGGCACCGAGAGGCTCGGGATGATGGTCGCCGGGATGTTGCGCAGGAAGATGAAGATCACGAGGACGACCAGGATGACGGCCAGCGTGAGCTCGAACTCGACGTCGCTGATCGAGGCGCGGATCGTGTCCGTCCGGTCGGTGAGGACGGTCGACGTCGATCGCCGGGGGAAGCGACGCCTGGAGGGCCGGCAGGAGCGCCCGGACCCCCTCGACCACCTTGATCACGTTGGCGCCCGGCTGGCGCTGGATGTTGAGGATGACGGCCGGCGTCTTGTTGTACCACGCCGCGAGCTTGGTGTTCTCCGGGCGCGAACTCGACCGTCGCCACGTCGGAAAGCCTCACGGGGGCGCCGTTCTTGTAGGCGACGATCAGCTTCTCGTAGTCCGCCGGCGTCTTGAGCTGGTCGTTGGCGTTGATCGTGAAGGCGCGCGAGGGCCCGTCGAAGTTGCCCTTCGCGGTGTTCACGTTGCCGTTGTTCACGGTCGTGCGCAGGTCGTCGATGTTCAGCCCGTACGCCGCCAGGGCCAGCGGGTTGGCCCGGATGCGCACCGACTGCCTCTGGCCGCCGCCGATGCTCACGAGGCCGACGCCGGGCAGCTGCGAGATGTTCTGGGCGAGGCGCGTGTCGGCCAGGTCCTCGACCGTCGTCAGCGGGAAGCGTCTTCGAGGTGAGCGCGAGCGTGAGGACCGGGGCGTCGGCCGGGTTGACCTTCGCGTAGATCGGCGGCGCCGGCAGGTCCGAGGGCAGGAGGTTGCCGGCGGCGTTGATCGCGGCCTGCACCTCCTGCTCGGCGACGTCGAGGCTCAGGTCGAGCGCGAACTGCAGCGTGATCACCGAGGCGCCGGCGGAGCTCGTGGACGACATCTGCTTCAGGCCCGGCATCTGCGCCGAGCTGGCGCTCGAGCGGCGCCGTGACCGACGAGGTCATCACGTCCGGGCTCGCCCCGGGGTAGAACGTCTGGACCTGGATCGTCGGGTAGTCGACCTCGGGAAGCGCCGAAAGCGGCAGGAACCTGTAGGCGACGATGCCGACGATCAGGATCGCCGCCATGAGCAGCGTCGTCGCGACCGGCCTGAGAATGAAGATGCGGGAGGGACTCATCGAGCGGATCCCGGCGTGGTTGGGCTCGTCGGCGAGCCGTCAATTGCTGCCGCCGGCTCGACGCCAGTTGCCCGTCGTTCGCCCTCGCGCCGGGTGCCCGCTCGGCCTGCCCTTCGGTCCGCCCGCCGGGCCGCCGCTGGGCGCCTGCACCAGAACCTCCATGCCGTCCTTCAGGCGGTCGGCGCCGTCGACCACGACCTTGTCGCCGACGGAGATCCCGGAGGCCACGGCGACGCGCTCGCCCTCCGTGTGGCCGAGCGTGACCACCTTTGCGGCGACCTTGTTGTCGGCTCCGACCACGTAGACGAACGAGCCCTGCTGGCCGCGCTCGATGGCGGAGGTCGGGATCACGGTGACGCCGTGGTCGACGTCGAGCAGCATCCGGACGACCACGAACTGGTTCGGGAACAGGGCCTCGTCGTCGTTGGGGAACGTCGCGCGCAGCTTGAACTGGCCGGTCGTCGTGTCGACGGTGTTGTCGATCGTCGTCAGCGTGCCCGAGGCGAGCTTGACGTGCTTCCGTGCGGTCGTAGGCGTCGACGCTGGATCGTCGCCGCCGGCGCGCATGCGCTTCAGCACCGCGGGGATGTTGTCCTCGGGCAGCGGGAAGATGACCGTGATCGGGCTTCACCTGGGTGAGGATGACCAGCCCGGTCGCGTCGCCCGGGCGTCACGTAGTTGCCCTGGTCGACCAGCCGGAGCCCCACCCGGCCCGGACAGGGCGCCGTGATGTGGCAGTACGTCGAGGTTGAGCTGCGCGTTGTCGACCGCGCGCCTGGTCGGTCTTCGCCATGCCCTCGTACTGCGGAGACGAGCGCCTTCTGGGCGTCGACCTGCTGCTTCGAGATCGAGTCCTGCGCGGAAAGCGTCACGTAGCGGTCGAGGTCGATCTGCGCCTCCTTGAGCTGGGCCTGGGCCTGGAGCAGCTGGCCCTGGGCCTGCTCGAGCGCCGCCTCGTAGGGGCGCGGGTCGATGACGGCGAGCAGGTCGCCCTTGTTGACCAGCTGGCCCTCCTTGAAGTTGACCTGGAAGAGCTGGCCGCTGATCTGCGTGCGGACCGTGACGGTCGCGAGCGGGGTCACCGTCCCGAGGCCGTCGAGGATGACGTTGATGTCGGCCTTTCTGGCCGTGCGCGCTACGACCGGAATGGGCCCGTTCATCCCGGGTCCGAAGCCGCCCCGTCCGCCCCGTCCGCCGGCCCCGAACTGCTGTGTCGATGACATGTGGGAGCGGTAGGCGATGAAGGCGATGCCGAGAACCGCGGCAACCAGCACCGCCCAGAAGATGCGGATGTCGCTTGCGCTTCTCGTAATCAGGGGTTCCGGAGAACGGAGGCGGCGATGCATCTTGGCTGGGCCTGCCTCGGTCGGTAAGTTGCTCATGTTATAAGTGTTCCTGAAGAGAAAGGGTTGTCAAAGCCGGGGAATAGGCGGGCAGATATAGGACATCCGCGAGGACAGACGCAAACCCCAACAAAACGTCACGAATCCTGGCAAAATGTCGGTCAGACGCCGCCAGGGAGGCCAGGGGGGGCACCGGCACGTCCAGCGACGCGGCGACGGCCCTGAGAAGCTCGGCCTCCTGCGTGAGGAGCACTCCGTCGGCGCTCACGACGTGGGCGGACGGCCATCAGCAGCCGCTGCTTGATCGGGCCGCTCGCGCCTGCCAGCTTGTCCAGCGCGGCGTCGAGCTGCACGAGCCCGGACTCGGCCTCGGGCAGGAACGAGATCCTGCCCTCGACGAGCTTCAGCTGGGACGCGCCCTCGGCGAACGCCCGCGCGGCCTCGCTGGCGTCGTCGCTCGACGCGTGGGCGAGGGCCGAGAGGACGACCGAGATCTCGCCCGTGACCGCCTGGAAGGAGTAGATCTGGGTGATCGGGGCCGACGGGCGCCCGGTGGATCGAGAGGGTCCTGAGGACAAGCCTCTGCAGGGCGAAATCGAAGGTCGTGACGCTGCCCCTCCGCCTGAACGAGGTCGTCGAGCGCACCGGCGAACGGCCCCAGCGCCGTGGGCTCCAGGGCCTTGAGCGAGGGCAGCGCAAGCTGCAGCACGGGCAGCTTGTGGGCGGGCTTGAGCTGGCGCAGGGCCGGTTCAAGCTGCTGCAGCGTGTGGAGCGCGTCGCCCCCAAGGTCGCTGGCGATCGCGGCAAGCTGCTTGCCGCGCGGCTCCTCGGCATCGTCCAGAAGCAGGCCGAAGACAAGGATGGGGGCGTCATGGGGCGAGCGCGCCGCCGTGCGGATGGCCGCCGGGATCTCGGCGAGGAGCGCCTGCGCTCCGGCCGCGCCCTCGGGCGTGAGGGTCCCGGCCGCCGCGGCGAGCGCGGCGCCCGAAGGCGACGGCGGCCTGCGGGGAGGGGGAGGGCGCCTGCGGCGGCATGTGCGGGACCTTCGACCAGGGCTCCCTCGCCACGTCGACCACCTCGGGCGGCTCGATGAACTTGCCGTCGAAGCCCGGGTCGATCGCGCGGATCCGCTGCCAAGGGGCGGGTGGGTGGCCCAAAGCCCGCCGAAGTTCGATGCGAACGCCTGCGCGAAGAAGAAATGGCTGATCTCCGCCGCCCTGTGGGTGTCGAGCGACGAGCCGATCGCGTAGCCGCCGATCTTCTTCAGGGCGCCGGTGATCCCCGCCGGGTTGCGCGTGAACTGGACCGACGAGGCGTCGGCCAGGAACTCCCGCTGCCGCGAGAGCGACGCCTGGATCAGCTTTCCGAAGAAATACCCGATGTAGCCGACGACCAGGAGCGCGAGCCCGATCGCCAGGACGACGAGGACCCCGCCTCCTCCCTTCCCGCGCGACGAGCCGAACCTTCCGTAGCGCATTCCCCAGAGCGTGGCCCGGCCCGCCAGGCCGATGACGAGGATGCCGAAGATGATCGCCGTCACGCGCAGGTTCATCCGCATGTCCCCGTTGAGGATGTGGCTGAACTCGTGGGCGATCACGCCCTGGAGCTCGTCGCGGCTGAGCTTCTGGAGCGCGCCGCGGGTGACGGTGACGACGGCGTCGCTCGACGTCAGCCCCGCCGCGAACGAGTTGATCGCGGGCTCCTCGTCGAGGATGTAGACCGCGGGCACCGGCAGCCCGGAGGCGATCGCCATCTCCTCGACCACGTTGAGGAGCTGGTGCTCCCTGGGATCGGTCGTGTGCGGGTCAACCCTCCTGCCGCCGACGCTTTCGGCGACCGCCGATCCGCCCGCCGCGGAACTCCGTCCACTTGTAGAGGGATGCAAGGCCGATCACGGCCAGCGTCGCCACGGAGACCACCGCGAACACCTCGGGTTGCCACAGGTCGAAGGACCCCGATTCGCCGTAGCTATCGGATCCGCCGAACTGGCCGCTATAGGCCCGCCCGTGCCCGCTGCCGTGGGAGAACTGCAGGGCGAACACCGTGGCGAGGTAGCCCGCGACGACCGTCCCCGCGACGGCGAATCCGAAGAGGACCAGCAGCCGCGTCGTGCGCTTCTTCGCGCGTCCCTCGGCCGCGAAGAAGTCCATCAGCTAAACGAGACCTTGGGCGCGTTCTTCTCCGCGGCGTCCTCCACGTGGAAGAGCTCGGCGGGCAGGAATCCGAACATCCCGGCGAGGAGGACGTTCGGGAAGGTCTCGCGCGAGGTGTTGTACTGCATCACCGAGTCGTTGTAGGCCTGCCGGGCGAAGGCGATCTTGTTCTCGGTCGACGTCAGCTCCTCGGTGAGCTGCATCATGTTCTGGTTCGCCTTCAGGTCGGGGTACTGCTCGGAAACGACCATCAGCCGGCTCAGCGCGCCCGGTGAGCCCGCTCTCGGCGGATACCAGGCCCTTCACGGCGCTTGAATCCGCGGGGTTGGCGGCCGCGGTCTGCGACGCGGCATAGGCGATGTTGCGCGCCTTGATGACGTCCTCGAGCGTGCTGTGCTCGTGCTTCAGGTAGCCCTTGGCGGTTTCGACCAGGTTGGGAATCAGGTCATACCGCCGCTTGAGCTGGACGTCGATCTGCGCGTAGGCGTTCTTGAAGCGGTTCCTGAGCGAGACGAGGGAATTGTAGATTCCGGCGGCCGAGAGGGCCAGCGACGAGGATGACCGCGAGCAACCCGACGAGGATGATGAGTGGCTATCATGGGGATTCTAGGCTGGTCCTATGGAGCGGCCTGGTCAATTGAACTTCGCCCGCGTTGGGCCGGTCGACGGGGCAACGGCGGTCATTTCCGCTCCGCGCCCTCGACTGTGAAGAGGGTCCGGTTTTCCATTCCGTGGGGGTCGTCAGTCCGCGGATAGTCGCGCCAGAGCCAGCGCATCATCTCCGGCAGGGCGGCCCCGGCGTGCTTCTGGTTGTGGGTGCCTATGCCCCAGCTGTAGTTCACGTCGTAGCCCTTCTCCGTCAGCGCAGCCGCCATCTTGATGTTCTGGGCGTGCCAGTCGCGCTCGGGATCGTATTTCGCCGCGGGGTCAGAGCCGCGCACGCCGCGGTTGTCGTTCACCCCGTCGAGGAGGTAGACGCGGATCGGCTTCCTTTCGGCAGCGCGGATGATGTCCGGATAGACATGGCCGCCCCGCAGGTTCACGAAGCTGCCGATGGTGCAGAGCACCTTCCTGAACTGGTCGGGCCTGTGCCACGCCACCGTGAAGGCGGCGATCGCGCCAGAGCTGGCTCCTCCGATCGCATGATCGTCCGGATTCCTCGAAATGTTGTAGCGCTTGTAAAGGACCGGCAGGAGCTCGTCGACAATCACCGATGCGTACTTGTCATCGAGCGCATTGTACTCCTGAGGGCGGTTCGAGGATTGGTCGCCCCACTCCGACTGCGTCGCCACCGGCTGGACGGGTGAGCGGCCGGGATTGATGAAGACGGCGATCATGACGGGGATCTCCCGGCGATACGTGAGGTTGTCGATCACGCGTGTCGCGCGAAGCTCGCCCGTCGGGCGCAGCCAGGCTTGTCCGTCCTGGAAGATCATCAGCGACACGGGCGTCGCGGGATCGTACTGTGCGGGCACATAGACGCAGAAGTCGTGAAGCGTCCCGGGATAGGCGTTGCTGGGTAGCTTCTCCCAGTCGGTCACCTTCCCCTGGGGCACGCCGGGATGCGCCTCGGAATCGGGCCCGGGCAGGTAGACGTCGTCGGTAGGCGCGGCAAATGAGCGGCCGGCCCAGAGCGCGGCGGCGAACAGGATGCAGTGAGAGGTGCGCGGTTTCATGGCGTTGTGGAACTAGGGATGCCGGGGGGTTACTGAGCGGGGGATGCAGTGACGTATGCGAAAAAGGAACGCAGACAAAGTCTGTTTTGAGAAAATCGGCCCGGGCGCAGGGCCCCTTCCCGGGACCCGGCCCAATCCCGGGTTGATTGTTACCCCGGTTGCAACAAGGATTAGGGCGTTTTCTATGCGCCTCCCGACCGTCCTCGCCCCGCTGATAGCCGTGACCGCTTCCGTGGCAGCGCCGGAGCCGCTGAACGCGCCGGTGCCGCTAGCCCCGCCTGTGTCGGCAGTCTCCGCGGGGGAGGTGGCGCACGAGATGGTGTCCGCGGCGCGCGCCCAGGCACTCGGGTTCCCCTCGACCGCAGTCACGCTCTACCGCGCGCTCCTTGCGCTGCCGGGCGCGGACGCAAGGCGCCTCACGCTCGCGCTCTCATCAGCGCTCCTTGACGACGGAGATGTCGCCGGGGCCGGCCATGCGCTCGATGCGTACACGGGGACCCGGGACGCGGGCTGGCACCTGCGCGAGGGCCTGGTGGCGGCCCATTTGCAGCGGACGGACCAGGCGAGGGCCGAGCTCGGACTGACGCGCGCCGACGAGCTCGATGCCGCCGAGCGGGGATGGTACTTCTTCCTCGAGGGCATGCTGGCGGACGCGACCAACGAGTCCGTCCGGGCCGCGGGTTTCTACCAGCAGGCGGCGGCGGCGGCGGTCTCCGACCTTCAGCGGGCTAGGTTCCTCCTCGCCGAGGAGCAGGTCCGTCTCCGGGTCGGCGGTGTGACCGAGGACCAGCTCACCGCGGACCGCAAGAACGCCGAGAAATTCCAGAACCAGAAGATTGGCTACGGCTTCACGCGCGAGTACGCGATCGCGCTGAACGCGCTCGGCCGCAAGGCGCAGGCTGTCGACGTGCTCCAGGGCGCTTTGAGGATCCTGCCTGCCGAGGAGCGCTCGGAGACCGACCACTTCAGGCTGCTCCTCGGGCTGATAGCCGGGGCGGGCGCCGGGGTGGGCCGCCACGAGCTCTTCGAACTTCTCGGCATCGGGGAGCGACCCCGACCAGCAGCGAATCGCCCTTCAGCTGCTCGTCCGCAACTCGCCCTCGGACGCGCAGCGCGACCGAGCTCGGCGAAAGGCTCGACAAGCTGATCGCCGAGCCGAGGCAGCACCCGGTGCTCGAGAGCCTGCTCTCTGCAGCGGGCCGAGCTCGCGCTCGGCGAGGCCCACTTGGGCGTCAGCGAGTCGGCCTCCTTCTACGCGAGGGCCGAGGACGACGCGAACGCGCTTCTCGAGAAGTTCCCGGGCTCGCCGCTGAAAGCCCACGCGTACGCGGTGCTTGCCGGGTCGGCCTGGGAGCAGCGCCGCTACCGGACGGCGGCCGACTTCGCGTTCAAGGCGGGGGGCGAGATCCCTGCGGGCCCGATCCGCGCGGAGTTCAGCGTTCTGGTTGCCGAGGCTTGGTTCCGCGGCGCAGGCGGGACGCCGATTCCGGAGCGCGGCCGACGCCTACGCCGCCGCCCTGCGCTCGCGCCCGGAGGGCGTCCGCCCGGGCGTCCTCATGTTCCAGCAGGTGCAGTCCGAGATCGAGGCCGGCGCGCTCGCGACGGCCGTGTCCGTCCTGGACGAGCTGGCGCGCGACCGGGCGTTCGATCCCGAGGACCGCTGGGAGGCGGAGTGGAACCTCGCCCGCAGCCTCGAGGTTCACGGGCGAGACGGCCGACGGCCTACGAGCGGGTGAACCGGCTCCTACGCGGGCGCGCCGCCCGCGGGCCTGCGCGCGGACCTGAGGGCGCGGATGGCGTGGCTCCAGGCGCGGCTGTCCTTCGACGCGAGGAAGCCCGAGGAGACGCTCAGGCTCGTCGACTCCCTCTGCGCTCATGGCCGCGGGCCTGCCGCCCGCGCTCGGCGAACGGACATCGCGAGCACGGGGGCGCTCCTGCGCGCCCAGGCCAACTTCGAGCTGGGCCGCGACGCGGCCGCCGAGGAGACGCTTCGCAAGCTGCGGGCCGACTTCCCGAGCTCGGACTCGGCGGTCTATTCCTACATCGTCGAGGCGGACCGGTACGCCCAGCAGGACAAGGTGATCGACGCCGAGCGCCTCCTGACGAAGCTGGCCGACGACTTCCCGAACAGCCCGTACGCCCCCTACGCCCTCTACCAGGCCGCCCTCCAGGCCGAGCGCCTCGGGCGCCGACGCGAACCTCAAGGAGGCCTACAAGTTCCTGGAGAACCTGGTCACGAACCCAAGTACGCGGCGAGCGACCTGGTGTTCCCGGCGCGGATGAGGCAGGGGGACCTCCTGCGCGAGCTCAACCAGTTCCCGCAGGCCCAGCAGGTGTACGAGTCGCTCGTCAACAACCCGGCCTCGAGCCCGAACTCCGACACGATCCTGGCGCAGCTGGCGCTCGCCGAGTGCCACAACGCCCAGTCGTCGGGCAGCCCGTCGCACGCAGACAGCGCGAAGCGGATATTCGAGGACCTGGTCGAGCGGGTGGACGCCCCGGCCGACGTCCGCGTCGAGGCCGGCTTCAACCTCGGGGTCATCCTCGCCGCGCACCGACCGCGACAAGGCGCAGGCGGTCTGGTGGAACGACGTCGTGGACGCCTTCCTCGTCAGGCCCGGCGGCCCGAAGGACCTGGGTCCGAAGGGGCGCTGGTGGGTGGCGCGCACGCTTCTCGAGGTCGGGCGCCCTCTACGAGCAGCAGGGCCGGATCGAGGAGGCGAAGCGCGCCTGGACGCTGCTGATCGACTCCGGGCTGCCCGGCGACGCGCTCGCCCGCCAGCGGCTCGCCCGCTTCCACTTGCCCGCGGCGAAGCCCTGATGTAAGCCACGCCCATGCCGCCCTTGGAACCAAGCCTGCTCACCCAAGGCGGCCCCATGATGTGGGTCCTCTTCGCCCTCGGGCTGATCCTCGTGGTCGTCTTCGCCGAGCGCGCCCTCTACCTGCACCGGGGCCAGATCCGCTCGACCGCGTTCCTGAGCGGCATAAAGAACATCCTGGCGAAGCGCCGGCTCGTCGAGGCGCTCACGGTCTGCGAGGAGACGCCGGGCCCGGTGGCCGCGGTGGTCAAGGCGGCGCTGCTCCACGCGGACGAGGACGCCGAGTCGATGCGGTTCCACGTCCAGGAGGCGGCCGTCGTCGAGCTCCCCGCCCTCGAGCGCCGGATCGGCGCCATCGGCGCCATCGCGCAGGTGGCCCCGCTCGTCGGCCTCCTCGGGACGGTCCTCGGGATGATCACCACCTTCGCGGCGTTCCAGCACGACTACGCCACCGCGAGCGTCCTGGCGAAGGGGATGTGGCAGGCGCTCCTCTGCACGGCCGGGGGCATCATGCTCGCGATCCCGGCCCACCTTGCGCTGCATTTCCTCAACGGGCGCGTGCGCGCGATCGTGCGCGACATGGAGTGGTCGGGAAACGAGATCATGAAGTATCTCAATACCGAATACAAGGCGGCCGGCGCCCCCGCGAAATGATCGCGCGCCCCCTGGACCTGGCCACGAGGCTGCGGCCGCCTCCGCACGGCACCGGGGCCCTCCACTACGTCAACGTCGGCCTCCTCGGGCTCTTCTTCTCTTTGTTCGGGTCGCGTTTCGTCCTGGCACCCGGACTCGGCGTCGATTTCCAGCTACCCCAGCTGACGGGGGCCCAGGCGGGCGCGGCCCAGGCGACCCATGTGATCAGCGTGCTGCGCTCGGGCCAGATCTTCTCGGAGGAGGGGATTGTCGACATCGGGCAGCTGCGCGAATGGCTGAGGTCAAGGGCCGGGCACGAGCCGCGGCCGACGCTTCTCGTGCGGGCGAGCTCTGGAGTGACCCTTGCCGAACTAATGGACATCGAGGGTGCCGCGCACGACGCAGGCTTCAGGGTCCTATTGGGCGCGGAAGAACGTGGCGCTGGCCCGGGGCCGGTTGAGGCAAGGTGAAGGCGCCACGACAAAGCAGGGGCAGGGCGTGGATCTGGGCATTTATTTTGGGAGTCGTTGTTCTTGTGTTAGTTGCGTTGCTTGTTAAGGTCCCTGGACCCAGCGTTTCCCCATCGGTTTCAGCCACACCGTCGGTCGGCCTCGTCGATCCGGTCGTGATCATGAGCACGATGCTTCGTGATCCGACACCCCTGTTCCTGCCGACGGATTTCAACAGCTCGAGAAAGGATTACATTCCCAAGGAGCCGGGCGGCGCCTTTGGCGGCTTCCAGCCTGATTATGTCTTTGATCCGTCGCAACTTGTGCTTCATCTTCCCCCTCGCCGTGGCCATCCCGGCGTCGCCTGCGGAGGCGCTTGCGGAGATCCCCCAGGCGCTCCGTTCATCGGGTTTGACCGGGCTGACCCAGTTGTGGAAAGCCTTAGTCCGCGAAGGGCCTACGTGGAAGTCGTCGACGCCAGGACCGGCAGGAGCGTTTTCGGGGAGGCGGTCAGTGACGCCCATCCGCCGCAGGCCTCGGTGCCCTGGCAGCCGATGGAATTCATCGCCGCCGTGGACTCCGCCGGCCTTGTCGGGCCGGTGGTCCCTACGGCGCGCTCAGGGGTCGACGAGGTGGACGCCTATTTCGGCCGTTATTTGGCCGAAACTCTGAGGGTCGGCCAAAGGCTTGCACCCGGGCTTCTACCGGATTAGCGTGGGACCCTGAAAATCCCCTGAAACAGACCGTTGCGCGCAGCTGCTGCGGATTTATGGCCGGCGGCGTAAATTTCTGTTGACGCACCAAATTCGAACCTGCACTTTCTTCGCTCTTTTTCGTTTCTTGCAACGCAGTCTTGGTCTGCCCAGATAGCTCAGTTGGCAGAGCACATCCTTGGTAAGGATGAGGTCGCCGGTTCAAATCCGGTTCTGGGCTCCATGCAAGAAGCAAATTAGGCGCTCAGCAGTCACTCTATCAGAACCCACATACACATCTAAAGCTCCGGAATCGTTATGGCTAAAGGAACATTCGAACGCAAGAAACCGCACGTCAACGTCGGCACCATCGGTCACGTCGACCATGGCAAGACCACGCTCACGACCGCCATCCTGAAGGTCCAGTCGGACAAGGGGCTGGCCGAGTTCAAGTCGTACGCGGACATCGCCAAGGGCGGCACCGTCCGCGACGCCTCGAAGATCGTCACGATCTGCCGTGGCCCACGTGGAGTACGAGACGCGCGAAGCGCCACTACGCGCACGTCGACTGCCCGGGACACGCCGACTTCGTGAAGAACATGATCACGGGCGCCGCCCAGATGGACGGCGCGATCCTCGTGGTCTCCGCCGCCGACGGCCCGATGCCGCAGACGCGCGAGCACATCCTCCTGGCCCGCCAGGTCGGCGTGCCGAAGATCGTCGTCTTCCTCAACAAGGTCGACCTGATCGACGACAAGGACCTGCTCGACCTCGTCGAGGAGGAGATCCGCGACCTGCTCACCAAGTACCAGTTTGACGGCAAGGCGGCGAAGATCATCCGCGGCTCGGCCACGGCGGCCCTCGAGGGCAAGCCCGAGGGCGTCAAGGCGATCAGCGACCTCATGGACGCGATCGACTCCGAGATCCCGGAGCCCGTCCGCGAGATCGACAAGCCCTTCCTGATGTCCGTCGAGGACGTCTTCTCGATCACGGGCCGCGGCACCGTCGCCACGGGGCGCATCGAGCGCGGCGTCGTCAAGCTGAACGAGACCGTCGAGATCGTCGGCCTCAAGGACACGACCACCACGGTCGTCACGGGCATCGAGATGTTCCGCAAGCTGCTCGACCAGGGCCAGGCGGGCGACAACGTCGGCGTGCTCCTGCGCGGCATCGAGAAGGACGGCATCGAGCGCGGCCAGGTCCTCGCGGCCCCGAAGTCCATCACGCCCCACAAGAAGGCCAAGGCCGAGATCTACGTCCTGTCCAAGGACGAGGGCGGCCGCCACACGCCGTTCTTCAACGGCTACCGTCCGCAGTTCTACTTCCGGACGACGGACGTTACCGGGGTCATCACGCTGCCGAAGGGCGTCGAGATGATCATGCCGGGCGACAACATCAACGTCGACGTCGACCTGATCGTCCCGATCGCCATGGAGAAGACCCAGCGCTTCGCCATCCGCGAGGGCGGCCGCACGATCGGTGCCGGTCGTATCACGGAGATCACCGAGTAACCGTTCGTCACGAACAACTTAAACCCGGCTCGCCGAGGTTCCGAAACGGGGGCCTCGGCGTCGTCGTCTAAACAATTCCACGACTATAGGGGTGTAGCTCAATTGGTAGAGTAGCGGTCTCCAAAACCGTTGGTTGGGGGTTCGATTCCCTCCGCCCCTGCCACTCCAAAAGGTTCCCACAGCAGCCCATGAAAAACCCGTTCCAAAGCACGCGCATCTTCGTCGGCGAAATGGTCGGCGAGCTCCAGAAGGCGAGCTGGCCCACCCGGACGGAGCTGCGCGACTCGACCATCGTGGTCATCGTGGCGAGCCTCCTCCTCGGGCTCTTCACGAGCATCAGCGACTTCTCGCTCTACCAGGTCGTCGACCTGTTCACGTCCTGGTCAGCCGCTAAACCCGCCATGTCCACCACAAACGACAGCCCCCGCAGGGGCCCAGTGGTTCGCCCTGCACACGCTCTCCGGCCAGGAGAACAAGGTGAAGACCTACATCGAGAGGTTCAAGACGGCCGAGGAGCTCGACGACTCGATCTTCGAGGTCCTGCTCCCGACCGAGGTCGTCTCCGAGGTCAAGAACGGCAAGAAGTCGACGAAGGTCCGCAAGCTCTACCCGGGCTACGTCTTCATCCAGATGCAGCCTCTTCGAGCGAGGACGGAAAGCTGATCAACAAGCCCTGGTACTTCGTCAAGGAGGTCGCGGGCGTGATCGGCTTCGTCGGCGGCGAGCATCCCGGCGCCGCTGCGCCAGTCGGAGATCGACGAGATCCGCGCGCGCATCGAGGCCGCCAACGGCAAGGAAGTGCCGAAGGTCCAGTACGCGGTCGGCGAGGAGGTGAAGATCAACGACGGCCCGTTCGCCAACCTGAACGGCCGGATCGACGAGATCGACCCCGACCGCGGCAAGCTGAAGATTTCCGTCTCCATTTTCGGCCGGTTCACGCCGGTCGAGCTCGAATACTGGCAGGTCCAGAGGAGCACCGAGTAAGCCCGAGTCGACCGAAACCCCTTCAACAATGGCCAAGAAAATCCAAGGCTACATCCGCCTCCAGCTCCCCGCCGGCGCGGCCAATCCCGCGCCCCCGGTCGGCCCCGCGCTGGGCGCCCAGGGCGTCAACATCATGGCGTTCTGCAAGGAGTTCAACGCCAAGACCAAGGACCAGAACGGGATGATCCTGCCGGTGATCATCACGGTCTTCTCCGACAAGAGCTTCACGTTCATCCTGAAGTCGCCGCCGGCGTCGGTCCTCCTCAAGAAGGCGGCCAACATCGCCAGCGGCTCGGCCAGGCCCAACCAGGACAAGGTCGGCAAGGTGAACAAGAAGCAGCTGCTCGAGATCTACAGGCTCAAGCAGAAGGACCTGAACGCCAAGGAGCGACGAGGCGGGCATCCGCATCATCGCCGGCACCGCCCGCAACATGGGCATCGAGGTCGTCGACTGAACTCCGGCAAGAACGAATTTGAAGCGGGAGTCCCACCAGGGACGTTCGCACCGCAAGGAGCAAAACATGGAAAAACACAGCAAACGTTATCGCAGCGCCGTCCAGGTCGCCGATCTCGCCAAGGACTATCCCCTGAACGAGGCCGTCGACATCCTGGCGAAGTTCCCGAAGGCCAAGTTCGACGAGACCGTCGAGCTTTCCGTCCGCCTCGGCGTCGACCCGACCGCGGGCGACCAGATGGTCCGCGGCACGACGCCGCTGCCGAACGGCTCGGGCAAGAAGGTCCGCGTCCTCGTCTTCACCGACAACGCCGAAGGCGGCCATCGACGCCGGCGCCGACCATGCCGGCCTCCAGGACATGATGGCCAAGATCAACGAGGGCTGGCTCGACTTCGACGTCGCGATCGCGACGACCGAGGCGATGAAGACCGTGCGCACGATCGCGCGCGTCCTCGGCCCCAAGGGCCTCATGCCCAACCCGAAGAGCGGCACCGTCACCGACGACATCGCCGCCGGCATCAAGGCCGTCAAGGCCGGCCGCGTGGAGTTCAAGATGGACAAGACCTGCAACATCGGGGTCGGCATCGGCAAGCGCTCCTTCACGCCCGCGCAGATCCTCGAGAACGCCCAGGCGGTCCTCGAGGCCGTCGGCAAGGCCAAGCCCGCCTCCTTCAAGGGCCACTACATCAAGACGGTCGCCCTTTCCTCCTCGCAGAGCCCCGCCGTGCGGATCGCGTCCACCGAGTACGGCAAATACTAAACCAGGAGCCCGACCCATGAGAGCCGAGAAAAAATACCTGATCGACGAGGTCGAGACCCACCTCAAGAAGTCCGACTACGTCATCCTCGCGAACTTCACCGGCGTGACCGTCGCCGACGCCGCGGAGCTGCGCACGCAGGCTCGCCGCCGAGAAGGCCGAGTACCACGTGGTCAAGAACAGCTCGCTGCGCGTCGCCGCCAAGTCGCTCGGCCTGCCCGACATCGAGGGCGCCCTCATCGGCCCGACCGCGATCGTCGTCGGCGGCAAGAACTCCGCCGGCGTCGCCAAGATCCTCAAGCAGTTCTTCAAGGACAAGCAGAAGATCGAGGTCAAGGCCGGCGTCCTCAGCAAGAAGCTCATCACCCCGAAGGACGTCGAGCGCCTGGCCGACATGCCGTCGCTGGAGGTGCTGCGCGCCCAGCTCCTCGGCCTCCTCAACCAGCCCGCGGGCATGTTCGTCCGCGTCATCAACGCCGTCCCGCAGGGCCTCGTCAACGTCCTCCAGGCCAAGGTCCGCGCCGCCGGCCAGAGCTGAACCAACCCTTTAACCAACCCTTTCCAAGGGGCCGCGCGACATCCGCCGCGTCCCCGAAGAAAACCAAAATCAAACGCAGCAGGCTAGGGGATACGTCCCTTAAACGCGCCCCCCAATCGGGGCCGCTAGCCGGCAGCCAAAGATACACCATGAGCAACATCACAAAAGACCAAGTCATCGAGTGGCTCTCCAGCCAGTCGGTCCTCGAAATCTCCGGCCTCGTCAAGGACCTCGAGTCCAAGTGGGGCGTCTCCGCCGCCGCCCCCGTCGCCGCCGCCGCGCGCCCCCGCCGCCGCAGCCGCCGCCGCCGCACCCGCCGAGGAGAAGACCGAGTTCACGGTCGTCCTCCTCGAGAGCGGCGCCGAACAAGATCGGCGCCATCAAGGAAGTCCGCGCGATCACCGGCCTGGGCCTCAAGGAGGCCAAGGACCTCGTCGAGGGCGCCCCGAAGGCCGTCAAGGAGGGCGTCAACAAGGCCGAGGCCGAGGAAATCAAGAAGAAGCTCGAGGCCGCCGGCGCCAAGGTGGAGCTCAAGTAATTTGGCCAATCGCTTGGCGATCAACATCTTACAGCTCCAGCAAGCTTCCGGGACAGGCCGCGCGCGCGCGCGGCCTGTCCTTTGCCTTTTTTCAATTCGTACATATGTTAGCAGTTTCGCGGCCCATCCAGTCCGGGGCTGCGCTTTGATTCATTGCGTCCTTAATCCCAACGGGAATTTCCATGGCCGACCGCAGCACCTCCACAGAACGCATCAACTTCGGCAAGCTCCGCGAAGTCATCCAGCCGCCCAACCTGATCGAGATCCAGATCAACTCCTACCTGGACTTCCTGCAGAAGGGCATCCCCGAGAAGCAGCGCAAGCCGCAGGGCCTCGAGGCCGTGTTCCGGGAGGTCTTCCCGATCCAGTCCTACGACGAGCGCCTGACGCTCGAGTACGTCTCCTACACGCTCGGCGACCCGAAGAACTCGGAGATCGAGTGCATCCGCGAGGGCATCACCTATTCGGTGCCCGCTGTACGTGAAGCTGCGCCTGCGCGAGGAGGACTTCATCAAGGACGAGGACATCTACATGGGCGAGATCCCGATGGTGACGGAGCGCGGCTCCTTCATCATCAACGGCGCCGAGCGCGTCGTCGTCTCCCAGCTCCACCGCTCCCCCGGCATCGCCTTCGAGGTCGTCCCCGCACCCGAACGGCAAGCTGCTCCACAGCTTCCGCATCATCCCCGACCGCGGCACCTGGCTCGAGGTCCAGTTCGACAACAACGACCTGCTCTACGTCTACCTCGACCGCCGCCGCCGCCGCCGCAAGTTCCTGATCACGACGCTGCTCCGCGTCGATCGGCTACTCGAGCGACATCGACATCCTGAACCTCTTCTACGAGATCAAGGACCTGAAGGTCGCCAAGGCGCTCGACCTGGAGAACGTCTCGCACGCTCGTCCTCGTCGAGGACGCGATCGACGCCCAGAAGGGCGTCGTGCTCGCCCGCGCCTTCGAGCCGCTCACCAAGCAGATCGTCCGCACCTTCGAGAAGCACGACATCGCCTCCATCCGCGTCATCGACACCGCGGTCGACGAGGGCGCGATCATCCGCGCGCTCAAGAAGGACCCCACCCGCAACGAGGAGGAGGCCCTCAAGGAAATCTACAAGCGCCTGCGCCCGGGCGAGCCCCCGACGACCGCCAACGCGAAGGCCCTCCTGAAGCGGCTCTTCTTCGACCCGAAGCGCTACGACCTCGGCCGCGTCGGCCGCTACAAGGTCAACCAGAAGCTCGGCCTCAAGGCCGAGCTCGAGCAGCGCATCCTCGAGAGCGCCGACATCGTCGCCGCGACCAAGTACCTCGTGCGCCTGCAGCAAGGGCGAGGGCGTCGTCGACGACATCGACCACCTCGGCAGCCGCCGCGTCCGCACGGTCGGCGAGCTCCTCGCCAACCAGTGCCGCGTGGGCCTCGCCCGCACCGAGCGCCTCGTCCGCGAGCGCATGACGATGTACGACCAGAGCGTCGACTCGATCACGCCCGCAGAAGCTGATCAACCCGAAGGCGCTGACGACCGTCATCCGCGACTTCTTCGCCCGCAGCCAGCTCTCGCAGTTCATGGACCAGATCAACCCGCTGGCCGAGGTGACGCACAAGCGCCGCCTCTCCGCCCTCGGGCCGGGCGGCCTCAACCGCGAGCGCGCGGGCTTCGAGGTCCGCGACGTCCATCCGTCGCACTACGGCCGCATCTGCCCGATCGAGACGCCCGAGGGCCCGAACATCGGCCTCATCAACTCCCTCTCGACCTACGCCCGCGTGAACGAGTTCGGCTTCATCGAGACGCCCTACCGCACGGTCAAGGACGGCCGCGCCACCGACAAGATCGACTACCTCACCGCCGACCAGGAGGAGGCCAAGGTCATCGCCCAGGCCAACTCCGAGATCGACGACAAGGGCCACTTCATCGGCAAGGTCACCGTCCGCAAGGACGGCGAGTTCCTCGAGGTCAGCGCCTCCGAGGTCGACTACATGGACGTCTCGCCCGAAGCAGGTGATCTCGATCGCCGCCGGCATGATCCCCTTCCTCGAGCACGACGACGCCAACCGCGCGCTCATGGGCTCGAACATGCAGCGCCAGGGCGTGCCGCTCCTGCAGTCCGAGGCGCCGTTCGTCGGCACCGGCATCGAGGAGCGCGTCGCCCGCGACTCCAAGATCGTCGTCGTCGCCGAGGACGCCGGCGTCGTCGCCTCCGTCGACGCGAAGCGCATCGTCATCACCAAGGACGGCGAGATGCCCCGCGCACCTCAAGCACGACCCGAAGAACCACGTCTACGTCTACGAGCTGCGCAAGTTCATGCGCTCGAACGCCGGCACCTGCTTCAACCAGAAGCCGATCGTCAAGCGCGGCCAGAAGATCAAGGCCGGCGAGATCATCGCCGACGGCCCCTCGACCGACACGCGGCGAGATGGCGCTCGGGCCGCAACGTGCTCGTCGCGTTCATGCCCTGGAACGGCTACAACTTCGAGGACGCGATCCTCATCTCCGAGAAGGTCCTCAAGGAGGACATCTTCACCTCGATCCACATCCAGGAGTTCGAGGTCACCGCCCGCGACACCAAGCTCGGGCCCGAGGAGATCACCCGCGACATCCCGAACGTCGGCGAGGAGGCCCTGAAGAACCTCGACCACAACGGCGTCATCCGCGTCGGCGCCGAGGTGAAGCCCGGCGACATCCTCGTCGGCAAGATCACGCCCAAGTCCGAGACCGAGCTCGCCCCCGAGGAGAAGCTCCTGCGCGCCATCTTCGGCGAGAAGGCGGCCGACGTGAAGGACACCTCGCTCGTCGTCCCGTCCGGCGTCGCCGGCATCATCATGGACGTCAAGGTCTCCTCCCGCATCGACAACGAGCAGGAGAGGCTCTCGCCCTCCGACCGCCGCCGCCAGGTCAAGCAGATCCAGGAGGAGTACAAGACGCAGATGGACAAGCTGCGCGAGGGCCTGACCGAGGCGCTCTCCAACATCCTCCTCGGCGAGAAGATCCCGCTCGACGTCATCAACGGCGAGACCGGCGAGATCATCATCCCGGCCAACCGCAAGATCACCAAGACGCTCCTGCGCAAGCTCGCCGCCGTCTCCAAGCACGTCCAGATCGACCCGTCGCCGGTCCGCATCAAGATCATGGAGATCATCGGCTCGCTACCAGACGAAGTTCGACGAGCTCGAGGGCGACCGCGAGCGCAAGATCGGCGTCGGTCGAGGCCGGCGAGGGCTCCGGCCGACGGCGCCATCAAGCAGGTCAAGGTCTACATCGCCACCAAGCAGAAGCTCGAGGTCGGCGACAAGATGGCCGGCCGCCACGGCAACAAGGGCGTGGTCGCCAAGATCGTGCCCGAGGAGGACATGCCGTTCCTGCCCGACGGCACGCCGGTCGAGATCTGCCTGAACCCGCTGGGCGTGCCTTCGCGCATGAACGTGGGCCAGGTGCTGGAGACCCACCTCGGCTGGGCCTGCAAGAAGCTCGGCATGAAGGTCGCCACCCCCGTGTTCGACGGCATCCCGGAGAAGCGGGTCCGCGAATACCTGCAAGGAGGCCAAGCTGCCCGACCTCGGGCAAGAGCCCGCTCCTACGACGGCCGCACCGGCGAGAAAATCGACCAGGAGGTCGTCGTCGGCTACATCTACATGATGAAGCTGAACCACCTCGTGTCGCACAAGATCCACGCCCGCGCGGTCGGCCCGTACTCGCTCGTCACGCAGCAGCCGCTGGGCGGCAAGGCCCAGTACGGCGGCCAGCGCTTCGGCGAAATGGAAGTCTGGGCGCTCGAGGCCTACGGCGCCGCGCACACCCTGCAGGAGCTGCTCACCGTCAAGTCCGACGACGTGCAGGGCCGCACCAAGATCTACGAGTCGCTCGTCAAGGGCGACAACACGCTGTCGGCCGGCACGCCCGAGTCCTTCAACGTGCTCATCAAGGAAATCCAGTCCCTCGGCCTGGACATCAAGCTCCAGAAGCGCGATGCGCCTCAGCCTCGGCTCCTGAGCGCCGGAGTCTCGCTCTCCGCATTCACAACGATCAGGGAGACAATCACATGATTCAACCCGCCGACACCGCCGCCTCCACGCCCGCGAGGAGACCCGCACCGCCCTCGGCCTCGAGGAGAGCCCGTTCGACTGCGTGTCCATCACCGTCGCCTCGCCCGAGACCATCCGCAAGTGGTCGAAGGGCGAGGTCAAGAATCCGGAGACGATCAACTACCGCACCTTCAAGCCCGAGCCGGGCGGCCTCTTCTGCCAGAAGATCTTCGGGCCGGTGCGCGACTACGAGTGCGCCTGCGGCAAGTACAAGCGCATCAAGTACAAGGACGTCATCTGCGACCGCTGCGGCGTCGAGGTGACGATCGCCCGCGTCCGCCGCGAGCGCATGGGCCACATCGAGCTCGCCGTGCCGGTCGCCCACATCTGGTTCCTCAAGAGCATGCCGAGCCGCCTCGGCCTGCTCCTCGACATGACCGCCCGCTCGCTCGAGCGCGTCATCTACTACGAGAACTACATGGTCGTCGACCCGGGCAAGACCCCGCTCGAGCCGCGCCAGCTGCTCACCGACACCGAGTACCGCCAGGCCCTCGACGAGTACGGCGACGACTCCTTCGTCGCCAAGATGGGCGCCGAGGCCGTCCGCGACGCGCTCGGGCAAGATGGACCTGGAGGCCACCGTCGCCGAGCTCCACGAGCAGATGCGCGCCACCACGCTCGAAGCAGATCAAGAAGAAGCTCTCCAAGCGCCTGAAGGTGATCCAGGGCTTCATCCACTCGAAGTCCCGTCCGGAGTGGATGGTCCTCGAGGTGCTCCCGGTCATCCCGCCGGACCTGCGCCCGCTCGTCCCGCTCGAGGGCGGCCGCTTCGCGACCTCCGACCTCAACGACCTCTACCGCCGCGTCATCAACCGCAACAACCGGCTGCGGAACCTGATGCAGCTGAAGACGCCCGACGTCATCATCCACAACGAAAAGCGGATGCTGCAGGAGGCCGTCGACGCCCTCTTCGACAACGGCCGCCACGGCCGCCCCGTCACGGGCGCCGGCAACCGCCCGCTCAAGTCGCTCTCCGACATGCTCAAGGGCAAGCAGGGCCGCTTCCGCCAGAACCTCCTCGGCAAGCGCGTCGACTACTCCGGCCGCTCCGTCATCGTCATCGGCCCCGAGCTGAAGCTGCACCAGTGCGGCCTCCCGAAGAAGATGGCGCTCGTCCTCTTCGAGCCGTTCATCATCCGCCGCCTCAAGGAGCTCGGCTTCGTGCACACCGTGCGCGGCGCCCGCAAGATGATCGAGAAGAAGTCGCCGGAGGTCTGGGACATCCTCGAGGAGGTGACCAAGGGCCACCCGGTGCTGCTCAACCGCGCGCCGACCCTGCACCGCCTCTCCATCCAGGCGTTCGAGCCCGTCCTCATCGAGGGCGAGGCCATCCGCATCCATCCGCTCGTCTGCACCGCCTACAACGCCGACTTCGACGGCGACCAGATGGCCGTCCACGTGCCGCTGTCGCTCGAGGCGATCATGGAGTGCAAGCTCCTGATGATGGCGACCTCGAACATCTTCTCGCCCTCCTCGGGCAAGCCGATCCTCACGCCCTCGCAGGACATCGTCCTCGGCGCCTACTACCTCACGATCGAGCCGCGCAAGAAGGCCGGCCAAGGACCAGCGCGTGCCGCTGCTCAGCCGGCCTGCAGGAGGTGCTCTTCGCCAAGGCCGACGGCGCGCTGCAAGATGCACGACTGGGTCGACGTCCCGAACCCCGACTTCGGCCGCGACACGGTCTTCGGCAACAAGGAGCAAGAAGATCCTCCGCACCACCGTCGGCCGCGTGATCTTCAACCAGATCTGGCCGGCCGGGCTCGGGCTTCGTCAACTTCCCGGTCGCCGAAGTCCAAGCTCGGCGACCTCATCCTCAACACCTACAAGGTGGCGGGCAACGCCGTCACCGTCGAGACGCTCGACAAGCTGAAGGAGCTCGGCTTCACGACCGCCTTCCAGGCCGGCATCTCGATCGGGATCGACGACATGATCATCCCGGAGACGAAGAAGGACATCGTCGCCGAGTCGCGCAAGAAGATCGCCGAGGTCGAGGCCCAGTTCAACAAGGGCATCATCACCGACGGCGAGCGCTACAACAAGGTCGTCGACATCTGGACCAGCGCCACCGACCAGATCGCCAAGGAGGTCTTCGCCAAGCTCGAGACCAACGACGGCAAGAACGAGGTCAACCCGGTCTACATCATGATGGACTCCGGCGCCCGCGGCAACAAGCAGCAGGTCCGCCAGCTGTGCGGCGCCCGCGGCCTCATGGCCAAGCCCTCCGGCGAAATCATCGAGCGCCCGATCCTGTCCTCGTTCCGCGAGGGCCTGACGGTGCTCGAGTACTTCATCTCGACCCACGGCGCCCGCAAGGGCCTCGCCGACACCGCCCTCAAGACCGCCGACGCCGGCTACCTCACCCGCAAGCTCTGCGACGTGGCCATGGACGTCATCATCGCCGAGGACGACTGCGGCACCCGCGACGGCGTCTGGAAGAAGGCGATCATCGAGGGCGACGACGAGATCGTCGGCCTGCGCGAGCGCATCGTCGGCCGCTGCTCCAGCGACGACGTCTTCAACCCGCTCAATCCGTCCGAGGTCATCGTCGGCTCCGGCGAGCTCATCACCGAGGAGATCGCCGCCAAGATCGACGACGTCGGCATCGAGCGCGTCAAGGTCATGTCGCCGCTCACCTCGACCAGCAAGCACGGGCATCGACGCCAAGTCCTACGGCATCAACCCGGCGACCAACCGCATCGCCAAGATCGGCGACTCGGTCGGCATCATCGCCGCCCAGTCGATCGGCGAGCCCGGCACGCAGCTGACGATGCGCACGTTCCACATCGGCGGCGTCGCCTCCGGCGGCTTCAAGACCCCCGAGATCCGCGTCCGCTCGGCCGGCAAGGTGCAAGTACCGCGGCCTGCGCCTGGTGCGAGACGGCCGAGGGCGGCAACATCGTCCTCAACAAGACCGGCTCGATCCAGATCCTCGACGACGAGGGCAAGGAGCTCGAGAACTACAACATCGTGGTCGGCTCCTTCCTCCACGTCGGCGACGGCGAGAAGATCGCCAAGGGCGACGTCCTCGCCCAGTGGGATCCGTACAACATTCCGGTCCTCTCCGAAAAGGGCGGCGCGCTCGCCTTCAAGGACATGATCCCCGGCGTCACCGTGAAGCGCGAGCTCGACGAGACGCTCGGGCCGCATCGCCACCGTCGTCATCGAGCACAAGGAGGACCTGAATCCCGCAGATCGAGGTGCGCGACGCGAAGAACAAGCCGCTCGCGGCCTACTCGATCCCGGTCGGCGCGCAGATCGCCGTCAACGAGGGCGACACCATCGCCCCCGGCGCCCTGCTCGCCAAGACGCCCCGCCAGGCGTCCAAGACCAAGGACATCACCGGCGGTCTTCCCCGCGTCGCCGAGCTCTTCGAGGCCCGCCGCCCGAAGGAGGCCGCCGAGATGGCCCGCATCGACGGCATCGTCTCCTTCGAGGGCACGGTCCGCGGCAAGCGCAAGCTGGTCGTCAAGAACGAGGAGACCCAGCAGGAGGAGGAGCATCTCATCCCGGCCGGCAAGCACATCATCGTGCAGCCCGGCGACGTCGTCCACAAGGGCCAGCACCTGACCGAGGGCGCGGCCGATCCGCACGAGATCCTCGAGATCCTCGGGCCGGCGGCGCTCTACGAGTTCCTCATCGGCCAGGTCCAGGAGGTCTACCGCCTCCAGGGCGTGACGATCAACGACAAGCACATCGAGATCATCATCCGCCAGATGCTCCGCAAGGTCCGCATCACCGATCCGGGCGACAGCGAGTACTTCTGGGGCGAGCAGGTCGACCGCGCCGCGTTCCTGGCCGAGAACCAGCGGATCGAGGAGGCCGGCGGCAAGCCCGCCGAGGCCGAGCCGATCCTGCTCGGCATCACCAAGGCCTCGCTCGAGACCGAGAGCTTCATCTCGGCCGCCTCCTTCCAGGAGACGACCCGCGTCCTCACCGACGCCTCGACCCTGGGCAAGGTCGACCTGCTCAAGGGCTTCAAGGAGAACGTGATCATGGGCCACCTGATCCCGGCGGGCACGGGCCTGCCGCAGTACAAGCGGCTCAAGATCACGCTGCCCTTCGGCGCCGAGCTCCCGGTCGAGTGGTGAAGTTGGAGTTTATAGAGGCGAAAGCCTGTTCAAAGCGCTCGCGGGTGATCAGGTCGAGTTCTTTAATGGCCTGCTGGGTGTCGGCGATGGACTGCAGGAGGTCGTCGCGCTCGCGCGTCAGAAACGTGAAGCGCTGCTCGCACTCGTTGAATTCCTCGAGCGCCATCATGTTGACCGCGCCCATATTTTCAATACGCTGCTTCATTTCGCGATAGCTGGTCTCAGCAACAGCGAGTTCTTCGCCGGTCATGAACGCAGTTTCCGAGGCAATCAGGTCTTCCGGTTGAGCGTTGACTTCGGTCAGGCAAGTTTCACGAAGGTGCTGGCGATCGGAATCGTTACGCGCCTTCTCAATTTCAAACTTGCCGCGCTCGTCGCGCATCTCCTGGAGCGACTGGCGGGCCATACGCAAATGATCTTCGAGCTGGGTGACCCGCGCGCGGGCATCGTCCCATTCGAGCTCCATTTCCTTCTGGCGATCGGATAAGCGGGTCTTTTCCACCCTCAGGCTCTCCAGTTGCACAGCCAGTTCCTCGGACTGCCGGGCCATGGCCGAGGTTTCTTCGTTGATGGAAGTTTCTTGCTGACGCAGGGCTGATTCGCGGCGCTCAAGGTCAGCGCGCTCTTCCTGCATCCGGTTTGCAATTGCTTCCGCCGAAGCGAGCCGTTCATTCATGGTGGCGAGTTCGGCCTTTGCCGTCGCCAACTCGTCGCGTTCAGTCTGGATGGCGTTGCGAAGTTGCGCCACTTCCTCGGTCAGGCGTAGGTTCTCCGCCTCCGCTTCCGCGCGACTGGAGGCGGCCAATTGATGCTGTGTCTGCGCAAGCGAGGCGCGCTGCTCGGCAGCCTCAATTTCCCTGCGGACACGCGTAAGTTCGTTCTGGCAGACTGCCAGGTCCAGGCCCAGCCGCGCGAGATCGCTCTGTGTCTGCTCGTGACGGTGCCGGGTGGCGAATAGGTTGCGCTCGGCTTCGCGCTGTTTGCCGGTCAATTCTTCCTGAGCTTGTTCTGTGGCCCGCAAGTCGGCAGTGGTGCTATCGAGCTCGACCTGAATGTCGCTGCAACGCTGCTCGAGATGGATCAGTTCGGCGCTGACGGCGCGCAGCTCGCGTTTCATACCCAGCGGCCCGGCCTCATCCGGGCGACCGCCGGTGACCATACGGCCCTGGTAACAGGTGCCTTCCGGCGTCACGAACGCGTATTGGGGATATTCACGCGCCAGTTTTTCGGCGGCGCTGATTTCGGTGAGATAGCCGTTGCGCAGCCGCGGCAGAAACTGCTTCGCGGCAGGGCCGAGTGGGTCGCGAAACTCGACGAGTTTATCCAGGCGGGAAATTACGCCGTCTTCGGAGCGGAAATGGATGATGGGTTCGTACTCATCGAGCTTCAGATTGCGCAAGGAATCGACAAAGAACGTCGCGCGTCCACCGACTTCCTCGCGCAGCATGCTAACTCCGGCACGTGCGTGATCGTAGGTTTCCACGACAACGTATTCGAGTTCCTCTCGCAGATACTGCTCAACGGCAGCTTCATGCTGTTCCTGGACTTCCGCATAATCCGCGAGCACCCCGACGGCCCGAAAATCCTGGCCACCATGGCGCTCGTTGGCGGCAAAAAGCTTCTGGACTGCTTCACCGGTGTAGGAATGGTCGTTCAGGATTCGGTTAAGCGTGGAATGTCGCGCGCGAATGCTAGCAAGAGAATCGCGTAAAGAATCAGCTTCTTTGGATGTGCGCTCGCGCAGCTGGCGAAGCTCCAGAAGGCGGCCATGAATCTGTGAAGCAGTGTTTTGTAGCTCACCAGCCTGCCCCATGGCGTTCTGCAAGTTTTGCGCAGCCTGCTCGGCGTCATCGCGCACGCGGATGGAAGATTCAAGCAACTCTGCTTCCCGCACTTCCAGCTTTTGCTGTGATTCTTTCTGGTGAACAAGTGCTTCTTCGGCCTGCTTTTGTTCGCCATGCAGTCGAAGGACGCTGTCGCTTGCCTCCGTCGCCGCACGACGCAACGCTTCCATGCGGGCTTCCGATTCCGTGATTTGGGTGGCGCGCATTGCCGCGCGGACGGCGATCTCTTCCACCCGTGCATTTACCGTGACCGATTCCGTCCTGGCCGCTTCAACTGCCTGCTGCTGGACGGAGTTCCGTGTTTCCCATTCGAGATGCTGGGCTGTAATGGTTTGGCGTTCCGCAGCGAGCTGTTCGTTGCGGCCGGCCAACTCGGCGCCACGCGTGCGATTGAAAGTAATGCGATTCTCGCAGCGGTCCACTTCGAGGGCCGTCTGGTTCAAGACGTTCTGGTTCTGGCGGATTTCTGCGTCCAGCGAATAGATGCGCTGGCTCAGTCGGTCCTGATCGGTTTCCTGCTCATGAATGGATTTTGCGTGCTGCATTTCCGCAGTGGTTAGTTCGGCGAGGCGGACATTGACCCGTTCCGCTTCGACGTCCAACTCGCGGGCCTTGCCAGCGAGCATCTGCCGGACGATGGCACGCATTTGCTCCCTGATTTCGGAGTAACGGCGTGCCTTGGCAGCCTGGCGCTTCAGGGAACCGAGCTGCTTTTCGACTTCGACGACGATGTCGTTCACACGGGAGAGGTTGACCTTGGAGGATTCCAGCTTGGCTTCACTGAGCCGCCTTTTGGTTTTGTATTTGGTGACGCCCGCTGCTTCCTCAATGATGGCCCGGCGTTCCATTGGCTTGGTCGCCAGGATCTGGCCAATGCGGCCCTGTTCGATGATGGCGTAGGAATCTGGGCCAAGCCCTACACCCATAAACATCTCCTGGATGTCACGCAAACGGGCAACGCGGCCGTTGATCAGGTACTCGCTCTGGCCGCTGCGGTACAAGCGTCGGCTGACGACCACTTCGCCTGGCTTGGTCGAGAGGGGGGGCCTCTCCGCCCTCTTGCGCTTCTTCGCGATGAAGCTGGATTCGGCCGCTCCGGAAGGCTGTTCGGATTCCCCAGCCGACATCTCAACGGTCGCGGCCTGCTCGTCGGCAGCAGTCTCAGGACCCGGGGTATCAGCGACGGGAGAAAGCTCGGGAATGGGATCGGTGTTCGCTGCCTCAGTCACGCCCTCGATGACGAAGCGTGCCGCTTCGGCAAGCTCCGGATCTTCCATAGTGATGGTGACCTCGGCCAGGCCCATGGGCGGCCGCTTGGTGGTGCCGTTGAAAATGCAATCGGCCATGCGTTCGGCGCGGAGGGATTTATGGCTTTGCTCGCCGAGCACCCAGCTAATGGCGTCAACCACGTTGGACTTTCCGCAACCGTTGGGGCCCACGATACAGGTAGTGCCATTACCGCTGAAAGTAACCACGGTGCGTTCGCAGAACGACTTAAAGCCAACGATTTCCACTTTTCGCAGCTTAAGCAAGGTGTCCCCTTTTGTCGTAAACATCCACTTCGCGATGCACTACCGCACATACTACGCCTGAATCAGGCAGTGAAGGGGCCAGGGTGATACCGCGCGAAGAGAGACGACTTTCCTTTCCTCGAGGGGAGGTTCTTCGGCGCGACGTTTCTGCTCGTAAGAGACAGAAACCACACACGTTTGGCAGGTTCTCAGTCAGAGGCCCAGCCGCCTGGCGCTAAGATGGCGGTACGGGAAAAAAGAGTATCACGGCAGGGTAGAGCTGTAAAGGCCTACTCAATAGGTTGTGGCCATTTTCCACACGCCACAAGAGCCGAATTCCCCAAACTACCGAGCGCCAAGGTTGTGTGGTTTTCTTGCCACCACGCGCAGACGGCGGTAATCCATGACCCATTGGCCGCCCCGCAGGAGAGCTGGCCGGGCCTGCTGTTCTACCGCAGCGAGGGCCTCCTCGCGCAACCCAGGTGGGAACTTCTCGACGATCGTCGCGCCGAACATCTTTAACCAGTTCGAGAGACCTTGCTCGCCGTCTTCGAGCGGAGTCGGCCGGTCGAAGAGTGTGGCGAATGTCACTTCCATTCCCAGCAGTTCGAGGAGCCCCGAGTATTCGCTGATGCTCGGGTAATACCAAGGGTTCGGAGCGGGCTCCGGGAGGCCGAAGCTTTGCCAGACGCGCCCTACCGCGGACAGCAGCTCTCCGACATTGCCATGGCCGCCGAATTCGGCAACGAATCGGCCGCCCGGCCGGAGCGCTTTCCGAATTCCGGTAATGACCTGCTCGGGTTGCTGGATCCAATGCAGCGTTGCATTGGAAAAGACGGCGTCGAAGCTTTCCTGAAAGTCCATCTCGCGGGCGTCCATGACTTCAAAGCGCAGTGCTGGGTATTCGTCGCGCGCCTGTTGGATCATTTCGGGGGAACGGTCAACGCCCACGACCTTGGCGCCGGTGGCGGCAATCTGTGCGGTCAAATGCCCCGTGCCGCAGCCTATATCGAGGACGCTCTCTCCCGTCTTTGCCTCGAGAAGCTCCAGCAGCCCGGTCGCCATTTTCCAGACAAACGAATGCTTGTCATCGTACAGCCCTGCGTTCCAGTCGGATCCATGGCTCAAATTCACGCGCCTCCCATTTCGAGCACGGCGCCGCCCAGTGTCTCTAAAATTCCGCAACCGTTCTTGCCGAACCGCACGACGGCCTTGGCCAAACTTGCATTCGAGACCGGGAAAGTGCCGGAACAGTCCGTTTTTGCATAAGGAAGTTCATGAATGTTAGGCGCATGCGCTTCGACGCAAACTTCGACTAAGCAGCCTTCGGGGTCAAAAGCGCCAAACTTCCATTTTAGATGGGACGATGCGCGTTCCACTTCGATTTCCCTGAAGCGTCGCAAGACCGTCGCTTTGCCCGCGTGCCACCAAATGGCTTTGTGAAAGACCATTCCGAAGGGCAGATCATAAACCAGCGCTTCCAGCGTGCTCGCGATTCCCTGCGGGCTCCGGAAATAAGCATGCATCCAGCGCCAATAGGTCCGATGACGGTATCCGCTGTTGTGGCCTTGCACGCCGAAGCCGAGTGGTTCGCCGGCGAACCTGTTTCCATCAAAGCAGATTTCCCCGGAAAAGGTGGCGCTCGAATGCGGTGATTTCGAAAACCCGATCCAGCCCTTGTCGCTCAGGACAACGCCGAAATCCGAGTGGTTTCGTAACTTCCAGGAAATGGAATGGCCGTCAAGATGCAAATCCCCCCAGCAGGCACTTTCTTCGATTCCATTTCCGGCAATGCGGAAATGGAAGGGGAGTTGACCTCGGCCGCTTAAATCGAGCGCCGCACCAGGAAAGCCTTGTATAAAAGTCTGCGGATTTCCAGTTTTGGGAAACCAGGTGGCCCAAACTTGCACCGGCAATCCGGCGGAAACCTCGCTGCAGCCATCCCTTCCCGGATTCATCAGCAGATACCGGAACCACCAGGCGCCGTTTCCATCGGCCAAACCGCAACGCAGGAACCACACTTCGTACCGGCGCTTCATGAGGCGCGAAGAATAGACTGCGTTCATGTGCCGAGAATCCAAGATTGCTTCCTGTTGGGACTTTACCATCGGCTTAGCGAGCGTCAAAGGAGGATGGACTCGCGCAGTCCACAGGAAAAACGTACAATCGGACGCGAAGTACGCTAGAGAGGCAGGACGATTTGGCAGGTTGGGACGGACTACGCCCGCTTCGGAATCCAACCCTTGCATCAGGAGAAATCGCCGACATGGTCGAACCACTTTGGATTGCCCAGGGGACATCGCCACTTTACCTGTTGCCGCAAATGGCCAACCGCCACGGACTGGTGGCGGGCGCTACTGGCACCGGGAAAACGGTGACGCTGCAGGTGATGGCGGAGGCGTTCAGCCGCATCGGCGTGCCGGTGTTTGCGGCCGACATCAAAGGAGATCTTTCGGGAATCAGCCAGCCGGGAAAAGACAATCCCAAAATTTCTGAGCGGGTGAAAAAGCTGAAGCTGGGGGAGTTTCCATTCGTGGGGTGCCCGGTGACGTTCTGGGATGTGTTCGGCGAACAGGGGCATCCGGTGCGCGCGACAATCTCGGAGATGGGACCGTTACTCCTGGGGCGGCTGTTGAATCTGAATGACACCCAGGAAGGCGTGCTTTCGCTGGTTTTCAAGATTGCGGATGACAATCAGTTGCTGCTGCTGGACCTCAAGGACCTTCAGGCCATGCTCCAGTATGTGGGCGACCACGCCAAAGATTTTCAGACGCAGTACGGAAATATTTCTGCGGCGAGCATCGGCGCTATTCAACGCGGACTCCTGACCATCCAGCAACAGGGCGGGGAAAAGTTTTTTGGCGAACCGGCGCTGAACCTGGATGACTTGATCCAGACCGACGCTCAGGGCCACGGTGTGGTAAACATCCTGGCAGCGGACAAACTGAATCAATCGCCAAAATTGTACGCCACATTTTTGCTGTGGATGCTGACCGCCCTGTTTGAGCATCTGCCGGAATTGGGCGATCCGGAGAAGCCAAAACTGGTGTTCTTTTTTGACGAAGCGCACCTACTGTTCAGCGATCTGCCAAAAATCATCGAAGACAAGGTTGTGCAGGTGGTGCGCCTGATTCGCTCGAAAGGCGTGGGCGTGTATTTTGTCACTCAGAATCCGTTGGACATCCCGCAGACCGTTCTGGGGCAATTGGGCAATCGGGTGCAGCATGCCTTGCGTGCGTTTACCCCGCAGGATCAGAAGGCAGTGAAGGCGGCGGCTGAAACATTCCGAACCAATCCGAAGCTGGACGTGGGGAAGGCCATCACGGAGCTGGAGGTGGGCGAAGCGCTGGTTTCGTTTTTGGACGAAAAGGGGACGCCCGGAATGGTCGAGCGCGCCTTGGTCTGCCCGCCCCACAGCCAGATCGGGCCCATCAGTCCGGAACAACGACAGCAATCGATGAAAAGTTCGGTGGTCGCTGGGGTGTACGAGAACGCGGTCGACCGCGAGTCCGCCTTTGAAGTACTGCGCAGCCGGGCGGGCCAAGGGGCACCGGCGACGGCCGCTCCAGGCCCTGGGCAGGCATCCCCGCCGTGGTATGAGAACATCCCCGGTATGAGCGGCAAGGGCCATCGAGGCGATAATCTCGCTGATGCAATGGCGAAGAGTGCGGCCCGGGCAATGGGAAGTTCCCTCGGACGGCAGATCGTCCGCGGTGTGCTCGGCTCACTGTTGGGTGGAAGCAAGAAATAGCCGGGCAATTGCGGAAACGTTAGGATTAAGCAAGCAGTCTCATAGCCGTCATTGCGGCCCATTCAAAGCGTCGGATACAATCGATCGTTTGTTGGGTTGCGAAAAGGGACAACTGAGGGTCCATGCACGAAATCCAGGTCCACAACACCCTATCGGGAAAAATTGAGCCGTTCGTCCCCCTGAAACAGGGCGTGGTGCACATGTACACCTGCGGCCCAACCGTGTATGACTTCGCTCATATCGGCAATTTCCGCACCTTCGTGTTCCAGGATATTCTGCGGCGCTTCCTAAAGCTGCGCGGTTTCCACCTGACCCATGTGATGAATCTGACGGATGTGGACGACCGCATCATCGCCAATGCCGCTGCGGCCGGAGTCGATATCCGCGCCTACACCGAAAAGTATGTGCAGGCCTTTTTCCAGGATTGTGCGGCCTTAAGCGTGGAGTCGCCGGAACACTGGATTCGCGCGACCGACAACATCGATTCGATGGTTGACTTGATCGAGCGTCTGCAAAAGAAGACCTACACCTACGATTCCGAAGGTTCGATTTACTACCGCATCGCGAAATTCAAGGACTATGGCAAGTTATCCAAGATTGACCTGACCGGCATTCAAGACGGAGCACGCGTGGATAACGACCGCTACGAAAAGGAGAGCGCGCGGGATTTCGCGCTATGGAAAGCGCCAAAGGCCGGAGAACATTTTTGGGAGACCTCGATCGGCCCGGGCCGGCCGGGTTGGCACATTGAATGTTCCGCAATGGCCATGAAGTACCTCGGTGAAACGATTGATATTCACACGGGCGGGATCGATCTGGCCTTCCCACACCACGAAAACGAAATTGCGCAAAGCGAAGCCGCCACAAATAAGCCTTTCGTGCGTTACTGGATGCACGCCGAGCATCTGCTGGTGGAGGGCGAGAAAATGTCCAAATCGCTGGGCAATTTCTATACGCTGCGCGACCTGTTCGCTAAGGGATATAAGCCATCCGCACTACGCTTTGCCTTGGCCAGCGTGCCGTACCGGCGGCAACTGAATTTCACGTTTGATGGATTGCAACAAGCCACCAGCTCCGTAGAGCGTTTGCGCAACTTTGCGGCGCGCCTGAAAAACGAAAAATTCCCTGCGGGAAAACAGGCAACGATGGATGAGCGTATTTCCAAAGCAATGAATGATTTTGACGCCGGGCTCTCTGACGATCTGAACACCGCGCTGGCGCTGGCTGCCATGTTTGATTTTGTGCGCGAAGCCAATATCTCTATGGATAGGGGAGAATTCCGGCAAGGTGAAGTGCCGGCCGCACAGGACTTTTTGGCCACCTTCGACAAGGTGTTTGCAGTACTGGAAGACAACGACGCAGAGAAACTCAAGGCGCTCGGTTACGGCCTGGATGCAGGCGGTCCGGATGACGCGGAGATTGAAAAACTGGTGGCACATCGCCAGGCGGCCCGGCAAAAACGAGACTTCGCCGCGTCGGATCGCATCCGCAAGGAACTCGCTGACCGTGGTATAATTTTGGAAGATACGAAGGATGGTAGTGTCCGCTGGAAACGCAAATGAAGTACTTCCACTTTCTCAAGCATGACCGAGTCGCCGTGGGTCCCCGGGTGCCGCGCAAGTTCCGGCCCTCGAGTCTGCGTCCGAGCCTCTACAGCGTCGACTAAGTAACTTGGTGTCAAAGGGTTGCAGCGACGAATGGTTTTTCGCTCACCCGTGTACTCTCCCGACTGCACTTCCCATTCACGCCTGCGAGTTTAAGAAAATTGGAGGAATTTATGACTACGGCCACGGAAACCAAACTGCCCCAGATCAGGACAGTCCTGCCTGGCCCCAAAGGCAAGCAGGTCATCGAGTATGACGCTAAATACATCTCTCCCTCGCTGTCGCGTGTTTATCCGATGGTTGCCGAACGTGCCAGTGGCGCGATCGTCGAAGACCCTGACGGAAACGCCTTTTTGGATTTCTGCGCGGGCATCGCGGTGTGCTCGACCGGGCACTGCCACCCGGCCGTGGTCGCGGCGATCCAGAAGCAGGCTGCAGAGCTCATCCACATCGCAGGGACGGATTTCTATCACCGTCACATGCCGCAACTAGCGGAGAGGCTCGCCGCCACGATGCCCAAGTCGCACCAATGGAAGGTGTTTCTCGGCAACTCCGGCACGGAGGCAGTGGAAGGTGCGATCAAGCTGGCGCGTTATGCCACCAAGCGCGACAAGCTGATCGCGTTCTACGGCTGTTTCCACGGACGCACCCTGGGCTCTCTTTCGCTGACGGCGTCCAAGAATACGCAACGCAAACACTTCGGCACCCTGCTCGGCGGGGTCGAGCACATACCCTATCCGTATTCCTACCGCTGCGCACTCGGTCACGGCAGAGAGGAGTGCGGTAGCGAAATCATCGATCTGCTCGAACAGCAGATCTTCAAGCGCTTGTTCGCACCGGAGGAAGTTGCAGCAATCATCGTCGAGCCGATCCAGGGGGAAGGCGGATTCATTCCTGCGCCACTGACATTCCTCCAGGAACTGCAGAGGATCTGCAACAAGCACGGCATTATGCTCATTCTGGATGAAGTGCAAGCCGGCATGGGCCGAACCGGGAAGATGTGGGCCTACGATCATGCCGGAATCACACCGGACATTGTGCTGACCGCCAAAGGCATCGCCAGCGGAATGCCCATCAGCGCGTTCATCGCCAAAGAAAGCGTAATGCAGTGGAAGCCCGGCTCGCACGGAACGACCTACGGGGGAAATCCTGTGTGTGTCGCTGCCGCGCTCGCTACTCTGGACCTGATCGAGGGTGGACTGATGGCCAATGCAAGAAAAGTGGGCGACCATATATTCAGTAAAATCAACGACTGGCCGAAGCGCTTCAAGATTGTCGGTGATGTGCGCGGCAAAGGCCTGATGATAGGAGTTGAGATTGTTCGCGACCAGCACACCAAAGAGCGTGCCAAGGAGCTGCGCGACAAAGTGGTGCAGAACGCCTTTTATAAGGGTTTGCTTACACTCGATTCGGGCGAAAATTCCATTCGCATTTCTCCGCCCCTGATCATCGATGCGGAGCAGGCAGACTGCGCGATTGGGATCCTCGAAGAGTCGATCCGGGAAGTGGAGAAGACCCTCTAGCGTAGGCGAGCAAATGGCAGGTCAATTCGGGTCGGTTGAGACGGAATTCGCTTAACGTTTGCGAAGGTTCATAGATGTTCAGCCTTGAGGGACCACCGCCCCGCACCGCCGGTGCCGAGATCTCTCGAGCGTGGGTGCGCTTCGGCAACTGATTCTCGCTGCGTGGCTGTTTCTATTGGGCCCACAACTTTCTTCCCGGTTCGACTACGAGCTGCCGCGCCTTGGCCGCTCACTTCCATTCAGCGCGAGTAGGGGTACAATACAGAGTCTGTATAGGCGGCTGCTAAAGAACAGACTAGCTGCGTCGGCCTGGAGGGTGCGCATTGCCGGAGTTACGCAAGGATCCGATTACCGGGCGCTGGGTCATTATTTCCACCGATCGTGGAAAACGTCCGATGGATTTTCTAAGGGAGAGTGTTTTTCCAGGTGTACCGCGCAATTGCCCGTTTTGTCCGGGGAATGAAGGGAAGACGCCGCCCGAGATTCTGGCTTACGGGCGAAATGGCACGGGGGCCAATTCGGCAGGATGGAGTATTCGTGTGGTTCCCAACCGGTTTCCCGCCCTGGGAATCGAGGGAGAGTTGGACCGCGAGGGCGAAGGGCTGTTCGATAAAATGAACGGCATCGGCGCCCACGAGGTCATTATTGAGACCCCGCAACACCAAACCACATTGGCGCAGCTCCCGCAGAAGTCCGTTGAAGATGTGCTGTGGGCCTACCGAGACCGCATGTTGGATCTAAAGAACGACAAGCGTTTCCGCTATGTGCTGATATTTAAGAACCACGGAGAAGCTGCCGGGGCTTCCGTCGAGCACCCTCACTCCCAGTTGATTGCACTCCCGATTGTCCCGCGGCGCGTGCGCGAAGAAGTGGACAACTGCTGGCACTATTACGATGAAAAGGAACGCTGCATTTTCTGCGACATCGTGCGTCAGGAGCGTGACACAGGCGAGCGCGTGATCGGGGAGAACGATCATTTCATCACTTTGGCGCCCTATGCTCCGCGTTTCCCGTTTGAAATGTGGCTACTGCCCAAGGTTCACGGGTCGGCGTACGAAAACAATCAGAGCTCGATGTATGCGAGCCTGGCGCAAATGTTGAAAGATACGCTGATGCGCATGGATGCCGTACTGGACCGCCCGGCGTTCAACTTCATGATTCACACCTCGCCGATCGGCGAAGAGATCAATGATCACTACCACTGGCACATTGAGATTATTCCGAAATTGACGAAAGTGGCGGGATTCGAATGGGGAACCGGATTCTATATCAATCCCACGCCGCCCGAAGAATCCGCGAGATTCCTGCGCGAGGCGCAGATCGAGGAGCCGGCGAAGAAGTGAAGCTGTAGCATCCTGTACTTTTCGCGAACCGTGCTCTCGAGGCGCAATGTCCTAAGAGAAAACCCAGGCCCCTGACAGAGCTTAGCGAACTTCGCTATACTAGAAGGGTTGAGGCGCGGTACCCAAGTGGTAAGGGAGAGGTCTGCAAAACCTTTATGCGTGAGTTCGATTCTCACCCGCGCCTCCAACTTTTCCTCACATTTGTTTCATTCCATTGCAATTGATCGATTTTGAGACTTCGTGCTCGATGGGGCTCAATCGGGCAGAATTAGGCAAAATCGGACTCCAAAGCGGACTAAAAGGGGACTGCGAGAAATCAGCCCTTGACTGAGTTTGCTTTTCGCTCTCTTCCTTGGAGGCTTCTGCGATTGCCCCAAAGCGAAGGGTGTGCGCGTGGGACGGCCCCCCATGGTATTAGCGAGCGGCTGGACTCTCTTTCCGCGTAATTGGAGAAGCGCTCGGCTTGTCGCATGCGCCGGTGAGGAGGGCGTGGAACAAAAAACCCTCAAAATTCAGCGTCTGCAACTGCATGATTCCACGGATGCGGTTTCGGTGAGCTTCTTGGAACCAAGGGAGATGTTTAATTTCCGCAGCAAAACGGTTGGATTATCAAGGAAATGCTCATTAAGTCGTATGCAGACGGCGAACGAACAATGTGCCAACACTGTGCGAACGACGAGCGAACGCGGCAGGAACGATATGGACTATGAACGTGTGGCCGGTGTAGTCGACGTGGACAACGAACGAACGCGCGGTGAACGCCGTTCGATCTCGGCTAGAACGATGGACTAGCCATGTTCGAACCTTGCCCATGCGTGCGCGCTCGCCTTAGACGTGCAGAATGCTCGCAGCCCACTCTTCAGTTTGCGCGGTATTGCGAATCAGAATCACGCCAGACGAGGTTTGTCTCCGTTTAGGCTCAGCGAGTTTCAAACGTTCTTCAGCGGCATTTATTGCCGCCCTGGCATGGGGCTCTGATCTCGTACCATTACCGATATGTCCGGTTTTGGCGGCTAAACAGGGCTTACTTGCTTCCCTGACGTATCCGCCTCGCAGGTCGGTTCGCAACGCTGAGGTGAATGCTTGGACTGACGGCTCCGCTCCCAGTTTGGCGACACCGTAATTGCCCTGAGAGCACTATCGTAGTTTTCCCTATACCAAATGGTTGGCTCATACGGCTATCTTCGTACCCTCGATAAACAAGATTCAGAAGGGGTCGAAGAATGAGGATAAAGAAAGTGATTCTGGCACTCGTATTTGCTCTTTTCGCCGGGGCCTCGGTCGTTCCCGCACAGACTAGCAAGCCAAACATCCTGGTCATATTTGGCGACGATATCGGAATGACGAATATTAGTGCGTATGGCCGCGGCGTCATTGGCTATCAGACTCCGAATATCGACCGCATCGCCAAGGAAGGCGCACTTTTCACCGACTATTACGGACAGCAGAGTTGCACTGCCGGACGCGCCGCATTCATCACGGGTCAAGTACCCTTTCGCACCGGTCTGAGCAAGGTAGGGTTACCGGGCGCTCCTCAAGGCCTTCAGAAAGAAGACGCGACGATTGCGGAAATCTTGAAACCACTGGGCTACACGACGGGTCAATTTGGAAAGAATCATCTCGGAGATCGCGACGAATTTCTGCCGACGGTTCACGGATTCGACGAGTTCTTCGGCAATCTCTATCACCTCAATTCCGAGGAGGAGCCTGAAAACGAAGATTATCCAAAGAATCCCGAGTTCCGGAAGAAGTTTGGTCCAAGAGGTGTTCTTCACACTTATGCGAATGCGGATGGAACTCAACGTATTGAGGACACTGGACCTCTTACGAAGAAGCGCATGGAAGGAATCGACGCAGAGTTCTTGACGGCCGCCGTTGACTTCATGAACCGTGCAAAAGGCGCCCAGAAGCCATTTTTCGTGTGGTTCAACACGACTCGTATGCACAATTTCACTCACGTCGCTGCCGAGCATCGTACTTCCGGCCTGGGCGAATACGCTGATGGCATGATCGAACATGACGGGCAAATCGGAGAGATTTTGAAGTATCTCGATGATACGGGGCTTGCAGCCAACACGATTCTTATTTACACGACGGACAACGGCCCGATGGTTTGCTTGTGGCCCGACGCGGGTGAAACGCCATTTCGTGGCGAGAAGAACACCAACTGGGAAGGCGGCTGGCGCGTGCCAGCGATGATTCGCTGGCCGGGAGTCGTGAAGCCAGGGACAGTCATCACCGACATGATCTCCGGGGAAGACTGGTTCCCGACGTTAGTTGCGGCAGCGGGTGCCCCGGACATTACACAGAAATTGCTGAGCGGATATCAAGCTGGCCCCAAGAACTTCAAAGTCCATCTTGATGGGTACGATCAGACAGATTTATTGGCAGGACGAGGACCCGGCAAGCGCAAGGAGTTCTTTTATTTTAGCGATGACGGAGATCTCCTCGCTTTCCGCTATGATCGCTATAAATTCCACTTCATGGTACAGAACGCGACCGGCATGAACGTCTGGCGCACACCATTTGAAACCCTGCGCGCGCCGATTTTCTTTGATCTACGATCCGATCCCTACGAACGCGGCATGGACGGGATGGGCTACAACGACTGGTGGTACCGCCGCTCCTTCGCCGCCATTCCTGTTCAGAACATGGTGGGAGCCTTCCTGATGAGTTTCCAGAAATTCCCCCCTCGTCAGAAACCCGGAAGCTTCACGGTAGGCAATGCTCTGGAAGCTTTGAGCAAGAACAGCGCCGGAAGCGAATAAAAACGCAGGACAATACCGTGAGGTGCCGGACGATCTTGCCCCGGCCGGCACCTCAATTTTGCCCCCCTCTACCCTCTCGAACGTTAGCGAACAAGGACCTTTCCATGATCTTTAAACAAGTACTCATGACTGCGGCGATTGTGTTCGGTTTGCTGGCCACCGGGGACCCGCTTGCCGCCCAGCAAAAGCCGCAATGGATGCCCGGCCAAATGGGCCTTAACGCCGGGGTGCAACCGTCCTCCGGATTTACCTACGTTAATATGGACGTGAACTATGATGCTGGGAGTTTCAACGGACCCAACGGCAATGCCATCCCCGTGTCTGGCACCTACAACGTGTGGGCGGTAGAAGATATCTTCATTTATGTGACAGACACCAAGTTTCTCGGTGGACATCTGGGATTTGAGGTCATGTTTCCAACCTTCGCTAACGGTTCTCTTGTTGCCGATATTCAATCACCGAATGGAGGCTCTACCAATCTCGGCATCGCGGGAGGTGGCACGGGGCTCGCGGATCTGTGGCTTCAGCCTTTTACATTGGGCTGGCACCTCAAGCGACTTGACTTGACCGTCGGAGATGCTTTTATGGTGCCTACGGGCCGATACTCTCCCGGAGCCACGAACAACATCGGGTCCGGCTACTTTGGCAACCATCTTCAAACTGGATCGACGCTTTACATCACAAAGAACAAGGCAACGAGCGCGAACCTCTTTACGGACTGGGAGGTTCACGGCCCCCGACAAGGCACGAACAACACCTACAAAACACCCGGTCAGGCATTTACTGACGAATGGGGCATTGGTCAGATCTTGCCACTCAAGAAGGATTTGAGCAGATTATTGCAGCTTGGCGTGATCGGCTACGACCAATGGCAGGTAACTGCCAACGGGGGCACGGTTCCGGTCGGTCCGCTGGTCGCTCCGGCTAGGCTGCTACCGTATTACTCTGTCCACGCGGTCGGCGGTCAGACCACGTTCATCCTCCCGGCGAAAAACCTTAGCCTCTTTTTCAAGTACGAACACGAATACAAGTCGTACTCACACACTTTGGGGAATACGCTAGTTTTTGGAGGCGCGTGGACACTGCGGATTCCCAAACCGATTTAGAACATTTTGTCTCCATGCCGATCAACAGGAGGGGGCGATGAGTGCCAGGGCGATTCTTAAGGTCGCTGCCCTTTGTATGGTTTGCCTGTCTGGAACAACGACCATATCTGCTCAGGCGACTGCAAACGGAGGTACTTCTAGAGCGGCTAAAATGGGTGTCTTTGACCTGCGACAGGCAATTGTGTCGAGCGTCGAAGGTATGCAATTGAACGCAGAAATGGAGTCCCAGTTCGCTTCACGTCAGAACAACTTGGGAACCCAGAGCAAACAAATTAGCGACTTACGGGAACGGCTCGCTGCTGGCCAAACGCTCAGCGATGAAGACAGAAATCGACTGACCGAGCAAGAACTGCGACGTACCGGACAATATGAACGAAAGAGCAAGGAACTGATTGAGGAATTACAATCGGCGCAGGACGAAGCCATGGAACGCATCCGTCGCAAGATGGTAGCGGTCCTGGACCGTTATTCGCGCGAGAATGGTTTTGCTGCTGTGTTCGATTCTTCTGCACAACATACGATTCCCATTTAGAAATCAATCAGTGTTGACCTAACCCAGGACATTATTCGCCTCTACGACCAAGAGTATCCAGCCAAGAAATCCGCACTCACGACCAATCCCGCGTTGACGACTGCAAAACCTGCGCCGGCACCGTATGTAACCACTGGTACCTGGCATCCGGTCACCTAGTTGGGAGCCATTTCTTGCCGATCCGCTCCATGATGAACCCCATTCCCTAAATCGCCTGATCCACGAAATACATCTTCACAAGATTCGACCTGTCTGAATCGATGGTCACTGGCACAAGTAGAGAAGAGCGGCGTAAAGACTGGGTTTCCCGCTTAGTAAGCGGAAATCGAAAAAACAGGGGCAGGAATTTGTACCGATTTGTACATTGTGGGGCAATTGTAACCGTTCTAGCCTCTACAACCGTCTTGTTGAATCAATAACTTACGTGTTTTCAGTGGCGTGATCGTCTTCGATTCCCACCCGCGCCTCCATAAAATCCCTCCATTCATCTGATCCCTTCTTCCCAAGTCCCACAAATCTTGTTTGGAGAGAGTTTGAAATAATGCGTTTCTTCCTTCCGTAAGATGACGTAGATTCGAGTCGCATCTCCATCTGACGGAATTGTGATGTCGGGCAAAAGATACTTGCGCGCCGACCGCTGCCTGAGGAAGACATGTCTTTGGGGACTAAAGCAAAATTCAGGGGAGCTCTGCTTGGTCTTGCAATTGGGGACGCGGTTGGAACCACCCTCGAGTTCAGGCCCCCGGGTTCGTTCGAGAAACTGACCGACATGGTTGGTGGGGGCCCTTTCCACCTAATGGCTGGCGAGTGGACAGACGATACCTCGATGGCGCTATGCCTGGCAGAGAGTTTGCTCGAGAAATGCGGGTTCGATCCGATCGATCAGTTGGAGCGATACACGCAATGGGCCGCGCACGGCCACCTTAGCAGCAATGGTCGCGTGTTCGATATCGGCAACACGGTACGCAATGCGCTTGCGAGGTTCGCCAGGACACACGAACCTTACTGCGGATCCTCAGACCCCAGGTCGGCGGGGAATGGTTCACTCATGCGATTAGCTCCCGTTCCGCTTTTCTTCCTACAGCAGCCAGTAGAAGCAATCGAACGCTCCGGCGAGAGTTCTCGCACAACGCACGGGGCCGTAACCACTGTCGATGCATGCAGGTACTTTGGAGGGCTAATAGCCGGTGCCGTTTTGGGAGTCTCGAAGGAAGGACTGTTGTCGGATCGCTATGCGCCCGTGCCAGGGTATTGGCACAAAAATCGGCTGGTATGCGAGATTGACGATATTGCCACAGGCTCTTTCAAGCAACGGAAACCACCGGAAATAGAGGGTAGCGGATACGTCGTACGCACCCTCGAAGCAGCGCTGTGGGCTTTTTATAGCAGCCATTCATTTCGAGAGGGGTGCCTACTCGCCGTAAATCTGGGTGATGATGCGGACACCACCGGAGCTGTCTATGGCCAACTTGCAGGTGCCTACTACGGAGAGGATGAGATACCGGAAGACTGGCGTCGGAAGCTGGCGCAGGCTGCGCTGATTGAGTCTTTTGCCGACTCTTTGCATAAACACTTTGTTCCGCCTGAACGTGTTTAACGAATGGATCCTCTACGTTCACCATCCAGACAGCTTGTCTTCCTGAACCGTTTTTCCTCGAGCCACGGGGAATCCACTTTTTAACTAAGACGACCCTCATGCGTAGAAAGTTTTTCCGGTGTTACCGGATTAGCTATTTGCAAGGCCCTTTGCTTGACGTTATTCCAGGATATGTCCGGCCACCATTCCTCTGATACGCTCTTCTGGCCGACAATTAAAATCAGTCATTACCAGAATGTCTGGTGCGCCGGTAGAGCGACCACAGGATTCACGCTACATGACCTGGCTCGAATATCACGAATTGACGAAGCACAGTGCCGACTCGCTGCGGCGAAGTCAGCACTATCTCGAGTGGGCCAATATGCCCAATCCATTCCGGCATTATGAAGGTGTCACGGTCTTGGATTTGCCGGCCGACCCACCGGCTCCACAGATTTCTGCTTTGGAGGTGCTCGAGGGCAAATTAGGAAATACTCTGGCGTCGAACGGTGCGGAATTCCTCTCGCAGCTGATGTTCTATTCCGCATCGATCAGCGCATGCAAGCGGGTGCCGTCGACCGGAGCTACCTACTCTCTGCGTGTCAATCCTTCTTCCGGCAATCTGCATCCGACCGAATTTCACTTTTGCTCGCGAGGATTGGCCGATTGGCCCGATGGGCTGTACCATTACCGCCCCTCATCCCACATGGCAGAACAACGCGCCATAGGTGCTTTTGAGGGGAAGTTCGTCAACAACGCTGCTCCGCTCATTTTCGTTCTGACCAGTATTGCTTGGCGCGAAGCCTGGAAATACAGGGACCGGGCATATCGGTATTGTTTGCACGACATCGGGCATGCCTGGCAGGCACTGACGCTTGCTGCTCGATCGCTCGGAAGCGAGAGCTTTGCGCTTGGGCATTTCTTAGATGACAGTGTGGCGGAATCGTGTCTCCTCAGTGCGGATGAGTGGCCCATGTTAATCGTTGGGCTTCACGGCCCCTCCATACCCGTGAGGATATTGGATCCAGTTGAAACGATCTTATTCGGTGGTCAGCCCAACCGACTGTCGGAGGAAGAAAAAACTTACCCACTGATCGAATGCATTCACACTGCTACGAAGCTCAGCACAGAATCCACCATCCCCGCTCTTGGCGAGCCGAAGGCATCCGGGCGGGGCGAAGTCAGCCTGCCGACCGCTGTCTCCCGAAATCACAGCTTCGGTGACGTCGTTCGTGCACGGCGTTCTGCTCTTGACTTCAGGGGCGGTGGTGAATCGATCTCCTTCCCGCAACTTGCGACTCTCCTGTCCGCCACGAAGCCGCCGCTCTTCGCTGATTTCGCTATCCATCGGTACGTCCATCTTTATCTTTACGTTCATCGCGTCGAAGGCTTGGAACGCGGTGTCTATCGCTTTTGGCCGGAGTCTGCAGAGCTAGAAAGAATCAAAACAGGGGACCAACGCCTGGTGGCGGCTGCTCTAAGTCTGGGACAAGATCTGGCGGGTAACGCCTGCGTGGCATTTTCCATGATCGGCGATTTTGAGAATGCTGCCAGCAGGCACGGAGATCGCGGCTATCGTTACGTCCATTTCGAGGCGGGAGCAATCGGCCAACGAATGTATCTTGCTGCCGAGGCTCTTGGACTGCGAGCAACAGGCATAGGAGCATTTTTTGATGAAGAAGTGAACCGATATCTGGGTCTCACTGCTGAACAAGGTCAAGTCGTCTACCATTTCGCAATCGGTTACCCGGTCCCTGATCCGCGACTGGAGGCTTGAAAGCGTATGGTCGGCATCCTCGTCCACGGAAACAACCACTTCATTCTGTCGGGACCGGTGCCTGACGAGGCAAACGCGTTGGCACTGGTGCGGCATTGGTCCATTGTCCAAATTGGCGAGGCCAAGTCGTCGTCACTTGGACAATGGCAGCTTAGGTCGAAGGAGTTCCGAGAAAACTTGGAATGGGCAGTCATTGTCCCGGGCGACCGTGAAACCTCTCCGGAAGTGACGCGGTTACTTGGAGAACTTTCAGCTCGCGGGGTGACGATCAGGAAATTGCATAACGGCTGCTGGTAGGAGAGAGCAGGATCCCTCAATCGGCAGCTCGCAGAGACCCTTTCCAGAAGAACGGCGTTCTGGGACATCAGCCGTAATTTCCGAGGACCGGACTTCTGTCCCGCAATAACTTCCGGTTTGCCTGTAAATCAAAGGCAATCTCTCAAGTAGCAATCTCTATCGAGTTGCCCGTCCAGATCTTTCGTGTTGGAAGATTCAATACGACGTGCGCGATCGACAATACCGAACCGGAACTTCGTCGAAATGTTGCGCTAGCAGCCAACACGCGCTTTGAACTCGCGTGCACGGTCGCGCGCCACCGTCAAGTCCGTATCTTTTCCATCCTTCAGACGAACATTCAAAGCTCCTCCGGGGAGCCACGCGACTTCCTTGATCCAGTCCAGGTTCACCATGGTGCTGCGGTGAATGCGCAGGAACTTCTTTGGGTCCAGTTTCCTTTCCAACTCCGTGATGGCGTAATCAATGCAATAAGCCCTGCCCTCCGACACCGCATAGGTCAACTTGTCCTCGGCATAGAAATGAGTCACCCTCGGCAAGTTCAGGAAACAAAGCCGGTCCCCCAATCGTGAAGCAATCCGCTCGAGATAGTCCGGCCTACTCTCGTGCAGGGAGTCCGTGAGCTTCTTCAGCAGAAGCTGTAAATCTGAACGCGCGAACTGATCCTTGGTCCGCAGCCGCTCCACCTTTTTAAGAGCACGTTCGAGAGCCTCCGGCTCCACCGGTTTCAGTAAGTAGTCCACCGAATTCACTTCGAATGCCTTTAGCGCATACCGATCGTGAGCAGTAGTGAAAATCACGAATGGCTGGGAGGGGAGCCGCGCCAGGACTTCAAAACCATCCAGGCGCGGCATTTGAATATCCAGAAAACAAACGTCAGGTGGATCCGCCGTCAACGCCGCCACCGCTTCCTCGGGTTCGCTTGTACTCCCGGTTATGTCAACCAATCCCGTGCGTTCTAATAGTCGGCGCAAGCGCTCCACGGCCAGCGGTTCATCATCCACCAGATATGCGCGCAGTTTCATGTGCGGGGCAAGACCATCTCCACAACAGAATACCCGTCTCTTCGAAGAACGTTAAGGCGCGCCCGGGGGCCGAACAATGCATTCAAGCGTTCCACCAGGTTGTCCAGCCCGTGACCGGCGCGAATTGCTGCCAGGTCGAATCCCGGCCCAGTGTCACGAACCTCGATGTGCAGGCTGCCATCCTCCGACGAGGCGGTGACAAGCAACTCTCCTCCGCCGCTGCACGGTGTGATACCGTGCTTCACGGCGTTCTCCACCAGCGACTGCACGGACATGGGTGGAACGCGTGTGTCCTGCAACTCCACCGGTACTTTCACGCAGCCTCGTAGTTTTTGGCCGAAACGAACCTTTTCGACGTCCATGTAGCTTTCCACGATGGCTAATTCCTGTCGCAACGGAATCAAGGGTTGGTTGCCAGTGTCGAGTGAGGCCCGCAACAACGCGGCGAGCCGACCCACAGTCTGCTCTGCGAGGGCGGGATTCACGGCAATGAGGGAACTGACAGAGTTCAGGGCGTTGAAGAGGAAATGGGGGTGGATACGCGATTCGAGCGAACTCAGTCGTGCTTCCGCTGCCAGCTTCTGAACTCGCTGTTCGGCAGCCTCTTTCTCGTGCAGCTTCTCCTCCGCAACGAAAACGCGTTCCCGTGACATAGCGTGGACCAGCGCACCCAGGCCAAACACTGCAGCCAGAGGCAAGGAAACACGCAAGGTGTGAAGGTATTCCGACCAGAAGTGCCGCGGCACTATGACGCCAATCACCAGCAACAATGTCTGTGCCAGCAAACAGCCAATGGGGACGAACACAATGATGCTGAGGAACAAGATTGGGAGAAGGTGAACCTTGCGGACCTGTACTCTAGCCATCAGCTTGCCGAGCACCAAAGTCCCGAGAAGCCCGGTCAGGTTTGCGAAAAGCAGCGAGTAGCCCAACGTATAGAGAAGCTGCCGGGCAGTGGTGATCTGGTTCACGACGATCTGGATGAGGACCACAATTGCCACCGCCGCATTGATCCACAGCACGGAGAAGAGCCAGTTTCCCCTGGTCGTACTCGTGGCGATACCTCGTTCCATGTCGTCCGCTACTTTCCGTCCACCGGTTCCAACGTTCCGATGCGGAAGACGTTGATGACCCGGGTGGTATCCTGACCGGGCAGCTTCATCTCACCCACCACGCTCTCGTAGAGGGTCCCGTACTCAATCTGCTTGGTTGCCAGCGACACCCAGATCTCTCCCCAGTAGTCGCTGCGCCCCTTCAGATTCATACCGCCGGTGGCGATCTCCAGTGGATTGAAAAATGCCTGATACCTGATCAAGGCGCAGTCCTGGCCATTTCTTTGCGATCGCCCGACCCATTCGAGCACCACGTCGTGGTTTTGAAACGTGCCCACATCCGGGATCTTTACGTCCTCATTCGATGCGGTGTGGTACGGTTCGTTCAGTTTCAGATGGTCGAAAAAGTCCTGGCCAAACATCTCAATCATTCCCGTATCCCAAACCAGATTACGCTCAAAAACTGCTGTGGCGGGAAACCCTTTGAAGAACTCGGGCTTCATGGTGCTCGAGAGATCATTCTTATAGCGGAATCCCTCCATGAACTCGCGTTTCTGGGCCGCTCCGAATGGGGCCCCGGGTCCCGTCGCGTCCGCCTCGGAAACGTTCTTCCACATGACCTCTCCGTCTGCCAGTCCGCGCGTATATTCACCTGTCAGGTGCTGACGGAACTGCACCTCGCCCTTCGTGTTGGCCATATTGTAGTCCACGTTAAAGCGATACGTGCGGGGGCCGCTGTCCCTCACGGCCGTTCCCTGAGGCAAGTTCCAAGTCTGCACCGCTACAGATTGCGTGGGCTGCGTTTGCCCAAACAGACCGGAGGCCACCGACAGGACCAGGTAGCTGACAACCAAAATGGAAGCGACTTTTCTGTGCATTGCTTTGTACCTCCTGGCGCAGAGTCTGCCACTGGCGCCGGAGGGAGGTCATCTGCTTAGCGACCAAAGGCAACATTTTCCGACCGCAGGCCGCCAGGCGTGGACGAGTCGTGCCCACGAAATTCCGCCGATAGGATTCGTCGCGTCACGAAGTTATGAGCCAGTAAGGAAATCCTGGGTAATTCTTCCGTCAAAGAGGTGCACGCTGCGTTCGGCGTGATCCGAATACCGGGGATCGTGAGTGACCATGCAAATGGTTGCCCCACTGCGGTGGATGTCCTGGAGAAGCTCCATAACCGAGTCGCCGTTCTTCGAGTCGAGGTTGCCGGTGGGCTCGTCGGCCAGCAGAATCATAGGGTCGCCGACCAGCGCCCGAGCCACCGCAACGCGCTGTTGCTGGCCCCCGGAAAGTTGCGCGGGGTAGTGCTTCGCGCGGTGTGCCATTTCCACCCGTTCAAGCGCTCGCTGGACTTTTTCCTTGCGTTCGGTGGAGGCCATGCCGCGATAGGTCAGCGGCAATTCGACGTTTTCATAGACAGTAAGATCGCCGATCAGATTAAAGGCCTGAAAAATGAATCCAATTTCGCGGTTCCGGATGCGGGAGCGCTCGCCCAGGTTCAGACCGGAAACCGGTTGCCCGTTCAGAGAATAGACTCCTTCGGTAGGCGAATCGAGCAGGCCCAGGATGGCCAGCAAGGTCGATTTGCCGCACCCGGAAGGGCCGGCAATCGCGAGATACTCCCCTTTCTTGATTTCCAGGTCGATTCCGGCCAAGGCGTGCGTCTCTAGCTCCTCGGTGAAGAAGATCTTGCTGACGCCTTGCATCTTGATGAGCGTGTCGTTTGGTGAAGTCATGCCAAGAGCCTCCGAACTGAATTTGGTTAGCGCAAACGGATCCGGTCGAAGGCATCCCAGGTGGACATGTCGGAGAGAATGACCTTGTCTCCGGTCTTCAAGCCTTCGAGAATTTCGACGGTATTGACCGAGCTTTTGCCGAGCTTGACACTGGTGCGTACCGCCTCCGAGCCGTCATCCACCAGCTTGAACAGGCCGATGGTGCTGTCGGACTGGCCGTGGACCGGGCGGCCGACGTACAGGACATCTTTCAGATTCTCCAGTTCAATGGTGCCATCGACGCTCAGGTCGGGACGCGCCCCTTGCGGGAGCGGGCCAGGGATTTCCACGTCCACGCTGACCGTGCCGTTCTGCACCGAAGGATCGATGCGTGAGACTTGACCTTTGACGATACCGTTCCGCGTATCGATGGCCGCAGGTTGACCGATGGCCACGTCCTTGGCTTGCGTCTCGGCAATTTTGATCTCGGCCTTGAGACGCTTGGGGTCGGCGACGCGGGCCAGGTTCATGCCGGGGGTGACGTGCTGGCCAACTTCCACAGGAACGACCTGCAGCACGCCCTCGATGCCGGCACGCACGTGCAGCGCATCGAGCTCGCTGCGTTTCAGGTCGTACAGGGCGCGCTGCTGGTCGACATGGGACTGCTGCGCCATCAACCGGGCGGCCGCGGAGTCCGCGGCATTCCTGGTGCGGTCTTCCTCGAGCTCGAGCCGGATGGCCAGCTGCTGCTCTTTCACTTTCGACAACTGTTCGGTGACAGTGGCACTGAGGCCTTCGGCGCGAAGCTTCTCATCGACCTCATGCTGAATTTTGGCCTGCTCGTAGTCGCTGCGGACGGCCGCGGCCGTGGCTTTCTGGTTGAGCAGCTCACTGTTCACCTGAACCCGTAGATTTTCTAGATCCGCCTGGGCGGCTTTGAGCTGATATTCCGCGTCCAAGGTTTCACGCTGCAGGACGGGATCGCTGAGTTCGAGAATTATGGTCGAAGACTGAACGATGGCGCCCGGATGAATCAGGATGCGATCCACGCGCGAGTCGGTCTGCGCGGGGATCCAGCGAATGTCCTCAGGCACCAGCGTGCCAATGCCACGCACTTCACGAATCATCGGCCCACGTTTCACCTCGTCGGTCCAGATGGTGGCCTTATCGACGGCAGGCGCGGCCGGGCGCAGGCGCGAGACGCCAAAAGTAACTCCGGAAAGACAGATGACGGCGATGACGGCGTAGAGGATACGACGGATCTTTTTGGCTCGCGCGTTGGATGGTCGTTGAATGTCCATGGCGTTTCAATCTACTCGTATCGCAGAGCGATCATGGTGTCCACGCGAGCGGCGCGGCGGCCTGGAATCCAGCAGGCGAGAGAGGCGACGGCCGCAAGGAAGAGAGGGACAGTCGTAAATGTGAATAGGTCGTGGGGACGGACGCCGTAAAGAATGGCGTTGAAAAGCTTTGCGATGAGCAGAGCCGCGGGCATACCGATCGCGAGTGCGATCAGGGCGAGTTGCATGCCTTGTCGAACGATGAGGCGCTGCACGGCACCAATTTCGGCCCCGAGGGCCATGCGGATGGCGATTTCGCGGGTACGGAGGCTGACGGAATAGCTCATCACGGCATAAAGGCCGATGGCGGCTAGGAGCAGGCCCACGGAACCAAAGACGGAGAAGAGCGTGCCGGCGAGGCGGGGGAGGAAAAGCGCGCCGCGGAGGTGGTGTTCGATCGTTTCTTCGTTGTAGACGGCGAGGGTTGGGTCCATTTGGTGGATTACGGAGCGAACCGAGGCCGCGACGGCGCCCGAATCGACGATCGAGTCAGAGCTCGGAGAACCCTGCGCAGGGGACCGGGGGGAGACGGCAGCGAGGATGGTGTAGCCCTCGAATGAAGGATCGCTCGGGACAGTTTGGGATAGGGAGCGAAACAACACGGGCCGAAGATCTTCGCCGAGGAAGCGCGACTTGATGTTGTTCGTTACGCCAATCACTTCGTAGATGACGCCGCCGCCGTCAACAGACCGGCCGATGGGATTTTCGTTGGGGAAAAAGGTGTTGGCGAAAACTTGATTGACGATGGCCACGCGGGGAGAGGTGGCGGATTCGTTGGAGAAATCGCGACCGTTGATGAGATGAATGCCGAGGGTGTCGAGATAGCCGGGGGTGGCCATGTAAAGTTCGACGACAGGAGTGGGGTCGAGAGGTTTTTTGCCAATGGCCTGGAAACCGTCGCTGCGATGGCCGCCGGAAAGCGGAAGCGCGTCAGTGACTGCGGCAGAACCGACGCCCGGGATAGCAGAGACGCGGCGTTGAAGTTCAGTGAGGAATTGGACGGTGCGTTCGGGAGTGTAGCTGTGCAGGCGTGGATCGATGGACATGGCCAGAACACCACTGGAACGAAAGCCAATATTAATGCTGGAGGCGCTGCGGAGACTGCGGAGGCAGAGTCCGGTGACACACAGAAGAACCAAGGACATGGAAATTTGCGCGACGACCATGAAGTGGCGAAGGGTCCAGAAGCGACCAGGGCGCGCAAGAACGTCTTCGCCTTTGAGCGCAGTGGAAGGGAACCGCCAGGCAGCGGTCCAGGCGGGAAGGAGGCCGAAGAGAAGACCGGTGATCAGGCTGAGTGCGAAAGTGAAGACTAGAACCTTGGTGTCGACGCCGACGTTGAGATCGATCGAAACGGGAACGGGAAAACGGAAAGCGGAGAGGCTGTTGGTAGCCAGGAAAGAGATCAGAATTCCGAGTGCGCCCCCGAGGAGAGAAAGAAGAATAGATTCGGTGAGAAGTTGGCGAAGCAGTTGCGCGCGTGTGGCGCCAAGAGCGATGCGGACTGCCATTTCGCGCTGGCGTCCGGCAGCTTGCGCGAGGAAAAGATTGGCTACATTGGCACAGGCGATGAGCAGTACGAGGAAGACGACGATCATGAGCGTGGAGAGGAAAAGAAGGATGGTGGATCTATCGCGAGGAGGGAGCGAGCCGGCTTGTTCGAAACGGAATCCGAGATTTTTGTCGGGATCGGGATGAGCCTGAGCGAAGCGTTGGGCGAGGAGCTTGAGTTCGGCGGAGGCTTCCGATTGCCTTACACCGGGCTTCAGGCGAGCGGCGACGGTGACCCAATGGTAGTTGCGCCGGTCGAACTGAGAGGTGTTCGGAAGGAGCTCGTCGAGGTTGCCGATGGGGACCCAGAACTGCGTGTCGAGAATGAAGTCGATGCCCCGAAAGTAAGGAGGGGCGACACCAACAACGGTATAAGGATGGCCGGAGAGGGTGATGGACTTGCCGAGAATGCTGGAGTCGGAATTGAAACGTGCTCTCCACACCCGATTACCGAGCACGACGACAGGAGAATTCTGCTCATCGGCACGGAACCCGCGGCCGAGAGTGAGAGCGAGTTGCGTGACATCGAAAAAATTGGTGGAGGTGGCTTGGCCCCAGAGGCGCTCGGGATCGCCCTTGCCTGAAATGGAGGCGGGAAAGAGTTCGTAGAAGCCGGCGACACCGGAGAAAGATTTGGTGCCGTCGCGAAGGTCGGTGTAGAGCGGCCAGGAGAAGCTGTTGCAGCATTCGTTTTGGTCAGTGGTGTGGATCGAGAAAAGAGTTTGTGGGTCGCCGACAGGAACGGTGTGGAGAACGAAGCGGGAGACCATGGCGAAAATGGTGGCGTTGGCACCAATGCCGAGAGCGAGAGTAAGGATAGCAACAGCCGTGAGTGTGGGCGCCTTGACCAGAGTGCGTAATGCGAGACGCAGGTCCCTGGCGAAGTCCTCCAGTCTGCTCCCGACCCGTATTGCGCGGACCTCTTCCTTTACTTGCTCCATGCCTCCGAGCTCAATCAGCGCTTGCCGGCGGGCCGCCGATTTTGACAATCCATCTTTCATCTTCTCTTCTGCCAGAATTTCCACAGCAGCCCGGAGTTCGTCGTCCAATGCCTGCTCAACCGAAGGCTTGCGCATGAAGTTCCGGAAAAAACTCAGGATTTGTCCTAGCATTACGCCCCCCATCCGCCTCAGCTGGATTGCAAAGTCGTCTTCATGATCTTCACCAGTTGGTTCCAATCCCGCTCTTCGGCCTTCAGTTGTGCGCCTCCGGAGGAAGTCAGCTTGTAATATTTGGACCGACGATTGTTCTCTGAACTTCGCCACTCAGCCTCTAGCCATCCCCGTTCCTCCATGCGGTGCAGCGATGGGAATAGCGAACCGAAACTCACCTCGAAGGCCCCCCGCGTCATTTGCGTGATCCGTCGGGAGATGCCGACTCCATGCAGAGGCTCCAAAGACAGTGCCTTCAATACCAGTAGATCGAGGGTCCCCCGTAAGAGATCCGTTCTTTTTTCACTCATGTTGCCCTCTTATCGGAATACGATAGCAGCAGCCCAAAAGTTCCATGCCTCTCGAGAGCACAGGTGCGAGCCTGGGAGAAAGTCGTCGCGCCTGCGCGGCAGTTCAAAACCCTGGGGGCACCCGACAATTTCAGAGGTCGGCCTGTGGCAAGTGGCTGCGGAGGTTTGTGGCGGAGTCGGCCTATGGAGGTTTGCGCGGGAACATCATGCGCACGCCCGGGCAGCGACAACAGAACTTTGCTCTGGAAGGGTTAATGAACGAATGCGCCGCGGCGGTGAAGGTGGATCCGATTCAGTTTCGGAAGGAGCACACCACGGAACCCCGGCTGATTGCGATTTTGGACGCGACAGCGAAGGCAGCGGGATGGGATCCACGGCCGTCCCCCGATCGAGGTGCACGGAAAACAGGTAGCGCCCCGGTGAGGGGCCAGGGCATGTGCATCATGCTGAGGCAGAACTCCTACTGGGTGGGGATTGCGGAGGTGGAGGTAACACCGGTTACCGGTGCAGTGAAAGTCCGCAAGTTCACGATTGGCGTGGATCCGGGCAAGGTCATCAACCCTCGCCAACTGGACCGGTGCATGAAGAGTGGAGTGGCGACGGGATTGAGCGAGACGCTCAAGGAAGAGGTCACATTCGACAAAGAAAAAGTGACCAGCGCGAATTGGAGCCGCTACAAGATACTGACGATGGAGGAACTGCCGGAGATCAAGGTCGTGCAGATTTCGCGCGACGACCATGGTTTTGGCGGGGGCTCAGAGGCCGCGAATGCAGTTTGTCCACCAGCCGTCGCAGCGGCGTTCTTCGACGCGACCGGGGTACAACCCCGCCGTATCCCGCTGACCCCCGGGTATGTGATAACACTGCTCAAAGGCTAAAGTGCAACACCATAATCCGTATCCGAATCGAGTGCGGTGTAAATCCGAGCTTTGCCTCCTGCGATGGTCTACGGTTCCTCCCTCGCAAGTTACAGGTCCGTAACGGGGGTCGAGGAGAGGAGAGCACGGGCGATCTTCGCCGCAACCTTGCTTCCCGGATCGGGACTTCTGAAGAAGCCGAAGAGATTTGACTCACCCGCCTTTGCCAAGCAGGAGGGGCTGCTTGCAACTGTCGACAACTTTCCAGAAGCGGCCCAGGGAGGAGCTGGCATTCTACAGGGAAAAACACATTAGCCTTGCGGTTGCAGTACGTTCAGGGTTGATTGGTACCGTTTTCCGGCATTCTTGCGACGAACAGGCCATAGACGAAATTGCCGGACGCGAAGCCCGCACGCATGGCATGGAATGCTTTGAGGTTGGTGACGAATTCGGCACCATGTTTTGCGGCCAGAGACCAAAACCTCTTGTCCTTGATGATATCCAGGCCGATGTCCCAGCTTTTCGCACAATTGAGCGTGAGATCTTGGCGATGCACGACCTGCAGCCCACTGGAGACCAGGAAGTCGCTGTACTGATTCATTCCGCGGAGTTCGACCATCATGCCCTTCTCGATCGGCTCTATGAATTTCTTTTTGGCAGCGGGCGAAAGCTCTTCCTTCTGGAACCAGTCCGTAAGGGCGAAGCAACCGCCGGGCTTCAGGAACTTTACCGCCGAAGCGAAGAATTTCCGGGGATCACCATAGTGAGAAATAGATTCGACCGACCACAGCAGGTCGAACGGTTGCGCAAACTGCATGTCTTCCGCGTCCATCAGCAAGAAGCTGGCGTCCAGATTTGTCTTTGCAGCAGCTTCCTTGGCCATTCGCACTTGCACGGGTGAAATGGTGATCCCTGTGGTGCTCGCGCCGTACTTTTTTGCCAGGTAGAGACTGCTGCCACCAAAGCCGCAGCCGATGTCCAGAATGCGCAAGCCGGTTCTTATGCCTGCCAGTTGCGCAAGATGCTCGATGAGCTGGATCTGTGCGATTTCTTTCGACTCATCGCCGCGCACCCAGTACCCATGGTGTATATGGTCACCCCACAGGGAGTGGTAGTAAGGGCTGACGACGTCGTAATGTTCAATAATTTTGCGTTTCTCGTTGGCGCGAGGGTGAGCCACCGTGGGCTGCACAAGGGCTTCCGGACATGGGTTCTCACGCAAGAGGCCTATTCTACCTCGACAGTGGCCGTTGTCCAGTCCTAGGAGCGTAGAGGGCGGAGGAAGCGAAAGCTGAAGCTCCGAGCTTTCGACGCTGGAACTTCGCAACCCTTGCGTGTAGACTCCTTTTTCGTGTGAGGGACAAGGGCCATCCATCAGCCTATCGACGAACATGCAATTCGCAGACAAGTTAGCGGCAACCGATATGGACTGCGTCCATAGCGGCACGCGCTCGAAGACGAATTGGCGTGCGATTAGGCTTGCAGCCATACCCCAACTGGTAGTTCGTGGGTGTGCGGCACTCATCGCTTTGGGGAGTATTGCCGCCTTAGCGCTCGTCGGGTCGCTCTCGGTTGGTGGCTACGGCGTAGCTAAGCTCCTCGGGAGGGTTCGTTGGTTACGCGACGCGTATCAATTTCTCTCCCGGACGTATGACCGGCTCATCGACCGGCTTGGACGAGAGGTTCTGCGGGACGTACGAGACACACCCGCGTTACGGATCATGGTCTCGCTCACCCTTACCGCCGTCCCCGTTTTCGTGATCCAACTGGTTTTAGGGAAACCACGAATTGTGCTGGCGATCGCTTTCTATCTTTCGCTGTGCGGACTTAAGTTTCAGCGGTCGGTGAGGATGTTCAGCACAAAGCACATGGAGGCGCATCGACCGCAAGGGTACTTCAAGGAGAACTACGCAAAGGTCTTCGGTCGCTACGCTGAGTTCTTCCTCGGATATTTGTATGGAGACCTTCCCGAATTGGGCCGGACCGTGCATGTCCGGCTGCACCATAAAGAGAACGGCGGTTTCGACGACAACGCGTCCACCCTTGGCTACGATCGAACGAGTCCACTGGATTTCTTCTGGTATCTTTCGGACAACATCTGGACGACCCTGGGGTTTGCGCCCTACGCCTACTTTAAAGCGAGAGGCGATGAAAAGAACTCCGGGCGAATGCTGTGGGGAATCACGCGGTATTTCCTTTATTTCGGGGCTGTCTTTCTCTACGACTGGAGAGTCGGGATTGTGTTCGTTTTGGTTCCCCTACTCGCTATGAACTTCATCATGGCCATGACCTCATGGGTTCAGCACGCCTTCTGTGATCAGGAGCACCCCGAGGATTATTTTGTAAATACCGTGACCGTGCTAGATGAAGTGAACTTCATGAATGAGGGATACCATCTCTGTCATCACCACCGATCGGCGCTGCACTGGACCGTGATGCCAGCACATCTGGAGCAGATTAGTGACAAGATGAAACAGTCCGGCTCCCTGGTCTTTCGGGACCTGGATTTCATGGAGTTGTTCATCGACTTGACCCTCCTGCGCAGGATGGATGTGCTTGCCGAGAAGCTTGTTCCATGGGCGCCCATGACCCACGAAGAGAGGCTGGCCTTGCTCCAGAATAGAACCAAGCCTGCGAGAGCAGTTTTGGCCTGAGGCGTCACAGGTGGGACCGCTGCGAGGCCTGCTCGTCTCGGCTTCCCACTGGGACAGCAATAGCATTATCGAAGTATTGTTTTTGAGCAGCCACAAGCCTTAGCGAAACGGTCCCCGAGAGCGAAGCAGACGCTTTGCGCAGATGCGCGCATCGGGTGCAGTTCGGACCATCGCCGCTCATCCTGCAATGAGGCCGGTCGGCCACAGTTCAATGTAAGGCGGAAACGCCAACCCCAAACGAGGCGACGGAACGGCTCCAACAGACCGAAGACCCTACGCGCTGCTCGATTCCCAGCCACGCTCTAATCCTGCCGGGAGTCATTCTCGCCGCATTTTGAGTTTGAATTCACGCGAGGCGGCTTGGCGTTTTGTTCACTGCTGACTTTCAGGAAAACGCGGTTCGAGCAAGCGCCCCGGCAAGTTTTGTCAGGACCGCCTTCCGGGATGCGCCTGAAAAATTGAGTTTTTCTCGAGCGAAATTCCCGTTTATTATCCCAATGGAAACGGGTGAGGCAGAGGCGTCTCTCGAGGGCCTTATTTCGTTTTCGTGCGGCTCTGATCCATCATCTGCCGCATGGCCACGGTTGATCCTGGGGCGCGCTTTTCTCGCCAGGCTTCCAGGCGTAGGCAAGTTTCCTCAATTCCGGAAAATAGCGTCGGGTTCTTGAACGCTGCGCGCCATGTCGGAACGATGGTGCGCATGCGGTCCCACACCACCCAGATCTCACCGTTGCTTTCAAAAAAGAGCTCATCATTAATCATGCCGCGGTTGACGATGCTGGCCACCATCTCCCAATAGCTGATGACCATGCGGATGTAAGTATTCTCCTGGCTGCCCTGGGGATACTTCACCATCAGCTCCTCGGGCGTGCCGGCGCGAAAATGCTCGACAAACCAGGCTCGGGCTTCGCGCAAACGCGGCTCCCTGCGGAGATCGTAGAGCCGCAGCATCAGGTTCACTTCTTCGTAGCTAGTCTGAGACATGAGGAATGCTCCTTCCGAGAATCAGGCGCTATGCGGTGGTGGCTCCGGAGTCGGCGACCCCTCGCGACTGACGAGTTCCACGCGCTGCACTTTCGATAGGGAAATACCCTGCCGCTGAAATTCAAGCTGAATCCGACGGCGCAATTCGCGCGAGACGTCTTCATGCCGCGAGGGCGCGGTGCGGACTTGCAGCCGCACAATCGAAGCGTTTTGGTCATATGCCTGCAAGCCCAGAATCCGCGGGCCGTCGACCAGCGCCAGTGCCCACGACGGATCATTGCGTAACTCCGCCGCCGCAACTTCCAGTGCTTGCAAGGTTTGCTCCTGCGGAACTTCCGGCGCGACCGCTACGTCGACAAAGGCCTGTGACCAGTCACGGCTCAGATTCCCAACCGTGCGGATATCCCCATTCGATAAGGTCACGAGCGCTCCCCGCCAATCGCGGACCACTGTTCGCCGTAAGGTTAGATGCTCGACGCGCCCGATTGTATCCGCGACCTGAATCGTATCGCCCACAGAATATTGATCTTCCAGGATGATATAGAAGCCAGTAATGATGTCGCGCACCAGGTTCTGCGCTCCGAAACCGACAGCCAGGCCGGCTAGTCCGGCAACCGCGGCCACCGGTGTGACATTGAGGCCGAACTCCTGCGCGGCCATCAGCAGGGCCAGCGCCCACACCACTTTACTGGCGCCACTGTAAACCACGCCGGACATGGTGCGTGTCTGCTGTTCCCGGGCCAGAGCCGCACGCGATTGAGTGGCGGCGGGCCTTATGATCAATTGAGTGATCAGCCGCAGAAGCCGGTTGATGAGTAGTGCGGCGACGAAGATGAATACGAGATGAATCAGCGAAACCGAGAGCGCAGGAAATTCCGATAGAAGGCTAGACATAGTGGTATCGGGAGGCGAGTATAACATTGGTGGCGATAGCGTGCAGCCTTTGCACGAAGGCAAGGGAAGGGGAGGGGCCGATGAGGAAGCGGCGAACTTTTTTAGCTGGCCTGATTTTACTTGGGTTCTTATCGGGACTTGCCGGCGACTCGATGCCGGCGCAGAGCACAGCCATCAAGAATCCGCCACAGAAGCCCCTTTCTGGGCAGGAGCCGCAGGATCCAGACAATCCAGCTCTTCCGAATCCCGAGAAGAAGATCCTGGAGAGCAATGACAAGGACATGAAGAAGAAGGTCGAGCAACTCTACCAACTTGCTTCAGAGTTGAAGGAGGAAGTGGAGAAAACGGATTCGAGCAAGGTGCTGAGTCTGAACTTGGTGAAGAAAGCGGAGGAGATAGAGAAACTCGCGCATGACATCAAGAACCGTTCGAAAGGATGAGGAAATTAGTGCCCGAAAGGGAACAGGTAAGAGTCCACTGGCGAAGGAAGTGGAGAAAGGCTAAACTGATCTATAAGTTGCTTTTTGCTGTGCGCCCGTAGCTCAGCTGGATAGAGCGCTTGCCTCCGAAGCAAGAGGTCGCGTGTTCGAATCACGCCGGGCGCACCACTCCTCCGCTTTATTTTCCGCTCTTTGGGGCCAGTTCGCCTGAGCCTGTCTCCCAGTATCTGTTGAAACCAATGTAGTCAGAAGGCAGGCTAGCCAGGATTTTGCGACGCAGTTCCAGGATGTCGACACTCCCTGTTTTCCTATAGAGGATTTTCCCATCGGCATCGATCAGTACTGTGTAGGGCACTGCGGACTCCCATGTGGGATCAAAGGCCTTCTGCAGCGCCTGTGTGTCATCGGAAGCAAACAACAGGTTGCGGCTGGTAGCGTGTTTTTTCTCCAGTATTTTCATCACGCTGTTCTTTTCGTCGGGCATGTTCGCAGCGACTGTCACCAGATCGAAGTCGCGCACCTTGTACATCAAATAGGTGTCCTCCAGGTCAGAAAACTCTTCGATGCAGGAACCGCACCAGGTCGCCCAGAAACTTACCAGGAGCATGTGCTTTGCAGGATTGCTCCGGAGTTTTTTCAACTCCTCAGCCGTTGCCATATCCAACCTTACGGGTTCCTCTTCAATTTTTCGCAATGCCTCGATCCGTGACGCCTGTTTCTCCTGCCACTTGGTCGAGCAACCAAACACGCCTGTGTGCGTTACAGGGATTTCCTTGCCCGCCAGCAGCGCGTCGATGGCGTTTCGGGCGTCCTGTGTCTTCACTTGCTCCATCCGGTAGCTGTTGTCGATGCGCCCCTCGTAGCGCAGCTTGCGCTCCTTGTCGAAAATAAATATGTGGGGCGTTGCTTGTGGTCCGTAAGCGCGCGTCACGGATTGTGTTTCACCGTCGTAGAGGTAAGGATAGCGAAGGTGCTTGTAGTCCACCCGAATCTTCATTTCGTCCAAAGTGTCGCTGATATCGGAGGAGTCTAGTTCATCGATGCGAATGGCCTTCGGATCGTTGGGTTGAATGGCTACCAGCGCCACGCCACGCTGGCCATAGTCGTCCTGCAGCTGCTGGATGCGTTGCTCGTACATCTGCGAAATCGGGCAATGATTGCACGCGAAGACGACGACCAGGATTGGGCTGGCGGCATAGTCGCTCATGCGGTGGATCTTTCCGTCGACGCCAGGCAAGGCAAAGTCTGGGGCAAAGGATCCGATCGGAAGGATCGGATGCACGGTTTGTCCCGAAGCCCCAACCGTCAGCAGAAAAAAGAGAATTGCGCGCCACATTTTACTCGTTCCTCCATTACTTCCCACTTGCAAGCCCGGCTTCCGCCGGGACAGCCAGCGGTTGGTGAACGGTTTGGCCGGATTGAGATGGCAGGGGACGGGAGGTCACATCCGCATCGACCAAACCCATGGCCCACCGGGTGGCTTCAAGAAACATCTTTTGGAACCGCGGATCATCCCAGTTCTGGTCCACATGGCCCAACGTCGAATAGTACACGCGACCTTTTCCGTACATCTTGGCCCAGGTCACGGCGAAGTCTTGATCTTTACGATGGATGCGCGGATTGTTCAGATCCAGCTTGGAAGTGTCCAGACGCATCAGCACGCGGACCTTGTCCCGCGAATAATTCTTCATTTGGTAGATCTCGTCGCGAAGGACAAACGTTTTTGGCCACTGCTGCATCCCCGGGAAGCTGGGATCTTCAACGATGATCGGTGCGTCAAATGTGCCCCAGGGGTGTTCGTCGAAATAGCCCCCGATCATGTCGCCGTATTCAGGCCAGTTTGTGAAGGTGATGGTCGCACTGTGCACACCGATAAAACCCTTTCCGTCATCGTGCACAAAGGAAAGCAGGGCTGCCTTCTGCTCCTCGTTCATCTCCAGATCGCCGCCTGTATAGAACAGCACGGCGTCAAAATCATTCAGGTTTTTCGCGTTGTATTCAAGCTTCTTCTTGGTCAGGACTTCCGTGTCCGTCCTTATCGTCGTGTCCCATATTCCGGATTCACGACCGAGGCGCTCGATCGTGGCCATGGCGTGCGAGACGGCCTCATGCCGATAGCCTTTTTCTTCACCGATGACCAGCAGGTGCTTTTTGGGGTGGAGCTCGGTTTGCGCCAGTGAGCGGCCGCCAGTAGCGACAGCAACGCATAACATGGCCATGCGCAATATTTTCATTGGTGACCGTCCTTGAGTGCCGTCGTTCACTTCTTGTTCCCCAGCCATAGTATCGCGTTGGCGAAGAGCTTATTCTGCGTTGCGTCTCCAAATACCTTCTCGCCATGGCCCATGTTCATATAAACCATCCGGTATTTCGTGTTAGTCCACACGATGGGCATGTCGCCGGTGCTGATCACATCCTTTACCCCAATGGGGTAATTGGAAGGATCGAGGGTCACGAGAACGCGCACGTTCTTATTGAGACGCGGGCTCGGCTTCCACTGATACCACTCATTCGCCGGCGCCTGGTACGTTTCCGGCATGCCCTTGGTTACCGGATGCGAGCGGTCGTCGACCGTCATTTTGGCCGGGAGTGGGGGCCAGTTATTAGTGTAAAAAACCGCTCCACCGAGAAAATCGACGAACCAGGGCCATTGCGTCGACTCGTCGTTATACCCCGCAATATGAAGACCCAACCATCCGCCGCCGTGTTCCATGTAGCGCTCGAATGCAGCGCGCTGAGCGGGGGTATGCGGGAAATCGTTGATCCACAGGATCACCTGGTAGGGCTTCAAATCTGTGTCGTTGAGTTTGTCCCAATCCGTTGTGGCATCGAAGACGAAGTTGTTCTTTGCCGCCAGTTCGCGAAAGAAGGCCAGCGCATCGTTTCCGGTACGAACATGATCCGGCTCCACATTCGTCGAATAGAGTGCCAGGGCTCGAAAGGCTGGCGCCTGTGCCAGGACACAGAAATTGCAGAACCAGAGGAGCAGGGCAGTTGTGCAGGCTGCACGAAGTGCCGCAAATCGGAAGCATCGCAAATGCCGGAGTTCCACGTACCTGTTTTGACTCATCTAAAGGCTGTCCTATCTACCCGCGGCCCAGAAGATGGAGTTCTTGAAAATCTGGGTGAAGGCTGGATTCTGGAATAACTCCGGGTGGTGGCCCATGAAGATGTAGATGTTTCTGGCCTTGACGTGTTCATTCACCCAGATTACCGGGTGATCGCCCATCTTGATTTCAGTGAAAGGCGTGTAGGTCTGCTCATCAACGCTTGCAATTACGTGTACATTCGGGCGAGGCGATTTGTCGTAGGTGTAAAACTCCTCGTTCTCAATAACGAATGGCGAATGGACATCCTTCATGGTCGGGTGATTCTTGTCTTCGACCTTGACCGTCCCAGTCACAAAGGTGGCGATGTAGTTCTTGAACCGGATGCCTCCCATGAAATCATGGAACCACGGCCATATCTGGAAACCGTCGAACTCTCCGAGTAACGTCGCGTGATGAAATCCGATCCATCCCCCTCTACCTTGCTCGATGTACTTGATGAACGCAGCCTGTGCCGTGTCTGTCCAGCCGTACGGTGGGTAGTTCAGTTGGATGAATAGGTTGTAGTGGGCAAGGAAGTCGTCATTAATCTTTTCCGTGTCTTCAATGTAGTCCACGGTGAAATTATTTTCCGCCGCCAACTTCGCCAGCCAGATTTTGGCCGCATCCACGAAAGGTTTGTGGATCCCGCCATGTTCAGCCAGAGCAATCACCCGGAAACGTGGCGTGCTTTGTTGTGCCGCAACCCTCGAACCTGCAGAAATCAGAGCAAGTCCGAGCAGCAAGAAGACCGTCGCGAATCCGCTCGCAAAACATCGTTTGGAGAGGGGCATTTCGGAAAACTCCCTTGACAAGTAGCAGTCAGCAGAGTCCGGCGGCGGAGAGAACGGGAAACGCGCGACCAGGCTTTCCAAAGCAACTTCGTGGCGAAAATAACAGCATGTGATTGATTGTTCAAGCACTAATTAATGTTTGTTCAGAAAGTCAAAGCTGGTTCGCAACGGCTGGCGACGAGCGAACTCGACTGGCTCTACGTCGATGCACGAATCCTCTCTGGAACGACGTGGGGATGAAGCAAAAAGGCCCCGCCCAGGCTGCACTCGCTTGACGGGCCATGACCTCTCCGCGATCCGGCCTGAGGGAGTTCGCGAGTACCGAAATAAATTGGTTAGAAAGAAAGGCTAGAAAGAAAAAGGAGCAGCACCTGACATCGTGTTTCTAGCGAAAGCGCCGGATCACCAGGTTGTGACGGTCCGAGCGGTACATGCCCAGAACATAGACAATGACTGTGCCTTTCGTGGAATAGATCACCTGCCGAATTCGCAGAAGCGGTTCGCGCTTGAGGACGCCGAGTAAGTCGGCTGTCCGCGGGTCGGCTGCCGTGGCATCTACCTCTTCATCTGCATACCCAAGTTCTACGTTGTACTTGCGCTCCAGCACTCCGAACAGCGACTCACGTTCGAGCGGCTCGTTGAGTAACCCGGCAAAGTGTTTGGCTGAAAAATAACACGTCTCCAGCGCAAAAGGTTCCCCGGCCGTGTGTCGCAGTCGTTCGAGCTTTACGAGCAGGCTCTTGGGCGCAAGCGCGAGACGCGCGGTCGCTTCCTCTTCATTATCGACAATTTCGCAGAACAGCACTTTGGAGCCAGCGGTCAGGCTGCGGCTTCGCATCTGTTCGGTGTAACTCATTAGCTTATTGAAGTGAATTTTCGGCGTGGAAACAAACGTCCCCACGCCGCGCCGGCGCTCGACCACTCCTTCCTGCTCCAATGTGGCCAGGGCATGTCGGGCGGTCATCAGGCTGACTTCATGGATCCGCGCTAACTCCCGTTCTGAAGGAACCGCGTCTCCCGGGCGCAGTCCGCCCGACTCGATCACCTTGCGGATCGCGCCTTGGATTCTTTGGTAAGCGTGAACTCCACTGCGTACTCTTACCGGCATAGGGTGTTCCTCGGGCGGGACAGGGGCAGTCCTATTTTAGAAAATCGATATTTCACAGGAACGAAACCTTGCTCTGCTGCACACCCAAATTCGCCCCGTCTCTCCGTGCACACAATCTTCCTCGGCCCTGGTTCTGGCCGGCAGGGGAGGGAGCACCACCCGCCCCCGCCGGCCTTGTGATACATGGCAGAAATCAATCAGCTGCTATAGTGCACGTGTTGTGTTTCCCTTATAAATTAAGAATTTCCGCTTGACAAGCTTTTCTTTGTGCTATATAGCTATTGACAATATGTCAGCCGCTGCGCTGACTTGGGGTGCTTGCTGTTTACTTCGAGTTGTGCCAAGCCGGGGAGACGCTGCTCGTGGACCACGGGCCAGCATGGAGGATTTTTCATGAAGAAAATGCAGTCATTGGCTTTAGCACTCTGTTGTTTCGTCCTTGTTGCACTGTTGGTTGGAGCGAACGCAACCTTCGCTCAAGATGTCACCGCGACGATCACAGGTACGGTCACCGATCCTAGCGGCGCGGCGATCGTCGGAGCTACCATCACCGCAAAGTCCGTCGAGCGCGGCATCACCTATACCGCCGTTTCGAACGACACGGGCAGCTACCGCATCTCGCAGCTGCCGGTTGGAAATTATGATCTTCGCATCGAGAAGCAGGGTTTCCAGACTTCCCTCTACCCCGCATTTACCTTGGTTCTGAACCAAACCGCTCGAATCGATGTAGAGATGAAGGTCGGTCAGGTTAGCCAAACCATCGAAGTGACCGGTGCCGCACCCATCCTCAAGACGGAGACCACGCAGGTCGACACCATTATCGATGCCGCGACCAATGACGCTCTTCCCCTGGCAACGCGCAATTACGTAGAGTTGACGCTTCTTGCCCCAGGTTCCATCCACCCCGATCCCAGCAGTTTCAACAACGGCGACAACGTGGCTAACGGCGCCCGGCCGTTCATCAACGGCAATCGCGAACAGGCAAATAATTTCCTTCTCGACGGCATGGACAACAACGAAGTTTCAGACAACCTCCTCGGCTATACTCCGGCGCCGGATGCGATTCAGGAATTCAACCTGATCAGCAACAACGCCCCGGCGGAATTCGGCAATTTCATGGGCGGCATCGTTAGTGCCACGATCAAGTCGGGCACCAACGCCTTCCACGGTGATATCTGGGAATATTTCCGGAATAACGTGTTGAATGCCAACCAGTGGGAGAACAAGATCAATCCCGGTGTGGAAATTGGCCGCGCGCCATTGCGGTGGAACATGTTCGGCGGTACCCTCGGCGGTCCAATTTATAAGAATAAGCTATTTTTCTTCGTTGACTACCAAGGGCAGCGCTTCGACCACCCGCCCGCAAGCAGCCTTATCTCGGTTTTCACTCCTGCTGAACAAGCAGGCGATTTCAGCGTGCTCTGCACCAGCGGATTTACCGGTGGTGTTTGTAATGATCGTGTATCCAACCCCGGAAATCCAGGGCCGGCTAATACCACTTGCGCTTCTGGATCAAACAGTCCGTACTGCCTGGTTGCCAACCAACTCTACAATCCCTGTGCCCCAGGAACGGGCATCGGTGGCGTGGCGTGCACGCCTTCTGCGCCGGCAAACGGGACGCGTCCGATCTTCCCGAACAACCAGATTCCGCTCGGCATGATTAGCCCAGTCGCGGCTGCCTTATTTGCGTCGCCTCTTTATCCGAAGACCATCAACAATAACCTCGTGAATAACGCGCTCCAGGAAACGGGCACTCAATACAACTCTGACCAGGGCGACATCAAGGTTGACTACAGAATCTCCGACAGGGACCAGATTTCGGGCCGCTTTACGCGGGCCTTCCAGGACGATCCTTCTACAAATTCACTCCCGCTTTCCGGAAATGGCTATACAACAGCGCCGATCTGGAGCACGGTCGGTGATTGGACGCGTGCCATCTCAAACACTCTGGTCAACGACATGCGCTTTGGTTGGAGCCATATCGTCCTCAATACGGGTACAGGCTGGGATGCCTCGGTTGGAAACTTCGGCGAAACCATCGGGATCGCCAATTCCAATCCGGCAGGGCTTCCCGGACTCATTGGCCTCGCCTTCGGCGGGGGCACACCCTCCAGCCCGAGTTGCGGCACGATCTCTTGTATCGGAAACAGCATGGTTACCCAGAGCTTTAACAGCAAGGTGTGGCAGTACAATGATGACCTCACCTTGACCCATGGTCGTCACACCTTTAAGTTTGGCGGCGAGTATATGTTCGACAACATCACTGTTTTCTATTCGGGGAACAGCGGTGCATTGGGAAACATCAACTTCGGGGCTAACTTCACCGCATCGTCTGCAGTCTGTACCGACGCAGCGAACTGCTCATCCACCAGCCCATTCGGTGGGAATGGAATGGGCGACTTTTACCTTGGTCTGCCCAGTGCCTTCGGCCGCGGCATCAGCAGCGGCACTTGGACTCAGACCTCCAGTATCTATGCAGGGTATTTCCAGGATACCTGGCGTGTCTCGGATCGCCTGACTCTTAACCTCGGTTTGCGGTACGAAGCACACACGCCTTGGGTTGAGACCGAGGATCAGCAGGTCAACTACAACATTCAAGCCGGCCAGTTGGAATACGCCAACCAAAATGGCAATAGCCGCGCACTTTATAACGGCCAATACGGTGGCAAAGACTTCCAGCCACGTATCGGATTTGCCTACACTCCCGGCGGGCGTCTTGGCAGCCACACCGTGTTGCGTGGCGCCTTTACCATCTCGGATTATCTCGAAGGCACCGGCACCAACCTGCGCTTGCCCGTAAACGCCCCTTACAACGGTGGCGCGACCACAGGCGGCGAATTCCAGACGTTGTACACCACAACGGGAAGCACGAACTTCCCCTTGCCGCTGACAACCCTGTCGCAGGGCATCATTGCACCCCCCGCAGCGGGCCTCTCTTGCCCGAACTTCAACTGCTACGAGGGAGCAGTGTTCAGGCTGTGGGATTCCAATGTGCAGCCGGCTATCGACGACGAAGCCAACCTGACGATCCAGCATCAGTTCGGGAACAACACGACACTCCAAGTGGGATACGTAGGACAAGTAGTCAACCACTTGATGGTGCCGTTCAAATATAACCAGCTCGTCTCCTTGCCAGATACTGCTTGCAGCACACCGCCGTGCACAGCGCCGAGCCTGTACTTCCAGAACGGCATCGGGCCGCAGTTGGCTGAAGCGATTGACTCAACCGGTGGCACCGTCTCCGGTACGCAATCGAACGGCAGAATGATGTATAACGCTCTGCAGGCCGTGCTCCAGAAGACCATGAGTAAGGGACTGCAGGGGCAGGTGTCCTACACCTTCTCTAAGTGCATGACCAACAACTCCGGATATTACGGCACTTGGTCTGGAGCGAGACAATCGAATACGGCTTCGCCGTATTGGCAGAACGTCTATGATCCGAAGGCGGAATGGGCGCCCTGTTATTACGATGCCACCAACACTCTCACGGCATACGCGATCTATGAACTGCCAGTCGGAACGGGCAAGCAGTTCGGAAACAGCATGAACAAGGCCATGAACGCGGTCGTGGGTGGATGGACCGTCAGTCCCATTATGTCCCTTCACAGCGGCTTCCCGATGGCCATGTACAACAATACCAGCGACCCAACGGGCACCCTTTCTGGCGGCATTCGGCCGGATTGCAACGGGACCAACACTATCTGGGGGCGGAGAGATGCGACTGCAGCCCAGGGTGGCGGTTTCGTCTGGTTTGACCCCAGCAACTATACAGACAACACCAGCGGCTTCGGCACTTGTGCACCTCAGCTTGGGAAGCTGCGTGGACCCGGGTATTACAACTGGGACATCAGCTTGCAGAAGAACTTCCAACTTACAGAACGGTTCAAGCTGCAATTCCGGTCTGACTTCCTGAACGCGTTTAACACCGTAAACCTCGGCGCTCCCAATACAACGGTAGCGCAATCCACGACCGGCGTTATCCAGGCTTCACAACCTGCGAGAAACGTCCAGTTTGCGTTGAAGCTCTACTTCTAGCGTAAGCAACGTATAATGAGGCAGGCGTACACCCCCGCCTGCCTCATTTTTATTTGTGGCGACATTTTCCGGCGACCCTAGATCCAAGAACAGCCCAGATTCACGAACAACGGCACCTAAGACAAATGCCCCGAGCCAGCACGAGACTAAGCCTGTTTTGCCTTCTAACCACTGCTCTTTTCCCTGCCTCGCCGGTATCTGCCCAATCGCCCAAGACCAATCCTGGGACCGGGGCGAGCTCCGCGATGACCACAGAAAAGGCGATGGTCCTCGCGCAACAGGGCCAATGCAAGGAAGCCCTTCCCGCCCTGAAGCGTGCCATGAGCTCCCAAGCTCCGGTGGAGACAAAGAAGCAGGCAGGCGTTCTTGGGTTACGCTGCTCGTTGTCCGTCGACAGTCGCGACTCTACCCTCGATTTCGCCCGCTTCCTTGGAAAGCAATTTCCCGAAGACCCCGATATTCTCTTTATGCTGGTCCATGCGTTTTCAGACCTTTCTACCCGTGTTGCGCAAGATCTGGGGCGCACCGCCCCGCAATCCATTGCCGCACATAAGCTATTCGCCGAGTCCTTTGAAATGCAGGGGAAGTGGGACGACGCTCAGCGCGAATACCAGGCCATGATTGACAAAAACCCCGACACACCGGGGCTTCATTTTCTGCTGGGCAGGCTGTTGCTTTCTCGCCCCGATGCCGATGCCAAGTCTGCTGAACTCGCGAAAAAGGAATTCCAGAGGGAGATCGAGCTCGATCCGAAGAACGCTGCCGCTTATTACATCCTGGGGGAATTGGCGAGCAGAGAAGAAAACTGGGATGAGGCCATCGCGAAATTCTCAATGGCAGCAAAGCTCGACCCCAATTTCGCCGAGGCATACCTTGGCTGGGGCTTCTCGCTCGTTACCGTCAAACGGTACGAGGAAGCCATCGCCCCACTTCGCGCGGCTGAGCGTCTTACTCCCGAAAACCCCGCTGTGCACTATAGCCTGGCCACGGCGCTCAGCCGGACAGGGCACAAGGAAGAGGCGGAAAAGGAATTTGCCATCCACCACAGCCTGACAGCTCCGCCTCCCACGGCCCCGGCAACGGAAAAACCGCAACAGTAGCCTACACCGTTCTGATCAGGCCATACGTACCCGTAAAGTCGTAGTGCTTAGCCCATCATGAGAACCGGTGGATGGTCAGGTGCGGGACCCCGTGATGCGCGGTATCCTCCGGGCGCACGGCAACAGGAGGCAGGAGCAGAATGCTTGCCCGGAACCGCAAGTTCCGGTCGCGTTTTTTTCGACTACGATAGGGAGAGTTGGCTGGACATTGACCCGGTGATTAACGTCCAGAGAGAGTTCTTCTTCGAGCTGCATGGCCATTGTGCATCCCCTCTCCCTCTACAACCGTGCCGCGGCCTTAACCGATGTAACGATAACGGCAATTGGAGAGAGGCATGTGCTACTTGCTGTGTGCCAACTGGCTTTCCTGCCTGAGTGTCTCGACTGTCGATGCTTCGCGTTGCCGCCGCAGACATTCCATGCCTTTGTCGATGGCCAGGCAATCCACTTCGAGCAGCTTGGCATTGCGCACTTTGGCTTTCAGAAGAGCAATCGCGCTCTCCTCCGGCAGGGTGTGCGTCAGTTCGAGAAGCGCACCGAGCATGACCATGTTCGTGGCTTTCGTGGTGCCGAGGGCATCTGCAATCTCCGCGGCAGGCACACAATAAATCATGGCCTGCTGCGGGGGGAATCCGGCGGGCAACTTCGCGCTGTTATAGAGAATTGTTCCGTGCGGCCCCACCTGCTTCGCGAATTTATGCAGCGAAATCTCATTCATCGCGATAAGAACGTCGGGGTGCTCTACCAGCGGTGAGCCCACCCGCTCGTTCGCCAGGCACACCAAGCAGTGGGCACTGCCGCTACGCATCTCCGGCCCGTAGGACGGCAGCCAGCTGACCTCTCGCCCGGCGCGCATGCCCATCTCTGCCAGGATTTGCCCCAGGAGCAGAACCCCCTGTCCGCCAAATCCGGCGATGTTTACGCGCAGATCCGGGTGCTGCTCTGCGGGAACGGTGGACGGCGCTTGTACTTCCTTTTCCTCGAGCTTGAAAAGCTTGTTCACGGTCGTTTGCGGCACACTATCGGCCACCGGTTCGAGCTTGCGGTCCCGCAGGACGCCAAGCGGGAAGACCGTCATCATTTTCTCTTCAATCCACTTTCGCGACTCTTGCGGCGTCATATTCCATATAGTTGGGCATGGCGACAATATTTCAACGAATGTAAAACCAGCGCCGTCGCGCTGCAGCTCCAGCGCCTTCCGGACCGCTTTCCGAGCTTTCATGATGTTCTTGCTGTCGTTCAGTGCCACGCGTTCCACGTAGACCGGCGCCTCCAGGGTCGAAAGCAGTTCCGCCATATGTAGCGGATACCCTTCATTGGTCGGCCGCCGCCCCCAGGGAGAGGTGGTGCTCTTCTGCCCGACCAGTGAGGTCGGCGCCATTTGTCCTCCGGTCATTCCATAAATGGCGTTATTTACGAAGAAGATGGAGATCTTCTCGCCGCGGTTTGCCGCGTGAATGATCTCCGCCGTTCCGATCGCCGCCATGTCGCCGTCGCCCTGGTAACCAATGACGAGGCTTTGCGGGTTCGCCCGCTTCAGCGCCGTCGCGACCGCCGGGGTGCGCCCATGCGCGGCCTGCACGTTGCCCATGTCAAAATAGTAGTAGGCAAACACCGAGCATCCCACCGGGCTGACAAAGATGGAGCGGTCCTGGGTGCCCATGTCTGCGATGGCTTCGGCAATCAGTTTGTGCACCACGCCATGCCCGCAACCGGGGCAGTAGTGCGTCTGGTTCTGCAGCTCCGACTTACGCTCGTACTTCTCATAAAAGACGGGTGACTTTGATTCGATCACTTTGTATTCGTCCACGGTGCCACCTCTTCTTGAGTTTTAGCGGAGATCAGACGCCCCACTCCGCAACCATGCCCATCCGTTCAAACAGCTCCTTGCACACGTCATCCGCCAGGGGCACGTTTCCGCCCGCCCGGCCGTAAAACTCAACATCCACTCTTCCGTCGAGCGTCAGCCGTACATCTTCGACCATCTGACCGGTGCTCATCTCCACAACCAGCACCATCTGTGCGCGCCGAGCTGCCTTCCGCAAGGCGTCAGCAGGGAAGGGCCACAATGTGATCGGGCGGAAAAGCCCGGCGCGGATTCCCTCTTTCCTGGCCATATCTACAACACTTCGTAGCACCCGCGAGGTGATTCCATAGCCGACCAGTAGCACTTCAGGATCTTCAGCGTTGTATAGTTCGTGACGAGTCTCTACTTCCGCGGCTTTCTTGTACTTCGCGTCCAGTTTCAGGACGTGAGCTTCCAGGTCATCCGGTTCCAGATAAATTGAGGAAATCAGGTTCTTGCGGGTTTCCGCTGTCCCCTGGACTGCCCAGGGCTTTGCGGGTTGTTGGATCACCCGCGCCGTTAATTCCAGCGGTTCCATCATCTGTCCGATAAAGCCATCCGTAAGCACCACGGCTGGATTCCGGTAGCGATCAGCAAGATCAAAGGCCAGCATGGTCAACTCCGCCATCTCCTGCACGGAAGCGGGCGCGACAACCAAGTTCTTGTAATTCCCGTGGCCACCCCCTTTGACAACGGCGAAATAGTCGCTCTGTTCCGGGGCGATATTGCCGAGGCCGGGTCCTCCGCGCACCACGTCGATGACTACACAGGGCAACTCAGAACCGGCTAAGTAAGACATGCCCTCCTGCATCAGGCTCAATCCCGGACCGGAGGAGGCGGTCATTACGCGCTGCCCTGCAGCCGCGGCGCCATAGACCATATTGATTGCGGCCACCTCGCTCTCCGCCTGCAGGAACGTGCCGCCCACTTGTGGCAGGTATTCGGCCGCCGCCTCAGCGATCTCGCTGGCCGGCGTAATCGGATAGCCGTAATAGGCTTTGCAGCCGGCCAACAGAGCGCCCTTTACAACGGCCACATTTCCTTTACAGAGTTGCCGCATGGCTCCCCTCCGTCTGCGGAATTACCGCTTTTGGCACCATGAGCCGATAAACCGTGATGGCTCCCGGCTCAGGACAAACATAGAAGCAGATGCCGCAGCCAGAACAACTTTCTCCGGTGTAATGCGCCGGGTGCACGCCGTAGGCATTCAATTCCGGCAGCAGCAGCAGGCACTTCGGCGGGCAGGCATCCACACATACGCCGCAACCTTTGCACTCTTCCGTGTCAATCGTGACTTTGCCTCTTGCTTGCGTTGCCATGACTCAACCTTCCTGAAGCGCGGGCCTTTGCAGCCATCGCGTCTTCTCGCAATACGCGTACAGCTCTTCCCGGAACTTCGGGTGGGCGATTTCGATCAGCGATTCAGCGCGCTGCCGGATGGTCCGGCCATGCAGGTAGGCGACGCCGAATTCGGTGACCACGTAGTGAACTGCGCCGCGCGATGTCACAACTCCAGCTCCGGGATCAAGCATCGGGGCGATGCGGGAGATCGTTCCGTTTTTCGCGGTGGCAGGAATAGCGATGATGGGCTTGCCGCCTTTGGAGTGTGAGGCGCCGCGAATAAAATCCACTTGCCCACCAATTCCGCTGTAGAAGTACGTTCCGATGGAGTCCGCGCAAACCTGCCCCGTAATATCGACCTGCAGCGCCGAATTCACCGCCACCATCTTGTGATTCTGCGCGATCACCCAGGGGTCATTGGTGTATTTGTTCGGATGAAACTCAAACATCGGGTTGTTGTTTACGTAATCAAACAGCTTCTTGCTGCCTAGAACAAAGGACAGAATGATCTTCCCACGATGGATGGTTTTGCGACTGCCGTTGAGTACACCCGATTCGATCAGGGGAATGATGCTGTCACTCAACATTTCTGTTTGGACACCAAGGTCCTGGTGGTTGGTTAGTTCCAGGAGGACGGCGTCAGGAATGCCCCCGATCCCAAGCTGCAGCGTGGCACCATCCTCGATCAGACCGGCCACGTTTCTTCCGATAGCGTGGTGAACTTCCGTGATCTGAATTGGTTTCAGTGCGCAAAGGGGCCGGGAGACCTCCACCACGGCATCAATTTCCTTCACATGCAGAAAGCAATCGCCGAAGGTACGCGGCATTTGATCGTTCACCTGCGCAACAACAAACTTGGCACACCGTGCCGCAGTCAGGGTTGCATCCACGCCCACTCCGAAACTGCAAAACCCATGCGCATCCGGCGGAGACACCTGAATCAGCGCAACGTCGATCGGCATCTGGCCGCTTTCAAAGAGATCCTCCACCTGGCTCAGAAACACCGGGGTATAGTCCGCCCGGCCCTCGTTGACTGCCTGGCGAACGTTTCCGCCGATGAACATGGCATTGTGGCGGAAATGGCCCTCCACTTGGGGCGCGATATAGTCCGCCCGCCCGGTAGTCATCAGGTGCACGATCTCTACGTTCCTTACAAAGGCCGCCCGCGCCATCAGGGCTTCGACCAGAGTCTCTGGCTCAGCGCAGCCGGGATGAATGTACACCCGCATGTTGGATTGAATGCACTGGACGGCTTCAGCAGGGCTGACCGTTTTCCTCCGGTATTCGTCTTGCCAGTTCATGGGTACTCCCAGGTCCTATCGGTTCTTTGATTGCCGTTCGAAAGCCGCGAAGACGCGACCTGGCTTGTGAGGCTCGGTTCGCTGATTGCTTGTGCTGGGTTTGCTACGGGATTGCTCGGAGAGGAGGATACCCTCTCCTTCGAATGGGTGTTCGACTCGAGCTGCCAGCATCTCCATGGACGCTGCCTCCCTGTAGAGGAATGCAAGCGGCTTACCATGTCTGCTGCAGGGGCCTAGTACTAACTTCTTGTCCCGCAATGACTTATGGGCAGACAAAGTTTTACTTATAGTGCGCCTTGCGCCTTTTGACCCATCCGGGGCCGGCCGCTGCGCTGCATTACCCAGCGGCACCCGTTTCAGCTTCGAAACCGCCTGCTAGGTTTGTGCACATTCTGGCCAGCGCGGGTGTATGGTAGAAAATGGAAATCATATCCTGGTGAATCCATGCGTAAGCTTCGATTTCTGGTTGCACTGACGACGAACGACAACGATTATCAGATTGAGCAAGCGCGAGCGGCAGAATTGGCTGCGAAAAAATTGAATGTCGATCTGCAGATTCTCTATGCCGATAACGACGCGATCAATCAAAGCACGCAGATCCTGAAAGCCGTGCAAGCTGCTCCGGAAGATCGTCCGGACGCCATCATCTTTGAGCCGGTCGGTGGCACGGCTCTGCCTCAAGTGGCGCGCGCCGCCGTCAGCGCCGGGATCGGCTGGGCAGTTCTGAATCGCGATGCAAATTACGTCTCTGAACTTCGCCAGAACGGCAAGGCACCGATCTTCACGGTCAGCTCGGACCATGTGGAAATTGGCCGCATTCAGGGGCGCCAGTGTGCCTCGCTGTTGCCAACCGGGGGTTCCGTGCTTTACGTCCAGGGGCCATCGGAGAATTCTGCGGCGAAAGACCGCACGCTTGGCATGCAGGAGGTCAAACCCGGTAACATCCACCTTATTATGCTGAAGGGCCAATGGACCGAGGAAAGCGCGCAACGTGCCGTCCGTTCTTGGCTAAAGCTTAGCACCTCGCAAAAATCCAACATTGACCTCGTTGTAGCGCAGGACGATTCCATGGCCATCGGCGCTCGCAAAGCTTTCCAGGAACTTCCTTCGGAAATGGAACGCGAACGCTGGCTCAATTTGCCTTTTCTCGGGTGCGACGGCCTTCCGAATACTGGGCAATCCTGGGTTCGCAGCGGCCTGCTGACGGCCACGATTTTCATTCCGCCGAACAGCGGACAAGCCATGGAAATGCTCGTGGATGCGCTGCAAAATGGCAAGCCGCAACCGGAAAAGGCCTTGACCAGCGCAGTCTCTGTGCCGGCACTTGAGGCATTGCGTCCGCGCAAGTAATTCGCACTTTTGTTCCTCCCTTTGCATTCCCGGGCGTATAATTTTTTCGTCCCTTCGCTCCAACTTTATCTGACCCTTCCTGGGAGGCTCTCGCATGAGCGCACGCCGTCCGAATCGCCCGGATTCATCTGCTGGTTTTGATCGAAGACAATTTCTTGCCGTGAGCGGCACCGGCCTTCTGGCCACCGCACTTCCCGGTGTCTCACAGCTGGCGGAAGCGGCCACCACGCTTCCCGAAGCGGGTTCTCCAGTCCCTTCCTCTCAAGGATCTCCCGGAACAAAAAAGAAGATCCCCATCGGTGTTTTCGATCCGGTTTACGCGGACCTGTCGCTTGATGCAATGATCGACAAGGTCAGTGCACTTGGGCTCGAAGCGATCGAAATCGGTACGGGTGGGTATCCCGGCGCCAGCCATTGCCCAGTCGACGAGCTCCTCGCCGATCCAGCAAAAGCCAAAGCATGGGTGAAGAAATTTGAAGATCGCGGGATTCGCGTGGCCACGCTCAGCTGCCACGGCAATCCCGTTCATCCTGATGCCAAGCATGCTGCGCGGGACGCGGAAATCTTCCGGAAGACCGTCCTGCTTGCCGAGCGCATTGACGTCAAGGTCATCGTGGGCTTCTCCGGCTGTCCCGGCGGTTCACCCGCAGACACACAGCCGAACTGGATCACCTACCGTTGGCCCGAAGAGTACGATGCCATGCTGCAGTGGCAGTGGAAGGAGAAGGTTGTACCGTACTGGAAAGAGGCTGCCAAGTTCGCCCGCGAACATGGCATCCATCGCCTGGCCTTTGAGATGCATCCTAACTTCGTCGTTTACAATCCGCGCACGCTGCTTAGGCTTCGCGAGGCTGTTGGCGAGGAGATCGGGGCAAACTGCGATCTGAGCCATCTCTTCTGGCAGGGTTGCGATCCGGTGGAAGTGATCCATTTCCTGGGGAAGCAGGGCATGATCTATCACGCGCATATGAAAGATACCGTCCTGTATCCGGAGAATGTTGCCCGGTATGGTGTACTCAATTTTGTCTTCGAGAAAGAAGATCTGCCGCTTGCCTCCGACGCTTTCCGCGCGGTCGGCTACGGTCACGGCGCATCGACATGGAAAGCGATTCTGCAAGCCTACATGGATACCAACTATGAAGGCATCCTCAGCATCGAAAACGAGGATCCCATTCTCTCCGGCGAGGTTGGCGTCGAACGCGCTGCCTATGTTTTGAAGAATGTCCGCAACGAAATTCTCAATTCCTGAGTTGGACCAGGCCGCCGTGGTGGGCTCTGACGGCTTCTCGCAGAAGTGGCTGAATCTCTCGGTGAAACAGGTATTAACCTGCGAAATCGACGCTTTCCGTGACAAAGAAAGGTAGGCTGCAGAGCCCATTCCATGACTCAAGTAATACGTTCTCCGAATACTTATGACGTGTGCGTGGTTGGCTCCGGCGCCGGGGGAGGAATGGCGGCCAAGATTCTCACCGAAGGCGGCCTCACCGTGGCCCTCCTCGAAGCCGGCGGACCTGTAAACCCGGAAAAAGACTTCAAGATGTTCCAGTGGCCTTACGACCTGGCGCACCGAGGTGTCGGGGTGGGAGGCAAGGCTGCAGCTGACTTCGGCGAATTCTTGGCGCCCAACGGCTCGTGGAAAATTGATGGCGAACCATACACATCCGCGAGTGGTTCGAATTTCCAGTGGTTCCGTTCTCGAATCGTCGGTGGTCGCACAAACCATTGGGGCCGGATCGCCCTGCGCTTCGCTCCCATTGATTTCAAATCCAAGACGCGCGATGGGATTGGCGAGGACTGGCCCATCAGCTATGAGGACATAGCGCCATACTACGATAAGGTGGAGTCCTATATCGGCGTGTTCGGGTCCAAAGAGAATATCCCGAGCGCGCCCGACGGAGTTTTCCTGCCTCCACCCAAGCCCCGCTGCAGCGAGCTGCTCATTAAGAGGGGCTGCGACAAACTGAACATTCCGTGCATTCCAGCGCGGTTGGCCATCCTGACCAAGCCGCTCAACGGGCGTCCGGCTTGCCATTATTGCGCCCAGTGCGGCCGCGGGTGCGTCACCGGATCGAATTTCAGTTCCAGCCAGGTGCTGATTCCTCCCGCGCTCGAGACCGGCAGGCTCACGCTGATTACCAACGCTATGGCGCGCGAAATTCTGTTGGGCTCGGACGGAAAAGCTACCGGCGTCGCCTACCTCGACAAGACAACGCGTGCCGAGAGGCGAATTTCCGCCCGCGCCGTCGTGGTGGCGGCGAGCGCCTGCGAGTCGGCCCGACTGCTCCTGAATTCCAAATCGCCCCTTTTTCCGGATGGTTTGGCGAATTCTTCCGGTCAGCTCGGGCGCAATCTTACCGATTCGGTGGGCAGCGACGGGGATGGCTATTTCCCACAAATGGAAAAGATGGTGCCTCACAACCACGACGGAACCGGCGGGATGCACATGTACATCCCATGGTGGAAATACGATCGCCAGAACGCATTTCCGCGTGGCTACCACATTGAAATTGGCGGCGGTCGGGAAATGCCCGGCGCAGGAATGTTCGATGATCTCTGTGAGGAGGTTGAGGGCTATGGCGCGACCCTGAAGGCCACCTGCCGCAAGCGCTACGGCACAACGATGGGCTTTGCCGGGCGCGGGGAGATGGTCCCCAATCCCGATACCTATTGCGAGATCGATCCTGATGTCGTTGACCGGTGGGGCATCCCCGTCCTGCGCTTTCATTTCAAATGGGGTGACGCAGAAATTCGACAAGCTAGGGATATGCAGGAAACGTTTAAGGCCATTGTTGAGGCTGCCGGCGGCCAATATCTGACGCGAACCGAAAGCAGCGGCGCCTATCCTTACGGGATTACTCCGGGGGGAAAGATCATCCACGAAGTGGGTACCGCCCGGATGGGCGCCGACCCCAAGAATTCCGTACTTAACGGCTTCTGCCAGGCTCATGAAGTGAACAATCTGTTCGTCACCGACGGGGCGCCGCTGGTGACAAACCCGGACAAGAATCCGACGCTGACCATCATGGCACTTTCCTGGCGAGCTTCCGAATACTTGCTGGAGCAGGCCAAGAAGGGAAATCTGTGAAGAAGAGCGAACCGCGCAGAGACCAGAGAAGCGCGCCCGGATTATCCAGGCGGGATATTCTGAGAAACCTCGCCTTCGGTGCCGCGGGCGGCTCGGTTTTACAGATGATTCCGGCGCAAGCCGCTGAACTTGTTCACAAAATAATCCAAAAAGAAAAAAGCATCTCGCCGGCAGGGAAGTACACGCCCAAGTTTTTTTCTGCCCAACAGTATCAGATGTTGCTCGTTCTCTGCGATGCCATCATCCCGAGAGACGAAAAGTCTGGGGGGGCCGTGGAAGCCGGCGCTCCGGAATTCATCGATCTTCTCACCAGCGAAAATGAGGAATATCAACTGCTGCTCGGTGGAGGCTTGATGTGGTTGGACAATTTCTCCGACGACCGCTTCCAGTTGGGTTTCCTCCAGTGCACCCCGGAGCAGCAGAAAGAGGCCCTGAACTTGATCGCCTACCGCAAGAACGCAAAGAGCGATCCATCGCTCAGCCAAGGAGTCGCATTCTTTGCCAAACTCCGCCTCATGACTTGTGATGGCTTCTACTCTTCGAAAATCGGGATCGAGGACCTGAAGTATATCGGCAACACCGCTCTTGCTGAATTCCCCGGTTGCCCGCCGCTGCCAGAGTGACGTCTGCCTTTTTTCCCGATCGGCGGAACCGAATTGGGACCTGCGAGGAAATCGGGGAACGGCGTCCCACGGCTTGAGACGTGATCATGCCTCCTCACGATTGCGAACGCCAAAGAGATACGAGGAATTGACGAGGCGGTCTGTCCGCGCCCGAACGGGGGTTGAGCGATGGTGGGACCGCCCGGACTTGAACCGGGATTGCAGGTTTAGGAAACCTGTGCTTTATCCATTTAAGCAACGGCCCCGCGAGAGAATTTTACCATGATTCTCCTGGATGTATTTTGGCCGGGACCCAGAAGAAATTGGTCGCCGGACCGCATTTCTGTGAGCTCAAAGTTGGAGCGGCCCGGATCAAGGCACTTCGCGCCAGGGGACGTACTCATCCGGCCCCCACTCGGCACCCATGTTGTCGTCGGTGATCGATGCAAAGTGAGCCACGCGCGGGCGCAGCGAGGCAGCGCTCTCCAGGCCATCTATGGTGGGTGGCGCCTCAAGAGTGTCAGCCAGGAATAAATAGTTTGCCAGCGCCTTCTGCGCGCTTTCGTCTGTTGGGGGAAAAAGTGGCCGCCCGTCAATTCTGTATTCTCGAAGAACCGTCTCCCATCGAGCCTTGTCGACGACGATCGGACTGTCACTGACCATTAGAAAGTTCATGACCCGCAGGCCATAGGGGAACTCACGAAGAGCTGTGGCCATCGCATCAAAGGATCCGGTCGAATTGAAGTAATAGATGCCGCCGGGGTTCAGGTGTTTGTGAACGAGCCGGAAGAATTCCTGGGAGATCAGCCCGGAACTGTGAGCTCTCCAGTGAAACGTGGAATTTACGACAATGAGATCGTATCGCTCCTCGGGATGGGCAATCAGCCAGCGCCGCCCATCGTCGATGTGCAAACGCAGTTTGGGGTTGACCAGCAAAGACTGCACCACGGGATGTTTTGAAATCAGCTGCAAATAAGCTGGATTGATTTCGACTACTTCAAGGGACTCTATCCTTGGATCGTTTACAAAAATCTGGCCCCAGGAACCGGAAGCGAGTCCGATCATAAGCATTCGCTTTGGGGCAGGGTGTACTGCGCTGAGAAAGAATGCCCGAATGACAGCGTTGGCATCATTCTGAGGATCAACCCGGAAGTAACCATCGTAGACAGAACCGCCAAACAAAGCACCCTCGGGGGTAACACACACAACGCCATTACGGTTTTCCACGACGTCTGCGAACGCTCCCATCGTGCGATACTTTCCGCCGAACGCAAGTCTTTCATAGAGCAGGGCATACCGGCTCGGTGCAGCCGCAACCAGGACCACCGCCGCGAGTCCCAGAGACACCACCCAGAGAGGCGGCCAGTGAAACCGGGGCCCCGTCCGGCTTGCAATCAGCATGCCGGAGGCGATTGACAAGATTCCCAGCAGCAGGGAGATCCGGCTTAGACCGAGATACTGCATAAGAACAAAGCCGATACCAAGACTCCCCGCAACGGATCCAACAATATTGGAAACATAAATCAAGCTCACATCTTTTCCGGCCTGCTCTCCGGGGGGCACCGACAATTGGCACAACAAGGGCATGACCGCACCGATCAGTGCCGCGGTAAGAAAGAAGAAAGGCGCGCTCGATAGGTAAGGGATCCTGCGCCCCATAAGGTAGGCAACCAGGGGTGGCAGGTAACTCGAAATGGTCCCGGCAGCAATCATCATCGCGCCAATCACCTGAAGCAACCGCTTCGGTTCGACGCCGCGGGTGAAACGTTCAGCCAGATGCGCTCCGGCGGCAATGCCTCCCAGGAAAATTGCCAGGAGCAGGGAGAACGCTGGTGCTCTGTCCATGGAAGCGATCGAGAAAACGCGAAACCATGAGATTTCAAAACCAAGTGAGATGCAACCCGAGAGAGCAGCCAGGAACATGGCCATGTGCAGGGAAACGGCCGGCGTAAACCCAGTGTGTTTGTGCCCGTCCATCGCAGCTTGTGACGCGGTTGCTCGGCGACTTTTGCCGTAAAGGAACGCTGTCAGGCCGACGAGTACGTTGAGGCAGGCTGCAATTTTGAGGGAACCGGAGAGGCCAAAATCTCGCAGCAGAAACTGAGCGCAAAAATAACAAGCCACTGCCGAGCCCAGGGTATTCACAAAATAGAGCCGCGAGACCGATAGCCCGACCCGTCCTGAGCGTCTAACGAGGTGTTCCACCAGGAGGGGAAGGGTGGCGCCCATGAGCATCGTCGGAAGCAGTAAGAGCAACAGACTGAAAACGATGACAGAAGGCAGGCCCGATCCGGCGGTAAAGGAGGCCGCCCAATGAAAAATCCTCAGGGAGAGAATTCCAAAAGTCGCCACGCCGATTTCGCAGACGCCGAACAGAAGTATGCCGTGCCGCGGAAACCGGGCGGACCACCGGCCGCCGAGGATGCTGCCGAGGCCAAGTCCGAGCATGAAGGCACTCACGACAACGGCCACGGACTCGACGTTAACGCCATAGATGGAAAAGAGCGTTCGCTGCCAAATCACCTGATAAATGAGTGCGGGCATGCCGGAGACAAAAAATAGTGCGCTCAACAAAAGGAATTCCCATCGCTCGGCCGATTTGTCCATCAGGAAGGCTGCCAGGAACAGCAGTAAGTCCAAAAGCAGCAGGGCAAGCACGGGATGAATGGTCATGAGGATTGCAGGGCCTTGGGCACGGCGGTCCTAAGAAGGACCGCCCGCGCGATAGTTAGATTATGCCGTGGAGCTCGGGGCATCTTAATGCCGGCTGGTGTCGCGTTGCGCAAACCCTAACCTCCTGTGCCAGCAGTAGTTAAGCTGCCAGGCGGAACTCCTCCACGATAAAAGGAGTGTGGTATCATCCACCGTCTAATCGTGGGGCGCCCGCCTGCGCTTCAACCCCCGGAGGACTTGATGAGTGGCAAGATGAAGTGGATCGGTATCGCGATCCTGGTGCTAATTTTGGTCCTGTTTGTCCTTCCTTTCCTCATTCCGGTAAACAAGTTCCGGCCTACCCTGGAACAGAAGGCGTCCGAAGCCCTGGGCCGTAAGGTCCAAGTCGGCAACTTAAGTCTCTCGATTCTAGGCGGGTCGCTCGGGATCGACGATCTGTCGGTCAGTGATGATCCAAAGTTCAGTGCCAGCCCCTTCCTGACCGCGAAGAGAGTAAAAGTCGGCGTGGAACTAATGCCATTGATTTTTTCGCAGCAGGTGAACGTCACCGAAGTGACCATCATTAATCCGCAAGTAGTTATGTTGAAGGATCCAAGTGGCAGATGGAATTTTTCCTCGATGGGGGGAAGTTCAACTCCGACGGGGAAGAAACCTGATGCTGGCGGCGGGAGCAATACAGCCCCGCCGGTATCCATCAAAGAACTGTCGCTCGAGGATGGGCAGATTACACTTGGAAATACGAACTCGCAGAAACGCAGCGTCTATACCAAGGTCAATCTTAAGGCCACCGAAGTCGCCACGGGTACTAATTTCCCGGTGATATTTTCGATGAATCTGCCGGGTGGCGGCGAGATGAAGATCGATGGGAAAGTGGGCCCGGTCGACCCGAAGGATGCGGCTTTCACGCCGCAGAACGTGAAGTTGAATATCAACAACCTGAACCTGGCGTCCACGGGCTTTCTTGATCCCGGCGCCGGACTCGCCGGAATCGTCGACGTGAATGCAAACCTCGTGAGCCAGGGTGGGCACATGATGACGAAGGGCGAGTTGAAACTCTCGAAAGCCGTTCTCATCGCTGGTGGAAGCCCCGCTGGAGTCCCCGCTGTGATTGAATTTGATACCAACTATGATCTGGCGGCGGGAGCGGGTGTGCTCAACCCTTCCTCCCTGAAAATAGGTAACGCAAAAACCAATCTGAGCGGAACTTACAAATCGGTGGGCGATGAATTCGTGGTCGACATGAAGGTCGAGGGGCAAGGACTACCGGCAACGGATCTCGAGACGTTCCTGCCCGCGCTGGCCATCAACCTTCCAACGGGATCACGACTGTCGGCCGGTACGTTGAACGCAAACCTGCACCTGACCGGCCCGACCGACAAGCTGGTAACCGATGGGACGATCGGCTTATATAGCGGCAAGCTGTCGGGGTTTGACCTTGGCCAGAAGATGTCTGGGGTTGCATCATTGGCTGGACTGAAGACCGGCAATGATCTGGTCATTGAGAAGTTTACGAGCAACGTACACATGTCTCCGACCGGCCTGCGTGCGGACAATCTCGATCTGGTCGTCCCCGCGCTCGGCACTGTCGTAGGTGGGGGCACACTGGACGCCAAGAACAATATGGATTTCAAGCTTGTGGCGACTGTGAATTCTTCCGTGGTGAGTGCCGCGGCAGGAGGGCTGGGCGGCGTGGCCGGCCAAGCCCTTGGTGCCGGGAGCAACTGCAAGAACGGTGGGATAAAGGTGCCGTTGCAAGTTCACGGCACAACCGCGAATCCACAATTTGTGCCAGACGTTGGCGGCGCAGCTGCAAGCATGTTGAAATCGGAGCTCACCTGCGCCGGTGGCACCGGGAATGTCGGCGGGTTAGCGACTGGGCTGGCTGGCGCTGCGGGCGGTGGAAATGCTGCCGGGGCGGTGAATCAACTCGGAGGCTTATTGGGGGGCAAAAAGAAGAAGCCCTAAGCCCATGGCGAACATGGGTGAGGTGTGAGTTTCGCATCTAGGCGCTTTCAACCTTCGTGGCTGTCGTGAGTGAATGCCCGACGGAGTGGAGGATCAGGACAGAAGCGAACTGAATCCCCTGCCTGGCGGGAGGGATATTCTAGTCACTTGGTCGCACCCGGTTATTCACGTGGACTGCGCGGGCTCGCATCGTTTCGATAGGATCGCCGGATCCAAGTCGAACAACTCGAGTAAATACCACATCGTTTTTCCCCGAGGGAGAGGCGGAAGGTATCGGAGGGCGGAATTAACTGGTGTTGCGCCGCCCAGCAAGCGACGCGCCTGGGGTTATTCCTCATTGCCGGCCGGCCGCTCCTATTCTATAGAAAATCAAGAAAGAGTTGGGGCGGAGCACGTGCCGGAGCGCGCGGAAGGGAATAACCATCCGGGCAGAAGCCAGCCAAGGCGGACGGGCAGCAAAAGGCCACGCGCTCAACCCACAATACGAACCATCCCAGGGGGATTCAGCAGGAATGGACTCTTATTGACTTTATTGCCCCGCTACCCGGGCCCCAAAGTGGCGAGCGATGAGATTTCCTGGCTAAGGCGTGTCGCAGATTCTGCCCGGGAAACTGCAGAGGAGAGGAAAATGATGGCCGGGAACCGCAACTTTTTGCTTCGTTCCGCGTATCCTATAGGGACGCTATGAAAACACTGGCTGTGATCTTGTGCCTGCTCGCTGCCGCGTTTTATCCCGCACCTGCATGCCAGGCCCAGGATGTCTCCAAAATCATCGACAAGTATCTGAAAGCTGCCGGAGGCGCTAAGGCCCTTGCAAAAGTCCAAACTGTCTCTTTGGACGGAGTGATCGAGGAGACAGGAAAGGGAAAGCCGGGAACGTACACCTTCCGCCTAAAGTTACCCAACCGCTATTACACCGAAATCCGTTCTGGGGACAACACGGAGATTGCCGCCTACAATGGCAAATCTGCTTGGCAGCAGAACGACTCGGAAGAGATCGCAACGTTGCTCGGGGCACGCGCACTGGAGATGGAGGCGGCGGCGCAGTATTACAACTCGCGGTTTCTGGCACTTTCGAAGAAGAAGATCGGCGCGGCGTTCAAAGGTCCCGCTGAGGTATGTGGCCGTGAAACCCTTCATGTCGAACTGACCTATCCGACCGGGATCGAATGGCAGGTGTACTTTGACCGGGAATCGAACCTGATCGACGCGGAAGAGGCGACCATAGCGGGTGCCACCCAGAAAACTTGTTACGAGGCCTACCAGGTTGTAAACGGCGTGAAGCTGCCTTCCAAGATGGAAATTCATCGGGGTCAAAATAGCTATACCGTTACTGCGACCAGAGCCAGCGTAAATGAAACCATCGGAGAGCGTGTTTTTGATTTCCCCATCAAGTCACAGGTGAAACTGCCGGATTTGAAGCTGCTTTTCGAAGAAATTGATAATAACCAGAAGCAAATTGACAAGATTAAGGAGAATTATGCTGGGACGCAGGTGGAAGAAGAAACGGAGTACGACAAATCCGGGAGCGTGAGCAAGAAGGAAACGAACGAGTACACTTTTTTCTACCTGAACGGAGATGAGATCACTACACTGGTGAAAAAAGACGGCAAGGTGCTGAGCGAAGAGGAACAGAAGAAAGAGAACGAAAAAACCCAGAAACGAATTCAAGAAGAGCAGAAGAAAGAGAAGAAAAAAGAGGAGAAGGAGGAAAAAACGAAAGAGGAGAACAAGCAGGACGAGGACCCCGGTATCGAAGTGTTTCTCCGGGTTTGCCAGTTCGTGAACCCCAGGCGAGAACGGTTCCGTGGTCAGGACGTGCTGGTTTTCGACTTTGAACCGAATCCGGAGTACAAGCCGAAGAACATGGAAGAGCGTTTTGTGAAGGAACTGGCTGGAGTCATCTGGATTGATGAAAAGGCCAAGGACGTGGTCCGATTGGAGGCCTACTTCGTCGGAGACGTACACATCGGAGGCGGTGTCCTAGCCAATCTGCAGAAGGGAACGAGCTTCGTGTTTGAGCAGGGTTATGTGAACAATGAAGTTTGGCTGCCGACCTATGTCGAGGCCCACATCGGCGTTCGCGTGCTGCTGGTAAAAGGACTGAAGGTGAATGTCATCACCCGGTATTCCGACTACAAGCGTTTCAATGTGGAAACTCTGAGCACCATCGGCAAGCCAAAGGACGCAGCGAGCTCACCTGCGAAGCCGTAGGATCAGGCTCGGCCTTCAGAACCGACAGAATGAATGAAAATCGGCGGGCGGGAATCCCCATCCTGAAGCATGTGCAAGGAAGGTCTCAAATCTGGGGCCATGGACTAGTCGACCGCAGCAAAGACGGGATTGTCGAGCGATGCGGAGATCACTCGGTCCCTTGGTTTAAGTGGAATTCGTAAGACTCGGATGACCGGCGTTTCGAGCCGAGAAATAGTCGTTGCCCATGGATCACCAACCGTTCGAGGCGAGCCTTCAACCCGAGGCGGAAATGATGCCAGTCCCCAGTGCGGGCCTGATCGAAGCCCACCTGTAAAACCTCAAATGACGCACCTCTGTTTTTGCAATGCAGGTTACACTTCAGGGCGAGTTGTTTATTTCTTGGTGGCCGGAGTGTACGTCAGCACCTCATGGATTTTCTGAATTAGCACGCGTGGAGAAAACGGCTTTTGCAGGAATGCCAGTCCTTCCTCGAGCAGGCCGCCACTGGTAATGACATTCTCCGTGTAGCCGGACATGTACAGGACCCGGATCGCAGGTCGGATGGCCATCACCAGCGCAGCCAGCTCGCGGCCGCTCGTGCCGGGCATGACTACATCGGTCAGTAGTACGTGAATTTTCCCCGAATGCGTTCGGGCAATCTCCTGCGCGTGGCGCGGGTCCCGGGCCACAATCACCTCATACCCCTGTCCAGAGAGGATAGTCTCTACCAGATCGCGGACCGCTTCTTCATCCTCGACCAGCAGAACAGTCTCCGAACCTCGTTGGTCACCGAACGGAAGCTTCTGTGCCGTAACCTCTTCGACCAGTTCCTCCACACGCGGCAGGTAGACTTTAAAAGTGCTACCTTTTTTGGGCTCACTGTAAACCCAGATATAGCCGCCGCTCTGTTTGACGATGCCATAAACGGTGGAGAGCCCCAGCCCGGTACCGCGCCCGCTCTCCTTTGTTGTGTAGAAGGGCTCAAAAATGTGCGCCAGCGTTTCAGGGTCCATGCCGGATCCGGTGTCGGAAACAGCAAGCATGACATAGCGCCCGGGTTTGAAAGTCGCATGCTCAACGGCGTACGCCGAGTCCAGATCGACGTTGCAGGTCTCGACGATCAGGCGTCCTCCTTTCGGCATGGCATCGCGCGCGTTCACCACCAGATTTACAATGACTTGCTCAATCTGCGCCGGATCCGCTTTCACCTTGCCAAGGTCTTCATGAATTTTGGTGACCATCTCGATGTGGTCATCGATGAGCCGACGCAATAATTTGTCCATGTTGACGACGATCGCATTCAGGTCTAGGGTCTTCGGCTGCAGTACCTGTTTGCGGCTGAATGCAAGCAGTTGACGCACGAGTGCCGCAGCGCGCGCGGCAGCGTTCTCAATGCGCTCAATGTCTGAGCGTACTTCGAGAGAAACCGCCGGTCGCGAAAGTGCCAGATCCGTGTAGCCGGTGATGATCGTCAAAAGGTTGTTAAAATCATGCGCGATTCCACCCGCCAGTCGTCCGACAGCTTCCATCTTGCGCGCTTGCTGAAGCTGCGTTTCCAGAAGCTTTCGGTCTGTGATGTTGACGAGGATGCCTTCCATGACCGGATCAGAGTTACTGCCCTGCACAACCACGGCAGTGTCGCTAAGCCATACCTCTTTGCCGTCTTTTCTTTTGATCCGAAACTCTGCTTGGAATGGCTCGCCCTCCTCGCTGGCCTTTTCGGCGGCTGCAACGACCCCGAGGTCATCCGGGTGGATCAAATCGGCCCACCGATGAGAGGTGTTCAACCATTCTTCCGGTGTGTAGCCCAAAATCGATTCAATCTGGGGACTCACATAATGCCATTTGCCGGCGATGCCGATCTCGGCGATGTAGGTGATGGCGTTCACCTGTTCGACCAGTGTGCGATATTTTGCTTCGGCTTCCGCTTGCGCCTTCTCCGCCCGTTCCCGCTGCGAGAGGTCGCGAGCGACACAGACGGTTCCGCCGTCCGGCATGAGGGCGACGGTCATTTCCACGGGCAATCTGGTGCCATCAGGTCGCCGCAAGGAAAGAGGCGACGACCACTTTCCGGTAGCGGCAAGTGACCCGCGAACAGCTGTCTCCAGCTGATTCAAATCCTGGAACGCATAAACAACCTGCCAAGGTTGTCCAATGATCTGCTTCGGATCGTGGAAACCCAGCATGCCCGTGAAGGCAGTATTCGCGTAGATGTGCAATCCATTTTCGTCAAGCAGGGCGATTCCGTCGACGGAGGTGTCCATGGCGAGAGTCTGCCTTTGCACGGTCTCCTCGCCCTGCTGCTGGCGAAATTGCGACAACGCAATCCGCAGCGCATAGCAAAGGAACGAGATCCCGAGCAGGCTGAACCTCAAAAGTTTCCAACCGGGGCCCATCTCGGCCACAAGAAACAGGATTGCCAATGGCAAAAAAGCAAACATCCCGTTGGTGATTAGAATGTCCGTGAGTGATTTTCGCCGAACCTTGGCGCGAGACATGCTCTCAGACTCCGGCCGCCAACTGGCGGCCCAGAAGGCTGCATACAGCATGGGAAGAGACCAGGCCAGGTCATACCAGGTGCCCGTTGGAATTTGCCTCTGAAATTGATAGGTATCCGATAGATAAGCGCCGACTGCGTAAAAGAGCTGGTAGAGTGCCAGGCCTCCGTAGAGGTTCCGGACTTGCGGGAATCGGGCGCGGCGCCACTGCAGCAGAGCCAGGAGTATGATTGCCGAGTCACCCCAGAAAGTCACGGCCATCTCCCGCGCGAAAGCAGTTCGTGGGGAGAGATTAAGGGCCGGCAGGTAGTACATTCCAAAATAGATCAGAAAAAAGAGGACACCCACTTGGATAAAATCGAGAGCCTCCTCCGTTTCGACACGAGAATCGGACTTCTCCTGGTTCAGGAAGATGGCCATTACGAAGAACATGCCTTGGGTATCAAAAAGAAAACGGATCAGGGAACCCGTCGGCGGTTCGCTCCGGAGGATTACTTCGTAGTAGGTCCAGCCCAGATTGGCCACTCCCCATATCCCGATACCGAAGCCGACCAAGGTCCAAAAGGACTGGTTGAAGCAGGGTGATTTTTCAGCTGTGCGAAAGCACAGCGCTGCCGCGAGGAAACTGCAAAAGACCTGGAGTAAGTTACCGACCAGCGAGCCGATGGAAGAAGTGCCAAGAAACAGCACGTTCGAGACGTGGGCAGCCACGACGGCGAGGGCCACAAAGGCCAGCGAGCGAGGAATTGGCCTGATACGCAATCTGGGTCCTAGTACCGGAGCTCTCTCCAGTGTAAGGGAGTTCTCTGGCTGGGGAGGGCGAATCGACACTGTTGTGCTCGGCTTGCTACAGGTTAGTTAGACACGTCCCGTCAAGCATAACTCTCAAGCAATTCAGTAGAATTGCACCATGACTCGGAAGCTAGGATACCCACTGCGGCAGGGGTTTGGTCCAGCTTGGCTGCTGCTCTGCCTGGCGTTCGCCTTGCATATCTGGGATGATGCCACCCACGATTTCCTGAGCTATTACAACGCTACCGTCCTTACCTTGCACGGCCATTTCGCCTGGTTTCCTCGCCTGGACCTTTCCTTCCGGGTCTGGCTGACAGGCCTGTTGGGGGCTTTGCTGTTGAGTCTGGCCCTCTCTCCATCTGCTTATCGGAATTCGCGTTGGCTCCGTCCACTGGGCTATTTGATTGCACTCGTCCATTTTGCGGGAGGAATGGTGCACACTCTGGCCGAAATAGCCGGAAGAACGGTGCCCTCCGTCCGATTTCCCGGACTGGCCCCGGGTTTTTACACAGCACCGCTGCTGTTGGCCTGTTCGGGTTATCTGTTCTGGAGCCTTCGCCGGACTGCCGGACAAAGCAGAGATCCTGCCTGAGCGGAAAGAATGTTCTAGAGTATTTGCTGCTCAGCGTCCCTCAAAGGGGTAGCGGTCCTGTGCCTGGACGGCAGTGGCGACCCGACGACGCAAAGAAATCGTGTCTACTGCGCTGCGCTTGCCAAAACGTTTCAGCACTGCCAATTGGGTCATGAGCATGTCGCCTTCGTGAACTGCGGCGATGGCGCGCTTGGCTTCATGATCCACGCGCTCCGCAGCATCGGCAATAAATATGCGTGCGGCATCGATCATAGCCGAGGCAGCGGATTCACCCTTGTTTGCGGCAGCTTTCTGTGCACGAAGCAGGCCGGATTCCATGGCGTAAATCTCCATGACCATATTCGCCAGGGCCCCGATCAGCTCTTGCTCTTCGGCCAGCTTTTCTCGGTATTTTTGAACCGCACCGCCTGCCGCCTGCAGGAACATCTTCTTGCAGTTGGCGATCACGCGCGCTTCTTCGGCGAGGATCCCCTCAGGAGCATCCTCGAGGGAGGGGCCGGCGAGTATCTCATCTGCCAGTTTCATGGCGGCTGGGATAAGAGGCAATTGCCCGCCCATCGCACGCTTCATCAGCATCTGGATAATGAGCATGCGGTTGATTTCGTTGGTGCCTTCGAAAATGCGATTAATGCGGGAGTCGCGGTAAGCCCGGCAAACCGGGTAATCTTCATGGAAGCCGTAGCCACCGAAGATCTGGACCGCCTCATCCACAACAAAATCCAGCATCTCGCTCCCGTACACTTTGGCAATCGAGCTTTCAATCGCGTATTCCTCGAGCGCCTTCATGGTGTTCTGGGCCTTATTTCCCGAGCCGGCAGCGGTAACCATCGCAGATTCCATGTACCCGGCGCTGCGATAGATCATCGATTCGACAGCAAAGATTTGAACCGCCATTTCTGCGAGCTTCTCCCGGATAAGCCCAAAATCACCGATCTGTTTTCCAAATGCTTTGCGCTCCTTGGAATACTTGGACGCGGTTTGCAGGACATATTTCGACCCACCCACGCACGATGCCCCAAGAGTGAATCGCCCGGCGTTCAAGACGTTGAAAGCGACAATGTGGCCTCGGCCGATTTCATGGAGCACATTTTCCTTGGGCACCAGGCAGTTTTCGAGGAAAACGGGTGTCGTCGAGCTGCCGTGGATGCCCATCTTGTGCTCTTCATTTCCTGGCTTACAGCCGGGGAAGGTCTTTTCGACGAGAAACGCGGTCAGCTTTTCGCCATCTACCTTGGCGAACACGATGAACAGGTCTGCGAAGCCACCGTTGGTAATCCACATCTTCTGGCCGTTGAGGACATAATGCGTTCCCTCCTTGTTCAGTTCGGCGCGCGTCAGCAGATTCTGGGCATCGCTACCAGCTTGCGGTTCGGACAGGCAATAGGCTCCGAGGTACTCTCCGCTGGCCAATTTCGGAAGATACTTCTTCTTCTGCTCTTCGGTTCCGAAATAGACCAGCGGCAGGGTGCCGATTCCGGCATGAGCTCCGTGGGTTGTGGCAAAACCGCCGTAGATCGAGATCTTCTCAGTCAGGATCGTGGCCGCGACTTTGTCGAGCCCCGCCCCGCCGTACTCCTCCGGGGTGCCGCCGCTCATCAATCCCAGCTCCGCCGCCTTCCTGGCCAATTCGGCCATTAGCCCGGGCTTCTTGGCCTCCAAGTCCTTCGCGAGCGGGAGTACTTCCTTCACCACAAACTCCTCCGCCGTCTGCCCGATCAGTTTCTGATCATCGCTCAGATCGGCCGGCGTGAATACATCCTGGGGGGCAGGAGATTCCAGGAGGAAACTCCCGCCTTTTGCTGCCTGCTTGGTCAGAATGGAGGTGGCCATGGGTCTTGCTCCTTCTCGGCCTGACGCCGCGGATAAAATTCAAACAACCGTTTGAAAAAAGCAATTCGGGAATTTTAACCCCTGGAGCCGTTTTTCTGCAATAGGCGCGTGCCAAATCTCAGCGCCTCAAGCAGATGCGAGTCCAGCCCCGCAGGGTTAACTATTTCGCACCCCGGAATTTTTTTGGGTCCCCGCTTCCACGATGAGAGCTTCTAATACTGAAAGAGATAGAAGACCTGTCACGGCGGGTCTTTCTTCCGCGATGCTGGCTTTGTTTCGGGTTTCTCGGTACATTGTGCACCATTTTCGCTCCGAACATCCTCGGTCCTGTTTCCGGGGTGTGTTCCTCAGACGGACGCGTGGAGTGTCGAGGGAGCGTAGGCCAGCGAGAGCCAGACCATGCAAGGCAAGAACGTAGTTCAAGTCGGACTGATCTTTGCGGCATTCTCCTTTTTAGCGTCTTTCGGTCGGACCATGCCTCCAGGCAGCGGCGTTGGAACGCATCGCCCCGCTCCTGAGTTCCACGATTGGAGCACGCGACACCTCATCTTTTCTAACCAGGGGCTCCTTCCTGACCTGCACTTGGTTGAATCCGATCCCCGCGCCTTTTTCAGTTGGAGAACGCGCACGTCGGAGTCTGAGGGCCGGAAATCGCATCGGCCACCGCTTCGCCCGCTGCGGCCCCTACGGCGCTCCCAGTTCGAGCGGGATTGGAGCATCTATCTTGGTACGGCGGGTACCGCGCCTGCGATGTATCCTGCAAAATTCAGCTTCGATGTGACGCAAAAACCAAGCTGTGCGAACGACTTCATCGCCTTTCCCGTGGCGGCCAAAGGCAGCGCCAGCCAACCAAATATCGTCGCGCTCAACAATCTTTATAGCGGAACAGCCGGTGCGAACGGATACTGCAACCGAACAGCAAGCGCCTCGGACACGGGAACAGCTGCGACGGTGCTGTGGTCTTACAACATTCAGGGGATCGCCGGAGGCGGCGCGGTGCCCACTTCCCCCGTGATTTCCTACGATCCCAACGGGACGACTACTGGTCTGAAGGTCGCCTTCGTCGAGTCCCTTGCCGGCAGTCCAGCACACTTTCACGTGCTGGCTTGGAAGTCCGGCGATGGGCAGAGCGCGACCAACCTGCAGAATACCTTGGTCCCAAAAACAATCACCACATTCACTTCCAATGCGCCTGTGGCCGGCAGCGGCACAGCAACCGACCTCGTACTCGGCACGTCCACAAGCGGTAGCGATACTCTCTCTTCCCCGTTTGTTGACTATGCCGACGATGTGGCCTATGTGGGGAATGATCTGGGTGTGCTGTACCGCATCAAAGACGTTTTCTGCGTTGCGACCAACCCGGATTGCGCCGCAACCAGCAAGCCGGCACCAAGCCTGGACACGACTTGGGGGACGGGTGGCGCGTTAACGGTGTGCAGCGGAATGCTCACCGCACCCGTGTTCGATTCCGTTACTTTCAACGTGTATGTGGGTTGCTCGGATGGGAAGCTGTATTCCATTTCAAAAACCGGGACGGTTAAATCGATCGTCGTGGGGGACGGCATTACAAGCAAGACTTACGGGGCCATCGTTGATCCGCCCATTGTCGACAGCGTGAACGGCTATGTGTATGCGGTCAGCGGTTCGGCAGGCGGCGGGGCCAGCGGGGTGGTAGTCCAAGCCACCATGAACTTCAGCTCCTCTGTCGCGGTACCGATTGGAGCGGGCAATCAGTGCAACTTGCACGCCCCGGTATTCAACAACCTCTATTACACCAGTCCCACCACGACCGGTGCCCTGCTCTATGTAGCGGGAGTGAGCGGCACAGTGAGTCAACCCTGCTCGGTCAGCTCAACGACCAGCGGAGACATTATGGTTTACGGTGTCAGTTTTGGCACCAGCGGGGTAATGACCTCTGGATCCCCTGCGCATAGTGTCGATTTGGGCGGCGGTCCAGGCGCGGAATGGGCCCCCCTCCTTGAATTCTATAATGCCACTACCGCCACCGATTGGCTGTTCGTCGCAGCGCTGCAAAGCAACCAAACAAACATCGCGGCGGGCAGCATCACGAGCGCATTCCCGACCGGATCTTCCTTCAGCGAGTTTGTTACTTACGGTCTCGGCCCCAGCGGAATGATTGTGGATAACGACGCCAGTGCCACGACTTACGCGCAGGCCGCTAGCATCTATTTCAATGCGCAGCAGGAAAATGCGACCTGCTCGAACAACAGCAATCCGTCAGTGCTGACCGACACGGGCGGTTGTGCGGTGAAGCTCACACAGGCGGCCCTGGAATGAAAGGCACTCCCCCGGAGGCTGAAAGGGTAGGGAGGTCCGGCGGTGCCGGCGCAGCAAAGAAGAAGCAGACCTACACCAAGCCAGCTTTTGAACATGAGCAAGTTTTCGAAACCATGGCACTAGCCTGCGGAAAGACCTCACCAACGCAGGGACAATGCCGATTCAATCGGAAGAGTTCGTGAAGTAGATGACGCCGACCAGCGCATTCCCGGAGAAGCTGTGCACAGATTCCGCAGCAGGAACGGTGCACCCTTGACGGCGTCGTACGCCCCCGGGTGCAAAGTCGATCTGTCCGGTCCGTCTGTTACCGGTGCGGTAACGGTAGAAATTGGCGGTCTGCCCATCCAGTTCACTACCGAAGATCCTGGTTTCCGGGAAATGCTAGAAAAACGCTACGCGGGTTTCCTGAATCCTGCTGCGATTCCAGCATGCCGTTTTGCGATCCGGCTCACTTCAGCCGAGGAGCCGGACGATGAAGACGTGCGTGTCTTCCGGCGCGGATCTGCGTGGTGCCTCGAGCGCGGAGATTTCCGGGCGGAATGGGATTTACCCCGCAGGGAAGGCTGGATCCGCCAATGCGTCAATCCTTACTCCATTGATTCGGTATTGCGAATCACTCATTCGCTCCTGCTCGCGATGGAAGGCGGCTTCCAGGCACACGCCTCCAGCGCCATCCGGAATTCCCGGGCCTTCCTTTTCGCGGGCGTTTCTGGGGCCGGAAAAACAACCACCGTCAGGCTGGCTCCCAGCGATGCCGTGGTGCTTACGGATGAGATTTCCTACGTTCGGCGGATCGGAAACGGCTATCGAGCTTACGGTACCCCGTTTGCAGGCGAACTGGCACGGCCGGGAGCGAACGCATCGGCGCTGGTTCATCGGCTGTGCCTTTTGAAACAGGGGCCGCAAAATCGCCTGCGCCCGGTCCGCCGCGCAGAAGCGATACGTGCATTAATGCGCCACGTTCTGTTTTTTGCTCACGACAGTGAACTTGTGGAACGGGTCTTGGATTCGGTTGTGAAGTTTGTCGCCTCCGTGGAAGTCATGGAGATGGAGTTTACCCCGGACCGCCGTGCCTGGGAGTTGGTACGATGACAGAATGTTACGTTCTTCGCAGTCGAACCGTAGCCGCACGATTGCTGGGCGAAGAAATGATCATCATGTCGGCCTCGGATTCGACGCTTTTCAATCTAAATCCTGTAGCGACATTGATCTGGCAAGCCGCCGACGGCAAAACACCGCTGACGAAAATTGTGAACGAGCAGATTTGCACGGTGTTTGACGTCGAGCCCGACGAAGCCCTGCGCGACGCCAAGCAATTCGTGTCGGATCTGGCCGCTCACGGCATTCTGTCGCTTACCGATTCCCCCGTCCCCGATTCGAGCGGGGTGGCGGTAAACACAGAATGAGCCTGCTGGAACAACTGAACCGTAGGGCGCTCGATCTCGGCGTGCCACTCAGCGTGCACCTCGATATTACTTATCGCTGCAACGAGCGCTGTGAACACTGTTACCTTGAGCACGACGGGGACAACGAACTAACGACTGCGGAGATTCGCAGCTCCCTGAAACAGCTCGCCGCTGCCGGTGTTTTTTTTCTGACCATCAGCGGCGGAGAACCCTTGCTGCGCCGAGACTGCTTCGAGATCCTCGAATACGCTCGCGAACTGAGCTTCAACGTGAAGCTGAAGACCAACGCAGTGCTCATTCGCGAGAGAGAGGCACATTTTCTTCGCGGCGTCGGCGTCGAACAGGTGCAGGTCAGCATCTATTCGCACAAATCGCAAGTCCACGACGCCATTACCAAGCTTCCGGGATCGCTTTTGCGCAGTCTCGAAGGGATTCGGCACATCCGGTCGGCGGGCTTGAAGGTGACTCTGGCGAACGTTCTGATGCGCAACAATGTGCAGGACTATGCCGGAGTGCAAGATCTGGCAGAGCAGTTGGGTGCCCGCTACACGCTCGATCCGACCATTACCCCCATGCTGAACGGCGACTCTTCGATTCTGTCGTTGCGATTGCCGGCTGAAGAACTCCGCGCCATTTTTCAAGACGAGCGGCTAATTGAAAATGCTGCGGAATTCTGTGCCCCTCCTCGAGCCATTGATGATGGAATCCGGGAGGGTTTTCCCTGTAGTGCCGGCCACACGTCCTGCTACATCACCCCCTGGGGTGACGTTTACCCGTGTGTGCAATTTCCGCTTGCGTGCGGCAACTTGCGCGAGCAACCTTTCACGGAAATCTGGGCGGGCTCCGATCGGTTGAGAGAGGTTCGCTCCATTCGAGCCAAACATCTTTCGACTTGCTCATCCTGTTCGCATCTGGGGACCTGCACTCGTTGTCCCGGGTTAGCCTTCATGGAAGGTGATATGCGCGGCCCGTCTTCCGCCGACTGCGAAAAATCATTCGTCCGGACTGGAGTCGTCACCGCAGGCATGCGCGCAGGCCACCCCGCTTTCCTAGGGGCGCCGGCTTCTTCGGGGCTGGTTAACATTCAGATGCCGCCCGCCGCGTGAGAAATTCTGCTTTCCGCTGTTGATGCAAATTCCCGCCGATTGTGGCACACTCCTCCCCCAACACAGTGGATCCAACTGGAGGAGGAAGACTTATGGGACGCCCGGTCGTTCACTTCGAGATAGGTTGTCGCGACTCCGCGAGGACCCAAGACTTCTACGCCAAATTGTTTGATTGGAAAATCACAGCGATGGGACCCGCGGCGATGATCGCGCCGGAGCCTTCCGGGATTGCCGGGCACATCAGCGCACTTGGTCACGAGCCTCACCACTACACCATTTTTTACGTGGACGTCGACGATGTTGCGGGTTATCTGAAAAAGGGCGAAGCTCTCGGGGGGAAGACCCTGGTGCCGCCGGTCGATATCCCCACGGGCACCTTTGCTTGGATGCAAGATCCCGACGGTAACACCGTCGGACTGTGGAAGGCAAAATAGCGGTTGCGGGACCGGCGAACTGCGGAAATGGCGCTTCAGCTGGAAAAGGCTTCGATGACCGAGCCGTGGTCAAAGCCAGTCATCCGTACTATTTCTCCGGGTGAGAATTACAATCGTTCGAAGATGCCGGCGGCGCCCATGCCGCCGCCAATGCACATGGTAACCATGCCGTAACGGGCCTGGCGGCGCTGCAGTTCGCGGAGGAGCGAGGCGGTCAACTTCGCTCCGGTGCAGCCGAGCGGATGGCCGAGGGCGATGGCTCCCCCGTTCGGATTGACGCGCTCGGCATCGAGATTGGCGTGCTGGATCACGGCTAGCGACTGTGCGGCGAAGGCTTCGTTCAGTTCAACAACCGCCACATGGTTCAGGGACAGCCCGGCGAGCTGCAGTGCTTTTGGAATTGCATACACGGGGCCGATGCCGAACTCCTCCGGAGGGCACCCGGCGGTGGCATAGGAAACAAACCGTGCTTGTGGTTTCAGCCCCAGTTGAGCCGCCTTGGCATCACTCATCACAATGACCGCCGCAGCCCCATCGCTCATCGGTGAACTGTTTCCCGCGGTCACCGTACCTTTCACATGAAACGCCGGTTTCAAACCGCCGAGAACTTCCATCGAGGTTTCCGGCCTAGGCAGTTCGTCTTTGTCGAAAACAAATGTCTGGATGGCCGGTTTGGACGGTGCTTTGCCCTTTACACCGTTGCCGTTTGGCAGGGAGGTGATCTTCACCTCGACAGGAACGGTTTCCTCCTTGAACTTGTCTGTCGCGAGCGCTGCAACGGCCTTCCTGTGGGAGTCGACGGCAAACTGGTCGGACTGTTCGCGGGTAATCCCGAATTTGCGGGCGAGGTTTTCCGTGCCCAAACCCATGTTGATATAGGCATCCGGATAATGATCGACGAGCCAGGGGTTCGGCGAGATCTTGTTTCCTCCCATCGGTACCAACGACATGGATTCGGTGCCCCCCGCGATGATCACCTGTGCCGCCCCCCCCCGAATCCGGTCAGCCGCGAGTGCAATCGCCTGCAATCCACTGGCGCAGAAACGGTTCACGGTCATCGCCGACGTTTCGACAGGAAGTCCCGCGCGCAGCGAGGCGATGCGTGCCACATTCATACCCTGCTCGCCTTCCGGCATGGCACACCCGAGGATCACGTCATCAATTTCCTTCGGGTCGAGCCCCGGAACGCGTGCCAGCGCCTCTTTAATAACGATCGCGGCCAAGTCATCGGGCCTGCTGGTGCGCAAGGAGCCCTTGTAACCTCGCCCCACGGGTGTTCTGACGGAAGAAACGATTACGGCTTCGGTCATGGAGAACCTCTTTCCAGTCCATCTCCCACGATTTTCGGCCGCTCCCCAAAAAAAAGCAAATAGGCGAAAGAAAGAGGCGCCCGAGTTAACCTCTGGCGCCTCATTTCAACCATCGGCTTGGATGTTCCGCCTAGAACTGCAGCCGCAATCCAAACTGCATGACGCGGGGGCCGCCGCCGCCGAGGCCAGGATTCCCCTGGGCCACGTCCGGAGTCTGGGTAATCAGACCGGCCGTCCCTGCATTGGGATTTGGCGTGACGTGATCGGAGAGAAAGCCGGGCGCAATCACGTTCGAGGGCAAAGCGAAATTGGGATGGTTGAAGATGTTGAAGAACTCCGCGCGGAACTGCAATTGGATGTTCTCCCGCAATTGGAAAAGCTTGGTTGCGGACAGATCGTAGTTCCAGAACCCGGGACCATAAATCTGGTCGCGGCCCAGGTCGCCAAAATACCCGTTTGGATCTGCCGCCGTAATCGCCGGATAGGCGAAGGCATTGGGATTCAGGTATCCCGTGCTGGGTGACCAGTGGGAAAGGATGGGGCTCACGCCCTGGAGAATATCCGGGCGCTCAACATAGTTGGAATTGACGCCACCGGCGTCGGTGATGATGTTGATGGGCCGCCCGGACTGCACAGTGATGATGGAATTCAGTTGCCAGCCGGAGCCCACCACGTGCGGCAGATGCGGAAGGTCCGGAACGCCGTAGTTGACCGCCGTGGTCCAGCGATCACGGGTATCAAATGTGGAAGGCCCTTTTTCTGCTGCGAGGTTTGTCGAATCCTGAGGGAATGCCGCGTTGGCGAAGTTGAAATTGATGCCGTCCGACGCTCCATCCAGGGACTTCGAAAACGCGTAGGTGGAAAAACCTGAAAACCCGTGGAAATTCTGCAACCGCACCGTCGTTTGCAATCCGTTATAAGTGGAATTCGCGCCGTCCGAGAATACGTCGACGGCTGCATATTGCGGGTAGGCCGGGTCGTTGATGCCGGAGTCCCGCCCCTGATTGGCGTCATAGAGTCGCGAGAGCCGAGTACCCTTGCTGCCCACGTAGCCAACTTCAAATGCCAAAGCGCGGGTCAATTCACGCTGAATGTTCAGGTTCCAGCTCTGCACATAAGGCGTGCGCAGGTTCGGATCGGTCACGAAAATCGATTGCGAGTAAACCGTGGGTGTGAATACTGGACCCGTCGCCGTGCCGTTCCATGGGCCCGAATTGAAATCTTGCGCGCCTACAAAGTACGGGCTGCTGCCAAGAGAGGCTACCGGATTGGTGGCCACACCTGCAGAGTTGGTGTAGTTGGCGATCAAGTTGTTCTGTGGAGTGTAGTCATAATAGATCCCGTAGGCCGCACGCACAACGGTGCTCCCGCGCGGACTCCAGGAAATGCCAAGCCGTGGCCCGAAGTTATTCAGGTCACGGTGATACAGGAGCGGCAGGGTGGGCGAGCCGACCTGGACTAGATTGCCGCTGGCATCGAAGTTGGAAAGCAGGTTGTGCTTTTCCGAAAGCGGAGAAAAATATTCCCACCGCAAGCCGGCGGTGATGGTCAGGTTCGGGAGAATGCGAATTTCATCCTGGCCAAAAAAGCCCAGGTTGTTATTAAAGGTAAATCGCTGCGTATTGCCCGCGTCGGCAATCGCATAAATATTGCCGATATAAAAATTCGCCAGCTCATTCACGATCGGATCGCTCGAAAGTGCGGGGCAACTGCCGTCGGAGAGTGAGATGCACGTATTCACGTCCAAAAGGCCGCGCTCCAAGTTGTCGTTGTAGCTCTGGACGTCATAGCGATGATACTCGCCCCCGAACTTGAAGGTCTGGCGACCGTGAATCAGGGTGAAGTTGTCCAGGATCTGGAAAGTTTCGCTTACCCTTCCGCGGGGAACGCTGTAGGCAGTGGCGCCGAGGTTTTCAAGGTCGCCGTTGAAATCGATTTCCGGCAGACCCACGTGATCGGTCCCCATGTCCAGGCCCAGCGCCGTCGGGTCGATGAAGTTCGGGTTTCCCGGCGTAGCGTCGGCGGAGTTAAAACTCGTCCGGAATCGCGAGTAGCCAAAACGGACCTCGTTGATTTTGCTCGGCGAAAACGTAGTTAGCCAGTTGACGGAAACGACTTGTACGCGCGTGGGTGAAATCTGTTCGAAGTTCGCCAGCCGCGAACCGCTGCCGTAGCCACCCAGGGAGCCCAGGGGGAATGCCTGATTGCTCTGCCCGAAGGCATAGCGAGCACTCAGAGAATTGTCCTGGTTCAGGCGGTAATCCACTTTCCCAATCAGGTTATCGCCGTTGTTATAGTCGCGCACGGAATAAGCAAGAGAGTTCGAGTCGCTGGTGGGAAACAGGTTGGTGATCTTGATCAGCGCTGGATTCACACTCGGCACAGGAGAATAGGGGTTGGTTACGGCAATGACCTGGGCCTCGGCGATTTGCGCCACAGAGGGAACTGTCAGCGCAAAGTCCGACCCTACAGTTTCCCGTTGCCCTTCATAGGCAAAGAAGAAGAACAATTTGTCCCGGAGGATGGGTCCGCCAAGGGAACCTCCGAAGTTATTATTGTTGAAGGGAGATTGCGGGTTCGGCGTTCCGTCGGACTGATATTTCGTATTGAAATAATTGCGGGCATCGAACTCCGAGTTCCGATTGTATTCATAGAGCGAACCATGGAACTCATTTGAGCCCGACCGCGTGATGATGTTGACGACCGAACCGGAATTGCGCCCGTATTCTGCGCCGAACTGCGATTGCAGGTTAAACTCTTGGATCGCATCGAGCGGCAGCAGTGTCGCCGGTGCTCCAGTGATGCCCACTTGATTTAGCGCTGAATTGTTGAAGAAGGGGTCGTTGTTGTCCGTGCCGTCGAGATTGTAGTTGTTCGAACGGTCGCGGTTCCCGTCAATGTTGAACTGGCCAAAGCCCTTCTCCGATCCTGCCACCCCCGAGCCCTCGACGGTCACACCCGGGGTTAGCGCGACTAACTTGCCGAAGTCCCTTCCGTTCAGGGGTAGTTCCTGAACCAGTTGCCGGTCGACAACCTGGGAAAGCGTGGTGCTGGCAGTCTCCATTAACGGAACGCTCTCGACGACTTCCACTTTTGTCTCTTGCCCCTTCACTTTTGCCAGTGTCAGGTTCACGACCGTCTCAACGCCCACTTCCACGCGGACTTTCGGTGCATGTACTTCTTCAAACCCCGCGGCCATCGCGGAAACTTCATATTCCCCCGCGGGTAATTCCAGGAAGCGGAACCCACCCTCGGCATCCGCTGCGATCTCGCGGGTTTCGCTGGTGCCGATATTGCGGGCCACCACCCTCGCTCCCGCCACCCGCAGTCCATGCGCGTCTGTCACTTCGCCACGGATGGCTCCGCGGAACGATTGAGCCTGCAAGCTTGTTTGGCTCGAGGCAAACAGCAGTCCCAGCAGGAAAATGAGACCGAGACGGGGTGCGACGGAAAAAACTCTTCTTTCTTTCATGACTTGTATCCTTTTCGTAGGGAATCCATCGCCGACGGATTCCTTGCACGGGCGAAAGGCCGGTGCAGTTGAAGTTCACCAGGGAATTGCTAAAACTCTGCCGAGGGATTCAGCTCAAAATGCGGCGCGCGTGGCGACATCGCCGTCCAGTCCTACATCGCGGACTGCTGCTTTTCGAGGAGAGGCGGAGCTGGTTCATTATTTGCCCTTTAGGGGGGCTCCCTTTTTGGGAATGAACACAGGCACCGGCGGCGTGATTTTGTGCACCACAGAGAAATTCCCCTCGTTTAGCGCTAGACCGATCCGGCCACGCGAATCCTGATAAAGGAGCGGATCACCTACCGGCACATCCATAAATGTCTTCGAGTAGGGCAGGGTGAACGGCTTCTTATCGAGGAGCACCGTGACCTTGTCCCCCAGCGAATAACCCAACTTCTTGAAATCCTGGCCCGGGATATCTGTGATCAGGGAGCCGAATGGATCGTCAAGCGCAATCACTTCGCCCTCGATCCCTTTCTCCGTCACGGTGGCGACCTTGGGCGTGAGGCGTACCAACTGTTGCACTTCCGGTCCGGCCAAGGTGAAATCCCAACCTGCCGCGAGATGTGCGCCTGCCGGCGAGAAGATGTCGCGTCCGTGGAAGGTGGATGAGACTGCGTCACCGATCATCCATCCGGTATTCGTAATCTCCCGCGCGGACTCCAATCCGTCGCGTTCGAGCACGGGAGAGATCAACCCGTTGTCGGGCAATACGAAGTACTGGCCCTTTTTGGTTTTCACGATCACGGCTTTACGCGACGTGCCCACACCGGGATCAATCACCACGACGAACACCGTCCCGGCAGGATAGTAGGGAGTCACGCCGCTCAGGAAGCGCGCGCCCTCCTCGATGGAAAAAGGCGTCACCTGGTGGGTGATATCCATGATGCGGGCATCGGGAGCGATACTGACCATGACGGCTCTACAGATCGCCACTGCGTCGTTTGCCGTTCCAAAATCGGTCATAAAGACGATGTTAGGACGAGGGGAAGGACCTTGGGATACGTTCGGGGTTTCCAGCTGCGGCTTGGAGCAACCCAGAAGGAAAATGGAGAGCACCATGAGTCCCTGATAAGCACCGATCCTGTTTATGCGTTTCACTACTTCCCCCTAAATTGTCTCTCGGCTGGCCGCCTGCTGGTTGTCGGGAACGTAGCCGGCAGCCGCCTGAATTTCCATGCAACGGGTTCGATGAGACCCCGAAGCGTTGGTGGAACACGCCGTTTGAGGTGCGAAGCTCTCTCCCCTGACGTAACTCAATTATAGGCGATGGTCCTCGGCGCAGGTCAACCTTGCCTTGCTGCCGGCATTTGATTGCGACGGGCATCGGCATTCAATAGAATGGATGGGCCCTGTTATACTGGAGAACATTCAGGGACCGCCCGCGCGAACACCAGCTCGTGCTCAATTTGGAATGAAAATCGCAAGGAGGACGCAGATGCGTCGGAGTATCTTGTTTGTATTGGTATCGATATTGTGGACGTCGGCGGCTCTCGCTGACCAGGTCACATTGAAGAACGGCGACCGGTTCACCGGTTCGATCGTTTCTGGAGACGGAAAGACACTCCTGATCAAGACCGAGTTTGCCGGGGACGTCACCATCCAGTGGGATGCGATAACAGGGATAGAATCCACCGCGAGCATCAATCTAACACTCAAGGATGGCACGCGCCTCTCCGGGAAAATCACGACCGTCGATGGCAAATTTGTAGTGGCCGGTGCCGCGGCGCCGAGTGCTCCCGGTCCCGCATCGAAGGACACCGTCGTTGCGGTTCGCAATGACGCGGAACAGAAGGCTTACGACATCGAGGCCGAGAAGATGGCCCACCCGAAATTTACCTATTTCTGGGGCGGGCTCTTTGACACCGGTTTGGCTCTGACCAGTGGCAACTCCCAAACCACCAGCTTCACGTTCAATGCCAAGGCCGTTCGCGCAACGCCCAAGGACAGAATCACGGTTTACGGCAACTACATTTTTGCGAATAATGACACAACTCCTCCGACTACCACGACTGCCAATGCTCTCGGAGCGGGCGTCCGAGGCGACCTGAACCTCACCCCTCGTGTGTTTGTCTTTGCCAGCATGGACTTTGAGACGAACGAACTGCAGCATCTCACTCTCCGCCAGGTCTACGGCGGCGGCTTTGGTTACCACGTGATCAAAACCGACAAGACCATCTTCGATGTCTTTGGCGGCATCACCTATGATCGCGATGCATTTGGCAGTTATACCTACGCCAACCCCACGCCACCTCCGGTTCTTACTCCGGTAAGCGCTTACAACCTGAACAGCGCAGAGGCAGTTGTCGGTGAGGAGTACGATTCGCACCTCTCCAAGCGCTCCATGCTGACGGAGAGATTCTCCTTCTACCCCAATCTTTCCCACACCGGCGAATACCGCTTGCAGTTCGATACCGCGCTCGCCCTGCAGATGAAAAATTGGCTGAGCTGGCAGATCAGCTTCAGCGACCGCTACATCAGTTATCCCCCGCCGGGCCTGAAGGGCAACGACCTGGTTCTCTCATCGGGCTTGCGCGTAACCTGGGGAAAGACCAAACTGTAGCCCGGATGTACCGCCCTAAGTTCTGCTCCCCCTCGGGGGAGCCTAGGAGGAAACAGCAATGGGCTTTCTCACCTGGATTTTGGTCGGTCTAATTGCGGGATGGTTGGCAGGACAAGTGATGAAGGGTGGTGGGTACGGAGTACTGGTGGACATCATCCTTGGCATTCTCGGCGGATTGATTGGAGGCTGGGTGTTTGGCTTACTCCACATTTCGCTGGGAGGGGCATTGATTGGCCCTATCATCACGGCGTTTGTCGGGGCCGTGATCTTGGTCTGGATAACCCGCCTGATCAAGAGGGCCTAAGAACCGGTATATGGGGTTGTCTACCGCCGCGCTCGGCCTCTTTGAAGGGGCCAGTGCGGCTTCTTTTTGTGACCTAGGAGGGCCTGTACCCTGTACGAAAGGGCAAGTTTTCCACAGCACCTCGTTGACGCCCTGACCCTCCGTTTCGGACCCTCCGTAGAAAAAACCTAACTACATGTAATTCAGTGATTTAAACGCCACGAAGCCGCGCCCATAGGGGTACTAGGAGGGTCGTTTAGCTGCGATTTTGGTGCTCCTGTACCATAGGTTTTTGCCCCCCCTACCTGTCTAATAGGTCAGGTCGAGCAGCCAGGCCCTCGGTCAGGGCCGCAAGCGAAGCCGCTCGGGTCCTCCGTATCAGCCATCTCGATCAGCGACCGGGTCAGTCGGGAAAGAGGGAGTTGAATCTAGGGATGACACACAAAGATAATCGCCGGAAATGGATGTGGTTGTTCTTGGGGGTTCTTGCCGCCGTCCAGCTCTACGCCGTTCGCGAGCTTCTTGCTGCATTCGCCATCTTTGTCCTTGGTTTTGGAGCCATCGCCGCCGGTGTGGGCACCCTGTACTTCCTGCATAAAGCTTGGGAGGCAGGGGTCACCCGGCTGGCCCTCAGCCAGCACCCGGCAGTCCTTGCGGCGCGCCGAGGGGTGGCCGCTGTCGAAGACTGGGCTCGCCGCCCCATCCGCCGTCCGGATTCGGAGCCGGCCCGCTAATTTGTTTCTGCTTCCGTAGGTGTTTGCCAGAGCTTGCAGATTTGGGATCTCAGCCGTGGTTCAGAGGATTCTGATTCTGCAAACCGAAGTCCGGGCCAGCCGTCCTGAGAGAGCGGCTGGCCTTTTCTTTCGACCCCCAGGCCAGCTGCGATTCAAAATCTCCGTTCTTATTCCGGGCTGCGGGAAAGCTCAGTAAAACGCGGCACCCCCATCCACATTGATGGATTGACCAACCATCGCAGAAGCCATATCCGAGCAGAGGAACAGGGCGGCCTGGGCGATCTCGGTGGCCGTCTGGCCCCGCCCCTGGAGCAGGGCGCTTAAGAATCCCTTCAATTGGTCTTCCGGGTCCAGTCCCAGCTTCTTTGCCAAGGTAATACCCAGCTCCTTCGACATCGCCGTCTCCGTTACCGGTCCCGGACAGATGGCGTTTACACGCACGCCTTGCCTGGCTGCCTCTGCGGCCATAACCCGCGTCAAGCCTAGCAGGCCGGCCTTGGCTGCAGCGTAGGCCGATCCCCAGGAATAGGCGGCCTTCGCAGAAAGACTCGAAATGTTCAGAATGACCCCCGACTTGCGCGCGTACATTTCCGGCAGCACCAGTTTGCTCAGCAAGAAGGCCGCTCGCAGGTGCACGGCAATGACCCTATCGAACTCCTCGAGCGGGTACTCTTCGACCGGCACGACCGGCCCGTAGTGGCCCGCGTTGTTCACCAGAATGTCGACACGCCCGAACTTCTCCCGCACCATGGCCAACAGCCTTGTGCAGTCCTGCTCCCGCGATAAATCGGCCGTGACATACGCAGCCTTCGCGCCATCTGCCGCAATCTCCTTTGCGGCGGCCACCAGTTCCGTTTCCGTGCGCGCCGTAAGAAAGACGGTTGCACCTTGTTTGGCGAATAACTTCGCGATTTCGCGGCCAATCCCGCGTCCGGAGCCGGTAATCAAAGCGACTTTGTCTTCGAGTAGCATGGTCTTCAGACAATACCAGCCTTTTCCGCTTTTGCCGCACGACGATTCGGGAGTTGCCTAATCTTCATTTGCGCTACCCCTTTCATCGGTGTGACAATGAAAAAATGTACAAAACACCTTATCGTACACTGACACTCTCCCTGGCCGGAACACTGCTCTGCGGCATCAGCTTCGCCCGGCAGTCCTCCGCCCCGGCAACCAATCCACCAGCAGCGTCGACCGCTACTCCGGCGACGCCGAAAGCTCAAACAACGCCCGCAGCCAAGACCGGTACGACCGCTGCGAAAAAGGCGCCAGCGCCATTGGCATTGACCACCCAAAAGCAAAAGGCCAGTTACGCCATTGGTATGAACATTGGCAAGGGCCTCAAGAAGGATGAGGTGGACATAGATCCGGACATCCTGGCGCGAGGCATGAAAGACGCCATGACCGGTAAAAAGCCACTGATTACGGACGAGGAAGCCCAGTCATCTCTTACCGCCCTGCAAACCGAAGTGCGGAAACACCAGCAGGAGCTGCACGACGCGGCGGTGGCAAAGAACCTGAAAGAAGGCGAAGCCTATCTTGCCGCAAATAAGGCCAAGCCCGGCGTAGTCACGCTTCCGAGCGGCCTGCAGTACAAGATCATCACTCCCGGGTCCGGCCCGAGGCCGGCGGCCAGCGATACCGTCGTCTGCAACTACAGCGGGAAGTTGATCGATGGCACCGAATTTGACAGCTCCTATAAGCGCGGCCAACCGGCCACATTTCCCGTGGGGCAGGTGATCAAGGGCTGGACGGAAGCGCTGCAACTCATGCCCGTAGGTTCGAAATGGGAGTTAGTCATCCCACCTGCCCTGGGCTATGGCGAGCGAGGTACCAATGGCGGCCCAATTGGCCCCAATGAGACGCTGGTGTTCGAAGTGGAATTGATGTCCATTCAGCCAAAGGCTGAAGCAAAGCCGGCTGCTGCCGGGAAGCCCGATGGGCAGCCGGACGCGCAGCCGAAACCCGCACCCGACGCCAAGCCTCAGTGACTCGAGAACGATCCAGGCGAGCTCGGCATGGAAAAACGCAAGCCGGGAAGGGCAGTCTTCGTTGCCCGTTCCCGGCTTTTTCATTCGCGCTTCGATTTCGCTACTGGACCTTTAGACCCTTGAGCAGCTGATTCACCGCGTCTTCTGCCTGATAAGGGGTGATGGCGTGCTTGTTGTTCAGGCCTTTTTGACTGACCGCCCGGTACGCCAACTTCTTTGGATTCCGCAAGGCCAGATCGATCACGAAGGTCCCTTCGTGGTAGGCGACCGTCCTGAATTCCACCTCCGGTGGGCCCCATCCCCAACCCGACCAGCATCCGTAGGGGCCGCAGGCAATACCCGGATAACCGCCCGGGTATACGTTCTGCACCGTTGCCCGCTGCGTTTTCACGGCCACGTGATAATCGACCAGGAAATCAGCCGTAGCGGGATCCCCTACCTGCGTGAGCCCTTTGGACTTGAGCGTTCGTTCAATTGCCTGACGCAGCTGGTCGCGGTTGGCTTCGGTGTTCCAGTCACGGTTGCTTTCAAGATGCTGTTGCGGCGGTGGCGCCGGCGTGATCACATCCCGGGAGATCACCGGACGGCCATCCGTATTGCGTTTCACTTCGCTCGAGGCTGGCGTGATAGGCCGCCAAGCCCAGGTCATACCCTTCGTGACCCGAATGTCCGGATCGCGCAATGTTTCCACATTATCCTCGCAGCCAGCCAGTACCAACCCTCCCAGCAACACCGCGGCCATGAGTCCTGCACTTACCGATTGTTTCCCCAGTTGCACGTCACGTACCTCCACACTACTCCTAACACCACGGGCGCAAAAAAGTTGGCCCGAAATCTGACTTGTTTTATTTTACTCCGGACGCGATCCAGTCGGCGGGAGGAAACACGATGGGCCAGAAATGCGGTGCGGGCCGGTCGAACTCAAACGCCACCTTGTAAAACTCCATGCCCTCATCTTCGGTGCGCACCACCCGACAGCTCATTTCCATGCTATTTCGAGGATTGCTTAACAAGAAAGACTGGCCCACGTGGAGATGCTGTTTCATCTTCAGCAAGCCGCCGTGCGCGTTCACCACTTGCGTCTCGGCCTGTTCCTGGATCTGCTTGCGCTCCTCGTCTTCGGCGACCACAAGAACGCCCATGCGGAGCATCACGCGCTCGCTTCTTCGTCGGTTTTCGGGCGAGGACATGGTCGAACGGGGTCCCTCAGGCCTATTCTACCGCGTCCGGAACCCCGGTCACCTGTCCCATGAGACAGTTTTTGCGTTCCGTTTGGGGCCTCCCGCCGGAAGCGATGCGTCAAAATGCCGAGTTTGGTATGATAGGACTTTGCAAATTCAGCAGCTTAGGAAACTGATGGCTCCACAAACTGAGGCTAAGACTCTGCTTCGCGTCCGGCCCCGCGGGTTCTGCGCGGGCGTGGTTCGCGCGGTCGACATCGTTGAGTTGGCGCTCGAAGCCTATGGCGCTCCGGTCTACGTACACCATGAGATTGTCCACAATACCTATGTTGTGGAGCAGCTCCGGCGCCGCGGCGCCATTTTTGTGGAAACCATCGGCGAAGTCCCCTCGGGCGCCGTCCTGGTTTTCAGCGCCCACGGCGTCCCTCCAACTGTTCGTCAGGAAGCGAAGGACCGTTCGCTCCGTGTGATCGACGCTACCTGCCCCTTAGTGACCAAGGTGCATCTGGAGGCTCTGAAGTTTGCTCGCGAAAAGCGCACCATTATTCTCATCGGCCACAAGGATCACCAGGAAATCGTTGGTACTTCGGGCGAAGCTCCGGACCGCACCTTGGTGGTGGATTCGATTGCCGCCGTGGACGCTCTCGAGGTCGAGGATCCGGAAAAGCTGGCGTTCCTGACGCAGACCACGCTGAGCCTTTATGATACCCAGGAAATCGTGGGGCGCCTGCGCCAGCGCTTTCCGAAAATTACAGGTCCAGCCAGCGACGACATCTGCTACGCCACGCAAAATCGTCAGGAAGCAGTGGAGCAGGTAGCCAAGGACGTTGACCTCATCCTCGTGGTGGGCTCGCAGAACAGTTCGAATAGCAACCGTTTGGTGGAGCTGGCCGAGCGCCTGAACGTCAAGGCCCGGCTGATCGATTCAGCGGCACATATCGATCCCGCATGGCTTGAAGGTGTGCGCCGGATCGGTCTGACCGCCGGGGCTTCCGCGCCGGAAGTGCTGGTGGAGCAGGTAAGCGAACGGCTGGCGCAATTTGGTTTTACCGACCAACGCGATTTGGATCTCATCCGGGAGGACGTGCGCTTTACACTACCCCCGGAACTGGCATCCATCGCGCCGGCCCCGCGCCGGTAGTGCTGTTTCGCGGCTGAGTTGTGACAGAGTTTGTAATGCTTTGCCGGGCAGGGGAATTCCCGGCGTCATTGCCGTAGCCCGGTACATTCTATCGCTTCACAAGGAGCGCACCTTGGCGGTCAAAATCGCCCGTCAGCCGAAGAAGATTGCTCTCATCGGCGCGCCTTCGAGCGCCGCCGCTTTCTCGCCGGGGAGCGAAAAGGCACCTGCCGCCCTTCGCGCCGCCGGTCTCATCGAAAAGCTCCAGTCTGTCGGCTATGAAATCGTCGACCTTGGTGATTGCGCGACGCAACTGTTTGCCGATGACGAGGAGCACAAGCGGGCCCGGAACCTCACTGCTATCGTTGCTTCTCTGAACGATCTGAAGCCGCGCGCCGAGTTGGCAATCAAGTCGGGCGGCCTGGTGCTCGTCCTAGGGGGCGACTGCACGCAGATCGTGGCCCTGCTCACCGGCGCACGCCGTTACCACAAGCACCTGAGCTTGCTGTGGTTTGATCGTCACGCCGACCTGAACACACCGGCCAGCACGCCTTCCGGACGTCTCGATGGCATGGCCCTGGCTGCGATTCAAGGAAGAGGTTCGGCAGAACTGGTTCGCTTCTGGGGTGAGCCTCCTTTGGTTCGGGAACCGGACACACTCATTTACGGTCTGGAGCAGGTGGATCCTGCCGAACAGGAGTTCCTGTCCCGCTCCCCTGTTCGTCATGTCTCCGCTGCCGATATTCAGTCAAAGGGCGCAACAACGGCCGCGCAGAATGCCCTAGCACAGCTCCATGCCGACGCCCGGGACTTCCTGCTCCATGTGGACATCGATGTGATCGCGCAGGAAGAGTTTTCTGCCACCAACACTCCGGGCAGCGGGGGCCTTTCCTTCGCAGATGTCCAGGCCTCCTTCACGGAGTTTGTAAAGCACAAGAATCTGCTTGGCCTCGATATTGCCCAATACAATCCGGACAAGGATCCGGATGGCTCGGCTGCGAAGAAGTTGGTCGAGTTTCTAGGCGATGCCCTGGCCGCACGTCTTACCGCCTTGGTCCCCCCGACGGCCGATGCGCCGCCGGCCGTTGCGGAACCTGCTCCGACAGAGCCGTCTTCTTCAACGACTGCCGGCTGAGCTCCCCTGTGCCGTCTCTCCCAGCCGGACAGGAAAACCTCTCCGAGCGCTCGCTTCTTGCCTAGGAATGAGCGCCCGTGCAGCGGAACGATTCCCCGAACGTTGCGGCTTGCTGAACTCCCTCGCGTCATCATCCGCGAAAGGCTGGTAAGAATTACCAAATAACTCTCCGCGCTAGAGAATTCTTGCGTACTACGTAGTCCACCGGAAATGTTCTCAACTGGCAGGGTTCGAAGGAAACCCAGCACTTAACGAAGTGGCGCGGAGCATGCTCTTAGCAATCGCCAAGGGGGACTCTATGACAACTGCGGCCGCACCCCAGCTCGGTGTCTGCCGGGAGTACCGAACCTTGCTCGAAGATTGTCAAAGAGCTTTAGTCCGCTGGCAGCAGCGTCGCACACACGCCGAACGGACTGGTCTGGCCGGGCCGAGAGCCAGCGAGGAACTGAAGCAACTTCAAACGACCTATGCCCATGCCTGCGCCGCGCTCGAACAGCACGAACAGACTTGCACTATCTGCCAGTACGTTTCGAAAGTTGCCGGCCTGGATTTTGAGAGCTTGGCCAGCGTCGTGAACGGCGCCCGGCACCGCTACTGACCGGAAGCCGGGGTTTACGCTGCCGGTAGGAACCGGTTATTTTCCGCGTGCAATGGAATCGCTGTGTCGGACGCGAATGTTCGCCTCCTTGGCCAGTCTTTGGACTGCCAAGAGTGTTTCAATCACCCTCAGCGAAGAGCTTACGGCGAGCGCAACCACGGCGAAAGCTGCTCGGAGGACCGTCAGACCAGCGGCAAACGAAGACAAGATCTGTCGGCCAGAGCGCGCCCGGACCGCCTGCCCCCACGGAAACGGGCGCGGAAGCCGCGAATAACCCCTAGAGACGCAGAGAGTATCCGCCGTGTTTTTAACCGCCCGTACGAGTGCATCTCGAGCGTCTTGAGCTGTTCTTTCCAATCCTGATTTTCCGCCGATGCAGGTGCAGGAGCCGCAAGAGCGGCGAAGACCGCGCCGGTGCGGACCACCACGCGCCGCCGCAGACTGTGGAAACAACCCGATCTCCGGAATTTCCACTCCGTTGCAAGCTCCGAGCAGGCATGTGCCGATTTCTTGCCGAATCAAGTTCAACGACTGGTTCAACCGCCCTGCCAGAAAAACAGATTTGTCAGATATGAAACTTCGATGAAGGGAATCCCCGGCACCGGTGGGGGCAGGCAATAGAATAGAACAGAGAGCTGCAAAGGAAATCGTGCGGGCAAATGCCAGCGGGCAGATGGAGAGCGATGAGCACTAGGCTGCGGGTGATGAAGTTTGGCGGGACTTCGGTCGGCAATGCAGAGTGCATTGCGCGGGCCGCCCAGATCATTGGCAAAGGCGCCGGGGAAGGACGTTGCGTCGCCGTGGTTTCGGCCATGAGCGGGGTGACCAATCGCTTGATCGAAGCGGCGAAGGTCGCACAAACAGGGGACTCGAAAGGTGCGGCGTCGATCCTGGAGTCGTTGCGCGTACAGCATGAAACCGCACTCGACAGCCTGGTCAAGCGGGAAGAAGAACGCGCTCTCGTTCGCGGCAAACTGGAGGCGGTACTGGCCGAAGGGCTCCGCTTTTGCGAAGGCACGGCGCTGCTCCGCGAGCTATCGCCCCGCACCATGGACGCCATCTCGAGCTTGGGAGAGCGCTTATCCGCGCCTTTATTGGCTGCCGCAGTGAGGCAACTGGGACTGCAGAGTGAAGCGATCGAAGCCACGGAATTGATTGTGACTGATGAGTTCCACGGCGGCGCGGAGCCGCTGATGGAGCGCACCCGGGTGAAATCACGCGGACGGCTTTTGCCGTTTCTGGAGCGCGGAGTTCTGCCGGTCGTGACCGGCTTTCTCGGCGCCAGCGCACAAGGCGAACTCACCACGCTCGGGCGAGGGGGTTCCGATTACTCCGCAACCATACTGGGCGGGGCGCTCGACGCCGACGAGGTGATCATCTGGACGGATGTGGAGGGCGTGCTTACGGCTGACCCGCGTCTGGTCAGCGAAGCGCAAACCATTCCGGAGATTTCCTATCGCGAAGCAGCGGAATTGGCGTATTTCGGGGCAAAGGTGCTGCACCCGAAAACGTTGCGGCCCGTAGTGCAGGCGGGGATACCGGTGTGGATCCGCAACAGTTTTGCACCGGAAAAAACGGGAACCAAGATAACCCCCCAGGGAGAAATCAGTGGTGGTGGAGTGAAAGCGTTGACTGCAATTCGGGACGTAACCCTCATCAGCGTCGGCGGCCCAGGGATCGTGGGGCTGCCGGATGTGGTGGGGAGAACATTCTCCACAACGGCGGAAGAGCGGGCCAATGTCCTGCTGATTTCGCAGTCCTCTTCCCAAAATGAAATCTGTTTTGGCCTCTCCTCGGCAGATGCGCAGAAGACCGTGGAGGCTCTGCGCCGGGAGTTTGCCCAAGACCTCGATCATCACAAAGTGGATCACATCCGGGTGGATCCGCACATCGCGATTGTTGCCGTGATAGGGCAAAACATGCGCGGCACGCCGGGGATTGCCGGCAAGACCTTTAACGCCATGGGCAAAGAAGGCGTAAACCTGATCGCGATCGCACAAGGCTCTTCCGAATCCAATATTTCTTTCGTGATTGAAGAGCAGGCCGTTCTGAAGGCGCTGCGGGCCTTGCACCGCGAATTTGCCCTGCACAAATCTGCGGTCTGAATCCTCCATCGCCGAGTCGGCAGAAGCAGCACCTGCTATCCCAGAAGTTCCCTCAGCGCGAGTGAGACCTTTCGACTGCTTCGGTGCGTTTGCGGTGGTATCTCGCGAGCCCTAGCCAGGAGAGGTGCAGCGCGCCGTTGAACACATACTGGGAGATCTCTTCCGGAGTGAGGAATTGCGCCGCTTCCGCCGCAATTTCCTGGGCAAAGCGATGCATCGAGGCAGGCTCCTCCAAGTTTCGGGCCAAGATGGCGGCAGACAGGTCGCGCCAGCGAAACAGGCGCTCCCGGTAGTTCGCGAGGTGGAGCGGTGGATCGTCAGAAAATGAGAAGTGGGTAAGGAACAGCCTTTGTGGATGCAGATTCGCGATTGCGCTGAGCGAAGCATCCCAGAGCTCGAGCGAAATGTCCGGCGGCGGTGTGGCTGGCAGGATGAAAGGGTGTCCAAGGATGGAAATGCCTGCCGTGTCCCCTACAAAAGCGGTTCGATCGGCCGGATCGAAGTAGGTGACGTGGTGGGAGGCGTGGCCCGGAGTATAGAGAACGTCGAGCTGATGCGACCCGAGCGAAATCACTTCGCCTCCCTCGAGTGCTTCGAGATTGGACGCCGGGACCGGAAGAAATTCGCCGAACAAGCGCTCCATCTCTTCGCCGTACAAGCGTGAGGCGCTGGCTAGGAGCTTTGTCGGATCCATCATGTGATTCAGGCCGCGTGAATGCACGTAAACGCGCAGGCGTGGATTTTCTTTGACCAGTGCACCGGTTGCGCCAGCGTGATCCAGATGAATATGCGTCAGGAAGATGGCGTTGAGATCGGAAACGGACAAAGCGTTCTGAGCAAGTTGTTCGCGCAGCGTCGACAGTGTGGAACCAGGCCCGGGATCGACGATCGCCGTGTATTTATCGAAGCGCAGTAATGCAGCGGCAATCGACTGAGAGTGGCCGCACCAGTGCAGATCGATGGCTGTAGTCGAGTTCATGAAAAATGGAGTGTAACGTAATGACGGCGGGAAGTACCGCAAAATGCCAAGAAAACAAGGGGTTCCGGGGTGGGAGCCCGGCCGGGGTGGGGGGCCGTGAGGAAACACTTGCAGAATGATGAACTTGTGGACTATGCTTTCACCGCAGCGACTTGTTCTATCCGTCTCGCGCTGAGCGAGTAAGGCTAGATGCGGAACCGCCCAAGTCACGCAGAACAAGCAGAGCGCTGAGGGTTGTCCTGCGGCCTCCGTTCAGCACTTCAGGTGGTCCAGAGGCAAGACACTTGGGTATTACGGGATTCTCAGGAACTTTTAGGGAGGAAACTATGCGCAAATGGTGTGCAACTGTGGCAATGGGAGCGTTGTTAGCCCTGCCGATCTGTGCGCAGCAGAAGGACGCAAGCACAGCGAGTAGTACCAATGGAACGACAGAAAACGCGGCAACTGCCAACGCTACAACGAGCGATTTCAGTATCGCTCCCGCATCGCAAACGCTCTTCGCGATGCCGGCAGCTGCAGCACCCAATCCGGACATTTATTCGGACTGGGACAATAACCCCTGGAACCGCCATGCCTGGGGGCTACTCACCCCGAGGTTTGAAGTTGCAGGGCTGTTTCAATATGTAAATTTCTGCCCCTGCACTCCGGCGAACTGGAACAACTATGGCGCGACCGGTTCTTTTACGTACAACGCGAACAAGTGGTTGGGACTGACGGCGGAACTTGGTGGATACCACTTCAGCCGGCAGATTTATGCGGCGCCGGTGGGCACGAACTATCTGCTCGAGAGCATCACGGGAAGCTGGCAGAGTTATCTGTTCGGTCCGCGGATTAACATCCGCCGCTTTGACCGCTTCGTCCCCTTCGTCGAATTCATGGCGGGTGCGGCGCATGCCGGTACGCAAGTGACGGGCACTGCATCGCAGACCGCCTTCGCGCTGGCCGCTGGTGGCGGTGTGGACATCGTGTTGTTCAAGAACCTTGCATGGCGCTTCTTTGAGGCGGACTATGTCATGACCAATTTCACGGGTTCGCTCGTGAATCCCAATGGTCGTGAGAACAACTTCCGCATCGGCACCGGTGCAGTCCTGCGCTGGGGCTATCCTCCGGAACCGCCAAAGCCCATTCATCCGCCGACAGCAGCCTGCTCTGCAAACCCGACTTCGGTCTACCAGGGCACGACGGCGCCGGTGGCGATCCACGTGGACGCAACCGACGTGGATAAGGTCGGACTCACCTTCACCTATTCGGCAACCGGCGGAACAGTCGATGGAACCGGTCCGGATGCCCGCTGGAACCCGTCCGGCTTGGCGCTTGGCTCCTATACGGTCAACGTGAAAGTAGACAACGGACACGGCGGCACGGCGACGTGCGCAGCCGATGTGGCTGTCAACAAGCGTCCGAATCGGCCTCCAGTGATCACTTGCGCGCCGGAACGCAATCCAATCCTCGCCGGTGAACGCGTGGCGATCGTTTCGACCGCCAGCGATCCGGACGGCGATCCAATCACCTATAGCTATACGACAACGGGCGGCCAGGTTACTGGCAACGGCGCAAGAGCGCAATTCGATTCGACTGGACTCGCGGCGGGTAGTTACACCGTGACGGGTACGGCCGATGACGGTCAAGGCGGTCGGGCAAGCTGCACGGCAAGAGTTGACGTGCAACAGCCGGCACCACCCCCACAAGCCTCCAAGGTCGGCGATTGCGGTTACACCAAGGTTGGGGCAGCACGCTTCGACAACGCTTGCAAGCGCGTTGGAGACGACGTGGCCCTGCGCCTGAAGAATGAACCGAACGCCAAGGTTGTCATCATCGGCTATGCGGACAAGAAGGAACCGAAGGCCGACAAGCTCGCACAACAGCGGGCCGATGGCGCCAAGAAGTACCTGGGCGAAAAGGGCATCGATGCTTCGCGTATCTCCACTCGCGTTGGCACGGCGTCCACAGAAAAGGGCTCGGAGAAGGACAACCGTCGCGTTGACTTCGTCTTCGTGCCTGAAGGCGCAACCTACTAAAACCTCATGTCCTCGACGAGTGTGAAACCACTCGCGACGAGCGTGCAAACGTAAACTGAAGAACGGGCTCTCCGAGGCTAGCTTCGGGGAGCCCGTTTTACTTTGTCCGGTTTGAATCGGCTGGTTCGGGAGCGAAGGAGCTAGGTTTGCGATCGAGAATTACGGCGGGACTGATGTTGCTCATGAGCCTGGCGGGCGTGGCGCGGGCCGAGCGGTGGCAGCGCTTGGGGCCACAAGGCGGCATGGTGATTTCACTCGGATCGAGTTCCAGCGGGAGCGCCTATCTGGGGACCGCCGATGGCCATGTGTTCCTTAGCACCGACGGAGCGCAAAGTTGGGAACTTCGCGGCAGGGTGGGCGACCGCTTGGACGCTGTCGTGACGCGGTTGGCCATTGACCCGCGTGAGTCGAATCGCCTCTATGCTGCAGCCTGGTATCAAGAGGCAGGCGCGGGAGGGGGGGTGTTCCAGAGCCAAGACGGAGCACGCACCTGGGCTCTGGTCGGTCTAAAAGGCGAGGTCGTGCGGGCCCTCGAGATCGTGCCTTCCCTGCCGGATGAGCTCATCGCCGGGACTCGCAGCGGGGTGTTCCGTTCGCTCGATCAAGGGAAGAATTGGGAGCAGATATCCCCCGCCGGCGACCCGGAGCTTCGGAATGTGGATTCGATCGCAATCGACCCTCGGGACCCGCAGGTCATTTATGCAGGAACCTACCATCTCCCCTGGCTGACCCGAGACGGGGGGAAGACCTGGAATTCGATCCCTGCGGGGATCATCGACGATTCCGACATCATGAGCCTCCGGCTGGATGAGTCGAATCCACAGCGCGTTTTCATGAGCGCCTGTTCGGGGATCTACCGTAGCGAGGATCAGGGCCGGGAGTGGACCAAGTTGCAGGGGATTCCCTACGCGGCGCGCCGAACACAGGTCATCGTCCAAGACGCGTGGAACGCCAAGACGCTCTATGCGGGGACGACGGAAGGGCTGTGGGTGACCCGGGACGGGGGAGAGAATTGGACGCGCACGACGCCGAAAGAATGGGTGGTGAATGCCATCGTCATTCTCGAAGGTAAAGACGGGGAACGCGGACGCCTGGTGGTTGGAACCGAAGGCCAAGGGGTTCAGGTCAGCGACGACGCCGGTGCAAGTTTCTCAGAAGCAAATCGCGGGTTTACTCACGTGGTCGTAAAACAGTTGGTTGCCGATCCTCATCAAGCTGGCCACCTTTTGATGATCCTGGAGAGGAACGGAATCGAGTTCCAGGAAAGCCGCGACGACGGAAGGACCTGGGCGCCTGTTTCCCGAGCCGGCCTAAGGCAAGGAAAGGCAGTCAAACTGGACCCGGAGATGGCTCAGAAGGTTTATGCCAGCCCCTGGGGATGGATGCTCCGTTCCTTGAATGGGCAGATGTGGCTTTGGGAGGACCGCAAACAAGCCTGGACGGAATGGCGAGTTGCGCTCCCCGCTGCAACACCGACGATGGCGAGGAGGACACCTTCTCAAACGGCAAAAAAGGCAACCGTGCACCCACTTGTCCCGGGCGAGACACTTGGTTTTTCGAGAGATTTCGCGTTCCTGTCGACGGCGGAGGGTCTGCTGCGTTGCACGGAATCGGCGGCATGCATCGGGCTCAAGGCCTTCCGCCACGCAGTCGATATTCGCGCCGTGTGGGTCGCGCCCACCGGGCCTATGCTGGCGGTCGTTGCGGACGGCAAGGTGGGTGTTTCCTCCGATCAGGGGCAAACCGCGGCATGGATGGACCTCCCCGTTGCGGGTGCGCAGGTCCTCTGGCTTGATGTGACCGGGGATGACGCCAGTAGAACCCTGCTTTTGGGAACGGGTAGCGGACTGTATTGCTCAGGCAGTCTGGCCGCCCGCTGGATAAGGGTCGAGAGCGGATTGCCAGCAGGCGGGGTAGAAGGATGGCTGCGGGATTCAAAGAGCCGGGTGGTGACCGAACGGGATGGAGGGATGTACGTCTCGTTTGATTCGGGCTCGACTTGGCGCCGTATGGATCAGGACGCCGAGCGCAGTCACTTCACCGGCCTTGCGAGAACCGCAACAGGATCCATCCTGGCGGGATCGCAAAGCGAAGGTCTGCTCTTGCTGGACATGGCCGGAGAGACTGGCAATCGATAAAGCCCATCGCAGATTACGAAGCAGCAGCGGAGGAGATTCTGCGTTGTGAGCCGCGCTCTCGGGTGATGGTGCGAACGGTCGGCAGTGCTCAGACTGCAATCCGCCGCCTGAAATGGCAACGGCTGTCGAGGATCGCCGCGGCAGACGCATCCACCCTTCAGGGCACGGTCGAAGCAGCAGCAAAGAAATGAAGAACCCGGCGCTTGAATTCTTCAGGCTGATACCCGAACGCGGCGGTGTGGAATGCGCCCGGGACCACCCATAGCGCTTTCGGCCCCCGGGCCGCGGCATAAATCATTTCCGAATGGCGGCAGGGAAGCGTAGTGTCTCGGCTGTCGCAGATGAGTAAAACGGGAAAAGCGCGTAGCCCGACGGCGCCGACCGGCGAAACTTCAGCTGCCGGGAATCCAGCGAGGGACTGCCCGCGCGCAAGCAGGACCCAAGCCCCTGGAGCAAATAAGGTCTTGCCGAGCCAGGGATACCTTTGCAGCCCGGCGTAGTCGTAGGAAGCTTCACGCAAACTCGCGAAGGATGCTTCGGCAACCACCGCTTCAATACGTGGATCGATGCCGGCCGACTGCAACGCAATCCCGGCACCCATGGACTCTCCCAGCGCAAAAATGTGAACGGGATGCTCGGAAGCGACCAAGGCATCAACGATGACGCGCGTGTCGTTGCGTTCGAGCCATCCGTAGGTAGCCGTCGGTCCTTCACTCTGGCCATGGGCCCGCGCATCCATCAGAGTGACTCCGTATCCGGCACGCAGCAGGACGAGGGCCTGCTCCAAGACCCCCATGCGGTTGTCGGCTACTCCGTGGAACAGCAGCACCCAACAACCATTGGGCGCCCGGGCGCGCACTTTCCATCCGCGAAGCAGCATGCCGTCCGGAGCGCGAACGTCGAGTGATTCCCGATATACACCGATGGGAGTGAAAGAGTCGTCTGCTTGTTGGACCAGGTCGGGCGTGAGCGCCCGCCGAACGGGATCGAGGAAGGAAGGAGCCACCAGCCAGCCAAGCACCATCGCAACGAGGGGTGGAACCAGAAGCAGGATCAGGAAGATGCGGACCATTCGCCGGCGCATGGTTGTCTACCCTTATTCTACGAAGCAAGGACCCGAGTGGTTCCGTCGAGCACAACCTCAGTATTGGCCGCAGACGGGCTTTTCAGGAGCGAAACAGGACGTCCTCGCGCTGGAACATCTTGACCGCGAGGAATAGGGCGGCGGCCGCGTAGACGCACGTCGACAGGAAAATGATGGCGATGTAGTTCCAATGATAGGTGCCGGCGACTAGTTCCTTGCAGAGCAGGCTGGCGTTCAGAATGGGGATCAGCGCGAGTTTAGGGGTGAGCTCGATTCCGGGCAGTACGGAGGCGACTGCCGGAATGATCACGACGAACATGAGCGGCTGAAGGTAACTCTGCGCTTCCTTGTAGCTCTTGGCAAAAAGGGAAATGGTCATCAGCGCCGCTGAGAACATCACCGCAAGGGGCAGGGCCATGAGGAACACCGAACAGACAACCCGCGGACCCAGATGGAGGATCAGCTGCCCCGATTCGGCGTTGCCTTTTCCGGAATTCGCCGCGAAGTGACCAAGCGCGGAGAAGGAAATTCCCATGGAGAGAACCGACAGCGCCGCGGTACCGAGCGCAGCTGTGAGAACCAAAAAAAACTTGCCGAGTACCAGGTGCATGCGGGAAATAGGGCTGGAGAGAATGGTCTCCATGGTGCCGCGTTCCTTTTCTCCCGCCGTCAGGTCGATCGCCGGGTACATCGCCCCCGTGAGGCAGAGCAAAATGACCATATAGCCAACCAAGCCGCCCATTGTCGCGCCGCTCACTTTTTCGGGAGGGGCGACATTGTCCTGCCTGATCTCGAACGGTTTCAGGACCGAGGCGGGCAGGTCCTTGGCGGCCAGCCGTTGCTCGACCACGTTGTCGCTGTACTCCTTCAGATATTTTTCAACACGGTCAGCGGCAAAGGACGACTTCATTTCGCCTTCGTACATGTAAATCTTCACCGTTTCCGATTTCTGTTGCGCAAGATCGGCCTCAAAGCCGGGCGGAATCTCGACCGCGGCACGAACGTCCTTGTTGATCACCTGATCTTTCCAGTTCGGTTCGGCGGGAACAACCTCGACTTTGTCCAATTTCTTGAGGCCGGATACGATCCCCGGAGAGTCCGCCCCGCCGAGGAGCATGACCCGGGGAACTTCCTGCTTGGCCTTACTGATCAACACCGCGGCCAGGACCCCAATTCCTATACTCAGAACCGGAAACGCCAGCAACGGGACCAGAACGGTGGAAATCAAGGTGCGGCGATCGCGAAGCGCTTCGCGGAGTTCTTTGCGGTACACAATGCCAATATTGCGGCTACTCATGTCAGCGGGTCTCCTGCGCGGCATACAGGGGTGCAACGATCTTGACGAAAATCTCTTCCAGGTCCTGGTCGTGATACCGGTCGCGGAGCTCGGCGAGGGAGCCTTCGGCCAGAAGTTTTCCCGACTGGATGATGCCGATCGTGTCACAGAGCTTCTGGACTTCGCTCATGATGTGCGTCGAGAAGATAACGGTCTTGCCGCGCTCGCGGCATTCGCGGATGAAATCGATGATGGTGCGGGCGGTCATGATGTCCAGGCCGAGCGTGGGCTCGTCGAAGATCATCACCTGCGGGTCGTGAACCAGGGTGCGGGCAATGGAAGTTTTCTGTTTCATCCCGGTAGACAACTTGTCGCAGCGGCGGTCCCGGAAGGAATTCATGTCCAGGCGGGTGAAGATTTCCCCTACACGCCTCTCGAGCGTGGATTCGTCGAGACCGTTCAGGCGTCCGAAATATTCCACCATCTCCTGGGATGTAAGGCGGGGGTAAAGTGCGGTCGCGGTGGAAAGGAATCCAACGTTGGCCCGAACCTTCTCGGGATGGTCGACGACATCGTGGCCGCAGACAATGGCCGTGCCGTCGGTGGGTTCGAGGATGGTGGCCAGCATCCGAAGTGTGGTGGTCTTGCCCGCGCCGTTGGCACCGAGTAGGCCGTAGATTTGCCCTGGTTTGCAGGTAAAGCTGACGTTGTCGACCGCACGAATGGCTCCGCGCTTTTTGTCCTGAAAGACCTTGGTAAGACCACGTGATTCGATCATGGTGCGAGCCTCTCGCGACTTGGCCAGGGAGTGGGCATACCGACTGCTAAAGGGTATACGCAAACGAACGGCAAAAAATATCAAATTCCGAGAGTGCACCGGGGAGCGCTAGTGAGGAGGAACGAGCCAGTCGCGGCGAGCCTAGCCTTTGTGACAGTTTGGGCACTGTTTGGCATCGAACTTATCGGCGGACACGCGAAAGACGTTGTTGCACTGGATGCAAACGCGGTGGATGAAGACCTCGGAGTGCTTGCTAGCGAGTGCCGCGGGTTCTGGTTGGCTTCGCGTGGGCGTTTGCGGGGCATTGCTCATGGGCACATCTTAGCACGTCAGAGCCGCAGGCAGGAGCCGCATCCCTAGAAGGAGCGCCCTCCGTGCGATTCGACAAGCGCGCCACGGAAGCGTGTAGAGAAATAGGGTAACCTCCTGATAGACTTTAGGTTAGCAGGCGACCGCTACAGGAAATCGGCCCGCAAGTTCCATCGAGAAAGATGGTGTCCCCGGCACTGCAGCAAGCTCGGGTAAAGCTCCGGCATGTTTATGTTCGACCAGGGAAAGATAAAACTTATCTATGGATAGGAAGTTAAGAAACAGGACGCTGTTGCTGCTCGCACTGGCGGCACTGGTGGCCTTCGTTTTGGTTCGCGTCAGCGGGCGACAGCCGGTGGCGAAGATCTCTGCGACCAGGCCGGTGCGGCAGAATATTGTGTCGTCGATCAGCAGCAACGGAAAAGTCGAGCCGATTGCTCCCTACACCGTCAGAGCCCAACTGGATACGTTTGTCGAGAAGGTCAATGCTACGGAAGGGCAAAGCGTCAAGAAGGGCCAGTTATTGCTGGTCCTCGATGTGAAGGATGCCGCCGCGCAGCTTGCCGCTGCGAAAGGCAAGTTATTGCGCGCCGAGGATGATCTGCGGTCGGCACAGACCGGAGGCCGCGCCGATGAAGCCGCACGGGTGACCGGGGATTTGGCAAAGGCACAGGCCGAAAGAGATCGACTCAAGCGCGAACATGAGTCCTTGACCAGGCTGCTCGCCGAGGGCGCGGCGACAAAAGATGAACTGGCTGCCAACGATCTGGCGCTGGCGAAAGCGCAGGCAGACACCGAAAAGCTGGCAGCCTCCAAACAGGAATTCCTGCGACAGGTGGGACTCGACGGATCGCGAGCAGCCTTGGCCGTGCAGCAAGCGCAAAGCGACGTCGCGGCGCTCGAAGATAAGGTGCGCCAGGGGAGGATCACGGCGCCGGTAGACAGCACACTGTACGCTCTGCCGGTGAAGCCCGGAGACTATGTGAAGGTCGGAGACCTGCTGGCCGAGATGGCCGACCTGCACAAGGTTCGCGTGCGGGCATTCATCGACGAGCCCGAAATGGGGGCACTCGAGCCGAACCTCCCGGTGAGAATCACCTGGGACGCCCTTCCGAATGGCTCCTGGCAGGGGAAAACGGAAGTAATCCCCAAACAGGTGGTGGCCCGGGGGTCCCGGAGCGTAGGGGAGTTGCTCTGTTCGGTGGACAACGAAAAACTGGAGCTGCTGCCCAACACCAACGTCAACGTCAAGATCAACTCGAAAGAGCGGGTAAAAGTCGTCACCGTGCCGCGCGGCGCGGTCGAAACGGAGAACGGAAAGCGCTACGTATTTGTTGTGAAGGAGGGCGTTGGGAACTCCACGCTCGAAAAACGGGAGATTCGGGTGGGTATCGCGGACGCGACCAGCTTCGAGGTGCTCAGCGGGCTTGAAGGCAGTGAAGTGGTTGCTCTGCCGGGAGACGTGGACCTGAAGGACGGTATGGTCGTCAAGGTAGTGAACATGGACAACTCCAACGTTCGAGGCGAAAAGGATGCAGGGCTGTAAGCTTGTCCTCGCCTTGGCGCTGTCGGTGTGCGCGGGACACGCGCAGGCGGGCCAGATCTCGTCCCTCGATGCGGCCAAGAGCGCTTATGAAAAGGGCGACTACCATGCGGCCATAGAAACCCTGAAGGCCGCGGCCGCGAAGGATCCGGGCAACGGAGAAATTCAGCTCTTGTTGACGAAGTGCTATCTGGAATCGGATCAAATCGACAGTGCGGTCACGAGCGCTGAGAAGGCCGTAGCGATCCAACCCCGAAATTCGGCCTACCACCAGTGGCTCGGCGAGACCTACGGCGCGAAGGCCGACCACGCGTCCATGCTCAGTGCCTACTCTTGGGCGCGCAAAACACAGAAAGAGTTTGAGACCGCCGTCCAACTGGATGAGCGCAACTACGATGCCGTGCAGGATCTGATTGAGTACGATTGCACGGCGCCTTCCATCGTCGGAGGGGGAGAAGATAAGGCTCAACCGTTGATTCAGAAAGTGATGAGCTTAGATCCCGCGGAAGGCCACTTTGGCGCCGGGGTCTGCAAGGCCGTCAAGAAGGATTTTGCTGGAGCGGACGCGGAATATGGCAAGGCACTCGAGAGCAAGGCCAAGACGCCGGACCGGATCTACGACATCGGAGACTATTTTCTTCAGCGCGGGCAGGGGCAAAAGTTACTGGATGTCGCTGCGGCGGGCGAATCACTGGCTCCGAACGATCCGCGAGGGAAGTATTACCGTGCGGTTGGATGGATTTTGAACGGTGAAAAATATGGTGAGGCGGAAAAGCTGCTTCGAGATTATCTCGGAGCGGGCCCCATGCGCACCACCTATCCGACCCCCTCGGACACTCATTATTGGCTGGGGCGAGCTTGTGCCGCGGTAAAGAATTTCGGCTGCGCAAAGAGCGAATACCAGGATGCACTCAAGTTAAACTCCAAGAACAAGAAAGCCCAGGACGGCTTGAAGCAGATCGCCGGGCAGTAGCACCGAGCAGAATCGAACTGGACGAATGCAACTCAAAGAGACATTAACGGTGGCGGTCGATGCGCTCCGGGCGAACAAGCTGCGCGCGGTGCTTACTTCGATCGGCGTGATTATCGGAAGCGCGTCCATTGTCCTGGTGGTGACTGTCGCGCTCACCAGCAGGAAATATGTGATCTCCCAGATTGAAGCGGTTGGCTCCAATCTGGTCTGGGCGGAAATGGTGCAAACGCCGGACAAGGCGCAACCTCTGAGTCATCAATTGACACTCGACGATATGGAAGCTGTGAGAGCGACTGTTCCCGGCGTGGTCAATGTAGCCGGAATCTCCGACATGCCCATGACCATCGTTGTGGATGGACGGACCAAAGCGGTAGCTCTGATCGGCGTGACCCAAGGCTACCAGCAGATTCGCAGACTGGTGGTGCTGCGCGGGCGCTATTTCGATGCCGAGGACATGGTTACCCGCAGCAAAGTCTGCCTGGTCACCCAGGAGCTGGCGGTGAAAGTTTTTGGAGTCGATAACCCAATTGGCCGTTCTTTGCGCATGGGAGAGCTTTCTTTCACCGTCATCGGAGTGTTTCGGGAAAGGGTAGCCACCTACGGCTTGTCTGAAATGCAGGAAGATTCGGTCCTCATTCCTCTGCAGCTCATCCGGTATTACAAGGGACAGGATGTTCTCAGCTCGCTCTATGCCCAGGCGTCCGGCCCAGAGCAGGTCAAGAGCCTGGAAAGGCAGATGTACCAGGTGCTGAAGAGCCGCCATCCGGCGGAGGCGGACTACCACGTCCAGACGTTGACGGCCATCCTGGGAGCGGCCAAGACGATATCGTTTGCACTGACAGTCGTGCTGGTCCTCATTGCTTTTATCGCCATGTTGATCAGCGGAATTGGCATCATGAACATCATGCTGGTTACCGTCAGGGAACGCACTCGGGAGATTGGCGTTCGCAAGGCCGTTGGCGCGCCGAGAAATGAGATCATGGCCCAATTCCTGATGGAAGCCTTCCTGATCAGCGGGGGGGGCGCCGTTTTGGGGATTTTACTGGGTTTGGCGATTCCCGTTGCGGTTCAGCAGCTGTTGCCAGGCAACCTCCGGGTACCCATTTCCGGGGCCAGCGTGGTTGCGGCGTTTCTGGTCTCGAGCGTGACCGGACTGTTTTTTGGGTGGTTGCCGGCCAATCAGGCGGCCAAACTCGATCCGGTTGAAGCGCTTCGCTATGAATAGGACCCTGGGGACTCAGCAGACAGGAGTGCGGCCGGCAGGAGGCAATCTCATGGCATGGAAACGTTCGATGCTATCAGGAATTCTGTGTCTTGCAGGCGCTGGTTCGGCCTTGCGGGCGCAGTCGACCGCCGACACTGCTCCGAGCTCCATCCCGGTCGTGCTGACCCTGAAGCGGAGCGTCGATCTAGCCCTTCTGAACAGTAAGGACATTCAGCTCGCGAAGATTCAGGCCCGGGTGGCGGATAGTGCAGCGAACTTGACCAAGTCCGAGTTTCTGCCGAACCTCTACGCCGGGTCGGGAGCGGGTTACACCTATGGGCTTCCGGAAACTCCGGGCGGCCGACCCCCTTCGCTCTTCAATATCACGTATACGGAGGAAGTGTTCAACGGACCCTTGCGGGGCCTGGCGAGAGAACAGCAGGAACAGGCCAGAGCGCAACAGCTGTTGCTCGAAGACACGCGGAACCTGGTGATGGATCGCGTGGCCACGGCCTACCTGGAGCTGGTCAAAGTCAGACACTCCCTCGAACTCCTCCGCAAGGAGAAGGGTAGTGCGGAAAAGATCGTCGAAGTTACCGAGCAGCGGCAGGGCGAGGGATATGAATTGCCGACCGAAGTGACTCGGGCACAGCTGACGAAAGCGCAGGTGGTACAGCGAATTCTCCAGCTCGAAGGACGCCAGGATGAGCTGGAGGTATTTCTTCGTGGCCAGACGGGATTGCCACCCGAGCAACCCATCGAAGTGACCCCGGAAGAGCTGCCCGGCTCCGCCGAACAGGCGGGCGCCAACCTGGTGGCGCTCGCGACGGAGGGAAATGTAAGCCTGGCCTTTGCTGAATCGGACGTGAAGGCCAAGGAGTTCCGGCTGGCAGGAGAAAAGAAGGGTTACTGGCCGACGCTCGAGTTGGTCGGAATCTACAGTGTGCTGGAAAAGTACAGTTTCCGAAACTATGCAAACCTCTACAACAACTTCAACTACAACAATCTGAACATAGGGATTAATGTCAACGTCCCGATCTTTAGCGCAAAAACACGCGCCAGCGTCGTCATGGCGCAAGCAGGTTTGGATGCGGCCAAACTCAATCTGGTGAGTAAACGCAACCAGGTCAGCGCCGATGTGCGTCAGCGTTCGCGCAAAGTACAGGAAACGGAAGCGGCCAAGGAAGTGGCGCGCCTGGAACTGCAGCTATCTCAGCAGAACCTGGCGGTGCTGCAGGCCCAATTCGCCGAAGGAAAGACGAATTTGCGCGATGTAGAAAAGGCCAGGCTGGATGAGAGCGAGAAATGGATGGGCTATCTGGACGCAAACTTCCAGCGACAGCAGGCTCAGCTCGAATTGCTGAGAACTGCGGGGCAACTCGATAAAGTGCGGGAATAGCGCGCATGCTCGAAAAAAGCAATCTGGATATCCTGCAGCGGGCTGTCGAAAGACTGGAAGCAGGATTTGCATCGTTGCCGGACGATTCCGGCCCTCCTCCTGGTGAGGATCGCATTGCCGAAGTGCTCGAGGCCACTGCCCGGCGGTTACAGGACAATTACCCTTATTTTCATCCGTTCTATGCCGGTCAGATGCTCAAGCCGCCGCATCCCGTGGCCAGGCTTGCCTATGCACTCGCGCTGTGGATTAATCCGAACAACCACGCACTCGATGGCGGGCGGGCCTCTTCGCTGATGGAGAAGGAAGCAGTCAGTGAATTGGCGAGCATGTTTGGCTGGGACCAGCACCTGGGCCATTTGACCGGTGGCGGAACCCTGGCAAACCTGGAGGCATTGTGGGTGGCCGGCCAATTAGCCCCCGGGAAGACCACGCTCGCGAGCGAACAGGCGCATTACACACACCGTCGCATCAGCGGTGTACTTCATTTGAAGTTTGCCTCTGTTCCCTGTGATTCGCGTGCCCGCATGGATCTCGGTGCGCTCAAGAAACGTCTGACTCGGGGAGATGTCGGGACCGTGGTCGTTACTCTCGGGACGACGGCAACCGGCTCGGTTGATCCGCTTGCGGAAATTCTACAGCTGCGCGAGAAATACGGATTCCGCTTACATTGTGATGCCGCCTACGGGGGCTATTTTGGACTGGCGGGAAATCTCGCCGAAGAAACACGCCGGGCTTTCGACCTGGTGCGCGAGGCAGACTCGGTTGTGATCGACCCGCACAAGCATGGCTTGCAGCCGTACGGCTGCGGCTGCGTGCTGTTCCGGGATCCGGCCGTGGGGCGGTTCTACCGGCATGATTCCCCCTACACCTACTTCAGTTCGAACGAACTGCATCTCGGCGAAATCAGTCTGGAATGCTCGCGACCCGGCGCTGCTGCAGCAGCACTCTGGGCTACCCACAGGCTTCTCCCGCTGGTAAGGGGCGGAGAGTTTGCCAAGGGCCTCGAAAGCTGCCGGGAAGCAGCACTCGATTTTCATCGGAGACTTGTCGCCGACCCTCGCTTCCTGACGTCGTTTACCCCGGAACTCGACATCGTGGTCTTTGCGCCGCGCGCCGGGAGCATCACCGAGTCCGCAGTGCTCAGCCGGAAAATCTTTGACGCGGCAGCCCGACGAAACCTGCATCTGGCGGTCGCCCAACTGCCGGTCGAGTTCTTCGAGGAGAGTCTGCGAGGCATGAAACAAGACCAGGATACCCTGCTCTGCCTTCGCTCCGTCCTCATGAAGCCCGAGCACCGGGATTGGATCGATCGCATCTGGCAAATCCTGTCCGAGTCCGCCCGAGAAATCCTCGGTTGCTAGAGAGGGCCGAACCTGGTCGGTTGCGGGTACGGTCGATTCCGGGCAACCCCCACTTAATGCAGGATTTAGCGGTTGGATGCATCTTAGGTGCCATTGACAGAAAGGGATACGAGGATGCAACCAAGTTCGGTAAACTACTATCTAGACTTCTGAGGTAGCGAAACCGGCCGCAGGCCTGGGGCTCGTTGTGTGGTCGCCTGCGGGGAAGTTTCGCGCCGCGAATCGTAGATCGGGCTGAGGGTGAAGAATGCCAGATGTATTGAAGACTCTGTTATTGAATCCGCCGAGTTTTGAGAACTTCGACGGTGGTGCAAGTTCGCGTTGGCCGGCAACGCGTGAAATCGAATCGTACTGGTATCCGGTCTGGTTGACCTATCCGGCAGGGCTGATTCCCGGCAGCAGGTTGCTCGATGCCTCTCCTCATAAAATCAACTGGCAGCAGACCGTCCAGATCGCCAAGGACTATGAGTTCTTGGTGTTATTCACCTCCACGGTGGGGTTTGACAGCGACGTCAAGCTGCTGCGGAAAATCAAAGAGGGAAACCCGTCCCTGAAAGTCGCTTTTGTGGGCCCCCATGGCCACATCAAGCCCGACGAGACGCTCCATGCCAGTGACGACATCGACTTCCTGGTGCGCGGTGAATTCGATCACGCCGTGGCCGAATATGCGCATGGCAAACCGCTCGATCAGATTTTGGGTGCCAGCTTCAAGAAGGACGGCAAGGTCGTCCACAACGCCCCGCGGCCCCAACTGCATACCGAAGAACTGGACGCACTGCCGTTTGCCACCGACATCTACAAGCGGGACCTGCAGATTGAGCGTTACAACGTTCCATTCCTGCTGAATCCGTTCGTCTCCTTCTACACTTCGCGCGGTTGTCCTGCCCTATGCACTTTTTGCATGTGGCCCCAGACGATTTCAGGCCACGCCTGGCGTATCCGTTCGGTTGACAACGTCGTGCAGGAAGTAAAGAACGCCATCGAATACTTTCCGCAGATGAAAGAGATTTTCTTCGACGACGACACCTTCAACATCCGCAAGGACCGCGCTATCGAGTTAAGCAAGAAGTTCAAGCCGCTCAAGTTCCAGTGGTCGTGCACGGCCCGCTGCCACAGCAAATACGAAGAATTGAAGGCCATGGCGGATGGCGGAGCCCGCCTGTTCATCGTGGGATTCGAGTCCGGCGATGCGCAGATTCTCAAGAACATCAAGAAAGGCGCGACCATCGAGATGGCGCGCGAGTTCATGAAGAATTGCAAGAAGGTAGGCATTAAAGTTCACGGCGATTTCATCATTGGTTTGCCGGGCGAGACCAAGGAAACCATCAATAAGACCATCGATTTCGCAAAGGAACTGGATTGCGAAACCATTCAGGTGTCTTTGGCCCACGCCATGCCGGGCACCGAGCTTCACGAACAGATGTCCAAGGAAGGCTTCCTGCGCGTCGAGGCTCTGGCCGATCAGAGCGGCCACCAGTTGCCGCACATCGAGTTCCCGCATCTGTCCAAGGCGGACATGATGGCGGGTGTGAACCGGTTTTACGATCAGTATTATTTCCGCCCGAAGGTTGTCTGGCGCATCGTAAAGGACGCTCTGTGGGACAGCCATGAACGCAAGCGCCTGTATCATGAGGCGACCGACTTCCTGAAGCTGCGGGCGGAACGGCTGAAGTGGGTGCAGAACGGCGGAGACGCACCGAAGACAATGGTTGCGGTTTCTGGCGGAACCTCCGCCAGCGGTAACGACTAATCGACCGGGAATGAACCAAGAGCACAGGCTTAGAATCAAGACCCTCTTCCTGGTCTTGCTGATGGTAGTGTGCGCCAATATGGGCGACCTCATGCTGAAGCGAGGAATGCTGCAAATTGGAGCGGTCCAGATGTCCCCCGCCGGAGTCTGGCACGCCCTGCTTTCTACCATTCACAACGGGACCATCTGGCTCGGCATTTTTTTCCTCATCGGATTCACCCTCTGCTACATGATGGCGGTCAGCTGGGCGGACTATAGCTACGTCATGCCCGCGGGCGCGTTTGGCTACGCGGTGCAGACGATGCTGGCGGTGGTCATACTGCACGAATCCGTGAATGCGCAGCGTTGGATAGGGGTGGGACTGATTGTCACCGGGGTCTTGCTCGTCGGTCAGACCCACCCGAGTACGACAGGGGCCAAGCCGGTGGAGTCATGATCCGGGTGATCCTGATGTTGATCTTCTTCATCGGCTGCAGCACGGGCGGCGAAATCGCCATGACCCACGGCATGAAGCAGGTGGGCGAACCAGAGGGCTTCCGGCCGCGGCTGCTGCTGCGGTTTCTCGGCAAAGCCGTCAGGAACGGCTGGGTGTGGTTTGCGGTGCCGCTACTCGGCGCTTCTTTCTATTCGCTGCTGGTTTTGCTCTCCTGGGCGCCGCTGAGCGTCGTCATCCCGGCCTCGGCCTTCAATTACGTTGTCGGGACTTTCGGTGCAAAATATCTGCTGAAAGAACAGGTTTCCCCGAAGCGTTGGATGGGAGTGATCATGGTTGGTGTGGGCGTGCTCTTGGTGCTGGTTACGGGATGATCCTGGCGGTAGCGGCGGAAGGACAAACTGAGTGCCGATGCTTTCTTCGGTTTCCATAGGTCGAGCAGCACTGCTGTTGCTCGCATTAGCGCCCTTCGCGTATTACGTGGTTGCCATTTTCGCTGCGCTCAAATTCTTCCGTAAGGATAGAAAACCGCATCAACCCAAGTTTCAGCCACCGGTGAGTATTTTGAAGCCCGTCCACGGGATTGATTTTGGGTCTTACGAGAATTTCCGAAGCTTTTGCCGGCAAGATTACGATAACTACGAGATTCTTTTCTGCGTCAACGAACCGTCCGATCCCGCTGTCGCCGTCATCCGGCGAGTGATCGCAGAATTCCCCGAGCGGCACATCCGCATCCTGTCGGGAGCGGCACAGTTGGGCACCAACCGTAAAGTGAACAACCTGGCGCTGCTGGCGAGAGAAGCCCAAAACGAATATCTGGTGCAGAGCGATGGGGACGTACGCGTGGGACCGAACTATCTGAGAAAGATGCTTGCCCCTTTCGCAGACCCGGCTGTGGGGGTGGTGAGCTGTTTTTATCGGGGCATTGCCGAAGCCGATCTTTGGGCCGAGCTCGAAGCCGTGGGCGCGGCCAGCGACTTTTTGGCGGGGGCGGCGGTGGCGGATTGGATGGGGGGTGTGACCTTCGCGCTGGGCGCCTCGGTTGCGACCACGAAAACCTGGCTGGGCAAAATCGGTGGTTATGAAGCCATGACCAGCACGCTTGCCGATGACTACGAGATCGGTAACCGTGTGCATCGGGCAGGTGGAAAGGTTTTGCTTTCCGGGGAAATGGTCTGGACGATGTACCCCGCGCGCAATTTTCGGGGGTTTTGGGAGCACCAGGTTCGCTGGGCCCGCACCACCCGATTGGTACGGCCCGCTTCCTACTTTGCCTTGATTGTGACTCAGGGGCTGCCCTGGGCCATCGCTGCCGCGTTGCTTGCCCCGAGCGCCTGGATGAGTGCTCTCTACCTCATCGGATATCTGGGATTGCGACTCCTGATGGCCTGGGTGGTCGGAGTGTGGGGTGCTGGAGACGACGTCCTGCGCAAAAGGCTCTGGCTGGTTCCGCTGCGTGATGCCCTTCACTTCACGGTGTGGGTGGCTGCGTTTACCTCGAACCGCGTGAAGTGGGGAGACACGGAATACGAAGTGCGCAATGGAGTAATGACCCCGGTCGCCTAGTCGGGTCAGGGTGCGGCGATTTGGACGGATCCGGCCGCAGGCAGACCACCCTGAGAGATCCAGCACGAATCGACCCGGCTCCCGTGACCAACAATACCCAGTGGGTTGACTGCAAACGGCACGGAACTGTGGCGGGATACTTCCTAACGTAGTACTCTCATTTCGTCTAAAACTGAAGCCATTTGTCGACGAACCATGGCCGCCTGCCGGAAAACTTCAGGTACGTCCGAATTCCACCCTGATTGTGCTGGCGGAGGCTCGCTGGCAGCTCGAACCCGGAGGAGAAACGTAATGAGAACGGATGCAGGATTCCATGCCCCGGTCTGCTCAGGAGTCCCACAGAGCCAGCTCAACGGCCGCGAAATGACCGGGAATACGATTGACCCACGGTCCGCCTCGGTACCGCCTTTTATCGTGGGAGCTTTGATGCTTGCGGCAATCCTCTCGACGGGATGTTCCTCCAAGGAAGAAAAACCGACTCCGCCGCCTCCCGGTGTGACCGTAGCCGCAGTGATTCAGAAGGACGTGCCCTTAGCGCAGGAATGGGTTGGGACGACCCTCGGGAACGTAGACGCCGACATCCGACCGAAAGTGGACGGATACTTGCTTGCCAGGCTGTACACCGAAGGCTCGTATGTCAACAAGGGCCAGGCGCTGTTTCAGTTGGATAAGAGACAGACCCAGGCCGCCGTGGAACAGGCCACCGGGAATCTCGAGAGAGCGCAAGCCGGGTTGGCACAGACGCAGATCGATGTGCGCCGATACACCCCACTGGTTGCGCAGAGAGCCGTCAGCCAGGCGGAACTCGATAAAGCCCAGAGCTCAGAAAGAGCCGCAGCGGCGGCGGTAGATGCGGATAAGGCAGTGCTTGATAACGCCCGGCTGAATTTGAACTGGACCACGGTGACGGCGCCGATCTCCGGCATTGCCGGGGTAGCCAAAGTAGCGATTGGTGATCTGATGACACCCAATACCGTGATGACCACGATTTCTAATGTAAATCCTATCTATGTGGACGTCAGCATTACCGAGCAGGATTACCTGCGCTTCGCCCGAGAAAAAGAGTCGAAATCGTCGGGAGTACAAGGCATTCAGCTGATTTTGGGAGACGGCACCGTTTATCCGAGCCGCGGCCGCGTGCTGTTTATGAATCGCGAAGTAGATTCGCGGACCGGGACGATTCAGGTGCGCGGCGAGTTTCCGAACCCGGGGAATATGCTGCGCCCGGGGCTGTACGCGCGGATCCGGGCGATTACCGAAGTGCGCAAGGGAGCGCTGTTGATTCCGCAGGCGGCGGTATCGGAACTGCAAGGAATCTACCAGGTGGGGGTGGTGTCACAGGAAAACAAGGTGACGGTGAAGACGGTGAAGCTCGGCCCGCAGTATCTGGATGCATGGATTGTCGAATCGGGCCTGGAGCCCGGGGAAATTGTGATTGTAGAGGGACTGCAACGGGTCAGGACTGGAATGACAGTGGCTCCGACGCCGTATAAAGACACCCAGGCAAATGCCGTGAGCGGCGGGAAGTAGCCATGGCAAAATTCTTTATCAATCGGCCGATTGTGGCCATTGTGATTTCCTTATTGACGGTCATTGCCGGTGTTGTCGCAATGACCAAACTGCCGGTCGCGCAACTACCGGATATCGTCCCCCCGCAGGTGAGCGTTTCGGCCGTGTACACGGGCGCCGATGCGTTGACGATTGAACAGTCGGTGGCCACGCCGCTCGAACAGCAGATGAACGGCGTGGACAACATGCTGTACATGATGTCCACCAACGCAAACGACGGCACAATGTCACTGAAGGTCACCTACGAGGTGGGTACGAATGTCGACATAGACCAGGTCAACACGCAAAACCGAGTCTCGCAGGCCAGCCCGAATCTGCCGACGTCGGTGAACCAGTATGGCGTAACGGTGAAAAAGATGATGGGGCTTCCGCTGCTGGTACTGTCGGTCTATTCCCCGCAGGGAACCTACCCGGGTCAATTCCTCGGAAACTACTCGACGATCAACATCAATGATGCCCTGCTGCGCGTACCCGGTGTGGGGCAAGTCACGAATTTCGGCGCGGCGGACTACGCCATGCGAATCTGGGTTAAACCGGACCAGCTCGCCAGGCTGGGAATGACGGTAAGCGACTTGATGACCGCGGTGCAGCAGCAGAGCGCGGTGAATCCCGCGGGCCAGGTCGGAGCGGAGCCTGCGCCGAAGGGGCAGCAGTTCACTTATGCCGTGCGAGCGCCGGGCCGGCTGGTCAACGCAGAAGAGTTCGGCAACATCATTGTGCGGCAGAATCCAAACGGTTCGACGGTGAGGCTGAAGGATGTCTCGCGCATCGAGCTGGGGTCGCTCAATTACCAGCAAATAGGCCGATACAACGGCAAGCCCGCCGTGATTGTCTGCGTATATCAGGCGCCGGGTTCCAATGCCCTGGCGGTGGCCAACCAGGTCAAAGCGCAAATGGAGGATTTAAAGACCCGCTTTCCGCAGGACCTGGATTATGTGATTTCACTCGACACCACACTTCCGATTACCGAAGGTATGAAAGAGATCACCCACACGCTGGTGGAAGCGATCGTCCTGGTCCTGATCGTGGTCTTTCTGTTCCTGCAGAACTGGCGAGCGACGCTCATTCCTCTGCTCGCAGTTCCGGTCTCCCTGATCGGTACGTTTGCCATTTTTCCAATGCTGGGTTTTTCGATCAACACACTCTCCCTGTTTGGGATGATTCTAGCCATCGGGTTGGTCGTCGATGATGCCATCGTGGTGGTGGAAGCGGTTGAACATCACATTGAACATGGACTCTCCCCGAAAGAGGCCACCCTGAAGGCAATGGAAGAAGTTTCGGGACCGGTCGTCGGTATCGCGCTGGTGCTCTCTGCCGTCTTCGTGCCCATGGCAGCGCTGGGAGGAATCAAGGGCTTGTTGAATCAACAGTTCGCCATGACCATTGCCATCTCGGTGCTGATCTCGGCGTTCAACGCGTTGACCCTCTCACCTGCCCTGTCCGCACTTCTTCTGCGCCCGAGGAAGAAAGGCCGGGGGCCGCTTGCCAAGTTTTTCGATTGGTTCAACAGAGTCTTCGCAAGAATGACCGGCGGCTACGTAAACTGGAGTGACCTGCTCATACGACGCTGGGTGATCTCCTTGTTCCTTCTGGCCGGGGTGTCGGTTGTCGCAGTGTTGATGGGCAAGAGCTTGCCCACGAGTTTCATTCCGGAAGAGGACCAGGGGTACGCGTTCATCCAGGTGCAATTGCCGGACGCTGCCTCGCTGCAGCGAACAGACGCCGTCCTGCGAAAGGTGGACGATCTCTTGGCGCACACCGAAGGGATTGAGGCTTACGATTCCATTGCCGGATTCAGCCTGCTCTCGAGTACCTCTTCGACCTACAGCGGTTTCTATTTCCTCGGATTCAAACCCTGGCATGAAAGGACGACCCCGGAGCTGTCGGCGAACGGGATCATGCGGACGTTGAACCGAAAGCTGCAGGCGGCGGTTCCCGAGGCCATCGGCTTTGCCTTTGGGCCCCCGGCGATCCCGGGTCTGGGCACCGCGGGCGGATTTACCTTCATGCTGCAGGATAGGAGCGGCGGAACCGTCGAACAACTGTCAGACACCCTCGATAAGCTGGTGCTGGCAGCACGAAAGCGCCCCGAACTCGCTTCGCTCGTGAGCACTTTCCGGCCCTCCGTACCGCAGATGTATCTCGAAGTCGACCAGGATCGGGTCCTGAAACAAGGATTACAGTTCGGCGAAGTGTACCAGACGCTGCAAGCGTTCTTGGGCGGTGCTTACGTCAACCAGTTCAACCGGTTTGGCCGGCAATGGAAAGTTTACCTGCAGGCGGAACCGGAATATCGCACCAGTGCGGACAAGATCAGTGAGTTCTATGTGCGGAATGCAAAGGGGGACATGACCCCCCTGACGGCGCTGGTCTCGGTGAAGCGGGTATCCGGACCGGAATATACAAACCGGTTCAACTTGTTCCGCAGCATTCAGATTAACGGTTCCCCTGCCCCGGGGTATAGCTCAGGGCAGGCCATGGCAGCAATGGAACAGGTGGCCAACGAGGTGCTGCCTGCAGGATTCGGGTATGCCTGGAGCGATATGTCGTTTCAGGAAAAGAAAGCCGAAGGCGGACAGGCGATGGTGTTCGCGATGTCGTTCCTGTTCGTATTCTTGATCCTGGCGGCGCTGTATGAAAGCTGGTCGCTCCCTTTCAGCGTTCTGTTGTCCGTTCCGATTGCGGTGCTGGGCGCGTACGGCGGACTGATCTTGCGAAAGTTTGACAACAACGTCTTTGCGCAGATCGGGCTGGTGATGTTGATCGGTCTCACCGCCAAGAATGCCATCCTGATCGTCGAGTTTGCGGTGTTGGAACAGAAAAAAGGGAAGGGGCTTGTGGACGCCGCGCTCGAAGGCGCAAAGATGCGGTTAAGGCCCATCCTGATGACCTCCTTCGCCTTCATCCTGGGCTGCGTTCCCTTATGGACGGCGAAAGGCGCAGGGGCAATCGGGCGGCAGGTGCTCGGGAGTTCGGTGATAGCAGGCATGCTGGCGGCGAGCTTCCTCGGCATCTTCCTGGTGCCGGTGTTGTTCGTGGTCGTCGAACGCCTGGCCGGGTCGGAGAAAAAAGGTGCGGAGAAGGTACCTGGAAGCCCTGCCCTCGAAGGAGGACACGACTGATGCGGAAGACGATCGCAGTCGCGCTCTTTCCTCTCCTGCTGGCGGGTGGTTGCACGGTCGGCCCGAAGTACAAACGACCTGCGTTCCAGCCCCCGGCTACTTTCTACACCGAACAGCAAGCCCAGCAGATTTCGATTGCCGACTTAGCGTGGTGGGAGTTGTTTAAGGATCCGGTGCTGGAGAGCCTGATTAAGGAAGCGCTCGAGAAGAACTACGATCTACGACTGGCTGTGGCGAACGTGGAGCAGCAGCGTGCGTTGCTCGGAGTCACGCGGTCGCAGTTCTACCCGCAAGTCGGGTATGACGGAAATATCTCCGGTCAACAGTCCCCTACGATCCCGAATCACACGTATTACTCCTACGGCTTCGCTTCCTTTTGGGAGATTGACCTGTTTGGCCGCATTCGGAAGATGACGGAAGCGCAGCGGGCGGTTTATTTCTCGAGCGAGGAGGCGCGGCGCGACGTCCGGCTGCTGGTTATGGCCGAAGTGGCGCAAGGCTACTTTGTGCTGAGGTCGCTCGATGCCCAGTTAGAGATTTCGCGGCAGACGGTCAAGAGCTTCCAGGATACTCTCGATATTTTCCAACACCGATTAGAAGGCGGCTTTGCATCGGGGTTGGAGACCTCGAGAGCACAAGCCGCGCTGTCCAATGTCGCGGCAACGATTCCGGACCTGGAGCGACAGATCGTCGCCCAGGAAAACGCGCTCGATTTGCTGCTCGGACGCAACCCGGGGCCGATCGCCCGCGGTGCGGCTCTGGCGGACCAGTATGAACCTCCCGAAGTGCCCGCTGGATTGCCGTCCACATTGCTCGAGCGCAGGCCCGATTTGCGGGCGGCGGAGCAGAACCTGATCGCCGCGAACGCGAATGTAGGAGTGGCCAAAGCGAACTTTTTCCCGACGATTTCCTTGTCGGCGCTGTTTGGCGGGGTAAGCCCGCAATTATCCCAATTGACCAGTGCGGGCAGGGCCTGGACGCTGGCGGGTGATCTTGCTGGGCCCATCTTTACCGGGGGACGGCTGAAGAACCAGTACAACGCCTCTCTGGCGCAGCGGGACCAGGCGAAAATCTCTTTTGAGAAGGCGGTGACGCTGGCCTTCGGCGAGGTTTCCACGTCGCTCTCGGCGAATCAACAGCTGGCCAAGGCGTACAAAGAGCAGATAAATTCGGTCGATGCCTACCGTGAGTCGGTGCGGTTGTCGACATTGCGGTACGAGAGCGGGCTGTCGAGCTACCTGGACATCATCGATGCGCAGATCCAGATGTACCCGGCGGAAAGTGCGACGGTGAATTACGATCTGGGTCGAAAGCTTGCGCTGGTGGATCTGTATCGGGTCCTCGGAGGGGGTTGGAACCTGAGCGATGCGCAGTGGAGCGGTCCGGCGGGATCCACCGGTTCGCCGGCATCTACTCCTTGATTGCCGCTCGCGGTGGAAATCGGGTCTCGATTGTCATTAAGCTGAGTTCCTAGCTTCTCCTACCGGGCCGTTCGCTCCAACCGCCCGCCAGGAACAGAAAGTCATTTGAAGGCAGGAGTGCCATGGCCAAGCCAAAATTGAAGAACGTCCACAAGTTCATCAAGCCGTACGTTGTGAAGTCCGGTAAGAATTTTCGTCTGAAAGATCACGATCCGGCCGATACCCACCACCTGAATTCTCAAGACAAGCCCGAAGCCAAGAAATGGCTGGAGCAGGGCGTGTGCATGCTGGCCGATCTGCAAGACGTCCTCTACGCGCAAGGCAATTGGGGACTCCTCTTGATTTTCCAGGCCATGGACGCGGCGGGAAAAGACGGCACCATCAAGCACGTAATGTCGGGGGTGAATCCACAGGGCGTGGATGTTCATTCATTTAAGGCGCCGTCCAGTGATGAACTGTCTCATACGTTCCTGTACCGGACCACTTGCTGCATTCCTCCGCGCGGCAAGATCGGCATCTTCAACCGATCCTATTACGAGGAAGTGCTGGTGGTGCGTGTTCATCCGGAATTGCTGGAGAAACAGCGAATCCCCGATTCGCTCCGTGGCAATCATTTCTGGAAAGGGCGCTACGAGGACATCGCCGCGTTTGAACGCTATCTGACCCGGAATGGGATCGCTATTTGCAAGTTCTTCCTCCATCTTTCGAAGAAAGAGCAAAAGCGCCGTTTTATGGAGCGCCTCGACAAAGCGGACAAAAACTGGAAATTCTCCGCCTCAGACCTAAAAGAGCGGAAGTACTGGGATGACTACCAGGATGCCTACGAGAAAATGATCCGGAATACCGCGACGGAGGAGGCTCCTTGGGTCATCGTGCCGGCAGACAATAAATGGTTTAGCCGGCTTCTCGTGGTGGCCACCATTGTGGATACCTTGGACAGCTTGAAGCTCGAATATCCGAAAATGACACCGGCCCAGCTTGCCGCACTGAAAGAAGCACGCAAGCACCTCGAGAAGGAGTAGCTCCGGGTGCGGTTGCCTCCTCGATTCCACTCCCGTCCTCGCTAGTTTTTGGGCGGGGGTGGTGGGTTGTCTGGTGACCCCGGGTCAGGAAGAACCTTCAGCCGATTCAATCCCATCGTTTTGAATAAAGTCGGCCAATAGTTTTTGAACATATTCCCGGCAAATTTCCAGGCCAGATCCGTGCCGATGCGTTCGACATTTTTTGCGGCGGTCTGTTCCGATACTGGCAGATAGGCATTGGCAAGACCCTCAGCCGCCGTCGTGCCGAGTATGCCGGAGGCATTGAAGGTGTCATTGCCGGAATCGGTTCGGGTCACAAATACGCGCTCGGCGGAGTACTTCACACTGCCCCAGAAAGAGGGTCGACTCTGCGGGAAAAAACGGGGGTCCTGGTGAAACACCGAGGCGAACAGGAAGGTGCTGAAGAAGCTGTTGGAGGAAGCCCTGGCGAGGGCCGCTCCATACCGGGCTCCGTAGGCGTCCCAGCCCTGTCCGTAGGCCGAAGGAACATCCCGCGCCTGGCTGTAGGCAGCGCTGATGCCAGCGGCAAGGATGTAGGGTGGAGAGATACTCTGATTCACGAAAAGTCTGAACTTTTCTCCCGCAGTGAGCGGTCCCGCACTATTGGCGATATCCGGGAAAATGAACGATCGGTTCGAGACATAGCCAATGAACTTCGATGTCGTATCCACCGCTGCGTTGGATGTGTCCTGTGGCTTGGGCTGCGGGGAATCGGGCAAGGAGGTGGTTCCCGTTCCTGCGCCTGCCGGTCTCTGTGCCAATAGAAAACTCGGAGCAAAGAAGAAAACCCCCAGGATCACGTTGCGCGCAATCCGCACGGAGGGACGAACGAGGTGTTGATTGGTTTTCAAGGCGGACACCCTGTTCTCTGAATACCTGTTCGGCCGGCAATGGACTGCTCTCTGAAGAGAATGCCGTCCATGCTGCCCTCCACTCGAGCTGCTGCGTTGCTCGAGGTCCCTGTCGCGACCGTCCAGCAACCCCCAAGCGTCCCAGGGCGCAAGAGAAGAGGCAGGGAAATTACCATGTCAGCGGCAATCCCGCAACCGGCTTCTACCCCGTGCCGTCTTCGAAGGAAGCGTGCGCCGTCGGCAACCGGTCGATCGGCGCGAGTTGACGGAAAGAGGACTCCCGTTCTACTCTAGAAAGGTTGAAGTGCGGTCGCGAATCCTTTCCTTGCCTCTGCTACTTCCTGCAGTCTCCCTTCGGCTGGGAGGTCGTCCAATTGGTAGGACTCCAGACTCTGGATCTGGCTATCCTGGTTCGAGTCCAGGCCTCCCAGCCAATCTTTTCGCTTTGCCCACCGCTCATGCTCAAGCGTCCCGGCATGCCCGTCCCTAGTGGTACATGCCCCGGCAAAGCTGTATGATTCTGTTGCTGTTACCCCGTCCGAGCACCAGCCCCTACCATTAAGGTTCGCCTGGGGATGCAGGGGAACAAGCGAAGTAAATCTCCCGAGGATTAACTATGAAAAAAACACTGCTTGGCATCAGTTTGGCTTTTGCACTGGCTGTACCGGCATTTGCGCAGGACAAGGAAACAGACCGCGTGACCAACGCCGGAAAGGTGATGCAGGAGATATTGAATGCACCCGATGGCATTCCGCAGAGTATTCTCGACAAAGCGGACTGCGTCGTCATCCTGCCTTCCGTTCTAAAATTTGCGATCGGATTCGGAGGCAGTTATGGACGTGGCGTGATGACCTGTCGTGGCGGCAGCGACTTCAAGGGTCCCTGGGGGGCTCCAACCATGATGGCGCTCGAGGGAGGCAGTGCGGGCCTGCAACTTGGCGGCAATGCAACCGATTTCGTGCTTCTGATGATGTCACCCCGTTCCGCCACCAGCATGCTCAAAAGTAAGGTCAAGCTGGGCGGTGACGCCTCGGCGGCTGCGGGCCCGGTAGGCCGCAGCACCTCCGCCGAGACCGACGCGGCGTTGCGTGCCGAGATCCTGTCCTACTCCCGAGCCCGCGGCCTCTTTGCGGGCATCTCTCTTACCGGTTCGACCCTGCGCGCAGACAATGGGGCCAACAAGAACCTTTATGGCAAAGAAGTGAGCGCACAGGCGATCGTGTTCAAGAAGGCTGTGCCGGTGCCGGACTGCGCAAAGGAACTGCTCGCGACGCTCCAGAAGGCCACCCCGGTGAACAAGAGCGGCAAATAACGTACGTTCCTTCCAAACCGAAACGCAAAATCAAGATGGCCGGTCCCACGGGACCGGCCATCTTTCCATCGGGGCCAGATCGGAATCGAGCCTACTTTTCTGTCACCCGAAGAGCGATGCGGCGATTCTTCTGTCGGCCCTCTTCGGTCGCGTTGTCGGCCACCGGGTGCTCATCGCCATAGCCCTGCGCATCAACGCGATCGGGAGCAACGCCCAGGGTCACCAGTTCCGCCTTCACGTTGTCGGCGCGATCTTGCGACAGCTTCAGGTTGGCTGCTTTGTCACCCGTATTGTCGGTATAGCCGCCAATCTTGATCTTGACCTTTGGGAAGGCTTTCAGGATGGCAGCGATGTTGTGGAGTTGTTCGTCGGAGGCGGGTTGGAGAGTCGCCTTCCCGGTGTCAAAAAGGAGGCGATCGAAGTCGAACCAGGTATCCTTGTCGACCGGCTTTGAATTGTCCTCGAGAAATTGCAGCAGCTTGTTTTCAACTCCTAATTGAGGAATATTCAGTTCCGTGCCGTCGGGGAGCTTGGTCTTGAAAAAGTCGCCGAGTGCGGCCCATGCCGAATTGGCTGTATTGGTAGCGGTGTTGACGGCATCGGTGGCTGCGGTGGTCACGGGCTTGGTATCGACCTTCCCGCCTTGCAATGCGTGATAGACAAACCACACCACCAGAAGCGCCGCGAGTATGCCGAGGATGGCCATCCAATTCATGCCCTTGGCTTTCCCTTCGACCGCATGTTCGGCCGCCGCCACCCTTCCGGTAGCTCCGGAGGTTGCCGACGACAAACTCCCGAGAAAACTCGAGGGCAGGTATTTTTGCAAGTTCGGTCCTTCTGCTGCCAGCATGCTGCCGAGCGAACCGATACTCAGGTTCCCGCTGGCGTGCATTTTGGCGAAGAATCCGAGAATCAGGGGGACTGCCATCTGGAGCAGGCCGGTGGCTGAGGAAGCGCTGATTCCTGCCTTCTGCGTGAGCAGGCTGGTCACCTGACTTTGCTGACTGCCAAAAACCGTAGGCAGAAACTTGCTTACCAGATCGCTCATGGCTCCCGTGGGCCCGGTGGACCCGAGCGAAGAGAGGCTCCCGAGGATGTTCTGTCCGGAGGAACCACTGATCAAGTTCATGATCTGACCGAGGAAATTGCCATCTCCGGCCTTACTGACCAACCCGCCGAGTGTTGCAGCTGCTGCGGTGCCTAGCCCGGATTGAATCGACGTCGGAGACTCGCCCAGGCGCGAAGCGAGCGCCTGCTTCATTTCCGGGGTCACCGATGCCAGAACGCCATCCAAAATTGAAGTTGCCATAGATATTTCTCCCTCTAAGTGTGTCTGCGGATAAGTGAAGACTACGGGCGGGAAAGAGCCTGCATTATACCTTGGGCTCTTGAAAGAATGTCAAAATTCGACGGCTGGGCTTGATTCTCGGAAATGCGGTATTTTTCGCAAGCGCGGAGCGCAGCAGCAGCCCGATCCCAGGCTAAATTCCCTGGAATGATCCCCCTGCACTGCGATGGGCTCTTCCAGAGAGGTGCGCCAAACTGCGCCCAACTTGACGCTTTCTGACCCCGGTGCTACATTGCCGTTTCTGCAAAAGCACGTCCGGGAGTGCCTGTCTGAGCAGTTCGTGGAAGAGCCGCCGCGCAGTAGATCTCAGTCGCCGCAGATTCCTTCAGTATTGGCAGGGAACCCCACTGCTGTTTCTTCCTGGCGGGATCCCTTGTGCTTCTTTCTTCCCGCCTCCTAGGTGTGAAGAGCATGCGATTCCCGTGGAATTGCAGATTCACCCTCAATACCGTCAGAAGCGAGGACTTGACACCATCCTGCGCAAGGTACCGGCGGGCTTTGATGATTTCCTGACCGAGAAAGATGCGGAACAGATCGAAGGCATTTTCAAGAATTGGAGTTCCTCGTTGCGGCAGGCACCCCAGGATGTCTCTGCCCTCGAGAAGGTCATGTCTGCAGATTTTCTGGGCGTTTCTCTGAACCCCGATCAATTGAAGCTGGTCAATGATTCGTCCTATCTCAAGGTCTGGCAGGTTCCGTCCCGCCAACAACCCGATCTCTCTCGCGAAGCGTTTCTTTCTGAGCTGGGTTCTGCCCTCAGCCCGTTCTCAAAATTAGAAGCAGCGGAGTTTCAAGTCGTCGGAATTCACTCCGACCCCTTCCCGTCCGTCGGTGCCGCAGCAGGTCGCACTCTAATTTGTGACCTACGGTTCACCTTCGTGGGTACCGGTACCGGCTTTCACTTGGAGCAGCGGGTGGGGCATTGGCAGTTGGACTGGCGGCTCTCCCCCTCTGGCGACTTGCGGCTTCAAAGATGGAAAGCTCTCGACGAAGAACGTTGCCGCGCCTCCCTCCCTGTCTTTCAGGACATCACCTCTTCCATGTTTGGCGCAAATCCTTCCTACCAAGCACAGTTCCTTCCCGGGACGGACTACTGGCGAACCGTCCTTGACGGCGCTTGTGGCATCGACATCTACGGGCACAACGGCGTTTCTGTGGGAGACCTCGACGGCGACGGCCTGGATGACCTGTACATCTGCCAACCCTCCGGTCTTCCGAACCGCTTGTTTCGCAATCTTGGTGGCGGGGTCTTCGAGGACATTACCGAGTCCTCAGGCGTAGGGGTCCTCGAAAACACGGCCTGCGCACTGTTCGCCGATGTCAACAACGTTGGCCGGCAGGACTTGATCGTTGTCCGAACCACCGGGCCGCTTCTCTTTGTGAATGAAGGTCACGGGAAATTCCGGCTGAGGCCGGGGGCATTCGAGTTTGCAAGCCCGCCCCAGGGCACCTTTACCGGCGCTGCCATTGCCGATTACGATCGCGATGGCTGGCTGGACATCTATTTCTGTCTGTATGCCTACTATCAGGGCACCGATCAGTACCGCTACCCGATGCCGTATATCGAAGCGGAGAACGGGCCGCCCAATTTCATGATGCGGAACAATCGCGACGGAACCTTTCAGGACATCACCAAGCAATCCGGTCTCGATCAAAACAATACCCGCTACAGTTTCTGTTGCAGTTGGGGGGACTACAACGGAGACCTTTGGCCCGATCTCTACGTTGTCAACGATTTCGGCCGTAAGAACCTGTACCGCAACAACGGCGACGGCACCTTCACTGACGTTGCACGGGAAGTCGGCGTCGAAGATGTTGGAGCCGGCATGAGTGTGGCGTGGCTTGATTACGACAACGACGGCCGGGAGGATCTCTACGTCGCCAACATGTGGACCGCGGCCGGGATTCGCGTCTCCGAACAGGACATTTTCCAGAAGGATGCGGATTCAACTGTTCGGGGCCTGTATCAGAAGCACGCCATGGGCAACAGCTTGTTCCGAAATACGGGCGACCATTTTGAGGACGTGAGTGTGTTGTCCGGAACCACGATGGGCCGCTGGTCCTGGTCGAGTGACACCTGGGACTTCAATCACGATGGTTTCCAGGACATCTATATCGCCAATGGAATGGTCACCGGAACGTCGCCGGAAGATCTCAACAGTTTTTTCTGGCGCCAGGTGGTTGCCAATTCACCAAACCAGCCTCGGCCGAGCCACGCCTACGAACAAGGCTGGAATGCCATTAACGAACTCATCCGGTCAGACCGCACCTGGAGCGGTCTGGAACGAAATGTCTTCTATCTCAACAACCGAAATGGGACCTTCTCAGATATTTCCGGAATCCTGGGGCTGGACTTCGTCGAAGATAGCCGTACTTTTGCCCTGGGAGATTTCGATCGGGACGGCCGGCTGGAAGTGGTCCTGAAGAATCGCAATGGCCCACAACTGCGCTTTCTTAAAAATGTCCTGCCGGAGCTTGCTCCTGCCATTTCCTTCCGTTTGGCCGGAAAAAAGAGCAATCGCGATGCGATCGGCGCGAGAATTACGGTTCAGACCAATCTGGGTCGCCAGACGCGTATCCTGCGCGCTGGCTCGGGGTTCCTCGCGCAACACACCAAGGAGCTCTTTTTTGGACTGGGTTCTCTGACGGGCCCCGTTCAAGCCACGATTGAATGGCCGAGTGGCTTGGTCCAGAAACTAGGGGATTTACCCTTCAACCGGCGAATTTGGGTTGAAGAAGGCCTTCCCCCTTCGCGCATCGAAGTGTTTGCCAAAGTTCCAGCCGTTGAAGCTGCCGTCCCGGCTCATGCCGGGGAGGTCTTGCCGGAGCAGGTGGAAACCTGGTTGCTCGTACCGGTTCTGGCTCCCGATTTCTCGCTCCCGGATCTTTCTGGCCAGCTGCAAACTCTTTCCGGCCACCAGGGAAAATCCGTGTTACTCCATTTCCGGTTCGCGAAGTTCGATGGTTCCGAGCAAGAACTCGAGGAATTTGAACGGGTACAGGCAGCTTGGTCGCGAAAGAGACTGCAATTGCTCACCGTCAATGTTGACCCGGATTTGCCCCAAGTCCAGGAGAAGGCAGAAATTCCCATCGGGAATCATTCCTTTCCGATCCTGAAATCCTCGGCGGAGATCATCGCGATCTACAACCTGCTGTACCGCCAAATGTTCGACCGTCACCGCGACATGAGCCTGCCGATTTCCTTCCTGATCGATCCTGAGGGGAACATCGTCAAGGTCTACCAGGGACAATTGATAAAAGACCATGTGGAGGCTGATCTTCAGAGCCTGCCAAAGGACGATCGTGAGCGACTCGGCAAAGCCCTGCCTTTTGAAGCCCTGCAGGGATCGTACGAGTTCGGACGAAATTATCTCTCCTTTGGCTTCGTCTTCTTCGAGCGAGGATATTTCGGACAGTCCGAGGTCTTTTTTCGAAAGGCCTTACAGGACGACCCGAACAGCGCCGAAGCCCTCTACGGTCTCGGCAGCGCCTACCTGCAGCAACAAAAAACGAAGGAGGCCCGCGGTTGTTTCGAGCGCGTGATGCAACTTCACGCCAGTTATCCCGGCACAATTCCAAATGCCTGGAATAATCTGGGCATTCTCGCCGCGCGCGAAGGCAACACCGACCTGGCCATCCAATACTTTCAGCGTGCCCTCGAGATCGATCCCGAACACTCCATCGCATTGCAAAATCTGGGCAGCGCCTACCGCCAGAAGAAGGACTGGGTACAGGCCAAGAACGCACTCGACCGCGCTCTGGCGCTCAACCCGGATGATCCTGAGGCAAATTACAGCCTGGGCATGGTGTACGCTCAGCAGAACGACACGGAGCGAGCCTATCAATATCTGCAGAAGGCTCTGGTTGCCCGGCCAGCCTACCCCGAAGCGCTCAACAACCTAGGGATTCTCTATCTGCGCACGCAGCGCACGACGCAGGCTAAGCAGAGTTTTGAACAGTCGATCCGAGTGGCACCGGACTATGACCAGGCCTATCTCAACCTGGCGCGGGTCTATGCCATCGAGGGGGATCAGGAAAAGGCCAAGACAGTCCTTCTTGAACTGCTGAAGCAGCATCCAGATCACCTGCAGGCAAAGGCAGAATTGAGTCAGCTCGAACGATAACAGGGTACCGCTCTCCCGATTGCGTGTTGTTTGACCCGCCGCTAGAATCAGACTTGGGTACTGTTCAGAACGAACTTCGATTGCATGGGTACATTCACCATCAAAACGCTTCTGATCCTGAGTCTTGCCTGCCTGTTGACCAAGGTGGCCCCGGCCGTCTGTGGCCAGGCGGAGGGCAGGGATGGTCTCGCCGTTGTCGAAGGGAAGGTTTGTGACTCAGACAACCGCCCTATGGTGGGCGCGGTAGTGATCCTCGAAGGCGCTGAGCCCATCCACACCTCCCAATCAACAACCGATGCCGATGGAAAGTTCCGGTTTACGGCTTTGCCCGCCGGAACCTATACTCTGCGAGCGGACCGGGCCGGATACCTCGAAGGCAGGGAAGGCCCATTCCTCCTTCATGCAAAGGAAGTAAAGCCCCTTTCGGTGCTGCTGGCAGCGACACCGGCGTCCGCACCGTCCCAGCACACTTCGAGTGCGATTGAATTTGCCGATGAACCCGCCTTCACCGTAGCAGGTGTTGCCGATGCCACGGCTCTCGGCGGGCACGGTTCGACTCAGGTCCTCCCCAGCAGCAACGCGCTGGCGAAGGAGACGGTCTCTCTCGGCCGAGAAGGGGCTAGCCAACCAAGCTCCGCGCCAGACGGTGCAGAATCCCTCGGGACGCCCAGCGAAGCCTCCCTGCGTGCTTCCCTCGCCCAAGTGGACAATGCCGAGCTGCGCGTTCAGCTGGCGGAGATCGAGGAAGCTGGCGGACGACCCCTCGAAGCCGTCAAGGATTACCAACGCGCGGTCGAAATGCAGCCTACCGAGCCGCATCTTTTCGCCTGGGGGGCGGAATTGCTCCTCCACCGGGCATTCGAGCCCGCCATCGAGGTATTTGCCAAAGGACGACGTCTTTATCCGCAGTCCAGTCGCATGCTGCTCGGCTTGGGTGCGGCCAGGTTCGCTCAAGGTTCCAAGGAGCAGGCGGAACAGGACTTCCTGGAGGCCTGCGACATCGAGCCTTCCGATCCCACGCCATATCTTTTCCTGGGCAGGCTGCAGGCTACGGTAAGCAGCGAGCCCGAGAGTTGGATCGTTCGGATGAAGCGATTCGTCAACCTCCATCCGGAGAGCCCCATGGCGCACTATCTCTATGCCGTCGCTCTCACCAAACAAGGCAGCAGGGAACAGACCTCCGTAGCCGCCGAGTCCGAACTCGGGACGGCCATCGAACTCGATCCGCGCTTCGGCGAGGCTTACCTGCAACTCGGGATCCTGCAATCGGAACGGGAGGATTTCCGCAGCGCGATCGCATCTTTCCAGAAGGCCATTGCGGTTACCCCATTGCCGGACCAAGCCCATTACCGCCTGGCGCAGCTCTACCGACGCATGGGAGAGGCAGACAAAGCCGCCAGGGAAATCGAGCAGTTCAAACAGATCACGGAGCAAAAGAACCAGCAGGCGGAACAGGAACGCCACGAGATTCCACAGTTTATCTATACCTTGCGCAGCTCCAGCTCCCCGACGAACGCGCCTAACCGCGATCCCCACTGAGCAGCTGAAAGAAGGGCCCCCAAAAGAACCGACCCACCGGGGCTCCGATGGGTCGGTCGATTTCGGGCTAGGTGTATGCAGCGAAGCGAGAAAACTAGAACGACAGTTTCAAGCCGAACTGAACCACGCGCGGGTTGTTTACCGTGGAATTCACGGCGCCGAAACCCGGGGCGTTGATGTCGTTGACCGGCAACCCGAACTGCGCGTGGTTCCACAGGTTGAAGAACTCCGCGCGGAAGTTCAGGCCCATGTTTTCCCAAGGCAGCGCGAACTGTTTGATCACCGAGAAGTCCGAGTTGACGAAACCGGGGCCAAAGGCAGGCACCCGATTGGCGTTGCCGAGCGTTCCAGCGGGGGCTGCCGCGAAAGCGCAGGGGTTGAACGGGTAGGTCTTGTCATTCAGACTGGCCGGGGCAATCCCATTGATGGTCACGCCACCGACGACCGTAGACTGGCCGATCAGCAGTTGGCAGGCGGGGTTCGGATTTGCAGGAACAACGCCCGCCTTCGTCGGGTTAGCAACCTGGTTCGGGCGGTTAAAGTTATTTCCGTTGCCGCCGGTGTTGAAAGCCACCCCCGATTGATTGTTGCTGTCGATCAGTGGGTCAGGGAACCCGGAAGTGATTTTCTCGATCAAGGTGACCTGCCAGCCACCCAGCAAGGAATTGGTCATAGTATTCCAATCGTTGCCAAACTTCTTGCCCTTGCCGAACGGCAGGTCATAGATAACGCTGGCGGTGAAGCTGTTGGTGAGATCGATCTGCGAGTAGCCCCAGTCCAGTTTGCTCCAATTGGGAAGCGGGAAGTAGGTGGAGCTGAGCAGCGATCCCAATCCGTCGGATAAACCATTGTCATAGGTGTGCGAGTAGGTGTAGCCGACGAGGGCATACAGGCCGTATCTGGCCGTCTTGGTCTCCGCCTTGATCTGCAGCGAATCGTAACTGGTTTTGCCGTAATCCGCGAAATCCAGAATGGCGTTCCCGTTCGGCGGTTGCCAGGGGGAGACGAAGGCGCCGCCGCTCGGGTTGCAACCAATTACATTGCTCTGGCTCGTTGGGCAGGTCAAGTCGCCGGATCCGGTGTTGATGGCGTTCCCGGCCACGAGGATATGGTCCCCGCGCGCACCGGCATACCCGACAGTGAGGACGATGTTTCCCGGAACGGACCGTTCGACGTTTACGTTGAACTGCTGCACTTCGCCGAGCTTGTTGTTGGTCGGCTCAAAAAAGAGAGTTCCGGTAAAGGTGGCCAAGTTCGGCGGCCCGGTGAAGAGCGGGAAGCTGTCAATACTCACCCCCCCTGGAGTCTGCCCGTGTGCGGCGCAGTAGGCGGTGGCCGTGGGACAGCCTCCGCCAAAGGCGTCGGACTCTGCGAAAAACGGTGGATTCTGCCAGAGGCCCTGGGCACCCATGCTCCAGGCCGAATCGTGATAGATGGCGTAGCCGGCGCGGAGGACGGTCTTGTCACTGCCAAGAATCTTGTAAGCCAAACCAAGACGAGGCTCGAAGGCGGTCCAGTTCCTGTTCACACCAGCCGAACCTGAAACATAGTTCTCGTTGGCGATGAGCATTGAGTTGGTGTACGGATCGTAATTGGCCAATTTGCCATGTGCCTCGGTGATCGGGGAAGTCAAGTCCCAAGCCAGGCCCAGGTTGAGGGTCAGATCTTTCGTGACGCGCCAATCGTCCTGGACGAATGGGCGGAAAAGCTTCCAACGCCGTCCAATGACCGTGCCGTTAAAGGTCTGGTCATGTTCCGCCAGGCTGGTATAACCCATCAAGATATCTGCCACCGGATTGTTGGAGTAATTGCCGAACGGAATCCAGAATCCATCCTGGAATGCTTCGGTGCCGGTGTTCATCTGATTGGCGCGCCAGCCAAAGCCGAATTTGACATCGTGCTTGCCGCGGATGACATCCACAGTGTCGTTGACGGTGAAAATATTGGTACCGCCCTGGAAAGGCGAGTAGCCTCGGTCACCCACGGACCAGTACCCGCCGGTCATCAGCAAGCTGGTCAGTCCGCAACTGATTGCGCCCTTGAGGCACTCGTTCGCGCTGTTGCAACCCAAGTTGGCGTTGACGATGCCGAGTTTAGCGGCTTCGCAAGTGCCCGTGCCGGTAGAAGTGATGTAGTCGAAAATGCGGTTATACCCGAAGGTGAACTGGTTGACGGTTGTCGGAGTGAAAATGTGCGTTTCGCCGATGGACACGTTGCGGGCGTGGTTGAGGATCCCCTGGTTACTGCCGAAGGCGCTGGCTTCTGCGAAGCCAGGAGCTCCGCCGGGCACATAAGAACCCGCCTGGTCGTAACTGAAGCGAGCAAAGGCAGTGTCGGTAGCGGAAAAGTTTTGGTCCAGTCGAATATCGAATTTGGTCTCGTCCAGGCTGCGAACCGGGACGTTCACGTAGTTGTAGCCTGCGGTTGGGTTGTTCGCATTGGGGGCAGGGTACAGGTTCATCAGAGCCTGGCCGATCGGGTCGATCAGGCCATTCGGGAAGTTCGAGGCATTCAACGGATTCGCGCCCGGTATCTTGGCGCACGGAGTTCCCGCTGCCTGACTCCCGTCAGAATTCACCGGGAGCGCTAGACCGGTAGGACCGCATTGAAAATAGGCGTTGGGAGCAGCAGCAGGGTTCAGAGAGGATCCCGTCATGTACGGGTTGATGATCGCCGGCACAGAAACCGGAGTGGTGCTGCCCGACGGCGGATAAATGCCATTGACCGGATTCCCGAAGGCATCGTTCGTGAAATCACCGTTGCGCATGGCCTCTGACGGAACCAAGCCGGTGAAAGGAATTCCGTGAAGCTGATATTTTTGCTCGCCGTCCAGAAAGAAGAATGTCTTGTTTTTCCGGATGGGCCCGCCGACCGAACCTCCAAACTGGTTCAAGTTGAATTTTTCTCGGGAGGAGGCGAAATAGCTCTTGGCGTCCAAATCGGTGTTGCGGAAGAACTCATACAAGCTGCCGTGAAAATCGTTGCTGCCAGATTTGGTAGTAAGGAGGACCGTCGGTCCCGCGCGGGTGCCATACTCAGCCGAGTAGTTGTAGGTCAGGACCTTAAACTCCTGGATATCATCGATGGAAGAGAGGATCGCTATACCACCGGCGGTCAATTCATTGTTGTCAACACCGTCGATCAGCCAGTCGGTGCTATTGGGGCGGGAACCGCCGACCGAAAGCGAAAAAGGGCCACGAGCGGCTACTTCACTGCTGGCAGCGGAGACGAAGAAACTGCCCGGATTCGTTTCCGCGGTTGCACCTGGCGTGAGGGTTGCGAGTTGTACGAAATCGCGCCCGTTCAAGGGGAGTTGCGAAACTTCCTGGGAGGTAATGACCTGGCCAAGGGCAGGATTGGAAGTTTCAACAGCCACGGCGTTCGCTGAAACCTCTACAGTTGCGCTTTGCGTTGCGGGTGCAAGAGAAAAGTCCAGTTCGCGCGCCTCATCCACCTGCAGCCTATTGTCCCGGGATTCGATGGTCTGGAATCCCTTGAACTCGATGTGGACGGTGTAGACACCGACAGGCAACAACTTGAGGCTGTAATGCCCGGATTCATCGGTGGTGGTTTCGCGGACCGTACCTGTATTCTGCAAGGTGACCACGACGGTAGCACCGACGACTGCTGAGCCGGACTTATCCGTAACCGTTCCTGAGAGACTGCCCGTCGCCTGCCCGTAAGCCCTCTGCCCGCAACACAGCGCAGCTACACAGACTAGGACCACAAAAAAGAATTTCTTAATCATCCTCTTCACCCCTCTCGGCATCCCCAAACAAGTCCGGAATCAACGCAGAATAGAGAGCGGGACCTCTGTTTAAGTGCATCAAGACTTAAGCCTTTCCAGAAAACAGGTGTTTACCATGAAAAGGCATTCTTCAGAGCCTCCGCCCGACTAGCTCCCCAATGCAGGAATTAAGATCTGCTACCCCGGAAAAACATTGTGGAAAATTACTTCTCATTCCCGGTTGTGTCAAGCGGTGGTTGAGGAAACCCTGTGCAAGACTTTGTAAGGTAATGATTTGGTCTCCGGGGCCTGGGGCTTTTATTGCGCCCCATAGGGCGCATCCAGCTAGCCCAGAGCAAGAGAACCTCCCCGACTGTGAGGTTCTCCTGTTTCTCGGCACTTTTTAATCCCCTGTGATCGCCCGTGAAGGGGTAGATTTGGGTACACTCTGGGGTGCGGCGCACTGCGGCTTCCCGCTTGGAAGGGCTACGGTGCGGGGAGACAGAGATGAAGGTACTGGTGATCGATATCGGAGGAAACAATGTCAAGCTGCTACTCAGCGGCGAGCAGACGCCACGGAAATTCCCGTCTGGCGCAACCCTGACTCCCAGCGAGATGGTCAAGGGCGTAAAGGAAGCCACCAAGGATTGGAAATATGACGTCGTTTCGATCGGTTACCCGGGTCCAGTGCTGCGCAACCGCGCGTTTGTCGAACCTTACAACCTAGGAAAGGGATGGGTAGGGTTCCATTTTGATCGCGCCTTCGGATGCCCGGTCAAAGTGGTGAATGATGCGGCGATGCAAGCGCTCGGCAGTTACAAGAAAGGGCGAATGCTGTTTCTTGGTTTGGGTACCGGCTTCGGCACGGCTCTTGTTGTGGACGGCATCGTAGAGCCCATGGAGCTTGGGCACCTTCCCTACAAGAAGGGAACCTATGAAGACTACGTGGGACGACGCAGCCTCGAAAAGCGGGGCAAGAAAAAATGGCGCAAACAGGTTGCCGACGTAGTGGAAGAATTGGTACGAGCCGTCGAACCCGACGACGTTGTGATCGGGGGAGGCAACGCCAAGAAACTCAAAGAGCTGCCGCCTCACTGCCGCCTGGGAGACAACTTCAACGCCTTTGTCGGTGGCTTCCGCCTTTGGAAGGAAGAGGCCGGCGAAGACTCGAAGCCCGAGAAAAGGCGCCAGCCCCGATAAGCTCGCAATTTCAAAAGGAGCCGGATCATGGCAGCACGCAGCAAACGCAACAAAAAAGCATCAACCAGCAAACCCCTGAGGAAGCTTAAGTCCTGGGCGGCACTCCAAGCGCACCATAAGAAAATCCAGGCTACCCATCTGCGGAAGCTGTTCAGTGCGGATCCCCATCGCGGCGAGCGCTTCACCCTGGAGGTCCTGGGGATTTACTTCGACTACTCGAAGAACCTGATTACGGAAAAGACCATGAAGCTGCTGCTTGACCTTGCGAAGGAATCCGGTTTGCATGCGCGAACCGAAGCCATGTTTCGCGGGGAGAAGATCAACGTCACGGAAAACCGCGCGGTCCTCCATGTTGCCCTGCGTGCCCCACGGGACGCCTGCATTCTCGTCGATGGAAAGAACGTAGTCCCGGAAGTCCATGCCGTGCTCGACAAAATGACAGAGTTCTCTGACCGCGTCCGCAGCGGTAGCTGGAAAGGCCACACCGGAAAGCGGATCCGCAATGTGATCAACATCGGTATCGGCGGGTCGGATCTGGGCCCGGTGATGGCTTACGAAGCGCTGAAGTTCTATAGCGACCGCACCATGACATTTCGCTTTGTTTCAAACGTCGATAGCACGGACTTCGCCGAGGCGGTACTCGATCTGGACCCAACGGAAACGCTTTTTATTATTTCGTCGAAAACCTTCACCACGCTTGAAACCATGGCCAACGCCCACACTGCGCGCGAATGGGCCCTCAAGGGTTTGGGCGGTGACGAGAAGGCGATCGCGAAACACTTTGTGGCTGTATCGACAAATGCCACCGAGGTAGCGAAGTTTGGCATCGACACCGCCAACATGTTTGTGTTTTGGGATTGGGTCGGCGGCCGATATTCCATGGACTCCGCCATCGGGCTCTCCACAATGCTTGCCATTGGTCCGGAGAACTTCCAGGCCATGCTCAGCGGCTTTCATCAGATGGACGAACACTTCCGCATGGCTCCCCTCGAGCGCAACCTTCCCGTCTTGCTCGGTCTGCTGAGCCTCTGGTATACGGATTTTTTCGGCGCTCAGACCGTTGCCGTTCTGCCCTACGAACAGTATCTAAAGCGCTTTCCCGCCTATCTCCAGCAACTGACCATGGAGAGCAACGGCAAGCACGTCACGCTAACCGGAGCGAAAGTCGATTATGAAACCGGCCAGATCTTTTGGGGCGAACCGGGCACCAACGGCCAGCATTCCTTCTACCAACTGATTCACCAGGGCACGCGTTTGATCCCCTGCGACTTCATTGCCTTTGCCAATGCGCTGAATCCGATCGGACGTCACCACGACGTGCTGGTCGCCAATATCTTTGCGCAAAGTGAAGCTCTCGCCTTTGGCAAAACGGCTGCGCAAGTGAAAGCCGAGGGTACCCCTGATTGGTTGGTGCCGCATCGTGTATTCGAGGGCAATCGCCCCTCGAACACGATTCTATTGGAGCGATTGACCCCGGAAGCTCTGGGCAAGCTGGTTGCTCTCTATGAACACGCGGTGTTCACGCAGGGAACGGTTTGGCAAATTGATTCCTTCGATCAGTGGGGCGTGGAACTCGGCAAAGTGCTGGCCCAGCGCATCATCCCGGAACTGGACAGCAAAACGCAGCCGCAACTGAAGCACGACAGCTCGACGAATGCCGCGATCCGCCGCTATCGCAGCTGGAAGGCAACCTGAGAGCAGTCTTTCCGTGGAACAGCGGACCGGCAACCGCGGTGAGCTCTCACACGGCCTGGGCTTTCTTCAGGCCCAGGAGTTCCTCCCGCGTGTCGATGAAATTGACGATGTTCCGGAGTGTTGCCGGACTGACCGCTTGCGCCGCATCGCATTTCGGCCGGGTGGCCCCGGCATGGTCACAAGCAACCTCAATGATCAATCCGTGACAGCCATATTCTATTGAAGCGCGACTGGCTGGTTCAACCATGCTGGCCACACCCGTTGCATGGCTAGGGTCCACGATGATAGGGAGAAATGTCTCCTCCCTGACGGCCGGGATTACGTTCAAATCCAAGACATTGCGGGTGTATTCGCCGGACGGGTAAGCCTTGATCCCGCGCTCGCAAAGCACGATTTCGAGGTTCCCTTCTTTGGCGACATATTCTGCGGCGCCTAGCCATTCGCACAAGCTGGCCGCCATACCGCGTTTCAATAGCACCGGCTTACCGCTTTTCCCCACCTCCATCAGAAGCGGGTAATTCTGCATGTTGCGCGAGCCAATTTGCAGCATGTCTGCATACTCAGAAACGGTCTCCACCAACCGCGGATCCATCACTTCCGTAACCACCGGCAACCCTGTCTCCCGGCTAACTTCGCGCAGGATCCGCAACCCCTCCATTCCCAGTCCTTGGAAATCGTGTGGCGAAGTCCGCGGTTTGAATGCTCCACCGCGGAGCATGTCCGCCCCGGCCGCTCTCACAGCGCGCGCCACGGCCAAGGTCTGCTCGAAGCTCTCGACAGCGCAGGGCCCGGCGATGACTGCGGGGCGCACATCTCCGAACCGCACCGACCCCACGACCACAACGCGTGTATCCGATGGATTGCCGGACGACTGCACTCTTCTGCTGATCAGAGGACAGATCCGTGGAAGATCCCCTAACCCTACATTCCCCGCGATACTCATGGAATCCTTCCTTTTACAGGTTCTTCCCAGCACCAGAAAAACCCGGTCGTTCCCGCCGAACCAGGAACCGCTTCGATCCTGCCCAGCCTAAGCCTTCCGGTTGGTTGGGAAGACGGCCATGGCTTCCATTTCGATCAGTAACTCCGGACGGCAGAGGATCGCCTGGATGCCGGTGGATGCGGGCAGCGGATCCAATCCCTGCTCCTTGAAAAATTGGGTGCGAATTTCATTGAACTGTGCGTAATCCCGTTCGATGTCCCGCAGATAACAGGTCGTCCGTACGATGTCCTTCCACGTGGCGCCTTCAGAAGCCAGCAGGCCCGTGATGTTGAAATAGGTGCGCAGCGTCTGTGCACCAAAGTCACCGATGTGGATCGAATCACCCTGCTCATCAATGCTGGCGGTGCCCGAAATCAACAGGATGGTCATGCCATTGATGTCCAGCCGCATTCCACGAGAGAAGGAAGACGGTTTCGGATAATGGTGCGCTTCGTTCAGGACCGTCGGTGCTTCCATGGCTTTCTTATGGATCACCAGATTCTCTCCTTCGATCGGTGCCGCAGTTTCAATGACCAGTTCTCGCTTGCTCATGAGGCTTACCTTCCTTTTGGAATTGATGGGGTCCGCGACTCAGCCTTTCGGCTGAGGCCACCCAAATGTCCTTGACTGGAATCGTCGGTTTCAAGATGTCGTTGTTGGCGGTAGCGGATGGCATGTCGAGGTTGGCCCCATCGAGGAAGCCGGCAGGGAAACGCATCTGCTGCGCAAGTCAGAACACCTACCCGTGCTGGAACCTGCCCCGAACCAACCACCCAGTCACCCCGTCTCAAACCTTGACTGCTATTTCCGTCAAGTGGCTCTAATCCGCAGAAGCGCAGAGGACACTTCTCGCCCGCAGAATCTCGACCCGACGTGCTGATTCACCGTCTCTATGAACTAGTTAGTCGCAATCGGCGGGGCAGGACAATAATGCGAAAGGATTATTTGAAGGTAATTGTGACGGCGGTCACTCAGTAACGTGCAAGCCATCACAATTCTCAAGACTTTCCTGTGCAAATTGGCGTTCTACCGCATTTGCCCGACGAAGTTCTCGGGCAAGACCCAGGCTTGCTACCGACAATTCCTGCACTGTTGCCGGTCATGCAAGGTTCAATCGCGAACTCGAATTTCACAACTCCCGCTACACTCTGAAGATGGCTGCCGGCCTCGATCGCGCCTCGGGGAAGGCTGGCACGACACCGTCTCCTACCGCGCGTGGAACTCCTTCCGCCCCGCTGCGGGCTTCTTCGCAGAACCGCGGCCCCCGGGACTTTCGAAATCCGGTAAGGAGGAATGATCTGCCCGAGCAGCGGATTCGGGCCGGAGACGATCTCGGAATCTTCGTGCGAGCGGGATTGCGAACCGATGGGGGGCGAAGAATCGCAAAGCGAGAGAAGGGGCGAGCGTAGGGAGGGGAGGTGCAAGACCGACCGGGAGTCGGACCGGCGCTCTTGAGAGTACGGGAATTTAGCGTGGGTCGATGAAGTGAGGATGGCTTGCGCTGAGTCCTGGGAATGAAATAAAAGAGGAGACCAACGAACAACCCCAGAACGGCGAGTCCGGCGGGACCGACGCAGAGGAAGGTGGGGACTATGGAGGCGATTGTATCGCGTCGTTCGCGACAAGAGTCGCCTGTGGGGAGAAAGAAAGTGGTCTGAGGGCGAGAAGGCATTACAATGCCAGCGGATGAGAGTGCGACTCTGCCAATGGTGAGCCCCGTGGTGGTCAATTCCACGAAAAAGGAATCGCTCTGGAGGTTAGGAGGGCTGACGCCTGTTCAGTTGGGGTGGAGGGTGTTCGAACAGGTGATTACTGACAACGTCTTTGGGCGAGCGGCAGAGTTAGCGTTCTATTTCCTGTTCGCGCTTTTTCCGATGATTTTGTTGATGATGACATTGTTCGGGATGTTCGCGTCGCATCGCGCGGAACTCGAAAGGGATCTGCTGGCGTCGTTCGGAGAATTTCTGCCGCCGGCAGCCTTCCAGTTGCTGGGATCCGTGGCGGAGGAGTTGGCGGCACACGCGAGTAATGGAAAGTTGACGTTCGGCATCGTGACGGCGCTGTGGGGGATCTCGGGCGGAGTAAGCGCGATGATCTCCGCGCTCGATGCGGCGTACAAAGTGCGAGAGACGCGGTCGTGGATTAGGGTACGGGCGATCGCGATTGGATTGAGCGTGGCGATCTCGATCCTGCTCTTTTCGGCCGTGTTCATGGTGTCGGTGGGAAGCCACTTTGTCGGTTGGCTCGGAAGAGGACTGGGATTGCACCCGCTCATCGTAACGGCGTGGAAGGCGATTCAGTGGCCCGGGGCGATATTCTTCGTGACGCTCGCCTGCGGGCTGGTCTACTACTACGGCCCGGATTTGGAAGAGCGGCGAAAGTGGCATTGGTTCACGCCGGGAGCGGCGTTTGGAGCGCTGGTGTGGGTGGCGACGTCGTTCGGGTTCCGGACGTACCTGTATTATTTCAATAATTACAGTGTGTCGTACGGGTCGCTCGGAGCCGTGATGGTTCTGCTTGCGTGGTTGTACCTGGCGGGATTGGCGTACCTGATTGGCGGAGAGATCAACGCGGTGATCGAGCGCTGCAAGGGTGGATGATAGGTTGCGAACGGATCCGTGCCCGCTGCCACAGGGTCCGGCGCAGGAACTGTTGGCAAGTGACATGAAACGGAGGAGAGAACGGGAATGGCGAAATTTCTGTTCACCATGTGGCCGGCGAACGATCTGGGCCTGCCGTCGCGGCTGGTGCCGATCGCACGACGGTTGGCAGACCGCGGGAATGAGGTGGCGATGTGCAACCCTTCACCAGCGCCCGCGAGTTTAATTGCGGAGGCCGGATTGCAAAATCTGCCGATGCCCGAGCCGGCCGTGGCTCCGCCGATGATCGATTTGAATGAGGCGGCGCAGGCGTGGGACGCGGAACACCTGCTGGCGCCATGTTACATGGACGAAATCTATGTGGAAGGAATGACGGCGGCGTACGTGAAACTGATGCGGGAGTACGCGCCGGACGTGGTGGTGGACTCGTTCGAGCAGTTGGCGTGCCTGGCGGGGCGGATTGTGAACGTACCGGTGGCGACGGTGTTGCAGGCGAGTTTTCATCCGTCAAGTGGGGGATTCTACTGGTGGAAGAAAGAGAGACCTGCGCGATTGCCGAGCGCGGCGGATGTGGTGAATCGGGTGGCGGCGAAGTATGGGGTAGCACCGGAAGCGCGCTGCGTGGATCGTGTGGCGGGAGATTATTGCCTGATCGTGGGAACACCGGAGACGGACCCGCTGCCGTCGAGCGCGAGGGTCGAGTACATCGGACCGATGGTGTGGCAAAGTGCAAATGCGGTGCTGCCGGAGTGGGTGAATGCGCTCGGTCGCGAGCGGCCGCTGATCTGGGTCTATTCGGGGAACCCGCGCTACGCCGGAAACGTTGCCACCGCGATTGACTCGATTGTGGTGATTCGCGCGGCAATTGCAGCGCTCGGCGGTACAGCGGTGGATGTCGTGCTGACGACCGGGTATCAGGAGTTGCCGAGCGAGTTGGGAGAGCTGCCCGAGAATTTTCGGCACGCGTCGTACGTGCCAGGACTGCTGATGGCCGGACGGTGCGACCTGATGGTGCATCACGGCGGGCACGGGTCGGTAATGACGGGACTGCTGGCGGGGACGCCGGCCGTGATTGTTCCGACGATCTCCGAGCGGGAAGGGAATGCGCGACGGGTCGCTTCATTGGGAGCAGCGGAAGTGGTAACGCCGAGCGCCGGCGCGGACGGGGAAAAACACGTGCACGTGGAGGAGTTTGAGGCCAAGGTGAAACAGGTGCTGGAGGACCGGGGGTACCGTGAGTCGGCAACGAGAGTCGCGGATTCAATGCGAAAGTATGGAGGGCTGACGGGAGCGGTCGAGAAGCTTGAGAAATTCGCGCGAACAGCCGTGAGCAAGTAGCGTAGGAACAACGAGCCCGAGGTGAAGTAGCCAGCCTCGGCGGAAGCAACCAGGGAATTTGGTTCGCTCGTGGTGCATCGACAAGGGGCGGGATTCGACTGTTTCCCTAGGTCCAGGTGCGCAGGCCGAGGATACCCCAGTATGCGAGGTAGGCGCTGGCGATGAGCAGCCCGACGGTGACGGCGAGTGAGAACCTGCGGACGCCGGAGCGCACTCCGGCAACAGGAGCACGTAGCAGGGAGATTAGGCTGGCAACTGAGGCGCAGGCAAAGACAATGGTCAGCAGGAACAGGGAGACCGACCATGCGGTCGGGTTCCCAAACCGTTCAATCAGATCATTGGCACAGACCGAGACGACAACTACCGCCGCCAGCATGCTCAGAACCGCGAGCAGCGGCCAGGCGCGCATGGCGCGCTCGGCCGGCCGCCTGCGCCGCTTCGTCAAACCACCCAGGATCCAGAAGGGCGCATAGAGCAGAATGGCCAGCATAGAAAGAACTACGTAGATCACGGCTACGATTTCCCCGATCGCATACCAGGCAGGAACTTTGCGCAAAGTAGCGCCAGCGTCGACGAAACGGCCTTCCTGGTTAGGAGTCAACAATTCCACAACTGCAACCGGATCCGGGTGTTTGTCTTTTGCCTTCGGTACATGGCGGAACTGTGCGCCGGTGACCGGGACAAAGGGATCGTTCCATCCCCCCAGATAGGTAAGGAGGAGCTTGCCATCCTTGAACTGAATGCGAGCGAGGACGGCGAGACGATCAAGAAAACGAGCGACTTGGGCTCGCGATGTATCCAGTTCATACCATCCGGCGTAATCGTTCGCGGTTGAGGGTAAAGGTACGTCGGGGGGCAGGGATGGCCTCTCGAGGTTGTGGGTCACGTAACCGCGGATGGCCTTGCCAATTTTGCTGAAGGCGTCATCGCTTCCGCTGTTGGTGCTGTAAAAATAGCCGACGCCAAAGTCGGGCATATAGGCCATATCCGTATTTCCGCCTTCGACGCCCCCATTGTGGCCGTGATAGACAAAGCCGTCGTGGATGCTCCAGTAGTTGCTTAAGCCATAGCCGAACCTCAACCCTTCTTTCGCTGCCCAGGTGCTCGTGGCGCTTTCCATGCGGTCAATGTCAGCCGCAGGCAGAACTTGCTTTCCGTTCACGGAGCCGCGATTGAGATAGAACTGGAGGTAAGCGGCCATGTCTTTGGCAGAGGCGTTGATCGAGCCGGCCGGGCGCAAGAGAAGATTCCAGTAGGCGTAAGGAGTCTTGCCATCGGTATGGTAAAGAATCGTGGAATCGAGCGCGGGAGGGCGGAAATAGGTGGCCGTGTTCATTCCGATCGGATGAAACAGATTCTGTGCGACGAAGTCTTCAAACCTCTGACCGGTGATTTTTTCCACGATGTAGGCGGCGACCGGAGGACCCGAGTTGCAGTAGGACATGCGTGTGCCAGGGCGCCAGCGGGAGATGCGCGAGGTGTGATCGTAATCCAAGCCTTCCAGCAGCCCCTTGTCCCCGGGCCAATCCTTGGCATATTCCCGCAGATGCATGTCATCCCATCCGGTGGTGTGCTCGAGGAGATGAACGACACGCACGGGATCGGTGGATTCCCATGGATTCTCGAACCAAACCTCGGGTACCAGTTTGTGGACAGGATCGGTCAGCGAGAGCTTGCCTTCGTCCACTAACATTAAAATGGCGAGCGAGGCGAAGGCCTTGGATGTAGAGCCGATGCGGAACAGGGTATCGGCCGTTGCGGGGCGGCCCGTGCCGACATCCGCGGTGCCGAGGCCGGTAACCCATTCTGGCCCCTCGCGGCGAACAATGGCCACCGAGACCCCCGGAGTGTGCGAATCCTGGAGTATTTTCTCGAGTTGTTGCTGAAGCTCGGCGATGGACCGGGCTGGCTGGGGTGTTTCTTCTTTCTTTGCATCTGCGGCCATGGCCACGGTCACAAGGGCGAGAGCTTGGATAGCCGGGAGTACCCACTTCATGGGGTGGCTCTCCTTTGAAAAGTAGTAAGCGGAGACGGGCCTCTGGGCTGGCAAGAACAGCGAATGGCTATCTCCGTTCGGAGGCAATACGGAGAGGGTAGGCGATTTGTTTCAATTGACTGAGGGAAAAAGAAGCCCAGCGGAGGCGGGACCTGAACTTACCCCTACCCTACTTCTTTAGAGACTCTTGCACCTTCCTCCCGTATTCCGTTGCCTTGGCCATGGCTTTTGCCTCATCAATAGTCAAGAGCTTGCGGTCTTGGAGCAGTATCTTGCCTCCCACAACCACCGTTGCGACCTCGCTGGCTTTCAAGGCGTAGACAATTTGCGAATACACGTCGTAGAGGGGAACGGCGTTCGGCACATTGAGATCCAAAATTACGAAGTCCGCCTTCTTTCCTGCCTCGAGCGACCCGATCTCTTTCTCCCTGTGTAACGCCCGCGCGCCTTCGATGGTGGCCATTTCCAGTGCGCCCTTCGCTCCCAGGGCGCGCGGATCGACCCGATTGGTTTTTTGCAGTTTGGACGCCAGATCCATCTCTTCCATCATGTCCAGGTCGTTGTTACTCCCTGCCGGTCCGTCGGTCCCGAGGCCCACGCGCATACCTGCAGCGCGCTCATCGACGACCGGGGCCACGCCGCTAGCGAGCATCATGTTGCTCGAAGGATTGTGAACACAGCCCACCTGATGCTCGGCAAGAATCTTCATGTCCGTATAATCCACCCAGATGCAATGCGCGGCGAGCACATCCGGACCCAGGAACTCAATCCGTTCGAGGTACTGCACCGGGGTGGCACCGTTTTTCTCCAGGCTGTCCACGTACTCTTTCCGCATCTCGGCGACGTGAATCAGGATGGGGGCGTGGTACTTACGCGCAAGGACAGCCGCATCTCGCAGCGTTTTTTCCGAGCATGTATAGATGGAATGCGGCGCCACAGCAGCCTGAATCAGCGCATCCCCTTGCCACTTCTTAAGAAATTTCTCGGTGTAGGCGGCCATTTCGGCTTCGCTCTTGTTGTCGGGTGCAGGAAAATCGATCCAAGTTTCGCCCAGCAGGCCGCGCAAGCCGGCCGCCTTGGTCTCCTCGGCCTCGGCATCCTCAAAATAGTACATGTCGGCAAAGGTGGTTGTGCCGCTGCGTATCATCTCGGCCAGCGCCAGGCGCGAGCCCCAACGAACGTAGTCTTCCGTTACATTGCGGGCTTCCGCCGGAAAGATGTAGTTGCGCAACCAGTCGTCCAGCGTCACGTCATCGACCAGGCCCCGCATCAGGACCATGGGAATATGCGTATGGCCGTTTATCAGACCGGGCATGACCAATTTTCCCTTGGCATCGATCGTTTGCTTCGCTGCCATTCCTTTCATGGACTGCGCGCGAAGCTCCGCCGACGTTCCGATAAAGGCGATGGTGTCCCCGTCTACGGCGATCACCCCGTCGTCGATGACTCGGCGGGCAGGATCCATGGTCACAATCGTCGCGTTGGTCACCAGGAGATCGAAACCGACCGCTGGTGTTGCCGGCGCTTGCGCAAGGATGGACGGCGATGCGATGAAAATGGCACATCCAAACATGAAGCACGGGATGATCAGAGTTCGGGCGAGCGGCGAGCAGCGTCTTTCCATGAAGTAAGTCCTTCCGGTATGGATGTCAGAGATTGGATGAATCAAACGGCTTCGGAAACAGAACGCTCATGGCGATCGTCTCCGTCTTGCCTTTCAGATTGCACAGAATGACGGGTACATCGCCGCAGAATTCCCAGATCAATTGTCGGCACGCCCCACAAGGCGGCGTCAAGGTGTCGGAATCGGTTACCACAGCAATGGCTTCGAACTTCCGCTCTCCCTCGCTGATGGCCTTGAATATGGCCACACGCTCGGCACAGACCGTGAGCCCGTAGGTGGCGTTTTCCACGTTGCATCCGCCATAGATCTTGCCGGAACCGGCGCGGAGGCCGGCACCCACCCTGAAATTCGAGAATTTTGCGTGGGCGTGCTCCCGCGCCTGCTTGGCCACCGCGATCAATGGTTCGTATTCGGACATGATGCCCTCCAGAAGCAGATTCCCCGGCTCAACGGCTACAGTGCGGACGAAATATCCGGAATCACCGCCCGCAGAAGGCCGATAAACTGTTCTTTAATCCGCTCGGCAGTCTCGAGCACCTCTTGGTGGTTGAGCGGTTGATCGAGCACGCCGGCCGCAGCATTGGTCACACAAGAAATGCCCAGAACCCGAATCCCGCTGTGCCGTGCGGCGATAACTTCCGGCACGGTGGACATGCCGACAAGGTCCGCTCCGATACTGCGCAAGGAGCGGATCTCTGCGGGGGTTTCGTAGCTGGGGCCGGGCAGGGCGGCATAGACTCCCTCGCCGAGGTTCATTCCCAGCAGCCGGCCTTCCGCCAGCAGCGATTCTCGAAACTTCTTATCGTAAGCGTGGCTCATGTCTGGGAATCGCGGCCCAAACCGCTCATCGTTTGGTCCGGTGAGCGGATTGGCGCCCTGAAGATTGATGTGGTCGCTGATCACCACCAGACGCCCTGGGGTGAATTCCTTTCTGATTCCCCCGGCCGCATTTGTCAGCACCACCGCCTTCACCCCCATTCGCGCAAATACGCGCATGGGGAACGATACGTCTTTGATGGAATAGCCTTCATAGAGATGCACGCGGCCCTGCATGCCGACCACGGCCACCCCTTCGACGGTGCCAAGCACCAATTGACCGGCATGCCCGATCGCCGTCGAGCGCGGGAAGTGCGGAATCTTGGCGTAGGGAATCTTCACGGCATTTGCGAACTCATCAGCGAAGGCGCCAAGTCCCGAGCCCAGGACCAGGGCGATCTTCGGCCGGAGCTTCGATTTGCGTTGTACGAACTTTGCGGCTGCTTCTGCCTGCAGGAAGTCTGGTCCCGAGCGCGCTGCGGATTTCGATTTTTTCTCAGCACTCATGAAAGGATTCCAACAATACAGGCGGACATCAGGTTTGCCATGGTTCCTGCCAGCATGGCGCGTATTCCAAATTTGGCGAGCTGCCCGCGCTGCTCGGGGGCCAACGCACCGATTCCGCCAATCTGGATGCCGATGGAGCTGAAATTGGCGAACCCGCAAAGCGCAAATGTGGCGATGGTGAACGAACGCGGATCCATAGACTCTTTCAGTCGTCCCAGCTTGGCGAAGGCCACCACCTCATTGATGGTCATGCGGGTCCCCAGCAGATTGCCGATCACCGGGGCATCTTTCCATGGAATGCCGATCAGCCACGCGATGGGCGCGAAAATCCATCCGAAGAATTGCTCCAGACTTTCCGGGAAGAAACGGAAATGATGCAGCGCCAGCCAGTTGTGCGTGCCCCCGATCATGTAATCCACCAGCGCCAACAGGGCGATGAACGAAATCAGCATGGCGCCGACGTTGATGGCCAGTTGCAAACCATCAGAGGTCCCGCGAGAGATGGCGCCCAGGAAATTGGCCTCCTTCTCCATGTCCGGCATTTGCACTCTTCCCGCCGTCAGCGGTTGTTCAGTTTCGGGCACCAGCATCTTGGCCATGAGCAGCGTGCCCGGGGCGGTCATGATCACAGCAGTTAACAGATGCTTGGCCTCGACGCCCGAAGCAATATATGCCGCCATGATGCCACCGGAAACGTGGGCCATGCCGCAGGTCATGACGCACATCAATTCCGACTTGGTCAGCTTGTTCAGGAAGGGTCGAATCGTGAGCGGGGCTTCGGTTTGCCCCATGAAGATGCTGGCCGCGATATCCAGCGATTCCGCGCCGCTTGCGCCCATCACCCGGGTCATCACCCACGCGAACCCCCGGATGAAAAGTTGCATCACGCCAATGTGATAAAGGAACGCGAATACCGCGGCGATGAAGATGATGGTGGGCAATACCTGAAAGGCGAAGATGAAGCCGAAGGAGGAGTGTTGCAAGCCCAGGCCGCCAAAAACAAACTCGGAGCCCACAAAAGCAAAGCTGAGCAGTTTGTTGACGGCGTCTCCCAAGAACTGAAAGATCCTTCGACCCAATCCAAATTTGAGGACGAAGATGCCGAATGCCAATTGCAGCCCCAATCCCCAGAGAACTGTCTTCAGCTTGATGGATTTGCGCGATGTGGAAAAAACATACGCCAGTCCGACCAATACCGCCATTCCCAGCAACCCTGTAAATCTGCCCATCCCGACTCCTTTTCTTGGCCGACGGCAGTTCAATTTGGCCTGATCCAGCAATGAAACTGGGTCTTCCGCCTGGATTCTCCGCGAAGCTATGCGCCGATGATCTGACGGATCAGCGCCGGCGCAGGCGCGGCCGAATCGCCAATCTCAAATCCTTCCGCCAGCATGGTTTTCGCTTCAGCGAGTTTTGCCTCGGAATTGTATTGGATTGTGACCAGTTTTTCGCCCACCTGAACGCAATCCCCAATGCGTTTGTGAAACTCCAGGCCCACGCCGTGATCGATCCGGTCTTCCTTCTTGCCTCGGCCCCCTTCAAGCAACGCCAGCGCGACACCAAAATCCCGGCAACGAGTTCCGATAAGAAAGCCGGACTTCGAACTGGTCACGACGGCTTGCAACTTCGCTTTCGGCAGCAGGGTCGTGTCGTCGACGACTCGCTCGTTTCCACCCTGCAGGCGGATGCACTGCCGGAAACGATCCAGAGCTTTACCCGTCGCGAGCATTTCTTCTGAGAGGCGCCGGCCTAGGTCGACAGACGGTGTGCGCTCGCCCAGGTAAAACATCCAGGCGGCCAGTTCGATGCTCAGCTCGCGGAGATCTTCCGGGCCTTTCCCCTTGAGCACCTCGATTGCCTCGGCGACCTCATTCGAGTGACCGGCCATGCGGCCGAGTGGCTGCCCCATATCGGTAAGTAGCGCGACAGCCTTCTTCCCAGTGCGCTTCGCGGTATCAACCATGACTTCCGCGAGTCGTACTGCATCTTTTTCCGCGGACAGGAATGCGCCGGAGCCAGTCTTCACGTCCAATACCAGTGCATCGATGCCCTCGGCAAGTTTTTTGCTCATGATCGACGCGCAGATCAGGCCGATATTTTCGACCGTGGAGGTGGCATCGCGGAGGGCATAGATTTTCTTGTCTGCAGGGGCAATTTCAGCTGTCTGTCCGATCAGGCCCATACCACATTCGCGGAGAACGCGCCGGAAATCGGCCAGGCTTAAAGAGGTATTAAATCCTGGAATGGCTTCGAGTTTGTCGAGCGTGCCACCGGTATGTCCGAGGCCTCGTCCGCTGATCATCGGCACGGCCAGACCGCCTGCAGCAACGATGGGGGCCAGAACCAGAGAAGTGTTATCGCCAACGCCGCCGGTGGAGTGTTTGTCGACTTTCTTGGTGAAGAGATCGGAATGATCGACAACTTCGCCGGAGTAGAGCATGGCTTCGGTGAGCGTGGCGGTTTCCGCGGAACTCAGACCGCGGATCCACACGGCCATGAGCCAGGCAGCCATCTGGTAATCGGGAATATCTCCTTTGGTATAACCGGATACGAGATAGGCAATTTCTTCGCGGGTGTGTTCCCCGGAATCGCGTTTCTTTCGGATAAGGTCAACGGCGCGCATGCACATGGAAACGAAGTGCGAGACTAACACCCGCCGAAACAGGCGTCAACGGAGCTCGCCGGCAGCTGTCAAGCGTTGCGAATACATTCACCTCCCGCCTACGTGTTGACCTCGACACGCGCTTGCTCATTCTGCTGCACTGTTATATTTTCGCGTCTTGCCACTCGCAGAGGAGAACGCATGCCCAGGCCACCCCGGATTGCGGTTGTTGGGAGCGCCAACACCGATTTGACAACATTCAGCGACACATTTCCACGGCCGGGAGAAACCATTTTCGGCAAGAGCTTCGACCTCGGTTTCGGGGGAAAAGGAGCAAACCAGGCCGTGGCCGCGCGGTACTGCGGTGCCGACGTGGTCATGGTGGCCAAGTTGGGCAACGACCTGTTTGGCGAGGCCACGGTGAAAAACTTTGCTTCGTTCGGGATAGACACCGCCCACGTTCGCATTGTCGACGGCGTCTCGAGCGGCGTCGCGCCCATTTTCGTCGAACCGAATGGACAGAACCGCATCATCGTCGTAAAAGGCGCGAATGATACCTTGGCGCCAGCGGATGTGGATGCCGCAGCACCGGCGCTGCAGAATGTGGACACCATTATTCTGCAGTTCGAAATTCCGCTGGAAACGGTCTATTACACCGTGCATTTTGCACGGAAGCACGGGATTCGCTGCATCGTAAACCCCGCGCCAGCGCTTCCGGTTGCCATTGCGCACCTGACCGAGGCCGATTATTTCGTTCCGAACGAGACCGAGGCGGAAGTCATTGCCGGCCATCCGGTGCACTCGCTTGAAGAAGCGAAGCAATGCGCGGCGGCCCTGCTGCAGAAGGGTTTCAACAAGATTATTCTCACCCTTGGCGCGCGAGGTTCCTTGCTGGCCAGCAAGGAAGGGGTGGAACTGATCGCCCCCTTCCCGGTTAGTGCCAAGGACACCACGGGCGCCGGCGACGCATTTATTGGCAGTTTCTCGGTGTTTCTGGCGGAAGGCTTGCCTGAGAGAGAGGCACTGAGTCGCGCAAATCTCTACGCCGCCCTCTCAACGACTCGGGTGGGTACACAGAAATCGTTTCCGAAGCGTGCCGAGTTCGAGGCCGAGTGGACTCGCCGCAGCGGAAAGCCTTAGCTTTTACGCAACAAGATACGACGTAGAAAGATGTAAAGGAGCAATCATGTTCGTTTTGGAGAGTTATCCCTGGGCGGTGGTGTTCTGTGTGATCACCATGTTCTGCTGGGGTTCCTGGGCCAACACGCAGAAACTGGCGCGGAAGGGTTGGCGATTTGAACTGTTTTATTGGGACTACACCATCGGTGTTTTGCTGCTGACCCTTCTTCTGGGACTCACGCTCGGCAGCAACGGCACCGCCGGAAGGCCGTTCCTTGCCGATCTGGCGCAAGGATCGCACTTCAGCAAACACTCCGCATTGCTGGGCGGGGCGATTTTCAACCTGGCGAACATTCTTCTGGTAGCGGCGATCGATATCGCGGGTATGTCGGTGGCGTTTCCCGTGGGCATCGGGATCGCGCTGGTGCTCGGGGTGGTTGTGAATTACGTGGCCGACCCAATCGGGAATGCCACGCTGCTGTTTGCCGGAGTGGTTCTGGTCGTGCTGGCTATTGTTCTGGACGCAGTCGCCTACAGGAAGATTCCCGGTGGTGCGGCAGGAGTGAGCACCAAGGGGCTGGTTCTTTCCGTTGCCTGCGGCGTACTGATGGGATTTTTCTACCGCTTCGTGGCGGCTTCCATGTATCCGGTATTTACCGAGCCCGAGCCCGGAAAGCTGGGGCCGTACGCGGCAGTATTCGTTTTTGCGGTAGGCATTTTTCTAAGCAACTTCATCCTGAACACATTTGTGATGAAAAAGCCCTTCGTGGGAACTCCCGTGGCCTTTTCGGATTACTTCAAAGGCAGCCTGGGCACGCACCTTACCGGCATTCTTGGCGGGGTCATTTGGGGCGTGGGCATGTCTTTTAACATCATCGCTTCCGGCCGCGCCGGCTTCGCCATTTCCTATGGACTGGGTCAGGGCGCGACGATGGTTGCGGCGTTCTGGGGCGTCTTCATCTGGAAGGAATTCCGAACCGCGCCTGCCGGCACGTCTAAACTGATTGCCGCGATGTTCGGCTGCTTCCTGATCGGGCTTGCGCTGATTATCTTGGCGCGAATGTCATAAGTCTCAAAAAATCCAATCGTCAGCCGGGAGGGTCGTTTCTTGGGAAATTCTTCAATTCATTGGCCAAAATCAATAGGAAGTCCGGTCCTGGACAGCGTGCGCTATGCGGTAGAGTCCTCACGTGACGTGCAAACCCACTACAACAAGATCGTGGAAGTAGCCTCGTGGATGGCCTATGAGGAACTGCCCATGCCGGAATTTGTACTGCCGTTCGGGGTCGGCCAGGGGGATGCCGAGCAAGCCATTGATTTCGTAATGGTGGCGGATTCGATCGACACGGCGTTCACCGATTTCAAGAGTCATGAAAAATTCCAGGTGGATTTCGCCGGTCAGCACTGGTCGGATTCTGATGCCGAATTCGCGTGCATTAAGCGCGCCGTGGATAATGGCGTGCCCTTTCTCGACGGCAACTATCTGGCCAGGATCACGCGCGCAGAACTCGACAAGGTCTTCGAAGGCAATATCGAAATGCCCATGCTGGACGAAAAGCTGGAAGTCCTCCATCAGGTGGGTAAAGTGCTGGCGGAGCGATACGAGGGGCGATTCCACACCTTTGTGAAGGCCTGCTCGCCCAGACTTTATGATAATGGGAACGGGCTGGTTGACCGGCTGGTGAAGGAATTTCCGCGATTTAATGATGTGAGCATGCTGGATGGTCACGAAATCAAGTTCTACAAGCTTGCGCAACTTGGCATCTGGATGCTCTATGCCACGCTGCACCCGCTCGGCAAGTTCCAGCTGCAGGATCCGCAGAAGATGACCGCATTCGCGGATTACATCGTGCCAGTGGCCTTGCGACTGCACGGAATCACCAGCTACTCCGAGCGGCTGGAGAAGGCCATCAATGCGCATCAACTGATTCCGCGCGATTTTCGCTGGGAGATCGAGATTCGCGCGCATTGCATCTATTCGACGGCGCTGCTGACGGAAGAAATTAACAAACTTCGCGCCGCAAACAGACAGGTGATTATTCCCCAGATCGACGCGCGATTCTGGACGCATTATCACACCACCTCCTGGCCGCACCATCTCACACAAACGATCATGTACTAGGATTGCTCGCGCTGGTCGGCAATGAAAGGAATCTCGGTATGAAGTGGTTTCATCGAGCGTGCATATTTGCCGTGCTTTTCTGCGCTGGTGCTGCCTTTGGGCAGGCCCAGGGAAAGCGCAAGGTCATCATCGATCAGGACGCCGCGGGACCAGGCGGAACAGACATGCAGTCGATCCTGGCACTGATTAATTCCCCGGACACGGACGTTGTTGGGATCACCGTGCTGACTGGGGATGCCTGGCGGGATGAAGAGGTGCAGCATACGCTGCGGCTGCTTGAGATCATTGGCAGACCGGACATCCCGGTGGTGCCGGGCGCGGTGTTTCCGCTGGTCAACAGCAAGGAGTACATCGCGAAGTGGGAAACCCTGCATGGAAAGCTGGTCTACCAGGGAGCCTGGAACTTTGCTGCCGGCCACGCCGTCCACGGGCCCTACGAAGTGCCACCGATGCCGGAAGGGAAGCCCACCCTCAAGCCGTCCACGGAAACCGCAGCGAACTTTATGGTGCGCATGGTCCGGCAGTATCCGCATGAGGTGACGATCTATGCGGCGGGGCCGATGACGGATCTGGCGATGGCCATTGCACTGGATCCGCAATTTCCCGAACTCAGCAGGGAACTGATCGTGATGGGCGGAGCCATCAATCCGCATACCGACAATCCTGAGTTTGCACTGTCGCCTTCGCACGAGTTCAATTTTTGGATGGATCCTGAAGCGTCCAGCGCGGTCCTGCATGCGCACTGGCCGCGTGTGGCGGTGACCACGGTGGACATTTCCGTGAAGACCTTGATGGACAAGGAACTGATCGAGCAGGTACGGAAAAGCCCGACCCCGGGGGCCCAGTACATTGCAAAATACGCGGAAGCGAATTTTCTGTGGGACGAGCTGGCGGCGGTGGCGTGGCTGGACCCGACGATTATCACCAAATGGAAGAAACTCTATATGGACGTGAACACCGATCACGGGGCGGGTTACGGCAATACTCTCGTATGGGTGCCGGGGAGTCAGCCTGGGGCGGGGGAGATCCTTGTGGAAGTCCAGGACGATCTGGACCGGGCAAGATTCTATAAAGATTATGTGGAGCTGTTGACCCGCCCGACGCCCGGGGCAAAGAATGCGGCAGGGAACTAGACGCTCCGAAATCGGAACAGGACGCAGTTCCGGAACGGCCAACGTGCGCCGGCTGAGTGAGCGAATGGGGCGCCGGCAGGGGCAGCTTCTCTGGGAGTTGCGGTGGTTCGTCTTACCATCGGAGCCCGGCGTCGATGGCAGGGGAGTCAGGAGCGAAGCGCCCTGTAAGTCCACCATCGAAAGAACTTATCTTCATTCCAAGCCACTTTTTCGTATACGTGCCTCTTGAATTGTAGTGATCGCAAACGAGTAACAGCCTGCCGAGGACAGTTGCTAAGAGGAAAACACTTCGAAAGCCTGCCGCAAACTCCCTTTCGGTCTCGACCCGGGCAGGCCCGGGAAGCGTCGGTTACTAAGGCTGTGGTGATTCCCAGGGATCGTAAGTTCCCACGTGCCAGAGGTGTCCCTCGGGATCGCTGCACGTAAAAGCTTTCCCGCCATAGGGCTTCTCTTCGAGATCCATGACCATTCTTGTCCCAGCACTCCTGGCCTGAGCATAGAGTGCATCAATGTTAGAAACGATCAGGCAACAAGATTGCGTTTCTGCCCCGCCAATCTCATCGGGCTGCTTGAAGAGTTTTGAGGCGGCAGTCTCGTTGTCGACCGAGCCGATCATGATCATGCCGTTTCCGAAGGTCAATTCGGCGTGCATCACGATTTCGCCGGGGCCAGCGTAGACGGCATGCTTTTCAAAGCCGAGGACGGTGCAGAGCCACTCGATCATGGCCTTGGCATTCCGATAGCGAAGGCCCGGAATGACAGAGGATGTACAGCTTTTTGCAAAGGTTGTCATGTCCGCCATTCTGCCATCCGCGAGCCATGCCTGGCTTGGAAAAATCGGAACTAGGGCATGGGAACGTGATTTTGCCAAGGTCCGCGGTGCCTTCGGTAGGTGGTGGGGTCGATCCCGGAAAAAGCCCGAAAATCGTTGGCAAAATGCGGCTGATCGTAGTATCCGCACGCCAGTGCCAACTCCGCCCAACGGACTTCCATGCCCCTGTGCAGTGCTCTCGTGGCGGCCTGAAACCGGCGAATCCTGCACCAGGTCTTGGGAGCGATTCCGACATGCTCCTGAAAGACCTCCGAAAGTCTCCGTTCGCTTACTCCGGCGGACCGGGCACAGTCCCTCACCGAGAGATGCTTTTCCCGGAAAAGATGGATCGCCTGGTCGACCAGCATGGGACGTGGCTCCCCCTGACCAAGCAGTCCGGTGAGAAGGCTCTCCAGTTTCCTGAGCTTCTCGGCGGGGGCAGCAGCCTCGCGCATGCGCTCCGCGACATGTCCGCCTACCCACACGTCTTCCAACCCGATGCACTTTTCGAAAAAAAAGTCGGCGCGCTCGTGAAACATTCTGGCAAAAGCTCCGGGTTGAATCACAATTCCGGCAAGTTCTTCCATGTCCGCGGTCGCAATGACTTCGTAACACGCACGCGCACCCACAATAATCGCCCCGGGATGGCGGCTCAATGCACCTTCTTCCGGGCAGTCGGTCAGGTAGTCGCGGGCCAGATTGACGACGATCTGCATGCAGCCATTCGGCAGAACCCGCTCGCTGTGGTGCGAGATCCGGGGGGCGCGGCAGTACCAAAGCGAACGAACCCATGCGCGCAGGTGGGGAGCGGGAAGTTGCTCCAGGTAAAGCATCGCACCTCCCTTTATATCACTAGGCGGAGAAACCGGTCGGCCGATGGCTCGGGCCGGGATCGCCCACGGGCCCCTAGCAGGGGCGGCGGGTGGTCGCGCCGGATTAGGCGGAATGATATGCTCTTGCTCTGTTGCAGGATGCGGAACGATTCCTGCTGGAGAAGGACGATGAGTGGGGAAAACAGGCCGCGGCTGGAGATTACGGACCGGCACGGGAACCGGATCTTGGAGGCCCGGGCGCATCAGCTGCAAGACACGATTGCGGTGCTCGGCGGGCGTCCGTTGTCGGCTAACCGGGGCACTTCGCTCAACCTCGATTGGCTCGAAAATGTGCGTATCAACACCAGCGCGGTTGAGCGGCGCGCAGGAACGCTCGGGACGAGGCGCACGGTCAAGAAGGATTGGCAGGTTGCGTGGCTGTTGAAGGCCATCACCTGCATGGACCTGACGACACTGTCCGGGGATGATACCGACGAGCGGGTAAGGCGGCTGTGCGCCAAGGCCCGCCAGCCGATTCAGCAGGAGATCGTGGCGAAGTTGGGTATCGAAGAGCTGCAGATTCAGGTCGGCGCGGTGTGTGTGTATCACTTATTCGTCGAGACGGCGCGCCGGGCCCTCGAGGGCACGAAGATTCATGTGGCGGCCGTGTCCACAGGCTTTCCTGCGGGGTTAAATCCGTTTGAGGAGCGGCTGGCGGAAATTCGCAGGTCCGTCGAAGCAGGCGCGCAGGAGATCGATATCGTGATCACGCGGGCGCACGTTTTTGGGGGGCAATGGCACCGGCTGTTTGACGAGATTGTGGCCTTCAAGGACGCCTGCGGGACGGCGCACTTGAAAGTGATTCTGGGTACCGGCGACCTCGTGACGTTGCGTAATGTGGCTCGGGCCAGCCTGGTGGCCATGATGGCGGGCGCTGATTTCATTAAAACTTCAACGGGAAAAGAGGGCGTCAACGCGACGCTGCCGGTGGGTTTGGTGATGACGCGTGCGATCCGGGAGTACGCCGAACAGACCGGGATGGCCGTTGGGTTCAAGCCGGCCGGCGGTATACGCACGGCGAAGCAATCGGTGGACTGGTTGATGTTAATGAAGGAAGAGCTGGGGAACAGCTGGCTTGATCCTCACTTGTTCCGACTGGGTGCCAGCAGCATGCTCGGGGACATTGAAAGACAATTGGAATTTCATGCCACCGGGAGATATTCGGCAGAGTATCGGCATCCCTTGGCGTGAGAAATCGGGCCAGAAAAAAAATGGTAAGGCAGCAAGGAAAGAGGAGGTTGCCGAAATGGCCAAGAAACCTAGCGCGAGCGACGCGGAATTGATACTCAAGCTCTATGATCTCAGGCGCGAGGCCGAAATGCGCAAGGCGCGCAACTGGTGGTTGACGGAATTCTGGCCCCGCAGCGCGGACGACTTCCTGAAGATCGCATGGGCCATGGGAACGGAGGAAAACAACTGGTTACGCCAGGTGGGGGGCTACTGGGGGATCGCGGCATCGTTTGTGCTGCAGGGTACGGTCAGCGAAGAGATGTTCTTGCGACCGGCGTTCAGTGGAGAAATGTTTGTGATGTTTGGAAAAGTATATCCATTTTTGGCGGAATTGCGGGAGAAGATCGGCGACCCGGAGCTGCTTCTGGACGTCGAAAAAGTGATCACCCGTACGAAATGGGGCCGGGAACGGTTGAAGTTCACCCTGAAAAGGATCGAGACGTGGCGCGAGAAAATGGCAAAGAAGAGCTGAGCGAAGCGAGAGAGTTGCTAGGCTCTGATCAGGGGATGCGGAGAGAAGATGAGCGTCGTTGAAAAATTCAGGAGCATGGAGTACGGGCCGGCGCCGGAAGATCCGAAGGAATCGTTCGAGTGGCTAGACCGGTTCAAGCGGCGGTTCGGACATTTTGTCGGTGGAGCATGGAAGGCGCCGGCGAACGGAAAGTATTTCGAAACCCTGGATCCTTCGACAGGGGAGAGAATCGCCGAAGTAGCAGAGGGCGGTGTCGCGGATGTCGACCGGGCGGTGAAGGCGGCGCGGGCTGCGCTGAAGGGCTGGCAGGCACTGAGCCCGCATGCGCGTGCGAAGTACCTCTACGCGCTTGCGCGCCAAGTGCAGAAGCATTCCCGCCGGCTCGCGGTGCTCGAGACCATCGATAACGGAAAGCCGATTCGCGAAAGCCGGGACATCGACATCCCTCTGGTGGCCAGGCATTTCTACTACCATGCGGGCTGGGCACAGCTCCTCGAACGCGAGTTTCCGGGCTTCCAGGCTTGCGGAGTCGTTGGTCAGATCATTCCCTGGAATTTTCCTTTGTTGATGTTGGCGTGGAAAATTGCGCCGGCGCTGGCAACCGGGAACACGGTGGTATTGAAGCCTGCAGAGTACACGCCGCTGACCGCTTTGGCGTTTGCAGAGCTATGCAATGAAGTGGGGTTGCCGAAGGGCGTGGTCAATATCGTCACCGGAGACGGCACGACCGGCGAAGCGCTCGTGAAGCATGCCGGAGTGGACAAGATTGCGTTTACCGGCTCGACCGAAGTGGGCCGGGCAATCCGGCGCGCGACGGCGACATCACACAAGAAGCTATCGCTCGAACTGGGCGGCAAGTCCCCGTTCCTCATTTTCGAGGATGCAGATTTGGATGGAGCGGTCGAAGGGTTGGTGGACGGTATCTGGTTTAATCAGGGCCAGGTATGCTGCGCCGGCTCGCGGCTGCTGATGCAGGAGAGTATTGCCGAGAAGCTGACCAGGAAACTTCAGGCGCGGATGAGCACCCTGCGCATTGGCGCGCCGCTCGATAAGGCCATCGACATCGGCGCGATCGTTGCGCGAGTGCAACTCGACCGGATTGACCGCCTGGTGAAGCAGGGCGTGGCCGAAGGCGCGACCTGCTGGCAGCCGGAAGTGATATTGCCCGGTCGCGGCCTTTTCTACAAACCGACACTGTTGAGCAATGTGCACCCCACATCCGTCGTGGCGCAGCAGGAGATCTTCGGGCCGGTGCTGGCGGCCATGACGTTCCGCACGCCGCAGGAAGCGGTGGAACTGGCGAACAATACGGTCTATGGTCTGGCGGCGAGTGTGTGGAGCGAAAGCATTAATGTGGCGCTGCAGACCGCGGCGCAGATTAAGGCCGGAGTGGTCTGGGTGAACAGCACCAACCTGTTCGATGCGGCGTGCGGTTTTGGCGGCTACCGCGAAAGCGGCTATGGCCGTGAAGGTGGCCGTGAGGGCCTGCTCGAATATCTGGAGCCGACCTGGTTCCGGAAGGCGCCGGCGCTGCGGCCTGTGCCCACGAAACCCGGCGAGGAAGTCGAAGTGGCCAATCCGGCAATCGACCGCACCGTGAAGCTGTATATCGGTGGCAAACAGGCGCGCCCGGACTCGGGCTACAGCGTCGAAATACGGGCAAAGAACGGTCGGCTGTTGGGCCAGTCGCCACTTGGCAACCGGAAGGATATCCGCAACGCAGTCGAAGCGGCACGCAAGGCGGGATCCTGGGCCAGGACCACGGCGCACAATCGCGCGCAGGTGCTCTATTACATTGCGGAGAACCTCTCGCAGCGGGAAGGTGAGATCGCCGGGCGCTTGGCTGCCGCGGTGGGCAAGAAACAAGCGGTGCTCGAAGTAAAGCGCAGCGTAGAAAGGCTGTTTTCCTATGCCGCCTGGGCAGACAAGTTTGATGGGGCGGTGCACAACCCGCCGTTCCGGAACATTGCAATCGCGATGAATGAGGCCGTAGGGACGGTCGGTGTGCTCTGTCCGGCCCAGACGCCGTTGCTGGGGTTCTTCTCGCTGGTGCTGCCTCTAATAGCTGCCGGGAATACCGTGGTGGCGGTTCCCTCGGAGTCCTATCCCTTGATTACCGGCGATCTGTACCAGGTGTTTGAGACGAGCGACTTGCCGGGCGGCGTGGTGAACCTGGTGCCCGGCCGTCCCGGTGATTTGTTGAAAGTGCTCGCCGAGCACGATGACCTGGATGCGGTGTGGTGCTACGGCGATGCCGAAAAATGCGCCACAGCGAAAGCCCTCTCCACTGGAAACCTGAAGCAAGTATGGACCAACGAAGGTCGTGATTTTGATTTCTTCGCTGAGGAGCAGGGGGAAGGCCCCTGGTACCTCGAGCATGCCTACCAGGTGAAGAATATCTGGGTGCCCTACGGCGAATAGAATCCCGACCGCTCGAGTCCGAAACACTCTGTAGCGATATCCGCGGATCAGCCCTCGCTACACAGAATCGATCGAGTGCCCCCATCATCCCGATGTGAGATAAAGCCATCGCTCAATCGCTTACTGGGAACGAGCCGGCAGTCCAAAGTGCATTTCCAATAAAAAAGAGGGGTGGCCGAAGCCACCCCTCTTCAGGAAGAGTAAAGCGGGGACCCGAGAGTCGAATCCCCGCCTGTATTTATTGAACGCTGTCGATCACTCCTACGCCCTGAGTGTTCAATCCGTTCGTGGCAGTTCCGGCTGGGAACGGCGAGCCAGATGCGGCCGCGAAAGCAGGAACCCCTGCCGCAACGTTGGTGGTGTAAACCGCGACCGCGCCGGGGACTGCAGGCGTGGCAGTCGGTACGCCGGACAACGTGACGTACAGGTATTGGCCGCTGGCATCAAACGATACCTGACCCGGAGAACCGCCCGGAGTCGTGGGTAGGGTGATGACGGCAGTGCCGGTGAGCGGAGTAAACACCGCTCCCGAAGCCAACGGAGTGAAGGAATACGCGGTAACCGTATCGGCAGTACCATCCGATACCACCACGTAGGAACCGGTGGGAGCGAACGCAAACGATACCGGGTTGCCCGCAACGGAATCCTTATGCAGGAAGGTCAAGGCGCCTGACGTGCACCCTCCGCCCAAGGCCGGGCAGATGGAGAAGGTGGAAACGGCCTTGGCCGTGTTGTCGAACGCCACGAGGTATTGACCCGTAGGATCGATCGCGGCAAAGGTCCAATTGCCAGCGAAGTTACCGCCGGTCTGGGGGAATGGTGCGGTCGGAGCGCCACCGGAGAAACTCCAGTAGGTGATCGAGCCGCTCGCCAGGGTGTACAGGAACGTACCCTGAGGATCGACCGCAAAGGTTTGCAAGAAATAGCCCGTAGCAGGGCTCCAGCCAAGAGGCGTGATGTTGGTGCCGTTGTAGGTGTAGCCGTACAGATACCCGCTGCTTGAGTCCGAAGCGAGGATGTACTGGCCCGTGGAGTCAATCGCAATCGTCTTTGTCCCGGTGGCGGTTGCTCCGAGGGTGAACGGTGAGCCAGTTACGGGCGTCAAAGTTCCATTTGTATTCCCCGGCGTCGCTATAAAGGCCGCAGCCTGAGTCGCGGCCGGACCGCCGGTAATGATGAGGTTGTTGAGAGAACTGGTGGCCACATAGCTGTCACCAGCAAACGTACCGTAGGGATTGCTGGTGTCTGCGGTCAAGACGCCGCCGGAACCAGATGTGAAGGCGGCAACGTTACCGGAACCGGAGTTCGCAGCCACGGCCTCGGAAGGCGTGATGGCCACAGCTGCCGAGCCATTGTAAATGGCAGGTAACTGAGGAGATATGCCCGCCTCAACGAAGTTGGCGGTGGATGGCAGTACGCCGCCCGCGCCAACTCCCAAGGAGGAGAGCGTGTTGCTTGAGTTGTTGGCGGCGATAATCACGGACCCGGTGTTGTCTTCGACGAGGCCGAGTGTGTAATCGCCAAGCGGAGTCGCGGTCCCGGTGACAGCACCAGGAACACCACTCGAAAGCGGCACAGTGTAGAGCTGCCCAACGGCCGTGTTATTGTCCACGACGTAGAGGTAACTGCTCGTCGGATCCACAACCGCGCCAGCTGTAAAGGCCGCGCCAGTGACTGTGAACGGGTTACCGGTGAGCGCAGAGAGTGCACCAGCCGTGCCTACGCCAATGCCCTCGACACCTGTTCCGCCATTGGGCACGTAGATGAACGAACCGGTTGGGTCAATCGCGCCGTAGAAGATGACGTCGCTCGAGCCCAGTGTGAAGACACCGCCAGAGGTAGCCGCAATAGCCGTCAGTTGGCCAGCGGTAGCGGGCGTTGTGGAGATGGTGTATCCGCTAACGGTGTTGTTGTTTTCATTCAACGCGTAGACGTAAGGCCCGAGCGCGCTGTACAGGAGTTGAGTCGGACCGCTCAGGTTGGTATTGAGCGTCTGAATCGACGTGAGCTGGCCGGTCGTCCCGTTGATGCTGAAGGCGTGGATGGTGTTGTCCACATTATTCGCAACGTACAAGTAGCTGCCGGTTCCATCGATTACACCGTAGCTCGATTGCGCTGTAGTGCCGGCCTGGTAGAAGTTCCCAGTGCTGGTCAGTGCCCCGTTCACTGGATTCACCGAGAATTCAGTGATGGTGCTGTTGGTATCGCTACCAATCGCGTAGAGGTAGAGACCGGAGGCATGCAGAAGCACCTGCTGGGCGCTGTAGTTGTTGGGTACGGTGAATTTTGCGAGCGGCGTCAGCGTGCCACTCGGTACCGGTGTGGAACCGGAAGTGTAGTTGATGGCGTACTCGGAGATTGAGTTGTCATTGATGTTTCCGACGTAGGCGAAACGGGCAACTGGAGTCACCACCGTCAAAGTGCCAGAGGCACCGCCCGGTGAGCTGTCGCTGATCGTATACGGTCCGACCGTCTCGGTTGCGTCGATCGTGGATGTTCCCGTCGTGAGCCCAGTCGCCAAACCGGCAGTCGTGATGCTCGCAACGCCCGTCGGGGTGCTGGTGGCTGTGAAGACCAGGCTAGAAGGATTGGACGGCGGCGTGTTCGGACGACCGTCGCTCCAAACTTCCATAACGCTGAACTGTTGCTGTCCCTGCACCGGAACCGTTGCCGTCGCTGGAGTGATGATCAAGGCGATTGGCGCGGGAGCCGTAACCGTAAGAACGTTCGGAGACGTGGTGGCGGGAGCGGATACGCAATAGATCGAAGCGGAGATATTCGTTGTTCCCGTCAGGTTGTTCGTGTTCGTGCTGATCAATCCGGGGGTCGCCGTGGTGATGAAGTTGGCGATCGTCGGAGCGCTCGAAGACCAAGCGGCTGTGGACGTGTAGGTCGCGGTCAGCGTCCCGGGCGAGGTTGCCGCTGCGGTCAGGGCGTACTGGAGTGTAGAGGGAACGGTGCTGCTTCCGAGCGGGATGTTCGTGCTGCCCGGTGTGATCGTCAAATTAGCCGTTGTGAGAGGAATGACTGTGAAATCGGTCGACACTGCGGTGACGCCAGCCGCCGTAGCGGTGATGGTCGTGTTACCAGGCGAAATCGCAGTGGCGAGACCGCCCGCAGCGATTGTAGCTACAGCAGTGTTGGATGAAGACCACTGAACCAGGCCGGTGCCATTCTGAATGGTACCGTCACTGTAATAAGCTAAGGCCGAGAACTGAAATGTATCGCCGTTGGTGCCTGACGTGCAATTTCCCGAGAATCCTTGAGCGGTTCCTGCAGTTGGAGAAACCGTAATATATCGGAGAGTTGGAGGGCAATTGCAAGCAGCTAAGACTAATACGCACACTAGTGATACCGCCACCAGTGAGAACAGACCGGGCTTTCTTCTCATGACGCCTCCTCAGCGCTGGAACAAATAAGATCTCATTAGTTGCAGAGGCAAAACGAAACGACTGCAAATTCAACCGAAAGGGCGGCGGAACTAAAATTCTGGGCGAGATTCCTACACCCAACCCTGGTCGTTGGAAAACTAGGCTGCCTCTGTACGTGGGAACGATACTTGAATCTACAACCTCCAGCAAAGTATCTTTGGAGCTATCAGTACATAAATGATAAATAGGGGGGATCGCCCGCAAAGTACGCCACGGACGCAAGTTGTGCGTTCCGGCCTACCCCAGGCCTGGTACCTAGAGCGGGTGCCGCGCCAGGCAACTCTGCGCAGTTCCCGCTGGCAGGGCCCCCTGTCTTGGTGCGAATATGGAGGCCCATTTCCACCAAAGGGACCCCCTTATGCCTAGACCCCTAACCCAAGAAGATCAGCGCCTCGAGGAATCCAGGCAACGCAAGAAACACTGGAAACGTTGGGGACCGTACCTTTCCGAGCGCCAGTGGGGTACGGTGCGCGAGGACTACAGCGAGAACGGAACAGCTTGGGAGTACTTTCCCTTTGAACAGGCCCACGCACGTGCCTACCGGTGGGGCGAGGACGGAATTGGCGGGATCAGTGACCGGCACCAGATGATCTGCTTCGGCTTGGCGCTCTGGAATGGCCGCGATCCCATTTTGAAGGAGCGGCTGTTCGGACTGACGGGAAATCAGGGCAACCACGGGGAAGACGTCAAAGAACAGTATTTCTACCTGGATTCTACGCCGACACACAGTTACATGCGCATGCTTTACAAGTACCCCCACAGCGAGTTTCCGTACCGGCAACTGCTCGAGGAGAATCAGAAGCGCGGAAGAAATCAGCCCGAATTTGAGCTGGTGGACACTGGCGTGTTTGCCGAGAACCGGTATTTTGATGTTTTCATCGAGTACGCGAAGTCCGATTCCGAAGACGTCCTCATCAAGATCACCGCGTTCAATCGTGGGCCGGAGCCGGCCGAGCTCCACGTTGTACCGACCCTTTGGTTCCGCAATACCTGGTCCTGGGGCTGGGACTTGCGGCGTCCGGTGGTGCGCAGGGCCCCGGATTTTCCCGGGGGTTTTTGCACGGAAATCGAACACTGGGACTACGGCAAGAGATGGCTGTTAGGCGCGGGGGCGCCGGAACTGCTGTTCACCGAGAACGAGACCAACTTCGTAAAGCTGTTCAATTACCGCGACCGCCTTCCTTATGTCAAAGATGCCTTTCATGAGTACCTCATTCATGGAAACAAACAGGCGGTAAACCCCGCGTTGACCGGGACGAAAATGGCGGCACATTATCCACTCCGTCTTGCATCAGGGGAATCTGCGACAGTCAAACTGAGGTTAACGGATACCGATCCGCTCGGCACCATGGATCCGGAACTACCCTGGGTGGGCAGCAGTGCCGTGCCGATCGGGGACAAGTCCGGGCCGGGGGTTCCGCGAGTCAGCGACTTTGCTGCGGGATTCGACACCGTATTTAGTCACCGGATGAAAGAAGCCGACGAATTTTACGATTCACGAATTCCGCAACACCTGTCCACGGATGCGCGGATGGTGATGCGCCAGGCCTATTCCGGGATGTTGTGGTCGAAACAGTTTTATCACTACGACGTGGAGACCTGGCTCGAGGGAGATCCTGCCGGGCCGAAACCGCCGGAGTCCCGCAAACAGGGCCGAAACAAGGACTGGACGCACTTATATAACGATGACGTCTTGTCCATGCCGGACAAATGGGAGTACCCGTGGTATGCAGCGTGGGACCTGGCGTTCCACTGTATTCCTTTGGCAATCATTGATGCCGACTTCGCAAAAGAACAGCTGATCCTGCTGCTGCGCGAGTGGTACATGCACCCCAACGGACAGCTCCCGGCTTACGAGTGGGCGTTTGGAGACGTCAACCCGCCCGTGCATGCATGGGCAGCCTGGCGCATCTATAAGATTGACCGACGTATGCGGGGCGTCGCCGACCGGGTATTTCTAGAGAGGGTGTTCCTCAAGCTGCTGCTGAACTTCACCTGGTGGGTGAACCGCAAGGACCCGGATGGTCATAACATTTTCCAGGGTGGTTTTTTGGGGCTCGACAACATTGGATTGTTCGACCGGTCGGCACCGTTGCCGAACGGCGGCCACCTGGAACAGTCCGACGGCACCAGCTGGATGGGGATGTACTGCCTGAACATGCTGGCGATCGCCCTCGAACTCGCAAAAGAGGATCTGGCCTATCAAGACGTGGCCAGCAAATTCTTCGAACATTTCGTCCACATCGCCCATGCCATGAACGACATCGGGGTGGATGGCAGATCCTTGTGGGACGAAGAGGATGGTTTCTACTACGATCTACTGCACTTTCCAAATGGCGACGATCACTTCATGAAGATCCGTTCCATGGTCGGGCTGATTCCTTTATTCGCCACGGAAACCCTGGAACCGGAGGTGGTGGACCGCCTGCCGGGCTTCAAACGGCGCATGCAGTGGTTCATCGATAACCACGCAGATGTGCCCGAACACATAGAGATGACCCAGCGTTCGCCGAAGGGAGTGCGGCGGCTGTTGTCGCTCGCCAATCGCAAGCAATTGCAGCGCATCTTGAAACGCATGCTGGACGAGGCGGAATTTTTGTCCCCGCACGGCATTCGAGCGCTCTCTCGCTACCATTTGGACCATCCTTATGAAGTGCAGCTGAACGGGCGCATCAGTCGGGTTGATTATGAACCCGCGGAATCTACGACGGCAGTTTTCGGGGGCAACTCCAATTGGCGCGGGCCGATCTGGTTTCCCGTGAATTACCTGCTGATCGAGTCGCTCCAGAAGTTTCATCATTACTATGGCGAGGATTTCAAGGTGGAATGCCCCACGCACTCGAAAAACGAGGTGGACTTGTGGCAGGTGTCCACTGAACTTTCACGGCGTTTGACTCGGCTGTTCTTGCGAGATCATGAGGGGCGCCGGCCCTTCACGGGGGGCAACGATCTGTTCAATCAGGATCCGCATTGGCGTGACTTGATCCTTTTCTATGAATATTTTCATGGAGACAATGGCGCGGGGCTCGGGGCCAGTCACCAGACTGGCTGGACAGGGCTGGTGGCCAAACTCCTAGAGCAAAGCGGAGAGTGAAGCATGTCGCTGCTCGCAGAAGTGCAATTCGGCAGGGGCGTGTGCGGTGATCTGGAGGCGGCGGAAGCGCGCGAGTGGCTGACGACCAATGGGTTGGGCGGGTATGCGAGTGGAACGGTTGCCGGCACGACAACGCGAAGGTACCACGGACTGCTGGTAGCCGCATTCGAGCCACCGGTGAAACGGACCGTGCTGGTCAACGGGCTCGACGAGACCGCCCGCTATCTCGGAAGCAGCTATGCCCTGGCCACAAATCGCTGGATGAACGGTTTTGTTTCGCCGAAGGGCTTCGTGAACCTAGAGAGTTTCCATCTGGAAGGCACGAAGCCGGTGTGGAGGTACGCGCTCGGCGATGCCCTGCTCGAAAAGCGCGTGTGGATGAAGCAGGGCGAAAACACCAGCTATTTGCAATACCACGTATTGCGGGCAAGCGGGCCGATTGAACTTGAAGGCAAACTGCTTGTGAACTACCGGGAATTTCACAACCTCACACAATCACCCGACTGGAAAGCCCGCGTTGAAGAAGTTGAAAACGGTCTGCGCGTCGTGGCTTTCGAAGGCGCCGCGCCCTTCTTTCTGAAGGGCAAATCCATGGTTTGGGTTCCGCAACACGAGTGGTATCGCGATTACTTTCTACCCGTAGAGCAGCAGCGCGGGCTCGACGACCATGAGGACCGCCTGTATGCCGGGCAGTTCCACTGCCAACTGCGCGTCGGGGAAAACGCGACAGTGGTGCTGACCACGGAGGAGGAGACTCCGCTAGACGGCGAACGGGCTCGTACGCTGCAGGCCAATCATGATCTGAGGCTTTTTCAGGCCTGGCAGGCGCAACACGTAAAAACCTGCGCCGAGCCTGCAGATGAAGAGCCCGCCTGGCTATGGCAACTGGTGCTGGCGGCCGATCAATTCATCGTCAAGCGCCCGGTTCCAGATCAGGCGCAGGGGCAAAGTATCATTGCCGGTTATCCCTGGTTTGACGACTGGGGCCGTGACGCCATGATCGCCCTGCCTGGCCTGACGCTCGCCCTCGGCAGGCAAGAACTCGCCAAGAACATTCTCCGCTCGTTCATCCGTTACGTGGATGCAGGATTGCTTCCCAATCATTTCCCTGAAGGTGGCGGAACGCCTGCTTACAACACGGTGGATGCGGCGCTCTGGCTGTTCGAGGCATTGCGCGAGCACTTTGAGACAACCCAGGATCTGGACTTTATTCAGGAACTGTTTCCCGTGCTCGTCGGAATCATCGATGCGCATGTTCATGGGACGCGCTACAACATCAAAGTGGACCCGTCGGATGCGCTACTTTTCGCGGGAAGTCCGGAAGTGCAGCTGACCTGGATGGATGCGCGGATCGGTGACTGGGTGGTGACGCCGCGCACGGGTAAGGCGGTCGAGATTAACGCGCTGTGGATCAACGCTCTGCAAACGATGGCGGAGTTTGCCCGGCTGCTGGTGCGCCCGAGTGAGGGCTATGAAAAATTGGCGGAAAAGGCCACCCGGAACTTCCAGAAATTCTGGAACTCCCAACGCAACTGTTGTTACGACGTTATCGACACACCTACCGGCGGCAAGGATCCCCTGCTCCGGCCCAACCAGATTTTTGCCGTGGCGCTGCCGGTGAGTCCGCTCTCCGCGACGCAGCAGAAAGCAGTCGTGGACACTGTCGCGCAACAGTTGCTGAGCTCGCACGGGCTGCGCAGTCTCGGCCCCTCCGAACCCGGATACAAAGGAGAATACGCTGGTGGCCCGCGAGAGCGGGATGCCGCCTACCACCAGGGAACTGTGTGGGGCTGGCTGCTCGGCCCCTTTGCACTTGCGCACTACCGCGTGTACCAGGACGGAGCACTGGCGCAGAGTTTTTTGGAGCCCCTGGGGCGGACCATTCACGGCGGCGGGCTTGGCACCCTCGGCGAAATCTTTAGCGGGAATCCGCCGTTTCCGCCGGTCGGATGCATCGCCCAGGCCTGGACGGTTGCCGAGGTTTTTCGTGCCTGGGAATTTCTGAGCGCGGCCTTGGCTCCGACGAATGCGTCGACGCGAAGGAAACTCTCCTCCGACCGCTGACGGTCTGGAATTTCCCGCCATCATTTTTCCGAGTTCTGCAGCTTTCCTGCTTCCGCCCGCGGCCCCGCCCACAGGGACAAAACCGTCGCACAGAGCAGAATTCCACCCACCACAGCCAGGGAAGCATGCACAGAAATATGCCACCAGGGATCGGCCACCATCTTCAAGCCGATGAAAATGAGGACCAGGGCCAAACCATAGCCGAGATAGCGCAAATACTGCAGCAAATCCGAGAGCAGGAAATAGAGCGCGCGGAGGCCCAGGATGGCGAACACGTTGGAGGTGTAAACGATGAAAGGATCGCGGGTGATTCCGAAGATGGCAGGGATGGAGTCGACCGCGAAGGTGACATCGGTGATCTCCACAACCAGCAACACCAGAAAAAGCGGCGTGGCCAGCCATTGCCCTTCCTGCCGGACGAAGAACTTGACGCCTTGATATTCCCTGGTGACCCGCAGGTGGGTGCTGGCGAAGCGGAAGATGGGATTGCGTTCATAATGCACTTGCTTGTCGCGCTTCGAGAGCATGTGCAGCCCGGTGTAGACAAGAAAGACGCCGAAGGCCGGGAGAATCCACTGGAAGCGCGCGATCAGCACGGCACCCGCGGCGATCATGACGCCGCGCATGAGCAGCGCTCCGAGAATTCCCCAGGCCAGGACGCGGTGCTGCACCTGCTGGTCCACCTGAAAAGCGCGGAAGATCACCAGGAAAACGAAGAGATTATCGATGCTGAGGGCTTTTTCGATGACGTAGCCCGTGAAATACTCGAGTCCGCGTTGGGCGCCGAACCAGTGCCAGACGAAATAGCCGAACGCCAGGGCCAGGGCGATCCACACGGCGCTCCAGAGTGCGGCTTCGCGAATTCCTATTTTATGGGCTTTGCGGTGGAAGACGCCCAAATCGAGGGCCATCGCGAGGAGAACAAAGAGATTGAACCCAACCCACAGCAGCGGGGTGCCCATCGAAGCAGCATAACCTAACTTTAAGGCAACCCCTACGGGGCCATGGCCTTTGGCACATCCGTGCCGTTGAGGTTACTCAATTCCAAATGGCTGGCCTGGCCAGCCTGCACCGTCACAGGGACATCCCAGAGCAAATGCCGATCGCCGGCAGAGGCATCCGCTCCGAGAGTGGTTACCCAATAGCTGCCGGGACGGAGTCCTGCAAAGAGAACGTGGCCATCCAGGTCCGTTTCCCCCTTGGCCGCAAGATATTTCACCTGCGCGGTTTCCGGAGCAAGTTGCATGATTTTCGATCTATGCGCAAAATGCAGGGCATCCCAGGCGACTTTCGGATTCACGGCAGTGAGCTCGAGCTCAATGCCCTGAACAGTCGACGGATGGGTCTCGATGAACTTCCTCGTGGCAGCCAGAAATTCTTCTTTCTGCTTCTGGTACCTTTCGGGGTTGGCTTCCTTGTCCGAATCGCGATATTTCGGCAGGGGAATCCCTTTGGTCACACCGCCGGAGTTCGATCGCTGATAGGCGGCAAAGAACTCCGGGACGTTCATGATGTCGTCAGTCGAGAGAGTCTTGTCCAGGTCGGTCGAAGTGAGATCCAGAACACCGTGGGCTTTCAGCCACGTCTTCAACTCCGGCGAGGCTTTCAGGGCGTCGATAAACTGGTCGCGCGAAGGCAGGACATCCTGACCTTCCACTTCCTTCACCACACTCGCATAGCTCCTGGTGAGGACAAAGAAGGCAAACTGCCGGACCGGCTCTGGCCGGGCTGCGGTTGGCGTAATACCAGCGTAGAGATCGATCGCACCGGTGCCAGTTTGCGCCGCGAGCAGGGCAACGAGGACAAAGGTGGCTCCGAGGGCCACAAAAACTCTAGAGAATTGTCGCATGTGGCTCATCCTAGCAGATCCGACTTTCCTGGCAGCCACAAACACAGGAAAGTTGTCCAATCCGCCTAGTCCGACGGTGCGATGCGCGGCTCGGGGACGGATGCGGGGAAGAGTCGGAGATTACCTTCAGAAAAGTTGAAAGTGCGTTTCGATGGTCACCCACGCCGGAACGGGGTGCTTCAGTGCGTCACGTCCGGGGGAGAATCGCCAGGCACGAACGGCTTCTAGCGCGCGTTCATCGAGGCCCATGCCGAGACCCTTCAGGACGCGGATGCGCATGGCCTTTCCATCCGTGCCCACCAGCACTTCCAGGAGCAGTTTTCCCTGGAGCTTCGCTTTTCGCGCCTCTTCCGTGTATCCCGGTTCCGGGCAGTACAGACAGGTCACGGGTGAAACCAGGTTTGCATACGGGCCGTCGTTATCCCCCATCCCGGCCCCGGGTCCGTTGCCATCACCCATGGTATCGCCGTCGCCGTCGCCAAAACCGCGCCCTTTCCCGGGTCCTGCCGAATCTGTCTCCACACTCATCCAGGGCAAACCCAGATGCGTTACGGTCGAGGCGTTGGTCGGTGCGTTGGGATCGAAGATGGCGGGGGGAACAGAAAGGGCAGGGTCCTCGTCACGGTTCATCCGTGGTGGGACGAGCGGCATCGAAGATCCCGGAGCGAGCTCTCCAAAACGAGTAGGAAGCTTTTCCCGTCCGCCGCCGCTGCCGTTGCTCCCGAGCGAAGGGCGTCCTGTGGATAGTGGGTTCAGCGGAGGAATGTAGTTTAACAGCTGCTTTCCACGATCTAGGGGAATTAAAGGATCAAGAGGTCCGCGCTTGGGGACGGAGGCGATGGCAAAAAGCAGGGTAGCGAGGACCAGCACGTGCAGCGCGGCGGAAAATGTTTGCGCGCCGCTGCTTTGCCCCGAGAGATCAATAAAATCAAAGTGCAGTGACGCCCGATGCTCACACGAGGGCGGAGTCTCCCTCTCGCGAGACCGGTGGTTCAGTTTCTTCGCGAGACTCTGCAGCCAGGACCGGGAATTGCAAGAGAAACGTCCGGAAAAACGCGAAGGAAGAAGGCCCATGGAGTCCTCCGAAGTTGCGACGGCACGTTCAGTGAGAATTCAGAATGCGGACCGAGGTTGCCTAAGAGGATGGATGAGGAGGCAAAGTACGGAAGGAATCCCGCGCATGCTCTTCTGCGCTGCAGGATTCGGGAGTAGCGGTTAGTAGAGCCGGAAGTTGACTTCGAAAGTGACTATGACGGGGACAGGCTTTCCCCCCGGGCCGGTGGCCGGCTTGCAGCGCCAGGTCTTCAAGGTTTGCAGAGTGTTTTCGTCGAGGCCGAGTCCGGGGCTCTTGATCAGACGCATTCTGGAAAGCTGGCCGCTCAGTTCGACGACCGCTTCCACGAGGACGATTCCGGAGTACTTGGCCTTGCGCGCTTCCTCAGAGTAAGGAGGATTTGGCATATAGAAGCAGCTGGGCATCCCCACACCGTTCACTCCGGCATGGAACGCGCCGCCGCCTGTACCGCCTCCCTCACCCGGGCCGAGACCACCGCCGGAACCGCTGCCGATGCCACCGCCTTCACCGCTCCCAATACCGCCGCCGCCGCCCGGTCCGTTGGACATATTCACGGTGGCGGCCATCGGATCGCCAAAATTGGAGAGATTCGGATTAGCCACTTTCAGGTCCGGAGGCCCGAGCAGAGTGGGCTCCATCGGAAGTTTGGGGTCCGGATTCTTGATCACGGCCGTTGGCGGGGTGAACTGGGTCATGGTGAATCGCGGTGCTTTACCCTTTGTTGCAGGCAGGGGAGAGCGGTCGCCACCGCCACCGCCACCGCCGGCCTTATCCGCACCCGCGGGCAGCTTTGCGATGTAAGGAGAAATGTCAATGGGAGCGCCGAGCTGCACCTTGTTCACCGCCTTGGTCGGAGTCGTCATGCTGATCAGAAAGGGAGTGATCAGCAACGCAACGATGCCGGCATGGACTGCGAAGGCGATGGCCTGGGTCCAACCAAAATTCTCGTCCTTCGACCAGATGTCCTTGACCTTGACGGCTTGAATTCCCGGAGGCAGGGGTGCGGCTTTCGGAGGATTGAAAAAGTCCCTCAAGCGCTCGCCGAAGCCGCCGAAGTTTCCGCCCCAGTCAACTTCGAGTCCTTTGTTAGTTACGCCCTTGGGGGCCGGAGGCGCAGAGAAGAAGAACTTCAGATTGTCCATCATTCCCGTCCCGAAGGAGTTCTTCGTGAAGGGAACATCGGCGCGTTCCGTGATTTTGACGGGGCGCTCAAACAGAAATTGCTTCAGGTTGGACCAGAAATTGTCGGGGATCAAAATCTGCGGCGTGCCGAAATCCGGCAGGGCCGAAGTCGGCACCGGGATGATTTCTTCCGGCCCCGAACGCTTGGGCTTGCTCACTTCATCGGGAAGGAGGTTAATGAATCCAGGCACCTTTGTCCCTCGGTCTATTTAGACGCGGATTGACCGCCAATAGTTTACCCAGCCGTTATGATTCGCGCGGGCTCGGAAAGGTTGCGCGACCCCCCACGGCTGACACGACTTCGGCATTTATTGTAACATACGTGGTTACACTGCTTTCCGAAGTTTCCCGCCGTACATCAGAGGGGTGTGACCCTTGCCCGGTTCCTGAGGGAGTGGCGGCGTAGAAGGGATACTAGAAAACTGCAGCTATGGCCGAACCACTCGAACTGAAGAAAACACTGAATCTGCCGAAGACCGACTTCCCCATGAAGGCCAGCCTTCCGCAGAACGAACCGAAGCAACTGGCGGCCTGGCAAGAGGCCAATCTCTACGCGCGCATCCTCAAGGCGCGGGAGGGCCAGCCGCTTTTTGTGCTTCACGACGGGCCGCCTTATCCGACCGGGACGATTCACCTGGGCACCGGGCTGAACAAGATTCTGAAAGACATGATCGTGAAGTCCAAGAGCATGGCCGGGCACTATGCGCCGTATGTTCCGGGCTGGGATTGCCATGGATTGCCGATCGAAACCCAGGTGGAAAAGGAACTGGGCGGAAAAGGCAAGGTGCCGCCGGCGGAATTTCGGCAACGCTGCCGCGACTATGCGACCAAGTACATCGAGCAGCACAAGCGGGACTTTCAAAGATTGGGCGTGTTCGGGAGGTGGAACGATCCCTACCTCACGATGAGCCATGAATACGAGGCCACGATCGCGAGCGCATTCCTGGATTTTATGGAGAAAGGCTACGTCTATCGCGGACGCAAGCCGGTGTACTGGTGCATCTACGACAATACGGCGCTGGCGGAAGCCGAGGTGGAGTACGAGGACCATACCAGCCCGTCGATCTGGGTGAAGTTCAAGGTCGTCGGCGGCGGAACTGGAACTGCCGCAAAAATTGCCTCCGATGTTTCTGCGGTGATCTGGACCACAACTCCGTGGACGATTCCGCACAACCGCGCCCTGGCGTTCCATCCAGATTTTGAATACGTGGTGGTCGAGACGGAAAAAGGCAAGTTGCTTCTAGCCGCGGACCGCGTCTCGGCGCTGCAGTCGGATTGCGATATCCGGCAGGCGGAGGTGTTGGGAACCTACAAGGGCCGGGAATTTGAGGGGATGAAGTTTCAGCACCCCTTCGTCGAGATTCAGGTTCCTGGAGTGCTGGCCGAATATGTCACCCTCGATCAGGGCAGCGGAATTGTGCACACCGCTCCCGGTCACGGAGCAGACGATTTTGTAACCGGGCAGAAGTATGGCTTGGAAATTTATGCCCCGATCGACGATCGCGGTGTGTACCTCGAAGGTCTGCCGGAATACCAGGGCAAGGATGTGTTCTCGGCGAACCCGATCATCGTGAAACTGCTGGGTGACCGGGCCGCGCTGCTCGCGAATCATCCTTATAAACACAGTTATCCGCATTGCTGGCGTTGCCACAATCCCGTGATTTTCCGGGCGACCGAACAATGGTTTGTGAAGATGGATCAGGCCAAAAAGGGAGCGACGGAGACCTTCCGCCAGGAAGCCCTGGCGCAAATTCCCACCGTGAAATGGCTGCCGGCTTGGGGCCAGGACCGCATGTACGAAATGATCGAAAAGCGCCCGGACTGGTGTGTCTCGAGGCAACGCTTCTGGGGCACGCCGATCATCGTCTTCTACTGCGACGCTTGCGGAACGCGACTGGAAGATTTCAGAGCACTCAGAAATGTCGTGCGATGGTTTGAGAAAGAAGGGGCGGACGCCTGGTACAAGCATTCCGCCGAGGAGTTGCTGCCGGCAGGGACCAAGTGTTCGTGCGGCGGGGCGAAGTGGCGCAAGGAAAATGACATCCTGGACGTGTGGTTTGATTCAGGATCTTCAAATCTCGCGGTTCTGAAAGGCAAGGAGTGGCCGGCCGATGTTTACCTCGAAGGGCCAGACCAGTATCGCGGATGGTTCCACAGTTCTTTGCTGGTCGCGGTCGGGGTCCGGGACAAGGCGCCCTACCGCGGGGTGGTCACCCATGGATGGACGCTCGATGAACAGGGGCGTCCGATGTCGAAGTCGCTCGGCAACGTGGTGCTGCCTTCAGAAATATGCGACAAGTGGGGGGCGGACCTGCTGCGTCTGTGGGTGGCCTCGCAAGAGTATCAAGCCGACGTAAAGATGAGCGAGCGGGTGATGACCCAGCTCAGCGAGGCGTACCGCAAGATCCGCAACACCTTCCGCTTCGCACTCGGAAACCTGAACGATTTCGATCCGGGCCACAATGCCGTGCCGAACGATCAACTCGACGAAATGGACCGGTGGATGCTCGAGCGGACTGCGGACCTGGTGAAACGCTGCCGCGAATGGTACGCGTCTTACGAATTCCACCGCATTTATCACGCCATCCACGATTTCTGCGTGGTGGACTTGAGTGCGTTCTATTACGACGTGTTGAAAGACCGACTGTACACCAAGGCGCCCGACAACCGATCGCGGCGCTCGGCCCAGACGGCGGTATGGAAAATTACCAGCGCGCTGATCCGGCTGGCGGTGCCCATCCTGGTTTTCACTGCCGAGGAAATCTGGAAACACTTTCCGAAGGCCGCCGGCGGGCAGGAGAGCGTGCATGTCGAGTTGTTCCCGGAAGAAGCCGAACTGCGTACGGGCATGCCCCAGGCAAAGCTGGACACCTGGGAGTTGCTCGGGAAGGTGCGGAGCGAAGTACTAAAAGCGCTCGAACTGGCGCGCAACGACAAGAAGTTGATCAACTCCGGGTTGGAAGCCAAAGTGCTGCTCAACGCGGATCTGGAACTGAAGGCCAAACTGAAACCATACCTCCCGCTTCTGCCGGGGCTCTTCATCGTTTCGCAGGTGGAATTGATCAGCGCGGGAGCAGGGGAATTCAAGGCGGAAACGGTTCCGAGCCTGGAAGTCACGGTGCAGCGCGCCGACGGCAAGAAGTGCGATCGCTGCTGGAATTACTCCGTCCACGTGGGAGAGAACTCCCGCTATCCGACCGTCTGCGAACGCTGCAGCGAAGCGATCCGGGAAATCGAGGAAGGGAAACCGTGAGTTCCGACGTCCTTTCTCCCCATCGAATGGCAGTTTTTGCGACGTGAGGCCGATGATCATTCCACGCCGCTTGCGCTGGCTATGGCTGACGCTGGTTGTCGTCTTTCTAGACCGCGCGACCAAAGCATGGATCGAATCCCGCCCGGCGGACTATTTTCCTCACCAGATCGTTCCGAATTTCATTGCAATCATCTTTTCTCGGAACCCGGGAATCGCGTTCAGTTTTTTTGCGGATGCCTCTCCGGGGACGACGCGCTATTTGTTGGTTCTGGGCTCCGTGCTGATTATCGGGGTCATCGCCTGGCTGCTGGTGGCAAGCCGCCATCTGGGCACCTGCAGCGCAGCGGGACTGGCATTGTTGTTGGCCGGGGCCACCGGCAACGTCACCGATCGCATCGTGCACGGGGCGGTCACAGATTTTCTGCAAGTTTGGCTTCCTTTTCTCCCCTGGCATATTTTCAATCCCTGGCCCACCTTCAATGTTGCGGACTCGGCCGTGACCATCGGTGCCATGCTGATCGTGATCGATGTAATATTTCGCCAAGGGTCGACTGATAAATCGCGAAGAGGATGACCAGTCTTTCCTACCGGAAGGAAATCCATGGCTCCTTGCACCTCTGACTTTTCCCGCAGGAGTTTTCTCGGCGGACTGATTGGAGCAGCGGGGGTGAGTTTGCTGCCGGCTCCGGTACGGAGAGCTGGCCGGTTCCGGCACTCCGGCCTGAAGATTCTTGGCCCTTTCTTGTGCGTGCCATACCGCCATTATTCCTCCCGATCCTTCGATTCGCACCGCTCTTTGTTACACTCAGACCGTGAGTGAGCTACAGGAGATCCGCATCGATCCCACCGCAGAAGACAGCGGCCAGCGTCTGGACCGGGTGGTTGCCAGCCACTGCCCCGGACTTTCACGAACTCGCGTCCAACAGCTGATCGAAGAGGGGCTGGTCCTGCTGAATGGCAAGCAGGCGAAGGATTCCCACAAGGTTCGCGCGGGAGACGTGATTGGAGTCGTGCCGCGGCAGAGGCCACCCTTAGAGGCCAAGGCGGAAGCCATTCCGCTCGACGTGCTCTACGAGGACGATGACGTAATCGCGATTAACAAGCCGGCGGGAATGACCGTGCACGCCGGGGCAGGGAACTCGCACGGAACCGTCGTTAACGCCCTCCTGGGCCGCGGACAAAACCTTTCACAGACCGAGGATCCCTTGCGGCCCGGAATTGTGCACCGCCTGGACAAAGAGACTTCCGGAGTTCTGCTGGTTGCGAAGAATGATTCCGCGCACGCAAAACTCTCCGAAGCATTCCGCCTCCGGGCCATACGGAAGACCTACATTGCTCTGGTCCAGGGCCTGATGGAGGAAGATCGTGGCCGCATCGAACTGGCCATCGCGCGGGACCCCAATCGGCGCACGCGCATGACCGCCAAGCGTGCCACCCTGCTTCCTAACTCGCGGCCGGCCCGCACCGACTGGCGCGTTTTGTGCCGGATCGATTCCACGAGCCTGGTGGAAATTCAGTTGCATACCGGGCGAACGCACCAGATCCGAGTTCATTTTTCCGCGGTTCGTCATCCGGTGGTGGGCGACACGCTGTACGGTGCAGCGGGGCAACTCCATGTTGGCCGCACCACTCTGCCTTCCCTCGGCCGGAATTTTCTGCATGCGGCAAAAATCGGATTCGCTCAGCCGCACACCGGGAAACCGATTGAACTCACCGCGTCGCTGCCGACTGAGCTGCGGGATTATCTCGGCAAACTCGCCGCCGCGGCCAGCGAGGAACAATCGCGAATTGACGCTGCACTCGCCGACTTCTTATAATCAGGCCTCATGCGCCACAAACCGTTCGCTCTCTCTCTGGCAGTCGTACTCCTGGCAACTCTGCAAGTCTCGGCCCAACAAACGCAAACCCCAGCGCCGGCCGTTCAGGCTCCGGTGACCAAACCGGCCGAGCCGGAGGTCCAGAAGAGCCAGACCACCATTCCGGTTACGGTCAACCTGGTTGATGTGTTGTTCACCGTGCTGGATCACCGCAACAAGCTGGTATCCGGGCTAGAACAACAGGACTTCCGGATTCTGGATGATAACGTCCCCCAGGACATCCGCTATTTCAGCAAGCAGAGCGATCTCCCGCTGCGCATCGGCATGCTGCTGGACACGTCCAACAGTATTCGTGACCGCCTCAAGTTTGAGCAGGATGCTGCCAACAATTTCCTGTTCAGCGTCATCCGGCACAATAAGAATCAGGATGAGGCGTTTTTGATGACCTTTGACGACGAACCCCAGATCATCCAGGAGTTCACAGGAGATACGGGGCTTTTGCGGGACAAGATCCTTCGCACTCGGGCCGGAGGCGGGACGGCCATCTATGATGCCATTTATCAGGCATCCGCAAATGAACTGAGCCATCCTCCCCGACCGCCCGGTGACCAGCCGGACGTGGTGCGCCGCGTAATGATCCTGATCAGCGACGGAGAAGACAATCTTTCGACCCACACGCGGTCGGAGGCGATTGAGATGGCACAACGCGCCAGCGTGGTCATCTATACCATCAGCACCAGCATCCAATGGGTGTCGCTCGACGATCCAAGCAAGGAAAGAACGGGCAATCGCAAGTACCATCTGACCGATGGCGACAAAGTGCTGCAGGATCTGGCCGAAGAAACTGGCGGCCGATCCTTCTATCCCTATCACGTGGATGATCTCGACCAGTCGTTCCAGGACATCGGCGAAGAGCTACGTAACCAGTACTCGATTGCCTACAATCCGACCAGCCATGCCGTAGACGGCAGATATCACAAGATCAAGATCGAGGTGCCAGACCACAAGGGCTATCAGGTGAGAGCGCGGCGAGGTTACTATGCGCGGCCGAACAGCGATCCGAATGTGAAATCGGGCGCACCGATCAAGTAGCGAACCAGGCGGAATTGCCGTTATTTGCTCTCATCATGGAGCAGCACGGCGTCCGATTCCGTAGCGCCTGATTCCACGGCGATCTTTGAACCATCCGGAGAAAATACAAAACGGAAGATCCTGTCCTTCTTGAAGTGGGAAAGCTGCCGGCGGGGGGAACCGTCAAGCGGCTCAAGCCACAGATTGTCTACGCCTTTCTCTCGCACCAGGTATACGACTCCTTTTCCGTCCGGAGTGTAGGACAAGCCATCCGGGAGAGCGCGCTGGTCGATGTCGCTGTAGGTCATCCCGTGCGTCTCGACATTGTCGATGCGCAGCATTAACTTGTGATCCAGTTCGCGCACCTCAAAGGACACGATCTCTTTCCCATCCGGCGAGAGGCTGTAAGCCCCCACAGAATATTTCACCACCGTTTCCGGCGAGCCGCCGCCTACCGGGACGCGCTTGACGTAACGGTTGTCCGCGTTGTCGACGTAATACACCCAGTCACCCCGCTTCGGGCAATGCGGCTCCTGCTCATTCCTGCCCTTGGTCAATTGCTTTTGATTCGTGCCGTCCAAATCCATCCGCCACAAATTGGCGGAGTTTCCCATGGCATTTCCCACCTGGCGGTAGACGATGTAACGCTGGTCGCCGCAAACAGCCGCTTGGTCGGGAATGTGTTTAAGGTCGGAGTACAGGGTGGTTTCGTCCCCGTTGGCAGCGATAGCCTTCAGGTTTCCTGCCTGCGGCACGATCAGACGGCCATCAGCCATCCAATTCCAGCGCCAAGGAGGCAGCTGCGTCGCGAGAGGAATGGGGCGCAGCTCGTCGGGATCGTTCGACGGCGCAATGTTCAGGGAAAAGCGCAATTTTCCCTGGATTGCCACAATGGTTTTGCCGTCTTTGGATAGGCCCAAGTTATCGTAGTCATTGGTATCCGCCGTCAAAGCGCGATATTGGCCGTCCGGATAGCTCAGATAGGCGATTTGTTCATGCATGTGGCCGGATTCCAGTTGTAAAGCGCTGGCGATCAGCGCCCGGCCGTCGGGCATCCAGGCCGGCCCATATAAAATCCGATCAGGGGAGACGAAAGCAATATGGCTCTGGCCGGTTGCGACATCGACGGCGAGCAGACCTCCAATGGCTTCCTCGGTCGGTTGCACGACGGGAATTACGATGGTTTTTCCGTCCGGAGACCAGGCCGGCACGTGACTATCGCTCGGCAGGGGACGGGAACTGAAGATCGGCTTCTCGATGGTTCCGTCGCTTTTTGCGAGCAGCAGATCCCAGTTCGGGGAATCGTGCAGCTCGCGCAGGAAGACGAACTGTTGGCCATCCGGCGAAAACGAAATCGGGCTGTCCACATCCTTAATCAGAACGCGGGGCGTTCCGCCGAGAACGGTCGCGCTGTAGAGTTGCGTTTCGGTCTGGTCCTCTTCATCGCGTCGGACAAAGTAGATGTAATTGCCATCGGGGGAAAAGGTCAGCCCTGCGTAGCGGGTCGCCGTAGGGGCCACGACTTCCTTGTTCGTTCCGGTCGGAACATGCCTGAGCCAGAGAGATTGCAAGCCACTCTCCTCAAGCGCCTGGAGAAGGTATTTTCCATCCGGGGAGATGGCGACTTGTGAGATGTGGCCATTATTGGACACGTTCTCAATGCTGAATTTTTCAAACGGAGCAGATTTGGGCTTTTGCTGCATCTTAATGAAGGTGTAAACGCCATAGCCTGCGGCCGCTAATAAGGCCAGCACACCGAGCAGAGCCACTCCAGTGCCGAATTTGTTCTTCTGTGCTGCCTCGGCCAGGACTTTGCCGCTTCCGGTCTTGATCGTCCTTGTCCCTGAGGTCGCCTGGGCGGAACCGCTGCTCGTGATTTGCATGGTAGGGTTCGATGACCGGCTGGCAGCCACGGTGGGATCAGAACTGGCCCGGCCGGGTTCCAGTTCGCGCTGCAAGCGCTTCAGATCCGCGCGCACCTCCGCGGCGACCTGATAACGCAGGTCTCTGTCCTTTTCGAGCAGCTTGTTCAGAATGTGTTCCAGTTCGGCGGGCACGCTGCCGTTCAGTTGAACCGGCGATACCGGAGCGCTATGCAGAATGTTCCCGAAAATGACCGCACTGGTCGAGCCCGGGAAGGGCAGGGCGCCGGTCACCATCTGATAGATCATGGAGCCCAAGGAAAAAAGATCGCTGCGGGCGTCCAGCGGTTCGCCGCGAGCCTGCTCCGGCGACATGTAGGCGATCGTGCCGACGGTGGTTCCAGGGCTGGTGAGGAAAGCGTCTCGGGAGGCGGCAATGGTCTCGCCTTCCATCGAGCCTTCCGGTTCCATCAGCTTAGCCAGTCCGAAATCGAGAATCTTCGCATTCCCGCGCTCGCCGATGAGGATATTGGCGGGCTTGATGTCCCGGTGGATGATTCCTTTTTTGTGCGCGGCGTCCAGAGCGTCGGCGACCTCGATGCCGATCGTGACCGTCCGCGATACGGGAAGCGCTCCGCGCGCCAGAAGCTTGTCCAGGGACTCTCCTTCGAGCAATTCCATGGCCAGGAAGGTCTGGCCTTCATGCTCCTCAATGGCGTGAATCGTGCAAATGCCGGGATGATTGAGTGCAGAAGCCGCCCGGGCCTCGCGCAAGAACCGCTCGAGCGCGGCGCTGTCTCGGGTGCTGCCTTCCTGCAGGAATTTCAGTGCCACCCGGCGGCCGAGTTTTAAATCCTCGGCTTCGTATACCAAGCCCATGCCACCGCTTCCCAATTGCCGGAGGATCCGATAATGCCCGATGGTGTCGTTGATCATAGCTGGCGTTGCGTGGTCTGGAAGCGTCGGTAGCGATACTAAACAAGGCCTGACATCCGGTCAACGCACTTATATTAGTGCTGTTGAGAGAAGTTCAGCCCCGCGGACCTTTTGGCGCGTAATAGCCCTTACGTGCCAGCACTTTGTAGTCGTGATTGTCGGTTTCTACGCGGATTTTTCGAAATTTCCCGTCTCTCGCCGTGTTCGTGGGGTAATAGCCGAGGGTGTACTGGCTGCGCAATTCTTCTGCGATCTGGTCGAAGGCCTCTTCCATCTTTTTGTCCGAATTCACCACGATCATCCGGCCGCCGGTCTCTTCTGCCAGCCTGTGGGCCACGTCCGGTCTGCCTCCGCCGAAGCGCCGGTCTGCTACAAAGAGAACGTGAATGACGGTGTCGGTGCGTTGTGCCGATTCAATCGCCTCTTCGAGCTTGATCCGGCTACCTTCGTCCTCCGCGTCAGAGACGACGATAATGGCTTTTCGGCCGGCTTCCCCATTGAGCTTATCCCCACACGCCAGATAGATGGCATCGTAGAGAGCCGTGCCGACCATGTTTTGCCCGCCCACGGGCCCCGGATTGCCGGCAATGTAGCCTCCGCCCGGAGTGTTGATGCGCGCCTTGTTGATTGCGCGGTCCAGAATGCCGCGGTCATCGGTAAAATCGGCGAGCAGGTCGACGTCGGTGTCAAAGGAGATGACCATTGCCTCGTCGCCCTTCTTCAGGACCCGGTGCATGAAACGTGCTCCGGCATCCTGGATCGCACCGAGCATGAATTGTTCGCTGCCCGAGGTATCCAGAAGCAAGCCCAGGGTAATGGGCAGATTCATTTCCTTCGAAAAGAAGGAGATTTTTTCTTCATGATTGTCTTCGTAGATCTTGAAATTGTCCTCTTTCAAGTCTGAGACGATGCGCTTGTTCTTGTCGCGTACCGTCGCGAAGAGGTTGACCAGGCTCACTTCCGCCTTGATGGTCGGACCTTGCCCCGGAGTTTGTGACTGCTGCGGCTCCGGCATAGCCGGAACCGCGAGCGCGATTGCGGCCAGGAAAGCCACACTCCGCAGTCCTGCCAATTTCACATTTGGAATCTTCATGTTCCCGAATTTCACAGTTTCCCGGTATCCTTAGTGGTGTCCCGGCTTGGCCCGGCGAGTTCGCCGAGCCTCTAATAATCGCCTCGCACCGTGGGGTAGCTATCTCGATCCTTCGATGCAACGAGCCGCCCGGCGGGATGCGTCCGAATAATGATCATGCTGCCGGAGTGTGACTGACCAATTCTGGCTCTGGAAAGTTTGGCCTTAACACTATGAAAAGTCCACGAAAAATCGTTGCTCTTGCTTTGGCCTCGGCCTCACTCTTCCTCGCCTGCGAATTGCACGGACAAAATCCTTCGTCGGCTCCCGCACCGAGTTCTCCTTCAGCGGACCCGAGCAAACCGGCCTCAAAACCGCAGGAGAATCTGCCAGAGGGATCGGCCAAGAAGCAGGGCACAATCGAAGTCCGCACGACGGAAGTGCTGGTCCCTGTGACCGTGAAGGACCGAAGCGGCAATCTCGTGGCGGACCTGAAGAAGGACGAATTCCGAGTCTTCGAGGACGGGGTGGAGCAGTCGATCAGGTTTATGAGGGTGGACGCAGTTCCCATCTCCATGGTGGTGCTGATCGATAACGATCTCCGGCAGAAGGATATGGATCAAGTGGAGCCCAGTCTGGTCTCGATTGTGGGCGGGATGAGTGTCAGTGACGAGGCCTTCGTGTGCCGGTACGACCAGTTTTTCCATGAGGGCAAGGGGTTTACGAAAGACCAGGAGAAGCTGGTTACCGAGCTGCGACGCACCCAACTGGACTCCCGCTCCTCCACCCCCCCATCGGGAGATCCCTTCGGCGGCGGCCCGACGATTAACGGCGCCCCGGCGCCGGGTGCTCCGCCCTTCAACGATCCTTCGATGCGTGCCATCAAGGGGCAACCGACGGTGGCACTCGATGATGCGGTATATAACGGTGCGTTGTTGCTACAGGATCGTGACAGCACCAAGCGTCGCAAGATTATCCTGTTGATCTCCGACGGCCAGAATGGAGCGAAATTCAATACCCACAAGTACGATGAAGTTCGCGCGGAGTTGCTACGCCAGGGCATTACGGTTTATAGCGTGGCGACCGGCAGTGCGTATTTCGACCGCAAATTCAACCGCCTGGTCGAGTACTCCAAGGATACCGGCGGGGACGTATTCTTTGGCGCCAAGCAGGTTGCCTTCTCGGAATTTTATTCCCGCATCACCGAAGAGGCACGGAACCAGTACACGCTCGTCTATTCTCCGAGGGGCGACAGCAAGGTGGACTATCACAGTATCGAAGTGCGCGTCCGTCGCGAGGGCTTGACGGTTCTCGCACGCCAAGGCTATTACGGCGGCACCTTCGCGTCGATTCAATCGAAATAGTCCGCCGACCTCATTCTCCTGCGGAATCCTCTTGACAGTGCTCGCTTCTGCCCGTATAGGAGAGTGGCTGGGTGGGGTGGCATGCAGCACGCCGTTCGTGCCCGAGCGATAGGAACGAGGAGGCAACAGAAATGGCAAAGAAAGCGAAGAAGCCCGCGAAGAAGGCCCCGAAGAAAAAGATGAAGTAGTCCGGCTCCGAACGGAATTCAATTTACAGGCGCTTCGATCCCGTCGAGGCGCCTTTTCTTTTAGCTACGCTGCTCCGGAGCCGCAGAGCGCTTCCTCGTGGGCCGGACAAATCAGCTGATAGGCGCAGGTTCGGCACACAAAACCGGGCTTTGCGGAAAACTGTTTGGCCCGAATATCGGCGGCGGTTTCCTGGATAATCCTTTCGGCTTCGCTGATCTGCTTTTCGTCGCGCGTGGTCACTTGAATGGTGTTGTTCTGCAGGTAATGAAACACCAGTCGCACCGGATTCCACTCGAAAATCTCTTTCGCTGCCAGCGCATAGACGCTCAACTGCAGGTCTTTTCTGGCATCAGCATCCTTTTTCACCTTGCCGGTTTTGTAATCCACAATCTCGACGTCCTTGCGACCGAGACCGTTCACCTGGTCCATGCGGCCGGTCAGGATTACGTCATTTTCAAGCGGCAACTCAAAGCCTTTTTCCTGCTCCAGGATATTCGGCGGTTCGGCCAGCATGGAAGCGTGGAACACCTTAAGTTGATCCAGACCGTCCTTCTTGTACTCCGCTTCCTGGTAATCGTCTTCGTAGCCGGCGCTGCTCCATTCGGTTTCGTAGATGCGCTGAACCTCTTCAAACGGAAGTCTGGTGCCTTTTTTCAGCTGTTCCAGAAAACGCTTGATGGTGGTGTGCACGACGCTGCCAAAGCTGAGCGCGGCCCGTGGACCTTCCTTCAGTGACCAGAGATAACTGAAGGCATACTGTTGCGGGCATTTCCGAAAATTCTCGATCGCGGAGCTGCTCAGCTTCAGGGGTTCTGGGACCGCGGGGTGAAACTCCTCCGCCCATCTCGTGATTCGCGTGAAGATCTTCGCTGGACCCTCGCTTGCCGGAAACAGTTCTCCTTCTTGGCCCTCTTTTCGTGCGCTCTTGCCCTGCATTTCTGTTTTGACTTTAGGCGCCGATTGCAGGATATCGCGCCGTTTCACTGCCGGATCCATGACCAGGTCCTCGATGAAGACCGGTACCCTGTTTTTTTTCTCCGTGACCGTGGTGAGCGTCAAGCGCTCCTGCGCACGCGTGAGCGCGACGTAGAACAAACGGCGCTCTTCCTGGATGTGGAACTCGCCCTGCGGCAGTTCTTCTTTCATTAGTCGCACGGGAAACTCGAACAAAGGCGCACGATTACGTGCCGGGAATGCGTTGGAGTTCACACGCAGCAGGAATACATGGGAAAACTCCAGTCCTTTCGCGCCATGAACGGTCATCAACTGGACCGCGTCACCTGGTGCATCCTCTTCGAGGCTCAGCGTTCCCCCGGCCTGCTCAAAATACTCGAGATACTCGAGAAACTCCGGCAACCCGCGTGTTTCACTCTTTGGTTCCCAGTCCTTAACGAACTGGCCCAGTTGGTTGACGTATTTGCGGTCCTGCGCTCCCGCGCGCTGCGGTACTTCCAGCCACTCCACCAGATCGCCCAGGATTTCACGCGCTGAGCGGCGGCGCAGCGTTTTGCGCTGTTCTCCCAGAAATCCCAGCAGCTCCTGGCACGCGCCGTGTGAGGGATCAAAAGGCAATTCGCCTTGCGGCGCCTGCAAGACGTCGTAGAGGGCGGTTCCGCGTTTCTTCGCGGCGCGCTCCGCAATGCGCACCAGGTCCTCGGCAGTCAGATGCCAAGCAGGAGCGGAAAGCGTTCTCGCGCAGGCGATATCGTCGTAAGGAAACGCAATCAGACGTAGATAGGCCAGGACGTCGCGGACCAGCGGATGCTCCAGAATCGAGAGCTTGCTGATCACAAAAGGAACTTTTCGCCGGGAGAGCTCCTCAACCAGAAAATCACGGTGAGCGTGCTGCCGGTAGAGCACGGCAAAGTCTTTCCACCGCCGGCCCGCGCCGTGCAGGCGCTCGAGTTCGTCGGCAACCCAGGTGGCTTCTGCCTCCGTTGATTCGATTTCGACGATCCGAATCTTCTCGCCTTCCGGCCGGTTTGCTTCGAGCACCTTCTTCGGAAATTCCGGGCTGACCTCGTTCATGCCGATGGCCTGGGTAGCCACGCGGAGAATGTTCGGGGTGGAGCGGTAGTTGTCCGTCAGCGCCACGCGGTAGGGCGAGGAATCCTGGCCCTCTTGCCAGTCGGTAAATCGCTCCAGGAAAAGTTTAAAACTGCCAAAGGACGCGCCGCGAAAACGGTAGATGGCCTGATCGTTGTCGCCGACAACTACGATATTCCGTGTGTCAGCGCACAGCAGGTGCAGCAATTCCAGCTGCGCGATGTTGGTGTCCTGAAATTCGTCGACCAGGATGTGTTTGTATCGTTCACGGAGCTGTCGGCGGCGCTTCTCGTCGCTCCTCAGAAGGGTGACGGCCTCAGCGATGGAGCCGTTGATGGCAATGGCGCGCTTGTCGCGTAAAATCTCTTCACTGGCGCGGTAGGCGCGGGCGATTTCCTGTTGCAAGGCGACCTGTTCGGCGCGTTCCTTGTAGGTGTCCTCGTCGAGCGTGGGCTTTTCCGCTTCCAGCTCCTCTGCCAGTTGATCGGCAAAGGCCTGATAGTCCTCCCGGGATACCAGTTCGTCCTGGCAGCGCGAGAAAAAGGAGATGAAGTCGCTGAGGAACTGCCCAGGTTCGGCCAGACGGCGATATTTTTCGAGTTTCAGGCGCGCCAGATTGCGGCGCAGCAGGATCCAGTGGTCGACGGATTCCAGGGCCAAGCGATTGGGATCCACCTCCTTCAAGATGGTTTCACAAAAAGAGTGGAACGTCGACAGCACCACATCCTTTCCGCGTTCGCCAACTGCCTTCACAACGCGCGCCTTCATTTCGCCTGCGGCTTTCTTGGTGAAGGTCAGCCCGAGAATGTTCTCGCCGAGCAGGGAACTGTCCGATTCGAGCAGATAGCGGATCCGTTCCGTAATGACGCGGGTCTTGCCTGTTCCCGCGCCCGCGATAACCAGCAGTGGCCCATCGCCATGTTGAATGGCGCGCCGCTGCGCATCATTCAATTGCAGGCCGCCGCCTTCGGGCTTGCCCATCTCGAAGAGAGTTTTTTTCATCGTTGGGAGGCCTTGCCCGAAGCCACCTTGGCGTTGAACTCGCTGGAATTCTTGCGCGGGATAGTGATGGCTGTCCAGTTGCCAGCTTCGGCCGCGAAATGTTTCGCGAGAAATGCAATTTGGCCCACGTGATAGGAGTAGTGTGCCATCTGGCGGTTGATGGCTTGGGTAACCGAATGCGGCTCCATACGGATGGTGATGGTGCGTCCCAGATCCGCTTCAGTTAATTGTCCCACTGCGTCGAACAGGACTTTCCAGCCGTGCTCCCAAATGGCCAGCAACCCTGCCCGGGTCGCGGGAGGTTCCTCGAATTCCGAATCACGATTGCGTTCTGGTTTTTCACCGTCGCTGGCGAGAAAGTCGGTCCAGCGGGAACGCATGTTTCCCGCCATGTGCTTCACGACGGTGGCGATGGAGTTGGATTCCGCGTCCAACGTTCGGAAAAGTCCATCGTCGGGGCATTGCTCCATAGCGCGCTCCGCCAGCTTCTTGTAATGGCGAAACAGATCGATGGAATCCCCGAGGTACGAGGTTGTCAACCGGTGAGCCATGGAATCCATCCTCCTTCGAGCTCTATTGCAGAGAATTCAGAATACCGGGCTAGTCTTTCTAGCCGCCGAGGCGTAAGGTGCGTCAGTGCGGGCAGGCTTTCCCCGAAGAGAATTGTGGGGGCGGGGGTGCAGAGAGTCAAGGCTTGACTTTTCGCTTTTTGTTCGCTTACGATGGCGCGGTTGGTACAGAGAAATCATAAGGAGGTCAAAATGACGATTGGACAGTCGATGTTGCCGGAATTCGATCAGGAAATGCAAGGGACACGTAAGACGCTCGAGCGTGTACCGGACGACAAGTGGGGCTGGAAGCCGCATGAAAAGTCCGGTACGGTGGGATGGATGGCGTCGCATATCGCGACGATGCCGGGCTGGATCGGAATGACCATCCAGACCAACGAACTGGACTACGCGCCCGTCGATGGACCTGCTTATACGCCCCCGAGCATAAATAACAGGAAAGAACTGCTCGCCGAGTTTGACAAGAACGTAAACGAAGCACGCGCTGCGCTAGCGGGCGTTAGCGACGCCGATTTGATGAAGAATTGGAAGCTTCTTGCCGGCGGCAAGGAAATCTTCACCATGCCGAAGATTGCCTGCATTCGCAGCATGGTGCTGAACCATATCGTTCATCATCGCGCGCAGCTCACCGTGTACTACCGCTTGCTCGGCGTCCCCGTGCCCGGACTTTATGGACCGAGTGCGGACGAATCGGAACCCACGGCCGCAGCGGCGAGCTGAACCTTTCTCTCAGGTTGGGGCGGATGCCCATCCGTCCCAGCTTTCCCGTTCGTCTTTATGGAACTGCACGCTCAGGCGAGAGAGCTGTTGGTAGGGGAGCTTTCCAGGTTTGGTTTCGGCGCGTGATGCAGTTCCGTGGCACAGAATGGACAGAACTTGTCGTTGTCAGAGACCTCACGCTGGCATTGCGGGCACGCGGGGTGGAGGTTGTACTTACAGTTGGGGCAGAAGTTGAAGCGTGCATTTACAGTCGTGGCACATTGTGGGCAAGTGTAGGGCAGCGGTTCGCGGACCAGCAAATAGATGATCAGCCCGATGAAGAAAGTGCTTCCGGAGAGGATGAGAACGAGAATCGTCCACAGGCCCGGCTGCATGCCGCGGCGTTTGGCATCGCGATAGACGTAACCCAGCATAAACAGCATGGCGGACATGGTCGCAGCGACGAGAGTGATTACGCCGGCGAGAGCGAGGCAGGACAGAGCCGGCGTGGAGCGGAAGCTGTCGTCCGGGAAGATGGTGTCATTGGTATGAAAGTTGTGGAGATTTATGCCCATCCCGATGATCATCGCCAGGACATAGAGCGTGAGGCAAGTCCACACCAGCCACTTGGGGATGATGCGCAGCTCGTCCCGGAATTTGGTGCGCTCGCGCTTCCTGCGAAAACGGATCAGGCGAAGACGTTCATTGAAAGCATCTGACATGGTTATGCACCTTCCTCATTTCCAGACCACAAAGAATTCTTAACGCCTGTTGCCGGCGGCAAAGGCGCCCGCCGCTTTCTGCTGAAGGACAACCCCCACGGCGACCAGAGCAGGAACGGTCCACCAGAGCAGGAATCCCAATTCCAGAACGATCTTCGGCAGGTTCAACTGCGCGCCCACCCAAGCGAATCCGTGCCAGACCAGTGGCGCGCTGCAGAGCCCAAGCAGCCAGCTGGCGGCGGTCACGATCCAGAGCAAGGCACTGCTCGTCGAAGCTTGCGCCGATTCCTGGGCACGGAGGCGGACGCGCATCTGCGTGCGCGCAGCCAGGTCATGCGGAACGGCGACCGGCACGTTGCGAAAGGCGCGGAGCAATTCGCGCGTGCGGTCGGCCTCAAGCGAACACTCGGCGCAATCCTGCAAGTGCGCATCGAGCCAGGACTGATCGGTGGCGTCCAGTCCCTCGACCAGCGCCTTCGCCAGGCACTCTTGCGCCCGGAGATGGAGGTTCTCTTTCATACGGCACCCTGCGGCAATGCGGATTTTAAAGCGTCCAGCCCGCGGTACAGGCGCGATTTTACCGTGGAGATCGGCGTCGCCAGGACCGTGGCGATTTCTTCGAGGCCTAGCTCTTCCTGGAAACGCAGCAGCAGAACCTCGCGATAGTAAGCCGGAATTTTCTCTAGCGACAGCTGAACGGCCTGCTGGTTCTCCCGCATTACCAGTAACTGCAATGCCGAAATGGCGCGATCGTCGGGCGGCTCGAAGGGCTGCTTCGAATCCGGGTCGGCCATTTCGTCTAGGCTGCGGAATTTCTTGCGCCGCGAAACATCGATGACTAGGTTGCGGGCGATGGCGAAAAGCCAGGACTCAAATTTGGATTTGCCGTTGTACTGACTGCCGCGCTCGAGCACCCGAATCCAGGTTTCCTGGAAGAGATCTTCAGCGAGCGCTGGTTCCCCCGTGAGAAAAAGCAGATAGCGATAGAGACGCTGCTGGTATTGTTCGATCAGGTGGTCGAGCAGATCGGGATCGCGTTTGCGCAATCCATCGGCGAGCGTTCGCTTATCGTCAGCCATGAGAGCGGCGAAAAGTGCCGGGGACCTCGAAACGGCAATGGTGAATGCCTGTGCGCTCATACTACCTTTGTATACGGTTGATGTGGCGAAAAAGACGCAACGGGGAAGGGGCAGTTAAGACTATGATTTTCTATGAGTTGAAGGTGGGTGGAAATTTGCTGAGGTGGCTTCTGCACTCGAGAAGCGAACAGTCGTATACTCTTGCGGGTCTACCAACTTAATTACAGATGTTCCCAGCGATCCTCTTGTGAAGGAGATTCCCGTGAGAAAAATCCTGGTCCGCGCGGCGCGCTTGTCCATCGGAGTTGCAGGATACGCAATTCTCGTTTCAGCCAGCCTCTCGCAACAGCTGGAATATCCGCAGACCCATAAGGGCGACCAGGTGGATGACTACCATGGAACGAAGGTGGCCGATCCGTACCGCTGGCTCGAGGATGACAACTCTGTGGAAACCGCGAAGTGGGTGGAGGCAGAGAACAAGGTGACGTTTGCCTATCTGGATAAGATTCCCTACCGCTCACAGGTAAAACAGCGACTGGAGCAGCTCTATAACTATCCGAAATACACTGCGCCGTTTCGCAAGGGCGACCTGTTGTTTTTCACCAAGAACGACGGACTCCAGAATCAGAGTGTGGTCTATGCGCAAAAAGGGCTGGACGGCACGCCGGAAGTGCTGCTGGACCCCAACAAATTCTCGGCCGATGGCACGACGCGGCTGGGCAGTCTCGAGATTTCCTCTGACGGGCGGTACGCGGCCTACGGGATGGAGGTTGGTGGTTCCGACTGGCAGGAAGCGAGGATCCGCGACGTGGCCACCAAGCAGGATCTTGCCGATGACCTGAAGTGGCTGAAATTCTCCGGTTTTGCCTGGGCGGGCAGGGGTTTCTTCTATAGCCGGTTTGATGTCCCGCAAAAAGAGCACGAACTTTCCTCCAAGAACGAGTTCCAGAAGGTGTATTACCACAAGCTCGGGACACCGCAGTCGGAAGATGAGTTGATTTACGAGGATAAAGCCAACCCGCAACGGTTACACAGTGTTGGCACAACGGACGACGAACGGTTTGCCATTCTCTTCGTCTCCGACCCCGGAAAAGGAAAGCGAGGCAATGCCCTCTATTTCCGGGACCTGTCAAAAAAAGAGAAGACTTTCACGCCGATTGTCAGCGAAATCTCGGACGACCGATACTACGTGATCGACAATGTGGGCGATAAGTTCCTGGTCTTCACAGACCATGGCGCACCGAATGGAAAAGTGTGCCTGTACGACCCGGCCAACCCGACTGCTCCTTGGAAGGATGTGATTTCGGAAAAACCGGAAGCGCTCGGAAGCGTGTCCTCGGTCGGCGGCAAGCTCTTTACCACGTATCTGAAGGATGTGGCGAGCCACGTCTATGTTTACAGCTTCACCGGCGAACTGGAGAACGAAATCTCGCTCCCCGGTGTGGGGACCACATCGGGCTTCGAAGGCAATCGGGGCGACACCGCGGTTTTTTTCCTGTACTCCTCATTCAACTACCCATCCACGGTTTTCAGGTACGACCTGCCAACGAAAAAAGCGGGCGTATTCAAGGCGCCGGAAATCCCGAATTTCCGGCCGGAGGATTATGAGACCAAGGAAGTTTTCTTTAACAGCAAGGATGGGACACGGGTTCCGATGTTCCTGGTTTACAAGAAGGGCCTGAAGCTGGACGGGAAGAACCCCACGCTGCTGTACGGTTATGGCGGATTCAATATCACCACCCCACCGAACTTCAGTTCGCTGCGGCTCGCGCTGCTCGAGCAGGGATTCGTCTATGCTTCGGCAAATATGCGTGGCGGCGGGGAATATGGAGAAAAATGGCACGAAGCGGGGATCAAAGGGAAGAAGCAGAATGTATTTGACGATTTCATCGCCGCCGCGGAGTGGCTCATCGCGAACAAGTACACTTCCGCGGAGCACCTGGCGGTCACCGGCGGTTCAAACGGCGGATTGCTCATCGGCGCTGTAATCAACCAGCGGCCGGAGCTGTTCCGTGCGGCGGTGCCGCAGGTGGGCGTGATGGATATGCTGCGATATCAAAAGTTCACCATCGGGTATGCCTGGGCGAATGACTATGGGACCAGCGACAACGCCGAGGAGTTCAAGGCGTTGTACGCGTATTCGCCGTTACACAATATCAAGGTCGGGGTGAAATATCCTGCGACGCTGATCACCACGGCCGATCATGATGATCGTGTGGTACCTGCACATTCGTTCAAATATGCGGCGACCCTGCAGGCCGAAGCAAGCCGTACCAATCCGGTGCTGATCCGGGTCGATACCATGTCGGCACACGGTTCGAGCAGCACTTCGAAGGTGATTGCGCTTACGGCGGATATTGACTCGTTCCTTTTTTACAATCTGGGTGTGACGCCGAAATACTGACGTGAGCTTAGGGTTCACGGGCGAGCCGTTACAATGATCTGTCCTCGATGCCAAGCGGAATACCGGCCGGGTTTCACGCATTGCGTTGATTGCGATGTGGACCTGGTATGGGAGTTGCCAAAGACAGCCGTCGAACTTCGGCAGGCGCGTGGGCCTGGCGAAAATCCGGCCCCCGGAGGGCCGGGGGACCCGAACGAGGATCCGTACTGCTCTTTCTGGAAGGGCGATGACCCGCGAGTCCATGCGGAGTTGTGCGAAGTCTTGGAACAGGCCGGCATCCCGCACAACACGGTTTACCGGCGAGATCATCTGTTCAACCTGCGGACGAATGCCGCCTATGAAGTGGGCGTACCTTTTTCCATGTATGAGCGTGCCGAACAGGTCGTGAAGGAAGCCTACCAGGCGACCGATGAGGAGGACGTCGGAGCGCAGGAAGGTCAACTTCGGCCGCAAATGGCCGGCCAGTCCCTGCGGAGGCTGCCGGCAACATTGGCGCCGGAAGGAGAGGAAAAGATCCCGGGACCTCCCAGTGCGGGGAACGGCAGCGACGGGTGTCCGGAAGGCGCCACGAAAAAAGTGTGGTCGACCGAGAGAGGTGAGTCGAGCGACTTTCTGGTGTCAGCGCTACAAGAGAATGGCATACATTGCCGGGTAGACAAGAATCATGCGTGCAGCGCTCTCTATGTTTTACCGGATGACGAAAATCGCGCGCGAGAGATCGTGCGCGAAGTGGTGGAAGGGGCGCCGCCGGACTGAGCGCAAGTGGTACGGCTGGAAATCAGGACTCCCCGTCCACCACCCTGACATTCTCGATCTCCTTTCAGGCGGAGGCTCTCATGACAGAGGTTGCTGTTGGTTTCCGCGTGCATTCCGGCTGGAGTGCCATGGTGTCGGTTGTTCTTGAAAAGGGTGTGCCCAGGGTACTCTACCGGCAGCGCGTGCACCTGGTGGACACCTTTACGTACCCATTCCGGCAGCCGTACCACACGGCGGAGAAGATGCCGCTGGCAGAGGGGCGCCAATTCATAGTGCGGACCGAGACGAAGGCGAGGAAGTTGGCATTCCAGGCCATCCGTCGACTGCAGGCGGAGTTGTACAAGCTGGGGTATGAATTAAACCGCAGCGTACTGCTGCAGGCTTCGGGAAGGCCGCTTCCCGAACTTGAGAAAATTCTGTCGTCGCATGCCCTGATTCACACCGCCGATGGCGAACTGTTTCGGCAGAGCGTGATCTATGCGAGCAAGCGCTGCCGTGTTGCCCTCACGTGCATAAAAGATCGCGAGCTTTTGGAGCGGGCGACCCAGGCGCTTCGGCTGCCGCGGGCCAAGATCTTAACCAGAGCCTTGCAACTTGGTCGCCCGTTTGGGGCGCCGTGGTCGCAGGATGAAAAGTTTGCCGCTGTGGCCGCGTGGGTGGCGCTCGGTGGTTCAAAGAGGGCTCGGTCCAAAGGGATCGTCCGGTAGCCAGCTTGACCTTGGTTTTTGTCGCATGCATGCTTGGGTTTCTCAATCGGCCGTAGGTTGAAAGTGACGGAGGGTTCATTCGTGACCATCGATTCCATCAGGACAGTGGCCGTGCTCGGTGCGGGAACAATGGGAAACGGAATTGCACACGTGTTTGCACGCGCAGGCTTCAGTGTGATCCTGCGCGATGTCGAAGAACGATTTTTGCAGCGGGGAATGGAAACGATCGAGAAGAATCTCGACCGCGAGATCAAAAAGAACAAGCTCTCGGAAGCGGATAAACCGACGGTACTCAGACGGCTGAAACCTGTGACCGATCTGCGGGAGATTGCGGGAGCGGATTTTGTCATCGAGGCGGTGCCGGAAAAAATGGAGCTCAAGCGCATCGTATTGGCGGAGGCGGACAGATTGCTCGGACCCGAGGTCATTCTGGCGAGCAATACGTCGTCGATTTCCGTGACCACACTTGCGGCACTGACCAAGCGGCCGGAAAAGTTTGTGGGCATGCACTTCATGAATCCCGTACCGATGATGGTGCTGGTGGAAGTGATTCGCGCACTGCAAACCAGCGAAGAAGCGTTCGCGACTACCGTCGAACTGGCGAAGAAGTTGGAGAAAACGCCAGTGCCGGTGAACGACGCGCCGGGTTTTGTATCTAACCGCGTGCTGATGCCGCTGATTAACGAGGCGGCTTACACGGTGATGGAAGGCGTGGCAACGCCCGAAGCGGTGGACACGGTGATGAAGCTTGGAATGAACCATCCGATGGGGCCACTCGAACTGGCTGACTTCATTGGCCTGGACGTGTGCGTGGACATTATGCATGTGCTGCTCGACGGCCTTGGGGATCCGAAGTATCGTGCCTGCCCACTGCTCAAGAAATACGTGGCGGCCGGCTGGCTGGGGCGGAAAAGCGGACGCGGTTTTTATTCCTATTCATGAGGGAAGGAATGTGGAATCGCCGAGTCTAGGCTGGCTTTTGGTCGAGGGGGGCTCTTTGGTGGACTCTCGGCCGCATTTGAGGCCCTGAGTCATAATGGGACAAACCATCCCGTAGCGTGGCCGTTCCCCCCGGGAGGACCTGCGAGTGCGACGACCACCTGCGGTGATAGGTAGCGAACACAAGGCGAAAATAGTATTTGCTTTTTATTCGCCTTTGACTTATCGTGGCCCTGTCAGTTTTCAACAGGTGCCCTATGACCGACCTCCGTACCGGTGTCCTAACCTGTATCGAACGTGAGAGACTCGAATTCGACTTGCTTGAGTTGCGCACCCGCAGTCGCTATCTGACGCGGTTGCGTCGGCTCAGCCGGGAAGAACAGGCGGAGTGGGACCGGCGTGAGCGTGCAGCACTGTCGCAACTGGTCGACCACGACCTGGAACATGGGTGCAGCCGTTGAAGATTGGCAGCAGGCGGATGGGAAAATAAGGGTAGCAATCTCAGGGACGCTTTGGTGATATTCCTGTATCGTGACGTACCGGAGAATCGGCGCAGGTCCCGGCGCCGGCTTTGAGAGAGCGAACTTGAAAGCCCAATCGCAAGATTCCTAATTCCTCCACCGAGGTGAGAAATGGCAGATGAACGGGCAAAGTTGTTGGAAGCAGCGATTTCGCAGATCGAGAAATCCTATGGCAAGGGCTCGATCATGCGGCTGGGCAGCAAAGATGTACTGGTGCCGGTCAATGTAATTCCGTCTGGATGTTTGTCGCTGGACGCGGCGCTGGGCGTCGGCGGATTCCCTCGCGGCCGGGTCATTGAGATTTATGGGCCGGAATCGGGCGGTAAGACCACGATGACGTTGCACATTATTGCCGAGGCACAAAGGCTCGGCGGGCAAGCGGCGTTCATCGACGCCGAACACGCGCTCGATCCGTCGTATGCACGGAAACTAGGCGTAGATGTGGACAATCTTCTGGTATCGCAGCCGGATCACGGTGAGCAGGCATTGGAAATTGCGGAAACGCTGATTCGCTCGGGCGGCGTGGATGTGGTGGTAGTGGACTCGGTGGCGGCGCTGGTGCCCAAGGCAGAACTCGAGGGCGAAATGGGCGATCCGCAGATGGGCTTGCAGGCACGCCTGATGTCTCAGGCGCTGCGGAAGTTGACGGCGATCGTCTCCAAATCCAAGACCTGCCTGATTTTCATCAACCAGATTCGCGAGAAAATTGGGGTGATGTTTGGGAATCCGGAAACGACCACCGGTGGCCGCGCGCTGAAGTTTTATGCGTCGATGCGCGTAGACATCCGCCGCATTCAGGCCATCAAGGAAGGGGATCGCGTCGTGGGCTCACGCACCCGCGCGAAGGTGGTGAAGAACAAGGTGGCCGCGCCGTTCCGCGAGGCGGAGTTCGATATTTTGTACGGCGAAGGCATTTCGCGCGAAGGCGACCTGATCGATCTCGGCGTGGAGAAGAACGTCATCGAAAAGAGTGGTACATGGATGAGCTTTGGCGGTGAGCGCCTGGGCCAGGGTCGCGAAAATGTTCGGATTTTCCTGAAGGAGAACAAGGATATTCGCGAAAAGATAGAATCCATGCTGCGCAAGAAGATGGAAATTCCAGGTTCGGGCCAGAACGCGGCGGCGCCGGTGACGGGCAATTCAGCCAGCCCCACGGCTGAAAAGCCACCTCTGAAGGCCGCGGCGGCCGCGGCAACCGACAGTAGGGCCAGAGCGGGACGATAGGCAGGGGTTTTCTCCGAGCGATGCGGCTGGATGGGGCGGTGAGGGTAACTCCGCCCCGCTTCCTTAAACGTCAACGTCTGGGATTGTCAAAGCCCTCCAGCTTTCCTCAAGACGGGCGGACCAGTGGGCCCCCCGGGCCCTACGGACAGGTCTGACAGCAAATGCTGGACCGCAGGTCAGTTATTCAAAACAAAGCACATAGAAACGTACTGGCCCTACTTAGCTATTGTCATGCTAGGACGAAACTGGATACACTACGTCTCAGTTTGCGAGCGCCCTGTGATTTGGAGATGAGATAGGTGCCGTGAGACAGTAGTAAGTGCTTTGTAATGTTGTCGCAAGAGTTGTGGTCCAGGGAATGCTCTAGCTGGTTGGATGTTGATCGGCGAGTGGGACTTACAGAAGGTTCGCTCGATTCACTGCTAGAACTACTAGGGGCCGGTTCAGGTTAAGGACGGAATGATCAAGGACTTGGGAAAAACAGTTGTCGCGGCTTTTCTGGTCTCCACGCTTGCTTTGCCTTTGCCCGTGGGCGCCGGCGAGCCGGCGGTAAAGCCCATTGTCAGCAGTTCATCCAAATCGACATTGAAATCGAAGTTACGCAAGCATCTGCTTCCTTCGCGCTATAACGGGTATGCGCCGACCTACGCAGATTCGGTCAGCGCGGACGATCCGACCTACGATGATCCCATCGTTCGCGCGGCAGCGGTCGAAGCTCTTGGCCGTTATAACGGGTCCGTTGTCGCTGTAGACCCAAACACCGGGCGCATTCTGACGGTTGTCAACCAGAAGATTGCGTTTAGCGACGGCTACATTCCTTGCTCGACCATCAAGCCGACCATTGCGATTGCCGCGCTGCAGGAAAATGTCATAACGCGGGACACCATGTTGAAGGTCGGGCGCAGGAAGTACATGAACCTCACCGAGGCGCTCGCGCACTCGAACAACGCATTCTTCGAGGAGTTGGGAAGGCGCATGGGGTTTGACACGGTCTCGAAGTACGGTCGCTTACTGGGACTTGGCGAGCTCTCCGGCTACAACTTGCCGGATGAGCATCCGGGAACGTTTCCGATGGAGCCGCCTGCTTTTGGCGGCGTGGCCCGGATGTCCAGTTTCGGTGAAGGAATTCAGATCACGCCACTTCAGCTTGCCGCGATCGCGGTTGCCTTTGCCAATGGCGGCACGCTGTACTACCTGCAATATCCCCATTCCCAGGACGAAATGCAAAATTTTGAGCCCAAAGTGAAACGCGACCTGAACATCGGAAACGCCCTGCCGGAAGTGCGCGAAGGCATGTTGGCCGCAGTGTTATACGGAACCGGGCGATTGAGCTACGACGCGGGTGGGGACGAGACACCACTCGGCAAGACCGGAACCTGCGATGACCATACCAATCCGTCGCGGATCGGCTGGTTTGTCACTTACGCGGATGAAACGCATCCAAAGATTGCCTTGGCCGTACTGTTGCGCGGGAACACCCGCCGCGTGAAGGGTCCGATGGCGGCAGAGGTGGCGGGCAGGATCTACAAAAAGCTGCGCCAGGAGAACTACTTCACGGAAACTGCGAAGGGCGCCACGGTAGCCGGCCTTAGCACTGGCAAGTAAAACAAACCCCGACAGCAGAGTGTAGTCAGGTGTGAGGGAGCGATGGGCTTCGTCTGCCTAGAGCAGAATGGGCGCGTGTGGGCGCACTTTGACATGAATACTCACCACCGGCTCGTGAAGATGGCGCAATGAGTCGAAGCAGGTGTCGCACAGCTCCATACAAAGCTGGTCTTCACTCTTGGCGTGGAAGCTGCGGTGGCATTCATAGCAGGTCGAGTATTGTGGACGTTGGTGCTGTACGCGGATACGAACTTCGGGATGGACTTCGAGCGTGATCATAACAACTCCCCATTCTAAGGTTAGTGGGCAAGCGAGATGCCAGGATCTGTCGCCGTGATGTATTGAAGGCAGGGGGCTTATCAGGCCGCCGGGCCCGTTGTTGTGTCATATGGCGCATCAGCCTTGCGCAATTTTTCCCTATTCCGGGTGGTGCTTTGGGCGCAGTTGCCCCAGAAAGATTTGACCTCGCTGCAGGTTTGAGACAAAAGAGAAGCATGAGGTATCCTGCTTGTTCGACCGCATCGATGCTTTTCACCGCAGGAAGTGTTTGAGCGGGAGGCCGGGTCTGGGGGAATTTTGAACCGAACGTTTGGAATTTTGTTGTTGGTGGCGGTTGCCGCTGGAATCTTGGTCGACGGCTATGCCATCGAGCAGCGACGAAGGACCCAGAAAGATCTCGAGAACGAGGTGATGCTGGCGCGGGCGGATGCGGCGCGGATTCGCGCGCAGGTGGTTCTGCCTACCTCTAAGAAGATTTCAGCCGGAGAGAATTTTGCCGCCACCTTGCAGAAATTTGGTCTCACTTCCGAGGAGGCCGGGGAAGCCACTGTTGCGGCGCAACGGGCCTTCAATCTGCGGCAATTGCGGGCGGGGAATACCCTGGTGGTGGGCCGTTCCGTGGAAGGCAGCCTGCGCGAAATCAACTACAAGATCGACGCGGACCGGATGCTGCGCATCATTCCAGAATCGCAGGGGTTTTCAGCGGAAGTGCGGGATATCCCTTCGCATCTCGAGATCAGTGCGGTGAGCGGACGTCTGGAGGATTCGCTTTTCAAAGCTGTGGAGGATGCCGGAGAGTCCGCCGAAGTGGCCATGCGGTTGGCACAGATTTTTGGTTACGACCTGGATTTCTACACCGACCCCCGAAAGGGCGATCGCTTCCGCGTGGTTCTCGAAAAGAAGAAGTACCAAAACGGGGAGACTGCAGGCTACGGCCGGATACTGGCCGCGGAATACGACAATGGCGGCAAGAAATATCAGGCCCTGCTTTTCCATGACGATCAGGGGCAGCCGGCCTATTACACGGCGGATGGCAAGTCGCTGCAGAAAGCTTTCTTACGATCACCCTTGAAATTTGCTGCTCCCGTCACATCTCATTTCAGCAAAGCCAGATTTCATCCTATTTTGAAGACCTATCGGCCGCACCTCGGAACCGATTACGGCGCTCCCGTGGGGACGCCGGTGCAGACGATTGGCAGCGGGAAAGTCGTGTTCGCGGGCCCCAAGGGCGGCGACGGCAACATGGTGAAGATTGCCCACTCGCAGGGCTACGAAACGATGTACCTGCACCTGTCGAGAATACTGGTGCATAACGGTGAGCACGTGGAGATTGGCAGAACCATCGGGCTGGTGGGCATGACCGGGCTGGCTACCGGCCCGCATTTGGATTTCCGTATTTCGAAGAATAGTCAGTTCCTGAATTTCGAGAAGTTGGGCCTGCCCCCGTCCGAGCCGGTATCGAAGAAGAATTGGAGCGCCTTTGCCACGGTTCGAGAGAAGTGGCTGCCCACCCTTGAGCATCCCGAACAATTTGAGGTCCACGCCGCTGAGACCGGGAGTCCTGCCACCGCCCGGTGAGTAAACTTCAGCCGTCCGGCGCCGCGTATTTCTGAATGAGCTGGCCCGCCAGTTTTCCACCCTCATATTCGGGAATCACGACGTCGTCCGCGCCCGAAGTGCGCATCGCTTCCGCGTAGCGTTCCTGTCCGGCGCGCGTAATGATCTTTAGTCTGGGGTTCAGAGCCTTGGCGGTCACCGTGATGTACAGGTTGTCGGCATCGTTGTCGATGACCACACAAATCCCCAGGGCACGCTCGATGCCTGCCTCTTCGAGCACGCTGTGCCGCTTGGCGTCGCCATGGAGGACCAGCGCACCTTCGTGCAGCAGCTGGCGATACAGTCCCTCGTTCGTTTCGATCAAAACGTAGGGAATTTGCGCGCGATTGAGCTGATCGATCACCGTGCGGCCCACCTGGCCGTAACCGCAGATGATGAAGTGGTCCCGGATGCGTTCGAGGTTCATTTCATTGAGCATGGATTTCCAGACCTCCCGGCCCTGGTGCCCGACAAAGGTGAGCAGGATTCTTTCGGCAAACCAGATCTCGAATGCAAAGATGCCTATGGCCACCAGCAGTGAAAAGTATTTCGTGCCGGTGCGCGCATGCTGATACTCAATCGCGTGGGGATGTGCGATCCAGAACAGCGCGTCGGAGAAGTGCAGGTGCTCGAGGCGCATGTAGGTCGAGGCACAGAGGAGGATGAAAATCAGAAACAACAGTAACGGGCCGATCAGGCGCCGCACCAGGATGAGTGCGGCCCGGTCGAACAGCAAAAAGCGGGTGGATCGCTTCTTGCGGAGCGGCGCGGAACTAAAGATCGGACTCGCCACAGTGACACCTATAAGACGCAAAAATAATAACCTAGAATCAGATAAATGAAACCAGTCGTGTGGGAGGCTCGCCTTATTCCGCCGTTAGACCGATGTCGGCGGCCTGGTCATCGATTCCGGTTGACGGCGGCAGGCGAGGTGTACCAGACTCGCTGCCCGGGAGGTCCCATGTCCATTCGTCCCGTCAAGAAGTTGGTCCGGTCGAAACCGACAAGAGAAGGGGCCGGCGTGCATCTTCGTCGCGCTTTCGGGTTCGGTAACACCTCGGACTACGATCCGTTCTTGCTACTTGATGATTTTCGGAATGATGTGCCGGAAGATTACCTGGCCGGATTCCCCTGGCACCCGCACCGGGGCATTGAGACCATCACCTATGTGCTCGCAGGGGAAGTGGAGCACGGCGATAGCCTCGGAAATCGTGGGGCAATCCGGTCCGGCGATGTTCAATGGATGACCGCCGGCAGCGGGATCATCCATCAGGAGATGCCCAAGGGGGACGAGGTGGGCCGCATGCATGGATTTCAGTTGTGGGCCAACCTGCCGTCCTCGCTGAAGATGACGGCGCCGCGGTATCAGGAGGTGCTGTCGAAGGACATTCCGGAAATCACCGATGACGATGGCACCCATGTGCGGGTGGTGTGCGGTGAATTCTGGGGCAAGCGGGGCCCCGTCGATGGCATCGCCGCCGACCCCGTGTACCTGGATGTTTCCCTGCCGCCGGGGAAATCCAAGGTCTTGCCGGTGGAGACGACGAGGCATGCTTTTGCCTACGTCTTTGGCGGCGCGGGAAAATTCTGCAACGCCTCCGGACCGCTCGCGGTACCGACCGAGGCGGTGGGTTGGGCGGACACGCATCCGCCGGCCGAAGCGGACAACCGGTCCCTGGTGCTGTTTGGCCGCGGTGACGAACTGGTGGTCGAGGCCGGCGACGATGGCATACGCTTCTTGCTGGTCTCGGGCCATCCGATTGAAGAGCCCGTCGCCTGGTACGGCCCGATCGTTATGAACACCCAGCAACAATTGCGCGAAGCGTTCGAAGACCTCGAAAAGGGCACATTCCTGAAATCGAAGTGAAGGGCGCAAGCGGATCGGTACTTTTCTGCGGTAGCCCCGCCAACTCTTGGAGGCCGCGAGCCGCGACGTCTGGGAAGCGGACTTGGTGTGTCCAAATTTGGATGGCGGTTAATAGATGATGGGCAGCTTCGAGTAGTCCGCTTCGACTTCTTCCGTGACGCGCAGGATCAGCAACGTACGATCGTCATGCGGAGGCCGACCGATTCCAGCGTGTTCGTCCGTAGCCTTGACGATGCGCTGCGCCACTGTGTAGCCGGGATCGGAAGATTCGACCGTAGCCAAAAGTGCTTTCAGGCGGTCAACACCGTACTCCTCCTGCTCCTTGTTCATGGACTCATGAATACCGTCCGAGGCGAAGACCACGATATCGCCAGGCAGCAGGCTTAAGGTGACATCCTCGTATTCGGCCTCCGGTAGCAGCCCGAGAGGCATTCCCGTCACGTTGATCTCCGTGACATCGCCGTTGCGGACGAGCAGCGGTAGGGTTCCGCCTGCATTCGACATGTTAAGCTCGCGCAGCGCGGCATCGTAGATGGCAAATTGCATAGCAACAAAGCGGGCGTCCATGCGGGCGGCAAGCAACCGGCTGTTCAGTTGCTGAAGCATTTCCGCAGCCGTCGCTTCATTTTCGTGAACCAGTTCCCGGAGGATGCCAATAGCCAGCGAACCGAACAGGGCGGCGGCCGTGCCCTTGCCCGAGACATCGCCGTTTACGATCGCGAGGCGGCCAACTCCGTAGGGCAGAAGGTCATAAAAATCACCTCCCAGTTCACGTGCCGGAACATAAGCAGTGGCAAGGTCCAGACCTGGCACTTCTTTTGCGCCCGAAGGCAGAAGCTGGCGCTGAATTTCACGCGCTGTTTCGAGGTCGTTCTGCAGACGCACCTGATTCTGCCGTGATTCTTCAAAAAGGCGCGAGTTTTCGAGGGCCACAGCGATAAAATTGCCAAGAATGTTCAACAGGCGCTCGTGTTCGGCGGTGAAGGCTTGCGGCTCCGTGCTTTCGAGATCCAGCACGCCGATCAGGCGATCCTGCCTGGCCAACGGCACGACCAGTTCCGAGCGCACCTCGATGTCGCTTTCGCACTGAATATAGCGGGGATCCAGGCGAACGTCGACGACCCGGATGGTACGCCGCTCGGCGGCAGCGATGCCGGTAATTCCTTTGCTCAAGGGCATCTGGACGCGGGAAGGGATGGCGTCCCGGTACCGCTTCGAAAAGACGGTTTCGAGCACCTGGGCCTGCTCATTCCAGAGCATGACGCTGAAAACGTGATAGTCCACCAGCTTCTTGATTCGTTCCGCAATCCGCAGGAGCAGTTCTTCGCGGTCGAGAATCGAAGTGAGCTCGTGACTCATTTCGTACAGCAGGGATAGCGATTGCGCTTGCTCCGGCTGGCTGACAAAAAAGTTTGCCGGCACGGGATCGGCATCCCCAAGCAGAGAAAACGGGATCAAGTTTGGCGGCGAGTCCATGGAGATAAGTTTAACTTCATCTGTTGGATGTACCAGAATAAAGATGGTTTCATGAAAAACGAGAATCATCCGGGAGCGAGTCCGTCCGGGGGCGCATGGGCCGGTAACCATGATCGGGAGGGCGAGCGTTGCCGGGAAAATACCCAGGACAGCATCGAGAATCTGCAGGGGTAGGCCGCGGAGTTCTTGCTCGGAACCGGCGACGCCCGGAAGCTCTTTTGCCAGGAGGGCCAGGAAAGAAGCCAAAACAATACCTGCCATTTAATGAGTCAGGTCATTGGATCCCTCTTTTTCGAGAAATTCGAAACCAGGCCTGTCCTGGCGGATCAGTCTCGAAAAGTCGGCTGACTGGCCTGCCCGGCGGGCGGCGGGGTTGATGTGGGCAGATTCTTTCAACTCCGGGAAGGGCAGGTTTCCTTCGAGAGTGCGACTCTTGTAAAGCATCATGTCGGCGCGGCCGTTCAAGATGATCTGCCAGTTGTGCAACGTGACGCCAGGAGGAAGTCGGCCGATGTCTGCCAAGGACCGAAAGATGACCGTCGTGCAATTTCGCGTAAACGCGTTATACCACTGGGGATGATCGTGGAGCTGGTTGGCTCGCCGCAGGTAGTCGAGCAATAGCTCGCGGGCCGCTTGCCGATCCGCGCTGGTGTGGAACAGATAGACGTCCTCACCGGTACGGTAATTGGTGCGCAGACGGATCAGGTCGCTCTCGTCCGCAAAGACGTAGATCAGTTCGTACTGGCGGAAGAAGCCAAGCACGGCCGAGTACCCCTCCCCGACCTCCTTGCGGGTCTCAATCGAAGCCGCGACATAGTCATCATCGCCAAATTGGAAACTCAGGATGGGATGAGCAATGTAGGTCGAACCCCAGTAGGTGATGGCCAGATCGATGCCACGAAGCTCGGAGAGGTCCAGCGACTTCGTGGTCCACCGACAGCTGTATTGGAACTCGGTCTGGTATTCGCAGTGCCGGAAGTTGTGCAGGGTGACCCTGTCGCCGTTTATCTCGGCCCAAGGTGTTTCTGCGAGGTCCGGCTCCCAAGGGCGATCATTCGAAGGTTTCAGGTGCAACCACCAGAGTAGAACCAGCGTAAAGCCGGTGGCGCAAATGAGGAGCCTCTGCCAATGGCGCGGGGCACGCGTGAGCAGGAACAGCACGAGTACGGCGTAGGAGATGCCGGCAAGATGTTTGACGGAGGGGAGCCGCAGGTCGATGTACAGCGCCATCGAGGCCCACACGGTGAGCAGTAAGGCGGCGAAATAAAGCAGGGAGAGCCCGAACGCGGCAAGCGCGCGTCGCCATGCTGGAATCGGTGTCAGAAGCGTCTCCGGATTCGGAGGCTATCGTAGAACCTCAGGGACACACGGGTCAATACAGCCGATAGAGAGATGTTGGATGGATTTTCCAGTCGGGCCTCAAGCAAAGTGGGGCCTTGGAGTGCCCTGGAACCAATCCTCCCGTAGATGCGCACGGTCAATAAAGCAACCCAAATCTGGCCCACCGCAGAGAAGGGTAGAGATTCAGGACTTGCGGAATTTCAAGAGGGAAATTGATCCGGCCAGGCCAATGATCAGCAGAACAAGCGCAGCCGGCTCAGGTGTTACTGTGGGTTTTCCTGGTGGAGGATACGGTTGGGGCAACGGACCGGGCGATAGAGAATGGCCGGTAGACCCAGAACAACAGAAAATTCCTGGAAACAGCGGTGGGATGATATCCCCTGTGCCTGGCGACGCGGGTTGCGGGGTGGGGCCCAGAGCCAATAGGAAGGCTGTGGAGTCCTCGGGCCAGAACGGAAGCGTAGGGACGGATTCAGGCGAAAAAAACGGGAGTCCAGGCACCACGGGGTGGTTCATAACCTCCGTCGGCGGTTCACCAGGTGCGGTAGGCTCGTTGGCCGTTTCCGAAATGCGATTGCCGCAGCGGGTGCGCACGAGATTTACTCCATCGGTGAGCACAGCCTCGCCTGCGTGCAGGGTAATCCGGTGCCGGCTCCAGTAAACGCGATCTCCCAAACGATAAGAGACGTAAACCTGACGCTCATTGGGCAAGCGAATGACGCGCGCGCTTTCGGCATGGAAATCCCGGTAGTGAGCCGCTGCCACGGGATCCTGGTGCAAGCGAGCCTGCAGTTCCTTGGAACTGGTCACTCCTCCAGGGATTACCGAGTAGGGATACACCGGCCGATCGGCTCCGCTGATGGGGCGAGTCGCCAGATTCTGGTCCTGCCAAAAAGGAGGGACGGATGAGAATGCGATGGAGTCCGTGCCATGGAAGATGGCCACACCTGCAGTGCGTGAGCTTGTCAAGTAGAGAACAGACAGTGCGATGCAAGAGGATAGTACTGCTATTACCAAGGGGAGCGATATTAACTTGTGCCAGCCGAGGTTATGAAGTTTTGAGAGGCGAATTGCGTCTTTGTCCATGCCCGATCGGGCGATCCCCTGAGCCCAAGATTACTCCTTTGTCATAGAAGTGCAAGTGGAGTGCCAAACTGGCAACCCCCTACGCAGTTGGATTTTCATCACTTCCTAACACATGGCGCGACGAAGACCCTCGGTTCACTGGATTTCTGGAAAGGGAATACTGCTTAGAGGAAATCCAGTCTGCTGTGCAAGAAAAGGACACAGCACGGGAACTCCCGTTCAAAAAATGGATTTCCCGTACTGTGAGTTCAACAGCATTCCCTGCGGTTTGCGTGCGGGGAAGCACGACAGAAAGAGCTACTTCACTTCCCAAGTGTCTCCGGCCCGCAGCAGTTTGGCCAGGTCGCCCGGCCCCTTTTTCTGAACCACGTCGTGGACTTGTTCGTTGATGACGTCCTCGTAGCGAGGCAAGTCATCCCATGACCGAAAAACGCCGATGGGAGTCGGGAAGCCGGGACGTCCCTCCATGTGAGAAAGCAAGAAAGCATAAGAGGCACGTGTTTGATGCGCGTCGTGCATGACCAAGTCGGATTCAGAGATGCCGTTGCCTAGCTGCACGACTTCAATATCTCCATCGGCTTTACGCCGGATACCCTTGTCGCGGTTCTTGCCAAACACCAGCGGCTTGCCGTGTTCCAGCTGCAAAACGTGTTCGCTGCGGGCTTCCTTTTCCGTAATCGCGGTCCAGGCGCCGTCATTGAAGATATTGCAATTTTGCAGGATCTCGACGAAGGCGGAGCCCCGATGTGCGGCAGCCGCCTTCAGGGTGTCCTTCAGGTGAGCCTGAAAAATGTCGACCGACCGGGCCACAAACGTGGCTTCCGCGCCGATGGCCAGGGAAACAGGATTGAAGGGGCGATCGGGCGAGCCATAGGGAGTTGATTTCGTGACCTTGTGGAATTCGGACGTCGGTGAATACTGGCCCTTGGTCAGGCCATAGATGCGGTTATTGAACAACAGCACCTTGATGCCGACATTTCGCCGAAGCATATGAATCGTGTGATTTCCACCAATCGCCAGGGCATCGCCATCCCCCGTCGCGACCCAGACTTCCAGCTCCGGGTGGGCGATCTTGATTCCCGAAGCCACCGCCGGCGCGCGGCCATGGATCGTGTGGAATCCGTACGTGTTCATGTAATAGGGGAAGCGGCTGGAGCAACCGATGCCGGACACAACGACGAAGTTCTCGCGGGGAATGCCCAGCTCCGGAAATACGGACTGGACGGCAGAAAGAATGGCGTAGTCGCCACATCCGGGACACCAGCGGACTTCCTGGTCGGTCTGAAAATCCTTCTTTGTCAGTGGTGGAAGAGCAGTCGTGGTCATCGCGTTCTCCTAGAGTCCCAGCATTTCTTCGATCTTCTGATCCAGTTCATTCTGCTTGAAAGGACGGCCCTGGATCTTATTGAGGCCAACCGCATTGACCAGGTACTTGGCTCGGAGAACCCACAGAAGCTGGCCCATATTGAGTTCAGGAACGAGAACATTCTTGTAGCGCTTCAGGATGTCTCCCAAATTCGCAGGAAGCGGATTCAGGTAACGCAGGTGGAGGTGCCCGATCTTGCGGCCCTTATCGCGCTGCCCCTTTACGGCCTGAGTGATGGCGCCAAATGTGGAGCCCCAAGAAACGATAAGCAGATCCCCTTCCGCATCGCCGGTAGGCAGAACGTTCGGGACATCCTGGACGATGGCCTCCACTTTGGCGGCGCGAATGCGCACCATGTTTTCATGGTTTAGCGGCTCATAATTGATGTTGCCCGTGCCGTCCTGCTTTTCCAGTCCCCCGATCCGGTGTTCCAGTCCCCGCGTCCCGGGAATAGCCCACGGCCGTGCCAGGGTATCAGGATCGCGCTTGTACGGCTGGTAGCTTGCGGGATCCTTAGCAAACTGAACCGGGATACCCGGAATTTCGTCGAGGTTGGGTATGCGCCAAGGCTCTGCGCCGTTGGCAAGGTAGCCGTCGGTCAGAACGATCACCGGTACCATGTACTTCAACGCGATGCGGCTGGCTTCAACGGCAACCCAGAAGCAATCGGCCGGGCTGGCGGCAGCCAGTATGGGAATCGGAGCTTCCGAGTTCCTCCCGAACAGTGCCTGCAGAAGATCTGCTTGCTCCGTCTTTGTCGGCAAACCCGTCGAGGGCCCGCCGCGTTGCACGTCGCAGATCACCAGCGGGAGTTCGGTCATGACTGCAAGTCCTAGGGCTTCCGTTTTCAATGCCATTCCTGGCCCGGATGTAGTGGTAATCGCAAGTGTCCCGGCGAAGGAGGCTCCGATCGTCGAAGTAATAGCGGCAATTTCGTCTTCCGCCTGGAAAGTCAATACTCCGAACTCCTTATAGTGAGAGAGCTCGTGAAGGATGTCCGAAGCGGGAGTGATCGGGTAGCTACCCAGAAAAAGCTTCAGGCCGGCTCTCCGTGCAGCGGTGACAAAGCCCAGTGCAAGTGCTTGGTTCCCGCTAAGGCTGCGGTACAGCCCGGGGCTCAGTTGAGCGGGAGGAATTTCATAGCTGATCTGAAACGCTTCCGTGGCCTCGCAATAGGAGTAGCCGGCCTTCAAGGCCAATTTGTTAGCTTCGACGAGCAGCGCCTTTTTCTTGAACTTGTCATCGATCCAGCGGACGGTTGGCTCCATCGAACGGTTGTAGAGCCAGTAGCACATGCCCAGGGCAAAGAAGTTCTTGCAGCGGTCCATGGACTTGGCGTCCAGGCCGAGATGCTCCATGGACGCGCGGGTGAGGCGCTGGAGTTCGACCGGGAACACCCGGAATTTATCGAGCGAATGATCTTCGAGCGGATTGGTTGTCAGCTGCGCCTTCCGGAGATCGGTTTCCTTGAAAGCGTCGGCATTGACGATCAGGATGCCGTTGGGTTTCAGGTCACCGATATTTACCTTCAGCGCCGCCGGGTTCATGGCGATCAGAACATCCACGGCATCGCCCGGAGTGTGCACTTCCCCCGATGAAAAATTCAACTGGAAGCCGCTGACACCGGGAACAGTGCCTGCAGGGGCGCGGATTTCCGCCGGATAGTCCGGAAAGGTGGCAATGTCATTCCCGTACATCGCGGCCGTGTTGGTGAACTGGCTCCCGGTGACCTGCATGCCATCGCCGGAATCTCCGGCAAAACGAATTACGGCTTGCTCGATTACTTCCCGTTTGAGTTTACCTGCGGTTACATCTGTGAGTGTGGACATCGTAGTACCTGATCCCCCCGTTGCGCGGCGACTCCCCGTCGGTGAGCAGAGGAGAATGGCTCTTTAACTGTAGCGACACGATAGATTGGGCACGGGAGCGCGCGCCGGGCCGCCAGGAGCCAATACCGTAAGAATAGCACAGGGGGAAAGGAGAAATGCCAGCGGCCAGAGGAGTGCTCCCCCGGACTAGGCCTGAGCGGACGAGGACGGTTCGGGAACTTCCGGAGTGGGCTCGGCAAACTGCTTGACTACGCTCTTGGTGCGGAACAAGAACAGCCACCACACGCTGATGGGGAAAAGCAGAATGAGAAAGGAAACCACGATGAGCTGTTTCAGGGAGGTCAAATCGCTCACAAACTCCTCGGGAATAAAGAACGTTTCAAAAGGCCGAAAGGCAATCACTATCAGGCAGAAGACCAGTGCGAGGGAAGCCCAGATGAGAGCAGCGGGCCGCGCCCAGCTGCGCAACCGGAACAACCCGATACCGGTCTGGATGCCGAGAGCAATGAGCGTCGAAGGCACCACGGTGAGCAGCAGGAAGGCCAGGGTATTGGTCTGATAGACGTGCCGTCCAAATTTGTCTGGGGGCAAATTGAGGAGCGAGAGGAAGAAGCTGCCCCAGAAGAAAAGTGCCGAAACGCTGCCGAGAATGGCGAGTGTAGCTGCGGCGGTGACACTGGCGGAACGGCGACGTGGTTCTGGCATGGCTTTCAAGATGACAGCATATGGAGAGCGCGAGGAATAGTACAACTAGGGCAACCGCGTATCCAAAACGGCACTTGACGTTCGCTTTCTTTTCGCCTAGAGTCGGTGTGCAAGGAATTTGTGCCCTCGCACCTGCGGCACCTTCCTTCGTATTCAGCGCTCACAAACTGCGCCCCTCGACGCGTGGAGGAATTCATGGCCCTAACCAAACGGCAAAAGGAAGTTTTGGATTATCTGGTCTCGTTCGAAACCCGCCATGGTTACGCACCCAGTTTTGAAGAAATCGGCAAGGGCATGAAACTCACCTCGCTCGCCACCGTTCATAAGCACATCAGCACGCTCGAAAAAAAGGGCTTCATTCGACGCGGCTATAACCAGAGCCGCTCGATTGAAATTGTCCAGCTGCCGAAGTCGGTAAAGGAGCAGGTGATCGAACGGCGGATTCAGGAACTTCCCCTGGTCGGGCGCATTGCTGCCGGCCGTCCTTTGGAGGCCGTCGAGGAACGCGAGACAATTTCTTTGGGTGACTTTGCCCGGGGCGGCAATTCTTTCGTCCTGCAGGTGAAGGGCAATTCCATGATTGAAGATCACATCATGGATGGGGATTTCGTGGTTTGCGAGCAGACCCAGGTTGCCAATGCCGGTGACATTGTGGTGGCACTGGTAGGCGGCGAAGACGCAACACTCAAGAGGTTCTACCGGGAAGGTCCCGGCAAAATCCGCTTGCAGCCTGCCAATTCGGAGATGGCCCCCATGGTTCTTCCGGCCACCGAAGTGAAAGTGCAGGGACGGGTTATAGGCGTCCTTCGCAAATATTGATCCTGCTGAATTCAAGCAACAAATGAACGTATCCCGCTATTTTTCCTGAACCGAACCGTTCCCGCGCGCGCGTCTAATTCATTTATAGGGTAGACTTCCGGCTCCTGCTTGGAAGTCTGCTTTTATGATTGGGTGCTGGAGGAACTCGCGTGGCTCCAATTTCGGAAGCTGTGCTGCTCGTGGCTGCCGACTCGGAAGTTCGGGATGCCTTGTCCTACCTTCTCCGTGGGGAAGGCTACGAGGTCGCCTTCGCTCCAGACGCGGACCAGGCCCTGTCGGCTCTGCGCTCGCGCCCAGGAGACATCCTGCTCTTGGCGGAGGGGGTGCCGGACGCCGGTATTCATGCGCTACTCACTTCCGTTCGATCCTTGCCGGCAAATGGCAAGCCGCGTGTGCTGCTGCTCAGTCACAATGATTCCAGAGAGAGAGCACTCTGGCTGGACCAGGGAGCCGATGATGTGCTCTGCCTGCCTTGCGACAATCAGGAACTGCTTTCGCGTGTACGTGCGCAGTTGAGGCAAAAACGTGCCTTCGCCGAGCTGGACCGCCAGGCGCGCAACGCCGAGGAAAGCTATCAGGTGGCGCAAACCGCGTTCCAGGCACTGGCGGTGACCGAAAAAATGACCCGCGATGCGTTCTCCCTCGAACGCATCCTGAAAATCGGAGTCGGCGCCCTGCTGGCCTTGGCGATCGTAATCGCCGGTATCTTTTTTGGTTTTTCGCACAAGGCGGATAAGGAGTCGCGCCGCGCATACACCATCATCTCGCAGCTCGAGCGCAATGCGCAGAATGAACAGCAGTTACTGGCCTCGGTGCAGCATGTGCGCCAAGATCCGACGAGCGCCGACCTCTTGCAGCAGAAGGAGCAACTCCAGCAGCAGACCGCGGAGCTTCGCCAGAAAATCTCCGCGCCCGGCGGTGACTCGAGCGACCTTCGCCATCAGCTGGATGAGACCACCGATCGGCTGAACAAGTTGGAAGGAAATGCCCAGGCGGCAGAGGTAGTGATCCGCAACTATGCTTCCAGTGTTTGCCTGATTCACGTCTCCGTAGCCTTCAACGAAAAATCATCTGGGAAACGCATGCGCTACGGGGGCATCGACAGCGACGGGTCACCTTTGAAGGACAGTGAAGGTCAGACCGTCTACACCACCGAAGGCCGGGCTCCGGAACTCCGCGTAGATTTTTTTGGAAGTGGCTTTGTTGCCGGAGACGGCAAGATCGTCACCAATCATCACGTGGTACAGCCCTGGTGGGAGAACGAGGAACTGAACGGGGCAGTGCAGCAGGGACTGGAACCGGTGATCGCAGAAATGACCGCGTATTTTCCTGGGGAAGCCAACGGCATCCCCGTCGGTATTTACCAAATTTCCCAGGATGCGGATCTGGCCGTGGTCCACGGGGATCTGTCGGTCCTGAAGCAGCCGATTCTGAAACTGGACACCCGAAAAGAGGCTGCTGTCAGCGGGGAAGCCTTGATCAGCTTGGGATACGCAACCGGGCTGGATGCCATTCTCGCGCGGGCCGGAGACGATGTCGTCAAGGACATCGTTAAGATCAGCGGAGGTGACCCCAAGCTGGTGCTGGCGGAACTGGCAAGACGCAGGCTGATCCGCCCGCTGGTGACACAGGGCCATATCGGAGATGTCCTGCCGGACAAGATTGTTTACGACGCGCAGACCACCTCTGGCGGGTCCGGCGGACCTTTGATGACCAGGGAAGGCGGAGTCATTGGCGTCACGTTTGCAATCGTGAAGGGTTTCGGCGGCTCCAATTTTGGAGTGCCGATTCGTTACGCAATGCCGCTGCTTAGGCAATAGAAAGAAAAATCGTCCCACATTCATTCCATCTGCCACAACCGAAGATAGAAAGAATCCTTCCCGCCCTGGCATCCTGCTCAAAACAATGTAGAATTCTGGTTTCCCTTATTTGCAGTGAATGACGCGTGCGCATGAAGAGACATAGACCGATTCGAAAACTGTTGGCGGCCAACCGCAGCGAAATCGCTATTCGTATTTTCCGCGCGGCCAACGAACTGGGCTTGCGAACGGTGGCAATTTATTCCCAGGAAGACCGCCTTTCGCTGCACAGATTCAAGGCGGATGAAGCGTATCAGGTGGGCGCCGGCAAGGGGCCGGTGGAAGCGTACCTGGATATCCCCGGGCTTATCGCCATCGCGAAAGAACATGACGTCGATGCGATTCACCCCGGATATGGATTCCTCTCGGAAAATCCTGCCCTGGCACGCGCATGCACAGAGGCGGGATTGGCGTTTGTCGGGCCGACTCCGGAGTTATTGGAATTGTTGGGAGACAAGACAGCCGCGCGGCGGTTGGCGGCGAGTGCGGGTGTGTCCGTTCTGCCCGGCACGGAGAACCCGGTTTCGTCCGCCGCGGAAGCCCGGGAGATTGCCCGAGGAATTGGATACCCGGTCATCGTCAAGGCCGCAATGGGCGGCGGCGGACGCGGGATGCGCGTGGTTCACGATCCCGAGCAGCTCGCGACGCGGTTGGAAGAAGCCCAGGGCGAGGCCAAATCCGCGTTCGGCGACGCTTCGGTTTTTCTCGAGAAATTCCTGCCCCGGGCCCGGCACATTGAAGTGCAAATCCTCGCCGACGAACACGGCAACCAATTGCATCTGTATGAGCGCGACTGCTCCGTGCAACGACGCCATCAGAAAGTCGTCGAGGTTGCGCCCGCCTTGAATCTGCCGGACCAGGTTCGCGCGGAAATATGGGACGCCGCGCTCAAGATTACGCGCGTAGCGAATTACCGAAACGCCGGAACCGTTGAGTTTCTCTACGACGTCGATTCGGAGAAATGGTACTTCATCGAGGTCAACCCGCGCATTCAGGTGGAGCACACGGTCACGGAAGTCGTAACCGGCATCGACATCGTTCGTGCACAGATCCTGGTTGCCCAGGGGTACAAACTGCACGAAGAGCCGCTTTCTCTTCCTCGGCAGGACAAGATTCACCTGTATGGCGCAGCGTTGCAATGCCGTGTCACGACCGAGGATCCGGAGAAACATTTCGCCCCCGACTATGGCCGTATCTCCACCTACCGTTCGCCAGCCGGTTTCGGCATTCGCCTTGACGGTGGTACCGCCTACTCCGGTGCCTTACTGGCGGCCTATTACGATTCGCTGCTCGTCAAGGTGACTGCCTGGGGCACGAATCTCCCCGAAGCTTGCCAGCGCATGGACCGGGCGCTGCGCGAATTTCGCATTCGCGGCGTAAAAACCAACATTCCTTTCCTCGAAAACGTGGTCAATCACCCGCGCTTCCGCGCGAGCGAAGTCACTACCTCATTCCTCGATGAATCTCCGGAGTTGTTTCGTTTCAGCAGCCGTGCCGACCGCGCCACCAAACTGCTCTCCTATCTCGGCGACGTGATTCTGAATGGCAATCCGGAAGTAAAAGGGAAGCGCGTTCCCGAAATAATCGAAAAGGCTCCCGTGCCGGTCCTTCCCAACATGGCCCCGCCGGCAGGCACGCGACAGCTTTTGCTGAAATTGGGGCCGAAAAAATTTGCAGCCTGGGCGCGCAAAGAGAAGCGCTTGCTGATAACCGACACCACCTTCCGCGACGCTCATCAATCGTTGATGGCCACCCGGGTACGCACTCACGACCTGCTGACCACCGCGAACGCTGTGGCGCAGCGGCTGCCCGGACTCTTCAGCCTGGAAATGTGGGGCGGCGCGACCTTCGATACCTCCATGCGCTTTCTTCACGAGGATCCCTGGCAGCGTCTCCGAGAGCTCCGGCGGCGCATTCCGAACATCTGTTTCCAGATGCTGTTGCGGGGCGCCAATGCCGTGGGCTACACCTCGTACCCGGACAATGTCATCGTCGATTTTGTCCGTGAAGCCCATCAGCAAGGCATCGACATCTTCCGGATTTTCGATTCACTGAACTCTCTTGAGAACATGCGTGTTTCGATCGACGCGGTGCTGGAGGCCGGCGCGGTCTGTGAGCCAGCGATCTGCTACACGGGAGATATCTTTGACAAGGAGCGGCCCAAGTATTCGCTGAAGTACTACGTGCAGATGGCCAAGCGTCTGGAAAAGCTCGGTGCACATTTCCTGGCGATCAAGGATATGGCGGGACTGTGCCGGCCTTACGCGGCTCACACGCTGGTGAAGGCGTTGCGCGAGGAGATTGGCATCCCCGTTCACTTTCACACCCACGATACCAGCGGCGTCAACTCTGCTTCGGTGCTGAAAGCTTCAGAAGCCGGTGTGGATGTAGCCGATGCGGCCATCGCTTCGATGAGCGGCGGCACCAGCCAGCCGAATTTGAATTCGATTGTCGAAGCACTGGAAAACACGCCTCGCGCGACACAACTGGATATCGATGCGCTCAACGAGTGTTCGGACTTTTGGGAAGTTGTACGGGGCTATTACTTGCCGTTCGATTCAGGTCCGAAGTCGGGTTCGGCACGGCTTTATGAGCATGAAATTCCCGGCGGACAATTTACAAACTTGCGTGAACAGGCTGCGGCCATGGGGTTGGGGCACCGTTGGCGCGAGGTGGAAACGACGTATGCCGAAGTGAACCAGCTTTTCGGCGATATCGTGAAAGTGACCCCGTCGAGCAAAGTGGTTGGCGACATGGCCCTGTTTCTTTTGGCCAACGAGATCAAGCCCGCCGACCTGCTGAAACTCGATGAGAACCACGACGTTTCACTTCCGAACTCCGTGGTGGAGATGTTCTCCGGGGCCCTCGGCACGCCTCCGGGCGGCTGGCCGAAAAAACTGCAGCGCATTATTCTGCGCGGCCAGGCTCCGGTAAAAGGGCGGCCAGGGGCCAGCCTGGAGGCAGTAAACTTTGATGAATCGCATGCCGAGCTGGAACGAAAGGTGGCTCACCGGGTCGAGCGCGATGCACTTCTCAGTTATCTCCTCTACCCGGAGGTATACCTGAAGTTCAATGCCTTTCGTCAGGCCTACTCCGACGTGAGCGTGCTACCGACCCCGGCCTTTTTCTACGGCCTGAAATCCGCGGAAGAAATCACCGTGGACATCGAGCACGGCAAGACCATGATCGTGAAATTCCTGACCATCAGCGATGCCCATCCCGATGGCACGCGCACCCTGTTCTTCGAACTCAACGGTCAGCCCCGGGAGGTCAACGTTCGCGACCGCTCGCTCCGGGTAATGGAACGAAGCCACCCGAAGGCCGATATGGAAGATCCCGGGCACGTGGGAGCACCGACGGCTGGCTTGATCAGCAGTATCGCCGTGCAGGCCAATCACAGCGTTGAGCGCGGTGCCAAACTTCTCACCTTGGAAGCCATGAAGATGCAATCGAACATTTATGCACCCATCAGCGGAAAAATCAGCAAGCTGCTGGTGACTCCCGGGCAGCACGTCGAACCCAAAGATCTACTGGTTGTCATCGCTCCGTGAGCGGACCTCATCTCATCAAGCATGAACAGTTTCCGTCGCGATACCTGCGGAACCAGCGCGACCTGATCGTCTATCTCCCTCCGGGGTACGACCAGCTGCCGCAACGGCGGTTCCCCATACTGTATTTGCACGACGGGCAAAATCTGTTCGATGGCGCTACTTCTTTTATCCCCGGCATGGATTGGCATGTGGGCCAAACTGCGGACCAGTGCATCCACGAGGGACGCGTCGAACCGCTCATCATCGTCGGCATCTATAACGCCGGCAAACAGCGTTTGGGTGAATACACGCCGACGCGCATGCCCCGGCTAGGCGGCGGTCGAGCGAACCGCTATGCAAAATTTCTTCTCGAAGAAGTGCGGCCATTCCTCAGAGCACAGTATCGTGTCAGGGAAGAACCGGAGAACACCGGAATCGGCGGCTCCTCCCTCGGTGGCCTCGTTTCTCTTTACCTGGGCCTGCGTCAGCCGCAGATTTTCGGCAAGATCGCTGCACTTTCCCCCTCCGTATGGTGGAATGAACGGGTCATTCTGCGCTTTGCCGCTGCCGCACCCGTTCAGCCGTTTCCGCGAATCTGGCTGGACATTGGCACACGAGAAGGCCCTCGGATTGTGGACGATGTGGAGCGGTTCCGCGATGTGCTGGTGGGCAAGGGTTGGCAACCTGAGCGGAATCTGCACTACCAGCGGGTCGAAGGGGCCGAGCACAACGAAGCTGCCTGGGCGCAACGCGTCGCGCCCTTCCTGCAATTCCTCTTTCCTGTACAGCAAACCCGTATATAATCCGGCCAGCTTTTTGAGCGGAACAAAATCTGGCTGGAACCTCCAGCCGCGCCCCGGCGGGGACCCGATGTCTGCGGCGAGACCGATTACCATCCTGTGTGTTTCTTCCTACGAAAAGGGCCAGGAATTCCTGCGCACCTGCAAGAACCTCGGGTGTACGGTGCTGCTTCTGACCGTGGAGAAGTTGCGCAACGCTGACTGGCCCCGCGAATGCATCGACGAATCGTTTTACATGCCCGACGAACTTCCGCTCACCGATCTGCTCCATGCCGTCAGTTATGCTGCTCGCACGCGTCACATTGACCGCATCGTTGCCTTGGACGAGTTCGACATGGAGAATGTCGCCGCGCTTCGCGAACATCTGCGCCTGCCCGGCATCGGGCTTACCACCATTCGCCATTTCCGCGACAAGCTGGCCATGCGTGCCCAGGCTCGCGAATCGGGTATTCTCGTCCCCGAGTTTATCCATGTATTGAATTACGACGACCTGCGCGAGTTCATGAGCCATGTGCCTGGCCCCTGGCTTCTCAAGCCCCGGTCCCAGGCCTCCGGCATTGGAATGAAAAAAATAGATCAGGCCGAGGATTTATGGCCCTGGCTCGACCGCCTGGGTAACCGGCAGTCCGAGTATTTACTTGAACAGTTTATTCCAGGGGCCGTGTTTCACCTGGACAGCGTGGTCTCCGAGCGCACCGTTTTGTTTGCCGAAGCCCACACTTACGGTGTGCCTCCGCTCGATACTTCGCACCATGGCGGTGTGTTCACCACGCGCACCCTCGAGCGCGATTTGGCGGAAACTCTGGCTTTGAAGGAAATCAACGATAGATTAATTCGGGGGTTGGGATTGCTGCGCGGCGTCACACATGCGGAATTTCTGAAGGCGCAGAGCGACAACCGCTTCTACTTTATCGAGATCGCCGCGCGTGTTGGCGGTGCGTACATCTCGAATATGGTGGAAGCTGCCACAGGAATTAACCTGTGGCGAGAGTGGGCGCACCTCGAAGTGACGGCAGGGAAGTTGCCCTATCAGTTGCCACAGCCGCGCGAAGACTATGCCGGCGTAATTGTTTCGCTGGCGCGCCAAGGGGAGCCGGACACTTCAGCCTACCAAGACCCGGAAATCATTGATCGCATCAAGAAATTTCACCATGCCGGGTTCGTTCTGAAGTCCAATTCCCCGGCGCGCATCGAGCAACTCTTGACCTCTTACTCCCAGCGCTTCAGCACCGATTTTCTCGCGCGCGAGCCCGTGCCGGACAAGCCGTCCTCCTAGCGCGATCCTCCAGGGCGTAACTCCGGGACAGAGTATTTGCCTCAGAGATGGGTCACCAGCTACGGGCTAACAGGCGACTTCCCCATCTCCAATGGTTCGACGGCCAAAACGGTAAATTGAGTCGACCGCCACACCGTGCCATGGCCCAAGGCGTCACTTGCTTGAGCCTCGAGCCGGTATACGCCGGGTGCCAGATGTTTCAGAATCACTCCTCGGCCGACGGCGGCCACGAGGTTTCCCGGTTTCGTGTATTTCGCCAGGTCCACAGGTTCAAACGTATCCACGAGGGAGCCGGAGCTGGTGTTCACGATTCTCATGTTTGCTTGCACTTTAGTGCTTGGTGCCGCCGCCCCGAAAGGATTGTAGACCTCAAAATAGACAAACAGTGTTTCGTCAGGCCAATACTGGGCGTCCGCCGCCAGCGTGAATTCCACTCCATTGCTGACCAGCGGCGTATAACTGTTGGTAATCCGGGTGGACTCCGCCGCCTCGGACGATACTTTCCGAACGCGCCGACATAAAACCAAATCACTCATCCCCAGATTTTTCGTGTCGTAGCTCCCCACCGTAAGCGGCGCGTCCTGAATCCCAAAGTGCTGTCCGTCGCTCAAGACCACGTGAAGGTTATATTCACCGGCGGGCAAGGAAAATTGGGTTGCATAGCGATCGGGAAGCAACGCGCTACCCTCGGTCTTTGAGCCACCGGAAAGTTCGCTGCCACTCGGTTCCTCCTTGTCCCCGTAGTCGCAACACGCAAAATCGCTGTATCTCGCGGCCGCAGAACCGTCTTTCCGGTTCACGGCGACAAACAAACCGATGGTCGCATATAAGGTTCCGCTGATGATTTTGTGGGTTAGCGATTGTCCTGGGAAGCTGGTCGAGAGATAAACGCGCGCACCATCCGGATTGTCCGCAAACACCGCCGCTCTCAGTTTCAAGTCTATGCCATTCGGGTTTGCCGAAGCGGCCGCCGCTTCCATTTTCTTGGCGAAATCAGTTCCCTCAAGTGGATTGTCCGCCGGGTGCTCCGTGCTGCAGTACCCGCTCCTGGACCATACCGTCAGATTCGGGGGGCCGACTTTTACCTGAATCTGATGGCAACTGCCTGGTGCCGATTTCGGGGGGATGTAGGTCAGGACATACTGCGGCCATGCATACCACACGCTGAGGTCCGTTTTGGGCAGATCCAAATAGCCCCAGAGACCGCCGCCCGTGCCGACCATCTCCGGATGTTTGCCCAAATTATCGGCGACCACACGGAATGCAGGCGGCTCCAGTTTCACTTCTTGAACTCTCTGTTCCTGGCCGTCCTCGTAGAGATGAAAGTCCTTTACCGTTAGATTCTTCACGGCGAGATCGTTCCAGAGTCTCGCGTTCTTCGCTTCCAATTGCCCATATGATTCCCGCCGATGCGGTTTGATCTTGTTCAATTGGGCATACAACTCCCTGTCAAACACTACTGTGGGTACGAGAACCTCATTGGATTGCACCCGGATCGGTTCTTGCGGAGCAGCGGTACCGGCGAACGGAAAAAGAGAAAGGAAGAGGACGGCGAGAGAGGCGGCACTCAAAAGCAGGTAACGGATCATGGGGGGATTCCTCCTCGGGAATCCGCGCAAAGCTCCACCGGCAACGGTACCGCATGGCAGAATCTGGATACCAGAGTGAATTTGCGCGATCGGGCTGCTCGACGGTGCCAACGAATCACCGGGGCGGACGGGGTGCCGGATCGACTCGTGCAGCAAGGAGGTGCAGCGGCACGCGGAAGGCTGCTTGCGGAAGTTGTCGGGTTAGCCCATCTTCGCCTGCGTTTCTCCCGCTCCCTTGGTACAGTTCGGACCCTGTTCTTCAGTCTAGTTACTTTCACGCATGCAGAGCCTATAATGTGTTTGCGACGGACCCTCCCGCGGACTATCTTTTGCTTACCCCGGGCCGGAAATCGCGTGGGGTGGGCTGTCCCTTGGGAGGACCGATGTGGGGGAACAAAAAACCGGATGCGCCGCAAACAGGGCAACCGGAGCAAAAAAATTTTCCAGTCAATCCGCCGCCTAAGCCAACTGCGGCAACTTGGGAGGGAACTACTGCAATGAGTACAGATGCGATGCGTCCGTTGAGTGCGACCGCAGACCGTGCTACGGCCCGGCTTGGTCCAAGCCTGCATGTGAAAGGGGAAATCTCCGGCAGCGAAGATCTGCTGATCGAGGGATCGGTCGAAGGGCTCGTGCAACTCGATGAGCGCAAGCTCACCGTGGGTGCCACGGCCAAGCTGACTGCGGACATTATGGCCCGCGAAGTAGTGGTCTATGGCACCGTAAAGGGGAATTTGCGCGCCAAGGACCGGATCGAAATTAAGAAGGATGGTTCCGTCAACGGCGATCTCACGACCGCCCGCATCATGATCGAAGACGGGGCCTATTTCAAGGGCTCTATCGAGATCGACAAGACCGGGGAGAAAGAATCCGGAGCGGGTTCTTTTTCGAGGACCGCTTCTTCACCTGCGGCCGCAGGGGTCGGCCCGAAGACCATTTAACTTTCATCGCAGCTGTTTCACTCCCAAGCCGGCGCTCCGATTCGTTCGGGGCGCCGTTCTTTATTGTGCCCTCGGTCCGCAACCGCCTTCCTGACTGCATGAACTTTTCATCATCAGCCAAGGGCGCGGACGCTGTGACCAACTGCCGGATTTCGGGCGGCCACCTGCGACGGGCGCTGCCCTGGTGAGGGAGAGTGCTACTGGTCGAGGAGTCTCGTCAGGGACGGAGAGGTGACCAATTTGTGTTGTCCGGCGGCGGACCTCCGGGTGGCATTGCCGCCTCACCGGCGGAAATCAGTTCCGGTTTCCTTGAACTACTCGAGTCACCATAAGTCGGCAGCTCCGGCGCTTATCAACCTGAACCCCAAGCGGTCCCCCCGAAGCCGGATTCCTCGCGCGATGAATTGGCTTAACCTTTCGCTTACCACACACATCGAAGGAGTGCGCCCACACCTCCGGGTTGTTCCTCTTTATTCCGGGCGACAGCAATTCAGTGCGTGAGGAAATCATGACAGCTCGAAGACTCGGAAATTCGGATCTGCAAATTACCCCTGTTGGATTTGGGGCCTGGGCCATCGGCGGTGGCGGTTGGGAGTACTCTTGGGGTCCGCAAGAGGATAAAGACTCCATCGCCGCGATCCATAAAGCACTGGAACTGGGAGTGAATTGGATCGATACAGCCGCGGTATACGGACTTGGCCATTCCGAAGAGGTGGTGGCGCGTGCACTCGCGGAGTGGCGCGGCGCACGTCCCTACGTATTCACAAAATGTGTCTTGCGTTGGGATGCCCAGGGAAAGATTACGCCACAATTCGCTGCCAATTCCATCCGGGAAGAATGCCAAGGCAGCTTGCGCCGGTTGCAGGTCGAAACCATCGATCTTTACCAGATTCATTGGCCTCCTCCGGACGATGGCCCGGGCCTCGAAGAAGCATGGCAGGAGCTCGGCCAGCTGCAAAAACAAGGAAAGGTGCGCTGGATTGGGGTGTCCAATTTCAATACCGCGCAACTGAAGCGCGCGGGAAAGATCGCTCCAGTAACCTCCTTGCAGCCGCCGTATTCCATTCTTCGTCGCCAGATTGAGGAGGATAGCTTGCCCTACTGCGAAGCCGAGGGAATTGGCGTCATCGTTTACTCGCCCATGTTCTCCGGCATGTTGACCGGTGGCATGACACGCGCGCGCGCCGCGGCCTTGTCCAGCGATGATTTTCGCAGCCGCAATCCGGAATTCCAGGAGCCCAAACTCTCGAAGAACCTGGAGTTAGTCGAAAAACTGAAAGAAATCGGCGCGCGCCACGATCGGACGCCCGGCGAGGTGGCCATCGCCTGGACCTTGCGCAATCCACGCGTCACCGGCGCCATTGTCGGCTCCCGCAGCGCGCAACAAGCCGAAGGTGTGATGCGTGCCGGGGAACTGCGCCTGACGCCGCAGGAAATCTCGGAGTTTGAAACCTTTTCCACCAGCATTGCCAAGGCTAAAGCCGCGTTCTGAATGCAGCGTGCGAAGAAAACATTCGAGGAGAAGAGACTATGGATCTCGGGCTAGGGGGTAAGCTTGCGGTGGTCACGGGGTCGACTGCGGGAATCGGGTTTGCGATCGCCGCTGCGCTCGCGGCGGAGGGAGCCCGCGTGGTCGTCAATGGGAGGACCGCAGCCCGCGTTGAAAGTGCGCTTGAGAAGCTGCGTCAACAGAATCGAGGAGCGGAATTCTCCGGGGTGGCGGCCGACCTTGGCACTGCCGCAGGCGCGGCCGCATTTCTGAAGGAAGTGCCGTCGGCGGATATTCTGGTGAACAACCTCGGCATTTTCGAGATTAAACCCTTCCTGGAGATTCCCGATGTCGACTGGCAGCGATTTTATGACGTGAATGTGCTCAGCGGAGTCCGCCTGAGCCGTCACTATCTTCCATCCATGTTGAAAAAGAAGTGGGGGCGCATTATTTTCATTTCCAGTGAATCGGCTCAACAGATTCCCGCGGAGATGATCCACTACGGGATGACCAAGACCGCCCAAGTAGCCCTCGCCAATGGCATCGCTCGTTCGGTTTCCGGCACCGGCGTGACCGCCAACTCCGTTCTCGTCGGTCCGACTGCCTCCGAGGGAGTTGGAACTTTCATCCGGGACGCCTCTCGGCAGCAGGGAATCAGCGCTGAGCAGCTTGAAAAGCAATTCTTCGCCACCATGCGACCCACTTCGCTTCTTCGACGCTTTGAAACTCCCGAAGAAGTTGCTGCCGTGGTGGCATTCGTCGCCAGTACCCAGGCCGACGTCATCAACGGTGCTGCCGTGCGTGCCGAAGGTGGAGTGGTGCAAAGCATTCTCTGAAGGCAGCCATCTCCGCCATCCACGGGTTCGGATTTGCCGGTGCTGGCGGAATCGCCCGTTCACTGCAGCACCGGTCTTTTTCGAATGCTAACCGACGCGATCCTCGAACACGACCCCAGCATCTTCAATATCGGAAATCATCGTTGCGGGAACGCCTCTGTTGATTACTACGGCCACATTTTTCCCGGCGGCCGCGGATTCAGCCTGCTCTTGCCGGCCCAGGCAAATCGCTCCGTTCCTGATCGCAGTCTGGAGGACGGGACAGGTGGAAATCCCGCTTGCACTCTCCGTTCACTCTCGAGCGGATCAGCAATGCCGGGCACGACTCTCCGGTTGTCCCGGGGGATCCAGACCGGCCAGCAGTGGCCTTGCGGCGGCGACAAATGCGTGATCGAATTCCCGATCGAGGTTCAGCAGTTCTGCACTGTTGGGGACGGCGAGGCGGCCGATTGCGCGCGAAAGACAGGCAGAAGAAGGAGCTCGAATGCATTGAGCAGCTGATCGCACGGAGGAGTACTTCCAAACCGCGTCCCTGTGGACCGATCTCGACCAGGATTCTCAGAGGCGCAGAAGCCCCTTCGGTACCATACGCGGAAGGCATTCACTGGCGCCTAGGTACTAGAAGTTCTAATACCCGACCATCTCGATAGTTCGATACAGCCGTGCGCACCGTCACACCCATTATTTTCTGCATTGGATAGAGTGAATCAACGTTCGATACATTCTGTTTCCGTACCGCATTCAACGCAACTCCCATGCAGCAAGTTCATCGGCCTTGGGAGATTCCCAGTCGAGGGAACAGACCGCTGTCGCTCGCGGCAAAGGAAAAGGGGAACGCAATTTATGACACCGGCACCAATTCTTATATTTCTCACTGGCGCAGGACTTCTGACTCTTGCGGCCTTTGCCTGCCTTAGTTTACTCAGGTCTGCGCAGGGCATGGAAGATCACGAAGACGAGAGGTTGTGGCATTACCTTCTTCACCCGGGTAGGTCCTAACACCGGCCTCGAGTCCTGCGGATCGAACGGATAGAAGTTTGTCCCGCGTCCCAAGTAGCGTGCAGGGAGTTCCCTTTCAAGAAGGTGTGCCCTACGCGCGCAGGTAATCCGCACGCCAGTTCTGCACCATCTGCTTGATGGCCTTGCCGTCGGTCACCTTGTCATTCAAAACTCTGCGTGCCAGCGCAGGCAATTCGCCATCACTCGCGAACCTGAGCGCCACGAGTTGCGCCGGCGAGAATTCTCCAATGCGCGATTTTAAATCTTCGGGCAGCAGCTTGCTCATGCGCTGACGTTCTTCCATGCGGATTACGCGATCCTGAACCCGGAGGGCGAACAGTCGCGCATGAAACATCAGCAGTACCAGAGCCAAGGCCGTCAACAGTTGGACCAGGTTGTCACCGCTGAAGCCCGGACGAAACATCCGGTAGACCGACCATCCTAGGTTTAACAACAAGGCCGGCATCACAAAAAAGTGAAAGGTTGGCACCCACTTTACGTGGTTCGAAAAATTTTGTTCTGTCATTTAACAGTCTCCTTCCTTGCGATCGCATTCTAACAGACCTGCCCGTATGGGCAGTGATCATCTCGCCGCACGGCCTTGCGCGGGCCATCCATTCGGTTGGATCAAGCGCACAATGGACGAATGCAGGAAAGCTTCCCGGTGGAAGCGAGGAGTTACCGATGGCCAATCTGAGCCTGGCAAGAATCATGTACGGCACCAACGACGACCTTCACTCCACCACCGCTGTTCGTGCGCCGAGCTTCTCACCTCTCCTGACCCAGGCGGCATCCGGCAATTTGGCGGACCCTGGGAATGCTACGAAACCCGCCCCGTTTAGCAGCCTTCTGCAAAAGGCCTGGAGCACTCTAACTTCCAAGTATTGAGCTCGTTGCTTCAAGTCCCCAGAAGATTCCCCTGAATCCTCTTGTAGCCGTTCTCTTCGGCCCATAAGTGCAAAGGGATTGCCGCCAGGTCATCGACTATCGGAACGGCGTTTCCATCCTTGGTGAGATCGATGGTGCGCAGGAAATGCTTGCAGGTGTCGCAGCATTCGATGCGGATGTGCGGGAATGCCTCGGCCACGTAAACCGGAAGCTTTCGCTCCTCTTCCTCCCCACAATGCGCGCACAGAATGCGCCGAAACTCCCATTCCTGTGAACAGAAGGGGCATTGCAGGAAACGCTTCCCGCCATCACCTTCCGGTCGCAGCACTCCGAGCAAAGGTAAGGAACTGCACCGGGGGCAGCGGCAGACCGTCATGGGCAAGACGGGCGGCAGTTTTGTGCCCACGACAAATTCAGCGTAGGGCTGAAAAAACGCTCGTGCCAGAAACTCTTGTATGGGTTCCGCGGCGACCGGCCCCAACAAACCTGTTTTCCAGTAATCGGTCAAGGCTCCCATCCACGCCGGTTGACCCAGAGCGTGCAGTTTCCGCGCTTGCCCCGCCATCGGGCCGGGGGCAATGGATTCGATCAGGGCAAGAAACTTGCCGAACGGCTCGGAAAGAATCGCCAGATTCAATTCTGCGCGCAGGTCGCCATGGACTGGCGCAATCGCCGACTTGCCCCAGATTCGTGGCAGCTCTTCATAGAAACTCTTTTGGAACTTGGCGAGCTCACGGTAGAAGATTAGGATCTTGCTTGCGAAGGCATGACGCTCGGAAAGCAATTGAGCACGTTCGATGCGGGCGAGGTAATTTACTTTTCCCGAGGACAGAAAGGTCATTTCGGTGGGTCGGATGAACCGACAATCTCTTCATACCAGCCGGGATGATAGCGTTTGGCAAATGCCATGGAAACGTCGCCGCGGATTACCGAGCCGAAGGCACCGCGCTCTGCAAAGACACCCATGTAAATGTGAATCATGAAATTTCCGATGGTAGCCAATGCGGCGATCGGATGCACGAGGACCGCAACGTAACGCAGCCAGCGCATGCTCCAAGGCAGCGAGTCGGTGAACCATAGAACCAGTCCGCTCAGAAAAAGGACCAGCCCACCGCCGAAGAAGCTCCAGAACAAGAGTTTCTGTCCCGCATTGTAGCGGCCCGCGGGGGGCATCTTGTCATCCTGGTTGGTGATGTAGAAATGCAAAGACTTCCACCACTCGCGATCCACGGGTTCGAAGCGCATCTGCTTGGACCACATGATGAACATATAAATTACCGAAGCCGTGAACAGCAACCCGGCCCAGGGATGCAGCATGCGAGAGACTTGCCCCCCGCCGAGGACCACTGCCAACCAGAACATCCACGGCGACCAAAACGCCAAGCCGGTGGCCATCAGATAAATGTACGATCCGGCCGCCACCCAGTGCGTCAGCCGTTCCCGCAGCGTATAGCGCAGTATGTGGCCGTGCGGAATGATCTGTTCGGGATGGGTCATGCTGGTCCTCCCGCCGGACGAATGTCTTCATCCTCGCGCGCCTTCGGCCCAAACCGCAGGTAGTGCACGAACAGGCCGATCAACCCTCCCGCAATTGCCAGGTTTCCCAGCCACTTGAGCGGGTGCTTCCACAATTTAACGGCCAGGGGAATGGTGGGATTGCTCGGTAAGCCCCCGTACAGCTCGGGTTTGGTAACATCATGCAAAACGTAGATGACACCGGTGCCGCCGACGCCCGGTGGATCGTATACGCCCGCGTTCGCATAGCCGAAGTGATCCTGCAGCTGCTTGGAGCGCTGCTCGGCCAGATCCTTCATGTCATCCTTGGTACCGAAGTGCAGGCAACCGGTCGGACACGATTTGATGCATGCAGGTTCGAGACCTTCGCTGACACGGTCGGTGCATAGTGAACATTTGTAAACGCGTTTGGTAACTTTATTAAGCTTCGGAATATTGAACGGACAGCCAGTGATGCAATATCCGCAGCCAATGCAGCGGTCCTGCTGGAAATCTACAACCCCATTTGTATACTGCACGATCGCCCCGTCGGAAGGGCAGGCCTCGAGACACCCCGGCTCCGCGCAGTGCATACACTGGTGCTTGCGCATTAGCCACTGCAATGAGCCATCCTCGCGCTCGTGCTCGTTGAACAGAATCAGGTTCCAGTAATTCCAGCGCGTTTGTGGCATCGTCTGATACGTGTTATCAAACACGGTTGGCGAAAAAGGCATGTCGTTCCATTCGACACAGGCCACTTCACAAGCTTTGCAACCGATGCACGTAGTGGTGTCCACCAGTTTGCAAACCTGGGATTCGCGCTGCGTGCCTTCGCCCGCAACGCTTCCGGCGTGACCGCTGATCTTCTGTACGCGTAGTGTCGCTTGGCTCATCCCGGTTCGCCTAGGCTTTCTCTACCTTCACCAGGAATCCCTTAAATTCCGGAGTGAAAGCGTTCGGATCAACCACTGTCGGAGTCACCAGATTTGCCAGCGTCTTCGATGTCTTCCCCTCGTCTTCGGCTATTCCGCGATAGCCCCAGTGGATCGGGAAGCCGACCTGATAGGTTTTCTTTCCATCGATCATCATCGGCTTGATTCGCTTCGTGACCATGGCTTTGGCCACGTACTGGCCGCGCGCGCTCGAGACTTTCACTTTGTCCCCTCCGCGCACGCCCAGGTCTCGCGCCAGCTCCTCCGGAATTTCCACAAATGGCTCCGGCACAAGTTGCACATTCATGGGATTGTTCTTCGTCCAATAGTGGTAGTGCTCCGTTAGGCGGTAGGTGGTGCACACGATGGTATAACCCTCTTGCGGTGTGCCGTACTTATCGTCGGGAGTCTGGAGTCGTTTGACGACCGGGTTGCGCGATTGTTGAGGATGCAATAGATTCTCGACCGGGCTCTCGTTCGGTTCGTAGAACTCGGGCAAAGGCCCATCGGCAAACGCACCGAGCGGCGCGAAGATACGTCCCACACCCTCGGCATTCATGATGAACGGTCCCATATGCTCTGCCGGCTTCGAATCGGGCTTGAAGTCGGGCACATCGTTTCCAACCCACTTTTGCGCCGGTTCGCTCCACCACACCTGCCGCCGAGAAGCATCCCAGGGTTTGCCGCCCACATCACAGGACGCGCGGTTGTAGAGAACGCGGCGATTTGCGGGCCACGACCATGCCCAATTCTGGTGCACGCCCATATTGGATGGATCACTTGCGTCGCGCCGCATGGTCAGGTTGCCGGCTTCGGTGTACGCTCCGCAATAAATCCAGTTGCCGCACGCGGTTGTGCCGTCGTCCTTCAGCCAGGAGAAACCGGGCAGTTGTTGATTGGCTTTAAGCTGCTGCTTGGTGGCGGGATCCTCGGCGTCCACATACGTCTTGCCATTAATTTCCTTCAGAACTTCGGCCAGCGAAGGACTGGACGGCTCCGTGTAATTCCAGGTGAGCTTGAGAATCGGATCCGGGAATTTGCCCCCGTTCGCCTGATAGAGCGCGCGCACTTTCAGGAAAATTTGGGCGACGATTGCCTGGTCCAGCCGGCAGTTGAGCGGCGTAGGAAGCGCCGCGTTCTTCCACTGCAGCCAACGGGCCGAATTCGTGAACGTGCCATCCTTTTCCGCAAACCCTGCGCACGGCAGCCGGTACACGGTCGTCTGGATCGACTTCATCTCTTCCTGCGTGATTCCAGGAGATCTCCAGAACTCGCTGGTCTCATCCGGATAGATCTCGCCGACTACCAGCCAGTCCGCACGTTTCAGCGCATCGATATTTTTTTGGGTGTCGGGACCGATGGCCACCCCATTCATCCCGAAAGCAAAGAGCCCCTTAACGATGCCGTTATACATGTTGTTCCACAGGTAGGTCCACGAGTAGTTCCGGTCCACCTTGGGCAGATAGTCGTAGGCAAAGTCATTTTGTTTCGTGGCCGCATCGCCGTACATCGCCTTCAGAAAGCTCACCGCAAACTTGGGTGTATTGCCCCAGTAATTGAAAGACTCCCATTGCCCCGGATTCGAAGGCGTGGGCGTGATCCGCTTTGTCCAGCCCGCCAACGAGCCGTCAGCCGGTGTCGGAACTTTCAGGTAGCCGGGGAGATTCTCGAATATGCCTGCCATGTCCGTGGCGCCCTGAATGTTCGAGTGTCCCCGCAGCGCATTTACCCCACCGCCGGCGCGCCCCACATTGCCGAGCAGGAGCTGGATGATCGCCGCCGTGCGGATGATCTGTGTGCCGAAGCTGTGATGCGTCCAACCCACCGCATAAATGATCGTCGCTACTTTTTTCGTGTCGCCGTCTGTGCGGATCGACGTGAACAGATCGGCGGCCTTCAAGAACTGGTCCCTGGGAATGCCGGTGATGCGCTCCACCATCTCCGGCGTGTAGCGGGAGTAATGCTTGCGCAAGAGTTGGAATACGCAATTGGGATTTTGCAGCGTCAAATCAAAGGCTGGCCGTTCGGGAAGGGAAGGAGGCGGCGGAGATCCGCCCGGAGGAGCGCCGACCGCCCCAACGTGCGGATGGTTGACCGGTTTGCCCGCGGCATCGCCCGCGGCGTAGTTCCATGTGGAGTTGTTGTAGGTTTGCGCCTTCTCGTCAAAGCCTGAAAACACCCCGTCTTGTTCCGGCAGCTTGAAATCGTCCTGAACGATGTAGGCCGCATTGGTGTAGTTGAGGAGGTACTCTTTGGCGATGCGGTTATTTTCAATCGCATAGCGAATAAATCCGCCCAAAAACGCAATATCGCTGCCGGCCCGGATCTGCAGGAAAAGATCGGAAACTGACGCGGTGCGCGTGTAGCGGGGATCCACCACGATCATTTTCGCATTTCGATTGCGCTTTGCTTCGATGGCCCATTTGAAGCCGCAGGGATGGTTTTCCGCTGGGTTACCGCCCATGATCAACATCATGTCGGTATTCTTGATATCCACCCAGCCGTTGGTCATTGCGCCCCGGCCAAACGTTGGTCCCAAACTTGAGACCGTTGGGCCGTGTCAAGTTCGCGCCTGGTTTTCCAGGTGCACGACCCCCAGGGCGCGCATGGACTTGACCACCAGATAGTTGAACTCGTTGGTATCGGTGCAGCCGCCGGTCCAGGCGATCGATTCGCACCGGTTCACCCGGTGGCCGGCGGAGTCGGTCTCAAGGAAAGTCTTGTCGCGGGTTTCCTTCACCTTTCCTGCGATCTCCGAAAGCGCCTGCTCCCAGGAGATATCTTCCCATTCGGTCCCTCCGGGCCTCCGGACTTGCGGCTTTACGATTCGCCGCTCATTCAGGATGTCTTGTTCAAGAGAGGAGCCCTTGGGGCATAACGTGCCACGGTTTATCGGATGGTCCGGATCACCCTCGACGTGCACCACCTGGGGGGTGACGTTCTTCGCGCGGTCACCAATAGTGTAGATGATGACGCCGCAGCTTACCGAACAGTACGGGCAAGTGGAGCGGGTCTCATTGGCACGGGAAATCTTGAGGGATCTGAGTTCAGCGTAGGCGGGCTCGAGGTCGAATCCAAATACTGCTGCAGCCGTGCCCCCAACAGCTGCCAGTTTCAGGAAATCTCGGCGTGACGCATCCATAATCCCCCCTCGGGCACAGCCGGGAACTGCGACGCGAAGGATCTTATTTATTCTGTTCATCCCCACTCTGTCAAGGGGAATGACGCTTGGGTAGGAGGAAGACGGCGCGCCGGCACGACACCCCGATCACTCCTCGAGAATCCGGGCGTCTGGCCAGATCAACCTAAATCAGATTGATTGATTTTGCGTGCGTGGTTAGCTCATCCCGGAAGCTTGGGTGCGCGATGCTAATCAGTGCAAGCGCGCGTTCCCGCGTGGATTTGGCCCTTAAGTTCACGCAACCGTACTCCGTAACGATGTGTTCCACGTCCATGCGGATATCCGTGGTCATTTGCACCCGAGGCACGATCCCCGAGATCGTCCCGTTCTTCGCTGCCGATTTCAGTCCTATGAACGACTTTCCCCCCCTCGAGAAGGAAGCGCCCTTGACGAAGTCAAACTGTCCGCCGGAACCACTGTACTGATGCCCCTTAATAAATTCAGCGTTCACCTGGCCGTACAGGTCGATTTCGATGGCCGTATTCACGCTGATCATGTTGTCATGCTGTGCGATTACGTGAATATCGTTCACATACGACGACGCATAGCTCTCCATCGACGGGTTGTCGTTAATGAACTCGTACACCTCGTCGTCACCCATTGCGAATGTGAACACGTGTTTTCGGGGATGAATGGTCTTCTTCCTTCCGTTGGCCACACCCTTTTTTACCAGATGTACAAAGGCGTGGCTGAACAGCTCCGAATGGATTCCCAAGTCGTTGTGATCGGCGAGGTTGATGGCCACGGCGTTCGGCAAGTTGCCGATTCCTAGCTGCAGCGTAGCGCCGTCTGGAATCTGTTCTGCGATACACCTTCCGATTTTGAGCGAATCCGCATCCGGAGCGTGGTAGGGAATCTGCACCAGGGGCGCGTGATTCTCGACGATCGCGTGCACCTCGGAAATGTGTAGCAGGGAATCGCCGAACACCCTTGGCATGTTGCGGTTCACCTCGACAATGACTCGGTCGCAATGCCGCAGCACCGCCGATGCGTAATCATTGTTCGTGCCGATGCTAAAATGACCAGATTTATCCATGGGAGAGACGGTAATCACAAACGTGTCGACATGAATCAGCTCGGTCAGCGCGCGGGGGATGTTTGAAAAATTGATGGGCACGTAGCTGAGGTACTTCCTGCCTTCGGAAATCCCGAGGGCTACCATCTTGCGGTCCGGGTCGCCCATGAAGAAGCAGCGCGCATCCACTTTCGAGAGTACTTCCGGACGGATGAGTGTCTCTTCGCTATACTTCATCGAGTGCTGGTAGTACAGATTCAGATCCTTCAGATCTCCGGATAAAATGCGGTTTGCCACCGCTTTTGCCAGCCCCCCTGGCATTCCGACCGCCAGGGCCAGGCACAGGGTGCTGCCGTTTTGTATGCTTTGGACAGCCTTTTCCGGCGTCGTCAGCTTCGCGGCATACTGTTCATTCGGTAATTGGTATCCCATTCGTTCCTCGTTGGTGGACCTGAGATATGCCCGGGGTAGCGCCGAGTCACAAGCCTGATCAGGTTGGCTCATAGTCCTTGTTTTTTGCAAGGGCGCGCAGCACCCTTCTGCCTAACCCTTCTCCCTGCCTGGTCTTAGCGCGTGTGGCCGATAGTACTAAAGTCCCCTTTTACACTCCCGGCACATCTCCGAGAATTCCCTCCCCCGGACCCTTCCGATGCCCAAGAATAGGGTCATACGGCCGAAGCTGGTCCGCCCCTGGGCTGGTGTCTTGGTCCCATGCCGGGTTTTGGAGTTGTTCCGTCCGTCTTAGTTTTTTCATGCTGGGCTCGCACTGTGTCCAAATGGCAGACGAAACCAATCTGACGATTCTTCCGGCTGCTGCTCGGCGGCGTTTTCCTCGCGGTGCGCGACTCGGTTTTATCTTCGGGTTGGGTGTGGTAGCGGTTTCCCTGCTCGCCGCAGTATTTCTGCCAAAAGGGGCTGCCCTGGCCGCACTTGGTGACACCCTTCAGGTTGGGCTGATCGCCGCAACTGCCGTCCTTGCTTTTCGGAATTTTATGGGCACTCATTCCCGGCTGCGCGCCTTCTGGTTTTTGATCTTTGCCGGGTCACTGCTCTGGACAGCAAGCAGCCTGATCTGGTCTTTCTATGAGGTGTGGTTTGCCAGGCCGGTTCCGGACGTTCCGGTGGTGGACATCCTTCTTTTTGTGAAACTTGTACCTCTGACTGCTGCCGTCGCACTGGCGCCGGAGCAGAGCCAGGACTCGCGATTCCGGGGCTTCGGCATACTCGATGTGCTCATCCTCATGCTGTACTCCTTGTACCTGTTTGCCTTTTCCGTGTTCGCCTATCGCCTGCTACCCGGAGCGGCGGACATCTACAATTTCAATTTCAATCTAGCGGACGCCATCGGTAACCAGATCTTCATGATCGTTTCGGGAGTTGCCGTTTTGCGCTCCCAGGGACACTGGCGCAATTTCTACCGTTTGTACTTTTTTGCCGCCGCTTGCTATGCCCTGGCTTCCGACGTCAGCAATGTTGCGATTGACATGGGCAACTATTACACCGGCAGCCTGTACGATATGCCGTTGATTGCTTCACTGGCTGCCCTCGTCTGTGTAACCCTGGCGGGCCGCGACCTAGAGCCGGAGAAGCCCCAGAATGTGGTAACCAGGTTCTCGAACACGGCGCCCGGCGTCACTCCGTTTGCTTCTTCGCATATCGCTATGCTCGTCGCTCTTTCCACTCCGGTAATCGGAATCTGGCTGCTGTCGAACAACTCGCTTCCTCTTCCACTGCAGCACTTCCGTATCGTAATTACCTTGCTCACCATGTTCCTCCTGACCCTGCTCCTGTCGATGAAACAAGATCTCCTGACCAATGGCCTTTTCGGATCGTTGCAGAGTCTTTCCGAAACTTACTCCCGCATTGAACGTTACAAAACCCACCTCACGCAAAGCGAGAAACTGGCTGCGCTCGGCGAACTGGTCGCACAGGCGGCTAATCAGATCAAAGGATGCATGGCTTTGATCCTGGAATCTTCCTCGAGGCTCAGCTCCCGTCCGGACGCCGAAGCGCGAATCCAGAGCATGGCAGGGAAAATCGGCCAGTACGCGCTGCGCACCGATCTGCTCGTTGACAACATGCTCCAGTTTGCCCAGGAAACTCCCCTGCGCCTGGCGCCCCTGGACGTCAAAGGGCTTATTGAAAGCGCGCTGCATCTCAGTCGGGTGGCCAAGGTTCCGAACGTCCGTGTCGACTTTACCCAGGAAGGGACCTGTCCCCTGGTCCGCGGCGATTCGAGTCAGCTTCTCCATGTGTTTCTCCAATTGATTTCCAATGCGGTGGATGCGCTTGAAGAATCTGGCGGAGGCGCCTTCGAAGTGAACATGCGCCCTTCCGGTTCGCACCTTCTCCTGCGGTTCTCTGATTCCGGACCCGGCCTCAAGGAGCCTCAGCGCGTATTCGAACCCTTTTACACCACGAAACCGGTCGGAAAGGGAACAGGCCTCGGCCTCAGCACTTGCTACGGCATCATTCAACAACACGAAGGAGAAATCTCTTGCCGGAATCGTCCTGAAGGCGGAGCACTTTTCTCGATTCTGCTCCCCGTTGCTTCGAGCTCCGCAGCCGAAAACAGCATGGAGTCAAAAGATCTGCTTGCCGAAGGTGTCCAATGAAACCCTCGCTGCGGCAAAAGATTTATATTTCCGTCGGTATCCTGGTAATCGTCGTGCACCTGGTTGTCGCCGCCATCGCTAGACCATCCTTTGCCCTCACCATTTATGGCGACGCCAATCCTTGCCTGCTTCTTTTTCTGGGCATGCTTGCGGCCCGCGAAAATTTCCGCGACTCTCCCGGCATCCTTCCTCTTTTCTGGAAGCTCTACGCCGGGGGGCTGGCCATCATGCTGTTTTCCCAGATTTATTGGTTCTATTTTGATTGGCGAACGCTGATTACCAAGCCCAGTCCAATTCCCGGTGACTCTCTGTTTCTTCTCGCCAACGTCTTTTTTCTCTCTGCTTTGGCCCTGCGCCCTCATTCTTCTTCCGCCGGACGTGACCTCCGCATTCGCAGTTTGGACTTTCTTCTTCTCAGTCTCTGGTGGTTTTCCCTGTACGGCTATTTCTGCTTGCCATGGCAAGTCGGCAGAGCGGATTTTCCTCACTACAATCCCGCTTATTACACGCTTGCGCTCATTCAGCACCTGGTGATTATCGCGGCGCTGGCCGTTCTCTGCAGAAGAAATGCCGCTCCCTGGCGAGGGTTCTATTTTCAGATGATGGTGGCTTTTGTCCTGATTGCGGGCGGCGATCTGCTCCTCAGTGTTGCTATTGATACGGGTAAATATTTCGCGGGAAGTTTCTACGACACCCCTTTCCTTCTGGCGGTGTTCATGTTTACGCCGATTGCCGCCCTCGGACCCGCTCTGGCTCCCCGCGAGGACCCCAGACCCAACCGCGAATTAATACAGAGCGTCTGGACCGCCAGGTTTGCCATGTTGGCCATCCTCTCTTTGCCGGTGATCGCATTGTTGGGACTCTATGAAAAGGACGTTCAGCCGGAGGTTGCTCATTTTCGCCTCCGGCTGGTCTTCGGAGCCATGTTTCTTCTCGGCGCATTCGTTTACCTGAAACTGAATCTCCTTGCTGGTGAACTGAGTCGCATGGTCCGCCTCACCCGGGACTCCATTGAAAACCTCAAGGCTGTCCAGCAACAGGTGAGCCACTCCGAAAAACTCGTCGCGCTCGGACGCCTGGCGGCCGGTGCGGCACACGAAATCAGCAATCCGCTCACGGCCATCTTCGGCTATTCCGAACTCCTCACTGATATTCCATCGCTTGCGCCCGAGGATCGTGCAAGTGCGCAGTTGATCCAACGACAGGTTCACCACGCTCAGGCAGCCGTAATCGATCTGCGCAACTCCCTACGGCAAAGCCCCGCCCCTCCCGCCTTCCTCATCGAGAAAAAGCCCTCATCCTGATAGATTTCCTGGTCCTCCCCGTTTGCCTCACATTTGCCTGGTCACGATGGAATTGTTTTCCTTGCTGTAGCTGGGCTCAATTTATTCCGAATTCTGCCTGATTTTCCGGGTCCCGTCCTTCTTGCCACGGCATTCGGATCCGGGTTGATTCTTTGCGCCGAATCCTCCTTCGACTTGTCCGGCCTCACCTCCCGCCTGGATCGGCTTTAACGTGCACTTTTTTCCTGTCCGGTCCCGGGACGGCGCCCCGCTCGCCCGACCTGGCCTGGCTGTCCGTCCGTTTTCTCGCCCTAGGATTGTTCTTTTCCTTTGTGAAATGCCCTCCAGGGTTTTGCGCCCTGATCATCCTGCTCGATCCTCCGCTCTCTGTTTAACCACGAGAGGTCTTGGATTGAGCCTCCTTCTTCCATCGTTACAGTCTCGGTTTGACTCGGGCTGGGCCCTCCCCCTGGCGAGCGCCCTGGCCTTCGGCCTCGCGCCGATCATTTCTCGCAACTGGGTGGTGGTCGGCCTTTGTTCCATCGGCGGGTTGCCCTTCTCGCTCACCGACCAGTACTCCGGGTCCCTGTTTCCGGCTTGCCTCGATTACGCACGGTTCGGCAACTTTCGTTTCACCCTCGGCCTGGGTCAGTTTTTCCACCACGGGAGCCGCATCTAAGCTCTTGGGCCTTCCGTATTTCTCTCCCATATTTCGCCTGTGGACAGTAAAATGGAAAAGTATCGAAATCCACGGCCGGGGAATCGATATTTCTATCAGGTTCGGCACGTATCCACAGTAGGAACCCTTTTAGCGAACAAGGAGCTGCCGTCGCATGGCGACGCCACCAAAATCACTTAAACCAGACTTGTCCTCCCTTCGTATCAAGGACGACAAGCGCACCAACCCTCGCTCGAGGAAGTTATGGCTGTGGGTCCTCCTGGCGGTCGTTCTTCTTGGACTGGTGGGGGCGGGTGCCTCTGCCTTTCGTAATCGCAAGGTCGAGGTGGAAGTCGCCACGGCCACGAAGCCCGCTAGCGGCCCAGCCGGCGTCCTCAATGCCAGCGGCTACGTGACACCCCGCCGACGGGCTACCATCGCTGCAAAAATCACCGGTCGCGTCACCGGCGTGTTCTTTGATGAAGGTACCCGGGTCACGGAAGGCCAGCTTCTTGCCACTCTCGATGACTCCGATGTCCGCCGCGCCTTGGATTCCGCAAAGGCCGACCGCGACGCCTCGCAGGCCGCCATCGAGGACTTCGAAGTTCAACTGAAGAATGCCCAGATCGAGTTGCGCCGCACCCAGCAACTCGTAAAAGAGGGCGTCCAGACACAGCAGGCACTCGACTCCGCCGTCACGGCTGCCGATAGCCTGCGCGCGAAGATTAACCTGGCTAAGCAACAGGTCGTGGCTTCGGATGCGCGCATACGCGAGCAACAACAGGCTGTGGACAACTGCACCATTCGCGCTCCTTTTGCAGGAATTGTGGTCTCGAAGGACGCCCAAGTCGGGGAAATGGTATCTCCCGTTTCGGCCGGCGGTGGCTTCACCCGGACCGGTATCGCGACGATCGTCGATTTGCACTCCAACGAATTCGAAGTTGACGTGAGCGAATCCTACATCGCCAAGGTCGCCAACAACCAACCGGTGAACGCCGTCCTTGATGCCTATCCGGATTGGACGATTCCGGCCAAAGTGCGCACCGTAATTCCCACCGCCGATCGACAGAAAGCAACCGTCAAGGTTCGCATATCCATCACCGAACCGGACCATATCCAACCCTTTGACCCCGCCAAGGATTCCCGTATCCTTCCGGATATGGGCGTAAAAGTGACTTTTCTTGAAAACGGGAACAAGGCCGACAAGAAAGAAGAAAAGTCGGCTGCCTTGGCCCTCGTGCCGCAGAAGGCTATTCGACAGGAAAACAGCTCCAAGTATGTTTTTGTGCTCAAGGGTGACACCGTGGAGCGCCGCGGAGTGACCGTCGGCGCTGCCCGTGGTTCCGATGTGGAAATCCTCGCTGGTATTCAGCCCGATGTCGTCGTCGTGGTGAATGGCCCAGATTCCCTTGCCGACGGCCAAGCCGTGCAGATCCAAAAATAGGAGCGCCCCCCATGGTAAAAGTTGACGGCAGCGACGGTCAGAACGGCCTCATCCAAGTTCGCGATCTTGACAAGACCTACCGCCGCGGGGGCGAGGATATCGACGTGCTCCAAGGGCTAAATCTCGACGTTGCTGCGGGCGAGTTCGTCGCCTTCATGGGCCCCAGCGGTTCGGGGAAGACCACTTTGCTGAATCTGCTGGGTGGCTTGGACGTGCCCACGCGCGGCAGCATAACCGTCGCCGGTGACGAAATTACGCACATGTCTTCGGGTAAATTGACGGAATGGCGTGCCCGCCATGTTGGATTCGTTTTTCAGATGTACAACCTCATTCCCGTTCTCACCGCCTTTCAGAACGTGGAACTTCCCTTGCTCCTTACCAAGCTCTCCAAAGCGGAGCGGCGCGCACATGTGGAAACTGCTCTCGGCGTCGTCGGTCTCACCGACCGTATGCATCACTTCCCACGCCAACTCTCTGGCGGACAGGAACAGCGCGTCACCATCGCCCGTGCCATCGTCTCCGATCCGACATTCCTGCTTTGCGACGAACCGACGGGCGACCTGGATCGCAAGAGCGCCGATGAAGTGATGGCCTTGCTGGAAGAACTGGTTGGCACACACCACAAGACGGTGCTGATGGTCACCCACGACCCGGTGGTTGCTTCACGCGCTCACACCATTCTGCATATGGAAAAGGGCGTTCTTGTGGAAGGCAAGAAATCTCCCCAGGGTGTCTCTGCGGGGGGTGTCTCTTGAAATTCGCGAGCATTATATGGGCGAATCTGCTGCGTAAGAAGGTGCGCCTGATCCTCACTTTGGGATCTTTCGCTGTCGCTCTCTTTCTGTTCGCTTTTCTGGCCGTGGTACGCGACGCGTTCAATCGGGGCGCCGACGTGGCCGGCGCGGACCGCCTGGTGGTCATCAATCGCACCTCCATCATCAACACTATTCCTCTCTCCTATCGCGATAAGATCCTGCGGATTCCCGGTGTCAAGGTGGTCACTCATAACAACTGGTTTGGCGGAATTTACCAGGAAGAGAAGAATTTCTTTCCCCAGTTCGTGATCGACCCGCAAGCGCAGCGGGAAGTGTTCCCCGAGCTCATTGTTCCGGACGATCAGTGGAATGCTTTCCTTAAGGATCGCCAGGGTGCCATCGCCGGTGCCCAGACCGCCGAGCGATTCCATTGGAAGCTCGGCGATCGTATCCCGATCAAGACCACGCTTTATGGTGGCGGTTCCTGGGAATTCAATCTGGTCGGGATTTACCATGGCAAACGCCCCCAGGATGATGAAACGCAGTTCTGGTTTCAGTGGGACTACTTCGAAGAAAGAATCCCGCAAGCCATTAAGGGCCAGGTTGGCTGGTACGTGCTCCGGGTTGAAAACCCCGACGATTCCCCCCGCATCGCCAAGGCCATTGATTCTGAATTCTTGAACTCGCCCTATGAAACGAAGACCCAGACTGAATCGGCCTTTGCCGCCAGTTGGGTCAAACAGTTTGGCAACATCTCCTTCCTGATTCTGTCCATCGGCACGGTTGTCTTTTTCACTCTTCTTCTTGTGACCGGCAACACGATGGCCATTTCCGTTCGCGAACGCACCTCCGAACTTGCCGTATTTAAGGCCATTGGCTACTCGGACCGGTTCATTCTCTTTTTTGTTCTTGCCGAATCCCTGGTCATCGCTCTCGTCGGAGGCTTGGTTGGCTTGCTGCTCGCTTTTCTGCTCGTGCCGATTCTCGGGAAAGCCATGGGTGGACTGCTTCCCAGCATGGTTCTCGCTCCTTCCATGCTCGTTTCCGGCATGATTACCGCTATTGTGGTTGGAATTCTGAGCGGGCTGTTGCCGGGTCTCGGAGCCATGCGCCTGCGCATCGTCAATGCGCTGCGGAGGGTTTGAACATGCTGCCAAAGTTATTTTTTGGTTTCCTGGTCACCGTTGCGGCGATTGCCTTGCTGCTCCTGGCCCTGCTGGTCGTCTTTGGAATCTTCGCCGGACTGCTCGCGCCCGTTCTCGGCACGGTACCCGTTTCCTATAATTTCCGCAGCATCCGCGCTCGCTGGACTTCGACGATCGTCGCGATCCTCGGCATCGCCGGAACGGTCGGGGTTTTCGTCGCCATGCTATCTTTGGCGCGTGGCTTTAAGGCCACCCTCGTCGCTTCAGGCTCCCCCGGGAACGCCCTGGTTATGCGCGCCGGTTCTTCCTCGGAAATGATGGGTGGTATCACGCTCGATTCCATCCGAGTCATTCAGGACAAACCCGGAATTGCCCGCGAAGGCTCAGTCCCCCTGGTGACACAGGAAGTCGTCGGCGTCATGCCCTTCCCGTTGATCACCACAGGCACGGACGCCAATGTTCAAGTGCGCGGCGTTTCTCCCAACGTGCTCGAGATTCGCAAGTTCGTGAAAATTGCGCAGGGTCGCATGTTCGAGCCTGGCCAATACCAACTTGTCGTAGGCAAGAATGCCATGAAGACGTATGCGGGTCTGACGCTCGGAAATACCGTGGATTTTGGGGGCGGCCATTGGAAGGTTGTGGGAATTTTCGATGCTGGCGGTTCGGCTTTTGATTCCGAAGTCTGGTGCGATTCTAAAATTTTCGACGACGTCCTCAAGCGCCCCCCCAACATTTTTCAGTCCGCTACCGTTCACCTGGTGTCCCCCGCTTCGTTCCAGGAGTTCAAGGATGCCGTTACCGCCGACCCGCAATTGAATGTCGATGTGGTCCGAGAAATTGATTACTACGCCAAGCAGTCCACCACCATGACCAAGCTCATAACCATCCTTGGCGGCCTGGTCGCGGCCATCATGGCTGTTGGGGCCATTTTCGGCGCACTCAACACTATGTACTCTGCCGTTGCTGAACGCGGCCGCGAAATTGCCACGATGCGCGCCCTGGGGTTCACCTCCTGGAACGTCATCCTCTCCTTTTTGTTTGAGGCCCTGCTGATCTCACTGATCGGAGGCATTCTCGGATGCCTGGTCGTTCTTCCATTGAACGGCCTGACCACCAGCACCATGAATTTCCAGACCTTCTCGAACGTTGCTTTCGCCTTTAAAATCACTCTCGACCTTCTGGTGATGGGTGTCCTGTTCGCCCTGGTGATGGGCGTCCTCGGCGGGCTTCTGCCGGCGTTGCGTGCCGCTACGCAACCCGTCTCCGTAGCGCTGCGAGAACTCTAGCTCGCCGGGGAGGGTTACGCCCCATCCTGCTATGACCATCCGGCAAGAATTGCCGGAAGATCGCTACGTTGATTCAGGGGATCACCAAGCCAGGACAGGGGGCTTTTGTTCTGTAATCCCTAAAACTCCTGTTCTTCGATCCTTCGCTTGTGCGGGTCGTAATCGCAATATCTCACCCATTTGGGGCGCACCAGGAAATAGCAGATCCCCGGCCAATGTTCTCTCTCCGGTCCGTCGGGGAACTTCGCAAAATACACCTTCTTGTACTTTGCCAATTCCATTCCGCGCAACTCCTCGGCCACGCCCTCATACTGCACGGTCACTTCTGATCTGCACCCGATCACCCAGGCAACCCGCGGATTCTCCTTCAAATTCGGATACTTCCGGGAGTTTTTCACGGTGTCAAAGACAATCTCGAGTTCCGGGGTCGCAGCAAATCCCATTAACGCCGCTTGGGGCTGGCCCTTCTGGCCCACCGTCGACAAAACGGCCAGATGCTCACCGTCCATGAAGCGATAGACTTCTTCCACGTTCATTTCGCTCTCCTTTTCCTCGGCTGCCCCTGGCCGGAATTCCTACACCATGCATGCTAAAATCAGCTTTTCCAGAGGAGACTTCATGAGTTGTTTGCTCCCGGCATTTCGCTCGCGCCGTAGCTTGATTCGTTTGCTGTTCCTTGCGCTTTTGTTTTCGCCCCTGCTGGTCGCCCAGCAAATCTCGCCCGAACTTCTTCACGGGCTCGAGTGGCGACTGGTCGGACCGCATCGCGGCGGGCGGGTCACTGCCGTCGCGGGTATCTCCGGCGACACCAAAATATACTACATGGGCACACCCGGCGGTGGTGTTTGGAAGACTACCAACGCGGGCACGACCTGGTTCCCCATTTTCGACCAGGCCCACGTTGCTTCGATCGGCGATCTGGCGGTCGCTCCTTCTGATCCGAAGATTATCTATGTCGCCACCGGGGAACAGACCGACGGCAGTGGCGTGTGGAAATCTACGGATGCCGGTGCCACCTGGTCCAACATCGGTCTTCGCCTTTCGCCAAAGATCTTCTCGTTGCTGGTTGATCCACACGACGCAAATCTGGTGTATGTCGCAGCCGCCGGCAGTGCTACCTCGAGCGACGCACGGGGCATCTTCAAGTCCTCCGATGGCGGCAAAACCTGGCGCAAGGTCTGGTACAAGGATGAACACACCAGCCCTCTTGAGCTTGATTTCGATCCCGGCGACTCGCACACCATCGTCGCTACCACTTGGATTGTGCCGCCTGAAACGGGCGAAAAGCCAATGGAAGGTGTCGAGACGGTTTTGCTCAAGTCCACCGATTCCGGCGAATCCTGGGCTCCCATGGGCGAGCGGGGCCTGCCCCCCTCCCATCGCCAACGGGTTGGCCTGGCGATTGCTCCCGGCCTTGGTGGTAGACGCATTTTCGCTTTGATGGCCCAGGGCCTGTTTCGCTCCGACGATGCGGGCGCCACCTGGCAGAAAATCACGACCGATCCGCGCATTCTCGGTTCCAACTACTTCGGACGGGTATACTCCGACCCGAAGAATCCTGACGTCGTTTACGTAATGCAGACCTCCACGTATCGATCCGGTGATGGTGGTCGCACGTTTGTCGCTTGGAAGGGAACCCCCAGCGGGGAAGATGACCACGTCTTGTGGATTGATCCGCAGGATCCCAACCGCATACTGGAGGGTACCGATCAGGGGGCGGTCATCACCTACGATTGTGGTAAGAGCTGGAGCAGCTGGTTCAATCAGCCGACCGGTCAGTTTTATCGCGTCTCCACGGATAATTCATTTCCCTATCACCTCTACGCCGCACAACAGGACTCTGGCTCTATCGTCGTTCCCACTCGCTCGGACTTCGGAGTCATTACGTATCGCGAGTGGATTTCCAGTGGATCGTTTGAAAGCAGTTTCATCGCTCCCGATCCCTTGCACCCGGACTATGTCTACTCCCTCGGCTGGTATGGCAACGTCATTCGCCTTGATCGCACCACCGGGCAAATCTCAACGCTTTTCATTTCCCCTGCGAGCTACCACAGCAGCTGGGAGACTCCGATCACTTTTTCCCCGCGTGATCCACACGCGCTCTATTACGGTTCGCAATTTTTGGTGAAGAGCACCGACGCTGGGCTCTCCTGGCACGAGGTCAGCCCGGATCTGACTGTGAAACCCGGCGGCACCTCTCCGGCACCGAAGCCGGGCGCCGCCGGCCACATTCCTTCGAAAGACGACATCGAGGAGTCCGGATTTTTTGCCGAGCCCGAAAAGGACGCGCAGGACCCGCCCAATCGAAACAACATTCAATCGATCGCCCCTTCTCCTCTCGATGCCAACCTGGTGTGGGTGGGAACTTCCACGAGCCTAATCCAAGTCACTCACGACGGTGCCAGCTGGAACGAGGTTTCCCCCGCGGGTCTTCCCGAGCATTCCACCGTGAACACCGTCGAGGCCTCCCCGCACGACCCCAACATGGCGTTCGCCGCAATTTTCGCGCGTCACGATACCCATCCCTATCTGTTCCGCACCTTCAATGGTGGCAAAACGTGGGAGAAGATTATCACCGGCCTGCCCGAAACCGGGATCGCCCGCGTGATTCGCGAGGACCCCGTTCGCAAGGGAATGCTCTTTGCCGGGACCGAAACGGGCATTTACGTCTCGTTTGATTTTGGCGATCACTGGCAGTCGTTGCAGCTGGCCTTACCAACCAGCACAGTCACCGATCTGACGATTCACGGGGACGACCTCGTCGCCGCCACGTTCGGCCGCGGCTTGTGGATCCTCGATGACATCTCGCCTCTGCGCCAGTGGAGCGACAGCGTAGCGAAATCTTCCGTGCACTTTTTCACCCCACCGGCGACCGTGCGCACCCACTGGGATAACCATCCAGACACTCCCCTGCAGCGTGACATGCCTGCCTCGCAAAATCCTCCTGATGGTGCCATTTTTTATTACTCACTCAATGGACCCGTGAACGGCGAACTTACTCTGGATGTGTTCGACCGGAAGGGAACTCGGGTCCGGCATTTCTCCAGTATTCCCGAGAAGGAAACTCTTCCCCCAGCCAACGTCCCCGAGGATTGGTTCTCCGAACCCGCCCGCCTTCCGACAGCCGGGGGAATCAATCGATTCGTCTGGGACCTGCGCTATCCACACCCGACCGCGCTGCCCTATGGGTTTTTCGGAGAACATCTCGACTACACCGAGTACACCCTCCCGGACCACGCCGTTCCCGGGCAGACGCCGCGCTTCCAGCCACCCGGCCCGCTCGTGCCTCCGGGAAGCTATGATCTGGTTCTCACTGCAGAAGGGAAGGCCTATAGACAGACATTGCAGGTAGGGCCTGACCCCCGTGTCCAGGCCACCCCCGCGGATTATGCGGCGCAAGCTGATCTGTCGATCCGCATGTGGGCACTCATGGACGCTTCCGCCACTTCCTTCCAGGTTCTCTCCACTTTCCGAACGCAGCTCGAGGAACGCAAGAACTCCTTGCCCGGCAGTCCGGCCAAGGAGCTGGCCGAGAATATTGCCGATCTCGAAAAGCGCATCGCTGCGCTCGAGTCAGGTACCGAGTTCGTTCCCGGCTTCGGTACGCTCAACCGTGATTTGGGCCGCTATCTGGTTATGGTCCAGGGTGGGGATATTGCGCCGACACAATCGGTACGCCAGTCATTCCAGTTATCTTGCGAGGCCTACGCCAAGAATGTGGTCGCCGAAGCAAGCCTGGTGGGTGAGACGCTGCCGGTGATCAACGCACTCTTGGCAGCCGAAAAACTGGCACCGCTCACGCTCAGTCCAAGCTCCTCTCCCGCATCGGCCTGCGGGCCCTGACGGCGCCTGCTTTAGTCATTCGCAGCGGCATTACGGGAACTGGACACGTCGGTGTCGGTCATGATCGAGCCTACCGCACGGAAACGAACCAGCAGCATGGTCAGATCGTCTGCCTGGCGCGCTCCACGCGCGAAATTCTCCACCGACTCCAAAACTGTTTTCTGGATGTCGTCGAGAGCCATCTCATTTTTGCCCATGAGCACCGCACGCAAGCGCCCCGTTCCGTAGAGTTGCTCGTCCGGATCCATGGCCTCGGTTACGCCGTCGCTGTAGAGCAGCAGCGTGTCGTTTGGTTCCAGATGCAGCGTAGTCGTCGAGAATTCCGCTTCCGGCACCAGGCCCACCGGGAACGATCCCTCCTTGAACGCTTCTTCCGCGGTTTCACCCCTCATCAGGATCGGAGAGGGATGCCCGGCGTTGATGTACTCGAGCTTCCCGGAGTCGTCCAGGATGCCGAAGAACATCGTTGCGTATCGCCCAACTTCCGCGTGATCGCACAAAAACCGGTTGACGTGATTGAACACGCGGGCAGGGTCCGTTCCGAGAGTCATACCCGAAAGCGCTCCCTGCAGCATGGTCGTGAGCAGGGCAGCCCCCAATCCTTTTCCGCTGACATCGGCCAGCAGGAATGCGGTGCGCCCCTCTTCGATCTGGAACACGTCAAAGTAGTCGCCCCCCACAGACAAGCAGGGGAAATTCACGCCGGCCACCGCCAGGTGCGGGAAGTCCCGGAAATTCTTTGGAAGCAACGCTTGCTGGATATCGCGCGCGATACCGATTTCCTGCTCCAGCCGCTGCCGTTCACGTTCGCGTTCTACCAACCGCGCGTTGTCCAGAATACTGGCAGCGTCAGCAGCCAAGGCATCCAGGATCTGCCGGTCCAGTTTGGAAAACGCGGTCGGACGCTTCGAATCGAGGTAGAGTACGCCGAGGAATTCGCCCCGGGTCACGTTGGTCGCCGATTCGCTGCTGGCGCGCGAACTCGCGTAGAGCGGAATCACCACGACAGCGCGCAATCCTTGCGCCACAATGCTGGCTGCCGCCTGCAGGTTCATTTCCGCCTGTTCAATGTCTTCCGTAATCACCGGCAATTGTTTCTTCATCGCCAGTTGAATCGCCGTCTGGCTGGGCGTCATGCTCTCCGGGGGCAAGCGTTGCCCGCCGCTTCGCCGGGCCAGCCGCACCCGGAGCCGTTCCGAGGGACTCGCCGAAGGAGATTCCACCACGACTGCTTCTTCGAGCAAACCCCGGTCCGCGTCGGTTACTGCCACCGCGTGATCAATCATTTTTGCCAGAACCGAATCCAGCGGCAGCTGCGAGTGCAGCAGCGAAGTTGCTTCGAGCAGCAGGTTTAGCTTCCGCAGCCCGCCCCCCGTAGACTCCGAACTGGTCATGTGATCGATGCGCGTCAGCAATTGAGGGATCGATTCGTCTGACGTGCCGGTCGCGGCGCGGAAAATCACCTGATAAGAATCTTCGAGTCCAAAGGTGATGACATCCCCATCGCTCAGCGCACGGCTCTCCACCTTCTCGCCATTCACAAAAACACCGCGCCGCTGCCCGCGATCTTCCAGGTAGTAGCGGTTCGCCTCGGTTACGATCGCGCCGCAATTGCGCGAAATGCGCCGGTCGGTCAACTGCAAATGGTTCCCCGTTTCCGCCCCTCGTCCAATCAGGAACGGAGTCTGCGTCACACGGACGTACTTCCGTGCGCCGTCAGGCGATATCACTTCCAGAACTGCTTCAGCTTGTGCCAGCGCTTCCGTCATTCGTTCTCCGCCCTGCCTTCCCAGCTAAGCCGCGCATTGTAACACGCATACGCCCGTCTTGCCTTGCCCCTTGATTCCCCCCGCCCCCACCCCCCACAATATCCCCTCCGCCCCAACCGGCGTGTCCGCCCGTGTTCGATCGAGGAGTCTTCGAATGCCTTTGTCACCCCTATGGCCCCAGCCGGCCTTGTGGGCCTTCCCGGCGGCCTATTTCGCTGCCGCCGGCGAACTGTCCCATGCCGATCCCGTTGTACCTATCCTGATCGCGTCCATTTTTATTACTCTGGGCGCTGCGCTCGGGGGCCTGCTCATGAGGTGGCTCAAACAGCCAGCAGTTCTTGGCGAGCTCCTTGTGGGCCTCCTGGCCGGCAATCTGGGCTATTACTTTGCCAATCCTACTCTGACCGTGCTCCGGGAGGGCGACAACCTTTCCCGGATTGCCTCCATGGCGTTAACCGGCCCCCTCAACCTCGGGGAAGCCACCCTGAAACTTCTCCCCCCCGGCGCCCACACCGACCTATTGGCGCAGTTGCTCTCCGGTCCGCAGGGGCAAACCTACATTACCGTCTATGCGTTCATCGACATCATCTCCCGCCTGGCCATCCTGATCCTGCTCTTTATGGTGGGCTTGGAAATCAGCCTGGTGGAGATGAAACGCGTCGGGAAGTACGCTACCTATGTCGCCGTGCTCGGCATCATCCTCCCGATGGCTCTCGGCATGGGGGTGATGAAGCTGCTGCATCCCAACAATCCGTTGGCTGTCGACTTGTTCGTCGGCGGTATTCTCACCGCCACCAGCGTCGGCATTACGGCTCGCGTGCTCCGGGACATCGGCCGGGAAACTACGGAAGAGGCCCGCATCATCCTGGGCGCCGCGGTCATTGACGATGTGCTCTGCCTGATCGTCCTGGCTGTCGTCAGCGGCCTCGCCGTTACCGGCAGCATCAGCGTCTCCTCTATTGCGATCACCACTGGCAAGGCCGCGTTCTTCCTCGTCTCTTCCCTCGGCGTCGGCATATGGCTCATGCCGAAACTGGTGCGTCGTCTTGCAACCTATGGCGTGCACAACCTGAAGCTCCTTTTCGGTGTCAGTTTTGCTCTGCTGCTGGCCTGGCTGGCCAATGTTGCCGATCTTGCCACCATTGTCGGTGCTTTTGCGGCCGGCATGGTACTGAACAGTTTTTTCGACAAGGAAGTGGAGGGTGCCACCCTTCATGAGCTGCTTTCGCCGATCGAATCTCTTGTCGTTCCCCTGTTTTTTGTCTGGATGGGAGTGCAGGTGAAGCTGGAAACCATGGCCAGCAAGGATGTACTGATCGCCGGCCTTGCTCTAACCATCGTCGCCATTGTCGGCAAGGTCGCCTCCGGTTGGGGCTGCCCGGCGACCATGAATCGCCTCGCCGTTGGTTTCGGCATGATGCCGCGCGGCGAAGTCGGTCTGATTTTTGCCGGGATCGGCAGGGGGATCGGCGTGGTGGATGAGGGGCTGTTCTCCGCCATCGTGCTGCTCGTCATGGTCACGACGGTATTGGCGCCGGTTTTATTGCGCGCCACCATGGGCACCGGCCCAGGACCCGTCCCGGCGCAGACCTCCCCGTCTCCCCATCCCTCGTGATCTGTTACCTTGAGAAGCCCGCCGGTGGCTAGCGGTTGCCGGCCAGGCGCCGCTCTACATAATCGTAGATGTACGCGTCGAACACCTCATCCAGCTTATTGGTGATCGCTCCCGTAGAGCCGTTTGCGATGGTGTGCCCCGCGATTTCCTTCACCCCGATCACATTACGGTTCGTGGAGGTCACGAACACTTCGTCCGCCCCGTACAGATCCTCTAACCGCAGGCTCTGCTCCGCCACGCTGGTGCCCGCTTCGCTCGCAATCTCCATCAGGATTCCCCGTGTCACGCCCTCCAGGCAGCCAGAACTGATCGGCGGGGTCACCACCTTATCGTTTTTCACCGCAAATATATTTGCCGCCGTGCACTCGCTCACTTCGCCGCGCTCGTTCAACAGCACCACTTCGTCAAATCCCTCCCGCTGCGCTTCCGCCGCTGCCCACACACTGTTTAACCATGAAATCGTCTTCACTCCCGCCAGCGGCGAAGCGGCGTGCCGCCCCTGCTCCCGCACCGTAAGCCGCACCATCTCGGGATACTTGGGCACATCTGCCGTGGTGATGACCAGGTCCACTTCTGGCATCTTCTCGTCGCTCTTCCAGGATCCCACCGTGTTCCAAACCAGGTAGATCCGCGCGCACCCTTCCTTTACTTGATTTGCCCGGATCACCTCCTGCAGCAGCACGCGGACCTTCGCGCCCGTGTAGGACGCAGGTAAGCGCGTCAGCGCGGCATCCTTCTCAAGCCGCCGCCAGTGCCGTTCGTAGGCAAACGCCTCGCCTTTCACAATCCGCACGGTGGTAAAGAGTCCCCACCCGCAGATCAGTCCGGCTTGCCCGGGTGACCACCGCGTCTTCTCGACCGGCCGCAGCTCTTCATTATGAAAAATGTAGCGATGTATCACGTCCCCACCCAGCCCCTCATCAACCTCGGAGCACTCTATCGCATTGTACCGGAAACTCTGGCCGGCCCGCTCTCGACTGTGATGCCCGCGGGCTCGAACGCCATTCAGAGGTGACTGTCATCACATCCGCTTGTGCCCCGAATTGCCACAATCACAGGGTGAGTATTCCCTCCGCAACACGCCTCCGCACCTTCTCCCAGGCCTTTTTTTTGTTCGTTTTCCTCTTGTTGCTCCTCCGTACGGATTTTCGGGCCTCTCCGCTGGCGTCCCCGGATGACCTGCGGCTGACTTCTCCGGTCGCTCTGTTCTTCCAGATCGACCCGCTGGTCGCCCTTTCTAATGCACTCGCTAGCCGCGCGCTTTACCGGGGTCTGTTGTGGAGCTTGTTCCTTCTGATTCCCACCTTCTTCCTCGGCCGTTTCTTCTGCGGCTGGGTCTGCCCGATGGGCACGCTGAACCATTTTTTCGGCAGCTTGAAATCGGAATCCAAGCGCGGCAAGCAATTGATCGACTCCAACCGTTACAAATCCTGGCAGTCCGTCAAGTACTACCTACTGATCGTGGTCCTGGTGGCGGCCTTCTTTGGCACCGGGCTGGTGGGTTGGTTCGACCCTTTCTCCTTTCTCACTCGCTCGCTTGGCCTGTCCATCCTCCCGGGATTGGACTACCTCACAAACTCCGTCCTTCACTCTGTAGAGAGTAGTCGCCTCATGCCTGTGCGGGTGTTGGGCGGCATTGTCCATGCCATCCTGAGCTTCACGGTGTTAAGCCTGAAGCAGCCCCATTTTCGTCAGGGCTTTTTCCTTGGCGCACTTTTTGTCTTGGTTCTAGCCCTTAATTTTCGGGTTACGCGGTTCTTCTGCCGCGCACTTTGCCCGCTTGGCGCGCTCCTCGGGCTGGTTTCCCGCTGGTCCATCCTCGGACTGCAGAAACACCCCGTGTCCTGTGACAACTGCAATCGTTGTCTGCTTCGATGCCAGGGCGGGGACGATCCCATCGGCGGCGTTCCCTGGCGCAAGTCCGAGTGTCATCTGTGTCTGAATTGCATCGGTGAGTGCCCCCACCACGGCCTGGAATTCAAATTCTTCCCCGGTGGCAATATCTCGGAAATTCCCAGCCTCCGGCGCCGCAGGGTGCTCACCAGCCTGGCTGCCGGTGCGGCGATTCTCCCGCTGCTGCGCGCCACCACCTCCTTTGCCGCGGAGAAAAGCGCCAGCCGCATACGCCCTCCAGGCTCGCTCGATGAATCGGATTTTCTCTCCCGTTGCGTCCGTTGCGGCGAGTGCATGAAGGTCTGCCCGAACAACGCACTCCATCCGTCCTTTACCGAAGCCGGGCTCGAAGGCATCTGGACACCGGTTGTGGTTCCGCGCATTGGCTACTGTGAACCCAGTTGCGTGTTGTGTTCCGAAGCCTGCCCTACCGGGGCCATTTGGGAAATTACGCCGAAGTCCAAGGCCTGGGCCGTCGGAGTCTCCGGCGAGAGCAAGCCGATCCGCATTGGCACCGCATTCTACGATCGCGGCCGCTGTCTCCCGTGGGCCATGGCCACGGAATGCATCGTTTGCGAAGAGTGGTGCCCCACATCTCCCAAAGCCATTTATCTCCAGCCTGCAGAAGTGGTTGACGCCAAGGGCCAGACAAAAACTCTCAAGCAACCGCGCGTCGATCCAGAAAAATGCGTCGGCTGCGGGGCCTGCGAGTTTGCCTGCCCGCTCCAGGATCGTCCCGCTGTCTATATCACGTGCATCGGCGAATCTCGCTCCACGACCAACCAGATTCTTCTGAATCAGAAAAGGAAAAGATCGCGCTCATGACTCCTTCCTTCCCCCCGCGCATCACGTTCGGCATATTGCTCCTGGCCCTGCTGTTCCTCGACAACGGGTGCCAGCGTCACTCCCCGGTCTCCGCCGACTTTTTCCCGCAATCCAACGAAGTCCCCGGCTGGATCAAGGCTCCCGAGGTTCGCACTTTTCCGCCGGATCAACTGTCCACCTATATCGACGGGGACGCCGAAAAATATCTCCGGGCTGGTGTGCGCGCCACTTCTACGGCCGACTACAAATTCAACGCACAGACCGAAGTTGTGGTCGATATCTACACCATGTCCGGTCCGCAAGGCGCGAAAGCTATTTTCGAAGCAGAACCTCCCATGGGTGCGCAGACTCCCTCGCTCGGTGATGCCGCGCGCCTGTTCTCGCAGAGCCTGGTTTTCCGGAAAGGTCCCTATCTTGTCCGTATGGTCGCGTACCAGGAATCACCCCAGATTTCCCAGGGAATGTTGAATCTCGGTGTTGCCATCGAGAAGAAATTGTCTCGCTAGGAGGATGCTCCCATGAAGAACGCAACAGAAAAGACCCGCAGAGACTTCCTCAAGGAATGCGCCGCCGGCGCGTTCCTTGCCGGCACCGCCCGGTTTTCCTTCGCTCACGATAAGGTGAACCCGGCCACAACCGCAGGTGTCAAATCCAAAGTCGTTGTTGCACGCGACCCAGCTCTTTATGGCGCAAGCTCCGCTCCTGACTCCGCGCGTGTGCAGAAGCTGCTCGACCAAGCCATGCAGCATTTCGCGGAGTCCCCGGATCCGGTTGCTCCATGGAAAAAGCTGGTGCGACCGGGTGAAGTCGTGGGCCTCAAGGTCAACACCATCGCAGGCGCCGGCTTATCCACGCACGTTGTGCTGGTCGAAGCCATCTGTGAACGCCTGCAGCAGGCCGGCGTGAAGCCCAACAACATCGTCGTTTGGGATCGCACCCGGGAAGAGCTCGAACGCGCTGGTTTCACCCTGTCGAATGACCCGAACCGGATTCGTTTCATGGCCACGGATTCGAAAGACATCGGCTACGATGAAAATGTTCTCGCCTACGGTTCCGTCAAGTCCCGACTATCGAACCTGCTTACGAAGACCTGCGACTGCATGGTCAATGTTCCCATTCTCAAGAGTCATAGCGGTGCCGGTGTGACCTTCGCCATGAAGAACATGTACGGGGTAAATAACAATCCGGACAGACTGCACGGCAACAACTGCTGCCCCGGCGTCGCCGATCTCAACATGCTGCCTCCCATCCGCAACAAGTTCCGTTTCGTTGTGGGGGATGCCATGACCGGCTGCTTCGAAGGCGGCCCGATGTTCAAGCCCCAGTACGCCTGGAAGTACAACGGGATCCTGGTGGCTACCGATCCAGTCGCGATTGACTACACCGCCTGGCAGATCATCGAGCGCAAGCGCGCGGAAAGCGGATTGAAGACGTTGTCTGCGGCCGGTACGCCCCCAAGATACATTGCCGTGGCCGCGGATCCGCAACACCGACTGGGCACCGACGATCCGGAGCGCATTGCCGTCGTGGAGGTTTAGCGCCTTGCACCGAACGCATTCTTTCCCCGAATCCACCCCGGTTGAGCCTGTCAATCGTCGGGAAGCGCTGGTTCGTATTCTGCGGCTTGCCGGGCTCAGTGCCGGTTCAGTCGCCGCCGGTTATTGGCTCACGACCCGCAGTGTTCGCCCCGCAGAACGAATCCTCCTCGCAGCCCCGCACAGCCACACTGTTCCGCCGAATCCCGCACTTCCCGACCTAGCCGTCATTAGCGGCGGTTCTCCTCGCCAGCTCGTTCAGCGCGCCCTGGCAGAACTCGGCGGCGTACAGCGTTTTGTCTCCCGCGCCGACATCGTCATCGTCAAACCGAACATCGCCTGGGATCGCACCCCCGAGCAGGCCGCAAACACGAACCCGGATGTCGTGGCCGAAGTCGTTCGCCAGTGCTGGTCTGCCGGAGCGAAGAAAGTCATCGTTACCGACGTGAGCTGCAATGATCCACGCCGCTGCTTCGAGCGTTCCGGCATCGCCAATGCCGCCCGTCTCGAGGGCGCGGAAATTCTTCTTCCCGATCCTGAAAAATTCCGGGAAGTAAACCTCGGGGGCGATATCCTCGAGGAATGGCCCGTCTTTCAGCCCTTTCTGGAGGCGGACAAAATCATCAACGTTCCTGTCGCCAAGCACCACAGCCTCACCGGCGCCACGCTCGGCATGAAGAACTGGTATGGCATCCTCGGCGGACAGCGTCATCGCCTGCACCAGCGCATTCATGAAAGCCTCGTCGACCTGGCCGACTTTGTCCGACCAACGTTGACGCTGATCGATTCCTATCGCGTTCTGCTTCGCAATGGCCCCACGGGCGGGAATCTGGAGGACGTGCTGCTGAAGAAAACCCTGGTTGCCGGCACCGACCCGGTCGCCCTGGACGCCTATGTTGCCAAAGCGTACTGGAATCTCGACAGCCAGGCGCTTCCCTATCTAAAAATGGCAGAAGACCGCGGACTCGGCACGCTGCAGTTCGATAAGCTGCGCATGCAAATCGTGACAATAGAGCCTCAAACGTAGCGGCAAGGCTATTGGGGCGGCACTTCGGCGAGAAACTGAAGCCCGACACCCCATTGTTCGTCGGCCAATTTTTCGACCCGCGCAACCTGGGACAAGTATTCGCGATCCTGCGGTTCTCGCGGCGAGTGGTACGGCAGGGAGACATACAGTCGCATCCCCTCATAATACGAGGGAATGCTGGTGACGAAGTAAATCCCTTCACGGGCTACATTCTTGGTGACGTTTGTTTCTTCGATGTACGCGTCCTTGGGATCGGACGCGCGAATCTTCATCTGTTGGCCGATACGGATGCGCCGACTGCGGCGCTTTTCTTGCGTAGTCATGGGCGGTATGTAACTAGCTAAGCATATCTTAGCTAGTTAGCGGGATTGTGTGTGCCGAATCCTTCATTATCTAGGAACTAAATTATCTTTGGCCCAAGTCTCAACGATGGTCCGCCCCGTTAAAGAGCTGAAATTCCCGGATCTGTGCTTCCGCCGACGTGGACAACAGATTCAATCTGACGCGTTGCGCTACGACAGCAGGGAAGATGTCAATTTTCTTGTGGCCGATGGCTTGCCCCTCGGCTACCCGCTTCCACGCGCCCTCGACCAGTACTTCGATTGTGTACTTTTGCACTCGCTGTCCGTCGTTCAGCCATTCCATCGTCAGTGCCCGATCGAATGTTACCGGCTGCGGGAAGCAAACCTCGACGACCGCGTGGTGGGATCCGGGCGGCGCCGACCAGAACGTCTCCGCATCTCCATCCAGTGCCTCGACCGCCTGGCCCTGCCCTTGCCGTTCTCGCACCAGGTTGTGGCCGTACAGCTCCTGAATCGCATCGCCGAACTCCTTCAGCCGTCGCACATCCGCTTCCGGCAATTTTCCCGTCCGGTCCGGCGCGACGCCGAGCATCAATTGTGCGCCTCTTCCTACCGTGTCGTTGTACTCGTCGATGAGTTCCGGCAAGCTTTTCAGGTCCGCTTCGTCGTTCGGATGCCAGAACCAGTGCCTCCTCCTCAGTGGGGTGTCCGCTTCCACCGGCCGCCACCGAAGGTAGCCATCTCGATCCACCACGTTCCAGTTCTCATAGGGCACGCGGCCGTCCTCGTTGCCTACCCACCGCAAATCCGCAGCGCGGTACAGCGCGACGTCGGCAAACACCATCGTATTTGGCTGCCACATGCGCAATCGTTCCACGATCCGCGCAAAGTCATAGGGGTGTCCGGCACTGCCAGCACCATCCATCCAGAATTCCACCAGTTCGCCGTATCCTGAACTGAGTTCGTCCAGCTGTCCGAGATAGTATCTGTCGTAGGCCGGGGGATCAGAGTAACGGGGATCGTGGCGGTCCCACGGCGACAGATAAATGCCGAATTTCAATCCGTTCTTCCGGGCGGCTTCCGCTACCTCACGCACCAAATCCCCGCGGCCATCCTTCCACGGGCTGCTTTTCACACTGTAGCTGGTAAGTTCGCTCGGCCATAAACAGAATCCATCGTGGTGTTTGGCCACCAGAATGATGTACTTTGCACCGGCAGCCTTTACCGCGCGGATCCATTGTTCCGCATCGAGGGCGCTCGGACGGAAGACGCCAGGCTCTGCAGTACCGTCGCCCCATTCCCGGTCAAGAAAGGTGTTGGTGCCAAAATGAACGATGACGCCAATTTCCATCTCTTGCCAGGACACCTGCTGGGGGCTCGGTTTAATTTCCGAGAAGTTTTGTGCCGCTATCTTCACCGGCAACACGAGGCCACAAAGCAAAAGACTCCAGAAGAATGCGAAGCTGCCAATGGGGTGTGCGACGCGCATGGACGAAGACCTACCTGTCCGCAAATATCAGGATTCGGCGTCATTGTAGGTAGCGCTGTGTAGCGGTGTCAACGAACCCCGTGGCTCGGCCCAGTTCGAGGAAACCGTCTCTCTCCCCCCGCATGTGTCCGGCGTCACCTCCGCACCGTCCCACCTGGGGTATGCTGGTCCGACAAGCTAATCAACATCCGAATTCGAGGCCCTCATGTATCCTGCAATCCGAATCGCATTCTTCGCTGCTGCCGCATTGTTACTCCTGCCCGCCGTCCGTGCACAGGAAGCGAAAATTCTCACCAATCACGTCGGATATAACGCCACCGGCGCAAAGCATGCTGTGATTCTGGGAAGCGCGGGCAACCAATTTACTTCCTGCACGCTCGAGGACGCCCGTGATCACCACACCGCACTGACCATTCCGGCGCAGCACGCTGGCCCAGTGAAGAAATGGCGCAATTGGGATTTCTGGACCATCGACTTCGACTCCTTCTCGGTTGCCGGTACCTACGATCTGGTTTGCAGTTCGGGCAGCCTTTCCATCCGCTCCTACCCCTTCGTCATCCAACCGCTGTTGCTCGAACGCAACACCCTTTCAGACGCCATCTATTTCTTCAAAGAGGAGCGCAGTACTGGCAGGATGGACAAGGCCGACCGCAATCTTCCCTTTGATGGCGAGAAAAAGGGCACCGTGGACGCCCATGGCGGCTGGTGGGACGCCACCGGCGATTACGGCAAGCACCTCTCCCATCTTTCCTTCTCTACCTATTTTAATCCGCAGCAGATTCCGCTCGTCATTTACAGCTTCTTCAAGAGCACGGAGCTGCTGAGTGCGCGCAATGTGCCGGAAACTGCACGCTATAAAGACCGCATGCTCGACGAAGCCATGTTTGGCGCGGATTACCTTGTTCGCGTGAAAGTCCCCGGCGGCTCATTCTATCGCTCGATCTCAACCGGTGGTCCGCAACAGGTGCCGGAACTGCGCAAGGTGGCCGGCGAAATGAAAAAGTTCGGTATCTACCAGTCCAGCGACAAGGCGTCCCGCGAGTTGATCGAGAAAGCCAACAACGACCTGGAGTATGAAGTCAGTTTTCGTTCGGGCGGAGGCATCGCCGTTGCCAGCCTGGCCATTGCCAGCACTTATCCCTTCTCGGGCGAGTTTAAGAACGCCGACTACTTACAAGCTGCGGAAGAAGCCTGGAATTTTCTGGAAAAGAATAATATGAAGCTTGTGAACGACGGCAAGGAAAACATCGTCGACGATTACTGCGCCCTCACTGCCGCGACGGAGCTTTTCAAGGCCACCAAGAAAGAAATCTACCGGACCGCCGCCGACCAGCGTGCCGCCAGCCTGATGGCCCGTCTGGCCACCAGCGGCAATTATTCCAACTACTGGCGCGCCGATGATGGCGTGCGCCCATTTTTCCACGCTTCTGATGCCGGTTTTCCCGTCGTCAGTCTGCTGTACTACTCCGCAATCGCCAGCCCCGAGGTCCAGCGGAAAGTGCGCGACACCGTCAAGAAATCTCTGGCCTTTCAGCTAGCCATCAACCAGGAGGTAAACAACCCCTTCGGCTATGCCCGCCAGCTCACCCAGGACAAGGAAGGAAATCGCCGCACGACCTTTTTCTTTCCCCACAACACGGAGGTCGCCCCGTGGTGGCAGGGTGAAAACGCGCGACTTTCCTCGCTCGCCGCCGCTGCCCGCCTTGCTTCGAAACAGTTTCCGGACGATCCCGAATTCCAGAAGCAGCTCAACGCGTTTGCTACCAGCCAACTGAACTGGATTCTCGGGCTCAATCCGTTCGATTCTTCCATGATGAACGGCATCGGCCACAACAATCCGCAATATCTCTTCTTCGATTCCTGGGAATTCACGAATGCACCGGGCGGTATCTCAAACGGCATCACCGCCGGCTTCACGAATGAAGAAGACATCGACTACAACCTGACCTACAAGCTTACTGGCGCGGACAACGATTGGCGTTGGCAGGAGCAATGGTTGCCGCACGGAGCCTGGTATATTCTGGCTGTTTCAGCCCACGACGAATCGTCCCAAACGAAACCCTGATCTTTACCTATCTCATTTGCTTTCAATCGGCTGCGGCAGTCCTTCCGGTTCACGCCCGGCGCGTGCGCCCAGCCCTTGCCGAATTGATCCAAACATGCAACAAATAGATCGTTATGACCACAACACTCGATCTACCCACCTCAAAATTCAAGGCCCTCAGCCGGCTCGTCGGTAACACCCCCCTGGTCTCCATTCATTTCAAGTATCACGGCTCCCATCGCATCCTGTTCGCCAAGTCCGAGTACCTCAACCTCACCGGGAGCATTAAGGACCGCATGGCGGTGCGCATTCTCCAGAAGGCTTACGCCGACGGCAAGATTGCTCCCGGCGACACCATTGCTGAAGCCACCAGTGGGAATACCGGCATCTCCTTCGCCGCGATCGGTCGCATGCTGGGTCATCCGGTCAAGATTTTCATGCCGGACTGGATGAGCCCGGAGCGCGCCCACCTGATTCGAAGCTATGGCGCCGATGTCGTGTCTGTCAGCAAGGGCGACGGCGGCTTCCTTGGCAGCATTCGCATGTGCGAAGAGTTCGCTCTATCGCGCAAGGACGTATTTCTTCCGCGCCAGTTCTCCAATCCTGCCAACGTCGAAGCGCACCAGGAGACCACCGGTCCGGAAATCTGGTCGCAATTGCTCTCGGTCGGAAAGCGCCCGCAGGCGTTCGCGGCTGGTGTTGGCACGGGTGGCACGGTCATGGGCGTCGGCAACTTCCTGCGCAAGCAGGACTCCTCTATCCGCATTCACCCTGTCGAGCCTGCCGAGTCCCCCACCCTCAGCACCGGTTGCAAAGTCGGCAGTCACCGCATTCAGGGCATCTCCGATGAGTTCATCCCGGAAATCATCCACCTCAAAGATCTGAACCAGGTCATCGCCATTTCCGATGGCGACGCCATCCAGATGTCCCAAAAGCTCGCCACCCAACTCGGCCTGGCCGTGGGGATCTCGTCGGGCTGCAATTTCCTCGCGGCCCTTGAAGCCCAGGAAAAAATCGGACCAAATGCTGTGGTGGTAACCGTGTTCTGTGACGACAACAAGAAATATCTCAGCACGGCGCTTATGAACGACGAACCGTCCAAACCGGGCTTCATTTCGCCTGAAGTGGAACTGCTTGGGCTCGGCACCGTCGGCCGCGCGTGCGAATTCTGCCACTGATCGGCAGCGCCTTAGGGTCTGCGGGCTTGCCGCTGCCGCAAATTCAGCCGGCAGTGGATTTGGCCGCCAGAATGTAGCCCTTGCCGAGCAAATACTGGTACAGAAAATCCAAGGGTTGCTCCGGGTGCAGTTGGTCGGCATGCACCAGCCCATTTTTCTGCTGCCAGGTCCATCCCTTCAGACTGGACGCCTTCAGCCTCTTTTGCACTTCTTCGACCGCCATCGGATGCACGCTCAACCGTACATTTTGCACAAATAGCCGAGCAACGCCTTCTAGCAGACTCCCTGCCAAGTGCGTATAACTGTCTTCCAGAACCTTGACCAGGACCGACAGTCCAATTGCAAAATGGATTTGCGCCTTGGTGTAGCGATTCACATACGCGCTCATCCGATACAGTTCCGGCGCTCGGAACAACAGCACTCCATAACCCATTTTTCGCAAGGCATCGACCAGTTTGACGATTTCTGGCGTGGCCAGCGGTTCGTTGTTCGCATCAGGTGACGCGGCCAGGCAAAACAGTCCTAGCCCGCCTTTGCTCTCCCTCAACTCCTCCTTCGGGAGTTCTGCCAGCGTGTCCCGGATCAAATCCGCGTGCAGTTGTTCAACGCTGTCGAACCTGCCTGGGGCCAGCACCACTGCTCGCTTATAGAGAAGTTCGCCCGGCGGCGCTAACCCACCTTCCCCGGGGAACACCACCGCCTCGGCATACCCTCCGGCGACCAGATGCGCGTGCAACTCCGGCTGGTTCCAGCTGTCGAATGCCTGGCCAGCCAGCTCCACGCAATCGATCTCTATCCGCTCCAGGCTCAAATCTTCAAACAAACTCGCAAGAAACTCCGCGGGGCTTCCCATGGCATGGTGGATAGCGTGCACCAGGCTTACCCCGAGAAACCCCACCGCTTCCTGCTGCCGTACATTGCTCTGATCCCTGAGGTTTACATGCAAGACCACCTCGCTTGCGGGTTCCTCCGGTTGCAACTGGAAGCGCAACCCCACCCATCCGTGACTGTCGTTGGTGCCGGCATAGTTCCTCGCGGAAACCGTATCCACGAAGGCGAAGAACCTTGTCGTCGGGCCGCGACTCGCCTGCAACTGCCCGAGCAACTGCTGCCACTCGCTCTCCAGCATGGCCCGCAGCCGTTCCCTGGAAACATAACGCGTCCCCGCGCCGTACAAGTCGTCGCTGACCTCTTTGTCGTACGCCGAAATTGTCTTGGCAACCGTTCCCGACGCGCCGCCCACACGCAAGAACCATCGCGCGACTTCCTGCCCCGCCCCGATTTCGGCGAACGACCCAAAAATCGTGGAATCCAGATTCAACGACAGCGCCTTCTGATGAGAATCGAGTTTTGCTGCTTTCGTCATGGGTCATCCCCGTTAAGGAATAGACTCTACCATCGATCGCTATGGAGTTCGGATCAGGCGGAAGCACAGGCGGGGTAGGGACCGGCCCTCGAGCCTGGGGGGCCTTGATCAGTTTGTGCGCCTGGTGGGGCTTTTGAAGATCGGTGGGCTTACATCCTGGCAGCGCGCTTCCGCGTTGCAGGTTCCTCTTCGCCCTTAGGAACGTACTCACCGCCCGTTCCACGATCCCACTTGCGGTCTAGCACAATATCCGGATTCTGCCGCCGGAAGGTTTCTGCCACGTAGCAGTTCCAGCAGACCGGCATGTGCGTCTTGAATGTCTGGGGCAATTGTTCCGCTGGAATTTCATTCCACTGTTTGACGATGTGCTCGGGGGTAAGCACGCCAGGATGGCGGTCATGCCAGTGGATTTCGCCGAATGGCTTCTGGCAGTATGCGCAGGATTTACCCTTGTACCAGTCCGCCACGATGTTCCACACCAGACACTGCTGTGGATCGGCGTTCACCTGGCTGAGGCATTCCTGGCCGCAGTTCCTTTTTTCCGGCCAGCGCGAACATTGGTCCAGGCGGACTTCCTGCTTCCCAAGCAGAGTCGCAGTCATCGCTTTGGTGGCATCGACCTGCACCGCTGCCGGCCGGTCTGTTTCTGGACAAGTCACCAGTCGCTGCCCGCGGTAGCGAAGGTAGGTGCGAACGGCCAGGACCATGCCGAAAACGCTTCCGCCGATCAGCACCACCATAATCGCAGCAAGAATGAGGTTGGTCAGCACCATAGTTCCTCCTCTGTCCGGCGATTCCCCCGGCCGGACTACCCCGGATCAATAGCTGCAGGAGCGCTTCCAAATCTTCACAGGGGTGCAGGGGCTGCATCACTCCTGAAAGGAAACGGTTTACCGTACGCCATCCTGCACGGTTTTGGCCCGCTTCGGTTCCCGCAGCGCCCTTCCACGCACTGGCCTGCGCCATTTTCCGATTCTTGAGGATTTCTGCCGCTCTACCTGGGTCCGCGCGAAAGCAGATTGATCACCATTTTGTTGAACTTTGCCAGGTCCAACTCCGTCTGTACGTGCACCAGCTGCTCCCCTAGCCCGGGTTGATTTCCAGGCACCCACACAAGCGTATTGCCGTACCCGGCGGTGTGTGAAATGTCGATGTCCATGTACAAGGTCTCTTCCTTGGTGATGATGCCGGGATCGAGCCACGCCGCGGCCGCTAGCTCGTCCCATAGATATTCTTCATCCGCCCATTTCGCGATATATTTTGCTGCAGGAGTGCCGACATGCGCGATCTCATCGATCATCGCTTGAGTCAATCGCGTCTTCACAGAAATGTCCACGGTGGTCACGGTTACCTTTGCCCAGTGGGCACGCAATACGATGTGCACTGCTTCCGGATCCCACCAAAAGTTAAACTCGCGGCGATTTGCCTGCGCCCAGCTCATAGGTTCCACCGGCGCAATGCTTCCGCCCATCACCACCAACTCCTGCGCCAACTCTGGGAACTTGGGGTCCAGGCTGATGGCCTGCGCCAGGTTTGTCAGCGGGCCGCCCGCATAAATCGTCACTTCATGCGGATACTGGTGGACCATGCGGATCATGAAATGCGCCGCATCCTCGGTCTCCGGCTTCAGCGAGGGATTCCCCTCCGGCAGCGGGTTTGGGACCTCGTAGGGGCCATGGTAAATGCCGGAGTTCCATGTTCCCGAGTGCGTCGCTCCGGTCGAGGAGCGAATCTTGTGCTCGTTCCACGCTCCCTGGTAACTCACCACGCCGTAAAGCTTCTCCCACCGCTGGATCTCTTCCTTGTTGTTCATCAGCGGGAAAATTGCGCCAGGATACACCTTGATGTTCGGATGTCCAGTCAGTTCCAGCATGCGCAAGGTATGCGCGATCTCTTCGTCGCGCCATTGATCGCCGCTCACGACCGTGATGCCCAAGGTCTCGATCTCCGGCGATTGCAGCACCATCAACATCGATTGCTGGTCCGTCGTCGCCGGTCCCCGCGCATCCTGATCCAGAATCACCTTGCGGGTCTGCGCCGGCGCAGCTATCGAGGCCACGAGCAAGAAGAAAACAGACAAATGTTTCACGGATTATGGCTCCTCTCGAGTGGCAGGATTTCTGACTGCTCCCTACGCATTCTTGCCCGGTCCACGATTGCGCCCGAGTTCGACTCCCCAGCTGTGACTCCGGGGCGTGACGCTGCCCGTCCCGTGAAGATGGCAGCGCAAACAGAAGTGTGATTCGAGAAACCGGATGGAAAGATACCGCGGCTGGATTACATACGGAATCCGCTCGGCTGTCAATCCTGGCAACTAGGTTGTCTCTGACGGCTTCACAATAATCCCCGCGCTCGAACGCCCGTTCATCAGCACAGTCACCGGCGCTGCGAATCGCAAATGCCGCACACATCCCCGTTCCTCTACCGCGGGCTGAGCCGCCAGCCATTCCCAGTCCACCATTCCCTCGCCCAAGTCCGGGTTCACCGTAAAGTATCCCACCTGAAATGCCGAGAGATTCTGGAAGAAATGACTGCCCTGCGACGGGGTGACGCGAAAGTCCCGAAATCCAGCCTCCACAATCACCCGCGCTCCCGAAATCTCATCCCATTCTACGGGGATCCCCAGCCATGGGTCGTTCGAACCCCAGCGGCCTACCCCGACGAGAAGGTATGGCCTGTTCTCGCCTGCAAGTTTCGCGTTGAAATAGGAGACGTGCCCCGCCACTTGTTGGCTCTGCCCACGTTCAAACCTCTGACCATCCACAACCACTATGTCCTGCAGATTCCCAACGCGCCCGTTTCCTAGTACCTTGCTGCTCTGCGCGATCAGCCTGGAGCGCTCCACATTCCCCAACTGCAATTCCTCGGCTTCCCGCGAGAGCACCAGGGGCCGGATTTGCAGAAATCCAAACTGCGCGCGCTCGCCTGCCTGCCGCGGCAATCGCACCGCAAATTCAATCTCCACCGGCTGGCCAAATGCTTCTTCCCCATCTCTCACCAGCTCGTTCAGCAGATCCGCCAGCGGAAACAGGCCGTAATTCAGCAACGGTGCAAAGGAAACCACGCGCGTTCCCGGCCGACCCAATCCGTCGGTGATCCGATCGTTGTCCGCCGAATAGGTCGATCCGAGCGCAGCCAGGGTCCCATCGGCCTCGGCAATGTCGAGACTGAACCGCACCTCCCGCAAACCGGGAGGCGAAGTCTCCTCGGACGCAGGATTCATGGATAAAGCCCAGAAATCGGTCTGGGATTCCGATAGAAAGTCTTCCACAGAAGAAAACTGCACCAGGTGCGCCGGGTAGCGCGGACAGAAGGTCAGACACTTCCCCCCGTCTACCACCGTCCGCCCAAGCCCCAGTGCCACTGCCGCAATCCCGTCCTCAAAGGCCATAGGTGGAACGGGATAGAAGTTCCGCGAGCGTGCCACGCCGGAGAAATCCGGATAAAATCGAGCCCCAAAAAACGATCCCACCACCTGCTGCACGATCACCGCCATTTTTTCTTCTTCCAGCCGAAACGGTGTCGCCCGCACGTAAGCTTTTGCATGCCGGCTGAAGGTGGACGCGTACACCAGCTTGATCGCTTCGCTCAACTGGTTCAGCCGGTAACTATCGTTTTCGTGCTGGTTCCCCAGCATGAAAGTTTCGTAAACGCCCGTGAAAGGCTGATACTGCGAATCCTCCAGCAAGCTTGAGGATCGCACCGCCAGCGGGTAGCGTGCTTCTGCCAGGTAGGCGCGCAAATCCTCCACCAGGGAAGAGGGGAGCGCGGCTTCGAGGAAGCGCTGTTGAATTTCGCTGTCATCGGTAGCGTGAATCGCGAAGTCCAGAAGATTATTCTCGGCAAGAAATCGGTCGAACGCATCCGTCGCCACCACCGCCGCAGGCGGTACCGTCACGCCAACGCTCGGAAACCGCCGCGCATACCTTCGCTTGTGCAGCAGGTGCCGGATAAACGCCAAACCGCGCGCTTTCCCGCCCAGTGAGCCCGAACCCATACGCAGGAAATACGAGCCGCCGCTCTGGAATGCCGCGGGTTTGAAGTCTCCGATCAGTATGTCGCTCTGCTCCCGCCGGTACTCCGCGATTGAATCGATGAGGTTCCGTCGCAGATCTTCAATCGTCGGGAAATCGGAAACCTTGCGAGGTCGGAACTTCTGCGCAAGTGCGGATTCCGTCCGCGCAGTTAGCCAGTGTGAAAAATGATTTCGCTCGGCGTGGTATGCGATGCTTTCGGCTGGCACAGTATGCAGCCGTTCTTCGAGTGAGTTCAGATCCGTCGCGCGCGCCACTTCGGTCTGGTCCGGCATGCGGAACACAAAGTCGCCAAAAGCGAACTGTTGCGTAAGCACTTTCCTCAAGTCGCGCAAGAAGGTCGGCGAGCCTTTACGCAGGAACGAATATCCCTCTGCATACGCTTGTTGCCGAAATGCTGTCCGGCTGGTTTGCAACACGATTGGAACGTCCGGAACCAGTCGACGAACTCCCCGCGCAAACTCAAATCCTGCCTCTGCGCTCAGAACTCCTGCATGCGGGAACTCCACGTCGCTTACGATTCCGAGGAGATGTCGCTGGTAGTGGACCGCCAGCGCATAAGCCTCCTCGAAGTTCGAAGTCAACAGGATCTTCGGCCGTGCCCTCATGCGCATCAACTTGTGCGCAAGGTTCACACCTTCCTGAATCACTCGCCGAGTCTGCGAAATCATCTCCGTGTACATTAAAGGCAAAAAGGATGAGTAATAGCGGATGTTGTCCTCTACCACCAGCACCACGGGCACGCCCATGATCGATGTGTCGTGCTCCACATTCCGCTTGTCCTCAATGTATTTCACAATTGCGATGAGCACGCGTGGCGTCCCTTGCCACAGGAAGATCCGCTCAATATCCGTCACCGGATTCCGCGCGATGAATTTCTTGATCTCCCGGTAGTCATACGCCAGCACCACGACCGGCACCTGCAGCCCGGCTTCCTTGATCTCCCGCGCCATCTGTGCGGCGTTCATATCGCCAACTGCCAGATTAGTTAGGATTAAGTTGAAGCGCGGCTCGGACTTGGCTAGTTCGAGTGCCTCGCGGCAACCAGACACATGCGTTATCCGTGGAATCTGTTGTAAGTGAAGATCCTGCGATTCACTGATCAGTAGTTCATTCAGCCGCCCGTCTTCCCGCAGGATGAAAGAATCGTACAAACTGGACACGAGCAGAATGTCCTGCACGCGGAAGGGCATCAGGTTGTCAAATCCTTCGAACTGCATCTCCATATCGGGGAAGGGAATCGGAACCGTCCGCTGCTTCATCGAAAACTCCGCTGAACAGTAAAATGGCGGGGTGGCTTTCGACCACCCCGCCAGAAGTGTACTTCCTTCGCTCTGACTTAGACGAGGCCTTGGTCAAGCATGGAGTCGGCAACCTTCACGAACCCGGCGATATTCGCACCGTACACCAGATTTCCGGGGTGACCATACTTCTCGGCTGTCTCGAACGAGTTCTTGTGGATCGCGATCATGATCTTGTGCAACCGATCGTCCACCTCTTCTCTTGTCCATGCCAACCGCATGCCGTTCTGGCTCATCTCCAATCCGCTGGTGGCTACGCCGCCGGCATTTGCTGCCTTCGCGGGGCCATAGAGGATCTTGGCTTCCAGAAACAGCTTGGTCGCGTCGAGCGTGCTCGGCATGTTCGCGCCTTCCGCCACCAGTTTGCATCCATTCATGACCAGTGTCGCGGCGTCCTTCGCATTGATTTCATTTTGCGTCGCGCTCGGGAATGCGCAATCGGCCTTGATCGCCCAGAGGGGGTTGTAGTCCAGCCTCGGGTCGATTGGAGTGTACTTCGCGGTCTTGAACTTGTCGGCGTATTCCTTAATCCGGCCGCGCTTCACATTCTTCAGTTCGAGCACCCACGCCAGCTTTTCGCGGTTGATTCCTTCCGGATCGTGAATCACGCCGTTGGAATCGGAAATAGCGATTACCTTTGCGCCAAAGTCCAGGAGCTTCTCAATCGTGTATTGCGACACGTTGCCGCTCCCGGAGACCAGGCACAGTTTGCCGTCGAAGGTATCTTTTCTCGTCTTCAGCATCTCCTGCGCAAAGTACACACAGCCGTAGCCGGTTGCTTCCGGACGAATCAGCGAGCCGCCCCAGTTCAGGCCCTTACCCGTCAACACGCCAGTAAAGCAGTTCGCCAGCCGCTTGTACTGTCCAAACAGGAAGCCGATCTCCCGGCCGCCCACGCCGATGTCGCCTGCCGGCACGTCTGTCTCCGCACCGATGTGGCGGAACAGTTCACTCATGAAGCTCTGGCAGAACCGCATAACTTCGTTGTCGCTCTTGCCCTTAGGATCGAAATCAGAGCCGCCCTTGCCGCCGCCCATGGGGAGGGTTGTCAGCGAATTCTTCAGTACCTGTTCGAACGCCAGGAACTTCAGGATTCCCAGGTTCACCGAGGGATGGAAGCGCAGCCCACCCTTATAGGGGCCGATGGCGCTGTTCATCTCAATCCGGAATCCGCGGTTCACCTGCACCTGCCCGGCGTCATCGATCCACGGCACGCGGAACATCAACACCCGTTCCGGCTCGATCATTCTCTCGAGGATTCGGGCCTTTTGATACTCGGGGTGCTTGCTGATTGCGGGACCCAGTGTTTCGAGGACTTCTTGGACGGCCTGAAGAAATTCTGGTTCTGCGGGGTTCTTCGCGCGAGCTAGATTGATTACATCCTTGACGTATTCCCCGGTCTCTTTGAGGGCCGGAGGAGTATGCGTAATGGTACCCATGAGTTTTTCCTCCTATTTCGATCTGTGAAATGAAATGGCATGAGGTGGTGCCGCCATGTAGCCGACGGGTGGGGCTGAGCGCAATGCAGATTGATTAAATACTCATCGGCCCAGACAATGCCGTGATATAAATCACCCCTTCGCGTACAGGCGAACAACGCCAACCTACCACTTTGGCCTGCGACTCGGTACTCGCCGCACCTGCCCCTTTGGACTTGTGACCTGCCAATTTGGCCCTGCGCTTGCGCCCGCAACTTTTTCCTATCACCGGGGTTCCTTTTCGTGCAGCAAACGGATTTTCTGGTTTTTGGGGCAGGTGGAGCGGTACCCGGCGAATTTCGCACCGCGGACTGGGGCAGAGGGGCAGTCTTCATTTGCCGGATCCACTTTCTTCATTTTCCGTTTTCGACCGGCTCAACGTGGCTTCTTTCGGCTGCCCGGCCTCGTTGACACCAACTCGCTCGCTCTCCGAATTCGAAGTTCCGATTGGGGTGTATTTCCGGTTTCTGTTTCGTACACAGTTTCTGACCTTCAGGAGGGTCCAAATGCGGCAGGGATTTTCTTATGTGGTTCTCGGTCTCGCGCTTTCCGTTTCCTTCTCCGGTTGTGGCAGTTCATCCGGATCCGGGGGCGGCACTCCTCCGCCCACCCTCACCAGCTATGTCGGCACCACCGGTACCTTTGTGGCCTACGCCGATCCAAGCTCTGGGAACAACGGTTTCGCCACCATGGGCAGCTACGCCGGGAAACGCCAAAGTCTTCATGGCACCATTGACTATCTCTCCGGCACAAGTCTTTCCCAGCCCGCAGGAATCGAAATTTACAAAGGTTCCGACGGACACGTCTATGCCCTGGACCTCACCTCCACCGCCACGCCGTCTCCTCAAGCCATCTCGAACGAATCTGGCGCGACGGTGGACGACACCTGCAGCTTTACCGGTACGGCCGTCAGCGGTGCCAATTATGACTATGCCGGTATCTTTTTCTCTTCCGATCTCCAGACTCCCACCAACTCGTCCTATGTCTACCGCCTCCCGGGGCCGGACGGCGTTTGCAACACCTCCGATGACACCTTTCACATGGTGAAAACCGGAATGTCTTCGACCGCCGCTCCCATTGCTGTTTCCGGCATGCCTGTCGTTGCCGTGCACAATGCCACTGGTGGTCTTACCGGTTTCGTCGTCAAGAGCGGCGCAACCCTAATTCTGGTCGACAGCAATTTCGCTAATCCCGTCACCCTGGGTACATTTCCCGCTGCCATTGGTGTCGCCGTCGCTGTTCCCGTCGGCACCGTGCAGGGCTATCCTACGGGCCAGCTCTTTGTGGTGGATGGGAACGTCGTTTACGTGAACTATGCCACACCGTCCGTCTCTGCTCCCTTGTTCACCATTCCCAATTGGCTACCCACCAACGCCGAGGCTAGCTTCGCCGCTTCGCCCTCCACCCTTTATTTTGCGATCAACACCCCTGGCACAGAAAACGTCGCGGCTTCGGCCACCATCTACTCCATGCCTGCCAACGGCTCCGCCGCACCCACGGTCGTGGACAACGAAACGGGACGGGTCGTCACGCTCTCTTTCCCGGTGAATGCGACCAATCTGATCTGGGGCGTTGAAAACGACGGCTATTCCGTGCGGACAATTCCCGAAACCGGGGGCAATGTCACCACTCTTGCCTCCGGTACCAACACCGGCGGCACGTTCCTCGCCACTGCCACGACGGTCTACTACACCACCTGGACCGCTACCTATGACTCCGCCACCAAGATCTACACCCGTAACGGCACGCTGACCGGCATCGTGAATCTGAACGGCACCGTCGTTCAGCAACCGCTCTCCAATTCCACTTTCCTCAGCGCGGTAGAGGATGCTCCCTGGCCCACGGACACGGTCACCACGCAAACTCCGCTGATCACCGTCTTTCAGGTTCAGGGGCTCACGACGGTTACCGTCACCAACACCACCACGGGCGAGCAGTACGTCGAGGACGCCATTAGCGGCGGCACGCTTACCTCCATTGACACCACCTCGAATCAGACCATCGCCACTCTCGGTACTTTCCCGACTTCCACCGCCACCTTTGCCACCGACACCTTTCGAAACTCTCAACACAATGGCTTCATCGAGGCTACCAACGCCATTTCCACCCAGGGGCCGCCGACCCGGGATCTTTATCTCCTCAACTCTCAAACGGCCGGCACACTTACGCGCGTCTCCAGCAATTTGTAGCAGTACGGTGCAATGTTTCGACGGGGCATCCCAGACTTTTCCGAATGGAAGGTGCCCCACGTCCTGGTTACGCGCCTGGCGTTCGCAACGGGGTTCGCTACTTCACGCTGGGCTAATTGGCATCAGCCCTTTTTGTACTTAGCAATTTGCCACGGCCAGCAGCCTTCGATTTCCACCGTAATCGACCAGCTGAGGACGGTTCGCACAATGATCAACAAACCCAGCGACAAGATGGCTTCCCGCGTCGGCGTCACGGCGACCGTGCGGATGATGTCCGCCGCTACCAGAAATTCCAGCCCCAACTGCAACGCTCTGCCGAGGTAGATCTTCAGGCTCTCGAAGGCGTCCGGCTTGGTCTGCCGAAAATGAACAAGCGCGCGAAGCGTGCCGTAGAGAAAAGCCAACCCAATCACAGCAACGCCCACAACCTCCATCCCCAGCGCAATTACCTCGATCCCTTTGAAGACAGCAGTCGGTTCCATAAGAGTTTTCAGCCTTGGTCAAACAGCCCCGCGGTCCGTGAAGATCGTAATCAACAGTGCAGAAATTTCCGGTTGCTCTTTGCGGGCGGACACTGGAGCGCAGGGCATGGTACCACACGGCCCCGCGTCCCACCCTTGGTTTGCGGGACAGCTCTTCGGGTGGCGTTTGGTCGATCGCGGATGGTCAGCGGAAGTTGCTCCAATGCCCGAAGCGTCTCAATCTCCTGTGGGTTCTAGGTGATCTGTACGGATGAGCCGTTAACGAAAATTTCCTTGTTGTCCGTTTCCCTGCCGAACGGTTCCGCGCCCGCCCTGGCTTCAGGAGAGCGAGAAGGGGATCGTCGGCAGATTCGCTCCGCCTGCCGATTCGATTACCCGCCACATTGATGGGTGGCCGGTCATCCTGAACTGGCTTTCGTGCGGCCGATCAGCGCGCGAAGGGAAGTTCAACTGCCGCCGCCGGTCGGTGCCCTGGGAGGTCGGATGAGGCGGTACTGGGGCGAACTGAGTTCGCCTAAGCCTATCCGACCAGGACTCCCCGGGGCCCTCGACACCTCGCTTGTCCCGCGGCAAACGCCACCAGTCACTCCTTCTCCGCCCGCCGGTCACAGGGGTAAGTGCTTCACGCACTGGCTTCTCCCTTCCCCCAGGCAGACTCTCGCCCCAGCGGAGGTCCCCCCATGGCAAATCCGAAAGTGGCCGATCTTGCCGGTCCCGGCATCGGCAACTATGAAGAATTAGCAACTATTCTTCCGAATGATTACAGCAGCTCGCTCACCCGCAGAGAAACTCAGAAAGCCATTTTTGCCGTCAAGCGCTTCATTGAAGACAACCTATGCAAAGAATTGAACCTCATCATGGTCACGGTGCCCCTGATCGTCGACATTGAAAGCGGTGTCAACGACATGCTCGATCGCGATGGGTCCCGCACGCCCATCCAGTTCCACATTTCGAATGACCGGGAGAAGCATCCCGTCGATGCCCAGATCGTCCAGGCCGCCACGAAATGGAAGAGGACCGCTTTGCGCCAATTCGGGATGAGAGTTGGGGAAGGTCTGTGCACCGACATGCGCGCCATCCGCAAGGACTATTTCCTCGATCACGATCACAGCGTCTATGTCGATCAATGGGATTGGGAGCGAGTCATTTCCCCGCAACAGCGCAACCTGGAATTCCTAAAAGAAATTGTTAATAAGATCTGGAAAGTTCTCACCGACGCCGAACGCTATGCCATTGAACTGTTCCCCGAACTGCGCTCCAAGAAACATCCCAATCTGCCGGAGAAGCTGGCTTTCCTTCATGCCGAGGAATTGCTTCATATGTATCCGAACCTGCCGCGCAAGCAGCGGGAGACGGCCATCCTGAAACAATGCCCGGCGCTGTTCATCGTCGGGATCGGCTACCCGCTCGAAGACGGCTACCCGCACGAAATGCGCGCCGCCGATTACGACGACTGGGTCACCCCGACCAAAAAGGTGGAAGGGAAGCAGTATCACGGACTGAACGGCGACATCCTGGTTTGGAACCATGTCACCCAGCGTCGCCATGAACTGAGTTCCATGGGCATCCGGGTCAACCCGGAAACCTTGCAGAACCAGCTCGAAATGTCCGGTCAGAAAGACTTCCTGAAATTCCCCTACCACCAGGCCATCCTGAAGAATGAAATTCCCCTGAGTATCGGTGGCGGCATCGGGCAGTCGCGCACACTCATGTTGATCCTGCGCAAAGCCCACCTGGGCGAAGTTACCGTCAGCGTTTGGCCAAAAATCTTGAAAGAAATTTGCGCCCACAAAAACATCCACGTGCTGGAATAAAAGGGAAAATAGAGCGAGCGAGGCGGGCAGCCGGTCAATTCATGGGGACGATGAAGATCCTGGCTGCCCGCCCTTTTTCCCGGTTATGTTCGATCGATTACGGCTCAGTGCCCCAAGAACTTCTCGAGCTTGCCAAGCTCCGTGTCCGCCAAGTCAAAATACTTCTGAGCATTTTGTAGGTCCTGGGCCTTCAGTGCACTATTGCCCTTGGCCATATAAAGCTGCATGCGCTCCTCTGCGGACGCGATGTCCGCGCGCAGATTGTAGCCGGTGGCCATTTGCTGTTTGCGCAGGGTCTCGACACTCTGTGTCGCCGTTGCCGCGCGCACGTTCAGCTTGTCCGCCTCATCCTCTATTTTGGCAATCTCCTCCGGCGTAGGTCCGGGAGGAGGGGCGGGTGTTTGTAGCGAGTCACCTCGAGACGGCGTGGGATTTCCGTTCGAATTGTTCTTGAGCGGTATGGGAGGCCTACTGGAGATGCTTACCGCGCCGCTCTGTGCGTCCACCTGCACACTGCCCTTCGGGCTTTCCATGGATACATTTCCGTTCGCGTCCACCTTGATGCTGCCCTGGTCATTTTGCAGCGAGACCACCGGCTTTGACGAAGTTCCAGATGCGTCGCCTGGATTGGAGGCGTTCGCACCGTTCCCATTCGCCGCAGACTTCTCTTTGCTCGGGTCGGCGTGCGTTCCGAGGTGTCTTGGGATATACATGCCCGCAGCAATCAGAACTGCGATTCCCAGTACCGCACCGATCGCCAGCCACATTCCGCGACTGGAGCTAGGCCGCGCCACCGATACAGGCTGCGCGGCCGGGGGAGGCTGCGGCGGTGATGTCGGTCGCAGCGTGGCAGGCGCGGGCGTCGGCGGGCGCGGAGGCGCAGGAGTTGTAGGAGTTCGCGCCGGATACGGCGTATCGATCAGCGTCGTTGCCCCGGAACTTCTCGAGGTTGGTGTCACTGTAGTGCTCGATGCCGGCAACGGACTCACTTCCACGCTGTTCAATGCCGCCCTGAAAGCATCCGCGGATTGGAAGCGGTTTGCGGGGTCCTTAGCAATCGCCATCATGATGATTTCACTCAAACCGGCCGGCAAGTCGGCGCGAAGCGTAATCGGTGTGGGCGGCGTCTCGTTCAGATGTGCCGTCATCAGGGAATACTGCGAATCGCCCTTGAACGGCAGCTTGCCCGTTAGCATTTCATACAGCGATACTCCGAACGAATAAATGTCAGATCGCGCATCGGCGGCTTCCCCGCGCACCTGTTCCGGCGGCATGTAGTTCAGCGAACCGAGCGTTGTACCTGTGGTGGTAAGCGAGCCGTCGGTAGCGGAGCGGGCAATGCCAAAGTCCATCAGCTTCACCACGCCTTGCGGAGTCAGCATCATGTTCGCCGGCTTGATGTCGCGGTGAATGACGTTCTGCTTGTGCGCGTAACTCAGCGCAGAGAGGACTTGTTCGGAGTAGCTCACGGCATCTGCGGTAGAAAGCGGGGCCCGCGCCACGCGATTGGCGAGCGTTTCGCCGTCCACAAATTCCATAATCATCACCAGCTGGTTTTCATAGGTCAACGCCGTGCGTAACGCCGCGATGTTCGGATGATTCAGTGCCGCAAGAAGACGGATCTCCCGCAGGAAACGGTCGGCTAGCGCTTGATTGCTGTTCAGGTCCGGAAGCAGGATTTTCATGGCTTCCACACGGTCAGAAATTACGTTGCGCACCTTATAAACCTTGCCCATGCCTCCCATTCCGAGGATGGACAGAGTTTCATAGTCGCCAATGTGTTGACCGATGTTGAATTCAGCAGTCATGCAGACCTCCAGCGGCGGGCACCGCGTGTTGGGAGAATACATCAAAATAGGCGACTGGAAACAGAACCAGCCCGTGGGGCCCGAGCCCACGGGCTGGTTGCTAAACGCCCGAAGTAAGTGCTTCAGTTCTTGACGGTGTCCCCCACCTTGGCAGGGCCCGCTCCGGCGAATGTTGCCGTTGCGGAATCGTCATCAACCTCGGTTACTGTGGCATCGCCGACCTTGTCCTCCACGGACTTGATGACTTTGCCGGTGGCGGGATCCTTCACCACACGCACCTGGCGAGATACCGTCAACTTGTCGCCCACCTTTACTCCTGCCTTCTTGCCCACGTTGATGATCAGGGTGTTTCCCGTGGCGTCAGCGACCAGCCCGGCGATGGTAAGCGTGTGCGTCGGGATCTTGTCAGCCTCTTCATCCAGCTTCGCACCCGTGTCGTCTACCGCTTTATGAGTCGCCTCTCCCAGAATGGTGTTGGCGAAATTGCTGCTGCCCATATCCAGGCTGCCGCCGCCTCCTCCCGTCCATCCCCCGCCGCCACCCAGCAGCGCGGTGCTCGAGCGCGTCGATTCGCCCGTGCCATTGACCGAAGCCAGGATTTCACCGGTAGACACATTAATCACGCGCGCCGTAATCCCTACCACCGCTTTTGCCTTGCTCGTTCCTACACCACCTATCCCAAAACGCCCCAACCCATAGCCTCCGCCGCCGACGTTAGTGTGCTGATCATCCCGGCCGAATTGCGTGATGGAGCCGATAATGATGGCGTCCACCCCAAGCACCTTGCCGATCTTTGCTGCCGTGTTGGAATCGGCCCGATCGCTGTTGGAAAAATTCTGCTCGGCAATGATTTTATCGAGCGCCGACCGCTCGACCAGACGGTACTTGCCGTCCTTCAGCAGTTTGTCTACCAGCATGTCGGAGATGCCCTTGCCAATGTCCTGGTCGGAGCCAAAAATCTGCTGAACGTAGGTCCGGACTGTTCCGTAATCGAAGTTCATTACGGTGACCAGCTTCTTCGGGCCAGTCGCGGCCGCAGCGGCCGCAGGTGGCGCCGCATCCTGTGCGGGCGCTGGCGCACAAAAAATGACCCCCGCCAGCAGCGGCAGGGTTAAGCGGATGAACCGGGTGAGCGACATGGGGGCTCCTTGTTGCAGGCGGTTCTCGCGAATGGTTTCGGCGATGACACCCTCCGCCTGCCTTACGTGGCAGCTATCTTAATGAAAGGGACGCGAACGTGGCAATGGAGATTTCGCCGCCCGTTGTTCGGGCTGCGCGCCTCTCGGCGGGTTCAAGCGAGAGGGGCAGGAGCGCTTCGATACGTGCGGAAAGCTTCGCGCACCAGTTCCAATATCGTGCCGCGATTTTGATAGATCAGTTTTGGCAATGCTAGCCCGCCCATCTGCGGAAAGTAGATTCCCCGAAAGCACATGCGAGCAATGAAAATATTTATCCGGTAGCCAAGAGGCTTGTCCTTCAGGGAGGCTACCGCCTCCGCCATGGCCTCCGGACTGTAGGAACTGCCCCACCCATGCTTTACTTCGGCGTGAGCTTCCTCAATGGTCATCTTCAGGGGTGAATGGGCCATCGCAAAGGGAATGAATTCCTGCCAGTGTTTCGGGCGCGTTAATCGACCCGCGGCCTCCAGCCTCTTATAAAGAGGCGTGGCGGGCAGTGGCGTTAGCAATCCAAAAATGGGAAGGCCCGGGGGCCAGGTGCGAATCTGCTCGAGTGTGCGCTCGGCAACTCCGGCGGTGTCATTATCCATGCCAAAAATAAATGAGGTAATTGCGAACACATTGCGGCTGGCTAACCGCTCGAGCACGGCGGCATACTCTGCCGGCTTGTTGAACCCCTTGTTGACATCCGCCAGGTTGGCAGGATCGATGGACTCCATGCCGATGAACACCCACTTCCCTCCGGAGGCCGAAATCAGGTCGACCAGTTCCTCATCCCGCAAAAGGTTCGCGCTTATCTGTGCAACCCAGTGTACCTGCGCGTTGGCAGCGATGATGTCGCGCAGCAGCGATTTTGTGCGCTTGAGATTGATCGCAAAGTTATCGTCGATGAAAAATACGGCAATCTGACCACCTTCTCGCCTCGCCCGGGCTTTTAACAGCAGCAGTTCGTTGACCACGCTCTCATTGCTACGAAACCGTATGGAGTCGCCGAAGAAACCTGTGACCGTGCAGAACTCGCAGCCATACGGGCACCCGCGGCCCGTCTCCAAGGGGATAATCCGGAAAGTCCCCCAACCGCCGGCAAGGCGGCGCAGCGTCCGCGTGATGATCTTTGGAATCAAATTGAACTGGTCAAGATCAATTCTGTCCCATGGAATCGTAGGATATTGTTTCAAGCTGGGTTTGCACTCTTGGCCAAATGCGTCGACCGGAATGTACAAATCCTTGAGCGAGCCACGGGCGGCATCCTCCACGATCCTTGGCCAGGTTTCATCGGCTTCCCCGAGCGCCACCGCATCCGCGTGACGCACCCCGCCGGTTCGACCGAGCGCCTCGTCGGCCTCTTCCGTTACATGCGGCCCACCCATGACCACCGGGACGCCGATCGCACGAATCGCATCCGCTACGCGATAGGCCTTTGCGATCATCCGAGTCATCGCGCCAATACCAACCAGTTCAATGCCTTGTTCCTGAACGAAGCGCACCAGTTCGGCATCGCTCATGGGGCGCGCATTTCCATCGATCAACAGGACGTCATGCCCGGCCGGAGTCAGCGCCTGCAGAAGAAACATCCAGAGATGGGGCATGAAGTTTCTCGTCACCCCGTTGTCGGGGTTGTATAGCAAAATGCGCATTCGTTTCTCTCCATTAACGAACTACTTCTTTGTTGCTTAACAAGAAGGGGGGCTTTTGGGGCGGCCCATCAGCTTGTGAGCTTGACTTCGAGCTGTCTGTTCAATTTTGAACACTTCTTGAAATCTCGGCGCAGGGCGACTGTGGAATTGCAGACCTGACGACAAGAACCCCCCGGGACGCAAACCGGCGTTTGGGCTACGGGGCCTGCCAGGGCTGGACGCGTGGGCAATGGGGATTCACCGGACTGGCGACCGGTGACCTTATCCCACCCGAGCTTTGATTGCTGGTTCTCGGACTTTTTATCCGGACTACCGCAGTGCCGTCGAAGAAAGCCCTTTTTGCATTCCCGATTGCGGAGATCCCGGGTGAGGTGCAGGTCAAGGGCCAGCCGGACCGAAAAGGGCCGCCAGTGGATGCCAGCCTGACGTTTACCCGTGCATTCTGGCAAATAGAGACGACCATCTCGAGACGGGGCTTGGGCTCGCCGCCCCGGGCGTGGGGAATGCAAATCGAGGCGACGTTGAACGGGCAGCTCTGGAGGAGCAAAAACGCGAACTGTTCTTTTTACCTAAGGGAGGGCGGATTTGGTCCCGTCTCCGGCCCCGACTGCCGTGCCGGGACCGACGGCCAGGTAGGACTCGTCAAGGAGTCAGTCCTTCCCGCGGCAGATCCCGTTCGCCGAGCTTTTCAGCGGACGGCTCGATAAGTCGAGCCCAGCCGAGCCTCAGGCTTCGGAAATTCCTTGTTTTCTGTTTGCTCACCTTGGAAGGGGTGGAGAGGAGAGCCACTGCCGGCTGCTGTCGAAACCGGTAGCTCCGCGGGGGCCGCAGGGAACACCGCACGGGACAGTTTTTTCCACATCTTCAAGGCGAAACCGATGGGGCGTGTCATGGTTTCCCGCAGCACGGCGATTTTCCGGAAGTGGTCATCGACCCGCCATTCACACTCGCTGCCCGCCGGGAAGAAACCGTAATCACCTGCACCGAATCGCCGCTCCCGCCCGTCCGGTTGAATCAGGAACGCCTCACCGGAGAGCACCAGGATGCTCTCGTCGAAATGATAGTGCCATCGGAAACGGCCGGAGTTGCATTCCCAGAGCACCACATGCGAAGTGCAGTCCGCGCTCCTCGACAATGTTTTGCTGCGGGAGGCCGGTTGGCCCGCTATGACCCATTCGGGCAGAAAGGGCTCCGCATCTTCGTGGAGAACAATTCCATTGACATCTGCCAACAGGATAGGAGCGGACATCTGTTCCTCCGGAAAGGCCGAAACGGCTGAGCCTCAAGAAGTCTTGCGACTGTCAGTAAGGTTGATGGCGAAGGCCGCGCCCGGCCATAGGACAGGTGTACTGTTTTGCGGCTGCATCTTTGTACTGGTACGGTGCGGCGGAGGGTCTCCGATGGGTGCACGACAAGAAAGTGATGAAGTCATGCGGCCTTGGGTTGTGACCTGCGTTCCCAAAAGTCCTGGAAACGGCCGCTGAGTTTTGAGCAACGAAGAGCGATGATGGCGTTGGAGCCGGGAACGGTCCAGTGCATTCCGGTGCGTTTGAGCCGCGTACCGATGGCGACTTTGCATCCAGCCTCCACAACACCCGTGGAAGTGCACAAACCTTGCGCGTGGAACTCCGGATAGCGCATACGTTCTCGGTTGGTTTGGAAATAGTGCAGGCAACGGCGGGCATCTTCCGAACGAGGGACCTGGCGGCGGATGGCCGCGAGCAGAGCCTGGGAATTTTCCGGTGTCGAGTTCATTCTTGCGGTGATCGGCCCACTGAAAAGCTCTTGGTGCCGTGAGCGCCGTACAGAGCTTTTCCGAGATCGCTCAAGTGTTGTTTGGCATGATAGCGGTCAACGATCTGCACGGCCTCAGGAAACTGATCTTCCGCGATATTCCAGATCCACGGAGCACCGTCGCCGAGCACCACCTGACGGGGCGCTTGGCAGAAGCGGCGGCGCTAGCTTCTCTCCCGACGCGCTGGGCGAACGGGGAACGTTCAGCAGCGGTATCCGGCGCCGCCGCACTTTCTAGAGCGGCTGAGTAGGTAACCGATCCTTCATCGCGGATGGGCGTGCCTTCTTCATCGAGCGATTCCGCGCTCCAAATCGTGCAGAGTTTTACTTCGCCGGTTTTAGCTGATCCGTCGGGCTGCTTGCCCATGCGGCCGACGAGTTCTTCGGCGCGAAGAGGAATCCCTGTTCCATCCATGACCGAGATACAGGGTCTGCGGTAAGCGAGAGCATCCAGAGGTTCGGTGTAGTGGCGTTCATCTTCGGCGAACTTTTTTCCCAGAGCTTCTGCGGTTCTCTCCACCTGCTTGGCGTCCACGGCCACGCCTGCCAGCTCGGTCAACAGTTCACTTCCTTCCTGGAAACTTACCAAAGCGCCCACGGTCCCGGTCATGCGCGTGAGGGCTGGGGAGAGAGAGGTATTTTCTATGCCCAGGTGCTGATCGCGAGGACAGTAGCCGTGGCCGCAGGAGGCGCAGTGATAGTAGGCGCGCTCCAGTCGTAGGGGCCCAAGGACACTGTCACCTGTTTGGTCCGGCGCCCGGCAAACGCGCTGGCTGCCCACAAGCACAAGAATCGTGAGCACTGCTCGTCGCTAGTGTCGGCATTGAAGACGTTGCTCGACCGCGGCTCCGGCCAGTTGCAAGGCCTGTTGTCGCACGGCGAGTTCCAGCGCTTCCAGATCCAGTTCTTCCACCGCCTGACGACCAACAAGCGTCTCAATCTCCTGAACGACGTCGCTGGCCAGTAGATCGGCGAAGAGGTTTTTTTTTACTCTCCTCTGCAACCAGTGCATCCGGCTGCTGCAGCTGGGCATTGCAGAGCAGTTCGCTCACGGCGATCAGTTCTTGCACGAGCTTGCGAAAACGGCGGTATTCGGCAATTTGCGCCCGGGTACGATCTACCGCCGGTCCTTGGGGGATGACTTGGGTGATGGTCTTTCCACCGCTGGCATGAGTCAGCGAGTAGGAGGGGCCATGCCCCGGGGAGTCTTTCTGCGCACAGTGACAGTTCGGCTTGCCACACTTGCGGAATCGGGCAGTGAGAGAGCCGCGCCGGAGATCGCTGATCTGAGTCAGATCGGCCTTGAGTTGCTCGCGTCGTTCGAGAAGAGCCTTGAAGGAAATGGTCATCGGGTGCCTCCTGTCTGACAACAGTATAAGCTGTCAGAGAAAGAAAGAAAACCCCACCACACCTTATCAAACTCCATCCCAGCATTCTGGGGTCGTGCGCCCTCTCCGATTCTCCGATCCCTTTCGTTGACAAAGCTCCCGTCACCCTCTAAACTTGGTTTTTGTCTTTACAGGGAAAGGTGTGACTGATTGCAATGAGGACGTACGTAGCCAAAGGTGAAGAAGCAGAAGCCCTCAAAGTGGGCGCGCAATGGTTTGTTCTGGATGCCACGGACAAAGCTCTCGGTCGCCTGGCGACCAAGGCGGCTCGGCTCCTGATCGGCAAGGACAAGGCGAGTTTTACGCCTTATTTGGATTCCGGCGATCACGTTGTGATCGTCAACGCCGACAAGATTAGAATGACCGGGAACAAGCTGGAGCAAAAGGTGTATTACTCCCACAGCGGTTATCCGGGCGGTTTGAAGGCTGTTCCGGCCAAGCGTGTTCGTGAGACCAAGCCCGAGTGGATGGTGCGTGAAGCGATCCTCGGCATGCTGCCGAAGAACAAGCTGCGCGCCCGCCGCGCCAAGAAGTTGCGGGTCTATCGCGATGCGGCTGGTCTGGCGCGACACGCGGGGCAGAAGCCGCAGCCTGTCGCCGTATAGGAGTTTCCCGGCCTCGCTGGGTGTGTTGGTTCGGACGAGAGTTTTTCCCGCCGTGCGGGATTGGCTGTTCCTTTCTAAGTAGTGTCTTAGCAGGGAGCCTTCCGAGCGTAATGTTTTTAGATGGGGCGGACTCGTCTCGTCATTTTGACGGTTTTTGGAGGAGGAGCATTGAGTACTGCGAATACGCCAGCATTTGGCAATAAGACATGGTTTCACGGCACGGGCCGTCGCAAGGAATCCATTGCGCGTGTTTTCCTGCGCCCCGGGACCGGCAAGTTCACTGTGAACGGCCGCACGACCAAGGAATATTTCCCGAATCACGCCTGGGAGCATGACGCGACCGAGCCGCTGAAGTTCACCAGTCTGGTGGACCAGGTGGACGTCGTCGCTACCGCCAAGGGCGGTGGGGTCGGCGGACAGTCCGGAGCGGTACGCATGGGCTTGTCCCGCGCCATCAGCCGGTTCAACCCGGAGCTTCGTCCCGCGCTCAGAAAAAACGGATTTTTGACCCGTGATTCTCGTATGAAGGAACGCAAGAAGTACGGCCAGAAAGGCGCTCGTAAGCGCTTCCAGTTCACCAAGCGGTAAAGAACTGGGTTGCACAGTTTTGGTGCGGGGCGTTTCCCGTACTCTCAGGCTCTGGAGCTTCGGCGCAAGCCGAAGCTCCAAGAACACGGCCGGCAAGAGGCCGGCAAGAGGCTGCTGCGTGGTTCCTCACCGAATCCGAAAAGCAGCTATCTACTAAGGAGGAAAAGTGGCAGTTGAAATTACCATGAAGGAGTTGCTGGAGGCCGGCGTTCATTTCGGTCACCAGACGCGTCGTTGGAATCCCAAGATGAAGGAATACATCTTCGGGGAGCGCAATGGCATTCACATTATCGACCTGCAGAAAACCCTCAAGATGTTCCGCGAAGCCAGCCGCTTTGTCAGCGAAATCTCGAGCCACGGCCGTACCGTCTTGTTTGTCGGCACCAAGCGTCAGGCTCAGGAAGCGATCGCCGAAGAGGCCAAGCGCGCTGGTGCGTATTTCGTGAATCACCGCTGGCTGGGCGGCACGCTGACCAATTGGTCCACGCTGCAAAAGTCCATCAAGCGCCTGAAGCTTTTGAAAGCCATGACCGAGGACGGCCGCATGGAGCAGCTCTCGAAGAAAGAGCGTGCGCGCCTGGACCGGGAGATGAAGCACCTGTTCCAGAACCTCGAGGGCATTGAGAATATGGCGCAACTCCCGGACGCCCTCTTTGTTATCGATTCCAACGCCGAGGAAATTGCCGTCAAGGAAGCACGCCGGATGGGCATTCCCGTTGTTAGCGTCGTCGACACCAATTGCGATCCGGACATGGTGAACTGGATTATCCCAGGCAACGATGACGCCTTGCGCGCCATCCGCCTGTTTACCACCAAGATCGCCGACTCGGTCGCCGAGGGTCGCTCCATCTTCGAGCAGTCCCAGGTCGCTCACCAGAAGGCCGCTGCGGACCAGGCTCACGAAGCCGGCGTCGATTACGTCGACACCAGCGCCTACGAGCAGTATGAAAAGCAGGAAGGCGACTTTGTCGAGGGCACCGAGGCGTTCATCGAAGCTGCGGAAACCACCGTTCCTCCGGAAGAAGAAAAGCGCTAACCATCTGCGCGAGGCTATTCAATTTAATTGGCCCGGCGCTGCGAAACGTCTCACGCCGGGCCGCTTTTTTAGGACCTACACAGACGAATTCAGGAAAACAGAGAGAAAAGGATGAGTACAAGCAAACCCGTTATGGAAATTCCAGCAAAGCTCGTGAAGGAACTCAGGGAGAGAACCAACGCCGGCTTCAGTGACTGTCGCGCTGCGCTCGTTGAGACCAACGGCGACATCGAAAAGGCCATCGACGTCCTGCGCAAGAAGGGTCAGGCCGCCGCGGCCAAGAAGGCCACCCGCGACGCCTCCGAGGGCCTCATCGGTCACTACATTCATGCCGGTGGGAAAATCGGCGTGATCGTGGAAATTAATTGCGAGAGCGACTTCGTCGCCCGCACCGACGCCTTCCAGCAGCTTTCTCATGACCTCGCGATGCATATCGCGGCCGTCGATCCTCGCTACGTTCGCCGCGAAGATGTGACACCGGAAATGCTCGAGCGCGAGCGCGAGATCTACACTGCGCAGGCGCGCGCCACAGGCAAACCGGAGCAGGTCATCCAGAAGATCGTCACCGGTAAGATGGAGAAGTTCTACGAGGAAACCTGCCTCTACGAGCAGCATTTCATCAAGGATGAGACGCAGACGATCGGGGAGATGATCACGGCGGCGATTGCCAAGCTCGGCGAAAATATCACCATCCGCCGGTTTGCCCGCTTCAAAGTAGGCGAGTCCAGTGGCACCTCCACGGCCGCTTCGCCCGAGCCCACTCCAGCTCCCGAAAACGCCTGAGCAAGTGCAATTCGGTTCAGCCGGGGTTGACCCGCTGAACCACAAGACGCCCCGGCATCCCGGGGCGTCTTTTTTCTGCCGGGCCCTCGGGGAGCAACTTGGGACTGTTTTCAGCCCGGCCCGGATTTGTCGGACATCCGGAAACTCCGCTGCTTCCTGGTGCGCCAGCGCCTACGCCAACCCCCAATAGTTTGTTACAATCGGCAAGGTTTCGCTCGGACGGATCGGAGAGCCATGCCACAGAAATCGAAAGCAGCGACAAAGGGCGCCAAGAAAAGGCCGGCCTACCACCGGATTCTGCTGAAACTGTCCGGCGAATCCCTGCAAGGGCCACAGGGATTCGGCATCGATGGCCAGACCATCTACGACATCGCCAAGGAGTTGCGCGATGTTCATAAGCTCGGCGTGCAGATTGCCATCATGGTCGGCGGCGGGAATATTTTCCGTGGCGCCCGGCAAAAAGGTTTTGAGATCGATCGTGCCACAGGTGATTACATGGGCATGCTGGCCACCGTACTGAACGCCCTCGCCCTCCAGGACGCGCTCGAGAAAGTCGGCGTGCATACCCGCGTGCAGAGCGCCATCGAGATGCACCAGGTCTGCGAGCCCTTTATTCGGCGGCGCGCAGTACGCCATATTGAAAAGGGGCGAGTGGTGATCTTCGCCGCCGGAACCGGCAATCCCTACTTTTCAACCGACACCGCCGCAGCCCTGCGCGCCATGGAAATCAAGGCCGACGTCATCCTGAAGGCCACGCGCGTCGACGGCATCTACGATGCCGATCCGGAAAAGGTCAGTGATGCCAAGTTCTTTGCGGAAATTACCTACCGTGATGTTCTGCACCAGGATCTTAAAGTTATGGATGCGACGGCCATCTCCCTGTGCATGGATAACGGGATGCCCATCGTAATTTTTAACATGCACAAACCGGGCAACATTCGCCGCGCCGTTCTCGGGGAGCGGGTGGGTTCGACAGTGTCTCCGGCATAGTAATCTAGAGAAGTATGCTCTCCAGGTGGTTAGCGCCTGCGCCACCGGAGATTGTTCGCGGGCCAATTTTCGCAAGTTACCAACAGGGGATAGAGCGAATGACTACGATTGCGAGCACCAAAGAAGCAAACCTTGCTGCAAGAACGCGTATGGAAAAGGCCGTTGACGATTTTCGCAAGGAGCTGGCCTCGGTACGCACCGGCCGCGCGAACTCCGCGATCCTGGACCAGATTCGGGTCGATTACCATGGCACGCCCATGCCCGTAAATCAACTCGGCACGGTCACCGTTCCGGACGCCAGCATGCTCCAGATTGCCCCTTGGGACCCCAGTGCCGTGCCGCTCATTGACAAAGCCATCCGCGCCTCCGATCTCGGCCTTAATCCCACCAACGACGGGAAGGTCGTGCGCATTCCGATTCCTTCTCCGACCGAGGAACGCCGCCGGGAGCTGGTCAAGCATATCCACAAAGCGCTCGAAAATCACCGCACCGCGATTCGCAATATTCGCCGCGATGTGAAGGAAGCCATCGACAAACTGGAAAAGGATAAAAAGATCAGCCAGGACGAACAGAAGCGCGCTCTCGATGAGCTCGACAAACTCTCCCAGGCAGAAACCAAGAAGGTCGAAGACCTCTCGGCGGTAAAGGAAAGAGAAGTGATGGAGATTAAATAAGACAGCCGGTCCGTTCCCGGAAAACAAGAAGGCCTCCTCGTGGTGAGGAGGCCGTTCAGTTTAGGGTCCGCTCACTTGCGGTCGCGACCGTTGCCTGAAAGCCATGCTCCCTCTGGCACAACGCCGGCTCCTGGTTGCAGTGAGCTGCGCTCCTCGAATCCCGTGCCTTAAGGCTTGACCTCCGGCTGAACCGCTTTGTTAACCTCGCCCGACGATTCTCGCACCAGGGTAAACCGCTGTGCCTGATCGTTCTGCACGGAATGCGAAAAGGTGTTGTAGTCGACCGCGCGATCCCCGAATATTTCCCGCTTTAGGAAATTGATCTGCCGTGACGCGACAACCGTATTCTGCGTACTCGAGTACTTCGATGTATAAGTGGCATAGTCCCTCGCCATGGATGTGCCCGCGGGCGTCTCGACCGTGGTGCCGGCGGGCAGTTTGAGTGTCATTGAAGTTTGCACATCCAGCGGTGTGCCCAGCTGAATTTTCGGTGGGGTTTTGCCGGCGGCCGGAACCGCGGGCGCGTCCGGCAATCCGATTTGCGGCAACAGCGCGGGAATGCGCACGGGTTTCTTCGACCAGTCGACAAATTTCAGTTGTGTCAGCTCATATTCCACAGTGAACGGCTCTTCGGTGACCAGCGGGTCGGCGGCCTCGACGTTGGTCACCTGGCCCCGAAATCCATCGGAGATCGCCAATAGTCCGGCAATATCCCGCCACTTCTCTTTCGGTGTCTGGTGAAACGCCACACGCAACAGGAGTTCGTTTTCTCCGCGCAGAGTGTATTTCACCTTGGCCGTTAACTGTCCCTCGTCGGTCAGCACGGCATCCACGTTGACCTTCTGGTAGGCAGGGAAAGGGGCCTCGGCCGGAATCTTGATCCACTCCTGGCCGAGCGCTTCGGTTACCAGGAGATCTCGCCTGAGAAACAAGGCACACTTTGCGTCGGTCGGGGAGATCATTCCGAACGGGGCCACCTCGATTGCCGGGTCCAGCCAGTACTGTCGTTCTTTTGTTGTGCCGATGATCACCAGATGCTTAAACTTCAGCGGAATCGCAAGCGCTTTCTTGTCGCAAAAACCCGTAAGGGCCGCATCGACGCGCAAACCAACGGCGGTCCCGAGCGCGGCAAACAGTACGAATTTGTCTTCCCCGGTTCCATAAGCGGAGTTCAATATATCCACGGCTGGCCTGGCGCGGAACTCGGTCGCGCCCAGGGTCAGATCGACGGTACTCACTTGGGTGGCCACAAATTGATAGATCGCTCTGAAGCGGTCGAGCTCACTCTTCGAATTGACGGTAAGCGAAATGGCCTTCTCGCGGACACGGACATCCACGGTCGGTAACCTTCTTAGTTCCTTCCCTTTCTCCTCGTCTGAGTTCATTTCCCCCAAAGGCTTGGACCCCGGGATCATCAACTCCGCCAGCCTTGCCGAAAGATGCTCCCACGAGAATGTGGACAGGCCCACGTCCGGTGTAATCGAACCGTCCGGCGGAGTGTCGCTGCCGGGCGCGTTGTCCCCCGCCGGCGCATAAGTTCGAGTCCACCGGTAAATTGTCCGCGCCTCCTCGCCCGACCCGGTCATCTCTTTGGAAATCGGCGGAGCAGCGCCATTGATGCGCGGCTCGATCTTCCGCGAACTCGGCAGGTCCACTTCGTAGTGTTCCTCGAGCACCTGTCCTGAACGGTCGAAAGTATGTTCGAGCCAGAAATCCGGTGCCAGAGGCGGTTTCGTGGTGCGGGTAATAACGCGATACTCGAGCGTATCGCCTTCCTGCAATCCCAGAATCCTGACCGACTTCACCCTTACGCTCTGATACGCAGGATAGTGTTCCACCGCCGGATTCGCCGTGTCCGTTACTGCGCTCGGCAACACTTCGGAAGTGCCGCCATGGGCATGGTTCACCCGCACCAGCGGAATTTCCACCTGCTGAAACAAGCGATCGTAGTCGAATGAAATCCGCGCGAACTGTTGGGCCCCCAGAATGTTGATGATTCGGACGACCGTGTGGACTTCCTTGCGCGAATCTCCATTGGCCTCGAAACGCACGCGTGTCTCGAGCAGTTGTATCTGGAAGGGAAGTTCCGGTTTGTCGGTGGTTTTCTCTTTCAGTTGCGGTAGGGATTCTGCGGGAGATGGCGCCGGGGACTGATCTGCTGCGGCCTGCGCCGGTGTGAGCGCCGCGCCGCAGGTGACGCAATAGAGAATCAAAATGAGGAAAAGCGTCGGTCTCAAAAGTGCCACGTTGGAAGTTTAGGCGGGAGGCCAGCCGGCGGTAAAGCTGCGTGTGACCCATCGTTTCGGCGCAGGCACGGGCGCGTTCGACATGCCGGCCCGGCGGTCATTTACCTCGCGGCGCCACTTTGTCCAGCGGATACCATCCGTTTTATCTCGTCCATCCAGTTCAGAACCACGGTCGGGTCGGTATGCGCGCCTTGCTTGCCGTTTGCCGTTTGGATCACGATGAAATGCTGGCCGTCGCCGGTGACATCGTAGGACGTATAGGGAGCGCGCATTTCAAAACGATTCTCAAAAAGCATTTGCGGCCGGTCCGGTTGAAATGTGTTGGTCTCCCCTTTATAGGTCACGCCCATCATTTGCGTATTGTGAACATAGAACAGCTCATGCCCTTTTCGGGCCCACCGCGGTTCCAGTCCTCCATCAGTGGACACCTGCCATTTTCCGCCCGGCCCGGGAAACGGCACCACGTCAATTTGCGGTGTACCCGATTCCGTTGACACGTATGCGACCCAACGACCGTCAGGAGAGAACTCCGGGCCCGCCAGACTTCGACCGTCCACACCATTCACCGACGCCAGAAATTCCTTGGGCGCCTGAGGCTTGCCATGGGCATCGAGGGTCACCGTCCAGATGTCGCAGCAGGACCCGTCTTTCTCCGAGAGCATCTCGAAAGCCAGAACCTTGCCGTCGGGCGACCAGGAGGACGGATAGGCGCTTTGCGCTTTTTCCGGAGTCAGCGCTTCCTCCTCTCCGGTTCCATCGGAACGCCTCCAGAAAATTCGTTGACCTGATCCGCGCGCCGTGTTGTCGGGGTGGGAGTATGTGATGCGCTCCCCATCGGGAGACCAGATTGGGAAGTTCACTCCAGCCGTGGCCGGAGCGACGGGAGTTGTTGTTCCCCGCGCCAGATCATGAACCCAGATGCCGCCGGGACCATTCTCGAAGGCGAGCCGCTTTCCATCCGGAGACATTCGTGGCGAAGCAGCGTCGGACTGATCTTTGAGCAAGACCGTGGAATCTCCTTTGCGGTCCAGTTCCGCGATGTTCATGGCCTGGTTCGAGGTTGTGCCCGGCAGGTACATCGCAATTCCGTTTTCCGCAATGCTGAACTGTACTCCTCCATTGGAAAGATCGGAATTCATGCCCTGAACGGCGGGAATCGCGATTCCAGTTAACTTCAGTGTCTTCGCGTCGAATGGAGCAACGAACAGGGTTCCCTGCGACATGTAGGCGAGATAGCCCCCTGGAAGGTACCGGCCAAAGTAGGCGTTCTCGACCAGGATCTTAGGCACACCGGTATCGAGGGGAGCTGCAACCACGTTGGCATGGCCAAAAAAATTGTTATTCGAGGAAGCCGTGAACAGGACGGCTTTTCCACCCGGCAGAAATTGCGGCCACCGGTGAGTCACTTCCCCGCGAGCCGCATCGAGATGCGTCAACATTTTTGGCGTACCACCGCTCGACGGAATCGAGTACAGCGCACTTGTGAACTGCGTCGGGAAAACGATGCGGTCGTCCTGGCCCCACGCGCCTCCGCGATAGCCTGACACATCGCACAAAACCAGAGGGGCTCCGCCTCGCACGGAAACCTTCTTCAGTTTCCCGTCCCCGAAAAAACCAATCCACAGGCCGTCGGGAGAAAAGAAGGGCGCCGCCGCGAGTCCGACGCCGTCGAGAAGGACGGCGGTGCTTTTCTCGAGATCGCGAACATACAGACGCCCGGTCCCGGAAGCCACCTCTTGGATCACATAGGCGATCCGGGAACCATCGGGAGAAAGCGCAAACGCCGGTCCGTTCAGCAGGTCCAGCCTCTGATCCTCAGGAATAAACAGGCTGAGTTCCACGGGCTTTTGCGGCGAAAAAGCGGGTCTCTGCCACAGCACGAACAAAGAGACCAGTAATCCTGCACCGAGCAGCCCGGCTACCACCCAGGGGAGCAGGCGCTTCCAGACGGGGGCAGTTGTTCCCGGCCGCACCGTGGATTGAACCGCCGGCGCCGTCGGGTCCGGCGCGCCTGCCAGAACCTCGTCAATCGCAATTCGTGCGTCGCCAATCGCCTGCAACCGCTGCCGGGCATCTTTCTGCAGGCACCGCTGCACGAGAATGCGCACTCTCGCCGGTGTATTTGCGGGGAGTTGCGTCCAGTCCGGTTGTTCCTTGATGATCGCTGCAAGGGTGTCGGATACGGTTTCGCCGCTGAAAGCCATTTTTCCGGTCAGCATTTCAAACAACACGCAGCCAAACGCCCAGATGTCCGCGCGCCGGTCGGCCCCTTTCCCGCGTGCCTGTTCAGGGGACATGTACGCTGCCGTGCCCAGAATCACGCCGGCTTGTGTGGCCAAGCGGCTCATGGTCGGGGAACTCGCCAGATCGACCGGTGTGGTTTCAGTCTCGAGCGCTTTGGCCAACCCGAAATCCAGGACCTTCGCGGTGCCCTCGGGAGTAACTTTCACGTTGGCGGGCTTCAGGTCGCGGTGCACAATGTTGCGTTCGTGTGCATACTCGAGCGCTTCACAGATCTGTTTCGCGATGGGCAAAGCTTCGTCGGCAGGAATAGGACCCGACCGGATTCGGTCGGCCAGCGTCGGGCCTTCCACCAGCTCCATCACCAGCGCGTGGGTTGCGCCGGAATCCTCCAGTCCATAAATCGAAGCGATATTCGGATGGTTCAGCGCTGCCAGAACCTTGGCTTCTCGGCCAAAGCGGCCCAGCCGATCGGGATCAATGCCAACCGAACCGGGCAATACCTTCAGGGCGACTTCGCGCCCCAATTTACTGTCGTGCGAGCGGTACACTTCTCCCATCCCGCCCACTCCGAGCAGCGACCGCACTTCATAAATTCCAATTTTTGTTCCCGAGGTCAGTGGCATGTGTGCCGCGAATTATAAGCCGAAACATTTTCTATGCAAAATCCTTCCCGGTCGGAAAGGACAATTCTGCGCGATCAGCAAAGTGCGCTGAGCAGTTCGTTCCACGCTGACAAGTACGCGTCCACGTCCGCATCGGCCGCAGGAACGGAGCAAACCGGCCCCGCGCCCACAATCGCTTCCCATATACCCCGGTTTGCAAGCCAGATGCGGACGAGCCTGGCGAGAAGATCGTCCGCGCAGGCACGCGCCTCGGCGGCGTTGCCGACCGGCGTAGCCTGAAACGTGTAGCCGGAGCGGCACGCGAGATGATGGATGTGCCACGGCAACCCCGCTCGCCTCACCCCGGCCCGCATGCCCTCAGCCAAGCGCGCTCCTAAGCGCTCGGTGTGCGCGTAGGCTTGTGGCGTCAGGATTTCCAGCATGGTCGCCCTTGCAGCCGCAAATGACAGGGCATTTCCGAACAGGGTGCCGCCGATGGCAACCAGGCCAGAGCGTTCGCCGTCCGGACCTTTCCGCTGGATCAGGAGTTCCGCGATCGCCTCCGTCATGCCCCAAGCGCCAAAGGGAACGCCTCCCGCGATGGATTTTCCGCTGGTGACAAAATCCGGCTGTAGTCCCCAGAGCCGGGTCAAGCCTCCCGGCCCGACCACCTGGGTGTGCGTCTCGTCGTACGCCAGCAGCGTACCCGTTCTCTGCGTCAACTCCCGCAAGGATGCGTGGAAACCGGGTTCCGGGAGGATCAGCCCGAAGTTGTTGGTCAGCGCGGGCTCGGTGAGCACCAGAGCAATGTCGCGCTGTTCGAGAGCCCGCGCGAGGGCCTCCGTGTTGTTGAAGGGAACAATGTGTGCCTGCTCGGTGACGCTCGCCGGTAAACCGCGTTCTTCGGCAACCAGTCTCCCGTCGGCGCGCAACTCGACCAGAGTCTGGTCGAAGTGGCCATGATATTTGCCGTCAAAGAACAGGACCTTATCGCGTCCCGTGGCGACCCGGCCCACGCGAATTACTTCCGTATTTGCCTGGCTCGCCGAAAGGGTGTACTGCCATTTCGGCAGCCCGTAGCGTCGGCCCAGTTCCTCCGACACCAGGATGGCGTCCTCGACCGGCAAGAGGAACTGGTGGCCGCGTGCCATGCAGTTCGCAACTGCCTGTACGACCGGTGCCGGCGCATAGCCGCAAAACATGGACATGTCTGCGATGTTGAAGTCGCTGTACTGAAATCCATCCGCGTCCGTAAAGCGGGCGCCGCGCCCTTCGACGGCCCATAACGGAATGTGGTGGTAGCTTCCAACGTGCCACGCCATCGGCACACCGTTCGGCATCACTCGCCTGCCACGCTCGAGCAACTCGACGCATTTCGGATGCGCCGCGCGGAATCGCGCGTCCTCTCGATTCTTCAGTTCCCGTACCAGTCGGTGGTCAACGGTTGGAGAGACAGAATCCGGCATCGGTTTTGGCCCTCGAGACGGAAATCGCTTCTACCGCTAGCGGCGGCGTTGAGCGGAAAGCCATGGTAGCAGACCTGCCAAACACGGGGCGCCCCTCCCGCTGGCCGACCTGCCCCTCGCTCGAATCCAAGCAAAATCCGCTCCGCCCGCGTGGCAAGTCTTCCGTCTAAGAACATGTTAAATTAGAGGTTTGCGTTTCGAGGCAAAGACGCAACTGGGAGCGGGCATGAAGAAATGGTCACTGATAATGGCGTTCGCAATCGGAGCCGGAGGTCTTTCCGTGAGGGCTTACGGCCGGCCTGCGCCGAACGGGCCAGAAGAGGATGGAACCAAGCCAGCCTTGACCCGCATCGCGGGGGAAGGCCTCTATGACTCCCAGGCTTTCGCCTACCTGACAGAACTGAGCGACGAGGTCGGCGGCCGTGTCACTGGGTCGGCCGCGGCCGAGAAAGCCGTCGATTGGGGCCTGGCCAAGATGAAGACCATCGGTCTTGAAAATGTCCACGAAGAAAAGTGGTCCATGTGGAAAGGCTGGACCAGGGGCACTGCCAACGCGGACATGCTCGCCCCTCTCCACCGCACCCTGGATGTAGACGCCATGGGCTGGACCGGTTCCACTCCGGCGGCAGGTGTCGAGGCCGAGGTTGTCACCGCTAACTTTTTTGACATGGATAGCGAGATCCGCACTATCTCAAGGTTCCGCGGAAAAATCGTCATGATGAAGCCCGAGGGCGTTCCCAAAAAGAACTTCTGGATGCTCTTTGCGCAGTATGGCGATTTTCTGAAGGAACTGCAAAAAGCAGGAGCTGTGGCCGTTATCGGGGGCCAGGGCGGTTTCAAAGCCGAAGGCATGCACCTCACCCACACCGGGATTCTCGGCTTTGCCCAGGATTTTGCAATTCCCGTGGTGGATATGGCCATGGAGGACCAGAGCCAGATGGAGCGCTTTCTGGCCGCTGGCAAGACCGTGCGATTGCACCTGAACGTCCAGAATACCTTCACGGGAGGCCCGGTGGCCTCTGCCAATGTGGTTGGCGAACTCGTCGGACGTGAACACCCCGAACAGGTCGTGGTGGTGGGCGCACATCTGGATTCCTGGGATTTGGGCGAAGGCACCACCGACAACGGCACCGGTACGACCAGCGTCCTCGCCGCCGCCGCTGCGATTGTGAAGAGCGGTCAGCGTCCTCGCCGCACCATTCGCTTCGTGCTATTTACCGGGGAAGAACAGGGACTTCTCGGCTCGCTCGCCTACGTGAAACAACACGCAGCCGAGATGAAAGACCATCTCGGTTGCGTCGTTCTTGATGAAGGCCAGGGGCCCGTCAAGGAATTCCAGCTCGGAGGTCGCAATGATCTGATCGACCCGATGAAGGCATTTGCGCAGTCGCTGGCTGCCATCCGCGAAATCCCCGTGAATGACAAACGCGAGTTTGGCACCGATACCGGCCCGTTCATTCTCGCCGGGTTGCCGGGAATCAACTTGGATCAGGACTCCCCGGACTACAAGTACACCCATCATTCCGCGGCCGATTCTCTCGAGGAGGTGAAACCGGACGTGCTGGCGCAAAACGCCACGATCATGGCGTTAACCGCCTTCTGGCTGGCGGACCGACCGGAGCGCTTTGCTACCCCGTGGCCGGCCGAGCGCAGTGCCAAGATGCTTCGCCAAAAGGGGGATTACGACATGCTTAAGTCCTTCAATCTATGGCCCTTCGGGGATCTGGGGCTCGAGCCGCAGTCTGGCGTTAATTGATTGTATATAAATGACTTGCCTTAAATTCAGGGACTCCGGGAGTGATTTTGCAGGCGGGCAGCAGAGCAGCCTGGTTGCCAATCCGCACTTTTCCACAATGTTTTCCACTGCCGTGTATCGAAAGAGGTTTGACAGCGCCCCATAACTTCTTTATAATTTGTGTTTTGTCAGGGGTATTTCCCCGCGTAGTAAGGCCGTCTGCTAATTGGGGGATGGCTGGTTGGAAGGAAATTCTTCGGTCCCAGAACAGAGAAAGACGGAATGGGACGGAAGAGCGGCCGGAATGGGGCGCCAGCCCCGAAAAGCCGAGTAAGCCTCTCCGATTCGATACTGAGAGCGTAAGTCTGTCTCTTGGATTGTGCACGGAGTCTCTTGCTGGTTCTCTCCGGATTCGCAGTACCTTTCAGCGATAGTGTGTGCTCTCGCGTTTTGGTTTGCGCGCATTGCGAGAGCTCGCCAAATGTGTCTGCGCGCGAAGTCGGGTGAGCTCGCGAAGGATAAGTTCGCGGGACGCCGAAGGAAAAAGAGGAACGACTGTGCCGACGTTTTCGCAACTTGTACGCATGGGAAGAGAAGGGGTTCTTTCAAAGACCAAGTCGCCTGCGCTGATGGGCTGTCCGGAAAAGCGCGGTGTGTGCATTCGCGTGTACACCCAGACCCCGAAGAAGCCGAACTCCGCGCTGCGCAAGGTGGCGCGTGTGCGATTGACCAACGCTGTTGAGGTCACTACCTACATTCCGGGCATTGGCCACAACCTGCAGGAGCACTCGATCGTGCTGGTGCGGGGCGGTCGTGTGAAGGATCTCCCGGGTGTTCGTTATCACATTGTGCGCGGAACTCTCGATGCGGCGGGTGTGGAAAACCGCAAGCAGGGCCGCTCGAAGTACGGCGCCAAGAGGCCCAAGGCCGGCGCAGCCGCGAAGTAAACAGGTTTTGTAGTGGCCGGCCTTTCCAACCGGTTGGTTTTCCTGAAGATGCAGAGAGTTTTGAAGGAGCGAGAAAAGCAATGCCTCGTAAAGGATTAGTCAGCAGACGCGTTCAAGCGACCGACCCGGTCTATGGTGAAGCTCTGGTTGAGAAGTTCATCTGCTCGATGATGTGGGAAGGCAAGAAGAGCACAGCGCAGCGCGTTTTCTATGGCGCCATGGATCAGGTGGCCAAGAAGACCAATGATGATGCTCTGAAAATCTTCAAGAAGGCTGTCGAGAACCTGAAGCCGCTGGTCGAAGTCAAGACCCGGCGCGTCGGCGGCGCCAACTACCAGGTGCCTGTGGAAGTGAATCCCTTCCGTCGGCAGTCCCTGGCGATTCGCTGGCTCCTGCAGTATTCCCGGGAGCGCGCCGGCAAGACCATGGTCGACAAGCTCGCTGACGAGCTGATCGACGCGGCGAATTCCCGCGGCGGAGCCATCAAGAAGAAGGAAGATGTGCACCGCATGGCGGAGGCAAACAAGGCCTTTGCGCATTATCGTTGGTAAGAATTTGGAGTGGCTGTGAGTGAAGCTGTTCTAGCGCGTTCAGGGGAGAAAAGGGCTGTTCAAGGGACAATGAGTCGCGTATTCAAACTCGAAGATACTCGCAACATCGGAATCATGGCGCACATCGATGCCGGCAAGACCACGTCGACCGAGCGCATCCTCTATTACACGGGTGTGACCTACAAGATCGGTTCGGTGGATGAAGGCACTGCCACCATGGACTGGATGGAGCAGGAGCGTGAGCGCGGCATCACCATCACCAGCGCCGCCACCACCGCAAGTTGGGACCGCTTCGGAAAGAAATATCGCGTCAATATTATCGACACTCCGGGCCACGTCGATTTTACCGTTGAAGTGGAGCGCTCGCTCCGCGTGCTCGACGGTGCGGTCTGCGTGTTTGACTCCGTTGCCGGCGTGCAGCCGCAATCGGAAACCGTCTGGCGCCAGGCGGACAAGTACCGCGTGCCGCGCATCTGTTTCGTCAACAAGATGGACCGCATGGGAGCGGATTTCGACCATGTTATCCGTACCATTCGCCAGCGCCTCGGAGCTCATCCTGTTCCACTTCAGTTCCCGCTTGGCCGCGAAGACAATTTCATCGGCATTATCGATTTCATCGAAGAGAAAGTGATCGTTTGGCTTGAGGAAACTCTCGGAGCCAAGTACGAAGTCTTCGAGGTCTCGAAATTGTGGGATCCCGCTTTTGTTGCCAGCCGCCCCGATGTTGCCGCAGCGCTGAAGGGCTCTGCAATCGACAAGGCCTTCTATGACGAGCATCGCAACAAGACTGTGGAGTATATCGCCGAGCATGACGACGCCGTTCTCGACAAGTACCTGACAGAAGGCACGTTGTCTGTCGAGGAAATGCGCAAGTCGATTCGCAAATCCACGCTGTCGTTGAAGATTGTGCCGGTGCTTGCCGGTTCGGCCTTCAAGAACAAGGGAATTCAGCCTCTGCTCGACGCCGTTGTCGACTTCCTGCCGTCCCCGATCGATGTTCCACCTGTCGAGGGCATTAACCCGGAAGACGACGAGCCGATCCTGCGCCGCGCCTCCGACGACCAGCCGTTCTCTGCGCTGGCCTTCAAAATCATGTCCGACCCGTTTGTCGGACACGTCACCTACATCCGGGTCTATTCCGGGGTCCTGAAATCCGGAAGCTACGTATTGAATTCCGGCAAGGGCTCTCGCGAGCGCATCTCCCGCTTGTTACAGATGCATGCCAACAAGCGCGAAGAAATCGAAGAGATCTATGCGGGGGACATCTGCGCCTGCGTCGGCTTGAAGAACGTCAATACCGGGGACACCCTGTGTGACGAAGCCAAGCCCATCATTCTTGAATCGATCGAATTCCCGACGCCGGTCATCTCTGTCGCCATCGAACCGAAGACCAAGGCGGATCAGGACAAGCTTGGGGTCGCCATGCAGCGGTTGGCGCAGGAAGATCCGACTTTCCGCGTTTCTACCGAGCCGGACACGGGACAAACCCTGATTTCGGGCATGGGTGAGTTACATCTGGAAATCATTGTGGACCGCATGCTGCGCGAATATAACGTGCAGGCGAATGTCGGCCGTCCGCAGGTCGCTTATCGCGAAACGGTTCGCAAGAAGGCACTCGCCGAAGGCAAGTACATCAAGCAGACCGGTGGCAAGGGGCAATACGGCCATTGCAAGATTGAACTTCATCCGCTTCCGAGCTCCGACCACGAGAACATGAAGGAGTTGTCCAGCGACGACCTGGACGCTCTGGCCAAGTCCGTGACCGGCAGCACCCCGGGCAAGTGGAAGTTTGACAAGGAGCACCGCTTCCTGTTCATCGACAAGATTATGGGCGGAGCCATTCCGCGTGAATTCATTCCGCCGATCGAAGCGGGTATCCGCGAAGCTCTCGACACCGGCGTGCTTGCCGGATTTACCATGGTGGATGTTGCCGTGGTGCTCGTCGACGGCAGCTACCACGATGTGGACAGCAACGAAATGGCCTTTAAGATCGCCGGCTCCATGGCTTTCAAAGAAGCTTGCGCGCGGGCCAAAGCGGTTTTGCTGGAACCCATCATGAAGGTAGAAGTGGTGGTTCCGGAGGAATACATGGCCCAGGTGTTTGGGGACTTGAATTCGCGACGTTCAGCGATTCAGGGTACGGAAAACCGCGCCGGCAGCAATGTGATTCGCGTGGAAGTTCCGCTCGCCCAGATGTTCGGCTACGCCACCGATTTGCGCAGTCGCACCCAGGGGCGCGCAACATTCACCATGCATTTTTCGCATTACGCGGAATTGCCCGCGGCCCTCGCCGAAGAGGTGATCAAGAAGCATCGCGGCGAGAAGTAACACAACGAGTTTGCAGGACGCTGTACGGAATTCTTATTGAGGAGCAGAGGACGCAATGGCGAAGGAAAAATTTGAGCGCACCAAGCCGCACGTGAACATTGGGACCATCGGTCACATTGATCACGGCAAGACTACCCTGACCGCGGCGATCACCAAGGTGTTGAGCAAGCACAACCCCAAGGTATCGTTCCGCGCGTTCGATACGATTGACAACGCTCCGGAAGAGCGCGAGCGCGGTATTACCATTGCTGTTTCGCACGTCGAGTACGAAACGGCCAACCGGCACTACGCGCACATGGACTGCCCGGGGCACGCCGATTACATCAAGAACATGATTACCGGCGCGGCGCAGATGGACGGCGCGATTCTGGTGGTTGCTGCAACCGACGGACCGATGCCGCAGACCCGCGAACATATCCTGCTCGCCCGTCAGGTCGGCGTGCCGTATATCGTCGTGTTCCTGAACAAGTGCGACATGGTGGAAGACGCGGAACTGCTTGAACTCGTCGAACTCGAAGTTCGCGAACTGCTGAAGAGCTACCAGTTCCCCGGCGACAGCGTTCCCGTCATTCGCGGTTCGGCCCTGCAGGCGCTGAACGGCGATGCCAAGTGGGAAGCGAAGATCGACGAACTGATGGCCGCCGTTGATGCCAACGTGCCTCTGCCGGTTCGCGACGTGGACAAGCCGTTCGCCATGCCGATCGAAGATATTTTCTCGATCTCCGGTCGCGGCACCGTGGTGACCGGGAGAATCGAGCGCGGCAAGGTCAAGACCGCCGAAGAAGTGGAAATCGTGGGCTTCCGCGAGACCCAGAAGAAAGTCGTCACCGGCGTCGAGATGTTCAAGAAGCTTCTCGATGAGGGCATTGCGGGCGACAACGTCGGATTGCTGCTGCGGGGGACGGAAAAGGAAGATGTCGAGCGTGGCCAGGTGGTTTGCAAGCCCGGCTCGATCACGCCGCACACCAAGTTCAAGGCCGAAGCGTACGTGCTGACCAAGGAAGAAGGCGGTCGTCACACGCCGTTCTTTTCCGGTTACCGTCCGCAGTTCTACTTCCGCACCACGGACGTCACCGGGGACATGAAGTTGCCGCAAGGCGTGGAGATGGTGATGCCGGGCGACAACGTGAGCTGCGAAGTGACGCTGATCACGCCGGTTGCTCTCGAGAAGGGTTTGCGCTTCGCGATTCGTGAAGGCGGCCACACCGTCGGCGCTGGCGCCGTCACGGAGATCATCGAGTAACCCTATGAGACAAGGAGACAAAATTCGCATCCGCCTCAAGGCTTACGATCACCGGATTCTCGATCAATCCACGCGGGAAATCGTGGAAACAGCGAAGCGCACTGGCGCTGATGTTGCCGGTCCGATTCCTCTTCCGACGACCATCAACCGTTGGACGGTATTGCGGTCACCGCACGTGGACAAGAAGTCCCGCGAACAGTTTGAAATGCGGACCCACAAACGGCTGATCGATATCCTCGAACCCACTCCGGATACGGTGGACGCGCTCATGAAGCTGGATCTTCCTCCGGGCGTGGACGTGGAAATCAAGGCTTTCGGCCACGCAGGCAAGTAAAACTTGGACTTAAACCAGAAAGACGCAGCCAATACCTGAAGGGCAAGCTGCGAGAGAGAGAAAAGGACCATGGCAGTCGACGGAATTATTGGAATCAAGCTGGGCATGACGCAGATCTTTGCAGAAGACGGGAATCTGGTTGGCGTGACCGTTCTTCAGGCGGGGCCCTGCGTTGTGGTTCAGCGCCGTACCAAGGAAAAGGACGGCTACGATGCCGCGCAACTCGGCCTGGTCGAGTTCGTCAAGCCGCAGCGCGTCAACAAGGCCATGACCGGCCACTTTAAGAAGTCCAACGTGGCCCCCATGAAGATCCTTCGGGAAGTGCGTATCCAGGAATCGAAGGACGAGACCAAGGTTGGGGATCGTGTTCTGGTGGAGAGTTTCAAGCCCGGCGAGCTGGTGGATGTTTCCGGCGTGAGCAAGGGCAAGGGTTTCGCGGGCGGCGTAAAGCGCTGGCACTATGCAGGTGGCGACGCCACTCACGGCTCGATGTTTCATCGCGCTCCGGGAGGCATCGGCGGCAGTTCGTTCCCGTCGCGCGTCTGGAAGAACCAGCACTTTCCCGGGCACATGGGGAATGCCAACGTCACGGCCAAGAACCTGAAGGTGATCAAGGTGGACACGGACGAAAACCTGCTGTTGGTTCGCGGTTCGGTCCCGGGGCCGAGCGGAACGTACATTTTCATTCATAAGGCCAAGAAAATAGCGAAGAAAGCAGCCAAGTAGGGTTCTTTAGTTGGGGCCGCCTTCCGGGGCGGGTCGCTCCATGAGCGGCAAGAGTTCAGTACCGAGAGAGAGATAAAGATATGCCAGTGGTGGACGTAGTCAATCTGGATGGCAAGAAGGTCGGCCAGGTAGAACTGGCGGACGCAGTCTTCGGCGCCGAGGTTAACAAGAACCTCTTGCACGAGGCATCCCGGTGGTATCTGGCGGGATTGCGCAGCGGCACGGCCAAGACCAAGGACAAGAGTGAGGTCAGCGGCGCGGGTCGCAAGCTCTGGCGGCAGAAGGGCACGGGGCGAGCGCGCGTTGGCTCGATCCGGTCGCCTCTGTGGCGCCATGGAGGTACGGTCCACGGACCGAAGCCTCGCTCCTACGCCTATGCTTTGCCGAAGAAGATGCTGCTCGGCGCACTGCGCTCGGCGCTGTCTGCAAAGCTTGCAGAGCAGAAGCTCACGGTTGTCGAGGCCTGGTCTCTCGAGACGCACAAGACCAAGTCCCTGCGCATCGCTCTCGAAAAGCTGAACGCGGACAAGACTGCCTTGCTCGTGGCCTACGGTGAAAACCGCAACCTGGAACTCGCCAGCCGCAATATGGAAGGCGTGAAACTTTCCGCGACAAATGTCCTGCAGCCTTACGACGTGCTGCGCCACGACCGCATGTTCGTTTCAAAGGATGCCGTGGCCCGATTGGTGCGCTCGCTCGACCCGAACTACGAACCGGCTGAGGCGCCCCAGGTCGAAACCATCGCCCCGGCGCCTGCTCCCAAAAAGGAAGCAGCGCCAAAGGCGGCCGCAAAGCCTGCGGCCAAGAAACCGGCAGCCGCGAAGAAGCCGGCCGCTAAAAAGGGCAAGGAGTAAGCCATGGCAGCCCCGCACTATCAGATTATTCGGCGTCCCATCATCACCGAAAAGGGACTCGGTGTGAAAGAGACGCAGCATACGGTGGTATTTGAAGTTGCCGCCGGTGCCACCAAAACCGAGATCAAGGAAGCGGTGCAGCAGATCTTCAAGGTGAAGGTGGACGGTGTGCGCACCGCGAATTTTCACGGGAAGATGCGCCGCCGCGGACAGAACGAAGGCTATCGGCGCGATTGGAAGAAGGCGTACGTCAAGCTCGCCGAAGGCGAAAAGATGATTGAGTATTCGGAGAATTTGTAAGACCTGGGCTCTAAAGTTTAGACCGCCACAGCGGCGGGAGATTTAGAAGGCAAGAGGCAGAGATGGGACTCAAGAGTTTTAATCCGTACACGGCGTCGCGACGCTTCATGACCATGCTCGATAAGAGCGAAATCACGAAGCAAACACCCGAAAAGAGCCTGCTGGAACCGAAGAAGCGTTCCGGTGGCCGCAACAATCAGGGCGAAATTGTCATCTGGCACCGCGGTGGTGGCCACAAGAAGCAATACCGGGTCATCGATTTCCGCCGTGACAAGGATGGCGTGCCGGCCAAGGTAGCCTCGATCGAGTACGACCCGAATCGCAGCTCCAACATCGCGCTGCTCCATTACGCCGATGGCGAGAAGCGCTACATCCTTCACCCGGTGGGCCTCGAAGTGGGAGCCACGGTTTCGACCGGGGAGGCCGCGGATATCCTTCCGGGGAATGCTCTGAAGATCCGCAATATTCCTCCGGGCACCATGGTCCACAACTTGGAACTCTATCCAGGTCGTGGCGGGCAGGCAGTTCGCACCGCCGGTGCTTCGGCGCAGTTGCTCAGCAAGGAAGGCGAACTGGCGCTCATCAAGATGCCTTCGGGCGAAGTGCGCAAGTTCTCCGTGGATTGTAAGGCGACGGTCGGACAGGTCGGCAATCTGGACCACGAGAACGAAACGTACGGCAAGGCTGGCCGCACCCGTTGGCGCGGTAAGAAGCCGACGGTTCGCGGTGTGGCCATGAACCCGGTCGATCACCCGCACGGTGGTGGAGAAGGCCGCGTGAAGGGCAATCACCCGCAAACTCCGTGGGCTTTCCCGACACTCGGCAAGAAGACCCGCGGCAACAAGCGCACCGATCGAATGATCGTGGAGCGCCGCAAGTAACCGGTTTTTCCGCTTCCGGTTTGCTGTTCGAACCGGAACTGGACTGAGGGCGGTACAACAGTAGTGCAGTCTGGACAGGGCGCAATCCTGAACGAGAGCGCCCGGATGAGAACGAGAGACAACCGCAGATCCTGGCTGGGGAAGTGGAAACGGCTGGGAGAGAGCGATAACCATGAGAGCGACACGAACAGCACGTTCCACCGGACGCCGTGCGCGTCCCGTGAAGCGAGTGGTAAAACGGGCGGCGGTGAAAGCCGTTGCCAAACCTGCGGCCAAAGTTGTGGCCGCGCCGCCGGAACCGGTGCTTTACAAGCTTTGCAAGCCGGGTTGGGCGGTGATCGTGGAACGCATTCCCAACGCGCTGGGCACGCGATTTGTTTGTCCGTTCTGTCCGAAGTCGCACCGTGTGCCTGGTCCGGTGCGCGGGTTTAAAAAGATGCGGCATGCCCAGTGGGGCCGTTTGCGCCGCGTGGAGGAATAAGGAAGCAATGGCACGCTCAACGAAAAAAGGGCCGTTTGTCGATGGCCACCTGCGCGTTAAGGTCGATGGACTCAATACGCGCAACGAAAAGAAAGTTATTAAGACGTGGTCGCGGCGGTCGACGATCGTGCCGGATATGATCGGGCACACCATCGCGGTCCACAACGGAAAGAAGTTCATCCCGGTGTACGTGACCGAGCAGATGATCGGGCACAAACTGGGTGAGTTCGCGCCGACGCGCACGTTCAAGGGCCACGCCGTGAAGGCTGCTCTTGAGAAGGCCGCCGGGGCAGCTCCAGCAGGAGGCGGCGCCGCTGCAGCAGCACCAGCGCCGAAGGCATAAGAAATGGCTGACGTACAAGTACAACCAAGTTCGATTGAAGCTCACGCGATTGCCCGGCACGTCCGCATGTCGCCGCAAAAGGCGCGCCTGGTCATCGATTTGATCCGGGGGCGCAAAGCGCAGGACGCCTTGCAGTCGCTCCGTTACACCCCGAAACGCGCCGCCAAGCATATCGAAAAAGTGCTGCGCAGCGCCATCGCCAACGCCGAGCGCAAAGCCGAAGATTCCGGCTCGCCGCTCGACGTTGACCAACTCTACGTGAGCAAGTGTTTTGTAAACGAGGGCGCGCGCTGGAAGCGCTTGCGTCCGGCGCCGATGGGCCGCGCATTCCGCTACCAGAAGCGCACGGCGCATATCTGGGTTGCAGTCGCAGAGCATCATGTGGCCGCTGCAGAGCGCGTTGCCGCCAATCTCGCCGAAGCGGAAGCTTCCAAGGGCGTTCGTGGCACTGCCCGTCGCGTTCGCAAGGTTCTGACCGGTAAGCAAGCTCAAGGGAAGAAGGGAAAGAAGTAATGGGACAGAAAACACACCCGTACGGATTTCGCCTCGGTTACAACAAGCCCTGGAAGTCGCGCTGGTATGCGGATCGTGACTATGCCGACCTGCTCCACGAAGACGTGAAGCTCCGCAAGGAGTTGAAGGAACGGCTGAAGAGCGCCGGCGTCAGCTCCATCGATATCGAGCGTGCCGCCAACAAGCTCGTCGTGCGCATCGCCACTGCGCGTCCCGGCATCATCATCGGGCGCAAGGGAGCGGAAATCGACAAGCTCAAGCAGGAAGTCTCGAAGCGCACCAAGCGCGAAGTGCACATCGACATCCAGGAAGTGCACCGTCCGGAACTGGATGCCACTCTCGTCGCAGAGTCCATCGCGCTCCAACTGGAAAAGCGCGTCGCGTTCCGCCGCGCCATGCGGAAGGCGGTTGATTCGGCGTTGCGTTTCGGCTGCAAAGGCATCAAGGTGCGTGTGGCGGGCCGCTTGAATGGGGCGGAAATCGCCCGCAAGGAGTGGTACCTGCAGGGTCGGTTGCCCCTGCAAACGCTCCGCGCGGATATCGATTTCGGCACGGCCGAGGCGCAAACCACCTACGGCGTGATCGGTGTGAAGTGCTGGATCTACCAGGGAGAGAACATTCCGAAGCGCGTACGGCGTACGGATGACAAGCCCCAGGCTGTGGCCGTCGCTTAATTGCGGCGAACGAAGATTGAAGAACTAGGGAAGCGAGAAGAAACCGATGTTGATGCCGAAGAAGGTGAAGTACAGAAAGCAGCAGCGCGGCCGCCGCAAGGGCAAGGCCTGGCGCGGAGGCAGTCTGGCTTTTGGCGAGTATGGACTGAAAGCCATGGAGAATGCCTGGATTACCGATCGCCAGATTGAGGCCTCGCGCGTGGCCATCAGCCGCTTTATTAAACGGGGCGGCAAGCTCTGGATCCGCATCTTCCCGGACAAGCCGTACACCAAGAAGCCCGCGGAAACCCGCATGGGTAAGGGCAAGGGCGCTCCGGAGAAGTGGGTGGCGGTGGTGAAACCCGGACGCATCATGTTTGAAATGGCCGGCATCGACGAAGCGACGGCCCGGCAGGCGCTGGCGCTCGCTTCGCACAAGCTGCCGATTCCGACGAAGTTCGTCAGCCGTGCAGGAGGACTCTAGAGATGGCTCGGCGTATTGAGAAGATTCGCGAGGAAGGCGCCACGGAACTGGCGGCGCGGGAGAAGGACCTCACCGAACAGATTTTCCGGCTGCGCTTCCAGCTCAGCACCGGACAGGCGGAAGCGTTGAAGCGCCTCCGCGAAGCCAAAAAAGATCTCGCGCGCGTGAAGACCCTTCTCCGCGCACAGGAATTGACTGCCGGCGCCAAGCCGGTGAAGGCAGGTAAGGCGTAATGACAACCGAAACACAGGTAGTGCCGGCGGCAGAGCGCGGTGAGCGTCAGGAGCTCATCGGCAAGGTCACCAGCGCCAAGATGGAAAAGACGATTGTGGTCGAAGTGCAGCGGCTCATGCAGCACCCGAAATATCGCCGCGTCATCCGCATTTCGAAAAAGTTCTATGCGCACGATGAAAAGCGCGAAGCCAAGCAGGGCGACACCGTTTGTATCGTCTCCTCGCGGCCGCTTTCGCGCCTGAAGCGCTGGCGCTTGAAGGCAGTGCTGACGCCTAAAGCGTCGGCCAAGTAATTAGGGACAGGGGAGCGAATCATGATTCAGATGCGAACCTGGCTGACGGTGGCCGACAATTCCGGGGCACGGAAGCTCATGTGCATTCTCCCGATCGGCGGCGATGCGGGATTGAAAGCCGGACTCGGAGACATAGTCACTGCTTCGGTGAAGGAAGCGACGCCGGAAAGCCAGATCAAAGAAGGCAAGGTTGTGAAGTGCGTGATTGTGCGCATGCGGAAAGAGGCACGCCGCCGGGACGGCACCTACATCCGTTTCGACGATAACGCCGCGGTCCTGATCGACGACGCGGGTGAGCCCATCGGCACCCGTGTTTTCGGGCCCGTGGCCAGAGAGCTGCGAGACAAGAAGTTTACCAAGATCGTTTCGCTTGCTCCGGAGGTTTGGTAAGTCATGGCTCAGACTGTTGTAAAGCGCTACACCATCAGCATTCGCAAGGGCGATACGGTCCGGGTAATGGCCGGTCGCGATGTCGGCAAGAGCGGGCGCGTTCTCTCGGTCAACCCGCGCAAGAACACCGTCATTGTTGAGCATGCCAATCTCATCAAACGGCACACCCGGCCCAATCCTTCGAAGAACATCAAGGGAGGGATTGTGGAGCGGGAAGCCCCCATCAACGTCTCCAAGGTTTCCATCGTATGCACCGGTTGCGGCAAACATTCCCGCATCGGGCACAACGTGCTGCCGGACGGCAGCAAGGCGCGAGTCTGCAAACGCTGCGGCACGACGCTGGACAAGTAAAGGATTGGAAGGAATAGAACAGGCATGAAGAGCCGATTGCACGAATCATATACGAAGCAAACCGTGCCAGCGTTGATGAAACGCTTTGGCTGGAAGAACAGTATGGCCGTGCCGAAGTTGCAGAAGATTACTGTCAACATCGGCCTCGGCGAAGCCAGCCAGAACGCCAAGCTGCTGGACACCGCTGCCGTCGAACTCGGTCAGATCACCGGCCAGAAAGCCATGATCACCCGGGCGAAGAAATCCATCGCGAATTTCAAAATCCGCAAGGGCATGCCTATCGGCTGCGCAGTGACGTTGCGTGGCGAGAAAATGTACGAATTTCTCGATCGCCTGTGCAACGTGGTGCTGCCCCGCGTGCGCGACTTCCGCGGGCTGCCCTCAAATGCGTTCGATGGCCGCGGCAACTACACCCTGGGTCTGAAGGACCAGCTGGTGTTCCCAGAGATTGATTACACGCGCGTGGACAAGATCAAGGGCATGAACATCACCCTGACCACCACCGCACGGAACGACGAAGAGGGCCGCGAACTCCTCAAGGGCCTCGGCGTCCCGTTGTATGAAAAAGGAGCAGCACAATAAATGGCACGCACCGCTAAAATCGCAAAAACCCTCAAGAAGCCGAAGTTCAAGGTCCGCGTGCGCAACCGTTGCCGTTGCTGCGGCCGTGCGCGTGGCTATATTCGCAAGTTTCAAATGTGCCGCATCTGCTTCCGCGGCATGGCGCTCAAGGGAGAAATCCCTGGAGTGGTGAAAGCAAGCTGGTAGGAGCGAGATAGGATAACTATGCAGACGGATCCCATTGCTGATTTTTTGACCCGACTCCGCAACGCGGCGGCGGCCAAGCACCAGCGCGTCGACGTTCCGGTCTCCAAGCTGAAGACCGAGATCGCGCGCATCCTGAAGGAAGAGGGCTACATCTCGACCTATAAAATGGTCGAGGAGAATAAGTCGCACAAGACCCTGCGCATCTTTCTCAAGTACACCCCTGACCGGCGCAGCGTAATCAGCGGCCTGAAGCGCATCTCGCGCCCCGGCCAGCGCAATTACCTCGGCGCGACGGACGTCAAGCCGGTGGTTGGTGGACTGGGGATCAGTATTCTGACCACACCGAAGGGCCTGATGACCGGCCGCGCGGCGCGCAAGGCCAACGTCGGCGGCGAGATTCTTTGCGAAGTATGGTAGTGACGGAACAGAGCGAACGTAACAACGAGTTCGAAAGTAGAGGATAGGACAGATGTCACGTATTGGTCGCAAACCGATTCCAGTGCCTGCCGGCGTGAAGATCAACACCACGCCCGGTCAGGTTGAAGTGCAGGGCCCCAAGGGCAAACTCCACGTGCTCGTACCGCGGCAGATTCGCCTGGAGCAGAAGGACGGCGTCCTGACTGCCGTTCGCGACAGCGAAGAGCACCGCGCACTGCACGGCCTGGCGCGCGCGTTGCTCGCGAACGCCGTCGTGGGCGTTACCCAGGGTTTTAAGAAGGAGCTGGACATCGTCGGCGTCGGCTACCGTGCGGAAGTGAAGGGCAAGGCCGTGGCATTCGCCCTTGGGAAGTCGCACCCCATCGAGTTTCCGATTCCCGAAGGGATTCAGATCTCGGTTGAGAAGCAGACGCACATCGTTGTCAGCGGTGCCGACAAGGCGCAGGTTGGCCAGGTGTCTGCGGATCTTCGCGCCCTGCGTCCGCCCGATCCCTACAAGCAAAAGGGCGTCCGGATCACCGGCGAGCGCCTCAAGAAGAAAGCCGGCAAGGCTGGCGCCAAGGCTGGCGCGGCGTAAAGAGTTTCGGGTTTTCCGTGCTGTGTTTTTAGTCTTGGAAGTCTGGCTAAAAACGCGGTACGCGGGTTCTCAGAGCAGGTGACAAGTTTCTAGTTTCCGGTCGATGAGCTCAAGGCGGGTCGGTTAAGACCTAGAACTCAGCACTGGAAACTGTAAGGGAGATACGACAGTGGCATCGGTACCAGTTCGCAAGCTATCAAAAGACGCGCAACGCCGGCGGGTTCATGCCCGCGTGCGCACCCGGGTTACCGGAACGCCGGAGCGTCCTCGGCTCTGCGTTTATCGCTCGCTCGGGCACATCTACGCACAGATTATTGACGACCGCAGCAGGCGCACTCTGGTTTCCGCCAGCTCCGTCGACAAGGAATCAAAGAAGAATTTGAAGGGTGGTGGCAACATCGCTTCCGCCAAGGCCGTCGGCAAGTTCATTGCCGAGCGCGCCAAAGCAGCCGGTGTGGCCAAAGTGGTGTTCGACCGCGGCGGATACAAGTATCACGGCCGCGTCAAGGCGCTCGCAGATGCAGCGCGGGAAGCGGGGTTACAGTTCTAATTTATGTCGAAGCAAATTTTGCGTGACAGTCTGGCGGTACGGCGGATCCTGGATGTGAATCCCACGGATCTGAAGGATGATGTCATTGCGATCAACCGCGTGACCAAGGTCGTCAAGGGCGGCAAGAACCTCAGCTTCTCGGCCCTTGTCGTTGTCGGCGACAGCCGGGGCCATGCCGGCTTCGGAATGGGCAAGGCCCGCGAAGTTCCGATGGCCATCAAGAAGGGCATCGAGCAAGCCAAGAAGAACCTGATCAAGCTGAACCTGAAGGGTTCGACGATTCCGCATCAGGTAACCGGATGGTATGGTTCCGCGCAAGTGCTGCTGAAGCCTGCACCCGAAGGCACTGGCGTCATTGCCGGCGGCCCGGTTCGCAAGGTCATGCAGGTGGCGGGAATCCAGAACGTGCTGACCAAGTCGCTCGGCACCTCTAACCCGCACAACGTGATCAAGGCCACGTTCGCCGCTCTCCTCGGCTTGAAGGATGCGGCCCAGGTTGCTGAGACGCGCTCGAAGACAGTAGAAGAGATGACCGGCAGGCCGCCGAAGGCTGAAAAGCCGGCGGCAACCGTAGAAAAAGCGGCAGGGGAATAAATCATGGCGGCAGAGAAGAAGGGCGCGAAGAGCGCCGGCACGGTGAAGATCCAGTGGGTGGTCAGTTTTATCGGCTGCACGGACGATATGCGTGCGACGATTCGCGGCCTGGGGCTGCGCAGAATGCATCAAGTGGTCGAGCGCGAGAATACGCCGGAGACGCGCGGAATGATTCACAAGGTGCGTCATCTCGTGAAAGTGGTGGAGTAAGACATGGCAGAAAAGAAGAAAGAGCACAATACGGTTTCTCTCTCGACGCTCGGCCCGGCCAAAGGTTCGCGCAAGAAAAAAGTGCGCGTCGGTCGCGGTATCGGCTCAAAACTCGGCCGGACTTCCGGCAAAGGGAACAAGGGGCAGAAGTCTCGCCGGGGCTATTCGCGCCGTCGTGGCTTTGAAGGCGGACAGATGCCGTTGCACCGCCGGATTCCCAAGCGCGGATTCCACAATCCGTTCGGCGTGAAATTTTCCGTGGTCAACCTCGAGGAACTGAACGTTTTTCCTGCAGGCGAGACGGTGACCCCGGAGCTGCTGCGGGCACATGGGTTCATCCGCCGCGCTACGGATCCGATCAAGGTTTTGGGCGACGGGGAGTTGAAGACCAAGCTCACCATTCACGCCCATGCGTTCAGTGCCGTTGCCAAGGAAAAGATCACCAAGGCGGGCGGCACGTTTGAGGTGGTAGCGTAGTCGGCAGCACCGAGGATATGCGATGAATCGTTTCTGGCAAGCATTCACGAACCTCTTCCGGATCGAAGATCTGCGGAACCGGCTGGCCTTTACGCTGGCGCTGCTCGCGGTCTATCGCCTTGGTGCGCATATTCCGACCCCCGGGATCAACACCGGAGTACTCGAAGAACTGTTCAAGCAGTCGCAAGGCTCGATGCTGGGAATTTTCGATCTGTTCAGCGGCGGCAATTTCCGTCGCCTGACCATTTTCGCGCTCGGCATCATGCCCTATATCACCTCGTCGATCATCTTGCAGCTGATGACGGTGGTGTTCCCGTACCTCGAGCGGTTGCAAAAGGAAGGCGAACTGGGCCGCCGCAAGATCACCCAGTACACCCGCTACCTGACCATTGCGCTGAGCATCATTCAATCCTCCACCATCGCTACAACCTTGCAGTCACAGACCTACAGTGGCCAGTCGCTGGTCTACCATCCCGGTTTGGGTTTCTGGCTGATGACGGTGCTGACCCTGACGACCGGTTCGGCCTTCATTATGTGGCTGGGTGAGCAGATCAGTGAACGCGGCATCGGCAACGGCATGTCGCTCATCATTTTCGTCGGCATCGTTGTTGGCCTGCCGCGCGCCATCGTGGACCTGTATGAAAAAGCCAAGACTCAGGCGTGGGGCGCGTTTACCCCGCTCGCGCTGATTCTGCTGGTGGCCTTGATGATCGGCGTGGTGGCCTTCATCGTCTTCGTGGAAGGGGCGCAGCGTCGCATTCCGGTGCAGTACGCCAAGCGTGTTGTCGGGCGCCGCGTGATGGGCGGCCAAGCCACGTATCTTCCGCTGCGCGTGAACTCCGGCGGAGTGATTCCGCCGATTTTCGCCAGCTCCTTGCTGGCGTTTCCGGCAACCGCGGCTTTGCTGCTCGGTTCGCGCTGGCCGTTCCTGAAAGGTATTGCGGACAAGCTCAAGTGGGGCGAGCCACTCTACACTCTGATTTATATCGCCATGATCATTCTGTTCGCCTTTTTCTACGTCGGGATTGTGTTCAATCCGACGGAGCTTGCCGACAACATGCGCAAGAACGGCGGATTTATTCCCGGCATTCGTCCCGGTCGCAGTACTTCAGAATATGTCAGCACCATCCTGAAGCGGCTCACGTTTATCGGTGCAGTGTACCTGGCGCTGGTTTGCCTGCTTCCGGAATGGATGATCGCCGGTATTCACCTGAACCACCTGCCCGACCTGGCTCGGCGGAAACTGGTTTGACCGCTGGCCGTCCTGGATTCTGAACGGTCTGGGCGTGGCTTTTTATTTTGGCGGGACTTCGCTCCTGATCGTGGTCGGCGTGGCGATGGATACAGTGCAGCAGCTCGAAGCACAACTCGTCATGCGCAACTACGAGGGTTTTGCGCGTAAGGGAAGATTGCGCGGCCGTCGCTAAACTAAGGGAGACGACAACGTGGCGCTGGAACAGCGTCCTGTTGGAAAACTCGACCGCGCGGTAATTTTTCTTGGGCCTCCGGGCTCAGGAAAAGGAACCCAGGCGAAGGTGCTGGCCGGGAAATACGGCGTACCGCACCTCTCGACGGGGGACATGCTACGCGAGCATATCGCGAATGGCACGACCCTCGGCGAGAAGGCCAAGCCGATCATGGCCCGCGGCGAGCTGGTTCCCGATTCGCTGGTTCTGAAGATGGTTTCAGAGCGGATTGAACGGCCGGATTGCAGTCAGGGCTTTGTTTTTGACGGTTTTCCGCGAACGGTCGCCCAGGCGAAGTATCTGGGTGAAATGCTGAGGCGGCAGGGTTTCAAGCAGCCGTTCGTGATTCACATGGTTATCGGCAATGCGCTGCTTATCCGGCGCTTGACGGGCCGAAGGACCTGCAAGGTTGGCGGAGAGATTTACAATATTTACGACCGCCCGCCGAAAGCGGAAGGCATTTGCGATAACGACGGCGGCGAGTTGATCCAGCGGCCCGACGATCGCGAAGAAGTCATCCGGCAGCGGCTGACCGCGTATGAAAAGCTGACGTCGCCGCTCGTGAGCTATTACCGCCGGCTGGGCTTTCTGTACGAAGTGGATGCCAGCAAGAGCGTCGGGGAAGTAGAGCAGGAGATTTTGCAGGCCGTGGCGAGTATTCGCGGAGCGCGTTGACGAGATGGCGATTCAATTACGTAGCGCCGCTGAGCTGGAGAAGATGTACCGCGCCGGCCAAGTTGTACACGAAGTTTTGAACGCCCTTCGGGAGCAGGTGAAGCCCGGAATGTCGACGATGGACCTCGAGGAAGTTGCCGGGGCCCTCATCGCCAAGAAGCCGGGCAAGGCGGCGTTCAAAGGGTATCGCGGGTATCCTTGCGTGCTTTGCACGTCGGTGAACAGCGAGATCGTTCACGGGATCCCCTCGCCGAAGCGGAAGTTGCGTGAAGGCGACATCGTTTCGATCGACTTTGGCATGGAAGTCGACGGGTACTTTGGCGATTCGGCAGTTACCGTGCCCGTGGGCCAGATTCGTCCGGAGTTGCAAAAGCTCCTGGACGTAACCCGTGAATCGCTGGACCGCGCGATTGACAAGATGCGGCCGGGCAACCGCCTGGGCGATGTCGGGCATGCGGTGCAGAGTTGGGTGGAGCAACACGGCTTTTCCGTAGTCAGGGAGTTCGTGGGACACGGCATCGGAACCAAGATGCATGATGAACCAAACCTTCCGAACTATGGCGAGCCGGGACGCGGGGCGCGTTTGCAGGAAGGCATGGTCATCGCCGTCGAACCGATGGTGAATGCGGGCCGGCCGGAAGTGCAGATGCGAGGCGAATGGGTGGCGGAAACCGCCGACGGCAGTCCATCGGCACATTTCGAGCACACCATCGCGGTAACCGCGGAAGGGCCCTGGATTCTGACCCGGCCGAAAGAGATGACCGGGCCATCGTGGTGAGCGGAAGTTTTCAGTTGTAAGTTTTGAGCGCCAGGCGGAACGCGTTTGCTTGGAGCTTAAAGCGGATTACTTGGAACTTGGTACTCAGTACAGGAGCTTATGGCGAAGCAGCCGTTTGAAGATAAGGGCAAGGGCGATTCCGGCAATCCGAAGGAAGACGCCATTGAAGTGATGGCCACGGTCATTGAACCGTTGCCGAATGCGATGTTCCGGGTGGAGCTGGAAAACAAGCACCGGGTACTGGCGCACGTTTCCGGCAAGATGCGGAAGAATTTCATCCGGATTTTGGCGGGCGATAAGGTCGCGGTGGAACTCTCGCCGTACGATCTGACCCGCGGTCGCATCGTATATCGCTACAAGTAGCGCAAAGGTTTTCATGGCGCCGGGCTCAGGCCTGGACGTCAGATGAGGAGCAAGCAGTATGAAAGTTCGGGCAAGCGTCAAAAAGATTTGTGACAAGTGCAAAGTCATCCACCGCCGTGGAGTGGTTCGGGTAATTTGCGTCAATCCGAAGCACAAGCAGCGTCAGGGATAAAGGGAACGAGGAGAAACCATGGCACGTATCGCAGGTGTTGATCTTCCGCCGCAGAAGCGGCTTTGGGTCGGGTTGACCTCGATCTACGGCATCGGACAGGTGCGGGCGAAGAGCATTTCCGAAAAGGCCAATGTGGATTTTACCAAGAAGATCCGCGACTTGACCGAGGACGAAGTGAACCGCCTCCGCACGGTCATCGAGCAGGAAGGGCGCGTCGAGGGCGATCTCCGCAAAGAGATCCAGATGAACATCCGCCGCCTGATCGAAGTCCAAGCCTATCGGGGGATTCGCCACCGCCGCAATCTGCCGGTTCGAGGACAGCGCACCCACACCAATGCGCGCACCCGGAAGGGACCGCGCCGCGGCGCCGTCGCCGGCAAGAAGCAGATTAAGGGCAAGAAGGGCTAAGTTTCCGCAGCACGGCCGAATTCGCAGTGAACGAAAATGGAGTGAAACGTGGCTAAAGAGCAGAACGCAGCACCGGACGCAGCAGCGCCAGGTAAACCGGCAGCGGCATCCAAAAAGAAGAAAGAGTTCAAGAAGAAGAAGGAACGCCGCACGGTTCCGCACGGGTTGGTACACGTCGCGGCTTCGTTCAACAATACGCAGATCACCATCACCGATCCGGATGGCCGCGTGATCTGCAACTCTTCAGCCGGCGCGATCGGCTTCAAGGGTTCCCGGAAGGGAACGCCGTACGCCGCGCAGCAGGCTTCGCTGGCTGCCGCGACCGCGGCGCGTGACCAGTTCGGCATGAAGAGCGTGGAAGTGCGCGTGAAGGGTCCCGGCTCCGGCCGCGAATCCGCTGTGCGCGCCCTGGCCGCGGCCGGATTGCATATCGTGGTCATCCGCGATGTGACGCCCATTCCGCACAATGGCTGCCGCCCGCCGAAACGCCGGCGCGTTTGATCGAACCGATTTTGCAGAACGCTTTTAAGAGATTCGGGAAGGGAGAATAGAAGTTGGCAAGACATCGAGATGCAGTTTGCCGCCTGTGCCGCCGGGAAGCGCAAAAACTGTTTTTGAAGGGCCTGCGGTGCTTCACGGACAAGTGCGCGATTGAGAAGCGTAACTTCGTACCGGGACAGCACGGGCAGTCGCGGCGCGCCAAGATTGCGGGTTACGGCCTGCAACTGCGCGAGAAACAGAAAGTAAAACGCACCTATGGTCTGTTGGAACGGCAATTCCGCAATTATTTTGAAAAAGCGGAGCGCTCCAAAGGACCGACCGGTGAAAACCTCATCATCACGCTCGAGCGCCGTCTGGACAACGTGGTCTGGCGGGCTGGCCTGGCATCCTCACGGTCGCAGGCACGGCAGCTCGTGTTGCACGGGCACGTGCGGGTCAGCGGGAAGAAGGTGAACATCCCGTCCTACCAGGTGAACGTGGGCGAAGAGATCGCCATCAAGGAGAAGATGCACCAGAACGCGATGGTACTCGAGGCGCGCAACGTCGCCCAGAGCCAGAGCACGGTGCCGTGGCTCGAGCAGGAGCGCGACCAGTTCAGGGCCAAGGTTGTGGCGTTGCCGAAGCGCGAAGACGTGCAGACGCCGCCTATCAACGAGCAGCTGATCGTCGAGTTGTACTCCAAGTAAGTTTCAGCTCTCGCGGAGCAGCCTGGCAATAGCCGCGCTGCTCCACGGGGGCCAGCCGTTCAGGTTCGCTGTGCGCGGAAAAACGGTAGGGTTTTCGGGCTGTTTTGGGCAGCCCAGAAGGAAGGAACACGATGTGGAAGGGATTTCAGAAACCGAAGCGCCTTGCGCCAGAGTTTGAATCGCTGACAGAGAAGTACGGGCGGTTTTCCGCTCAGCCGTTCGAACGCGGCTGGGGCACCACGGTAGGGAACGCCCTGCGGCGCGCGCTGCTGAGTTCTATCGAGGGCGCGGCAATTACTGCGGTCAAGATCGAGGGAGTATTGCATGAATTTTCCTCGATTCCGGGCGTCGTCGAAGACGCCACGGACATCATCCTGAACCTGAAGCAGGTGCCGATCAAGCTGAACAACGACCTGCCGAAGACGATCTATGTGAACGTCGAGCAGCCAGGCGTGGTGACCAGCGCGCAGATCGAGGAAGACTCCGATTTCGCGGTGCTGGATAAGAGCGTGTATATCGCCACCGTCAGCGAAGGCGGCAAGCTGCAGATCGAGATGCGTGTAAAGAACGGCCGTGGCTATGTGGCCGCCGACCGCAACTACGACGAAGATCTGCCGATCGGGTACATCCCGGTCGACAGCGTTCATTCTCCGGTGCGCAAGGTCAACTTCGCCGTGGAATCGGCGCGTCTCGGGCAGATGACGGACTACGAAAAACTGATGCTGGAAGTATGGACCAACGGCGCGATCACGCCTTCTGACGCCGTGGGCCTGGCCGCAAAGCTGGTCAAGGACCATATGAGCATCTTCATCAATTTCGAGGAGCCGGTCGAAAACGTGGAAGTGCCAACGGATATCGTTCACGATCCGCGCCTCGAGCACCTGGACCGCTCGGTCGAAGAACTCGAACTTTCCGTGCGCAGCTACAACTGCCTGAAGAACGCCAATATCCAGACCATCCGCGAGCTCGTCCAGAAGAGCGAGAACGAAATGCTGAAGACCAAGAACTTCGGCCGCAAGTCGCTCAACGAGATCAAAGATATACTGGTGAAGATGGGCCTCAGTTTGGGAATGAAGTTCGATGAACACGGCCGAATCATCTGGCCGCCACTGCCGAGTCAGACTGCGCCACCCAGTTCGGACGAAACCATAGGACTGTAAGGGAAAAAGGGAAGAACGATGCGACATCTGAAGTCAGGATCAAAGCTGGGACGCAATCCGTGGCACCGCCGCGCGACCTTGCGCAACCTCGTAACCAATCTGTTTGAACACGGCCGGATCACCACCACTCTGACGCGCGCGAAAGCGACGCGGCCGGTGGCGGAGAAGATGATCACACTCGGCAAGCGCGACACGTTGCAGTCGCGCCGCCAGGCAGCCGCCTACATCATGACCCCGGCGGTTACCCAGAAGCTGTTCAGTGAGATCGCGCCAAAGTTCGCCGATCGTGCCGGCGGCTACACGCGCATCATCCACGGCGGCGTTCGCGTGGGTGACGGCGCGAAGGTGGCTATTCTCGAACTGGTCGGCTACGAGTTCAAGAAGAAGGAAAAGAAAGAAAAGAGCAAAGTGCAGGAAGCCGTAGAAGCCAAGAGTTAATCCCGCCTCCGCAAAGGCGTCAACAGCCCGCTCCGACATTGTCGGGGCGGGCTGTTTGATTTTTCGGGGGGAGCTGCCCTCTGGGCGGGGGCGCGAAGGAAAAAGGTCCTGCTTGGGAGGCCTGCGCTACAATCTGTTGCGCAGCGTGGGCAGCGGCACGCAAGACCGACAACGCGCGCTGACGGGAGGTGCGGCGATGGAGTATCCGCGATTCGATTTGAACGGGCAGGTGGCGCTGGTGACCGGAGCAGCGCGCGGACTCGGCCGCGCGATTTCTCTGGCGCTGGCGCACGCTGGCGCCGACGTTGCGCTGGGGCTTCGGGACGCGAGGGCGGATGCCGGGCTCACCGCCGAAATCAGGAAACTCGGCAGGAAGGCGCTGCCGCTGCAGATGGACGTCGGCAGGATGGACCAGATCTTCCGGGCAGTCGGGCAGACGGTCGAACAGTTCGGGCGCATCGACATCCTGGTGAACAATGCCGGGATTGCGCCCGAGAATCCAGCGGAAATGGTGCGCGAAGAGGATTTTGACAGGACGCTCGCGGTGAACCTGAAGGGAACATTTTTCGTCAGCCAGGCGGTGGGGCGAGTGATGATCGAGCAGAAAAAAGGAACGATCATCCACATGAGTTCACAAGCCGGGTTTGCGGCGCTTCCTGGGGAATCGGTCTATTGCATGACCAAAGCGGCCATTGCGCAGCTGACGAAATGCCTTGCCGTGGAGTGGGGAAAGTACGGTATCACCGTAAATGCAGTTGCGCCCACATTCATTCACACCCCGGGGACGGAGGAATACCTGTCGAATCCGGCGGCTCGCGCAGACACCCTAGAACGGATCGCGGCGCTGCACCGGATCGGCGAACCGATGGAAGTGGCCGGAGCGGTCGTGTTCCTGGCCTCGCCCTCGGCTTCCCTCATCACCGGTGAAACTCTGCTCATCGATGGCGGGTGGACGGCACGGTGAACGGAAGCGAAGATTTTGTTGTGGCTGAATTCCGGATCTGTAAAGCAGGAGAGACTCGACAACTGCTGTTGCCCACCGAGCTTAGGCCTCTCGGATCTCTTTAGGGTTTGACGAAATGGACCATTCCCCGGCAGGGCAGCCAGCCGACATAGAGCTGAACCTGAACGGCATGTTTGCATTTCTTGGACGGATTGGTGATGACAATCTGGAATTGATCTTTTTGAAAACCATCGGCGCGAATCTCAACTGTGTAGGCCCCTGGTTGCAGGTCATCGAATGAAAATCGGCCATCAGTGGCCGTTTCGCCCTGGGCGATTTGCGCCCCGTCTCTCGATACGATGAGGGTTGCGTTTCGAACCGGCCCTCCACTCTGATCGATCAGAGAGACGCACAAACGAGGCACTTTCTTGACCCTCTGCGGATTACAGACAGATTCATTTCCGTGGGCCATCGGCAGCGAGAGGAGGGCTGCTGCCAATAGGATGGCAATCCTTTTCCGCATCCTGTTCGCTCTCAAAGAGGAAGGCTACCGGAATCTTCCCCGCAACGACAAATCTAGCATGTCAGGACGGGAAGGGAGGAAGGAGCGATCAGCAGGCGGCCCCGCTTGCCGCCTGGATCATTTCGGGTCGGAGACTGTACGGTGTTATCCCCGCAAGCCGAGCGACGTTCTCGCCGGCACTTCCGCCGTGCGTGATTCGAGAGAGACCTGTAAACCATGGCGCGGGCGGAGGGTGATCGAGGCCAGGGGAGCCACCGGCTGGCCGGGAACCAGGTTGAAGCGGAATTGCTGGGCGATGGTGGCCAGAACCAGGTTGGCCTCCATGAGGGCGAAGGAATTGCCAATGCACTGGCGGGGGCCGAAACTGAAGGGGAAATAGGCAAAGCGCGGAATTCTTTTCAGCAGATCGCCTTCCCATCGCTCCGGAAGAAACTGCTCGGGATGATCAAACCACCGAGGGTCACGATGTACGACCCACGGGACTGCGGCGATGCCCGTGCCTCGAGGGACGGGATAGCCAGAGAGTTCGTGGTCTTCGACGGCCAGGCGAGCGATTGCCCATGCGGGAGGATAGAGCCGCATGGATTCAGAGACGATATGGCTCGTGTACGGAAGGTTCCGAAGGTCGTCCGCAGTGGGCAGGCGGCCGTTGAGGACGGAGTCGAGTTCAGCGTGGAGTTTCTCCTCGACGCGGGAATTCTGCGCCAGGAGCCACCAGGTCCAGGAAAGGGAACTCGCCGTCGTTTCGTGACCAGCGAGAAACAGCGTGAGCGCTTCATCCCGGAGTTGCTGGGTGGTCATTCCGGAGCCGTCTTCATCTCGGGCCTGAATGAGCAGCGACAGCAGGTCGCCGGCATCGTCACCCGATTTGCGACGCTCGTCGATGATGTGATCGATGATCTGGGTCAGGTTACGAACGGCGCGCTTGGCCTGGCGATTGAGGCGTGTGGGAAGCCACTTGGGAGTCATGACCAGGCGGCGGAAGTCAGCGGTAAATTCGAGGAGGACATGGAGATTCTCGCCTACCTGGGGTGCTTCGCGCTCGACGTCGGCGTGGAATAGGGTCTTTCCGACGATCTGCAATGTCAGGCGCATCATGGCGTCGTGGAGGTCGATGGTCTCACCGGCCTTCCAGGATTCGAGCAGGCGCGAGGCGCAAGCGGTCATGGTGGAGGCGTAGTTCAGGACGCGGTTGCGGTGGAAGGCAGGCTGCATCATGCGGCGCTGACGCAGCCAAAAATCGCCTTCGCTGGTCAGCAGCCCGTTGCCAAAGATGTGGCGATTTGCGCGCAGGACCCGGCCTTTGATGAATTTCCTGGAGTTGTTGATGAGCACGTCCTCGATCAGGTCAGGGTTAAAGAGAATATAGGTGCGGATATTGAAAAAGCGGAGGCAGACGATGTCCCCGTATTCGCGCGCGGCGCGAGACATGAAGCCGAGCGGATCCTGACGTAACGGGCTGCGCAGGCCGTCGAAGAAGCCTTGCTCAGGGCCCGGAGGATATTGAGGCATGGACAAGATGGTACGTGCAGAAGGGGGAGGAGCGGAAGCCGAAAATAGAAACCCGCAGCCAGAAAAGCGGAATTACGGAAGTGACCGGAAATCAGCGGCAGAAAGCGAAGCACAGGAGATTCGACCGAGGGCAGCAATGGCGCGCGGGCAAGAGGCCCGGAGGAGGGGCTCTCTTTTGCTCAGGACGGAAATCGCATCTGTAAAATGTCGGGATCTATTGGCCCCGAACAGAGGAGCGAGCTTCCATCAGTTATGGGCCTTCGGGGAGGCGGGGAATTTTATGTTGCCGCGCAGGACGGTGATCGAAGACGCCGGGAGATCGACAGAGGTGCTGGCGTCGATGTTCAGGGTGGAGGAGGCGATGGGGCCGTCCGGATCGGCGGAGAGCGTGGCCGGATGCCACTGGTATTGTGCCTTGCCGAATGTTTTTACCGCGACGGGACCGGAGAAGGAGCCGGCGGCGGACTGCGAGGCATCGTCGAAAGAGATCTTGACCGAGTGAGAATTCTCCTGGTCCTTGTTGATGACCAGCAGCGACCATGCACCGTCCGGGCGATGGACGGCATAGGCGGTGACCAGGACGTTTCCGGCGCCATCGAATATGTCACTGGTGGCATTGAACTGATGATGCTCGCCGTTGCCGGGTTCCACCCATTCGAGATTAATCAGCTGGCTGGCAAAAAACTGCGACAGTGGCTGCTGGATTTTCAGGTCCTTGTCGGTCGAGAACATGGCGAACGTCCCGCGTGAGCCGTTGATGCCACGGCCGACGGGCGAAGGCATGTAATGGAAATAGTACACGGCAGCGCCCCCGCCATTAAGGAAAGAGCAGATGTAGTCGGCGAGCCAGAGCCCGCCAAAGATATCGGGAAAAGCTTCGGAATCGACCCAGGAGAGATTGGATTCGGTGATCAGCAGCGGAACGTTTGCCGGAACTCCGTCCTGCCGCCAGATCTTCATGATGCCCGTGACCAGCTTCGGTTCGTCATAAAGATTGCTCCACTGAATTTTGCCGGGCTCATTGGGATAGTGTTCGAAGGAGAAGAACGCCAGCTCGTCGAGCTTGTTGTGAGATTTTAGGTAATTGACGAAGCGTTGGGTCCAGGAGGTCTGGCCGGAAGCGTCCGGCCAGGTTTCGATGTCCTTGTTGACTCCGGTGAAAATGGGGCCACCCAGTTTCAGTTTGGGGTCGACGCGGTGCATCGTTGAGGCAAACTGGACGTACAGCGAAGCGTAGTCTTCCGGATTCATGAAGTGACCGTCCGGCTCTTCGCCCATTTCCACATGGGAGATCGGGTAGCCGCGTTTTTCGAGGTAGCTCATCTCGTTGGCAGCGTCTTCCGGAGTGCTGTAGATCATGGCGATGGGGATCATCGCGGGAAGCCCGCGCGTGAACCCCTCCGGTCCAAAGAAGAGATCGAAGCCGACTTGTTCTCCCGCATGAGCATCGAGATCGCTCGGTTCATGCCAGGGATCGACGGAGGAACAGTAGGTCATGGTCTGATCCTGATCCGGGGTGTGGCGAATGAGATCGTGCAGCTTGCCGTCAGCGGAAGTGGTGCCGAGGTAGAGTTCGCGAATGGCGTAACCGAGACAATTGCGCTTATCGGAACTACCGTGGGTATCGCAGGTACCCGAAGAAGCGGTCATCAGGATGCGAATGAACTGAACGGTAATGGGCGCGGTCGAGAGTTGAAGAACTCCGTTGCCACCCTTGCCACCTGTGACCAGGCCGCCGGGAAATGCCTGCCAGACGCCGGACGTGGGTTTGCGGATTCCATCGTCTCCGGTGAAGTACTGCACGACGAAATTCGTGGCATAAGGTTCCGCCCAGTCGATCCGAATGGCGCTGACCTCGCGGGGCTTGGCTAGGTCGACAATGACCCATTGGGGATGGAGGGAATCGCTTTCCCCGGTGTATGGCTCGGCAAGATAGGGATTGCTCTTCCAGTAGGTGTCCCGATCACCGTCGGTGAGCCGGGAGTAGCCCTCGGTGTCCGTTCCGTCGTCGCGAGTGACGCCGCGATGAGGCAGCGGGTAGCCATAGGAATGGCGAATGGGCTCGGGGCCAGGAGTCGGGCTGCCGACGAAATACCCTTTGCCGGACGCATCGCTCCAGGTGCCTGTCGGATTCCAGTGCCAGGCTTCCATGTGCAGCTCGGTGTTTTGGCGATAGGTGACGGTCTGCCAGCCGGCGGAGAGGACTTGCTTGACTGTGTCCGGGACGAACAGCTTGTCGGCGTCGCCGTAACCCAGGCGGTCGATGCCGGCGCCGAGTGCTTCGGTGGGGCGAAAGGTGTTGGTCGCATGAGCGGCGGTAGAGTCCACGTAAATGGACTGTGCCCTCGACAGAGGTGCGGCGATCAGGATGAACAGGAGAAGGTAGCTGGCGATACGCGTGACGGTCGTATTCATAGCGGGTTCCTTGACCGGGACCGGGCTCCGGCGGTGATCGTTGAATTAAAACGGTTGAATATGGAGGAAATGTAGCGCCGGGACGGGACGGCGTCAATGGGAATCTGCGACCGGGCGGGGGCGATCAGGACCGACGGAAGCGCGGGAAGAACCGGTAAAGAAGGAACAGGGCGAACAGGGCAAAGAGGGCGCCGGTCGAGTCCAGCATGGAATCGTAGGGAGAAGCGGTGCGGGAGGCGACGAAGGATTGGTGAATTTCGTCGAGCGCCGAGTAGGCGGCGGCAACAAACCACGCGGCGCCTGCCCAGGACCAATGCCAGCCGCGACGGCCACCGCGGATGCCACGATAGAGCAGGAGAAAGAAGATGAAATATTCCGTGAAATGAGCGCACTTGCGAATGAAGAAGTGGATGTCGTCAATGCGGTCGTCGGAAAGGGTGGGAATGAGCCAGCGAAGAAAGGGTTCGATTACGGAACCAGTGTGCGCAGAGGAAAACGTATCCGTGGAGGCGAAAAAGATGAGGCCGGACCAGAGTAGCGCGGGCCACCAGGCGCGGAGCCAGGGGGGAACGAAGGAGAAGATGGGTGTGCGGTTTCCTACCTCATCGAGGGCCGATGTGGGTTGAGGGGTGCGCCAGGGTTGGTTAGAGGACATTAAGAATACAGGTTCCTCTTCCATTGTAAACGAAGGATCGAAGGAATGCAGATTGGAGAAGAACGGAAGTCGAGCGCCCGGCGATGGTGCCGGCTCCCAAACAGGCTGGTCGGTGCGAGGGGAGATGCCCACTACTCCATGCGGTAGTTGGGAGCTTCCTTGGTGATCACCACGTCGTGGACGTGGGACTCGCGAAGACCGGCAGCGGTGATGCGGACGAAGCGGCTTTTTTCTGTGAGTTCCTGCAGAGTGCGCGCGCCGACATAGCCCATGCCGCTTTTCAGGCCGCCCACGAGCTGATCGGTCAGCCCGGAGAGCGGGCCCTTGTAGGCGACGCGCCCTTCGACACCTTCCGGTACAGACTTGCCGCGCTCGGCACTTTCCTGGGAATAGCGATCGGCCGAGCCCGCTTCCATGGCGCCGGTGGAGCCCATGCCTCGATAGGACTTGAAGGTGCGCCCCTGATACAGAATCGTCTCGCCGGGGGCTTCCTCCGTGCCAGCGAAGAGACTCCCGATCATTACGGTGGATGCACCGGCAGCGATGGCCTTGGTGATGTCCCCGGAATATTTTATGCCGCCGTCAGCGATGATGGGCACATTGGTTCCCGCTGCTGCGCGGAAAGCATCCATGACGGCAGTGAGTTGGGGAACCCCGGCGCCGGTGACCACACGAGTGGTACAGATGGATCCGGGACCGATGCCGACTTTCAGGCCGTCAATACCGAGAGAGATAAGCTCCTTGGCGCCTTCGAAAGTGGCGACGTTGCCGGCGATGATCTGCATCTCGGGGAGGCGATGACGAATCGCCTTGACGGCTTCAATGACGCGTTCGGTGTGGCCGTGCGCGGTGTCGATGGCAAGAACGTCCGCCCCGACCTTCGCCATATCAACAGCGCGCTCGAGGAAGTCACCGGTGGCGCCGACGGCCGCGCCGACGCGTAAACGTCCCTGGTCGTCCTTGGCGGAACGGGGATATTCGAGTTTTTTCTGGATGTCCTTGACGGTGATGAGGCCCTTGAGATTGAAGTCCTGGTCGACGACCAGAAGTTTTTCGATGCGGTGCTTCTGGAGAATTTTTTCGGCTTGTTCGAGGGTGGTGCCGACGGGAACGGTGACCAGATTGTCCTTGGTCATGACCTGGCCTACGAACTGATTGTGGTCTTTTTCAAAGCGGAGGTCACGGTTGGTGAGGATCCCGGTGAGACGCGTACCACGAGTGACGGGCAATCCCGAGATGCGGTACTTGGTCATGATTTCGAGGGCCTGGCGGATGGTGATGTCCGGGGAGATGGTGACCGGGTCAACGATCATTCCGGATTCGGAGCGCTTCACACGATCCACTTCTTCGGCCTGTCGGTCGAGAGAGAGGTTTCGGTGGATGATGCCGATCCCGCCCTGGCGTGCGATGCCGATGGCCAGACGTGACTCGGTGACGGTGTCCATCGCAGCAGAAGCCAGGGGAATATTGATTTTGAGAGTGCGCGTGAAATGGGTGGTGGTGTCGACCTCGGTGGGAAGCACGGAAGATTTGCCGGGTTGGAGGAGGACGTCATCGAACGTAAGACCTTCGGGAATGGGACCATCAATCATGAGAACCTCGCGGAGAGTAGGAGTGGCGCGGGATGCGGCGCGCCCAGAAACAACGCAGCCCAGCGGGTGGCCGCTGGGCCGGGGGATGAAAGCAACAGTTCGAAAAAATGAGTCACGGTGAAACTCCTATTTTAGAGGTGGTGCGGGGTTGGGTCAAGTTGAGCGAAGAGAGCGGGGAGGAACCGTCGTCTTACCTCGACTTCGACAAGAGGGCGGGGGCGCACCAGTGTTGGCGAATCGCGGCTAGAAACTTCTGCTTGTCCTTTTGCATTTCTCGCACCAAGGCCTGGTTACCGGTGTGTTCATGGTGCGCGGCCCACAGAACCATTTCGGTGAGGACCGGGGCAAGGTCAATTCCCTTGCTGGTCAGCAGATAAATCAGCTTACGGCCGTCTGCCGGGTCGTGTTCGGCGGTAATGATGCCATAGGACTCGAGCTTTCGGAGGCGCTCAGCCAGGATATTGGTGGCAATGTGCTCACGGGAGTCCAAAAACTCCTTGAAGGTGCGGGAGCCGCGGAGCATCATGTCGCGAATAATGAGCAAGGACCAGCGATCGCCGAGCATTTCGACAGAAGCGTTTAGGGGACACCCCGAGCGCCGTCTGGGATTAGCCTGGTTCTTGGTCATGCGCTTACAGTAACATAATTTTACTTGCATTATGCAAGTAGGTTGGGCAGACTGCGTGGCTGGGAAAGGCGAAAAGCATAACTCGATGGCAGGAAAGCACCAGCCGGATGTTCTAGAGGTAAAGTCGCTCCTCTCGGGAGCGCAGGCCGAGATGAGCAGCGGATTTGAGCGAAAATATCGAGGGAGGATAGCGAAATGAGCGGTGTACGAGTGCTGGTGGGAACCCGCAAAGGGGCGTTCGTCCTGACATCGGATGGGAAGAGACAGAAGTGGTCTGTCAGCGGACCGCATTTCGCGGGATGGGAGATTTATCACCTGAAGGGTTCGCCCGCCGATCCCAACCGGTTGTATGCGTCGCAGACCAGCGGCTGGTTTGGGCAACTGATCCAGCGGTCCTGCGACGGGGGGAAGACCTGGGAGCCGGTGGACAACAAGTTCGTCTATGACGGGGTGCCCGGGACCCACCAGTGGTACGACGGGACTCCCCACCCGTGGGAGTTCAAGCGGGTTTGGCATCTGGAGCCCTCGCTGCACGATCCGGACACGGTGTACGCGGGAGCGGAGGACGCGGCACTGTTCCGCACGACGGACGGTGGAAAAAGCTGGCAGGAGCTATCCGGCTTGCGCGGGCACGGCTCTGGTCCTCACTGGCAGCCGGGGGCGGGGGGGATGTGCCTGCATACGATCATCCTGGACCCGACAAATCCAGAAAGAATTTACATTGCGATCTCTGCGGCGGGCGCGTTCCGCACCGATGATGGTGGCAAGACCTGGCGGCCGATCAACAAAGGGCTGTACTCGAAATACATTCCGGACCCGACGGCCGAGGTGGGCCATTGTGTGCATCACATTGCCATGCATCCCTCGCGACCCGCGGTGTTGTTCATGCAGAAGCACTGGGACGTGATGCGCAGCGACAACGCGGGCGAGTCCTGGGAGAAAATCAGCGGGAATTTGCCGACCGACTTCGGATTCGCAATTGATGTTCACGCCCACGAGCCGGAGACGGTATACGTGGTGCCGATCAAGAGCGATTCCGAACATTTTCCGCTGGACGGGAAGCTGCGGGTCTATCGCAGCCGGGAGGGCGGGAACGAGTGGGAAGAGCTTGCGAAAGGGCTGCCGGAACGCGACTGCTACGTGAACGTCCTGCGGGATGCGATGGCAGTCGATACCCTGGACAAATGCGGAGTTTATTTTGGCACAACCGGCGGACAGGTGTATGCCTCGGCTGATGCGGGAGACAGCTGGACGCCCATTGTCCGGGACCTGCCGGGAGTGCTTTCTGTCGAGGTCCAGACGCTGTCATGATCCGTGTGGTGCTGCCCGCCCATCTGCGAGGGCTCGCGAAAGTTCATGACGAAGTGCAACTGGAGATTCAAGGACCGGTGACCCAGCGATCGGTCGTGGATGCTCTCGAAGATCGCTATCCCATGCTGCGCGGAACGATTCGCGATCATGTTACGCAACAGCGGCGACCCTTCCTGCGCTTCTTCGCCTGCGAGGAGGATCTTTCGCACGAGTTGCCGGACGCTGCATTGCCGGAGGCGGTGGCGAGCGGGGCGGAGCCTCTGCTGATCATTGGCGCCATCGCAGGAGGATGAGGGGGAGGGGAGCCGAGCAGTCAGAAAGGGAGAATCGCCTCCGGTTGCTGCCGAGCCCTGCCTAGAAAAGCGAACCATTTCGAAGCCCGACCGATAGAATAGCGTTTTGCGAGGAGGTTCCCATGCGTGTGCCTGCCCTTCTTGGGGCTGCCGTGATCATGCTTGTTCTTTGCCCGGCAGCCGCTGGACAGAAGGAGGCGGTCGATCAAGAGGGGCATCCGTGGTGGAAGCACGCGGTGTTCTACGAGATTTACCCGCGGAGCTTCGCAGACAGCAATAACGACGGCATCGGTGATCTTCCCGGAATTACATCAAAAATGGACTATTTGCACTGGCTCGGGGTGGACGCGATCTGGATTGCTCCGATGTATCCGTCGCCGCAGGTGGACTGGGGCTACGATATTTCCGATTACTACGGCGTGAATCCGGAATACGGGACGCTCGGCGACATGGACAAGTTGGTGACCGAGGGGAAAGCGCGCAATATCCGGGTGTTGCTGGATCTGGTGATGACCTACACGTCGGATCAGAACAATTGGTTCCGGGAGTCCAAGTCCTCGCGCACGAACCCGAAAAGAAATTGGTACATCTGGCGGGACGGAAAGGGCACGGGCGGGGCACCAAATAACTGGACCTCTTGTTTTGGCGGATCCGCGTGGCAATTCGATGGGCCAACGAACCAATGGTATTACCACTATTTTTATCCACCGCAGCCGAACCTGAACTGGCGAAACCCCGGGGTGGAAAAAGCGATGTTCGACGTCACGCGCTGGTGGTTGAAGCGCGGCGTGGCGGGTTTTCGGTTGGACGCTGTGGATGTGATGCTCGTGGATTCGAAGTTTCGCGATAACCCGGTTGTCGGAACAGGGAAAAATGCGTTCGGCGATCCGGTGGAGCAGGAAATCTACGACAAGAATCAACCGGAACTGCACGGGGTTCTCAAACGGCTTCGGAAAGTGGCAGACCAGTACGACGCGGTGTTGATTGGGGAGACCTGGACGAATGACATCGGACAATTGAAGGCCTATTACGGTGAAAACAGCAACGAAGTGAATATGCCGATGGACTTCATGTTCACGATGGTCAACAAGCTTTCAGCGGCAGATTTTCGCAAGCAGATTGCGTGGGTGGAAGGTTCGGGCGGCTGGCCGGTGTTGGTCATGAGCAATCACGATATTGAGAGAGTGTACGATCGCTATGGGGACGGGAGGCATAACGATCAAATCGCCAAGTTGATGGCTTCGCTGTACCTGACGCTGCGTGGGACGGCGGTCATGTACTACGGCGAAGAGATCGGGATGGAAAACAACGATCCCAAACGGCCGGAAGATGTGAAGGATTCACGCGGGAGACTCGGATGGCCAGCAGACAAAGGTCGCGACGGGGAACGCACACCGATGCAGTGGAACGACACGGCGAATGCGGGTTTCAGCACGGTCGCGCCATGGCTGCCGGTTGGCGAGCGGTACCGGCGGTATAACGTCGAGAGCGAGAAGAGAGACCCGGATTCGATCCTGAATTATTACCAGCGCCTGCTGCTGCTGCGGCATTCGAACCTGGAACTTCTGGATGGGGAGTATGTCTCGTTGAACGAGGGCGATGCGGATGTGCTCTGTTACGCGCGGCCTTACAAGGGGAAGACGGTGGTCGTGGTGTTGAATATGAGCGAGGCCACGCAAAAGGTTCATTTGAACCTGGCGGCGCGGGGATTACCGGGGAATTCGGCGAAGAGGTTGCTTGCGTCGTTCCCGACCGGAAACACCGTGGATGTGAACGAGATCAGCATGGCTCCCTTTGGGGCGTGGATCGGAGAGATGGAATAGGGGGCTGTGTGAGGACGGCCTGCAGCAACCGTGGACCGCGGTTCCGACCAGAGCGGACCGGTCCCCTGGCAGTCGCCACAAAAGCGCGGTCAGCGCCGCCGAACTAGCCCGAAAATGCGAACTACGGAACCGGCTGGTTATTCGCTGGTGATGGCGATGAGCCAGAACAACAGCGTGGCGAAGGCGCACACCGGGGCCAGCCAGCGCAATGGACTGCGGCGGCCGCTGCCGGCAACCCCACACAAAATGGCCAGCGAGGAAAGAAGCGATCCGCTGATATAGATTTTCTGGAGCGCCGGATCGTGTGAAGGAAAACTGCTCACGAAACGCGCGTAGAGATGCGTTGAAATGGCCAGGCAGGCGGAAGCTGTCGCAAAACAGAGACCAGCGAAGGCGAGCGTGGATGAGGTGGTGCGAAGTGTCTGATTTTTCGCCCAACGCACCCACCCCCAGAGGAGCAGTACCGGGACAGTCGTGACAGTCCCGATGGCCATCGACCAAAGGATGGAAGGGAGCATGCGGACCCGCAGGTAGCCTCAAATCTATTATGACCCCAGCGGGCGCGAAAATCCTACCGGAGCCGGATCAGGAGAACACGCGAATGCACTCCTGACCCGGCCTTTCCCGTGCGCGGGAAGACAAAAAAGCGGCGGCGGCGGCGGCGGAGTAAAATGACTCTTGACATATGCCGATATGGGAATATATTATTCGTTCATGGCCAGAGCAGCTACAACCTCGGATGCTTTTAATGCCGTCGCAGAGCCGCGGCGGCGGGACATTCTGAGCTTTCTTGCGCTGCAAGAACGGCCGGTAGGGGATATCGTGGTCGGGCTCGGAATGGAACAACCGTCCGTCTCAAAGCATCTGCGGGTGTTGCGGGAAGTGGGGTTGGTGGATGTGCGGCGGGAAGGTCGGCAGATGTTCTACCGAACGAACGGGGAAGCGATCCGGCCTCTGCACGAGTGGACCCAGACGTTTGAGCGGATGTGGCGGCACCAATTGAGCCGGATCAAGGAGCAAGCGGAAGGAAAAATTGGGAAGTAGCCGGGATTTGCCGATTTCACCTTGAGGGGGGAAACATGAGCGGGATAGCCAAGAGAATTGAAGATTTCACGTTGACGGTGACGCTCGAGACACACGTGGAAGCGGGCCTCGATCAGACGTTTGCGGCGGTGCTCGATCAGGTCGGCCCGCTCAACCAGACGCCGGAAGGTGTGGTGTTGCAAATGAAGCTGGAAGCGTGGCCCGGTGGCAGGTGGTATCGCGATCTGGGGGACGGCAACGGGCATTTTTGGGGGAACGTGCAAGCGATCAAACGTCCGACCTTGCTCGAAATTTGCGGGCCGCTGTTTGCTTCCTATCCGCTGGTATCGAATCTGCAATACCGATTGAACGAGGAAAAAGGGGGGACGTTGATCAAGTTCCGGCACACCGCATTTGGTTTCCTCGAAGAACAGCACCGGGTCGGCGTCGCCAAGGGTTGGACGAACCTGATGGAACGGATTCGTGCGCAGGCCGAAGCGCGCCGTGCGCATTGAGTGAAGCGAGAGGGGGGAGCGATGTGTCCTGCTTGCCTTGCCAGTCTTTCGATTCTGATTGCCGGCGTCGTTTCGACAGGCGGCGTTACCGCGCTCGCTGCCAGGGCGCTCGGACGGAGAGAGCACACCCGGGGAGTCGACCAGCAGGAATCGCACCGGGACGAACAGGGGTTTCCCAGTCCAGAGAGAAAGGAGAATCAGGCATGACCGAGAGCACCATGGAACATCCGCAAGTTGTATCCGAGAAGGAGTGGCTGGTCGCGCGTAAGGCTTTGCTCGGGAAGGAGAAGCAACTGACCCGGCAAAGTGACGCGCTGGCGGCTGAACGGCGCAAGCTGCCATGGGTAAAGGTCGAAAAAGAGTATGTATTCGAAACACCGGCAGGAAAGAAAAAGCTTTCCGACCTGTTTGAAAATCGGAGCCAGCTGATCGTCTATCACTTCATGTTCGGCCCGGATTGGAAAGAGGGGTGCCCGAGCTGCTCGATTCTCGGTGACCACATCGACGGGAGTGCTATGCATTTGGCAAACCGAGATGTGACGCTGGTCGCGGTGTCCGGTGCGAGGCTCGAGCAGATTGAGGCTTTTCGACAGAGGATGGGATGGCGTTTCAAATGGGCTTCTTCCTACGGAAGTGAATTCAACGGCGACTATCAGGCTTCCGTGAGCAAGGAAGAGGCGGCGAAAGGCGAGCAATATTACAACTACAAGATGCAGCATTTTCCTTCCGAGGAAAGGCCGGGAGCGAGCGTCTTCTATAAGAATGAGAAAGGGGATATTTTTCATACCTATTCGACCTATGGGCGCGGGCTTGAGCTGTTGATGAATGTCTATTGCTACATGGACTTGACTCCGAAGGGGCGACACGAGGAAGGGATGGTGCCGCATCCGATGGCCTGGGCGCGGCATCATGACCGCTACGAGCAGGACTACTATGCCGATGAGCCGGCCAAAGAAAAGAGGGCGGCAAGTGCGGGTGGTTCCTGCTGCGGCGCGGAACACCACCAGAGTTAACCGGGCGGCAACCCGAAACGAAGGAGCCGGAGCGAGTGCCGAGAAATCGGCGGGCGCTCCGGCTCCTTCCTCTGCTGGCCCTGTCCGGCTCAGTCCGCTAATCGCCTGGCAGCACTTCGGTCTGCCGGGGCACGGAGTTGAGGTTCTGGAGTAGCTGCTGCTGGCGCTTTGGGTCAGCGGATTGTTTGATCATGGTGCGCAGGATGGGGTCGAGGAACCGGGAATATTTGGCGAGAGTCGATTGATCGCCGGTGGCAAATGCGGCTGCGACGGCATCTTCGGTGGCAGGGGTGACCAGTTCGACGCGGCCAACGAAGACGCGGGTGGTGCTCGAAGGGACAGGCTGGATGTTGAGGGGGAGAACGGAGTTCACAAACCCGCCGGGGACAATGTAGAGGATACGGGAGCCCTCTTCAAACCAGGAGTCCTTCCAGGTTTCAAGCATGGCATGTGCCTCGTCGGGGAAGAGCCCTTGAGAGACGAGAGTGGCCTCCAGACCCGAGAAAAGAGAATCGAGCGTGCCGTCAAGAGTGGGCGGTGCGAGAGAGGCCTGATTGCGTAGCGGCCCGAGGTCGCGGTAGCCGAGTTGCACGCCGCGGCGCTCGAAAAGGATCGCGCTGGGAATCGGATCGGGGAAGTGATTTTGCACTTGCACGGTGTTGTCGGGGGCGAGTGTCGCAGTGACCGGCGGAAGGAAAGTGGAAACACCGCGATAGAAAAGAAACTTTTCGCGCTCCCTACCGGAAGCAGTTGTGAGTTCCACCGTCGCCGAAGCGGTTTGGCGCGCGGCATAGTAATGGCTCTTGGAATTGTCCGCGGGGAAATCGAGAGATCCTTGCGGATCGATATGCACCGATTCCCAGGAGATGGCTCCGGGCGATTTCTGATCACCCAGGGAGTAACGGCGCGGATCAAATGCCGGGTTGACGGAATTGGAGTGCGGATACCACTCGGTGATCAACCCCCTTGAGAAGGACACGTTGACAGAGACATTCTCCTGGCGCAGCGCATAAAAATAGAGGACCGGAGTTTCCATCCGAACGGTGCCGCGGAGGCCGCCCTTAAACTGCGCGCCGCTAAAATGTTCGACGAAACGGGGCAGATCGGTCGAATCGGTTAAAGGAAACCAATCCATAGCCATGCCGTTCGTGTCTGCGACCGACGTGAAGGTGCCCCATTCGTGGACCGTAAGGTCATTTTGCAGAGCTTGCTTTGCCAAAGCGTGACGAAGCGAGAGAGAGCACGCGAGGAGAATCGCGATTGCGGCGAACAGCGCCGCGCCAGAGTGAGAACGGAGCCGCAGGAAGGCGGCTCCGTTGGTTTGCTGGCTCATTGCTCGGCGACCTTCACGCTCGGGTCCCGCGTAATCATGCCGGCCATGGTTTCAGAGTGCGGGCTCATAAAGTGGTCCCCGAGGTTGCGCTCGAGGAGCGCATCGGAGGGCGCTCCGGCCAGGGCCTTCTTTGCATGGGCCTGGTGCTCCGCCGCGGGCCCTTCAAGAGTGATCAGAGCGGCGGCAAATTCCATCTGCGGATCGTTGCCGCGGAGCTGGATGGCCCTGTTGACCAGGGCGTTGCGATCAAGGGATTGCGCGGGGTTGGCAAAGTCCTTATGGATCCAATGGACCTGATCGAGGGTTGCTGCGAGATACCCGACATCGAAAATGGCCAGTGCCGACGCCTGCGGGTCCTTGGCGGATGCATCGGAGCGGCTGACCAGTTTGACCAGCAGCAGCTTTAAAGCCTCAGGATTCTTTTGGCCGTAGAGTGCAGCGCGACGAAGAGTTTCCATGTGAACAAGGACGGTCGAGTCAGAGTCGAGCACGGAAAGGGTGTCGGCAGCCAGGTTTTTGGTGTCATAGGATTCGGCGCCGGAAAGGTTCCAATCGTGGCTGATCCAGGGGAGAGATTTCCTGTTGCCGATATCGAAGGCGTGACAGAGCAATGGAGGGCCGGCCAGTGCGGCGGTGAGTGAAAAAAACAGGGTGCAGAGAACAATGGCAGTGAATTTTGCAGCAAAAAGTTTCATGGGGTGACTCCTTTGCAATGGAAATCTGCAATCAGTGGACAAGACGTGAACCGGGGAGGAGGTGTTAACCGGAAATCTATTTCCGGGAGAACTTCTTGAGAACATTTGGGGAACCATGAACTCGAGGTTCCAGGGATCGGAAGGCTGCTTGGACTGTCAAGAAGAGTGGTTATTCCCTTTCTTATGCCAGTTGAAAGATCGTGCGGTGCGCTGGTTTAGACGGGCCAGGCGGCGACAGGACTGTCGACCCGCAAAACGAGCAATCCCAGGCGGCAAGCTCGGAGCGGCTGCTCCAGACGTAGAAACAAAAGCAAGTGCCTGCCGCGGAAGGACCAGCGGTCCACCGATCGAGCACCAGGGTGCGGGTCAGGGAGATTCTTTGAGCCGGGATTGCTTATTGGGGAGCGTTGGTTGTGGAGCAGGAGCCGCGTGGGGATCGGAAGACTGTTCCCAGTAGCGCCAGACGGAGATCTCGCCGAGGTTTAGGGCGTTCCAGTAGCGATCGAGCATAGCAGGATCGAGAGCCAGGATGCCGTCGCGTGTGACACCGGGTGGAGGAGGAACCAGTGCAGAGAAGCGACTATAGACTTGTGCGCGCACGGGGCCTGCGGTGCGGGAGAGAAGATGCCAGAGGGTTAGGCCGTCCCGGGGTCGTGCCTCGGAGAGCACGGTTTTGAGTGCGGCGAAATCCACAGCCGCCGATTGTTCCTCGAGGTCGAAGGTGAACAGAGCGTCGCGAAACGCTTGACTGGCGTCCTCGAAATAAGGAGTGCCAGGACCGAGCGCGGGCCGAGTGAGGCACATGGCGCCTGCGGGAATAAAAGAATCGCGACCACGGAGATGGAAGCCGACCCAACCAAGAGTGGTGCGAATGGTGCCGGAGCCGTCCGGCGCGACCTGCAGGGTGTAGGCGCAACCAAGGTCGACAGCGACAGCGGAGGGAGTGTCCACGACGAATTGGCCGGGAGGTGCCCAGATGGTGGCGTGAATGGTGCCGACATCGAGCTGAATGCGCTTGTGGTTCGAGTCGGTCTGAACAAGCCGGACGCGCGAATTGGGGTCGACCCGGATCTCGCCGAGGTCGTTTGCGGTGAGCGACGCACGCGAGGTGGAGTTTGTGGTGAGCGTCTGGCCGACGTGAAGTTTATTCAGGGATGGACTGTCGGAAATTGCCCGCGAACCGATCTGCGGAGTGCCCTCGAGACGGCTGACATCCCACCCCGCACCGAGATCGGGCGGGTTAGACGGACGAAGAGAGAGAAAAAGGCTCAGCGCGAAGGCGAGAACGATCACCGCGGCCGCAGCGAGGCGAGGCAACCAGGGAAACGGGCGGAGCAGGCCGCGAAGGGGCGAAAACGCGGAAGGTGTTTCGAGTGGGAGCACCAGCGGCGATTCCACCTGGCGGAATTCGGCCAGGAGTTTTTCGAGGTGCATGATTTCGGGATCCGGAGTCCCGGAGCCGTCCCACAGATAATCATCTGTCAGCAATTTGTCTTTCTCTCGATCCCGTGTGTTCATAGCTCACCCCCGGTGAGCGGCGAGGCCCTTCGACCCAGAATTTCTCGGAGCAGCTGCATGCCGCGATGAAGGTTGACGCGTACGGATCCGTGCGTCAGTCCGGTTCGAGCCGCAATTTCAGGGCCGGTCAGACCCTCGACGAGGCGCAGCACGAGTGTCTCCCGATAGGCGTCCGGCAGGGAGCGGATGGCGTGGAGGACGGCGTGGGCCTCGGCGCTCGACTGAAGCGTGTGGCGAAGCCGAGCAGTCGGCCGCTCACCGGTTTCTGTCGACGTGGAGTTTTCCTCGAGCTGTTCGTGTGGTTTATTCCGGCGGTGAAAATCGGTGGCCCGGTTGCGGGCGATCGCCGCGAGCCAGCCCGGGAATTTGGAGACTTCTCGGAGCGTACGCAGACGCGGGAGAGCCTGGAGAAACACGTCCTGAACCAGGTCATCGACGTCTGCGTAGGAGACCCGGGAAAGGAGGATGCCATGGACCATGCCGGCGTAACGTCTATAGAGCAGGCCAAACGCGGAACGATCGCCCTGCTGGGCGGCGCGCACCAAGGCTTCGTCGGGACTGGCAAGTTCCGGCGCGGCGCTCATGGCCTGTAAACCGCAGCGAGAAGAGGGGAGTTCAAGCAGTGCCGCCATGTTGCGTCCATGGAAATGCGAGATCTTCTCCTCGGTAGACGCGGAAAGCCCGGCGAGTGTTAACAAGACTCCGAAGATGGCTTCCTCTCATCAAAGGGGAACCTCCCCGTGGGGAGTTCAGAACCTCGGAGTGATTATCTCCAAAGGGCCAGGATTGCTCCCATGGCCAAGTAGCAAGCGAGTTGGTAGCCGGTGTTGATGGCGAAGAGCTTCATGCTCTGCTTCGCGAACAAGGCGCCGGTAAGCTGCACGGTGGCCACGAAGCCGAACCACACATGAAAAGAAGCCAGCAAGCCTAGATGCAGGTCCTGGACGTGAAGCCAGTGAAAGAGCAACGCCAGGGTGAAAGCGGAGACGAGGCTGGCGGCGAAAGAGGCGAAGTACGCCGGGCCGGCACTCTTCTGCATGTTCTGAACCCTGGCTTTGTCACTTGGGTCGTATCCCATTTCACGCATCCAAGGTCTGGCGAACAGGAGCGGTGAGTACCACAGGAAACCGAGAAGGATGCCGGCAAGTGCAGCGACCAGGACCGCCAGATAGTTGAGACTGTGCAGATGCATCGGGGGGCTCCTGTTGGTCAGCGATCCCGAAAAGGGCACTCATGTCCCGGGCTGCATCTATAACGCAGTCGACGATAAAAGAGAAGGGCGAGTTTCCGGAAAACGGGAATAGGATTATCGACTTCAGTGCGCGTGCTCTCGAGCAACAAAAGCGCGAACCCCTGATAGAGTGGAACGGTGAGCCGAAGCACCCGAGAGTTTGAGCCACTTCGCTGGTTGCGGAGCGGACATGCGCAGACGATAGGGGCTGCGTTTGCGCCGCGGACGTTCGCGTTGCCGGCGGGGGAAGACCGTCTGTTTCGCGTGGATCGGGAGACGCAGTTGAAGGGTGTCTGTCACTGGCAAGAGGGCAAGCGCGGCGAAGTGCCGGTGATCGTCGTAGTGCACGGGCTCGAAGGTTCGTGCGATTCAAACTACATGCGCGGGATTGCGGACAAGGCCTACGCGAGAGGGTTCCATGCGGTGCGCTTGAATCAGCGGAATTGTGGAGGGACGGAACGACTGACCCCTACGTTGTACAACAGCGGATTGAGCGGAGATTACCACGCCGTACTGTTGGAATTGATTGAGGAGGGGTTTAGGAAGATCTTCTTCGCCGGATATTCCATGGGCGGAAACTTGGTGACCAAAATGGCAGGCGAACTTGGAGACGCGGCGCCGGGGGAATTGCGGGGGGTGGCGGGCGTGTGTCCCTCCATGGACTTGTCGGCGTGCGCCGATGCGCTCGAAGAGCGGCAGAACTACCTGTACCAACGGCATTTTGTGAAGGGTCTGCTTGAAAGGTACCGAACGAAGTGCGAGCTGTTTCCGGAGCGCTACAGGCGGAATGGATTTGGGCAAATCCGTACCGTGCGGGAGTTTGACGATGCCATTACGGCACCAAATTTTGGATACCAAGACGCAGAAGAGTACTACCAGGCCGCCAGCGCCAAAAACGTGATCGGGCAAGCGGCGGTGCCTGTCCTGCTCGTGACCGCGCAGGATGATCCGTTCGTGCCGTACGGATCGTTCCTGGCGGCGCGCCTGCACAGAAACCCGCGGGTGCAATTTGTGGCGCCGGAGCGCGGCGGCCATTGCGGATTTATTTCGAAATGGAGCGGGGCGGAGCGGTTCTGGGCGGAACAGAGGATTGTTGAGTGGATGACGGAGTGGAAGGATTAGGAGGGAACGGGGTTCGAAGCCGGGCCGCCGGCGGCCTCGAGGGAAGGCCGGCCGGTGTAGGTGAACTTATGGCCGATCGCGATCATGCGCGACTCAAATAAAATCCAGGATCCCTGAGCCAGCAGGAAAGTCATAGTCACGCCGGTGAGAATAACCACCCACATTTCGAGATCGGACGGGGCGAGGAAGGACTTGACGATTTGATCGACGACCGGGAGCACCAGGCCGTGAATCAGATAGACGCAGTAGGAGACTGTGCCCAATTGGATGAGGGGTTTGTAGGTGAGCGCACGCGAAAGAGGGAACTGCGGATGAATGAGAACCAGGAGCATGGTCGAAGCATAGAAAAGACCGATCACCGTAAACCCCGCGGTGTGCAGCAGTACATTCTTGCTCCAGAGATTGTGGTCCATTAGAAAGAAGAAGCAGCCGAACAGCGCGGTTGCGGCGAGAAGCAGCCGAGGATGCCTCTCGAAACGGGCTTTCCACGCCTGATCCCTCAGCAGAAGAGCGCAGGTCACTCCCAGAAAGAGCGAATCGAAACGGCAGAAAGGCAAGACGTAGGCTTGCATGGGCGTGAGGTAGCCACCTAAGTAAAGAGCAGAGCGTAGGACTGAAAAGAAGACCACCATGCTCACGGCGGTGACGAGGAGTTTTTCCCTGCTGATAGTGCGCACCAGCAGAGGAAGCGTGAGATAAAACTGTTCTTCAACTGCCAGGGACCAGGTGACCTGGAGATACCAGACCATCTGGACATGCGTGGCAAAGAAGAAATTTTGGGTAAAGGTGAAGTAATAAAGCCAGGGCGCGACATGGAGAGGCGCGCCACCATACATCGGCCCGTTGCTTCCGGCAAGCTCCAGGAGAAGAAAGCCGAGAAGCAGGAGGGCCAGATAGATCGGGAGAATCCGGAACACTCTGCGAATGTAAAATGTTCTGTAATAGCAGTCCGAGTCTCTGGCATCGACGAGGATTCCTCCAATCAGGAATCCCGACAAGATGAAAAAAAGATCTACGCCTGACCAGCCCAGTTTTGCCACGGAAAACACAACGGTCGTGAGTGTTTCGGGCATGGGGGCGTGAAACTGGTAGATGAAATGGTGCAGCAAAACCAGGCCGATAGCTATGCCACGCAGACCGTCCAGTTGGGGGATTCTTCGCACGAGGTGCGGCCGAAAGGCCGAGTTTTCCTCCGACAACCGATACTAACCTGGAATCGATGCCGCTGCGGACCGAGGAAGCGGGATGTTTCCTGCCCCACAAAGGGTTGGCTTTTTCTCACGGAGAACCGGACTAGCCGAAAGGCTTCTCGAGAGAGACCTGGAAGCCGGGAGTCAGGAGTGCGGCGGGGCCGTCAGGGGTGATCACCATATCGTCCTCGCAACGGATGCCAAACTCTCCGGGGATATAAATGCCCGGCTCGTTCGAAAAGGTCATACCCGTTGAGAGCAGGGTGGTGCTTCCTTGAACGAGGTATGGATGCTCGTGGAAATCAAGCCCGATGCCGTGACCCAGGCGATGGCTGAAAAATTTGTAGCCTGGTCCAAAGCCGGCGGAAAGAATCGCCGCACGGGCGGCATCATCGACAGAGCCAGAGAGTTTGCCCTGACGCGCGGCGGCGAGAGCGGCGTCTTGGGCCTTGCGAACGGCCTCAAACGCGCGCTCCATCTTTTCCGATGGCTCTCCGAAGATGCCAGTGCGGGTCACGTCGGAAGCGTAGCCCTCGACCAGACAACCGTCATCGATCAATACCACATCGCCTTCCCTTAGTTTTTGCGGCTGCTTCGTGCCGTGGGGGAGAGCGGCCGAAGCGCCGAAAAGCACCAACGCATAGCCGCGGAGATTCATCTTGCCGTAGCCGCCGTTGACCATGTCGCTGATGTCTTCCTCTGACATTCCTTCGCGCAAGTTCTGAAAAACCAGGCGATAAACAGCGCAAGTGGCTTCACACGCGATTCGCATGAGTGCCAGTTCGTGCTCGGACTTTACGGCGCGGCACGCGATGGTGACGGGGTCGGCCGCGACGCACTCGAAGCCGGGACCCGCGGCGCGAAAGTGGTCATAGAAGGTGAAGGGGAGAGCTTCGTCGATGCCGATATGGCCGGTTCGCAGATTACGCTCGTAGAGGGAGGAACAGATGAGCCGGGTGGGGCTTTCGTTCTCCTGCCATGCCCGGACCTCGATGGGATAGCGCATGAGTTCGCGCATTCGCGCTTCTTCAAAGGCCGGGGAGATGAGAATGGGTTCACCCGTGCGAGGGAGGACGAGAGCGAGGAGACGTTCACTGAGACCCCAGCGTATGCCCGTGAAGTAGTAGAGCGAGGTACCGGGCCCGAGGAGGAGAGCGTCGAACTTCGGAGTCCGTTGCGACATGACTTCCTGGGCTCGGACGATCCGGGCATGAAATTCGTCGGGGCTGATGGGATGAATCCGATCGCCGAGAGGCTTGAGCGTGGAAAAGGACGGGGGCAGTTGCGATTGTGTGGCCGCAGAGGAGGGTGGGGTGAAGGTGGCGGCGGAGGCGACGGCAGAGGTTTGGAGAAATCGACGACGGGAGATCGAGAGAAATTGTCGGATCATGGATAGTGAGAATGTGGCGCGAGGGAGGAAGGTGTCAAGGGGGAAGGAAGGGACAGAACGGCGAATGGGGACCGGGGTTATGGTTTGCTCCAGACTTCGTGGAGCAAGCGGAGAGTATAGAGATTGTCTGCAGACGGAAAGGTGGAGGTCGGGAGGGGCGATTCCAAATTCAAAAAACCATAGAATGTCCGGAGAATCGTAGAAACGCAACCGGAAGGCTGTAGTGAAATCAAGCATGTTGACGTAAGTAACAGATAAATAACAGTTTATTTTGCAAGGTTTTCAACGGACTCCGGTTAGTTTGGAGCAAAGATTGCAGGAGTCGTTGTAACGGTTGCTCGCTCGTTAGGCGTGCGGTTCGTTCGATTCTCAAGTTTTTGAATAAAGAGATGCGGGGGAAGTCTCGACGAGAGATGCCCTTCTTATTCGAAAGTTAAAATCCAGCAACCGGATTCCGGCTTTGAGTTTACTCCTCGGGAGGGAAAGCATGAAGCAACGTCATCTAGGATTTGCAGCGTGGATATGTGCAGCCGTGCTGGTATTGAGCCTGATGGTAGTCGGGGTGGCGCAATCCCAGGTCATCAGCGGCGATCTTGTTGGCATTATCTTGGACAAGAGCGGCTCGGCAGTGCCAAATGCGGCGGTCACCGCCACCAACGTGGATACCGGTGTGAAGCATGAAAGCGTGGCGAATGGGGTAGGTGAATATCGATTCATCAACCTGCCGGTGGGAACGTACAACGTCTCGGCGACAGCCAAGGGCTTCGCGACCACGACGGTAAATAACTACCACGTGGATTTAAACAAGACATCGACTTTGCAGATCACCCTCGAAGTGACCGGAACGACGACTTCGATTGAAGTCGTCGGCGGGGTGACGACGCTGGATACGACGACGTCGCAATTGAGCACGACGTTTGAAAACAATTCGGCATCGACGATGGCGGCTGCTACCTCCGGTGAAGGCGTACTGAACCTTTCGCTGATGAGCGCCGGTGTCGGCACGAGCGGCGGTGTAGGAGCCGGAACGGGCCCGTCGGTCGGAGGGCAGCGCCCGCGTGACAACAACTTCACGATTGAGGGCGTGGACAATAACGACAAGAGCGTGACCGGACCGCTGGTGTATGTGCCGAACGATGCGGTTGCAGAGTTTTCGCTCTTGCAGAACAACTATTCCGCAGAATTCGGACATTCCAATGGTGGCCAGTTCAATACCGTTGTGAGGAGCGGAACCAACGATTTCCATGGGCTTGCCTATATCTATAATGACAACCGGAATTACAACGCGCTGGACGTTTCAGTGGCTGACGAAGGATTGGGCTCGGGGCCACAATGCGCGACGCTCGGCGGAAGCTATTGCTCCTCCCCTGGACCTCGCTATGACTTCAACCGGATCGGTGGCCAGGTCGGTGGACCGATCTTGAAGAACAAGCTGTTTTTCTTTGTCAACTATGAATACCAGCCGCTGGGTCAGGCTGGCGGCTCGGGCAACGTGTGCGCACCGACCGCGGCCGGAATGGCAATCATTAACTCGTATCCCGGGCTGTCACAGATCAACGTCTCGGAATTTGAGAAGTACGTTTCTCCCGGAACGATTCCCAGTTCCAATTGCACGCCCCTGGACTTTCCTGGGGTGACCGGAGGCGTTCCGACCGCCGGACTGGCCATCCTTGCGCCGAATTATTCCAATGGAAAGTACCTCACTGTTGCGGGCGATTGGGATATCTCGAGCAAGGATCAATTGCGCGCAAGGTATATCTGGAACAACGTCGAGGGTATCGATACGGCCGCGAACCTGCCGGTATTCTACACCTCCGTCCCCTCCAAGTATTATTTGGTCACCATCAACGAGTACCACCAGTTCACTACCAACGTCCAAAACGAATTTCGTGTCGGCTACAACCGCTATTCCAATTCATATCCGGCTGGAAATTTCACTTTCCCTGGGCTCGACATGTTCCCGAATCTGGTGTTCTACGACTTGAACCAGTTACAACTCGGCCCGGACGGGAATGCTCCGCAATCCGGAGTTCAGAATACCTACCAGTTTTCCGACGCAGTGTCCTGGATCAAGGGCGCGCATTCGATGAAGTTCGGCTTTGAAGGGCGCAAACTGATCGCACCCCAGGACTTCACTCAGCGGTTGCGCGGCGACTATGAATACTCCAATCTCTTGACCTATCTACAGGACGGAGTGCCAGACGTTTTAGCGCAACGCAGCAATGGGGACACGCCATATTGGGGAGACCAGACAGCGTGGTACTGGTATGCCAACGACAACTGGCGGATAAAGTCGAATCTTACCTTGAACTTGGGTTTGCGTTACGAACTGACAACAACCCCCTACTCCGAGCGGCTCTTTAGCTTGAACGCGATCGCAAGCTATCCAGGCTTAATCACCTTCGCGGCTCCGAGACCGGCGTACAACGATTGGGCCCCGAAAATTGGATTCGCCTATTCGCCCGGGACCGACGGGAAGACCTCCATCCGCGGCGGGTTCAGCATCGGCTACGACGTGCTGTTCGACAACCTGGGTCTGGACGCAAAACCACCCGAATTGAGCCAAACGCTCAACTGCAACGTGGGCACGACAACCTGCGCGGCTCCCTTCCTGAAGGATGGAGGCATTCCCCCGGGTCCAGGTGGAACCATCACCTTCCCAACACAAGCGGCGGCCGCGCAAGCCACTTCGGGTTATTTGCCCAACCAGACAAAAGATCCAAAGGCGTTGAACTGGACACTCGGAATACAGCACCAGTTCGCCAGCGACTATACGTTTGAAGCACGTTACCTCGGCACCCGTGGTATACATCTGCCGGCACAGATCATTATGAATGAGGCGCCTGGCATAAACGTTGCATCGGGCGACTACCTCCCGACCTACTTCCAGGCACCGAGCCAGGCGACGCTGAATGCGTTGCCTCTTGATCTGAACACTCTTTACAATAACGCGACCTACCTTCTACCCTCGTACAACGCAGCCAACTTCAACGGGAACTTTATGACTGGGTTCCTGCCGTGGGGTTCGTCTGATTACAATGGATTAGCAGTGCAGATGACGAAGAAGATGGCACACGGGCTGCAGTTCATTGGCGCCTATACCTACAGCAAGACGATTGATGATTCGACCGCGGAAGTACACACGACGGATATCACACCCCGGCGTCCGCAAGACTCCACATGTCTGCGGTGCGACTATTCCGACTCGATTCTTGACCATCGTCACCGCTTCACCATGGCGGTTCTCTATGACGTCCCTTTCTTCAAGGGTAGCAACTGGGTGATGAAGAATGTGGTGGGCAACTGGACGCTTGCCCCCATGTACACCTATCAATCCGGCCAGTGGGCGACGGTGCAGAGCACGATCGACTCCAATATCAATGGCGATACTGCAGGAGACCGCGCAGTGATCAATCCGAATGGGATACCGGGAACGGGGAGCAGCGTGATCCCGTTGTGCAACAGCACCGTGCCCGTTGGAAAGTGCCCTTCCATGAATGACCTTATCGCGGGAACCGGCAATCCGGCAGGAGTGGTGGGGTATTTGGCCGCCAATCCAAGCGCACAATACGTTACCGCAGGTTTTGGCGCCAACGCCAACGCCGGCCGCAATACGTTGCAGTTCAAACCTATCAATAACATCGATATGACCGCATCCAAGCGCATCAGCATCACCGAGCGTTTCAAGGTGGAATTCCAGGCGCAGGCGTTCAACCTGTTCAACCATCCACAGTACGTGGGCGGAAGCCTGAACGATGTGGGCTCCTACGGCTACACCGGCGGGGTCAAGAACATCTTGAATCCGGCAAACGCTTCGTTCAATCAAGATAACTCAGGTTATCTGGCCAGCAACGCGAGAACTCTGCAGCTGGCGCTGAAGTTCAGTTTCTAGAGCTCGGCACAAAATAAACTCTCACCGGGGAGCCTGAAGTTAGGCTCCCCTTCTTCTTTTTTGTAGAGGCCGAACGCGCCCATCATCGGAACCATCCGGTGCCTGCCGGGTAACGGAGGGGTAATCTGGCGGGGTTGAAGGTCGTGCATTTCATTTGGGGAAGCCAGGGGCCGGAGGCAGTTCGATAGGCGGGCGGTATGTCCGAGCTTAAACTCCGACCTCCGGAGGAGATTGCAAACCAAGAAGCAGCCAGGCCGGAGGCGAAATCTTCAAGAGATCCTAGATTTCGGCGCATCCCTCAGTCAGGGTGAGCATACGGCCCGGTCGGATGAAGAGCTCATTCGGTGCGGATAGCGAGGATCTGTTTGCCGCGAATCTTGATCTCGACGCCGAGCGGGGGGCGAATGTCGCTGCCTTGGACCGTGGCACCACGAATCCAGATGTTACCGGGGAGATTGGTGGTCTTCAGTGGATCGTACAGCGTGCGGCTGCAAGGATTACCGACCAGGGGATGATTGGCCTGGCGATAGTCATAGTCGGTGCGGAGCTTGGCGAGGTCACGGATGTACTCAAGCTGGCAGCTCCCGTAAGGAGCCTTGCGGGAGAACGCCCAGTAGCCGGTGGGAGCCGTTGCAGAGCTACCGGGAAGCCGGATGATCGTGGCCGGGACGTTTTCGCCCGTGGTCAAACTGCGAATGAAGAAATCAGCGCTGGACCAAGGTTTAGAGAGGTCAGCCAGCTCAGCGACAACGGGATTGGCCTCGTCGGCATGCGGGAGCAGGGAGGCGGGGTCGGGCGGGGGAGGGGGGACCTCGATTTGGGGGGTCGGTTCGACTCGAGCAGGCTCGACAGGCTTGGGGTGCGAGAACCAGCGAACCGAAAGAAGCAGGATCACGCCAAGAACAACGACGCCGATGATCAGGGGAAGCAGGGGATTCGCACGAGGCGGTCTCGACGGGGTGGTCGGAACGCCGGGGATTTGCGGCATCTCGGCTTTGAAACGCGGAGATGAAGGTTCTTCAGTCATGTAAGGCTCTGGGCCGGCGCAAACACCCCTGAGTCACCCTGGAAGGGAGAGCGAGTGACGGGATCAGGTCTCGCCAACTCCTTGCATTGTACTGACGAGTTGGCAGAATGGGCAATGGCAAAGACGAGCGAAGGGAGATACCGGAGGTGCCGGGCGGGAACTGGAGTTACGTTGCTAACAAGGTTACATAGCCAAGAGGAGTACTTGTTTTTGGGGTAGGGAGCGGCCTAGTGTAGATAGAAGTAGTCGGGGAAATCCACAGAAAATGGCTGGCGATACACGACAGACGGCGCGCGCATTCGTTCACAGTCTGAACATTTTGCTGAAGTACGCCCGTTTGTATGAATTTGGGCACGTGCGCACGGCCGCGCAGTTTGAGGCGGCCTGGAAGGAACTGCGCACGGCACTGGACCAAGGCGGGGATGCGGGACTCTTGCTCGGGGCTTCCGGTAACCAGATCGTCCTCGATGGCGTACCTCTGGGGGCTGCGGCGGCCGAGAAGAGCTTCGCGCAACTGTTGACAAGTTCAGGGATAGCCAGCATTCACTTCTCCCCAAACACCACCCAGGGGCACTTTGCGCGCTTCGTCCGCGCGTTTCCGAGTGGCAACACTTCGAAGCCCAGTTCTCTCGCCGAACAGCTGAAGATCGCGCTCGCAGGGGACAGCGCCATCAAGATTAACGAGATTCGATACGTGGCAGAAGACGGATCGGTGGCCGGAATCAAGGTCGCCGCCCAGTTGACCGCCAAAATGCTTGGCGGGGCGGGGGATAAGTACCGCGATGTTTTTGAAGATCCGCAAAAGATGCTGCAGCTGATCCTGGCGGCGGAAAGCAGCCGCGGTGGCGGAGGCGGCAGTGGCGGGAGCGGACCGGGATTCGGACCTGGGGGTGGCGGACCGGGCGGTGGCACAGGCGGCTCTGGTGGCGGGACGGGCACCAGTTGGAGCGGTGGAGCAGACAGCAGCGGCAGCCTTTGGGAAGCCGGGAAAGCCAAAGGTGGCGGCGGAGGCGCGGGAACGGGTGTGGGCGGTGGCCCAGGAGGCCCAGGCGCAGGCGGCGGGGGAACGGGCGGTGGCGGCATAGGCTTTGGTGGGGGTGCGGAAGGGGGATCGGGCACGGGAGGAACTGGAACAGGCGGCGGTGGAGTTGGTGGAGGAAGCGGCACGGGAAGCGGTGGACCGGGCGGGGGAAGTGGTAGTGGAAGCGGCGGCTTTGGTGGAGGAAGCGGTACTGGAAGCGGTGGACCTGGCGGAGGGGGCGGTGGAAGCGGGGTGGGAGGCAGCGGCGGTGGTGGAGGCACCGAACCCGGAAAATGGATGAGTGCTTCGGCGATGCTGCGGGGCGCGATGATGGGAGCCCCTGGCGGAGCAGGCAGTGGAGAACCGGGAAATTATTCCGTGGCGGAAGAAGATGTCCGCTCGATGATTGGACTGTTTGCCCAGCTGGGCAAGGCGCGGAAAGATCCGGAAAGCCGGATGGATACATCGACTTTCCAATCGCGGTTGACTGCGCTGCCGGTGCGCGCGCAATACACATTGCAACAGGCTTTGGCGGGACTCGCGGCGCAGGCGCCGATGGACAAGCCGGACAAGCCGATGTTGCTGAAACTGGCCGAGCACGTGGCGATTCGCTTTGCGCTGGACAGCTACGAGCGTGGCGAATTGCGGGTGAATGCGGTGAAGCAGTTGCTCGACCGCATGAACGCGGAAATTGAAGCGTTGCGCAAGATACTTGGCCAGCAGGAAGAGACCATGGCCAGCGCAGGCATTCAGGTGCAGTCGTATACGGAACTTCTGGACCAGGAGTTCTGGCTGCAGGTGCCGGAAGAGAACAAAAAGGAAGTACTGACATCGGATGAAGCGTGGTGCGTGCCGCCGCGCAACGTGCGGGCGTTCCTCGAAGAGATGCTGCGACGCGGCGAGCTCAAGACCGTTAATGAAATCCTGACGAAATATGCGGCGTGCGTCGCTCTAGAGGCACCGGAAGCACGGCGGACGACAGCGATCGGCTTGGCTGACCTGGCGGAGTTCTACGGCAGCGGCGATGGGAGTGCGCTGATCGACGTGATCCAGAGACTGGGCAACCAATTGGCGGTAGAACGGGAAAGTGATCTGCAAACACTGGTCGGTGCCGCTTTCGTTCGCATGAGCCAGGAAGCGAGCTCCAAACGGTTTTATCCAGCGGTGCAGCAGGCGCTCGCGTCACTCGACAGTGTGGAGGCCCTGCGCCCGGGATCAACGAACAACATGCGGCAGAGAATCGGGGCGGAAGAGCGCGTGCCGGAATACGTCGAAGACACCATGCGCACCGGCCAGATCGCCGACGGCATGCTGGACATCCTGGCGCTGATGCCGAAAACGTCTCTCCATTACGTGACCACGCGTTTTGCAAATTGTGGATTCCGGGAAGATTGCGAACTCCTGGGGCAAATCGTGGCCGGGCTCGGGGAAGATGCGGTCCAGCGCCTGGTCGAGACCTTGCAGACTGCTCCGGCAAACGAAGCCACCGAAGTCATCGGGTTACTGACCCAGCTTGAGCCGGCAGCGGTCGAGCGCATACTGCCCGGGCGGTTGGCGCAATGGCCGCGGGCGTCCCATGACCGCACGGTGCGCCAGTTATCGAGCACGCCTGCCGAACAGCGCGCACAGTTGCTGGTGGCCATGTACGACACGCTCGACCAGTTGATCCGGCCGCTGGCCATTGACGAGATTGGAATGAGCGGGCGTCCGGAATGCATTCCGAAGATGGTAGAGCTGATCCAGGACGACAGCACCCCGGGGTTTACGCGAATCAAAGCCATTGAAGCCGCGGGAAGGCTGAGAGCGAGCGCGGCCAGCACAGTTCTGCAAAAAATTCTGGAGTCGAAACAGGTCTGGCGCTGGACCTATCACACGGAATTGCGGATCGCGGCGGCGCAGGCTTTGCAGAAGATCGAGCCGGCCCTGGCCCTCGATAAAGTCGCATCGAGCGGGCTCGACCGCAAAGAGCTGGTGCTCGAGCCAAGCGATCCGGAGCTGAATGCGCCGGTGATCCGGCAGCGTCGTTACGCGCGGCTGAAATTGAGCAAGCATGTGCCCACCGTGACGACCAATTTGCGCGAGAACATGCGGCTTTCGATCGCCGAACTGAACATGGGCGGAGGGATCGGGGCTGCCGATCGGCATCTGGCGCCGGGATCGCTGCTCTCACTGAAGCTGTCGCATGGCGTGAGAAATATACGCGCGCAGGCGATTGTTCGTGGCGCTCGGCCACAGGCCATGGCGTTCGAAATCGTAGACATGGAACTGGACGAAAGGTCGCGGTTAAGGAAACTTCTGTTGGAATTGGGCGGATTGCCGCAGCCCGCACAAGTAAGTAACCGCAGCCGACGACAAGGACGTATGGCAGTTTCGAAGTAGTTCTCCGGGCGAAAAACGGAAGAACGATTCCTCCCTGAAGACCTGAACGGTCAACTGCGGCACCGCCCTGCCGGACCCGGCTCCGCCTTACTGGATCTCTGCTTATCCTAGGACGGGAAATCCCGCCCCGCCGATCTCCCTCCGAGAGACAACCTTAGAGAAAGAGGCCTCGAACGGACCTGACCCCGAGGTGGGACAACCGTCCGGAAGAGCAGGTGCCGAAAACTGTCCGAGAGGCGAGATAGCGTGCGGGTCACATGGGACGACTGTACCATTGTGAGACGACGTTTCGGGGCCTACCGTACTAGTAAGGGTGTACTTAGCACTTGACCGTCAGGACTATCGACGGGGCGAAGGTACGGTACTCGATGAAAACGGACCCAAAATCAACGGCCGCCCGCGCCTTTGTTCGCAGCCTCAACATTTTATTGAAGTTTGCGCGGCTGTACGGGCATGATCACGTGCGTACGGCTGAACAGTTGCAAATTGCGTGGAGCGAACTGCGCACGGCCGTGCCGGAGAACGCCGAGAGCGGGCTGCTGCTCGGAGCGACGGGAGCGCAATTGTTGCTGGATGGCGTTCCGCTCGAGGGGTCACCGGCGGAAAAGCAGTTTGCGCAGCTGCTGAGCGCAGCGGGACTGGCCAGCATCCAGTTCCAGGCTTGCATTACGGCCGAAGAGCTGGGCAAGTTCATACACGCCTTTCCGACGGGAAAAGCAAGGCCCGCCGAACTAGCCCAACAACTGAAGAACGCCATCGCGGAGGCGCGAGGCATCCACGTGAATGAGATTTGCTTTGTGGCCACCGATGCGCGCCTGAAAGATGCCAGCATGGCGGCGCAGATCGCCGCGGCATCGTTCGGCGACGACCAGGATTCTTTCAAACGCATGCTGAACGATCCGCAGAAACTGCTGGAGCTGATCGCCGCGGCCGAGGGATCGAAGTCTGGCGGCCCAGGGACGGGCGGTCATGCGGGTGGTGACGGCGCCCGCGGAATCGGTGGGGGTAGTGCAGGGACGGGAAGCAATGGCAGCGGGTCTGGTCCGGGCTCGGGAGCGGGATGGGGCGCCGGCGGGACGGCTGAGGGCGGTCCAGGAACAGGAGGCAATGGGAACGGGTCTGGTCCGGGCTCGGGAGCGGGATGGGGCGCCGGCGGGACGGCTGAGGGCGGTCCAGGAACAGGAGGCAATGGCAGCGGGTCTGGTCCGGGCTCGGGAGCGGGATGGGGCGCCGGCGGGATAGCTGAGGGCGGCCCAGGCACGGGCAAAACCACGGGAGGTGGTACGGCAAGTCTCGGCGGGAACGGGAGAGGAATTGGCAACGGGAAGGACCAGCCGACCGACGAGCAGATTTACGGGATCTTGCATGCGCTTACGACTTTTGGAAAGGTGGGGAGCGGACCGAATCCCGCAGCCGCAGCAGTGGAATTTCAGGACCAGGTCGCGCAGCTACCGGGAAGTGCGCAGGATGTGCTGCGTAACGCGCTTGCGGGTATCGCGGAACAGGGAAAAGACAAGAAGCTGGACCAAGGCATGCTGGTGAAGTTGGCAGAGCACCTGTCGGTCCGCTTCGCGCTCGAACGGTTTGAGCACGGGGAAGTAAAAGTGAACGCGGTGCGGCAGATGCTGGACCGCATGAACCAGGAAATAGAGGGCTTGCGGAAGATCCTGGGGCAGCACGAAGACACCATGGCGGAAGCGGGACTGGTGGTGGAGTCGCATCGAGAACTGCTGGACCGGCAATTCTGGGCCAGCGTCCCGGAAAACGCGAAAAGGGAAGTGCTGCTTTCGACCGAGGCCTGGTGCATCCCGCCGAAGAATGTGCAGTCCTACGTGGCGGGGTTAATCGAGAACGGCGACGTTGCCGAAGCCATAAGCATCCTGCAGAACTACGCAAGTTGCGCTGACAGCGAGGAGCCGGACGCACGGAAGCGGGCGGCGACGGGACTTTCGGAACTGGCGGGCTTGTATGCTCAGGCCGACCCCCGCCTGCTCGCCGAAGCGCTGCGGCACGTGGGATTGCGTTTGAGCGTGGAGCAAGATCAGGACCTGCAGTCACTGGTAAGCGCGGCCTTTGTGAGGCTTAGCCAGGAAGCGGCTGCGAAACGCTGCTTCCCGGCCATGGAGCGGGCGCTGGACATCCTTGCAGGCGTCGAATCGCAGCGGCCTGGCACTGCAAAAGTGTTGCGCGCAAAAATGGGCATTGAAGACCGCGTCCCGGAGTTTGTCGACGAAGCGTTGCGCGCGCGGGAAGTGTCGGCCGGGCTGACCGGCGTGCTGAAGCAACTCCCGCAGACGGCGATGGAGCAACTCGCCATGCGGTTCAACCGATGCCAGTTTCGCGACGACCTCGAGAATGTGGCCAATCTGGCGCATGACCTGGGCGAACAGGCGCTTCAATACTTGCGAAGCACGGTTCGCGGCGGGGCGCACGCCGACGCAGTGGAAATGGTGGGTCTGCTGGTGCGACTCGATCCGACAGCCGCGGGCGTATTCCTTCCCTCGCGAATCCGGGATTTCCCGCGGGTGGCCCAGGATCGGATGGTGCGTCAGATTGCCTCCTCGGGAGCCCCGGGGCGCTGCGGAATTCTGCTTTCGGTCCTGGATCATGTGGATCCGATGATCATGCCGTTGGTGGTGGATGAGGCGGGAATGACGGAAGATCGAGATTCGCTTGGACGCCTGCTGACCCTGGTGGATGGCGACCTGCCGGTAGGGGCGGCTCCCTATTTGCGGGTGAAGGCGGTCGAGGCTTTGGGTCGGGTGAAGGCTCCGGAATCGGCCAACGCGCTCAAAAGGATCCTCGAGGCGCGCAAGATGTTTGGCTGGGTGCATCCGCAGGAATTGCGCATCGCGGCGATGCAGGCACTCGAAAAGCTGGAGCCCGCATGGGTTGCCGATTATCTGTCCAGGAGCGGGATAACGGAAGAAGATCTGAAGCTCGCGCCACTCGAAGTACCGCACGATTCTAAATTCCTCCGGCACCGGCGACACACCAGGGTGCGATTGCAGAAGTCGGTTTCCGCGGTGAGCACGAACTTGAAGCAGAACTGCCGGCTGGATATCAAGACGGCGAGCCTGAGCGGTGGACTAGCGACCACCAACATGCATTTGGCCCCGGGAACGCAGGTGCAATTACGAATGCAGGTGGGCTTGCGGAACGTGCAAGCCACGGCGATGATGCGGGACTACCGGGCCCAGGACATGTCTTTCGAGATTGTGGACATCGGGCTCGAGGAGCGGTCGAAATACCGCAAGTTACTGCTGGAGAACCTTGCCAAGGGGGCCGGGAATCGAGAGGAGTAGGGCCCGAACAGGGTTTTCGGGAGCGCTTCCCGCTCCGAAAATTCCCCGGAAAGGCATTTTGACTCCTGGTTTCGTAGCGAAGAAGTAACCAGTCACAAGTACTGTATCGCAGTACCTTTGTTGCATTTACCACAGACAATTTCTTGGCTTAACCTACGGCCATCGCGAAGCTGTGGCTTTCACCGCCCAAGCAAGCCAAAAGCACTTCGTGTTGGCGGCTATTTCTTTGCCCAAAGGAAGAAAAATTCGTGCAGTGGCACTGCTGTGCGCTCTCCTGGGCGTGTGGGCTGCCGGCACGCCGGGACAAGATCAGGTCAGTTTCCCTGACAAACCGAGATATACCGTAGCGAGACTCGCAGACCAGTTCGATTTGGGAGCGGTGACGGTTACGGCGATGGGGCAGGACAGCCAGGGATTCCTGTGGATCGGCACACAGACGGGCTTATACCGCTATGACGGCGCACGCGCCAGCAAGATGACCGAGGTCGAGGAGTTGATCGGGCATTATGTGCTGGACGTCGTGATCGCTCCGGACGGAACGGTGTGGGTGGCTGGCAACAGGGGAATCGCCCACTACAATAAATCACGATTTGAAAGCCTGGCGATTCCGGCTGCAGCCATGCCACTCGGAAATGGAACGCAACTCTTTACGGTGGACAGCCGGGGAGTGGTTTTCGTCCTGCTGTTTAATCACGGAATATTGCGGGTGGATCCGCAAGAACCCGCGAAGAGCAAAATCTTGTCGGACGCCGAAGGCGTCCATGAGACGGCCTATGGAATCACCAGGAATCCGGACGATTCAATCTGGTTCACCCAAGGGACCCAACTGGCGCATCTGAACGCCGGGTCTGATCACGTGGAGGTGGACCCAGGAATCCAGATTCCGAAACAACGGGTGGTGGCTCTGTTGTGGGATCGGGCCAGCAGGCTGTGGCTGCGGACGTCGGTGAAACTGGACCGGCTGGACCCCGCCGCGCACAAACTCACGCCGGAAAATATCGCGATCGGACCCGCCGATGACGTGGAAGGAAAACCAACACTCGACCAGCAGGGCCGGCTGCTGGTGCCGTCGTCGATCGGATTGTACTGGCAAGGGGAGGACGAGCACTGGCGGGTCATTACGGACAAGCAAGGAATTGCCAGTAACGACATCCAGTTCGCGATGGAAGATCGCGAAGGTACGTTGTGGGTAGGAGGATCGGGCACCGGTTTGGACTTGCTCCCCGGAGTTCATGAATGGTCCGGGTGGACAACGGCCGAAGGACTGCTCGACAACAGTACCTGGGCCACGCAGAGAGATCACCACGGCCGACTCTGGGTAGCGACGGCCCATGGAATTGAGGTGTGGGACGGACAGAAACATCACTGGGAGAGGGTGCCGTCCTTAGGTGGGGACGCGCGAACTCAGGTGCACCAGTTACAGGTGGCTGGCGACGGCGCCATGTGGGCTCTGACGGTGACCGGCTCCCTGGTGCGCATCGAACCGGCGAACTACTCCATCCTCTTGCACACCGGCTACCGCGGCAGGCCGTTCCAGACCGTGTATGCATCGCCGAATGGCGACGTTTGGGCCACCACGCGGGACCACCTGGTACGGTTCGACTCCCGAAAGCCGAACCGAGGGCCCGTCGATGTACCTCTTCCGCTGGCGCCGGGTGCGGAAGTGACGTTTGTTTCGTTTTCGCCCAGTGGCGGGATTTGGGCTACCGGTACAGCGACGGTCTACCACTTTGACGGAAAGAATTGGCAGACGCTCACGACCAAGGATGGACTTCAGGGACAAGCAATCACCAGCATGGCGGCGTTGAGCGACACCGAAGCATGGGTGGCGTATAACGACGTGGCAGAAGTAACGCGGATAGTACTGAATGGCGCAGGTCCGGCACGTTGCGAGAACTTCCCCTGGGACTGGTCGATCATAGGACATGATTCCAAGGGAAGGGTTTGGTTTAACGGGCCCGACGGATTGGCAATTCTCTCCAAAGACAGAAAACTGCAGCGGCTGAACCATGCAGATGGGCTGTTGTGGGATGACGTGAGCCCTTGGACTGGAGTTCGCGAGGAACGGGACGGCAGTTTCCTCATTGCGACCTCGCGCGGACTGGCGAGGTACCAGCCGGCTCTCGACAGGTCCAGTCAGAAGCAGGCCAACGCCGTCCTGACGCGAGTGACTTTGGGAGGCAAGCAATGGCAGGTGCAGGAGACGCCTAGGGTGCGCTCGGCGGAGGGATCGCTCTCGGTCCAGTTCGCGCCGATGATTCTCGGAAACACCACGCACGTCAGTTGCGGCTACCAGTTGCGCGGCCTGGACAAAGCGGTGACCGAAACGCAACAGCGGGAAGTCACCTACGGCGGTCTGCCGCCGGGGAATTACGAATTCGGGGTGCAGTGCAGGGAGACCGGAGCGACGGCGTCGGCGTTGTCGGCTTCGGCGGCCCCTGCCGTATTCAAGTTTGAGGTACTGCCCAACTTCTGGCAGACCTGGTGGGCACGCATTGCAGGTCTATTCGTTCTACTGGGCTGTTTCTGGGCCTATGTCTCGCTGCGGACCCGGGCACTGAACCGCCGGCGGCTGGAACTGGAATTGGCCGTGGCTCAACGCAGCGCCGAATTAATGCAGAAAAACAAGGAACTCGAAGAGATATCGCTGACCGATCCGCTCACCAAGACGAGAAACCGGCGCTATTTTTACGAGACGATTCCGACCGACAACGCGCAGGCCTTGCGTTCTCACCTCCGGAACAGCGACTCGAGCGAACCGGCGACACCGCGGCAAGAGCTCATCTTCCTGCTCGTGGACATTGATCGGTTTAAGAGGGTGAACGATGAAATGGGCCACGCGGCTGGCGACCGCTTGTTGCAAGAAGTTGCCAAGCGCATTGCCGGCGTGATGAGGCGCTCGGATGACCTGGTGCGCTGGGGCGGAGAAGAATTTCTGCTGGTGTGCCGGACCACGGATCGGGAGAACGCTTCGCTGCTGTGCAGTCGCGTGCTGGACGCCATCCGCGAAGTGCCTTTCGACGTCGGGAATGGAGTGGAGATCCACAAAACGTGCTCCATTGGATGGGCGCCATTCCCCTGGATTCTCGAGGACGTCAACGCGCTGTCGATTGACAACGTGATCGAACTTGCGGACAAAGCATTGTACCTGGCCAAGCGCGAAGGGCGGAACCGTAGCTACGGGTTGTTGCCGGCGGCGGAAGTCTACAAGTCAGAAAAGAATGTGTCCATCGAGAACCTGCGGGATTGCCCCCCGGATCTGGTGCAGATCGTCTAATCCAGGGTTTTGTCTTGAGAGAGAGAGGGGCATTCGCGCCCCGAGCAGCAAGGAAAGTTCAGGTTCAGGGTGTCCCCTTCAGAGAGGTTGCCGAAGGTGCGGATTCGCCCTGTGCACGACGCGAATGGCTGGATGAAATGCGGCTGAGGTGTTATGGTACGCCCCAGCCTCTTGACCACCTCTAATTCCAACCTGCTGCTGGCTGCGGAAGCCGCGATCCAAACACGAAGCGCTGCACTGCGAAAAGAGCTGGGTTTGCGGGACTTGATTTTTGCCCAAATCCTGATGGTTATCGTGCCGGATTTTTTTGGCACGGCGGTGAAGGCTGGCCCGTCTCACGTGGTGCTTTGGCTGCTGGCCATTGTCCTGTTTTTCCTGCCGGAAGCGTTTCTTGTGGCGCACCTGAACCGCCTCATGCCGGTAGAAGGGGGATTGTACGAGTGGACGCGACTGGCCTTCAACGATAGCGCGGGATTTCTGGTGGCCTGGAATCTTTGGCTGTTCGCTACGCTGTACACCGCAGTTATCGGCCTGATTTCGACGACCTTTCTCGCGTATATGCTGGGTCCGAGGGCAGCTTGGCTGGCCTCGAGCAGGATCTCGATCGTTCTGGCCACGGCATTTTTCGTGCTGCTGCTCGCATTCGTCGCCAAGTTGGGGTTGCGGGTCGGCAAGTGGGTGAACAATATCGGATCGGCGTGCATCCTCGCAACGCTCGGCCTGCTGATCGTAATGCCGTTTGCGGCGGTGTGGCGCGGCACGCTGCTGTCTTACCATCCGCTGGCGCTGGTCGTGCCGCCCCTGACTTTATTCAGCCTGAGCGTTTTCGGAAAGATGACGTTTGGAGCGTTGACCAGCCTGGAGTATGTGGCAATCTTTGCGGGAGAATCGCGCAATCCGCGGCGCATTTTTGCCGAGTCCATTTGCGTTGCCGCACCGATCGTGGCGCTGCTTTACATTCTGGGGACCAGCTCGATTCTCGCGTTCGTCCCACCCGACGCGATCGACGTAATCGGGCCGATCCCGCAGGCCTTGAGCCGTGGCGCGGAAGTGTTCGGGCTGGCCAAATTTATCGTTCCGGTCGCAATCGTGATGCTGCTGATCAACTATCTGGCGAGCTTCAACGTAAATTTCTGCGGGAACACCCGGCTTCCGATGGTGGCGGGATGGGATCATTTGTTGCCGGAATGGTTCACCCGGCTCGATCCCAAATATAAGACCCCGGTGAACTCGATTCTTTTTGTGGGGGCGGTTGCTTTTGCAGCCTCTGTCGCGGCCTTACTCGGTGTAGGAGCCGAAGAGGCCTACGAGCTGTTGCTTACCTGGAGTTTTACTTTTTACGGCCTGGCCTATCTGGGGATGTTTGCCATTCCCTTGTTCGCGCCCAAAGAGCGCGGTCTGCGGCCACGGCTCTGGCTGCGTTTGGCGGCAGCGTGCGGGTTTCTGGTGACCTTGCTGTTCGTGGCCCTGTCGGCGTTTCCCATCATTGACGTGCGGAGTCACGGCTTGTATGCCCTGAAGACCATCGGCCTGGTCGTGGTGACCAATGCTTTGGGATTCCTAATTTACCGGGCTGGACGGAGACGCTAGAAAACAGCTGCCTGGAGCCGCGGGGCAAGGATCGCGCCGCAACAGGAAATGGTCTCTTGCCGATTACTTGGCCTTGTAGATGGTTTTCCCTTCCTTGATGGTTTCAACAACCTTAATGTCCTTGATGGCCAGAGGATCAACCTTCAAGGGATTCCTGTCGAGGATGACAAGATCGGCAAGCTTGCCGTCTTCGAGCGTGCCCTTGCTGGTCTGTTCCCCGTACTGGTAAGCGGCATTGATGGTGATGGCTTTCAGCGCTTCGAGTGGGGTGACACGCTGCTCCGGGCCGATGATCACGCCGTTGCGGGATCTGCGGTTGACCGCAGTCCACATTACGAACATCTGATCGAGCGGGGTGACCACGAAGTCGGTGTGGTTGGTAGGGCGCAATCCCTTGTCAATCGCGGCACGCATCGGGCTCTCGAAGAAAGCCTGCTTTTCGCCGCGATTGAGGACGTGGGTATCGCCAAAGTAGAAGGTGTGCTCGGTGAAAAACGAGGGCGTCATCTTGTAGGTGACATATTTGTCGAGCTGATCGGGACGAACGAATTGCGAGTGGATGACGGTGACGTGGCGGTCTCGAGTGAGGTCGCCGGCCGCCGCGGCTTCATGCGCCCGAAGGAGCAAGTCGATCGCGGCATCGCCATTGGCGTGGGCGTTCAGGGGCAGACCCAGGCCGTAAACTTTCTTGACGAAGGCAGTCACCTCGGCCTCGGGGAAGCTCGGCTCGCCGCGCCAGTTCTTCTGGCCCGCCGGGCCGCCGGTGAGATAAGGGGTGGTGAAATAGGCGGTTTTCCCCTGCGGCGAGCCGTCCAGCGTGATCTTGGCCCCCCCGAGCTTCACGCGGTTGACGTATTTCCCCCAGCCGCTGACCGGGTTCTTTTCGAGGATGGCGTCGAAGTCGGTGACGAAGGGATAGGCCACGATATCGATGAGGGTGGCCCCGCCCGCCCCGGCGCGTTGCATCAGGGCGAGTTCGTTGGCATGGGTGGCACCCTCCTGTGCCGTCGTGATGCCATTCGCAGCATAAAGTAGCTGCCCGGCGCGGCTCCACGCGATCTCCTGTTGGGCGTCGGGTTTCGGGAGATTCGCGAAGACCGGCAAGAATGCAGTTTCCATCACCAGGCCAGCCGGTTCCCCGGACCCCTTCTTCCGCAGGATGACCCCGCCCGGCGGGGTTTTGGTCGCGGCGGAATACCCGTACTTCTTCATGGCAGCGGAATTGAGAACGGCGCCGTGCATGGAAACGTGACCGACAATGACCGGATTGTCCGGGAAGTCCTTGTCGAGGTCGTCGCGAGTCAGCGAAGTGCCCTTGGGCATGGCGTTTTCGTCATAGCCATAGGCCTGAATGATTTCCCCCGCCGGGACTTGGTGTTCGTCGCGAAATTTCCTTAGCTCGGCCACGATGGTGGCCACGTCCTTGCCGGGCCCGGCAGGCGGAGCGAAGACATTGACCTGATTGGCGACGCTGATCGAATTGATGTAGTGACTGTGGGGATCAAGGAACCCTGGCAGTAATGCTTTGCCGGCGAGATCGATCATCTGGGTGGTGGAACCCTTATGAAATTTCTCAAGCTCCGTCCGGGCACCTACCATGAGAATCTTGCCGTCCTTTACGGCCAGCGCTTCGACAGTCGGCTGCGCGTCGTTGACGGTGACGATGTCGCCGCCGTAATAGATGGCATCGGCAGTGGAGGCAGCGTCCGGCCCAGCGACACCACAGCCAGCAACAAAGACCAACAAGAATACAAAAACACAGGCCAGGCGCGCTCGCACGGTTTTGCCTCCTCAGATGCCCCGCTGCAATGAAATTCTGGTGCACAGCTGCCCAGAGGGGCAAGAAACAAAGGGTGGTATGGCTTTCTCGGACTTGCCGGGCGGGGCAGGTACAGCAAACTTAAGCTGCGCCCGAAAGGTTATCACATCGCTCGGTTCTTTCCGACGCTCATCCGCTCCCTTGATAGGCCGCGCCAGGCGGTCGGGTGATGGTTGTGGGCTGCCTTTTTTATTGGACGGCCACGGTCGAATGATCCGGCAACCGGGCTCCGGCAGACCGCGGGCGAGTGGCCATGGTGACTGCAGTTGTTGGCGGGGGTGCATCCAACCAGTTACAATGAGATGTTTGGCCCGGGGCTTTGCGTAGGCCTGTGCGTAGGGTCGAATGAATGCCTGTCCCGCTGTACGGGATGCAGAACACCGAGTGCCGTAGTCAAGCCACGGCGCCAGACTAAAAACAGGAAACGACGAACCGTCCATGGACGTAGCCCATATATTAGACACCGTAGTCGCGAAATTCATCGGCACCAAGCATGAGCGCGACCTAAAGAAACTGCAACCTATGGTCGTGGCAATCAATGCGCTAGAGCCGGAAATGAAGACGCTCAGCGACGAACAGTTAAAGGAACGCTTCGTCGCACTGAAGACGAAAGTGCAGGAGCAGCTGAAGGACAGTGATCCCGGGGAGCCCGCCTACAAAGAGGATCTGCGGCAGGCGCTGGAAAGCGCGGTGGTGCCGGCTTTCGCTCTGGTGCGTGAGGCGGGGCGGCGGTTCCTGAACATGCGGCATTTCGACGTGCAGTTGATCGGCGGAATGGTGCTGAACGACGGCAAGATCGCAGAAATGAAGACCGGCGAAGGGAAAACGCTGGTAGCGACACTTCCCGCGGCATTGAACGCCCTGGCTGGACGCGGGGTGCACCTGGTGACCGTGAACGATTACCTGGCCCGGCGCGACGCCGAATGGATGAGCCCGCTGTACAAGGCGCTGGGGCTGACGATCGGCGTAATCGTGCACGACCTCGACGATGCCCAGCGGCGGTTGGCCTACGCGGCGGATCTCACCTACGGGACCAACAACGAATTTGGGTTCGATTACCTGCGCGACAACATGAAGTATGACCTGGCCAGTTGTGTGCAGCGCGGCCACCAGTTTGCCATCGTCGACGAAGTCGACTCCATCCTGATCGACGAGGCGCGAACCCCGCTGATCATCTCTGGGCCTTCTGAAGAGTCCACTGACAAATACTTCAAGATCGACAAGATCATCCCCAAGCTGATTCAGGATATCGACTACACGCTGGATGAAAAGCACCGCACCGCGACACTGACGGAAGAAGGCGTGAGCAAGACCGAGAGGCTGCTGAGCCTCGGGAACCTGTACGATCCGGCGCATATGGAGACGATTCACCACGTTTACCAGGGATTGCGCGCACACACCCTGTACAAACGCGACGTGGATTACGTCGTGAAGGATGGGGAAGTGATCATTGTCGATGAGTTTACCGGTCGCCAGATGCCGGGACGACGCTGGTCGGACGGTTTGCACCAGGCGGTAGAAGCCAAGGAAGGCGTTAAGATCGAGCGGGAAAACCAGACGCTGGCTACCATCACCTTTCAGAACTATTTCCGCATGTACAAGAAACTGTCCGGCATGACCGGCACGGCCGAAACGGAAGCTGCGGAATTCGGCAAGATTTATAATCTGGACGTAGTCGTGATTCCCACCAACCGGAACCTGATCCGCATCGAGAACAAGGATGTGGTGTACCGCACCGAAAGAGAAAAGTTCGAAGCGGTGGTGAACGGCATACTGCAGGAAGACAACACGCTGGCCCACGGAATCAGGCAATACAACGAGCGCGGCCAGCCGGTCCTGGTGGGCACGATTTCCATTGAAAAGTCGGAGACCATTGCGGAACTGCTGAAAAAGCACGGCATTCCCCATCAGGTGTTGAACGCCAAGCAGCACGAGAGAGAATCGCGCATCGTGGCACAGGCGGGACGCAAGGGTGCGGTGACCGTGGCCACGAACATGGCCGGCCGCGGCACGGACATTCTCCTGGGCGGCAACCCGGAGTCCATGACGCGCGAGCATTTTTTGAAGAACAAACTGGCCATTCCCTATGCCGCAGCTCCGGCGGTTATTGGGGCGGAGACTACGGACGGCAACGCGGCACAGCCGGCGATCCCGATGGTGCTGTTCCAGCATGAGGGAAAGATTTTCCAGGTGCCCCTGGACCAGTGGAAGCCGATGTATGACCAGTTCGCCGAGCAGTGCAAGGCCGAACATGACGAAGTGGTTGCGCTCGGCGGGTTGCACATCCTCGGCACGGAGCGGCATGAGGCCCGGCGCATCGACAACCAGTTGCGGGGCCGTGCGGGCCGTCAAGGCGACCCAGGTTCTTCGAGGTTCTTCCTTTCCCTCGAAGACGACCTGATGCGCATTTTCGGCGGCGAGCGCATGAAACAGCTGATGTTTCGCCTGGGGATGACCGAAGGCGTGCCGATCGAATCGAAACTGATCTCCGGTCGCATTGAGAACGCGCAGAAATCGGTGGAAGCCCAGAACTTCGACGCTCGCAAACACCTGCTCGAGTACGACGACGTCATGAACAAGCAGCGCGAGACGATCTATGCCATTCGCCGATCGGCGCTCGAGGGCAAGGACCAGCGGGATTATGTCTTGGGAATTGCCGAGGATGTAGCGCGGGAACTGGTGGATCGCTATTGCCCGCGCGAGCAGCATCCCGGGCAGTGGAACACGGCGCAATTCATGGCCGAAGTGAACAGCCAGTTCGGCATTGATGGTAAGACTTCCGGGGCGGACCCTGGCACGCTGAACCACGATCAGTTGGCCGAAGCCACCGCGGACGCGGTGAAGAGTCGTTATGCTGAGAAAGAGAAGCAGTTCAGTCCGGATCTGTTGCGATGGCTCGAGCGGAGGATCATCCTTGACGTGGTGGATACCCAGTGGAAGGACCATCTGCTGTCCCTGGACCACTTGAAGGAAGGGATCGGGCTGCGAGGGTACGGGCAGAAGGATCCCCTGGTCGAGTTCAAGAAGGAAGCCTTTATCCTGTTTGAAGACATGATGGCGCGCATCGATAACGAAACGGTGCGCTATCTATTCCACGTCCAGATTCAGCAGGGTGAAGCGCCATCGCAGCCGAGGCCGGAGCCTCCGCGTCCGGCGCAGTCGAGCGCCATTGCCGCGGCCGCCAGCGCTGCTGCGCGTGTCGAAGAACCGCCCGCCCGTTTGCCGGATTTTGCGCGGGCCCTTGAACGGAAACAGGAGCGCCAGCAAAAGGATCTGCAGTTTCAGACCGGGGCGGCACAGGCGGAAGCGCCGAAACCGGTGCGAGCGGGCGCGAAGGTCGGACGCAATGATCCCTGTCCCTGCGGCTCAGGGAAGAAGTACAAAAAGTGCCATGGGGGAAGCGCGTAGCGGGACTGAAGCTCATTTTGAGGGCGAAAATGCCGGAAGTTGAACCTCCGGCCGCGCTCGGGTAGTTGCAGGATTCGGTTTGCGACAGGCAGTTCGGGAAGTCGTTCAAAGTTCAAGAGGAAACCATGCCACCGGGGACATTGCCAGGACAACAGTTGCCGCAGCGCCAACCCATTCCGGGAGTGAAATACCTTGTCGCGGTCGCCAGCGGGAAGGGCGGCGTGGGTAAAACCACCGTGGCCGTGAATCTCTCGCTGGCGCTTGCAAAGCTGGGCTATAAGGTAGGACTGCTGGATGCGGACGTGTACGGGCCGAATGTACCGATCATGCTGGGCTCGACCGGAGAGCCGATGGCCACGCCGCAGCAGCGCATCATTCCCGTCCAATCGCAGGGTATCAAAATGATCTCGATGGGATTGCTGAATCCCGGTGATAAACCAGTGATCTGGCGCGGGCCTATGCTGCACAGCGTGATCACGCAATTCCTGCGCAGTGTGGAGTGGGGGGAGCTGGATTACCTGGTGATCGACCTGCCGCCGGGCACGGGCGACGTGCAGCTGACACTGATTCAGACGGTGGAAGTGACGGGAGCCGTGGTGGTAACGACGCCGTCGACGGTGGCGCTGGCGGACGTGCGCAAGGCGATTGAAATGTTCCGTCAGGTAAACGTCGAGGTACTCGGCGTGGTGGAAAACATGAGCACCTTCGCGTGTCCCCATTGCGGCAAGGCGATCGATATTTTTGGCCACGGCGAAGGCGCGAAAACCGCCTCGGAATATGGCGTGCCTGTACTCGGTGAGATTGAGATTGATCCGCGGATCCGGCTCGGCGGAGATACGGGAAACCCGGTCGCGGCGCAGGGAGAGAGCGCTCCGGCGGCGCAGAGTCTGTACCGCGTGGCCAAGGCCGTTGTGGCACGACTGGCAGAAGTTGCGACCGTGTCCGGCGGTCCGAGCGTGCAAATCGACTGACGCGAGTTAATGACCCCCAGAAAACCCGGAAGCGCCGGAAGACCGGTCCGTGGAAACGGGAGGTCCTTGCCGGTTGAAAGCCCGGGCGCTACTTTCCCGCAAAACGACTGGCTGACAGGTTCGCAGAAGTTGTCAATTCCTTGACATCGAGCTCGCCGGTCTTGCTGCGATCCAACCTCTCGAACTCCGCTTCCATGAACTTCATGTATTCCTGCTTGGAAACCATGCCGTGCTTGTCGGTCGCCATAAGAGGCAGCAGTTGACGGACGTGCTCCTCGCCAATGGCGAGCCGATCCTGCGGCTTCGGGACGGAAGACTTTTGCGCGGCGGCTGTGCCGATCATAGTCCCGGTCGCACCCAACACGGTGATGACTCCGATTTTCCATGCCCGGTTCGATTGCCTCAGCATCTGTCACCTCCAGGATTGTGCCAATGTACACCTGTGTTCGGCGACCCGGTCACGCAAAGAACGCATGCAATCCATCGAATTTTTCTAACTGCCGGATGCACGCTCGTGGCCCGGGAGGAATTCGCATGGATCGGGGGATTCCTTCAAGCGGTGGCTGGTGGGAACAGGCGAAGGGGTGCCCTGAGGCCCATCCGGGGAGGAGATCGGTCAGGCGGAGCTCCCTGCAGGAGCCGGCACGGCACTCACCTGCGGTCGTTGACAAGAGCCTGTACGGACAAGCGCTCGAGAGCAGGCTCTGTCTCGCCTGCGCAGTCATCGAGCGAGAGGCTGGAGGGGGAGAGTTGGCGGATTCCTTGTCAGCAGGGGGAACCGGATGCTATCTTGAGGTATTCGCGCTGCGCTGGCTGAATTCGCAGACCGCGGCTATATCACGCCCCTGCAATGACTTACGGGGAACTCGAGGATGCTTTGAGTCGGGCACCGGACATCCGAGCGTATCAGGGAAAGTGGCCGCAGATTGCCGCTTCGGCATACATTGACCCGGCGGCGATCATTATCGGCGATGTGACGATCGGGGAAGATTCCAGTTTTTGGCCGCTGACAATCGCGCGCGGTGATGTGCACTACATCCGTATCGGCAATCGCACCAACATTCAGGACGGCTGCGTGCTGCACGTGATGAAAGATCAGTATCCGCTGGTGCTCGGCGATGATGTGACCGTGGGCCATTCGGTGACGCTGCATGGATGTACCGTTGAATCGCGCGTTCTGATTGGCATGCGGGCGACGATTTTGAACGGAGCGGTGATTGGGACGAACAGTATCATTGCGGCCGGTGCGCTCATTACCGAACGCACCCTGATCCCTCCCGGAAGCCTGGTGATGGGTTCACCGGGAAAAATAAGAAGGGAGTTGACGGCGGCGGATATCGAATCCATCGGGATGTACGCTGTGCGGTATACGGGATATAGCAAGGTCTATCGCCGAGAGGCGGAAGAACGCGGCGAACGAATCGACTGGAGCAGGGAAAAAGGCTGAGGAGAAGGTCTAAAGGCATTCCAAGGGCACATGGCAGAAAAAAGAAAATTTCAGGCCATCAAGGGTACGCGCGATCTGTTGCCTCCGGAGACCGAGCTGTGGAGCGAGGTAGAGCGGACGGCGCGCGAGGTATTTGGCACTTTTGGATTCGGGGAGATTCGGCCGCCGATCTTTGAGCCGACCGAGTTGTTTGCGCGAGCGGTGGGCGGTGAGACGGATATTGTCTCGAAAGAGATGTATTCGTTCGAGGATCGCGACGAGAGCTCGGTCAGCTTGCGGCCGGAGGCGACGGCATCGGTGTGCCGCGCCTACATCGAGCACAACATGCACGCCCTGACGCAGCCGGTGAAGTTGTATTACATCGGGCCCATGTTTCGGCGCGAGCGCCCGCAAAAAGGGCGCTATCGTCAGTTCTACCAGATTGGCGCGGAGGTACTGGAGGCGCTGCAACAGGGGCAGGGCGGAGCCAAGGATATTCTGAAGGACGCTGCCGTGGACGCTGAAGTCATCGAAATGGTGATGCTCTTTTTCACCCGGCTCGAATTGCAAGGCGTACAGCTGGAAATTAATTCGATCGGCTGCCGGGAGTGCCGGCCCCAATATGTCCGGGTGTTGCGGACGGAATTGCAGAAAGTGAAGGAGAAACTGGGCGCGGACAGCCAGCGGCGGATCGAGACGAACCCCTTGCGGGTGCTCGATTCAAAGCTCGACAGCGAGCAGGCAATTATCGCGGGGCTGCCGCACATTGGCGATCATCTGTGCGCGGATTGCGCAAAACAGTATGCGGAAGTGAAGCGGCAACTGGGACTGCGTGGAGTACCGTATCGGGAGAATTGGCGGCTGGTGCGGGGGCTCGACTACTATATGCGCACGACCTTTGAGATTACTGCGGCGGGACTGGGCTCGCAGAACGCGGTGTGCGGCGGCGGGCGCTACGACGGGCTGGTGGAATTACTGGGCGGTCCTACGACGAAAGGAATCGGTTTTGCGATCGGCGAAGACCGACTGATCCTCTCGCTCGAGGAAGCCGGGAAGGGCAGCGTACCCCGCGGACGCGACCTGTACATTGCCTGGATGGGCGAGAAGGCGCAGTCGATTGCGATTGCCGCGGCAAAGCGACTGCGCAAAATGGGCTACCGGGTGGAGCTGCCGCCAGCGGAACAGAAGTTCGGCAAAGCACTCGGACAGGCGGACAGATTGGGCTCGCGCTACGCACTGATTCTCGGCGAGGACGAAGCAGAGAGCGGGCAGTGGACGGTGAAGACCCTGGCGGATGGGACGCAGGCGAAGTATACCGAACAGGGATTGGTCGAGCTGCTCGAAGGGAAACAGGGAGAGAATGAAAAGGGGCTGAGAGTCTAAGACGGGGGCGGGCGGAGTTTGGAAAGCCGAGTTGCCTTGGCGGAGATTCTTCGCTCCGGATGACAGCCGGCCCATTTAAGCGGTTGGATCGCGAGACAAAGGGCATCACCCCTGAAGGGGTGAGCTACAGGTGAAACGATCGTGCTGGACTTTTTGGGAAATCTGAAACGTACACACTATTGCGGCGAGTTGCGGGCCGCGGACGCCGGGCGGGACGCGCTGGTGATGGGCTGGGTGCACCGGCGGCGTGACCTCGGGAATTTGCTGTTCCTGGATGTCCGAGACCGTTCCGGAATTGTGCAGGTGGTGTTCAACAAAGAGACGCAGCCCGAAGCGCACGCAAAGGCAGAACAGGCCCGCAGCGAATTTGTTGTCGCCGTCGAAGGCAGAGTCCTGAAGCGCGATAAGGCCAACCCGGAGCTGGCCACGGGCGAAATCGAGCTGGCCGCCACCAAGCTGCATATCCTGAATACCGCGAAGACACCGCCGTTCCCGATCGAAGAGGAGGTTAATGCGGCGGAAGAGACTCGGCTGCGCTACCGCTACCTGGACTTGCGGCGGCCGAAGCAGCACCACAACCTGGCGGTACGTCACAAGATTGTCCTCGAAATGCGCAAGGCCATGGATGAGATGGGGTTCATCGAAGTGGAGACGCCGATGCTGACGCGCTCGACCCCGGAAGGCGCACGGGATTACCTGGTGCCGAGCCGCGTGCATAATGGCAAGTTTTATGCATTGCCGCAGTCACCGCAAATTTTCAAGCAGATCCTGATGATCGGCGGCCTGGATCGCTACTTCCAAATCGTGAAATGTTTTCGCGACGAAGACCTCCGAGCCGATCGACAACCAGAATTTACGCAGCTGGATCTGGAAATGTCCTTCCCCCGCCAGGAAGATATTTTCAGCGTCATTGAAAATGTGATGGTGCGGGTGTGCGCGGCGGTGGGGATAGAGGCGCAGGTCCCGTTTCCGCACATGCTGTACATGGATGCGATTCGCAGGTACGGCAGCGATAAGCCGGATTTGCGGTTCGGGATGGAATTGCACGAAGTGACCGGGTGCTTTCCGGCTGAAGCCAAGCAGAAGCTGCAGATGGAAGGCCATGTATTTGCGTTTGCCGCACCGGGCGGCGCCAGCTACTCGCGCAAACAATTGGATGAGCTGACGGAGAAGGCCAAAGGACTGGGCGCGCGCGGTGCCTATTTCGTGAAACGCGCGGCGGAGGGAACGACTTCGACGGTCGAAAAGCTGATTGGTGCGGAAAATGTGAACCGGTTGGCCGAGGCATGCGGAGCGAAGACCGGCGATCTGGTCGTGGCGGTTGCTGCGAAGGAACAGATCAAAGGGACGGAATCGGCGGCGTTGATTGCCGGGCAATTGCGACTGCATTTGGGCGAAGCTTTGAATGTGATCGACAAGACGCAGTGGAAATTCTTGTGGCTCACCGGCTTTCCGCTGTTTGAATGGAGCGAGGCCGACAAGGCGTGGGTCAGCGCGCAGCACCCGTTCACGGGAATTGTGGATGAGGACCTCGAGAAACTCGAAACCGCGCCGTGGGAAGTGCGCTCGAAGGGTTACGACCTGGTTCTGAACGGTTATGAACTCGGGTCGGGCAGCATCCGAATTCACCGGCAAGACATCCAGGAACGCTTGTTCAAGGCGCTGGGCTTGACCGAAGAGCAGCTGCGCAAACGCTTCGGGTTTTTCCTGGACGCGTTGACCTATGGGACCCCTCCGCACGGCGGCATCGCTCTCGGCGTGGACCGCATCGCCATGCTGCTTTCGGGAGAGAAGTCGATTCGCGAAGTGATTGCGTTCGCCAAGACCACCGCGGCGGTAGATTTGATGGCGGAATCGCCAAGCGACGTGGATAAAATGCAGCTGGAACAGTTGGGGATCCAGATCAAGAGCAAATGAGCAGAATCCGCATATTGCCGGAGGCGGTGGCGAATAAGATCGCGGCGGGCGAGGTGGTCGAGCGTCCTGCATCGGTCGTCAAGGAGTTGCTCGAGAACGCGCTGGATGCGGGTGCGACTTCCGTGCGCATTGAGACGGAAGTGGGCGGGAAACGCATGATCCGCGTGATCGACGACGGACATGGCATGGCGCATGACGACGCGCTGCTGGCGTTCGAGCGTCACGCCACCAGTAAACTTCGCACCGCCGATGACCTGCTGACGATTTCCACGCTGGGGTTTCGCGGCGAGGCCTTGCCATCGATTGCGGCGGTATCGCGGTTGTTGCTTGAAACGCGCGACGCGAGCGAAGCGGAAGGCACCCGAGTGGAGTTTGCAGGAGGGAAACTGGTGGGAGTGAAACCCGCCGGTCTGCCGCCAGGGACGACCATCAGCGTCGCCGACCTTTTTTACTGCGTACCAGCGCGGCGAAAGTTTTTGAAGTCGGACTCCACGGAGTTGAGCCACATCGCTTCCCTGGTTACCCACTATGCGCTGGCCAATCCCGCGAAACAGTTCACCCTGACCACGCCCACGCAGGAGATTATCAATTGCCCGCCTGCTGAAAAACTCGCCGACCGGGTCTATCAACTCTTCGGGCGGCAGGCGCTCGACGAGTTGGTGGAGATTCCGGCTACGTCGGCGGAGTTTCGTTCGGCGAGCGTGGGGCTGGGAATGGAAGAGGGGGAGGGGCCGGCGACATTGACGGTCACCGGGTTCACCTCGCGTCCGGCGGTGCAGCGGCTCAACCGTAACGGCATTTATGTGTTTGTGAATCGCCGCCTGGTGCGTGACCGGCTGATCCTGCACGCGATTCACGAGGCCTATCGAAACATCCTACCGCCCAACGCCTTTCCTGCGATGCTGTTGTTCCTGGAGCTTCCGTGCGACGAGGTGGATGTGAATGTGCACCCCGCGAAGATTGAGGTGCGTTTCCGTCGCTCGCAATTTGTGCACGATTTCACACGCGATGCCATCCGGCAGGCGCTGATGAACACGCGTCCCATCGCCAGTTTTGCAGCCGTGGCCACAGGGACCACTACACCCGCGCTGGTGGTGCGACCGGAAGCACTGGCCGGCGGTTTCGGGGTGTCCCATCCCGGGGCGGCTCTCGCCGTTATCCCCGGGACAGAAGAACCAGGTGTCGCGTCTGGCATGGGACCCGATGACGCGTTAGCCGTGGGATATGACCTAGCTTCCCCGTCGTTGCACCCGGTGCCGCAACGGTTTCCGTTCGGGCCGGAAGGGAATTTCAGTCCTGCCGCCTTGTCGGGCGGCATGGGACGGGAAGTGAACTGGGCAGCGAATTTTTCGCCCCTGGCGGCGGATTCTCCTGCAACACTGCCCCGGCCAGAGCAGATTACGGACTTAAAACCGCTGGGGCAGGTGAGTGCGAGCTTTATCGTGGCGGTTAACGGCGAAGGATTGTGGATTGTGGACCAGCATGTGGCGCACGAGAGGGTGCTTTTCGAACAGCACCTCGTGGCGCGACGCGCGGGAAAAGTGGAATCGCAACGGCTGCTGATGCCGCTGGTGATTGAGCTGTCGCCGAGGCAATTGGTGATCTACGAGAAAATCGCTGCGGAACTGGGTGGCGAACGGGTTCGAAGTGGAGCCGATGGGGCCGAAGAGCGTGGCCATCCAGGCCGCGCCTGCAGGAATTGCGGCCAACGATGCCGAACACCTGTTGACGGAGATACTGGATGGCCTGGAGCGCGAGGACACGGCGATTTCGATCGACACGCTGCAATCGAAGATTGCGGCGTCTACCGCCTGCCATGCGGCGATTAAGGTGAACATGCCGCTCGATCAGACCAAGATGGAATGGCTGCTGGCTGCGCTTGCGAAGACCGATTGTCCGATGAGCTGTCCGCACGGGCGGCCGGTTGTGCTGCGCTATTCGTTGAGAGAAATTGAGCGCGCATTTCACAGGATTTAAACCGTAGCACAGGGAGCCTGGAGCCGAGGGGAGGGTTCCTGCGCCAGGCTACCGAACCGGGGCCGTCAAATCGGAAAGACGGCCGTGTGAATTGACGCCCCATTCTTTCTGCTGAGTCACAGTAACGGACGGAAACGCATGAGAGGGAGTGCTTCGAGCATGCGACTGGCAACGGACAGACGAAGACTGGTAGAGTTCACTGGAATTCGTTTTGATGCGATTGCGGAGTGCAGCAAGCAGGAAACCAAATAGACGAGGTAACAGTGAGCGAAACACAGAAAACGGCGGTGATTTTCGGGCTGGCAAACAAGCGCAGCATTGCCTGGGCGATTGCGCAAAAATTACATGCTGCGGGCTGGCGGCTGGCCATTACCTATCAGAACGAGAGGATGGCGCAAGAAGCGAAAGACCTGATTCCGGACCTGCCGGGATCAGAGGGGTTCATGTGCGACCTGAGCTTCGACGATCAGATCGCCAAGACATTCGAGGAGCTCAAATCGCGCTACGGCGTGCTGCACGGCATTGTGCACAGCGTGGCGTACGCTCCGGCAGAAGATATGAAGGGCGATTTCTTGAACACCTCGCGGGAAGGATTTCGCATCGCGCACGATGTGAGCGTGTACTCGTTAATTGCTGTGTCACGCGCAGCCGCCCCGTTGATGACCGAAGGCGGCGGGATTGTCACCATGACGTATTACGGGGCGGAGAAAGTTGTGCCTAAGTACAACGTAATGGGAGTTGCCAAGGCGGCCCTGGAAGCCACGGTGCGGTACCTGGCAAACGATTTGGGGCAGGCGGCCATTCGCGTCAACGCCATCTCCGCTGGACCGATCAAGACGCTCGCGGCGCGAGGGGTCTCACAACTCGGAGAGATGCTGAAGACGCACGCGGAACGGGCACCGTTAAGGCGCAATGTGGATGCCCAAGAAGTAGGCGGAACGGCCGCATTCCTGCTTTCCGATGCCGGCTCCGGAATCACGGGAGAGACGATTTACGTGGATTGCGGATATAACATCATGGGTTTTTAGCGGCAGATTTCAGGCCGAATTTCGTACCGACGACTACAGATCGGCGACTTCCCAGAATGACAGCACGACTGACGATAGCGATTGATGGTCCGGCAGGCTCGGGTAAGAGCACCGTGGCGCGACGCGTGGCGGCGACTCTCGGCTACCTGTATCTCGACAGCGGAGCGATGTACCGCGCTGTCGCGCTGAAGGCCTTGGGCGAGAAGATTCCCGTTGAGGACCAGAAGCAACTTGAAGCACTGGCACGGGCCACCCGCATCGAACTGCGAGCGCCGACGGCAGAGCAGGAGGCAGCAGGACTGAACAATCGCGTGTTTCTGGATGGGCGCGAAGTGACAGAGAAGATTCGAACTGCGGAAGTGGCGCAGACCGCTTCGCAACTGGCTACCATTGCCGGTGTGCGCGAGGTGCTGGTTGCCGAGCAACAGCGCGCCGGCCAGGGCGGCGGAGTCGTTATGGAAGGCCGCGACATTGGTACAGTGGTTTTCCCGAAGGCGGAACTGAAGATATTTCTCGAAGCTGCGCCGGAAACACGGGCCGAGCGCCGGTGGAAAGAGCACCAGGAAAAAGGTGACAGCGTAACTCTGCTGGAGGTTTTGCAGGAAGTGCGCGAACGCGACAAGCGCGACCGCGAACGGAGAGTATCTCCCCTGGTGCGCGCAAAGGATGCGGTGCTCATCGACAATACCGCACTCGGGATTGAGGAAACCGCTCGCTTGATCGTGTTTTTGGCTCAAGAACGCTTGAGCATGGTCGGCTGAAGGTTGACTTGCAGGGCAGTAGCGGACCGCTCGGAGTTTGCCCGATATTCGCTCCACGATCAAACTGCCAGCCTCTCCGGCTTTACGCTCCTTCGACGATCGCCGGACTCCCACCGGACAAGAGCTGCTGTTGATCTCCGTTAGAACCACCGAGTCAATTCGGATCAGCGGGTTACAGGCTGATCGACGAGGCTTTTTGGATGGCGGCCTGGTAGGAGTCCGGGATTTTTTCTTCGTCGCAGCCGAGGCGCTGGACGTGGATGGCAAGTTCGGACCACTCGGCGCGTTCGAGAGCGAGGAGAAGTTCGTAGACGTCACGGAACCGATTGGCGCCCCCGGTCAGAGCGGTTTTCACATCCTCAGAAACGGACACGGAACGAAGGACGTCGGCGATGGACGTATCGAGCAAGGCGTCGGAGGTAGACAGCAGGCCCATGAGAAACAGGTCGGCCTTGTGCTCGCCGAGACCCGCGGAGCTCGAAAATTCCTCGCAGAAATAGGCCCGAGTAAGTGCCGTGCGAACAAGTTCGAGAGGCTTGCCGCTGCTCATGGTCACGACCGCAAAAATCGCTACCGAGCGGCGGAACTCCTCTTTGCCGAGCAAGGAAATCGCCTGGTGCACGTTGTGCACCTCGGAGCCGAGGCCCAGTTCCGGGGAATTGAGGTAGCGCAGCAGGCGATACAGTAGGGAAGGTTCGCGCTCCAGTAGCTCTTCAAAGAGCGCGTCGTCGAGCTCCGGCGCAGCCACGGAGTCCAGCAATTCCAGTTGCAGAAGCTTGTTGCCCGGAATTTCCCGGGTCTCAATCATCGAAGGCTTGCAAAAGAAATAGCCCTGAAAGTAGCTGAAGCCGAGCCGGCGCGCCTCCGATAACTCCCTCTCCGTCTCCACCTTCTCCGCGAGCAGGTCGAACCTCCCGCTCCCGTATTTGCCGGCCAGGCGCTCGCGGGCTTCGGTGTCGAGCAGCTGAAAGTCCACCTTCAGAAATTGCGCGACTTCTACCAGTGGCACCGTCTCGGGGTTATCGACGAAGTCGTCGAGCGCCAGCACGTAGCCGGCAGCCACGAGTTCGCGACAAATCTGGAGGATTTCTTCCGTAGGCCTCACGGTTTCCAGGATTTCCACGACAATGCGTTCTGGTGGCAGGAGCCGGGGCGCACCGAGCCGAAGGGCAAGCTCATCCACATTCACGAAAGCCCGGGCGGTTCCCGTAAGTTTCTCTAGATCGAGCCGTGAGACGGATTCCGCAATCACGCTGGAAGTCGCGTTACGGGAAGGCTGGAAGTAATTTTGCGGCCCGCTCCGAAAAAGGAGTTCGTAGGCGTAAACATTCAAGCGTTTATCGAAGATGGGCTGACGTGCGATGAACCGCTGGTGCATGCAGACAACCCTCAAAGGGAGCAAGACTTCGAGTGTTCACGATACAGTACCGGCAGGCTGATTCCCGGCCCGCGGGGAAGGGGATGCGGCGCGAAAAAACCGTTCCTCAGGTCGGTGCAGACATGGAACTGAGGAAATCGTTGTTGGACTTCGACTTGGTGAGCCGGCTGAGGAGTAGCTCCATTGCTTCCACCGTCGAGAGCGGGCTGAGAACCTTGCGCAAAACCCATACGCGGCTGAGTTCGTCGGGGGGGAGCAACAGTTCATCCTTGCGGGTGCCGGAGCGCTGAATATCGATGGCGGGAAATACCCGCTTGTCGGCGAGCCGGCGGTCTAGATAGATTTCCATGTTGCCGGTGCCCTTGAATTCTTCGAAGATGACGTCATCCATGCGGCTGCCGGTATCGATCAGCGCGGTGGCGATGATGGTCAGCGATCCGCCCTCTTCCACATTACGCGCTGCTGCGAAAAAACGGCGTGGGCGCTGCAAGGCGTTGGCGTCAATACCGCCGGAGAGGACTTTGCCGGAGGGTGGAGTAACGGCGTTATAAGCGCGTGCCAGGCGGGTGATGGAGTCCAGCAGCACGACGACGTCGCGCTTGTGCTCCACGAGGCGCTTGGCCTTTTCGAGGACCATTTCCGCAACCTGAATGTGACGCTGGGGTGGCTCGTCGAAAGTGGAGCTGATGACTTCGCCCTTCACGGTGCGCTGCATGTCCGTGACTTCTTCCGGGCGCTCGTCGATGAGCAGGACGATCAGAGCCACTTCAGGATGATTCACGGTAATGGAATTGGCGATGGACTGCAGCATCATGGTCTTGCCGGTGCGCGGCGGCGCATTGATCAGACCGCGTTGACCTTTGCCGACAGGGCAGAGCAGATCCAGTACCCGTCCGGTCAAATTTTCCTTGGTGGTTTCCATCTTCAGCCGGCCCTGGGGATAGAGCGGGGTCAGGTTGTCGAAGAAAATCTTGTTGCGGGCGACTTCGGGGTCTTCAAAATTGACAGCTTCCACCTTGATGAGGGCGAAGTAGCGCTCGCCATCCTTCGGAGGGCGCACCTGTCCGGAGACCGTGTCGCCGGTGCGCAGATCGAACTTGCGGATCTGCGACGGGGAGACGTAGATGTCGTCCGGGCCCGGGAGATAGTTGTACTCCGGCGCACGGAGGAATCCGAAGCCGTCCGGAAGGCACTCGAGGACACCTTCGGAGAAGATCAGACCGCTCTTCTCGGTCTGCGCACGGAGGATCTGGAAGATCAGTTCCTGTTTGCGCATGCCGCTGGCGCCGGGAATGTTCAATTCCTTGGCGATTTTAGCCAGATCGGTGATGTTTTTTTCTTTGAGCTCAGCCAGGCTGATGCTTACTTGATTATTTGCTTCGGGGTTGGTTTCTTTTGCCATATGTCCTAACTTTAGTGATGTGGTGATGATTGAGCTTGACCGTGTTGTTCCGGAACGGGACTGCGTGGTGTTAAACCTTCCGACGGCGATGATGCACCGCCAGGGTGGGCAAACCAGACTGTCTTCAACCGGAAGCAGCTCCAGGCCTGAACCTAACAGCAGCCCGCGGGTGCAGGCCGTGCCTGGGAAAACGCTGCCTAGTTGGTCAAACTCTTGTCTTTATCCGCGCCGCTATACGGCTCAGTTACAGGCGCAACCCCGGTGACTTCCAGCGGCACAATCGGCCTTTCCAGCGCAATCTGCAACACTTCATCCATGGTTTCCACGGCATGTATTGTCAGGCTGGAGAATATCTCCTGGGGGATTTCCGCAAGGTCTTTCTCATTATCCTTCGGAAGCACGATGGTACGCAAGCCCATTCGGTGGGCGGCCAGCAGTTTCTCCTTGACCCCGCCAATGGGCAGAACCTTGCCGCGAAGAGTGATTTCGCCGGTCATGGCGACGTCGCAGCGTATGGGGTTCTTCGTCAAGGCGCTGACGATCGAGGTACAGATGGTAATTCCAGCAGAGGGGCCGTCCTTCGGGATCGCGCCTTCCGGAACGTGGACGTGAATATCGAGGGTCCGGTAAAAGTCCTTCTGCAGGCCGAACTGTTCGGTGCGCGAGCGGACATAGCTCATGGCCGCTTGGGCGGACTCCTGCATGACTTCGCCAAGCTTTCCGGTGGGTGTCAGGCGGCCCTTGCCTTCCATGATGGTGGCTTCGACGGCCAGGACGGAGCCGCCCACTTCGGTCCAAGCCAAGCCGGTGGCCAGGCCGATTTCGTTCTGTTTTTCTAGCCACATCTCGCGGTACTTGAGCACACCGAGGAAGTCTTTGACGTTTTCGGCGGAAATGGCCGCTGTCATATCAGAGCCATCGGTGACCACGCGGCGGGCCATCTTGCGCGCGATATTCTGAATCTCTCTCTCAAGGTTGCGCACACCGGCTTCGTGCGTGTAATGCCGGATCATGTGCAACAGTCCATCATCGGTCAACGTCAGGTTTTTCTCGGTCAGGCCGGTGGCTTCGCGCGCCCGCTTTACCAGGAAACGCTTGGCAATTTCTAGCTTCTCCTGCTCGGTATAGCCGGGCAACCGAAGTATTTCCATGCGGTCCTGCAGTGGCTGTGGAATGGTATGCAGGACGTTCGCGGTGCAGACAAACATAACCTTCGAAAGGTCGTATTCCACGTCCAGGTAGTGATCAGTGAAGGCGTGATTGAGTTCGGGATCAAGGACTTCCATAAGGGCGGCGGAGGGATCGCCACGGAAGTCGGTAGACATCTTGTCGACCTCGTCCAGCACAAAAATGGGGTTCACGGTACCGGCCTTCTTCATCATCTGGATGATCTGGCCTGGCAAGGCGCCGATGTAGGTGCGCCGGTGACCGCGGATTTCTGCCTCGTCTCGAACGCCGCCGAGCGAAACGCGCACAAACTTCCGGCCTGTGGCATGACCGATGGACATGGCCAAAGAGGTCTTGCCGACGCCCGGAGGCCCGACAAAGCAAAGGATGGATCCCTTGGGGTTCTTCACCAACTGGCGAACAGCAAGGAATTCGAGGATGCGCTCCTTCACTTTTTCAAGGCCGTAGTGCTCATTGTTCAGGATTTCTTCGGCAGCCTTGATGTCGCGGATTTCCTTGGAGCGCTTTTTCCAGGGCACGGCCAGCAGCCAGTCCACATAGTTGCGGCTGACGGTCGATTCGGCCGACATGGGCGGCATGAGCTCCAGGCGTTTCAGCTCGGTGACCGCTTTTTCATGCACGTCCTTGGGCATGCCGGCGGCATCGATCTTCTTCTTAAGCTCTTCGGTCTCATTCTTTTCACCGCGGCCGAGCTCCTTCTGGATGGCCTTCAGCTTTTCGTTCAGGTAATACTCTTTCTGGGCGCGCTCCATCTGACGCTTCACGCGCGTATTGATGTTGCGGTCGACGTTCAGCTTCTCCAGCTCAATTTCCAGGATGTCGCTGACGCGGTTCAGGCGCTCCAGCGGGTCGGCAGTTTCAAGCAAGTCCTGTTTTTCGTCCACCGGAAGCTGCAGGTTGGCCGCGATGGTGTCGGAAAGACGCGCGGGATCGTCGACGCGTGCGGCCGCGATCATGGTGTCGTAATTGAGGCTTTGCGAAAGTTTGATGAACTGCTCGTACAGATTGGTGACTTTCTGGACCAGCTGTTCGACCTGTGGCGTCGTTTCCATGCGCGCGGCCAGCAGGCGCAAGTTGGCTCGGAAAAAGCCCTCATCGGTGGTGATCGAAAGGGAGCGGGCGCGCTCGACGCCCTCCACCAGAACCTTGATGTTGCCGTCCGGCAGCTTGACGCTCTGGACGATATTCGCGAGCGTGCCGACCGCGTAGATCTCCTCGGGCTTGGGATCATCGATCGAAGCGTCATGCTGGGTCGAGAGAAATATCTTCTTGTCCCCGGCGAGAGCCTCTTCGAGAGCTCGAACGCTGGCTTCGCGGCCGACGATGAACGGAGTCATCTGCTGCGGGAAGATGACCATGTCGCGTACCGGCATCATGGGTACGCGTTTCAATTCCTGTTTTTCGCGAGTAAACATGCAGGCCCCTGAAATTCTTTCAGCAGCCCGAACCGGCCGTCATCCGGCCTTTTCGAGCAATGTCCAGTTGATCTCGCGGCCGCGCACCATGTCGGCGGTGACCACGAAATCGCGCACTCTCTTCTGCATCGGCAGGTGATACATCAGCTCCAGCATGAGGTCTTCGAGGATCATACGCAAGCCGCGTGCTCCGACCTTGCGCTGAAGAGCCAACTCTGCAACGGTCTCCAGGGCATCGTCGGTGAAGCGCAACCGGACGTTTTCGAACTCGAACAGGCGCTGGTATTGCTTGAGCAGCGCGTTTTTCGGCTCGGTCAAAATCTTCATCAGCGCGCCCTTGTCGAGGTCGCTCATCACGCCGGCGACAGGCAAGCGGCCCACAAACTCCGGAATAAGGCCGTACTTGATCAAGTCGGTCGGCTGCACCTGTTCCAGCAATTCGGTATTGCGGCGTTGCGCTGTCGTTGGCGCGGCGTCGGTGTGGAAACCGAGCGATCGCCGTCCCACGCGTCGCTCAATAATCTTTTCCAGGCCCACAAACGCCCCGCCGCAGATGAACAGGATGTTCGTCGTATCCACGGGGGTGAATTCCTGGTGCGGGTGCTTCCGGCCGCCCTGCGGAGGCACGTTGGCAATGGTGCCTTCCAGAATCTTCAACAGCGCCTGCTGCACGCCTTCGCCGCTGACGTCGCGGGTGATGGACGGGTTTTCGTCTTTCTTCGCAATCTTGTCGATTTCGTCGATATAGATGATGCCCTGTTGGGTCTTCTGCACGTCGCCGTCGGCGGCTTGCAGCAGCTTCAGAATGATGTTTTCTACGTCCTCTCCGACATAGCCCGCTTCCGTGAGGGTGGTCGCATCGACGATGGCGAACGGAACGTCCAGCATGCGCGAAAGGGTCTGCGCCAGGAGCGTTTTGCCGGTACCGGTCGGACCAATCAGAACGATATTGGACTTGCTCAATTCCACTTCGCCGGGCTGCTTGTTCAGGAAAATGCGCTTGTAGTGGTTATAGACAGCAACGGCCAGCTTTTTCTTGGTGCGGTCTTGCCCGATGACGTAGCTGTCCAGGAACTGCTTGATCTCCGGCGGACGCGGCAAACGCCGGGCCGGCGCTGCAGCCTGCTCTCGTTTTTCGTCTTCGAGGATGGTCTGGCAAACACCCACACATTCATTGCAGATGTAGGCGCGAGGGTAGTCCGAAGGCGAACTGATCAGCTTCTCTACCTGCTCCTGGGTCTTGTGGCAGAAGGAACAGCGCAGCGGTTCGTCTGGGCTATATTTTTTCACGATTGAGCAGGCCTCTCCTCCAGATCACTCTCTGGAGTCATTAATCTTCATTCTAGGCCGAAACTTTCCCGAGTGAAACAGAATATCGAGGTTGTGCTCACAATCAAGAACTCGCTACCGGTGCTTGAAGATGATCTCGTCGATCATCCCGTATTCCTTGGCCTGCTCCGGGTTCATGATGTAGTCGCGCTCGACATCCTTTTCGATGCGTTCGACAGGCTGGCCGGTATGCTTGGCCAGAATCTGGTTGATGGTCGAACGCATGCGCAAAATCTCTTTGGCATGCAGGTCGATGTCGGTGGCCTGGCCGCCGAGGCCGCTCATCCACGGCTGGTGAATCAGGATGCGGGAATTGGGCAGCGAAAAGCGCTTTTTGGGTGCGCCGCCGACCAGCAGCACCGCCGCGATGGAAGCCGCCTGGCCGACGCAGGTGGTAACCACGTCCGGTTTGACGAACTGCATGGTGTCGTAAATGGCGAACCCGGCCGTGATCGAGCCGCCAGGGGAATTGATGTACAGCTGGATGTCCTTCTCCGGATCCTCGGCCTGCAAAAAGAGCATCTGCGCGGTGGCCAGGTTGGCGACATGATCGTCGATCGGAGTGCCGATAAAGATGATGTGTTCCTTCAGTAGGCGCGAATAGATGTCATACGCGCGCTCACCGCGGCTGGTTTGTTCCACTACCATGGGAACCAGAGTGGTCGCGTGATATTGCGGTTCGTCGAAGTTTTTCATTTGTAAGAGTTTGCCTGTAAAACAGAGGTTGGATTCACTTGGCGCTCGCCGCGGCGACGGTCTTGACCCGCGCGTTTTGCGCCAGCCAATCCACAGTTTTGTCACTCCGCAGCTTCGCTTTCATCCTATCGAGCGCCCCCTGCTTTGTCAAACGGGCCCGGATCGCTTCCGCGGACTCGCCACTATGGCTGGCCATGTGCTCGAGTTCGTGCTCGAGCTCTTCCTCGCTGATTTCAATCTTCTCTTCCGTGGCGATGCGATCAATGACCAGCTCGGCCTTCACGTCATCCTTGGCGCGTTCTTCCTGGCGCTTCCGCAGGCTGACCCAGTCGACGTTCACAGCGCGCGGATCCACGCCCTGTTGTGCCAGCGAACGCACCACCCGTTCAAGCCGCACATCCATCTGATGCTCCACCAGCGAATCGGGGACAGGGAACTCATGCAGCTTCACCAGTTCCGCAAGAACTTTCTCCCGCTGCAGGTCTTTCTGTCGGTGATCCCGTTCGTGCTCCAGGCCCTCGCGAACCTTCTTCTTCAACTCATCGAGCGAAGCGGCGTCACTAACATCCTTGGCGAACTCGTCGTTCAGCTCGGGCAGTTTCTTGGTCTTGATGCCCAGCACGTCCACGCTGTAGTGGAATTTCTTGCCCGCCAGCTTGGCGTCGGGGTAATCGGCCGGATATTCGACGTCGAAATTCTTATGATCGCCGATATTGGCCCCACGTAAATTCTCGTTGAAGGGCTCCATGGTCTCTTCCGCCCCCACGTGACACAGGACGCTCTCTGCATTCAGAGGTTCGCCGCCGCCTTCGGGGGTGCCTACCAGTTTCACCTGAACGAAATCGTCGTTCACAACCGCTCGGCCTTCCACCGGGGCGAATGTAGCAGCCCGCTGCTGCATCTCCGCCAAGGTACTGGCAACACTATCGTCGGTGATGGCCATCTCCGGCATTTCAATTTCCAGACTCTTGTAGTCGCCGAGCGAAAATTCCGGCAACACTTCGAAGGACGCGCGGAACTTCACTGGCTGCCCCTCGTGGAACTCCAGCTTGTCCACCTGCGGCTGAGATACTGGAGTGAGCTTCTGCTCGGCCACAGCCTTTTCCACGTGTTCCGGCACCAGAGTTTGCAGTACCTCGCCCTTGATGTCGTCGGCGAAGCGCTTTTTGATCAGTGCAATCGGTGCCTTTCCCGGACGGAATCCCGGCACTCGCGCCATTTTCGCAAAATCCTTCGCCACTTTCTCCGTGGCTTTCGATACTTCCTCCGCCGGAATCTCCAGGTCCAGTTCTCTCCGGCAAGTTGCTTCCGCCATTTGGTGGTCTCCCTTGTGCTCTGTGCAGTGTCGGCAAGAGCCGCAGGTGTACGGCGACTCATCTTGCCCCAGCAGTTTCCGGCTCTTCCCCCGCAACCTGATCGAAAATGACTGGAATTACCCTGTGGCAATTCGGCGGGCTAACACGGTATAACCTGCACAAAAATTATAAGTGAGGGGAGTTCGGGGGTCAACGAAGGGAACCGAGCGAATTTGCTTGTATACTGAGCTCGAGAGAAGGGACGCAGATGCCTAGAGCCGATTCACAGCACCCTTGCTTTTCAACTCTCTGCATGTTGACTATCGAAGTCGGTGCAAGTGCGGCGCTCGCTCCGGTGCCCTGAAATAAGAAACGTAGGTTCTGGCAAAGAGGACAAACTCCGTGATGAAAAGAATCTTGAACGTCGGCGCTGGCCTGTTGCTCGTGACTATGCTCGCTGCGGCATGGGCCCTCAAGTGTGAGGCCAAGGAGCCGGCGCACTATGTTCCGGCGAACCTCAGGAAGGCCGGGGACATTCCTTATCCGACGGGCAGCCTCGACGCGGGGGTAGTGACGCTTTCGGTTGATCTGGACAAGGCCGGGCAAGTGACGGGGGTGGCCATTCTGCGGGATATTTCATCGGTATCCGGGGCGGCCGCGACGGCCGTGCGCTCCTGGACGTATTCTCCGGCCACGCTCGATGGAAAGCCCGTGGAATCGACATTGACGATCAATATCGTTTACGATCCTGGCTTGCTCGGATCGGCCAACATCCCGCTACCTCCGCCATCGCAAACGCAACCGGTCTCGAAGCAAGACCCCTCCCTTTATCCGGCGCAACTAAATACCGCGACTTTTGCACCGTACCCTGCCAATACGAAAGCAGAGGGAGCAGTTGTTCTGGACGTTACGCTCGATAGCGGCGGCAACGTTGCCAGAGTCGTGACCCTGCGGGACGTTCCGCCCCTGACAGCAATGGCAACCGGTGTATTGAAGAACTGGAGCTTCAACGCGGCAACCTACAAAGGGGAAGCGATTCAATCCCACATGGTGGTGGCGATCGTGTTCCATTCTCCATCGGCTCCGCTGCCATAGAGCCACGAGCTCCAGGATCTACTCATGCCCACAAATCACCTGTGGCAGGATCCGTCGGGTGTAGCATTGGCGAAGGAGTCCGAATATGCCCACTCCCGCCCCGAAGCCGAAAGTCACCTTCCTTCTCGCTTGTGCTGGAACTTTGGTCACCTGCGCAGCCGTCTTCCACGCACAAACACCCTCCACACCAAGCGCCAGCAGTACCGTTGCAACGGCGCATAGCTTGGTGTGGAACGTAACGGCGCTCGACGAGCAAGGTCAGGCCGTTCCGGACTTGACCAGCGCGGATTTCGAAATCTTTGACGACGGCAAGCCCCAGCCGATCACGGCGTTCAGGTCTCTTCCAACCCGAGGGGGGTCCAAGAACCCGCCAACGACTCTGATTTTATTTGATCTGCTCAACACCTTTGCCGGGCAGCGGGAGAACTCCACGACGCTTATTTCGAAGGCCTTAGAGCCACTCGAGGCGGGCGACTCGATCGGATTGTACATTCTGACCAATCGCGCGGAAGTATATCCAGTCCACGCTCTTTCCTTACCACACCCCGGGGCGGTCCGCGAAGCCGGGAACCTGAAGCCGTCCGATCCCCCTTGGACCCGGCAGACTCGTGTACTGCTCGATCAGGCCATCCAGAAGATCAATGCCCTGAGGATTCAGGATTATCATGACCAGGGCATGATTGCGGCAGCGACCTTCATGGCCTTGGGGCAGCTCGGTGACGCTTTTATGAAGATTCCCGGGCCTAAAGCGATTGTCTGGATTACCCGGGGAGCCCCGAACTGGGTGGACTATCCCTTCGGATGTAAGGACGCTATGTTCTCTGACGGCTCGGGCAGCTACCTGGGTGGCAAATGCGGTAGCGATTGTACCAGGCGGGCGGCTGTGGCCAAATGCATCGATTACACCCCCTTCTTGCAGCACTTTAGCGGGAACCTGATCCGCTCCGACACCATGGTCTACACCGTGATGATTGACCCGGAAGCCGCAATCTTCTCGAGAGATCGAGGACGGCCAAGGGACACTCTGGAGCAGCTGTCGGAAATCTCGGGCGGCCGATTCTACCTTCACGGCGAGATCGAAAAAGCGATCGACCAATCGCAGAGGGGCATTCGCGCGCGGTACCAACTTGCATACGATGCGCCTACCCCAAACGGCAAATATCACAAGCTGCGCGTGGAATGCGCTCGCAAAGACGTCCACGTCGAGGCGCCGGAAGGGTACTACGCGGAAGCGCCGCAGAAATAGGGATGCGTTCGAGAATCGGCCGAACGATTTTCGCTAGGAATTGATGGCTCGTTGCGTTAACCTCTGCACTATCGGTCAACAAGGTTCGCCGAATTCAGGAGGTTTTTCGGTATGAAAAATGTGCTTCGTCTTGTCGCCATTGCCACACTGCTCGTACTCACCGTCCGCGCCGCGGACGACGTCGTATCCGCCGTTCACGGCACCATCACCAAGCTGGACGCCGGAACAAAAACCATGGTCGTGAAGACCAAGGACGGCACGGAACAGACTGTGCATTTCCTGGACAAGACCACGGTATATGGAGCCGACAAGACTGCTGCCGGCGCCAAGGATTCCTTCAAAGGTCTTTCCGAGGGCTCTGAAGTCGTTGTCCATTACAGTGTGAAGGGTACGGAGAAAAGCGCGACCGAAGTCGACAAGGTAGGGAAGGACGGCTTGAAGTACGTCGATGGTACAGTCACCAAAGTCGGCCATGATGGTAAAACGGTGACCGTGAAGGCCGCCGACGGTACCGAGCACACTTTTGATGTCGCGGGTCACGACACGGAAGACACCGCAAAGAGCATCGGCAAGGCCACGGACAAGACCGGCAAGGTTACCGTTTATTACACTGAGAAGGGCACCAAGAAGATAATCCACTTCTTTGAGCAGTAGATTCTAAGCTGCGACCAACAGAGGCCGGCGGATCTTCCGCCGGCTTTTTGTTAGACGGATGGTTCCCCCCCTTGTCCGTCGGGCAGACCGCGCAAGTCTGAATCGGCAGTCGCCTTCTATGTGGCCTGCAGCTGTACAGTTCCAGGGCCATGCTGACGAGGGTTCAGCTTTCGCCTGAGCGGCTCTTCAATGAACTTGAAAACGCAGATGGCCACAGCAATCGCCACCGTCACCGCTAAAACAACCCAGGGTACCGTGGTGTGTACTAAACGGCCGTTTTCGCGAAAGAAAAACGGCGGCAGCACGGTCTGGTGCAGCAGGTAGAGGCTGTAGCTTGCGTCCCCGAATAACACCAGCAGGCGCGATTTCAGGAAGTGCGCCCAGCTTGGCCCCAAGGCAAGACCATAGATCAGGGCCCCGAAGGCCGCACTCAATAATCCGGTGTGGAGAATCGGATAGGGAATCGCCAGGGAGAAGTAAGCCACCAGCAAGAAAGCGGCCAACCCTCCGAGCGCCAGGGGAGTTGCCCATTTCCGGCTAACCGCGTTGCGCAGGAACAAAATGCCGCTGCACATACCGAGAAGGAACTCCGGCAGTCGTGCGAGCGGATTGAACTTCACCACGTTGAGCCATGGGCTGTTCAGGACATTCGAATCCACTGCTCGGAGTCCGTCGGGCTTCAGGAACACATATCCGGTCGAGACCGCCAGGCTGGCCATCCAGAACAGCACCAACAGCAGAAAGATCTGAGATTTGCCGCGGCGGACGATCCAGTCCAGAACAACAAGGAAGACGGCGTAGAAGAAGGCTTCCACCGAAAGGCTCCAGGCTACCGAGTTCCACGCGAGGGCCCCCAGTGGATTCCAGGCTTGCAACAGGGCTAAGACACTCAACGAGGACACCACCGGGTGAGCGGCGGACCAGGTCAGGAATGGCACTTTGAAGACATACATGCCGAGAACGAAAAAAGGTGCGGTGAGGAGTAGCGAGAAGGCATAGGCAGGGTAAATGCGGGCGAAACGGGCACGAAAGAACTGCCGTGGAGGTATGTCGCGACCCTGGTAGGTGTAAACAAGGATAAACCCCGAGAGCACAAAAAAGAGGCTTACGCCTGTGTATCCGAGTTCGGCGACCGACCCGAGCAAGCCGTTCTGGAAGGTAATTTTCGTTGCCCGCAGGTGGAACAGGACCACGTGCAGCGCAGCGAAGAACCGGAGGCTGGTCAGGACCGGTAGCCTGGGGCGGGCCAAGTCAAATGCCATAAGCCTCCATTCGGCAGCGACTAACAATAACGTTCTTCTAGACAGAATACGAGAAGAACAAATCCCATGTTTCATTTAGGCTTTACTTGCTACAGAATATCTGGCCCGAGCCATCCTGAGCGATTGCGGCCGTATCGTTCGGCTACGGTCCAAGGGCCAGATGGGAGTTGCCGTTGAAAAACACCGCCATTCTCCTTGTTCAATGTCCGGATCGTAAAGGCCTGGACGCCACTATTGCTGAATTCATCTACCGCTATGACGGGAACATCCTACATTTTGAGCAACATCAGGCTGGAGAAGAGCGGTATTACCTGGCACGCGTCGAGTGGGACCTCGATGGGTTCAGCCTGGATCTCAAGAGCTTTGACAGTGCCTTCGGCCCCATCGCGCACAAGTTCGGGATGAACTGGTGCATCCGCCCGGGCAATTATCGCCCTCGCGTGGCGATCTTCGTTTCTAAATTCGACCACTGCTTGGTGGACCTGCTCTATCGCCAGCGCAACGGAGAACTAGCGTGCGAAATTCCCCTGATCATCGGAAATCATACCGACACCAAGCGCCATGCCGATTTTTACGGCATTCCGTTCCACCATATTCCGGTTCGCACGGATAACAAGCCGCAGGCGGAAGCCCAGCAAATGCAGCTTCTAGAGGAGAACAATATCGATCTGGTTGTGCTGGCGCGCTATATGCAAGTACTCTCGACCGATTTCATCCTGCGGTATCCGCAGCCGGTCATTAATATTCACCACTCGTTCCTGCCTGCATTCGTGGGGGCAAAACCGTATCACCAGGCCTACGAGCGCGGAGTCAAGCTCACCGGTGCGACGGCACACTACGTGACGGAGGTGCTCGATGATGGTCCGATCATCGAGCAGGGGGTGGTGCGCGTCTCGCACCGCGATTCCCTGGAAGACCTCGTCGAAAAGGGAAGGGATCTCGAGAAAGTGGTTCTTGCGCGAGCGGTGCGCTGGCACATCGAAAACAGAATTCTGCTGTACGGAAACAAGACCGTGATCTTTGAGTGAAACGCCCCCGGAGTAATCTGCGGCCGGTGTTCTCACCAGGTTTGCGGAGCCTCCCTCTTCTCAGGATTCTGACGGCCAGGACGCCGCCATTGCTTCGCGAGGAGCGAAGGCGGGAGCGTTTCCGAGTTAGACCGTGCCGAGGGGCCGACCCAAGGCCTTGTTCAGGTCCGCATGCAACAGCCGGTGAAAGAGATGCTCGCCCGCTTCTCGGCGGACAGAGAGTCGCCCGGCAACATAGGCTCGTGAGTTCAGGCCGCGCTGTACAGAATCGCAAATGGCCATGTCCTCGTCTTGCACCTTTTCGCTGACTGCAATGCTCTCTTGATGGTGCTTTGCCGCTGCGGAACTGGTGTCCGCGAAGTAGTAATCGAATATTACCGCGCACTTGTCCACGCCGAGCGGCAGCACCAGGTTGGTGTCCATAACGCCGGAATAGGCGTTGATCATGAAATTCGGATAGATCCACAAGTAGAACGCATGGCCCCGGCGCGTTGCCCCGATGGCGGATTCAATGGCGCTCGAGGCATCGAGCGGACTGGATTGCAGGCAGGAGTGCTCGAAATTCTCGATCGTATACTTGGTATACTCCACCACGCTGCTCAGTCCCTTGTGGGCGTGCGGAACGTGGTAGCCGCCGTCCAGATAGTTGTCCACATACACTTTCCAGTTGCACCCAAGCGTGTAAGTCCGCCGGTCGAAATAGCGCAGAGTCTCTTTGAGCTTTAACGGTGCCGCCAGGGAAGCCGCTTTCCCGAGGAACTCCATCAGCGGGGTGGCCTTATCGTCCAGGTTCACGAAGACAAAATTTTCCCAGCTATCCACGCGCACCGGCACCAGGCCATTGTCCTTGCGCTCGAAGTTGCATACCCCCTCGAATTCGACCATGCCCTTCAGCGCGCCGTCGTTGCCGTAGGTCCAGCCGTGATACGGACAGCGAAACTGCTTGGCACAGCCGGCTGCCTGCGGTTCAACTGCCGCGGCGTGATGCCGGCAGACGTTGTAGAAGCCGCGCAACTTGCCGTCGTCACCTCGGGCAATGAGCAGCGGCTCGGCATTAACCTCAATCGTGAAAAACTGCCCCGGTTCCTGTACCTGATCGAGCCGCCCAACCACCTGCCAGTTCGCTCGGAAAACACTGTCGCGTTCCAGTTGCGCAACGCGGGTATCGAAATACCACGGCGCGGGAATGGTGTACGCTTTTTCGAGAGGATCGGCCGGGTTATAGAGGCTCAGAACTTCGCGGATGCTGCGCTCGATCATGGGATATGGCTCCGTTAGGAATCACTTAGATTGCGTGCGCACATTCTCCTGCACTTAGGCGCAGTGGAGCAAGTAGGAGGGATCCGGAACGGGTCGTGCTCTCACCTGCAATGCAACTCCGGCGGTGCCGCGTGAGGGAGATTTTCTCCTCCCACCGACCGGAAGAGTCTTGTGCCCATGAATTTCCGAGTCAATGCAGGATGTCGCGTGCATCGTAGCCCGGGATGCGGTGCGAAGCCGTCGAAGCGGGGTACCCCTTCCGCGAAGGGGAAGCTGGCAATTGGCTGGCAGACACGATGGCGTGCGGGTGGAGTGCGCGGCAGTTGTCGAGTCCTACAAGGGCTTCAGCGAATGGGGGAGACTGCGGCAGGAGAGCGTGCCTTCCAGAGCGAAGCGACGAGGCGGTAGAGGAGCAGGACCGCCAGGATAGCGCCATACAGGAGCGGGAGGCGATGGTCGGACTTAACCAGCCAGTAGTAGTGAATGACACCACAAAATGCAATCAGGTAGATCAGGCGGTGCAAAGATTGCCAGCGCTTGCCGCCCAGCCGTCGGATCCAGCCCTTTGTGGAGGTCAGTGCCAGGGGAATAAGCAAGAGGAAACCAAGGAAACCCACGGTGATGTAGCGGCGCTTGCCGACGTCTTTCCACATGCCCCTGAGGTCGAACGCCTGGTCCGGTCCGATGTAGGTGAGGAAGTGCAGGCAGGCGAAAAAGAAGGCGAACAGACCGAGCATGCGGCGGAAACGGATCAGGTCCGGCAAGTTCATGAGCTTGCGCAAGGGCGTGACGGCAAGCGTGATCAACAAAAAGCGCAACGTCCAGTCGCCGGTGAAGTGTTGGATGAACTCAACCGGGTTGGCGGTGAGTTCACCGCGATAGGCGCGCCATCCCAAATAGGCCAGCGGTGAAAGGGCCGAAGAAAAGACCGCGACTTTAGACCACTTGTTGGTCAATATCCGGGCAAGGAAGTTGTGCACGTCAGTAGTTCTTCTTCAGGTCCATGCCGCTATACAGACCTGCCACCTGGTCGGAGTAGCCGTTGAACATCAGTGTTTTGCGTCGTAGGAATTCCCCCAGACGGCGTTCGCTCGCCTGACTCCAGCGCGGGTGATCGACTGCGGGATTTACGTTGGAGTAGAAGCCATACTCGCTCGGCGCATAGCGATTCCATGTGGTAGGCGGCATATCCTTTACAAAGCGGATTTTCACGATGGACTTGATGCTCTTGAACCCGTATTTCCAGGGAATCACCAGGCGCACCGGAGCACCATCCTGATTGGGCAGCGACTCGCCGTACATCCCGACGCAGAGCAGGGTGAGCGGGTGCATGGCTTCATCAAGACGCAGCCCCTCGACGTAGGGCAGTTCGATCCCGGAGTGCTCACCCCAGGGCATCTGACTACGGTCGTAGTCCGACTGGAAGGCAACGAACTTGGCTTTGTCGGTTGGTTCAGACAGCTTCAGAATGGTGCTCAAAGAGTAGCCGATCCAGGGCACCACAATCGACCAGCCTTCCACGCAACGGTGCCTGTAGATGCGCTCCTCGAGCGGCGCTAGCTTCAGAATGTCATCCATACTGTACTTGACGGGCCTTTTCACTTCGCCCTCGACAGCCACGGTCCACGGCGAAGTGCGGAACTTTCCCGCGTTCCTCGAGGGATCGCTTTTGTCGGTACCGAACTCGTAGAAGTTGTTGTAATGCGTGACGTCATCAAAGCTATTGGCTTTTTCCGTCGTGCTGAAAGGGCTCTTTATGGTGACGTTCAGCTTGGTACCGGCGTTCACCGTGGCCGGCGGATAGGCGAAATGGGAGACCAGCTTGCTGCCGACGATGGCGGCTCCGGCAATGCCCATGGCGCGGAGGACCTGACGCCGGTTGAGATACAGGGACTTCGGGGTGATGTCTGCTTCGGTCAAATCGCCGAATTCACGCATGAACCGGTGCCTCTCTGTGTCGCCGGGCTCCTGCCCGTATACTATTGTGATTCAGGAGGGCGCCAGAGGTTACAAACGATTGGCGCTACGGGGATAAAGAGGTATGCCAGAGAATTCGACTTGACATTAGGCCTAGACACGTCCATGTTAAAAAGCTTTGCTTGTGGTCCCAGGTCAATCTGCTAGAAAGTTAGGCAAACTCTGTTCTATGACGAAGGTTCGACTCTGTTTTCACGATCGTTGTTTTGACGGAACTGCCTCGGCGGCACTCTTTTACCGGTTCTACCGGGAGTGCTTCGATGCCAAGGCGGAATTCCATCTGAGCGGAATGACCCACAAAGCCAAGCTCCCGTGGGAAGACGGGCTGTTTGACGGGGACGAGAACGTCATCGTTGATTTTAAGTACTCCAATTCCCCGAAAATCACCTGGTGGTTCGACCATCACCAAAGCGCGTTCCTGACGCCGGCCGACGCGGAGTACTTCAAGAGATTCCCTGGCAAGAACATGTATTACGAGCCGGAGTACAAGTCTTGCACCAAGTTAATCGCCACGGTTACGAGGGATAAGTTCGGTTTCGATACCAAGCCAATGGCGGACCTGATCCATTGGGGAGACATCATTGATGGCGCGCAGTTTCCCACGGCGCAATCGGCGACGGAACTGATCGAACCGGCAACCCAGCTAGCGCTCGTGATCGAAGCGGCTCCAGAAAATGGCCTTCCGGCCCAAATTGTCCCGGAGCTTGCATACCGGCCGCTTGCAGAGATGGTGAAGCTTCCGATCGTAGTGAAATACCTGGGGCCATTGCTCGAGCGCCATCACAAATCCATTGAGATCCTCCGGCAGAGGTGTGAGTCGAAGGATGGTGTGGTTTTCTTCGACGTCAGCGATTTGGACCTGGAGGGGTATAACAAATTCATTCCCTATCTGTTGCATCCGGAGAGCGTGTATTCGGTGAGCGTTAGTTCCTCTCCAGTTCGCGCCAAGGTTTCGCTGGGGACGAACCCTTGGAATCAGGCCACGGCCGACAAAAACCTGGCCTCACTGGCGGAACAGTATGGTGGCGGGGGTCACCAGCGCGTGTCTGCCATTTCCTTTGACCCGAGCGACCTAGAACGGGCGCGAAAAGTGGCGCGTGATCTGGCGGCAGTCCTGCGAGCGAAATAGACCTCCTCGGGAAGCCCACACTTTTCTGCTGACACCAGATAGGTCGACAGAAAATTCAGAAGTATGTAAAATAATGAATTGCCCGTGGACCGGTAGCTCAATGGTAGAGCAGTTGACTCTTAATCAACGGGTTGGAGGTTCGAGTCCTCCCCGGTTCACCACTTCAATCTCTTCACTCTATTAGCTTTACGGTTGACCCTTGACTATTTCCGCGATCGTTTGAAATTCGAGATGTAGCGGGAACTGTAGCGGGTGGCCGTCTTTGTTGCGCATTCCGCCGTTGCCACGCAGACCAATGAGGAACCGGTTCGGCAGGTTTCTTGGCAAACAATATTAGCCACAATCCCCCGCTACCCCGGAAAGCCCTGAGTTGTCCGGCCATAGGACCCGGGTGAACGTAGACATCCCCACACCTTTATAGGCCTTTTTTTATTTTTTCATTTTTGGTCAGCTCAGGAGACCAGCGCACAAGGAGTCGAAGTCGGTAAACCGGAGCATGACGGAGGAAATTGACTTGGGGAAATGCCAATGGTCCGAAAAGGAAAACCTAGAGCGTAATAGCAAATCCGTTCGACGCTGTGAGCGGTGGGTGCCCAGTGGTGTCCGAAATGTGACCGGAAGCGATGCTTTCAAATAGCCGACGGCAAATCCCGTGCGACACGTTTCCATACTACCAGGACAAACCCAATCCCAAGTAGCACGAGGACAACGGGACTGGGTTCGGGTACGGCCGCGAATGTCAATGACCCGCCCTCTCCTGAGAGGCTTGCGGGAAAAAAGCCAGCGACAATCCAATCCCCTGTATCGAGGTCATCCAGAATGAATTGGTTATTTCCGGAGGAATAATAGGAACCGATCCACCAAAGATATGCGTCCGTGGGGGAATCGGCATATATTCCAGGTCCAGCCGCGTCTTGGAGAGGTACTGTGAATATCTCAGAATCGAATGTGATCGTAAGGGTGAAAGTGGCAGGGGTCCATGTCGGACCGAAGGACACGTCTGTCCCAGTCGGCACGGGGACAACGCAGGAGTATAAGCACGTAAAAGTGGGCGCGTACAGGGTGTCCGCGCTGGCGTTGGGCGCTGAAATAAAGGTCGCGAATAATGAGGCGATAATCCAAAGAGTTTTTCGCATTTGTCTGATTTCTCCTCGCACTGGCCGAGGTTGAGGCGGATCCTGAACGTAACATCCATACTCTTTTGTGGGGACCAGGTCAATGATCCCGGGCACAACATAATTCCTGTCACATCCCTGCATTTCACTTTATGGCAATGTTCGAACTCGCTGAGCGGAGAAGTGCGTCCCGGTACCCTCCGCATGGTTGAGTTATCTGGCCCGATTCTAAGGGATGGAGGGAAGCCCCCCGGCTCGTATGCAAACTTCGCGGGACATCGTGGTAGCTGTTCTTTTTTTTAGAGCGAGGGAATCACATTCTCTTTGACGGCGAGTAGAGCAGCGGTCCACCATTTTCCCGACGAATTTGTCTCCGAGTTATTGGTCCCAATGTGAGGTGAATCATGGAGCCCCAGCCCCCCAACATGCAATCCCTAATGCAACGTCTCACCAAACTCGAAAATGAGAATCGGCTAATTAAAGGCGGAGCCGCTGTTCTCGCGGTAATCGTATCGGCTCTGTTTCTTCTGGGGCAGACCCAGAATCGACGTACAGTGGAAGCGGAGGAATTCATCGTTAGAGACCAAAGCGGCAAGATGAGGGCAAAGCTGAGTGTAGTGAACTACTCGGGACAATTGAATACGGGAGAGTCGGCCCTTGAGTTGTACGATGAAACCGGAAAAGAGTTGGTTGGATATGGCGACAAATCCTTGGCATTTCAATCCAAGGACAATGCGTTGACTGTGGTTTCGCCGGGCAGTCTCCAAATTCTTACTCCCGAAGGTAGATTCAATGTTCGGGGACCGAATCTTAGTATCGCTGATGGGGGTAAATTCGGTTCAGGCTCTCTCTCTCTAGGTGTAGTTCCAACCTATTTCGGCAAGGAGAAGAGCGCCCCGGCCCCTGGATTGATTCTGAGCGGAAACTATGGGAAGGGATTTGTTTCACTCAGTACCGGTGATGGCCCGCGACTTCACATGGAAGTGGGTCCGAATCTGCTGCAACCCACGAGCATCGCAGATATTGCTACAGATGCCTTTACGGTCTCAGACAACGATGGATTCGCGGCAACGTTGGGCCATTCTCAACTTGACGCTCGAAAGACAGGGAAACGCGTGAATACGTCCGCTGCATCCGTCGTCCTGAGTGGAAAAAACGGAGTGCTCTGGTCAGCGCCGTAGGTCGTCCGGATTGGGGGGCTCATTTCACTAATTGAACTTAGCGATTGTCTCCCGTATGGTTTCTGCCGAATAAGCAACCCCGATGGACATTCGTGTGGTGATTCCTAAAGCGGTGTCTGATATCGGGATGGAATCTGCCGCAATTCCCATAATCCAGGGCTGCATCGGAGCGCCGAGTACATTAGCGACCACATCATCCTTATAGGATAAAGGTATGCTGGGACGTAGTATCACCATGCTCCCACTCGAGCCGGGGAATACGTTCGCATCCATAATAAAGCCATCAACATGCGGTGGCGGGTCGAATTGTTCTTGGAGATGTTGATTAAATGAGTAGCCGCCCACCGGGTCACTTGCGATGATTCCCATTCGTAGAAGCGGACTCGTGTTCTGGGGGTCGAACATGAGGGCGGGATATCCGACCAGGTAGATCTCATTGCCAATGGTAATTCCCAGTTTTTTTGACTTTCCTTCGCCCGCCAGCGTCAGAACAGACTGCAACTACAGCGAACTTATGGCTCGTAGATTACACCGACAAATATAATTGCTCCTGTTAAAGTGTCTCTCAACATAACGGCAAACGGCCGGTCAAATACCAGTGTTTTTATTTCGACTCGCGCAGGCATGGCCTCGCTCAACGGCGCGGGAATGGCTGTCGCCGCTGCCGCGACTGTTCCCTCTTCATCCACTTCCAGGTGTGTCTTATGTATTACCTCATCCAGATAAAAGAGCGGAGATCCGAGTGCCGAGAAGTCCGCGCCTTTAGCTTGGAAGGCAATTCCCATCCCCTGCCGAGTAAGCAACTCTTTGAGGTGACAAGTAAAATCGATGGTGAATCGAGGCATCGACAGATCCAGTTCACAGGATTCTTTGGCGAGTAACATCTCGCGCATGGAGTCTTCTGTGACAACCTGTTCGGGGCTTGTGCCTTTGGCAGGCAGAAGCAGATAGAGAGCAATCCCAGAATCCTTGTAACGGAGTACGGCGGCCTCGAACTCCCTTCCATTCCGATAGGAATCAGGCAGATGATAACCTCGCATCATCTGCACCACCTTCTTTTTTCCATCCACCAGGTAAAACGGTTTAGGCTCAGTTGCTTTCCTTCGAAATGGAATGCGAAACTTGCCCTTAAAATAAACGGCATTAGTCAGGATGGCAATTGCATGTGCAAGGCTGTCAGGCGACACAATACGGGGAATCTTGCCCCTCGTTTTCTCGGACACCCACTCATTGATGATCGTGGCAGAGGAAGGCTGGTTAAGATCGAGCGTCCGTGCAGTCGCACCGTAGATTTCCTGGCACAGTTCCACAAACTTCGGTTCGATGGTCGAGCGCACATCCACCCAGAGCGCGTTGGCAATTGCGAGTTCCGCTTCACCGTGAGATCGGAGCAACGTCATAAGCGAGGCTGCGCACCCGTTGACCTCTTTTTCGCTAGCATCGGCAGGGATGGCCAGGACTTTGCGCATTGCAGCTTTGGTTTCCCCTGCTGCCCCGTTCTCGGCCATGGCGAGAGCCAGAAAAATACTGAGAGGGGAGATGAAGACATTTTGTTTCAGCCTGATGGAGGATTCCTGCTGCAGTAGTTTGAGTCCGAACAACTGTAGGGAATGCCCTGCTCCATCGGTCAGGAAGTTTGGGGAGTGTGCTTCCAGCCCTCTGACTTGGGAATTCCGTTTCCCCTTAAATTCCTCCCCGAATGGCATATTTCACCTCGGCACATCGAAAGCAGGAAGTGACCAGCCCGATGTATTAGTCCAATAGACAAGGGGTTCTTATATCACAGCCGTGGGCTTTGAAGATGGATTTCCTCCGCGTGGGCAAAGAGCGCAGGGCAAGCGGCCGGTTCGGGGAGTCTTTCGGGGCAGCCAAAACTGGTGAAGTGGGTCCCGATACCCTAAATGAATAGATGGCCAATCCAGGGTTGTTTGCCACTGCAGATTGAGGATGGTAACGGTTCTTTCCAGGTGAGACTTCGAATCGACTGAGCATAATTCAGTGCCCCGGAACTGCCTACCTGATATATACGGTTGCCCCTATAGTGTAAGCCTTCAGTTTGTCAGACAATTTATACGGTTCTATGGGAAATGCCCCTGTGAAAGGTACTGATTCCCTCACGTGCTGATTATCCGACCAATCGTTTCGAGGAACCACAAACTGCATCCTCTCGTCTGTCACCGAACACTCCTTCCAAGGCATCTTTCCCTCCCTTCATGGGAGGAAAGTGTTACCTATGTGTCCAGTACAATGTGTCACCTATGTCTCAGGTCGCTCATTCAGCATATCAAGCCGCTGCCAACTTCAGTTTGGTAACATCGCGTAACAACTCAGTCGTCATTTCATTGAGTGGGGCTTGGAAGTCCTCGATCTCTACGTGCTGATACACAGATAGCGTTGTCTGCGCGCTTGAGTGCCCCAGACGGTTTGAGCACGAACGGTTGAGATAAGGTATAGCAGAAAGGCAGGCGTCAGAAGGAACAATCTAGCGAGTCTCGTCACGGGAATCTCCTCAGACTCTCTTTGAAGGCAAAACCCTTGTTAATCAAGGGAGTTCCCGTGGAACCGCACGAAACCACGTGCTGCTCCGGATCCTCTTCTCCGTACTTTATGACCGAAACACCAACTCAGTTTGGAGCGAGCACCTAGACACGAACCTCAAACGCCTTATAATCCCATGCGGAAAGTTCCAATTTGGCATTGCCTTCTATCACTGGAATATGCGTCCCGGATATTCGGTCAAATAACGTCCCAGCATCGATTCCAGGCGGGAATTGGATTTGAGCGGTACGCGGAGTCTGGGAATCATTTCCGATGGTCAGCACACGTGGCAGCGAGTCGAACAGCTGTACGAGAGGACCGCCCGCCACGACATCCGACTCTGACATCTGTGCGTCGCAAATCTCCGGATACATGTCGTAGCAAGCGCGGACACGACGTGCCAGGGCAGCGAGTTGATCGTGACTCTCCTGCTCAACAAAAACACGGTATCCCTGCACGGCATTCCAGAGAAGCGGTTTCTCCACCGGCCACTGTAGAGAGTTCCTTTGCCTCGGTTGCATGCCGTCCGCCTCAAAGGCGCGCATTTGAGGGTGTAAGAACCGCGACAACGGAACAGTAAACGTCATGCCCGACCACGCATGGCCGTGGGAAAGCGACCCGTCGATGAATTCGCGAGCCAAGTCTCCCACACCTTCGCAGAGAAGAATTGTATTCGGGCTGACCTTATCCACCTCTTCGCGCACACGAGACAACACCCGCCGAATCCCCCAGTTCCAGATGTCCGGCTGCGGCGAGTGCTGATGTTTTGGGTTGTAACAGCGATGGTTATCGGTAGCCAGCATCGAATCCATGAAGAAGCCGTCGACGCCAGTGGTACGAACCACGTCGGCCAAAGTGCGCGCAAACCAATCTTGCCAGCCTACCTCTGCCGGGCACATGTCGAAGAAGCCACGGTAGTTCTCCGTCAGTTTCCCATCAGCATCCATCAGCGCCCAATCACGAGCTTTCGAACGTCCGATGCGGGAGCGCTTCCAGACGATGAGCCCCTCCACGTAGTAGAGCACGTGCCCACCCTGGCGATGGGTGGCTTCGACGCCACGCTGAACGGCATCCCAACTGCCCAGGTTTGTCGCCGGATAGAAATAATCTCCCCGGTTCAACATGTTCTCTTTGCTGCCAATGATTTCCGGCTCGGCAAATCCCGGAAGTGACATCATGTCGCTGCCCAGGGCGTGCCGTTCCTCTAATAGCAGCGGCAAATCGTAAAGACTCATTCCCGAAAATACAAGCCGGCCAGGCATCTCTTCGGAGAGCATCGTGGTTTGCTGATACCACTGCGCCGGCGATTGCCGGAAAGGCAAGTGCTGCCGCTTTTCCCGCAGCCAGAATGCGCCCTGTTTCCAGGTCCCCCGGTATAGATAGCAATACACAGGGCCCAAATCGACGCTATCCCCCAGTTTAGTAAGCGGGAACGGGCTTGGCGCTTCGGCCTCATCGTATTCGGTTTGACCGCCGAAACGCGAGGCCCCCAACAAGAGACGCCGGTGCCGCCAACCGACATAAGGACCCTCTTTCCCGGGGGCCTCGGCGCGCGCCGCGTCCTCATCCACGGGAATCGGAAACCGAGTCGCGACCACCGCGCTCCTTTGACAACATCCTCCGGGATCTGCCGCGAAGTCGGCGCGGTTATCTTCGAGCATGGCCAGGCCGCGGCCGCCCCCTTCCACCAGGTAGACAGGGGAGGACAAGCCTCCAATGTACGTAGAGCTATAATTGATGGCGCCTGTCGGCCCTTTTTCGGAGCCCGACAACTCTCCAGCGACGAGGCGATCGCGGAGGGCGGATTCAAAACGGATGCGGGACAACAGCGGAAAGTAGCAGTCGACCTCGGTATCATCCGGGCCATTCCAAATCAGTTGGCCGCGCCAGCCGATCACGTTTCCTTCGATAGAAACTTCCATGCCAAACTGCATGGGCACTTGCTGATGGTGAAAATAAGCTAACAACCGGCTGGAACTGTGTTCTTCATGTGTCAGATAGAATGAGTCGAGCTGGTAAGTCCCTTTGTGGGTCCCACTCCGAATGATAATGGCCAGTGGATTTCCGAGAGAACCTGCTCCCGGCTGTTGAAGTTGCTCGTCGCTATAGAGAAGTGCTGGGAAATTCTTGAGTTGAATTTGTCGAATCTTAAGAGAATTTGAATTTCGGACAAACAAGACGCTCACGGTTCCGTCATCGAGTAAAATGTCGGAGTTTACGCCTTCCTGCCCACTACCTGCGACGAGGCCGTGCGGGGAATACATCCCGATAGCTGCGGCCGTCGTCAACCGCAACATCTCTCTTCGATTCATAGGGAGAGTCATGGAAAGTTACGTAAGATATCGTTCGCTGGGTCTCCCACCTAAACCTCAGCACTGTACCTTCGCGGGGAGCAGAATTTATATAAAAAAGCTCAAGTCAATTCTGACAGAAACATCGGGCCAATCTCGCGATCCAGCGATCGCCCACTGACCAGTTCTACGGTTAGAAAGTGAGCGCCTTCGACTTCCGCGAACGATGGGAAACCGCTGAATCCCCTAACTGCGAAATTTACACGCCGGTCCTTGTGAATACCTGGGTTTTGGCGCGTCGTGCCGTTCATCGCCAGCGGAAGTTCACGCCCAAGTTTGCATGTCAACCAGACGCGAACAGACCAAACTACGCGTGAACTTCCTGAAGATTGTTACTAACTGACCCCGGCCTCCATATCCGACGGTGCAAGCTCCTCTGAGGAGTAGATGACCTTGAGGTGAATCTCTTGGGCCTCGGGGTCATAGGTTCCGATCTTCCCGATGCTTCCCCGCCTGCTCGCGCCGAGCCGTAGCCGCAGCTGGCTGGCAACCTCAGGCGTGATTGCCGCTTGCCGCAGCGCCGCGTCGCTCCTACTGCGCTTGCGGCGTTTTCCCCGAGGTTGCGCTCCGGTTGCAACGCGGGCCGGCGCCGTTTCCCTTCGAGTTCATGGACGTGCTCCGCTACCCGACCCGTCAGTATGGCAATCGCCACCAATTTGAAGGCGGCAAGCGCAGGCAAAATCAAGCGCGAAGGTCTAGGTGGACATTGATCCGCGGAAGAACGGCACTCTCGGGATTCCGCAACTCCGATTCCACTATGAATGGGGCGAGAACGAATTGATAATGTGAGAGCATTCGAAGCAGGTGGTGATCAACCTTTGCAATGCGGCTGGCGGGGGAAGTGGGGAGCGGATAGGCAGTCGAACTGGCCGGGGACAGCTTTTCATGATACAGGAGTGCCGGATGGGGAATGATCCAAAGAGGTTTGTGATCAACACGCGGGGCAGGCGCACGACGCCCCGAACCGGTATTTCTGCAATGCCAGTATTTTTCCGCCACCGAATGACAAGACCATGCCGATGCCGATTGTTTGGTTCAGGATGAGGGATTGCGATCATAAGTTGGACAATTTTGAGTCCCACCTGCATGATCGGCTTTGTGTCGCCGCGATTTGCTCCGTTTGCTTGTGTTGTCTGACTTCCGAACCTCGCCACAGGGAGTGTCACTACTCATGAAGAAAGTCCTATTCATCCTTATACTCGGATTATCCATGTGTTGCTTGGCGAGCACGCAGCAGGCTCCCGATCCTTGCGAATCTCTGAAACGGGAGCGACATGATCTTGAATCCGTTTTGCGCGACTGGCCCAATCTGACCAGGTATCGGGACGCCGACACCCAGCTTGGCGTTCCGGAAAAAGGCGAACCGCGGGTTGTGTTTTTGGGCGATTCCATCACCGAGGGCTGGAATCTTTCCTCCTTTTTTGAAGGAAAGCCGTATGTGAACCGCGGAATCAGCGGCCAAACCACCCCGCAGATCCTTCTTCGATTTCGGCAGGATGTAATCGCACTTAAACCTGAAATCGTCCTGATCCTGGCAGGCACCAACGACCTGGCAGAGAATACCGGCCCGATTTCCCTCGGGGCCATTGAAGGCAATTTGATGTCCATGGTGGAGCTTGCCGAAAAAAATGGAATCCGCCCGATTCTTGCTTCCATTCTTCCTGCCGCGGCTTATCCGTGGAGGCCGGAGATACGACCGGTCGAAAAAATTCTTGAGCTGAATCGATGGATGAAGGAGTATGCCGCGAAAGAAGGCTTGGGTTACCTGGACTATTACTCGGCACTGGTCAATGACAAGCAAGGGCTGAAAGTAGAATGGTCGGGCGACGGGGTCCATCCGAACGCGGCAGGCTATGCCGTGATGGCACCCCTTGCTGCGGATGCGATTGCAAAAGCGATGGCCCCGAAACAGCCACAGGTGCGGTAGTCCACATCGCATGACGCAGTTCTCTTATGATTGAAGCTGACAAGGCAACTCCTTGCCATGATTCATCAAGCCGCAGAGCTCTCGAGGCAGGCGTGCTATCCAATCACAGTGGCGGTCTAAATTCTTACAGATTTGCCGGTGCACCTTGTGCTCTGCTTGGTTCTCGCGTTAGACGCCTTCACTGAGGAAACGGAAAGAGGTATTCATGCGACGTCGCGACTTTATTCAGAGTAGTGCTTTGGCGCTTCCTGCGATAAAGGGAGCGCTCCGGAATGTTCTGTCAGCTGATATCGCAAAAGGGGCACGGGTACCGCTGACGGTCAGTGTGAACAGTGTAGCCTCGGGCAGCCGGATTGACCGCTACTGGAATCGCTGCGTCGGCGCGGGAAGGGCGAACGAAGGATTGCGTGCCAACTGGCTGGAGCAATTGAAACTGTGCGTTGACAATTGCGGATTCCAATATCTTCGCTTTCACGGCCTGTTTCACGACGACATGTTTGTGTACCGGGAAGAAAACGGCAAAGCCGCATATAACTGGCAGTATGTGGATGAACTGTACGACCGCATGCTTGCGCTCGGAATCCGGCCGTTCGTGGAGATGACATTCTTTCCCAAAGACATCGCGCATGATGAGGGAACGTTTGCCTGGTGGAAGGGCCATGGAACGCCTCCGAGGGACTTTCATCGCTGGGCAGAAGTCATTGAACACTTCCTCCGGCACTGCCTGGATCGTTATGGAAGGGAAGAAGTCAGGAAGTGGTATTTCGAGGTTTGGAACGAGCCAAATCTGGAAGGCTTCTGGAATGGAACCCAACAACAGTTCTTTGAGATGTACAAGTCCGTCGCCATTGCTATTAAGAAGATCGACCCTGAGCTTCGCGTCGGGGGCCCTTCGACCAGCAGTTTCCACCCGGACGACGCGACCGACCGGCGACTGGCAGCCAAGAAGGATATTTCCACCGAGGATTATGCCGGTGTTGAACATATTGGGCCGTGGATCGAGGAATTCTTGAGTTACTGCGAGAAGGAGCAGTTGCCCGTCGATTTTGTGGCATCGCACCCCTATCCTACGAATTTTCCGATCGATTCTGTAGGGAATCACCTGGAGGTAAGCCGACCTGTTTCCTCCACCAAGGAAGACATCCTCTGGCTGCGAAAGACGATTTCGAAATCGCGCTACGCTGGTGCGGAGTTGCATTTGACGGAATGGAGTTCCAGCCCCTCTGTGACCGACTATGAGCACGATTTCCCTCAGGAAGCAGCCTACATTGTGAAGGTGAATCTCGACTGCCTCGGTCTGGCCGATTCGCTTTCCTACTGGACGTTTACCGACGTATTTGAAGAGACAGGTGGTGCGGGCACAATCTTCAGCGGCGGCTTTGGATTGATCAATTTTCAGGGAATTGTGAAGCCGTCCTTTCATGCCTATCGGATGTTGAACCTATTGGGTGATACCCAGCTGCATCGGGAAGAGGGTTGTATCGTTACCAAGAGCCCAAAAGACGGGAAAGTGGCCGCGCTCCTATATAACTACCCGCCGGAAGTGCTGGCGGCGCCGCCGGTTTCCAAGGGAAACCCGGCCATTGCGGAGCAGACTCTATCCCAGGGTAGTAGCCTCCCTGTTGTGCTCCAGATTGCGGGCCTGCGAGCCGGGGAGAGTTTCATCGTAGAGAGGCTGGATGCCCACAACGGATTTGCGTATCGCGCCTGGCAGGCCATGGGCGCACCGGAGCCGCCCTCTCGAGAGCAGCAAGCGCAATTGCGCAAGGAAGCCATGGCTACAGAGAAAAACAACCTGAGGGCAGACTCCAAAGGACTGCTTCGCTTTGAGGCTAAGCTCACACCATGGACGGTTATTGCAATCCATCAGGGCTGAAATGTATTCGCTAGATGCGGAGCCAGCAAATCTCGGGCTCCACAAAGTACTTGGATCCGTTCGCGCATAGCGATTTGGCAGAGGTGTTCATGAACAAGAGCATCGAAGGGCACCAGATTCACCCGCGATTGTTCGGTCCAGCCAGCGGAGTGTTTCGGCATATACGGGCCCTTCGACCTTTTCTACACACCAAGGTTCGGTGCATCAGGATTCTTACAGCGGCTAGTTTGTTCTGTTGCGGGCTCCTTACAATTTTGCCCCTTCCTGCTTTCGCGCAAAACTCCGAGAATTTTCACGCCACGCTCAGCACAACCGCTCCTACCCCTCCGATGGGTTGGGCTGGATGGAATCGTTATCTCTGTGATTACGACGAGGGCACAGTTCGCGACCAGGCCGATGCTCTCGTTGCCTCCGGAATGCGTGAACTGGGCTACCGTTATGTTCTAATTCAGGAGTGCATCGCTCCCAGGCGAAATCCTGACGGCACCCTCTTCATCGATCCTGCCCGCTTTCCGCAAGGGCTGAAAGCTCTTGTGGATTTCATTCACTCCCGTGGTCTGAAGGCAGGTGTCTACACGGATGTGGGCCCGCACACATGTTTCGGAGAACCCTTCTATATGGGGAGCTTTGAGCACGAGGATATCGACGCTGCTTCATTTGCGGCGTGGGGATTTGATTTCGTAGAAATGGACTATTGTGACCGGCCATCTGGCCATTCGGGCCGTGAAATCTACGAGCGCATGGCCGCCAGCATTCGCAAAACCGGCAGGCCCATGCTGCTCTACATTTGTTCCTGGGGTAATGAACAGCCTTGGGAATGGGCGCAAGGCGTTGCCGGACTCTGGCGGACCGACCAGGACATCAGCTGGGAGAAAAATCACGTTACGTGGGAACGCGTAGTTCTGAACTTCGAATCTAATGCGCGTCGTGCAGTTTTTAGTGCCCCCAACAGTTGGAACGATCCCGACATGCTCGAAATCGGCAACCGAGGACTTTCACCTGACGAAATGAGATCTCATTTCTCGATGTGGGCAATCTCCGCGGCTCCATTGTGGGCCAGCACGGATCTGATTCGCATGGATGACGCCACGCGCTCGATCTTCACCAACGCCGAGGTTGTGCGCGTCGATCAGGACGCTCTGGGGGCGCAAGCTACAAAGGTGCAGGAAGATGAACGCGGCCTGGAAGTCTGGGCAAAGGCCCTAGGTACCAGATCGAGCGGTGACCGGGCAGTACTCCTGCTCAACCTGCAGGACAAACCTGCCAGAATGCATGTCCGTTGGAGCAACCTGGAATTGAAAGGAAGTGCCAAGGTGCGCGATTTGTGGACACACAAGAATCTGGGTACTTTCCGCGATGGTTACGAAACCTCGGTGTCATCGCATGGTTCCGTGATGATCAGAGTGTCGGGGCAATTCTCCTGGGCTCAGGGAGCTACCTATGAGGCAGAATGGCCGGGGAATTTGCGGACGGACAACGCGCAATTAATCGAATGTAGCGCTTGCAGCCAAGGCTACGCAATCCGATTGCAGGGAACAGAAACGGAGGCCCGAGCAAGCCTCACTTTTTCCCATATCAACGTGCCGGAAAAGGGAGAGTATCTCCTCACGATCAACTACTTGAACAGCGGACTTGGTCCCACTCCAATTGAGTTGCGGATCAACGCCGATGCCTCCATCAAGTTGGAGCTCACTCCTAGGCTGGTTGGCTGGCTGTCACTGCACGTTCAACTCGTTGCCGGGGAGAACGCGATTCAGGTCTCCTGTCCCGGGTCCCAACATGCGGACATCGACTCCATCCGTATCTCCAGAAAATCACTCTGAACCGCCATCGAGTGGCGAGCGAAGGACTCGGCGGCCGAAGAAAACTGTGCGATCGTCCTAGGGGTGAAATGATAGATACAATTGCGGCAAAGCTTCGCGTAGCGCCGTCTCGCTCTCACGGGGATCTTGGCGATCGTAAATGCGAAAGTTGGACGGCTTGCTCGCTAAGTCAAAAGTGAAACTGCCATCGTCGGAAACGTGCAGCAGACAAGGCTCCAGGCGATTGGGCAGCAGCTTGTCTCCTGAACTTACCCTGGTGGCGGGGAGAATCTGGTAACCGCCATTGGCGTGCCTCACCAGTACCCGGCCAGAAACCGCCATCCAGACAGCGGTTTCCCAAACATGATGTGGATGCGAGTAGGCTTCTATTTCTTCTGACTCTGGTATGTCTTCGTCTATTGCGCGGAGGAAATCGCAGCGACACTTGCGGCCGAAGGCGTAGTCGAGATATCGGCGAAGCTTTGGGGCCATGCGGTTTACGAATTGAAGATCCGGCAGGCTCCAATAGGAATTGTGCGGGTCGTAGGAAAAGGGTCCATCCTTGCTAGCGCAGGGGAAGATGTCGATCGGCAGATCAGAGCGAAGCAGGCGTACCGCCGCCTTTGTGTCCAACGCGACATTCCATTCGAGATACCCCGGGGAGGAAGAGCCGGCGGAGAGATAAATGCCGGCCAGCTTGCGGTGGAATAGTTCCGGATCGCGGTTGTACGCCACGGCAATCGGCCGGACAGAGCCGAAGGAGAGAATGCTCACTGGTTCAGGGCTCTCGCGGAGCACCTTCAGAATCAACTCGACTCCTTGCTGCTGAAACCCTGGAATATCGAGCATTTTGTCTTCAGGCGATCGCATCGGCGTAAAAGGCCCGGCTGCGGCTGGGACGCTGCGGTTAAAGATGTAATTAAGTTGAAGGACGGAAATGAATCCTGCGTCGCGAGGTCCGTTGTGATCGGAATCATGAAGGACCGGGTGATCAGATACCGCCTTTCGGAAAGAATCGTGGACGTCAAGGACGACAGCCTTCAAATCGATTTCCGGCAGTGCGTAGGCAGTAACAAGATCGAAATTATCGCCCGGATCCTGGAAGGGTTGGTACAAATCCGTGACATCAATGACGGGAACGCGGTGAGTCTTCTCTGTAGTATGCGCAGCGCGGCCCCGGGAGCCCAAGCAAAATGGCACTAGACCAAGCAAGATTGCAAAAAGCGGCATGGCCATACAGCGTTTTCGAAGGGATCGGACTGATGTGCGCATTTATATCGCGAAACAAATTGGATTCTGCCGTCCCCTGGGACGGCAGAATCCAGGTGTGGCTAGTTTGAGGTCATCGGCGCGAATGGCACCAGGATGCGGTCGATGTTGGGCTCACCCTGGTCGGACGCACTCGACAACACGATCGTATTGTTCCCAGCATTCAGAGACAACGGGACGGTGACATATCCGGGGGCATTCCAGTTTGGATCGGTGATCCCCATCTGTGGCGAGACGATCGCTGCCGCGCCGTTCACCGTGACATTAATGGTAGGTCCGATGTCGGTCGCCGGCAGGCCCCAATCTTGTGCCGATTGGCCATTGATGTCGTAGATACGCACGGCATAGGTTCCCGCCGTAGCGACGTTCACACTATTGAAAGTAATGGTTGAACCACCACCGGCAGCCGCAACGAATCCATTGTTCGAGCAGAGATTGTCACAACCGCCGTAAATGGTAAAGGCTGGAGGTGTGAGGACGGCGAGTTCTGCCTCATAGGTGGTGCCGAGCGCCGCCACATTGACCTTGATTTCCGGTGTGTTGGCGCTGGTGGCGCCGGTGTCGGATACGGCATTGACTACGTAATAGTAGGTCTGTCCGTTGGTCAAACCGACGTCGGAGACACTGGTTTGGTAGATCCCGGCATCCACCACCGTGTAGGGACCACCACTGGTTGTGCTGCGGCTGACGCTATAGGTGAGCGCATCGGGACCGCCGGTCCAGGAAAGGTCGGCCGCTTCGTCGTCGCTCACCCCTACCGCGTTAAGCGGAGGTTGCGGTACTGGAGGCACAGGAAGAACGTCCGGGGCGAACCAGCGATACACTAACAGTTTTCCCTGGTAGTCCTCTTCCTGGATCAACACGTACTCGCCATTGCTTTCTCGTTGAAATGCAAAGTTGGAGTGCGATTCGTCGGAATTGCCGACGTTCGGCAGTCCACCGACCTTGCTGCCAGGAGCGAACCTGCCAACATACTGTCCATTAATCGCCGAATAAACCAGGTTGTAGTGCGGAGTGTTGAAATCCAGGAAAACGAAGTCGCCAGCGGTCGCAAACGATTCGGGAGACCATGGATTGTTGGGGTCGCTGTCAACGGGAGTATTGATGACCCAGGTTGCTTTTCGGCTCCCTGTATCCCAGCCGTCGTAGCGAGCGATGTAATTGGTACTCGGCGTGGGGCCGCTCCCCATCACATAGAGGGTTCCCCCCTTGCTGGCTTTTGGAAAGAACGCTGCTTGCCCGATGCTTGCTAGGTCGGGGATATCTTGACCCGCGCCCACGTTATAGATGGTCATATGGTTGAAATCGTAGATGGGTGCGCCAAACTGATCGAATCCCTGAAACAGGTAACGGCGCAGGTGAATGGAAGGTTCGTACGGCGGAGTATTCGTCGCATAATTGACCTGCCAAATGTCGCCATTGTCATCCATCCAGAAACTGGCGCCGTCGCGATGCTCCTCCGGTATAGGAGAGCCCTGGTACGTGCCCTCGGTGGTAGGCTCGAAGAACTCAGCGGGGTCATAGGTCAATCCACCAAATGTGGTGGACATTTGCCCATCGCCGTTGACGTCCCGCCAGATCCACTCTCCGTTCGTCGGCTGCACCACGAAGTCCTGGCCGCCCTGGAACGCTCCATAATCGAAGGCCACACAGGGAATGGCGATTTCGCTATCTCCCTCGAAGCGGTAGATTTCGAATGCAGTCTCAATCTGACCGCGCACCAGAAGGAACTTTTTGCCGTGGATATACTTGATCTCCCCTTGGGAGGCGATCGAGCTTATCCGAAGGTCGTCCGGGTACTTAAAGCGGTTATACGTGTCGGCCACATAGGTATCGACCCGGTTGGATTTCGCGTAGTCGATCTTGAAGTGATGGTAAGCATCGTAGGCATCCGCGTCGGAGTGCGGGTCTAGGCCGGCAAGCGAGACAAATTCGAGGCCATCGCGTTCCCAGTTCAGCCCGCCCCACCAGCTGTAGCTTTGCAGGATCAGGCCGTGCCCGACGCCCATATCCAGACCAAACCCACTCTGGCTGACGTAGATATTACCTTCTGCGTCGGTCCCGATTCCGGTCATACCGCGGAACCGCAGCGGACCGACCTGTCCCGGCACCGGCCCGGCGTAGTTTCCCCCCTTCACGCCGAAGGTGCCGACGAGGAAGGGAGTGTGCTGCAAGTTCCCATAAATTTTGATGTTCTGATCGGGCCCATCGTCGGCAACCAACAGGGCATCAAGGCTATTCACGGCGAGCGCAACAACTTCCGCGTCGTCAGGCAGGACGACGGAATTCACCCAAGCGCCGGTACTGCTGTAATGATCCACCGTTGCGAGGCCCTGGTTCCCCGTGATCGCAAATGGTGGCGGCATCGTCGTATCGCGGTGGCTCACCCACATACCGCCGTCCAGATCGACGGCAATACGGACGGGATTCTGAACTGGAAAACTGTGGACCAGGGTGAGGGTCTTGATGTCGAAGATTTCCACGAGGTTGGCGTCGTTCTCGGTGACATAGAGCTTACCCTTGGCAACCGTCATCCCGAAAATACCAGAGCTGGAGGTGATGTTACCGGGAAGAGTTGATCCGAGGCCGGTATCGGTCAAATCCTTGACGTTCAGAATAGAGATGCCGCTGCCGCCAGGAGAAGAACTCTTGAAAACGAAGTTGTCTGCCGCGGCCACCGCAACCCCACCGAAGCCTTGCCAGCCTGTATTCACCGGCTCCTTGCTAACCAGGGTGCCGTTCTTGCTGAACACGGCAACCGATCGGCCGCCTTCGTCCCACACATTGTTGGAGAATACGGTGCCATCCGGTGAGACATAAATAGCATCCATATCGATTGGGACATGATACAAAGTCTGGTCGGAACTGAGGTTCTCGCCTCCATAGGAGTTGCCAATCCAGCTGGTTGTATATTCGAGAGCATTGTCTTTGCTCTGATCCGTGGTCTTGTCAGTCCCAAGATTAGGGCGGGAGTGTGGCGTCTGAGCGAAGGCTGACATTGCTGGCAACGATAGCGTGATGGCAGCACAGAGAGCGAACAGCGAGGATTTTTTGATCATTGAGGTTCTCCACCTGGCAGGTTCCGACCAGTTCGCAGCGGAGCTTATGCGAAGGCGGGCACCGGTTCTGTAAGATTTGGGCCGAACTTTCTTACAAATTAACCCGGGAGCCTTTTCCGCATGTGGGCCATATCCTTGTTCTTTCATTTTGAGGTTGTCGCTGCAAACGCGTTAGGGAGGAAGAGAGCGGGTGCACTGAATGTTCACCGCTAGGCTGGTCTACAAATTGGTGCGTCTCCGGAACCAGGCCACGGAGGCTCCCTAAGCGGTCACACCAGGTGAGGAAATGCACCGTTCCGCCCTGCTGCGAGAGTCAACGTCGCTCCCGAGTAAAGAAAAATCGAGAATCAGCAAACGGGAACTAGGAATTGTCCAAGTCTCAGGATCCGGGGTCGTGCCGCATTTCATCGAACGCCATAAGAAAAATAGCCACGAGAGCCAATACCATTCCAGCGAGGTTGTAATGGCTTGGGAATCGCTGGTAGATCAGGAGGGACAAAACAATCGTCACAAGAGGAAAAAGGCCGTTCACCATGGGTACCACAATAATTGCTTTGCCATAGCGGACTGCATACACAAAGAGCAGGCATCCCAGGGAATTGAGACTCTGAATCACTGCGGTCAAATAAGGTCCGGAGAGTCCCCAATTGATGGGGGCTGAGAAGTCCGTCATCCACAGGGCGATTGGAATCAATGCGACTCCGGTGACAGCCATATAGAAAAACAATCCCTCGGAAGAGATGCACTTCGCAGAAGACTTCATGAAGTAAGCTTGTAAACCCCAGGCAAAAAAAATGGCCAGAGTCACCAAGAGCCATGCGTAGCCGTGGACCGGGCTATTGGTGGGCTCCTGGAGTGAAAGGAAAAGAATGGCTGGTATCGACAGGATGATTCCGGTCAGCGCCAGCGGAAAGGTCCGCTCCTTCAGCAGGGCGGCTGAGAGAATGATGGTCACCACCGGAGACAAGCAGATGATGGGGAAAATAATATATGCAGGTCCTTCTGTGAGAACCCAGAACAGGAGCAGCTGTCCCATGGCGCCGGAGAAGCCGACTGCACAGCCGTAGAGAATCGACCGGGAGTCTAATTCCAGCTTCCAATGGGTATTCCTGACCGCGATGACGGCGAACGGAAGCATAGTCAGTGACCAAACCACATAGCCGAGGGTGGACGGGAAGGAGGGATGTATCAGTTTTTCGGGAATCTCCGTCAGAGCTCCCCAGATTCCCCAGAAAAGTGGAACGAGGAGGGAGAGAACCAGCCATCTGGGCAGCTTCATCCGGTCGATTCCTCTTTCTGGAGTTCCCTGGAGTCGCTCTTTTTCTCCGGTATGAGGCCGCCCTCTTCTTCGACGATGTAAGAGCAGATCCGGAAGGAATCGCAGTCCTGCGAGTTTCGCTGGGACAGGGACTCGGCGGCGAGCTGGACAGGAATGATGTCCAAAAGGAATTGCCAGGGGGCGGCAATGCTCGGCAGGTTCAGAACGAGGTCGGCCGCATGTTCCGGGAGTTCCTGACCAATCAACAGCACGCAGGCGCCGTAGTGGCGGAGATCGCGGGCGAGGGCCAGATCCTGAGGTCGCATGCGCTCTTTGTCGAGCCACAAACCGATGCGCACGCCGGGTTGAACCATTTCCTGAGGGCCGTGACGAAAGCCGCCGGTGGGCATTGCCGCAGCCGGAACTTTCGCGGCCTCTTCCCACAGCAAACGAGCCTCATGACAGCTCGCGAGACTAGCTCCACGGCCTAGAAAATAGGTGGGAGACCGAGGGCTCAACCATTGACTGCCGGAGATGGATTGCTGCCATACGGAAAGGGAGTTCGAAGCGCCTGCCAGTGCCGTCTGCAATTGCGCGTTTAGGTCTTCGGGGAGTTTGCCGAGGCTCGAGGACGCAAGCAAACACCCAGTGAGGGCTAACGAGGAGTACATCGAGATGGATACCTGGTGGTCGAATGCCGCCTTCAAATGGAGAACAACATCCGCATGCGAAGCGAGGGGGCTGTCCGGCGTATTGGTGAGGGCAATGATCCTGGCCCGGGCTGAGCGCAACTTGCCGATGAGCTGGACTATTTCCGTACTTTTGCCGCTACGCGAAAGAATGATCGCGGCCGCGCCGTTCGGGATGGCCGCGAAGTGAAGAAGCTCAGAAGCGTCAAACAGGAGCGCGGGACGCCCAGCCCCGTTGAAGCAGCTAAGAACGGCCAACCCGGCATTCCAGCTGCTCCCCATTCCGATGATGTAAATGTGAGCGGATTTATTCAGCAGATCGGCAGCAGCCTCGAGCGGAGGCCTGCCTTGCCCAAAAGCGTACGCCAAAGACTTGCTCAACTCGCCTGGCTCACGCAGGATATCCTCTCGTAGTTTGGTCATCTGTTCCTGCCCCTATATTTGAGTGCACGATCGGCGGCTTTAGAGCTGCGGGGTATGAATTCTCCCTGAAGCTGGCCGCGAATGCCCCCCGTGGCGCCAAGACTGCTGACGGCACAGCGATGTCCGAGACAGATACAGGTATCGACGTCTTTGCCCGCCAGCCACGCGCGAATGAAGCCAGCATCGAAGTTATCGCCCGCGCCAATGCAATCGACCACACACTCTGCCGTGGCATTTGAAGTGGTGGGATCAAATTCCCATTCGCGATCACCCTGCAAGGCGAATACGCCACGAGCACCGCGTTTAACCACCACAAGAGTTCCGTTCCGCGCCAAAGTCCTGGCGGCACCACGAACGTCCTGCTCCCGTGCGATCGCAAGAGCTTCCGCTTCGTTGGGAAAGAAAACGTCCACGAACGGTAACAGCTCCCGAACCCCTTCCCAGCGACCCTGTGGATCCCAGTTTGTGTCAAGCGAGGTGGTGATCCCCGATTTGCGGCATTGTTTTAGCCAAGGGAGCCAGGAGGAGCGAAGGCTAGCCAGCAAAAAGAAAGCCGCGATGTGCCAGTGCCGGCAGTTGGCCAGGAGGCGCGCTTCTAATTCCTCGGGCCGTGTGGCATCAATAGTCCCCATGTAGGTAAGAATGGCGCGATCATCCGGCTCTGTAAGCGCAAAGCCGATTCCGGTCTTGAGAGAAGGATGGACTTGAACCCGGCCTGCATCCACTCCGTTGGCCTGCAACTGCTGGAGGACGAAGTGGCCGAAAGCGTCCTGGCCCCGCCAACCAAGAACCCCGACACGCGCGCCGAGCTTGGCCAGTTGGGTTGCGAAAATATTTGCAGAGCCGCCGAGTTCGATGCAACAATCACCGATAACCTGCTCCACCTGATGAAACTGGGGACGCACATTCCCCGCCAGGACCACATCCACACACATGTCCGCCACTGTCAATACATCCAGTAATCTGGCGGAACGCATGAACTTGCCGTGCCCGCCGCGCGACCCAATCTTGAGGGCACCCCGACGAGGCGATTTGGGAGAAACGGCGGAAAAGAAGAGAGTGTTTGGCATGCAAAATTTCAGTTGACGATGCAAAGGAACCCGGAAACAAGACCAGCTAGATCCCCCGACGCATCCTATAGTCTTCGTTCGGGTATTTCTGTAAGGTTTGCGGCGTGGTTTCTGAAAAAATGACTCTCGCAACCCCCCGTGATTTGCGATCGGGGCGTTGTTTATGACTGCTATTCATCCGGCCGAACTGCTTCGCGATGAATCGATTCCAATGGGATCAAAATTGCGGAACTGATCTAAGTCTTGATTCCTGCGTTCAGAAGATGTTTACATCATCGATGTGCACCAGATTCTTGCAGACCCGGATTCTTGGATTTCCTATCTCTAGAGGCATTCCTATGGAGGTGGCTTCTTGACGAAGTGGTCTGACAAAAGGAGTGCGGATGACAGAGGCGAGGAGCGAAGATTCCCAGGAGGCTCGGGGCGATTTTGGATTGGCAGCTTCGAATGAGCAGCCATTCGAGAGCAGGATGGAAACCTTATGACCACTGTTAGGCAGCTTGTGAAAATGAAAACAACCGTCGCTGACGGGGCTGGCCGCATTAGGAAACACGCGGTCGCACTGATAGGGACGCTATTTTTCTTTTCGGCGGTTTTGCTCCCTCGGAGCGCCAGCCAGTCACTCCCTTCGATCCCCCACTTAACCCACGAGCAAGAGACCTTTCATCTGTATGTGGACGACCAGCCATACCTGGTCCTCGGTGGTCAGGTTCACAACTCCAGTGCGACAAACGTAGATGATTTGAAGGCGGCAATGGATTCGGTGGTGGCCATCCATGGCAATACCGTTGAGGTTCCGGTGTACTGGGAACTGGTCGAGCCAACAGCGGGGAAGTTTGACTTTCATCTGATCGATGAAACTCTTGCGCAGGCGCGGGCGCACCACTTGCGCGTGGCACTTCTGTGGTTCGGTACTTGGAAGAATGCTTGGATGACCTATACCCCGGAATGGGTGAAACGCGACCGAAAGCAATTTCATCGCGCCGTCGATGCTTCGGGAAAAGAGATGGGCACCCTATCCGCCTTTTCAGAGCCAGCGAGAAACGCAGATGCCCATGCCTTTCAAGAGGTCGTGAAACACATTAAGGAGAATGACGAATCACGCCGCACGGTCATCCTGGTCCAAGTCGAAAACGAAACGGGACTGTTGCTCACGGATCGCGACCATTCTCCCGAAGCTGAAGCTGCATATCAGCAGAGCCCTCCACCGGAGCTGCTCAATTACCTTGAGGCACATCGACGTACACTTTCTGCGTCCCTCGCAGGAGTCCTCGATAAGTCTTCCGGAACTGCCAACCACAAGAACTGGCAGGACTATTTCGGAGAACTTGCTCCCGAAGTCTTCAGTGCTTGGTTCACCGCAAGATACGTGGACAGTGTTGCCGAGGCAGGGAAGAAAGTCTATCCGCTCCCGATGTTTGCGAACGATTGGCTGATGGGGCCGGGCGATGAGAGAGCCGGCCGCTGGCCGAGCGGAGGACCAAGCGCCAATGTCATCGACATCTGGAAAGCGGCCGCCCCACATATCGACATGGTGGCCCCTGACATCTACAACCCGGATTTTCCTGGCAGCATCGCAGCTTATAGGCGCGATGACAACGCATTGCTTATTCCAGAAATTATTGCGGATGCGCATTGGGCAGGATACGTCTTTCCGGCGCTTGCACAGTACGATGCCATAGGGTTCAGTCCTTTCGGAGTAGACCACTGGTTGGAAGAGGAAAGACTCAAGACTGTTGCCCAGCCGTTTGCCGACAATTACCGAGTTCTACGCCCGCTCCTGCCCTTGATTGCAAAATACCAGGGCACAGGATTTCTCCACGGATTTGTTCAGGACCAGCTTCCTGGACAGGTGATCCGACTAGGGAAAACGGAGCTGACTGTCGCGCGTGTGGACTACACGCAGCCTTTTGATTTGAAGGGTGCGCTCGGTGCTGGGCTCATCCTGGAGCTGGGAACGGATGATTTTGTCGTCGCCGGCACCAATTTCGTCGTCACGTTCCGTGCGATGGAAGGACCTCTGCGCGACCGGATTCCCCTGACGATCGAAGAGGGAAATTTCGACGGCGAGCGCTGGTCGCCCACCCGGCGTCTGAACGGGGACGAATTCGAAATCAAGCTTCCGGAGACAGGCGGGGTTCGTCGCGTACGGTTACTTGAATAGTCCCCGTTTTCACGCCACTTCCATTCTTAGAATCTCGTATTCAATCTTTATAGAAGCACGTGAATGCGATGAGTACTCTCAAGGGTAGTTCTCCTGCGAGAAGTGACACCTGTGATCGTGTTCTGTTGTTCTCGGTGACGCCTTTCTAAGAGCATGAAAACAGGCCGCATTTAACAGCGATGACCATGCGTACAACAGCTTTGCTTTTGTTTTTTCTGCTTCAATCCTCAATGGCTCCGGCACAGTCTCCCGCCGACCTGGCTTCGCGAGTTGATCCCTTCATTGGAACATCAATCAATTCGCTCGATGACGTGGCAAACACTTTGCCCGGAGCCACGCGGCCATTTGGAATGCTCTACTGGTCTCCTGACCGTACGGACGGAACCTTCTACCGCTATGAAGGCACGGCGGCGCGCGGATTCAGCCTGAACCATTTGAGCGGCCCGGGGTGCAGCGTGTATGGCGATGTACCGATCCTTCCCGTCTTGGGGGCCGTGCATGCACCGCCGCCTCAGAATCCGTCATCCTACCAGGCAATCTACAAACCTACAGACCAGGTGGCACAGCCAGGCTATTACGCCGTCAAACTCGAGCCAGGCATCGGAGTTCAGCTGGCGGTTGCGGTTCGCTCCGGGATCGCCGCGATCGAATTTCCAAGCTCGAATGAACCCCGCACGATTCTGATCGACTTAAGTCGCAACCTGACCCGGGTGAATGATGCGGAAATCCGCGTCCGCGGAAACAACGCAACCGGGTGGGTGGCGAGTGACGAGTTCTGCGGCAGCGAGAACCATTACCGTGTCTTTTTTTCGCTGGAAGTGGATCAGGTCCCTGAATCCAAGGGCACGTTTGACGAGTTAAAGGTGAAGCCTGCCAACGAGTTGGAAAGCGGACCGCGAGCGGGGGCGTATCTGACGTTTTCCTCAAACCTCCGAACGCTTCATCTGAAGGTGGGGCTTTCCTACGTGAGCGTCGAGAACGCCAGCTTGAATCTTAAGCAGGAGATTCCGGGTTGGGATTTTGAGAAAGTGCGTCAGGACGCCAGGGCCGCTTGGAACGAGAGCTTGGGGCGCATTCAAGTTCGGGGAGGCACGGAACCGCAGCAGAAAATATTCTATACCGCGTTGTACCACTCTCTGTTGCACCCGTCCGTGTTCAGCGATGTTAACGGCGAGTACCTGGGATTCGACGGAAAAGTTCACCAGAGCAGAGGGCGCATTCAGTACGCCAACTATTCCGGATGGGATATCTACCGAACAGAAGTGCAATTGATCGCGATGCTGTTTCCAGAGATCGCGAGCGATATGGCGCAGTCACTGGTGGATGACGCGGAGCAGGGCGGAGGGCTCCCGATCTGGCCAGTAGCAAACGACGAAAGCGGCGTCATGGTCGGAGACCCGGCGGACGAGATTCTTGCAAGCATCTATGCTTTCGGTGGAAGAAATTTTGATACCCGCGCTGCTTTGGCGGCAATGCTGAAGGGTGCCAACGATCCTCGGGCGCACGTTCGCATCTATCCCGAGCGCCCAGGGCTTGAGGATTATCTGAGTAAAGGATACGTGGCAGAAAGACCCGACTTCCCATCGACAACCGGGGCTGCATCAATCACGCTCGAGGACACCAGCGCCGATTTTGCGATCTCTCAGTTTGCCGAGGCTCTGGGGGACACGGCCACAGCCGATCGATTCCTGGCGCGCTCCGGATACTGGCGAAACCTCTTTGATACCGGAACAAAATACATCCGGGCGCGTGACAAGGACGGTAGGTACCTGCCGGACTTTTCGCCCGCCAAGACAGACGGGTTTGTGGAGGGGAATTCGGCCCAGTACACCTGGATGGTGCCCTATGACTTGAATGGGGTAATCGATGCCGTGGGTGGACCGGAGGCAGCAAAGTCGCGGCTGGACGACTACTTCAGCGAGTATGGACGATGGACGGGCAGCGGTTACACCCCTCACTTTTTCATCAGCAACGAGCCGAGCTTTGGAAATCCGTGGATCTACAACTGGACCGGGCATCCGTGGCGCACCCAGGAAGTAGTGCGCAAATCGCTGAAGGACCTGTTCACCGAGACCCCCGGCGGCATTCCAGGAAACGATGATCTGGGTGCGACTTCCTCATGGGCAGTTTTTGCTTATCTGGGGCTCTATCCAGAGATCCCGGGTCTCGGCGGCCTGACCCTCAACAGCCCCACGTTCCCGATCGTCACCCTGATGCTGGGCGGGCACGAACTGCATATTCACGCGATCGGAGCTCCCGAGAAGATGTACATCGAAAGCGTGGCATTGGACGGGAGGCCGGTGAAAAATCTGTGGATCGGCTGGGAGAATTTGAGAAACGCCGCAACTCTGGAATTTGTGCTTGGCGAAGAGCCCAACCGGAGTGCGGGCGACCCTCCACCGTCCTTTGCGCCAGCCCCTCAACGGTAATGTTTTTGTTAGAAAGCGAGTTCCATTCCTTACAGATTCCAGAATAGGAACAGGCCTAAAGTCTGCAGAATACCTGAGCGAGCAAAGCACCTAAATCGGGATGCCTTGCCTGTCACACCTCCGCGGCATGGCTCTCCCGAACAGGACTCTGCGCTTGAGTTGCCCCCTTACCCCGGGTGACTGCAGAGTCCTACTAATTTGTAGCCCCTGGTTGAGATAGGTCCTGAATTCGGTAGGCAGCAGGTAAGACGTGGCAGGAAATTTATTCGCAATGCTTCCTCTATGAAATTGTTAGCCGGTACCGCACTGCTCATCGTTCTGTGCTTACTCAATTCGTCCCCACTGTTTGGCCAAAATCAGAATTCCGTTTCGATCGCCGTCGGTCCGAATGACGTGATCCCAACCGGAAACGAGTGGATTGCCCTGCCGAGCATACGTGCTTCGGACGGAGCTCTGGTTAATTTCAATATTTTATCGATGCGAGATCGTGGATTGCTCCAAGTGGTGGGCGAACAGGGAACTCCGGTGCTTGAGCCTTATTTCATGGTGGCGGGCAAACGATTGGCCCTCAAAAACGGAAACTGGCAACTGCTTCAATATTGGATACCCCGGGCTGTCTTTGTGGTGGACGGGATAGAAGCAACCATAACGTACTGTGCACCGCCGGGATTCCGTGCCGCCTTTGTAAGCCTAACTCTGAGGAACAACCGAAAAGAGCCTGTCCGGACAATTCTAGGAATGCGCGCCTCCTGGGGCGGCCTGCAGAGAGTGACCTATACCCCGGTTGAACTGAAGGGCGATCGTTTTGTAGCCCCGGCCGCCTGGGAAAAGTCGGCGCAAGTCTTTTCCTTCTTCACCCACGACACGCATTTTGCATGGTCGATGGACGCGCCGAACTCGGAAGTCAAGGTGACGGCTCCGCCCGTGAGCGTTGCGCCGGCAACGGATGCGCAACGCGCGGAGCAACTCGCGCCCGGGGCAACCGTTGAAACGCACTTTGTGATTGGTGCGGGGCTAGAGGAATATAGCGCATCCCAATCCGCGAGTGCGCTTACCGAGACCATTGATCGATCCGGAGTACCCGCGCTTATCGAGCAGGCTGCCAATTGGTGCCAGGCGCGCACCAGAACGACGGGGCAGCCTGATCTCGACCGCATCATGAATCGCAATCTGCTCTTCACCGCAATGTACGCCTGGGGGAAAACCCTGGATACGGAGCAACTCGTCGGGGTGACCTCGCGCAGCCCGCGCTATTATGTCTCCGCCGCTTATTGGGATCGCGACGCGATGCTTTGGAGTTTTCCTGGCCTGTTGGACATAGATACGGAACTTGCCAGAGATGCACTGGATTACGCCTTGACCACCCAGCTTCGAAACGCCGGAATACACAGCCGATTCATAGATGGGGTAGTGCTGGAAGATGGATTTGAGCTGGATGAGGCGGTCGCCCCGATTATCGCCCTGCGGCAATTTGTCGGGAAAACAGGCGACCAACGGTTTCTCCTAAAACACCGCGATGCTCTCGAAACACTGAAAAGGGAACTGCTTCGACATTTTGATTTGCAAACGGGTTTGTATACGACACTGCAGGACGCTCAGGATCAGTACAGAAAGCAGGCATTGTCCACCTATGACAATGCGCTGGTTTGGCGTGCATGGAAGGATTACGCCGAACTGTACGAGCTGCTGAAGGATCCAGGGGCAGCCAACGATGCCACTCGCCGCGCAGATTTGCTGCACCACGCGATCCTTGAACATTGTGTTTCCTCGGGAGCTCCCGGGGCCCCGGGAGCGATCTTTGTCAGTGCCACGGATGGGCAAAACCCCGTTTTCGCGGATGTCCCGCCGGGCTCGTTAATGAAACTGCCTGCATTGGGATTCATCTCCGAGGATGACCCGTTGTTCGTCCGTACCTATGACTGGCTTCACTCCTCAAATTATCTGTACTCCTACTACGACAGATCTTTTGGCCTTCCTGGAAGCTACCGGTTACCGTTCACGCCGGTTTGGAGTGTGGCGGACCATCTCGGATTGAAACGGGGCCAGGCTCAGGCACTGAAGATCCTGCAAACCAGCAATTGGGACGGGGGGATCATCTCCGAGGGCATCGATCCCACGACTGCCGTGATGGATTACGACGGACGGGCCTTTGCAACCGCGGCGGGTTACGTTGGGCACATGATTTGCCAGACCAGCTGCAGACCATAATCACATGCTGACAATACTTGAGGCAAAGAGGTGCGGCGCACCAGGGGGGATGGCCATGGGTGAATCTGAACGCAGAATCGCCGTCCTCCTAGTGACAGCACTCTTCTGTATTACGTCGGCTAGAGGTCAGGGGTGGCAGCACGTTGGGAATGTCGAAGAAGTCCTGAAGTTAGCCGATGGAGTGGAACTCACCGCGGGCAAGGCGAAAGTCCAAATCACAGCTTTTCGTGACGGTGTGATTCGTGTTCGCCTCGCTCCGAACGGGGAGTTCCTGAAAGACAGTTCCTGGGCCGTCATCGAGCAACCGCTGCCACCAAGTGTTTCAGTGAGTGAGTCGCCGCGTGAAGTGCGAATGAACGCCGGGTCCGTTACGGTGATGGTCGCGAAGTTCCCCATGCTTGTACGATTCGTTGACAGCCATGGCCAGACGGCCCTCGCCGATGAGCCGACCCTGCCGATGGCCTGGAATGGTAATCGCTTCCGTGTGTGGAAGAAGATGCCGTTTAGCGAACTTTACTATGGGTTGGGTGACAAGGCGGGCCCGATGAATCGGCGCAATCGGGCGTTTTCCCTCTGGAATACGGATGCACCGGGTTGGCAAGAGTCCACAGACCCACTCTATAAGAGCATACCGTTCTTCATCGGTCTTCAAAAAGGTGAAGCGTATGGAGTTTTTCTTGATAATACGTACCGGACCAGTTTTGATTTCGGGACGGAATCCCCAGACTACTACTCCTTTGGGTCCGAAGGAGGGGAACTCGATTATTACTATTTTGCGGGCCCGGCCCCGAAGAAAGTGATCGAATCCTACACCGGGCTGGTCGGGCGAGCGCCACTGCCACCTCTCTGGTCGCTCGGATATCAGCAAAGTCGGTATAGTTACGACCCTCAGGCACGGGCTCTTGAGATCGCCAGGACCTTGAGAGAAAAGAAGATCCCGGCCGATACAATTTACTTCGATATTGACTACCAGAAGGATTTCGCACCGTTTACCGTCAATCGGGAAGAATTCCCCACTTTTGAGCAGATGATCCGGGACTTGCGGGCCCGGAATTTTCACATCGTTTTGATCACCGACCTGCATATCAAATATGCGCCGAATACCGGTTACGCCCCCTTTGATTCCGGTAGCAAGGCGGATGCGTTCGTACGAAAAGCAGACGGCTCATTGTACGTGGCGTCAGTTTGGCCGGGCGACAGTGTATTTCCGGAGTTCACCTTGACCCGCGCCAGGGATTGGTGGGGAGGCTTGTATAAGAATTTTTCCAACATGGGAGTGACCGGGTTTTGGAATGACATGAACGAACCGTCGGTGTTCAACACTCCGGAAAAGACCATGCCGCTCGACAATCTGCATCGGCTCGATAACGGTAGGACGTTGGACCATAAGGCGATCCACAATGTCTATGGGATGCTGAATTCTCGGGCAACCTACGAGGGACTTTTGAAACTGAACCCCGATGAGCGCCCATTCGTGTTGACCCGTGCAACCTATGCGGGCGGCCAGCGATATGCTGCGACATGGACGGGCGACAACCTGGCTACGTGGAATCATCTGGCCATGAGCACGAGTAATCTTCTGAGCCTCGGGATATCCGGCTTTCCCTATGTGGGTGACGACATTGGGGGATTTGGCAGCACGCCACCGGCAGATCTTCTGACACGTTGGTTTCAGGTCGGGGCATTCAACCCTCTCTACCGGAACCATTCCTCAAAAGGAACTGGCGGCCATGAGCCATGGGTAAACGGCGAGGAGCACGAAACAATTCGCAGGAAATTCATCGAAGCCCGCTACCGATTGTTACCGTATCTGTACACGGAGGTGGAAAAAGCCTCTCGAACGGGATTGCCGGTCATGCGCCCTATTTTTCTGGACTATCCCGAGGCAGAATCTCTCCTCGAAAATGACCGGGACTTTTTCTTTGGGGAAGCTCTCCTTGTTTCGCCGGTGGTCACAGAAACGATTGACGCCCATATAATCAAGCTGCCGCCGGGGGATTGGTACGAATACTGGACGGCAATGAAATACTCTGACAAAGATAAGATTGCATTTCATCCAGGCCTGGATGAAATGCCGCTTTTTGTTCGAGCCGGTGCCATTATTCCCCATCAACCGCCGGTTCAATCCACGGAAGAAAAGCCGGATGGCGCACTGGAATTGCGGGTGTATCCGGGACCGGATTGCCGGGGAGCACTCTACCAGGACGATGGGCACAGTTTTGCTTATCTGCGTGGAGAGTTTCTTCGCATCGCGTTTACGTGTGGAGAGGTTCCAACCGGAATTCACGTATCGTGCCACGTCGAACACGGTGAATTTCAACCTTGGTGGAACTCGGTTGACGTCGAAGTATTTGGGATAGAAACTAAGCCCTCCAGCGTACGACTCGGTACGAAGAGCCTAGCCGCGTGGACCTTTAATGCAAAATCCAAAAGCATAAAAGCGACGGTGTCCCATGCCCTGGGAGATTGGACTCTCGAGATCCTCCGCTAGACTTGCTACATTCTGTGGAAAACGCGCTCGTGCAGGTGGGCTAGTTTGCCGCAGCTAATTGCGGGATGGTTTCACAAGGATCATTACCACGCCATGCGAAGGAACCTTGGCGGTGTAACCGTCGCGATTCGCGCCGAGATCTCGATGGGCCCAGAGGTCGCGTACAGTCGCTTCCGTCGTGGCTTTCCACTCCAGGTCCTTCCACAGGACAGTCACATCCGACGCGGAGGGCCTGCGGTTGAAGAGCACGACTGCCTGGCTGCCCCCAGATAATGGGCGGGTCCAGATTTCCAGATCGCCCTCATTTTTCACCCGTGTTCCCTGAACTCCGTTCAGATCTTGATCGACCGCGATCACCTCCTTGTTCAGCAGGATGCTCGCAACTTCCGGCGACATAGAGCGCATATCATTCCCCGCGATCAGCGGAGCGGCGAGAATGGCCCAAAGACTGAAATGAGCGCGAGACTCTTCGATGGAAAGACCGGGCCTGCCAACCTGAAGCATATCTGGGTCGTTCCAGTGGCCAGGGCCCGAGTAGCGTTGGAGAGCCGGTTGCGCATCGAGGATCAAAGTCCATCCGCGGGGATAACCGCCAGGCTTGCGCATGGTCTCGCGACCGCAGTCCCAACAGTTTTTGTTGTCGCCGGTCGTGCGCCAGAGGTTGGAAACCTCACTGGCCCACAACCAGGGTTGATTATCGCCCCATTCGCATATGCTGAAGACCATGGGCCTGCCTGTGGATCGCAGTGCCTTGCTCATCTTGGTGTAGGCAGCTGCTGCGTCGAGGTCTTCGGATTTGCACCAATCCTCCTTCACGTAATCCACGCCCCACTCCGCAAACGTGGCAGCGTCGACCGCTTCATAGCCTTGGCTGCCGGGACCTGCTCCATCGCAATCTTCGGTGCCAGCATCGGTGTAGATCCCGAATTTCAGCCCGCGGGCATGGATGTACTCTGCCAACGACTTCATCCCGGAAGGAAACTTCTTCGGATTTGCGGCGAGTTTGCCTTCGGGTGTTCTCTCCCTGTCTTTCCAGCCGGCATCGACAATGACGTATTCATAGCCCGCACCATTCATCCCGTTATTCACTATGGCATCCGCCGTTGAACGGATCAGCTGCTCATTGATATCCAGTTCGAAGCTATTCCATGAGTTCCACCCCATAGGCGGTGTGCGCGCCAATCCGTTCTCTAGCGCGGGTGCACCGCCCACAAGAAAGCCAACGAAGATGATTGCACTGCAGATGTATTTTGTTCGTTTCATTGCTTACCCGGAGGTTTACTGTTCTGGTTTATAGACTAACTCAGTCGTCAGCGGTGTGTTTTCCGAGGAATCACCCACGAAGACTTGAAATTTGCCGGAGTCAGCGCGCCAGGTATGTGCCGACTCATCCCAGTAGGAAAGGGAGCGCTGGTCGAGGTTCAGTGTCACGCGCGTTTTTGCTCCGGGTGCAAGACGAATCTTTTTGAATCCTTTCAGTTCTTTAGCAGGGCGTTTCACGTTCGCCGAGGGGTCGCCCACATAAAGCTGAGCGACTTCTGCGCCCGCCATATGGCCCGTGTTGCTCACTTCAAAGGAGACCTTGAACTTGCCGTCGACTGAAGTTATGGGAGAGACCCGTAAGTCACTGAAAGAAAAGCTAGTATAGGAAAGCCCGAAGCCAAAAGGGTACAAAGGCTTTACGGTTGAACCGGTGAAGTATCGGTACCCCAAGAAAACGCCTTCGGCATAATCGACGCCGGGTATGTGGCCCTCTGGGACAGGGGGTGCGTAATAATGGTCATGCACGGGATTCTGTTCCCAGGAACGGGCAAAGCTGATCGGCAATTTTCCTTCGGGAGACCGCACGCCGGTCAGAATGTCTGTCAATGCTGCCCCGCCCTCCTGTCCCGGGTACCAATTGTGTAGAAAGACCGGCACATCACCGAGCCATTTTGAAGTGTCAACGTCTCCGCCTGCCGTCAGCAGGACGATGACATTCTTGTTCGCCGAGCGGACCGCATGAATCAGCGCTTCCTGGCCGAAGGGTAGCGCGTAGGAACGGTCGAATCCCTCCGCCTCATTCCAGGCATCGAATCCAACAGACACCAGAGCCACATCGGCCAGAGCCGCGATCTGTTTTGCCTCTGGAGAGACCAGTTCGTCGGCTGCGCGAATGCCGAGACCAAATCGAGCCTTGGATGCACGGACCACATAGTCCACACGGACGGAAACGGGTTTCCCAGCCGTGAGCGAGAGTTCGGCAAACCGCGGCGCCTGTCCTTCACTGCGAGGCTGCTGCAAAACCTGTTTTGAATCGATGTACAGGGTATACGAATCCTCTCCTGCAGCGACGGTGAGGAACAGATATGATCCGGTAGTCTTCGGAAGAAAAGTCGCGGTGTAGCGGTAACTGCCTGGCTCGCCGGGAGGAACCCAGTCTCCGGCCCGCCAGTCGTTCAGTCGCTGTTGCGTGGTTTGAATCCTGGTTCCCGTGAAGTCTGGACCGAGAAAGCTCTCGACGTTCACTTCAGAAGCGAAATCCGTATCGCCAATCAGTTGCGCCAAAGTTGGAATGCCGGCGGCGTACTGCACCTTTAATCCTGGAACGCTGCTCAGGTTTTCCAAGAGGCTGACGGACTGGTAGGGCGTAACCGTGGAACTCCCTCCTGCACCCGTCACGATCGGCCAGAGATCAGGTCCAAGGAGCGCAATGGTATGAATCTTTTTTTTGTCGAGCGGCAGCAGACTTTGTTCGTTTTTTAACAAAACAATGCTTTCCAGGGCTTCGTCCAGTGCTACCTTGCGAGCGCTCTGGTCATATCGCGGGATTGTCAGATCTTCCTGAGGGCGATCAAAAAAACTAAAGCGTAGAGCCGTCCTGAGAATTCGGCGGACTTTGTCATCAATTATTGCTTCCGTGACTTTGCCCTGTCGAACAGCAGGGAGAAGCGTGGTGCGATTCATGAACTCGCCCCGTGGCATTTCGAGGTCCAACCCGGCATTGGCTGCAGCAATACCATCGTACGTCGAGCCCCAGTCTGACATCAGTATCCCGTCAAACCCCCAGTCCCTTTTCAGGACCTGATTATTCATCCAAAGGTTCTCGGTCGCATGCACGCCATTGATCAGGTTATAGGAATTCATGACAGCCCCGATATGGCCATCCCGAACCGCCGCTTCAAAGGCCGGAAAATAGATTTCCCGCATGGTCCGTTCTTCAGCGTTCGAGCTGACGTTGTGGCGATCCCACTCCTGATTATTCAGAGCGAAATGCTTGACCGTGGCAACAACACCCTGACTCTGTACTCCGCGGACATATCCAACTGTCATCTGCGCTGCAAGAAACGGGTCCTCACCAAAGTACTCAAAATTGCGGCCATTCATGGGTGCTCGATAGATATTTACGCCGGGGCCAAGCAAAAAGTGAACTCCGCGGGCACGAGCGTCTTGGCCGAGGCAAACTCCAACCCGTTTTGCCAGTTCGGGGTCCCAGGTGGCTGCCAAAGCAATCCCCGCAGTGAACGCCGTGGATGGTCCCCAGGTTCTCACCCCGACCGGCCCATCCGAAGTTTTCAGTTTCGGTAGGCCGATTGATTTCACGTCCCGAATAAACATCCCATCCACGCCGCCGATCAGATCGATTTTTTCTTCCAGCGACATCTTCGAGATCATGGAATCGATCTTTTGCTCGTCGGTAGCGCTTAGGAGGCGGGGCTCCTGACCGTGGATGGAAAAAGGAAGGAGACAGAGGATGAGGAGTGTTACCAGAATTCGTCTCGCATGAAAACAACGCACGATGGAGTTCTCCCTTTCAAAAATAGAGTTGCGGAATCCAAACAATGCGCGTTTTCACACGGCTTTTCTGTAAAGATATAGAGAATCATTCGAAGAAAAGAGCCCTACTGATGGTCGCAGATGGTTCTTAACCAAACTCTGTCCTCTTCGAGTCAGAGCGGAATGATGCTTTTGTCATATGGACTCGCAACTTTTCATAGATTCAAGTGCGTATTCGTCCTATGTTGTACGCATGAGAGGGTTCCACCCCATGAAGCCCGTCTGCCAGAATCATCGTCCCTTGATCGCCTTGCAGCTGTTTTGCTTAGCGGTCTGCCTGCTTCCGTGCTCGCTGATGTCGGCGCAGGTCACGCCGGCTACTCTCTCCGATGGACTCTTTAATATCAAGGATTTTGGCGCGGTCGGGGACGGAAGGACGGACAATACGAGCGCGATCCAGAAGGCCATCGATGCGGCCAGTCAAAAGGGCGGTGTCGTGCTCGTGCCCATCGGGAAATGGCTATGCGCCGGCCATATTGAATTGAAGATGGGAGTGCATCTGACTGGATTGAATATGGCCCCGATGTCCTGGGAGCCGGCGACGGGATCGATCCTGATGCCGACGGAGGGCCGAGGAAACGAAGAGGCGCCCAGTTTTATTGAAATGCGAAGTTCGACGTCCCTGACCGGGGTGACGATCTACTATCCGGAACAGAAAGTCGATGATATCCAGCCGTATCCCTGGACGATTCAGATTCGAGCCAATCCCGTCAACAAGTCTGAAGTGTCTTTCGATTCGACCGTGGCGGATGTGACTCTAATCAACAGCTATAACGGGATTCGAACCGGCCCTACCGAGAACGGTCGACACCGGATTATCCGCGTCAACGGATGCGTCCTGCGGAGAGGCATATTTGTGGATTGGACCGGGGACATCGGCAGGCTACAGGACATCCAGTTCCACTCCCATTTCTGGGCAAACCAGGCCTTTCACGGCGATTGGAACAAAGTATTTTCCTACATGCAGCAACACCTCGAAGCGTTTATCTTCGGCCGGTCGGATTGGGAGTATGTGACCAATACTTTCGTGTTTCCAGCAAATGTGGGCTACAAATTCATTGCAACGTCGAACGGTGCTTGCAACGGTCAGCTTTCCGGAATTGGAGCGGATGCGACGGCTACGGCGATTCTCGTCGAACAGATCCAGCCTCAGGGCCTACTGATTACCAACGGGGAATTCGACAGCCACCGCGTAGGACGCAGCACGCAAGTCGTAATTGAGGAGGGAGCGCATGGGAATGTGCGGTTTGTGAATTGCGGGTTCTGGGGTCCTGTGGAACACAATATTGTCATCCGCGGCGACGGCTTTGCATCTTTAACGGACTGCTATTTATCGAATGACTCCGAAACAAAGTTGTATTCGGTAGAGGTGGAGTCCGGCAAGGTGCAGATCCAGAACTGTACCTTCGGCGGAGTGGATAAGCAACGGGAGCCAGGCCATCCGGGGACCGTACGGCGAACCGAGTTTCAACCTCCGTGCATCCACTTGGGACCTCACGTGCGCAGCGCCATCATTCGGGGAAACAATGGCTATCATGGCGTGGATGTGAAGAACGAGATCGGTGCCAAGGCAATTCTGGAGGGGAATGAACCGGTCGAGAAGGCTGGCCCGTCCAGTTGATTCTTCTCTGCGCATCAGCTGCAGCCCAATCCTGACCGACGAATGGAGTTGCCATAAACGATCGCAGACAAAATCCAGAGAACGCCGTCCCGGTCCTGCTCTACCTGGTCTACTTCATCTATTTCTTCTGCGGCCTCACGCAGTGCTTTGAGGGGGTGTTCCTCCCCGAGTTCAAGGAACACTTCCATCTGAATTACCAGCAGCAGATGTATACGGTCTTTGCGAAGAATATCCCCTTCCTTGCAGCAGTGGGGGTCGGGGCCTCGCTCGTTCGCATCGGTTATCGAAATTACTTGATTATTGCCATGAGTCTCTATGCGGTCGGGACTGCACTTCTTGTGCCTGGATTGAAATCTGGAAGGTACGAGATCGTATTGCTGGGTTTTCTGCTGATCGGCAGCGGGTTCACCGCTCAGATGGTGGCAGGGAATCCTCTGTTAAGCATGCTCGGTCCGCCAAGGGATGCTTCCAGTAGACAAAACCTCGGCAATGCCCTGGGAGCGATTGCGCAGATCATTGCGCCCGCCACGATTTCCCTCATCATCCCGGTTGCAGCGATTTCGATCGCAGAGAAGTTGCCCTATATGCAGGGATTATTCCTTGCTCTTGCGGCGATTCTGGCGGCTACAGCACTTGCTGTTTTCTTTCTTGGAGACTCGGATCCTCACTACGAGACTCGGATAGACAAGGAAGAAGCTGGACGTCCAGGTGCCAGTGTGTGGTCCCGTCCCAGAATTGTGTTTGGTTTCGTCGTGATTTTCCTATGTCTTGGAGTGGAAGCGGGCCTCTTCGGTTTTTTCCGGAATTACCTCGAGCAACCGGTGATTACCGGACTTTCCTCCACGCAGTCCCAGAGGCTGTTCACGATCTACTTCGCACTATTTGCGCTTGGTCGCTTGATGGCCTCCAGAATTCAGAAGAGCATTGCGCCTACGCGGCAAATGGCGGTGCACCTGGTGGGGGCGATTCTGTGTGTCCTGGTCGTTATTTTTGGCCGAGGCACGCCGGCGATTGCAGCGCTGTTGCTGCTGGGGTTCTTCGTCTCGATCTTCTTTCCCACTCTCTACGCGCTCGCGCTCGAAGGGGCTGGCGAACTAACCGCCAAAGGCTCGGGACTGTTAACGCTGGGATTTCTCGGTTGTGCCATTCTGCCGATTCTTCAGGGAAGACTGGCAGACTCCTGGAGTCTTCGGCGCTCCTACTTCCTTCCGGCCGCCATCTATCCTTTAGCCCTTCTATACGTGCTTTGGCTGGATTCGAAAACCGGTAGTCCCCAATAACAATGAGTATCCATCGAAAATACCCCGCTGACGGTCATTGTGTAAGAAACAGCTTCTGTTTCCCAGCAACAATGGCCCAAACGGAGCTACAAATGGATTTGAGCCAATCGAGAGACGATGATTTTGTCAGAGATTGGACTCAGAATCTTTACAGACGAGCCTAATCCTAAACCATTAGCATGAGGCCAAATGGGGTAGTCATTCTTGCAACCCGATACGAATAAAGTTTCATCCACGAGAATCTCGTCGCCGCTTCCCTGGTGCGGAAGTCGCCGCGAAGGAGTCCTATGAGAACCAAGCTGGCTTGTTTGCTCATGTTTTGTCTGATGGTATTCGCTCCTTGGGCTGCGGCTCAGAGCGGTAAAGGCGCAATCACCGGTAGAGTCACTGATCCAACCGGGGGTGTGATTCCGTCGGCAAAAGTGACCATTACAAACACTGACACCTCTGTCAGTTCCGAATTGACCACCAACGGAGACGGCTATTTCCAGGCTCTCTCTTTGATGCCCGGAAACTATAGAATCGAAGTGCGGAGTCCAAACTTCAAGACCCTTGTCCGGGACAACTTGGTCGTCCAAGCAGAAGACCAAATCGGTCTTGACTTGAGGTTGTTCGTCGGTGACGTGAATGAGAAAGTCGTCGTTACCGCGGAGAGCCCTCAATTGCGTACCGAAGACGCCCAGCTCGGTGAAGTCGTCACCAACAGCATGCTCGAAACTTTGCCCTCTAATAATGCCGGCGGCATCTACCGGGACCCGCTTCTTCTCTTGACTCTCTCCGGTGACGTACAGGGCAGTGGCGCCAGAGCTGGCACGGGTCTAGGGATTGGTCTAGGCGGCCCAAACTCCGGGCAAGCCGACACCCGGATTAATGGTGGACGCACCGGCAGTATTGAATACTACGTCGATGGTGTCCCTGCCACAACCAACACCGGCCACAATGTGAGCGTGGCGACTCCCGCCTATGAGGACGTTCAAGAGTTCAAAGTCGTCACCAACGGACTCTCCGCAGAGTACGGCAGGCTCTCTGGTGGCGCAGTGTCCATAACCACCAAGAGCGGGACCGACGGATTCCACGGTCAGTTATTCGAGTTCAACCAACAGCCTTTTTATAATGCGAATTCCTGGCAGAATGATGCGAGCGACAGCAGAAAGTCCAGCTCAAGAATCAATGATTTTGGCGTTGCCGCTGGTGGCCCCGTGCTGCTTCCTCATTTGTATGATGGCAGGGGGAAGACGTTCTGGTATGCAAACTACGAAGGGGTGAGAAATCCAACCAACGGCAATGCGCAGCTTATCAGTATTCCCACGACGACCGAGAGGACGGGCAATCTCAGCGATTACGGCGTTGCGGGCAGCGCCTCCAACCCGACAGCACAGGTCTGGGACCCCTTTGCCGGCAGTTCCTATCCCAATCTTCTCACCACGCCAGGGGGCACCCAGGGCTACCAGCGCACCACAAATTTAGGCAACGTAATTCCCACTGCCGATTTGGATCCGACCGTTCAGGCCTATATGTCATTACTCCCCGCTCCGAATAACACCCCTATTCCTGGTTCAGCTGGGGGGAACAACTACAAATACTTCCAACCTGGAAACCAGCACATTAACCTGTGGGGAATTCGTGTCGATCAGGTGATTACGAGCAATCAGCGCCTCTTTTTCCACTTGTCTCACACGGACTGGTTCAATGAAACCGGCTATGTGATCCCGAGCGTCCCATCAACCTACTCGACCGATACGAACGGTGGTTTCGCCCCTACCCTCGGATACCAGTGGAACATCAACCCAACGACCTTTCTCGAATTACATGTTGGTGGTAACTTCTCACCCTACTCGACCGGAAACCAGTTACCTTCGAGCTTCAACAATTCTGCCTTCAAATATTCTTCCCAAATCGAAAACTTGCTCGGAACGCACAATATCGTTGGGTTGAATGGTATTGACGATCAGAATCAAAATGTCCCCGGTGCCAATGCCGGCGGCAGCTATGGTTTTAACGGCGCCAGCAGTCAGAGGTTTAACTCCACCAACGCACAATTCTCAGCCATGTTGACCAAAATTCTTGGCCGGCACTCCCTGAAATTCGGTTACGAAGGTCGCCGCTACTACGACAATTTTTACAACAGCTCCAGCACGACTATGTTCGTGGATGCGGAGGCCGTCGGTCCGTACTCCAACTATGACCAGTCCTGGAGTCACCAAGGGAATGCCAACGGATTGGGTCAATTCCTGCTTGGCGTAGACAGTTGGCTGCAGATCGCCTCTCCGTACGGTCGCAATATGCGAATGAACTACTATGCATCCTTCGTTCAGGACGACTTCAAGGTCACGTCGCGCCTCACCTTGAACCTGGGCTTGCGGTGGGAGACGGAGTCACCCCTCACGGAAAAGAACAACCTGTTGACAATCTGGGATCCTACAGCCAATCCGGGTTTTGTCATTAATCCCGGCTACAATTTCGGCACGGCTCTCACCAATGCGGGTCTGAATCCGAGTCAGGTAGTCACTCCTTCCTGGGTGAACGGCAGTTTCGCTCCCGGGGCCATCCGCATCCCAGGCACTCAGGAACACCCATCCAATGACGCCAACGACTGGCATCCTTGGAATTTTGCCCCCAGAATCGGGGCCGCCTATCAGCTCGATCCTAAAACCGTTTTGCGGGCTTCTTATGCAATTCTGTACCTCCCCACTTCTGGCAGTTTGCAAGCCTTTGCCGAGAGCCCGGGAATCAACTACACCGCGCAGGCAAACAGCCAGCCTCAACAGGCCCTCGGATACACGGTTTCGGTTCCAGAGACCGGCCTGCAAAATCTGCAGATGCCTTTTGTTAACCCCGCGGTCGAAATCACTGAGCCCACTCGGGACAACCTGACTGCGAATTATCTGGCTTCTAACTTGGGCCAGACATCGAGCGGTGCTGTCTCCAAGGACCTTCATATGCCGATGGAATCCGACTGGAGCTTCGGCATACAGCACCAGTTGCCTTGGGATGTATTGGTTCAGGCGGAGTACGTTGGCAACCACAGCAGCTCTCTTCTTGCCAAGGACACTCCCAGCCGTTTCCCAATTTCGCTCTACACCGGTGGACCAACCGGTCAAAATGCGCAGATTTACCAAACCCAAGTGGCCAACCCCTTTGCCGGTCAAGGACCAAATAACACTCCTACTGTGGCACTCGGCTCTCTAGAGATGCTCTGGCCGTATTTCGGCCTCTTGCAGGTACAAGGTGTCAACGCAGGAACTTCGAACTTCAATGCACTCAACTTCCGGGCGCAAAAACGCTTCTCGAATGGTTTCCAGTTTCTGTTTAACTACACCTATTCTCACCTTATTGACGACGTGGGAGGCTCCGACTCTGGTTTAGGGAGTGGCCCTGCGGCAGGCTATGGAGCATCTGGAGTGGTTCCGCAAAGCGTGGAGAGCTTCCGAAGCACCTACTCCTCGGATCCTTCGGATCAGACGCATCGAATCTCCGCATTCTATGACTACCAGTTGCCGGTTGGGCGCGGCAGAAAGTATCTCGCCTCCCCGTCCAGCATTGGTGAAAAGTTGCTGGATGGCTTTATCGGAGGTTGGGAGGTTTCAGGCAATACAGTTTGGCACTCCGGAACGCCGATCGTATGGAATTTCCCAACCACCAACCAGGGTTCCTACGGCATCTTCCAGCAATATCTCTCCCTGGCTCCTGGAATGGCTCTCGACGACCTCATCAACCCTGGATTCTACAGTGCAAATCAAGCTCGAATCGGGCCGAACGGACCAGGCATTACTTCCATAAGTGCGTTCAATCATGGCGCCGTTGTGCTCGATCCGAACACGGGGAAAGCTCCCACGTTCACTTACGGGACTATCCCGGATGTTTACACGCATATTCGTAATCCCGGCTCGTGGAACAGCAATCTCTCGGTCCTCAAGAACTTCCCGGTCTTCAGTTCGGATGGCGGCCGGTATCTACAATTCCGGATGGAAGGTCTCAACATCTTCAATCATCCTGGACTAGGTGGCTACGATTCCAATTTCGCCGATGGCAACTTCGGGTATATCACTGGCACTGCCAACCAGGAGCGGCACATCCAGCTTGCCTTGAAGTTCGTCTTCTAAGCCGGATCGACTCACCCGGGCCGGGCGGGTTTATACTACCGCCTGGCCTTTTCCTGGACATGATCGGCTTACTATTGCGGACAACCATCTTTTCTTTCCTGCGCAGCGTGCTGGCTGTTCTCTGTACCTGTTCTGTCGTACTTGGCGCCGCGCAGGCGCCGAAGCAGCCCGGGCCCCAGCCTGCGACTACTCATCCCAGTTCCTCGCCTTCCGACCGGAATCTCGAGCTAGGACGAAGCTACGGAGCCAGAGGGGATTGGCACAGTGCGGAAAGGGAACTGCGAACGTACCGGAATACACATCCAGATTCCGTCGAAGGGATCATGTTGCATGCGGAATCTCTGATCCAGCTCGGGCAGCCTTTCGACGCAGCGCTCGAACTCCAGAAGTTTATGCAAACTCATCCGAATTCATTGCGACCCCTGGAATTGCACGCCTCACTTGCTTCCGGAAGCCTGCGGGACTTGCCCCTGGCACAATCCGAACTCGAAAAGGTCACCCGGCTTGCACCCGCCAATGCGCGCGCCTGGAAGGCTCTGGCGCAGATTTATATGGATCAGGACGACACCAAGTCCGCAATCCCCGTTCTTCAGCATGCGGCTACGCTTGCACCCCGTGATCCGGTCGTGGCCGCTTCGCTTGGATATGCTTATAGCGAGACCAGCCAGCCGTCCCAAGCCGCAGCAGAGTTCCAGAAAGCGCTGCGACTGGCAAAGGGCTCCCCGAAGGATGCTGCACTCGTGCAGATGCTCCATGGCAAGTTCCTGCTGGAAGGTGGCCATCCAGAAGCCAGCATTGATGCGTTCACTTCCATGCTGAACTTCGATCCACACTATGCTCTAGGCTTTTACTGGCGCGCCCGGGCCTACCAGCAACTCAAGAACCTCGATGCGGCCGAGGTCGACGCCCTAGAAGCCGTTCGTCTTGATCCAAACGGAAGGGAAGCGCCCCTTCTTCTCGTGAACATCTATCGAAAGCAGGGACGAGCTGAAAAAGCGGAAGAATACGCGAGCCTCGTCAACCGCCTGAACGATGAAAGAGAAGCTCAGCAAGTGAAGGGGAGGAAGCTGCGGGACGACCTGAACCAGGCAGAGCATCTGCTGCTCGCCGGGAGCTATGCTGAGGCCGCTCCCTTCTACGAATCGATCATCCAAACGCTGCCCACCTATTACGAGGCATATTTCGACCTTGGGATGTGCTATGCCCAGATCGGAAAGCCCGGCGAGGCTGAAACGGCATTCCGAAAATATCTCAGTTTCCAGCCTGTTTCGCCCGATGGCCGTGCTGCCCTCGGGGTACTTTTGCTCTCACAGGGACGCGGATCGGAGGCCATTCCGGAACTGGAACAGGCCATCCAGATGGACCCGTCCATGATTGAGCCCCTCAAGGCGCTGGCGGCAGAATACCTCGAGGAATCGAGACCCAAGGACGCAATTGCGATTCTTCAGTCCCAGGCTAATGTGCGGGACAAGGATATCCAGCTCTTGGCTGCGCAAGCCTATTGCCAGGCCGGGCAACTTCCGGCCGCACTAAAATCTGTTGACCGGGCGCTGGCCATTACTCCTGACGATCCCGACAGTCTGAAGTTAAAAGAACAGATACTTGCGCAAAGTCGGAAGTAAACTGCCGAGCCCGGACCGGGTTCCTCTCCCGACTTTGATTCTGCTCAGTTCACGTTATTTCATTCTGCCTTTATCGCTCGTACAGAAGACTGACCAACGGAGGCTTCTCGATGCCAAAGCGGACGGCTCAGGAAACAAGGAAATCAAAGCTGGTATCGGTGGCGCTTTTAGTTGGCGTTTTCGGAGTGTTGACTGGCCCGTGCCGCGCGCAGATGAAGACTGGATCGGACATGCCGGGTTTTCGGGATGCTTTTGCGTTACGGGAAGGAGAGGCCGCAAAAGACTACGCGGTCCAGGAGATCGAGGTACACACCGGTAAGCAGTCAATGGCAAACGTCCTTTGGCCGGGCGATTCGCTTGAGATGACGCTGCGATTCACGAACAACTCCGATGTGCCCCTGAATGCAGAAGGGAAGCTCGAGATGATTCGATACGGGACCAGCGTTCCGGTGGGCGATGTCTGGGAACCGCACGTCTTCCGGATTTCCGACGAAGGCAGCATTCCGATTTCCGTTAAACTGCCAGCGCACTCCTCAGTGAATGTTACGGTGCAACCACCGGTTCCTGCCGCCTTCGGGGGGTACGCGTTGATCACCGACCTGCCTGGCCACGGGCGTGTCTTCGCCGCTGCTGTTGCGAGAGTCATGAAACCGGAGACCGGGCGAGTCCAGTTTCCTACCTATGCTCTCGACACCACTTGGGACGAGTTCATGAATGAAGGCGTCTTTGTGCTCTTTGAAAAACTCGGAGTGAAGGGAATGCGCATGGGCGCCGCCTTCAACCCGGGAGCCACAGAAGAATTCCGCAGAAGTGCAGCTACTCTTGACCGTTATCTCACATGGGCTCGCGCGCACGATGTGACCGTCATGCTGACCCTGGGGGATGGCGACGACAGATCCATGCAACCTCTGCACCGGCCCCGACCCTGGCTTAGCCAGGAAACGAAGATGCTGGAGACCAAAGACGATCGCGCCTGGCTGCCAAGTTACGATCTTGATTTCCAGAACTGGGTGGAATCTTTGACATCCAAATACGGTTGGCCACGAGGGAATGTGAACGCCGTTGAATTATGGAATGAACCATGGGAGGCAGTTTCCATTTCCGGCTGGGGCGCGGATATTCCTCGTTATCGTGACCTCTACACACACATGGCAATGGGTGTGGAAGCCGCTCGTTCCAAGGCCGGTGTGAAAGTCCTGATAGGGGGTACTTGCTCCTCCACAAATACCCGCGACAAGCTTTTTCCGGATGGCAGCGATCGATACCTGAAGTGGCTCGATTTTGTGAGCATTCACTATCAGGCGCTGGCGGCAGATCCCTCGCTCGAACCCGCTTGGGTGCACCGCAAGGGACCCTACGGCCCCGTGCGCGTTTGGGACACGGAAAGCTGGATTGCCAATTCAGAGGACCGCATCGCCGGCGTTATTGCCTCCATGCGTGCGCAAGGCCAGAGCCGCACTGCGGGTGTTTTCGATGGCAATGTCTATGAGAGCAAGAACGTAAAAATAGAAGGACAAACATATCCGGTTGTGCAAGCCTGGTCACCGGCTGCTGCAGTAGCAGCGACACAAGAATTTATCGGCCAGCGCAATTTTAACCGACTTCTCTTCCAGAATGGCTTGCCGTGGGTATTTGTCTTTGACGGCCTCCCGAACCAGGAAGGATCCAATGCCAATCCCGATGACGGCACCGTAGTGGTCGTTGGGGATCTCAAGAAAATCTATGAACCTGACCGCACGCTGTTCCGTTCCGTCACCATCACGGATAGAGCGTCTTTAACACTCACGGACTCTGACGGTGCGATTCAGACTTTTGATTTCTACGGCAATCGCCTCCAGGCGATCGGCGGTAAACTGTCTATCCCGCTGAATGGCCTTGGTTATTTCCTGCGTACCGATGGATCCCCGGGGTCATTTCAGAAACTGCTTCACAGCCTGCAAAGATCGCAGATCGACGGGATTGCTCCCGTCGAGATTGTGGTTCGCGACTTCCTCCTTCCGATCGAACGCCACCCCACGCTGCGCGTGAAATTGACCAACGTGCTTAACCGCCCGATTCAGGGGAAGCTATCCTCGAAATCCCAAGGCTTGTCGCTCGCTCCTGCAACGATCGCTGCCACCTTGGCCCCGAACGAAGCTCGCGAGTTCGTTTTTCAGGTCACGGAGGGAAAGACCTCGGCAAGCAACATTTATTCCACGGCAGTCGTGTTTGAAGCCGGGGTGGATGGTTCTTCTGAAATCCACGAAGACTTACATGTCAACGCCATTCCCAAGCGATCCATTTCCGTGGACGGAAATCTGGCAGATTGGCAGGACGTATTGCCCCAGATTCTCCCCACACAGGGGATCCGCTCCAGCATGACGGAAGAGGCCTGGCTGCCGTTCAAGAGCTTCGACAAAGGTGCCGATAAGATCGCGAGTGTTGCCTATCTCGCTTACGATGATGCCAACTTCTATTTCGCCGCAAAGATTCAAGATTCCACCTTAGATCCTGGCATGGTCCGCTTCAGCACCCGCAATGACGACGCGTACTTTTATCCTGACGTCGTCTTGGACCCGTTTGGCAAGGAGTTGGAATGGCCCGAAGGAGTGCGCCACTATTCTTACCGCCACAACTTCGATATCCCCTCGGGAAGCGAGGAGCACGACAATGTGCAACTTGCCTTCAACGTGCTGGACAAGAAACCCTGGCTGCCCCATCCTCCCGGAGTCATGCCAAACTTCATCACGGCTTGGGATACCGATTACGAATTTGCCTTAAATCCTGTCGCGGAAGCCTACGGTGGTGGAACGGAAGTTTGGAAGCTTCTCGCACCGGGCATTCCGCGCAAGCACTTTTTCCCACGTCAACCGAAAGCACCCAAGGATGGCGGCCCCGTCGCTGCCGCCAAACTCGTGATCCGGCACGAAGGAAACACGCGCATCGTGGAAGCCGCCATTCCGTGGTCGGAAATGCCGGAAGTAAAACAGAAGCTATTCGCCGGAGAATCTGTGAAGTTCAGTTGCCGCGTCAACGACAATAAGGGGCCGGCGCAGGAACTTGCTGCTGGGAGAAGCGTCTCAAAGAGCAATTCCGTGACTTTTCATGACGACTGGGAGAATCACTGGCTGAATGAGTTGGAGTTCCGGCTCGACAAATGACTTGATTATCGTGGTTCCGAAACTGTCAAAATCTGATCGGCCTTCACATTTGTGAGCACTTGCCTTGTGCCGCTTGGCCAGCGTATTTCAACATCTGCTGAAGTGGCGCTCCCCAGTCCAAAGTGCACTCTTTTGTCGCTGGATGATCCGTAGCCCACGCTCGTCGTGGCCTGATTGTACTGCACATTCTTGCCGGCCGTTATTTTGATGATTGTTCCCAGGCCGTCCCGGTTGCTCTTCGTTCCCACAAGATTCAGGATGAGCCAGTGATTGGAATTATCCGTGCGATTCAGGAAAATTTCTGGATTGCCATTCAGGCTCGAAGTCACGATATCGATCCGGCCGTCATTGTTGAGGTCCCCAAAGGCTGCGCCGCGGTGCGAGCTTGAAACATTGAAGTCTTTTCCTGCTTGGGGACCGACACTGGAGAATGTCATATCGTGATTATTCCGAAACAGGCTGTTTGGCATGCGGTAGGGCAGTTCATTCACAGCTTCCTGATTGTCCAGAATCGCAGCGTTGGACGTAAATAGATCCTTCCAGCCGTCGTTGTCAAAGTCGAAGATCCCGGTTCCCCAGGCTGTCAGTCGACTCGTGAGTGTCTTCAGGTGTGATGAGACATTCACATCTTCAAACAGCCCGTTCCCCGTATTGTGATAGAGAGGGAACGTATCCCCGAACATCGCAGTCTCGAAAATATCGGGCAGCCCATCATTGTCGATGTCCCTGAAATCGACGCCCATTCCCGCAAAACTTTTGCCGTACTGATTGTACGCCGTCCCGCTAAGGACGCCGACCTCCTTAAACGTCCCATTGCCATTGTTATGAAAAAGAAAATTCCGGAAAGTGTCATTCGAGACGAATACATCCACAAAACCGTCTCCATCATAGTCGGCGAAGGCCACTCCCATCCCTTTTCCGACGTGCGCCAATAGCCCTGAGGATTCAGATACGTCCGTGAATGTTCCGTCACCATTGTTGTGAAAAAGAAGATTAGGGATACCCGCGTAGCTATCCGGGGCGCAATAGGTACGCATGCTCTTCACCGTGCAGGAAACATCGGTCTCCGGTGACCATTTTAGATAGTTGATGACGATAAGGTCCAAGTAACCGTCGTTGTCATAATCAAACCACCCCGCGGCGGCGGCGAATCCTCTTGCCAGTTCCGGATGGGCCTTGCGCAGACCTGCCTTCTCCGTTACGTCCGTGAATGTGCCGTCGCCGTTGTTATGAAACAACTGATAGCCATTTGCGCCCACGACAAACAGATCCTCGAATCCGTCGTTGTCATAGTCCGCGACGGCAACCCCAATGGAATAAAATGAGCCTTGAACGCCAGCTTTCAGTGTTACATCGGTGAACGTGCCATCGCCATTGTTGCGGTACAGCCGGTTGAAGAATCTGGGGTCGGATTTGTCCATGTCCGGCAAATGCGCTCCATTGGTGAAGTACAGATCCAGAAGCCCATCATTGTTATAGTCGAACACGGCCACCCCGCCTGCCATGGTTTCGGCCTGGTATTTGTGGGGGGAAGTGCTGTTATCAAGAACGAAGGAAACGCCCGATTTTGAGATTATATTTTCAAAAGTGATGGGCGCTGATTCCCGGGCGGGGTTGGACTGAGATTGGGCAGACGGCGCAAAAAAAACACTGCAAAAGCAAGCCATGGCAATCCATTGACTGACCCGGATGAATCCATTGTTGGTGTTTTTCACCGCTGATGCCCAAGGGATTGGAGATTAGAAATTGTTCTCGCTGGGGATTTCTCGGGCTCTTCTACCTTTAGAATCTGGTCAGCTTTCACGTGCTCCAGTTGTTGGACAATCCCGCTCGGCCAGAAGATCTCCATCTTGGCGATCACAGTTTCCTTGCCGAGCCCAAAGTGGGCGCGGCGGTCGCTCGAGGACATGAAACCCACGCTGGTTGTGACGTGATTGTAAAGGCATCTGCCGGACTCGGTTGTCACTTTGATTCTTGCTCCGATTCCATCACGGTTGCTCGCATGGCCGCGCAGTTGCACAAGCAGCCAGTGATTCTGACTGAGAGCGTTGTTTATGAGTATGCGTGGCTTTTCCCCGAGCGCGGTCACCACCAGATCCATAGAGCCGTCGTTGTTCAAATCGACGAAAGCTGAGCCGCGGTGGTAGCCGAGCGGCAGGAAATCGGGGCCCATCTGCTCGCTGACATCCATGAACGTTTTCCCGTTAACGTTCTTGAACATGGTGTCATGCTGCTTTGCATTCTCATGGATGCTGTCTACGTCACCATTCGCAGAGTAGAAATCCTTCCACCCATCGTTGTCGAAATCGACAAACCCCATACTCCATCCAGAAAAAGAGCGGCTCAGGTTCTCGATGTGAGTGTCGTGCGAGGCATATTCAAACGATGCGCCGCCTTCATTGCGAAAGATTCCGAATGTCTGGGTCATCAGGTCGTTGTAGGCGATGTCGACCCAGCCATCATTGTCGTAGTCCTTGGCATCGCTTCCCATGCCGGAGACGATCGCCCCAAGTTCATTATAGGCAACCCCAAAAAGCACACCCTGCTCCTTGAAAGTGCCATTTCCCTGGTTTATGAACAGGTGATTTCTCTCTGTGTCGTTTGCCACAAAAATATCCATCAACCCATCGCCGTTATAGTCGGCAATCGAGATTCCCATGCCTTTGCCTAATGCACCTCCGAGCCCCGCGCTCTCGGTCACATCCTTGAAATGGCCGCCTCCAAGGTTGTGATACAACCTCGTTGGCACACTCGTGTAGATTGTGGGACTGCAATAAGTGTCTTGATCAGTTCCCGCTCTGCAGCGTTTATCGGTTGCTGGGCTCCATATGGTGTAGTTTGAGACGACCAAGTCAAGCAACCCGTCATTGTCGTAGTCAAACCAGGCGGCTCCGACGCTCAATAGATTCTCGGGCTTCTGGTCCAACCCCGAACCCGCAGTAACATTGGAAAAAGTCCCATCCCCATTATTGTGATAGAGCGTATTTATGCCGGCACTGCAGATGAACAGGTCCTCATTTCCGTCATTGTCATAGTCCCCTGCGGCAACGCCGAAACTGTATCCGAGCGTCTCGCCAGACAATCCTGCTTTGGCCGTGACATCTTCGAAAGTTCCATCCCCTCGATTTTTCAGCAGGCAGTTGTAATAGGAGGCATCCGTTTTCTTCAGTTCCGGCAATTTCGACCCGTTCGTAAAAAACAAGTCCATCAGACCATCATTGTCAAAATCAATAGCTGCTATACCCCCGCACATGGGCTGGGGGAAGTACTTTCTTCCGGTGAATCCATTGTTCGTGATGTAAGAAAAGTTAGATCTTCGAGCGATGTTCGTAAACCAAGGCAGTTGCCCCTTGGTGCTGGCGGCGCGCGCTTCCTTCTGAGGAGAGTTTGCGAATCCAGCCAGAGTGAACCCGGCCATCGCCAGCACGCCGGCTCCCAACCACTTGGAAATAGTCATGCAAGAAAACTCATCGATCTGCCGGACGGTCGATAGCGACACCGGCTGCTCCTTGAAGATGAACGTCCAGTTCTCAGCTGAGGAAGAGCTTTCTCCGGTACTCCCGGGGTGTGACATGAACGAGGCGGCGAAAGACCAGGCCAAAATAGCTCTGATCGCAAAAGCCCACTTCGCGGCTGACCGTGAAGATGGGCTTATCGGACGCTGCCAAGAGCTCCTGTGCCTTGTGAATCCGAAAGTGATTCAGATAGGTATCGAACGACTGCCCGGTAACTTTCTTGAATGACCTCATGAAGTGCGCTTTGCTCATTCCGACAATAGAGGTCGCTTGGGCAAGAGCGATCGGCTCCGGATAATGGGATTCAACGAAGTTGAACAGGGGCCGCATCCGCTGAAGCGCCTTCTCCCGCTTCTCGAACGCTTCCTCCAGGTATTTATCTTTCTTGTAGTAATTGATCAGGGAAACAAGAATCATCTGCAGATAGGTGCGCGCGGCCAGGCGCGCCCGCTCGCTGGTGGCGGGAAGCACTCCCTGAATTTTTGCGATCAAATCCAGAATTTCTCCTTGGAATCCGGCTTTGCTCGGTATGAGGTTGGGGAATTGCTCGTCTTGTAAAAGGAACGGCATCAGATACTCAATGTCCTCGCCGCCGGCCTCACCGGAACGGAGCACAGTTGGCAGAAAATACAAGACCACGATTTTGAATGGCCCCCGGAGTACTTTGTTCAGCCGGTGGAAACTCGTGCCATTGATGACAATCAGGTCGTTCCGCTTTGCCAGAAAATGATGCTCATGTACTTGGTAGTGGGCTTCGCCCGAGTAGACGTACAGGAGCTCGAAGTAATCATGCCGGGTCAGCCGGGCACTGCGAGATTTCTGGAAAACAAAGTGACGAACGTCCAGCGGGAAGGAAGGATCGAAAGGCCAGACGTGTGCCCCGTCTTCACGAATCTGCGGGTCCACTACGGAGTGGACGTTCTCCCAGTGAAAGTTGCGGTCGAGTCGTTTTTCGTTCAGAGCAGATACGACAGGCATTCCGCTGCCAAATCCCCGTGTCGTGAATGGTAACAATCGATTAAGTAGCATAGAAGATTTGAATTCGTCAATTCTCTTTTTTGATTGTTCGCCTTATTTTGAGGCTATTTTTGGCCTTGCCCATGCGCCTTCCCGCCCTGCCCTGGGAGACGGCCAGCCATCGTAGGATCTAGCGCGGCTTCGATATTTCTGTAAGGGAGCCGTCAAAGTGAACCTCCTGGTCAAAATGGGCTTCCATGTCCGGCCCTACCCCATGTCCGTTGCTTACCCAGACCAGACGCAATACCCGCTGTTTCGGCATTCCGGGGAAGTCACCCGCCCGGGGCCCAATCGTGAGCGTAGAAGAGGAGTCGTCCCAATGGATTGGAATTGTAGAATAGTCACCCCTCTCGTATCCGTAGGTCTCGCCGTCATCCTCGTACAACACAAAATCCGCGTTCCTTCCGGGGTAGATTCGCAATTCCATTGGGTCTGCATTCTGGACTGTGGATTCGTTTGCAGGACCGAGGGGCAAGATGGAGCCGGCCCGCACGTAGAGAGGAATCTTGTCGAGTGGTGCATCACTGTCCACGCGAGTTCCGCCACGGCTGGTCTCGCCGGTCCAAAAGTCCCACCAATCCTGGCCTTGGGGTAAATAAAGAGTCCGATTTGTGGCCCCAGCTTCCGTCACCGGATTGACCAGCATGGAAGCTCCAAACATAAACTGGTCAGGGATATCGAAAGTGTTTGGATCGTTCCGGAAATCCAGCGGCAATCCCCGCATTGGCGTATAGCCATCGTTTGTCACTTTCCACGCGGTAGAGTAAATGTAGGGAAGCATGCGGTAACGCAACCTGTCATATTTCCGGAAAATATCTTCCACCTGCTTACCGAACTTCCAGATTTCCGTTTCCGTCTGATCTCCATGCATGCGAAAAAGCGGGCAAAACGCACTGTATTCGATCCACCGCGCGAGGAGTTCATGGTATGCGGGCGAAGTGTACTGGTCTTTGGGGCGAACAAAGCCGCCCGTATCCGTGGTCCAGTAGGGAATCCCGGTCATCGTAAAGTTCAACCCGGCAGGAATCTGCCGACGAAAGTCGGTCCAATTGCCACTGATATCTCCGGACCAGGAGGTTGCCGCATTCCTTTGTTGTCCGGCGTATGCAGCCCGTGTCAGGATGGCCACCCGTTTGTCCGGTTCCGATCGCCGCTGCCCCTGGTAGACCGCCTGGGTCACAAAGAACGGATAGGCATTCCGGACGAAGTTGCCCAGTCCCAGGAATGTCTGTCGGCCATTTAGAATGTCGTCTTCCGGCTCCGTCGCGTCGAGCCACCACCCATCGACTCCAGATCTTCCGAGGCCGACATTTATGCTTTCCCAGTACAGTTCCCTCGCCCTCGGATTGAACGCATCAAACCACTCCGTCCCTGGGACCAACAGGGACCCTCCCCTCATCTTCTTGTAGATTTCTGTCTCTGCCGCGAACTTCGACCAGACGGAAATCACAAAATGGATGTCCTCGGCATGCAATTGCCGGACCATGGCGCCAGGATCGGGATAGTTGGCCTCGTCAAATCGCATGGCGTTCCAGCTGTATTTGCCCCAATACTGCCAATCCTGGACGATGACATCGATCGGCAGGTGCCGCTCGCGGAAACCCGCTCCAGCATCGAGCAATTGGGCTTGTGTGGAATATCGCTCCCGGCACTGCCAGAAGCCGTACGCCCATCTCGGGAAAAGAGGAGCGGTGCCGGTGGCCTCGCGGTATTCCGCAATCACGTCGTTCAAATCCGGTCCGTAGAAGAAGTAATAGTCGATCGCGTTGCCTGCCTCCGACCGGAACCCCATGGTGTCTGCCGGCGGCCTCACGACGACGGCCGCATCCTTGCCCCCGCCGGTCATATGCAGGGTGTACTCGGTATGCGCATCGAGACTGAGCTTGCCGCTCCCGGAATAGGGAACCCAATAGTTCTTCAGGTTCATAACCGTCACGTCATTCACCTTCAGTGAGGTTTCCTCGCGGCTGGTGCCCCCAACGGTCATGAATCCATAAACGCCAGCCAATCCGCTTGTGAACTTCGCATTTCCTGTTTCTTGGTCAATTTTGTACCTCTCCCGCGCAGGATTGAAGTTCGTGACCGAGGGATTATTCCAAAAAATCCCGTAACCTTTGCTGGAGAGCACAACCGGGACGGCGATCTGCGTGTCGATCTGCTGCAGTTGCACGGGAATACCGCGCCAATTCATGATTCCTTCCTGACGCTGTCCAAGCCCGTAAAATGCCTCGTCCGGCGGAGAAAGAAACATCTGCTCGGGTTCCCAGGTTGCCTCGTCAAACAGCCTTACCGGTGTCAGGCTCTTGCCATTCAGATCGGGCTCCTGCAGAACAGGAATCCCTTTCCTGTCCAGGAATCGGACCCTACCCGTCCGTCGGGTGACCACGATCTGCAGCGTCCCCGTGTCGATCACGATTTTCTGGGCATCTGCCTTGACGGTGAAGGGAACGATTGGCCAAGATTGCTTCACAATCGGCACAAGCTGCCGTGGTTCTTGCCCCGAATTTGTGAATACGATGTGAACAATATTCTGGCTGCAAATTTCGACGCGCAGCGTGTGGTTCGAGATTTGCAGGGTCACCCCGCGGGAATCGCGGGGAAAACCATGATCAGCGAGCGGATGCGGTACGGCCTGCGGAGTGCCTGCCATTACCCACAGGAATAGAACGATCCTTACTGAGCGGGTGCGGGAGAATCGCCTGGGTGCTGTTGACAGGTGAGGTGGCATCGCTCAGACCGTTGCAGCCCCTTGGGCGGTCACCTGGCGAACGAACTTCAGGCCCTCAAACGCGATGGCTTCAGGAGAAGGCGCCAGGTCCCGCCAAATCGCCGCCGCGGCGGCCAGTTCTTTGTGGGTGTAGCCGAAGCTCTCGATGGTGATCCACCCGTCGTATTTCAATTCTCGAAGCGCCTCAGAGATTCCTCGGAAATCCACGTGACCCGTTCCCGGGATTCCGCGATCGTTTTCGCAGGCATGCACGTGTTTGAGGTGCTTTCCGACACGCCGGAAAGCCCCTGCCACGTCTTTCTCCTCAATGTTGGTGTGAAAAGTATCCAGCAGCACGCCGATCCGGGAGTGAGCAATCTCTTCGCAGAGTCTTACTGCATCATCGGCGGTATTCAGGAAGAAAGTCTCGAAGCGATTCAAGGGTTCAATCGCCAGATCGATCTGCTGGGCGTCCAAACTCTCACGCAACGCCGAGAAAATCTCCACTACCCATTTCCATTCCTCCGCACTCCGGCGACGCCCGGGCAGGTAGCCGATTGGTGCATAAATCGGTCCGCCCATCAGTTTGCTCCCCAGCTCTGCGCAGACCGAAATGCATTCCAGCAGATGCTGCTCTGTTTTCTTGCGGATGGCCCGATCCGGGCTGATCGGGCTGAGGCCCTGGGGCAAAATCGCGCATACAGTACACGCCAGGCCGCATTTCTCGAGCTCACGGCGGACCGCCCTGGCGTTGACCCTGGCTGGATCGAAAACAGCGACTTCGAACCCGTCAAAACCTTGTTCGCGCAGGCGGGGCAGCAGCGAATAACTTCGTGCATCGAATTCTGTCGTCCAGATCAGTGCATTCGCAGCGATTTTCATGGGTGTGGTTTCCAGACTGCCCGGCTTCCATCCATCGAGCATTGATAGTGCAAGAGTTCCAGAATGTGCGGGTCGCTACCGTCCGGATTCATGACCCATACGGGACGCTTGTCCCCCCTCTTCTCTCTATAAACATATTCCTTGGCGTTCGGGAATCTCCAGTAGTCATAGTCTGTGACGCGGAAGCTGATCCTGCGCATGTCGGGCGACCATGCCGCCGACGCAGCGAATTGCCCCAGGCGGGTCAATTGCTTCGGAGATTTTCTAGCCGCATCGAAGGCAAAAATCTCGAGTTTTCCGTCCACTTCATCGCTATAGAGAATTTGATTGCCATCCGGCGACCAAAACGGTGCCACCGCACCAATTTCATTCTCATGCTCCGTCAGACGCTCGGAATTCGTTCCATCCGCGTTCATCCAGTAAAGGCAATAGCCCTTCTTCACGAGTTTCGTATAGGCCAGGGTCCGGCCGTCGGGCGAAATCCAAGGATCGCGCCCCGGCCCAACGATGACCTGCCCGGAGCCATCCTCGTTGATGCGGCAGATGACCGCCGCGCCTTCCTTTGGTGGAGCATAACCAAAATAAATGTGGGGACCGCTCCAGGAAGGAAAGTAGCAGATGCCGGCATCCTCGACAGTCGTCAACCGCCGCACGTTTGCCCCGTCGGCGTCCATAACATAGAGGTCGTATGTCTCTTTCGCTGCGCGATCCGAGGTAAAAACGATGCGTGATCCGTCGGGGGACCACATGGGATACCGGTTTTCCCCAACCGCCGTACGGGTGAGATTCCGCAGGTCACCCCAGTGGGTATCGACCAGGAGGACTTCGGTCTTTCCCGTGCGTACGCTGGTGATCAGCAACTGGCCATGATCCGGTCTGGCGGCTATGTCATTCACTTGTGTTTCACACTGCCCTGGTTCAAAAGAGAATTCCTTCCGTGGAACTCAGGCAAAAACAGGAAGCTTGACGATCTCTCCGCCGTGCATGGCCGACTGATGGGCGCAGATGCCCGCGCATGTCCAGTTCGTCGACTGATACACATCCGGAAAGGAAGGGCGCTTTTCGACGATACTGCTCACAAATTCATGAACCAAATGCGGATGCGAACCGCCGTGGCCGCCGCCCTGGGTGAACGACAGGTGAGCGTTTTCCCTATCATAGACTCCCTTTGTCGTGAACCTCTGGATGGGTTGGGGCAGCAAATGGGCAAAGTCTGGCACCGGCACCCGTTCCGGATGTTCCCCGGTGTGAACGATAGGCTGTTCATGCTCGATGCGCGCCCATTCATATGTTTGTTTGTCCCCATAGACGTCAAAACTTTCAATATACTGCCGGGCGGTCTCGAACAAGGAACGCGTCACCTCGAACGATAGATTCTGCCCGCGCACCTTGAAGAGAGCGCTCTCCACGGCAAAAGGTGATCCGTACTTAGATGCCAGATTTTCCGCAATCTGTCCGGAACCGAAGCAGGACACATAGTCCGCCTCGCCCTTCACCAGAGCCAGGCAGGGGCTAACCGCATGCGTAGCGTAATGCATGGGTGGCAGCCCTTCCCAGTACCCCGGCCAGCCGGCCATCTCCTGCTGATGGCAACCGCGCATGAATTGCACCCGGCCCAGCCTTCCGCTGTTCTTCATTTCGCGCACCAATAGGAATTCACGCGTGTAGACTGCGGTCTCCATCATCATGTAATTCTTGCCAGATTCTTTGGCGGCCTTTACGATCTCCCGGCACTCCTCGACCGTTGTAGCTGCTGGCACGGTGCAGGCTACGTGTTTGCCTGCGCTGAGAGCCGCAATGCTCTGCGCTGCGTGCAGGTGGATGGGGGAGTTGATGTGCACGGCATCCACTGCCGGATCCTGAAGCAGCTTGGCAAAATCTGTGTATCGCGTTTCCACCCCGTAGAGTCTCCCCACTTGCTCCAGAGCCACCGAATTGCGCTGACAAATGGCATACATATTTGTGTGCGGATGATGCTGATAGATCGGGATGAATTCTTTCCCAAAGCCAAGTCCAACGATTGCCACGTTGATTTTTGTCATGATCCTTTCTTTCTAACGCAGGGGTTGCTCCTCAAATGCACCCGCAGTGGTCGGTTATTGGGCAGGTGCAGCGCCAATCCATGCGACCCAGTCGCCGCCATCCGGTGCCTGCAACTCCCCTGAATCGCTGAATGGCAGCCCTTGGCCGTGCCACTGTCCGGTGCTCGGGTTGAACCAACGAACAACAGCGGGTTTCACTATACTGTTCACGTCCAAGCGGACTTTCTGGCCTACTGGAAAGTACAGTACGGCCCATCCTTCCTTTTCCGACTTCGCTGCGGCCACGAACTGAGCGGCGTCCTTTGCACCCGGTTGCTCTAGGAGAAGTCCGGGGGCGGGACGCAACGTCCACCAGTGCAGGGTGTCGAAAAAATCTCTCAGGTATTTCATATCGGTGCTCCCGGGAAGGTGCAGCGCTTCAGACCATGGCGGCGCGACCCCAGTGACCTCGTGATTCATTGGCACTGCCGGACTCACTTCCCAGCTCCAGATCCCATGCGCGCCATAGGCAATGCCTGCTACAGGAGTGACCAGCAAGCTCCAGTAAGCGGCCCGGCGCACGGCGTGGGCATCAAACGGCTTGCGGCCCTGGTAGCTCAAATGCCCTTCGTAATTCAATTCCAGATTGATAATCGGGTGAACCTTCGGACTGTCCCAAGTCTTGCTGGCTGGACCACTCGTGAGCCAGTTGAAATCGCTTGACGCATCCCCATGACCGCTCTGGTAACTCACAAAACCGAACCAGGGTTCATCCTCGAATTCCATGGGAATCCACTGCTGCCCCCTCGGGTGGAGCGTAACCACCCGGAGCGGACTGTCCCCAAAAGCTCTCCGGCCGATCTTGAGCCAACGAACCGTCTGATCCCCGCCGTACTCGCCATCCGCGGCAAGGATCCAAGCGACCTGGTAGGCGCCGAAACGGGCGATCTGGTATTTGACCAAGGTTACGATCTGTTCGTCGGAAAGCCCAGTCCCGGGATTCAGAGAGGCCAGCTGGCTGCCTGGGTTCACGTCCCAGATCAAGACGGGCGCAGCGACCATTCCGTTCAGGTTGATGGCCTGAATCCGTTGGTCCATTCTCTGGAAGAACTCGGGATCAACATGGAATCCACCCTCGGTCGAGTAAGCTCGCCTGCCCTCGGCGTCACTGGCTGCCGCAATCCACTGGGTGGTCACGAATTGCACCGCAGTGAACTCCTTGCGCCGGCGGTCCTCGAGGTAAATTGCCCAACTCCTCTCGTCTGCTTTGAGCGGACCGTTCCAGGCAGTGTCGGAAAGCCAGAAGAACGGCGTGCCATCGGCTTGTTCGAGATACCGCTTGTCGGGCGCCAATCCGACGGCGCCATGGACATAAAGTCCATTGCTGCCATGGTAGGGCACGCACTGGAATGTGCCCTGGACGCCGTCCCAGGCTCTGTCGCTCGATTCTGAAGAGCGAACCTGGTAAGACCACTCGCCGAGCTCGTCCGGTGAGAATCTCACTCTCCAGGAATTGCTCCCGTCCCAGAATCCGGCGATCACCCTTTCTTTGCCGGATGGGGATCGGAACACAACTTCCATGGACAGTTCAAGGAGAGGGTCCTTGTGCGGTTTTGAGCTTTGGAATTCTCGTTCGAAGACAGTCCATTCCGGAATTTGCTGAGAAAGGGGAGCGGCTGAGACTTGGGGTTGAGGAAACATAGAAAGGCAGGCACAGACCAGGAAGCGACGGAGGAGAGAGAGCAAGGGCTCTCCTGAAAAGCGCGGCTGCCTGCTGCCTGAACGCTCCTTGCGCGAATAGAGGGCAGTTAAATTTCCCAATGCACAGTACACCAAAGTGGCGCACACTTCGACAACAGCCTCGCCTAGGCAATCGGCGGCGCGAAAAAAAACGTTCCAACAATCGAAATTTTGCTTTGTCCCATTCTAAAAATCTGTAACAATGAGCAGTAAGTTTCTGACAAAAGAGTCACCCCGAATAAGTGCACAAAAGCGCGTGAAGACAGCTTGAAATGCATGCGGACGCGGTCCGGAGTTTTGTGACAATCCGACCATTTTCAAGTTGGGAAATTCAGGGGATATGGCTTCCAAAAACAGGGCACCAGCAAACGGCCATTTCTTAGTTTCGGACTCCCAGGTGAGTGCCGAAGGCGTCCATGTCTGGCCTTTCGAACCGCAGTTCCCGATAGACGCGATCAAGCACAACTTGAGTGGCCGCCATCCGTTTCGAATGAATCGGCACGATTATGTTGAGATTGTCTACTTGAATTCCGGGGAGTTGGTCTGGCAGGTGCAAGACAATTGCGTTCGTGAACAACGTGGTGATCTTTTCGTCATGCTCCATCCCAAGTATCACCGGGTGACGGAGCACTCGAGCAAACAAGTGACCGCCGAATCGTTGTTCTTCCATCCGGGACTGTTGCGCTCGAAAGCCGCCTGCAAGGATGAATCGGAGTATCTGGTACCCTTTTTTGTCCGGGATTCGGACTTTGCTCACGTCGTACCTCGAAACACAGCCATTCCCATAGAGGTGCTCGACCTTATTCGTCGCATTCGGAAAGAATTGCCGGCAACCACGGACCGAGCACGTCTCGCGGTAAAGACCTATGTGAAGATGATTCTGGTACACATCTTGAACCACTGTGCTCTTACCGAGGAGCCGTCTGCGCGCTCCGACCGGCGGCACCGGGAACTCGATCGTTTCAAACCGGTATTTGAGTTCCTCAATCACAATTATTCGGAACCCATCTCTCCTGGTGACGCCGCGGATACTCTCAGCATGAGTCCGTCGCATTTTCGTCGTGCTTTCAAACACCTTACCGGGCAGTCGTTCGTACCTTACCTCAATCACTTCCGCATAGAGAAAGCGCAGCAGTTGCTTGCCAAGCCCGACATACCGATCTCCGAAGTTGGTCTGGAAGTTGGGTTTTGCGACCAAAGCTATTTCGGCCTGATCTTCAGGCGCCTCACCAAAATGACGCCGCGACAATACCGTCAGCGGGCTGTTGCCGGGAGACACGAGTCCCACAACTGAATTTGTCGCAGGAATAGAGTTTGCGGGGACCGGTTCCCCCGGGTGTTGCCGTGCCGTTTCTAGCGAGAGATCAATTCGAGAAGTCCGGATGATTTTTGCATCCGAGTCAATGCTGATTCTTTTCTCAGAAACAACCCCAAAACCTTATAGAATTTGCGGGCCGCGACGTATATTTTTTCACTGAGGTCGATTCCGTTGATTTTGTCCCTCTCCGCCAGCTTGCACAGCCAAGGGGGCCGGTGAATAATCCCGCTTGCCTGCAATTGGACTCAGATAGGTGGTGCCATGGAGATGGACAGGATTCGGTTTGCAATGATTGGGGCTGGCTTTTGGGCTCGCTACCAGCTTGCGGGTTGGTCCGAAATTCCGGCCGTTGAATGCGTCGCGATCTCCAATCGGACGACCTCAAAGGCCGACCTGCTTGCACATGATTTCGGCATCTCCAGGGTTTACGCCGCTCCTGACCAGATGCTTCTGAAGGAAAAAGTGGACTTTGTTGACATCGTCACTGACGTCGGAACGCACAGCACCTTTGTGAAAATGGCTGCCGAACTTAAGATCCCGATTATTTGTCAGAAGCCCATGGCCAATAGCTATGCAACGGCCAAGGAGATGGTGGAAATCTGCCGGCGCGCGTCGGTTCCATTCTTCGTGAATGAGAATTGGCGCTGGCAAACTCCCCTCCGGGAACTGAAGCGTATCCTCGACAGCGGTGTGATCGGAGTTGCCTTTCGAGCGCGGCTGGATATGATTTCCGGTTTTCCCGTATTTCGCAACCAACCATTTCTCAAGTCCCTCGATCAGTTCATTTTGACGGATCTTGGGAGTCATCTTCTGGACGTTGCGCGCTTTTTGTTCGGCGAGGCGGACTCAATTTATTGTCTGACGCACCAGGTTCACCGGGACATCCAGGGAGAGGACGTTGCGACCGTTATTCTGAAAATGAACTCCCGGACAACCGTCACTGTAAATCTGGCCTATGCCGAAAACTTCCTGGAGCGCGAATGCTTTCCTCAGACCTTGGTCTTTGTTGAAGGCGAAAAAGGCTCCGCGGAAATTTCTTCTGATTATTTTGTTCACGTTACTACCTCCGCGGGCACAGAAGCGGTTCGCTACGCGCCGCCTTGCTATTCGTGGGCGGATCCCCGCTATGAGGTAGTGCACTCTAGCATCGTTCGTTGCCAGGAAAACATTCTCCAGGGACTTCGCGGTGGCTCTGCTGAAACCACCGGGGAAGATAATCTCAAGACCGCGAAGCTCGTCTTCGCGGCTTATGAATCTGCTGCAAAGAATGAGGTCGTCGCTCTTGAAAGCTAGGCCATGCCGGATTTCACTGTCTCTCGATTTGTAGGCAAGCCAATTGAGAAGAACGCCGGTTGCAAAAGTCCTCGAGTTTCTCGCAGGAGGATTTCGTGAGTCTCTCACGGAATATGCTCTTGATCGGCACAGAAGTGCCGCTCCCGGAACCAGTCTTGCTTCGCGCCGGCCCGCTTTCCCTCTGTTTTCAGGACGGCGAGCTTCGACACATCACCCTTGGTGATCGTGAAATTGTTAACAGGATTTACGTAGCCGTTCGTTCCGCAGACTGGTTGTCTGTCCCGGCTGTTACAACAGTCCTGGATCAGGAAATATCAGAGTCTTCTTTTCAACTGCTTTTTGAGAACAGGCACAGGGACGGCCCAATCGATTTCTCCTGGCGCGGATGCATCCAAGGACGACCGAACGGAAGAATCCATTTCACTATGGATGGATTGGCGCATACATCCTTCCTGAAAAATAGAATTGGTTTTTGCGTTCTACATCCAGCGCTGGAATTCGCCGGTCAGTCATGCACCATAGAAAAGACTGATGGAACACTGCAACAGGCCGTTTTCCCTGAAGAAATTGCGCCGCATCAGCCGTTCTTGAATGTCCGGGCCATCACCTGTAAAGCTGCGCCCGGGGTGAGTGTGAAAGTTCACTGTGCAGGCGACATTTTCGAAACCGAGGATCAGAGGAACTGGACCGACCCGTCGTTCAAGACGTACTCTACTCCGTTGGATTCGGCTCACCCCATTGAAATTCTCCAGGGTACCGCGATTTCTCAAGCCATTACCGTAAGCGTTGACATGGACCGCCCCTTGGCCGCGATCGAAGCCACGCCTGCTTCGTTGAATCATCGCTTGTCGATTGGGGGACCGACGCACCCTGCTCCTTTGATCGGTTTATGTTGTTCTAACCCGGACGTTCCACTCTCCCCTATTGGATTGAAGCGACTGCGGTCCCTGCTGGTGTCGCATCTTCGTGTGGATGTCCATTCTTTTGCTCCGGCAGGTTTTGCCCGGCTCCGTTGCGCAGTTGAGGAAGCAAATCAGATCGACGCGGCGCTCGAGATCGCACTCTTCCTTTCCGATAATCCTGAGACCGATCTGCGCGCCCTGCGAAACGTGCTGGGGGAACTCCAACCCAGGGTCGTGCGTTGGCTGGTCTTTGGAGGTCCGTTTCACACGACCGGGGAAACAGACATTCGCCTAGCCCGGAAATGGTTGGCTGATTGTTCGCCGGCTGCGAAATTCACCGGTGGCTCTGATGAAAACTTTGCCGAACTCAACCGCTTTCCACCTCCCGCCGGCGCGTTTGATTCCGTGACGTATTCCGTGAATCCGCAGACGCATGCTCACGACCACGAAACGCTGATCGAGAGTCTTCCGATGCAACGCGAAACGGTCAGAGCAGCAAGAAGGCTCGCCAAAGGCCTTCCGGTGTCCGTCAGCCCGATTACGCTCAAGTCCCGCTATCTTTCGCACGAACGCGCTTGCTCCAAGTCGTCCGATCGGCTTCCCCACACTGTGGATGTCCGGCAGATGACTCTGTTCGGCGCTGCCTGGACTGTCGGAAGCATCAAGAGCGTCTCGGACGCCGGCGCGGAGAGCGTAACCTATTATCAAACTCAAGGTTGGAGAGGTGTCATGGAATCGGAAGCGGGCTCTCCTCTCCCGGAGCAGTTCGCCTCGATTCCTGGTTCTGTCTTCCCCTTATTCCATGTCATTGCGGATTTCTGCGAGTTTGCCGGTGGCCAAGTTATCCCCACGGTCTCCTCCAGACCACGCGAGATCGAAGGTCTCACTTTGCAAAAGGAGGGGCGAACTCGTGTTCTGGTCGCGAATCTCAGTGCGCGGAGACAATCTGTAAGCATTCAGGGTGCGCCACTCTCCGATCGAATTCAGCGCAGGGAACTGCAGGAAGAGACCGCGCTTTTTGCCATGCAGATGCCAGAACAGTTTCGGGGTTCTTCGAAATTCGAGAATTTGAGAATTCCTCAAAATATGGAGATTACGTTATTTCCTTTTGCGGTTATGACCATCGATTCTGCGTGAGCGCTGTCGAAACGACAAATACACTCTGGGCGAATGCTGACGCATGCTTCCGGGCGGTGAAACTGGGATGAGATTGGGTATCGGGACGTACTCATTTATGTGGTCCATCGGGTTCCCCGGGGCGGAACCGGCGAATTGCATGGACGCGTTTGCGCTCCTGACCCAGGCTCGTGAATTGGGAGTCGGCGTTGTGCAGTTTGGCCCCAATCTACCGCTGGATCTTCTTCGGGAATCCGAACTGGCCCGTCTCGTACGGCAAGCGGAGGCCGACAACATTCTCTTAGAATATGGAACCCGCGGGCTCGATCCCTCCCACCTTCGCAAACACATCGGACTCGCGCGGTGTCTCTCTTCGACCTTACTGCGTACCGTTCCTGATTTTGAGGTCGGCCATGTTCCGCCGAGCGCTGAAATTGAGGCGCAGTTGCGAGTTGTGCTGCCGGTTCTGGAAAAAAATAAGGTCCGCCTGGCAATTGAAAATGGGAATATCCCGGTCGTCGAATTGGCACGTTTGATCAAAGCACTGAATAGCCCGTGGATAGGTATCACGCTGGACACAGCCAACTCTTTGGCGATTCCCGAGGGTACACGACAGGTCGTTGAAGCTCTTGCTCCCTATGTTTTCAGCTTTCACGTGAAGGATTTTGTTGTCCGGCGACGCTGGCATCGCATGGGTTTTGTCGTCGAGGGGCGACCTGCCGGCGAGGGCCAGATGGATTTCGAATGGATTCTCGGTCGGCTCCGTGCCTCTGGAGTGGACCCGAATGCCATCCTGGAACTTTGGCCTCCGGAACAGCCGGAGCTGCAGGCTACCATCGCGCTCGAGCACTCCTGGGCGGCACAAAGTATTCAGTATCTTCGGAAATATTTGCCGAACTGAATGTTGTACCCGAGAAAGGATTACAACTCATGACTCACACAGTGGCAATCATCGGCGCAGGAGGAAAAATGGGGGCCCGGGCCGCGGAAAAACTGACCAGCATGCCTCAGTACCTGGTTCATCTCTGCGAGAGCGACGCACAGAAGGCGCAGGCCCTAGAGAGTGCTGGCTTCCACACCACTCCCCTGGATGCGGCAGTTCCCGTCGCTGATTTCGTCGTTCTAGCCGTTCCCGATGCCCTCATCGGCCGGATCGCCCGTCAGCTAACACCCCACATGAAACCGGCTGCCACGCTGGTCATGCTGGATGCTGCCGCGGCTTATTTGAAGGACCTTCCTGAGCCCCGCGGTTTGACCTTCATGCTGACACATCCCTGCCATCCACCGTTTTTTACCGAGCAAGCCACCCCGGAAGCGCGCCAGGACTATTTTGGTGGCACCGCGATCCAAGACATCGTTGTGTCTCTGGTCCAGGGATCAGAGTCTTGCTTTCAGCAGGGAATCGAACTATGCAAAGCCATGTTTGGGCCCGTCAAAACAGCCCATCGCGTTACCCCAGAACAGGCTGCACTGCTTGAGCCCGCCATGTCGGAAATCATAGTAGCCAGCGCGGCTTGTCTCATGAAGGCTTCTCTCGATGTGGCTATCGAGAAGGGAGTGCCGGCGGATGCCGCCCGGGCGTTTATGGCCGGGCACGCCCGGATTGCAATGGCGATCGCGTTTGGGGCAGAGAAGTCGCCCTTTTCTGACGCCGCCAAGATCGCCATCACATGGGGAACCAGAGAAGTCATCCGCCCCGATTGGAGGAAGGTCTTTGAGCCAGAGATCCTCCGGGAAGCGATCCATGCGATGCTGGAGACCGACGCGACGATTAAGGCATCCTGAGTCTTCCGCTAGACTCAGGGCTGGGAACTGCCCGCTGTTTTTTGTCGATTCTTGGTTTCTCCGAGTTCATGGGCAAAGATAAGAAACACACTCGCGGACCAGGTGTAGTCCGGATCCCTCAAACGGGCGCCTGAAATGGCCTCGTAGTTTTCCCCAAAACCGTGCTCTGCAGCCATGCGGCAGAAACGCAACTTCAGTTCTTTGGCGAACTCCTGTTCGCCCGAAGCTTCCAACCCCGAGACGATGATCATGGTCGAGGGTGCCCAGATCGGCCCGCGCCAATATCCGTCCGCTTCATAGAATTCGCTCGAAGGTTTCTCGGTCGCCAAGCCATGCTGGGTTAAGAACTGGTCCGGCTTCTTCAAGTCCGAAATCAAATGCTCCCGGATGCTCCCTGGGAGTTGTTTCCCCAAGACAACTGGTAGATACAACTGCAGGCTGTTGGCTGTAATTTCCTGGTGGCCGGGAAATTCGCGCGCGATGAAATGATCATTTTTCCAGTAAGCACCCAGAAGTTTGGTCAACAATTCACTGGCACGCATCCTCCATTGCTCACTCTCTTGTTTGCGACCCAATCGTTCGGCAACCGTGGCGAGTGCCTCCATCTGGATGATCAGGAAAGAGGCCAGATCCGGCGATTCCACCGCAGGTCCGTTCCGGAAAACAGACGAGTTATCCCAACCCGAGTCGTTCCCGTGCTGATATTCAGGCAAGCCATCATGATCTTCATCGCGGAATCGGAAATACCAATCCGTCCAACGGGAAAGCGGGCCGTAGATCTCTTCGAGTTGCTTTAGTGTCAGGGAATTCCGGTGAGCCATCATCCAGGCCAGTGTCCATCCATGCACAGGCGGCTTGCTGAATGCCCACAGGAGCTCGCGGTCGGTCAACCGGTCGGGGAGTGCTCCTTGAGAATTCTGCTGGTCGAAGAAAAGCATATACTGGTCCCACGCTGCTTTCGGGTTTCCCTCAAACAAGACCATTGCATTGAAACAATGATCCCAGCTCCACACCGCGCTCATCCAGTTCTTCGACATCAACATCGCGGGCCGCTTCAGATAACCCTCCGGCATAACGAAAGCTGACCAATTGATATATGCCGCCAAATCGGCCGCAGATTGAAATTCCTCCGGAACAGCCGGCATCCGGTCTAACCACTCCTGATATTCCCTCTCGAGTCGCAGTACATCGTTTTCAAAAGATCGTTCATCGCGCGGGGGTACCCAGCTATTTCTGAATTCAGTAAGGGAGCCCCCAAATTCCCCGGAAGGGTCCGAACCCTCAAACACAAACTCGGTCTTCTCGGAATTTGTTCCATTCCAGTTAGCCTGCCCGCGCAGCTTGCCCTTCGAGGCCGAGAATATGAACTTTATGTCCTGGCTTGAGGCGTTAAATTCCCACTGATTTGGGGCTATCCCGAAACCGTAGCCGCCGGCGTCGGGCATTTTCGAGAAGCGAATCGCTACCCCTCGTCCCCTCAGTCGCACCCGGTAAGGTTGCGCAATGCAGATCTCCGCGTAATCTCCCTCGTTCGTCTCCAACCGTAGAACCAACGGGTCAGCTAGTTCCCGGAAATTCACGGTGTGGCCGTGCTGCATGAGATCGATCTTAAATACTTCTTGGCGCACCCCGCCATGGACCGAGCGAAGATACAGACCCGCTCCTAACGGGCCTTGCTGCAGATGAGAAAAGGCGCTGTAGGAACCGTACCGGCTGAAGGGAACCTGACGCAGATCCAGGTGAATTGTGCGGCTGTAGGGCGCACCGTACAGATTCACCGTCAGGGAAGCCAAGGCAAGCACGCACCCGAGTGCTCGCGACAAGTTGCGCCGGCCTTCCTCAAAGGTCATGCTGCTGTTCTCATTCCGGTAGTTTCAAGCTGCCCTGAATATTAAATTTTGCATCCGCCCGCAGAGCCTTCTCTCCCGGCTGTGCGCCCCCAATACTGACGGTATACTCGCCCGCCTCCACCACTCGATCTCCTGCCAAATTCACATAACTTAAGTCTCTGGGGTCAAGTGTGAACTGGACGTGCTGTGCTTGCCCGGCCTTCAAGTGTATGCGCGTAACGCCACGAAGCGCCCGTTTCGGTGCCCCCGGCTGGCCTGAAAAAGTCAGGTAGACTTGCACTACCTCGTCCCCCTCACGATTCGAAATGTTCTTTACCTCCGCTTCCAATTCCAGGGTTTGTCCAGCGGCGATATGGCTCCTGCGGGTCCGCACATGACGGTAGCTAAACTTGGAATAGCTCAATCCGTAACCGAAGGGATAGAGCGGAGTGCCTTCAAAATACCGGTAAGTGCGCCCTACCATCGAGTAATCGTCGAAGGCTGGCAACTGTTCGACTCCGGTGTAGAAGGTGATGGGTAGGCGGCCGCCAGGATTGTTCTTTCCGCTCAAGGTCTCCGCAATTGCTGTTCCGCCCTCTTCTCCCGGATACCAGCCTTCCAGAATCGCGTTGGCATGGTTGTCGGCCCAACCCACTCCTAGGGCGCTTCCATTCAGCAGTACGACCACCAGCGGTTTCCCGGTAGCGTGAAGGGCCTTGAGCAGAACCTGTTCCTCCCCCGGCAAGTCAAGACTGGTCCGATCCCCGTCCTTGAATCCCTCTTGGTTTACATGCATTTCTTCGCCCTCGAGGTCCGAAGTAATTCCTACGACCGCGATCACCAATTCAGAATTCTTCGCGGCGGCCACGGCTGTTGCCAGGGGATCATAGCCCGGCAGGGTCCACACCAGCTTGGCAATCGCGCCGCCCTCACCCTGAAAATATTCCATTTTAATTTCATAGCGGTGGCCCTTTTCGAGGGTCACCGGTTTCAAGTTGAGCCACGGTCCGTGCGTCGTCCAATCTTCCATGATCATTTGCCCATCCAGCCACAACCGGTAGCCATCATCGGCAAGTGTGCCGATCTGATAAGTTCCCGACTCTTCCGCGGTCAAAAATCCCATCCACCGCGCAGAAAAGTTTGTTTTTCCAAGTTCCGGAATCAGGTTTGCTCCCGTGAAGTCGAAGTCTATCTGTTCATCCACGCGCTTGACCACAGGAGCCCCGGCAAGTTCGCGACCCTCGAAATACTCCGCCTGCAATCCTGGCGATTGGTCCGCCCTTGTCAGCGCCTTTGCCGGTATGGCCTCCGCGCTACGCAAGAACCATGTTCCCGGCGCGAAGGTCACCTCGCTGCTAGGGAATTCCTTCTGAATCCCCTCCAGAACGGTTGTCGCCCGCGAAGGCATTCCGTTGTAATTTCCTTCAAGGACTCTGACCTGGTCTGCCAGCGGGCCAACCACCGCGATTCGCCTAAATCTCTGCTGCATTGGAAGGATGCCATCATTCTTCAGCAAGACCATCGATTCTTCCGCCGCTCGGAGTGCAAGTTTCCGGTGCGCCGGACTGTCATTTTCGGTGAAGGGAATTGCCGCATAAGGGACTCTCTCGGGTGGATCAAACATGCCTAAATCGAATCGTGCCTTCATAAGGCGTCTCACCGCACGGTTCAGTGTCTGTTCCTTGAGCAGCCCCTGTTTGACCGCGTCCGCGTATTTTGCATAGTCATTTCCTGGGATACCGCAATCCAGATCCGTTCCCCGCTGCATCGAAAGAGCGGCTGCCTCCTCCAGCGTTTTTGAGAAGTGGTGTCCGTGCTGCATATCCGCCACTGAATCGCAATCGGACACGACATAACCCCGAAAACCCCACTTGCCACGAAGTTGGTCTTCCAGCAAAAACGGGCTTGCGCAGGCAGGATCGCCATTGATGCGGTTGTAGGCGCACATGACGGATCCCGCTTTCCCGTCGACGATGGCTGCGCGAAATGCCGGGAGGTAGGTGTCTTCTTCGTCGTGTTTGGAGACCGTTACATCCATGCTGTGACGCGTTGGTTCAGGACCGCTATGGACGGCATAGTGTTTGGGAGTGGCAATTACCCTCAAATAGTCTGCATTATCTCCCTGCATCCCTCGTACGAACGCGACTCCCATCTGCGCTGTAAGAAAAGGATCTTCCCCGTAGGTTTCCTGGCCGCGGCCCCATCGGGGGTCCCGGAAAATATTGAGGTTGGGAGCCCAGAAGTTAAGGCCAATGTGGCTGGATTCTCCTTGCCGGATCGCTTCGTGGTATTTCGCTCTTGCTTCCGTCCCGATCGCTTCCCCCATTTCAAAAACCAGGGACGCATCAAAGGTCGCTGCCAAACCGATGGGTTCGGGGAAAACCGTGGCAACGCCTTTGGCCACCCCGTGAAGCGCTTCATTTGCCCAAAGATAGGCTGGAACTTTCAGCCGCGGAATACCCACGGTCTCGTCCACCACCTGAGAAACCTTCTCATCAACCGTCATGCGGGAGACCAGATCGTCTATTCTCTTCTCTCGCGGGGCATCCGGGTTCAAATAGAGTGGTTGTTGAGCTTCGACATTCTGCGCAGTAGATCGAAAGGGGACAAGCAGCAAGGGCAACACTATCAATAGAGCTAGTCGATCTCTGGTGAAGTGGATACTCAAGGGAACCTCCCCAAAACAGCCGCTTGTTTATTTCTGAACAGCGCACAATCTCCAGGCTGCGCATACACTGCCTCCCGCATCGTGAGCCAAGCAACACTATAAGTCTTCAGAATTGCTGAATCTGTGAGAATTGCGCGCACAATTCTTACAAAACGGCCCGAACCTAGGCGCGCTCGGGCCCGTGCCCAAGCCTGGCTGCACCCTTCTCATATTTTTATAGAACGTTCTCACATCTCGCGCTACCTTGACCCTTTCTATGAAACATCGCATTTCACTTCAATCCGTCCTGTGGTTCGCGTTCCTCCTCCCCTGGTCCGTTTTGGCAGATCAACGGGCTGCCGACTGCACTCGGGAATTCCCGGGATCCGCCGAGAACCAGTTGCGCCGAGCCACCTGCCTTGCCGAGCAGCGCCAATGGTCCTTGGCGGAGAGTGAAATCCTGGCGTACCGCCGGCGCTATCCCGCTTCAGTTGATGCCGCAGTCCTCCATGCCAAAATTCTTCTCGAGCTACATCTTCCTTCCGACGCAAACCAGGTGATTTCGCGTCTCTTGGCACTGCATCCGCACTCCGTTCCCGCTCTCACGTTCTATGCGCAACTATCGGAAAAACTCTCCGATCCCTGGCAAGCTGAGGAGTTGCTTCTCCGGTGCACGCGCTATGCTCCGGACAATCCCGCGGTATGGAGTACGCTGGGGGATTTCTACCTGCAAAATGGCGATCCGAAGGCCGTGGAGGCTTTTCGCCAGGCGGTTGTAAGTCAACCTGGCAGCGCTTTGGCTCATTCAGGACTGGCGCAGGCCGTTGCCATGATCCCTGACCGCCAGCAAGCTAAACTTGAGTTTCAGAGAGCGTTCGAGCTGAATCACCATAACAAGCACCCGGACCCCCGGGTGGAGCTGCGCTTTGCCGAGTTCCTTAGGGAGACGGAAGAATACCAGGAGAGCATCAGGTTCTACACCTTTGCCATTCAAGAGGATTCTTCGATTGTCGAGGCCCATCAGGGTCGAGCGCTGAGCTTGCTAGAACTCGAAAAATGGGAACTGGCTGAAAAGGACCTGGATGTTTGCAGGAACGTCAATGGGTGGCGCATATCGACTCTCAATCTGCTCCTGAAAGTCTACCAGCACCAGGGAGAAACAAAAAAGGCGACAGAATGCGCTGCAGAAATCGAGCGACTGTCGGCTGCCGATCTTGCCGCCAAGAATGAGGGGAACCATATCGCTGATCTTTTGCGGCAGGCGCGCGTCCTTGACCAGGAGAAAAAGTACTCTGAGGCCCTTGCCATGTACACGCAGCTGCTCTCTGATCACCCGGATGTGGATGCTGCCTGGTACGATCGCGGCATTGCGAACGCTCATCTTGGCCAACTGGATGCGGCAGAGGTCGATTTGCGCCATTTTCTTCAGTCGAGCCCTTCCTCTGCCTCCGGCCACCTCTCCCTTGGGAGAGTCCTGCTTCGAAAAAGGGCGCCTGTCGAGGCGAGAAGGGAGTTTCGACTGGCCGAGACTATGGATCCGCTGCTGCTCGAGGCGCGTTTGGGTATTGCGGCTTCGTTCATCGAGGAGGCAAACTTCCGGGCTGCGATCGAGGAGTTGCAGCAAGCCAGGAAGCTTTCTGGCTTCGATGTTGACATTCAGCTCATGCTGGCGGAAGCTTTCTACAAAAACGACCAGCCGAATGAAGCGAAGAAGGAAGTGGACGTGGTGCTGCAGCACGATCCAGCCAACTCGAGCGCGCGGAAAATGCGAGAGTCGTTGGAGCGCGAGAAAGAGTAGTGTCCTGTTCTCACCTGAACCAATGTGAATCCAAGCCCTGATATTTTTGTCAGAAAGACCGCTAACATCCTTACAGAATGAGACCAGCATCCTTGCTATCCTGACCCAATCCAGCACGTGCCTGCTTGATACGTCGAGGATGGTGACCCGTGCTGGCTGAGCGGTGCCGGCAGATCGTTCCTTTTGGTTGGTATCCGCCCTTTCATGTTCTGCCGGGGGTAGCGCAGATTTTCCTGAGATCCATTGCATTCGCACTCGTCTCCTGCGCTACCCAGCCGCTCCTGTGTCGAGCTCAGGAGCCGGCCGCTCACTCCCTTCCCGCGTCCGTCGTCTCCCGACCGAGGGCTGAACAGCAGCCCGTCGATTACGTCAACCCCAACATTGGTGGGATCGGCCATTTGCTCACTTCCGTTTCCCCAGATGTCCAGCGTCCTCATGGAATGGTTCAGATTGCTCCCGTTGTCGGGCCGGGCGTCACGGACGCCTATTTGGCCGGAAAAATCTACGGCTTTTCCGCTGCCACTTTCAACCTGATGGCCTCGACAGGCCCACCGGACGTGTTCCCCGAGGATTACGCGAGCGAGATCGACCACGACAAGGAGATCGTCACTCCGTACTATGCCTCCTATATCCTTGACAAGAATGATGTCCGAGTCGAGTTCACTGCTGCGCCATTCTCTGCTTACTTCCGATTTTCATTTCCAGGGGGCGTGCCGGCGCACTTGATCTTCACGCCGGAAGGTTCGGCTCATTACGAGGTTCTGGACACATCCAGTTTTCAGGGTACCGACGAGGTATCGGGAGTTCGTACTTACCTCTACGCCGAATTCTCTCGGCCCCTGCCGACCCATGCGACAATCGAGTACCCTCGCGCGATTCCGGGGACTCCTGGAACAACGGAGAAGGCCACCGGTCTCCTGTTCACCGGCGGCTCCGATCGAGGGACCCTTGAAGTCCGGCTCGGTTTTTCCTATATCGATGTTGCGCAAGCCAAACGCAACCTTCAGGAGGAGATCTCCAACTGGAATTTTGCCGCGGCCAAGCTCGCGGCCCGTTCCGACTGGAACAATGCTCTCAGCCGCATTCTCGTAAAAGGCGGTACGGCTGAACAGAAGACCATCTTCTATACGGCCTTGTACCGCGTGCTGCAGTACATGAAAGATATCACCGAGGATGATCGCTTTTTCGGGCCCTATGACCACGCAGTCCACGCTGCTGACGGTCACCACTTCTACATTGAGGACAATCTCTGGGATACCTATCGCTCGCGGCACCCGCTGCAAACCATTATCGAGCCGGAACGCCAAAACGATATTCTGCGATCCTACGTCCGCATGTACGAAGAATCCGGCTGGATGCCGCACTTCCCCTATATGCGGGGCGACCTCGCGTATATGATCGGCAATCACGCTGCCTCCCTCGTCGCCGACAGTTATTTCAAGGGTTATCGCGATTTCGACGTCGAAAAGGCGTATGAGGGAATTCGCAAGGACGCCATGGAAGCCACCATGCTCCCGGATCGTCGCGGGGGCATCTCCGAATTGGAACGTTTCTATTTCGAAAAAGGCTATTTTCCGGCACTCAAAGAAGGGGAGAAGGAGTTTGTGTCTGAAGTGAACCCGGAAATGCGGCGACAGGCGGTGTCTGTGACACTGGAAAATTCCTACGACGACTGGAACATCGCTGAACTGGCTCGAGCGCTTGGCAAGTCCCAGGATGCGGAATACTTTTCCAATCGCGCGATGAACTATCGAAACGTCTTCAATCCGGGAACCGGCTACATGGCTCCGCGGTCCGCGGATGGCGCGTTCATTCCAGATTTCAATCCCAAATGGAGCGGAGGGCAAGCGGGAAGAGACTACTTCACCGAATGTAACGGGCTGGTTTACAGCTTCCATGTGCAGCATGACGTTGCCGGCCTCATCGCTCTCATGGGGGGAAGAAAGAAATTCAATTCTCGTCTGGATGCGCTCTTCAACGACAGTTACGACGGCCAGTTGAAATTCGTCTTCCTCGCCCAGTTCCCGGACTCCACCGGCCTGATGGGTCAGTACCCCCAGGGCAATGAACCGGCTTTTCACATTCCCTACCTTTATAATTATGCCGGTGAGCCGTGGAAGGCACAGAAGCGTTTGCGGGACATTCTGCGTGTCTGGTTTTCCGCCCAGCCCCTCGGAATTCCCGGCGACGACGACAACGGTGCAATGTCTGCCTGGTATGTGCTTTCGGCCATGGGCTTCTATCCTGTCTCTCCTGGTCGCCCGGTCTACGATATTGGCAGCCCCATTTTTGACGAAGTTCGCATCGACTTGGGTCACGGGAAACAGTTCACAATCATCGCGCGCAATGTCTCGCCGTTGAACAAATACATCCAATCGGCGGAGTTGGATGGACGCCCGCTGAATAAACCATGGTTCACGCATCAGAATCTGATGGAAGGCGGCAGACTGATCTTTCAAATGGGTGCCATGCCAAACAAAAACTGGGGGAGTAGCCGGAACGCCGCCGGTCCTTCTTTCTCTTCAGGTGAAATTGATCCCCAGTAAGCGGATCACCACTAGCCAGAAATCACCGTACCCAGACTTTGGCACCGGGAGGTCAGTATATGAACTGTTCTCGAAGGAAATTCATAAAAGACAGCGCCGGGATCGCGACTCTTTCGACCCTGTACCCAGCATTGCCGGTTCCGCTCGTCGCTCATTCTGTGCCCGCACAGCCCGGGGCATTGGGATTTGAGTGCACTGCGGATCGTATCCGCATTTCTAGTCAAAACGGCATCTCGTTGGAGTTGCTGCTCCAGAGCAACAAGGTGAAGGGCATTGGCCCAGTCTCTTTTCACGACAAGCAACTGCGCAATGCGAGCGAATGCATTTGGCCGGAGATGGCCACGCCCTATGGCGCCGAGGTTTTTTACCTCGAATTGGAAAGTGTCCGTCAGGAAAGTGGCGGTGTCATCATCTCTGCCCGACCCTTCTATCGCGTCATTCACCGCATGGAATGGACCGAACATGCCATGCACCCGCTGATCAACACGACATCGTGGACCAAGGAGCCGTTCCAGCCCGAGGGCAGTCGCTTTGAATGGGTCATCAAGGAAGTTGCGGAAACTTATGACGGTACCAACTACTTCGGTTTCTCATATTCCTACCGCTATAAGGCGCCGGGCTACCCCATCTATCAGATTGAGGACAAAGCCACCTGGGAACTTGGCGGTAACATCGTGGGCAACGGTTTCATCCTGCGCGGCGGCAATGTCCCGCACACTCGCTTTACCGAAAACACTACACTCTATTCTGGATGGGACTTTCCTGGAATTGCCAATCCTCATGTCTTTCAGCACAAGCCTCTGTATACCCAATTGCAGGGCTTCACCTTCCAATACGACGGCGATCATGTGCTTCTGACCCTGCACGAGCAGCCTTCGCACGTACGGTCTCTCTATCAGCGTTTGCCAGGCCAGCCGACTCTGCTGCAATTCAATCAGTTCTGTTTTGATCTGAATGCCGAGCACAGCACGCCTGCGCGCAAGATTCTGGTGGCGCCCCGCAAGTCGGGGAGCGAGACCGCTCTGGTGAACCACTATCTGCGTATTCGCGACGTTCTTCAGGACCAGCACCGCCGACACTACGGCCTGCGGTACGACAAGACCCGGCCGGCAGCCCATGCGGAAGCCAATGGCCTCGGGAAAATCGATCGATTCAACTCCGTTTTTCTGGATCTGAAAAAATGGGACATCCATCGCTGCTTCATCATGCCCATCTGGCGCAGTCCGGATAGCGACATCAACCCGATTTTCGCGAAAGAAAAGGGGCGGTTCGGTGTTTTCGGCAACTTGTGCTGTCCGCTGGAACTGGAAATTGCAGAATGTTACGGTGGCTGGGATGGATTTCATAAACTGATGCAACAAGCCAAGGCCTCAGACATCGAAGCCTACATCTGGCATGCTTCCCATTTTTCTTCGATTACTCCGCTAACCGAGAAGATTCCCGACTTGTTCTGCCGCGACGTCAATGGCCAGTTCAACCGCAACAATTATGGGCACGTGCTCTGGGCTGTGAACCAACGCAGCCCGCGCTATCAGGAGTATTTGATGGCTTGTTATCGCAAAGCAAAATCCTATGGCCTAAGCGGCGTCTTTCACGATAGCCATTTCAATCTGGCCACGGACACCATCAATTTTCTGCATATCGACTACTACGGCGAGGGCTCGTCGTTACCGGACGCCGACAAGTTTTCCTACCCTTCCGACCGGCCGGCGCAGGATCGGATCGAATCCATGCACGACACTGCACTTGAATTACAGCGTCGCCTGCAGACCGAGATCGGTCTCTTTTACCAAGTTGAATCTGAGGGTGCGCTGGGCACGGCGCAAACGCACCCGGACTATCAATACATCCGCGGGAATGAGTTCATCTACAGCAACATGGAATCCGGATTGGAAGCCAGCGAAGTTGCGCCCTTTGCTGACGATTACACCGAAGTCTATTTCCGCGGCCTATCTGTCCGGCTAATCTATGCACTTCAAATCGACCCCAATCTATACCCTGATCCGAAGTCCGTTTCTCCCTGGTGGAATCCCGCAACCATGGTGCCGCTGATCAAAGCCTTCAACAGGGTGGAAGATCAGATGGGCGAAATGTGGGTGCTCGAGGACCATCGTGGGATCTTCTGGAAAGGAGAGGGTGGTGACGTGCTGTTCGCCTATAAAGATTTTGGTTTTGCACTCGACGGCAAAAAGACCATTCTAGATGCCGTCTCCGGCGGCAAGTTGCAGGTCGATGGGCGGTTAGAGGCGAAAAAACTCACCATCTACATGATCGAACCGGCCTGAAAACCAGTTCGGGGTCTGCCTCCGCTTCGCCACGGTGCAGGTTATCCGTAGACCTCAAGGTAAGACCTTGATCATGGCGACTGAATGTGGCGACACCTTAGTCGTGTAGCCTCCTTCGAACGCGCCCAGATCTTTGTGCTGCCACAGGTCGCGGACCCTCGCATTCAAGTGGCCTGGATAGCCGATCTGCTCCCACCGCAGACTAATTTCAGCTGCTTCCTTGCCCCGGTTGAAAAGAACCACCGCACGCCCTCCGTCATTTAGGGGCCGGGACCAGATTTCGAGGTCATCGTTTTTCGAGACGCGGCTGCCCTGTCGGCCAAGCACGTCCTGGTCAATCGCGATGACCTCACTGTTCATCAAGATCTCCTTGGTTTCCTTTGTCATTGAGCGCACGTCATTGCCAGCCATCAGTGGTGCGGCAAGCATCGCCCACAAACTGAAGTGCGATTTGTATTCCTCCGTCGTCATGCCTCCATTTCCAACCTCCAGCATGTCGGGGTCGTTCCAATGACCGGGCCCTGCGGAGGATTCCAGGCCCACGTTCTTATCCAGGAGCAAGACGAAGCCGGTTTCATATTCCGTCTTGCAGTCCCAGCAATCATGGATGTCCCCGGTGGTCCGCCACAAATTGCCGATCCCATTGGCCCACAGCCATGGTTTGGCGGTGCCCCACTCACACAAGCTGAAAACGATGGGGCGCCCGGTGGCGAGCAGTGCATGGTTCATGGTGGAGTACGCTTCTTCGGCGTTGCGCGTCCCTGTGTTGCACCAATCGTATTTCAGATAATCCGCTCCCCAGTCGGCGTATGTTCGCGCGTCTTGGAACTCGTAGCCTTGGCTCCCCGGGCGGCCGTCGCAGGTCTTATTCCCGGCGTCAGAGTAGATTCCGAATTTCAAGCCTTTGGAGTGGACGTAGGCCGCGAGTGCCTGAATCCCGGAAGGGAAGAGTTTCGGGTCGGCGACGATGTTGCCGGTTGCATCCCGGCTGACTTGCCAACAATCATCCACTACGACGTATTCGTAGCCCGCTTCTTTCATCCCATTGCTCGCCATCGCATCCGCAACGGACTTGACCAGTTCTTCGCTGACGTGGCACTGAAACTTATTCCAACTGTTCCATCCCATAGGTGGCGTTTGCGCCAAGGAACCGCGCGTGATTTGCCCAAAAGTGCCAATCGGCAACAGCAGTAACCCCACTAGAAGAATGCACCAACGCGGTTTGTGGTGATCGCGAATATCCATTGCCAGTCCTTTCTCATCTCCGAGAAATAAATTGCAATCGTCTAATTCAAAAGCTAATTCTTTGCGAACTTGAGTTCCCAATGTACGGGTTCGGCTACACCAGTGAAGGAAATCTTTAAGGAGGTTCCGTCCAATTCCTTTGCCAGGGCTAGTTCCTGATTCGCTGAAATTGCTTTCGCATGAAGAAGCCTGACTCCCTCCGGGACATAAACCCAAAACGCGTATGGATCACCGGGCACGCTGTCTGACGTGCCGCTCAGGGTGTTTTTCGAAGAGTCCCACGTTAACTCCTGGAGGGAGTATGTCCCGCTGATGTGGCGAGAAAGTCCAACCAGCTGTGGATGTTGCTGCAAAGGATGAATCAGAAGCACGCGCGTGTCGTGCGGATCGATCTCCATCGACAGGCGATGCTTCATGATGCCAAGCAGCTTTTGATTCCAGAAATCAAAAACAACATAAGAAGCCTCTGAATCCAATCCCAGTTTCAAGGTGGGATCAATTACCCTCCTCGTGCTCGTACTCCGCCAGTTCGTTAGCCCAACAACGTCGTAAATTCCGGCCACGGAATTTACCTTTAGATCCAGGATCTCCGGATAGTTGTGAATGTAGATATCGGGTTGAGTCGAACGGAAGGTTTGCCAACCGGCTTCGGTTCCGCGGCTGAAGAGGTCCATGGGAAATATCGGCAGTGTCGGCATGGTTGCCTGCAGCAGCCGGACTCGCTGTTCCGGCAGTTCGGTCATCACACTCGCCAGCGGGTATGCTACTCCGGTGAGCGCTACGTAGCTGACCAATGTGCGCGCTTCCGCCTCGGTGACCCCGAACCCCACCACGGGATCTTCGCGGATCTTCGCGATTTCCAAAACCGCTGACCCTCTCTTCCGGCCCGCTTCTTCCACCGTCATGGGCAGCCCGAGTTCCAGTCCTTCCCCCGGCATTACGTACGCGGCAATATGGTTAAAAAATGCATTGGCATTGATGGCGCTGAACAGCGGATACATGCCCTGCCAACTGCTGTACATATCGTCGCCGTTGAAATAGGAATTGATGTACCCGATACCGTTCAGCGGCGTCCCCGCCGGGCAGACCTCTACAAATCTCTTCGGCCCGATCACCCCGCGAATGAGTTCCAATCTGTGCCGGTAGTTCTCAATAAGGTCCGCGTTCTTATCGTGCAACTTGCTCCGGTCCACCGGTGGGGCATACAGGGGAAAAGCATGCTCGCCGTCAAACTTGTAATACTCGAAACCCAAGTCGTCGAGCTTCCGGAACATGTTCTGGACGAAATCCAGCACTGCGGGATTGCTGGAGTCCAGCGCAGGCGTCGCGTAATCCAGCACAATTTTTCCATTCTTGTCCCGCACGTACCAGTCAGGATGCTTCTCGACCGCTCCCGCATAGGCATTCGGTACAAGCCACACTCCCGGGTGCAAGCCTTTCGATTTGATGTAGTCCGTAAGCCACTTCGCCCCATGCGGAAATTTCTGCGCATTCCAGTTCTCGAACCAATAATGCTCGCCGTGCTCACCGCGATCGTAGCCATCGTCGAGTTCGACGTATTGGAAGCCGTATGGGAGCAAGTGCGTCGCAAGCCAATCCGTGTTTCGAACCATATCGTCTTCGCCCACATCCTGGTAATAGCTGGTCCAGCTCGACCACACAAGAGGGGCGGTCTTGAAAACGCTATCATCGAACCGCTTGTAAAACGGAAGTCCCAACGCTTTTGTGTAGTAATCTGGAGTCAGCCGCACCACCGCGTTTCCCTCTATCGGCAAGACGAGTTTCAATACGTCCAGATCCTGCGGATCGCGCTGCATCCGGCTGCGTGCCGGAAGACTGATGGCAATGTCCGAAGTGCGGTCGAACAGCGCGTGTAGCACCGGACTGGATACCTGGCCAAGCCTGAAATACATGCACTCCGGGTTGTCAACCGGCAACATGGAACGATTTCGCGTGATACTGCCACCGTAATTTCCCTGCACTTCGGTTGTCCCATCCCAGTTCACGGGGGTGCCCTGGGGGTCGAGCAGACGTGCCAAGATACGATCCTGCGAGGCCGGCAAATCTGCGGTCAGAACAGCCCCGTCGGCAGTGCTGGATATCTTCAGCAGGTTGGGTTCGACTTCGAATTGCCAGCCGGTGGTCGGATTGCTTGCTTGAATCAGCAACCGCGTCGAACTACTTTTTTTCGCCAACCAACCCCGAAGGGCATGAATTCCCTGTTCGTCGCTGACGTTGATCTCCAGGTGTTCCAGCACCATGCCAAGACCTTCATGACTGACAGAAATTTGCCCAATTGCTGGATTGGCGGTGATGTACCATCCGCCTTCCTGCAGTGTGACCGTATTATTTTCTTGCGCAGGCGCACAGATTGAGGCAGGAGATAACAAAACTACCAAAGCTACTGCAATTAACGTCGACCGTCTCATTGAATCACCTACCAGTCTTGCCAGCCGTCGATCAGTCTGACTTCTGAGCATGGCAGAATCATAATTGTGTCGGAAAGTGGCTTCGGGGCTGTATATTCGGGAGTCACAGCAATGAGGCTTCTCGACGTCCCGTCCAACTTGAACTTTGCGATTATAGCTTTATGTGGATCTTGGTTGAGGAGCACAACGGCTCGTTTGCCGGATTCTATCCGGCCGAACGCGGAATATCTTGCAGAAGGACTGCCATCTACGACTAGCTTCGCTCCCGACGCACGCCGGAAATCCGATTCTGAAAGATAGTCCTTATGCCCATTATTCAAAGCGTCCATGGATGAGCGATTGCACGGGACTGTGAGTGTGTTTACGGCTGTGCTGGCAGCACGGATTCTGAAGTTACGTCTATCCATCGGTGCGCGTTCTCCGGTGTCTCACTGGGGGCTCCCAGCGCAATAAGGAGTGCAGAGGGCGACCATTTTCTGGCAGCGAACTGGTTTGTCACGATTTAACGCCCAAGACTCAAGTAACCTGCCAAAATTAGACCCAGCAGTCGAGAATTTCTATGACGAATATGATTCCGACTCTAAGGGAGAGATCATCACCCACCTCTCTCAAATTGTAAGTAGGTTCAATTGAGAGGTTCGCAGAAAAGTAGTTCTGATCCTTATGCGACACCACCAAAATGATTTGGGATTTTTGAAACTACGGTTTGGGATCGGGAGGTCGGTCAATTCCGTAATCAAGGTTTAGCCCATCAAGAGCACAATAAGGGATACGAAGACATCCCCCCGGTCGCAGATTCAGCAGAATCAGCAATTGAATTTGGCAGGCAGCTGCAACGCCATCAAATCGCGGGACTCAGAAATAGAGGGTCGTGTTCGATCAGCACCATCCAGTCTCCGACTCAAGGATCGAGGTCCCTCGAGATTTGCTGTCGGAAGATCACAAGAATGTCGAAAAGGAGAACCACACTATTCCATTGATCGGCTCTGATGCTCTTGAAGGGCGAAGCCAGTCGGTTGTGCGCCCGAGTTAGGCATCGTTAGAAAGAACTATGAATCTGCACCATTGCATTAGACGCTGGGGTGAGTCACATACCATTACACACCTTTCCGAATTGTACCGTTTACTCGGCGCCAGGGCAGTTTTGCTGAAAGACTTTCTCTCTCATTCTCATATCATGAAAAAGGAATGTTCGAAGGGGAGATAAACAGATGTTTGCAATTACTGGAATCACCGGCCAGGTAGGTGGTGAGGCGTCCGCATTTCCTCAAATCACGAATTATTTTAGCTTCCCCACATCGTCAGATATGCTCCCAACGTCCTGCGGTTGAATTCCTGACCAACCGCCTGAAGTTTCCGCGTGGCTTTGAATTGCATGGCCGCTTCCTTCTGAGAGGACTAGGAGTACCGATCTAACTAATTCACGGAACGTTAATCAAATTCACCTTGCAACAACGCCATGGGTTATGTAGCCTCCGTCCACCCTGTCCTGCTAAGTTTCGGGGCCAAGGAAGACTAGCTCTTTTGCGAGGCTCGCTCATGAATCCCAAGTCTTACAAGTTGATCTCTGCCGCTTTACTTTGTTTCATGCTGACGGTTTGCATAGCGGCACCTGCCAAGGCGGATTCTACGTACACCTATACCGGAAATCCGTTCACTGGCTTTTATGGGGGCGCTTCCTGCCCACCATCGTGCAGCCTCTCCGGTTCGTTTACGGTTTCCTCTCCCTTGGCCCCAGGTTTGGTTTTTGGCACCGTCACACCCGTTTCGTTTTCGTTTACGGATGGAGGCTTCACGATTACGTCATCAGACTACAGTGGGAACATTTTTGTGGATACCAATTCACTCGGACAGATTGATGGGTGGCAAATCGACATAGTGTCGGGTCCCAGCAGTAGCCATTACCAGATCGTCAGCACTCTATCTGGTGACCAAGGTTCTTATTACACCACAAGCACATCTTCTCAGGCTTACAACAGCGAAGACCCCGGAACCTGGGCCGCCTCAACCACAGGCGTTCCCGAACCTCCTAGCTTGGTCATGCTTAGCATTGGAATTCTTGCCTTGGCGATGCTTAGCTTCAAGCGATTGACCATCCGTTAGAGGAAGCCCCTCAACTTCGATCTTGTCCTGATTCGGGCTAGGTTTCGGCTGTCGGCCTGGTCGCCGCTAGCTCGAACTCCAGCATTTCTGCACACGCATACAGCATCCAATTTACGAACTCGGTTCTGCCTGCTGGCTCAGTTTTCTCCGGCGTGTCCAGTGTGGTCTGCTTCCAAAGCTCGGCCATCTCCAACAGTTCTTTTTCCATCGGGGTTCTCCGCGAGAAACCGAACATAACCGAATTCTTAGTTAACTGGCTTTCCTTGTAATAACTCGAAAGAAGTGCAGCATGGTGCCGCTCAATCTCTACGCGACCCTTTACGTGGGTTCCTTCGATATTCACGAAATCGGCGTCCTCTCCAAATAAGAGTGCAAAGCCCTTCATGTCGTGGCGATTCCAAATCTCGGCAAAACCTCCGACAACTTTTTTGCGGCAGAGTCCTCATCCGTACGATTTTGAACAAGGAGCGCACTTGGGAGAAAGGGCAATGCCGCAATTATCAGCGGGGCCCAGGATGTCTTTTTCATTTTCATCAGAGCCGGCCTTTCTGAGCGGGCAAAAGCGCCCCAAATCAGGGCCCACGTAGACGCCGTTCTTATCACATGTTGAAAGAGGAGGGACGGTTGCACCCACCCTGCTGAAATGCAGTGTTGGCCAAACTGTTCTCGCCGCGGACTCCGGCGGCAATCTCAGGAATAAATCACCATCCAAGGGTTCCGAAAGCAATGTTCTGCGTGTGTGTCCACCGTCTCAAGTTCATAGCCGATGGAGTCGGTCGGGCAAAGGGTGATTTAGCGCAACGGAACTCATGGCCCGCGTCCTACCCTGGATGTTTGGGGTATTCCACTTGAGGCGAGGCCCGTCCATCTCCGCGTGGAAAAAGGAGGATCGCGCGCGGAGTCCAGCTACCTTTCAAGCGCACCGCGGTCCCAATTGGCAAGCGTTGCCGCAGCGGAGTACGTACTCTGGCAAAACTCGAGTAAGGATGCAGAAGGCGACGCCGCGTTCCGTACATCGTCATACATTAGTAGGAATTCACCGAGCCGCCCGTCGTAAACGGCGGCGTCCGGACGGACGGGCAAGTTCTTGAATCCCTGCGGCTCGGGGGCCGCATACGAGTAGAACGCCGCGCCCTGAACGTCGCCACCACCGGGCCAGAAGCCAACACTGCTCAATTCGTGGGAATAGGCTTCTCGGGTCATAGCGTCGATGCCGGGTCGTTCCGGAGCCCGGCGTCCAGAAAAGCGCGTGACCGCAAGATCGAAACTTCCCCAGAAGAAGTGCACCGGGCTACATTTGCCGATGAATTTGGCCCTGAACTGGTTGAAAACTGTATCAACGGATAAAAGGATACGCCAGAACTTCTCGACCGAGGCACGGTCGTAGGAGGTGTGCATCCGGTCCCTATCAAAAGCAATCGGATCGGGGATTTCGACCGGCATCCTCCAGATTTTGACTTCAATTCCTGCAGATCGAAGCAGCTCCATGAATTCCCCGTAGAACTCGGCCACCGGGCGCGGCCCGAGCGGGAGAGCTCTTAATAGTCCGTCGCTCGTCTCCAGCACAAGCTGATGTTGCAGGAAGTCGAAGCACAGATCGAATGCTCTTTCGCCGTAAGGGATCCGGGATGTCGTCAAACCGCGGGCCGTCACGTACAACGTGACATTCCACCAGTGGTTCACGATTGGCGTGAGATGCAACCTGACCTTACCAACAATCTGAGTCCATAGATGGAGCGTTGCATATGTGTCGTTCCATGAATTGAGAGGCAGCGCGGGCCAGCATTCTGGTAGATCGACAGCAGCGTGAGCCATGGTAACCTCGCATCTATCCTACTCTTCGGTGCCAGCCCTACTCCATTGGGACTTCTGGCCTGGACTAAGTTCCGATCCGCCCGGCTTTTGAACAGAACAAGCTTTAACCAACTGGGTCGTGGCCACGGTCGGATTGTTCTAACACCCGACGCAGACTGCTCAGGGTAACGCGGAGTTCAATGACGCTATTTTGGGCGATGAAATGCCATGACCTCAGTTCCACTGAATTCGCCGTGAAGAATCAGGCTGGTGGGTCCGGCACGAGCAGGAGAATCTTCCCTCTACCGTCTTACTCTCCTAGCACATGTGCCGCAGCCGCATCACGCAACGACATCCGGCGACCAATAGGAAGAACGAACTGGCCATCGTGCACGCTGTCGGCAAATTCACGTACCTTGGATGGATCAGGCTTTGCGAGTCCACGCTCAATCTTCACCGTCGGGTTTTGCGCCGCCGCGTTTTTCGGCAAAAAGGCGGCATAGCCAGCGGTGCCACTCGGCTTTATCTTCGCGATCAACTTTTGCGGCGACGTCACCACCAACGGCGGTCCTCAAATTCGGACAACTCAGTACCAGTTTGGAAGTCTAGGGGAACCGACCCGCTCTGCGTTGCAACGTCACATCCGGACCTTCCCGCTCGATCGAACTCCGGCGATTGTGTAGGCGAATCCGACTACGCTGTCGGGAAATCCGGCAGCGAACGCCTTGGCCGGGTATGTAAGTAATTCAAAACACGTGTCGGCAGTGAACATGCATAGGATATGGCTGAATGCTGTTCTGAGCAGTCGAGAGGACACCTAAAATGCCGAACGAAGAATGGGTTTTTTGGCTGGTCTTAACGAATATCGCAATGGTCGTCGTTGTACTTCTGGTGGCGTTAGTTCTGGCGTACACCGTGATTTCGGAAGTGGTGAGCAGGCGCAAGAAGCCCCACGTCGCGACCAATCTGGACGAAGAGATGAAGACGATGTTGAGGGATGAATTTAGCCATAACCTCTCTGTTCCGGAATTGGGAATGACCATGGCAGATGGCGGAGAGCGTACGGAACCATTGCCTGAACATCCAACCGAGAAGAAGCACAGTTAAGAGGGCCATCATGGCGTGCCCCTTTCTAAGAGAAGGTCGTGCACAGTACTGCCACTCGGCGCCTTCCTGGAAATTGATCATGGACGGACCAGGAGTGTCTGGTGCAGGGCGCTGTGCGTCGCCGGAGTACTACCACTGCGATCTCGTCGGACAGGACGAAGCGCGGCGAGAACGCTGCCCGCACCTCGAAGAGGTCCACGTGCAGTACTGCGGGGCCACGTCGCCAACAAAGCTGATCCCTTTTAGCGAGTCACAGCTGTCGAATTGCGCCACGGATGGGTACCGATACTGCGATTCGTATCTTGCGCTGGCTCGTCCCCATGGAGCGCTTGCTTCACCGGCTGGCCTGCTCTATTCCCCCAACCATTTCTGGCTGGCAACCGAGGAGTCAGGATTGTGCCACATAGGGATCGACTCGTTTCTGGCCGAAGTGGTTGGTAGCATCGACGGCCTGACGTTTGTGACCACCCATGGAACACAACAACCGGTCGTTGCCTTCACCGTTCGCGGCGTGGAATGGCCGATGACCTTTCCGAACCCGCTGTTGATTCAGAAAGTGAATGGCCATTTGCGGAGCGATCCCAAACGCTTGACGGCCGACCCCTATGGCGCAGGGTGGTTATTTGCCGGGTGGGAAGTTCCCGAGCGGACCAGGGCTGGCCTGATTACCGGACCTCATGCCGCAGCCTGGCAGGCAGAGGAGCAGGAGCGGCTGGCCGAGGAAATTCATGGAACTGTGGCGCAAGGGTGTGACGGGGGCCGGCCTGTTCGAGGAGTCGGACAACTCCTGCCGCGGCAAGAACTGATTTGTTTGTTGCAGCACTTTTTTTCCGGCAAGCACTGGGGGCCAAAGGAATAACCGTGAGGAGAATGCTGATTGTCTTTGCGATTGGTTTTGCGCTCGCGGTAATGACCGGTTGGGTCGCTTTTCCGCGTGCGCTTTATGTCCGCCGGGCCCAGCCACTCGATTTCCACCACAAAACGCACAGTGACAAATCGGGTCTCACGCAGTGCGATAGCTGCCACGCGCTTGGGAAAGATGGCGAATTCACCGGAATCCCTCGTGTCGAAGTCTGCGCGGGGTGTCACGCCGAAAAACTCGGAACCTCCAGATCGGAAGCGATACTCGTCGACGAATATGTAAAGCCAGCCCGTGAGATGCCCTGGCTGGTCTACGATCGGCAGCCCAGCAATGTCTGGTTCTCGCACGCGACCCACCTGCGCCTCGCCGGCTTGGCATGCAGTGACTGCCACGGCACCTTTGGGGAGACCGACCAGTCTCGGGTTTATGAACAGAACCGTATCAGCGGCTACAGCCGTGATATCTGGGGGCATTCCATCTCTCGCCTACGGCGCGCTCCGCACGATGGGATGAAGATGAGCGACTGTGAAGATTGCCACCGTCGCCACCATGTCGAGGTGGGTTGCCTCGGTTGTCATGAATGAAGGAGCGATGATGAAGGTCTCCAGACGCGACTTGCTGATGGGCAGTGCCGGAGCGACGGCAGGACTTTTGCTTACTCCCGTACCGTGGAAGCTGTTAGGTGACGTGTCCATCTGGACGCAGAACTGGCCCTGGATTCCACAGCCGGCGCACGGGCCAGTGGAGATGAAGCACTCTTTCTGCACTCTGTGCCCGTCAGGCTGCGGCGTTTCTGTACGGATGGCAGCTAGTTTCCCGGTCGGAGTTGCTGGTGTCCGCAATCATCCCGTAACCAGAGGAGCGTTGTGTCCTCTCGGCTTCGCTGCCCACCAGTTGAATTGGCATCCGCAACGCATTCGGGAGGTGCGCCACCATGGGCACAGTTCATCCTGGGCTGAAGCGCAGGGTGCCTTTGAAAAAGCCTCGAACGAGGGACCTCTCGTCATCGTTGATGGGCAGCCCGGAAGGGCCGCTTCGTCGCTGTTTGAGAGTTTCGCCCGGAAGCGGCAAGGGAGCTATCGAATTGTCTTCGATCGGGAGCACCAGGCGCTCACGCCCTATGCAGCATGGAGCGGGGTTCCCGTCACAGAACTGGGCTACGATGTGAGAAATGCGCGAACCATCGTCAGCTTTGGTACCCCTCTACTCGATGGTTGGGGTATGCCGGGCCAGTTCACCCGGTTGTGGAGCGAGCGGGGAACAGTCACAGCGGACCCGCAACTACGATTAATACAGATAGAGCCTTCCTTGTCCCGGACCGCAGCACGTGCATGGCGATGGGTTGCGGTGCACGAAGCAAGCCAGTCAGCACTGGCGGCTGGGTTGGCACGCGTCCTTCTCGAGGAGAATTTGGTGTCGGCCCGGCGGCCGATCCCGCAGATGTCGCTTGATGTGGCTGCCGCGCAGACTGGCCTCACTCCCGATGCAATTCGAGACCTGGCGCGGACGATGGTTGAGAACCGGCCGGTCATGGTGATCGCGCCGGACGCAAACCCGAGCATCGCGGCATTGAATGTCCTTCTCGGTGCAATGGGAACTCCGGGCGGGATTGTCAGGAAAACGAAACACCTTCCGTACCATGCTCCTGTCGAACTTCCGAGTGACTCCGTCCGGGCAGTACTCATCGACTCCACCGTGCCTTGGGAATTTGTTCCTCCGAAACATGCTGAGATTTTTCGCTTCTCCGCATGGGATGGGGGTGGGGGTAAGGCAGATTGGTTGCTTCCCGCTCCGGGATTCCTTGAAGAGCTCACCGATGTGCCTGCGGCACCTACATCTCCCGTCGACACCTACGCGGTTGCCCAGAATCTGGCCATGCCCCCGGCAGAAGCAAAGAGTACCGCGCAGTTTCTGTTGGAAATTGATCCAAGTTTGCCTCCCCTCGAGAAACTCATCCTCGCCCGCTGCGAACAAATTTTTCTTGCCCGGCAAGGTTCAGTCTACGGGGACCGACCCGTTACAGTTGCGGAATTCGATTCGGCTCAGAAGCTCGAAGAACAACTCCGAAAAGGAGCCCTGTGGGTGGATGAGCCGTCCAGTCTGCTTGGCTTCAGGTGCGAACTGGACGAATGGCCAACCGAAAGTCCGACTTTCGAAGCCACCGATTGGACAACCGCATGGATCCCGGCCATTCTTCCACCGCTGGCCGGGAAACTATATCAAGAATCGAACTTGCGCGAACAACCGGCAGGGAGGAGAGCATGAGTGCGCGCTACGGGATGGTGATCGATTTGGACCGCTGCACCGGCTGCGGAGCCTGTATGGTGGCTTGTGCTGCGGAGAACAACGTCCCCCCTGCTCACCCGCGGGCCACTCCCCGAACGGGATTAACACCGATGCTGGTCCGCAAGATCTCCAACGGTGTGGATGGAGCCACCCGGCGCGAGGCCTTTATTCCCGTCACCTGCATGCAATGTGGAAACGAAACGCCTTGTGTCAGCGTTTGTCCGCAGCAAGCTGTGGAAGTCGACCAGGCCACCGGCATCGTAATGCAGATGCCACAGCGCTGCCTGGGTTGCAGATATTGCATGGCCGCTTGCCCTTATCACGCCCGCTATTTCAACTGGTGGGATCCCTCCTGGCCCGCCGGAATGGAGAAGAGCCTGAATCCAGGCGTTTCCGTGAGGATGCGCGGTGTCGTCGAGAAGTGCAACTTATGCCACGCGCGGCTGCACAGTGCCAGGGAGAAAGCTGCGGCTGCTGGAAAAAAAGAAATCAATCCTGCTGACTACATTCCCGCCTGCGCCGAGGCTTGTCCGACAGGAGCCATCTTATTCGGAAACCTGGCGGACGAAAACGACCCGGTCTGCTCCGCGGCTCGTTCTCCCAACGCATTCCGGCTGTTGGCGCGAATCGGCACGGAGCCAAAAATCTATTACACGTCAGAGCAGGCCTGGGTGAGAGCAATGGCGGAGCGGGATTCAGCCCACTCCTCGGAGGTCGCCCATGTCTGAATTGCTTCTTCTCGATCGTCGCTTGATCGCCCGTGGTGCGGCGCGCAGCTCAACCATGCGATTCATGCTTTGGCTCTCCCCCTGGATCATGCTTCTTGTTCTTGGAGTTTATGCGGCCGGGCTCTGCCTGTACTACGGCTTGAACCAGACCAACATGGACAATCGTTTTGCGTTCGGAATGTGGATCTATCTGGATCTGGCAATGATCGCTATGGGCGCGGGCGCATTTTTTACAGGATTCCTTGTTTATATCCTGAAGCAGACCGAGCTCAAACCTATCCTGAACAGTGCAGTCGTCCTGGGCCTGATCTGCTACAGCGGTGCGGTGGCAGTACTGATGGTCGACGTTGGGCAGCCGTTGCGCGCATGGTTCACTTTTTGGCACCCGAATACCCACTCGATGCTTACGGAGGTCACGTTTTGCATCTCCTGCTACCTGCTGGTCCTGATTTTGGAATACATTCCGGTGTTGCTGCGGAACCGGCAATTGCGCAAGGTGCCGTCGTTCTTGGTATTTGAGCACCAGCTCCATAAGTTGGTTCCGGTTCTTGCCGCCGTGGGCACTTTCCTCTCCTTTTTCCACCAGGGATCGCTCGGTGGACTTTACGGAGTGCTGCGGGGTCGCCCCTTCGCATTTCGTGAGGGATTTGCCATATGGCCGTCCACGTTCTTCCTGTTCATTCTCTCGGCAATCGCCGTTGGGCCGAGCTTTCTGATGCTCGTGACGGCAACGGCAGAAACCATCACCGGCCGGCAGTTGGTGCAAGCCGGCGTCTTCCGCAAGTTGGGGTTCATCTCCGGTCTACTCCTCGGTGTGTATGTCGCGGCCAAGGCAATCGACACCATGGTGTGGCTCAACTTCACCTCGCGGGCCGTGGGCTTTGCTCCGTGGGACTTCTATGCTTATAAGCCCTTTGGGTCCGTTCTGCTTTTTCTCGAAATCGTTCCTCTGGGGCTGCTCCCGGCGGTTATTCTCCTACTGCCTGTGACCGCGAGAAAACGTGGCTGGCTGCTGGGCGGGGCGGCTCTGGCCTGCGGGGGAGTCCTGCTGAACCGGTTCCTGCTGACCGTACAGACGCTGGCCCTGCCCACTTTAGCGTTCGACGAATTCCTGCAGTACGTTCCAAGCTGGCAGGAAGTGGCAAGCTTCGGGGGCGTGATCGCCTACGGAGTGATCCTTTATTCCTTGTCGTATCGGTACTTGCCGATGTTCGGGCAAACGAAAAGCGAGGACACACATGTTTCCCTGGGTTGATGGATTCCATTGGAGTGCGGGGAATGTTATTTTCCTGTCTCTGTTCTTCGCCGTCGTGTTCGTTATTCTGTGCACATTCGTTGCGGCGGTCTGGCGCACGGTCACCGATTTCCGCGCCCATCGTGACACGGAGGTGTGCTGGCGGGCGAACTTTGCGGAGTTGCCGGAAGCGGAGCGCCGTTGCCGGCACGAACTCGCCGGCAGAGTGGCGTCCAGAGTCTGCGACAACGCATTTGACTGCGGCCATTGTCCCAAATACTCAGAACTGGCAGCTTTGCCAGTAAAGACGCCTGCTCGCACCGTTGGCATAAGCTTCTCACCGAACCTGCTCTATCATCGGGGACACACATGGGTGCGGCCGGAAGAGGACGGTACCGCGACCGTAGGCTTGGATGATTTGGCCGCCCATCTGATTGGTCACCCCGATTCCGTCGAATTTCCAGACAAGGGGAGCGAGATCGAGAGCAACGGCATTGCCTGGCGAATGACGAAAAACGGGCATGAGATTCGCGTTCGCGCACCCATTGCCGGAATTATTGTGGACACCGGAAGCGGCGTGGGTGGGTGCTTTCTGAGAGTTCGACCGCGAAGTCAGGCCGACCAGCGCCATCTACTGCAAGGAGCAGAGGTGCGCGGGTGGTTGTCGGGGGAGCTCGACCGGTTACAGTTGCAGCTTTCGGGGCCGCAGGCAACTGCTTGCCTGGCGGATGGCGGAACGCTCATGCCGGAACTGATGGATGCCATGCCCGACGCGGACTGGGACACCGTGCTCGCAGCAACGTTCTTGGAGACGTGATTGCCCTGCTCAGTGGGAAATCTCGTAGCGCTTCAGCTTGTCGTAAAGTGTGGACCGGTCGATCCCCAGTGAGGCAGCCGCATCCTTAACATTGCCGCCCTTGCGTTCGAGGACGGCAATAATAGCGCGGCGCTCCAGGTCGGCCAAGGGGATGTCCGGAACCTCCCAATTTTGACCCGGATTGTTATGCTGATTCAGCCAGGAAAAATCGCTTTCGATCAGCGTCCCGTTATGTGATGTAACGATGGCGCGTTCGATGACGTTCTCGAGCTCCCGCACATTTCCCGGCCAGTCGTAATCGATGAGCAGTTTGAGAGCTCCTCCGGAGATTCCGGCGATATCCTTGCCTAGCTCCGACGCGATGCGCTCTACAAAGTGTTCCGCTAATAACGGAATATCTTCACGCCGTTCGCGAAGCGGGGGGATGCGGATCTCAATTACATTGAGTCGGTAATACAAATCGTCCCGGAAGCGCCCCTGTTGAACCTCCTCAACGAGATTCTTGTTCGTAGCCGCAATTACCCGCACGTCGACGCTAACCTCTTCTGTGCCGCCTACTCGATAGAATCGGCGTTCCTGGAGAACGCGTAACAGATCTGCCTGCAGTTTCGGCGAGATGTCACCGATTTCATCGAGGAAAACTGTGCCACCGTCAGCAAGTTCAAATTTGCCTTTGGTCAGCCCGTCGGCCCCGGTGAAGGCACCCTTTTCATGGCCAAACAGTTCGCTTTCCAGCAGTGTTTCGGTGAGCGCGGCACAGCTTACGCTGACGAATCGTTTCTCCGCGCGGTCCCCGGAGAAGTGGATGGCCCGGGCAATCAGTTCCTTCCCGGTGCCGCTGTCGCCGCGGATCAGGACCGTGCTGCGCAGGCTGGCGACATCCCGGGTCAGCGCCAGGATCTCTTCCATGCGTGGATTCTTGGTAATGATGTCCACGTGTTTGTACTTGCGGCTGATTTTCTTGCGCAGGATCGCGTTTTCAGACTGCAGCTTTTTGAGCTTGAGGATGCGGGCAACCAACATGGAGATTTCCTGAGGATGGCACGGCTTCACGATGTATTCCTGCGCACCCTCTTTCATTGCCTGAATGGCAGTATCTACCGTGGCATAGGCGGTGATGATGATGATGGAAGCCTCCGGATGGATGCGGTGAATTTCCATCATGGTTTCGATACCGTCCATTCCACCGGGCATTTTCAGATCCATGAAACAGATCGCGTAGTCTGTTGACTTGGCCAGTTCCAGGGCCCTTGACCCGTTGGGTGCGGTGTCCACTCGATAGCCATCCTCGCGCAACCAGGCCGCCATTGATTCGCACATGACTTCCTCGTCATCCACCACCAAGATAGGCCAGACCTTTTTCATAATGGTTCTCCATCCGGAGAGGCAAGCCGCTGTGCGATTTGCTCCCCGCAATTTGCGCAGTACCGTTCTTCTTTGGTGTCAACCAGTCCGATGTGCGTCGCAAGGCTCATTGCGCAAGCGGGTTTGCCGCAATGCGTAAGACCGAAAGTGTGGCCCAACTCGTGGAGCACTTCCTTGACCACCCGTTCGCGGAGCAGCCCTTGCTCTCCTGGCAATCCGTAAAACTCCTGGCGCAACCGGCATAACGAGACCACCGCAACAGGTCCGTCGAGCTGCGCTTGCCCGAATACGAAGGTCAGCATCGGAATCGCTAGGTCTACATCCGTCACACCGATAATCCTGGCCGCCTCACTCGGTCGGCTTCGGGCCACCGCTTTCATGATCTCCACCGACTCGTACTGCCCCCGTTTAGCATCATACGAGCCTTCCGGGAGCATCAGCGCGGGCAACCTCAGCACTGGCCAGGGACACCACTCGGCTGCAACGCTCTCGACCCATTCGAGTATCTGCGCAGGCACGGTTCCGATGGCTACCACGCAAACTGTTTTCACTCCGCATGTACCTGAACTTCCTTCTCTTCGGCCGCAACGCTTCTAGCCTTGCGCGGAAGCGTAACCGAAAAAGAAGAGCCCTCGTTTCTCCGGCTCGCCACTTCGACTTCACCGTCGTGAGCCTTCACGATCCCGTAGAGGACAGCCAAGCCCAAACCCACTCCCTTTCCTTCGGCCTTGGTCGTGAAAAATGGATCGAAGATTTTCGAGAGGTTTTCAGGAGCAATGCCTTCACCTGCATCACGCACGCAAAGTTCCACATTGTCTCCATCCGGGAGCAATCGTGTGCGGATGGACAATTCTCCCCCTCCGATGGGCTGCATCGCTTGTGCCCCGTTCAAGATCAGGTTGAGAATCACCTGCTGAATTTGCGAGGGATCACACTCGATGAGAGGCAAGTCGGCTTGGAATCCCACAGCAGTTTCGCAGTTCATGAGCTTCAGTTTATGGCTGACCAGACCCAGAGTGCTAAGGACCAGCTTGTTCAGGTCAGCGGGCACGCGCTGTGGCTTGGACCGTCGGGAAAATGCGAGGAGATCGGTAACGATGCGCCCTACACGCGCGGTTTCCGCCGAGATCTGCCCGAGATATCTACGGAACTCGGCTTCCCGCCCGGAAGGGAACTCGCCGCTGGCCATCAAGCGTTCGAGCAGGGTGGAAAGATTCAGCACCCCGGAGATTGGATTGTTGATTTCGTGTGCAACGCTGGCGGCCAGTTGCCCGAGAGAAGCGAGCCGGTCGGCCTGCAGCAGTTTGCGGTGCGCAGCCTGCAGTTGTTGCGTTCGCTCAGCCACCTTGCTTTCCAGGGTCTGCTGCATTTCGTTCAGATCATCCACCGCTAACTTTAAACGCTCGCGCATCAAGTTGAACGAATCCACCAGCTCGTCCAGTTCCTGACTGCGCCGGGGAATCTCGATGGGACGGTCAAGTTGCATGGCGCTCAGAGCTTTGGTGCCCTCGATGACTTCGCGGATGGGAGTGGCAACGAACCGGCGCGTGAAGAGGATGACGAAGGCTGCCCCGATGATGACCGCGATCACCGTTGAAAGGATGGTCTGCAGAGTTACGGCTCGCGTCTGTTGCTGAACGGGGTCCAATCGCAGCGCCACGTCCAGTATTCCGAGGACCTTCGTGTCTGCCAGGTGAGCGTGACAACTGGCGTTGCTGCAGGATGCCTCATTATGAATCGGGGTCATTATATTCAACGTTTTGATACCGTCCGGCGAAGTGGCGTAGCGGACACGTGAGTTCATCGCGGGTTTGGTCAGGATGGCAGTCGGACCATGGCAGCTGATGCACACCTCGTTCGACGGGCTTGTGAGATCGAGTTTTTCCTGCGCATCGGTCGAGAACACCAGCCTGCCTTCGCGATTGAACATGCGGATGCGGTCAACACCATGCTTATCAGCAATGACGCGCATCATTTCGTATGCGGCCTTGCGGTCGTCGTCGAGCATGGCATGCCAGGTGGCGCTGGTAATGCTGCGAGAAAGTTGGTCCGCCCCGAGAATCATTGCCTCGACGAGCCGGTCCTTCTGCATCCTTAAATTGAGGTATCCACTGATAGAGGTGATGGCAACGATCAGGACAGTGAGCGAGAGAATCAGCTTGACGTCAAGTCTACGGGGCATGGGGGCCCTTCGCGTCTCATCTGTCTCCGCTTCCGCGACTTCTCATCGGAATGACCAGTGGAAGCTAAGATCCGTTCCAAACACTAAGGTTACGCGCAAACCGCAGAGCGAACAGTGATTGGTAGGCGGCCGGTTTGTGACATCGGTCACCATTCGAGCGTCCTTATCTTGCACGTTTTGCAGGCAGTTAGGCGAACCAGAGGCAGGAAAGACAAGACGTCCGGTGCTGCGCATCGAATGGCGGTTCCATTCGATCAGGCGCTCAGGAGAGAAGCAGCTGATGGTTCACGGAGGTTAGTTGCGAAGGCCCGAACGAATCGATTCGAAGGCTCGGATTTGCAGGGTATTTCACGGTCTGAATCCTTCTCAGAGGATCCCTAGCCAGGACCGGCGGGCTTCTTCACGGTGCAAGCCGACTGCAGGGCGAGCTCGATTTCGGAATCCGTGTAACCGAGTTCACGGAGAATCTGGCCATTGTGCTCGCCCAAGATCGGGGGCGGCAGGCGGTAGAGAATCGGCTGCGCATTGGAGCGAATAGGATTGGCAATACTGCGTACGTGCCGAAGTGCGGGATGTTCGAGCTCCACGATCAGGCCACGCGAAACGGTTTGTTGGTCGCTCAAGGCTTCGCTAACGGTCTGAATCGGCGCTGCCGGGATATCTGCTGCCAGAAGGCTCTCGAGCCATGAGCTCGAAGGCAGGGTGCTAAAGCGCTGTTGGAGGAGGGGAATGAGCAGCCGGCGATTACGATTGCGGTCCGCGTTGGTGACGAATCGGGCGTCGCCGGAAAGGTCCATTTCGAGGTCGAGCACCTTTAGTAATCGCTGCCAAAGTGGCTGCGTGCCGACAGCGACCACGAACGAGCGGGAGTCGCTGCCCTGAAACAGCTGGTAGGGAACAATATTGGGATGGGCGTTGCCGCAGCGTTCCGGGGAGACGCCGGCGTTCAGGAAACTGCTGCCAACGTTGGCAAGCCAAGTCAATTGAGAATCGAACAGAGCGAGGTCCAGGAAATCGCCCCGTCCGGTACGTTCGCGGGAGTAGAGCGCCGCCAGAACGCCCATGGCGGCGTACATGCCGGTGGTCATGTCGGCAATGGCGATGGGAAAGCGCATGGGGGCGCCACCGGGCTCTCCGGTGAAGCTCATGACGCCGGCTTCGGCCTGGGCCAGGATATCGTAGCCGGGTTGGCCGGTTTTTGGGCCCGTGAAGCCATATCCGCTGATGGCGCAATAGATCTGTCGAGGGTGCTTCGCGCAGAGCGTGGCGGGATCAAGGCCCCGGCGCTCGAGGGAAGCCAGGGAAGGCTGATTGCACAGGAAAACGTCGGCTCTGGCCAACAGGCGATGGAGAACTTCGGCACCGGTCGGGTGATCGTAGTCGAGCGTGATCGAACGCTTGTTGCGATTGGTGGCCAGGAAGTAAGCGGACTCAGCACCTATAAACGGGGGACCCCAAGTCCGGGACTGATCTCCCACTCCGGGGCGCTCGATCTTGGTGACCTCAGCGCCCAAATCGCCGAGCAACATTGCGCAGTAGGGGCCGGCGAGTGCTTCCGTCAGTTCGACGACCCGGATACCTTCAAGAAGCATAGACATGAGTAGGAATTATAGCCGACCGTGGCTCTCGAGGAGAGCAAGGAACGCCCGAGAAACGAATCCGGCGCCTGAGCTTGCAGGCAGGCCGTGGTTCTCAGACAATAGTAAGTAGAAGGAATTGCCGAGATAATCGCAAGAAAGTGTAAGCAGCATGCTGGACGGAGACCCAGGAACGATGGCCAATTTGGCTCACCCACCAAAGCGATTTGTTGCTTACTTTTCGATGGAAATTGCGCTGGAAAATGCCATGCCGAGCTACAGCGGCGGGCTCGGCGTGCTTGCCGGAGATACCATCCGGGCTGCCGCCGACATTCGACTTCCCATGGTGGCCGTCTCCTTACTGTATCGCAAGGGCTTCTTCCGGCAGAGACTGCTCGAGGACGGCACGCAAGTGGAAGAGCCGGTGGAGTGGGACGTGGAGAAGTTCCTGGTGGAGGAGGCGCCGCGGGTAACCGTGACACTCGAGAACCGCCGGGTAGAATTGCGTGCCTGGCGGTACACGGCGAAAGGCGTGCGCGGCTATGAAGTGCCTATCTATTTTCTGGATGCGGACCTTCCAGATAACGATTCTCGCGACAGGGAACTGACCGGCGCGCTGTATGGAGGCGATCCGTACTACCGACTCTCGCAGGAGATGTTGCTCGGAATCGGCGGCGTGCGGATGCTGCGTGCACTCGGACACACCGAGTTGATGCGTTACCACATGAATGAAGGACACGCCGCGCTGCTCACCATCGAACTGCTTGAAGAAGAGGCTCAGCGCGCAGGTCGTTCATCGATCAAGGGAGAAGACATCGAGCGAGTGCGCGGCAAATGCGTTTTTACCACGCATACGCCCGTGCCGGCCGGGCACGACAAGTTCCCGGTGGAGTTTTTGACCCGACTGTTTCCCGATCAGGCGCGCTTTTTTGACGAGAAAGACGCTTCCTCCGCAGACCTGATCAAGAGCATCCTGCAGGCCGAACAGAGCTATCCGAACCTGGTCGAGGCGGCACGCCGCGGAGCGTCCCTGAATATGACCTATCTGGCCCTGAGCTTGAGCAACTATGTGAACGGAGTTGCAAAGCTGCACGGGGAAGTATCGCGGAAAATGTTTCCGAACGTGCCGATCGAAGCCATCACCAACGGAGTGCACGCAGCGACATGGGCCTCGCCGGCTTTCCGTGATCTATTCGACCGGCTGATCCCCTCCTGGCGGGAGGACAATTACAGCCTGCGCGGAGCCTTGGGCCTGCCTCCGGAGGAAGTCTGGGCCGCGCATCTTTTGGCGAAGCACGATCTGCTTGAAACGGTGCGAAAAAAGACCGGCCTGAAGCTGGATCCCGAGGCGTTTACGATCGGGTTTGCGAGGCGGGCGACCGGCTACAAGCGCGCCGATCTGATCTTGAGCGATTTGGATCGCTTGCGCCACATTGCCAAGAATGCCGGCGGTTTCCAGATTGTATTTGCCGGCAAAGCGCATCCTAAGGACGGCGGAGGGAAAGACATTATCCGGCGGATCTTTAAGGCGAAGAAGGCACTGAAGAAGAGCATCAGCATCGTTTTCCTCGACGATTACAACATGGACCTGGGTGGCAAGTTGACCGCCGGGGGCGATTTGTGGCTGAACACGCCGCAGTACCCCCTTGAAGCTTCCGGCACCAGCGGCATGAAGGCGGCGCTGAACGGCGTGCCGAGCCTGAGCATCCTGGATGGCTGGTGGGTGGAAGGGCATATCGAAGGAGTGACCGGTTGGTCGATTGGCGAATCCCACCGACGCGACCCGTCTCCGGACACGGTGGCGGATAACGCTCTGGATGCGGAGAGTTTGTACTCCAAGCTGGAAAGCGTCATCCTGCCGATGTTTTATGAGGACCGCAACCGCTACCTTGCCGTGATGCAACACTCCATTGCCATCAACGGATCTTTCTTTAACACCCAGCGCATGGTGCAGCAGTATATTACCGACGCGTATCTCCGTTAGTCCGGCGAGGCGGCCGCTTGGCTTCGGAGCGGACTCCCATAATCATGACCGTGCGCGGCAGGATACGGAAACCGGCTTTGCGATAGAAAGTCTCCGCGTGCTTGTTGTGGTTCAGAACCTGTAGTTCGACAGTGCGGATGCCGCGTTCCCTGCAAAAGTCCTCAACCTCATAGAGCGCCAGAGTGCCCACGCCGCGGTTTCGGAAGCGTTTTTCCACGTACACTTCCGTGAGCATCCCTTCTACCCCACCGTACTCCAAGTCGAAGTTGTAGGTCAGAAGCGTGTAGCCCACGGGCTTCTTGTGGGTTTCCATCAGCCAGGCCTGGCCCAGCGAGAGATTGCGCAGCAGCGTGTCGAGCCCGCGGCTCAGCGAGCGAGAATCGTAGCGGATTTTGTCGAATCGATAGTACGCCACGATCAGTTTCAGCAGCGCCTTATGATCTTTGGGGCCGCAAGGGCGAAACGAGACTAGCATGGTGCCTCACTTTTTCTCTCTGGGCGGAACGCGCTTTGTGCCGGCGAGCTCCGCACCGGTATCCAGAATATCGGAGCGAGAAAAATATTTGAAAAAATCCCAGGAGCCATATTGCTTCGTCAGGTCGGGAAGAACCGCAGCAACGAGATCGTCACCTCTCAACCCGTCTTCGGCTGGCTTCCGAACCATCGCTCGCAGGTAAGTCAAGTAGCCCTGGAAAGCTTTCACATCCGCCGCGTCGCCGACGTCGCCGTGTCCGGGAACGAAAAGCCCGGGGGCAGAGGCGCCGTGGCCAGCAGCGGCATTGCCGGTAAGATCAGTGATCAAGGAAAGGGTTGGAATCCATTCCGCAGTGGAGGCGTCGATCAGATTGGGGAGGGTTTTGTGCCAGAAGAGATCGCCGCAAAAAACGATGCCAGCATCCCGAACGAGCACCACCGAATCGCCGCCGGTGTGGCCTTCAAAGAATCGGACATCCAAGCGTCGCGAACCAAGATACAAGGTAACGCCTGAGTCGTAAACGACCTCCGGCGCTAGCAAATTCGCGACCATGGCTTTTTCTTCAGGCTTAATAGCCTCGCCAAAGAACTTCAGGTTTTCGGTGTGAATCCAATCGCGAATGCGCTGGTGGCCGACGATGACCGCGCCTTGCTGGTCAAACACACGGTTTCCTGCGACATGGTCGAGGTGGTAGTGCGTATTAATTACAAATTTGACGGGAAGATGCGTGAGGCGGTGAATCTCCTGCAGGAGGGCTTTGGCGGCGGCCTGGTTCTCGAAGGTGTCGATGACCGCAACACCGTCATCGCCGATGACAAAGCCCGCGTTCGCGCCAGCATCGCCCTTGGCGTCGTCTATGGCAGCCCAGATATTCGGTCCGATCAGCTTCAACTCGAAGGGAAGCTTCGGATCGGTAGCCGGGGCGGCAGGCGTTTGCGCAAAGCAGTTGATTGCAAAAAAGCAGAGAACCAGCACGGTGAATCGGGCGGGGCGCATGGAACTCTATCCTACTGCACTAGCGGCGTAGCGGAAAGGACTTGCGAGTCTTGCAGCGTACCCCGCCCCTTAGACCATGGCTCGATTCTTCAGGGAACTCAAGGGTTCAACTTCCATAGACTGCCCAGAAACTCTTTGACTTCTTTGCTGGCCTCCATAAGCGCTTGCGGGTTGTAGCCGACATTTGCGCCCCGGGTGACGCACGCGTCGCTCCAGGAGAAGGGTTTTCCGGTATCGAGATTGATAATCTCGCCCGGCTGCTTTTCCGCCCGGCGGCAATTGCCCGCGAGAATCGCTTCCGGATGGAAAAGGACCGGTGGATTCAGTGGGTTGTCGAAGGAGTGGCGTGCGGCTTCATAAACCGTGAGTTTGACGTCCTTCCCCGCGCGCCTGAGGCGATCGACGTACTGGCGCGTTGGTTCGACGGGCACGTAATCGTCTGCCGCGCCGTGAAAAAAGCGAATCGGATGATCGCTGACGTTTTCGTCTTCGAGGAAGGGCGTGTCACAGCGCGCATAGAAGGGTATGTAGGCCGCAAATTCGAGACCGGGCGGGCCCCACAGGCGTTGGAATCGCTTCATGCTGGCGTACATGGCGGCAAAACCGCCCTTGGAGAATCCCATCACAGCGATGCGTGAGGAATCAATGCGCGGGTGGCTCGACAGCAGCTCCAGAGCCTTGTAAGCATCGACGATCATGGAAAAGCTGGGGAGCCGGGACTGATCGCTGATCGTTTCGGTGATGCCCCGTCCCGTGAATGTATCCAGAACCAGGACGGCGACGCCCGAGGAGTTGAGTTCCCTGGCCCAGCCGTCTACGTTCGCACCGACACCGCCCGAGCCGTGGATCAGCACGACGGCCGGAACGCGCGCCGTGCCCGGCGGGAGGCGAAGTTCGGCACCGATGCGGGCGGGTTTGCCATCTTTAGCGCCCAACAGAAATTGCTTATCTGTCAGAGTCAAAGTCTCGAGCGAGTAGATCTCGATGCGAGCGGTCTGCGCACCGAGGATCTGCGGCAAAGCTGTCGAAAGAAGTACGGCGAGCGACAGGACGAGTGCCGTTGAGAGGGGATGGTGAAGCAGCATTCTGGATTCCTCGAATCACCCGGGGTGACTTGGCCGGTCTGTTTTGGGCCGGATTGGCCGGGCCCCTTGATGATATACGAAGTGGTTTGAAATTCTTACCGCACTTCCTTCCTTGTCGGTGCGTTGTCTCTGCGTTTGCAAGGCAGGGAGGGGAGCGTCACCTCAGGCAAGGCGGTTTTTATAGAGCGCCATGCCGACGGCGGAATCCATGGCAATTTTTTCTAGGGATCGGATTTCGCGCAGCGTGGAGATGCCGCCAGCCGCGACGATGGGGAGCTTTGTTTCAGCGCGCAACGATCGGAACCATTTCAGATTGACGCCGCCCATTGTGCCTTCACGGTCCACATCCGTACAGAGAAAACCACGACAGTAGGGTTCAAGCTCCGTGAACACGTTGGCGGGTTCGACAGCCAGTCGAGCGCGCCAGCCGTGGGTCACGACGCGACCTTTTGCAGTGTCGAGCGCAATCAGCACGTGCTTTCTGCCGATCTGCGCGGCGAGCCTTCTCAAGAAAGGCAGGTTTGTGCGGCCCTTCCGAAATGCCGCACTTCCAATAATCACCTGTTCCACGCCGAGTTTTCGCAGGCTCTGGGCGCGATGGACGGTTCGGATGCCTCCGCCAACGCGGACCTTTATTTTGTACTTGCGGCGCGCTTCGACGCAGATTTGCCGAACCATGGCATTGTTATGCCCTTTGCGCATGGCCGCGTCGAGGTCGATGACGTGTAACCAGCGGTAATGGGAAAAGCGATCGAGCAAGCCCATGACATCTCTGACGACGAGTGCGCGTTTGCGGCCGTGAACAAGTTGCACGGCCTGACCACACTGCAGATCGATACAGGGGATCAACACGGCAGCCTCACCTCCACTCCGTTCTCGCGCAGATACGATTTCAGCGCTCTGATGGATTGCACCTCATCGTGAAAGATGGAAGCCGCGAGAGCCGCGTCTGCAGCGCCAGCGGTGAAGACTTCTAGGAAATGTTTCGGAATTTTGGCGCCACCGGAAGCAATCACCGGCACACTGACCGAGCGACTGATGGCTGCGGTGAGCGCGACATCGTAGCCGGATTGCGTGCCGTCGCGGTCGACGGACGTCAACAAAATCTCTCCGGCGCCCAGTTCCACGCCGCGGCCAGCCCAGTCCTGCGCCTTCCACGCCGTGGCAACACGGCCTCCACGGACGCGAACTTGCCAGAAGTCGGTTTCGCGCTTGGCGTCGATCGCCAGGACGACGGCCTGGGCCCCGAATTCCCTGGAAAGCTCGCGGATGAGTTCCGGGCGATCGACGGCGGCTGTGTTTAACGTGATTTTGTCCGCGCCGGCACGAACCACCGCACGGGCGTCATCCAAGGAACGGATGCCGCCGCCGGAGGTGAGGGGGATGCTGAGCTGCTCGGCGACACGGCGAACCGTTTCGAGAAAGGTGGGGCGGTTGTCGCGCGCGGCGGCAATGTCCAGGACCACCAGTTCGTCCGCGCCTTCGGCGTTGTACCGTGCTGCGAGCTCACCCGGGTCGCCGGCATCGCGCAAGCCCTGGAAATGCACGCCTTTCACAACGCGTGATCCGTCCGTATCCAGGCAAGGAATAATGCGGCGCGCCAGGCTCATGCCGCGATCCTAAGGAAATTGCCGAGCACCTTCGAGCCAGCTTCGCCGCTTTTCTCCGGGTGGAATTGCACCCCGAAGAGATGATCGTGCTCGAGAACGGCAGTGAAATCCCGGCCGTGGGCGCAGACGGCAGCGGTTCCGGAGCCAGCGGCCGGTGCGGCATAGGAGTGCGCGAAATAAAAATGTTCCTGGGAGGAGATTCCCGCCAGCAATTGACTGGGGTGAACAGAGCGGAGTTGGTTCCAACCCATATGTGGCAATTTCACGTTCAGGGGGAGGTGGGTCACGCGGCCCCGCACGAGTCCCAGGCCAGAGAGATCGGGAGCCTCTTCGCTGCGTTCATAAAGGACCTGCAGGCCGAGACAGATACCGAGAAACGGGGTGGCCCGCTTCAGAGCGTCGAGAAGCGGCTGGCGCAGTCCGTGCACGTCGAGAGACGCCAGCAGCGCCGCGCAATGACCGACCCCAGGAAGCACCAGGCATTTTGCGGCGGCAATCTCTTCCGGACGATTCGTGGAGGAAACCTCGGCGCCGAGGTGATTCAGGGCGCGGGCAACCGAGGTAACGTTTCCGGCGCCGTAATCGATGATCGTGACGATCACAGCAATTCCTTGGTGCTCGGCAGTACGTTACGCAGCCGCTTGTCCCGCGCAACGGCAAAACGCAAGGCACGCGCGAAGGCTTTGAACAGGGCTTCCACCTGATGGTGCGAGGAACGGCCGTAGAGCAAGCGAAGGTGCACGTTCGCTCGAGCCGCTTGCGCAAAGCCTTGAAAGAAATCTTCAATCAGTTCGGTTTGAAATCCGCCGACCGTCCGCCCGGAGAACCTGCCCTTCACAACACAGAATCCGCGGCCGCCGAAATCGACCGCGGCGACAGCCAGGGTTTCATCCATCGGCATGAGGAAATAACCCGCGCGCAGAATGCCCCGCTTGTTGCCGAGCGCGGTGTGGATGCCTTCACCGAGTGCTATGCCAACGTCTTCGACGGTATGGTGCTGATCCACGTCGAGATCGCCCCGGGCCTTGAGACGGAGGTCGAAGCCGCCGTGACGCGCGACCAGGTCCAGCATGTGATCGAAGAAGGGAATGCCAGTATGGATTTCAGACTTGCCGCGCCCATCGAGGTTCAGGCGTAGCTCGATTTGTGTCTCTTTGGTGGAGCGAAGAATATGTGCGGTTCTGGGCATGAATGTTCCTAGAGGCCACGGCCGAGAAGTTGCAGAACTTTCCGGAGTTCCGCCTGGGTACCGATGGTGATGCGGGCAAAGCCGGGGCCGAGATCTTGGCTGCGCTCGCGAACCAAGATGTTGTGGCGGGCAAGTTTCCGGAAGAAAGCGGGACCATCCTTGCCGAAATCAGCAAGAAGGAAATTCGCGGCAGTGGGGAAAACGCGCACCTTGCGCTTGCGCAGTTCAGCAGCGAACCACACCCGAAGTCTTTTTACGTCGCGGACATAGCGGGCAATGGTCTTACGTTCTTGAACGGCGGCGACACCGGCAGACAGCGCCGCCAGATTTACCGGATACGGGGGCATGGCGCGACGAACAAAGGCCAGGGAATCGCGCCGGCCGATTACCGCGCCCAGCCGCAGGCCGGCCATGCCTTCCGCTTTCGAAAAGGTACGGGTGACGAAAAGGTTGGGATAACGGTTAATCCATGGCACTGCGGTTTCAACGGAAAATTCCGCGTACGCTTCGTCCAAAATCACGGCGGTGTGAGAGGCTGCCCGCAGCAGCTTGTGGACTGCAGTGCTATCGACTAGCGTCCCGGTCGGATTATTCGGATTTGCAAGAAAGAACAGTCGGGGCCTTCTGCGGAGTGCCGCGAGCGCTTCGGCCAGCGGAAACTCCATATTCCTTCCGTATCGCAGAGTCTTGACGCGAGCTCCGGCAATCTCTGCATAGTAGCGGTACATCGGAAAAGTTGGCTCGCAGATCAAAACGTCCGTGCGCGGCTCGACAAACGTGTCAAAGAAAACGCGCAGAGCATCGTCGCCGCCGTTGGTCAGAAGTAGTTCCTCTGGAAGCACGCCGAAGTAGCGAGCCAGTTGGCGCGTGGGAGCTTCGTATTCCGGATAGGTAGCAATCTGCTTTGCGGTGAGGCGAGCCAATGCTCTTCGCACGGCGCTGCCGCAGCCGGTGGTGTTCTCGTTGAAATCCAGGCGAATTTTCCCCGCGCGGCCTTCGGCGGGCGCTTCATAGGTACGGCGCAGGAGAATCGCTCTGCGGACCGGGAGGGAAATCTTCATTTGCGCACCTCGACAGCGTTGGCGTGCGCTAGCAGACCCTCGGCACGGGCCATGGTTTGCACATCGCTGGCAAGCCGACGGTAACCCGACGGCCCGATGGTCTGCACGCTGATTAGCTTCACGAAGTCGTTCGCGGACAGACCACCGCGCCGCCGCGCCCAGCCCCCGGTCGGCAAAATGTGATTGCTGCCGCTCGCGTAATCTCCGAATGGCTGAGCGGTGAGATGTCCAGCGAAGATGGTGCCCGAAGAACGAATTTTCCTCAATACCGCCGGGGAACATTCCGGCAGCGATAGATGCTCCGGCGCGAAGCGATTCACGAAAGCGATTCCGTCGTCCCAAGTTCGCGCCACGAGGATGGCTCCGGTCTTTTGGACAGAGGCGCGGGCAAAGTTTGTTGCGGGCAGAAGCCTCAATTGTTCCTCAATCGCCTTCTGGACGCGCCGGGCCAACTGCAGTGAAGGGGTGACCAGATAGCTTCCTGCATCGGGCGCATGCTCCGCTTGAGCCAGCAGGTCTGCGGCAATCCACCGCGCATTTCCGCTTCGCGCCAGCACGACGGCCTCTGTCGGCCCCGCCGGAAGATCAATCGCGCACTCAGAACTGACGATTTGCTTCGCTGCGGTGACATAACGGTTCCCGGGACCGAAGATTTTTTCCACCCTCTCAATCCGCTTCGTTCCGTAGGCCAGGGCGGCGATGGCGTGGGCGCCGCCGATGCGAGCCAGGTGCTTTACCCCAAGCAGATCCGCCACGGCGAGGAGTTCGTCGTTGGGTTTCGGGCAAACAACGACGACCCGTGCCACACCGGCCACCTGGGCGGGCACCACCGTCATTACCATGGTAGAGAACAGAGCGAAACGCCCGCCGGGAATATAACATCCGATCGATCCGATAGGCCTCACCAGTTGCGAGATCTTGACGCCGTCCTCGACCTGCAGCGTCGACTCGCGCTGCAACTGCTTATTCGCCACACGGCGCACATTCCTGGCGGCGTGTTCCACGGCGCGAAGAAATTCTCGGCTCATCGTTTTCCTGGCCGCTGCCATCTCGCTTTGCGAAAACCACATGCCTTCGCTCTTCAGATCCACGCCATCGAGTCTGCGGCACCACATATCGAGGGCCAGGTCGCCTCGGCGTTTCACATCGGCCACAATGCGCGCGGCGCTGCGATGGGCCGCGCGATCTCCGGCCTCGCGCCCTTCACTCAAGGCGGCTTCTGTTTTGGGAGTAAGTCTCAGGATGCGCATCAGAGCACGATCTTATTCAGAGGATATTCCACAATTCCTTGTGCTTTTGCAGCCTTTAGTTTGGGCAGGATTTGACGGACAACGGCTTCCTCGATGATGGTGTTTACGGCGACCCAGTCCGAGTCGCTCAGGGCGGAAATTGTGGGATTCTTCAGGGCTGGAAGGACGGCAAGGACCGCGGCCAGATCCTCGCGCCTTACGTTGAGCATCAGACCAACCCGGGTAGCCGCGGCGATCGCACCTTGCAACATCAGGACGAGATTTTCCGCTTTTTCGCGCTTGGCCGGATCCGCCGCGGAGTTGCGGTTGATGATGAAGACGGTAGACGACTCGAGGACGGTGTCGAGGACGCGCAGGCGATTCGCTCGCAGCGAGGATCCGGTCTCTGTAACTTCCACAATGGCATCGGCAAGTTGCGGCACCTTTACTTCTGTTGCCCCCCAGGAGAATTCCACGCGAGCGTTCACGCCGTGTTTTGCCAAATACTGACGGGTAATACCAACCACTTCTGTGGCGATAACCTTGCCCTCGAGATCGCGCGGAGAGCGGATGCCACAATCCTCCGGGACAGCCAGTACCCAACTTACGCGCGCCAAACGCTGCTTGGCGTAAACCAGCTCTGCCAGTTCGATCACATCGGCCCCGGTTTCCTGAACCCAGTCGTGGCCGGTGATCCCTGCGTCGAGCGCACCGGTTTCAACGTAACGGGCCATTTCTTGCGCACGCACCAGCAGGCAGTCTATCTCCGGATCGTCGATAGATGGCACATAGCTACGCGAACTGATGGAGACCTTCCAACCGGCGCGGCCTAAAAGATCAATGGTGGCATCCTCGAGACTGCCTTTCGGTATACCCAGTTTCAGAACACTCATTGTGGTTCCTTTTTGCCATAAATATCCACGGGCACAAAAACGCGATCGGCGACGAGCTGCGAGCTGCCGTCAGTTTCAAAGGAGCGGAAGAAGCAGCTACGATACCCTTCGTGGCATACCCCGGGACCCACCGGTTCAACAAGCAGAAGCAGTGCATCGGCGTCACAATCGATCCGCACCTCGCGCACCTGCAACACGTGGCCGCTGGTCTCTCCTTTCTTCCAGAGGCGACTGCGTGAACGGGAGTAGAAGTGCACTTCGCCGGTGCGTTGCGTTTGCTCGAGAGCTTCGTGATTGAGATAACCGAGCATCAGGACTTCACCGCTGCGATGATCCTGAACAATGCCTGGGATCAGCCCACCAAGTTTTTCGAATGCCAGTTCCACAACAGCCTCCCCCAAATAAAAAAACCCGCGGGCGATGCGCGCCAGCGGGCCGATCAGAGCTTGAATTCAAATAAGCGCTAGATAGACCTATCGGGGCGCGGCCAGAACCCGTGAAGATGATGTCGATGCGCCCGAAAGGTCATGAGAAAGCGAAGATACACGATCACGGGAAGCTCTCGCAATGCAAAGTTCTTGTTCTATGTATTCGAAGTTTGGATGCTAGATTCGTGTAATGGAACTCGGGGGAGCGCTGGCGCTGTAATTCACAGTCATTTTCAGATGTAAGGCGACGCCGAACCGGCCGTTGGCCAAAGTCTCCACCCGGACCACTTCAGCAACATATTCGCAGTTCATGGGGTCATGCACCGAGGTAAAGGGAAAGGTGACAAAGACGCGCATGCCTTTGTAATAGTTGTTTCGCCGGGTGTGGAAGTAAATGCCTTCTTTCGAGGCATTTATGCTGACAGGGAGGTCTTCAAAGTGTTCATCGCGAGGTTCGGAAGGGCGGACGCGCAGGGGTTTCGAAATCTTGGCGCGACGGCTGCGGCGCTGTTCGGAGTACTTGGTTTCTTGCTGTTCAGCCATACTACAATCCTGCGAGCCCGGCAAGCTGCCTCATCCATAATTGAGGACCGGGCGTGAAACGTCAAGACAATGCGCCGAATCTGATACTGATTGGGATATAGCGCATAGGAACGGGAGGAAGGATGAGCGAAAAGATCCAGAAGACCGATGGCGAATGGAGGAAATTACTCTCATCGAATCAATACTATGTGACCCGCCAGAAGGGAACGGAGCCACCCTTCACTGGCGAATATGAGTCCACCACGACGCCAGGCACGTACAACTGCGTCTGCTGTGGCGAGACGCTATTTCGCTCTGAAGCCAAGTTTGATTCTGGTTGCGGCTGGCCCAGCTTCTCTGATCCGGCGAAACCGGAGGCAGTTGAAGAGACGACGGATGGGTCACACGGCATGGTCCGTACAGAAGTCACTTGCAGTCGATGCGGCGCGCATTTGGGGCATGTTTTTGAAGACGGTCCGAAGCCGACGGGATTGCGCTATTGCATCAATTCGGCGTCCCTGAAGCTCAAAGAGGATTGAAGCGAAGCGTCGGTGCTCACCCGACGATTCTCGGCGAGAATTCTGTGAATTCCCGGCACTATGCGGCGGGGCAGCTATAAGCCACCATTTCCGCGACGGGGTCGAATTCCTTCCCCCAAGCAGCAACGAGCAAAACCTTATGACCAGTGGGATAACGAAAAATGTAGTAGACGTTCGCAGCGCCATCGAGTTCATAGAAACCGGGTCGACGTATATCGGGCCGGCCGGTCAAGCCTGCGTCCAAGAGAATGCGCAGTTCCGCGATCTGCTCCGGCGTATGTTGCCGGAGATCCTCAAGCATGGGCGGCAGTTTTTCAAAGCCAATCATAGGGGTGTCCTTTTTCGCCGCTAGAAGCATACTCAATCCTCATAGATAAAGACGCAAAAACTGAGAAAAAGTTTCAAACCAACAACCCCTGGCAGGATCTATTGGAACGCTGCGCGTCAGTAGGACCGGGACATACCTGCGGCGACCGCGCAAGCGATTGAATACGTTCTTGTTGCTGTTCAACCAGCTCTTCTCTGCTCCAGCCAAACAATGCCTGTTTCCGGGTTCTGCGCAACTTGGGTCGCCCCTTGGACGAGTCCGGCCCTGCGAAGAGAAAGACGCATCCAAAGTTCGAAGAGGTTCAAGTGACTAGTCTGTATGCTACTTGCGCAAAATAACGTTTCTTGCCATAGTAGCGCCTCGAACCGTTCCATCATTGAGGAAATTCCCGTGGCTAAATCCGCTAGCAAACCGACCCGTAAGACCGTGCGAGATGAGAAATCGGAATTCGGCAAGGATCGCAGGCGTCGTCACCATCACTATCTGGTAACGGTAAATTATGCGGACGGAGAGACCTTCGGTCGCGTCTACACGGACAAGGAAAAGGCTACTCGCTTCGCGGAGCGCCAGCGGCGTTCCCCAATCGTCAAGTCCGCTCGGGTGACGCAGGTTTCCTGATGGTGGTGTTGCCCCGCACAAGGAATCTACAGACAGTTTTGTTTTTGGCGGGCAGCCATGCTATAAAAATAGGTGGCCGGAGCGGCCTTAGTATAATGGTAGTACGGAACCTTGCCAAGGTTCAGGCGTGAGTTCGATTCTCATAGGCCGCTCCATACTTTCAAGCACTTAGGCAGCAATCCCCGTTTTCTTTTTTCCGAATGATTCAGGAACCTTACCGAGCGGGCTATAACCGCGTCCTCAACTGATATTTCACCAGTGTCCAGATAGGGCATCGTTGCGGCTGTGCGGCAGATCCTCTGGCGGTATGTTGCTGGGTCGACTCCCGTCAGTTCCCATCTTCGATCGAAGAGCAGTCGCCAGAGGTATGCCATGCACCACACCGAGTACGCGCACTTACGGCAAGTTGAGATCACGCGACGACTCGTCTGTCCGGTGTGGATTTCGTCAATTGTGTGGATGCGGTAGGACCTTGACGGTCGCGGAACGGGCACGCGAGCCAATCATTGAGCCGAGATAGGGACTGCCGCCATATTTCGACTGGTAGGCGTCATCGACGAGGTCGTTGATCGGTCCAACGGCTGGTTCAAAGCTGACTTCCTTCGTTATTCCGGCGGCACGGATGCGCCCGGCCTTTTGCCGCAATGCGGCTTGGAACCAGCTTGAGTTCTGACCGTTGTATGCCCGGACGTAGATGGCATCGCCGACGGTCACGGACCAAATCCACGTCGGGGTACCGTAGGTCATTCCGTCCGTACGGAAAGGCGAGATGTGCAGGCCCTCCGCCTCGCCAATCATGCGCAGCTCATCTTTTGACCATGCGGTCATTGGCGGACTCCAGAATGTTCCCAAGCGACTCTCCAGCGATCCCCCGAGTTCGGCGGCTTCACGATGCGTTGTTCGCCGGAAAGCACATGCTCGCGCTTCAGGTCTTTGCCGATCAGGCTCCGCACCCGTGCACTCTGTATGTGAAAAAGGAAAGTGTGAGCGCTTTTGTCCATCTCGTGCCTACCCTAGGAGAGTTCGTATCCACCTCGTGCATATTCAACCGGCTCAGCATCGGCCTCTGCCGGCGGTCCCGATACATCAGTTCGACCGGAAGGTGTCCGTCGCGCGAGAAAACAAGCAGCCCGGTCGCGTCGGCATGCTGAGTTTTTCTGTCCGAGCCATCCTCTTCAAGCCGGCCCAATGGCCAAGCTCCGCTAAACGGGTCCCGAACCTCCGAATCCCATTCGCGGTCCTGACAGCCGACCCGCTTCGAATCTGAAAATGTCGTCGTAGCGAAAGCAAAAATCCCTTCAACCAGAAACGGCAGTTTCTTCGGTTTCAGCGTCCCACCAACTTTTGCAGCTCTTCGGGATACCTGGCGCCTTGCGGCTTGATCTTGGAGGCCGCGGTTTCCAGTTCGCGAAGATCATCAGGCAAGAGTTCGACGTTCGCAGCTCCGATATTTTCTTTGAGCCGATGCAGTTTGGTCGTACCTGGGATCGGAACAATCCATGGCTTCTTCGCCAGCAACCAAGCAAGCGCGACCTGAGCAGGGGTGGCATTCTTCTGTTGCGCAAACCTCTGAAGCAGATCCACAAATGCCTGATTGGCTTTTCGGTTTTCCGACGTAAATCGAGGGACGATGTTACGGAAATCGTTTTTGTCGAACTGGGTATCTTCGCTGATCTGCCCTGTGAGGAAGCCCTTGCCAAGGGGACTGAATGGAACGAACCCAATGCCGAGTTCCTCGAGCGTCGGGATCACCTCCGCCTCAGGCTCTCTCCACCAGAGGGAGTATTCACTTTGCAGTGCGGCGACCGGCTGCACAGCGTGTGCGCGTCGGATCGTCGCTACTCCTGCTTCCGAAAGCCCGAAGTGTTTTACTTTGCCTTGCGTAATCAGGTCCTTAACGGCGCCTGCAACGTCTTCGATTGGCACGCTCGGGTCAACACGGTGCTGATAGAACAGATCGATGACACCGGTCCTAAGGCGCCGGAGCGAAGCTTCGGCGACTTCCTTGATGTGCTGTGGCCGACTGTCCAACCCGGCCTGTTTACCGGTGGCCGGATCAATTTTGAATCCGAACTTGGTAGCGATCACCACCTGCTCACGGAAGGGCGCCAGGGCTTCTCCTACGAGTTCCTCGTTTGCGAACGGGCCGTAGACCTCCGCAGTGTCGAAGAAATTGACGCCTTCTTCAACGGCTGATCGGATGACCGAGATCATTTCCTGCTTGTCTCCCGCCGGACCGTAGCCAAAGCTCATCCCCATGCAACCGAGACCAATGGCCGAGACTTCCAGACTGCTTTTTCCGAGTTTGCGCTTCTTCATTCTTGCTCCTCCTGAACTGTGTTTCTCCCCCCTGAGAGTAGAGTCATGTGCCTTGCAGGCGGTAGCCCGATCCTTCCGATTTGTTGCCTATTCCTCTTACCGTCCAAAAAAACATTGGTACGTCCGGGGTTGGGAGGATATCGTAGGGAAGAGTCAAAAGAGCTGCCACCATGAATAAACTCAGCAAAAATGCAGCATTCCCAATTGATCCAGTGCGCGATGCGCGACAGGAACTGGCTAGGAGCATTGCCTCTTTTATTGGATCGAAAGAGAAACTGGTAACCGTCGTCCCCGGTTTGATACTCACGCGGCGGACCGCCCCAACGGCACCGGCGTCGGCGACCTACGAGCCGAGCCTGGCAGTGGTTGCGCAGGGGCGGAAACGAGCAGAACTCGGCGGAACCACCTTTGTCTTCGACGAGTCGCGATACCTGCTGACGTCACTCGATTTACCAGTCATCTGCAACGTGATCGAGGCAAGTGAGGAGGTGCCCTATCTCTGCTTCGTGCTCAAGCTGGAAATGTCAGTCGTCCGGGAGCTACTGGGCCGAGAGGAGATTCCCGCTCCGGAAGTGGCATCGAATCGTCCGGCCATGGCCACTGGAGAGACCACGGCCGAGTTGCTCGACGCTTGCTGTCGCCTGCTGGATCTGCTGGGTAGCCCGCAGGACATTCCGTTTTTGAGCGGGCTGATTCAACGCGAAATCATCTACCGAATCCTGAGAGGACCGGAGGGGGCACGCCTCCGAGCCATCGCAACCCTGGGGGATCAGAGCCACAGGGCCGCCAAAGCGATCGCCTGGATCCGGGCAAACTATGCGAAGCCGCTAAGGGTCGAAGCTCTGGCACAGATTGCGGGAATGGGGATCTCGACGCTCCACCATCATTTCCGGGCGCTCACCGCCATGAGTCCTTTGCAGTATCAGAAGCAACTTCGTTTGCAGGCGGCCAGGGAACGCATGCTCGTCGATGGCCTAGACGCTGCCAGTGCGGCCTTTGAGGTCGGTTACGAAAGTGCCAGCCAATTCAATCGCGAATACAGTCGCTTTTTTGGCCAGCCACCCATGCGCGATATGCGGACACTCCGTTCGCCAGGCGCACTGCCCATGGAGTCGGTCAGTGATCGGCGAAGCGCCATCGGACCGTCCGAACCTTCTCTATGAGTCCTGTAGGCCATGGTGTTGCTTCGGCGGCCGCCATCGCTCGGTTGTGAAAATAGCAATTTCCAAATCGGCGCCCCTCAGGCCAGCACCCAGCCGAAGCGATATGAAGGCCGCCGCATTGGCAGAATGCCAGCTGTGATCACCAACCCATTTGGTCCATCCGCTTCAGGATAATCGCGCTGTAGTTATTCATGCGCGCTGGATGCCGCTTCAGGGGAGCCGGCAGAATTGCCGCCAGCCGTGCCGCCTGTTCTCGGCCGATCGTTTCGGCCCCCACTTCGTCGTAGTAACGACACGCCGACTCGGCGCCGAAAATACCCGGACCCCATTCGACCACGTTGAGGTAGATCTCGAGTATGCGCTGTTTTCCAAGGACGAATTCGGCCACGGGTACCAGAGTGGCTTCTGCGATCTTGCGGAGGAAGGAGCGACCGGTTCCGAAGAACAGGTTTTTTACCAGTTGCTGCGTAATCGTGGAAGCTCCGCGAGTGCGATCGCCCTCCAAGTCGTCTTCGGCAGCGATTTGCATCTCGTGCCAATCGAATCCATGGTGCTGGTAGAAGTTCGCGTCCTCTGCGGCGATTACAGCGTGCTGGAGATTGGCCGAAATTTGACTGAGGGGAATAAATTTATAGCGTTCGTGATACGGCGTGTGGTGAATCCAGGCCTGCAAGCGGCGCTCGAGACGGACGGCGGTGGTGGGCGGGTCGATCCACCTGGCGGCTAGAAGCATCAACGCGGCAAGCGACCAGAGAAGCACCACGCCGATGACCAGCCATCGAACCAAGGATCGGAGGAAACCCGTCCGAAGCGGGGTCTTGGTGTGCGCGTTTGGCATTGTCGTCACGTTTCAGGATAATACCCCGGGCTCGATTGCCGCCGCCGGGCGATCTTGTGCACGCGAACCCAGAGTCCTGCGTTTTAGGCAAACCGCTTCGAACCAAGCCCTTTGGTCCTGAAGCACCTTGAACGCCACCAAAAAAATCACGTCGGATTGGTACCCGATGTACCGCCACAACGGCGAAAATATGAAGTTCGCAAGGGGCAGGCGGTGAAATGGTCTCCCGACCGATGAGCCGTCACTCGCGATGGAAAGCCCGAAAGCGGAAACAGTAGCCGACGCCGACAAAATGATTCACGGCTGCCGACGTTAAACCCACGCCGACGTGAAAGTCCAACTGCTGCTGTTAGCTTTTTCCGAGTTTCAGGGCAGTTCCGAGTTGAATGAACTGGCGCGTTCCCCCGCGTTCCGGAAAGTCGCCAACATATTCCGCGAATGCGTCCCATAGCGCTGTCAATTGCCGGTCCAGCAGAATCGTAGATTCTCCGGTCAAGTTATGTGAATGGTCTTGGGTTGGGCCGTACAACGAGAGCATTCCTGCCGCCGTCCATTTAGAAGACAACGGGCGCGACCAAGCCAGCTGCAGGCCTGGATCGTATCCGCCGCTCGAAACACCCCTCGCGCCGGTCGGAAGACTGACGAACCCGGTCAAGGAGGCGTCGAGTTTCCCGGGCAATGGCCCGAGCTGCTCTTTTACTCCGAGCGCCAGGTCGCCGAATCCGCTGCCAATTCCGCTGCCGTTCAGGTTGTAATAATAATCCGGCGCGGTGAAACGAACTTCAGTCCGCGTCAAGATTCCAAGACGCATCAAGGTTTCAGAGCCGTCCGTGATGCTCTGTCCTTGATTGTTGGTGACGGTGAAACCGTTCTCGACCTGCACAGTGCCTGCAGGGACGACGATGCTGGAGTTGGTTACCGCGGGGCGATCTGTCGCGATGGGTATTGGCGTGTCGCTGCCGACCTGTGGCTCCTGGCCATGAATCGGCCGGGGTCCTACACAAGTAAAAATCAGAAGCGCAAGAGAAATTCGAGTGTGCATCTGGCAATGAACGCTTCTCAAGTCCTGTCCCACTGCGAGCATAATGCCCCACTGTCGTTACCAAAAAATAAGAACTTTTGTAGAGCTCGGCCCTGTCGAATAGGAATGCGGCCACGGCCAGCGGAGTCATGAACCGAACGGCTACCTGTCAACCTCGTGCTCGGACGCTGCCCAGTTGCAATGCCTTCCGAACGTCGACCTGTAAGCTCCGCGGGGATGTTCGACGGGCGGGCGGACAGCCCTCGCGTCCGTGTGGGTTACCTCATCGAAGGCCAATGGCCGGCTCCAATAAACTTTCTTCGAACTCCTTGAAAGTTTACGAATGGAGACTGTTAATGCTGAGATTTGGTCGGGGTTCACCTAACGTTGGGCAAAACCGTGAGCAAAGTCATCTGTATCCGACCCCGAAGACGATCGCGTTGTAGAGTTCTTCTTTGGACAATTTCTGGGCGACGCCCGATCGTAAGTCCGCTGGTCTGATCTTTGTCGCAGCGTGGCCATTGCCATTTGCACCGGGACAGTCTCGGTATCGCTCCTGGCAGACGGACTCTGCCTCATCAGCGGCGCTGGCCGTCAACTGCCGCAGCAGGCACGGCTCCGAAAACGCGACCGTCCTTTGGAAGCGGGCCTTCGTGCTTTTGCGGATACTTGAGGGGTCGTCGAGAGCACCAATTGGCTTCTTGCCAATCCAGCACACAATTTAAACCGGAAAGTCCTTGCTGCTCTTCAAAAAACTGCCTATTCTCGTCTGGTCCTCAACACCCTTCGGCAGGTCCCCGCAGGCAAGCAAGGAATGGACCACTAGACTGCTCTGAAGGATCCGTCGCGAGTTCGATGTTTAAAGGCCACTTCAATCCAGCAAGTTCTTCTTTCCTTCTCGCCGATGTGAAATCCTAGGGAAACACCAGTTGTCGGTCGTGTCTTGCCGAGGGGCAGCTATGATCCGGGCGTTGCTTTCACACTTCTGCCTGTTTTCCACGGTCCTAGCGTCCGTGCTGAGGGTAGATGGACAGACGGTGCGTGTCGTCGATCCCTTGCGGATTGAGGCGGATGGCGATCCAGCGAGGGCGGTGCTCACTCTGCACCCACCCCCATCCGTCGAGTTACGGCGGTGTGACTTGGTTATTCTAGGCGGCGGTCTCGGTGGAAGCGCAGCCGCGCTCGCGGCGGCCTCAAAGTCCATCCATGTGTGCCTGACAGAGCCTACCAACTGGGTTGGTGGACAGATGACCTCCGAGGGGATCTCGGCCTTCGATGACAATGCGTGGATTGAAGCCACCGGAGGAACGCGGTCGTTCAGGTTGCTTCGCCAGGGGATCCGGAAACACTATCTGCCCTTGCTGCGCGAGGGATTCCCCGTGGGGGAAAAGATGAACCCCGGCCAGTGCTGGGTGAGCTATGAGTGTGCAGAAGCGGCTGTCGATCATGACGTGTTGCGCTCTATGCTCGACCCGTTCGTCCGGAACGGGAAACTGTCTCTTTTTCTGCGGACAGTTCCCATTTCCGTCGAGAAAGAGGGTCGTCAGCTTCGCGCCGTAACAATCTACGACTTTGCAAACGGGCGCTTCTTGCGTCTATCCGCCGGCGTTTTCATTGATGCAACGGAACTCGGTGAATTCCTGCCGCTAGCGGGGGCTGAATTCGTGACCGGTGCGGAGTCGCGGATGGACACGGGTGAGCCGGATGCGCCACTACGGGCCGATCCTTCGGCCGCGCAGAGCTTCACTTATGCGTTTGTCCTCGCGCAGGACCAATCAAACCGAAGCACCCGGAAGCCGACCGGCTACGAGCGCTATGCTCCGCACTTTTCCTTCCAATCCACCGCTGCGGACGGCACGACTCTGGCTTACGGGATGTATGCGCAACTGCCGAATACTCCGGGGGCCTTCTGGACTTACCGTCGACTGGTTGCCCAGGAGCAGTTCAAGCCCGGCGCCTTCCCGTCTGATCTAAGCATGATCAATTGGGACAGCAACGATGTTTGTGATCAGGATCTGTTGTCACCTGATCCGGAAAAACAGGCGAGGGCGCTGCAGCACGGCAAGCAGGTATCGGTTGCCTTCGCCTGGTGGCTACAGCATGACGTACCTCGCGATGACGGGATGGGCACAGGCTACCCTGAATTGCGCCTCGTGGATTCGGCACTCGGCAGTGCCGATGGCCTGTCGCAATATCCCTACGTGCGGGAGGCGCGCCGTCTGAAGGCGGTGCGCACCATTCACGAGCAGGACGTTGCCACGCCGGGCAGCCGAGCCGTACCTTTTGACGATAGCGTTGGAATCGGCCAATATCCGATCGATATTCATGCCTGCGGGAAAGCGCCGCAACTGCCACCATCGAAACCCTACCAGATTCCCCTGGGGGCGTTGCTCTCCGCGAGCGTTCCCAACTTGCTTGTGGGTTCTAAGAACATTGGGACAACGCACATTACCAATGGCGCCTATCGTGTTCATCCGACGGAGTGGGCGATTGGGTCTGCGGCGGGCTTTGTTGCCGCGACCGCTGTGCAACGCGAGGCTCCTTTAAGGGAGATTGCTCTCACGCCCTCCCGTCTGCGAAATCTGCAATGGGACCTACTGATCGAGGGGCAGCCACTGGTGTGGTTCGACGACGTGCCGGTCGACTCTCCTCACTTTGTGAGCGCACAATTCGCCGCGATTGTGGGTCTGATCGAACTGCGTTCGGACTCACTGAGCCTGGAACCGGAGGGGGTGGTGAGCGGAAAAGAAGCAGCCCTCGCGCTCGGCAAACTGGCCGCGCTCGAACCGTCAAAGGTGCGACTTGAGTTCGACGATCTGGTTTCATCTCCGCAGCTCGAGTGGCCCTCCCTCGCCAGGTTCGGCCAGGGGGCCGCAGAGAGGCATGGCCCTGTGAAACGCGGGGAGTTCGCTCAGTGGTTAGTCTCTCTTTATTGGTCCGAGCGAACGGCAGAACGCATGCCCGATTCGGCTCGCCATGCGCAGTGACCCGGGGGGAAGAAATGTCTTCATCCTGGCGTCGATTCGTTGTGCACTTTTCCGATAATTGCCGTTAAAATCTCGCAGCGGAGTTTTTCTGTCCTATGAGAACCTGGCGCATCGCGGTGGGCAGCACACGGCGTCCGAAATTGAATGCCGTTAAGGAAGCAGGCCTGTCCATCGCCCCGCTGCTTGAGAGTGGGTCGGAGCTGGACGTGGCCGGCTACGAGACGGAGAGTGGAGTGAGTCACACCCCGAGTTCCCGCGAGGAATTGATGCGGGGAGCGCGGCAGCGTGTTGAAACGCTGCAGGACCTTCTCGGTACGCAAGGACAGGCCGCCGATTTTTTCGTTGGTTTGGAAGGTGGGCTGGACGTGGCCATCGAGGACGGGGTGAAAAGGACCTTTCTTGAAAGCTGGGCTTACGTGAGCGACGGCCGGCGGGGCCATTTTGGTTGCTCTGGCAGTATCGAATTGCCTGAAGCGCTGGTAGAAGAAGTGCTGACCCGCGGCTTCGAACTCTCTCTCGCCATAGACCAGTTTGCCGGGGCGGTAGGAATTCGGGATGGGCAAGGCGCCTGGGGGGTGCTCTCCCGTAACCTGATTTCGCGTCAGGAGTCGTTCCGGCTGGCCGTGGTAGCGGCATTTGCACCGTTTTACAACGCCAAGATGTATCAGGCGGCCGCGGCGGCAGGCGAGTGATGGGAAACTCGCCGGGGAAAGTGTATTCTGTCATTAAAGTGAGCTGGCCCCGCACTCGTTTCCCAGGGAAACCTACAGGAGAAGACACGTGGACATTGTGAAGGGCAACATGGGTTGGATCGAGGTCGTGGTCGGCCCGATGTTTTCGGGCAAGAGCGAAGAGCTCATCCGCAGGCTGCGCCGCGCGGAGATTGCCCGCCAGCGGGTACAAATTTTCAAGCCGGCCATCGATTCAAGGTTTGCCGCCAACGAGATCGTGTCGCATTCCGGTTTGGGTATTCCCTCCGACAATGTGACGAAGGCATCGGAAATCCTGGAGAAACTGCAACCGCGCACGGAAGTTGTGGGCATCGACGAAGCCCAGTTTTTGGGCGACGAAGTGGTCGATGTCTGCACCAAGCTCGCCAACCTCGGCAAGCGCGTGATCGTTGCCGGGCTGGACACCGATTATCGCGGGCGGCCGTTTGAGCCCATGCCGCGGCTGCTGGCTGTGGCGGAAGAAATCACCAAGCTGTTGGCCATCTGCGTGCGTTGCGGAAATCCGGCGGTACACACGCAACGGATGGTCGAAAGTGAAGAACTGATTGTCGTCGGCGCCAGTGATTCCTACGAAGCACGTTGCCGGCGATGCTTTGAACCCAATCCCGCGCAAGCGCGCCGCGAAAACGGCCCTCAGGTCATGCCTCGCAACCGTGCGTCTGCCGGAGGCTCGTAGTAGACTTCGCTCCAGAACCGGCTCTGACTTTTTCGGGCCCAGGATAATCATGCGCATCGAATCGAAAGCACCAACTCGGGTTGACCTTGCGGGCGGCACGCTGGATATCTGGCCGCTCTATCTGTTTCATCCGGGCGCAGTAACGCTTAATGCCGCGATTTCCCGCTACGCTTCCTGCGTAGTGGAAACGCACACGGGTGGCGACGAGCGGATCAAGCTGGTCTCGCTGGACACCAATCGCTCCGAGAGCTTTTCTTCTTTCGAGCATCTGGTGCGGGCGAAACGCTACCGTTTGCCGCTGCTTGCGGAGATTGTGAAGTTCTTTCACCCAAGCGGCGGGTTTTCACTGACGACCAATTCCGAAGCGCCCGCAGGCGCGGGAATCGGTGGATCGAGCGCCATGGCGGTGGCCATCTGCGCGGCCCTCGACCGCTTTACCGGTACGGGCCGGAGCAAAGTGGATTGGGTGCACATCAGCCGGGATGCGGAAGCCATCGTCATCCACATTCCGACCGGTATGCAAGATCACTACCCGCCGGCGTTTGGTGGAGCTGCGGCGATCGAGCTGATTCCTGGTGGCGAGCGGCGGATAGAGATCAACGTCAATCTGGATGAGTTGGAGCGGCGACTGGTGGTTTGCTATACGGGAAAGCCGCGGCAATCTGCCATAAACAATTGGGGTGTGTTCAAGGCACACATCGACAACAAGCGATCGGTCGTGAGCAACTTGGAGCGCATTTCGCAGATCGCGCAGAAAATGCGAGCCTCGCTCGAAGCCGGGAATTGGTCTGATGTCGGCAGACTAATGCACTCAGAATGGCAGTTCCGGCGCAAGAATCTGCCTACCATCTCAACCAAGACGATCGACAAGATCATTGAATCAACGCGGCGCAAGGGGGCACTGGCGGGCAAGGTGTGCGGTGCCGGCGGCGGAGGTTGCGTGGTGCTGCTGATCGAGCCGGACGCCCGGGAACGGGTGGAGAAGGCGGTCGTGGAAGCCGGCGGACAGCTTTTGCCGATGCATATCGACCGGCAAGGCGTTCAGGTCGTCACGCAATAGAATTTGAGAAATTCAGGGCTACTCAACGGCCTCGACGCATCATAAAATAGGGAGGGCCCCCCGGGAAAAGGGCGCCCAAGACTATGTTTTTTCGATTCGCCATACCGGTTGGCCTGCTCTTTTATGTTTGTGCGGACCTACCGCATCTGCTGCCGCCGCAAACGGTCGAACGGCCGAAGGCGGATACCTTTACCCCAGACGACAGGATTCCGCTTTATCCCACCCTGGTGACCGATGACGCGCCGGACCAGGGCCAGCCCGCGCAAGGGACCTCTAAGAAAAGCGATACTCTGCAGGAGAGCTCCAAGCTGTCGCTGATTCGATTTGTTTCCGGAGAGTTTGCGAAAGCCCGTAAAGCGCTGCCCGGCGGGAAGGAAGGCTTCACGCTGGTCGCGGACAAGCCACTCGACGAAGAAAGCTTGAATCGTGCCGTTGGCCTGCATGGCGCGGCAGTGAATCCCGGCGAAAACGTTCAGATCACCAAGCTGGAATTTCACGAGCATACGATCATCGTCGACGTGAATGGCGGCGGTCGCCCGAGGAAGAACTGGCGCGATCATGTGCAGTTTGGGATGGGCGGAACAATACCTACCAGCAGCACCACCGCCGCGACCGATCAGGATCAGGGGCCTCCAGGATTCCAGCAGGGGCGCGGGGGCACGATCTACCTGCAGTTCCCGAAGAGCGTCCCAGACCTCACGCCCGATGATCTGAAAAAGCTCCTAACCCCCTTCCTGGATTTCACGCGGGAACACTCCGCCTCTGTACACTGGATCGACACGCTGCCGCCGGAAATGAAAAAGGCGATCACCGAGCGCCACCCCCTGGTGGGCATGGACCGCGAAGAAGTGGTGGCGGCGATTGGCAAACCCGACCGAAAAGTGCGTGAACGCGACGCGCAGGGCAACGACACGGAAGATTGGATCTATGGCCATCCACCCGACAAGACCGTGTTTGTGCATTTCACCGGTGAACGCGTTACTGGAATCAAGCAGTACCCACAATAGCCCCGGCCTCCTGCCCCATCGTTTTTTTGACATCCAGCAAGGATCGGAAAAGGGATGGAGTCAAATTCCTATTGCCAAGCCATAGGAGGTGTGTTATTCCCTATGGGCAAGCAATAGGAGGAGGAGATGGGCGAGCGGGCGGATGTTTGGCAGGGAACACTGGCGCTGATGGTGTTAAAGACACTGGAGTCGATGGGCGCCCTGCACGGTTACGGCATAGCGCGACGCATCGAGCAAACCAGCGGTGATTTATTGGCGGTCAATTACGGTACCTTGTACCCCGCGCTGCTCAAGCTCGAACAGGAGGGCTACATCTGTTCGGAATGGGGTGTTTCCGATAACAACCGCAAAGCCAAGTACTACAAGCTCACGCGCACGGGTCGAAGACAACTCGAAAAAGAGACCGAGGAGTGGGAGCAGACTACGGCGATTCTCGCCCGCTTCCTGACTCCCAAAGAGCAAGCCTCATGAACTGGCTCCGCAGGGCCTGGTTCCGGCTATCCCAGCTTCTCCATCGAGGGCAGCTCGAAAGCGAATTGCAGGACGAAATGGCGAGCCACCTGGAAATGCATGTCCAGGACAATTTGCGCGCGGGCCTGAGCCCGGAGACAGCACGCCGCGTGGCACTCCTGAAACTCGGCGGTCTCGAACAGACCAAAGAGGCCGTGCGCCGGACCCGGGGAATTCCGCTGGTCGAGACTCTGATGCAAGATCTCCGCTTTGCCCTCCGCATTCTTCGCAAATCGCCTGGTTTCACGGCCGTGGCCGTCCTTACGCTGGCCCTTGGCATCGGCGCAAACACAGCCATCTTTTCGGTCACACGACAAGTTCTTCTCGAGCGCCTCCCCGTGCCTCATCCCGAACAACTTGTCCTGCTGTACTCCCCCGGCCCGAAAGACGGACACGTCAGTTCCGATGAAGGCGACGGCTCGGAATCTTTTTCCTATCCTATGTACTCCGATCTCAGCCGTCAAAACTCCGTTTTTTCCGGGCTGGCGGCGAAAGCCGATTTCCCCGTCAGCGTTTCTCGAACCGGGCAAACCGAACGCGCTCAGGCCGAACTGGTATCGGGCAACTACTTTGACACGCTCCAGGTGCGCCCCGTGCTTGGACGGTTGTTCGAGCCCTCCGATTCGACCGCGGCCGGTAGCAATCCTGTCGTGGTCCTAGCCAATGGTTACTGGCAAAAGCGTTTTGGAGGGGATCCGTCCATCCTCAACCAGAGTCTGCTCGTCAACGATCAACCGATGACGGTCGTTGGCGTCGTACAAGCCGGCTTCAATGGCATCCAGCCCGGCACCCTCTCCGATCTCTACGTACCCATCACCATGAAGCCCGTCGTTACGCCGACGGAAGAGGGTCAGCACAATCGCGGGCTCGACAACCACAACGACTACTGGGTCAAAGTCATCGGGCGCCTAAAGCCGGAGATATCGCGCAGCCAAGCCGCTGCTGCGCTTCTTCCTGCCTATCGCGCGCTCCTGCAGAATGAATTGCCCTTCAACAAGGGCCTGAGTCCGCAGGAACAACAGCGCTTTCTCGCCAAATCCATCATTCTTCACGATGGCTCGCGCGGCCGTCCCCTTCTTGAAAACGACGCCCGGCCGCAACTTCTAACTCTCATGGGCATGGTCGGGATGGTGCTGCTGATCACCTGCGCCAACATCGCTGGGCTTCTCACCGCGCGAGGTGTCTCTCGTCGCAAAGAGATCTGCATCCGTCTCTCGCTTGGTTCCACCCGCTGGGGTTTAATCCGCCAATTGGTGATCGAATCCTGCTTGCTTTCTCTTTCCGGCGCCCTCCTTGGGCTCCTTCTTGCTCACTGGCTCAGCGCCGCTCTGGTTCGCTATCCCTTTTCAGGCAGCATGGCCGATGGCCTTTCGACTTCCCTCGACCTTCCCGTCCTTTTCTTTACGCTCGTCCTGGCACTCCTTTGCGGAGTATTCTTCGGAGTTCTCCCTGCCTGGACCGCTACGCACGTCCCCGTCGCTCGAGCCCTAAAGGAGCAGACCGGGGCGCTGTCCGGCAGCCGCCCAGCGGGCCGTCTCCGCGAGGTCATGGTTATTTCTCAGGTAACTCTCACCCTCCTCCTGGTGACTTCCGCCTACGGATTTGTCTGCAGTCTCTACAATCTCAAGAATCTCGACCTCGGCTTTCGCCCCGACCACATTCTCCAGTTTTCTGTGGCTCCGGCACTGAATGGATATGACCAGTCGCGCAGCCTTGCCCTGTTCTCCAGACTCGAGCAGAAGCTCGCAGCTCTCCCCGGTGTTACCTCGCTGAGCGCCGCCGAAGAACCACTTATCGCCAATCAGAATCGCGGCACCAACATCACCCTGCCTGGGATTATCGAGACCCCTGATGTGCAGAAAAATGCGATCGGAGCCGGGCATTTCTCGAACCTGCGCATTCCACTTCTTCAAGGGCGCGAATTTTCCCGCACCGATACGGCGGAAAGCCGCAAGGTCGCCGTCGTCAACGAGGCTCTGGCCGCACGGTATTTCCCCGGTGGCCGGGCGGTGGGAGGATTGATGAAATTTGGCGGCGGACCCGGGCCCCTCGATACGGAAATCGTCGGGGTCGTTCGCAACAGCCATCACTCCGATATCGAGGAGAGTCTTCGGCCCTTCGTCTATATCCCCTACAGCCAGGAAAAGGGCCTGACTTCGCTCACTTTCTATCTGCGCACGTCCACCGATCCTATCTCTCTGTCGAACTCCGTGCGCAGCACGGTCGCGGAACTGGACTCCGCTTTACCCCTCTACGATGTTCGCTCCTTCGAAGAGCAGATCTCCGAGCGCCTTTCACCCAGCCGCCTGCTCGCGGTTCTGGCCCTGACCTTCGGAGCATTGGCTGCGCTTCTTGCCGCCATGGGAATTTACGCTCTGCTCGCTTATACAGTTGCCCAACGTACCCGTGAAATCGGTATTCGGATGGCTCTCGGTGCGGAGCCGAAAGGCGTTGCCTGGCTGGTTCTTTCCGATGTTGCCCGCCTGACCGGCATGGGCGTTCTTCTCGGAATTCCACTTGCGTATGTTGCGGGAAAACTGATCGACTCCATGCTCTACGGCGTCCACTCCTTCGGAGTTTCCAGTATCTCGATCGCCCTCTTGGCATTGACGTCCGTTGCTGCCCTGGCTTGCTATCTTCCGGCTCGGCGAGCCGCAGAGGTCGACCCGATGATTGCCCTGCGCTACGAATAGAAAAGGAGACGGTATGGCCCCGCTGATTCAGCTGAGAAACATCGATAAATCCTACCCGGCCGGAGCGCAGAGATTTTATGTCCTTCGGCGCATCACGCTGGATATAGAGCCCGGTGAGTTTGTCACCTTCATGGGTCCATCCGGAGCGGGAAAGTCCACTTTGCTGGGTATCCTTGGGATGCTCGATTCGGCCTGGTCCGGCGAGTATTTTTTCCTGGAACAGCCCGTTCACAAGCTCAGCGCCAAGCAGCGCAACGAGCTTCACAAGTACAACATCGGTTTCGTCTTTCAGAGCTACCACCTGATCGACGACCTCACCGTGTACGAAAACCTGGAAATGCCGCTTTCCTATAAGAACATTCCGCAAAAGGAGCGCGCCAGCCTGGTCTGCGACGCGCTCGATCGCTTCAACATTGTTGGCAAAAAGGATCTTTTCCCGAGCCAGCTTTCCGGCGGCCAACAGCAGCTAGTGGGCATTGCGCGAGCCGTGATCCAGAACCCAAAGCTCATCCTCGCCGATGAGCCCACCGGCAATCTCCACTCCGTCCAAGGACAGGAGATCATGCAGCTCTTCAAAAAACTGAACGATCTCGGCACCACGATTATCCAGGTCACTCATTCGGAGCAAAATGCGGCATATGGCAATCGCATCATTCAGTTGACGGACGGGTGGCTGGCATCTGAAAAATCCGCTCTCGCCCAAGGCGGTCCACAGTCATGAATACACCGCGCATTTTCCTCTTGCGCCTGCGCAACCTCTTCCTTAAGGAGAGGCTCGACAGGGATTTGCAGGATGAGTTGACGAGCCATCTGGAGATGCACATCGCGGACAACTTGCGCGCGGGCATGTCCCCTGAGGAGGCGCGGCGTGAGGCACTTCTGAGACTTGGAGGTCTCGAGCAAACCAAGGAGTCCGTGCGCGACCGCCAGCTCCTTCCTTGGTTAGACTCCCTTCGCCATGACGCCATCTTTGGCTATCGGCAACTCGTCAAGAACAAAGTCACTTCGCTCGCCGCGATTCTCTCTCTCGCCTTGGCGATCGGGGCCTGTACTTCTGCGTTTCGCCTCATCGACGCGATCCTTCTGCGCCCGCTACCGGTTTCCTACCCCGAACGCCTGTATTCCCTTGGTCGCTCCGTCAACGATTTCGATGATAAGCCCATGGATTTCGACGGCTGGGCCTATCCGGATTTCCAACTCATGCGCGATGCTGCCAAAGGGCAAGCCGATCTCCTGGCCATCTCTTACGCAGACCGCGTTGACCTGACCTACAAATCCGATCTGGAAATGGAAAAAGCCAATCTCCAATACGTTTCTGGCAACCTGTTCGCCGCGTTCGGCCTGCAACCCGTCCTCGGACGCCTCCTGACTCCGGATGACGACACCACTCCTGGTGCGCATCCCGTGGCGGTTCTCTCTCACGATTATTGGACTCGCCGTTTTGCTCAGGATCCCCAGGTTCTTGGCAAGACTTTTCGCATCGGAAACAACCTCTTCCAGATCGTTGGCGTCTCCCAGTCCCCCTTCACTGGCACCGAACCCGGTACCATGATCGACATCTTTCTTCCGACGATGATGCGTCCGGACGCTATTCGAAAAGACTCCACCTGGCACCGGACCTTTGCCATCGTGCAACCCGGCGTAGCCATCGAACCTCTTCGCGCCAAACTCGATTCCGTCAGCCGCGCGTTCGAAACCGAACGCTCCAAATCCTGGATCAATGAAACCCCTCAGGAAATCGCCCGCGAGCTCGATCAAACCCTGTACTTTGCTCCCGCCTCGTCTGGTGCCTCGGGCTTGCAGCAGGACAACCGCCGCGCCCTCCTTGCTCTCGGCATTCTCGTCTTGCTTGTTCTGCTCATCGCTTGCGGCAACGTCGCCAATCTCATGGTCGCGCAAGCGGCCGCGCGCGCCCGCGAAATGGCCCTGCGCGTCTCCATCGGAGCCGGACGCCGCCAACTTGTTCAGCTTGTCCTCGTCGAAAGTACCATCCTGGCTCTTTTTTCCTCCGCCCTCGGCTCCATCTTCGCTTGGTGGTCCGCTCCTTTCGTTGTGAGCATGATCAATTCTCCGGATAATCCCGTACGCCTTGCGCTCCCCGCCGACTGGCGCGTCCTCGCTTTCAGCTTCGCCCTTGCCCTCACCGTCGCCGGTTTGTTCGGTCTAATCCCTGCGCTGCGCGCCTCCGCGATTCAACCCGCCGGTGCGCTAAAAGGTAGTCCCGATGGATCCGGAGATCCCCACGCGCGTCGTCGCCTGATGTATGCGCTCATCGCTGTCCAGGTCGCCTTCTGCTGTCTCGTCCTTTTCGTTGCCGGCCTGTTCGTTGCCACCTTTGAGCATCTATCGAACCAGCCCACCGGCTTCTCGACCGATCGTCTTCTCGTCCTCGACACCGTGTCTCACGCTCCGGTCTCCCCCGTCATCTGGTTGCAGCTCGCCGATCAACTTCGCTCCATTCCTGGCGTGGAACGCGTCTCGGTCGCGAACCGAACCCTGCTGGACCACTGGTCGAACAACAATTCTGTCTCTATCAACGGCTCCGCACCCTCCTCGACACTAAGCTATTTTCTCCACGTGTCTCCCGGCTGGCTTGAAACGATGAAGATTCCTCTTCTCGGCGGGCGTGATTTTCTGCCAACGGATACCACACCTGGCTATGCCATCGTCAACGAGACCTTTGCGAAGGCTTTTTTCAACGGGGAAAATCCGGTCGGGAGGTCTTTCGACGAACTGTTCCCCTACGGGGATCGCGCACACAATCAAATTGTGGGTGTCGTGCGCGATGCCCGTTATCGCAATATCCGCGAAACCTCTCTCCCCATCGCCTACCTGCCGTTCCTGTCGACCGAGGCGAAGCCGTGGTGGAGTGCTGCGGGCGCCACCATCCTCGTCCGCACCACCAGCGCCAACCCTCTGGCTCTTGCGTCCACCCTTCGCCAGGCCGTCCCGAAAACCGGCTCCGAATTTCGCGTCAGTCGCGTTCGGACCCAGCTCGAAATCAATCAATCGCAGACCATTCGAGAGCGTCTCCTGGCCACCCTGGCCTCCTTTTTCTCCTTGGTTGCACTTCTCCTGGCCGCTATCGGCCTGTACGGCGTCCTCCACTATTCCGTCCTCCAACGCCGCCGCGAAATTGCCATCCGCTTAGCCGTTGGTGCCCAAGCTCCGGCCATCGCTCGTTTAGTCACGTTCCCGATCCTCATCTCCATCCTCGCAGGCGGCACAATCGGTTTGGCCGCAGGCCTGCTCTCCGTTCGCTCCTTGAACGAGCTCTTCTACCAGGTCCGTCCTACCGACCTCCCCATGCTGGCCTTCCCTTCGCTCGCCATCCTGGCCGCCGCATCCTTGGCCGCCCTTCCTGCCGTTTTCCGGGCCATCCGAACCGATCCCGCCAAGACCCTTCGGGCGGAGTGACCACCCATGTCCAACCCACGGATACAATGTCCTTCTCGGTTCGAGCGAAGCGAAGAATCGCTACTAAATTTTGCGCCAATCGTCATCCCGAACGCCGTCTGCGAAATGTGGGATGCGCGTACCGCTTCTCGAACTGGCTGCCTCCCACATGCAATCCCGATTCTTCGAGGACATCGTTGCCCGCCCTGGCAGGGACACCGTCTTGCTCAAGCGCGGCACCCACGAACTCATTTACTCCAGCTTCTCTACTCCCAGCAGGACCAGTTTCCGGGCGATGCGGCGCGGTTCGACCGGGCTGTCAGTCTGAGGCCGGAATGAGCCTTTTCTTCCTCCTGGAAAGCCAACGGTCAGCCAACTTCCGGGCCCAACGTTTGGGAGTGGAGGATAGGAAAGAAGCAACACGTCATTCCTGTGGCATTGCCACACAGAGAATAGTATTCTCATGTGGGCATCACACAGGAGGTGCCATGGGCGATTCCAAACTCGATTTGCTGCAAGGAACATTGGATCTCATGGTTTTACAAACCCTGGCCGCCATGGGACCGCTGCATGGGTACGGCATTGCGCGGCGCATCGAGCAAATTAGCGGTAACGAAGTTCTTCTGAATCAGGGCACCATTTATGCTTCGCTCGTCCGCCTGCAGCAGCGCGGCTGGATCACCGCGGAGTGGGGGACTTCCGACAACAATCGCAAGGCCAAGTTTTATTCGATTACCAAGCGCGGCCGTAGGCAGCTCAGCGAAGATGCTGCCTACTGGCAAAGGCTCTCGGTGGTCATGAGCCGGGTCCTTTCCATGCCCGAAACCGGGGAAGAAGCCAAGTCATGAGCGACCGCCTCCGTCCATCTTGGCTCCGACGGGTCGCCATGTTCGGCCGTGCACCTCTCGACGCCGACCTAGAAGCGGAGATGGCCGCGCATTTGGAATTGGCCGCCGAAGAGAACCGCGGGCGGGGCATGTCGCACGAAGAAGCCCGCCGTCAGGCGCGCATCCAATTGGGCGGCCCACAGCAGACCAAAGAACTGCATCGCGACTCCCAGGGCATTCCGGCCCTCGAAGTCTTGTTGCAAGATCTTCGCTACACCTTCCGGAGTCTCCGCAAAGATCGCACGTTTACGGCCATCGCCCTTCTCATCCTGACCCTCGGCATCGGCGCCAACATCGTCGTCTTCAGCGTGGTCAACACGATTGCGCTCAGACCTTTGCCGTTCCCACAATCCCGACAGCTTGCCTGGCTTTCTGGCAACTATGGCGTGGGGGGGCTTAGCGATGTGACCTACCGGGTCGATGCCTTCGAGGAATTCCAGCGCAGCAACCACTCTTTCGAGGGGGTGACTGCGTTCGTTCCCTATTATTCCGCCTCCGAGACCAAGTTAATGACGCGCGGCGCGCCACAACCCGTTTCTTTTGTGTGGGTTGACGGGAATTTCTTTCAAACCCTGGGAGTAGAACCTCTCCTCGGCCGCCTATTCCTTGCTGACGATTGCAACCAGGGCAGCAAACCCGCGGTATTACTGAGTTATTTCTTTTGGCAGCGCCAATTCGAGGGCAATCCCGCCATCGTTGGCCAAGCCGTTCAACTTGACAAAGAATCCGCAACTGTTGTCGGCGTGCTCCCTCCCTCCTTCGACTTTGGTGCGGTATTCTCTCCCGGTTCGAAAATGGATTTCTTTCGCCCCGTGATCATGAACGATATTCGCACCTGGGGCCATATGCTCTCCGTCGTCGGGCGCCTCAAGCCGGGAGTAACCGTGTCAGAAGCGCAGGCGGAGGCAAAGCTGCTTTTCCCTCAGCTCCCCGGTGCAGAAAACCCGGACTGGAGCACGGATGTCAAAACAACAGTCTCTGGCCTGCAGAACCATGTCACAGGAAAACTTCGGCGCTCCCTGTTCGTGCTGTGGGGCGCCGTTGCTCTCATTCTGCTGATCGTTTGCGTTAATCTCTCGAATCTCCTCCTCGCGCGGCTCGCCAACCGCCAGAGGGAGTTCGCCCTGCGAGGCGCTCTCGGTGCCAGCCGCGGCCGCCTGATCCGTCAACTGCTTACCGAAAGTGTAGTGCTCTCTGCGCTCGGTGCTGTTTTCGGGATCGCTTTATCTTTTGCGGTCACTTCGTTTCTTGCTCATCAAGGTTCGATCGCTCTCCCTCTGCTCAGCACCATCCGCGTTGACTCCGTCGTACTGGCCTGGGCATTGCTCCTTACTCTCGTCGTGGGCATTCTGTTCGGCATCGCTCCGGGCCTGACCCTCTCGAGAGGGAACTTGCAAGAGACTCTGAAGGACGGCGGGCGGGGTTCGAGTGAAGGTCGCGGGCACGGTCGCTTCCGTTCCGTGCTGGTCGTTTCCGAGGTGGCCTTGGCGTGCGTTCTCCTGGTGGGCGCTGGCCTCCTTTTCCGCAGCTTTCTTCGGGTGCTCGATGTCGACCTCGGATTCCAACCAAGTCATGCCGCTGCCATCCGGGTCGATTACGACGATGGGGGGAGCGCGGCCCGCCGCGGCGCAATCCTCGCTGACCTGCTCGGGCGCGTCAATGCCATCCCCGGTGTGGAGGCCGCCGGAATCTCCGACATGCTTCCCCTCGACGTCAATCGCAGTTGGGGTCTTTTGGCCAAGGGCAAGGTCTATTCCAAGGAGGTGAACGACGATGCATTCGTGTATATCGTGACGCCCGGCTACCTCACTGCCATGGGCATGCGTCTGGTCAAGGGTCGCGACTTTTCCTGGCAAGATTCCGACACGAGTGAACACGTCATTATCATTAATGAAGCCGCGGCTCACCGGGAGTGGCCGGGGGAGGATCCCATTGGTCGTCTCGCCCAAGGTATTGGGGACAAAGACACCCGGGTAATCGGCGTGGTCGCGGATGTTCGGGAAAGCAACCTCGAGGAAGCCTCCAGTCCTGCGGTCCTGGTGCCGGTAACGCAAGGGATCCCCGAGGGCGCGGAGCTGGTGGTGCGAACCCATCTTCCGCCTGAGGCACTTGCCTCGGCGGTCATGCACACACTGCGCGTGGTGAATCCGGAACAACCGGCGACACAGTTCCAGCCGATTCAGCAGCTCGTGGACCGCGCGATCTCGCCTCGCCGTTTCTTCCTGCTCCTGGTTACTATTTTCGCCGCCCTCGGCCTGGCTCTCGCGGCACTGGGTATTTATGGCGTCATCTCCTATAACGTCACGCTGCAAACTCAGGAAATCGGTGTGCGCATGGCCCTCGGCGCCACTCCCGGCCGCGTTCAGCGCGACATCCTGTCGAGGACTTTGCTTCTCGCTCTCCTCGGTGCCGCCATCGGCGCCATTGCTTCGTTCGCCGCGTCCAGAGTCATTGCTTCACTCTTGTTCAACACCGAGCCGAGCGACCCTGTTACGTTCGCTATCGTTGTGACCCTTCTTGTGCTTGTCGCTGTTCTCGCCGGATATCTCCCGGCGCTTCGCGCAACGCGCGTCGATCCCGTTACAGCCTTACGCTGTGAGTAATCGAAACATTATGGACATTCAACGACCATCCAACGCGCGAGCCAAAAAGATCCGTCGTATCCTCTACGCCGTCATCGCCGTCATCTGTCTTTCCGGAGTTACTTTTGGCGTCTCGCGCCTGCGCCCGGCCGCGCCTGCCGTCGATAAGGCCACCATCTGGACCGACGAGGTGAAACGTGGGCCGATGATTCGTGAAGTGCGTGGCATTGGCACGCTGGTGCCTGAGGACATTCGCTGGATCCCCGCGCAGACCGACTCGCGCGTGGATCGCATCCTGATTCATCCGGGCGCCATCGTTCAGTCTTCGACCATAATTCTCGAACTCAGCGATCCCGTCCTGCAGCGTGAAACCCTGGACGCGGAATATCAGCTCAAAGCCGCCCAGGCGGATCTAGAAAATCTACGGGTTCAGGTGAACAGTGAGCTGCTCAACCAGAAAGCCACGGCCGCGGCCGTCCGCAGCGACTACGAGCAGGCCAAAATTCAGCATGAGGTCGATGAGAAGCTTCGCGCCGAAGGCCTCAGTGCCACTGTCACCGAACAGTTGTCGAAAGTGAAAGAGCAGCAGCTGGCCATCCGGCTCGAGCTCGAGGAAGACCGCACCAGGAATGCCGCGGACTCCGCGGCCGCCCGGTTGATGGCGCAGCAGTCCCATGTCGACCAGCAGCGCGCCCTGTACGACCTGAAACGCAGCGAGCTCGATGCGCTGCACGTGCGTGCCGGCATCGAGGGCGTGCTGCAGGTCGTTCCTGTGGAAGTTGGCCAGCACGTCACCCCCGGCATGAACCTGGCCCGCGTCGCCGACCCCAAGCGTCTCAAGGCCGAGATCAAAATTGCCGAGACGCAAGCCAAGGACGTGGCCATCGGTCAACCTGCGGCCATCGATACGCGGAACGGTATCGTCAAAGGTCAAGTCTCACGCATCGATCCTTCGGTGCAGAACGGCACGGTCAGCGTGGACGTGGAAATCCCTGGCCCGCTCCCGCAAGGGGCGCGTCCCGACCTGAGCGTCGATGGCACCATTGAACTGGAGAATCTGAAAGATGTCCTGTACGTCGGCCGCCCGGTCCACGGCCAGTCCGACAGCACCATCGGCCTGTTCAAGCTGGTGGATGACGGCTCGGAGGCGGTACGCACCAGTGTCAAGCTCGGCAAAAGCTCGGTCAATACCGTCGAAATTCTCGAAGGCTTGAAGACCGGAGACAAGGTCATTCTCTCCGACATGTCCACCTGGGATGCCTTCGACCGGATCCGTTTGCGCTAACCAAATTCAGTTCGGAGGCTCTTGGCATGACTTCACCAAACGACACGCTCATCAAGATGCAAGGCGTCAGCAAGATCTTCTTCACCGAGGAGCTAGAGACGCACGCCTTGGCCGGAATCGACCTGGAAATCAAGAAAGGGGAGTATCTCGCGATTGCCGGCCCTTCCGGGTGCGGCAAATCGACCTTGCTGGCCATCCTGGGCCTGCTCGATTCGCCTACCGAAGGAGTCTATTCTCTGAACGGGCAACCGGTTTCCGGTCTGAACCTGGGCGAGCGCTCCCGCATCCGGAACCGCGAAATTGGATTCATTTTTCAGGCCTTTAATCTGATCGGCGATCTTACTGTCTATGAAAACGTCGAATTGCCGCTGACCTATCGCGGCATGGCCTCCACCGAACGCAAGGAAAAAGTCCAGCGAGCGCTTGAACGGGTGGAAATGGCACACCGCGCGAAGCACTACCCCGCGCAACTTTCCGGGGGCCAGCAACAGCGCGTTGCGGTGGCCCGGGCGCTGGTCGGCGACCCTATGATTCTGCTGGCCGACGAGCCCACCGGCAACCTCGACTCGAAGAACGGCGACTCGGTTATGGAGCTTCTCCAGGACATCCACCGCAGTGGGGCAACCATTTGCATGGTCACTCACGATCCCCGGTATTCGGATCACGCCGAACGCACCATCCATCTGTTTGACGGCAGGATCGTGGAGCAGAGCATTGCGGTGTGAAGAAGTCTTGCAACCAGAGCCAGGAGGTTGCTCCCGGCTTACCGGGATTGCAGAATACCCGCCAAGCTCCTAAACATAGGGCAGTTGCAGTTGTCGCAGACCGACGTGACGCAGCGCACGCAGTGTTACGTTGACTTTTCGCTACACTACCCATAGCATTTTTAGTTCTACCCGCGGCGCCGTTCCGCTCTATCTGAGCGCCGCTATTTTGATCCCGCACCGGAGGAAGTAATGCCTATCAAGGTTGGAATAAACGGCTTCGGCCGAATCGGTCGCAACATTGTGCGCACGGCCATCGACGACAAGGACATCCAATTCGTCGCCGTAAATGACATCACGGATGCCAAAACACTGGCGCACCTCCTCAAATACGACTCGGTCCTCGGAAACCTTCCGCACAAGATCACTCACACCGAAGACAGCATCAGCATCGAAGGCCGCAGCTTTAAGGTCTTCAAGACCAAAGACCCGGCGGAAATCGATTGGGCCAGCGTAGGCGCCGACATCGTCGTCGAGTCTACCGGCCTGTTCACCAAGGGTGCCGATGCCCGGAAGCACATCCGCGGTCCCGTGAAGAAGGTCATCATTTCCGCCCCGGCTACCGATCCCGATGCCACCTTTGTGCTGGGGGTGAACGATAAGACGTATGACCCGGCAAAGCACCACGTTGTCTCGAACGCCTCTTGCACCACCAATTGCCTCGCTCCGGTGGCCAAGGTGCTGAACGACACCTTCAAGATCATCAGCGGCACCATGACCACTATCCACTCGTACACGAACGACCAGAGGTTGCTCGACCTTCCTCACAAGGACCTGCGGCGCGCCCGCGCGGCGGCGCTGAACATGATCCCCAGCACCACGGGTGCGGCAAAGGCGCTGAAGCTGGTCATCCCGGAGCTCGACGGCAAGCTGGACGGCTATTCCATGCGCGTACCGACGCCAAACGTTAGTGTTGTGGACGTCACCGTCTTCGTCGAGAAGCCAGCCACCATCGCAAGCGTGAACGCAGCATTGAAGGCGGCGGCCGAGGGACCGCTAAAGGGAATCCTGGGTTATACCGAAGAAGAGCTGGTTTCCTGCGACTTCAAGGGCAATTCGAATTCGTCGATCGTGGACGCGGGCTACACCAAGGTGGTCGGCGACAAGTGCATCAAGGTCCTGTCCTGGTACGACAACGAGTGGGGCTACTCCTGCCGGGTTCGTGACCTGATCAAGCTGCTGGCGTCGAAGTTCTAGGCGCTGCAGCCCGTAATTCCCAGCGAAACGGGGAATCTCTCCTCGGGGTAGCCGACGAGGAAGGAGTCCTCGGGCCGATACGGCCAAAGCATGGAGAATCTTGCCTTACTCCGGGCCGGGAAAAATGCCGCCCCGGCCTAAGGCCGGATTCGCTCCCGATCGAGGACTGAGTCCTCGATAGCGCATGACTCGTAATTGATGTACGTAGCAAGATGCACATTTCAAAGAACCGAGAACTACAATGAGCAAACTTACGATCCAAGATCTTGATTTGCGCGGCAAGCGTGTGTTCATTCGCGTGGATTTCAACGTCCCTCTCAAGGATGGGGTGGTCACCGACGATACCCGCGTCCGCGAAACACTGCCGACATTGAGATTGGCGATTGAAAAGGGCGGGCGGCTGGTTCTGGCGTCGCACCTTGGACGGCCGAAGGGCGGGCTGGATCCGAAATATTCGATGAAGCCGGTAGCTAAAAAGCTCGAAGATCTGCTCGGGAAGCCGGTCGCGTTTGCGAGCGACTGCGTTGGCGGGGAAGCGGAAGCCAAGAGCAAGGCGCTGAAGGATGGCGACGTGCTCGTGCTCGAAAATGTACGCTTCCATCCCGAGGAAGAAAAAAACGATGAGGGATTCTCGAAGCAGCTGGCGGCCCTCACCGATGGCTTGTTTGTCTGTGACGCGTTCGGCTCCGCGCATCGCGCGCACGCTTCCGTTGTGGGCATAACGAAATTCGTGAAGCAGGCGGCGGCAGGACTGCTGATGGAAAAGGAACTCGCCTATATCGGCAAAGCGATCAGCAATCCCGCGCGGCCCTTCGTAGCCATACTCGGCGGCGCCAAGGTGAGCGACAAGATCGAAGTGGTCGAAAACCTGATGAAAATTGCCGATGCGATGCTGATCGGCGGCGGAATGGCGTACACCTTCCTGGTGGCGCAAGGGCTGCCCATCGGCAAGTCGCTCGTGGAAGCGGACAAGATCGACCTGGCCAAGCGGATCCTGGCGGACGCAAAGCAGAAGAACTTCAGGCTGCTGCTGCCGCTCGACAACGTGGTGGCACCGGAATTCAAGGCCGACGCGCCCTCAAAAATTGTGGACGTTGGTGCAACACCGGCCGATCAGATGGGGCTCGATATTGGCCCGAAGACCATCGAAGCGTACAAAACGGAAATTGCCCGGGCCAAGACCATCGTGTGGAACGGGCCCATGGGCGTCTTTGAAATGCCCGCCTTTGCCAAGGGCACGCTTGAAATTGCCAAAGCCGTGGCCGCAGCCACAACTGCCGGCGCAATCTCGATCATCGGTGGAGGTGATTCGGTGGCTGCAGTGCATCAGGCTGGGCTGGCCAAACAGATTTCTCACATTTCGACGGGCGGCGGCGCGTCACTGGAATTCCTCGGCGGCCGCAAGCTTCCCGGCGTGGAGGCATTGACGAACAAATGAGCACAACCAAACGTCGCCGGGTAATCGCCGGAAATTGGAAAATGTACAAGAATCAGGGGGATACCCGCACGTTTTTCGCCGGGTTCAAGCCACTGGTCGAAGGGGTGACGGACTGCGACATCGTGGTTGCGCCGCCGTTTACCAATATTCCCGTCGCCGTCGAAGCAGCCAAGGGTACGGCCATAGCCATCTCTTCGCAGGACGTTTTCTGGGAGAAAGAGGGTGCTTTCACCGGTCAAATCTCCACGGGAATGCTGGTGGAAGCCGGTTGCCGCTACGCGATCATCGGGCATTCCGAGCGCCGCCAGTTCTTTGGTGAGACCAACGAGACCGTTCTTAAGAAGACGAAAGCTGTTCTAGCCGCAGGACTTACGCCGATCGTCTGCATCGGCGAAATGCTCGCGGATCGGGAGGCCGGGAACACGGAAAAAGTCATCGAAGTCCAGTTTAAGGGCAGCGTCGGCGCGTTGACCCCGGAGGAATTCTCCCGTATTCTGATAGCTTACGAGCCGGTATGGGCGATCGGCACGGGCCGGACAGCCACACCGGAGATTGCCGCGGCGGTGCACAAGTTCGTTCGCCAATGCGCCTCGGCCCAGTTCTCCCCTAGCCAGGCGCACGCCTTACGCATCCTGTATGGCGGGAGCGTCAAGCCTGACAATATTCAGGGACTGATGGCGCAAGAAGAACTCGATGGCGCGCTTGTGGGCGGAGCGAGTCTGGATCCGAAGTCGTTCGCCAGCCTGGTGAAGGATTGGCCCCGCTGAGGCGGGGAGCCGGCCGCAAGCCGGAATTTGCAATTTAGGATTGAGGTGCAGGAAATGCCAGCTTGGATGAAATGGACAATCTCGTTGCTTGTAGGTTTCGGGATTATCGTAGTCGGGTTTCGCTGGGTGCCGGTATTGCTGACGGTATTCTTCGTCCTGAATTGCCTGGTTTTGATCGCCGTCGTGCTGCTGCAGAGCGGCAAGGCTGCAGATCTTGCCGGGGCATTCGGTGGTGCAGGGAGCCAGACGGCATTTGGTCCGCGTGGAGCGGCAACTGTACTCTCGCAAGCGACAACATGGTGCGCCGTGATGTTCATGATCTGTGCCTTGGCGCTGGTCGTGCGCGTTGACCGCAGTGTGGAACAGGGGGGCTCGATCCTTCAGAAGTTCTCCAAGTCCGCGCCCGCTCCGGCCAAGACCGCTCCGGCGACGCCGGCGCCCGCCCCACCACAGTCGTCGGCCCCGCAGCAGCCTGCACCTGTCGCGCCCGCCAAACCCTAGTCGGGAGGTATGGCCTCCCGCAACTCTGGGCAGACGGGGGTTCCGTTCGGAGGAAGTGCACGAGCGCCTTGCCCGTTCTTCCCGGCGCGGCTACAATGAATGTCGATTTCCTCAGTGCGGTCGTGGCGGAACTGGCAGACGCACCAGCTTGAGGGGCTGGCGGTAGCAATACCGTGGTGGTTCGAATCCACTCGACCGCACCAAACCTTCCCAATCACTGCTTGAGATCGGTACTACTTCGGGGTTGCGCCAAGTGCCGAGCTTCCCACCACCAGGAACTGATAGCTCTTTCCGTTGGCCTTGAACTTCATTTTGTCCTTATCCAGGGTGAACTCGATCGGTGTGTTCGCGGGGATGATGGTTTGATTGGACGGCTTCTGTTGGCGCACCAGATATTCGGTGGTAGCGGTGTGAATTGTATATTGCTGGCAGAGCAGGGCAGTGGACTCCTTTTTCCCCTGCTTCTTGGTGCCACAATCGACCGAAACTTCAGAAATGATTGTGGCCGGCTGCGGTTTTTCGCCGGCCAAGGTGACGGTGGCGCCGACAACCAGGACTGCCAGGGCGAGCAAACTCTTATTCATCTTTTTCTCCTCCGGATGTGGGCGGAAGCTTGAAGAAACTCTCTACCTCTGTTTTATAGCATGACCCTTGGCGGAGTGCTGCTATGATTTCTGCATGGCACTCCAACTTTCGGAAATCGAAGCCCGTGTCCTCGGCGCTCTGGTCGAAAAGGAATCGACCACGCCAGAATATTATCCGCTGTCCTTGAACGCGCTGGTTAACGCCTGCAATCAAAAATCAAACCGCGACCCGGTGATGACGCTCGACGAAGAAGCAGTTCGGAAAGCTCTGCGCTCGCTGGCAGATCAGGCCATGGCCCGCTCCGCCAGCGGGGATTCCCGCGTGGCCAAATTCGAGCACCGATTGAACGAACTGTATAATTTTCACCGTCATGAAATCGCCGTACTTTGCGTGTTGCTGCTCCGCGGACCCCAGACCCCTGGAGAACTTCGCACCCGGGCCGAGCGCATGTATCCATTCGAGGACCTGGACGCTGTTCATGCCGCGCTGAACCTGCTGATGCGCCGCGAGCCGCCGCTTGTGAGGGTTCTGCCGCGCCAGCCGGGAACCAAGGAGTCGCGCTACCTGCACTTGTTCTCCGGGGATACGGCTGCTCGAGAAACTGCCTCACAGGGCGGGGAGGATCTGCCTTCCGATTCCGGGCGTACCACGGGAAATTCCCGAGCCGAGGCTGACCGTATTACCGAACTTGAGAACGAAGTGCTGACTCTCAGGCGCGAGATGGAAACCTTGCGCGAACAGTTCGCCGCCTTCCAGAAGCAGTTTCAGTAGGCCTTTGGACGGATTTACTTCTTCCGAAAGACGCCGCGCACAACGGCGGCTCGGCCGCGGTGCATACGGCCCTCATCGAGATCAACCTGCGCTTCGATCAGTTCCACGATTTCCGCATCGGCAAAATCCCCCCGCAACATCTCTGCGGTGTAGAGCAACTCCACCTGCTTGGGGCCCCCCGAGCAACAGTGCAACTGCGCCGGGGTGAAGGCTTCGAGGATCAGGGAACCGCCGGGCTTCAGGGCGCGCAGCATGAACGCGTGGATCTTTACGCGCGCTTCCGGTGGCAAATGCAAAAAGATGGCAGCAATGGCGCCGAACTCCTGGACCGGCCAATTCCAGTTGGAAAGGTCGGCTTGCTCGATGAGCATTTCCAAACCCGCAGCGTGGGCCGCTCTCCGCGCGCGCTCCACGCCGACAATCGAAAGATCGACGGAATGCACCCGGAACCCTTGTCGAGCCAGCCAAACCCCATTCCGGCCGTAGCCGTCGCCGGGCAGCAAGATGCTGGACCCCGGCTCGAGTCCGGCAGCTTGTGCCCGCAGAAACACGTTGGGTGCATCGCCATAGACCGGATCCGCTTCCGAGAAACGCTCGTCCCACATCTTCGCTGGATTCGCCCACCTGTCGTCTGCCATACTGCGCTCCCCCCTCATCATATGCGAGAATCCTGCGGTACGCTTCCCCCGCGCGAGCCCGCTTCCTTTGCAATTTCCGGGGTCGGCGGTAAGATACGAATCTGGTTCAGGGCACAGCGACAATCGGAACTGCTTCGAAAATGGTCACTTACGAGGAAGGCGGCAACCCCGCCCGAGCTGCCGGTTCGGGCTTTTTCGCACGCGCGTTTTCCACGCGCCACAAGACCATTGGCCTGCAATATCTCTGGCTCTCTCTCGCTAGCGTGCTCGTGGGCATGGTGCTGTCCACACTGTTGCGCGTACACACGACCTGGCCCGATGCAGCAATCCCATTTCTTGGCGGTCTAGAGAGTACGCCTGAGCGCTACGCTGCCGTGCGTTTGCTGCACGGTTCGCTGATGGTGTTCTTTGTTCTGACGGCTGCCCCGCAACTCGGCTTCGGTAATTTCCTTCTTCCGCTGCAAATTGGCGCGGAGGAGGTGGCATTTCCTTCGATCAACTGCCTGTGTGTTTGGCTCACCGTGGCGTCGCTTGCCGGCATGACCGGCTCCTTCTTTCGCCCGCTCAGCCAGGGCATCGACCTGTGGCTTTCTAGCGCCGCCCTTTTTTCCGTTGCCGCGCTCCTGAGTGCGCTGAACCTTTGCGTAACAACCATCGCGCTGCGTACGACCGGCATGACCTTGCCGAGGATGCCGGTAACTGTGTGGGCCTGGTTCGTCAACGCCATCCTCAGCCTGCTAATCTTCAGCGTTCTGCTGGCCGGATGCACGGCCGTGCTTTCCGACCGTCTGCTAGGCTCCAATTTCTTCAGCGCCTCGGCGTTTCTCGCCGAGCAACCGCAAAATCTTGTCCGCCAGGGAAGTTTGCCGGTGCTCTGGCAGAGGCTGTTCTGGTACTTCGCGCAGGCCGAAGTTTATGTCGCCATGCTGCCGTGCTTTGGCATCGTCACTCATTTGATTGCGACCTTTTCGCGCAAGCCGGTCTGGAAAGAACGGCTGGTGGTGCTGGCCATTTGCGGAGTGGGCGTGATGGGCTTCTGCGTTTGGGGTTATCACATGTTCTCGACCGGCATGAATCCCTACGCGCCGCTGGTGTTTTCCGTCCTGGCCTCCTCACTCGGAATTCCCGCCGCGTTCCTGCTCGCCAGTTGGCTTGGGACGCTCTGGGATGCGCGGACCGAATTCACCACTGCGGCGCTGTTCTCCATCGGGTTCATATCCCTGTTTATCGCGGGCGGCCTGTCGGGAATTTTTCTGGCACGTCAGGATCTGTCAGGCGCGGCCGTCAGCGAAGATTTCGTCATCGGCCACTTCCACCTGGTGATGGGAGTGGCGGCCACTTTTGCGATTCTGGCTGGGTTGTTTTTCTGGTTTCCGAAGATGTTCGGGTGCCGGATGAATGAAACCCTGGGGAAGACGCATTTCTGGCTCACCTTCGCGGGGGTCTACTGTATCTTCATGCCCATGCACTGGCTGGGGCTGCTAACCCAGTCGAATCTTCTCCCGGAAGCCCAGCGGGCGACGCTGGCTTCGGCAGGGTCATCCATCCGGACGATAGTAACGGCAGCGACGATCTGGACGGTGACGGCTCAGCTCTTGTTCGTGGTGAATTTCTTCGGCAGCTTGCTGCGGCGCAAAACGGCCGAGGCGGGTAACCCCTGGCGTTCTTCGACACTCGAATGGAGTATCGCCTCGCCGGCTCCGGAAGGGAATTTCGGCCCGAGCGCGCCGGTCGTTTACCGGGGAGCCTATGAACAGGGAAGCGCCTCCTCGGACGAGTTTGCTGCGCAGCACCTCGCGCCCGATTCCCCGGCAGAGAAAGCGCAATAGGCGCGCGAAAGGAACGGCATGTCTGGCACAACCGCACACGATATCGAACCGATTGTCGAGAAAAAGGACGGCGGTAGCGGCGGAGGCATGCCGCCTCGCGGCGGGAATGGCGGCGGGGAAGACGATAAGAAGAAACCGAATCGGCCGGTGTCACCGGCCCGGTATTACACAGGAATGGCCATCGGCATTGTCTCCGTCCTGATGTTCTTCATGGCCCTGGCCAGTGCGTTCCTGGTGCGTCGCGGCGGGGCCGATTGGGTACCGGTGCACATCCCGATGCTGTTGTGGTTCAATACGCTGGTGCTGGTCCTGAGCAGCGTAACTCTTGAAGTCGCCAGGAAGAGACTGGCCGAATCCGACGTGACCGGATTCAAGAATTTCTGGCTGCTAACCACGGTTCTCGGCGTGGTTTTTCTGGTCGGACAGGTACTGGCCTGGCGCCTCCTCGTGCAACAGGGAGTATTCCTGGCCAGTAATCCGGCCAGCAGCTTTTTCTACGTTTTCACCGGTGCCCATGGACTGCATTTGCTCGGCGGCGTTGCCGCGCTCATCTATGTGGCGCGTCGAAATTATCGTGCAGGACAGGTGACACGGTCGGTCGCCGCCGAGGTGACCTCATACTACTGGCATTTCATGGATGCGCTCTGGTTGTTTCTTCTGGCGCTTCTCTATTTGGGTAAGTAGGGCACTGGAACGCGTCATGAGCACCCCGGTGATCCTGCTGCGGACTATTCCCTAAGCAGCAGGGCCTAGCGCAGCCGGGCCGGGGGATCCGAACAGGGAGGCAGGGGCTTCATCGCGGGATGAGCTTCCGTGTTCGCGGAGACCCTCGCAGGCGCCGGTTGCGGTATGCCGATGCCGACGTTTCGGTCCAGGTGCTCCTTGGCACAGGCCGGGCAGTAGCCCTTCCCGGTCTCTTCGTCCCGCTGGCTCGCCAGTTCGTAGCAGCCGCAAATGCAATCACAGTAGCCAGTCTCGGAAGCGGTTTTTATCGGCAGCAGTGCCATTGTTTCTCTCTTCAAAACGATACCATGGGGCGAGGAAGTCTAGGAAACGAATATCGCGCAGCAAAACGTGGTGTGACCGCTGGCCGGACGGAATCCTTTGTTGGCGGGCACCGGGTGAGCGGCGTGCCCCTGCATTAAGAGCGCAGGTTTTTCAGTTGCGTCAGTCGGAACGGCGAGCCCAGGTTTTCCCGTAGCTCGATCCAGTTCTGTTCCGGTATGGTCATAAAGACTTCGACAATTTTCGGATCGAACTGGGTGCCAGCACACCGGCGGATCTCCTCGCATGCGTGCCTCATGGGCAGGGCCTTCCGGTAAGGGCGGTCACTGATCATGGCGTCCAAAGCGTCGGCAATCGAGAAGATTCGGGCTCCCAGGGGGATCTGCTCACCGCGCAGCCCGCGAGGATAACCGGTGCCGTCAAAAAACTCCTGGTGTGCCAGAACGATCTCCGCGGCGTCCCGAAGGAACGGAATGCGGGTCAGCACGTTGTAGCCAATTTCGCAATGGGTTCGCATAATCTGCTTTTCATCGTTATCAAGCGGACCAGGCTTGCGCAGGATGGAGTCTGGAATGGCCATTTTTCCGATGTCATGCAGAAAGGCGGCACGCGCCAGAATTGGCATATAGGTCAGTGGGACGGGCACGGCTTTGGCAATCGAAATGGTAAACGCGGTGACGCGCTGGCAATGCCCTTCGGTTTCCGCATCCTTCAAGTCCAGGGCGCTTCCGAGCGCCTCCAGGGTATCGTCGTAGGATTGTTCGAGTTCCACGCGCTTCGCCTCAAGCGCGGCGGTGCGTTCTGCAACTTTCCTTTCCAGGTCCGCCTGGTAGTTGCGGACTTCGATGACCAGCCGGCGGTGCTGCAGGGCCCGTTCCACGCCGTGATAGAGCTGGTCCTTCTCAAACGGCTTGAGGATGTAGTCATACGCGCCGCGACGGATGGCTTCAAGTGCGGTAGAGATGTCGTGGATGGCGGTAACCATGATCACCGGAACCTCGGGGTCGAACCCGTGCAGCCATTCGAGGAGTTTGATGCCGTCCATCTCCGGCATAATCATGTCGCTTAGAACGAGATCGGGCGTTTCCCTCCGCACATACTCCTGGGCAGAACGCCCGTTGTTCACCGAAGTACAGCGGTAACCCCGAGATTCGAGCATGGTCGATACGACCTCCCGAATGGCTTCCTCGTCGTCCACTACCAGGATATGGTCTGCGTTCACGGTGGTCTTTCTCCCAACTAGCATTATATGGGACGGCACAACCTCTTTTGGGTACTCTTGCCCAGTCAGAAAATAGCGTGTTAGCGTCAGTGGAACGTGGTATCTGCCTCCGTCCGCGGTTGCGGACACCGGGCTGGTTTCATTCTCTACCCCGTTCGGCCAATTGGGAGAATTCACGATGGTGCCGAATCAAGGCCTCCAGGGTATTGCTTTCTTTGAGGCGACCGTCTGCCTCACCCTCCTGGTTTTGTTCGTGCACCTGCGGCGCGACAATTCCGCAGCTTTTTATCGCTTGTGGCTTTTCGGCTGGATCGGGCTCACCCTTTCCTCCTTTAGCGAACTGGCCATGTTTTATCAACCGCACCGGGCGCTGCAGTTGCTGCATTCCGGCGCGGGTGCCGCGGCCGGAGTGTTGTTCCTAGCCTCCATCGTGCAGTACACCGTGGCGGCGCACAACCGGTTGTATTGGCCGATGTTATGGTTCACGGCGCTCATGACCCTGACGGTAACTTATTATCAGGCCAGGGTCCCGCAATGGGGCGAGACCCGCTGGGAGACCACCATCCTCGAGAGCATCATCGCTCTCAGCGCCGGGTGGATTCTGTGGCGCGCTTCCAGTTCGAGTGACGGGCATGGCGGCAAATTGCTGGCTGGTGCGTTTGCGCTTCTGGGGTTGAACAACCTGGACCGTCCGCAGTGGACCCATGAAGAGATCCGTCTTCTCCGCTTTGCGTTTGACCATTTCCTGAACGCCAGTTTGGGAATCGGAATGATCGTGATGTTGCTTGAATCCGCCCGCGCCCGGTCCGAGGAGATCAGCGAGAAAATGCGGCAATTTACGATGCTGACGGCTTCGAGCAGCCAGTCGGTGTCTATCGAGGAGCTTTTGCAGAAAGTGCTGCGGCAGATCACCGGCAGCGTCAATGCCACCCACGGGATCCTGCGGCTGCTCGAAGGCAAAGGGGACTCGGGTGAATTTGTGGTCTGCGCCTCCGTCGGTTTTGCCGACAGCTACCTGAAGCAGCACCGAAGGCTGTCCCTGAACGGAGTCTGGGTGCAGAGAGTACTGCAGGAGGAGTACCGGATCTCCCGGTTCGAGGAAGAAAAAGACGTGCAGATTCGCCGCAATATGGCGGAAGCAGGGATGTCGCAACTGGTCACTGTGCCTCTGTGCGGGAAGGAAGGCCCGGTCGGTCTTTTGAATGTGGGTGCGCTTCCTGGCAGGAGGTTTGAGGAAGATGAGCTGGCCTATCTGGTCAATGTGGCAAAATTCCTCGGAACCACCATCGAAAACGTGAACTTGTTTGAGCAGGTCAAGTCCGTGCAACAACAGTGGGTGTATACGTTTGATTCTATCGGGGATCCTATTCTCGTACATGACGAACAAGGTCGTATTCTTCGGACCAACACCCGGCTTGCCGATCTTTTGGGCCGGAACAGCCGCTCGCTGGTCGGCCGGGCGGTTGGCGATTTCTTCCATTCCCGCGAGGAGCCTTTCACGGTCTGCCCTTACTGTGAGGGCATTTCCGGGGAAGGTGATTCACCGGATCCGTGGCTGCAGGGTTATTTTCTGGCTTCGAATTCCCAGTTCACCGATCCTGCCGGACAAAAACTCGGCACGATCCATGTGTTGAAAGACATTACCGAGCGGAAAAGGGCGGAAGAAAAATATCGCACCCTGGTAGCCAGCGTCCAGGAAGGCGTCTTCATCGCCACAGTCAATGGCAGATTCCTCGATTTCAATGATGCGCTGATGCAAATTACCGGATATGCCGACCGCGACGAACTGTTGAGCCTGGACATTGGGCAGAAGCTGTACGTGAATTCAGCCGAACGGGAGCGGTTGGGAAAACTACTCCACGACCATGGCTCCGTCAATGATTTCGAATTTGATATTCGCCGCAAGGACGGCGAAATCCGCACCGTGAGCGAGTCGTCCACGGCCGTGCGCGACGCTGCCGGCAGCGTAATTGCCTACCAAGGGTTCTTGCTGGACGTCAGCGATCGTCGCCGCGCCGAGCAGCAGATTCGCCGCCGGAATCGTGAACTGGTGGTGCTCAACTCTATTGCGGAAACGCTTTCCTATACACTCGACCTCACCGAGTCTGTCAACCGTACGCTGCGCCAGATTCTGGAGCTCTTTGATTTGGATGCGGCCTCTCTCTATCTTTTTGATCGCGACGATGTGACCGTCCGGCGGGTTGCCGCCGCCGGGCACCGCTCGGAGTTCGCCAAGACTTTCCCGGTGCTTGCCCTTCCGCCGGGACTGATTCAACAGCTTCGAGCGACTCATGCCACTTTCCTCTCTGTCAGCGGCCTTCCTCTGCCTCCCATGGCCCGCGAAATGGTCAAAAAGGAAGGGATTGAATCTGCCTACGTAGTTACCCTCTGGGCCAAGGAAAGAATCATCGGCGGGCTCGTCGTGGGTAGCCGCAAGTTACGTGAATTCTCGAATGCAGACATCAGCTTGCTGATTGCCGTGGGCAGCCAGGTTGCCAGCGCCGTCGATCACAGCCGGTTGTACGAGGAGACGCGACAAGCCTACGAAAACCTTCGTCGCACCCAGGAACAACTGGTCCACAGCGAGAAACTCGCAGCCGTCGGCCAACTCATTTCCGGCGTTGCGCACGAACTCAATAACCCTCTCACTGCGATTCTCGGCTACAGTCAGCTTCTGACCGCCAGCGGCGAGGTTGGACCGCAAGCACTGGGGTATAGCGAAAAACTCTACAAACAGGCGCTACGGACCCACCGCATTGTGCAGAACCTGCTGAGCTTCGCGCGCCAGCACAAACCCGAACGTATTCCGGTGCGGTTGAATTCCATTTTGGAAGACACCCTGGCGTTGCGCGACTATGATCTGCGCATGAGCCAGATTCGCGTACATCTGCTGCTCTCGACTGATCTGCCAGAAGTGCCAGCTGATCCACATCAGCTTCAGCAAGTGTTTTTGAATCTTATCAATAACGCCATCGACGCCATTCTGGAAAAGGGGCTTGAGGGTGACCTGTGGGTGAGCACGGGCGTCGAGGCCGAACAGGTATTCGTCGAATTTACAGACAGCGGTCCGGGCGTAAAAGACCCCTCCCGCGTATTTGATCCGTTCTACACCACCAAGCCAGTCGGAAAGGGGACCGGGCTTGGCCTTAGCATCTGCTACGGCATTGTGACCGAGCACGGCGGCACGATCTTGGTCAAGAACGCGCCAGAACGTGGCGCGACGTTCCGTATCGGATTGCCCCTGCGGTCAAAAGAGAGACCGCTGCCGGCCAGTGAAGTGCCAGACACGTCCGGAAGACGGACCGGGCGCATCCTGGTGCTCGATGCAAACGAATCGGTACTGGAAACCGTCGCGCAACTACTCACGGCGAACGATCACCTGGTGACCACCTCGAAATCCCTGCCCGATGCCCGGCGTCTATTGGCCAGCCAGGAATTCGATCTGGTCGTGGCTGACTGGCAGATGGTCTACCAGAAGGACCCCGCAAACCCAAGCCGCCTGAACAGTCCCGGGCAGCATGGCTTGGGACCGCAGGTCTTATGGACCAGCTCCGTTTCGTCAGCAGAACTGGGGCCGGCGCGTTTTCTCCCAGCCGAAGCCGCTGTCCTCCAGAAGCCGTTCCAGGCGGGCCAGTTGTTCGCCGCGGTCGAAGCGAAATTACAGCGATCGGCGATGCCCCTGCTCCAGAAATAGCGGAGGTGGTCACGCCATGACCGTGGGCTTGCCGATTCCGTTCGCCCGAGTTTCGGGGAACAGTCGCGCATCGCCTTCCCGGACTGAAACGCTTCAGAAGACCTCTCAGGATTGCAGTCCCGGGTGCGGCCTGGACTTCGAGTAACGGCAGGACAACGTAGAGAGCGCATTCGCTGCGATGCACGGAAACCCCTCGGGTCGATACCACTCCGGGACACCCCTCAAGAAAATGAAAATGACCGGTTAGGAATGGGGCCCGGCGGACTCGGCAGGAAATGCGGGCGACGGAGGCCGCCTGTTGGGACAGGTTGGCTATGCGGCACCTGTTTTTGTGAGGACAGTTGTTTCTCCCTTTCTCCCATGAAATTCTGGACTCACCAGGGAAATCGATTTACTTCTGTGAGGCGTTGTGGCTCTTCCTAACGTTCTGGTCCGCGACATCATGACCCGTCCTGCCGTTACGGTGGAGCCGGTCACCCTGCTCCTCGATGCAGCCCTCACGATGCGTGCCAGCTCGATCCGGCATCTTCCGGTGGTCGAAGGGGAGCGACTTGTGGGGCTATTGACCGACCGCGACGTCCAGCGATGCGCTCCTTCGCGCCTCATCCCTATTTCCGAACAGGAGTACAACGCTGTTTTTGCCGATACCACCGTCAGCCGTGTCATGACTCGCGAACCTCTGCCGATCGCTCCGGACTCGCCCCTCCTTCGAGCCATTGAGAGCATGCAGCAGACCCGCTATGGTTGCCTGCCTGTTGTCGAAGGGGAACAGCTGGTCGGCATCATCACCCGCAGTGATCTCGTTGATGCGCTGCAGCGCGTACTTTCCGGTAAGCAACTGCGCCGCCAAACGGAGCAGGATTCACGCGTCTGTCCCTGACAACCGTTCCCGGGCGCCGCCAGCTCCCGCAGACCCTTTCGACGAATCTGGTATCCTGACCACTATGCCTCTGCCCTCGTTCTTCGATCGACTGTGGCTTCCTCTCGCGCTGCTGTCTGCGGCAAGCTTGCTGACCGTCGTCCCGGCTAGTCCCCGGCAGGCGGCGGCGACGACTTCCTCGACCTCGGCTGCCAGCGATGACCCGAAATTCCTCGCCACGGCGGACGAAATTGTGAAGGAAATGGGAGACATTACAGGCTGGAAGCAGAAAACTCCGCTCAAAAAGTCCATCCGTTCCCGAGAAGAGATTCATGCTTACGTTCTTGCCGAGATGGACGATGAAAAAGACGCCCGGGAGAGGTATGCTTCGGCCCGCAGTGCAGAAGCGTTCGGTCTGATTCCCAAGGGTTTCAAACTGGATAGTTTTATCGTCGAGCTTCTGACCGAGCAAATCGCGGGGCTATACGATCCGAAGGCCCACGAGTTCTATATTGCCGATTGGATCGCACCGGATGAGCAGCGCATGGTCATGTCCCATGAGCTCACGCACGCCCTGCAGGATCAGTACTTTCACATTGAGGCCTGGGCTCATGCGGCCCGACCGAACGACGATGCCGAACTGGCTCGGGAAGCGGTCCTTGAAGGCAGCGCCATGGCGGGCATGCTTGAATACACGCTTCGCGACAAGGGTCTGAAACTGCGCGACCTGCCGGACATCGATCCCTCGCTCTTTGTGGGAGATCTTTCCGAGACGCCCATGCTCAAGAAGGCGCCGCCGTTCATCAAGGACTCGCTCATGTTTCCCTACTTTGGCGGGCTTCGTTTTTCCATGTTCGTGCTGCGCACCAGTGGATGGGGTGGATTTGATGCCGTGTTCACCCGGCCCCCGGCCAACACCCAGCAGATTATGCACCCCGACCTGTATCGCAGCGGCGGCATCCCCCGGCCGCTCAAGGTGGATCTCCCGAGCGAAGTGCCTGGAGCGGGCTGGACGAAGCTCGAAGAGAACTCCATGGGGGAGTTCGGCTGGAAAGAGATTCTCAAGCAGTTTCTGGATGAGGAACGGGCCACAAAAATTGCTGCCGGCTGGGACGGCGACGATTACGCCACCTTCGAGCAAAAGGACACCCGTCGCCTGATGCTTTTCACACGCGCACGATTCAATTCCGAGGAGACCACCACCCGCTTCTTCCGCGCCTATTCGGAAGCTTTGGAGAAAAAGTATCCTGGCAGCAGGCCGACTGCAAGATCGGGCCAAGATCTCGCGTTTGAAACGCCCGAGGGCGGAGTGTTTTTCACATGCACGGCGAAGGAGTGTGTCACCCTCGAAGGCGGGGACAGCCACCTCTTTGCAGAGTGGACCAAAAAGCTTGGTTGGCCCGCCCCGTCTGACCTTCCTGCCATTCCGGGCACGACGGAACCGATGCCGGGCACAAGCCAGGTGCAGAGAACGCTCTAGTCCGGATTCGAATTTGCTCGATGCAAAACTAGGAGCGTCAGGTCGTCGGTCTGCTTTGCCGAAGCGGAGTAGCTTCTTATCTCCTGGAGGCAAGCCGTCAGCATCGCCTGGGGCTCCGTCGCCGAGTGCTTTCTCGCGAGCTCCTGCACGCGCGCCACACCGTACTCGTCTCCAGCAGCGTTGAACATCTCGGTGAGTCCGTCGGTGTACAACAGCAGCTTGTCACCCGGGGCGAGCGTCAGGTCACAGACCGGGAAACTTGTAGTGCAAAACATTCCCAAGGGCACGCCCGTGGACTCGCAGGGCCGTGCGCAACCCGACGAAATATGGAAGAGCGGTAAATGGCCGGCGCTCACGTATCGGATCTCTCCGGTCGGCCGGGCATGGCCCACGACCATGGTGGCGAACTGACCCGCCGTGGTGCTTTCTGCAAACAGCCGGTTAGCATGCTCCATCATTTTCTGTAACGGCAGATGCTGTTCGGCCAAAGTGCGGAAGGTAGCGTGCAGATGGCTCATCAACATAGAGGCAGCGACGCCCTTTCCCGATACATCTCCGAGCAAAAACAAGAAGCCGCCCTCGGTTTCGATCAGGTCGCAATAGTCACCGCTCACCAGATTCGCCGGTTGATAGTAGTAACGGGCGTTCCACCCGTCTACTGACCAGTCCGGGCGCGGCAGGAGCGTTCGCTGAATTCCCGCAGCAAGGAGGAGATCCTTCTCAAGGGCCCGCTGTTCATCCGCCGACAGGTGGTCCAGGCAGAAACGCACTAACGGATTACAGAGCAGGCGATCGGCCTCAATCGTGTCGTGGCATTCTTCGCAAATCCCGAACGTACCCGCCTGCAACCGGGAAAGCGCCGCATCCACACTGGTGATCAGTTCGGCGATCGATCGGTCGGCCGAATGGCTTTGCGACGCTGCCAGCAGACGCTCACGGCGCAACTCGAGTTCCGACCGGATGTAGGTATTCTCAGGGCTGGACACGGCTCCTCCACCGATAGGTTGCTGTTTTGTTCCTGGGGAATCCATCCGGTTTGTACCTCCAAATTCGGGGAGCGGAAAAAGAAGTGAGTGGTTTCAGCCCCTGCGCTTTAAAGTGCCCGAGCCAGCCACGGCGGCAGAGGCAAGCAAGAGTACGGAACGGGAGTCTGCCTCACCCTCTATGCGATGCCGCAATCGCTTCAGGCGGCACATAAATCTTTGCTCCAGCCGTCCATTTCGCGCGCGCGCATGGGGATCACGGGAACTTGCGATCTGCAGTTCCAGCGTTTTCAACCCAAGTTCTGTGAACTCGACTGCGCGCGCAAAATCCCTCCTGTGGCGCTCATAATGCATCGCCAGTTGTTCACAAGCGTGTACGGCTTCCTCGGGATGGGCGGCAAGTTCGTGCCATAAAGCGGCTGCCTGCTCGACGTTTCCTTGCCTCTTGGCCATTAGCGCCAGTTCGCGCGTCGCCTGGGGCCGGAATTCCGCCGGCAGTCCGCTATCGAGCGCATGTGTGCAGGCCGATTGAGCCAGCCCTTTTTCGCCCCGACGGTCGAGAAATTTGGACAAGCCGAATAGATCGATCGAATTCGTCTCGGCAAACCCGCTCTCCCGTGCTTCGAGCAGGGAACTGAGCTTCCCAAAAAGAGCTGCGAGTCCGCGAAGGTCCATCTGATTGTGTTTCACCACCCCGGCAAGCGGCTTTGCCGTCCCACCTCGCAAATAGTCGAAGTAAAATTGCGGAATCAGCGACGAGGCAACGTCATCTTCGCGGTGCCATCCGAGGTGCCGCGCGTCCAGCACGTGACGCTCGAGATCTACGAGTCGTGCCGATCCCAGCCGCAATTTCCATAACGCCCGCGCCGGGTGCAGAAGGTCGAGGTGTGCAGCGAGCTGCGGCACGCGGATGGCTCTGGTCATGGTGAAGCGGTTTTCCAGGAGCGGCCAGTCGAAGGATTTCCCGTTGAAAGTCACGAGCACCGGCCGTTGGGCCACGCGCTCCGCTACGGCCTGCAGCAGCGAGTGCTCCTCGGAAAAATCTCGCAGAAACAGCTGCTCCACCTGAAGACCACCGGCGTCCCACCACGCCAGACCGATCAAGAACGCGTACGTACCCGTGCCGCCGGCCAGTCCGGTTGTCTCGGTATCGAGAAACAGCCACTTTTCCGGGTCCTCGAGCGCCGCCCGTATCCGCCGAGCCTGGTTCTCATCCCGCCGTCGGTTCCTGTTAGGACCGCTTGCCTTCTTGCGCCTGGCAGGCGTCCTGGTCAGCAGGTCCAGAACAACGGCAGACGGTTCCACATACTCCGGCGTAGAAAACCAGTTCCGTATCGCTAGGTGATCCCCGTACTGATTCCGCGCAATTCCGCCCCCTAGTAATCTGCTGATGGGATCGGTCTCGTCCGGGGTCCGCAATTCCGGTGATCGCACCGGCATCGCACGCGCCGGCTTCAGCGCCGCAAGTCGCGAGAATTTGTCTACTCCTTTTTCCATGGACAGGTCTCTAGGCGCATAGCCGATCCAGAATCGCCAGCGCTGCCTCCTTTGCCCGCAACGCCAGATCCCCTGCCGGGCCTACGCAGGAAGGGCATCCTGCATCGCAGGGGCACGCCTGAATCAGTTCGCGCGTCTTTTGAATCAGCAATGAGTGCGCCCGGAACAGCGGCTCGGAGAAGCCGATACCTCCCGGGTAGGCATCGAACAAGTACAGATTCGGTTCAAAGAATTCCTTGGCATTTGCACCCACCGCTTCTTCCATCCGCAGGGGGTTCGATTCTTGCGCCTCTGCACCCGGTGCCGGCGGTCGCTCTCCGATGGCCGTTCCGAGGTCGCGTCCATCGCACATCAGCAGCAGCGTTGCCACCGATGCCAGCGCATAAAGCAACCCAAACATCCCAGACTGCCGTTCGCTGATCGTGTACGGCAGTGATTCGAGGAGTGGCCGCTCGAGCGTCATCCAGTACGAAGTCGTGTGCATTTCGTTCTCGGGAAGCTCCAGCGTGCCGGCGCCGACATTCTCGTTTGTGAATAATTTGATCTTCTTAAACCCCACCACTTGCGAGCGCACCAGCACATCCCCGTGTGAACGCCAGTGGCACGCGCACTTCTCCCCGGGTTCTTCGCCCAATCCGGGCGGCACCAGCTTCTCTGCCTCCGCAACCTCCAATACCCGCACCTGCGTGTACCGAATCGCGTCCGTGTAATAGTCCACATCTACTCGCTTGACGTACGCCTTGCGCTCCTTGAAGTCCAGATGCTCCACGTGATATTGCTGCCCGCCATGCATGTAGATCGCTTTTTCGTGCACCGTGGTCAGCGCACTAACGAAATCCACTTCGCCAATCACCACTGGCAGACCGGTGATATCGATGATGATGAAATTGTCGCTGGTTACCGATCGCAGGCTGATGGTGTCGGCCGGGTAGGCTTCATTCGTCCAGTGGTAGTTTTCGCCGGCGCGATGGAGATAACCCGCTTCGGCCAGCCGCGCGCAAAGATTCTGCACGTCCACCTCGCCGAATCTCTCTCCGGGAGAGATGGGCAACTCGAATGCAGCGCACTTCAGATGATTGATCAAAATCTCCAGATTGTCGGGCTGGATGAAGGCATGCTCCGGCGTGTTTCCGAAAAAATAATCCGGGTGGCGCACGATGAATTGATCGAGCGGCGACGAAGAAGCCACCAGTACTGCACAGGAACTGCCGCTGCGGCGCCCCGCGCGTCCGGCCCGCTGCCAGGTTGCTGCGATCGTCCCGGGATAACCGGCCATGACCACGGTATCGAGCGAACCCACGTCAATACCCAACTCCATCGCGGAAGTCGTCACCACGCCGCGAATCCTGCCTTCCCGCAATCCGCGCTCGATCTCGCGCCGTTCATTTGGCAGGTATCCGCCGCGGTAACCGCGAATCGCCTCCGGCTTTCCAGGGAGCTGCGGATTGGCTTGCTGCAAATAGGTCAGGATCAGCTCCGTGTGCAGCCGCGAATTGGCAAACACCATGGTCTGCAAGTCGTGTTTCAGAAATTCCTGCGACACGCGCGAGGCTTCGTTGATATAGCTCCGGCGAATCCCCAGCGCGCGGTTCACGACCGGCGGATTGTAGAAGACGAACGTTTTCTCAGCCACCGGCGCGCCATTCTCCGCCCGCACCTCCACCTGATCCTCAATCAGTCGCGATGCCAGCTCTCCCGGGTTCGCGATCGTCGCCGAACAACACATGATCTGCGGGGTGCGCCCGTAGAATTGCGCAATGCGCCGTAACCGCCGCAACACGTTGCACAGGTGACTGCCGAACACGCCCCGGTAGGTGTGCAGCTCATCGATCACAATGTAGCGCAGGTTTTCGAACAGCCGCGTCCATCGCGTGTGATGCGGTAAGATTCCGGTGTGCAACATGTCCGGATTGGTCAAAACAATGTGGCTCTTTTCGCGGATCGCTTTCCGTGCGTCGCTCGGTGTATCCCCATCATAGGTAAAAACGCCGAACCGGTTCTCGAGCCGCTGGTTCAGGTCGTGCAATTCCGCCAGCTGGTCCTGCGCCAGCGCCTTGGTCGGAAAAAGGTACATCGCGCGCGTGTCCGAATCGGTCAAAATGGCGTTCAGAACCGGCAGGTTGTAACACAATGTCTTGCCGCTGGCCGTCGGCGTCACGATCACCACATTTTTCCCTGCGCGCATCGCCTCGGCGGCAGCAGCCTGATGGGTATACAGTGCGCGAATTCCCTTTGCGGTATATGCAGCCCGCAAATCCTCATGGACCCAGGAAGGGAACTCAGCCCATTCGGCCGCCCGCGCCGGGTAGCGGCGCACTGCGGTCAGAATCTCGCCGGTTCGATCGCGCTCGGCAAAGGTATCGAGCACCTGCGAAACGCGGGCCAGTGTGCTGGAAGGGGCGGTGGGGGAAAGCGGCGAGGTTTTGGCCAAACGCACGGCAAGGGAGTCAGGCATGTTTGCGTCTCCGGTTATTCGCCTTTTGTTCGCTCAGGCTAGCACGCTGTTCTTGCCGCTGCAACACTCATTTTTTGCGAAGTGTGGAAACCGGATGGTCCGGGTTGACTGCCTGCTGTGGTTCCTGGGATCAGGCTCGTGAACGGAGGGGATGATTTCACCAAACAGGCTTTTTCGAGCCGCAGGCGAGTCTCAGGGAGACTCGGCCCATTTGATCCGGGCGCAGTCTACTCCAGCCGCAAAATTCCCGTCTCGATTTATGGGTTCGCTTCCTCGCATTGACTTGTTTTCGGACGCAACCTAACATCATGTGCGACTGGCGGGACACTCTGCCCGGATTTGAGATCAGCGAGTTACCCATACCCAATGAAGCGATGCCATTCCATGCTCTTTATCTGGTGACAAGCAGCGGAGGAACAGGATGTCAGTTGAGAGAGCAGTAAGCGGTCTTTTGACCGGCGCGATGATTGTCTGTGCAACGTCTGCGCCCGGCGCAGCACAGTCAAATTCCATTTTGACAAAGAAGACCACCGCTCCGGCCGCTTCTGTCACCGACGTTTCTGGGTATGATGTACCGCCGAAAAATATTTTAGCCGTGATGAACGCGCCTTCGCCACCCGTGCCCGGGGTGAGCCCGACCTATGAGGACATGCTCCTGGTGTCCTGGCAAGACTATCCATCCATTTCGAGAGTAGCGACCCCTTTTTTGCGCCTTGCTGGCGCGCGTGTAGAGACAAGGAATCACAGCAAGCACGACACCCCCGGCGGGTACGGCATCACACCCTGCGCCAGGGAACTCGATCTGGTGCATATCGCCAGTGGCGCGCAGGTGCGGATCACGCTTCCCGAAGGCGCATGTCCCGGCGAGCCCAGCTGGGCCGCTGACGGCAGGCAATTTGCGTTCGTGAACCTTGCTCCAGAAGCAGTTGAACTCTGGATTGGCGATGCCAAAACAGGAAAAGTTCGGCAAGTCCCTGGAGCGCGCCTGAATCCCATGTTCAATGGCGAGATGCAATGGATGCCGGACCAGAAAACGCTTTTGGTCAAACTGATTCCAAAGGGAATGGGCGCACCGCCGCCCGAACCAACCATCCCGGCAGGACCGAGCATCCAGGAGAGCGAGGGCGAAAAAGGGCAGAGCAGCACGTATGAAAACCGCGATACGCTCACGAACAAGCACGACGAGGACTTGTTCGACTACTACGCCTCCTCGCAACTTGCTCTCGTCGATGCGGCCACGTTGACGATCACAGTTATCGGAAAGCCTGGGAACTACGACTCGCTCGCTGCAGCACCGGATGGCCAGCACCTGCTCGTTACCCGGATCCACAAGCCGTATTCCTACCTTACGACTTACGATCGTTTTCCGAAAGAAGTCGCAGTCTGGGACCTGTCAGGGCGCCCTCGGGTGCTGACTCATACCATTGCCTCGCTTCCACTAGCGGATCGCGTTCCCATCCGCGGCGTGCCGACGGGCCCCAGGGATTTTTCATGGCGAGCCACTGAACCAGCGACGCTCGTCTGGGCAGAAGCGCTCGACGGCGGCGACTGGAATGTGAATGTACCCTCTCGCGACAAAATCCTGCTTCAGAAGGCGCCCTTCAATGCACCCGCAGTCGAAATCACCCGAACCGAACTGCGGTACGCCGGATTTTCCTGGAGCGACCAACCGGGCGTCGCGCTATTGGGCGAGTACGATGTCAACCGTCATTGGCGGCGGAGCTTGCTCATCAACATCGATGATCAACAGCAAAAACCTCGCTTGCTTTGGGATCTTTCGACTGACGAGAAATATATGGACCCTGGCAGTCCTGTGAGGCGGCAGCTCGCAAACGGGGTCTGGGTGATGCGTCAAGACGGTGATTCGATCTATCTTTCCGGGACCGGCTCTTCCCCTGACGGAGATCGCCCGTTTTTTGACCGGCTCGATCTCAAGACGTTAAAAACCGAACGTCTCTTTCGCAGCGACAAGACTTCCTACGAGCGATTTCTTTCCTTTACCGGCCCGGTTACTCGGTCGTTTCTCACCTGGCATCAATCGCCGACCGACCCGCCGAATGCCTTCTTGCGGACGCTCGGAAAGCCCGTGGATGCGCCCGCTGGAGAAGCGGTTTTTGCTGCAACGAGCGTCGCGATAACTCACATTCCCGATCCGACGCCGGAGGTGCGGGCGATCAAGAAGCAGCTCGTTAAATATAGGCGCGCCGACGGGTTGGAACTGTCCTTCACACTGTATACCCCGCCCGGCTATACAGAAGGCACGCGCGTCCCGACCATACTGAATGCCTATCCGCTCGACTATGCCGACGCTTCGAAGGCCGGCCAGGTTACCGGTTCGCAGGAAACCTTCACCAGGCTGCGGCAGTATAGATTGCTGCTCTTAGCAGGATACGCGATCATCGACAACGCTTCGTTCCCGATTGTCGGTGATCCGAAGAAAGCCTACGACACCTATCTCGAACAACTTGTGGCCGATGCCAAGGCCGCCGTGGATGAAGCAGTGCGACTGGGCGTCGCCGATCCCGAGCGCATCGGTGTCACCGGACACAGCCACGGCGCCCTAATGACGGTAAATCTGGTGGCCCATTCGGATTTGTTCCGGGCCGGTGTTGCGACCAGCGGCTCCTATAACAAAACACTCACGCCTTTCGGTTTCCAGAACGAGCGCCGATCGGTTTGGGAAGCAACGGACGTCTATTTAAAGGTGTCGCCATTTTTCTCTGCCGACAAATTAAAGACGCCACTGCTCATCGTGCACGGCGCGGAAGATGCGAATCCGGGCACAACGCCACTGCAAGCGAGCAAGCTCTACGAAGCGGTTCGAGGCAACGGCGGTACCACTCGCCTGGTACTCCTACCGCACGAACCGCACTGGTATACCGCAATGGAGTCGAACGAGCAGCTGATTTATGAGATGCTTCGCTGGTTCGACAAATACGTGAAGAACGCACCGCCCCGGTGAGCATCCCGCTATGAACACGTTTGAAGCAATACGCAGCCGTGCGGCCAGTATCTTCACGGATATTCATTTCTGGGTTCCGGCCGCCGTCCTTCTGGGCGGATTGCTGCTGCTGAAATACATTTACTGACTGTTTCAACGGAGACGCATGCCAGACCACTCGGCGCCCTCTTCCCCTCGACAAACTCCGGACCTGGTCCGCCATCACAGCCTGCAACTCCTCGGCATCTTCTGTGGCTTCACTGCCGGAGCCTGGCTCGGTGCGGCAGAAGCTCCGACGAAGCTCGTCTCGATCGGAATCTCGCCCATTGTGGTTTCGCTCATCATGGTCGTGGGGGTCTTTCTCGCCCGCTGGAGCCTTCCGGCGCTAATTCTAGGCACATCCTCCGTCCGAGCTGACGTGGGCAGGGCTCCTCATCTGATCGTCTGGGCGCTGCTCGCCGGCTGTCTGTGGGCCGTAGCCAACACGCTCACCATCTTCGCCATTCGCGATGTCGGCCTTAGCATCGCTTTTCCGCTCTGGAACTCCAATAGCCTCCTCGGCATCTTTTGGGGGTTCCTCTTTTTTCATGAGTTGCGCCAGGCCGGTTGGCGTCGTTGGGTCGGTGTGCTTGGCGGCGCGCTGGTCATGTGCCTTGGCGCAGCGATTCTCGCAATCGCTTCGTCCGCCCAGTCCTCGTCCGGGCATTCCCTGAATGGCGTGTGGGCCGCCCTCGGTGCCGGCGCGCTCTGGGGTACCATGTATATCCCGTATCGCAAGGCCTATCTCACGGGGATGAACCCGCTCTCTTTCGTCACTTTTTTTACCTTTGGCGAGCTCGGGATGATGGCCACGCTGGCGCTCGGATACAACGGTCTGTCACCGCTTTGGCACGAACTTGTTCAGGCGCGCGCGGTCATTTTTTGGTTGATGCTCGGCGGCTTCATCTGGGTGATCGGCGACCTCTTTCAGCAGTACGCCGCAAAGTATGTTGGCATCAGCCGCGGGATTCCGCTTTCCAATACCAATCAGCTCTGGGGACTTTTGTGGGGGATTCTGGTTTTTGGCGAACTGCACGGCAAGAGTCAGACGACCCGCCTCGAAGTGATTGGCGGATCTGTTTTGATGATGTTGGGAGTGGGCGCCATCGCTCTCTCTTCGGCCACCGGGCGGGAGCAGCAGCATTGGAAAACAGCGTCAGAACGAGAGGGCCAGCGCTACGGGGTTGCCGCCGACTACGTCGCCGCGCGATTCGAAGGCCGGCAGGCCGCAGGCGAAGCCCCTCCCCGTCGAAGTCCGCTCGACTGGCTGCTGGTCGCGATGACCACCGTCATTCTCGGCGCCTTCGCATCCATCGCGCGCGTGCCGGAATTCTCTTTCGAATGGGTGCCGGCCGGCGCCCTCTCCGCCCTATTGCTCCTGCTCCTTTTCCTTTGCGGTCGGAAGCTTTGGCGCACCACCGGCTTTCACTGATACAGTGTTCCTTCCTCGATGACAACTGTTAACAAAGTCGATGTCGTCGGTGTGGGGTTGAACGCCACCGATACGCTCATTCCCGTTCCGCACCATCCCGAGCGCGGCTCCAAGGTGGAAATTCATTCCGCGAATGCGTTGCTCGGCGGACAGGTTGCTTCGGCCATGGCGGCCTGCCAGCAATGGGGTTTGCGTACGCGCTATGTGGGCAAACTTGGCGAGGATCACGCGGCAACACTCCATCGCGCAGAATTCGCCCGCCTTGGTGTCGAAACGCGGCTGTTCACCGCGCCCGGCTGTTCGAGCCAGCAAGCGTTCATACTCGTTGATCCCACCGGCGAGCGCACCGTGCTCTGGAAGCGCGACAGCCGCCTTACGCTCGATCCCGACGAACTCGATCGCGAATGGATTCTGAACGCCCGGGCCCTTCACCTCGACGGTCACGATACGGCTGCTGCAACCCGGGCTGCAGAGTGGGCCCGCGCCGCAGACATCCCTGTCGTTGCCGATCTCGACGATCTTTATCCCGGTTACCCTTCTCTGCTGCCCAACATCGATTTTCTTATTACCAGCAGAGACATTCCCGCTCGCCTGACCAACAAACCGGATCTCCACACTTCGCTCCCGGAGGTCGCGCGCCGGTACGGCTGCCAGCTGGCAGCCGCAACACTGGGGCACGAAGGCGTTCTGGCATGGGTAAACGATCGGTTTCACTACGCGCCCGCTTATCAGGTGGAACCCGTCGATACCACCGGGGCAGGCGACACGTTTCATGCCGGCTTCATCTATGGATTTCTGCAAGGCTGGCCCTTACAGCGTCAACTCGAATTCGCCTGTGCCGCCGCTGCGCTCAATTGCACCGCGGTCGGCGCACGCGGCGGCATTCAGCCCGTTGAAAAAATCGAGAAGTTCATGTCGGAAGCCGCAAGAAACCCGGCCATCTTCTAGGCCGCGCGAGCTTGGCCCGGGGGAATCAGGTCATTGGCTCGCGCTGGTGGCCAACGATTCGATCACCGCGATATTCGTCAACAACTCGGCTGGAAGGTGGTGCCGCTCGAGCAGGTAGCCCGGCGTAGTATAGGAAATCCACACTTTGCCGGCGCCATCCTCGGCCACAAGAATCTTCAGCGGCAAATCCAGGGCAACGCTCGGCGATGCCAGCATCAACGGCGTTCCGCCCTTCGGATTGCCGAAGATTAACAATTTGGTATCCGGCATTTTCAATCCGGCTTTTTCTGCCTCGCCACTATGATCGACGAGAGCGAACAGATGAATGCCTTTCAGCTGCAGCATCGATTCCAGTTTCGCGACCGTTTCTCGAACGGAATGCCGGCTGGGAATACGCACAATGCCATTTTCTGGAGCTATGGCCATGGAAACCTCCTTGCTCTTTGACGGACTTGGCGGGGTCACATGCCGCGTGGCGACCAGATAATAGCTCATGGCCAGGCCCAAAACACCCAGCAACAACGCTACGGCCACCCCAAGTGCCGACGCATGACCGAAGGAGCGGACCCCGCTGTTAAGCTGTGCCACGAGGCGAAGGTAGCGCACCAGGGAGAGGACTGAAACCACCACGCCCAGCAGGATCAGCGACGTTCCAAACCAGATCGAAAAACCAAAAGCGACAATGTGTACGTCCGGTCGCATGACGTTGAATTCTTCCAAAAACAGACCAAATCGCGCCAGGACAAATCCCAGTGCCATCAAGGCCAGTCCCGTGCGAATCCAAGCGAGGAACGTACGTTCTACTGCGAGGTAATCGGAAGGGCTTGCCCGAAACGTTTCCGGCTGCTCCATCGAAAGTCCTTTCCGCCACCCGAGCTTCGGAACTACGGCGTGATCTTCACCATCGCCACAGAGTGCGGCGCCACCTTCGTCGAGTAGCTGCCGGAAAACGAGCCGAGCTCCTGGTGCGCCCATAAATCGCGCACTTTCGCCGAAATGTGGTTGGGGTAGGCGATCTCCTCCCAGGAAACGCTGACTGCGCTTTCTGTCGTCCCGCGGTTAAAAAGAATGACCGCACGACTGCCGTCGCTGAGCGGTTTGGCCCAAACTTCCAGGTCCCCATTCTTGCTAATCCGCCGTCCCTCGCGCCCGAGCTTGTCCTGGTCGACGGCGATGACCTCTGGGTTGGTCAAGATTTCCTTGATCTCCGGGGTCATCGAACGCACATCATTCCCGGCAATCAGCGGGGCAGCCAGCAATGCCCAGAAGCTGAAATGCGCTCGATACTCAGGAATCGTCATTCCTCCGTTGCCGACCTCCAGCATGTCCGGGTCATTCCAGTGCCCGGGGCCCGCGAAAGAATCCAGTCCCACCTGCTGGTCCAGAATGTCCACCATGCCGTATTGACAGCAGCTTCCATCCTCCCACTTCTTTAGACTGCTCCAGGTGTCGCTGATGTCTCCGGTGGTGCGCCACAAATTCCCGATCCCCTTGCCCCACAGCCACGGTTTGGCCGTGCCCCACTCGCACATGCTGAAGACGATCGGCCGGCCGGTGGAAAGCAGCGCCGTGCTCATCGTCAAATAGGCCTCTTCGGCGTTACGTTTGCCCGTGTTGCACCAGTCATACTTCAGGTAGTCCACGCCCCAGCGAGCATATTCGAGCGCGTCTTGGTATTCGTGTCCCTGGCTGCCTGGCCGCCCCGCGCAAGTCTTGGTGCCCGAATCGGAATAAATTCCGAATTTCAGCCCTTTGCTGTGTACGTAATCCGCTAGCGCCCGGATCCCGGAAGGGAAGTGCTGCGCGTCAGCGACAATCAGTCCATTTTCGTCACGGCTGGTCTGCCAGCAGTCGTCGATCACCACATACTGATAGCCCGCCTCTTTCATCCCGTTCGTTGCCATCGCGTCGGCCACGGACTTGATCAGATCCTCGCTCACATTGCAGGCGAATTTGTTCCAGCTGTTCCAGCCCATCGGAGGCGTTTGTGCATAGGAATTTCGCTGCTCCTGCGCGGATGCCCTGCCCGAAAAGAGAACTAGGAGCAATGCGAATCCAATCGCCGTCGAGCGTCTTGAGTTTCCGTTCATTGCTTCTCTCCTAAAGACTTTTCCATCAGGTACAGGGCGAGTGCCTGGTTGGCCTGAGTCCATGCGAGCGGTGTGTGGACATTCGCAATATATCTCCCGTTCTTCAGGAAATAAAGCTCGGGGCACTCTCCCCGAGCCGTCACTTGCCCGAGCGAGCGGTTGAAGTAGTGTACCTGCTTGCGGAAACTTGCCAGGTCGCGGCGGTCTTTAAGAAAACGCTGGCCGTAGATCACCGAAAGGACAGGATCAAAAATGCACCACTGGGCTTCAGAATCCGGCTGCAAGTGCGCATCGCGAAAATCCAGCCGGTCGCTGAAGTCGCTGCTCATCTGCGCCGGCGCGAACCACTCGTCATAATCCTGGCAGAAATAGGAATCGCCGGCATACCGCTTGATGCCGATCTCTCCTGTTAAACGCGCTTGGACCAGGCTGAGGATGGCGTCTTCCATGGCGCGGGAGCGCACCGCGTCTAACGGGTGAATCAGGAACAGCAGTGCCGAGTCCGCCAGTCTCTCCGGAGGCGATTCAAACGGCAACGTGGCGCCCAGCCGCTCGCGTCCCTTCCCAATCAGGGACTGCAGGTTGGCCTCATGCGAGGCGCGGGCGGAACTGCGGCCTGCCTTCCCGCCCTTGTCGGAGGCGCTTTCATACTTGAACATCTCTTCGAGCCCCGCCACCACCGCACCGACGCTCGAATTGTTGATCTTGCGACCTTCTTCCCACGCGCCGCTGTCCCGGTCCTGCCAGTACTCGATGGCCCCAAAATAAGGCGGAAAATAGCTGTAGATTTCGTACTCGTGCGCGCTCATCGGCAGCACGGCGGTATTGGCGAGCAGGAAGCGGAACCACAAAGCGTGCCCCAGGGCATCGTTTTGTGCGTGCGGCCATTTCTCCGGCAGCTCTCCGAGGGTTTGCGCGGTGAACCGGATGTGGGGCCGCCGGTTGGCATCTTCGCGCAAGACCCTGACCGGGTCGTCGATGATCTCCCGGAAGCGCGGCAGTTGTTTTTCGAAAAAGCGGGTCAATCCCTCGATACACGCGATCGCGGCCGCCAACTCCCCGCGTCGCCGAAATGAGTCCGCAACCATGATGTTGTCCCGAGTCCACACGTTCTGATAGCCGGTGGCTGATTCGGGCGCCTGGCTCGAACTTGCAGCGAATAATCCGTTCGCAACCGGCTGAATGTCAAACGTCCGGTGAGAGGTCAGGACGTTCCTGATTTCACTCAGGCGCTCCGGGGTGTAACTATCGGTGATCAGGTGCCGCAGCAAACCTTCTTGAAGCATGACGCTCGGTCTCTCCCTCCCGCGTGATCCTCTCGCGGGCACTCCCGGAATACTAGCGCACAACGCTCCTCCGCCCGTCAACGATCGTCTTCTGACGCAGGTCGCCCGCACAGGGCAGCCGGTCGACCTCCTCTCGTGTGTCCAAGTGGCAATTGTCGGGAACAAAACATGCTCCCCTGGTGTCTGAAACATCGTAGCTGCTCCCGGCGTATCTTCAGGGCAGAGGCTCGCTGCACGGGCTCGACCTGCGCGCCATTCTTCACCTGAGGGTGTCGGGTCCATGAAAACGGAAGAATCGGGAGTCGGCAGTTCGGATCGGCGGAGGGCGCCCCGTTATCGTTACCAGGCTAGTCTTGAAATCGAATGGGGTTCCGCGCGACTGAAAGCGCGTACGCGCGACATCAGCGCTGGCGGGATGTTTATCGAAGCCGAGGATGTTCTTTGGGTTGGTGCAGGCTTTCGCGCGCGGCTGGCCGTCGACAGACCCTTGTGGCTGGAGTGCTCCGTCAAGCGCGTGGAGCCCGGCCTGGGAATGGGTGTTACCGTTGAACTTAGAGAAGATCAGAGTCAACGTCATTATCAAGATTTGCTTGCGAAACTGGCTGTCGGCAAGTAATCCCGCCGTATACTAAGTTCATGACGCGTTGCTTGGATTGTGGTTCACAACGCTCCGTCGACCAATGCCCCGTCTGTGGCCTTACTTCCGAGGCCGCCGAACTCGTCTTTCGACGCCGCTTGGTTCTGCAAACGGCGATTTTCCTCGCCGGCTCCCTGCTCTTTCCCTATCTCAGCCAGCTCTATCCCCCGCTCGATCTGGATGCCATGCTGGTTTTCTTCGGCCTGATCTTTTTCATTGCCCTGGCCCTGGTTGTGTTTCTCGACCGCCAGGCGCGTGCGCATAAAGATATTGAAGTTCTTCGTCACCTTTTCACCGGTTTGATCCCCATCCCTTTCCTTCTTTCTGTCGCACTGATATTGAACGGAAGGCTGGACTCGGTAAAGAACGTCACCTATCACCCGACCAGTGTTGAAGGCCGCTACTTGATGCGCGGGGTCGTCCGCGGCACCCGTCGGCTGTTTGTGTATTCCTGGCGGGAGGGGCGAAGGTACGAACGCCTGGCAGTTGACTCTGACGATTACGACCGTTTCCACGAGGGCGACAAGATCAATGTGGGCGAAGAGCCCGGCGCTCTGGGCGTTCCCTGGTTTTACGGTGTGTATCGGGCCACCCAGCCGCACGTCTCCTTGCCGCCAGATGCCAAAATGGATGCCGGCAAGTCCCAAGCTCCGCCGAACTAGAGACCCGCGCGTAACCGCTTGACCTCAGCTTCGGTTGCTTCCACTTGGAGTAGCGAAGGCCTACTGTTTCTCCGCCGCTGTCCGCGCCAATTCTTCGTCGATGGTCTTCTTTAAGTTGTTGACGGACTGCGTGCCTTCGAGTGGGATGCCGTTCACAAAAAAGGTGGGCACCGCGTTTACCCCGGCTTCGAGCCCGCTCGCCATGTCTTCTGACACCGCTGCACTGTAGCGCCCGCTCTCAAGGCAGGTCCTAAAGGCTGTTTCATCAAGGTGCAGTTCCCTCGCTTTTTCGATCAGGGAAGCTCCGTCGAGCCCGGGAGGATTCGTGAATAAGGCATCATGATACTCCCAGAATTTCTTCTGTTCTTCTGCGCACCGCGAAGCCTCGGCAGCTTTTTCCGCAAAGGAATGTTGAGCGATCAGCGGGTAATCGCGGTAGCCATAGCGGACCTTGCCTGCATAGCTTTTCATCAGCTCAGCAACGCTAATTTGAGCTCGTCGGCAAAATGGGCACTGGAAGTCAGAAAACTCGATGACCTCAACCGTTGCCCGGGCTTCGCCCTGAAGACGCCCGGGATCCGCCGCAACGGTAACTCGCGGAGACTCGAGCAAAACGGTTATCTTTGCCTCGGCCCGCAATTCGTCGATGTGCTTTTTTCGGTTGTCGTTGACCTTCGGCGTACGGAGCATGTCATGAATTCGTCCGGATACCTCCGGCAGTGGATCTTTGTAGTCTTCGGGGTGTGCTTTGTAATACGCCTCGATCTCTTCAGCCGTAGGCTCGGGGATCTCTCTGTCATAAGAAGCGACCAGCTGCTCGACCGTCATGTTCTTCTTTGTGGCTTCCGCATCCAATAACTTTTGATTAATCACGAATTCCAGCGCGGACTTCTTGAGGTTGTATTCCTTGTGCCGATATTGTTGAAGTTCACCGAGCGCCCTGGGGGGCAGTTGAGCTAGCGTGATGGGGGTGCCATTCAGAATGGCAAGAGTTTCCTGACTTTGTGGCGCAGGAGGGGATTGGGCGTGGCCGGTCGAGGGCAGTTCCAAGAGCCCGAAAACGAGCAAAACGAGCAGACAAGAAGACCGCGTCGGAATGATACGACGGCTGGCTATTCGCATGGGTTCCCTTGAGGCAGCATTATAGGCTGGGATCGCATTCGCACAAAAAAAAGCGGGAGGGCCGCCCGTCTGGATGGCCCTCCCGGAAGGTAGGTCGAGAATTAGTGCGTCTTGAAGTACGTCACAATGCCGGCGGCAACTAGGTCGATACTCGGGTCCACGTAGTTGGCAGAAGTGCGGTGAGCTGCCAGCAACGCTGCCATGTCCACCACGGCAAGATAGGCGGGCGATCCGGAGGCCCAGTCGGCGAACACGGCATAGGCTTTATCGTTGTTCGGGCTGACATACGCGGTTACGGTGTGGGGATCATAGCCGGCGCTAAAGGCGCTTCCATCCGGCGCATCCGGCAGGTAGGCATACGCATAGTCCACCAAATTGGGTGTCCCGCTCCCCGAGGTTGCAGGAAGCTTGAGAATCGCAAACGAGTTCCCACCAAACTCTCCAGTGACCACGGCGAGGTGGGTGCTTCCCGGAGCCGCGGTAATTCCGCAGGTTCCCGCAGAATAGCCGGAGCCGGCGCTGGGGTTGACGTTCACGAACTGGCCAGGGGCTGTGTAGGTTCCAGGTGTTCCTTTCGTGAACGCGGCCTGTGTCAGGTCCTGGATGTAGATGTTACTGGTGAATTCATCGGACGCGAGGGCGATTCCCGTCGAGCAATCTTCTGCTGCGGAATCGAATTCGCCATCGCCAGAGATAAAGTTGTCGTACTCACTGAGCGCACCGGTCGGGCTAATGCTCAGCAGCGTGTAGCTATCGCTTTCGCCAGGTGTGAGGACGAGGTTGCGCGTAGAGTCAACCTGGATGTTCTCGGAAACCTCGTAGTTCATCCCGAACGGGGTTCCAAACGTGTTGGAGGTCAGACTCAGCGCCTGAACTCCCGTGCCACTTGGTGCGCCACTGATGCCCTCTTCAATATACGCGGTGTTGGTTGTTGCGTTGATCGCAACGCCGCAATTCTCGCAGTCACCTCCGGAGAAGCCCGCAGTGTTGTTGGCGCCGCTCGTCAGTGTCTTGTTCAGCGTACTGCCGGTAATCAAGTACACGTCGGTGTCGTTCGCCGTGCAGACCGTTTCCCCGGTCACCGCATTCGAAGAGCAGGCGTTCACTGTCCCGGGAGTGGCGATCGTCGTCGGAGAGCCGCCGCCTTCAATTGGGACGACGGAGATTCCGGGCGCGCCGTAGCTCCACGCTCCGTTCGGTACGTAGGTTACGACTTGCTTCCCAGGCAACACACCGATGGAACTCGAGGGAACACAGGCTTCGAGCTTGACCGAGGTGTTGGTCACTTTCAGTTCCGAACAGGTGATGCTGGTAAATTCGGGTGCCGGGCCCGTTGTCCAGACCGCATAGGTTCCGGTCTCGAGTGAACTCGGAACAACGAAATAAGCCAGTCGGGTTGACGTTGACCCTACGAGCTTTTCTAGTGAATACGGAGCAGTGTCGGCAAGGTCTTTCCCATTACAGGTCGCGGCAAAGTGCACCGTCACCGAAGTGAGAGGGATCGTGCCAGCGGGATAATAGGTGCCGGTAATATGCGCGATTCCACCAACCACTGCACTTGGAGGAACCGCACCCGGAGCCTGCTGAACCTGCGCCGAAGCAATCCCAGCGGTAAAGAGCATTAGCAATCCGAATAAAGCTATGAGTGTTTTTCCCTTCATCTTTTTTTCCCTTTCGTAATCTTGAGATTCGAAGTGGGTTCCCCACGCCTGGCTATGACTGGGCCCCAAAACCGCCGGTGGATCGGTCCCCAACCGACCCTCCGAGGAGCCTTGTCACGGGCAAGCTTCCAGTGTGCTGGCGCAGCCCAGAACCGACTCGGGCAAGAGTTCATTGACCAGAGACATGCGGGTTCTCGATTGCCACAAATCCATTCCCGTTGCCCGTCCAGGCACTGGATTTGAGGCCAGCCGGAAGGCTCCGGCTCAAGCTGCCCTTCGGGTGAGAATGGCCAAAACACCCAAACCAGCGCCCAGAAGCAAGAGCGTGCCCGGTTCCGGGGTTGGAGTGACCGAACCTGTATTGGCGTAGATCACCGCAGCGTCTCCGAGTTGAAGGGTCCCCGATAGATCGGTCAGTGTCGCGGTAATCCCAGTGAGAGTTACCGTGCCCCCTCCGGTGATCGAAGCGGAGGAGGGGCTGACGGTCCCCGTCAAAATCGCTTCGGTAACGAACGGACCGATGCCGGTGGTGTTAAAGCTACCCAAACCCGTGAAGCCACCGAACCCATCCGAATTGAAGTCAGATGCAGTCAGTGTCGTCGACGTGCTGTTTGAAAAGTCCAGCACCACGCTGGTAATTGTGAAGGTTAGGCTAGTCGCGATGGGAAAATCAGGGGCAGCCGAAGCCGACCCGGTGAGGTTCTGAATGTCAAACTGACCAGGACCTGTAAGACTCGACGTGGCAGGGTCAAAGCTTAGGACTCCGGCCGCGAAGCTATCTGCGAACGCTGCGGCCGGCAGGGACAAACCGACCAGAAGTACTACGAGGAAGAAAGGCGCGAGCGAACGTCTCATCCATTTACCCCCTTAAAGGTGTTTACGGAGCGTGAACCGAACGAGAAAATCCTCAACTCGAGCTTGGCCAAAAAGGTGGGCACCTAATCGGACCAAGTAGAGCTCGTTACTCCACTGGAGATTGCCTACGTGCAATTGCATGTCCACGGTTCTTAGCTGGCCGAGGTTTAATTGACCTAACAAGCCACTCAATCTGCTCGCCTTGCAGTTGCAAAACGACGAGTCCTCTTTTGCCCTGTCGAGCCGCACGAAAAGATATGCAAATATTTTCTCAATGCTGCTAGCCGGCTGCCGGAATGTGACGTTAATTCTCTAGGGGTTTTGCGGGCGGGGGTTAGAATGAGTTACTCATTAGCCGAGTGCCGAGTACTGATACCTTTTTCCGAAGCCATCTGGGGCGTCTTACAGTCCTTGCGCATTAACTTCTTTTCCAACAGACAGTTCGCTTCCATTGGTCCGTCCGTCAGTACATCGGCCGGCCGTTCAGCCCGAGGGGTATTTGCAACTCGAGGAAGTGTCCGTCCTTGCTGAGCCGGAAACGGATGCGCTCCATGGTGCCAACGTTTCTTTCCTTGAAATCAGGGGTGTCGATCGGTTTGTCCGGCACGTCTGCCATGGACCACTCCACGTCCTCTCCCACCACTTTGATCTTCTCCGGATCGATATCGAACACTTCCTGATCCTGGACGTTCACGAGCAGATAGCGCTTCCAGATCCGTACCAGCAGCATGCCTTTCTTGTCCGAATGATAGATATTCCAGGTGTTAGGCGCGCTGTCATTGAACTTCACAATGGCGAACTCGAGCGTCCGCCAGGTCAGTCTCTTTGGCGTAGCGCCACCTTGGGCACGCCCCAAAACGGCAAGAGTGAGCAACAGGAGCAGAGCTGCCGTCCATCGCGCTGGGGACCCGAGTCGAGCGTTCATTTCCCGAAACCGCAGTCCCGCCACAAGCTGCCCCATTCCCACAAACCGAAGCCCGTCTCGGGAGGCAGGCCGTGGCCCACCTGCCGGGCCAGCATCGCGATCTGCCCGCGATGGTGCGAATCATGTGCGATAAGGTATCCGACGAAAGCCACGACGTCCGGCTTGAAATTCGGCACTTTTCCGCCCGGATCGTCGAGTGACTTCTCAACGAGTGCTCGGATTGCTTCTGCGCTGGCCTTCAGCGCCTTCTGCACCTCGGCACGGGTGGCTCGCTCCGGCTCGAGCTTGGGGGGCACCTTCGCATTCTTGTCCGCGGCGGTCAACCACATCAGGCGTACATGATGAATGTGTGCGGCAATAGCTCCAATCGAGCGGCCCCGGCCCGAAGGCGGCGGAGCCTGCCAAGCCGCGTCGGCAAGTTGGCCGAGGAGCAGTTGATTGGCCTTTTCATTGATCGCAAAGGTCCCGAGCAGGGACTTCCGGAAATCGAGAGTCGCAGCCTTGGCTCCCGGTGCGGTTATGGGCGACATGAGCAAATCTCCCCTGATTCGTTCCTAAGGGAAGTGTACGACAACAGCCGGAATCGTGCCCAGCCGGGCGCCTCCCGTTCGCCTGACTTTGCATAGTGATATCCTTTCCCTGTGAATTTCCGGTTTATCCTGACGGTCATCGTGCGCGCCGCCTTCGGTCTGGCTTGCCTCACGATTTCGTTCCTATCCTCGCTGGCAAGCCAGCGCGTCGCGCAGCAGCAGCCTCCCGTAATTCTGAGTGAAACGTCGCTCGTGCTGGTCGACGTCATCGCACAAAACAGGAAGACCGGAGAACCGATCAAAACTCTTGAACAAGACGATTTTCTGGTGCGCGACAATGGCAAGCCCGTTTCCGTCGTCAGTTTTAGTCGCGGCGCTGACCAGAAACTTCGTCCTGTCCTGCTCTGGTTCGTTCTGGTTTGCAACGAGGAGGTCCATTACGAAGTCAGAGCCGGCCGCAGGACCAGAGGCGAATCCACCGATAAGTGGGGTTCGAGTTTTCTTGCAGGCAAGACCGATGACCTCCGGGCGGTCCTTGAGCGCCTCCATCCCGACGATACCGTTGGCGTTGCCCATTGGTGCGATAACGGTGAATCGGAAATTGATCTGCCGCCGTCGAACGATTACGCCGGAGTGCTGCATGCCATGGACGAAATTGCGTCCCGTAAGACCGTGGTCATCCAGCAACTGACCGACCAGGATTCCCGTGCGCAAGTCATGCGGCTCATCAACAACGTTTCGGGCACAGCGTTTCCTGCTCCCTTCCTCTCTCTGGTTTTTGTCGGTGGTACACAGTCTCTTTCGGGGGGAGGGAAGCCCGGTGAGGCATGGACCGGCTCCCTGGAGATTTCCTCCATGGACCTGGGGCTTGAGGGCGCCAGCGGTTCTACCGACAGCAGTGGCAGGGCCGAGTATGCGGTGAAGAGCGATGATTACGCCTCACGCTTGGCGACTTTTCTGGACTTGCTGCACAACCGGTATGAGCTGGGTTTCTTACCGGGCAAGCAAGGGAGGAAGCCGCACGAAATATCCATGACTCTGGCCAAGCGAGCCAAGGAGAACGAGCCTACTGCGCTGCTGCGATATCGAGAGGCGTACAGCGACGAAACTCAGCCCGAAACCAAGGAAACTGCCAAGCGCATGGCCGACTGGAATCAGTTAGACAGCCGGATGCAGGCGGCGGTGAAGTCCTTGCCAAATCTTGACAAGATCGCATTCCTTGCCTCCGAGGCTCCCGATCCCAAGGCCAGTGCACAGAAATTCGTATTCAGCATCCGCCCGAATGGGCTGACCTGGAAACCGCTCCCGAATGGTGATCGCCGGACCGTCCTCACCGCGGTTATCGCGACCTACACGACAAAAGGACAGCCCAACGGCATCGTGGTGAAAAACCTGGAAATTGTGCAGGAGTTAGACCGGCAGCCCGCTCTCAAGGAGAAGTCGGTGGTATTTTCCCTGAGCGCCCCGGTCGGCAAGAATGTGGCCAAGATTCGTTTGCTGGTCCGAGACGTTGCCAGCGGGAACATCGGCTCCCAGGATCTACAGCCCGGTCGAGCGGCCTCCCAGAACCAGACCTTCCCAGAGACTGACGGTTTGCCCGCAGGAGTCGCACTCACAATGAGGTATGTATGCAACTACGTCTAGCCGTTCTATTTCTTCTGATCCGCTGTGGTTTGCTCGGGAGCCTGGCAAATGCACAGCAGCCTGCGAACACCGATGCTCCCAACGCCGTGTCAGCTCCGCAACAATCGGCTCCTACCATTCGCTCGACCACGCGCCTGGTCCAGCTGAGCGTGGTGGTCACCGACAAGAAGGGACGCCCGGTCACCGGCCTGACCAAAGACGACTTCACGATTTTGGATCAGGGCGCCCCGCAACAGGTCGCGTTTTTTTCCTCCGAAGCTCCCGCGCCCGTTGAAACGGCGACCAAGCTCCCTCCCAACGTATTTACGAACCGTTTCGATTTGAAAGGCCAGGACCCCGGTGCGGTCATCATCATTCTCTTCGACGCCGAAAATACCGCCACGGAAGACCAGATTTACTTGAAGAAACAGGTCATGACCCTGCTGCGCTCCCTGAAATCGCAGGATCACGTGGCGATTTACGCCCTGACCACCGAACTGCTGGTGTTGCACGATTTCACGCAAGACGATTCCGCTCTGGTCGACGCGGTGAGCAAGTTTGCTCCGCGTGAATTGGTTTCCTTTGACTCATCGTTCGCCACCAAGATCTCCTTCGTTGGGCCCGCGACGGGCGCAACGTCGCCTTATCAGAATTTGGGTCAGGCCCTTGAAACCCCCAACCGGCAAATCTCGAACCAATACCTCAAGATGCGCATGGAGACCACCACTGCGGCGCTAAAGGCAATTGCCAACCATGTTGCGGCGGTCCCTGGGCGAAAGAGCCTTCTTTGGGTGTCCGGCGGATTTCCCATTCAGATTGGCGTGCCAGTTATTGGGCGGCCAAGCGATCAGGCTCTGGCGACCAACCAGCCCACGAACCAGTCCGCCAGAACCGTATGCTCGGACGTGACCAATCAGCTCGAGTGCCCGGAAGACGAAACAGGAACTTTTGACGATCAGGTGAAGCAAGCCGTGCGGGAGCTGAATCGGGCGAATGTGGCGATCTATCCGGTCGATGCTCACGGTGTCGCTGTCGATCCCTCCGCCAGTGTTGGCGGCGTGGGAGCGGGCATCACTGCTGCCGGGCGCGATCGCGACACCTCGCAGACCACAGCAACACTGTCGGCGGAACAGGATAACCGGGACACCTCGAGACTGCTCGCAGACGGCACGGGCGGAGTCGCTTTCTTCGGCACCAATGACGTAACCAATGCACTGCAAAAAGCGTTTGACGATAGCCGCTACGCATACACTCTCGGCTTCTACCCCGACCACAACAAATGGAACGGCTCGTTCCGCAAGCTGAAGGTAACCGCCAGGGCCGAAGGCGCGCACCTGCGCTACCGCACGGGCTACTTTGCGACTGCGGAAAGGGTCGAAGCAGACTCTCTTGAGCCGGTAAAGGACGCGGCGATAAGCCCGCTCGATGCCACCAGTCTCGGAATGATCGTCAGCGGAAAAACCATGGAGCCGGCCGAGGATCGCAAACTTGAACTTCATATTGCCCTCGATCCCAAACAGTTCGTGCTGCAATCTGCCGATGGTCATAAGACCGGCACGCTGCTCCTGTACATCGTGCAAAGTGACGCCACCGGAGTCACGATTTCCGCGGAAAACCAGCGCATTGGCTTGAACATGGAAGACAAGCAGTATGAATATTTGACGAGCGCGGGCATGGTACTCGGCAAACACATCACCATCGCCCCGCAGGCCGTCCAGTTCCGCGTGCTTGTCCGGGACACCGCTTCTGGCGCACTCGGCTCGGTCACCATCCCAGTGGCAGGCATCCTCGAGGCGCCAAAGCCGCCCGTAGCCCCCGGCAAGCTCGAAATGCCAAAGTGATTCCGCCGTTCGGTGCCCTATCTTCGGGCCTTTTTTCGAAGCGCACAGCGCGCTTCTCTCTGTTCATCGAGCGGAAAAACAGGGGCCGGGAGAAGCATCTCCCTGGTCTACCCGTCCTCTCCGTCCCGGGCTCGCCCTCCGGGTTGCCCGATCACGCATCTGTCCTCGCAACTGCGGCTATAATGCGGAGGACCATGAGGGTGCCCGTTGCTTAGACGAGTTTGGGGTATGGTGGAGCGCGTTTTCCCGCGTTGCGGCATGATTTCGCAGGCGATTGCCTTCAACGTTTTTCTGGCCTTTTTCCCGATGCTACTGCTCGCCGTCGGTTTCGCTTCCACCTGGATCGGAAACAAAACCCTAACGCTCGAGGCGATCCGCAATTTCACCGACTTCCTGCCTCCCGGCAGCCAATCCATCGTCACCGACTTCCTCGAGCGCCGCGGGCCTGACGTGTGGAAGTACGCGTTGGCCGGTGCCTTGGGCGCTCTGTTCGGCGGCACGCAAGTCATGAAGTTGCTCATGGAAGGGATTCACCTGATTTACGAGGACGAAGAACGCATCGGCTTCCTGCACCGCCAATTGCGCGGCTTGCTGCTCCTGGTGATCACGCTCATCCCCATTGTCGCGGCAGGGATCCTGGGTGTGTTCGGCAGACCCTTACGCCACTGGTTAACCGAGACCCTCTGGAAGAACGCACCGGTGCACGGCATGTGGCTGGTCTTTTTTCCTCTCGTTGCCATGATCCTGGCCATGCTGGCTTTGACTGTGATCTATTGGGTGGCGCGGCCCCAGGAAAAGCATCTTAGCCATGTACTGCCGGGAGCCACCCTGGCCACGCTGCTCTGGTGGATCGCCAACGCGGTTTTCGGTGTTTACATGCGGCGTGTCCCTGCAAGTGTTGTGTATGGCGGCCTGGCGGCGGTCATCGGCTTGCTCATCTGGATGCAAATTTCTGCCGTCATCGTGTTTCTGGGGGCGGCCTGGAATGCCGAAGAGGCCGCGGGACGCCGTTCCCATTCCTGAATCCGGGCGCCCAGGGTCGGCCACCGACGAGCTGGGAGCTCGGTGAATGGACTGGCCCGGCAGGAAAACGCACCGGCGACCGCTAAGACAGGAATGGTGCTCCAACCTAGACCAATCGCGGCAGAGCTGACAGGGTGACTTCAGTGGGCGAGGAGGGAGGGCCAATTCTGGAGAAGCGTAAGGGGACGGGCGTTTTCGTCGGCGGCGACGACGAGGAGGAACTTCTTGCCGTCAGGGGCGACGTCGAAACCAATCATGCCCTGGCGGTAGACGCGAAGCGAAGGGTGGAAGGTAAAGAGGGCCGTGGGATGGCCAAGGGTGATGCTGTCGCCGTTTACATGGACATCTACGGCCATCATTTCATTGCGCATGGACATGTAGAACAGCTGCTTGCCGTCGTGGCTCCAGCGGGCCCATTTGCCACCGTCAGTCGAGACCTGCCACATACCATTTCCGCCGGAAGAAGGAACAATGAAGATCTGCGCGCCGGTGTGCAGAAGGACGGTGTAGGCGACAAACTTGCCGTCGCTGGAATATTGGCCGCCGGATACGGGACCGTTGGCGGTGGAGGCCGAAACCAGGGTACGTGGCGGTTCCCCTGGGTTGACCGGCGTGACCTCAAGGTTGCCTGAACCACTCTCGGTGAGGAGGTAGCGGCCGTCGGGAGACCAGTCGGTAACGGCGATGTTGTAGGGGACTTCCTTGACGACAGTCGACTGGCCCGAGCCGCTGGCAGGGCGAATGACGACGCGGGTAATACTGTTGGGCAAGCCGTGAACGGCGAGAAAGCGGGAAGCATCAGGCGACCAGACCGGTTCAGCGACAACGTCCCCATCAAAGGTGAGGCGAGTCTTATCGGGGCCGGAGGGATCGAAGGCCCAGACGTCATGGGTGGGGTCGCCCAAGCCGACGAGCAAACGGCGACCGTCCTTCGAAAGGCGAGGACCGAGATACACGTCCTTCTCACCGACAAAGCTGAGGTGCTTTCCGGAGCTGTCCAGCCACTCCATGCGGGACTGAGCCATCGCAGCGCCCTTCTGGAAGATCAAATCACCAGCGTATGATGCGGTAACGGTAGCGTGCCATACGCCGAGATCGACAACCACGCCGTCGACAACGGGGCGAGCAGACCCAGTCAAGGAGAGAGAAACGAGGTCCAGTGGCTGCGAGTAAAGAGTAGTCTCCTTCACGAAGAGAAGTTGGCCCTTAGAGTAGATACCGCCAGCAGGGGAGGAAACCAGAAAGCGATTCACTTTGCCATCGAAAGAAGCGATGTAGATGCCGTTCTGCTCGGACATGGGCGAGGAGTGGTTGGAAGCGTAATAAAGGAAATGTTGACCGTCAGGTAGTGAGAAGGGCCAGCGGTGCGTGGTGTGACTGGCAGTGTCCAACTTGGTGACGGCGGAGGGAGTACCGCCGGTGGCAGGGGTCTGATAAATGGCATCGCGCGGATTCGGAGCGAAAAGGATGAGGCCGGAAGGAGTCCAGGAGCCACCGCGAGGGGACGCTGCAGGACAAAGGGTGCGAACGACACCGGTGGCCACATCGAGAGTTTTCAGCTTGCCGTCGGAGAAGAAGCCAATGCTCGAGCTGTCTGGAGACCAAAAGGGGTTCATGGCTCCATGTGCGCCCGAAAGCACACGTTCGGTGCCGTTGCGGAGCGACCGGAGCCAAAGTTCTCCGCTGGCGCCGAAGACGAGGGAACTGCCGTCGGGAGAAAGAGCGGGTTGCGCGCCCATGTCGCCTTCGATTTCGAAGGAAGTATTGAGTGGGGCGACGATGGAGGAGTAGACCGGAAGAGCGGTTGCCGCGTTGTGCGGGCGCAGGAAGAAAAGGGTCAGCGCAGACAGAAGCGCGAGGACGGCGACAGCCCAGGGGAGGAAGTCGCGGAAGTGTTTGCGTCCGGCGACGGGAATCGCGGCGGCGGAAGATTGCGAAGAAGGATCGAGGATCGAGAGCGCTCTGAGTTCAAGAGCCAGGTCGCGAGCGGATTGCCAGCGGTCGTCGGGATCCTTGGCGAGGCAGCGGCGAATGATGTGATCGAGAGAACGGGGCGTGAGTGGGCGGATGGTCGTGATGGGAGGAGGCTCTTTTTCGAGAATGGCGGAGGCGACAGAGAGTGCAGATTTGCCTTCGAAAGCGCGCTGTCCGGTGAGGGCCTCGTAGAGCACGGCGCCGAGAGAGAAGATGTCGCTGCGTCCATCGAGCTCCTTGCCTTCGATCTGCTCGGGAGACATGTACTGGTAAGTGCCGACGATGACGCCGCGCTCGGTAACGGGAGAGGAAGCGGCGACGTTGGTGAGCGTGACGGCGGTGACGGAGGCGGTGGTGATGGTGGGCTTGGCAAGACCGAAATCGAGGAGCTTGGCGCCGGTTTTGGTGAGCATGATGTTACCGGGCTTGAGATCCCGATGGACGACACCCGAACGATGGGCTTTGTCGAGAGCGTCGGCGAGCTCGGCGCCGAGCTTGAGGACCTGGTCGGTCGGGAGCGGCCCCTTGGCGATGCGCAGGAAGAGGGTCTCGCCTTCGATGCACTCCATGACGAGGTAGTCGATGCCGTCCTCGGATCCGACGTCGAACAGCGAGCAGATATTGGGATGGTTGAGGGCGGAGACGGATTTTGCTTCGCGCTCGAAGCGGACTTTGGCGGCGGGGTCGGAGCAGAGATGGGCGGGAAGGATTTTAATGGCGACGGAACGGTCCAGGCGGGTGTCGCGGGCGCGATAGACTTCGCCCATGCCACCAGCGCCTAGTTGGTCAACGATTTCGTAGGGTCCTAGCCTCGTGCCAGTCGAAAGTGCCATCGTGTCTGGAAAGTATACAGCCTTAGAGACAAAAGGTCGCGCTGGCCTCAGGGAGTTGCCGCGAGTGCCTGATCAACGCGACGAAGCAGGCAGGCGGAACGAGATCCTCGCTTTCAGGGCAATTTCCGGAAGCGTTTGTGCTTGCAGCGACCTCCCGTGAAGGATTACTTCCGAGTCTCCCCGCCCTCCATTTCAGTGTTTTCAAGTGGCGATGTTCTTGTCGCGAAGTGGATGGTTCGACCGGTAAAGTTGAACGAGCGTAAAGACCAACGTCGCCAGCGCGACCCAGGCGAACCAGTCGCCCAGCAAGAGATAGAGAGTGTTCTCGTGTGTCGCCGGCACGTTTGCCAGCAGCGTCGCGAAAGGTGCGGAGTCGCTCTGGGTCTCCGCCAGGATGCGGCCACGGTCATCGCTCACGGTCAGGTAGCCTTGCTTTGCCGCGCGCACGATGCTGAAGCCGTCCTCGACGCCGCGCATGATCGCGATATGGCCATGCTGCCACCGATCCAGCACGAAATCCCACGCAGGCACGAACAAGAGGCCGGCGCCTGCCCGGCCGTATTGACGGGAAAGCGGTGTGAAGTCCATATCCTTGCAGATGGCCACGCCCCAGGTTCCGGAAGGCTCCCGCAGAAAGGTCAGATTCGTGCCCGGTTCCAGCTGGGATTCGAAGGGGGGCAGCATGTGATGCTTGTCATAGCTCAGGGGTGGGGCTCCGGGCCGGTACACGCGCGCTTCGTTGTACTTTACGGACGAGGATACGCGGAGGAGTCCCACAACGATATGGGATTTAGTCTTGTCGGCGAGTGATTGAAAAAACGCATCGGTTGCCATCGTATCAGGGTCCACAACCACACCCAGTTTTTCCGGCAGCACAATGACTTGTGCTCCTTGGCTTGAAAGCTCTTCCACTCCCGCGGCATAATCACGGAACAATCGCGCGGCTTTAGCGCCCTCGTCCGCCACAGCCACGTTGCCTGGCTGGTCCGAGGCTATGAGGCCCACCTTTACTTGCTGGTCTGGCTCCGGTCGCCCCAGACGCAGTCCACCGAATACCAACACCAGCACAAACACTCCCAAGCCCACACCGACGATTTCTGACGCCTGCTTCGGCTGCTTTGTGCGCAAATGCAGACCGAGAACGAGGCTAGCAGAAAACAAAAAGAGTAGGAAACTGATGCCCCACGGACCGGTCACAGAGGCGAGTTGTAGAACCGGCAAAAAGTTCAACTGTGTATAGGACAGGTTTCCCCACGTGCCATGGGGAGAGGTGAAACTTGAAAGGTATTCGGCCGAGACCCATGCCGCCGGAAAAGCCACGAGGGCACTCCACCAAGCGCCGCGCCTTAGGAGCGCGCGAAAAAGCAGCACTGTGGCCGCAAACACCAGGGCCGGAATCGCGCAGAGCACCGCTCGTGCCCAGGGCGGCATATGCAACGTGCCGAGGTAGTGCCACACATTGAGGCCGCCGATGAACCAGGCGAGCGCGGCTGTGAGCGCCGCACCTAGACGCGAACTACCAGACGCGAAGAGCAGTACGGGAAGCGGTGCGAACCACAGCAGCGGCCACCACGGGTTAAGACCCGTGCCGAACCAAACCAGTACCGCCGTCGAGACCACGGCAAGGAGCGCGCAGGCGTAGCGACGAAAATCATTTGAGAAGGCCATGCAGGTATCTCCTAAAGGAGCGCCGGTACAATGCGCAAAACTCAGAGCGCGACATTTCCACGCGTTGGCCCAAGTACAGCATGAGCAGCCCGTGAGACAAGGCGCCCATCTCGAAGACGATCTCCCAAGGGTCGTCATCGCAGAAATAACCCCCCGCCATGCCTTCCTGTACTACGTCCAACATCAGATTGGCTGTCGGGGAGCGGTAGGCCTTGAAGTCCCGAGGATAGCGGCGAGCGCCTTTCCTCGGTTTGAGAAACATGAGCTCGAACAGCCGGGGGCTCTCGAGGGCGTGCTCCAAATAAATCTCCACCAACATCGTGAGACGCTCTGCAACCCCGCCGGAGACGTTTTTGCGCGCCAGCCGGGCAGCTAACTCTTCAAAACCTTCCTCCGCCAAGGCATTCAGAAGGGCCGGGCGGTCCGCATAATGGCGATAGATCGCCATGGGGGTGATACCGACGGCCTTGGCCACTCGGCGCATGGTCACGGCTTCCGCCCCTTCCTTGTCCAGCAGGCGGCGGCTGGCAATGAGGATCTTCCGATCTGTGAGTCTCGCGGTCATCGACGTCGTGTATTGCACAAGTATACACCGTATACTTTGAGATGCAAATCTAGGGCAGTGGGAGCCTGGGGCTTTGCTGAAAGCGGAGAACGAGAAGCAGCCGTTCTCGCCCGCACCCGGGTACAGTTCGGATTCTGGTTCCCTCTGATGGGGGGCGCCGCCGTGAGAAAGAATTGCCAAAACACCGGCCAAAAATCCGATCCCAAGTTCGAAAGAGCCTGAGGTCAGGAGTTGCCGGCCGCCGAGGTGTGGGAGGAGATCCGAAAGGAGGTCCGAGAGGCAACCGGGAAAGCCGGGCCGCAGATCTTGCGTGCCTTTCTAGAAAACGAAGGGATACGTCGAGCTGGGGCGCCGGATCGGCCGAATCCGTCACCCTTGCCGCAGGGGAGAGGAAGGCAGCAGAGATTGCTTGAAGTTTCCTGCCAGAGGACTTACCGTGCCGGACATCGAGATCCGCTGCCGTCAACCAAAGCTCGGACATCCTCGACTGGAGCGGCGACACTGGGCATTCCGCCGTGGCCTCTGCTCAGGACCGGCATGCCAGGAGCGATCCGCAAAGAATGTCTGCAAATTTACGCCCCTTTCGCCAGTCCTCCTGTCTCCGTCTTCAAAAAGCCATCAATGCACTGCGTTAGTTGTGCGTCCACTTCGTCGGCGATCAACATCACATCTGGCAGTACCAAGCTGAAGTCCACGTTAACCAAGTTTCGCTTAATGGTTTCGAATATGGACACCTGTAACAGACGTGACTCCTGCACGATGAGTGGAGCCGTGTAGCCTTGGTGGAACCGCTGTACTCCATGCTCCACCGCCTCAGGGGAGGCACTGGCCCCTGCCTCGATGTCACGGGACTCGCGCAGCCGGGTAATAATGTTTCTTAGAATCGCCGGAAGGTGGCTGGTTCGCTCCGTTTCACTCAGCGGGATGACCGTCAACTCATCCACCTTCTCGACCCTTGCTAGCCATCGTTCGATCGTTCCATCCACATCTCGCTCCAGAATTGTTGCGACAGTTTGGCGCTTGCTTGGCAGGAGAGCGGGGCCGGGATTGGCGAGCTTTTGGCGTATGAGAGTTGCAAGATCCTTGAACTCTATAGGCTTCACCATAATCTGATCCGCCTGCAGGACGATGGCGGCCATCGCTCCCTCGGTGTCAGGGTAACCGCTCACGACAATGGTCACCGCTTTCGGTTGAGCGTGCCGCATAGCCGTAACCACTGCGAATCCATCCCCAGGAAGCGGCATGTGCAGATCTGTGACCAGAGCATCGAATTGTTGGCCCAAAATCAGTTGCAGGGCCTCGTTCACGCTCGCTGCGGACACCACTTCAAAACCCTTGCTTTCCAGCATCTCCTGGGCCATTTCGCGTACCGCATCGTTGTCATCGACCACTAGGATTTTGATGGTTGGCATGTTTCCTCGAAATTTCTGGAAGGAGAACGCCCATGGCGTCGAAGAGGCGAACTGGAAAGAAGCGGCGCCGATGCAATTCTTTCCTAGCGTGGGTCGTAGGAAACTCCTGCCGATTCATGCTACCGGGTCAGAGCGAGGGTGTCCGTTCAAAATGGAACACCTCGATTGTGCGACGTAACGACAGGACAAGCCCCCCCGGCATGGAATTTCCCGGTCCACGTAAGGCAGTTGGCGGCCGGCACTTCGGCCCTCCCCTTTGTTCTTCGAGCGGTTCCTGAGCCGATTTTCGTTTTTGCTTCAGACCTGGACCTTTGTCGAGGGAACCCGCTTCCCGCACCGGGTGTCGCGATTTCATGTGTCGAGGAGTGTAAGAAGGGGTAGCCGCAACACGTCGAAAACAGGGTCTGTACCCCGATACCGGGCAGTCCTAAGGCCGTGGCTGCACGAGGCGAAGACCTCCTCGCGTTGACGGACCAGAGAGTGGGGGATCTGATTCGACGCGCAAGCAATTGGGCCAAACTTATGCAAATTGAATTGTTTGCACCCTCCTATCACTCAACCCACTGCGGATTGACGGGTATGGTGGCAGGGGAGGGCAAAACAGCCTTCTTTGCACAATTATCGTGCAATGCTCCTCCAGGGACCCGCTCCTCCTGTAAGTGCGTTATTTTGCATGAAGTTTCAGAAATTCCGGCGCGACCAAAACGGTATTTAACCGCTTCGATTGAATTTCCTCGCCACTTTTTCTCCAATGCGGAACTTCTTGCTCATCGCCGGGTACGGTATCCATTTGGACGATTGATTCCACGTTTACCAGCCGCCTGATTTGTGACTTAAGGAGTCTCTTCTGAGTTGCCGACCATCCCCCAAGCAAAGAACAACCTGTTCAAAGAGTGTAATGGCGATTTTTCGCCAAACCCAACACCCCTTTAGTCCTCCACCTCGATTCTTTTCCCCGCTTCCGTGGTAATCGTCTGCGGCGCCACGCTGAGCAAGAAGAATCGCTTGCTTCCGTCGAGGACGGCGACGTTTTCGCTTTTTGTACCGATTGCGTCGAACAACGACCCGGTACAATCCGGATCGACCGTTTGTCCATATGAGCGACAAAGTCCCGGTGGAGCCATCAATGCTGCAGATCGAGACGCTGTTCGAGGCGGAACTCGTCAAAGGGGCAAACTACGGCAGGATTGTGGTGATTGTTGGAGTGGGATTAGATTCGCCGGATACCGGCTGATCAACCAATGACGTACTCGTTCCGCCCCCCATTCAACAAAAAATACCAGGTTCACGACTCCTAAAATCACGAGCTTTCTCTTTGTCGCTGCTTCAAACTTCACGGCTCACTGCTCGCATGGCCGACTCCTTTGCTCCTTGTTCGGTCTTGGACTTTCCCGAGCTCGCCGGCATTGGCGCGAGCCGTCTGCTCGTAGTGAGGGCCACAAGCGAGTACGGATGGGTCGCCCCATTTGCCTCGCGCGGGCCGTCAAGCCCGGAGTCCAAACGCCGCTGCTGACTCAGCGCTGGTTATTGTCAAACGATGATCTCTTTGTGTTGCGAACTAGCCCGTGAATGGCCGTCGCTCCGAAATGCTTTGCGGCCGGGTCCGCGAATACCAGCGTGATATTCGAAAATGGCACGTCCGGATCGTTTGTTCCTCCCGCAATACAAACCTGCAAGTGTGAGAACTGCCCGAACGGCGCAGTGCTGCCATTCGCGAAAACGCTGGCGGTGCCGCCAATCTCAATGCGGGCGACGTAAGGAGGCGTGGTCGCCGCGGCGGGAGGGCAGTCAGTCGGGTTATAAGTGACCATGCCATCCATCGTGATGTTGTGAGTATGCTGTGCCAGATTGCCCGCTTCGACGTCTGTAGTCGTTTGGCCAAGGACTGACAACCCCATTGTCAGGGACGCCGAGAAATGGGCTGTCCCCGTTTCTTTATTCAATGTCAAACTCCATGGCCCGTGAAGTTCCCACGCCGTCGTGCCGCCCGCTATGGGTGCGTAGTCATTGATTACGCCGCTGAAACGCTCAGGTTTCGGATCCTGGGCCATGGCTCCAGTACCTACTGCCATGACCGCTGTTAAGATCATGCGTAGTGCCAGCGAAAGACTCTTGCTGTTCATAGAAGCTCCTCCAATTTGGAATTGAACCTTGCCGCAAGCCCTGGGACCGCAAACGGCTGAACCTGGACCGGTCTTCGGCCCAAAAACCTTTCGGCAGCGTCGCCTTTAGCGCGCTCCGCCACGTTCGGGCACCAGGGCGCTGCCGTCAAACTGCAATGCGCAGAATTGCCGTGTTTCTTTCATTTGCGGTGGAATGCGACACTTTGCCGTGTCTGAGCGGATGGGGTTACAATGCGCCTAACTGTCCGCGCGATTTCCGCGGGGCTCAGGAGCGCACGTGAGGGAACTCCCATCCGGCAAGACCCCAGCGGATAAGCCGCCCGTAGACCGGCTCGACTCGTGGAAAGAAATCGCGGCCTACCTCAACCGCGACGTGGCGACGGTCCAGCGGTGGGAGAAGCGGGAAGGGATGCCCGTTCACCGGCACGTGCATAACAAGCTGGGATCAGTGTACGCCTCCCGGGCAGAGTTGGACGCGTGGACCCGCAGTCGGAGTCTTCGGCCGTCGGTTGAAAGCGGGAGTAGTGACGCTTCGCCCAGTCCTCCTGTGCCACCGCAGCTGGCAATATCGACCCCTCTGATTCGCCGGAAATTCGTCCTGCCACTGGCGGCGGCAGCCGCGCTAGCAATCGTCTCAGGCCTGAGGCTTCAAAAGAGCGAGTACTTCTGGCGAAGCCCTATCGGGAACGCTCGATTCCAGTCAATCACGGATCACGTGGGAGAGGAGGAAGCCGCCGCGGTGTCACGCGACGGTCAATTCGTGGCCTTTCTGGCGGACTGGGACGGACAGATGGACGTATGGGTTTCGCAGGTCGCTTCAGGGCAGTTCCACAATTTGACCCGCGGGGCCGCACCGGAACTGGTCAATCCATCGCTCCGCGCCCTAGGGTTCTCGCCCGATGGCTCTCTCATCACGTTCTGGTCTCGAAAGAAAGAAGGGTCGGGAGGCGGCGACATCAGTGTGTGGGCTGCGCCGACTCTGGGCGGGCAACCGAGGCCATACCTGGAAGGCGTGGCCGAATTCGACTGGTCGCAAGACGGCTCCCGACTCGTGTACCACACGCCCGGACCAGGAGACCCGATGTTCGTTTCAGACGGCGGCCTGCGGCAGGAGGCCAGGTCCATCTTCGCTGCGCCGGCCGGGCTGCACTGTCACTTTCAAGTATGGGCGCCCGATGGGACATTCATTTACTTCGTCCAGGGCTCTCTCCCCGACAAATTGGACATCTGGCGCATCCGGCCTGCTGGCGGGACCCCCGAACGAATTACGTCACACAATAGCCGCGTGATTTATCCGGTGTTTTTGGATCGGCGCACACTGATGTACCTCGCCAGCGAAGCGGATGGTTCGGGGCCTTGGCTGTATAGCATTGACACTGAGCGCCGGATCCCCCACCGCTTGACCTTTGGCCTTGACCGGTTCACGTCATTGGCGGTTAGCGCGGACGGTCACCGTCTAGTTCTAACGCGCGCAAGTCCGACGAGAACACTCTGGCGCTCGCGGATCGCTGGATCACTCGCCGAAGTTTCGTCAGCTGCGCGAATTAATCTCACCACCAGCACGGGGTCCTCCCCCCGGCTGGCTCCGAATTCTCTTCTCTATGTTTCTGCAACTAGCACGAGTGAGAGTATCTGGAAACTCGCCGGTGCAGCCAGCACGGAGCTGTGGACTGGCCAAGGAGCCCAGGTCATCGGCGGCCCTGCCCTCTCTCCCGATGGAAGGAACATCGCATTCTCGGTGCGGAAATGCGGGCAGTCGCTTTTGTACGTGATGCAAGCCGACGGCACGAACGCACGGATTGTGGCCGATTCGCTGAACCTGGAGGGCGTTCCCTCATGGTCACCGGACGGAAAGTCGATCGCTATTGCGGCTGATGATCACGGCATACCCCACCTTTTCCGTGTGCCGGTCGGGGGCGGTTCCCCGGCTGTTTTGGTTCAAGAGTATTCGGTCGATCCTGCGTGGGCGCCTGACGGCCGCTTCATTGTCTACTCGGGGCCCGACATCGGCACGACTTTCTCGTTGAAAGCCGTGACGCCAGAGGGAATCGCGTATCCCATGCCGTCCTTGAAGATGACACGGGGGGCACGACATTTGGTTTTTCTACCCGGAGGAAAGTCACTCGTGATCCTGCGCGGAGAGATTCAACATAAGAATCTCTGGCTCATTGATCTGGAGACAGGAGCCGAGCGGCAATTGACCAACTTCAGTCCCGACTTCGATATTCGAGATTTCGACATCTCCCCAGACGGCCGCGAAGTCATCCTCGAGCGAGTACAAGACCGCTCGAATGTGGTGATGCTGGACTTGCCCGGATCGTCGGAGCTTCGGAGAGGAACGTTTCTGTAGCTGGCTCGTAGTATCTGGCGCGATAGTACGACGCAGAAGGTTCGAGGGCCTTTGTGGCTGTCTCCATGGCGTCGATTCTACTTGTGGACTATCGACGGTGTGTACCGATTTCGCCAACTGATGTGCTTCTTTGTAGTTCGTCAGGTTCAGTTTCAAGCTGCGCTGACGGGTGCGTTGCGGTGTGAATTTGCTTAAGCATTCGAATGGAGACATGCGTGTATATTTGCGTTGTGTCCAGGCGTGCGTGACCCAATATAGCCTGAATATAACGTGTGTCCGCTCCACCTTCCAACATTAAGGTTGCCATCGAATGCCGAAAGATATGGCAGGCTCCATTCTTACCAACATTGGCTGCCTGCACATAGCGACGGACCAGCCAGCTCAAGTGATTTGGGGTGAACGGTTTACCCGTAGAAGTTAAGAGGATAACGGTGCAGTTTGGTTCCACCGCAAAACTTGGTCTTATCCTGACCAAGTACTGGTCAAGCCAGTAAAGCGCCCTTTCGCCGAAGGGGACTACCCGATCCCTCTTTCCTTTCCCTTCGCGAATTGTCAACACACCTAGTTTTCGATCTAGGTCAAAAAGACTAAGTCTCAAAAGTTCCATTCGCCGCATCCCGGTCGAATAGAGCATTTCAAGAATCGCTCGATCCCGCATGCCGGTAGCCTCCTCGACCACGGGTTGTTGCAAGACGAGTTCAATTTGTTCTTGGGTCAGAACAGCTGGCAACCTGTGAGCGAGGCGCGGCAGTTCAAGTCCCAATGTAGGATCAATCGAAATGAAGTTTCTCCTTTTCATCCACATAAGCCAAAGTTTGATCAAAGCAAGTCGCGCGTATTGGCTTGAAACAGCTAGCGGCTGGCCATTTATCTTGGGGTAGAAGAATAGATATTGCTGATAACGCTCGACAAGTCTTTCAGTGACAGCTGATGGACTTTTCGTTCCAATTCGCGAGCACCATCTCACAAACATCCCGAGATTCACGCGCCGAATTCTCAAAGTATCTGCGGAAAACCCTTTCACGGCGAGATACAGGAGAAAATTATCGAGCAATTCAGAAAGTGAAGTTGGGCGCGAATTATTTTTCTTACATGCAGGTAGACGGTTTTTTTCATATTGCCTCCAGGGGAGGCGATTGTTGCATGCGCACGAACTCTCGAACCGGGGGGAGCGCGGTAGGTACCGGCACATCTATTCCCCATTGCACCAAAATTGTGCAAATAAGGCAGTTTTGCCCTCTCCTACCACCATACCCCGCCGCGAATTGACACGAAAAATGCCAGGGCCTATAGTCGAAAAGTCCCACCCGCGTCGATGTGGTCAACCTTGTCCCTGGCGGGGTGTCAGTCACGAGGGTCGCGAATGGGGGCAAGGGAAGGGATGACGCTCACGCCTGCCTATCGGAACTTTCGCTTCCGCCGAGCGCTGTGGGTGGCTCTGGTCGCACTAAGCCTTGCCAGCGCGGTTGCCATCCACGGTCAAGACGCAAGCGCGCCCCCTGCCACTCCAAGAGCAAGCTCGGACACACCGCCCGCAACCGCGTCACGAGCGGCAACGACAGAACCAAAGCCTGAAATCTCGAACAAGGACACCACCACGACCTTCAAGCTGCGTGTGAATCTCGTGCAGGTAAAGGTCGTTGTTCGTGATCAGCAAGGGAATCTGATTGAGAATCTCCAGCGTGAAGATTTTCAGCTTTTCGACCAGGGCAAGCCTCAAGTGATTTCCACATTCGGTGTGGAGACTGCCGAAACGAGACGCAAGCGCTCCGAAGCTGCCGCAAAGACCCAGGCAGTCGATGGGGTCACTCCGGCTGCGGGTGAGACCTCGGCGTTGCCGGAACGGTTCGTCGCTTTGATGTTCGACGATATTCACCTGGAGATGGGGGACATTATTTATGTCCGGAAGAACGCCGAGAAGCTGATCAATAGTATGGCGCCGACCGACCGATTGGGTGTCTACACCACGTCAGGGCAGGTCACCCTGGAGTTCACGAGTGACAAGGAAGCGCTGCTCAAAAAGATGCTCTCCCTTACACCGCGTCCAATGATGGGAAAGATCAATAGCGTCAGCAATTGTCCGGACGTGAATCATTACATGGCCGATCAGTGGGTCAATCAAGGCAATCAGCAGGTTTTGGGAGTGGTTACGGCGAATGTCCTGGCGTGCCAGTATCAGAACAACCCCCAGATGGCAGCGGCAGCAGCTTCCATGGCGCAGGTAGATCTGCAACAGGCGCTCACGGCAGGTGACACAGACAACGAATACACCTACCGGCGGCTCGAAGACGTGCTCCGGCGCATGATGGGCATGCCGGGGGAGCGGGTGATGGTGTTTGTCTCGCCAGGGTTTATTTTATCTACGCAGACTCTCGATGAAATGGGGATCATCGATCGTGCGAATCGCGCCAATGTGGTCATCAATACTGTGGACGCGCGCGGGCTGTACACTCCCGATCTGCTCGGAGACATTTCGCAACCCGTCACGGAAACACCGCAAACGGCCGGGTATATGGCGACCTATCGGACACAAGCGCAATCAGAAAACTCATTTGTGCTGGGTGATTTTGCGAACGGCACCGGTGGTACGTTTTTCCAGAACTCCAACGATTTGGAGACGGGTCTGAAACGCGCAGGTGCGGCGCCGGAAGTCTCCTACGTGCTGGGTTTTTCGCCCCAGAATCAGAAGATGGACGGCAGGTTTCACACCCTCAAGGTGGTCGTCACCGGCAAACGGAAAGTGAATATCCAGGCGCGACGCGGTTACTTTGCACCCAAGAAAGTGGACGACCCTCAGCAGCAGGCGAAAGCCGAGATGGCGGAGGCGGTATTCTCACAGGACGAAATCCAGGAGCTGCCGCTCGATTTCCAAACTCAGTATTTCAAGACCGACGCCGCGACAGCGCATCTGAGCGTGGTTTCCCACATTGATCTGAAAGCCATACATTTTCGCAAGGCCGACGGCCGAAATTATGACGACTTAACGGTGGACACGGTCGTATTTGACGAAAATGGCAATTATGTGACCGGCGGAGAGAAAATTCTGGAAATGCGGCTGCTCGACACCACCTACGAGCGGCTCAGCCGCACCGGGGTGTCAATGAAATCGAGCTTTGATCTGAAACCCGGGAAGTACATGGTTCGACAGGTAGTTCGGGATTCTGAAGGTGCCCAGATGGCAGCGAAGAACGGGGCCGTGGTAATTCCGTATTGAACGTGGATTGAGGTGCAACATGAGAAGAATCAAGAAAATGTCCTCCGCCGCAAAATGCGTGCCAGTTGCGGCACTGCTGGTCCTGCTGTTCTTTGTGGGCCAGCTGCCCGCGCAGGACACCCCGAAACCGCCGGCCCCTACGCAACAGCCGACACCGACCAACACCGTGATCCGCACCGAATCGCGGGTTGTGCTCGTGGACTCTGTGGTGACGGACAAGAAAGGGCATTACGTTACGGATCTCTTGCAGAATGACTTCAAGGTTTATGAAGACAACAAGGAGCAGTCGATCACCAGCTTTTCTTCCGGTTCTGATCCCGCGGTACAGGCTGCCGGGCAGAAGCACTACCTGATTTTGTTCTTCGATACTTCCTCGATGGAGATGGGGGACCAGATACAGGCCCGGGATGCAGCCAGGAAGTTTGTCGAGAGTAATGCGGGTCCGGACCAGATGATGGCGGTCGTTAATTTCGGCGGCAGCCTGGTGATCCGCCAGAATTTCACGGCAGATGCGAAATTGTTGCAGGCCGCAGTCTCCAGCAGCAGTTCGCCGCAGATTGAGACGAACGGTCAATCCCCACCACCGGTCATGATCGCCACCACAGGGATGGCTTCGATCAGCAATGCCGAGGGAGATTTTGGGGCGCGCTCCATGTTGCTGTCGATTCGCAGTCTGGCGAAAAACTTGCGCGCGGTCGCTGGGCGGAAGATGTTGATTCTCTTTACGGCCGGATTCCCGTTGAATTCGGAAAATTTGTCGGAGCTGACGGCGACGATTGATGCCTGCAACAAGGCAAATGTGGCCGTCTATCCGCTGGACGTGCGCGGGCTGGTCACCGGGATGCCGCCGGCTGGAAGTGCGCGACTTGCTCCCAAAACACCGGAGGGAAACCGGAACGTTGCGGCGGTGAAAGATGGGGCGCGGGAAGATCGCCCGAAACTGGTGCTTTCCAGTTACAACCTTTCATCGGCTCTCGACCCCCAAAAGCCCGGAGGCGGTGGTGGCGGAACCGGAGGGACGGGTGGAACGGGGGGAGGCCACGGTGGGGGAACCGGAGGAACCGGAGGAACCGGGGGAACTGGAGGATCGGGTGGTGCGGGAGGGAAAGGGGGCAGCGGAACAGGCGGTACCGGAACCGGCGGCACGGGGGGCAGAGGAGCCGGTGGAGCACCTGCGAGCAGCACCCCCTATGGGAATTACTACAATCCTGCGAACCAGCCCCAAGTGTTACTGCCGAAGATGCCGACCTCAGGAACGGCCAACCAGCAAGTCATGCAGATGCTGGCGGATGGCACCGGCGGATTCACGATCTACAACACCAACGACCTTCTCGGAGGCTTGCAGCGCATCGCCCAGGAAATGAACCAATTCTATGTGTTGGGCTACGTGCCGCAGGAGAATCCGGAAGGCAGTTGCCACACCCTAAAAGTGAAGATGAACAAAAGCGGGCTGGAAGTGCGCTCGCGCACCGGCTACTGCAACGTGCGGCCCGTCAATCCGCTCGAGGGAAAGCCGGTCGAAAAACAGATGGAAGCACAGGCCATCGGAAAAGCGCCGGGCACGATTCACGCGACCATGCAGGCGCCGTATTTTTATGCCGGCCCGAATGTGGCCCGGGTAAATCTGAGCATGGAAATTCCCGGGGATGCGCTGGTGTTTAACAAGGACAAGGGCAAGTACCACGCGAGTGTAAACATCCTTGGCATTGCGACGAAACCCGATGGAACTGTGGGCGCCCGATTCAGCGATACCCTCAACCTGGAACTCGAGAAGGAGGAATGGAAGGAGTTCACCAAGCAACCTTACCGATATCAGAACCAGTTTGACGCCGGCCCAGGGAACTACATGCTGTCGGTGGTGCTCAGCTCCGGCGGGGAAGGTTTTGCAAAAATGGAATCCCCGCTGCAGATCGATTCTTATGATGGGAACAAGTTCACTCTTGGAGGCGTCGTACTCTCGACCACCCTGCAGCGCGTGGATGAGATTCCGACCGAGGTGGATGCCACCCTCCTCGAAGACCGTAAGCCACTGATCGTCAAGGGCATGCAAATCACACCAGCGGCCAGCTACCAGTTCAAAAAGAGCGACAACTTGGTTCTCTATTCCGAACTTTACGAGCCCCTGTTAAAGACCGATCCATCGCTCAAAGTGGCAACCGGCTACCGGATTTTCGACGTCGCCACGAACAAGCAGGTTTTTTTCACCAACGCCGTGCCCCTGGACGGCTTCGTCGAAAAAGGCAACCCAGTCATCCCGTTTGCGCTCAAGGTGGACACCAAGGACCTGCAACCCGGGACATACCGTCTGGTGCTTCTTGGGGTGGATGCAAAAAATAACCAGGCTCCGCAGCGACCCGTGGAATTCACGCTCAGCAACTAACACTCTGGAGACGTTGCTATCGATAGGGAACACCTGTCCTTAGGGGCAGCAACTTTTGTAATCCGACAGGGTTAATCTGAGGGTCATGCGGAGACACCTTGTTCTTATCTTTACCGGGCTCAGGAGCAGGGCGTGGAGTCCACTGGCCAGCTGCGTCTCCTGTACGCCGAAAGCCCTTTTGTGTCTCTTTCTGACGATTACTTGTTCGAGCACCCTGATTGTCGATCTGCCGGCACTGGCGGCGGCAAACGGCAGCGACAAGAAAAAGCCGGACCCGGTGCTAAAGGGACTGCCGGTTACGGAGCTCAGTCCCGATGAAGCCATCCAACACGCTTTGAACCGGCTGGCCTATGGCCCTCGACCGGGAGATGTAGAGCGGATCCGCCAAATGGGTCTGGCCAGATGGATCGACCAACAGCTGAACCCCCGGTCGATTGACGACCGGGCCGTAGACGCACGCCTGAATATCTACCCGACTTTGACCATGTCCTCGGCACAATTGATGGCCGAATACCCGAACCCGAAGCAAGCCGCCAAGGCTGCCGAGCAAGCCAAGCAGGAAACTCCTCAGGTCCAGGCGGCCCAAAAGCAAGCGGACGACGCCATAACTGCCATGGCCAGGGAGATGGATGGCAACAGCGGGGCGGCCCGTGCCGCGGCCGAAAACAACGGATCGATGCTGAGTGCGGGAGGAAACCCCGATACTCCTTCGCCCATGAAACTCAATCCTCCTACGCCCCGCGCGGCAGGGAAGGATGCCTTGGGTTTAGACCCGAACGCGGTTCCCCGGGCGATCTCCGACGACAGCAAGAGGCCGCAGCGGGTTATCGAAGAACTGGCGATGGCGAAAATGACCCGCGCGATCTACAGCGACCGGCAGCTTCAGCAAGTCCTGGATGATTTCTGGTTTAACCATTTCAACGTCTATGCCGGTAAGGGGGAAGTGAAGTGGTACCTCACCTCCTACGAGCGCGATGTGATTCAGCCGAACGCGCTCGGGAAGTTCAAGGATCTGCTGACGGCCACGGCGAAAAGTCCGGCGATGCTCTTCTATTTGGACAATTATCTAAGCGCCGACCCGAATGCAGCGGCGAGGCAGGCAGCCGAGCGCGCCATGCGACAGCAAATGAGGCGAGGCTATCCACCGACACCGCCTGCACAGCAGGCGCAAAAGAAAAAACAGGAACGCGGGCTGAACGAGAATTATGGCCGGGAACTTATGGAATTGCACACGCTCGGTGTGGACGGCGGCTACACGCAGAAAGACGTTACCGAGGTGGCGCGCTGCTTCACCGGATGGACGATTGAGAAGCCCCGGGAGATCGCGAAGTTCAAGTTTGACGACAAAGTGCACGACCCGGCTCCTAAGGTCGTGCTGGGGAAAAAGATTCACGCCGGTGGAATGAAGGACGGCGAGCAGGTCATCGAGCTGCTGACCAAGAATCCGAATACTGCGAAATTCATATCCACGAAGCTCGCGCTACGGTTTGTGTCCGACACCCCACCGCCGGCACTTGTCGAGCGGATGGCCAAGAGTTATCAGAAGTCCGGAGGAGATATTCGCGCAGTCATGACGACGATGATCTATTCGCCGGAGTTTTGGTCGCGCGAAACCTACCGGGCAAAGGTCAAGACGCCGTACGAACTCGTGGTTTCCTCCGTGCGCGCCCTGGGGACAGACGTAGATACGCCGATGCCGCTCGTGCAATGGGTCGGCCGAATCGGGGAGCCGCTCTACCAATGCCAGCCTCCTACGGGATATTCGGATAAAGCAGACACCTGGGTGAACACGGGAGCGCTGCTCAACCGCCTGAACTTCTCTCTCGCCCTGGCGGGTAACAAGGTGCGCGGATCGCGCAGCGATGTTACCGCCTTACTTGGGAGCGATAGCCCAACTGATCCAAAAACGACTCTGGACCGCGCCGTGGAGGTGTTTTTGGGGGGTGCTGCGCCGGGGACGGTCGAAACGCTCGAGAAGCAGCTGGAGAATCCGCAGGTTTTGCAGGCGAAACTGGATGACCCGGTGAAACAGGTGGATTTGGGAGTGGTGACCGGCTTGGTGCTGGGGGCGCCCGAGTTTCAGCGGAGATAGGATGCCAAGCGCGAGCGGGCGAGATTGCGGTCAGAGAGTCTCAACGGGAATGAAGTGAGGTAGCGATGAGTGACCATTGTTGCGAGGGCAAGAGGCTTGCGAAATTTTCACGGCGCTTCTTCCTGAAGCAAGGAGGAATTGGGCTGGTGGGATTGAGCACCATGCCCGCGTTTTTGCAGCGTGCCGTCGCTTCCACCCCCGCAGCAGGAAAGAAGCAGTTGGTGGTTGTGTTCCAGCGTGGTGCCGCCGATGGATTGAACATCGTTGTGCCCTTCGCCGAACCCAACTACTACCGCATGCGGCCAACCATCGCGATCCCCGCGCCGAAACGCGGGGGAGCAGATACGGCCATCGATTTGGACGGATTTTTCGGATTGCACCCGAGCATGGCTTCTTTTGCCTCCCTGTTCCAGAAAAAAGAGCTGGCGATTGTACACGCAGCGGGTTCACCAGACCCGACACGTTCCCATTTTGATGCGCAAGACTACATGGAGTCTGGCACCCCTGGGTTGAAGGCAACCGAGGACGGCTGGCTCGATCGCGCCATCGGAACCATCCCGGAAGAAAATGCATCACCCTTCCGCGCAGTGGCCATGGGGCCGAATCTTCCGCGCATGCTGCACGGCAATACGGGAGCCATTGCGATTCCGGATCTGCGTCAGTTCAAGGTGCAGCCGCAATCGGCAGCCATGGCCAGCGTCGCTGAAGGCGGTTTCGAGGCCATGTACGCGCAATCCGTAGACCAAGCGTTGCACGGAACCGGCGCAGAAACCTTCGAAGCAATCGACATGCTCCGAAAGATCGACACCACCAAGTATCCGCCGGAAAATGGCGCGGACTATCCAAAGAGCGGCGTAGGCCAGCGTCTGCAGCAGATCGCGGTGATGATCAAGGCGAATATCGGCGTGGAGGTGATGTTCATGGATTGCGGTGGTTGGGACAACCACGTCAACGAAGGCAATACCCAGGGGCAACTGGCGAACTTGCTGAAGGATCTGAGCCAATCTCTCGCAGCGTTTTATCAGGACATGGGTGACCGAATGTCGAACGTCGTGGTGGTGACGATGAGCGAGTTCGGCCGTACCGCCAAGGAAAACGGTAACCGCGGAACCGACCACGGCCATGCGAACTGCATGTTCGTGATGGGCGGCGGGGTAAAGGGTGGCCACGTCTACGGTCAATGGCCGGGCCTCGATGACCACCAGTTGAACGAAGGGCGTGATCTGGCCCTGACAACCGATTTCCGCTCGGTGGTTGGCGAAATCTTAACCAAACACCTAGGCGTAACGGACCTCACGCCAGTGTTTCCGGGTTTTGACAACAGTCCGCGCAAGTTCCCGCAGTTGATTCGCACCTAGGCCCGGGTCGCGGGGCTACAACTCGCGGATCCAGATATTCCGGTATCGCACCAGGTCGCCGTGATCCTGTAATGCCAGTGGAGCCTTCTCCGGTCCCGCTTTGTAGGGTGGGCGCTCGCCATGCTCCGTAGGGCCTGTCGGCACGACGTTATCCTGGACCAGGACGCCATTGTGGAACACCGTGAAACGCGCGGGGCGCAGCAGCTTCCCGCCTGCATCGAAACGCGGCCCGTGGAAGATGATGTCGTAGGATTGCCACTGCCCGGGTGGGCGTGAAGAGTTCACGAGCGGTGGATACTGCCCGTAGATTGCGGCTGCCTGGCCATCGGCATACGTTTTATTCTCATAGGAATCGAGTACCTGAACTTCGTACTCGCCCATCAGAAAGACACCGCTGTTGCCTCGATCCTGGCTCTCGCCTTTGGCCGGCAGAGGCTCTGCAAACTCCACGTGCAATTGGCAATCGCCGAACGACTGTTTAGTGTGAATGTAGCCACTCTTCGGGAGCACTTCCATGTAGCCGTTTTCGACCCTCCATTTTGCGGGTCCACCGTCCTTATCCAGCCAATGGGCCAGGTCTTTTCCATCGAACAGAATTACAGCGTCAGAAGGCGCCCGGCCAGGGTTCTCCTGCGTACTGGGCGTTCCTGGAGTGACGACGGGCGGCAAGGGGCGATCGGTATCGTGGATCTTCCATCGGGTGTCGACCTGGGAGTAGGCAGGCACAACCGCAAGCAGGACGGTAAGAGCGCAGGAAAAAGCGTACAGGGGTTTTTTCATGAAACACACCTTTAGAGAAATTGAGCGAATGCGAGGATAGTAGCACCTCGCGCGCAGGAAGAAAAAAGAAAACGGGGTGGTCATGGACCACCCCGTTCTTCATCAACGGCGAAACCAGCTGTAGCCGGCAACAGGTTGACTAGCTAGCGGAACCACGGATGCGCATCCCGAAAAACGACCGGTAAACAAAGACGAAGGAAACGGCGAAGAAGACGGCAGCCAAAACGAGCGGCAGCGTGCCTCCGGTTTCGGCAGTCAACTTCACGGCCAGTTCGACGGCGAGCAAGCCAAACAGCGTCGTGAACTTGATCACCGGATTGAGGGCCACCGAAGAAGTGTCCTTGAAAGGATCACCGACCGTGTCGCCAATGACCGTGGCGTCGTGCAACGGCGTTCCTTTCTGTTTCATTTCGACTTCAACGATCTTCTTGGCGTTATCCCATGCTCCGCCGGCGTTGGCCATGAAGATGGCCTGGTACAGACCAAAGATGGCGATGGAGAAGAGGTAGCCGATGAAAAAGAACGGCTCCACGAAGGCGAAGGAGAGGGTCGCAAAGAAGACGGCAATGAAGATATTGAGCATGCCCTTTTGCGCGTACTTGGTGCAGATGGCCACGACTCTCTTGGAGTCGGCCACGCTGGCTTTTTCAACACCCTCGAGTTTGATGTTGGCCTTGATGAATTCCACAGCGCGGTACGCGCCGGTGGTCACGGCCTGCGTGGAAGCGCCGGTAAACCAGTAGATCATCGCGCCGCCGGTAATCAATCCGAGCACGAAAGGCGCGTGAAGGAGGGAAAGATTGTTGACGTCGGTGGTTAGTCCATGGGTCAGTGCCATGATGATGGAAAAGATCATCGTGGTCGCGCCGACAACGGCGGTTCCGATGAGCACGGGCTTCGCTGTGGCTTTGAAGGTGTTGCCGGCACCGTCATTTGCCTCCAGCAGGTGTTTGGCGCGCTCAAAGTCCACATCAATGTCGAATTCCTTCTTCAGTTCCTGCTTGATGTTGGGGATGGTCTCGATCAGGGAAAGCTCATAGACCGATTGCGCATTGTCGGTGACCGGGCCGTAGGAATCTACCGCGATCGTGACCGGGCCCATGCCCAGGAAACCAAATGCCACCAGGCCGAAGGCGAACACCGGAGCGGCGACCATCAGACTCCCGAGGCCCAGGTTGCTGATCAGGTATCCGATGGACATCAGGATGACCATCGCGCCTCCCAGGTAGTAGGCGGAGAAATTACCTGCAACGAAGCCGGACAGGATTCCGAGGGATGCACCGCCCTCCTGCGCGGAAGCGACAACCTCCTTGACGTGGCGTGATTCGACGGACGTGAAAACCTTGACCAGTTCGGGGATGACGGCGCCCGCGAGGGTGCCGCAGGAAATAATGGTTGCCAGCTTCCACCACTGTGAGGGATCACCGCCCAGGGTCGGAATAATCAGCGCGGAGATCACGTAGGTGAAGGCGATCGAAACAAAGGAGGTGATCCACACCAGCCACGTCAGAGGTGTCTCGAAGTTCATCTCTTTCGCGGTGCCAAAACGCGCCTTCTGGATAGCCCCGTTGATGAAATAAGCGATAGCGCTCGCGATGAGCATGATAATGCGCATAACGAAAATCCAGACCAGCAATTGAACCTGCACGGTCGGATCCTTGACGGCGAGTAGAATGAACGTGATCAGCGCCACTCCGGTGACGCCGTAAGTCTCAAATCCATCGGCAGTGGGTCCGACGGAATCGCCCGCATTGTCCCCTGTGCAATCGGCGATTACTCCGGGATTGCGAGCATCGTCTTCCTTGATCTTGAAGACAATTTTCATCAGGTCGGACCCAATGTCTGCGATCTTGGTGAAGATCCCGCCGGCAATTCTCAAGGCGGCAGCCCCCAGCGATTCACCGATGGCAAAGCCGATAAAACAGGGGCCCGCGTAGTCGGCCGGTATGAACAGCAAGATGATCAACATCATCAGGAGTTCGACGCTGATAAGCATCATTCCGACACTCATGCCCGCTTCGAGCGGAATCTGATTGATCGGATAGGGAATCCCGCGCAGGCCGGCGAAGGCGGTGCGGGAGTTAGCGAAGGTGTTCACGCGAATACCGAACCACGCCACGCTGAAGCTGCCGCCCATGCCAATCAGGCTGAAAATCAGGATAACCGGGAGGGTGACGAAAACGGGCTTGCCGGGGACCGGCGACAACACGCCGAAATAGAGAACGATGACGATAGCGATGAAGATCCAGAGCAGCAGCAGGAATTTTCCCTGGGTGATCAGGTAGGTTTTGCAGGTCTCATAGATCAGCTCGGAAACTTCCCGCATGGAACGGTGCACTGGCAAATTCTTTAACCGGTTAAAAATGGTCATTCCGAAAAGCAGGCCAAGAATGCAGATCACGATGCCGAAGAGAAGCAGCTTGTGGCCGTTGACGCCCAGGAACGAAACCTGCGAAAGGTCGGGAAGGCGAAGGTTGGCCTCTCCGCCCACTTCCTCTGCTGGCCGCGCAAGTAAAGCGAGGGCTCCTAGAAGCGACAGGGTTAAACCGGCAGCAAACCGTTTCGCCATACCCCGGATGACGATCCAGGCAGGGACGATTGAGATGAGCATGGAAATTCCTCCAAAATTCTACCGTCAATTTTGTGGGGCAGAGCGACCGAGCGGATTGCCCTTTAGGGCCCCAACCGCGCGAGAGCCGCACACACTTCCGGCCCAACGCGGAGCGAAGTGAACTGAACCTGCGACTGCATCCACCTACTTCGGGGGAGCGGCTTGCCGTGAACGGCAAAACTCCCGAAATTCTGAAAGGACAGGAATCCCTAAGCTCACCTGCGATCCCTCAGACCCCTGGGCGGGTCAGGACTACCCCAGAACTTCTCTTTATCGCGAAGGAGCGTGTGGATAACGTTGATTTATAACACTTCGCCAATGGCGGGTCAAACGTTTTGCCGGGATGAGTCGCGCGAGAAAGCAGGAGAAATGGTTCGGCGGGGAATAGCGGTGATAAGATAAAAGGCTTGCAAAACAGACGCGGCGAACTACGGAGCGGGTGAGAAAAGGGTATGAATAGGGAATCCGGCGTGTTGGCAAAGATCAAGGTCAAAGGGACACTGCGGTACGACTGGAAGAAGAGCGAGGTGCAGGCGATCTATGACACCCCTCTGCCGGAGCTGGTTTACCGCGCCCAGACCACCCACAGAGAATTCTATGAGCCGGACCGCGTCCAGACCTGCCAACTGATCTCCATAAAGACGGGCGGCTGCCCCGAGGACTGCGCTTATTGTCCGCAGAGTGCGCATTATGACGCTGACGTTGAGCGGCAAGGCCTGCTCGATCCAGCACATGTCGTCAGTGTGGCGAGGGATGCCGTGGCCAAAGGCGTGACCCGAATGTGCATGGGAGCGGCCTGGCGGGATGCTCCTGAGGGCAGGGAATTCCAGAAAGTTCTCGAAATGGTGCGTGGAGTTTCCGCACTGGGAATGGAAGTGTGTTGCACCCTGGGAATGTTGACCGAAGCACAGGCAGTGCAACTGAAGGCAGCAGGTTTGACGGCTTACAATCACAATCTCGACACTTCGCCGGAATTTTATGGGTCGATCATTACGACCAGAGTGTACGAGGACCGCCTGAAGACCCTGGCGGCGGTGCGCAAAGCCGGAATTACGGTTTGTTGCGGCGGTATCCTCGGCATGGGTGAAAATGCCAGTGATCGTGTTGGTTTGCTACATCAACTGGCCACCCTCAAACCACATCCAGAGAGCGTGCCCATCAACATGCTAGTGCGCGTCGAAGGTACGCCACTCGCGTCGGTTCCCCCGCTGGACCCCCTCGAAATGGTACGGGCCATTGCGACTGCGCGCCTGCTCATGCCCACTTCGCGCGTACGTCTGGCGGCGGGACGAAAACAGTTGTCCCCTGAAGCGGTGACGCTGTGCTTTCTCGCGGGAGCAAATTCGATTTTTGTCGGCGAAAAACTGTTGACCACACCAAATCCCGGCCCGGACGAAGACGAGTTGTTGCTGCAGAGCTTAGGAATGAAACCGCTGGAGTCCCATGCCCGGTGACGTTGTATCCACGTGGAGAGCGCAACTGGGTAAGGGATTGCGCGCATTGGAGGAGCAGCATCAGCGCCGTACCCTCGCCGAGATCGAGGGTGTGAACTTCTGTTCGAATGACTATTTGGGGTTGGCCCATCACCCGGCGCTCCGCGACGCTACCATGCGAGCCGTTCAGGCGGCGGCAAGAGTTGGCGGCACAGGGTCCCGGTTGCTTTCGGGGCAGACAGAATGCTGGACTGAACTCGAATCAGAGTTCGCGGAATTTGCGGGCACCGAAGACGCCCTTTTTTTTGGCAGCGGATATGCCGCCAACATGGGGCTGTTGTCCGCGCTGGTCGGCACGGACGATGTGGTCTATTCCGATGTGTTGAATCATGCGAGCCTGATCGACGGAATGCGCTTGTCGGGGGCCCGCAAAGTCATCTATTCTCACCTCGACCTCAACGCGCTCGAATCATCCCTCCGGCAAGACGCCGGGGCGCCATGGCGGAGAATTATCGTTACCGAGAGCATATTCAGCATGAATGGGGATGTCGCTCCGCTCCGGGACATGGCTGTCTTAGCGGAAAAGTTTGGCGCGGCGATGATTGTCGATGAAGCGCACGCGACGGGCGTCCACGGCAAGGGCGGGCAAGGACTCGCTGCGCAGGCGGAAATTTTGCCGCAGGTTCTCGCGACCATTCATACCTGCGGGAAAGCGTTAGGTTGCGCCGGAGCGTTTGTCTGCGGACCAACGGTGCTGAAGGATCATTTGATCAACCACGCCCGGACATTTATTTTCAGCACCGCCTTGCCACCTTATTTTGCGAGCCAGATTAGGGCGGCGCTGAAGTTGGTGTCCGCAATGGACATCGAACGCCAGACACTTCTGGGCCGCGCAAGCGAACTGATCCTCGCCCTCGGTCATGTGGGATTCGATACAGGCGGCAGCAGCAGCCAGATTGTTCCCGTGGTTTTGGGTAAGAATGAAGATACGCTCGAGGCTGCTGCGCACTTGCAGCAGGACGGATTTGCGGTGCGTGCCATTCGGCCACCGACAGTGCCAACAGGCCGCGCACGCCTGCGTCTGTCGCTTACGACGAGAATTGCGGAGGAAGAGTTGAGGCGACTGGTGCAATCCCTGGTGACCTGGCGGGCGCAGAAACCCGCTGCCAAGTTGGCAACGAGACACGCATGAGACGCCACTTCTTCATCACTGGAACGGATACAGGCGTAGGCAAGACTACCCTTGCGGCGCTGCTCTGCGCCGCTCTGGATGCCGTGTACTGGAAACCTATCCAGACCGGCACGCTCGAAGGCTCAGACCGCGTCACTGTCATGCGCCTGGCCGGCATGGGCACCGATCGCACCCTCGAAGAGGTTTACAAGTTTGTCCCTCCGGTCTCTCCCGATCTTGCCGCACGCTGGGCTGGCGTTGAAATCGATCTCGCGCGCATTAACCCGCCGACCAGCCTTCTGAACGACTGGCTGGTCGTTGAAGGTGCGGGCGGAGTGCTGGTGCCCATCAATGGCAAGCAGTTCATGCTGGATTTGATGGTGAAGTTCAAGCTGCCGGTCATTCTGGCGGCACGGAGCGGGCTTGGCACCATCAATCACACCCTGCTGACGCTGGCCGCCCTGCATGCCGCAGAATTGCCGGTGCACGGCGTGGTGCTCATTGGCGACCAGAATCGCGAGAATCGCGAGACCATCGAGAAATTTGGCCATGTCCGCGTCATCGGTGAAATTCCAAAGCTTCCGAACCTCCACCGCACAGCGCTCATGCAGGTGTTCCTGAACCACTTCGACCGATCCGCATTCGCGCAATGAGTTCGCCATTGCGCATCTGGCATCCGTTTACGAATATCGCGATTGATCCTGCGCCTGTACTCGTGAAGAAGGCAGAGGGGGCGCACTTATTCACCGAGGATGGTCGCACCGTCATCGATGCCATCTCCTCCTGGTGGGTGAATATCCACGGCCACGCCAATCCGCGCATTGCCGATGCCATTACGCAGCAGGCGCGCAAGCTGGAACACGTGATTCTTGCGGGTTTCACGCACCAGGCGGCAGAGGAATTGGCCGAGCGGCTCAGCAAGTGGCTGCCGAGAGAGCTGACCCACCTGTTTTTTTCCGACGACGGCTCCACGGCCGTTGAAGTCGCGTTGAAACTCGCCGTGCAACATTTCCAGAACCAGGGGCGGCCCGAGAAAATAGAAATCGCCGCCCTGTCGCACGGCTATCACGGGGATACCGCCGGCGCCATGTCCGTGAGCGATGAATCTCCCTTCACGCTACCGTTTCGCTCCATGCGCTACCCGGTTCACCGCGTGAATTCGGCCTATTGCTTCCGCTGCCCGGTCGGACTGAAACGGGAAAATTGTCACATTGAGTGCGCCGAGCAGTTGGAATCACTGCTGGTCACCAAAAGCGAACACATTGCCGCTTTGATCGTGGAACCGCTGCTCCAAGGCGCGGGCGGGATGATCGTGCACCCGGTGGAGTTCCTTGAGAGAGTGCGCGCACTGTGCACGAAACATGATGTCCTGCTGATCGCAGACGAGGTACTTACAGGTTTCGGACGGACCGGGAAGATGTTTGCTTGCGATCTGGCGAACATTGTTCCTGATTTGATGTGCGTTTCAAAGGGGATTACCGGCGGATTCATGACCATGGGCGTCACGTTGTGCTCGGATCGCGTCGCGTCGGCCTTTCAGAGCCAAAACCGCATGCACACGTTCTATCACGGCCATTCCTATACCGGGAATGCCTTGGCCTGCGCAGCTGCAAACGCCAGTTTGCAGATTTTTGACGACGAACCGGTCTTCGATCGGATTCGCACCATCTCGAATATTCATGCGGAGCGCCTGTCGCAATTAAGGGCCATGCACCAGGTTGGCGAGGTACGGCAGATCGGCACCATGGGAGCGATTGAACTGCTGGCGGACGACCCCGGGTATCTTTCGGCGCTGCGCCCGAAGCTGTATGGGTTTTTTCTGGACCACGGAGTACTGCTGCGACCGCTCGGCAATGTGGTCTATGTTCTGCCGCCCTATGTAATCGAGCCGGATGACTTGCACCGCGTTTACGATGTTCTGCTGGAAGCCGTCAAGACGCTACTCTAACGCGTGCCAGCCCGTTTGATACACTGAATTATCCATTTTTCGGAGGAATTCCCATTGAACGCGCCGCTGAGCGGCTGGAAGCAGAAGATTGTGGCCTTCGCCGGAGCGCTGGGTGCCCCCGGACTTTTTCTTATTTCTTTCCTCGATTCTTCCATCCTGACATTTCCAGTGATCAATGATCTGTTGCTGATCGAACTTTCCATTCAAAAACCGGCACGGATGCCCTTGTACGCAGCGATGGCCATGCTGGGTTCGGTCCTGGGCTGCCTGCTTCTTTACATTCTGGCGAAAAAAGGCGGTGAAGCTTTCTTCCACAAAAAGGCGGGCGAGCGTGCCAGAGTGATCCGCCATTGGGTGGAAAAGAACGGCTTTGGGGGAATGCTGATTGCTGCACTTCTGCCACCGCCAACTCCTTTTAAGATCTTCGTTTTTGCCGCCGGAGTATTTGAAGTCCCGCCCGCCAGTTTTGCTTCCGCCGTCACACTGGCCAGATTCATCCGCTATTTCGGCATCGGCTATCTGGCCATTCGATATGGCGACCAGGCTTTGCCGTTTATCGCGCAGCACAAAATCGAAGTGACCATGGGGCTGCTGGTATTCGGCTTGGTGAGTTACGGTCTATCCCGGCTCATCCTGAAAGAAAAACCTTAGGACCAAGCGTTCGAGTAAGCGAATTTTACCGCAGGCGAATGTCGCTCGCCCAAACCAGGGATTCGCTGGAAATCGCGAATTTCGAATCGAGCAGGACGCGTGCCGCAATGCGATAGCGCGTTTCCCCGCTGGCCAAGTCGAACATGGAACGGATCACGACTTCATAACCATCCTGCGTTCTGGCAACTACCGCTCGCGGAAATGGCTCGGCTTCGAGATAAGCGCGGGCGACGGCCGTTTTTTCGGCGACTTCGAGTTCTGCAGATGGTTCCGGCTTGTGCAGGCAATCGGCGCGCTCCGCGTCAAAACTCTTTCCCGGGCCAACGGGGACATCTGACTGGCAGAGCTGCGATTGCGTCTCGACAACACCATGCCACGTCAGGATCGAAAGCGTATCCGGGTAGGCGCCAACTTTTCGCGCAGATTCCCCATGATAGGAATGTGACTCAAGCTCGGCACAGCTGCCCGAATGGAGCATCGCGCGCGCACCGATGTACAGGGCCACCACAGTCAAGGCCACGATTGCTCCATTGCGCCCGCGCGGAGTTTTGTACCTTGCTCCAATTTCCGAACCCACCAGCCGAAAGAGTTCGGGCAAGAGGATTCCAGCGATAAGCAGGGTGAAAATCCAAGGATCGATATTGGGAAGCCAATCCATGGCGAAGCGCGTTCGGCGTAGGGGCCAGAGCAGGGCCACACCCTCAGATTGCAGTAAATCGAGTAGCACATGCGCGATCGCCACGATGGCTATCGGCAAGGCGAGGCCAGCCAGCCCTCCCGCTTGGTTTTTCGCAAGGTACCGGGCCAGCAGCAGCCCTAGGCCAATAATTACCAGCGTTCCAACGATAGAATGAGTGAAAGTGCGATGCGCGGCGAAGTAAGCGCCGGGACCAATCAGCATACTGACCATGTCTATGTCGGCGATGGTTCCGGCAAACAGCATCCCTACGACAACTGGCCAGCGACGAATCGAAAGGCCACGAACCAGAGCAAAAGAAACCAGAAAGTGCGTGGCGATGTCCACGGTCAGCTTTTCAGGGCGGTACTGTTGTTTGCGGGAACCGGCTCACGCGGCACCAGCAATTTCAGGCCTCGAGGCACGATCGTGAACTCAATCGGGAGTCTTGCGAGCGGCTCACCATCCACCTGAGCGTAGACGGGATTGGCATCCAGCGGCTCACAAACCAGCGATTCGGCTTTCCAGAAATGGACATCCTCTTCTTTGCGCAGGTTCCCCATCCAGAGCGTTGGCAGGTAACTTAGATAACGGAAGCCGCTCTGCGTCGTCAGTGCCATGACTTCAAACCGGTCTTCAAACAGATCGGCCTGATCAGTGATCTTGAACGGTCCCCCATAATTCTTGGTGCGGCCCACCACAACCAGCGTTGCTTCCATCTGCAACTCACCCGCGCGAACGCGGAAACGCGGAAATGTGTAGCGCAGCACTTCGCGCGCCCCCTGCCACCAGTAAGCCAGGATGCCTACACGCGCTTTCAGGCCCAAATCCACCGAATACACGATCATCCCGTCAGGGCCGGCGCCGGAAACGGATAGGAAGAAACGTTTGCGCTCCGGTTGTTCCAGCGGGGTCGCCAGGCCCAGTGCGATTTCTCGCACCCGGGCATCCACCATGCGCCGCGCCGCTCGGGGAATATCCCATGGCAAATCCAGCTCTTTGGCCAGGATGTTTGCCGTTCCCCCGGGAAGCAAAGCCAGCGGCACACGATGACCATTTAAAGAAGTGGCCAGCCCGTTGACCACCTCATTCAGTGTCCCATCCCCGCCGCAGGCAATCACGAGATTTCGGCCGTCGCGAGAAGCTTGTTTTGCAAGATCGGTGGCATGGCCCGGGCCGGTAGTCTCGGCGAGCTCGGCCTCGATACCGTTGGAAGACAGAATGCGACGCGCCTCGTCGATCAGGCGTCGTCTTCCGTTCCCCCCGTTACCCGCGTTTGGGTTATGAATCAGCAGTGCGTTCCGAAACTGGGTTTCCATAATCTCCTGGGCCTGGCACAAACCATCATTCTATATAATAGATGCGCTTTAGGCCCAGCAGTTCTGCGAGGCACTGATGCCCAAAAAGGTCCCCGCGACCGCCAAGACGGAAACCGAGAAGCTGCGCGACGAACTCCGCCGTCACGAGTATCTCTACTATGTGGCCGATGAGCCAGAGATTTCCGACGCCGGGTTCGACAAGTTAATGAACCGGCTGAAGGCGCTCGAAGCCGAATACCCCAGCCTGGTCACGGCGGATTCTCCCACCGTCCGGGTTGGCGGCACGCCCCGCGAAGGTTTTCAGACCGTGCGCCACGCCCGGCCAATGCTTAGCCTGGATAATGCGTTTTCTGATGACGCGCTGCGTGACTGGGACCGTCGGGTGCGAGAAGGCACCGGGCGGCTGGTCAATGAGTACATCGCCGAACATAAGTTTGATGGCCTCAGCATTTCACTGCAGTACGACGATGGCGTACTGGTTCGGGGAATAACGCGCGGCGACGGGACGACCGGCGAAGACGTCACTCCAAATGTGAAGACCATCCGTTCGATTCCCCTGCGCGTGAATGCCGACACGCTGAAAAAGGTAAGGCTTTCGAAGACCTTTGAAGTACGCGGCGAAATCATGATGACCCGCAAATCGTTTGAAGCCTTGAACCGCCAGCAGGAGCAGAGTGGTGGAAAACTGTTCGTGAACCCTCGAAACGCGGCAGCCGGCGCGGTGCGGGTGCTGGACCCTTCCATCACCGCCCAGCGGCGGCTGGATTTCTTTGCCTATTACCTCTACGTGGATGGTGTGGTGCCGTTCGCGAAACACTCCGACTCCCTGGCCGCACTCAAGCAAATGAGGTTCCGCGCTTCCGACGACTGGAAATTGTGCGAGGGGATCGATGCCGTGATTGCTTATTGCGAAACCTGGGATTCCAAACGGGAGAAGCTGCCCTACGAAATCGACGGCGTAGTGATAAAGCTGAATTCCACATCTCTGCAGAACGAGCTGGGTTTCACTGCCAAGGCTCCGCGCTGGGCCATAGCCTACAAATACCCAGCGCGCCAGGAAACCACCGTGGTGAACGACATCGTCGTGCAAGTAGGGCGGACCGGCACTCTCACGCCGGTCGCGATTCTGGAGCCGGTGCAAGTCGGAGGTGTCACCGTCAGCCGTTCGACACTCCACAACATGGACGAAATCGAAAGGCTAGGACTGCACATTGGCGATACCGTGCTCATCGAGCGCGCCGGCGAAGTCATCCCCCACGTGTTGAAGGTGGTGAAAGAAGGGAAAAACCGTAGGGCCTTCCATATGCCAAAGAAGTGTCCGGTGTGCGGTAGCACGATCCACAAGGTCGAGGGCGAAGTGGCATACCGCTGCGTCAATGCGGCGTGCCCCGCAAAGTTGAAGGAATCGTTGCTGCATTTTGCCGGCCGCCACGCCATGAACATCGACGGCCTGGGCGAGAAGATCGTGGATCAGTTGGTGGAAAGGGGCATGGTCAAGGATGTCGCGGACCTCTATTCACTGAAGCTTGAGGAGGTGTCTGAACTCGAGCGAATGGGAGAAAAGTCTGCGCAGAACCTGCTGAATGAAGTTGAAGCCAGCAAGAAGAACCCACTCTCCCGTCTGATTTTTGCCCTTGGCATCCAATTTGTCGGCGAACGCACCGGGCAGCTGCTGGCCGGGCATTTCTCCACGTTGGAAGAGTTTGCGCAGGCCAAGGCTGAAGACCTCGAAAAAGTCCCGGAAGTGGGCCCCAAGGTGGCAGCGAGCATCACGGATTTCTTCTCCGAGCCCGCAAATCGCCACCTGGTCAAGAAGCTCCACAAAGGGGGTCTCCGCCCCACAACGGAGAAGCGCGAAGTGAAAAGCCAGAAACTGGCAGGGAAGAGTTTTGTCTTCACTGGCGCCCTGTCCAACCGCTCCCGTGAGGAGGCCGGCGAACTAGTCCTCCAGCACGGAGGAAAAGTGAGCGGCTCCGTGAGCAAGAAGACAGATTATGTTGTAGTGGGCACAGACCCTGGTTCAAAGTACGAAAAGGCCAAAGAACTGGACGTTCCCATCCTCACCGAGACCGAGTTTGAAAAGCTCATTGGCTTCAAGTGACTGCTTCTGCAAGGTTCGGATGAAAAAGTTCCTGCGTCGAAATAACACGATATAATGGTGCTGGCGGGTGAGCTGGATGATCGCTGGCCCGGTTGCGAAAGCAATTGGGCGGGAGGAAAGTCCGGACACCACTCCGCGCAAGCGGAGTAGGGCAACGCGCCTGGTAACGCCAGGGGACGTGGTTGCGCAAGCAGCCGTGTTACGGAAAGTGCCACAGAGAATATACCGCCGGCGCAGCGTATCCCGGTGATAGCCCGAAGGAAAACCTTCGGGATGTCTTCGAATGGAACGCAGTGCAGGTAAGGGTGAAAAGGTGGGGTAAGAGCCCACCGCTTCGGCAGCAATGTCGGAGGCAAGGCAAACCCCGCGTGGTGCAAGACCAAATAGGAGGGGAGAGCTGGCCCGGCTCATTGAGTTCTTTCGAGAGAAAGAGCTCCCTTTGTTCCAGCGCAAGCTAGGGTGAAGGATGAACCCTCGGGTAGGTCGCTCGATCCCGGTCGCGAGGCCGGGGCTAGAGGAATGATCGTCACGGAGCAGGCTCGCGAGGGCCGCACCGTACAAAATCCGGCTTACAGGCTCATCCGCTACTGATTTTTGTAGCTTGCCTCGACTTCGCTGCCAGGATTCCGTCCATCCAGTCTGGTCGTCCAAATGACGGATACCTGACCATATGACTTCTCCTTACTGCGCAGGATTTCCTCCCGGTTGTGTTTCGCGGGCGCGGGCGATCAGTTTCTTCAGCTTACCCTCGATTGAAGCGTCGCCAATATGTTCTTCCTGCAACACGCCGTCCGAGTCGATGGTGAAAGTGTGAGGAATGGCGGTAACAGAAAACATCTTGGCGATGGCGCCGCTAAAACCGCCATCACGGTATTGCGGCCAATTCATCTCATTTTTCGCCACGAACTCCTTCCACTTCTGCTCATCACTGTCAAGACTCACGCTGAGAACCACCAGTGGCTGGCCCTGAAATTTTCTAGCCACATCTCGCATGTGTGGCAACGCCTCCCGGCATGGTTCGCACCAGGTGGCCCAAAAATCCAGCAGGACCACCTTTCCTTGCAAATCGTCCATCGAAATTCGCTGGCCATCGAGAGTGGTGACGGCAAATGGGGGTGCCATTCTGGCGCGGGCAAGCTCCGGACGGTTGGCGTAACGGATGGCGCGCTGGTGATTGGGGTCGTCTTCAGACCTCATCTTTGCATACTGCTCGAACCTGGCTTTTGCCGCGTCGTCCTGTTGCAGATTGGCCAGCGCCCTGCCGTCCAGGAAGATGGCGTCCGGGAAGTTCGCACTCGCTCCGAGCGCCTCGCTGATCTGATCGTGGGCGCGCTCAAAATATTCACTCTTGTGCTTCAGCGTCCCTTCATCCATCAGCACGATGGCGAATTGATAATGCGCCACTGCTTTCTCCCGGTCGTTCTTCGCTTCAGCAACGATCTCCTCTGCCGCCAGTTCGGCGGTTTTCCAGTCGCCCAACTCCACGCCGAATTTGATCATCTTCTTCTGGCAGGCCAGACACAGTCCCCCGTCCTGCTTGTCTGCCTTCCTAAAATCATCCAGTGCCCAGTCTTTCTTCCCCTCGTGCAACTCCTTTAGACCGTCCTTATAGGTCTTCTGCGCTTTTTCGTTCGCAGGGCCGTCTTGATTGTCCTGAGCGGGCAATGGTGTGAGTGCGAGTGCAATAGCTAAACTGGCAAAGAGGAATCGCATGGAAGAACTCCATGTGCGAAAATGATGCGCGCCAGGCCTCTAATAGAACGGAGCTTAGCACCGAACCTCGCCGAATGCACCCGCCAGCCAATCCCGCGTCTGAGGTATCATCAAACGTCAAACCGCAGGTGAGAGAGAGGAGCCGGGTATTTACACGAGGCGCGAAGTCTTGAAGAAGATGGCATATGGTGCGTCGGCAGCGCTGGTGTCCCGCATGCAATTCGCTTCTGCCACAGACGTTTTTATCTCCAGACGGCCACCGGTCGGGCAGCGCAAATTCACTTCACGCGCCGTCGAGGAAACCATTGCGCGCGTAAAAGCGGTGATTGGTGATCCTGAATTGGCATGGATGTTTGAGAATTGTTATCCGAATACGCTCGATACTACGGTGGAGATCTGTACCTCTACCGGTGCCAGGGATACGTTCATCATCACCGGTGACATTGATGCCATGTGGCTTCGCGATTCTGCATGCCAGGTGTGGCCCTATCTTCCCTTGGCAAAGGACGACAGCGACCTGCGCCGCTTGTTCCAGGGCTTGATCGGGCGGCAGGCTCGCTGCATCCTGCTAGACCCATATGCCAATGCGTTTCTCCCGGATCCCAAAAGTTCCAAAGCGCTCGAATGGGCGGTAGATGACCTAACAGAAATGCGGCCGGGCGTCGCCGAGCGAAAGTGGGAAGTGGATTCGCTCTGCTACTGTGTTCGGCTGGCCCACGGATATTGGAAAGCATCGGGGGATACCTCGCCGTTTGACAAAGAGTGGGCCGCTGCGATGCGAATGGTTGTGGCTACCTTCCGCGAGCAGCAAAGAAAACACGGAGCAGGGCCGTATCACTTCCAGCGGCGGACCGAGACCCCCACGGATACTCAGGCACTCGGAGGCTTTGGCAATCCTGCGCGGCCGGTGGGCATGATCTACTCCATGTTCCGGCCCTCCGACGACGCATGCATTTATTCGTTCTACATTCCATCAAACCTGTTTGCCGCCGTGTCGTTGCGGCAACTGGCGGAAATGTCGACCGAGATTGTTCGGGACGTTGAACTGTCAGCGGAATCCCTGGCGCTGTCGGGCGAGGTCGAATCTGCACTCGCGAAATATGGCCGCATGCAAAAGGCGGGCGGAGGGGAGATCTGGGCCTTTGAAGTCGATGGCTACGGCAATCAGCTTTTCATGGACGATGCCAACATTCCTGGCCTGCTCAGCCTGCCCTATCTCGGTTGTTGCTCCGTGGAAGATCCACTTTACCAGTGCACGCGCACAGCGGCGCTCAGCAAGAACAATCCCTATTTCTTTAAGGGCAGCGCGGCCGACGGGATCGGCGGACCTCACGAAGGGCTGAACATGATCTGGCCCATGGCACTGATCGCGCAAGCATTGACTAGCAACGATGAAGTGGAAATTGGTCAGTGCCTTCGCTGGCTCAAGACGACACATGCCGGAACAGGATTTATGCATGAGTCTTTCGACAAGGACAATGCAGCCAAATTCACGCGCGCGTGGTTCGCCTGGGCCAACACTCTGTTTGGGGAATTGATCGTAAAGCTAAGTACAGAGCGTCCGCATCTCCTGAAAAGGGGATGAGATTTCCTGGAGCCCGGGTCATGACGAACAATCTAAACAGAATCTTGAGGAACTGTCGCAGGATGACAGGTTCGATGAGCAGCCTCAAGACGACATGGGAGCAATGAAAACATGGCGCTTGAGGAAGCGGCAAAATCGAGCACGAAGCTGGTCATTCGCAATATCGGCCTGCTGCTCAGCGGCGATCTGAGCCATCCCGTTCTGGAAGCGGACACCGTCATCGTGAGAGACGGCCGCATCAGCGGGATCGGTAAAGAGAACACGGTTGATTGTGAAGGGGCAACCAGCATCATCGACGCGAACGGTACGGCGCTGGTACCGGGTTTGATTGACAGCCATGTGCATCCTGTCGCGGGCGACTGGACTCCGCGGCAGAACCAGTTCGGATGGATCGACAGTTGCCTCCACGGCGGCGTGACGACCATGGTCTCCGCGGGCGAAGTGCACATGCCTGGCCGGCCGAAAGACATTGTGGGCCTGAAAGCCCTGGCCATTACTGCGCAACGAACCTTCGCGGCCCTTCGTCCGAGCGGGGTCAAAGTTCTTGCCGGTGCGCCGGTGATAGAGCAGGGAATGGTGGAGGAAGATTTCAAATCCCTGGCCGAATCCGGAGTGAAGTTGCTCGGGGAGGTAGGGCTCGGCAGCGTGAAGGATGGCCTCACGGCACGCCAGATGGTTTCCTGGGCGCGCCAATACGGAATCCAAAGCACGATTCACACCGGTGGCCCGTCCATTCCGGGTTCCAGCCTGATTGATAAAGATGTGGTGCTTGCAGCGGACGCCGACGTCATCGGCCACATCAATGGTGGCCACACCGCATTGCCGGACACGCAGATTCGCGCATTGTGCGAGCAGTCAGAGCGGGCGCTCGAAATCGTGCACAATGGCAATGAGCGCGCCGCTTTGCTCACTGTCCGCATCGCAGCCGAGTTGAATCAGTTGGCTCGCGTCATTTTAGGCACAGATTCCCCAGCCGGCTCCGGAGTCCAGCCGCTCGGTATCCTCCGGGTGATCGCAGCGCTTTCATCCTTGGGAGAGATTCCTGCCGCCACGGTGTTCTGCTTCGCCACAGGAAACACAGCGCGCATGCGGAACCTGGAAAGTGGCTTGATCGAACTGGGGCGCCCTGCCGATTTGGTTTTTATGGACGCACCGCAACATTCCGCTGGGAAGACGATGCTTGAAAGCGTGCGTCTGGGCGACCTGCCCGGCATCGGCATGACCCTGATTGATGGCATAGTGCGAAGCGAGCGGAGCCGCAATACGCCACCGGCAACACGCCTGCCGAAGATCGTGAAATGAAGGGGAAGATGGCCAGAGTCAAGGAAGCTAGCGCAGGCCGTCCTCGCCCTTGATCTGGTCTTTGGTCAAGCCGCCAACACGCGCCAGCGGCCGGCCGCTATCGGTGACGGCAACGGCAACGAGAAGCTCGTCCGCGCGCGGGGCATCATTCACGCGAATTTCCATGCCGTCGAAGTGGCTACGGACGAACGCCGCATCCTTGTGTCCAAGGGGAATATCGAGCGGCACCCCTGGCCCGCCCCGCTTCTTCGAGGAGGGAATCAGCGCCGCGCCCTTCCCGAGAACTTTTCGTACCGGTGCGCCAAGCTTCGGATGAAGCACTGCAGCGGCGTGTTCGAGTTCGCCGTTTTCGCCCACGGCAGCGGCTTTGCCATAGCTTTCTGCCGACGGCCCGGCTACGCCAAGGGCGGCGATGGCACGCTCTGCGAGCAACCAACCCAGTTCTTCGCCAATGTCCGCTAGTTCGGTCAGGTCCTCCACGAACTTTCCGGCGAAAGGATTCAGAACCACTGCCGCCGCCGCCGCGCGTCGCGTGGGAGGGTTCACGACTTTTCCCATTTCCGTGTGCGTTTCTTCGACGATGGTGACAATTTTGCGGATTTTCGCCTTCATCGTAGCCCGTCCTCGCCCTTCACATCTGAAGCCTCCAAGCCGCCGACACGCGCATGCACCCGCGCTCCGGTCGTCATCACCAGGGCCAGCAAGATTTCGTCGGCGCGCGGGGCGTCGGCGATGCCCACCTCCATGGAATCGAAGTGGCTGCGTACATACGAAGCATTGATATGCGTGATCGGGACGTCCAGACGAGTTCCAGGGCCGCCTACCTTCTTGCTGGAAGCCACTATGGCTTTTGCTCCGCCCAGAACTTCGCGCATTCCATACCCGCCGGGGACGTGCCACAACGCTCCGTGTTCCAGCTCTCCGGCCTGACCGACGATCGCGCCTTTACCATAACCTTCGACCACCTTTAGATTGCCGCCGAGCGCGGCAACCAGCGATTTGGCCATTTCCAGCCCCAAAGGTTTCAGGTCCTCCATGAACCCGGCGATTTCCTGCGCGTATCTCCCCGCATAAGGATTGTGGATCACGGCCAGTGCCGCGCAGCGGCGCAACGGTCTTGCGGCAACCGGACCACCTTCATGAAAAATCTCTTCGACGATGACGACGCGCTTGCGCACTTGAACTTCAGGCATGTAGCAGGCTCCTTTGCATCCGTTCCTTCAGGACGTAGTCGTCGGGCACAGTGACGAAGCGGACCGCTCCGCTTAAGCAGAGCGCCGCAGCCGAGATCAATCCCATCGCACGTAGTTCCTCCGCGACGCGTTCTCCAGCATCGAGGGCCCGACCGATATCCCGGCGTGAAAGGGGACCAACGTCTCGCGTGACCGGCAGGTCGAGCAGATCGGAATCTAGCGCGAGTTCGCATGCCGGAATTCGTACAATGGCACGATGCCCCGGCAGGTCAACGGAGTTGGCAATGATCGTCGCAGCCGCATCGGCCGCGGCGGCACTTCCCGCAAGAACGGTTACCGCATCGGCAATGCCGAGAGAGAAGCTGCGTCCTCGCCAACCGCTTGTCGCCACACCACGAACCGGCAACTCCGCGGAAAGTTCCATGGAACCAAAAAGTGAGGGATGGTCAGGTCGCTCGACAAGGCCGATGGTGTAGCTCTGCCCCGGCGCAAGATGCCATGCAATATCGCCGCCGTTGTTGACGTAGGCGCGCTCGAGTCGTGCTACTTCATTCATTGCTTCGATCACCGCTTCCGCCACCGCACCAGCCACGGCCGCCATCGGCGTGATGAAACACCGATCGCAATAGGGAGAAACAGCCTCGGCCATGCGGCGAGCAACGCGACCCGCCGGTCTCGGCGCGCCCGCGATGGCGCGGTTGCGCAGCAGAGGCAACTCAGCGCACAGCTCATCGAGAATCCTAACAAACCGCTGCGCAGCAGCTCGGTAAGCGAGTCGAATGTCACCGGGTGTGCCGTCCGCGGCGACAATGAGGTCGATCGGCCCGTCGCTCAAGTGCAGGCGATGCCCGTCTCGCAAAAGGCGAATTGTCGCTGGATCCCTCATTTGTCGGAGGGCTCCCCTGGGGGAGGTTCGAGCGGCCACGGGTTTTCCGGCAAGGAAGTGACTTGTCTCCGTCGATGTTTGCCCTGCATCACTTCTGCGAGCGGCTTTACGAAATCCATGTGACCGCCGAGCGCCGCGTAATCGGACTTTTTCAGCGTAAATTCGATCGGGGCAACCAGGGCAGGCGTAGGTACATAACCAAAAGCGCCTTCCGGCATGCGCTGGACATCCACCATGAAGGTGATCCCGCCTCCTGGCCAAACATAGCAGGGCGCCCCGCCACTGGTTACGCGCGTGAGACTGCGCTTGACGGAATCTGTCAGCTTCACAGGATTGTCGGTGGCTCCGGCCCGCAACGAACCGCCTGCTCCGGCCATGAAAAGAACCGTGGTTAGCGCGGGCTCGCAATTCTCTCGGATGCGTTCGACCGATTCCTGCAGTTCTGGGGGTAAATCCTTTTCAACCGGCCGCAAAGCCTCGTCGAGCTCATAGTAAGCAAAGTGCTCGCCGGTCGTGCTGACCATGAGCAGTCGAAGCTTGGGCCATGCCATCTTGGCTTTGAACGGCTTCAGAATGGCAAGTGGATCGGAGACATTGGTTCCGCCCCATCCCGTACCCGGTTGTGCCACTTGGAAATAACGGCCGGGAGTGGAACGTCGTCCAGCTATGGTGATGCCAGTCTCCCGCACACCAAGTATCTTGCCGGCCTGATGCTCGGAAAATACGCCGGTGATGTGATCATCGACGACAACCACTTCATCCACTTTGCCAAACCATCTCTTGGCGAACATACCGATCGTCGCCGAGCCGCAACCTACTCGCATGCGCTCTTCCCGCTGACCGTTGACGACTGGAGGTTTCCCCGCCGCGACGGCAATGTTGGCTCCTTCGTCTATCGTGAGCGCCACTTCCTTGCCGTTGCACAGATCGAGGAGCGTTTCACAGGCCACTCGTCCTTCGCTCTTGCTTCCCCCCGTCAGGTGATGCACTCCGCCGAGGGAAAGCATCTGCGAACCATACTCTGCTGTGGTTACGTGGCCGACAGCTTCACCTTGCGCGCGCACGATCGTTCGTTCCGGACCGAGATGCCGGTCGGTATCAATCTTCAGCTTCACGCCGCAGTAGCTGAAGATGCCTTCGGTCACCACGGTAACCATGTCCACGCCGTCGACTTCGGAGGAAACGATGAACGGCGCGGGTTTGTAGTCCGGATATGTCGTCCCCGCCCCGATTGCGGTGACAAAAGTGTCCCGCGCGTTTATGAGGTTACCGTCCCACTCCCCTTCGCGCTCAAGAAATGGCACGAGTGGAGTCCCTCGGGTTTTGGCGCGGTCCAGCAGGATGTGCGGGTCGACGCGAACCAGCTGCCCCGCAAAATTACCGTACCGATCGCACGCGCCCGTCTGTCCCGACTTGATGTAACAGAGAACCGGACAAGCGTCGCAGCGTATGGTGTCCTTCGGCAGGGATTCACTCATGCGATTGCCCTTGCGGGGTCCGATTCCTGGCGACAATGGCCGCGCGCACTTTGTCTGGTGTGGCAGGAAGCTTATAAATTCGGATGCCCGCCGCATCGTATAGTCCGTTGAGAATCGCTGGCGCCGTCGGAATCAGGGCCTGTTCGCCGATTCCTTTCGCGCCGAACGGGCCGATCGGAGAAGGGTCCTCGATAAGAATGAAGTCCACCATCGGCACGTCACCGATGGTGGGAATCAGATAGTCGTGCAAGTTCTCACCCTGGCCAGGAACGAACTCTTCCATCAGCGCCATGCCCAGGCCCTGGGCGATGCCGCCTTCGATCTGGCCCTCGATCAGCGTCGGATTGATCGCTCGGCCGACGTCATGAGCCGCAGTCAGCCGCAAGACCCTTACCACCCCAAGTTCCAGATCGACCTCGACTTCGGCAAGGTGCGCGCCGAAACCGAACACGGCATAGGGAACCCCCTGGCCATCTTTATCGAGAGCCCTGGTGGGCGGGTCAAAAGTTGCTTCGGCGCTCAGTACGTAGCCGCGCTCGTCGAGCGGCAGCTTGCCTAGTTCAACACATTTGCTCGAAGAAGCGTCAGTCAAAAGCACGCCCCCGTCGAGGAAGCGTACTTGCGCGGTGTCCGGCATGCCGGCAAGCTGCAGGATTTTCTTTCTCAGCTCTCTTCCGGCGAGCATCGCAGAATTGCCGCTGACAAAGGTCTGGCGCGAGGCTGAAGTTTTTCCGCAGTCGGGCGAAGTGTCCGTGTCCGCGGCAAGCAAGTCGAAACAATCGACGGGCGCGCCACAGGCTTCGGCGCAAATTTGCGTTATCACGGTAAAAGAGCCCTGCCCGATATCGACGGCGCCCATATGAATTGCGATGCGACCATTGCGCTGCAGTCCGATACGCATCGTAGATGGATTGGCAAGAGAGGTGTTGCCGCAGCCATACCACATGCCCGCAACGCCCACGCCTCGACGGACCGTAGCCCCGTTTGTGCGGTTGAATGCCGTTGCTTTCTGACGGGCAATGTTCCATCGTGGACGCAACGACTCGAGGCAGGCTTTGATGCCCACGCCTGCGCCGAGCACTTGACCAGTCACCGTCGGGTCGTGAGCCTCGAGGGCGTTTATGATTCGGAATTCCAGTTTGTCCATACCGATTTTTTCAGCCAGCATGTCATACAGCTGCTCTTGCGCGATTGTTCCTTGCGGCACGCCGAACCCGCGAAAGGCCCCGGCGGGAACAAGGTTGGTGTGCACCGCGCGGGTTTGCCCTCGATAATTCGGAACTTTATACGGCCCGGAACCGTGAATGGGCACGCGAGCCGCAACCGTCGGTCCCCACGAAGCGTACGCTCCGGTATTGAATTCTCCCAGAAGGTCCATGGCCAGCAATTTTCCATCCGCCGTGGCGCCGGCACGGCAGCGAATCTTTGACGGGTGTCGCTTCGTGCTGCAGCGGATCGATTCCGGTCGCGAATAGACCATTCTTACCGGCTTACGCAGATGCCATGCAGCCACCGCAAGGAAAGGTTGGGTCGAGAGGTCGAGCTTTGAACCGAAACCACCGCCCACCGCCGTGGGTATGACCCGCACTGCAGCTTCGGCGATGCCGAGAATTGCAGCGAGATCCTTGCGCGACATGTAGGGCGATTGCGTGCAGGATTGTACTTCAATGCGGTCACCAACGCGCCTCGCAAATCCCGCTTCAGGCTCAATATAGGCATGCTCGATGAAACCGGTCTGGTATTCCGCTTCGACCACCACCGGAGCTTCGCGGAGCGCAGCCTCGACGTCCCCATGCACCACGTGCCCGCGGATCAGAATATTGTCTGGGCGACCGGGATGAACGGCTGGCGCACCCGGCAACTGCGCTTGGCTTGGTGTTTTGAGGGCTGGCAATTCCTTCCAAAGTACGGGAAACGTCAGGGGGTCGAAAGTTGCCATGGTCGGTGCGTCCCCCACGACAGCGGCCACCGCTTCGCCGAGAAAGAGTGCCGTGCTTTCGGCAAAGACGGGCTGGTCAGCATATTTCGGGTGCACGCCGTAGCAGTTCTTTCCGGGGACATCTCGTGCCGTGAAGACGGCGTGCAGACCGTCACTCTGCTTCACGAACTGTTCTAGGTCGCCGAACGAAAATTCCGCATGAGCGTAGGGCGAGCGAATGACACGCAATACCAGGGATTCTGCCGGCCACTCGTCTGCTCCGAAAATGTCCTGTCCCAGAACTTTGCGCTGCCCGTCCAGCCGCACCAACCGTTGTCCGACCGGCCTGTCTCGGTTCGTGATTGCTAGGTTTGTTTGGACGTGATTCGCCTTGACCACGGCACGGATGATCTTGCGATATCCCGTGCACCGGCAGAGCACGCCGCCGAGCGCGTCCAGAACTTCGGTCTCGGACGGCGAAGGTTTTTCTTCCAGGAGCGAAACGGCAGTAACCAGCATGCCGGGAGTGCATATCCCGCACTGCGCAGCCCCCTCGAGTAGAAACGACTTCTGCAGGCGGTCAAAGCTGGGGGACGTATGACGCAGGCCTTCGATGGTCGTGATTTCCGCATCCTGCAGTTGCCCCACAGCAGTGAGGCATGCGCACACCGCCTTGCCATTTAGTAGAACTGTACACGCACCGCAATCACCCGCATCACAGCCAACTTTCGTTCCGGTCAGGTGAAATTCTTCGCGCAGAACGGTCGAAAGCCGCGTGCCAGGAGCAGACCGGATCGAGACAATTTGTCCATTTAATCGTAGCGACAATCGGTTCGGTGGCTCCATTCTCAGAGCACCTTGGACGCGCATTCTAGAATTGCACGCCGCACCAGAGTCTGTGCGGCTTCCCGGCGATAAGCAGCCGTGGCGCGAACATCGTCAATGGGAGATAGAACGGAGAAGTGTTCCCCATTCAACAAGCTGAGTATCGAGTCATCTGCTCTGGCACCGGTCAGGGCTTTTTCCAGCTCGACCAAACGGGCAGCCTTTGGCGAGCATGACCCCACACAAATTGAAATTTCCTCGATCCGGCGGTCGGCATCCATCATCGCATTCACGGCCACCATCACGATCGAGATTACCAGGTAACGACGTGCGCCAAGTTTCAGGAAGCTCGAGGCAGAGTTTTCCCATCGTCTGGGGATCCGAATGGAAGTGACGATTTCCTCCGCCTGCCTCGCCGTCTTGCGATTGCCCTGCACAAAATCGCCAATTCCCACAGTTCTCCGACAATTTCGGGAAGCCAGCATTATTTCGGCGTCCAGGGCCATCAAGGCTGCAACACCATCTGCCGCCGGTGAAGCGTTGCAGATGTTGCCCGCAACGGTAGCCTGATTTTGAATCTGGATCGACCCGATCTCTCGCGCAGCTGCGCGCAAGCCATCGAACCCGCGCGGCAACGGAGCTGCCAGCAGTTCACTCCACGTAGTTCGACCGCCAATCTCGAAATGCTCCTGACAGGAACGCACGCCTTTAAGTTCGGCAATCGCCGAAATATCCACAACGGGCCCTTTCAACGGCCCACCGTTTAGGGCAGGGAACAGGTCGGTGCCACCGGACAGTATCGTTCCGTGAGTGTCTGCGAGCGCTTCCAAAGCCTCGTCGAGAGATCCAGGTCGCAAGTACAACGGAATCGGCTCCTCGAATTTACCGGCTCAACTCGTTCGAGCACCTGCACGCGAGAGGAGTCTTCTACTTTTACAACGTCGCGCGACTTTTGTGAAGCTGATGAATTGCTGAACGCCCGGAACGACCGTGCTCCCGAGTTGTGGCATTCTATTCTGGCATGGCCACCTCTGACCAACGGCTGGGGTCCGGCACGGCCGCTTTCCAGTTTTCCGGTTTCCGGCTTTACCAGATTGCGCGATTCTGCATCGTTTTTTGCACCGAAATGCAGTCCGTGGCCGTCGGCTGGCAAGTGTATGAGATTACCAAACGCCCTCTGGACCTCGGTCTCACCGGTCTGGTGCAATTTCTCCCTGGCGTTCTTTTGTTTCTCGTCGCCGGGCATGCAGCCGACCGCTTCGACCGCCGAAAACTGCTCACCCTTTGTTACGCGGGATATGGACTTTCCTCGGCGTTACTGCTGTGCGTCACAGTCCGGGTGGAATCGCTTCACCGTGCCGGGACCGTAGCACCCATTTTCGCCATTTTATTCCTCGTTGGCGTTGTGCGTAGTTTCAGTATGCCCGCCAGTCGCGCGCTGTTGCCGCAACTGGTCCCCGAAGAACACTTCCAGAGTGCAGTTGCATGGAACTCGGGCATCTTCCAGTGCGCCACAATTCTTGGCCCGGCACTCGGCGGACTGCTTTACGCGTTTTCGCGTGGCCCGGCCTTAGTCTACAGCGCGGCGCTGCTTGCCGGGATTCTGGCCGTGCTGATTACGCTGAGAATTCAAATCAGCCTTCGTGTCCGGGCACGCGAGCCGTTCAAATTGCAAACGGTGTTCGCAGGGTTCCGGTACATCTGGTCGCACAAGCTGGTGCTTGGCTCGATCTCGCTGGATCTGTTCGCCGTGCTTCTGGGTGGGGCAGTGGCACTGTTGCCGGTATACGCCAAGGAGATCCTGCGCACCGGGCCGTGGGGACTCGGACTGCTACGCAGCGCCCCGGGCATCGGCGCGGGATTGATGGCGTTGCTGATTGCCTACCAGCCGATCCGGAAGCGCGCAGGTGCGGCAATGTTGTGGTGCGTGGGAGGATTCGGCCTTTTTACCATGGTATTTGGGTTTTCCCGCAGCCTTCCCCTGTCGCTGATTTCTCTGGTTTTTGTGGGCGCGGCGGACATGGTCAGCGTGGTGGTGCGCGGGGTGCTGATCCAAATCGAAACCCCGGACGAGATGCGTGGGCGAGTGAACGCCGTGGACATGATATTTATCGGTGCCTCGAATGAATTGGGGGAGTTTGAGTCCGGCCTGGCCGCGCAATGGCTCGGAGCGGTTCCCGCGGTGGTCCTTGGCGGCCTGGGCACGATCCTTGTAACCGTGCTGTGGGCCTGGATGTTTCCAGAACTGCGCAAAGCCGATCGATTGGCCGGCACCAAAGGCTGAGGCGGTTCTTCGGCCGCTAACCCAGGTGTCAATTCTGCGCAGATGGCGCCGGAGCCGGCGCGGGTGTTGCTGGCGCGGGAGGCGGTGGAACGATCCCCGCAAGTTCGGCTTTTACGGCGGGAGAGAGTTTGTCGGCGTTCTTGACCAAAACGCTAACCTGCCACATTTTTGTTTCGTCCAGGCGATCCTTGAAGCCCGGCATGCCGGTCATACGGATGCCGTCGGAAACCTTCCAGTAGGTCTCCCAAGCCTCATCATCGGTCACGCCCGTGCCGCGGAACAGTTGAGGCGGCGGGGGAAACATGCCGTCGGCGATAGCTGTCTTGGTGTCCCCAGGCAGGCCGTGGCACACGGCGCAATCTTCTCTGTACACTTTTGCGCCCGCCAAGAAACTGGCTTCGTCTTCGGCAATCGGCGGTTTGGGATGCGGCAGTTTATCGAGATAAGCATGCAGCGCCAGGTGCGCAAATCTGTGCTCTAAGGGCATTTCCGGAGCTTTGGTGGCTACTGGAGCATGGCCACTCGAAAAATAGAAATAAATACCAAAAATAATGAGCAGCACGCCCAGCACGATTCCCACGAGGATCCCCTTCAGCATTCTGTTCTCCCTTAGATTCTTCTTGATTGTTCGCCTGGGCCAGACCCGGAGCCCAAACTAAATGTAGTTTACGGCCAGCATCCCAATTTTGCCCAGTCCTTTTCGGGTAACGGCCGCCGACTCGCGTCCAGTGGGGAATACGCCGGATTCGTGAAGAGCCGGATTCGAACGACCACAGGGTCCCCTAGAAACCGCATCGTGAGGCGGGGCGCAAACCGGCGAGCGGCGGGAGCCGGCAATGTCCTTTTCGAAGCTGAGTGTGCGTCGGAGAGCGGAGAATATGGATCGCCGCTTTCCGCAGCCGTCAGGATGCGCGGCAAGTCCTTGTGGTGTATTATCGGCAAACGGATGCAACTGAATTGTTGAGCCAGGTGACTTGTTGAACGCGGAAAATGATGAAGTGAGAAAGGCGGAACGCAGGCGGGCTCCGCGCTATCCGTTCGCTGCGAATGCCGAATTCAACCAGACGAACTCAGGTCCACGAACACAGGCGCGCGTGAGTGAGATCGGGATGTTTGGATGCTACCTCGAGACCTCCGGGCCCCTGCCGGAAGGTACCCTGATTTTCGTGAAGATTTACAGGGAAAACGACTTTTTCGAGACCTCCGCAACCGTCGCCTACTCCGTGCCGAGTCAGGGGATGGGCGTTAAATTTCGTGAGTACAACCGGCTTCATGTGGGCACACTACAAAAGTGGCTTCTCGAAGCGATGAATGCGACACGCCCCTGAGACCAACCGGTGCATATTCGAGTCTTGCTGCCCGTCCGTTGACGATCGGTGGAATGTGCCGCCGGCCCCCTCTTCTCGGTTGAAGGGGGTCAAGAGCGTAGGCATTCGTCTCCGGCATTTTGCAGAAACTCTGTCCTGTACTTCCCCGAAAGCGCCATAGTCTTTGCCTTGCACTCCGATTCCGCCTTTTCATCCAGCTTCGGCGGCGGTGTCTTGCGCGTCGCGATTGGGGCACCCACTCCTAGAAAAAATTCCTCCTGACCGGTCAGCGAGCCGATGCAGAACACTCTCGCGGGCCGAGTCAATGTATTCCGGAAGTGGTGGGGAGCATTCGCCGGCGCATGAATGGTCTTACCAGCTCGCGCTGTGTGCTTCGCGCCACGAAGTACAAAATCCAGTTCGCCTTCGCGTAGAGTGAAAGTCTCCTCGAAGCCGTGGCGGTCGGGAGGCTGTCCTCCGCCAGGGGAGGAACCTACAGGTCGATCAAGGAGAAGTGGCCGGCGGTATCATGGCCGGTGAGCAGAATCGTGTAGGCATCTCCAACGACGCCAAGGTGCAGCGTTCTCTGATGTACCACCGGGTTTACGATCGTAAGCTGGCATTGCGAATCGTCGGGCGGGATTGCGAGAGAGAGGGTCGCTTTGCTGAATTGGGTCGTTCCGCCATAACTTTTTCCCCCATTTCCTTTCCGTTCGATGCACGGTTGTGGGGCAGCTTACCGATCAGGCCCCGTTTTTCGCTCCGGGAAAGGGGCGAGGAGGCTCGACTCCCTCGATCGTATCCACAATTCGGTCGAAGGGAACCCAACCAGGGAAGGATCTCACGCGACTGGCGCAGGATGCTTACTGCCATTGAGTCCCCGACCAGCTGCAGTGATCGATGGCCCCCACGCCGCCCATGCGGTGATGGCGCGAGCCGTGGCCGGCCATTCATGGGGTGCAGCGCGGAGCGGGACTAGAAGTGGAAGATGACGTCACTCGCGAATACGAGCTGGTTTCGCTTCGTGCCGTCATTGTAGGCGGGGAAGTTGTAGGCGTGCTCGTAGCGGAGTTCGGGGCGGACGAGGATGGTCGAACCGATCCAGTGGCCCCACCCGATGAGATGCTCGGAATACTGGGTTTTGTAACCAGTGCGCTGGCCCACGCTGTCATTGACGTACTCGTTGCGGATGGTGAGGTAGTCTTTGGAGGTAAATTCCTTTACCAGATAATTGACCACTGCCCATTCCGGGGCGTAGCAGGTGACCTGCGAAGGGGAATTGCAGATTGCGCCGTTCGCGCCATTGATCAGCAGCGGGGCGGCGACGGGATTATTGAGGTTGGGCACGTCTTTTTCCCACATGTACCAGGATTCGGTGTCGGTGTGCCAGGAGGAGCTCAATTTGTGATACCAAGTGACGTAGTAAGCCTGAAGGTTGTTATAGGCGTACTTGCCGGAGTTGGTGGAGTTGTCGCAAACGTAAAGATTGTCGCCGCCTTCTGCCCAGGTATAACCGACGCAGGCGTTGAAGGTGGGCTTGGCGTTGGGCTCACCGACCCAGGGAGCGACGTCGTTACCTGCAGAGAGGCCGACCTGCACCATCCAGTGATCGTCCAGTTTCGTCGTGATGTTGACCCCGGTTTGCGTGTAGGCATCGTAGGTGTAGAGGATGGAGTGACTGTAGGTGTAGTTGTCCGGCGCGAGTTGGGCTTCGATGTCGGGAAGTGAGATGTAGCGGCCGATGCGAATGTTCATGCCGTCGGCGACCTGGCCCCAGTACAGATCGACGTAGGCCATCACCGGATCGTACCCGTATTTGTCGTTGTTGGTGAGAAGTTGCTGGCTGAAGAAGCCCTTGGCCGTGGTGAAGCGGTAGTCAAGACCGTACAACTGGGTTAGGCGGAAGCCCCAGTCGAAGTGATCGGACTGCACGGTGTCTGGAACCCGCTCGACGTAGAGAGCACCCTGATCGAATTGAACGGAGTTGGGCTGGATGTAGTACGCGGCCGGGGCATTGCCGTAATGTTTATCGGATGTGCTGAGATTGAACCCACCATTGACCCAACCGTAGATTTTGATGCGGCTGTCCTGCCAGTTCTTGCCGTGCTCGCCAGAGTAGAGTGCCGTCATAAGCGGACCGCCGCCGGCATCGGGCGCGCCGATCACGGGTGAGCCACCGTAGGGCCAGTCGGAGAAAGGGAACGGTGGCGAAGAAACCGGTGCGGGAAAGCCGCGGCGAGGAGAGTCGCTTTCGTCGCCGGTCGACTTCCAGTCTGCCACGTAAGCTTTTCCCAGGCGATCAAGAAAGCTCTTCGGAGCGGCCGGCTTCAGCATGGCGCCATCGGTCGCGGATTCCGTTGTTGTAGCCGGGCTAGATGCCGCGCTGGTTTGAGCGCGGGCAGGTGGAAGCGTCACCGCGATTGCCACGGCCACAAGGAGGACCAAGAGAACATCCGTTGCGGACACCTCTCTGTCCATGGATGCCAAGATCAGCTGACCTCCCCCCAGACATAGTGGGAGGCAGGCCATAAGCATCTTGTAAGGGGAAGATTGAGAATTCGTGTGCGAACGGGTGAAATATTTGGATCGGAATCATCCGAATTGCAAATGCGCCATTCGCCAGGAGGAAGCCCGAGCGCGATGCCCGGTAGCCCCGCGCCAGTCGCGAGGTTAGGAGCTGCCGATGAGCCAGCCCGTAAGGAAGACCAGGACACCCCCGACGATGACCTGAAAAGCGGCCTGCAGGACTGGCGTATCCATGTATTTGTGACGGATGAAGCTGATGACGCCGAGTTCGATGGCCACCACGATAGTGGCGATGGCAGTGGCGAGGCGAAAATCCGGGATGAGGAAGGGAAGGGTGTGGCCGAGGCCACCGGCGGTGGTCATCAGACCCGTAACGGTGCCGCGAATCCAAGGGGAGCCCCGACCGGTAAGCGAACCGTCATCAGAAAGAGATTCTGCGAATCCCATGGAGATTCCGGCGCCGAGGCTGGCGGCCATGCCGACCAGAAAGGCGTCCCAGCTCTTGTGAGTGGCGAACGCGGCGGCGAAGAGCGGGGCGAGAGTGGAAACCGAGCCGTCCATCAAACCAGCAAGGCCGGGCTGGACAAACTGCAGGACGAAAAGGCGTTTGTGCGATTCCTCCTCGTCCGATCTTGCTTTTTCCGTAAGGTGTTTTTCTTCGTACTCGCCAGCAGCACGTGTGTGTTTACGTTCCTCGTCGGCGAGCATGTTCAGGAGTTCACGCATGTGAACGTCGGTGGTGCGACTGGCGGCCCGGGAGTAGAAGCGGCTGGCCTCCATTTCCATGATTTCAGCCTGGCGGCGGGCGACCTTGACGCCAAGAGGGCGCATCATCCAGACCGGGCGGCGCTGCAGGAATCCGCGCACGTCCTCGCGGCGAATGGGAGGAATGTGATCGCCAAAGCGTTGACGGAACATGGCCAGGAGACGGTCGCGATGAACAGCTTCCTCGGTGCGCATTTCCTCAAACATCTCAGCAGTGGCCGGGTAGGACTCACGGAGCGCGTCGGCAAATTCGCCGTAGATGCGACCATCTTCCTCTTCGCTCGAGATGGCGACGGCGAGAATCTCCTTCTCTGTCAAATCCTTGAATCTCTTAGGCATAGGTCCTCGTCCGGGGGCGAACTCAAGGCAAGAGAATCGCACAGAACCGAGGGGGAAGTCATCCTAAAGAACCGGTTTGCTAGGGTTTTGCAGCGAGGAGGAATTGCGGAGCTGGTACTTTCGTACTAACATGCTTTTGAGACGGCCTACTTCTTGGTGAGTACGGCTTAACTATAGGTTTAACCTACACAGGCATCTATCCTTTCCAAAGCAAGAGATAGTGTGTTTTGGAAAGGTGAAAGGCAATGGGATCCCCCCTCGAATTGATGTCCAAAACAGATTCAACCCGCGGTGGAACGGCGGCACGCTCCACGCAAACGGAGCGGCGGTCGAGCCGGCGATGCAAAATTAACCAACTGATGCGGCTTCGACCTTCGGATCCGGAGCGGGACCCGTTTGAAGATATTCGGGGGTCGCAAAGTGTTTCAAGGACTGGAGTTTACTTCCAGTCGAGTGAACCTGCATACGAAGTTGGAATGAGGCTGTTCGTCTCGATGCCGTATTCGAAGGAGCCGGCGGCAATGACCCGCGAATATTTGGCTGAAGTGGTGCGGCGCGATCCGCTGCCGAACGGATTGTTCGGGATCGGATTTAAGATCCTGATGGAAATGGGATTCCAGGGTGCCTACGGAATGGGGCACGCGCACCAGCGAAAGTAAACAGCGAGCATCGCAGCAAGGAATTTCAGAAAACAAAAAGGGCGGATGGCCGGAAGCCACCCGCCCTTCTTGCATTTGGGGGGTTGGAGAAAGTCCAGGGTGTTCAGCTCCGGCCGAAGGCCTGGAGTGTACGGTGGCGCAACATGCCGAAGTGGCGGTTGAGCGGATGCTTGCGCTCGAGAAATGTGAAGACCGGCGGACGCCGAGGGGTCAGCTTGGCCATGGCGATGTTCAGTCGAATATCACGGCGAGCGTATTTCATCCCGGAAATGAGAGCTTCGCGGGCGTCGTCCTTGCGACCTGCGGCCATGTAGACCTCCGCGAGGTTCAGGTACAGCTGGGCCTGATTGCGCTTCATACGGACAGCGGAATCGCAGAGGCGCTCGGCGTCAGCCCATTTCTGTTGCGTGCGGGCAAGAGCCACGCCGAGGTAAGACATGTAGTAGGGATTGTTCTTTTCCAGTTCCGCGGCGCGCTTGATGTGTTCCAGAGCGCGGTTGGAATAATTGTCACGCAAGAAGGTGAGGCCGGTCTTGAACTCGCGGAAAGCTTCGGTATCCATCATCATTCCACCTCGTTGAAACTGGAGGACTCCACCGGGAAGCGGCTCACTCCCACAAACTCCGGCGCAAAGCGAGAACAGGAGACAGCGCAGAAGCAGGAAACAGGCGGAATTGTCGCCGGAGTCAGCATTTCTCGGTCAAAGTTAAAGTACGGGCTAATGAGCGGGGAATCTACTGACCGGAGGGACAGTCTTCGTCCAAGGTCTATTCGTTCTAGGCATTTTTTGGATAACGAAGATGCAGGCTAGTCGTGGCTTTGATCCCAGTTGTGGCGCCAGAATTTCCAGTCGGCCAGAGTGACTCTTTGCATGGCCTTGGCGGCCTTGTGGAGCCATCGCCCTTTGCGGCGGGCAAGGTCACGTTTGACCGCCGGAATCCCTTGGTGACTGCCGAGGTGAATATTGGCGGTCTCCCAACCCATGCAGTAGGCCAGCTTTTCCTCGTCGCGTTCCCCGGAAAGAGATTGAATTTCGATGTGGCAGCAGTCCGGAGCCAAGCGACGAACAATCCAATGGGTTGCAAAATGGACGTGGGGATCCCGGATGCGCACGGCGCACTCGATCAGTTTCCGGCTCAATACTTGCGAGGATTTGAGATGCCGCGCCCATATCCAGGCCGAAGGGGTAAGTTGCTTGGCTTCGCGCACAATGTGGGCCCCATCCCAGGTGGCGAGAGCAAGCACTCGCGGATGACCCAGGCTCCCGAGGCCGGCAATGCGCGAGCGCAGTTCATAGTTGAGGGTGCGGAGGGGCATGGAGCTGCGCACCAGCTTCCAGACATCCTTCGGCAACTCGGCTTTGTATTTCGGGCATGCCAATAATTTCTTCCAGAACAGGACGGGATCGCGCAGCTTGTTTAAAGCAAGCAGGCGCAGCCATCTGTGATGTTCGGCGAGAATGAAAGGGGCTCCGCCTTTGGAGATGGAGTCACGGTAGCCCTCTTCGATGGCCGCGCAGGCTTTTTTGCGTGTTATGGCAAGGTGCCCTGCGTCAATACCGAGATAGGCGCTGGTGATCAAGCGCACCAAATCGGCAGTGTAGGCGGCGGGCCACGCTTCGTCAAAATCGTTAACACCCCAGATGAGGCGGCCTTCAAAATCGCGCCAGGTGCCAAAATTTTCAACATGCAGGTCACCGACGGCGAGAACGCTCGGGGCCGCTGCCAGTTCCGGACAAAGTACCGGCCACCACTGAGCCCAGCGATAGAAAGTGGCCCGGAAGAAGGGGAAGGCCGCCAAGGCCATGTTGCGATGTTTCAGCTGGACATCGGAGCGAATGAGATTGACGTGCCGAGCCGCCCATTTTTCAAAGTCGGCTGTGGCTTGAACGACATCCTGCAGTTTCTGCTTTTTGGCGCTCATGGTTTGCTGGTCCCCGCAGAGGTCGGGGAGCCCTGTGCGCAAGACAGTTTACAACCTTTGTCGAGGGGATCCGGGAAAAAGTGTTGAACTAGACCCGCGCATGGGCAGCTTCTGGCCGCAGGCGCGATTCATAAATAGGGAAACGCGCGGCCAGATTCGCGACTTGCTGACGCACCCTTTGTTCGACGGCAGCATCTCCGACGTGCAGGAGAATCTCGGCGACCCAATCGCCGATCATTTGCATCTCCGCTTCCTGCATGCCGCGGGTGGTCACGGACGGGCTGCCGAGTCGAATTCCGCCCGCTTTCATGGGCGGGAGAGGATCGAAGGGGATGGAGTTCTTGTTGACGGTGATGCCGGCGCGATCGAGAGCTTTTTCCGCTTCAGCACCGGTAATGGCACGTGAATGGACTTCGATCAGAAAGAGGTGATTGTCGGTGCCCCCGGTCACAATGCGGAAACCCTTGTTGGCGACGGCTGCGGCCATGGCTTTGGCATTCCGAGCAACCCGCTGCTGGTACTCCTTGAAGGAAGGTTCCATGGCTTCCTTCAGGCACACGGCCTTGGCGGCGATGGTGTGAACGAGCGGTCCCCCTTGTGTGCCGGGGAAAGTGAGGCGGTCCAGCTCCTTGGCATAAGCAGCGCGGCACAGAACCAATCCGCCGCGAGGGCCGCGGAGAGTCTTGTGCGTTGTGGTTGAAACGACATCCGCATGCGGGATCGGAGAGGGATGCACACCTGCCGCGACCAAACCAGCGATGTGGGCCATGTCGACGAAAAAAATGGCGTCGACCGACTTGGCGATTTTTCCGATGCGTTCAAAATCGATGATCCGCGCGTAGGCGCTGGCGCCAGCAACGATCATCTTAGGTTTGTGCTGGTGGGCGAGCTCCTCGAGCTCGCTGTAATCGATCTGCTCGGTATCGCGGCGGACGTGGTACTCAATGAATTTGTACATGCGGCCAGAGAAATTCAAAGGGTGACCATGGGTGAGGTGGCCGCCATGAGCCAGAGCCAGGCCGAGGACGGTATCCCCGGGCTGCAGCATGGACATGTAAACGGCGACGTTCGCCGAAGTACCAGAGTGGGCCTGCACATTGGCGTGTTCGGCTCCAAAGAGTTCCTTGGCGCGATCGATGGCCAACTGCTCGACCTTGTCGGCGAACTCACAACCGCCGTAGTAGCGTTTACCCGGGTAACCTTCGGCGTATTTGTTCGTGAAAATAGAACCCATTGCTTCGAGCACCGCTTCGGAGACCAGGTTCTCAGAGGGGATCAACTCGAGGCCGGTGGCCTGGCGCCTGGCTTCCTCGCCAAGCAGTGCTTCAATCTCCGGGTCGACCGCGTCCAGGGGCCGCTTCATTTGTTCATTCGCTTGGGTGGTCATTATTTCTCCTGACTCTTCCGGGATAGCGGGCAGCTCCGTTCAGACTCGAGTCCCGAGATGCCCACCTCGGAAGGCGGCCGCTACAGAACCGTCGGCGGCAGCAAAGCGATCCCGCAGCCTCCTAAGCCGTGGAGCAAGAACATAACTTGCGGCTTGTGAAAGAAATGCGGCACGTGCCTAGAGGGGGATTCTAACGGAGTGTGCCGGGAACCGCAATCGGCGCCGAAGCGTGAATAAGGAAAACGAATACTTCGAATTTAAGTTTTAGATGCAGCTGGCCACATCATTTTTGCAAAGGCGTCCTATACTTGGGGTGCTGTCCCGACACAGCAAATTCATACGACTCGAGGATGATTTATGTCGAACATATACGCGGACAATTCGTTAAGCATTGGGAAAACCCCTCTGATCAAACTGAACCGGGTGACCGACGGTGCGAAAGCAACGGTCCTCGCGAAGATCGAGGGGAGAAATCCAGCGTACTCGGTGAAGTGTCGTATCGGGGCTGCGATGATCTGGGATGGGGAGAAGCGCGGAGTCCTGAAGCCGGGAATCGAAATCGTGGAACCGACCAGCGGCAACACGGGAATTGCCTTGGCTTATGTGGCGGCGGCGCGTGGATACGCCATTACGTTGACGATGCCGGAAACCATGTCCCTCGAACGAAGGCGGGTACTTGCGGCATTCGGAGCAAAGCTGATATTAACCCCGGGGCCGGAAGGCATGAAGGGGGCCATCAAAAAGGCGACGGAAATCTACGAATCAGACAAGCAGCACTATTTCCTGCCACAACAATTTGACAACCCTGCAAACCCCGAAATCCATGAAAAAACGACCGGGCCCGAAATCTGGAACGACACGGACGGCGCGGTGGACGTGTTCGTCGGTGGCGTGGGCACCGGGGGAACAATAACCGGAGTCTCTCGTTACATCAAGAATACCAAAGGGAAGAAGATCGTTTCCGTCGCGGTGGAACCGAACGTCAGTCCGGTGATCTCACAAACACGCGCCGGGCAGGCTCCTGTGCCCGGGCCGCACAAGATTCAAGGAATCGGGGCGGGGTTTGTACCGAAAAACTTGGACTTGAGCGTAATCGATCGGGTGGAGCAGGTGACCAACGAGGAGGCCGTCGAAATGGCACGGCGACTGGCCCGCGAGGAAGGGATCCTCAGCGGAATTTCCTGTGGTGCCGCGGCGGCGGTGGCCGTAAGGCTAGCGAAGTTGCCGGAGTTCGCAGGGAAGACCATCGTCACCGTGTTGCCGGACAGCGGAGAACGGTATCTCTCGACGATTCTGTTTGAGGGAATCGGGTAGGCCGCCGTAGGCTCTGTAGAGATGCGCTGTGGGACAGGGGCACGTTCCGTCCCTGTCCCGGCACGTCGATCCCGCACCTTGCCGTCTCAACAAGGGGATGACCCGTTTTGTTTGGAGAGGGTTTTCAAGTCAGAAGAATTGTGAACCGTTATGACCACGCCGAATAACGATCTGCATACACTGGCACGAGAGTTTCGTCTAGCACTGGAATCGCGTCTGGTGGATGCCAGCGCGTGGAAATACCGGCTGCCATCGAAGGAAGAGATTGCGGTGCTTTGCAGGTTGTATGTCGACGCGCTATTTCCCCTGTACTACGCCAAGGAAGAAGTGCAGAACGCAGAAGCTCTGGGTTTATTGGCACAACTGGAATTACAGCTGGCGGAGCAGATCGTCTATGCCATGCGCTTTGACTTCAGTTGCTGCGGAAAGGTTGCGCCTGCAAATCTTTCACAGATTGCCACGGAACTGGTGCAGGCTTTGCGTGAGAAACTGCCGAGATTGGCAGAACTTCTGGCGTCGGATTTGCGGGCCGCTTTGCAGAACGACCCGGCGGCCAGCGGCTATGAAGAGATTCTACTGAGCTATCCAGGCGTCGAAGCAATCACGGTGCAGCGGCTGGCCCATGAACTGTACCAGTTGAAGGTGCCCTATTTGCCGCGCATGATGACGGAGATCGCCCACAGCCGGACGGGGATTGATATTCACCCCGGCGCGAGGATCGACGAATCGTTTTTTATCGATCACGGAACGGGAGTGGTGATCGGAGAGACGGCGACGATCGGGAAGCACGTTACGCTGTATCACGGGGTCACTCTCGGCGCCTTCAACCCCACCAGCCGGCGCGATTCCGGGGGGGAGTTGGTGCGGGGATTGGCCAACAAGAGGCACCCGGACATTGAGGATCATGTGACCATCTATGCCGGCGCGTCGATCATCGGCGGGGACACCCGGATCGGGCATCACAGTATTATTGGTGGAAATGTGTGGCTGACGCACTCAGTCGCACCCTACAGCCGGGTGGCCATGCGGGAGCCTGAACTGGTGATTAGGACGAGCTCGAAAGAAAAGGATTGGGAGTGGTTTCTGGGAAGTTCCATCTAGGGTGGGCGCTCGGCGCGGAGCCGGTCTGTCAGGAATGCGACGATTTTGATTTCAAGGAAATGGATCTGACCCGGGGCCGCTTCTAACGCCGCGAATTTTGCCCGCAGGTCGGCCCGCAAATCGACCCTCGAATCACGGTTCGGGCCGCTAGAGAAGCATGCGGTCGCGTTGACAGTGGGAGATGGTGTCCGCTACGCTCGAGTGCTTAGCTACGGTTGAGGAAACGGACAAGGAAACGCATGGCTGACGAGAAGCTACCAACACGCAAAGAAGATTTTTCAGAATGGTACAACCAACTGGTCTTGAAAGCCCAACTGGCGGACTACGCGCCGGTGCGGGGTTGCATGGTTGTGCGGCCGTACGGATGGGCTCTGTGGGAGAACATCCAAGGGGCGCTGGACCGCCGATTTAAGGCGACCGGACACCAGAATGTGGCTTTTCCGCTGCTGATCCCAAAAAGTTTCATCGAAAAAGAGAAGCACCATGTTGAGGGATTTTCTCCGGAGCTGGCGGTAGTGACGATTGGGGGAGGGGAAGAGCTTGCCGAGCCGCTGATCGTGCGGCCGACTTCAGAGACGATTATCGGACACATGTGGGCGAAGTGGATTCAGTCTTACCGCGATCTGCCGGTTCTCATGAACCAGTGGAACAGCGTGGTGAGATGGGAACTGCGTACCAAGCTATTCCTGCGCACACTCGAGTTTTACTGGCAAGAGGGCCATACGGCGCATGCCACGCGCGAGGAAGCTGTGGAAGAGACCAAACAGATGCTGGATGTGTACACCGACTTTGCGGTGAATGAAGCGGCGATACCGGTGATACCGGGCGCGAAGTCTGACGCGGAAAAGTTCGCCGGCGCGGACATTACGTATTCGATTGAAGCCATGATGGGTGATGGGAAAGCGCTGCAGGCCGGGACCTCGCATTTCCTGGGACAGAACTTTGCACAGGCGTTTGATGTGAAGTACCTCGATCAGACCGGGGTGCAACAGTTCTGCTGGACGACGTCTTGGGGACTCTCAACGCGGTTCATCGGGGCGATCATCATGGTGCATGGCGATGACCAGGGGTTGGTGATGCCGCCAAGACTGGCGCCAATCCAAGTGGTTATAGTGCCGATCTACAAGACCGAAGAGGAGAAGGCCAGCGTCCTCTCCACTGCCAAGGAATTGAAAACGCAATTGGTGAAGGCGAACTTACGGGTGACTCTGGACGAACGCGAGGGATTCAGTCCCGGCTGGAAGTTCAACGATTGGGAGATGCGGGGTGTGCCGGTGCGCGTAGAGCTGGGACCAAAGGATGTGGCGAAGCAGGCGGCCATGCTGGCGAGACGGGACAAGCCTGGCAAGGAAGGAAAAGTCAGCGCGCCGCTCGCGGATCTGGCGGTGACCATCGAAACGTTGCTGACCGATGTGCAGAAGGCCATGTTCGATAAGGCCCTGGCGTTCCGGAGAGCCAACACCCGAGAGACGAAAACCTATGAGGAGTTGAAGAAAGTGGTGGAAAGCGGCTTTGCCTACGCGCACTGGTGCGGCGGAGCGGAGTGTGAAGAAAAGATCAAGGAGGAGGCGCGCGCAACGATGCGGTGCATCCCGACCGATCAGGCCGAGGTGCTCGGCAACGGCGGAGGAGGCGGAACCGGAACTTGCGTGCAGTGCGGAAAACCCGCCAGGGAGCGGGCCATCTTCGCCCGCGCGTACTGAGGAAGGCCCCACAGGGGGCTGAGGGCTGTACCAGAACCAGGACGTTACCCTGGAAGAACAAACCAGTTCACGTTCCCTCGACAGAGTGTACTCGCGGTGCTAGCGTAAATTCATAAGGCTATTGGCAATGGCCTGCCATTCCGATGACCGGATTGGCCATGAGGCGGGATTTTGTGAACCGGAAATCGCGATTTTCGCACAGGGCCGAGCGAGGCGAAGGCAACTTGAAGGCGCTAGTTTACCTGGTGATCCTGATTGCCGGGGTATTTGTCGCCATCAAGCTGGTGCCGGCGTATGTGGCAGAGTACCAATTGAAAGACAAGATGAGTGAACAGGCACGATTCGCGATCGTCAACCATTACACGGAAGACCAGGTTAAAGACATTATTTTTCACACCATTCAGGACCTGGATATCCCCGCCAAACGCGACGATATAAAAGTAGAGAACACCAATCACGGCGTGGCGATCAGCGTGAGCTATACGGTGCCGGTGGATCTGCTGGTGTACAAGACGGACCTGAATTTTACCCCCTCGAGCGAGGGCAGGGACTTCATGAAATAGCCGCTCGATGCGAAACCGATCGCGCCGTCGATCTCGCCCTTAGCAAGCCAACACCGGCTTTGTTCCGCTTCCATAGTGCGCGACAATAGAAAGTGCCAGCTCTGGGGGAACTGCATTGCGATTGCGTCTTCAAAAGGGATTCTGGACCTCTACTTTTGGGCTGGGCCTGCTCGGATTTGTAGCGCTGTGCTTCCTGCTGTTCGCCGGACTCTTTACGTTTTATTACGTAAAGTACTCACGCATGATCGATGCGCGGTTATCCGGTCATGTCCTTCAAAACACAACCCAAATATTCTCTTCGCCGGCGCGCATCACAGACGGGCAGGCGTGGGGTTTGGACGATCTGGTGACCTACTTGCAGAAGGTGGGCTACCGGCCGGAGGCGGATGAAAATTCCCTCGGAGAATACAGCATCCAGGGGAACGTCGCCGAAATCAAGCCATCGAAGCTTTCCTACTTCGGAGGCGGCAACGCCCTGTCGGTACAGTTCAATGGCAAGGTGATCAAATCAATTCGGCCGCTGACGGGGGGGCCAGATCTCGGTACAGCGGAGATCGAGCCGGAGTTGATCACCAACCTGTTCGACAGTGCACGAGAAAAGCGGCGCCCGGTGAGGTACGAAGACCTGCCCCCGATGCTGGTCCAGGCGATCCTCTCTGCAGAAGACAAGCGATTCTTTGAGCACCCGGGATTCGACTTTATCCGGATCTTTGGAGCCGCCTGGGCGGACATCCGGCACAGCCAGCATATGCAGGGAGCCAGCACTATCACCATGCAGGTGGCCCGCACCTATTTCCTTTCAACAGACCGAACCTGGAAAAGGAAGCTCGCCGAGGCCATGCTGTCGTTCGAACTCGAGCAGCGCTTCAGTAAACAACGGATCTTCGAGATGTATGCCAATGAAGTGTACCTTGGCAACCGCGGCAGTTTCGGAATCCGTGGATTCGCCGAAGCAAGCGTGGCGTATTTCGGAGTGGATCTGCGACAGCTGACGCTTCCGGAATGCGCTTTTCTTTCCGGGCTGATTCGCGCACCGAACTACTACTCGGTTGCTGACCGGCACCCTGAACGAGCAGTGCAGGCCCGCGACCGGGTGCTGACGCAGATGGTGGAGAACCAGTACGTGACGGAAGCGGATGTGCAGGATGCCAAGCGCGTGCCGTTGAAGCTGGCACGGGCGTCCGTGACCGGAAATGAAGCGCCCTACTTCGTGGATATGGTGAAGGACCACCTGCTCGAAAAGTATTCCGAACAGGAGTTGGTGAGTTCGAACTTCAGGGTATACACCACACTTGATCCGCAGTTGCAGCGCGCGGCGGCGGTGGCGATTGAAAATGGCATGAAAAACGTAGATGCGCTGCTGGCCAAGAAATACGAAAAGACCCGAAAGGCGAACGCGAAGAAGGGAAATGATGAACCTGTTCCGCAGGTGCAGGCAGCACTGGTGGCGCTCGATCCGCGGACGGGTGAAATCAAGGCGCTGATCGGGGGCAGAGATTACGGACAGAGCCAGTTGAATCACGCGCTCGCGCATCGTCAACCCGGATCCGTATTCAAACCGTTTGTGTATGCAGCGGCGTTCAATAACGCTGTCGATGGAGCGCAACCTCTCGTTACACCGGCCACCACCGTCGATGACGAGCCGACGGTGTTTGAGTTCGATGGCCAGGAATACACGCCCAACAACTATGGTGAGAGGTTCATGGGCAAAGTGACCGTGCGTCAGGCATTGACCAACTCATTGAACGTGGCCACGGTGAAGGTGGCGGAAATGGTCGGCTATGGGCGGGTGGTGCAGCTGGCACGGCAGATGGGATTGACCCCGAACATCAAACCGACACCGGCGGTGGCGCTGGGGGCCTATGAACTGACGCCTGTGGAAGTGGCTGGTGCGTACACGGCGTTTGCCACCATGGGTACTCGCGCCGATCCAATGTATGTGAAAAGTGTCTCGAGCGCGGCCGGGGATTCCCTGGAGAAGAGCACGCCGGTGAACAAGATGGTTTTGGATCCCCGGGTGGCCTATCTGGTCGACAGCATCCTCGTCGACGTAATCAACAAGGGCACGGGGGCCACGGTGCGGGCGAAGGGATTCACGCTGCCCGCGGCGGGAAAGACGGGCACTTCCCGAGATGGTTGGTTTGCGGGATTCACAAACAACCTGGTTTGTGTCATCTGGATCGGATTTGACGACAATCACGACTTGGGCTTGGCGGGCGGTACCACGGCGGCGCCGATTTGGGCTGATTTTATGATCAAGGCAACCGCACTGCCGGGCTACCGAGACGTCAAGGCGTTCGAGAAACCAGAGGGGGTAGACACGGTTCTGATCGATTCCGACACTCTCGAGGTGGCCACGCCGTCGTGTCCTGTGACGCGGGAGGAGGTATATGTGGATGGGTCGCAACCGACGCAATTGTGCCAATTGCACGGCGGGCACGGTCCGGCGACTGCGGCCGGATCGTTTCTCTCGCATATCTTCGGCGGTGGTTCACAGAAACCGGCACAACCCGGGGGAGACGCCACTGGGGCGGAGGCCCCGCCGGATGGCAAACAGGCGCAAGGAGGGGTCCCTTCCGGGGAGGGCGCTCCGGCCAAGGCGGGGGAAAAGAAAAAGGGGCCTTTGCAGAAGATTTTTGGTATCTTTGGGGACAAGAAGAAGAAAGAGCCCGACAAACCCGTTCGGGACAAAGGAGATTCGCCATGATAAGGCATTACTTGGCGATTCCGGCTGGTTCCTTCCTCCTCGTCTGCATGCTGCTCCCCGTTTGCGCCCAGACCAACGTCGATAATCCGCAAGGCCAACTTCCTCCGCCTGGAACTGCGTCCGGTGAGCCCGCAAAACTCCCCGACGAGGACATGGGACGGCTGTACCTGGTCCGGAAGCAATATCGGGAGGCTCAGGACGTGTTTCACAAGCTAACGGTGGAACAGCCGAAGAACGCGATTTATTGGAATGAGTTGGGCATCAGCCTGCACCACCAGGGTGACCTTGAGAACGCGCTAAGATGCTACCAAAGATCGGCCAAGCTCGATTCCCGATACGCCGATGCACAAAACAACGCCGGGACGATTTTTTACGAACGCCAGAAGTATCCCAAAGCGATCCGGGCCTACAAGAAGGCCATCGCATTGAACGATAATTTTGCGACGTTTTACCTGAATCTCGGCTATGCCTATTTTGGAGAGAAAAATTACCAGGAGTCGATTGCGACGTTCCGCAGGGCGCTGCAGCTTGATCCAGATGCTTTCGAGGTGGCACGGTCGAGAGCGGGTACGGTCATTCAGGACCGCTCGATCGCCACGGATCGGGCACGCTTCTACTTCCTGCTGGCCAAGTCTTTCGCGGAGTCAGGCAATGTCGAGCGGTGCGTCATTTACCTCAAGAAAGCCAAGGATGACGGCTATCAAGAGATCAACTCGGTGAGATCCGATCCTTCGTTCGCGCTGGTTCTCAAGGACCCGGCGGTCCAGGAGTTGCTGTTGGAAAAAAGCGCGGTCGGCGCGCAACAGCCGTAAAGGACGACCCCGCAAGTGCGCTGAGCCCTTTGCTTGTGCAGACGCTTATCGAAAGCTAATCGGGAGAGCCGGAGGGCTTCGCTCTGCTACAATGGGCGCAGAATGAGAGTGCGCCCCCTGCGTACGCGAAGTTTTGCGTGGTTCCTGTTGTGCATTTGTTTTCTGGCTGGGACGAGGCCACTCATCGGCCAGCCAGCTGGTGGTTCCGCCGACGCCTCCCGCCCCGCGCTTCCCCAAGAAGGTATTTTTCTTGTTTTTCCTTTTGAAAATGGAGGTGCGAGCCCTCGGCTGGATTGGATTGGAGAAGGATTGGAGGAACTGAGCATCCAGCGCCTGTCGGCAGCGGGGCAGCAGGTCTATTCCCACGAAGGGCGCCTCGACGAAATGGACCGCTACGGGCTGCCCTCCGGGGCGAAGCTGAGCCGTGCCACGATGCTGCACATCGCAGAGGAGATGGATGCCGATTATGTGGTGTTTGGCAACTTCACCTCGGATGGACGAGCCATCACTGTGAATGCGCGAATGCTGCGTGTGAGGCCCGTGGCGCTGCTTCCGGAAGTCAGTGAAAGTGGCCCGCTGGCTTCGCTCATGGACCTCCACGCCAGCCTGATCTGGAAACTGCTCCGCAACTGTGACCACGCTTACCCCCTGAACCTCTCTGAATTCTCCAGGCGGCAGCAACCACTGAGCCTCGCGGCATTCGAGCAGTACATTCGAGGCCTGTTGGTCAACGACGATGAACCCCGGTTGCGCGATCTTAAGGAGGCCGCGCGGCTCGAACCCGACTGGCCGGAGCCGGCATTTGCGATCGGTGAAGTGTACTTCCAGCGGAATGATTGCACGGCAGCGATACCGTGGTTTGCGAAGGTCCCGGCAACGCATGCGCGACGCGTGGAGGCCATCTTCGCCACCGGGGTATGCCGGCTGCGTTTGGGGCAGCCGGATAAGGCGGAGGAAGTGTTCAACGTGCTCGAGGCGGATATGCACCGAAATCTGCTTACGGGAGCGGACCTGCCAGAAATCCTGAACAACCTGGCGCTTGCTCAGGCACGCCAGGAAAACTTCCCTCCGGCGCTTACAGCGCTTGGCCGGGCACGCGACATCGACCCGGATGAGGATGACTATCCCTTTAACCTGGGCTTGCTGGCCCTGCAGCAAAAAGATCTGGCGACGGCGGAGACACATTTCAGGGAGGCAGTTGAACGAGAGCCTGATAATCCCGAGGACCTGGCGTTCCTGATTTTCACACTGGACAAGCTGGGCAAAAAGAGTGAAGTATCCTCACAGAAAATGGTTGCCGAAGAGGCCTTCGGTGAAAAGGGACTTCCGCTGCTGAAGATAGACGTGAAGAAGCAGGACTCGCTTACCAAGTATCAGCGAGTGAAAAGGGAGCTGGATATAGCCTCGCTGCGCCTCGAACTCGAAGGTCCGCAGTTGTCACAAGGCGTTGCCGTCGAAACCGTAATTCCTGCCAATGGGGCGGTCGGGCACTTACGAAGAGGCCGGCAGGAGTTTCGGGCCGGGCGACTGGACGCCGCGGAGCAAGAATTTCGCGCCGCGCTGGTGGAGGAGCCGAATAACGCCAGTGCCCACCGGGAACTGGCGGAGGTCTACCGCCGGCGGGGCAAGCTGGACGAGGCCGCGCACGAACTGCAGCTTTCACTGGCTGAGAGAGATTCCGCAGCGGTGCGCACCATGCTGGCGCGCGTGTACCTGGAACAGAAGAAGTACGACCAGGCGCGCGCAGAGGTAGATAAGGCGATCAAGCTGGCACCAAATTATCCGGAAGCCAAGGAATTGCTGGAGCATCTGGAAAAAAGCAAACCCACGGGGGGTGGAAAATGAACGCTCGTGGAATTCTGCGGAGAAAGAATTTCTGTTTTGGAGTCTTGTTGCTGGTCAGTGTCATGTTGTTGCTGAGCAAGCTCGCGGTCAGAGGGGAAGCGGATGACCGCGCGGTTGCACCGCTGGTGGAGGAATTAAGACTGAATGGGGAGGTTGAACCCATTCTGGCCACCTACCTCGACGAGGGTCTCGAGGATGCAGCAAAACGACATGCGTCATTGGTGCTGATCACCATGGATACGCCGGGCGGATTGAGTGATTCGATGACTGACATCATCCACCATATACTGGATTCTCCGGTCCCCGTGGCCGTCTATGTGAGCCCCACGGGGGCGCGAGGGGCATCCGCCGGATTCCTGATTTTGCTTTCCGCCGACATCGCGGCGATGGCGCCGGGGACTCGCGCAGGAGCGGCCACACCGATTCTGCTACCAGGCTGGTTCACCATGCCGATTGACGATGTATTGCGCAAGAAAATCAACAACGATGCGACGGCTTTTTTGCGGAGCTTTTCGGAAAAGCGTGCGAGAAATCCGAAGCTTGCCGAGACAGCGATTACTGACGCGCGCGCATTCACTGAGCAAGAAGCGCTCGAAGGGCACATGATCGATCTGGTGGTGAACGACAAGGACGAGTTGCTGCGGGCATTGAACGGACGGGAGATTACACGATTTAACGGGAAAAAGGAGACGCTGTCTCTCGCCAACTACTACCTCGCCGACTTCTCGCTCTCGGCGAGGCAGAGATTTCTGGCCAGAATCGTTGAGCCGGATATGTTCTTCCTGCTGCTGCTGGTTGGCGCCTTGGGGCTGTACACAGAGTTCACCCACCCGGGCGTGATCGCTCCGGGAGTGGTGGGCGGTATATGTATGTTGCTGGCGTTGTACGCGATGCAGATACTACCGGTGAATCTGGTGGGGGTACTTCTGATCGCCCTGGCGCTGGCGCTGTTTGTCCTGGAAGCAAAATTCACAAGTCACGGCGTGTTGATGGTGGGCGGCATCATTTCGATGCTCCTAGGGGCGATGTTTCTGATTCGGTCCCCGTTGACACCGGGAGGGGTGAGCTTTGGCGTAGCCCTTGCGGCGACGCTACCGTTCGCCTTCCTGACTTTTTTCCTGATGCGGCTGGTGCTGAAATCGCGCAAATGGAAAACAGCCACAGGCAAGGAAGAGTTGCTGGGCGAAGAAGGAGTCGTGACCATCGCCGTACCCAGCGGCAGCGAAGGGATGATTCGTGTTCACGGCGAATTGTGGAGAGCTACGGCGAAAGCGGATATTCCCATAGGCGAAAAAGTTCGCATACTCCGGGCCGAAGGGCTGAAACTCGAAGTGGAGGCGGTCACACCCGGAACAAGTATTGGCAAGTGAGACCGTTGCAATCAGAGGAGGAAAGAGATGTTAGAAGCCGGCAGCATCGTAGTACTGATTTTGGTTGTGTTTGTACTGCTTTGGTTGTGGAATTCGATAAACATCATCAAGGAATGGGAGCGAGGCGTAGTGCTTCGCCTGGGGCGGTTGTTGCCGGTCGCAAAGGGCGCAGGATTGCGGCTGGTTTTCTGGCCAATTGAGACCCTGTACCGCATCAACATGCGGCTGGAAACGCTGGATGTGCCGCCGCAGGACATCATCACGCGAGACAATGTTTCCGTGAAGGTGAACGCGGTGTGCTATTTCCGCGTTGTGGACGCCAACCTGGCGCTGTCCCAGGTGCAAAACTACCAGTACGCGACCTCCCAGCTGGCCCAGACAACGTTGCGCAGCGTGGTCGGGCAGTTCGAACTGGACGAAATCCTGTCGCAGCGCGACAAGGTGAACGCGAAACTACAGATTATTTTGGATCAGGACACCGAGCCGTGGGGAATTAAGGTAAGCAAAGTGGAAGTCAAACAGGTAGACATTCCCGAACAGATGCAGCGTGCCATCGCAAAGCAGGCCGAAGCCGAACGCGAGCGCCGCGCCAAAGTGATTCACGCTCAGGGTGAATTCGAAGCCTCACAAAAACTTGCGGACGCGGCCAAGGTACTGGAGACCGAATCCTCCGCCATCCAACTCCGGTATCTACAGACTCTGACTGAGATAGGTGTCGAAAAGAACACAACGATTGTTTTCCCGCTGCCAATCGATATTATTAATAGTTGGGTGAAGTCGATCGGGGGGTCGACAAAATAAGCATGGCTTCTGGGGGAAAACGCGGTACCGGTGATCGTGTGCTCGAAAGCAAGCACGTGATCGGCCTATTCCTGCTGATGCTGCTGTTTTCCGGCGTATTTTTTACGTTGGGATATGTGATGGGTAGGAACCAGTATGGCCCGGTCATCGCGAGTCAGAACCCTGCCGCCAATTTTGCCACCGAGCCACCGGCGAAGAGCGTAACCAATCCGAAAAAATCGCGCGAAGAACAAGTCGAACCGCCCGCGAGCGACTCCGATCCTTCTTCCTCCTCTTCGAGTGAGATTTGGCAATTGAGTCACAACGAGAATGTCAAGCCGCAGCTAGAGGAACGAAATACGTCCGTGGCCGTTGCGCCCGCCAATGCGACGCCTACAACTCTCAAAGCACCGACAAAACAGATCTCCGCAAGGGTACTAACGACAAGCAAAAGCACTGCCAGCACGCCGCTGATTCCGAGTGGCGCCTACACGCTGCAAGTTGCCGCCTTGCTGAAACAGGATGATGCGCTCGCCATCGTCAGTGGGTTGCAGAAGAAACATTTCGCGGCCTTTATGCAGCCTCCCGTGAAAGACAAATATTACCGCGTGCAAGTAGGTCCGTTTAAGGATCAGAAGACCGCGGATGCCGCAAAAAAAGGCCTAGAAGGCGAAGGCTTTAACGCGTTCTACGTAAAGCACTGATGTTGTTCCGGACCTGGTACACCTATCTGAGGCCTCACCGCCTCGAAACAACTCCGGCGATTGTCCGATTCCTTCTCGCGGCACTGAGCGGGGCCATCCTCTCCCGTTCTTTCCACGGTTCTTTTCTGAGCTTGTACGCCTGGTTTTGCATGGCACTTCTGTTGTCGAGCATTCTTGGGGCCCGTGCGCCGGTCGCGTTTTTTTGCGGGTTCCTCCATGGCCTGGTTTTTGTGCTCACCTGTGTGCCTTGGATCGCTGAGACACTTTCCGTACATGGAGGGATGTCTACTGCCGCGGGCTGGGGAGTGCTGATTGTCATCGCGGTCATTTGGGGGGCGGCAATCGGTCTCTTCGCTTGGGTGGTCGAGCGCCTGTCTTTGCGAAGTTATGCGCTGGCGCTGACGGGGGCGCCATTTCTTTGGGTTTCGACGGAAGTCTTCCGGGCCTATCTGCCGGAGATCAGTTTTCCCTGGGCGCTGTTGGGATACGCGCCCGCGGAAAATCCAGCGTTAGTGCAACTGACGACGATTACCGGAGTTTATGGGCTGTCCTTCCTGGCCGTGGCCTTCAACGCGCTGCTGTTGTGGGGTGACTGCGGTACCCCTGCCGAAAACAAGCAGAGGGGCGCGATCGTTGGCTCGGCGATTGTCCTGCTGTTGCTGGTCATGGGCATTGGTCCGCGATTTGTTCCCAAGGCAGAAGCCCGTCACCTGGCGCGCGTCGTGCAACCCAATTTCCCGGAGAATCTGCAATACGCAGGGGATTGGTACGCAGAGCACAAAACAGACCTTGCGGAACTGGAGCGCGAGAGCTTGCGACCGTCACCCGATGGCCAGCAGCCCGACCTGCTGATCTGGCCGGAAGCGCCAGCGCCGTTTTCGTTTCGGGATGCGAATTTTGCCCCTTTCATCTCCGAGCTGGCCAGGGATTTTCAACATCCGGTGATCGTGGGAGTGATTGAGTGGAAACCCGCGACAGAATTTATCAACGGGGCATGGCATAACGTGTTTGATCCCTACAATAGCGCGGCAATGTTGAGCGCGTCGGGACAGCGCCTGTTTTCCTATGACAAAATTCACTTGGTCCCGTTCGGCGAGTATGAGCCATTCCCGTTCATCCACCAGGTGGTGGCGAGCGTTTCTGAGGAAGTGGGTGGATTTCGCAAGGGCAAAGAGCGCAGCGTAGGCAAGTTTCCGAACGGCAACACCTTCTCGACGTTTATCTGTTATGAGGCCATCTATCCCGGCGAGATTCGCGCATTTGCCAACGACGGGGCAGAGCTGCTCGTGAACATCTCGAATGACGGTTGGTTCGGGACTTCCGAAGCGGCGGAACAGCACCTCCGCATGGCCCGGGTCCGAGCCGTTGAAAACCGCCGGTGGCTGGTGCGGGACACCAATAGCGGGATTACCGCCTCGGTCGACCCCTATGGCAACGTGACACGCGTGCTCGCGCGGGACGTGCGAGATTCCGCCGATTTGCCGTACGATTTTCGCACGGATAAGACACTGTACACGCGCTTCAACGACTGGTTTGCCTGGATGTGCGTGATGGTTTCCGTTATTCTTGTGGGTATAACGTTTCGAAAGGGAAAGTAAACCTGCGGCTTTGTGCGGGTGATTGCGTCACTATGATTCTGGAAGACCTGCAGCATCAGTACGAAGGTTTGAAGCAACGCATCGAACTCGTGCGGAGTTATCTTTGACGTCGCGCAAAATCGCGCGCGGCTGAAATCTCTCGAAGAGCGGGCCGCGGACCCCAATTTCTGGAGTAATCAGGAAGAAGCACAGGAGGTGCTGCGCCAGCGCAAGCGGGCGGAAGCGCCGATCGCCGCCGATGAAAAATTGGCTGCTTTGTCTGGCGACCTGGAAACTTACATTGAACTCGCCAAGGGCGAGACCAACGCACAACAGAAAGAAGAGTTGTTGAAGGACCTGAGCCGCGAAATAACAGTCGCCGATTCCTATTTAAGTGAACTCGAAACGCAAACCCTGCTCTCCGGTGAGAACGACCACCTCAACGCCATCATGACCATCAAGCCCGGCGCGGGCGGGACGGAATCTCAGGACTGGGCATCGATTTTGTTGCGCATGTACTTGCGGTGGGCGGAAAGGCGTGGATTCGGCGCAGATGTGCTCGACGAAACACCGGGCGAAGAAGCGGGCATCAAGAATGCCACGATTCAGTTTACCGGCGAGAATGCCTACGGACTACTGACCGGTGAGACCGGCGTGCACCGGCTGGTGCGTATTTCTCCTTTCGATCAGGCGGCGCGCCGGCACACGTCCTTTGCATCGGTGTTCGTGATTCCGGAAGTGGACGATCGGATTGAGGTGAATATCCGGCCCGAGGACATCAAGCTTGATACCTTTCGTTCTGGTGGCAAGGGCGGCCAGAACGTCAATAAAGTGGAAACCGCAGTCAGACTAACGCACCTTCCCACCGGCGTCGTCGTTGCCTGCCAAATGGGCAGGAGCCAGCACAAGAACCGCGAGATGGCGATGAAGATGTTGCGCTCGAAATTGTACGATCTCGAGATGCAGAAGCGCCGGGACGAAACCGACCGTTTGGATGAGTCCAAACTGGACATTTCCTTTGGCAGCCAAATCCGGTCCTATGTTCTGCAGCCGTATCGGCTGATCAAGGACAACCGGACTAAGTTTTCCGTGGGCGATGTGGACCGCGTGCTCGACGGGGATCTTGACCCCTTCATACATTCCTACCTGATGGCCAAAAAGACCAAGGGCAAGCTGGATGTACAGGTCGACGAGACTGACGACGAAGCTTAGGCCTCCGACGTGAGTTACCAAACATTGAAATCCGAGCGGGGCTTGCCGATTAAGGCATGGGTGAAGGGTGTCCCGCTCGAAGATGCGGCGCGTGGGCAGCTCGCAAATGTGGCCAGGCTGCCTTCCATTTTCAAGTGGGTGGCCGCCATGCCGGATGTCCATTGGGGAATTGGCGCGACGGTTGGAAGTGTCATCCCTACGAAGGGGGCAATTATTCCCGCGGCGGTCGGCGTGGACATTGGTTGCGGGATGATGGCAGTCCAAACGGACCTGAATGCGCGCGATTTGCCGGAAAATCTTCACGCAATGCGCATCGCCATTGAAAAGGCGGTGCCCCACGGACGCACCCGAGGTGGGGGAAAGGGCGACCTGGGTGCCTGGCGCGTTATCCCCGAACCCAATTTGAAGGTTTGGGGTGAAACGCTCAAGGATCGCTATGAAGGAATTTTAGAGAAACATCCCAAACTCGATCGGGGCAATCACGCGAATCATCTGGGGACGCTCGGAACGGGCAATCACTTTATTGAAGTGTGTCTCGACGAATCCGAGATGGTGTGGGTCATGCTGCACAGCGGTTCGCGCGGAGTCGGCAATCGCATGGGCACTTACTTCATTGAGCTGGCCAAGCGCGACATGGGGAGGCTGCTAGGGAACTTGCCGGACGAGGATTTGGCTTACTTGGAGGAGGGAACGGAGCATTTTGGAGATTACGTCGAAGCCGTTGAGTGGGCCCAGGATTTCGCGCGATCCAACCGTACTCTGATGATGGAGCAAATCCTCCGAAGGGTTCGCGCGGACGGTAAGGTTCGGCCGTTCTCTGCCGAAGTACAGGTCATCAACTGTCACCACAATTATGTGGCCCGCGAGCGGCACTACGGCCAAGACATCCTGGTGACGCGGAAGGGAGCGGTGCGCGCACAGGAAGGGGATTTGGGAATTATTCCAGGGAGCATGGGTGCCCGGTCTTACATTGTGCGGGGCAAGGGCAATCCGGAGAGCTTTATGAGCTGCAGTCACGGCGCCGGACGGGCGATGTCTCGGAGAGAAGCCAAGCGGCGATTTACGGTAGAAGATCACAAGCGGATGACGGCAGGGGTGGAGTGTCGAAAGGATGCGGACGTCATCGATGAGACGCCCGCTGCGTACAAACCGATTGATGCCGTGATGGCGGCGCAAGGCGACTTGGTGGACATTGTGCACACTTTGCGACAAGTAGTTTGCGTGAAGGGGTGAAGGTCAAGCCAACTGCGTGCGCGGGAGGCAGCTCAAGCCCGCGAGAGAAACTCCCATTGCGATGGGAATCGGTCTTCTTCATCCTCGATCGAGGTCGACGCGGGCTTCTGACGGAGTTCAATGCTGCCGGCTGGAAAGAAAGTGGTTTGTGAGCTTTCTGCCGAACTTACCGGCAAGATCACAAAACTAATATGGAGCGTGGCAGATCGTTCCGTGGCGCACCCTTCTGCAATCTCCCACTGTCTCGCCGCACCTAGCGCAGCTTCTCTGAGCATCCGATGCCCCTCAATAACCTTGGCGGTAACGACCTTTCCGGAGGAATCGGCGGTTACTCCTATAGTGGCGTCACCATTGACTCTGCCGGCGAGCGTCAGAGCGGGATACCTTGGAGCGACCGCCAGTTTGACAGCGGGAACGGAGTCAGCGGCGAAGAGGCCAGGGAACAGCAAGAGCACCGCGATAACGGTTGAGGATAAGGATTCTTTTCACCGATAGACCTGGTGTTCGAGCGGAAAACTTGTGGCGCGAAGGCCGGGACCGCCAGCCGCCGGATGCCCTTCGGTCGCTAGGGCGGTCCTTCGGGAAGCAGAATCCCGCGGATGTTTCGCTCGGTGCGCCACCCCCGGGGCGAGTGAGGGGCAGGGCGCCCAGTACCGGTATCCTGCGGCCTATTCCCGGCAGCCGTGCAGGCGCTCGGTCGATGGGCAGGAAGATCCCCGGTTCGCTTTATAAGATCCGGGGCACGAAGATGTACAACGCGGAGTTTCTAGAGGGGCCATCGAATTCGCGAGCTGGGTTCGGATGGCCTCCAGGCAGCCGATCTCCGCGCCCGATGAGCAGGGTCCTCCGGTCGCTGAAAGCCCGCGGGAACGAACCGGGTGACAGCTGGCTAACCAGGGATGCTGACCACTGAGTACGCTCGGGTCCCATTCAGCGGTTGAAACTCACCATTCGCTGCAACCCTAACCCTTGCAAAATCAATGCGTTGATTCCGTGCTGGTGGAATGCTAGCCTGACTAAGACAAAGTCTGCCCTCCCTCGGAGAGGCGGCAAACAGGGTGTGCCAACGGCTGCCCGTTGTTGAAATGCGAGATAGGAGAGATGTTTTGAGCGAAGCAAAGAGGAATTTCCTGTTTACGTCCGAATCGGTGACCGAAGGCCATCCGGACAAGATCGCCGACCAGATTTCAGATGCGGTACTGGATGAGGTGATGCGCCAGGACCCCAAGGGGCGCGTGGCGTGCGAAACGCTCGTCACCACCGGTTTGGTTGTTGTTTCTGGCGAGATTACGACCAGCGCACACGTCGACTACGACGAGCTGATTCGAAAGACGGTCGAGCAGGTCGGCTACGATAACGCCCTGTTCGGCTTTGACTCAACAACCTGCGCGGTGATGTGCACCATCAAACGTCAGTCTCCGGACATTGCCATGGGCGTGGACACCGGTGGAGCGGGCGACCAGGGATTGATGTTCGGTTATGCCTGCGACGAGACGGAAGAACTGATGCCGATGCCCATCCAGTTGGCCCACCGCCTGACGCAGCGCCTGTCTGAAATCCGCAAGAGCAAGAAAGTCGATTTCCTCCGTCCGGACGGAAAATCCCAAGTGACCGTGGAATACCGTGATGGAAAGCCGGTGCGCGTCGATTGCGTGGTGATCTCCACCCAGCATAGCGACACCGTGCCGAACGAAGATTTGCGCCACGCGATTATGGAGTATGTGATCAAGCCGATCATCCCGGCGCACATGCTGGATGCCAAGACCAAGTATCACATTAACCCCACCGGCCGGTTCGTCATTGGCGGCCCGATGGGTGATGCCGGTCTCACGGGCCGCAAGATTATTGTGGATACCTACGGTGGTTACAGCCGTCACGGTGGCGGCGCGTTCTCGGGCAAGGATCCTTCGAAGGTGGACCGTTCGGCGTGCTACATGGCGCGTTACATTGCGAAGAACATTGTCGCCGCAGGGCTCGCGAGCCGAGCTGAAGTGCAGTTGGCCTACGCGATTGGCGTGGCAGAGCCGGTGTCGGTAATGGTGGACACTTTCGGGACAGCGGCAATTCCCGAAGAGAAAATTACCGCCCTGGTGCGCGAACATTTCCAGCTCACACCCAAGGCAATTATTGAAACGCTCGATTTGCGCAAGCCTGTTTACAAGGCCACCGCGGCTTACGGCCACTTTGGCCGCACCGGCCCGGGCTTCACGTGGGAACGCACCGACCGCGCGGACGCATTGCGCAAGGCGGCGGGCGTCGGAGCCGTTGCCGAAGCCGCACTGCGACGCTAGAGCATCGGATTGTTGGCGCATCCAGCCATTGAATAGAAAAATTCCTTCTCAACTGCAGGTGAGCCCCGTCTGCCGTTCAGATATAACCCCAAGATAGAATGCGACTCATTCTGAGATATAGGAAAGGCGAGGAGAGCAAGAATGGCTACAGTAGAACTGAAAAAGGGTGATGTGAAAGATATCGGGCTTGCCGATGCCGGCAAGCGAAAGATCGAGTGGGCAGCACAGCAAATGCCGGTGCTGCAGCAGATCCGCAAGCGTTTCATCAAGGAACAGCCATTAAAGGGATTGCGTGTTTCTGCTTGTCTTCACGTGACGAGTGAGACGGCAAACCTGATGATCGCTCTGCGGGATGGCGGCGCGGATATCGTCCTGTGTGCTTCAAATCCGCTCTCGACGCAGGACGAAGTGGCAGCGTCGCTCAACCGCGATTTCAATATTCCGACCTACGCGATCAAAGGTGAGGACAACAACACTTACTATGAGCACATGAAGGCGGCCGTCGAGCACAAGCCGCAATTCACGATGGACGATGGCTGCGACCTGGTGACCATGCTGCTGACGAAGCGGCAGGATCTGGTGCCCAATGTGATCGCTGGAACTGAGGAAACCACTACCGGGGTGATTCGCCTGCGCGCGATGGCCAAGGACGGAACCCTGAAGTATCCGGTCATTGCCGTGAACGATGCGATGACCAAGCATTTCTTCGACAACCGCTACGGGACAGGTCAGTCCACGCTCGATGGCGTGATTCGCGCCACCAACGTACTGCTCGCGGGTCTCAAGGTGGTTATCGCCGGTTACGGCTGGTGCGGCCGTGGGACGGCTATGCGGGCCAAGGGCCATGGCGCGGACGTGATCATCACGGAAATTGATCCTGTAAAGGGTATCGAAGCTGTGATGGACGGGTTCCGGGTAATGCCGATGAGCGATGCTGCGAAGGAAGGCGACGTGTTCATCACCGTGACCGGCAACAAGAACGTGATCCGTCGGGAACACTTCGAGGCCATGAAGAGTGGCGCGATCGTATGCAACTCCGGCCACTTTAACGTGGAAATCGAAATCCCAGCACTCGAGGCACTTTCCACCGGGAATCGGGAGGTTCGTCCTTTGGTGCAGGAATACCTGCTGAAGGACGGGCGCAAGATCTATCTGATCGCCGAAGGGCGACTCGTGAATCTGGCTACCGCCGAAGGGCATCCAGCGTCGGTGATGGATATGAGCTTTGCCAACCAATCTCTCTCGGCCGAATATCTGGTGAAACACCACAAGGAACTGAAGCCGCAGGTGTATGTCGTGCCGGAGGACCTGGATCGCGAAATCGCGAGGCTCAAGCTCGAATCGATGGGACACCGTCTGGACAAGCTCACGGCAGAACAGGAACACTATCTGGCTTCCTGGCAGGAAGGTACCTAAGCCAGGCAAAGCAACGTACAGAGAGCGTGTTATCTTACATGGGGCGTCTCGAAAGGTCGGGGCGCCCCGAACTTTTGGTGAGGACCATGTGGGAGTATTGCGGACATTCGCTTGAGGTAGCGCGGCTGCGTGGGGCAACCTATGCGGATGTGCGCGTGATGCACCTGCGGCAGCGCGACGTCACAACCAAAAGCGGCCGCGTGGGTACACTAGGTCAGAACGAGTCACTCGGACTGGGAATCCGGGTGATCACCAACGGGGCGTGGGGATTTGCTTCGACCGATCAGCTGACCCGCGAAGGTGTGGCCGGGTGCGCGGCACAGGCCGTAGCGATTGCCAGGTCATCGGCGCGCGTGAAAAAAGGGAACGTGCGGTTGGCTCCAGAGGGCAACTATATCGACAGTTGGCAGGGACCCTGCCAGAAAGATCCTTTCGAGATTCCTCTTGGGGTTCAAGTCGATTTACTGCTTGCAGCCGATGCGGCCATGCGTAAGGTGAAGGGCGTTACGCTGACGGAAACGGACTTGCAGTTCCGCAGGATGGATACCTGGTTTGCCTCGAGCAGTGGATCCAGGATTCACCAGCGGCGGGTCACTTCCGGGTGTGGAATTGTGGCAACTGCTTTCCAGGGTGATGCCATCCAGAAGCGGTCGTATCCCAACAGCTTTGGCGGCCAGCACGCGCTTGGCGGTTATGAGCTTGTCGAAGCCATGAGCTTGGTGCAGCATGCTCCCAGGGTTGCCGAAGAAGCTGTGGCGCTTCATTCCGCGCCGCAGTGCCCGGAGAAGACCGGGACTTTGATTCTGGGCGGGAGCCAGTTGGGCCTGCAGATTCACGAGTCCATCGGACATCCCATCGAACTAGACCGGGTACTGGGGCAGGAAGCCAACTTCGCCGGCACCAGTTTCCTGACCCTCGATAAGCTGCATAACCTTCGCTACGCCTCGCCCATTGTGAACGTCGTTGCCGACGCGCGGATTACCCATGGTCCGGGCCTCGGTTCGTTTGCTTACGACGACGAGGGAGTGCCGGCGCAGCGCATTGACGTCATCAAGGACGGGGAGTTCCATGGCTATCTTTCCAGCCGTGAAACCGCACATCTGGTCGGCATCCCGCGCTCCGGTGGCACCGTGCGTGCGGAGGGCTGGAACCGCCTCCCGATGATTCGCATGACCAACGTAAGTATCCTTCCTGGAAGCTGGGGCTTTGAGGATTTGCTTGCCGATACCGAGGACGGCATCCTGATGGATACCAATCGCTCCTGGTCGATCGATGACCGTCGCTATCAGTTTCAGTTTTCAACGGAAGTCGCGTGGGAGATCAAGGGCGGCAAGAGGGCGCGCCTGTTGAAGAATCCGAGTTACAGCGGAATCACGACGGAGTTCTGGAATTCCTGCGACGCCGTCGGGAACGCCGACGACTGGGTTCTTTGGGGCACTCCAAACTGTGGCAAGGGGCAGCCCATGCAGGTGATGGGCACGGGCCATGGAGCTTCAGCCAGCCGGTTTCGGAATGTGAGAATTGGGGCTGCGTTTTCCGACCAATGAGAGTGAACGGACATAAAACTGGTGGCAAGCGCTCCGCGTCTGGAGCCGCAGCTTTACGTGCGGAGTCCGAACTTGGGCAGATTGCTGGAACGGTTTTGCGATTGGCCAAGGAACGTGGCGTTCGAGAGACGGAAGTACACATCGATGAGTCCATTCAGGCATTAACACGATTCGCCAACAACGCAATCCACCAGAACGTTGCCGAACAAGGACTGGTCGTCTCTATTCGTACGGTTGTGGAAGGGCGCATGGCGCGGGTGACCACAAATCGCGTGGATGAGGACTCGCTCGGAGGTGCGCTGGAAGATTCCCTTGCGCTGGCCAGTCAGCAACCGAGGGATGCCCACTTGCTCCCCATGCCTGGCCCGCAAAGGTATCGTGCCCCGCGGAGATTTCTTCCGGCCACCGCCCTGCTGACCGCGGATGAGCGTGCCAGGGCGGTGAAAAGCGCCTGCCAACTGGCCGAAAAACGCGGCCAGATCGCGGCAGGCATCTTCTCGAGCGGGCAGAGCCGGAGCGTGATTGTCAATTCGCGGGGCCTGTCTGCCACCTACCGTGAGACCCACGCTACCTTCTCGGTTACGATGCAGCAGGGCTCCGCCGCGAGTTGGGCCAAAGCCAATGCGGCGGACGTTCGGGAGGTTAATCCGGCGCAGCTGGCGAGGATTGCCAGCGAGAAAGCGGTGCGTGCTCAGAATCCGGTGGAGCTCGAGCCTGGAAAATTCACCGTTATTTTGGAGCCTGCCGCAGTACTCGACCTGGTCGGCTTCCTGTTTTATGATTTCGCGGCGACGGCGGTGGCTGACAAACGGTCCTGCCTCTCCGGGCGACTTGGAAAGGCCGTTTTCGGCAAGAACATCACGATGAGCGATGACGCCTACCATCCCGAGCAACTCGGTGCGCCTTTTGATGGGGAAGGCATGCCACGCAAGAGCGTGGTGCTGGTGGACCGCGGGGTGGTGAAACACCTGGTCTATTCCCGCCGGTCTGCAAGGAAAGCAGGCGTCCAGGCCACCGGCCATGGGTTTGCCCTGCCAAACGAATACGGGGAGGCCCCACTGAACCTGGTAGTGGCAGGGGGAAAGACCTCCCTCGAGGAGATGATTGCATCGACCGATCGAGGCTTGCTGGTTACCCGGTTGTGGTACATCCGGGAGGTGGATCCCTACGAGAAGATCATGACCGGGATGACCCGCGACGGCTTGTTCCTGATTGAGAAGGGCAAAATCACGCAGCCGGCGAGGAATTTCCGATTCAATCAATCCGTTATAGAGATGCTGCGGAATGTGGAGTCCCTTGGGCCCGCCAGCCGCGCTACCGGCGAGGAGGCCTTCGAAATGGTGGTTCCGGCAATGAAAGTGCGCAATTTTCACTTCAGCGAAGTCACGAAGTTCTAAACCGGTTAGCCTACAGCCGGCCCCTGCAAAACAGATTCATTACAGAAAAATTCTGCATTGTACTTTCTCCGGATTGGACACTATTACACTAGTATGTGTAGTCGCCCCATCCGGAGATCACCGCGGCGCCAACCCAACTGGGGACACCCGGACCATGACGCCTGCGGGACGGGCTTTATCGCCCGCTTGAGCGGGCCTCCTACGCATGAAATCCTCCAACACTCCTTGCAGGCCCTCGAACGCCTCTCCCATCGGGGCGGGGTGGACGCCGATGGCGCAAGCGGGGACGGGGCAGGGCTGTTGACCAGCTTGCCCACACAGTTCTTCCGCAGCCGGGCCGCTGATCTAAAGATCCATCTGGATGAGATTTTTGGAGTGGGCATGCTGTTTGCCCCAGTCAGCCGCATGACAGATGCGCGGACGGCGGTGGAAGACTCGATCGGACGAAGCAAGCTTCGCCTGGTGGGCTGGCGCCGCGTACCTACCAATCCCCACGCCCTGGGGCAGCGCGCGTTTGAAACCATGCCGGAAATCTGGCAGTTTTTCATCGAGCCTGCGGGCGCGCGGAATTCGGCGCCCAATTTCGCGCAGAAGTTTGAACGCAGCTTGGCATTGCTAAGGAAGCGGGCCGAAGGCGTCCTGCCGGAACGCTGTTATCTATGTTCGCTCTCTTCGCAGACCATCGTCTACAAGGGATTGTTGACTCCCTGGCAATTCCCCCGCTTTTATGAGGATTTGCGCAGCATCGACTTTGCGGCACAGTTTGCCGTGTTTCACCAGCGTTACTCCACCAATACAGAGCCCTCCTGGCAGCTCGCGCAGCCGTTTCGCTATGTCGCGCACAACGGAGAGATCAACACGGTCATCAGCAACCGCCGCTGGCTGCGGGCGCGGGAACGAGAAATCCGCAAGCGCATCGGGGTAGGGAAATGGTTCCACCTGCTCGAAGAGAACGTCAGCGACTCGGCGAGTTTCGACAACGCTTTGGAATTGAAATTACTGGAAGGCAAGAGCGTCGAGGCGTCGATGCTGGCGCTGGTTCCGCCTGCGTTTTCGCACGATCCTTTTCTTTCTCCGGACGTGCGCGCGGCGCTCGAAGCACTTTCTCGTGAAGGGGAACCCTGGGATGGACCCGCGGCATTGGTGTTCAGCGACGGGTTGTCGGTGGGTGTAAAGCTCGACCGCAACGGATTACGCCCGATGCGCTACACGGTCACACACGACGGATTGGTGATCGCTGGATCAGAGACGGGCCTGCTGGATCTTGAAGAGTCGAGGATTGCCGAGCGGCACCGCCTCGGGCCGGGAGAGATTCTTCTGGTTCGCCCGCAGACGGGCACGTTGCTGCGCTGGCGCGAACTGCTCAAGAATGTAACGGCGCAAATTCCACGAAAGGCGCTGACGCGCTCGAGTGTCCTTCGGCTGGAATCTGCCGCCGAGCGCGCCGCGGTGGCAGATCCGAAACGGATTGCCGGTGCGGCTGGTTGGTCTGACGACCAGTACAAGATTCTTTTCCGACCGCTGCTGGCCGGCAAGGAAGCGGACTGGAGCATGGGAGATGACGCGCCGCCGGCGTTCCTTTCTGCGATTCATCGGCCGCTGTGGGACTACTGCAAACAGCGCTTTGCCCAGGTTACCAATCCACCGATTGATCCCCTGCGAGAATCGCATGTGATGTCACTCGAAGTGCCCCTCGGGCACGGACATTTCTTGCCTAGCCCGATCCTGAGCGCTTCCGATATAGCTTCGCTCTGTGCGGCGCTTGCCCCGGTGCACAATGTCGACTTTACTTTTCCTTCCACCCTGGGAGTTCCGGGTGCACGTCGTTGTTTGGCTCAGTGCAAAACTACCCCTCTGAGTAGCGGCGCGCGTCCGGAGCTCCTCCTCCTTTCCGATCGAGCCATCGGTCGGGAGCGTGCCGCCCTGCCCGCGCTTCTGGCGGCCGCCAGCGCCTGGAAAAGTCTGGTCCGCGAGGGGCTTGCCGATGTGCCCTTGGTAATTGAGAGCGCACAGGTTTTTGAAACCCACCATGTGGCCATGCTGCTCGCCGCTGGGGCTAGCGCCGTGGTTCCCTACCTTGCCGAGGAATTTGCCGAGACTGAAGAAACGGGCGCATTTGCGAAAGTTCAAAAAGGAATGTTAGCGGGCCTTCGAAAAGTTCTGGCGCGCATGGGGATATCAACGCTGGCCAGCTACCGCAACAGCCACTTATTTGAGTTGCTGGGCCTCGATGAGGACATTTGTCGCGAATACTTCGAGGACGCAGCCTGCTACCCCGGCAGCAAGACGCTCGATTCGCTGCTGCAAGATTATCTGGAGATGCACGGCGCTGGTTATTCCGGTACCACAGACGATCTCGCCGACCACGGTTTGTACCGATTCCGCAAAGGGGCGGAGCTCCACGCCAGTTCCCCGGAGTTGGTGCGACGGATGCACGCGCATGTGCGCAAGCCGGAGCAGGGAAACTACGGCGCGTTCGAGCAGCTCGCGAAGGCCGAAAAGCCAACGTTCCTGCGCGATCTGCTCGAGATGATCCCCGAGCAGGCCGTCGCCATTGAGGACGTTGAGCCGCTCGAATCGATTCTGGCGCGATTTAGTACCCAGGCGATGTCCCTTGGTTCGTTGAGCCCGGAGGCGCACCGAACTCTCTCCGTCGCTATGAACCAGTTGGGAGGCCGCAGTAACACCGGGGAAGGCGGCGAGGACAGCGATCTCTATAAAGTCCCGGGTGCGTCGAACAAGATCAAGCAGGTCGCCTCAGGCCGGTTCGGCGTGACTGCCGAGTACTTGGTCCGCGCAGAAGAGCTGGAAATCAAGATGGCCCAAGGTTCAAAGCCCGGCGAAGGTGGACAACTGCCCGCGCGTAAAGTGACCGAATATATCGCCCGCATCCGTCATGCCACGCCGGGCACGCCGCTGATCTCGCCACCGCCACACCACGACATCTACAGTATTGAAGATCTGGCGCAACTGATCCATGACCTACGCGCCGTAAATCCCCAAGCGCGCATCGGAGTAAAACTCGTATCGGGTACCGGCGTCGGCGTGATCGCCGCCGGGGTGGCCAAGGCGGGGGCGGATGTGATCACGGTCAGCGGCCATAATGGGGGAACCGGATCATCGCCTCTAACTTCCATCAAGAATACCGGCCTGCCGTGGGAGATCGGGTTGCGCGAGACGCACGAGACCTTGCTTCGAGCCGGTTTGCGTTCGCGCGTGCGTCTCCGCGTGGACGGCGGATTGCGGTTCTCCCGCGATATTTTGATCGGTGCGACGCTCGGTGCCGATGAATTTGGTTTTGGCACGGCTGCTCTGGTGGCCATCGGCTGCGTGATGGCTCGGCAGTGCCACTTGAACACCTGCCCGGTGGGTATAGCGACTCAGGATGAAACTCTGCGCACCAGATTCAATGGCAAACCCGAGATGGTGGTTGCCTATTTCCGCGCTCTTGCCGAGGAAATACGCAAAGGTCTTGCCGATTTAGGGGTGCGGAGCTTGACGGAACTGCGCGGCTGGTACGATCGATTGGAGACGAAATCCGGACTCGATGCGCTCCTGGTCATTCCGGTTTCGAAACCCCGGCGCGTGCTCCCGCAGCAGACCTCGGTGCTTGAAGCTGGGGTGCAGGAGAGCGAGTTGTCCCTTGAACGAGCCCAGCCGGTTGGCACGGGCTCGCCGGTCATTCACAATTTTGACCGCAGCATCGGTGCACACTTCAGCGGCGAACGCATGAACCAGCGTATTTCGCGGAAAGAGGGTCCGAGCACAACGCTGGAATTCCATGGCACGGCCGGGCAGAGTTTTGGGGCTTTTCTTACGACAGGCCTCACCTTGAAGCTATCAGGTGAGGCGAACGACTATGTCGGGAAGGGGCTCTCGGGCGGAACGATTGTTATTCGGGCGGGCCAGAACGCTTCGAAGCGCGGCGATGTGCTCGCGGGGAACACCGTTCTGTACGGCGCGACGTCCGGACAATTGCATGTCGCCGGACAAGCTGGCGAGCGCTTTGCGGTGCGCAACAGCGGCGCTGTTTCCGTTGTTGAGGGCGTCGGCCAACACGGTTGCGAGTATATGACCGGAGGAATTGTGACGGTACTCGGTCCCGTTGGACTGAATTTCGGTTCCGGGATGACCGGTGGGTTGGCCTATCTGCTTCGTAGCGAGGTTGAACAGGTGCTCAATCTTGAATTTGTTCAAGCGCACGAACTTGAGGAGGAGGAGGAAGTCCAGCTCCGCGGCCTTCTCGAAACTCATCTGGCACTGACGGACAGCCCTGTCGCGATGCGGCTGCTGGCCCGCAGATCTTCTCTGCCGTTGGTTCGAATTCAGCCGATTCATCTCCAGGGAACCATCGAAGCGGCGTGGGGAGCGGTTCCGGCGACCAAGCCTGATTCAATCCCTGTCCCGGCCGGGGATTTCCTTGGCATTCCCGTCAGCCCAGCTCCGCACTATGCCTGAGCTGACGGGCAAGTTCATCATTTCCTTGCTTGAAATCCGCTATACTCTTACGCGAAAGCGAGAGTTGAGGCTATGGACTTCGATCAGCTGACTACCTTTGTGCAAGTCGCTAAGCTCAAGAGCTTCTCCAAGGCAGGCCAAAAAGTGTTTCGCTCGCAATCGGCCGTGAGCGCCCAGATTCGGCAGCTCGAGCAGGCGTATCACGCCAAACTCTTGGATCGCTCGGCCAAATCGGTCGAGTTGACTCCCGCCGGGGTTGTATTGTTCGAATTTGCGGAACGGTTACTGCACTTGCGGGACGAATCGATGCAAGTGGTCGCGGACCGCGGCAATGTGGTGCAGGGACCGGTAACGTTCGGCGCGAACGAAGCCACGTGCCTTTATCTGCTGCCGGACATTCTTTCGGAGTTCCAGCGCCGCTATCCCCTGGTACACATCAGTATCTACCGTAATTTCAGTCACAAGATCCTGCAACGGCTAGAAGAAGGGTCCATGGACCTGGGCATTGTCACCTTGCCGGTGAAGTCGCCAAATCTGAAGATGCACGTGATTAATCGCGACCGCCTGCGTTTCATGGTGAGCAGCAAGAACCCCCTGGCACAGCGCAGTAACGTCACCTTAGACGAAATCGCCGCCGCACCGCTGATTTTCCCGAAAACCGGATACACACGCCAGGTGCTTGATAAGCTTTTCCGCCCGCACCGTTCCCGGCTGCGCATCAGCATGGAACTGCCGAGTATCGGCATGATCAAGACCTTTGTCGCTGCCGATGTCGGCATCTCCATCATCAGCGAAAGCTTTGCGCGCGATCAGGTGAAGAGCGGGGAAGTAAAGCTTTTGAATGTCGAAGGCGTCGACCTGTGGCGCGAGCTTGCACTCGTCTACCGGCGGGATCGCAGTCTGCCTCGGGCCGTGCAAGCGCTGATTGGCATGATTCGCGAAAACCGCAAGTTGCAGGAATCCTCGAGCGATTGACTCGGAGCCGCTCATCCCCTGGAGCGGAAACTGGCGATCCGGGGGATGATACGTCCTTTTCCTGCCCTCCGACATCGAATAGCCTATGGAGCGCCGTCATTTCATTTCCATTGCCGGTGGACTGGGCCTGGGTTTGCTTATTCCGGGCACTATCTACCGTTATCTGATGCACGGAACGAACATTGAGGATGCGGGTGTCCGGTTGTATTTGAAGGACGGAGCCCAAGCGGCGCTTCGCGCCATCACACCCAACGGCGATTTCTATCAGATGACCTCGCGAGACGAACCCCTGGTGGACACCAAGACCTGGTCTTTTCGTATCGACGGCCTGGTGAAAAAGCCACTTCATTTTTCCTACCAGTCCTTACGCGCACTGCCGCCGTATGAAACCACCCTGACCCTGGAGTGCATTTCGAATCCTGTTGGCGGTCGCTACATTGGCAATGCCGTGTGGAAGGGAACGCTGTTGAAACCTTTGCTCGAGCGGGCCGAAGTGCTGCCAACAGCAAAATATGCCGTTTTGTACGCTGCCGAAGGTTATACAACCGGCCACCCCCGCGAACGATTCGATGATCCCGCCAATTTTCTGGCCTACGACATGAACGGCGAACCACTGCCGCGGGCGCACGGGTTTCCACTGCGCGTGCTGATGCCCGGCCGTTACGGCATGAAGATGCCCAAGTGGCTCACCCGCATCGAGTTTGTGGACAAAGAATATCTGGGCTACTGGGAACGGCAAGGCTGGTCCAACGTGGGAGACCGGCACACTCAGGCGGTGGTCGATGCCCCGCACAACACGGCCAAGATCAGCGGTCGAAACTTTGTGATTACCGGCTACGCGATCGGCGGGAAGTCGGGCGTTTCGAAGGTCGAGATTTCAATTGACGGCCAGGCATGGCAGGAGGTCGAGATCTTCAGCAATCCCATGCCTTCTCAAATGTGGGCTTTCTGGAAATTTGTATGGATGAGTCCGTCGAAGGGAGGCCATACCGTCAAGGTCCGAGCAACCGACGGACGCGGGAACCTGCAAACTCCGCTGGAAACGCCGGAATGGCCGGACGGCGCTACCGGATACCACTCGATAGACGTTACCGTGATTTAGATTTTGCATGCAGTGAACCGGGCGGCCTATTTCGCGTTGAACTCGACGCTGGCAATTGCGCGGGTGATTACGTTTTCCTGGATCTGGATCAGGTCGGTGTCCGCAAAAGTCATTCCGAGCACGGTCAGGAACTCACCCCCGTGCGAGACGACCGACAGCGTTCCGGACCAGTCATGGTCCTCCGCCATTCCGCGGTAGCGATATTCGATGGCCGGTTGGCCGCCCACCACTGTTTTCCGCTCGGTGATCAGCCGGTAGTTTTCGTAGACATCGTGAAGCCGTTTTTCCATTGCCTGCGCGGTTGCCTCTAGAGGCGACTTGCTCTTCTCGTGTCCAATCACCAGAAGCGTTGATTCGTTGGATGTTCCCATGGCAACAATCGCGTTCGGCAAGGTCTGACCGGCCCCGTCGATGATTTGCCAGCTGGGTGCCTTGTACATGCGAAACCCGAATTCATGATTGATGTAGAGATTACCCTGAATTTCCTCACGATTTGCCGGCGGTTCTTCTTTCGGTGGCGGAGGGGGCGCCGACGTCGCGAGCAATGCCGTCTTCGGGGTGGCTGCGGCAGTCTTCAGTACCGGCATGCTCGTGTCTGCAACCGCCTTGCTCGGAGCAGGAAGTTCCGGGCGCGCGTTTGCATTGGTCACCATGGTGACCGGTTTTTCTCTCTTTGCGGAGGTCGCTGGAGCAGCGTCGGGCTTTGTTGCGGAGTTTGCGGCCGCTGGCACGGGATCTACGGCCGGCTTTGTACCCGGTTCCGTTCTTGCCGGAGCAGCCGGCGCGGGCGAGTCCGGGATAATCGAGGCGATCTTGTCTTTTTCCACCAGCACGAAACCAAAATCGGTCTTCACCTTGAACATGTTGTCTTCGTACGCCACGATCACGCCGTACAGTTTCTTGCCGTCTTTCAGGCGGATTTCATCGGCACGGGCGAGCCTTGCGCAGAGGCCTGCTACGCCAGAAAGATCAGGCACCAAAAGAGTTTTTGACGGCCGGGAACACTCATGGGGAGAGTATGCGGCCACTGCCGAGCGCCCGCAAGGTTCACCGGGGGGGCGGTGTCCGGCGAGCCACCTCCGCGAGGATGGCAGCAATCCGGGCTGCCACCCTCTCCAGTTCTGCCATCACCGCGGTCAGCCTGGAGCGCGCGGGTTCTGGCAACCGCGCGTGGGTTTGTTTGAGGGCCAGCGCTTCAGCCAGCATGCGCAGCTCCCGGCGATGGCGCGGATTCAGTTTTTCCCACAGCTTGCGCTTGTCACTTCGATTGCGCCCGAGCCATGCTTCACCGCTCTCGGCGGGACGGCCTGTTTCAGGCTCGGGTGTTCTGTCGGGTTTGCCGGTTGGTCGAATCATCGCGGTACTGTCCGTCATCCGATGGCAGGTATTCGTCACCCGCTTGCTGCTTCCGGATCCCTTACTGGTTCAGTCTCTCCAGTCTTTCCCCGTTGATATGCTCGCCATCTTGCACGGTGCCGGTCACTCGCATCGCGCGTGTTTCATACACCAGGCCGCCGTAGATGTCGTATGCATCGGGGAATAGGATCACTTCGAACAGTCCGCGCTGGTCTTCCATCGTTACGAACATCATGTTGCGGTAATTCTTGGTGCCTACGTGCCGGTAGGTCACCACCCAGCCGCAGAGAGCGACCCGTTTGCCGTGCATTTGCGGCAGTTCGTCGCTCCAGGTTTCACCATTTCGCGGGAAATAATCGAGCGGGTGGCCACTTACGCATACCTCCAGAATTTCCCGCTCGTAACGCAATTTCTGCTCCGGCGTGTAATCCGCCGTATGGATTTCCTCCACTGCCGCTCCAATGGAATCGTCCCGGGCCATCTCGACAAAGAGGGTTGCCGGTGCGCCACCCGCTGCAGTCGCCGCTGCGCAGACCGTGCGGACGCTCTGATGGGATTGCTGTCCCTTTGCATGGAGCAAATTCCATTGCCACAGCATCACCGAACGTATCCTGTGGCACACATCGTCGAACGCACCACACTTGATCAGCGCAGTGATCTCATCACATTCCGTTGGCACGCGAGCCAGGAAATCCTCGAGCGAACGAAACCGACCCTGCGTTTCACGCGACTGCAGAATTGCCAGGATGGTTTCCACGCGCAGCCCGCTCACTTGCATCAGTCCAACACGCAGTGCTTTCTTGCCATCCACCGCGGCTTCCGCCGTGTACTCCATCCGCGAGTGGTTCACCGACGGCAGCCGGACCTCGATTCCCCAGCGTTTCGCTTCTTCCACATAGGCCGAGACGTGATAAAACCCCGCACCCGCGCTGCACATTGCAGCCAAAAACTCCGCCGTGTGGTGCGTTTTCAGGTAGGTCATGCGGTAGGAAATGTCCGCATAGGTGGCCGCATGCGCTTTACAGAAGCCAAAACCAGCAAATTTCTCTACCATCATCCAGGTTTCCTCGCGTTGCGCGCCCTTCAGGCCCATCTGCTCCGCGGCTTTCAAGAACTTGCCGCGCAGACGGTCGCGTTCCCGCTGACCGGAGAATTTCGCCGCCGACCGCCGCACGATGTCCGCTTCCGCAAGCGACATGCTGCCGATCGCCTGCGCAATCTGCATGACCTGCTCCTGATAAATGCACACGCCGAGGGTGCTGCCGAGAATGCTCTCGAGCGATTCATGTGCGTACACCACTGGCTCTTTGCCGCGCAATCGCCTCAGGAATAGCTCCTTCGAACCGTATTCCGCGGCCCCCGGTCGGATCAGCGCAAGCGCTGCGGCCATTTCGTCCAGTGTCCGTGCCTTCATGGTGCGCAGCAGCCCGCGCATCCCCGGGGACTCAATCTGGAACAGGCCCATGGTGCGGCCCGCGGCGATGACCTCGCAGGTCGCCGGGTCGTTTTCCGGTATGGCCGCAAAATCGATGGTTCGCGCTTTCGGGCAAGGCGTTACGCCATCCGCGGCAACGGCGCTTTTTTCCTCTGCTGTCTTTATTTTTCCGGCACTTTTTTCAATGTTGTCCAGCGCCATCGCCATCGTTGTCAGCCCGCGCTGCCCGAGCAAATCCATCTTGATGAGCCCCAGTGCCTCGATCGCGTTCATGTCGTACTGCGTTACGACGATTCCTTTTGTGGCGCGCTCGAGCGGCACCAGATGCATGAGTGGCCGTGCAGAGATGACGGTGCCGCACGGATGAATCCCCAGATGCCGCGGCGCATCATCCAGCCGCAACGCGACTTGTAGAATCGTTTTCCAGGGTTCGTCGTTAACCGGCAGGTTGCGACACTGTGGCAGGCTCTGGATGGCGCCGAGAATCTCCCGCACCGGCCGGTGCGGGAGTCGCTTGGTAAAGAAATTCACCTCGCCAGGCGGCACGCCGAAGACTTTGGCGGTTTCACGTACCGCCAGCCGCGCGTGCATGGTGATAAAGCTGCCGATCATTGCCACGTGCTCTGCACCCCAGCGTTCATAGACGTAATCGAGCAATTCATCGCGCCGCGCGCCGCAAATGTCGATATCGATATCCGGGCAGTCGCCGCGCTGTATGTTCAGGAATCGTTCAAAGTACAAATTCCAGCGCAGCGGGCACACGCAGGAAATTCCCAATACGTAGGTCACCATGGAACTCGCCGCGGAGCCGCGCGCCACCGCCGGAATTCCCCGCCGGCGCGCTTCTTCCACGATGTCCCACACCAGCAGGAAATAGGGTGCCAGGTTCAATTTCTCGATCACTTCCAGTTCGTGCGTCAGCCGTGCCAGTACTTCCGGTCGCAACGGGCGGTAACGTTTTTGCGCGCCTTCGAAGCTCAGCTTCCACAGGTAGGAAAACGGTGAATCGCCTTCCGGTACGGGAAATGTCGGAAAGATCCGTTTGCCCAATTCGAGCTGCAGATTGCAGCGATCGGCAATTTCCATCGTGTTGCGCAGCAATTCCGGGTGGTCCGGAAAACGCTTTTGCATTTCCGCCGCTGGTTTGAACCAAGCCTCGCCGGTGGTAATTTCCGGTGGCACAACGGTCGTCAGCAGCGTGTTGGTGCGAACAGCATTTACCGCCCGGTGGTGCAGGTATTCTTCCGGCTTCAGAAAATGAACATTGTTGGTGGCGACCAGCGGGATGTTTAGCTCTTGCCCGAGCCGCTCTGCGTCGCGCAATGTCCGGCCATCGCCGGGCGAAAGGTGTTGTACTTCGAGGTAAAGCCGATCGGTGAAGATGTCTTGTAGTCGCGCAACTGTAATGGTGCCGCGCTGGGGGGGAAGAGAGATCCCTCGCTTCGCAGACTCCGCCCGGAATGGCAAGGAGACGGGGTAGAGCGCGATCACGCCGGCACTGTGGGTTGTTAGCTCCTCGAGCGTGACAGGGCGGCCATCGCCTTCCGCCAATGCTTGCTGGCCAACGTCTTGTGCGCCCAGATGCCGAAGCGTAGTTAGCTGACACAGGTTGCTGTAACCCGCCGCATCCGCTGCCAGCAATACCATCGGTACGCTTGCTGCATCCGACGTTCTATTTTCCTCTTTTTGAAGCTCGCCAACTTTTTCCACATCAAGTACCACGCCGAGGAGGGGCTTCACGCCGGCAGCTTTCGCTTTCTCGTAAAACGGGATGGCGGCATACATCCCGTTTGAATCGGTCAGCGCCACGGCGGGCATCTTCTGCTCTACCGCCGCGGCAATGATTTCTTCCGGAGGGTTTACGCCCCGCAGGAATGAATAATGGCTGTGACAATGCAAATGCGTGAACATGAGAGCGACCTGTGACAACGAGCAGCGACCGGCGGGAATGCGATCGGAGACGTCGAAAGTGCAGCAGTAGAGGGAAGGGAAGTTCGAGTCTGGAAAGTTTGCAACTCGGGCTTCGCGGCCTGAGGGTTATTCATCCATTAAAAGGGTCGAGCTACAGAGCGCGGTTCATCGCGATAAGCAAGGCGTGGAAAGCACGAGACCATTCTTCTTGGTGGCGTAGTGCTCGCGCAGCTCCAGGCCCTTGCCATAGAAGACGGCGTTCCAGCCGTAGCGGCCGCGCACGCGGTCCACTTCGCGGTTCAAGTACCAGCGGCGGTTGGCATCGGTGTCGAATAGTTCATTCTGGCGGCGGTCGGTATCAAGATTGGTTACGCTTACGCCCACCAGTCGGATGGCCACGCGGCGCGTAAACAATTTTGCAAACAAACCTTTTGCGGCGACGAGCAATTCGCGCTCGTCATTGGTTGCGCGCACCAGGCGCACGGTCTGGTGCGCGGAGTAGTGATCTACGTAGCGCAGGCGCAGGCCAATCGTGTGGGCCTGATTACCGTGTTCCCGCAGCGTCCTACCGATCCGCTCGCTCAAATATTCCAGCAGGCCGCCGAGGAATTCCGTGTCGATGGTGCCACCCTCAATCGTGGTTTCGCGGGAAAGCGATTTTGGTGTGGATGGCAGCAGCACTTCGCGTCCATCCAGCCCACGTGCGCGTTCCCAGATTTGCTGGCCGATGGCCTCGCCGAAAGCCGCCATCAGCACGGGCTTCGGAATCAGGCGGAGTTGCCCAATCGTTGAGACGCCGCGTTCGGCCAGCGCTCCGGCGTGGATGTGCCCGATGCCATGCAATTTTTCCACTGGCAACGGCGCTAAAAAGGCTTCCTCCGTGCCCGGTTCAATGATGCGGAAGCCGCGCGGTCGTACCAGCCGAGAGGCAATCGACGCCACCACTTTGGTGCGCGCCGCGCCCACGGATACACTCAAGCCCGTCCGGCCGAGGATTTCCGCCTGCAGCCGCCGCAGCGTGGCTTCGAAATCGGGATACAGCCGCTCCGTGCCCGCAAAATCCAGGTAAAAGTCGTCGAGTGCCGCTGTTTCCACCGCCGGTGTGTAGGTTTCCAGAATGCGCCGCACGCGCTCGGCAAAATCCGCATAATGCTCGTATTGCCCGGGCACGACAATCGCTTTCGGACAGAGTCGCAGCGCGTCACGAAAGCTCATGGCCGTCTTCACGCCGCGGAATTTCGCTTCGTAGCTCGCCGAAGCCACCACGCCGCGACCGACCAGCACGGGTTTGCCGCGTAGCTTGGGATTCAACACCTGCTCAACCGAAGCGAAGAACGCGTCCACATCCACATGAACGATGTGCGGCGTCTTTTCTGCTGTGAGGGATTTGCCGAAGCCCAGCCAATGAGTGGGAAACCACGAGCGCTTTTCCGGCACGGTGGGCTGCGAAGAAAAAGCCGCCTCTCGAAGCTCAGGAGGAACAGAGTTCCTGCCAGAAAGCGTCGGGCAAGCGACAGACACGGCTTGCGCTACAGGTGAAGGATCGATGGTTGCGGGGGAGACGTTTTCGACACAGGCATCCATGACAGCTCCTAGCAAGGAAGGGAAAATTGCAGTAGTTTTAACGGGTGGCATCCGACTCGGGAGAGCCCGAAGGCCATGGAGTCGAAGCCACCCGTTTCCCGTTTCCTCTACCGGGAGCGAATATAGGCGAACAAAAAGCGAAAGTCAAGAGGTTTTCACAACTCCCCCATTATTCTGTTTTCCATTCATGCCTCTCCTGTTGCAGCGCGGCGTGTATCCCGGATACACCGTTCAGCTTCTCGACTACCGTCCTGAGAACTGTCCCAAAGGTCCATTGCGCGGCGTTCGCTAGGGGATATCCTTACGGATAGGATGAAAACCCGATATAACCTTGCCACGGGCTTGCTGGTGACCCTGACGCTGGTCTGTGGTTGCTGCGCGGTGGCGCTGGCACAGCCGCCGGCCCAAGCGCGTCCAGATGATGCGGCGCTTTCCTCGGCCATTTGTCCGATTGTCTATCCGCTCGATCAATCGCCTTCGGAGCGGGGATTTCATTACACGTTTTATGGCAACGGGTTTTTCATCAACAAAGAGGGATACCTGCTCACGGCAGCGCATGTGCTCGGCCAGTTGAGCGACGCACAGCCCTATATTGTGATGCGCTTGCCGATGGCCCCGCCTCGCCTGCTGAAAGTGACCCTGGTAGCGGTTGACTCCGACCACGATGTGGCGCTGCTGCGAGCCACGCCTAATCCGTTCGAAGGCAAATATCAGGTACGATTCCTGCAACTGGCCGTAGACAAGCCCGAGCGCGCTCAAAACGTGCTGGCCGCAGCGCTGCGTCCTTCGCGCTTGAAGGATCCGCATACCTTCGATGCGTTTGTGGAGGACCGCCCTGCCGGCGAAGTACTGCAATACGTATTTTCGCAACTCGACAAAGGACATCCAGAGACGGAGCTCCTTCTGTTCAGTCACGAAATCTTGCTGGGAGACAGCGGCGCGCCGGTGGTTTCTGCCGAATCACAAGCCGTGGTTGGACTCGTCGAGGGTCGCTGGCTGCGTGCCAATGCCGCTTCGCTCGCAGTAACCGGGGGGCACCGAGCGAGTGGAGTGGGTGCGGCGGTGCCGATTCACTATGCGATCGCCTTGTTGCAGCAAGAGGGCGTGAGTTGGCAGGCGGGGCAGGAAACGGACAGCAAGCTCACTTCGCCGGCGACCAGCACGAAGCCACGAATACAATGAGCCCCGCTTTCCTTTCGAAAAGCGGAGCTCCCTCTCCCTCGCCAGGCGGCGCCTATTCCCGGTTGGAGCCGACGCGTACTTCCGAGCCGTCCTCAAGTTTGATCTCCGTCACGAAGCCATAGCGGCGCGCTTCGGCGGCGGTCTGGGGCGCACGACGGTCGATGTAGCTGGTGCATTCACGCACCGCGTAGGGCACGCGCGCGCACGGACCCACCAGACGACAGAATACTTCTGCCTCCGCCGGACGGAAGCCCCTGCGGACGGTGCCCCAGGTGCAGGTCCGGCAAAGACCGGTGGCCGCATCGGGCGAGTAGATCAGTTTGGTGAACAGCGTCATGGCTTCTCCTTTCCAGCGCCTTCCGCTTCCGTTGACGGAATGCCGGCCAGAAAAGCGGGCTTACTCCGTCGGTTCGTCCCCTGCGTTGGTGACCCGGGCGCTCTCTTCCTCTTCGAGCTTCGATTCCTGGAATTTCGCGGCACGGACAAATCCTGCGCTGCGGGAAGGCTCGCGAATGGCCAGGAACCAGCGATTTCGTGGGTCCCCTTCTGGCTGGTAAGGCGCTCGTCCTGGTACACGGAGCGTTCGCGCTCCCTAAAGAAACCCGGCTATCCCGATAAGACATCCGCAGAAGAGCTCTTCGTCGGTTGCCGAAAACCCTTTGAGGATGTGAGCACAACCACATGGACAGCGCACCCTGTGTGTTCGAGCTAGAGTTCCACCTTCCCTCTGAACGTCACCCATGATTATTTCTCTCGAAGAAAGGCCGGGCTTGCGGGTCATCTGGCGTCTTCCCGGCGTTTGCCGGCGATCCGGCAAACGCAGAGAAAGGCCGCTCGTGGCGCCTGGAATCTTCCAAGTGCATACCTTGCGGCACACCCGGCCGCACATGGCAAAAGCGAGAGGTCACCCACGTTGCGTTGGGCTACTGGAATTGGCCGGACCGCGACACGTCGCTGCCGTAATTGAGTATTTCCGGCAACGCAGCAATTCGGCTTGAATGTTTCGGTAGCCGCATGACGCAGTCCTCCTGTGGACTAGCCGCAAGATGCCATGTCCGGGGCCAGGGCGGAATAAGAAAAAATTAAACAGGAGAGGCAGAGTGCCGAAAGACACTTTTCCCGCAGTGAATGGCTCGATAGAGGAGCAGTCTCTAAGCTGAATCGGGGCCGGACGCCGTCGCCGCAGAGCGCCCCGTACGGATTTGGAACGGCCTAACCCTTGAAAACCACATTGCGCAGGAAGAAGAAGAGCATGCCGGAGAGCATCATGGCGGCCGGGAGCGTCAGGACCCAGGCAAGCGCGAGATTGCGGACGGTGCTGAATTGCAGTCCGGAGTGGTTGGCCAGCATCGTGCCAGCCACGCCGGAAGAGAGCACGTGGGTGGTGCTGACGGGCAGGCCAAGGCCGTCGGCGGCGCCGATCGTCGCCATCGCGGTGATTTCGGCTGCTGCTCCTTGTGCGTATGTCAGGTGCGTCTTTCCGATTTTTTCGCCGACCGTGACCACAATCCGTTTCCAACCCACCATGGTTCCAAGCCCCAAAGCCAGCGCCACAGCCACCTTTACCCAGAGAGGGATGAAACGAGTGGCCAAATCGACATGCTTCTTATAGTTCTTCAGCACCGCCACGTCGGACGCAGCCAAGGCAGGCTTGCCGGACTTCTGCATCAGGCGCAACGCCTCGCTCACTAGGTACATGTCGTTGCGGAAGTTGCGCACCTGGGCCCGAGGAACCTTTGAGAGTTCCTTGAACTCGGCCAATTCCGTACCGATATCGTTGATCATCACACGCAGGGCCAGCATGGTATTGGGCTTAAATTCCTTGGTACGCACGTAATCCGTGACCTCTTCGCGTGGATCACCAACCACCGCGGAGTCCTGCACATACTTCCCCACGGTGTCGGCCGCTTCCCGCGAGACGGCGATAAAATCCTGCGATTGATGGGCGGTCACCGCGTGGTTTAAGGCATAGGTGGTGGGCACGGTCCCGATCAGGATCAACATGATCAGGCCCATGCCTTTCTGTCCGTCGTTTGAGCCGTGGAAAAAGCTTACGCCCGTGCAGGTCAGGATCAACAGGCCGCGAATCCAAACCGGAGGCGGTTCGGTACCGTGGGGTGCTTCATAGAGGCGCTTGTCCTTGATGACCGCCTTCATGAACATGAACAGTGCAGAGGCGAGGATGAACCCGAAAATCGGGGAGAGCAGCAGGGACTTTCCAATATTCGCCGCTTGTGCCCAGTCCACGCCGCTGGTGCCGCTCTTCACGCTCATCAGCTGGTTGGCGATGCCCACGCCGATGATCGACCCGATGAGCGAGTGCGAGCTCGATGCCGGAAGGCCGAGCCACCAGGTTCCCAGATTCCAAATGATCGCGGCAATCAGCAGGGCAAAAACCATCGCGAATCCCGCACTGCCACCCACCTGAAGGATCAGTTCGACGGGGAGCAGGGAAACGATGCCGAATGCGACTGCCCCGCTCGAAGTGACTACCCCCAGGAAATTCCAAAAACCAGACCAGACCACGGCGATATTCGGGTCGAGCGAGTGCGTATAAATAACTGTAGCGACTGCATTTGCCGTGTCGTGGAAGCCATTGACGAACTCAAATCCCAGCGCAACGAGCAGGGCGATGCCCAACAATATGTAAGGCCACGCAGACTCTAAGATGACATCCTTCAGGTCGCGCGCGATGCTGGTCCCAATGAATATCAATCCGCCGATCAGCACCAGGCCGAAAATCAATGTGCCAGCGCGTCCCGGGCCGCGGTTCAATTTCTCTGAAATTACGTGCGAAGAGGCGGTCGTGGTGGCAGTAGCCATGAACATCCTTTCAAGAACGGACCGGCATAGCGTCCCGGGGGAGCTCGTTCGGAGCTACTCTTATAGTTGTGAATTGTTACTCTGGTATGAACGTTTAGAAAACACGTCCTAACTGAAAAAACCACTTTTCGTGCCCCGTGTCGCCCACGCTGCCGCCGATAAATATCGGGCCAATGGCAGTTTCGGCGATAGCACCGGCCGCGCCGTCCCCCGACAGCCGGGGGGCGCCGAACGGATCGCCGTACATCTTGCCGATCTCGCCATAGCCGGCCAGGTACACGTCTTTTCCCACGAATGTCGGCAGCGCGAAGAGCTTATGCAAATAGCCTACCCTGCCTACAAAATACTGATTGCCAAGGAGTTCGTTTAGGCCATAAGCGGTCAATCGGCCCACCCCGCCAAGAAAGAATTGCGGATCGCCCGTGTTGTGATAGCCAAAGGTCGTGCCCCCCTCTCCGATCACGAAAATCGAGTCGCGCTCGTGGAAAACGGGTTGAAAATACTGCGCCGTTGCGACGAGCGAGGGAAAGGCCTCGGTCGCGCCGGGATAGGAATTGTAAAAGTAGAAGTTGGACTGGATGTAATAGCCCCGGGTGGGGATAACCGCCTCATTGGTATGGTCCATGATGTATCGCGCTCGCAATACGCCAACGCGGCCCTGATTGGATGTGAAATCCGGAGTGCCCAGGCGCAGCTGCTCGTTGTAATAGCCGACGTCGTACCCGATACGGAACTCGCTGAAACGGCTGAATCCATATCCAAGATCCATTCCCCCGAGCACCCGGTCCATGCGGTAATCGGCTCTGGGATTATTGTGATCGTAGATCATGAACGTGTACTGTTTGGCGAGCACATCGGGGGCAAAGAACCATTTGCCGAGCGGTTGAAACGGGCGATAGAGCTCGGATTCGATTCCGTAGGTCTGGCCGAATTGAAAGTCGGTACGCCACTCGGAGCGGAACCCGGCCACATCCATGAAGGTCAGCCGGGCGCCTGCGGTGAAAGTCACATCGTCTGTCTGGGTTCCGTCTATGACTATGCCCGGCCGAAGAGTTGGGGGAGCATAGGTTTTCTCGTGAACGCGAATGAGCAATCCATCCTGGTCGTTCTCATGGAGCAAGTCATAGGTGATGCTGTCATAGCGACCGACGCCGGTGAGGCGAGTCAGCAACTGATCGAGATCTTTCTGGTCCAAAGGTTTGCCAATCAGGGGAGTCAAGAACTTTTGCATGTTTACTGCGCTCTCGCCGGAAACGCCCTCGATCCTCAGGAACCGGGGTATGCCGATTCCGGTGCGCACACGGGATTGCTTAACGCGAAGGTATTCGGTCCAGGCCTGATCGTCGAGCTGATAAGCCTTGAGGATTTGTGCTTTTTCTTCTGCAGCCTCATAGCCAATCTGGATCAGCTCGTCGGACTTGTCGTAATCCATGGTCGTATATTTCTCGACATTGGCCTTAACGATCAGGTCGGCGCCGCTCATTCCGCGGAGTTCCGTCTCCGCGATGATCAGTTCGACAGAGCGGCCGAGGACGCTGAAAGCGGACTGAATTTCCTTTGCAGAGGCAGGAGAGATTTGCAGATGAATGGCGATGACCACATCGGCGCCCATGTTTCGAACCACATCGGTCGGGAGATTGTCGACTAAGCCCCCGTCAACGAAAATCTGGTTGCCGCGGCGAACCGGGGCAAACACACCTGGAATCGACATCGTTGAACGCATGGCGTCGGAGAGCGATCCCTTCTGAAACACGTAGGCCTTACCCGAAACAAGTTCCGTTGAGACGCATCGAAAGGGAATGGGGAGTTCACTGAATGAGGAGATATTGGAATAAGGCAAAGTCTCCCGGTCAATCAGCAGATTGATCTGATGGCCGCTGTTTAGTCCTGGAGGGAGTGCCGGACCATTCTTCAAACCAACTTGAATCGCGTTCGGAATCTGCCGAGCATCTTCCTTGCGGCGGAAGGAAAGATCCTCGTAAGGTGTACCTCCGTCGAGCAGGAGCGGCCAGTTTGCGGTCTTGACGATTTGCCGCAAGTCGTCGGCAGATTTGCCTGTGGCATAGAGGCCTCCAACCAACCCCCCCATGCTGGTTCCACCCAGATAGTCGATCGGAATGTGGTGTTCCTCGAACCATTTCAGGACGCCAATGTGGGCCTGTCCTAAGGCTCCGCCACCCTCGAGCGCCACACCGATCGTTGGCCGACCCTTGGCTGCGGGCTTGCGCAGTTCGGTCGTGGCAGGAGTACCTTGTCCCTGCGTGGTCTGGCCCTGCGCGAAGCAGGCGATCGAGAGTAAACAAACAAAGAACAGCAGGGCGAATAATCGCATGGTAGTCCCTCGGGGAATTGAATGGGCGGCAACCAACAGCAACATCCAGTTTTACCTACGTTGGCAACTCTGGCAAGACGCCCGCAACACGAAAAGACGTCGACTGCACGATTGGCCGGAGATTGGCTCGCTGACCCCGGCAGCATTCCTGCCGTCGAGAGCGCACCCTGACGGTACGAGATCCGTATCCTTGAAGGTATTCTGCCGAGAACGATACCGCAATTCTTGGGCTGCGGTGAGTGTGCGTTGGCTCGAGCGACTCAGACGTTCGCCTCCTCTTCCGGATGCCTTTGGCGATGGGCTAATCCGACGCCGGAGAGAACCAGAGCTCCGCCAATCATCTGAGGCAGGGTAAGAGGTTCGCCGAGTAACACTGCTGCCATGACTGCGGTGAGCGGTCCTTGCGTCAGTAGGCTGACCGAAGTGATGGTTGCCGGCAAATGGCCGAGCGCATAGGTCAAGGCCAGATAGCCCCCCAGTTGCGAGATTAGGCCCAACCCGAGAATTGCCCACACGGTTCGCCCGTGAGGGACGCGCAGGGAAATCCCTAGGCTCACATTGATCAGCAACAGCGCTACGGTGCTGGCAATCATCGCCAGGCGAAGAAATGCCAGAGTGCTTGTGGACGTCCTCACCCGTTCGGTCGCCAGCAAATAGACCGCAAAGCACGCCGCAGCTCCGAGAGCCATAAGATCTCCCAGCCCAAACTGCACCTGCCTGCCGAGGTCAGCCCAGAGAATCAACAGCGTACCTCCGATGGCTAGCAGCAGACCCAGCCAAAAGGCGGCTTGTGGGCGCTTTCCGTTAACCAGCCAGCTCAGCAATCCCACCACGATAGGCGTGTTATTGCCGAGCAGTGTTGCGTTGGCCGCGCTGGTCTTCAGAATGGAGGTGTTGTAGAGCGCCAGGTCGAGGGCGAAGAACAGCCCCCCGAGAGCCACAATCCATAGCACGCGTGCGTTCAGCCGAACGGCGCCGCGGTCAAACAGGAATGTTGGCAGGAGAACCAGCGCTGGAATCAACATTCTGTAGAACGCAGAGGCTGGACCGGGAATATCTGTCCAGCGCACGAAGATGGCCGACCAGGAGATGCAGACAATTCCGGTAATCAGCGCCAGATAAGCGGGCAACAACCGCTTCTGCGTCGTCTCCCCATCTCGAATCATCGCCGTCGAATCCAAACCGGGTGCCCCCGCTGGCTCGCAGCAGTATCCCACACGCTGCCAGGACGTACAGGTACCGAATTGGCTGCCGAACCCGGGAGGTCCATTGCCGCAACCTTTTCGAGTCGCTAGGGTTTAAACGAAGGATGGCCAGCCCGCGGTGCGGTCACCCGTTGCGAGGTATCCCCGATGACCACCCCAAACGTTCCCAATCTGGCGCCGGCTGCGCCCCCCTCTGTAAGCGCTTGGGTCTGGGCCTTCCGCGGCCTGCGCTGGTCCACCTATTTGGCGGCATTCATTACGCTGATTCTGGTACTTCACAAGACACCGCCTCCTGCCGTTCAATCTTCCCCGCAGGCTGCGGCTCGGGCGGAAGAGAAGCTCGCGCAAGTGGAACAATCGATCTCCCAAGGCCAGAAAGCCACGTTGCGTCTGGACGAAAGCGAGCTGAATTCCTATTTAGCAACCCACCTGGCGCTGGCGCAAAGCGCTGCCACTCCCCCAACCGCGGGGTCCGCCACCCCACAAACAAGCGAATCTCCCGACTCTCCTTCTGCGGCAGACCTTGAACAAGTTCGTTCCTCGGTCCGCGATGTCAAAGTACAGATGGAGGGCGATCATGTGCGGGCCTACGTCATTTTTGATGTCCACGGCAAAGATATGACCCTCGAATTGGTCGGCCGTCTCGGTGCGAACGATGGCTACCTGAAGTTCGAGCCGATCAGCGGCCAGATAGGCGCACTCCCCATTCCGCAATCCACGCTCGAAACTGCGGTCCAGCGCCTGATGGAGTCTCCGGAAAATCGCGACAAACTAAAATTGCCCCCAGACGTCTCCGATATGCACATTGAAAACGGCGAACTCGTTGCCACCTATAAGTAGCTACTCTCAGGCACGCGTATTTCTGGTGATGGTGGCGGCCCAGAAAATCCACAGAATCGTGCAGATCGCCAGCGAAAGCCGCACATCAATCGCAGCCGCCAAAGTGGCAAGCAGATAGGACGGTGGGCCGAAGCTATAGCTATGGCAGGTTTTGGTTATGAAGGCTTCTGAGGCATCGGGGGAAAGCAGTTGCTTCCGAAACGCTGCCCGGATGAACAGGTAGAAACAGATAGCGATGGCGACAAATGTCCCGGAGTAGAAACCGGCGGCCATTCTTGCCGCCGGCGTTTTGAAATAGGACGCCAGAACCGAAGTCGGGTAGGGAACAAAAGTAATTCCGAGCAGCAGACAGCCATTGGCGAAATGGAGCCAGGCGTCGGTGTGACGGACGTTGCGCAGGATGGCATGGTGGTGCACCCACATGATCAGGATGGTGAAAAAGCTGGTGATCAGGCCGACGTAGCTGGGCCATTGTCGCAGGAGAGCCTTCCCGAGTTCCAAGGGCGATCCGCCGACCGTCCCGACGTCCGGGACCTTCAGTTCCAGGACCAGAAGCGTGATGGCGATGGCAAACACCCCATCGCTGAACGCTTCAAGCCGTCCCGTTTCTTTTTCCGCGGGAGAGTCAGAGATCCGCTTTTCCATGGTCGAAATACCGTTATTTCCGCACTCGAGAGTAACAGTCCGGCGGCAGAAATCGAAGGGTTAAACGGAGCGAGGGGCGGGCATCGATGGGGACACGGTGCCCGGTGGTGGATGCAGGTGGGGCAGGATGGGTCGAGGAGTGAAAGTCGCCGAAAATTCGCCTGGCCCTGTTTGCACCAGGAAACAGCGCCCTTCGCGAGCGGGCCCTCCAGGAAAATTGCGACCCGACTTGGCGCGTGAATCAGCGGAACACGTCGAGATTTTTCGCTCTCTGTCGCTGTTTCCTTTCGCCGAGTGCACGGGGCGCGGTACACATCTGCGGCCCGCGCGAAGTTTGCTGAAAACGTGTAAGGATGAACCTGTCGCGCTATACTACGCAGTTCGCAGGTGTCTGGGGCACAGAATGACAGCGCAGAAAAAAGACCAAGAGCTCGGAATGGATCGTGAGATTAACCGGCGCGATTTTCTGAATGGTGTGGCGGTCGGAGCTGGGGCAACTCTGCTGACAGGCGCACTCGGTGCGGAGCGGCTCATGGCAGCCGCCGTCCTGGATGAGCCTGCGGGCCAGTCATCGCCTGACTACTACCCGCCCGCGAAGCTCGGCATGCGCGGCAACCATGACGGCAGCTTCAGCATGGCGCACCGCATGCGTGATGGCGAAAACGCCGATACCCTCGGCGAGCCAGCGCAAACAGGCGAATCGTATGACCTGGTCGTCGTGGGAGGGGGCATCAGCGGCCTGGCTGCCGCGTACCGCTTCCGCCAAAAATCCGGAAATAACGCGAAGATTCTCATCCTGGACAATCACGATGATTTCGGAGGCCACGCCAAGCGCAACGAATTTCAGGCCGGCGGCCGCTTGGTGCTGAGTTACGGGGGCACGCAATCGATCGAAAGTCCCGGCAATTACAGCGCCGAAGCCAGCACATTGCTCAAAGAACTCGGCATTGAGACTCAGAAGTTTTACAAGGCTTACGACCAGAAGCTTTATTCTCGCCTCGGCACGGCCGCATTCTTCGACAAGGAGACCTTTGGCGAAGACCGGCTGGTTACCGGAATGAATACCACGCCATGGCCACAGTTTCTCGCGAAAAGTCCGCTGTCGGATGCCGTGCGGAAGGAAATTGCGCGCGTTTACACAGAAAAGACAGACTACCTGAAAGGGCTGTCGCAGAAGGAAAAGATCGCCAAGCTCGAAAAAATCAGCTATGCAGAGTATTTGACGAAATACTGCAAGCTTTCACCCGATGCGCTACCCTTTTTCCAGACCTTCACGCACGACCTGTTCTGCGTCGGGATCGAAGCGGTACCCGCCTATGCCTGTTACCAGGCAGGTGACGACTACGGCTCGTTCACTTATGCCGGTTTTGATGGGTTGGGACTGCCAGCACACGAAAAGGAAGAGCCATATATCTTCCATTTTCCCGACGGCAACGCCTCCGTCGCGCGCCTATTGGTGCGCTCCCTGATCCCGGGATCGATTCCGGGAAACACCATGGAGGACGTGGTCACGGCAAGGGCGGACTATAGCAGACTCGACCGTTCTGAAAACCCCGTTCGACTGCGGCTCAATAGCACGGTCGTGACGGTAAAACACGCTTCGGCGGGGAACCAGGCGAAGGAAGTGCACGTGACGTACACACAGGGAGGGAAGCCTTCGGTCGTAAGAGGGAACTATTGCGTCTTAGCGTGCTACAACGTAATGATTCCCTACATTTGTCCGGAGTTGCCGGAAGCACAGAAGGAGGCACTCTCCTACCTGGTGAAAGCTCCGCTCGTTTACACCCACGTCGCGCTTCGCAACTGGACATCGTTCCAAAAACTTGGCGTGCATCAGATCGTTTCGCCCGGCAGTTATCACACCTATACGACGCTGGATTTCCCGGTGAGTCTTGGCAACTATCCATTTCCCCAAAAGCCGGAGGATCCCGCTGTGTTGTTCATGTTGCGGACACCGTGCAAGCCGGGGCTGCCTGTCAGGGATCAGAATCGCGCCGGCCGCACGGAATTGCTGCAAACGCCCTTCTCGAAATTTGAACGCAACATTCGTGATCAACTCGGGCGCATGCTTGGTGCCACTGGTTTCGATCCAGCCACGGATATTGCGGGAATTACTGTCAATCGGTGGGCGCACGGCTACTCCTACACCCCGTTCTCACTCGATGCGCCGGATTGGAAAGAAGGCGAGCAACCTTGGGTACGGGGGCGGCAGCCTTTCGGCCGCATCACGATTGCCAATTCGGACGCAGGAGCCAACGCCTATACGGACGTGGCGATCGATCAAGCCTATCGCGCCGTGGGTGAGCTTTTTGCCCAAAATAGCTAGGAACAAGACAAGATCTTCTTTCCATTCTTCTTCATCAAAAGCTGAAGTGCCACTTTGGTAACGCACAGATCGGAATGTCCGCGCTCGTTCGATTCCTGTCCTACTCTAAAAGAGTCCACCGCCCGGACGCGAACGAAGACAGAACGAGGGAATGCCCATGAGAAGCCTCCTGGTGGCTGCTGTCGTGCTTCTGATCGGCGTGGTGGTCGTGACCGCGCATCAGAACAGTAATGGAGACGAGGCCGGCCGCATTCTAGCGCTCGAAAAAGCTTGGAATCGCGCCCTGGAGGAAAAAGATACCAAGGCCCTCGAGATGCTCCTGGCCAACACGATGGTGTCGGTCGATACCGATGGCAGCATTCAGACCAAAAGCGAGTTTCTTGCAAGTATCAAGGCTCCGGATTACCTGCCATCCCAAGCCGTCACGGAGCAGAGCAACGTTCAAGTCTATGGTGATGCCGCCGTGGTCGTCGGGATTTTCCGGATCAAGGGCACAGACAAGGGAAAAGCCTATCAACATCGCGAGCGGTTCGTGGATACCTGGATCAAGACAAACGGCACCTGGCAATGTGTAGCCACCACCAGCGCCCTGATCCCGAGTAAGCCATCCACGAATTAATACTCACTCGGAATCGTCTTTTCCTGTCGGCGGCCGCTCCTGCGCTTTGCTACCAGTCGGCGTATTTCGAGCCGTCCAGGGCCGTCCCTTGCGACTCCGAGTACACGTCGAAGACGTTGCCCCCGCCCCCACCTGTAGAATCGGGGTCGTCCTGTATCGAACGTGTTCCCCATTCGCGTCTGCCTGTCATGGGGTCTAACGGAATCCTCCGCAGGAATCGTACCTTCCTCGCACCGGCAACAGTAACTCCCTTCACCAAGGTATCCAAATCAGGAGGATAGCCGTTGCTCGTGAGTTCCACCTGGAAGGCCATGGAATCCGCCATATCCTTGTACCGGTCAATGGCATTCCGAATTTCACGGAGGTTCCTTCGCAGTTCGGCTTCTCGACTTCGCACCACTGTAATGCGGATCATGGGTTCGGCCGCGGAGGCCAGGATCAGAAGAATGGTGCAGGCGATAATGAGCTCAAGGAGGGTCATACCGGCCATGGAAGACCGGTTTCGCCTTGGAAACCGCGTGGAGGGAAGAGTGCAGTTCATAACCATCCCTGACTCCCGGCGGTTTCCCAATCACTGGAAATCGGCAGAAGTGGTTCCGGGGCCTGGACTCGAACCAGGATTCTAGGCTCCAAAGGCCCATGTGCTACCAATTGCACCACCCCGGAGTTGGGGGCAACCCAACTAGTTTACTTGATACCGGGCAGGGCGCAAATCCTACCGTGTCCAAAGTTCTTCGCTCTTCTAGAGTCATGCTCTGTTCGACGCATGCAGGGCGGCAACGTTTCTGCTAAAATCGTAAGGTTGAGCCCAGTGCGGAGAGATGGCCGAGCGGTTTAAGGCGCACGCTTGGAAAGCGTGTGTAGGTTAACCCCTACCGTGGGTTCGAATCCCACTCTCTCCGCCAGAATAATGCTGTACGGTCCGAAGACATCCTTTACAGAACGTTCCGGAGACATAGTTTACACTTTTGGACCAAAAGGGTTCTCTAAAGGCTGCAGAGTCTCCTCCTCAAGTTCGATGTGGCCAAGCTCATCGTCCGTAAGGCGACCCCGTGATTTACCCTCATCAACCTCTTTGATGCCTATAGCTTGACCCGCAAGAACGGTGCCGAGGTTTATTTTCTGTTTGAACGTACAGATTCTTCCGGCCATGGCATGGATACCTCCAGGCTGGATTCATCCGCTTTGGAGATGTACGCCCTGTGTCCGGAACGTTCTCTAGGGGGGCGATCGGAACGGTCAGCTCGAGAGAGCGGCGAGGCATCTCGTCGACAGACTACCGGTACCCGTCGGCGCGGTAAACCTACTCGGAAATTGGAACATTTCGCCAGAGCTTTGGAATCGACGGTTCGTTTGGATGGGCGCCAAGTGATTGGCAAGAGCCGCAACTAGGAAGGGGAGCAGTAAAGTCGAACCCTGCGCGGTTTACATGTGCTTTTCGGTCATTGGTCTCGCGTTCCTATCGGCCGAAGGGTTCCACAGAAGAGCTAGTACTGGGACGCTCCTGATCATGCAGCAGAAAAAAACGTCGAAGGTTCTACATGCGTGAGCAACTTTCTTCACAACTCCGGGTTGGGGTGCGTCAACCGCCGGTGATGTCTGGGTGGGTCCCCTGTGGATCGCCCGTTTCGCGCGTGCGGGAATACGGCTAACTCGCCTGGCCGTTGATCGAATATCACAATTTGGAGGAAGACATGAGACGACTCATCGGCATGTTGGTGAGTGCGGCAGCGGTAGTGGTGTGCTCAGCGGGGATCCATGCGCAGGACCTGCTCGTGCCTGCCGGCACGTTGCTGCAGTGTACGTTGGACGAGCCGAATTTTTCCTCGGCGACTGCAGCCATAGGTGACCCGGTGTTATGTCACTTACGGACGCAGCAGGAGTTCGGCAAGCCACTTTTCCCTCGGGGCAGCATGCTGGGCGGCCACCTGGAGGCGGACAAGGAGCCCGGGCACTTCGTAGGTAAGGGCTATTTGAAAATCACGTTTGACCGGGTGATCCTGCCGAGCGGAGACCTGCCGGTTCCGGCGAAGGTGATTCAGGCGCGCGGCTACAAAGTGGACAAGCAGGGTGCGGTCGATGGCAACGGTCACGCCACACGGGATGTGCTGGAATGGATGATTCCGCCGCTGTGGCCGTGGAAAGTCATCAGCTTGCCCTTCCGTGGGCCCCGCCCGACGTTCAAGGGTGAAGAGCCTCTGGAACTGCGGTTGATGGACGATATCGTGATACCGCGGAATCTGGCACAAACGGCACATTCCGACCGTCCGCCGACAGCGATCATTGCGCGGCCGAGTGCCTTCAGAACAGAGCCACAGGCAGACGCAGTGCAACCGGCCATCGAGAAGCACACGGCAGCGGAGACCGAGCCCACGCAAGTACTGCAGGTCAGCGAACGCTACACCATGCTGGTGCTGAAGTCGAATCAGGTGGTTGAAGTGACGAAGTACCATCGGGACGGCGACCTGGTCATGTTCGAGGATGCGCAAGGGCGAAAGGGCTCGGTGGATGTCAGGGACGTCGATTGGCGCATGACCTCGGAGATGACGGCGGAAGTGCGATCGGTGGATACGCCGGCACTCTCGCGGCAGACCAACTGATATTAGGTAACGGAGGGGATACAGAAAAGCGCGGCACCCACTGACGCCCTAGGCCACGGTGCGCTACGGGTGTCTGAAGGCAGCATTCCCTCGGAGGCGGCTATCCAGTGGGGGAGAAGCTGACAGGAGAGCGGACCGGGAACGACTCTCCGCCCGCACTTTACCCGGGCTACACCTGCAGGAGTTTCCGCAAACCGTGGAACCAGTCTAGGCGTGACAGTTCGGAGCGCCGCGCTTTTCGAGATACCGCTGATGATACTCCTCCGCTCGCCAGAAGGGCCCCGCGGGAGTGATCTCTGTGGCGATCGGCTTAGGGAACTTGCCGCTGCGATTGAGATCGTCTTTTATTTTTTTGGCTATGGCTTCTTGTTCGGGCGAGTGAAAAAAGATGACAGTGCGGTACTGGGTCCCGAAATCAGGCCCCTGGCGATTAACCTGCGTGGGATCGTGCATCTTCCAGAAAACCTCGAGGAGCTGCTCGTAGCTGACTTTCGACGGATCAAATGTCACCTGAACGACCTCTGCGTGGCCGGTGGTGTCCGTGCACACGTCGCGATAGGTGGGATTTTCAGTGCGACCTCCGGCATAACCCGAGACAGCCTCGAGAACGCCCGGTACACTGCGGAACTTGGCTTCTACGCCCCAAAAACACCCAGCCCCAAAAGTCGCGATTTCTGACATGGTGCCCTCCCGTAATCCTCAAGCGGCTGAAATTGTACACGGAATTGGATGCGCGAGCCGAGCATCCGGATGCGGGGGAGGCTTGGCGGAATGGATTGGACGCATTTGAGGGCCGGTTGCTCTCGAGCTGAGCTGCTCCTGGCATTCCCTCGGGTGGGAGAAGCAGGACCGACGATAGACTGTTCGCGTCCGTCCCATTTGGGCTGTCCAAAATCCAAGTTAAGAGGTTTTCTTATGCACCGGTTTGGCAGCTCCCATTTCGTTGAGCTTCTGCTCGGCCAATCCCTTGTATGGACTATCGACCGATGCGGCATCGGTGAATGCTTGCTTGGCCTCAGGATTCCTTTTCAGGTTGAGATAAGCAAAGCCGAGACGGTATTGATTTCGAGCGTACAAGGCTGCATTCGATTTCAACAGCGCGGACGCTTTGGTCAGACTGTCGACCGCCGGAGCATTCTGTTTTTTCTCGAGGTTGACCTGCCCGAGGGTGCTCAGTGCCCAGCCCTTTTGGATGGCCAGCTGCTGTTTCCACTGGTCCTCGGTGAGGTTCTCGGGCTTCTTGGCCGTCTCGGTGAGTGAAATAGCTTTCCGGGCGTAGGCATCCGCTTTATCCAGTTGTTCGTTCTTCTCGCTATAGTCATCGGCGAGCAGCAGCAACATGCTGATATTGTTCGGGTCCTTAGCCAGAACGCCATTGGCAACTTCCTGCATTTTGGCGCGATTCTGCGCCTGCTGATAGGAAGAAGCAGCCATGGTCATGGCCTGCTCTCCCTCGGATGTGTCCGGATACAGCTTTCCAAATCGCGTGAAGTAATCTGCCTTCTTGGAGGGGTCTTTGGCGTTGTAGGCCGCGCTGAGCAACGACTGTTCGATGTAATCCTGATCGTCTTTGAGCGAAGCAAGCTTTTCGTTTTTGGTACGGGTCCAATTCTCCGGATCGCTCCCGGCAGGAGGAGCCGAAGCTTTGTAGCGCTGCACGATGAAGTCTGCTTTTTCGCCGTACACGTAAAGCTTGTCGGTATCGCCTTTTTCGTTTGCGGCGCGAACCATGCTGACAGCATTCGTGTAATTGTCGGGGTCCAGGGTGAACAGCTTGTCGCCATATTCGAACGCTTTGTCATAATTCTTGGCGGCGATGTAGTAGTTCACGTATTGCTCGTCCGCGACGATCTGGTAATCGCCATCGGGGTGGGCCTGTGAAAATTGATCAATCAATGCGAGTTTCTGGGAGGGATCGGCGGCATTGATGGCGGCCAACTCATGATCGGCTTCTGAACCGGCGGGAATCATTACATTCTTGCCGAATTGCGCGTGGCTGGCCGGGGCAAGAAAAGCGATGAGCGACAACAGCATAGTCATCATGCGTGTGGATGACATACAAACCTCCGATGGGGGTGGAACCGTGGAGCGAAGGTCTCTTCCCCTGAAATCTTAGTGCGGAGGCCTGCGGCACGCAAATCATTTCCGATCTGTCGGCTGAAGAAAGAAAGGTGCGAATTTGACGCAGCAGGCAGAGGCGCGAGAAAATTAAGGTTTTGCGGTGGAGGAGTTTATGGATTTAGGACTCAAGGGGCGCGTGGCAGTCGTCGCGGCGGCCAGCAAGGGGCTCGGCCGGGCGGTTGCGAAAGAACTGGCCTGTGAAGGAGCGGAGGTGGCGATTTGCGCTCGGACAGCTTCGGACCTGGAGAAGGCCGCGGAGCAGATTGGCCGTGACAGCGGGCGGGAAATCTTGTGGCGGCCGCTCGATGTGGGTGATCCGGCATCGGTTGCGAGTTTCGTGGCGGAGGTGGAAAAGCGATTCGGACGGGTGGACATTTGCGTCACAAATTCAGGGGGGCCGCCTTCCAAACCCTTTGCCGACACCACGAATGAAGACTGGCGAGTCTGGAACGAACAGTTGCTGATGGGGCCAGTCTATTTTGCGCAAGCCGTGTTGCCACGCATGCAGAGGAATCAGTGGGGCCGCTTCCTCACGATTACCTCTTATTCTGTGAAGCAGCCCGTGGAGGGCCTCTTACTTTCGAATGCGCTGAGGGCCGGTGTGACCGGACTGGTGAAGACCCTGGCGAGCGAATACGGGGCGCACGGAATCACGGTGAACAACGTATGCCCCGGGTACATGCGGACGGAGAGGCTCGATCAACTGGCCGGCATGATGGGCGCGAGAACCGGCGCGAACCCGGAAGAAGTCTTCGAAGGATGGAAGAAGCTGGTTCCGGCGGGACGCCTCGGCAGACCCGAGGAGTTTGCGGGGGTGGTGGCCTTTCTGGCCTCGGAACGGGCGAGTTACGTAAATGGGGTTTCCTTGACGGTGGATGGCGGTACCACGCGTAGTCTTCTGTGACCTGCGAGCGAGCGGCTGCGGCGGGTGCAACTGCAAAGCGATGAGTGCAAAGTGAAAAAGAGGAGAAAGACAATTCATGCGATGGAATGGGTCCTGGCGGTGGGTGTTATGCGTGCTGTTGATTGCTGGCAGCCAGATTTGTCTGTGGGCCGATGAGCCATATGCGCGAAGCCGGGACTATGATCTGCAACATTCCAAGGTGACGCTGCGCTTTGATCTCGAGCAAAGAAAGGTGATTGGAGAGGTCACGCACACCGTATCTCCGCTCCGTGAAGGTCTGGACAAATTGTCGTTCGATGCCGTGGGATTGCAAATACAGAGCGTGAAAGTGAACAGGAGTGAAGCGAAGTTTCAGACCACCGAAAACAAATTGATCGTCAGCCTGCCGAAACCAGGAAAAATCGGCGAGAAGATCGACGTGGAGATCAAGTACCAAGGTAAGCCCAAAAAGGGCTTGTACTTCATTCTGCCGGACAAGGATTATCCGGGCCGGCCGAAGCAGGTATGGACCCAGGGGGAATCGGAGGATACGCGCTACTACCTGCCGACGTATGACTATCCGAACGATCGGCTGACCACCGAAACCATTCTAACGGTCCCGGCCGAATGGCTGACGGTTGCCAACGGCAAGCTGATCAACACTACGGACGCGGGGCAGGGAATGAAGACCTGGACGTGGCGCGAGTCGCAACCCAGTTCCACTTATCTTTTCACCGTCGTGGCGGGTGAATTGTCGGAAGTGCGAGACAGCTGGCGAAACATCCCGGTGACTTACTATGCGCCGAAAGACCGTGGGGATCGCCTGACTGTGAACTACAGCCGTACCCCTGCGATGATCGAACTGTTCAGCAATAAGCTCGGTGTGGACTATCCCTGGGAAAAATATGCGCAAAGCATGGTGGACGATTTCGTAGCGGGCGGCATGGAAAATTCGAGCGCAACTACGAACACGGCAAGTTCGCTGCGAAATCCAAAACTGGTGCCGGAATATCCAATGGATGAGGATGACCTGATCTCGCACGAGCTCGGACACCAATGGTTCGGCGATCTGGTTACAACCAAGGATTGGGGGAACATATGGCTGAACGAGGGATTTGCCACCTTCATGGAATACGTATGGATGGAAGCCCATTTCGGAAAGGAACAAGCAGACTACGATCGCTGGAACAATGTGCGTGAGTGGTTCCAGATGCGTAATTTGTATCTGAAGCCGATCGTTCGTCACGATTTCGACGATTCAAGCGAATTCGACCAGAACGCTTACACGAAGGGCGCACTGGTCCTGTATATGCTGCGCCACCAGTTAGGTGACGATGCTTTCTATGGGGGGTTGAAGCACTATCTTGAGCTAAACCGCGGCAAGAACGTGGTGACAGCAGATTTGACCAAAGCGATCGAGGAAGCCACCCATACGAATGTGGATCAGTTTTTTGACCAGTGGGTTTACGGGGCGGGCGCGCCTAAATTTGATATCACCTACGCCTACAACACGGAGAAAAAACAAGTAGCGCTGACCGTGAAGCAGACGCAAAAGATCGAAGGGCGCGTGGGATTATTCCGTGTGCCCGTGGAAGTAGAAATCACCAACGCGACGGGCCCGAAACTGTACCCAATCGTGGTGTCGAAGGCGGAAGAGACGTTCACGTTTCCCTCGACCTCAGCCCCGGAGATGGTGATTTTTGACAAGGGGACACAGATCCTGAAGTCCGTCGAATTCAAGAAGGAAAAGAAGGAGTGGTTCTACCAGCTGAGGAACGCGGGCGAATTGGGAGACCGTGCGGATGCGGCCGTGGCCCTCGGCAGGCTGAAAACGGATGACGATGTCCCCGCCGCGCTCGGAGAAGCACTTCGAACGGACAGGGCCCCGGGCGTTCGCCGGGTTGCGGCGGAGGCGCTCGGCAGTTTGAACAGCCCAGCGGCAGCGAAACAGTTGCTCGGGGCAATTCAAGGTGCTGCAGAACCCGAGCTGCGGGCCACACTGGTTCAGACCCTCGGCAGCTTTAAGGACAATCCCGAGATCGTAACCAAGCTCGAAGAGACTGCGGCCGAGGACCCCTCCTATCGCGCAAGGGCCGCGGCTCTGCAAGCGATCGGACGGATGAAGACTCCGAACGCTTATGAAAGGCTGAGCGCCGCCGTCGCGGGAGATTCGCCGGATGCGGTCTTGCGTAACGCTGCCTTGCGTGGACTCGGATCCCTCGGAAACGACAAGGCCGTTCCGCTACTCGAGGAATGGTCCCTGCCAGGGAAGGACATTTCCTCCCGCCAGGCTGCGATCGGCAGCCTGGCCAGCCTGCAAAAAGACAACAAGGAAATCACCAATCAGATCGCAGGCTATTTGACTGATCCCCAGTTCATGGTTCGGAGGTCAGCCATTTTCGCGTTGGGCATGCGCGGGGATAGCTCTGCCATACCGGCCCTCGAGGCATTGCTTGGCAGCGATAGATTGAGTATTGAGATGGCACCCATGATCAAGGATCAGATCGATCGACTGAAGAATCCGGGCAAGAGCGCTCTGGGAGTCCATGCGGAGAGGAACGCGGGAGCCCCCGATGCAGATGCAAAGGGGGGAGAAGATCAGCGCTTGATTCACCTGGAGCAACTGGTCGAGGAGATGAACGAACGACTGAAGACGATGGAGGGGCGATTACCGCCGGCGAAGCAGTGAGGGCATGTGCGTCTCGCCTATGGCTCGGCGAGAAGAATCCGCAGGTCGCGCAAGTTGTTCCCTGTGGGACCGGTCAGAATGGTGTCGTCCAGCTTCGCGAAAAACGTATAAGCATCACTTTGCTCTTGGGTCGCACGTGGATCAAGTCCGACTGCCCTGGCGCGACCGAGAGTGTCTCCGTCCGCAACAGCGCCAGCTGCCGGGCTGTTGCCGTCGATCCCATCGGTTCCTGCGCTGAAAACCGTGATCTTGCGCCCCGCAATTTTCTCCACACAAGCCAAGACAAACGCGGAGTTTCTTCCCCCCGTCCCTTTTCCGGTCACGGGGGAACTTACCTCTCCGTCGGCAATGATTGCCACACGCTCGGCGGAATGTTCCCGTTGCCAAACGTCCAACTGCGATAACAGATTGTCCGCGGCTTTTTCTACCGGCCAGTCATCTGTCGAATTGTCGCAGCAGCTGAGATATCCGTGCGCTTCAACAGCGCGGTGCGCAGAGTGGAACAGATCGTCCATCCCGAGTAGCAGCTGGAAATGAGCGTTCGCGAAGGCCGGATGTCCGGGTTTAGGCGATTCTGGCATCAGGTCGGCGTCGAGCCAGCGCCGGAGGGCCGCGGGAAATCTCTCCTGCAAATGGTATTCCGCAAAAACGCGCTGCACGTCGGTGACGGTCGTAGGGTCGGGAAGGGAAGGCCCGGAAGCGAGAGCCGCTTCTTTACCAGCCGGCACGTCGGTTACCGCGAGAGTGACCTTCTGTGCCGGGCCTGCCGCAAGAACCAGGCGGCCACCCTTCACCGCCGATAGATGCCGGCGCACGGTATTCATGGCGTCTATGGGCGCGCCGCAAGTGACCAGCGCGCGATGGATGGATTGCACGTCTTCGAGCGAAAAGGACCGTTCGAGCGGAAGTTCCACCAAGGCGGAGCCGCCTCCGGAGAGAAGAAAAAAGACGATCGTAGATTGGTCACAGGTGCCCAACATGCGAAGGATGGCCTCGGCAGCGCGCAGACTCTCTCCTGTGGGGATCGGGTGACCGGCGCGAAAATAATCGAGTCCCGGAACCGGCGCACCGGGAGCCGTGGGGGCGGCAACAACCCCGCGCATTGGAGTACCAGGCGGGAGGATCGCCGTGAGTCCGGCGACCATGGCGTGAACCGCTTTTCCGATGCCTACAATGACCACCCGAGTGACACCGGTAAGATCAATCGTAACGTCCGGAAGCAGTAGACGAGATCCTTCGCGGATGACCTTGCGCTCCATCACCGAGGGGATATCGATACTGGAGAGCGTTTGAGAAAAAATTTCTCGCGCGACCTGTTTTGCGGGTGACATAGGTCCCCTTCGAGGAACTCAACGCTTCTTCAGAACCTCAGGATTAACCATGTGGGCAGGCCGTTGCCCTTTGAAAAGCGCAACGACATTGTTGGCGGCAATGACTGCCATCTTAGTGCGCGTTTCGAGCGACGCTGAGGCGAGATGCGGGGCGAGGACGACGTTGGGGCGCTTGAGGCCGGGGTGAATGAATGGTTCATTTTCGTAAACATCCAAAGCCGCACCGGCGATTTTCTTGTTTTCCAAGGCGGCGACGAGCGCGGCCTCATCCACTACGGGTCCGCGCGAAGTGTTGATCAGGAACGCTGTCGGTTTCATACGATAGAATTTAGGGCCATCCAAGAGTCCACGTGTCTCCGGCAGCAGCGGCACATGGAGGCTGATGAAGTCGGATTCGCCGAGGAGCTCATTCATGCTGCGGTACGTTGCGTTCACAGACTTCTCCGCTTCTTCGGGCGCCCGCATCGAGTCAGAGTAAATAACCTTCATCTGGAACCCGCTTGCACGCCGGGCCACGGCGCGGCCGATACGGCCGAAGCCGATGATGCCCAGAGTCTTGCCCCAAACATCAGCACCGCACAGCTGGTCCAGATTCCAGCCCTTCCAATTTCCTGAACGAGCCAGAAGTTCTCCTTCGCCGAGCCTGCGGGCGACAGCCATGAGCAGGGTCCATGCAAAATCAGCCGTGGTCTCATCGAGGACCCCTGGCGTGTTTGTGGCGACAACGCCGCGTTTGGTGCAGGCCTCCACTTCGATATTATCGAAGCCCACGGCGACGTTGGCGGCAATCCGGAGCTTGGGAGCCGCGCGCAGGAGTTCTTCATTCACTTTTTCAGTGAGCAGGCAAACCAGACCTTCCTTGTCTCTCACCTGGCGGAGAAGTTCTTCTCGGGAAGGTCGTTCCGCATCGGTCCAATATTGGACATCACAACTGGCATCCAGGATTTTCCGGGCTTCCTCGAACAAAGGGTGAGTCGCATAGACTTTCGGTTTCGCCATCGCCGGACCTCTAGGTTTTTCAGCACTCTACACTAGCACAGCTGCTCGATGGTGCGGAGGTGCCCATTGCCAGCTTGCAGTCTCCCTCACTATAGTGAGGTGGTGAACCTCGAACGGCCATCCCTCAACCCCTCTTTTCTCCGTGAGATGAAATCCTTGCTTGGCGATTCCAACGTTCTGTGGGAGCCGGAAGATTTGCTGTTGTACGAATTTGATGGATCCGTGGAAAAGGCCAGACCTGACTTGGTGGTCTTTCCACACACCACAACGGACGTCTCGCAAATTGTGAGGCTGGCCGCGAAATACGAACAGCCGGTCGTGGGGCGCGGGGCGGGAACGGGCTTGTCCGGAGGGGCTCTGGCGCGTTCCGGCGGAGTGATGATCGTATTTGCACGGATGAACAAGATCCTGGAAATCGATGTCCGGAATCGGCGTGCGGTGGTGCAGCCGGGAGTCGTAAATCTGGACATCACGCGAGCCGTGGAGTTCGCGGGACTGCATTTTGCGCCAGACCCCTCGAGCGCGAAGTCATGCACCATTGGCGGCAATGTGGCCGAAAATGCGGGAGGTCCGCACACGCTGGCCTACGGCGTTACGACCAATCACGTTACAGCTCTGGAGTTGGTCCTGCCGGGTGGCGATATCACGCGAGTCGGCAGCAGGCACGGGGATACCAGCGGGTACGACTTATGTGGCCTATTGGTAGGAAGCGAAGGGACCCTCGCCCTGGTGACTGAGATTACTGTGAAGCTTTCCCGCAAACCGGAGGCGGTAAAAACGTTACTCGCCGTGTTCGAATCGATCGAGGATGCTTCGGAGGCGGTGGTGGAAATCACGGCCAGCGGCATCACTCCGGCAGCGTGCGAAATGCTCGATGGATGGACCTTGCGCGTGGTAGAGGACTACATCCACGCAGGATTTCCTCGAGACAGCGGAGCAGTATTGCTGCTGGAAGTGGAAGGGCTGAAGGAGGCTGTCGAGGGACAGGCGGCGGCGATCGAACAGGTGTGCCAATGCTGCCGTGCGCGAGAAGTGCGGCTGGCAAGGGATGATCGGGAACGCGATTTGTTATGGAAAGGCAGAAAAAATGCCTTTGGCGCACTGGGACGGATTGCTCCCTCCAATTACGTGCTGGACGGCGTGATCCCGCGATCCAAATTGCCAGCCGCCTTAGAACGAATCAAGGAAATCGGCAAGAAATATGGATTCAACATCGGAAATATCTTCCACGCCGGCGATGGCAACCTGCATCCCATTGTATTGTATGACCCGCGGGATTCGAACCAGTTCAAGAAGGCCATCGCCGCTTCGGAGGAGATCATTCGTGCCTGCATTGAGATGGGAGGGGCGCTTACCGGGGAGCATGGCGTGGGAATGGAGAAAAGTGAGCTGATGACGTTGCAGTTCAGTGATGCCGATTTTGCGTTGATGCGCCGGGTGCACGACGCTTTTAATGCAAACTGCTTGTTGAATCCCGGAAAGATCTTCCCTCTGAGCAAAGGCTGTGGCGAGATCCGGATCAGGAAAAAGAGTGCAGTGAGTGTCAATCTATGACTGGAACAGCAAACCTCGGAACGCAGCTGGCTCGGGCAATCGGCGGGCAGCGGGTGATTGCTGGAGAAGAGGAACTCTCCGCTTATGCCGTCGATGGACTGGTACCCGCCGTGATCGTGCAACCAGTCTCCGCGGATGAGGTTGCGGAAGTCGTGCGGTTTGCCATTGCGGAAAAACTGGCGATTTTACCGCTCGGATCACGCAGCAAATGCGACCTGGGTTATCCGCCTGAACGATACGACATTGCTATCGACATGACCGGCTTGCGGCAGGTCGCTCATTACGACCCGGGTGATTTGACACTCAGCGTGGACGCCGGGATGCCATTGCGGGATCTGGAAGGCCAACTGAAAGAGAAAGGTCAATTCTTGCCGCTGGCCGTGCCTTGTTTTGAGACTTCAACGGCAGGCGGGACGATCGCTTCGGGAATTGACTCCGCGCTGCGGCAGCAGTGCGGTTCCGCTCGGGATTTCCTGATTGGCGCGGAATTCGTGGATGGTACGGGCCAGCTTTGCAAGAGCGGCGGTCGGGTGGTGAAGAATGTGACCGGTTACGACCTGCACAAATTACTGCTTGGATCGCTCGGTACGCTGGCAGTAATCACCCGGCTGAATTTCAGGACTTTTCCTCTCCCGGCCCGGGTTGGTGGGCACCTGACCAATTTTGCCGATTGCCAGAGTGCACTGCGTTACCAGAAAGCCGTCGAGCAGGCAGGATTGCCGCTGGCCAATCAGGAAGTGTTTAACCCCAGAATGACCGAGATGCTGGCTGCCATTCTCCGAAGAGACGGTGAGGCACTGCCGTTCGTAGTCAGACCAGGAGAGTGGTGCGTTTACAGCTCGTTCGATGGAATTGACGCGGTCGTCGAGCGGATCTCGCGTGATCTGGAGCGCATCGCGCGACAAAGCGGTGCGAGGAGCAGTGATGTTCTCGAGACGGTGGCAGATGAAACGCTCGGAGGCATGCTGCGCGAAGCCTTCGAGTGGTTGCGATGGGGTTCACAAACAAGTGTGATCTGTAGGCTTACACTCCCAGAAGTGAAGCCGGAACTCCTCGGGGAACTCTCGCATCTGGCCGAATCCGATTCATTGCGTCCCGCAATGCTCATCCGTACAACCGGGGTGGTCTACTTCACCGTGTTTGCCGAGTGTGAAGACGAAAGGTCCATTCGAATCTTGAGTAACGTCGTTACCCGGGTGAGAGACGCGGTGCGCGAAGCCGAAGGTAATGTGGGGGTGTTGCATGCGCCACGAGGAGTGAAGCAGAAGGCGATCAGCTCGCGGTTCACGTCTGCCGACAGGGCCATGCAGCAGGGCGTGAAGCTGGCGTTCGACCCTTTCAACGTGTTTGCGCCGGGGCGCGTGGTGGGAGGGGTGTAGCCTTGGCGACCCACGAACCGATTCCCGGCACGATCCCCGTTTACGAGGATTACGCGCGGTGCGTGCATTGTGGACTTTGCCTGAACCACTGCCCAACCTATCGGCTATGGCAGCTGGAGGCCGACTCCCCGCGCGGGCGAATCCGGCAGATGGTATTGGTCAACGAAGGCCAGTTGCCGCTTTCCACCTGGTTTGTCGATCACATTGACAAATGTCTGGATTGCAGGTCGTGCGAGACGGCCTGTCCCTCTGGTGTCGAGTACGGGAAGCTCGTAGAACATGCGCGCGCGCGCATAGAAACCGATTACCGTCGCCCATGGTTCAGTCGCATGCTGCGCGAGTTCGTATTCAACAAATTATTGCCGTTCCCCGGACGGATCGTCGCGATGGCACGGTTATTGCGATTCTATCAACACTCCGGGCTGCAGGCGATTGTCCGGGACACAGGTGTTTTGGAATGGATGGGGCTTGCGGAACGGGAAAAGCTGCTGCCGGAAATCGATGATGCGTTCTTTTTCTCTCAATTGGGGAGAACATTTCCCGCGCTGGGTGAGCGGAGGGCGCGCGTTGCGTTTTTTGCTGGCTGCATCGCAAACGTCACTTTTAGTCAGTTGAACGAAGCGACAATTCGAGTGCTCACGGCAAATGGCTGCGAGGTCGTTGTGCCCGCTGGACAATTATGCTGTGGGGCACTCGCGGCGCACGCCGGGGTGCGCGAAACGGCGCGCCAGTTGGCCCGGAAAAACATGAGAGCCTTCGAACTTGGGGGAATAGACGCGATTGTCACGAACGCCGCAGGCTGTGGGTCCACCCTGAAGGAGTATGACCGCCTGTTTTCCTCGGACGAGCCGGAACGAGCCGAGGTCCAGGCGTTTCAGGACAAAGTACGCGATGTAACCGAATTTCTTGCCGGATTGGGACTGTCTGCAAAACTCCAGCCGCTGGCAGTACGCGTAACTTACCAGGACTCCTGCCACCTCCTGCATGGTCAGAAAGTGCGGGATGCGCCCCGGCAATTGCTTCGTGCCATTCCAGACCTGGAGTTTGTGGAGATGCCCTTTTCCGATATCTGCTGCGGGTCGGCGGGCGTGTACAATGTCACCCAGACCGCGGCGGCCATGGAATTGCTGGCGGAAAAAATGAACAGCGCAAGAAAAACGCGCGCAGCGATAATTGCAACCGCAAATCCAGGTTGCCTGCTTCAACTGCGCGCTGGCGCAGAAATCGATGGCACAGGTCAGGAAGTACTTCATGTAGTGGAGTTGCTCGATCGAGCCACCCGCAGGTAGTCAGTGGGTCTTTTCGGCCGAATCTGCACTGCTAAAAATCTGGTCCAGGCGCTCGCCGACGAGGTAGCGGCAGCCACGCGGCCCCATCACGGCCGAATGCGCGGCACCCGCGGGAACATCGCAGCGATCCCCCCGGCGGTAGAGTTTCGATTTACCGTCCATTGTGAGAGTCATCTCCCCGGACAAAATGAGGTGCACGGTTTCCGTGCGATGCGTGTGGTCGGGATAACCTGCATCCGGCGGATCCTCCCAGACGTAGGTGTGAGAAAAGCCTTCGCCCTGAAGTTGGCCAACGAGTTCGTTCTCAGTCATTGTTGAGAGTATAGCCGGATCCAAAATCACGGCAGGTACGTGCAGAAACGACTACGCCCTCCCTGCAGAAATGGGGGTCGCTGCAGAAAGGGCGTGCCGTCTTCAGGAGAGAAGATCGCTGGATATCCTTGTGACGCGCTATTCGCCAGGAGCAGGCGGAGCACTCTCAGCATCTGCCGGCGGCGGTCCGCCCGGGCCACCCGGCCCATGCCTGCCCGGGCCATGTGGCCTGGCTTGAGTTACGGTGTAGTCTGACGGCACCGCAAAGAGCGACGCGGCCGGTTCCGTGCGCTGGACGCTCGTCAGCGTATAGGTGGCTTGAGGAAAACGAGGATCGTTCCGGACGCTCTTCACTACCACCTGAAGGTCGGACGAAAACCACCGTTCGGAGACGATGGTGATGACATTGGCATTGCCAATCTGCCCGGCAGGGATAGTGCGCGTGTAACGGGTGCCCTGCGCGCTGACCCCGTTGATCGTCTGAACGCCCAGATCCTCTTTCTTGAGGGTTCCATTGGCCACTTCTTTAGCGATGCGAGCTTCCAGCTTATCCGGTAGATTGTTTGCGTTCTTCCCGCCTTGCGGATGAGCAGGAAGCTGCTCGGCGGTCTTCTGGTTGGCGTGAAGAACGTAAGCAGTACCAGCCACCGGGTCGTAAATCATAACCATGGAATGGGGCTCGGTCGAAGCCGAGACGGATCCTACACCGGCAAACGTTGTTTCGCGGCGAGTACGCCCCTGGCTGTCACGATAGACATTGGACTGCACTTTGCGGTCAATAACGTTTCCGTCTGCCAGGGTCTGTTTTGTTTCGGTCACCGCAACTGCGCTATAAGGTGCTCCCGTGACTACTTTTCCCGGGTGCATTTCCTCGAAGCCCAGAATCTCCATGCGCGGCCCCATCGGGCCGCCCGGTTCCACGGTTTCGGGCGAAGGCGGTGCTTCTTGTGCGCGAACACAAACCGCTCCCAAAAGAAGCGCTCCTCCAAAGATGGTATAAATCAACTTTCTGTTCATCAATTTTTCTCCTCTTCTCTCCCAATCTGCGGCAGTCAAGCCGCAAGAAATCAGTTGCTCGTTTGCGGCAAGCGCACGGCTTGCGGCAGACCGTCATCCCCAACCAGCAGGTCCACCTGAATCCAGTCCCCTGCGTGCTCCTCGTTTACGGTCAGACCGAGGGCGCCGAGCGCGGCACGTTGCATCTCGACGCGTACCACGGTGGCATCTTCAGGGGCCAGAGGCATACTGCCGGGCAACAGCGTAAAATCTCCGGAATCAGTCGAAGCCACCAGAACTTCGCCGAGTTCGGCACTGGCAGGCGTAGCGCTTGCCGCCGAGAGGCTGGAATTTCCTTGCTTGCCTCCACCTTGCACGGCAGGTGCCTGTTTGTTGGCAAGCCACGCTCCACCCTGCATGCGCCAGCCGGCCCACGTGAAAGCACAAAACAGCGCAGCCGCCGCGGCCAGGCTCCAGCCAAAGATAGCTGCAGCGCGTTCTGTCCTTACTGTCTTGTAGCGCGTACGAAATTCCTGACGGAGGCGCATCTCGACTCGGGACGGCGCAGCCGTCCCAGCCGTTTCTGCTCCCAGAGCGCGCAACTCCTCACGTAACGCTAGCCAGTTTTCCTGCAACGCAGCGCAATGAGGGCAGGCACGCAGATGCTCGCGAGCCGCTTGCAGGAGCAAACCGTCCTCCCCGGCCGTGCCCAGGTCCAGTCCAGCGGTAGCAAATTCTTCACATGTCATTCGTGTTTCTCCCGCAAATATCCTCATCGCCCGGCGTTAGCGCGTTTTGGCACTTCGCGAAGCATTTCGAGTTTCGCGAGTAACAGCGCGCGTCCGCGGTGCAGCCGGGAACGAATTGTCCCGACCGGGCAATCCAGGGCTCGGGCCGCCTCTTCATAGCTCAGCTCTTCCAATTCGCATAGGACGACAGCCTCGCGAAACTCCGCCGGCAATTCGAGTACCGCGGCACGGACCTGTTGACGCCGTTCACGGAGTTCAGCCCAGTGTGCCGGCGTCTCCTGCTCCTGAAGCTGCACGGGAGTCTCGTGGGCGCCGTCCATTTTTTCGTCCAGCGAAAAGTCTCTCGGAACGCGTTCCAGGTGTTTCATGATGCGATTGCGAGCGACGCCATACAGGAAAGCGCCGAGAGTGCCGCGTTCGACGTCGTATTTCTTCGGCTCACGAACCAAAGTCATAAACACATCCTGCACAATTTCCTCTGCTGCCCAGGAGTTACCGGTCATACGCATGGCGAATCTGTATAGCGGTGCCTGGTGTCGGCGGTAAAGCTCGGCAAACGCGCCTTCGTCACCTTTGGCCGAGCGCCTCAGCAGAGCGTCATCCTTTTGCTGTGAATCGATCTGCATCTCTCCTGGTTTGACGCCCGCTTTCTCTTGTATTTCCCCCGGAGTAGGAAAAGAGTTCCCGGGAACATGGTGGGTTCTGACGTCCGGCTAACCCCTCTAAATAGAACACCAAAGGGGGCGAGAAGGTTTCAACTATCTTTTGACATGGTTCAGAACCTCTTGTCGGGCCTAAACATCCGGGCAGCAATGCGCGTGACCATGCTCCGCGGTACGATGCGTTGGGATTGCGCTCCCAGGTAGTTGCCCAACCCCGAGATGACATAGCTCTTGCCCGCGGCTAGGGCCTCTAGCCCTGTTCGGGCCACCTTTTCAGCGGTTTCGGGATGATCACTGGTGAATTTCTCTTGCCCGGCGACCGCATGAAATTCCGATTCTGTTGAGCCCGGGCATAGGGCACAGACTCGAATGCCGTGGGGTTTCATCTCCTCGGCCAGACCCTCGGCAAAAAGGAGGTCGAAGGCTTTTGTGGCTGCATAGGTACTAATGTACGGCACTGCCTGAAAGGATGCGGTTGAAGCCAGAATGAGGATGTCCCCCTGTCGCCGAAGGATCATATCGGGAAGATAGAGGCGTGTAAGGTGCACAACCGCGGTGCAGTTGACTTGGACCATATCCAGCAGTCGCTGGGTTTCGACTTGCGCGAGTTCGCCATACTGACCAAAGCCGGCGTTGTTGATCAGAACTTCAACGGCAATGCCTTTCTCCTTTGTGAACCCGAAGATCTTACCGGGAGCATCCGGTTGGGTGAGATCGGCGGCAACAATTTCTGTTCGAATGCCATTCGCATTTGTTAACTTGCGTGCAAGTTCTTCCAATCGTTCGCGTCGTCTCGCCGTCAATACCAGGTGTGTGCCACCTGCGGCGAGCTGCGTGGCCAGCGCTACGCCTATGCCGGCGCTGGCTCCTGTTACCAGCGCCCACTTGCCCTGCCATTTGTTGTCCATGGGGAGATCTTCTCAGGCTGAATCGGTTTTGCCAAATCTCAGCACGGTGTCTTTCAGCCGATTTCCCTCGTGTTTCATGCGATCCATAAGCCGCTGAGCCCAAACAAACTCCGCAGCAAGTAACGTCAGCCCCAGAAAAATCACCAGCCATCCGGGCCCCGGTGTGAACAGCATGACGGCCCCCACGAGCAATAGCGTGAAGCCCCCAAGAATTTTGAAGAAGCGGCGAACCTGATCAATAGTACGAAAAATCATAAGCCCTCGTGGGCGGAGGGGACGGGAGCTCTTATTGTGAGGGGAACCCCGAAGTTAGGCAACTACCATCGCTGAAACGTGTGAATAAAGGGTTCGAAGGGAGGCCGAGTGACCGGGCCGCGAGCGAGTTGTGTCGTTTGTTCAAATACGTCGAGGTCCTGACCGCTTGGCCATCGTCGGAGGTTTGACCGGAGCTGTCGGAACAGGAGGTGACACGGTGTTGTGCAGCAGAGCACGTTTTAACGGCAGTAGTTCGATTCGCAGGAAAGAACTCCGGTCGCGGGCAGGGGGAGGCGTTTGCGCGGGATTTCCGGCCTGGTCGCAGATCTCACGGCCACTTCGGACGGCGGCTGAAAGGAATCGTGAAATCAAGGGGATGTGAATGGAGGGATCGTGGGAAACAAGGCAGCGAACAGAGATCTGAAGGCAGTTGGATCCAGAATCGCCGGGCACACGTCCCAGCCAGAACAGCAGGGCAGGCCCATACCGATCAAAGGGAAGTATCCACAACGCAGCGAAGCGATGAGCGAAATTAATGTCGACGAGAACTTTGACTTCCGCGCATGGCTCAAGAATTTCGCTCCGGGTAACCTTGACGATATCGTGAAAGCCCTCAGTGATTGGACGAAACGAACGCGGAAAATCAAAATGGTAACCCCTAACCTGAAGTTGACTGCCAAATTAGAAGTGTAGTTGCTCGACTGGATTCGTAGTGAACTGCAAAACAGACTGACACTACGTTTTGATCAAATCCGATCGCGACCACGGACTTGTTTTCGACGAATTTAGTCCACCCAAAGGTCAACGGCCAAAAGTATCTGTCCCGACCTAACGGGTGCTGTAGCTGTGGGAGAAATGTGCAAGGTAGAACGCGTGAAGCTACTTTTTGCGGAGATCAGTCCTGTGGATGGCCGGGAAACTACCGATGGATGTGCACCCGAATGAGTGAGCCAACTCCGGAACTCGGACTGCCCCACTGCTTTCTGCTCAATTCCGCGATGGCCAACCCTCGGATCCAGCGCAATACACAAGTCTCAATTCCGAGGCGAATGAACGAGGCGCGGCTCATCCAGGAACCGGGACGGTAACTCTCACGGTTGTGCCACTCCCTGTGGACGAGATCTCCAACCGGCCACCGATCAGGCTGGTGCGCTCCTTCATACTCGAAATACCCACTCCGGCCGGGAAGCCTGTCGTGCTTCCCGTTTCGGGCCATTGCTCTGCATCTTCGCGGCCTATGTCGGTGATCTCGACCGTCACGACATCCAAACTTCGATCGAGTACCACCCTGGCCATCTGTCTCCCCGAGTGTTTGTGGATGTTGGTCAGGCTTTCTTGCACGACAATAAAAAGTGCCAATTCCACTTCTTTGTTTAGCCTGCCAAAACGCGGACTCACTTGCAATTCCACGCGGATCCCACTTCGCTCGCTGAACCCGTTCAAAAAATGTCGGATAGCATCTGGGAGTCCTGCTTCCTCGAGCATCGGCGGATGAAGAAGATATGATAGAGTGCGAACCTCGCGGATGCACTGTTCAGCCAGATGCTGACAAGCCGAGGCAAATGCGCGCAATTTCCGTGCGGAAGGGGGCAAGGAATTCTGCAGCAAGCTCAGATTGGTCTTAAGAACAACCAAGTTCTGCCCCGTGGAGTCATGCAAGTCTCTCGCGATCTTCCTCCGTTCTTCGTCCTGGAGTCGAAGCAGCTTTGCTGAAAGTTGCATTACCGTGTCCTCTGCAACTTTCCGATCCGTGATGTCGTTGATCACGCAGACCGCCCGATCGATGCCCTTAGGCCCCTCGATAGGGAAGTAGGAAAGAAACAAGTCACGGTCACCGAGATTCGGATAACCATATCTTGTTTCATATCTAACGACTTTGCCCTCGAAGCATTGATCAAGCTTGGGTTTCACAATCCGGTCGTAGGTCTCCTTGCCAAGGATCTCTACGACGGTCCTCCCGAGTACCTGGTCCCTTTCGAGTCCTCGATAATTCAGAAACGCGCGATTCGCAAGCTGGAACCGGTACTCTCGGTCTACCACCACGATTGACTCTTCAAGACCCTCCATCGCCTTTTCGTACTCCTGCAGCCGAATCGTCGCCCACCTTTGTTCCGTGATGTCTTGCCCCGAACTCAAGGTGCCAATCACCTGGCCCGTACCATCTCGAAGCAGCGAGTTGCGCCAGGCAATCAATCGCTCTTCACCCGATTTGGTCAGTATGAGATTCTCGAGGTAGGACAGATCGCCGCGGACGAGTTTGCGGAATGAACTTCGGAGTTCCCCTCTTAGCCTTTCTGGCGCACAAAAATCCACCCAGTCGCGCCCGAGAAAATCGCTTTCTTTCCTACCCAACACTTCGCAACCCTTCCGGTTTATCAGGGTTACCCGTCCATCGAGGTCAAGGGCGAGCAAGATGACATCAGCAATATTCAGGTACTGATGCGTGAGGTCGCGCTCCTCCTGGATTCTCGCGAACATCTTCTTCCGTTCGGTAATATCTGTGGCAAAGACGGCCACGCCTTCGGGAACGGGGTACAAGCGGTTCTCCCACCAAGTATCGCTGGCCTCGTCATACGAATTGAATATACTGGGCAAGCGGTTTTCCATGGTTCTCCGGTAATTGCGCTCCACCTCCGGGGTGTGCGCTTCCGGATAAAACTCCCAGAGTATCTTGCCCAAGACCTCCTGACGCGGACGGCCCATCAACCTGATCGCCGATTCGTTTGCATAGAGATAGTGCCATTCGCGGTCCAACAGAATATGCACGTCCGCCACGCTGTTCAGAACAGATTCTGTCCGGTGATAGGCGAGTTGTAGTTCTTCCTCAGCCCGTTTATGGCTGGTAATGTCCCGTGCACTTCCCGCCAGCCGGAACAAACGGCCCGTCGAATCAAAGATTGGAAACCCGCGGCATTCGACCCACAAAACTGACCCATTGGGCCGAACAATTCGGCATTCGAAGCCTTGGACAGGTATCCCGCTCCTCAAGTCATCCAGAAGCGCCTTCACGCGTTCGCGATCGTCAACGTGAATACCATCGAGGAAAGACAATGGCTGGGAATAGAGGTCGTCGCGGCTTCGGCCCCACAGCTCCTGATAGGTCCGATTCACATAGAGAACTTCTGTCACACCTGCATTCGTCAGGATTATCGCCTCTCTCAGCTGGTCTGCCACTTGCTCAAACCGAGCACCCGTTTCCAGTACCTGCTCCAGTTCCGAAGTCGGTCGATCCACCATTGAGGTCAGGATTGCCGCTGCCTGCGCAACCAGGGTTCCGATCACGATTGCACTTACACCGAGAGAGGGAATGCCAACTGCCCGGAACAACTCTGGATTTGCGCTGGAGGGGTAGAAAGTCACGGACATCGCGCCGGCGTAATGCACTAGCGAGATCACGCCGCCCATCAAGATTGCACTCAGGATCCTTGTTGGGACGGTCATTCGAGATTTCTCGGAGTAAGCAGATGTAAAGACCACTACGGCAAAGGATCCAACAACCGCAATGGTTATGGAAAGTCCCACGAACATCGGACGATAACGGCACACCGCCGCCACGCGCATCGCATTCATACCGATGTAGTACATCCCGGCAATTGCAAAGCCCATCGCCACGCTCGCAGCCACGTCACGCGCGTGCCCCTTTGTTCCTTGACTCATGAGGTACAGTGCGATCGCGGAACCGAGAGTCGCCACGAGCAACGAGAGGAGGACCGTGGGCAGGTGGTACGCGACAACCACCGGCAGTTGAAATGCCAGCATCCCCGTGAAGTGCACGGACCAGATTCCCAGACCCATCGCGGCTGAGGCTAAGATCAACCACCGGGAGCGGGCCCATCCCCGCGCGGCTGTCACTCGTCCGCAGAGATCCAGCGCCGCGAAGGACGTGGATATGGCGATGAAAACGGAGAGAGCAACGAGCCGAGGTTCATACTGTCCCGGCAGGGGGATACCGATCTGGCCCATGGTGCCCTCCGACGGATGCGCCAGAGGCGCGCATCAACTAACGAGTTCGGCGAAAGTGCGGGGGCGGAATCGGAACATGTACGAGAGTGACAATAAGTATGGCGCCACTATACTCAGATTATTAATTATAGTCCACATTCAGTCCGCCTTTTCATGCGCTCCCGCGCCGCAGGAGACTTTGCCGGGCACTGTTGTGGCGCCCCCTCCGAACCGTCCGATGGCCCGAGGCTGCACCTCCAACCAAGGAGCCTCTGAATGCCATTCTGAGAGATTTCGGGCATAGTACTTAAGTAGTTCCGGGTATTGCCGCCAACCCCGCTCTCACCAACCATCAATGTAAAGACAACCGAGGGATGCTGAAGGATTCAGCAGAGAATACGTTACGGCATCGTGTTCCTTGTGGCCGCCGCGCGCTGCGGCGTGAGTTCATTTTTAGGTCGATCAGGTAAAAACCATGCGATTCGGCATGAGTTGGATCCATTGCCGAAGCACCAGAGACAGGTCCATGCCGTCCATTCTGAAACTGAATTGGGGCTACCTCGTGCCTTCCCGTCTCTTCTGGACAATCCCGCACTCAATTTTTTCATTCGGAGATCAGCAAGGGCTGGTGATTCGGCAATGCCGGAGTTCGGTTGCACTACCAACCTCGGGGGCAGTTGAACCTAGATTGAGCGCGGCAGGCATAGGGCCAGGATGAACCACCTCATCACCTATTATTCTTCGGTTGGCTTCTACCCGTACGGATATTGCTATTTGTGGGACAAAGGGTTGGTGTGGTTAAACGCTGTATCCGATTTTCTGATTGCAGCGGCGTATTTCTCGATTCCCGTTGCGTTCCTCTGCCATCTACGCAAGCGACGGGACCTGCCATTCAGCTGGATGTTCGCGCTGTTCGGAGTGTTCATCATCGCAAGCGGAATGACTCACTTGATAGAGGTGTGGAATCTGTGGCGCCCGCAGTATTGGCTGGCAGGAGGCATCAAGGCCGTGACGGCCGCGGCGTCGATTCCGGCTGCAATTCTCCTGGCGAGAGTTATTCCGGAAGCACTCAGTCTGCCGAGCTCCCGCCAATGGGTTGAGACAAATGCGGCGCTCCAGCAAGAGCTGCATGAGCGTCGCGAGCTGGAGCTTGAGCTTCGGATCAGCGAAGGCCGTTTTCGCGACGTCGCTGAACTTGTGGATTTAACCCACGACGCAATTATTGTTCGGAATCTGATAGGAAGAGTCACTTTATGGAACAGAGGGGCAGAGAGGTTGTATGGGTGGCAGAAGGAGGAAGTTCGGGGCAAGGATTCTCAAGAGATTCTAGAGACCGTCTTTCCGACACCACAGGGGGAGATTGAAAGCGAAGTGATGGAAAAGGGCTATTGGGAAGGCGAGTTGATCCATCGCCGCCGCGATGGGAGCAAAGTCCTGGTGAACAGTCGGTGGGCGCTGCGAACTGAGATTGGCGGCAAACCTGTGGCAGTCATGGAGAGCAATCGTGATATTACGCACAGGCGGGAGGAGGAATTAAAAATCCGCAATCTGTTGGAGGCTGCGCCGGACGCGATGGTAATCGTGAACCAGGCTGGTTCCATCCAGTTAGTCAATACGCAGATGGAGAAGATGTTTGGTTATGCACGACAGGAGATTCTGGGTCAGCCAGTGGAAATCCTGGTTCCCAACCTATTTAAGAACAGGCATATCGAGCATCGAGGTGACTATTTGGCCAGGCCCACTGCTAGAGCAATGGCCACAGGTCTGGAGCTGCATGGAAGGCGGAAGGATGGCAGGGAGTTTCCCGCGGAAATCAGCCTGAGCCCGATAGAAACCCCGGAGGGGCCGTTGATCTCCAGCGCAATTCGAGATATCACGCAGCGCAAACTGTCCGAAGTGCAATTCCGTGAACAAGAGGAGAGATTCCGCCTGATAGTAACGGGGATAACGGATTACGCGATCTTCATGTTGGACACGAGCGGGCACGTAGTGAGCTGGAATTCAGGAGCTCAACGAATTAAAGGGTACAGCGCTGAGGAAATACTCGGCCGGCACTTCTCCCGTTTCTATCCGAAAGAAGAGGTGCTGACGGGGAAGCCCGAGAAGGAACTGAAACTGGCTGCGGAACGAGGAAGCTGTGAAGACGAAGGCTGGAGAGTGCGAAAGGATGGCACTCGATTCTGGGCAAATGTAGTTATCTCAGCGCTCCACGACGATTCCGGCAAACTGCGGGGGTTTGGAAAAATAACCCGGGATATGACGGAGCGAAAGAAGATCGAGGAGAGAGTCGAGGAGCAGAAGCGACAACTGGCGCGCACAAATGCCGATCTCGTTGAGGCCAACAAGGAACTGGAATCATTCAGTTATTCCGTGTCCCATGACTTGCGAGCGCCGCTGAGGAGTATCGATGGTTTCAGTCACGCGTTGCTGGAGGATTGCGCAAACAAGTTGGATGCGACCGGGAAGGATCATCTGAACCGGATTCGTGCCGCTACCCAGCGGATGGGCATGCTTATCGATGACCTGTTGAACCTGGCTCGCATTACGCGGGGCGAAGTCCACCTGGAAGATCTGGATATGAGCGTGCTCGCGGGTTCCATCGTTGCGAATCTTAGAATGGTACATCCCGACCGGAAGGTCGATGTAGAAATCGAAGAGAATCTGCGGGCGGAGGCGGACCAGCGATTGTTGAGTGTGGCATTAGAGAACCTGCTGGACAACGCGTGGAAATTTACTTCCAAGCGCGAGTTAGCGCGGATTCATTTTGGCAAGCTGAATAGCAACGGGAATGCCATTTTCTACGTTCGTGACAATGGCGCCGGGTTTGATTCCGCCTATGCAGAACGCCTATTCGGCGCTTTTCAACGATTACACACGACCAACGAATTCCCAGGGTCTGGCGTGGGGTTGGCCACGGTGCAGCGTATTATCCGAAGGCATGGAGGACAGGTGTGGGCGGAGGGCGTGATAAATGCGGGTGCAACCTTTTACTTCACGCTCATGAAGGGTGCCCGTTGATGGAAACCGCGATGGAAAAGAAAATCATCCTGTTGGTTGAAGATAATCCAGACGATGAAGCCCTCACTATGAGGGCGCTGAAGAAAACCAATATTTTGAACGAGGTTGTGGTGAGCAGGGACGGTGCTGACGCGTGGGACTATCTGATCGGAGCGGGTGCGTACGCCAACTCAGAAAGCCGCGTGACACCACAGTTGATCCTACTTGATTTGAAACTACCCAAACTTGACGGTCTCGGGCTTCTCCGCCGGATCCGCAGCGATGAGCGCACAAAACTTCTACCGGTGGTTATTCTCACATCCTCAAATGAAGAACAGGACCGAGTGACCAGCTATGACCTGGGCGCGAACAGTTATGTGCGCAAGCCCGTCGATTTCATGCAGTTCATTGATGCAGCCGTTCAACTCGGTCTCTATTGGTTGGTGCTCAACGAATCTCCTCCTGTCAGGAGGGCATGAATGGGCATCCCGATTCGAGTATTGATCATAGAGGATTCGGAAGATGACTGCCTGTTGATCGCTCGAGAGCTAAAGTCAGGCGGTTACGATGTCCGATATCAGAGAGTGGATTCACAGACTGCCCTGAATCGGGCCTGCGATCTTGAGGAATGGGATTTGATCATTTCAGATTTTTCGATGCCCCATTTTTCAGGAGCCGATGCGTTAAGAATGGTCCGGTCCAAAAAGTCGGACGTGCCCTTCATTTTTGTCTCAGGCACAATGGGGGAAGAAACAGCGGTCACCGCAATGAGGAATGGCGCACAGGACTACCTGATGAAAGGCAACTTGAAACGGCTGGTTCCTGCCGTTCAACGCGAGCTCAGGGAGTGTGAGCAAGCCCTAGAGCGCCGTCGATTAGAAAAGCACGTCCAGCAATTGCAGAAATTCGAGGCGATTGGAAGATTATCCGGTGGCATAGCCCATGACTTCAACAACATGATCGGCGCGATTCTGGGGTGGGCGGAACTCGGCCATGAAGAAGCTGTGGCGGGCAGCAAAATCCAGGAGCGTTTTCAGAAGATCCGGGAACAATCCTACCGGGCAGCGAAACTGACCTCCCAGTTGCTGGCGTTTGGAAGGCAGCAAATTCTGCAACCTCGTCGAATTGATCTCAATGTGTTCATTCAGGAGGAGATGAATTTCCTGGGCAAGGTGATCGGCGAGAATATCGACTTTAAAATGGTGGCGGGCGCCGAGCTTCGGGTGATTTACGCTGACCCTACGCAACTCCAACAAGTGTTCATGAATCTGTGCCTCAATGCTCGGGATGCAATGCCGTCCGGCGGGCAACTTACCATAGAGACGCGGAACGTTGAAATCGATGAAGAATTCTCCCGGAAGAACGAACACGCTGAGCTGGGGAGTTACGTAGCGATCCTGGTCAGTGACACCGGGATTGGCATGGACGAGGCTACCGCTGAACGTATTTTCGAACCATTCTTCACGACGAAAGAGCTAGGAAGAGGTACGGGACTTGGATTAGCCACCGTTTACGGCATCGTGAAGCAACATCACGGATTAATTTATGTGGATACCCAGGCCGGGAGGGGTTCTACATTCCGGGTTTATTTTCAGGCAGAAAAAGGTAAACATGAGCCTCGTGGGACAATTCGGGAGGAGCAGCCCCTCAGGGGCTCCGAGACGATTTTGCTTGTAGAAGATCACGACGGACTAAGAGAGTCGGTACAGGAAATGTTGCAGGCACTTGGCTACCAAGTTCTCGCTGCCTGCAATGGAAGGCAGGCTGTGGAGCAATTCAAAGAAAAGTCCGGCCAGATCGATCTGGTGGTCATGGATGTGGTCATGCCGTCGCAAGGCGGCTTGGAAGCCTACCTGGAAATATCCGCAATGCAACGAGGCGTCGCTGTGATCTTTACAAGCGGTTACGCCGCGGAATCAGCCACGCTGGCCCATCTGATGGCGAGCGGTGCCCATTTCTTGCAAAAACCATACAATCTTCCAAAACTGAGTCAAACAATTCGGAACGTACTGGATGAGGGGAAACAAAACTAGAAATTGCCGTACTGAGAAATTGCCTTTGCAGACTTGCCCGGAAGAAAGTGAATGAGTCAACTTCCCCAGATTTTGGAGATTATTCGACCAAGCCCTAGCATTAGCTACATTCTGGACGGTCAGAGAAATATAACCTATTGCAATCCTGCCTGGGACCAATTCGCTATCGCAAATGAGGCTCCGGAACTGGCCTATGAATCGGTTTATGGAACGCCAATATCGCGATGGATTCCCGAGTCCATGTATGCCTTCTACTCAAGAGTGTTCGATGATGTCGAAAACACAGGGAAACTATGGCAGCACAGTTACGAATGTTCCAGCGAGACAAGGTTTCGCACTTTCCAAATGCATGTCTATCCGATACCGCCGATGAACTGGCTCCTCGTCATGAATACGAAACTGGTCGAGCATGAGCAGACAGTTGAGGCACCGGAGGATCTTGGCGTGTTCGTGGACCAGCATGGAATTATCACGGTCTGTGCCCACTGTCGTTGCGTTCGGCGCACAGATAACCCCCAGGAATGGAACTACGTCCCTAAGTTTCTCAAGAAGGGAATTCCCAACTTGAGTCACGGCCTGTGTCCAGCCTGTAATTTGTATTTCTGGAAACCATGACGATTTGTTGAAATAACCACCTCGATCGAACGAGAATGAATGTCCCGAATCTCTTCCTCAGGATCGAGAGAGTATGGCCGGTTGCTCAAAGGTGGCTATGCTCACCCGGTCGCGGCCGTTCGCTTTTGACAAATATAGGGCTTTATCCGCACCGTTCATCAGTCTTTGGGTGGTCGCCGCGTGTTCCGGGAATCCAGCAATTCCAATCGATAGAGTCACCGGGTCGAGGAGCACTCCGCCGTGCACCAGCTTAAGCTCTCTGGTTGCGGTTCTTAGAGACTCCGCACGCTTGGCAGCGTCCTGGATTGAGGATTCTGGGAGGATAATGGCAAATTCTTCCCCTCCATAGCGACAAATCACGTCTTCCGCGCGGAAATGCAAACGAAAGATATCGGCCATCGAACGGAGGACACTGTCGCCTGCATCGTGGCCGAAGACGTCATTGAAATGCTTGAAATGATCGAGATCCAGAAATAGAACGGCTAGAGACCGTTCCTTGCGAATGGCACGTTGAAGCTCTTTGTCGAGGGACTCTTGCATGAAGCGACGGTTAAAGAGGCCCGTAAGAGGATCTCGGATGGATTGATCGCGAAGCGTTTCGCGGAGCCGCAAATTGGAGAGGGAGAGTGCAATCTGACTGGCTGCAGCGACGGCGAGCCGCTTTTGCGATTCTCTCGCCTTCTGATCAGCCTCAGCATCACCGCTCGAACCATCGGGGTCACAGCGAAGGTGAAGTACGCCCATCGTCTCGCCTTGGGCAACCAAGGGGATACAGAGATAACTGGCGGCGATAGAGTTGTCCACATGAGCGCAGACGATGTGCTGGCCGGGGCATTCACTCCAGTGTGACTGGCCGAGGCGCAGTGACCAACATTCGCTCGGTGCAAACAGGGGCTCTCCGGCGGGGCTGTCTCCCCACGTCGCGGCGCTTTCCAGGGATTGTCGCGAGGACTTATGAACGAATAGTGAACCGGAACGAGTGCCCGCAAGCAGCTTTTTCGCAGACTGAGCGACGACAGCATAGGCTTCCTCACTGCTCTCGGCGCACTGCAACAAACCGGCCATTTCGTTCAAGAGAGTAATCTGCATGGTTCTCTGTTCCAGTTCGCCCACCCAGCGGTTCATGGCTTCGGCGTGTTCTTTTGCGGCCACCGCAGCCTTTACTTGCTCCGAAATGTCCTTATAGATGACATAGCCACCATGGACGCGCCCTTCCTGGACCATGGGCAAAACATGCACCTCTACATCTACCCTATTACCGTCTTTCCGCCTGCGCCGAACGGTTTTGTGAACTGTTTGCCCCGAGCTCACTGCTTGCTTCAGCTGAGCGGTCTCGGCCCGAGACTCATCCGGAACGATCAATTCATCCAGGTCGTGCCCGATGATCTCTGACGAGCTGTAGTGAAATAGATTTGCAAAGGCATCGTTGAAGAGTTGAATCTTCCCTTCCTGGTTTTGCACTACGATTCCGAACGGGCTGTTGTCGATGAGGGAATTAAGGAAGGTGGTTCGTTCTTCCAAATTCTTTGCGATACGGTGGCGCTCGGACACCGCGGAACCCAGGATCAAGCCGGTGGCTGAGACGGAGAGCATCATGAAGCCCAGTCTGGTAAAGACCTCTGGAGATACAGAGATAAAGCGGAGGCTCGCGACGATGCCGAAATTAAGCACGAGGAGCCCACTGACGGCACCCTGGATCCCCTGACGCATGGCTATCCAGATGATGGGCAAGAACGCGAGGTAGAAGACTTGCCTCGAGGGAAGACCACCCATCATGAACCATAGAAGGAGGACAAAGGCGAAGATCTGGCCCGTGAATTCGAGGAGTTGAAGTGGATTGATGCCTCGTGTTTTCTTGAGTCTTGGGCCTTTGAAACGCTCCGTGTCCTGCGGCGAATCTGCCAACCGAATGCTAACCCAGGGCAGAACGTGGATGAGTAGAAACGGAGCAACACCGAGCAGACCAATCGTGTCGCCAATGTACCAGGCTATCGAAGATCTCCAGATCTGATTCCATTGAATGGTGTGGTCGGCCCAGAGGCAGAAAACTCCCAACAGCGTTGCCAAAACGGCCGCGGCTGAGGTTACCAGCACATAGCGCAGGACATCTCTTCGCTGCGAGAGAGAGCTGTCTATCTTTACGGACCCTCTGAGCAGATAAGCTGCACCCGCGTATAAGGCAAGTTCGAGCGGGGCGCCGATCAGTGTCCCCCAGCTCGTTAGCGATTGGTGATAGATAAGGCCGCTGGCCACGGCGTTGGCGACGGCGAACAGTGGCGCGTAGCGAGGTCCAAATACCAACAGTATCGCGAAGACCAGTCCCGCAGCGGGGTACCAAGCCGTCATGCCTAGTCGTGACAGAAGAACAACCTCAGGCCGATTCAGAATCAGGAATAGGAGAAAAACGCAGGCGGAAACAAGCGTGTGACCTACGATTGTCCGAGATGTGCAGCGGTGAAAGCCTCTCATCGTTGATTGAGAGAGGGACGGGTGCTTGGTAATCGAGCTTGTGCGTGAAGCGGCCATTATGGGATTGCAAAGTGTGAGTTTCATTGGCGTGACGGGAACGGAGAAGACCAATCTAAGGTGTTTCCGTTCAGTGGCCAGTCAGATGGGCCGTCAAACCCGTCGTTAGCTCGCCGCCTCCAGCAGGCCTAAGACCACAGCTGGAGCCCGGCTGGCAACGGATACTCGGCCAAACTCCAGCTGCGGTACCAAGTGAGACCTCTGTGCGCAGAGTGCATTGCGGGTGCCAAAGTGCGCGAGGAAAACGGCTGATCATGAACGCGGCAAGTGCTAGTAATGGTCGTGTTTTCAATCGATTAGCGTTTCGCGGCCATGGAATTCTGCCGTGGGTGCGAATTGCAGAGGGAATGCGGTTGTTCGGAATCTTGACGACTGTACGGAAAACCAACGCCCGACTCCAGCCTAATTTTCCGTTCGTCCAGGAGACCTAGAACGCCCCGGACCGAGGAAACCATGGCATGCCAATAGACGGACAGGGCAACGTCTGAAGGCCAATCTCAGAGCCGACCTGCCACTCCACCCCGGCCGGGAGCGACCGACCGCCGTTTTGATTGCGAGGCACCCACGGAGAAGGCCCAGAGATCATAGATGGAGTGGATAGCTCTCAAGAGGAGATCTTCGTCGACCGGACCGCCGATCCGCCAGCAATCCGCTCTCCCAAAGTTCTGGAGGAGGTGGGAATCGTTGGTTACGATGACGCCTGTTCTGACCGAGGGAGCGTCGGGATTAAGTGGCTGGTCAGCTTCCGCAAGTCGAGCAAGTCTTGCTGACTGTTCTTGCGCTGCCCCAGGCACTGATCTTTCGAGCAGTTCACATCCTGCACTGTGACTCTCATTGAAGAGCACCTGGATCGCGCAAGCGCCCCCAGAGTGAAAGACCAAATGCCCGTTCAAGCCACAGTTCTCGATGGTCTCGATTAATAAGGCAAAATCGCCAGAGAACTCTGCAACCAGCAGGGCGGGCCCGACCAGACCAATTCCTGGGCTATTTTCTGCCTCGACTTTGGTCTCCCTCGCAAATTTCTCTCCCAATAGCCGGCAAACTTCTGAGAGGGACTGGGACTTGCAGGCGGGTGCCGAATAGTTCTTCCTGAGCGACATCTTCTTGTTTGATGTGGGCATAGAGAGGAGCGCTTCTCCATCTCGGTGCATGTTACAGAAGGGGTGCGGGAGGCTTGCAATACAACGATTTACGTACGTATTGAATTCGTAGAGCTACCGAGCAGCCAGGCGGAGGAGTAGTCGGACTTCAAAAGGCGTCAATGGGTTATAGAACCGCGCCATCAGCCCTTGCGTTGCAACCCCATCCGCCCTTCCGCCGTGTCCAAGTCTCCAGCAAACCTTTCCAGACCATCCCTGGTGAGACGACCAGACTTGTGAAGAGAGACCAGTTCATCAACGGTGAGGAGATAGTCGGAAACCTTGAAGACGGCGACGCCAGATTTGATGACGAAGGGGCCGACATAAGTGATGAAATTGTTTCTCAGGCATTGCACTGCCGCCTGAAGTTCTTCCTTTGAAGCGGAACACCACTGAGCCGTCGGAATGTGATCTCTTTTTAGTTTGAGCATTCTCCACTCCTTGAAAGGCTCTGACCCGCGGATCGCAATCTGCGGCTAGAGCAGCCCTTCTCTGCCCGGCCGGAAGTTATTCCAATAACCAATCCTCGGTTTTCTCGGTAAACTGGAAGCCGTATTTCTGCCAGGGAGCGCCGGAGTCTTCCTTGCGAACGACCCGAGCCTTGCCCACATAGCGTTCATCCTGGCCATCCAGATATACGTCCAAAACGGCACCTTTAACCAATGGAGCTGCACAAGCGCACAGAAATCCACCGGCACTGATGTTTTCGGTAGTTACAGATTCTGACTTCAGATGATTGTCTTCGTCCCGCGTTACCAGCTTTAGCATGACCTTTAAGGGCACTCGCAAGTGTGCGCGCCGTTCCGGTCTGCGTTTGGCCAGTTCTGTTTCAATCGCTCCCTTTAGGGAGCCGAAATCGATGGGTTTCTCGAAATAGCCGCAAGCCCCGAGACCTTTACAATGTTCCCTGAACTTGTTCCCATCCTCGCCGGTGACGATGAAGATGGGGATCTGCGCGGTGTAACTGACAGTGTGTAAACTCTGACAAAGCTCAAAGCCCGTATGGCCGGGCATCATCAGGTCAAGCAGAATTGCGTCCGGCTTGTGCGCTAGGACCAAACCAAACGCTTCCTCCGGATCGCCTGTGTCGAAAAGTTCATAACTGGACTGCAACCGGGTGCGCATCAGGCTGCGCACATTCGGATCATCGTCAATGACAACTAGCTTCTTCATGCTGTGCCTCCAGTCCAAATTCGGGCCCGATGAATCTCATGTGTGGGCTCCAATGACGGGTTTGGACCCAATTACCTCGCGAACCTTTTGAGCCAGACTATTTCGCGTGTAGGGTTTAGGAAGAAAATTACAGCCTTCGCCGATGATGTTGTTTTCACCCATCGCCTGACCTGTGTAACCGGAGGTGAAAAGAACGCGTAGCATCGGGCGTTTTTCGCGGAGCATGTCGGCGAGTGCCCGGCCGTTGACCTTCGGCAACACAACGTCAGTCAGCAGGAGATCGATTTGATCCTTGACTGCATCACTGATGGAGAGTGCCGAGGTCGCATCCTGGGCTTCAATCACGCTATATCCAAAGGACTGCAGCAGGCGAACGGTCAATTGGCGGAGCGGGGCATCGTCCTCTACAAGAAGGATCGTGCCTTTCCCGGCGAGGGATTCACCTGGGCGCGCTGTGCGCTCAATTTCAGGGTTGGGCTGATCCACCCGGGGCAGGTATATGTTCAGGGTAGTGCCAACGCCTAATTCGCTGATCAAATCGATGTATCCACCGCTCTGTTTCACAAAGCCGTACACCATGGCGAGGCCGAGTCCCGTCCCTTTTCCCTTTTCCTTTGTGGTAAAGAACGGCTCGAATGCACGTGCCAAGGTCTCGGGAGTCATCCCGAAGCCATTGTCGGAAACACTCAGACACACATAAGAGCCCAGGAGCACCGGATAGGGATACTTACGGGTGGCCTTTTCATCCATCTGAAAGTTATCTGTTCGAATCTTCAGATGGCCGCCATTCGGCATGGCGTCACGCGCATTGACCGCCATGTTCATGAGGGCCTGCTCCAGCTGGGCCTGATCCACCTTCACCTTTCCCAGCTTGTTGTCTAGCTTAGTTGTCAATTCAATATCTTCCCCGATGAGACGGCGGAGCATCTTTTGGGTATCCTGCACGATGGCGTTGACGTCCACGATTTTTGGCTCGAGAATCTGTTGCCGGCTGAAGGCCAGCAGTTGTTTGGTCAGAGAGGCTGCCTGCCGCCCGGCCTTCAAGATTTGATCTACACTCTCGTGATGAGCATTGGAAAGGGGAATCTCATCTTCGAGGACTTCAGCATAGCCAATGATCACTCCGAGCAGGTTATTGAAATCGTGCGCGACACCACCGGAGAGACGCCCGACAGCTTCCATTTTCTGGGCCTGCAGAAACTGCTTCTCGAGGAGACGCCGCTCGCTGACGTCGCGATTCACAATAACCAGCTTCTCGACTTCTCCGTTTTTATTCCAAACCGCACTGGCGGTTGACTCGAGGAATCTCCAGTTTCCGGCCTTATCCCTCATTCTGTATTCAATGGCTTGCCCCTTCCCATGGGCGTAGGCGTACGCGCCGGCGTTTAGTACCTTTTCCCGATCATCCGGATGAATCTGCTCGATCGAGGAAGTCCTCATCAGCTCCTCCGGTGAGTAGCCGAGAATCTTCTGATAGGACGGACTGTTATAGAGGCGATTTCCCTCTTTGTCCACCACAGCAATCATGTCGGCAGCATTTTCGGTGATCAATCGGAAGAGTTGCTCGCGCGCGAGAAGCTGATTCCGCATCCGTTGGATTTGAAGCTGCTGATAGATGGTGTATAGATCGAACAACAAGACGAGGCCGACAAGTCCCCGCAACACGTGCTCCGAAGGCATATCCGGACGCTGGGGGACGGAACGGAATGCCGGGAGCGCGAAGGAGATGATTCCCGCAGTCAGCAGCAGCGTAATGACGATGGCAGTTACCAACAGTCCCCATTCCCGGTTTTGAATCTGGGAAAAAGACTTCTTGAGTGAACCCTCTTTCTCTGCTGTGTGGTCGAGTGGCTTCATGGTTTTGACCTAGCGCACTTTTACCGCGGCTGAGGGGCATTCTCCGTTACGGGACACCGCGAGTCCTGAAGACTTTCACGCAGTTTGAGAGCGAGAGTGCTTCTGGAAAATGGTTTGACCAATAACGTCTTTGCAGAGTCGTCGCCGAAATGAAATTTGAGAAGATCACTTGTATATCCGGACATATACACGACCTTTATCTCAGGCAGCACGCTCTGAAGTTGAGAAGCCAAAGTCGGACCATCCATCTGGGGCATAACCACGTCAGTCAGTAGCAGGTCGATTGAACCTTCACTGCGTTTCATCATCTCGATTGCGGAGCTCCCACTTGAAGCTTCGACCACGGCATAGCCAAACCCCTCAAGGAGAATTCGAGTTACTCTCCGGAAGGCATCGTCGTCATCGACGAGAAGAACGGTTTCTTTCCCGTGCGGCAGAGCGACAAGCGGAGACTTGGCGGATGGTGTCGAAACAGGCTGGTGGATTTGCGGCAGGTAAATCTTGAACGTTGTTCCGAGCCCAAGTTCGCTATAAACATTAATAAATCCATTACTCTGTTTGACGATGCCGTAGACCATGGCCAATCCGAAATCGGTTTTCGAGCCTTGGTCTGCTGCTGTGAAGAATGGTTCGAAGATGCGCGCTTGCGTTGCCTCGTCCATCCCGGTCCCGGTGTCACTGACGGTCAGCAGACAGTACTCACCCGGCTTGAAGTAGACATGCTTCAACAGCACACTCTCATCCAGCCGGACATGTTCGGTGCTCAGGAAAAGTGTGCCTCCCTTGGGCATGGCGTCGCGGCCGTGAATGGCGAGCCGAACGATGACTTGTTCAATTTGCAGAGGGTCAGCCTTGATATGGCATGGTGACTGAGATTTCCGGACAGTGAGGGCGACATCGTCGCCGACCGCGTTTTTCAGCAGGCTCTCCATTTCGGTGACCGCGTCGCTGAGATCGATGACCCGAGGTTCCAAGATTTGTTTTTGGCTGAAAGCAAGAAGCTGTTGGGTTACCGAGGCTGCTCGTAAGCTTGCTTTCCGGATCTGCTGAACATATTCGGTGAGTCTTCGATCTTCCACGGTCAGTTCTGAGAGGACATCGCAATAGCCAAGAATGACGCTGTGGACGTTGTTGAATTCATGCGCTATGCCCCCCGCTAGACGCCCAATGGATTCGAATCTTAGAGCGTGCTTAAGTTGTGTCTCCATTCGCCTGGTCTGACTAATGTCCTGAACGGCGATGGAAGAGCCTGTCACATCCCCATTTCTGTCCATGATCGGTGCAAACTTCATGGAAACGTGAAGGGCCACGCCATCGCGCCGCATCCGGACGGTTTCAAACTCCTCGATGCGCTCTCCCTGATTGAGCTTTTCAAGGATGGCCACGCCTTCTCTCTCTCGATCAAAGGGCAGCAAGACATCTGCGGATCGGCCCAGGATCTCCCTGGCCGGATAGCCGAAGATGCGTTCTGCTTCCTTGTTCCAGCTGAAAATAATGCCTTTCGTGGTTTGGCCGATCAGCGCCGATCGAGTACATTGCACGATGGAAGAAAGAAGCTGCAATTGCCGTTCGTTCTCGCGTTTTTCGGTCAGGTCGCTCGCGATGTAGTAGACACCAACAATGGAACCGGTTTCTCCGCGGATGCGACCGGTCTTGAGGCGTGCCGGAACTGTACCACCATCCATGCAGACAAGGTCGCACTCGCCAATCCAGCTGCCTGACTCGCGAGTGTGAGAGAGAATTTCCTTGGAAATGGAAAGGTAGGTGGTGGAAGAAAGGATCTCGAGCTTCGTCCTGGGCATGGCGAAGGGCTTGGATGGCAAAGCCAACTTCTTTGCAAAAGCTTGATTGGCGTATGTCAATGTCCCGTCCATACTGGTGGCGGCCACCAACTCATCAGCACTCTCGACAACGTAGTCATTGTCAGGTACCACAGCCGGGGCGCGGGCTGAATCAGAGACAGGCAGGCTTGCATTGCTGCTGTTGGGAGTCGTTAACATTCTGTGGCGATTCCCACTTGAGCAAAACAATTGCTCAGCGGGGTCTCCTTCTCAACTGGTCTTGAGTCGTTGAGCAAAAAGTCCCCAGCTGACGCAGTTCCGTTTTGCGTACGCTTATCAACTGGGGTCGGGTTAGGCAGGATGCTTGCGGGGAAAGGCGCTCTGGAATAGGAACTGCTTCCCGTGATTAACAGGAAGAGTGCGCCGGTGAGATTACTGAGGGGCTTCATCAAAGCTCCGTCCTAGACGAGAATAGAAGCATCAGAGAGACCAAACCGCTTTCACCCGCGGACCAGAACTTCAGAGAGGAGCAATGTCCTGAGATTTCAATTGTTTGCGGGGGGATGGCTGCGGAAAGTAAGGATCGAGATCAGTACGGCTCATCCTCACCACGTCCAATCCCCCTACGGGTGTCCAAAAATTGGTCAGATTGCTCAGTGAAGCGGTTGCTTCCCACAAGTCTTGAGCTCGTGAACGACTCGACGTGAACGGTGGGTAAAACTCGAAAAGGGTGCATGCATCTCGGAACGAGCGCCGGCCGCGGAAAATTACGCTTTCGCCCGGGCCAACAGGTTGTAGAGGGTGGAGCGGCTAATGCCAAGAATTTCAGCCGCACGCGTCTTGTCGCCCTCCACAAAGTCGAGGACGCGTTGGAGATGTCGGCTCTGCAACTCCTCGAAGGTGAGCAATTTGTCGTCCGAGTCGATAGGTTCCGGATCGCTGGTCAGCAGGGCTTTGGGCAAGTCGTTAAGATCGATCACATTCTCTTCGGCCATCATGACTGCCAAGCTAAGCACGTTTTCCAGTTCTCGAATGTTTCCCGGCCAGGAGTATGCCGAGAGGCAAGTCTGAGCCCGGCGTGTAATCCCGTGGATGGTCTTCCCATATTGTTTAGCGTACTTTTCCACTATGAAGCGCTCCAGTAATTGAAGATCCTCCTTACGATCCGCAAGACGAGGCAAGTTGATTTCGATCATGCCCAGCCGGTAAAAAAGATCTTCACGGAACCTGCCCTCCCGGATGAGCACTCGGAGGTCTCGGTTGGTCGCCGCCATCACCCGGACGTCCACCTTGCGGGGAACAGGAGAGCCGACGCGGTGGACCTCCTGCTGCTGAAGCACGCGAAGAAGCTTAGCCTGTGCCGGAAGAGGCATCTCCCCTATTTCGTCCAGGAAGACAGTTCCACGGTTGGCATATTCAAAGAGTCCAATTTTGTCTTCCGTTGCGCCCGTAAACGCGCCTTTGACGTAACCGAATAATTCACTTTCGAACAATGTCTCGACAACCGCTGCACAGTTGCAAACTGCGAACGGCCCAGAACCAGAATTGCGAAGGCGATGGAGAGCTCTCGCCACCAATTCTTTTCCTGTGCCTGTGTGACCGGTGATAAGAATCGTCTGAAAATGCGGAGCGACGCGGCGAATCTTGGCAAAAACTTCGAGCATCAGAGGGCTCCGGCCGATCATGCCCTGAAACTGAAAGGCATCCACGAGTTGGCGTTCCAGCTGGAAGGCGGTTTCCTTCTCCCTGACCTCGGCAAGCAGGCCTGCAATACGCGAGCGAAGCTTCTCGAGATTGAGAGGCTTTGCCATGTAGTCGCGGGCGCCCTTTTGAATGGCTTCAACCGCAGAATCCGTGGAGTAATGTCCGGTCATCAGGATTACTTCTACGCCCGGGTCCTTGCTGAGCATTCGCTCGAGGACGTCCATGCCAGTCAGGACCGGCATCATCAAGTCAACCAGGACGATTCGGGGCCGGACGGACTTGAACACATCAAGGCCTGCTTCGGGGTCGGACGCCGTATGAATGTCCAAGCCGGAGGTGGACAACGCATCCCGGATGATCTCAAGCGTGGCGGGGTCGTCGTCAATTGCGAGCAGTCGAACAGGCGCCTGGCTCTCTGGCATCTTTCTTCCCCCGAATCAGCGGTACAAACTACGTCCACCCGTGGCAATCCATCGTCGTTAGATGTCTCAGCCGTCTGCCAGTTGGTGATTGATCGCATACATGGCGAGCTCCAAACGGCTAGAAACCCCGAGTTTGTCAAAAATGTTCTTCAAATGCCGTTTCACGGTTTCTTCTGTAATTCCGCATTGGCCGGCGATGTCCTTATTTGCGCAACCTTGCACGATCAGCGCGACAACCTCTAATTCTCTTGGCGTGAGCCCAAATGTGTTCTTAGGGGCAGAAACCACCGTGGTCATCAGGTCCTTAATTACTTGAACCAAGTTGACCACCGGTTTACCGTCCAGCCAGTATTTACCGTCCCTAACCGCTCGCAGGCATTTGACGAGGTCCTGAACGACGGAATTTTTCAGGAGGATTCCGCGCGCGCCGAGTTGGAGAGCTTCCAGAATGCGCTGCTTGTCTATTTCAGCCGTCAAAAGAATGGTCTTGGTTTCGACCGCACGGGAAGTCATCTCGCGCAGGGTTTCCAGTCCCGGCAATTTAGGCATCGATAGGTCCAAGAGCAGAAGCTGCGGGTTGAATTCTGCTATGAGGCCAAGGACCTCTTCGCCATCTCCCGCTTCACCCACGACATGAAGGTCGGATTGGGTTTGCAATATGCTGCGAACGCCAGCACGAACAACAGGATGGTCATCGGCAATAAGCACGCTAGTTTTCTTCGTGGTGGAGCTGCCTTGATCGCGAATCTTTCTGCTCATGCTTCGGTCCTTCTCCCCAGTTGTTGCGCTACGGCGTCATTCAGTTTTCGATATTCCCCATAAAGCCCCGTAACGACAGCACTGAGAGAAATCCAATCCGGTTCTTTGGCCAACTCTATGCTCCGGCAGGTTGCCGCGATGTCGCGGAATCCTACCATGTCGCTGCTTCCACGCAGATAATGCGCCGCCCGGTGGAGTTTATGGAGGTCTCGTTCCTTGAGGGCTGATTCCAAATCACGAATCGATTGAGCCGCCTCTATCAGATAGGTGGAGAGAATATCGTTCAGCGCATCCTCATTCTCTCCCAGGGCAGTTTTTATGCTTTGCACTGAATTTAGATATCGATCCCCTGCACTATCCCTGGCTGGGTCGTTGACCGAACGCTCGAGAACGCTCCGTAGATCTCCTGGCTGCACAGGTTTTGAGAGAAAATCGTTCATTCCCGCTGATAAGCAGCGATCCCGGTCAGAATTACTCGCGCTCGCTGTCATCGCCACAATGCGAGGTTGATGGATCGACTCCCGGAGCGCCCGTATATTGCGTGTTGCAGCGAGGCCGTCCAGCACCGGCATATGCAAGTCCATCAGAACCAGGTCGTATTCCTGCTTATTTACAGCATCGACTGCCTCAAGGCCGTTCGCGACCGCATCAATGAAATAACCGAACTTAGCGAGCATTAATTTGGTCAGTTTCTGATTTACTGGATGGTCCTCGGCAAGGAGAATCCGCATCGGATGACGAATGCTCAGGGATTTATCCCAAGTTTGCTTGTGCGCAGGTTTTTCGATTGTGAGTGGAAGGGCTTCAAGAGCAGCCCTGATTGTGTCAAGCAATTCGGAAGCCCGGATGGGTTTCGCGACGGAGTACAGTCCGTCCGCTCCCCCCTGGGCTTTCAAGCTCCGCGTTTCGCCAGGAGAATTCAGAAGGATTATGGGTGTGGGTTTCCCTGCCTTAGATTCCCGCAATTGCTCCAGCGCCAGGGTATCCAGTCTTGGGAGTCCCGCGTCGACCACGATCAGCTGATAGGGTATCGTCTGCGATGACTCGAGGGCCTCGGTTAAATCGGATCGTTCGGAAACTGTGCAGTTCCAAGCCACGAGATTGTTCTTCAATACCTCGGTGAGGGATGGTTTGTTCGAGACAATCAGGATGTTCTGATCCTGGAATCTTACCTGTTCTTCCCCAAAGCGGCTGTCGCCGTAAAGTTCTGAGGCGATTGTGAATCGAAAGATCGAGCCTTGCCCCACTTTACTTTCCACCCACATCTCTCCGCCCATCATCTCGGCAAGTCGTCGACTGATGGCGAGGCCTAACCCGGTACCTCCAAAGAGTCTGGTTGTCGAAGTGTCCACTTGGCTGAAAGGCTTGAAGAGTCGACTGACGAGATCGGCTGGAATCCCGATTCCGGTGTCCCGGACGGAGAATGTGAATTGCCACAGGTCGTCGAGCAGCGGTGCCGCAAAAACTGACACCAACACCTCTCCCCGGCTGGTGAACTTTATCGCATTGCCGATAAGGTTCACCAAGATCTGCCGGATCCTGCCTTTGTCACCGACCAATTCAAGGGGCGTTTTCGAATTCAGAAGATAATTCAGCTCCAGTCCTTTTTCGTAGGCCTGAGGAGCAAGGAGCATAAGGGAATCTTCCACTGCTTCGGTAAGTCGAAACGGTGCAGCTTCCAGTTCCATGTGGCCAGATTCGATTTTGGAAAAATCCAGAACTCGGTTGAGCAAAGTAAGAAGTGCATCGCCGCTGCTGCGAATAGTCTCCACATAATTGTGCTGCTCGGATGTCAATGGGGTGTCCATTAGGAGACTGGTCATTCCGATGACCGCATTCATAGGCGTGCGGATTTCGTGGCTGATGTTTGCAAGAAAATCACCCTTCGCTCGACTGGCAGCTTCCGCTTCCTCTTTGGCCATCTGCAGCGCGAGGGCAATCTCTCGGCGTTCTGTAATGTCTAAGAGCGTTCCGGATGTCCCGACGATGTTCCCGTTCAGATCGAGGGTTAACCGAGCGAAGACTTCAACCCATCGAAAGTGGCCGGATTTAGTGATGTAACGGATTTCGTGCCGGCAATAGGCTTTCTCGCGGCGGATCAACGGTGTAAACAGTTCCTGGTTGCGTTTCTGGTCCAGGGGATGAACAAAGTCCGAGGATGGCTTTCCTAGCGAAGTGGAAGTGTCGAATCCGGTGACCTCGGTCCAGGCAGGATTGAGAAAAGTCCAGAGGCCGTTAACGTCCGTCTGGAAGATAACCTCCTTCACGTTATCCACCACAGAGCGGTAGCGAGCCTCACTCTCGTGCAATGCCTGTTCAGCACGTTTCTGGTTGGTTATGTCTAGTATAATCGCGGCAAAACGGAAAGAGTTTTCTGCTGGAATGGCCCCAACCGAGAGGTAAATGGGAAAAGTGGTCCCATTTTTCCTGCATCCGACCGTCTCCCCGGTGGACACCGGGATGCGAAGCTGGCGGTTCCTTGCTGAAGTCGAAATACTCTCCAGATCTGCCCCGGAAGAGTTCCGCGGAAAGAGGGCATAAATCGGTTTGCCCACCAGTTCGCCTCGCGCATATCCAAAAAGACGTTCCGTCGAATGATTGACCAATTCTACTGTGCCACCCGAATCCATCGTAATGATGGCGTCGGCCACTGTCTCCAGGATGGTTTCGGTTAGCGCTTGCGCACTGCGGAGATCTTTGAGCTGTCTCGCGAGCGTTTCATTTGCCATGCGAAGCGCCACTTTTTGCCGTTCGAGCTCAGATTTCAAGTTCTCGGAGTCCGCAAGCGCGTGTTTGTCCAATGGCCCGTGATCCGAAATATCGGTATCGCCTCGTGGACAGGCGTAATTGCCAAGTTCGAATCCGATTCGAGCGAGGAGCTCCGGCTGCGCGGACCATGAAGAGCACAAAAAAACCATCTGGTGCTGTTGAGGTAGCAGAAGCATCTGCCCTGAGAAACGAAATGTTTGATTGCGGTTTGCCAAAACAAACGTAGATCCGAGCTTCGATTTAATGCTTTCAAATTCACAGGAGATCTCGGGGCGTTCGATAAGAAAGTGGTCCACCAGCCTGCTGCCAACGGTTATTGCGGGAAAAAGCCTGGAGATGGAGGGTCCGAGGTGACAGAGGCGCAGTTCTTCGTCAAAAGCCACATGGAAGGGAAAGAGGGAGGGGAATGGCCCGGATTCGAGATTCAACTGCCCTACTGAGCTCATAGATTCCCGCCGTGGATCGGGTTGAGCATGCAGGCAGTGCAAAAAGTATCGCTAATGCGCGAGCATTCGCGGCAGTTTGGAGCTTTCGGACCCGATTGCGTGACAGATTGGAGTAACGAAAGCATCAGGCGGATCAGGAATTACACCGCTTCCTTTCGGTGCCGCCAAGCATTCCGGCCAAGCTGAAGAGTCGAATGGCAGGGCTTGGATTTTGCAAAGCTCGGTTGAGCGCTACCTCGGCAACACAGCGCAAGGAGACGGCTCAGAAACGAAGGTGAGACTGGGATGCCAGAAATACAGAGCTGTTGAAACAGAACCAGCATGTTCCACCCGGGGCAAAACCCGACTGTAGTGAACCCCGCAAAAGTCTAGAGCATCTGAGTAATTTTGCATGTACGTACAAATACGTAAGTGACAATCCGTATTCCAAGCGGCTACCCCTTCGGTTTTCGGTCCTGAACATCCGACGCGCCGCGGAGCCTTGCGGCACTGTTTGGGCTTAGCCATCCTCTGGGCGCAGTGTGCCTGGTTTCCCGCTGATCCATTCCTGAACTCGCCCGTAAGTTGAATCTCTCGGCAGGGAAGAATCAAGCTGGCGGCATTACCTATTTCTTCTCAGTTGCATGGGAGCGCTTCAGATATCAATCAGTTTATTGGTAAAAGCGTAGTGGAGGAGTTCTGTGACGCTATGGACATTCAACTTGCGCATGATATTTGCCCTATGGGTTTCCACGGTTCTGACCGTGATCATTAGGGTGTCACCGATCTCCTTGCTACTTCTCCCCTGAGACAAGAGCCGAGCAACGTCGAGCTCGCGACTGGTCAAAGACTGGGGGGAGACCTGCTGCTCGGGATGGGACTGCTCCAAATAACGAGTTACCAGGCGGTCAGATACCTGGCGGCTTAAATAGCGACGTCCACGGCACACAACCTTCAGAGCAACTAAAAGTTTGCTGGCCAGGTCCGATTTCAAAACGTAGCCATTGGCACCGGCATTGAGGACCTTTCTGACCATGACCTCTGAATCGTGCATCGTCAGGATCAGCACACGGACATTAGAGTTGGCCGCGCGAATCCGGCTAGTGGCTTCAATGCCATCAATCTCGGGCATCATCAAGTCCATGATCACCAGATCGGGGCGCAATTTTTCGTACTGTTGGAGAACCTCTAGGCCAGTTGATGCTTCCCCCACCACGACCGCGCCACGTTCGGAATTGAGAATCGTCCGAATCCCCTTGCGGATGAGCTCATGGTCGTCGGCGACCAGAACTCTTAGTTTGTTCATGACCGGCCTCCGGGAAAGAGACCCTACAACGTCGAACTGCAGGAGATGCGCATGAGCGGGTGAACGAGGAGTGGTGGTCTCAAACGGGCGGGGATAACACGGTTTTCCCTCACCATTGGCGCTGTCAGGCCCGCAAGAAAGCGAATCATCAAGCAAACCTCGACGACACAGTAGGGACATGCCGTAAACAAGTCAAGTGCTATGTTTAAGAAGGGTAATACATGGGCGAAATTACCTTCGAAAATGAGTGCAAATTCGAATTCCCGGTGGATCTTTCTGAGGCAGGCAGTGCCCTCCGCTCGCTATAGCCTCTGGATAAGTAACCTTTACGTAATTCCCGGTATTGATCAAAGCCTTGATAGGGCGCTAGATAGTGGCTCAACTGGCCGAAGAGTTTAAAGGCTCTTCAGTTGTGATCAGCCGCAACCCTGCGGTCTGTTTTGTCGCCTAAAAGAGGGGAAGGACTCGGTTAAGCGACTCTGTGGACCGTTTTCACCGTCTCCTGGGGCAGGAGACGGTGGAGTACCCCACGACTCGGCTGTTCTAGTCGAGCCACTCGGATTGCGGCATCGGGGCCTCCGGTGATTCGGGGGCCCTCCCTCTTTCTGCATGTAGGACAAGGGCGTTAGGAAGGTGGGTGGTCCTTTTCTCAATGGGATGGTGTGCTCGAGACGCATGGTGCTCGAGGGCTGCTAGGAAAGAGAGACTATGGGTTACCTTCGCTCAGGTATCCTGCGCCATTGGGTTGGCCACAGGCATCGAGAACGGGCGATCATCGTCGCGGTCTCAATTCTTACGTTGGCAGTCAGTATCACCATGGTCTATTTCCTATCGTGAGATCAAGAAACGCTATACCTTCTTCCAGTCCACAGGCTCCACAGAAATATCAAAGCTCAAAGTTGCAGCCCGCAATCTTTTGGGCGCAGCCGAATCTGAAGCCAGGTTGGCCGGACGTTGACCCGCTCGAATGCGCTCGAGCCAGGCCGCCAGTCGGCGTGCATACGACAGCACGCAGAACTGCATGGACACCTGTGCGAGTGCGGCTTGGGCAAGGGAAGCAGACAAACCAGGTCTGTCTAATACCATCTCCAGCTTCTGCGCCAGATCTTCGGCCGAGCCAGGCATGAAGATCAGACTGTTTACTTGGTCTCTCAAGAACTCGCCATGTCCTCCTTCGGCCGTACTGACAACCGTTGTCCCCGAGGCCATGGCCTCCAGGTGGCTCAATCCGAAGGGTTCACTCCAGATCGAAGGGAAGACCAAAATATCGTGCGAGCGATAGATGAGAGGAATCTCGCGATGATCGATGCGACCCAGAAACTCAATCCGTGTCCGTCCACCGCGAGCCATTTTGCGCAAGCGATTCTCATAAGGCGCATCACCCGAGCCACAGATAGTCACGGATATCCTGTGTCCAGTCGCACTCAATAGTTCAGCTGCTTCCAGAAGCGTGTGAACACCCTTGTATTCGTGCAGTTGACCGACATAAAGCAGTCTGGCTGGCGACCCGATACTACCGAGCGTAGGTTTGGCTGGAAACTTCGCGACCGGGATACCCTGATAAATTACCTTGGCATCTTCGAGAGGCAAGCCTTTCTCACAGAGTTCTTTCTTCAAGGCATTCGAGATGCACGTGACGTTCTTGAGTTGCAGTTGACTTGCTCCGATTTGCAGCAATTTCTCGTCCAGGAGCCTTCGAAACGCAGCCTTCAACCCCTTTTCCTTGTTCCGGTAGCCCGCCATGTGCTGGTCATTCATGGTGTACGCCACCGGAATGCCGCTTCGCTCTGCGGCAAATGCACAGCCCATGGTCAGTCTTAACTGGCTCCAGATGAAGATCAAATCGGGTTGGTGTTCCCCGATGGCCCTTTTTGTCACAGAATAATTCTTCCGATGAGTGCGCCACCTGCGAAAGCGAGAATAGGCTGGTGGTTCAACAAACGGGAGATAGAGGGAGAGGGAACGGTCCATTCGGAAGCGCGTGGTTTCCGCCTGAGCAGCAGGAGTTGTCAGTATACGGATATCGTGGCCCATCTCCTGGAGTTCCGAACAGACTTGCTCGCACAAGATTTCGTACCCCCCCAGTACGGTGGGCGGGAAGAGGTTTGAAATGATCAGTATTCGCATACAGTCAGATGTCCGCCGCGAGAACTGGATCTTCGATGCACAGGTAGGTCACGTTTCGGGTGCAGTGCAACACGTTTCCGAGCAGAACTGCTTCATGGAGGTGAAGATGTGAACCAACGGCGGTGTGGTAGCCCACCAGGGAATTTTGTATCGACGTCGACTCACCGATGATGTCGCGCTTGCTGACGACCGCGTTGGGGCCGATCACCGCCTCGCGCCCAATATGCGCGGAAGTGCCGATGAACACCGGAGAAATGATTTTCGCCGAAGGGTGGATAATCGCATTTCTGGCTATCCACACGCCCGGTTCTCTCTCCTGGGCAAATAGGTGAGTAAGGGGATATTGTCTCGTAAGAATTGCAGTCTGACTGCGCAGTAGCTTTTCCGGTGTACTGGAGTCCAGCCAGGAGCTAGCCTGAACGCGGGGGAGGTTGTCCAACTCGGCTCCGCGAGTGAACTTCCCCAAATACTGTCCCTCGAGAAAATACCAGTTGCGCGAATTTTCATGGGAGTCCAGCTCAATCATGTGCGAGGAACTCCGAGCCGGTAATTCGGAAAGGTTGGGCAATGAATCTGCCGGCCCCAGTAACAGGCGTTGGCTTTCCATTTCCGGATTTTCCATGGACACTGCCATGATTTCCTCTGTCAGCCCTGATCCGTACCAAGTCTGGATCTTCATGCCCCAGCGCGAACCGTCACCGAGGAATTCTTCGCGGCCACCATCAAAGTGAGGGAGGACGGCATGTAATGTGCGGACACCCTGGTCGGCAAGTGCCTCCAAAACATGCTGCAGAATCGGGCGGTCAACAACGGGCAGCTGGCAAGTATCTGTGGAAGGGCTCCACGGATCTGCAGAGCCAGACTCGGGTGGGAAAAGCAGAATGGCGATCATCGGACCTCCTGCAGCGGCCCCACGGAATGGAACCGCACTTTGACGACGCGGAACAGAAAGGCAAGGTTGCCGACGATATAGCGGTGCCACATACGACCTGGTTCCTGGTATAGGCGATAGGTCCACTCCAGTCCGACTTCCCTGAGCCATTGCGGGGCGCGAGGGATTCGTCCGGAGTAGAAGTCAAACAGTCCACCTACTCCGAGGGCCACGCAGGCTCCTGTAGCAGGGAGGTGCTCGGCAATCCAGTATTCCTGCCGCGGAACGCCCATGGCCACCAGTAGCACGTCTGTTTTGGCTGCGCAGATGGCCTCGAGTTCCTGCGTGGTCTGACCCTCCGGAAAGAAGCCAGAACGTGCCCCGGCAATCCTCACCTTCGGGAAATGAGTGGTAATCCAGGATGCCACCTTTGGGGCAACCCCGGGTTCGCCCCCTAGGAGATAAATGCTCCCATTAATCTGTTCAAGCCTCGAGCAAAGCAGCGGCAGCATGTCAGTTCCATTGACGTTTTGTGCGACGGGTCTTTCGAGGAGAGAGCCTGCGAGCTTCATGCCAATGCCATCTGCAAGGACCAGAGCAGACTCCCCCAGGATGCGCATGTATTTGGTGTCCTTGTTCGCGATGTTGGCGCAATGGGCATTGACGAAACTGACTTGGGCACCGGGCAAATTAAGGCGGATCTGGTTCGCGATCCAGTCGAGTGCCTCCGACATACGGAGGTTGTCAATGCGCAGGCCGAGTATGTTGACCCGTTTCTGGGTTACCTGTCTGGAGCGGCCATAGAACAGGGCAACCAGAAAACGGAAGAGCACGCCAGCCACCGAGCCGAGCGAATACGAACAAACGAACTCGATTTCCGTTTCCAACTCCCCCGTGAAATCAATGTTGGCCAGCCGTCGCAAACCGAACAGACTCAAAAGTCCCGGAGAGATCCTGCGGCAAAAAAGGAGCTCTTGTTCTTGCCTGAATGTTCGTGGAGAGAAATTCAGCTGCGGGCCGACTAAAGTCATCTGACCCACTAGCAGATTCCACATGCGCGGTAAGTGAGCAAGGTGCAACCTCTGAAGTAATCGCCCCCGGGAATGGGAACCGTTGCTCCAGCTCCACTCACGAAAGGTGACGCCATTCTTGCCGACACGGGGCCGTCCGCTAAATTGTTCACAGCCTATGCATAAAAAGACGAACGCCGTAAGAACGACACCGGGAATGGCCACGAGCAGATCCATCAATCGAATGATTATCTGGCTTGGAAGATCAACGATGGGGAGCGCGCTCCGGGGGTTACATCCCAGGGACGGAGATTCAACCCGGGGTCTTAAGCCCCGAAGGGAGGCGGGCGAGAGCCCACGCGATTGTGAGACCGCCCTCGACATGACTAGTACGCTCCGCGGCCTTTGAGGACGGCAGGGATGGTCTTAAGGAAAAGAAGCAGGTCATGGAACAGGCTCTGCCCATGGATATATTCCCAGTCCATCTCGACCTGCTGCGGGAAAGCTATTTCCGAACGACCACTGACTTGCCAGATACACGTCAGCCCTGGCGTCACGGTCAAGCGGCGACGGTCCGCGCTGGTATAAAGAGAGGTCTCGCGAGGCACGGCAGGACGCGGGCCAACGATAGTCATGTCCCCTTTGAAAACACACCACAATTGCGGGAGTTCATCCAGACTAAATCGTCTGAGCAGGGCACCGACACGGGTAATGCGAGGATCGCGCTTCATTTTGAAGGTAACTCCGGCTTCCCCATGCTGGTTATTGTTAAGCAGGGCGTCCTTGCGCGCTTCGGCATCCACAACCATGGAGCGGAACTTGGGAAACTGGAAAAGCCTTCCGTAACGGCCCACTCGAGACTGCCAGAAGAGAACGGGCCCGTTGTCAGTGAGTTTTATCGCGATGGCCAGGATGGCGAAGAGCGGGCTTAGCAGCAAGAGGGCAATTCCTGCGACACCGATATCCGCGCCGCGTTTCAGAGCCTGGCTCAGTCTTTCATCCGCGTCCATATGGACCCTAGTCAAATGGCCCCGAATACGGTTTTGGACGCCAGTGAGATGCTCTAACTGCGATTGTGAGAAACGAAGGCGCTGCCGACCTTGGAGTCGGCTGTGCTCGGCGACGAGGAAGGTGTTCGTCTGTTCACCGGTAATCGCCGGGCGACGCGACGCAATATTGATAATGTTTGCTGTGCTGTGCTTTGCCATGTGTAGCCTCGTGCTCTCTGAAATCCCTTGGCGATTAGGGTTTCACGCTCACTTGGGATATTAAGCAGCATAGCGATGCAATCAGCCATTCCCCTTTCGAGGAATGGGTCGAACACTTTTGCGGCATCTCCCGCCACCTCAGGCAACGAGGAGGTATTCGAGCAGGCGACGGGTGTACCACAAGCCATAGCTTCAAGAAGAGGCAATCCGAATCCTTCGTACAGGGAAGGAAAAACGAAGACATCCGATGCACAGTAAAAAGTGCGGAGGTCATCTCCCGGGATAAATCCGAAGAAGCGGATGTCGTCACGGTAAGGACTGCGGACGGCCGCGACGTGAACTTCTTCGGAGCGTTCCTTGTCGGGTCCTACAAAAACTAGCTGATGGGGGATGCGCTCACGCCGCTTCAACTCTTCAAACGCACGAATGAGCCGAATATGGTTCTTGCCGGGGTGCTCGATTCTAGAAGTGTAGAGAAGAAATGGCTGCTTCAGGCCGTATTCGATCTCCAGATGGGCGCGGCACAAGTCGCGATCCTGCGGATAGAAAGATAAAGTATCAGCAGCGAGCGGGATGACAGTAATCGAATCATCTTTAACTCCACAGTGACTCATGATGTCGCGTTTCGTGCTCTGGCTGACCGTCAGGACATGATCGAGCCTACGGACCATCGCAGGGAGCACGGTTTTTATATAGGTGTCCCGGAATCGATCGTATTTCTGTTCGATATGGAGGGAGGAAAAATCGTGCACCGTCCCGACTGTGGGTGCATACGAAAAAAAAGGGAGGCGGCGATTTCCGGCCGGCAAAAAAAGTACGTCCAGAGCGCGGGTTAAAGAGGGAAGTCGAGCTTGATGCCAGAGGAGACTTGCGGTCGGCTTTTGCCAAAGTTTGGAGACGGATTTCCAAGAAAGACCTGGCGCGTTGTGGAGGAAAATTGGGCGTTCCGACTGATGGCCAAAAACCTGGAAGTTGTCCCCTTCCTCGGATCTAGAAAACTCCTGCAGCAATGTCATCGCGTATCTGCCAATCCCGGATCGGCCGGCGTCGCAGCCAAGTGTAGTCACGCCAATGTTCATGCGAATACCTCTAAGGAACGGTCAGAAGTCCCACGGACAGTCGCAGGGAGCAGAATTGATTCCAGTTGATCGATGTAACGGTCAGAGGAGAAAAACTTCGTTGCCGCGGAAAGTCCGGCAATTCCCATAGCCCGAGCAAGGTCATAATCGCTGAGGAGCAGTTGCAGCGCTTTGGAAAAGGCGGTCACGTCCTGCTCGGGAACCAGGAAGCCCGTGCGGCCGTTCTGCAGCCAATCCGGGATACCCCCGACATCAAAGGCCACAACCGGGCGGGCGAATCGCATGGCCTCAATGCCGACCAATCCATAAGGTTCCGGCCAGCGTGAGGAAACGGCCACGAGTCGCGCGCCAGAATAGAGGCTGGCGAGTTGCTCATGGTTCATCCATCCACGGAATTCGACTTTGCCCACTAATTTCAGCTTCGCGCACAGCTTTCGAAGAGATTCTTCCGCGTTGCCTTTTCCCACGATCACGGCGCTGAAAGGAACGGTGATTTTCGACAGGGCGCCGAGCAGCAAGTCCACCCCTTTTCCTTTGACTAACTGCCCGACAAACAGGATGGTCGGAACGCTGCTTATAGGAATGGGGGTGACCGGATTCTGCTGGCGAACTCCCAGGGGGAGTACGTGTATTTTTTGCTTTGAGAATCCGTTCTGGATCAACTCGCTTCTCATGAACTCGCTGGCGACAATGAACCCATCGAGGGATTGTCTCCGCCGCATCTCCTGCAACTTCCGTTCGATGCTGCTGTAGGAAACACCGATCAGCCCCGACGGATTCTTCTCGAGGAACGCTCCATCCAGGTAACAGCGCCAGCCTGCCGGTTGGGTGCAGATGCGGTTGCTCGCTGCAAAGTACTTGTGTCTGCGTGGGCAACACAGATCATGGTCGTGAACCATCTGCACCGTTAGATAGGAGCTGGCGTCGAGGCTGCCGGGCAAATGGTCCAGCTTGTGCAAGTACAGGCAGTCTGCATGAACCCGCTCTGCAATGCTCCGTAGAGTTTCTGACCGGTCCGTCAGGATAAGGTCGCTGAGTTCGCTGCAGGGGTGATGCGAATCAAAGAGATCAAGATATTCAGCGTCTGCCGGGATATGCGGCGCGTAAGCGAGGTGGCAGGCCGCCCCGCGGCGGCGCAGCGCTTTTACGCTATCGGAAATGTTCTGTTCGACGCCGCCCCAGAAGGCAGCGCGCTCATGCACATACAGTATGTTCACGCACCACCGCCTCGTAAAGATGAATAAGCGAGTCCATGGATCGATTCACGTCGAACCGTTGCACTGACTTGAACGCTTCCTGACGCAGCGTGTTCCATAGGGCAGAGTTGTTCAGGAGCATCTTCACGCAGCTCACAGCTTCTGAAATGTCTCGGCTCGAATAGAGCATGCCGTTCTTGCAGTCTTCCACGAAGGAAGGGACCCCACCGACACTGGCAGCGACTACCGGCAAACCGGCTGCCCAGGCCTCGAGGAGGACGATGCCGAACGGTTCGTGCAGGGAAGTGAGAAGAAATACGTTCGACCCATGGTATGCGTCGATCAGTTCGCGTGAACCAGCTTTTAACGCCCCCAGAGAATGAATCCTGTTTGAATAGGGTGAGTTCAGGATTCGAAATTTCAATTTTTGAGCGTAGGGTGGATCTGTTTCCGGTCCGGCCAACACCAGATGCGTGTAGGGATTCTCCGACGACACCCGCTCGAACACCTCAACGGTATCCATCTGGTTTTTCTGGGGATCGATACGGCCAATATTGAGGATGACGCGCGCATCGCCGGGGATCTGATGCGCCAACCGAAAGGCGACGCCATCTCCGCCCTGATAGTGAGCTACGGGAACGGAGTTCGGCATCCACTCGACTCTCTTTTCTGGGTATTTGTCTTGCAGTAACTTTTGCTCCTTGCGGTTCACGCACAGAATTGCGTCCGCGTCTTCGAGGACCGCTCGTGCGCCCACCAGTGCTCCCAGGAACTGCCCCCATTCAAGGGCGCCCTGGGTCGGCTCGGTCCAACGCAGTTGTTCTTCCTTTGGAACATCACATACACCACCGTGCAGAGAGATTACGTAAGGACGATGATGATATCTGGCGGCCGTCCTAACGATTCCTCCCATTCGCTTGCCGGTGTGGAGATGAAAGAGGTCAGGAGGGTTTGTTGCCAGGAGGCGTGTCAGCAGCGAAGTGGAAAAAAGATTGCCACCGCGAAGATCGAGTTGGTGGCGGGCGTCGGAACTTAGGCCCAAATACGGGTAGAAATGGGAAAAGCGGTGCACGGGAACTCCTTGTATCTCATCGTTCCCTTCATGACTGAGTGCAGATGAAGTGAATATAGCTGCGTCATGGCCCCGTTCGAGAAGCCCTTTGGCCGTTTCTAGAACATAGGTTTCCGTTCCACCCCACTCCGTGGACACAAACCTTCGCGGGATATGGAGGATCTTCATCGCGCGACTCCTTCTGCATAAACTTTGACGATGCCGGTCAGTGCTGTGCCAAGCAGCGTAACTCCGGATTGTTCGAGCGCCGTTGCTGTGGCCTCAACTTCGCCTGCGGTGCACTTCTCGGCCGAAACCACCATAAGGGCAGCAGTCATGCTGGGGGCAAGAAATGTGGCATCCGGACACCCCAAAGCGGGTGAAGCGTAGACTAAAGTGATTTCGTTATCTCGGCAGGACCGAGAGAGGACTTCCCGCAGGCGTGACGACAACAGCAGTTCCGGACGAGCACTTGTGCCTGCGGGGAGGACCCTCAGGCGCTCTCCGAGCCTGACGGTAAGATCGTCTGCAAGACCTTCCGACAATAAATTGGAAAGCCCCTTAAGGCCTTCAGCACCAACCAGTTGAGAAAGAGATGCTAGCTGGATGGCGCCTCTGGAATGTTTCAACTTGGGCTTCAGGAAACTCTCGAGACGTCGGCTGAGCTTCTGCGCTCGCGTCTCCGTTTTACTCTGGTCCGTCGTAGCAAATTCGCTCGATACCTGACGGAAGTCAGCGTCGAGCAGCAAACAGGAATCGCCAGTCTCTGAGAGAACTCGACCGAGCGACAGGGCGACCTGGGCAGCTCCTTCACCTTGCGTGCAGCTCACCACCAGGAGTTTAGATCCTGGCGCCAACCCCTTGAGACGCAGCCTGCTAGCCAGAGTGAGGAAATTATCCGATCCGGTGTCGCGTAGTTCTTCGCCTTCTGTGAAGCCGGCGAATATTTCGGGCTTAAGTTTCGCTCTGCCGTCCGCCACGGAAAATATCCGCCGATCCTTAACCTCGAGCGCCAAGACGGCGAGGACCCCGAAAAAGGTGCCCGCGATCGTGATGGCGGTGAACAGGGCGCGGCGATTGGAGCTGGTGGGCATGACTGGGGGTTTTGCCGAAGAGACCACGGAGAAACCAAAGGCTTCGGATTCGTTTTGCCGGCGCGCTAGCCCCAGAAACTGGTCAATTCGCTCACGTTCCGCTGCGCGTATTGCCACTTCCCGCTTCAAGGATAGATATTCTCTCTGCACCAGGGGAAGGGCATCCAATTTTGCCCGTACTCGATCTACTGCCTCTTTGAGCTGCGCGACCTTTTGCTGATCGGAAATTCCATTTAACCGAACTGTCAATTCCTTTAGGGTCATTTCTTTCAAGAGACCGGCGCTGGGGGAGTTGTTGTAAAGTGCAAATTTCTCGGACTCATACCCTGCTTTGGCTTTCTCAAAGTCGGCCTTGGAGAGGATGCCGTCGTCATACAAGGTCTTGTCACGCTGCAGCTCGGCCTCTTTCATCTTCAAATTGGCCATACGACCGCGGATTGCTTCCGATTCCGCGCGAGCGTTTGGGTCGAGTGATGCCTTGCCGGGGTCGGCAAGCACCTGGTCTTCTTCCTCGCGGGCCTTGGTTTTCAGCTCATCCATAATTGAGCTGATCTTGCTTTCCTGTAGCTGATCGGCGTGTTTCTCCCCGACGGCCTGTTCGTAAACCAACTCGACATTGATAAGCTGCTGGAGGTACCATCCGGCTTCCTGGTCCAGATCAACCACATGGTTTTTGATCGTGAATTCCTTCAGATTGCTTTCCGCTGTGTGGAGATCGCCCTGGACTTTGTCCAGACGCGCTTCCAGGTCGCGAATCTTAGCGGCCGCTTCCTGGTGCTGGATGGTGAGTTGCTTCTCGAGAAATACGTCACGCAGTGTGTTGGCAATAGCAGCTGCCTTCTCCGCTGAGCTCCACTTGACCTGAATCACCATCAGGGAACTGTTGATGGGAACCTCGGCGGTGATGGCGGAACCGAGTTTTTCAATCGAGGCATTGAGCTTCAGACGGCGCCGGGTCTCTTCGAGATTCGCAGGTATCTTGAGCATGTCCAGCTGAGTGAGAAGCGAGGGTGCCTCATTCCCATCGCTCTCTGCTCCCGCGCCAGCCGGAGGCTTGTAGAGAAGTACACTCGCAGCCTCGAACGATTTGTGCCCCAGCAGCTCACCCGCAAGAAGGCCAAGGAGGACGGAGAGGGCGGTGATTGTCAGAACAATGTGCCATCTCGCTTTTACCCTGATTTTTAGGGTGCGAAGGTCGAACGGGATTTTTATGGCAGCTTCATCGGCTTGCCCCGGCGTGCCATTGGGAAGTGGCGGGTAGCTGTTCATATTGCCGCTTCCACGGCGGTGATTTTTGCCGGCTTGGAAAGAATCCCAAACTGCTGGAATATTGCAGCGCGTTCCGTTCGCGGTATGCCCGCAGTGAGAAACACAATCGCGAAAACCAACAGACTCGCACTCCCGTCGAGAAAAACTCCGGTCAGCGTCGTGCAAGGGATCATTCGCTGAAGGCCCAGCAGGAATGCCGCCTGTGCAAAGCCGGGCACGGTTACAACTTTCAAGAGGTCCATCACGACGTCCTTCCAATGGAAACCGAAGTGACGGCTAGCGGCGGGTACCAGCATGCCAAGGTCGACCACGATCGTGGCAAAAAGCGTGCCAAGTGCGACACCGCGCATACCGGTAAATTGCACCAGGATGACGCTTGCGACGATGTTGAGGATCGCCCCAATGACTACCATCTTTGCCACGATTCGATGGTGGCCCGAGAAGGTCAAGAGATTGCAGCCCACCAACTGGGGGATGGAGAGCACCATTGCGGCGAGCAAAATGTTCAAGGTCTGGGCTGACGGCGCGAATTCGTCGGAAAGCCATGTTCGAATCGCGGTCCGTCCCAGGAAGAAGCAGCAAAGATAGAGTGCAGCCCCGAAGGAGAATACGTACCGCGTTGCCTTCCGATATAGTTGCCCCAGAATTTCCGGTTGCCCGGCTGCCGCGGCCTGAAGAGCACGCGGGGTCAGGGCATTTACCAGCTGTTTGCACAGCATAAAGATGTTTTCTGAGACGCGCAGGCCCACGGCATACAGCGCGACCTGCGAAAACGGCAAAAATGCCTTCACGATGATTGGGTCGGTTTTGAGGAGGATGAGACCTGCGATATTGATCAGTAGGGAAGCCGTTCCAAGCGACAGTGCGGGTTTTAATGCTTTGAAGGAAAAGCGCAATCGGATTTGAATTTCGGGGAAAATCCTTTTGACGAGAACCACCAGCAAGGCACTTTCAACCACCGCAGAAGCCAGAGTTAATGCGGCCAATCCGGTCAGTCGAACCCCATGCTGCAGAGCCACATAGGCGATCACGGAGTAAGCGATGGCAACTCCGGATTGGACCAGGTTCGATTTGACCATACCCCCTTTGGCAAACAGGATGGAGCGGAACACGGACCACGGAAGCGTCGCGATGGTGAATCGCGCCCCGAGAAGCAGGATCATCGGTTCCATCGTGCTCGAGCCTGCGGGAGTGAGCCATTTGGTCGCCACCACCGCGATAAGAAATGCTGCACAACTGAGCAGCATGAAAGTCGCAAAAACGGTACTCAGGATTTCGGAACCTTCTGAATCAGGAGCGCTCGACCCGGCGCTTTTTACCGCAACCGTTCCCAGTCCCATATCGAGCAGCATGGCCAGCCCGAACACCGACGTAATCAGTGACCAGCGGCCAAAATCATCGATTCCCAGTTGCACCGCCATCGCACGTGTGAGGAACAAGGAACAGCCAATTGCGGTCAGCATCCGGAGGTAGTTCGAACCCGCGTCTTTGAGATAAGTGTTCATGGCTCGTAATCGCTGCCCGCCTCTGTCGAACACCTCGAGCTTAGTGGTTTGGCATGCAGAGCTAAATCACGGGACGGGGTTAGAGAGTTGCCACTTCAGGGGTATGGGCAGGAACCGAGGGAATGCTAACGTACTGATTCAAGATAGTTTGTTGCATTGCTCGTTTGCGCATGACGATTCTGGAGAGGCCGATAATCATTGCCGAGGTCATGACGAACATCTGCATGACCGGCGTGATTCGGAACCCCCACTCAAGCAGTCCTTGGATGTGCAGGGCCAGAGCGCCAAGAAAGAAACCAAATAGGAGCTTGGACTCGAACTCCCGGCTTAGGAATGACCAGCGCAAGGCGGTCCAGACGAAACTGAAGATCAGAATCAGGAACATCGTCAGCCCCGGGTAGCCCAGTTCGGCGGCAGTCAGATTGTAGATATGGTGGCAAACTCCGGCCTGCCCTTCATCTTTCATGACCTTCAGGAATCGGTTGTAACTGGTACGCGTTGTTAAAATATAGGAAAAATTGTTCAAACCCACGCCGGTATGATGATCTGCAAGCATCTGGTGGGCTGCGGCATTGAATTCTTCTCGAGCCTCCTCCGAAGATTTCGGGGCGGTTTTCACCCTTTTGACGATGGAATCAGTTGCCTTGGCCGCCCCGACCAATATCAGAACCACGACCACCGCCGACACTGCCAAGGAACGCGGGTTTAGCCCGCGTAAATTCGTTGCTGCGAGGGCAATCAGAAGGCAAAGGCCGGCAAGTGCGATACCCGCCCGTGAATAGGTCGCGATAACGCAAAACACCATTCCCAGGGAACCGACAAGAGAGAGAATCGACTCCCATAATTTCAGATGTTTGTCGGCGAGGGCCCAAATCAGGAGCACGGGGATGATCAGGTTCACAAACAGGGGAATGGTGTTCGAGTGGTCAAACGGGCCTGGGACCCGATAGTATCCATTGATGTATTTCTGCTTGAGCGCCAGTACCGTCATGATGAGGGAGACCCCTGTCAGGCCGATCCACACTCCCTTCAGCTGCGTGCCAATTTCCAGCATATTCACGACACACCAATAGAGGGCGCAAACGCGGAACAGCTTGAATAGAGTGAACGCGCCGTAGAGAGGCATCGGACTCAGAATTGTGCTCACCGTGCACCAGAGAAGGAACAGCGCTACCAGGATTGTGCGGGGTGGCACCCAAACGAGCTTTTGACGGAATTTTGCAAGGAGTGCGATGTTGAGCGACAGCGCGATCAGATCGGTGAGGGTGACTTCAAAACCGCGATCGGGACCGCGGTAAGTTTCTAAGGAGACGAAATTGATTTTCCCGAGCGTCCCAAAGCACGTGGACACCAGGAGCAAAGCCACGAGCCACTCCCGAAAACGTCGATCCGCCATCGCTAACCAGGTCATGGCTGGGACCCCGAACAGCAGGACAAGACTGAAGATGGCATACTTCATTTTTACTGCGAGAGTCTCCACGCTTGTAGTGCATCGTCACTGACGCGCATGAATTCACCGGATTGATTTTGCATTGCCGACAACGCGGTCGGCAGGGAGAGGTAAACTTTCTCCCTGGGGTGCTTCCATGACAGGCGTCCACGCTTGGCATTGGCAGCGAGCCTCCGCAGGACGCCCGGGTCGTGCGATTCTCTTCGTCCCTGCCAATCCACATAGTCTTCAACGCCAGAGAATGCTCTACCGAAACGCTTGGACTCGACCCACAGGAAAGTCTCCATCCACAAGCCCGCCAGAAGCCGGCAATCCTCCATCCTGATTTCATAGGACTTTTCAGATGAGCGGCGAAATTCGAGGCCCGCAACCATGAGTTCATCTGCACCAATCCTCTTTACGAACGAGTCTCTTGCGGCCAAGTTCAGTATCCGGTAAAGCTTGTCCTCCGGGTCGCTGGTGTATCGGGCATTTGCGATGAGCAGTGAATCGGCAATACCCAGAACGCATTTGAAGTAATTCCGCGACACAAAGGTGGGATCAGGGGACGGTTCCAGCCCCTCGAGAACTCGCTCGGCCCAAAGCAATCCTGCGCCGCGATTCAACAAAAGGCGGCTGGCCTCCACCGCCGGCAACGGCTTTCGCACGACTTCACGGGTGTTGCTTTCAATGATGTCTTCCGGCCCATAAAGCACCTTGTGGCCCATGACCAGCTCCTGCCACATAAGCAAGCAAGGCCAGTTTCTGATCATCGGAACTGTTTGAGGGCGACTGAAATCCACCGAGATGCCAAGCCTCTCCTCGTATTCCCTTGCTAGGGGTCCAAGCTGCGCGATGTTTTTGGGTGGAGAAATCCGGGTGATCAGAAACAGATCTACATCGTTATACGGGCGTTCCCGGCCAGCTGCAAAGATGGTGCAGCCTTGCCCGCGTCCATAGCCTCCTCCCAAAACAAGAGCAATCAGGTCGCCCTCGAGAACGGTGGCCACGTCATTGCCGAGTTCGCACAGCTTTTCCCACAACCACTCATTGAATTCAGGCGAGCCTTGCGGCGCCAGCTGGACAATCTCAGCTCTCGGATCGGCAACGCTTGTCATGCTGCCTCCTTCAATCCGCTACGAAATCCTGCCCGTCGGCCTTTCATCTGGGCAAAGCGGTAGCCGGGAATTGTCAACATCCCTCTCCACTTTCCTTCCTTGATGCAATACATGGTGTCAGAAAGGATTTGGCGGATGAATGGGGTGAGCGAGTAACGCAAGAAGCTCTGTTGCCAGGGCGTCCACGGAAAAATCACCGCCTCCGCCTTACCTTCACCGTACTGTCTCTTACTCCACTGCTCTTGGCTGTAGTTGTGGGAGTGCAACACACAACTGTCAGCAGCGTATCGAATTGTCGATCCGGCCTGGCGCAGGCGCAGGCTCCAATCGATGTCCTCGGAATACTGCACAGACTCGTTGAAGGGAAGTGTGTCCCAAGCAGATTTCCGAATGGCGGAACTGGCCATTGAGAAGCAATGTCGCCACCGCTTTTGCATGCTGCCGTCACCATAAGTGGCCTCGATGTCCTTTGCCGCCAGCACTTCGCATTCGGGTCTTGGCAGTTGCCGCCCGAAAACTGCGCCCACCTGAAGGTCTTGGAACGGCTCGAGCAGGCGTTCCAGCCACAACGGATCGGAGGGGGTGCAATCGGCGTTCAAAAAGACGACAATTTCGGAGTTTGCCTGCTTGGCCCCCTCATTCAAGACTCGCCCGGGCACATATTCGCCAGCGGGAACATCGATCAGTACATCTGCCTGCTGTTTCAGGAATTCGCGCGTTCCATCCGATGAGCCATTATCGAAGGCAATCAGGCGAACCGGGACAGTTTGCCGGCGAACCTGCCGAACAGTTTCCCTGACCAGTGGCATGTCATTTTTGGCGCGCATTACGACAGTCGTATTCATGCACAAACCTCCCTGGCGGGTTGAAGACAAAGGCTCCGCCACAAGAATTTCCGGATGTCCGCTAACCCGTTTGGAAATCCGAGCGTTGATTCCGTGGCGGCAAAAAACGCCACGGAGTCTTTATCTTCGGGAGCGTAGCCATGCATGCCGGCAAGCCGGGTGTGACCCATGAAACTGGGGTTAAGAAGAACTCCCGGGTTCATCAGATAGAATTTGTGGCCGTACCGCCGATCTGGAAAATTGCAGCCCCAGTGCTGCAAATCGGAGTCAGAGAGCCACCGGCCTTGCCGGTACCGCTCGAGCTTGTCGCAAATGATCGCTTCCGCGCGGTCGCCCAGGAACCAGAACCGTGCCATGGTTGAGTCGTAAACAGCGAAGTAGTCCTCCCCCCGTATCAGGGGGAGACTTTCAATAATCGTCATGAGGTCGAATTCGGAACTGATATCGGTCATTCCGTGGTCGGAGAACACCACCAGACTCACCTGGTCGTAATTGCGTTCGGCGAGAGACAAAAGCTTGCCGAGTTCTTGCTCGTACCAGCGAACTTTCTTTTCGATCGCCGACGACTGTGTGCCCTGTGCGTGGAGAATGGCATCCAGTTCTGCGAGGAAGAGATAGGCGAACCGCGGCCCTGCGCTTGTGATTGCCGCCGCCGCAGCATCCAGGTTCTCGCGCTCCGGTTTCCTCCAATCGGAAAGGTGGAAAGGGGTGCCGGAGTCGCGCAGGTCGTCGAAGATCGTCCGCTGGCCATTGATAATGCCCCCCGGTTGGTAGAGATCGCGCCGTTCCGTGTAATCCAGGTGCGGCAGGAGGTCAAAGGGCGCGTTGTACAGCTGGAAGTAACCCGTATAGCCGAGCTGGGTTCGCACCAGTTTGCTGATTTGCTGGCGGACCCTGCCCCTAGCTGCAAGTTGCTTTGGCAGCAAGTTTAGCCAACGTAGTTCCTTGAAGGGGGATCTTTCCGGCGCGTAGGCGTAAAAAGCAAAATGGCCATGTTCTTGTGGGCTAAGTCCAGTCAGGATGGTGGGGTCGCATGTTGAGCTATAACCGAACACGGTGTCCAATGGCCGTCGTTCGGGCAGCAGGTCCTTCAGGAACCCATGTTGATTGGCAATCTCCCATCCCATCGCGTCGATGAATACGGCGAGGGTCAAACTGCTCGTAAGGGAATTTCGCGCCGCTAGGCCATGCATTTGGACACCGCAATCCAAGGTTGCTCCTCGACAGGGCGCTCTTCCTCCGGAGCTTTCAAGAGGTAGGTGGCAGCAGCGAGTTCATCGCAAATCTCCGCGACCTGGTCGAGTCGCACCAGTGAGAAAATCGCGCGCAATTGCGGACTTGCGCCGATGATTGCCGTGTCACCCTGCTTCTGGATGGTTTTTGCGACAACCGCAAACAATTCGGCTAGTCCCTTGGAATCAATGTCGGTTAGTGGAGATACGTCCAGAATAAGGAAGCGTTTTTGTGACAGAGCCATGTCGACTCTCTTCTGTAGATTTCTGCGCTCCGGGGCGTTCAGGGTGCTTTCGAGCCTGATGATGGCAATTTCTGATTTCATCTGTCCGTTCCTCGTCGTTTGAGACTTGCTAACACGTTGGCAACAAGTGAAAGGTAGCGGGAAAGCCAGGAAAGAAAAATCACCAGCACGTGGAATCCGTCTGCCACGAAAGGGGTACAGACCCATACGGCTGAGTTGTTTAGAGTCGCTTTTGCAGGGAGGTAAGCAAAAACCGTGCTCAACACAAAACACAACAGTTTCCGATTCAGGCCCTTTCTGATCGGCGTCGCCGGAGGAACCGGATCCGGCAAATCCTTCCTGACCGAGCGGATTGCCGCTTACTACGAAAGGCAGGATATAGCCGTTCTGGACTACGATTCCTACTACAAAGACAACTCAAAGTTGCCGCTCCATGCCCGCCACAAGATCAATTTCGATCATCCGAGCACCATCGACCATGACCTGCTACTCGGTCACGTTAAGCGCCTTCTCGCGGGGCAAAGCATCGGAAAACCAGTTTATAATTTTGCGAAACACGTGCGTTCTTCCGAATGCAAACTGATCGCCCCTGCCCGGATCATTCTTCTGGAAGGTATCTTCGCCCTCTGGGACAAGCGTGTCCGCGCCCTGATGGACTATAAGCTTTTTGTTGATGCCGATTCCGACCTGCGATTCATACGCCGCTTGCAGAGAGATGTCGTCGAACGTGGCAGGACAATGAGATCCGTGATCGAGCAGTATCTTGATTCCGTCCGGCCCATGCACATTGCACATATCGAGCCGACCAAGGCCTTTGCCGACACGATCCTGGACAGCTCGAGAAGCCTTGAATTGCGGCCAATTCTCAGCGAAATCCACCTTCGCGTTGCCCGGCACTTTATGGGCCAGGGGTGGGACGTTACTGCGAAAAACAACGATTCCGCAAAGCAACTGGTTGGTTCGCGCTAGGGGGCATCAGGTGCGAAACAGCCTCCACAGAACCCTGTCACTCGTCGCGGCCCTCTCCGTGGCCCTCGCGTCGTACCCGGGCACTCTCTCCTCTCCTAACCGAGTCCTGGCAGATACCGGCAGAGGCACCGGAAAGCCAGAGCCGAATACCATCTCTATCATCCAGCCGGATGGTGAGGTGCGCCATTGGTCGTGGAATGGTTCCCGGCGTTCCTGCCCAAAAGCGTCCGGCAGCGCTCTTGTGGATGGCAATCTCTTTGGGTTGAGATCATCCGGTGGCACCGCAGAAATGTGGACCGAAGGCGGGTTGCATGCTTCGATCCGCCTGGAACAGATGGAGAAGCGCGGCTTCATCATTGGCTATCCCGAGGTGATCTACGGCTATAAGCCGTTTGGCGCACTCCTTTCCGATCAGTCTCCGCTGCTTCGGCTTCCGCTTAAATTGTCGGAAATCCCTGAACTCTGGAGCTTCTCCGACTATGCGGTAATCAGCGGAAAAGACCCGGACTTGGCGCTGGACGTCGCCTATGATTTCTGGCTTACACGAGAGCCCAAACCCTCGACGATCAGGAAGGGTGATATTGAGCTTATGGTCTGGACCTATCACCGTAACTTGCGACCCGCCGGAGCGCTGATCAAGGACTCTGGTGTGGATATTCCCACATGGATCAACGGCACCCTGAAAAAGGCCCATTGGGTGGCCTACCTCTCCGACGTGGACTCACCGACAAGGACTTCGATTCTGATCAGTTTTGCTCTGGACGAGGACGGAAGCGGTGGGGCCGAGAATGGCGGAATTTCTCAAGGGCTTGTCGGCGTCAACCTGAAGGAAATTCTCCATCAGACGGTAATACTCGTGAATCGCAAAGCGGGATGGGAGTCCTCCTACGTTAGTGGGCTGTTCGTGAACGACATTGAACTCGGAACGGAATTTGGCACCAACCAGGATCACGCTGCCTTCGACTGGGAACTTAAGAGTTATCGCTTTGTGATTGGTTCTCGGGAAGTGGGAAATGAAGGGAAGTTCTGATGGCTGGACGAACGGCCAACTCACAAAGGGTGGCGCGATGCCACCTTGGGAGAATGGACCGCCCGTAACCGGAAGGATGTAATCATGGGCATGATTTTACTTCGAGACGATGATCCGAACGCAACTACGCGACCCGAGCGATTGGCGCGTGTTTACTCGCCGCTTTTGGAAGCGGGCTACCCGCTAAACTTCGCAGTCGTCCCTGAGGTTGCGCTCGACACCCTTGCACCGGACGGGCAACGGGAACGATTTATCGACGAGGACGCCCCTCGTTCGAATGCTACCGTGCCCCTATTGCCCGATTCCGATCTCTCCCTGTGGCTGAAGGCGAATGCCTCGCAGTTGGACGTTTTCCAGCACGGACACACACACCGCCGGGGGGACGATGGCACGGAATTTGGGGGAGTTTCCCGATTGACGGCATCGAGGAAGATCGAACAGGGGTCCGTGATTCTGGAAAAAGCCCTGGGCCGCCGGCCGGCTGGCTTCGTTCCTCCCTGGGACGTTATGTCGAGGGGTGCGGCAGAGGCGGCCACGCGTGCGTTCCGACTGGTCTCGTGCGGCTGGGTCAGTCGAAAGCGACTCCCTTTATCGGCTTGGCCTGCACACGTAATGGAGCGCGCCACCAAGCGCGAGTCTCTTCGTGTCGGCAGCAACTGGCTTGTGCGGCATCGCGGAGGGCGGATCTGCGCGGATCTCGACCGAGCGGCAGTCCCTGCCACAGTGGAGTCCCTAACTTCCGGGGCGGACGTGGGCGTTATTGTGCTGCACCACTGGATGTTCTGGGATCGTCCCGATCCCCATCCTGTTATTGTTGCGCTGGCCGCTGCCCTTCGGGGCAAGCAGCTCGGCACGGTCCAGGAAGCTGCGGAGTTCCTCGAAACCGTGCGAGGCAAACGCGCACATCCGAACCCAGTCGCCAGGCCCGGACAGCTGAGGCCGGACTAGTCATGTCACCGCTGAAAATCGACGTCCTCACTAATCTCTATCCACCAGATGTGACCGGAGGATACGAGTTGCTCGCGCGAGACGTCGTCCAGGGTTTGCTCGCCCGGGGGCATAAGGTCCGGGTGCTGACAACCGGCGCCGATACCGGTGAGCCGGGAATTACACGCTCGCTTCGCCTCGCCCGTCCGTTTGGACAGCCCGCTGGTGTAGATCGAGCACGTCATTTGAAAGCGGCGATCCGCAATCGAATTGCGACACGCAGATATTTGCGCGGGAACGGCGTTCCCGATGTGCTGCTGGTCATGAGCCTGAGGCGACTCGGAATCGAGCCTTTGCGGGTGTACCGTCGCGCGGGGGTCCGCGCTGTTGCAACGGTCAATGATGACTGGCCGGCCGCGTACTGTGAACCGCGACAGCCGGTCTGGCGTCTCGCGATAGATCGCTGGCTGACCGGCTTTAAGCTTTTGCGTCCGGACGACGTGGATCGAGTCATGTGGCTATCCAATGCCGTCCGGGAGCAGATGATCCAGGCGGGTGCGCCTATGCCCCCCGGCCGGATCGAGTATCAGGGTGTGGATTGCTCGCTCTTTTCACCCGGCCCGCACCGGGTGGTGACGGACCGCCGGATGAAACTGCTCTTCGTCGGCCGATTGCACCCGAGTAAGGGACCGGATATCGCTCTCGAGGCCCTGGCGGAAGTGCGTTCCCGACACTGTGATGCGGAGCTCGAGATCGTTGGAGAGGCCGACGATAGGCGTTATGACGCCGAATTGAAGCAACAGGCCGTCCGCCTGGGCCTGACTTCGTATCTGAATTGGCGGGGAAAATTGGATCGTGCGGCACTGTGCGACGTCTATCGCAAAGCAGACGTCTTCCTATTCGTTTCGCGTCTTGCGCACGAGGGCCAGGGGTTGACTTACCTGGAGGCCATGGCCAGCGGGGTGCCTGTCGTGGCCTCACCGAGTGGAGGCGCCAGGGAGTTTCTGACGCGCTATCCGGTCGCCCGGATCACCAGGGCTTGTGACGGATTGTCCTTCGCAAAGGAGATTCTTGAACTCGCCGGTGACCCGGCCGGAGCCAGTCGACTAGCGTCAGAAGCGCTGCTCGTTGTGCGGCGTCGGGCGTCGCTTCATTCCTACATCGACGCGGTCGAGCAGGAGTTGCTGGCTGCCTCGATGCCGGCGATGTCGCGAAAGCCAAGCTACACTGCGTGCGCTCGCGTCAAACCCTTTATCCATTTCGAGTAGTCCGGACCGAGTTTGGCAAGAAGGGGACTCAACGGTGGATCGGATCGGATAAGGAGCTGTTTCGAAATCTGACTGAATCCGTCATGTACAGCGGTGGGAAAGGGGAGAGCCTCCGATCAGACGCAAGCTACTCCCTCGACGTGCGATCGGGTATTTCTCGATCAGACCTGCTCAAGCCACGCTCGCATCTCATCTTCGCTGCGGAAGGTCTGGCTCGCGAGGATCTTGCCCTCCACCCTCAGGAACGTCGTTGCGCTCTGCGTCAGGGTATCGATACAAATGCGCGTATCCCCCGGACCACTGGAGCTCCTGGACTTGTAAAGCCAAATCGTGGTCCCATCTTCCGAGATTCCAATCCTTGTAAATCCTCTGGCAACGGCTATCTTCTGCATTCGCTGCGTACGAAGCATTTCATCCCCTTTGAAAATTGGCAGAGCTTCCCGGCCGGTTGAACAATGCTTGATTCGTTGCGATATGGCACGAGTGGCCGACGATCTTTGCGTCGGAATCCATTCGCGCGACGGGGCCCCGGGAATATCCCCCCTTTGCGTGCTGCCCGCTCCGGTGCGAACGCCGGTTCTAACCTAAGTCGGTAGCTCTCCTCCTGCGCATCCCAGAGCCAGATCGAGCACCCTTTTGAGCGATGGGGGCAGCTCTCAGGTGTCGATCGGGCCCTTCGGAATCCATCTGTCGATTCAATGCTGCTGTCGAGTGTGGCCCGTGGTCATTTGAGCCACACTCCACGGGAGAGGTAACACCGCCTAGTTGACCTGCTTTGTCACATCCTGATGTTGAACGTGTTTATGGTAGCGGTGGTAGGGATTTCCATGATGCCTCCTCGGCGGTTTCGGGTTACTCGTCGGGGGTTCTGTGGAATTCTTGACGAGCTTGAAAGGTGCATCGCCCCCGCCCATTCCGTCGCAGGGTCCCCCTGTGATGCCATAGAGAGCTGTGTACTGGTTGTTTGTGCCGTCGTTCATGGTGCCGTTGGTTCCATCCGCCGGGTCGTCTTCACCGACTGAGGCGATCGACCCGTCCGGATTTGTGGCAGAAGCATTTACCCAGACCTGGGTTCCGCTGCCATCAGTACCATAGAGCTCAAAATACGAACCCTCTTCTTGTGACAGGCCTGCAACTGTATTCAGAGTGACAGGGCCCGCAAGGCATGCCGTCGTTCCGTTTGTGAGCGTTGGTACAGAAATCGTTCCGCTCAAGCTTTTGTCCGCATTGGTGGTAAGAGTAAATGTGGCGGGGACTTCCGTTGGTCCGGACCCCGTGTCGGGACCGTCAAAGTTACCGTTCCAGGTGCCGGTAAGGTCGGGGAAGAAAGTTGCGGTAAAGGTCCCATCCGGAGTGCCGTTGATCCCATAATGGCCCTGGTTACATGTATCCGATGAACGTTGGAAGGTTCCGGTAATAATTTGCGGTGGACCGATCCCGAGGACGCCGGTAAACACATAGTTGAATGTGCTCAGGTCAGCGTTCGTGACGGTAAAGTTGACGATGACGTTGCCGGCACCATCGATGGAACTGCCCGCTACAGTCACATTGTCAAAACCCAACGTGTCGCAGGCGACTGTATCCGTCGTGTAATCTGTCAGGTTTATCAGTGAGGAACTGCCGCTCGCCTGCATCAGATAGGTGCTGAAGGTTGCCTGCCCCATCGAACTGAATTGGGTCGATGTATCGCCCGAGGTGACCGAAAATTCCCAGCGACCTTGGATGTTTGCGGCCGGGGAAGTCGAAGATGAGGTGATGGTCAGCGAGGCATTCTCAAATGCGAAGCTGTAGTTGGTTGCGGTCAAGGTTCCAAGTGCCGCGATAATGGGATAAGTACCGACCGGGGAACTGCTGGTCGCGGCAGTGGTCAGACTTGGCGTACCCCGAGTTGCGCTGGCCTGTGTATCGCCGTTGATGAAGCCACTGATGGAGTAAGTGAATGAAGGAAGATTGCCCGACCCTGACACGTAGCTCGCGTTGTAGGCGGTGACCGTCAGGACCGGCATGATCACACTTGTTAAGGTGTTCGATGTGCTTGGCGCGAAGTTGCTGTCGCCCGGATAGACCGCCTGAGCGCCCACAGGATTTGTCGTAGTGAGCGGGAGGGCTAGTGTCGCTATACCCAACGAGTTCAGCGGTGCTGTCCCCAAGGTGGTCGCGCCGTTCTTGAAGGTGATCGTTTCACTTGCGGTTGTATAATTACCCAGTGTTGATGGATTTAAAGATGCTGTCAGGACGATTGGTTGTCCAACGGGGTCGCTCGATTGGTTGGCGGTGAGCGTAAGGGCCGTCGGTTGGATCGATGCGGTCAGCGGAATCGAAGTCGACGTGCTGTCGTCATAAACTTCGTCTTCCTGATAGCTGGCATACACATTGTGAGTGCCCGTTCCAGGAATCGAAACGTTTGAAATCGACGCTGTCGCGGTCTGAGTGACACTGTTCAGAAGAATACCAAGGGTACCATCGAGGCGATTCGCAATTGCCAGGTCCGGTAATCCGTCCCCGTTGAAATCTGCTATTGCTACGCAGAATGGCTCATTGCCGGTCGGGTAGGTAACCTGCGTCTCAAAGGTACCGTCACCATTCCCCAAGAGAACGCTCACATCGTTGCTGGCGTAATTTGCGACGACTAGGTCGACCTTGCCATCGCGATTGAGGTCGCCGGCAGCCAAACGATAGGGAGTCGTTCCGACTGGGTAGGTGACTTGCGCATTGAACGTGCCATCGCCAACGCCGATGAGAACGCCTACCGTCGCCGCTCCAGAATTTGTTACGACCAGGTCTGCCTTGCCGTCGTTATTTACATCCACCGCCATCACGGTATAGGGATTTTTCCCCACTGGGTAGGTAACTTGCGCGGTTGGGAATGTGCCATCACCCTTTCCGATCAGGACACCAACATTTCCCGAGCCCAGATTCGCCACTGCCAAGTCGACCACGCCGTTTGCCTTGAATGCCGTTACGGAATAGGGACTTGTCCCCACTGGGTAGGTAACTTGCGTTTTGAATGTGCCGTCAGCATTGCCAATGAAAACGCCGATGGTGCCCGCAGCTTTATTCGCCACGACCAGATCCAGGATGCCGTCGCCATTCAGGTCGACCGCCACGATGTACATGGGCTGAGTTGAGGCTCCCGTGAGAAGGGTCGATCCAGCTTGAAACGTGCCGTCACCTTTTCCGAGGAGAATGCTTACCGAGTTGCTGGTCAGATTCGCCACGGCCAAATCGAGAAAGCCGTCGTTGTTGAAATCCCCTACTGCGATGGAGTAAGGCTGGGTGCCGGTTGCGTATTTCACGGCGGGTTGGAAGGTTCCATCGCCATTGCCGATAAACACGCTCACTGTAGTGCTAATGTCACCTGTTCCTATAACTACGTCAGGAATGCCGTCCCCGTTAAAATCCCCGGTGGCCACAAACGGAGCGACGGCTCCCGCCGTATAGGTTGCTTGCGTGGCGAAGCCTTGGGCCAGAGTTGCAGCGCCCAGCACACCGGACCCCAGGACGAAGTTCGAGTCATTCGCATCCTGGAATTCAACCGTGCCAGTCGGTCCTACGGCCAGATTGCCAGTGCCGACCACGGTTCCCGTCAGGGTGTAGCTTCCGGCGGATCCGCCCGAGGCAATCGCCGTAGAAGTTGGGTATTCTCCGTTGACTGCCAGCACTTGTGTCGACGAGGTACTCGTTGTGTTGGCGGAAGTGCCGTTAAAAACTGCATTATAGCTGTGGCTTCCAATCGACGGAGTCAGTCTTATGACCGCTGTTCCTGCCGAAGTGAGTTGAGCTGTACCGAGAACTGCAGAGTTTTCGCAAAGAGTCGCATTGGCGTCGCAAAACGTTACAACACCCGTGGTGACGGGTGCACCATTCGATACCGCTGCTGTAAGAGTGACCGCCGTCTTCCACGGTAAAGCATAAGAAGACAGCGTTAGGCTTGTGGTCGTTGTGCTCGCCGCGCGCAAGGAGATTACCCCGAGCAGCCCTAATATGCCTAACGTGACGACGAGAAGATCACCCCAGTATTGATTGCGACTCTTGAAGGGAGCTGATGCAGAGTGCGCTGAAGTCGTGAACACCAACTTGGAATTCCATTTCATGGCTGACATGATTTTCCTTTCACGCAATTTCGAGAGAGCCCCGGTACTCACGCTAATCTGCACGCGCCGAATGTGACTGCTAGAACTGGGCCACCAGGTGCGATCCGTTGTGGTGCAGCGCGAACGAATCTCCGGAAACAGGGACCCGGCAAGAGCACAGGCCGTGCCGGATTTGCTTCGCGATAGGCTGAAGGTGCAATTGGCCTGCCAGTTCCGAGGCGTGTCCGAGGGGATTACGCAGAGAAAACAGAGGAGTTAGTTTCCCGTGTCCAAATGACAGTCTGACTTATGGACGTGCGTGTCTGGAATATAGACGGGTGCAAAAGGGATTACGGTCTGATGACTCCACGGTTTCGCAAATTACCAGAACGCCGATCGGCCCGTGGCTTTTCTGACGCGAGGCATTTTCGGCGAATGGATTGCGAAGCGCGTAATCCCGTCGAGTCGGAATACGGAGAAACTGCAAGGGAAGCGGACTGCTCTCTGATTCATCGAGGAGCATGATTACCCATTGACAACTTCCACTCGAAAGACTACTTTTTCACGTGAGTAAGCCAAGCCCCTGGTTACTCAGCCAGCCCTAGTCAGACCTGAACGGCCGCCTTTCCCGACCCTATGAAATTGACAGCGTCTCTCCTGTTCTGGAGAGAGCGAGATAAGATCTGCGCCTTTTCATTCGTGAAGAGGCTGAATCCCGTCTCGACGCCGAGGAGATTGCCATGAGGCGGATTGCCACACCACTTGAGGTTATGGTCTCCGTAGCTTTCCTGGGCGGTGGCGGCTATCTCCTGTTCGTCGAGGGATCCGGCAACTCGAAAAGCGCTGGAGCCATCGTCATTCTCGGTGCCGTTTTCTTCACGATGGGGTTGATGATTCTGACAACCTGCATCCGATCGATCCTCTGGCACAGGCGCATGCTGCGTCACGCCGTACCTCAGCCCAAGCCCCGATCTGGGGCACCCGCATAGCGCCTCGCGTTCGGAGAAGATGACACTTCAGCGGACGCCGGAACGACTCACTTCCATCGGAACAAGCTCGCCTCGCGCCGTCAGAGAGGCATTCTCTAGATTGTCTCTACATCTTCTCGACACACAAAAAAGCAAGCCGCACTTACCAGCCCGCTGGTTAGGGGAGGACCAGCTTACGGATGGAATTCCACTGCTGCACATCCGCGTCATTCAGGGGAGTATCAAGAGACACCGGCCTTTGTTGGTATCTCACGCAAATTCCGACAGAAGAAGACGAATAATCTCGGGCGTTATTGACGTTCATGAAGCCGCCCAGAAACCAGTTCTCCGTCAGCCGGTAACCACCTTTCATGGTTAGGCTGTAATTCACACTGGTGACCGTTTGAGACGGATAGTACGGCATGACAAACGAGGGAGGCGTCGGTGTCGGAGGAGTGGGAGTAGGGTTCTTGAACCGGATGAGCGAAGGAGCTGAATTCGTGGGCGCGACCGTAGCGACGGCAGAGGATGCCTTCGAATTTGCCTCTAGGGGGTAGTAGGGAGTGGCATCCTCGGAAAAGTGTTGTGAGCCGAGACTAGCATCCACGGAATATTCGAATCGGTTGTGATAGGTCCCCTTCCAGTGCAGGGGAACATTAAACAGGAAGTAACTTTGCGGGCTGAAGTATCCGCCTTGGCCAAAGGTGAAGTAGCGCAAGTTCTCGTCGTAATGCATCGCGGACATATTTATTCCCAGGGCTAAGGAACCGTAGGGCCGCGTCAGAACGGACCAGTAGGCCCCGGTTGTGCCGTCAATCCGGTGATTGGTGAGCACCTGGTCCCCGGTGATGTACTGATATCCGAGTTCGGCGTAGAGCCCTGAACCCGTCATGTTCCAGGAGGCAGTTCCCGAAACACCGTTGGCGATGACTCCGCCCCAGACCTGACTTGTTCCCGGATCCCGAACACCGGCATAGGATAGCAGGGTGTCACGAACCGGATCGCGCGTCAGCGAGATCTGGATGGGCCCGCCTGCGGGGCGAAAATCAACATCACCCAGAAAATTGCTGACCAGAAAGCCTTGCGGCGTGACACCGAACCGGGCGTCAAAATTCTGTGTCGCGACCTGGACCTCACCGCCCAGACCAGCAGCACTGAGGGCCGCGAAGGAAGTACCCTGCGCCAAAGTGCCCAATTGCAGGGTGGTGTTACCGGTGGGAGCCCCGGCATCCAGCATAACGGGCTTGGCGATGGCAGTGAGGCGCACTTCGTTGCTAAAAGTTGTGCTCGCTTCCAAGTCGGATTCCTGGGCGATGAGGTGATCAAAACCGGTTTGTCCGGAGCGCCCCATCACGTATCCACCCATGCCGATATAAGGGCTGAACTGGGCGTACATGGCGTTGATCTCTGATTCCACCTCGGAATGAGGGGAAGACGGAGAGGATGTGCCCAGGACGGAGCTGCCAGGATTGCCGACCGTCCGGCCCGGAAGGTAATATCCGTCGCTTTGCAGCGACGTTACCGGATCTAGGAGGTTGGCAGGGGTTGGATTCGAACTTGGCACTGCCAGCAGATCCTGACTATACCGCGGAGCCTTCTGCGTGATGGCTTGCCCACTCGGGTCAGCATGCAGGAACCAATCGAGTGAGTCATCGCGGTGGGTTGTCGGCGCATTGGAAGGCGAAATTCTAACCTGCGCGGAAGAGGTGCCGAGGGGTTCCGGTGTGGTTGACGTATCCCAAGGAAGGGACTGTTCGAAGCCGTTCGGGCCGGGAGTCTCGATTGCGTGGTTAGGGCGGATCGGGCGCGGAGAGAAGTCTCCTCCTGCCCCGGGGAGTCCGGAAAGCAGGTTGTCGATGTTGTCGCGCGCGGGAACGCCAGCCGCGGGTGCAACCGCTCCACTCCTCGAATGGGAATCCGGCGGTGCAAGCAGGTCAGCGAGCTCTCTGACTGCCTGACCCTGCGCCTGCGGATTTTCGTCCCCATGCAAACCGGCGTCACCCTGCTGTCGGGACGGATAGGCCGCCTTGGCGGCCTGGTAGTATTTGTTGGCACGCCCGAGATCTCCGCGCGCCGCCGCGAGCTTTGCGCCCGCCAGTAGCACCTTTGGATCGTCCGGCCACTCGCGCAGCGCAGTTTGTAGCCAGACGTCCGCCGTCTTGAACTCCCGAACTGACATTGCCGCACCGATCCCGCTCAGATAGTCGTCGCGCGTGCCTCCGACCAGTCCCCAGGACAGATAGTCCTCATAGGATCGCCGCGTATATCCCGCCCGAAGCAGCATATTCGCGAAAGAAGCGCGCAGGGGAAGATCGTCGGGAAAGGCACGCCGCGCCGCATAGAGAACGCTCAATGCTTCGTGATACTCGCCGAGGGAGGCCAGACGCTCGGACCGTTTTTGACTCCAGGCCACCCAGATTTGTTCGACGCTGGTGGTTTGCGCAGGCGTCAAATCTCTTCTCGCGGATAGTACGCGAAGTTCAGAGAACAGATTCGCATCTTCGCCGGCATCCATCAGGATCCAACAGGTTTGTACCTGTAAATCGACAGGAAGTGGTTTGCGCATGGACTCGTACTGCCAAGCGGTGCGGCGGATCATGCGCAGGGCAATCTCCCCCTGTCCTTCTGCCGCATAGGCGCCGGCCAAGAGCCCTGAAAGAATCGGGTCATTCAATAGACGGTCCCGCAGCGCCGGGTCCATTGCGGCAAAGTCGGCCACCACTTCATCATCCCGTTTGGCCATATGGAGCGCGGTAAGCTTGCCGCGCCAGGCATCAGGATTTTCTTTGCTGCGCCGGATCACCCGGTCGAAGGCATCTGCGGCTTGCGAGTATTCCTTTTCCTGCAGCCACAACCCCGCAACCTGTAACGCGAGACGGATAGAGATTTCCTTCCCGTCGGACGTCTCGATCTGAACCGCCTGTTCGAGAAACCTGTGGGCAGATTCCAGTTGCCCCTGAGACTCGTAGATCGATGCCATCAGCATGAGAAAATCCGGCTTGTTGGTTGCGTCCTGAAATAAAGTGCGCGGCATCCGTTGGCTCACTGCAAGTGCTTGGGCATCCCTGTCCCCGGAATGAAGCGCGGCAATCAGTCCTCGCCAAATATCCAGATTTTGCGGATTCTGATCTGCCAGACGGACGTACATCTCCGTCGCCTGGGTGAGCATTCCGGCCTGAGCCAACAGAGAGGCCATCTCCATCTGCGTTCCAGCGGAAGCCCGGCTCCTTCCCGATCGTTCAATGGCCCTCTCTAAAAGCTGCCTGGATTGAGCTGTTCCACCCGTTGTTTCATAGGCGGCGGCAAGAACGACGAGGACCTCGGGATCGTCAGCCGATAAGGCACGCACTTTGGGAGGCATAGCCTTTGCTGCGGCAATGGCCCCCGCGGAATCACCGGATTGCTGCAAGCCGCGGAGCAGGGAACGCCAAGCATCTAAATCCTCTCCGTTCTTTTTGAGCAGGGTTTGATACATCGTTATGGCTTCCGCGTATTCGCCGGATTTCATCAGCGTGCCCGCAAGCCCGCGAGTTGCGTCGGGGTTGTCGGGGCGCAGCAATAAGGCTTGATGAAAGCTCGCGCTGGCCTGTTCGAAGTGATCCTGCTCGAGGAGTAGGGTGCCCTCTTGCATATTTTTCCAGAAACGGGCGGTCTCCAGTGCTTGCAAAAGGTTTTTGTCCTTTTGGGGTGAGCTGGCTGCTGCGGCTTCGAGAAGGGCGACAGCTTCGGCAAAGCGCTCCTGTTTCATGCGTACGAAACCAAGGCCCATTAGGGTTCTCGGGTCGTCAGGCGCAGTGGCCCGCAATTTCTCAAATCGCTGCTCGGCGTCCGCCATGTTCCCTTGGCCGAGCGCTTTGAAGGCAGCCTGTTCTTCGTTGTCCCGGACAATCTCCTCCGGACGGCGTTGCGCCCGGAGGGGTCCAAATTCACTGTCCAGTTCGGTGTCCGGGTACAGCGCCAAGTACCTTTGAAGTGATTCGGCGTAGGCGGGATTGCCTTTTTCCCAGACCAGAGTCTGTCTCCAGGCCGATCGAACCTCATTCATGACCGCGGCGTTGCCGCGAATGGCCTCAAGTTCACGAAGCCCCTGTGCCCGTGTTTGGCGCGCGTAGGTCAGCAGGCGCGCGGCCGCCAGCCGATATTGGGCATCCTCCGGGTGGCGGTTCGCCAGTTCGTTCAACCGGGGAATCGCAATCTCTCTTCCACCCGGCGTGCTGGCCAATGTCTCGTAGTAGGCGAGTGCCAGATCACCGTCCGGGGGATGATCTTTGAACACTTCCCGGTACAGTTTCATTGCCTCTTCCGGCTTTTGGTTTGCGGAGAGGCGCGCTGCCTCCTGCAATTTCGAGCTTTGGTCCGGGGAGAGGATGCTCGAGTCCGCCGTTCCCCTGGAGGAAGGTGCCGCAGGACGAGAAGCGGTTGCGCCCGGGTCGATTACTTTTGCTTTTTCCAAATACTGCTCTGCCTCTTTGCTATTTCCTTCCTGTTCCGCGTAACGGGCGAGCCCCGTCAGGGCCTCGACGGTATTTGGTTCAGACAGCAGTACTTGTTTCCAAACGCGGGCGGCCAGGTCAATGTGCCCGCTGCTCTCGAGCGAGCGTGCGCGCTCCAGAAGGATCTGCGTTGAGCCTGTTTGGGCAACGGTATACGGTGCAACGCACAGAGTGGCCAGGAGTCCAATAAGGATCAGCGCCTTTGCAAATGTCATCATTGCTTCCTCCACTCCAGCCGCAGGCCGCCCGATGCATCGAAGCGGAATCGCCGGCTCAACCAGCCCTCGCCAAACAAGGCCAGGTTTTGGTCGTAATAGTGCGGCTCTTTCCCGTACAAACCGGTAACCTCCGATAGTTCCTTCCGCATCCGGGACTGCTGATTTCTAACTTGGCGGTCGTCCCCAGAGGCCATAAGAAAGGGAAGGAGAGCCGCCGAAAAGCCAATGGGACCCCGGTCGGACAAAACGGATCCGTTCGGGGAGACACTCTCCGGGGGGATGGCATGTGTGCTCATGTAGCGTCCCATGCCTGCTAGAGAGTCGAGCAGTTCGGAGTACTCCGGTGTCCCGGGATCGAGCATTCCCACCCACAGGTAGACTCGGATGGCGTCATAACTTCCGCACGCCTCTCTATTGGGGCCAGCGGTTGCTCTGAATGCGCCCCCATTCTGGTGAGTTGCCCAGTCCATGGCAAAGCCGGCGCCCACACCTGGTGCGGTCAGTTTTAGGAGATTTTCCGCGATCATTGGCCAGGGACTTTGCGGCTCTTCTTTACCAAGCCCTCTTAAGATCTGCGGGGCGAGGTAGCTTGGATTGAGAACATAGCTTCGGGAATCGGGCCGGAAACCCTGACGGCCTGGCAAGAGCATCGGGCCTTCCCCAGGGAGAAGAACGACCTCTTCTCGAACGATCCTCTGCGCCAGGGAATGACCGAGTGATTGATACTCCGAGATGCCCCACTCCCGGCCCGCCGAGAGGAGCACATAAGCAATCCAGAGGTCAGCGTCCGAGGCGGAGTTCGGATCCTTCACGTATCCAGGTTCCTCCCCCTCTTTTTCCCACAGCCAGGAGGGCAGCTGTCTTCTCAAGCTTCCTCGGGAGAGATTCGTTTCTGTCCATTGCAGGATCTTCCTGAATGACTCCCGGTCGTTGGCCACAAGGGCAAAGAAGAGGGCATAAGCCTGGCCCTCCGAGGTGGTGCGGCCGCCAGACTGCCAATCGATGACCCGGCCTTCCGGTGCGACAAAACGGCTTTTATAGCTTTCCCACAGTGGCCAAACGGCTGCTTGGTGTTGTCGCTCGTTGGCCGGCGCTGCACGCAAACCGAACAGCAGAATGGTTACGAGGAATGCAGCGCGCAGTCTCATCGAAATGCGATCAGTCTGCGATTTACACGGTAGTCCAGCCACGCCAGGAGCCACCAGACCGGCAAGGCGCAACAAATCAGAAGCACCACGGGAACCAGGTACACGTGGATGAGGAGCCAGGAAGTGAGGAATTCATTCCAGGGCAGGGAACCGATCCGGTACTCATTGCGGGTCAGATAAAGCGATTCAAAGCGGTCATCATACAGAACACTCACCGAGCCGTAGATTGCACCGTCGCGGTTCGCACTGGCCAATTGCTCTGCAAGCGCATGGAGTCCGTCCGCTCCATTTCCAAACAGAGCGACGACGGTTACGCCCCGTTTCGCGGGAGATTCGAAACCGGCAATAACTGCTTCTGGCTTCGGATCCGAGTTGAATAGATCTTCAATGGACTGCCGGGTTCGACCTTTGACGTTCCAGGGGACTCGACGAATGCGGAGCCACCAGTTGTCGGAGTCCTTGAACGTAGGTACGCCGTTTACAAAGCGAAAGGGATAGTTGCGACCAAGTCTGTCGGCAAGTTCGGAATCTCTAAACGTCCCGATAACAATCAGATCTTTGTCGGTGAGGGAATCGACCACAGAAACCGGTTTGACCTCGAGTTTCAGGGATGGATAGCCCGTTTGCCTGGCCAGGTGCGAAACCAAGGTGAGATAGAGACCAAGTTGTTCCGCTGACTTCGGATCTGACAGCACGAATGCAGTGTGTGACAGGTCGGCCGTCACGGAAAACGGATATCCGGCCTCTGAAAAACGCTCCAGTTTGGGCATCTCAACAAAATGCGGGACCGTCTGCAGGTCGATCGTAGAGCTGCGCATGATCTGTAGTTCGGGAGCATCGGAAGAGCTAAACCAATCCTCCGCCGACCACTCCACGCGGAGTCGGTTGCTGTTGGGGTTCAATGCCGACACAGGCAGGAAGATGGTTGCATGTTGAATCGGCTCGGAATTCGCGCCCGGACGGATTCTGGCCACGCTGACATCGTTCAAGGACACCGCCAGTTCTGGTTGAACCTGAGCGGGGAGATTACGGACGCGGTAATTCAACTGCAGCGGGATGCCTCCCCTGTTTCCGAAATAGAGATCGGGGGGAATCCGGAAGAGATAGTCTCTGGAACCGAAGCCGTTGATTTGCAGCTGGTCGGACGGGAACGCTTCACCGAAGGTCGCTATGCGCCGGCTGTCGAGCCATCCCTTCGGCGGATCCGCGATTCCAGGTGTAGGTCCGCTGGAAGGCAGGATTTCCGCATCCCGTCCTACCGTTGTAAAGCTACCCGAGGCTAAAGCAACCGCAGCTGCACGAACTTGTTGGTCGTTGGCGCCGGTAATGATCAACAGGGTGCTGTACACGTCCGTGGGCTTTTGGCGAAGCGCGATGAGAGGACTTTTGATTTCACCGAGCCCGAGCGACGGCGGAAGAGTTCCGGAAGGACCGACGAGGATCGTATCCTGATCGGGCAAGTTGCCAAGTTCGACAGAGAACTGGATGGAGCGACTGTTCGAAGAGGCCGTCAACCAGGATGCCACGATTCCCGCCGCCTCCAGGGTCAGGGCACCCGGTTTGTCAGGCAGAGAAAAGCACACCTTTCCGTTCAGGGTCTGCGTATAGATAAAGGGCGCAGGCAACTGGCTCAATTCGGTGTTTAGCCGGAGACGTTGCCCCCTTAGCTCCAGCGTGGAATCCAGTTCAATGGTGGTCGTGAACTCTTGACCCGCGCACTTGGTTAGGCACTCGCCGGCCAAGTCAAAAACCATGGAGTTCTCTGCCAACAGGACATCGCCTGGTATGTCAATTCTGGCATCCGCCGGAAAGTTGGGCGGAGTGTGAACCAGCTTCACCGTTCCCACTTTGATGCCATTAATGGAAATGAACAGCTGGCTGATTTGAGCTTCGAGGCCCGCTCCCAATTGATATCTCAGATGCAGGGTGCCGCCGGTCGCCACCTGGGAACTCGGGATGCTGAACCCGAGCATGTGCCCCGTCTGCAGACCACGCAGGACGATGGGCTTAGTACTTCCGAGCGATTTTAGGTCTTTGACAAAATCGAAGGCGGGGGCTTCTCTGGCTTGCTTAGAGGTTTTGGTTTCGGATTGAGATGCAGAAGCGTGGCCTGCCAACAATAAGAACCCCAGCAAAAGTGCCACGGCGACGCGGCCCGAGGAAGCCGCAGCCGGCTGGGCAGCCCCTTCATCTTCAAATGACGCCGAGCCTTTTCCATGCCTGAACAGGCTTGAAATACCCAACCAGGTGCCTCTGAAGGACAATCGAGTGATGAGAAGCAGGCTGCTCAGCGGACGATCACGTTCGCGTTTTTCGTTCCAGTTCAACCAGGAGTCGGCACGCGAATAAAGGATCTTTGTTAACGCCTCTTCCTGGCTGAGATCCAGCTGGCTAAACTTGAGCCGCAGGCGGCCATTCTCATTTCCGATGACCGTTGCAGGTATGTCCCGGTTGACAAAGTTGACGTCGAAACCCAGGTTCACCGCATCACCCGCCTCGATCTCTAGTCCTCTGGGGATTCGTAGCGCGACGCCCCCGTTCGAAAAGTCAATGGTTTCGCCATGCAATCGCGCCGCATTCGGCAGCTGCAGGTCAACGGGAATTTGCAGCGCCACGCGGACATGCTCGCGGTGTTGCTCGGATTCAAACGCAACCGCGCAGGCCGCACCGAGAATAATGATGTTGTAGACGGTCCAAATCACGTTCATGGCGACGGTTCCAGCGATCGCGGACCCTCCGTGGATGAGCATGGGTACCGCTGCCAGCAGGCCGAGGATATTCAGGAGCAGGAGAACGATGTAGGGCCAAGCGATCTTGCGGTCGAAGAAAGACTTGGGGACCAGGCCACCCTTGGCCGTGACGTTGAACTTTCCGAGGCGTGGATTAAGAAGTGCCATCATCGTCGGCAACAGAATGTAGGGAGCCAAGACCGCCTCGTAGACTTCATTCCAGAAGGAATGACGGAATTTGCCCTGAATTCGGGAATTGCTGAGGTTGGACAGAACGACATGGGATAGTGCGTAAGCCATGATCGTGAATGAGTAACCGCGGATGTTCCTGTGACCCAGGAGCAGGAAAACGAGGGGAGATGTCAGGAACAGCAGCCGCGGAACCGCATAGAGAAAATGGATCATGGCGTTGAAATAACAGAACCGCTGGCCCAGTTTCAGTTTCTTGCGGGTCAGTGGGTTGTCGATGCGCAGAATCTGGATCATTCCGCGGGCCCAGCGAATTCGCTGGCCTACGTGACTGGAGAGGCTCTCGGTTGCTAGTCCGGCGGCCTGCGGAATGTTGATATACGCGGTATTCCAGCCGCGAATTTGCATGCGCAAAGAAGTGTGAGCGTCTTCGGTTACGGTTTCCACTGCAATGCCGCCAATTTCTTCGATGGCAGTACGACGGAGGACGGCGCAGGAGCCGCAGAAGAACGTTGCGTTCCAGAGGTCGTTGCCGTCCTGGATGAGTCCGTAGAACAGTTCGCCTTCGTTCGGAATGCGGCGAAATTGTTTGAGATTCCGTTCAAAAGGGTCGGGTGAATAAAAGTGATGGGGTGTCTGCAACATCGCCAACCGGGAGTCTCTAAGGAACCATCCGACCGTCATTTGCAGGAAAGAGCGCGTGGGAACGTGATCGCAATCGAAAATTGCGACATACTCTCCGTCCGTCTTTGCGAGCGCCTGATTTATGTTGCCTGCTTTGGCGTGAGCGTTGTTTGTTCTGGTGATGTATCCGCATCCTGCTTGGGTGGCGAACTTGCGGAACTCCTCCCGGCGGCCGTCGTCCAGAATGTGAACGTGCATCTTTTCGGCCGGCCAGTCGATATTCATCGCCGCCCAAACCGTATAGCGTACGACGCTCAGCGGCTCATTGTAGGTCGGAACGAAAACGTCTACGGTAGGCCAGTCTTCCGGATTGGCAGGGAGTGGCGCTGGAGTGCGCCTCAGAGGACGGATCGTCTGAAAATACCCGAGAATCATAATGAGATAGGCATAGCCCTCGGCCGTGAGAAGAATGAGCATGAAGAACATGTCGAGGGTCGGCGGCTGTGGACCGCTTTCCATTCCCAGGCCGAACGTGCTCGTGACGCGATAATAGATGTAGCGGGTCGAAGACAATATAGAAAGCGCGGCAATGGCCAGAGTCGCCGCCTCGCTCTTTGTCACCCGGTTCCCGATCACCGCTGCCAGGATGAGGCACACGCTCACGAACAACTGTTGCTCCCAGTTGAGGGGGAGCACCGCCAGATAAAGGAGCACAGTGCACGGTAGCAAGAAGCAGGCGAAGCGGAGTATGCGGAGTGCCGTCGTAATTTCCGAACTCACAGGCGCTTTTTGGCTTGCTTCGGGTAGCCCACTCATTGCTTGCCAGTTTCTGCCGATACTTCCGGAGTCGAAGAGCGAACCCACTCGGCCAGTTGTAGGAAGTCCTGCGCGATGCCGGATTCAGGGCTGTAGTCAACTACCGTCATCCCCTTGGCGAGCGCCTCGGAGACTGCGTCACTGCGGCGAATGACCAGCGGCAAAAGCCGATCCCCAAGCCTGCTTTTCAGCAGGATTTGAAGATCGCGATGAAGTGCGAGCGCACTGTCGAACTTGTTGAGAAGGTAATGCGGCAGGATGGCATCCGTGCCGTTGCTCTTTTCGGCTCGGAGCCGGTCTTCGAGATCCAACACGCAGAGAGCGCTACAGAAATCTGGGACAATCGGAACCACCATGGTCTGCACGAGGCCAAGCGTCGCCAGGACCGATTCAATAGAATGGCGGCTGGCATCGAGGAAAACCCGATCCGAAACCGAGGCGGATTCGCGCAAGCGCTCGAGCAGTGCCACTTCGGCGCCGGCATTCTGGGAGTTCGACGGCCCCTTGTTATTTTGGACCCCGCGAATGACCTGAATGCTCTGATGAGACCCCGGTACATCGAAATGAAGTATCTCTTCCTCATTGTTCGCCCTTGCACTGAAGAAAAAAGGCATCACCAGGGAGGCTTGCGTCTCCGCAACGACGATCCGCTCTCCCCAGCCTGCAAGGCAACGCCCCAGGGTGGCGGAAATGGTCGTGACGCCTACGCCGCCGTTTAGGGACGATACGAATACCAGTGGAACGTGGATAGTTGCGACGATGCTCTGAATGAGGTCAAAGCTCTGTCTGTCTTGGGAGAACAAGTTGTCGAGCGCGGGCCAGGGGCTGCCAAAGCTACGTACGGACCGGCGCCTCTTCCGAGCGTTGCTCTCGGAGAGGTGCGTGGGATTGCTCGACTCTCCCGCGGTTGACCAGTCGGTCTCGGTAGTGGAACTCTGCCGGGGATCGAAAGGGGCCTGACCAGAAGCAGGTTCGTCCCAGGTTCTCTCCGAAGCCCTCGCGGTCTCATCCGGTACCGGGTGGGAATCACGGGCCGGCGCGTCCAGCGGGCCTGTTGTGGATGGCTCCGCGAGGACTGCCAGCCGCTTTGCATTTTCGACTTTCGGCTTTTCAGAGTTTTGCTCGGTTCTGCGCGCACTTGGGGCAACGGTAAATTCTCGATAGGTAGATTTCTCGAGAGAAGCGCGGCTCATCAGGGCGGACAGATCATCCGGAATCGAGGTCGCCTTGCCATTGTCCTCGATCTGAGCGTCGGGCAAAGCAGCCGGGTCACGCGCGTTAGTATGTCTTTTGTCCATTACCGTCTGTCTCGGACAAGGCGAGAGAACACATTGCCACGAAGGCGATGGAGGCAATTGGCTTGCCAAGTTATTGGGGCCCGGCAACTGGCCAAGTGCACAGAAACAGGACGGTTGCGGTTCTCGGAGAGGATCCTTCGTCTGAATCATGGACGCCGGTGTCTGGATTCCGGACGGTGATCGAAAATGCAGAAAGCGTCTACCTGACAGCTTTTCCCTTGCTGCGGTTGTCTGCGGATGCTAAAGTCAAGCCCTTCCTTCCAAAAGTACCTGCGCCTGCTCCTTCCTCAGCGCCATGAGGCAATTATGAATTTTTCCGATCGCCGCTTCGCTACGCGGTTTAATGTTGCTATCCCCCTGAACTATCGCTCCTGGAATGCCGCCGGTCCCGGCCGGGCAGCGGAATCCATTAACATTTCCAAGTGCGGCATTTATTTTGAATCAGATTCTCCGATTGCCCCCGGTGTCGCGTTGCGAATCTCGCTCCAGATGCCTGAAGAGATCACCGGTCTCCCCTCTCTCGAGTGGAACTGCCTCGGGCATGTGGTTCGATTGAATTCGTTCGCCGATGCAACCGAGAAAGTCGGTGTGGCAGTCAGGCTCGATTACTTCGAACCTCTTCGGAGCGATTTAGCGGCCTAGGATGTCTCTGGTTCCCCCGGATTTTTCCTGGGAAGGGGGGAACGATGCTCTGCAAGGTCCGAGCAGGGCGGTCGATTTTCCATGGAAAGAAGCAATCGCGGACATCCAGGAAAAAGCGCAACGTCATCCCCAGACATGGAGAGGCAGAAACGACGTGGAGAATGGGGAGTGCACCCCATTTCCCGGCTGCTTCGCCTTTCTTGCCCGAGCATTGGCGATGAAGGGTGGGTAGGACGAGGGGCCTTTGCAGGGGCAGGTCCAATGAATAAGGTTAGAAGTCGGATGGGTGAGGCGCTGACCGTCTATAATCCCGGTTCATTGACCCCCCGGGCCGAACTCGAGGATCTGGACTGGAATCAATAGCCCGATTCAGGAGAGAAGTTGTACAATAAAAGGACGGCAAATTAGGGGATTTGCTTTGATTTGCCGCGGGGGTTTGAGATCGGTAGGTTGCTTCGTCGCTGGGTTCCGGCTGGCCGGGTAGGACAGCTCTATCATCCTGAGGGCAAAGGTCTTATTGGAGTACTTCTGGTTCCGATCCCCACCGCCGCTCCGGGAAATCTCTTCGAGTTAACAGCAGGAGTCAACTCCGCGGGTGAGTGAACCCGCGGTTGTCCCGGCCGCCAGGTGGACGAAGGACGGAGTGTGACGGGAGAAGCAGGGAGAGCATGCACTCTCGCATCCGAGTTCTTGGGTGCATCCGCATTTCAAGTCTGAATCGCGGATGCGGTACTCTCGGAGACAGGCGAAGCCTTTGCAGGTCGGACGGGTTTCAACGGTTCGGGAGAAATACTGGCCTGTTTGGGAACCAGCAGTGTGGCGGATCGCATCTCAAGTACAAGGCTGTAAATTCATAATCCACAGTTGGGCAAAAGGGATTCCTGGCATTGTGCGGCATAGCCGGATTTACACATAAGCATTCGAAGCCTTCGGAAGAAAAAGTCCGGGATATGACGGCAACGCTCATCCACCGGGGCCCTGACCAACAGGGGACTTTCTCCGCGGAACTGTTTTCCTTTGGCGCCGCGCGGCTGAAAATCATCGATCTCGAGAGTGGGAATCAACCCATTCTCGAGAAGGGCGGGGAGCGCGGCATCGTCTTCAATGGCGAAATCTATAACCACCTGGAGCTGCGGGCGGAGCTCGAAAGTTTGGGCCACAAGTTTCTATCCCACTCCGATACAGAAACCGTCCTGAAGGCCTTCCTGCAATGGGACACAGGCTGTTTCGCGCGTCTGCGGGGCATGTTTGCTGTCGCCGTATGGGATGTGCCACAAAAGCGATTCGTGCTGGCTCGGGACCGCTTGGGCATCAAGCCCCTGTACTTTGCAAAGAAGGGGGAAGATTTATATTTCGGATCAGAACTGAAAGCGATTCTCATCCATCCAGAGATCGAGCGGACCCTGAGTCGCGAAGGGCTCGATTGCTACCTCTCGCTGAATTACATTCCCTCTCCGTGGACACTTCTTGAGGGCATCGAGAAAGTCCCCCCGGGAACCTGGATGGAGTGGCGCAACGGCAAGATTACTACCGGAATCTACTGGAAGTTGCCCTACGGGAATATCCGGGCAATAACGATTGGGGATGCCAAAGAGGAACTGAACGCGCTCCTTAGCGACTCCATCCGGGAACACATGCTGTCCGATGTGCCGCTGGGGGTTTGGCTGAGCGGTGGGATCGATTCCACGACGATTTTGCATTATGCGGCGCAGGCAAGCTCTTCCCGGTTGAAATCATTTTCTATTTCGTTCACCGGACGCAGTTTCGACGAATCTTCCTATATTCGGACTGCAGTCAAGGAATACGGTACAGATCACGACGAAATGGATCTAAGTCCGAATGTCGACCTACGTGCCGCGATTGAAGAGTTCGCCTATTATTCCGACGAACCGAGCGCGGACGCCGGAGCGTTGCCGGTATGGTTTTTGTCGAAACTGTGCAAAAAGAAAACAACCGTCGCCCTCAGTGGGGAAGGCGCGGATGAGCTTTTCGGCGGATATCTGACCTATCGAGCCGATCGAATTTCCCGGGTTCTTCGGAGCTTTCCACGGCCGGCACTGGCACTCGGAAATGCAATTCTGCAACGTTGGCCGGTTTCCGATGAAAAAATCGGATTCGAGTACAAAGCGAAGCGGTTGCTGGAGGGGACCTTGATGCCCCCGGAGCGCGCCCATGTATATTGGAACGGAACATTTTCTCAGGAAGGCTTGGGTACCATCCTGAAGCAGCCTCTGCCTGGAACCTTGCGCCAGATCCTCGGCCAACTGAACGATCTGCCAGAAGTACAGGATGATCTGGCCCCGTACCTGTGGCTCGATCAGAAGTACTATCTTGTGGATGACATCCTGACCAAGAGCGACCGAATGAGCATGGCCCACTCGGTCGAAGTGCGGCCGCCTTTCCTCGATCACCGAATCGTGGAGTTTGCGGCGACTCTGCCCGCAAGGCTCAAGATCCGTGGCGCCCAACAAAAGGTGATTCTCAGGGAGTTGATGAACGACAAACTCCCGGAAACTATTTTGAACCGCAAAAAGGTCGGTTTTGATATTCCGGCGCACGAGTGGCTCCGCGGTCCGCTTCTCGGACTGCTCGGGGAAGCCCTGGAGTTTGGATTGTCGCAGTACGGACAGCTTTTCCGGCGAGAAGGGATCGAATCGTTGAAGAAGCGTCACCTGCAGAGGGAAATTAATGTTGGCTATCACCTGTGGGGGTTGCTCATACTGTTCTTGTGGATGAAAAGATGGCAAGTGGCGATTTGAACCTGGCAGGAACGGACAACGAATTATTGAACCGGGGAAGGGTTTTGCTTTTCCTCGTCTTCCTTTTCGCCGCCGCAATTTACATCGGCTGTGTCGTCTCTCCACCCTCTCTCATGGACGATGTCGATGCCGTGCAGGCGATGATTGCGAAAGGAATGCTGACCAGCGGGGACTGGGTAACCGCACGACTCGACGGCGTCCTGTACCTCGAAAAGGCCCCACTCATTTATTGGCTGATGGCCATTTCCTATAAGATTTTTGGCGTCTCCGACTGGGCCGCGCGGCTTCCGGTGGCGTTTGCCTCCGTCGGGCTGGCGCTTCTTTCGGCGTTGTTCGGCATGTGGGCCTTTGGCAAACGTGCCGGTTTTTACGCAGGATTGTGCATGGCCACCTGCGTCGGCTTGTTTCTCTTTACGCGCATCCAAATACCTGACGTGATGCTGACGTTCGCAATTACCTTGGCCATGTGGGCGTTCCTGCGGGCCCTCGATGAAGAGGAGAAGCGGCCGGGGCTGTGGGCGGCGATTCTTGCGGCGAGTCTCGGGACAGGTCTATTGCTGAAGAGCCTGGTGGGAATCGTCTTTCCCATCGCGGGAGCACTAATCTACCTCTTCGTGACCAAGCAACTGTTTCTGCTTAAAACCTGGAAGCGGTTGCGGCCGGTAAGCGGTACCCTGATCGTCCTGCTGATCGCAGCTCCCTGGCATATCCTGGCGACGTTGCGAAATCCGCCTTATTTCGCGTGGACCCTGAAGAGTGGCCCTGGCGTATACCATGGGTTTCTTTGGTTTTATTTCATTAATGAACAGTTATTGCGTTTCCTGAATCTCAGGTATCCGCGCGACTACAATACAGTCCCGCGGTTGTATTTCTGGCTGTTCCATCTGCTGTGGCTCTTCCCGTGGAGCGTATACCTGCCGGCGGTCCTGAAGCTCGGTTTCAAACCCGTCGACCGCGCAGGACGCGCCAGGCTACTGGCGCTCTGCTGGACTGGGTTTATCCTGGTCTTTTTTACGTTTTCTACAACGCAGGAGTATTACTCGATGCCGTGCTATCCGGCACTGGCGCTCTTGCTGGGCTCGGCGATGGCCAGCGAAGGGAAGTGGATTCATCGCGGAACGCGAATGCTGGGAATCATTGCGGCGTGTGCCGCACTAGCCTGCATTGCGATCGCGATATCGGTGCGCAATCTGCCCACTCCGGGAGACATATCGAGTGCGCTCTCGAGGCATCCCTCCGCATACACTCTTTCGCTTGGACACATGCTGGATCTGACTTTTGACTCGTTCGCCTATCTTCGGCTGCCGTTATGGCTCGCGGCGGTGGCGTTTTTGGTGGGCGCCGTGGGCAACTTTCGCTGGTCTGGTGTGAAGGCCATTCTGAGCACTGCATTGATGATGGTGCTGTTTTTTCATGCTGCCCGGCTGGCGCTGGTGGTATTTGATCCTTTTCTTTCTTCCCGCCCGCTCGCAAACGCCTATCTCTCTGCGCCCCCGGGAAAACTCATTGTGGAACGCCATTACTACCCGTTTTCGAGCGTTATCTTTTACACTAAACAGGATCCTTTGCTGCTGAACGGCAGATATTTCAATTTGGAATATGGGGCGGCAGCGCCAGGCGCGCCCCCGGTGTTTCTGAGCGATTCTGAATTTCAAGGCTTATGGACCGGCGGTAATCGATATTACTTGGTGGCGACCCAGAAGGGTGCGGATCGCATCGAAGGTATAGTCGGCAACGAGCATTTTGCAATCGTAGCCAGCAGTGGGGGAAAGCTTTTGCTAACCAATTTGATCTCGAAGAGCTCCTCGAGCGGATCGCCGCCCCGCTCTACGCGGCCGGAGCAATCTGTTTCGCGTTTGTTGCCTGCAGGAAACGATGAACTTCGCTAAAGCGGGACCGAGGGATGCGGCGCACTCTGCTGGCGGCCTGCGGAAGGCCGCGTTTCTCGTACTTCGGCTGGCGATCGGAATCGCAATCCTCGTCTATCTTGCGAAATCGGGCCAAATCAACTTTTCTGCGCTCGCCCGCCTCGTCCATGCCTGGCCGATAACCGTGGCGGCGGTCGCATTTCTCCTCCTCGATATTTTCTTCATGTCGGTTCGAGCGTCCCTGTTGTTCCGAAATGCGCGGCTGTCACTTTCGCTCGGCCACTCCCTGAAACTGAATCTGATTGGATTTCTGTTTTCCACATTTCTCCCGGGCGCGGCCGGAGGGGATATTGCCAAACTGGTGTACGCAACCAGGGAGAATCACGGGCGGCGGGCGGAAGTGGCCACGGTTTTGATCCTGGATCGTCTGGTGGGCTTATTTTCGCTGATTCTGCTGCCCCTGTTGTTTGCCCCTCTTTTTCCAGGGCTGCTCGGTTCCGTTCCGGTATTAAAGCGCATTCTGTACTTCGATGCGCTGCTGGCGGGATGTATGTTTGCCGGGACGATGCTGGTGATGTTTTTCTCGCCAACGCGCTCCCTGGTCTCCTTGCTTCTGGGCCGATGGACGGGGGTCAAGAACCTTGCCCTGCGCGTGGTGGATGCCATGGCGGTGCATGGGCAGGCGCGAGGCACACTGTTCTTGGCGCTGCTTCTTTCGCTGCTGGCAAATCTGTCGCTCATCGTGGTGACCGGTCTCGGGCTGTACGCCGTCAGTCCAGCTTCGTTTTCGACCCGGTTGATCCTGGTCGCCCCGATCGGCCATCTGGTGAACAGCCTTCCACTGACTCCGGGGGGAATCGGCGTAGGGGAGACGGCGTTCAATACCTTGTTTGCACTCACCGGGATGACCGGTGGTGCGGAAACCCTGCTCTGTCTGCGGGTGTGGAATATTTTTGTTGGACTGTTGGGCCTGCTGGTCTACCTGCTCGGGATGGGCAGAATTGTCCATCCGTATGAGGAAGAGCCGGATGAGGCAGGGACTGGGTTTATCGAGGCCGAATCGGTAAATTAAGGTTCACAGGGCGGCGTGGCCGATTTCCTGAAATGGGCCAAATTCGTGCTAATTTATATAGATCGGAGTTCCGGGACGCCTATTTCCTGGGCGCAGGACGCCTCAGGGCCCAAATCCAGTGAAGCAGAAGGAACAGAGGAAAATCGCAATTAAGGGGAAGCTATGAAAATAATGGTTCTTGGCGGGGATGGTTACTGCGGCTGGGCGACCGCGCTTTATCTTTCGGCAAAAGGTCACTCGGTTTCGATTGTTGATAATTATGTGCGGCGGCAATGGGATCATGAACTGGGTGCCCAGACGTTGACCCCGATCCTCCCCCTGAGCGACCGGTTGCGGACCTGGACGCGGCTGACGGGCAAAGTCATTGATCTTTTTGTGGGAAATGTGACGGATTACGACTTTTTGTACAGCGTGGTGAAGAAATCTGAGCCGGACGCCATTGTCCATTTTGCCGAACAGCGGTCGGCTCCGTACTCCATGATTGACCGGAAGCACGCTACGTTTACGCAAGTCAACAATGTTGTGGGCACGTTGAACGTGCTGTTCGCGATTCGGGAGTTGGTGCCGGATTGCCATCTGATCAAGCTTGGCACCATGGGGGAATACGGAACGCCGAATATTGATATTGAAGAGGGTTACATCCAAATCGAACACAATGGACGTCGGGATCTTTTGCCCTACCCCAAACAACCTGGATCCTTCTACCACCTCTCCAAGGTCCACGACAGCCACAACATGATCTTTGCCTGCAAGATTTGGGGAATTCGCGCGACGGATCTGAACCAGGGCGTCGTGTATGGGACGATGACGGACGAAATCGGACTGGATGAGGCCCTGATCAACCGGCTGGACTATGACGAGGTATTTGGCACGGTGCTGAATCGATTCTGCGTTCAGGCGGCGATCGGCCAACCCCTGACCGTGTACGGCAAGGGCGGCCAGACGCGAGGGTTTCTGGACATTCGGGACACGGTTCGATGCGTTGAGCTCGCCTGCCTCAATCCTGCAGCCAAGGGCGAATGCCGCGTCTACAACCAGTTCACGGAGCAGTTCTCGGTCCTCGATCTTGCAAAGAAGGTGCAGGAAGCAGGCAAGGACCTCGGCCTGAAGGTGGAAATCGACCATCTCCCGGATCCCCGCGTCGAGGCCGAACATCATTACTACAACGCGAAGCACTCGAAGCTGCTTGACCTCGGCCTGCAACCGCATCTGCTCTCGGAATCCCTGCTGGATTCGATGATGAACATTGCGGTGAAGTATCGGGATCGAGTCGATACCACGATGATGTTGCCGCAGGTAAACTGGCGGGAGCCGCGCAATGAACGCCGACTGCACACCAGTCTGGTTGCGGGGATGTCTGCAGGCGCTGCCCAGGCGGGTGAACCTAGGGTGGCCTCCGGCAAAGAGAAGAAACACTGAATTCGGACGGTGACTGAAGGCATTCGCCTCATTCCGGTGAGGGTCGCGATCGTCTCCTAGGTGTCGCTCTTGGCCGAAGGGTCAGAAGCGAAGTCGTGCATGGCCGAGATGAACTGACCGTTCCGGAGCTGGTAATCAACGCCGCGCCAGCGGATCGTATTTCGAGTGAAACTTACAAGCCAGATCGAGAATGCCAGGGCGTCCCAGAGCGGAATTAAGAACATCTTCTTCCAGAGTCCAGATTGCTTCAGTCCGTGGATTCCGATGAGCCAGGTCATGGCGACACGGCAGACGAGATAGGAACCCCAATAGGCCGCAGCAACGGCCAGCGTCGGGTGAGACAAGACGGCCAGGGTGGTCCAAGGCAAGCCCCAAGTGAAAAGCAGCCCGAAGTGCCCCCACGGCCGCATGGCCCGCATCACTGTCATCCAGCGCACACGTTTTGAGACCAGCTGGCTGAGGCCCTGGAAATCAGGGACCGTTTCGACCGCATAGGGCAGAAGGACCACTTCCACTCCTTGTTCCGCGATCAGCCGTCCAAAAAGCAAGTCGTCGGCCGGCCGGTTCTCGAGTACCTGAAAGCCCCCGAAACCGCGGACATACTTCTTCGTCGAAACCATTGTAGGCCCCAAGGCAAAATGGACCCCATCTAACTGCCACGCAACCAGTAGACCCGCATAAAAATCCGAAATCATCCCGATGGACTGAAGATCATCGAGGAAGGAGCCTTTTCCTGCCGATACGTAAAAGCAGGTGACTCCGCCGACCTCCGGATCGCGCAACGGCGCGACAACTCTGCGCAGATACCCCGGATCAACGCGCACGTCGGAGTCATTGATGACCAGGCACTCGTACTTGGCTTCCTGTTCCATCAGTCGTAGTTTGGCGACTTTGTCGTTGATCGCGGTGTGGCCTGCACTGAAGAGCAGGCGGATTTGCCGCTCGGGGAACTCCGCGATCAACTTCTGAATGACCGGCACGGAGGGATCGGTTTGGTCGGTAACACAGAAGATGAGTTCATACTCCGGATAGTCCTGATGGCAGAAACTCGAGAAGTTCTTATAGGCATCAGGATCCAATCCGCGAACCGGTTTAAGATTACTTACCGGAGGAGTGAAATCCAGATTCGGCTGTAGCGGTTTTCTGGCTTGCCGGAAATAACGCCCGGAGCTGAAAAGGGCGAGAAAATAGAAGATAAAGGGGATGGCGGCTGCGAAAAGGGTTAGGTACTCTAGGATCGCTAAGCTCACTACATTCCGTTCCTGTTTGGAAGGCGGCTTGTGTAGGTGGGGTCCCGTGGCGCGTTCTTCAGCAGAACGTCAGGTGCATGGCCCCAAACTGGATTCGACAAACCGTCTTGAGAATTTATCCTAATGGAGCAATGACTTGAGGGCAGTTGGCTTATGGGCCGCAAGTCCTCACAAATATGCTAGCACAACTGATCCGGCGATCTCGATGGACAGGCTGACGGAATGTGATTCACCCGGTATTTTCCAACTGCACATTGGAAATGCATCTTCTTGGCTATTTCCAATCCTGCCAATGTTTTGTGTCGCACATTTGCTATTCTGAAATAGGATATTAAGGAAAAGCGTGAGCCACACCCGAAGACTGCAACTAAAAACGATGCCGATGATTGTGATCAGCATCATTCTGGGCCCCCTTGGGAATGTATTTCTTGGCAAGACCATGAAGGGGGTCGAATCGCTCAATTCGGCGAAAGCCAGCGACATTGTCCCCATTGCCTCCGAGGTACTCAGTTCCGGGTATCTCTGGCTGGGGATAAGCTGCTTGCTCGGATTCTTCATCGTCCACATGCTGTTATTGACGTGGGCCGATTATAGTTACGTGCAGCCAGCCACCTCGCTGTCTTACCTATCCATCTCTGTTCTGAGCTACTTCGTACTCGGAGAGAGGATCTCCCCTCTGCGGTGGATGGGAGTAACGGTGATCTGTCTCGGAGTCTTTCTTGTGGGCCGGACTCCGCCGAGTACCACCGAGGATAACCGCCGTGCTTGAGGTCGTCCTCTTCTTTTTCATCGTGGTCGCCGGCACGGGCGGAGAATTGTGTGTAAGTCGTGCCATGAAGAGCATCGGGGAAGTCCACGACTTCAGTCCGAAATCCCTGCTCCATTTTATTTTGCAATCTCTGCGGCTGCCGTGGATGTGGCTTGGAATTGCACTGATGAGTCTGGGATTCTTTTCGCTCCTCGCGATTCTGTCGTTTCAGGAAGTCAGCTTTGTGGTACCGGTCAGCGCTCTCAGCTATGCCGCGGGAGCTTTCGGAGCGAAGGCGTTCCTCGGAGAACGTATCAGTCGAAACCGCTGGGTGGGTATTGCGGTCGTCTGCCTGGGTGTCACCATCGTGTGGTGGAGCAGGAAGTAATGTGCCGCGCTGTGGGCCTTGAGGAAGAAGAGGCCAATCAAGGGTTGGAAGAGGTGGCCGACTGACTCCCGGTAGCGGCAGCCCCGGTTGTCGCTGGCGGCAGGGCCTCTCGCGAGATAATCTGCTGCGAAGTGGGGAGCGTGGAAGAATCCCAACCTCCGCCCACTGCCTCGATCAATTGCACACTGGCCACTATCTGTTGAATGCGCAAGTTCACGGCGATCTGTTGATTGCTGAAGAGTGTGGTCTGCGCCGTGATGACGTTGAGGTAGGGATCGATGCCCAGCCGGTACCGATCGGTGGCCAGTTTCAGACTGCGCTCCGCGGATTGGATGGCGGTATCCTGTTCCTTGATTTCCTTCGAAAGGACGCGCAGGGCCGCCAGATTGTCTTCTACCTGTTGAAACGCGGTCAAGACCGTTTGCCGGTAGTTGGCGATGGCTTGGTCATATTGGGCGCGATACTGCTCGACGGTTGCGCGGCGTAATCCGCCGTCGTAAATGGTTTCGGAAATTCCGGGTCCAGCCGACCACAGGCGGCTAGGCCAGGTGAACCATTCCGGACCGTTCGTGGTTTGAAAGCCGGCGGAAGCGCTGAGGGTCACCGTTGGGTAGTAAGCGGCTCTGGCGACGCCGATTTGCGCATTGGCCTGGGCCATCAGTCGCTCATTTGCGGCGACGTCTGGTCGACGCTCCAAGAGTTGCGAGGGAACACCAAAGGGAATAGCCGGGGGCGGGGTCTTCAAGGGCACTATGGCAACAGAGAAAGAAGAAGCCGGCTGGCCAACCAAGAGTGCGATGGCGTGTTCGTACTGAGCCCGAAGAATACCAAGATTGGTGTCTAACGCCCGGGTGGATTCGAGCTGCGTTTCGGCTTCCGCGACCGATTCGTCAGAGTCAATGCCCGTTTCATAGAGCGCCTTGGTCAATTTCAAGGACTCCTCGTAGGCCACGACCGTGGAGTCCAGGAGTTGCTTGAGGGCGTCCTGCCCACGCAACTGGAAATAATCGACCGCAAGTTCGGCCTGAGCGGTGAGACGGGTATTTTCGAGATCGGCGGCGCTGGCTTGCGCGTTTGCTACGTTGGCTCTTACCGTGTTGCGCACCCGGCCCCAGAGATCGGGTGTCCAGGAAGCGTCAAAAGGCAGAGAAAACTCTGTAAAGGTACTTCCGGAAGCGGCGAGGGCGACATTGCTCGCAGAGCTCGGCTGATGCTGACCGGCGATGCTCGCACCTACGGAGACATTGGGGTAATACTGGGAACGAGCCTGACGAACCAGGGCGCGGGCGGCCATGAAATTGGCAAATGCCGCAGCGACGTTCTGGTTGGAAATGTTTACCTGTTCCTCGAGTGCATTCAGTTCGGTGTCTCCGAATATCTCCCACCACTTGCCGTGAAGAGCGCTGTCTTGTGGTTGCGCGGTCTTCCAGCCGTCCATCTTCTGGAGGTCCTCTGGCGTTACTTCCTTAAAGGTGGCCGGGACCGGGGTAGATGGTGCGGGCCGATTGTACTTGGGGCCGACATCACAGCCTGCAAAGAGCAGTACGCCGGACAGGAGCACTGCCGCAGCGCGGAAATCGTTCTTAGGTTTCATGGATCACTCGTACTCCTTGCGAGAATAGACCTTTCTGACCGTGAGTTCGCGTTGGCATATCACCGTTTCATCCAAAAGATTCAATTTGCCTCTGACTTTCGAGCTTGCCATGAGCGCGAAGCCACTTCACTCTCAAGCGGTCCAGGGACAGATAAACGACAGGCGTAGTGTAGAGCGTCAGCATCTGACTCAGAATTAAGCCCCCGATAATAGCGATGCCCAGGGGGTTGCGGAGCTCGGAACCGGTGCCCCTCCCAAAGGCCAGCGGTGTAGCGCCGAAGATAGCGGCCATGGTGGTCATGAGGATCGGCCGGAAGCGCAGAATGCAGGCCTGAAAAATGGCCTCTCGGGGACTTTTCCCGTCGACACGTTCCGCTACCAGAGCGAAGTCAATCATCAAGATGGCGTTTTTCTTCACAATCCCGATCAAGAGAATGACGCCGATCAGGGCAATGACACTCAGGTCCTTATGGAAGAGCATCAGGGCAAGGACCGCGCCGACGCCGGCGGACGGAAGAGTAGAAATGATCGTCAGCGGGTGTATGTAACTCTCGTAGAGGATGCCAAGGACGATGTAAACGGCCATGAGCGCAGTGATGATGAGAAAAGGTTGTGTGGATAGGGAAGACTGAAAGGCCTGCAGGGTCCCGGAGAACCTGCCAGTAATGGTGTTGGGCATGCCAATTCTCTGTTCCATGGCGAGGATGGCTGTCGAAGCCTGGCTGAGGGCCACACCGGGAGCCGTGTTAAACGAAATCGTGACGGAAGGATACTGCCCCTGGTGATTCACCGCGAGGGGAGCCGTTGTGGGTTCGTAATGAGCGATGGTGCTGAGGGGAACGATTTTTCCCTGCGCAGCGCGAATATAGACGTCCTTCAGGTTGACGGGAGACTGCCAGAACTTCGGTTCGACTTCGAGAACCACATGGTACTGATTGATGTTGGTGTACATCGTCGAAACCTGCGCCTGGCCGAAAGCCTCGTAAAGAGAGTTGTCGAGCATCTGCGGGGTAATCCCGAGACGGGAAGCCGTTGCACGGTCGTAGGTGAGACTGGCCTGAAGACCGCTATTCTGCTGGTCGGTGTTGACATCGGTGAGCATCTTCAATGTCCGCATCTGCTGAAGAAGGACCGGGCCCCACTGGACGAGGTCCTGTAAGTTGTCGCTCTGAATCGTGTATTGATATTGCGCGCTGCTCATACGGCCGCCAATGCGGAGGTCCTGGCCGGCTTGCATAAAGGTGTTGGCATTGGAGACAGAAATCAATTTTGGACGCAGCCGGTCGATGATCTGGTTGGCGTTGGCGTCACGTTGAGCGAGAGGTTTGAGACCGAGATAGATAAAGCCGCTATTGGTCGCGCCGCCGCCACCGGTGAAGGCCATCACGTTGGCCACGGCCGGGTCAGCCTTTACGGTACTGACGATGCGTGCGGTAGAGGCCTGCATGGCCTGGAAGGAAATGTCTTGCGACCCTTGGATTCCGCCGAAAACGGTGCCGTTATCCTGCTGCGGGAAAAATCCTTTCGGTACGATCCAAAAAAGGAAAAGGTTTAGGGCAATCGTGAGGCCCAGGACGAGGAGGGTCAGAGTCGAATGTTCCAGTACCCAGCCGAGAGTGCGCTCGTACAGGCCGAGAACCGCATTAAATGCACGTTCGCTGGCGCGAAAGGCTCTGCCGTGCTGATCGTCGCGGACGTGTCTGAGCAGTCGGGAGCACATCATCGGAGTCGTGGTTAGCGAAATGGCCAGGGAGACCAGGATCGCAACGGAGAGGGTCACTGCAAATTCACGGAACAGGCGGCCGACGATCCCTCCCATGAGCAGGATTGGGATGAAGACGGCCACCAGCGAGATGCTGATGGAGAGGACGGTAAAACCGATTTCACTCGCGCCCTTCAGGGCCGCTTGCATGGGGTGCATGCCCTGCTCGAGATAACGAGTGATGTTTTCAATGACCACGATCGCATCGTCGACCACGAAACCGGTAGAAATTGTGAGGGCCATGAGGGAAAGGTTGTCGATACTGTAGTGACAGAGATACATCACGCCAAAGGTCCCGATGAGAGAGGCCGGGACGGCCACGCTGGGTATCAATGTGGCCCGGACGTTTCGCAGAAAGAGGAACACCACCAGAATGACCAGACCGATGGAGACGACCAGGGTACGTTCCACGTCCCGCACAGAAGCACGAATGGTCAGGGTTCGATCGAGCACGATTTCAGTGTCGATCGCGGAAGGGATGGAGGCCTTCAGGGATGGAATGGCGGCTCGAATGCGGTCCACGGTATCGATGATATTTGCGCCAGGCTGTCTGAAAATAATGATGAGGACGGCGGGCTTGCCGTTGACGAATCCTGCAGCGCGGATATTTTCCGTGGAGTCCTGGACGTTGGCGATATCGGACAGCTTGACGGCAGCACCGTTGTGATAGCCGACGACGAGCGGCATGTAGTCAACAGCTTTTAGCAGTTGGTCGTTGGTGGTGATGTCGGCCGAAGTTGCGTCGTTCGTGATTTGACCCTTCGGGCTGTTGGCGTTTTGTTGACTCAGCATTGCGGCAACGTCCTGCAAGCCTAGGCCATAGCTGTTCAGTTGGGTGGGATTTACATCAACCCGAACGCCGGGCAAAGAACTGCCGCCGACGCTCACTTGGCCGACGCCCTGAATCTGAGAGAGACGCTGCTGCATGATGGTAGAGGCCGCGTCGTACATCTTGCCGCGATCGTAGACCGTGGATGTGAGCGCCAGAATCATGATGGGCGCATCTGCCGGGTTGACCTTGCGGTAGGTGGGATTGCTAGGAAGATTCGACGGCAGGTAACTGCGTGCAGCGTTGATGGCGGCTTGGACGTCGCGGGCGGCGCCGTCGATGTTCCGGTTCAGATCGAATTGCAGCGTGACGTTGGTCGTGCCGAGATAGCTCGACGACGTCATCTCCGTAATCCCCGCAATTCTGCCAAACTGGCGCTCGAGCGGGGTGGCGACCGAGGAGGCCATGATTTCCGGGCTCGCCCCCGGCAGGCTGGCCCCTACGGATATGGTGGGAAAATCAATCTGCGGCAGAGGGGAGACCGGCAGCTCCCGGAAGGCCACGGCACCGGCCAAAACAATGGCGGCCGTCAGCAGTGTGGTGGCCACAGGTCGTCGAATGAATGGAGAAGAAAGGCTCATGGCATCAGTCCGCGGGTACAGTCTCCGCCCCCGTTGCAGGCTCGTGACGCGAGGAGAAGCGCTGGGCAAGCCGGTCAAAGAAAATGTAGATGACCGGAGTGGTGTAGAGAGTGAGAACCTGGCTCAAGAGCAAGCCGCCAACCATCGAAATGCCGAGAGGACGGCGGAGCTCCGAGCCTATTCCGGTGCCGAGGGCCAGAGGTAAACCACCGAGCAGTGCAGCCATAGTCGTCATCATGATGGGTCGAAACCGGAGCAGGCAGGCTTCGTAGATAGCGTCCTCTGGCTTCTTACCGTGATTGCGCTCGGCCTCGAGAGCGAAGTCAATCATCATGATGCCGTTCTTCTTGACGATGCCGATCAGAAGAATGATCCCAATGAGAGCGACAACGCTCAGTTCCTGGTTGCATATCAGGAGAGCCAGAATCGCCCCCACACCGGCGGAAGGCAGGGTGGAGAGAATCGTGATGGGGTGGATGTAGCTCTCATAGAGGACGCCCAGAACGATATAGACCGTGATCAGGGCTGCAAGAATTAAGATGGGCTCGTTTGCCAACGAAGCTTGGAACGATGCCGCCGTGCCTTGGAAGGCGCCCTGGACACTGAGCGGCATCCCAATCTCCTTTTGCGCCTTCTCAAAGGCTTCGGTGGCTTCGCCAAGCGAGGCGTTCGGGGCCAGGTTGAAAGAGATCGTGACAACCGGGAATTGCCCCTGGTGATTGACACTCAAGGGGCTGCTGCGGGTTTCGAAACGAGTGAAAGTACTGAGAGGGACTGCGCCGCCATTCACACTGCTTACCGGGCTCGGATTGGCCGAGCCGGAACTGGCGGCTGTATTCGGGGAAGCGGAGGGACTCGGCGCGGCAGCGGATGCGGAATTGCCGGAAGCGGTGGTTGCTGTGACCGTCTGCGAACTGGAAGCAGCGGTCGTGAGCGCGGTCGGAGCAAGCGCGGAGCGAACATAGATATCCTGCAATTTGGAGGGGTTCTTCTGGAAATCGGGTTGCGCCTCAAGAACGATGTGATACTGGTTCAACTGCGTATACATCGTGGAAACCTGGCGCTGGCCAAACGCATCATAAAGGGCCTGGTCGATCGCCTGCGGAGTAATGCCCATTCGGGAAGCCGTCACCCGATCGATAATCAGTGAAGCGGCGAGACCAGAAGTTTGCTGGTCGGTGGCCAGGTCGCGAAGTTGGGGAATAGTTTTCAGTTTGGCCATGAGCTTGGCCGTCCAGAGATTCAGCTCCCGCTGGTCGGGATCTTCGAGAGTGTACTGATACTGGGTGCGGCTGACGCGATCCTCGACCGTCAGGTCCTGTACCGGCTGCATATACAGGGTAATGCCGTCGATTTTCTCGAGTTCCGGCTGAAGGCGACGGATGACGTCGGAAGCGTTAATTTTGCGTACTTCGAGTGGTTTGAGATTAATTTGAATGCGACCACTGTTTAATGTTGTGTTCGTGCCGTCAATACCGATGAAAGAAGAAATACTTTCGACGGCGGGGTCCTGCAGGATGGCGTGGGAGAGTTGCTGCTGGCGCTCCGCCATCGCCGGAAAAGAGATGGACTGGGTAGCTTCCGATATGCCCTGGATAATGCCGGTGTCCTGAACAGGGAAGAATCCCTTGGGAACAATAATGTAGAGGACGACGGTAAGCACTAGCGTGGCAACGGCCACTAAAAGGGTTGCCGTCTGATGCTTCAGGACCCACTTTAGGGTTCTTCCATAGAACGCGATAATGCGCTCGAAAGCATTTTCTGAGACGACGTAGAAACGGCTCTGTTTTTGTCCATGAGTGCTTTTTAGCAGCCGCGAACACATCATGGGTGTGAGCGTCAGAGAAACCACCGCGGAGACCAGGATCGTGACGCTCAAGGTAATGGCAAACTCACGGAAGAGCCGACCGACGATGTCCCCCATAAACAGCAAGGGAATCAAGACCGCGATCAGGGAAATGGTCAGCGAAACAATGGTGAAGCCGATCTGTTCAGACCCCTTGAGCGCCGCTTGAAGCGGCGGATCTCCCTCTTCAATGAAACGAATGATGTTTTCGATCATGACGATCGCGTCATCGACGACGAAACCGGTCGAAATGGTCAGCGCCATCAGGGTCAGGTTGTTCAAACTGAAACCGGCGAGATACATTACGCCAAAAGTGCCTACGATCGAGAGTGGAACAGCAACGCTCGGGATGATGGTTGCCGAGAGGTTGCGCAGAAAAAGAAAAATGACCATGACCACCAGGGCCACCGTAAGCATGAGCTCGAACTCCACGTCTTTTACGGAAGCGCGAATGGTAGTCGTGCGATCGGTCAGGACATCCACTTGAACAGCTGCCGGAAGATTGCTTTTCAAGAGCGGAAGGAGTTTCTTGATACGGTCGACGACCTGAATGATGTTCGCACCGGGTTGCCGCTGGATGTTGACGATGACGGCAGGAGTTTCGTTCATCCAGGCAGCTTGGCGATTGTTTTCAACGTCATTATCGACTGTGGCGACGTCGGAGAGTCTTACCGGGGAGCCACCGTGATAGGCGATGATGACTTTGTTGAAATCAGCGGCATTGAGCAGCTGATCGTTCGACTCAATCTGGTAATCCTGCTGCGGCCCGTCAAAGTTGCCTTTGGCCTGGTCGAGACTGGTTTGTTGAAGCGCCGTGCGTACGTCCTCAAGATTGATGCCGTAGGAAGCGAGGGATGTAGGATTCACGCGCACCCGGACGGCCGGTTTTTGGCCGCCGCTGATGCTAACCAGCCCCACACCTGGAAGCTGGGAAATCTTCTGCGAGAAACGGGTGTCGGCGAGATCTTCCACCTGCGAAAGCGGGAGGGTTTTGGAAGAAAGAGCCAGAGTCAGGATCGGAGTGTCTGCTGGGTTGGTTTTGCTGTAGATCGGGGGAATCGGCAGATCCGACGGTAGATACGTCTGGGAGGCATTAATGGCTGCCTGAACTTCCTGTTCGGCGACGTCGATGTTCAGCTCGAGCGAAAACTGCAGAACGATGATGGAACTGCCGTCCGAACTTGTGGAGGTCATCTGATTCAGGCCGGGAACCTGGCCAAACTGGCGCTCGAGTGGAGCGGTGATGGCTGAAGCCATCACATCTGGACTGGCGCCAGGATAAAACGTAACCACCTGAATGGTAGGGTAATCGACTTCAGGGAGAGCGGACACCGGCAGCTGGAGATAGGCAACAAAGCCCGCGAGCAAAATGGCCGCCATCAGCAACGATGTTGCCACCGGCCGCAAAATAAACGGACGTGAGGGACTCACTGCGCCGAGCCTCCCTTTTTGTCCGCGGAAGCACCTCCCGAGGTCGGTCCTTGCGAGCTCGGTCCATTCGCTTGGCCGGTTTGCGGTTGAGCCGACGCGTCGCCGCTGCCTGTCTTGGGGGCTCGAATGGTGACTTTTGAACCATCCAGTAATTTATCGAAGCCATTCGTGGCAACGACCTCCTGAGGCTCGATGCCTTCGACAGCCGTGACTGATCCATCGGTTGCGCCCGGCGTAATTGTCCGGATGGAAGCCGTTGAGTCGCTTTTGATTACATAAACAAAAGCCCCCTGGGCGTTACGCTGAATCGCGGGTGTGGGGATCAGCGTAGAGTTGTGCAACGTATCGACGAGCAGGCGGATGTTCACAAACTGGCTAGGGAACAGCGCGTTATCCTTGTTGTCGAAAATGGCCTTGAATTTCAATGTGCCGGTCGTCGGGTCAATAACATTATCGATAGTCAGCAGCGTGCCGGATGCGATTTTCTTGTCCGCTTGAGGGACCAACGCGTCCACGGGCAGCTTCTGCCCTTTGTGCAACTGTTGTTGAATTTTAGGAATATCCCCTTGCTGAATGCTGAAGATAACGGTAATCGGTTGAAGCTGGGTAATGACAACCAGTGGAGTGGTGCTGTTGGCTTGCACGATATTCCCGGGGTCGACCAGGCGGAGTCCCACACGGCCGGAAATAGGCGCAGTGATATGCGTGTATACAAGGTTGACTTTGGCATTCGCGAGCTGGCCCTCATCGTTTTTCACTGTTCCTTCGTCTTGCAGCACCACTTGCTGTTGATCATCCAGCAGTTGCTTGGCAATCGCGTTACGTTCGAACGCTTGCTGGTATCGTTCCAGATCAATCTTCGCCTCGTTCAAGACCGCCTGATCATGAGCGAGTTGTCCCTCGACCTGTGTGAGCGCTGCCTGATACGGGCGAGGATCTATTTCAATGAGCGGGTCGCCCTTGCTCACCATCTGACCTTCGCGATAATAGACTTGAGTGATTTCACCCTGCACGCGGCTGGTCACGGTCACGGTGTAGACCGGGGTCACCGTGCCCAATGCGTTGAAATAAACGCCGATATCGCCCTCGCGCGCCGCAGCCGTTGAGACGGTAACCGGGCGGGAGGCGGGATCTCCGCTGGTTTTTGCCTCAGGAGTCGAGCCACGTCGTTGCCACAGCGCCACGCCGATGAGCAGAAGAGCTGCAATAACCAGCCAGATCCACCAGCGGCTCTTGCGGGTGGTAGGATTCTGGGTTGTCGGTGGATCAGGATTTATCGAAGCACTAGAGCCTGGTCTATATTCCGTCACTTGCACTCCTCAAATTCGAAAAGGTACGTTCCCTTCCAGGGAAGCGATGCTATGTACCTGATGAGCGGAGATGGGAGGCGCACTCCTCTTTCAAAGATACAAAAGAAGGATCCGTCAGTTCCTGGATCTTCACCAAGCATCCTATCACCTATTCCGCTACCCATTCGACGTGCGCGGGGAGCAGCGAGTTTCAGCCGATGGAAGGAGAATTGCCTCGACCGTGGGGCGAAACACCCCTGTTCTGGGCCTCACTTTGGTCCGGTTCTCGGCCGATTCCACGCCGACCTGTCGCTGGCCGAGGGCGCTGCTCCGGGAAAGAGGCGACCTCTAAGCTGCTGATAAAACAGGTTATTGTTTGGTCTTGTTCGATGATGCCGAGAGCCCGGCCGGCCTGCTCACTCGATCATGTTCTCAACACCGTGCATACTGAGGCGCAAATAGGCCCACCAATGTTAAAGGTGGCTGCCACGTGGGCATCCTTGACCTGCAACTCCGGTGGTACTTTGCCGAGCAGTTGCCAAGCGCACCAACCGAGCATCGCAACTCCTGTTGCCCCGATCGGGTGACCTTTGGCGATGAGGCCTCCGGAAGTGTTGATGCCGCATTCGCCGTCGACCTTGGCTCTCCCCTCGACCCAGTAACGCGCCCCTTTTCCGTACTCCGCCTTTCCAAGTATTTCTGTGCCGAGAGCGCCCATGACCGTGAAACAGTCGTGGATCTCAGCGACCTTTACATCGTGAGCGGTAACTTGGGCCATTTCGTAGGCAGCGTTCATCGCTTTAATAGCGCCGGCAGGTCGGAGCACGTCACGGCCGGCTTTCTTGAGCGGATCGGTCGCTTGTGCGTACCCGGCAATTTCAACGCAATCTTGTTTGGCGATCCCAAGCTTCCCGAGCCCTTCTTCGGTTGCGAGAAGGAGCGCTGCGTAGCCGTCGGTAATTTGGGAACAGTCGTAGGTTTTGAGCGGCAGCCCCTCGACGATGTAGCGATTGATGCCGCCGATCTGCATGGCTTGCTCGACCGTGAGTTCCACATTGCGCATCTGAGCGTAAGGGTTGTGGCGGGCGTTGGCATATTCGGTGACTGCGATATGCGCGAGGTGCTGTTCGGGAATGTCATGCACTTTCAGATAACATTCCATTACCTCCGCAAAAAGGTGAGGGAAAATGTAGACTTTACCGTCGCGCTCGTCGGGATGCGAGAAATAGCCGAGAGCCTGGCCGATGAGTTTTCCGTCCATCTTGCCTTCGGTGTCGCGCATCTTCTCGTACCCGATGGCGATCGCCGTGTCGCCCCACCCGATTTGCAGTTTCTGGATGGCCGAGAGTATCGCCTGGCCGCCGGAGGCACAGGCGTTTTCTACCGATTCGATCGGTTTGCCAGCGAGGCCGGGAATATCGGCCACCAGGCCAGCGAGCAGGCCTTGCTGGTTCAGGGAAATATTGCAGACGGCGCCAACCGAGCCGACATCGATCGCCGAGGGTTCTACTTTGATTTCCGCACAGGTCTCCAGGACGGCGCGGTGAAGAATTTCGGGCACGGGCATGCCCATGAGCTTTCCAAACTTTGACTGGTGATAGGCGGCGATGAAAATGCGCTTCATGAGTCACCTCTGATATTGCGAACTGATGTGCTTCTGCAGACCCAATTTCAATACCTTACCATATGCTCTCAGGGTCGATGGTCAGGCGGAGGGGAGCACCGTGGCGACCATCCCGATGCGGCGAGGAAGAAAGGCAAGATCGCGCTGGGTATGGCTTAAGATGGAGAAGCCAAGGCAGTTCGAAAGAGGGAGTCCTAGAAAGTGCTGAGAGATCGGGGAGGGTCGGTAATGATTTCATGGCTGCGCGTGCTTCTGTTGTTGTCTATTTTCGTGATTCCGGCGATGGCTCCGGCGCAGGACACGGCCTTTCCCCCGTCCTCCGAACAATTACCCGGACCGAACTGCGCTCCGGTACCGGAGTGGAATTCGTCGCAGCCTCCAAAAATATGCAGCCCAGCCGAATCGGCAGAGTGGCTGGCCGACGTGCGGCACTGGCGGATGGAGCGAAAGATCCGTGCCGGCTACTTCGATTCCGAGTATGAACGCCCCGAATTAAAGTGGGCTCAATCCAGTTTCATCCAGCCCCAGATGATGATTCACGAACGGTACTTCTTTGATCGCGACAAGCTGAGTTACACCGTCGATCATTATCTGGACGATCTCGAAGCGCGTTACGGCGGCATTGACAGCGTGCTGGTGTGGCACACCTACTCGAATATTGGAATCGACAGCCGGAACCAGTACGACCTGTTTCGCGATTTGCCCGGCGGCATCGACGGGGTACGCAAGATGGTGTCTGATTTTCATCGGCGGAGTGTGCGGGTACTTTTTCCAAGCATGTTGTGGGACCAGGGGACCCATGAGGAAAAGATTCCTGATGTGGAAGCGCTGGTCCAATTACTGGCTGCCGTAGGTGCGGACGGAATCAATGGGGATACCCAGGAGGGCATGCCGGCTTCCTTCGGCCGGGCGGCGGAAAAGACCGGCCATCCACTGGCGCTCGAACCCGAAGTCGAACTCGGGTCTGCTGAAATGCTCTCCTACGACATTATGAGTTGGGGCTACTGGCATTACGATTTCGTTCCAGCGATCAGCCAGTACAAGTGGATCGAACCCCGTCACATGGTCCACGTGTGTAATCGTTGGGCCCACAATCATCAGGACGATTTGCAGAGCGCCTTTTTCAACGGGACTGGATTCGAGACCTGGGAGAATATCTGGGGCATCTGGAATCAACTCACGCCGCTCGATGCAGAAACCGTGCGCCGGGTTGCGACGATTGAGCGTGCTTTTGCTGCTCTGCTGGTGAGTCAGAATTGGGAACCGCACACGCATACTGAGCAATTTGGGGTGTTCGCGAGCAAGTGGCCCGGAGACGGTAAGACTTTGTGGACCATCGTGAATCGGAACTCCTACCGTGTGAACGGTCGGCAGTTGGTGGTTCCTTTCCGTCCGGGGGCGCGATATTTCGACATCTGGCATGGCGTGGAGATCACCCCGGGCCGCGAAAACAGCTCTTCTGTGATCGATCTCGCGCTGGACGCCAATGGATACGGCGCGGTGCTGGAAACTCTCGCGCCGGATGAGGTCGGCCTAAGCAGAGTTCTTGCGACCATGAACTCCCTGAGCGTAAAGCCACTCGGAGAATTTTCGAGCACTTGGAAAGCGCTGCCACAAAACATTGTCGCGATCGTGCCATCGGCAAAGCACGAGGACCATCCGAAAGAGATGATATTGATCCCGGCAGGAGAGTTCTTGTTTCGGGTCAACGGGATCGAAATTGAAGGCACCAACGATGAGGGCGTCGATTTTCAATATCCGTGGGAATCTTCCGCTCGTCGGTATCATTCACAGCGACTGCAGATCCCTGCGTTTTATATCGATAAAAACCTGGTGACCAATGCCGAGTTCAAGCAGTTTCTGGACGCAACGCAGTATCGTCCTAGGGATGCCCACAACTTCCTGAGAGATTGGAGAGAGGGATCGTTTCCGGAAGGCGGGGGTAACCGGCCGGTGACCTGGGTCGCTCTCGAGGATGCTCGCGCTTATGCCGCGTGGGCCGGCAAGCGCTTGCCCCACGAGTGGGAATGGCAATACGCCGCGCAGGGATTGGATGAACGTACCTACCCGTGGGGGAACGAATGGTCGAGAGATGCGGTCCCGGAACCCGACAAAGGGCGCGACATGCTGGCAGCCAGCGACGTGGGAACCCACCCGAAAGGGAGCAGCCCATTTGGTGTGAATGATCTGGTGGGCAACGTATGGCAATGGACCGACGAATATACCGACGAACACACGGCGGCAGCCGTCCTGCGCGGCGGGAGTCATTATCAGCCGCAGGGCTCGAAGTGGTATTTCCCGCAGGCTTATAGGTTGTCTGAGCATGGCAAATATTTGTTGATGGCGCCGAGTATCGATCGATCCGGTGCCATCGGCTTTCGCTGCGTTATGGATACGGCGGGGGAAGGGAAGGGCACGCTGCCAAAGCCGCTCCCGTAGGGGAAAAGATCTCGGTGCTAGGTCGATCCCTGGCCGGTGGCCACAGGCAACAACCGGAGAATTAAGTCCGTGCCTTGATCCCCGGTCGTCGGGGCTATACTACTTTCGAATGATTCCTTACGAAGATCGCTGAGCCCAGGCTTGAGCCCTCGGAGGGTGCCTATGATGTCGGAATCGGTTTGTGCACGACATGGCGGCCGCAAACGGCTGACGTACGCATGGGTCGCAATCATATTGTCCTACGGATTCGGCAGTCCCCCCGTTTCTGCCCAGCAGCAGGCTCCAAAGATGCCCATGCAGGCCGTCTATGAGGATGGTGCGGAGGCCCGTTGGCTGAAGAAGCCAGTACTGGAGGCAAGGTTGCTTGATGCCATGGAGGATTTGTCGACCTGGACGTTCACCGGCGATGGAGACATGACGCTGGCCGAGACTCCCGTGAAGGAGGGCAAGCACTCACTGCGTATCCGTTCAACGCAAAACCTAGGAAAGGTGGGCGGCGCGGGTGAATGGGAAGACTTGATTGCCGATCGCAAATTTCCTGGTGAGGACTGGAGTCATTACAATCGCATTTCGATCTGGGTGTATCCGGACGTTGTGGGCGCGCCGGCGATTTCCGCTTCATTAGTCCTGCACAACGAGGGCACCCACAAGCTGCCGGACCGATACAACGAGGGGCGGCACGAGTCTATCATCCTGAAAAATCACGAGTGGAATCAGGTGGTGTGGGAAATTGCGCCGCTCAGTCGGGATAAGGTAACAGAACTTGAGTTTGCCTATAGTCTTCCGAAAATGCTCCCGGATCCCGGGGATCAGACCATCCTCTATCTGGACCAATTGGAGCTCCAGACGGTGGTGGCCGATCACGTGGAAGGGTGGGACGTGGACCGCGGCAGAATTGCCTTTAGTCACGCTGGATACACCGCTGGCGCCACGAAGACTGCGATCGCGAGCGAACTGCAGGCAAGGGAGTTTTCCGTTTTGGAGGAAGGAACCGGCAAGACCATTCTGACGAAGCAGGTCCGGCAGGAGACAACGCCTTTGGGGAACTTCTCAATCCTCGACTTTTCGGAGTTGCAGGGACCGGGCAAATATTTTCTGCGCGCGGGTGAGTCGAGCACGCGGCCTTTTGAAATCGGCGCTGAAGCCTGGGCGGGGAGCATCTGGAAAGCGATTAATTTCATGTACAGCGAGCGGTGTGGGACGGTGATTGCTGGAATTCACGGAATCTGCCATCTGGATGATTACAGCATTCACGGGGACAAACGCATCATCGTCAATGGGGGCTATCACGACGCCGGGGATTTGAGCGCGACGGGCAACACTCCGGGAATGGCTTATGCCCTGTTTTCATTTGCAGAACGCCTGCAGCGACAGGGAGAAGACCCCGCGCTGCGCGATCGCCTGCTTGAGGAAGGAACCTGGGGGCTGCGCTGGGTACTGAAAACGAGCTTCGGCGACGGCTATCGCACCACCGGGCAACTGATCAGCTACTGGACAAACGGAATCATAGGTGACGCCGACGATCGTTCAGGTCAGGCCGTGAACAATCCGGAGTGGAACTTCAGGGTGGCCGCAGTCGAAGCGCTCGCCGCACGCGTACTGAAGGAAAGCAATCCGGAACTTGCGATCCGCAGCCTGCGCACGGCTGAACAGGACTGGGGGTTTGCGGTGGAAGGGCTGAAAACGGCCCCCCCATTGTCTGAGGTTTATGGGGCACAGGATGAACTGGAACGCATTTCCTTCGGCACCATTGCATCGGTGGATCTGTATCGGGCGACAGGAGAGCAGAAATACGAGGACAAGGCGATCGAGTTGGGCAACCTGGTCCTGGAATCGCAGGAACAGAGGATTCAACCTTGGAACATCCCGATGACCGGCTATTTTTATACTAGCCCGAAGAGGGAGAATCTCTTTCACCGCTTTCACATTGGCCAAGAGGAAGAGCCGGTAATCGCGTTGACTCATCTTTGCGAAACGTTCCCGGACCATGCCAACTGGATGAAATGGTATTCCGCCATTGTTCTGCACTCCAAGTACTACCAGCAGGTGGCTGCCAAGGTAGACGCGCCTTACGACGTGTTGCCCGCAGCGGTGTACAAGGAGAGCGAAGCCAGGTTGATCCCTCAATCGAAGGACTGGACACCGCTGCGTGCTGCAGACCGCGACGCCTACGTGGAGCAAGTGCACCGGGGAGTGCCGCTCGGCGGGGAATTCTATCTACGGAGATTTCCGGTGTGGTTTGATTTTCGTGGAAATTCCAGTGTCCTGCTGTCAGAGGCCAAGGCGCTGTCGGCGGCAGGACAATTGCGCGGAGACATTGAGGCGGAAGACCTGGCAGAGAAGCAGGCGGAGTGGTTACTCGGTCGAAACCCCTTCTCGGCCAGCATCATGTATGGGGAGGGGTACGACTGGACACCGCTCTACAGTGTCCGTTCAGGGCAAATGGTGGGTGCGCTCCCGGTTGGCATTGAAACGAAGGAATATAACGATGCACCTTACTGGCCAACGCAGATCTGCTGGACCTATAAAGAGGTGTGGACACAGCCCGTCGGCGAGTGGATCTGGCTTATGCAGGATCTTCATGGTGCGGCAGTGGTTGAGGGAGACGGAGAACGCGCGTCGAGGGAACCGGTCGAGTTTCGTAATGAAGCCACCGGGCGCGTAACCGCAGTCTCGGTCACTCCCGCAGACGGCAAATTTCGAGTTCTGCTGCCACAAGGGTACTATTCCGTCCGGCAAGGAAAATCTCACACCGTACTTACCGCGTTATCAGGTGGATTTTATCATCTCGAACTGCGAGAGGACCGCGCGTTGGATTTCAAGGTGAGTGTGGATAGTACGAAGGCCAAGGAGATCACGCTGCGTATCCACGCTGAGGGTGCAGGCACTCACACGTTTGAAATAAGAAGCAACAATCTTCTGTTGGACGCGGCGGGCACGCAGAAAATTACTCTGCGTCCCGGCCAGGGCGTCGAAGTTGTCAGCCATGGTCGCGTGGTGGCATCCGATACCCCTTGGGTGATCGTGGTGGTCCCGGATGGGTTATTCACTGCGCACAGAGAGCTCACCGGGATCAGCGACGGCAAGAACAGGTAGACGCACTCCAGGACCGACCTATGGAAACAAAAAGACGAACGGGAATGGTTCAGCACTTGAGCGCCGGATTTCGTTCGAAAAAGGTCAAGCCCGAGAACGTGGGGTGGAGGACACTCCTGGCATTGGCCGCACTTCTGTTTTGGTGCCGGCCGTTGCTGGCTGATTCTTACTACACGGAACGGTTGGACGACGCGAGGGCGGTTTACCTCACGAAAGATAAGTTTTCCGTCCACGGAGACGGCATCGCGGATGATTCTGCTGCCCTGCAGGAAGCAATGGACAGAGTGCAGGAGACCCACCTCCAGGGAATTCTGTTTCTGCCGCCGGGCCGCTATCGCATCAGTAAGACGATCTATATTTGGCCGGGGATTCGCGTGATCGGGTATGGTGCAAAGCGGCCGGTCTTTGTTCTTGGCGCAAATACGACAGGTTTTCAAAGGGGCCCTACTTACCTGGTTTTTTTCGCGGGTTCGAGGCCGGAACAACCCAAATCCGCAGGCGGTATCTCGGTGGAAGCGAACATAACTGCCCCGGATGCAAACCCCGGCACCTTTTATTCGGCGATCAGCAACGTTGACCTGGAAATCCAGGAGGGCAATCCCGGCGCGGTTGGAATCCGGGCCCATTACGCGCAGCACTGTTACCTGTCGCATATGGATTTCCACCTTGGTTCTGCACTTGCGGGAATTCACGATGGTGGGAACTTGGCGGAGGATTTACATTTCTTTGGGGGGAAGTACGGAATTTGGACCCGCAAGCCTTCTCCAGGGTGGCAGTTCACGGTCATCGACAGCACGTTTGAGGGGCAGAGCGAGGCGGCCATTCGGGAACATGAAGCCGGACTTACGCTGATCCGCCCTCGATTCAAGGACGTGCCCACGGCGATTTCGATCGACGCGAATTATTCCGACGAACTCTGGGTCAAGGATGCGCGCCTGGAAAATGTATCAGGACCGGCAGTGGTTATCAGCAATGAGAAGAGCGCGCGCACCGAGATCAACCTGGAAAACATAGTTTGCCGCAACGTCCCTCATTTTGCTCTGTACCGAGAGAGCGGGAAACATGTTGCTGGACCTCAGGAGATGTATGAGGTGAAAAGCTTTTCGCATGGTCTGCATTTTGATGACGTTGGGGCGACCGCTTCCTTTCAGGACGTCTTCGAGACGGTCCCGCTTGCTGCGCTACCGCCACCGGTCGAATCTGACATTCGCGCGCTGCCGCCGATGAATACCTGGATGAACGTCCGCGCCCTTGGAGCGGTAGGCGACGGCAAGGCGGACGATACGGCCGCGCTGAAGAAAGCGATTGCCGAACACCAGACACTCTATTTCCCTTCCGGGAAGTATCGCGTGACGGAAACCATTGCACTGAAGGCGGACAGCATTCTTATTGGTTTGCATCCCAGCGCCACCCGCATATCGCTCGCAGATGGTACGCCTGGGTTTCAGGGAGTTGGCAGCCCCGTCGCGCTTGTGGAGGCGCCACCGGGGGGACGCAACGTCCTGACCGGGATCGGGCTGTACACCAATGGCATCAATCCCCGGGCCGTCGCGCTGAAATGGATGGCTGGTGCCAGTTCCATGGTGGAAGACGTCCGCTTTCTGGGCGGTCACGGCACTCTGGATCCCGATGCTACCCCTGAACAGAAGCACCGATTCTGGGAACAAATCTACAACAACACCCACACGGCGGATTCCGACATCAATCGGCGTTGGGACGGGCAGTATCCGAGCCTCTGGGTGACCGAGGGCGGAGGCGGGACGTTCGTAAACGTGTGGACACCGAGCACTTTTGCGCAGGCCGGCCTGTACATCTCAAACACGTCGACCAGCGGACGGATTTACGAATTGTCCAGCGAACACCACGTTCGGAACGAAGTGGTGCTCGAGAATGCAGCAAACTGGCAAATCTATGCGTTGCAAACCGAAGAAGAGCGTGGCGAAGGCGGCTTCGCTCTGCCACTGCAAATTCGCGGTTCGAACAACGTCACCATCGCAAACCTGCACATGTACCGTGTGGTGAGTAGTTACCAGCCGTTCCCCTACGCAATCGAGGTTTCGGATTCAAGGAACATTCGCTTCCGTAACGTGCATTGTTACAGCGATAGCAAGGTTTCATTTGACAACGTGGTTTACGACCAGACCCACAAAGTGGAGATCCGTCAACGCGAGATTGCCTGGCTCACGCTGTCCGGAAGTGCACCCCGATCAAACGCCGTCGCAGGCCCTCCCGTGCTGGCCGGGAATGCACTGGTCGAAAAGCTGGCGGGCGGTTTCTTCAATATATCCGGAGGAGCGATAGACAGCCGAGGTGACTTCTATTTTGTCGACGCGCGATGGCAGAAGATCTATCGCTGGTCGGTATCTTCGCAGCAGCTCTCCGTTGTTCGGGACAATCCGCTCGATCCGGTCGAACTTGCTTTCGACAAGTCCGACAACCTGATGGTGATCTCCTACGCAGGGAACGGGACAGTGTACTCGTTCAAGCCGGGTAGCAACTTTGACCAGATCACACTGCTGCAGGCGGAGGCGCAAGCGCCCCGCCCGGGGATGACCGCCATTCTTCCGGTCGATTATTGGCGAAATGAGAATGATTTCCCCGAAGCAGTCCAACGGAAAAAACGGTACCAGTTTGTTTCGCCGGATCGCAGCACATTCATCCCTGCCGGGGAAGATTTTGTCGCCGGTCTGCTTTATTACGGCTCGAAAATCCATGACGTGCTCAGGGCCTTCGGGCTGGCTCCCGTGGCCGTGGGACAAACGATTTACATTTCCGATGAATCGGAAGAAAAGACCTATCGCGCCACGGTGGACGAGGACGGCACACTAGCGAATCTGCAGCTGTTTGCCGACGTGGGCGGGGAGAGTGTGACCGAAGATTCGGCGGGGAACGTCTATATTGCGGCCGGTCAAATCTACATCTACAACGCGTCCGGTATTCTCATCGGGACCATCAACGTCCCTGAACGGCCCACCCAGCTGCTTTTTGGAGGTGCCGACCGAAAGTCTCTGTTCATCGCCGCGCGCACCTCACTTTATTCCGTCCAATTGAAGAATCCAGGCCGCTAGAAGATAGCTCCTTCTTTGCAGGAATCCCTTAAGCGCGGTGCGACTCACAGGAAATCGTCGACGAGAACCTCACGGCGGCTTTTCGCTTCGGCCTTGCAGGTCGCCCCGGGATTCGGGCGTCTTTGCGAATGCGCTCGGGTTCCCCCAGCTGCGCACAGTGGCCCTGGCATCAGGGCACGGAACGGGAAAGTGATGGTGGACGCCATGGAAGGTTTACCTGTCACGTCAAAAAGTAGCTCTGATCACTGCGCAGAAAAAATAGAAGTTGTTTATTGGGGAGCAATTGGACAAGGAAAGTCCAATTGCAGATGCAGATCACCCGCGCAACCGATTATGCAGTTCGCGTCATGGTTCACCTGGCCTCTCTTCCGAGGGGGGCGAGGGTACCTCTGGGTGAAATTGTTGCGGCCAGTGATGTAAGCGCGAACTTTCTATCGAAGGTATTGCAGAGATTGGTTCGGGCCGGAATGGTGAGTTCGCAGCGTGGCAGCGGTGGCGGATTCTGCTTAAGGCTGCAGAGTGAGAGATTGACGCTCCTTAATATCCTGGAAGCGATGGAAGGGCCGCTGCAGCTGAATGTGTGCTCAGGGAGTGGCCAGGGATGTTCGAGGAAATCGTGGTGCGGGGTTCAGCCCTTCTGGCAGGACGCGCAAACGGCACTTACGGAAGTTCTCGGCAAGGTGACGATTGCGGAGCTCGCCCGGCGCACAGCTGCGAACCTGAATAAAACCTGACAAGAACCAAGAGCAACGGGCCGGATGAACCAGCGATTGCGCATCACGGCACGGGGGGCAGGGCTAAAGAGAAGCGGGCGTGCGATGGAGTTCACCTGGACCGCGATCCTGGCAAGTTTGGCGATGGCTATAGGCACGACGCCGGTGGCAAAGGTCCGAAGCGCCCGGGTTTTTGCGGGCAGCATTGACCTCGATGGCGTGCTACAAGTGAAGGCCACGCAGAGCAGCGCCAATTCTCCAAGTTCGCGCATTAGCGCACTCTTCGAATGGTCTCTGGGCAACCGGCCGCCACTGGAGCACGCCGTTGACCGTGTGGCACGGATTTTTGTTCCCAGTATGGCTGGGCTTTCCCGCTCGCGTCTGTAGTTGCTTGGCTGGGCGGATTCTCAACAGCAGGTAACGCTCTGATGCGGGCGATTTCCGTCTTGGTGATCGGTTGTCGGTGCGCTCTCGGGTTGGCAACGCCTTTGGCTATCACTGCCTCGCTTGGGGTCGCCTCGCGGCGAGGCATCCTGATCAGCGACGCACGAATCCTCGAAATTCTGGGGTCCGTCAATCACGTGATTTTCGACAAGACCTGGACGCTGACGCAAGGCAGTTCTGAACTCCTTGGATGCGAAATGGTGCCGGGATTATGTTCTTCACCCGCGTGGATGCAAGCAAGAACTGTGGACTCCGGCCTCGACCCGATACCGCCTGACTTCCTTTCGGGTATCGTGCCGCCCCCCATATGAACAGGCTTTTTCTCTGCTGACCTCGCTCGAGCAGTATTCTGAACACCCGCTCGGGAAGGCGGTGGTTCATTTTGCCCGCGAACGGGGCATCCCCGTGGAGGAGGCATCCGCCATGGAGATACACAAGGCCTCGGCGTAACCGGAGTTGTCGGCGAGAGGAGCATTTTTGTGTGGGGGGCGCCATTTGGACAAAAATATGGCCATCGCCATGGATGTGAGCTCTGAGTTCGTGGCCCGAAAGGGGGAACCTGCAGGCCTTTCAAGGAAAAGCGTTTTGGTCGCCTTTTGAGACCTCCCTTGATTCCTCCGCCGCTCGAGGGCGCCCCAACCGGGAAGTGGGCTATGTGTGACGAATGTCACACTGGACGGTGACTGTTGTCACCGCCTCAATGTAACGTTCGTTCAAGAATATCTGTGCATCCGAACACGTCCGTGTCGCACAGGTCACAAATTCATGCCCACTGAGGGGCGGAGGCTGGGATTAGTGAAAAACAACAGGGACTTTACGGTGAAAGCCATCGCTGCGCTCATGTTCTGCACTTTCACGGCGATTGCTCTGTTTGTCACGGTACCCTCCGGCAAGGCAATTCCGGCGTTTTCCAGGAAGTATGGGACCTCCTGCACCACCTGCCACACCAATTACCCCGAATTGAACGATTTCGGCACAGCCTTCAAGAAGAACGGCTTCAAGTTTCCGAAGGACGACGAAACCTTTGTGAAGCAGGATCCCGTCATGTTGGGGTCCAAGGCGCAGAAGGAAGCGTTTCCAGGCGCAGTGTATCCGGGGGAGATCCCTGGGACGATTCCGATTTCCTTCCGGTATGAAGGGAATTTCCAGTATAACGCCCAGCAACCGACTCCAGTCCAAGCTGCAGGTTATGTCCCGCGTACAGATCTGTTTGTACCCAATACCTTTACGATCATCAGCGCGGGAAGCTTTGGCCCGAATCTCTCGTTTTGGGTTGATGACGATATCTCTGCCGGCGCATCCGGGGCAAACGGCGGGTTGGGTGATGGCTGGCTGAAATACAACGACCTGGGCCACTATTTTCATCTACCGTTAAACGCGCTGAACGTGAAATTCGGCCAGTTTGAACTGGATCTGCCCATCACGCAGGCAAAAACTCCCTACCTGACGAATTACGACACCTACTTCGAAGGCGCGCTGGCACAGGGCCCCGCCTGCAGTGCCACAGTAACGGTATGCGGGAGCACCAACAATCCCTATATTTTCGGATCCCCTCAAAGGGGCATCGAATTTGGCGGTTATCCGAACAACGGTAACTTCACTTGGTCCGTTGCATTTATCGACGGCACGAACTCGGCATACGGGCTGGATAATAGTCTGACCGCGCGCAATACAAAGGACGTCTACCTGCGCACTTCGTATCAGTTTAATCTGGAAAAAGATCCCGAGAGCAGGCACGGCATTCAGGCCGCGGGTCCGACAGGGCCGAGGGATCACACCTCCATTCGACTCGGTGCCTTCTATTACCACGGCACAAATCAACAGAACTTCGGCGGCAACCCCTACGCGTTTACCGGCACAATTAATGATCCCTTCTACCGGGCCGGTGGCGATATCAGGTTCAAGTATCGTAGCAAGTTCGAAATGTATGGCGTGTTCATGCATGGACACGACGCCAATCACCTGGTGGACACGGTGAATGGAACCGTTGCGAGTGCGAACGCGGTGACGTTTACGGGAGGATTTGCTGCGGCGAACTACTGGATTTTCCCCTGGCTGATTGCGACGATGCGTTATGACTTTGTGAATTCTCCGTCCGATTGGATCAATGGCTTTTCGGAATCCCAGACCCGGAACCGCTTCAGTCCCGGCTACACCATTCTGGTGCGCGCAAATATCAAGATCATCGGCGAATATGACCACTACTGGGGAGTGCCTTTCTATCAAAATGGGGCTGTGAGTCCCTCCTTTTACCGCCCGAACACTTTCTTGACGGGCATCGACTACGCCTTCTGATCAACGTCTGAACGGCAAGAACTTTGTGACACAAAAATCCAGGGAAACGAGAGGGGACAAATGAAGCTACGTTTATTTGCAGTCAAGGCAATGGCAGTAAGCGGTGTAGTCCTGCTTTTGGCGGGTGTGAGCTTTGCCGGAGACATCAAGGGTAAAGTCAGTGTGCAGGGGATCAAGTCCGCGGAAAATATCGCCGTATACATCGACGCGATCCCGGACAAGAAGTTTGATGCACCCACCACAAAACCGTTAATCGATCAAAACAAAATGACCTTCAATCCGCACGTGGTGGTCGTGCAGGTAGGCACCACGGTGGAATTCCTCAATAGCGACCCTGTCGGGCACAACGTGTATTGGCCCAGCATCAGCGGTAATAAGAAGCTTGCTCACAATCTGGGCACATGGCCAAAGGGCGATAAGAAGAGTTTCCAGTTCAATGATGTTGGCGTGGCTGGATTACTCTGCAACGTGCACCCGGAAATGAACGGGTACGTGGTGGTCTCCCCGACGCCTTACTTCGCTCTGACAGACAAGGGAGGCAATTACGAAATCAAGAATGTTCCACCCGGCAAGTACACCCTGAAGACCTGGAGCGAAGACGGCAAAGTGACGACCCAGGCTGTCGAAGTGAGCGCTGGTTCGGTAACCGCTGACCTTACGGTCAAGAAGTAAGCACACACAATAAGGGGATCCGGAGCGCACCAGGTGACGACTCGAACCAAGCTCGTTGATTTGGAATGGCTGGAGTCTAACTTTCCCTGCATGCAGGCGTGTCCCGTGCACACCCAGGCGGGGCGCTATGTCTCGTTGATCGCGCAGGGCAGGTATGAAGAGGCTTATCGTTACGCCCGGACCCCCAACCCGTTTGCGTCAATCTGTGGACGCGTCTGCGGGCATCCCTGTGAGCCTGCCTGCCGCCGCGGCCAGTTTGACCTGCCCATCTCGATCCGCGCCCTGAAGCGGTTTGTGACCGAGCGCCATGGACCGGAATCAAGGAACCCGATCGACGTTTTCGGCGGAAAGCCCGAAGTTGTGCACACCGAAAAGGTGGCGGTGGTTGGCTCCGGTCCTGCGGGAATGTCGGCGGCGCACGACCTGGCATTGCTCGGTTATCCCGTAACCGTGTTCGAGGCGGCGGCTGTTCCGGGTGGCATGATGCACCTCGGTATTCCTGAGTATCGCTTGCCGCGCGATGTTTTGCAGGCACAAATCCGCGAAATCCTGGATCTGGGACCGCAGCTGAAGCTGAATATGCGGCTTGGACGGGATTTCACACTCGAGGATCTTCGGCGGCAAGGGTATAAAGCGGTGCTCATGGCGTTTGGACTGCATCGCAGCCGTGAATTGAATTTGCCCGGTCACGAACTGGATGGAGTGGTTAAAGGGATCGATTTCCTTCTGAACGTAAACCTGGGCTACCGGTTCGAGGTGGGCAAGCAAGTTGTGGTAATTGGCGGCGGAAATGTGGCCATCGACGTGGCGCGATCGGCCGTGCGCGCGCAGCAGAAAATGGCGGCGGAAGGCGGGCTGCCGAACGAACTGACTTCCAGCGAAATGGACGTGGCCATGAAGGAATTCATGGACGTTTCGCGAGCGGCACTGCGCATGGGCGCGCGTGAAGTGCAGCTGGTCTGCCTGGAGTCGCGCGTGGAAATGCCCGCGTCCGAAGAAGAAATTGAAGAGGGTGTTCTCGAAGGCATGAACCTGCGTCCCTCGCTGGGGCCGAAGCAGTTTGTAGGGAAGGACGGCAAGCTGACTGGCTTGGAAGTGACCAAGTGTCTTTCCGTGTTCGATGAGAACAGGCGCTTCAATCCCAAATTCGAAGCTGGCACAGAATTCGTTATCCCGTGCGACACCGTGATTCTGGCCATTGGCCAGTCATCCGATCTCTCTTTTCTGAAACCGGAAGATGGCATCGAAACAACACGGCAAGGGACAGTGAAGATCAATCCGGATACGCTGATGAGCACTGCTCCCGGTATTTTTGCGGCCGGGGACATTGCGTTCGGACCGCGGCTGATCATCAATGCCGTCGCCGACGGGAAGAAAGCGGCAACGGAGATAGATAAGTTCTTGCGCGGGCCGGACTGGAAGCCGAAGGAAAGGTTCGTGCAAATCACGGTAATCAATCACCATGAGATGGCAGCGCACTACGACGAGTACTCGCGCTTGACGATCCCGGCGCTTCCGATTGAGCGGCGCACCGGCGTGGCGGAAGTCGAAACGGGATACTCCGAAGAACAGGCGCGAAGTGAAGCCAGTCGGTGCCTGAAATGCTGGATTAACACGATTTTCGAGGGCAACGAGGCCAACGGTACGGAGTGCATCCTGTGCGGCGGTTGCGTCGATGTGTGCCCGGAAAACTGCTTGAGCTTGGTGCCCCTGAAAGATTTTGCGTTTACAGAGGAACAGAAGGAGCGATTGAGCAACGAAAAGGAACTGCGTTCTGTGGACCTGCAGCACGTTTTGCCAGAGGAACTGAACCAGGTGGAAGGGGCCGTGATGGTGAAGGATGAGACCATCTGCATCCGTTGCGGCTTGTGTGCGGAACGTTGCCCTGCCAATACCATCTCGATGGAAGCATTTGAAGTATTCGAACGGGACCCCGGCCTGATATCCCACGAGGAGATTGTTCTGAAGCCATGAGCGACAGCAAGCTAAACCCGGTGCCGGAACCTGCCACCGGCAGGCCAGGTGTATCACGTAGAGATTTTCTCAGCGAGATTACGGTTGGGGCGCTCGGAGTTGCGGGACTGGGCGGCGCGGCGCTGACCTATCAATACTTTTCTCCCAACGTGTTGTTCGAGCCGTCGACGACGTTTCGTGCTGGCAACCCTGATTTGTACCCCGTGAACTCCGTTACCTTCCTGCAAGACCAGCAGGTCTACATCGTTCGCACGCCGGCGGGATTTTATGCGGTGTCGGCCGTATGTACCCACCTCGGTTGCGTCACGCAGTGGAAACCGGAAGCCAACATGATTGCGTGTCCGTGCCACGGCAGCAAATTCCAGCCGGATGGGAAGAAGATCGAGGGGCCCGCACCTCGCCCGTTGCCCCATTACTCCGTCAGCCTGACTGCGGACGGAGACCTTCAGGTGGACAAGCTGCAAATCATCAAGCCCGACCAGGTCCTGAAGGCCTGAGGAGGATTATGGCTACCACGATTCAAGCAGCTCTCGAAAATCTCCGGACTACGCAAGTGTGGAAATCCGTCTTCCGGCGAGGGCCGGCAGTTACAAATCGGACGCGAAGCGTCGCGGTGTTCGGTAATCTGTTTCTGCACTGGTTGCCCGTGAAGGTGCGCGAAAAGTCTCTGCGGGTTCGGGCCGCCTATTACTTGGGCTCCCTGTCGTTGCTGCTCTTTTTTATCTTGGTCGTGACCGGTGTTCTGCTGATGTTCTACTATCACCCGGCAGCGCCTAAGGCCTACCACGACATGAAAGACCTGCGTTTTGTCGTGTCCAATGGTGTTTTCCTTCGCAATATGCACCGCATCGGTGCGCACTTGATGGTGTTGCTGGTGTTCGCCCATATGTTTCATGTTTTTTACCGTGGCGGATACAAGCCACCACATGAATTCAATTGGGTGATTGGAGTTGTCTTGTTGCTGGTCACCTTGTTTCTGAGCTACACAGGCTACTTACTGCCTTGGGATCAACTGGCATTCTGGGCGGTCACGGTGGGCACAAATATCATATCGGCCATGCCCATCATCGGAAACAAGATCCGCTTTGTGGCCCTGGGCGGGAACATCGTGGGCGAAAATGCTTTGCTTCGGTTTTACGTTTTGCATGTGGTCATTCTTCCGTTGATCGCGTTCCTCTTTATCGGCGTGCATTTCTGGCGCGTGCAGAAGGACGGTGGATTGACGGTACGGTCAAAAGACGATGATGGAAAAAACTAAGATCGAATCAGGATTCAGTTCGGACGCGAAGAAAGAGCCGCGCCGTATCGTATTCATCACCCGCAATACCTCCGCAAAAGTGAAAGACGAGCGAGGGCCGAAGATGATGACCTATCCGCACCTGCTGGTGCGCGAGGCGATCGTCTTTGAAGTGCTAATCATCGCTATGGTGCTGATTGCGTTGTTCTGGGATGCGCCGCTCGAACAGCTCGCTAACCCTCTTCTGACGCCCAATCCGGCAAAGGCGCCGTGGTACTTCCTGGGTTTGCAGGAGTTGTTACACTTTTTTCCGCCGTTTGTGGCTGGAATTGTTATTCCTACCTTGGTTCTGTTGGCGCTGGTTGTGATTCCGTACTTCCACGTCAACGTGGAGGGAAAACCGTTGTGGGGCGAGCAAGCAGGTAAACGGCTCGGCATTGTACTCGTCGTCGTTACGGCCCTACTCATCCTTTTGGCGGTGGTGGACGCGTGGACGATCATCGTGCCAACAGTGGTGGTCCTGGCTCTACTACTCGCGTCCTATCAATCTAAAGCGACAATCGGATGGTGGGGGGTGTTGCGCACCAAGCCGCTGTCGTGGTGGGTCATGACCTGGTTCATCGCAACGGCGATCTGTCTGACAGTGGTAGGCACATTTTTCCGCGGCCCAGGCTGGTCCTGGGTGTGGCCATGGGGGACACATGCCGGCTGAAGAGATGGGTAAGTTGTCAGAGAGACTTCGGCTGACTTTCGCGATCTCCACGGTCGTTTGTGTGCTGGTCCTGGCAATCTCGCCACTAAAGGACTTCCGGGCGGAATGGAAACATTACAAGCGGTCTTTCGTAAAGTTTGCGCAGGGCCGACCGGATACAAAAAAGCTTCTGGCCGACTACAGTCCAAATATCGATCAGGTGTGGCTGCCCGGTATGAACGTAACGGACCGCTGTACCACCTGTCATCAGGGCATTACCCAGGCGAGCCTTGCGGATGGTTCGGTGCCGCAGCCCTTCCGAAGCCATCCGCCCATCCCGCACAATGTCCGTGACTGGGGCTGCACCATCTGCCACCGGGGCCAAGGGCCGGCGACTGAGGTCGCCGAAGCGCACGAGACGACCCTGGCCTGGGAACAGCCGATCTTGCCTGCACATTTTCTTCAAGCCTCCTGCGGTAGTTGCCACCAGGCAGATCTCAAAGAGACTCCGCAGCTGACCCGCGGCCGGGAACTGTTGGCGCGCTTGAATTGCCAGGGTTGCCACAAGCTGAACAACGTGGAACGGCCGACGCTGGGCCCGGAGCTTTCGAGCGTAGGGAATAAGGTCACCCGTGAATGGATTTACAAGTGGTTGAAGGAACCGCGCACCGTCCTCGACAAGGACGGCAACGCTACCACCAACGGCTACGAGAGCGGCGATGAATCGCGCATGCCCAAATTCCGGCTGAAAGAAGAAGAGATCAAGGCTCTTTCTGCTTTTCTGAGTGTCCAGAAGGCCAAGCCGATTGAGCCCTACAAGATCAATCCTGCCGTGGTGGCAGCGTGGAGCAAGAAGCCGGACCTGATATCCGATGGAGAAGTCCGGTTTCGCCAGATGATGTGCACGACATGCCATCCAGTTGCCGTGACGCGAGGTGGAGAAACAAAACTGATCGGCGGCAACATCGGACCGGAGTTGACGAAGGTAGGAAGCAAGGTCAGCGAAGAATGGCTGGTTTCCTGGCTCCATAACCCGCAAGGCTATCTGCCGCACACCAACATGCCACGTTACGGCTGGAGTGACGAGGACCTGTACAAAGTTTCCGAGTACATGATGAACAAGCTGACGGACTCCGACCTGATGGCCAACATGCCGCAACTCGGTGCTGTGACCGATGACGATGTGAAGACCGGGAAGCGGCTCTTTAGCGAAAAAGGATGCGCGAGTTGCCACGCACTGAACGGTGCCGGGACGCAGAGAGACTTTGGACCGGACCTGACAGCTTTGGGAGCCAAGAACGCTTCGGAGCTGGAGTTCGGCAAGTCAAAGATTGACCGAAATCTGGTGTCGTACCTCCAAGCCAAATTGCAGGATCCGGTGGCGGTGAATCCCGCCGCACGTATGCCTCAGTACACCTGGAATCAGACCGATCTTGACGCCATTACGACCGCGTTGCTGAGCCAGACCGGGCCTGCACCGACCAGTGCGCTGCAGCACTTGGTCATTCCGAAGAAGGACGCGTCTTTCCAGGCTGTGGGAGCATTTGCAGAGGTTTACGAACGCTACAAATGCTATGCCTGTCATCGTTTCAACGGCTATGGCGGCACCCTGGCCCCGGACCTTTCCTACGAAGGAAGCCGGGCGCAGAAGAAGTGGATCGTGGATTTCCTGAAGAATCCACAGACCATTCGGCCGGCGCTGATCTTGCGCATGCCACAATTCAATATGTCCGACAAGGACGCAGAAACGGCGGCAGAGTATCTGTCACTGGCGGTCCAGAAACCGGACGTGAATCCTGAGAGCCTCGATGCGCGGCAATTCACGCCAGCGATGGTTTCCATGGGCAAGCAATTGTACGAGATCAAATATCAATGCCAGTCCTGCCACACCATCGGAAGCACCGGCGGTTACGTGGGGCCGAACCTGAATAACGCGGGCAACTGGCTGACCCCGGCCTGGGTTGAAGCGTGGTTGAGAAATCCGCAAGCGTTGCAGCCGGACACGATTGAGTCACGCCGCAATTTCACGGAACAAGAGATACAGGCCCTGACGGCTTATCTGATGACGCTGCGCGCGGGAATCAAACCGCAGGCGTCGAAAAGTGCGGCGAACACGTATGCCGTTGCGCAGGGAGCGGGTCGATGAAGGCCAAACTCGGGATGGCGGGGATGCTCGTGTACAGTGTGCTGTGCGCGTTGGCACTTTCCGGTTGCAAAAGGCCGGCAGCCGGCCTGAATCCGGATACTGCCTTTGGAGCGTATGACACCGAATCTGATTGGAACGATAGCAGCAAGCTGACCAAGCTGAGTTATCAGGAATCGCAGGGGAAGCGGGTGTTTTACCAGTACTGTGTATGGTGTCACGCCGATGCCAGCCCGGCCGGCCCATCGAACCGCAGCAACGTTACTCCGGTGCCACCGCTGATGAATGACGGCGAGAAGCTCAACGGCGAGAGTGACGAATACATGCAGAACATCATTGCTCTCGGGGGAAGCGCGCTCGGGAAATCGGCCATGATGCCGCCTTACGGCAAGACTCTGAGTTCCGACGAGATCAAGGCGGTCATCGCCTTTACCCGCGCCATTGCACAGCCGGCATATCAAAAGCCAGGGCGGCCGGGGTCGCAATACACAACCAAGTAGCGGATGCTAAGATCAGGGGATGGCAACGATGCGCTCAGTCTCAAGGAGCGGTATGTTCATGCTTTCTGGGGCCGCGGCGCTGCTCCTGGCTTATGCGGCGAGTGCCTTCGCCCAGGTAAGCCCCAATGAAATCCTGGATCCGCAACTGAAGTCCCTTGAGAAGCAGTATTTTGCGCAACTGAAGACGATCAATCAGGAGATTGCAAGAACACAATTCCCGTTCCCCCTCAATCTGAACCGGGTTGTGGGACTTGATCCCTCCCAGCAGATCGAAGCCGATACCCGCGGGTTGGAGTTCAGGCGCTTCAAAGACCGGATAATCCTGAAGGCAACCGGCAATTACAACGCCGCATACGACTCCAAGCAGTTCTCACGAAACGAACGGGCTGCTCGTACCTTTCACGATGTGTTCCTTCCGATCCTGCAGAGCATCACCCGAAACATCCCGCCGGACGTAGACTGCGACTCCATTGGAATCGAAGTGGCGTTCCATGTGCGGGACGCGCAAAAAAGCTACGAGTACGAGGGCAAGGATATCCTGGTAGTGGTGATGGACCGCAAAGATGCGTTCCAGATGGCGCTCGAGAAGGACGATAACGCGCGACAGCAGATCTTGAATCGTTCGATGGTTTATCTGGGCGGCGAAGAGTACGGGCTTTCTCTCTTGGATCGAGATCCTACGGTTATCGACAAACAGGCACGCTCTCGCACCGGCAAGGTTGACGCAACGACAACCGTAAGCTCCTCCAGCTCCGCGAGTCGCCTGATCCGCAGTAACCCGAACCTGCTTCCTTCTGGGCTTCCGGGAACAGCGGTGGATACGGGCACTGCGCCGAAGGTGGACTTGTCGCAGTCCAAGCCGGCCGTAACGCCCGCCGATGCCGAAAAGCTGCAGGGCCAGTACCAACACCAGCTTGACGCACTTTCCAGCGCAGGGCAGGCCAAGTTTGGCTTTGTGGACTACGATCCGCCTACCTTCGTAGTGGTTAGCAAACAGATGGTGCTGCAGATGACCATGAAGAATACGGCACGATACGATCCGGACAAAACATCTCTCTATAAAAGAGCTGCACTGACCTTTGACTTATTTGTTGCGCCCAAAATGAGGGATGTGCTCGAGGGGATCCCGAACGATGTGCCGGTGGACTATTATGATTTCTCGGTCATCAATACCCTGGTTTCAAATTCCGGTAGCAAAGATCATTCTGAGGCGATCGAGTATCTCATGCCAAAAAGCTTGGCACAAAAATTCGCGAATTCGGAAGTCACGAATCAGGAATTGATCGACAAGGGACAGGTGCTTGTGAACGGCGTGCGCATTGCGCTCAATCTACAACTCGCGGAATAGCTCGTTTCTCCGAATCAAGAGGGGTGTGGTTCGCCGGCAATGCAACGGACCGTGTCACGTGCGATCAGGAGTTCTTCGTCAGTTGGTATGACAAAGACCTCCAGGCGGGAATCTTCGGTCGAGATAGCAGCTTCCTTGCCCACGGCTTGCTCGTTCTTCTGGCTGTCCAACTTCAGTCCAGCCCATTCGAGCCCTGACGAGATGCGCGCGCGGATATCTGCTGAGTTCTCTCCTATACCGCCAGTGAAGACAACAGCGTCGGCACCACCCATGCAGGCCAGGTACGCTCCAATGTACTTTCGCGCACGATAGCAGAACACTTCGATGGCCAGCCGCACGCGACGGTCATCATGCTCTTTCAATTCCTGCTGCAAAGTCCGCATATCGTTGGTCAGCCCCGATATGCCGAGCAGACCGGACTGCGTGTTGAGAAGAGACTCAACCTCGTGAGGCGATAATCCTTCTTTTGTGGCGATCAGATCCACGATGGCAGGATCGAGGTCACCGGAGCGCGTGCCCATCACCAGGCCTTCGAGCGGCGTCATTCCCATGGAAGTGTCCACAGGGTATCCGGCGCGTATGGCCGCTGCCGAGCAGCCGTTGCCGAGATGCAGGGATATCACGTTGGTCTGTTCCCTGGTTAGATTCCGCAATACCCGATAACGGTAGGAGACATAGCGGTGCGATGTGCCATGAAATCCGTAGCGTCGAATGTGGTGCCGACGGTACAGGTGATAGGGAATGGCGTAGAGATAGGCCTGCTCCGGCAAGGTGTGATGAAACGCAGTATCAAAGACGGCGACCTGGGGAACATTCGGTCCCAGAATCAGACGCGCAGCCTGGATGCACCTTATGTTGTTGGGATTGTGAAGGGGCGCGAGGTCAATGCAGTCTTCAATTCCTTTGAGCACTTCGCGAGTAATGATGGCCGATTCCGAGAACATTTCGCCGCCATGCACGACGCGATGACCCACGGCGTGAATATCCGCGGCACTCTGTACCTCGCTTATGCCGGAGTCCTCTGAGGCAATCCAACGAATCAGGTAGTCCAGCGCGGCGGAGAGATTAGCCAACGGGGCAGTAAACTTGTTCTTGGGCGACTTGTTGGTTTCGACCGTGACAATGGCTTCGCCGCCGATCCGTTCGATCTCACCCCGGCAGATACGCACGTCCGCATTGTTGTGAATGCGGTCGCGGTCCGTTGCGATCAGTTGAAACTTCAGGCTGGAACTGCCTGAGTTGAGTACGAGGACGTTCATGATCCGCTCCGCCCGGAGGATTTGAGAATCCGCTGTGTTCAACTTGGCTGCGTTCAGAGTCTAATAGGGCCAGGTCCACGCCGCAATTGACGGTTCATCCGTCCCGTGCTCATGGGCGTAGTTGAGGCATTCAATTTTCTTGTTGCGGAATTTTTCCTTGGCGTGAACGCCAACCTCCTGGAGTCGCGGCACGCGATCGATCACGTCGATGGACAGGCTGAAACGGTCGATCTCATTTTCGATGGCCAATTCCATGGGAGTGTTGATGTTACCTTTTTCCTTGTAGCCGCGCACATGGAGGCCCTCGTGGTTGGCGCGGCGATAGGCCAGTCGGTGGATCAGCCAGGGATAACCGTGAAAATTGAATATGACCGGCTTATCGACGGTGAACAGGGAATTAAAGTCACGATCTGACAATCCATGAGGGTGATCCGTATTCGGCTGCAGCTTGAAAAGGTCAACGACGTTGACGTAACGGATCTTAATGTCGGGAAATTCCTCCCGGAGCAGGACAATCGCCGCCAGAGCCTCTTGTGTCGGGATGTCTCCGGCCGAAGCCATGACCACGTCAGGCTCAACGCCCTGATCGTTGCAGGCCCATTCCCAGAGGCCAATTCCTTTCGTGCAATGCTCGATTGCGGCTTCCATATCCATGTACTGAAGGTGCAGCTGTTTGTCGCAAACGATGACGTTGACGTAGTTTTCGCTGCGCAGGCAGTGGTTGGCCACAGACAGCAGGGAATTGACATCGGGAGGCAGGTAAATGCGCGTAACTGCCGCGCTCTTGTTCACCACCACATCCAAAAAGCCCGGATCCTGATGCGTGAAGCCATTGTGGTCCTGCCGCCAGACGGTAGAAGTGATCAGCAGGTTGAGAGACGCGATATTTTTTCTCCAGGAAAGATGGTTGCAGATGGAAAGCCACTTGGCGTGCTGGTTGAACATCGAATCGATGACGTGTATGAAAGATTCGTAGGAGGAAAAAAATCCATGCCGGCCGGTAAGAAGGTAACCTTCCAGCATTCCTTCCATGGTGTGTTCGCTGAGCATTTCGATGACGCGCCCGTCCGGCGACAATTCGCCTCCGTCTGCATCCTCCGCGAAATACTCTTCAATCCAGAACTTCTTGCTCACCTTGTAGATCTCATCCAGTTTGTTCGATGTGGTCTCGTCCGGACCGAAAACACGAAAATTCGTCATGTTCGATTTCATTACATCGCGCAAAAATGCGCCGAGAGGCCTGGTATTTTCTGCCTGCTGAACTCCCGGTCTTTCGAGAGTTAGCGCGTAATCGCGAAAATCCGGAAGACGAAGGGCTCTCTTCAGCTGACCGCCATTGGCATGAGGATTGGAACCCATGCGCAGCGTCCCGGTGGGGGCAATCTCCTTGAACTCCGCCCGAAACGACCCTTTCTGGTTGAAGAGTTCTTCCGGTTTGTACCCATGCATCCAGTTTTCGAGTAAGGCAAGATGAGCGGGATTGTTCTTTACGTCCGTCATGGGCACCTGGTGGGCGCGCCAGGAGCCTTCCATCTTGTGGCCGTCGATTGAAGCAGGCGCCGTCCAGCCCTTCGGCGAGCGCAGAACGATCATGGGCCACCGCGGCCGCTCCGCTTTCCCCGTGCTGCGGGCCTCCTGTTGGATGCGGCGGATCTCGGTTACGCAGAATTCCGTGGTCGCCGCCATGGCCTGATGCATGCTTTCATGGTCGGCACCCTCGATGAAGCAAGGGGTCCATCCATATCCGCGCAGCAAGTGTTCGAGTTCCTGGTGGCTGATGCGTGCGAGCACGGTTGGGTTGTTGATTTTGTAGCCGTTCAAGTGCAGGATCGGCAGCACCGCTCCGTCGCGAATGGGGTTCAGAAACTTATTGATATGCCAGGAGGTTGCCAGCGGGCCCGTTTCAGACTCGCCGTCGCCTACCACTGCTGCAACAATCAACTCCGGATTATCAAACGCTGCGCCGCAAGCGTGGGAGAGCACGTAGCCAAGTTCTCCGCCTTCATGGATCGACCCGGGCGTTTCCGGAGTGCAGTGGCTGCCAATCCCGCCAGGAAATGAGAATTGCTTCAAGAATTCGCGTAAGCCCTCTTCGTCCTCGCACTTGTCGGAGTAGACCTCGGAGTAGCTGCCCTCCAGATAGACCGGAGCAAGGACCCCCGGCGCTCCATGGCCCGGGCCTGCGAGAAAAATCATCTCCTGACTGTACTTCTTGATCTGGCGCATCAGGTGAATGTAGATGAAAGACAGCCCCGGGCTAGAGCCCCAATGCCCCAGTTGGCGATTCTTGATGTGCTCGGCCCTCAGAGGCTCCCGCAAAAGCGGATTTTCCTGAAGGTAGAGCATGCCAAGAATCAGATAATTGCACGCTCGCCAGAAGGCGTCGGTTTTTTGCAGCTCCTCCGCATTCAAGGGCGTTCCCTCAACTGTAGAACGAGCCTTGCCCTGTGCAGTTATGGACTGGATTGCCGGTACTGTCGTGGTCATTGGGGACCTCTCCGTTACTTCTCGATACAATGAGTCACTGGGGGCGGGAAGTGATCTCATTCGATACCCGCACCATGGCCGTCAGCGGGACTGGCTTCGGATCAAAGCGGGGCGTACCTGCTGCGGTATGGATCGGGCGGAAGCCGGTTCCGTGCGACGAAGTGAAGAGTAATCGTCTAACGTTTCTATAGTATTACACAACGCTTTCACCCGGGCGGCCGATTGGCCGATGAGCAATTTGGAGCTTATCTGGCTAGGAGGCTTCTAAAGCTCGATTCACCATCGCCCGTGCCTCGGTCACGATGTCATTCAGGTGGTCGTCACTCACGAAACTCTCCGCATAGATCTTGTAAATGTTTTCTGTCCCCGAAGGCCGCGCGGCAAACCATCCGTTTGTCGCAATGACCTTCAGGCCGCCAATCGGGGCATTATTTCCAGGAGCTCGCGTGAGCTTTGCGGTGATGGGATCGCCTGCGAGCGTGCGATCCTTCACGGCTTCGGGCGAAAGCTTGAGCAGTTTGGCCTTATCTTCCGGGGTGGCAGCGGTGTCGATCCTGGTGTAAAAGGGTGCGCCGAATTCATCGGTAAGTGCGCGATAATGCTCGCCCGGATCCTTCCCGGTGCGGGCGGTGATCTCGGCCGCAAGAAGGTTCATGATTGGTCCGTCCTTGTCCGTCGTCCACACGGAGCCGTTTCGACGCAGAAAACTCGCACCCGCGCTTTCTTCGCCCCCGAAGCAGTAGGAGCCGTCGAACAACCCAGGCGCGAACCATTTGAAACCCACGGGGACCTCCGACAATTTGCGGCCCAGTTTCGCTACTACCAGGTCAATCATGCTGCTGCTTACCAGTGTCTTCCCGACCAGCGCCCCATGCGGCCAATCCGGGCGGTGTGTCAGAAGATATTGGATCGCGACCGCAAGATAATGATTGGGATTTAGCAACCCTGCCGAGGGGGTAACTACGCCGTGCCGGTCTGCATCGGGATCATTTCCGAACGCGACCTGAAACTGGTCCTTGAGCTTTACCAGTCCCGCCATGGCATAAGGGCTCGAGCAGTCCATCCGAATCACGCCATCATGATCGACGGTCATGAAGGAAAATGTGGGATCAATTATCGGATTCACGATGGTGATATTCAGACCGTAGATGGATCGGATGGGCTCCCAATAGGGTTCCGATGCACCGCCCAGGGGATCGACGCCCAATTTCAGCCCGGCGCCACGAATCGCTTCCATGTCGACGACACTCCCGAGATCTCGCACATACGGAAGTACAAAGTCCTCCTCTCGCGTGGTCGCGGCTGAGATTGCTGTTGCGTAGGGGACACGCTGGACCCCGGCGTTTCTTGCTCGCAGCAGTTCATTGGCGCGGGTTTCAACCCATTTGGTGATGTCCGTGTCGGCCGGGCCGCCATTCGGCGGGTTGTACTTGAATCCGCCGTCGCCTGGCGGGTTATGAGAAGGAGTGATGACGATGCCATCGGCGAGATGCTCCTTGCGCTGCTGGTTGTAAACGAGGATGGCCCGGGAAATTACCGGAGTTGGTGTGACACCGTGGTTCCGCTGGATCACCGTTTCGACCTGGTTTGCAGCTAATACCTCGAGCGCCGTGAGCTGGGCGGGGCCGGACAGCGCGTGCGTGTCCATGCCCATGTAGAGGGGCCCATCGATCTGTTGAACGCGCCGGTAATCACAGATTGCCTGGGTGATCGCAAGAATATGCGCTTCCGTGAAGGTGGAGTTGAGAGAACTTCCACGGTGGCCGCTGGTCCCAAAGATGACCATCTGTTGCGGATCGTCCAGGTTTGGCCAGCGTTCGTAGTAAGCCCGCTCGAGTTGCGGGAGATCGACCAGCAACTCCTTTGGTGCGGGTTTTCCCGCAAGAGGTGAAATGCCGGTTTGAACGGCTGCCTGATTCGGCGAAGATTGTGGTTGTGACATGGAGCCTCGCACCAAAGACGATGATAACCTGACTCCGCCTCGTGCCTGGAATGCCAAATCTAGAATAGGCCTACAGCGCCTTCGGTCCAAAATTCATCGTTTAGAGATGTGCTGAGCTTCCCGAGCGGGGTATCATGACAAACTGGGTATCCTAAGAGGGAATGAAGACGGACCGCCCCCGCTCTCCCCCTTTCTAGCAGCGGCCATGACTCTGGTTTTTCTCGCATCGCAGCACACTTTAGGCCAACCTCTAGGTGCCTCATTGCCGTTCAATTAGGGGCAAATTTCCCCATTTTATCAACCAGCGAGGGACAGTATGGCAGACCGTCTTAGCAAAGACCCTGGACTGCAAATCGAAGATGACCGCACCGGTTCGAGCGTCGCAACCCTGAAACGGGCGATCCTCGATAATCTTTTTTATGTTGTTGGAAGGGATACCGACCATGCCGACCCCACCGACTACTACATGGCCCTTGCCTACACAGTCCGCGACCGCATCCTCGCGCGTTTCATGCACACCATCCACAGCTATAAGCAAACCGCCGTTCGCGCCGTCAGCTACCTCTCTGCGGAATTCCTGATGGGGCCGCAGCTGGCGAATAATCTCCTGAATCTTGGACTGGATGCACCTTTCCGCCAGGCGGTCAGGGAACTTGGACTGGATATGAATGCGCTGATCGACCAGGAAGCCGAGCCGGGACTTGGCAATGGCGGCCTCGGACGCCTGGCAGCCTGCTTTCTCGATTCCATGGCCACCATGGGGGTTCCCGCGATTGGCTACGGGATCCGCTACGAGTATGGGATCTTCGACCAGAAAATCCAGGACGGCTGGCAGGTCGAATATACCGATCATTGGCTGCGCAACGGAAATCCCTGGGAGTTGCGCCGGACGCGGCTTGCCGCTGAGGTCGGTTTCCACGGGCGGACCGAACACTGGACCGATAGCGATGGACGGTTCCGGGTTCGCTGGATTCCACAAACGGTGGTCAAGGGCGTGCCCTACGATACCCCCATCATCGGCTATCGCTCCGGCATGGCCAATATTCTTCGGTTGTGGCGCTCGGAAGCCCGTGAGTCCTTTTACTTCGAGAGATTTAATGGCGGGGACTATGCCGGAGCGGTCTCTGAAAAAGTGTTTGCCGAGAACATCACCAAGGTTCTCTATCCCAATGACGAAGATTTCCACGGCAAGGAACTGCGTTTGCAGCAGCAGTATTTCTTCACCTCCTGCTCACTCCAGGACATGATCCGAAGGCACCTGTTCCGGGGCCAAAAACTCGAAACTTTCCATGAATTATGGGCCATTCAGCTCAACGATACGCATCCTTCGATCGGAGTGGCCGAACTGATGCGTTTGCTGGTTGACGAGCATGGCATGGGGTGGGAGCAGGCCTGGAAGATTACCTCGCAGACCTTTAGCTATACCAATCACACCTTGCTGCCGGAGGCCCTGGAGCGTTGGTCGTTGCCGTTGTTTGCCTCCCTTTTGCCACGACATCTGGAGATTATCTATGAGATCAATGCCCGCTTCCTCGACGAAGTGCGGAAGCGCTTTCCAAACGACGAATCGAGAGTCGCGCGCATGTCGCTCATCGATGAATCGGGCGAAAAGTACGTGCGCATGGCCTACCTGGCCTGCGTGGGCAGCCACAAGATCAATGGTGTGGCCAGAATTCATACCGAGTTATTGAAAACCGAACTGTTACGGGATTTCAACGAGTTGTGGCCCGAGAAGATCATTAACGTGACCAACGGGGTGACTCCGAGGCGGTGGCTGGCGGTCAGCAACCCGGAGCAATCCGGGCTGATGACCGCAAAAATTGGAGATGCATGGATTGATCACCTGGAAGACCTGAAAAATCTTGAATCCTTTGCAGCGGATGCGGAATTCAGGAAGGAATGGCGGAGAGTGCAGCTTGACGTCAAAGTTCGGCTGTCCAACTTCATCCGGAAAGAGACCGGAGTGACAGTTGACCCGAGTTCCATGTTCGACGTCCAGGTCAAGCGCATCCACGAATACAAGCGGCAGCACCTGAACGTGTTGCATATTCTGACGCTCTATCAGCGATTGAAGAACGATCCGGCGATGGAGATCGCCCCGCGCACGTTTATCTTTGGCGGCAAAGCTGCGCCCGGGTATCACATGGCCAAGCTGATCATCAAACTCATCAACTCCGTCGGTGAAGTGATCCATCAGGACCCGGATGTGCGCGGCCGCCTGAAGGTCGTCTTTCTGCCGGGATATGACGTGACCTTCGGCCAGTTGGTCTACCCTGCGGCCGACTTGAGCGAGCAGATCTCCACGGCAGGAAAAGAAGCCTCGGGCACCGGGAATATGAAATTTGCAATGAATGGCGCTCTCACCATTGGCACCCTGGACGGGGCGAACGTCGAAATGCGAGAGGCGGTAGGCCACGAGAATTTCTTTCTCTTCGGGCTCACTGTCGAACAGGTGCGCTCTACCTGGGCGGCGGGCTATAACCCACGCCATTACTATGAAACAGTCCCGGCGTTGCGCAGCGTGATCGATGCGCTTTACTCCGGCCAGTTCTCCCGTGGGGACCGGGATCTGTTTCGCCCGCTCCTCGATTCGCTTCTTAATCAGGACTCCTATCTGCTGCTGGCCGATTATGAGTCCTACATTCACTGCCAGGACCAGGTTGCCGAGGCCTATCGCGACCAGGCAGCCTGGGCCCGCATGTCCATCCTGAACGCGGCTCGTATGGGGTACTTTTCCTCCGACCGCTCGATTGCGGAGTATTGCAAGGAGATTTGGGGCAGCCACCCCTTGGAGTTGCCGATGGTCAAGGGAGCCTGAACTTGCACAGAGGGGAAGGGTGCTGAATTCTGACTGATTCTGCCGAAGGCCCTGTCTTTGACACTCCGTTGGCTCGCAAGATTGCAGCCGGCGCGCTCGAGGCTGTCTTCTGGCCTCGGAGGGGGATGCTGTGCGCTTCGCTTCGTTATCAGGATGTGGAACTGCTGAGGCGCCTGGAGGACCTCGAAGCCGCGGCAAAGAAGGGAAGCACGGTCGGAGTTCCCTTGCTGTATCCTTGGGCGAACCGGCTCGAAAGGCTCGGCTACACCGTTGCCGGGCAAACTGTGGAATTGGCCCGTTCCTCGCCTAACTTGCACTTTGATGAGCATGGACAACCGATGCATGGCGTGCCCTGGGCCTTCCTCGAGTGGGACGTCGTGGAAGCCAGCCACGTTGCGCTCCGGAGTCGTCTCCAGTGGAACCGGCTGGACCTTCTGGCCATTTACCCGTTTCCTCATCAGGTCGAGATGCGGGCGTCGATCCTGAACGATTCCCTCACGATAGAAACTTCCATTACCAGCCTTGGCGGCCCGGTTCCCGTCAGTTTCGGCTTTCATCCTTATTTCGGAATCCCGAAGCTCCAACGCGCAGAATGGCGATTGCAACTTCCCCGTATGCAAAGACTGTCGCTTACTGCCAAGGGGATTCCTGATGGTGGGGAAGAGATATTTCCTGCCTATGACCGCGAACTTGGTGAATCCGATTTTAACGATGGTTTTGCTTTGCTCGAAAAGAACCCCTGCTTTCTTCTTTCCGGAGCGGGGATCGGGATTACCGTGGAGTTTGTCGAGGGTTACCGGTTCGCGCAGGTCTTCGCACCTAGAGAAAAGGAATTTATCGCTATTGAGCCGATGACCGCGCCGACGAACGCACTGATAAGCGGGAAGGGGCTGTCGCTTATCGAGCCAGGCGGTAAGTTTCGCGCGATTTTCCGGGTACAGGTAGAGGCAGCGTCTTAGCGACGCTGCCCGACCGGTTTAGTCCTTCACTTTTGTCCACGAACTGTCCGGATTATATTCGGTCATGGCCTTGGCGATATCGTCGGTGTTTTCGCCCAAGTCCTTCTGATAGATGACCCCATCCTGGTTGATGAGGAACGTCATGACCCCGCTGTTTTTGTATTGCACAGGGTAAGCCACCAGTGCAACGCCGCCCTTGAGCTGGCCGTCGACCAGGTAGCTTTTCGCGCCGCCTTTGACCGCGGCACCCTGGGCTTTCAACCCGTGATAGTAGTATCCGTGATACGGATCGCCCTTCTGATAGCCTTCTTCGGCAGCTTGCGCGAGGAAAGGGCCGGCGGGACTGGGAGTTTCACCTTCTTTTGTTTCCCAATACAAGCCGTTCTGTTTGCCTGGCTCGCTGCGAAGTTTCTGCGCGTAAATCCCGGCAGGCAAACCATCGTGACCGACGGCGGCATAGTCTGCTTGCGCCGCAATGAACCCGCGACACACAGCAATGGCGCCGAGTTCGTTCGCGCCGATGCGGCGGTAGAGCAATTCTTGTTTACCGGCGGCAGTGTCAAAGCGCCATTTGCCGCCTTCCTGAACGATAGGGATCGGCATCTCCCAGTCCTTGGTGCCCACCTGAAGAACCCGGGTGTTCGCGTCTTCGGTGAGGATGGCATGCTTGGCCTTGTAGGACTTCAAGAAACCTTCGCGTCCGTTCTTGTCTTGGACCGCGTCGCCCGACGAGACCAGATCCTTCCCGTCGTCGCCAAAGACGGCCAGTAAGGCATCCTGGTCCCCGGACTCAATGGCTGCGATGAGCGCGTGAACCGCCTCCGTTGGCGTAGCAAAGGTTTTCTGTTCGGTGGCAGAGAGCGGCCCCGAACAAAGGACTAGGCACAGCGCGAATGCGAAAATGGTCTTTGCTGTATTCATGGTCTCCTACCTCTTCTTCGGTGCTGCTTGTTTGTTTCCACCACTTTGGCGTTGCGGGGCGCTGGCCTGCTTCGGGGCTCCCATGCTGGCGTGCCCGCGATTGCTGGCGGCGCGGTCTGAGCCGGCATTGCTTGCGCCTCCGAAGGCCCCGCCGCCGGATTGCGGCCGACTTGCCGGCTGAGGAGACGGGCGGGCTGCTGGCGCATTTCCCGTTGATGGTCGATTCGCTTGAGCATTGCCGGTAGTCGGCCGGCCCGCCGGTTGATTTCCCGGTGCGGGACGCGTCGTAGGCGTTGTGCCGCCGACATTCTGTTTTCCGCCGGCCGATTGGCCATAGCCACGATCGACGCTCTTGTTGCCGAATTGATTGTTGCCACCGCCTGGGTTTGTTCCGCCCGGACGAGCGTTGGCCCCGGTGTTTGTACCGCCGCCAGGACGCGTTTGAGCGTTATTGCTACCCGGACGAGTATTCGGTGTCCCGGTATTCGCTCCTCCCCCCGGCCGGGACTGGATATTTCCCGTACTCGGACGATTCTGCGCGTTTGCTCCGCCGGGCTGTTTACCCTGATAAGAGGTCTGCCCTTTCCAGTTGTTGGCGTTGTTGCCGTTTCCTCCTCCCGCTGGCCGCTGTGCATTGTTATTCCCGATGTTTCCCGGTCGTTGCGCGTTGTTGTTCCCGGGATTGCCAGGCCGATTCCCTTGGTTGGCCGTGTTGTTGGGGCGGGTGTAGTTCACGCCCTTATTCGCGCCAGGCCTGTTTCCCATGCTGTTCGCGTAGACTCCATTCGGCTTGTTGTTGTAGTGCACAGGCATGGGCTTGTAGTTGGGGCGGAGATTCGAGTTGTTGTTGAAGCGGTTGTAGTAATTGTTGTTGTTGACGTAAATGTTGTTGTTTCCGTAGTGCACCGGCCGGTTGTAACCGTAGGAAGGCCCCCACCCCCCGCCGTAATAGGGACGGTAGGGAGGTGGATAGTACGGACGGCCGCCGTAATAGCATCCGCCGTAGCCCCAGCTCGGATAGTAATAATTGTTGTTATTTATGGCCATGCCCACAGCGATGCCCGCGCCGAACGACAGGATTCCGATGAGGGCCGCAGTTCCCGTACTCACGCCCGATTGTTGTTGGACGACAACGGTGTTTGACGAACTGGTGACCGGCGCGCCATTTGTCGTCGTGGTGGTGGTTGTGGTGCCACCGCTGGTGGTGGTGGTCGTAGTGCTATAGACCTGCTGCGGATCATATTGTGGCACGTAGACGACTTTTGGGTCCGCCGGCTGCAACTGCACGACCTGTTCACCATTCTGCTGCGACACGTCCACTTTCATCTGTGGAGAGGACTTCAGCGCGCCGTTGTCAACCGCGACAGCGCGGAGTCGTTGCACGGAGTCCAGGACCGCCCGGGGATCAGCCTTGTAGGCAGCGCCGAGTTGCTTGGTCCAATCAAATTGTGTGCACATCATGTCGACGACAGAGGGGTAATGGAGCAGTGCCTGCACCACGGGCGTAAAGCCGGCCTTCTTCGAGGCCTCGTCGAGAGCCGCTTCTTTCAAACTCTGGTTTTGGTCCAGGGCCAGCCAATTGCCGCCATCCATTATTTCCTGAGGATCGATGGCAGACTGCAGCATCACTGCGAGGACTGGATCAGGGTACAAAGCGATCGGGGCCAGGAGTTCGTCCAGGCCAGCGGGCGTCAAATTGACGTCTGGCAATTCCATCTGCGCCGCCTGGTTCGCGTCCTGTTGGCTGGCGGGCTGCGCAGAGACTGGCGCACCGGCCGGTGCGTTCGCCGGTGCATCGGCCGAACCTGCTTGTGCGGGAGCCGAAGGATCTTGTTGAACGACCTGGGCTGGAGTTGCGGTCTTCGAACTGCAACCCTCCATGCCCATCGGACCGATCACCAGAGATAAGGCCGTGATCCATGCGGAATAACAACGAAAAGATTTCATAATGCCTCGCATTCCCGGTCTTTGCATCACCAGGAATTGGAAACTGCAGCAAACTCAATCTACTACCGGGCGGAACAGTTTTTGGGGCGGGTACGGTAGTCAAGGCAGGGGACACTTCCTGGAAGAAAGCAACCTGGCCTGACATTGAAAGCTTATCACATTCATACAGTTGCGGAATGCCTCGGGGAGGTCCGGAACTCGTGGAACAGTGCCGTACCAGTCTCGGGTCGCAACGGGCCGAATCGCTCCGGGCAACCAGGAGCTGATTTACGCCTCTCGCAAATTTACCAAGAAAGTAAAGTCCGTTCGAAATCTGCGATTGAAAATTGACAAAAATAGTTAACTGGCGTATGCTGTTGGTGGATCAAGGATGCCTTCAGGTCTTCGAGACCGAGAGCGGTACCCTGAATTTCCCCTTTGGCCAAGACACCAGGGAGCGCTTCATGTTTGTCCGCAAAGTCACCACCTTATTGAAACCGAACAGCATTTCGAAATTCAGCCTGTTGATGGAAAATGAAGTTATTCCCCTGCTCAAGAGGCAGAACGGATTTCAGGACGAGCTTACATTTTTTGCGCCCAGCGAGGACGCAGTCACCAGCATCAGCTTGTGGGACAAGGCCTCGAGCGCGGAGGCCTATAGTCAGGAGACTTACTCCGTAGTTCTAAAGGAACTTTCCGCAATTATCGAAGGAACACCTAAGGTCGATACCTACGAAGTTGTGAATTCAACCTTTCTCAGGGTTGCTGCCGCAGTCGCCTAATTTCTGACCCTTTTTTCTTTTCGCGGGGAACGCCCAAACTGCCCTGCCGTGTATCAATCGAGTAAGTAAAGGAGAACATATGCATGTACTTGCGTGGATTTTCATTGGCGTACTTGTCGGCTGGGGGGCGGGAAGGCTCCTGGAGGGAAATGGCTATGGCCCCGTAATGGGCGTCGTTCTCGGGATCGGGGGCGCGCTCGGCGGGGGATTCCTGATGCATACAGCGGGCTTCGCTGGATACGGTGGAACGATTCTGACCGCGCTGGTTGCCGCAATGGGCGCCGTGCTTCTGACCATGATCGCCGGTGTTGCAAATGGCCGCAAAATCTACGTCCGTCAAAGTTAGGGACGGGTCGATTGGCGCGAGGAGATGGATGAATCCGTCCCGCCGCAGCGCTGGACGAACCAGGAAAGCGAAAACGTTGGGTACAACATGTCACTGAGGAAACTGCTGTCAACATCGATTGACGGGCCGCTTGTTGAGGTCGCCATCGGGCATAGGGAGATGGGGTTCACGGACTCGCAAGAAATTGTTGCTCTGGACCCAATCCTTTTGGAAGAAAAGACCGCGCCGCCCTGGCCAGTCCATCCGAGGCCGATGCTGCCGAGCAGGGTTGCAGTTATCGGAAACTACCTCCCGAGGCGTTGCGGCATAGCGACTTTCACAACCGACTTGTGCGACGCCATTCACGCAGAATACGAAGCCACGGAATTACTGGCCTTGCCCGTAAACGATACGGAGGAGGGCTACAGCTATCCGGCCCGAATAAGATTCGAGCTTTCGCAAGAAAATCTCCAGTCCTACCGGCAGGCTGCAGATTTCCTGAACTTCAGCAACATTGATCTGGTTTGCCTGCAGCATGAATATGGAATTTTTGGCGGATCTGCCGGCGGCCATATCCTGGAGTTGCTGCGCCGGTTGAAGATGCCTGTGGTGACTACACTGCACACGGTACTGCGTGAGCCGAACACGGACCAACGCATGGTTATGGAGGAGATCGCATCTTTGTCGGACCGGTTGATTGTTATGAGCCGACAGGCCGCGGATATCCTGCAGGAGGTATTCCAGGTACCAAGACCGAAGATCGACCTGATTCCGCACGGCATTCCGGACCTGGCTTTCACGGACCCCAATTTCTACAAGGATGGATTCGGGACCGAGGGGAAGGATGTCCTGCTCACGTTCGGACTGCTATCACCGAACAAGGGAATTGAAAACGTGATCAAGGCGCTGCCAGCCATTCTGGCTCAGCATGGCAATGTCGTCTACATGATATCCGGTGTCACGCACCCGCACATCCTGCGGCGTGAGGGGGATCATTACCGGGAGTCCCTCCATAAGCTAGCAAAGGACCTGGGAGTCGAAGCCAGCGTCGTCTTTAGGAACCGTTTTGTGAGCCCGCAAGAGTTGGTGGAACTGATCGGCGCAGCGGACATCTACATTACACCGTATAAGCACAAAGGGCAGGTCGTCTCGGGAACACTTGCCTATGCTTTGAGCGCTGGCAAGGCCATCATTTCGACGCCATACCTGCATGCGTTGGAACTATTGGACGAAGGGCGCGGGGTGCTCGTTCCGTTCGATGACCCGGAAGCGATCGCGGCGAAAACGATTGAACTTTTGGATAACGGGACCGCCCGCCATGCCATGAGGAAGCGCGCGTATCTCTATACCAGGGACATGGTGTGGAATCGCGTGGCACAGCAATATATGGGGAGTTTTGAACGCGTGTACAACGAGCGATTGCGGAATCCGCGCGCGACATTTTCGGCCCGCAGCACAGAGAAGGCCCTCGACCGGCTGCCACCAGTAAAGTTGGACCACTTATTGAGAATGACCGACCACACGGGGATCGTGGAACACGCGGTGTTCGTCGTGCCGAACTATCCGGAAGGTTATTGCACCGATGACAATGCCAGGGCGCTGATTGTCGCGGTTCTGCTGGAGTGTTTGGGCAGCGGGAATACAGTCGGTTTATCGGAACTCGCTTCGCGGTATCTTGCCTTCTTGTGGCTGGCCTTTGACCCGATCAGCAAGAGGTTCCGAAACTGTTTGAGTTATCAACGCCAGTGGCAGGAACTGGAAGGCTCGGAAGACAGCCATGGGCGCGCGCTGTGGGGGCTGGGTACGGTGCTCGGCAGAACCAAGGACGCCGGGCTCAGAGGAGCTGCCGGGCGTTTGTTTGAGTTGGCCATACCGGCGGCCGTGGAGTTCAAGAGCCCACGGGCTTGCGCGTTCGCGTTGCTGGGATTACTCGAATACCTCGAAGCCTTTTCCGGCGACCGCGCAGCAGAGAATGCCGCTGACGCGCTGGCAAAACGATTGCTCGAATCCTATCAGGCACACCGGGCAGGCGACTGGAAATGGTTTGAAAATGTGCTTTCCTATTCGAACGCTCGATTGCCGCAAGCCCTGATCCGGGCGGGTGCACGGAGCGAAAACCAAGCAATGGTTAATGCCGGCCTGGAGGCGTTGATGTGGCTGGCATCAGTGCAGTGTTGCGAAATCAAAGGCCATTTCGTCCCGATTGGGTCCCACGGCTTCTATTCCAACAAGACCGAAAAGGCACGCTTCGACCAACAGCCGATCGAAGCCTGCGCTGCCGTTTCCGCCTTTCTGCAAGCCTACCGCGTAACAGGGAAGGGCCGCTGGCGGAAGGAAGCGTGGACTGCGTTCAACTGGTTTCTCGGCGACAACGATCTGCAGATTGCTCTGTATGACCCGACAACAGGCGGATGCCGGGATGGACTGCATCCTGACCGGGCCAATGAGAACCAGGGAGCTGAATCAACCCTGTCCTTCCTGATGGCACTCCTCGAAATGCGCAAGTTGGAACAAGCCGACATCACTGACGGAAAGTCCTGATCCACGCCCGCGCAGCCCTTTTTTGGAGCAGAGTTCCGATTTCTGGCCGATTTTGACATACAAACTACCGAAGAGAGAGATGATGATCCAACAAGAAGCTTTATTTATCAGGCATCCAGGGAACCCGATCTTGGGTGCAAAAAACTGGCCCTATTCGATGAACAGCGTTTTCAATTCAGCTGCCACGCTTCTGAGCGACGGGACCACCCTGCTGCTCTGCAGGGTGGAAGATCGCCGCGGTCTCTCCCACCTGTGCGCCGCTCGTTCAGCGAACGGAGTGGACGGCTGGCTGATTGATAAGGAACCAACCTTCCCGCCCGAGCCCGGAAAGTACCCGGAAGAACTGTGGGGCGTCGAGGATCCACGCATCACCTATATGCCAGAACTGGATAAGTACGCTGTGGCTTACACTTCGTATTCCCGCGGGGGCCCGGGAGTGTCACTTGCGTTGACAAAGGACTTCCAAAGTTACGAAAGATTCGGCGTCATCATGCCACCCGACGACAAAGATGCCGCCATGTTGCCGCGGCGGATTGACGGACGATGGGCCATGATTCATCGTCCCATGACGCCGCTGGGAGCTCATATCTGGATTTCCTACTCCCCGGATTTGCGGCATTGGGGTTCGCACAAACTGATGCTGGAGGCACGTCGCGGTGCGTGGTGGGATGCCAACAAAATCGGCATGTCGCCGCCGCCGATCGAAACCGGCAGGGGCTGGCTGATGATCTATCACGGTGTTCGAAGGACACCGTCCAGTTCCATCTACCGTCTAGGTTTGGCCCTGTTTGACCTGGAACAACCGGACAAGTGCCTGATACGGGGAGATTCCTGGATGTTTGCTCCCGAAGCGGACTATGAACGTCACGGAGATGTTCAGGACGTTGTGTTTCCCTGTGGCTATACTGTGGCAAAGGACGGGGACACAATAAATTTATACTATGGCGCTGCGGATTCGAGCATCGCCCTGGCGCGCGGCAGTATTCGTGAGCTATTACGCTGGCTAGATGCAAATGGCCATTCCGAAGAATCACAGAATCGGCGGCACAGACAAAGCTGAATGGACTGCTTCAGCGAAGCAAGCCGCTCACTCGTGGTGCTCGGGGACTGGTTCTGCTTCGACCTCAGCCTCATGGGGCATGATTAACGGTTCGCCTTCGGTACCTTTTTCGGTGCGCTTGGCAAGTTTCTTCTGCGCCCGGCGCTCGGCCTTGGCTTTTTGCTTTTCCAGGCGTTTCATTTCCTTCTGACGCTTTTGGAATGTGACGGTCATAAAATCTCCTCGGAGCATTACCTGCTACCCGGATGGTCCCGGGATGAACGTTCTGGAATCTACCAGCGGGGTTCGCGCGGCTGTCTTGCCGACTCACGATAATCTTCGTTTGAAAATCTCTCCCGGCTTCCTCCACCATTCCGGTTTCCGCCGAAATTGTTGGTTCTCGGGCGTGGACTGGCGTCCTTCGGTCGGGCTTCATTCACCTTCAGGTTGCGGCCGCCAATGGCTTTGCCGTCCAGACCGGCAATTGCCTTTGCTGCTTCTTCGTCATTCGGCATTTCGACGAAGGCAAACCCGCGAGCGCGTCCGGTTTCGCGGTCTTTCACCAGATTCACACGAGTGACCTGACCAAATGGCTTGAACAGTTCACCCAATTCGGTTTCCGTGGTTTGAAAACTCATATTGCCTACAAACAGACTCTTCATACTTCTTCTCCTTTTATGATCGTGCCGAAGGAAAGTTGCGCCCTCCCTCGGTCACGTTGTTCCCGAGGACCTCTTCAATAAGAACTTCGCACAAAGATCTGGAACCTGCTGGAACGGGACGGATGCCGAAGCTTGCGCAGGGCCTTGGCCTCAATCTGGCGGATACGCTCCCGGGTGACCGCAAATACCTGGCCTACTTCCTCGAGTGTGCGTTGGCTGCCGTCGTCCAGACCGAAGCGCATGCGGATGATTCGCTCTTCCCGGGGCGTCAGGGTGCGAAGGATGGAGGCAATTTGATCCTTTAAATTGAGATCGATCGCTGCGTCCGAGGGCGACAGAACCGCCTTGTCTTCGATGAAATCGCCAAGGTGGGATTCGCCGGCTTCGCCGATAGGCGTCTCAAACGACATCGGCAACTGCGCAATCTTCTTGGTCTTGCGAACCGTGTCGACGGGAATGGACATGCGCTTGGCGATTTCTTCGGAAGTGGGCTCTCGGCCGAGTTCCTGCACCAGCTGCTGGCTGGTGCGCGCCTGCTTGTTTATGGTTTCAATCATGTGGACAGGAACACGGATTGTGCGTGCCTGATCCGCAATGGCGCGAGTGATTGCCTGGCGAATCCACCAGGTGGCATAGGTGGAAAACTTGTATCCCCGGCGCCATTCGAACTTGTCGGTGCCCCGCATCAGTCCGATATTTCCTTCCTGTATCAAGTCCAGGAACTGCAGGCCGCGATTGGTATATTTCTTGGCGATGGAAACAACCAGGCGGAGATTCGCTTCGGTCAGTTCTTTCTTGGCCTGTTCCGCTTCGGTTTCCCCACGATGGATCAGGGTCAGCGCGCGCTTCAGGCTTTGTGTCCCCACTTCGCTCGATTCGGAGATCTCTTTTGCGCGTGCCCGACAAGCGCGGAGCTCCTTGCGTGCTTCGACTGCCGACTCGCCGTGCGATGCGTTCGCGCGCCGCTCCAAGCGGGCGCATTCGCGTTCGAGAGCATGCAGGCGCTCGACCGTGTGCCGGAGAAGATCGATCAGGCGTTTCTTTTCACGCTCCCGAAAATCAATGGAACGGACCAGCAGCGAAATCGCGATCCGGGTACGTGCCAGGCTGCCTTTGGCCCGCACATAGGCCCGCTTGTTGGACATCGCGGTATCCTCAAATTTCGCCAGCTTCTTGAGGGCCACGGCGTGGAGCTTCTCGATCTCGCCTATAATTCGCAGGGTCTGACGAGATTTGGCTTCCATTTTTTCGCTGGTGAGTTCCTCCTCATCGAGCCGGACAATTTCCTTGATGGATCGGGTTCCAGCGCGAAGCTCCGCGCCGATTGCGGTTAATTCCTTGATGACCAGCGGCGAACGGGCCACCGCTTTCATGACCCGGAGGTTTCCTCGCTCCAGGCGCTTGGCAATGACCACTTCGCTCTCCCGGGTCAGAAGAGGGACAACTCCCATTTCGCGGAGATAGACACGAACCGGGTCGCTGGTCTTTTCCTGAAAAGGAGCCGGTTGGTCGGGCTCCGGTTCTTCGATTCGTGCTGGCTCAAAATGCGGCAAAACCTCGGCTGTCTCGATGACCTCAACGGTAGTTCTGGCCGCTTTGGCGTCGGATGCGTCTTCGTATATCTCAATGCCTTCACTTTCAAACGTGGTGAAGACACCGTCGATCTCTTCGGGTGAGTGATCTTCGATCGCAAGCAGGTCGTTCACTTGATCCTGAAGAAGATAACCCTGTTCCTTCCCGAGCTTGACCAGCGTGCGGACTTGATCGAGTTTTTCCTGAACATCCTGTGTCAACGGTTTCTCCCTTTACCCACTGCCGGAGCTCGGAGGGTCTCATCGGAGACCAGAGCTTCACTTGGCAGAGACACAATCGTGGTGCGTGGCGAATGATGAAGAGTATGCGTGGATTGCAGCGGATGGTGAGTTACGCTGCTTTATGTAGACAGGACTCCGGTTGTCCCGATGCCCTCGAGTGCTGCAGTATTTGCAGTGCTGGAAAGTTAACTTCGTCAGTATACACCATTTGTCTGTGTTGCCACGGATGTTCCCTGCGTTTTCCTTCCCTGTCTCCATTCGAGGAGAGGGTCCAGATCTTCTCTGGGACCCCGTCCAGAACGGAACGAAGTTCTGTCCTACATCTGGACTTGCAGGACTTCGCCGGGAAGCGCGACCATCGTCGGACGCTGTGTGGATTGTGTTCGCGGAGCATTGTCCGGAACGCTCGCTCTGTTTTCAGTGGATTGGCCGTTCAGGGACATCCGCTCGATGCGGATGCCCAGCGTGCGCTCCAGTTGGAAGAGCTCCGATCTCTGCTCTCGGAGATAAAGAGATGAGGCCACTCCATGCTTGCCCGCGCGGCCGGTGCGGCCAACGCGGTGGATGAAGTTCTCTGCCACTTCAGGCAAATCGTAGTTGATGACATGGGCAATTTCCTGCACGTGGATGCCGCGGGCAGCCAGGTCCGTCGCTACTAGCACGCGGAAGCGACCTTGCTGAAAGCCGGTCAGTGCGGCGGTACGTTGTGACTGAGAACGATCTCCATGAATCGTGGAGGCGGCAATGCCCTCGCGGTTCAGGCCCTTGGCAATGCGTTCCGTGCCGCGTTTGGTGCGAGAAAAGACTAGGCATCGGCCGGTTTCCTTGCCGAGCAATTGCCGGAGCAGATCGAGCTTGCCGTCGACAGTGACTTCAAAAGCCTGGAGGCGGACGTTTTCTGCCGGTTTGAGGGTTGAACCGAGCGTGATGCGCACGGGAGTCCTGGTGTACTCCTTCACCAGCCGGGCCATATCCCCTTCCATCGTTGCGGAGAAGCACATGGTCTGGCGGTCTTTTGGCAATACCCCCACAATTCTGCGGATGGCAGGAAGAAATCCCATGTCCAACATGCGATCGGCTTCGTCAAGAACGAGAACCTGAAGATTGGTGAAATGAACCAACTTGCGGTCGAGGTAGTCCTCCAGGCGACCCGGAGTGGCGACAATCACGTTGGCGCCATTTCGGATTGCTTTCAATTGTTGATGCTCGGCGAGCCCGCCGACCACAAGAGCTGCAGGCGTAAGTTGCTTGCCGCGGAGCACATTGTACTGCTCGAGGACCTGCATGGCGAGTTCCCGCGTGGGAACCAGCACCAGCGCCGCAACGCCAGGCTTATGCTCCTTGAGGAGTCTTTCGATCACCGGGATAAGGAATGCCAGGGTCTTGCCGGTACCAGTTTGCGCGGTAGCGAGCACATCCTTGCCTTCAAGTGCCGGCGGAATGGCCGCAGCTTGAACGGGTGTCGGTACAGAGAAGCGAGACGCCAACAGGCGGTCCTTCAGGTATTGAGAAATCGGTAGTTCTGAAAAATTTTGCATTTTGCTTTCTTACTGGCCGCCACACCGATAGGGCACACTCGGAACTTCGAGCGGGCACTTCGGCGAAAACCGCCAGAATTGTTTTAAATTACGCTGAAAACGAACGGAGGGTAACGTAGGGCGGGTATTCTCAGATAACTTCTTAGAGGGACCGCACAACACAGCCGCGGTATTAAGCGCAAAAAGAGAATAGCACATCCCAGGGAGAAATGCACGTTCAAACAAGGGAGTGAGGGAAACCCGCGAGCGCCGGTCGAGAAGCCGCGGCACTCCCCAAAGGCACGCACAAGAGTTTTCCCGGAACCTAAGATCGATTCGTCTTGGCGAGATCCTGTGATGTATTTCTGACCCACGGGCGGATGGTCCTTTTTCTGGACTGGACCTGAGCCGGACTGTCGCTGCCATGAAAGTTGCGGTTCTGCATGCCCGAGGAAGAATCCTCCGGAAAGTGCAGGGCATCCCGCAAACTCTGAAGTTCCCGGTAGAAGTAGAGTGGGCTCGGGCGACGCTGCTTGAAGCGGAGGCTCTCTAGGAAGTCGAGTTCTTCCTTGCTCGCATCTGCGCTCAATGCCGCAGTACGCAAGAACTCCTTGAAACCCGGGGTTGGTTCGGAGCTTACGGCAGCGCCGGTTTCGACATATTCGAATTTGCGGACCGCTCGAGCGGCCATTCCCTTGTTCAGGATGATTTCTATTCCAAAGGTTTTCAGATCAATGTCCCAGGACTTAATAACCGGTTCGAGAAAGGCGGAGCAATGCTGCATCGAGAGGTCGAACATGTCCGTATTCAGGAACTCCAGAGTCATGGCCCGCGTGTCCTCGTAAACGCGGTGCTGCAACTTGGCGAGGCTCCGCAGCCAGCTTTCCTTCTTCAGTTCCGTCCGAATGGTGCTCTTGGTCACGTCCAGCAGCTTTTGCGTGACCAGTCTCTCCAGTTCGCCAAAGGCCTGCTTTTCAAAAATGTCGCGCACCAGCGGCTGCTTTCCCGGTGCGCACTTTCGCAAAATTAGGTCGCGAACTTCCTGAAACAGTGGAGCGGGGGAATCGGAGAGTTTTTTCTTCAGTTCCTCGCGCCGCTGGGCCCGGACCAGGGCGGAAAGCTGGCCCTTGGGCAGCTTCAGGAATGCGTTCATCTTGTCGTAGAGATCGGTTCGGTCGGCGGCCGGCGGAGTCTTCTTTCGCGTGAGTAGTTGGGAGATGTAGGACTCCGTCACCTGGGCGGCAGCGGCCAGGTCGCGCTGCTCCAGTCCCAATTCCTTCAGCCGCTGTTGAATTACGAAGCAGACGTCCACGGGCTCCTCCGCTGAATTAACTGTAATGGTAAAGCCAATCTTAACGGAATTTCGAATACTTGACAATTAGTGTAAAGTAAGGCACAGTTGTAGTGTGATCCAAGGCTGCCTTCAGGTCTGGAAACCCCCGAAGGGTTCCTGAACTCTTACCTTGCTCATGGACTGAAGGAGAGCCTCATGTTCGTTCGCAAAGTGTCGTTACGATTAAAGGTGGATTCCTCCGGAGAATTCATCCGCACCGTGGAAGAGCAGATCATACCTCTCCTCCGAAAGCAGCAAGGTTTTCTAGACGAACTAACCCTCATCTCGCAAAGCGGCAAAGAAGTTTATGCCTATAGTTTCTGGGAAAATAGCGCAGACGCCGAAAAATACGACCAAAACGCTTTTGCAAATGTTACCAGCCTGCTCGCTGGTTTGACGGACGGCCCGCTGCGCATTAACACCTACATGGTTGCGAACTCCACGTTCCACAAAATGGCGGCTGCCGCTTCCTTCTGAGTCTTTGACGCAACGCCGGACGAGGTCCTCGAGTGAGGCTCGACGACGACGATTCCTCCATGAGGGTGGCTGCCGAGACCTTCCTTCATTACCTCTCGAGTTCCCGGCAGAGGAGAAAGTATGCAAGTCCTGCTCTGGATCTTCGTCGGATTACTTGCCGGGTGGGTTGCCGGCAGGAGTTTCGAAGGGAATGGATATGGACCGTCGATGGACTTGGCCGCGGGAGTGGGCGGAGCGCTCGGAGGTGGGTTCCTTTCGGTTGCCCTCGGTGCTACGGGGCGTGCCGGAACCATTCTGGCGGTGTTCGCGGCAGTTGGTTGTGCCGCGCTACTGACGATCGCTGTGGCGCTAGCGAATGGCAAGAGCGCCTATGCAAGGAACTTCTAGTTGTCAGGATAGGGGAAACCGGGGTCGGTCGTGACGAGTCAGATGCCGAAAACAAGCGAAACGGGGATGATTCTCATAAGAGAAGGGGCGGTGTTGCCGCCGAATTTCACTTATGAAAGTGAAGCCTATTTGCCTGGCTGGCGAATGGTTAAGAATCTCGACGGGTACACGCTCAAAAAGAAGATCAACGAGGCCAACTGGAGTTTCGTTCGGTTTGCGGGCGAACACAAGGCACGAGTTGTGGGTCGCGCTTATCCCGGTGCGTTGCGAAGCGCGGTAAGCAGGGTTTTGCTGGAACTACGGGGCAGGAAGTTCAATTCCCTTGAGATCTCCGTTGTGGATTTGAAGCGATTTGTAGGACTGGCCTTTCTGAGTATTTCCGCTAGCCGCCGGCACATTCAGGGCGGGCACAAGGTTTCGCCGTGAAAGCCACCGGGCTCCAGGAGGTTTACGGAGTATCGGTTGGTTGAGCGGTGGATGAAAAGAAGTGAGCAGGGCTTGGATCTCTTGAGCGTGATGGAAGAGCCAGGAAAAGGAAAACGCAATGACAAAACTGTATGTAGGTAATCTCGCATTTGGAATGACGGATGAAAGTCTGCAGCAACTGTTCGTGACCAAGGGCTATCAGGTGTCCTCCGCCCGGATCATTACGGACCGGGAAACGGGGCGTTCGCGTGGTTTTGGCTTCGTGGAACTGGGTTCGGGAGACGATGCCACGAAAGCCATCGGTGAATTCAATGGGATGGAAGTGGACGGACGCCAGTTGCAGGTGAATGAAGCGCGGCCGCAGGAATCACGCGGTGGCGGCGGAGATCGTTCGGGCGGACGCGGCGGTTACGGCGGCGGACGTTCCGGCGGCGGAAACAACCGGCGGTATTAATTCGGGCCGGTAATTTGCCTCAGAATTTGCGGATAGTTTTCGCATTTGTACGTGTGCCGGCGTCTTGAGAATCTGTTGGACGAGAGACGCCGCGTTTTTTCGGTCAGGAGGAAATTTTGGCGAACCTTTTGGCGGGGCAGTACATCAAGCATTTTCAATACGGATGCGGTGTCATCACCGAATGCGGACAGGACCGCACAACCATTGATTTCGACGCGCACGGGATCAAGAAATTCGTCACCAGCCTTATGGTTGTGGAGCCAGCGGAAGGAACGCCCCCGAAGCGCCGACGCGCAAAGCGCGTCAAAGCGGTCCAGGCCGCGCCCACCGTTGCTTCCCGCGTGTTCGTACCCGGAGCCAAGTGAGTACCCCGGTCATCGTTCAGTATGTGGGCTTTCAGGCGAAGGCCCTTTCGCGCGAGTACACCTTCAACGTTCGCGGAGCGGGGGAAGACCGTGAATTCACTCTGAACATTGCGAACGAGGCTTTTGTGTCCCACCGCGCCAGCTATCAGGACGCGCCGGGAATATGCGCTCAAAGACTGCAAGCAGAACTGGCGGCGCACGAGAACCACCCGGAAGAAACTGAGTTCGTCATTACCACCGCGGAACTGGACTCCTACAAGACCGCCCGCACTCCGAAAGCCCCCAGAAACCTCTACGGCCGCCCGGCACAGCAGGATTCCTAGCCGGGCATCCCAGGAGGCTTGATGCAAATCAGATGTCCAAATTGTCAGGGGCAAATGACCCACCGTTCCAGGCCGCGTGGAATAGTGGAATCGGTATTGCTCGCGGCAATACTCGTGCGTCCGTTCCGCTGCGAGGTATGCGACAGCCGATTCCTTAGATGGTCTCTCAAGGAAAAAGCGGGTCCTCGGCGGCCCGCAACCACCAGCTAGTTGACCTACTTCCGAGAAAGAGCCTCTGCAGGTTGCCGAGCGGAAGCAGGGAACAGCGCCCGATCCACCAGAGCCAGACCCTCCTCGATGATGTCCAGTCCCAGTCGGAGCGCTTCCTCGTCGATGATAAGCGGCGGGCAAACCCACAACATATTGAAACGGCTAAAAGCATAGAGGTGTTTGCTTTTCAGGTGGCCGGCGAGTTTGCCCATTTCTTGGCTGGAGCCGTTGAAGGGTGCCAATGGTTCGCGTGTGGTCTTGTCCTTCACCAGTTCGAGCACGCTGAACAGCCCCTTGTAGCGAACATCTCCAACGCAGCGATACTTCTGTTTCATCGTTTCAAGGCGAGAGGCAAGGTAGCGTCCCTGGCGTTCGACGTTGTCAAAGATATGTTCTTCTTCGTAAAGATCCAGATTTGCGACTGCGGCGGCACAGCAGACCGGGTGGCCGCTGTAGGTGAGTCCGCCCCAGAGCATGTTGGTTTCAAAATACCGGGCAATCGCATCGGAGACGATTACGGCGCCCAGAGGAAGATAGCCGCTCGTCAGGCCCTTGGCGCAAGTCACGAGATCTGGACGGATGCCGTAGTGCTGAGTCGCCAACCATTTCCCGGTGCGTCCGAATCCGCTCATGACTTCGTCGTCAATCATCAGGATGCCGTACTTATCGCAGAGTGCACGGAGTTTCGGATAGTAGTCGTCGGGCGGGACCAGTAAGCCGTTCGATCCGGTAATGCCTTCGGTGAGAACCGCGGCGATCGTGTGCGGTCCCTCCATCTGGATCACTTCTTCAATGTGGGAAACGCATTCGCGGTGGCAGGTTTCCACTTTTTGGCCGAACGGGCAGCGGTAACAGTAGGGATCGAAGACGCGTACAATTCCGGGTATTCCCGGTTCGACAGGCCAGCGCCGGGGATCCCCGGAGGCGGTCATCGAACCCATGGTTGCGCCGTGATAGGAACGGTAGCGGGTGATGATCTTTTCGCGGCCAGTAAAGAGTTTCGCCATTTTCATGGCATTTTCATTTGCTTCTGCACCGCCGAGAGTGAAAAACGATTTGGCCAGTCCGGTGACTTCGGCAAGCTTCTTGCCGAGCAGTCCGCGGGGTTCGGTCGCGAAGCTCGGCCCTGCGAAGCACAGTTCATCCACCTGCTTCTTGATGGCCTCGAGCATTTTCGGATGCTGATGGCCCACATTCAAATTGATGAGCTGGGAGCTGAAATCCAGCCAACGGTTGTCCTCCCCATCCCAGAACCACACACCTTGGCCGCGCTTCAGTTGAACCGGGGCCGAGGTCCCCTGCACCGACCAGGAGAACATGGTGTACTCGCGGTTCTCTTCGACGACTTTGCGGGAATTCGAATCCATAAGCGGGTATCCTTCCTTGAAAACCTAGAAAGTTCTAGCGCTGCTTCTGTATCCAGTCCATAGTCTTCGACGCCAACCGATCGAGCGCCGCGACGGACATTTCGAGATGCTCTTCTTTGGTGTCTTCAATCTTATTATGGCTGATGCCGTTAAGGGATTGCACGAACATCATCACTGTGGGGATGCCGGCGCGGGAAACCTCCGCGGCGTCGTGCAGCGGACCGGAGGGCATGCGATGCGCAGTGCCGGAGATTTCGCGGGCTGATTGTTCGCAAAGATCGAGCAGTTGGGGATGAAAGGGAATAGGCTCGATGCTCCATAATCGCGACCAGTCGACGGTGCATCGTTCCTCGGTTGCGAAGCGACGGCTGGCGTCCCGCGCTTCCGCATACATCTGGGAAAGAACCCGGACGTCCAGGTCACGCTGGTCCAGAGTGACCTCGCACCGCCCAACGACCGCCGTGACGATTCCTGGGAAGGTCTTCACGCTACCCATGGTGCAGACTGCGTCCTCGTGTCTTCTTGCAATGGAGCGGATTTCGAGCGCGAGCTTTGCGGCAGCGGCCAACGCGTCACGGCGCGCGTTCATGGGCGTCGAACCAGAGTGAGCTTCCTGCCCGTGAAATGTGACGATGTGCCGTTCCACGCCTTTAGTCCCAAGGACCACACCAAGGGGCAAGCCCAAATGTTCCAGCACCGGCCCCTGCTCAATGTGTAATTCAAGATAGGCGGCTGCGTTCCGCTGTTCCTTCCTGGCGTCCGGAAATTTATCGATTTCAATTCCACACCGGCGCAGCGCGTCCTCCAATTTCACTCCTTCGCGATCCGTTCGGACGCGGTCGGCTTCGATCGAATGGGTGCCGGCAAACGCGGAGGAACCCAGCAAACTCCGGCCAAAGCGCGCACCCTCTTCATCGGCCCAATCCACCAAGCGCACGGTGACCGGAGGCCGGCCTGCAAACTCTGTCGAGATCCGACGGAGAACTTCGAGTCCGGCAAGTACATTGAGCGCGCCGTCTAGCCATCCTCCGTTGGGGACGGAGTCAAGATGGCCACCGATCAGCAGGCATTTGTCTGATACGCCCTGCAACGTGATCCAGTGGTTGCCCGCGGCATCGTAGTGATGTTCCACTGGGAGGGTCTCGAGCTTCGTGGTGAACCAGTCACGAGCCTTCAGCCAGGTGTCGGTCCAGGCAACGCGCTGTGCCCCGTTCTCATCCGCTGTCAGGCTGCGCAGCTCCTTCAGATCGGCAACTGCACGTTTAGGAACAAGGCTCATAGTATCTCGCTTAGAAATGAGTGGGTTCGCGCTTGAGCAATCTGCCGCGACCACGCTCTCCGACAAATTCGCCATCGCGCGCTTGGATTTTTCCGCGCACGGTTACAACGGAGGGGCGCCCCTCAATCTCCATGCCTTCGAAGCCGTTGTAATCGTTATTGGTTTTCTGTGTTTTCACTGAAATCGTTCCAGTATATTTGGTGTCGAAGATAACCAAGTCCGCATCGCTCCCCACGGCGATCGTGCCTTTGCGGGGAAACAGGCCAAAAAGCTTGGCCGCGCGGGTGCTCGCAGCATCGACGAACCGATCAAGGCTCAAACGGCCGCGTTTTACTCCGTGGGTATAAAGGAGGTTGACCCGATCCTCGATTCCCGGAATGCCGTTGGGAATATTGACGAAGGAATCTTTGCCCAGCAGCTTTTGCTCCAAATCGAACGGGCAATGGTCCGTGCCAACAGTATCGATCGCTCCGAGCGACAGAGCATTCCACAGCACCTTCTGATTGTGTTTTGCGCGCAACGGCGGCGACATTACGTGCTTCATACCCTCCACGCCAGGGCGCTCAGCATATGAGTTGTCGAGAAGAAAATGGGGCAGCACAGATTCAATGGAAAGTCGCACCCCCCGCGATTTCGCTCCCAGTGCTACCTCGAGCGCTTTTTCGCAGGAGAGGTGGACGATGTATCCGCTTGCGCCGGTATTTTCAAGAAACGTTGCAAACCGGCCGGTGCCTTCAGCCTCGACGGATTCCGGGCGGCTCGGTTCATGCCACTCCGGGCCCGTCTTGCCCTGTCGAAGCAGACTCTGCTGCAAACGCGCAACGAGTTCTGCGTTCTCGCAGTGCGCGGTGACAATGACGCCAAGGCGCTTGGCCAGTTCCAGCGTCTGATACATCTCCCCATCATCGACGCCAAAGAAATTCTTGTATGCCAGGAAGATTTTGAAGGAAGCCGTCCCATCGGCGACGATCTGCTTCAATTGCGATTCGGTCTCTTTCGCGAATTTCGTCACCGACATGTGAAAAGCGTAATCGCAGGCGCTCTTGCCATCGGCTTTGGACTTCCAGAGTTGATAGCCTTCCAGGGCATCATCGTTACGGTTCGGACAGCACATTTCGAGATAGGTCGTCGTTCCGCCAATCAGCGCGGCGACGCTGGCGGTGTCATGCGTGTCCTTGGCAAACGTGGCCATGAAGGGAAGAAAGATGTGGACGTGGGGATCGATGAAACCGGGGAAAACCAGTTTGTCGGTCGCGTCGATGATCTCAGCGTTCGCAGGCGCCTCAAGACCCTTGCCGATGCGGGTGATGGTCTCACTCTCGATATAGATGTCCGCCCTGCCGCGCGAGTCGGCAGTGACAATCTCGCCATTTCGAATCAGCAAAGACATTCGTGACTCCCGAACTGCAATCGCCTCTTAGTGAATGTGGATGCCCATCTTTTCGCGATATTTTTTCATCTTCTCCCAGTCTTCGGTAACCTCACGCTGGGAGTCGGTGATTTCCTTCCAAGTCACAGAGGGTCGCCCGGAAGGCTCTTCGACCATGCGGATACATGCTTCCACAGGACACACGTTATAGCAGAGGCGGCACCCGACACAATCTTCTTCGCGAACGTGGACACTGGGCCGCGTGTTGACAGCATCTTCCTTGCCATTCGATTGGACCTCGTAGGAGAGCGGTTCGACGACCCGGCCGTCTTTTGCGATCAAGTCGATACACTGATGGGCCGTGTCGTTACAGGCCACATAGCACAGATTGCAACGGATGCATTTCTGTTGGTCAATGCGCGCGACGGCGCGGAACGACAAGTCAAAATTATTGAAGTCACTGACGCGACCGAGGCTCTGGGCCACTACGTCGGGAATGGTCGCGAAACCCTTCTCGTCCATCCAATTAGATAGCCCGTCCGTGAGATCCTCAACGATGCGGAAACCGTAGTGCATGACAGCGGTGCAGACCTGCAAGCTGCTGGCGCCGAGAAGCAGGAATTCCGCTGCGTCGCGCCAAGTGGAGATTCCCCCCATTCCGGAGATGGGCAGCTGAGCACCTCGAATGACGGAGTCTCTTCCGAGTGCCGCTAACATGTTCAACGCGATGGGTTTCACTGCAGGCCCCGCGTAGCCGCCGTGACCGCCCTTGCCGCCGATATTCGGAGTGATTTCGAGCGTGTCGAGATCAACTCCAATGATGGAATTGATCGTATTGATGAGCGAGACCGCGTTTGCACCCGCAGCCACCGCCGCACGGGCAGGCATCACGATATCGGAAATATTGGGGGTGAGTTTTACGATTACGGGGATTTTAGCTACTTCCATAACCCAACGCGTGATCTGCTCGCAATACTCAGGCACCTGGCCTACGGCGCTGCCCATCCCCCGTTCGCTCATGCCATGCGGGCAGCCGTAGTTCAGTTCGATACCGTCGGCGCCGGTATCCTGAATCCGGCGGATGATGTCATGCCAAATTTCAGGCTTGGACTCAACCATGGCGGACACAATGACGGCCCGGTCGGGCCAGGCGCGCTTCACTTCTGAAATCTCCCGAAGGTTCACTTCGAGCGGTCGGTCGGAGATCAGCTCGACGTTATTGATGGCCAGCATTTTTTGACTTCCGGAGTGCCATGCACCATAGCGATTGGAGACATTCAGGACCGGCGCGCCGATGGTCTTCCATACCGCTCCACCCCAACCTGCTTCAAATGCACGATGGACCTGCCGTCCCGAATTACTGGGCGGGGCGGAGGCCAGCCAGAACGGATTCGGCGCGCTAATGCCGGCGAAGTTGATGCGCAGATCAGCCATGTGCGGCCAGCCTTTCATGAATCGAACGCGCCGCGAGTTTCCCGTCCTGGACAGCCATGACGGTGGAGGCCGCGCCGCGCGCGCGAATACAATCTCCACCTGCGTAAACGCCAGGCAGGCTGGTTTCAAATTCGCGGGTTACCTGAATGAAGCCACGTTCGGTCTTGAGTTTCAGCAAGGAAGCCAGCGACGGTTTCTCCTGGCCGATGGCCTTAACAATTTGGTCGGTTGGAAGGACAAAATCCGACCCAAAAACCGGCCGCGGCGTCGGGCGTCCGGAGGCGTCGGTCTCCCCTAAGCTCATGCGCAAACAATCGAGCGCCTTCACTCTTCCGTTTTCCACGTGCACGCGCACGGGTTGGGTCAAAAAAGAGAAGTTCACGCCCTCACGCTTGATGAAGTCATATTCGTGGGCGTAGGAGGTCATTTCCTTTTCCGAACGGCGATAAACTATGGTGACCTGGTTTGCCCCCAGACGCCGGGCGATTGTGGCGCAATCTATCGCGGTGTTGCCGGCGCCAATCACGATGACGTTGCGGCCCACGACAAGTTTGCTCTCGTCCAATTTGCTCTGCTCGATATATTCCAGGCCATCCAGAATGTACTCTTCGCCATGAATGTCCAATGCCGTGGTGTTGCCCAGGCCGACGCTCAGGAAAACGGCAGCAAAGTCCGCCTGCAGCTCGGTCAATGTGACATTTGTGCCCAATTCCTTGCCCGTCTCGATCTTGATTCCGAGCTTTTTAAGCATATTGACTTCGGCAAGCGCGACCTCCATCGGTTCACGAAGACCGATAATGCCGAAGGTGGAAAGGCCGCCCGCCAAGTCGCGCTTTTCTAAGAGCGTGACAGCATGGCCGCGCTTGGCAAGTTCCCCCGCGCAGGAAAGACCCGCGGGGCCAGCGCCAACGACCGCTACTTGCTTGCCGGTGGGCTGGACCGGCCGGAACAGATCCCCCCCTTTTTCAAAAGCAAAATCCATCGCATAACGCTGCAACCGGCCGATACTGATGGGCTTATGCTCTGCTCCAAGGACGCAGGCGCCTTCACACAATTCCTGAACCGGGCAGACTCGTGCGCAGGTGGCGCCCAGCAGGTTAGATTCGAGGATGGTGCGAGCCGAACCGCGCAGATTGGTAGTGGCAATTTTCTTGATGAATTTGGGAATGTCGATGTGGGTTGGGCAGGCGTGCGTGCAGGGCGCGTCGTAGCACATCAGACATCGCGCGGCCTCAACAGTGGCCTCATGGTGTGTCAGCGGTGGCAGAAGTTCGCCAAGGGCACTGTGGTCTGCCGCGGTTTGCTGGGTGTACGTCAATCCGCCCTCCTGGTCTTCGCCCCAGATGCGGTACAACGCCCGGGATGAAGGAAGGTTAAAAGCGAATACAACTTCTTTCAATAGGCATTCTGCTTTCGCAGACTCAGTTCGCTACCGGGTCCTGACCGTACATCAACAGAAAATAGATGCCGCCTGAAAGGAGAAAGCCGACAAACCACGCGTAATCATAGACCCATCGAAAGAGCGGTACGGCAAGGCCGATGAGCGCGAACGCAACACCAGCCACGAGAGCGGCAATAGCCCTCGGATTGAAACCGTAACGATATTCGTATGCGCCACGACGACGATATAAATCCTCCACACAGAGCTTACGCCGGCGCACCAGGTAGTAATCGCAAATCATAATGCCAGCAATGGGGCCAAGAAACGCCGAGCAGCCGACAAGCCAGCCAAAAATATAGGAGCTGAAAGTACTGAGAAGTTTCCAAGGCATCATCAGGATTCCTACGAAGCCCGTAATAAGGCCCCCCGTGCGGAAGGAGATGAGGCCCGGGCTCAGATTCGAAAAGTCATTGGAAGGGGATACCACGTTGGCGGCAACGTTGGTATTCAACGTGGCAACAAGAAGGGCGATAAGCGCAATGAGGGCGATCAACGGCTGGTTGAATTTTCCGATGAGGAGAACCGGATCCCAGATCGCTTCTCCAAAAATTACGGCCGAAGCGGAGGTGACCGCAACACCGATAAAAGAATACAAAGTCATCGCCGTTGGCAGGCCCAGAGCCTGGCCGACCATCTGGGCGCGCTGCGATTTTGCGTAGCGGGTGAAGTCCGGAATGTTCAGTGCCACGGTCGCCCAGAAACCGACCATGCCTGTAAGTGCGGGGATGAAAAAGTGGAAAAATTGTGAAGGGCTTTGAAACTTGCTGGGAGTGTGCAGGACCGGGCCCAAGCCGCCCGCCTTGCGGGTGATCCAAAGGAGGAGGAGAAGGCCCACGACGAGCATGAAGGGCGCACCAATTCCTTCGAGGAACTTGATGGTTTCAATACCGCGCCAGATCACGTACATGTTGATTGCCCAGAACAGAAAAAAACAGATCCAGTTGCTCCCGGGGATACTTGCCGCAACGGGCCACGCAATGCGCAGCATTGAGTAGATAGCCTGGCCACCGATCCAGGCCTGAATGCCAAACCAGCCGCAAGCAACTAGCGCGCGCAGGACCGCAGGGATATTCGCTCCGCGGACACCGAACGAGGCTCGGACGAAGACTGGAAAGGGGATTCCGTAGCGCGTGCCTGCGTGCGCATTTAACAGCATGGGGATCAAAACGATCAGGTTACCCAGCAGGATAGTGAAGATGGCTTGCAGCCAGCTCATGCCGCCCGCGATCAGGCCGGAAGCGAGCATGTAGGTTGGAATGCAAACGCTCATGGCAACCCAGAGCGAGGCGTAATTATAAGTTCCCCAGGACCGCTTCTCCTGAGGGATCGGAGCGAGATCAGGATTGTAAAGCGACGTGTCGACCTGCTGGAGTTCCATCCATGTTCCCTGGAAAAAGAGATGAGGCGCCAGACTATAGCATGCCCTCCGATAAATTCCACTGCCGCCGCGGGTGTTAGACGAGGTCGCAGCATAAGAATAGTCGGAGGACTCGACCCGCTCGAGGGTGATCAGAGTTATCATCAGAGGTTCAAAATCCACGGAGCAATTTCTCGGAGATTTGTTTATGCCTAAATTCAATTCCAAACGCCGAATATGTTGGGTCGCGTCCTTTCTGCTGCTGTTCATGACCGGGTTTCCAGGAGCTAGCAGCGCGCAGGCGCCAGTCGCAAAGCCGCCTGCCGTTTTGTTGGGAACCGCGTGGTACCCGGAGCAATGGCCGGAGTCGCAATGGGAAAGCGATCTGGCGTTGATGCAGCGTGCGGGAATTCGCATGGTGCGTGTTGGGGAGTTTGCCTGGAGCAAGATGGAGCCGGATGAGGGCCAATACGATCTCGAATGGCTCGATCGCGCGGTCGCGGCAGCTGCCAAACACGATATCTACACCGTGATCGGTACCCCAACCGCTGCGCCCCCGGCGTGGTTGACCCAGAAATACCCCGAAACGTTACGCGTCTACGAGGATGGGCGCCGGTCGCAGCATGGCAACCGGCAACAATTCAATTGGGCAAATCCGAAATACCGCGAGATGGCCCGGAAAATTGCGGATCAGTTGGCCAAACGCTTTGGGCACAACCCTTATGTACTCGGTTGGCAGATTGATAACGAATATGCAGAAGTCTCCTTCGACCCGGAAACCAAAGGGCAATTTCAACAATGGCTCAAGGCGCGTTACGGCACGCTGGACAACTTGAACACCCGTTGGACGACTGCCTATTGGAGCGAGACCTACACGGCGTGGGACCAGATTCCGATCCAGGTGGGATACGGCAATCCCGGCCTGCTGCTCAGCTGGATGCGTTTTGTCAGCGACACATGGCGCAGCTATCAAAAGAACCAGCTCGAAGTGATACGGGCTCAGTGCGAACCTCGCCAGTTCATCACCACGAACACCATGGGATGGTTTGACGGTTTTGACCATTACACCGTCGAGCAGGATCTGGATTTGGCCGCCTGGGACGACTACGTTGGCGAAGGGCACCTCGATCCCGTCAGGAATGGCGCCACCCACGACCTGACCCGTGGTTTCAAGCACAAGAACTTCTGGGTGATCGAAACGCAACCCGGTTCCGTCAACTGGGCGGACATTAACAATTCGCTGGATAAGGGAGAGGTGCGCGCCATGGCTTGGCACGACGTGGGGCACGGAGCGGATGCCGTTAGCTATTGGCAATGGCGAAGCGCCTTCAATGGACAGGAGCAGTACCACGGCACACTGGTTGGCCCCGATGGCCAACCAGTCCCACTCTATGCGGAGGTCGCACAGGTTGGCAGGGAGTTCGCGAAAGCGGGCCCGGTGCTCGCGAGTACTTCCGTAAATTCCGAAGTCGCGATCCTGCATTCCTATGACAGTCGCTGGGCCATCCAGTGGCAGAAGCACAACAACAAATATGACCCCCAGGATGAAATTGTGAGCTACTACGGGCCACTCCGCGCGATTGCGCAATCGGTGGACATCATAGCGCCTACCGCACCACTGGATCAGTACAAGTTGGTCGTCGCGCCGGGTCTCAATGTGCTCTCTGACGCTGCGGCGAAGAACCTCATCGCCTACGTGCAGGGCGGCGGCCACTTGGTCCTCGGGCAACGTTCCGCGATGAAAGATGATGACAACACGCTCGAACCGGAGCGCCAGCCCGGACCGCTTGCGAATCTCCTGGGGGGCCGCGTCGAGCAGTATTACGCCCTGACGCAACCCATTCCGATAGAAGGCAGATGGGGAACGGGCGACTGCCCGCTGTGGGCGGAACTGCTGAGCGCGAAAGACAGCGGCACGGAAGTGCTGATGCGCTATGGAAAGAGCAATGGTTGGCTGGACGGGCAGCCTGCGGCGATTTCACGCCAGGTCGGGAAAGGCAGAATCACTTATATCGGTGCGTGGTTGGATCCCAAAACCATGGCGGAGGCTGCGAAATGGATGACCGCGACTAGTGGTGTGAAGCCTGCGTTTGGGGCTGTGCCTGCTGGAGTGGAAGTCGCACCGCGTTACGGCCAGCACAGTGTCGTGTATGTGGTGATTAATTTCACGAAGGATCCCCAGACGATCAAACTGCCTGTCGTGATGGACGACGTGCTCGAGGGAGGGCCGAAGAAATCGTTCACCTTGCCAGTCTATGGAGTTGCGGTTCTTTCGACAACCCGCTAGCGCTTCGGGAGCAGTCTGATTGCGTTGTCGCGGTACACCCTGCGCAGCACATCATCCGGTAGGAACAGCCCGTAGATGTTCCAGCGGCCTTGCCTGGAAGCGTGAGAGGGGTATTCAAAATATTCGTCGCGCGTCTCGAGGAAGCGGTAGTGCAGCCGGTACATGTCGACCTCAGGGATCAAATCCGTTCCAAAGAGTATGCGGTCGGCGAACTTCAGGAAAAATTCGCGGGCCGTGTAGGGTTGTCGTCCCAGTTCTGCGCACCTGGCCCCTATGTCCACGTGCAGATTGGGATTTTTATCCAGCAAGCTGCTTACATAAGCAAGGTCTTCCGGATGCTCCGCAACATGCGCACCCACGAATGTAGTTTCCGGGTGGCGAGCGATGACCAGGTCGCGCTGCGCGAGTAATTCGAGTTTCCCGTAGTGCGAGCCATAATAACTCCACTCCGGATGGGCTGCTAATTCTTCGTACCGTTCGTTCGAGGCATCAATAGGAAGGAAAAACGCGTCAGGGTCTGCGATGTGATACATGATTGGCACGCCAAGCTCGGCCGCTTTTTCATAGAGCGGATCGAGCCGCTCATCATCAATGCGCAGTAACCCTCCGCTTGCGTCGCGGACTTTGGTTCCCAGGTCTTTCCAGATTTTCAGCCCACAAGCGCCGTGCTCGATCAGCTGCTCCAGGCGGCTGACCGCCCGCCCAAAGAAGCCGGTGGATTGCGCATCGCTCCAGTCCATCCACCCATAAGTCGCAAACCGGTCGGGGGCCGCGGTGTGAAACTTGCGGATCATTTCTAAGGCGGTCTGGCCGGTGTGCATTGTGATGTTGACAATCCGTTCGATGCCGCATTCGTCCATGATTCGCAGCACTTCCGCGGGTTCCTGTGCATCCAGGTGATTGTGATAATCGATCACCGGGAATTTGGGTTTGCGAATTTCATGTTCCGGGGCCATGAGCATGGACCGGGGATGGAAGTCGCTTAATCGAAGATCGACCTCCGCGCGTGCCGTTACCATAGCCACGAAGGGATCTTTGTTCGACGACGGGTCGCTCATGTTCACTCCCTTTTGAAACGACGGAAGATCATACTAACAAATAGCGCGTTTTTTATGGGGCGCATCTATTACAATCACTTTATTGTCACCGCACAGATAAGCGAGCCCAAGTAGTGAAATCGCACGGATCTTCAGTCGGCGATCGAGGTTCTGGCAGGCCCGCGATAACGGAGTTCCCATGAAGATGATTCGAAGTTACCATGTCGCCGCATCATATCTCCTGGTTTGCTGTTGTTCATTCCTTGTGGCCGCACAGCAGGGATATCTCTACGACGTGCGCCCCGGAAGTCCGGACGTGAACGTCCAAAACGATGTGATCAGTCTGAAAAACGGAGTGCTCTCCGCTTCCTGGTCGACGTCGGGGGGAAATCTCCGTGGCCTCAGTCTTGCCGGATCCCCGCTGGCTCGACCTGTCACGTTACCGGAGAATGCTTTCGCGGTGGTGCTGGCGGATGGCCGGCGTCTGTCATCTGCCTCGATGCGCATCTCGGATGCACCGTTCATCGAAGAACTTACTGCTAGTCCGCAGGCTTCCTCGCAGGAAGAACGCCTTGCAGGCAAACGGGTTGTTGTGAGGTTCGCGGATCTATCCTCCCCTTTCGTGGTGACCTGGACTGCCATCTTGCGGGATGGCGACAATTATATTCGGCAACAGATCTCGTTCTCCGCCCGGCAAGATACGGCGATCGAAGAGGTGCAGCTATTCGACTTCACACTCCCTGCTGCGAGGGTGTCGGGAACGGTTAAGGGTTCTCCTGTCACCGCTGGAAACCTGTTCCTCGGTTTTGAGCATCCGCTCTCGCAATGTGTCGCGGAAAACGACCGAGTTCGATGCTCCATCAAGAGGGAGCTTCCGCTCAAGACCGGCCAGAGCTTGACCTATTCCTCCGTCATCGGCGTATCCGCACCCGGGCAGATGCGTCGGGGATTCCTGAATTACGTGGAGAGGGAGCGAGCGCACCCCTACCGACCGTTTCTGCATTACAACTCCTGGTACGACATAGGTTACGGCCAGCGGTATGACCAGACAGCGGCGCTCGATGTCATCCATGCATTTGGGGAGGAGCTGAACGTCAAGCGCAACGTAAAGCTCGACTCCTTCCTTTTTGATGATGGTTGGGACGATCCTCGTTCTCTCTGGAGCTTCGACTCCGGGTTCCCGGATGGGTTCACTCCGTTGAAAACCGCGGCTGCCCGGTACGGAGCCGCCCCCGGCATCTGGCTCTCCCCCTGGGGTGGATATGACAAAGCCAAGGAAGAGCGGATGCAATATGGAAAAAAACAGGGTTTTGAGATGAATGAAGGGGGCTTCGCACTTTCCGGCCCGAAATATTTCGCGCGCTTTGAAGCGGTCACCCTGGATTTCATCCGTCAATATGGAATTAACCAGTTCAAGATCGATGGAACCGGGAACGTAAACAGTGTGTTCCCGGGGAGTGAATTTGACAGTGATTTTCATGCGGCCATCAGCCTGATAGAAAAGTGGCGTGTACTGAAGCCGGATATCTTTGTGAACCTTACGACGGGCACGTACCCATCTCCTTTCTGGCTGCTCTACGCCGATTCCATCTGGCGAGGGGGCGACGATGACAATTTCACTGGGGTGGGGCCGTGGCGCGAGAAATGGATCACCTATCGCGACGCAGACACCTATGCCGGGGTCGTGAAACAGGGGCCTCTGTTTCCGCTGAATTCCCTGATGTTGCACGGAATTATTTATGCGCGGCAGGCAGAACACCTCGGTGACGATCCGCAACACGCCTTCCTTCACGAGGTTCACGATTATTTCGGCACCGGCACGCAGCTGCAGGAGATGTACATCACCCACGCACTCTTGTCGGAAGAAGACTGGGACGTTCTGGCGGAATCGGCCAACTGGTCTCGACAAAATGCCGTGACTTTGGCGGATACCCACTGGATCGGCGGCGATCCGGGAAAACTCGAAGTCTATGGGTGGGCCGCATGGTCGGCGGAAAAAGGAATTCTCACTTTGCGGAACCCGAGCGATAAGCCGAAGAGCTGTGCGCTCGACGTCGGAAAAGCATTCGAGCTACCGGAGGGTGCGGCGAAGAAATTCACGGCCCGTTCCCCGTGGAAAAAAGACCAAGCGCTGAAGCCAGTTGCCCTGGTGGCCGGAAAGGTGCATACCTTTCACCTGCGGCCCTTTGAAGTGCTCAACCTCGAAGCGCTTCCGGTGCCATAACGCTCCTGTTTCGCTTTCATTCTAATTGTTTCTTTTTCTTTCGCTTCTGAGTACACTCACATCTTGCCGATGTTTACCTCGGCTTAGGGGCAGTTCCGCCGGGTGCCCAACTCCGCCCGCTGCCCCAAGGACTGGACTGAGATGCCCACGACCCACAGCCAGAGAATTCGAGAGAAATCACCCAAACTACCGACAAAGGGCTCGGGAGCGATCTTGCTAGCCGGTCTGGCTATTCTGGCGGTTTGTCTACTCTCTTTCGAAGGATGCCAGGACAAAACAGCTCCGATTCTTCCGAGTCAGACTACGGTGGCAAAATCCGTCGTGGAGGTTACGACCTCGCCAAGCGGCGTGATCCTGCGTACGCCTACGGCGGAGTTCAATCTCTCCCCGTCCGGCTCTCTCGAGGGCGCGCTCCGGAGGGATGGAGCGCGCCTCACCTTGGAATCCAGCTCTAACGCGGCTGGCCAGAAAGTGACCCTGTCGAAAAGAGAGTACCCGGGCGTTGTCCTGGAGACGGAAAAAGCAGGCGTGAAGGATGTCACGGGCAAGCTCGGAGCTCTCGGCAAACAGGTGGATGTGACCGGAAAAATTCCCGGGACTGACCTTGAAGAGACCTTGACCCTGGAAGTCTATGACTCCTTTCCCAATCTCGCGCTGCTCTCGATCAGGCTTCGCAATGGCGGCCGGAAGGACGTCCTGCTCGAAAGCGTCGTTCTGCAACAACACTCGATGGCTACAGTGCCGACAAACGGCGGCGCCGCCGGCCCCCTTTGGACATTTGAAGGCTCGAGCCTGAGTTGGGGAAAGGATGAAATTTTTCCGGTTCCGGCGAAGTTCTCCCAGGAAAATCCTTTTGGTGCGCCGGTCGCCGTAAAAGATGATCTCGGGCACGTCGGAGGCGGAATTCCTGTTGTGGCATTCTGGTCGCGGACAGTAGGTGAGGCGATTGGCCATATCGAAACTCTGCCGCTGGTGCTTTCGGTTCCGGTGCGCACTGCGGCGGATGGCCATGTCGAAGCCGGTGTCAGCATTCCCGCACAGACCGTTCTGAAACCCGGGGAGATTTATTCCACTCCTCGAACGTTTCTGGCGGTCTATTCCGGCGATTTTTATGAGCCCTTGAAGATGTGGTCGGACGCCATCGAAAAAGAAGGATTGAGCAGGCCTTCGAACAATGACGAGAACTACGCAGTGGCCTGGTGCGGCTGGGGTTATGAATTCGGGGTCACGCCAAAACAGATGCTCGATACCATTCCCAAGTTAAAGGAACTGGGCATCCATTGGGCTACTTTGGACGACGGCTGGTTCAATAATTATGGCGATTGGCAGCCGCGTCCACCCGCATTTGCCGGATCCGCAATAGAGGATATGGTCAAGAAGTTTCACGAGCAAGGAATCAAGGTCCAGCTCTGGTGGCTTCCGTTGGCAGTAGAAGATGGCAAGTTCGGCTACGGAGGGCGCAAGTTCGTTACCTCCGATGTGGTGAGGAAGCATCCGGAGTGGCTGGTGCTCGATCAGCAAGGAAAGCCGGCGCGCATGGCGCGCAATCTTGCAACACTCTGCCCCGCTTTACCCGAAGTGCAGGACTACTACAAGCACCTCACGGAAAGATTCATCCGTGATTGGGGATTTGACGGCAGCAAACTCGACAATATATACGCCCCTCCGCCCTGCTACAACCCGGCGCACCATCACAAATCACCCTATGATTCCGTTTACGCGATGGGCGAAGTGTATAAGACAATCTTTGAGACCACCCGAGCGATCAAGCCGGACAGCGTCACACAAAGTTGCCCCTGCGGAACACCGCCGAGTCTGGCCTGGTTCCGTTACATGGACCAGGCGGTCACTGCCGATCCGGTAGGCTCCATTCAGGTACGGCGCAGGATCAAAATGTACAAGGCGTTGCTCGGCCCGCGAGCCGCGGTCTATGGCGATCATGTCGAGCTCACCCGCATTTCCGGAGCCAACACCGATAACGAACAGGACGTCGGCAGCGACTTTGCATCCACATTGGGAACTGGTGGCGTTTTGGGAACGAAATTCACGTGGCCCGACTATGGTCCGAAATTCAAGAATGTCGAACTAACCCCGGATAAGGAAGCCCATTGGAAGCAGTGGATTGGCCTCTATAACGAGAAGATGCTGTCCAAAGGAAATTTCCTCAACCTGTATGTTTACGGCTTCGATGTTCCGGAAGCTTACGCAATTGAGAAAGACGGGCACATGTACTTCGCATTTTATGCGCCGACGCCTGCGCAGGCCGCAAAAAAAGACCAAGCCGGGGCGGAGCGCTGGACTGGAGAAGTGGAATTACGTGGGCTGGCTGCCAAGACCTATCGCGTTACGGATTACGTCCATCACCGGGACTACGGCGTGGTGACCGGGCCCACCGCTAAGTTGCAGGCGGAGTTTACCAACAACCTGCTTCTCGAAGCAGTACCTGAGCAGTAAAACGCAGCCGGTCTTGCTTCAGTTCCTTGAAGGTGTTTGCGCATTCCTGCCAGTCGCATGGCTACGGAGAAATGCTTCGCGGTGCTGTGCGTCGCGAAAAGCTTCGGTTCCACCCGGACGGGTTACCGACAGGGATCCCACGATATTGCCAAATTTCAGGCATTCCTCGACTTTTGCGCCGCGGATGAACTGATGGATGAACCCTGCGTCGAAACTGTCTCCCGCGCCCACATGGTCGGCGACATCGACCATGGGCGGGAATCCCGTGAATTTCTCCTTGGCAACACGGGCCAGTGCTCCCTGTGATCCGCGCTTGATCACCAGGACGGGGACCTTTTGCGAGAGCACTTCCGCAGCGCGCTCGACGGTATCCGCTTGCGCCAGCTTGCAGGCTTCGCGCTCGTTCGGAAGCAGGATATCTGTGTACCGCAGGAGCAGCTGAATATCAGAGGACCAACGGTCCTCCGGATCATCGTTGGTGTCCAGGGAAGTGGTAATGCCGGCCTCTTTTGCCTTGCGGAAGATATCAATGAGCGAGGCGCGCAGTCCCTTTTGCAAGAAATAGGAAGAAACATGCAGGTGTTTGGCGCTAAAAACGTAAGCCAGATCGAGCTCCCTTTCACTCATTTCGAACATCGTGCCTGGATAGGTCAGGATGTATCGCTGTTTACGCTGCGGCAAGATCACTGTCAAGCCGGTGGTCTTGCCGTTCATCCGGCGAACGCGTGAGAGATCCACGCCGCTTTCGCCGAGCTTCTTCAGGCAAATTTCCCCGAATGGGTCACTGCCGATGGCCGAACTGAAACCGACCCTGTTCCCCAGGCTGGCGAGATTGTGCGCAAAAATCGCGGAAGAACTTCCAAGTGTAATGCTAAGGTCCTTGGCCAGATGTTCTCGCTCCAAGACCAGTTCCGGAGGAAGGCCATAGAGGATCAGATCCAGGTTAAGTTCCCCGATTACGCTCACATCAAAGGTAGCCACGGGCTCGCCTCTTTCTTCAGTCCAGAATCACAACGCGACTAAGGTTCTTAGGCTGGTCGGGATTCAGGCCTTTTTGCAAACCCGTGAAGTAACCGAGTAGCTGGCAGGGGACGATGCCGGGCGCAAGTAGGGCCAGTTCGCCTCCCTGGACGTCCAGTTCCACTACCAAATCCGAAGAACGACGGACGTCCGCGGTGGCGTGATTGCAAACGGCGAGTGTCACCCCACCTAGGTCTTTCATTTCTGAAAGAACCTCTGCCTCCGCTGCTTGCGCTGTATCACTCAGGAAAAAAGTCAAGCACGTTGCCGGGCTGACGATAGCTTTCGGGCCGTGGCGGAACTCCAAGGCGTGGAAAAATTGGCTGTAGGAACAAGACATTTCCATAACTTTCAATGCGGCTTCCCGGGCAATGCCGTGAAATGGTCCCTGCCCGAGGAAAACATAGTCAGCAAACGTATGCCGGCGAACAAAGGACTCCATTTGATCAGCGAGAACGCGTATGCGGGGCGCAAACGCTTCTGCCATAGCGCGCAGGGCGGTCGGAAATGCCGCATTCCGCGCCCGGCGGGCCGCTAAAACCTGCAAGCCCAGTAGCATGCTGGTGAACGAACGGGTCATCACCGTGCTCTGCTCATCGGCAGCCCGCAGTACGATGGAACGGTCGCAGGCCTGCTCTAACTCGGAGCTTTGCGCACAGGTGATCCCAATTGTAGGGATTTCCAGATCTTGTCTTAAGACCGCCGCAGCCCTGACGGCTTCCGATGTACGGCCCGAACGCGAAATGACAACCGCCTGGAGTTGCTGTCCGGCCGCCCGCAGCAGCCCCGGGTACAGCAAGACTTCCGAAGCCGGGACGGCTCTGGCCGGCTGCCCGGTCAGTATTGTCCAGGAAATTGCAGCCGCCTCCGCCAGGTAGAAGCTGGTTCCACAGCCGATGAAAACCCATTCGCGCCTGTCCTGGCTTTCGTGCAGAATTGTCTCGATCACACGGCTTTCGGACAGTTCATGGATCACGGATTGCCAGACAGAGCCTTGTGAGAGGACTTCGCTCCAAGTGTGTGATTGTGCGTGTTGTCGGTCATGGATGGTCATCGGTGTCGTTCCTGAGTCAAGAAGTTATTCAATCTTTAAACCAGCGTGACTTCGATATTTGCTTCCCGTAATGCCTTCAGATCGCGCTTTGGAATGCCTTTATCCGAGATGGTCTCGTGAACCGCCGAAGTCGGCAGAATCAGCGAAAGGCTGCGACGCCCGAACTTGCTGGCATCGCAGACCACCACTGTCCGCCGGGCCGCTTCGGCCATGGCCCGATTCACGCGTGCCTCGAGAATATTGGGAGTTGTCAGACCATACTGCACGTCGAAACCGTCCACTGCGAGAAAAAGAAGATCGGCACTAAGTTTGCGGAGGGATTCTTCTGCCAGCGGACCCACAAGAGAAAAGGAGTTTTTTCTCAGTACGCCCCCGGTCAGGATTACCTCAACTGGAGAATCTGCGAGTTCGGCCGCGATATTGATGGCGTTGGTAATAATCGTCAGGTTTTTCAATTGGCGGCAGCTTCGGGCGATCGCGGTAGTCGTGGTTCCGGAATCAAGAATGATCACCTGGCCGTTACCGACCATTCTGCCCGCTGCCGCGGCGATCCGTGTTTTTTCATGGCGATGCAGCCGCTCTTTTTCCTGCAGTGAGCTGTCGATCAGTGCGCCACTTTTTACTGGCAGTGCGCCACCATGGGTTCGCTCCAGATGTCCCTGGTGATGGAGAAACTCCAGGTCCTTTCGAATGGTGATAAGAGAAGTGTGATAGCGTTTTGCAAGGTCCCGTACCAACAACCGGCCATCCTCCTGAAGCAGTTCCAGAATCGCCCTGCGTCGTTCTTCACTCAGCATCTTGGCTCGCAGTCTCGCGTCTTTCTCATTTTCGCATCCCGCAGGCAAACGCGTAATGGTCGATCACTTCAAGAATGTGGTGACGGATCAGTGCCTTCGGGTCGTTCGGAAGCATCCCGGTCCGCACCGCTTCCGCCTGTCGCGGCAGGTACTGACTCAGCAGGGAAGAGGGAGGAGGATGGGCGGTGAGGTTGTCGATTAATCGCTGCAGCGAGGATGCAACCGCCGGTTGCGGCCAGTAGTAACGTATCCGGTCGCTGTAGCTGTATTTTCTGGCAATCCGCAACGAGCGCTCATCCCCGCGATAGTAGCTCTTCCAGTGCTCCGGATTGCCCGTCATTGCTCTTTCAATCTCTTCCGGCAAGCCGGACAGAGAAACGTTTCTACTCCAGGACAACCACTCCTGCTCGATGGCGCTCAAGGCAAAGACGGCTTCGCGGAATGCAAAAGTCAGCCACGGACCAACCTTGAGAATGGCGAAATGGTCTTTGACCATCTGGCGCAAGTCACCCGAGGACTGATAGTCCGTCGAGTGCGCCTCATACACACCGCTCCACGCGGCACGGAGAAAGCGGGAAAGCGGCCGTGCCTTCTGCGGGTCATAGGGGAAAACGACATCGTTCCCGAACTCCACGCCTGGCTGGACGACTACCGCAATCACGCGCCCCCAGGCGGAATCGAGACCGCGCTCGCGAAATGCCTTTTCTGCAACGCGCAAGGTTCTGGCCACGTCTTTGGTGCCCGTTACTGCAGGCGCCCCTGCCCCGGATTGCTCGCCGCCCGGAACAGGCACCTCTGTCCCGATGACATAGACGGGAGCTGCGGAGTCCCCGGGAAGTTGCCCGAGCGCCGCTTCGGCCGCCTGGCATAGCTCGGCAGCGCGTGCACTGACGATTTCGTCGGGGAGCGGACGATCTGGCTCTGCCACATCATCCGAACAAGGCATGCTCGCATCCAGATGGAGCTTTGTGAAGCCGGCGCGCACATAGGCAGCCACCATTTCGCAGGCCTTCTTCATGGCCACGCCCGATGACTCCTTGCGCCAGACATGCGGGCCGAGATGGTCACCCCCGAGGACGATGCGCTCAGCCGGGAAGTGCATGGCAGAAGCAGCCCGGTGAACGAACTTCACAAAATCGGAGGGAGTCTGTCCCGTGTAGCCCCCGAATTGATTCACCTGATTGGAGGTAGATTCGACGAGCAATAAGTTCCCATCCCGATTGGCTTGCTGCATGCCCGCTTCAAGGACGTAGCGGCTTGCCGAACAGATGGAATAGATGCCCACGGCTTTTCCCCGCCGGTTTGCCTGAAGAAGCTGACAAAGATCGGCGACAGCCCGCGAGCCTTTCTTCCTAGCATTTTTCACTTGCAGGGCCATTCAGTTCGTTCCTCCGACCCAAACAACCGCGCCGCGTTCTACCGGTGGCAGAACAAATTCCACTTGCTTGCCCTTCGTTTCGCCGTGCAGAACCTGGGGCTCACCAAGAAAGGGAAGGAAGGTCAGGGTCTTACCACTCTCTGCAGTTATCCTCACCCGAATTCCATTGGCAGGTGCCGGGACTCCCACCTTGCTCGGGACCAGTCCGCCAAAATTGGCCAGGAAAAGATGCGGTCTGCCGTTCACCATGCCGAAGTTCGCTGCCACTGTTGCTGGCGCCTCAACTTCTATCTCTCGATTTGCGGAAATCGCATGCAACAAGTCGGTTGGCGGCTTCGAACTGGCGGCCAGGAAGTCCTTCTCGAGAGCCTGATAATAAGCGCGAGCGGGATCTGCCGGCAGGACCGACAGATGCAAGGACGGCGTACCCTCGGCAACCATCCCCAATGCGACGAGCTGGCCGCCCTGCTCTGCGTAGCTACTCAATGCCGCTTTCTCGGCTTTGCTCAACACGCTCACATTCGGCAGCACCAAGGTTTGTCCCCGGAACTGGCCGAGCGTTCTTGGGGTGACCACCTGAAATTCCTGGTGCGCTTGGAGAAGGGCAACGAGCATTCCTCGATAGCTGGAGAGAAACTCCGCGGGGGCATAGTCGCGGCTCTTCGGGGAAAAATAGACGCCAACGGGATGCATGGGGACTCGAGGCAGATACAGGGTTTTCTCGTTTCTGGCGATCCACTCGAAGATCTGCTTGCGCGTTGCCGGATCATTGCTGCCGGCCATCTCGTGACCGGGCGCGTCCCAGAAATTCGCTCCCGCCACAACCTCGGACATGGCCAGGTTCAACATGGCGTCCCGCGGATTCACGCCTTTATCTCCATCCCACGAGTAGTTCAAAATCCATGTGGCTTTGCCTTCGGCGAAAGCCCGGAAGGTAAGCATCCCGGCCTGGTACAGAAACCAATCCAGTTGCGTGCGCGAAGCAGCCATATGTTCGCCGGAACCGAATTCGTATTCGTGGGCGATCGCGTCGGTCACCGCATACATTTCATACACATCGGCGCCCACTCGCGTTGCTTCCTGCTCGATGCCTGGGTAAATTTCCGGAATGACCATAATGCCGGGATTCACGCTTCGGGCATTGGCCCGAATTTCGCTCAGGAAATCGGTCAGAGTATCAATGCGAAAGTCGATCCACCTGCGGAAATGTTCATCCTGGAAATCCCCAAGCTTCAGATCCTGCCTGGCATTCAGGCCCGTTTTCTGACGAAACGCATCTACGGTGGCGTCATCAAAACTCGCCCACGAATCTTCCCAGCCGTCGAAGTGGGTCATCCAATAGGGGATGTCCACGTAGATGCCGTCAATGCCTGTTGCTGCAATCTCGCGGACGTGCTGCATGTAGATCTTGCGCCATGCTCCGGCATACGGGCTGATCCACACATCTTCGTCGCCCGGGCGGATCCAGAACGCGGCGCCGGAGTTGAAAACGGCGGGCTCGCCGGTAATTTTTCTCTGTAGCCATTCGGGATGATCTTTCATCACGGAATGGGCAGATTTGTCGGCGTTCGCCGTAATGCACTCGGTCCCGGCGATGTAGATGAAGGCCTTGTTGCCGGCACGATGGGCGGCCTGGGCGACAGCAGAAATAGCTTTCAGTTTGGCGCTGGGCTCGAGGAAACTTTCGTAACGTCCGGGAATGTCATTGTCGACCTCAATGCCGAAAACGCCCGAACTCTCGGCGTCTCGCACAATCGCACTTGCGTTCCCGGCTTGCAGGCCGTATCCCCCGATGCGGACGTAATTCGTCCAGTTCTGACTCTGTTCCGGTCCGGCCAGGACCGCCAGGGGGCCGACTCCAAGCAGCAGACCAGCAAGAAGAGCGGGAAGCCTCATCGTCCGAGACCTCCCGTTTCATCGGAAACATTCAGCCCTGCCGTGGGCCGCAGGGTCAGACTGCCATCCTCATTCAGTCCCTGGTGACAGGCCCAGCGCACGGGATGTCGCTGCATTTTGACCTCTATTTCCGCCTTGAGCCGCAGACCCTGCCAAGAAGTTCCCTTCGGCAAGGGCAGAAGCGCCTGGCGAACGCGTCCTGGCAAGGGATAGCCTGGGTCAAGGAACCCTGCGGTAAGTTCCTGGCCGGTTTGTGAGATCACGCTGATGCGCAGCGCCCCGGGCACTCCTGCAACGCCATCATTCGCTAGACCGACGATCAAGCCCGCTTCACCGCGCTCTTCATAGGTCCACACCCAGGAAGGACGCACGCGATAGCCGATCGATCTCGCCAGAGAATTCCACGCATCGGGATAGACCTGGTAATAGCGCTGCAAACCCGCCGCGGAAATTCTGTGCCAATTCCAGAGCGAGAAATAGCATGCGCCGACGTCTCGCGCATGAGAAATCACGTTGTCGGTGTAGGTAACCCCTTCATCCAGATGCAAACTCCCGGCTGACCCGTCTGACGTTCCGACCTCTACAGAGGCGGCAGTCCAGGGAGGCCTGTTACTCAGGGCTTCGATTTGCTCGTTTTCGATGAAGATTGTGTCGGTTCTGAGCCATTCCCCGCGCCGAATGGTCTGGTCGACGAGTTCCGAGTTGCCTACTTTGCTGAAGTCCGGCTGCGTGTTGGTCACCAGAGGAGTTTTTTTCCAATGGCTGGTCTGCGTGCGGAACATCTTCAGGAAAGTGTTCTCTGCCGTACTGTAGTCAGGATAGGGGTTCCGCTCGAGCGGCCAGGTGTGTCCTTCCCCCCAGAAGCCGTACATGCAGGTGTCGACGTATTCGACGTCCGGATGACCGTCGTACTCCGCGGCCAGAAGCCCGATCAATTCTTGAAATGCGCTCTGAAAGTAGGGATCGTCGCAGCGAGGTTCTTCGCGCTCTCGTTTTTGCCATTCGCCGAGTTTCACCATCGGCACTTTTTCACGGACAAAGTCGGGAAGCGCGAAGCCTTCAATGTCCGGGTTGCTGATCATGACGCGGAAGGCGATGCGCTTGTCATACTGCCTCGCGAGAGCAAAAGAAGTCTTCCACAGTTCATTCGGATCGAGGCGCCCCGGCCGCTGCTGAAGATCCTTCCAGTTGACCCGAATATACAGGTTGGTGCCCAGAGAATAGCGGGCGAGCTGTTCGAGTGCCGCGTCCAGGGTGATGCCGCCTGTGCGGAGTAATCCTACTTCGTCGGATAGATAGGTCACCAGCCCCATGCCGTAGTTGTGAACCACTTTTTCCGATGGCGTCAGGGCCATGACCACCGTCCAGCTCGGGTACAAGTCGGCAGGAAAGGGGCCCTGATTCAAGCGGTTCTCCGTCACCGGACCGGAGCCAAAATCATATCTATCGAAATTGTGAGGTGGCACGTAGGCGGCTGCCGCACCAAGCACCCCCGTTTTCATGAAATCACGCCGACGCATAGTCGCCACTTTTCCGTTCAGAATTGGAACCGCAAGCCGAACTGCCCAACCCTTGGAGAGTTGGCGTCGTAGGTCACTTGACCAAACGTAGTCGCGTCCACTCCGGGCCGGCCCGGCGCCCAGGCCAAACTCGGGAAACCAAACCTGGGCGTGTTGGTGAAATTGAAGAACTCGCCGCGCAATTGCAGCGACATCTGTTCACGGATCTTGAACTCCTTGCTGAATGTCACATCCATGTTGTGTATCCCGTCTGCGCGGATGCGCGAGAAATAGCGGGGCGCATCACCGGGATTCTGGTCGCCGGGATCCCCAAAGCAATTTGGATTGAGCACCGATGTTGAGTAAGGATTAACGGTGGAAGTCCCATTTGCAGCCAACTGGGCTTGCTGATTGAGCCAATTGGAAGCCGCTTGATGATAACTAAAACCGCTGGACAGCACTGGGCAGACGACGTTTGGCCTCTGGTTGCCGTCCAGCAGGCGCGCCGCCGCCATGGAAACTGGCAAAGGCTGGCCCGACTGTTTTGTGATCAGCGTGGAAATCGACCATCCCCCCACGAAGCCATCCACAATGCGATTCATATCGTTGCCGATCCACAGTCCGCGGCCGACGGGGATATCGACGATGGCGGCCAGCACGAAACGATTCGGGGCATCGTTTGCGCTGGGTGCATATTCGTTTTGTGGCCGGTCATTCTGCTGCGGATTTCCGAGATTCAGGTTGCCGACAAAGGCGTTGGCTCCAACCGAAGAATCGTCGGTTGCCTTCGAGAACGTGTAGTTGCCCTCGATGCTGAAATAGTGATTCATCCGCTTTTGAAAACGCACCATCAAGGCGTTGTACCAGGAGTTGGCGCCAAAATTCGGCAAGCCCTGGAAGGTGCCAGCGAACTGTGGATACGGTCTCAGCAAGTAATAGAGTGGAACCTGGCTCTGGGTGTAGAGCGAGGAAGGTGCATTGAACATCTGCTGCGAGCCGGGCTCGAAATACGGCTCAAATGGATTGTTGACCAACTGGTTGAGGTACGTCGTCACGCAGGAGTCTGCATCGCAGTTCGGATCAATGGCATGCTGCTGGGCGGAAATTTGCGCTAGCAGCGTGGAAGAAATGAAGTTCCGGTTGCGGGTGCTTGAATAGCCTCCCCAAGGAAGATGCGTGCTGCGATTTGCCGAATAGTCGATACCGATCGTGACGTCCCACGGGAAAAGGTGCTGAACTCCGAGGTTCCATTGATAGATGTCCGCGTTTCGCGCCTCTTCGGTCCCAAGGTTATTGGAGTTGTCAAAGCCCCACAGCGCGAGAGGCCCGGCACTCTCGCCCTGGGGAACTGGTATGCCATTTGGGTAAGGATTCGCAAGGGTGACGGACGTGTTTCTGGTCATGTTGTTGTCGAGCGAGAACTGAGCAGTGGCGCTCGCACCAAACGCGGTACCGACGTACTGAAAGTTTGTTGCAGGGCTCATGCCGTAGTACACGCCTGCGCCGCCCCGGACGACGGTGTTCGGATTCAGCGAGTAGGCGAATCCCACCCTGGGCGCGACATTGTTGCGGTCGGTTGGAACACTTCGTCCCAGGCCGCCCTGATTCACGAATAATGTCGTTCCTTTAAGATCTGTCAGGGTCGTCTCGGCGGGATTGAGTCCGTTCGGCAGAGGCACAGAAATGCCCGTGTCGCCCCAGAAATCGCTGAATTGCGTGTGGTTGTAGCGAACCGTGTACGGAGTGCTCCACTCATAACGCAACCCCAGGTTGACGGTAAGCCGCGCGCTCAACTTCCAGTCATCCTGCACGTAAAAACCTGTCTCCCAGGATTTATCGGCCACGGAAGGCTGAACGATGATGGAACTACTCGGATCGGCCCAGCCCATAATCATGGTGGCGAACGAGTTCCCGTCTGCCAGATTGGAGTCGCCGGGGAAGGCCGCCGTGATTCCCTGCGGGAAATAGAAGGTCCCTGTAGGCCAGTTGGGCTGCCAGAAATTGTTCAGGAACTGGCGCTGTTCGAAACCGAACTTGATGGTGTGCGGGCCGCGCACCAGCGAGAGCGACGAGGAATAGGCAAACAGGGAGTGCGCGAAGTTGGTAAACGTGCAACATTGCGTATACATGGACAAGTCGTTGTTGGCAGAGCCGTCTACCATGACTTGCGGCATTCGGTCCACGCCATTGGTTGCCGCAAGGTAGGGAGGGAATCCCACCGCTTCCGCCGTCGAAGGAGTCATGTTCGGCCGCACCGGTGCGCTCGCCCTGTCCAGGCCGAAACGGCTCACCCAGATGGTTGTTGGAGTGAGCGAGTAGGTATACTCCAGACCCACGTTCTGCGCATTCGTGGTTCCAGTGAAGCCGTCATTCGGCCCCGAATCCCCGACCACGAAAGGGGCAACGTATTGGTTGTACAGACGGCTGTAGCGCCCCGTAATCCGCTGCTTTTCGTTAAACTGGTGATCAATTTTCACGTCGAATTGATATTGTGGCGAACTTACTACCACCGTCTGGCGGAAGTTATTGATGTCCCCCGGCAGGTTCGCTTGGGGGTACGCATTGAGAATAGCTTGGCCAACCGGATCGATCATCCCCGGAGGCACGATATTGCCCTGCAGGGGTGTGCGGGTGCAGCCTTGGGTCGCGTCGCCCGGAACATTCAAGACGCAGTTAAAGGGGTTGAAAATCTGCTGAGCGTTTGCGCCGGTCAACAATTCGGAGAAATTGCCCTGGCGCATCAGTGCCGTAGGCACGGTGCCGGTCACGATATCGGGTGAGGTTTGCTGGATATCTTCGAAATCAACGAAAAAGAAGGTTTTTTCTTTGCGAATCGGACCGCCCAGCGAGAATCCTTCCTGGTTCCGGGAGTATTGCGGTCGCGGATCTCCATAAGCGTTCGAAAAGAAATCATTGGCATTCAGGGCCGAGCGTTGGCCAAACCACCAGCCGCTGCCATGGAATTGATTGCCTCCTGATTTCAGGACCATGTTCACAACCGTGCCGCCGTTGTTTCCATATTCCGCGGAGAAGCTGTTGTTCTCCACCTTGAACTCCTGCACCATCTCGACTAGCGGCTGGTAGTAAACGTTTGAGGTTGCGCCTTCTCCCTGCTCCGGGGCGCTCGTCAGTGCCCCGTCGATTCTCACTTCCGCCGTCGCATTTCTCTGTCCGTTGGATACGAAGTTTGTTCCCGCCGGATAGTTATCGGTAACCCCGGAGCCGGTCGTTTCGGTGACCCCGGCGGCCATAAACACCAGCGCGAACATGCTGCGATTGACCAGCGGCAGCTCCTTGATGTAGTCGTTGGTCACATCCGTGCCAAGGGTGGCGTTTCCGGTATCGAGCAGCGGCAGCTGCTCAGTCACCGTCACACTCTCCGCCACTGAACCGGGGGACAAAGTGAAATCCAAGCTCGCCTGCTGGTTTACGCCGAGAACCACACCCTTGCGCTCCTGCGACGCCAGATTCGGCGCCTCTGCCCGGATCGAATAGGTCGTCGGGCGCAATCCGGTGAACACATAAATTCCGCGGCTGTCCGTCACCGTGTTCATCGAAATATTCGTAGCCTCATCGGTCAGCGTCACTTTGGCTCCCGGGATCACGCCACCGCTCGAATCGCTGACCACGCCGGTGAGTTGTGCGGTGTAGGTCGATTGAGCCGGGACTGAGGTCACCAGGAGCAGATAAGCGAAGAAGAGACCGAGAGAAATTGTGCTCATGCGCACAAAAAGACCGCGAAGTGAATATTGCATCCCACACCCCCTGAGACGAGGATTCTGCCAGGCAAGAGGAACCCTGTTTCTCTTGCTTTCGATTTCTTTCTTTTACTTTCTTTTTACGCTCTTGTCAATACTGCCTTTTCCGCCGTATTTCGTCCCGACGGCCCTGTTCACGGAAATTCACTTGGCAAACGGGACGGTCCTGTCGTTAACTAGTTCTGGTTTTCTCGCTACCGCCCGAATCGCCCAGGTATTTTCAATCTTCGAAAAATGACACGCAGGCTTGAGGAGTTCTTCGCGGGATTTGCAACCGGTTCTTGCGGCGCTGTAGCAGCGAGGGGCGCCCGATTTCAACCGGCCGGAAGATTTCCCCTTCGCCCGCAAGTGAGGAGAAATCGAATGAAGTCATCAGCGTTATGGCAGAGAGCTTTAACGGCCCTGGCCATCGGCACGGCGTTGCTTTCGGTGAACGCGCGCGCCCAGGACACCCACCCACCCCACTGGGCTTACGACGGCAAGGAAGGCCCGAAGGATTGGGGGAAGCTCGACCCTGCATTCGCCAGTTGCTCGATCGGGCACGCACAATCGCCTGTCGATGTGAAAGGTGCGAAAGTGGAGGAGCTCCCGGCGATCAAGTTCAACTACAACGCGGTTCCACTGAACATCATCGACAACGGCCATACCATTCAGGTGAACTACGCCCCAGGAAGCACGATTACCATCGGCGACAAGACCTATACCCTGCAACAATTTCACTTTCATCATCCCAGTGAGAATCACGTGAATGACCATGGGTACGACATGGAAGCCCATCTGGTGCATTCCGATGCCAACGGCCACCTAGCCGTGGTTGCCGTCCTTCTGAAGAAAGGAGCGGCAAACGCTTTCCTCGATACCGTTTGGAAGAACATACCGACTGAAAAAGGGAAGGCCACCGATGTCAGCAACGTATCGGTCAACGTGAAGGATCTGCTGCCGGCCGATCAGGGCTATTTCACCTTCACTGGTTCGCTGACGACACCCCCCTGTTCGGAAGGGGTTACCTGGTATGTGCTGAAAAACTCCGTTTCTCTGTCGGGCGACCAGGTGGCGGCATTCGCCAAGCTCTACCCAAAGAATGCCCGTCCGATTCACCCCCTGAATGGCCGGGAGGTTCTCGAAACCAAGTAGGCAGTCTCTCCGGGGGCCGGATAGTCCGGGTGGCTATCCGGCCCAGTATTCCTAGGGGTTTTGTAACTCCGAGCTGCGGCGAAAGAGTGTGTTGCCAAGCTGGTTTTCGCCGTAGTACTGTCCCGGGATGGCCAAGAAGCCGCATCGACGCAAGAAGGGGGACCGCACTGCCATGTCAGCCGACCATGAGGACAAGAACGCCGCCAACGGCGAGTTGCGCGAAGGCGCCAACGTCGACAAAATACGGGACATTTTGTTTGGCGCAAACATGCGTGAGTACGAGAAGCGTTTTGCGAAACTCGAGGAACGCTTAACGAAATCGAGCGACGCGCTCCGTGAGGACCTCAAGAAGCGATTCGACTCGCTCGAATCTTATGTCCGGGAAGAGATCGAAGCACTCGGCCAGCGCCTGAAAAACGAGAAAGCAGAACGCACCGAGTCCCTCAAAGAGTTGACACGCGAATCGAGGGATGCCGCGAAGGCACTCGAGAAGAAACTGTCGCAGCTCGAGGATTCGCTCGAGAGCGCACAGGGTGATCTGCGCTCGCGCATTCTGGATCAATCCAAGGCCCTCGGCAATCAGATCCAGAAATCCAAGGAAGAACTGGAAACTGCGCTCGAAAGTGAAGCGGAAACCCTGCGCACTGAAAAAACCGATCGCGCTATGCTGGCCGATCTCTTCAACGAGTTTGCCCTGCGGCTGAAGGACGAACTGGAGCTTCCGGAGAAATAGTCCGGATATTCTTGTATGGGCTCCGCCCCACAACGATCTCCGGAAGTGCCCGGTTCTGGCTCTTCCATGGCAGACATACCCAAAAGCCGGCCCGAGAACGAGTCCGGAGAGGATTCCTCCCCGAACGGCTCTGCTGCGTACCAGGAATTACGCCAGCTCATTCTTGCACCCGAGAAGGAAGCACTCGAGCGGCTCCACGAGCGCATCGACAATCCGGAATCGCGCACCGAAGATGTCAGCGGTGTCGTCGCCGAAGCAATACAACGTCGCCGCGAGCAGGGAGGCAGTGACGCGCTGAGCGATGCACTTGCGCCCACGATCGAAACGGCGTTGCGGGAATCTGTGCGCAAGGATCCTGGGGCGCTGGCGGATGCTTTGTTTCCCGTCATGGGCCCGGCCATCCGCCGTTCGATTCTCGAAACTCTCCGTTCTTTCCTGGAATCGTTTAACCAAATATTGGATCAGAGTCTTTCCTGGCAGGGCCTGAAATGGCGTTTGGAGGCGGTACGCACGGGACGCTCCTTTACCGAAGTGGCGCTTCTGCACAGCTTGGTATTTCGTGTCGAGCAGGTTTTCCTGATTCACAAAAAGACCGGGCTGCCCATTGGCCATGCGGTCGCGCCAGCCGTAGCGATGCAGGATCCCAGCCTGGTTTCTGGCATGCTATCTGCCATTCAGGATTTTGTTCGCGATTCTTTTCACACCGATCAGGGACAGGGCGTGAATCGCATGAACGTCGGGGACCTGGATGTGTGGGTCGAAGATGGCCCTTACGCCATCCTGGCCGCCGTGATCCGCGGGGTCGCACCTCGCGCTCTGCGCGAGCGCATGGCGGAAACACAGGAGAACCTGCACGCCGAGTATTCCACCCGTCTGGAACGGTTCGACGGTGACACGGTTGGTTTCGAAAAGGTCAGTAAGGAACTTGCTCGCTGCCTGGAAGCCAAGTTTCGGGAAGCGCCCCGACAGGGCGGCTACGGCTATGCTTGGATGGCCGGGGCGGTGTTGCTGGCATTGCTCGGAGGATGGATTGGCTGGAGATGGTGGCAATACCACCGGTGGAGTGATCTCGTGGCCACGCTTGGCAATCAACCCGGATTGGCCATCACCTCGTTTGAACGCAACCACGGCCGCTTTGTCATTCGTGGTTTGCGGGATCCCCTCGCGGCTGATCCGGTGAAAATTGCGGAAGCCGCCCACCTCGATCCCGAACGGGCTGAATTTCACTGGGCTCCCTATTACGCACTCGACGATCTTCTTGTGCAGCAGCGCGCTACTCTGGCCCTGTCACCCCCCGCGGGCGTGTCGGTTTCAGTAAGGGATGGGGTCTTGCATGTGCAGGGGCAACCCACCGCCAAGTGGCTGAGTGACTTGCGCGCGCGCGGACTGTTCCTTCCCGGCATCCGTTCACTCGATTTAGGACGATTTACGCCTGAACAGATTGCCTTTGATGAAGCCCAGTCAAAGGTTCAATCCGTTGTTATCAAGTTTCCTTTGGCAAGTGCCGCGCTCAGTTCGGCGGAGCGGATAAATCTCAGAGCTCTCCTTCCGCAAGTGAAGGAGGTTTTGAGCGCCCCAGTCGCGCTTCACGGGACCACCGGGCTTGAAATAGTAGGGCATAGCGACACCACGGGCGCCGAATCGACCAACCAAAACCTCAGTCAGCGTCGCGCGGATCGCATTGTCTGGGAACTGATGCAGCTGGGGATTCCGGATTCGAGATTGCACGCAAAAGGTGTCGGCACCGATGCTCCCGTCCGCCCCGAAGACAGCGAAGAAAACCGGCAGTATAACCGTAGTGCCACGTTCCGCGTCGTCATCGGTTCGTCTCAGCCATGAATCAGAAGAAAATCTGCATGTTAGGCTCTTTCGCCGTGGGCAAAACCAGTCTGGTCCGGCGCTTCGTCGAGAGCATCTATTCGGAGGTCTATCAGACCACCGTCGGAGTGAAAATCGACAAGAAAGTACTCGAAGTGGACGGCCGGGAACTCTCTCTCGTTCTGTGGGACATCTATGGCGAGGATGACTTTCAGAAGTTGCGCTGGTCCTATGTCCGAGGTGCCTCGGGATATCTTCTGGTTGCCGATGGCACGCGTCGCGCTACCTTTGAAAAGGCCATTGCGCTCGAGCAAAGGGCTCGCGAGGAGGTTGGCGTCATCCCCTTTGTCTTTGTCATTAACAAAAGCGACCTGCTGGCAGAGTGGGAACTCGATCCAGAGATTGAGGCGCGGATGGCGGCGATGAACTGGACGATCCTGCGTTGCAGCGCAAAAACCGGCGAAGGAGTTGAGGAAGTGTTCTCGCTGCTGACCAGGAAGATGCTGAGCTAAACATGTGTGTGCCTCTGCCTGAATTTTTCCGCGAGCTCGGATTCGTCCTCCTGGAGCACCGGGGAGAAGGGAAGTTTGCCCTGCTTTCCCCTCTCACGGCGTGGCTGACCGAACTGTGGGGAGTCGGGCAGGCGGAGTGCGCTGAAATTCGCATCGCGGAAAAATCGCCTTTTCTCGAAAACTTCTTATTCGAGGCCGACGCCTTCTGGTCTGCAAACCGCGGCGGGGTCTGCCAATCTGAAGCCTGGACCGAAAAATCGCCCACGGGCGCGGAAGTTCCCTTAGCAGCTATTGCGGTCGTTCTCGAGGGAAGGCGCTTTCTAGCGCTGCGTAGTCCGGAACCAGAATTCCGGGAGCGTGCGAAGCTCCTGCAAACGGCGCGCAATTCGCTTCTGGACCATGAAAAGCTTCAGCGTGAGATTCAAAAAAAGGAAATCCTGCTTCATTGCATTATCCACGACCTCTCTCAGCCGCTGAGTGTCATGAGCGTCGCGCTCGATTGCCTGAGAGAGGAAGGCGTGAGCGAACGGAGCAAGGACCTTCTGGAACTTGGAAGAAAGGCCAGCGATCAGCAATCGTCGATGATTCGCGACATCCTCCAAGTTTTCTCGTCGGACCTGAAAGCCGCCGAGGAATCGGAAAGCAGAGTCGAATCCCCTGATCTTCTCTTCTGCGCCAGATCGGCACTGAAGACGTTCACTCCGGTCTTTGCTGCACAAAATGTGCAGCTGATGCTCGAGGAAGGAATCGATCCGCTCGGCAGATGGCACGTACGTGGGGAGCCTTCCCGGATCGGGAGGATTTTCTCGAACCTCCTCGAGAACGCACTCCGCTATACCCCCGGCGGTTCTAGGGTTAGGATTGGGCTTGAAACAGACGGTGAATTCGTCAAAGCCTCGGTGGACGACGAAGGCCCGGGGCTGCCAGCGGACCTTTCTCCTGCGCAGATCTTCGCACTGTTTTCAAAGGGGAAGGAAGGCAGCGGCAAAGCCGGATTGGGTTTGTACTTTTGCCGGCTGACGGTGGAACGGTGGGGCGGCGCGATCGGATGCATGTCGCTGCCGGAGAAGGGCTCGCGCTTCTGGTTTCGGCTGCCGAAAGCAGCTCTCCAGCCAGGAGCTAGTGAGGGGAAATCGGAAACGCCAGCGGTGCTGCGAAAGACCGATCCGTTGGTGATCAAGAAATATCCCATGCGCATTCTTCTTGCTGACGACCAAGCCGAAATTCGCCTGTTGACGTCTCATCAACTTGAGCGCAGCGGACACTACGTTGTCGCCGTTGCAAATGGACAACAGGTTCTCGACGCACTGGACCGCGAGCCGTTTGATGCGGTTCTCTTGGATGAACAGATGCCCGTGCTGAGCGGCCTCAAAGCCCTCCAGGCCATACGAGAACGAAAGAAAATCTACGGTCCGCTGGTGGTCATTGCGCTGACGGGCAACAACACGGATTCGGATCGCGATCGGCTTTTGCTCGCGGGATTTGACTCCGTCATTGGCAAACCATTTCGCCTGGAATCTCTCGATGCGTTGTTCGGACCATCCGCAGTCAAGCCGCAAGTCGAAAAGAAAGCAGCGGTAGCCGAGTCCGTTCAAACACCTGCAGAGAATCTATTGGATCGCGTGGGTGGCGACGCAAAACTGGCTCGCAAGATGATCGCCACCTTCCTTCGCGATACACCGAAGCGCTTCGCGGGTATCCAACGAGCGTTGCAGCAGCAGGATGGGGAAGCTCTCGCTTCTCTGGCCCACGCATTGAAAGGCTCTGTCAGCATCTTCGGGGCCCAGGCAGCTCGGGACCATTCCCAGACGCTGCAAGAAATGGGCCGCGCCAAAGACTTTCACCGGAGTACACCTGTATATGAACAGCTAAAGGAAGAGATTGCGGAATTGGAAGCAAATTTGAGAGGATACGCGGGGCAGGGGAGCAACGCCCGGACCGGGGCACGCTCCAGTACGAAGCATCGGACCTCTGGTCCGAAACGAAAAGGACCTTAGAATGGTCCTTCAAGAAGTCGGAGCGAGGCACTTTCCCGGAGCGTGTACATGTCCAGTATCCTGGTCACCGATGACGACGCCACAACAAGGCAGATGCTCAGCGGCATCCTGAGAAAAGCCGGCTATGACGTGGCTACCGCTTCCGACGGTATGGCGGCTCTGCGGGCCATTCACAAGAAAAAATTCGATCTGCTGCTTCTGGACATCTGGATGCCAAAGATGACCGGCCTGGGACTTCTCGGACACCTCCACGAAGAAAAACACATCCCTAAAATTGTGGTGATGACTTCCGACCAGACGTCCGATACTTTGCTGGCCGCCTTGCGCGGCCGGGTATACCAGTTCCTGAAAAAACCGCTCGATGAGACAACCATACTCACCAGTGTTGAAAATGCCCTCTCCACAAGCCCCGCGGTGCCCGCCATTGAGGTGATTTCGGCCAACTCGCAGTGGGTGGAGCTCATGGTGCCCTGCGAGCGCTCCGTTGTGAGCCGGGTGCAAAGTTTCCTGATGCATATGGACATGGACCTGCCTCCGGATGTCATAGAGAAGGTCGGCTATGCCTTTCGTGAGCTTCTGAATAATGCCATCGAGTGGGGAGGTCATCTCGATCCCAATCAGAAAGTGCGCATCTCCTATATCCGGACCAAGCGCATGCTGATGTATCGTCTGGACGATCCGGGTCCCGGCTTCAAGCTGGAGGACCTGAAGCACGCGGCAATCAATAATCCACAAGACAATCCCATGGCGCACATGCAGGAGAGGGAGGCCAAAGGACTTCGCCCTGGCGGTCTAGGATTGATGCTGACCCAGCAGCTGGTCGACGAACTAGTCTATAACGAGACTCGCAACGAGGTTGTCCTCATCAAATATCTGTAGATGGATGTGACGTTTCCTGTCGCTCTTAGCGCAAGGGGCAATGGAATTTCCTGAAGTGGCACTCCTCGAGTCCACTTACGCGGACTTTATCGAACTCATTTCCTAAGGAGCACGAGTTATGGCAGCAGGCAGCAGTAGTGGCGCGGAATTCAAGAAGCAATTGCGTGCGGGAGCCCCGAAGCTGGGTCTTTTCCTGAATTCGCATAGTCCGACAGTAGCCGAGCAGTTGGCTCACAGCGGATACGACTGGTTACTGGTCGACTCCCAGCACGGCCCCATGGGCTATGAGAAACTTTCCGCGATGTTGTGCGGAGTGTCCAGCGGCGGGGCAAAATCTCTGGTTCGTGTCGGAAGTTACGCCGACCGCCCAGGAATTCAGCAGTCCCTCGATCTCGGCGCGGACGGCGTGTTGGTTCCTTACATCAACACCGCCGAAGAGGCTCGGCAGGCCGTGAGCTGTGCGCGATATCCCACTGCCGGAACTCGCTCCGTCTACTTCCCCCAGCGCAGCATGAATAAGGACGGCTTGCTCGGTTATGCCGGTTCGGCGAACAGCAACATCCTTGTGGCTCTGCAGGTAGAGACTGCGGATTGCATCAAGAACATGGACGAGATTGCCGCGGTACCGGGAGTGGATATTCTCTTCCTCGGGCAGAACGACCTGTGCATGTCGATGGGCTTGTATGAAAAATATGAGTTCCCCCACATGTACACCTCGCCGGAGTTGGGCGCGGCAACCGAAAAACTGGTCGCAGCGGCACGTAAGAACAACGTCATCCTCGGACTCTTTCTCTTTGGCACTGCCCGGGTGGGCGAATTTCTGGATAAAGGATTCTCCTTTATCAGCATTGGTAACGACTTGCACCATGTGCTGACGCAAGCCGGAACTTATGTGAAGGACGTCGAGGAGATTGCCAAGTCAAAGGGGAAGGTCTGGACTCGCAGGCCGACTTCGTTGTTCTGAAGAATGAAAAATTAAGCGTTCGCGACAGGCCTTGCCGGGACTTGCGGCCGGGCCTTTCCGCTTTTGGACGGACACGGCTTATCCCGAAGGCCACTCTTCTATAATTGTGTGGGAGCCTGGTCGACGATTTGTTCTGCCGCAGCGTCCCAATAGGCTTTCTTGCCGGACCAATAAGCTTGCGTTGCCATCATGCAGGCCACGGAATGCGAAAAGCCGTCGTGAACGGTGGCATGTGGCTGTTTGCGAGAGCGGAGGCAGTCAAACCAATTGGCCATGTGCTCGGTAGAAAGGTCATCGATGCTCATGGGAGGGAGGCCAGCGTCGTGCGGCATGCGCAGATAGCGCGATTTGCGCTGCGCATCGATATTGCCGTCATCTTCGTGATTTCCTTTTTCTTCGACCACCTGATACCGCGGGCTACCCTCATCTCCGATATTGATAAGCGTCGCTTTCTTTCCCATGTAGCGGGTGAAACCCGGTGAATCGTTGCCGAAACTTGTGGAATAGCTGACCAGGAATCCTTTCGGATATTCGAGAATTGCCTGAAACGTATCGGGATTCTCGCGGCCATCGTGCCAGGCGAAGACTCCGCCGCTGGCCACTGCGGAAACGGGCGCGCGTTCATCCATAAACCAGTGAATCAGGTCAATCGCGTGGCTCATCCACTGGTCGGAGATGCCACCAGAGAATTCGCGATACAGGCGAAATTCGAAATAAAGCTGCGGATCAAACGGCCGTTGTGGCTTTGTCAAAAGCCAGCGCTTCCAGTCCGTGTCCGCTTCTCGAAGCTGCGAAACCTCCGGGCGTCCGCGCCAGCGCGGGCCGTGATAGTTCCAGGTCACCTCGATCTTTGAGACATCGCCGAGCGCCCCGCTACGGATGCAGTCGTAGGCCAGCTTCTGGTAGGGTTCACTGCGATGCTGTGTGCCCACTTGAACGATGAGGTTGCGGGACAGCACGGCGTCGCGCGCGGATTTCACTTCGCGCAACACATTTCCCATTGGTTTTTCGACGTAGGCGTCCTTGCCTGCTTCGGCCGTGAGCTCGAGCAGTGCCGAGTGAGAATGGTCCGGCGTGGAAATGAGCACCGCGTCGATGTCCTTCTGCTCGAGCAGTTCTTCTGGGGAGGCGAAGGTCCGGGGCGTACGCCCGTAGTGCTTGGCGTTGGTGGCTTGGGCCGCTTCGCGATTGACCTTCCAGAGGTCACAGACGGCGGTCATTTCGATGTTGTAGTCCTTATGAAGCGTGGCCGCAATTGCATCCAGGTCCGAGCCCCGGCTTCCGTTCCCGATGTGACCGAGCGAAATTCGATCGTTCGCGCCCGCGATCCGGACATAAGACAGCGCGGTGGCTCGCACGGCCGTGGCTCCGGCTAGCAGCGCCGCGGACTTGTCCAGGAATGCGCGGCGATCGAGGAGATTCTTGGCTTCGGTCATGACAGGTGCTACCTCCGGAAGCAGGCAACAGGATAGCAAATCCACCCGGGAGCCTACCGGTGTAAAGTGTTGTCCAGGTGAACAGTGGCTAACGTAAAGAACTGGGGCCGTCGACCTTGGTCCGTAGATTTTCGCTTCTCTCCATGCCATCTGCCGGATTCCGTCGATTTCGCAGTGGTTGGCGGCGGATTCACGGGACTCACCTGTGCTGCCTGGCTCAAAAATCTCGCCCCACAGCGGAGCGTCGCATTGCTCGAGAGAGACAGCTTTGGAGCGGGCTCGAGCGGTTACACCGGCGGTGTCGCATTGGCGGAGAGCGCCGTGGGGGACCTGCCGGGGCTGGGCGATGTGCTTGCCGGCTACCGGAAAATCCTCGGTGGACTCCTGGTGAATGCCGATCTGCTCCTGCCGGGCTGTTATGAACTCGGACGCGCGGAACCTCTTCCGAACTCCCCAATGCGTTGGAAGGATTCTGGCGATCTCTGCGCGGTGAGGGAGGTACCCGGCGGCACCATCGATCCCGGAAAAACGGTCTCTGGCCTGGCCTCAGCCGCTGAGCGGCTGGGTGTGCTGCTGTTCGAAGGAATGGGGGTGGAAGGAGTGCAGTTTGGCGACGCGGCCGAACTGCGTACCGCCGTTGCTACCCTCCGGGCGAAAAAAGTATTGTTTGCTACCAATGCATTTGCGCTCGAACTGACCGGACTCCTGGAAAGGGCACAACCCGCCTTTACCACTGCGGTAATGACCGAGCCTCTGGTCGAGAGCGTACTCGAGCAGATTGGTCTCGGCGAGCGGAAGCCGTTCTACACCGTCGACCTTCCGTACTTATGGGGGAGGCTCCTCGGAAATGCGGTTATCTTCGGCTGCGGGCTCGTTTTCCCTGAGGACTGGCGCGGGTTGCACACATTAAATATAAACGAGGAGGAGACCATGAGAGTGTTTGACAGCCTGGAAAAACGCGTCCACACGCTGCACCCGGCGCTCCAGCAGGTTAAGTTCACTCACCGCTGGGGCGGGCCCATCTGTATCGCGGAGAACTGGAAGCCCGTCTTCGAAGCTCATCCGAACAGCGACAATGCCGTTGTCCTGGGTGCATATTCCGGCCACGGCGTGGCGCAGTCCGTGTATCTGGGAGCTTGGGCGGCTGAGGTTTTGCTCGGCAAGAGAGAACTGCCAAACTGGGGGTGAGTCGGAGATAGACCGAAATCAACTAGTGCGCGTATTGCAGCACCGATTTTAGAAGTGCCGACAGGCCGTTCCAGATGATCTGCACGCCAATACATACCAGTAGGAATGACGATAGGCGCATGATGATGCTCATTCCGGTTTCTCCGAGGATCCGCGCCAGCCGGTCCGCAAAAGCGTAGCAAAGATAGACGCTTCCAGCGATGAGCACGGCGCCGATTACGGCTCCGATCATCGAGAAGATAATCTGATGGTCGACATGCTGTTCGTTGGCACCAAGAGTAATGGCAACGGATATTGAACCAGGTCCCACGGTGAGCGGCAGGGTGAGGGGGTAGAAGGCCTTGGTCATGAGGTCTTGCTCTCCCACAGATCGATGCACATCAGCCCTGGTACTGTCATCATCCTTTTGCTTCAGCATTGCCCAGCCGGTCGAAGCCAGCACCAGTCCCCCTCCGACTTGCACGACCGGCAGGGAAATCCCAAAAAATGCCAGGATGTGGGTTCCAATGAAATAAGAGATCACGATCAAGGCGACGCTGTTCAGCGCGATACGTCTGGATAGCATCTTCCTCTCCGTGGCCGAGGAGTAGTGGGTCAGAGAGAGAAACAGGGGTGCGCTCCCGAGAGGGTTTACGATCGGGAACAGTGCGGTCACGATCAGGAAGGTCGATTTGAGCAATTGCGCCATGTCGATGTCGGATAAGTATAACCAGTTACTTGTTGAGGCAAAAAGTACTTAGCGCAGAAGCAACCGCTTCGCCGTGGTGATGACTTGTCCCACATGCCTCTGGGTATGGTCGGCCACGTGGACCAGCAACCCGCCAATGGTTGTGGGCAGTTGCCTTTTGCCAACGGTCCGCGGCGTAGCGAGTTCGGCAGAGCCGAGTGCTCGCACGCGCTCGCTGCCGCGTTCGATGGCCGCCGCCAATTCAGCGAACAACTGGTCGTGGTCCGCGCTTGGTTCGAGCTCCGATTTCAGCAATTGTAGTTGTGCTCCATCGAGACTTCTGCCTTCAGCATAGGTGAGAAGCCGATCGATGCTCCGCGCAATGTGTCGCAGATGAAAGGCCATCGGCGGGACCCCGTCAAGCCGCTCGTTGAGCTGCGCATTGGAAAGCGGGAAGCCCCACTTCCACAAGTCCTCCTTCGCGAGCTCCAGTGCGTGCAGCACGGCCCGTGGAACAGGCGGCACTTCCGCGTGCGTTCCGCGCAGCCACGGTTCAGGCAAGTTTGGGTTGATGGTGTTCATTTCGCTTTCCTTCAGGCGGCATCAGAACTCGCATTTGACAGTCTCAAGGGCAGAACATAGGATGGAAAAATTCACTCTCAGATTCAAGCAGAACCAGGAGTCGAAAGTTGCCGCAAATGACGAGAACCGCTCTGATCTGGCGTACTTTTTGGCTACCCCTGCTTTTTTCCGTTGCTCTTGCCGCGACTGCAACGACCACCTCCACGCAGCTGGTCCCGGCCGATCCCGAGCGCTACTTGAACGACATCAAGATATTGACGCAACCGAGGATGGAGGGTCGCGGCGAGGGAACCAAGGGACTCGTGCGTGCAGAACATCTCCTCGCTGACCGCTATAAAAGCACGGGCTTGGAGCCCGCGGGCAAGAAGGGATATCTGCAGTCGTTCACGGTCACCACCGGCGCCAAACTGAAAGGAAAGAATCATTTCGTAATTCAGGATGGCGCGGCCAAGGCGTCGCTCAAGCTCAGCCAGGAATATGTGCCCTTCAGCTTTTCCGGCTCAGGCTTGGTCACGGCCCCTCTTGTTTTTGCGGGCTACGGTGTGACTGCCGAGGAATTTGGGTACGACGATTACGCGGGCCTGGATACCAAGGACAAGATTGTGGTGGTGTTCCGTTATGAACCCAGCGGATTCGCCGCCAAGAATGGAAATCAAGGACTCACAACGCATTCCCAGAACATCACCAAAGCCATCAATGCTCGCAACCATGGCGCCAAAGGCCTGCTCCTCGTCAACGGGAAGTTGGGCGAAGGGGAAGAAGACACCTTGACACGCTTTGGAAGTGTCAGCGGTCCGGAGAACGTAGGCATCCTGTTTGCCCAGGTCAAGAACGCCGTGGCCGAAGCGTGGTTTGGCCCTACCGGAAAATCCTTAAAGGAGTTGCAAGAGCAGATCAATTCGAGCGGAAAACCGGTCTCATTCAATCTGCCGGATGCCCTGCGTGCAACGCTGGCCGTGGATATCGAGAGCACCCACGCAACCGTCAATAATGTGCTGGCCTATCTCCCAGGGAAGACCAGTGAATACGTCATTATCGGTGCTCACTACGATCACCTTGGGCGCGGCACGTTCGACTCGCTTGCTCCTTCGCAAATTGGCCAAATTCATCCAGGCGCTGACGACAATGCTTCAGGAACCGCAGGGCTATTGGAAGTTGCGCGCATCCTCGCTCCGCTCAAGGGGCAACTCGAGCGGGGGGTGTTGTTCGCCTCATTCGCCGGCGAGGAGTTGGGTTTACTCGGCTCCGCCGCTTGGGTTCAGAATCCGACAAAGCCTCTGGACGACGCTGTTGCCATGCTCAACATGGACATGATCGGCCGCATTAAAGACAACAAGGTCTATATCGGCGGAGTCGGCACAGGTTCCACATTTGAGAAGATTCTGGAGCAGGCTCATGGTAATTCGCCTCTGAAGTTTGAGATTTCGCAGAGCGGATATACCTCGAGCGATCACACCTCGTTCGTCACCAAACGCATTCCCGTACTGTTCTTTTTTTCCGGACTGCATTCGGATTATCACAAGCCCTCTGACACCTGGGACAAGATCGTCCCGGGCACGGCTGCGGATTTGTTGAACGTCGTAGCTCGGGTTGCGGTTCAGCTGGCTTCCGATCCCGGCCGGCCGGTCTTCCAAACCGTCATGGAGAACAATCCCCATTCCGGTTCGACAGGCGGCGGTGGTGGCTACGGCCCGTACTTCGGTTCGATTCCCGACTTTGGCCAGACGGAAAATGGAGTCAAGTTCTCAGATGTGAAACCCGGCTCGCCTGCCGCCAAGGCGGGGTTGAAAGCAGGGGACGTCCTGATTCAATTTGGCGACAAGCCGATCAAGAACCTTTATGATTTTACCGACGCTCTGCGTCGCAGCAAGATAGGCGATGTCGTTCCGGTGAAAGTTCTGCGCGATGGCAAGGAGCTAAAGGTTGACGTAAAGCTGGAGCAGAGGAAGTAACGCGAAGCAGAGACAGTAAACCAGGGAAACACAGATTTCAGGGGACCTCGTGAACAAAGGGAATTGGAGCGGGATTTGGATTGCAGGAGTTCTGATTTCCTTGTGCCTTTACGGGCCGCGTTTTGTGGACCTGCATGCGCAGACGGACACGACAGTATCGCCGCTACTTCCGGAAGAGCGCAAACATCTGAAGAACGCTCGTCAACTGACCTTTGGCGGACAGAATGCCGAAGCCTACTTTTCCCTCGATGACAAACAACTTATCTTTCAGCACCAAGGAGCGGACGTCCCCTGTGACCAGATTTACACCCTGATCGTTGACACCCCGGACGGCAAACCTCCTGTCCCGAAGTTGGTGAGCACCGGCAGGGGCCGCACGACTTGCAGCTACTTTTTTCCCGCCGGTGACCGCATTCTGTTCTCCTCTACGCATGCGACGAGCGCCGAATGCCCTCCGAAGCCGGATTATTCCCGTGGCTACGTGTGGCCAATCTATGATTCCTATCAGATCTATACCGCCCGGCCGGATGGTTCCGATTTGCATCCGTTGACCAGTGCACAGGGCTACAACGCTGAAGCCACCATAACCCGCGACGGCAAGCACATCGTTTTCACTTCCACTCGCAATGGCGACCTGGACATCTATACCATGGACGCCGACGGCAGTAACGTGAAGCAATTGACCCACGAACTCGGCTACGACGGCGGCCCGTTCTGGTCGTACGACGGAAAGAAGATCGTTTATCGCGCTGAGCATCCCACAACGCCGGAACAGATCAAGGATTACAAGAACCTGCTTGCCGCAGGCCTGATTCGCCCTGGAAATCTGGAGATTTGGGTGATGAATGCCGACGGATCGAACAAACATCAGGTGACCCGCAACGGTGCCGCCAATTTTGCACCTTATTGGCTGCCTGATGGCAAGCGCATCATCTTTGCCTCGAATCAAGCCGACCCGCAGAACGGCAGGGATTTTGATCTTTATGTCATCCACGAGGACGGCACCGGGCAGGAACGCATCACCTTTCACCCTGATTTCGACGGTTTTCCCATGTTCACTTCCGATGGAAAGCGGCTCGTGTGGGCTTCGAATCGCAACGGAAAAGTCCCCCACGAGACCAATATTTTCATTGCGGATTGGGTGGAATAGACTCTCGGAAGGAGCGGTTCGCGTGCCAACAAATTCGAAGAAGCGGTCGACGAAAGCTCGGCCGGGGCATCGTCCCGGGGAGTCCCTACGGGTGCTCATTTCCAATGCCCGTGTGAAACAGCGATTGAGGCAGCTGGCCGAAGAAATTCGCGGGGATTTTCCGGCCGAGCCTCTTCATCTCATCGGCGTGCTGAAGGGTTCGGTCTTTTTCCTTGCAGACCTTGCGCGAGAATTGGGTGGCGAGGTGTCGTTTGACTTCCTCTCCGTGTCGAGCTACGGGTCGGGCACCGACTCTACTGGCGAAGTCAAATTGATCAAGGACTTGGATGTCAGCATTGAAGGGCGCACGGTGATCGTGGTTGAGGACATTCTTGACACCGGTCTCACCTTGAAATATTTGTTGCGCTTTTTCGAGGAAAAGAAACCCAAGCACCTTCGCGTTGTCGTCCTTCTCGACAAGGTGGAGCGCCGTATTGCGGACGTTCGGGCCGACTATACCGGTTTCCCGATTCCCAACGAATTTGTGGTTGGTTACGGCCTGGACTATGACGAACGCTACCGCAATCTGCCGGATGTGTGCGTGCTCCAGTTCGGTTCGCGGGCCAAGTCCAAGTCCGATTAGCAGGTTAAGCGCATCGCGACTCGCCTGCTATAATTGATACATTCATGGAAGCCACTGATCCCAAGACACAAACCAGTCTCCCTACAGACAACCCGGAAGTTCTCGCGACGCTCGCCAAGATCGGCGAGGAGGTCAATGCGTCGCTGGACCTCGATGAGGTGCTGGCTCATGCTGCGGTCCTCATCAAAAAGCATATCGACTATGAGTTGTTCGGCGTTTTGATGGTGGACGCTGACGGTACGCATCTGACCCACCGTTTTGCCATCGGCTATCCGCCGGGGCTCGCGGAAAACCTGAAAATCCCCATCGGGCAGGGAATTACGGGCACAGCGGCAAGGACCGGCCACCCCGTCCGGGTCAGCGATGTCTCTCAGGATCCACGTTACATTAACGCGATTGACAGCGTCCGCTCAGAACTGGCCGTGCCGCTGATGTTCCGGGGGAAATGCGTCGGAGTGCTGGATATCCAGAGTCGGCACCTCGATTATTTTACCAAGGATCAACAAAACATCCTTGCTGTGCTGGCAGCCCGTCTGGCGATCGCCATTGAAAATGCGCGGTTGTTCCAGCAGGTTCGCACACAGGCGGAAACTCTTCTGGTGCTCAATGAGGTTAGCCGGGAAATTAGCTCCATCTTGGATGTGGAAGAATTGCTCCGTCGCGCGGCGGAGCTTGTCAAGCGCGTCATCGACTACCAGATTCTAAGCATCATGCTGTACGACGAAGAGCAGCAGGTCTTTCGTCATCGACTGGATGTGAAGCACGGGAAAAGAGTGCAGGGCAAACTTCGTGCCGCCGCCAGCGAAGGTCTCGTCGGCGCCGCAGCGACTTTGCGCGAACCCGTCGTGGTGCCGGATGTGACCGCCGACCCGCGCTACCTCATGATCAACCCGGAGACCCGCTCCGAACTTGCCATTCCCATGATGCACAAAGGCAAAGTCATTGGTGTGCTGGACCTCGAGAGCCCCCAACTCAACTATTTTACGGAAGACCATGTCCAGACACTTTCCATTCTTGCCGCGAACCTCGCCGTTTCCATCGAAAATGCTCGCCTTTATGAGCAAGTGGCACAAGGCGAGGCGCGTATGGAACGTGATCTGCAAGCTGCCAAGCGCATCCAGGGCGCATTGCTTCGTCCTGTACCTACCGACGACTATGGTCTCGACGTAGCCGCAAGATATATCTCCGCTCGAGAAGTGTGCGGTGATCTGTATGAATTCCTGCGCTACGGCCCCCAGCAGTTGGGCATAGCCCTTGGGGATGTCAGTGGCAAGGGAACGGCCGCTGCTCTCTACGGCGCAGTGGCGATCGGCATCATGCGCAGTCTGGCTCCGCAGAAGCTTCAGCCGGCGGAGATGCTTCGGCAGATGAATCACCTGATCAGCGAGCGCCGGATCGAAGGGCGCTTCATGACCGCTTGTTTTGCCACCTGGCAAAAAGGCCGCCAGAAACTGCGCGTGGCTAACGCTGGGCAGTCTCAGCCGCTGCTTTACAAAGGCGGTCATTGCGAGCGAATCGAGCTTACTGGTTTTCCTCTCGGCATCTTCGACGAAGCGCAATACGACGAGTGGAGTGTTACCCTCGATGTCGGAGATATCTTGGTCTTCCACTCCGACGGACTTGCAGAAACCATGAATTCCGAAGGCCAGTTCTTTGGCACCACGCGCATCCGAAAACTCATCGAACAGCATCACGAGCTCAATTGCGCGGAAATCGCCGATCTTGTGCTGCGAGAAGTGGACTGGTTCACTCAGAACGCTCCGCTCGCCGACGATCGCACATTGGTGGTCCTGAAGGTAAAATGAGTGGCGCCGGCCAAGCTCGGAAGAATTTGCCTTATGTGGATCCCGCCGAATTCACGGCACACTTCGCCTGGAGGAAGGCCCCCAAGGGGGAGGGGAAGGAAGTGTTTTGCGAGGATTTAGCTTTGGACGCGGTTGCTGCGCGGTACGGGACACCTACTTACGTCTACAGCCAGAGCGCCCTCGAAGATGCGTTTGATGAATTCGAGGCCGGGCTCGGGCGTTTGCCCCACATGCTGTGTTTTGCCGTTAAAGCCAATGGCAATCTCTCGATCCTAAAACTTCTCGCTAGGCGCGGCAGCGGTTTCGATATCGTTTCCGCGGGCGAGTTGGACCGTCTCGCCCGCATCGGGGTGCCGGGCAATCGTATCGTTTTCTCCGGTGTGGGCAAGTCGCGCGAGGAGATACGGGCCGCACTCGGCTTCAAGTCGAAGCAAGGCTCTACGCCCGGGATTTTCCAATTTAATGTGGAGTCCGCTGAGGAACTGGAAGTTCTCTTGCAAGAAGCCTCGCGCCACGCCGCAAGCCGCAACCGCAGGCCGGGTGTTTCTCTCCGCGTCAATCCGGATGTGAAGGCCGGCGGACATCCGCACATTTCGACCGGCCTCGCACGCCACAAATTTGGTGTCGGCTGGCAAGCGGCAAGGGCACTGTACCTTCAGCATCGCAACTCGAAGCACATTCGTTGGCAGGGAATCAGCGCGCACATTGGATCCCAGATTTTGGATCTGGGCCCGTTCCGGGAGGCTGTTCATCGCCTGGCCGGCTATCTGCTGGACTTACGCCGGGAAGGCATTGCCATTCACTATCTCGACGTGGGTGGCGGCCTCGGCGTGCGCTACACCGACGAAACGCCGGTGCCGCGGCGGAAATATGCCCGCATGATCGCCGAGCTGGTCCGGCCGTTGGGAGTAGGATTGTTGCTCGAGCCTGGCCGCTCCATCATCGCGTCCTCAGCCGTGCTGCTTTCCAAGATCATTTATATTAAGCAAAATTCCCGCAAGTCCTTCGTGATTATTGATGCCGCGATGAACGATCTTGCCCGGCCCGTTCTGTATGACGCACCGCACCCAATTACCAGCGTGCGGGAGCGCAAGGCGCGGCACAACCCCGCGTGGCGTGCCGATATCGTGGGCCCGGTCTGCGAATCCGGCGACAGCTTCCTGCAAGATTGGCCCATCGGAAATGTGCAAGCCGGGGATACGGTCGCGATTTGGGCAGCCGGTGCCTACGGGATGGCACAAGCGTCAAACTACAATGGACGTGCCCGGCCTGCGGAGGTTCTTGTCAAGGGCCGTCGAGCACGTCTCATCCGCCGCCGTGAAACGCGGGCCGACCTGATCCGCACCGATGTCCTGGCTTGATCTCAGACCTCGCCCCACTTCAGTTTATTCCGTAGAATTTCGAAGTACGTTTTATTCGGTGGATGAATGAGTTTCATCCGCTCCGCGGCGCGTGTAATGCGGACGCGGTCGCCCGCTTCTAACGGTACGCCGGTCTGCCCGTCCAGGGTCAGGAAGACCGAATCCGAATTTTCCGCCATCCTTAGTTCAATCTTGGAGCCATCCTGTACCACGACCGGGCGGTCGCTCAAGGTGTGCGGGCAAATCGGCGTAATCAGTATCGATTCCACCGCCGGATGCACGATCGGTCCACCCGCAGACATGGAGTATGCCGTCGAGCCCGTCGGGGTGGCTACGATTAATCCGTCGGCGCGGTAGCGGCATACGAAGCCGCCATCGATATAAAGCTCCAATTCGATCATTCGGGCCAACGTCCCTTTATGCACCACCGCCTCGTTCAGTACGCGCTGTTCGGTCAGGGTGTTTCCCGCCTGAGTGCGTTCGATCAGCAGCAGAACTCGTTCGCTGACGGCTGCCCGCCCGGCGAGCGCATCTTCTAGCGCTGGGTAGAGCTCCTCCAGCGTAAAACTGGTCAAAAAACCCAAACCGCCCAGGTTGATGGGCAAGATTGGAATACCGCGCGGAGCCGCCTCACGAGCGGCGGCCAACAGCGTTCCATCTCCTCCGAGCACCAGCAGGAGATCAGCGTCTTCGGCGATCTCCTGCCGCGTTTTTCCGGCTGCGCTGTGATTCAAGGGACCGGCCGTTTCGGGGTCAATTAATGTTGCGACGCCGCGTTCCTTCAGCCAGGCAAGCAGTGGAGGCACGATCTCCGCGAGGATGGCCCGCCGGGGGCGCGAAATGATACCGATCGTTTTGTATTTGGGTTGAGGCCGCATGGATTAGGTGGATTCTACCTTAGACGATTTTCTAGCGTGAAGAAAATACTCCTGGTTTCCCTCCGCTCCCGCCAAGCGGCTGGGGGCAACCCCTTCGATGGCCATTCCCATCGATTCCGCGGCGCGGCGTACGCTCGAAATGGCTTGATCATGCAGTTCCCGGTCCCGTACAATCCCGCCTTTCCCGACGTCAGCACGCTCCAGTTCGAATTGCGGTTTGATCAGGATGAGCAGGTCAGCGCCCTGTTTTGCGCACGCCCACGCCCCGGGCAGTACTTTCTTGACCGCGATAAACGAAACGTCGGCCACCACCAGGTCGACACCTTTCCCCAGGTCGCCCTGCTCGAGCTCCCGGGCATTTTTTCTGATGCGGATGACCCTCGGGTCCTCGTGCAACTTCCACGCTAGTTGGTCGGTGTTGACGTCCAACGCATACACGCGCACTGCGCCCTGCTGTAACAAGCAGTCCGTGAATCCGCCCGTCGATGAACCGATATCGAGGCAGGTCTTCCCGCACGGGTTCACGTTGAAATCCGTGAGCGCTCCTTCCAACTTGAAGCCGCCCCGGCTTACATATTTCTGGAGCCGGCTGTGGACCTCAATTCTTGCAGTCTCGGAAACGTTTTGTCCCGCTTTTTCAGCCTTCTGCCCATCGACTGCGATCTCGCCCGCAAGAATCATTGCCTGAGCTTTCTGGCGCGATTCGGCCAGGCTGCGCTCGACCAGCAGTACATCCAGTCTCTTGCGCGTGGGTTTGCAGCTCATGGGTGTGTGGTCTTAGGTACGGCGGTAGACCAAGAATTCGGCGATGGCGCGAAGGCGGTCGGCGCTGTTCCCATAAGCCTGAAGCTCCGATATCGCCTGTGTTGCTAACTCCTCGGCGATCTGGTGGGCACGCTCCAGCCCAAACACGGCAGGATAAGTCGCCTTTTGCTGCGCGATGTCTTTGCCCGCTGTCTTTCCGAGTGCGGCGGAAGATTCTTCCACATCCAGGATGTCGTCCGTCACCTGGAAGGCCCACCCGACGGTCTCCCCAAAACGGCGAAGCCGGGCCACGTCTTCGATCCCGGCGCCCGCCGAGAGGGCGCCGGAAGTCACCGAAGCCCGAATCAGTGCCGCGGTCTTTGCCCGGTGAATGTATTCCAGCATTTCGGGGCCAATTTTCTTGCCTTCGGCCTCGAGGTCCGCCACCTGACCACCCACCATGCCGTTTACGGTACCGGCCGCCGTCGCAATCTCCGTTACCATGGAGACCCGCCGGTCCGCCGAAACAGGAGCCGCCGCAATGACCTCGAACGCCAGCGTCAGGAGCGCGTCCCCGGCAAGAATGGCGGTGGCTTCCCCGAATTTCTTGTGAGATGTGGGCTTCCCTCGCCGGAGATCATCGTTGTCGAGGGCTGGCAGATCATCATGGATCAGCGAATAGGTATGGATGAACTCGATCGCGCATCCCGGATGGAGCGCATGGGTCACGTCCGCCCCAAAAATCCGTGCAGTCTCCAGGCACAGGATCGGCCGGATCCGCTTTCCCCCAGCAAAGACGGAATACCGCATTGCCTGGTGAATAGAAGGGGGTGGGGTGATCTCCGCCGGCAGTAATCGCTCCAGGTGAGCGTCAACGACTATACGGTCTTCTTCGAAGAAGGGCGGAAGTTTCATCGGATCGAATGTAGTTCCAGTCTGCGGCCCGGGGAGCATTTCACGATTTGCCGTCGCCTTCGGGATCGAACGGCTCGGCAGCCAGCTTTCCGTCCGCTTTCTTCAATAGGATTTCCACGCGGCCCTCGGCCTCCTCGAGCTGCTTCTGACATTCCCGCGATAAACCCACGCCTTCTTCGAAGAGCTTCATTGCGTCATCGAGGGACAATTGCGGGCTCTCGAGTTTGCTGACCACTTCTTCCAATCGCGCCAGTGAGCGTTCAAAATCAGGTTTCTTTGATGCTTCGGGCTTCTTCTGTGCTGGTTGAATCACGCGAGTTCCTCTTGAGCTGACTGCAAGGGACTTTGTGTGGCTGCTACTTCTGGCAACCTAGACAGCAATACGTGGATCTGCCGTTCTGTTCTATACGTTGAATCGGGCGTCCGCAGCGTTGACATGGCAACCCTTCGCGCTGATAAGCGCATAGGATCTTGTCTAAACCCTCAAACCACCAATCCGGGTTACGAAACTCGGGCGCCGGATCCAGACAGCATTCTAAAGCACGCCGGAGAACCGACACAATTGCTTTATAGAGTTTTCGTGATTCTCCTGCATCCAGCGTATTCGCCGGGCGCCTTGGGTCGATCGCCGCCCGCCATAATGATTCGCAGGAATAGATGTTTCCCACGCCTGCGATGCGCCCTTGATCGAGTAAGAACTCCTTTGCCGGGCGCTTTGATGCCGTGAGGAGCCTTCGCAGCAAGAGGGCCGTAAACTCCGGCGAAATTGCATCGACGCCGAGTTTTCTGAGAGGCACACACGTTTTCGCTGATTCCCATGCGTGGACCCGCCCGAAATGCCGAGGGTCGGCAAATCCGAGCACCCCCTTTCCGAATTCCAGGGCCACATCCACATGCACGCCATCCGGCTCTACATTCGCCCGAGCCATCAGCTCCTTCGCAGTCGAGAACCACAGCAGGTGCCCATCGAATCGAAAGTGCAGTTCAACGAGCCCGCGGTCGAGTTCCAGAAAGAGGTATTTTCCGCGCCGCCAAACATCCTTCACGCGGCGCGTTTGGCAGAGTTTTACGAGCTGTCCGGGAGCCTGAGGCTTTGTACTGACCGCATGAAAAACGTGCACGCATCGGATGCGTTGGCCGCGAACAAGTGGTCGCAACGTCCTCCTGATGGCTTCTACTTCAGGAAGTTCCGGCATGGGGGGGTGGATCCTCAGGGTTTCAGGATGAGCGTGTGCTTCCTCACCTTGGCCTCGGCGGCATCGGAAAAAGGCCCGTAGATCGGCTTGCCCTCGAACCAGTACGAGAATTGATCGCGGTAGTGTTCACTGCCGGGTTGGCCGGATTCGCCGCCGGTGATCAGCAGGATGGATTCATCCCAGTTTGCGGTGTTGGCAACGAATCGTTCCGAAGGGCCTTCATGCCGGCTGGCCGCCCTGGGACTCCAGATCGTGCCGCCTTGCGCCTGGTTGGTGATGCTCAACAATCTCTTCAAAATGCCATAGCGCCCGATGGGATGCAGCATGTCCAGGTAGTTGAACCGGCTCCATTCCCAGTCATCCGGATCGGCGTCGCGGGTCCTCTCTGCTAACTGCTTCACTGCCTGATCAGCTGCCGCGCTGAGGAGTTCGTCGTAGCTCTGATATCCGGCGGGCAGCCATCGTACCGGCCGTTCGGTCAGCACACGCTGCAAGAACGCCATACTGCGCCACTTGTATTGGGAGGTGTCTGGCCCGAGGTGTGGCTCCAGAATCAGATGCAACGCCCGGAACAGTGTTGCGTCCAGGAAAGACACCACCGGAGAATTCGGCTCGGCAATCCCGTTCCAATCCTTCGCGGCTTGGATCAGCTTGCCGGCCCGCGGATCTCTTGGCGGGGCCACCTTTTCCGCCGCGACCAGCTGCTCTGCGAGGAACAGATGCGGGTAGCTGAAGATGTCCGCCTGAACTTTCAACATGTCTTCCGGTCGAAGGTCATTCTTGTCGTGCAGCAGATCGTAGATGCGAGCTGTCCGGTACGGTTCTTCCCAGCGGTCTGTGATATAGGGCTTGTACTCGGGACCGGTGACGCGGGCATTTGCGGTAACAATCAGGCCGCTTTCCGGATTAAACACTTGGGGCAGTTGCTCGAACGGAATGTACCCCGTCCATTCATAGTCGTCGGTGTCCCCAGGCATGGGCACTTCACCGTGCCCTTTCTTGCGGACGGGTACGTGGGCTCCCAGGATGTAGCCGATATTCCCGTCCACGTCGGCGTACACCACATTCTGCCCCGGACCCCAGACGCCCTTCATGATTTCCCGGAATTCTCCCCAGTTTTGCGCTTTCCCAAGCCAGTTATAGAAATTGCAGAGCGCCCCCGGCTCGAGAACCGTCCAACGCATGGCGTAGGACTTGTCACCTTGCTGCTGGACTACCGGTCCGTGGCGTGTCACGACCAAGCGCAGGTGCTCGTCGGCCGCGCCTTTCACCTTGAGCACTTCGTCGTAAACTTCAGCCTTCTTCCACTCTCCGTTGACGCGGTACTCGTCAGGGTTGGCCGGATTGAACGTCTCGATATAAAGATCCAGCACATCGGCACCGTTATTCGTGAAACCCCACGCGATACGGTCATTGTGCCCGACGACCACCATCGGCGCCCCCGGCAAAGAGAACCCCTTCACATTCCATCCCGGTGCAGTCAAGTGGATTTCATACCAGATGGGCGGAAGGGTGAGCTCCAGATGCATGTCATTGGCGAGCAACGGTTTTCCACTTGCCGTGTGTTCCCCACTGACGACCCAGTTATTACTGCCGAGGGAGTGGCGAATCTGCCGTTGCGAATCCTCTAGCCATTCACGAACCCCCTGCGCCATGGCAGAGGTGAGGTCCGGAGAGTTCTCGACTCGCGGCAGGGAACCGCTATCGCGTTCCGCCTTGAGAACGTCCTCGGGATCCATCTGATCTTCCTCATCATCGGGGTCGTCACCGCGTTGCGCGGCAGCGTGCGGATCTTTCCCCGTACCCGGGTCGCCGACAACGAAATGATCCATGGCCGCCTCGCGGCTATAGAGGTCCTTTGCCAACTCCTCACCGACCTTCGCGGTTACGATGGCTCGGCCCATCTCCTCTTCGCGCGTGTCGGTAAGCGTTTTGTACATGTAGCAGGCAATGACGAGCGAATCTGTCGGCCGCCAGGGTTGCGGCGTGTAGTTCAGCAGAGTGAATTCAATCGGCAATCGGTTTGCGTGCTGCTCGATGTAAAGGTTAATCCCGCGCGCGTATGCTTCCATGACCTTGCGCACTTCCGGGCTCATCATTCCATAATCAACATCGGCCGCCCGGCTGAAATTGAGCACCCGGAAGTCTTTATCGATTTCTAACGTGTCCGGGCCAAGGACTTCGGAAAGCTGTCCGCGAGCCGCGCGACGCAACAAGTCCATCTGCCAGAGCCGGTCCTGCGCGGTCACATAGCCTTGGGCCTCGGCCAGATCTTCAACCGATCGCGCGCGGATGTGCGGTACACCCCAGTTGTCCCGTTCGACGGTCGCTTCGTTCTGTAGGCCGTGGACCGTGGCGAAGCCATCCACTTGCGGCAAAGGCCGGTATACGTACCACCAGATTGCCGTAGCCAGCCCAACGACCACGATCGCAGTAATCCACAGGAGCAGTCGTAACACCGTGCGCACTCGAAATCACACTCCTTCGGGAAATTTCAAGTCTAGTGGACCCCGCTTGGCCGCGCAACCTGGCCCGAAAGGGCAGACATCTCCCGCGGTCGCCGCCAGGCAGCCCATGTACCTCCCGTCGCACCCCCGGCCCATGAAGCGCCACGGGCTGCGGGGTGCTGTTACAATGCCGCTGGGGGACCGTCGGACGCGATGTTTCTGCTTCGCCTCATCGGAGTGTTGGTGCTCGTCGCGCTGAACGGCTTTTTCGCGGCCGTTGAATTCTCTCTTGTCGCAGTGCGCGTTTCGCGGGTTCGTCAGCTGGTTGCGCGCGGCAGTGCCCAGGCTAAAATCGTTGAATACCTGCTGGGTGACCTGCATCGGGTCGTTTCCGGGGTTCAAGTCGGCATCACGCTGACCAGTCTGGCGATCGGCGCCCTAGGCGAACTGACCCTGGCCAACCTGGTCCAGAGCGTAATGCCTACTGAGGGCAACCCCCACATCTTCATTCTGGTCCACGCCATCGCGCTGACTGTCTCCTTTGTTATTTTGAGTGCCATTCACGTTGTTCTGGGCGAACTGGTCCCCAAATCTATCAGCCTGGCGCGTGCCGAACGGGTCGCCTTGATGGTGTCCCGCCCCTTCCTATGGTTTCTGAATACGTTTCGCTGGGCGATTGACCTCCTCGATGGCGCTTCCGGTTTCATCGTAACGGCCCTGGGCGTGATGTCGCCGACCGGCCATGGTGTGGCCCATTCGACCGAAGAACTTCAGATTCAGATCCAACAAGCACGCGAACGGGGCCTGCTCGCAGCCGGCGAAGAAAAGTTCATCCTCAGCGCCATCGAACTTGGCCAACTCCAGGTTCGCGAAATCATGGTTTCGCGCCCGGATATGCATACCCTCCCCATCGAAGCTTCGCTCGATGAAGTCATGCGCGCATTTGCCACCACACAACGCTCCCGCATTCCCGTGTACCGCGACACCGTGGACCACATCCTCGGTTTTGTCCACATCAAGGACATGATCTGGGTGCTCCTCGATCGTGAGCGCCGCCTCGAGGAAAACCTGCCTCCGTCTCCCGCATTCGATCTTCGTCGGGTTCTTCGCGAAATCCTCATCGTGCCGGAAACAAAACCGGCCAGCGAACTTCTTGCCGAACTTCGCTCCCGTCACGTTGGTATGGCCATGGTCGTCGATGAATTCGGCAGTATTCTCGGACTGGTTACCCTCGAGGATCTCCTCGAGCAATTGGTCGGCGAGATTCACGACGAGTTCGACGTTGTTGAAAAGCCCCTCACTCTGGCCGATGGGGCGGTTATTTTCGATGCGGCGCTGAACGTCCGCGACCTCGATAGCCAATACAACATTACCCTTCCGGAGGACCCTGCCTACGCGACCGTTGGAGGCTTCGTTATGGATCAGCTCGGATTCATACCCCGCGGCGGTGAAAGTTTTGAATTCGGCGCTTATCGTTTCACGGTTGTCGAAATGGATGGCAGGCGTGTCGCGCGCGTCAAGATTCAATGGATTCGGCCCCGGGATAGCGAAGGATCTATGGAAGCGACGGGCCCCCACGTGGCGGTCACCGCATCCAAATCAAAACCATACGAAAAGAAGGGCTGATCTCGCGGACTCATGATTCGGCACATCTTTCACCGCCTGCTCCTCACCCTCCCCGCACTTTGGCTGGTCCTCACCATGGTTTTTCTCCTGATCCACATCGTGCCAGGTGACCCGGTCGAACAGATGCTCGGGGAGGGCGCCGCGCCGGGACAGGTCGAACAGTTGCGGCATACTCTCGGCCTCGATCGCCCACTCCTCGCCCAGTATGGCCGTTATCTCGGCCAGATTCTTCAGGGGGATCTGGGGCGATCGTTTAAATTCCAGGAGCCGGTGCGCCGCATTATTTTCGAGCGTTACCCCGCCACGCTGGAGCTGGCTTTCTTGGCTCTCTTGGTGTGTGCGTCGATTGCCATTCCCGCTGGGGTCCTGGCCGCTTATCGCCGCGGCTCTCCCGGCGATCGTGCGGTAAGCGTTTTCACTCTTCTCGGTCTGGCCGTTCCGAATTTTGCCCTTGGGCCGCTCCTCATCACTCTTTTTTCGATCCAGCTCGGTTGGCTTCCGGTTTCCGGACGCGGCGGCCCCCTCAACTACATACTCCCCGCAGCCACTCTCGGGGCCGCTCTCGCGGCCATTCTTACCCGCATGGTTCGAGGCGCGATGCTCGAAGAGCTCTCAAGCGACTACGTGCGCACCGCTCGCGCCAAGGGGCTCTCTGCCAGCGCCATTCTCGTTCGCCACGCGCTGCGGAACGCGCTCATTCCAATCATTACCATTCTCGGCTTGCAGTTCGGCACCCTTCTCGCCGGGACCATTGTTACCGAGACCATTTTTTCCTGGCCCGGCATTGGCCGGCTCACTGTTCTCGCGATCTCTTCTCGCGACTATCCGCTTCTGCAGGGCTGTATCCTCGTTATCGCGCTCTCCTACGTACTGGTCAATCTGCTGACCGATGTTCTCTACGCTCTGATCGACCCGCGGGTGCGCCTGTCATGAACAGTTCTGCAAAGTTAGGTGATTTTCTTCGCCACAGCGCTCTTGCCCGGGTGGGCTTTGCCATTGCCTGCCTGCTGATCCTCGTGGCTCTGTTGGCACCCTGGATTTCGCCGGCCGATCCCGCTGCTCAGAATCTCGCGATCAGGTTGCAGTCTCCTTCTTCTTCGCATTGGATGGGCACCGATGAACTCGGCCGCGACATTCTCTCGCGCATCTTTTATGGAGCGCGAATCTCGCTGTTTGTTGCCATCTGCGTAGTTCTCGGCTGTGGGCTTACCGGCCTGGCGCTCGGGATGCTTGCCGGATATCACGGCGGGGTGTTCGACCGAATTGTGAATCTTCTGCTGATCAACGCGTTTCTCTCTTTTCCTGGGGTGCTGCTGGCCATTGCTTTTGCCGCCTTTTTCGGTCCCGGCATCGGCAAGGTTATTTTGGCCCTCATCATCACCGGTTGGGCCGGTTACGCGCGCTTGGCCCGCGCGCAAGTCCTGAAGGTCAAAGAACTGGAATTTGTCCTTGCCGCGCGGTCCCTGGGCGCTTCGAGTTCCCGAATCCTGCTGCGGCACCTCCTGCCCAACATCCTGCAGCCGGTCTTAATTCAGGCCACCATCGGAATGGCCGGCGCCATTTTGGCTGAAGCTACCTTGAGTTTCCTTGGACTGGGGGTGTTGGCGCCGCTGCCGAGCTGGGGCGCCATGCTGAATGATGCCCGCAATCATCTCTTCGACGCTCCGCACATGGTGGTCTTTCCCGCGCTGGCGGTCCTGTTAGCGGTACTTTCGTTTAATTTGTTGGGGGATGCCTGGCGCGACTGGCTTGATCCTCGAACCCGATCGCAGATGGCCGCCATCGAACAGTCTCGCTGATTTCCACGGCCGCTGCCCAGGGGGAACTCATTCCGGCCCGAGCGAAGGCCTGTTTTGTCCCCCCGGACATGAGAAAACTCCCGCTGCCTTCCAGCTTCCGTTATTTTTGTATAAATTGCGGCTCAGCTCTTCGTCAACAGCACCGGCGTCCCGCGCCCAATCCCGAGGGTCTTCGAGGCATTGCCCTTGTTTACCGCGATCTCGAGGTAGCCGCTCGATCCTACATACGCGATAGCCTCGCCGGCACTCCCGCTCGCGAAAGTTGTCACCAATCGCGTCACCGGATGAGTCCCGGCTTGCAATTGCAATTGGCCTTTTTCGATAGCCTCGGGAGACACATCTTCGGCCCGGATATTGGTGATCAGATTGCCGAACCCATCCACTTTGAGGACTACGCCCTTCAACAGCCCATCGGCTTCCTTCGGTTTCGGCATCGCGAACCGCTTAAAGTCCTCGATGACCTCGCCCATGCTGGCGGGTTGCCAGTGCTTGGAAAGCCACCCGGCCGCCGGAGCAAAAATGTCCCGTCCATGGAACGTTTTGCTCACCGGTTGCAGAAAATAGTGTTCGCTGGTCAGGTGCCGCACAGTGGGGTTCGGCTCTTTTTCAAATACCCCGGAGAGCACACCATTGTCCGGTGCGATGAAATATTGGTTCTGCCCGCTGATCAGCAAGGGGCGCCTTTCGGTGCCCACTCCGGGGTCCACAATGACTACGTGGATCGTGCGTGGCGGAAAAAAGGCATACGCCGAAGAGATCGCAAGCGCGCCGTCCAAAAGGTCAAACGGTGTCACCCCGTGGGTGATGTCGACGATCGTCACGTCTGGATTAATCTTTAGAATAACCCCCTTCAAAACCCCTACCAGGTGGTCATTCGTGCCGTAATCGGTTGTCAACGTAATGATTGGATTCGTCAAGTCGCTCTCCCTCTCCCGGGTCAAGCTGCGCTTCTCGGCTACGGGATGGAGAGGCACCCCGTCCCTCTGACGCTATCGAACCGCGGTCGCAATGGCAACTGTAGAGGCGCGTAGCGCTACGCAAGCGCCACCCCAACGGCCGGCCATGCCGGTAGCGGCGATCACTTGGTTAGGGGAGGAAGTGCGGGCAAGACACGTGGGCTTACGCTTAACTTTCGGCACGGCGACTGAGTCCGGCCAACACGCGGAGCTGGCCAAGCAGCAGCATCTCGAGGTTTACGGGCTGATTGTTCCTCACCAGACGGGCGTCCCGTCCAATGCCCGTGGCATACCCCTCGATGAGAAGAATTACCTCTGGTTCATGTTCCTCGCGTGCGCTGTTTTCAATCTTGACGAAACCCTTCCTGGACTCAAAATGGACGGTAATCTCCCTGCGCGGCGGATCCGCAAATCTCCGAGCACCGTCTCTTTACAGGTCAATGTTTGTTCCTTGGTGACGGAGTTCCACTCCTCACCCATGGCCGCCACGGTCATGACAACCTTCTTCCACACTGCCGACGCAAGCGTGACGGCAGCTTCCAGATTCAGCCGGTCTTCGGAGCCCTGTTCCGCTTCGGTCAGCCGGGTGGTCAGGTATTCTTGTGCAGCTTGCCGCGTGCTCTCATCGCCCATGGGGGAGGATCACTCCGTAGGCTAGTCTATACAATTAAGTCGGAATCAGTGAACTGGCACCCTCGCAACGATGTTGTTCCGACTGGTGGTCTCTACGGCCCAGGCGCCCGGTCGACCCAACTGGACAGCGACCCGCTGAATGCCCTGTCTCCCTTGCGTTCGCACCTTGCCGAGCGTACGATTTCTAATTGCTGTGTGACGGAGAATCCGCTCCATAGACTTCTGTCCGGTGGTTCCATTTTCTTCGGATCCCACTTGCCTTGGTCTCGAGCCAGGAGATGTTCTGAATGAAATCGGTCGTGGTGGTCGGTGCGCAATGGGGCGATGAGGGGAAGGGTAAAGTTGTAGATTATCTCGCGGGATCATTTGACTATATCGTGCGTGTCGCCGGTGGTCACAACGCTGGTCATACAGTCATCATCGGTAAAGATCGCCACGTTCTCCAGCTGATCCCCTGCGGAATCCTGAGACCCAGGCAACACGCGGTGATCGGTGCAGGGGTGGTCATCGATCCTGCGGCGCTCGTGGCTGAAATCGAAACCCTGGCCAAGGTGGGGATCCGGGTCGAAGGTCGTTTGCATATCAGCAATCGTGCTCATCTGATTTTTCCGTATCATCGTGAACTGGACATGGCGGCGGAGGCCGCCCGCGGTGCCAACAAGATTGGCACGACCTCACGCGGCATTGGCCCCGCCTATGAAGACAAGATGGCCCGCCGGGGCCTTCGCGTGGTGGATCTTCTCGATCCTGTCCTTTTCCGTGAGAAAGCCGCCCGCGTGGTGGCGGAGAAGAATCGCATCGCCCGGGGAGCTTACGGGGCGCAGGTTGATTTTTCGCATGAGGTCGAAGCCAGCCTGGCCCTCGCCGAAAAAATCAGATCCTATATTTGTGATACCGCGGAGCTCGTCAACCACGCTCTCGATGCCGGAAAATCCGTCCTGTTCGAGGGCGCGCAGGGAACCATGCTCGATATTGACCATGGCACCTATCCGTTCGTGACCTCTTCGAGCGCAACTTCCGGAGGGGCCACTACGGGCGCCGGCGTGCCGCCCACAAAAATCCGTCACGTTTTGGGCATTTCCAAGGCCTACACTACCCGGGTTGGCGGCGGACCGTTCCCCACCGAAATGCCTGACCTCGAAGCCCAGGAAGTGCGCGAACGCGGCAAGGAATTTGGCGCTGTAACCGGGCGGCCCCGCCGCTGCGGCTGGCTGGACCTCGCCGAATTGCGCTACGCCAAAATGATCAACGGGATTGATTCGTTGGTGGTCACCAAGTTGGATGTTTTCGATACCCAGCGTGAAATCAAAGTTTGCACTGGCTACACGTACAAGGGTTCTCCACTTCAGGAAATGCCCGCCTCCGCCGAGGAATATGAGCAGGTCACGCCCGTTTACAGGACATTGCCCGGCTGGTGCGAAAATACCTACGGAGCCAAGGAAGCCGCCAAGCTCCCCAAGGCTGCCATTGACTACCTTCGCTTTGTCTCCGAATTCCTGCAGGTGGAGATCGGCATGATCTCCACCGGCCCGGAGCGCGACGCCACAATCGTCCAACCCGGGACTCTTCTCGCCCGCTGGCTGTAGCGGCGTGGGGTAGGGTCGACTCCGTCAATTGGCGTTTTGCTGTTCTGGTTTTCGAGTTGTTTGCCGTTCCCGCTGCGTTACAATAGGCACCCGCATGCTCAGATTCGAAGACGCGCGCCAACTCGTCATTACCCAAATCCAGGACCACTCGAACCCGCCTCCGATACAGGAGCTGCCTGTTTCAAATGCCTTAGGCCACGTCCTGGCCCGGGCGATCCACACCGACCGCGAGTACCCACCCTTCAATCGCTCTACCCGTGATGGATACGCCGTCTGCGCTGGCGAAGCCGGGCCAGGCGCCACGCTTCCTTGCGTTGGCGAAATCAAGGCTGGGGACAACGTCTCCTTGCCCTTGGCCTCAGGCGCCTGCCTCCAAATCATGACCGGTGCCGCCGTGCCGAGTGGGGCGGATGCTGTTGTCATGATCGAATTTACTCGTCGAGTGAACGACATCGTTACCTTCGATCGCCCCACCGAGTCCGGTCAAAACATCGTGCCACGGGGCAGCGAAGCTCGTCGAGGCGACCTGGCTCTGGCACCCGGCCTGAGGCTGGGGTACGCGGAACTAGCCGTCGCCGCGCAGGTTGGCGCAGTTACCGTGCGCTGTTACAAAAAGCCGATCGTGGCCATCCTGTCGACCGGCGATGAGGTCGTTCCCATCACAGAAGCGCCCGGCCCTTTTCACATCCGTAACAGCAACACCGTTTCTCTCGCCGCCCAGGTCCAACTTGCCGGGGGTGAACCTGTCCCACTCCTAAACGCTCTCGACCGCGTCGATGACCTGGCCGCAAAAATAGAACAAGGCCTCGGCGAGGACGTTCTGGTCTTGTCTGGCGGCGTGTCGATGGGCAAGTACGATCTTGTCGAGTCCGTCCTCAAGGGCATGGGCGCGGAATTCTTTTTTGACGCCGTGGCCATTCGCCCGGGGAAGCCAACGGTTTTCGGCCGCTGCAAGGATACCTGGATATTTGGCCTCCCGGGGAACCCGGTTTCCACCATGGTCACGTTCGATCTCTTTGTGCGCCCCGCGCTCGATATTCTGGGCGGCGCCCGGCCGCGGCCGTTGGCGCTCCTCGAAGCCACTCTCGCCGAGTCGCTCAGGGAGAAGGGCGGCCTTACTCACTTTCTTCCCGCTGGTCTTGACTGGCGGGCCTCCGCCCCTCATGTTCGCGCCCTCCCATGGCATGGTTCGGGGGACATCTCGACCCTCACCCGCGCCAACTGCTACCTGGTCGTCCCTGCTGACCGCCCCGACATCGCCCGAGGAGAGAAAGTTTCCGTTCTGCCCCGCTTCGACGTACTCTGAATTCTATGCACTGGTAGCGGCAACCTTCGGGGGTGTCGCTCCTGTGTTCGAGGAACACGTGCCAAAGCTCTCCCACTACTCCAAGCGCGGTGAAATTGCCATGGTGGACGTCTCTTCGAAGGCCGTTACCACCCGCACCGCCGTGGCACGCGCTTTCGTGCGCATGTCTCCGCGCGTCCTTCGCGCTGTCCGCCAGCTGAAAAACCCGAAAGGCCATCCTCTTGAAATTGCCCGTATCGCAGGTATTGCGGCGGCTAAACGCACTGCGGAGTGGATACCTCTTTGTCACCCGGTGCCCATCACTCACATTGATGTGACCCCACGCGTATGCAAAGATGGGGTGGAAATGCTCTCCAGGGTCACGGCCACGGCGCAGACGGGGGTGGAGATGGAAGCGCTCGTCGCCGTCACCTGTGCCGCCCTGACGGTGTATGACATGTGCAAGGCCCTCGACAAAGGCATCGAGATTCGTGGCGTCCACCTACTGGAAAAGACCGGTGGCAAGAGCGGCGACTATTCTCGTACGGGCGTGAAATCGCGCCGGAGCTCCTCGTGATGACCGCCGCCTCTAGCAAGTCCGTTAAACTGCTGGTTGCCGAAGACAATCCGATGGTCCGCGATCTTGTCGCCAAGGGCATGGAACCGTACTGTGAAGTTATGATTGCCGCTGATGGTGCCGATGCGCTCCTCAAAGTGATTGATGACCCGCCTGACGTGATTCTTTGCGACTACAATATGCCCGGCTTGAACGGCCGCCAGCTCTTTGAAAAACTTAGGGCTCGCGAGTCCACCCGGCACATCCCGTTCCTTTTTATGGCCAGTCGCACGGACATCGAGGAGCGTCTGCGCCCCCTTATCGACGGAGCCGAGGATTTCATTTCCAAGCCGTTCCTCGTGAAGGATCTGGTACGTTCCGCCAAAAAGGTCGTCGACCGGCTCCATCTCGAAAAGCTGCAGAAGCAGGCTTCTCGCCCCGGCGTCATTCAGGGTCGTCTCGAGGAGATGAGCATGATCGACTTGATGCAATCCCTCGAAATGGGCCAGAAATCCTGCCGTCTGCGGCTGCACAAGGGCGATGAGCGTGCCGAACTCTATTTTGCAAGCGGCCAGTGCCGCGATGCCAAGATCAACGACCTCATTGGTGATGATGCTGTACTCAAGGTTGTCCTGTGGACCGAGGGCGAGTTCGAAATCGATTTCAACGCCGCTGGCGCTTCGACTGCAACCACCACCACGCGCAGCACCACCGGACTGTTGATGGAAGCCATGCGCCTGGTGGATGAAGCAAATCGCGACACCGTCGGTACCGGCTAAGAGCGCTTCGTGCGGGCCCTCTGGCGTTTCCTGCCGGTAAGGTATCTTTGAGATTATTCTTTGCGTAGAGTTTTGTGCGAGAGCCTATAACATCCGATGCGTGTGGCCATCCTGACAGTCAGTGATTCTGTTGCCCGCGGTGAACGCGAAGACCTCTCCGGTCCGGCCCTGGTCGCGCGTTGCCGGGAGCTAGGATGGGTTGTAGCCTCCGCTCTGCGTTGTTCCGACGACCCTGCTGCTGTTCGCAGCCAATTGCGCACCGTCTGCGATTCCGGCCACACCGATGTCCTACTCACCACCGGCGGCACCGGCCTAGGGCCCCGCGACACCACGCCCGAAGCGACTCTCGACGTAGCCGATCGCACCATTCCCGGCCTGGCCGAAGAGATTCGTCGCAAAGGCGTAGAGCGAACCCCGACCGCCGTACTCTCCCGGGGTGTTTCCGTCATCCGGCATAAGTCGATCATCATCAATTTGCCGGGAAGCCCCAAAGGCGCTGTCGAGTCTCTGGATGCGATTGCGAACCTGTTGCCTCACGCCATCGAAGTTCTTCGCGGCGCCCACCACGGTTAACCTCGCAGCCCCGCACGCTTCTTTCCACGATCATTCCGACATGTTGGCAGGGAGCGTGCGTGGCGGACTCTCGTCCGACTTCGCCAAAGTCATTTTGTAATGCAGCCGCAGGACCGTCAGTCCAACAGAACGAATTGTGTGGTCTGTCCGCAAAACATCATCTTGATCGACGTAAACCCGAAAAATTTCACGCCATGTCTTGAAATTCCGGACGCTAGAGTCTGCCGCGGAGCTTGAATCTTGAGCCGAAGGCATCATCGTTCCCCCAGTATCGCAATCGCCTGCCGGCGGAGATTTGCAGTCGCCCGGAGTGTGCCTGCAATGACACCCTGCCATTCTCGAGAGGCAGCTTGTTGACCAAGCGCACTTCCTCCGTAACAATGTTCTGACCATGACTACAAAACTCTCCGACCAAAGTCTCGCCGTGCTGGGTACCGGGAAACTCGGCAGCATCCTGCTTCGTGCATACCTCAAACAAGGGCTTTTCTCTCCGAAGCGCGTTGCTGCCAGCGTTCGCCACGAGGAAAAGGCTCGAGCGTTATCCCGGGAACTCGGCATCAACGTCGGCACAAGCAACCGACGCGCCGTCCAGGGTGCCAACGTCATCCTTCTTGCTGTGAAGCCCCAAGTTGTAGGGGATGTGCTGAAGGAGATCAGGCCGGCTCTCGGCAGAAAGACCCTGATTATTTCTGTTGCTGCTTCGGTTCCAACTTCCTATATTGAACAGCGCGCCGGTGAAAAAATCCCGGTGGTTCGCGCCATGCCCAATACCTGCTCGACAGTAGGCTGCGGCATGACCGGTATCTGCTCAGGCGCAGAAGCCACGGCGGAGCACCTCGAGATTGCCAAGGCCATGTTTAGCGCTGTCGGTCGCACCGTTGTGGTCGACGAAAAAAACATGGACGCCGTCACCGGGCTCTCCGCGAGTGGCCCAGCCTTTGCCTACATCATCCTCGAATCTCTTGCCGAAGCGGGCGTCAAGGTCGGCCTGCCGCGGGACGTGGCGACTCTTCTGGCAGCGCAAACCATGAAGGGCGCGGCCAGCGTTGTTCTCGAGACCGGCGACCACCCCGCGCTTCTCAAGGACGCCGTCACCACTCCCGCCGGCTGCACCATCGACGGCATCATGGAACTCGAGGAAGGGAAGCTCCGTGTCACGCTCATCAAGGCGGTCGTGAAAGCCACCCAGCGGGCTGGCGAACTGCTATTTGAGAAGTGAGTGACGTTCGACCTTGAAATTCCCTGGTCATTGTGTGCTAGCATGCCCAGTGAGATCCATCCATGCCTGCGGCCTACATTCCCGTACTGATTTTCGCGTTGATCGTGCTCTCCTTCCCGGTTTTGGCTCTGCTCGTTTTCAAGTTGATCCGTCCCGAATCTCGCGGCGGCCCGGCCAAATTTGAACCTTACGAATGCGGCGTTCCGCCGGAGAGCAACGCGCGCGGCCGCTACTCCGCCCGCTTCTATGTTGTTGCCATGCTCTTCGTGATTTTTGACGTGGAAACCATTTTCCTCTTTCCCTGGGCTATCCTCTTCCGGGGGTGGGTTAGCCACCACCTGGGAGCCTTCGCCCTTGTCTCCATGTTTGTCTTCCTCGGCATCCTGCTGGTCGGCTACGTATGGATCTACAAGAAAGGCGCTCTAGACTGGGCCTGAGAGTTGGGCTTTCAACCTGCCCCGGTCTGAAACTGCTTTTCCTACTCTCAGCCGCATCAAAACGGAGAGGTGGCATCCCGGAGTCTCAACTTTTTTCTCCTGTCTGTGCCCACCCTCATTGACTGCCTTTACTGCCTATGTTAGAAACGCTGAGAGCGATCGGAATAGCTGCTAGGTCGCGGATGAGTTTGTCCGCCTCGAGGAGTGGCTCGCGTGATCTCGCTCCTTCCTTATACGCGTAGCCTGATTGCGGTCATCCTCAATTGATGGGGTCGGCGGCCTTCGTTCCGTAGTGTTCGAGGCCGATTCAGCGCAGCAAATTGGTCCCAGGGTCCATGGCAGACGAGTCTAAGCCATCCGAAAAGTCCGAGAATAAACAACCAGACGCCGGGGCGCCCCCAGCGCCTACGAGCGTGCCGCCGGCCGCATCTCCTGCTGCTGCAAAGCCCGCTCCCCCACCTCCGAAGCCTCCACCCGCCGTTCAAATCCCTTTGGACAATGACCTGGTCCGGCGTTACCGCCAACGCTTCGGCGCCGCGATCCTGGAAGCCATGGAGGATCGCAAACAGCCCTACCTGGTCATTGACTCCGCGCAACTTTATGAGATCGCCCTGTATTCCCGCGACGAGGAGAAATTCGATCTTCTTGAGGATTACACCGCGGTTGATTGGCCCCGCCGCGATAAACGATTCGATCTGATCGCCATTCTTTATTCTTTCCCCCAGAATTGCCGCCTGCGCTTGAAAGTGCCCGTCGCCGCTAGCGAACACCCGGCCAGCCTTGTGAACATCTGGCCCACTGCCAATTGGCTGGAGCGCGAGACCTTTGACATGTTCGGCATCGAGTTCGCGGGCCACCCCGGTTTGAAGCGCATCCTCCTTCCCGACGAGTGGCAGGGCTACCCGCTTCGCAAGGATTACGACATTCTTCAGCAGGACACCGCCTGGGTCCGGGAAAATCTGGGCATTGAGAGCGGTCAATAGGTTCAGGAGAAGCGGCAGACACAGTGCTGGAAGACGCAACCCAAAGGAACGAAACGCTTCTTGGCGCCGATGAACTGGTCCTCAATATGGGGCCTCAGCATCCATCGACCCACGGTGTGCTCCGAGTCAAACTCAAGATCGATGGCGAACGCGTCCGCGGCACCGAGTGCGTCATTGGCTACCTGCACCGCGGCGTCGAGAAAATTGCGGAAAACCGCTCCTATCAGCAGTTCGCTCCCTACGTTGACCGCATGGATTACGTCGCCGCCATCAGCAACGGGCTGGGGTATTGCGAAGCGGTCGAAAAGCTACTCAACGTCGAGGCGCCGGTCCGCGCGCGGGTGATTCGCACCATCCTTACGGAATTGCAGCGGATTGCCAGCCATCTCGTTTGGCTGGGCACCCATGCCCTGGACATCGGCGCGCTTACTCCGCTGTTTTACTGCCTGCGAGAACGCGAGGAGATTCTCAAGATTTTTGAAAAATACTGCGGCGCGCGCCTTACCACTCATGCTTTCCGGATCGGTGGTCTGCAGTATGAAGCCTATGACGGTTTCGAGGGTGACGTCGAACGCTTCTGTAAGGATTTCGAGCGCCGTATTCAGGAGTACGTTGATCTGCTCACCGGCAACAGCATCTGGATCGGACGCACGCGCAATGTGGGTGTCCTCAGCGCTGCGGACTGTATTGCCCTCGGGGCCTCCGGTCCTATCCTGCGCGCCAGCGGCGTGAAGTGGGATCTGCGCAAGGCGCAGCCCTATGCCGCTTATGACCAGTACAAGTTCGAAATCCCGGTCGGAACGAACGGCGACACCTACGACCGCTACATGGTGCGAATGGAGGAGATGCGCCAGTCTCGCCTGATCTGTCTCCAGGCGATTGAAAACATTCCCGCGGGCCCGATCCTCGGTAAAGTCGGCAAAGTCCTCAAGCCTCCTGCCGGTGAGATCTATCATTCCATTGAAGCGCCCAAGGGTATTCTCGGCTACTACATCGTCAGTGACGGCTCGACCCAGCCTTATCGTGTACGGATCCGCCCACCCTCGTTCGTCAACCTGCAGGCGTTCGACAAAATGGTCCAGGGCCATCTGGTCGCGGATGTGGTGGCCATCATTGGCACCCTGGATATCGTCCTTGGCGAGGTGGACCGCTAGCCCATGACCCCCACCACCCAAGCGCTGCTGACTTTTCTCGAGACCTGGTGGGTCGAAATCACCTGCGGCGTGGTCATCGTCGCCGTCGTTCCTTTGATTACCGGTTACATCGTTCTCGTTGAGCGCAAGCTTATGGCGGACATGCAGGCCCGTCTCGGACCCATGCGTGTTGGTCCTCACGGGCTGCTCCAGCCGATCGCCGATGCGGTGAAGCTGCTGATCAAAGAAGACATCATCCCGGACGACGCTGACACCTTCATCTTCTGGTTCGCTCCGGTCGTTACCATGGTTGCCGGTCTGACTTCCATGGGGGCGTTGGCCTTTGGTCCGGCGTTCCAGGTGGCTCGCGACATCAACGTCGGCATCCTGTTCGTTGTCGGCGTCAGCTCTCTTGGTTTCATCGGCATCATCCTTGGCGGCTGGGCGTCCAATAGCCACTATTCCATGATCGGAGCGATCCGCAGCACGGCGCAGCTGATCAGTTATGAAACCGCCGCCGGTCTGGCGATCATCAGTGCTCTGTTGCTATCGGGCACGCTCAGGATACGTGCCATCGTCGACGCTCAACATGATGCCGGCATTTGGTTCGGCTTTCTGGCTCCAGTGGCACTTTTTATCTATCTGGTCGCTTCCATCGCAGAAACCAACCGCGCCCCGTTCGATCTTCCCGAAGCTGAATCCGAACTCGTGGCCGGTTACATGACCGAGTACAGCGGATTCCGCTGGGCTCTTTATTTCCTCGGCGAATATACCAACATGATCGTGGTCGGTTCTGTTGCTACCACGCTTTTCCTCGGGGGCTGGTTGCGGCCCTTTCCAAATGTGAGCTGGCTTGGATGGATCGATTATCTCCCACCTCTGTTCGTGACTCTCATTGGCGTTTATTGCATCTACCGCGCACGGAAGCAGCCGGTGAAAATTCAGGTTTGGTTTATGTGGGCCGTAGCGCTGTGCTGTTTTGCCGTTGCTGCTGTCTTCCTTGCCCCGTGGATTTTTGCGTCCCTCAAATTCATGATTCCCGGGCTCAACGGCGCCTTCTGGTTCCTTCTCAAGGTCTCCGGTTATATCTATGTCTTTATGTGGCTACGGTTCACGCTGCCCCGTTACCGGTTCGATCAACTCATGCACCTGGGCTGGTACATTCTCATTCCATTAGCCATCGTCAATGTGTTCGCCGTAGGCGTCGCGATGGTCCTCGAATCGGAGTTCGGCTGGAATCGCTGGCTGGCCCTCGTCGTCACCACGGCCGTCACGCTGACGGTGGCCTTGTTCCTTGTTCACTTGCAAGAGAAACGCACGGCAGCCGCTTCTTCCGCCGCGCGGACTTCACCGGATTCTTATGCTGGATAGCGCCCTATTCTACTTTTTCGCTGGCGTCGCGGTGCTTAGCGCCGCGCTGATGGTCACTCGGCGCAACGCCATTCACTGCGCGGTTTTTCTGATCACCACGCTGCTCGCCACTGCGGGCATCTTCCTGCAGCTGCGCGCGGAATTTCTCTTCATCACTCAGATCATCGTGTACGTCGGCGGCATCATGGTGCTGTTCATCTTCGTCATCATGCTGGTCCGCCTCGATCAGCCCATTCACCAGATCCGTTTCCGCATGCAAAAGCTCGTGGCTGTCCTGGTCGCTGTGGCCCTGTTGCTCGAAGTCTCCGTGGTCCTGTTCCTCGCCCGCCGTCTCCCTGGCGAGGGCCTCCTCATCCAGGGAAGCGCGCCAGCCGATAAACTTCCGCCCAATTCCGAAGCATTGGCCAAGAGCCTGTTCAGCAGCTATCTGCTTCCGTTTGAAATTGCCAGCGTACTGCTCCTGGTTGCCATGATCGGTGCCGTCATTATGGCCAAGAACAAGAAAAGGACCTACGAATCATGATGTCCCCGGTTCACTATCTGTTTTTGAGTCTGGCATTATTCATCATCGGTTGCATCGGCGTGATTACCCGCCGCAACGTCATCGTCATTCTGATGTCCATTGAGCTCATTCTGAACGCCGTCAATATCAACCTGGTTCTCTTTTCACGTATCTTCGGCGATGTGTCCGGTCAGGTGTTCGCTCTTTTCATCATCGCAGACGCTGCCGCGGAAGCCGCCGTAGGCCTGGGCATCATCATCGCCTTCTTTCGAAACCGCGATACCGTTCTGACCGACGAAATGGACCTGCTCAAATGGTAGCCACGTCAACAGCAACAGGGTCATTCCGGAGACCGGCTCGGTCCCGGGAATCTCTCATTTTTCCGAAGAGGTCATGTCCATGACCTCTACCAACTACTTTCTCACCCATCTGTGGCTCATCCCACTGTTCCCGCTTGTTTCCGCGGCGCTCATGCTTTTCTTCGGTCGCCTGCTCCCGAAGTCGGCGATCAACTTTTTCTGTGTAGGCAGCGTGCTTCTTTCCTTCCTCCATGCCGCCGGTGCCGTGTATGCACTGAACTATTTCGAGACAACGCACGTCTTTCAGCAGATCCTTTTCGAATGGGTCACGCCCGGTCCTATCCCGGCGGGCGGCTTTGTGATTCCCTTTATCGCCGACTGGGGCTATCTCCTCGACCCGCTCTCCTGTGTCATGGTGCTCGTGGTCACCGGCGTCGGCTTTCTGATCCACGTCTATTCGATCGGATATATGGCCCATGAAGGCGGATATTACCGATTCTTCGGCTATCTCAACCTCTTCATGTTCTCCATGCTCACCCTGGTCCTTGCCAACAATTTGCTGCTGGTCTTTGTTGGTTGGGAGGGAGTGGGTCTTTGCAGTTATCTTCTGATCGGCTTCTACTTCCTGAAAAAATCCGCGTCTGACGCCGGCAAGAAGGCGTTCATCGTCAATCGGGTGGGTGACACGGGTTTTCTGCTCGGTATTTTCTATATCGCCACCACGTTTGGGACCATCCGCTTCACTTCGGCAGGACTCGGCGACCCCGTCGCCTTCGCCGGAATTAACCAAACGCTGGCGGCCATGCTGGAACAGGGACGAATCGCCTATGGCGCTCCGGTCCTTACAGCGATCGCTTTGCTACTCTTTGTCGGAGCCACAGGCAAGTCCGCCCAGCTTCCTCTCTATGTCTGGCTTCCGGATGCCATGGAAGGACCTACACCGGTCAGCGCCCTGATCCACGCGGCCACCATGGTCACCGCGGGTGTTTACATGGTGGCGCGCATGAACGCCATTTACCAGCTTGCGCCCATGGCCATGGACATTGTGGCCATTGTCGGAGCACTCACGGCCATCTTTGCCGCCTCCATGGCCATGGTGCAGACCGACATCAAGAAAGTTCTGGCCTACTCGACCATCAGCCAGCTTGGCTACATGTTCCTTGCTCTCGGTGTGGGCGCTTTCGCCGCCGGTATCTTTCATCTGATGACTCACGCTTTCTTTAAGGCTCTTCTCTTCCTCGGGGCCGGCAGCGTCATTCACTCCCTGTCGGGCGAACAGGACATTCGCAAAATGGGTGGTTTGTGGAACGCTATCCCTCGTACCTCGCGCCCCTTCTGGGTCGCCACACTGGCCATTGCGGGCATTCCTCCGCTCGCCGGTTTCTTCAGCAAGGATGAGATTCTCGGCCACACCTTCGCCCGTTCCGCCATGCTGGACCGTTACCTGTTCCTCTGGATTGTCGGCCTGATTACCGCAGGAATGACCGCATTCTATATGTTCCGTCTTCTCTATCTTACTTTTTTCGGACTTTCCCGCGTCCCGCACGAAATCGAGCACCACATCCACGAATCCCCCGCATCCATGACCGTGCCGCTCTGGATTCTTGCCTTGCTTTCGATCATCGGCGGTTGGGTCGCGCTTCCGGTGCTGTGGGGCGGCGAAAGTCCCTTCGAGACCTTCCTCGATCCCGTTCTAAAGGGAGTCATCCCGGAAACTGCCGCTATTCAATTCGCGCATCATGCTTTTGCCATTGAGGCCTTGTTAATGGTTGCCTCGGTCGCCATCGCCGCCTTCGGCATTTGGTTGGCCTACCGCCTGTATTTGAAATTCCCGCACCTGCACACGAAGATTGCCGCCGGTTTCCCGGGCCTGCACAAGCTTTTGCTTCATAAGTACTACGTGGACGAGATCTACGACGCTCTTTTTGTGAACCGCATCAAGGATCTCAGTACGGCCCTGGGGCTGTTCGACGCCAAAGTCATTGACGGTCTGGGCGTAGACGGCGCTGGTTGGCTGGCCCGGGCTCTATCGAGTCTTTCCATGTGGTGGGACAAGTGGGTTGTGGATGGCCTGGTCAACTTCGTCGGTAAATTCATCGAGTTTCTCAGTAACCCGGTTCGCTGGATTCAGACGGGCGTGTTTTCCAGTTACGCCTTCATGATGCTGCTCGGGTTGGTCATCTTGCTCGCGTATTACGGCCATCACATGCATGTTTTAATGCGCAATTTGCGCTGAAAGGCGATTCGCATGCAGCTTTTTTCAGATCATCTCTTGAGCGTGATCCTCTTCACCCCGCTCATCGGCGCGCTCGTGCTCCTGTGTGTCCCGCGCGGCTCGCAGACGCTTCACCGCGTCGTCGGCAATCTCTTTGGCCTGCTCGGCTTCGCCGTTTCCGTGCCGCTGCTGCTGCACTTTCCCGCGGGATTTGACACCTACACCTTCAAGGAATCGGCCGAGTGGATTCCCTCGATCGGCGCAAGATACTCTCTCGGTCTCGATGGCATCAGCTTTATGCTGGTTATGCTGACCACCTTCCTCGGCATGATTGCCATCCTCTCCTCCTGGTCCGCGATTCAGTTGCGAACCAAGGAGTACTACATTCTCCTGCTTCTCCTTCAAACCGGCATGCTCGGCGTGTTTATGTCACTGGACTTCTTTCTCTTTTATGTCTTCTGGGAAGTCATGCTGGTCCCCATGTATTTCCTCATCGGAGTGTGGGGCAGCGATCGTCGTCTCTACGCCGCCATCAAGTTCTTTATGTATACCCTCGCAGGCTCGGTCTTGATGCTGCTCGGAATCCTGGCACTGTACTTCAACTATGCCAAGACCCTGCCGTCGCATACGGTCGGCACCTTCGACATCCCGACCCTTCTGGCCGCCGCGCAGCAGTTTCCGGATTCCTTGAAAGTCTGGTTGTTCTGGGGATTCTTCTTCGCGTTTGCCATCAAGGTTCCCATGTTCCCGTTCCACACCTGGCTGCCGGATGCCCACACCGAAGCGCCCACTGCCGGCTCCGTCATTCTGGCCGGCGTGCTCTTGAAAATGGGTACCTACGGCTTCATCCGTTTCTCGCTGCCGCTGCTTCCGGCCGACCCCGTCTTGCGCGCCAAGATCATTCATATCCTGATCGTGCTCTCCCTGATCGGGATCATTTACGGCGCCGTGGTCTGCCTGATGCAGAAGGACATGAAACGACTCATCGCTTACAGTTCTGTCAGTCACTTGGGCTTTTGCACGCTCGGCATCTTCGCTCTTACACCGAACGGCCTTTCCGGCAGCGTGCTGCAGCAGATCAATCACGGCATCTCGACCGGCGCACTCTTCCTGATTGTCGGGGTGCTCTACGAGCGCCGTCACACCCGCCTGATCTCCGAGTTCGGCGGTCTGGCCACGCCCATGCCGAACTTCGCGGCAATTTATCTGATCGTCAGTCTGAGCTCTCTCGGCATGCCGCTGCTGAACGGCTTCATCGGGGAGTTCACCATTCTGCAGGGCGCGTTTGTCGTCAATAAAGCCTGGGCGGCCTGGGGCACCCTGGGCATCGTTCTCGGCGCCGCCTATCTTCTCTGGCTGTACCAGCGCACCATGTTCGGTCCGGTCACCCATGAAGCGAACAAGGCCCTTCCGGATCTGAACCTGCGCGAGTATGCCGTCCTTCTTCCGCTGGTGGCCATGGCCTTCTGGATTGGCATTTATCCCAAACCCTTTTTCAACTACATCAACAGTCCAGTCGAGAGGATCGTCCGCCAGGTGAACCCGGACTTTTACAAACCGGTGCAAGGCCAGTTGGCGCGAACACCGCTCGTGACGCTTCCTGCGCCCCGTGACACCGCCCCTGCACCCGCTGTTACGGAGGGCAGATAAGCCACGCCGATGCACTCAGCCCTCAACTCCGTCATCAGTTACATCCACGGCGATGGCCTGGTCATTCTCCCGGAGATGGAGCTGCTCCTGTTTGCTCTCGGCATCCTCATCTTCGACTTCCTGCTGGAGAAAAAGGAAAAACACTTCAACGCCTATCTCGCGCTCATGGGTGTTGCCGCCAGCGGCGTCGGGTTGTACATGCAGGTGCAGCGTTACAACGAATTGCGTGGCGACCCGACCGGGCCGCCGGGGCTGCTCGCCTTCCAGAACACGGTCATCGCGGACGGGTTCTTCATCGTCTTTGCAGCACTTTTTCTAGCCGCCACGGCGCTCGTCATCCTTCTCTCGATCCGGTATCTGGATCTCGAAAGGGAACAAGAGGGTGAGTATTACGCGCTGATTCTTCTTGCCACCATCGGCATGATGTTCATGGCATCCGGTATCGACCTGATCGTCCTCTTCCTCGGCCTGGAGACCATGGCGCTCAGCTTCTACGTTCTTTCCGGTTACCTGCGCGGGAATAAACGTTCGAATGAAGCCGCCATGAAGTACCTCCTTCTTGGAGCCTTCAGCAGCGGTATCCTGGCCTACGGATTCTCCCTGCTTTACGGTCTGAGTGCCTCCACAAACATCGCCCAGATCGGTGATATGCTCGATCGCCGCCTGCAGTTTGTTTCCGCGCCCCAGAATCAATTCACCGATTGGCTGGCCGTCCTCGCCTTTGTTACCGTCGTTGCGGGCCTCTTCTTCAAGGTGGCTGCGGTCCCGTTCCACCAGTGGGCCCCTGATGTCTACGAAGGCGCCCCTACGCCCATCACGGCGTATATTAGTGTCGCCTCAAAAACTGCGAGCTTTGCCCTTCTGCTGCGGTTGATGACCAGCGTCTTCGGTGGCTCCCAGGGTACCTGGGTCTATCTCCTTGGCGGCGTAGCCATTGCTTCTCTCACCTGGGGCAATTTGGCGGCTCTAACGCAAACCAATATCAAGCGGCTGCTCGCATACTCATCCATTTCCCATGTTGGTTACATCCTGCTGGGCCTGGTGGCCGGTGATGAAACCGGGCTCACGGGCATCGTTTACTACCTGATCGCCTACGGCTTCATGACCTTTGGCGCCTTTGCCGTGGTGATTGTCCTGCGCCAACGCGGCATTATTGGTGACGAACTGGACGACCTGGACGGCCTGTACCAGCGCAATCCTGCCGCCGCGCTTCTTCTGCTCATCTTCATGCTTTCCCTGGCAGGCATCCCTCCCACCGCCGGGTTCGTGGGCAAGTATTTTATTTTCCAGGCACTGCTTCAGACGCATCACCCCGTGCTCGCCATCTTTGCAGCTCTCTATATTGTTCCCGGGCTCTATTATTACTTCCGCGTCGTGGTGCACGCCTGGATCAAAAAGCCCGGCGATGCACCGGCTCCCCAAATGAGCAGTGCGCAGGCCATCGCCCTGGGCGCTGCGCTATTTGTCACCTTGGCCGCGGGGTTGTATCCTGAGCCATTCGTGAAACTGGCCCACTATGCCTTCGGACTCTAACGGGACAAAGAACGACAAACTGCCTCCGCCTGAAGAGCGTGCTGTCGGCTTTAGTCGCCAGTTTGCCATGGCTATGGAACTGCCGTTCATCCTGGTTGCGGCGATCGCCATCGGCGGCCTGATCGGTTATTTCCTTGATGGTTGGCTGCACACCAAGCCCTATCTGATGTTGGTGTTCGGCTTCCTTGGCTTTTTCGGCGGTCTCCGCGACATGCTCCGCCGCCTGTCCAGACAATAACAATGGACGACTCGGCCGTTGACATCTCCTCTTATCGGCAATCGGAATCCCGGATTTCCCAGCTGACTCTAATCCTCGGCATGGCGACTGCTCTTCCGGTCGCTTTCCTTCATGGCTGGCGTTGGGGCGCGGGGATCTTGATCGGCGCAGTCCTGGCATGGTTCAATTTTCGCTGGCTCAAACAAGGCCTCGATGCGCTCGCCGATGCGGCTACGGCGCAGTCCAGCCACCGGAAAGTGAAGGTTCCTGTCGCCACCTATTTCAAGGCGCTGTTTCGCTACGGGTTGATAGCACTCGCTGTCTATGTTATTTTTAAGTATCTGAACGTTCCTGTTTTAAGCATGGTTTTTGGTCTGTGCGCGCTAGGAGCGGCCACCATCGTGGTAAGTGTGCACAGCATCTTGCGTCCTGTGGAATAACGAATGGAAGAACACCTAAAACAGCTCACCCACTGGGTGAATCATCTTCTGGGCCCTATTGCCCTCGAGCTTCTGCACTCGCTTCATATCCAACCTGCCGATTTCGACCACCCCATCCCCGAGTATGTGGTGATGTCGTTCATAGTGCTGCTCATCGGTACCACTCTCGCGCTGCTTCTTCGGCCGCGCCTTTCCGTCGACCGTCCGGGGGGGTTCCAGCAAGCGGCTGAAATGCTGCTCACCAATCCGCTGGGTTTCGGCATCAAGGATCTGCTCGATGAAAACGTGGGCCACGGAGCCGACCGGTTTATTGCCTTTACTGGTTCTATCTCTATCTTTGTTCTCCTTGCTAACCTGCTGAGTATCTTCCCGGCCTTTTCCTCACCGACAGGGTTCGCAGTTGTGCCGCTGGCCTGTGCCATCCTTACTTTCCTTTATTTCAATTGGCAGGGCATTCGCCATCACGGTGTGGGGCATTACCTGCTCTCCTTCGCGGGGTCTCCCAAGGAGACTGCAGATTGGGTGCTCGCGCCACTGCTGTTCCCGGTGGAACTGATCTCCACTGCAGCGCGCCTGCTGTCGCTTACCGTTCGTCTGTGGGCCAACATTTTTGCCAGCGACCTCATTTACATGATCTTCCTGGGTCTTCTGGTCGGACCTTTTGAGTGGGCTTGGTCGAAGAGCCATGCTCTCGGCGTGGTCATGGGCGTTTTCCCGGTCTTCATCCCCATCGCTTTCATCGGCCTGCACATCTTTGTCTCCATTATTCAGGCCTATATTTTCACCGTGCTCCCGTCCATTTATATCGGCGCCGCGATCGCCGAGGAGCACTAAAGAGTTCGGTTGGGCCGTTCAGCGTGAGACCGGTTGCAGGGCGTCGATCCGGGAACCACCCACTGGCGGTAAATCCCTCAGGAGGCAGTTATGAAGAAAGTGGTTATGTTGTTGGCTGTTCTCGTGGCCGTCACGATTGTGGCGCCGGCCGCGTTTGCTCAGGACTCTGGTGCAGTTGCCGGAAAGGGAACTCTCGCGATTGCGGCAGCCTTTGGTATGGCTCTGGCTGCGTTCGGCGCCGCGCTCGGACAGAGCAAGGTCGCCTCTTCGGCCTGCGAAGGCATGGCGCGCAATCCGGGAGCTGCGGGCGCTATTCGCGCTTCCATGATCCTGGGCTTGGTCTTTATTGAGACCCTCGCACTGTTTACCCTGGCCATCATCATGTTGAAGGTATAACGCTGATCCATCAGAATTAGAAACGCCCGCTCCGGGAGGCTCGGTGCGGGCGTTTCTCTTGTCAGCAGGCCTCTGTCTACAGAGGAAGTGAATATTGACGCCGCGTGCTTAGATCGTGGCCAGCGCTTCCAGGGCTGCTTTATCCTGAACGACGAGCGTCGAACCGTTAATTTCCACCAGGTGCTTGCGTTTGAAATCGCTGAAGCTCCGACTCACCGATTCACGCGAACAGCCGATCAATTGCGCGATCTCTTCGTGTGTCAATGCCAGCTTCACCCGCAGCCCGGTCATCGTCGCCTGCCCGCCTGCCGACCACTCGAGCAGAAAGCGTGCCAGCTTCTCCTCCACGGAATTGCTTAAACCGATCGAGCGAATCACCTCGTACGCCGAATGGCAGTCACGTCCCAGATGCTGCGCCACCTGCAGGCAGGCATCTCCGTGTTCTTTGATGAACTTCAGGAAGTCCTCGCGGCTGACGTACGCCAGCTGAACTGGTTGCAATGTCTCGGCCGTAATTTCATGTGGCGTACCAGAAAGCACGGCATTCAAGCCCAGAATCTCCCCAGGCTTCGAGATCTTGAAAATCAGTGTCTTGCCCTCGGTATTGGTCGTCAGCAGCTTTACGCGACCCTGACATACAATGTAGACGCCGCGCGCAGCCTCTCCTTCCATGAACAGGATGGCCCCCGCCGGGTAGGAACTGGTCCGCCGAATCTCCCCCAGATCTTTCGCCGTCTTGGGCGAAACGCTGCAGAAAAAGCTTTCGCTGCGCCACCCGCAACTCGAGCAATCCTCGACAACCGGGAATCCGTAGGGGGTGCGTTGTTTCTTTTGCGCCGCCGGCTGCAAATACCCGGTTTCGTTCTTGGCCGTCATTACGCTGGTCGCCATGTGGACATCCTTTCTCGTCGCTCTGACTTGGCAAGGATGGAAAAAGCACTTGATTGGCCATTGTTCGAGGAAACCGGCCCCAGCTTAGGGGCGCGTAAGTGCAATTGAGTGAGTGACTTAAGTGAGGGAGGGTCGATTCCGAGGTAGGGAGTTCGCGTTATCTAACGTCCAAGGTGGGTTATATCGCACAGCAATGTGTGATCTTCATCACTCGGAATCGGCCCCCAATTCACAATTTTCGCTCTTGGTCGGCCCTTCGCGGCAGGTTACACATCCGGGTCAAGGAGTTGTCGGATCTTGCGTCCGAGGCCGTCGTGGGAAAATGGCTTTTCAATGAATGCCACATCCTCCGCCAGAAGGGCATTCTGAGAGATCACCCCTGCCGTATGGCCAGACATAAACAGGACCTTGACCTCGGGGCGCTTCCTGAGTAACTCCTCGGAGAGCTCCCGGCCGTTCATGTGAGGCATCACCACGTCGGTCAGCAAGAGATGGATCCGTCCGGGGAACTCGCCGGCAATATGCAGCGCTTCGGAGGCTTCCGCGGCGACCAGAACTCGGTAGCCGGCCGATACCAGGTAGTCCCGGGTCACCCTGGCAAGTAGCTTCGAGTCTTCGACAAGAAGAATGGTCTCCGTGCCACTCGACACCTCGTCGCTTTGCGACTTGATCCTCTCCTCTTCCGAGGTTCCCGTCACGCGCGGCAGGTAAATCTTGAACGTCGTTCCTCGGCCCGGCTCGCTATAGACCCAGATGTGGCCGCTGCTCTGACGGACGATCCCATACACCGTAGCTAACCCAAGCCCAGAACCAAGGCCCTGCTCCTTCGTCGTAAAAAAAGGCTCGAAAATCCTGCTCACTGTCTCCTTGTCCATCCCCTCGCCAGAGTCTGTTACCGAGAGTTGTACGTAGGGTCCTGGAATCACATCCAGGTGGTCTCGGGCATAGGCTTCACCAAGGTAGGTATTGGACGTTTCGATGATCAGTCGGCCGCCGCGGCCCATGGCGTCTCGTGCGTTTGCCACCAGGTTCAGAATCACCTGCGACAATTGACTGCGGTCGTTTTTGATGTCGCCGAGGTCCCGAGCGAGCACCATTTCAAGCCGGATATTCTCTTCCACGATGCGACGCAGCAGTGGCTCGAGGTCGGTCAACACCAGGTTGAGGTCCAGGACCTGGGGTTCGGATACTTGCCGCCGGGCAAAGGCCAGTAATTGCCGAGTTACGGCGGCGGCTTCCTCGCCCGCCAGCTTGATCTGCTCGATCCGTTCCATGTGCGGCGCACCGGCGGGCTGGGATTTCAGCAGCATTTCCGAGTTCCCCAGTATGACCCCGAGCAGGTTGTTAAAGTCGTGAGCGATTCCGCCGGCCAGGCGCCCAATCGCCTCCATTTTCTGGGTGAGCAGAAGCTGCTCTTCCAGTCTTCGCGCCCGTTCCTGCTCGCTGTCTCGCTGGCGCATGGCCAGCTCGCGCTGCACAATTTCCGCTTGTAGCGCCTCATTCGCTCGCACTAGGTCCGCGGTGCGCTCCCGGACGCGCGTTTCCAGGGCCTCCTTGGCTTCGCGAAGCTCGAGCTGGGCTTTTTTTTGAAGCGTGATGTCACGAATCGCGCTGAACACCAGCACTCCATCGTTGGTCTTGAACGGGCTCAGGCTGATCTCCACGGGAAACTCGCTGCCATCCTTGCGCAGCCCGTAAAGCTCACGCCCGGCTCCCATGGGCCGCAGGCGGAGTGATTCGCTGTACTCTTTTCGATAATGGATGTGATGCCCGCGGTAGCGTTCGGGGATCAGCCTTTCTACCGGCTGGCCGAGCAGTTCTTCCCGTTGGTACCCGAACAGGGTTTCGGTCTGGGCGTTGACGAGGGCAATTTTACCCTGTTCGTCCGCAATCACCATGGCGTCCGGGGCGGATTCGAGCAGCGCGCGGAACTCTCCCTGGGTCCACGGTTGCTGAGTGGAGCGACTCAGACGCTCGGGAGTTGTTCGATCCGCCATTTGGCCGGGCCCAGATCCTAACCACCAAATCCTACTGCAATTGCTGGCTTTTTTCTACGGCTGACGCCCGCCTGGGAACGGAAGTCGGGCCGGGAGAATCAACGGGCGGAAAGCATGAGCGGCTGCGAGAGGACAATACCGAGGATGTGATTTGGCGCCAGGCCCAAATATAAAGTGATCAGCCCGGCAACCACGACCACCATGGCTGCGGTCGGGCTCAGTCCCCCCCGGCCGTCAGCAGGCAAAGTCCCCTTATACTCTCGCATGTACATATAAACGATGAGGCGCAGGTAGTAGTAGGCACCGATAACGCTGTTCAGTGCCATCAGGATGGCGAGCCACAGCAAGTTGGACTTGATGGCCGCCGTGAAGATGTATAACTTCCCGAAGAAACCCGCCGTGATCGGCAACCCCAGCAAGGAGAGCAGGAACAAGCTTAAACCGGCGGCAGCAAAGGGCTGGCGTGTGCCGAGGCCCGCAAAATCGTCGAATGTCAGATGACGCTCCCCACGGCCGCCAATTTCCGAAATGACCGTGAATGCGCCTACCGAAACCAGGGCGTAGCTTGCCAGGTAAAACAGCACTGCCGCATAGGCCGGAGCGACTGCGTCCGGATCCGGCCTGACAGAGGTGATGGCCGCCAGTGCTACCAGCGTGTAGCCGGCATGGGCGATGGAGCTGTAGGCCAGCATGCGCTTCACATTGTTCTGCACCATGGCTCCGAGATTCCCAACGAACATGGTCAAGACCGCCAGGATCCAGAAAGCCCAGAACCACAAGGACGTTGCGGCATGGACGGTGCTGAAGATGCGCAGCAAAAGAGCAAAAGTGGCTGCTTTGGGCCCGGCAGAGAACAGGGCGGTAACAGGTGTCGGCGCCCCTTCATATACGTCCGGTGTCCAGGTCTGGAAAGGAGCTGCCGCAACCTTGAATCCCAAGCCCACCAGCATCAGGGTGAGCCCCAGTCGCAGCAGCGTGCTCGCCGGGTCGGCATTGCTAATGGCCACCAGATTCGTCGATCCCGTCACCCCATAGACGAGCGCGATGCCATAAAGAAAAAAAGCTGTGGCAAACGACCCCAGCAGAAAATACTTCATCGCCGATTCGCTGGATTTTATGGAATCCCGGCGGTAGCCGGCCAGGATGTAGCTGGCGATGGAGGACATTTCCAGTCCGATGAACGCCGTCAGCAGTTCCTGAGCCGAGGCCAGCACTCCCATGCCCGCCGTGGCAAACAGAATCAGGGCGTAAAATTCCGCAGCTTCCAGATTCTCGCGTTCAAGATAGGAGTCGCTCGACAGGATCACCAGAAACGTGACCAGGCCAATCAGCCAGTGGAAGAACAGGCTGAAGGTGTCGCATTCGATCAGTCCCGAGAATCCGCTGCCAGCCACACCGAAAAAACTGACCAACGTGCCAAATGCGGCTCCGAGCATGGCCAGGAACGTAAGCGACTGCCGGCTTTTCACGAATGGCTGCAGGAGCATCAGAATCACGCCGAAGCCGCACCAGACGATCTCCGGAAGCACGTGGAGAAGATTGCCGAGCATTACCTGATTCAGGGAATTCATTTAGCGCGAAGCCAGCCTTTCCGTTAAATTCTCTGTGAGTGCGCCGTCGTGCGGTCCTGCGCCGCCGGGGGCCGCCACTTCATGCAGCAGATTCCTGTTCATCTGCTCAAGGACAGCCTGGCAAGGGGCGGCCATGCGCCGCGTGAAGAACGGGGAGCCAATTCCCATCCACAGGATCACCACGGCAAGCACTGCCAACATCCACTTTTCACGTGCTGATAGGTCCGGCAATTCCCGGTTTTTCTGATGCGTCACTTCGCCGAAAAACACCCTCTGGTAGGACCACAGCAGGTAGCAGGCCGATAGGATTACGCCCGTAGCCGCCCAGGCGGCCCACTGCCAGTGCCTCTGGTAGGTGCCGAGGAGAATCAAGTATTCGCCGACGAAGCCGTTCAGCATCGGCAAACCGAGCGACGACAGCACCACGAACAGGAAGAACGCCGCAAGCCGCGGCATCGGGGTCGAAAGGCCGCCGTACTCGGTGATCTCAAAGGTATGGCGCCGGTCGTACAGCATGCCCACCAGAAGGAAAAGGCCGCCGGTCGAAATTCCGTGCGCCAGCATCTGATAAACCGCGCCCTGCATGGAAATATTCTGGAAGGCGAAAATACCAAGGACCACAAAGCCCAGGTGGCTCACCGAAGAATAGGCCACCAGTTTCTTCAGATTCGGCTGGACCAGGGCAACCAGCGCTCCGTAGATGATCCCGATGATGGCCAGCGCGGAAACGTATGGCGCTGCACGATGCGCTGCATCTGGAAACAGCGGCAGGCAGAAGCGGATCATGCCGTAGGTGCCCATCTTCAGGAGAACGCCCGCCAGAATGATCGAGCCTGCCGTTGGAGCTTCCACGTGCGCATCCGGCAGCCAGGTGTGCAGGGGGAACAGCGGGACCTTGATCGCGAAGGCAATGAAGAAGGCCAGGAAAAGGAAGATCTCCTGGCGCGGTGTAAGAACGATAAGCCCGTCATGGAGCGCGCGCTGAATGGTTGGCAAGTCGAACGTACCAGGCGCTCCGTTGACAGCGGATGCGTTGTAAAGCCAGATGATTCCCACCAGCATCAGGATGGAGCCCGCCATGGTATAGAGGACAAATTTTACGGCGGCGTAGATCCTGCGTTCATGTCCCCAGATGCCAATCAAAAAAGCCATGGGAATCAGCATGATCTCCCAGAACAGGAAGAACAGGAACAGGTCGAGGGAGAGGAAAACACCGATGACACCAACCTCCAGCAGGAGCAGCATCACGTGGAATTCCTTGATGCGATGGTGTACACCGTTCCAGGAAGCCAGCACGCAGATGGGCGTCAAAAAGGTCGTCAAGAGAACCAGGAACAAGCTGATGCCGTCGACTCCCAAGTGGTAATTGATCGCGGGCGAGGTGATCCAGTTGCTGAACTCCACGAGCGAATACCCTGGCGCCCCGATCGGCACACTCCGCAACAGGAACAGAGAAAACAGGAACTCGGCGATGGAGACTACGAACGTGAGTTTCCGAATCCACTGTTCGTCATCCCCCCGCAGCCATAACAGGGCAAATGCCCCCACGGCAGGGAAGAAGATCAACCAGGTAAGGAGATGTCCGCCGAGAGCCATTAGCGCACCCCTCCGAACCACGCTGGATAGAGAATCGGCCAGAAGATGATGCCGAATACCAGCACCGCCCCGATCAATATCCATACCGCGTAGCTGCGGGTATTGCCAGATTCCATCCGGCGTACCGTGTCTCCGACATCGGCGGTGCCGCCGGCAATTCCGTTCACCGTGCCGTCGATGATGCCCACGTCCACGACCTTCCAAAGGATGTTCCGAGAAAGCCACACGAGCGGTCCAACGATCAGAGCCTGATAGATTTCGTCGACGTAATATTTGTTGTAAAGAAGCTTGTGGAGTCCTTCAGAACTGCCGCGCTTCACATCCTTCGCATACATGCGCCAGGCAACGATCAGACCGGCCAAGGCGGCCAGCATGGCAACGCCGGAAAGGGTGAGTTCGAGGTGGTGCGCATTCTCGAGACCGGCACTCTCGCCCGAGCCGAACACGGGCCCGAGGAATTCCGAGAAGTAGTCCCTTCCGCCCCACAGGCTCGGCAGAGCGAACCAACCACCCGTGAGCGATAGCCCCGCGAGAATCACGAGCGGCACGGTCATGCTCTTCGGCGATTCGTGCACGTGGACATGATGCTCGTCGTAACGGTTCTTCCCGAAGAAAGTTAGCCAGACCAGCCGGAACATGTAGAAGGAAGTCAGCACGGCGGCCAGCAGGCCCACGGCATACAGCGCCTTGCCCCCAGGCTCAGAGTTGAATGCCGCGAACAGAATGGCGTCCTTTGAAAAAAAAGCCGCGAAAGGGAAGAAGCCGGCGATGGCAATAGTGCCGAACAGCATGCACCAGAACGTCACCCTGATCTTGGACCACAGCCCGCCCATGTGCCACATGTCCTGCTCGCCGCCCATCGCGTGTATTACACTGCCGGCCGCAAGGAACAACAGAGCCTTGAAGAAAGCGTGAGTCATCAGATGAAAAATTCCCGCGCTGAAAGCACCCACGCCGCAACCGAGGAACATGTAGCCAAGCTGGCTGACAGTGGAATAGGCCAGCACCTTTTTGATATCGGACTGCACCAGTCCAATGGTTGCCGCAAAGAAAGCCGTTGCGCAGCCCACGATTGCGACGACATACATCGCCGTCGGCGCGTGGGTAAACAGCACGTGCGAACGGGCCACCACGTAGACGCCGGCAGTAACCATGGTGGCAGCGTGGATTAATGCGCTGACCGGCGTGGGACCTTCCATGGCATCCGGCAGCCAGACATAGAGCGGTAGTTGTGCCGATTTTCCCGTTGCGCCCATAAACAGCAGCAGGCAGGCGATTGTGAGCGTCCCGAACTGGCCCATGGCATCGGCCTGGAGCGGTGCGGCTTGGCTGAAAAGTTGCGTGAAGTCGAGGGTGTGGAATGTGCGGAACAGCAGAAACATTCCAAGCATGAAGCCGAAATCACCGATGCGGTTGACGATGAATGCCTTTTTCCCCGCATCCGAGGCCGATTTCTTGAGGAAATAGAACCCGATCAGCAGGTAGCTGCACAGCCCCACCCCTTCCCAGCCCACAAACAACAAAACATAGTTTGCGGCCAGGACCAGAATCAGCATGAAAAACATGAACAGGTTCAGGTAGGAGAAGAAGCGGTAATAGCCACCCTCGTGCGCCATATAACCGGTGGAGTAGATGTGAATCAGGAAGCCCACGCCGGTCACCACAAGCACCATCACCACAGTTAGTTGGTCAAACTGCAGGTCGAATCCGGCGCGGAAAGTGCCCGCCACGATCCAATCAAAGAATTCCTTGCGGAACAGGTGTTGACCACCTGCGAAGAATTCGCGCACCGCCTCGATCGCGCAGGCGAAGGAAAGACCCGTGGAGCCAAGCGCTACGAAATTGACGATGTTCTTCGGCCACTTCGCGCCCAGCAAGCCGTTGATGGCCGCGCCAAGCAGCGGCAAGAGCGGAATAATCCAGAGATTTTCGAGTATCGGCATTAGAGTTTGAGCAGATCCACGCGCTCCACGTTGAGCGAACGCCGGTTGCGCGCTGTCAGAATGATGATTCCCAGTCCTACGGCCGCTTCCGCAGCCGCCACGATAATCACGAACAGCACGAACACCTGGCCATCCAGGTTGCCCTTGCTCTGGCTGAAGGCCACGAAGGCCAGATTCACGGCATTCAGCATCAATTCGATCGCCATGAAGAGCGTGATGATATTGCGTTTGAACACGAAAGCCACGATCCCCAGTCCAAAAAGGATCGCGCTGAGCAAGAGGTAGTATCCGGTCGGGACCATGATCAATTCTCCCGCTGGGCTAGAACGATTGCGCCCAGGATTGCTACCAGGATCAGGAACGACGTGAGCTCGAACGGGTACACGAACTCTTTAAACAGCAACAAGGAAAGAGCTCTTGTCGAGGTCAGTTCGCCGCCGGGTGCCGCAGCGGGCAAGGCAGCGCTGGAATGGACCAGGGCTGCCGCGACAAGTCCGGTCACAGCAACGGCCAGCGGCACCCCGGCATAGGTTGCGAGTCTCGAAAAGTCCGTCCGTTCCTCCTCGCCGGCATTCAGCAGCATGATGACGAAGATAAACAGCACCATGATCGCGCCGCCGTACACAATGATCTGAACGGCAGCCACGAACTCGGCGCCCATCAGCAGGTACAGTCCTGCGAGTGCCACCATCACCACGATCAGCGAAAGGGCACTATGAATCGGATGTCTCTGCACGATCAGGCTGATCGCCCCGAGCACGGCGACCAGAGCAAGCACGAAAAAGACAACGAGAGGCGCAGTCACGGGTGCATTCTCCAGAGAATGACAACGCTGGTCAGTACGACGTTGGCAATAGAAACCGGCAACAGAAACTTCCAGCCAAAGCTCATGAGTTGGTCATAGCGGAACCGGGGCAGCGTTCCGCGCATCCAGATGTAAACGAACAGAAACGTGAAGACCTTGGCCATGAACCAGAAAGTCCCCTGAATCGCGTCATTCACTGGCGGAAAAACAATCAACGCAGCTCCGATGGCAGCGAGCGCTGTGCCCACGCCCGGCAACAGGATGCGGCCGAAAAGATTCTCATAGCGGATGCCGTCGAAGATGACCCACAGGCCGAAAGGAATCAGCATCAGGGAAGGCAGGTAATGGCTGAACGTCCAGGAGTCCGGGAAAGGAGAGAGCCAGCCGCCGAAAAACATGATCGTCGCCAGGCAGGAGACCGAAATCATGCTGGTGTATTCGGCGATAAAGAACATTGCAAACTTCATGCTGGCGTATTCGGTATGGAAGCCGGCGACCAATTCCGATTCGGCTTCGGGCAGGTCAAAGGGTACGCGGTTGGTTTCCGCAACAGCCGCAATGAAGAAGCAGAGGAAACCGATGATCTGGGGGAAGATATTCCAACCGAGGAGGCCGTGGCCCGTTCCGGCTTGCTGGTCCACGATATTGCGCAGGCTGAAGTCCCCCGCGATCAGCAGTACGCCGACGACCGAGAGCGTCAACGCCAGTTCATAGCTGATCATCTGAGCGGAACTGCGCAAGCCGCCGAGCAGGGAATACTTGCTGTTGGAGGCCCAGCCGGCGAGCGCCACGCCGTACACGCCGAGCGCGGTAATCGCGAAAAGCACCAGCAGGCTGATGTTCACATCGGCGATCCCGATGTGCGATTCATAACCAAACACGGTGAAGTGCTGCGGGCCGAACGGAATTACCGCCAGGGAAGTAAGAGCCAGCATGAGGGTGATAAAGGGAGCCAGGAAGTAGGCGGCCTTATCCACGTTCGCGGGCATCGGATCTTCCTTGAAGATGAACTTCACGCCATCGGCCAGGGGCTGCAGCAAGCCATGCGGTCCCACGCGATGCGGTCCCCAGCGGGCCTGCAAATGGGCGATGACCTTGCGCTCGATCCAGGTGAGATAAGCGTCGATGGTCAAAACCAGAAAAACCAGAATGGCGATCTTGACGATCGGAACGATGAGGAAGGCGTAATGGGTAAGGAATTCGTTCACGATTGGACTTCAGCCTCCGGCAGAGATTGCATCATGGTGCAGAAACGGCCGAGCGAGCCGCTGGTGAAGAGTGTGTCGTTTGCTGAGCGAATCAATTGAGCGGGAACGTCATAAGGCGCGTGACCGTTTCGAGAAAACTGCAGGTTGGTCGGTTCGGCACCGCCGGTCAATAACCCTGCAAGTTGTACATTGTAACCAGGGACCACTTTACGAATTTCTTCAAACACCGCCGCGGGATTCTTGTAATGGAATGCCTTGCCGAGCCCGAGCCTTTCGAGCTGGTGCGAGAGAATGCGCAACAAATCAAAATCCGAACGCGTTCCCATCACTTCGCCGGCCTTGTGCAGCAGCTGAATCTCTCCCGCAGTGTTGGTAACGCTGCCTTCTTTTTCATAGCCGGAGGCCGCAGGGAACACAATGTCGGCCTGCAGCGCGGTTTCGGTGAGAAACATTTCGTGCACGATCAGCAGCTTTAGCTTGCCGCGACCAAAACCGAGCGTACCGTAGTGCGCCAGTGGGTTGGCTCCGACGACATACAGTGCGTTGAGCCTGCCCGATTGAGCGGCTTCAACCATCTCGGGAGCGGTCAGCCCGGGTTTTGCCGGCAGTGTTCCGCCCCAATGCCTGACCAGCGAGTCGGATGCAGCCTTATCGTCGAGATAGGCGTAGCCTGGCAGGCGATCCGGCAGAATGCCCATGTCTGCTGCCCCGCGTGAATTGGCGTAGTCCCCGAGCGCCATATAGCGGACTTTGCCGGGCAGTTTGGAGCCGAACTCCACTAGGCTGCCAATGGCCGCGCCGGTGAGTGATGACCCGAAAACGATGGCCACATCTGTTTCTGCTTCGAGTGCCTGCTTGGCCGTCGCGAGTCGCGCCGCGAGCTCCTCCGGAAGTTTGCCTTCGCCCGTGGCCAGCCAACGGACGGCGGCTGCTTCGTGCACGCTGCCGAGGACTACGGACTGTTTTGCCTTGCGGTCGAGCTTGCTCTCCTGGCTATTGATCAGGAAAAGATTTGTGCCGTGGTGACGTATCCCGGAACGAATCTGCCAGGCCACCAGGGGATTCTGATTGGAGGGGTCATTCCCGATGACCAGCACCGCCTTCGACCGGTACAGCTGCTCCATGGTCAGCAGGGAATCGGCAGCCCGGTCGCCGAGAGCCGTGACCAGGCCGGTGTAATCGGCTGTCCGGTGATGATCAATATTGTTAGTGCCAATGGTAGAGCGCGCGAATCTCTGCAGCAGATAGTTTTCTTCGTTTGAAGTGCGATTGGAGCCGATGAAACCGAGGGCGTCCGCTCCGAAGGTCGAGTGAATTTCCTTCAGCCGGGTTGCAGCGGCCTGTACGGCCTCTTCCCAGGACACGGGATAAAGCTTCTCGCCCTTGCGAAGCAGCGGCTGCTTGATTCGTTCCGGGTGCTTGGTGAAATCGAAGCCAAAACGGCCTTTCACGCACAGAAATTCCCTGTTGATGCCGGAAAGATCGCGGTTATTGGCACGCAGAATCTCGTGGTTGCGAACGCTGAATGTCGTCTTGCAGCCGTTGGAGCAGTGAGTGCAAATGCTCGAGACGTACTGCATTTCCCAGGGCCGCGTCTTGTAACGGTAGCTGCCGCTGGTCAGCGCGCCGACCGGGCAGATATCGATGCACATGCCGCATTCTTCGCAGTCCAGATGATCGCCCCCGTTGGGAATAATGATGGAGTTCGCGCCGCGCATCCCCACGCCGAGTGCTTTCACATCCATTCCTTCGTCGCACACCCGAACGCATCGGAAGCATAAAATGCAGCGTGGTGCATCGTAGTAGACCAGATCCGACCATTTCTCTTCGGGCCGATGCAGCTTTTCCTCGACGAATCGGCTGGTATCCGCACCGTAGCGGAAAACCATGTCCTGCAGTTCGCACTCACCGCCCTTGTCGCAGACCGGACAATCCAGGGGGTGGTTGGTCAGCAAGAACTCCAGCATGAACTTGCGGGCGTTGCGCACCTGCTCGGTGTTGGTACGAACCACCATGCCCTCGCCGGCGACCAGCGTGCACGCGGTCTGCAGCTTCGGCATCTTCTCGACTTCCACCAGGCACATGCGGCAGGCCGCCTGCAAGGAAAGACCCGGGTAATAACAGAAGGAGGGTACTTCAATACCGAGCCGCCGGGTTGCTTCGATGACCAGGGTTCCCGCGGGAACCTGCACGTCGCGGTCGTTAATTTTCAAATTGACGAGTTTTGTTTCTGCCATGGGACCCTACCGCGAACCGAGCAAGGCTTCAGCGGATTTGTAAGCGCATTTCCCCTGCAAGTGATCTTCGAATTCGTTTCGGAATTTCGTGACGATACTGATCGTGGGCATTGCCGCCGCATCACCCAGCGGACAGAACGTGCGGCCCAACATGTTTCTTGCGAGGTCGCCGATCATATCGATATCTTCGGGCCGCCCGTAGCCGGCATGAAAGCGGTCCAGCATCTTACGCAGCCAGGCGGTTCCTTCCCGGCAGGGGATGCACCAGCCGCAGGATTCATGCGCGTAGAAGTGCATGATACGGCGCGCCATATCCACCATGCAGGTTTCCTCGTCAATGACCACCATGCCGCCCGAACCCAGCATCGACCCGGCCTTGGCGATGGTGTCGTAATCCATGCCCAGATCGATTTCATCCGCCTTGAAAACTGGACAAGAGCTGCCGCCCGGGATGATTGCTTTCAGCTTCTTGCCGCCGCGCACCCCGCCTGCGACCTCGTTCACGAATTGCTTCATGTTCATGCCGAGCGGGATCTCGTAAATACCGGGCTTGTTCACATGGCCTGAAACGCAGAGCAAGCGCGTGCCACCGTTCTTCGGGGTGCCTCGATTGGCATACGCTTCGCCCCCCTCGCGAATAATGGAAGGCACCGCACTGAGCGTCTCCACGTTGTTGATGATCGTCGGGCAGCCGTACAGGCCGACAATCGCGGGGAAGGGCGGTTTGATGCGGGGATTGCCCCGTTTACCTTCGAGGGATTCCATCAGGGCCGACTCTTCGCCGCACTCGTATGCACCGGCACCGGTATGGATCAGCAAGTCAAAATCAAACCCGCTGCCCATAATATTCTTGCCGAGGTACCCGCGGGCATAGGCTTCCGCGATGGCGGCATCCACGATGTCGAGCACATAGCGGTATTCGCCCCGGATGTAGATGAATCCACGGTGGGCGTTGATGGCTCGCCCGGCGATGACGATTCCCTCGATGAGCTGATGGGGGTCCATCTCCATCAAAGGGCGGTCTTTGCATGTGCCAGGCTCGGATTCGTCCGCGTTGCAGATGACGTACTTGGCCTTCGGAGAATCCTTGGGCACAAAGGACCACTTCATGCCGGTCGGGAAACCCGCCCCGCCACGCCCGCGCAAATTCGATTTCTTCACTTCGTCAATGACCTGGTCCGGGGTCATCTCTTTCAGCGCTTTTTCAAGAGCCTGATAGGCTCCCAACTGCAGCGCGACATCGATCTTGTGGGAGTCCTTGACACCCCAACGCTTGCTGATCAGGGGAACTTCGAGCTTGTTCCGGTCATGCAGCGCGCCGGTAATCACCGGGACGGGTTCAGGCCGCTTCCCCTTGTCCAGATCTTCGATAATGCGATCCAGATTGCGGGTGGTCACGTTCTCGTAGAAATCGTAATTCACCTGGATCGCGGGCGCGCCGGTGCAGGCACCGATGCATTCCACTTCTTCGAGCGAGAACATGCCGTCCTGGGTGGTTTCCTTGTTGCCAATTTCCAGTCGCTTCTTGGCGTGTTCGAGCAGTTCATTTCCGCCGCGCAGCATGCAGGCCACGTTGGTACAGATCTGCACGTGGTGCTTGCCCATGGGCTTGCGCCGCAGCATGGAGTAAAACTCCAGCGTCTCTTCGATCTGGACCGTATTCAGGCCCAGGCGAGTTCCTATTTCCGCGATGATTTCGTCGGTTACGTACCCGTATTCGTCCTGAGCGTACATCAGCATGGGGATGAGCGCGCTGCGCTTGACCGGGTAGCGATTTTCAAATTGCTCAAACTTCGCGGCGAGTTTTGGGGATAGTTCCATGCAGCTTACCTGTCTACCTCTCCAAGGACGATATCAATGGTGCCAATGCAAGCGACTGTGTCGGCAATCAGTTGGCCCTTCACCATGTAAGGCAGAGCCTGCAGGTTGATGAACGATGGCGACCTGAAATGCACACGCAATGGCTTCGGGGAGCCGTCGCTGGCAATGAAACACCCGAGTTCACCGCGCGGAGATTCGACCGCGACGAAGGCCTCGCCCGGAGGCGGCGAAAAGCCTTCGGTGAAAATCTTGAAATGGTAGATGAGCGCTTCCATCTCAGTCTTCATTTTCTCACGCTCGGGAGGAATGACCCCGGGGGCATTGGCCTTGATGGGGCCGTCATCGGAAATCTTCTCAAGAGCCTGGCGGACGATCTTGACGCTCTCCCGAATTTCTGCAACCCGAACCATGTACCGTGCAAAGCAATCCGATTCCGTGCGGGTGGGCACGTCGAAATCAAATTCTTCGTACGAGCAGTACGGGAAAGCCTTGCGATTGTCGAAGGCAATGCCTGCGGCGCGCAGCCCCGGGCCGGTCGTACTCAAGGCGATCAGAGTTTCCGGCGGAAGGTGGCCAACTCCTTTAAGGCGCCCCTGCCAGATGCGGTTCTCGGTAAGCAGCGCTTCGTATTCATCGATGCGCGCCGGCATGATGTCCAGGAAACGCTTTACCATGTCGCGCCAGCCGGCCGGAGGCTGCAGGGCGACTCCGCCGATGCGAATGTAACTTGTCATCATCCGTTGGCCGGCGAAACGTTCGAAGATCTTGAGGATTTCCTCGCGTTCTCGGAAGCAATACAGCATGACGGTCATCGCGCCCATGTCCAGGGCATGGGTACCCAGCCAGACCAGATGGGAAGAGATCCTCTGCAATTCAACCATCAGCACGCGGATATACTGCGCCCGCTTCGGGATTTCGAGGCCAAGCAGCTTCTCGACCGCCAGGCAGTACACCAGGTTGTTACCGAGCGGATTCAGATAATCCATGCGGTCGGTTAGCGTAATGGCCTGGGAGTAGGTCTTGTCTTCGCAGCTCTTCTCGATCCCGGTGTGCAGATAGCCCAGGTCCGGAACGGCGGTGACCACGTTTTCGCCATCGAGTTCGAGCAACACGCGCAACACGCCGTGGGTGGACGGGTGCTGCGGGCCCATGTTCAGGACCATTGTCTTGGTGCTGCCGACTGCTGTCTCAACCGTAGTCATGGGTTACAGTCCGCGTCCATAAATCTAACGCTTGCCCTCCGTCGGGAAATCGCGGCGGAGCGGTGCTCCCTCGAAGCCATCCGGAAGGAGAATGCGCCGCAAATCGGGGTGGCCCTCGAAATGAATGCCGAACAGATCGAAGATTTCGCGTTCGAGCCAGTTGGCGCCTGGCCAGACCGGCACCAGCGAGTCGATCGTCGGTTGCTGACCGCTGATGCTGGTGCGCAAGCGGACCCGGTCGCGGCGGGCGAGAGAGACCAGATGATAGTTCAGCTCGAAACGCGGTTCGACGGGGAAACGATCAACGCAAGTGGCGTCGCTTAACAGGTTATAGTTAAGGGCAGGATTGTCCTTGCAGTGCTGAGCAGCGGCTCGCAACAGGTCTTTCGGAACCACGAGGGTGGTTTCCTGGCGGTAGGTAACGACTTCAGAGACCGCTTGGGGGTTCCAGGCCCGAAGTTGTTCGACTACAATACTAGCGTTTGCATCGGCGAGCTGCGTCACGTTACTGAGATCCTCAAGGGTTAGAGCCGGCGTTACTTCGCTGATTTATGCCAGTCCAGTGCGCCCTTCTTCCAGAGATAGATGTAACCGACCAAAAGAATTGCAACGTAAAACATCATTTCAATGAAACCGAACCAATGGGTGCCCGGATTGCGGGCTAAGTCCTTGAAAATATAGGCCCACGGGTAGAGGAAAATGGCTTCCACATCGAACAGGATGAACACCATCGCCACCAGGTAAAACTTTACAGAAAACGGTTCCCGTGCATCGCCCGTCGGCGTGACTCCGCATTCATAGGGTTGCTGCTTGGCCTTGTTTGGGCGTCTCCACCCAATGAACGTGGAAATCAGGATCAGTGCCCCGGCCAGAAAGGCCGCCACCAGCAGGTGTATTAGTAGGGGAACGTAAGCATGTAGGCCAGAAGGGGTCATGGTCGAAGAGTTATAATAACGAGTGAGACGCCACGGGTCAAATGTTACAGAAAAAATTCGGTGACGGCCCGGGGAAATCTGGAGTCTAGAGAAAGAGATCGCGGCGCAACTGGAAGCGGGTTGAGACCATGGTTTTCGGGCATAACACCAATCTTAAAGTCGGAAACATTACCTTCCATCTGCAGACCGAAGATCGTGGCGATACTCATGCCCTGATTGATACCACGGTCTACTATCACGGGCGCGTTCTGCATCGCAGAACCAACAACTATTTCGATCTGTTGCCCTTGGATGAGGACCGCAAGCAGGCGCTCAAATTGCGACTGGATGAGCAGCATCGCACCGTGATTGAAGAAATTCGCTCCGGTGCCCTACAACTTGCCATTCCCCCTGCTTCGGACCTCGCACCCCCTGCCGAGCCTCCCGCGCAGGATGCACCGCCGCAACTGGGGCCCCCCGAGGAGCCGCGCAAGCTGCTGCTCGAGCTGGCCAACGCAAAATCATGGCTGACGGGAAGGCACGCCAGGCTGCAGGTTTCTGTGCGCCAGCAGAATGGCGAACCCGTTCCCGGTGCACAGATCAAAGTACAACTCGAGTGCAGCGAGAACGGTATGGCGCACTCGACCGAGAGCGGCTCCGACGGGCAAGCGGTGGTCGAATTCGACATGCCGCGGATCATGAGTCCTGAAGCTGCGCTGGTGATCGAAGCCGAAAAGCAGGGAGCTCGAGGGCAGCTGCGATTCGCCCTGCGCCCCAAACCCCGGCCTGTCTAAGGCAGGGGACGACCGACTCTGGCAGGGCTGGAGCGACTCTTTTTTCGCTGTGCGAGAAACTTCTTCCAGGGGCGCCAGTAGTATTTTGGCCACCCGAGTTTCACTCCCGGGTGGTCATACTGCGGCACACCGATGTGCATGAGATCGAGCTGGGTGCCGCCCGGGACCTTGCTGAAAGTCAAAACCAAGATCGACCAATCCTCACGTTTCCAGTGGCTTGCCCGCCAGAGCTGCACGATTTGCTTGCCAGGTACCAGAAGTAAATTCCTGCCTTCGAGTTGCTTGCCGAACGCCGTGAATCTGCCCCCGACCTTTCGGCTGATGCGAGCCGTCGCTCCCGTGGCGCGACTGTGCATCTTCGAATCGAGATACAAGGCAAAAAGAGTTTGTGGAGAGGCAGGAAAGCGCACGCGTTGCTGGATTGCAGGTGTCATTTCACCTCCTCGAGCGACAGCTCTTGGTCAGAGTCCTTCGAGCAAGTGCCCCATTTTACGCTTTTTCGTTTGCAAATAGCTGCGGGAGGTCCTGGAAATGCGCGGCTGGCAGGGAACCAGTTCTACAACACGCACGCCCGCCGATTCCAGTTGTTTGACTTTATCCGGATTGTTCGAAAGCATGCGGATCTTGCTGGCGCCGAGCTTCTTGAGAATTCTGGCCGGGAAGTCGTATTCGCGTGCGTCGGCAGCGAAGCCGAGGGAAACGTTGGCTTCGACCGTGTCCATGCCACCATCCTGCAACTGGTAAGCGCGGAGCTTGTTCATTAAGCCAATGCCCCGGCCCTCCTGTGGAAGATAGAGAAGTATCCCGGCAGGAGCCTGTCCGATTTTCTTGAGCGAGAGCTCGAGCTGGGCTCGGCAGTCGCAACGCAGGCTGGTCAGAACATCGCCCGTGAGGCACTGGGAATGGACGCGCACCAGCGGTGCGATTCTGCCCTTCAGGTTGCCGCGAACCAATGCGACAGCCTCCTCTTCGGGTCTGCCACCAACGAAGCCATAGATCGTGAACCGGCCATACCGGGTGGGAAGGTCGGCGCGCGCGACCACGCGCACCCTCCCTTTCGATCGTGAGGTGGATTTGTGTGTGGAGCTTTTTTTCGCCATGGCGACAATTGAGTATAGCAGGGAGGGGAAGTCGCTGACCTTCCCCCGATCCGGAAGGAAACTGCCGGCGGGCTGGAGATTTCTATACAATAGGTCCAGTTTGCTGGCGCAGGCCGAGGCGGAATCAACTCGTGGAAACGACGCTGACCATTCGTGAACTTCTGTTCACTCTGTTGCTGAAGGTGGGTGTGGCGTCCTCGATCGCGGCACTGCTGGCCAGATGGAATACGTTTCGCCGCGTGCTGTTCACCGAAGAGCGCGATGCCGACCAGAAATTAAAGCTGATGCTGTTTCTGGTCCCGCCTCTGGTTGTTGGCGTGATTCTCCGGCTACTGAGCCCGGCCTACCGGTTCGCGGATCTTTCGCTCGAGGGGGCTTTTTTAATGGGCCTTCTCGGTGGCCGCGTCGTCGGACCCATCGGGGGGGCCATCATCACCGTCCCCGCATTGATGGCTCACGAATGGCTGGCCATGCCGGCGGCAGCGACAGCGGGTTTGCTCGGCGGCCTGATCCGGCAACTGATTCCCGATAAAGAAGACCTGTGGAATTTCGGCCCGTTCACTTTTCTCAATATCCCGAAAGCCATCATGCGCATGGTTGGCAGCGCCGAGATCATGTGGGAGATGCTGCCGCTACTGACCTGCGTGGGGCTCGAACTTGGCCGTGTGGCCCTGGTGATGGCCACCAAGCCCAAATGGTTGTTTGCCATCGACCCGCACTGGAATTGGCCGCTGATTCTTGTGGTCATTGGAACACTGATGTCAGTTGCCGCTCCGCTCAAAATCTGGAACAACACGCGCATTGAGATGAACCTCGAACGTCACCAACAGCTGCTGTTGCGGGCTCGAATGGACGCGCTGTCCAGTCAGATCAATCCACACTTCCTGTTCAACACCCTGAACACGGTGACCGCCCTGATCCGCATCGACCCGGATACGGCGCGGGGAGTCGTGCTGAAGCTCAGCAACATCCTCAGACGGCTGCTGCGCAAGCACGAGACCTTTGTGACGCTCCGGGAAGAGCTTTCCTTTATTGACGATTACCTGGATATTGAAGTGGCCCGCTTTGGGGAAGACAACCTGGACATTGTGAAAGAGATCGGTGAGGAAACGCTCGAAACCTTCATCCCCAGCATGCTGCTGCAGCCGATGGTCGAGAACAGCCTGAAGCACGGGCTGGCGCCAAAACTCGAGGGCGGCAGGATTTTCCTGCGCACCTCGAACCGCGACGGACGGCTGCATATCGAAATTGAAGACAATGGCGTGGGCATTTCGGAAGAGAAGATGCCACACGTCTACGTCGAAGGGATCGGCCTGAGCAACGTGCGGGAACGTTTGCGGGTCCTTTACGGTACGGACTTCAACCTGGATATCCAGAGCCAGGAAGGGCAGGGGACCAAGATCAGAATTGATGTTCCGCAACTCGTTCCGGTGATTCCGGAAGTCAGCCTGTTTTGATCGCCAGACCAACAGGAAAAAAGGCCTTGACAGTCGATTGTTATTGCAGTAGTTTCTGTATATACTGAAATGAGCGACACAACTAAAACAACACTCACTCCCGTTGCACAAAAATTCATTCTCCATTGGGGCGAAATGGGCACCAAGTGGGGCATCAACCGGACGGTGGCGCAGGTTCACGCGCTGCTGTTTCTCGCTCCTAAGCCCGTCCCGGCCGACGAGATCGCCGAGACGCTCTCGGTCGCACGATCGAATGTCAGTACCAGCCTGCGCGAATTGCAGGGTTGGGGAATCGTGCGGGTGGTGCATGTGCTCGGTGACCGGCGTGACCACTTCGAGACCTTCAAGGATGTTTGGGAGATCTTCCGTACCGTGTCCGAAGAGAGAAAGCGACGGGAGATCGATCCCACGCTTCGCGTGCTTGGCGAATGCGTCGAGGAGTTGAAGTCCACCCCAGCCGGCGACGGCTACACGCGGGAGCGCCTGGAAAGCATGCTGGAGTTTCTGACCACCATGAGCGGGCTGTTTGAGGAAGTGCTGCGGATGCCCGTGGGAGCGCTGAAGGGGGTAGGGAAGTTGCGCGGCAAGGTGATTACGTTGCTCGGAAACGAGAAGAAGAAAGCCGGTTAACCGGGCGCGGGCAGAAGTTGAAGCTGAGTCGACGTGGACGCCGGGGCCGGCGAAACGGAAGGCAGGCCATGATTTCTCTGGCGAGCGAATATACGGATGGGAAGGGACGGCACGCTAAAGGCTGGCTGTTCTTTGATGCGGAGTGCGGCTTCTGCTCTCATTTCGCGCGGTGGCTCGCGCCCGTACTGGCGCGCCGCGGCTTTGCGGTTGCGCCTCTGCAGGACCCGCGTGTAGGTGCGTTACTCGGAATGTCGCGCGATGAATTATTGCGAGAGTTGCGCTTCCTGCTCTCCGATGGTCGGCACTTTGCCGGAGCGCTGGCCATGGTGGCCATCGCTCGCGAACTCTGGTGGGCGAGACCGCTCGTGTGGTTCTCTCTGATCCCTGGAACGATGCGTTTGTTGCAAGCCGGTTACCGCTCGTTCGCCGAGCAGCGGCATTGTGCAGCAATTTGCCGAGAGGCTGTAGAAGTTTCCCGCAGGTAGTCCAATTCAGAACGTTTCCGCAGAGCATTCTGGAGGTGTGCAACTATGGGCGCGCTGCAACTCTGGGCCTTTTCGGGGAGAACCGGCCGCAAGAACTATTTGTTGATCGGCATCATCGCCTTTCTTCTGAAATCAAACATAGATCGCGTGCTGGCGACCTACTTCTTCCATCGTCCATGGGGGTTGCTGAATTACTGGTTCCCGTTCCCGGCCGTAGCGGAGCCGTGGCTGCTCTCGGAAACGGACGCGTATCTGGGGTTGACGCTGCTCGCGGTCAGTCTTCCGTTCATCTGGCTCGGGGTAGCGCAAACCGTGCGCCGGCTGAGAGACTGCGAAGCCCCGGTGTGGATGTGTGCCCTTTTCTTCGTTCCCTTTGTGAATCTGATCTATTTTGCTGTGCTGTGCTGCTGGCCGTCGGCAAACAGGAAAGGTGTGGCAAAGCAAGCGCCGCCCGAGCGGGGCGGCCTGGCGGGATTCCTGACCAATTCCAGGGTGCTCCGCGCTGCGATCCTGGCAATCGTGGCCACCGCCGTGATTGGAATTGCAGCGGTTTACGTGAGTACCGAGTACCAGGGCGCATATGGCTGGGGGCTGTTTGTCGCCGTGCCGTTTTGCCTGGGATTGTTCTCCACAATGATTTACAGCTACCGGACGCCGCGGACAATTGGCGAGTGCCTTTTGATCAGCCTTGCGCCGATGTTCTTATTAGCGGTTGGCTTGTTGTTGCTTGCCTCCGAGGGTGTTCTCTGCATCCTGATGGCTGCGCCGCTCGGCTTGGGGCTTTCCTCGCTCGGTGGAATCGCCGGCTTCTCGTTTCAGGCAGCCCGATGGATGGCGAAAGGACGACCGGTCATGATGGGGATCGTTCTGGCAGTGATGCCGCTTGGTATGAGCCTTTCGCCCTCCTTCGAAGGCCAGCCGCCGCAGCTGATCGTCGTTAGCTCGATCGAAATCAATGCATCGCCCGAAGTGGTCTGGAAGAAAGTGGTTGCCTTCACGCAGATTTCCGAAAACCGTGAATGGCTCTTCCACACGGGCATCGCCTATCCCATCCGGGCCACCTTGACCGGGGAGGGAGTCGGTGCCGTGCGGCGGTGCGAGTTCTCAACCGGTGCGTTCGTCGAGCCGATTGAGATCTGGGACGAGCCGCGGTTGCTTCGCTTTGCGGTGACCGAGAACCCTGCCCCGATGGAGGAACTCTCGCCTTATCACCATCTTGAGACTCCTCATTTGCAGGGATACTTTGTCTCCCACCAGGGACAATTCGAACTGACGCGGCTACCAGGGAATCGCACCCGAATAACTGGCACTACTTGGTACACAGACCGGATCTGGCCATCCGCTTATTGGCAAATATGGTCGGACTACATCATCCATCGCATCCATCTGCGCGTGCTGCGGCATATTGAAGCGGAAGCAGAGCGGGTCGAACGGTAGCTCTCGAGCTATCGCACCGCGACGGCCTGCCGGGAGAGGACCTGCTCGTAGTAGCGTTCGTACATGGGGATAACGTCGTTGGCACAGAATTTCTTCCGTGCGTGGATGCGGGCGAGCTTTCCCATTTCTCGGCCGCGGTCGGCTCGGGAGAGCATATCGACCGCGTATTTCGCTGCCAATTTTACATCGCCGGGTTCTGTGAGATAACCGTCCACGCCGTCCTCAATCACTTCGGGGATGCCGCCGGCATTGGTGGCAATGACCGGCACCTCGCAGGCCATGGCCTCAAGCGCGGCCAGTCCAAACGATTCCAATTGGGAAGGAAGAAGAAAAAGGTCGGCCTGCCCCAATTTCTCCCGGATACCATTCTGTTTGCCGAGAAAGAGAACGTCTTTTTCCACGCCCCGGGCACGCGCGAGCTCTTCGGCCGGAATGCGGTCCGGGCCGTCACCGATCATGACCAGCTTCGCCGGCATTTTTTCGCGAACCAGCGCGAATATTTCGACCGCGTCGAGGATGCGTTTCACCGGCCGGAAATTGGAAAGATGCATGAGGATGGGTTCGCCGTCAGGTGCCCATTCCGCGCGCAATTGCGGGTTTGGTTGGCGGCAGTAAAGGTCGCAATTTACGAAGTTCGGAATCACTTCAATATGGCGCTTGATCGCGAACTCCCGGATGGTCTGACGGTATAAATAATGCGAAATGGACGTGACCCCGTCGCTCTGCTCTATCGAATAACGGGTGATCGGCAGGAAGTTCGGGTTGTTGCCGACAAGCGTGATGTCTGTGCCATGGAGAGTGGTAATGAAGGGCAAGCGGCGGGGCGCGGCCATCTGCCTGGCCAGCAAGGCGCTGACTGAGTGGGGGATGGCGTAGTGCACGTGCAGTAGGTCCAGGGATTCTGACTCGAAGACTTCCAGCATTTTAGTCGCGAGGGAAAGGGTGTAGGGCGAATGGTCAAACAGCGGGTAGGAGACTACGGCAGCCTGATGGAAATGGATGCGCGGATCACCCAAGTTCATGCGGATGGGGGGAGCGTAGGTGATGAAATGAACGTCGTGCCCGCGGGCTGCCAGTTCCTGGCCTAACTCCGTGGCAACCACGCCGGAACCGCCATACGTTGGGTAGCCAGTGATGCCAATACGCATTCGGTCCTCTATCAAAAGGGCGCGCCAGGAGACTCTACTCGCGTGGCTCGCTTGCGGGGCGGCAAGCTCGGGTGCTAGAGTCGCGCCAGTCGCCGGCACAGCTGCTTGCCAGCGAAATAGTACACCGATTAGACGCAAAGGTGGCACGGAACGTGACACGGCTCAACGGGAAAGTCGCAATCGTAACCGGAGGCGGAACCGGGATAGGACGGGCCATTGCCCTGGCGCTCGCACGAGAGGGGGCCAAGGTGGCCGTGCTCGGGCGCCGCCGGGAGACCCTCGAGGCTGTAGTTGCCGAACTCGCCCAATTGGGGTCCGAGGCCAGCGCTATTCCTTGCGACGTGTCGAAAAGCGGGGATACGCTCAACGCCGTCGAGACGGCTGAGAGGGCGTTCGGCTTGTTAAACGTGCTTGTCAACAATGCCGGAGCCTTGAGTGTCTCGACGGTCGAGAGTATTTCCGAACTGGAATGGGACCGGGTGATGGCGACGAATCTGAAAGGGCCCTTCCTGATGTCCCGCGCGGCGCTGCCTGCCTTCCGCCGGGCCGGCGGCGGAGCCATTGTGAATGTAGGTTCGGTCCTGGGATTGGTGGCGATGAAGGACCGCGCGGCCTATTGCGCCTCGAAAGGCGCTGTGACCTTGCTAACCAAGGCCATGGCGATGGACCATGGGCACGAAAATATTCGGGTCAATTGCATCTGTCCCGCCATCGTCGAGACGGAGCTCGTGAAGGATCTGTTTTCAGAGACCGAAGCGGGGCACCAGGCTCGGGCGGCCAGGATAAGCACACTACCCTTGGGCCGATTCGGCAAGCCTGCCGATGTCGGGGAGCTGGCCGTTTTTCTGGCTTCCGATGAGTCCTCGTGGATGACGGGTGCTGCGATTCCCCTGGATGGCGGTCTAACGGCATACTGAAGGAGCAAGGAGTCCCATGGCGCGAAAAATGACCAGCGAGGAGAAGCGGGTGACGGAGCTGGTGCGCCGTCGGATGAAGGAGAGCAAATCGTCCGAGCTGTTGGGATTTGATGTGGAAAGCGTGCACGACGGACGCGCCATCTTCCGGCTCGATGTACGGCCCAGGCACAAGCAGATCCATGGGGTAGTCCACGGTGGCATCCTGGCCGCCCTTGCCGATACAACCGCAGCCATCGCTGCCTATACTGCCGTGCCCAGGGGAGTGGAACTTGCCACCCTGGAACTGAAAATAAATTATCTAGAACCCGTTCCCGGAGGAAGAGTGAAAGCGGCCGCGCGCGTGCTTCGTGCCGGGAGGAATTTCATTGTTACGGAATGCGAGATATTCAATGAATCCGGGTCACTGGCCGCCAAGGCACTCCTTACCTTTTCTGCGGCCGCAGGCCACACCATCGGCAAGTGAAGACTACTCGTCGCCTTGTGAGCCATCCTCGCTGTCCTTATGGACGTAGCGAATGTGGCGCTTAAAGATCATCAAATTGGGGGCGCCCTCCCGGGTTAACTTGATGCAGTCCCGGTCGTACCATTCGATGATTCCTTGCAGTGATTCGCCGCTGTCCAGCACGACGGTCATCGGCGTTCGGCTCTGCATTTGCTTCACCCAGTAGAAGTTTTCTGCGTGGGTGAGTTCTGGAGGGGCGGGTTTCTTGCTCGGCACCGGTCCACCATTGTGTGCAGGCCGGATAGAGGCCTGCTCCTTGGCGTCCGCAAAACTTGGACGGAACATGCGGCGATTCACCATAACTGCTCCTTGATTGAAAGCTAAAGAGGTGTTTCCTTTTCTATGATGCGCCCGCTGGGCTCGGGGTTTCGCCTATTATGGACTACCGAGGAGCCGAAGGGGAGGAAAAATCTATCTCCTGGGGCTAGCCCCGGGTTGGGTGGGGACCAGGGAAAGGGCTAGGGAGTCCAGTCCGAGCTGGCGGTTCAGATTGCGGCGGACGCCACCGGCCAACCTGTCCATGCCCGTGATGGCACGGGAAATCCACTCCGAACTGACAGAGCCTGCAAGCGACTCAAGCTCCCGGGAAAGATGTGGATTCCGCAGCCGTGGGGAGCGTATCCCGGCATTCAGTTCTAGCAGGTCGGAGAGCAATCCGTAGAAGACTGCCAGAAGTTCTTCGAATGAGGACTCCCGATCTTTGGCCAGAGCCGAGGTGTCTGCGAAGAGTTGCGCGAACCCCTGCCCGCGAGCGGCCCGTTCGAGTATGCGCAGAGCAGTCTTCCGCTTTTCCACGGCGTCTTCCACATCCAGTTCAAGGGCTATGCCGGGGCTGCCTTCCGAGAGTTCTGCGGCCAGCCTGATTTCCGCTGGCTTGCGGTCGGAGTGCGCCCCGAGGATGGCTTCCACTTCGGCGACAGGCAGTGGCGCGAAATGAAATTGCATGCAACGGGAAAGGATCGTCGGCAACAGGCTAAAGGGTGACGGGGCGGTGAGGATCAGGGTGGCCGACCCGGGTGGCTCCTCGAGGATTTTAAGAAACACATTGGCCACATCAGAACGCATGGTCTCCGCCCCATCGAGGATGAACACCCGGCGACGTCCTGCAGGCTGGAAATAGGCTGCACGCCGGACGGCACGCAGCTGGCCGATGCGCAGCATGGGTCGAGCAACCGGGCTCTTCAGACGAACAGGATCCGGGACCATGGCCCAGACATCCGGGTGGGTCTGCAGGATGAGCGGGACGCGTTCGACCGTGGCCGCATCAGCGCTATCGCCCCTCTCCGCCAATCCCTGTTCAATGAGCTTCCGCGGGTTCGCGAGTTGCGAGATTTGCAGGCAGGTAGGGCACTCTCCGCAAAAGTCGTCCGTTAAACGTTCGCAATTGGCAGCCTGAGAGAACATGCGCGCCAGGGTGTATTTGCCGACGCCGCGCGGCCCGGTAAAAAGGAGAGCGTGAGGAACACGCGAGGAACGAAATGCTCCTCGCAATGCCGAAACGACTTTCTCGTTGCCAAGGAATTCGGAAAAGCCCATCGGTTAACCCTTGCTGCGCGAATCAAGCACCGGCTGCACGGCTGAAAGAACCTCCACCGCAATGTCCTCGGGCAGGCGAAGCGCATTGCTCTTCGCATCGTAGCACTGGACCGTGGCCCAGGGGCGGCTGCGGGACAGCATATCGTACATTTCGGCGGCGTCTTCGAGGTGGCGGAGGCTGTTCTCCTGGAGATCGTGGGTCGCCCGGGTGTAATTGCGTTCCGCTTTTTGTCCGACCAGCCTCTGTGCCTGGCTTGGAGGGACACGGAGGTAGACAATCAAGTCTTCCTTGGGCAGGCCATAAATGGTGTATTCGAGGTGCTCGATCCAGCGGAGAAAATCAGAGCGCTTGGTGGCTTCTGCGCGAGCGACCTGATGAGCAAGATTCGAGGCGACATAGCGGTCGACAAGCACTATTTTGCCCTCGTTCAGGGCAGATTCGATGCGCGGCTTGGCTTCAAATCGATCGCCAGCATAGAGAAGAGCCGAGAAGTGCGGGTCAACCGCCTGCAGAGAACCAAAATCGCCATTCAGAAATTTTCCGACCATGCTTCCGAACCATGATTCGTACTGCGGGAAGCCGGTGGCATAAACGGCAAGGCCTTTGGAGAGCAGGGAATGTTCGAGGATTCTTGCCTGGGTTTGCTTGCCGCTGCCGTCGATACCTTCGATGGAAATGAGCAATCCGCGTGTGGTCATTTGGTTTTTTGGGTGGTGGGCGCCACGCTTTTCAGCCAGTGTAACCGGATAATGGAGAGCTCGCAACGAGGGTTGTGAATCGGGTGAGTCAAGCATGCAACCGGGAGGAGCTTGCGGCATGTTAGGATTTTGATGTTCACGGAAGGCCATGTCCGAACCCAGCATCCAAAGTAACTTCATTTGCCTGAAAGAGCGGATCGCAGACGCGGCGAGACGCGGGGGCCGAGCAGCTGAAGAGATTACCCTTGTCGGCGTCTCGAAGACTCACACCGCAGCCGCAATCAAGGAAGCTTTTGCCTCCGGCCTGCGACATTTTGGGGAGAATCGCGTGCAAGAATGGGAAGGGAAGCGAACTGGGATTGCCGACCTGCCCGCGACCTGGCACCTGATCGGCCATTTGCAAAGTAACAAAGCCGTGAAGGCGGCGAAACTGTTCCATTGCATCGATGCGGTTGACGACTTGGCTCTCGCGCAAAAGCTTGCTCGTGCTTCGACCGAACGAGTCGATGGCCAGGGATTGCGTGTGCTCCTGGAGGTCCGTATAAGCGGCGAGGAGAGCAAGAGCGGCGTGTCTGAAACAGAGTTGCCGGCATTGGCCGAGAGAGTGGTCGCTTTCGAACGATTGAATCTGGCGGGCTTGATGTGCATTCCGGCTTATTTGGAAGATAGGGAAGCAGTTCGCCCGTTTTTTGCGCGACTGCGGGAGCTGCGGGACCAGCTGGAAGATCGCTTGGGGCGGAAATTGCCGGTCTTGTCGATGGGCATGTCGCACGACTTTGAGGTTGCCATTGAGGAGGGCGCCACGGAAGTGAGGGTGGGCACCGCGCTGTTCGGAGCACGCTCCATGCTTAGGTGAATCTAATTCTCTAAAAGTGAGTCAAAAGGTCAAAAATGAACCTCTTCAGTCCTATCCAGCTTCGAGAAGTCGAACTCAAGAATCGAATCGCGGTTTCCCCCATGTGCGAGTACTCGGCGAAGAATGGACATCCCACGAGCTGGCACCTGGTGCACCTCGGCAGCCGAGCTGTCGGAGGTGCGTCTTTGGTGATGACGGAAGCGACCGCAGTCAGCGCCGTGGGGCGTATTTCGCCGGCCGATACGGGTATCTATTTGGATTCCCATGTGGAAGCCTGGAGGCCAATCGTCGCCTTCATTCGGGAGCAGGGAGCTGCGGCCGGGATTCAGTTGGCGCATGCGGGTCGAAAGGGAAGTACTTACGCCCCTTGGCTCGGCGACGGCGCGGTTGCCGTGAGTGATGGAGGATGGCAGCCGGTTGGGCCAACGGCGGTGCCCTTTAACCCCGCCTACGCCACACCGAAGGCACTAACCTCGGGAGAGATGGATCAGGTGGTTGCAGATTTCTCCTCAGCTGCCGAACGGGCACTACAAGCTGGCTTCGACGTGCTGGAGATTCACGCGGCGCACGGCTATCTTCTGCACGAATTTTATTCGCCTCTATGCAATCAGCGCACCGATGACTATGGCGGAAGCTTTGAGAATCGAATTCGGCTGCTGCTTCGGGTCACGAAAAGCCTGCGCGGAATTTGGCCGGAGCGGCAACCGATTTTCGTACGCATCTCTGCCACCGACTGGAAAGAAGGCGCCTGGGACATCGAGCAGAGTGTAAAGTTGTGCAGCAAACTGAAGGAAATGGGAGTGGATCTGATTGATGTTTCGAGCGGTGGAGTAGTGCCCGGGGTGCCCATTCCGGTCGGTCCCGGTTATCAGGTGGAGTTTGCCGCCACCATCCGGCGTGAAGCGGGTATTGCCACGGGAGCCGTGGGAATGATCTCCAATTCCGCCCAGGCGGAAACCATACTAGCCACGGGTCAGGCCGATATCGTGCTCCTTGCACGCGAGCTATTGCGCGATCCCTACTGGCCCCGCCGGGCCGCAAAGGAATTGGGAGCCAAGATCAAGGCGCCCCTTCAGTATGAAAGGGCCTGGTGATCTTTGGCTTTTCTCAACGTAACGGAAGACCCGGCCCGCAGAACAGTGAGTTTTGCGGTCCGCGTTCAACCGCGAGCCAGTCGAGATGAGATCACTGGAGTGGTCGACGGAGCGATGAAGATCCGACTGTGCGCCCCGGCGGTTGAAAATCGCGCTAATGAAGGGCTCGTCGAGTATCTCGCGGGGGTTTTGAAAACCCCCAAATCGGCTGTTAGAATTCGGAGCGGAGAGCAGAGCCGCTTGAAGCGCGTTGAAGTTATCGGCGTGACGCGACAACAAATCGAAGATCTGCTCAAGACCGAAGCGTGAAGCGGGCTAGTCTGAGACTGGAAGGGACGAAGTCCAATGAAGATAGACATAGCCGAAATACAGAAAGATCTGCGGGGTGCGAAGCTGGACGGCTGGCTATTCTATGATTTTCGCGGGCGCGACCCGATCGCGCATCGGATTCTGGAGCTGGCCCCGGGGATGCGGACCCGGCGGTGGTTTTATTTCGTTCCGGCAAAAGGGACGCCGAAGAAGTTGGTGCATAAAATTGAATCGGCAGCCCTTTCGGCGGTGCCAGGTGAGACGCTGTACTACGCCGGGCAGGATGAACTGCGCGGCAACCTGAAAAAAATATTGGGCCGCACCAAGAAGGTGGCGATGCAGTATTCGCCGAAGAACGCCATTCCTTATGTCTCAATGGTGGACGCGGGGACGGTGGAACTAGTGCGAAGCCTCGGCCCCAAGGTTGTTACTTCGGCCGACCTGGTACAAAAATACGAGGCCTGTTGGAGCAAGGAACAGCTCGATTCGCATAGGGCGGCGGGGCGCGCGATCGACCGGATCGTCAGTGAGGCATTTCAATTCGCGGCTAAGCGTGTCAGGGAGAAACAGCCGCTGACGGAATACGATCTCCAACAATGGATCCTGCAGGAGTTCGACAAGGCTGGGATTACGACGGAAGAAGGGCCAGACATTGCGGTGAACGCTAACGCAAGCGATCCGCACTATGGGCCGACGCGGGAAAAATCCTCACCGATTCGGGAAGGGGACTTGCTGCTGTTAGATGTCTGGGGCAAACAAAAGAAGGCGAACAGCGTGTACTACGACATCACCTGGATGGGCTTTATGGGCCCGACGGTTCCGGAGAAGTATGTGAAAATCTTCAACGTGCTGCGCGAGGCCAGAGATCGCGCGGTGGAACTCATTCGTTCGTACGTGAAGGCAGGGAAACGGTTGCAGGGCTGGCAGGTGGATCAAGCCGCGAGGAAGGTCGTCGAAAAGGCGGGGTACGGGAAGTATTTCTTTCATCGCACCGGACACAATATCGGAACCACGGTTCACGGCAATGGGGTCAACATGGACGGGCTCGAAACACAGGATGAAAGGCATCTTATCGCGCAGACCTGTAATTCCGTGGAACCGGGAATCTATTTGCCCGAGTTTGGCATGCGCACGGAAGTCGATGTTTATGTAGACGAAACGGACGCCAACGTAACAGGTGCGGTGCAACACGAAATTTTGGCGCTCCTCGCGTGAACAACGCGTAAGTGCAAAACAAATGGACCAGGAAACCAACGAGACAATACCTCTCGAGGCGCTACAGGAAAGCGCGGAAACCAGCTCTCCTTCAGAAGGCAGAGCCTGGGCCGTAGCCGTCGCCGCTTGGCTTGTGCCGGGCTTGGGGCATGCTCTGCAGCGGATGTGGGGACGCGCGTTGGTGGTCTTTCTGACGGTTGGAATTCTGGTTGTCGCTGGCGCTTCCATGCGGGGAAATCTGTTCACTTCGAATGGCAATGACGCCTTCGACACACTCGGTTATCTGGCTGACCTGGGTACGGGAAGCTTCTATTTCCTGGCGCGGTCACTCGAGCACGATGGCGCTGATGTTTCTCATTCCGGGGGCGACTACGCGACGCGGTTCCTGGCGACGGCTGGGGTGCTTAATTTACTCGCCGCCCTTCACGCCTACGAGGCGGCGCGGGGGCGCAAGGCATGACATTGTCGAGCGCAGAGAGTTTCACGCACATGCAAGCCTTCCTGCTGTTCGCCGCCGTCATTTCCGTGGCGTTCGGTTTTTTAGGCCGGCGCCAACCGAAGGACCGGATCAAATATATTCTCTGGTCATTTTTCCTCTTTCTGGCGGTAGGAATCGGAATTGGATGGGCGATGTACCCCTTTTCCCATTGAGGTATTCAAAGGCCGCCGCAGAGCTCTGAATTGACAGGTATTTTCAGCGGATGCTATCGTGACTAAAGAGCCGAGGTAGCTCAGTGGTAGAGCAGCCGATTCGTAATCGGCAGGTCGTGGGTTCAACTCCCACTCTCGGCTCCATCCTCCCTGGGTCCGACCCGGACACATGGGTAACACTTTGTACCTAGGACATAGGTAACACTTTTGGGCCGAACGGATTTTCGAGTGGTTCGAGCACCCGAGTCTCCAGATCGAAGTATCCTAGATCGTAATCCATAAAACTCACCAGCCAGATGTCGTCGTGCACTTCCTTGATGCGCACGGCTCGACCTGTAGAAGGTTATTCGTGCAGTGAGTATTTCTCGAGGGTGCTTTCTCACGAGCCTACGGGTAACGTCACTCGCTCTGGCCAACAACGACGAACTTCCTCGTTTTGTTGTCGGGGAAGAGAAGTTCGTATTCCTGATAGGACTCGTACGTCGTCTTGTGCTCATCTTTAACCAGCTTGGCCTTGTAGTCGCCAATCGCCAATAATCCTAAATCACTGGTCCCTCGAAGCGCATACTTCCTTCCGTCGATGACCACATCCAGGCCGAGTGCACGGTTACGCACCTGTCCGAGATAGTACGACGAGGTGACACGGACGGTAATCGGGTGCTCATCCGCTGTTCGTGCTGCGGGAGCGAACGTGGCGAGTATTAGTACTATGACAACCAGTGCCGCTCTCTTCATGGTCCCTCCATTCCTTATTCCTGGCGCGTAATTCATGCGATTGGGAGCCCTGAGCATATGACGTGAAGGTACGATGCTAGGGCACAAGGGTCCCAATTTGTGGATGAATTTCGGCGAGCTCGGCTTGTTCCAAGGAAGCAGTGGTCCCGTTGGTCCCCTTGTGGTCTGGAAGTGCCGGAATTCGGGCTGTCTGAAGCGTTTCAAGCAAGACCGACAAACCCAATTCAAAAAAAACAAGCGAGTCCAGATCATTAAGGATCTGTGGCAAGAAAAAAGTGGACGCGAGTTGAGGTTGCAAAGCTCTGGCTGTACCACAAGGCTTACGCTAACCCACAGACCACTCCGATGAAGTTCGCCTGCCCGGACTTTGGGAAAGCTCTGCGAACCGCGTGTTGACCCAAGGGAGGTGACCGCGGTGAGCAGAGAGAAATCTTGTCCTCACCCTGACTTCAAGCCCGGTCTACCTCAAGGGTCCTTTCTGATTCTGAAAGAGCGCGGGGACCGCCTTCAGTACACAAGAACCACGAGAACAGTCTGCGCACAACGCTTCACCTGTGCCCGTAACCCGTGAAAACGTAATCTTTTGCCTTCACTGCCGCGTGGCACGCAAGCCCGCACTTGGCGTCGTTCCCCTGCGGTGGTTTGTCTTTCAGGTCGGCGGGCCTGAACACATTGGTCGCCGCGTCATATTCGAACGCGCCGTAACCCCATCCGCCGCTGTCCGCGAACCTGTTACTGTCCTTCAGCATGAAATCAACGTCGTGTTGGGTATCTGGCAGCGTCGGTGCACCGGGTTCATGGTCATTCACTTTCGCATACCAATGCACCTTCGCCATCTTGGCGCCATCCGGAAAGGGCTTGCCGTTGCCGGGAATTCCCGCCTTATAAGCGTCGATCATCACAGGATTCCCAAGGATCACAGCGAGCTTATCCCCGTTGTGGCTGATAGAGATTACCGGCCAGCTTTCGTATCCCCTGAACTCTGCGAACGCGAGGCCATTCGGCACTTTGAGTGCGTACTTGTCCTGCGTCGAAATGGCGGCTTGTGCCTGTGACGGGGCTGCGGTGGAGGCGGAAGCAGCTTCGAGGCGGGGAAGTCTGTGGATGAAACGGGCAAGCTCCCAGGTGTCGTTCTCAGAAATGCTCGACCGCCAGGAAGGCATGCCCGTGAGGCGAACTCCGTTCTGTATGATCCAAAACAGTTCCGCGTCACTCCAGTGCTGCACGTGGGGTGAGCTCAGGTCCATGGCAGGCGGGTTCATGTTGCGCCCGATGTTAGAGTCTCCGCGCCCATTCGGACCGTGGCATTGGGCGCAAGAGCCAAGAAACACCTCCTGGCCTTGGCTCACGACCTCATCTGTTTCAGGCAACGGGTTCTTCTTCTTTCCTGCCTCGAATGGAATGGTAACGTCTTTAGCCGCATTGGCCAGGCCAGTTTCCTCCTGGGATGGACGTTTGTCGGCTGCGCAACCTGAAAGCAAAGCGCCCAGTATTGCACCGATCGCGCCAAGCATCAGCTTGTGTTTTGACGCCACGCTGCGACCACCCTCGCGCCGCCAGCCACTCCACAGCACACTCACAGATTCCTTCGTAAGCTCAGTCATGGCGTGCTCTCCTCCTCAAAGAGAGTTTTCTAAGCCCGATATTATGTGGGTCGGCAATGACTGCTATTAGCCTCGAAGGGAGGGAGCAGGACAATTGGACGATGGTATCGACCGATACCTTCGTATCCGGTATCCGGGACGGGCAACCGGGGGAGGGTGAACCCGGGCAAAACGCGATTCCGGGATGATCATCAGGTGAATTAGGGTTCCTCAGCCTGTCAGCTCGCCGAACAGATCCAATGGAAGCCAGTTTCTGCCCACTTCTAACCGTGATGCTGGCCATACCACGGGTGATCGAGGGATGGAAGGTGCGGCCAGTCCTCCTTGCGAGGTAGCGACCTTTGCGCTGCTTCGCACTCCGCTCGTGTGAGGAACATCCCTCCCAAGTCGTTGCCCCCATTTATGGCGTATAGGCGGTATTCCGAAGTGCATAGCTGATCATCGGCTATCTTGAAAAAGGCGTGGGCCGCTCTTCCCCAACTTTGGCCTTCATCGTCTGGCAGCACGGGAGAGTAGATTAAATATTCTTGGTCACCACATCTGACGCCATAGCTGGGCTCGTTGTTCTCGACGAACTCTTCCACCTGAGCAGGCTCCACTCGGTACTGAATAAACACACTTTGCAAGGATTGATATGCTCGAACGATTCCTCCCTCGGCCAGGTCTTCCGCATCGAGCAAAAGCATTTTCCCGTAGTCGAGTTTGAAACCCATAGTGCTCGAGAATGTCACAAGCACCGCTGAGTCCGATTAGCTCCTGGCACCGAAGTTCGGAACAGGACTACCCCGACGAGTGAGCGCGTGTCCGTCCAACCCCGCAATCCTAGTGATGGGTTTAGCTCGCGATGGGAGTGGCGTTGGAGGCCACGCATACCCATTTGCCATTCTTCAATACCCAAGTGTCCACAAACCGCTCCCTCCGCGCGTAGTGCTTTCCGTTTTCCACGCCAGTGGCCTTGAACACCCCGGTGGCAATCGCAACATCTCCTATGACATTGACGGTGAGGGATTCCGGAGAAACTTGCTGGTCCTGCGAGTTGCTGGCCGTCACACTGTCCAGGAATTGCTTCTTGGTCTGGATGCTCCCGTCGTCGTTGATCAACACAATGTTCTCGTCGAGTATCTCACCGAGAGCGCGCTTATCTCCGGCTTTGTAGGCCTGGTTCCACGCCTTCTCGAGAGCCACGATTTTACCACTCACCGCAGCCTCTTCTCTTGTCTGTGCCGCGGCAGGGTGGGTGCATGAAGCAGCTAACAACAGCACTGTTCCTACCAAAATGGACATAGCGTGTCGGGGCGTTTGCATGGTGGCGTCCTCGGTTTAGATTGGTCGGAACAGATGATTCAACTCAAAGATAGGGCAGAAGGCAGGGCAAGCGGCGGGAAAAATTGGCGTGTGCGACGAAAGAAAAAACCCGCCTCGTTTCGTCGTGCACAGTCACTACTCGGGGTCCTTCGGATCCGCCGACAGGTTTGTGCGGAACCCTGGATTATCAGGCACAATAGCAAAACTGGCCGAAGTACATCCCGTTTCGAGCCAAATGGAGATGCGATCCGATGCGTCGTGAGCGAGGCGGCAGGAGACTGTCCATTTTGACTCGGTTGCCTTTGCGGACCACCCTGTGTGCGAGGCTCGCCGTTCTTTGCCTACTGCTTGTCTTTTTCCCGGAATTGGTCGCAGCCGGGGTCCCCGGCCCTCTTTCAGGAAAGGTCCTCGATCCACAGGGTGCACCTGTTGTGGGTGCGCATGTGAAGCTCCTGAATGCCTCAGGAAATGTGGTGATGGAGGTCACTAGCGATACCGCGGGAAGATTCGTGCTCGACCGAGTAGCTCCGGGTGAGTATCGATTGACGGCGGAGTCGGATTCCTTTGTAACGCTGATTATGGACATCTCTGTCGGCCCAGAGCAAGGCAAGGAAGTGACCGTGCGGTTCCTGCAGATGAAGTCTGTTCTGCAGTCCATCACCGTCGTCGCGTCCGCACCTTCGTCTCTTACTCCAGACCCGGCCCAAACCGTGGTAATCCATGATCAGGTCTTGGATGCAAATCCGGGCCGGCCGGGGGCCCCCATTTCGATCCCCGGGCTTCCCATTGAAACGGCCTCGGGCGGAATTAAGGCGCCGCAGTATTTTGCGCCGGGAGTGGCCGGCGATCATGGAGAGCCGATCGCCCAGTTCTTTCAATTCGGAGACTTTTTATTTCCCAATAATCTCCCTGCCAACGCGCATGGAAACGGCTATTCCGACCCCAATTTCTTGATTACCCCAGTAATTGAAGGCGTCACGGTCGATGGGGGCGCATTCAACGTCCGGGAAGGGAATCACTCCGTTGATCTTGCAGCTACCTATGTCCCGCGGGAGCGATTCAATGATTTCGTGCAATTCACCGGCGACTATCGCGACCTTGATCTGATGGCTGGCTGGGGCCCAAAGAATCCGCAGACCTTTGCGTGGATAGCCGGGGAGTTTTCCTTCGGGAATGGATTCCTCGATCGATTGGAGCATCGAAAGCAGTACAAGGTGAACGGAGCCCGGGTCTTCAATTTCGGGCGCAATCAATTGACATTGTTCGCTATCGGCTACTACGGATTTTCTTATGTTCCGGGCCTGATTCCGATTCATATGCCCGTTCCCGACGATACCATCGACAATCGGCAGTCCGATACCACACACAACATTCTCCTGGTGGCAACGGACAACTGGAAGCTCACTGATCAGAGTCAGCTCTCCTTCTCTGGTTTCTTCAGGAACTACGCTCTGCAACTTCGATCAAATTTTGGCGACGGGCTGATTCAACAAAGCGAAACGCGGAATGTATTCGGTGGCGAGATCATGTCCCTCGAGAGTCTCCGGCCATGGATTTCGCTGCTCGCCGGAGTCGACCTACGGCGTGACGCACCGCGCAACCTGGATTTGCAGCGAATTGACGAACATGGCGTTTTTGAACCTGTAACGAGCAACAACCTGACACTCTCCTTCCTCGAACCCTTCGTGTCTCTTGACGGGACCCTAACCAAATACCTCCACTATGACGTGGGAGTTCGACAAGAGGAGGTCTGGATGGACAATCAGGACCTGATCAATCCGCAGAATTCCTTCGATAAACTGGCCTCGCTGAGCCTGCCAAAAGCCACGCTGACATTCCTTCCTCCGGACAGGTCTTTTTTGCCTACCGTGGCCCTAAGTTACGGAGAGGCATTTCATACCGAAGACCCACGAATCGGCACCGGCAGCGGGCAGCCAACGCTGCTCGCCCCGTCGCGAGCCTATCAGTTGCGAATCTCGAAGGTTTTGAAGCAAACCCAGTTCAATCTCACCCTCAGGCGTACCGCAAATTCCCAGGAGCTGGCGAAGATTGATCCGGACACAGGTCTGCAGGAGAACCTCGGTCCATCACTCAATCGCGTGGTAGCTGTTGCGGTGCAGAGGAATTTCAATCATGGGGCGATCTACATTTCTTACGCGCAGGCCGACGCTAGGGACACGCAGACCGGGCAGCCCGTTCCAGAAGCGCCGCGCATGATTTGGGACGCGGTTGCCTCCGAGAATAACCTGCCCTTTCATTTGCAGGTGCGTGGGGAGTTCGAATTCGTCAAGGGCAAACCGCTGGGGGATGGATTCGTCGGTGAAGCGGTCACGGAGGTGCGCGGAGCGGTTATTCGCCCGTTTCTCGCAAACCGGATGTCGCTCGGCGCGAACTTCCTCGTCGCCAGTGGTTCCACCGGGCAGACAACCGAGACCATTCCGACCCAGGCCGCTCCCTGTCCTGTCGAATGTATCGTGGGAGTCCCACTCAGATCCTACGTTAGCCTTAGTTGGACGTATTATTTCCCAAAATGAAGCCACGCGGAGCGAATCCTTGGCCAGCCCCGCGTGGACCTTGTCTGCGGCGACGACTAGTGCTTTGAATGATCCTGCGGCGGCTGCTGGTGAGCCTGCATCTGCTGTTGCTGCTGGGAATGCTTTTGTGCGAGTTGCTGAGTCTGTTGTTGGTGTTTTTGCTCTACCTGCTGTTTCTTTGCCTCGTTGGCGTTTTGTTGCGTCAGTTTTTGGTGTTCCTTCTCCTGCTGTTGCTGGAGTTTCTGGCGATCCTGCTCCTGCTTGGCGTAGAGTTTTTCCTGTTGCTGCTGGTATTTCTGGTCGGTCTTGGAGTTGCCCGTATTTGGCGCAGCCAAGTGTTGTGTAGGAGGGAGTTCGTTCGGATGGACGGCCGTCTTCGTCGGACGGTCCTCTGCGTGGCTCGGCGGGTTATAGCGGCCCCCTTCGCTTGCCGCTACTGCGCCGTGTTCGTTGAAGGCTCCTGGTTTCGATGTTGCGGCAATGGGCGGCTTCCCGTGATTTGTGGAAGCACGCAGTTCCGGATTGGAACGAGCGGCTTGCATGTGCTCATTTTGATGAGACGCCGCATTGGGATGTGAGTTTAGATCATGCCTACTGCGAGCTGCAGACCGTTGCTCTCGAACCGAATCTGATCCGCCCTCCGGACTTCAGCTTGCACAGGATTGGTCCTTGGGTATGGGGAATAAAGGCGCGGCTAGACATGGGTGACATCAAGCAATTCGTCTGCTCTGGTAGAATGAACTGATGATTGCTCGGCTGGCATTTGCGTATGTCCGTCTTCTTTTGGCGCTCGAGATACTACTATTCACGGCATCACTATTGTTACACCTGAGTGCGATTTTAGGCTTTAAAAAGCCATGCGCGGCATACGGCATTATCTTGCTCATCGGGACGGTCATCGTCGGGGTTCCAGTGACACCATTCATGAAGGACGGGCTCGAATGGAAGGACCAAGTCAAAAGCTGTCCAGAATGGATGTGGAAAACAGCTTTTACACTTGCAGTGTATGCACTTCTCGTTGCATGCACACAAATTATTTTTCCAACTGGTACTTCTATGGCTGACCAGACCTTAGCAATATCTGGATTTCCAGTTGGTTTTGATGCGATTTATATTTGCATTCTTTACTCCGTTCTATGGGTACGTTACTTGGATAAATCTGAAGTTATCGATCGAGTACGCTCTTCTGCAATTTTAGTAATCGTGGGCATTTGCGCCTTCCTGGCCCACCGGGCTGGATATTTGCGTCACCCTACGATTTACTAAGCAACAGGCCGCGAGGCAAAACGGCATGGTTTGTGAATTGCGCGACTAACCAAGCGCCGCTACCAGCGATTTTCTTGTCGATTCAGAGTGATTTCCGGTTATGCGACTAAGACTTCCCGGACACTAGCGACGAATACCGGCACTTACTCATCGATGTTCAATACTTTGACAGTGACGGCGCGTCGCACGGTACGCACTTCTACTTTGCGGACCATGAAGACGGCACGTACGAAGAGTCCGAAAGCGAGTTCTCGGAAACGAAGTAGCATTAAGAGCTGAACGATCAAGGCGAGACTTCCCCAGGTCTCGCCTTTTTATATGCCCGGAGCCCGGAAGGTTGCACGAAGGGTGCACAGAGCAGGCAGCGAAAACGGCAAGCGCGAAATCGCCAATGTTTACGCGGCGAAAACGATGGCCAGGTTTACCGGTTCCGAGTCAACGTAGCATAGGGTCATAGAAGGCTGTTCTTCGATGCTGCAAGCGATGCCGTGTATTACACCCGCTCCCGAATTACGACCTTTCCAAGTGGATTACGCCACCCCGTCCCGCGGGCTGGCGCCATTGGAGAAGGTATCTGGCAACGGGGGAGAATCGACCGCATCGGACCCCCGAAGTGTATAAGCTCCTCTGCTGATGCTGTGGAGCTGTCTCATAACAAATAGGTTGTCAGCCACCGAATAAAATGGCATCGTCTCCCTCACTGGGGACGGGGTACTTTCCCGAGGGCAATGGAGACAGACGGTCGGGTGCGGAGTCCAAAGCCAAAGAAAAATGACAGCAAGCGGGGTACATCTCCCCGCACTGATCTATTGCTCCGCCTGCATCTTGAAAGTAATCCGGAGGCATTGTGCATGGTTCGGGCCACCGTGGAGCGCGCCACGGAGATTGTCCACTTTCCTGAAGAGGATTCGCGAGCTATTGTGCGTTCCGTAGACGAAGCGCTGGCAAACGTGATTCGCCACGCCTACAAGGAGAGAAGGGGGTTACCCATCGAAGTCACCTGTCGACGGCTGTGGGACGGGATGGATTCGGAAAGACCGCGAGGACTGGAGATCATACTCAGGGATTCGGGGATTGCGGTCGATCCAAAGAATCTGAAGGGCAGGCAGCTCGATGAACTGCGTCCGGGTGGACTCGGGATTCACTTCATGAAGCAGAGTATGGACGTAATAGAATTTAGCCGGAAGAAGGGCAAGAATTTCTTACGTATGGTGAAATATCTGGCTCCGTCCAAGCCGGAAGAAAAGCAGGAAGGAGCATAGACCGTGCAGATCTCGGCCAGACAATCCACAGGTGGTGTCATTCTCGATCTTACCGGCGATATCGACCTCGCGCACTCTCCAGCGATGCGCAAGGTTCTTCTGGGTGAGATCAAGGAGAAGCACACACCCAAGGTGTTTTTGAATCTCAAGAATGTCCGTTACGTCGACAGTTCTGGCATTGCCACCCTGGTCGAGGGTCTGAAGGCTTCCCGGGATAATGGCTCGCGAATGATTCTGTTCGGGCTGAGCCGGTCGGTTCGGGAAGTGATGGAGCTCTCCCGTTTGCAGAAGATTTTTGAAATCTATGAAACCGAAGAGCAGGCGCTTTCTTCCTGAGGATTCAAATCTTGCCGCAGACAGGTTAACGCTCACTTGGAATTCACTCGAAAAGTCGGTGCATCCGTCCTCGACGGCCTTGGCTATGTCGGCTCATTGGCGATTCTGTCGGGGAAGGCCGCCTACTTCACCTTCATCGGACCGTTTCTGGGGAAGCCGGCCCGGTACAAGCGGTCCGTTTCCCAAGCCATGGAAGCCGGAGTGCGGGCCCTCCCGATTCTGTCCCTGATCACATTTTTCATCGGGCTGATTCTGGCACTGCAGGCGGCTTACGAATTGCGGCGTTTTGGAGCGATGAGCTTCGTGGCCAGTGCCGTAGCTCTTTCCATGACACGCGAATTGGGGCCACTGATTACCGCAGTAATCGTGATCGGCCGGTCCGGTTCCGCTTTTGCCGCAGAAATTGGAACCATGAAAGTAACCGAAGAGATCGATGCGCTCGAAACCATGGCGATCGATCCGGTCGGTTTTCTGGTGGCGCCGAAGTTTGTGGCCATGATCCTGATGCTGCCTTGCCTGACGATTTGGGCCAATTTCATGGGAATCATGGGCGGCGCGTTGTTCGGGGTATTGAAGGCGGACTTCACTCTGGTTCGATACATTACCGCTTCCCTCGATGCCCTGTACCTGCGGGACGTGGTCACCGGCCTGATCAAGAGCTTCATGTTTGGCATTACCATTACCGCCGTAGGATGCCAGGAGGGATTTAACACCGGGGGCGGCGCAGAGCAGGTGGGGCGCTCGACAACCAAGGCAGTGGTGGTTTCGATTTTTCTGGTGATACTGGTCGACCTGATTTTTACAATGCTGTTCTTCTTTCTTACCCAGGACTAGGAGCTATGGCGGAACAAGAAGAATCGATGGAAGCCACCGGCGAGTTCTCCGGGCCGATGATATCGATCCGGGACCTGCGGGTGAGTTACGGCGGAGGCCGGGAAATCCTGCACGGCATCAGTTTCGACGTGCAGCGAGGGGAAACACTGGTCATTCTGGGAGGGTCCGGGTCCGGGAAAAGCACCCTACTGAGGACTCTCGTCGGTCTAGAAAAACCGACCTCCGGAGAGGTCTGGATTCGGGGGAAGAACTTCGCTGCAATTTCCAATGCGGACCGCGATGAAATTCGAAGGCACCTGGGGATGTCCTTCCAGGGTGGTGCACTATTTGGATCCATGACGGTGGGCGAAAATGTTGCTTTGCCCTTGAACGAGCACACCAAGCTCGAACCCTCGACGGTGGACATTATGGTGCGTCTGAAGTTGGATCAGGTGGGTTTATCCGGTTTTGAAGATTTCTTGCCCTCGCAATTAAGTGGAGGCATGAAGAAGAGAGCCGCGGTGGCCCGCGCTTTGGCCATGGACCCGGAGATTCTCTTCTTTGATGAGCCGTCGGCTGGCCTTGACCCGATCATCGCCGCGGGCATCGACCAGCTGATCCTGGAGTTGAAGAAAGCGTTTCACATGACCATTATCGTGGTCACCCATGAACTTGCCAGCGCCTATCTCATTGCGGACCGCATGGTGCTGATCAACAAAGGGGATGTGGTGGCCATGGGAACGGTTCAGGAGATGCAGAACAGCAAGCATCCCAAGGTGCGGCAATTTCTCGATCGTGTGCCCGAGCAGGCTGTTTCTCAGGAACTCGATTATCTGCAAATGCTGACGGAGCCTTCATCGAAGCAGGGTGAGGGGCGTCAGGGGAAGAGCAGGTAGAGATGGAAGCGAAGCGTGAGCAGGTATTCGTGGGTATCTTTGTCCTCGTTGCGGCTGGTCTGCTGGTGGCGACCGTGTTCGCATTGACGGGGGTCTTCGCAAGCTCTCCAAGGAAGTTTCACGCGAAGTTTCACAACGCCGCAGGTCTCGAGCCGGGCGCCACGGTCCGTTTTGAGGGGGGGCCAAAAATCGGGCGTGTAGAAAACTTGAAGATCGATCCGAACGACCCTTCTTTGATGGATATGGAATTCAGTGTCAAAGATGGCATCCCGGTTAAAACTGACAGCCGCGTCGCGATACTGAGTTTCAGTCCTCTTGGGGACAACCACCTCGAAATCAAGGCAGGATCGCCCGATGCTCCTCGAGCAGCCGCGGGCACCTTACTGCCGGCGGATCCTTACGTCGGATTCAACGATCTGACCGCGCAAATCAATAAGATGGCTCCACAAGCCCAAGAGCTGCTGGCCAACTTGAATGAACGTGTCACTCAGCTGAAAGTCACCGTTGATCGTGTCAATGACCTGTTGAACGATCAGAATCGCGCGAATGTATCGGGAAGTCTCGCGGAACTCCACGGAATGCTCGCTGAGAATCGTCCGCAAATCAAGAACACGCTGAAAAATGTGAACGCTGCGAGTGAGAAGATAGGCCCGCTGATGGATCAGCTCCGCAAGACGATCGATCAGGCGGACGGGACCCTGAAGAAAGTGGACGACATGATCGGCGAGAATAAGGAAGACGTTCGGGCGTCGGTCATCAAGCTCAGGGAATCACTGGAGCACGTCTCGGCTCTTACCGCGCAACTGCAGACCATGCTCGAGAACAACGACGACAATATCGATGAAATCCTGAACAATATGCGGATTGTAACGGACAATCTGAAGGATTTTACGGATACCATAAAGACCCGTCCATCTTCGCTGGTCAATCCTGGAAGTGCCAAAGACCGCAAGCCTGGAGATAACCGATGAAAATGCCATTGTCCAGCTTCGTGAGGCAGATCTCTCGTCATTCGAGCGATTGGGTTCGCTGCGCTGCAGCGTTATCCGGAATCGCAGCCTTGTCCATCGGCTTGACCGGGTGCGGAAGCCAACGACCGATCAAGTATTATCAGGTAACCTATCCATCGAAATCCTTTGTCGCGCAGGATGCCATTAACACTACGCTCCTGGTGCACAGCTTCGAGGCTTCTCCCCTCTATCTTGACAACAAAATCGTGTATGGCTTTGAGTCGCCGGAGATGGGCACTTATGAATATCAGCGCTGGGCAGAACCGCCGGTGCAAATCATCCAGAGCGCGCTCGTGCGAGGCCTGCGCGCCTCTGGTCGATTTCAAGCCGTCTACACTGTTCGTGCTGACCCGAGTGGGCGATTTCTCCTGGCCGGCCAGTTGTATGACTTCAAAGAGGTGGACGGCGCCTCCATCATGGCGCGACTAAGCTTCGAAGTTCGCCTGCGGGATCGCAAGACCGGCAAAACGGTCTGGCAGCATACTTATGCGTATGACCAGCCGGCCGCCGAAAAAACGGTGCCGGCTTTCGTTGAGGCCATGGATAAAAACGTCCAGCGGAGCGTTCAAGAGGTCCAAGCGGGGCTCGACGAGTATTTCAGATCCCATCCGGTCGAGTAGGTCCCTCTACGGGTATCTTCGTGGCTCAACCGCAGCCATCCCATTTGGGCTTACACTATCGAGGTAATGGTGCTGCGTAGCTTCATCCTGCGATTCGAGACAACCGAATGACATCGCCTGCCGTTGACAAGAACGCTCGAGAGAATTCCGCGAAAGAGGTGAAGCCCGCATTCGCTTTCCTGGACCTGAAGGCTCAATTTGCTCCCATCCGGGAGGAGGTGATGGAGGTCATTACCCGGGTAATGGAGAGTCAGCAATTCATCCTGGGATCGGAAGTGAAGAACTTCGAAGAGGAGATCGCTGCCAGGTTAGGCGCGAGGCATGCTATCGCCTGTGCCTCGGGAACGGATGCCCTGATTTTGGCTCTCATGGCTGCCGGGATTGGCCCTGGAGACGAAGTCGTCACGACGCCCTTCAGTTTCGTTGCAACGGCAGGTTCGATTGCGCAGCTTGGCGCAAAACCGGTCTTTGTCGACATTGACGCGCACAGTTTTAACATTGACCCCGAGAGGCTTGCCGCGGCAATAACACCAAGAACCCGGGCCATCCTGCCGGTTCATCTGTTTGGACTTCCGGCAGATATGGACCCTATTCTGGAAATTGCCAGGGCCAGGAATTTGCTCGTGGTGGAAGATGCGGCGCAGGCCATCGGATCGAAATACAAAGGCCGGTCGGTTGGAACGCTGGGTGACTTTGGTTGTTTCAGCTTCTTTCCATCCAAGAATCTGGGCGCCGCGGGCGACGGTGGATTGATCACTACAGAGGACCGGGCTTTCGCCGAGCGACTGCGGATGATTCGCATGCATGGCAGCAGGGAAAAGTACTTCCATGAAATTCAGGGCACCAACAGCCGGTTGGACGCGCTTCAGGCTGCCATTCTGCGCGTGAAGCTGCGGTACCTCGACGGTTGGACTGCCGGCAGAGAAAATCGAGCCAACCGCTACCGGCTCCTCCTTCGGGAGAAAGGGCTGACGGATTTTGTAACCTGCCCTCCGGTATCTCTCCCTGACTTTCAGCACGTCTACAATCAGTTCACGATTCGCGTCCAGCGCCGCGACGAACTGAAGCAGTTCCTGTGGTCGGAAGGGATCCCCACGGAGATTTACTACCCGCTTTGCCTGCATCTCCAGAAGGCCTTCTCTTCTCTCGGATACCAGACGGGGCAGCTGCCCTTGGCCGAAAGGTCCAGCCAAGAGGTGCTCTCGCTTCCCGTCTTTACGGAACTGACGGATCCACAACAGGACATGGTGGTCGAAGCAATTGAAAAATTTTATGGGCGGCATTGAGTCGCCCGGAACTGCTCCGCTGCACTGCTGAACTCCTAAGCAGTGCCGTTGTTTTTTACAACGATCCATTTTCAATACCTATCTAGTGCTGAATCTGCATGTTAGCGATCCGTGCTGTGTTCCTCATCATCACCGCCGTTTAGAAATTCATCTGATTCCTTGTGGTTCTTTCACGCAGAAATTCTCGATCGCATGCACATTTTCTCTCTTAACCCCTCTTTCTTAAGGTGTTAAGTCGAGAGCGGAAACTTCACTCGAGTTTGGCCAGCCGATTGCCCTTTAGAGAAATGCAAATTGAGGAGTACAGGCCAAAGAGGAGGCGGTTATGACAGTCATTCTGATGCTCGCGATGTTCGCTATCTTTCTCACCATCGATTACCTGAGGAAAGGCAAAGAAGCCAGGGAGACAACGGCAGCCCGGGAAGAGGCTGCGTCGGTTGCACCGCGCACGCTGCCCACGATTGTTGCCGGTTTTGAACTCCCCGAGAACCGCCGTTATCACCCGGGACACACCTGGGCGCTGCAGGAAAGCCCGACGTTGGTCCGCGTAGGACTCGATGATTTTGGGGCGCGTTTGGCCGGAAAGATCGACGAAATTACTCTGCCAAAGCGCGGGCAGTGGCTCCGGCAGGGACAGAAGTTCGCTACCTTGATGCGCGATGGACAAAAAGTGGAATTGGTCTCTCCGGTGGAAGGGGAAGTGACCGGTATCAACGAAGCGCTGCTGAAGGATGCAGCAACGCTCAACAGCGACCCTTACGGACAGGGCTGGTTCGTCTCCGTGGCGGCCCCTGACCTGGTAACCAGTTTCCGGAATCTCCTGAACGGCACGCTGGCGCGCAAGTGGATGGCGGAAGCCTCCAGCCGTTTGCAGATGCGCATGCCGGCTCTGGCTGGAGCGGTTGCACAGGATGGCGGCACGGCGGTGCACGACCTGACGGTACACATGCCGACGACAAAATGGTCGGAAATCACACGCGAATTCTTCCTGACCTGATTGGGTCCACCTCCTACCCAATCACACGATAAGACGAAGGCCCCGGTAATCAACGACCGGGGCCTTCGGCGTTTTGCAGAGGACCTGTGTGCTTCATATTTCAGCTGCTTAAAGAACCACTAGTACTAGGTGACAGGGGTCACCCTCGGCGGTGACTCACTTCACTGGAATAGGCTCTTTTCTGTGACAGACTTCCAGTGGGCCGGCGACTACGCGGAAGGATTCATCTCTGACGTGGCCATCCCAGCTGAACTTCTACATAGTTCTCGGACATCGAAAATACGTCGCCTGGCCCAGATGTCCGGATGACTCTCCGCCAGTGCTCTGGCCTCTCGCGCCGAAGGAACCGATCGTTTCACCGCGGTCACGGCCAAAATTGAGAAGAACAGTTCAAACCCCGGTTTCTTCCGGTATGTCCTTCATCACGGGTGAGGATCGCTCCAGGGAGCAATTCGATCATGAGCAAAGGCATTTTGTACGATGCAACACTCTGCATCGGCTGCAAGATGTGCGAGAAAGCCTGCGCGGAGCATAACGGTCTTCCTTACGATGACAACATCGCGGCCGAGGAAAAACAGTCGGAGCACAAGTTCACCGTCGTTTTAACAGAAAATGACAAATTCATGCGCAGGCTGTGCATGCATTGTGAGCAGCCCGCTTGTGGGTCGGTCTGTCCGGTCGGTGCATTGCACAAAACGGCCGAAGGACCGGTTGTCTACGACGTCTGGAAATGCATTGGCTGCCGTTATTGCATGGTGGCGTGCGCTTTCTCTCAGCCCAAATATGAATGGCAATCGCTCAACCCGCGGGTTCGGAAATGCATCCTGTGCCCCGACCTGCTCAAGAAAGGTCAACAGACGGCCTGTGCCGAGGCCTGCCCGACAGGGGCCACCAAGTTCGGGGAGCGAGATGCCCTGATCAAGGAAGCCAGCGAGCGCTTAAGTCAGAACCCCTCAAATTACGTACCCCATATCTACGGACTGAAGGAAGTTGGTGGAACCTCCGTCTTGCTCCTTTCCTCCGTACCTTTCGAGCAATTCGGCTATCCGACCGAGAAGATCGTGGGAGATGTTGCGCTGCCGGAATACACCGGCCAGGTCATGTCCAGAATGCCCGACTTCATCCCCTTGTGGGCCCTCATTCTCGGTGGCATTTACTGGCTTGCGAACCGCCGTGAGGAAGTCGCTGTTGCCAACGCGAATGAACAGACCGGGGGTGCGCGATGAGGTTCAGATTGACGTTTTGGCAGGTCGTGTTCAGCGTGGTTATCGGACTTGGCGTATATTCGGCCTACGTCCGCTACTTCCACGGATTGGGCGCAGTCTCAAACATGTCGGATCAGTTCCCTTGGGGGCTCTGGATCGGCTTTGATTGCCTCTGCGGCGTGATGTTGGCGGCCGGTGGTTTTTGCATAACCGGTGCGGTTTACCTGTTCAATATCGAGCACCTGCATTGCATCGTTCGTCCGACGGTTCTGACCGCGTTTCTGGGGTACTGCTTGTTTATCGTGGGTCTGCTTTTTGACCTGGGGCGCCCGTGGTTCATCTGGCACCAACTCGTTTACATGAATCCTCACTCGGTCATGTTCGAGGTCGGCATGTGCGTGATGACCTATACCACCGTCCTCTTTTTCGAGTTCCTCCCGAATGTTCTCGAGCGCTATCACCTGCAAACTCCGCTCAAATGGGTGAAGCGGTTCATGCCGGTTCTGGTGGTCACTGGCATCTTGCTCTCCACGCTCCATCAGAGTTCTCTCGGCTCCCTCTATCTGATCATGCCAAGCAAGATGCACCCATTCTGGTACTCGCCTGCCCTGCCGTTCTTCTTCTTCGGGTCGGCAATTGCCGTTGGGCTGGCCATGATCATTTTCGAGTCCACTCTAAGCGCCAAGGCCTTCGGGCGGAACCTAGAGCTTCCCGTACTGGTCACACTCGGGAGTGCCCTCTTGGTGGCGCTCCTCGTGAATGCTCTGCTGCGCTTCGAGGATTACTTTCACCGCGGGGTTCTTCCTCTGATCGTCAAGCCCAGCTATGAGGCCTATTTCCTTTGGCTGGAGTTGACGCTGGCATTTGTGATTCCTATTGCCTTGCTCAGCTTCAAAAAGGTCCGGCACTCGCCCAAGGGGCTTTATTTTGCCGCTATCAGTTGCCTGCTCGGGTTTGTGACCAATCGCCTGAACGTCAGCATTACCGGGTTTGAAACCTGGGCCGGCCACCACTTCGTGCCCAAGTGGACTGAACTCATGGTTACGCTCAGCATCATTGCACTCGGTTTTTTTGCATTCTCCCTATGTGTCAAGTATTTGCCGATCTACGGCATGCATGCAGCTCCCGCACCGGTTCAACAGCCACAAGTTGTTCCAGGCGAGATGGCGGAGCTATCCAATGCCCAAACCTGAAGAAATGGCAGGCATTCCTGGCCTGTGGCGGAGGGTCGCCGGAAGTCTGAGCGGAGCACTGCTGGTCCTGCTGATCTCGTCGATGGCGCTGGTGTTCGGCGTCCTGGGATACCTGAACATACGCTTGCATCGTCAACATCTGGAACAAACCGCGTTAGCCGACGCCGCGCGGATGAGCAATGTTATCAAACGCAATACCTCCTACTATATGTTGCGCAACCAGCGCGACGGGCTCTACCACATCATCACCGACATGGCCAAGGAGCCAGGGATGGCGCGCATCCGCATCATCAATGATCGCGGCACCATCAGTTTCTCTTCCGATCCATCGGAAATGGGCAAGACTGTCGACCAGCGCCTGCAGGTTTTCGATCACCTTCCCTCCGGAGTACCTCCCTTCCAGTATTCCGATGGCAAACAGAGCTTTCGGAATTATTACTTGCCAAACGGAGAGCGTGCTCTCGGGGTGATCAACCCGATCGAGAATTCACCCTCTTGTTCCGCAGCCGAGTGTCACGCGCACCCCGCGGAAATCAAAACGTTGGGCGTGCTCGATACCAATATCTCCCTGGCTTCGACCGATCGCAGTGTCGCGGAGAGCAGACGGCAGGTGCTGCTCTACACGGTATTGGCGATTCTTGGGGTTGCGATCCTGAGCGCGGCCTTTGTGCAGCACATGCTTGGCGGTCCGCTGCGCGCTTTGACCGAAGGAACACAGCGCCTGGGTTCGGGTGAACTCGGCTATCAGATTCGGCTTAGGTCGAGCGGTGAGCTCGGGGAATTGGCCAATTCGTTCAACACGATGAGTTGCCAAATCAAAAAGGCGGATGGGGAAATCAATGCATGGGCGCGAACGCTCGAGGAGCGCGTCGAGCAGAAGACCCGGGAGCTCAGTGGCGCGCAGGAGGAAATGCTCCGCGTGGAGCGGATGGCCTCGATCGGCAAGCTTGCCGCCGTGGTGGCTCACGAAATCAACAATCCGCTGGCGGGGATTCTCACCTACTCAAAACTGCTGAAAAAGCGGCTGGGCAGGGAAGTCGAGCCCAACGCGGAAAACATCAGCATGCTGGACCTTATGGAATCGGAAAGCCGGCGTTGTGGAGAGATCGTCAAGAACCTGATGACCTTTGCCCGACCGACTTCGATGAACATGGAGCCGTCCGATCTGAATGCCGTGATCGATCGATGTGTGCGGCTGGTACAACATCAACTAACGTTGAAGAACATCGAGCTTCACCTTGACGTCAACAAGGATTTGCCGTCGGTTCGTTGTGACCCCGGCCAGATCGAGCAGGTCATCCTGGCCTTGGTCATGAATGCCATCGATGCCCTGCCGAATGGAGGCAACCTGTCCATCAGTTCGCGCCGGGCGGAGAGCAGCGGAGGCTTCCAGATTGAAGTTCGCGACGACGGCGTGGGAATCCCTCGCGAAGTCCTCACCAAACTGTTCGAGCCATTTTTTACAACCAAAGAGCACGGCCGCGGCCTGGGCCTGGGTTTAGCCATTAGCCGGAATATCGTTGACCGGCATGGAGGCCGAATCGAAGTCCAGTCCGAACCGGGCCGAGGAACCACTTTTACCGTCACTTTGCCGCTGCAGTCGAACCCCGTCGTAGATGCCCCTCTCGTTGGAACAACGGGACAAGGAGTATGAGCCATGGCCACTAAAGCAAACCTGCTGGTTGTTGATGACGAACTGATCGTACGGGATTCGCTGGACAAGTGGTTCCGGGAAGAAGGCTATGACGTAACGGTGGCCGAGAGCGCCCACGATGCGCTGGCCAAGATGGCGGCCCATCGGTTCGATCTAGCGCTGGTTGACATCAAAATGCCAGGGACGGATGGAGTGGAATTGCAGCGCCGCATGCACGAGATCGACACGGACATGCTCGTGATCATCATGACCGGATATGCGTCGGTCGAGACGGCAGTTTCCGCATTGAAGAACGGTGCCTATGATTATGTGTCCAAGCCATTCGATCCGGATGACATCGCCCACACCGTCCATAACGCGCTCGCCCATCAACGGGCGCAACAGGAGAATGCCCGACTACGGGAGACGGTCGCCTCCGTCGTTCGGCCACAACAAATTGTCGGGCAAAGCGCGCCGATGGTGCGCGTCTTTGAAGCGATTCAGACCGTGGGCCCAACGGATGCAACCGTACTCATTACGGGAGAGAGCGGTACGGGAAAGGAGCTGTGCGCGCGTGCCATCCACGCCGCAAGTCCGCGCCATTACAACCCGCTGGTGGTTATCCACTGCGGGGCACTCACGGAGACACTGCTCGAGAGCGAGCTCTTCGGACACGAGAAGGGGGCCTTCACCGGGGCGCAGTACCGCAAGAAGGGCAGCTTTGAAGTTGCGGATGGGGGAACCGTCTTTCTGGACGAAATCGGAGACATCAGTCTAAAGACCCAAACCGACCTGTTGCGCGTGCTGCAGGAGCGGGAAATCACCCGCGTTGGCAGCACGCACCCGATTCATGTAGATTTCCGGTGTATCGCCGCCACGAATAAAGACGTACAGAAGCTCGTGGATGACGGGAACTTTCGCCCGGATCTGTTCTACCGGCTGAACGTGTTTCAGATCCAATTGCCGCCCCTCCGCGACCGCAAGGGCGATATCCCAGTGCTTGTGGAGCATTTCATCCGCAAGTTCTCGGCCTCGATGAATAAGAAGATTACCCGGGTCGCTCCCGCGGCGATGGCATTGCTTGACCGTTACCTGTGGCCCGGCAACGTCCGTGAGCTGGAGAATGCGATTGAGCGCGCCATGGTGGTCGCGCAGGAACCGGAAATTCGCGAGGAGGACTTTGTGCTGCGGCTCCCGATGACGGAGCATTCGCCACGCACCCTCGAAGATGTCGAAAAGGAGCACATCCTTTCCGTTCTTCAGGAGTGTAGAGGAAATCAGACGACGGCCGCCGAAGTTCTCGACATCGATCGGGTGACCTTGCATAACAAGCTGAAGAAGTACGGGTGGAAACGAGAGGCGGCGTCTGCGCTGTGAAGGGAATTCAGCTCCTGCCGTTCGGTCCGGTTCCGGCTGAACTTCTGGCGGAACTCCGTAACGGTCTGGTCCGGGAGTTCGCACTGCCTTGTGAGTTGTTGTCGCCAGAGCCGGAGCCCCGGTTCGCATTCAATGTAACCCGACAGCAGTATCTGTCGACGGAGATTCTTGCATCGATGATGAAGCGGAGTCCGCCCGACGCCTGGCGGGTTCTGGGCGTGACGTTGGTGGATCTCTACATCCCGATTCTCACCTTCGTGTTTGGTGAAGCCCAATTGCAGGGAAATTGCGCGCTGCTCTCTGCCCACCGTTTGCGGCAGGAGTTTTACGGGCTGCCGTCGAACAACTACCTGTTTCACGAGCGTTTGCTCAAGGAAGCCACCCACGAACTAGGGCATACACTGACGTTAGCCCACTGCGATGACTATCAGTGCGTCATGTCACCTTCGCATGGCGTGGAGTGGATCGACCTGAAGACCAGTCACTTCTGCGATGAGTGTCGCGGAACGGTGCAAGGCAGGACGACTTCCAAAGCAACGCAGTAGCAGTGTTACCACGTTGCGTCCGGAAATCAGTACATGTCGGTGGGATCGATCTTTTTTCCAGACAGACCCAGCTGAAGAACTTCGATATCCTGGGGTCGGTCGAAGATCTTGCCTGGCAGCCAATGTTTAATCAAGATGCGAAAGCCGCCGAAGGCGATGCCGACCAGGGTGGCCACAACCAGAAACTCCGTGGTAAACAGGAAAATCTTGAACATCACGACCACAATGGGGGGATCTGTGGCCGTCTGGCCTGGCTCGTTCCAGGTGACTTCGGTTTCGTAATTCACTTCGTCGCGGATGGCTTTTGCGTGCAGCGCGGAAGTTGCAGCAAATACAAGAGATAGCATCGAGGCCTTGCGCTCTACGGTCACACCGGATTGCTTCGCGGACTCGGGCAGGGCCTGTTCCAGATGGTGACGATGGTTCTCCGCCACCTGGGGAGTCGGATACTCGATCAGCAGCAGGACACCGCTGCCATGTTCTCCCTGATACTTGGCAATAATCGCTTCCGCCCCGTTGTCAAAACCAGCTGCCTTGGCAAGATCAGCGTATGCCCCCTGGTCCAGCGATATCAGACCGGCACGAAATGCTTCCGGTCCCAGAGAATATTTTTCTGAACCGAATACACGCCATCTGGTTGGCAAGTAACTCTTCAAGGGAGGAAGTGGGGTCGGGTCGGCCTTGGGCTTCAGGGCCGGGATGAGGTCGTTGAGACTCTCCGGTCTCGCTTTCGCAGAAAGCTCTGCTTCGACAACTAAATTGCCGATGAGCAGTCGCGCATCCTGCTGGCCTAGCGCGGAGTCTTCTGTGATCCCCAGATTCTGCATGCCCGGAGCCAGTAAGAAAGTATAGAACTCGTAAGCGCTACTTGGATCCCGAAGAAGGAAGAGCCGCAGGGTAAGTTGGTCGTGGCCGCTACGGTAAGTCCTTTGTTCGATGGCGGTTATCCCGGCCTCGTGGAGAACCTGATCGACACGGGGCAATGGGCCGAAGCTCGCGCCAAGCTGCTCTGTTTTTAGCATTTTGACCGGAGAATCGGCCTGCCAGGAACCGAACTGGTCGGGCAGGACCTGAGTCTGCGCCGCAGTGCAGGCGCAGAAGGACGAAAACAAGACAAGCGCAACAATCAGCTTTTGCATGCCAACCTATTTCCTTAGACGCTACCAGACTACTTCTGGTTCCTGGATTGTTCAACTGCCGGGACGACGGTGGTGTGATTGGGCCGCGCGGAACTGTTGGTGGCCATGCTGTTCATGCTCTCGAGGTAGGCGGAGACGCCTTGATAGACCCCCTCGGCGATGCGCTGACGATGCTCGGGTTTCTTCAGGAGCTGTTCGTCCGACGGATTGCTGAGGAAAGAGATCTCGGTCAGGATCGATGGCATGTCCGCCCCAATAAGGACCACGAAGGGAGCCTTGCGCACGCCGCGGTTCTTGACCGGCTTTGCAGTGTGTTGAATCTTCTTGGTGAGGTTGTCCTGAACGTCGTCGGCAAGTTCCTTGGACTCGTCGATCTTCTCCGTTCGGGCGATCTTCTTGACCAGATCTTCCAGGTCGTGAACACCTTCTTGCGAGACGGCGTTTTCGCGCGCCGCCACTTCCATGGCTTCGGCCGAGCCCTTCAGGTTCAAATAATAGGTTTCTACGCCCCGTGCGCCATGGTCTGGGCTCGAGTTCGCATGAATGGATATGAACAGGTCGGCCTTGGCTTCGTTTGCGATGTGGGTGCGCTCCTCTAAGGGAATGAAGGTGTCGTCCGAGCGCGTGTAGACCACGTCGGCGCCCGGCAGCTTCTGTTCGATAATTTTGCCGAGGCGCAACGCGACATCCAGGCAGAGATCTTTTTCCATCAGGCCCGTGGGGCCAATCGTGCCGGTGTCGTGTCCACCATGGCCGGCGTCGATGACAATCCTGTTGATCTTGAGTCCCAGAGCACGGGTCAGAGTGGCTTGACCGTCATGCGTGGGTGGGGGGGCGGAAACGGGCTGGATCAATTCGGGCTTGGACTTGGATCTCGAACTCCCCGGCCGCGTCAACGAGGTTTTGCTCGGTTCCGGCACCGGCTTGGCGGCAGAAGTTACAGCGGCGGAACCAGTAGAATTGCCGGAGACAGTCGCTTGAGGCGTTGCTGACGGCAGCGACGGCCCCGCAAGATCTGCTGCGACAATCTCCTTCGCAGGAGTCGTAGCCTCGACACTTGCTGAGTTATTGGGGCCCGGCGGGTTCTTGGACGCCTTGGCCGATTGCGCGGGTTCGGTCTTGGACCCGTTCATTGAGGAATAGAGCTCGATCACCAGACGCGTTGGCTTCTTGGTCAGCGAAACCGCGTAGTCCCTGACGCCGCTGACATCCAGCACAACGCGAACGACGCCTTCCTGGTTTTGCGCCACACGCACCTTGGTCAGCAGATCGCCACTGACATGAATATTCGCTCGCGCCATAGCGGGTGTAAGTCTTGCGGCGTGCAAATCAAAGTAGATACGATCCGGATTGGCGATCCGTCCGGAGGCGTACTGCACGGAATCTTCCAGGTCGATGATGACCTCCGTGCTGTCCGGTGTGACGTTCGTGCGTATCTTCTGAACCCTCGGGATAGAGCCCGACTGCGCGACTTCCCCGCCGCTGCTCGTCTTCTTGCCATCGGGGGGACCGATTTCGGGCTTCGCTGGGGCGGCAGAGGGGGGAGGAGTCGTGCTCTTCGAGACGATTTCCCCTGTCTCCGCGCTCTTGCGCAGGGCCAATTCCGCCAGGGCTTCCTGAACTTCGCGCTTATGCGTGGATCGCGGGTATTTCTTGGCAAAGTCCTGATAGGTCTTTGTTGCTGCCGCCAGGTCGCCCAATTGGTCCTTCTGCAGCTTCGCGAGAAGTAGCATGGCGTCCTGCACATGCTTGCTCGCCGGGTAATCTCGGATCAAATAGGCATAGGTGTCCGCTGCGGTCTGGTAATAGCTGCGGCCGAAGCGATCGCCCATTTCCGTGTTGAGTTCAGCCACGGCAACAAGCGCGTCCGGAACCTCGGCGGCATGCGGCGTGATCATATACACGCGTTGGTAACCGGTGACGACCTTCTTGTACTCAGAAAGTGTGCGCTGATCGGCAGGCTTGCTGTTTAACAGTGCGCGCAGTTCTTCAGCCCGGGTGAACTGGGAACTGGCGGCCTGCAGCTTCACGCTCGAATTGGTCGCGGCACCCCGCAGGGGGAGGGGAACAGATCCGGCGACAAGCAGGGCAAAACCCAGCGAAACGGCGGCGAAAATCCTGTGGAAATTTTTTGCGCCCCAGTTCATTCGCCCCTCAGGCTCGCGTGCTGTCCCGCGTGCGCGTTGCTACTCATTCGTAAAGATAATCCTTCCGCTCGGATCAACTTGCCGGTGAATTTGGTTGGCCCGGGAATAGCTGTTCTCCAGCCGACCTGACCCCGGACGGAAGTATGCATCTTGGACGCGCTGCACATAGTTGCGCGTTTCACGGTAAGAGGGTATCCCATGAGCCCGGTCCACAGCCCCCTCGCCCGCATTATACGCCGCGAGCGCCAGATCCAAGTTGCCATTGTAGCGCTCAAGCAGGGTCTTTAAGTAGTGCACACCAGCGTCCACGTTCTGTTTCGGGTTAAAGGCATCATTCACTCCGAACCTCTGCGCCGTCGTCGGGATCAGCTGCATCAGTCCCATGGCTCCCTTGCGTGAAAATGCCGAAGGGTTCCAGTTCGATTCCGTCTCAATGACCGCGCGAACCAGTGCGGGATCCACATTATGGCGTTCCGCGGCCTCGCGGACCAATTTCTCCACGCCGTCGCGATCAATGTTCATGGCCGGCCGGTTCTGCCCCATGAATGAGATCTCCCCTGGCATATAAATGGTTGTGCGGGGTTTCGATGGAGCCAGCTTGACCGGCGTCGCGTCGGCATTCACAAACATCCGGCGTCCCGACTGATCCGTCAGCTCGGTAATCTGCGCCGTTGCAGGCTTGGGTTGGGCAAGGAAGCCAGCCAAGGTTAGAGAGAACAGTAATCCTGCACGAATTGCCATGTGGTTTCGAGTTCGAGAAGTCCGCCCTGGGGAAGGCATGGTTTGTACACTAAATCCGAGGCTGTTGGCCGCCTTCGGTCGAGCGGGCGGAAACAGCAGAGTCCGAATTCTTGAGACTTGTCCGAAGGCAAGTATCGCGAAACACGGCACTTGCAGGACACTGCCTCGGCGCTACCCGAGATTATAGCAATGGCTCGAGCAGGCCAGGTATGCTTTGCAAGGCACTTTCTAGGGCCGATGTGTCTTTTCCGCCAGCTTCCGCCAGATCTGGCCTGCCCCCGCCAGAGCCTCCCACCTGCTTGGCCAATGCTTGTATCAGCTTGCCAGCATGGACTTTAGCGGTAAGGTCCTTGGTCACACCCACGATGAGAGCGACCTTGCCGTCCTCTGGCATTCCCAAGGCGACGATCCCCGATCCCAGTTTCTGCCTGAGGGAGTCTACGAGCTGGCGAAGACCGTCGCGATCCACGTTCGAAACCTCTCCAACCACGGCCTTCACGCCCTTGATCGTCTGGGCCTTCGCGAACAAGTCGTCCAGTTGGCTTAGCGCCCCCTTGCGCTTCTGCTCGCCCAGTTCCTTCTCGAGTTGCTTGGAGGAGTGTGAAAGCTTCTCGACGGAAGCGAGCAGGGCATCCTGGCCGACATTGAGATGGCTGGCCAGTTCATGAAGCAGCTGAGCCTGGTGTTGATAGTGTTCGAGGGCACCGACACCGGTAACCGCCTCGATGCGTCGCACCCCAGCGGCGACCGATTCTTCGCTGACGATCTTCAGAACGCCCAGGTCCCCTGCCCGGCTGACGTGCGTTCCGCCACAGAGCTCTTTCGAGTAGAAGCCCCGAGGCGAGCGGGGGTCGGTGATCGTTACCACCCGCACATTGCTTTCCGGATACTTATCGCCGAAGAACGCCAGTGCCCCGGAGTTCAGCGCTTCTTCGATGGACATTACCCCGGTCTCGATCTGCGTGTTCAGGCGAACTTCTTCGTTGACTTGTTGCTCGATGTCGCGAAGCTCTTCTTGAGCAACCGGCGCGAAATGAGAAAAGTCAAAGCGCAAACGTTCCGGAGCATTCAGCGAGCCGGCCTGCTTGACGTGCGTACCGAGGATGTTGCGTAGGGCGGCATGGACCAGGTGCGTGCCCGTGTGGTTGCGCATGATGCGAGCGCGACGGTCGGCGTCAGCCACAACCGTGATTCGATCGCCTACGCGCAGGGTCTCTTTCGCTTTGATGCGGTGAGCGACCAGCCCGGTAACGGGATAGAATGCGCCGGTTACGACGGCGATCTCGGCGGAGCCCGTGGGATCGTAAAACGAGCCGAGATCGGCCATCTGACCACCCGACTCAGCATAGATCACGGTCCGATCCAGCACCACTTCGCCTTTCTCTCCGGCCTTCAGTTCGCTCGCGGATCCGCCCTTGGTAATGATCGCTTCGATCCGGCAATCCTTGCCGGTCGTGCCGAAATAGAAGTCGGGCTCGGTCTTGAAAGTCTCGGCCAGCTGGGCATATGCCGGATTGGCGGCTTCCTTATGGATGCCTTTCCACGACGCGCGGGCACGCGTGCGTTGCTCGTGCATGGCTTTCTCAAAGCCGGGCTGGTCAAATTGCACACCGAGGTCGCGTGCCGCATCCAGGATGAAATCCATGGGCAATCCGTAGGTGTCATACAGGCGGAACGCTGCATCGCCCGGATAGAGAGAGCCTGTTTGGGCGGCAAGAGGCTGCAACTCCTCCTCGAGTTTGCGAAGGCCGATATCCAAGGTGTGCCCAAACCGCTTTTCTTCCGCGAGAACAATCTCAGGAACGCGCTCGGCAGCTGCTTCGAGAAGCTCGGGATAAGCCGCACCCATAATCTGTCTGACGGTGCCAACCATCTCCGCCAGGAAAGGTTTGTTTGCACCGAGCAGCCGACCGTGGCGGATGGCACGTCGCATGATTTTGCGCAGCACATAGCCGCGCCCTTCGTTGGAAGGCAGGACGCCGTCGGTGATGAGAAACGTAGTGGCTCGGGCGTGGTCCGCAATAACTCGCAGGGAGGCAGCGGACTGGCGTTGTTGTTCCGCGGCGAGTTCTTTTTTCTCGTCGACGCCGGTCAGTTGAGCCGCACGATCAATCAACGGCGTAAACAAGTCGGTGTCGTAGTTTGAAATCACCCCCTGCAAAACCGCCGTAACTCGTTCCAGTCCCATGCCGGTATCCACGCATGGCTTGGGCAATGGCGCGAGAGCGCCGCCGGCATCGCGATTGAATTGCATGAACACGAGATTCCAGATTTCGACATAGCGACCGCAATCGCAGGGAAACTTGCAATCGGGGTGACCAAGTTCGGAAGCAACGGCGCCCATATCATAGTGCAGTTCGCTGCAGGGGCCGCAGGGGCCGGTGTCGCCCATGGCCCAGAAATTATCCTTCAGACCGGGGATCTCGAAGATGCGCTCGGGGGCGACGTCCTGCGCCAACCAAAACCCCCTTGCTTCTTCGTCGACGCCAAGCACGGTGCCGGGAGACACTTCGGCGCCACCGAACACGGTTGCATAAAGCTTTTCCTTTGGAATGCCGTACCACTCGGGAGAAGTGATGAGCTCCCAGGCAAACGCGATTGCATCTTTCTTGAAGTAGTCTCCGAAGGAAAAATTGCCCAACATTTCGAAGAATGTGTGGTGCCTTTTGGTGAAGCCCACGTTTTCCAGGTCGTTGTGTTTGCCGCCGGCACGCACACATTTCTGTGCTGTGGTGGCCCGATTATATTCACGCTTTTCGAGGCCCAGGAAAACGTCCTTGAACTGGTTCATTCCGGCGTTGGTGAACAGTAGCGTGGGATCATCATGGGGAACTAGTGACGAGCTCTTCACCCGCCGATGGCCCTTGCTTTCGAAGAATTCGAGGAATTTCTCGCGAACTTCGTTGCCGGTCATTTTTCTTGTAGCGTTATCCGTCACGTCAGCCTCAACTTATGCATGGTTGGTATGACTTGATTATGGCAGAGCGCTACAAGTGCGGCAATTGGACGGTCAGGAAGAGAAAAGAGTCTTTTCATGCCTAGTGGCAAGTGCGACGCGCTCGGGCCTGCCACGCGTCAAACGATCGCCCTGATTACTTGGCGCAGCCCTGGCTGACGTCGGTCAACACATTGTTCGCGGCCGTGAGCGTGCAACTGTATTCCGGCCCGAACCCGTTCTTGCCAATATAGGTTTGTGAACTTGCTTGCCCTGAATTTCCGAGGAAATTGAATGAGGAATCGTAGTTGCTGGTGTCGGTACTATTCACCGTATTATCCACGGAGCTGAAGGAGTAGGGGGAGAAGCTTTCGCGCTTGTATCCCTGATTCACTGTAGTTTGCACGGAGACCGAACCATCCGCGGCGACTAACTCGGAGATGTCCAAAGTGAACGGATCGTGGAAGGACTGGCTGGTTTCCGAGGTAAGAAAGCCGGACTTGGTCGTGGTTTTCGATTCTACGTCGGTAGCTTGGGTGATGTCCTGAATGTAGCTGGTGGCATTGATGGTGAAGTTTTGCACGTTGCTATAGTTTAATTTCTGCTGAACTTTGGTATCCACACGGCCGTGTGAAGTATTCACGTAGCCATCCAGTTCAAACTGCCGTTCGGATGTGACGGTCACAGATCCGGTGATGTCCCCCGAACTATCCGTGGTTAGATTTTCGGTTACGACGGGAGAGGGGCCGCCAATGGTGTTGGCTGTCAAGCCGCCGGTGATCTGCTTCGTTCCGTGATCAAGAAAGACCAGCAGAGTTGCCGTTGCCTGGAAATAGCTGTCCACGTTGAATACGCTGAGCGCAACGGAGTGTGCCTGGCCGTTGCTCAGCAACCCCGCGAAGGGTGTCAGGTCAATACGATAGGGAATGAAGTTCAGGGTCTGGACTCCTGGAATGGGAGCCCATAAAGACGGGTCAATCCCGCCGGTGAAGATCCAAGGATAGGCCGGTGCCACGCCTGCCGGCTGACCGTCCACGGAAACGTCCACCTCGCGGAACGCGGTGTTGCCGCAGCTCTGGAGTTCGCTGGCAACATCGTTTGGTACGCAGGTATAAAAGAATTCATCATTGGACTGATTCTGGGCGACAACGTCAAGATAGGCTCGCTCGACGTTGGTCGGCAGCGTGAAGGTCTCCGTCAGCTGGTCTGTGGGTAGGAACAGAGCCTTAGCGCCTCCACTCGCGTTCGGCAGCGGATAGACCGCATCCGCTGTCTTTTGGGCGTCCGAGGCGATTTGATTGCCATAGCGACCATCGTGTGCAGAGTAAAACTCCAGTGTCGCGCTGCCGTAAATGATGCCGGTGTACGTGGAGTTCACCAGATTGCCGAGATTGGCTTCCCCGTTCTGGGCCGTCTCAAACAGCGCGCTGTAATCGGTAACATCGCGCTCGGCATGCCAGACCGGTGCGAGCGTCGGCGTGGGCTCGGGAGTGGTGCCGAAATAAAGGTTCACGTAGCCGAGGGAAATTTGAGCCGTTCGGTCGTATTGCACGCCGGTCGTTTCATTGAAGTCCGCGGTGAATATAACCTTCTCCCAGGGGCCCGGGCAGCCCGACGGCGGAGTGTACGTGAAAGTCTTAATGGAAAAGTCTGCAAACGTGAAGTCCGAAAACAGTTGCACTACGCAAGGTTTACCCGGCGGCCGTGCCACCGGGGGATCCGCCGTGAAGGTATTCCCGGAACCGACGACCGGTGCATTCTGCGCGAGCGCCAGGCTCGCGGTCAGCAAGACCGCCGCGAGCAAGGAGATCATCACAACCTTCCGATGAAGCTTGGAGTGCGCGCCCATTTGCATTTCTCCCGAACCGGTGGAATGGGGACGAAAAGGAAAGTAAGTATAACAAACAGCAGATTGCGCTAGTACGAAAATATCGGAGTGACCCGGGGACGGGGGAAGAAGTGCCTTTTTCCGTTCTTGCTCAGGGTGGCGGAATTCACTCGGGATCGTCCGTAATTTCAGGGAGCTCCACGTGGGTCAGGCGGTGCAGTTCGCGCCGGATCAGGTCGGTAGGAAAGCCGGCTGCGATGAGGGAGCGGTAGAGCGATGCCAGTTTTTTCGGATCGATTTCGCCGCGGTACAGACGCAGCTTGCGCTCGATGCGCTCGCGAATCATTAAGGCAGGATCACAGTCGGCCGCGGCATCGTTCAAGGCGGATTCAATGTGCTGATCGGGAACGCCGCGGGCCCGGAGCTCGCGGGCAATCCGGAACTGGCCCTGCTTCCTCACTTGGGCGCGATGGCGGATGAACTGACGGGCATACCGTTCGTCGTCAATGAATCTGGCCGCCTTCAACCGACTGAGCACCGATTCGACCAGCTTTCCGTCTTTGCACCGCCGTGCCAGTGCCTTTTTCATCTCTGAAACCGAATGAGCCCGCCGCATCAGGATCTTGATGGCAGCATCATACAAATCTCCTTCCGTCTCTATCTGGCGAGGCTTGCCGAACATGGAGGAAGCATAGAGGAAGCGAAGACAGGAGGCCAGCGGGAGTACAAGGGCAAGTCCGGTGGGGGATAAACATAGGACTGTGCGCTAGATCACACACCCCAATTTGGTCCGGATTCACAATAAGAGGAACGAGAGATTGAAAATAAAGCACTTTTTACCTTGCCGGATTGGCACAGGAATTGCCAGTTCAACGGGGGGAGAACTTCACCATGGCTTATGTCATTACCGATACCTGCACCAAGGACGAGCACTGCATCGAGAGCTGCCCAGTGAACTGCATTCATCCCACGAAGGATGAAGCAGACTTCGCAACCGTACCTCAGCTCTACGTTAACCCGGCCGAATGCATCGATTGCGGCGCTTGCGTCCCGGTCTGCCCGACCGGATCGATCTTCGTACTGGAAGAACTGCCGGAAGAAAACAAAGCGTTCGTCGAAAAGAACGCGACGTACTTCAACTAAGTTCGCCTCTCCGTTGGACCAAGAGCTCATCGCGCCCAGCGATGAGCTCTTGGTTTGCAAAAGCGACAATTGTGTTCTACCCCCCCGGAAGACTCGGCTCCGAGAATCCGGCTCTTTAGAAACTTGATCTGGCCGTTGTGGTTGACTTCATGTTCGGTAACGTGAAACCACTTGCAATCGTTGTGGGCGGGCCCCCACCCCCAGGACCTATCCCCCGTCATGAGCCGTGTGTTGTCCCGCTTGCGAAATTCGGCGAGAGTTTTCTCACGAGTCTCTCCCAGAAGTTCCAGATAAAAATTGAGATCATATCCCACGATCGTTTTTCGCGCGGGATCGCCAAATTCCATTGGCAGGCTCCCTTTTTCCTTCCACGCGTCGGGAATATTTTTCATGGAAACGCCGTCGGGAGTATTCAGTTGGTAGAACTTCTCGACCGCCGCCAGGTGCATGAGCGTCGCGCCGATCCGATTGGCTTTGTCGTCGAGAAGGAAGTCCAGGTCCTTTGCGACATCCCCTTCGTCGAGCGGAGCACTTGATCCCGCATGAAGTCCATTTCCGAAAGCAGCATGCCGACCTGCGGGCTATAATCCGTCTCGGGGTGCACGATCGATAGGTCTGACTCTGCCGATTTTAGGGGCGGAGCCAAGAAGCTGACACTAGAAATATCTGCGCCTAGAGTTACCGATGCCTTCAGTAAGTTTCTGCGACTCGGGATCGAGAGCATCTTGCTCACATCTGCCTGGCCTCAAAGTCGCACGAGCGGATAGTCGAACCCGAGCCCGGTTGCAAGGAGCCGGGAGGAAAGCGCCGCCACGGATCTTTTCCGGGGGCAGGAAGATACCGATAGCGGTGGTTGGGGGACACACTCGCTGTCGGTCATCTACAGCTTGTTATTTGCGCGTAAAGCGTTCAAAGTCCGCCATTTGCGAAGCCATCTCCTCGCGCGCGGCGTCGGCGGCGGAACGAATGCCCTGAATACGCAGCTTGAATTCGTCGGCGTTAGATGCGCGCATCAACGCTTCGTCCAGGGTGATGAGTTCCTTGGTATAGAGATCGAAGAGCGATTGGTCGAAGGTCTGCATGCCGTATTGCGACGTGCCGGCAGCGATGGCGTCATGGATCAGCCGCGTCTTGTCGGGGTTAATGATGCAATCTTTGATGTAAGCGGTGGCGATCATGATTTCGACGGCGGGCACGCGGCCTTTGTCGTCGGCGCGCCGGACCAAGCGCTGCGAGATAACCGCCTTCAGAGTGGCGGCCATCTGCAGGCGAATCTGTTTCTGTTCCGGAGGCGGGAAGACCGCAATAATACGCTGGATCGTCTCGGTGGCGTCGAGAGTATGCAATGTGGAGAAAACAAGATGTCCGGTTTCTGCGGCGAGCAGGGCGGTAGAAATGGTCTCGAGGTCGCGCATTTCGCCGACGAGGATCACGTCCGGGTCCTGACGTAGGGCAGCGCGCAGGGCGGTCGAAAAGTTTGCCGTGTCGACTTCCACTTCCCGCTGATTGATGAAGCTGCGCTTGTCGCGATGCAGGAATTCGATAGGGTCTTCAATGGTGATCAGATGATCGGAACGGCTGGCGTTGATCCGGTCGATCATCGCCGCCAGGGTGGTGGACTTACCGGAGCCGGTCGTTCCGGTAACCAGAACCAGCCCGCGTTGCTCTTCGCAGATTTTGGCGATGACCGGCGGAAGATTGAGCTCTTCCACGGTGCGAATCTTGGTCGGAATCACGCGAAGGACCATACCTACGTTTCCTCGTTGCTGGAAGACGTTCACGCGGAATCGGCCCAGTCCCGCGACGCCATAAGCCATATCTAGCTCGGCGGTTTCCTTGAATTTTTGCTTCTGGCGGTTGGTCATCATGCTGAAGGCCATCGACAGCATCTCTTCCGGAGTGACGCGGGGCACGTCGGTGAGCGGGGTCAGCAGGCCATCCACGCGGAGGTACGGATGGTTACCGACCTTCAGATGCAAGTCGGAAGATTTGTTTTCAACGGCGCGCCGGAGCAGATCGTCGATGCTTAAAGCCATAAGCAGATACCCCGCAAGAATGCGTTTCCATCCTGAAATTAGCACTCTCAGGAGGGGGCAACAATAAGGCTGGCGGAGCCAGTTGCGGTGTAGTTACCTAGCCGTGTGGACAGGGGGCAAGTGGGCCGAGCTAGACTTCAGATTTGCGAAGAAACAGGGAATCGTAAAGCAGTCCGGCCAGGAAGCCGCCGCCGAGCGGGCCGACCCAGTAAATGCCCCAGTTCAGCCAATGGCTGGAAGCCAACGCTGGTCCAAAGGCCCGCGCTGGATTCAGGGCGCCTCCGGTGAACGGGCTGGCAACCAGGATGCCGAGCGTCATGGCCAGTCCGATGGCAAAGCCGGCGATGGAACGAAAGGTGCCTCTCTCGTCCACAGCGGTGGCAAAGAAGACCAGAACGAGGAAGAAAGTGGTGACCGCTTCCAGCGCCATCCCGGACCACTTCGGAAAGTCCCGCATCAATTCTGGAGTCCCCAGGAATACATTGCTGGCTAAATCTTCGGGAACCATCAGCTTGAGCAGGAAGGCTGCAGCTGCAGCCCCCGCGAGCTGTGCGACCCAATAGGCGAGAGAATCCAGTGTCGAAAGGCGCTTGGTGACCCAGAATGCAATCGTGACGGCGGGGTTCAGATGCCCACCGGAGATATGTCCAAGGGCGGAAACCATGATGGCCATTGCTAGGCCCGGGGCCAGCGCCAGGGCCAACACACCCAGTCCACCGGAACTACGCAGGTGAAAGTCCACACAGACCGCACCGGCTCCGAAGAAAATCAACGCAAAGGTACCGAGGAATTCAGCGGTCAATTTCTGGGTGAGGTTGTACATCGAAAGGCCTCCCGGGTCGTGCCGTGTGTACAACGCACTGGAAACGATTCTAGCCGGAAACTCACGTCCATGCTAGGAACCAGAAAAAACGAGGTGCAGGATTGCTGCACCTCGTCGGAGGAACTGGAGGAGGTTTGATCCCAATTATCGAGTCACCGCTACGGTGGCATTCACAGGGGTGAGCCAGTTGTGGCGGTCGGCTGTCTTGCCGCTGGTCAGGGCGAAGAACTCTTCCTGGATGCGGCGAGTGACCGGCCCGGCAACCCCTGCTCCGATCTTGATCTTGTCGATGGAGCGGATCGGAGTGACCTCTACAGCCGTGCCGACGAAAAACACTTCGTCGGCGAGGTAGATCATTTCGCGCGGGATAACGGTTTCCTTCACCGGGATATTCAAGTCACCCGCAATCTTGACGATGGAGTCTCGGGTAATCCCTGGCAGGATGCTGGCAGACAGCGGCGGTGTGATGAGTGTCCCGTCATGGACAAGAAAAAGGTTCATGCCCGAGCCCTCGCTGACATGGCCACTCGAGTCGAGCGCGATGCCTTCGGCGAATCCGTTCAGCGCTGCTTCCATGCGAATGAGCTGAGAGTTCATATAATTCGCAGCTGCTTTGGACATGGCAGGCAGGGTGTTCGGGGCAATCCGTGTCCAGGAACTGACGCAAACATCGACGCCTTTCGAAAGCGCTTCTGGGCCAAGATAGGCACCCCACTGCCAGCAGGCCATGTAGATCTCGATCGGGGAACTCAGCGGGTTGACACCAACTTCGCCGTATCCGCGCAGGGCAATGGGCTTCACGTAACATGCACCCATCTTGTTGACCCGCACCAGTTCACACGCAGCATTGCAGAAATCGTCGAGCGAAAACGGAAACTCCATCCTGTAGATCTTCCCGGAGTTGATAAGCCGTTGCATGTGTTCGCGCAGCCGGAAAATCGCAGGACCTTGCGAAGTGTCGTAGCAGCGAATGCCTTCGAACACGGCAGAACCGTAGCCGACAGCGTGGGTAAGCACGTGGAGCTTCGCGTCATCCCAGAGGATCCATTTTCCGTTGTGCCAAATTTTATCGGTCTTTTGTACTGGCATGGTCTAGCCTCCTCGGTGACTCGTTCACAAAACGCTCACGATTTGAGAATAAGGCAGGCGCGCGGGAGCGTCAATGAAATCAACAATGACGAACGCTCCGATTTCAGCCATTTTGGCGGTGTATCTTTGAGGAATCGGACCAAATTGGCGCGGTTAGCGAGGCTTGTCCGGAGGCGGAGCGTTCTCCGTGGGACGATCGGACATCATTGCAGCGGAGGCAGCGAGCAGCTTCCCGTTGTGATTTTCCCAAATTCCCAGCAGGATAAAAGGAAGGATCGTGGCTAGAGCCCAAAGCTTGGCGTTGCGCGGCAACCTGGCCTCAGGCTCCCAGCGAAACAGTTGCGACGAGATGAAAGCCGCCAGGATCGCCCAGGCGACAAGAGAGACAAGTACCGTTCCAAGGCTCCAGATCGCCGCGTGGTTGAGCATGGCCTGTTGCAATCCGTAGATAAAGTAGGTTCCGGGCAGAAACAACGCGACCCGTTGCACGACACGGGGAAGCACGGCCAGCGGGACCGTCGCTCCGGTCAGGAAAATCAGCGCGAACCACAGCAGCTGGTTGATGATCTGCGTTTCTTGCATGGTATTGGTGACGCTGGCGACAACCAATCCCATGGCGCCAAACGCCGTTATACCGAGGATCACCAGGACAAACACGCTCAGGAGATTGCCGTATGCGGTGACGTGGTAGATAAACCTGGCAAGTGCCAATTCCAGAAGGACAGTTGGAAAAATCAGCGCATAATTCGCGAGGATGCTCGAGACGATCATGCTCGAAGGGGCGATGGGAGCCAGGCGAAAGCGGCGCAAGATCCCTTGTTCACGCCAGGTGACCAGTTGCATGCTCAATCCCCAGAACGTGCCCATGACCGTAAAAGAGAGTATTGGGCCCATCAGGTAGGTGACTGCCTCGGGCTTGCCTTTGGCAAAAACGCTCCCGTAGAGAAAGAAAATCCCCATCGGCATGATCAGGCTGAAGAATAAAAACGCCTTATTCCGCAGCGTGATACGAATGCGCACGGCCGCAAGGGTGAGAATGGTTCTCAATCGCGGAGTCTCCTTCCGGTAAGTTCGATGAAAACGTCCTCGAGAGAGGGTGTGGCGATTTCGAGGCTAACCAGCTCGTTATTCTCAGCCTCAAGATGCTTCACCAGGGCAACGATGGCCGGAGCGGTTCGCTGGCAGTGAAGTACATAGGCTCCGTCGACCTCGCGGGCATCGACAACGCCTTCCAGGCTCTTCAGCGTGCCACTCGAAGCGGGTTTGCTTAAACGTACTTCCACGCGCGTGGTATTGGCGGAGCTTTGCTTCAATTCTCGGGGGGTTCCGGAAGCGATGACTTTTCCCTGATCCACGATCGCCACGCGGTCGCAGAGCTTTTCCGCTTCCTCAATGTAGTGCGTCGTCAAGACGATCGTTTTCTTCTCGGCTTTTAGCTCCTCAATAATGGTGTAGATTTCCCGCCGCACCTGGGGATCGAGACCTGCGGTCGGTTCGTCCAGAAAGAGCACACGGGGATCGTTGACCAGCGCCATCGCAAGCGCCAAGCGCTGTTTCTGCCCCCCGGAGAGTTGGTTGTAAAAGGCGTTTCGCTTTTCTTCTAACCCGAAGCGCTTGAGCAATTCGTCCGGGTTCCGGGTTCTCCTGTAAAATCCGGCGAACAGACGGATGGCTTCTCCGACCCGCAATTTGTCTGGAAGGGAAGTGGCTTGGAGGGTTGCGCCAATCACGCTCTTTAATTCATTCGGGTTTTTCTGGGGGTCAAGTCCACAGACGGAGACGCGCCCGCCATCGGCCAGGCGAAGTCCCTCGATGACTTCGATGGTGCTGGTTTTGCCCGCACCGTTCGGTCCAAGCAGGCCGAAGACCTCTCCCTCCTCCACGGAGAAGCTGACACCGCGCACCGCATGAACGTCGTCGTAGCGCTTTTCCAGATTCTCGACCAGCAGGATAGGGTTGGGCATGGTTGATGGGCGTAGCTCAATGGTAACTCATTCAAGCAAATCTCTCGAAAGGTTACTGTTTCCCCCTGGCGGGGCCTCTGCGGCGCCGATTCTGCTTCCGCTGTGACTTTCCTTTGCGGGCGGGCGACCAAAGGTGGAGTTTCATGTCGACGCGGGACTCGAGGAGTCGGATGCCCTCGCTCTGCAGCATTTTTCTCTGCAGGGAAGCGTAGGGCTCGCGGAGGAGGAGTTTTCCGCCGGAACCGAGCACACGGTGCCAGGGAATACCTTTTCCGGAGGGCGTTGCCGCCATTGCCCTCCCCGCGGTTCTCGCCCCACCGCGCAAGTGCAGAGCTTTGGCTAACGCCCCGTAGGTAGTAACCCGGCCGCGTGGAATTTGTTTCACCAGCTTATAAACCGGATCCCAGGACATGCGGGCACCTCCTGATCAAAAACAGCGTCCATCCTAGGAGCACTTTCTCTGCATGACAAGAGATTCTTGGCGCTCGCCAGGGTTTGCTGTTGTAGCGGAGAGAGACCATCCGCCAGGAGCGGCGATACTCGGCCGGAGACCATGGAAGGGAAGAGTCGATTATGCGAGAAGAAAAGCTGATCCGTCGCAGTGAAAAAATGACGGACAAAACGTTGACCGATTGGCGGCCTCTCCCCTTGACGTATGTAGTGGAAGACTTTTACACTACGCCTATGCCGCAGCTCCCTGAAGCTGCGGCCACGATCTGGCGAGGGAGTGCGATGGCTTTTGTTCGCCGCAAAGGGAACGCCTATTACCTGGTGCATAATGTGCGCCGAGGCGGAAAAGTGCGGCAATTGCATCTGGCACGGCTTGGCGAGCGTGCTCGGATCACCGATGCCGTTGTCCGCGAGGTTACGCGGAAGCATCCCTTTGTCGAACTGAACTGGGGCGCGCTCCGCGAACAGCTGAACAGCCAGATCGATCTGGCCGATCCAGAATCCCCTGCTGTCCTGAAGCTGGTGCAAGCTCTGCGAAATCTGAACTTGGATCTTGCGGACCTGTTCCCACCGGTCCTGCGGCTTTCCGAATCGCCTGCCGTTGCCCACGAACTCCTGGTGCAACTACGGCTACTGAATTCCACCATCCAGGTGAAACTCGATCAGTTCAATCAAAGGGATGACCTGAAGAGGATCACTCGCGGCGGGCGTTTTGGAAATGCGCATCCCGTGTTGCGGGGTCGCTAGGAGGCGGTCATGGGCACAGGCGATCTATCCCTGAATCCGAGCATTCGAAGCGCGGAGACGGTGGAATTCCAGAAGTCCCTGCGCGGGAAAATTGTCGGTCAGGACGAAGGCGTGCAAGCCCTGGTCGAGCTTTTCCAGGTGTTTACGGCAGGCCTGAATGCTCCGGGACGTCCGGTGGGCAATCTGTTGTTCCTGGGGCCGACCGGTTCGGGAAAAACACGCCTGGTCGAAGCTGCGGCGGAGATTCTCTTTGGTAGTCCGCGCGCTGTCATCAAGATCGACTGCGCCGAATTCCAGCACTCTCACGAAATCGCAAAGCTTATCGGCTCTCCGCCGGGATATCTGGGGCACCGGGAGACTCATCCCCTGATCACCCAGGAAGCCCTGGCGGCTAACCATCGCGAGGACCTGAAGCTTAGCTTCCTGTTGTTCGATGAAATTGAGAAGGCCAGCGATTCTCTGTGGCAACTGCTTCTCGGCATGCTGGACAAGGCCAGCCTTACTCTCGGGGACAATCGTCGCGTGGACCTCTCGCAGACCGTCATCTTCATGACTTCCAATCTCGGTGCCACGGACATCACAGACCTGATGGCTGGCGGCTACGGGTTTATCAAGGCGGATGACAAGCCGAAGGAACATCTGGACCAGAAGGTGGAGCGCACTGCTGTTGAAGCCGCGCGCCGCAAGTTCTCGCCGGAATTCATGAACCGAATCGACAAAATGGTGGTTTTCCATCCGCTCAATCGGGAGCAGTTGGAATCTGTTCTGGAAATTGAACTCGGTATGGTGCAGAAGCGCGTTCTGGATACGGCGACAGGCAAATTCCTCTTCCGGGTCACCGATGCGGGGCGCGATTTTCTTCTTCAAGAGGGTACCGATCAACGCTACGGCGCGCGGCATCTGAAGCGGGCGATTGAACGGCACTTGGTTTATCCCCTGGCTAATCTCCTGGCCACGCAGCAGGTCAGGATGGGCGACCTGGTTCGCGTGGACTGGGACGGTGTGCACAAGCAACTCACCTTCGTACGGGAACAAGAAGGAGCCCTGATAACCCCTCCTATTCTCCTGGAGGAGGCCATTGCGGCAGTCCCGGGCGTGGACGGCCTAAGCAAGGACGCGTCGGTCGAGGCGGCCAGCGAGGAATCTGTCCGACCCGCGGCTCTCCCGGCCTCGACTCCGGCAACTGCCCGGCAGTCACTTCAGGGGAGGAAAAAAGAGACCCGCTAAGTGTAATTGAGAGAGTCAGGATTCGGGCGATCCGCTTGGCGAGCGCCCCTTTTTGTCGTGACGGTGGACACAAAGTGTTTCTGCCCTCTCATTTTGTCGCGTGAAGGAAACTGCGTCTCAGCGCGTGAGACAGTTTCCAGATCTGCAACATTTGTATGTTATTGAGAGCAGGACGCTTCGGTGCGCTGTGCAAAAAAAATCGGATTGGCAAGCCTCATGCTTTGTACCATCCATACGCGCCGCTGAGACGCCGAAAGCGTGCTTGGCCCTCGATCGGGGTGAGGGATTCGAAGAAATGGCTGGCGCGGCCGAGGTTAGGCACATGAGAGCAGCCGTACGACAACAACTCGACCCTAGCATCCGCAGCACGGATACGCGTGACTTCCATCAGGCGCTGCGCTCCAAAATCGTGGGCCAGGAAGAGGGGGTCCAGGCGCTCGTGGATCTGTATCAGGTCTTTTGCGCGGGTCTGAACTCGCCGGGACGGCCGGTGGGTAACTTGCTCTTTCTTGGACCCACAGGCTCCGGCAAAACTCGCATCGTCGAGGCGGCGGCCGAAATCTTGTTTGGGGACCCACGCCTGGTCATAAAAGTAGATTGCGCTGAATTTCAGCATTCTCATGAAATCGCGAAATTGATCGGCTCACCTCCGGGGTACCTTGGGCACCGGGAAACTCATCCGCTGATTACCCAGGAAGCTCTGGCAGCTTCGCACTCGGACAAGCTGAAGCTTTCCTTTCTGCTCTTTGACGAGATCGAAAAGGCCAGCGACGCCCTTTGGCAGTTGCTGCTGGGGATGCTGGATAAGGCGACATTGACCCTCGGCGACAACCGGCGAGTGGATCTCTCGCAAACGGTGATTTTCTTGACCTCCAATCTGGGCGGTGGGGAGATTACCGAGTTAATGGCCGGCGGTTACGGGTTCATAAAGTCTGACGACAAGCCCAGGACCAATCTCGACGAAAAAGTCGAGCGCACTGCGGTTGAAGCCGCGCGCCGCAAGTTCTCGCCGGAATTCATGAACCGGTTGGATAAAGTGGTGGTCTTTCACCCCCTGCAGCGCACCCAGCTCGAACAGGTGCTGGATATAGAACTGTCCATGGTTCAACAGCGCGTTTTGGAAACGGCCAGGGGCCAATTCCTTTTCCGGGTGACCGATGCAGGCCGGGATTTCCTTCTTCAAGAAGGCACCGACCAGCGTTACGGCGCGCGCCACCTGAAGCGGGCGATCGAGCGCCATGTGGTCTATCCCATGGCCAACCTGTTGGCTACCGACCAGGTGCACTCGGGCGATCTGATCTGCATCGATTGGGACCGCAGCGAAGACAAACTCAGCTTTGTGAGGGAGGGCGAAAACCTGGCCATGCCGGTTCGCCGCCCTGACCCCGCAGTACAGACACGAGCTTCGCAAGCACGCGGGGGCCGTCCGGTGGAAGCGCCGGGCCTGCAGATGCCACCGGAACCTGCGCCGCGATTTGCCCGATAAATTCCTTCGGAATGTTCGTTGGTTAATTCAGGCTTTTCTCGGGTACGACTCTGTCAAGACACAACGAACGCCCGAGGGTAAGCTCAGCGCCCGTTGTGCCTCATTGACGTTTTTCCATCAAGCACCGCTCGCTTGCTCGACTTCCCTGCTTGCTTTTAGTTTGTACGGCTAGAACGGCAAGCCAGGCAGCGACTGAGTCCCCTCGATTTTTACGCCATCGAGCGCGCCAGGATCGAGTCCAAGAGCCTTCAGGATCGTCGGCGCAACCTGCATGGTTTCGACAGGGCCCTTGACGGTCCGAGGTGAGAACCACGATCCGGACACCAGAATCATCACGTTGGTGTCGTCATGGGAAAAACCGCCGTGCTCGGCCTGCTTTTTGGTGCTTCCCGAGTAAGTTACGCCGACGTTGGGTGTCACGATAATGTCGGGCGTGCGCGGATCCCCGGACGGAGGAATTCCCGGGGTATTGTAGAGTTGCGAGAGTGTCCGCCCGTAGAGGATTTGGCCAATTCCCGCTACGTTCGATGAAGTGGGCGACTGGATTTCGAGTCCTTGCGCTTCCGTCGCCGCGTTGCAGGAGCTGCTCAGCCACAGTAGGGAAATATCATCCTCCGTGGGACCGATCTGGTTACCCGCGTTGGATTCGGAAGCCGGCAGGCAGCTGTCAATCAGTTGGCTCGGGGAAGTTGTCACCGGGCCGGAAGAAGTGATCGGAACGTATCGCGCGGAATCGATCGGACTCTGGCCATGCTTTGCAGTGACCACGATGAGCGTGGAATCGTACACGCCCTGTTTCTTCAGTTCCGACACCCAGTCGCCGAAGGCTTTGTCGACAAACTCGATCTCCTTAACCAGGTTGGCGCTTGGCGTGCCGTTCGCGTCCAGATAGCCACCACTGCCGATACCCGGCTCGATCAGCTTCTGCCCTACGCTCACGGCTTGAAAGTTCATGCCGAAAATCGCAGGCACTTTCGTCTTCTTCGAACGGTTATGGTTGTAGCCATCGATCTGGTTCATGACCGCGTTGACCTTCAGCGTGTCGTAGCACTGGATGTTGAGGAAGCTATCGGTCCATGCACTGAGTGCGTAGGATGAGGATGAATCTGGAACCGTAGAGCAGGGCATCCCGAGCGGGGTGGTTACTCCGGGGAGCCCCACAACCAGGGAGTTGATTTCCGGCCCATAGAAGTCATCTAGATTGGACCCGTCCCCGGGCCCGGAAACGGCAGAGTAGGCTGGGTGCTTATCCGACCAGGCAACGTACTCGCCAGCCTTGTGGGCCACGCCGAAGATCGTGTTCACCCGGAGGAAGTTCCAGGGGTAGAGGGGTGCGCATTTGTTGTAGGGATCGCGAATCAGCTTCAATGGGTCGATGGAATTGATCCCGCCGTCACCGTTTGCCGTGCTGATGCCGTCGATTCCGTTCACAAAATTCTGGTTCTTGTCGATTCCTTCTTCATACTCCGTCGAGGTGCCGTTCGGCTGATTTGGGGTGCAGGTGCCACTCGAGAGCCCATTCCCGGTCGTGATTGTCGGAGGGGCCAGGACGCGATCATAGGCCACGTCGTAGTAAACGCCAGCCGTTCGCGGTGATGCCCCGGTCACTATGGCCGTCAGGCCAGGAAAGGAATCGGAGGGCTTCGAGGTGGAGGTCTCGAGATAATTCACACCGGTCAGGCCCAATTCTGCCAAATTCGGACAGTACGGGGCCCCGCCGTTGACGCCGCCGATCCCTTGCGAACAATTCAGGTAATCCGCTGCGTGCATTCCGTCAATGCTAACCAATAACACGTGCTTGATTTTCCTGCCGCCACCCCAATCGTCGTCGGCATGCGCCGGCGCGGGGAGGGTGGTGCCGATCAGAGCCAGCGAAAGCGCTGTCGCCAGAAGCTTGTTCTTCATTTTTGTCTCCAATTTGTGATTACTCTGAGTAAAAAAGGAGAGTGCGCGGCGGCCGGGACACCGAACTCCCACCGTGGAGAGTAGGAGTGGATTGTTACAACAGAACTACAGCAGCGTTTGCAGGTAATGAAACCGCAGTCATCGATCGAAAACCGAGAATCAAGAAAACCATGCTCCAGATCCGCCTTGCGGCCGCGAATCGGAAGGAGTGTCGGTGGGAACAGTTAGGAATCAAGCCGCGAGGTGGTCAGTGCCAGAGACTCTTTTCGGATGGTTTCGGCCCGCTTCAAGGCCGCGGTAATATTCTCACAAATATTTTCTGAACCGACATGGCGGTCAAAGCCTGCTTCGCGCATGAGTGCTTCAGGCTGCGGGCGTGCACCGCATACCAGCATGGATCGCCCGCTCTGGTGCAGTTTGTCCGCCAGTTCCTGAAGCGCTGCGATCCCCGTGGCGTCGATGGCCGTCATGTTGCGGAGACGCAGAATCACGATCGGAGGCAGCGTTTCTAGCTCGTCGGTAACGGTGGCTATTTTGTCCGTGACACCGAACAGGAACGGCCCATGAATCCTGTATACCGCGGCATACTCCGGAATATCCTTATCCTGCAGGATGTGCACGCGGCCATCTTCAATGTAATCTTCCGTTACCCGCGAGACCGTGGTGGTCAGTGAGATTTTGCGGATAAAGGTGAACGCAGCCAGGATCATGCCGACTTCCACGGCCAGCGTCAGGTCTGCGAAGACCGTCAGGCTGAGCGTCAGAATCCATACTGCGATATCGGCTTTGCTCAGCTTCAGGATCTCGGGAATCTCTCCCCAGTCTCCCATGTTGTAAGCAACCATAAAAAGAATCCCTGCAAGTGCCGCCAGCGGAAGGTTTTTCACCAGCGGCGCCGCGAACAGGATAACCGCCAGCAGTGTGAGCGCATGAATCATCCCGGCGACGGGAGTTTTCGCACCCGCCCGAACGTTGGTTGCCGTGCGAGCAATCGCGCCGGTGGCCGGCAAGCCTCCAAAGAGAGGTGAAAAAATATTGGCGACGCCCTGGGCTACCAGCTCAACATTCGGATTATGTTTGTCATGGCTCATGCGGTCAGAAACGACGGCAGAAAACAGAGATTCAATGGCTCCCAGCATGGCAATGGTCACGGCAGGAGACAACAAGTGCAGCAGTAGACTCGGTTGGAGTTGCGGAACCACGATATGCGGTAGCCCGCTCGGTATTCCGCCAAACCTCGTGCCGATCGTTTCCACGGGCAGATGAAAGAGACTGACCGCCGCTGTCGCGCCGAAGCAGACCACGATCGCCCCGGGGATCTTCCTGAAAAACTTGAGACACAGGATCATGACGGCAAGGCAAGTGAGTCCGAGGGCCGTTGCAACCCAGTTCAAGGTATAGAACTTCTCAGCAATCGACCCCATGCGGTGGAAGAAGTCGCCAGGCACGTGTTCCATCCTGAGGCCGAAGAAATCTCGGACCTGTGTACTGGCAATCAGGATAGCAATCCCGTTTGTGAATCCCACGACGACCGGCCGGGGAAAGAACCGAACCATCGATCCAAGTCCGGTAATCCCCATAAGCACGAGCAAGACACCGGCGAGCATCGTGCAGGTGAACAAGCCGTCTATTCCATATTTCGATATGATGCCCAGTACCACCACGACGAATGCACCTGTGGGGCCGCCGATCTGCGTCTTTGACCCGCCGAGGGCGGAGATCAGAAAGCCCGTCACCATTGCGCAATAGATGCCGGCTTGTGGCGACACGCCGGAGGCAATCGCGAAGGCCATGGCCAGCGGCAACGCGACCAGGCCAACCGTCACGCCGGCAATCAGATCAGCGATGAACTTATCGAAAGAGTAGCTGCGAAGATAAATGACCGACTTCGGTAACCACGCGTCTAATGCAACACTCATGTTCCTAAAGACCTGCTTCCGTCTGAAGCTCTTCCTAGTTTAGCAGCAGGGGGATGTTCGCGCGGCAGTTTGCGGGCGAGATTGCCCGAAAACGAAGCACTTCGCCTGGCCGCAGGCTATGGGGCAAGACCGTTACTTCGCAGCTTCGCTGCCGCTGACCGCAGGTCTCCATCGCAGGATGGGCTTGCGCGCAGCGCCCACTTCGTCAAGACGCCGAACTCTGGTCGAGTGTGGAGCGCTCTTCACCAGTTCCGGGTTCTTCTCCGCTTCTTCGCCGATGGACTTCATCGCTTCGATAAAGAAATCGCACTCTTCCTTGCTCTCGGATTCGGTCGGCTCGATCATCAGCGCCCCCGGAACGATCAGGGGAAATGCCGTGGTATAGGGATGAAAACCATAGTCGATGAGCCGCTTGGCGATATCCATCGTGTTCACGCCATATTTTTTTTGAATGGCGTCGCTAAAAACAACCTCGTGCATCGACGGCCGCCTGTATGGCAGGTCATACACGCCATCCAGATGCTTGCGGATGTAGTTGGCATTGAGGACGGCATCTTCGGTGGCCTGACGCACGCCCGGGCCATAGGCGAGGATGTAAGCCAGAGCGCGCACGAGGACGCCGAAATTTCCACCGAACGCTCGCACCCGCCCGATGCTCTCTTTTCGCTGGAAATCAAGTGCCAGGCGCCCACCATCCTTTTCAGCCAGGACAGGGACCGGCAGGTAGGGTTCCAGAATCTGCTTCATGGCCACCGGACCCGCACCCGGACCACCGCCACCGTGCGGGGTGGAAAAAGTTTTGTGCAGGTTCAGGTGCATTACGTCGACACCGAGATCGCCGGGCCGCGTAACTCCCGTCAGCGCGTTCATGTTGGCACCGTCCATGTAGAGCAGTGCGCCCTTGGCGTGCAGAACCTCCGCAATCTCCGGAATCTGCTGCTCGAAGATGCCGAGCGTGGAAGGGTTGGTGAGCATCAGCGCTGCAACTTCTTCGTTAACCTGTTCGCGGAGTTTCGCGATGTCAACCTGGCCTTCTGCGTTGGACTTTATGTTTTCTACTTCATAGCCCGCAATGACCGCGGTGGCTGGATTCGTGCCGTGCGCCGAGTCTGGGATCAAAACCTTCTTACGAGGATTGCCATTCTTTTTATGATGGGCACGGATCAGGAGCAGCCCAGTCAATTCCCCCTGCGCACCTGCGGCGGGCTGCAGGGTGATGGCATCCATGCCGGTGATTTCCAGCAAGCACTTCTCTAGCAGCGAAAGAATGCGCAGGCAGCCCTGCGATAGTTCCTGTGGCTGATAGGGATGCTCGGTCGCAATGCCGGACAGCCTGGCCACGTACTCGTTTACGCGCGGGTTGTATTTCATCGTGCAGGAACCGAGAGGGTACATGCCGAGATCGATGGCGTAATTCCACGTGGATAACCGAGTGAAGTGACGTATCACTTCGATCTCGCTGACCTCAGGAAAACCGACGATGCCTTCCCGCCGGTGCGCTGCTCCCAATGCCGTATCCGGATCCACAGCTGGGACATCGAGCGGGGGAAGTTCAAAGGCGCGCTTTCCTGGGGAGGACTTCTCGAAAATCAGGCCCTCGTTCTGGCTGGTATGGCGCGAAGCTTTTGTAATCTTTGCGTTCATCGCTGGATTCCGTGATAGCCCTTTCTCAATTCGATTGAGCGCCCAATCCTGTGCTCTAGAGCGGCGATTGCAGAGCGGCTTTCAGCGCCGCCGCGAATTTCTCGATCTCCGCTCGGGAGGTTGTCTCCGTCACGCAGACCAGTGCATGCTTGCTGAGTTCCGGATAAGCGGAGCCCAGCACGTATGGCCCGATGATCTTCGATTTCAGCAGTTCGGTGTTCAGCATCTTGACTGAACGGGGTAATTCCAGGGCAAATTCATTGAAGAAGGGGGCTGGGAAGGTGCGCCTTACGCCAGGTATTTTCTCGAGTTCACCGAGCGTGAACTGCGCCTTGGCCAGGTTTTGCTCGGCCATTTCACGTAGGCCCTCTTTTCCGAGCAGCGTCAGGTGCACCGTGGCAGCTAAAGCGCAAAGCGCCTGATTGGTACAGATGTTGGAAGTAGCTTTCTCTCGGCGGATGTGTTGCTCGCGGGTCGCGAGTGTCAGCACAAAGCCGCGGCGGCCGTCCTGATCCGTAGTTTGACCGGCAAGACGCCCCGGCATCTGCCGCACATACTTTTCACGCGAGGCAATCACACCGACAAAAGGGCCCCCGTAACTCGGTGCCAGGCCAAAGCTTTGACCCTCCATGGCGACGATGTCTGCCTCTGCCGGCGGCTTCACAATTCCGAGCGACAGCGCTTCCGCCACTGCTACCACCAAGAGCGCCCCGGCCGCGTGCGCGGCTTCGGCGGCGGGCGCGAGAGCTTCGATGGTCCCGAGGAAGTTGGGCGACTGCACGACCACCGCGCAGACATCTTCCCGCAGCGCGCTTTTTAGCGCGGTGATGTCCAGATTGCCGGAGGTGCCATAAGAGATTTCCTCCACGTCCAGGCCGGAATTCTTGGCATAGGTGCGCAGGACTTCGCGATATTCGGGATGGACCGATCGCGCGACCAGCACGCGCTGACGTCCGGTCACGCGTTCGGCCATTAGCACGGCTTCGGTGGTCGCGGTAGACCCGTCGTACATGGAAGCGTTGGCGACTTCTTGTCCGGTCAGTTGGCACATCAGGGTTTGAAACTCGAAGATTGCCTGCAACGTGCCTTGCGTGATTTCCGCCTGGTACGGGGTGTAGGAAGTGAGAAATTCGCCGCGTTGCAGAATCGTATCGGTCACGACCGACCGCAGGTGGGAATAAACGCCAGCGCCGAGAAACCTCGAATAGCCTGTGGAATTCTCCGCGCCGCGGGCCTCGAAATAGCCGATCAATTCCGCTTCCGACATCGGCCCCGGGAGGTTCAGCGGTTTTTTCAGACGGTAGGCTTCGGGGATCGACGAGAATAGTTCTTCGATATTTCTTGCGCCGATGGCTGCCAACATCTCCTGTCGTTCAGCAGGGCTCTTCGGGAGATAGCGCATCAGGCTGACGCTTCCTTCTGTTTCTCCGCGATATACGCTTCGTAAGCCGCAGCGTCCAGGAGGGAACTGAGCTCCCCGGCATCCGACAACTTAATTTTGACCAGCCATCCAGCGCCGTGCGGGTCACTGTTGATGCTCTCCGGTTTGTTCTGCAAGGAGGCATTGGTCTCGACCACCTGGCCGTTGGCGGGAGCATAGATTTCGCTGACCGCCTTGACCGATTCGACGGAGCTGAACGTCTTGCCCTTGGCCAGTGTGCTGCCGGCCGCGGGTAGCTCGACGAATACCACGTCCCCAAGTTCGTGTTGGGCATAGTCGGTGATACCGATGGTGGCCAGATCACCCTGGGCGTCGATCCACTCGTGCTCTTTGGTGTAACGATACTTTGTTGGGTATGCCATGCGACCGCTCCTTGCCTGGAATCGGATTTCCTCTGCCTACGGTGCGATTGCTTTTCTCACCCGCTTGTAAAAAGGTGTTGCCACAACCTGAGCCCTGCACTTCTGCGAGCGAATCTCCACATAAATCGATGTCCCGGGCTCGGACAAGGCGGGGGGAACATAGGCAAGCGCGATATTCTTACCGAGCGTTGGCGAGGGAGATCCGCTTGTCACCATGCCTACAACCGCTCCGCTCTCGCTCACGCAACGGTACCCATCGCGCGCGATTCCCCGTTCGACCATCTCCAGTCCTACGAGAGTTCGCTTTAAGCCCGCCGTGCGCGCCGCTTCGAGCGCCGACCGACCAAGGAAATCACCTTTTTCCATTTTACAATAACGATCGAGACCCGCTTCCCAAACGTTGATCGTGTCGCTGATCTCGTGTTCATAGAGCGCCATCTTGGATTCCAGCCGCAGGGTATTCCTTGCACCGAGTCCGCAAGGTACGATCCCGAATTCCTTGCCGGCCTCGACAACGGCATTCCAGATTCGCTCGCTGGTTGTCACGTCCGAGGGAACATAAATCTCAAATCCATCTTCCCCCGTGTAACCTGTCCGCGCAATCAAAGTGTCCGCCAGTCCGCAAACAGTGCCGTGGGTGAACCAGTAGCTTTTCACCGCGACCAGGTCCGCGTCGGTGAGCTTACTGAGGGCGTCAATCGCCCGCGGGCCCTGAATCGCCAACTGTGTATACGTGTCGCTCAGCTCTTCCACGTTGCAATCGAACTTGGAGGTGTTTTGCCGTACCCAGCGGATATCCTTTTCGCGGGTTCCGGCGTTGATCACTAGAAGATAGTCATCTTCGCCCAGGCGATGAACGATCACGTCATCCACAAATGTGCCTTGGGGATAGAGCATCGCCGAATACTGGGCCTGCCCGAGGGCCAGCTTCGACGCGTCATTCATGGTGAGGTATTGGACCGCTTCGAGCCCACTCGCGGATTTAGACGAGCCGTGAATCCTGATGTCGCCCATGTGGCTTACGTCAAAAATACCAACCCCGTTTCGCACCGCCCGGTGCTCGGCGACCAGGCCGCCGCTTGAAGGATACTCGACGGGCATGTCCCAGCCGCCAAAATTGACCATTTTGGCGCCAAGACGGCGGTGCAACGCGTTGAGAGGCGTTTTGCGAGGGGCAGTATTTGCAGGAGAGTTTACGGATTCCATTCCGTCAGCTCGGGCGATTTTCGATGTTAGCATGCGAAACAGGCGCCGTCAAAAAGGCGGTTCCTCACTCCTCTTCCTCCCGACCTGGAACCAAATCGCAGTCTTGCACTTGCTGGCGGCGGACCGCTCAGGTACAGTTTCTTCCGGAGGCGGAATGGCGGCTCGTGGACAACAGATTGTTTGCGCGCAGTGCGACAAGACCGAAGAATACTGCGTCTGCGAAAAATATTGCACCATCTGCAAGGGGCAGCATAACGTGCGTCTGTGCGTAGACGGTCTATACTATTGTCCGGACTGTCGGGAAGCGTGCGATGTTGCGCTCGCCAACGATCATTAACCGTGCCCACCCTTCCTCATCAGATTTCTCTTCGAATCGATCCTGACGACCGGCTGGTTGCAGCGGTCGGCGGGGCGGCCCGCTATCTCGCGGATGCCGCCGGCCTTGGAAACGAGATGATCCTGCAGTTTCAGGCCTCGGTTGTCTCTGCCTGCAGACAATGCTTTCACTGTCATACCTCGGGGACGGCCTGTGGAATTACGCTGCGGCGATCACTCGATCGCCTGGAATTGGAAGTTTCCTTGCCGGGAACAGAACCCCCTCCCAACGAGAAACCTTCCTGGGAGGGGATCGATGAGGTTCACTGTGAATTGCGTGGCGGCGCCGGGATCCTGCGTCTGACCAAGTTTGTGTCCCCCAATCCTCCTGCGGACTAGACGCAAGGAGGTGCCCATCCCGGGCACCCCGAGCCGAGCTTACATTTTCAGCGCGAAGGTATTGTGGCGAATCAGCGATGTCATCTGGTCATCGCTTACCGACAAACGGATTACCATCCGGTCCCCGGAAGGGGTGACGTTCGTCTGGTCGAGAAGCTGTCCCAAATCCGGATTGTCTTTTGCCGCCTGATACTTCTTGTATAGAAGTCCGGCGGTAACCAGTTGGCTTAGGGTATTGGCGTCTGCCGTGGAACCGCAAACGGCCTGAAATTTTGCATCCACGCCGCTGCTGGCAGTTGCGGTGATGGTCATGGCCTGCATCCGCTGGACGATTGCCGCAGCATCCGGAAACTGCTGAACCTCCGGAGCGAGTTGCGCCATCGCCAGCCGCGTGTATCCGGGATCGAGCACCGCCCAGACCACGCCGGAGCCGTTCGCTTCGTTAATCAGGTTGTACATCTGTTCGTTCCGCAGCAGTCCTTCCGCGCGGCCCATCCGAAGATCGACCAATTTCTCAAGCATCGCTTTGTGCCCGAAAACCGCTTTGCTGGAGTCCAGAAAGAAGAAAAACAGGTCGCCCGAGCCTTCGCCCGAGCCGAAGGCAAATAGCGTGTAGGACTCAATCTTCGCCATTGGGAGCTTTTGCTGTTTAAAGTACGCCTCGGTCGAGTCCGGATTGAATGTCCCCATGGCTATTCCGAGAGTCATCTCGCTCGACGGAACGTCAGTCGACACGCCCTTGTCGTTCTTCAGCATGCCGTCCGCAACCAGGCCCCAAACCAGTTCGTCCACCTGACTGTTCGGATCAACTCCTGCCGAGGCAAGGAATTTCTCGAACTGACGGAAGCGCTCAGGCAGAACCTGCTCCTGCAGGGCAGGGAACCACTTCATGGTTCGTGCCTTCTTCAGATCCACGTAGCCAAATTCCCCTGTTTCTTTAGGGAAAAGCGCGATGGTGTCTGCGCCGACTCCCCCGGCCCTGGCCGGCTTGGCGAGGGCGGAAGCTAGCAGCAAAAGCACACCAGCCGCCAGAAATCGAGAGGTTCTCTTGCTCTTCATCATGTATTGCTCCTTAAATTCGGCCGGGCAACGAAGTCTTATTTTACGACACTGCCGAACGGTTAGCCCAACCGATTGCCCAGTTCGGCAACCTTTTGACTGATTTTGGCAACGTAGGCCTCATCCTTCAAGCCTTCCAAATTGATCGCCACGTTGGCCAGGGCACCCTTCGCTGCCGCTACCGCCATTAGACGCGCCACCTGCAAATCTGACTTCATAGATCCGGCGGCAATAGTCTCCAGTTGCAACAGTCGGCCGTGCAGTTGGGCGGCCAGCTCCGCCACCTGGAGCGGCACCTCCGCTGCACCTTTTGTGGCAATCTGGATCGCTGACTCTCGTTGAGCGATTTCCTCTTGGTTGCCCTGGGGCAGTTTGAAGGCCGCCATCACAGCCTCGTAGGAGGCCGCATCGCGGTCAATTGCACTCGTCAGTTCATTGGCTGTTTTTCGCAGCTGTTCGAGCTGTTCCGACAGCTTATCGACATGCAGCGCTTGTGATTTTTTCTTTCGCGAGAGCCCGGCCACCATCTGTCCGAGCGCCGCCGCCATAGCCCCCGCATAGGCGGAAACGCTGCCTCCCCCCGGCGTCGCTGTCGGCTCCGCCACGGCATCGAGGAAGGGGCGTGCCAGGCTCGCGAGTTTGCCGTCCTTTGATTCGAGCGGCGCCCCGCCGAGTGCCGCGCTGAGTTTGTTCTCAAACACCTGTGACGGGGAGAAATTCTCCAATTGCAGGAAGAAATCCGCCGCCATTTCAATAGCCTTTTTCGGGACTAGGCCGACAATCTCGCTTCCCACGGGTACGACGCCATAGCGTTCCGCCTCCCGTTTGACCATTTCATACACGCGGTGCATTGGAGTTAGCTCGAAATCGGTCAGATTGATGGACACTTGCGCCAGGTTGCGGGCCTTCAGTTCCACGCCCATGGACTTGACGTAGCGAAGTCCGCCGCTCGAGTACCGGATGGCCTTGGCAATCTTATTCGCTATGCTCACGTCGGACGTGTTCAGGTTTACGTTGTAAGCGACGAGGAATTTTCGCGCCCCGACCACGGTCACTCCGGCCGTGGGATGCAGTTTCGGTTCCCCCACATCGGGTTGCCGGTCGTGATTTTTCTTCAGTTCCTCCCGTAAGCCTTCGAACTGTCCTCTCCGTACATTTTCGAGGTTGATCCGTTCGGGGCGCGTCGCTGCCGCTTCATAAAAAAAGATAGGGATGCGGTACCGCTTCCAGATCTCGTTCCCGACGCGGCGGGCGAGCGCCACGCAATCGTCCAAGCTTACCCCTTCAATCGGGATGAAGGGCACGACGTCGGTCGCCCCTACGCGCGGATGAGCGCCCTTGTGAGTGGTCATGTCGATCAATTCCATTGCTTTTCCAGCGCCCAGGATGGCCGCTTCTCCAACGGCTTCGGGGTCCCCTGCCAGGGTGATAACGCACCGGTGGTGGTCCGCGTCCATTTCGCGATCCAGCACATACACCCCCGACACGCTGCTCATGGCCTGGACGATCGCGTCAATTTTTGCGGGATCCCGCCCTTCGGAAAAATTAGGTACGCACTCTATCAGTCGTGTCATGGTTCGGTTCCGTCTGTCTGTTCTCGGGGGTCCGCCTGGCTGCCCCGGTTTGCGTTGCTGTCTTCCGATTCAATCGCGCATGTAGATGATCTCGCCGCTCTTGACCGTCATCCAGCATCGTTGCATTCCAAAATAATAGGGAATTTCGCGGTAATCCTCCACTTCGAAGACGGCCAGGTCAGCCTGCTTGCCCGGCTCAAGCGATCCCATCCTGTTCTCTCGGCGCAAGGAGTATGCGGCATTAATTGTAACTGCGGTGATCGCTTCGGCGGGGGTCATTCGCAACTGGCTGCAAGCCAGCGACAGGATCATCGGCATGCTTACGGTCGGGCTGGTTCCGGGATTGTAATCTGTCGCTAAGGCAATCACCGCGCCGTTGTCAATCAGTTGGCGGGCCGGCGCGTACTGTTTCCATCCAAGGTGAAAATCGCAACCCGGAAGCAGCGTAGCCACCGTCCGAGATTTCCCAAGTGCCCGGACGTCGGCGGAGTTCACTTGCTCCAGGTGGTCACAACTGGCTGCACCCAGTTCCACAGCTAGTTGCGCGGCCCCGGTTCGGCTCAGTTGCTCGGCATGCAGCCGCGGGATCAGTCCGTGTTGCTTGCCCTCGACCAGGATGCGTCGCGATTGCGACCGGGTGAAGGCACCCCGGTCGCAAAATGCATCGCAGAATTCCGCCAGCCGCTCGTTCACTACTTCAGGCAGCAACTGTTCGAGCAACAGCCGGATGTAACGCTCCGTACCCCCGGGCTTCCCACGAAATTCGGAAGGCGGCACATGCGCGCCAAGGAACGTTGAAACAATCTCGAGTGGCTGTTCACGGTTCAATTCCTGCTGCAGGTGCAGGATCCTAAGTTCGCTCGCGAGGTCCAGTCCGTAGCCGCTCTTGGCTTCTACGGTGGTCGTGCCGTAGGAGGCAAATTCTTCAAGAGCCGCTCTTGCTCTCTGCTTCAGCGCCTGCCCACTCGCGGCCCTGACCTTGCCCACCGAATTCAGGATTCCACCGCCCCGTTTGGCAATTTCCTCGTAGCTTGCACCTTGGATTTTTAACTCATATTCTTCCGCGCGGCTCGCGGCATGGATGAGATGCGTATGCGAATCGATAAAACCGGGCAGGACCACCCGCCCACCCACATCCAGTTTCTCCGCCTGCTTAGCGTCTTTGCGCGCTTCCACTGCCGCCCGGCTTCCGACAGCCGCAATCTGTCCGTCAGAGAGCAGCAAGGCCCCGTCCTTCAGGATGCCCAGCTCGGAGAGGGAATTGCCTCGCCGCGGAACGCCTCCTCGCAGAGTCAGGAGTTGCGAAGCACCTGTGATGAGCAAGCTGTTTGTCAAAGTGTCGTTATCGCGCCTCAGCCCCAGCGGACTTTACCTATGCGCTTGCGGCCTTCCCTTGAAATGCCGGAACAAACACGTCCTTCGCGAACGATTCGAAAGAAGTCGGCGTGGTGTTCTCGGTCGATCTCGGTTCCCTCGCCGCCACCCTCCCTTCGTTGATTCCCTGGAACATTTCAATGAAGCAAGCGGCTGTTTTTGGTGGTGTCCCCATTTGTTGAAGCACCTGTTGCACCTGGTCGTATGGGAATTGCGCGTAACGGAGATCCGATTTATTCAGCGCTCTCCCGAGAATCGCAGCCACTTCATTCATGGTCAGATCGCGTTCGCCCAACAATTCTCGGGTTTGCTTGCCGTTGAAATCGAGCTTCAGCAATCGATCAGCCGCGTAGGCGCCAATATCCCTGGTGGCAATCATGGGTAAGTTGAGATCCGCTTTGATCGCTCCCCCGAACAGGCCCATCATCTGGATCATGGTGATCCCCGCCAGATGGTTCTCAAAAAAATAGCCGGGACGCAGGTGCAGCACGTTCAACTTTTCCACAGCATTGAGCTTCAGCTCGGAAAAGTGCAACCCCAGGATTGGACCTGTGCCCGACGATGCATGGGCTCCATAGCTGCTGAGGTTGACCGCGTATTTCAATCCCGCATTTTTTGCCGCAGCGGCGATGGCATCGCTGACCTTTTCCTGTTCTGCCCGATAATCCTGAGCCGTCATGGATGGCGGAATCATCAAGAAAGCTGCCCGCACATCCTGAAAGGCCCGCGTCAGGGCAGCTACGTCTTTAACATCACCAAGGAAAGCCTCCGCTCCCTTCTGAACCAAGGGTTGAAGTCTCGCGGAGCTCCTGCTGACCACGCGGACTTTTTCTCCCTTTTCGAGGAGGTTCTCGGTGATGACGCTTCCTATGTTCCCAGTCGCACCCAATACTGTGTACATCGTATTTTGCTCCCTCGACGAATTCGCTTTTGTTCCCGCCAAGCCCTGCACCGATTCCGCTCCGGGAGCATGCACCAGCGTCCCGGACGGATTCAGAGCATAGGGATCTTAACACCTGACTTCTTGGCAAACTCTTTGGCTTCTGCATACCCGGCATCGACATGGCGTACCACCCCCATGCCCGGGTCATTCGTTAACACTCGTTCGATGCGCCTGGCCATCTCTTGGGTGCCGTCGGCGCAGGTCACTTGCCCGGCGTGCTGTGAGTACCCGATCCCCACCCCGCCCCCGTTGTGAATGGAGACCCAGGATGCACCGCTCGCCGTATTGACCAGCGCGTTCAGCAGCGCCCAATCCGCGACCGAGTCCGAACCATCCTTCATGGCCTCGGTTTCTCGATAGGGCGAGGCTACCGAACCACAGTCCAGGTGGTCGCGTCCGATGACAATAGGAGCTTTCAGCTCACCCTTGGCTACCAGGTCATTTAGGGCCAGCCCGAACCTGTCGCGCTCGCCGTATCCGAGCCAGCAGATTCGCGACGGCAATCCCTGGAATTTCACTTTCTTCTCTGCCAGTGTAATCCATCGTTTCAGATGCTGGTTTTCGGGGAACATTTCGAGCACCAGCCGGTCGGTTCGAGCGATGTCGGCGGCTTCCCCGGAGAGCGCCGCCCAGCGAAATGGCCCCTTCCCCTCGCAGAACAATGGCCGAATGTAAGCCGGCACGAAGCCAGGGAAATCGTAGGCGTTCTTCACGCCCGCCTCGAAGGCATACGTGCGAATGTTGTTGCCATAATCAAAGGTCACCGAACCCAGCTTCTGCAGGTCCAGCATTCCTTGAACGTGTTTGCCCATGGCCGCGATCGAGCGGGCCCGGTAGTCCTGAGGGTTTTTCTTTCTGAGATCCAGCGCTTGGTCGAGGGTCATCCCGTTGGGCACATACCCGCCGATAGGATCGTGTGCGCTGGTCTGGTCGGTGAGCACATCGGGAACGACGCCGCGCATTGCCAACTCCGGAATCAGGTCCGCGCAGTTGCCGACCAGACCTACGGAAGTCGCCTCCCCCTTGCGCACCGCGTTTTTCAAGATGCGAAGGGCTTCGTCAAGGGAATTCACCATCACATCGCAATAGCCTGTTTTCACGCGCCGCTTTATCCGCTCCGGGTCCACGTCAATCCCCAGAAACGCGGCGCCATTCATGGTGGCCGCCAGCGGCTGCGCCCCGCCCATGCCGCCCATACCGCCCGTTACCACCAGCTTCCCGCTCAAGTCCCCCGCAAAATGCCTCCGTGCCGCAGAGGCAAAAGTCTCATAGGTTCCCTGCAGGATGCCCTGCGTCCCGATATAGATCCAGCTTCCGGCGGTCATCTGGCCATACATCATCAGCCCGGCCCGGTCGAGCTCATTAAACTTCTCCCAGTTGTTCCACTGCCCCACGAGATTGGAGTTGCAGAGCAGCACGCGGGGCGCATAGTCATGCGTCCGGAACACCGCCACTGGTTTGCCGGATTGCACGAGCAGGGTCTCGTCGTTTTCGAGAGCCCGCAGCGACCTCACGATGGCGTGGAAACAGTCCCAATTGCGCGCGGCCTTCCCCGTCCCGCCATAAACCACAAGGTCCTCGGGCTTCTCCGCCACGTCGGGGTCCAGGTTGTTCAGGAGCATACGCAGGGCGGCTTCCTGCTGCCAGCCTTTGCAGGAGATCGTCGTCCCGCGAGGGGCTCGAAACGGTCCGCGGCTTGTCGTCGGGTCATTCATCACAGGTGTGGTAGCGGTCATGTCCTTCATCCCCAAGCCCTATCTTAACGCAGCTGGTCTCGCACCGGGCAAATCGAAGAGCCGCGATCCCGCCCGTCGGGGGGGGCACTGCCGTTGCGCTCGAATTCCTTCTAGGGTACATTCAAAAATCGCATGACCTACGACTCTCTTCCTGCCCGCTTCCTTCATGCCGTCGATGCACTTCCGTCTCCACGCGCACAGATGTATCGCGGTAAGGAGCGTTGGGAGGCCATTTCTTCCGCAGAGTACCTCCGACGCGTGGCGGGCTTGGCGAATTGTTTGGTGGAGTTGGGGGTGAAATCGGGTGACCGGGTGGGTCTGTTTGCTCCGAACTGCCCGGAATGGCACACCGCTGATTTTGCCATCAATGGCTCCGGAGCCATTACCGTCCCGATTTACTTCAACGAGTCTCCCGACCGCATGACCTATATCCTTAACCATTGCGGGGCAGAGGTCATTTTCATTGCCGGGGTGCGGCAGCTTGAAAAGTTCCTGCAGCTGAGAGATCAAGTCGCCCAGGTGCAACAGGTGATCGTCGCTGGCGCCGGTGATGCAATGCCCGCTGAGTATTTGCGCTATGAGACGCTTATTTCCACGTCCGGCCCTAAAGAGATTGCTTTGTACCGCCAACGTGCGGCAGCCGTGCTTCCGGGGCAGCTCGCCTCCATCATCTATACCTCGGGAACAACAGGCGAACCCAAAGGGGTCATGCTCACCCATGTTAACTTTAGCTCCAACGTGGCGGATTCCTGCCGGGATGTCATTCTTGAGCCGGAAACGGATTTAGCAGTTTCCTTTCTTCCGCTCGCTCACGTCTATGGTCGGATGCTCGACTATCTCTATATTTTCTCGGGGTGTCCTGTTGCCTACGTTGAAGCGGTAGAGAATGTGGCTCAGGCACTACTGGAAGTCCATCCTACCGTGCTGGCTGCTGTCCCCCGCTTCTTCGAAAAAATCTATGCCCGTCTGATGGAGCAGGGTTCGAAGACCAGCGGTGCCAAACGGAAAATCTTTGATTTTGCATTGAAAACTGCGAGAGAGTCGGCCGCCTGGCGCTGCGGAGAAAAATCCCCGAGCTTGCCGCTGAGAATAAAATGGTCGCTTGCTGACCGGCTCGTTTACTCCAAAATCAGGGCTGGCACGGGGGGGCGCCTGCGCATGGTCATGTCTGGCGGCGCTCCGCTATCCAAATCACTCGGAGAATTTTTTTGGGCGATCGGCATTCCCATTTATCAGGGTTATGGTTTGACCGAGACTTCGCCGGTGCTGACAAATAATTATCCGCTCAATCGCATCGGGAGCTCTGGCCGGCCCATTGCTCATGTGCAGATTCGCATCGCCGATGATGGCGAGATTCTTGCCAAAGGGCCCTGTGTCATGCAGGGCTACTACAAATCGCCCGAGTCCACGCGGGAAGTGCTTTCAGAGGACGGCTGGTTCAAGACCGGCGATATCGGTTTCCTCGACAAGGACAACTACCTGTTCATCACCGATCGCAAGAAGGACCTGCTGAAAACCGCTGCGGGGAAGTTTGTTGCACCTCAACCCATCGAAAATATTCTGAAAACCAGCCCCTATATCCTGAATGCCATGATTGTCGGGGATCAGCGCAAGTTTGTGGTTGCGCTGATCGTCCTCAATGCCGTTACTGTGGCGGGAAAACTCGCGGAAGAGAACTTGAATTTCTCCTCCCCTGCGCAGATGGCGGCTCACCCCCGAACTTATTCCCTGATTGAAGGAGAGGTAAGCCGGCTCACCTCACACCTTGCCCAGTACGAAACCATCAAGCGGTTCGCGCTGCTTGCCGATGATTTTACGTTCGATAGCGGGGCCCTCACCTTCACCATGAAACTCAAACGGCGGGTGGTTGAAAAACAGTATCACGCTCTTATCGACAAGCTATACTCCGATGTTATCGAGCCGCGTCCTCTGGTTCGCGACTAGCCCGCATGCGAAAGGGCCGTGGTTCCTCGAGGCACACCTTATCCAGTTCTACGGCGTGAGTGGGGAATTTTCAGGGACTTGCAAGTCAGATGGTCTTGCCGTGGTGGCGCCCGGCGGCCTCAAAAAGGGAGAGCAGGTTTGTCATGCTGAACAGATCGCGGATCTGTTGGCTGGCATTGGCAACTTCCACCTGACAGCCGCGCGTCCGCGCCGAGACGTACAGGCCGACGATGGTTCCCAGTCCGGAACTGTCGACCTGAGGGACTTCTTTCAGATCAATCACGATGCGTTTGTGGCCAGGGATCTTTTCCCGCACTGCCTCTTTGAGGATGCGGGTGTTTTCAAAGATCAATTTGCCATGGCACTCGGCCACCAAGGCATCTTCGCGCTCGAAGCAATGTACCCGGAATCCTCGCGTGGTGTTCTCGGGTCGATCATTCATGGACCAGCCTCCCGTTCTTTCTGTTCCCCCGGCTCCCGGCACACTCTTCTATCGTACTTAGCGGAGAATTGCCAGACATTCACGCTGTCGGGTAGCTTACCGGTAGACTAGGACGATGCAACGCAAGATCTTTTGGATGACGTTTGCCGCGGTTGGCCTTATCGCCGATCTCCTCCTGCCTTTCTGGTGGGCCCTTGGCGCCACCATTCCCATCCTGCTTTTCAGTTGGTGGTTTGCGTACCGCAGCGAGTGGTTCACTGAGTGATGTGCCCTCGTTTCGCTGTTTAACCGGCTGGCATTCCGCAACTCTTCAGCCATTGGTTGTTTCCCTCAGCGGAGAGCATTTCGCACCCTCCTCGTCAGGATTATCCGATTGTGCGGAACAGAAAATGCCAGACCGCGTCCACGGCGGCGTGTACCAAAGCCGAGGCGAAGATTGACCCGGTTTTCCGCCACGTCCATCCATAAAACAATCCGGCGAGAGTCGCAAGAATCACATAGCGCCAGTTGGGAAATCCCATATTGGTGATGTGCGAGAAACCGAAAAGAACGGAAGCGGTCCACCATCCCGCCAGATCACTTTTTGCAGCTTTGGCCAGGAAGTTCTGGAGCAGGCCGCGGAACAATAATTCTTCCGGCCATGCCGTGAACATGAAAATCGCGAGGGACAGGCTCGCATAGTTACTCCACCTGCTCCATTGCGGCGCAAATGCGATGAAGTGGAGCTTCATGGCAAGTGGAATTGCGATGCAGGTAAATGCCAGGAAGCTACCGACAACATACAAACTCCATCGATTTCCCCAACCGATGGTGTAACCAATCCCCTTGGCTCGCCGCAACAGCAGGAATGCTGCGAGCGCCGCGTTCACTGCGGCGAGGACGGTAAGCACGTAGGCTAGCTTCCCGCCGGGATATGGCCACAACCAGTGAGAGGGGGCAAACTTTACGAACACCCAGACCCCAAGAATGGCCAGAAAATCCTGCCAGGCCCCGGGTGAGACAGTTCCTGCCGAGACTGCCAGCACCGCTGGAAGGAAGATAAGCGCGGCCAAAGCAGCGGCTCTGGAGAGCAGAAACGATCCGGTTCCCAAAAGGTACACCAGATAGGCGATAAAGACGCACGCCCCCAAGAACATTCCGCTGCCCGGGCCAACCTTTGTGGAGATCCCGTCGGCCACACCGCGGCCAGCAAGGAGCAGTGTAACGAATAGCAGAAATGCGAAGGTTGTCAGCGTCGCGGCAAAGGCCCGTCCGCCGTATCCCTGCCAGGAGGCAAAAAGAGCTCCCCCCAGGCAGAAAACGGCCCAGAGTCCCGTGACCGCCCATATTCCTAATTGTCTCATTGTCTGGATCGCCTCATTGCCGACAGCTCTTAACAATATTTGCACATCCGGAATGAAGATGTGGAAATTCCAGGGCGTGAAATCGATACACTGGTTCTAGAGCCGCCCTTGAAACGCCTTGCCTATATAGACTGGATGCGTGGTCTCGCTTGCCTGCTGATGTTCCAGACGCACTGCTACGACGCCTGGTTGCGCCCGGCATTGCATGAGACGCAACTCTACAAGCTATCGCAACTCGGCGGAACTTTGCCGGCTCCGTTGTTTATCTTTCTCGCAGGGGTTTCCTTCGCACTGGTAACAGAAAAGCTCCGGGAAAAGGGAATGGACCGCCACGCGATTGCCCGGCAAACCATCCTGCGCGGCGTCGAGATCTACGGCCTGGGAATTTTGTTCCGCATTCAGGAATACGCACTTGGTTACCGGTGGGTTCCCTGGACGGACATGCTCCGCGTCGATGTCCTCAACATTCTGGGCGTCTCCATGATGCTGATGGGGTTGCTCTGCTGGGCGACTGCCGCTCCCGAGGTTTCGAGGGCACGCCAGCGTGGCATAGTTGCGGCCCTGCTGGCAGCTGCCTCGATTGCCATGCTCACCCCGCCTCTGTGGACCACCTGGAGGCCGCGATTTCTGCCCTGGCCGATTGAGACCTACATCAACGGCTCGCATACCTACCATCAGCCGCAGCACTGGTTGTTTCCGATCTTTCCTTGGTGTGCGTTTGCGTTTGCAGGGCTGGCCATAGGATTTCTCGTGTTCAGCGGCTTTGCCCGGAACCGGGAAGCAATGTTCTTCGGGCTGCTTGGCGTAGGAGGAGTTGTTGCAATTCTGCTGTCGATCCTGATGGACGCCGCCCCGATCCGGTTGTACGCGGTCTACGATTACTGGCACTCGAGTCCGAATTTCCTTTTGGCGCGTTGCGGCGTTCTGCTGCTTATCCTGTCCTTAACGTATGCTTGGTGCCGCTGGGGGTTCGCACAGAAGGGATTCAGTCCGGTGATCCAACTGGGGCAGACTTCGCTGCTCGTCTATTGGGTGCACATTGAATTTGTGTACGGAAGATTTTCGATCCTGCCAAAGCACAACTGCTCCATTCTCGAAGCAAGCATGGGGCTGGTGATTATTTTCCTGGCCATGCTGGGTCTGTCGGTGCTGCGGACGCGGTTCAAAAAGGGGAGCGTCAGGGCTTCGCGACCTGGGACGTCGGCGGCGGGGCTGGCAACTTAATAATAACTTCGCCAGTCTTTCCCATGCCCATTTCATCGCGAGCTATGCGTTCGATGGTCTGCGGGTCGGTCTTCAGGTCGGTCCGTTCCTGTTCGAGCATGGCGTTTTCCTTGTTCAGGAAGTCCAGTTGGCCCTTGACCTTCTGGATTTCCTGACGCTTGTGTTGCATCGCCAGGAATCCATGGGTGCCGAAGACATCGTGGACCAGCAAGACGACCACCAGGAACGCGAGCAGGTGCCGGCCGTAGTGGTGCAAGAAGCTGCGTGATTTATCTTCCCAGTTGCTCTTCATTTGCCCGTCAGAAACCACTCTGCAGTCCAGCGCGAGTTGCCGGTGAGTGCTGTGCCGACTGCTCCACAGCAACACACGAGACAGACCGCACGCCGCTTGCCCAGCGTCGTACGAGGGTGCCGTCCCCGCCTAAGAATTTTGCTTCATCGGCTCGATGGAGCGATACCAGTTTTCTTCAGCGACGTGTCGAACAGTCCACGGTCGCCTTCCGACGCGGATTTGCCTTCTCTTCGGGGTATGTTGCGCGAGGAGCACCGCGGCGTTGCGCCCCTCGGTGGAGGAACCCGCCAGGGATTACTTTTTCGGCGGCTTCAGGGCCTTGTCGCAGTCGGCCTGCATTTTCTTGACGCGGGTCTCCAAGTCCTTGTCAGGTTTGGCGTCGAGCAGCTTTTGCGCGACCTCCAGATTGCCATGAACAACTTCATTGACGGTGCGAAGGCGGTCGGGCTCGTTGAGGCCGCGGAAATCAAACATCGGGCCGGTCTGTAGGAAGCTGCTGCTGAGTTCGATGATGTAAACGCGAGGATCGATGTTCACTTTTCCGGCAGAGAAAACTTCCTGGCCCTTGTTGGGGTCCTGTCCAGCGCCTGCAATGGCGGCGAGTACGATCGCAAACGCGTTGCGGTCTGCCTGCAGCTCGGCCGTCAGCGCTTCGGAATCGGAAAGCAATTGACCCGTCTTCAGCTTGTTCAATCCCGGATTCGTGCCCGTGAAGCCGGGAAAGGTGAGTTCGATGGTCGCGGGCGTGACGCCCAGCTTGGATCGTTGGTCCATTACCGATTGCATGGCGTCCATCAGGTAGGATTGCGCGTTCTTGTAGTAGTCGGAGCGGCGTTCGTAAAAGGGACCGGTGTGAGACTGCGCGGCAGGCTGTTTCGCTCCGAGGTAATAGGATTCGGCCATCTGCTTGTTGGCGTCAGCGAGCGCGGTCACCAGTGCGGTGCGAAGCACAATGGCTTGCTGGCGCGAGGGCTCGTCGTTGGCAGCTTTGATGGCTTTGTCGAGATTTCTTAAAGCGGCCTTGAAGTCGGAAGACTTGAAGTTGTTTCTTGCGTCGGTTATAGCCTGATCCGATTCGGAGATGGGGGGCGCACTCGAACACGCCAAAAGCAGAAAACAAATTGCCATTGCAAGCAATGGCCACGGGCGGTGCGACATTGTCGATTCTCCTGTCTGAAGAGCGAGGACTTCAGGTTGGAGCGCACCTAAGCGCGATACTAAGTCCGCGTTGCGCCAGAGTCAATGACTTCGAACTCCTATCTTGCTTCGAGACAACCGGTGTGACGTTTGTATCTATAGGCGGCTACTCGCCGCGGAGGGCTGTGAGAAGCGCAGCGCCATCGGGGCTGCCTAGACCGGTGCAGGCATCCCAGCCGGGGCCAGCGGAATAATCACCATTACTACCCAATGTAATGTCGTGAAATGCAGGTATGACAGCGGTGGAATACAGGAGCGGATTGATGTAACCGACATTCTTGCCGAGAGCTTGGTTGATGAGTGCCAGCAGTCCCGCCCACAAGGGGGCAACGGCGCTGGTACCGCCGATAACGGTTTGCTGGCCATCCACAATAACTTTGTAGCCCGTTTCGGGATCGGCATCGCCGGCAACATCGGGTACGCCGCGTCCTGCGAACCCGTCGGGTGCTTTCGGCACCCTCGAGCTCTCCTGAAAGGTGGGGAGAGCAAAGAATTCGCTGACGCCTCCGCCAGTTGCGCCTTCATTTGCGGAGAGTTGGTTCCAGGCTTGCTCACTCGAAATCGCGCTGTCGGCAAGGATGAGCTTCGTTCCGCCGCATCCGACCACGAACGGGCTCGCGGCGGGGAAATCGACCGTGGGAACCCCGTTGCTGCTTCCATCGGACGCACCGTCGTCCCCGGAGGCAGCCAGGACCGTGACCCCCATGGTGGCGGCGTCCTGACAGACGGAGTTGAGGGCGTTACGTGACTGTTCGGTCCAGGAATCTTCTGGGCCACCCCAACTGATGGAGAGGAGGGAAGGTTTCAGGTTCAGATCGTGCACAGCGGTGGTGACGGCGTCGATGAACCCCTGGTCCGTATTGGGCGCGAAATAGACGGCCAACCGGGCGGCCGGAGCGACGGCGCCTGCTACTTCGATGTCCAGCTCTACCTCACCGTCGGCACTGCTCGGGTCGCCGCTCGGGGAGTTTTCAGCGCCGTCAACGGAAACGGCCGTGACGTTCGGCGTCGAGAGGCCCAGGCTTCCGAAGAAGGAATTCAGATCGGCGACGCTATAGCCGCCCCCGAGTTCGATGATCCCAATGCACTGGCCCGCACCGGTTGTCCCAGATGGAAATGCATAAGCCTTGGCGACCTGAACGGGAGAGTAGGAAGCCGCCGCTCCCTCGGTCCGAACGGCGGGTTCATTCTGGCGCAGGCGAAAATGGGCCTTGGCTTGAGGTCGATTGTCGAGCCCGAAAACGCCTTCCACGATGTGGCTTAGAGCGGCAGGAATCGTGAGGGAGCCCGTGCGACACCGGCACGAGCCTGATTGGTGCTGGTAACGGCGCAGGTCCGTGCCAAAGGCGGCGTTTACTGACTGAACTGTGCCGCTGAGCTTTACCGTGCGGCTGGCGCGGTCTGCGCTCAGAATTTTGAATTTGTGGAGCGCGGCGAAGGCACTGATTTTCTTCAGGTCCGATTCCGACGCCCCATGCAAGCGCGCAAATTCCTGGCGGGTAAGATATTTTCGCTGGCCGGGAAGTTTGGCTCCGAGCTGCGCGGCCGACGGGAATTTCCCAGGCTTCGAGCCGCGACGCAAGAGAACGGTGAATTCAACCTGCTGGTCCGGGTCGGCTGGTCCTGCGTCCCGGCCGCCTGGCCATGGCCGACGAGCGCTGCCCGGTAACTGCACCCGATCCGGTTGCTTTGCCATAGAGTGCCTCCATGAAGATTCAAACCTGCGGACCGGGTGGCAAAAGTATATCCCGGCCAGGCGCTGGTGGCGGAGGCTGAATTTCCGGTGTAGAGTTTGCGGGTGAATAAGCTTCGTCGAGCAGCACTTTCCGCTGGAGTAATCCTGCTGACCGCCGCCTTGGCACAGGCGCAGCATTATGTTGAAAAGCAGATCGAGATTCCGTGGGTGCTGGCGGCGCCCGGCGGTCTTGACGCCTTGCTGGTATACGCGGACTTGCCGGGGAAGCATCCGTTGGTGGTCATTACGCACGGGTCATCACGGAAAATAGAGGAGCATGCCCAGGTGACGCCCTGGCAGGAGTTGCCACAGGCGATCTGGTTTGCGCGGCGGGGGTGGGTTGCGCTTGTGGTGGTTCGGCGCGGGTACGGAGCATCGGGCGGCAGCTCCGATTCACGGCAAGGAGGGCGATGTCCGGAAACCGACTATCACCGTGTCGGTGAATACTCGGCAGAGGACTTGCGCATTGCCATTGAGTATGGGAAGAGCCTGCCGCAAGTGGATCCGACTGAGGTCATGGCGATGGGGGTTTCCAGCGGAGGGTTCGCCACGGTCGCGCTCACGGCGAAAGCCCCGCCTGGGCTGGTGGCGGGAATCAGTTTTGCGGGGGGCCGCGGTTCAAAGGCGGACCACGACGTGTGCAATCCCGGCGACCTGGTCAGCGCTTTCCACGAATTCGGAAAACACTCGCGCACGCCCATGCTCTGGATTTACGCAGAGAACGACAAGTTTTTCTGGCCGGAGCTGGCGCAAAAATTCGATTCCGCGTTTCGTGCCGCAGGCGGCCAGGATCAGTTTGTGCTTGCCCCTGCCATTGGCGAGGACGGGCACTCGCTGTTTCGCCACGTCTCGGCTTGGTCGACTACGGTGGATGATTTTCTGAAGGCGCAGAGGCTCGCACCGCTGGCCGTAGTGCTGCCGGAAATCAAACCGCCGGACGTGCCCCCTCCGGCGGGACTGAGCGAAGAAGGACTGAGTGCGTTCCAGAGCTACCTACTGCTCGGGCCGCACAAGGTATTCGTGAAATCAGAGCATTTTTTTGGTTTTTCGGCGGCACGCATGACCACGGACGAGGCCCGGAAGAGAGCGATGGAGAACTGCAAGCGGGCAGCGGGGAAGGAAGAGTCTTGCACGGTGGTGAACGTCGACAATGACGAGGTGCGGCCGTAGAGGCTGGGCACGGTCAAGGCGGAAGACGAGTCGGGGCCGAGATGGAGGAGGTCTCGAGAGAGTGTTGCCGAGGCAGGCTGCCAAACTTGCATGACAACCCGGAATGCACGGGCTTGATCGGGTATTCATGTGTGGGGCAGCAACCGAGGTGGGCGGTGCTTCGGTCGAATGCGAGCCGCATCCTGCCACTCTTTGCAGCGACCCTGAGAGGATGAGAAACAGGAAGGGAAGGTCCGGGACCATCACGTGCGGAGAAATACGAAATGAGGCGCGAAACGAAATTTCGGATCGTCATGGTTACCAGTGCGACGCTCGAGGAGGCCAGAAAAATCGCGCGCGGCGTGGTGGAGAAGCGGTTGGCGGCGTGCGTGAACATCCTTACGCACGCAGTGGAATCGTTTTACAGCTGGGAGGGGAAGCTCGAGAACAGCAGCGAGTATCTGTTAATCATCAAGACCATGGACGCGAAATTGGTGGACTTGCAGAAGGAAGTGCTGAGCCTGCATTCCTATGAAACGCCGGAGTTTGTCGTATTGCCGATTGTTGCAGGCTCGGAGGCGTACCTGAAGTGGCTGGGAGAGAACGTGGGAGAGTAGGAGCGCGCGGGAGTCGGGCCCGGCCGTCGAGGCGGGCTTGATCAGCGGACCGGTCAGTCGCTGGATGGGGTCTACCAACCACTGTACCGGCCGCAAGCCCGCCGGCAGAAAACGCAATGCAGAGTGCAAAAAAGCGCTAGATGTAGAGCAGTGCCTGGTCGATGTCGGCGACGATATCCTCTACATCCTCGATACCCACAGAGAGGCGGACCAGGCTGTCGGTGATGCCGACGCGGTCACGGACTTCCTTGGGCATGGAGGCGTGCGTCATCTGCGCGGGAAGAGAGATGAGTGACTCGACGCCGCCGAGACTTTCCGCGAGCGAGCAGATTTTTACCTGATTGAGGAATCGTCGCGCGGCTTCTTCTGTGCCCACGTCGAAGGAGAGCATGGCTCCAGGGCCCTTTTGCTGCCGCCGGGCGAGGTCATGTTGAGGGTGGTTGACCAGGCCGGGGTAGAAGACTTTGCGGACCTTGGGATGCGCGTCCAGATGGCGAGAAACGGCGAGGCCGTTGGCGTTGTGCTGGAGCATCCGTACGGCAAGAGTCTTAAGGCCGCGCGAGGTGAGGAAACAGTCCATGGGAGCGAGGCCGGCCCCTGCGGAGCGTTGGATGAAGTAGATTTTGTCAGCGTCCTCGGGGCGGGTAAGAATGACGGCCCCGCCAGTAGCGTCACTATGGCCGTTAAGATATTTGGTCAGGGAATGGACGACGATGTGTGCTCCGAGCTCGATGGGGCGCTGAAGATAGGGAGTCAGGAAGGTGTTGTCCACGACCAGGGTGGTGTGACGTTCGTTGGCGAGCTTGGCCATGGCGGAGATGTCCGTGATCCGCATGGTCGGGTTGGTGGGAGTTTCGATGTACAGCATCTTGGTATTCGGGCGGAAGGCGCCCAGAACGATTGCGGGGTCGGTCGTATCCACGAAAGAGAACTCCAGGCCGAAGTGGACCAGAAGTTGGGTGGTCAGGCGATACACACCGCCGTAAACGGCTTCGGAGAGGACGACGTGGTCGCCTGGGCGGAGCAACCGAAAGACGGAATCGATGGCGGCCATGCCGGAGGTGAAGGCGTAGGCAGAGAGGCCGCCTTCAAGCTTCGCGAGAGTACGTTCGAGAGCTTTGCGGTTAGGGTGGTTGGTGCGGGCATAGTCGTAACCACCCTTGGACTTTCCGAGCTCCTCATAGACATACGTAGAAGTCTGGTAGATCGGCAGCACGACTGCGCCAGTGGCGGGATCTGGTTCTTGGCCTACATGAATCGCATTGGTGGCAAATCCCATTCGCTTCTCTCCTTGGTTGCGCGCACTCGGGTGAGCGAAAGATCGAGTGGGCCGTCTTGACCGTATTGGATCCAGCCCAAAGAGGGTCGGGTGCCAATGGGTGACCCGACGGGAGCGAGCGGAGCGGAGCGGAGCAAGGTACGTTCCGGCACAGGCGCGCAAACTCTTGTGGCATGAAAAACTTACAAGAGGGCGGGCACCGAGTCAAATGCCGGCCCGCTTGACCTTTGGACTGCTTCCGTGGACGATGAATGAGGCCGACCATGCGAACAAAACACAGACGAGTTTGGCTCATGATGGTCGCGGTACTACTGGGGACCGGAATGTGTGTTTCGGCGCAACAAGATAAGACCCCCCCGGGGAAGAACACCGCTCCAGTTGCGGGAAACCGGTTGACGATTGAAGTGACGGGCGGCGACCAGAATAAGCCGGTCGAGAACGCCAGCATTTACGTGAAGACCGTCGAAGAACACATGATAAAAGACAAGAAATATGAAGTAAACGTCAAGACCAACCTGCAGGGAATAGCGCACGTGCCGGATGCGCCGGCAGGTAGAGTGCTCATTCAGATTGTTGCGGAGGGCTGGAAGACATACGGGCACTGGTACGATCTCACGGACCAGAACCAGGTGGTCAAGATTCATCTGGAGCGCCCGCCCAGGTGGTATTAATCGCCGCACAGGAGCAGAGCAGCTGAAAAAAACGTCGTGAGCCAGCGATTTTTTTGCAGGAGCTTGCTTTGCCGGGGAAAATTCTCAACTCCAGGTAAAATAAGGGAGCGAAGAAGTGGATTGCACAAAAATGGTGCAAACCGCATCATCGCATTGAAATTTGGCAGGTTAGCCGGAGAAATCCAACGGTTTCCACAGGGTTTTCCACTTTTGTGTGGGAAAGTTAATACGGGGGAAATATTTTGTGTTGCACATGGGCACCAGCCGTGCAGGTGAGCGAAACTGAATTGCTGCAACGCGATTTTTTGACCGCCTGAATTCGCAAATGTTACAGTGAGAGACGATGGGAACGGTTCATGAGTGAAAGTTCAGACGGGCCCTTTTCCTTGCTTCAGATGTTCTGGGGCAACCTGACAGCGCGGCCGCTGCGTTGCTTCCTGAGCATCCTGGCAATCGCCATTCAAGTCGTGCTGGTGCTGATGATTGTGGGGATGACCTCTGGCGTCATTGCCGAATGGGGGAAACGGGTAGAAGGTGTGGGGGCCGATATCCTGGTACAGCCCCCCAACGCTTCTATTTTCTTTGCGTTCTCGAGCGCAGTGATGCAGGAGTCGCTGGGCGACGAGATCGAAAAGCTGTCGGGTGTGGACGAAGTGGCGCCAACGCTGATCCTGAGCGACACGAAGACCATGATGATTATTTACGGGATCGACTACAAACGATTCAATGCGCTCAGTCAGGGATTTATCTTCCGGTCCGGACGGCCCTTCGGGGCGCCCGACGAAGCGATGGCGGATGATATTGTTGCGCAGACCAAGCACCTGAAAGTGGGCGACACGGTCAACCTATTAAACCACACGTTCCGAATCAGCGGCATCGTCGCTCACGGGAAGGGAGCACGGTACTTTATTCCGCTGAAGGCGGGGCAGGACATCGTCGGGGCGGACAAAAAAGTCTCCATGTTTTTCGTGCGGAGTAAGGGCGACACCGAGGGGACGCGAGCGGAAATCCTGAAGCTAAATCCGCAGAATCGCGTCAGGTCCATGACCGAGTATGTGACCCTGATGAGTTCGTCCAACCTGCCGGAGCTAAAGCCGTTTATCCGAACCATGGTGGGGCTGGGGATCGTGATCAGTTTCCTGGTCGTACTGATGAACATGCACACGATGGTGATGGAGCGGACCCGGGAGATCGGAATCCTGAAGGCCCTGGGTTTTTCCCGGGGGGATGTGGTGAAAATGCTGCTGGGAGAAACCGCCGTTCTTTCGGTGATCGGAAGCTTGGCTGGCATTGGAATTACGTTTCTGGCGCAAGCGATATTAAAACAGACCAATCCGTCTTTATCGATACTCCTTACGCCGGGCTGGGTGGTCGGGTCAATCGGACTGGCGCTGCTTGGCGCGGCACTGGGCGCGACGATTCCGGCAGTGCGGGCGTCCAGTTACGACCCTGTGGAAGCGCTGGCGTACGAGTAGGCCGACCGGAACCGTGCCGTTTTTTCCTCAGGCGCGGCGTTGCGCAAGGTTCCTGAAACTGATATGAGAGAAGCAGAACGCGGGGTGTCCCGCAGTTCATTGGGCGGGTGTGTCAGAAACCAAGGAGAGTGTGATGAAACGGATGACCTGGGCGGTCCTGCTGTTCCTCGCGGGGTGCATCGTTCCGATACGGGCGCAGATGGGAATGGATGCGTTCAAGAGACCATCGTTTACGAAGGTGTTCCATCCCGTGGTCGGGAAAGGCGCGGAGTACGAGACTACCTCCAAGGTGGGTGCAGATGCCAGGACCAGCACCATCGAAATGGGCATCGTCGCAAAAGAAACCGTGGACGGCAAAGACGGCTACTGGATGGAATTCGTAAGCAACCAGGCTGGCGGGAAAACGGCCATGGGTAAAATGCTGCTCACTCCGGATGACTTTCAGTTTCACAGGATGATCATCCAGGTTCCTGGGCAGGGCGCGATGGAGATGCCGTTCAATCCCAATGCAGGCCAGCGCGCGAAAATGGAAGAAAATATGGCGGACTGGCACTCTGCGGGGACGGAGACGATCACCGTGCCGGCGGGCACCTTTAGCTGTGATCACTGGAAGGATGACAAGACCGGCGGCGAGGTTTGGACCAGTGACAAGGTGACTCCTTACGGGCTGGTGAAAGAGTTGAACAAGGACCACTCAATGGTGCTGACCAAGGTACTGAGCGACTTTCCCGACCGGATTACCGGTCCGGTCCAAAAGTTTGATCCTCAACAGATGATGCAGCAGATGCAGCGGCAGCAACAGCAACATCCTTAGGAGTCTCACGGCGGAGCAGGAGCATGTAGGGCACGGGCGGGAATGTCCGGATTTCCCGCCCGTGCCTTTTTATCAACAGAGGCATCGAAGTCTCGAGGGGAGATCGGTCAACGTGACGGAAAAATACCTGCCGGGAAAAATCGTGGACCGCCGCGAGGTGGCAGAGGACCTTTTCGTGCTGCACGTGGAAGTGGACGGGAGTCTTCCCTACCTGGCCGGGCAATACGCGACACTTGCGGTAGAGGTTGACGGCAGGCGCATCGAACGTCCGTATTCGATCTGTTCGTCCCCGTACGAAACCAGGCTGGAGTTCTTCGTCGAGCGGGTGCATGACGGGGAATTGACGCCATTGCTTTACGCAATGGATAAGGGCACGCCCTTGCTGGTGCGGAGATTTGCCAAAGGGCGGTTCACTCTGGATTTGAAGAGCGGACGTAAGAACCATCTGCTGCTCGGGACGGTAACGGGGGTGGCACCTTACGTGAGCTTTGTTCGGACGGTGTACAGGGATTGGAAGAGGGGCGGAGGGCTCATGCCCGGAGAGCACCGACTGTTCTGCATCCAAGGGGCCAGCCGCAGCAGGGAATTTGGCTACCGCGATGAACTCGGGCAAGTGGCAGGCGAAGCGGCGTGGCTAGAGTTTGTACCGACCGTCAGCCGCCCCTGGGAAGAGCAGGATTGGAACGGAGAGAGGGGCCGGGTGGACGATCTGATCCGGAAGTATGTCGACATCTGGGGGTTGCGGGCGGAAGAGACCACCGCGTACTTATGCGGACATCCCATCATGTTGGAAAACGGCAGAGGTATATTGCTACGCGCCGGCTGGAAGAAGGATGCGATTCAGGATGAAGCCTATTTTCAAGTCGGCAACGAAGCCGCAGCGGGTTAGGGCGCGCCAGCCAAGCTCCGCACGTGTCGAGAGCTAGATGGCTGGAGCGACGTCTTCAAGGCGGTTGGCGACGTCCGTGATGGTCTGCACTGGGAAGTTGATGTGGACGTTATCCTTCTCCGTGACGGCGTCCAGATAGAGCCGGCCCTGTTCGACGGCAATATGCACATGGTTCGAGGAGTCCCGGACGTCGACAAGTTCGGCGTTGGGATATTTTTGCAGTTCTTTTGACAGTTCTCGGAGCAAGGGGAGATAGGGCCGCATTTGAGCGGCAACTCCCACGAGATGTCGGCGCGGCGTCAGACGAAGACCCGCTGAGACTGTGGTCGCCGGAACCCAGAAATGGATGTGGTTGCCGCCGGGACGAGACTCATCCACATCTACGCGGATGACCCCTTCGCCGAAGACCCACACGCCGGCAACCAGCAGAGTAGCGGCGGCACCGAGAGCAGCCTTGGCCAAAACTAACATTTGCGCTTCTCCCTCACGGCTCGTGGAATGGCCGGAGAACCTCACTTTGGGGCCTACCTCGTTCCGATCTATCTTCCCGTCCAGTTGGCGCTCGCCAGGGAAGGCGACCGCTGACCTTGAAATTAGTCGGCAATATTCTTTGAGTCGATCCAGATGCGGACAATGTTATCGTCGTCCTTGACGTTAATCAGCTCGGTGTCCCCGGTGGCGGACAACGCATGCAAGGCTGCGACAACGTCGAGTTCGTCCTTCCCGGAAGAGAACAGGGCATCGACAACCTTCATGGGTATCTTGATCTCCACCTTGGAATCCCGGTTGGCATTGTGCTTGACACTGCGATCCTTGGCATCTGCGCCCTTGCTGGCCTTCTCATCCGCTTTCTTCTCGGTTACATGGATGTACAGGTATCCAGCGCTTTTGGCGATGCGGACGTTATCTTCGTTGCTCTGGACTGTGACGTATTCTCCGTCCTTGCCGGTCCGCACGGCGTCCAACACGGCGTGCAGGTCGATATTGTCCAGGTGCGCGCCGTCGATATGCACCTTGCCGCCTTGGAGGCTGTCATGATTGATGGCGGGAAGGACCTTTTCAGCCATCTCTACGGGAACGTTCACTCGCACGGTCTCCCCGTTGTCCTCCTTGCTCTCAACGCGAACGTGAATCCACTGGTCCGATTTGGACGCGGTCTGCCCTTGGGTAGGAAGGGGGAGTAGAGCGCAGGCAATAATGGCGAGAGCAGAAGCAAATCCGAGCAAACCCCTGGAAGATTGATTCATGGTGTAGCTCCTTGCTGGTAGGTACGGAGCGGGGTAAGAAAAAGTTCCAAACAGAAGAAACAAGAGATGAAGGGAGGAGGAGCCTGCGGATCCGGCGGCTCGGTCGCCCGCCGGGCAAGGCAAGGCTAGGAGAGGGAATCGAGCCTCCGGCCCGGAGACGGAAGGGTTAACGACCGAGGGGGATCTCACCCGGTTGCATCTGCGGGAACAGGGTCTGGGGGGAAACCGGGGAGAGTGGCATCCCGTCGTCCATATCGTCATCCCCATTACCATGGCGGTGGCGATAGGAGTGGATACCCATGCGACAGAGGTCAAAGGCGCTATAAAGGATATTCCCTCGAATCACGTCACTTTTGTACAGCAGCACTTCGTTGCGGAAATAGCGGACCACCCGGGAACGCGGCCGAATGGGGATCAAGGGGTTGTTGCGGGTGTATTCGATGCTCGGCCGGTTACAGTCCTTGAGGTGCACCACGGTTAGCATGCCATCGGTGCGCATCTCGTCGCCGGAGGAGTTGACCATGAGCTGTTGGACATCCGGGCGGGCCATGAGGCCGACGGAATCGACGCACCCGGACAGGGTCAGGTCACGCACCAGCATGTTAACGCCCTCATCGAGATTGCGATCAATATGGTGAATGAACTTGTGGTACTTGAGGGAAAGAGCAGCGCTGGTCTCACGCGTGTAGGCGCTCAGCCAGGCCTGCTGGTTCAGCACCGTGCGCTGCTGGCCCCAGATGCGGAGATGCTCTCGTTTGCCGTAACTGTCGAAACTCTTCTGCCAGGTAAAATCCTGAGACTGTCCGTTCAGGAGCTGGTGGGAAATCGGCATGTTGGGATAGTTGTTGAAGGTCAGAAAGGCAGAGAGCTGCTTAACAAACGCGTGGGCAGAATTCTTGTCGGCAGGCAGCCAACCAGCCGCGTCGAAGGCGGATTTCAGCTGATCTTCCGAGCCGACGAACATGAGATTGACCAGATCGGCATCTTTTCCGTAACTCGTGGTGGTGCGCTCCGGGACATCCTGCAGCAGCAGTTCGACGTCCCCGCGCTCATATTCGTCGAGCTCGAATGAGGCAGTCGGAAGTTCCGGCTGATCGGCGACATACAGGGGCACGTTCAATTGCAAACGGAGATCGGTCCCGGGAGGAAGATAGATTTCCGGTTCCGGGAGAACGCTGAAAGCACGGTAAACGACGAGGACCATGTCGCCGTAGGGATTGTAGGTAGGCAGGTGAATCAGGCCGCTGGTAATACGTCCCTGCGGAGTATTGGTCGAGCGAATGCCGTGAATGACCCCCTTGCGCGCTGTTTCCCGGGCGTTATCAATCTCCACGACCTGAGCGGCAATGGGCAGGACCTCTCCGTTCGAGGTCACCAGGCGGTTGAACTGAATTTCGAGGGAGGCCGAGTCGTGCAGGAAACCAAGCCCGACTTTGCGAACGGAAACAACTTCGCCATCCACTTCGAGGCCGGCGGGGAAGACTGGAGTGGACCCGCACTCCGGCGACTGAATCAGCACCGCTCGGACGGAAGCTCCGGGCTTCGAGCTGTAAGAGGCCACGGGATCGAGAAGGCGAATCCAGAAAGACTTGCCGGAAGGGATGTATTCGCAGGCCGCCGAGGCGGACGAGGCGAACGACATAGAGCCCAACAGGAACAGCACAAAAACAAAAGCAGCGCGCAAGGAGGATAGCGCGCGTGGTGATTCAACAGCAGTCCTTGTAGGTAGAGCCTTACTTCGCTTCGTTAACACTTACACCCTCAGTAGTTCGGCAGACTAGAGCAGTTTGCCTTCAAATCTTGTCGTATTGTTGCCAAGCCTTTGTGCGAATTGCGAAAAGCGCAACTGGCACTGTGTACAGGCGGGAGACTTGCCGGGGAAAAACTCCGTCCCGGATACTCCACTTAGGATACCCGAACTACAAGATTCCTGGAACGCAAATTCGCAGGCCCCAGGCAACAAGCGGGTGTCCGGACTATTTTACTTCCCGCGGACTGGTCATCTTGACGGTACTGCCGTAGCGCTTGTAATTCGAGTACCGGATGGTCATGCGGATGTGGACGTCCCCGGAGCGGAAATGCAGGTAATCATCGGCGCGGGTATAGACGGGGAACCAGAAGCCCTGCTCGATGTTCTGGCGATAGGTTCGGAAGCGCGGGAAAACGTTTTCGTTGTTTCTGGTGATGATGTCCGGGACTGCCTTGCCGTCGGTCATGACGATCTGAAGATCTTTTTCATCCACCCAGACGCGACCCTGAAAATAACGCTGTTTCTTTTCGATGACCTTGGGGCCCACGTCAAATACGTAGCAGGCAAGCTCATCGACCTGCTGCCGGCCCACATAAGTTACGTTGTACTTGGGCAGTTCAGTGGTGGTAAGGACGAATGGTTGTACGTTGCGGACGTCGTCCAGGTCCTGCTCGCTGAGCATGATGCGCTGCAGGGTGTTCGCCGGGGCGAAAGTGACCTTTTCAAAACGTTTGCCCTCTGGAGTGAAGACGATATCGCTCGTCATGCGGTATTCGCCATCGGGTCGATTCTCATCGTCGATGGTCTGGATGGAGAACGCCTGGGTGTAGGTATAGTTGTCGCGTTCCAGTTTGAATTCCGCCTCACGCTCCGCAAAGCGCTTGATAATCTGCTCCGGCGGAATAGACGGGGGTTCATTGGTAATGGGATTGTCACCGGGAGACCGGATGCCCACGGGGGGTGGCGCAGTATGGTAGGTCTGATCCTTCGGCGGGGGAGGCGGCGGAGCCTGGGTGCGCGAAGCAGGGGAAGTGGGGAGGGGGCCAGGATCCTGGGCAGCGGCGAGAGCCAGGAAAACACCCGCGAGAAAAACAGACACAGCGGTACGAACGAAGGGGGTGGCGAAATTACTGGACAGAGATTTGGCCATCCTGATCCTCAGCTTTTTGGAATGAACATGCTCTCAATATATAGAGTCTAGCGCAAAGCGGGGGGTTGCACGAAGTGTGGGAGTCAGCCCGGCGGAAGATTTTGCAGTTTCGGGTGGGTGGGAAATGTGTTAAACCACGTGGGTTCGGAAGGGCAGAGGAATGAACTACACACGCATCCTGCTTGCCGCGTTTGGCGGTTGGCTAGCGTACTTCGCTCTCGGGGGATTCCTGTTTAGCGTCCTCCCCTCGCTTCGCAATGAGTTCCTCAAATTCCCGGCCGTATACCGGTCCAAGGAAGGCCAGATGAGTCATCTGCCGGGCGGAATGGTCGCCATGTTCCTTTCCATGGTGGTACTGGCAGCGCTTTATGCGCTGTTCTACCGGGGTGGGTCTGGGGTGGTCGAGGGTGCGCGCTTCGGCGCTTTGATCGGGGCTTTTGCCATCTGTGCTTTTGTGGTGCATAACTATGTAAACCTGAATATCGGCCTGACCCTCGCACTGCAACAGTCCGCAGCCTATTTCCTCGAATGGTTGGTAACCGGAATCGTGATCGGCCTCCTTTACCGGCCGGGGCGCTAGGGAGCTTGAAATACGACTCGGGACACAGAATCGTCAAGGAGTTGCCGTGCGGAACGTTGCGCAGGTTGCGATTGCAGTTTTGGCTCTCTCTGTCATGGGGAACAGCGCCCGAGGAAGCAAGGGCGATGACGTATCGACGCAAGTAGATGCCGTGGTCGAAGGGCTGAGAATCGCGCAGAAAATTCCCGGGCTAAGCTTGGCGGTGTGCCGTGACGGGAAGATCGTGAAAGCAACCGGATATGGCCTGGCGAGTTTAGAACTGGATGTTCCGGTGACGCCGGAAACGATTTTCCAGACCGGCTCGGTGGGCAAGCAGTTCACATCGATGGCCGTCATGATGCTTGTCGAACAGGGAAAGATCGGGCTGGACGACAAGTTAACGAAGTTTATACCGGAGTCGCCGACCGCCTGGAGGGAAGTCACGGTGCGGAACCTGCTCACGCACACCTCGGGGATAGCGGATTACGGCGGCGAGGAAGGCACGATGGGGAAAGGAGTGATCGATTTCCGAAAAGATTACACCGAGGAAGAGTTGATCCAGGCCTTTCTGAAGATGCCCATGGATTTTTCTCCCGGAGAGAAATGGAGTTACAGCAATACGGGCTATGTGCTTCTCGGAATCGTCATCCACCGGGTGACGGGGGAATTTTATGGAGATTTCCTGCAGGAGCGGATCTTTAGACCGTTGGGGATGACATCGACCCGGATCATCAGTGAAGCGGACATTGTGCCGCACCGCAGCAGTGGGTACCGGTTAGTGAAAGGCGAGTGGAAGAACCAGGAATGGGTGTCCCCTTCGCTGAACACCACGGCGGATGGGGCGTTGTACACGAGCGTGCTGGATTTGGCGAAGTGGGACGCGGCGCTCTATGCCGGGAAGCTGATCATGCCGTCAAGCTACATGGAGATGTGGACGCCCGTGAAGCTCAACGACGGAAAGACCTACCCGTACGGCTTCGGCTGGGACGTGGAGACCGCGAACGGTCGGCACATCGTTGCGCATGACGGAGCTTGGCAGGGCTTTACGATGAGCATCGCTCGATTCTTGGACGACCATTTGACGGTCATCGTGATGACCAATCTCGATTCCGACAATTCGAAGCCTGACAAAATTGTCGGGCAGGTGGCGAAAATCTACCTGAAGTGACCTACGATCAGGTCTGTCGCCACTTGAGAAAGACGGCGGCGAGCGGGGGTAGGGTCAGGGCGAGGGAATCGCGCCTGCCCATCCAGGCGTGTTCTGCCGAATGCATCCCGCCGAGGTTGCCGACATTCGAGCCGCCATACACGGCAGCGTCGGTGTTGAGCACCTCTTCGTAGTGACCGGAACGCGGGACACCGATCCGGTAACCATAGCGGACGACCGGAGTGGCATTCAGCACAATGAGGAGCAAATCGTCCGGGTTTTTGCCGCGGCGAATAAAAGAGTAAACGCTGTTGTCCGAGTCGTTGGCATCCAGCCATTCAAAACCCTGCCAATCAAAATCCACCTGGTGCAGAGCAGGCTCCGAAGCGAGAAGCCTGTTGAGATCCCTGGTCAGACGCTGTACACCGCGGTGCGAATCGTATTCGAGAAGATTCCAATCGAGGCTGCGCGCCTCGCTCCATTCACGGCGTTGCGCGATCTCTTGTCCCATGAAGAGCAGTTTCTTGCCCGGGTGCGCGTACTGGTAGGCGAACAACAGCCGGAGGTTGGCGAACTGCTGCCACATGTCCCCCGGCATTTTATGGAGCAGCGAGCTTTTGCTGTGGACGACCTCGTCGTGGGAGAAGGGCAGCATGAAATTTTCCGTGAAGGCGTAGAGCAGGGAGAAAGTAAGTTTGTTGTGCTCGTAACGCCGGTAGATGGGGTTCTTTGAAAAATAGCTCAGCGTGTCATTCATCCACCCCATGTTCCATTTGAAGCTAAAGCCCAGGCCGCCGAGATAAGTGGGGCGTGAGACGCTCGGCCAGGCAGTGGATTCTTCGGCGATGGTGAGGATTCCGGGAAAACGCTGGTAAGCGACTTCGTTGAGACGTTTGAAGAAATCGATGGCATCCAGATTTTCGCGGCCGCCGTACCTGTTGGCGATCCATTCACCCTGCTTGCGGGAATAATCGAGGTAGAGCATGGAAGCGACGGCGTCCACGCGCAGTCCGTCGATGTGGTACTTGTCCAGCCAGAAAAGGGCGTTGGAGATCAGGTAGTTCTGCACCTCGTTGCGGCCGTAGTTGTAAACCAGCGTGCCCCAGTCTGGATGCGAACCCTGGCGGGGATCCTCGTGCTCGTAAAGATGAGTGCCATCGAAAAAGGCCAGCCCGTGGGCATCACGGGGAAAGTGTGCCGGGGTCCAATCCAGAAAAACACCCAGGCCGGCTTGATGGCAACGGTCGATGAATTCCATGAAGTCGGTAGGCGTGCCGAAGCGACTGGTAGCGGCGAAGTAGCCCAGCGTCTGGTAGCCCCACGACCCATCATAGGGATGCTCCATGATGGGAAGAAGCTCGATGTGGGTATAGCCAAGATCCTTGACATAGGGAATCAATTGATCGCCGAGCTCGCGATAACTGAGCCAGCGATTATGCTCTTCAGGTACGCGCCGCCAGGAACCGAGGTGCACTTCGTAGACGCTGATCGGAGACTCGAACCAGTTCTTCCGTGCCCGCTCGGTCAGCCAGTCGGAGTCGCCCCAATGGTGTTTGTCAATTCGGGCTACCACCGAACCGTTGTTCGGGCGCAATTCTGCCGAGAAGCCATAGGGGTCAGCCTTCAGGGGAAGAACCTGGTCGTTATGACCTACAATTTCAAATTTGTAGACCGTGCCTTCCCCGAGTTCTGGCAGGAATAACTCCCAGATACCGGAGGAACCACGAAAACGCATGGGATGAACTCGGCCATCCCAGCGATTAAAATCTCCAACAACGCTGACCCTCCGGGCATTGGGTGCCCAGACGGCAAAGTGAACCCCGGTGATTCCATCGACAGTTTTCAGATGTGCGCCGAGCTTTTCATAGGCGTCGTAGTGGCGGCCTTCGCCCATCAGGTAAAGATCGAATTCCGTAAGATGAAATGGGAAGGCGTAAGGGTCGTAGCTCTCATGCCCTTCGCCGTATTCGGTCTGGAAACGAATGCGATAGCTCGAAGGAGCTGGAGCATTCTCGCTCGTGCCCGGCAGGACCACCTCGAAAAAACCTTCCGGACGGAGCTTGCGCATGGGAAGGGGCTCGGGGGCGCCCTCATGGGGCAGCGTCTCGGAAGGCTGACCGCGCAGCAGAAGCTGCGCCTCGGCCGCGCGCGGCTGAAAAAAACGCACCGCCCAGCGGCGCCCCTCGGGAGATTCAAGTGGGTGAGGACCGAGAATCCCAAACGGGTCGGAGTTTCGCGCAACGAGCAGGGAATCCAGGCGGGCACGAAGTTGCTCCGCCGCGGGTGCTTTGGGGATGGAAGGAATTAAGTCGGGCACGTGAGCATTCTATCGGAAGAAGCCTGTCAGACCAACGAGATTGGGGGAGAGAATTGCGCCGAGTTGGCATCGGCTGGAAAGCGGTCGCACGGGCGGCACAGAAAAGGCAGAAAACCTGTGCGACGGTTGAGGGATTCCGCGCCCGAGTCCTTCCCTCAACCGTCGCCGGTGGTAGCGACTCTCGTCGTTACCAAGTTCGTTCCGTCAGGGGGACCGAACGGGATTAGGGTCGCACTAGCTGCCGGTGGACGCAAGAGAGCGGGGCGAGCAAAAAAGTGTAGATTTGAATGGGGGTAAAGGTTGGTCGGCCGAGTTGATTCGCTAGAAAAAGCGGTACGCTCAGGAGTCTTGCCCCTGAAGCGGCACCGCAAGACTGCCATGTAACGTTGAACCGCAGGCGGCTTGCCGGGAGTGGGGGCCTGCGTTAGAGTGCGATGGCTCGAACCAGTTCCGAAAGGAACGGACCGTCCGCCTTGTTCGAAGGGAGAATCATCCGGTGGGAAGAATTTCATTTGTCAGAAGCGGGGCATTGCTGCTGTTTGCGTGCCTGATGGGAGCGGGGATGACAGAAGCTCAGGATCGATCGCAGGCCAGGTCCATGGTGGTTTCGCAGAACGGAATTGTGGCCGCTGAATCGCCGCTGGCGGCGCAAGCGGGGGTGCGCATCCTCGAGGCTGGCGGCAACGCGGTGGATGCGGCCATCGCCACGAACGCCATGATGGGCGTCGTTTCGCCCATGATGAATGGCATTGGCGGAGACCTGTTCGCCATCGTGTACGACGCAAAAGCAAACAAGCTTTACGGATTGAACGCCAGCGGTTGGGCACCGAAAGCACTGACGATTGATGCGTTGCACAAGCAGGGTTTGCGTGAGATGCCGCAAGCAGGGGCGAACTCAATTACCGTGCCGGGGACGGTGGACGGTTGGCAGAAGTTGGCCGACAAGTTCGGCCGGAAGAAACTCTCCGAGGATCTGTTGGCGGCCATTCAGACCGCCAAGAGCGGATACCCGGTGACGGAATGGGTGGCCATGTATTGGGCGGGGACCGTTGACTACCTTCGCGGGGACGACGAAGCAACGAAAGTGTACCTTCCGAACGACCATGCACCAAGAACCGGCGAACTGTTCCGTAATCCGGACCTGGCATGGTCCTTGCAACAGATCGCGGACCACGGACGGGACGCGTATTACAAGGGAGAGATTGCCAAGCGCGTGCTCGAAACGGTCAATCGCCACGGAGGGACGATGGCTGCGCCGGACCTGGCGGAATATTCCGCGGAATGGGTTGAACCACTCTCGACGACCTACCGCGACTGGACGGTGTATGAATTGCCGCCGAACGGGCAGGGGCTCGCGGCGCTGCTGATGCTCAACATCATGGAGACGTTCCCGCTGGGGCAAAAGGAGTATGGATTTAACTCAACCAAAGCGTTGCACGCGATGATCGAAGCCAAGAAATTATCCTATGCGGATCTGGTGAAATTTATCGGTGATCCCCACGGGGTGGAATTACCTGTGAAAACACTGCTCTCCAAAGACCGGGCAGTCGAACGCGCCAAACTGATTGACCCGGACCACGCCAACTGTGAGGTGGCCACCGGAACATTGCCGGGAGCGGGCGACACGACCTACCTGACGGTCGTCGACCGCGAGGGGAACATGGTTTCACTCATCCAGAGCAATTACAGCGAGTTTGGGTCTGGAATCGTTGCGCGAGGGACTGGCTTCGCGCTGCAAAATCGCGGTGCGCTGTTCAATCTGGACGCAGCTTCCCCCAATGCGCTGGCAGGAAGAAAACGGCCGTTGCATACCATTATCCCAGCGTTCGCGCAGAAGGGCGGTACGCGCATAGCCTTCGGCATTATGGGTGGTTGGAACCAGTCCCAAGCGCACGCCCAATTTGTTGCCAACCTGGTGGACTACAAAATGAACATTCAGGCAGCGCTCGAGGGGGCCCGGTTCACGAAACGGACTTTCGAAGGCTGCGATGTGCAAATGGAAAATCGGATTTCACAGAAGGTCCGCGACGAGTTAACGGCAAAAGGCCACAAAATCCAGGTGATGGGCAACTTCTCTTCGGCGATGGGCGGAGGCCAGGCGGTCATGAGGGACTTTGCCACGGGCGTGAATTTCGGAGCTTCGGACCCACGAAAAGATGGAGCGGCCGTTGCAGAGTTACCCCTCGAGCCGAGTACGAAGTAGTCCTGACCATCCGGTACTCTCCCTCTTCTGGTACTTGGCGTGTAGTACGGCAAAAGAGTTCCAGGCCGAGGGCAAAGAGTGAACCGTCGTTCCTTCCGGCCTTCCGCGGCGCTCCGTCCTACGTGGTTAACTTGTGTATTGTCAGAGTTTTGGGCTCGACGATGGCTGGCCGCTCAGTTGCTTTTCTTTCAGCGTTCGGGGCCGTTCAAAGCCCGACTGAGTCCGAAGGTGGGGAGGCGGATATGCTGACTTCCGGAAGTCTTCGAAAGGTGCTCCGATTGGCGGGAGTCGCTTTGTGCCTGACGGCGGGGGCGGGGAAGCTGGCAGGACAATCGGCTGGACTTGCCGGCGAATACGTTTGCGTAGAAGCCCGCGTCGCAAGCAAGACGGTGCCCTGTAAGGCGGCGCCGCTCAATCTGAAAGGTGACGGAAAGTTTGAACTGCAGGGACGGGAAGGCGAGTATCTGGTGAACGGCAATTGGGTGGAACTGGACGGAACAGTTCTCAAGTCGCGGGCGAAAATAGAAGCAGGACATAAAATCGTTTTCCGGTTTTATAACAAGAAGGGCCTGTGCGAGATGATCTACGAGCGGCGCGTCGCGGAGCTCGGGAAAACGAATTTAGGTTGAGCAGAATTGAAGAGGATTGTCGATGAGTGGCGATATCAGCCGCCTTAGCCTACGGTTTTTCCATCAGATTTTCAAATAAACGCAGGGTGTCCGGGGCGTAGCCGCCATAGTGATTGTTTGCGAAAGCGAAAACCCGGATTTTGCGCTTCAGGAAATTACGGCAGGCCTCGACCCATTCCTGAAGGTCGCGTGCTCGATCGATGACCGTCTTATCCCAGGTCTTCGTCATTTCCTCTATCCCTTTGCGGTCGCCCAGCCAGCGGATGTAGGTAAAGTCCGTGGTGATCGGATCGAGCTTGTTGAACCACTCCTGCGGGCGTGGCATCCATGGATGATCAATGAGGGTGAGAGCGAGATTGTGCTTCCTTAGGAGGTCGTGGAGCGCCGGGCCGAGCCAGTACTTATTGCGAATCTCCAATGCGAAGCGCGGCTCCGCAGGGAGGCCTTCGAGAAATGGCTTCAGCCTTTGCAGGAAATCGGCCGGACCGGAGAACGCTTTTTTGTTGAAGTATGGAAATTGCAGGAGGATTGCGGCGCGCTTTTCACCAAGTGGATCGGTGGCGCGGAGAAATTCGTTCATGACCGAATCGGCATCCACGAGAACCCGCTCGTGGGTGATTTCCTGGGGTGCTTTGAGGGTGAAAAGGAACTCGGGTGGTGTTTTGGCATACCATCCTTTGACGGTGGACACGGCAGGAATCCGGTAGAAAGTGGCGTCGACTTCGAGGGTGTCAAATTGAGTTGCGTAATAGGAGAGAAAGTCACGCGATTGCGTGCCCGCCGGATAGAACGACCTCTCCCAGCCCTCGGCGGTGAACGACGAAGTGCCCAAACGCAGCAGGGGTGAGGAGAGCTTGGAAGGCATCGAGAAATGATAATGCAAAACGATGACGAATGTGACCTACCATGGACTCCGGGTTTGCCTCTGACGTCAGTCGATTCCGGACGGGGCGGATTGTCAGGGTTGAGCGAGACCTCTCGGCCGACGGCCTGTTCTTCTCCAAAGGGCGGCGGATCATGGAAGAGGAAGGTGGAACGATCTGCTTGGCCGGCTTTGCGAGAGAAGACCGCCGAGCCAGGAGCGCCGACGCTCTCCGTTATGCGGGGCTCCGGATTGGAAGAGAAGAGTTGAGGATGCTGACGGGGATCCTGCTGCGCCGAGGGATAGCAGATGGTCCGGTTGGAAGGTGGTCGGATAGGAGATGACGCCACCGGCACATAGGCAAAGGTGGGAATTGTCGCCCGATTCGTCGAAGGGGGCGGTTTACGGGCAGCACGTTGCAACGGACAGCACGACCAGGAGAGCCGAGCAAAAGGGGAGCTTCGGAAGGTCCCGGGTGATCCTGCAGACAGCCTCGAGTGGGCGAACAGTTGGTGAAACAACGGCGCCTAGTACTAGCAGGGTTGGAGGGGAGTTCGGGACGTCAGGAAGGCTGCGTGTACCTGTTTTTACGATTGAAAACGTCGTAAGATACAGTCCGCCCCAGCCCCAGAGCGAGAGTGGTTGTAACCAACGTACACCTGCCTTTAAGGGGGGAGAATGAATCGACGTTTGGCATTGCCGTTGCAATTTGCAGTGGCGGCGGCTTCATCTTCTCTGCCGCCATTGGCCCGGCATCCGGCTGGCGGACCCATTAAGCCATCGGTCCATGGGTCCGAAACGCAACTGGCAAACCTGCGTATACGCGCGCGTGACCTTTCTGGGTACCTAGGAAAATAATGATTCGAGGAGTGCATTTATGATGTTCCGGCGGATCAGCAAGGATCGTAATTGCCCGGTGTGCAAGAGCGCGGAAGCTTACCGGGTGAAGCGTGCTGGGTTACCGGTTAAGGTGGTCTGCCGGCTTTTGAATTTGCGGCCACACTGGTGCCCGGATTGCGACACTTTTTTCCTGGGGCCGAGGCACGCCAACTCGGTGAGGGTCGAGGAGATGTACGGCCCCGACAGGAACGCGAAGAAAAATCCAAACTTGCCCCATCTCGGTGGGTTGCCGCGTTAACCGTCGAACCTAGCGGTGCGATGATTGATTGTGCAAGTCCTCGAACGGAACGTTCAGAATAGGGTAGAGTTTCCAGTCTTTATAGTCGTAGTGCCACCATTCGTCTTCATTCACCGAAAAGCCCTCGTTTTCCATGGCCCGGCGCAACAGGTCGCGATGCCACCGTTGCAGCGAAGTTCCTCCAGGAAAAGTCGGGAACGATCGCGGCGACATTTCGTCGTAAAGACCGGGCATTTGAATGGGCTGACCAGTGGCCAAGTCGTAAAGGGTGAGATCGACGGCGCAGCCTCGATTGTGCCGAGAGCCCTTTTGCGGGTCAGCGACGAAGTTGTGGCCTTCCGGTGGAGTGGCATCCCAGAAGATCTTGGTGACGTACCAGGGCCGGTAGGCGTCGTGGAGAAGCAGTCCGTACCCCAGCGGTTCGAGCTTGCGGAGAACCCGCAGAAGAGCCTCCGCCGCTGGTTTCTGGAGGAATGCGCGGGCTTGGGTATACATGGGGGTGGAAAGAAAATTATTGGAATGGGCGTAACGGATGTCGAGGTGGAATGCGGGATCGAGAGTCGCGACTTCGACGAGTTCGGGGTTGCGGAAGGAACCTGACTCCGTGGGAGGCTTCAGAGCGAGAGCGGCGGCGCGAAGTTGGTCCACGGGTAGAGAAGGAACGAGGTGATAGAAATGAGTTGGATCAGAGCCGGCATCATCACGCGAATATACTTCGTTCCAGTGGGAGAAATGCTGAATTCTCGCTGCATCGCTCCAGAGCTTGTAGCCGTATCTTCGTCCATCAACTCCCTCGAGAAATAAAAAGCCGTCCTGTTCAACGATTTCTTGCTCATCTTCCGAGGACCGCCGTAAATACAGATGTCGATTGCGCTCAAGGACAATAACCGGTTCCTTGGCACCCTCGAGCCGGTAAACGCCGACCAATTGTTTCCATTCTGCAGGAACATCGACAGGCCTTGGACCCGGGACAATGGCGGCATTTCCGGGCGCCTTCGTCTGTGCCCGAACTGTCGGGCCAGAAGCAAAGAGGCACAGGGCGGAAAAGAAAAGCAGTGATCGGGCACGAGGATGGTTCACGGATTGTACCAGCGGGAGCCCCGGCGCTGTTCCTCGTCGAGTTCGCGCACGATTTCCACGGTACGGGGCCGGCGGAATTCACCGACGGCCGTGAGCATGGCATTGATAAGCGAGATGGGGGCAGCATAGGAAGCCCCAAAATAGACCGAATCAACGGATGCTAGAAAAATCTCCTGGCACACGCGCGCCAGGGGGGAAACATACGTATCGGCTATACCCACGCAATACGCTCCTCGCACCGTCGCTTGTTCTGCAGCCTCAACAGTCTGGCGAAGTCCACGACGAAAGGTGATGGCGAAGACGAGGTCTTTATTGGTGAGTGGACGAACACTGTGAATCATGCCACCGGCGGAGGTGGCCACGAAAACCGGAAGACCGAGAAGCGCGAGGTGGTAGCCGAGGTAGTTGGCAGAAATCGCCGCAAGATCGCTGCCCAGAATGAGAATGCGTCGCGCCGAGTAGATGCGCCGTGCCAGAGGTGCAAGTCGTTTCGGATCGAGGGAGTTCTTGAGCGCTTGCAGGTTCTTGAGATCGCAGAATAGGGAGTTGCGCGCGGGTGAATCGGAGGACCCGCTAGGGCCGTCTTGCGGCATGGTGTCGAGCGAGGTGGCGAACGCAAGAGAAAGCTCATGAAGCTGGTGCTGAAACTGTTTGTAGCTGTCAAAGCCAAGGCCGTGAACAATTCTGACCATGGTGGCAGGGTCGGTGTGAAGACGCTTGGCAAGCGCGCGAATGCTCAACAGAACATAGTCCCGGGGGTGTTCGAGGATCGGTCGAATGATTTCCTGACGTTTGATGCTGAGCTTCTCGATGCGCTCGGCAATGTGGATCACTTGGTTGCCTGCTTTGGAACCAGTGGGCATGCGCAATTATTTACATCCAGCGGGGGTAAATCAACTATAAGAAGAGGGGCGTGGTAGAACAAACCGCGCCCCAGAGGAATCAGGAGACCTACTTTTTCGCGGATGCGGCGGACTCTGCGACTCCCGGAGCCACGATCGGGTTTAGGAAGGGCATCATGGCGCGCAGCCTGGGACCCAATTGTTCAATACTGTGTTGCTGCTCTGATTTGCGCTTCGCCAGGAAGTTCGGGCAGCCCTTTTCGTTTTCCTCGATCCAGGCTTTTGCGAAGCTGCCGTCACGGATCTCCGCCAACAGCCTGTTCATTGCTTCGCGAGTTTCTTTTGTCACGATGCGCGGGCCCGCATGATAGTCGCCGTGCTCGGCAGTGTCGCTGACCGAGTAGCGCATGTAGCTAAGGCCACCCCGATAGATGAGATCGACGATGAGCTTCAGCTCGTGCAGGCACTCGAAGTAGGCGACCTCCGGTTGATATCCCGCGTTAACCAGTGTTTCGAAACCGGCTTTAATGAGTTCGCTGACACCGCCACAGAGCACCGCCTGCTCGCCGAACAGATCGGTTTCTGTCTCTTCGGTAAAGGTGGTCTCAAGCACCCCAGCGCGCGTAGTACCGAGTCCCTTGGCATAAGCGAGAGCCAGAGCTTTGGCCTTGCCGGAGGCGTCCTGATGGACGGCGAGGAGCGCGGGAGTGCCGGCACCCTCGGTGAAGACTTCGCGGACACGGTGGCCGGGGGCCTTGGGCGCGATCATGCTGACGTCCACATCCTTCGGCGGCTGAATAGCGCCGAAGCGAATGTTGAAGCCGTGAGCGAACATGAGTGTCTTGCCGGGAGTGAGATGCGGCTCAATCGACTCTTTGTAAAGCTTAGGCTGGCGCGTGTCCGGGGCCAGAATCATGATCACGTCTGCCCAAGCTGCGGCTTCCGCAGGAGTCTTTACCGTCAAGCCGTCCTTTTCGGCCTTGGCTCGGGAAGCGCTGCCCGCGGGTAGGCCGACAACTACGGAGACGCCGGAGTCGCGGAGATTCAGGGCGTGTGCGTGACCTTGCGAGCCATAACCGATAATTGCGACCTTTTTCGCCTGGACTATAGCCAGGTCTGCGTCTTTGTCGTAATAGAGATTTGCCATTTCGTTTGATTGTTCCTTTCGTGGACCGCGGTGCGATCAAAATCGGATAACTCTGGATTGGACATCCGCCGCATGGGGGGACCCCTTATTCCGCCACCTGCAGCGGCAAAGTTCTACCTAGGTTGCAGCGGGTGTCGAATCGTTGTTCTTTGCTCCGGACGCGGTCGGCGGTCGCAGCAGGTCGCCGCCACGGGTCATGGCGATGCGGCCCGTGCGAGCCATTTCGAGGACCCCGAATGGGCGAAGCACCTCGAGCAGGCCGTCGATTTTATCGACGGTGCCGGATACTTCGACGATCAGGGATTCCGGGGCGACGTCCACAACGCGGCCGCGAAATACCTTGATCAATTCCATGAGATGGGGCCGGTTCTGCTGGTCGGCGGCAACCTTGATGAGCGCCAGGTCGCGTTCAAGCATGGAACGGTCGGAAATGTTTTCGGCCACCAGTACATCGACGAGCTTTTCAAGGCTGGCCTCCAGCCGGCGGGCACCGTTCTCGTCGGTGTGAGCGCAAATGGTCATCCGTGCGATCTCCTCGTTTTCCGTCGGGCCTACGGTGAGGGAATCGATATTGATGGCCAGACGGCGCGTCAGCGATGCAACGCGGTTCAGTACGCCGGGCTTGTTTTCGACATAAGCGACGATGGTCTGCATAAGCTCCTCAATTTGCAACTGCAACCCAGGAGCCGGTCGAAAGACCGGCCGCTCCATTATTCGAGATTACGGCTCCGTGGCGGTTTCTACCAAAGGATTGTTAGGGCGCCGGATCATTTCGTGGAGCGAGGCCCCCGCCGGCACCATGGGATAGACCGAGTCCTCCTGCTCAACGCGGAAGTCGAGCAGAACCGCCTGATCGGAATTGCGCGCTGATTCGATCATGGGAACCACTTCCTTGCGGCTGGTGACACGCTCGCCGCGAATGCCGAAAGCATTGGCCAGCGCTGCAAAATCAGGGGCAACCAGGGGCGTGGCAACATAGCGCTTGTCGTAGAAGAACTCTTGCCACTGACGGACCATGCCCAGATACCCGTTGTTGATGATGGCGATGTTGATCTTAATTTTCTCCTGAACCACCGTGGCAAGCTCGCACATGGTCATCTGAAAGCCGCCGTCACCGACAACCACCCAGACCTCGGCGTCGGGACGCGCGAATTTTGCGCCGATCGCCGCGGGCAGGGCAAAGCCCATGGTGCCGAGGCCCCCCGAAGTCAGCAGCGTGCGGGGTTTGTCGTGGTGATAATACTGCGCCTCCCACATCTGGTGTTGGCCGACGTCGCTAACGACAATGGCGCCGCCCTTGGTTACCTTCCACAGATCGTTGATGACGTGAGCTGCGTAAAGGTGGCCACTGTCGGGCAGGGATTGGATGTCGCGGACGGCGGAATCGCCCTTGAGTTCCTTGATATGGGCGAGCCAGGCGCTGTGATCGCGCTCATGAATGTGTGGAAGAAGGCTGGCCAGGGTTTCTCCGGCATCGCCAATGATTGCCGCGTCCACCTTCACGTTCTTGTTGATCTCGGCGCGATCCACTTCGATGTGAATTTTTCGTGCGTTGCGTGCATAGGTGCGCAGGTCACCGGTCACACGGTCGTCAAACCGCATGCCCACGGCGATCAAAAGATCGGCCTCCTGAATGGCCGTGTTGACCCATGCTTCGCCGTGCATGCCCATCATCCCGAGGTTCATCGGGTCGGTCGCGGGGAAGCAGCCAATCCCGAGAAGAGTCATGGCCACGGGAATATTACTCGTACGCACGAACTGTGCAAACGTGCCCATGGCACCGGAAAGCATGATGCCGCGGCCCGCTAAGAGGATGGGACGCTTGGCCGAATTCAGAAGCTCGACCGCGCGATCAAATTCTTCCTGATTATGATTATTTCGGATGCGCTTGGTGGGAAGCTTGGGGCCGCACGTCTCCCAGTCAAATTCTGTCGTAGCCTGTTGCGCGTCCTTGGTGATGTCGACGAGAACCGGACCGGGCCGACCGGAGTTGGCGATGATGAATGCTTCGCGCACCGTACGAGCAATGTCCTCGACCTTGGAAACAACGACATTATGCTTTGTAATCGGCATGGTGATGCCGGTGATATCGACTTCCTGGAAGGCATCGGAGCCAAGGAGCTTGCTGCCCACCTGGCCGGTGATACAGACCACCGGCGAAGAATCGAGCATGGCGGTGGCGATTCCGGTAACCATGTTGGTCGCGCCGGGGCCGGAGGTGGCCATCGCTACTCCGATACCGCCACTGGCCCGTGCATAGCCATCGGCCATGTGCGTGGCCCCCTGCTCGTGCCGAACCAGGACGTGGTGAAGCTTGGATTTCCCAATGGCGTCATACACCGGAAGAATGGCGCCGCCGGGATAACCAAAGATATCTCGCACGCCAAGGTGTTCGAGAGTTTCGCAGAGGATCTGTGCACCGGTGAGCTTCATAAAGTTCTCCCCGTGGAAACCGGCGCCGGGCCGGAAGAGAAACTCGCAGGAACGGTAGTGATGGCGCCAAGCGAGGAGGAGGAGACCAGCAAGGCGTATTTGGCCATTACACCATGTGTGTATCGGGGTTTGGGTGCCCTCCATGACGAGAGGCGCTTGTGAAGCTCGGCCTCGGTAATTTCCACGCTGAGAATGCGCTTCGGCAAATCGAATTCGATGGTATCGCCATCACGGATTGCGGCGATCGGTCCGCCCATAGCGGCTTCTGGCGCGACGTGCCCGGCCATCAAGCCATGCGTAGCGCCGGAGAAGCGGCCGTCCGTCAACAGTGCAACGCTGTCACCGAGTCCTGCACCGACCAGAGCCGCGGTAACTGCAAGCATCTCGCGCATTCCCGGGCCGCCTCGAGGTCCTTCGTAACGGATCACGACGACGTCTCCGGCCTTGATTCTGCCGTTTTCCACGTCCGCGAAAGCCGCTTCCTCGCAGTCGAAGACGCGGGCGGGGCCGCGGAAGTTCAGTGTGTTGTGTCCCGCCACTTTCACGACGCAGCCCTCGGGAGCGAGATTGCCCTTCAGGATCACTAAGCCGCCCGTTGGTTTGAGCGGATTGCTTTTGCTACGGACGACTTCCTGGCCCGTTTTTTCTTTTGCGTCGGCTGCTTCTTCGGCGAGTGTTCGGCCGGTGACGGTGATGCAGTCTCCGTGGAGAAGTCCCGCTTCAAGCATGCGCTTTGCGACGAGTGCAGTGCCGCCTGCTGCATAAAGGTCGGTTGCGACAAAGCTCCCTCCCGGTTTCAGGTCCGCCAGAATCGGCGTTTGCGAGCTGACACGATCAAAATCGTCAATCGAAAGAGCGATCCCAGCTTCACGCGCAATGGCCAGCAGGTGCAAAACCGCATTGGTGGAACCGCCGGTCGCGGCGACACCTGCGATCGCGTTTTCAATCGCATCTTTGGTGATGATTTCTGAGGGCAGAAGATTATTCTTCAGCAGCTTGAGCGTCAATCTGCCAGCAAGCTCACCGGCATGGGCCTTCCCTTCGTTTGTGGCCGGAACGCTCGAGATCCCCATGGGAGCAAGACCAAGGAATTCGCAGACCAGCGCCATGGTGTTGGCGGTGAATTGCCCACCGCAGGCGCCGGCGCCCGGGCAGGCGGAACACTCAATTTCCTTAAGTTGCGCATCGCTGATTTTGCCGCGGGCATGCGCGCCGACGGCTTCAAAGACATCCTGAATGGTGACGGAGTGGCCCTCGTACTGCCCGGGCGCGATCGAGCCGCCATAGAGAATCAGTCCGGGAATATTCAAACGGGCCAGCGCCATGGCGCCGCCAGGAATAGTCTTGTCGCAGCCAACCAGGACGATTAGCCCATCGAGGAGATTGCCACGAGCCACAAGTTCAATGGAGTCGGCAATGACTTCTCGGCTGATCAGAGAGGTGCGCATGCCTTCCGTGCCCATGGTAATGCCGTCAGATATCGAAACGGTGTTGAATTCCAACGGGGTGCCACCAGCTGCCTTGATCCCGTCGCGTACGTGCAGCGCCAACTCGCGAAGATGGTAGTTGCACGGGCCGATTTCAATCCAGGTGTTGGCGATGCCGATCAGCGGCTTTGTGAAGTCTTCATCTTTGAGCCCGACAGCGCGGAGCATGGCACGGGCCGGAGCGCGGTGAGCGCCATCGGTGAGAGCAGAACTGCGGGGCTTCAGAGAACTGTCGGTCACAATAAAACTCCTCAGGACATTGATCGCACATTGGACAGGGTGCCTTGGCCGCACGGCAGAAAAGCCTGACCACACCACTACTTGCAACCAAAGTACTAGAGTGGGATAGAAAAGGGAATCAGTCAAATTAATAGAAGTGCATATGAAAATAAGGTGCAGTTATGGATGAATGGCCTGTGGCCCGGCAGAAACGATACAATCGTGGTCCGGGATTTCCAGTGAGCCTCCCGGCGTCAGGTCGCCGATAAGACTTCACCAGTGCCTGGGGTGAGAGGCATCTCAAGAGAGAGGATGGGCATCCATTAACGGATATGGCGACAAAGGCCGCGACATTTGATGCAGAGTCCATGGGCGGCTGGGCTTGCCAAGAATTCGTCAACCCGCAGTGGGTTGCGCTGCTTAATCTGCTGGACATGAATGTGGCTTACGAGCGCTGTTCCGGCTGTGAGTTGTTTACCAAGAGCGGGCACCGCATTTTGGATTACCTCTCCGGATACTGCGTGCATAACACCGGACACAATCATCCTTACATCGTGGAGGCACTGAAAGAGGAACTGGACAGGAGTGGCCCGGCGATGCTGCAGAGCCCTGTGCCCGCACGAGCGGGAGAATTGGCAGAACGACTTTGCCGACTTGCCGGGGGAGGATTACGAAAGGTCTATTTCGGCAGCAGCGGCAGCGAAGGCGTGGAAGCGGCCATCAATTTTGCTCGGGCAACGACCGGGCGGGCAGCAATCGTCTATGCCAAAAACAGCTTCCACGGACTGACCGCGGGGGCGCTGTCATTGATGAATGACGCGTTCTGGCGTGATGGATTCGGGCCTTTGCTCGCGGACACCATAGGTGTGCCCTTTGCCGACATTGCGGCACTCGAGAAAACGCTGGCCACTGACCGGTGTGCGGTGTTTATTGTTGAACCGGTGCAAGCCGAAGCCGGGATGCGGGTCCCGCCCGAAGGCTATCTGCAGGCGGCGCAGGAACTCTGCCGGGCTCATGGGACGTTGTTCATCCTGGATGAAGTGCAGACGGGAATGTACCGTACTGGGACGTTCCTGGCGGGGCACCAGTCCGGCCTTGAGCCAGATGTTGTCATCCTGGCGAAAGCTTTGAGCGGGGGGGTGATGCCGGTCAGCGCGGTCCTGATGACCGACAAGGTCTACCGTTCCGTCTATTCTTCTCGAAACGATCTATCGTGCACACTTCCACATTCAGCGAGAACGGCTTGTCAATGAGGGCAGGCCTAGCCACTTTGGAGGTGCTGGAGCGCGAGAATTTGGGGCCACAGGCCAGACGTCTGGGCATGAAATTCCGAGAGCAACTGCAGCAAGCGCTGAAGCAATTCGAAATTGTGAGGGAAGTGCGGGGGCTCGGCCTGTTGAGCGGTATCGAATTTAGGGCGCCTGAAAAACTGGTCTTGCGCGCATTCTACGAGACCTTCCATCGCATCCACCCCGCCATGTTTGGGCAGGTGATCGTAATGCGGATGTTCCGCGAGAAGAATATCCTAACCCAGATTTGCGGTAACAACTTCATGGTGCTGAAGGCCGCGCCGCCTCTGGTTGTGAGTCAAGAGCAGCTGAATGAATTTGTTCAGTCGATTCGAGACGTGGTCGAGCTTGCCGACACCTCGGCTTCGTTTTGGACCGAAGCGCTCGGGCTGGCGAAGCGCGCGGTGAACAGCTAGATCTTAACCTCAGAAAATGGGGGCAAGCGAGAAAGGCGAAGAGAGTGGCTATTCGAACGGGGTCGCTAGACGTATTTATTGTGGGAGGAGGGCCTGCGGGACTCGCTGCAGCAATTGCCGCGCGACAGAAGGGCCTCTCTGTGATTGTAGCCGATGGCGCCGAGCCCCCAATCGACAAGGCGTGCGGCGAAGGCATGATGCCGGAAACTCAGACAGCCCTCCGAGATTTAGGGGTCGAGCTGACGGCGGGGGCGTGCTATCGCTTTCGCGGGATTCAATTCAATGAAGGGCAAACCCGAGTGGCTGCCGATTTCCCAGAGGGGTGGGGGATTGGAGTTCGGCGGACGTTGTTGCATGAAGCAATGATCCAACATGCCGAGAAATGCGGCGTGAAACTGCTCTGGAGGACCCCGGTCATCGGTATTGCCCCTGAAGGAGTGCATCTGCCCACCGGGACGGTGGGGGCCAAGTGGGTCATTGGGGCGGACGGGAGTAATTCACGGGTGCGTCGATGGTTGGCACTGGATGCCGCAGTCCATTCCAGTCAGCGCGTGGCCAGCCGGCGGCACTATCGGGTGCGCCCCTGGACGGAATTTATGGAGATCTACTGGAGCAGTCGCTCGCAGGCCTACGTTACGCCAATATCGGGTGATGAAGTTTGCATTGTTTCGATGGGGGAGACCGCGGCCGATGCCAGCTTTGAGAGCATGCTCCAGGCCACGCCGGAGCTGAGCGAACGACTGATCGGGGCGGAGATGTGCAGCCGCGAGCGCGGTGCGATCACTGTGATGCAGTCGCTTGCGCAAGTGTGCCGTGGGAACGTGGTGCTGGTCGGCGACGCTTCGGGCGGAGTGGACGCGATCACCGGGGACGGATTGCGGTTGGCGTTTCGCCAGGCGGTCGCGCTGGCAGACGCAATGGAACGTGACGATCTACGGAACTACGCGCGGGTGCACCGGAAACTGGCACGCCGGCCGAAGTGGATGGGTAGGTTGATGGTCCAATTCGGGCAAAACGCGGGGATGCGCCACCAGGTCCTCCGCACGATGCGCAGCAATCCCAAACTGTTCGCGCGATTTCTCGCGATCCATGTGGGACAAGCTACACCGGCAGAGGTGGCGTTCGCCGGTGCGCAACTCGGCTGGCAGTGGCTGGCGGGATGAGAGAGAGGGAGCAGAAGATGCGGGCGACAAACGGGAAGTCGATGCTGAGTGCAGCAACCGGAATCTTCGCCATAGCTGCCTTTCTGAATGCTGGTGCCGCGGCGCCCGGGCCGCAGGCGGCTGCGCCGTCGGTCCAGGAAGTTGTACTGGAATTGGATACGGCCGTAAGCAAGGTACAGTACACGGTGGATACAACGCTGCACACAGTTCATGGCACATTCGCGCCGAAGAGCGGCAATGTGCATTTTGATCCCGAGAACGGAAAGGCCGGCGGAGAAGTGGTCGTGTTCGCGACCAGCGGCGATTCGGGAAACAGTTCCCGTGATGAACGAATGCACAAGGAGATCCTGGAGACCGGGAAGTACCCGGACGCCGTTTTTCGGCCACGCCAAATCGAGGGCAAGGTGTCGCGGAGTGGGGCATCAGATATAAAGGTGCACGGGGTGCTGTTACTGCACGGGCAAGAACATGAACTGGTAGCGGCGGTGCACGCGGAACTGGCGGCCGAGCGCTGGACGGGCACGGCAAAGTTCGACATTCCCTATCTGCAGTGGGGAGTCAAAGATCCCAGTAACTGGCTGTTGAAAGTGCAGCCCGTGGTCAACGTCGAACTCGAAATGGCGGGGCCGGTGAAGGGCTCAAAATAAAGCCAAAATGGCAAGCCGGTTCTCGGGTGGGTGTGGTTTTCGTTTGCATATCGGTTGCACTTCCTCCAAAATTAACTGTTTGGGCTACAGCATCCGCAATCAACAGCTGTGCCCTGTGTAGTTCCACCAATTGAAACGCTGAGGAATTTCATGGACAAGCCAAACAGTATTGCTCCGCCAAAGGGAAAACTTGGAGTGTTGTTGCCGGGAATGGGCGCTGTCGCGACCACATTCATGGCGGGGGTAGAGTTGGTCCGCAAGAAGAAGGCGGTGCCTGTCGGATCCTTGACCCAGTTGGGCACCATTCGCCTGGGAAAGCGGACGGACGGACGTTCACCTAAGATCAAGGATTTTGTCCCGCTGGCAAGACTCGAAGACGTGGTTTTTGGGGGATGGGACATATTTCCAGATAGCGCGTATGAAGCAGCAGCGAATGCGGGGGTGCTCGACCCCCACCATCTGGCGGCAGTGAAATCGTTCCTGTCGAAGATCAAACCGATGCGCGCGGCGTTTGACCACCAGTACGTAAAAATGCTCAATGGCACTCACGTTAAGAAAGGCAAGACCAAGTACGATATCGCCCTGCAAATAAAACGCGACATCGCCAGATTCAGGAAGAAGCACCACTGCTCTCGGCTGGTGATGCTGTGGTGCGGTTCGACGGAAGTCTTTCTGAAGCCCCATGAAGTCCACAGCACGGCCGAGAAGTTTGAACAAGCGATGAAGAAGAACCATCCCGCGATCGCCCCCTCGATGCTCTATGCCTGGGCCGCGATTACCAGCGGAATCGCATACGGCAATGGTGCACCGAATCTTTCGGTGGACATTCCCGCGATGCAGGAACTTGCTCTGAAGCATGGAGTTCCGATCGGTGGAAAGGACTTCAAGACCGGCCAGACGCTCCTGAAGACCGTGCTTGCTCCGGCTTTCAAGGCGCGTATGCTCGGGCTGAACGGCTGGTTCTCCACGAATATTCTGGGAAATCGCGACGGAGAAGTACTCGAAGACCCCGGATCATTCAAGACCAAGGAAGAATCCAAACTCGGCGCCCTGGAATTTATCTTGCAGCCGCACCTGTATCCGGAGTTGTACAAGACCATTCATCACAAGGTGCGCATTAATTACTACCCGCCACGCGGTGACAACAAGGAAGGCTGGGATAACATCGACATCTTCGGATGGTTAGGCTATCCGATGCAGATCAAGGTGGACTTCTTGTGCCGCGACTCGATCCTGGCCGCTCCGATTGTGCTGGACCTGGTGCTGTTCCTGGATTTGGCGCAACGGGCGGGAATGCGAGGCATTCAGGAGTGGCTAAGCTTTTACTTCAAGTCGCCGATGACCGCCCCGAAGCTCTATCCCGAGCACGATCTGTTCATTCAGCTGATGAAGTTGAAGAATACATTGCGCTGGATGCGAGGCGAGGACCTCATCACTCACCTGGGCCAGGAATATTACGACTAGCTGAATCCACCCCGAAAAGTCTGTTTGAGTCGGTCAGAGAGTGGCGCTCTGGATGGATTGGAGCGCCTTTCTTGTTTTGACCGGCGAGCCTACAAGCCTTCTGGGGTTTCCCAGGCTCCGGATTCCGCGGAGCGGAACAAAGCTTCGATGACGGCCGCGTTGCAGATAGAATCCTCAAGTGGATTGGGAACTTCGCCGTCCTCGCGGATGGCGGCGGAAAACAGATCCGCCTGGATGGTGAATTGGTTGCAGACGGGAAAGGACTCCACGATCGCACTGCCACCGTCATAGAGATCCTTGCCATCGTCGATAAAGATGCGCGCGGGCTTGTCGGTCGGTGCATTAAACGGAATTTCCACGTCAATTCGACCGGTCGTGCCGATAAATTGCATTTTCTGGTAGTAGACAGCCTGTGAGGACACCGTAAAGATCGACTGCCCCCCGGGGAATTCGAGGATGGCAGAACTGAGCCGGTCCGTCTTGAAGCTGGGGTCGTGCTCCAGGCGGCCGATGACACGCACGGGTTCCTCCCCAAAAACGAAGCGGGAAGTCTTGATGGGGTAACAGCCGATATCCATGAGCGCGCCGCCGGCATAGCCCAGAACGTTGCGGGTATTGTCCGGATCGACATTGAAATAGCTGAAATAGCCTATTGCTGAGCGCAGCTTTCCAATCCGTCCGGACTGGACCAGTTCTTCCGTTCGCAACCATTGGGGATGAGTGCGAACCATGAATGCCTCTCCAATTTTGACGCGGTACTCATCCCGCGCCCGGAGCAGGCGTCGCGCCTCGGCTACACTGCGACTCAACGGCTTTTCGCAGAGAACGTGTTTGCCGCGGCTGGCGGCCCGTATGGACCATTCCACATGCAAATGATTGGGCAGGGGATTATAGATGGCTTCGATTTCAGGATCGGAGAATAGTTCTTCGTAAGAGCCGTACATTTTCGGAATGGAGAACTTGGCAGCGACGGTCTTCGCCTTGTCGATCGAACGGGAGGCGATGGCGGCAACTTCGGCTTGCTCGCAGTTCAGCATGGCTGGGAGCACACGACGTTGCGCGATCGAGGCCGTACTGAGAATGCCCCATTTCACTTTCCTGGTCATAGTTGTCTCCGCCAAAGGAATGCAAATCAAGGCTCCGAGAGTACCCAGACGTCCGCCTAATCGACCCAGTCGAAGGAACGACGGACAGCTTTCTTCCATTTCTGGTAATAGCGATCGCGCTGCGTTTCATCCATGTGTGGTTCCCAGGTTTGATCGACGGCCCAGTTCTGGCGCAAATCGTGAAGATCGGAATAGTACCCAACCCCTAATCCGGCGACATAGGCGGCGCCAAGCGCGGTGGTCTCCTTGATGACGGGCCTTAGCACCGGAATGTTCAATAGGTCGGCCTGGAATTGCATCAGGAAATCGTTGCCAACCATGCCGCCGTCGGTGCGCAGAGAAAACAGGTGAATTTCAGAGTCTTTTTCCATGGCCTCCAGGACATCGCGCGTTTGGTAGGCCGTGGCTTCCAGTACGGCACGCGCCAGATGGCCCTTGTTGGCAAAGCGCGTCAGCCCGACAACGACGCCGCGTGCATCACTGCGCCAGTATGGCGCATACAGGCCGGAAAACGCCGGAACGAAGTAGACTCCGCCATTATCCTTGACGGAGCGAGCCAAATCCTCAATTTCTGCACTTTTTTGAATGAGCCCAATATTGTCGCGTAGCCATTGGACTAGGGCTCCGGTAATGGCAATGCTGCCTTCAAGCGCATAGATGGCTTTCCTAGTGCCCAGTTTGTAGCCGACAGTGGTGAGCAGACCGCATGTGGATGCCACGGCGCGTTCGCCGGTATTCATCAAAAGAAAGCATCCCGTCCCGTAGGTATTTTTGGCTTCCCCCGGCTGGAAGCAAGTTTGCCCGAACAGCGCCGCTTGCTGATCGCCGAGAATTCCGGCAATCTGCACCCCGGCGATGGGCTCCAATTTGGCTTCGCCGTAGATCTCGCTGCTCGAACTGACGCGGGGTAGGATGTCTGCCGGAATATCAAATGTGGCCAGGATTTCTGGATCCCAGTTGAGCGTGTCCAAGTTCAGCAGCTGGGTGCGACTAGCGTTAGTTACATCGGTACGGTGCACGCCGCCGTTCGGCCCGCCGGTCAGGTGCCAAAGAAGGTAGGTATCGACCGTACCGCATAGGATTTCCCCGGCTTTGGCCTGCTCGCGCGCGTCGCGGATATTCTCGAGGACCCAGCGGATCTTCAGTGCACTGAAATAGGTGGAAAGCGGCAAGCCCGTTTTCGCGCGGAAACGATCGATGCCGCCCTGCTTGGCAAAATCCGCCACCATCCCTTCGACGCGTGTATCCTGCCAGACGATGGCGTTACACAAAGGCCTGCCGGTCGTCCTGTTCCACAGGATGACGGTCTCACGCTGATTGGTGATGCCGATCGCCGCAAGGTCCTTTGGCCGGAGTATCTTCTGTTCCATGGCCCGGCCAATCACGTCCTGCGTGCGACGCCAAATCTCGTTGGGATCGTGCTCGACCCAGCCCGGTGAAGCATAGATCTGTTCGTGCTCCTCCTGGGCCTGCGCGACGACGCGGCCACCACGATCAAAGACGATGAAGCGTGTACTGGTGGTGCCCTGGTCGAGCGCACCTAGATAGGCAGGCATGATCGCTCCTTAAAGCGCAAGGAATTTGACCAGCAAGCCGGCGAGAGCACCGCCGACAAGCGGACCGAAAACAGGAATATAGCTGTAGCCCCAATCGGAACCTCCCTTGCCGTTGATGGGCAGGATTGCGTGCGCGATGCGTGGGCCGAGGTCGCGTGCAGGATTGATGGCGTAACCGGTGGTGCCGCCGAGCGAAAGCCCGATGCCCCAGACCAGGCTGCCCACGAGGAACGGTCCGAGTGCGGCGACAGACCCGGCAGTCGCGACGGCTTTGGAGAAAATGGCACTGGCAACGAACACCAGGATGAAAGTGCCGATGACCTCACTCACGAAATTTGTCACTGAATTGCGAATGGCGGGTGAAGTGCTAAAAACGGCCAGCTTCGTCGCTGGTTCTGCTGTTTCCCGCCAGTGAGGCAGATAATGAATCCAAACCAGGGTAGCGCCAGCGGCGGCGCCGAATATCTGTGCCGCGAAAAAGGGGAACAAGCGCGAGTAATCGCCGGTTTTAACGGCGATCGCCAGCGTCACTGCGGGATTCAAGTGCGCCTCCGGGCTGCCGCACGCAATAGCAGTAAACACGCCGCACATCACGGCGAATGCCCAGCCGGCGGTGATGGCCATCCAGCCGGAGTTTTCGGACTTGGACTTCTTCAGCAGTACGCCGGCCACCACGCCGTTGCCGAGCAGGATGAGAACCAGGGTGCCCATGAACTCGCCGAACCAGGGTTTGAGCATATCGCCTTTCTATCACAAGAATGGTGCGGCGCTCCAATGGAGCGCCGCTTGCGCAGGACAAAATCCTCGCGCGTGCATGCGAACAAAAAAAAAGGCCAGGATGCGAATCCTGGCCTTCCGTCTCGATCGAGACTTGCAGATTGTTTAACGCCCTCGGCCTCCGCCCTTGTGCGACTCGTGTTCAGGGGGTTTGCTCTCATGCGTTTGCTTTGCAGGTTTCGATGAACTGGGATGATTATTGTTTGTGCTGGAAGTGTTCGCTTTGGCCGTGTTGGTCTGCTTTGTATTTGACTGGCTGGTGCTCGCAGGTGCAGTTTGGGCCTGCGGCGCGGTACTCGGTCGGTTCGGCGAATTTTGTGCCGCAGGGTTTGTGCCATTGGTCCGCGCACTCGGCGGCCGATCCATTTGCGACGCGCTTGTTGCAGTCGGATGGTTGCCATTCCCGTTGGCGCTCGCGTTTGCCGGGCGCGCTGCCGTGACCCCTTCGCCCTTGAACACGCCTGGTTTCGTCGTTGCGGCCACGGCCGGTTGCCCGTGGTTGACCGAAGCCAACAGGCTGTGATTGCTGCTTGCCGCTTGCTCATGTTGCGTCTGCTCAGCCGTCGGTTGAATGTGATGCTCGTTCGCGGCGGTCTGTTCCGCTGCGGTCGGCTGCGCGGTTGTGCCGCCGGTGCCGCCATTAAAGCTGACGTTGTTGTTCACCGTCGTGTTGTTTACTACCGTGTTATTCACATAGGTGTTGTGAATGACTGTGGTGTTCACATTCGTCACCGCCGTATTGTAGGCGAAGACTCCGCCATGCCAGGCGCCGCCGACGAACCCAACCCCGCCGTAGCCGAACCCGTAATTGATGCCCCCATAGAAGCCCACGTGGGGACCCCAGTATCCAGCGTGCCAGAGGTATCCGCCGCCACCCCAGCCCCAATAGCCAGGAGTCCAGAGGTAGCCCGGCGTCGGAGCCATCACCCAGGTTCCCGGCACCCAGAAATACCCGCCGGGCCCATACGCCCAATAGCCAGGCGTCCAGATGTAACCCGGGGCAGGGCAGACCGGTTGGGCATAGACTGGCAAAATCGGGGGCCCAATGTGAATCGAGATACCTACGGCGACTTGCGCTGGCGAGATGGGAACCATCGCCAAACTGGCAAGACCAACCAGTAAGAGCAGCGTTGCAATTTTTTCGAAGCGAATCATAGTTCAGTCCCCTTGTACTGACCTGCGCGGAAACTTTCCTGCCTGACTTTCGAGCGCTTGAATCTTGACTGGGCACCCGCAGTGGAAGAAACCCAGGCAGAAGGAAGAAGTTGCGGGCCCTGGGGTAATACCCGTGTAATCAGTAGTATGGGGCAGGGGAGAAGGTGTTTTATGACCGGGGAAGGCCAGCTGTGCCGTTCTTGTAACGAAACCAGTGCTAACCCCATCCTTTTCAGCGCGGTTCGACGCGACGGGAAATCGCCCGATCGCCACAAGTGAGGGGCATCACAAGACTCCGGGCGACCGGGAAGGATGGACGGTTCGAGAGTGACAATGCAGTCGTCCATCTGCCTCGCTCTCCGTTCATTCACAAATTCCCTTTGTTCTTTATACTGGGAGAGAACAGCTTTATGCGCTCCGGTCACATTTTTCTTGCGCTCCTCGTCTTGTGGATTGCAGTTAAGAGTCCGCAAAAGGTGCTCGCCCAAGGGCCGCCGGCGAAAGGGGCAATTTCTGGGGTGGTCAGCGACCCAAGCGGGGGCGTAGTGGTCAATGCTGCGGTGCGGGTCACGGACGAGGCCAGCCGCCAGACCTGGACGACCACCACAGGTAGTTCCGGCCAGTTTCAATTGCAAAACCTATCTGCGGGCGCGTACAGTGTGGAAGTCTCGGCCAACGGCTTCGAGGTGTTTCGACTGAACAAGGTAAACGTCGTTGTCGGGACAACGTACAATTTGCCGGTTAAACTTTCCCTGGAATCAGCACACAAGGTGGTCGTCGTAAATGCCGCGCCGGCGGATGAATACAAGCCCAGCTCTTTTTCGCTCGGTAACCTCACCAATCAACCGATTCAGGATTTGCCCCTGGCCGCTCTAGCGGTGACGCGTGGCGTTATGGACGACCAGCAGTCGCGCCTGCTCACGGAAGTCGCACAGAATGACGCTTCGGTCGGAGAAGACTACGCGCCCGTCGGCTGGTATGGAGATTATATGATCCGCGGGTACACCCTGGATCTTGGTTCCGGATTCAAGATCAACGGGTTGACCAGTGCCGGAGAACAGATCGTTGCTCTCGAAAACAAAGAAACAGTTGAGTTTTTGCATGGCGTGGATTCAGACGAGGTGGGGGTGGCTTCCGGAGGAGGGCTGGTGAACTATGTGACCAAGCGTCCCGCGGGGGTTCGCACCGTGAATGTCGCCACCGACCAGCGCGGCTCCTTTTATGCCGGTGTCGATTTTGGCGGTTTTCTAGGGGCGCAGCAGCAGTTCGGCATTCGTACCAACCTCGCCGGCGAGAGCATTCATTCCTACGTGCATGGCGCAGATGGCACGCGAGAGTTCGGGGCCCTCGCGGCAGATTGGAAGATCAATCCAAGTACGTACCTGAAAGGTGATTTCGAATACCAGCATCTTGTACAGCGATCTGTAGGGGGTTATCAACTTCTCGGCGGAACCACTGTTCCGGTGGATGTTTCTCCCGATGTGATGCTCGGCTATCAGCCGTGGGCTAAGCCGAATGTCTATAATGACTTCAATACCAGCCTCCGTCTGGATCACAGTGTTTCGGACATTTGGCGGTTCTTCCTTGCCGCGGACTACAGCCATGCACTGCTGGACGACTATATTGCATGGCCCTACGGTTGTTATTACGCCCCTTCCTGCGCGAGCGGCAACACGCCTCCGTATTTCTTCAGCCCGACTGGTGACTATGACGTGTACGACTACCGAAGCCCCGGGGAGTTACGGGTAAACGATCAATTCGAGGCCGTTTTGCAGGGGCGGGTGAAGACTGGGCCAGTCCTAAACGACGTGGCCATCGGAGCGAGCTTGCAACGGCGCAGCGTGAACCAAGCGCTGACCAATCCCGCTGTCCCTGCGGACACCGGGGTCACCTACACGTACGTGGGAACGGAAAATATTTACCAGCCGGAACAGTATTTCCCCCCCGCGCCACCAGCCGATCCGCCCACTCCGGGCCCGGTGCTGCTCGCGGAAGATACCCACCAGTACGCGCTCCTGGTTTCGGACCATGTGCATCTGCCCGCGCGTGTGGAACTGACCGTCAGCGGGCAATACGACACTCTTCACGATGACAACTTTTCGAATCTCAACGCGGAAGGCACCGCCTTGACGCTCATCCGAACGGATAAGAGCGTCTGGCTTCCGCAATATTCGATTTCCTGGCGTCCCATACAGGATGTACTGCTCTATGGGAGTTACAGCGTCGCCCTTTCTTTGGGGATTCAGGCGCCCTTTTGGGCCACCGTAAACCCGAATGCCTTTCTCCCCCCCTTCTTCACGCGCCAGGTTGAAGCAGGCGCTAAATATCAGCCCGGGAACCGCATTCTGCTGACTGCGGCTTTATTTCGCATGCGCGCGCCGTTTTTTTATCCCAAGGTGCTGGACAGCCAGGGCGATATCGATTTCGTTTCCGAGGGACATGAGACAAACAGCGGTCTGGAACTGAGCGCACAAGGAAAGGCCAACAAGTGGCTGCGGCTCACCGGGAGCGCCACTTTCTTAAGCGCCATCTCTTCGGGTACCGGGACGCCCGCGTTTGACAATCAACAGGTCATCGACGTCCCTCGTTTCCGGACGTCCTGGTTTGCGGACCTCGATGTTCCGCATCTTGGCGGGCTGCACCTGTTGCCGGGTTGGAGTTACACCAGCGCGAAGTATGCCACACGGGATGATTCCGTCAGCGTGCCGGGCTACAATCTGCTCAATCTCGGCGCCCGTTACACGCCAGGCGGAGAATGGAGCAAAGTGACCTTTCGCCTGATGGCAGAAAACGTTCTGAACAAACGCTACTGGAAAGACACCGGCGCAAGCTACGGTGACACGTTCCTGCATCTTGGCGCTCCCACAACGGTCCGATTGGATATGCAATACAACTTCAGGTAATCGCGCCCCGGAATTTGAATTCGAGGGAAGGAAAAACGAGCGGCAATGCGACGTGAGGAAGTGAGAGCGCACGGTCTGGACGGGCAGCTGGTGGAACCAGACTGGCCGGTGCTCAAGCTGGAGGAGGTGAATCAGCTATTGCGGCGCTTCCCGCAGGCGGAGCGAGCTGTCCGCCTGGTGTCCTACAGCCCGCGGCCGTTTTCAGCAGCCAGTGTTGTAGAAACGCTTCACGGCAGAGTTTTTGTCAAACGGCATCACGGCTCGGTTCGCGACAAGAACTCTCTGCGAGAGGAGCATGGTTTGCTCGAATACCTCGCCGGTCGCACTCCGTTAGTGAAGCCGCCGCTCGCTGATGTGCTCGGCGATACCGTGATCACCACGGGCAAATGGACGTATGAAGTCCATCCCTGCGGGGAAGGGTTGGACGTCTATGAAGAGGCACAGTCGTGGACACCGTATCAGAGCGTTGGCCACGCCCACAATGCAGGGAAGGCTCTCGGAGCTCTGCATGTCGCGTCTGCTGGTTACGATGCGCCCTCGCGGGGCCCCGCCGCACTCGTAACCAGCTTCCGAGTTTTCGCTGACGCGAATCCCTGGCCCCAACTCGAGAGCTACGCCGAGGAACGCCCTGCACTACACAGTTATCTTTCGAAGCGGGATTGGATCGGTGAGGCGCGGGAAACCTTCGAACCGCTGCAGGAGAGGTTGCTTCGGCACCTGAGTGTGTTTCGGCCGCTATGGACGCACAACGACTTCCACTCTTCCAATCTTCTCTGGAGCGATGCTTCGCCGGAAGCGGAGGTAACCGACATTTTTGACTTCGGCCTGGCAAACCGAAGCAACGCGATTCACGATATTGCCACTGCTGTGGAGCGCAGCGTGGAGTGGTTGCGGATCCACGACCCCTCCGGCGATCCGTTCCACTGGGGACAGATCGAAGCGTTCCTGAAGGGCTACGAAGAAATACAACCTTTATTGCGCGAGGAAGCGGCAGCTCTGCCTGCCCTGCTGCCCCTGGTGCACGCCGAATTTGCTCTCTCGGAAGCCGATTATTTTATTCGCGTGCTGAAATCCGAAGAAAAAACTGATTTAGCCTACGTCGGATACTTCCTCGGACATGCCCGCTGGTTTTCCAGCGATTCCGGGAAGAGACTCATCCGCGGTCTACAGGTTTGGTCTGAATTGCATCCAAGTTCTGAGTTGCGCGACTCTTCAGCCCATTCCGCGGTGGCCGCGCCAATGGCGCTGAGAGAAACTGGCAAATGATGTCCCCCCTTGAAATCGCTGCCGTAATCGCCAGCGCCCTCGGTGTCTGGCTGACCACGCAACGCAAGTTGTCCTCCTGGCCGGTCCTTCTTATTGCCTGCCTCTTGTATGCGCTCGTCTTTCATCGCGAAAAACTGTACTCCGACATGCTGCTGCAGTTCGTCTTTGGTGCATTTGCCATATACGGATGGTGGCACTGGCAGCAGGGCATCAGAGCGGAGGGCACCGTGAGAGTAGAACACCTCGGATGGTCCGGTCTCACGGCGGGCATTGTCGTGGGAGCGGCAGGTAGCGCGGTACTTGGGACGCTAATGGCGCATTTCACGGATGCGGCGTTACCCCACATCGATGCCTCGCTCACTAGCTTCAGCCTTGTGGCGCAGTTTTGGTCCACCAGGAAGCATCTTGCCAATTGGTGGTTATGGATCGTCGTGGACGTTATTTACACGTGGGTTTTCGTCTATAAGCATCTCTATCTGACTGCTGTTCTGTATGCCTTTTTCGTTTTTCTGGCAGTCGTGGGTCTGCGCGCCTGGCAAATAGCCTACCGTCATCAAAATGGTGTCCCCGCAAAACCGACTCCTGCTTCCGCCTCAAATGCAGCCGCTCGAGGATTGTTCGAGTAAGGTCTGCGCCTCGAGACTCTGCCCCTCGCCATGATGGCAATTCCCCGAAGATGGATACACGAAGCGACTTGCCGTGGGTGTCTCAATCCGGGGAGAGATGTCGGAATGAGGCGGGGAAGCTGGTTTTGTCAGTTTCCGTCAGAATCTTCGGCGAGCCGTCCTGCGGCACCGGCGGAAGATTGATCTTCCTCCGCAGTTCCTGGTACCTTGGCTCGTCTTTCAGGCTCAGCAGGTCAGGATCCGATAAACACCAGAGGAAAATTACGTTGTGACGCGCGTAATCTTCTTCCATCAGTTGCAGCGCTTCCTCTTCTTTTCCCATCCGAAGGCAGGTTCTTGCCAGCATCATTCCCGCAAGTTTCCCCTGAGAGTAGAACTTCGCTTGCGCGGCGTACAAATCTCGCAGCAAGCCGCGCTCCCCGTCCCGCAGATATCCGGCTCGTGCTGCCGCGATGATGTCTTTCTGTACCGCATCATTCACGGTTTCAGCGGTTTTTTCGCCCTCCAGCAAGTAACTTGGATAGTCACGTACCCAGAAACTGATGAGCATAAGGTAAAAGTGGGGTGAGCGGAATTCCGGGTCGGTACGTTCCACTTCCCTGAGCAGGTCGATGCCTTCTTCCTTCTTCCCGGCCTTAAACAGCAACATGCCCTTGTCGGCAAGGATGGCATGGGAGGACGGATCCAGTTCCTGTGCTTTGTTCACTTCCTCGAGAGATTCTTGAAGCCGGCCAGGAAACGCGAAGGCATTCGCGAACCACAGGCGGACCAGCGGGTCGGTGGGGTTCAATTGAATGGCGCGATGGAACTCTTTTTCTCCCCTGACAAAATCCCAGTTGCCGTTTGTTTCCGCGAAGGCCAAGGCCCGATGTGCTTCGGAGAGGGAATCATCCAGTTCGACAGCCTTCTTGGCCGCGGCAAGAGCGCGCGCGTAAGCCTCGCTTTCTGGCATGGTCGTGTACTCGCGTAGCAGAATGTAGGTGTCCGCCAAGCCCGCGTAAGCCCGGGCATTGGCCGGATCATGCACAATGGCCTGGGTAAAGTAATCAAGGGCTCGGTTCAGGCTATCCGGAGTCCGCTGATTCCATTCGTACCGCCCTTTCAGGTAAAGATCGTGGGCCAAGCTCTTTTCCGAGTCCGGTGCACGGTCGGGATCGGTGAGCGCTGACTTTTGCGAACTCTCCATGAACAGCGAGTGCAATGCGGCAGGCAGCTGCACCTCCCCCGTTCGCAGGTAGTGTACATAGCTTATCGTTCCAACCATAAAGACGAGCAACGCGCACCCGAACACGAGTCTAGGGAAAACGCGATTATGCCACCTGCCCATTGCTGCAAGGGGGGTGGACGTACTCGTTTGAGGAGGATCCTTGAGAGAGGGGTCAGTCGTGCGGGTACTTCTGGTCGTCTCCGGCTTCTTTCCGTTGTTAGGGTCGTTGTCCAGGCCGTGGGCCTTATCTGAACCGAGCCATCGATCCAGTTCGGCCGTGTAGGAGTAAACACATGCCCTCCCGCCGCCGGGCACACGATATGCGGGCAGCCCGCGCTCTCTTTCCCAACGCTTGACGGTTCGCTCACCTCGGCCGAGGTAGGCGGCGACTTCTTTCCAAGAGTCTAGGCGGGTTCCCCTATCCGTCTTTTCTGCTCTTCCGGGATCGGAGTGTGGCAGTGGCATGAACTGGCCCGATGATTCCCGTCGAGACACTTGCTCGGTGGGCGGAAGCACTGCACTGTAACAGCGGAGTATAACTCCAGCCGGAAGATCCGGCAACCATTAGGCTCGCGGCTTTCCGCTGCGATTCTCGCTCCTATCCTGCAGGCTCGCGAGTCCCATTAAGGATCGCCACCATGAATATTGCCAGTCGATTGAGGGGTATAGGTGTATTCGGACGCTTCTGCGAGGCAGCCCTCCTAATCGCCGTCCTGATCGTATTCGCCGCAGGTTGTTCCTCCGGCAACGGGAACATCGCAATTACTTTGTCCACGGGGGCAACTCAAGCTGTGGACCTGGGGCAGAGCTTTACGATCACGGCCACGGTCGAACACGGATCTGACAATGCGGGTGTCGCCTGGGCTTTGACCAGCGGGCCCGGAGCACTCACCAACGCCACCACGACCTCGGTTACCTATACCGCCAATGGAGCGACCGGCACGGCCGTCATTACGGCGACTGCGGTGAAGAATAAGAGCAAGACGGCTACCGTGACGGTCACTGTCACCGCCATGCCGTCGATTACAACGGCGACGCTTCCGGCGGTTACCGAGGGCACCGCCTATAATCAGGTCATTGCCAAAACCGGCGGCGCAGGAACGGTATCATTTTCCGTTAGCGTGGGGGCACTTCCTCCTGGGCTGGCGCTGAGCTCTTCCGGAACGATCAGTGGGACGGCAACGGGTCCCAATGGAACTTCGAATTTCACGATCAAGATAATCGATGCGAGCACCGTGGCTCCTCAGTCTGCTACGCAGGCATTGACCCTCGTCGTCAATTTACCAGCGCCGCCGACAATCACCACGGCATCACTGCCGGCAGGAGTCGAGGGCGCAGCCTACAGCCAACAGATTGCTGCATCCGGACTTGCCCCGTTGACGTTCACTACAAGCGCCGGCTCCTTGCCACCAGGTTTGACGCTGAGTAATTCTGGTTTGATTTCTGGCACACCGCTCGGTCCGATGGCCACATCGAATTTCACCGTCAAAGTTACGGACTCGAGTAATCCCATGCAGTCGACAACGCAAGCCCTGAGCATTGCCGTGAATCTCCCCGCCCCGCCATCGGTCACCACAACGACACTGCCTGCGGGAGTGGAAGGTTCGGTCTACAATCAGACGATTTCGGCCACCGGAGGATTGGGCGCCCTTGTGTTTAGTATCAGTTCGGGTAATTTGCCTGCCGGTCTAACCATGAGCACAGCCGGCGTGATTACCGGTACGCCCACGGGTCCGAACGGCACGGCCTCCTTCACCGTGCTTGTGACCGATCACAGCACTCCCCCCCAGACAGGTACGAAGGTACTCAGTATTGTGACCAATCTACAGCCCGCACCAACGATCACACCCACCTCATTGCCAGGTGGAAGTGTCGGAACGGCATACAGCCAGACGCTGACGGTCAGCAACGGCCTGAGCCCGTACACCTGGAACGTTAGTGCCGGAACTCTTCCCGCCGGCTTGACCCTCACCTACAACGGTACGACAGCAACGGTTAGCGGGACACCCACCACGGCGCAGGCAAACGTGGCGTTCACGATCGAAGTGACGGACTCCAGCAATCCCAAGCAGAACGGTAGCGAGGCGTATACGGTAACCATCAACCCGGCCCAACCCCTGGCCGTTACCACGAGTTCTTCCCAGCTACCCAACGCCATAATCGGCACCGCGTACACGACGAGCGCGCCGCTCGCGACATTGGCAGCTTCAGGCGGCGTCCCCCCTTATACTTGGGACACCGCCCCACTCACCGGAATCCTTCCAGACGGATTGACGCTGAACGCGGGAGGCCAGATCATCGGTACGGTCGCAGCAGATGCCGTCACCGAGAGCTTTACCGTGCAGGTGTCAGACTCCGCAACTCCAACCCACAATGAGGCGACGTCCGCGAGCTTGACCATCACCGTGGTTGGCGCCGGCGCGCACAATAGCTACCTTTCCGGGACCTACGTGTGCCTGGCGGAAGGCTTCAAAGACAGTGACCAATCTCGCTGGGCCAATGTTTCGAGCATCGTGGCCGATGGCAAAGGCAACATCACGAGTGGCGTATGGGATACCAATGGCACTGACTTCACAACCGGCGCTTTGTCCGGCACGCTGACAGGCACCTACTCGGTTGGTGCCGACAACAACGGCGTGCTCAGCACTACTGCGGACACGGTCACAAACCAGTGGGCCATCGCGATTAGCAATCTCGCGGGACCAACAGCTCAGGAATTCCGAAGAGTTGAAACGGGTGACGCGGGCGCAACACCGTCTGGTCAGCATGGCACCGGACATTGCTATCTGGCCACGCAAAGCGCGTTCACCGCCAGTACATTCAACGGCAACAGCTTTGTGTGGGTCTTCCGTGGTGAGGGCAGCAGTCAAATCCCAGTAGCAAGCGTAGGCCGCCTGAGTGCTTCGGGCGGAAGCTACTCTAACTGTTATATAGACTATGCCGATGGTTCCGCCGCAGTGCAGAGCGATACTTGTGCGGGAACACTCACGAACCCGGATCCGACCACGGGTCGCTTCACCGCCACTTTCACACCAACCAAGAGCACTACGAGAAATTGGGTGGTCTACATCATTGATGCCAACCGCGCCTTCATGTTGAACACCACTGCCCAAAGCGGCACCGAGGCCGGTGAATTGCGCAAACAGCAGCAATCTTCGTACTCCAACGCAAACCTTACCGGCCCGTTTGTCCTCTACGGCCAAGGGTACGATTTCAGCGGTGGTACAGTGTCCGGCTATTACGCGCAGGTATTTCAAGGAACCGGAAGCGGTGCCGGCAGCGTCACAATCAACGAAAGTTACAAAGACGACGATGGCACCTACAAAACCGGCAACGGGAACGGGACGGTGGATGTGACTTTCGACAGCAGTAATCCTGGCCGCGCCACGGTCGCAACAAAAAGTGGCACAGGTTATCTCTACTTTTACGGGACCAACCTCGCTGTTGAAATGTCGTCCGGCGCCGCGGAATGGGGCTGGGTTGAGGCACAGACCGAGAGCACCTTCACGGACGCGGCCGTTGCAGGTAGTTACATGGAAGGCAAAATAGCGCTGCTGGAGGAAAGTGCGAACGGAAACATTGGCGTCGTTACCCTGGGAAGCAATGGCAATGTCAGTGGATCTGGCACGAGCGCTGGTCCGGGTTCCGCGAATTTGAATCAACCCATCAGCGCAACCTATAGCTGGGCTTCGACGGAGTACGGTACCGCGCTAGTCACCAGCTCGAACGGTGACGCAAGTTGCGTGATTATTTCTTCGACGAGGTTCGCCTGCATCGGCAATACCGATGAGGCACCGAACATTTCAATCTTCCAGCAATAGGTGGGCCGCTCTCGCCGGAGGCCCGGTTGCAAAACAGGGCCTCTCTGGCTGGCTTGAGCTGAGTACGCAGCGAATGGAACAACGCGCGGTGTGATGCCAAGTGATAAACCCACGAACTCTTTGCTTTGACTCACCGAGATTCTGGCTGCGGGCCGACTGCGAATAAAACAGGGCGCAGGGACAGGGAACTCCCAATGATAGATGGCAAGGCAATCGTTTGGCTTTTGGTGATCCTCTCCGCTCTCCTCGCCCCGAGCATAGGTGCCGCCCCCGCGGGTACGAAAATTGACTTTTCTTCGCTCGATGCAAGCCAACCGTACAAAGTATCGGGAACTCTATACCTCCCGGAAACCGGCCGAAGCCCTTGTCCGGCGGTTGTCCTGGTTCACGGAACCGCGGGAATCGATTCGCGAGGGACCTTTTACCGCGAGGCGATTCTTGGTGCAGGGATTGCCCTTTTTGAAGTGGATTTCAAGACCGGCATTTACAGCTCCGCTTTGGACCGTCCAAAGCCCGAGTTTTTCCTGCCCCTGGTCTTCGCAGCTTTGAAGGAACTGCGAAGACTGCCGGTCATTGATTCCATGCGTATTGCCATCATGGGCTTTTCAATGGGTGGGGGAATCGCGTTGCGCGCTGCCCTTGAAGCAAACCGCAAAGCGTGGATGGAAGACGAGAAGGGTTTTGCTGCCTTCGCCACATTTTATCCGGTATGCAAACCCTTTATCAAAAAACTGGAAGAAAGCGGCGGAAAACTGACGGATGCCCCCATGATTATCTTCTATGGAAGCGAAGATTCCTATGGGGAAGGGAAGGCCGTTCCGGAGCTCAAACGCTTGCTTGCCAAGAAGTACAATTTTGATGTGACCACCGTTGAGTACGCCGGCGCGAGCCATGGATTCAACCGCAATGCGCCCACACTAAGTTACCCAGACCCGGCCGCCAATGGCGGAATGGGCACCATGGCCTGGAACGAAAATGCCGCAAACGATTCCGTAATCAAGCTGGTGGCCTTTTTGCAGCAATTCCTGAACGGGAAGTGAGTGTTTTCTAGATTGCTGCTCGCTTCATCAGAGTTCAAGCTCGGATCGTTTCAGCGACAAATCGAGGGGGGCGGACGCATAGGAATTGTCTCCGGAACACTTGAACTGTTTCCGTTCAGTCTCCCGATGTTGTGGGCAGGGTAGACGCCTAAAGTTGCGGGGTTGGCGGTGGGTCTTTTCAGCTTTTTCGTGCGCTTACTTCGACGAGCCGCCTCGGCAACAAAATAGCTGCGGAAAACAGGGCTCAGGACCATCCCGCTAGAGGGAGGCCAATATTTGCAAGCTGCTTCACGCGTGATACCATCCGCGGATGGGTGAAATCGCTTCCGTCCCAAGCTCTGCATTGGACTCTACCGCCAACCGAGTTATTGCACGGCACTCGGTGCTTGTCCGCGTAACTCACTGGATCACTACCCTTTGCTTTATTGCGCTGCTCATCACTGGAGCTGAAGTAGTGATCTCTCACCCTCGTTTCTATTGGGGTGAAACCGGCAGCGATGTCACGACTCCGTTGTTTCAATTGCCGATCCCGTCTTCGAGGGCACTTGTGCCGACCGGGTACAAGTATGTGCTGCCGGACCAGAACGGTTGGAGCCGGGCACTCCACTTCCAAGCCGCGTGGGTGCTGGTATTGACCGGCTTGCTGTACACGATCTTTATCCTGGTCACCGGGCATTTGCGAAGGGATTTGCTTCCAAGTAAAAGAGACCTTTCATGGCGAGTCTTCTCGACGGCGCTCATGGATCATTTGCGATTCACACGGCCAAGCGCGAAAGAAGCCTGGTCTTATAATGTGTTGCAACGTCTTACCTACCTATTTGTAATTTTCATTCTATTTCCGTTGGTTATCTGGTCAGGCTTGGCGATGTCCCTTGGCTTTGTTTCCGCCTTTCCGAGGACAGTCTCGCTGCTCGGCGGGGAACAGTCGGCGCGCACCATTCACTTCTTCGTGGCCGTATTTCTGCTGCTGTTCCTGGCGGTCCACATCGTGATGGTTCTGCTTGCCGGATTCATGAGCAGGGTACGAGCGATGATTACGGGCTGCGCTGGTACTGAGAGGGAGGACATATGAGCGATTTCTCACGCAGAAAACTCATCTCTACGGGACTGGCGGCCACGGCTGGCGTGTTCGGCCTTGGCGCAGCCGCACACCTGGCGCTGAAATACGGACTCGTTCCGCCCGATCGCGGGGGAATTTACGGCATAGGCGAGACATTGACCTATGCTTCGCAGAGATTGCTGACAAGGCACTCGCTGGCCCGCGAGTTTCCCCGCAGCCAGATTTCCAGGGTTCCGTTTGCGAACGAAATTGCACCCCTGAGCGAAGAGTTCAAGCGCCTGGAGGCGGACAGATTCGCTGATTGGCGGCTGTCGGTGAATGGTCTGGTAGATCGGCCTTCCACATTTTCGATTGCTCAACTGAAGAGCTACCCGGTGCGCAGCCAGATTACTCAACTCGCTTGTGAGGAAGGCTGGTCGTACATAGCCGAGTGGACCGGGACGCCTCTCTCGCACGTACTAGAGTTGGTAGGGATTCGGCCTCAAGCCAAGTACGTTGTGTATTTTTCGATCGAACCTGATTGGTGGGAAAGTATCGACATGGCCGACGCTTTGCATCCGCAGACCTTCCTCGCGTATGCGTTGAATGGCGGTGAGCTTCCTGTTGGCATTGGCGGGCCGCTTCGAATGCGGATTCCCCGCCAACTCGGTTATAAGAACGTGAAATTCATTAACCGCCTGACAGTCACCGACAGCCTCAAAGGCTTCGGCAAAGGTCTGGGATCCGCAGCTCCCGAAGGCGGCTATGCCTGGTACGCCGGCATCTAAGAAGGACCCATTTGACCGAGTGCCGATTCTTCTCGTATGTGCGAGCATAATTGCCGAGTGGGGTACCACTTGCACTATTCAATCGGTATTCAGCATCGTTGGTGGACGAATAACCGCTTCCGTCAGCCGTCATGTTGCCAGAAGCATCGTAACCATAAACAAGAAGGGCGCTTAGAGGATTTCCTTCTTAAGTGAGCCATGGTTGCGGGGGTCAGATTTGAACTGACGACCTTCGGGTTATGAGCACATACAAAAATACGGCTCGATGATTCTGTGCGTCTTAGCTGGTGATTTAGAGAATGGAGTTCTTTCCCAAGCCTTTCCCATGGATCACATCGGCCTGGGACACAAATGTAAAGCAGCTTCGCCACAAGCAGGGACTTGCCAACTGCACGAGTGTAGTGCACACTGTAGTCGTATGAAAAACATTACTCTCAGCGCAGATGAGCAACTGATTGAGCAAGCGCGTCTGTTGGCCAAATCCCGGCATAAGACGCTCAATGCTATGTTTCGCGAATGGCTGGAACAACTTACAGCCCAGAGCGGGGGCCCGCAGGAGTTCGACTCTCTGATGAAACGCCTGAAGCATATCCAGGCGGGGCGATGCTTCAGCCGGGACGAGATGAATGAGCGGTAGGTTCTTTCTCGATACAAACATCTTCGTATACTCTTTCGACGCGAGTTCCCCTAAGAAAGCCGCGCAGGCCCGGAAGTTGATCAGAAGTGCGATCGAGACCCGCGGCGGCATCGTCAGCTATCAAGTCGTCCAAGAGTTTTTTAATGTCGCTCTTCGCCGCTTCTCAAAGCCCATGACGGGTGTCGACGCAGAACAATATTTGTCGACCACGTTTCGTCCACTCCTTGCAGTGCACTCCTCGCAGGCTTTATACGGGGAAGCGCTGCGGATTGGAGCCAGGTTCAAGATGCCCTGGTACGATTCGCTGATCGTTGCTTCTGCAATCGAAGGTCAATGTGAAGTTCTTTATAGTGAGGACTTTCAGAACGGACAGCAGATTGGAACCCTCACGATCTCCAACCCCTTCCTCTGACAGAACGGCATTCGTGCGAATCTCCAAGCCGCAGTAAAGAAAAACGGCTTGGAGGGGGCATCTTCTAAGCCGTTCCAAATAAATTAAAAAATGGTTCGGGAGTTCTTTCCCAAATCGGCCCGAACTATCTGCCGATAGGCGATTGAATCTGCCCTTTATGGATGACGGCTGGCCCAATTCTGAAGCTTGAGCCCTGAGATCCGTTTGAGTTCCCTCTCATAATTAGTCACAAGAATGAGACCGGACCCGAGATCGACGAGTCGTCATAATGACCTCAATGTGGATCGAATGGGCTATGGTTGAGCCGAGGCGCCCGCGCGCACCTGAACGCTTCTGGTTGAGGCCTATACCACAAGAGAAACCGCCTGGATCACTATCTAGGAACCTGTCAGCTTGGGAGTCGCCGTATTTGGCGCGGTGATACGATGAGCCGGGCACCGTATCCGGCCTTATGAATTGGCTGGAGATGTGACCTCTTGCTCCCCGCGTGACGGGGGCGCTTGGAAGTCGCCGCGCTGCAATAGCGGCCGCAGTCAGCATGGGGGCTACTTCCCGCATCAACGATAGATTTCCTTGCGATGTCCAACGCGTAGAACCAGCACGATTAGGCGGTCGTCTTCAATCTTGCAGATAAGCCTGTAATCGCCCACGCGATATTTCCAGAACTCCCCAAGTCGCGAACCGTGTAAGGCCTGTCCGATGCTGCGTGGATCGTCCAGCTTGCTTACTCGCTCATAAAGGAACTTCAGTATCCACTTGGCCTGCTGTGCGTCGAGTTTGCCGAGTTCCCGGTTAACCTCGGCAGAAAGCTCAACGTTGTAGGCCATGACGTTTCAAGACGACTTTCAGCGGAACGGTCAGCTCTTCACCGCTGCGAATCCGTTCTAGCGCGCCTTCGGCCAGATACATGTCCTCGAGATCCTCCAGGTGTTCGAGGATGGCTTCTCGGACGTAATAGGTCTTGGTACGCCCAGTGCGCCGAGCAAGCTTCTCTAGGCGTTTTTCGATGTCCTGTGGAAGTCGAATCGCCAGCATGACTACCTCGCTATACGAGTATAGCATATCCTGGACCTAGACATCCGTGGCTGTCTCGCCTAGCATGACCGCCAGTCAGCGAGAGAGGAGAGCGAAAGAGATCGTGCAGCAGAGCGGAGCAGATACGGTCGAGCACTTCGAGAGGGTCGTGGTGTCGCGGACTGGAGTCACCTTTAAGGAACAGGCAAAAGTCTGGTACGGTACGATGAGCGCTCGCAAGAGCAAGCCCGTGCGTCCATCGACACTCCCCACATGGGACGGCATCGTTCGCAACATCAATGAGTACATCGGCGATTTGCCGCTGGCGGCATTGGTGGACGACCAGACGCCGGTGCGGGATTTCGTCCAAGCGCTGCCCGACACAGGACGGAAGCCGAAGACGATTCGCAATCACGTGCAGGTGGTTAAAGCTGTGGCAGCGAGCGCCAGAGATCCAAAGTCCCGCAGCAGTTATTTCCCGTCGCACGGGACAACGACTACATCGACTGCCCCGTGGTCGGAGAGCAACGCACTCCGTCTGTGGTCGCGCAGCAGATGTCCTTGATCGTGGAGCGTGCTGAAGGTCAGCACCGAACAATGTTCGCGCTAAAGGCGGCATCGTGTCTGCGGTTCGGCGAAATCCTCGGCCTCAAGATCGAGAACGTTTTGGACGACTGCACGCGCCTATGCATCATCGAGAAGCTCTGGAAAAGCGAGCAGCAGGATTTTCTCAAATCAAACAATGGCAAGCGCTTCGTTGAGATTCACAGCAGCATCGCAGCTTTGCTGCGGGAGCACATCGGCAAGCGCAAGTCCGGCTACGTGTTCTGTACGGACACGGGTGAGCCGCTCGACCAATCCAACATTCTTAGCCGCGTGCTGCATCCGATTCTGGCGGGCGATGAGAACACACCCGGCATCGTGGTGAACATCAACGGCAAGAACTTTCAGGGCGTCAAAGCTGGCGCTCATATTTTCCGCCGTTTCCGTAACTCGCACTTACGTGCGTCCAACGTCCCGGCTGGCTTGCTCAAGTATTGGATGGGGCACAGCCGCGAGCAGAACATGACCGACGTGTACGACAAGAGTAGCGAGGATGTGGCATGGTGGGCGCAAGTCGCAGAGCAGATCGGCACTGGCTTTACGGTGCCGAATTGTACCGATTGTACCGAAAAAGAAAAAGAGGCGACTGGAGCAGTCGCCTCTAAGTAGTTGCTATTACAGGAGAAATTGGTTGCGGGGGTCAGATTTGAACTGACGACCTTCGGGT
>CAWJHG010000002.1:0-1143639 GCA_963842585.1 Candidatus Acidiferrales bacterium
TATCACGCGGACGGCCTCGGCTCCGTCACGTCGCTATCGAATACAGCGGGAGCGCTCGCCCAGACCTACACATTCGACTCGTTCGGGAAGCAGACTGCTTCGACAGGCTCGCTGGTCAATCCTTTCCAGTACACGGGCCGCGAATCGGACCCTGAAACGGGCCTCTACTACTACAGGGCCAGATACTATGACCCAGCGGTAGGCAGATTCGTCTCGGAAGACCCAATCGGGTTTTCTGGTGGCTCCAATTTCTATAGGTACGCTCGCAACAATCCTGTTCGACGGAAAGACCCCAGCGGTCTCTGTCCAATCTCTGTTGGGTATCGGCCTGAGATAACACTGCTTCCCACAGTTGGACCTCCAATTCAACTCGTGCACACGTTTATTGTTATTGGGTGCGGGAAGGATCGAAACGTTCTGGAATCTGAGCCTACTGAGACGCCTTTCCCTTGGAACAAACCGAAAGTAAATGCTCAAACGTACCCTCTGATACCGGGGCTCGATCCCAGCAATCCTGTTTGGACTGATCCAGAGATATTCGTGAGCGACGACGGACGGCCCTGTTCAGATGACCTGAAAACGCTGAATAACTTCGCAAACTCGGTGAACAACGCCAGCGTTCCCTACCATCTCCTAGGACCCAACAGCAACTCAGTAACGAGCGGCGGATTGGGCGCGCTGGGGATTAACGACTGGAGTCCGCCAGTGATTGCGCCCGGGTGGGGCTCCCCGCTCACACACAAATGACTTCCGAGGCTGGAGAAGCGTCTGTGACAAGAACGCGATCCAAGCGAGGGGTCTGGCTGTACGTCCTCGCTCTCCTAGCAGCCCTTGCTTGTGTTGGTTTATTCGTTCACGGCGTGCGCCTCGTAAGGATACAGGATGTTCAGGCGGCTATCGCTCAGGGGCTAGCACCAGGATCCGACGAACTGACAGTCCATCGTTTTATAGATGCGCACCACATTGTGTATGTGGGATATTCACAAGAACTTCGCCGGACGTACGGGAAGATTTATCGAACATCCTTCGCAGGCTTTTGGAAGGGACGTATCCTGATCGAATTCGACTTTGACGAAGAAGGCAGAATGACCTCGCACAGAGTCGTTGAGGTTTACGGTTTCATCTGGGAATAAGAACTGCGAGAGGCAAAGGCATACAGCCCGAAACCTACCTGAGGGCCTCGCCACGCCAGTTACCGCACAGGGCCACAGAGCGCCCGAAGAGCCATGCCTACGGTATGGGGAGTGGTATGACACGTCACCCCAGAATGGCTGCTGCAGAGCGCCGTGAAGTTCCTCTAAGGGAACTTGTTGAAAAGAAGGACAGCTAAAAAGGGAAAAAGAGTGGTACCGGCGCGGCACCACAGTCTGTTCGAAGTGGTGCCGCTCCAAGCACCTGAAGATGGAAGCAGTTAAGGCAGAAAATCACGAGCAAGCGGCCCCAACCCTTTATGTTCCAATACCCATCTTTCGCCAACGAATCCGTCTGCATTCGGTGCATGCAGCTGCTGCTGTTGTCGAAAAATGTTGCATGGTGATGACAACTGTTGAACCGCGTTGAAAAGCGTGGCCGGCAGCAGTGGCTAAAGAAAAAATCAGCGGTAAGCATCCTTGCGGTGGCGGACGGCAGTGACTTCGATGGCGTGGTCGTTTTTCAGATCAAAGAACACGCGATAGTCGCCGCAACGGAGACGAAAGCCGGTCAGCGGGGGCTTCAGCTTTTTGACATCGCCGGTGCGGCTGGCGAGATAGCGATCCACGCAGTAAAGGATCTGCAGAGCCGGTTCGCGGTCGATGACGCGGAGATCGACGCGGGCCTCCGGTGACCAATGAACTGCGATGCGTTCGGGCGCGGATGGTTCGGTCACTTCTTCAAGCCGAACTCGCGCAGAATTTCCTCGTGGGGAATGCCTTCACCGCGGGCGAGCGAAGCACGGGCGCGCTCCAGCGCCGCGGCTGTTTCAGGTGTGAGTTCTTCCTCTTCCACAGGGGCGTTGGCGAGGGAGAAGGGATCGAGCATGGCTTCGAGCAGGCCGACGACGGCGGAGAGCTGCGTTGGCGGAAGCCGGTTGATCAGTTCGTAGGCGTGGTCTTTGGTATCGGCCATGAATCTTCCTTTCCTTCCATTCTCACACAGAGTTTCGAGGGTTGCTTATGTGTCCTGTGCCGTCGCGATGAATTTATCAATGGTGGTCAGCAAAGCGCGCTGCTCATAGGGCGGCAGCTTTTCGATCTCCTCGACGCGGCGCATAACTCTGCGACTGGGCTTTTTGCCAGAAACTTTCTTGGCCTTGGGATGCAGTAGTTCATCGGTGCTGATATCGAGGGCCAGGGCGAAACGAATGGCCATCTCGACGGAGAACTGCCGCCGGTCCGTTTCGTAGGAAGAAACCAAGACCTGCGTAATCCCGACTTTTTTTGCAAATTCGACTTGTGTGTAGCCGCGTTGGTTGCGAAGGCGGGTTAGCCGCTGACCAAGAGTCTCGCCGCCGAAATCGAGGGGCGGCTTCCTAATCGTTGCTCTCTTCATGGCGGTAGTCTAAGGCGTACCCCAGAAACATCTTGACGTTATATTACTACAGGTAGTATTTTACAATCATTTCCGAGATGCAGAATCTACTTGACAGGGTTCCCGGAAAAAGACCCAAAACGATAAAAAGTGAGGTGCAACGTATGGCACGCATCCCAGAGGAGGAGATCAAGCGGCTGAAGCGGGAAGTCTCGATCGAGCGCCTGGTCGAGGCGCGTGGGGTGAAACTGAAACGCCATGGCGCGGACCTGGTAGGGCTGTGTCCCTTCCACGAAGACCACTCGCCATCGCTGGTCGTCAGCCCGGAGAAAAATCTCTGGAACTGTCTGGGAGCGTGCGGGAAAGGTGGGAGCGTGATCGACTGGGTAATGCGCGCCGAAGGGGTGAGCTTCCGTCACGCCGTCGAACTGCTGAAACAGGAGCATCTTCCTTTAGCCGCGAGGCCTGCCGGACCGCCGCCGAAGAAATCCACGACGGTGAAGCTGCCGCCACTGGCGGAACGCAGCATCGACGACCAGCGGCTGCTCGAAAGTGTGGTTGAGCACTATCACGAGGCGTTGAAGCAAACGCCGGAAGCGCAGCAGTATCTCGCAAGACGTGGTCTGCAATCGGCGGAGATGGTGGAACAGTTCCGCCTGGGCTTTGCCAACCGCACACTCGGATACGGACTGCCGCAGAAAGATCGGAGCACAGGGGCGGAACTTCGCGGACGGTTGCAGCGCTTGGGCATCTTCCGCGAGAGCGGGCACGAACACTTCAACGGTTCGGTGGTCATCCCAATCTTCAATCGCGAAGGCGAAGTGGTGCAGATGTATGGACGGAAGATCACGCCAGGACTGCGGCCTGGCACACCGCTGCACTTGTATCTACCCGGCCCGCATCGCGGCGTGTGGAACGAAATGGCACTGGTGGCTTCGAAGGAAATCATCTTGTGCGAGTCGCTGCTCGATGCGCTGACGTTCTGGTGCGCGGGGTTCCGGCATGTGACGGCGAGCTGTGGCGTGAACGGGTTCACGGACGATCATCGGGCGGCATTCCAGAGGTACGGCACAAAAAGAGTCTATATCGCTTACGACCGGGACGACGCCGGCGAGCGAGCGGCGCAATCTCTCGCCGAAGAACTTATGGCGATGGGGATCGAGTGCTTCCGAGTGCAGTTCCCGAAAGGCATGGATGCGAACGAATACGCACTCAAGGTGACGCCCGCGGCGAAGAGTCTCGGTGTGCTGCTCAACAACGCGGTCTGGCTCGGCAAAGGTAAGCAACCCACAGTGGGAGTGATCGAACCACAGAGCAGCGAAGAAAAATCAGAAGCAGCAGCTAAAGAAAAAATCACGGAGACCATCGAGGCCAACACACCAGCGGAGAGCGATCTTCCTTTAGCCGCTGCATCTTCCGATCCCGGCGAGGAGGTTCCGGTTGCGGCGATGCCTTCTCCCCTGGAAGTGCCTCTCGAAATCAACGGCGACGAAATCAGAATCACGCAGGGTGACCGCCGCTATCGCGTGCTGGGCCTTGAGAAAAACACGACGGTGGGCCTGTTGCGAGTGAATCTGCTGGTGACGCGGGGCGAGAGCCTGCACGTGGATACTTTCGATCTGTACTCCTCGCGGCATCGCGTGATGTACAGCAAGCAGGCGGGCGAGGAGCTGGGAGTTAAGGAAGAAGTGGTGTCGCGGGATCTCGGCAAGGTGTTGTGGAAGCTCGAAGAGCTGCAACGGCAGATGATCCAGAAAACGCTCGAACCAAAAGAACAGGAAGTCACGCTAAGTGCGGAGGAAAAAAACGAAGCGCTCGCGTTGCTGCGCGATCCGCGCTTGCTCGACCGCATCCTCAGTGACTTCGAGCGCTGCGGGGTGGTGGGTGAAGAGACCAACAAACTGGCGAGCTATGTGGCCGTGGTGTCGCGGCTGCTCGATGCGCCGCTGGCCATCCTGGTGCAATCCAGTTCCGCCGCAGGAAAATCGGCGCTCATGGAAGCAGTGCTGGCGATGCTGCCCGAAGAGCAACGCGTGCAGTACTCGGCCATGACCGGGCAGAGCTTGTTCTACATGGGTGAGACCGATCTAAAACACAAAGTGCTGGCCATCGTGGAAGAAGAAGGCGCATCCCGCGCGGCCTACGCGTTGAAACTTCTGCAGAGTGAAGGCGTGCTGAGCATCGCTTCGACCGGCAAGGATGCCACGACCGGACGGCTCATCACGCATCAGTATCGCGTCGAAGGTCCGGTGATGCTCTTTCTCACGACGACAGCGATAGACCTCGACGAAGAGCTGCTGAATCGCTGCCTGGTGTTGACGGTCGACGAGGACCGCGCCCAGACGCAAGCCATCCACAAAAAACAGCGTGAAGCGCAGACGCTTGAAGGGTTGCTGGCGAAACGGGAGCGCGACGAAATCCTCCGGGTACACAAAAACGCGCAACGGCTTCTGAAACCACTCTTCGTAGCCAATCCCCACGCGAGAGAGCTGACCTTCCTCGACAGCCAGACGCGTACGCGGCGCGACCACATGAAATACCTGACGCTCATCCGCTCGATCGCGCTGTTGCACCAGCACCAGCGGCCACGGAAGACCGTGACGCATCGCGGCCAGGCGCTCGAATACATCGAAGTGACGCTCGACGATATCGCGACAGCCAATCGCCTCGCGCATGAAGTGCTGGGCCGCTCGCTCGACGAACTTCCGCCACAAACAAAGCGGTTGCTCTTGCTCACTGACGAAATGGTGAGCGCGGAATGCGAGCGGCAGAAGATCGAGCGCGAGGACTTTCGCTTTAGCCGCAAAGATGTGCGGCGGTTCACGAAGTGGAGCGACTCGCAGTTGAAGCGCCATCTCAGCCGACTCGAAGAGCTGGAATATCTCTTGGTGCATCACGGCGGACGCGGTCAGAGCATGGTCTACGAACTGGTGTTCGAGCGCCGGGATGACAGCGAGAAATCCGTGCTGCCGGGGCTGATCGAGATCAAAAAGCTCTCTGGCTACAGCTACGACACGAAGAAGTCTGGCCTCGGAGGGGAGAAGTCCGGGTCAAGTCTGGCCCAAGTTCGGGGGGTGTCCGGGGGTGGTACGGGTGAAGAATCGCCAGTGCTGGCGCGGCGCAATGGCGAAATGGGCCTCGATCTCGAAAAAATCACTACTGGGGCGGTGAGAGAAAATCCTGTCGTACGTACCGCTGCCGGAGGGCGATGATGGCGCGGAACAGGACCGTCAAGCCGCAACCGATGCCGCGGAATCGGATGGGCAGTCTCATCGAGGAGTTCATCGCCTGGATGCGGGTGCGCAACACGGCGGAGTACACGCAGCACAATCGCCGTGCGTGTGTGGCGCAGTTCGTGCGTTGGGCGGGTGAGCGCGGCATCGAAGACCCTATGGAAGTGACGCGCCCGGTGCTGGAAAGCTATCAGCGGCATCTCTACTACTACCGGCAGAAAAACGGGAAGCCGCTGACGTTCCGCACGCAATATGCGCGGCTGGTGCCGGTGCGAACTTGGTTCCGCTGGCTGGTGCGCCACAATCACATATTGCACAACCCGGCCTCTGATCTAGACATGCCGAGGCTCGAGAAGCGGTTGCCGCGCGCAGTGTTGAACGAGGAAGAAGTCGAGCGTGTGATGGTCCAGCCGGACCTGCGCGATCCACTGGGCGTGCGTGACCGCGCCATCCTCGAAACGTTTTACTCGACGGGAATCCGCCGCATGGAGCTGGTACATCTGAAACTCTACAACGTGGATCATCTACGCGGGACGCTCTCGATCTGGCTGGGGAAAGGAAAGAAGGACCGCGTCGTGCCCATCGGCGAGCGGGCACTCGTGTGGGTGGATAAATATCTTCGCGAGGTTCGGCCGCAACTGGTGATGGAGCCGGACGAAGGGACGATCTTCCTGAGCATCGAGGGTGGACCGTTCCATCTGGACCGCATGAGCAAGCTGGTGCGCGATTACGTTGAGCAGGCCAATCTCGGAAAGAGCGGCGCGTGCCACATGCTGCGGCACACGATGGCGACGCTGATGCTCGAAAACGGCGCGGACATCCGCTACATCCAGGAGATGCTCGGCCACAGCGAGCTGCAGAGCACGCAGATATACACGCAAGTATCCATCGGCAGACTGAAGCGTATCCACGAGGCCACACACCCAGGCGCGATGCTGGAAAAGAAAAAGCCCGCGAGCACGAACGCAGTGACACAAGACGAAGAATCGCTGCGAGCAAATCTCCTGGCCACGCTCGACGCGGAAGCGCAAGAAGAATCCGAATCGATCGAACGTGGGGCAGGAAGGTAACATAAAGCAGTTTATGTTGAGCGGAGCGCGGGAAGGCTCGCGGGGTTCGAGGCCGCGTCGGATAACGAGCTCGTTATCGGATGCGCCGTGCGGAGCGTCCTTCGCGTGCCCCAAGGAGCACACCGCTCTGGAAAATCCCTACCCAGGTCCATCGTTCAGCACTTAAAATCCGAGTAATGCCGCCAGCAGCTAAAGAAGGAACGTTCTCCGCGTTGAGCGATCCGTGTGTGTTTTTTCCTTTAGTCGCTTCTGTTCCTGACTCTGGGGTGTACCCAAAAACTCGCGTCTGGGGTTCAAAGCCCGAAAACGTGCACTGTTCTAGGGCAATCGGGCCGCTAAAGATAGAACTGCGTTGGGGATGCGAGAAGTCTAGCGAAAAAACTGCGGTAGGGTCAGGAGTTACCTTCAAATATGATCCGTTCGGGCGCCGTATCTATAAATCCTCCACTTCGGGCACTTCGATCTATGCGTATGACGATGACAATGTCATCGAAGAAACCAATGCAGCGGGAACCGCTGTGGCTCGATACTCCCAGGGCCTCAGGATGGACCAGCCGCTCGCAATGCTGCGCAGCAGCACCACGAGCTACTTCGAAGCAGATGGGTTGGGGTCCGTCACTTCACTCAGCAATGGTGCTGGGTCTCTAGCACAGACGTACACGTTCGACTCGTTCGGAAACCAAACTGCGTCGAGCGGATCGGTGGCGAACCCGTTCCGTTTCACTGGCCGCGAGTTCGATACCGAAACGAATCTGTACTACTTCAGAGCACGCTACGTCGATCAATCCACCGGACGCTTCCTCAGTGAAGACCCTCTAAGCTTCGAAGGCGGATACAATTTCTACACCTACACTCGCAACAACCCAATTAACTTCAAAGATCCGCTCGGGTGGGCACCAGATGGAAATTGCACTGACTGCAAAGGACAACCCAAGCAAGGTCTGGATGCCGGGAAGAGCTGCTGCAAAGACACAGACCCGATGTCGAGCAGCGCTAGCCCGGTTCCTTATTCGCCCTGTGACACGTACATGTACATAAACGCTGGGGAGATGTATAGGAACGGCGGCGACGGAAGTTGGGGCCAACTCGTGAGGGGCTGTCTGCTTTGCATGAAGTCCCACGGAGCTACGGCTCACGAGGCCCATATGTTTTGCTATTGGAATAGCGCCAAGCGGGTCTCTACACCTTGGAATCTGGGGTTGCCAGCAGTTGGCGGGCTGGCCCGCGCTGTCGGAGGCGCGGTCGCTACACTACCCAAACAGCTTCTACCTGTTTCGTTAGGTCCGCCGTCCCCCATAGTCTTGTATCTCCCATGTGTGGCAACCAAATGAGCGAAACGAATGATACGAACCGCAAGCCCTGGTCCGAACTTGTGATCGAGTTTTTATCAGTCTGCGTCTTCTCGGTTGTGGTCGGTGTGGGAGTCGGAACGATCCAGGGATACTTTGCCTTTTTCTTGACCGAAGACCTTCCAGAAGTTCTCTGGCAAACGGCCGCAATAGGTCTTGTTGGGGGCCTGATAGTTGGACTTGGAATCCACTATGTAGTTCTGAGACGCAAGACTACATTCGCAGACGCGGCCCGAATCGTGGCGGTTACGGCAGTCGTAGGCGCAGTGACAGGTCTGGCGTTGAATCGCCTAACTCATGGAGAGGGTGGTTGGTTCTCGCTTTTTTTCACCATCATAGCTGCCGTTGTCATCTCCGTGTGGCAGCGGCGGAACATGACACACGCTTCTGTTTCGTCCTAGTCCTTGCTGCGCGGTTGGGTCGCGCACGACGGCGCTATCGCCGGAGCGCGCGAGATGATCGGGAAGAACAAATGCAGCAAAGGAACACTTCAAGCGATACGGTCGTCATCACCGGCGCGTTTAGCTACACGGGCAAATACGCGACGCGGCTTTTGCTCAGCCGTGGGCATAGAATCCGCACTCTGACGTTCCATCCTGAGCGGACCAATCCTTTCGGTGACGACGTTCAAGTCTTCCCTTACAACTTCGATCATCCCGACCAGCTCACCGATGGCCTTCGCGGTGCGTCAACGCTGATAAATACCTACTGGGTGCGCTTCCCTCATGGAACGTCCACCTTTGAGGCTGCGGTCCAAAACACTCGCACTTTGATCACTGCTGCAAAGAACGCCGGGGTCAGACGCATCGTTCATGTCAGCATCGCCAACCCGTCACCAGAATCCCCTCTAGGCTACTACAAAGGGAAGGCTCAGTTGGAGCAGGCTGTGCTCGACTCAGGTCTCTCTTACACCATCCTGCGGCCCACCGTGATTTTTGGTCTCGAAGACATTCTGATCAACAACATCGCCTGGTTCGTCCGCCGTTTTCCTGTGTTCGGCATCCCTGGTGACGGCAGCTACCGTATCCGCCCCATCTACGTCGAGGACATGGCGCAACTAATCACCGATGCCGTGGACCAACAAGGGAACAGCGTGCTCGACGCTGTTGGACCCGAGACCTTCAGCTTCGAGGAACTTGTAAGACTCATCGCCGCGCAGGTTGGCCGTTCCGTTCGCCTCGTTCATCTGCCGATGCCCCTGGCGTATGTTTCCACGCTCCTGACCGGCTGGTTCGTTCGAGACGTGGTGCTCACCTGGGAGGAGTACAAGGGCCTCATGGCGAACCTGCTTGCTCCCGAAGGACCATCCTCGGGGGAGACCCGCCTAAGCCAGTGGCTAGCGTCCAACCGTGAGCATGTCGGCAGTCGGTACGCCTCAGAGGTTGCCCGCCACTTCGCCAAGCCGTCCTGAGGCCGTCAGCGGCCTGTCAGCGAGGCGGTTATCGCCTCGCGCCGGGGAGTCCGAGAAGAGCCATGCCTTCGGCATGGGGAGTTGGATGGACACGTCACCCCTAAGAGGGTGCTGCACAGCAACTTTGGTTGCTGTATAGGAACCACCAAGAAATCAGAGACTTACAAAATCTCCGGCGCTCCAGAGCGCCGAGAAGTTCCCATACGGGAACTTGTTGAAAATAAAAGAGAGCAGCAGCTAAAGAAAAAAATCTCTTCTCGGGAAAGACTCCCCACGCAATCCACGAAGTTCAGGCAGCGGCGCGCGGTCCCTTCGAGGTCACCAGTGAAGTAATCAGGCGGATGACGGCGCGTTGATCGCGTTCCGGCAGAGAAGCCATGCGCTGAAATCTCTTCCACAGCCGCCGCCGCTTCGGGTCTTCCTTCCTGTGCTCGGTCTTCGAGGGCTTCAGGCCGAGCAGTTCATCGGCAGTGACTCCGAGCGTGCGGACCAGAGCAACGAGGAAATCCGGAGTGGGCAACTCCCCTTTCGTCTCGTAGTAGGAAATGACCCGCTGGGTGGTTCCCAGGGCTTTAGCCAAGCTCACCTGGGTATAGCCGCGCGCGGTTCTCAGCGCAAAGAGGCGCTGACCAAAGGATGTCTTGGGAGTTGTTTTCGCTGGCATCGCAGCGTCGATTTTAAGCGGCACCTGGAGGCTCATGGAGAACTCTTTGACAGTATATACCAAAATGGTTTATATTCGCGCACGGCTAGAAAAACCCAGAGAAACTCAAAAAGTTCTTGACAGGTTTTTCGCAAAAGTCCGGAAGCGCAGGAAAGGAGGGTCGATGGCACGAATCCCAGAGGGCGAGATCGCACGGCTCAAGCGCGAAGTCTCTCTCGAACGGCTGGTGGAAGCGCACGGAGTGAAATTAAAGCGCCACGGCGCGGACCTTATCGGACTGTGCCCCTTCCACGAAGACCACTCGCCCAGCTTGGTCATCAGCCCGCAGAAAAATCTCTGGAACTGTCTCGGGGCGTGTGGGAAAGGCGGGAGCGTGATCGACTGGGTGATGCGTGCCGAAGGCATCAGCTTCCGTCACGCCGTCGAGCTGCTGAAACAGGAGCATCTTCCTTTAGTCGCCAGGCCTGCCGGATCGCCGCCGAAGAAATCCACGACGGTGAAGCTGCCGCTGCTGGCCGAACGCACCATCGACGACAAGAGACTGCTCGAAACCGTCGTCCAGCACTACCACGAGACGCTGAAGCAAACGCCGGAAGCGCAGCAGTACCTGGTCAAGCGCGGGCTGCAATCCTCGGAGATGGTGGAGCAGTTCCGGCTGGGGTTCGCCAATCGCACGCTGGGCTACCATCTGCCGGCATCGAATCGCAACGCCGGCGCCGAGCAGCGCGAACGGTTGAAGCAGATCGGCATCCTGCGCCAGGAGAGCGGACACGAGCACTTCAACGGCTCGGTAGTGATCCCGATCTTAAACCAGGAAGGCGAAGTGGTGCAGATGTACGGGAGAAAAATCACGCGAGACACGGCGCTGCGCGAGGGAACACCAGTTCATCTCTATCTACCCGGCCCGCATCGCGGCGTGTGGAATGAAGAGGCGCTGGCAGCGTCCAAGGAAATCATCTTGTGCGAGGCGCTGATCGATGCGCTGACGTTCTGGTGCGCGGGGTTCCGGCACGTGACGGCGAGCTACGGCGTGAACGGGTTCACGGACGATCACCGCGCGGCGCTGAAGAAATACGGCACCGAGAGAATCTACATCGCTTACGACCGCGACGACGCCGGGGAGCGAGCGGCGCAATCTCTCACGGAAGAACTCCTGGCGCTGGGCATCGAGTGCTTCCGAGTACAGTTCCCAAAGGGCATGGATGCGAACGAATACGCGCTCAAGGTGACGCCAGCGGCGAAGAGTCTCGCGGTGCTGTTGAACAATGCGATCTGGCTCGGCAAAGGCCAGCGGCCCACAGTGGGAGTGATCGAGCCACAGACCATCGAGGAAAAATCAGAAGCAGCAGCTAAAGAGGAAATCTCCAAACCAACACCCGCAGCTAAAGAAAAAATCTCCGAGACCATCGAGGCCAACACGCAAGAGGAGACCGAACTTCCTTTAGCCGCTGAATCTTTCGAACCCATCGAGCAGGTTCCGGTCGTCGCGATGTCGCGGCCTCTGGACGTGCCCGTGGAGATCAATGGCGACGAGGTGGCGATCACGCAGGGAGACCGCCGCTATCGCGTGCTGGGCCTGGATAAAAACACCACTGTGGGCCTCTTGCGGGTGAATCTGCTGGTGACGCGTGGCGAGAGCCTGCACGTGGATACGTTCGATCTGTACTCCTCGCGGCATCGCGTGATGTACAGCAAGCAGGCAGGCGAGGAGTTGGGCGTCAAGGAAGAGGTAGTGTCGCGCGATCTGGGCAAGGTGCTGTGGAAGCTCGAAGAGCTACAACGGCAGATGATCCAGAAAACGCTCGAACCGAAGGAGCAGGAAGTAACACTGAGCGCGGAGGAAAAAACCGAAGCGCTCGGGCTGCTGCGCGATCCGCGCTTGCTTGACCGCATCCTCGACGACTTCGAGCGGTGCGGGGTGGTAGGGGAAGAGACCAACAAGCTCGCGAGTTACGTAGCCGTGGTGTCGCGGCTGCTCGATGCGCCGCTGGCGATCCTCGTGCAATCGAGTTCCGCCGCAGGAAAATCGGCGCTCATGGAGGCGGTGCTGGCGATGCTGCCCGAAGGGCAGCGCGTGCAGTACTCGGCCATGACCGGGCAGAGCTTGTTTTACATGGGCGAGACCGATCTAAAACACAAAGTGCTGGCCATCGTGGAAGAGGAAGGTGCCGCACGTGCGGCCTACGCGCTGAAACTGTTGCAGAGCGAGGGCGTGCTGACCATCGCCAGCACGGGCAAGGATGCGACGACCGGACGGCTCATCACGCACCAGTACCGCGTCGAAGGCCCGGTCATGCTCTTCCTCACGACAACGGCGATAGACCTCGACGAAGAACTACTGAACCGGTGTCTCGTGCTGACCGTGGACGAGGACCGCGCGCAGACGCAGGCGATCCACAAAAAGCAGCGCGAAGCGCAGACCCTCGAAGGACTGCTGGCAAAACGGGAGCGCGACGAAATCCTCCGCGTGCACCAGAACGCGCAGCGGCTTCTCTCGCCGCTCTTCGTAGCGAATCCTTACGCGCGAGAACTCACGTTCCTCGACAGCCAGACGCGCACGCGGCGCGATCACATGAAATACCTTGCGCTCATTCGCTCGATCGCGCTGTTACACCAGCACCAGCGGCCACGCAAGACCGTGGCGCACCGCGGCCAGGCGCTCGAATACATCGAAGTGACGCTCGACGATATCGCGACGGCGAACCGTCTCGCGCATGAAGTGCTGGGGCGCTCGCTCGACGAGCTTCCGCCGCAAACGAAACGGTTGCTCCTGCTCACCGACGAAATGGTGAACGCGGAATGCGAGCGGCAGAAGATCGAGCGCACGGACTTTCGCTTTAGCCGCAAGGATGTGCGCCGGTTCACGAAGTGGAGCGACTCGCAACTCAAGAGGCATCTGCATCGGCTGGAAGAACTGGAATATCTTCTCGTGCACCACGGCGGACGCGGGCAGAGCTTCACTTATGAGCTGGTGTTCGAGCGCCAGGACGACAGCGGCAAGCCCATGCTGCCGGGCCTGATCGACGTGGAAAAGCTCTCCGGTTACAGCTACGACGCAAAGAAGTCTGGGGTAGAGGGTGAGAAGTCCGGGTCAAGTCTGCCCCAAGTTCGGGGGGTGTCCGGGGGTGGTGCGGGTAAGGAATCGCCAGTGCTGGCGCGGCAAAATGGCGATCTGAGCCTGAATCTCGAAAAAATCACTACCAGGGCAGCTAGAGAAAATCGTGTCGTACATGCAACCGCAGGGAGCCGGTGATGCGGAACAAGACCATCAAGCCGCAGCCGGTGCCGCGGAACCGCATGGGCAGCCTGATCGATGAGTTCATCGCTTGGATGCGCGTGCGCAACACAGCGGAGTACACGCAGCACAATCGCCGCGCGTGCGTGGCACAGTTCGTGCGCTGGGCCAACGAGCGCGGCATCGAAGACCCCATGGAGGTGACGCGCCCGGTGCTGGAGAGCTATCAGCGCTACTTGTACTACTACCGGCAGAAGAACGGGAAGCCGTTGACCTTCCGCACGCAGTACGCGCGGTTGGTGCCGGTGCGCGTGTGGTTCCGCTGGCTAGTGCGCCACAATCACATCCTGCACAACCCGGCGTCCGATCTGGATATGCCGAAGCTCGAGAAGCGGCTGCCACGCGCAGTGTTGAACGAGGAAGAAGTCGAGCGCGTGATGATCCAGCCGGACGTTCGCGATCCGCTGGGAGTACGTGACCGCGCGATCCTCGAAACTTTTTACTCGACGGGAATCCGCCGCATGGAGCTGGTGAATCTCAAGCTCTACAACGTGGACCATCTGCGCGGAACGCTCTCGGTCTGGCTAGGGAAAGGAAAGAAGGACCGCGTCGTGCCCATCGGCGAGCGGGCACTCCTGTGGGTTGATAAATATCTGCGCGAAGCGCGGCCGCAGTTCGTGATGGAGCCGGACGAAGGGACGATCTTTCTGAGCATCGAAGGCGGGCCGTTCCATCTGGACCGCATGAGCAAGCTGGTGCGCGATTACGTGGAGCAAGCCAATCTCGGAAAGAGCGGCGCGTGCCACATGCTGCGGCACACGATGGCGACGCTGATGCTCGAAAACGGCGCGGACATTCGCTACATCCAGGAGATGCTCGGCCACAGCGAGCTACAGAGCACGCAGATATACACGCAAGTATCCATCGGCAGACTGAAGCGCATCCACGAGGCCACACATCCAGGCGCGATGCTGGAAAAGAAAAAGCCCGCGAGCACGAACGCAGTGACACAAGACGAAGAATCGCTGCGAGCAAATCTCCTGGCCACGCTCGACGCGGAAGCGAAAGAAGAATCCGAATAGAACGAACGCGGGGCACGAAGGTAACATAAAGCAGTTTATGTTGAGCGGAGCGCGGGAAGGCTCGCGGGGTTCGAGGCCGCGTCGGATAACGAGCTCGTTATCGGATGCGCCGTGCGGAGCGTCCTTCGCGTGCCCCACGGAGCACACCGCTCTGGAAAATCCCTACCCAGGTCCATCGTTCAGCACTTAAAATCCGAGTAATGCCGCCAGCAGCTAAAGAAGGAACGTTCTCCGCGTCGAGCGATCGGTGTGTGTTTTTTCCTTTAGCCGCTTCTGTACCTGACTCCGGGGTGTACCCAAAAACTCGCGTCTGGGGTACAAAGCCCGAAAACGTGCACTGTTCTAGGGCAACGTCACCGCTAAGGATAGAACTGCGTTGGGGATGCGAGGAGTACAGCGGAAAAACTGCGGTAGGGTCAGGAGTTAGCTTCAAGTACGATCCCTTCGGAAGAAGAATCTATAAATCCTCGACGAGCGGCACCAGCGTTTATGCCTACGACGGCGACAATCTCGCCGAGGAGGCCAATGCATCGGGTGGAGTCGTTGCGCGCTATTCGCAAGGGCTGAATATCGACGAGCCACTAGCCATGTTGCGGAGTGCGACGACCAGCTACTACGAGGCCGATGGGCTAGGCTCGCTGACTTCCCTTAGCGACAATTCAGGATCTCTGGCGGCCACCTATACCTACGACAGCTTCGGGAACTTGTTGGCGTCATCTGGCAGTATCGTGAACAACTTTCGTTACACGGGACGTGAGTTTGACCCAGAGACGAGCCTTTATTACTACCGGACCAGATACTACGATCCCGGTACCGGAAGGTTTGTGAACGAAGATCCTCTGAGCTTATCTACCGGCCTGAACTTCTACAGGTACGTCGATAACAACCCACCACTGTTCAATGATCCATTCGGACTTTGGAAAAACACAGGCAAACCGGCCGACCCGTACAAGAACACAATAGTCTGCGACGGGAAGGGAAGCATTCGTGTGCAGTTGAACAAACTTCTTCCATCTGTGCCCGAGGTTCAACGTTGTCTTGGGCCCTGCCTACGCCAGCATGAACAACAGCACAAACGAGACGCCTTGCAGCAGAATCCCATGGTTTGTCAAGGCTCTAAGAACGGAATTCAAGTGGGCTTTTCAAATAATAAAGAGCAGGCAAGTTCTGAGATTGCGGCATACAACCTTGAAACAAAGTGCCTAGAAAACCAAAAAAAGCAAGCTAAGTGCGACACGTGCAACCCACTGATTGACAAACAACTGCGAGGCATAAGGGAAGACGAGCTTCCTAAATGGAATCAACAGTTATCGCCTAGCGTGCCTAAATTAGATTATTGATTGAGGATATTATTATGTCTCTATCTACCCGCCGTATTTACACAAGATGTCTCACAATGGTCGTATTTATCGTCTTGGTTACCTTGCCCACAATTCCCGTTGCGGGCGATACACAAGGTCCGGGCATTCGAGTTCAATTAATGCGTGGTGCACATTTGTCTTTGCACGTAACGCTATGGTCGGGCGCTAATACCGCGATAAAGGTTTCCCGCAATCGTTTACCTTGGGCGGCAGACGAAAGCCTCATTGTTGTGACGGCTATAGGTAATGGCCAATGTCTGAAAAGAGACGTTCCTGTGGATGACCCTATGTTCGACGAAATCTCTATCGAACCGAAAACACTGCTCAGTGGGGACGTCGACTTAGAGAGGCTGTTCCCAGATATTCGTCGCGTATCTGAGGTATCAGACGTGCAATTGTTCTGGGCATACGAAGCGCCAGAAGCCCTGCACATTTCTCATTGGTCAGGCGGCTGGGTTTTAATTCCAAAGCAAAAATGAATACGGATTCACTCGTCTTCATTTTTTCAACTGGAGAAGCATCCGTTAGCTTCAAATATGATCCTTTTGGCAGAAGAATCTACAAATCTTCGTCCTCGGGCACATCTGTCTACGCCTACGATGGCGATAACGTCATCGAAGAAACGAATGCGGTTGGCGCGGTCGTGGCTAGATACGAGCAAGGTTTGAACATTGACGAGCCCTTGGCCATGCTGCGTGCAGGCGCGACGAGCTACTATCACGCGGACGGCCTCGGCTCCGTCACGTCGCTATCGAATACAGCGGGAGCGCTCGCCCAGACCTACACATTCGACTCGTTCGGGAAGCAGACTGCTTCGACAGGCTCGCTGGTCAATCCTTTCCAGTACACGGGCCGCGAATCGGACCCTGAAACGGGCCTCTACTACTACAGGGCCAGATACTATGACCCAGCGGTAGGCAGATTCGTCTCGGAAGACCCAATCGGGTTTTCTGGTGGCTCCAATTTCTATAGGTACGCTCGCAACAATCCTGTTCGACGGAAAGACCCCAGCGGTCTCTGTCCAATCTCTGTTGGGTATCGGCCTGAGATAACACTGCTTCCCACAGTTGGACCTCCAATTCAACTCGTGCACACGTTTATTGTTATTGGGTGCGGGAAGGATCGAAACGTTCTGGAATCTGAGCCTACTGAGACGCCTTTCCCTTGGAACAAACCGAAAGTAAATGCTCAAACGTACCCTCTGATACCGGGGCTCGATCCCAGCAATCCTGTTTGGACTGATCCAGAGATATTCGTGAGCGACGACGGACGGCCCTGTTCAGATGACCTGAAAACGCTGAATAACTTCGCAAACTCGGTGAACAACGCCAGCGTTCCCTACCATCTCCTAGGACCCAACAGCAACTCAGTAACGAGCGGCGGATTGGGCGCGCTGGGGATTAACGACTGGAGTCCGCCAGTGATTGCGCCCGGGTGGGGCTCCCCGCTCACACACAAATGACTTCCGAGGCTGGAGAAGCGTCTGTGACAAGAACGCGATCCAAGCGAGGGGTCTGGCTGTACGTCCTCGCTCTCCTAGCAGCCCTTGCTTGTGTTGGTTTATTCGTTCACGGCGTGCGCCTCGTAAGGATACAGGATGTTCAGGCGGCTATCGCTCAGGGGCTAGCACCAGGATCCGACGAACTGACAGTCCATCGTTTTATAGATGCGCACCACATTGTGTATGTGGGATATTCACAAGAACTTCGCCGGACGTACGGGAAGATTTATCGAACATCCTTCGCAGGCTTTTGGAAGGGACGTATCCTGATCGAATTCGACTTTGACGAAGAAGGCAGAATGACCTCGCACAGAGTCGTTGAGGTTTACGGTTTCATCTGGGAATAAGAACTGCGAGAGGCAAAGGCATACAGCCCGAAACCTACCTGAGGGCCTCGCCACGCCAGTTACCGCACAGGGCCACAGAGCGCCCGAAGAGCCATGCCTACGGTATGGGGAGTGGTATGACACGTCACCCCAGAATGGCTGCTGCAGAGCGCCGTGAAGTTCCTCTAAGGGAACTTGTTGAAAAGAAGGACAGCTAAAAAGGGAAAAAGAGTGGTACCGGCGCGGCACCACAGTCTGTTCGAAGTGGTGCCGCTCCAAGCACCTGAAGATGGAAGCAGTTAAGGCAGAAAATCACGAGCAAGCGGCCCCAACCCTTTATGTTCCAATACTCATCTTTCGCCAACGAATCCGTCTGCATTCGGTGCATGCAGCTGCTGCTGTTGTCGAAAAATGTTGCATGGTGATGACAACTGTTGAACCGTGTTGAAAAGCGTTGAAAAGCGTGGCCGGCAGCAGCGGCTAAAGGAAAAATCCCCACACGATCCCCGCAGTTCAGGCCGCGGCGCGCGGTCCCTTTGAGGTCACCAGTGAAGTAATCAGGCGGATGACGGCGCGTTGATCGCGTTCCGGCAAAGAAGCCATGCGCTGAAATCTTTTCCAGAGCCGCCGTCTCTCCGGGTCTTCCTTCCTGTGCTCAATCTTCGAGGGCTTCAGGCCGAGCAGTTCATCGGCAGTGACTCCGAGCGTGCGGACCAGAGCAACAAGGAAATCCGGAGTGGGCAACTCCCCTTTCGTCTCGTAATAGGAAATGACCCGCTGGGTGGTGCCCAGAGCTTTCGCCAAGCTCACCTGGGTGTAGCCGCGTGCGGTTCTCAACGCAAAGAGGCGCTGACCAAAGGATGTCTTTGGAGTCGTTTTCGCTGGCATCGCAGCGTCGATTTTAAGCGGCACCTGGAGGTTCACGGAGAACTCTTTGACAGTATATACCAAAATGGTCTATATTCGCGCACGGCTAGAAAAACCAGGGGAAATTCAGAAAGTTCTTGACAGGGTTTTAGGAAAAGCCCGGAAGCGGCAGGAAAGGGGGAATTGATGGCGCGCATCGCAGAGGATGAGATCAAGCGGTTGAAGCGGGAAGTCTCGATCGAGCGGCTGGTCGAGGCGCGTGGGGTGAAACTGAAACGCCATGGCGCGGACCTGGTCGGGCTGTGTCCCTTCCACGAAGACCACTCGCCTTCTCTGGTCGTCAGCCCGGAGAAAAATCTCTGGAACTGTCTGGGGGCGTGCGGAAAAGGTGGGAGCGTGATCGACTGGGTGATGCGCGCCGAAGGGGTGAGCTTCCGTCACGCCGTCGAGCTGTTGAAACAGCAGCATCTTCCTTTAGCCGCGAGGCCTGCCGGACCACCGCCGAAGAAATCCACGACGGTGAAGCTGCCGCCACTGGCGGAACGCAGCATCGACGACCAGCGGCTGCTCGAAAGTGTGGTTGAGCACTATCACGAGGCGTTGAAGCAAACGCCGGAAGCGCAGCAGTATCTCGCAAGACGTGGTCTGCAATCGGCGGAGATGGTGGAACAGTTCCGCCTGGGCTTTGCCAACCGCACACTCGGATACGGACTGCCGCAGAAAGATCGGAGCACAGGGGCGGAACTTCGCGGACGGTTGCAGCGCTTGGGCATCTTCCGCGAGAGCGGGCACGAACACTTCAACGGTTCGGTGGTCATCCCAATCTTCAATCGCGAAGGCGAAGTGGTGCAGATGTATGGACGGAAGATCACGCCAGGACTGCGGCCTGGCACACCGCTGCACTTGTATCTACCCGGCCCGCATCGCGGCGTGTGGAACGAAATGGCACTGGTGGCTTCGAAGGAAATCATCTTGTGCGAGTCGCTGCTCGATGCGCTGACGTTCTGGTGCGCGGGGTTCCGGCATGTGACGGCGAGCTGTGGCGTGAACGGGTTCACGGACGATCATCGGGCGGCATTCCAGAGGTACGGCACAAAAAGAGTCTATATCGCTTACGACCGGGACGACGCCGGCGAGCGAGCGGCGCAATCTCTCGCCGAAGAACTTATGGCGATGGGGATCGAGTGCTTCCGAGTGCAGTTCCCGAAAGGCATGGATGCGAACGAATACGCACTCAAGGTGACGCCCGCGGCGAAGAGTCTCGGTGTGCTGCTCAACAACGCGGTCTGGCTCGGCAAAGGTAAGCAACCCACAGTGGGAGTGATCGAACCACAGAGCAGCGAAGAAAAATCAGAAGCAGCAGCTAAAGAAAAAATCACGGAGACCATCGAGGCCAACACACCAGCGGAGAGCGATCTTCCTTTAGCCGCTGCATCTTCCGATCCCGGCGAGGAGGTTCCGGTTGCGGCGATGCCTTCTCCCCTGGAAGTGCCTCTCGAAATCAACGGCGACGAAATCAGAATCACGCAGGGTGACCGCCGCTATCGCGTGCTGGGCCTTGAGAAAAACACGACGGTGGGCCTGTTGCGAGTGAATCTGCTGGTGACGCGGGGCGAGAGCCTGCACGTGGATACTTTCGATCTGTACTCCTCGCGGCATCGCGTGATGTACAGCAAGCAGGCGGGCGAGGAGCTGGGAGTTAAGGAAGAAGTGGTGTCGCGGGATCTCGGCAAGGTGTTGTGGAAGCTCGAAGAGCTGCAACGGCAGATGATCCAGAAAACGCTCGAACCGAAAGAACAAGAAGTGACGCTCGGGGCCGAGGAAAAAACCGAAGCGCTCGCGTTGCTGCGCGATCCGCGCTTGCTCGACCGCATCCTCAGTGACTTCGAGCGCTGCGGGGTGGTGGGTGAAGAGACCAACAAACTGGCGAGCTATGTGGCCGTGGTGTCGCGGCTGCTCGATGCCCCGCTGGCCATCCTGGTGCAATCCAGTTCCGCCGCAGGAAAATCGGCGCTCATGGAAGCAGTGCTGGCGATGCTGCCCGAAGAGCAACGCGTGCAGTACTCGGCCATGACCGGGCAGAGCTTGTTCTACATGGGTGAGACCGATCTAAAACACAAAGTGCTGGCCATCGTGGAAGAAGAAGGCGCATCCCGCGCGGCCTACGCGTTGAAACTTCTGCAGAGTGAAGGCGTGCTGAGCATCGCTTCGACCGGCAAGGATGCCACGACCGGACGGCTCATCACGCATCAGTATCGCGTCGAAGGTCCGGTGATGCTCTTTCTCACGACGACAGCGATAGACCTCGACGAAGAGCTGCTGAATCGCTGCCTGGTGTTGACGGTCGACGAGGACCGCGCCCAGACGCAAGCCATCCACAAAAAACAGCGTGAAGCGCAGACGCTTGAAGGGTTGCTGGCGAAACGGGAGCGCGACGAAATCCTCCGGGTACACAAAAACGCGCAACGGCTTCTGAAACCACTCTTCGTAGCCAATCCCCACGCGAGAGAGCTGACCTTCCTCGACAGCCAGACGCGTACGCGGCGCGACCACATGAAATACCTGACGCTCATCCGCTCGATCGCGCTGTTGCACCAGCACCAGCGGCCACGGAAGACCGTGACGCATCGCGGCCAGGCGCTCGAATACATCGAAGTGACGCTCGACGATATCGCGACAGCCAATCGCCTCGCGCATGAAGTGCTGGGCCGCTCGCTCGACGAACTTCCGCCACAAACAAAGCGGTTGCTCTTGCTCACTGACGAAATGGTGAGCGCGGAATGCGAGCGGCAGAAGATCGAGCGCGAGGACTTTCGCTTTAGCCGCAAGGATGTGCGGCGGTTCACGAAGTGGAGCGACTCGCAGTTGAAGCGCCATCTCAGCCGACTCGAAGAGCTGGAATATCTCTTGGTGCATCACGGCGGACGCGGTCAGAGCATGGTCTACGAACTGGTGTTCGAGCGCCGGGATGACAGCGAGAAATCCGTGCTGCCGGGGCTGATCGAGATCAAAAAGCTCTCTGGCTACAGCTACGACACGAAGAAGTCTGGCCTCGGAGGGGAGAAGTCCGGGTCAAGTCTGGCCCAAGTTCGGGGGGTGTCCGGGGGTGGTACGGGTGAAGAATCGCCAGTGCTGGCGCGGCGCAATGGCGAAATGGGCCTCGATCTCGAAAAAATCACTACTGGGGCGGTGAGAGAAAATCCTGTCGTACGTACCGCTGCCGGAGGGCGATGATGGCGCGGAACAGGACCGTCAAGCCGCAACCGATGCCGCGGAATCGGATGGGCAGTCTCATCGAGGAGTTCATCGCCTGGATGCGGGTGCGCAACACGGCGGAGTACACGCAGCACAATCGCCGTGCGTGTGTGGCGCAGTTCGTGCGTTGGGCGGGTGAGCGCGGCATCGAAGACCCTATGGAAGTGACGCGCCCGGTGCTGGAAAGCTATCAGCGGCATCTCTACTACTACCGGCAGAAAAACGGGAAGCCGCTGACGTTCCGCACGCAATATGCGCGGCTGGTGCCGGTGCGAACTTGGTTCCGCTGGCTGGTGCGCCACAATCACATCTTGCACAATCCGGCGTCCGATCTGGACATGCCGAAGCTCGAGAAACGGCTGCCACGCGCAGTGTTGAACGAGGAAGAAGTCGAGCGCGTGATGATCCAGCCGGATGTTCGCGATCCGCTGGGCGTGCGTGACCGCGCCATCCTCGAAACTTTTTACTCGACCGGCATCCGTCGCATGGAGCTGGTGAATCTCAAGCTCTACAACGTGGACCATCTGCGTGGGACGCTCTCGGTCTGGCTAGGGAAAGGAAAGAAGGACCGCGTCGTGCCCATCGGCGAGCGGGCACTTCTGTGGGTTGATAAATATCTGCGCGAAGCGCGGCCGCAGTTCGTGATGGAGCCGGACGAAGGGACGATCTTCCTGAGCATCGAGGGTGGACCGTTCCATCTGGACCGCATGAGCAAGCTGGTGCGCGATTACGTGGAGCAGGCCAATCTCGGAAAGAGCGGCGCGTGCCACATGCTGCGGCACACGATGGCGACGCTGATGCTCGAAAACGGCGCGGACATCCGCTACATCCAGGAGATGCTCGGCCACAGCGAGCTGCAGAGCACGCAGATATACACGCAAGTATCCATCGGCAGACTGAAGCGTATCCACGAGGCCACACACCCAGGCGCGATGCTGGAAAAGAAAAAGCCCGCGAGCACGAACGCAGTGACACAAGACGAAGAATCGCTGCGAGCAAATCTCCTGGCCACGCTCGACGCGGAAGCGAAAGAAGAATCCGAATAGAACGAACGCGGGGCACGAAGGTAACATAAAGCAGTTTATGTTGAGCGGAGCGCGGGAAGGCTCGCGGGGTTCGAGGCCGCGTCGGATAACGAGCTCGTTATCGGATGCGCCGTGCGGAGCGTCCTTCGCGTGCCCCACGGAGCACACCGCTCTGGAAAATCCCTACCTAGGTCCATCGTTCAGCACTTAAAATCCGAGTAATGCCGCCAGCAGCTAAAGAAGGAACGTTCTCCGCGTTGAGCGATCCGTGTGTGTTTTTCCCTTTAGCCGCTTCTGTTCCTGACTCTGGGGTGTACCCAAAAACTCGCGTCTGGGGTTCAAAGCCCGAAAACGTGCACTGTTCTAGGGCAATCGGGCCGCTAAAGATAGAACTGCGTTGGGGATGCGAGGAGGCTAGCGAAAAAACTGCGGTAGGGTCAGGAGTTAGCTTCAAATATGATCCGTTTGGAAGGCGCATCTTCAAATCTTCTTCCACCGCCACCAGTATCTACGCCTACGATGGCGACAACCTGATCGAGGAAACCAACGCGGCAGGCACGGCGGTTGCTCGTTACTCGCAAGGACTGAATATCGACGAACCACTCGCTATGTTGCGCAGCGGCACGACCAGCTACTACCAGGCAGACGGCTTGGGCTCCCTTACTTCCTTGAGCAACGCTTCAGGAGCCCTCGCCAACACATACACCTACGATTCCTTTGGCAACATCATCGCCAGTACCGGTACTCTGACAAATTCGTTCCGCTACACCGGGCGCGAATTCGATACCGAAACCAGTCTGTATTACTACCGCGCCAGATACTACGATTCATCGACGGGGAGATTTACAAGCGAGGACCCAATTAGATTTGCGGCTGGAACTAACTTCTATACCTACGTCGACAACAATCCTAATTTATTCATCGATCCGTCAGGGTATTGTCCCAATGGTTTTCGTCCGCTGAACGATGACGAGAGACAACGCCTTGTTCAAGCTGCTTTGAGCGATAGATGGAATGGATGGGGATTTGATCCAAACCTGAAGATTGATGAGGAGCACAAGCGCGTTGCTTGTTCAGCATTCGTTTTTGTCAACTTGCAGCGCGCGGGTATAAAAGTCCCGTGGACATCAGCCTACAACATAAACAAAGGAGCGCCCAATTACTTCCCAGTTCAACCCAAGGAGCTAAAACCCGGAGACCTATTGCAATTCGATACAGAGGGTGGGCACCTAGCCATAGCAACCTCAGCCGATCCGCTAAATGGGTTTAACTTTGCTGGTAGCCAGACGAGCACAGGGCCAAAACAAGTAAAGAACTGGACTGGGATTCCTTACTGGACGCAGAGAATTGCCGGATATTATCAAGTATGTCTGCCGACGAATTGAGGCAACAGTCGTGACACCGTTATCCAAGATTTCGATAATTGTACTTGGAATCCTCGTCCTCTGCATCGAGGCGAGTGCCCAGCAGGATCCACCACCGCCAATCCCCGGCGCTCAACCCTGTATAGGTTTCCTTTTGCCCAGGATAGACGATGCCACAACCCAGCGACAGCAGAGTTCGCTAGGCGATATCTTCGTGTCGTGCGGGGGAAGGACAATACAGCTTACGAAAACTGGTGACCTCTTGTCATGGGCTATCGATTTAAAGAGCAATCGATTGTTCGTGATTCGAAGCAGCCAACCTGGGAATCAAGCAGCCGAAATGTTCATGATTACTTTGAAACCCTGGAAACAAGAGAAGAAACCGGCGGTCAATAGTAGATCCTTTTTAGTCGCGACCTGCGGCACTGTTTTGCTGGTCAATCCGTTGCCAGCTGAACCAAAGGTAGTTGACGCCATTTCGGGACTAGCGATTAAACAGGAGAATGAAGTCACACAGATTCGTTGTGATGCCAACGGCGGAACTATCGCGAGCCTTAGATACGCAACTTCTGTTGGCGGTGGACCCTTAGTTCTTGATGGAAGGACTCTGGGAACAACAGTGGCTGATTTTGCCGTTAGTCCTACTGGTCGATTCCTTGCGTTCAATGACGGCGATAATCTTTGCATTTACGATAAAGCTGCAGATTCAAAGTCATGCTATCGTAATTTTCGACAGATCGGGCAGATGTCCATATCGGACGATGGAACGGTTGTGGCAGCGGCTGAAACCTCTCAGACATGTCCAGTTTCCAAACAACTTATCACCGAACCTGGGCGGCTCACATGGCCTTGTCCGGCGCTGTTCGAACTGCAGAACAGTACCGGAGTCAACTTAATCCAATTCTTAGCCACGAATCCTCAGATCCTCCCGAGAGCCACGGGAGAACTTCTGTTTTCTCTGGAGCAGTAACCTTCAAGTACGACTCCCTCGACAGAATAATTGTGAGCGCTACGTGAAGCACAGCAATGTACGCGCGATTTACTTTCTCTCTCGAAGAATCGCTGCAACAACGCGGGGATTTCGCCGCCCGTGCAGTATAGCCAGAACGACGAATGGATTTTCATCTGGTGCGTATGCGATTACAAAGTCCCGTACAGGATGAAAGCGCAACGGACGCGAACTCAGTTCAGAACGGAGATGGCCCATTTGTGGGAAAGAGGTGAGAACGCGAATCGCATCCTGAATTTCGTTCAGTACACGATCCGCAGCATCCATCGAATCCACCGCAATGAATTCCCAAATTTCCTCAAGGTCTGCAAAAGCAGCGGGGTGGAGGACAAAGCCGCTCACGAGCGGCGGCGAGATTCGCTTTTTTCGCGGACGCGGTTGAAGGCTTCTTCGCCGTCGATAGGCTTCACGCTCCCACTCTTAATCTCGTCGTACCGGCCATCCAATGTGCCACGGATTTGGGTTAACTCTGCTAAGAACCCAGCGACGGCATCTTCGATGATCTCATCGGGAGCGCGACCAGTTGTCAAAGAAAGTTCCTTGAGGCGTGACTCGGTTTCCGGCTTGAGGTGGACTACCATAGGAGCGAGTTTAGAGACGTGCAGAGGAACTGTCAAAGCGAATGTTGGCCAAACCTCGATGCGGCTTCTTGCCGATCTGCACGACTGGCTTTTCTAGCCGCCGCGGAGTACCGCTCGGTAGACATCCCTTCGTACTACCGCGCCAGATACTACGATCCAACCTCGGGAAGGTTCTTGAGCGATGACCCACTGGAATTCGGCGGTGGGGACGCCAACTTCTATCGCTATGTTTGGAATTCTCCACTCGATTGGATAGACCCTCGCGGTAATTGGGGCGTTGGTGTCACAGGTGGGGGCACCGTTGGCGTGGGAGTGGGGCCTGCAGGCGTGGCAACCGGCGGGGGTGGTGTGGGAGTCTTCTACAACCCGGGCCACGGGGTGAGCTCCGGCGCGTTCGGTCAGGGAGGAGCTACGTTGGCAATCCCAGGGGATGATAATAGCTCAACGACCTACCCGCCTGGACCGGGAAACAAACTCCTCGGTGGTGTCGGTGCCGCAGTTGGTGTCGGAGGCGGCGCGTTCTTGACGAACGCCAAAACGGTTTGTGTCCTCAAGGGTCCATTCAATACCGTGCTCGTCGATTTTGGGGTCGGTCCAGTATCAGTAGAAGTTCAGCTCTCGTGGGGCAACGGAACCTTTATTCTCTCGGGTACTGGGGGACCGGGTATCGGCGCTCTTGCTGCAAAACTGAACACGAACACTTCGGTCCACCCGTTCGGAGGGACTAAGTGCGGTTGCGGCAATTGAAATGCGATTGATCGCCTGGATTTTGGTTTCAATTATTCTCGTGCCTTCAATGATCGGCACGTGCCTGTGGTTATTGCGTTTCTTGGTCCGGCCCTCTCTAACTGAAGATGCAGTGAGTATCAAATGCCTTGGCATCACAGTGCGCCGAATCAGTTTCACCGATATTGCCGATGCAAAAGTGGTGGCTTTTAAGGAATTCCTACCCTTTTCGAAGGGCTTTCAGTGGAAGTACGTCTCTGCTGAGAGATGGGGAGGCCTTTGCAAGCATGCTGTTGTTCTTGAAAAACGCGGGAACCTTGACAGCTTTATCATTTTGAGTCCCGACAATCCTGGCGAATTTGCATCAAGAGTCCTTGCGGGGCGACCACCAGGCCAATGAGTCGGCTCTCTTGCGACACTCGGGGAAAGTTCGCGCTTGCCGACCTAGGCTATGACGCGAACGGCAATACCACCCCCAAAACCGACTCCACCGGTACGACAAACTACTCCTGGGACTTCGAGAATCGGTTGATCAGTGCCGCGCTGCCTGGTTCCGGCGGAACAGTCACCTTCAAGTACGATCGTGGCGTTCGCGTCGCGCGCGTCTTCAGGCAATGTCACTGTAATTGAAATAGTCCGAGTAATAGGCACACAACTCCAATTATGGCCGCTGGCCACATGAGATAAGCAGGCCATGGGGACCAACCGTGCTCGGCGCGCATATTGACATATCTAAGCGGTGCAGCCATTCCTCTTCTAGTAACGTATTTTCCGTAGGGGAACTTATTCCCAACGCGGACCATTTTGAGTTGAATGTGGGCGAGCAAGACACCAGAGATGCCGATAAAGGCAAATTCTACTATCACCAGTGGATTCCTGTGTAGCATGTACCAAATCATCTTCCAGTTTTCGTCCATAAGTTCTACCTTGGTCGTTACTCGCAACGTGAACCCAATTCCTCAAGTCTCACTCTTCTCACCTTGGCCGGTTTCGTCATTGGCAGCCGCAGCCTTGAGGCGGCGAAGTCGGATTGGTGAAGGTGTTGGTGACAAACTTCGAAAACCCAAGTCCGAATCCCTCAGAAACGTTTAGAGTCCAGACGCCGCTGTCCGGAGAATATGCGAAATCGAGCTGAAGCGCCAAAAACGTGTAGCTCGTGTTGTTGAAGGGGCCAGAAACATCGGAGATTGTGTTAGCGTTCGTAAACACAGCCCCAAATCCTGCCGACGCCGAGAGCCCACCCGTCTGGTTGTTATCGTAGGACTTACAAATGCCGCGCGACCCGGCAAAGCCGCCGACACTGGCATATCCGCCGGAATCCTGGATATGCCCAAAGAAAAGCCCACCGATCGAAGCCGAGCCGCCGACTCCGGGGCCACCGCCAGCAAAGCCGACTGCGCCCAGGGAGTAACCTACTCCAAGCAAGCCACGAGGATCGACAAGATTTGCGGATCGATTCCATACATAGCGATAGAAATTGGTGTCCCTGGCTCTAAACCTGAGCGGATCTTCGGTGATGAACCTGCCGGTGCTCGCGTCGAAGTATCTGGCGCGAAAGTTCGAAGTGTGAGGGGCAGGCATCGGTGAGGCTCGCGCCAACCAAGCTTAAATGAACAACTCCACCCCGACGTGGAAGAATTCCGCCAGTTTTCTGGCTTGCGCTTTGCTGATGGATCGCTTGCCATGAAACACTTCGGAAGTGATCCCCTTGGACCCGAACACCTTCCAAAGGTCTTTTTGGGTCAAATTGCGAGCCTCCATCAGATGATGGAGCGTCTGCCTGGTGGTGGCTTTTCGAATAGGGAAACGGCGCTCCTCATATCTGTCAATTAGCACGTTCAACAGCTCAGCAAGTTCCTGTTCTTCGGGAGTGGGATCTTCTTGATCGTCGAGACGCATCAGTTCGTCCGCCAGACGTTCATGTTCTTCATCCGTGCGAATGATGTGAGGAAGCGTACGGCGCAAAAGGCGCCCATACGCTTTTTCATTCAGTTCAATTGTTGTCGTGCTCATCGTTTCCAACCTCCTCTGTCATAGTCCGAGTGAGTTAGAAGATATAAGACAAAGACCCGCTGCGTCTGGTAATTTACCCTGGCGATCAAGCGATACTTGTTCCCCGCGATGTTGAATATTGTTCTGCGTCCCACCAGATCCGCGTTGGGATACACCGTTTTCATTTCTGCCGGTGTTCTCCAATTTGCTCTCTTCATTACACCGTACCAGGACTCGAGACTCGCCTTAGCGGCGGGATGCAGTTCCCAGAATTGGACCAGAGCGCTTCGCTTAATGATGCGCATTTAAAGCCAAGTTCTCACAATGAGAACTAGAAGTCAAGTCCCTCCATTCAGGCTTCTATTTGAAGAGCACCTCAATGTACGCGCATGTTAACGTCCGTCCCTAACTTATGCTCAAAGGCCAAACAGCCGAACCGTTAAAAGACCGAAACTCCTAACGGCAGCGACTTATACTTGGGGTTATGGAAATAGCCTCGTATCCCATGGAGGTTACACCTTGGGATCCTGTTTCGTACTATCGCGCCAGATACTACGATCCTCAGATTGGTAGGTTCACAGGGGAAGATCCATTAGGCTTGGCGACCGCCGGGTCTAACCTGTACGAATATGCATATGCCGACCCTGTAGATTTGACAGACCCACTAGGATTGAAGCCAGGCGATAAATACACAAGTCTTGATTGTGCGGGTTGGAACTCCACTTCCGATATGGTCTTGTTGGTCAACCAAACAGCCTGGGAGTGGACATCAGTCATATACCAGAATCCGGACGGCACGTATTCATATACTGTGCCCGTCACCCAACAAAGTCATGATACTGGAACGCCGCTCAATCAGATCCCCATCCCGCGTGGCACAGCACCTGCCGGATGGTCACATGCACACCCGCTCTATCCTGGGCTACTTCCTGAGCCGTTCTCGCCAAGTGATAAATGGATTTCCGAGCACCTGAATTACAGCGAACTGCACCCCACTATGGGCCCCGGTTATCTCCTAACGCCTACAAGGATCAGAAAATATACGCCCCTACCGGGGAAACCTAACAAAGGAAATGTAACGACCATGACAAAACCTTGTGGCTGCAGTTGATGCGAAGCGTGAGGTGAGATTAGTTTTTATTTTTTATCACACCTCACAACCTGTCTAGTTCCGAAGGAGGCCACTTTGCAATTTTCTTCCCGATTCAGCCCGATTTTAGCGGTAGCCAGCTTGTTGGGCGTTGCGTTAGTTGGGTCAGCAGACTATTTTCCGAAAGGCATTTTTAGTGAAAGCGAGCCCGAAGATCAGGCGTGGTCTGAAAGATTTTCAGAGCGACTTTCAACACTGCGAGAAGTCCCTTTATACGGTTCTACTCGAAAATCGATTACTCAGACTTACAGGTTTTTGTGGGAACGATCGTTTCATCCGGTTGTAGTAGTCCGGTTGGATATTTACGAAGATGGCAGCGGGATAATCGAGACGAAGATTGCACGGACCAAAGAGGGACCAAAGAAGGAGCCCTTTGAGAGATCACAAGTCTTGCTAACGAAGCAACAGATAGATGAATTTACAAACAAATTGAATGAACTCAGATTCTGGCAATTGCCTACGCGATTGAGTCCTATTGATATAGGTCCGGATGGCGCCGAGTGGCTGATTGAGGGAGCAAGCAACCAAGAATACCACGTTGTACTCCGATGGTCTCCGAAAGATGGACCTGTTCGTCAATTAGGCCTTATGCTCACATTCGATCTGGGAAGACTTAAAATTCCTGCTGAGCAGATTTACTAGTGATTGGGCGGCGGACATAATCGGTGTTTCAAGGAATTCCAATTTAGAGTCAACTGCGTATCAGTCGGGAAATAAGTGACCACGAGCTACACCAACGAAGCCAAAGTGAACTATTCCGGATCACCGTACTACCGCGCCAGATACTACGATGCGCAGTCCGGGAGATTTTTCAGTGAAGACCCATTCGGGTTTGAAAGCAGCGACTTCGATTTCTATCGCTACAGTTGGGATTCACCAGTCAACTTTATTGACCCCTCTGGACTGACACCGCAGACAAACTGGAATTTCTTCAAGAATTGGGTTCTTGGAACAGGGCCGAGGATGCTCAACTATGGGCCGAGCGACATCGAAACCCAGGAGATGATCAAATCTAATGGAGCCGCAGTAGTCCGAGACCTGTTCTACAAAAAGGGATGCAAGAATGTTACAGATGTGGCCTATGGTACTTTCCATGCTTTCAGAGACACAGTCACCAGTCCTTTTGGCACTCCGTTTCAAGTAGGTGGGTTCGCAGGTGCATCGGCGACAAACAACGGAAACGGCACTGTCACATTCGTCATTCCAAACGTCGCGGGAACACACTCGTTTTTCTATCATATGGTTCCTGATCGCAGTAGCCCGACGGGTCCGATGAGCAATATTACGCAGATATTTACATGGACAGAACCGATCAACTCAACAGGTGGCTGCGGATGTCACTAACGTGTACTCTTGCGCGAGTTATTGGTTTCGCATGTATTGCAGGAACTCTGATGGGATGCTCGACTAACGTACCTAGGGAAAAAGTTTGTGGCTCCTATGTCGCTTCGTACCCGTTTGGAACCGAAACAATTACTCTGAAGCCAGACGGTACAGTCGAGCAGCAGATTGTTATTAAAAACCAACCGCCAGTCACCGTTCAAGCGAAATGGGAGTTTGATGATAAGACCAGCCGTATCGACTTTTCTGGTTTAAAGGTTGTTCTCGATGGTCTCGGTCAGCAACGAAGCAATTGGCAGACGGCTGAGACTGGGACAGTATCCCGTGACCTTGAATTGCATTGGTCACGTGTCGTCATGGCATCAGCTGCAAAATATCCCTACGTTAAACGGTGAAGGGCCATGCCGGGCAAAGCCCATGAGCCACCACAGTGACCGATCTCGCCCCATCGTACTATCGCGCCAGATACTACGATCCGTCTGTCGGACGATTCCTCGGTGAAGACCCAATCCGGTGGTTCAGCGGGCCAGCCAACTTCTATGGCTATGTTCACAACGCTCCGGTGAACCTGGTCGACCCACTGGGTCTACGTGCGACAGAGGCCGCGACCGCTGATTGCATCGCGAGGGCATTCCAAGCCCTTTTCCCTGGTGTCACAGCATCGGTGGGACCTGCCACTAAAGAGGTAGGTGGTCATCGGGACTTCTCAGTTCAGTTGCAGTTTTCCTCCGCCGACGCAGCGAACGCTTTCTACTCCGCCTATGCGACGAGCTCTGCTAATGGGTGGCCTCCGCCAGCCCGATTCGGTTCCGGGCCCGCGTTGCATCTGGAGAATCTTGGCAGTTGGTCTCCGTTGAGCGGAACCCCCGCCAATGGCACGGCACATATAGATTTGTATAATCCGAACCATGGCCTCGGCGGCCTCGCCGGGCATGTCGGAGTCGATGGAATTGTGGGACATCTTAGTCAGATCTTTCGTTCGAATATTGACCCCTCGGCCTGTCCTTGGGGACCAAGCTGTCGGAGGTGAGTTCGCCCGAGATTTGTATCCAGTCTGGCCCAACAGGAACGCAAATATGGAAAAGTTTTTCCGTTGTGTAGCATTTATTTTTTTGCTGACGCTTGGTCCTTCTTGCCTTGCTCAGGTGGTAACAATTCGTGTCGTCAATGCTAACGACGGCCGCCCACTGCAGAAGCAGCCGGTTTCAGTTATGCTGTCGTACAGCAAAGGAGAAAAATCGCCCGCAAGTCTAAGTTTCGAGACGGACGTGAATGGCGAGGTTCACTTTGACCTTCCGAGACCTGCACCAGAGCGTTTATCAGCCCAGGTCCTGCTCACCTCGGAACATTGGCGATGTGGTTGCGGCGTTGTCGTTCCCACGGAGACTTTGGTTCAGGAAGGCGTCAACGGGCCACTGCCAGGAAGCCAATCAGAACATTCCGCGGCTCGTATCAAAGCAGTGCCAGGCGAAATTCTGTTCGTCGCTCGTCCGTTGTCTTTTTGGGAGCGCCTGTTGTATCCGCTTGTGAAAGGCTAGCAGAGAATTTTCAGATTACGCGGATTTGACGCGAACGGCAACATGCTGACGGAAGTGTATTCGTCGGGGACGACCATATTTACAAATCCTCAACTACAGGAAATTTATGCTTATGATAGTGACTATCTAATCGAAGAAACCAACGCGGCGGGCACCGCGGTCGCTCGTTACTAGCGTACGATTCCTTTGGCAACATCATCGCCAGCACCGGTACTCTGACAAATTCGTTCCGCTACACCGGGCGCGAATTCGATACCGAAACCAGTCTGTATTACTACCGCGCCAGATAGGAGTATCTGGCACGGTAATAAGATGAATCGAGTACCATATGCGGCCTTACGAATTGACGGGAGATATGATCCCCTGCTCCCCGCGATACGAACTCGCTTGGGGTTCGCCCCGTTGCACAAGCGATCTCAACTGGCTGGGGCGCTACTTCCCTTTTTGATCCGAAAGGCAACGACGAAGGCTACCAGAGGTGCGATGAGAAGCGAAAGCCAACCTGCCTGGTTCGCAGATGTTCTCTGCACCAAGACGCCCGCCGGTGCTCCTATCAATAGGGGGATGGTTACAATGTGCGAAACGGTCAAGAACCTAACTTGGCGTCGAAAAAGTCCGTAGTATAGGACGAGTCCGCATAAGAGCCCGATCCAAGTTCCTTGAAAGGCCGCGGCGTGGCTCCACGTGACGATCTCTTCCATGTCCATTCCGCTGAAGGCGAAATTTGCGAGAATAAAGGCTGTTCCTGCTCCCAAGACTACAGAGCATAGGGCGACCGAAAAGCATTCCCATACGAGACCACCGTATTTGATTAGACCCAATCGAGTTTTCATTTCACGCTCGTACACGGAGTGTACATGAGTGGACCCGGCAGTTGGCTTCCGTTCGGGCCCGGCATGCTACCTCCAATTTGAGTCCCAACGAGCGATCCCACAGCTCCTGCCACCGCCCGCCCGAATCCCGCGATCCCTGGAGCGAACAGATTTCCTGGCCGTGAGGTCTTGTAGAAGGAATTAATGTAGCAAAAACCGTGAGCAGAGCCTTGTGGCGAACCGTGAGAGTGCATGCAGGAGAGACAGCCTCTGACCAATTGGCCCCAAGCGCCATCCCCCCGTACCGGAACATCGCCGCCGCATTCACGGCCATATAGGTCTCACAGGGGGAGCAGGGATTAGGACTATCCGTACTGGACATCGGGTCAGCATCACGACAACATTTTTTCGCAACCTCGAAGCCTTGCTTGGGCTTACCACTGCAATCCATACAATCCGTATCTGGAGCTAGACCAAGGGGGTCCTTAAAGGACAGCGGCTTGTTCGCGGCGTACGAATAGAAGTTATTACCTCCCTCGAATGAAATCAGATCTTCCGAAATGAACCTACCATTAGACGGATCGTAGTATCTTGCGCGGTAGTGGTACACGGAGGTCTTGAAGCTGAATTCGCAAATGGTCTCATTCTTGTAACTTGGGACTGCGTGGAGTTCTCAATTCTTGTTACCAATCAGCACAATCTCTCCGGGCTTGATTTCATCGAGTGCCATTAGAACATCTGAGAAGTACTGGCGAAGATGTTTCAGACGATTGGATAAGGATCGGAGCACAATTATGTCGATTTTGCGACCCCTCAAATTCTGCTGATAACTAATGTTGGTGTCCACCGTAATCAACGCATCAAATGTAGTTTCCGCGAGGCTCAGCAGTTCGCCATTCTGCTTTCCAGACCAACCCGCTTCCTGGACAGTTTGGCACGCGTGCCCGTTGTCTATAACGAGCTTCTTAAGCGCACGCGGGGGGCACTCGTCGATCAAAATTCTCATTTGAGCTTTGCGACAAGGCTCAGCCGCGCTTCTTCTATAGCGGCGATTGCAAGTTCCCGGCTGACGCTCGGATGCTCTTCCAGAAACTGATCCAAGGTGTCACCGCCCTCCAAGTAGTCCATTAAGACCTTGAAAGGAACGCGAGTCCCACGGAAAACGGGCTCCCCACCGAGAATGTTGGAGTCTTTGATAATGGCGCCGATCATTTCCATTACCTCGTTTTCTAGAGTGTAACAGCCAAATGTCAATCGCGGGAAGCTCATTAGATATCTGATGGAGGTCAGATCGAGGGCAGGAGAAAGCATATTTAAGAAAGTCTAATTTCGTGTTTTATATTGACTGGCGCTGTGAACGCGTTCAGATTCACCCTCGAAGCTTACTGCTCTCTGCCCATCGAAGTAAGAACGTGGGCTCTCGGCGAGGCCGACACCCTGCAACGGAGCTAATGGCTAGCTCCGAAAGGCGTATTTCAAAAGTCGAATAGAGACATATAAAAGGGCGATAGCGACAATCCAAAAAGAGACTAGAAAAACGATATCTTGCAAGCGAAGCGGGGTCAAGACACCATATTTTTTCAACGGAATTACGTAGTGCTCACGATAGAAGCCAAAGCTCTGGAAATATCCCTCGATTGCTACAAACAAAACAAGAGGAATCCCGAAGAGGACTGCTGTCAGGCGGTGTTTGAATGTGCGCATCTGAGCTCCCTCTCTTTATGGCAAGACAGTGAGGTAATTGTTGCCATCCTCAGCTTGCAGGAGAAACTGCATCGCGTGATATTGGTCAACTGCCTGCGAGTTCGTTTTGTCTGCGTCGATGCAACCAAACGTAACTGATCCAATATGAAGCTCGAAACCGCCCCTCGATAATCCCAAATCGTAGAGCAGTCCGTTATACCAATGGTGCGGCCAAGGCTCTAGCCGGTAGAGTCCCCAACCCTGGTGCTGCGGCCTTGTGTCTGCGTTCATCCTGTATCTTCCAGGAGTGATCGGTCCTTTGTTTCTTGAGTTGACACAATCGTCATTGTTCTTACATTGATCTGCCCCAGATGCGACGCCGTTCGGTCCAACTTGCACCTGCCATTGCGGTCCGACTGCCGGTGGAGGGTTGTTCGAAGTGCAAATCATCGTGTGCTGCGCAACTGAATATACACACTCAGCTAAACCGAGTGGATCGATGAAACTCGTTGGACTGTTCGCGCCATACCGGTAAGGGTTTATTCCTCCTTCGAATCTGATCGGATCTTCGCTCAGAAACCTTCCGCTATTTGAATCGTAGTATCTGGCGCGATAGTACGATGCGTCCGGAATCTTGAGCCCTGCAGGTTGCGACCACATTATCAATAGGAACCCATCGCAAGAGCCTCTCGGAGTTGGTATCCGAGCTTTGGATGGAATCTTCCTGCCTCCCAAGAACAAATCTAGCTTATTTGACTCTCTTGCAACCACCGCCGATCCCAGCTAGCATACCTCCATGGCCAAGGCAAAAGAATATGACTTCGAGAAACCGGCTCCCGTGATCGAGGAAGAGGATGAAGCCACCCTCGCCGCAATCGACGAGGGTATGCGAGACGCCAAGGCTGGTCGTACCGTAAGCATGGAAAAAGTGCGGAAACTTCTGCCAAAGTGGATTACCGCCTCCTCTTCACGCAAAGAGCATTAGACGATCTAGCCGAAATTACCGGCCATATCGCCGAGGACGACAGTGAATCCGCTGTCCGTTTCGGAAGTACCTTACTCGACCATATCGAACTGCTGAGGCGCTTTCCCCGCATGGGCGGAACGATCCGCGAGAGATCGAGGGTGCGTAAACTCTCTCATAGCCCGATCCTGGTGTACTACCAAATACGCGAAGAGCGCCACATCGTTGAAATTCTCCACCTCCGTCATGCGTCCCGCAAGTCGACGAGATTTTGATCATTGTGTCCTATCAGAAGTTCCTGGCGTACGGCAAAAGAATGCACGCCCTCTTGCCCAATCAATCGCGAAGAGAACGACGGAGTTGCCAGCGTGTGGGTCTCGGAAAGGCCGAAGGGATAGACTCAACGATAGGTTAGCTCAGATTCGCCGCCGGTTGGAACAAGCCTACCTCGATAAACTGGATGGGAAAATCACGGAGGCTTTCTGGGAAACAAAGTCTACCGAATGGAACCAGGAACAAGAATCAATTCTTATGGCGCTGCAGGCATTGCAGGATCAGAGTCCTCAGGGGATTGTTGACGGTCTGAGGACTTTAGAACTCGCGAATAAGGCCTATTTTCTTTACCTTAGGCAGCCACCTGCTGAAAAAGAAAAATTGCTGCGAATTGTACTTTCGAACTGCAAGGTAGACGCTCTAAGTGTCTATCCTAACTATAGAAAACCCTTCGACCTGATCTTCATGCGGGCGCAAACTAAAGAATGGCTCCCCGGGCTAGATTCGAACTAGCAACCCTTCGGTTAACAGCAAGGGTATGCAAAATCTAAATGCCTTAATTGGTGTCGTTTACCTGGGAAGTTGCTGATTTCCAGTCCCTCAGTTGGGCTACTTGGGCTACCAGATCACGGATGGAAAAGAATGTTCGGGCGTTACAGCCAAAGGTACAATCCTTCCTTACTACCCCCGGATGTGGTTCACGGAAAATGAAAAAGGCGACTCGGTAGAGCCTCTTCCACTGATCTGTCAAATCTTGTGAATCTAGGCTTTGATAAACGCTGCGGGAGAAACCTTGAACCGGCGACTCAACGCTTGGATATGTGCCAGTGCCAATGGCCGTTGGCCGTTCAGAACAAGAGAGACCATGGATTCAGAACCAAAAATGTCGACCAGGTCCTTTTGGCGGAGATCGTTTGCCGCCATCAGTTCCTTAATAACTTCGACGGGCGAGGCGTCCGGAATCGAGTAGTGCTCCTCCTCGTATGCCTCAATGAGCAAGCTCAGCAGCTCAACATACTCCTCTTCTTTCCGATTCAGGCGTCCGCGCATCACCAAGTCGTGAAGCACAGTGGTGTAGTGCTCGTTTTGCGCCTCCGAGGTAATCGGGCGTGGGGCCCCGAAGCCCTTGATCGTATATCGTTCAGCCGTTGCAATCATGTTTCCACCCACTCTTTAAATATTCTGCGTGTCCGATGATGAACCGAATAAAAACCAAATGATATTTATAATCAACGTGTGCAACCAGTCGCGCGCGGTTGTTGGCTACGTCGAACACCACACAGATGCCAACCAAGTCTACGTTGCGCCAAGACTGTTTAATGTCTGGGAAGTTCTTCCAGTAGGCCGTCTTGGTTATTTTGTGCCACGACTCCAAAGATGCTTTCCACTCGGAGTGCTCAGTGATGGCATCCCTTATCCGCTTCTTGGTAATAATCCTCACAGACACATCTTTACGGATTGTAAACCCCCTGTCAAGGTAATCTTTACACGTTGTCAAGTCTACGATGTCGGCTATCGGCCTTATCTTTACCAAATCGAATACAACATCGCAAACTGTCAGAGGACAGAACCCTGCCAAGTTTCGGGCATCAGCGACGCGCACTTTCCAATTTACAACCTGCGGCACGTCTTCTGCACACGCTCGAGCGCGGTCGCGTCGGACGCCGTGGTTCAACGTGTAAAGCGGCACGCGAGCCCAGAAACCAGAGACAAAACGCCGCTATCAATTCTATCAATTGGGGATGGCGAACCAAGTGCGTGAAGCCCTTGAGAAGGCGAGAAGGCTAACAAGTCTGCATACGGAGATTGTGATTTACTACGTTCTTACAACGTTTCGCCAAAAAGCGAGGAGGGCACCCAAAAGGCCGTCCCTAACTAATTGACGAAGAAGGAATTTGGCTCCCCGGGCTAGATTCGAACTAGCAACCCTTCGGTTAACAGCCGCTTTGTTTACTTACTCATAACTCGCCGGAGCTGAGCTAATACCAGGGGAAATGAACAAGTTTGACCAGAGCTGCGGAATCCGTTTTCTCCTTCTTTATTCTCTTTTGATTCACTTTTTGCTCGGTTTTCTGTAATTGATACTACGTTTCTACTACAGGCAACACATGGGTACCTGGGTACGCTGTCAAGACTCTTCCTCGCTCCCAATCAGCCATGGGCGATGGGAATCGAATTGCATCCCCAAATCAAAAGTCTTGTACTTTGATGGCGTTGCCGCCCATCCAAAAGTCAATTGGGACCAAATGGAGTTCAGTTGAGACGGCGATAAAATCGAACCAGGGCCTAAGGCTTGGAAAACCGGGAACACAATCTGGCCTAATGGCTCAGTGATTAAGCAGCTTCGACCGTAATCCTCAATCCGATGGCCTTAGTGACGGCGACCAGTGTGGAAAGCCGTGGGTTGCCACGTACCGACAAAGCCCTGTAAAGACTCTCGCGCTCGATGCCGGCCGCTTTAGCAACTTTGGCGAGGCCTTGAGCCTGGGCAAGGTGGCGCAGGGCAATCAACAGAACCCTTGCCTCGTCCCCATCTTCCAAGGAAGCTTTGAGGTACTCGGCAGCAAAATCCGGGTCCTTGCGAAGGCGTCGAACGATGGCCTCGTCATGTGAAGTACTGGCTTTGCGTTTCATGAGGTTCCGATCCTTTCTTTGTAATCCTTAAGGTATTCGGCCGCCCGCTGAATGTCTGCAGCCTGCTTTCGCTTATCAACACCGCAAAGGAGCAGCACGCATTCCCTCCCAATCATGGCGTAATAGGCTCGATAGCATGGGCACCAATCGATCCGCAACTCAAATAATCCCTGACGAAGAGACTTACGGTCCCCAAAGTTCCCGGCGGCTAGCCGATTGATGCGGCTCGCAATCTTCGCTTGAGCACGGGCATCTTCGAGTCTCGTCAACCAATCGTCGAAGACGTCCCTTCCCGATCGGCTAACCTAGTGCCGAATTTCGATCACGCCTTGCATTGTAATCTATAAGTTACAGCATGAAAAGCGATTTCACCTCACCCTGATAAGGCCTGATGAAGCTACAAAGGCCTCTATTCCACGCACAAATATTAGGGTAGGCCATCGGTAAACTTGGTGTGACAGAGTTCGATGACAACTCGCGATTTGTTATGAATCACCTCTCGGTTTCTCGTTGCTTGTACTGAAATAAGTGAGCTCCCCATCAAACTGGTTGAAGTGAAATTCATAATAGACTCTAGGCTTGTCTCTTGCGTTGCTCTCGGCGGTAACTGTCCAGTCTGGCCAATTTGCTACGTTATTACGATTTTCTTTCAATGGGGGGAAGTCGACTGACACGTTCAGTTCATCTGTTACTCTTGATAATGGACTGTGGCACGAAGATTGAGTTAGAGTACGTACGCACAACAAAGGGTCTGAGGGATCCAAAAGCCCGGTTTGGAAACGGAAATGATGAACAACACCAAGAAACTTTGCTCTGTTTTATTTTCGTTCTGACAGTGCTCGCCCTTCAGCCAGTCAAGGCTGACGCGCAGCAGGCGTCGACTCTCGGAGCAAATGAATCGTCCTCATTTTGTGTGGCCCGTACTCTAGTAGCCCCAATTTAACGCGGAGGGACGGATGAACGCTTTCAGATGGATTCAATTCAGGTTAGTGGGGGTGCTGTCGGTTTCCCCATTGATCTTAGCCAGTTCGGCGCTCATACTTGGATTGACATTTATTTGTATTCAGGGCTGCGGCGGCCCGCAGAAATCCGTCCCAGAGAGTCCAAGCGCCACAGTGCAAAGTCCCTCCCCGACGGGCCAGGTGCCCGGCGGTGCGCCGATTCCCAAGCTGACCCCGGTTCCCGGCAGCGTGGTAGGTCTCGTGCTTGGAGGCGGTGCACCGATCGCCAATTCGACAGTGACCTTGTGGGCGGCCAGCGCAGGCGAACCCAAGCAGGTGGGACAAACACAAACCAGCGCTGACGGTCGATTCGAGCTTCGTTTGGCTGGGAGTTCCGACAAAGATACAAGTCTCTATCTGGTTGCCAAGGGTGGCGAGCCAACAGGGAGCGCAGTTAAGGGAGACAATCCCGCAATTGCGCTGCTTACGGTCTTGGGTAGCACCTCCCCGTCCATTGTCACAATTAACGAGATGACAACCGTGGCATCGGTATGGACAAACAATCAGTTCCTTAATGGAACTGCGATTAGCGGTACCTCACTCGGATTGCGCATCGCTGCCGGAAATGTACCCAACTTCGTCGACCTCGCGACCGGCGGCTACGGTGTCATGATTCAAGACGGATTCAACAGCACGCAAACTCCAACGATGGCGAATTTCGCGACACTTTCCAGTGTGCTGGCTGGCTGCGTCAACCGCATAACGGCGGACGCCTGCAACAGTCTTTTCGCTGCCGCCACCGGACCGGAAGGCAAGGTCCCGTCCGATACGCTGGATGCCGCCCATTCCATTGCCCGCAACTCGGCCTTCAAACCGGAACGAGTCTTCGCGTTGTTGGAGGCGTTTTATCCAGTGCCGCAGGGCAAACACCTTCGCGCCACTCCGTATATGCCGTATCTGAGCTTTGCGCCCGGCGCTTGGGTTCTGCCACTCAAGTTCGCAGGCGGCGGTTACGCCGGCGGTGCCAAAGTGATGTTCGACAGCGAAGGCAACGCATGGAGCGGCGCTAATTTCCTCGTCGGAGGCCAGGGACATGATGCGTTGTGGGACGGCAACATGGCGAAGTTCGCTCCGAATGGAAAGCCCCTATCGCCGATGACCACCGGATTTACGGGCGGCGGCCTGATAGGTCCCGGGTTCGGAACCGCAATCGACGCCAACGATCGCATCTGGATTACCAGCACCGCTGGCCAGACGATCTCGCTGTTCGACAAAACCGGCAAGCCGCTTTCGCCACCAGAGGGCTATAACTTCGGCGGCAAACTCGGTGTCATGCAAGGCATCATCGTTACGCCGAGCGGCGACGTCTGGGCGCTCGATTTCGGCAAGGACAAGGTGGTATACATGCCGCAGGGTGACCCCAGTAAGGCGAAATTCTACTGCGAGGCTCCCGCCGGTACTGCGAGCAAAGACGGCCCCTGCAAGTTGAACGGCCCGTTCCATCTGGCCATCGACCAGCAAGACCGAATTTGGATTACCAACGCCATCAGTGACACCGTCACGCGCTTTCCCGCCAGCGACCCGAGCAAGATCGAAATCTTCAAGGCTGGCTCCAGCGGTAAGGGCATGGCAATCGACAGCAAAGGCAACGCGTGGATTACCAACACCGCCGGCGACGCTCTGCCTCTCAACGTCAAGCTGCATCTTCTTGAATTGAAGTTGACCGGCAAGTTATCGGACGTCAATCACGTCATGGTGGATTGGTTGGCCGCGCATCCCGGCCAGGGCAGCGTCACGATGATCCGGCCTGACGGCACCCAGGCGCCCGGTTCCCCGTTCCACGGAGGTGGCAGCATCTGGGGAGCTTGGGCGGTGTCCATCGATGGCAACGACCATGTTTGGGTTTCCAACTTCGCGCCGGGTGGCGGCCTCACGGAGCTTTGTGGTGCTCGGACCGAGACGTGTCCGCCAGGCATGAAGACCGGCGATCCGATTTCCCCCAAAGGCCTCGGATACAGAGGAGGCGGTATGCAGTTGACGGTAGATGCCTCTATCGATCCTGCAGGCGACGTGTGGATGTCCAACAACTGGCAGGATTACAATTCCTGCTACGGCAAGCCCGAAGAGGGCGTTTCCACCCGTTGCGGAGGCCAGGGAATGGTGGTGTTTTACGGTATGGCCAAACCTGTCCGTGCACCGCAGATTGGCCCAGCCCGCCAACCTTAGAAAGTTGCTATTCGCTGTTGGCGGCCAGACTCTAGAAACTAAGTGAGAGTCTCTCTCAGATCTGAGTGGGCGAGGAACAGATGAAACGCTTTTTCGATCTTACCTTCAGGCCGTTCTTTATTATTGCCGGGATTGGAACGGCTTTAGCCGGTCTCTATGCCTTCTGGCCCCGATGGGCAGCGGAAACCGTCGGGAAAATAGCGTTCGTCCCGGACTATACGATCATCACTCAGCACTGGGGCATCATGGTGGGCCTGATGGGCGTCTTTATGATTGTCGCCGCATTCAAAGTCGAATGGCGGAAGCCGATTCTCATCTATAGCTTACTTGAAAAAGCCTTCATGGTTTATCTGGTTGTGGCAAACGGAAGCTACTCCTACTCGCAGGGATTCAAAGCCGGTGCTGCGATGGATGCGACTGTAGTTCTTTACACGATCGGATATTTCGCGGTATACGGATTAGCACACCAGCCCGCAAAGCTGCAATAATCCAGGGTTCGATATTCCATTCGCAAGACAAAAGGGTGCCCTCATGAACATCAGACTGACAAAGAGAATTGGGTTTTGGATCGTGGCTATCTTCACTCTGGTGATGACCACACTGCCCTCGGCGCAGGCGCAACAGAAGCCGCCAAATATCTTGGTAATCTTTGGCGACGACATCGGTTACTCGAACATCAGCGCCTACAATCTGGGCATGATGGGATACAAAACACCGAACATCGACAGCGTGGCGAAGCAGGGCGCGATCTTTACCGACTATTACGCGCAGCAGAGCTGTACAGCTGGCAGGGCGGCATTTATTACCGGGCAGAGCCCTTTCCGCACAGGATTGTTGAAAGTTGGACTCCCTGGCGCCGATTTAGGTTTGCGTGCCGAGGATCCTACGATTGCGGATTTGCTGAAAGGCCGTGGGTACATGACTTTTCAGAATGGTAAGAACCATTTGGGTGACCGGAACGAATTTCTCCCCACGGTTCATGGCTTTGATGAGTTTTTTGGCAATTTCTATCACCTAAACGCTGAAGAAGAACCGGAGAACGTGGATTATCCCAAGAATCCGGCGTTTATGGCGAAGTTTGGGCCACGGGGTGTGTATAAGTGCAAGGCAACAGTAACGGAAAATCCAGCACCACCGGACCCGCGCTTTGGTCCCTGGGGTAAACAGATCTGTGAAGATACAGGACCATTAACACAGAAGCGCATGGAAACTGCGGACGAAGAATTTCTCGCCGTGTCGTTGGAAGACATGGATCGCGCGACCAAGGCAGGAAAGCCCTTTTTCATCTGGCACAATACCACCCGCATGCACATCTGGACCCACCTTCAGCCAAAGTATCAGGCTATGGTTGCGGAAAAAGGTCTCTATGGCGCAGGCATGACAGAGTTCGATGACACCGTCGGCGCCTTGCTCAAGAAGCTCGATGATTTGGGTATTGCAGACAACACCATTGTTATAGTCACGACCGACAATGGCGCCGAGACATTTTCTTGGCCCGATGGCGGCACGACACCTTTTCGTGGCGAAAAAAACACAAATTGGGAGGGCGCGTACCGAGTACCGATGATCGTTCGGTGGCCTGGCCTGATCAAGCCTGGAACCATAATTAACGACATCGCCGCGCACGAAGATTGGGCAGCAACTCTGCTGGCGGCGGCTGGTGAACCAAACGTTACTGAGAAATTGCTCACGGGCTACCAATCGAATGGCAAAACGTTCAAAGTTCATCTCGATGGATACAATCTTACGGACATGCTTGCGGGAAAGGCTTCTGGGCCACGCAAAGAGTTTTTCTACTGGACGGACGATGGCGATTTCGCCGGGCTGCGGTATGACAAATGGAAGATGGTTTTCCTGGAACAGCGTGCCCACGGGTTCGCAGTATGGGGCAACCCTTTAATACCTCTGCGTGTTCCGCTCATTGAAGACCTGCATGCGGATCCGTTTGAGCGCGCTTCGTATGAAGCTTCGGACTACGACCACTGGATGATCGATCGCATCTATCTACTGGTTCCGGCTCAGGCATACGTCGGGCAGTTTTTGATGACGTTCAAGCAGTTCCCGCCGCGTCAGTCACCTTCCAGTTTCGGTCTCGATCAAGTAATGGAAAGCCTGCGGCAGGGGATCAGAGCAAATAATTAAACCATTTATTTTATTCTTGAGTTTCTGGGAAGAATCCAGCACAAATGTGCCTGAGCCTGGATCAGCGTCCATTTTGAGATTCATCTGGCGGCAACTCAGGTTCGTACACGTTGCCGTCGCGTGTGGTCTCAGCGGTAATGACGGAGCTCACAGTAAGCGCCACTTCACGCCCGGTTACGCCGTTTGCTAGCTCGTTGAGGCGAGCGACCTGCTCCGGTGAAATAGGCCGCGGAGTTAGGCCGATGACCGGCGCCCAGAAATGTAAACATCGCTCCGAGCGCGATCGCCGCTAAATTCGCTAGGAATAACAGAAAAGCACCTCCTGCCAACGAAGGCGAGTGACGCGCCAATAGGATCCCGCAGGTGGTTAATGGAGGAACAAGCGAGGTGGCGATAGCCATTCCGAGAACGACGCCACTCAAACCTGTCGAGACGAATGTGAATCCCCCGGCTAGACCACCGACAAGAGCCACAAGCAGATCGCCCATGCTGGGAGAGGTGGTGGATCGAAATCCTCATCACCGCCAGCGGGCGGGCCGCACCGTCGTCCTCGGCCGATCATAACCTTCCTGTTGCCAGGACACTCAGAATGCAGTTAGAGCTACAACCCAAATCTCTCAACCGCGCTCCTAAAATCCTGAAATTACTTCGCGGAAAACATACAATTTCAGCCGCAATCTGCCAAAATTCGTCGACCGCTTTAACAGTGCGAATGCTGCAAATGCTGGAAAACCGTCATGAAATCGGTTTTCCTTACGGTTTTCCGGTCGGTATTCTGCCCTCGATTTTGTAACCTGTGCCCGCACAAGACGATACGCGGTCGAAAGCTCAAAACTGGTACGCGATCGGGGTCGCAGTAAGGGCGGGAGCGACCCCCGTCCGGGCCCTCTTGGGCTATCGGGTCGCTCCCGCCCTTTTATTCAACAAATATTTTCCTTCGCATTTGCCCGCGGAAGAAATCACACAATCAAATGCTAATAAAATCAGTCTCTGCGTGTGCAACAAATCGAGATTAAGCGCCTCACGCGTTCGTCCGGTTCGATTCAGATAACGCCATAATCTTCAAAAGCCTTTCCCTTAAACAACTTCCGCCTGCGGCCAGTGCAGTACTGGTGGTTACGGTAGCCACGCTCCATATTTCTCAATTATTTTTCCACAATGGCGAGGACTTTTTCTTTGCGGAGTTTTGCCAACTTTTTGGCTATAGGTATAGGTAGAGGGCAATTTCCTCAGTTCAACCTTCCGACGACCCATCCCTGACACGGCAATCTACTCTTTGTCTCTAACCCCCTTGGCCAAGGTCAGTACAGGTATCCCCAAAGAGCTTGTTGTTCAGCCCCCTAATCTGAAAGGAAATCATCATGTCATTTCTCAAAGCACCACCACAGCAGCCGAAGAATGAAACTGTTCAGCTTCGCCTTTCACAGATCGTGAAGTTCCGCCTGGCCCGCTACGCAGAGTTCATTCACGCAAGCCCTCCTACATCGTTACGGAGATGCTCGAACGCCTATTCCGCAAAGACACCGAGTTCCAAGCGTATCTCGCGGCCTACAAACCAGCGGAGACAGAAGACAAACAAGAAGGAGATGGACCGCAATCGTCGGTTCTCACTTCCACGAAGCGCTAGTCACTCCCAAACTTCCTCACGCTTCATCACCTGAAACCTCGCAGTCTGAACCCATTCTCGCCATAAGAAATACCGCACATCCAGGAGGCCCTAATGATTCCAGCAACACACACTCCATTTCCAAATCAAGAAAGAGATTCTCCCAGAGAAGAGACTGCTTCGAACGGCCCACAGGCCGAGCATCAGGCTGCCGCTACGTTGCTGGCGTGCATTCTGTTGTTGCTGAAGGATGCGGAATCCGTAATGGCCATTATGCACAAATTGATGGGAGCGTCGGAAAGCCCGAGGCCAGTAATTTCCGCGATCCTACACAAGACTTCCTCCAAACCTCCATCGGACGACGAATGGTTCAATCACAACGAGGCTGCAGCCTACCTCGGTGTCGCTAAAAGCACGCTTTACCGATACTCCGAGCAACAACGCATTGAGTGCCGCAAGCTCGGCGGCCATCTCGAATATCGCAGAACCGCACTGGATAAATTCAAGGACCAACACGTCCGACCAGCACGCCGAACCGCCCGTGGAGAATGTATAATTCCGTCGGCGCTTAGCTCCGGCAAATAAGAGGAGCGCCAGTGGGGTTATTCAAAAGAAGTGATTCACGTTATTGGTGGATGGGATACACATTGAACGGCGAACACCATTACCAGTCAACCAAGACCACAAGCAAAGAACTCGCTATTCGCATTTGGAAGCAGCGCGAGAGCGAAATTGTCTTGGGATTGTTTAAGGTTGGCTGGGAGGGAGAGCGGATTACATTCGGACAGCTTTGCGAGGAGTTCGAACGTTCTCATTTTCCATCGCTCTCACAGGGCACCATCAATGGATATCGCGTCTATCTAAAATCTCTGAAAGCATTCTTTGCTGAACGCAAACTCGCTGACCTAACGGTTCATCTAATCGAGAGGTACCGTGACGAACGCAGGCAACAAAAATTGCGCTTCAGTAATAAAAAGCTCAAGGGAGCAACCGTCAATCGCGAACTCGAAGCGTTGAAGTGCATCTTGGATCTTGCTGTACGGCGGAAATATATTCCGGAAAATCCTGCCGTGGCAGTCAAGCACTTCAATGAATTACGAGAGAGGCCAGTCAGAAGAATGCTCACGGTCGAAGAAGAGCAACGGATCATGGAGGTTGCGCCACCCTATTTGCGGGTAGCCATCATCCTGCTCTCACAGACCGGGGGACGTACGTACTCGGAAGGGTTTTCGCTGCGATGGGATCAGGTGGACTTCGAGAATAAAGTCATCCGCCTGGATAACAACGTCAAGACAGCAGGCTCGACCGAACCCGTCCCACTTTCCGAACTTGCATGCAGCACTATGCTTGCATGGAGGAAAGAGCAGGGCTCGAGTAGTCAGTTTGTATTTCCGAGCCCCCGTTTTCCTGACCGACCAATTGGTACGGTGAAAACGATCTGGACGAGCACACTCAAGAGGGCAGGCGTACCGCACTTCCCGATTTACAACCTGCGGCACGTCTTCTGCACACGTTTGAGCGCGATCGCCTCGGACGCCGTGGTTCAGCGTGCCATGCGACACACCAGCCCGGAAACCAAACGCCGCTACCAATTAGGGATGGCGAACCAAGTGCGTGAAGCGGTCGAGAAGTCCAACAAGTCCGCGTATGGAGATGGCGATTTACTACGTTTTTACAACGTTTCGCCGGAAAGCGAGGAGGGCACGGAAAAGGCCGTCCCTAACTAATTGAAGAAGAAGGAGAATTTGGCTCCCCGGGCTAGATTCGAACTAGCAACCCTTCGGTTAACAGCCACTAATTCTGTTTAATCACGATTTGCCGGAGCGGGGGTTTTCCGAGGAGTATCAGCAAGTTGCGATGAAACTCGATGAGTCAACTTCTCACCTTTGTTCACTTTTTCTTCGCAATTGATCGCGTTTTACCGCAATTACCGTGACATTTCCGTGACAGGCGATGTCTGATGCTCATTGCTAGATTCCTCCTTGGGTATGGTGGCGGGGTACTCCAAGTCCTTGTCGATCTTCCTCCAAGGCTTCTTTTCGCTGTTCACCATCAGCAAACGAACGTGCAATCGTGGCCTTCAATCTTCCATCCCAGTATTTAAGGTTTGGACGGCGCTCTTCGGGTACTGCCAGGGACAGATCCGTCACGAGCGCGTTCATGCGCCGCATGACCTGCACGCTGCTACCACCGTAGGAACAGATCTCATCAAAGGCCAGCCGAAGGAGATCATCCCATGTGGGAAATGGGACCACGAGACGCAGTCTGCCATCGCTGTCGCAATAGGTTCCAATTTCCAGATGCCGTTGACCCAGCCGCAGGAGCAGGTCCTCAATCTGGTCAAGCGCCTGCACCGCCGTTGTCGGATCGTTAATCGCGGGTGATAACGCCTTGATGGCTATGTCGACAAGTAGCCGGATCGCGTACTTGGGGTCTTGCTCGAATGTGCGCTCTTCCCCAATTTCAACCGCGCGCAGCAACCTTCGTTCATCGATAGGCCGTTCTGCACCATACACGCGCAAAAAAGGCGTCAACTCCAAAACTGTATCGCCAACCGCGGCGATCATTTCGATGACTCCGCCAGACACTTTCGCCAGGTTCACCAACGCGGGTACATTGACCGCCTGTACGGAGCGCGGTCGTCCGTGATAAATCAGCGTCTGGGTGCAAGACAATGCGCGAAAATCAGGCAGTCTAGTTAAGGCCTCCACCTGATTCGAGCTCGGATAAAGTGTCGTTATTACCGTGCGTCCTCGCTCGCCCGTGAAAATGAGCATCCGGTTGACCTGAAGCAGACCAACCCGATGGATCAGGGCGATGAACATGCCTACGCTCCCCACAAGGAGGGCAACTTCCACCCAAGTACTGACAAATGGAACTTTTCCCGAGCCGTTGCGGTCGACCCCTGCGAGTGCTGCGATCGCAAATAGAAAAGTAGCTGTAAACATCCCGAGGGCGTGCGACATCACCGGATCACGCGCTACCCACAGCACGAGGCGCGGGGAATAAGCAGTGGCGCTGAACTGTACCATCACAAAGGTTAGAGAAAATACGATACCCGTGAGAGCAATCATGCCCGAAGCAATGGCAGAGTAAATCGCCGTCGCAGTGGAGATGCTCACCGGGGAGACAAGCCCAGGAAAGATGCGGCTCTCCAGGCGTGGAAACGTCAGCGCAGCCGCTATTGCAACTCCAGCATAGATTGCAGGTATTCCCCATGAGCTCAGCTCACGTTTGTATTTCCGGTAGCTCGGGGAACCCGCGCGTAATAGCAAATCGGCTTTCATTGCATATTGGGACACAGTGCTACTCCTCCTATGTCGCCTGTTACGTATCGGAAAGGCCGGTTTTTCACGGTCTTCGTTAACTACGTCAATTAGTACTTCTCGGGGATAAAGTGCCTCCCCTTGAGCGAGCCCTGATCGTCGTAGCTGCCTTTGTTCTTCCGCGGGGGCAATTTCACTTTTTCTCGCGGAGCTTTGCGATAAGGAATCAGGCTCAAGAAGTGCCTGATGCAGTTGAGCCTCGCCTTTTTCTTATCGTCGGATCGGATGATGTACCAGGGCGCATGTTTTGTATCGGTCGCTTCCAACATGCGATCGCGTGCGCGTGAATATTCATACCAACGGCGGAAGGATTCCAGGTCCATTGGACTGAGTTTCCATTGCCGTACCGGGTCGTTTATCCGTGCCGCGAAACGGCGCTGTTGCTCCTTCTTCCCAACTTCCAGCCAATACTTGATCAGGATAATTCCACCACCGACAATGAAGTTTTCTACGGTGGGACAAAGCTCCATGAATCGCTCGTACTCCTTGTCCGAGCAGAAACCCATGACGCGTTCAACCCCAGCCCGGTTGTACCAACTACGATCGAAGATAACGATCTCGCCAGCGGCCGGAAAGTGCTGCATATAGCGTTGGATATACATCTGGCTTTTTTCACGGTCGGAAGGAGCCGGGAGCGCGACAACGCGAAACACGCGAGGACTAACACGTTCGGTGAGCGCGCGGATTGTACCGCCTTTACCTGCGGCGTCGCGCCCTTCGAAGATCACGATGACGCGAAGCCCTTTGTATTTAACCCAATCGTGAAGTTTACAAAGTTCCGCTTGGAGTTCGCGCAACTCTCCTTCGTATTCCTTGCGCTTCATTCCCTTCGTTTTGGTCGCGTGTTTATGGTCCTTTTTGGACATCCTGAACTCCTTATTTTGTAGGGGGAACCGTAAAGGTCCCGCCTTTCAAAGCAGCCGCATAACAACTCACAGTTCGACTCACGGAGGAGCTGTAGACATTACGGGCACATTCCGAAATCCCAACTTCGCACTACTTCAAACCGACCGAACGCGGCGAAAATAGGTTGAAGTCAAGCTTGTTGGCAACGAATTCGATTACTTTTTGCGCCTTCACGCTATTTCCCGCTTCATCGAGCCGTGGAGAGAATACGGCAATCGCACCCTTGCCAGGCACAATGGCTATGATCCCCCCACCCACTCCGCTTTTCGCGGGAAGCCCAACGTGCCAAGCCCAGCCACCGGAACCGTCGTAGAGTCCGGCCATCGTCATTGTCGACAGAATGTAGGGCACGTCTTCTGATTTGATGACTTGCTCTCCAGTGGCTGGATTTTTGCCGTTATTGGCCAATACCGCGCCCATGCGAGCAAGTTGCGTGGCGTTCACGCCGACTGAGCACTGTTTTGTATAGATATCGACCGATTCAAATGGGTCTGCGTAAATGCGGTCGTATTTGGCCAGCAGCATGGCTAACGCCTTGTTGCCGGCATTTGTAGCGGCTTCTGATTTGTAAACTTCATCGATGAGGACAAGTTTTTCACCGGCCACTCTACCGTAGAAGTCGAGAATCTTGTTCCATTTCTCGCCTTCGTTCCTGCCGGAGATAAGACTTGTAGTGGCAATGGCACCGGCATTGACGAAGGGATTACCGGTGTGAGTGGGCATGTCCACTACCGCTTCCACGGAGTTGAAAACGCGACCAGTTGGCTCCGAACCTATGCGCTGAAAAACCTTGTCGTAGCCAAGTTCTTCCATCGCCAAGGCGAGCGTGTAGACCTTGGAAATTGACTGGATTGAGAACGAATACTTTACATCGCCGAGTTCAAACACTTGGTTGTCGGTGGTAACGATAGCGACACCGAAGAGTCTGGAATCAACCTGTGCCAAATAAGGGATGTAGTCCGCATTTTTGCCACTAGTGTCGCTCCGGAATTTGTTGTAAGCCTCACGCACAATCGACTCAGCCTCCTCGCGAGTGGGTGCCACCGGACTTCGCTTGATTTGACCAGCGGTGGGGATCACACAAAAAACAGCAAATAGAAAATACACAGCCAAAACAAACGATCCAAAGCGAACACTATTTCTGAACATTTGCGGCCTCCTGAGTTTCGTTCGCATGAGTTCTTCGTTTCCAGAGCCCAAAACCGGAATTCCTTATTCGAATCCGCCGTCGTTAAAACTCGAAGCCCTTGTTCCAGTCGAATTTGGCGGAGAATTGGACCCTATAGTCATTTACGTTGAAACCATCGAGGTAGTTGACGCGCCTGCCGAACTGAAATTCGCCTCCCAAGGTGACTCTTTTGAGCGGGTGATACAGGACGTTGCCGAGGGCGTAGTACCCCTGGTGGAAAGCATCCGCTGTTTGCGCGTCTGAATTTGTAATGTTGACCATCGAGAAACCGACGGAACTGGTGAAACGATCACTCCAGGTATGATCCAGAAACGAGACGATGCCGAGTACTGGGAGCGGTACACCTTTGATTGGGGACACGGTGTTGGAGAAAGTATTCTTGATTCCGATATCCACCGGCGCATCGTTCATGTAGTTCTCCACACCATCGCCATAGACGATCTGAAACTTGCCAGTGTCTTTCTTCGTGAAGTAGAGGTTCGAACTCAGGCTCACGCCCCAACCGATGGCCGTGCCGCTGAGATTGTAGGGAACCGGGACGGTGTCGACCCACGCGATCTTTCGAAGAATGCCGCCAATCTGGACGTAACCCCATTTTCTGGAGAAACGTGTATTGCCGGACAAGTCCGGCCATTTGAACTGAGGAACAACGTTCGCAAGCTCGATGTGCCCAGCGTACGTTCCCTGGTCTGCGCTGGCGCCGGGACGCTCAAGGGCAAGCGTGACGCTGTTGTTTCCTTGTAATGGCATCCAGCGAACTTGTACGTTGCGGAAAAAGACCATGCCGTTCGGGCCCCAATACTCCAGGGAGTTTGGGAAGACGTCAATGTCCATGAAGGGACTCCACGTCTGGCCCGCGCCAAAGTGCCCAAGTTCTCCATATGCTTGACGCAAACGGAATGTAGTCTGCCCGGCGTCGACACCCGTTCCAAACAGCTCAAATTCAAAAATCGTTTTCAGGTTGCCGAACTTTGTGGGCGTCAAGGTCTTAACGCCAAAACGCGTCTGCCGAACGCCCCAGTAAGTTTCGCCGTTCGGGCCAAACTCACCTTCGAATGCGGGAAGTTTGGTAGGCCGCATCACATCAAACCAGTTGGGATCGTTGGTTCCAAACTGATATCCGCTGTCGAGCATGACAAATCCGTAGAAGTCGACCGAACTTCCGGTTGCCGGCTTCTCCGCTTTCTCTTCCACTTTCGGTTGGAGCGTTGGTGTGTTCACAACAGCCGAAGGAGCAACAGTCGTCGCGGCGGGCTTCACGAGAGCGTTCATCTGCACCTTCAGATCGCGGACTTCCTGTTCAAGGAGTTCAAGTTTCTTCTGCATTTCCTGAACGTCCGGGGTCTGTGCGGCCGTCCCCTGAGAGCAGACAGGCGCACACAGGATCAACAACAGGAAGAACGCGATGATCCCTGGGCACAAGAACTGTTTGGAAATTTGCGAAGCGTTGTAGTCGGAGGTCATTCGCCTTCTCCTTTTTCTAGCTGGCGTGAGCCCGATGGTCACAAGCCCGAGTTGGCCCATACGGTCAAAAGACAGAAGGACTCCTGCGATGTTGCAAAATTTCAGATTGTCCACGGCGGTCGCATGCTCATAACAAGGCGAAACTCATGGTCGTCGAGCTCGAACATTCTCGGAGACACAGCGATGAGTGGCGCGCACAACGCCGCCATCGGCTTAAATTCTTCTAACTTGCCTTGGGAAGTATCATTCGGTCAGGAGTGAGCTTATAAGTCCACGGACAACCCGAATTCTTCCAACCGTTCTTCAAGCGCTGGCCAACAAAGGCACTGTCAGGATCCTCAACCGTGTCGCCTTCGAAGCCATCCGTGATGTTGTAGGCGTTCTTGAATCCAGCTTTGGCGAGCATGTTGACGGCGATGGCGCTGCGGCCGCCAGACCTACACGTCACACAAACCACATCCTCGGGCTTTGCCACTTCGCTTACCCGAGAAACGAAATCCGGAAGTGGCTTCATCGGGAACTGCCCCTTGCTCGCGTCCCACTCGTAGATCTGAATGGCGACGGGAATTTTCCAGGCCATAGTCGGGTGTCCGACGAAGAGATATTCTTCAGGCGTGCGAACGTCGAGGATCTTCACTTTGTCGGGATCGGCCTTCCACTTCTCGTAAGCTTCTTTCGCAGTAACATAAAGCCCCACGACGGTCTGTTTATCCTTAGGAATTGCATTTAGTTCAGACATTGTCAGTCCCTCCGTTTGTTCTTAATCGTTTGCCGAACTCGCCGCTCTGACGTCGTGTCAAATCCTTGACAACTATTTCAAGGCCACTGGAGGGCCGCTGACACGCTTCCCCTTCAGGTTGACCGTTACCTCCACGCGGTTTGCAATCTTGATGAACGGAATGCCGCTGTTCATACCGTACTGCTTGCGGTCGAAGGCCATCTTGCCGGCGAGCGTGCCAGAACCTGTTCCCTTGCCAGTGATCGTAAAGGTCAACTTCTCCTGTTTGGTTACGCCGCGGATGGTGAAATCGCCATCAAACTCAATGGTGTCCGGACCGGTCTGTACAGCCTTTGCTGAATGAAAGGTGATCAACGGATTGTGCTCGACATCGAAGAAATCTTTGCCCTTCAACTTCCCGTTTTTCATGCCGCTTCCGGTATCCACGGTGGCGGCCTGAATCTTAATATCCAAAACGGCGGTCGAGAGCTCAGGCGACGTGAACGTCAAAGTGGCGTCCCACTTGTCGAACTTGCCGACGATAGCCACCGATGATTCGACGTCGAACTTCATCGTGCTTTCGCCAGGCACAAACGTGAAAACAGGAGCCTGTGCTCGGCCTAATGAGGGAAATAGTGCAAACGCTAAGAGGCAAAGAACAGAAGATGCGAAAGTTCGTTTCATTTTTCATGTTCCTTTCACGGCAAAACAAATACAGGTTTCAAGCTATAGTTACTGGTACTTTCTCGGCCGCAAGGGTGCGTTTTGCCAGCTCGGGCTTGATGCTAGACACAGCATCAAATTGGGACATATGAACTTTGCCGGTCAGCTCGTCCAAGAAATGGGACCGTTTCAGGCGGTCCATGATCGGCCCCTTCACTTCAGACAGGTGGAGAGTGATCCCGCCGTCCTTCAGTCTGTGGTTGATGGCCTCGAGGCTTTCCAGCGCGGAATAGTCGATGGTGTTTACCGCTGGGCATTCGAGGATGACATCGCGAATGGCGGGATTAGCTGCAACCGACTCGTTGACAAGCTCCTCGAGGAAACGGGCGTTCGGGAAATAGAGGCTTGCATCCACGCGAAGTGAGAGGATCTCGGGATCGGTTACCACCTCGTGACGCTTGACGTTGCGGAATTGCGAGGTACCCGGAATCTGTCCCACCACTGCCACGTGTGGCCTCGAGGTGTTGTAGAGGTGGAGGAAGATCGCAAGACCAACGCCAGCCAACAGTCCTGCTTCAACGCCCTCAATCAATGTAAGAAGAATTGTGGCGGCCATCGCCGCAAAATCCGTTAGTGAATAGGCGTAGGTGCGTTTCAGTGCTCCGAGATCTACAAGCGAGAGGACCGCGACGATGATGGTGGCGGCCAAAGTCGCGTTCGGAAGAAAATAAAGCAACGGCGTGAGAAATAGTGTGGCGAGTGCTATGCCCACCGCCGTGAATGCTCCAGCCGCAGGGGTCTCGGCACCAGCTTCGAAGTTCACGACCGAACGCGCAAAACCACCGGTGACGGGAAATCCACCAGAGATAGCAGCGCCGATGTTGGACATGCCGAGTGCGATTAATTCCTGATCTGGGTCAACGCGTTGGCGGCGTTTTGCAGCGAGTGTCAGAGCGACGGAGATGGACTCGACATAGCCAACGATGGAAATCAATAGAGCGGGAACAATGAGTTTCGCCCAGAGTCCCATGTCCAATGGAGGAAGCGTTAGCTTCGGCAAACCCTTGGGAACAGTTCCTACGATCTTGACGCCGTGCTCGGTAAGCCCGAAGCCCCAGACGGCAGCGGTGGTCACTGCGATGGCCACGACTGGGCCCACTTTTGCCAGAATGTCGGCTGTCCGTTCGCGGACTCCAAATCGACGCAAAAGTGGCTTGAGGCCACGGCGTACCCAAAAGAGAAAGGCCAGCGAGGCGAAACCTATAGTCGCGGTATATATATTGATATGGCCGAGGTTTGGCACCATGGATTTCAGTAGGTCCAGGAAACTCTCCCCTTCCGCGTGAATGCCGAGCACGGGTGCCAGTTGGCCAGCCGCAATCTGAATGCCCGAAGCGGTGATGAAGCCCGAGATGACGGGATGACTGAGAAAGTTCGCGAGAAAACCAAGCCGCAAGAGACCGAGGGCAAGCAGTAACAAGCCCGAGATGGCGGCTAGTGCAATGGTAGCTCCAAGATATTCCGGGGTGCCTTGAGATGCGACCTTTACTGCGGCGGCCGCGGTCATGAGGCTGGCCACCGCGACGGGTCCGACCGCAAGGGTGCGCGATGTGCCGAAAATTGCATAGAGCACAAGCGGCGCCATCGACGCGTAGAGTCCAACCTGCGGCGGAAGTCCGGCCAACAACGCATAGGCCAAAGATTGGGGAATGAGCATTACAGTGACGATCATCGCCACGATCAGGTCATTGGTAAAAGTGCGACGAGAGTATTCCGCGCCCCAAGTCAAAATCGGGAAATAGCGACGGGCAAGACCTTTCAATTCCGGTGAAATGCTCATGCTGCACGCTCCACGACCGTTCCTCCGGATAGCTTGGCGAATATTTTGGCTGCCATGGCGGCGAGGGGAATCGACCACACAATCCATAAGATGGCCATCGCCCCGATGCGCGAGTCCGCGTTCGGAATGGCCGTCACGGCCGCGAAAAGCGCGGCACCGTTCAGCGTGCTCAGCCCCAGCGACATCATACTGCGCTGGTTCTGTTTCAAGCCGAAGCTGAAGTTATAAGTCATCATGCCCATCCCGACCATGAACAGGGTCATTGAGAGGAAGGCAAATTCTCCCGCCGTGTTGAGCATCGCTCGGCCGTAGATCACTAAGCACCAAGCTGCCGTCAACAATGTGGAGATCAGGGCTAACCCCTTGACCGCCGGGAACATCTTCGTTGCCGTCGTGTCGGCATAATGCCGGAACGCTGCTCCGATAATCAGCGGTAGGAGGATGGTCAGGAGGAGCGGTTTTGCGAGAGACCAAGCGCTAATCGTCACCCCCTTGATCAACAGCGGTGCCAGCAACGGCATAAAGACCACCGTGCCGATCGACACCAGTGGTATGAGGGCTCCGGCGAATCCCACGTCTCCTCGGGCTTTTCCTACCATCTGCTGGAGGAACGGCGCGCAGGGCGCCAGGCTGGCGAGGAGGACTACAACCTTGTAGGGCTCCGCCAGCGGAAGCACCATGGTGATCAGATAGCCGAATGCGGGTCCCACCACCCAGCCCCACATGAAAATCAGCCCCAAGGACTTCTTGTTTCGCAATGCCACGACAACCTCAGGCATCTTAACTTTGAGGCCCATGGCTGCCAGGTTCGATACGGTGAAGACCAATACCATTGGGCCTAATGTAGACAGAAGAAACTGCACGACGGCGTGCATAGCCTGTCTCCTTTCAACTCAACTGCAGCATCGCGCGTGAAAGCATGCCGCCGGAAATGTTTTTGGCCTTAAAGCCGTTCTGGAGCAGAACACGCGTGGCGTAGTAAGCGCGCTGCGCGGAGCGGCAAATAACGTGGATTTCGCGGTCGCGAGGAAGTTCGCTTAAACGGGAACGAAGCTGTCCCATCGGAATGTTGACCGCACCGGGGACACTCTCGACGGCCAGTTCCATGGGTTCGCGCACGTCTAAGAGGAATGCGCCGTCCAGTGAATCCCAATGGCTGAGTGGCATGTCGCCATGAAGAACATCTGCTGCCACCATTCCTGCGAAGTTAACGGGATCTTTTGCACTTCCAAATTGCGGGGCGTAGCAAAGTTCGGCTTCCTCGAGATCGTAGACGGTGGCCTTCATCTGGATAGCTAGAGCCAGCGCACTAATGCGCTTGTCCACCGCAGGACCATCTTCGCCAAGGGCTTGAGCACCGAGCAGACGCCCGTCAGATTTGCGGAAAAGTACTTTCAAGCCGAGCATTTTTGCGCCTGGGTAATACCCCGCGTGCGAGTTCGGGAAGAGGTAGAGTTTTTCGTAGTCTTTGTCGCCCAGTTTCTTGAGCAACTTTTCGCTCGCACCGGTCCACGCTGCAGCACCTCCAAAAAGTCCGATGATCGAGGTACCTTGCGTGCCGCGATACCGAGAATCACGACCGGCAATCACGTCGGCTGCGATTCGTCCTTGGCGATTTGCTGGACCAGCTAAAGCAATGAGACTCCACTGACCAGTAACGAAATCTTTTACTTCAATGGCATCGCCGACCGCAAAAATGTCCGGGTCACTGGTGCGCATATGATCGTCAACGCGGATTCCGCCACGTTCACCGATTTCGAGGCCAGCGGTCTTGGCAAGTTTCGTATCAGGCCGTACACCGATCGCGAGGATCACCACGTCGGCGGGGTAAGACTTCCCGGAGATCGTCTGCACGCTCAACGCTCCACCTTCCAATTGCGTGAAGCCCGTCGCTCCGTCATTCAGCGCCAGTTTGACTCCATGCCTTCTGACGTGTCCCTCAACAAGCCGCGCAATCTCCGGGTCGATCGGACCGAGAAGTTGCGGCAGTTTCTGCATAAGAGTTACATCGAAGCCTAGATGCACCAGATTCTCGGCCATTTCCAGACCGATGAAGCCACCGCCCACGACCACCGCGCGCCGTGTAGGTTTCAGCATTTGAATGCCCGAGTAGTTGGACATTCCCGCAAGGAAGGTCGTGCCCTTTTCAATCCATTCACGAATCTTCCTCACGTCGGGAACAGTCCGTACATGAAAGATCCCAGGCAGATCGATGCCGGGCAGAGGAGGATGCACCGAGGGAGCACCCGGGGAGAGCACAAGCTTGTCGTACGACTCGGTTGTCACTTCACCCGTTTTGACATTACGCAGATCTACAGTCTTCTTTTTTGCAGAGATTGAAATCGCTTCGCAGTTTGTCCTCGCGTCGATTGCAAACGCCGACCGGAAAAACTGTTCGCTGGCAACAATCAGGCTCGACTCTTTTTCAATTACGCCGCCGACGTGATACGGAAGGCCGCAGTTCGCATACGATACAAACGGCCCGCGCTCTACCATCACGATTTCCGCTTTTTCGTCGAGCCTGCGCAGTCGCGCCGCGCAGGAGGCGCCACCCGCCACTCCGCCAACAATAATGACTTTCATATAACTTCCTCCCTTGGGAACCAACCAAACCCGCACGTAAGGCCGACTTGCAAGTTGTTCAAGAAGAAGGAGCACTTGGCGTCGGCCTGTGCCGGGGGTAAACGCGGCAGAACGAACGTCTAGATTCCCGCGATCCCTTTGTTCTGGAGTAACCGGACGACTACGCGGCGGTTCTGCGCCTCGCTCTCCGCTGATTTGTCTTTGTTGGCTATCTGGCGACTTTCGCCCATCGCGCCTGGTGCCAGCAAGTTCGTTAGAGGGACATGACCCTGTTGCAGCAGAATATTGGTGACATTGCCGGCGCGTTCTTCGCTGAGTTTCTGATTCAGCTCAACGCTGCCGGACGCGGATGCGTACCCTTTCACCTGGATCATGTAACCGTTGACGGTCTTTGCCTTCTCAACCAAAGCGATCAGTTGAGAGTTGTACTTGGGGTCAACTTTTACCTTGCCGTTGCCAAAATACACCGTCACTTCATCCATGATGTAGTAATCGTTGAGTTGACCGAATCGCGCGCTATTAGCGGCAATGGCGGCTTTATTTTCCGCGACCTTCTTTTCCTGCTCATTCAACGCTTCCTGCTGCTCTTTCAGCGCTGCATTCTGCGCCGCAAGGGCGGCATTCTGTTTCTCTAACTCCTCTTTATTCTGTTGGGCCTGTTGAGAAGTTTCGGCCAATCCCGCCTGGATGGCCTGCGCCTGCTCGAAATCGTTGCCTTTGAATCGTATGGTTTTTGCGACGAGTTGATTTTTCTGGTTGTACGTACCCTCGACCTGGATGGGGAGTCCTGGAATAAGGGCCGCCATAGACATTTTCTTGTTACGAGCCTTGAACATGCCTTGGACCTGAGCGACATCCGTGCTGTCATCCAACATCACGATGACCTTCGGATTATCCGTAGTCTGCAACACGATTTCCGCGCCGCTTCTCCCCTTGATCACCCCTTCAAGTTTGGTTTGCGCGGAAACAATCGCGCACTGTAGCGAGACAAAAAGCAACAAAACTAGTGAACCGGACAGAATTCGAATCGATTTGGAACAGGTCATAGCTCTCCTCTTTCAAAGTTTCTCAATCAAAGTTGTGAAGAACTGCGGCGGAAGCTCTTCACCAAAAATGGATACTGGACCAACCCGCCGGTTAGACTCTATGCGCAGCGTAGAATCGAGATCGATCGTCTACCCGAGGTGCAACTGCGAGCCTTCGGGAAGTTTTGCAGTTGTCACCTTCTTCCAGCGCTCTTCGAGCAGTTCCTTCGCTGCCTGTTCGAGGAACTCCGGTGCCGCCCACTTTTGGACATCGAAGTCATGCTTGATGTAGCCGTGGCTCAACATGAAGTCTTTTCCGATTTCGACGGAAACCAGATTTTGCGGAGAAAGGTTGGGCACCATATCGATGTCCTTGATGCCGCGGTACGTGTGATCGACGTCAAGGTAGAAGGTCTGCTTGTCGAGAATCGCTGCGGCCGCATGTTTGTGTTCGTTCGCCCACCTTCCTACTTTGATCATGCCTTTCATGAAAGTGACCGCGAGTTCGGGATGCTTCTCGGCCATAACGTCGCTACAGGTGATGGCGGCAGGAATATTGGCGACCTGCAAAGTCCAATCCGGATGGCGGGATAGGTCTTCAATGGCCTTGAACTTTCCCGTGGCCTCGGAGAGTTGCTGCAAGGGACCGGTTTGCATGTACATGGCGTCGATGGATCCCTTTTCCAGCGCTGCTTCCAGCGGCCGGAAGGCCAAGTCGTGCTTGTGGTCGCGGCGCAGCCACAATTCGGATGGATTCTCCATCAGTGGGCCCATCATTTCTGGTTTGTCATACCAGTCATCTGGATAGGGGAATTCCACGATCTGGACGTCTTTGCGGGTCATTCCATTCAACCGGAGCATCAGCTCGATGCCTTGTTCTTCCTGGATGCCCCACCAGTCGGTCTTAATCTTGTTCTGGCTTCGCGAGAGTCCGATCTTCTTGCCTTTCAGATCATTCATCCGGTAGATGTCCTCCCGCGAACGCACCAGCATCACTCCGCCTTCACGAGGAGCGTGTGTCACTCCCAGAAGCCTCGTCCTGCGAATGTCAGCGTGAACGTGAATGGGTGGAAACAATCCGCCGAAGCGAATCATGTTGTCGAGATTGTGGATGTAGTGTGGGTACCAGTCGTTCTCGGCACGGGAACGAAGGTAGAGATACTGAATCCCGATCTTCTTATATTCTTCCTTAGTCCAGCCTAACTCCTGGTCTACGTTGCTGGCGGACACAAGGGGACAATTGGTGTAGTAAACCTCCTTCCAATCCAACGGTACTGTGGTTAGCTTCTTCTGCTGCACCAGTGTAGTAGCCATCTGTAGTTCCTTTCTTTTGAGGTCCCCAGGAAAGCAAGCGGTTACTTCACCGCTGTTTTTCCTAGAAGGCCTTAACTTCGTTTCTCAATTCTTCGTCGCCATGTTCTGCAGGCGCATGTCTTCCCATTCGGCCATGCTGGAGGGAACGTGGAACCACTCTTCGGCGGACACCGCCACCATCTCGATCGCCTCCGACGCGCATTCAATGACGCACACCCCACAGCCAATGCACTTGCTGCGATCCACCTTGGACTTGGAATTGTCATCGTCAGCGATAGCGTCGACGGGGCAGCGCTCCTGACACATTCCGCACGTAATGCATTTTTCCGATTCGACGACAGCGCGGTAATTCGACCTCTGTGGCCCTTCCGTCAGACCGGCGAGAGTCTTTCCTTGGAATATCCCGCAGCAACAATCGCAGCAGTTGCACGTGCCAACGAACTGAGGAGACTCCGCGCTCATGGTGAATCCATAAAACGCGAGGTGAACGTGCCCCATGTGCTCGAGCTCAGCAAGGAGTTTGGACGCGTCCTCCGCGTTAAGCACGTTTTCTCCGAGCGGGGTTTGTGGTGGAAGCCCAACGAATCCACAACGCTTCATTGGCTGCTTGCAGCTGTGGCCGTCTAATAACTCCTTTTCCCTTTTACAAACGCAATCAATGACCAGGAAACGTTCGTGCCGTTTGAAATGAGCGTCGATGTCCAGATGGGGTTCCATTGTTTTCATCAGCTCAGGCTTGAGCGAACCGCGCACTGGAACCACGCCGAGCACGCCGGGCCGTGGCGAGAAGATTCGCTCACCGCCACCTTCGACCACGTATTGCTCAAACAGGTGGGCGAACTCTCCGCCGAGCAGCCGCATGTTGGCTTCGTACCAGCCGACCAGAAATGGGCCCAGCCGGTACTTCCGCTCGCCCTCGACCGTAGGCGCCAAGCCAGGAGCAGCCATCCCAGGTGAGTCGAGCCGGATCAGGCGCCTGGGAATAAGGCTCTCCAGAATTTCTCTTACTTGAGCTTCGTCACGGCCGACGCGCTTCGCGATTTCGGCAGCGGTTTCGGGAAAGCGAGTCAGTTGACCGGCAAGCCAGACCTCTTCGGGTGAAAAGGACATCTTGATTAGTTTCAATTCAACACCCGACGGCGTTCTGGGAAACCCGTGAGGAAGCGCATCGAGCGCGGCGACCAATCGCTCGTAGATCTCTTCGGAATTTTCGGTATTGTTCATCGATATTCACTCCCTACATCCCTGGCGCAAAGCGACCTTACTTGCTGACCACCGCTTTCTGCCCATTTCGGCCGAAGGCTTCGTCGATGATGGCTTGTAAGTGCTGCACTAGTTCATCGGGTGGCGATTTGTAATCGTCCAGCTCATACACTTTGCCCAAATGTTCGTACTTGCCCAGGCCAAATCGGTGATACGGCAACAGTTCGTAGTCGATCACGTTCTTGTGCGGACGGATGAATGCCAGAACCGCGCGAATGTGCTCTTCATCGGCATTTATGCCTGGAATCAGGGGCGTGCGAGCGACAAAGTCCGTGTTGGGAAACGATTCATAGGCTTTCTTGAAATTCTCCAGAATGCGCTTGTTATCTACACCGACCCACTTTTTGTGCCGCTCTGGGATCGTCATCTTGTGGTCGTGCAGCATAGTATCCACGTGCGGCAGAACCTTTTCGACAAAGGCCCAAGGTACGTTGCAGGCCGTCTCGATGGCGGTGTTCAGACCGCGCTGGTGCGCACCTTCTAGCAACGCGGCACTGAAGTCCGGCTGGAGTAAACACTCTCCTCCGCTGAGCGTAATGCCGCCGCCGGACGACCGATAAAAGGAGGCGTCCTTCTCCACTTCCGTCAGGACTTCGTCGACCGTCATTCGTTTACCGTACATGGAGAGCGCCTGGGTCGGGCAGAGAGCGACAGTGGTCTCGTCGCAACTCATTGCCAGATCCCAGTTCACCCTAACGGGATCGTCGTTACTACCGACAACATAGAAAGCGCCTTCAGGAAAGGGAGGTTTCAGACATGCGCCGCATTTGTTCTTGCCGACGCACAATTTTGGGTCGTAGGCCGGTTCCGGCTTCAGCGCGATGCTTTCCGGATTGCCGCACCATTTGCAGCGTAACGAGCAACCCTTCAGGAAAACCGTTGTGCGGATGCCCGGGCCATCGTGGCTGCAGTAACGTTGGATGTTCAGCACTATTCCGGTCGGGGCGGATGAATTGTTCGGTTCGCTTTTCATAACTCCCTCCCGAGACAGATGCCCAGCGATCGGGCGATCTGCAAGAACTCACTGTCTGCGGGAACGGTTCTGACTTTGTTAATGGCTTCCGTCAGCGGAACAAACTTGATGTCCGGCGCGGAAAAAGCAACCATCACCCCATTCTTACCGGCTCTGAGGGCTCGTACGGCTCCAGCCCCATAACCCAAACCCAACTGACGGTCAACAGCAGTGGGGGCGCCGCCTCTAACCCACGGTCCCAGAACGAGAGGAAAGGTTTCCTCTGCGATCAGCAATTGCAGCTTATTCGCCACGGTTTCGGCAGCTTGACCCGATCGCTGAATTACGTGCTCACTCGCCTCACCGGTTGCTAATGGCGACAGCGAATCTTTCAAAGAGGGTGTCTGCGCCTCGATCTTGGGGCTGTCAATGAATTTCGCACCCTCTGCAACAACGACTAAGCCCCAAGGCCTGCTGGCTTTTATCTTGTCTTTCAACCGCGACGCTACCAGTTGCAAATCACATGGAATTTCGGGAATCAGTACCGCATCAGCACGTGATGCGATGCCAGCCTGCAGCGCAAGCCATCCGGCTTGTTCTCCCAGAACCTCTACGACTCCGATTTTTCGAGCGGACTGCGCCGCTTGCCGTACCCGGTCGAGCATTTCAATCGTGAAGCTGAGCGCGCTGTTAAACCCGAAGGACACCATGGTTGCGGCAATGTCGTTCTCGATCGAACGCGGCACGCACACGGTATTGAGCCCCTTCTTATGGAGCTTGTGGAGAATGCTCAGTCCTCGGCCTCCAACGACGGAGATCAACGCGTCAATTTTTTCTTCCTTCAGCCTTTTCAATAGCTGATCGGACATGTCTACTTCCTCAACGAAGCCGTCGGCACTCACTTGTCGCACATGGAATGGATCAACGCGGGTCGATTGACCGAGGACACCTGCACCAGCAGGATCAAGGTTTTCGATAAGCTGGGGATTTAGAGTAACTAGTCCGCCGTCGGGATAGTTGTTCGGGTGCAGCAATCCGTCAAACCCATCACGGATGCCGACCATTTCCCATCCCAGTTTGCCCGCTGCTATAGCCGCTCCCATGATTACGGCGTTCATTCCAGGAACGAAGCCGGCACCAACATTGATAGCAACGCGTCTTAAGAAACTGGCATGGCCTATTTCGGTAGTCACTGCACACCTCACTTGCACACACGAGTTGCGTTCAGATTCTGTGCCTTACGAATTTGAGACTGAAAAGTCCTCAGGCAGATTCCCGGAACGGCGTGGCACAATGCCACGCCGTTCCGGACCTGTCAGTTCTCAGCAGTGCTGCAAGGTGCGTTCGATAACCTCGTTTTGCACGCCCACGTGCAGCTTCGTGAAGAACGCGCTGAAACCGGCGACCCGAACCACAAGGTCACGGTAATTTTCAGGGTGCTTCTGGGCGTCTCTCAGGATATTGGTGTCCAGCACATTGAACTGAATGTGATAGCCGCCATTGTCGAATAAGGTTTTGACCAGATGCAGCACATTATCCCGGCCCTTACGGGTCTGGAGCTGATCAGGAGGGAGTTTCAAGTTCATGTGCGTTGCGCACCATTCAACAGCATCGATACCTTTTGCTGCAGACATTACCAGTGCGGTAGGTCCATTGACATCGGTACCCGGCATGGCCGACAGACTTCCATCAGTGAGTGCCACTCCGGCTTTCTTACCGGTAGGCAATGCACCCGTCACCAGACCCATCAGGTTGTGGATACTCTTGGTGTATTGGTCAAGCGATGTCTTGATGTCCTTGCTGAGATAGTTGCCACCCCCATCTACATTGTTGAAAGCATTTAAAATGCTATCGTTCACGCGGCGAACAAGCTTGTTCACTTCGGGGATGTCGTTGCCGTGTTTCGGAGCCTCGTAGCACATCTTTTTGACTTTCTCGTATTCGCCTTCGAAGTTGCTTGCCAGTGCCTTCTTCAGCTCGGCCATGGTCAGCTTCTTATCGTCGTAGACCAGCTTCTTGACGGCCATCAATCCGTTGGCTGCATCCACGCCGCCGACGGAGATCTGAGCGACCGTATAGTAGTTGGCCCCACCGCTCCAGGTCTCCGTGCCGGATTCAATACATCCTACGGTTAGGATGGAGCGCCAGGTGACCGGGAGGAATTCAGCGGTCTGGATGCTCGCAATCCAGGCAGCCCTGCGGAGGATATCCTCACAGAATTGCAGCTGCTTCTCGAATGCCGCGTACAGTTCTTCGAAGTTCTTGAAGGTCTCGGGATCTCCGGTCTTGGGTCCGAGTTGCTTTTTGGTGCGGGGATCGAAGCCATTGTTCATCGTCAACTCGAGCACCTTGCCCAGGTTGGGTTGGCCTTCCACCGGATGACCGCTCTCGTAGGGGATGTAGCTTCCCACGCAAGCTCCGACACAGGTGCGTCTGGCTTTCCCCAATGGGAGATCGCCTGCCTTGGTGTGGCCCCAGAGATACAGGGCTCGCTTGAACATCACCTCGGCGTTCACGAACTGAGGCATGCCAACACCAGTGCCGATGACATCGAAGACTTTTTCGAGGAGCTTGCCAGGTGTGTTCGGGGTGAGTGCGCAAGACAGCGGAGGCTGGGGCAACATCAGGTATCCACAGGCATCGAGGATCACGTAGTCCATTTCCGCCGTGGCATCGTCACCTTCCTCGGTATAGCCCGCCAGGGTAATACTCTGTCCAAGGTCGGCAGAGTTCTGCAAGGCGACTTTCTCGCCATAGTAATAGCCGATTTCATTCAGCTTGATAACGAGGTTCTCAAACATAAAGACAGCCTCGTCATACCCAATAAGTCCGGCAGCCTTGTCGCGTTGATAGAACGGCTCCAGGTTCTGGCCCAGATAAGCCTCCGAATAGCCACAACCCACTTGCTCGATTTCCGCGCAGATGTGACACAGGAAGTGGCACTGGATGGCTTCTCTCAGATTCCGGGCAGGATGCTCCGGCACCCACTCGCAGGTTTCGGCAATCGCGATCAACTCTGCCTTGCGGGTTTCGTTCTTCTCCTTGGCCGCCATTTCCCGGGCAAGCTCAGCATAGCGATGAGCCAGGCGGATAATCGCCCGCATCGTGATGAGAGACGCCTCATAGAAATACAACTTCGAGGCATTCGGCAATCGCATGTCGAGGGACTTCTGCCGCTCCTCGACCTCCTTGATCATGCTCCCAAGGCCTTCGTTATAAACCCTGGGGTAGTTCAGGTTGCCTCCACCGCCGGGCCAGTCAAAGAAACTGACGACAAGGCCGGCGTCGAACACCGGCTTCGGATCAAATCCATACCTCTTCTCGAAGATCTCCAGCGTGCGGGGCTTTAGCGAACGCTTTTCCCAGTAATCAAGCGCCCACTGGTTTGCCTTCCGGTCTTCCGGGGTCTTCGACTTTTCAATGGTCTTTTCTTCCTTCATCCAATCCACATTCCATTCTGGATACGTGTAGATGCCGTTGACTGTGCTTGCCATGCTGCCCACAAAGAGGTTGTCGTCGATATACAACTTCTTCCTCTCAAGCAGGGTTGCCAGGAATTTTGCTCTACGGATGATCTGCTGGTAGCCAGCGGTGTCTTCGTACACCTCCGCCATGATCCTGACCCGCTCAAAATCAACCTCCTGAGGCGTGCTCCTGAGTTGTTCTTTCAGCCGATCAACCCGGGCCTTATCAGCCTTAATTCGCGTTGCGGGATGCTTCAAAGTTGCTGTGCTCATCTTGTTTTCTCCTCTATCAATTTATCAATGGCGATTCACTGTCTCTTTAACCGCAGCTCGGCTCGTCCCGCGGTGACAAATTCAAGCCCGTACGTCGCCGAGATGACCCTGAACTCAATGAGTGGCGGCTTGGTAGCCAATTCGAGCAGTGCCAACAGATGGACAAATCTCTCTGACCCGAACTGCTTATGCAATTCCGCTTCGTCGTCCCATTCCTCTAAGTATTCGAGCCGTCCATCGTCGTCCGCAGGGAAGCAGATCTCTGCAAAGCGGCACCCGCGAGCTTGCTGTGCTCCCCACAACACCTTACGGAGCGCCTGAACTTGCTCGTGAACGCTGTCCTTTGGAACGATGAATCTGACCAGAAACTCAACCATACCGAATGGAATGGCACGTTGCAGGCCATTCAGAGAAGCAGAGAGAGTGCAGTTCCAAGCTTTTGTGGAGGCAGGACTTAAGTGCGAGAAGGTCTATGACAAGATTGAACTGAGGACGATAATGCCTCCAAATGATTGGGGAATCTCCAACAGCCACAGTTGGGAATCGAGCATCGAAGAGGAGAGTTACTAATTTCGGAAACGGAACGGAAAGACTTATGTGCCTGGGCGGATCAGGCCGAGGTGCTTGATGCGTGCCTCGAGTGTTGTCGGTTTCAGGCCAAGGCGGGCGGCAGCGCCATGCGGTCCCCGGATTCGCCAACTCGTCTGGTGCAGCACCGTTTGTATCTGCTCTCGCTCCATCGAAGCAAGGTCGGTCCCAGAGGTGGCTTTGGCATCCATATCCGGTAAAGCTATTCGCAAATTAGGACCGGTCGTCAGGATCATCGCGCGCTCGACTACGTTCCGCAGTTCGCGGACGTTGCCGGGCCACGAATAATCACACAGAGCCTCCAAACTGCCAGGATCCACGTCCTCGATGGGCTTGGCCATACTTCCGGCGTATTGGTTAATGAATGCTCTGACGAAAAGTGGAATGTCCTCTCGTCGTTCACGGAGTGGTGGAACGGAGATCGGAAACACGTTCAGGCGGTAATAGAGGTCTTCACGAAATCGTCCGTTTCGAACAGCACCGGCAAGATCGCGGTTGGTGGCCACGATAATGCGGATATCGATCGAGATTGGGTTGGGCTTGCCAAGCCGCTCGATCGTGCGGCTCTCAAGCACACGAAGAAGCTTTACCTGCATCTCGAGAGGAAGTTCACCAATCTCGTCGATGAAAAGCGTGGAGCCGTGGGCCAGTTCGAAGCGCCCGACCTGCTTCGATAGAGCGCCAGTGTAGGCCCCCTTCTCCCGCCCGAACAATTCGCTTTCGATGAGCGACGAAGGTATCGCCGAGCAGTTGACGGTGATCATGGGCCGATCATGGCGCTGGCTGCATTCGTGAATATAGGAAGCGAGCTGCCCTTTGCCACAGCCGGTTTCCCCAAGCAGAAGTACTGTGGAGTTTGTGGTGGCCACCTGGTCCGCCAATGCGAGAGTGCGCCGAATCGCCGCGCTGCGGCCTATGATCCCGTCTGATCCGAGACGTTTCTTGGCCTCTTGCCGTAGATACACGTTTTCCGATTCCAGTCGCTCGCGCAGGTGTTGCACATTTTCAAGCGCCTGCCTGCGTTGGGTGATGTCCTCCACTGCCTCGACGATTCGGGGGCCCGATCCCAAATCGCACTCCAGTCGGCGTGAAGAGTGGCGCAGCCAGATCCGGCCGCGTCGAGGATGGTCGTACCAGTATTCAGCAGTCGCACGTTCGATGTCGCCGCTAAGGATCCTCCGCTGGCTCTCGACGACGCTGGTTTTACTTTCAGGATCCATGCGCGATAACCACAGCTCCTTTGCCTTTGCGAACTCTTCGACGCCGATGCCCAGAAGTTCGCACAGGCGGCTATCAAAGAATGGGTGTTCCGTCTCTGGGCTCCACTCCGAAAACCCCAGTTCGGCAGCATCGACAGCCGCTGCAACTCGAGCAGCTTCTTTGCGAGCAAGATCAGAAGCGTTAGTTCGCTCCAACGTGTTCACCAGAACCTGCCCCAGCAACTCGAGACGTGGAACGTATCCCTGCGGCCACTCGCATTCCTCACATACGGCTTGAATAACGATCAGATGCATCCTCGCCGACGTTACCCGAATCGGAATGCAAATGAACGAACGTGTTCCCATGTCCTCACAATTAGCGCGGTCCTCCGCTGCTTCCGGAGGCAATTCGGCCAGAGTCGAAATGACCGATGCCTGCCCGCGGAGTGCCCGTTCCCATACCCACGGAAACAAGATTCCAAGATTAAGTTCGCTTGAGACGTGAGGCACCCCATCCGCGTATGAGATATAAGCGACATTTACTGATTCGAAGTTGTCACTGACAGCGAGGAGAGCACACCGATCGGCATTGAAGAAGCGTCGCACTGTCTCCATTGCCCACTGAATCGTTTCTGCAAGCTGGGCAGAAGTTACCGCAATCAACCGAGCGGAGATGTCTAAGATGAGTATCTCGAATTGGACGCGCTCAATCGCCATTCCAGAGGATTCATCCGGAGGTGCCACAGCGCCAGAACTGTCGCCAGAGGTGATCATGCCGGTACCAATCATCCCACCGAAGCACCAACACAGGCAATCGTTGAAACATCCAACCGATTGGAGATTCTCCATTAGTTTCGTCGTTTGCAATTTTACGGGGCCCACGTTCGTCATCACTCGTTTTCTTGGAACATCCTTGAAACTCAACGTTTAGCCGCTTCCGTCTGGACGAGTACGCTTCGGCCACCATCTTGCACCGGCACCTAAGTGACTCCTTGTTTTTGGCCGCACTCGGTAGTTGGTAGGTTTGTCAGCCAACAAAACATGGAGGGACTCCCTTTCGGAGGGAGAGCACATGATCATTGAGCTAATGAGTATTTCCGTTTCCCAAAAAAAGAAGCAGGAACTCGGAAAAGCTTTGGGATCGCTTGTGGGACCAATCCAGGTGCAACCAGGATGCTTAAGTTGCCGCCTTTTTCAGGCATTGCCACAGCAGGATAGCCTGCAGATCGAAGCACGCTGGGAGAGTCAGGAATGTCTGATTCGGCATCTTCAGTCAGACGGCTACAAAAGGCTGCTGCTCCTGATGGAACTGAGTACAACTACTCCTGTTGTGGAGTTTCTCAGCGTGGTTGAAATAAGAGGTCTGGAATTGGTGGAGAGCGCCCGCAATTTACCGTTCTGAACCACGAGCAACATCACCGCAAGAATTGACTGGCACGGCCATGGCCAGCGGTTGATCACAACCGCCGGAGGCTTGAGAGGAGTTCAAACCATGACTTCAAAGGAACGAGACGTAAACCCTACGGTTCAGCAATATGCCGCTTCTTCCAACGTGGAGGTTGCAGAACAAAAGCGCCTGAAGAGCACACGAGAAGAAGGCGTGCCTTGGAAAAAGTGGGGGCCATATCTCAGTGAGCGGCAATGGGGAACGGTTCGCGAGGACTATAGCGAAAATGGGGACGCATGGAATTTCTTCACGCATGATCAGGCTCGTTCACGAGCTTACCGGTGGGGCGAGGACGGTTTGGCCGGGATTTCCGATGACAAACAGCACCTCTGTTTCGCGCTGGCTCTGTGGAACGGCAAGGATCCGATTCTCAAGGAGCGGCTCTTCGGATTGACCAACGGCGAAGGCAATCACGGCGAGGACGTTAAGGAATACTACTTTTATCTCGACAGCACGCCGACGCACTCCTACATGAAGTATCTCTACAAATACCCGCAAGCCGCTTATCCCTACGCCGATCTGCTGGAGACGAATCGCCGTCGTTCGAAAGACGAAATGGAATATGAACTCCTCGACACCGGCGTCTTCAAGGAAGACCGGTATTTCGATGTCTTCGTGGAGTATGCCAAAGACGGTCCGGAAGACATTCTGGTGCGAATCACCACAGCCAACCGTGGACCGGAGGCGGCAGAATTGCATATCTTGCCGACACTATGGTTCCGGAACGACTGGTCGTCGTGGATTGCCGAATCAAACAGGGCCTCTAAGAAACCAAACCTTCGGCAGATCGAAGCCACCGCAGGCACAAGTGCGGTTGCAGCGACGCATCCGTTGCTGGGTGATTTGATCCTTTCCTACGAAGGCGCGGTGCCGCTGTTGTTCACCGAGAACGAAACAAACCACGAGCGGCTGTTCCCTGGACAAAAGAACGAGAGTCCCTACGTTAAGGACGGCATCAACGACTGCGTGGTGCAGGGCAACCAGGGCGCGGTGAATTTCGAAAAACAAGGCACCAAGGTCGCGGCGGACTACCGGGTCAAGATAGATGCCGGTCAAACCAAAGTGATTCGCCTGCGGCTCTCCAAGGCTTCTCCAGACCAGAAGCACGAATCCTTCGGAAAGCAATTTGATGAAATCTTCACAAACCGGCTTCGTGAAGCCGATGAGTTTTACAAGTCGGTGACGCCGCCATCGGTGAGTGAGGAAGCGGCCAAGGTGATGCGCCAGGCTCTTGCCGGGATGCTGTGGAGCAAGCAGTTCTTCTTCTTTGACGGTGACAACTGGCTCGACGAACACCACTCCAATCCACTCCACACCGGATATCGAAATTCACGGAACTCGGAATGGTTTCACATGCTGAACCAGGACATCATCTCGATGCCCGACAAGTGGGAATACCCCTGGTACGCAGCCTGGGATCTGGCTTTCCACACGCTCCCACTCGCCATTGTAGACCCCGACTTCGCCAAGGAGCAGATGGAGTTGATGCTCGGGGCAAACTACCTGCACCCCAACGGACAGATGCCCGCCTATGAATGGAATTTCAGCGATGTGAACCCACCGGTGCACGCTTGGGCGACATACTTTCTGCAGAGGACCGAGCAGGCCTTGCACGGTAAGACGGACGTAGATTTTATGAGGACAACGTTCAGGAAACTCCTGCTGAACTACACCTGGTGGGTGAACCGCAAAGATCGCTTCGGCAAGAACGTGTTCGAGGGCGGCTTTCTTGGCCTCGACAACATCGGTGTATTCGATCGCAGCGCGCCGCTTCCTACTGGCGGTCACCTGGAGCAGGCGGACGGCACGGCTTGGATGGCCCTTTTCAGTCAGAACATGCTGGAACTCGCGTTCGAGCTCAGCCTTCACGACCCAACGTATGAGGACATGATCGTAAAGTTCGCCGAGCACTTTTATTACATCGCCACGGCCATGAACAAGCCAGGATCCGACGGGATGTGGGATGAGGAGGACGGTTTCTACTACGACCTGCTGCGGCTCCCGGACGGCAGCGCGACGCGGCTCAAGGTGCGCTCGCTAGTGGGACTCCTTCCTCTGTGCGCGACAACAATCGTTGAGGCTAGTATGCGAGAGCGCATACCGGCGGTGATGGCGCAGATGAATGAACGCCTACGCCGGATACCCGAACTCCAGAAGACTATCCACCCCACGGGCCCGGGACACTTTGGCGTGGCGGAACGGGGGATTATGGCTCTGGTCAACCCAGAGCGGCTCCGCCGGATCCTTACCAAGATGCTCGACGAAAACGAGTTCCTGAGCCCTTATGGCATCCGCTCGCTTTCCAAATTCCACGAGCTGCATCCGTACATCCTCCATGTGGGTGGCCAGGAATACCGCGTGGACTACCTGCCGGCCGAGTCAAACACTGGCATGTTCGGCGGGAACTCCAACTGGCGGGGACCGATCTGGATGCCGATGAACGCACTCATTATCAGGGCGCTGCTGAACTTCTATTTGTACTACGGCGACAACTTCAAAATCGAATGTCCCACGGGATCTGGCAAGCTCATGAACCTCTTCGAGGTGAGCAAAGAGATCTCGAACCGGCTCACCCGGATCTTCTTGCGAGACGAGCATGGCCGGCGGCCCGTCTATGGCGGCACGGAAAAGTTCCAGAGCGATCCATTCTGGCGTGACAACATTTACTTCTTCGAATACTTCCATGCCGACAATGGAGCCGGACTCGGCGCTAGTCACCAGACCGGGTGGACCGGGCTGGTGGCCAAGCTGATCCAGCTCTATGGATCCATGGATCCCAAGCGCGCCTTGGAGGTCGGCAGACAGGCAGCTTTCACTGAGAAAACCCGTGCCGCTGGCGGAGGTTGAGGGGACAAAACTGCGGCACAACCGAAAGGAAGTGAAGTCATGGGAGGAAGTTTAGTCATGAAAAAGATCAGAGCCAATTCAAGTTTTCTTCGAAAAACCGCTCAATGCTGTATCGCCATCTTGTGTTCAGTTTTGCTGGTTCCTGGTGAAGGATTATCGGCCGCACAAGCGCAGCCACAGGCAGCGCCGCAGGCACAGCCACAAGCAGCCGGATCGGGACAGCAAGAGGCTGGCAAGCTACCGCCAGACCAACTGGACTCTTTGGTGGCGCCGGTCGCACTTTATCCTGATCCTTTGCTTGCGCAGGTGCTCGCTGCATCTACGTATCCCTTGGAAATCATCCAGCTCCAACAATGGCTGGGAAAAAACAAGGGCCTAAAGGACAAGGCCCTCGTCGATGCAGTCTCAAAACAACCCTGGGACCCAAGCGTACAAGGCCTGGCTGCCCTTCCGGACGTAGTGAAGCGCCTTGCGGATGACATTCAGTGGATCACCGACTTGGGAAACGCCTTCCTGGCGCAGCAAAGTGAGGTGATGGATGCCGTTCAGCGCATGAGGAAAAAGGCCCAGGACGCGGGCAATCTGAAATCCACTGAGCAGCAGAAGGTGGAAACAAAGGTAGTCGAATCCAAGCAGGTCATCGTCGTTGAGCAGGCCAACCCGCAGGTCATTTATGTGCCTACTTATAACCCGACCGTCGTCTACGGCCCCCCCGTTTATCCCTATCCTCCTATTATCTATCCACCCCCTCCGCCACCGGGTGCTTACGTGGCCGGAATGGCCGTTGCCTTCGGTGTCGGTTTGGCGATGGGAGCGGCTTGGCATGGTGGTTGGGGTTATAACTGCGGGTGGGGTGGCAACAATAACATCAACGTAAACGTGAACAACAACTTCAACCGCAATACCAACGTAAACGGCGGCAATCGCGTAAATACTGGCGGTGGCGGCGGCAGTTGGCAGCACAATCCGCAGCATCGTGGCGGAACCCCGTACTCGAACAACTCCACTGCCAATAAATATGGCGGTACCACGCGAGGCGCATCTGCCTCTCAGCGTCAGGCCAGTGCTCGCCAGAATCAAGCAAACACCGGCAATCGCGGTCAATCCGGCGCGCGCTCCAGCCAGGGCCAGGCGGGTGGACAGCAGTCGCGTGGGAACGATCGCAGTTCGGGCAGCGCAAACCGGGCGTCTTCCTCAGGTGGAGGCGGCAATCGACCTACTTCCACGAATAGCAAGAGCAGCGCTCTCGGTGGAGGTTCCAGTGGTAAGAGCGGCAGTTCGGCTAAAGCCAGTAGCTCACGAGGAAGTTCGAGTATGGGTGCTCGAAGTAGTAGTGGTGGTGGCGGTGGGAGGCGGAGGTAGAAAACCATGAACATTACAATTCAAAAGGTTACAAGAACATCAAATTCCCAAGCACGATGGGGTATCCCGCAAATGTCCAAATTCACTTCCTTCTGCGCACTTATTCTGCTTTTCTCTTCCTTTTCATTTGGTCAGGGGAAACCAAGCGACACTCCATCACAATCGCAGAAAACTTTCAGCAGTCCAAAAGAGGCTGCTCAAGCACTGATTCAGGCCGCGGAAAAAGACGATATACCCGCAATGCAGGAAATCTTTGGCCCAGCTGGGGAAGATCTGCTGACGACCGAAGATTCTGTTCAAGACAAAAACATTGTTCTCGGATTTGTCGCGGAAGCGCATCAGAAAAACACCGTCAACATCGATCCGAAAAACCCCGACCGCGCCATTCTCGTCGTCGGCAACACGGACTGGCCGATGCCGATCCCCGTCGTCAAGAAAAACGGTAAGTGGCTCTTTGATACCAAGGCTGGCCGCCAAGAGATGCTCTACCGGCGCATCGGTGCGAATGAACTCGATGCGATTGATGTCTGCCGCAGCTACGTGGAATCGCAGCACGAGTATGCGATGGAAAGGCATGATGGGTCCGTAGTGAATCAATACGCCCAACTCGTAATGAGTACGCCAGGAAAACAAGATGGGCTCGTTTGGCGGAACCCCGACGGAACCTTGGGCGGTCCTCGCGCTGATGAACTCGCTGACGCTTTGGCGGAGGGCTATACCGATCACTCCAAGCCGTTTCACGGATATTACTTCAAGATCCTGAAAGGGCAGGGTCCAGCAGCTCCGCTCGGCAAGCTGGATTTTGTGATCGAGGGTGCCATGATCGGCGGCTTTGCACTCGTTGCCGCTCCGGCAGATTATCGGGTCACTGGCGTCAAAACGTTCATCGTCAGTTACGAAGGCATTGTCTATCAGAAAGACTTAGGTCCAGACACGCTCAGGATTTTTAAGGAAATGGAATTGTACAACCCGGATAAAACCTGGAAGCGTACAGACGATAGTTGGCCGAATGACACATTGGCATCGTCCAATACGGCAGTGCAAAACTGAAATGACGCCTGCTCACCAGGGATTTCCCTAGCTGGGGCAACTTGAGTGGACCTTTCGGGCTCATGGTAGACGACGACATTCACGGGCCGAACCCGATGCTCCAATTCGATCGTTAAAAGGCGATTTTAGTAATCCCTCAATGGGGGCGCTTTTGGCTTTCATCCTCTATGGGAGAAAACCGCAAACATGAAATCGAAAATGATCCCATTCTGTTTTCTGTGGCTAATCGCGTTGCCACTTTCTGCTCGTGACAAGTCGGACGTACTGGTCATGCGCAATGGCGACCGCCTCACGTGCGAAGTCAAAAGCCTCGGCGCTGATACTCTTTCCATCAGTCTCGACTATGCTGCGGGCACCGTTTCTATCAACTGGGCCAAGGTGGATCACATCGAAAGCAAGCAGCTTTTTCTTGTAAAGACTCAGGACGGTTTGGTTTATTCCGGGAGCCTCTCCACACCCTCCACTCCGGGGAGGCGCCCAACAAAAATCGAAGTACTTGAAGAGTCTTCAAGCAAAATCGAAATCGACAAGACACATGTCATCCACATGGAAGAAACGGATCTCAGTTTCTGGCGCCGTTTCAACGGACAGGTCGGCATGAACTCCATTTACAACAAAGGCAATCAATCTATCCAATATGGCCTAACCGCTGATGCCGCTTATCCCCGTGAACGCTGGTCCGCTGCCGTTTCCTACAGTTCTTCCTTTTCCTCGAACACGGGTAGTTCTGCAGTCACCCGCAATGAAAGTCAACTGACCGCTCAGCGTCTCCTCCGCTGGAACAACTGGTACTACGCGGGCCTCCTAGACTTCCTGCAAAGCTCCGAGCAGGGTATCCAACTCCAGTCCACTTTTGGTGGCGGCATCGGCCGCTACCTGAAAAACACGAACAACACGATGATCAGTGTGTATGGCGGCGTCGCCTGGCAAAATATCGCCTATCACGAGCAAGTCGTAGCAGCCACCAACCAGCAGGTCACATCAGCGCTGATTGTCGGGAAAATAAGCCTCTTCCGTTTCGATAAAACCAACTTCGACGTCCTGGCGACTGTCCTGCCTGCCCTTTCCGAACCGGGGCGTATCCACACCAATCTCAACGTCGCCTACTACATCAAGCTCTGGAGCAAGTTCACATGGAATCTCTCTTTCTACGGCAACTGGGACAATCGGCCCCCTCCCGGCTTCTCTAGCAGCGACTATGGCACCAGCTCCGGCATTACGTACAGATTTGGCAACCGCTAACACTTTTCTCCCGGTGCTGGGAATCATTGAAGGAGCGAAGGTTAATGCTTAGTCGCACCAAACGATTGCAGATTGGACTGACCGTCCTCGTGGTGGTCCTGTATTCAGTGACCTTGCTCCGTAACCTCCACGAAAGCGAGCGGCGATCTCTGCAGTTGAAGGAAACGCCTCTTGCCGGCGACTACGTCGGCGTGTCCATTCGGGTCGTTGCTGTCGACCTGGCCAAATCAGAGATAACAGCGCGTGTGAGTCTCCGCCTCAATGGCGAACTTGCCAAAGACCCAGTGACACCGGCGATTGACTTAAAGCTCTTTCTGAACGGTATCCGGGGACCGCAGGAGATCGAATTCCCGCGCGGACGGCGCATCAATCCCTTCGAAGCAGTTTTCCCGCTTGATGGAAACGTGAATAAGTATCCGTCCGATAGTTACGGCACGTCGATCTGGATGATGGTCACCAAGCGTGCTCGCTCCACTAAGCCACCACAAACGCAGACGGACGAGGCAGACAAGAAACAGAATCCACTCGAGGAGACGGCCAGTGGGGTCTTAGTTGCTGCGCCTCAAGAGAGCGTAACATTGCCGATTGTGTCCTCAATTAACGCCTCTGTTCCGGGTTTGAAGTTTGATGGCCAGAGCGTGGAGCGTCCTGATAACGGGCTCGAGGGATTTAAACTGTCCGTTCGTCGAGCGGACAACGTAATCATTGTATCCATCTTGATCATGGTACTGATGATTAGCCTGGCCATGAGCGTGCTTCTGATGAGCTTCCATGCGCTGACCTCGGCCGAAAGGATTGAACTTTTGCCATTGTCACTTTGCGTAACCCTTCTGTTCGGTTTGCCTGCTCTGCGCAATACTCAGCCGGCCGTACCGCCACTCGGTGTCCTTGGCGATTATTTATCCTTTGTCTGGGCAGAGCTGATCGTCGCGGTTTCAGCGGTCATCCTCATTTGGACTTGGTTGTTGCGACAACGGCGCAACAAGCAAGAAGGTTAGCCAGTCGCCTCCCACCGCTCGTAGTGGTTCCTAAATGCTCTCCCCAGAGCCTTTCTCGTGCCAGAAGATGCAAGGCTTTTGGAGAGCGGAAATGGTGCCCAAAAGAACTGTGCAAGTCGAACATATTCAGGGCTGCACTGCTGAAAACCGCGCCTTTTTCTTCGCGGTTCAAGGCTTGGGAATGAGGGGAGTGGCCGCTAAATCCACAATGCTTTGCAACCCCCCTCTGGTGTAAAATTAAGAGTGTTCGGTGAGGACTCTCATGCGCACCACAACAGCCCCTTCTAAAGTTCGCGATTCATCTTTGCGTGCCAAACGCGAAAAAAGCGTGCGCGAGGTGCTTGCGACACTGCGCTTGGAGGACTTGGCTCCTAGCAAAGACGTAGTAGCGCTCGCAAACGAATACATCGAAGGCAGGCTCGAGGCGAAGCAATTGACAGCCGCGGTTAAGCGCCTCTACGGCCGGGATTGAGCCAGGAATCGAACATTCAGGGTGATCCCTATCTATACGAGGGTACGTCTGTCCTCCGCAACCTTGCTGATATCCGCGATGCAAACCGCCTGAGTCAGTTTGAGAGTGACCATTTCTTCGCAAGGCTTCTCGAGCTTCACGAGAACCCAATCCGTGGATCATTTGACTCAGATCATTTAAGGCATCTCCATTATTTTCTGTTTCAGGATGTGTACGCTTGGGCCGGGAAATTCCGCACGGTTCCGATCGCCAAGGGCAGCTCGTTTTTTGCTAGACCAGAACATATCGGCCCGGAACTACAAAAGCTATTAGTTCAGCTCGCTGGCGAGCAGTTTCTACAAGGGAAAGACTCTAGGACATTCTGTGAACGCGCCGCACATTACCTTGGGGAGATAAACGCTTTGCATCCTTTTCGCGAGGGAAACGGAAGAGCGCAGCGTGAATTCATCCGGGAACTAGCCGTGGAAGCCAGCTACGATATCGCGTGGGATCTCGTAACACAGGACGAAATGTTGACCGCTTCAGTCGCAAGTTTTCACGAAGGAAGTAGTGACGCGCTCGCAACAATCCTGAACAAGATCCTCCACCCCGCTCGTTGAATGCCGGCCGACTACAATTTGGCCCTCCCGATTTAGAAGCAGTGAGGAATGCTAGTTCAGAACGAAGGCAGGGTGCCTCGACAACCGTACGAACTTTCTCTCGCAATTGGCTCGAAAGGTATCAAAGGCTTCCCCAAATTGCGTTTGCGCTCAAAGAGTTTCTATTTAAAGAGTGGTGCCACCGCGGCACCACAATCTGCTCAAAGTGGTGCCGCTCAAAATGTCTGAAATACAATCAGTTAAGCCCGAAAAACGCCACAAAGTGGCCCCAACCCTTTATGTTCCAATACCGGTGTCTTTCGCCGACCATCCGCTTGCATTGCATGCACGCTGCTCTACTGCTGTTGAAGGGTGTTGATTTCTGATGACAAATGTTGACCCGCGTTCATTCTTGTTGACTTCCGTTGACCTTCTGTTGACTTCTGTTGACTCTCGTTCATTTCTGTTCACTCAGAACCTTTTCTTGCTTTACATTGCCGCCGCGGACCGGAGACACAATCTGCGCTCATTCGATCTCTTCTTCCCCGAATAGAAGCGGCTCTGAACTCAGGCCAGAGCCTCAAAGCCATCTGGGAAGCACTGCCAACGGAAGGGCTAACAATCACCTATCGCGGTTTGCACAAGACTGTGTCTTGCGCAAGAAAAATGAAGAAACCAACCGCGGCCAGCGGCTGGGGAAACAAGATAGATCGCTTGCGGCGCAAGGGTTGTAGTAAACAAAAGTGGAAACAGTTGAAGAGCGCGACCCGCTAACAAATCTAAAGCTATTGGAAGAAAACAGGCCTAGTTTCCATTGGCAGGGTACACAGAGCTTGAAAACGCTTGTGTACGGAGCGGATGCCCACCAAGTGACAAGAACAATCGATAGGGGACCATTGAACAACTCCTGAGGGTGATATATATATATCAGGTACGGACCGCAGCGTAACTCGAATTGCGGGAACCTCAGTCCAAAGACCGTAGGAATCGTGGCGAAACGAAGAAGCGCAAACTTCGCAGTCTACAATGTCCGACTCTTAAGTGTCCTCGACAAACTCCTGAGGGATAAACCTCGGTATTTAGGAGAACTATCGACTTCGATCAACGATGCCCTCCTAGCGGTCAATCTGGATACCGTTGAGCTCATCAAACTGCAATCCAGGCAGAAACAAACCGGACGAGAAACACAAGTCGTTATCTTGCGGCGTCTTCGCAAGCGCATTCATCAGGTCGCTCAAAAGCGGAAATGTTCGATGAATCAGCTCGTGAATAGCGCCCTTCTGACTTATTACTCAAAGACGGGAAGAGTCAAACTTAAGAAATCAACGAAGCGACACGACGTATCCAAGCATTCCTACGACACCATGTCGGAGATGGAACGCCGAGAGCTTCACCAGATGCTCTCGGATCTATTAGCAACGCAATCCGTCTCCGCCGTCGCGGAAGAGCCAGATGGGACGCACTACGAATACGATCGCAATCTGCAAACCACGGTAAGAGTCACGCCGGACGGAGAGCGACACCCCGTTAAGAGATTCGATTCGGCCTTTGAACGCGCGCCGCTGTAGAGTCGGCGCAAGACTGAACATGAGGGAATGACATCCTGAGCCAGCAGAAGCCAGCACTGTTCATCATCGCGGGGCCGTTGGGCGCCGGTAAGACAACTTTCTATGAAGCTTACTTGAAGGACGCCTTCCCTGCGTTGGTTCCCGCCGTGAGGGACCAGCAGCTACCCTTCCTCAATGATCGGCGGTCGTTTGCCGTCGAAGACATTCGTGTGGACACGCAACTGCTGGACGAGGCCAAGACCGCGGGCTATATGACGAAAGTGCTTTTCATTTCCACAGAAGATGCGAATTTGAGTGTCGGGCGGATCTTGGTGCGTATGAGCCGAGGTGGAAAACCCGAAACCGCCGAAAGCGTGGTTGACTCGTACCATCAGGCAACGAAGAATCTGGCCGAAGTGCGCAAGCATGCCGATGAGTTGATCCTGTACGACAACACCGCACACAACCGGGGCTACCGTGTAGTCGCCCAATTCACCGGCGGCAAGTTAAGCAAAGCCGCACAGTCGATCCCGGACTGGGCTGCTAAAGTGTTTGGCAAGGAATTGCAGCACGCAAAGCAACACGGGAAGCCGGGCCGCGGCCGATAGTCCCATTTCAAAAAGCACGCGGGTTGCACCGCGTCATTACGCCTGAAGACTCTCCCCTTTCGATAAAGAGACATTAGAGAGGTCCTGGATTCTCAATGTCCCATCCCCCACCGACCCGGTCGTTATGTCGCTGACCTCCCTGCACCACTTCCTTTTCTCGTAGCCGGCTTTTTCCTCGCTACTAGCCTGGAGAGCGGGGGTTTCGTTTAGATTTAGGCCACAGCGACTGCGACACCAGCTTTACAAGGCCCAGGACCGACCTCCCAAAAATCTTGAATCGGGGGGAAATTTTGCTTGCATGGTGCTATATGTATAGTAGCATAAAGCTGTGGCGGTCATGAGTGGGCATTTCAGGAGCGCCCCAGCATGGACCAGAAAATCGCTGGGCACTTGCCAGATGCTATTGAGAACGCCAAAGGGCATCGCTCGTGAGTAAGTCAGGAGTAGAGAATCCATGGGAACTACAACCTATCCTCACGGAAGAGCGGAAGACAGCCGAGAAGTTGGTAGAGGATCTCTGCCGTCTGCCTATATTCTTGTAGTTCCCAACAACGAGGGCCCTCTGTTTGAAATGCTCCAACAATTCCTTGCCGCCGCGGCCGATCATACTGCAGTTGTCCCTCTCGACTTCGGGAAGGTTGCACAGGAGGGCGTCGATTCCTGGTTAGAACACGCAGCAGCGGCCGAATACCTAGGTGTGGGCCGAAGCACCCTCTATCGTTATGCCGAAGAGGAGCAAATTGAATCTAGAAAGTTTTGTGGAAGACTTGAATACCGCCTGTCGAGCCTCGACGAATTCAAGGCCCGCCATGTGCGTCCCGCACGCCGCTCCGGACACGAGAGCGGTATAATCCAGTCGGCGCCCCGTTCCGGCAAGTGAGAGGAGCGCCGATGGGACTCTATCAGAGACATGCTTCACGCTTCTGGTGGATGACGTACACAATGAACGAGCAGCGGTACTTTGAATCGACCAAGACGACCAGCAAAGAGCTCGCCAAGAAGATTTGGAAGCGAAGGGAAGGCGAGATCGCAATGGGGCTGTTCAAGGTCGGTTGGCCGGGTGAACGAATGAGGTTCGGACAGCTGTGCGAAGAGTTCGAACGTTCACACTTTGCCGGGCTTTCGGAAAACACCGTCAGGGGCCACCGTTCGTCCCTAATTAATCTGAAGTTGTTTTTTGGTGACCGCAAGCTGGACAACATCACGGGAGCAATGGTCGAAACGTATCGCGATGAACGCCGGCAACAGCCATCAAAACGCAAACCCAACCAAACCGTGAAAGGAGCGACGGTCAATCGCGAACTCGAATGCCTGAAGTGCATGCTGGACTTTGCCACGAAGCGGAGATACATCGCAGAAAATCCTGCTTCCGCGGTGAAACACTTCAATGAACTCCGCGAAAGACCGACACGAAGAATGCTCACCCTCGAAGAAGAACGGCGAATTCTTGACGCAGCGCCAGTCTATCTTCGGGTCGCGATCATTCTTCTCGCGCAGACCGGAGGAAGAACCTACAGCGAGGGCTTTTCACTGCGTTGGTCTCAGGTGGATTTTGAGAGCAAGTTAATCCGCTTGAACAACAATGTAAAGACTCCCGCTTCCGCCGAGCCGATTCCTTTGTCCCAATATGCTTGCGACGTTTTGCAGGCATGGAGGAAGGAAACAGCGTCAAAGAGCGAATATGTCTTCCCGAGCCCGGTCCTTGCGAACCGGCCTATCTCAACGGTAAAAACCGCTTGGAAAACAACCTTGAAACGAGCTGGCGTGACAGCGTTTCCGATTTACAATTTGCGTCACGTCTTTTGCACTCGTCTCAGTGAAGTTGCGCCGGATGCCGTCGTGCAGCGCGCCATGCGCCATACAAGCCCCGAAACCAAGCGTCACTATCAATTGGGAATGGCCGATCAGGTTCGTAACGCGGTGGATAAAGCGAACAAACGGCTGTACGGAAAACGAGCAGCGTTACATTTTCGTGACAGTCGGACCCAAAAAAAGGAGGAGGCAAAAATCGCCGTCTGTAACTAATTGAAGAAGAAGGAGAAGTTGGCTCCCCGGGCTAGATTCGAACTAGCAACCCTTCGGTTAACAGCCGAATGCTCTACCATTGAGCTACCGGGGAACTGGCAAGCAGAGTTCTAATTTACAACAACTTGCGGACTCGCGCCACTCTCCTCGGCTTAAATTTGAGTACAGCGTGAACTTCAGCTGTTCAACCGAGGCGAGAACAGGCGGCTATCCCGAACCCGCTTGTTGCTAGCCCGCTTTGGGAGAAAAGGCACTCCAAAAGAGGTGACACCAAATGTGAGTCAGGAGACTTTATGGGAAGTGGCCGGTAGAGCCCGCCCACGAGTGAATGCTTTCATCAATAAATTCTGAAAGCTCGGCTTCATTCGCCACACTGTTGGACTTCGGGTGCGCAGTTCGCTCCTTAGCGTTGCTCTTCATGAGCAGCCAAACGGTTTCGACGAGGGGAAGCTGACCTCGGTACTGCCCGATTGCTCCTTCCAGTGCAACGCTGTTGCTTCTAGCGCTCTCGCGATCTTCTGCCTCAGGTGTGGACCCTGTTTCTGTCCAATTGAGTTCGACTTTACTCGGTCCTTAATGTCTGAGCCGGATCCGTCGAAGCCGCTCGCCGCGCCGGGAGCAGTGCGGCTAGGCATGATGCCACGGTCAATGTCCCAATCGACAGCACCATCAACTCGGCATTGACGCCGTTCACTTCAAAGAGAAGCGATTCGATCCATCGGACGCACAGCAGTGCTACCGGGATGCCGATCGCCAGTCCCAGCACCGTCTGGCTCAGCGCACCGCGCATCACCATTCCCGTTACTTGCAAACGCCGCGCGCCCAGCGCCATCCGTATGCCGATCTCCGGAGTGCGACGCGCCACGGAATATGCGGTCACACCATACAGCCCAATCGTGGCCAGCAACAGGGCCAAACCGCCAAACAGCGCCGTCAAGCGCGCCACCATGCGGTCTTCACTAAATCGATCCGCAATCTGTTCATCGAACGATTGGAATTTCACCACTGCTAGGTTCGGATTGATCTCCCCAAGCGTTTTCCACGACAGTTCCTCTATATCGTTCATCGGCGACTGTGTTTCCACTACAACTGTTCCCGCATAGAGCGAGCTGTCGTCCTCGATCGGGTCTTTATTGCTCGCCGGCCTCTGCAGATTCGCCAAGAACATCATGCGGTGATCCTTCCAACGCGCGGTTGTGTATACCGTGTCGTCCACCACTCCCACGATTTCATAATCCCCGCTGGTCTCCGGACCTGGCGAACCGAACCTCCGTCCGAGCGGGTTGTCCCCCTTCGGGAAAAAATCCTTCACGAACGTCTTGTTCACCACCGCCACAAGCGAACTCGATGGCGTATCCTGCGCGCCGATCCCTCGCCCCATCACCACATGTGTTCCAACAGAATCGAAGTATTCCGGACTCACTCTCACGATCGATGCGCCCGAGTCCGTATCCGGTTGTCCCTGCACCTGCACGCCATTGCTCCAATTGTTGTTTTCCATCGGTGTGTAGGTGCTGATTCCCACGTGCTTCACCCCGGGTATGGCATGGAAGCGCTGCTCGATGGTTCGGTACAGCGGTTCCAGTTGCAGCGTGGTGTACCCCGCCGCCTGCGGATCGATGTGCACGATATACCTGTTCTTCGACTCCAGATGCAGATCCGTCTTTTCCAGTTTATAGAGGCTCTGTGAAAACAAGCCTGCACCTACCAGCAACACCAACGACAGCGCCGCCTGCACCACTACCAGCCCTTGCTGCAGCACACTAGCGCCGAGCGTAGTTCCGCGCATTCCGCTGCGCAATGCGTTCCCCGGGTCCGTCTTCGCCGCCATCCATGCCGGCGCAATGCCAAACAGAACTCCTGTCAGAAGGGACAATCCAAACGCAAATCCCAGCACCACGATCGACGGCCGCGCATCAATCGGCAGGCTGTGCGCTCCCGCAAACGCCAGCCTCAGCAGCATGTGAGCTCCCGCGTAGGCCACGGCCAGCCCCGCGATTCCTCCCACCCCAGCCAGCACTACGCTCTCCGTCAACAGTTGCCGCACGATTCTTCCGCGCGCCGCGCCCAGCGCTGTCCGTACGGAGAGCTCGACCTTCCTCCTCATCCCCCGCGCCAACAGCAGATTCGCTATGTTCGCGCACGCGATCAGCAGCACCAGCCCGGAAGCAATCATCAACATCTCCAGGTTCGACCCATACTCGTCCTTCAGTTCCTGGATTCCTGTGCCGCCCGGCGTCAACACCACATGTGCTTTATCCAGCTGTTTCTTGGATTTCTCTGTCGAGTATGTCTTCGTCTCGCCGAGCGCCTGCCTCAGGATCACGTTCACCCGGCTTTGTAGTTCGCCGAGCGCTACTCCCTGCTTCACCCGTCCGATGATGTACAGCCACGACGCGTTGGTGTCATGCACATAGGGCGCACTCGCCAGCACCGGCATCGCTTGAAACGGCAAATAGAAATCCGGCGGTGTGGCCGATAACCGGTCTCCAAAGAATCCCCGCGGCGCAATCCCTGCAATCGTCACCGCTTTGGTATTGATCCAGAAAGTGCTCCCGATAACCGATGCGTCCCCACCATACATGCTCCTCCAGAACCTGTCGCTCATCACCGCCACCATCGGCCCACCCTTCACATCATCTCCGTCAGAGATCAGGCGCCCCTCCTGGGGCCGCAGCCCAAACGTCCGGAAATAATTTCCGGACACGAATTCGCCCATCACCGACCGGGCCGTCTCCTTCGTTCCGTCGCGCCGCGCCGTTACGGGCCGGTATCCAAAACCCGCCTGGATCCCTGCCAACTCTTCAAACTCCGGCACATTCTTCTTTAAACGCTCGTAAATTTCTGTCGAGAACAGGCTGTAGTTAGAATTGTCGGGTATGCCTGCGTTCACGCAGCAGTCGTTGGTGTTCCCAATCCTCACCAGCGCCTTAGGATCGGTCACCGGCAGGTTCTTCATCATCACCGCGTTCACCAGCGTAAAGATCGCCGCATTTGCTCCTATCCCCAGAGCCAGCGTAAGCACCGCCGTCGCCGTGAATCCCGGCGTCTTCCGCAATTGTCGCAGCGCATAGCGCACATCCTGACCGCACTGTTCCAGCCGGACCCAGCCCCACGTTTCCCATGCTTCTTCCTTCGCATAGGTACCGTTGCCAAATGCCTTGATCGCTTCGCAACGGGCCTGCTCCGGACTCATTCCAGCAGCTAGATTCTCGGCAATCAGTTCGTCGAGGTGAAACCGCATCTCGTCATCGAGTTCCCTTGCAAATCGTTCGCGGAAAAATAGCGTTTGCAATCGCAGCCAACCTCTTTGGATCCAGGTCATGGGTTTGCACTCCTACGAGGTCTGCACCACAAGATCGATCGCCGCCGACAAGCGGTTCCAGTTGGCCTCTTCTTTTTCTAGCTGCACCCGGCCGGCGGCGGTCAGGCAATAGAATTTTGCTGGCCGTCCCGTTTCTGTCTCGGCCCGCTTGCCCTTAATCCAACCTTTTTGTTCGAGCCGATGAAGTGCCGGATAGAGCGAGCCTTGCTGCACCTGCAGCACTTCCTGTGAAATCTGTTGAATCCGCTTGGCAATCGCCCAGCCATGCTTCGGCTCGAGCGCGATGGTTTTCAGAATCAAGAGGTCCAGCATTCCCTGCACAAGGTCGTTAGGTTTTCCCATACTATGACTATCTACACTACGTATTGTCGATAGTCAAGGTATGCTCTCATTCTCTCGAATCTCACCGCGCAACCCCGCCTTTGTCCGTGGCTTTCCGGGCGCGCCCACGGCTTCCTCTCGCGAACAGCTCCATGCCTCAGACAGACCACACGCCGTGGCTTATCTCGCATCGCCGAGGGTTTGTTATTTCAAATAACCTCGACCGGCGTTATCTGAAGTTTCCTGGCTAGGCCCGCAAATGAGCAACAAATACGCGGTCAGGTCCACGCCGAAGGAGGACCGGGACGATCGGACCCTTAGTCGGTTTTGCCTTGGAGTTCTTTCCAGTCGGAGATCTGGTCGCTTGAGAACCCGACCGGCTGTTGCCCGCTAGAAGTGGAACACGATGGTTGCGTGGGCGGCGGAAGCACCATTGGTAGTGGGGAGCTGGACTTGGGCGATTGAATCGCGACCTGGAGCTTCCAGAACCTTGGCACCATCGACGGAGTGAATCTGTCGCGGATCCCAAATCGAAAGATCGTATGCCGCGCCCGGAGTTCCGGAAACGTTCACAGTGAGAGTGTCTCGCGCCACCGACCACGACTCCGAGAGAATCCGCAGACCGCGACTGTCATCGCCGAGTGCGGGAAGGTTCGAGTGGTAAGAGATACCGAAATCGTTTTTCACGTGAATGCGAATCGTACTCGACTTTGTGCTTATAGGGATTTGGACGATCACATGCTGATCGCTGTCATTTGCAGCAACATGGAATTCCGCCGGATGGCCATTGACCTCTACGCCTAGGACTTTGGCGCGAAGGCTCAAGGCCGGTTCAAAATCCAAAACAAAATTCTCTGCGCCGCTCTGCGTGACTTCGATCGTGAGATCGCTCAAAGTCTTGCGATAGCGAAGATCCACTCGAGACGTGGAGACAGAGATGTTTCGTACCGCAAAAGAGGACCAGTCTGCCGGAGGATGAGGAGCAAATGTCAGCGTGTGAGCGAGTGCATCTTCCTGAAGTCCAAGTAAACCGCGCAAGAAGGGGCTAACGACCATGGCGGCAGACCAGATTTGATGGGGAGAGCTGGTCGACAGAGATTCGAAGTTACTTCCAGAAAGCACTTCGGTCACATGGCCAAGCGCTCCCTCCAATGCAAGCAGTGCGTTGGAACGGAGGTTTGCGTAGGCAGGCTGAGTATGGTGGTAACGATATTCGCCGACCGACGCCCATCCGGTAAATAATGGCCAAACAGATCCGAAGTGGTAGCCCTCGGCGCTGAATTTCGGGGAAGAACCGGAGATGATGCGCATCCCCCAATCGGTCTGGTGATCCGGACCGGACAGTTGGAGGATGGTCTGGTCCGCCTTGTTTTCATCCAGGACTCCAAACCACATCGGCACCGTGGCCAGGACGCTCAATTCGTCGACAGGATGGTCGTCATGGTCCAAAGCGAAAGCGAAACGGCCTTTTTCAGTCAACCAAAAGGCTTCGTTCAATCTGGATTTCTGTTGCGCAAAGAGTTTGTCCAGTTCCCCGCTCGACTCTTTTTGTTCCGTGAAGCGCGCCATGTTTGCCAGCGAGCGAAGCGCTTCCGTGCCAAGACCGGTTTGATACAGCTCTGTTTTGACTGGCAGTAGAGGGCCGCCTTCTACCCAGCCATGGCCGATGCCTTCATTCCTTGGGAACCCCTGGGTGTCATACGTGGAGCGCAAGAATTCATAAGCCTTCCAGATACTGCCCCATTGTTCCTTAATAAATGCCGTATCGCCGCTGAATCGCATGTAATCGTCCATGGCGATAATGTAGAGGGGAGTGGCATCGGCGGAAGCGAATCCGTAGGGGAAATCCTTGAACCAGTCCACATAGCCAGCGGCCTGGGAGATTTCGTGTGGGATCTTGCCGTCATCTCTTTGCACCCTGCTCAGAAAAGAGAGTGCGGTGCGAGTCGTGGCGGTATCGCCTGAGGAGTTCAATGCGAAAGAGGTCCACAGGGCATCGCGGCCAAAAAACCAGTCGAAACCAGGGCGCTGGCTGTCGCCGGAAGTCCGATAACCGGCGATGAGCCCGGTCCCCAGTTTCGGATTCGTGACTAGACCCTGCAGCACGCTGATGCGTGACCAGTCATAAGCAGCCTGAAGTTGGCTGTCCGGGAGTTCCAGGTTCACCGTTCGAACAAGATAGTCTCGGTAGTAGGCGGCGGAATCCCGCTCCAAGTCTTGCCAGGAGGAGCTGAGTCTGCGATAGGTCTTTTCCGCGTCCTCGTCCCCCAGGGTTGAGCCTGCAAGAACGACAACCTTGGTCTCTTTTCCTTTCGCAGTTGCCCCTAGGCGGAAGGAGGAATCCGAGGTTTCTGAATAATTCGTTTGATATGCGCCCTGGAGCTCTTTGGCCGTCGGAGAGCCAATTAAACCTGCAAAGCGCCTACCCTCCTCCCCAAACACAAAAGCGCGCCCATCGAGTCCCGTATCCATGTAAGTGCCGCCAATCGCCCCGGGCCACTCGAGCTGAAAATCGCTGCGGAAGGCCACCTCAATTTCTACCGGTTGTTCCGTATCGATTTCAAATAGAATGAGCGCCCCACTCTCTCGAACTGGCACAAAAAAAGTCTCGCGGATGCTGAAGTTATCGCCAGCGTAAAGAAGAGTAGCGGACTCCGGTCGAACCGTTAGGGTCCGCACCAGCGATTCGGCAGGGATTGCCTTGTTGTCGACATGGAAGATGAGATGCAAGTCGCGCAGCAACTTCAGGGGATAGACCCAAGCTTCCATGTGACCCGCTTCGTTGCCTAGAAAGGCGGCGCGCTGGCCCGTGACTGGGAGAAATTCCCAAGGACGAACCGGACGAGAAAGTTGCATGGAGTCACTGCCAGATTTCGGCAACGGCTTCGCAGAAGCAGCGAATGGAAGCCAGCAGGCGACGAAAACAGCAAGTAGTGCCGCCCTCTGAAGGCTCTTGCGGGAGTGCCGGAGTGAAAAGATTCTGTTAGGCGTCATATTGTCGCACCCAGTACGGGGTTGCGGAGCACCCCAAGATTTTCGATCTCAATCTCGACGACATCGCCCGGCTTCAGAAAAAGCGGCGGTTTGCGAAACACTCCCACTCCATCCGGAGTTCCTGTGGCGATGATATCGCCTGGCTCGAGCGTGATGCTGGCGGAAATAAACTCAATTAACTGGGGAACCCGGAAAATCATTTTGGAAGTGCAGGAGTCCTGCAGGGTGACGCCGTTTACACGCGTGAAAATGGAGAGCGCGTGGGGATCGGGAATCTGATCACGCGTGGTCAGGTAGGGTCCTGTCGGGCAGAAGGTATCGCAGGATTTTGCCCGCACCCATTGCTTGTCGGCAAACTGCCAGGCGCGCGCGGAGACGTCGTTTAACGGCATATAGCCTGCCACGTGTTCGAAAGCCCTTGCTGCGGTTATGCCTTTCCCCTGGCGTCCGATCACCACGGCCAATTCGGCCTCATAATCCACATTCGGCTGGCCTTCAGGGATAACGATGGCATCCTCCGGTCCGACCAGGCTTGTAGGGAATTTGGCAAAAATCATGGGGGACTTGGGCAATTCCTTCGCACCGGACTCGATGAAATGATCGTGGTAATTCAAGCCCACGGCGATGATTTTTCCGGGGCGGGGAATGGGAGGACACAGGCGAACTGAGGCAAGCGGAACAAAGGCAGATTGCGGTGCGGATTGCTGCAGCTTCTCTGCGGATAACAGGGCCGACTCGCCCGCGGTCAGAAACGAATGTACATCCGCAAAGAGTTCTGTCGGAACTCCACTCCTTTTTGCAGCATCCTGCAAACCGAGCACCCCATTTTCCGTGAGAGCTCCCAGGTCTGGGGCCCCCGTTTTTATCGTGTAACGGACCAAACGCATGGACTCTCCTCAGGGCAGATGGAAGGCGAATGATGATCCTTCGAGTGGCTAGCTTGCTTCAAGCATTGTAGCCAAGCAGGTGAATTGCTTTCGAGGCAAATCTGCAGTGAAAAAAAAGTTTAGATCATCGACAAATCGGCGAGGTGAGAGTCTGGCGAGGGGAAGGAGTCGACATTCACAGTTTGCCGGCGCTTGCTGTATGAATGGCTTGGCCCGGTGATTGCCCCCGAGTTATCCTAGTCGTCAGTCAGCAGGTACATCTCGCCCAGCCTTCCGCCAAATCCTGAGAGGAAGAGCTACCTGTCGCCCGCCGGTTCCTGAATGGTATTGAGGAGGCTCGAGTGGTTCAAGATAAAGACAAATTAGTCGTGGTCACCGGAGCCGGCGGCTTCATCGGGGGACATCTAGTTGCCGCATTTCGCGCGAGTGGACAAAAGTCCATCCGAGCTGTCGACAGCAAGTCCATCGGAGACTGGTATCAAAAGTTCGATGATGTCGAGAACCTGTCCCTCGATCTGAATCTGAGGGACAACTGCGAGACGGCGGCGCGGGGCGCACACTCGATTTACAACCTGGCCGCCAATATGGGCGGGATGGGATTTATCGAGAATAACAAGGCGCTGTGCATGCTTTCCGTGCTGATCAACACGCACATGCTGCAAGCCGCCGTAAAACATGGGGTGCCGCGGTACTTCTATTCCTCTTCGGCCTGTGTCTATAACGGGGACAAACAAAAAGCGTTTGAGGCGCCTTCCCTGAAGGAAGAAGATGCCTATCCGGCCATGGCGGAAGACGGCTATGGATGGGAGAAGCTGTTCAGTGAACGGATGTGCCGGCATTTCCGCGAGGATTATGGATTACGGACGCGGGTGGCGCGGTTCCACAACGTGTACGGCCCTTGGGGCACGTGGTACGGAGGCCGCGAGAAGGCTCCGGCGGCCATTTGCCGCAAGGTGATCGAGGCGAAAATCAAAGGCAGGCACGAAATTGAAATCTGGGGCAGTGGCGAACAGACGCGGAGCTTCATGTACATCGATGACTGCCTGAAGGGAGTCCACCTGATCATGGAGTCCGACATCGTGGAGCCGATCAATCTTGGATCGAGCGAGGCGGTCACCATCAACCAACTGGTGGACATTGCAGAAGAGATTGCCGGTATCAAGCTCAAGCGCAACTACGATCTGAACGCACCCAAGGGCGTAAATGGCCGCAACAGCGACAATACACGGATTCAGAAGCTGCTGGACTGGGAGCCCAATACGGCGCTCCGGGTGGGGCTCGAGAAGACCTACCGTTGGATTTATGACCAGTATCTGGCGCGGGAACGCGGGGACGCCGGGGTCATACGCGAAGTGTTCGTCGCTGCACGCTGACGCGCGTGGCAGGGGTCAGGCAGCATCGGGATTCGGAAGCATCACGTCTCGAATGATCGCGTCAAGATCGCTGCAGGCGGCAATGAACTGCCGCAGCGTCCGGCGGGTCGAAGGGAAAGAGTCAAATTCATTGATGCTCAGGCCGCCTTCTTCGCTAGCGCGCCGGAAATCCGCAAATTTCTTGGTCAATTGTTCAACGATCTTCGGCTCCACGGGCTGATCGATTCGCGGATGCACGGCGATGTCGCTGGCGTTGAAGCGTATCTGCCAGGAATAAGGTGGCGAAATGACCACATCACCACCGATAAATTCACTCCAGTGCATGTGATTGCGGAATGCTGCGGAAAGCAGCCGGATACGATAACCGCGTTTCTGGAAAATTTGATACGTCTTCTTGAAAACAGCCACGCCCGCCCATTCGAGATATCCGGGATCGATAGAGATGTTCTCTTTCTCCGCGGCCACCTTCAGCCAGTCGTCCAGGCGGCCGACCATGATGGTGCAGACCGGGCCCATGTTCGAGATCGCTTTGCCTTCGTTCTCTCTGCGTTTCAATCCGCGTTCCACCGCTTCCGCCACGGCGATACACTGCGGGAGGGTGAAACAGACTGTGGCGTTGATGCTGATGCCGCGATAGGTCGCCTCTTCAATTGCAGGAATCCCGGCGCGGGTTACAGGAATTTTCACGATCATGTTGGGTGCCAGTCCGCTGAACTCTTCGGCTTGGCGCACAATGGCCTCGGCATCGCGGTACAGCCGGGGATCTGTTTGGATGGATAGCCGGCCATTACGTCCGCCTTGCGCATCAAAAATGGGTTTCAGCAATGCGGCACTTTTGGTGGATATTTCCCGAACGATTTGCCACGCAATTTCATCTTCGGTCGCATGGGGCCGTTCCTGAAGTAGCGATTGAATGCGGCTCTTCCACTGCGGCATTTCCTTTTTCAATACACCCAGCACAATCACGGGATTGCAAGTGGCTCCTACCGCGCCGTGTTCGATCGAGTAGGTCAGCTCCTCGATGGAAGCAGAGTCGTTCCACAAGCAGGTGGGAGTCGTTTGCGTCATCCCATGCAGTGGGCTCCTGAACGATTCGCGCGTTGCGGATGGATTCATGTTTACCTCCGGTGGCCGGATGACGGCAATTAGTGCGCCGCTTTCCCCAGTGAGATCTTGCAGGGGCGATCTTGCAGATGAGAATTCTCTGCCGCGACGGCAATCTCGAGTGCGCGCAAGCCATCTTCGGCCGTGACGCGAGGCGCCTTGTCCGTGAGCATGGTGCGGACGAAGTCCTGAACTTCGGCAAGGTACGCGTCCGCGAAGCGAGAGAGGAAATGATCGGCAAGGATCTCGTTGCTGCCGTGAGTTGTCAAGAACAAAGCGGGCGTTTTCTGCAGGCTGCCGACAAAGATAGATCCCTTCGAGCCGACGACTTCGGTGCGGACGTCATAGGCATAGACGGCCTGGACATAAGACTCGACGTTGCCAATAGCGCCGTGGACGTACTTCAGGTTCACAACACTCGCCACAACATCCCCATATTGTGCGACCTCCGGGCGAATCGCCGTCGTGGTGTAGGCATGAACTTCAGAAACTTCGTCCCGCATCAGCCACCGCGCCAGGTCGAAATCATGAATGGTGTTGTTGTAGAAAAGCATGCCATTGATGTTGGATTGATAAGCGGCCAGCGGCGGTTCGTCCTTGTCCCGGCCAACAGACTTGAACACTACCGGCGTGCCGATCTCGCCTGCTTCTACACGCTTCATTGCGGCAGAATAGGCAGGGTCATAACGCCGCATGAACCCGACTTGCAGGCGCACCTTGGCGCGGGAAACCGCCTCCATCGCCGCATGCGCATCGTCCAAGGCCGTAGCGAGCGGTTTTTCACAGAGGATGTCTTTGCCAGCGGCTGCGGCAGTGCGAATCGCCTGGGCATGAAACTTGTCAGGAGTAGCAATCAGCACGGCCTCAATGTCTTTTCTTTCAACCATCTCCTCAAGGCTGGAGAAGGAGTGCTCGATTTCGAGTTCTTCCGCTACCTTTTTAGCGCGCTGCGCGGCCACATCTGCGACCGCAATCAGCCGTGCTTCGGGCACCAGGCGCCGGATGTTTTCGGCGTGCCGTTTGCCCATCTCGCCAACACCGAGAACCCCGATTCCGAGCTTCCGCATGACAATTCCTCCGTGGAAATCTTAGCGCTTTGATGGACAAATGAAAATAGAAAATCGCAGGGGGCAATTCTTTTTCGATAGAACGACAAGGCAGATCGCTGGCTTCTTAAACCGTCCTAGGCGACGATTGCGCTGTAATTAGGCGGCTTTTGTATCGCGAACAAACCGTGCCAGATAACGCACTTCAGATAGTCTTTTGCACCCGAAGCGGCTGAACTTTCCGGGAACGGAGCTGAACCGGGCTCGCTAACCTAAAGAAATATAACCGCTTAGAGAAGTGGGGGTGGAGATTGCCCCTCAGTTGGGGTACACTTTGCCCATCTTCTGAACCATGTTACGCAAAAAGAACTCTTCGAGGATTGGCAAGGCTGCCAGCATCTATGATGTGGCCAAGGAAGCACGGGTTTCCGTGTTCACTGTTTCGGCAGTCGTAAACCACAAAAGCCACGTGGGCAAGAAGTTACGTGAACGGGTGGACGCGGCGATCCGCAAGCTGAATTACCGCCCGAATCTGTTGGCCCGCAGCTTGGCCAAGCAGAAAACGCACACCATCGGAATGATCGTGCCGGACATCGCTAATCCATTTTTCCCCATGGTTGTGAGGGGTGCGGAAGATGCCGCGCAAAAGCGCGGCTACAATCTCTTGCTCTGCAATAGCGATGACACCCAGGAAAAAGAAGAGAATGCCATCGAATTGCTGCTTTCAAAACGCGTGGACGGGATTCTCCTGACCAAGGCAATCTGCGACATGAGCCCGCCGCTTCGGCAGATGATTCAGGAGATGAAAATCCCCATTGTCCTGGTGATGCGGACGTTTCCGAAAATCTCGAAGGACGCCGTGATTACCGATGATTACCGTGGTGCCTATGAGGCCGTGTGCCACCTGGCCCGCGCCGGCAGGAAGCGCATTGGCCTGATTGGGGGCCCGAGAAAGATCAGTAATGGCAAGGCTCGTTGGGAGGGCTTTCACGACGCTTTGAAAGCCAACGGCTTGCCCTACGATCCAGCCTTGGTGATTGAAGGCGATTACCGTGTGGAATCGGGATACCGGGCCGGAAATCTTCTGCTCTCCCACCGGCCCGATGGTGTTTACGTCGCAAACTTCCTGATGACCGTTGGTCTGCTAAAAGCCGCCGAAGAGATGGGCTTGCGGTGTCCGGAAGACTTTGGTCTGGTGAGCTTTGACGACTACCCGTGGCTCGGCATTTTTCGGCCCAAACTGACCACCGTGGAGCTGCCGAAGTATCAATTGGGTCAGGAAGCCATTGAACTTCTGTTGGATCGCATCGCTGGAAAGGAAGGCCCGGGAATCCTGAAAAAGCTCCAGCCGGAGCTCCGGGTCCGGGAGTCCTGTGGCTTCAAGAAGCAGGGTACCCCGGTTACCGAATAAGTGCTCTAGCAATAAATTCTCCCGCGTCTCACCCGCACGCCGGTCTCTCCGGTTTCACCTGCCTATTCACTGGTGCATTATTGAATCCCTCGGGCTGTGTATCGAAAAACTCGACAATATCCCAAATCAGTCAAACCGCTATTGCAACTGGGCGACTTAACTATTACAAAGCGCTTGACAAAAGGGTATTACTGAATTAAAAGCGGTTAGCAAGAGAGGCGTATTCCGGTGCAAGAAGGCGCCTCGGAGCGGAGATCGAGCCGCTTTTTCGGACGGTGCAGGGCTGGCGAGCGCCGGTGCAACTTCACCTGTCGGGTGGAATCCTCTGGGAAACGCTCATCCAGATGAGGGTTTAGCTGGTATTCAATGCGAATTACAGGGAGAAGAAGCATGAATGCACGATGTTTCGCACTTAAGAATATTCAAATCAGCAAGGCAGCTCCCCTGCGGATCCAAATCATACGTTTTCTTTTTGCGCTCCTGGTCGCCCTTGTTGCTACCGGTGCCGCCTTTGCTGCAGTCACGGCTAGTATTTCCGGCACGGTGACCGATGCGAGCGGCGGGGCAGTCACGGGCGCGGTGGTCACGACCACAAATGTGGAGACCGGCATTGTGTCGACACAGCGCACCAATCCGCAGGGATTCTATTCTTTTCAGTCCCTCCCCGTCGGGAGTTACACGATTGAAGTTCAATTGGCAGGGTTCAAGGGTTATCGCCAGACGGGACTGGTTCTCGAACTCAACCAGGCTCTCGTCGTAGACGTTACGCTGCAGGTCGGTGAAGCCACGGAAAAAGTGGAGGTGTCGAGCGCGGCACTGCACGTGGACACAGCCAACACGCAGATGGGCGAGGTGATTGAAGGCAAGGAGATGACCGACGTGCCATTGGTCACGCGCAGCTATACGGACTTGCTCGCGCTGCAGCCTGGCGTAATCTCCACGGCCTCTGGTTTGACGGGTGGCATTGGCGGAGCTTTTCAATCTGCGGGGTTTGCCCCGCCAGGAGTATCGGGCAGTTTGAATTCAGGTGCGCTTTCCGTGAATGGCATGCGGGAAGCAGAGAACGGATTCATCCTGAACGGGATCCTCGTGCAGGAGACCGGATTTTCCGGCGCAGGTGCTATTCCCAATCTCGATTCCATTGCTGAATTCCGCATTCTGACCAACAACTCCGACGCCGAATATGGAAATTACAGTGGCGGCCAGATTAACGTGGTCACCAAGTCCGGCACCAACGACTTTCACGGGAATGCCTTTGAGTTTTTCCGCAACACGGATCTCGACGCCAAGAATTTCTTCGACGGCATCAACGGAAACCAACGCGGTGCCTATCATCAGAACCAATTCGGAGGTACCTTTGGCGGCCCGGTCATCCGCGATAAGATGTTTTTCTTTGCCGACTATCAGGGGAATCGGCTGGATGTCCCTGTCACGCAAGTAATCTCTGGAGCTCCAAGTCCCGCCACCGAGCAGGGAAACTTCTCCGGACTTATCCCCACTTCGGCGGGTGGAACGTGCACGACAAACTGCTTGACGGGCAACGTGATTGGCACCGCATGGGCTCAGCAGCTCTCGCAACAACTGGGCCAGACTGTCACGGCGGGAGAGCCATATTATACGCAGGGTTGCACAAGTTACGCGCAGTGCGTCTTTCCGAATGCACAATTGTCTCCGACCGCCTTTTCACCGATTTCCACCAAGCTTCTTTCGTATATTAATCCGGCGACGGGTTCCATCAATCCATCAAGCGGAACCGGAACATTTTCGACTAACTCCGGCAAAACTAATCTAGACGACAACAAGTTCAGCGGACGCCTGGATGCAAATACCGGACTGGGACTGCTTACCGGTTATTATTACTTCGACCGTTTCAACCGCACGGATCCGTACTGGGCTTCAAACGCCCCTCTCTATCCGGGCTTTAGCGTGGCCAGCAATGGCCAGACCCACAACATCAACCTGGGAGACACGAAAACGTTTGGATCCGCGGCCGTGAATGAATTCCGCTTGGGCTATTTCCGTTTGGATACCAAGTTCAATCAGCCAAAAGGTGGGACGGGGGTATCTCTATCCAGCTTGGGGTTTGCTTCCGGTGAGAACGGTGCGCCGGGTATTTATGTAGGGACTCCCAGCGTCGAAGGTGTGCCGGAAATCGATTTCAATAACTTCGTAATTGGCGTGCCTAGCCGGCCGAACCAATTGGTTGAAAACATCTACCAGGTGCTGGACAACTACAGCAAGGTCATGGGCACGCATACGGTCAAATTTGGCGGACAATATCACTACAACCAGCTCGAGGAAAACCTTTCTAACGTTGCGAATGGCAACTACTTCTTCGGCACCAACTTTAACGGTGGCAACAGCGAGACGGGAAGTGACTTTGTCGATTTCCTGTTGGGCGCGCCGAGTTCTTATGTCCAGGGACAGTCATACCCATCCTATGGGCGCAACTTTTACTTTGGCGCCTATTTGCAGGATAGCTGGCGCATCAAGTCCAATCTGACCTTCAACTACGGGTTCCGATACGATGTGAGCGCCCCTTGGCACGAGAAATTCAACGAAATTCAAACGCTGATCCCGGGTGAGCAGTCCATTGTTTTTCCGGGCTCTCCGGCAGGCTGGGTGTTCCCAGGGGATCCGGGCGTTCCGAGCTCCCTCGCGCCTACCCGCTGGAATAACATGGCGCCACGCCTGGGCCTCGCCTATTCCTTCGGTGATCACGAAGGGATGCTAGGAAAGGTCCTCGGGAAACCAGGAACGACAAGTATCCGTGCCGCTTGGGGAATGTTCTACACCACCTTTGAAGGTGCCACCGATTTCAACGAAATCGGAGACGCTCCATTCGGCAACTATACCGGCCAGTACGCGTCGACCTTTGCTGCACCATTCACGAATCGCGCTACGGGAGTCTCCATCACGAACCTGTTCCCCGCGCCACCACCGGTGAAGGGTTTCTCTCCTTCCAACCCCGCAACGGGCAGTCCGTTTGATAACCTGGCAGAGTTTTTCTCCGCCTATGGAACCATCGGCAGCTCGCCAGCCTTCTACAACAAGAACGTGTTGCCTTACGCTGAAGATTACATGCTTTCCATTCAGCGCCAAATCACGAGTTCCGATCTGATAACCGTCAGCTATGTGGGTACACAGGGGCATCACTTGTTGTCGTCCGAGTCGGCGAATCCCGGCAACCCAGCGCTCTGCATGCAACTCGCGGGCGCGGGAGCCACCATTCCGGGAACGACTACAACCTGTGGTCCAGGGGGTGAGAACAACGTTTATGTTCGTCCTGATGGAACTTTCGCTTTAGGCACCAGGACACCCTTCAGCGGCGTTGTACTGCCGGCGGCGGATGCCCCGATCGTAGGTGGGAGCGGGACCATTCTTCCGGGCGGCAACGTCGGGATCATCCCCTTCGGCAACGACTCCTACTTCATTACCGGGGGCTACTCGTCCTATAACTCCGGTCAAATCAACTGGCGCCATACCAGTGCCAGGCTCCAACTGCTGGTCGGCTACACTTTCAGCAAGTCGCTCGACAATTCCTCCGGCTACGGCGAACAGTACAATCCGATCAATCCGAGATTGAGCCGTGGCCTTTCCTCGTTCGACAGCACAAACAATTTCGTTGCCAGTTACTCCTACAATTTGCCTATCGACAAGCTGGATGGACCAAAGAAGCTGACGAACGGCTGGCAAATCAGCGGCATTACGCGCTTCGCGACCGGGTTGCCGGTCACATTGGTAGAAACCGATGATCACTCCTTGCTCGGAACCTCGTTCGGAGGCCCCATCACTCTTGCCGTAGATACACCGAACATTGTGGCCCCCGTCCAAATTTATAACCCGCGGAATTCACCGACACATTCCTATTTCAGCGCCAGTTCCTTCGCGTCCTCCGCGATCGGATTAGAAGGAACCGCCGATCGGCGATTCTTCCACGGACCGGGAATCAACAACTGGGACTTCGCCTTGGTCAAAAACACTCAATTCACCGAGCGCTTGAACCTTCAGCTTCGCGCGGAGTTCTACAATATCTTCAACCACGCACAGTTCCTGACTCCCAGCGGAATCATGCCCGCCTCGAATTTTGGCCAAGTTCCAGGTGCCAGGGATCCGCGTATCGGGCAGCTGTCTGCCAAGTTCAGCTTCTAGGAAGCGTCGGACTGTGCTGACGATCTACTCATCCGGGAGGCCTGCTCTGGCCTCCTGGGATGGTTTTTCGCTCCGAATGGTGGACCCAATTTACCCACCACGAACCGAATAGAAAATACAGGATGGGAGAAGCATACCGTGGGAAAACTAGCAATTACCGGCGGGGAAGCTCTGCGGAAAAAACCGTTTCCGACCTGGCCGACCTCGACCGAGGCAGAAGCACAGGCCCTGAATGATGTGCTGGCCAGCACCAAATGGGGAGGGCAGCCGTTTCCCGGGAAGCACGCTGTCGCTTTCGCAAAGAAATTCGCAGAAGTTCATACGGCCAAATACGCGCAGTGCGTGAACACCGGAACCGTGGCGATTCAGGCGGCACTGAAGGCCATCGGAATTTTACCGGGCGACGAGGTCATTGTCCCCGCTTATACCTGGGAAGGAACGGTCGGGCCGGTCCTGCTGGTAAACGCCATCCCCATTTTCGTGGACGTCGATCCTGACACGTATTGTCTCGATGCCAAGCTCATCGAAAAAGCCATTACACCCAAGACCAAAGCGATCCTGCCGGTTCATTTGGGAATGCGCTTTGCCGACATGGACGAAATCCTGCGCATCGCCGCAAAACACAAACTGAAAGTCGTCGAAGATTGTGCTCACGCGCACGGTGGAATGTGGAAGGGGAAAGGCGCCGGATCGATGGGCGACCTTGGTGCCTTCAGCTTTCAATCAAGCAAACTGATCACTTCCGGCGAAGGCGGCGCAGTCATCACCAACAATCTCGAGTACATGGAGCGGGTGCAGAGCTACATCAACGCCGGAAGGGCCAGCCTGACCGACCAATATCACCACCGCATCATCGGGTTCAATTACCGGCTCGGCGAATTTCAGGCGGCGGTTCTGGGTCCTCAGCTAGACCGCCTCCCCGCGCAATCCGCCATTCGCGAAAAGAATATGAAGCAATTCGAAGCCGGACTGCAAAATACAGGCGCAATCGGGTTGCTGAAACCGGATCCGCGAATCACCCGGCTGGCGCCGTATGGCTACGTCATCAAATATTTTGCCCATAAAGCCAAAGACATTCCCCGTGCTTCTTTCGTCGCCGCACTGCAACTCGAAGGTATTCCCTGCGATGGACTTTTCTATGAACCTGTCTATAAGAGTTCGTTGTTCCCCGTCGACCCGGCCGACTTTCCGGCGCTGAGCTGGGGCCGGGAAAAGCCGCTCGATCTGCGCACCATGTTCTCCTGCCCTGAATCGGAACGTGCGGCCTATCATGAAGCGGTCTGGTTCCCGCACCAGAATTTCCTCGGCAGCGCCGAAGATACGGAGGCGATCGTAAGCGCCATCCACAAAGTGCTGGAGAACCTGGAAGAATTGCGCGGCTTGGACCACAAGGCCATCCGCAACCAGAAACTCGGACGCGCCGACCGCGAGAGCTAGCCCAATTTCGTCGAATATCCTCGGGCGCTCGATGGCGCGAACGAGCCAGGAACCTCACAGGAGATCTTTGATTCATGGCGATGGCAGGAAAGATCGGATATGCCGTCGTGGGCCTCGGCAATATTGCGCGCAGCTCGGTTCTGCCCGCGTTCCTGAATTGCAAAAAAGCAAAACTTGTAGCGCTGGTGAGTCGAGACGAGAAAAAAGCCGCGACCTTGCAAGCCAAATTCCATGCCACCATTGCCTGCCGCACCAGAGACTATGAAACCTGTCTCAAAAATCCGGACGTCACGGCCGTATACATCGCAACGCCGCCGGGCGAACACGAGTGGTTTACCGTTCGCGCTGCAAAGGCAGGCAAGCATGTTTTGTGTGAGAAACCGCTGGCCGCAACCGTGGCGCAGTCTGCTCGCATGGTCGAAGCCTGTCGGCGTCACGGCGTTCTGCTGATGACCGCCTACCGCAAGTATTTCGAACCCGCTTCCCTGTACCTGAAGTCGCTGGTCGAGAGCGGCACGCTTGGTCGGATCGATATGATCCACACCGTATTCAGCGAACTCTACAATCCGGCCATTGCTCCGGGCTGGCTTCTGGACCCGGACTTTGCAGGCGGCGGACCGATGATGGATCTGGGCGTTTACTGCGTCAATACCAGCCGCTGGCTTGCCGGCGAAGATCCGGTCGAAGCACACGCGCAAGCCTGGCGCCACGACTCGCGGCGATTTCGGCGGGTGGAAGAGGGAGTCACTTTTCGCCTGCAGTTTCCAAGCGGCCTGCTCGCTCAAGGCAGCTCGACCTACAGCGCCGCAATGTCTTCGTTTATCTTTGTGCAGGGAAGCACAGGCTGGGTTTCCCTCTCCCCCGCCTATCCTTATGAGGAGGAGCGGCGGGTCACGGGAAAGATCGCGGGCCGCACCATCGACCGGCGTTTCCGGCCGATGGACGAGTTTGCTCTGGAGATCGATGCCTTCGCCGAGGCGATTCAAGAGAATCGAACCGTCGAGCCCGATGGGATCGCGGGGCACCGTGACATGATCATTCTCCGGGCAATTTACAAGTCCGCGAGGACGCGGAAGCCGGTCGAGATAAGATATCCCCGGAAGGGGCAGTTTCGTGACCGCTAGCTCCGTTTTAGCCGCGACCCTGGTCCAACCGGGTCGCTATGAGGTTCGCGAATATCCGTTGCCCGAGCCCGCGCCCGGTTGCGTGCTGCTCAAAATGGAGATGTCCGGGATCTGCGGGACCGACAAACACACTTACCAGGGCTTCCTCACGCAATATGGGGAACGAAAGCTGGAATTCCCCCTGATTCAGGGCCACGAAAATGTCGGAATTGTCGCGGCAATCGGCGGCAATGGCAAGTACACGGATTTCGAAGGGATCCCGCTCGAGGTGGGAGACCGCGTCGTGGTCGGCGCCAACGTCGCCTGCGGGTATTGTTACTACTGCCGCCACGATTTCCCGTATTGCTGCTGCGAAAACACGCTCGATTACGGCAACCTGCTGAGTGCAAAAAATCCTCCGCACCTCTTTGGCGGATGGTCGCAATACATGTATATCGTACCCAGGAGTTTCCTGGTCAAGGTACCCGATGAGCTGCCTTCGGAGATCGCGGTTCTAACGGAGATCTTCGCTGTTTCCGTTGGGCTTGACCGAGCGAAGCAGATGTCTGCTTTCCCCAATGAGTCCTTCCGCTTTGATGACACTGTCGTTGTTCTCGGAGTAGGTCCGCTCGGCATGTGTTTTCTGATGAAGGCGCGAATGCTTGGAGCGGGCACCATTATTGCAGTCGATTTATCGGATTTTCGCCTGAATTTTGCCAAACGGCTTGGCGCAGATCACGTCATCCATGCGGGGCATACTTCGAAATTTGACCGTCTGCAGATTGTGAAAGATCTCACACACGGCCGGGGCGCCGACATGGTCATCGAATGCGCCGGCGTTCCCCAGGCGGTCCCCGAAGGTCTGGAAATGCTACGGGTCAGCGGCCTGCTTGTGGAAGCCGGAAATTTTTCGGACTTGGGCGAAGTCTCGCTCAGTCCGCACAAGCACCTGTGCGCGAAAAATGTTCGAATTCTGGGAGTGAGTGGAGAAGAACCCGCCGCGTATGGGCCAGGCATGCGGCAAATGACGCGCTACATGAAACAGTATCCGCTAGGAGAGTTTGTCACCCACCGGTTCGGCTTGCGCGACGTCGAGGCGGCCGTAAAGAAATCAATGGAGCCGGAATCATTGAAGGTGGTGCTGGAGCCGTGGGGCTGATCGCGACGCCGGATTTGCAGTTGTTTCATTTCATACAGGAAGAGGAACATGATGAGCGGAATCAAGGAACGTTTTCTATTTGCTTGTGCACCCGATAGTTGGGGGGTGCTCGATTATCCAGGGCCATCCTGGGAGCAGTCCTACGAGCAGATGCTGGATGAAATGGTGGAAGCGGGATATACCGGAACGGAACTTGGCCCTTACGGTTTTTTTCCCACCGATCCCAAGGTCCTTCAGCCGCAACTTGAAAAGCGCAAGCTGAAGCTGCTCGGGTCTTTTGTGCCGGTCAAGATGACCGACCCGTCCGCGAGCAAGTCGGTCATGGAGCGCATCCGCAAGGTTGGGCACCTACTGGCCACATTGAAAGCCCCATTTCTGGTGATGGCCGACGACCAGTCCGTGGAACGGAATGCCTATTCCGGGCGCATCTACGATAAGGGGTGCCCGACGCTCAGCGCCGACCAGTGGAAACATGTGGGCCAGATCGTTGCCGATGCGGAAAAGGTCGCGGACGAATTTGGCCTGGACCTTGTTTTTCACCCTCACGTGGCAACTTATGTCGAATCGCCGGAGGAATGCGAGCGGTTCTACGATGTGACTTCGCACACCAAGGTGGGGCTGTGCCTGGATACCGGCCATTGCCTGTACGGTTTTGGAGATCCGGTGAAAGAAGCGGAGAAGTACAAAGACAAACTGCGCTTCGTTCACGTAAAGGACTGTGACACGAAAGTTCTGGAGCTCGCGCGCCGCAATAAATGGACGTTTGAAGAGGCCATTGAGCACAAGGTGTTTACCATCATCGGGAAGGGCGCGATCGATTTTCCGGCATTCTTCCGCACGTTGCTCAGGAACGGCTACTCGGGCTGGTCGGTCATCGAGCAGGACGTGAAATTTGGAGCCACTGAGATACCACCCAAAGTCAGCGTGGCGGAGAGTATGAAGTATTTAAATGACGTGATTGCCGATCTGGCAAAAGTGGCGAGTGCCTAATCCCCGTAGATTCGGGAAAAGAGGAGGGGCAAAACCCTCCTCTTTGTTTTTGAAGATGACGTCAGGTTTCGCTGAAGTCAAATAATTTGGGGCGCAAGGTGAAGCCGCGTGTTTTGTACGCCGCGTAGGCAATGCCAATCACGAGCCAGGCCACTCCCACATACATCGTCCACGTTTGCAGGCTGACCAGCAGCGCAAAACAGAACACGAATCCGAAACCAGGCACAAAAGCATCGACGAAGAATTTGCGCTGCCTCACCGCTTCCTTGGTAAACCAGAAATGCTTGAGCGCCGCCAGATTGACGCCCATAAAGGCCAGCAGCGCTCCGAAGGTGACCAGTTCCGCCGCGTGCTCCCAGGGGATGGTTAAGACGCCGAGATAGGCAAGTCCACCGACGATCCATACGTTGTAGATCGGATTGCCTTTTTTCGCGCTCAAGTGCCCGAAGATCTTCTTTGGTAAAACGTCGTCGCGCCCCATGCTGTAGAGCAATCGCGCTGCGCCAACGTGACCGGCGAGGCCGCAAGCGATGCTGGATACCAGTAACATCACCCCGTATGCCATGAACAGAATCTGGCCGCTCGCGAGACGGGCCACGTCCATGAAAGCCGTTTCCGGATTTGCGAACGTGGTATGGTCCGGCCAGACACGTTGTGCCAGATAAACCTGCAGGCCGCTGAATAATCCCGTGAAGACGCAAACCAGGACGGAGGCGAGCAGGACGTTTCGCCGCGGGTTTTTCACTTCCTCCGCCAGGATCGAGACGCCGTCAAACCCAATGAACACCAACGCCGCGAGCGAAGTGCCCGCGGCCAGTCCGCGCAGATTGAAGGTTTTGGGGTTGTAGATCGGCTGCAGGGAGATCAATCCACGGTAGCTTTCGTGCAGGACTACGTAACGGAACGCCTGCACCAGAAAGACCAAGGTAACCAGCACCATGAAACCGAGCAAGATCTCATTGGTCCTGGCTGTAAACTTGATCCCCTGCACCGTCATTAGGGTGATGAAACCAACCGCCACTGCAGCCAGAAGCCAGAAAGGGAATTGCGGCACCATTCGTTGAATGGCCAGGACAGCGTAGAGCGCGTTCTGGATCGGCTGGAAAAGATATTCGAGGAACATGGCCCAGCCGACGACGAATCCGAGATGCGGATTCAATCCTTTGCTAATGTAGGTATAAACGGAACCGGTCGAAGGGTATACGTTCGCCATTCGGCCGAAACTCACCGCAGTCACAGACATCGCGACCATGGCCAATAATAAAGTCGTGACCGTGTGCCCGTGCGAGAGCACCTGCCCTTCGCCGAAAAGGGGTACGGCCGCTATGGGCGAGGTGAGGATGACTCCGTAATAGATAAGGTCCCAGAGACCCAGAACACGCTTGAGATGCGGCTGCTCCCCTGTTCCGGTCTGCCCCGTCCGCGCTGTTGTTTCCACCCTGGCCTCTTTCAGAACAACCCCTGCGAACCGCAAGACAGCAGGCAACCGGAATAGCAAGTCGAGTGAAAGGTGCTAGAAAAAGATACGTTCCTTCTTACGGGCCTGTTCATACTTTTTCCGCGCTTCCCGCACGGACTCGATCTCGGAAACTTCAGCCACGGCGACGTCCCACCAGGACTCGTACCCCGGTACGCGCTGCTCATATGAGGTCTCGACCACCACTACGCTGGTACGCGGCTGTTTTCGCGCTTCGGCCAGGGCGGACGCAAACTCCTCGTGCGTCTTCGCCCGGACTGCCCATGCACCCAGGCTTGCCGCGTTGCCGACGAAATCGACGGGCAAAACATCGCCGTCGTACTTGTCGCCTCGGCGATAGCGGTAGTTCGTCCCCATGCCCTCATTCCCACAACTGCGGCTCAGCCCGCCGATACTCGAAAATCCATGATTATCCAGCAGGACGATGTTCAGCTTGTAGCCCTCCTGCAGGGAAGTGACGATTTCTTGGGCCATCATCAGGTAGGAACCGTCGCCCACCAGCACGTAAACCTCGCGCTTCGGGTCGGCCATCTTTACGCCCAAGCCGCCGGCGATCTCATACCCCATGCAGGAATACCCGTATTCCATGTGGTAGTTGCCGGGTCTCTTCGTGCGCCACAGTTTATGCAAGTCGCCGGGCAAACTCCCGGCGGCATTCACCAGAGTGTCCTCCGCCTGGACGGCTGCGTTTACCAGGCCGATGATTTCGCCCTGACTGATGGGGGGCTCTTTCTGTAAACCATAAATACGATCGACTTCCTTTTCCCAATCCGCACGGAAATTGGCAATCGTAAGCCGATAACTGTCTGGCACCCGGTAACCGGCGATGGCGCCCTGCAGTTCTTCGAGAGTCACTCGGGCGTCTCCCGTCAGCGGGACGGCCGCATGTTTGTAGGAATCGAACTCGGCCACATTTATATTGATGAAGCGAACGCGCGGGTTCTGGAAAGCCGTTTTCGATGCCGTTGTGAAATCGCTATAGCGCGTGCCGATGCCAATGATCAGGTCGGCTTCCCGCGCCAGGGTATTTGCTCCCGGCGTGCCGGTTACGCCGATGGCGCCGACTGCCTGCGGGTGGTCATAGGGCAGGGAGCCTTTACCTGCTTGCGTCTCGCCCACCGGAATGCCACTGGCATCGGCGAACCGAGTGAGCGCACGACTGGCTTCGGAGTAAAGCACCCCGCCTCCCGCAATGATCAGTGGCTTTTGGGCCGCGTGAATCCATCCCGCCGCTTGCTTCAGCAGGGTTTGATCCGGCCTGCTTCGCGGAATGATCCAGACGCGCTTGCGGAAGAATTCTTCTGGATAGTCGTACGCCTCGGTCTGCACGTCCTGCGGGAGGCTGAGCGTGACGGCTCCGGTCTCCGCCGGCGAGGTCAGCACGCGCATTGCTTCCGGCAGCGCGGTAAGCAGCTGCTCGGGGCGCTGTAGGCGGTCCCAGTAGCGCGAGACCGGCTTGAAGCAGTCGTTCACGGATATGTCCTGGGAACTGCCGGATTCCAGTTGTTGCAAAACGGGGGCAACGTCGCGTCGGGCAAATATGTCGCCCGGCAGAAGCAGGACGGGCAGGCGGTTTACGGTGGCCACGGCGGCGCCCGTCAACATATTGGTCGCGCCCGGCCCAATGGAAGTTGTACAGGCCAGCATTCTCATCCGGAATGTGGCTTTGGCGAACGCGGCGGCGGTATGCACCATGGCCTGTTCGTTCCTGCACAAATGATATTTCAGCCCGCGGTCCTGCTCGAGTGCCTGCCCGAGGCCGGCGACGTTTCCGTGGCCAAAAATCCCGAAAATTCCCTCGATGAAGCGGTATTCCTTGTCGTCGCGGGCGGAATACTGGCTTTGCAGGTAAGCGACAATCGCCTGAGCCATGGTCAACCGGCGTTTCATGGAGCCATTCTCCTCACGTACGCACTTTCAGGATGCGCAATAGCATGCCGCAAAACCATTTGAAGATACCAGCCCGTTCTGTACCGTACAACTAAGCGCTTATCTCTTCTCGCGCTCAAGTAACAACGCGCGAAGGATTTCCTGAATTCTCATGCACGGCCTTGGGGGCTTGCGGACCGGTCTACTTCACCAGCGGCAGCCGCGGATCGATTTCCTTCCAGGTTGCCTTGAGCCACGCATGATTGGGGTCTTCCGTCACGGAAAGAGTGCGCGACGTTCCGGCCAGAAAATTCAGGTAGTAGACGTTGTATCCGGGGCCCGCAACCACAGGGTGATACCCGGATCGAACCAGCACCGCGTCGCCGTCTTCGGCGCGCACCGTGAAATCATGGGACTTGTCAGGAGAATACAATCGTTGCAGTGCGAATCCTTCCTGCGGGCGGTCGATCCGGTAGTAATAGATTTCGTCAAGATCGACTTCCGTCGGCGGGTTATGTACGTCATGCTTGTGCGGGGGAAAACTCGACCAGTTTCCTCCCGGCGTGTACACCTCGATAACCACCAGTTTGTCCGCAGGGAACTCGGGCCGGATAATGTCCACGATTTGCCGGGAAGCGTTGCCGCCCCCGCGCAGACCGGTTACAACATCCTTCGGGGTGATCAATCGCGGTTCAAGTTTGACTTCCGACGGAACCCGGCACTCTGCGAGTTCGCACACCGTCTCTGCCTTGAACTTGACGGAATGTCCTGTCGGCAGGTACACAGAGTAGGGCAAGCCATCAAAAACATTCTTGCGGCCACCGATGGAATGCTCCCCCTGTCCCCAGTTTGCGACGCAGCGGCCTCCGAGGACAACGAAGGCGGCCTCTTCGCCCTTGGTCGCAGCTTCATAGGTTTCGCCCGGATTCAAGCGTCGGGTGGACATACTCATCCACTCCCACTGCACACCTTCACGCGAGAAATGTAAAAGCTCGCCGGATTGTCCCTGGGGAAGATTACGGGAATGGATGACGAAGGGCCGAGAACTCATTGAAAGACTCCTTGCAAGAGGTAACCTATGAGCATTCGGTTGGGGTCGCTAGCGCCGGCCATCAAAGCGCTTTGTCATTCTATCCATCTCGAAATGTGATAGACCCAAAAGTCGCTAGAATGAGCGGATTCCCAGCACTTTCCACAAAATAACCGCCTAGATTGTAACTTAAGTATGGGTCTGTTTTCAATGCAGTTACCCGACCAGGACAAGTCTGTGTTAAACAGGGAGCTGTCGTGTGTCATTTGCAGATGCCGGTGGAAAGCCGCAAGCGCAGGCTGGCCGGCTTTTGCTGCCGACCACCCTCGATGGGAGGAATTGCTTGCAAGGTCAGAGACCAATGTTCAGTGCCCTCGATTACCGCGTGAGTGCCAGCGGGCTGGTTTTGTTCCTTGCTGCGATTTTTGCCCCCGCTCTCTGCGCCGAGCCCCGCTTGCCGCATCTATTTAGCGACCACATGGTTTTCCAGCGCGACCTCGATCAGCACATTTGGGGATGGGGCGAACCCGGTGAATCGATCGAAGTGAGTCTGGCCAATGTGTCCGGGCGTACGATCGCCGCGAACGATGGCAGGTGGAGCGTGTCACTGCCTCCTCTGCCGGCGGGGGGCCCGTTCGTGCTCGAAGTGCGCGGCAGGAAAACGATCCGACTGAAGGATGTTGTGATTGGCGAAGTCTGGGTGGCTTCGGGCCAGTCCAACATGACCTACGCCCTCTCCGGAGCAGCCACGGGTGCGCAAGAACTTCCCAGGGCGAATGATCCGAATCTTCGGTTTTTTACCGTACCAAAGAGGATTGCGGTCGAACCGCAAGCCGATACGCTTCCCGCCGTGTGGGAGGTGTCGACGACCGACAGCGCAAAGCGCTTCTCCGCTGTTGCCTATTTCTTCGCCCGTGACTTGCGCCGTCGTCTTGGAATTCCCGTTGGAGTGATTCTGAGCGCCTGGCCTGGCACGCTGGCAGAGGAATGGACTGATCCGGATTCGTTGCGCCGCGATCCCATCCTGCGGCCGATCGCTGCGCGCTGGGATGCCACATCGCCCGCAGAGAGGTCCTTTGCGGCGAGCCCGCGTCGTTTTTCGATGGAGTTCGACGATTTCGAGTTGCTTCCAAAGAAGACGGATGCAGTACCCGTATCGTTCAGCAATTTCGATCAGGGTTCGTCGCGGGTGGTCTTCGGCGGGGCCTGGACGTACTCCTGGTCGGATGCGCCCGATGCCGCGTTCGATCTGGTTTCACCGGGCCGTGGCGGCAAAGGCTACGCCGCTCGAATTTCCGGTGTACTCACGGGAGCGGATGATTCCCGCTGGGAAGTGCGACTGAGTCCGGACGGCGATCCCGTAGATCTTTCTTCCTATGCGGGAATCCGATTCTGGGCCCGCGGGAATGGCACCTTTGTTTTTCACACCCTGCAGCCCACCATCTACGATTGGGACGATTACGGCACGGACTTGCTGAAAGCGACGCCGGAATGGAATGAAATCACCCTGTGGTTCAAAGATCTGAGGCAAGCGGGCTGGGGCGTAACGGAAAATCTCACTTTGCATCAGATTTCGGGATTCGTCATTTCCGTCATGACGGATCTGGCCGATCCACCTCGTCCACCTTCCGGCCTGTATGATGCGATGATTACCCCGCTCGAGGACTTCCATATCCGCGGTGCCATCTGGTACCAGGGGGAGAGCAACACGGAACGGGCGTTTCAGTACCGTTCCCTGCTGCCGGCCATGATCCGCGGTTGGCGCGCGGGCTGGAAGGAGGGTGATTTTCCATTCCTGATCGTGCAACTGCCGAATCAGGGCCAGAGTCCTGAGCTCGGCGATTCCTGGTGGGCGGAACTGCGCGAGGCTCAGCTATTCACTTCAAAAGAGGTTCCAAATACCGGCTTGGCCGTGACCATTGACGTCGGTGAAGCGGGCAATCTCCATCCCCCGCGTAAGGAAGAGATCGGCGACCGCCTGGCGCTGTGGGCGTTTGCCAAGACCTATGGGCAAAACGGTGCTTATTCTGGTCCGCTCTACTCGACCATGCGTGTCGAAGGCAATACGGTCCTAATTAAGTTCGAAAACATCGGGAGTGGCCTCCAAGTAAACGGAGAAACCCTGCAAGGCTTCACCATTGCAGGCGCGGACAGGAAATTTCATCGGGCAACCGCGCGCATCGACGGAAACTTCGTACGGGTCTCGAGCCCTGAGGTCGCCGTGCCAGCCTCTGTTCGCTATGCCTGGGGAAACAGTCCGCAGTGCAATCTCTACAACAAAGAAGGCTTGCCCGCTTCGCCCTTCCGCACCGATGATTGGCCGGGCGCGACGTATTCGAATCGATAAGCAAGCGACTCTTCGGGAGATATGCGTTCCCTGCATAAGAAAGGCGGAACATGAGAACTCAAGCCCTTAGACCAGTTTTGCAAAGTCTCTTTGTGATCACGGTGCTAGGCATTCTGGCCGCGTCGCCGCTTTCTGCGCAAAGCAAGGCTGTCCCGTCCGTTGCGAACGCCACGACATGGAATCCGGGTAACCTCGGTTACCCGCTGTTAAGCGACCCCGTGTGGGTGTACAACGATTGGTCCTCCTACGACGAGCTTTCCGACAACATCCCTCTCACCGAACAGTTAGCGATGAAGGAACTGGACGAAATTGTCCGGCTAAAGAAGCTCGGTGTTCACTTCGACTACTACATGATGGATGCTTTCTGGTTTGACCCGGATGGCGGCTACCGGACCTGGCGGAAGCCGAATTGGCCGGACGGCCCGGATCGCTGGATTACCGCGTGCCAGCAAAACGGCCTGAAGCCCGGTTTGTGGTTCAGCACCAACACCCTGGTGAAGATTAATGCCGCTCCCGCTTGGAAGGATTCGCTCACTGCCAAGGGAGGCTCCATGTCATTTTCCGAAGGGGGCTTTCTTCCCGATTTCGTGGACGTTCTCCAGTATTGGTATGACCGGGGTATCCGCATGTATAAGTTTGATTTCGTGGATTTCGATGCCGTCACGCCGGCCGGAGAAAGAGCCTATTCAAAACACGAGATCCGGCAACGCAATCAGGAAGCGTTCCGCGTGGCGCTGAGGAAATTCCGTGTAAAGAACCCTGATGTGCTGCTGGTGGCTTTCAACGGTTTTGGCGGGGATATGGAATCTACCGCCGGTCCCTTTCCTTTTCGAAATGAGATGGACCTGCGTTGGCTCGAGGTCTTTGACTCCATCTACTCGGGCGATCCGCGCCCGTCGGATGTGCCGGAGACCAGTTTCTGGCGCTCCATGGATATTTACAGCGATCATATGGTCCGCAGGTACGCGCAGAGCGGAATGCCCATCGAGAGGATCGATTCTACCGGCATGATGATTGGCAACACCGGCACGATCTACTATCGCCAGACCAACGCGTGGAAAGGCATGCTGTGGGGAATGATGGCTCGCGGTGGCTGGGTGAACACGGTACACGGCAACCTCGAATTTCTGGACGTGGAGAAAGCGGTTTGGTTTGCCCGCGTCCAGCATCTCTATGAAAGGTTGCAGGCTCAAGGACGAACCAAGCCTTTCGGCGGCATACCAGGAAATGTCGAACCGTATGGTTTCGGATCGCTCGATGCGACCGGCGCCGTCTACACGGTTGTGAATCCCGCTCAATCCGTCGAAGAGCTGGTATTGCCAAAACTCTCGCGCGTACAGCCTTCGCTCGGCGCCGGAAGCGTCATTTTTTCGGACGCCGGATTTGCTCCGGTCCTGCGCGGAGATCGCATCACCCTGGGACCAGGTCAAATGGCTGCAGTCGGCTTTGGCCGGTACGCTGTGCCGGCCTTTAATTTTGGATTACAGGAAGATGTCGTCATCCCTAGAGCAATTGCGCCGGCTGAAGCGATTTTCCATGCAGCGGGGAAAAACACGATTGAGGCCGTCGTGCAGCCTCCGGCGAATGGGGATCTGCGGATTCTCTTTCAGCAGCGCGATGAACAGGGAAATATAATGCGCAGCTGGCCGGGCGGCCCGCCGAATGGGAAGTCTGTCGCCACGGTACTAAAAATCAGCGCAGAGCAGGGCGGTAAACCGCTGCCGATCGACATTCAATATGACAAGCTTGTCTGGAGCGGCCTCTCCTGGGGTGCGGGAGAAGTGCGTCACAAAAACTTCGCCGGTGACGGGCCGATCACGATTCGCTGCTCCTCAGGGGAGAAGGATCCTGTAAAATTGGAAGCCCATCTTTACTCCGTGAGCTACTAAGCGCGGAGCAATAACCTATTGACGGTGTTTGAGTTACTCCCTAGCGTCGGACACCCTTTGTTTCAGGAACAGCTGCGTCACACAATGAGAAAACGTTTACCAGCAAATGAGGATTCCAGGTCTGCGATTGCAGGTGGGCGCCGATCACTCGCTTGCACCTAGGACTAGTATTTAGAAAACGGCACGAATCAAGCAAAAAACCTTGACAGAGGTAATTCCGGGGCATAGTCTGGCGGGCAAAAGCGGCAAGGGGATTCGATTTGTCTGGCTTCACTAAAGTAAACGTTTACTTTATTTCGCCGCGGTGGAGGGAATTGGCATGAAAGCACTTGCTTCAGCACTCTTGCGGTTCTCCGGTCTTCTTTCCGTTCTTTTTCTCTGCACGTATGGAGCTGCCGGGCAGGCCAACCGCGCCAGTATTACTGGAACAGTGACCGACGCGAGCAAGGGAGTCATCGCGGGGGTCGAGATTTCGGCGCGCAACGTGGATACAAATTTGGAGACCACGAGTGTCTCCAATGGTGACGGCATCTATGATTTGCCCAATTTGCCGCCCGGCACTTATGCCCTTACGTTTCGCAAGGCTGGATTCAAAGAAGTTGTGCAACCGTCCATTACGCTCATCTCGACGCAGGTTGCCGAGATCAACGTGGTGATGCAGGTGGGCGCGGCGACGGAGAATATCACCGTTACTGCTGAAGCTCCAATCTTGGATAGCGAGAGTGCCACGATTGGCACAAACATGAATGGGAAGGTGGTGACCGATCTGCCGCTCAGCATTTACGGTGGAGGTCGGTTCATCGAAGAGTTTGCGGTTGCCCTGACGCCTGGGTATTCGCCGATCAGCAGTCCGTATGGGGCCGTAGTGAACGGTTCGCAATGGTTCACGAAGGAATATACCGTGGATGGGACTTCTGCAACGTCCTCGATACGCGGCGACTCCATGGAAACCGGCCCCAGTATGGAAGCGGTGGATGAGCTGCAGGCGCAGACCAGCGGTTTGGATTCTGCCAGCGCCATCACCAGCGGCGGTGTCATGGCTTTCACCTTAAAGTCCGGAACGAATTCGTTTCACGGCTCCGTATTTGGGTACGGACATAACGAATTTCTGGATGCCAATACCTGGACGAACGATTTGACCGGAGCGGCCAAGGCAAAAGCGAGGGCGTGGGATTACGGAGGAAGTGTTGGTGGCCCCATTTTAAAAGACAAGCTGTTCTTCTTCGGCACTTTTGAGCGCTACACGCAGAATGATTTCACTCTGGGCAATTACAGTGTGTCCGTGCCGACCACCGACATGCTCAATGGAAATTTCAGCGCCTTGTTGGGAGCCAACCTCTGTACAGACTCGGGGGGTGGCATGGGAACCTGTGGGCAGAGCGACGGCTCTGGTGGGACTTACTCAAAAACGATTAATGTTCAGAATGAGTCCGGCCAATCCGTGCCTTTGCAGGCGGGCATGATCTTCGATCCATCCACTTGCAACTCGTCGGGCCAGAATTGCAAGCAGTTTACCGGTAACATCATTCCAACGTCTGACTTCAGCAGTGTGTCTCAGAAAATCAATACTATCTTTCAGAAGTATTACGCACCGGGTAGGCCGGGACTGAGCGGCAATGAGCAGTTTCCACTCAATAACTCACCGAGCCAGACGCCCAACCAGGGGGTGGTCAAGCTCGACTACGTTTTGACGCACATCGATAAGCTATCCGGTTCGTGGATCGTCAATAACCGACCGCGGACGCTGTTGGACAGCGGGGGAGTTTGGGAAACCGGTTCCACGACCGGAGGGCCGCTCGCCGACGCGCGGGAGCAAGTGGTCAAATCGAACGAGTTTCGGATCAGCGAGGCGCACACTTTTACGCCCAACGTAGTGAACGTCTTTAACGAAACCTATAACTGGTACTGGAACGGAAGTTCTCCTGCATCGACGGGAACGGACTGGAATTCCGAATTGGGATTTGGAAGCACAGGAGCAGATAACTTTCCTTCGGTTTCCTTCGGCAACTCGATAAACGGTTACGGAATAACTGGAATCGGGAACGGTTGGCAAGGTTATTCGACCGGCGCAACCATAATTACCGGCGACACTCTCACCTGGACAAAAGGACGACACACCATGTCGTTTGGCGGCGATTTCCGGGCGTACCAATTGAATAGCCACACCGGGTCTGGGGCAAACAGCTTCAATTTTGTGCCCAATACCACAGACGGCGGCTTCACAGGGGTAGCCGGATTTGGATTCGCCAGCTTCCTGCTCGGCGATGTGTCGACGGCCAGTCAGTCCACTGCCTTTGACTTGTACGGACGGCGGAAATCCATGACCCTGTTTGCACAGGACAGCTACAAACTGAGTTCCAAATTGACTCTGACTGGCGGTCTGCGTTGGCAATACGCCTGGCGCTATCACGAGAAGTACGGGCATTGGGCGAACTTCGACCTGAACCAGATTGATCCCAATTATGGATACCCAGGGCTGCTTGAATATGCCAACGGCGGTGGGGATAGTTTCGAAAAGAAAGAATATTGGGATGGGCTCGGGCCGCAAATAGGAATCGCCTATGCTCCGGCAAACAAGTGGGTCATCCGCGGATCGTTCAGCCTCACCCTTCTGCCGACGCCCGGGCCCTATTTCAACGGGGTGCCGGACGGATTTGCACCCGGGTTCCAGGGAACCAACACTTCCACCGCCCCGTTTGACTGGGACAGTGGCTACCCCGGAGTATTCGAGCCCGGCAACAAAAACGCGAATCCCAACTATTTATTCCCCCTGGTAAGCGTGGATCCGCACGCATTGATGCCGGCCTTTACCGACACCATGAATTTCGGTGTGCAGTATGAGTTGACGCCCAATATGAGGCTGGAGGTCGCTTATGTCGGCAACCGTGGACACCATCTGCCGGACACTGCCCTGGCCTGGAATGAACCGTCCGGCTCAACCTTCCTGAATATTGTCAACCAAAACCCGGGCATCAACGCTTACAACGACTACGTGTATTGCGCCAACAAGGGAGATGCTACGGGCTACATCGGATTGACTTGTCCGTTCGCAGGTTTTTACGGACCAGCACTGGCAACCGCGGCTCCCATGCCGCAAGTTGCGAATTGGGGAGCTTCCTACTGGTATTACTACAATTTGAATTATGTGGGCTTGCCGATTGGCCAAACTTCTTACAATTCCATGGTCGTTGACCTGGTGAAGCGCGCCGGACGCGGGTTGACGATGGATCTGAACTATACGTATTCCCGCCAGCGTGGCGATACCTTCTCGGCCCAGCAGGAATACAACGGTTACTACACACCGGTTCAGGACTTTCAAAATCTGGGCGCCGCGGCGAACTCCCTGACCAGCTACGACCTCACACACATCATCAAAGGATACGCCACCTATCAATTACCATTCGGAAGGGGACAGAAATGGGCCTCCAGTAGCGGAGGGTTTGTGAATGCCCTGGTCGGCGGATGGCAGGTCAGCGCTTTGGTGTTATACACCAGCGGCCAGCCGTTCCACGTCGGCATCAACGGGAGCGCTTACTATCCGCTGTGGGGCAATTTCTATCCGAACTTCAACACCACCGGTTTGTACGGACCGGTGAATCCAAATGGCTATCAGGCGCTCGGTACGAACGGAAATCCGGCCCCGACACTTACTTACCTATCGCCATCCATCGCAACCTCGCCCCTTAATGGCAACACCGTCTCTTTCGGAAACGGCGGGGCCTACAATTCTGCATTGCGTTGTCCCGGACAGGCGATGGAAAACGCCAGCGCATTGAAATATTTTTCCATGGGAGCGGACGGCCGCTACCAGCTTTCGTTGCGCGTGGAATTCTACAATCTCTTCAACCGGCATACCTACAGCATTCTGGGCTGTGGGGGTAGCTCCACGAACGTCGGCGACGGCAACTTCGCCCAGGTGACGGGGGTGAATAGCAGTCCCCGTACCGGTCAGTTCGGCGCGCGATTTACCTTCTAATTTCAGCTTAACCCCAGAGGTATTTCGCGGTGCAGCGGATTGCCCACCCTTACTGGAGTCCGTGCTGCTTAGGAATAAGAGATCGAGAACGGATTCTCATAGCAATAGAAATTGAATCTAGCGTAGCTTCTGCTGCAAGTGACCAATGAAGAGCACACCCACTTTCCGTCGAGAAAACATGACCCGTACCACGATCCGGTTGCTAGCCTCGGTTTGCCTGGTGATCACTCCTCGCGCAGCACGCGGGGAAAACCCGACTACCTATTACGTGGATGCGTCGGCGGGCCAAGACCAGAATGACGGCGTTCGTCCCGAAAAGCCCTGGAAGACACTGCAAAAAGTGAACTCCACTACCTTCAAACCCGGCAGCACCATCCTTTTCAAAGCCAGCTCGGTCTGGGATGGACAGCTCTGGCCCAAAGGTTCCGGCGTTGCCGCCCAACCGATCCGGATTGGAAAGTATGGCGAAGGCGCGAAACCATTGATTCGCGGGAACGGAACTGTTGAAGACACAGTTCTCCTGAAAAATCAGGAGTATTGGGAGATCGAGGACCTGGAAATCACGAATTCCGGCTCGTCCAAAGCCAAGCGACGAGGCGTTCATCTGGCACTGGAAGAGTTTGGCGAGGCCCATCACATTGTGGTTCGCAGGTTGACCATCCATGATGTCTCTGGCCTTGACGACGCTAAGGACAACGGCGGCATCCTGTACACCTGTTGGGGCAAACAGAAATTCAGCCGTTTCATCGATCTGCTCATCGAAGACAACGAGGTCTATCACACCGACCGTAACGGCATCTCCGGCTGGACCGAGCCATGGGAACGATCAAAGTTTTACCCGAGTCTCAACGTCGTCGTTCGCGGAAATCATCTTCGCGACATCGGTGGCGACGGTATCATGATTGTCCAGACCGATGGCGCCTTGATCGAAAAAAATGTCGTTGGACACGTAAATCAGCGCTCCCAAGGTTACAACATCGCCATCTGGACATGGAGCGCCGATAATTCCGTAATCCAATACAACGAGGCCTATGGCACCAAGGGCCAGCGCGACGGCGAAGGGTTCGATTCCGACTGGAACAGCCGCAACACCCTCATTCAGTACAACTACAGCCACGACAACGAGGGTGGGTTTGTTCTGATCTGCAATGAAGGGGGACTTTCCGGTGCCGACAACGCCGGCAACGTGGGCACCGTCATCCGTTATAACATCAGTCAGAATGACGGTCATCGTGGCGTCACACTTGCCGGTCCGGTACAGGACACCTTGATCTACAACAACACTTTCTATATCGGTCCAGGGCAGAAGTCAGACGTAGTGCTACTCACGGATTGGGCCGGCTGGCCAGCCAACACCTCCTTTTTCAACAATATCTTCTATGCACTCGGCGAGGCGACAATCGGTCATGCCGTATCCCGCGCCGATGACGGAGCGCATACCTCGGCCCCGGGATTCGGCGAAAGCCGCGACAATCTCTTTGATTCCAACGTGTATTTTGGACATATCAATTCTGTTGACGACGCTCACGGCCTGACCGTCGACCCTCTCTTTGTCGGGCCGGGAAAGGGCGGTTCGGGCGCAAATACTCTTAACGGTTACGCCTTGCAGCCGGATTCGAAGGCCCGACGGAGCGGGAAATCTGTTCCCGGAAACGGGCAAAAAGATTTCTTTGGTGTGGATGTAGGGAAATGCAAGGCTGTTGATCGAGGCGCGGTGCAAACCACGCGCTGCGGTGGGCAATGAACATCCGGGAAATCGCAAAGCGGGCCAGAGTTTCGACGGCGACGGTCTCTCGCACCATCAACCGCATTCCGACCGTGAAGCCGCAACTCGCCAAGCGCGTCTGGAAAGCCGTCGACGAACTTGGCTATTTCCCAAGCATGCAGGCGCGCGCGCTGGTCTCCGGTAAAAGCCGCATCTTTGGCCTGATTGTTTCGGAAATCACCAACCCCTTCTTTCCTGAAATCGTCCACGTCTTTGAAGAGACGGCACTGCGTCACAACTATGAAATTCTGCTCACGTCTACCGTTCATGACACCGAGCGCATGAAAGCGGCCGTACGCCGTATGCTGGAGCACCGCGTGGAAGGTGTGGCGGTCATGACCTTCGGCATGGAAGATTCCCTGCTGAACGACTTGAAGCTCCGGAAGGTACCGCTGGTATTCGTGGACGTTGGACCCCAGCGCCCGCACGTCAGCAACATCCGAATCGAGTATCTTCGCGGCATCCGGCAGGCCGTCCAGCACCTCGCCGCGCTTCGGCACGAGCGCATTGGTTTTATCACCGGCCCTTTGACACTGAAATCGGCGATCGCGCGCCGTGACGCATTTCTTCAATCCATGAAAGAAATCGGCATGGCGGTCGATCCCGACCTGATCGTCGAGGGGAACCACATGCTGGAAGGTGGCGAGAAGGCCTTTGAAAAGCTGCTGGCCCTTTCTACGCGTCCGACAGCCGTGCTGTGCTCGAACGACATGACCGCCATGGGCGTTATGCGCAAGAGCTATGCGAAGGGTATTGTCATCCCTCGCGACCTTTCGGTCATTGGTTTCGACAACATTCGCATCACCCAATACACTTTGCCACCTCTGACTACCATCGAAATGTCTCAAACCGAAATTGCCCGCATGGCTTTCCAGGCATTGCTCGAGGATGTGCAGCGCAAATCACCCAACCCAAAGGGTACGGAGTACGTCTTGATGACCGGCCTGGTCCTGCGGGAATCCACGGCGCTCAATCCGCAGTGGGCTGGCATGAGGCAGAGAGAGGCGGGATGAGCCGATTCGATTGTATCCCTAGAGAAAAGACATTTTGGGCCGCAGAATTATCTTTGATTTTCGCTTTTTTGCTAAGTGCTTCCGGATCGAGTGCGCAGCCACCGTCGCAAAATGTCTTCCACCCAGAGCAGATGGATACGGTCCTCTATGGGGCCGCCTACTATCCGGAGTACATGCCGTATGAACGCACCGACGAAGACATCGCCTTGATGAAAAAGGCCGGCATCAGCGTGGTTCGCGTAGGAGAGTCCACCTGGGGCTTGTGGGAACCTGACGACGGCCGTTTCGAATATGCGTGGATGGACAGCGTCATCGAGAAGCTGCACGCTGCCGGGATCCGCGTGGTTTTGGGTACGCCGACCTATTCCATTCCCGCCTGGATGTACAAGAAGCACCCTGAGATGGTGGTGACCCGGCTTGGCGGGCAGTACCTCTATTATGGATTGCGGCAAAACACCGATCTGATGAATGCCACGTACCGTTCTTATTGCGAGCGCGTGATCCGCAAGATTCTCGAACATTACAAGGACAATCCCGCCGTCATCGGCTATCAGATTGACAATGAAACTTCGTCCGCAGGTGCAGCGAATCCCGATGTGCAGGTCGCCTTCAAGGAGTACCTTCAAGCCAAATTCAAGACTACCGACGAACTGAACAAGGACTGGGGCCTGAACTATTGGGGCCAGCGGCTCAACGACTGGGACGAACTGCCAACGCGCGACGGCATCCTCAATCCAGGGTGGAAACTCGAGTGGGAGCGCTTCTCACAATGGGAAACCACCGATTTTCTGGCGTGGCAGGCCAAGATCGTTAACCAATATAAGCGTCCGGACCAGTTCATCACCCACGATTTTGCCGGGCCGCCGCGCGGGGAAGTGAACGAGTACGACGTCGCAAGGTCGCTCGATATCGTTGCGGCAAATCCCTATCACGGTACCCAGGACGACTTCGACGGCGAAACCTCGACCTTCGTCGGCGATTACTCGCGGTCCTTGAAACATACCAATTACCTCATCACCGAAACCAACGGGGAAGCCATCGGCTGGGATTCCAAGGAGCAGTTTCCCCCTTACGATGGCCAGCTGCGCCTGGACGTTTACACCCACATCTCTTCGGGCGCCAACATGGTCGAATACTGGCACTGGCACTCGTTGCACTATGGCCAGGAAACCTATTGGAAGGGCGTGCTCGGGCATGATCTGCAACCCGGCCGGCCGTACGAGGAAGTTAGCCGCACGGCGCACGAACTGCAGCGAATTGGCCCGGAGATCGTCGATCTTCGTATCAAGAATCGGGTGGCCATTCTCTACAGCCGCGATTCCTACTACGGCATCGAGTTCATGAAATTCAGCGATCGCGTCGATTACGACACCATCCTGAGTCAGATGTATAAGGTTTTCTACCAAGCGAATATCGGCGTCGATTTCGTTTTTCCGGAAACCACCGATCTTTCCGGGTACCAGGTCATTGTCGTGCCGCCCCTGTACATTGCCAGCGATGCTCTTCTCGCCCGCCTTGCCGAGTACGTGAAAAATGGTGGTCACCTGGTGGTGGCTTTCAAGAGCGGGTTTTGCAACGAGTATTCCACCGTTCGATCCGAAATGATGCCGGGGCCGTTAAAACTGGCCGCGGGATTTCATTACCAGGAGTTCTCCTCCTTGAAACAACCGCTGCCCCTCAAGGACGATCCGTTCCAGGTTGGTGCCGACAACAAGGTGTCCGATTGGGCCGAGATGATCGTGCCCGATACCGCCAGAGTGCTTGCCTATTACGACCACCCGTTCTTTGGAAAGTACGCTGCGATCACCCGGAACCAGTTCGGCAAAGGCTCTCTCACCTACGAAGGCACCGTGCTCTCCGCTAGACTGCAGAAGGCGGTTCTCCTCGGCGTGATGAAGGACGCCGGTCTGGACAGTTCCGATCAGACACTCCCTGCGCCGGTTCATGTGAAGCACGCCCAGAATCGCCAGGGGAAGACACTGCACTTCTATCTGAACTATTCGAGTACTCCGCAGTTGATTCCATACACTTATCGTTCCGGCAGCAATCTCCTCGCTTTGGGAGCGGCTGTACTGCACGACCAATCGCTCCTGGTGCAGCCTTGGGATGTGGCGATTGTGGAAGAGAAGTAGGGAGGCGAAAAGAGTCTGTGCCGCAGAAACGGGGGAAGAAAATGACACAGGGAGGGTCTAATCTGGCAATGACACCGAATCGCCGCGCGATTTCTTATGCGGGTCTCGTCAGCGGCTTTGCCAGCATAGCTCCTAGGGAATTCCGCATGCTCGTGGGAAGCTCTTTCGTGGACATCCACCGACCAGGCAAGTATTCTCTCGGCTCCGGAGGAAAGTATCGCTAACATCATCATGATCGCCACCCTTGCAGTGTTCGATACCCAGCGGCTTGTTCATCTTTCCACCGTCGATCTGGTCATCATCATTTTCTATTTCGCTCTGGTGCTGGCTATCGGCTTTTACCTGAAGGCGCAGGCCAACACCGGCGAGGACTTCTTCATGGCCGGCCGCGAGATGACCGCCTGGATCGCCGGGCTGAGCTTTCTCTCCGCGAATCTCGGCTCGCTCGAATTGATGGGCTGGGCAGGTGCTTCCTACCAGTATGGCATTCTGGCCGCGCATTGGTACTGGATTGGCGCGATTCCCGCCATGCTCTTTCTTGCGCTGGTCATGATGCCGTTTTACTACATCTCGAAGACGCACTCCGTCCCCGGATATCTCAAGCTTCGCTTCGGAGAATCCAGCCGCGCACTTTCTTCTGTTAGCTTTGCTTTCATGACCGTGCTCATGAGCGGGATCAACATGTATTCGATGGCCCTGGTACTGAAGATCGTACTCGGATGGGACATCAACTTCAGCATTTTGATCTCCTCCGTCACGGTTGCCATTTATGTGGCTCTCGGAGGCCTGCGTTCCGCCATTTTCAACGAAGTGCTTCAGTTCATCCTGATCTGGGCTGGTGCCCTGTTGATCCCGATTCTTGGCCTGATCGAAGCGGGCGGGTGGAGCAATCTCAAGGTGCGCATCGCGACCAACGCCTCGGCAGAATACACCCATCTTTGGAGCACGCTCGGACGATTCAACGACAACCCGATGGGCATCCACTGGACGGGTATCGTGTTCGGCCTGGGCGCCATTATCTCGATGGGCTACTGGACCACGGACTTTCTGGTTGTTCAGCGCGTACTCTCCGCCAAGGATCTGCGTGCGGCGAAAATGGCTCCCATCATTGGCGCGGCATTCAAGATGTTTGTACCCTTCATCGTCATTCTTCCCGGCCTGCTTGGGCTGGCGCTCCTGCCGATGAAACTCATGCCGGAAGCCCAGGCCATTGCCACGGGCGGGCACAGCTACAACGAGGTTCTCCCCCTTATGCTGGCCCGCTATTGCGGGCCCGGCTTGCTGGGCCTGGGCATCACGGCCCTCATCGCGGGCTTTATGTCCGGCATGGCCGGCAACGTCAGTGCGTTCACCACCGTTTGGACTTATGACATTTATCGCGCTTTCATCAAGAAAAACGCTTCCGATTCGCATTACGTAAGTATGGGCCGTTGGTCCACAGTCATCGGCGTGGCCATTTCGATTGGCACCGCTTACCTGGTTATGGATTTCAAAAGCATCATGGACTACGTGCAGGCGTTGTTCAGCTTTTTTATTGCCCCGCTCTTTGCCACTGTCATTCTTGGAATGTTATGGAAGCGGGCCTCGCCCGCCGGTGGATTCTGGGGCCTGCTGGCTGGCACCGGCTCCTCGGTAGGGATGTGGGCCTGGGTGAAAGTCGATCCCACCGCGATTCGTTATGTGGCCCTCTCCCCGTATGCCCGTGATATGGCCGAAAACATGTATCGCGCTCTATGGTCTTGTCTCCTCTGTGCTCTCGTGACCGTCGTTGTCAGTCTGGTCACCAAACCGAAGCCGGAGGCCGAGTTAAAGGGACTGGTCTATGGCGTCACCGATATTCCCTCCGAGAATTACGTCTCCACGCTGCACCGTCCCTGGTTCTGGGCCGTCGTAGTGGGCTCTATATTTGTGATTCTGAACATTATTTTCTGGTGAGGCGCTATGAAAACAGGTGGCTCTCTTTCGATCTGGTTTTTTATCGGAATCTCCCTTTTGGTCAATGGCTTGCTCATCTGCGGAGCGGGAATCTACGAATTCATCCACCCTCCCGTGAACGAGGTAGTTTTGTTTCACCTACACGCTAACTTCTGGTGGGGCGCCATTCTTGCCATTGTCGGCGCCGTCTATTGCTTTTACTACGCCCCCGGCAAGGGTCGCAGCTGAACGATATTTGGAGTCGCGGAGCTCAACATGGCAAGCAAAAGAAAAATGACGTTTGGATTGATTGTTGGAAACCGGGGATTCTTTCCCGACCATCTTGCGAAAACCGGCCGCGAAGAGATGCTGCGGATCTTACAGGGAGCGGGGCACGACGTTGTTGCTCTCACACCGGAGCAGAGCAAGCACGGCGCGATCGAGACCCACGACGAGGCCAAGCGCTGCGCCGAACTGTTTCGGTCCGAGGGGAACGCCATCGACGGCATAATCGTTACGCTTCCAAATTTCGGCGATGAAAGGGCCATCGCGGATGCGCTGCGTTTCGCCCGGCTCGCTGTCCCGGTGTTGATCCAGGCTACCCCGGACACGCCGGCCAAAATGGCGATCACGCACCGCCGGGACAGTTTTTGCGGCAAGATGTCGGCCTGCAACAATCTGAAGCAATATGGCATTCCCTACTCCCTCACGACCCTGCATACCGAAACTCCCGATTCAGAGGAGTTTGCCAAAGACCTCGAATGGTTCGCCGCCGTTTGCCGCGTGGTGAAAGGTCTGCGCAATCTGCGGATCGGCGCCCTGGGGGCGCGCCCCACAGCTTTCAACACCGTGCGTTATAGCGAGAAATTGTTGGAGGCCAGCGGCATCTCTGTAGAAACTCTCGATCTGTCGGAAGTCCTCGGCCGCATTAGCCGCATGAAAGATACCGACGAAGCCGCGGTCGGGAAGCTGCGATCCATCGAGAAATACGTCACCACAACCGGTATTCCCAGGGCTGCACTGCTCAAAATGGCCAAGCTTGGCGCGGTTGTCGACCAATGGATGAAAGCCACTGACGTGCAGATCAGCGCCGTGCAGTGCTGGACATCGCTTGAAGAAAACCTCGGGATTGTGCCCTGCACCGTCATGAGCATGATGAGCGATTCGCTGCTGTCGAGCGCCTGCGAAGTCGACGTCTGTGGGGTGCTGGGCATGCATGCGTTGCAGCTGGCTTCGGAAACTCCCAGCGCACTTCTGGACTGGAATAACAACTACGGTGCGGACCCAAACAAGGCCGTCTGCTTCCACTGCAGCAATCTTCCCAAGCACTTTTTCCGCGATGTAAAGATGGACTATCAGGCCATCATCGCCGGAACAGTCGGCAAGGAAAATACCTTCGGCACCTGTGTAGGGAGGGTGAAATCCGGACCCATGTGCTTTGCGCGTTTCTCGACCGACGACGCTTCAGGCAAGATTCGGGGCTATTCCGGCAGTGGCAGGTTCACCGACGACCCTCTGGAGACCTTTGGTGGTGCTGGCGTGGTGGAAATTCCCGGTCTGCAGAAACTGCTGCGCTACATTTGCGAGAACGGTTTCGAGCACCATGTCGCCGCCAACTTTTCCGCCGTGGCGCCGGCGGTTCACGAAGCCGCTTCGCGCTACCTCGGCTGGGAAATGCACGCTCACGTTGCGTAAGGCACGACGAAGGATAGCTGCTCATGGCCATTGTGGCAGGCGTGGATTTTGGGACTCTTAGCGTTCGGGTTTCGCTTGTGGACACCTCGCGTGGTCGGCTCGGTTCCGGGATCGCCGAATACCCAGTGCACCGCAGGAAGGAAGATCCAGACTACGCCACGCAAAGTCACGACGATCACATGCGTGCTCTTGCCGAGGCGATCGAGCGTGCACTGGCAACGACCCATGTCCCGGGCGATCAGGTTGCCGCTCTGGCCATCGATACAACCGGCTCGAGCGTTATCCCCGTCGGCGACCGGTTCGAGCCTCTCGATGAATACTATCTGTGGTGCGATCACCGCTCCTGGCAGGAAGCTGCGCTCATCACCAAAACCGCGCAGGAGCGGAAACTGGAGGTCATTCACTGGTGCGGCGGCACCTACTCCTCCGAATGGGGCTTCTCGAAACTGCTCCATTGGCTGCGCCACAATCCGGAAAAACGCTCCAAGTTTGTCACCGCTTTTGAACACTGCGACATGGTCGCAGCGGTTCTCTGCGGCATCGCGGACCCAACGCAGGCACCCCGCTCTATCTGTGCTATGGGCCACAAATGGATGTGGAATCAATCCCTCGGCGGCTTGCCGCCCGAGGATTTTCTGGTTGCCGTCGATCCGCTTCTCGAAGGCGTCCGTGAAAAGCTCGGCGGCCGGTACCAGTCCAGCGACAAAATTGCGGGTTCACTCGATGGTGGTTGGGCCAAGAAGTTGCACCTGCGACCAGGCATCCCGATTCCCGTAGGAGCATTCGACGCTCACTGGGACGCCATCGGCGCCGGCGCACGCACCGGTGATGTTGCGAACGTGGTCGGCACTTCGACCTGCATCATCGCCATCAGCGATGACACCCGGCTGATACCCGGAGTGTGCGGCGTAGTTCCCGGTTCGGTTCATCCCGCAAAAACTGGCGTTGAAGCCGGGCTTTCCGCCACCGGCGATATCTTCGAAGCCATCGCTCGGCGCGCTGGAAAAACCATCGTTGAACTGGCTTCCGGGCTCGATGAGTTTTGCGCTGGGCAGACCGGTCTACTCCGCCTCACCTGGGATAACGGCGACCGCACCGTCCTTGTGAATCCTGAATTGGGCGGCGCGACCTTGGGCTGGAACCTCACCCACTCCGCCCAGGACGAACTGTTTGCCGCCATCGAAGGCACGGCATTCCATACCCGGGTCATCTTCGAGCGTATGCAGCAGAACGGCGTCCCCATTCGTCGGGTGATCAATGCTGGGGGTATCCCGCAGAAGAACCAGGTACTCAATCGAATCTATGCAAACGTGTTGAACAAGCCGGTCTTGATACCGCAATCCGATGTGACCAGCCTCGGCTCCGCCATTTTTGCCGCCCTGGCAGCGGGTGAATTCTCGAGCATCGAAGCCGCTCAAGACGCGCTCTGCCCCAAGTATCGCGTTGTCGAACCGGACACCGCGGCGGCCAGAGTTTACGAGGATCTCTATGGTATGTATCGTGAGTTGTATTTTGCCCTAGGGAAGGCCGACGCTCCCGCCGCCGCTCTCGGCCGCGTTCTCCCCACACTTCGGCGCATTGCTGCTTCGGCGAGAGGAAAAGCATGAAACTCAGAAGCCTTCGTGAGGAAGTACTGGACGCAAACCTCGAACTGGTCCGCCGCGGCTTGGTTCTTTTTACTTTTGGCAACGCCAGCGGCATCTCGCGTGAAGAAGGTTTGGTGGTCATCAAGCCAAGCGGCGTTCCATACGAAACCATGAAGACGGGCGACCTGGTCATTGTCGATCTCGAAGGCAAGACTGTAGAAGGCGATCTCCGTCCATCTTCGGACTTGCCGACACATCTTGTGCTCTACCGGGCTTTCCCTACTGTTGGCGGGGTGTCGCATACGCATTCGCGTTCGGCGACTTCCTGGGCCCAGGCACAGCGAGAAATCCCCTGTTTTGGCACCACTCATGCCGATTATTTTCACGGTGCCGTGCCGGTTACCAAGCCGCTTAGTTCAGCCCAAATTCGCAGCGACTACGAACGGAACACTGGCTTGGCCATCGTCCACTGCCTCGGCAAGCGCGATCCACTCCATGTGCCTGGGGTCCTGGTCGCCGGCCACGCTCCCTTCTGTTGGGGCAAGTCACCCGCAGAGGCCGCTCATAACGCCGTTCTCGTTGAGGAAATTGCCACCATGGCTTTGCACACTCTGGCCGCCAACCCCCAAGCGCGACCCATCTCGAAGGAACTTCACGAAAAACACTTCTTCCGTAAGCACGGCAGCTCTGCCTACTACGGGCAAAAATAGATGTATCGGATTCGGGGGAACGAACTGGGATTACTGGGGCGAGTTTCCGGCCTTCTGCGAGAGTGATTTTTCCCCGGTTTCCAGTTCACGGATTGAACGGTTCAACCAGTCCTTCAGTGCGGTCTCCAACTCCTCTTCCGTCCCCCACTCATAAAAGGAGTTCACCGTTTCGCCACGCTCCGTCAGGGGAATGTGCCGGCACGGGAAGTGCATTTCTCGGCGTTCTTCCGGTACGAAGCCGATTAAGGGGCAGCGCTCGCAAGGCTGCCGTTCTTCTTTCCCCTGGAAGTTGATGCAGGTGGGAGAATCTTCAAACACGAAGTTAGGGCGCCAGGGATGACGCGGCCTGCCGCGGTATCCACCCTGCTCCAGAAAGGCCAATTCCGCCCGCAGGATGGCAGCCAGTCTTTGCCTTTCCTCCATGTCTAAAACCCCACGCTACTAGTCTCACAAGGCAACCGCGAGGTCGGTGACAACGGTCACATGCATGAGTGATAAAAATCACGGGAACTGACCCACTCCGGGTGTACAAAATCACATATGCAGGTGATGCCATGCTTACTGGTTGGCGCCGCAACGGCAATCGGTTTCAGTTTGTGACCAAGGTTGAGGGAGGCTTTCTCCCGGACGGATCTAGTATGCGAACTCCTTACGGCCTTGAGATTATTGAGAACTGCCTTTCTTGCCCGCACCGGGAAGAACGACTCTTTTGTAATTTGCCGGATTCGGCCGTGAAGGCGATGGCCGCTATCACTTCTTCGGCTGCCTATCCGAAGGGGGCCACCCTTTTCGTCGAGGGCCAGCCCGCACGCGGTGTCTTCATTCTCTGCAGCGGCCGCGTGAAGCTCTCCACTTCCTCCGCCGATGGCAAGACCCTCATCCTGCGCATTGCCGAGCCCGGTGAAGTCCTCGGGCTCCCCGCGACGGTTACCGGCACCTGTTATGAACTCACTGCCGACGTCATTGAGCCCGCTCAAGCCAACTTCATCCCTCGCAATGAATTTCTCGGCTTCCTGAAGGACCACGGTGAGGCCGCCCTGCGCGTCGCCCAGCAGCTGGGTGAAACCTATCATTCCGCTATCTCGGAAATGCGCACCATCGGTCTTTCGCATTCCGCCGGCGAAAAGCTCGCGCGGTTCCTTTTGGAATGGGCAGCTCACTATCCCGAAGAGAAGGGCCAAGTGCGCATAAAGCTCACCCTGACTCACGAAGAAATTGCCCAGATGATCGGCTCTTCGCGTGAAACCGTAACGCGGCTGCTCGCGGATTTTCGCAAGAAGCAGATCCTTCAAGTCCTGGGCTCGACCCTGATTATCAAAAACAAACAGGGTCTGGAATCCATCGTCAACAATTAACCGGCCGCCTGCACATTCCTTTACTGCGGCAGTGCAATTGCGCGGTCATAACCCGTCATTTCCAGATATCCCGTACCCGTCAAGCCGGAGTTTCCTTGATGGCCTTTCAGGTCGATCGTGCCCTCCCAGTAGCTCGGTACCAATTTCGATTGTCCCGATAACTCCTGCGAGCGCAACTGCGTCGTCACTTCGAGTTCCATCCCCAGTTTTGGCAGCGTAATCCGCCACTGCAATGGATAAACCGCTTGTGTGACCGGACTTTTCCACGATTCCTCGCCCGGTAAAAGTGAAAAGTCCCCTCGGTCGAGATGCCAGGCGCGGCCCCGCACATCGATGTAGGTGCCGGAGGAATGAGGATCCAGCGAGCCGTCGCGCCTGCGTATCCGATATAACATCAGTTCCGTGTCGTCGTTGAGCTGCAAGCTGAACCAGTCCCAGCCCACTTGGTCCTTGTCCAACTGGTGCGTGAAAAATTCGTGATCCATCCAGGCCGTCCCGGAAACGATATACGTCTTTCCGTCGAGTTGCACAGTGCCGCTGGTTATCAGGCGCGTTAGGGAAATGTAGTGTGAAGCGTGGCCCGATCCGTCCGCCTTCTGACTGATCCCATGTTCACCGTGAATCACGGGAGGTTTTTCCGGATGCAGCGCCAGCGAAAAGGAAAACCGTTCCTCCACCGCGTCCAGGTGCTGATCCGCACCGCTCCAGGTAACCCTCCAGTTCCCATTCCAGATGCGGCCCTGACTCTCCTCAACCCCGGCAATTCCCGGGCCCGCACGGTTGGTGCGCTCGGCATGGTAAAACGCCTTTCCGTTCAAGTCGCTCAGTGCCAGATGAGCAAGATAGAGATCCCGGATATCCCAGATCCGTTTTTCCCCGGGATCGCGGCTAACGCCCTGGCGGAAATACGTCAATTCAAATCCGAATCTGCGTCCATCCTCGGCTGCAAGATTCCCGGTGTAATACCACCACTCTGTCTGATAACCCGGATGATTGAAATGATCGCGCGGAAATTCATAACGATAATCTGGCAGCGCAACCTCATATTGCTCCACTGCAGTTAGCGGAGACGCAAGAGTCAGAAGGAGCGACCATGCCAGGACCCTACTCTTCATGAATCACCTCGAGCGGATTTAGCCGAACCGCCGCCTCTGCCGGGTACAGCCCGGCCAGAACCGTTGCCAAGTAGACGACCGTCAACGCGCCGCACAATACGGCCACCGGCCAGTGGAACCGGATGGTCCAACCAAAAGACTGTTTATTGATCACGAATACCAGGATCAGAGAAAGAAAATAGCCCAGCATAAAACCCGCCAGATTTGCCAGCAGCCCAAGCAAGCCCGCTTCCACCAGGATTAACTTCCTCAGCTGATTTGCCGACGCCCCGAGGAAGCGCAACAGTCCAAGTTCACGCCGCCGGTCGATCACCAAGGCCAGAAGCGCTCCTGCAATGCCCATCACTGCTACCAGCACTGCCACCGCCTCAAGAGCATAGGTGATGGCAAACGTACGGTCGAAAATGCGCACCGCTTCCGTGCGCAAGTCGCGGTCAGAAAAAATCAGGATCTGGCGGCCCGCCGCAGCTTGTTGAATCTCGCGTCGTACCTCAGAAGGAGCCGTGCCGGGCTGCACGAATACCGCCAGATTCGACGCTGCCGGATCGGGCAGGTAGTCGAGCAATATGTCCCGGTCCATCAAGATCGTGCCCCGTTCATTTCCATACTCGTAATACACGTCCGCAATCCGAAACTTCGCGTGCGAGTCGCCTAGCCCGAGTTCGATTGCATCGCCCGCCTTGACGTGGTGCTTGTAGGTGAATGGCTCACTGACCAGAATGCTCCTCTGTCCACGCAACTCCGAAAGCACCGTCTCCGTCCTCCGCCCAGAGAGAAACTTCGACTTGTGATATGAGTTCCGTACCCGCAGATCGATCCCCGCGAGGGTCACCGGCATCCCCTCATAATTGATTTCATAGGCGCGCAGCCGGTCGACCGCTGCCACGCCGGGTAAACTCGCAATTTGTTCTGTCAACTCCATGGAAATCGTCGGATGCCGATCCGCCGCTGGCTCCCCCGCAGGGCGCAAGTACAGGTCGGCAGGCAGTTGATCGTCCATCCAGTTCACCACGGTCTGCCGGAAGCTGCCCACCATGATCCCCACCGAAGTCATCATCGCCACGGCCGTGGCCAGCGCTCCTACCAGCACGGAAGTACGTCCGAGTGACGCTACCAAGCTGCGCGAGGCCAGCAGTGCCTCCACCCCGAGCAGCTCGCCGAGCCGCCGTGAAGTCGTCGAGGATAGAAAGCTGACCAGCGCCGGAATCGCATAGGCCGACGCACCGATAAGCACGACCGTTGCCAGATATCCAAACACCGGCTTGCCTCCCAGCGCGGGGAGTTGCGCCAGCAGCGCCGCGCAGATTGCCAGCGCCGCAGCAATTCCGAGGTCGCGTTCCTTGTTCATTCGCGCTGCATATTCCTTCCGCCCGCGCGCCATCGCGTCGACCGGAGAAACTTGCATCGCTTCCCGCGCCGGCGCCAGTGCCGAAGCAATTGCTACGCCGACCCCGATCGCCAGTGCTAACCAGAGAGAGGAACCTGTCAGCGCGATCGCTCCGGGACGACTGCTTACGTACAGTAGATCCACCGTCAGCGCCATCGACTTCACCGCACCGCTCGCAAGCAATCGTCCTAAGGGAAGTCCCAGTAGCGCTCCGGCAAGCCCGATCCCCACCGCCTCCCCTAAAAAAGCCCCGAACACATTTCCGCGGCTGGCTCCGAGCGCTCGTAGCAATCCGATTTCTGCGCGTCGTCGCACCACGGAGACTGAAATGGTGTTGTAAATGAGGAACGCACCCACCACCAACGCGATGTAGCTCAGCAAGCGGAGGTTCCACCGGAACGCCGCCAGCATTTTCCGGTTTTCCACTGTCCCCGTCCCTTGCGGGCGGATTTCCACCCCAGTCGGCAGTAACGCGGCAATCCGTTTCTGCCATTCTTCGGGATTCGCGCTCTCAGGGATCTTCAGCAAAATGCGGTCCAACCGTCCCGCTCGTTTCAAGGCCCGATCGGCGCCCGCCAGGTCCATCACAATCGCGCTTTCGTTTCCGCCCGAGTCGGGATACACACCGCGCACCGTGCACAGCGAGGTTTGGTCGTTGATCAAGAGCTCGATCTGATCACCCGGCTTTTTCCCGAGACTGCTGCCCACCCATACACTGGTCGGCTCTTCCAATCGCCGCAACGCGCGTGCCGGAGAATCCGGAGAGCCGTTCGTCATCTGTGGATTGTCCGCACCGACGTACCGGCTGCCTTCCGCGATCATGTCGATTCCGATCAGCGGCAACGTCTCCTTGTTGCTCAGAATCGTGGCGAAGTCTTCAATCCGGGGAGAAAATCGCAGCGGGATAGGCTGCGTCGCGAGCATGCCGACCACCGCATCCGGCACTCCACCTGGGGCGATAATTTCCAGCGTATAATCGCCGGCCAGCGTTTCCATGGACGAGTGGAATGAGCCCGCGGCGGCGTTTCCTGCCAACTCCATCGCCAGCACCACGGCCACGCCAAGCGCGACAGCCAGGATCGTCAAGCTCATCCGCACCGGCTCGCGAAACAGAGGCCGCATCATTAACCGGTAGAATAATTTCAGCCGCATCATTTCAGCGCCGCGTGATCTCTTCGATGTGACCATCGCGCAGCCGCACCAGTGTGTCGGAAACGGCTGCCGCCTCCAGGCTGTGCGTCGCCATGATCGTCGCGGTCTGCCGCTCCCTGGTCAGACGCCGGAGCAGCTCGAGAATGTTCGCGCCCGTGGTGGTATCCAAGTTTCCGGTTGGCTCGTCGGCCAGTAACAGCTTCGGAGAATGCACCAGCGCCCGCGCGATGGCCACGCGCTGCATCTGGCCGCCGGAAAGTTGGTGAGGAAAGCGCTCACCGAGTCCATCCAGTTCCACCCACTCCAGTCGCCCGCGCGCTTCGTGCCGCGCCCGGGGATTTCCCGCCAGCAGCAGCGGCAACTCCACGTTCTCGAGCACCGTTAATGTGTGCAGCAACTGAAACGACTGAAAAACGAAGCCCACTTTTTCGCGTCGCAGGTGCGTTTGCTCCGTGTCATTCAGCATCGAGGTGCAAACGCCGTCGATCCGCACCTCTCCCTGCGTCGGGAAGTCCATCGCCCCGGCAAGGTTCAACAGCGTGGACTTGCCGCACCCGCTTCTCCCGACCAGGGCCACAAATTCACTGGCACTTACATCCAGCGAGATTCCAGTCAGAGCCTGTACCTTTTGGCCGTCGGTTAGATAGTCTTTGCAAACTTCCTTCAACGAAAGGATAGACATGAGGTTTGGATGCACTCAAAAAATGGAAATCATAGCGGGGCCAGCGCAGGCGCCGTGTCTGCCCGGTTGGATGCACTGCGCATCCGACCGGGTATCTTGCCGCTACTTCATGCCCGGAGACCTCGGAGCGGCCATTGTTTCATCGTTTCCAGAGCAGGTCTTGTCCCCGTAGGGAAGCAGAGTGTTCGAAAGTACGCCACGCTACCGACTGGTGGCCGCCTTCCGGCTATTTCTTCATGCCCGCAAGGGCCTTCTCCACAGCCGAAGTCACCTCCGCCGATTCCGGTTCCACCTTGGAATCAAATCGCGCGATCACCTTGCCGTCCGGCCCCACCAGGAATTTCGTGAAGTTCCAGCCAATCTCGCCGCCAGTCCCGGGGTTTGTTCCTTGGTCCGTCAGGAATGCGTACAACGGCGTGATGTCGCTGCCCTTCACCGACACCTTAGCCATCATCGGGAAACTCACGTGATATTTCGCGCTGCAGAACGTTTTGATCTCCTGATTGGTCCCCGGCTCTTGTCCGCCAAAGTTGTTTGCCGGTATTCCGACGATCACAAATCCGCGATCCTTATATTTCTCGTAAAGCGCTTCGAGCCCCGCGTACTGTGGCGTGTATCCGCAACGGCTGGCCACGTTCACCAGCATCACAACCTTGCCCCTGAATGAAGAAAGCGGTGTTGGCTGTCCGTCAATCGAATTCAGTGTGAAGTCATATACAGTTTTTTCTGCTGCCATCGCGCTTACCCCCAGAAGTGCAAACAACATGAATAGTCTCTTCATTGGGTTCCCCCTATCCCGATCGATTCCTGTTCCGAAGCCAACACCCGTCAAGCAGCGCGAACCGCATTCTCCGTGCTCACTACTATAAGGGAGGTGCCGGTCCGTTGCGAGCGCGAAGCTACTGCAGCAAGAAAACCGAGAAACTCTGCGGCGGGAGGACCAATCTCAGCTGTTGTCCGGCAACGTCAGCTTGCCCCTCGCCAAACAGCGCTGAAATGCCCGCGGCTGTTCCCGCGGGCGTGTCTTTCAGGGAGAGGTTCAAGGTCTTCGGGCTGGTGCCATTGTGAAAAGCAATCACGAGTTTTTCCTCGTCAGACTCCCGGACAAAAACATAGCAGGAATCGTCCGAGGCCAGGTGCCACAGCTTTCCGCCGCGCAGCGCCTCATGTTCGCGCCTCAAGCGCAGCAGAGCTTGCGTATACTCAAACATCGCCTGCTGCTCACGGGTTCTTCCCTCGCGGGCGAATGCGTTGTGCGCGTCTGCCGGCCAGCCGCCGGGAAAATCCCGCCGGTTGTCAGGATCGCCTCCGCCGCCCATCCCGAGTTCGTCGCCATAGTACAGCTCGGGAATTCCGCGTACCGCCAATGTTAGTGCCATCGCCAGCTTTTCCTTTTGCGGGGTAGCTCCGGGTGCGCCGGCAAAGCGCGGCGCATCTTGATTGCCGAAGAAGGGCACCAGGAAATCCGCATGGGGGTACAGGAAATCCTGCCGCAAACTATTGGTAATACGCCCCGTTGGAGCGCCGTCCAGCAGCACATCGCGCAAGGCAAAATAATAGGGGTAATCGAACACCGTGGTCAGTTGCGTGTCGATCCCATCCCACCCTTTTCGACCTCCGGAAAAAAAGGACGTCACTGCCGGGTCAGGGTGAAAGACTTCGCCGATCGTGGACAGTCGCGGATAGAGTTTCCGCAACTCGTTGTGCCACTGTGCCCAGAAAGCCCTCGGCACATAGGGAAAACGATCAATGCAGTATCCGTCCAGCCCGGAAGTTTCCGCCCACCAGATGCTGTTCTGGATCAGATACTGTTCGACCAGCGGGTTCTCCGTGTTCAGGTCCGGCAGAGTCCCCAACAGCCAGCCATCGGTCAGATTCTCTCTCATCTGCGGCGGCGTGTGCGGATCCACCAGCAGCTCGAGCAGGTCGATGGGGGTCCCTTTTTTTTCCGGGAGTCCGTAAAAGTCGCGGTTCAGTGACGAAACGGTGTTCAAGTGGTGCGCTCCCGTGCCGTGGAACCAGTCCGCCATCGGAGGATTCTTCAACCAGGGATGTTGCGGGCCAACGTGATTCGGCACCACGTCGAAGAAAACCTTCATATGCTGCTTGTGAGCGGTTTCCACCAAATCCTGATAATCCTGAAGCGTGCCGAGATGTGGATCCACAGCGTAAAGATCCACTGCGCCTTGGCCGTTATTGTCCGCAGTCATGCCGTTCTTCACAATGGGTGTGAGCCAGAGGGTGGTGACTCCCAGCTCCTTCAGGTACGTTAGATGCTCTTTGATGCCGCGCAAATCACCGCCATGGTAAGCACGCGGTGCCGACCGGTCGTGCGAGCCCGGAGATTCAGCAGGCTCATCGTTCGTGGGATCGCCATCGGCGAAGCGATCCGGCATGATCAGATAAATCACATCCTCGGGCGACAGGCCCATGTTTCTGCCCAGGAGCTGTTTCCGCGCGGCTAGCGGCAGTTCGAATGTCGTTTCGCCTTTTGCCGTAGTGATGCGGCAAACGGCCGTTCCGCTTTTCAGCTGCGGTAAGAACTTCAGCCACACGAAAAGATAGTCGCCCTCGATCGAAGACTGCGTCTCTCGTACCAGCACTTCGGGCAGATTGCAGGCAGCGTGAGTTGCTTGCAGATTTGTCCCCGACAGCAAGACCAGGACATCGGTCGTCAAGCCAATCCACCAGCTGGGCGGCTCCACTTTCCTGATCACCGGCGCATTCGGGTCGGCGGCCCGCTGGGCACGGACAGGCCATGCACCGAGGAAAACCACAGAAGCGGCAATGAAAAATACCAAGGCAGGGACGTGGTAGTGATTTTCACGGAAGAGGAAATGTTTGTCCATCAATGCGCGAGCTTAGCAGAATCGAACCGGGTTGCGGCAGCGGAGATTTTCATTCCTGCTCGCGAAAAACCAAGGTTCCAAAAGCCGAGGGGACGTGGAAGTTCGGCTTTGGCGAGAAAGTGGGGCTCCATGCCGAATAAAAGCGAGGTTCTTTGTCTCCCTCGATCCGAAAAAAATTCAGCTTCCAGGAGTTTTTCGGATCGAATTGAGTGGTCAGAAATTTCATTGGGATGGCCATCTCCGCTGTCCATGTCTTGGCCTTTTCGTCCATGACCACGCGACGGTGCAATCCACTGTGCAACTCCTCAATTTTTCCGTGGGAAACGGCGAGGTCAATCCAGTAGCCGTTCGGGCTCACCTCAAACTCGCGGTAAACCATGGGATCGCTGGAATCCGGCTGCAGGAAAGTTTCCGCCACGTCGCGATCCCAAAGTTCATAACGCCAGCCATCGGCGCGGGCATCTGGAAAAACAAACAGGTTCCTGTAGCTGCAGTGAAAGCGCAGGAACAGGGTTTCTGGTGTCCAGAGCAGGCGCACCTCTGTGGCGCGCAGTGGATCGCTGTTCTCTCCCTGCCAGTCCTGGTCAAAGTGCAGCCCGGGAGCTTTTTCCCAGGCGGATGCCGGAGGAAACGAATCTGTGGCCGGCTGTTCCTTCAGGTGCAATGCATATGCGGTTGGAAGCGCGGGACGATCTGCGGCGTGAACGGGGTTCATGGTCCATATAGTGTAATTCAGCGCGGCAGCGAAACTTACCCACAAAACATAGAGAACAAACATCGATGCGGCAAGACCGTCAACCTTTCTTGCTTGGCTCACAAAAAGAAGCAGCGAGAGCAGCAGGAGGAAGATGATGACAACCGCCGTTCCGATGAAATGAAAACTAAAGAAAACGGGCGACCACAGGAAATTCAGTACCAGTTGAACCACGAACAGACGCAATGCAATGGAACGCCATTTGGACACGGGTGCACTCCAGACTCGCCAACCTGCAACGGCCATCAATCCGTAGAGGATAGTCCACACCGGTCCAAACAGCCAGTTCGGCGGCCTCCAGTCTGGCTTCGCCAAGGAGGCATACCAGGTGGCGATCTGGGGCCGCGTCATCATGCCGGCGAGGAAAGCGACACCATAGCAAACTACAAAAAACAGCAACAGCATCGCGGATTTGTTCTTGGCCACTCGAACGACTCCTGACAGGCGGGTCGTACGAATTTTCTCAGAACCTCCTCGGGAAGCATACGAAAATCGGGATGGTGGCCTGCGTCAGCAAACTCCTCGGGTTGCCTTCGGTGCCCTCAGCGGCCGAATTCTCCTCGAGGAAAACAAGCGAAGAGCCCACCGACTGCTCCTGTCCTCGTCGCCACGCTCATCCCTGGGACAGCCGCACCGTATCGATGACCTGCTTGACGCCGTTTGAGGCCTTTGCGTTTTAGCCGGTCCACCAAGCCTGCTGCCTGCAAAGCCGCCCGAGCTGTGAACCACCCAGCCAAGGTAACCGCGGTGTCCAGGATGTTCTCTTCCGTCTTTGACTGAGCCATTCCCAGATTTGCCGCCGCCGGCACCGCTCCACAGGGAATGGAGGTCAGCCCCGCACTGTTCTCTGTCGGCGAGAAGGCCCTTGCGCTCGCTTATGCCGTGGTGGGCTCGGGAGACAGTCACATCTTCAGGAAAGGGCATTTTTCCTGCGGGATGCAAAAATGGCTCCCCTGCACCTGGCGGAAAAGCGCTGTTCCGTTCGATTCTGGGGTCCGAAAGGCCAGCAGACTCATTGCGCACCGCCCGTTCAACCCAATCGGGCCGAGTCCTCCCCGCGTGCTAGCATCATTTTCTAGGCAAGATCCTACTGTCCGGAAGGAGTCACCGCTCGTGGAATCCCGTCATTCCGTAGAGGTCCACACCGAACCGAAGCGCCGCAATCCCGAAGAATTCCAGTTCATCCGATTTCGCATTGCAAGCGGCGTCGCCCGCATGACGATGAACCGGCCAGACCATAACCTCTTGAACGAGAACATGCTCCGGGAGCTGGCCGATGGAATTTCCTTCGTCGGAGATCGCGGTGACGTGAAACTTATTGTGCTGGATTCTGCTCTGAGGGTCTTTTGTGGCGGCATTGATATCGGTGAGTACACCTCGGAACGCGTGTTCCAGATGGTGGATGCGTTCCATTCTGTTTTTGCGGGCATTTTGGAGACTTCCAAGCCGGTGCTTGCCGTGGTAAACGGTCCCGCAATCGGCGGAGGAGCGGAACTGGCCGCGTTCGGGGACCTGGTTGTGGCCACGCCGAGGGCGCGATTCGCGCAACCGGAAATCACCATTGGCATTTTCCCGCCCCTGGCGTCGACCATTTTGCCGTATCTTGTGGGACCAAAGATCGCAATGGAATTGGTGTTGTTGGGAGATCCGATTACAGCGGAACGTGCGCGGGAACTCGGCTTGGTCAACCGCCTGGTGCCGGAAGCGCAATTGGAAGCCACCGTGGCCGAACTGATCGAGCGAATTACCGGCCACTCCGGTCCCGTGCTGACCATCGCGAAAAAGGCTATTTTGGGAGGAATGGGACTCTCTCTACGAGACGGTCTCAAGAACTCCAGGAATATTTTTCTCAACGAACTCTATCGCCTGGAAGATTCGCAGGAAGGGCTGCGTGCGCTGGTCGAAAAGCGCAAACCCAATTGGAAAAATCGGTGAACCTGCGCAGGAAAGAACGTTCGTTTTATTGACACTCCTCGGCGACGGCCGTACACTGAATTTACAATTTGCAGGCTAGGGAAGTGGGGAAGTGCCGTGTAAACCGGCCGCGGTCCCGCCACTGTGATCGACAGAAATGTCGTAAGCCAGGCTACCCTCCCAAGCTGCAGTGACCGGGTGTCCTTCGCGAGAGAGAACACGGTCCCAAATGCCCCAGCCTCGTGTGGGGCTTTTTTATTGTGCCTTCTCGCGAGCTCTCGTCAGGGGAGATTCGTGCTCGATTCAAGGATCGTGATTGCCTCGCGTGCCTGGTTGCTTTGCGCCGGTTTGATTCTTCTCTGCGCCACTGACCTGTGCGCGCAAGCGAATTTGCCTGCTTCTCCTGTGCCTCAGGTCACACGCGAGGTGACCGACGGTTATGGTCGCTCCGTTCGTGTCCCGCTCAATCCATCGCGAATCGTCTCGCTGGCCCCCAGCCTGACGGAAACAATCTACGCACTCGGTGCCGAGGATCGCCTCGTGGGCGACACAGATTATTGCGACTATCCACCGGAAGCGCAGAAGAAGCCCAGAGTGGGCGGAGTGATCAATCCAAACCTCGAGCAAATTGCCATCCTGCACCCGGATCTCGTGCTGGTTACAAAAGAGGGAAATCTGTTGGACACCGTTCGTGCCCTCGATACCCTGGGCATTCCGACCTACGCTACCGATGCGCGAACCGTGGACGAGATCCTCTCCGCCACGCAAAAACTGGCCGATGTGCTGAACGTGTCGGCTGCGGGAAAGGCCCTCGTCGATAGCTTGCAGCGGCGTCTGACCGTCCTGCAGACGAAACTCGCTGCCGTACCCGCAAAGCGCGTGCTGTTCATCGTCTGGCCCGAGCCGCTCATGTCGGTCGGAAAGGACACATTCATTGCCGACGCTCTCAATCGCGCCGGCGCTGCCTCGGTTGTCGATTCAAAACAGGATTGGCCACAAATCAGCCTGGAAGAGGTCGCGCGCCTGCAGCCGGAGTATCTGGTGTTCGCTTCTGCCCATTCCGACACCCCCGCCCGCGATTTTGACGCGCTGGCGATTCGGCCCGGCTGGCAGATCCTCGACGCCGTCCGCAATCGCCATTTTGCAGTTGTCAGCGACGCCATCATCCGCCCCGCACCGCGCATGGTCTCGGTGATTGAAGAGCTGGCTCGACAATTGCATCCTGAGATCTTCTCGGACGCGCCCGGGACTGAAAAGGGAATCTTGCCTTCAGACACCCCAGTTCCAATTCATTCGCAGCCGAAGCCCACTGCCTGGCAACCTGCGGCATCGTCCTGCTCCCTGGAGGCTCCATGCGCCCGTTGACGCTCGGCCGCCTCTTTCTGCGCTGCGGAATACTGGCGATCGTTCTTTTTGCCGTTGTGGTAATCGCCCTAAAACTGGGCGCGGTCCAGGTTTCTCTCTACGGGCTTGGCCGCGACTTGATTCACGTTCTCCTGCGGCAGAGCGCCGCCATTTCTTCCGACTACGGCTTGATTGTCTTGAATATTCGTCTTCCTCGCATCCTGCTTGCCATCGTCGTCGGCGCATCCCTCTCTGTCGCCGGCGCCAGTTTCCAGGCCCTGCTGCGAAACCCACTTGCCGACCCTTACGTGCTGGGTATCTCCTCGGGCGCTGCCGTCGGCTCGATCATCGCCTTGATGATTGAAAATCAGCTATCGCTCTCCCCTGAATTTGCGGGCCTGCTCACTCCGTTCGGTGCTTTTCTGGGAGCCGCCGTCACCATTGCCGCGGTCTATTTTCTGGGGCGGCGCAGCGGACAGATCGACAGCAGCACGCTTCTCTTGGGCGGCGTCATTACCGCTTCGTTCCTCTCTGCCATCATCATGTTCCTGATGTCCACGCTGTCGGGAAGCAATCTCCGGGGAGCTTCCTACTGGATGATGGGCAGCCTCAACACCCTACCGCCGGAAAGCCTTCTGTTTCTCCTGGGCATCGGTTTTGTCGTGGCTACCGGAGCGATTTACACGACCGCATCCGATCTTAACCTCCTTCTCGCTGGCGAAAAGGAAGCGATGCACCTTGGCGTGGATGTCCGACGCGTGCAAATCGTCGTTTATTTGGCGGCATCCGTCCTGACCGGGCTCGCCGTTTCCGTCAGCGGCGCAATCGGCTACATCGGCCTGCTGGTCCCTCACGCCATGCGCCTGATTTTTGGCTCCGACCATCGCATGCTTCTTCCCGCTTCTGCGCTCGGAGGAGCCATCGCACTGGTCATCGCGGATACCATCGCACGCACCGTGGCTGCCCCGTCGGACTTGCCTGTCGGGGCTGTGACCGCCTTCGTGGGTGCTCCTTTCTTTATTTATTTGCTTCGCAGGAGGCTCGCATGAGCACACCCCTTCGAACACCGACTTCATCGGATATGAACCCTACCGGAGAGCAGCCGCGCGGCAACCCGGACGTACGCCTGAGTGTCGAGCAGGCCAGTTATGTTTATGCTCCGAATCCCTCCCAAGCGCCGCTCTTCACGCTTGAAGCTCTGAGCTTCCAGGCCAAGCCCGGCGAGATCGTAGCGATTCTGGGCCCCAATGCGAGCGGCAAATCGACGCTTCTTAAGCTCATTTCCGGCGCGCTCGAACCCCTCTCCGGCAGGGTATTCCTGAACGGTTTCTCAACCCACGCGCTCCCACCGAAGACGCGCGCGCAGCGCATTGCGCTGGTGCAGCAGGAAAGCCGACTGCTGTTCCCACCGAGAGTGTGGGAGTTTGTCCTGCAGGGCCGCCATGCCCACGGTCGTGGACTGCGCTTTGAATCCCAGGACGACATCACCATAGCGAAGAATGCCCTTGCTCAAGTGGGAGCGCTGCATCTCAGCGATCGATGGATGGACAAAATCTCCGGCGGGGAGAAACAGCGCGTGATTCTGGCTCGCGCCCTGGCTCAACAACCGGTCCTGCTGCTTCTGGACGAACCCACACTGCACCTGGACATCGGAGCGCAGGTCGATCTTCTCGATTCGCTGCGAAAACTGGCGGCCGAGAATCGCTACACCGTTGTGGTCGTGACCCACGAATTGAACTTGACCGGCGAGTACGCCGATCAAGTCGTACTTCTCCAGAAGGGCAAGTGCCTGCGCGTCGGCCCGCCGGCCATTGTTTTTCAACGCGACTTGCTTGAACAGGTCTTTCAGGCGCCGCTGTCGGTAGAGATGACCTCTTCCGGGCGGCCGCGTGTCACGCTCTTTGCGGATAAGTAGAACTCTAAATCGTCAACCCCGGCACGACGGCTGCGCGCCGCCGACAATCGCAACCCACAGCGGGCCTCGCCCCTCAACCTAAACCGCAGACTTCGTGTTCGGGAAGACGGTGTGAAACCGTCGCCGCCGCGCGACTGTAAGGCGAACTTTTCGCTTGCGTGCCACTGCAGACCTCTTTGCTGCGGGAAGGCCGCAAGCCTGCTGCCTGCGGAGTGAGTTTGCTCGCAGCGAATTTCCGCCAAGCCAGGAGACCGGCGAAGTCTACGACCGGTGCAGCAATCTGCTGCTTCGGGCAACCTTTACACTCCCGCGCGTGAGGGAGAAGAGGAACCATGAAAAATCCAAAATTATCTTGCTCTTTTTTCGTCTTGCTCGGTCTCGCTTTTGCTTTCCCTGCATTTTCGCAAGCGCCAGGCTCGGATGCTCACGTAGCTGGCAACCTGACCGACCCTTCCGGCGCGAGTGTGGCCGGCGCCCGGATTAGCGCTCAGCCGGACGGGAAAACCGCTGAACAAGCGCTGCATACAGACTCCGCCGCGGACGGCTCTTATTCGCTGCTTCTGCCCCCCGGCGGCTACAGGGTAGTCTTTGCAAAAGACTCCTTTCTTTCGAGGGATATGCAACTGACGTTGCAACCCGGTGAATCGCTCACCCTGAGCTTCCGCATGGAACTTGCACCCATGTCCTCGAGCGTGCTGGTCACCGGCCAGACTGCTCCCATCATCCAGGAACAATCGGCCGCGCCCAGTTCCATCCTTACCAGCGAACAAATAGACCAGCGGCAGGCGATCTCGTTGCCCGATCTCCTTTACACGCAACCGGGCATCAGTGTTGCCCGAACCGGCCCGATTGGCGGCTTGACCACGCTGTTCCTTGACGGAGGAAATTCGAACTACACCAAGGTATTCATCGACGGCACTCCCGCCAACGAACCGGGGGGGAATTTCAATTACTCCAATCTCTCGCTGGACAACGTGGATAAGGTGGAAGTGGTTCACGGTGCGGAGAGCGCTCTGTATGGTTCGGACGCCATGTCAGGAGTCATCCAACTGTTTTCGCATCGCGGTACAACGACCGTCCCCGCAGTCCAGCTGTATGCCGATGGCGGAGATCTCTCCTCCGCGCGCGGAGGCGGCCAGATCAGCGGCCTCCTCGGGCAGTTCGACTACTCCGGCGCAGGCTCCTACCTGACCACCGCCGGGCAAGGGCCAAACGACAGTTTCGTGAACCGGACTTTTGCGGGGAATTTCGGCTACAGTCTTTCCGGGTCCGACCAGCTCCGCCTTACGGTTCGCAGTAACTCCAGTTGGGCGGAATTGCCGGGACCAACGCTCTTCGAGCCACCAACCCTCGGCCAATTTGATGCCCTACAGGATCTCACCGCAAATCTGTCGTGGAGGTTCTCTACCGGCGAGCATTGGCAGCATCAATTGTCAGGCTGGGATTCCCGCATCGTCGATACAAATTTCATCCCGGCTAGCCCCGGTTCGGGCCCGGCCTATGCTTATATCGACCAATACAACGTGGCCGGATTCAACGAGCAGTCCAACTACTCTTTCGCCAAAGGCCTGCTCGCGTTCGGCTACCAGTACGATGTGGAAAATGCGTATCCCAGTGCGATTGTGGGCGGCACGCACGCACGGCGCAACAACCAGGCGGGATTTGCAGATGCTCGCTGGTATCCTTTACCCCGCCTGGTGCTGAATGCCGGTTTTCGTGTCGAGTCCAATACCACCTTCGGAATTCGCACTGTTCCCCGCGCCGGCATCGTTTACGCGCTGCGCTACGGAAAAGGCTCCTGGGGAGACACGAACCTGCGCTTCTCCTATGGGGAGGGCATCAAGGAACCGGGACTCGAGCAATCCTTCGGCTCGGATCCCTGTTATCCAGGCAACCCCAATCTGAAACCGGAGCAGAGCCAGACTTTCAACCTAACCGTTGACCAATCCCTGCTCTCCGACCGTGCCCGCGTTTCGCTTACGTTTTTCGCCAGCCGTTTCACGGACATCATCAGCTATGCTCCTAACGCGCCGCCGAATCCGAACTACTGTGGCACCTTCTTCAACACCGATCTTGCACGCGCGCGCGGCCTGAATCTATCGAGTGAACTGCGAATGAAAAAATGGCTCAGCATCAACGGTTATTACACCTATGACGCCACGCGTGTCTTGGAAGCCGGTCAGCCTGGAGCAGATCCCGCCTATAACGTCGGGGAACCCTTGTTGCGGCGACCCGCGAACTCAGGCTCGGTGATCCTGAACGTTTATTGGGCCCGTGTGAACTGGAATTTCATCGGCTATTTCAGCGGTGTGCGCACGGACATCAACTTTTTCACACTCGCGCCGGCCAACAATCCCGGCTATGCGCGATTTGATCTGGCGGCGAGCTACAACCTTACCCGCAGTTTGGCACTCACCGCGCGCGTGTGGAATCTGTTTGACAAGCAATATCAGGATGCTTTGGGCTATCCGGCTCTCGGCCAAACCTACTATTTCGGGCTGCGCTACAATTTCGGTGGTCGTAACTGACCTCGAGCGTGGGCGTTAACCGGCGCCCCTCTGCTATACTTTTCTTTCGTTGTGACGGCATACCATGACCAAATTTGCGACTGAATCTGCCATGAACCCTGAGTTGCTCGCAAAATATGAGCCGGTTATTGGGCTGGAAGTCCATGCCCAATTGCTGACCCGGACCAAGATTTTTTGCGGCTGCTCCACGCGTTTCGGCGATGCACCCAACTCCAATGTCTGCCCGGTATGCCTGGGTCTTCCGGGAACCCTGCCGGTTCTCAACAAGCGTGTCGTCGAGCTCGGAGTTCGTGCTTCGCTGGCACTGAACTGCACCGTGGCTGAACATTCCCGTTTCGCGCGAAAAAATTATTTCTACCCTGATCTCCCGAAGGGCTACCAGATTTCACAGTTTGAATTGCCGCTGGCCACGGGCGGCTGGGTGCAAATCGAGTACAACGGAAAATCCAAGCGCATCGGCATTACCCGGCTGCACCTTGAAGAGGACGCCGGGAAGTCGCTGCATGACGGCTTCGCGCATTCCGCGGAAAAAACCTACGTTGATTTCAACCGCTGCGGCACACCGCTCAGCGAAATCGTCTCCGAACCGGACATGCGTGCCCCAGATGAGGCTTACGCCTATCTCACCACCCTGCGGCAGATTCTTCTCTACAGCGGAGTCAGCGATTGCAACATGGAAGAGGGCTCCCTTCGTTGCGATGCCAATGTCAGCGTCCGTCTCCGCGGCGCAAAGGAGTTCGGCACCAAGGTGGAAGTCAAGAACCTCAATTCTTTCCGGTACCTAGCCAAAGCGCTTGAATATGAAATCGAACGTCACATTGCTGTGATCGAATCCGGCGGGCGCATTACCCAGGAGACGCGCCTCTGGAATCAGGCCGCCAGCAAAACCGAGCCCATGCGCTCGAAGGAAAAAGCCCACGATTATCGCTATTTCCCGGAACCGGACCTGCTGCCCGTGCACGTGAGCAGCGGATGGCGGGAACAGATTGGTCTTTCTTTACCGGAACTTCCTGCCGCCAGGCGGGCGCGCTTTGTCTCCGCTTTTGCGGTGACTCCCTATGATGCAGAAGTTCTTACCGACACCCAGGCGTTGGCGGATTACTTCGAGGCGGTCGTAAAAGCCGGCGCACCCGGCAAGGCTGCGGCTAACTGGATGCAGACGGAACTGCTCCGTCGCCTCAACGATTCGGGCAAAGAAATCGGCGCCAGCCCGGTTTCACCCGCCGCACTTGCCGGGCTGGTTTCCCTGGTTGAGTCGGGCAAAATTACCGGCGCGGTGGGCAAAAAAGTCTTCGCCACCATGTTTGAGAGCGGGCGGTCCGCCGCTGACATCGTCGCCGAGGAAGGTCTCGGCGCCCAGATTAGCGACCTTGCCATCGAGCAAGCTGCTCGGGAGGTTATCGAAAGGAATCCGGACAATGTGGCCAAATTCAAGTCCGGTAACGAAGGCGTCTTCAAGTTCTTCGTGGGCCAGGTGATGAAAGCCACGAAGGGCCAGGCCAATCCGCAGGTCATCAATGATACGCTCCGCAAGCTCTTATCCTGATTCGAACGAGGATCCCATGCTCAAAATCGGAGACCAAGCGCCTGACTTCACCCTGAAATCAGATGACGGTAAGGACGTTTCTCTCAAGGACTTCAAGGGAAAGCGTGTGCTGCTCTATTTCTACCCGAAAGCCAGCACGCCGGGTTGTACCGTTGAAGCCTGCGAATTCCGCGATCTGAAGGCAAAATTCGCCAAGGAAGATACTGTGATCCTGGGTGTCAGTGCCGATCCGGAAAAGGCGCTGCTGAACTTTAAGACCAAACAAAAACTGAATTTTCCTTTGCTCAGCGACCCCACTCACCGCACCCTCCAATCCTACGGTGTATGGCGCATGAAGAAGTTTATGGGTCGCTCGTTTAAAGGGATTGTCCGCAGCACCTTCCTCATTGGTCGAGATGGCAGGATTGAAGAGATCTGGGATCAGGTAAAGGCCAAAGGGCACGCGGCCGAGGTATTTTCGAAAGTCACTGCGTAAAGGCAGGAACGGCTCAAAGTTCGACGGTAAATCCGTCGCCGTTCGGCCGAATCAGCATATTGTCGATCAAGCGCGTTTTGCCGATATGCGCCGCCAGCAGCGCATAGCAAGCGCGTCCCAGGCGCACCACCGGTTCAAACGTTTCTGCGTCGACAATCTCCGCATAATCCACTCTGGCCCGCGGCTCGCTGTCGAATACCCCGCAGAGCGCCCGCTGCAACTCCAGCGTGTCTCGAATGCCGGCATCGATTTCCTTCTTCGCTGTCTGCAAAGAGCGGTACAGCACCGTCGCGGCCTTACGTTGTTCGGGCAGCAGATAGGCATTGCGCGAACTCATCGCCAGGCCATCGGCCTCCCGTACGATGGGGCAAGTCACCAGCTCCACATCCAAGTTCAGATCCCTGACCATTTGGGTGATGATGCGTACCTGCTGCGCGTCTTTTCTGCCGAAATAGGCATAATGCGGTTGCACGATCTCAAGCAGCTTCAGCACCACCGTCGCGACGCCGCGGAAGTGCCCGGGGCGTGATCTTCCTTCCAGGCGTTCGCTCAGACCTTCGACGTGGACATAGGTCGAAAAGCCGCGCGGATAAATCTCCGCAGCATCGGGAAGAAACAATCCGTCCACCCTCGCGTCCTGCAGCTTGTCGAGATCGGCTTCCAAAGGCCGTGGGTATTTTGACAGATCCTCGTTCGGGCCGAATTGTGCCGGATTCAGAAAAATGGACGCATAAACCGCCGAACACTCTTTCCTCGCACGGTCCACGAGCGCCAGATGCCCGGCGTGGAGGGCCCCCATCGTGGGCACAAAGCCAATCCTGTGCTGTTCAGACCGCGCACCCCGGGCCTTTTCCTTCATCCAGGCAATGGTGTGAATTGTCTCCATGTCGCGGGGGCTAAGTCTTCGCCGCAGCCTTCCTCTCCCGGTAGAACGTTATCAGGTCCGTGCCCACGCTTTTCGCGTCCAGTTGTCTTAGCAGGGTGGTCACCTGCCCGCGATGGTAGGTTCCGTGGTTCACCACGTGCTGCATCATCTGCCAGCGGGAATTCAGCGAGGGCCCAAAGCTCAGCGTCTTATATTCGATCTCTTCATCCAGTGCGGACTGATCCAGGCGGCTGGCATACTCGAGCCATCTTTCTTCTACCTCTGCCCATCGCGGTCGCAAGCTGGCGAGGTCCGTGAAATCACGTGTGTCGGGAAACGAGGCAGGTGAACGTCCCTGCACCCGTTCGAGCCAGACCCACTCGACGGCCCAAATATGCGCAAGCGTGTCGCGCACGGAGCCGAAACTCGACCCCATGGATCTTGTGAATTGCTCGGAGGTGAGCGTCTCTGACGCCGCCAGAATCTTGTGGTTTGCCCAGGCATTGAATGCCAGCAGCTCCCTGATCTCCACAGGTTTCATTGCTCGCCCCCTGCTTGACAAAACTGCAGGGGCGCCCCGGTCTGCGCAAGGCGCCCCTGTGTGCACTTTCCATTTGATTAGCCGCTCACCGCGCGATCGATAATGCTTTGCGTCCTTTCAGACTGGCGGTCGCATGGTAGGACTCGGCGTCGGAAGGGAAGCTGCCGCTCTGTACGTCTGCGCAATACTCCCGAACCGCATTCGAAATGACCTCGCTCAAGTTCGCGTAACGGCGCGCGAATTTTGGCGGCTCCTGGAAGGTCAGTCCCAACATGTCGTGCAGGACCAGGATCTGGCCATCGCAATCCGGCCCGGCCCCGATTCCGATCGTGGGGATACGCACCGTACGTGTAATTTCTGTGGCCAGCTCCCGCGGCAGGGCTTCGAGCACGATCGCAAAGGCTCCCGCCGCTTCGACCGAGCGCGCATCGCGCAGAACCTGCTCCGCGGTGAGAGGGGTTTTGCCCTGCACACGGTAGCCGCCCAGGGCGTTCACCGATTGCGGCGTAAGTCCCACATGTCCCATAACGGGAATCTCCGCCTCCGTCAGCCTGGCGATCACTTCCAGGCGTCGCTCGCCACCTTCCACCTTCACAGCCTCCGCGCCGGCTTCCTTCACAAAGCGCATCGCGTTGCGCAGGGCTTCGTGGATCTCCCCGTGGTAGGAGCCGTAGGGCATATCCGCTACAACGAGTGCGCGCTCGACGCCTCGCCGCACCGCTTTGGTGTGATGAACTGACTCCTCCAGAGTGAGCGGCAGCGTGCTGTCATATCCGAGCGCCACCATGGCCATGGAGTCACCTACCAGGACCACGTCCACCCCCGCTTCATCCAGCAAACGGGCCGTCGGGTAGTCATAGGCGGTCAAACAGGTAATTTTCTTATTGGGTGAATGTGCAGCTAAGGCCTTGCGCTGCATCAGATCGGGCACGGTGATCTTCCCGTTGCCCTGGTTCGGCAGAATACTCATGTCGGCCTCCGGTGCCGTTCCCTGACTGCGGGATACAGCCCTATTCCAGACTCCACTACTATAACAAAAAGTGATGCAGGTCACCAAGAATTGTGATGCTCAGTGGGTTTCGTTCTTTACCGGGGCCTGGTTGCGGCCCTTCCACTGTCCGCCTCGGCCAAGCCAGTAGCGGATGGCGGAAAGAACAGTCGAATAGGAATAAAATGCCGCCGCCACTGGCAGCAACGGAGCCCACAGCGGCGAGAGGCGGTAGAAACGAACTGTCGGGAGATACGTTATGGTCATCAGCGCCCAGACGGCAAGGCTCGCGCGCCAAACCACGGGCTGACCGTGAAACGCGAGCCCCACGGGCAAGAGGTAGGTCAGGATCATGCCCGCAACCGTTCCGAGCAACAGCAGCCCCGAATAGGACAACTGCGTGAATGCAGTCCGGGCGATGAGGTCGCGAATCTCCGCAAAGGTCGAGTAGGCACGCAGGCTGATGCTTCTCCGTGTCAGGCCCATCCAGATGGCACCCCCTCCGCGTTTCACCGCGCGAGCCAGCGCGCAATCATCGATCACTTGTTCGCGAATGGCGGCGAGACCGCCAATCCGCTCGAGGGCTTTTCTTCGCAGCAGAATGCAACCGCCTGCGGCGCCTGCCGTGCGCGATCTTGCATCCGCAATCCACTTCGGCGGATACAGCTTCAGAAAGAAATAGAGAAAAGGCGGAATCAACAAGCGCTCCGGAAATGTTTTTGCCTGCAGAAGAACCATCAACGACACCAGGTCCAATCGCTGCGCCGCAACCCTGGAGACCAGCCGGGAGAGTGTATCCGGGGCGTGCACGATGTCCGCATCGGTGAACCAGAAGCAATCCGGCGCAAGGGACTGCCCGCTGCCAACGCCTTGTTGCAGAGCCCAGAGCTTCCCGGTCCAGCCGGGTTCGATTGACGCGGCCGCAAGGATGGTGACTCTCTCCCCTGTTCCGTCCCTTTGTGCTGCTTGTCTTGCCCGCACTTCGGTAGCGTCTTCGCTGTGATCGTCCACGACGATGATTTGAAATTTGCCGGGGTAATCCTGAGCGAGCAACGATTCCACGGTTCGGCCAATCGTTGCTTCTTCATTGCGGGCCGGCACGATGGCAACGATCTGCGGCCAGCCTTCGAGCGGATCGTGCAATGCCAGATCGTCGTCGAACGCACGAAGCTGCCAGAACGCTCCCCGAAAAAATGCGAGAACAATCCAGACCATCAGCGAGAACAACGCAACCGCAACCAGCGCGAGCAGAGAGTTTTCCATCACGGAATGCCAGGAGAGGCCCCCCGTCTCAACCAATACGGGGTAGACCAGTCCATTAAACCAGATCCGTTGCCTTGATCGGCAGTCGGCGCACCGGTTTGCCTGTGGCGGCAAAAATAGCATTGCAGACGGCTGGAGCAATGGGTGGCGTGCCGGGCTCTCCGATCCCGCCCGGCCCATCCTTGCTTTCGATGATATGTACTTCTACCTGTGGCGCTTCGTTGATTCGAACCATGTCGTAATCATTGAAATTGGATTGCTCCACGCGGCCTTTGGCGATGGTGATTTCGCCATTCAGCGCCGCTGTCAGGCCGTAAAGGATGGCGCCTTCGATTTGGGCGCGAATCGTTTCCGGATTCACGTAACGCCCGCAATCGACGGCGGCCACTACCTTGTGCACATGCACGGTACCCGCTTTGCGATCCAGGCTGATCTCCGCCACTTGCGCCACAAAGCTGGAGAACGATTCCACCATGGCAATTCCGCGATAGCGCCCTGCGGCGAGTGGCTTGCTCCAGCCGGCTTTTTCAGCGGCCAGGTTCAGCACGCCGAGTGGCCGTGGCTCCTTTGCGAGCATCGCGCGCCGGAATTCCAGTGGGTCCTTCCGAGCCGCCCTGGCCAACTCATCCACAAAGCATTCCGCGATGTAGCCGTTATGCGAGCAGCCCACCGAGCGCCAGAACCCTACGGGCACTCCCGGATCCGTCATGACGTAGTCGACCAGGAAGTTGGGTACTTCGTATTTGAGGGTGGCCAGGCCTTCCACTGCCGTTTCATCGATGCCATTCTTGACCGACCCGGGGAAAAATCGCGACATGATGGATGGTGCGACAATGCGGCTTTTCCAGGCCACAACATTTCCGGATCCATCGAGCCCAGCGGTCAGCTTCACGCTCACCGTCGGACGGTAATAGTCCTGCTGCATGTCGTCCTCGCGCGACCAAGTGACCTGCACCGGCGCGCCCACCGCCTTCGACAGCTCTACGGCTTCGATAAGGAAGTCCTGCTCGGCGCGACGTCCAAAGCCTCCGCCAAGATAGGTGGTGTGAATTTGCACCTGCGCCGGCTTCAACCCGGCAATTCTTGCTGCGGTCATCTGGTTGACGGTCTGGAATTGGGTCGGCGCATACACTTCGCAACCGTCGGCGCGCACATCGGCGGTGCAATTCATCGGCTCCATTGTCGCGTGCGCCAAGAACGGAACTTCGTAGATGGCTTGTATACTCTTTGTCGCGCTGGCCAGGGCTCCGTCCACGTCGCCTTCCTTACGGGCAATGGCGCCTGACTGCTCCAGCCGGTCGTGATACAGCTTGCGGATCGCTTCACTGGAATTCGTGGCGTTCTGGCCCTCATCCCACACGATGTCGATCGCCCGCCGGCCTTCCATCGCCGACCAAGTGTTGTTTGCAACAACCGCTACGCCCGTGGAGATCTGCACTACCTCCTTAACACCGCTTATTGCTTTTGCTTTGCTGGCATCGAAGCTCTTTACTTTGCCGCCAAAAACGGGGCAACGTGCCACCACCGCGTGCAGCATGCCCGGCAAGCGCACATCGATCCCGAACCGTGCGCTGCCATCGACCTTGACCTGCGAGTCGATCCGCTTGGTAGGTTTGCCAATGAATCTGTAGTCCTTCGCCTCTTTGAGCTTCGGGTTGACCGGAACCGCCAGTTTTGCGGCCTCTTCCACCAGGGAACCGTACCCCAGCTTTTTTCCCGAAGCCGCATGAACAACCGCGTTGTTCTCGGTCCGGCAGGCTTCGGCAGAAACTCCCCACTGCCTTGCTGCCGTGGCCACCAGCATTTCGCGTGCTGCCGCACCGGCTTTTGCCAGGGGTTCCCACGAACCACGAATGCTGCTGCTGCCTCCCGTGCCTTGCATCCCGAAGATGGGGTTGAAATATTGCGGAGCGGCCGGTGCAAACTCCGTGCGGATCTTCTTCCAGTCGAGGTCTAACTCCTCGGCAAGGATCATGGACAAGGCCGTAGAGATTCCCTGGCCCATCTCCGATTTGTCGATCAACAACAGCACCGAATCATCCCCGGCGATTTGCACCCAGGCGTTGATGGCCCTGTTTTCTTTCGGGGGAACGCCCGCAAGCGCCTCGTACTTGCCGGGTAGGTAAAAGCCGATCAGCAGGCCCGTGGCTCCGAGGGCGCTCTGTTTCACGAATTCCCGGCGATTTACAGTTTCGGCGGTCGACATAGGGACTCCTGTCAGGCGATCTGTTCGGTACGAACCGTCAGGGTTCGCATCTTCTTTCCAGGCAAGACATGAATCACAGCACAGCAGGCTCACGGCACCGCGGTGGTCTTACTTCGCAGCTTGCAGGTTGGCTGCGCGATGAATTGCTTTGCGGATGCGCTGGTAGGTGCCGCAGCGGCAGATGTTGCCGCTCATCGCGTCGTCGATATCCGCATCGGAAGGATTGGGCTTTTTTGCCAGCAATGCGACCGCGGACATAATCTGGCCCGATTGGCAGTATCCGCACTGTGGCACATCTTCTTCGATCCAGGCCTTTTGAACCGGATGGGAGGCGTCGGCGGATAGCCCTTCGATGGTGGTAATCTTCTTTCCGGCAACGCTCGAAATGGGAGTAATGCAGGAGCGCGCGGCCTCCCCGTTGATGTGCACGGTGCAGGCTCCGCAGAGTGCCATGCCACAGCCGAATTTCGTACCGGTCAGATTCAGCGTGTCGCGAAGAACCCACAAAAGCGGCATCTGCGGGTCGGTTTCGACGGTCGTGGACTTTCCATTCAGCGTAAAGGTGACTGCCATGGTTCCCTCCCCCAGCCGGGAAATTATCGTACACCAACCCGGCCCTTGGATGGAAATGTACGAAAAAGCGCTGGCCGCCCCCATCTGTCGCCGTGAAAGCGGGGGCTGCCGCGAGCCTGGTTGAACTGATACCATTACCCTGCTCTCGAGGCGCCGCCGGGACTTCCCGGCGCCTATCACCAAACGAATGAGGTAGTCAGGGTGGATTCAACTCGCAATCTGGTTCTTGCCTTGTTTCCGCAGCAGGTACATGCCAATCGCTCGCTGCAAAAGCTGGCCGATTTGCTGGAGGTCTTTACGCGCGCCGGATCGCTGCACGCGCGCTTGGATGCTCTGGTCCAGTTGTACGCGTGGCTCCGGAGGACTGACCACCGCCTGCCGGAACTGAAGCCCGTGGCTGCCTCGGATCCATGGTCGGGTTCCGACTGGAGGCGCGAGCGGGTCTGGCTGTCGATTCTCGAAGCTTCCCCCGAACTCCGGGACCGGTACCAGGCGGGGATCGCGGCGATTCTTGAGGAAACCGACAGCGTCGCGCTTTTTGCCCAGGCCGGCTTGCCAAGCGACCGCGGCCTTATCCCCGAAACCTTCGACCGCTTATTTCGCATCCTCCTTCCGGCTCCCAGGGAAGAGACCGATCTCGCCAAACTCCTGCTGCGCCTCTTTCCCACAGAACGCGAAGTGGACCGTTTTTTCGGCCTGTCCCAGGAGCAATTGAAGTACTTGGCAACGCTGACCACTCCCCTGCAGTATCCCGAAGCGTGGGAGAAGCCGATTACTTCCCTGATGGACGCATTTTATCTTCTCGCGGCGCGGGCCCAGGGGTTAGGCCTTTCGGAGAAACTGCGCATTCGCGGCCAAGGCGGCCCGGTGCGGCAGTCTCCTTTTCACCGGTTGACGATCAACTCGGACGCATTACTCGAGGCAGTGCGATTGAAGGAGAGTGTTGCCGAAGTCGCCCAGCAATGGAAGTCCGCAGTGGCTGACTGCCGCGCGGAACTCCAGGCCATTGTCGCTCATCTCGACACCCGCGGCGTAAACCTCGACGTTGTCTACGCTATGGACGTCATCGAGCAGAGCCTGCGGCGGATGGAGATCATCTCCGGTGCGCTTGTCGCCCCCCCGGGGCCACCGAAGTTGGTCACCTCGCTGCGATTGCTCCGCGAAGTCATCCAGGGACGGCTCAGCGACAGAAGTTTGTGGAGTCTGGCCGAGAACAGCTTCCGTCTGATGGCCAAAAAGATTGTGGAGTGGGCCGGAAAAACCGGGGAGCACTACGTAACCAACAACCGGGAAGAATACCGCCAGATGTGGGGCGCCGCTCTGGGGGGCGGGTTGCTCACCGTCGGTACGGCAGCCATCAAACTGATGGTCACCCACCGCGGGCTGCCGCCCTTTGTCGAAGGATTCCTCGCCGGGCTCAATTACGCGGTGAGTTTCGTGCTGATGCATATCTTCCATCTCGCGTTGGCCACCAAGCAGCCGTCCATGACCGGCGCGGCCCTGGCCGGCATTATTCACCGCTGCAAGGATACCGAGAAAAGCGATGAACTGGTGTCTTACGTCCAACGTATCGTGCGATCGCAGCTTGCCGCGGCGTTCGGAAACATCATCGCCGTCGGTGCTGGCGCGGTGGTCTTCAGCCTGCTTTGGAAATGGATTTTCGGGCAAGCCTTTCTGCCCGTGGACACTGCCGAGTACGCGGTGAAGTCCATGAACCCCATTGCCAGCGGAACCATCTTTTACGCCATGCTGACCGGGGTGATCCTGTGGCTGTCGAGTCTTGCAGGCGGCTGGATCGAGAACTGGGCGGTGTACCACCAGTTGCCCCGGGCGATTGCAGAGCACCGCCTCGGAAGTTCGTTCCAGCCGGAAACGCTGCAGAAGTTTTCCGAGTCCTTCGCACAAAATATCGCGCCTTGGGGCAGTTCGATTGTCCTCGGGTTCATGCTCGGAATGACGCCAAGCCTCGGCCACTTCTTCGGCTTGCCGCTCGATGTGCGCCACGTGACCTTATCTACCGGAACCTTGGCACTTGGAATCACATCGCGAGGGCCGGAAGTGCTCGGAAGCGGAGCGCTCATTTGGGCGAGCCTGGGGATTGCGGTTACCTTCGTGATGAATCTGGGGGTCAGTTTCTATCTCGCGCTTCGCCTCGCGCTCCGGGCGCAGGACATCTCGCCGAGCGATCATTTGGAAATCCTCCGCACCCTGTGGCGGCATTTGCTCTCTGACCCGCGGGAATTTTTCCTTCCCCCGGTCTCCGATCCCGCTGCTTCCGTCGAACTGGGTCACTAAACTGGGCCGTTCCTCCGTGGCCGGCTGAGAAGGAGCCCGTCAGGAGGTGGCGGGTTCCGGGCTTGGCCGCGGCGGCTCGTGTTCCACGCCCCTCCAGCCGACCGGGCGGCCGCTGACCGCTTCCTTGACGGAGCGGAACAGCACGATGTACATCAGCTGGCGGTAGTAAAAGCGCTGCAGCAACACCGGAATAAGCAGTGTCCAGTCCTCGTGACGTTCGAGGGCAAACGCGATAACGCAAGTGAGCACGTCAATGATCAGGAAGCCGAGGAAGAACACGACCGATCGTTGCACATCGGCGGAGGTCCAAAGCTGCGGAATTTGCGTTATGTGCAGCTGAGCCAAGCCCCACAGCAGCAGGCTGCCGAAGAACAGCAAGTCCAACAAAGGCGAAATCAGCGGCAGTGCAATCTGGAAAATAAAAATATTGGGCAGCGCGATCCACCCGAGCGTTCCGTACTTCGGTCGGAACAGCGTGCTGTTGTGCTTCCAGAAGGATTGCAGCGTACCGAAAGTCCAGCGGAAACGCTGGCGGATCAACGCTCCGGGCGTCTCCGGAGCCTCGGTCCAGGCAATGGCCTCTTCATCGTAGGTCACGCGCCAGCCGAGGCGGCGAATCGCAATGGTCAGATCGGCGTCCTCGGCAACGGTATCTGCGGTGATTCCGCCGGCGTCCTCGATGGCCTTCTTCCTCCACGCACCGAGCGCGCCAGGAACCACGGTGATGCAATTCAGCAGATCAAACGCGCGCTTCTCCATGTTCTGGCTGGTGATGTATTCAAGCGCCTGCCAGCGGGTCAGCCAGCGGGAACGGTTCCCGACCTTTACATTTCCGGCAACCGCGCCCACGGTCGGATCGGAGAAGTGCCGGAGCAGTTTGCTCAGGGCATCCGATTCGATTTCCGTGTCGGCATCGATGGTGACGACAATTTCCGTGGTGGCCTGCGACATCGCGTTGTTCAGCGCCGCGGCTTTCCCGCGGTTCACCTGGTGGATGATCTGGACGGCCTCGTTCCTGCCAAAGTTGCTCTGCAACAATTCCAGGGTCTTGTCCGATGAGCCGTCGTCCACAATGATCACATGGATGTCCGTCAGGTCCGAAAGCAGCACGGAAGTGACTGTCTGCACGATTACCGACTCCTCGTTGTGAGCGGGAATAAGCACCGTGACCGCGGGCGGAGGATCGGAAAGCTTGGCGTGATCAGGCCGTAACTTCTCGATGATGGCCAGGATTCCGATGATCAGAGCGCGTCCGCTGACCAGGAAAATCCCCAGAATGAAGACGGTGGCAATGGCGTAACGAAACCACTGGAAGATGCCAAAGATCAGGCCATCTGCGCGTGCGCCGAGCCATTCACGGAAAGTCAAAGGCACCATGACTCCGGCGCGATTCTTGCCGAGCAGGTCGGAGACCGAAGTCAGTTCATAGCCGTTTGCACGCAGGCGGTCGATGATCAGAGGGAGTGCGGCTACGGTCTGGGCGCGATCCCCGCCGCCATCGTGGAGCAGGACAATATTGCCGTTCTTGGCCTGACGCAGCACCTCCTCGGCGATCTCCTCGGCCGGACGCTGGGGCTTGCTGCCGTCCACGCGCCAGTCATCGGGATCGATTTTCTGCCCGACAATGATGTAGCCGAGTTCCTGCGGGTACGGCAGCTGTACCACCTCTTCGGCGTATTCCGGTTGATGGTCGATACCGTAAGGCGGGCGGAACAGGAGCGATTTGACACCGAGCGTGCTCTCGATCAAGCGCTGCGTCAGGTTGAGTTCCCACTTGAGCTGGGTGTGTGAGATCTCGTCAAACTGCGGATGCGTAAAGGTGTGATTGCCGATCTCGTGACCTTCGTTGTATTCCCGCTTCAGCAAGTCCGGTGATGCGTTGGCCTGCTCGCCGACGACGAAGAACACGGCAGGAGCGTGTTTTTCCTTCAGAACATCGAGGATCCTGGGTGTCCATCGGCGGTCCGGGCCGTCGTCAAAGGAGATGACGATCTTGTTCTTGGCCGCGCCGATCTGGTCAATGTCGTAGGAAAGAGGAATGGCTTCGTATTTTTCGCTGGTGATCAGGTCGCTGCCGGCGTCGTAGGAAAAACTGCGCCGGCCGGGCTTCGGCACATCGATGATCCGCCAGATGTCACCCGCGCCCTCCAGAATCAAGTCCGGACCGGGCGGAAGTTCCTGGAGTTTTTCCCGTGTCGCGTCATCGGGATGAATTGCATCCCAGATCGGCCAGATGGAGGTATCTGCAGAACCCAGCCGCCAGAGTGCCGTGCCCTGGACTCCCAGCCTTTCGCAGGCCCGCAGCTGGTTGTATGCCGTGACCGCATCAAGCATCCACACCTGATGGGTGCGATTCTGTTCGTCCTCGTAGGAATAATGAGGATTCAGCGAAGCAGCATCAAAATCGACATCCACCTCCGATTCGTGGGCGTGCAACAGGGCTTCCTGGATGCTGAATTCTTCGCCGCGGCGCGCATCCTTCTTGGCGGACTCGGTCCAGTCATAGGCATAGTTGGCGATGCCCACGATAATTTTCTGTGCAGGAACCACATCCCGGATCTGACGAAGATTCTCCATGAACCAGTCCTGCGCGGCAATCGGCCCAGGAGGCGAAGTGAGCCAGTGCTGGTCGTAATTCATCAGGATGATTGCGTCGGTCTCGCGCCCGAAAAAGGCATAGTCGTAATCATCGTCACGCGCGGGAAGCGCAATCATCAGCTTCAGGCTGTTTTGGTGGAGCGCGGGGGCCAGCTCGGCGATGAACTCCCGGAAGTGCGGTTGACTCTTGATCGGGATTTCCTCGAAGTCCACCACGATCCCGGATTGATGCGCTTCGACCGCATATGCCGCAACATCCGTGACCAGGCGATGACGCGCGGCCGGGTCGGCTAACATCTCTTCCATTTCTTTAACCCGCCAGACCACTCCGTCGTAGTTATTGAGCAGGCCCATCATCGGCAGTTCGATCGGCGGATTCATCGACCTCATCCACTGATGAAGCTTGTCCTGCTTCAGTCGGGCAATGGCTTCCGAGGGAGTGACTTCGACAGTTTGTTGGTTGTGCTCGTAGTCGACTACAGTAATTGCGCCATCGGGCGTGACAGAATGCAGCTGCTCCGGCATCAGCAAGTCCAGGTCTTTGTAGTGCTTTTTGAGAGAAGCCAGGCTGTTGGCGTCCCAACTGACAAAGAACGCGGCGCGCAGGGGGTCGTAACCTTCGGGAACCTGCCCGATGCGAGAAACCCGCAGGTGCCGTCCCTCGCGCAACGTGACCGGTTTCTGAGTCTTCTTTTTGGCAGCGTGATAGGAAGGGCGCGTGTCGGGAAGCAGGGAAGAGGGGAGTTCGACGCTGCCAGCGACGGTGATAAAGAAATACACGAGCAGGAGGGTCAGCAGTGCGCCGCTGACTTCCAGGGTTCGGCGCGTGAAGCGCCAGCGGACCTTCTCCGCATCGTAAAAGATCGGTTTACGTTCTTTCATGCAGCGTGGGTGCCTCGTGACGCGGGGGGAACGCCGACGAGCCAGGAATCACTCCGTCGAATGGAACTGAACCTCTCTATTGTAAGATGCGGGGAACAGAATGAAACGTTTTTTCTCCAATCCCGCGGTGGCCTTGCTTGCTGGAGCCTGCCTGCGGCTGCTGTTCGCGCTGAAGTATCCTGCGGCCACCGGGGATACCGTCCTCTATGATCAATTTGCGACCAACTGGCTGAAACTCGGCAAACTGGCCATGGACATTGGCGGGCAGCCGACGCCGGTCGATCTGCGTATGCCGGGGTATCCGGCGTTTCTGGCGATGGTGTACGCCCTGACCGGGCGAACCGGAGAAAGCGCGCGGGTGCCGGTGATGCTGGCGCAGGCGCTGGTGGACCTGGTGACCTGCGTGGTGATTGCAGCCCTGGCAGTGGTATTAGCGCGGCTGTGTGGGGCGCAGGCGAAATCGAAGCGGGTGTTTGTTCTGGCCTTGTGGCTCGCGGCACTGTGTCCGTTCACCGCAAATTATGTAGCGGTGCCACTGACGGAAGTCTGGGCCGTGTTTCTGACGTCCGTGGCGTTCCTGTTGCTCGTGCTGGTTGCCGCGCTGGTGACCGGGAACACGGTTCCGTTGCGCGGGGGCAGAAAACTCGGGGCGGACGATACCTCGAAAGTGGCGGCGCTTGCGGGATTTGCCGTGGGCATGGGAACGCTGTTCCGGCCGGAGACGCCGCTGTTGCTGGTGACCTCGTTTGCGGCCCTGGGATTCTGGATGTTGCGGCGCCGAGAAGTGCGGCGTTGGTCGCTATTGTGCACGCTGATGGGCGTGGCCTGTGTTCTGCCGCTGGTGCCGTGGACCATACGGAACGCAGTGACGCTGCATGAATTCCAGCCGCTGGCACCGAAGGACGCGACATTGCCGAGCGAGGTGGATCCCAAAGGCTTCATGGCTTGGGAAAAGACCTGGCTGTACAGCATGAAGGACAGTTACCTGGTGGCGTGGAAATTGAACGACGAAGAGATCCATCTGGATGACATCCCAGACTCGGCCTTTGACACCCCCGAGGAGCGGGAACGGGTGGCGGGAGTGCTCGAAACCTATAATGACGAAACCACTTGGACGCCGGAGGAAGATGCAGTGTTCGCGCAACTGGCACGGGAACGGACCGCGCGGCATCCGCTGCGGACCTATGCGTGGATCCCGTTGTGGCGGGCCGTGCGGATCTGGTTCACACCGCGGATCGAACTGCTGCCGGTTGCCGGTCATGTATTCCCTCTCGCCTACCAGAGGGAAGAGGATCCGCTGGACCAGGAAATCACCATCCTCTTTTTCCTGGTGAATCTGCTGTATGTGGGATTGGGGCTTTACGGCGCCCGGCTCTTGTGGCGCTGCCCGGATGCCCGGGCGGCCGCGTCGGTACTGATGCTGTACCTGCTGGTGCGGACCGCCTTTCTGACCACCCTCGAGACGCCCGAGCCGAGGTATGTGCTCGAATGCTTCCCCGCCGTGATCGCACTGGGGGCCCAGATAGTGGCGGGAAGATCCGCGGCCACCGGGATCTCCCCGAAGGTCTAGAACAGTGTCAGTTGTGCGGCTGGGCCGCGGGCTTCTGTTGTGAGGTTGCAGAACTGCTCTTTGCCGGAGCGCTGTTTGACGGTTGCTCGGCTGCGGGAGCAGCCGCGTTCTGCTGCGCCGTGATGGGGACATTTTGCACGCGATCCTGGCCGACCGAGAGCATCACTGAAGAAGAGTTCGCATTGACGCCGTTAAACACCATGATCATCCGCACGGGAGTGGGGCTCAGGTAGGCTTCTCCGCCCTGGCTGCCGTCGCCAAATGCGAAGTAGGCATCGTTTCGCTTGGTGATCTTCCCGCCTTCATCCACGAGAATCATGGTGTTCCAGATGTTGGCGTGGGTTTGCGCGGCATTCGCTCTTGAAACGTCGAAATCGCAGAGCACCTGGTCACCGGCCCGCGTGCAGCCGTAGGCGGTTGCAGAAAATGGGCCGCTGCGAAAAACATGGAGCGCCTGTCCGCTCCCGGCAGCAGGTGAGGTGCTGCCGGTCCCGGATACCGGGGCGGTCGTGCCGGGCCGGGCCGAGGAAGTGGCCGGGGCGGTCGAATTTGGCAAAGTGGACGCGGCGGCGGGGGCCGCTGCCGTATTGCCCGCCGGGGCCGGAGTGCTCGCGACGCCGCTTCTCGGCGTGGCAGTACTTGCCGAGGTGCGAGTCGGAATCGGCGCTCTTCCCGAAGAGGGTGCAGCCACGGCCGAAGGAGTGGTTGAAGCAGTTTTTGCGGGAGGTTTGGCGGTCTTGGCGGGCGGTTTCTTTGGAACCGCTGCGGGCGGTGCCGTGGTTGCCGGGGGTGTGGTGGTTTGTGAAAGCGCTGCGAGACTGAGGAGAATTGAAGCGGCGGTGGAGACGGCGACCAAACCCGCCTTTCTGCAAAAGGAGACCGAGTGCACGTGAATTGCTCCTTCCTCGTGGTATCGCCCGGGGTAAGTCGGGGTGGCTATTCTGCCCGGGCGCTCCGCAGGGTGTCAACCGTCAAAAGGAATGGTTCAAGTCTCGCCGGTCCGCCGAGACTTGAGGGAACCGGGACACCTGGTACTTTGCAAGTTCCAGACCATGGAAAGACGGAAAGCTGCCGCGAAGCCCTACCCTGCACGGACGGGAGCTGGCACTACAGGGCGTCCGGAGGTTCGGGGTGGATGGTGACGCGCGAGACTTGGGGGAAACGTTCTTTGACGAGATCTTCGAGAGCTGCAAGAACGTCGTGAATGCGGGTGATGGAGTAATCGCTTTTCATGATGCAGTGGCAGGAAACGAGAATGTGGTGATCCACCTGGCGGACACGAACGTCGTGACAGTTGATGAGTTCATCGTAATTTCGCGGCATGTGATTGACGAAGGTCTCGACGGCCAGTTCGAGCTGGCGCATTTCGCCAACACCGATTTCCGGAGTGGCAATGTGGCGGCCGAGTGGCTCGATGTGGATGTTGACATCGAGCTTATGGGGACCCTTACCCAAGGCGACGATCGCGTCCTCGAGTTCGGTGGCCCGGCGATGAGCTTCGCCGAGAGAAAGATTTTCGTCCACTTCCAAATGAAGTTCGACGAAAAGATTCCCGTTTTGCTGATAAGCAGAGATGTCGTGAATGGGATGGCCCATGCGTTGAGCAACCGCGCGGATGGACTCGAAAAGGTCTTCGTTGTCCGGCGCGCGGGGTTCGGTGTGGACGACCACGTCGGCGGGAACGATCTCCGCCACGCGCTGTTCGATGGCGTCGGTGAGTTCGTGGACCTGCTCGAGGCTCGACGATCGCGGGACGGAGACAGTGGCGTCGACAAAGTGACGATTGCCGGCGCGACGAACCCGGACCCGCTCAACGCGAAGAACACCCTGCATCTGGCCGATGGCGTCGGTGATTTCGTCATGTAACCCTTCGGGAGCTGCGTCGAGAAGCGCATCGAGGGTGCGGCGGCCGAGCTGAGAACTAAGCCAGAGAATGACACCGGCCACGGCCAGGGCGGCAAGGGAGTCAGCATAAACCAGCCAGGGAAGATTCCAGGAATTGCCGGCCCAGACCAGGGCGATGCCGAAGATAACGACAACCGTACTCCAGACATCGGTGGAGAAATGGAGTGCGTCGGCTTCCAGGGCCTCGCTGATGTGTTTTCTGGCGACCTTGTTCAGGGCGCGGGCCCGGGTCATGTCAATGGCAAGGGCCACGCAGAGCACCAGAATGGCCGTGAGACTCGGCTGAATGTGCACGGTATGGAAGAACAGGCGAGAGAAGGCCTCGTAAATGATGTACAACGCGGTGAGAACAAGCAGGCCTGTTTCCATGAAGGCGGAAAAATTTTCAAACTTTCCGTGGCCGTAAGGATGGCGCTCATCGGCGGGCTGGTCGGATACCCGAACGGACAGAAATGTGATGACCGCGGCGACGAGGTCGAGTCCGGAATGCAACGCCTCGGACAGAACGCCAAGGCTGCTGGTGCGCCAGACCAGGAAAGTCTTCAGGCAGACAAGAAGAATAGCCGAGCCGATGCTCAGAAGAGCGGCGCGCTTCTTCTCCTGGATGATCAGGTTCATGCCTCGGGTGAGAACCATGGAGTATAAGACTACCTCAAGAGCGGACCGAGTGCCGGAGCCCGGCTGAATTGCCGTCCAACGGAATGTCAACACACTGGCCATGTGTGGACTTGCGCAATCTGTCAATCCTCATTAGGCTTTGCCCGAGTGCCACGGAGGCAGGCGAATGCGCAACGGGTGGCTGACCGGTCTGGCGGTATTGTTGTGCGCAAGCGGAGTGCATGGGCAGGGCGACGGCCAGGGAGGCACCTGGAGTCTATTAACTTCTCCGGGGATGGACCCGGCGAAATCGGCGATAACGGAAAACGTCGAGATTGTGCGGGACCGCGTTCATATCACGCTGGTCAACGGAACCATCCAGTTCGGTAAGCCGGCCAATGGCGTGGTGTTCGCTGCCGTATTTCACGGGCAGGGACACGTGCAGGTGGACCCTCCGAACGCCATCGAAGCGCAACAACTGCGGTTATTTACAAAGCAGGACAAACTGGCTGCCCCGTTCACGGATGCGACGTTCAGCTTTACCGATGACCTGGTCGGAGAAGTGGCCAAACAGGTGAAGTGGAGGACAGAAGGGGGAGCCGGCGACGACTTCTACGCGAACCGGCAAAAAGCCAGGGAGGATCTGGGGCAAGCGGCGATTCCGAGACTGCTACAGGGGGTGACGGCTGCCGACGGAAAGCGCAACGCCTTTTTTCTGGCGGACCTGAAGTTAGGGGGAAAAGATTGGGTGGAGTTCCTCTACGACGCACGGGAGCCGGAGGAGATGAGCGTCGGCAAATGGGTCAATGTGGGACCGCTTCAGATCTTCGACACCTGGATGAGCTTCCCGGCCGGAAACAAGAGCAGCGCAGAAGTCTGGAAAGACCCGCAAGCCAAGGAAGATTTCTCGATCGGGAGCTATCGCATCGACGCAACCGTGACTTCCGGGGCGGATCTGAGCGCGACGACGAAGCTGGAGCTCGAACCGCGAATCGATGGGCAGAGAGTTCTGGTTTTCAAGCTCGATTCGAACCTGCTGGTCGATTCCGTCAAAGACGGGCAAGGCAGGGGATTGGCATTCAACCAGGCGCGCGAAACCAAGGACCGCTACCAATCCTACGGTGATTATGTGGCGTTGACGCTGGCCGAGCCGCTAAAGAGCGGGTCGGCACAGACCCTGGAATTTCACTACGCGGGGAAACGAGCGGTACGCAAAGCCGGGAACGGAAACTATTTTTGCGAGAGCTCGGGGTGGTATCCGGAGCTGCCGAACAGCTTTTCTGCGCGCTCCCGTTTTGACCTTACCTTCCACAGCCCGAAAAACACCATCCTGGTGGCCACAGGAGAAAAAATCAGCGAGACGACCGATGGCGGCACACGCACCAGCGTATGGAAGAGCGAGATTCCGCTGGCAGTGGCGGGGTTCGCCTATGGGGATTACAAGGTCTATAACGACAAGGCCGGAGAGGTGGCCGTGAACATCTATGCCAACCGCGAACCGGATGATTTAATGGCCAATCTGCAGATGGCCATCAATTCCGGTATGGGCGAGGGCGCCGTCGGTACGCTCTCGCCTTCCGCGATGGCCAAGACCATGGGCTCGGAGATGGCCAACACCGTGCGGCTGTTCTCCGCCTACTTCGGTCCCTACCCGTACAAAGAGCTCTCGGTCACCAGTTTGCCGATCAGTTACAGCTACGGGCAAGGATGGCCGGGACTGATTTATCTGTGGTCGGGTTCGTTCCTTGACGCGACACAGCGGCACGTCATTGGCTTGCGGGATGGCGTGCAGTTGACGGATTTCTTCCGCGCACACGAAAGCTCGCACCAGTGGTGGGGACACAAGGTGGGTTGGAAGAGTTATCACGACCAGTGGTTATCGGAAGGTTTCGCGGATTTTTCGGGAATCCTGTACGTGCAATATCGGGAAAACATGAAGGAGTCCCTGAACAAGTGGAAGGAAGAGAAGGAACTGTTGCACATGAAGGACACCCACGGCCACCCCGTGGACGAGCTGGGGCCGATCTGGATGGGGCGACGCATCCGGTCGTCGGCAACGGACCCAACCTCGTACCAGAATCTCATCTATTCGAAAGGCGCCTATGTGCTGCAGATGTTGCGCTATCAACTGAACGATCCGCGCAGCCCCGATCCGGAGCACGTATTTAAGGAGATGATGCAGGATTATTGCAATACCTTTAACAACAGGGCGGCTTCGACCGAAGACTTCAAATCCATCGTGGAAAAGCACATGACGCGAGGAATGGACCTCGAGGGGAACCACAAGATGGACTGGTTCTTTAATCAGTACGTGTATGGGACAGGGATTCCACAATACACATTCCATGCCACACTTACGCCGACGGCGGATGGAAAGACAACTGTGACAGGCGAAATTGACCGTGCCGGAGTGCCGGACAACTGGAAGGACGTCATCCCGCTGTATGCACACATCGGTGACAAAGTGGTGCGGCTCGGCACGATTGCGGCTACGCACGTGAATGAGCCGATCAACACCGTGGTGGCGGGAAAAATCGACAAACTTTCGATTAACTATTTTGAGGAGCTTCTGGCAGACGTAAAGCAATAGCAGGCGATTGCCAGGGAAACCGGTGAGCCTTGTTGGGGCGTAAACGGCACGCCCCGCGGGGTATCAGCGACCGCATGGCCATCTCCGAAATACGGGCCACGCTGCGCTTTCGAGCAAATCCTGGTTAGCGCGCCGGAGCTGGAGACATAGGCGGCTCGGGAAGAATCGGCAGCCGCTTGGGCTCACCGCGCGCGCCGCGGAATTCCACTTCTTCGAACAGCAAAGACGGAGCAATGACGGCAGCGGGCAATCCGTTCTGTGCGCTGCCGAACGCACCGAGCGCCGTTCCGGCGACTCCGGCGGTCTGATTTTCCATGAAGTTATACACGAAATCATCATTGCCGACGGCGGCGATGTTCCGGAGAGAGCGGGCGTTGAAGCCGGTAATGCGCGCTCCACGGACCAGTTCTTCATGGCCGTCCGCCGGATAGAGCCGGTAAACAACCAGGGGTAAACGATCGGTGGCGGCATTCCCGCCAAAGCTGGCGAGAAGATCGGAGAAGTCCTCCTGGTGAAGAATGCTGATGGTGGGGTTGTCCATTTCGCGGACTACCAGGCAGTAATTCAGTTTTTCCGCCCGGCAGGCGTCCAGGAATTTCTTTTTCAGCTCGTCCTTCGACACCGTTTCTGTCGAGGAAAAGAAGAGATTGCTTTGCGTGGGTCTCGGTTCGGCCAGGAAGGCGGAGCGGCCGTGGCCGTTGGACTTATCGAAATCGGAGCCCGGTCGACGAGACATCAGAAGATTCTTGAGCTTGCCGTTTTCGACGATGGTGACCTTCTCGGCGGGAACGCCTTCTTCATCGATGGTGTAGCTGCCGATCAGAGCCGTGCCCTGGTAATCTTTCGCCAGTGGGTCGTCGACCAGAGTGACGTTCGGAGGAAGGACCCGAACGTCCACCTTGCCGCTCCACTCACTGCGTGCGCCGAGGCTGCTCATCAGCTGATCCACAACCGGCTGAAAGGCGACGGGCGGACGCGCGCCACTCAGTGACGGGCCGAGCACTTGGGCAATCAATGCGGCGGCAGCGCGGGATTCAAAGAGAACCGGGCCGGTGTAATCAGAGGCCGTCGGAGCGGCGCGCATGGCCATCAGTTCGCTGCCCGCAACGTTCAAGTCCTTGCGGACAGAGTCTACCGAGGGAAGATCGCCGGGGCGGGGGGCATAGGCGGTGAAAAGGTGATTTACCTCCATGCCGTCATCGGCGAGCGTGCTCATGCCCGCTTCGATCGCGGCGAACGAACGGTTGGTGCGGACCTCCGTGCCCTCGCTGGTCAGGAGATATTCGGTGAGGTAGACAAGATAATAGGTGACGCGTGATTCGTAGATCTGCGGGAAGGCCCGCAGCGCGGCCGAGGTGTCCCGGGCTTCCTGTTCCCAGTTGCGACCAGACCAATCCGAAGTGGCCAGCGGTTCGACATGCTGAATGACCTCCACGCGGGAGAAATCGTCAATGTCCGAAGGCCGAGCCAGACTGCTCAGATAGGCCTGCTTGCGGGAATAGGTTTCGACGGCTTCCTTGAAGGCCTGGTCGGTGGCAATCCAGAGATCTTGTCGAAGAGAGTCATAGTCGCGGTCGATGCCAACGGTGCCGGAAGGCCCGATGAACCCGCGGAATCCTTCGTCGGCGATGAAGTTCGAGCTGTCGAGTTTGTAGTCGCCGACGCGGGCACCGACATTCATGACCCGGCTGCGATTGTGATTGGTCGTCTCGAGTGCGCCAAATTCGGCGACCACCTCGCGAATGTCCATATCGAGGAGACGATATTCGATGTAATAGGGGCGCACCGGTTGATTGGAGGGTGGTATCGCCAGTTCCAGGCGAGCCTTGGCTCGCGCCATTTCATCCTTCATGGCCTGGACGGTGTGATCCTGAACGGGTGGCGCCTGGGAGAAGGCGGCGGGCGCACTCGAGATAGCAAAGAGAAATGCCGCGAGACGAAGTGAACGCATTACTGAAGGCCTCCCGATTTCGCGGAGTCGTGTGCGGGCGGCGGCAAGATGGGCGGCCGGTCCGTTGAGGACTGCTTTTTCTGAACTTCTAGTTCCGAAGTGAGAATGGCGGGAGCGGCGGCAGAGACCGGGACGTAGCCGGACTCTGCGCCGCAGTAGCCGTTGAAGACTTCCGGTGTGTCACCGGTCGCAACGATTTTGGTAAGGGCGGCAAGGGGAGTGCCAACGATATCCACCCCGCGGACAAGCTCGTCGGGGCGGCCATCGGCAAAGACCTTGTATACGACCAGTGGTTCAACCTGGAAGGCCTGGGGCTGACCGCGCCCAGTGAACGTGAAGCCGCCAGCGATATCATCGATAAGCAGGCCGTAAGGTTTGTTCTGTTCCTTGATGAGTTCGACGAGCTTTGTGCGCAACTGGGCGTTGGTAACTGCTTTGTTGCTCTCGACGATCAGGTTTCCCTGACGGGAGACGGGAGTGGCGCCGATCTGGCGGCGACCGTGTCCATTGGAGTGTGGAAAGCCCACCAGCGGCGAACGGGACATTTCGAAATTCTTCAGTACCCCATGATCCACGAGCGTTACGCGCTCGGCGATTACACCTTCATCGTCATACTGGTAATAGCCGAGCAGGTCCTGATTCCCGAGTTTCTTGAGCGTGGGATCGTCCACGATGCTGAGGAAATCCGGAAGAATCGACTGGCCCACCTTCTTCGCAAAAGTCTGGCCTTCGTTGACGTCCTTCTGGCGGTGCCCTTCGGCGCGGTGCCCGAAGACTTCATGAAAGAAAACGGCGGCGGCGCGGCCGGTGAGCAGTGCCGGCCCAACCGTGGGATCGTTCAGCGGCGACGCGACCAGGCCTTCCATTTCCTTCCGGAGTTGGGCGGCGGCGGTCAACACGGCTTTGTCATCCGGGGCGTCTTTCGCGTTGACCCAGTCGAAATTGTAGTAGCGGTCTATATCCATTCCGTCGCTGGCCTTGCCCTGGATGAAAAGTTCCAACCGATAGCGCACCTGGCCAAACTGGAGTTGCGTGCCCTCGCTGGTCAGCTGGACGGTGTTCTGCGCCAACGCCGTGAAGGTGACGATGGAATTGATGACGGCGGTGGACTGGCGGAAATAAGCCGTGTAGTCGCGGACCCTCTGCTCCCACGGTTTGCGTTCGAGAGTGAAGGAGACCCACGGGCCGGCGAAGACTTGCGGTTTCTCACGCGAGAAGTCGGGAGCGCTGCCTTCCTCCGTTTGCACCTTTACTTCCTTGCCGGTTTTGATCTTGATGAGGGCTTCGGCGGCCGCGCGGTACTGCTTGTCGGTTTCCAGCCAGATGGCGCGGCGCAGAACGTCCGGATCGTCGTCGATCGGGGCATTGGTTCCCGGACCGCCATTCGGAGGCTGCCGGCCATCGACCTTGTGCGTGCTGTCGAGTTCATAACTGCCGGTGCGAACGGAAACTTCGAGCCAACGATTGCGGTTTTCGTCACTCTGCAGGAGGGCGCCGTTCGAGCCAGAGACGGTCGCGCGCTGGGAGTCGGTAAGGGTGTAGCCGATGTAATAGGCGGCAGGATCAAGACCGCCAAGAGTCTTCATCGAGCGATCCAGTTCGGCCTGCATTGCTCCAAGCAGCGGAGAAGGCTTCGCGGCTCCGTCCGGCGGAGCGGCCAAGAGTCGTGGCAGGGCGGAAAAGGCCACGCCGGCAATCAGGATCAATGACAGTAGCTCGAAAGACAGACGACGGCGCCAGATGGCGCGGGATGGATGGTTCAAGGGTGCCTCACTCCAGAGTAGACGCATGTGGCAAGCGTCCAGTGTACGCCACCGCCATGGATGAGACAAAGCGCGGTTTGGGGTGGAGGCGGCTTCCGGGTTACCACGATCCATTAGATGGGGCTGCCAAGAAGGACGTTGCAAGCGCGGGCGCGCTAGTGTTTTTCGGTTAGTTCCGCGCAATTGGGTAGCGACGATCGAGCTTCCCCGAAGGAAAGCGAGCGAGACAGGACGAACACCGAGGGCAGCCAGACCGCGACACGAGGCTGCCAGAAGGACGAGCGGCAGTGCCCCAGGCAATAACGAGAGACATGACGATAACGGGCACGATCGCGATGATGCCGAAGGCGATGGCTGTGGCCTGGCATTTGTAACGGGCCTCCTCGATCAAGGGTTCGAACGGGGGCATAGGAGACAGCGTGGGGGTATTGCTGCCAACTACAACACCGGCCGAGAAAGGCTTGTTCAGGGAGTCTGGCAGCCACAGAATCGGGGTATGAAATCACTTGCCGGAATTCTCGTTACCCTGCTCCTCGCCCTTGGCGTGTACTACTTCTACGTGAAGAAGATGCCGACTACGGACGAAGGAACGACGCCCACGCAAGCCATCAGCCTCACCGGAGTCCGCAGCGACCTGCTGCAGATCGCTCAGGCGGAGCGGGGTAACATGGCCCTGAACAGCAAATGTGCATCCCTCGATGAACTGATCTCTTCAGGCGCGATGTCGGTGAGCCGTAAAGAGCGGGATGGCTACACCTATGAAGTGAATTGTACCGGAAGCGACTTTCAGGTTGTCGCCGAGCATTCCGGAGCCTCGGTCGTGGCCGGGGTCCGTTACCCCAAGTTGGCGATCGACAGCACTATGCAGATTCGCGAGATTCAGTAGTCCGTCTGCGTTCAAATCCTCTCTGCCACTTTGCGGTTTACCGCCTTGCAGTTTACCCCCAGGAACTTTTGACCTGGTGTTTGCGTACCTTTGACTGAGACCGCAGGAAGCGGCGGAAGCGAACGACCGGGAAAGGGGTGGCGTATGGATAGCGGAGTGATTGGGCTGGTGGCCGTGGTACTGACATGCGGAGTGCCGGTGGCGGGGCTGTACACCTACTACCGGGTAAGGAAGTTGCGCACGGAAGAGAGACTGGCGGCGCTGGCTCGTGGGGCGGAGATCCCCGTGGAGCCGGAGCTTTCGCAATTTGCCCGTTCCCGCCGCGCGGGGATCCTCCTGGTGAGCGGCGGACTGGGTTTCATGCTGATGTTTGCGGCCATCGCCCGGATCGTGGGTGAGCCGGAAACTTTGGCGGCGGCGGCAGTAGGCATTTTGCCGCTGACAGTGGGAATGGGATATTTCGTCGATGCGGCCCTGATTCACCGGGACCTGAAGGCAGTCTGAAGCCTGCCAGGCAGACCCGGCGGAAGCGCGGGACGACTTTCTGGGGGCGCAAACAGCGCCTTTCCCGTCGAGGAGAGTAGGCCGCGCTTCCGCTTAGTCTGTGTTGACGCGATCGCCGCGTGGGCTTTTTCGGTGAGCCCAGGAGGGCATTCCATTCCTGAACAGGCAGGGAGGGTTGCTCACTCTCTCGTCTCGGTTCGGAAAGACCGCTTGCCGGCCGGGTTCTGTGAGCGCTGCTCCACGGGTGCGTGAAGGCGCACAGGCCGCGTGTGTTAGAATCACTCTCCATGCATCACGCCATTCCGCAACTACTGGAACTGCAACGACTGGACCAGATCGTCGCCAAGCTGCGCGCCGATCTCGATGGGCTGCCCAAACAATTGCGCGAAGCCGACGCCAAACTGAACGGCGCGCGTGCGGCAGTGACCTCGGCCAAAGAGGCTCATACCCAGGCCCTGGGGCAAAGGAAAAAACTGGAACTGGACGTGGAACAGTGGAGAGAGCGAGCCAAGAAGTACCGGGCGCAGACCAGTTCCGTGAAAACCAACGAAGCCTACAAGGCGTTGCTTCACGAAGTGGCGACTGCCGAGGCGGAGGTGGCTAAAGGCGAAGACCAGGTGCTGAATCAGATGATGGCGCTCGAAGAAGTGGATCGCCGGGTGAAACGCACCGAAGCGGAGTTGAGGGAAGCAGAACAGGCGATCGCGGGAGAGAAGAAACAGATGCAAGTGCAGTACGGAGATGAAAAAAAGAAGCTGGAAGCCGCAATCGCCGAGCGCGCGGAAATTGCCAAGAAGGTGCCGGCAGATTTGCTGGAACTCTATGAGCGCATCTCCCGGAGGAATCCAGGATACGCGCTTGCGGAAGCGCGCGACCAACAGTGCCGGGCGTGCGGAATGCGCGTGCTGCCGCACACGCTGCAGTTGCTGAAAACGGAGACGGATGAAGAGGTCTTCCGCTGCGAAACTTGCGGGCGAATCATGTATACCCTGGAGCCGATCCCGCATGCGGCGCCGAAAGAGACCGCCAACGGAGCAGTGAACTCGTAATGCCCAAGCGCGTGCCAGTACACCGGGCCGGAGGTTTGTTCGGCGAGGGGCCTGCCGAACCGAAAGCCATTGCGGCGCACCAGGCAAATATAGACGGGGGATCGCGCGGCAATCCGGGACCTGCGGCCTACGGCGTCGTTGTGCGGGACGGCAAAGGCGATGTCGTCGCGCAGCTAAAAAAATACATCGGACAAAACACCAATAATGTGGCGGAGTATTTTGGATTGATTGCGGCACTGGACTACGCGCAGACGCATGGAGTCCGGGCTCTACGGGTGGAAAGCGATTCCGAATTGATGGTCAAGCAGATGCGCGGACAATACAAGGTGAAGAGCCCGGATTTGAAGCCCTTGTTCGAGCGCGCAAAGAAAATGTCGCAGACACTCGAGTCGTTCCGGATCGATCATGTCTATCGCGAGCAGAATCGTGAGGCGGATGCGCTCGTGAATCTGGCGCTGGATGAGACGGCGAGGCCTGGAACGAGTTCGGCGGTCGACAAGCCTCTCGCGCGGGAAAATACCATGCGGTTTAGGGCGCGTTGCAAGGACGGACGGCTGGAGCCGGAAGGGCCTTTGGATTTGCCGGACGGAACGGAAGTGGAAGTATTGCTGCGGTTGAAAAGGTAGTGCGCCTCAGGCCGCGTTGGCCGGTTTGGGCGGGTAGGGCGATTTCAGGACATAAGAGCGGTAGAGTGTATCGCGCTGGGCGGGCAGGAAGCCGGCATCGTAAATGATGCGGCGCAGTTCTTCTTCATTGGTGCGGCGTCTCACGCCGGCGGCATAAACCACGTTTTCTTCGATCAGAATGCTCCCCACATCGTCGGCTCCAAATTGCAGACCGACCTGGCAAACCTTGATGCCCGGCGTGAGCCAGCTGGACTGGATGTGATCGATGTTGTCGAGGTACAGCCGGCTGACAGCCAGGGTTTTCAAATAATCGACGGCGGTGGTTTCCTGCACGCGCTTGCCGAGCGCGGTATTTTCCGCAGCAAAGATCCAGGGGATGAACGCGGTGAAGCCGCCGGTTTCTTCCTGCAGCTGGCGGATCCGTTCCAGGTGATTCACGCGATGACGCAGCTCTTCGCCACAGCCAAACATCATGGTGGCGGTGGTGCGCAGGCCCAGGGAATGCGCTATGCGATGCACCTCCATCCAGTCCTCACTGGTGCATTTGAGGCGCGCGATCTTGGCGCGGACCTCGTCGTCCAGGATTTCGGCGCCGCCGCCGGGAATGGACTCTAGACCGGCGTCCATCAATCGCCGGATGGTGTCGCGAATGCTGAGCTCGCTGACCTCGGCGATGCAAAGAACCTCCGGCGCGGAAAAACAGTGCAGGTGGACCTTGGGATAGCGCGATTTGAGCGCACGCAGCAGGTTCTCGTAATAGCCGATCTGCAGGTCGGGATGCAACCCCCCTTGGAGGAGGACTCCGGTGCCCCCGAGCGGGAGCATTTCATCGATCTTGGCGTAAATCTCTTCGAGGGAAAGGATGTAACCGTCTTTCGAGCCGAGCGGGCTGTAAAAGGCACAGAAGGAGCAGTATTCGGTGCAGAAGTTTGTGTAATTGATGTTGCGGTCGATCTGGTAAGTGACGATCCGTGGATCGTTTTTCTTCAGGCGCAGTTGGTGGGCGGCCATACCGATGGCGACCAGGTCGTCCGACTGGAGCATTTCGAGGGCCTGCTGTTTAGTGATCCCCACGTCTAGCTTCCTTCCCCTAAGTCCGGGTGCGGTCTACCTGCGGCGCACCCCGGCAAATTCGGGCGCCGGTTCGAGCCCTGCAATTTGCAGCGGCTTGGCAACCGGAATCAGGCCCAGTTCGGCGGCCAGGGCGTAGTACCGCTGCAGGCCGCGCCGATTCTCCTGGTCGAGAGTGTAATCGATGTTTTCCTTAAGATACCGTGTGATTTTATCCGCCGGCAACCGCAACGAGCGCGAGGCTTCGGCGCCGATCTCGGCGAGCTGCTGCATGCCGAACGCGAGAGAGTCTTGAAAGTCGCGGATGACTTCCGGGGTGGCCGCGGCGGGTGTGGCGGCCCAAATTGCAAGGACCGCCGGGAGGCTCGTGAGCGCGCGCCACTTTTCCACCATGTCGTAGAGCAAGAGCGAAGAAGATCGGGGAAGGCCGGCGATTTCGGAGGGGAACTCTAGATCCCCGGCGGCATGGCGTTTCGCTTCCGACTCGCTGCCAAGCGCCAGACGTAAGGCCGGATCTCCGATCAGCAGGGCGGCATCTGCCTGCTCGAGCATCGCGGGCAGGTCCGGCTCGGCTTCGAAAAATTCCGGAGCGATGTCCCAGCGTTTCGCGCAGAGTATGCGGACCAGTGCTTGGGTGCTGCGGGAACTGCGATCGAGCGCGATGCGGCGGACCTCGTGAATGGGTTTCCTTGAGACCAGCAACAGGCTGCGCACAGTTTTTTTCGAGGCGATTGAAAGATGGGGAAGAACGACCAGGCCTTGGATGCGTTGATATTCGATGGCCGGAATGATGGCGATGTCCACGGCACCGGACCGCAGCGCTTCTGCGCATTGCGACGGTACGGTGAAGGAAAGCTGGTATTTCCCGCGCAGCGGCCCGTGAGTGAAGCCGCGAACCAATGGCGCGGTGTTCAAGTACTGCACAATGGAAATGCGGAGCGAAGGCACGTCGGTTCGATCCTGAAAATGACCCGAGTAGTATAACAAAGGCGCTGCAATCACGGGATTTGTGAAGGATTCAATCCGTTTGAAACCAATGATGCCGGAGCCGACTCTGCCAGGGAGCCGAGGCGTTTTCTTGCCGCCAAGTTCCGTCCGGGATTGGTCTTTGGCCCGTCCGGAAGCGCAGGGGTCGCAAGACCAGCGCTCGGGAAGGATGTCGAGAAACCTTGCCCGCCGTGCAGGTTCGAGCGATCCGGGCCCTGAAGCCTTTCGGCCAGAAAGAGAAGTCCGGAGGATTTTGCGTTTTGTGCTTCCTCTGGTAGAATTAAGGCTCCTGTTTTCTACCTCTTGAAGCTTAGGAAGTGTAACGACATGGCATTGAAGTGTGATCTCTGCGGCAAAGGCCCGCAATACGGCAACGTGGTCAGCCACGCGAATAACACGCGGCGGCGGCGCTGGAATCCCAACCTGAAGAAAGTACGGGCAGTAGTGAATGGCGCGAGGAAGCAGATCCGAGTTTGCACGGCATGCATTCGCCTGGGCCGTGTGAAAAAGGCAGCCTGAGCAAACCCTTGAACTTTCCCCTGACTCCCGCAATCCGATTGCAGAGAAACAGTGGTGTGGTTCATCGCGGCGTGGCCTGGTTGGCCGCCTCAGCGGTGATGCTGTTGCTGCTTGCCGGGTGCAAGCAGCAAGAACACCACGCGGCAGACGTGTGGGCGGTCGTGAACGGTGCGGAGATTAAGCGCGACGAAGTGGAGAAGTACTATCGCACGCGGATCAATCCCGAAGCGCAGGAAACTTCCCCTGAAGAAGTTCTCTCCGGCAAGCTCAATGTAGTGGAACAGCTGATCAATAATGAAATCCTGCTGGAGCGCGCGAAAAAACTGAATTTGGAAGCCAGTGACGGCGAAGTGGAAGACAAATTCACGGAGCTGAAGAGCGGGTATACGGAAGACGAATTCCAACGCAAGCTGAAAGACGGCGGGATGACCGTGGACGACCTGAAGCGGGACTTGCGCCGCCAGTTGTCCATCCAGAAGCTGCTGAACCGGGAAGTGGCTGCGAAGGTGTCGCTCACCGATCAGGACGTGCTGGACTTCTACAACACCAATCGCAATCAATTCAACGTGGCTGAAGCGCAATACCGAATTTCGCAGATCGTCATCACCCCTCGCAAAGATCAGATGGTGCGCAACCGCAAGAACGACGACGCCACCAACGAAGCGGAGGCGGAACGCAAGGCCAAGATGCTGCAGGACAAGCTGAACAGCGGGGCCGATTTTGCGCAACTAGCGATGGATTATTCCGAGGACCCGAACACGGCGGCGACCGGCGGCGACCTCGGGTACATTCCAGAATCCTCGCTGAACGCGGCGCAAACCGATCCGATGCTGAAGAAGATCGTGCTCAGCCTGAAACCTGGGCAAGTGAGCCCGCCGATTCAATTAAGGGACAGTATCCGAATCTTGAAACTGGTGGCGCGAGAAGCTGCCGGGATGCGCGGCGTGAACGACCCACAGGTTCAACAGATGATTCGCGATACGTTGCGGAACCGCAAAGAACAGTTGTTGCGCAACGCCTATCTGGCGGTGGCGCGCGACGAAGCGCACGTCACGAATTATCTGGCGATGCAGGTAATCGAAACCGCTGGGAAATTGCCGGAAGCGGCCAAATCCACCCAGCCAGCTCCGGCAGCCGCGCCACTCGGGCAGGCGCCGTCGCAACCGACCAACACGCAGTAAATCCTGCCGAGCGCATTTCCCGACAACCGCTTTTTCCCGAGATCCTGAAAAATTGAGCCTCGCTTCCGTCGCGAAACCTGGATCAATCGACCCAGACGAGAACGTCCCCGGCGTTGACAGGCTGGCCTTCCTTGGCCAGCAGGCGTTCCACCTTGCCTTTTTTCGGTGAGCGAATCTCATTCTGCATTTTCATGGCTTCGACAACGACCAGCCCCTGGCCGACTTCAACCTGATCGCCCACACTCACGAGAATGCGGATCACTTTTCCCGGCATGGGCGCAACAATCTGCTGGCGTCCTTCGGCCTCGAGAACGCTCTGTTTTCTGCCGCGCCACACGCGGGGATCTCGTACGTCCGCCTGGAACTCATGAGGACCGGTCTGGAGTTTGTACGTGCCATCGAGAGACGGCGCGATATGGATTTCAAAGGCCGTACCCTTCAAGAGGACGGACACTGCGTTGGGCGCGGCCAGGATGACGTCGGCCTCGACAGGCTGGCCGTCGATGAGAACCCGGTAGTTGGAGCCTTCCTTCCGAAGATCAACCGTGTGCTGGCACTTCCCGGTGGCCGAATCGAGATGGACTTCGTATTTCATGGCTGGCGATCCAGTTGCGCGCGGCGGCCCTCGTGCTTCCAGCGGGATGGGGCAGGGTGCGATTGCGGGTTTCCGGCAGTTGAGCTGGCCGGCTGAATGCTTTCCCAATAAGCGGCGGCGATGGCGGCGGCTTGTTCGGTATCGGGACGCGGCGGAACGGCGGGAGGTCGCGGACGGCCGAGTAATTCGTCCAGCCATTTGGTATGGATCTCGCCCCGCAGAAACTCTGGTTCGGCGAGGATGCGCCGGAACAGGCTGACGTTGGTGCGAATGCCGGTGATGGTGTATTCGTCCAGGGCCCGGCGCAGCCGGGCGATGGTCTCTTCGCGGCTATTGCCCCAGGCAATGAGCTTGCTGAGCAGTGGGTCATATTCGATGGGCACGGTCCAGCCGCGGTACACGCCCTCGTCCAGACGAATGCCGGGGCCGGTAGCGATGCGGCGCGCGACGATCTTGCCCGGGCAAGGGAAGAAATTGTTGTCGGGATCCTCGGCATACAGGCGTACTTCCATGGCGTGGCCGCGGGGAGTGATGCTCTCCCAAGCAAAGGGCAAACGATGGCCTGCTGCAATCGCGATCTGGAGTTTGACAAGATCGAGGCCGGTCACCTGCTCGGTAACAGGATGCTCGACCTGGAGGCGGGTGTTGACCTCTAGAAAATAGAAATTCAGATTTGCGTCCACCAGGAACTCCACGGTGCCCGCATTCACATAACCGCCAGCGCGAGCCAGCCGCACAGCGGCCTCGCCCATCTTGCGCCGCAGCTCGGGGGTCATCACGGTGGAGGGGGCTTCCTCGATCACCTTCTGGTGGCGGCGCTGCACGGAGCACTCGCGCTCGCCGAGCGAGACGGCGCGGCCGTGGGCGTCAGCAAGAATCTGGATTTCAATGTGGCGCGGGGAGTCGAGATATTTTTCGAGGAAAACTCGGGAATCCCCAAAGGCGTTGAGAGCTTCAGACGATGCATCTCGCCAGCAGGACAGGAAGGCCTCGTCATTCGGGACCACCCGCATGCCCTTGCCCCCGCCGCCCGCGACCGCCTTGAGGACGACCGGGTAACCCATGCTGCGGGCCAGCAACTGGGCTGCTTCAGGCTTTTCGATCGGATCGTCGGTGCCGGGAACGGTCGGAACGTCGGATCGGCGGGCAAGCTGTTTACCTGCGGTTTTTGATCCCATCAATTCCATGGTTTCCGCAGAAGGCCCAATAAAGGTAATGCCAGCCTCGGTACAGGCGCGAGGCAGTGCCGGGTTTTCTGCCAGGAAGCCATACCCGGGGTGGATGGCGTCACAACCGGAACGGCGGGCAATGTCGATCAGCTTGTCGATGCGCAAATAGCTTTCCCGGGAGGGAGCGGGTCCGATGAGATAGGCTTCGTCGGCCAGACGAATATGCAAGGAAGTACGATCCACCTCGCTGAATACGCAGACGGAAGGAATGCCCATTTCCCGGCAGGCACGCAGGATGCGCACGGCAATCTCACCGCGATTGGCAATCAGGACTTTTTGGAACATAGAGCAATCAACAGTCAGGCGGATTCTATCACGCGACGAAGGGACGCCGAAGGCTACCTGTCACCGGAGTTTCGCAAGGTTGCGCCGGGAAATCAGCCGGCCGCGCCCGGGCGGCTCGGAGTCAGGCGCACTCTGGCGGGGATCGCTCGGGCCTGGCAGCTCTCTCGCGATGCTGCCCTCTAAATTTGCTGGCGTTTCCAGCGGCCGAGGCGAAACAGGAGAACGCCGGCGGCGGCAATCGAAGCTTCGGCGAACACGATGGCGTAATAAACGCCGTTGCTATGAAAGTGCAAGGGAACGGCGAGGGCGTAGGCCAGGGGAATTTCCAGCAGCCAGAAGCCGAAGAAATTTACGACCGTGGGTGTGACCGTGTCGCCGGCGCCGTTGAAAGCCTGCAGCATGACCATGCCGTAGGCGTAACCGATGTTTCCGTAGCTCAGGATGCGGAGGCAGGAGACGGCCAGCGGCACAACGGCAGGATCACCGGTGAAGAGGCGAATTACCGGTTCCGCAAAGAGGATAAACAGAACTCCCACTCCGCCGAGAAATACCATGTTGTAGCTCCCGGTGCGCCAGACCGACTGTTCGGCTCTCTCCGGTTGTTGAGCGCCCAAATTCTGACCCACCAGCGTTGCCGCGGCATTACTCAAACCCCAACTGGGCAGCAAAACAAAGATCAGGATGCGAATGGCGATCGTATAGCTGGCCAGCGCAGCAGAGCCAAACAAGCTGACGATGCGCACCATGCCGATCCAACTCACGTCGGCAATCGCAAATTGTAAAATGCCGGTCAGGGACACCCGCAGCAGACGGAACAACACCCCAAGATTTACCGTAAGCTGGGTGGCCAGGATGCGAATGCGTCCCGTGCCCCGCAGCAGCCGGTAGAACTGGTACAGCACTCCGATGCTGCGGCCGACGAGGGTCGCCAGGGCTGCCCCGGTGACGCCGAGTTTCGGAAACGGCCCCCAGCCGAAAATTAGGCACGGATCGAGGATCAGATTAATGATGTTCGATACCCACAACAGACGCATGGCCACGGCGGCGTCACCGGCACCCCGGAAAATGGCGTTGTTCAGGAACAGCATGAGCACGGCACCGCAACCGCCGAGGGCGATCCGGGCGTAGCCGGAGCCGGTGGCGACGATTGCCGGCGAAGCGCCCATGATTGCAAGCAGGCGTGGCGCGTAGAACCAGCACGGCAATCCGATCACCAAGGAGGTTGCAATGCCAATGAGGATGGACTGCACACCGGCAACCGCAGCCCCGGCCGGATCTTTTTCGCCAATCCGGCGCGCCACCATGGCAGTTGTCGACAGGGCCAGGCCAAAGCCGACCGCAAAAACAAGACTGAGCAGCGATTCCGTAAGGCCCACTGTGGCGATGGCATCCGCGCCCAGGCGCCCCACCCAGAAAACGTCCACGACGGCGAAGAGCGATTCGAGCACCATCTCGAGGACCATCGGGATGGCCAGGAGTACGATGGCCCGGTTCAGGTTGCCTGTGGTGAAATCCTGATGCGAGCCGCGGAGCGCTTCGCGGATCGAGCTCCAAATGGCTGGGAGCCGAGAGACCAGAACAATTTCCTGCGAGTCCATAAATGACCGTCTGTTTCTGCGCGAGGCGGTTTCGGGTCAAAACGCACGCGCCGTCGAAGGAAAAGTAGTAAACGAGAGGGGTTCCGTTCCGGGTCAGAAACGGATCAAACGGCGGAGATGATTCGAGGCTGAAACATGTTCGTGTCCGGATGCAGGCCGAATGAGAAGCTCTGGCATCAACCGTGTTATTGTACCCTCAGTTTTGCTGGTGCGCCAGCGGCTCTGCCAAGGGCTTCCCTGCGGCTAATACCAGATTTCCATGCGCAGTCCGGCTGAGTCGATTTCCTTGGCCTTCGAAGGAAGGCGGTAGGGAGAATTGCGCAAGGATGCGCTGGCGACTGCGAGACCGACAAGCGCGTCGAGAAGATCATCGGCGGCCGCGGCACGGCCCAGAAAATCCTTCCACCGCAGGATCTTTTCCAAATCCGGCACCGAACGGCGCAACAACTTCTTGCGTTCGACAATACCTTCCGACGTGTGTTTCGACTCGAGATTTTCACCGGCAATGCGAAACCAGGTCAGTTCCGGATGAAACTCGATGACCCGCTTCTGGAATTCCGGAGTCATGGCCGCGTTGGCTTCTTTTACCTTTGCAAGAAAACCCCATACCGGCAGCCCCGCGCCGACCCCACGTGCCTTGCGATGCATTCGCTGGAACTGTTCGGGAGTTTCCGCAGAAAGCGTCTCCCTCGGAGGTGCGTAGAAGAGGGCCGAAGTGTTATGACCGCTGAGCAGCTTCTTGGCTTCCAGGTCACAGAGGCGTACTTTGTCATGCGAAGGTAGCCCGATCGGGATGTCGACCGCAACGCGCTGGCAGTCCGCGGTCAGCGCGAGAACCGTGCGGAAATCGGGACAGACGGCAAGGCAAGGGACTTCACGGCTGGTCCACGACGTAGTTTTGGCGACGATCCAGCCCCCCTTGCAGGCATCCACCCCGGCGAGCATCACAGGGGGATGTTGCCGTGCTTCTTCTTGGGGTTGACGTCGCGCTTGTTTTCAAGCGCGCGCAGCGAGGTGATGATCCGCGCACGGGTGTCGGCGGGCTCGATCACGCTATCGAGGTAGCCTCTTTCCGCGGCGACAAAAGGATTTGCGAACCGGCTGCGAAACTCGGCGATTTTTTCCTGACGCAGCCGGGCGCGCTCGCTTGCCGGAGCACTGCTCAGTTCACGTTTGTAGACGATGTCTACAGCCCCTTCAGGTCCCATCACCGCAATTTCGGCCGTGGGCCAAGCGAAGTTCGCGTCGGTGCGGATGTGTTTCGAAGCCATGACGCAGTAAGCGCCACCGTACGCTTTGCGGGTAATTACGGTAATTTTCGGGACCGTGGCCTCGGCAAACGCGAACAGCAATTTTGCCCCGTGCTTGATGATCCCACCGTACTCCTGCTGCGTGCCCGGCAAAAAGCCCGGGACATCTTCAAAGGTAATCAACGGGATGTTGAAGGCGTCACAGAATCGCACAAACCGCGCACCCTTCACCGAAGCGTTGATGTCCAGAGTGCCGGCGAGGAAAGCGGGTTGGTTAGAGACGATGCCGACCGGACGGCCATCAAATCGTGCAAATCCCACGACGATGTTTCTTGCAAAGTGTTCGTGAACCTCGAAGAAGAAGTGGTCGTCGACGACCGCGTGAATCACATCCTTGATGTCGTAAGGCTTCTGCGGGTCCTCGGGAACGATGCTGTTAAGCGATTCTTCCCGCCGATCGATCGGATCGTTGGTCGAGCGGCGCGGGGGGTCCTCGAGATTGTTTGACGGCAAAAACCCCAGGAGCTCGCGAATCATGGCGCAGCAATCGGCGTCATCACGGGAGATGAAATGCGCCACGCCGCTGGTGGCGTTGTGGGTCATGGCACCGCCCAGTTCCTGCTTGCTGACTTCTTCATGCGTCACGGTCTTGATGACGTCGGGGCCGGTGACGAACATATAGGAAGTGTCACGGGTCATCAGGATGAAATCGGTGATGGCGGGAGAATAGACGGCGCCGCCGGCACAGGGCCCGAGGATTGCGCTGATCTGTGGAACTACGCCGCTGGCCAGCGTGTTGCGCAGAAAAATGTCCGCATAACCAGCAAGGGAGGCCACGCCCTCCTGAATGCGAGCACCGCCGGAGTCATTCAGGCCGATCACCGGAGCACCGTTACGCATGGCCAGATCCATGATCTTGCAGATCTTGAGCGCGTTGGTTTCCGACAGCGAACCGCCAAAGACGGTGAAGTCCTGCGCGAAAACGTATACCAGCCGCCCATCGATGCGGCCAAACCCGGTGACGAAGCCGTCGCCAGTGGGGCGATTTTCCTCGGAGCCAAAATCGACGCAGCGGTGACGGACAAACTTGTCGAGCTCCTCGAAACTGCCTTCGTCCAGAAGGATATGGATGCGCTCGCGGGCCGATAGTTTTCCTGCCTTGTGTTCGCGTTCGCGCCGCTCCGCCCCGCCTCCAGCTTCGGCCTCTTCCGACATCCGACGCAGCTGGTCCATCCGGTCGGCGTTCAGGGACGATTCCCAGGTCACGTGATTTTTTTCAGCCAAGACGGCCTCCGTCGAGGGGGTTCGATTTCGGAGCGAAGATGAGGACAGCGAGGTGCGTGGCCAGCCACACCGTTCCGAGCAGGAGCACGACACCCAAGAGAATTTCGGCGGCGATGGCGCCCGCACGGGGTAACGGCGAATCGATGGCGGTAACGTAGAGAGTGGCGCGCACCAGAATGACCATGGCGCTCATGGTCATGGCGACGATCAATAGCGCGGTCAACAGGGACAAGAAAAAATGTTTCATAGGCGCCTGTCCGCGGGCAAACGGACGGTAGCCAAAGGATAGCGCAAACCTGGTGAATTCGGTATGCGGCTTCGGGCAAGGGCTTTCACGCGATGGCGTATTAGCGGAGGCCGGACCAATCGTCGGCGACTAGGATGGAGTCGCTTGGATTCGAAGGATCGTACTTCACGCTGGCTTGTTGTCCCGGGACCAGGCGGTCGAAGCGCACCTGACTTTCGAGGCCGGTCACATCCTGAGCGGTGTGGTAGGTAACTCCGGAGATGGAGTAGCTATAGGAGACCATGCAGCGCAACCGCGTATCGGGTAACGGCCGGGAACGGGAAGCCAGCAGTCCTCGACGCGCTTCCACAGGAGCGGGTGGGTGCTCGGACAGCTCGATGACCTGGCCTTCCGCGATGCGCCCGATGTGGTTCAGGTGCAGCCTGCGCTTACGTTCGGCTTCTTCGGGGTCCACGTTCGGCCGCATGAACGCAAAGACGATCAGGGCAATGGCCAGGATCGTTCCACCGCCCAGAGCAAGCAGTAATTTCCAATCGGCGAGCAGTTCTTTCAACGCCCAACCCCTTGCAAGAATAATCGTGGATTGAAATTGGGATCGGAAAGGGCACTGCAGCCGCAAATGCAATGGAAACGGATCAGCGTCCTAACTCCCCCACGACCAACTAGTTTACCGAAAGCCGCCGGGGTGTGCGATGCCGGCGCCGGGTGAATGCACTGGATTGCGCAACACGCCAATGCCGGCTATAGAGACCTCTGCCGTATCGCCAGAAACAAGAGGTCCGACCCCGGCGGGAGTCCCCGTGGCGATCAGGTCTCCCGGAAGAAGCGTCATGACGCGGGAAATCCAGCGCACCAGGAAGGCCACCGGATAGGTCATGAGCGAAGTGCGGCCGGATTGGCGCAATTCACCATTCACACGACATTCAACCAGCACGTCGCGCGGATCGAGTTGCGTCTCGATATGCGGCCCGACGGGACAAAAAGTGTCGAATCCCTTGGCGCGAGTGAACTGCACGTCCGCTTTCTGAAGGTCGCGGGCCGTCACGTCGTTCACGCAGGTGTATCCCAGCACGAACGCGAGGGGGTCCTGATCGTCGGTCAGATGGGAGCACTTTTTTCCGATGACCACTCCCAATTCGCCCTCGTGTTCGACCTGGTTCGAGCAGTCGGGAAGCACGATCGGTTCCCCTGGACCAACCAGCGAAGAGGGTGGCTTGAGGAAAAGGAGAGGTTCCTTCGGCAATACATTTCCGAGCTCTGCGGCATGAGCGGCGTAATTACGGCCCACGCAGACGATCTTGCTGGGCTCACAGGGCGCAAGCAGACGCACGTTTTTCAGATCCCAAATGGATTGCCCCTCGACCCATCCGCCCCAGGGAAGCCCGACGATTTCGCGGACGGCGTCCTGGTCCAGTAGGCCGTAGGAAGGCGACGCCGTCCGTGCGGCCGCGCTTAACAGGGGCAAGAAACGGCAAAATTTCATGCGATGGTGGCCCGCTCAGTGATGCATATGAGAGCCGTCAGCAGCGTGGACTCTCCAGATGATCGTACCAATCCAGGACAACGTGGCAAAGACCAAATAGCTGACCGTGCCGAGCACGAAGACGTGGAAGGCACTGTAGAACTGCTCGAGCAATCCAAACTTGAAGCAGAGAATGCGGTAAGTCAGGGTGAGGAAGAACCAGGCGAGCAAGCCCGAAGTCAGCAGTTCTTCAGGAGAACGATAGAAACGAATCAGCGGAATGCAGGCACAGGAGATGAGCAGCGCGGCGGCGGCGACATTGCGTTCCGGCGCCAGGGGCTCGAGCAATGGCACGCGGTTGGCCATCAGAATCCAGGTCGCAAAGACCAGGGAAAGGGAGAGGCCGGCATAAATGCCCGTGCGCACGGCAGTATTTCTCAAAAAATCGAGCCAACTGTAGCCGGGAAGTTCGACAATTTCTTGCATGGGTTCTGGACTCCCAGCCAGATCCGCCCCATTTGTGAAACCCTGAGAGAAGGAGAAAGTTACGGTAGTTCCGCGAGGACTGCAGCGCTCGGTGAGCTTTCGTTACCTGCCCGATCTACGGCCGTCACGGTGTACCAGTAGCTCCGGCCCTTGACTACACTGGTATCACGATAGGCCGGGGTGGGCAAGAGAACCGGTGTGAGAAGTTGTCCCTGTGTTTCCTGTCCTTCACTACGATAGACGCGGTAGCCTGCCACATCGGTTTCAAGATTTATCGACCAGGAGAGGTCCACGACAAACGTGCCGGAGGGCCCGCCTGCCAGGACTGCCGTGACCAGATCCAGCGGAGCGGCCGGCGAGAAGGTGTCCTTGGGAGTCAGAATCGACGGGAGAGAATCGGCTGATTCCAGGGTGGCGCCGCCTGCGCTGACCACACTGCGCACCACGTAGGCGTACGTCTTCCCGAAGTCGAAGCCGGTGTCCTGGTATTCCGTAACGCTGGTGGTGGCGATCTTTAGGAGCGGCAGCTTCCACACCGCCGCCCGCAGGTCCTTTTCCGCAGCGGCAGCCGAGGCGGGATCGAGCTCGCCGCGGTAGACATGATATTCCTCGATCCCGGACAGCGCTTCGCCCGCGGAGGTGCGATTTGGAGCCGTCCAGTTCAGCTGAATGCTCTTTTCGGTGACTTTCGTATTCAGCGCGTCAATGCGTTCCGGAACCGGATACACGTTCACGGAAACAGTATTAGAATCGGCCGAACTCTTTCTTTCGCTCACCCTGGTGCGCACCATATAGAGCATGATTTCGCCTGGATGCCCTTGCGACGATATGGCGGGAATTGGATCGGGAAACTCGACCTTTCCCTCCTGGAGATAACGGCTGAGCAGCGAGCCCGGAAGGGTGTCAACAATCCGGAAGGACTTTGGTTTCGGAGTGCCATCAGGCAGCGCCGATCCACGTAATATTTCGACCGTGGGAGGCTGTTCGAGTCTCTCTCCGCGCGTGCTTTTACTCGGGGCTGTAAAGGTCAAAAGAACCGCATCGCCCACCTGCGCTGCGGTAAGATCGGTCACCGCAAGGGGAATCGGAGGGGAAGGAGGTACCGGTTCACCCGGCGCGCCGCATCCAGCAACAACCAATAGACTGAAAACCGAAATGAGAAATCCGAAAATTCTAAAATCGTTCCACTGGCTTCTGTTTTGACCCGCTCTGGACGAGTTTCGAATTTCCATTTTCGAGTATCGGGTTTTACAAAATATAACGGCTAAGATCCTGGTTTTTGACGATATCGGCGAGTTGCTTGTTCACATAGGCAGCGTCGACCTTGACGGTCTTCTTCTTCAGGTCCGGAGCCTCAAAGGAAAGTTCGTCCAACACCTTCTCAAGTATGGTGTGCAACCGGCGTGCGCCGATATTCTCGGTCTGCTCGTTGACGCTGGTCGCGAAGCGCGCGATGGCCTGCACGGCGTCTTCGGTAAATTGCAGCTTCACGCCTTCGGTATCGAGCAAGGCGATGTACTGTTTGATGAGGGCGTTCTTTGGCTCCGTGAGGATGCGGACAAAATCCTCTTCCTTGAGGGACTGCATCTCGACGCGAATGGGCAGGCGGCCTTGAAGTTCCGGAATCAGGTCGGAAGGCTTGGTGACGTGGAAAGCACCGGCGGCGATGAACAGGATGTGGTCGGTGCGAATCATCCCGTAGCGGGTGTTGACGGTGGTGCCTTCGATGATCGGCAGGATGTCTCGTTGCACGCCTTCGCGGGAGACGTCCGGGCCGTGGCCGGACTCACGTCCCGCGACTTTGTCGATTTCATCCACGAAGATGATGCCCATCTGCTCGGCGCGTTCAACGGCGATGCGCGTGACTTGCTCCATATCGAGGAGCTTGTTCTCTTCTTCCTGAATCAGGTATTCGAAGGCGTCAGCGACGGTCATCTTGCGCTTCTTCTTCTGCTGTCCGAAGAAGCCGCTGAGCATGTCCTTGATGTTGACATCCATCTCCTCGATGCCCTGGTTAGAGATGATCTCAAACGAAGGCATGGCGCGCTCGCGAACTTCGAGGTCCACCATGCGCTGGTCCAGTTTGCCCTCGCGCAATTGCGCTCTTAATTTCTCCCTCGTGCGCTTGGTCTGCTCGCGCTGGGCGGCCAGATCGCTCTCGGGTGTCCCCTCGGTCGGCGGCGGAGGTGGGGGAAGCAGCAGGTCCAGAATGCGTTCCTCGGCGGACTCTTCTGCGCGGTCCGCCACTTCATCGAGTTTTTCCTCGCGAACCATGTCGATCGAAGTCTCGACCAGATCGCGGACCATGGACTCTACGTCGCGTCCGACGTAGCCCACTTCGGTGTATTTGCTGGCTTCGACTTTTACAAAGGGGCAACCCGCCAGACGCGCCAGGCGGCGGGCGATCTCCGTTTTGCCCACCCCGGTGGGGCCGATCATCAGGATGTTCTTTGGCAGCACATCTTCGGCGATTTCCGGCGGAAGCTTCTGGCGGCGAACGCGGTTGCGAAGTGCCACCGCCACGGCTCGCTTGGCCGCAGCTTGCCCCACGATGTACTTGTCCAGCTCCTTCACAATCTCGCGCGGGGTCATGTCGTCCAGTGCGGGGAGGAGGGCCTCCTCTTCCGGACGACCGTTTCCGTTTGCCGGCGGGAGAAGCGTGATCTCTTTTTCAGACTTGCTGCTCATTTCGTTTCGATTCCTTGCGTGCGCCTTGCTGCGGGTGCGCGGCGCTGCTGTTAGAGTTCCTCGATGGTAAAGTTCTCGTTGGTGTAGATGCAGATTTCACTGGCGAGGCGCATGGCCTCGAGCGCCAATTCCTTGATGCCCAGCTTCGAATGCTTCAGCATCGCGCGAGCGGCGCTGAGCGCGTACATGCCGCCGGAACCGATGGCGCAAAGGCCGTCGTCCGGCTCAATCACATCGCCGTTGCCCGACAGGACGAAAGTGGCCTTGGCATCGGCGACAATCAACAGCGCTTCCAGATGGCGCAACGCGCGGTCCTTGCGCCATTCCTTGGCCAATTCGACCGAAGCCTTCTGCAGATTGCCGGAGTGCTCCTGCAACTTCCCTTCAAAACGCTCAAACAGAGAGAGCGCGTCGGCGGTCGATCCGGCGAAACCGGCCACCACCTTGTCGTTGTACAGGCGGCGCGTTTTTCTCGCCGTGTGTTTTAGAACATGATCACCGAGGGTGACCTGTCCATCGGCGATCAGCACCACTTTGTTTTCCTTGCGCACACAGAGAACGGTTGTGCCGTGCATCTGCGGCTTTCCGGCTGCATTTTGCATCCCTCAAGTATACCGCGACGGGAGATTCCGGTCATGACCGGGGGGGGGAACAGGCAAGGAATGAAGCAGGGCTGGCTAAGGCGGCGTGATCTCGCGGAAGGACAGAACGCGGTAGCTGTTTGGCGCGAGGGCCTGCAGCATGGTACAGGAGTTGTAATAGATGCCGTTCCCGGCCGTGGCCGGGTCGAAAATAAAAGAGGAGGCGCCGAGGCTGGGGTCCGGCAAAGGGTTGCCGGCGCCGTCCAGAGTCTGGGCCACCAGCATGGCGCCGTCGATCCTGCCGACTCCGAAACCGGAAGGCACACCCGTGACCGTTCCTTTCCCGATCACCAGGACGATCCCTTGCCAAGTCGAAGCTCCATCGTACGTAAGATTTCCGGTGACCAGGAGAATCCCGAAACCGGTGTTGTACCACCCGCTGAGGTTGAGGTCGCCGTTCACGACGATGGTCATCGGGTTGCTGGCCAGCATTCCGAGGGGGGAGAGATTGGCCCCGGTGGCCGGCCCAGCGATCACCGCATCGGCGTTTTGCGTGATGGTCTGGACCAGCGCGTTCAGTTGACTGGGCTTCTGCAGGGAGAGGGGAAGGCCGACCACGCCTGCGCTTGGCGTGGCAGGTGCCGGGGGCGCGGGGATCAAGCCGGAATAGTTGCCGGGGTAAGCAGTGGTTCCCGCGGAAATCGTCGGCTGGTCGGCCGGATTCGTATAGCCGATGGCGAAGGTCGCGGGAAGAGGTGGGCTCGTGCAGCTTCTTCCCGCAGTCGGGTCTGTGCCGTTGATGTAGAAGGAACTGGAATTGGGGCCGGTAAAGGTCACTCCGTTTCCGGCCAGGGTCAGCGCCCCGGGGAATCCCTGCAGGAGAGAAGTGGGGGCAACGTAGTATTGCAGCGTATTCGGAGCAACAAGGTATTGCAGGAGTTTGCTGCTCTTGTCCGGCATATAGGCAAAGGCGGTGATCTCGAGCGCCTGCAGACCGTTCGGCGAAGGCGAGGGGATGCCTGCCCCGGGCCGGTACAGGCCCAATCCGCTGAAAGAAAGCGGAGTCGTACCGTCGGATGCGTGTGCTCCATCCACATCCAGATTGAGTGCCAGTTCCGTCACCGCGTTGATCCGCACCCATTTGTAAAGCGGTCCAGGAATGCTCGGACTGGAGCCGGCGAGCGGAGAAACGGAATTGATCGGGGCGTACACGTTGGCGCCACCGAGGCCCCAACTGAATTCCGCCGCATATTCAGTGTCCGCATACGGACTTGACGGATCCAGGGGATTCACGGTTTCGCCGCCCATCGGATTGACAATGTACAGCACGTCGTTCAAGCCGAACGTGGAATTGCCTTGCGCGGTAAAGAGAGTCGGATACGCGTTGGTCTTGTTGATAAAGTCCGTATTCCGCCACAGCAGTCTTCCCCGTCCTTCTTCCAGTCCGGCGACCGCGGCATAGTAAGCGGCCGTGGAGGTGCGGTAATTTCCTGCGAGCGCGCTGTCTGTTCCGGTCGACAGCAAAAGCGCAATGCCAACTACACTGATGAGGAGTAACGCGAAAATGGCGATCAGCAATGCGGATCCGGCCTCAGGGGATGTTGTTCCGGGTTGACGACGTTTTTTCATGATCAAATCGCGGGCGGCCCTCTTCTAATTGACGGGGTTGGCCCGGTGACCCCTTCCATTCAATTCCACCAGCTTCAGGGTTTGCGTTTGCAGATCACGCTGCGGTGTCATCACGATCAGCGTGACATTGACGTCGCGGATATTCTGCGGCGAATTGTACGTTCCAGCCAAGGGGCAGGGCATTGTCCCGGTGGGCGTATCGCAGAAATATTGGAAGATGGGCTGCGGCTGTCCGGCCGGAAACATGGCCGGGTAGTTCGCCGTGATCTGGGGAATCTGTGCAGTGGCATCATTGACGACATTGGCCAGTAGCGGGACTGCTGCACCTGACGACGTGACCGTAGCGAGTGGGTTTCCGTCGTTCTTGTGCACCACCGCCCGATAGAGCGTGTTGGTCGTGTTATCCAGGTGATACCAGATCCAGCTGACATGCAGGTCGGTGCTCAGACGGGTTTCGAGGATCAGGTCGTAATCGCCCGGAGTGAGGCAGGTGCCGCCGCCGGCTGTGCCGACGGCACATGCCAACGATGGGTAGTACGGACTCCACGCCACCGGAGTGCTCGCGTAGTGCCAGGCAGGGGGGAGAACAGAAAACATATCTCCCGGCGGATAGCCGGAAACGTTGAAGTCGCGCACGATCTGGTCCATGGCCAGACGCGCGTCCTGATACGCTGCGGTTATCTGGGTTTCACTGCTGTACTTTTTCTGCGAGATATTCAGCAGCTCAAACATGGCGCCGCAGATAATCAGGAAGATGCCCATGGCCACAATCATTTCGAGGATTGTGAAACCGCTTTGGCTTGGATCATGGCGCCGCATGCCTACTTCTCCACCATGGTGTCCAGCGTGATCGGCAAGGTCTGCGTCTGCATTCCCGGCCGGAATACGCCAAGAAGGATGCGTCGCCCGGTGATGATCTTGGCCGTGGGATTCGTAAACGTAATGACCGCCCAGCGGACATCGTAAGGAGCGCTCGAAGGATCGTTCGGATCGGTGTACCGGAAACTGTAACCGCCTACGGGCGCCGCGGAAAAATCAATGATCGGCGAGCCGGCCGGACCGATCACCACGGGGCTGCCAACGATGGTGCCGGGCACTGTGGGGTCACCGAGGTTGCAGGCGTTTCCCATGGGGCAAGTCACTCCAAGCGGGTCAGAAAAAGTTGGCAACGGAGTCAGCGGCACCGACAAGGGTTGTTCACGAATCGTCTCGAGCTCATGCTGGGCGAAAACCAGCGCAATACCGTCGTTGCGATTGTTGGAGTTCATGAGGACGGACACCGGCACCAGCTGGGCCACCGCAACCAGGCCCACGATCACGATGATGGTGGCGATCAGCATCTCGACCAGGGTGAAACCTCTCTGGCTGCTGTACTTTGCTTCGACTTTGCTGGCGGTCCTCAATTTGTCCCGTTTCCCTTAGCGCTGCTGCTGCCAATTTCCCGAAGCGTCTGCCGTCCAGATCTGGTTCGCGCCTGCCGGCATCAGAAAAACGGCCCGGTAGCCCGCTTCTGGCGCCAGCGCGCTGCTCAGGTAAAAAACATACACCCCGTAGGGTGGAGACTTGACTGCGCCACGGCCATCGAACCACACGCCCGAGGCAGAAGGCGAAGGAGCGATGATCGCAACCGAGCCTACTGCCGAGGAGATAAGGCCGGATGTGCCCGGCACCCCTCCGCCATCCACCAGATTTCCGGATGGTCCGAGTAACATGGTCTTTTCGGTCGGATCCAGAGTCAGGTTCGCAATCGAATCCACCCACACACTGGTGTACCCCGGACTCGAACTCGAAGCCTGGATCATACATTGCACCGGAATGTTCTCCCGAATGGCTTCATAGCGTGCCAGTCGAAGGATGTCCGCCATTTGCCGGGCCGCATTGTTCAACTGATAGGCATGGTAGGCCCGCAAGAAAGAGGGCAGACCTACGGCCATCAGAGTCATGGCCACCGCGAGTGCGACCACAAGTTCTGTCAGGCTGAAGCCGCCAAGCCGCTTCGCTCGGACGCGCAAGTCGAGACCTTTCTCTCTCAGAGACTCAAGAGTGTTCGACCGCCCGTCGGCAGTCTCCGACCCTCCTGGCTGGTCGACTGGGACCTATAAATTATCAGGGTTCCGGGGGGTTAGATAGAAGTTTCCCCTTTGGATATTACTTACGTTTTACATAAGCCGTTCTGTACGGGCCGGCCCGCTTATTTCTCCTGCGGTGCCTTCCCGCCGGTTTTCTTATAACGCTCTTGCAAGGAAGCTTCGCTGAAAAAGTCCGCTGGGAGATTCGGGCTCACCTTGCAGGAGTTATAGAAAATCTGGTATGTCCGCCGGCCGTTATGCTCGCGGGTAACTTGCAAGGGAGTCTGGACGCCTTCATTGATCTGGTAGTTGGTATAGATGATCACATCCTCGTCCATGTCATGCATCTCTTCATTGGGAGTAATCACCACCGTTCGTAACGGGAGATGGCTGTCGTGATCGAGCGCCAGGCGGACCTTGCGCTCCTCCTTGTCGATCATTTCCACCCAATCCACCGGGTGCAGATCTACCACGCCGAGCCCGGAGTACTGCAGGTAGGTGCCCTCCTCTTTCACGCGATCGAGCAGGATGTTGTGGATCTGACGTTTCATGGAGTTCTGAAATTCCCCAATGGCCGTGGCGTCGGCTTCGTTGACGCCGCTCTTGTCCATGGTCCAACCCCTGTCCCCATCGAACACCTGGATAAAAGCGCCGCCCTTGACGGGCAGGTTACCCACCAGCACGGCAAAGATTCCACCCTTGGTGCTCTTGACGATGTATTCGGTGCGGTTCTTATCCGGGTAGCGCCAGTAGCTATGGATGTTGTTTAACCCCATCAGGCTGCCGTTTCGATCGAGTTGCGCCACCCGCCCTTCGCAATCGCTCTCAACACTGTTCGCGTAAATCACGCCCCCCAGGGCCTGAAGCGCCTGCTTCAGGAGCTGTTTGGCTTTGGCCTCACTCTTGACCGGATCGAGGGTGTCCGCATTCTGCCCGCGCAAAGGCGGAGCAACCAGGAGCAGACCAAGCAGCCAAAACACTGTGGATTTTTGGAGACCTAACCGCACAAGACCGAGCCTCCATTCACGTTCAGGATTTCTCCATTGATGAAGTTCGCCAGATCGGAAGCCAGAAACAGAATGGGCCCGGCAACTTCTTCCGCTGTCGCGGGGCGACCGAGCGGAATCACGCTCGCCGCCATTTTCTTGCCCACCTTGGTCCCGAGCACTGGATTCGACATGTCCGTTGCCACCCATCCCGGAGCAACGCTGTTTACCAGAATCCCGTGGCGTGCCAGTTCGGTCGACAAGCCCTTCGTCAAACTGATGATTGCGCCCTTGGACGCGCCGTAGTGGGTGTGGAACGACTCGCCGCGCTGGCCTGCCGTGGAGCTGATGGGGATGATCTTCCCCGATTTCTGTTTGATCATTTGCGGCACAGCAAAATGAATCACGGAGTACACGCTCTTCAAATTGACGCGGATCATGTCATCCCACTGCTTTTCTGTCATCTTCTCAATGGGCAGATCTTCGAGATTCCACACGCCCGCGTTGGGCACCAGGATATCCAGCCGGCCCAGGCGCTTGATGCAGTGCTCCACGAGTTTGCGATTGTCATCGTGCTTGCCCACATCCGCCTTGAACGCTTCCACTCGCGTGCCGTGTTTGGCAGCCTCCTGCTCGATTTGCTTGGCGGCTTCTTTTGCGGTGTTGTAGCTGAACACCACGTCCGCGCCTGCCTGCGCGAAGAGTTTTACGGCTGCCGCGCCGATGCCGCGCGAACCCCCGGTGATGAGTGCCGCTTTTCCTGCCAGTGAGATCATGTTTCCCCCATGTTTTGATTCGTAAAATCGCCGTGCGGTTGGACCTGAACTACGCCTTCATCGCTGGGACCTTATCTGCTCCCCGTGCGGCGCCAACCAACCCCGAGAACAATCGCTCTGCCAGCGCGTCGCCGCGCATTCGTTCCGGGTGCCATTGAACGCCTATCACCCAGTTGGCGTCGCCTGTCCATTCCACGCCTTCGACAATGCCGTCGACGGCCTCCGCCGTAATCCGCAACTGCCTGCCCGGCTTGGCGATCGACTGGTGATGCGAGCTGTTCACCACCATCTCTGCGGTTCCGGCCAATTTTGCCAGCCGGCTCTCTTTCACGATGCGGATCTCATGTCTAGGATCGTCTGTCGGCTCGGGTTGAACGTCCTTCCGGCGATGCGCAACCGGCGTACCGGTCTCGCTGCGCAGGTCCTGCACCAGGGTTCCTCCCTGATAGACGTTCAAGAGCTGGCAGCCATAGCAGATGGCCAGGACGGGCTTCTGCGCCTCAAAAGCGTGACTCAGGATTGCGCGGTCGGCGTGTTCCCGTGGCAGGTCAGCCGGTTCCGATTGGCCAAGATTGACTGCGCCGTATTCGGCCGGATCCACGTCGGCGGGACTGCCGGGCAGCAGAAATCCATCGAGACCCGGCAATTGCGCCTCCAGTGTTTCTTGATGGGCCAGGGAGAGCAGGATGGGTTCACCCCCCGCCTCCTCGACTGCATCCATGTAATTGCGGATTTTGGGCAGGTTGCCCTGGGCCTCTTCCTGGGATGTCCGCCAGGGGATGCCGATCCTCGGTCGGTTGGGGCCAATAGGGGTCATGGAAACCAGCATCGTAACACCCGGCGGAAAGGGCGGCAACCGGGCCCAATTTCCGCATCCAATCCCGTTCCATTCCCGTCCCGTTCAGCTAGCAGTTCACTAAGCCGGTTGAGCCGCCGCTTGCATTGCGAGCGGCGATCGGCAAACCACTCCGTCGCTACCGGAACGCGGATGGATTTTGCAGGGCGGACGCGTACGCGTCCGAAAATGCCATGCCCATGAGCGTCCCCCTTTCAAGACTCCTCCGACTCCGCCAGCAGCTCCCCCAGCCGGTCGAGCCGCCGTTCCCAGATCGCGCGGCGCTCGCCGATCCACTGCTCCAGAACCGCAAGCCCCCCCGGTTCCATGCGGCAGGTTCGCACCCTCCCGACCTTATCGGTGCGCACCAGTCCGCTCTTTTCAAGTACTTGTAAGTGCTGCACCACCGCGGCCAGACTCATGTCCAAGGGCTCGGCCAGACAGGAAACCGAACTGGGTCCTTCGCTGAGTTTCTCTACGATGAACCGGCGCGTGGCGTCGCCGAGAGCGTGGAACACCAGGTGGACGCGGGCTTTTTGCCGGTCGATGCTTCTGTGCTTTTCCATTGCATGTGCTCCCTAACGTGCCAACTCCCGCGCCAATTGCTCGAGCAGTTTCTGCCATCCCTGCTCCCGCATTTGCGGTCCGTCCGCGCCCGCAAAGAACGCTCCCTGTTCGGTGAACATCAGTTCGGTCCCCTTTTCCGTTGGTAGCAACTCGACGGTGGCTAGCGACGCAGAGATGCGCTGCTCGCCGAGAGTCATGGTGTAGGCAAATACGACGCGGCGGTTCGGCACGATGTCCTGATAGCTCGTGTGGGTGGTTAACGCTGTACCCGGGAAAGGGCTGCCCTCCTTGAAACGACGTCGGGTATGCTCCAGACCGCCAACTCGAAAATCCATCGCAAACTCCTCGACTTCCGTGCTCTCGCCTGCGGCATACCAGCGGCGCTTCTGCGCCGGGTCGGCAAACGCGGCGAATACACGCTCCGGAGTGGCCGGATAACTGCGCGTGATGACGAATGTGTCATGGGTAACCGATCTCTTTTCCATCGCCTTCCTCCAAGCAGAATTGGCTACTTAAGTGCATGCTTAAGTGTTTGCCGTCCTTGGCCAATTGTCAAGTAGAAACTTAAGTGTTCATTTTTTGTTCCTCCGCCAGGCGCGCGTGCCGCTCTCCCCTTTGATCGCCACGTCATTGCGGGATCGCACCCGGTTTGTCTTCCGCAGGACGGCATCCCCCGCGCGCCGTTCGTGTAAACTGGATTACACACGGAGACGATTGTCCGGCGCGAGCCTAGCTTGCGGACTCCCGACTCGAGGCCCAAAACATGACGCCAGCCCATAAAGAGCTGCTTGTTGAACTGCAGAATTTTGCCGCGACGGCTGCTTCGGTCCAGCTGGTTATGGAGCGCATCGCAAAGCGCCTTCACGAAAAGATGACGCGCTACAACTGGGCGGGCTTTTATCTCGTCGACCCCGCCGATCCCGGCTACCTTGTTGTCGGGCCGTTCGCCGGCAGCTTCACTCCCAACCAGCGCTTCCCCCTGAACACCGGGCTGTGCGGCGCCGCAGCCACCAGTGGCAAGGTGGTAGTGGTGCAGGATGTCTCGACCGATCCGCGCTATCTCGCGGGCTCGTCTCTGGTGAAGTCGGAAATCGTGGTCCCCATTTCCGCGAAAGCGAAACTCGCCGCCGAGCTCGATATCGAAAGTTATTTCGCCAACACCTTCACAGCGCCCGAACAAGAGTTCGTCGAATCTTGCGCCGGCATTGTCTCTGCCTATCTCGAAAGGAAATAGCCGCCCGCGAGCCATCCATCCTCTTCCATGCTTAAAGCGGATGTCCTTGTCGGGGACGTTTCCCGCCATGCTGCACAAGGAGACGGATGCCGAGCAGAAGCTGCATCCCTCAAGCCTGACCTGCGGTTCCGGCTTGGGAGCAGCCCGCTGTGGTCTCGCAGGGTCGCTGATTCAATGCGGCGGAGAAGCGTTAAGGATTGCCCGGTCCTTGCCGACCAGCGTTCGACCTGGCTGGCCATTTAGATCAAGAACCACGACTTCATTTTCGCCCGCATTCAGCCAGGGGCCCGGAACATACAGTGTCCTTTGCGGACCGATGTTCCAGATTCTCCCGAGCGGGCGCCCATTGAGCCACACCGCACCCTTTGTGAACGTGCTGGTATCGAGGAAGGAGTCCCCGGGCTGCTCCACGCGAAATGTGGCGCGGTAATAGCAGGGGCCCTGACAAGAACTGTGCGTGAACGGCAGTTTTGCTGTTTCGCTCATCGGCAGGGAGTAGATCTCCCAGCCGCGCAGCGGCTTACCGGCCAGAAGAACCTGCCTGGTGATGCCTTTGCGTTCATGACGAAGAACGATATTGAAGTTAATCCGGCCGCTGTTCTCGACAAGGATATCGAGCCGGGCGCCTGCGGTGGGCACCTTCAGGCGAAGTCGATTTTGCCCCAGGCGCCGATCGAGCGCGCCAACCAGTTTTCCATCCAAGAAAATCTGCGCGTAGTCGTGCAATTGGTCCAGAACCAGATCACCCTCCGCAGGGCCTTCCAGACGCTTGCGATAGAGGATATAACCATACGCCTGGTCCAAATCCTCCATGCTTCGGACCTCCTCAGAATGTACTGGAACCGGCAGCACGTCCCATAACGAGACCGCTTGTTCCATTTCGAACTCCGGGATTTTGATCGCTGGCGCGGAAGCAGGCACCTCAGGCGGCGCATTCCCGGTAGCTTTCGCGATGACGTCGCGAAAGGCGGAATATTTTTCCGTTGGCCGGCCGCTCTCGTCGAGCGGCGCGTCGTAATCATAACTGGTTACATCCGGCTCGTAGTTCTTGCCGTCGCTGTTGGCGCCATTCATCCACCCGAAACTTGTGCCCCCGTGAAACATGTACAGGCTGACGGAATATCCCTGGCGCAACATCCAGTCGAGATTAGCCGCTTCGTTGGTTGCATTCGTGGTTCCGTGCTTGCCGCCCCAATGATCAAACCAGCCGTCCCAGAATTCGCTGTTGAAGAACGGTCCGTTCGGCCGAATCTTTTTGAGCATCGCAAAGCTTTTTTGTGCCTCGCCGGCGTCGGCACCTCCAAAATTGATGCCCACGGGCAAGTCAGGAAGCGAGCCTGCCCGAATCTCCTCTGGGCCGTCCGCGGTGTACAACAAAGACCTGGTGAAACCCGCTTCGAGCAGCATTTGATGAATCTGACGCATATAAGCGTGATCGTGGCCAAAGGAGCCGTATTCGTTTTCCACCTGCAGGAGCAGGATCGGTCCGCCGTTCCCGATCTGCAACGGAGCCAGCTCCTGGCCGAGCCGTTTGATCCAGCGCCCGGCGGGCACCATGAATTTGGGATCACGGCTGCGAACCACGATGGAATGGTCCTTCAGCAACCATGCGGGAAAACCGCCAAACTCCCATTCGGCGCAGGCATAGGGGCCGGGGCGCAGAATCACATACAGCCCCTCCTGCTGGGCTTCGCGGATAAACTCCGCCACGTCGAGATTTCCCGAGAAATCGTACTCGCCGGGGCGGGGCTCATGCGCGTTCCAGAAGACATAGGTCGTAACGCTGTTCAGCCCCATGGCTTTGGCCATGCGAAAGCGTTCGCGCCAGTAGGCCCTCGGGATACGCGCATAATGCATCTCTCCGGAAAGGATGCGGAAGGGCTTGCCGTTTAGAACGAACTGGCCGCCCTCGAGGGTGAAGCTTTGTCGGGAGGGTTCTTCGGCGGAAATGGCAGCGCAGGAAATGAGGAAAGCAACGAAGCAGAAAAGAGAGACTATCCTTAGTCGCATGAGCACTAGTTTGCCCGGCCGCAGCCCGGTTGCCAAGGCTAGACGCGCTTGGCCAGGAGTTCCGGAAGCAGTTCTTGCAGGCAGAATTCCGGCCGCTTGAAGAAATCCGGTAACTCGTTCAAACGTTGCCGCAATTTGTCCGGGTGGTCCGCGCGCACGGTGACGTGCCCGAGTTTCCGCCCGGGTCGCGGTGACTTTCCGTATAAATGCAAGTGCGTGTTCGTCACGCTAAGGAGCTGCTCGGCTTCCGGCAGTTCGCCAATCAGGTTCAGCATTGCGGAATGGCCCACGGCAGCTGTCGAGCCGAGCGGCATGGCCAGTATTGCCCGCAGATGGTTTTCAAATTGGCTGGTAACCGCTCCCTCAATCGACCAGTGGCCGGAATTGTGCACTCGTGGAGCAAGCTCGTTGGCCAGGAGCTTTCCTTCCACCTCGAAAAATTCGATGCACAGCACCCCTGCATAATCCAGCGTTTCCACCAATTTGTGCGCCGCTTCCTCGGCCTGATGCTGCAGTTCGGGGGAGAGGTTCGGCGCCGGCGCCAACGACAGGCGCAGAATTCCGCCGCGATGGTGATTCTCGACCAGCGGATAAAAGGCCGTTGCCCCCGTCCGGCTGCGCACCGCCAGCATGGAGACTTCTCGCGTGAACCGGACAAACTTTTCGAGAATCAACGGCGCATCGGGTAATTCCTGGCGAGCTTTCTCGGCATCTTCCTCGGTTTGCAACAGCCACTGCCCCTTGCCGTCGTAGCCCATGCGGCAGGTTTTCAGCACCGCCGGCAGCCCCATCTTTTTCAACGCAATGGCGAACTCCTCCGGCCTTACAATCTCCGCAAACTCTGTTGTGGGAATTCCCAGGCGCTCGAACAGGCGCTTTTCGCGCCGCCGATCCTGCGCTTCTTCGAGGGCCACCGACGGTGGGTAGACCGGTATGCGCTCAGCGAGGAACCGTGCCGCCTCAACGGGAACATTTTCAAATTCATAGGTGACCACCTCGAGGCCGTGCGCAAATTTCTCGAGCGCCTCTTGGTCGGAAAACTCTGCCGTGACGCGATGCGCAATCCGGCCTACCGGCGCTTCCGGGGAAGGGTCCAGAAAGCGAAAATGCAGCCCCAGCGGATAACCCGCCAGCGCCAGCATATATCCGAGTTGCCCGCCCCCCAGAATTCCGATGGTCATCCGCGTTTCTTTCTTTTCAGTTTTTTCCCCGGGCCGATTACGGCGCTCAATGCAGCCGTTGCAGGGTCGGGAGTGGCCAACACTTTGGCCGTCTGGGTCTTCCGGAACTTGCGCAGTGCTTCGCGAATGTGCGGATATTTGTTGCCGAGCATCGCCGCTGCCAGCAGCGCTGCATTGATCGCTCCGGCTTTTCCGATGGCCAGCGTCCCTACCGGGATTCCGCCCGGCATCTGCACAATCGAGAGCAGGGAATCGAGCCCCTTCAGCGCTTTCGATTCCACAGGTACACCCAGCACCGGTACCACGGCTTTTGAAGCGGTCATTCCCGGCAAATGGGCCGCTCCGCCCGCTCCGGCGATGATGACTTCGATCCCCCGATGCTCGGCAGAACTGGCATATGCAAACAGCAGATCCGGGGTGCGATGAGCGGAAACGACGCGCGTCTCAAAGGGGACGCCCAGCTCTTCAAGCGTCTTTACCGCGTGTTCCATGGTCTCCCAATCCGATGTGGAACCCATAATCACGCCCACCAGTGGCCTTCCGGCGCCGAGCGTCGCTCCCTGCAAGTTTTCGTTCATGATTTGCGGTCTCTTTCCATGCTCCGCGCCCCCCCTCAAAAAAACAACGCCGGCCATCAGGCCGGCTTAAGTCCATGACAAACCCCCATTCTACGGCCTTTTTTCGCCCGGCGCGACCTTTCTCCGCTCTTTCCATGCGTGCCGCAACTGCCCCACCAAATACAGCGAACCGGTGATGAAGATGGCATCTTCGGGGCGCACCCTGGAAACCACAGAGTCGAGGGCGGCTTCCGCATCCGGGATGATCAGAAAGTGTTCCGCGTGGTGGCCGGCCATCTCCGCCAACTGCGCGGCGCTGACGGCGCGCGGGTTACCGGGCTGTGTGAAGATCACTTCCCGGGCCAGCGGGAAAAGTAAGCCGGTGACTTCGTCCACCGCTTTATCTCGCACGGCCCCGAAAAGAAGGTAGATTCTGCGCCCGGCAAAGTTTTGCTCGAGAAAGCGGGCCAGTTCCCGCGCCGCGCCCGGATTGTGAGCCCCATCCAGATAGATGTCCGGCCCTGATTGGAGTTTTTCCAGCCGGCCGGGCCACTGCGCCCGGGCAATGCCACGTTCAATATTTTCATTGCCGATGCGAAAGTTTCTGGTGCCCAGGATGCGGCCTGCGGCAACTGCGTTCAGCGCATTTTGCAGTTGAAAGCGGCCACGCAGTTGCAATGCGATTGAAAGAGAAGTCCCGGTCGCCGTTTCCGTAACCCGCGCGCTGGTGCAGCCGTTTTCTGCTGTCTCCTGGTCGATTCGGAACGCAGCCTCGGTTTCAACCAGCGGGCAGTTCAGTTCCTTTGCGCGAGCCAGCAGAACCCCCCGTGCTTCCGGCGGCTGCGGCGCGCTGACTACCGGGACAGCGGGCTTCAGGATTCCCGCCTTCTCTCTCGCGATCTCCGCGAGCGAATGGCCGAGAAAGTTCTCATGGTCGAAATCGATGCGTGTGATGACGCTTACTTCCGGCGTGATGATGTTGGTTGCATCCAGCCGGCCGCCGAGCCCCACCTCAATGACGCCAAATTCCACGCCTTCCCGCGCAAACACCTCGAACGCCAGTGCGGTGACGCATTCAAAGTATGTCGGGTGAGCGCGCAGCTTTCCCTCCGCGAGGAGTTGTTCAATCACCGCGTGAATGCGACTGAAAGTTTCCGCGAATTGCCCGTCGCTAATCTCCTCGCCATTGATGCGGAAGCGTTCGTTGATGCGCTCCAGGTGCGGGGAAGTGTTCAGGCCGGTCCGAAAACCGGCGTCGCGAAGAATGGATTCCAGGAAAGCGGCCGTCGAGCCCTTGCCATTGGTCCCGGCAATATGCACGCTCGGATACGCGCGGTCCGGCCGGCCCAATCGCTCGAGCAGCACGGTGGTATTTTCGAGGTCGAATTTTGCGGCGGCCGCTTGCGTGGGCGCGGCCAATTCGCGACCGAGGGAGAGTAGATACCGGACCGCGCTTTGATAATCCATCTCAGGAAATCAGCAGATCAAGTGTGTTGGCGATGAAGGCCTTCATTTCCTTGCGATGCACCACAGCATCGAGGAAACCATGCTCGAGAAGGAACTCGGAGCGCTGGAAGCCCTCCGGCAATTTTTGACGAATGGTCTGCTCGATCACTCGCGGTCCGGCAAAGCCGATCAACGCGCCAGGTTCGGCGATATTTAGGTCGCCCAACATCGCAAAGCTCGCGGTCACGCCGCCTGTAGTGGGATCGGTCAATACGGAAATGTAAGGGAGTTTCTCCTCATCCAGTCGGGCCAGCGCTGCCGCCACTTTCGCCAGCTGCATGAGGCTGATGGTTCCTTCCATCATGCGCGCGCCACCGGAGCACGATACGATGATCAGTGGTTGGCGTGTCTCGATTGCCAATTCAATCGCACGCGTCACTTTTTCCCCGACCACCGCGCCCATGGAGCCGCCGATGAAACCGAATTCCATCGCGCAGCAAACCACCGGCCTGCCGTTCAACTGCCCTTCCGCGGTGAGAATGGCGTCGTTCATGCCCAATTTCTTTTGCGCGTCCTTGATGCGTTTCGCGTATGGCTTGTTGTCAACGAACTTTAGCGGATCGGTGGACACCATCCCCGCATCATGTTCGGTCCATTTCCCGTCCAGCAGCATTTCCAGCCGCTGCTTGGAACCCATTCGAAAATGAAACTGGCATTTCGGACAAACCAGCAGGTTTTCTTCGAGGTCCTTGCGAAACACAATCGCGCGGCAGGACTCGCACTTCATCCACAAGCCTTCTGTGCGCACGCGGCGCTCTTCGGGCGGGGTGGGCTGATCGATCGACTTTTTGTCTCTCTTGAACCAAGCCATGGGAAAGTTGTCAGTCCTAAGTTAGCAGTTCTAAATCAAACCCGCCATTTGATTGAGCCAGAGGGCCTTCGCGAAACGGCGCGTTTCAGTAATCAATTCCACGTTGCGCCAGTATACCCTTGGTGTACGGGTGTTTCACTTCTTTCATTTCTGTGACCAGGTCGGCCTGCTCGGTGAGCAAAGGGTGAGCGTTCCGCCCGGTGCAGATCACATGCACCTGCTCCGGCCTGCCTTTCAGCGCGTCGGCGACTCTCTGCGCGTCCAGCATCTTGTAGCCGATGGTGTAATTGATCTCGTCCAGAATCACTAAATCATACTTTCCGCTGTAGATGGCCTCGCGTCCCGCTTCCCAGCACTCCTCGGCCAGGCGAATGTCTTCAGGATCGGTTTCCGCTCCGCCGACCTTCACAAAACCACGCCCCATCGGCCGTATTTCGAACTTATCGTCGCCGAGCAGTTTCGCCGCGTCCAACTCTCCGTAGTGCCAAGAGCCCTTTATGAATTGCACCATCAGCACGCGCAAGCCTTGTCCCACGGCGCGAAACGCCGTGCCCAGGGCGCAAGTCGTTTTGCCCTTGCCCGGTCCGGTATAAACGATTAACAATCCTTTTCCTTCCGGCATGCTTGCTATCCTCGGTGCGGGGATGAGAGAAACGGTGAGTAAAATCCAGTGTGCGGAGTTGCCTCTGAAAGGTCAAGCGCGAGGGGCTTGCCGTCCCGGTTCAGGGTGCCGGGGTTAGCCAGAACGGTTACCCTGGCTTGGTCATTCAACCGCTTTCTGGCATTCGGAACCGGGAATGGAAATTGAACTGAACTCCGGAAATTCGCGGCGTCATAAATTTCACGTTCCTGCTTTCCTCCGTCTGTCTTGCGCAAGCGGCTGGCCTCGATCGTCGTTTGGATGCTGTCACCGGAATCAGTTGCAAAATGGATCGCGCGGGTGCTGTGACGTCCAGGCCGAGTGGGTGGGGAACCTAAAGACCCAGTTTTTTTACCAAAGTGCTCGCGAGCAGCCGTACCTGCTCAAGCGTCACCTCGTTTAACGGCTGGTTGGCCGCAGCTTTTCTGTCCGTCATCACGATCCATAAGCCCGGCCGATACACTTCTTCATCGCCCGGGCAGATGGCGCCGGTTAGCTGTGCAATTTCCAGGTGCGGAGCAGCGGATAAATCTAGATCGACAAAATGCGATGCATCGGCCGCCGTCGGCGGGTGAGCCACCAGGTCCGTCAAAATACCCCGCGCGTCGTCCACCAGATCGCGGAAGCCCTGCGACACCAGAATCCCGTCGATATCCCGCGGTGTGGGTTGTTCCATCTGCTCCAGATCGTAGTCCGGCAGAGGTTTGGTCAGCGGTATTTCGATCGCGACGGACGGTCTGTTCTTATCCGGTGCAAGGCGCATGGACATAAAGTGTCCCGCCGCTTGCCGATTCGCGCAACTCCTAAAAACGCAGGTTCGGCCCTGCGGAAAACATGCCAGGCTGGCTTGTTGTTATTTGGGATAGGGACTGCCGGAGAGAATAGCAAACGCCCGGTAAATCTGCTCGAGAAGCATCACGCGGGCCAACTCATGGGAATAGGTCATCGCGCCAAGCGAGATTTTCTGCTTTACGCGTTCTCGGATCTCGTTCGGAAAGCCGTCCGCGTCGCCGCACAGGAATATAATCTCCCGCGTTCCGCGGTCCCGCTGCTCCCCAATCCACTCCGCGAAGGCAGGGGAGTCGTAGACCTTGCCCCCGGCGTCGAGCAACAGCACGGTCGCGGCGCGGTCCGCATCCAATTTCTTCAGAGCGGCATGGCCGTCACGCGCTTCCGTCAATTCGATCGCGCAGCTGCGCCCGATGCGCTTCGAGTAATCAGCAAGGAGCGCATTCATCTCCGGTCGCCGCGTCTTCCCGAGCATCAACAGGCGGATTTTCATGCGGAGTATCTTTCTTTTCCCTTTTCAAGAGGGTTGCTCTCAAACCGGATTAAGGCTGAAGGTAGTTATCTCGCGAGGGTTGCCGGCGGTCCGGGCCATCCGGTTCATCGAGCAGGACCAGAGCAGGTGCCGCTCGCCACAGCCGCTCCAGATCGTAGTACCGGCGGGACTGTTCGCCGAACACATGGACAATGAATCCGCCGAAATCCAGCAGCGCCCATTCCGACGACCGGCGTCCTTCGCGGTGCTCGGGGGAACGCTTCATTTCGCGGTACAGAACCTCTTCGATTTCGTTGCAGATGGCCTGTAATTGCGGCGTGCTGTAGCCGGTGCAAATCACAAAATAATCCGTGAACGCCGCGTGGCCGTTCAGGTTGAGGACGGTGATGCCGCCGGCCTTCTTGCTTTGTGCCGCTTCGACCGCCAGCCGCACGCCTTGGGGTAGCGATTCCAGGTTCACCGGTACAAGCCTTGTTTCAAAATGTATTCCTCCACGCGGGCAGAGACGAGCCCGTGAATCGATTGTCCGCGGTTGGCCTTTCGCCGGATGTCGGTCGCGCTGGCTTCATGGGCCACGTTTTCCAGCAGATACACCGTCGTCCGCTGCAACCGCGCCACCACAGGCGATCCGTGGGCCACCGAATCTTCGTCTTTCTTGTCGCGCGCGGCATCGGGTCCGGCATGCAAATCAGGAGGAATCACCAGCCGCAATGCTTCCAACCGGATTCCCGGGCGGTTGGCGATCACGAAATCGCATAACCCCAGCAGCGTTTCATATTCCTTCCACATGGGAATGTCCAGAAACGCGTCAGCACCGACGATAAAAAACACGCGATCGCCGGGGCCGTTGCAGGTGTGCCGGAAATAACGCACCGTATCGATCGAATAATGCAATTGCGTGCCGCTGAAATCCTCACCCGCTTCCGCCAGGGACGGCACAAAATGCGGATGCTCCGCACACGCCAGCGCTACCATCGCAAACCGGTGCGGAAATGGCGCCAGGTGCTGCTTCAATTTGTGGGGCGGGCGGCTGGCAGGAATGAAATGAATCTCATCAAAGTTGAAGCGTCGGTCTGCTGCGCGAGCCACCGCCAGATGCCCGGAATGGATCGGATCAAACGAGCCGCCAAACAGTCCAACCCGCCTGGGCTGATGCTTTGCCGCCGTGCGGTTCGCTTGCGCTGTCGTCAATCGGCCTCTCCCCAGGGTACCAGCCTAAATTCTCTCACGAATTCTCCGTCGCAGGTGGCTCGTCCTCGTCGACTTCCGCTTGTTCCGGGTCGTCATCATCACTCATGTCCGGGGCTTGCCGTTGAGCTTCGATGTCAGCGTCCAGATCGTCCGGATCTTGCTTCGGTATCTTATCGAGCGCGTCGGCAATACCGCGCACCAGTTCCTTCACGCCGTCACCGGTGGGAGCTGAAATCGCATGAAATTCGATTTTCTGTCGCTTGCAGTACTCCCGTAATTGCTCCAGTTTTGCGTGGTCGGTCGTGGCATCCAGTTTTGTCGCCACCACGATCTTCGGCTTTTCGATCAGCTTTTCGCTGAAAGCCGCCAACTCTCCCTCGATGATTTCCAGAGCCTTTACCGGATCCATATCCGCCGTATCACTGGTATCGATCAGGTGCACCAGCAATCGCGTCCTTTCTACGTGACGCAGGAAGCGAATCCCCAACCCCGCGCCCTGGCTCGCACCCTCAATCAATCCGGGCAAGTCGGCCACGACAAAGGTGCGCCCCAGCTCCGTGCCGTGCCCGCCAGTTCCGCCATCGGCGTTCACTACGCCGAGGTTCGGTTCCAAGGTTGTGAACGGGTAGTTTGCAATTTTCGGTCGTGCCGCGCTGACCACGGAAATCAATGTGGATTTTCCCGCATTCGGGAACCCCACCAGGCCCACGTCTGCCAACAATTTCAGCTCCAGCCGCAGCTGGCGTTCCTCGCCCGGTTCGCCGGCCTCCTTCTCCCGAGGGGCTTGATGCCAGGGTTTGGCAAAATGCTGATTTCCGCGCCCGCCCTTGCCGCCTTGCGCCACCAGCAGCCGCTGGCCTGGCTGCCTCAAATCCGCTAGCAGTTCAGAGCTTTGCCCGTCGAATACCAGCGTGCCCACCGGGACCTTTAGAACCATGTCCTCGCCGGATACCCCGGTGCAGTTCGACCCCTCACCGTGCCGCCCGCGATCGGCTTTAAATTCGCGGTTGTACCTGTAGCGCAGCAGGGTATTGTCGTTTGGATTCGCTTCAAGGTACACGCTGCCACCGTGGCCGCCATCGCCGCCAGAAGGTCCGCCGCGCGGGACGTACTTCTCCCTGCGGAACGCCACGCACCCGTTGCCGCCGTCTCCGGCCTTGACCGCTATTTTGGCTTCGTCAACAAACATGGAATCTCTTCGGAGTGCCTTCGGGGTTGCTACTCCATACCCTCAACCCTAGCCTAGACCGGCTACCAGTCTATGCCTATAAACAAAAAAAGCGGCCCCGGCGAATGGACCGGGGCCGCTGGAAACTGCCTCCGTTAGCTCGCGGCCTTTGCCGTCTCCGCGGGCTTGATGTTCACGAAACGTCCGCTCCGGCCCCGGTCCTTGAACTCCACGTAACCGGTCACCAGCGCAAACAGCGTGTCGTCCTTGCCCTGTGCCACGTTTTCGCCCGCCTGATGCTTTGTCCCGCGTTGCCGGACGATAATCGTCCCGGCGTTGACGAGCTGTCCGCCAAAGCGCTTGACGCCCAGCCGTTGTCCGTGTGAATCGCGGCCGTTTGTGGACGAGCCGCCACCTTTCTTATGTGCCATGACTGAATTCCTCTCGTTTTAGAGCTTGATCTCGCTGACCTGCACGGCCGTATAGTTCTGCCGGTGGCCCCGCTGAATCTTGTATTGATTGGTCTTCTTGTACTTCAGAACCGTGAGTTTCTTCGCACGGCCCTGTTCCACGATCTTGCCGGTGACCGAAGCGCTGGATGCATCCGACCCCGCCAGCATCTTCTTGTCTTCGGTCTGTACCGCGAGCACGGTCCCGAATTTCACCTGTTCGCCCACATCGCCCTTAACGCGCTCAATGCGGATGGTGTCGCCGGGTGCGACACGATACTGCTTACCCCCGGTCTTGATAACGGCGTACATCGCTCCTCCAAATGCTTAAGACAAACCACTATTATACGGGCCCCCTCCATTACCGTCAACGCACCACTTTTCTCGTGGAAGGGCCTCCTCACATCGTATCCCCCTGGCGAGGTTGAACCATTGAAGCCAGAGGAGACGGTTCGTGATGGCCGCCCGATCCGGGGGTGAGTCGATCAGCGATCTCAGGGGTGAAAGTTGAACTCCAGAGTGGTCGATGATTCGGCGCTCGCCGGTGCGTACTTCCAGCTCTTCAGCGCCTCTTTGACCGCCTCCACGAACAAGGGGTGACCGCCGATGACTTGGACGGACTTAATGTGTCCGTCGGGGGCAATGACAACTTGCACCTTCACAACGCTGGTGATGTGGAAATTCTTCGCGGTTTCCGGATAAACGGGTGCAGGACTGGAAATCAGCTTGCGGCCCTCTTGTGCGGTCAGACTCAACGCCCCCAGGGCCAATACCATGGCAAGCAATGGGCAGACCGCCAACCGAATGAACTTTGGCTTAAGGTCCCCTAACATTTCATTCTCCCAAGTGTCGCGCTACCTGAACTGGAGCGCGTTGGCAGGCAGTATCGCAATCTCTGAAACAGCTAATCTCAAGTTAGAGGGAATCGCCGGCCGGGGCAGCCCAGCTGTGGTACAGGTGTGTTGCTCAAAACACTGGCCGTTGGGATAGTGATTCGACCAGCGGCATCTCGCCTGCGAGGTGCTTGGGGCAGGGAACCACAAGCTCGGTGCTCCGCTACCACCTACTCCGTGAAGAGCTTCGAGGAACCTAAGCGCGCCGGAAATGGGGCCCTCTGCCGGTGTCCTATCCGGTGTGCAGCGCCTTCGCCTGGCTCACCGCTTCACCGTCCCCGCTTCTCAGTTCCCGGAAAACAACTGTGGAGAGCAGGGTCATGCCGCCGAGCACGTAAAAGGCCCGATGAATCCCGTGAATAAATTCCGCCGGATTGGACCGAAATCGATCGGGAAGGAAGAAGGCGGTAACCAGCGAGGCCGAAGCCACGCCGAAACTGATGGACATCTGCTGCATGGTGCTGGCAATCGAGCTGGCACTGCTCGCCTGCTCTTCGGTGACGTCGGCGTAAACCAGCGTGTTCATGCTCGTATATTGCAGCGAGGTGAAGAACCCATAGCTGAACACGATGAACACGATCAACCATATCGGGGTCCCGGTTCCGATTGTGGAGAACAGCAGGATCAGCAAGCCGATCATCAGCGTATTCGAAACCAGAACCGCGCGATATCCGAAGCGCGCCAAGATGCGCGGCATAGCCATCTTCAAGCTCATGGCGGCGATCGCCTGCGGCATCATCAAAAGACCCGATTGAATCGGCGTAAACCCTAGGCCGACCTGGTACAAGAGGGGAAAAAGAAAGGGGATGCCTCCAATACCCAAACGGGTGAGGAAGCTGCCACTCACCGCCGCGCGAAACGTGCGAATGCGAAACAGCGTCAATCGCAGCAGGGGATGAGCCGTCCTGGTCGCGTGAAAACCATAGCCTGCCAGAAGGGTGATCGAGAGCGACAACAATCCGAGTATTTCGCCCCTGTTCAGGGTATGTTCGCCGAACACCTCGAGCACATAGGAAAGCAACGCAACTCCCGAACCGAACAGCAGCAGCCCGGCCACATCCAGCGGATCGGTGTGCTCTTCGCGGTAGTCCGGCAGGTGCAGGTAAACCATCCATAATCCGGCGAGGCCGATCGGGATATTCACGAAGAAAATCAGCCTCCAGTGAAAGTACCCGACAATCAGGCCCCCCGCGATCGGGCCCAACATCGGTCCAATCAATCCCGGAATGGCCACGAAACTCATGGCCCGGACAAGTTCAGACTTGGCGAACGCTCTCACCATGGTGAGCCGCCCGACCGGCACCATCATCGCTCCGCCGCATCCCTGCAGGATTCGACAGGCCACCAAAACATGGATGTTGGTCGATATGCCGCAGAAAAAGGATCCCAGCGTGAAAATACCAATGGCGGAGGCGAACACACGGCGCGTTCCGAAGCGGTCGGCCATCCACCCGCTGATGGGGATGAAAACCGCGAGGCTCAGCGTGTAACTGGCCAGTACCGACTTCATGCTCAGGGGAGCCACGTGCAGCGCCGTGGCGATGGTTGGAACTGCGGTATTCAGGATCGTGGTGTCCAGCGATTCCATGAAAAACGCCACTGCGATTAGCCAGGGCACCAGGCGTTTGCTGGTATCTCCGAGCGCAGGCTGGGAAGAGGGGACTAGGGTGGAATTCGGCGAGTTCATGTTCGCAGAGTTGGTTTCCATGGGTCTCCGGGAACCGCTTATCGGCTGCCATCCAGTCGCTCGCAACTAGAAGTCGAAACGGTACCCCAGAATCATTTTTGTGATCAGGTGGTCTGTCGAGCGGGTTACCCCGACACCCAAGCCAAAATTCACTTCCCATTTGGGCGAAAGATTGAGATCGATGGCCGGAAAAATCTGCTGCTCTTGCTGGGGAGCCGGGTAAAAACCGGTCACCGGTCCGAGTGTGCCGTAGTATTCGATACCCCCGGTCACCTTCGGCGTGAAGTCGTAACTGATTTTGACGTTCGGTGAAAATACGAAACCTTGGTTGGCATTCAGGCCGTGAATGGATTTGTCGAAAGCCGGATTGAAATCGAAATACCAGCGTCCCACTTGCTTGTCGATGATCGGACGCAGCTCGTAGGTCCAGGTATCTTCGGAATAGACCCGTCGCTGATACCCGATTTCCTGCGAAAGACTCAGTCCCACCGGCCAATTCCACTTTTTCGGAATGCTCACCCGCGGACGGATGTGGTCGCCAACCCAATCGACGCCATATCCGTTTTTTGACGAGGTGAAAATGTAAAATCCAGTCTCAAACCAATCGCTGAACCCGTGAGTGATCTCGATCGTTTCATGCAACTGGTGATTGGTCGGATAGGTGCCGTCGCTCGTGGATGTGGATCCCTGGATGGTGAAGTTGCTGTGCAGTTCGAGCATGGTGTGGCCCGGATCGACCAAGTCCGACCCGTATACCTGAATCTCGTAATTGCCTTGCGCGCGCGCGGGCATGGCCACCGTGAACCATGCCAAGGCGAATGCCAGGATTGCTGCGATTTTGGCCAGTTTCATAACGGTCAGCAGTTCCAAGACTCCCAATAAAGATTCTTGCACTTTACTTACCCGGGAACTGCTTAGCAATGTTCAGGCATGGGGGTGCGACTTGTCGTAAATATCCATTAACTGGCGGATGGACGCATGCGTGTATTTCTGCGTTGTGGACAGTGACTGGTGACCCAGCAGCTCTTGAATGGCCCGCAGATCCGCACCATCGGCTAACAGGTGCGTGGCGAAGGCATGCCGCAAGGAGTGCGGATGCAAGTCCCAATTGATGTTCACCAGCCGGACATATTTCTTTACGATTCGCCCGACGCTCCGCTGCGTCAGCCGTCGGCCCATATAATTCAGGAAAATCGCTTCGGGCTGAGTGCCGCCTTCCTGGCCTTCATTTTCGCGCAGCAATTTTTCGCGTTCCGGCCAGTACAGCTTCAAGGCCTCCGCCGCCTTCGCTCCATAGGGCACGATCCGTTCTTTTCTTCCTTTGCCGATGACCCGCACGACCTGATCCTTTTGATCCATATCGACAAGGTTGAGCCCGGTCAGTTCGCTCACCCGCAAACCGGCGGCATACAGCAACTCCAAGATCGCGCGATCCCGGCGCAGCGACAGACCATCTTCGAGCAGCAGTCCGTTTGAGGGCGCGGACGCGGCCAGCTTCCGTCCCCTTTTGTTGCCGCCGCGTCCGACGGCGCGATTCTGCGTTCCGGATAACTGATCAAGAAAACCGCTCATCTCCTCCGCGGAAAGAACCGTTGGAATTCGTTTTGGTAGTTTCGGAGTGGCCACCAGACGCGCCGGATTGTCTTTCAGGATGCCTTCCCGCACGCAATACTTGAAGAAGGAGCGCAAAGCAGCGAGCTTCCTGGCAATGGAGCTTTTTTCGAGGCCCAGTTCGTGAAGGTAACCGACGTACTCGCGGATCAACTGATGATGGATCCCGTCCAAAGCAGGCGCGGACTTTCCCGGAGGGACGAGATAAGTGACGAACTGCTCCAGGTCTTTCCCGTAATTCGTAATCGTGTGCGGTGAGGCATTGCGCACCGACCGGAGGTACTCGAGGAATTTGCTGACGGCGGGTTTCATCCAGTCAAACGCTCCGATCCTGGTTGCGCTTCCGTCCACTTCCTATTTTCCGGAAACCCCGACAGTCGTCCGGGCTGGATGCGATGGCGGCCGATTCGAGCTACAGCTTTGCGGCGACCGGTGCCTCTTCGGGTTGTGCCGCACTCGCCGGCGCCTCTTCTGGCGCGAGCTTTTCCCAATCGCAGCCTTCCTTGATGCAGGCGTATACCGTGCCGATCTTGGTCTTCTTTTCGACCACAAACGGCGCGCCGCACTTCGGGCACGGCTGGGCGATGGGCATGCTCGGCGTTGTGAAATCGCAGTCCGGATACCGGGAGCAGCCGTAGAAAACGCGGAATCTCCCGCGTCCGCCTTTGCCCATACTGCCGCGTTTCACAAACTCGCCTTCATTGCATTTCGGACACTTGATTCCCATGGTGATCGGGCGAGTGTACTTGCACTTCGGATATCCCGAGCAGCCGATGAATTCGCCGAAGCGTCCATGTTTCTTGACTAGCCCGTTGCCATCCAGCGGACATTTTTCGTCGAGCGGTTCGTCCGGTTGATGCGCGATACGCGTTCCGGCCACCAGCCTCCGGGTCGTTTTGCAATCCGGGTAGCCTGTACATGCCAGAAACGCTCCAAACCGCCCGCGCTTCAGGGCCATTTCTTTGCCGCAATTCTCGCAATATTCGATCTTGTTTTCGGCGTCCTCGGGGATTTCTTCGGAAAGATCCTGGATGAAGTCGCATTCGGGATAGCGCGAACAGCCCAGGAAAAACCCGTGACGGCTGATACGTTCGAGCAGTTCGCCCTGGCCGCACTTCTCACACTTCTTGCGGGTCGGAATGCCGGCCTTGTAGGAAACCATCTCATCGCCGGCCTTTTCCAGGTCCACAATGAACTTCTCCCAGAATTCCTTTACAGATTCGCGCCACGGCAGCTTGCCTTCCTCGATTTCGTCGAGTTCTTCTTCCAAGCGAGCCGTGAAACGGACGTCGAACACGTCTTCAAAACTCTTGATCAGCAGCACGCAAACCCGCTCGCCAAGCATGGTCGGTGTAAAGCGCCCCTGATCTTTCTTGACGTATTCGCGTTCGACAATCGTCGAGATAATGGAGGCATAGGTAGATGGCCTGCCGATGCCGTCCTCTTCGAGTTCTTTCACGAGCGTTGCTTCCGTGTATCGTGGCGGCGGCTCGGTGAAGTGTTGATCCGGACGAATGGAGTCGAGTTTCAGGACCTGTCCTTCCGTCACCCGCGGTAACGCTTTGCCTTCACCTTCATCGTCCTTTTCGTCATCCTCCCGGTCGGCACTCACCGCGGGAATCTGGTAGACCTTCAGGTAACCGTCAAACTTCATGATCGAACCGGTGGCCCGGAAGGTGTACTCCGCGGCCGAGATGTCGATGCTGGTCTGGTCATACACCGCGGGCAGCATCTGTGAGGCGACAAACCTCTGCCAGATCAACTGATAAAGTTTGAATACGTCGTCTTCGAGGTATTTCCGCACGTCCTCCGGCGCCCGAGCCACGTCGGTCGGACGAATTGCTTCGTGCGCGCCCTGCGCGTCTTTCTTCGACTTATAGAAATTCGGTTTCTCGGGCAGGTAATCGCTGCCAAATCTCGCCGGGATCAGTTCGCGCACCTGCTCGAGTGCATCATTGGAGACCTGCACGGAATCGGTGCGCATATAGGTGATCAGCGCCACGGAACCCTCTTCGCCCAATTCCACGCCCTCATAGAGGCGCTGAGCCAGCGCCATGGTCCGCTTGGCGGTGTACCGCAAGCGGTTGTAGGCTGCCTGTTGCAGTTTTGAGGTTGTGAAAGGCGGTGGCGGATTGCGGCGCTTTTCCTTCAGCGTCACGTTCGCCACCTGCCACTTTGCCTTGCTCACTGCCTTCACAACTTCTTCGGCCGCGGACTGGTTTTTCACTTCAATGTCTTCGCCATTCTTCTTGCTGAGCTTGGCCTCAAAGAGCGGCGGTTCCCCGGCGTCCAGCATCGCGTGGATCGTCCAGTATTCCTGCGGCACAAAGGCGCGAATCTCTTGTTCCCGCTCTACAATCAGGCGCAGCGCGACAGTCTGTACACGGCCGGCACTCAATCCCCGCCGGACCTTGTCCCAGAGCAGGGGCGAAATCTTATAGCCCACGATGCGGTCCAGCACGCGGCGTGCCTGCTGGGCGTCCACCAGCTGGGTATCCACCTGGCGCGGCTTCTCAAATGCCGCCCGAATCGCCTTGGGCGTAATTTCGTTGAACGTAACGCGGAAAATCTTCTTCGGATCAATCGGCTCGATCTCGATGCGGTCCTTTTCCGCGGCCTTCTTCGTGGCCTTGCCCTTGGCACCCTTCTTGTCGGCGGCTTCGGCGGCTTTTTCTGCATCGGCCCCGTTGCCCTTGCCGTTTTTCGGCTCGTCTTCCTCGGGGATCAGGTACTTTGCGGGCTTGGACAACACCATGGCCAGATGGGCGGAAATAGCCTCGCCTTCGCGGTCCGGGTCGCCTGCCAGGTATACGGCGTCGGCCGTGCTTGCCGCTTTCCGCAGGTCGTTGATGACCTTGCCCTTGCCCGGTATGATCTGCAGCGTCGGTTCGAAGATTTTGGGGTCATCGAGGTAAATCGGCTTCAACGGCGGTTTTGCGGCGGAGTTCTTGGCGCCCTTCTTGCCCTTTTTCTTCTTTTTCTTTTTGTTGATCTCGTCTTCGTCGATCGGCAGGCGGATGCCGATCGTCTTCGTCGGCAAATCCATGACATGGCCAATGGATGCTTTGACCATGTAGTTCTTGCCCAAATATTTATTGATCGTCTTCGCCTTTGCAGGCGACTCGACGATAACCAGTGATCGTGCCATGTATTCCTTTGTAACCTTAGTTTCTTCCGGCGGAAGGGCCGGCGGGGCGGTGTGTGTCCTTCTCGCTACCTTTATAAGTGTGCTGTCGCGAATCTACAACACCATCTCTTGATGCCGAACGACCTGTTTCCGGTGCATCCGGTTGCTGCGCTGCTCGTCCTCACGACATTCGAGGAAGACCTTGCCGGGCTGCTGGTCGGAGGATGCCTTTTCTATCCGACTCAAAGAGGGTAGCCAGAACTTCGCTGGAATTCAACCCACCGCTGTCGAACGACTCGCTCACAGATCGCGATCCTGCTTTGTTCCACATCCCGTAAACTATTCTTTCTAAGATGGTTAAGCCGTCGTCAGGGGTGGCTTCCGGCCGCCGGATTCCGTCCCTTCGATCGCTTCCTGTGCTGTTCCGCGTGAGGTCCTGGCCGCGGCCTGCAACGGCTGGGAGACTCCCCGTCCTTCCTGTGCGGGGTCCCGGCGCATGATAATCTACTGGTTATCTATACGGAACGGCAATCCCTGCCCGAAGGGTCCTTTTGGTAGACCCTATATTTCGTTTACTCTGTTTAGGTCTTTCCGCGGACGGCTCGCTCCGGCCATAGGAGGAAGCCCAGTGCCCGCCATAGCCCGAACCTCGAACGCCCTGACCCTAGTGCTTCTTACCCTTGCCCTGGTTGCCTGCGGGGGCGGTTCGGGTAATTCTGCGGCAGGTCCACTGAGCCTGACACTTGGCTCTACCATGATCCTCGCTCCGCAAGATGGAACTCCCGGCCAGGACAGCATCGTGATCTCCGGCGCAAGTTCCTCCGTGAACCTGAGTCTCACTGGGCTTCCGGCAGGAATCTCACCGCAGTTCAGCTCGATCGACGCCACAGGTCACGCCACTTTGACGTTGGTGGCTTCTCCGGCCGCTCCTTCGGGCAGTTATTCCCTCACCGTTGCCGCTGCTTCCGGCGACACCTCCGTGACGCAACCTCTCACCTTGGTTGTCGCTGTTTCTGCCGTGGTCTCCAATTCGACCGACGCCTCTCTCGGCATCAACGGCCAATGGCAGCAATTCATGTCCACTTCCTTTCAACCTGCGGAGTGGGACTATACGTTCTTTCAGCTTCATCCCGGCATTGAACCAGCGCAACTCAGCTCTTTGGGCCCGCAACATATTCGCATCCAGGGCATTTCTCAGGCCATTCCGTGGAAAGCGGACTCCAACCCCCAAGCGGCTGCGGATTGGGATTTCACGGAACTGGACGCTATCGTTCAGCCGGTTCTCTCGGTTACGGATAACAGTCCAGAATTCCAGGTCGCCGTAGCTCCGAACCTTCCTGGCCTGCTGGACGCGAACGGCCATCTGATCTTCAACGACGCCAATTTGCAGACATTTGCGTCCTACGCGGCTAACCTGGTCCGCTACTACAATACCGGCGGTTTCCGCTGGGGTGGCCAGCTGTTCGTCTCACCGAGCCCTCACCCTATCACCTGGTGGGGCATTTTCAACGAATACAACATCAATGGCCTCTCTCCCGCTCAATATGTTCAGCTTTATGACACGGTTGTGCCAGCCATGCTGGCCGTCGATCCCACCATTAAATTTTCCGCGCTGGAGCTGTCCGACTACGATTATGAGCAGGGTGACCCCCGCAACAATCTCCCGGCCTTCGTCGCCCCGACCAACGCCGGCGGTGTCAGCGCGCAAGTCAATGTCGCTTCCACCCATTTCTATTCCAGTTGCGATCAGACCGATACCGACACGCAAGTTCTCTCGACCATTCCGGGTTTCGTCGCAGATGTTCAGTACTTCCGCCAGCAATTTGCCACGCGTCCGGATCTTGCCAGCGTTCCTGTCTGGGTCACCGAGAATAACGTAAACGCCGATTATGCGGATGCGAACGGCAATAGCACTTGCAACCCCGGTCAGAAATACGTGCTCGACAGGCGCGGAACCAGCCCCTTCTTCGCCGCTTGGCGTCCATATGTCTTTTCTCAACTTGGCAAGGCGGGGAATCAGGCGCTTTACCATTGGGACTATGGTGCCGACGCTCAGTACTCCGAGGTCGATTACACTTCCGGGAACAAATACCTTTCCTATTGGGTGGATTACACTCTCGGCCAGCTTTTCCCTGTGACAGCCGCCTCTTCTCCCGCGATCCTTTCCCTGGCTGCAACGGAGAGTTCCGCCGTGGAAACGCTCGCCACAAAAAATCCGGACGGCACCTTTGTTGTCATGATTTCCGACCATGCGGTCCAGTCCGCCTCCGACAACAACGGGACGGGGGCCCCTCGGACGGTCATCATCGATGTATCCGCCCTCGGTAACTACTCTTCCGTTTCCCAAACGACGCTAGATGCCAATACCAATGCCAGCACTGGTCCGACAGCCGCGGGCATAACTCCCGCCTCCAAACTTTCCGTCACCATCGGCGGCTACGGCACTGTTTTCCTGCATCTCAAACTCTGATCTCTTCCTGTCTTGACCCAAAAAATCAAAATCTCCGGTGCGCAGCATGCGGACCGGAGACTTGGCCTGCTTTTTGGTGCTGTTCTACCCGGCCGCAGTGCGGAATGGCCGGGCGCCCAATGGGTCCCGGGTCACCTCACGGCGTCTGAGGCAGGCTCGCGTTATAAGTCGCGTCCAGCAAATCCTGTGTGGTCCCGTCGTAGTCGGCGTCCAGTTCCCAGATGAACGTACCTCCGAGCCCCCGCGCCCAGTCCGTATACCATACGCGATAGAAGGTCGATGAGGGATCATCATAGGTGATGAATCCTTCCCCGCCGTCCGCCTTCAGCATGTAGGGCACGAGCGAATAAGGATCATAGTAGGTCCGCCAGCCCATCGCGTTGATGCGCTGCTTGAAAAAGGTACCGTAATTCTCGTAATCAACTGAGTTCGAGCAATCCTCGTTCGGGCAGTAACCCCAGAGCGCGTTCGCCTGGTGATAGACGTAGCCGTAAAACGGAGTACCGATGTTCAGCTCGGCTTTGGGGATGTGCAATCCCTCGTAAATGTCGATCGCTTCCTTCACACTTCCTCCCGGCTCGCAATTCCACGGCTCAGGATTGTTCGGATCAGGGAAGATCGCGGAGTTGAGCTGCGCAGAGTCAGTCCACGGGCCTGCGCAGTCGTACGTCATGATATTGAAATAATCCACCAGGTATTTCGTGTCCGGGAAGTCGTAGCCACTGCCGCCCCAGGGCGCAACGTCCGCAGAGATAATATATTGAGGGCAAGGCAGAATCGAGCGCAGCCCGAGCAGCATGCTGTGGAAGAACGCGGCATCCTCGGTACTTGCAGGATATTCCCAATCGATGTCCACGCCGTCATACCCGTATTCGTCTATGAAAGCCTGAAGGTTCTTCAAGAAAGCACCGAGCCCACCTGTGGTTCCCTCCATGCCGGTGAAGTCGCCGCCGAGAAGCAGCATCACCTTGACACCGTGATTGTGGGCCTTGTCGAGGAGTGCCTTCTCAAGGAACCCCGAAGGAACAATGAGATTGCCGCTGGCATCAAAGCTCACGCCCGCATGGTTGATATGCGTCAACTTCTGGAATGGAATCTGTTCGGAACTGTAGGGAGGAACCTGGGTCCTGCTCCAATAGCCGTAATCCCCGACCAGTCGCTTCGTGAGCGTAGTGCTGTCTGATGTAGTCTGCGCGTTGGCTGGTGAAACTAGTATAGAAAGCGAAAGCACGCCCAGCGCCATCGCGCAGGTAGCTGCAAACACTCGTAGAGATCTCATCACTACCCCCTCTATCTCGTCGGAAACTCTAATTTTTCCCAATGCCGGGAGCCCGCTGCGGGAAGGACGCCGGACGTCTCGCCCCACGGGGAGCGATTGGTGGGAGCCTATCACCTTTCAATCGATTTAGAAAAGGGCAGAGGGCGCCCGGCGACCCCGGTACCTTTCGTGCTCAGGGCACGAACCTGTCTCGTTTCGGGGCGTTTTCCTCGATACAATCCAGCTCATGAGATCCAGCCTCCGATTTCTCCTTCTGCTTGCGCCCATCCTCCTTTTTCACCTGCTGGCCGCAAAACCGGTAACCGCCCAATACTGGTCGCTGCAGGATACGATCGTCATCACCGACGTGAACATCGTTGACGTTCGCACGGGTGAAATTCACCCTGACCAGGTCGTGGTCATCGAAAAAAACCGCATTCGCGCGGTGGGTTCGCGCAAGGACACTCGCTATCCACGCAATGCTCCCACGGTTCTTAACGGCAGAGGCGCGTTCCTCATTCCCGGTTTGTGGGATATGCACGTACACCTGGTATTCGGCGACTGGTTTCCCCGGGCTCAGGAAATCTCACTACCTCTCTTTGTCGCCAATGGCGTGACCGGGGTGCGGGACATGGGCAGCGAACTGGAAACCATTGCCTCCTGGCGCGACGACATCGAGGGTGGGCGCCTGCTTGGACCGCGCATCATGACCTCCGGTCCGATGCTCGACGGCCCTAAGCCGCGTTTCCCGAGTTCCATTGCCATCTCGACTCCCGACGAGGGCCGCCGCGCCGTTGACCAGCTGAAGCACAGCGGCGCTGACTTCATCAAACTGCAATCGCTGCTTCCGGGCGATGCCGCCCTGGCCATCGCCGACGAGGCTCGCAAACAGGAAATCCCCTTTGCAGGGCATGTACCGGATTCCGTGCGCGCCAGCGATATGTCCAACGCCGGGATGCACAGTTTTGAGCATCTCATCGGCATTTTTGAGGGGAGCTCTTCCCTTGAGAGTGCTTTCCTTGAGGGGGACAAAACAGAGGCTAAATTCCTTTCCACTTATGATCCCGACCGCGCCGCGGCTCTGGCCAAGCTTCTGGCCAAGAATCAAACCTGGCAGTGCCCGACCCTGGTCTGGGAGCGCGGCGGCCGTTTGATCGACGTCACCGATTTCAGCAAGGATTCTCGGGCAAAGTATGTTCCGGACTATTGGAAAGATGCGACCTGGCGGAAATTTGCCGAGCAAGTGAAGTCCGAGTTTGCAACCGAGGATATCGAAACGCGCAGGAAATTCATCGACAAAGAGTTAGAAGTGGTTCAACTCCTCCATAAAGCCGGTGTGCCCTTCCTGGCTGGCACGGATACGCCTCCGGGTGTCTACGTCTTCCCCGGGTTCAGCCTCCACGAAGAATTGCAGCGATTCGTGACGGCCGGTTTCACTCCACTCGAGGCCTTGCAGACCGCCACGCTGAATCCCGCGCGCTTCTTCCAGATGGAAGACCAGATCGGTACCATCGAGGTCGGGAAACTCGCAGACCTGGTATTCCTTGACGGCAACCCGCTCGAGGACATCCGGAACACCCAGAAGGTCACGGCCGTCATTCTGAATGGACAATATCTTTCGAAGGGTGAGCTGCAGAAAATCCTGCAACGCGTCGAAGCATCCGCCAAAAAAGAGCCGCCTTCGAAGGTTACCGGCAATTCTTTCTGAAGAGGCAAGAAAATGACCCTGAACCTACGAGCAAAAGAGAAATGCCGCTGGGATCTGATTAGCCTCGGCGAAGTGATGCTGCGGCTGGACCCCGGCCAGAAACGCATTTGGACCGCACGCAGTTTTGAGGTTTATGAAGGCGGTGGTGAATACAACGTCGCGCGCGGCCTGAAACGCTGTTTTGGCCTGGATACGGCCATTGTTACCGCATTCGCCGATAATCCCGTTGGCCGCCTGTTGCAAGACCTCCTTTATCAGGGCGGTGTCGACCAATCCCTGGTGCGCTGGATTCCCTATGACGGCGTTGGCCGCACTGTCCGCAATGGCCTGAATTTCACGGAACGGGGATTCGGCGTGCGCGCAGCGCTCGGCTGTTCCGACCGCGGCCATACGGCAGCTTCACAATTGAGAACCGGCGAGATCGACTGGGAGCACATCTTCGGCTCATTGGGGGCCCGCTGGTTCCATACCGGCGGAATTTTCTGCGCCTTGTCTGACTCAACCCCGGAAGTAGCCATGGAGGCCATGCAATGTGCGCGTAAACACGGCGCTGTGGTCTCCTACGACTTGAATTACCGCGACTCTCTCTGGAAAGCCAACGGCGGGAAGAAACGCGCGCAGGAAGTAAATCGAAAGCTTGCTCCCTACGTGGACGTCATGCTTGGCAACGAGGAGGATTTTTCCGCCGCGCTCGGATTTGAGGTCCCCGGCACGGATCAGCACCTCACCCACTTGGAGGTCGATGGCTTCAAGACCATGATCCAAAAGGTAGTACAGGAGTTTCCGTTCCAGATCGTCGCGACGACCCTCAGGAAGGCAAAAACGGCCACGCTCAACGACTGGAGTGCCATCTGCTATTACCGGGGAGAGTTTCATCAGGCCCCGGAGAGGGTCGATCTGGAAATCCTCGATCGTGTGGGTGGCGGCGACTCCTTCGCTTCCGGCCTGATCTATGGATTCCTCGCGGGCAAGGATGCCAAGTGGGCTGTCGAATGCGGCGCGGCCCACGGCGCCCTGGCAATGACCACCCCGGGAGACACCAGCATGGTTACTCTGGAGGAAGTCCTAAAAGTCATGAAGGGCTCCGGCGCGCGTATTGAACGATGAGCGGCTTCCGGGTCAGGAAATTTTCAATCCCTGTGAGGCAAGCAGAGGTCCCATCGGCAAGGCGCGCAACCGAACTCCGCTTACCTCGAAGATAGCGTTCGCAATCGCCGGCGCGATGCCAACAATCGGAGCCTCTCCGGCTCCAACGGAAGGAAGATCCTTGCGGTCGATCAGCAGCACTTCCATCGGCGGAACGTCTCTGAACCTCGGCACTCGATACTGGGAAAACGTATTATTCAGGATGTGCCCGCTTGCAAACTTGATTTCTTCAAAGATCGCGCCGCCGATCCCCATGATGTTGGCGCCCACGATCTGATTGCGGAGTCCGTCCGGGTTGACCACCGCGCCGCATTCAAATGCGGTGAGCACGCGCTCGATCCTGAGGTCGCCAGTCCCGGGTTTCTGGCTGACCTCCACGAAAGTGGCGACGTAACCCAGTTTTTCGTATCCGCCGCCGACGCCAAACCCGCGATTCTTCTCCCGTGGCGTGTTCCACCCGAATTGCTTGCCGCCTTGTTCAAAGACCGCCCGCAATCGTTCCTCTTTCAGGTTCTTCAGGCGAAACTCCAGCGGGTCCATGTTCAGGGACCGCGCGATCTCATCCATGTGAACTTCGCGTGCAAAATGATTCGCCGTCGCCGCGAGCCCGCGGTAGGAGCCCTGTCGCAGCGGTGACTTTACGGAATGAAACTCAATCCGTTGATTGGCAATGTCATAGTAGGTCCTAAACCCAGCAGTCCCGGAATTGTAATTATGAAATTCCCAGGCGGTGATCTTTCCGTCGGGATCAACAGCGCTGCCCACCTCGATCACTCCCGCGGGTCGGAAATAGGCCCAGGTGAACTCTTCTTCGCGCGTCCAGACCAGCTTCACCGGCCGCCGGGCAGAGCGGGCCAATCGGGCCGCTTCAAGAGCAGCATCACCCGTATGCTTCCCGCCGTAACCGGATCCCGTATCCGGCATCAGCACCCGCACCTGTTCCTCCGGGAGATGGAAGGCGGTCGCTAGTTCGTTGCGCACCCCGAAAGGGCACTGCGTACCGGTCCACACCGTCAATTGATCGCCCTGCCACTCGGCGAGCGCGGCCCGCGGCTCGAGAGGTGCGTGGGCGATGTACTGGATTTCAAACCTTGAGGTCAGTCGCCGTCCGGCGGCCGAGAAAACCTTGTCCACATTTCCTGTTTCGTATCGTAAATCATTATCTCGTTCTTCCCGCGGAAGTGCGTTTTGCTTCAGGTACTCGAATAGCTCCTTGCCGGATGGCTGCGGTTGGGATTTCCATTCCGGGCGAATCGATGCCGCTGCGGAGACCGCGAGATCGGAGGTGGGCGCGGCAACCGCTAGGAAGTCGCCATCACGGACCACCGTTACTCCCGGCATTCGCTCCGCACCCTGCGTGTCGGCAGAGAGCAGTGTCGCCCCGAACGACGGCGGCCGGACGACCTTTCCATACAACATGCCCGGTAGCTTGTAATCGGAAGGGTAGCGGTGCGCGCCGGTCACAAAGTCACGGCCATCGACTTTAACGGCCGATTGCCCGGCGATCCTCCAGTTTGCCGGGGGAATAAGGGGATCCGCTGCGGGAAGAAGCTTTCTGATCTGCTGCCCTTTGACCAGGGCGGAGTAATTGGCAGAGCGGTCCGATTGCGAGTCGACAACCTTCCCGTCCACGGCGGTCAGGTGCGCCGGATCCGTGTTCCACTGCTTGGCGGCGAGTGCGATCAGCGCTTCGCGAGCGGCGGCAGATACGCGGCGTAACTGCAAATTCATGATCGGTGTGGTGCGACTACCGAAGGTGCCCATGTCGAAAGGCACAAGTCGTGTGTCCCCCATGATCAGTTGAACCGACCCAAGGGGCACGTGAAGCTCTTCGGCTATGGCCTGGGACAGGGAGGTGCGAATGTTCTGGCCGACCTCGACCTTTCCGGTGAAGGCCGTGACATCGCCCTTCTCTCCGATGTGCAGCCACGCATCGATTTCCTGGGGAAGATTGTCTTCGCTGTTGCGCCGCGCCGCGCCGGACTCTTGCAGTGCAACTGCCTCGGAGGTCGCGCAGACAATGAAAATGCCAGCGCCCAAGAATTTGAAGAAATCGCGGCGATCGGTTTCAAAAATAACGGAAACCGCCGGGTGCAGTTCGTAGCGTTCCGGCTCGAGCGGCGCCGGGAGGCCCGTTTTACGGGTCATGAGCGCGGCTCCTTGCCGGTGACGCTAGCCCGCCGAATTGCATCGATGATCCTCGGATACGTTCCGCAGCGGCAGATGTTGCCTTGCATGTATTGCAGGATGTCGGACTCTGAAGGATTCGGAAGCCGGTTCAGCAAAGAAACGGCGGACATGATCATTCCGGAAGTGCAATACGCGCACTGCATTGCACCTGCATCCAAAAACGCCTGCTGCACGGGATGCAGCTGATTGCCCTTGGCGAGACCTTCGATGGTGAGAATGGATTTGCCAGAGACAGCAGAAACCGACGTACTGCAGGAACGGCGAGCTTGCCCGTCGACAAGCACTGTGCAGGCGCCGCACTGTCCCTCTCCGCAACCATACTTGGTGCCGGTCAAGTCCAGTTGTTCGCGCAGAACACTCAACAAACTGCTGCCGGGATTCGCGTCGACAGAAACAGATTGCCCGTTGATCACCAAGTTGTATTTGCCAGGCATCGGAAATACCTTTCCAAGCCAGCTTACGTCGCCACCGGTAAAAAGGAAATAGTCCGGCAGGCATGGCCTCGGCCACTTCGCTGTGAAAGGAGTGTCGCTCGCGAAGTTCCGCAATCCAAGTTGGGGGCGAATTTCAGGGCAGCAACTGTGAAAGCCGTAGTCGCCTGGGCTGGCTGACGAGACGGAAACGTCCTTCGCCGCTTCACGGCCGAGGGCTGGCGTACAATGTGTCTGTGAAAACCACCTGCTCGGCTGCTCTGGCAGTTTTATGTTGGATCCCGGTGCTATGGGCCTCTCGGACGACCAACGAACGTTACGCGGCTGAAATTTCCGATCACTTTACACTCGATCATGGCGCGGTTGTCCGCGGCGACCTGCTGCAGAAGAGAATTTCACTCATCTTCACCGGCGGAGACTTCGGCGAGGGCACCGGCCCGGTGCTGGACACTCTGGCCAAGCTGCAGATCAAGGCCGGCATCTTCGTCACCGGAGCCTTCCTCGGTCAAGCCGACCGCCGCCGGCTCATGGAACGGGCCGTCCAGGAAGGGCATTATGTGGGGCCGCATTCCGACCAGCATCCGCTTTATTGTCCTTGGGACGACAGGGAAAAATCGCTGATCAGCCACACCGAATTCACCAACGATCTCAAGAAGAACATTGCCGACTTGAAGCACTTTGGCGCGCTTTCCTCCGGCCCGGTGCTTTTCATTCCACCCTATGAATGGTTCAATGCTGATCAGGTCAAATGGGCGCAAGAACTGGGCGTTCAATTATTCAATTTCTCTCCAGGCAGCGGTTCCAACCGCGATTACATGCCCGAGAGCGATCCCAAATTCATTTCTTCCGAGGCCATCCTCGAGGGTATTCTCTCCTACGAACGGAAAGATCCCCACGGTCTAAATGGGTACATTCTGCTCATTCACCTTGGTGCAGACCGTAAAGACAAGATGTATCGATTACTAGAACCGCTGATCCGTGAGCTGCGAGCGCGCGGCTATGAATTCATCCGCATCGATGAAATGTTACGGCCATAAAGCGCAGGTTGCGATTCAAAAAGGGGAGTCTAACTCCATGGGATTTCGTTTCAGTTGCGGGAAAGGCTCAGAGACAAAGAAGCAGCGGGCAGGTCTAGCAATGAATTGGAAAATGGTGTGGGCTCTATTCTGTGTGGGTATCACGGTGGCTGCAGTTTCTTCCGGAGCACTACAGGGTGCGCCGGCTCCCCCGGCAACAACGGCAGCGCAAATTGGTGCGGACTTTTTCCCCGTGGCTGTTTGGTATAGCGGAGGAAAGGCGCGGGCCCCGATGCTCGAGCCAATCAACCAGGATTCGGCCCGGGCGTGGAAAGAGGATTTGTTGAAAATCAAAAGCCTGGGTTTCAACACCGTTCGCACCTGGGTCGAATGGAACGTCGGAGAGCCGCGCGAGGGGGAATATCACCTCGAGAACCTGGATCTGCTGTTGCGCTTGGCCGATGAAACCGGATTGAAAGTGATCGTGCAGGTCTATGTTGATTCGGCACCGGAATGGGTCGGTGCGAAATACCCGGACGGACGGTACGCAGCCCAGGATGGACAACCGATTCCATCCCAGGCGGCGCCGGGATTCTGCTTCGACAACAAGAATGTTCGGAAAGCGGTGCTGGCGTTCTTTCAGGAGACGGCGCGGCACACGGAAAAGAGCGCGGCATTTTTTGGATGGGACCTGTGGAGTGAGCCGGCTGCGTTGAACTGGGCGAGGGTGGGCTACAAGTCCGAACCCATGTTCTGCTATTGCCCGGCCAGCATCGAACGGTTCAGAGAATGGCTCGAGACGAAGTACGGCACCCTGGAGAAGCTGAATTTGGCCTGGCACCGCACGTTCACCAGCTGGCAGCAGGTGGAACCACCGCGTTATGGCACCATTCTGACCTACACGGACTTTATGGACTGGCGCGTATATTACGGCTACAAGCTGGCGGAAGACCTGAAGCTCCGGAACGACGCCGTGAAGGCAATCGATCGGACGCACGTTACCACCAGCCATGCACCGAATCCTTCACCCCTGGTTCGCACCCTTGCAGACCCCTACGACCCAGCAGACGATTTCCTGATGAAAGATTCGGTCGATTATTTCGGAACAAGCTTTTATCCCAAGCTGACGGCCCCCGAGCATAACTGGAAACTGAATCGCCGGGTGCTCGCCATGGATTTGACGGCGTCTATGACCGGGGGCCGTGGATTCTATGTGGGAGAGTTGCAGAGCGGTTTCGGCGTGCATGGCACCACCATCGGATCCGAGGTGACCGGCAGTGATCTGGAGATGTGGACCTGGGGTATGGTGGCGCGCGGCGCCCGGGCCGTCAATTACTATGCGTTTTATCCTATGAACGCCGGATATGAGAGCGGCGGGTACGGCATGATTCAATTGGACGGCACGGTGACTGACCGCAGCCGTCATGCAGGGGACGCGGCAAAGAATATCGAGGCGAATGCGGATTTGCTCTTGCAGGCAAAGCCAAGACAGGCGGAAGCGGCGATTGTCTTCAGCCCGCTCGTGCCGCTGCTCGGAGGCTACGACGAAGAAGACACCCGCACTGCCATGCACAAGGCTCTTGCCGGATACCACCGCATGTTCTTCGAGCGGCATCTTCCCGTCGAAGTCCTTAGCTCACGCGAGCTGGCGGGTCGCGATTTGCAGAGCTACAAACTAATCCTGCTGCCTTATCCATTGATGATGACAAACCAAGAAGCTGCCGCCCTGAAGGCCTACGTCGAGAAGGGCGGCCATTTATTCGTAGAAGCGCGACCGGGTTGGGTCAACGAAGACGGGCACGCCGAGGGTGCGATTCCGGGGTTCGGATGGACAGAGATGTTTGGCGTCCGTGAGAGTTCGATTGATCCGGGCAGGGAAGTCGATGTGCGATGGGGTGATTTGCAGTTTGTCGGAGCGAACTTTACGGAGCATTTCGCGGTACTGGATGAGCAGGCCAGAATAGTAGCGAAATTCGCAGACGGATCAGCGGCGGCGTTCGAGCATCGGTTTGGAAAAGGTAGCGCGATCCTGCTGGGCACCTTCGCCGGGCAACAGAATGAAGCCAAGCCGGTGGCCATGCATCCTCTGGGAGCGATTCTGACGAGATGGGCGGGATTGACAGAACCAGAGCTGAAAGCGCCGGCCTTGGTCGAGTTGCGGGAGCTGGACGCGGAGAAGGGCAGATTCGTGTTCTTCTTCAATCACGGCGACAAGACGGCTGAAGTGGAGTTCAGCCAGGAGTTGCCGAGACTGGCCACAAAAATCCAGGCGATTGGAACACCAGAGCATCCTCTACCGACGGGAAAAAAGTTTGCGGTGAAAACGGAAATTCCGGCGCAGTCTGTGCGGATTTACCGGATCGATTATTGAGGGACGTCCATAGACTTACTGGAGGCAAACTGTGAGTGCGACTGCGTATCAGAAACGAATTAGCGGGGTTATGGGGAAGATTTGGGAAACACAGCTCGAAAATATTGAAAGAGCTGCTGTGGCGATGGCAGAAACGATTGCCGATGGTGGCTTGGTGCACATGTTCGGGAGCGGGCATTCCGTGTTGCCGGTTCAGGACATGTTTCCGCGATACGGAGCGTTTCCGGGTTTCCGGCCCCTGATGGACATGCGGTTGATGTGGACAAACGTGATCGGCAGCGGAGGCGCGAAAGGTCTCCTGTGGCTCGAACGCCGAGAAGGATATGCTCAAGTGTTATTTGAGAATGAGCCGATCCGCAAAGGCGACGTCATGCTGGTGTTTTCCCATGGCGGCTTGAACGCGGTGGGAATTGAAGTTCTCCTGGAAGCCAAGAAACGCGGTTTGACAACGATCGCGGTGACCTCGATGGACAATTATCGCAAGCGTGAGGCGGTGCACTCATCGGGAAAGAAGTTGGCAGACTGTGCCGACATCGTGATCGACAATTGCACACCCGCCGAAGATGCACTCGTTGCCATCGACGGCTGGAAGGCGCCGGTAGCAGCGGGCTCGACCGTCGCTTTCGTCACCATCGCGATGGCCATCATTGCCCAGGTGGCAGCCAATTTGCGGGCTAAAGGGCATACCCCTCCGGTGTTCGTTTCCCCGAACGTGCAAGGAATTCCCGCCGACAATACCAACCGGGTGTACGAGGAGTATGAACGCCGGTTGAGAAGGTGAACTGTGGCGGACACCATCCGGCGGGGAATGTTGTTCAGTGGCGCGGCGACAGGAATATTCGTATTCGGCATCGTAATGGCTGTGCTTGGAACGCTATTCGGCTTGCCGGACATGCGTTCGCGGTTACAGATCGATCTCGGGCAACAGGGCAACCTGTTCCTGCTGCTTTTCTTGGGTATATTCCTGGCCACGCTGGTTGCCGGGCCTCTGATCGACGCGATCGGGAACAAAATGATCCTGGTGGTTTCCTCACTTCTGGTCGGAGCGGGCATGGCCGGCTTCGCCCACGCACATTCCTTCGGTGGGGCGGCACTATCGGCGATGCCGCTGGGATTGGGCGGTGGCGGTCTGAACACCTCGACCAACGTGCTGGTCTCCGACCTGTTTGGTGAGAAGCGTGGTTCGATGTTGAACTTGCTGGGAATTTTCTATGGGATCGGGGCGCTGTGCATTCCGCTGCTAGCGGCCGTCATTGCGGGGCATCTCCCGATCGCTTCTCAACTATCATTCTGTGCGGGCCTGGCGGCAGTGTGCGCTGTGTTGTTTCTGGTGATGAAATTTCCATCGGCGAGTGCGGCGCAGAGCTTTTCCTGGAGCGACACACTGCGGGTGGCTCGCTATCCCGGGGTGCTGATCCTTGGATTATTACTGTTCTGCCAGTCCGGAAATGAAGCGAGCATCAGCGGTTGGACCTCGACCTACGTTGGCGAGACAGCATTGGGGGCCCGCACGGCAACGTTAATCCTTGCAGCATACTGGGCGGCGTTGATGGCTGGCCGGTTGGTTGTGGCACGCTTGCTGAAGTTCGTCGGCAAGGAAAAAATGGTGCTGGCAAGTGGTATTGGCGCGTTCGTCGGCGCAGCAATGTTGCTCACCAACCGTTCAGAAGCGATCCTGGTTGCCGGAGTTCTCATAATCGGGTTGTCGTATGCGGGCGTGTTTCCTACCGCGCTGGCTATTGCCGGAGACAAGTACCGCAAAATGGCCGGCTCGGTCTTTGGTTTGCTCTTCGCGATTGCACTTTTGGGCGGAATGTCGTTTCCCTGGGCAGTGGGCCAAATTTCACAATCTCTCGGCGTGCGGTTTGGAATGATCGTGCCTCTGGCCGGGGCCGCCGGCATCTGCCTACTCGCGTGGCGGATTCTGTCGACGCACCATCGGCTCGAGAATTCCTAGGAAAGTGAAAGGTCGGATGGCAGTGAACTGCGTATTGGCGATCGATTTAGGCGGGACAAAGCTGGCTGCAGCTCTCGTGGACCGCAAAGGGAACGTGCTGCGCCGGGAAAGTGTAGACGTAGATAGGAGCAGCGCGTTCGCGCCCATCCGGCAGATTGTGCAATTGGCGAAGGAATGGGCCGGCCGGAAGAAGAGCAAAGAGCGAATTCTGGCCACAGGAGTTGCAGTTCCGGGACTGGTGCGGCGCAACGGAACGGTGTGGGCGCCGAACCTGCCTGGCTGGAAGAACATGGCGCTCGCGCGGAAGCTGAAGCTCGCCTTGTGTGTTCCCGTAGTCATCGAAAGCGACCGGAACGCCGCGGTGCTCGGGGAAACTTGGCGGGGCGCCGCGCGCGGAGAAAGTGACGTAATCGTTCTGATGCTGGGGACGGGAGTTGGCGCGGGGATCCTCAGCGGTGGCAGGTTGGTGCGCGGAGCGCATGAATTGTCCGGTTGCGCGGGATGGATGGTAGTGACGGATGAGCATGGTCCGGAGGGGCAGCGGCTGGGGCAGTTGGAATCATTGACGGCAGGTCCGGCGATTGCGCGCGCCGCGAAACGGGAAATCGCCAAGGGTAGGGGAGGACTTCTCGAAGAAATTCCGGTGGAGAAGATAAATGCCTGCGAAGTGGCGGAAGCGGCTCGGCGCGGAGACATCACTTCGATTGAGGTCTATCTGGAAGCGGGCCGCTTGCTGGGCTATGGAGTAGCCAATCTGGTCAGTCTGTTTGACCCGGAGATCATTCTGATTAGCGGCGGATTAGCGAAGTCGAGCGAGTTATTTATCGATGCCCTCAAGAAAAGTATGAAGGAACGCGCGCAGCCCATTTCCGGTAAGCAGGTGCGCGTCATAACGAGCCGAATGGGAAGCGATGCGAATCTCTTGGGCGTCGCGCGGTTGGCCTGGGACACCACTTAGAGCCGTCAGGACCAAAGTAATTCACGATGATATCTGACTGGCAGAGTTTGTGAATTCCGGTCCAGGATACTTCGATCCGGAGACTCGAGTGCCACCTCCTTGTGGCTACCAAATGAGATGAAAGTATACGTTACTTTTTACCAGCAGAACTTCAAGGACGAGCACCAGCATTCCAATTATTTGCGGTATCGTGTGTCTTCAAATAAGGTCGCTCCAACGTGAAGCGGATGCCGGCTGAAGGCAGCTAAACGTAAACAGAACTACAACCGGGTTACACGTTTCTTGAACAGGTGACGCGAAATTGGCCCTCCTCGCTAACTTAGCGGCGGGTAACCATCTTCAGCAGACCAAGACCGGACATTGCCACGGCCAAGAGAAGCATCGAGCTCGGCTCCGGTGTCGGTACTACGTTCTCCGATGTAATCGTATACACTTCGAATCCGTGATCTGAGGGGTTGTTTCCGCCATCAGGGAAAAGGCTTTGAAGAGCAGAGCCCGGTCCGACCCACACGCCGAGGCCGCACGTTTCGCTGACTGAATCGTCGCAGAAAAGACCAACTGGCTGGCCCAGTCCCGCATAGAAGAGCACATCCACATCCGAGGTGCCGGGGAATATGATGTCGTTGTAGCTGAAGTAATGGTACCCCGGAGTGATGTAGTAGGCATCAAGGCCGGGATAGGTCGGGCTCGGAACACCGTCGAGCGGCGTAACCCCCGATATGGCGTGGGTCGAGCCCTCCAATGTCAGGGAGCCGCTTGTGATGGCTGAGACCGAATAGCCGCCGTCGCCGAGGCCGTCAGGCGAAGCGGTGAAGTTGATCGTTCCCGAGACACTTGTGCCATCAGCAGCCGTGCCCGAAAACGTATATGTAAACTGAGAATCCGCCTGAGCGGAAGGAACGGCCATGATTGCGAACAGCAGCGTAATTGTAATCCATACGGCATTTTTCATTCGTTCGATTCTCCTCCGCAAATGTCGGGACTCAGGATTTGCGTTCTCCTCAATTCGATGGACACCCAAGCATCAAGAGGAAATGACTGCACATTATTGGCCGAGAATCATGGAGTTGTGCGATAAAGCTGAATAACTTAGTGCCCGCGCGCAAATGTCCGCTGATGTCCGGTTACGCCCGCCGGTGCACTGAGGAAAGATTGAAAAAAAAGCAAGATTTCTAACCGTGTTCCAATCCCAGTCAGACGCGGCCGGACAATCGCTTGCACAAAAAGGACAAACTAGGTCGCATATTTTACAATTTTGCTCAAATGGGCGGAGCAGAGTGCAGTCCTAGCAAGGGTTTATGCATTAGGTTTCGTCTAGAAGCAAAACGAGCGGCCCAGGCGGGCCTATCCCAAGACCAAGAAGGGAAGGGGCACGTCACGAGAAGGCCTATTGTTAGGGTCAGCGGCTTCAAGTCGTTGTGTATGTTGTGAGCGACCCCTGCTTGCAAATACAGAAGGCAAAATCGGATGCAGCGAAATCGGACGAGAAGGAGTGAGGACGAGAAGTAAATTACACGGAATCAGTATTTGCTTAATGCTCGAACGAACTTTCCTGGAGGAGCATTCAGTGGTCTCGAATTGCCCCGGCTTGCACACCAGGGTTACGTCACAAATTCCTTCCTAACGTAAAAGGTTCCGTCTCGGCTGTCGCTCGGTCTGGTATGGAACTTATAGGACTGGCAGGTTTCTGAAAATTCAAACTTGCCCGCAGAGCAATTTAGACCGGACTCTTGGTCTACCTCCTGATCTTTTCGAGCTTAAGGCGGTCAGTGAGCCAGCGTTTGCACTGTAGAGGTTGGACAAGAAATGTCCGGTTGGGGGGTAACCCAAGATATGGAGTTCTGGGAGCCACTTTACCGGCACGACAAACTAGGAGTTGACAAAACTTGAGCGCAGAATTTCAGCGAGAACTACTGTAGCTTCGCGTACTCCGCTTTCGCAGCGATGAGGATCGGAATGTCAGGGTCGGCGTCTTTCCAGAGGGTGAGGAAATCCTGGTAGGCGGATTTGGCTTTGGCGGTGTCGCCTTGCATGGCGTAGGCGCGAGCCAGACCCAGGCGGGCGAGAGCGCCCCACGGAAAGTTCGCCACCACGCCACGATGGTCGATGAACTTCTGAAACTCCGCTGCCGCTGATTTGCCGTCGTGCAGCATCAGATAGGCTTCTCCACGGACATGAGCCGGACAGAGATATATCGTAAGGGCGCTGGTAGATTGACCCAACTCGATGGCGCTCGAGTCTTTCAATAATTCGACGGCCTTATTCGGGTCTTTGCGCTCCAGGGCGACCGCTGCCCGAATGGTGGGTAACCAGTTCCTATGCACCAGAGTGTCCAGTGGGTATTTCTTGTCGAGTTCGGCGGCCAACTTCTCTGCCCCTGACGTATCCCCTGCCCTCGCCAAGGCTAATGCCGTCACCACCTGCACATCATGGTCCGGAGCGAGCTTCAACGCGGCATTCGCGTCGGCCCGTGCCTGCTCTCGGTTTCCCGCTTCCACTTCGCGTAGTGCTGTTGCGGCCTGATAGGAGGCGGCACTCTCTTTGGCGTCGTTGTGCTCGGCGGAATCCATCGCCCGACGGGTGAGTTCGCGGGCGTTCTTCAGTCTGCCGTAGCAGCCTTCCGTGTCTGCCTGCGAGGCCAGCAGCAGGTCTTCCGCGCCCGGCTTGCCCATGGCTGCGGAGGCCAACTGCGCCATCTTCGCTGTATCGCTTTTCAGAAAAGCCAACAGGTAGCGGTATTGAAGCAGGACCTCGCTATCCAGTTTGCGTTCCTCTGCCTGCTTGTACGCCGCCTCCGCCTCATCCAGCCGATTCAGGTTCGAGTATGTGCCGCCGAGGTTCGCATAGTTGGTGGCATCATCCGGTTGCACGCGCAGTGCCTCGCGCATTTCCGGTAGAGCCTTTTCATAGTTTCCGAGGGCAGTGTAAATGAAACCCAAGTCTATATAGGGTACTTCGTCTCTTGGGTAGGTCTGCTTCCAGAGTTCAAAAGCCTGAATCGCCTTCTCCAGTTCTCCAGTTGCAGTCAGGTAGTACCAGCTCTCGATTGAAAACCGCTCCCGCTCGCTCACCTTCTCTCGCAGGTCATAGGCCTTGAGTCCGGCCTCACGGGCTCTCCCGCCTTCATTCAGGTTGTTGTAGGCAGTGGCCATATTACGGTAGGCCATGGCAAACTTCGGGTCGAGTTCGACGGCTCGCTTGTAGAAAGGCAGCGCCGCAGCACCGCCCTTCGCATTTCGCGTCTTTTCAGCCAGGCTGTAGGCTTTCAACGCTTCGAGCGACGGCGTGGTCGCTTCCTCGACGGGCGTAGCATATTTCTGCACGGAACTCAGTGACTCGCCCAGTTTGCTTCGCAGGCTGACTGCCGCAGCGTCCAGAGCCTTGAGCACCGCTTCCTTGCCTGCGGCCTGCTCCTGCGCTTCGGCCAGCATATCGCCGGTGGCGCAGTTCACAACTTTCAATCCAATGACGTACTGGCTGCCCAACCCGGCAATCGAGCCGGTGACCATGGCTTTGCTTCCGGTGCGTTGGCAGACCTCGCGCGCAACCTCCGGCGACAAGCGGTCTCCGGCGGGGCGCCCCATGAGCTTCAATATCTGATTCGCCTTGTTCTCGGATATGAGGTCCAGGAACGGTGATTGCTGCAGCTGCACGGAAAGTCCCTGCTTCAGTGTGTCATCGAATACCGCGTCGCCGGTCTTGTTGTCGAAATCGGAGAGGACCAGCGCGTCCTTCTCGGAGAGAGCTGCGGTCGCAGAAGTTGGCTTCGCCGGTGAGGACTTGTTCGAGCGGAAATAGAGAAGTCCCCCAATCGCGGCAACCAGAATTGCGGCAACGGGAAAGAGAACCTTCCAGAGTTTCCCGTTGGCTGCTGAGGCTGCTTCTTCGACCTTCACACCCGACGATGAAGAAGGTACGCCTGGCGCAACTATGGACTGAGCGGAAGAGGGCTGCGGCGTGGCTTGAGGCGAACTGAGCAGAGAGGCGGCTCCCGGAACCGTTGCCACGGACCCGGAACTCAAGGAAGTTGATCGGCCCGAGTCGGTATCGCGCTTCAGGCGCTGTAATTCGGCACGTATATCTGAGGCGTGCTGGTAGCGGAGGTCACGGTCCTTTTCGAGCGCGCGATTGATGACGTCTTCCAATTTTGGTGGGAGATCGGGATTCAGGCGCACTGCAGGAACTGGAGCACGGTTGAGGATTGCGTCGAAGATGGTAGCGGTGCTTTCGCCACGGAAGGGCAACTGCCCGGTGGCCATTTCATAGAGAACGGTGCCGAAGGAAAAGAGGTCGCTGCGCGCATCGAGTTCCTTGGCGCGGGCCTGCTCCGGAGACATGTAAGCGACGGTGCCGAGCGTAGAGCCCGGACTGGTGAGATGTTCGGCGCTCACGCCCTCGGTCATTTCACCGATGACAGCGGTACCGGAGGAGCCATCTCCGGTGAATTTGACCTTGGCGAGACCAAAATCGAGGATTTTGGCGTGGCCGCGCTTGGTGATGAAGATATTGGCGGGCTTGATGTCGCGGTGAATAATGCCTTCGGCGTGAGCGGCGTCCAGTGCGTCTGCGATTTCAATTGCCAGCGTGAGCAGAGCGTCGGTTTCGACGGGGTTCCCGTTGATGCGGTGCTTGAGGGTGACGCCGTCGAGAAATTCCATGACGATGAAGCGTTTCCCGTCCTGCTCGCCAATTTCATAGATGGTGCAGATGTTGGGGTGGTTGAGGGCAGAGGCGGCGCGGGCTTCCCTGCGAAAGCGCTCCAGGGATTGGGGGTCCTGGGCCAAATTTTCCGGCAAGAACTTGAGGCCAACGAAGCGGCCTAACTCGGTGTCCTCCGCCTTGTAGACAACACCCATACCACCGCCACCGAGCTTCTCGATGATGCGGTAATGAGAAATGGTCTGACCGATGAGGGCGTCGGGGGTGGGCATCAATGGCACATTCTAAATTGCGTGTGCGACGCAAGTCAACGAACTTGACTTCTCCGGTTACGCGACTTCCCGGGAGCTGACCACCGTCGTGCGCTATGGGCACCGTGCGGAGTACCGGGATTCGACCTCTATGAAGCACCACGGAACTCCGGTTCCGTCACAGCGAACGGCCCAATGGTCGTAATAGGGGTGGGTAGCCGATGATGCAGAGTTCGCTTTCTGCTCAACGACCATGAGCTGCTTCAAGACTTGGCGGGCAGGCTTGTTGTCGGCTCCAAAGCTGATTTGCGCCATCCCCCAGGGAACTCCGGCCACCAACTGTTGACAGCAACCGACATGCAACCCTGTCTGCTTGCTCAGTTCGTCCGCCATCAGTTTGGCGTGTTCAGCAATGCTGCGCGTCCCAGGGGGAATCGTCACGTTTCGGTCTAACAGCGGCAGTACATCTTCAAGGTCACCGTTTGAATTTCGCGTGCTTGTGGGTACCAGTGCATAGTCGCCACCACTCGCATCGAGCCGATACCCGTAGGGCATTTCCTTGTTTGCTGCATCTGCCACCTGACGCAGCAGTCGCGAGACATCGTCTGGATGCCTGTTTCCAGAAGTCGAAAATCGGACTTCAACGGTGTGGCGTTTCATGACGTCATAGTGAATGTTGTTGTGCTGTTCGCTAAATTCTGGGTCGGCAACAGCAACATCCTCGGTATCGCTGGGAAAAGCCCACTTTGGCGCTTCGACGCTCACGCTAATTCCGTAGCGGTCTGCGAGCGTGCGACCAATGTTGAATACGGGGTCCCACGATTTGGCTCGAATTGTTACCTCATCCCCATTTTCCGTGACGGAAGCGCACTCGTTAGGATTCTGTTCGCTTCCGATTGGAGGGACTACTGCCAACAGACCGGCCAAGAAAAGAACGAAGCCACGCATATATCGGTATAGTACAGCTGTGTCAGCCGTGACGAGACGAACTCTTTTGTGAATGCGGGAACTCCGTGCCCTAAGCTCCGCAAGGGCCCGATTAACGCTGCCGAAATCGGAAACTTAAAGTACTAGCCGGAACCTTTCCGATTTCCCGACTTCCCGGGAGTTAGCCAGCTTGATGCAACTCATCGAGCAAAGAACGCTTACTGGGCCTTGAGGCGGTTCAAGAGAGTTTGTGCGTCTTGCAATGAACGACCGGCGTCATCTCGAATCCCGACAGTGATGCTATCGTCTGAGTGCACGCGAGTAAGTTGTGGAATTGCAGCTTCGACGAGAGGAATCGCTTCTGCGGTTTTGCCAAGCTGGAACAATGCAACGGCAGTCCATAAATCAGTTTGGGCCTGTTCTTTAACCTCAATCATTACGAACTCGTGAGAGTCACTTAATTTCTCCGCTTTGACGTAGTTACGTTTTGCGTCTCGGAGTGAGTCCAAAGCACCCTGAAAATCGCCAGCATGCATTTTTGCCATTCCAAGTTCGTACTGAGCATCTGCGCAATTCGATACAGCCGCTGATTGTGATTCGCAGTCGCGTTTTCTCTCAACGACTAATTGTGAGTAAATCGGGATGGCGTCTTTTGCGCGATTAGCTTGTACGTAGCCATTTGCGAGTTTTTCCAGTACATAGTTTCTTCGTTCTGCCAAGAGAGGTTGGTTGTGCACCAAGTCTAAGGCGTTCTCATATTGTGTGACCGCGTTTGCTGCATCACCGCTTCTAAGCGCCTGATTGCCCTTGGCGATTATTTCGTTTAACTGGTCTTCGAGCGCCAGTTGCTCCTTAGGGATTCCAGCGGACACGGCGACAGAATCTTTGCGCTGAACTGGCGGACCCGACTGCGCAAGTGTCTGGAATGGGAACAGACCTAAAGCAATGAAAAACAGAGAAGTTTTCATGGTTTCCTATTCTCACTAGCTGGCAGCTTGGGGCTTTGCATTCCTCCTGCAGAGTAGCAAAAACTGCTTGATAGGCGAATAGCGCATCCTAGCTCCTGGTAAACGCACAAATCGTCCATGTAAAGTCCTAGAACTGGACTTTACCGGTAACGACTAATCAGGACCCGTGGGCGATTTCGTCGCCGTTAAGGGGTAAGCAGTCTTAATGGTTTGGTCTCGACCTTACGTGCGGTTGGCATGGAGAGAACTTGCGCACATTTCTCGCCTGACAACGTAGCGAAATGTGACGTGTATTCTCGAAGCTGACGAAATACATCCTCTTCCTTAACCGTAGGCTTGATGAGCATGATGGATAGAACGACGATTCCGTTCTTGACCACCGTCGAACATAAATATTGCGTTGCGCCGTCCTTCACCTTAGGGTCTTCCTTTTTCCAAAGATAGAATGCACGGCCTTCACTGCCATCGGGATTCTTCTCCTCGGGAGAGATTCCAAAATCCGTGATCACGATCGAAGGGGCGAGGCTTTTGAAGTGCTCTTGGTGTTGCTTTGCCTCAGCACGAAGAATGTCTTCGTCCTTCGAACCTTTAAGGTACTTCTTGATTTCATCCCAGTCCTTATCCTTCACGATTGATTCGTAAGCCATATCGTCGATGAATATGATGGTCTTGCCAGGATCGTCTTTGTCGTTGAAGGAAAAAGTTTTGCCATCCAGGAAATAGCGAAAACTACTCTCGCCCATAAACACGTTAAAGTAATACCCAGTGCCTTCGTTGGGCTTTATGACTTTCGTTTGCCCGTTATCAGGGCATTGCGAATGCAGATATACCGGGCCAAGCATCAACATGAAAGAGACCAGAAATACCGTACGGCAAGGTGAAGCCGACGAGGCGTTTGCGATCAGCCGATTTGCATTCTGGACCACACTTCTCATCTGAGTGCCTCCGAAAATCCCATGTTATACCGAGTCGGGGTGCTGATAGGTCCCGATTAACGTTCAAACGCCGTAACCTCCCACATACGTATCAGTACCCGACACTCGTCGACTCGTCCCGCGCAGCACTTTTAGTTGGGCGGCTTCCATCTGCCTTTTCCGAGAGAGAAGAGGAGATAGTCGGTAGCCGCGTCTGCCAAATTTGGGAAATCTCTCACGCACTCGTATCCCATCTTTGTCGAATACCAACCAACCCGAAAAAGTTCGTTGCCCTCTTCACTAATGAAGGTCGATGGACTGTAACGCTTGTCGTAGGATTCACTGACCAGAGCCTTTGCCGTTGCAGGATGTTCACGAAAGTATGCTGCAATTTCAGGAGCCGGGAGGTCGGCGATAGCTTTTGCGGCTTCGACGCCTATCCGCTGAACCCTGAATCTATTCGGGAATGAGCCCCTACTTGGTTTTTGCTCCCGGTCGTCAATCCGTCCTGCAAACAGCATCTGGTGAAACCAACGAAATAACGCCCCGACAGACAAGAACACAGGTCGGAGCACGGAGAGAAGGAGAAACCTGAAAAACGAGGCCATGAATGTGATTTGCGAAGATTCTAGCACTGCTCCATTCTCAGGTCCCGGTAAACGCCGAAACCGTACATGCCCCGGTACGAAGGTATTGACTCAGCCAGACTGACACTCAGCCAGACTGCCCGTTGACGCGTGCACCGCACGGGGCTACTCTTCGCTCGCCACAAGCGAACAGACAATTATGAGTATTACTGGGCACGTCTCGCCACGAATGCTTGCCCATTATTCTCATGTTCATCTGGAGGCTAAACGGACCGCCCTTGCAGACTTGTCCCAATACCAAGAAGGGGAGGGGCACGTCACAATCGACGTCACAAAAGAGGCGATTGTGACGCAGGATGGTCCGCAAGTCGCTGAAAATATGGTGGACGTGACAGGGTTCGAACCTGCGACCCCCTGCTTGCAAAGCAGGTGCTCTCCCAGCTGAGCTACACGCCCATCCTGATTACATTTCTATTTTAGAACACTTTCGACTGCCGTGCATCTTCGATCACCATGTACGGTACCAGGTTTGCACTCGGATTTGTCCCTCCTTGCTTCGCCCAATCGCTGCTATTTCGCTCCTCCCAGGTGACGCAATGCAGTTTGTGCCGCCTCCACTCCGTGAAACTGTGCCTCCTCAAAGATCGAGATGCCACTTAGGTCGGAATTCGCAAATAAAATCCGCCCCTCTCTGCGCTTCAATTTGTTCCGCTCCGCGGAAGAGATCGCCCCGACGCTGGGCCGCACCATCGCATGTCCCATACGCATGATGTCCACGCGGGAAACACACTCGCGAATGTCCTTGTGCACGCGTTCAAGGTCCCGCAGAATCGCTTCTTTCCAATAACCCCAGTCCTTTTCGAGAAGCAGTTTTCGGTTCTCAGCAGGACTACCTTCGGCCAGCGCCCAATAGAAGGTCCACACGGTGCGATCGATATGGGTTCGGAGAGACTGATGAGTCGCGTCGACGTACCCGAGCGTCGGGGAGTCCAAAAAGACCGTGTCCCATGCAGGTTCGACGCCCCTCACGTCCGGCAAGCGATCCAGCGTCAGGTTTGCTGTGAGCCACGGGGAGTAGTCAAAATTCTTCAAGGGCGGGAATCCATCGACGACGTACGGCGCCAGAAACGTCGGTGCTGCATAAATCACGAACTCCGCCTGGTACTCGATATCCCCTGCAAACACGCTGACTCCACGAGCCGAAGGCACGATCTTGTGAACCATCTGCCCAGTGCGAACATTTTCCCCCGCCCGCTCCAACAACCGCTTCGTAATCCAACCATTTCCCTCAGGCCATGTAATGGGGCCCTTTTCTTCGGCATCCCGAGACGAAAAGTAATGAATCCCGGCCCAGGCAGAAATGTCGCGCGTGAGGGCCCCGTAATCGTCCCGGCAAGCATAGTTCATGTACCAATTCAAAAGCGGCGAATCAAATCCCTGTGCGTTCAGCCAATCCGCAAACGAAAACTGATCCAACTCCGCGAATTGCGCGGAATAGCCCGTCTCGAGTGGTATTGTAAATACACGCGTCGAACGATATTTGGCGAACGTCTCTTCCAGTTGCTGGAACTGATTCCGGTCTTTCGGTGACAAACCTACGGCCGGTTCAATTCCGTCTTGCCAGCGCCCGTATAGAAACAACCGTTCTTGCGGTGCGAACACCAGATAGCGCTCTTCCCACTGTCCATCTTTCAATACTCCTAAATCCGTAAAGAGTTCTCGAACGTATGTCGCCTGGGGACCGGGCACGGGAACATAATGTGCCGCCCACGGGTACGGGGTGATCGCATTTTCTCCCGATCGGGCATTTCCGCCTGCTTGTGAATTCATTTCGAGCAACACGAAATCCGTAAATGCGCGTTTTCGCAGGCGCCAGGCCGCGCTCAGCCCCGCTATGCCGCCACCAACGATCACGACGGGTGATTTCACGGCTTGCTTTGGTTCAGGGAAGGATCTCCGGTCGCGCAACAAATGCCCTGCAGCAAAAGACTCATTCACGAAGGAGCCTTCGATCTTCTTTTCACTTTTCAGCGATAGACCGATGAGGGCGGCGCTGCCGGCGCCTAGAAAATTACGGCGGCCAATTCTCAATGACTGATGTCCTTCCAATCGTTTTCGTAAGTGCGGACCAGTACCTGTGTGTTCAGTTGATTGGCTGGCATCGGCAGAGGTGCCATATCCGGGGGAAACTCGAATAGCAGAGGAATGCCTTCCGTGTTCAGGAATTTTAGTCCGGCAGGAAGCGAATTCGGCGGAACATAGGCATGCGTGCCAGCGAGCACAAAACCCCACTCCCCAAACGAAGGCACGTAGACGTGATAGGGAAAAGTCTCGAGTCCGGCCTGGTGCAGCGTCGCGGCTATGCACCAGAATGAGTCCCGGGCAAACATCGGAGAGGTGCTTTGGACCACCATAAAACCCTGGGCGCTGAGATGTCTCGACACGGCGCGATAAAAAGCGGTTGTATATAGTTTGCCTAAGGCATAGTTCGTAGGATCCGGGAAGTCGATCACGATGAAATCAAAGCTCTCTGTGCTCTGGTCCACCCAGGGAAAGGCATCGGCGTTAATCACCTGCAAACGCGGGGATAGCAATGACTTCCGGTTCAAGTCCGTAAGCATCGGCTGGGAAGAAAACAGCTTGGTCATCTCGGGGTCAAGGTCTACCAGCGTGATCTTCTCCACCTGCGGGTACTTCAGAATCTCTCTCACCGCCAGGCCGTCGCCGCCTCCGAGAACCAATACCGTCCGCGGAATGGGAATTGCCGCGAGACCTGGGTGTATCAGTGCCTCATGGTAGCGGTATTCGTCCCGCGAACTGAACTGCAAATGGCTGTTCAGGAACAATCTCAAGTCATCCTTGAAGCGCGTCAGCACGATGTGTTGGTAGTGCGTGTCTCTGGCAAAAATGATTTCATCCGCGTAAATATTGTCTTCGGCCGTCGCAGTAATCTGTTTGGCTTTTGTGATTCCCACTCCGAGTACGCACAGCACCACCAGGCAGGCAGCGCGCAAACTCCGCCTCTCCATCAGTTGCGGCGCAAACAGATAGGTGGACCACAGGGCTACTCCCGCGTTGATCAGTCCAAAGAACAGTGCCGATCGCACCAGGCCAAGATGCGGCACCAGCAGGATGGGGAATAGCAGCGAAGCTCCGAGCGCTCCGAGGTAGTCAAACGTGAGAACGTGGGCCACCACATCACGGAAGTTGTAACGATCCTGAACGATGCGCATCAGCAGGGGTATTTCGAGCCCGACCAGCACTCCCATCACGATGACCAGTGCGTACAGAACAAGCTGAAATCCCTGCGTGAAGGCAAACGTCATCATCAACACCGCGGAGGAAAAGCCCCCGACCACGCCGAGCATCAGCTCAATCCAGATGAACCGCTGAATCAGGCCTCTGTTCAGGTACCGTGAAAGCGCGCTTCCCAACCCCATCGCGAACAGGTAGGTCCCGATGACGGTCGAAAATTCAAATACGCTGTCCCCAATCAAATAGCTCGCAATCGTGCCGGCGATCAATTCATAGATCAGCCCGCACGCCGCGATCAGCAGGACGGTGAGGAAAAGCAGAACTCCCATACTCTAATGAATCGCCGAAGCAATGATAATGCAGATGCCGATGGACATTGCGCCCACCAGGATCGCCAGGGCCATATTGTGCTCCTGAACGATTTCTTTCCAGAGATGGTACGGCGTCACCTTGTCCATGATGATAAACGCAACGACGAACACGAGAATCCCAAGGAACGTGAACACCAGGGCGCTGATTACATTCGCGACTGGAATCAGATTCATGTCATTTCCCTCCCGTATAGTGATGGTAGCTGCTGTAAACCGAACGGTATGACCCGGGATTGTCTCGCACCGACCTCGGAACATTTTTCACCTGATTCATGTTGTCGAGGCTTAATCCGCGGTATTCGGAATATCCGACCGTTCCCAAAACCAACATCCCGTATGCCAAATACAATTTTCGAAACATCAGTCAGCCTCCCTGTTGAGGATCGGAGTGGGCGGATGGTCGCTCTCCGACCATCGGGACCGCTCAAAACTGACCGACCGCCATGTAATCACGATCGCCGGGATCACCAGTGCCAGGAATCCCAGGCCATAGAAGACTGGCACCGGCACATCACGTTTAACATCCACCGTATAGACGATCGCGGGATGCCTTGGGTCGACTTCCGGTTCAATCCTCAAGTAGTACTTTCCCGCCGGAACGCTCGGTACCACAACCGTATCTTTCTGGCTTCCTTCCGACCACGAACCGTCACTGTCGTAGCCCGAGTAGAAACTGACTTCCCGGCCAAAATCCCACGCTTCGCCCGTGTCCTCGTTGATCAGCGCGTAATTTACGTAGATCCAGTTGTTCACGATTCCTGCGGAGGTCGCCACTTCCACATCCGAAGTTCTTCCGCCCAATTCAAAGGGGTCGGTAACGAACGAAGCTTCTCCTTTTGGTTCGCCCGGATTCAGCTGATAGGTTTCGTGGAAAACGGGCGCTCGTTTCGCATGGATTTCAAAACCGATCATCAATAAGAAAAGCCCCAGGACCAGGGCGGCGCAAGCCTTCCAGACCGCCGCTATGTCGGTGCTGAATGGAGACGGCTCGTTCTCATAAACTCCCACGGCTTCCGGGGCAGTTCCGGATAGATGAAAAGAGCTCCAAACATCCCGGCCAGCCATGTATTCGCCGATCGACCATGTCACTTCACTCGACATTCTCTCGCTGGAAAGAACGCGGGGCGGATGCACATAGTCGCTCACGCGCGCCTGTTCGCCCACCCGAACTTCCCATGGAAATTCGCCCAGAACAAAGTCCGTGCTCGCGTCTGCGGTTTGGAAGTGCTTGTAGACTTCCCCAAGGTAATTTGCCTCGAGCGGCGTGCTGAATCTCGAATCGACTGCCGGCAGGTCTTTGCAAATAGCTACGTCGTTCCAGTGCCCCTGGTATTCGGTCAGATAGCGGAATCCCTTATAAGGATTGAAAAGAACGTATTCGTGCCACGCGTAGCGAATTTCTTCCACCTTAATGCTTCTTCTCTCAAATCCGATGACCTCGTAGTCCGTGCCCCTGATCTTCCCGCGAGAGCCGAGTGGGATCAGCGGCGGATCGGAAGAAACAATTTTGTCGAAGGCCTGAAGAATCTGGAGATTTGGGTCCTTGGCATCGAGAATGGAATGGCAACTCGCGCAAACGACCGCCACCGCCTGGCCGAGCGCGCGCAAAGTAATCGCTGCTCCACATTTGGGGCAATTCAGCGCCTTCACCTGAGGTTTCGGCCCGCCCGCGAGCGGAGGTGTGCCGGAGCTCATGACCATCCCTCGAATTGCCTCAGATTCTTCAGCTGTAAATCATCGAAATCGACCAACTCGCCCAGGTACAGGCTCGGTTGCTGATCGCTATAATCCAAGGTTGCAAAGCGTCTGCTCGTCGTCCTCAGGTCGGCGAACTCAACGTCGCCCTTGTCCCAATAAGGGAATGGAAGCTCTCCTTCGACGCCGCAAAAGTGCGCCTTCGTTATGACGCTGACCGTGTAATTTTCTCCGTTCCAGCAATACGCCTGTCCCAGCTGCACTTCCGATTCCCCCGGCAACCCTTCCTCTTTCGTCAGGAAGGAAACGGCGTATTCCTCCTGTGCGTCGGAAAGCCAGCCGCTCGCACCGTCGTTCATCAGCAGATGCCATTCATTCCAGTTGCCCTGCTGGTACTCATACAGGATCCTTCCTATCACCACGAACGATCGGTTTTTGAAAATTCCACGGGTGTTCAGCTGGATTGGAGAAATATCTGGAGGCAGGTCGGCCACCTGGCCTATCTTTTTCAACTCCACATCGGTCCGTACCAGGATGCTCTTGCAGTATTGGCACACCGTTTGTACGCTGCTCGACCACTGAAAAACAATTTTCGCGCCGCAGTTCGGGCAGGTCGCAACGGGCTGCGTCATGCGCGGGCCTCTGCGACTTCCGGTGTCGCTAAGGGTCGCCTAGTCATTAGCTGCCTGTACCTGCGGAAGTTCATACGATCTATGCAGCATCCGGACCGACACTTCCCTCGCGCCGAATCGCTTGCACAGTTCCTTTTCGAATTCCCACTCAGGGCGTGGAACGCAGCAGAACAGATTCAGGCAGAGAGAGGCGTGTTCTGGAAACGTGTGGCACGCCAAGTGAGATTCAGAAAGCAGGCACAGGCCGGTAATGCCGCCGCTTCCCGGGAACTGATGCCATACGGGCGCTCCCACAGGTCGAAGCTGCAAATCGGTTATCAGGGAATCAAACAATAGCTGGAGACCGCGCAGGTCTCGCAGTGACGTGCCTGTACATCCCCATGCCTCGACGACCCACTCGACTCCGTGCATGTTTGCTTGGCTATCCTTGCTGCTTGCCGCACTCCGGACAGAATTTGCTGCTTCGCGGAATGGATTTTCCGCAATCTTGGCAAAACTTTGCGTCCGCGGAGACTGCCGGTGCCGGTGTTCCGCCGCCTCCCGACGGCGGGCTCGTCGAATTCTTCACGGCATCCATCATCGCCTGCCCCATGGCCATGCCGGCTCCCAGTCCCGCTCCCACCCCCACTCCTCCCCCGCCTTCATTTGCCGCGGCAATCGGAATCGATTGCGCCACCTGATACTGCGTGTACCGCCCCATTTCGCCAACCATATTCATACTCATCCGCTGATCCAGGACCTTCTGAAGTTCATCGGGGAGGGACAGGTTTTCGACCACAAAGCTGTCCAGTGCCAGGCCGTAATCGGCAAACGCGGGGTTCATCTGCTCCTTAATCTTCTCGCCCAGTGCTGCCTGGTTCGCGGCCATATCCAGGAACGGAACCTGGCTCGTCGCGAAAGTATCCGTCATCTTGGCAACGATGGTGTCCCGGAGTTGTCCTTCCAGATCGGCGACGCGATACAGCTCCCTCGTTCCGCTGATCTTGGTGTAGAAGGTTTTGGCATCCTGAATATGGTATGAGTAGATACCAAATCCTCTCAATCGAATGGCTCCGAATTCCTTGTCGCGAATGGTAATCGGGTTTTGCGTTCCCCAGTGCTGATCGGTCTGAATTCGCGCTGAGAAGAAATACACATCCGACTTGAACGGCGACTGGAATGCCTTGTCCCAGTTCTTCAGATACGTCAGGATCGGCAGGGTTTGGGTGTTCAGCGTATACAGGCCCGGGCCAAACGCATCTGCCGCGCGCCCCTCGTTCACAAACAGTGCCAACTGGGAGGTTCTTACCGTCAGTTTTCCGCCATTCTGAATTTCTCTGTCCTGCATGGGGTAGCGGTAGGCCAGTATTCCATCTTCCGGTTCTACCCAGTCGATGACATCGATGAACTGTTTCGAAATGAAGTCCCGGAGACTCATGAGTCACCTCGTGGTCTGTGATGCCAAGACACAATCACACGTCAGGTGAGAGTGATGCTACGGTGCGGTGTTTTGGGTGTCAATAAATATCCGCAGCAAAAAGTTTGGCTTCATAGCAATGCGCAATCTCTAGTGTGCAATTCGCTTTATTCTTCACCGATGTCCTCGTTCCAGACTGCCGGATTTACCCGAATGTAATCGCCAAGTAATGAAACGCATTCCTCGGCATCAAGATCGATCACCCGCACTCCGAAAGTGCGCAACCATTCGATCCCGCCCTGAAAAGTTCTGCTCTCTCCCACCACCACGGTTTTGAATCCAAACTGGCGCACTAAGCCGCTGCAATACCAGCAAGGTGCAAGCGTTGTGACCATGGTTAGCCTCCGGTAGCTCTTTTGCCGGCCGGCATTTCGAAACGCATCCGTTTCCCCGTGCAAGGACGGATCCCCTTGTTGTACCCGGCGGTTATGTCCGGCCCCGATCAACTTCCCGGCCTCATCGAAAATCGCAGCTCCAATGGGAATGCCGCCTTCCTTCAGGCCGAGCCGTGCCTGCTCCAGGGCAATCGCCAGCATGGACCGAAAGTCCGATGTAGTCGTCATGGTTTCTCCTGTTCCTGTCACGCGGGGACTTCCGTCCCTGCAATCCCCTCGCAAGCCAGTCCCAGCATTTCCGGGCGCATTTTTGCGTCATCCCATCGAAATAATAATGCGTCCGTTCCGTGCCTCTTTCCAGAAGGTGCTTGTGCCCGGAGCGCGGCGTGGATACCGTAACCGGACTCGATCACCGGCAATTCCAACACCGCTTTTTGCAATTGCCCCTTTGGCTTGGGCAACCTCAACAAGACCATCGGGAGTCCTGGCCCGAAGCACCTATCTTTACGCCTCCTCTCTGACTTCGGTCCTCAGGCCGGGATGCGGACGCTGATCGAATGAATCCTCGCGCGGGAAGGGAACGGTGATCGAGGTTAAGCCCATGGAACGAGAGGAGTGCGACTGCAGCTGGTTTAAATCGAAGGAGGGGCTGTTCCCTCTCAGGTCAGTGTCGCCATCAGAACTTCTCGAAGCAATTCCTGTTTCTCGGCCGTCAATTTCTTCCCCTGTGCCGTCAGGTAGAACACGTCAATCGCCTTTTGCCCTTCCGTATCGATTAGGGCTACGTCGATGTTACAGGCCAGCCTAGCCAGCGAGGACCCGATCCCGTACAACAGTCCCGGGCGGTCCTGGGTCACAACTTCCACCAGCGTGCAGTGCTCGGAGGACCCATCATCGAAATTGATGGACGTAGGCACCAGCACCTTGGGTGGCCGGGCCGTGGAGGCTGCCAATCTGCCCTTCAGTAATGGCTCCAGTGCCTGCTTGCCGGTCAAGACGTCCGCGATGCTCTCCTGGAACCGCGAAATCTCGCCGGGATTCAATTCGAAGGTGCGGTGCAAATCAACGAAGTGGAAGGTATCCAGAACCACACCGGCGGCATTAGCGAACGCATCGGCCTTCACGATATTCATGCCCCACCCGGCGAGGGCTCCCGCAATCGTCGCAAACAGCGCCGGCCGGTCTGCCGAGAGCAGCGTCAGCACATAGGCGTGGTGCGTTTTCTTGACCTCCGTCTGTACCGGATCCACCCCGAGCTTGTGGTAAAGCGCGAAATGGGCGGCAATCTCGGTGGCGGAATGAACCGCCAGGTAGCGCCGCGGGAATCCTTCGAGGAACCTTTCAAGCTCTTTCTTGTCCGCGCCACCTGCCTCCATGCGAATCTGTTCGAGCGATGCCGCTTCGTCCGACGCGTGCAGGCGGTCGCGATCGAGCGTCCGGCTGAAATGATTCGAGGTGGCCACAAACAACTGCCACAGCATTTCCGCCTTCCATGGAGTCAGCGCCTCCGGGTTTACGGCATGGATGTCCGCGTAGGTCAGCAGACACAGCCGTTGCAGCCTTTCAAGCGTGCCGACGGTCGCCGCAAATCCGGAAACGGTCGCGGGGTCAAAAATGTCGCGTCTCTGCACTGTCGCGGACATATCCAGGTGGTGCTCGATCAGAAAATGAACTTCCGCCTTCTCTTCCGGCGCGAGCTTTAACCGCTCCGCGGCGATTTCCAATGCCTGCAGACTGCCGGTCACGTGGTTTTCCACCGGCATACCCTTGCCAACGTCGTGCAGCAGAAGCGACAGGATCAGCAGGTCGCGCCGGTCCACGGTTCGCCACAGCGGCAGAAAGTGCTTCCCGAGCGGATCGGGCGGATCGGCAAGTTCCTGCAGATGTTCAATGGTGCGCAGCGAATGTTCGTCCACCGTGTAGCGGTGATAAAAATCCCGCACCACCAACGAATCGATGGCCCGGAACTCCGGCAGCGCTTCCACCAGCAACCCGAGCCGATGCATCGGCCGCAAAGCTACGCCCGGAAAATCAGCTCCCAGAATCTCCACCAACAACGGCCAGGTGATCCGCGAATTGCGCTGCGGCAATTCCGGATGGGCCATGATGTAGGCGATGCTTCGCTCCGCGTCCCGGCTGAGTTGCATGCCGCTCCGCGCGGCCTCGGTCAGCAGGGAATAGGTGACGCTGCGATCGGCGAAGGCCTGTTCATTCGTGATTTCGAGCAATCCATCGCGCGCTGTGAACGCCCTGCCGCTAGGAACTTCGATTCTCGCTCCCTTTGCCGCGTTCATGAGCCGCTGCCGCAAAGAGATCGAGACGGGCGCGCGCTGCTCCACATAGCGCAACAGTTGCCGGTTTAAAGTCCGGGCGTGGCGGAAATACAGCCGCATCCACTCCGCGGCATTGCGCTTTAGATTGTCGTCAATTCCGAGCGAGCGCTCCGCGGCTTGCGCCTGCAACTCATAGGTCAGCGTGTTGTCGTTTCTTCCGTTGTTGTAGTGCAGGAAGCATCGGATCGCGCTTATGAATTCCACCGCATTGCGGGTCAGCTCGTCCTCGTTCATCGGGCTGAATCTCGGGTCACGGCGGTCTCCGGCCAACTGCCGCATCCACAGGGTCGAGTGGAAATCGCGCAGTCCGCCCGGGGCTTCCTTTACATTCGGTTCCAGGTGGAAAATCGTATTCCCGTAGCGCCCCAGGCGGTCCCGGGTCAGTCTCTGCAGCTCGACGATCAGAAACGGCCGGGCCTGCTTTTCCGCCACCGAGAGTACCTTGGCATCCAGTTTTTCAAAAAGCGCTTTGTCGCCGTCCAGGTAACGCCGGTCAAGCATTGCCAGATGGAATTCTGCGTTGTCCTGCTCAATTCGTTTGCACTCGTCGAGCGTGCGACCCGCCGAGCTGACCCGGAAACCCAGGTCCCACAAGGTCCGCGAAAACTCCGCAATCAGCGGCCGCGCCTCTTCCTCCATCTTTTCACTGGCAAAGAGAAACAGTAAATCGAGGTCGGAGTAAGGAAACAGCACCTCGCGCCCGTAACCGCCCAGGGCCAGCAGGCAAAGCCCTTGGCTCGTTCCACCCTTGACGCCCTGTAATTCGCCAAAAACCTTCCGGATGGTTCCATCCGCCAGTTCACACAACTGCCGCAGCGTCTCCTGGGCGCTCGCGCCGCTCTCGAATAGCCTGCGTATCCGCTCCCGCTGGGCATCACATTGCGGTCCCAGCACCGATAGCGGTGTGACCGGTTCTTCCATTTGCTTTTTCGGGCGATTGCCGGGAACAAGACCTTGGCGGGGCGAGGACATGGTCGAATTCAGAGCGCGCTTTCGCCTCGCTCCTCATTCCGTATCCGGATCGCTTCTTCAACCCGCGATAAGAATATTTTACCGTCCCCGATTTTTCCAGTCTTTGCGCTCTTTAAGATTGCGTCCACGGCTCGATTCACCAGCGGGTCCGGCAGCACCAGTTCCAGCTTCACCTTCGGCAGCAGGTCCACGGTATACTCGCGTCCACGATACACCTCGGTATGGCCTTTCTGCCGCCCGTGCCCGCGGACTTCCGTCACGGTCATGCCTTCGATGCCGATCTCCAACAGCGCCTCTTTAACCGATTCGAACCTCGACGGCTGAATGATCGCTTCAATTTTCATCATACGAATCTGTGCTCCCGCCTCACTTTGTGAATCCTTCCGGCTCCCGTCCTACGACTCCAGGTTATATCCTTCTTCTCCGTGCAGCGTAATGTCCAGGCCTTCCACTTCGTTTTCTTCCGTCACGCGCAACCCGGTGGTCACATCGACTACTTTCAAGATCACGACCGTCCCTACGATCGCCAGCGCCCAGGCCATCAGGATGCCCACCACCTGGTTGCCCACCTGACCCCAATTTCCATCCAGTCCGCCAACGGCCTTGCCATCCCCGAAGATCGGATTCACCGTTACCCGCGCGCACACGCCCGTCAGCAGCGCGCCAATTGTACCCCCCGCGCCGTGCACGCCGAATGCGTCGAGCGCGTCATCATAGCCAAATATGGCCTTGAACTTCGTCACCATCCAGTAGCAGAAAACTCCCGCGATACATCCGATGGCCATCGCTGATCTCGGCCCCACGAATCCGGCCGCAGGAGTTATCGCCACCAAGCCCGCGACGGCTCCCGAAATGGCGCCAAGCGCACTCGGCCGCCCGTTCTTGATCCATTCCGCCAGGCTCCAGCTCAGCGCCGCTGTGGCCGCCGCAAAATGCGTTGCCACGAACGCACTGGAGGCCAATCCATTCGAGGCCAGCGCACTGCCGGCATTAAATCCGAACCAACCCACCCACAGCAGGCACGCCCCCGTGAAACTCAACACCAGGCTGTGCGGCGGCATGGGTTGTTTCGGATAACCCGTGCGTTTGCCGAGGTACAGCGCACACACCAGCGCCGAAACGCCGGAAGTAATGTGCACGACCGTTCCACCAGCGAAATCGAGAGTAGGAAAGCGCCCGGCGAGCGAAGCATTGAGGAGGCCGCCCTTGCCCCACACCATGTGCGCCATCGGTGCGTACACGACCAGGAACCACAAGGTCATGAACAGCATGGTGCCGGAGAATTTCATGCGCTCCGCCGTCGCCCCGGTGATCAATGCCGGGGTAATGATCGCGAACATCAGCTGATAAACCATGAACGTCAGCTGCGGGATGGTCGCAGCGTAGTCCGGATTCGGGTTCACGCCCACGCCGCGCAGCAGGGCCAGCTGGAAATTTCCAATGAAATGTCCGTCGCCTCCAAAGCACAGGCTGTATCCCACCAGTGCCCAGAGCACCGAAATCAGCGCCATCAGCGCGAAGCTCTGCATCATGATCGCCAGCACGTTTTTCTGCCGCACCAGGCCGCCGTAAAACAGCGCCAGTCCTGGCCCGGTCATCAGCAGTACCAGCGCCGCGCTTACCAGCATCCAGGCATTGTCGGCCGAAGATTGCGCCGCAGTTACTTTCTGTTCCAGCTGGTTGAGCTTTTCAGTGACGGCCCGGGGGACTTCAGGGGAAGAAGCGCTTGCGGAAGGACTGACAGGAGAGGCCGTTGCAGGGGCTGGTTGCGCCATCAGAGGGACAGCCAGCAGCACCAGGGTCAGTAAGCTACAACAGACGATACCCATGCGCTTCATCGATTTCTCCGGTGCGAATGGATCGCAATCCGCTCTGGTCTTCCCATTCGCGTTATCTATAGGGGACTTGCCACCGTGTCGCGCTGATTATACGCAGCGCTGTCGGCTCCCTGCAGCTTGAAATTTTTCTGCCCCGCATTCATTTTTCGCATAGCTGGCCCTTCAGGAATTTCCTTCTTATTTCGCTCGCAAAATGATCGGCCTCCCGCGTCGGCCTAGGGATGCGGTACCCGTCGCTCACCCGAAGCGTCAGTCGGATCGCGGTTTCGAGGCTGACCCGGTTTCCTTGCGATACATACACCGGCCTCACTCCGCAACGTGTGCGCACCGCCGCCCCGATTCTCTCCCCGCCGCCCTTCTCGTCCAACAATTCCGCCGAGCTGCCGGCCTCGTCCCCCAACTCCCCGTGCTTGCCGATCAGGACGCTCTTCGCACACCCGATCGTCCTCGTGTCGAGCAGCACTCCGAGGTGACTTGCCAGCCCGAACCTGCGCGGATGCGCATACCCCTGCCCGTCGCAGAACAGCACATCCGGCAATTTTGTCAGTTTTTTCAACGCTGCCAGTAAGGCCGGTATTTCCCGGAAACTCAGCAGCCCTGGGACGTAGGGAAATTCGAGCGGCACGATCGCATAGGCCCGCGCGATTTCCAGCATCTCAGGGAACCGGTACATCACCGCGCAGCCGATCGCCTGGTTTGCCGCGCGCAACCGGCTCCAGCGATTCCCTGGTGTTGCCCTCGCCTGCGATTCCGTCACCAGGAAAGCCGCATCCAGGCCCGCCACGGTCTGAATCGTTCCCGGACAGTCCGCCCCTTCCCATTCCGCCCGAAGCGTTTCCTGAATCGTGCGCGCTTCCCCGGTCGAGACGTTCCAGGGATGCTCACGCCCCCCCTTTGATTTGCTCTCCATGCTCTTCATCGTATAATGCCTTTGCCTTCGATGCCGCCGCGTTCGGCTGGCATGGCCGGCACCGAACCGAGGGGTAATTTCATGACGCTTCATCCACCGTTGGAAATCTCTGCTCGCGAAGACGGCGGCATCCATTACCTGCAGATCCACGGGCGGTTGACCATCGGCGATCCGAGCGAGCACTTGAATGATTTCACGCAAAACCTCGTCCAGCAGGGCGCGCGCAGGCTGGTCGTCAACCTCAATGACATACCGCAAATTGACAGCTCGGGGATTTCTGCCCTGGTGAAACTCTCTATCTCCCTCGCCCGTAAGGGGGGAGCGCTGCATCTGGTCTGCGGTCAAGGCCGAGTCCGCGATGCCCTCACGGTCACGCGCCTGGTCGAAGCCATCCCTACGTTTGAGTCCGAAAGCACCGCGGCGCAGAACTTTTGAGAACCGCGCAACCGGCCGACGCAAGCGCGCCAGACCGTTCGGTCGTCTCCTCCCGTGTTACACTCCCGCCGTTATGCGGACTGGTCCCCTGTCGCAGACTCTGCCCGTCTCCGCTCTCCTTCTGTTCGCCGCTCTCACGTCAGCGGCTGCCGCTCAGCCGCTCCGCCAGACTGCGTCCCAACCGCAACCGGTTGGCCGGACGAGCGGTTCGCCGGGGCCCGGGCCGATGCGATTCCTGTTGCGGATCCCCAACTCGAAGTTCTTGCCGCCCAGTTGCTGAAGCACGCAAAAGAGGCCGGATGCCATCGAGGGGACCGCAATATCCTGATGACCAATTTCGTCTCGCCGGACGGCCGTACCTCTCCTTTCGGTATCCGCGTCGCCGATCAGCTGGCCCATGAACTAGCCCGGCAGGGCCATGCTTTCGCGGTGATCGACCGTGCCGAGCTGCAGCAACTTCTCGACCGAGAACGTATCTCTTCCAGACTTCAGAATGAGGATCCCGTGGCTCGCTGGCTGGCCAGGACTCTGAATGCCAATGTGGTTCTGGTCGGGAAGATTGAGAAAATGGAAGAGAACGCCGTCGAAATCATGGCCCGGCTTCTCAGTGTTAACGAGGAGAAGCGCGCTGGCCCCCTTTCCGGAGTCCGTCTCGCGGTCCGTGAGGACGGACCGGACTTCTTGCCTAGCGACGGTCTTCCGGCACTCGACCCGATCACCACGGCGGCAAATGGGGAAAAAATCTACAGACCGGGCAACGAAGGAGCCTCGCTCCCTCGATGCTCCTCGACCCCCAATCCCACTTACACTGGCGAGGCCCGCAAAGCCAAGTTTTCCGGCTCCTTAACAGGGGAAGGGATTGTCGAAGCCGACGGAACGGTGACCCTGGTTCGGATTGTGAAAGGGGCCCCTTACTGGCTGAATGCTTCGGCTCTTGAAACGCTGGCCCCCTGGAAATGTGTTCCGGCCAAGCTCGGTGGACTTCCTGTTGCTACATTGACTTTCTTTGAGGTTGATTTTCAGCTGTTCTGATGTGCCTAGCCGCCCTTTTTCAACTCGGCAAGCACCATCTTCGCCAGTTCTTTCAGGGTTTCAAATACGCCCTGGCCCTGGATCGCCACGCCTTCGATCACCGGCTCGCCCTTCTTCTGCAATTGCCGCGTCAACTCCTCGACCGACAGAACATTTGGCAAGTCGCGCTTGTTCAATTGCAGGACATACGGGATGGTCTCAAAATTGAGATTGTGTTCTTTAAGGTGTTCCTGCAGATTTTCCAGCGTCTCGAAATTTGCATCCAGCCGTTCTTCCTGCGAATCGGCAACGAACACCACACCGTCGGCGCCTTTCAGAATCAGTTTTCGGCTGGCCTCATAAAACACCTGCCCGGGCACGGTATATAAATGAAAGCGCGTTTTAAACCCGCGAACGGTGCCGAGGTCCAGGGGTAGAAAATCAAAAAACAGCGTCCGGTCGGTTTCGGTCGCCAAAGACACCATTTTGCCCTTTTGATTTTGCCCGGTGTGGTCGTAGATCCACTGCAGGTTCGCCGTCTTTCCGCCGAGACCCGGACCGTAGTACACCAGCTTGCAATTAATTTCGCGCGCAGGAAAATTGATGAAAGGCACGAGTCGTCAACCTGAGTCCAGTCTTGAACTTATAACACACGCGCTCGGGGTGGGCCAAGACATCCGATGCGCGCACTCGCTTGCAAAGTACTCTTCTAGTTTCCCGGAGATGGGCGTTCCCCAGGTAGTTTATTTTCGCACATGCTGCCGGTCGGTAAAGGCTATTCAACTCAGCACTTTCCACAGCCCCATCCCTTCCGTTGACGTGGGGCTACGCCTTTGCTAGCATTCGCGCCATGGCTAAAGTCCACAAGTCTTCGAGCAGCCGCGCCAAGTCCGCGCCCCAACATAAGGCTAAATCCAAGAAAAAGAACGGCTTGGTGGCCCTTCCGCCCCAGCGAGGCGGCGTTGAAATGGTCGACCCGCTGGTCCAGGCGCAGATGAAAGTGTATGAAGAAGCCATGGGGCTGTTCCACCAGCAGAAGTTCCAGCGTGCCAAACAGGAGCTCGAGAAGGTCATCGTCGGCCCGAGCAAGGAACTTGCCGATCGCGCACGCACCCACCTGCGCATCACCGAACAGCGAATGAAGCCTACGGCCGACCAGAATCCCAAGAGCGCTGAAGATCACTATCAGCGCGGTGTCGCGATGATGAATCTCGGTCGTTGGGACGAAGCGCGCGAAAGCCTTGAAAGGGCCCGCAAACTGGCCCCCAAGTTGGATCACGTTCACTACGCTCTCGCCGCGCTTGATTGCCTGACCGGTGAGGCCGACTCTGCGCTCGCCAATCTCAAGATTGCCATCGAGCTTCGCTCCGCCAACCGTTATCACGCGCGCAACGACGAGGACTTCAACTTCCTGCAGGAGGATCCGCGTTTTACCGAGTTACTGTATCCTGAAAAGGAAGGCTACTCGGGCTAAATTCGTCGGACTCATCTGCGACGGAATTCAGCGATTTTGCCCCTTGATCGAAAGAACCTTCGCTCTTCTCGCTGCCCGCCCGGTTCAGTGAGAGTTTTGCTGGAGCCGTTGTTCCTTATCTCGTGCCGGGGTTTCGTCATTTGAGCCATTCATGAAAAAGTCTCGCCTGCACAAGGATCCGGCCGACGGCCTGCATGTCGTTGCCCTCGGCGGCGGCACCGGCCTCTCCGCCCTTCTGCGCGGACTGAAGGAATATGTCGTGCGCCGCAGCGATCCGCAGCCCACTTCCGCCCGGCCCATAGGGGACCTCGCGGCCATCGTGACCGTCACCGACGACGGCGGCAGCTCCGGACGACTGCGGCGCGAAAACCGCATGCTTCCGCCGGGCGACATCCGCAACTGCATGGTGGCGCTCTCGAAGGACGAGGCCTTGCTCAGCCGGCTCTTCCAGTATCGTTTTCATGCCGGCCGCGGCCTCCGCGGTCACAACTTCGGCAATCTCTTTCTTGCGGCCCTGACCCATGTCACCGGGGACTTTGCCGAAGCGGTGCGCGTATCGAGCAAAGTTCTCGCTGTCCGCGGGCGCATTTTTCCTTCCACCGTTTCCAATGTTCATCTGGTCGCTACGCTGGCAAACGGGAAGCGCGTGCAGGGAGAAACACGCATCTCGCGCAGCCAGCTGCCCATTCGCAGAATAGAGCTGAACCCCCGCCGGGTGCGCCCGCTCCCGAAAGCCATCGAAGCAATCCAGCAAGCGGACCTCATCCTGATGGGGCCGGGTTCGCTCTACACCAGCGTCATTCCCAATCTGCTCATTCCGGAAATCGCGCACGCCATCGCCCGTTCCAAGGCTCCGCGGGTGTACGTCGCTAATCTGATGACTCAGCCCGGCGAGACCACCCGCTACGCGCTTAGCGATCACGTTCGTGCCATCCAGCAGCACACCCGCGGCCGGGTCATCGATGCCGTGGTGGCCAATCGCAAAGCCGTCTCTCCGGAAGTCATCCGCCGCTACCGCGCCGAAGGTGCAGAACCGGTTATTGTCGATGGGAACAAAATCCTGAAACGGAAAGTCCGGCTGCTGACCGATAACCTGGTCGAGGAACACGGGGTCCTTCGTCACAACTCCGCCCGTCTGGCCCGCCTGCTGGTCGAAGAGTTCCTGCTGGCCCCCAAGCGCCGCTGACCTGCACTGCACTGCTGCTTGGAACTATTCCTTGCGTTCAATCGTATACTCTCGAGCGAAGCAATCTCACCTAAAGGTGGCTTATGAATCGTCGTTCATGCATCGCTGTTCTGGCACTTTGCCTCTCTTTTCTCGCCGGCGCTACCCTGGCACAGGAAAAAGTCGATCTCTCACAAAGTCAGATGCCCTCGGTCATCACCGTACCTCGGGAAGCCCTGCCCTCCGGGCAGTTCGATCCGGAAGTCGCCACTAACGCCTATCTCGCGCAAATTCCAGCCACTGCCCGCGCCCGCAGCGACGCCTATTTCGAGGGCGGCTACTGGCTCATCCTCTGGGATTTTCTTATGTCCGCGGTCATCTACCTGGCTTTGCTCGCGTTCGGTTGGTCGGCTAAAATGCGCGATGTTGCCGTGCGCCTGACCCGCTTCGTCTTCTTCCAGGACCTGCTGTACTGGTTGGAGTTCTCGTTGCTCACATTTTTGCTGGGTTTCCCGCTCGCCGCCTACGAAGGCTATTTCCGCGAGCACCAGTATGGCCTGGCAACGCAGACCTTCGGTCCCTGGCTCGGCGATCAGCTGAAGTCCCTTCTCGTTGGCATCATCCTCGGCGGCCTGCTCTTCGCAGCCCTTTTCTGGATCGTTCGAAAACTGCCCCGCACCTGGCACATCTGGGGCGCAGCGGTCACCATCTGCTTTACGATCTTCAGCGTCATGATTGCGCCGGTGTTCATTTTCCCCCTGTTCAACAAGGTCACCCGCCTCAACGATCCTAAAATCACCACCCCCATTCTTTCCATGGCTCGGGCGAACGATATTCCCGCGCATGACGTTTTTCAGATCGACGCCTCCAAGCAATCCACCCGCATGAGCGCCAACGTCAGCGGCTTCGGCAAGACCATGCGCATCACCCTCAACGACAACCTGCTCCGCCGCGGATCTCCTGAAGAGATTCAGGCGGTCATGGGCCACGAGATGGGGCACTACGTCCTCAATCACATTTATAAGGACATGCTGTTCATCTCGGTCATCATCGTGTTGTTCTTCTCCCTGCTCCGTTGGACCTTGGATTGGTCGATTGCTCGCTGGGGTGTGCGCTGGGGAATTCACGGCATCAGTGACGTAGCTGTCCTGCCGCTGGTCTTTCTCATCGCCAGTGTATTCGGCTTTCTATTCACGCCCATTCAAAACACGCAGACGCGCACCACGGAACACGAAGCGGATATGTACGGGATCAACGCCAGTCGCCAGCCCGATGGCTTTGCCCAAGCGGCGATCCATCTCGGCGAGTACCGCAAAATGGATCCCGGCCCGATCGAGGAGTTTATTTTCTTTGATCATCCGAGCGGACGCCGGCGCATCTTCGACGCCATGCAATGGAAAGCGGAAAATCTGTCTTTGTTCGAGAACCACACAACCCGCTGACGGTAGGGCGAGCTGTCTATCCCTTGCTGGCTGTCGGGAGGGCGCGTTTTTCGCGCCCGGAGGGATATGGATTCTCCCAAACGGCAATTTTTCAGGGTGTTTGCAAACCCTTCCCGCCATCCGCTCTTGCTTGTCCCTCGCTGCTAACGTAAGGTGAACCGCACTCCCCCCCTGACAAAAATCGGGGGTCCCACGGTTACCACCGGCGTCGCCGCGGTATCGAACCGGTCATTGGTCAGGTTCTGCGCCGCAAAAAACAGCGCCGCCCGCGCTCCCAATTTGCGCGAGACCCGCGCGTCAAGCGAAAATGCCCGGCCGAGCGGCAGCAGGTTTTGATCGTCGTCGAACTCGTTCCCGAGAAAACGTCCCTGGACTCCGACACTCCAGCTCTCCCTTGTGTAGCTGACCTGGAAGCTGAACTGGTTTTGCGGCACTTGCGGCAGGAAATTTCCCTGCAGCGCGGGATTGGCGGAATAATTCAGAACCGTGCTGTTGACGAACAGGTAGGCGCCGGAAATCTGAAATTGCGGCGTCACATGGACCTCTCCGGACAGTTCGAATCCGCGCGCCTGGGTCACACCCAGATTTTCCTTTTGCCGGGTGATCAGTACCGGTGTCGTTGTGAGCGTCACGTTGGCAACTGGATCGGCAATATCGCTCCAGAAGAAATTCCCGCGCACTGTCACGCGGTTTTGCCACCACAGCTGGCTCACCCCGGTTTCTCCACCGGTCAGATGCTCCCCGGTCAACCCCGGATTCGCGAGCGTCAGCACATTTCCCACCCGAAAGTTCCGGTACAACTCGTTGAGCGTCGGCGCCCGGAACGCACGGTACACCGACACGTTCAGTGCCGTCCCTCGGGACAAGTTCTTCAGCAGCGATACTCTCGGGCTGAACGCCGTCTCCGTCCGATCCGCAAACATATTGGTGGCCGGTGACCCACCCAAAAGCGGAGTCCTGTCCTGATAACCGGAATTGTTGTTCCAGGTGTCCACGCGCCCGCCAAACGTGAGCAGCCAGGTGGGTGCGAAGGAATACGCATCCTGGGCAAAAAATCCCACCGTGTGCTGCCTTCCACCGGCGTCGACCAGCGCCGTTTCGACACCGAGGTGATAATTCGCATCTTCGCTGTGGCCGCGCACATCCATCGCTTCGAGACCTGCAGAAACCTTGTGCTTTTCCTCGAACAGTCGCGACCAAGTCCCGACAAAGCCGATTTGCTGAGAAGGGTTGTTTTGAATGTCCGTCAACGACTCACTGTTTCTATCGGGTGTCACGGAGGAAAATGTTTGATGATAATGCTCTGCCGAACCATACAACCGCGCCGAGAAACTGCCCGCTTCCGCCGAACTCCAGTCCATTCCGAGGTCCAATTCCGGGATCTGGGTGTCATTATTCTGCAGTGGCGTTCCGTTCTTCGAGCTCTCTCCAAAATCGCTGCACCTCGCGAAGAATCGCCCGCGCTCCCCGAAGCTGCGTGACAATTGCACCAGGCCGGTCAAAACCCCGGAGCCCAGCTCGCTATCGACCGAACCTCGCTCGTCCGGTGGCACCGAAATGTAACCCTGGGTTTGGTACGCTTGCCCGGCGGCATCGACCGACCAGCGCCCCACGGGCGCCCCGGCCGCGAAGGAGAAATCCGGAGTCTCCATGCTCCCGTAGGACAACGCCCCCACCGCATATGCCGTTTCTGCCGATCGCGTCTGAAGATTCACCACTCCTCCGAGGGCCCCGCCCCCGTACAAATCCGACGCTCCTCCGTTTGACACTTCCATGGTCGCTATCGCCTGTTCCGGTATCCGGGACCAGTACACCCATCCGCCAAACGGATCGTTCAATGGGATTCCGTCCAGCAAGACGCTCGACCGGCTGGTGGCACTTGCACCTACCCCGCGCAGCGACACCCCTTGCGACGTCGGATTTGCAAACAAACTGCTCGACCTCCGATAGGTGCTGAACCCCGGCACTTGCCGCAGCATGTCATCCAAGACCATACTTCCGTCAAGATCCATGGTTTCCGAAGAGATCTCATATTGGCTGGTGGGCACGGCCGGAATTTGGTCCCCAATGCTTCCCTGTACCTCGATGCGCTGCAGTCCCGCGCTCGGAGTCAGCACAATCTGCAGATTCTCCGCGGAGGTATGCGCGCGAATCTCCCGCGTCGCGGTCGCAAATCCCGGAACGTTTACGTCCAAGGTTCCGCCCGTCGCCGTCACTTGCAGCTGAAAATTTCCTTTTTCGTCGCTGCCCGCAAGTGTGACGCCCTCGGCGGAGCGGAACTCGATCTGCGCACCCTGAATTGCCGCTCCACTTAGATCTGTGACCGTCCCCGCCACTTTCATCTGCTCCTGTGCGAATGCGGGGGTCGCGAGGCTTAGGATCGCGAGGAACATGGAGATCGCGATGCGCCAGGGGCGGTCCGCTGACACTCCCGATTGATATACAAAGTCCATGCAGTCGTTCCTGCTGATGCTCAATTTCAACGTCGGATCCAACGCACTGGTTTGGGATTCCCCTCGCTCTACAGCCAGAGGGGGGAGGTAGGTACAGATTATCTTAAATTGCGGCGCGCTCGCCCCGCCGCCCGGGGCCGATGCGACCTAACGAACAATTCGCGCAGCTGCGCCGGTCTGATTCGTCAGACTCCGCCCACTTTTCCTGTCAGCACGGTCACCGATGCCTTTGGCAGCAGCACCTTTTGCCGTTCTTTCCAGTCCACGCTGCTGCGCTTCGCCGGGCCGTCCGGATCCGCGTGGCTGGTTTCTCCCGACGGGTGCCACACATACTCTGCCGCACCGAACGTCACTCGTTTCACCGTCCCCGCAAACCGTGCCGTGGTTTCCTTCCCGCCATCCTCAAACGCGATCTGCACTTCGTGGGCGTTGCTGGGGTCCTTATTAATGATCATCAGGGACCACTCCCCGTCCGGCCTCTTCACCGCGTAGGCAGTGATCAGGTCGTGTTTCGCATCGTCCTGTAGATCTGCCGTCGCCGGGTACAGCTGATGCGTTCCTCCGCCGTGTTTTACCCAGTCCAGATTGAGCAGTTGGCTCGCGAAATATTGCGCCGTGTGCTGCCGGATCTGGAGTTTTTCATCGGCCACAAAATTTCCGTAGGTGCTCCACGCCTGGCAGCCTGGCCGCAGGGATTCCGGCTGGATCGGCGAGTGATAGTAAACTCCTCCCGGCCCGGCGTGCGTCAAAAACGCGCCGACGCTGTCTGCCAGCCACAGCCCGGCAAACACATCCTGCATGGGGTCGGTCAGCGACCAGGAGACATTGCTCTCGGTATTCATGAGTGGCACGTCGGCCGGTACTCCGTCGTCTCTCCAAACCTTCAATATTCCCGCTACCAGCTGCGGCTCCCGGTACAGGTCGGACCAATTGATCACGCACGGGTCCAGCGGGTAGTGCTCGAAGGAAACAAACGCCAGGTCCGCCATCCTCCCGTGGGCCTTCAAATAGTCCAAGAAACGCCCAAGCCAGGAGGTTCTGCCCTGCGCGTCCGGCCACACCTTGATGTCTTCATTCACGCCGGTGAAAACAGGACCGCCGAGCTTCAGCTTCGGGTCCACCTTGTGCAGCGCGGTCGCCCACTCTAGATACAGTGCGGCATAGTCTTCCGGCAGCATGAATGCACCGTCAGGCTCCTCGCTCATTTCCACGTAGGAAACCGGGTAGCCCCGTTTCTCGATATAGGCCAGCTCTGCTGCGCTGTCTTCCGGCGTTGCATACACCATGGCGATTGGAATCATGGCCGGCAGGTGATTGGTGTACCCGCTCGTGAAAAACAGGTCGAAGCCAGTCTGAATTCGGGAGGGAACAATGTCCTCCGAGGTATGCCAGGGATCCACAGAAGAAGCCTGGGTCACCGTCTGTGCCTGGCCCGGCACATGTTTTACGAGGTCCACAAACTCCCCGAACGAATTGAAATTCCCCGCCGAAATCTCGGAAATCGTGTATCCGACACAGTTTCGCGGATCTTCGTTTCCGTGGCTGTCGCAAGTGTTTGACGATTCCGTCATCCAGATCCGCAGGAATCTCGTGGTGATCGGATGATCCGCCAGCCGCTCCACCTTGCTGCCGCCGGTTCCTCCGCGCACTTCTCCCTGGGGAAACCTCACCCAGGCGCCGGCCACCTGCTTGGTCAGCGCATCCTCCTTTCCTGTCCAATACTCCACCAGGTAGTTCGTCGCGTACGGGTTCGCCCATGCAATCTGAATCGCATCGATATCCTGCGGCAAGGCAAAGTCGATCACCACCCACTGCGGGTTTGCGGAGTCCGCCTCGCCCGTGAACTTCCCGCTCAGGTAAGGATTGCTCTTCCAGTAGCTCGCCGGATCTCCATCGGTCATGCGCGAGTACTCGCTCTGCCCGGAATCGCTGCGGGTCGTTCCTCGATGTGTCAGCCGGTACCCGTATGATTCGCGCAGAAAATTCTTGGGTGCCGCGCTTCCGAGAAAATATCCGCTCTTGTGCTTTTCGTCACTCCAAGTTCCCTCCGGATTCCAGTGCCAGGCGTCATACGTCAATTCCGTGTTCTGCCGGTAGGTGATCGGTCCCCAGCCGGCCGACAGCCCCTCTTGAATGATCGGTGCGGAGTACACCAGGTCGAATTCCTGCTTGGAGAGAATGTCCATGGAAGTTCCCATGGCCTGATCCGGATCAAACGCAAGTGCTTTTCCGGCGCTCACATCCACATGCACGGACTGGGCCATGGTCCGAGACCTGCCGCCCGCCATGAGCAAACACAACACGCAGGCGGGAATCAGAAAATTCTTCGCGACCGGAAGGTACATGGCATCCTCCATAAAACGGCCCTATTATAACGATTTAATCGTCCAGTCGCGGGGATTTCCTGCCGGCACCCCCTTTTCCTTTCCTGCGACGACTTGCCGTTTGCGTCCGGTTCGGAATCGAGTGGCACCGGCCCTGCTCTGCGGTCGTCCTGGGCATCGGGTGCCACCCGGAACGCCGCCGCGAAGAATACCTGGCCGATGGCGGGAGGAGGAGTTCCGTGCGGCCAGCTCAGCGAGGCTGTTCCGCAGATTCTGTCTGCTGGCATGGAAAAGGTCTGCTGTCTCGCCGAGCAGCCAAAACGTTCTGGCCCCGGAAACTCTTGCGAACTACCGTTCGAGCGCAATTCTCGCTACCATTGCCGAGGAATCCATTTCCGCTAGGGAGAACCTCCATGTCTACCTTTGGCCTCATTGAATACAAGGACGCCGCTCCCGCCGTCAAAGCCATTTACGACGACATCATGGCCACCCGCAAAACCGATTACATCAACAATTTCTGGAAGGCCATCGCCCACGATCCAGCGCTGCTGAAACGCACTTGGGAAGACCTCAAGGCCATCATGGGACCCGGCGCCCTCGATCCCCTCACGAAAGAGCTCCTCTATATAGCCGTCAGTGTCACCAACAACTGTCAGTACTGCATTTACTCCCACACCGCGTCGGCCTTTAGCAAGGGCATGACCCCGGACATGTTCAAGGAGCTGCAGCAGGTTATTGGCATGGCCAACGAAACCAACAAACTCGTCTCCGGCTACCAGGTGGCCATCGACGCCCGCTTCGAGCCGCCCCTCTGAGGCGGGCAAATCAACAAGCCGCAGCGACAAAGGCAAGCTCGCCTTTCTCTCGCGACGGCAAGGACGGCTTCGACGGATGGCCCGTCGCGTACTCTTTGTCGGAGCTAACGTACGGGCAACCCTGCGATGCCTCCCAACCTCGAGCTTCTTTTGCTCACTTTCCTTCAGGGCCAGCCAAGCGATCCTCCCGTGCCTGTTCCGGCACAAACGCCGCATCTGTTTCCATCGTAGTACGCAGGTACTATAGGCCCCCCTCCCCACCCATCCCACCATGATTAGGTATGCAGGGGAGCCCTGTCTGAACAGGGCTTTCATCTCAATCCCTCTCTGAGTGGGTACTCTATGGCGCCTATTTTGAAAGAAGTCGAAGCCCCCGTTGCGACCGCAAACAGTACGGCATCCGCGAACGTTCCCGTTGCTCCACACACCAAACCCGCCGCCGACGCCCCGGCGCGGCCCCAGCCCGTCGCACTCGAAATCCCCGTCACCGTCAACGGTGCCCGCACCGCGGACGGTTCCGACAAGCGCGAGCCATTTTCCGAGTCGTCCCAGACGGTTCTGGTCTTCCCGCTCGGTGCCGTCATTCGCATCACCACACCGCTGGCTCCGGGTCAGCTCGTTTTTCTGACCAACGAGAAAACCAAGAAGGAAGTGGTCTGTCAGGTCGTGAAGTCGAAATCGGCGGGGTCCGGCAGCAACTACGTCGAGCTGCAATTCACCGAATCCGCCACCGGCTTCTGGGGCTTGCTCGTACCCTCTTCCCCTGCTACCCCGACTGCACCTCGCGCGGTTGCCTCGCCCGTCCCCAAAGCGATTTCGCCTACCCCTCCTGTTGCGGTTAAGCCCGTCGCACCAAAGCCCATCGTTCCAGCGTCCCCCGTTCCGGCCCCTCAGCCAACGCAGGTTCACAAGCCGGAGCCCGCGGCAGCCGAGGCCGCTCTCCCGACACTTTCTGTTCCGCCGGTCGCCGTGACGTCTCCTGCCGCTACGCCCGTTCCGGAGCCGAAGCAGCAGCCGGCCAGCACTTCGGTCGAAGCCAGTCCGAAAGTTGAAGCGACTCCCGAAATCACGCACATGCCCCTAGCCGCGAAACCGGTGGCCCCGGTTCTCCCGTTGCGTGATTTCTCGAAAGAAATTGACGCTCTCTTTGCCGTCCCGCAAGCCCCGGAACACCGGTCGACATCAACTGCGACTGCCGAACTGAATTCCGGCCCAGCTTCTGCTTCACCTTCCTCCGACGAACTCAAGCATCAGACCGTCCGCCTGCAGGAGCAGCTCAGTTCGCTGCTCTTTACCGAGACGCCCGCGGTTCATCCGCCGACCTCGGCCTCGCCGGAATCGGCAAAGAAGGACTCCGCTGCGGCGGACGTATCCAAGAAGGTTCTAGAGTTTGCTCAGGATCAAACCAAATCGGCCGTCAAGCACGAGCCTGCACCTGTTGTTCCCGCGCGAAAGGCGGTTCCCGCTCCCCTCGCGGAAGAGGAGGAAGTCCGCATTCCTGCCTGGCTCGCTCCCATTTCTCAGGGTTCGAATTCCCCGGCCGTTTCCTCGAGCGAAGTGGCCGATTCCAGCTCCGCTGTTTCCGTGAACTCGGAAGAGTCCTTTGACGCTTTGGTTCTCGATGCGCCGCAGCGCTCGGGGGCCGCCGTCTTCGGCGGACAATTGCTCGGCGAATCCGCGGTTGCAGCGGGACGCGCCGGCGCTGGCAGTTCGAAAAAGGGTCTGTGGATAGGGCTCGCCGCCGCAGTGATTCTCGCTCTGGCCGGCGGTGGTTGGTATTACTGGCAGAATCTCTCCCCATCGAGCACCGCGGTTGCCTCCCGCCCCTCCTTGGCTTCGAGTACGGGCGAACCCGCCGCTGTCTCGAAGGTGCCCGCGGTCACGACCGTACCCACCCCGGCCGTGAATGTCGGGAATTCTGCTCCGGCTCCCTCGGCGCCCGCATCCCTGCAGCCTGCAAAGAACACTCTGTCGCCTGCGGCCCAACCGCCGGCAGGCACCGCTTCCGAAGTCAAAACTCCCAATTCGGCCGTTCGCAATACGAATGTCGCCGAGATCGATTCTCCGAAGAAGCCGGAACTCGGTGAAGTTCACCTTGCCGCACCGGTGGTTAACCGCAACACCGACACGTCGCAAGGCAGTGAGGTGCCGACCCTCGAGAACAATTCTTCTCCTGTCGGCGCAGACCCGCTTGCGGATGTCCATCGGCGGGAACCGGCCGTTCCTCTTCCAGTCGGCGGCGATGTGAAGCCCGCCCAACTCGTCAAGTCCGTTCCGCCCGTTTATCCGGCTCTGGCCAAGTCGCAGCGGCTCAGCGGAAGCGTCCAGATCGACGCGCTCATTGACGCTTCCGGCAGCGTCGCTTCCATGAAAGTGCTTTCCGGACCGCCGGTTCTCCACAAGGCGGCGCTCGATGCCGTGAAACAATGGAAGTACTCACCGGCGCTACTCGACGGCGAGCCGACCTCCATGCACCTGACCGTGACCGTGCAGTTCCGCAATCAGTAAGGGTGGGGCGATTTTTTTTTGCCCGGTGACACCGCCTGCCGGCTTTACGGCTAGTGGCCTTGCGCCGGAAGCAGTTCCTGAGGTGTGGTTACGGCCCGGTCCTGATTCTGTGACTGTTCATCGAGGCCGAGAATAACGATCCATGACAGGTGCGGGAGCGGCAGGAACCGGTCGATCGGGCGTATCAACGGCAGCAGCGAATTCAGGGTTTTGATCTGCCAGAACCCGAACGTGGTGCTCTTCAGCACCCGCCCGTTCCACCACCACCCCGGGGCGCCAATGCGGTTGAACTTCAATATTTTCTCCACCCGGAATCCGGCCCGTTTGCATGTTTCCTCGAGTTGTTCTCGTGTGTATCTGCGGTAGTGCCCCAGCACTTTATCGAGCGATCCGTACAACCCCGGTCCGTTCGGAACCAGCAGGATCAGATGCCCGTTTTTCACAAGCGACCCCCGGATGTTCCGCAAAGCAGCGGTGTCATTCTCTAGATGCTCGACCACGTTCAGGCAGATCACGGTGTCGAACTGTTCCCTTGGAAAGGTTTCTCCCGCGCTGGCGTCGGTGTATTGCACCTGCATATACGGCCGCGTCTGCTTCAGTTTGTTCAGCCGGTCCAGATAGTGGGGGTTGATGTCGCTTGCGAAATACACGGTTCGCGGCACCAGATTGGAGGTCAGGTTTCCGATTCCCGCCCCGATCTCGAGAACCCGTTCTCCGAGATAGGGCCGGATGGTGTCGGCCATCCATTTCGTGAAACGCGGCGCCCGGTTCAACCGCGCGAGTATTTCGCTGCCGTGTTCGTCGGCCACATAAATCCTGTCGGATATGCCGTATTTCAGGAGTGCCCCGAGCGCCTGCACCCCGTCCTTCCAGGTAATCTTCTTGCCCTCGGCATAGGTTCGTCCCGAATAGCGAATGGGGATTTCGAAAATCCTGGCCTCGCGTTTGGCCAGCTTGATGGTGATTTCCGGTTCGAATCCGAAGCGATCACTTTCAAGAGGGATGCTCTTCAGCAGGTCTCCCCGCACCATCTTGTAGCAGGTCTCCATGTCCGTCAGGTTTAGGTCGGTCACGAAGTTGGTCAGCAGTGTCAGCAACCGGTTTCCAAGGCTGTGCCGGAAAAAGAGCACCCTTCGGTAATCGCTGGCCAGAAAGCGCGATCCGTATACGGCGTCGGCATCCTCGTGCACGAACAATGGAATCATTCTCAACAAATCTTCGGGGTGATATTCGAGGTCCGCATCGTGCACCACCGCGAGGTCGGTATCCACCTGTTCGACGGCCGTGCGGATTGCCGATCCTTTTCCCTGGTTCTTTTCGTGTTCGAGGAAAACCCATTCAAACCGGGACAACTCCGACTGCGCCAGTCCATCCCGGAATCGCCGGAGCGCCTCTCCGGTTTGGTCTTTCGAAGCATCGTTCACCACGATGACCCGCACCCGGTTGAGCCAGGGCGAGTCGAGGAGCGCCCCCAGGCGCTTCAAGCTGGCCTCTACCAGGTACTGCTCGTTGTAAACCGGCACCAGCACGGATAGGCTGAGTTTGGCTTCCGTGGTCATCGATTTTCTGTTTTTCCCCTGCCGTTCCGTTTCCGATCTGCCCTGTAGTTTACCGCTGACTTGGTCCTGCTCATAACCAGTTCTCGCTACCTATTGCTTCATGTGCGTCACTGCCTTGCTCTCTGCCACTCCCCTTAATATACTGGCCACCCGGCCTGGTGGCGGGTCTGGTGGGTGGGTAGCCCACTGAACTTCTCTCCCCTCGGCCTCTTTTCGCGCCTGCTCGACTCTCACAGGCCGAACCATGTAGCGCAGCCAATCGCTCTACCGGCTGTTTGCGCAAAGGAGATTTTTGCATGCCTAACACGCCTGTACCGGAAGAAATGAATGTCTATCAGAATGCGGAGGCGCGTTTTGAGGTTGCTGCCAACAAGCTCGGCCTGGAACAGGGCATCTATCGCTATCTCAAGTACCCCGATAAGGAGATCACCCTGTACATTCCTGTCGGAATGGACAATGGCCAGCTCGAAGTGTTCACCGGCTACCGGGTTCTCCACTCCACGGTCCGTGGTCCAGGCAAGGGCGGTATCCGTTTTGCCCCGGATGTTTCGATCGATGAAGTACGGGCCCTGTCAGCCTGGATGACCTGGAAATGCGCGGTGGTCGACATTCCCTTTGGTGGCGCCAAGGGTGGAATCATCTGTGATCCCCGCAAAATGTCTCGCGGTGAACTGGAGCGCCTGACGCGCCGGTACACGGCCGAGCTTTCCGATTGGCTCGGTCCGGAGCGCGACATCCCCGCTCCCGATGTCGGCACCAACGAACAAACCATGGCCTGGGTCATGGACACTTACGCCATGCATGCCCGCCAGGCTACGAACGCCGTCGTCACCGGCAAGCCCATTGAGCTCGGCGGCTCCCGGGGGCGCCGGGAAGCGACTGGCCGGGGGGTAATGATCTGCGTCGACAAAGCCATTGCCAAACTGGGTATGCGCAAGGAGAACACCCGCGTCATTGTCCAGGGCTTCGGCAATGTCGGTTCGCTTGCCGCGGAGCTGATGCTGAAGGCCGGCTACAAAATCGTCGGCCTCGCCGATATCGGCGGTGGTCTCTACAACGAAAATGGCTTCGACGTTCCCAAGGTCATCGATTGGGTGTACACCCGCAAGAAGGCCCTCCAGGAGTTTCCTGGCGGTGGCAGCAAGATGAGCGCCCGCGACGTCCTGTTTCAGCCTTGCGACGTGGTGATTCCCGCGGCGATCGAAAACCAGATCACCGAACAGAACGCTCACCAGGTCCAGGCCAAAATTCTCTGCGAGGGCGCCAACGGGCCCACCACCTGGCAGGCGGATGCTATCATTGACTCCAAGGGCATCTTCACGGTTCCGGATATCCTCGGCAATGCCGGTGGTGTCACGGTCAGTTATTTCGAGTGGGTTCAGGATCGTCAGGGCTTTTTCTGGCGAGAAAGTGAAGTCAACGAGCGGTTGTTCGACATTATGGACCGCGCTTTCGACGATGTCGTCCGTTACGCCGAAACCCATCGCGTCAATAACCGGATCGCGGCCTATATGCTGGCCATCGACCGCGTGGCCACCGCTCTCAAGCTGCGCGGGATTTACGCCTGATTTTTTCTTGGCTTTCGGGGCCGTCAAGCGTACTCTGAGTCCCAGATTTGCCGCCCCCATTGGAATGACCCGCATGGGATCGCCCGAGATCCCAGGAAGGAGTCCGCACCGTGTCTTCGGACTCATTAGCAGAGATTCGTGATCGTTCGGAAGAGCAGCATCGCCGCGACATTTGTCTGGTGGGTCGGTGGCTCTATGAACGCGGCCATATCGTTGCGGGCGAAGGAAACCTCTCCATCCGACTCGACGCCGATCATATTCTGACCACCCCCACGTGCCTCAACAAGGGCATGATGACTCCAAGTGATCTCGTCGTCATGGATATGGAAGGCCGTCATCTCCGCGGCGATCGCAAGGTCTCCTCCGAAGCTGGCATGCACCTTCTGTTTTACCAGATGCGGCCGGATGTGCACGCGGTTTGTCACGCCCATCCCCCGACCGCCACCGGATTCGCCGCCGCGGGCCAGGGTCTTGATCAGGCGCTCCTTCCCGAAGTCGTTGTCTGCCTCGGTAAGGTCCCGCTGGTGCGCTATGCCACGCCTGGCACCTCGGACCTGAGCGCCGTTCTCGAACCGTTCGTTCCTCACTACGACGCTCTTCTCCTTGCCAATCATGGCGCGGTTACCTGCGGGCCGGATCTGCTCACCGCCTTTTACCGCATGGAAATCGTCGAGCACTTTGCCAAAATCATGCTGTCTGCCCGTATCGCCGGTCAGCCGCAGCTTCTGTCCACCCGCGAAGTCGCCAAGCTCATGGCCGCTCGCGCCAGATACCACGTCACCCCCCCGCCGGGCGGCGGCGCCGAGCTTCCCGAAACCAGCGACGGCCGCGAAAGCCCCACGGAGGAAGTGACCCTTACGCGCTCCGAGCTCGACAGCTTGGTCGACGAGGCGGTACGCAAGGACCGCGCCCGCCGCTAGAGGCTCTATCGGTTTTCTCGCGCCGCACCCGATGCCATCCTCTCAAACTTGCCGAGGGTGCTGGCCTCCGGAGGTGTTATTGTGCTGCCAGCGGTCGGCCTTTCGATCGGTCCCGCCGCAGCGAAAAATCTCTCCCGAGGTGTCCCGTGTCCACCGCCGACCTCTTTGAAGCCATCCGCACCGGCAATCTTGCTGCCGTTCAGTCCCTTCTCGATCGCGACCCCTCCCTGGCCTCCGCCAAGAATGAATCCGGCGCCTCTGCCGTGTTGCTGTCGGTGTACTCCGGTCGCACGGCAATCCGCGATCTTCTGCTGTCGCGCGGAGCCACGCTCGACCTTCACGATGCGGCCGCTGCCGGCAGTCTCGATCGTGTGAAGCAATTCATCGAGAAGAACCCCTCGCTGTCGCGTTCCTTCTCTCCCGATGGCTTTCCTGTCGTCGCTCTGGCCGCCGTCTTCGGGCATCTCCCGGTAGCGCGCTATCTCGCCGAACACGGCGCGGACCTCGATGCTGCTTCGACCAACGGCTCCGGCTACAATGCCCTCACCGGTGCCGTCGCAAGCGGCCACACCGAGATTGTCGAGTGGCTGCTCGAAAACCGGGCCAACCCCAATTATCGTTACGGCCCCGGCTATTCGCCGCTCCTGGCCGCGGCGGCCAATGGCCACGTCGAAATCGTCAGGTTGCTTCTCGCGCATGGCGCCGACCTGCACGCCACCTCGAATGATGGTAAATCCGCCCTGGCCCTTGCGACCGAGCGCAACCATCCGGCTGTCGTCGCCTTCCTGAACGCTCGTTGACGCACGTAACTTGATCAAGTACCGTTTGTTTGAGACTCATGTCTTTTCCTGTCTATCTTCACGTCGGTCCCCTCACCGTCCATCCTCACCTGCTGTTTGAAGCGCTCGCCTACGCCGTCGGTTTTCGGGTTTACCTGGAACTCCGCCGCCGGCAGGGTGACCGTCTGCAGGATTTCGATCGCTGGTGGGTTATTGCCGCTGCCGCGCTCGGCGCTCTGGTAGGAGGCAAACTCCTTTTCTTGCTCGAAGATCCGCGTCAAACGCTGCTGCAAATCAACGCACCCGCGCTTCTTTTTTCCGGCAAAACGATTGTCGGCGCCCTGATCGGCGGACTGCTCGCAGTCGAGTTCGCCAAGCGTCGTCTGGGCGTGCACACCCGAACTGGCGATCTATTTGCCCTGCCACTCTGTGTCGGAATTGCCGTCGGCCGGATCGGCTGCTTCCTGACCGGTCTTGAAGACCAAACCGCCGGCACCGCCACCAGCCTGCCTTGGGGCGTGAATTTCGGTGACGGCGTTGCCCGGCATCCAACGCAGCTCTACGAAATTCTGTTTGTTGTTCTCCTGGGCATGGCGATCTTCCGTCTCTCCCGGCGCCCCCATCCAGAAGGCGATCTGTTCAAGTTCTTTATGGTCGGTTATTTTTTCTTCCGCCTGGTTTGTGATTTTCTCAAGCCCGAACTGCGAGTCTATGCCGGGCTCTCGTCAATCCAGTGGGCCTCGGTTGCCATGCTCTTCTACTACGCGAGCGACATCCGGCGCTGGCTGCGACCCACCCGGGTCTCGCCCGCCGTTTCCTCGCCCACTATGGCCGGGTCCCTCGAATGAGCCATCTTCCCGCCAACTGGCTGCCTCCGGAGCCGCCGCCCCGCCGGACGCGCAGCTCCATCCTGCCCGCGCTCATCACGGTAAGCTGCGCCTTCCTGCTCCTCGGCGGCTCTCTGTTTGGCGCGCTCGCCACTTGCAGCCTTTCAAAACAGACGCCGTGGTTCAGCTTCTTCGCCGGTCTTTCCATCTTCCTTTTTGTCTCGCTCATTGTCTCCATCGTTTGGCTTCTGGTTGCGGTTCTGTTCGCCTTTTTCCGGCGTTCCCGGGAGGACTATGACCGATCCTCCCTCTAGTCCACCGCCGCCCGCTTCGCGTTCACTCTGGAAACCCATCGTCTTGACCCTGGCCTGGAGCTTGTTTCTCGGTCTTTCCACGTGCGCCGGTGGACTGCTGAGCGGAAAGAATCCCCATGGGCTCGGCCGCCTGCTGCTGTATGCCGGTATGCTTTTCCTCGGACTGTTCTGGCTTACCCTGTGTTTCGCCGTGATCTACTTCTTTGTCTGGCTGATCCAGAAGGCGGTTTCCCGATGACCGAACGTGTTCGCCCGTATATTTTTTACGACGTTGCGCTCACGGTCTGCTCCCGTTGCTACCGCAAGCTCGAAGGCAAGATCGTCTTTCAGGAGGACAAGGTTTTCCTCCTCAAGCATTGCCCGGCACACGGTCGCGAAAACGTCCTTATCGCCGACGATATCGATTACTATCGGCGCTGCCGCGAAGTCTTTATCAAGCGCCCGGAAATGCCCCTGGTCTACAACACCCCCGTCAAATGGGGCTGCCCGTACGATTGCGGGCTGTGCACCGACCACGAACAGCACTCCTGCCTCTCCCTCGTTGAAATCACGGATTCCTGCAATCTTCGCTGCCCGGTCTGCTACTCCTCAAGCGGTCCGGAGCGAATCGAACATCGCCCTCTTGCCCTCGTCGAAAAAATGCTCGATGCCGTCGTTCGCAACGAAGGACGCCCCGATGTCGTCCAGATCTCTGGCGGCGAACCCACCCTGCACCCGGAATTCTTTCAGATTTTGCGCCTGGCACAGGCCCGTCCGATTCGCCACCTGATGCTCAACACCAACGGCCTCAAAATCGCGCAGGACAAGGCTTTCGTCCGCCAGATTGCCGCTACCACGCCGGACCTGGAAATCTACCTGCAGTTCGATTCTTTTGAACGCCAGGCCCTCCTCGACTTGCGCGGCGGCGATCTGCGTTCCATCCGGGAAAAAGCCCTCGAAAACTTGAACCAGCACAACCTTTCGACCACTCTGGTAGTTACCCTGCGCAAGGGCCTGAACGACGGCGAAATCGGCAAAATTATCGATTGCGCTCTCACCGTGCCCTGCGTCCGTGGGGTCACGCTCCAGCCCATCCAGAACGCCGGCCGCGTCGAAAAATTCAATCCCGCTACCGACCGCCTCACCCTCACCGAAGTCCGCCGCAAGCTCCTCGAACAGACCAAGGTCTTCCGACCCGAAGACGTCATCCCCGTGCCCTGTCACCCGGACTCTCTGGCCATGGCCTACGCTCTCAAGATGGACGACCAGGTCGTTCCCCTGACCCGCTTCGTCGAGCCCGATGTACTGATCAACGCCGCCAGCAACACCATCGTTTACGAAGAAGAGCCCGGGATCCGTGATTGTCTCTTCAAACTCTTCGCCACCAACCATTCGCCTCGATCCGGCGCCAGCAGCCTGCGGGAACTGCTCTGCTGCCTCCCGCGCATCTCCGCTCCGGCCGAGCTCAGCTACAAGAACATTTTTCGCGTCCTCATTGTCCACTTCCTGGACGCCTATGCCTTCGACGTGCGTTCCGTCAAGAAAACCTGCATCCACATCGTCCATCCCGATGGCCGCCTCATCCCCTTCGACACCTACAACCTCTTCTACCGCGACGATCTCGAACACACCCGCCTCGCGGCCCTTCGCGAAGCTCCGCCCCTGGTTTCATTGACACTACCGAGCCTCACCAGCAATACTGGCAATCGATGATCGGACTCCTCCGCGGCCGGCTTCTTGAAAAACGCCCCAATCAGGTCATTCTCGATGTCGGTGGCGTCGGCTATCTCGTCGCCATTCCTCTCTCGACCTTTGCCGGGCTGGTGGAACTCCATGCCGAGGTCACGCTGCTCATTCACACCCACGTCCGCGAGGATGCGTTCTCCCTCTACGGCTTCCTCTCGCAGCGCGAAAAGCACCTCTTCGAGCTGCTTCTCGGCGCCTCCGGCGTCGGCCCTACGCTGGCCCTGAAGATCCTCTCGGGCATGAACGTCGAAGAGCTCGTTCCCGCGATCCGCGGTGGGGACCTTGCGCGCCTTACAAAAATCCCTGGCGTCGGCCGCAAGACCGCCGAGCGCATGGTCCTCGAGCTGCGGGATAAACTCGAATCCGTTGCCATGGAAGCCGAGAAACCGGCGCCCGCTTCTCCCGCCGGCATCGAGAGCGACGTAAAATCCGCCCTCAGCAACCTCGGTTACGACGAGCGCACCGCCGAATCCGCCGTCAACGATGCCAAGCGCGAAACCGGTGCCTCCAATTTCGAGAAATTGTTGCGTGCCGCCCTGGGTGTCCTGAGCGCACCGCAAAACAGATGAGCGGCCGAGCTCGCTTGCCACCGCCTCTCGCTTTCCGGCGCAGCAGGAGGCAGGCGCGAGTGGCTCCGCAGCAACAGGGAAGTCCGAGCCACATTCCGTAACGGAGGCGAAGAGTCGAGAAAGGGAAACCCGGACGGCAGAATCGGTGGGGGATCTTCAGCATGACTTTTTCCCGGTCTCCTGCTATGAGCTCTCCGATTACTGCTATTCTTCATCAGACATGACCAACTTCGGCTCCAAGAAAACTCCCGCGAATCCCGCCCCCTCCTCTCGGCTGGTCTCCGGTGCCGCCTCGGATGACGACGCGCGGTTGGACGCCAGCGTTCGCCCCAAAACTCTTTCCGAATACATTGGACAGAAGCGCGTGAAAGAAAACATTTCCATTGCACTCGAAGCTGCCCGCAATCGCGGCGAGGCTCTCGATCATGTCCTTCTCTACGGCCCGCCGGGCCTCGGCAAGACGACGCTGGCCCAGATCATCGCCAATGAACTCGAAGTCACCATCAAGACCAGCGCTGGCCCGCTCCTTGAACGCAAAGGCGATCTCACCGCCATTCTCACTTCCCTCGAAGCCAAGGAAGTTTTTTTTCTGGACGAAATTCACCGCCTGCAGCCCGCTGTCGAAGAAGTTCTCTATCCCGCCATGGAGGACTTTCGCGTCGATCTGGTGATCGGCCAGGGTCCCGGCGCGCGCATCCATCCCTTCCATCTCAACCACTTCACCCTCATCGGCGCCACCACCCGCGCCGGACTTATCACCGCACCCCTCCGTTCGCGTTTTGGTATCGTGCACCGATTGGATTTCTACGAGCCCGAGGACCTGCTCATCATCCTGCACCGCTCCGCCAAAATTCTGAACATCCTGATGGACCAATCCGGTGCCGAAGAAATCGCCGGCCGCTGCCGCGGCACACCGCGGATCGCCAACCGCCTGCTCCGCCGCGCTCGCGATTTTGCGGAAGTACGCGCCGGCGGACGAATCACCCGCGAAGTGGCTCGCGAAGCCCTGCACATGCTCGGCGTCGATGAGCACGGCCTCGACGAGGTCGATCGAAATCTGATGATCGCCCTGCTCGATAAATATGCCGGCGGCCCGGTCGGGCTCGGCACCCTCGCGGCGGCGCTCAGCGAGGAAGAGGACGCCATCGAGGAAATCTACGAACCCTATCTGATGCAGATCGGCATGCTCGATCGCACCCCGCGCGGCCGTGTTGCCACTCCCCGCGCCTACCAATACTTCCACCGGGAGATCCCGAAGCGCCAGCCCCGCCTGTTTTGAGCAGGAGGAACTGCCGCAGGGCCCAGGTCCGCCCTGGACCCGGCTCTCCGAACCCGACCCGAAAGTAACTTCACGGCACATCCCGGCAATTCGTCTCGAACTCGGCACTTTCGGTGAGGTATCTTCAATGCGGGAGGGCACGACCCCCGTCGTGCTGTAAGCGACGCTGTGAGACTGGGCTTTCGCCACTGAGGATGTGTTTGCTTGGGAACCCTTGTGACCGATTCGGCTGCCTCTAGAACTCTCCCCGCCAGTTCGAAGCGCTTCGCCTTTTTGGTCGCTACCGGCATCCTGCTCAGCCGCGTCGCCGGCCTGATCCGCGATCGCGTCTTTGCTCATTATTTCGGTAACTCCGCGGCTGCCGACGCCTTCAAGGCCGCCTTCCGCATTCCGAACTTCCTGCAAAATCTTTTCGGCGAAGGCGTCCTGTCTGCCTCCTTCATTCCTGTGTACGCCAATCTTCTTGCCCGTGGCGATAAAGAACAGGCGCGCAGAACCGCTGGCGCCGTCGCCGCCCTCCTCCTCCTGAGCACTTCGCTCATCGTGCTTCTGGGGATCCTTACCACTCCCTGGCTCATCTATGTCATTGTTCCAGGCTTCCGCGGCGAAACCCGCGAACTGACCATCCTGCTGGTCCGCATCCTTTTTCCCGGCGCAGGACTTCTCGTTGCTTCCGCCTGGTGCCTCGGTGTGCTCAACAGCCACCGCAAATTTTTTATTTCCTACACTGCCCCCGTGCTGTGGAATATCGCGATGATTGCGGGCATGGTCGCCTTCGGCGCCGGCCGCGCGCAGAACTCCTTGGTGATCATAACGGCTTGGGCTTCCGTCGCGGGCAGCGCCCTCCAGGTTGCCGTCCAACTCCCAACCGTGCTCAAGCTTCTGGGCGGTTTGCAGCTCGCTCTGGCGCATCAAGCCGAACACGTTCGTACCGTGATCCGCAATTTCTTTCCTGTTTTTATCAGTCGCGGCGTGGTTCAGATCAGCGCCTATATCGATGCGGTCATCGCCAGTTGGCTTCCGACCGGGGCCGTGGCGGCGCTGGCCTACGCGCAAACTCTCTACACACTCCCGGTCAGTCTGTTCGGCATGTCCGTTTCGGCGGCCGAACTCCCGGTGATGAGCGGCGTGGTCGGCGACGCAAGGGAAGTCGCCAGCCAGCTCCGCGCCCGGCTCAACAGCGGCCTGCGCCAAATCTCATTTCTCGTCGTTCCCTCGGTGGTCGGTTTTCTTGCACTCGGCGACGTCATCGTCGCCGGCATCTATCAGACCGGCCGTTTCGCCCATTCTGACGTCACCTACGTCTGGGGAATTCTCGCCGGCTCCACTGTCGGCCTCCTCGCCTCCACGCTCGGCCGGCTCTATTCCTCCGGTTTCTACGCTCTGCGTGACACGCGCACTCCTTTGCGTTTCGCCGTTGTCCGTGTGATCCTCACCAGTGCTCTTGGCTATCTCGCGGCCCTGCCGCTTCCCCGCCTTCTCGGCATCGAACCGCGCTGGGGCGTCGCCGGTCTTACTATTTCCGCAGGCATCGCCTCGTGGGTCGAATTCACCTTGCTCCAGCGCGCGCTTCGCCGCCGTACCGGCCACGTCGGCCTGCCCCTTTCCTTTCTGGTTCAGGTTTGGATCGCCGCGCTGCTCGCCGCCGCCGCCGCCCGCGGCTTGCTCTATGTCCTCGGCCCGCGGGGACACATCCTGCTCGCCGTTCTGGTCCTCGGCCTCTATGGGCTGGTCTTTTTCGCCCTGAGTCTCGCGATGAAATTACCTGAAGCCCGGTCCATGCTGGGCCTGCTTGGCCGCCGCGTCGGAATAAAGTAAGGGCCGCACATGGTTACCATTTATCTCGCGCTCGGCTCCAATATCGGTGACCGCGACACAAACTTGCGGGAAGCCATCCGCCTGACTCGCGAATCGGGCATCGGCATCAGCAAAATCTCCAGCTTCTATGAAACCGAACCGGTCGACTTTCGCGAACAGGCCTGGTTTGTGAACGCCGTTGTCGAAGCGCGAACCGAGTTCTCTGCCGTCGAGCTCCTGGCGACCCTGCGCGGTATCGAATCGACCATGGGCAGCAAGAAGGCTTTCGCCAAAGGCCCCCGCCTGATCGACCTGGACATCCTCCTCTACGCGAGTGACACTATTGCCTCACCCGATCTTCAGGTCCCGCATCCTCGCATGCTCTTGCGCAATTTCGTCCTGGTTCCTCTCGCTGAAATCGCTCCCGCTCTCCGCCACCCCTCCTGGCCAGCCAGCGCCGCCGAGCTGCTCTCCCGCTGCCCCGATACCAGCCTGGTCAGAAGACTGTTGCCATGAATTTCCCGGGCCCGGCAGTCTCTGCCGCGCGCCCGAGCCTGGTGCCGATTCGTTGTCTGCTCTAACTCGTCCGCCGCACCATCAACCGGTGCAATGTCATCACCTTCGGCTGCAGGGCGTCCAGCTCAATCTCCGACAGTCTGCCTTCCTGGACCTCCCTCCACTGGTACACGCCCGGCTCTGTTTCGGTCTGCTCCCGGCCTCTCAGCCGCCGCAAAAACTCCTGCGCCTGTTCGACCGAAGGCTTCTCCCGCAATAAAGGCCGCGCTACCGCCTCCACCGCGTAGCTCCGCAACAACTTGCTCCAATATTCGTCAAACAACTCCCCGGAAGCGAAAATATCGCTCCACGCCACCTCACCTCCGTAGGCGATCACCACGCCCACCACGCGCTCGCCCTTTGGCCCCGCCGTCTCCTTCCGGAAACGCCGTTCGACTTCATCCACCATGGCATCCACCGACGGCGCCACCTGCCGCGAACCGTAGATTTTCGAATACGACTGCGTCGGCGCCTCCGACTCCAGGGCCATGGCCAGTTGCTGCTCGGCCACCCGCGGCGCCGGTGCCGCAGCGTCCCGCGGTGCCACCGAACCTGCCGTCACGGACGCCCAAACATCGGACTGCTTCTGGGTCATGGCCGCCTGCTCGCGGACACTCGGATGCACGATGGTATTGGCCGCCGTGAACTGCGACCCCGCCGACCACCTCCCGTGTTCCACGCAAAACACGTTTAGCGGCAGAGGCTGTGCTCCCACCGGAACGATCCGGTCCTTGGCGATCACCCGGTCCTGTTTTCCTCCGCTGACGAGCTCACCTGCCAGCAACAGCAGCGGCCGCCGGCCCCGGTTGACCAGCACCAGTTGATTCACCGAGGGCCCGCCATGATTCTGGACCACCGGCCGTACCGTCCCGCGCTCCCGCATCAGAGTTCCGGCGCCTTGTTCCTCAACGAGTACTTCTCCGCGCGCCAGCCCTTCTTCCAGGGTGATAAACCCCCGCGTGTCGTACACCGACGAACTCGCAACCGGGAACACCGTAAGGTTTTCGTAGCTGATCGGCTCGAGCAGCCGCCATTCCCCCTCCCCCTTTCCCTGCGACCCGGGCTCGCCATCCGGCGACCACAGGAATCCGAGCGTCGCCATCCCCAAGGTGGCAATCCCAAAAACTGAGCTGCCAAACAACGTATAAGCGGAACGGTCCATTCCGACCTCCTGCGTGCCCATCGAGGACACGTCTCGGGGTTAGAACGGCCCGGGGAGATTTTCTTGCAGGGAATCTGTTCGGAAGGGGCGCTGCGGCCTGAGCGGACTGTTTCCTACCCTCTGGGGTTCCCGAGGTCGGTCGGGGGCTTCAACCGTCTCGTCTTCGACGACTCCGCTTCCTGTTTTTCGTATTCCGCTATCTCTTCTTCGCTATAGGAGTAGGAGTCGCGCGAGGCGAACATCGACGTGGTCCGCCCGGCCTCTTTCTTCTTCTTCCGCGCCGCGCCGAATTCATAGCGCGTCATGCGCAGGGGCGCTTCGATGGCTTTCACTTCCACCAGCAAATCGCTCACTTTCTCGAGAAAATCGTGCAGGTGGAAAGGCCGCACCGCATACGGCACTCTGGCCGTCTCGAGCGCCGATACGTATTCGCTTCCCGACATTTCCGGCACCACATACAGCACCCGGATTCGCCCACCCTCTTCCGGCGTAGCCGCGTTCAGTTCCCTGAGCACGTGAAAAGTCGGCGATTCCAGCTTGATCAGCGCCACATTCGCAATCAAGAGGGAATACTCCCCGGTCTTCAGCTCCGCATGCAGCATGGGCACGTCCGCCACAATGCGTACCCGCCAGCCCTCGCTATCGAGGATCTGTTTCAACGCCCCCGCGTTTCCCGGGTCGTCTTCAAGGACCAGCAGGCCAACTTGACGTGCTACTGCCGTGGGAGGGGTCGCCATACCTAGAGTCTATTCGCCGGGAAGCGCAAGGACGCCCAACCAAATCTCCCGGCGTCCTAAGCGCTAACTGGCCTAATGGCCGGGTCGAATCTGCACTGGCAGCCCCGTTTCGGCTACGATCCGTTACCGGCTCGCGGGCGCTTCGTGCAGAGCGGGACGAACGATTGCTGCTGCGGCAACACGCGGGTCACCGCCTCTTGCCCGACGCTGGTTTTGGCCTGTGAAGAGTTCCTGCTGCTTGCCGGGGTGCGCTGGAATCGGCCGCAGCTGCTACTTCCCTCCTGCCGCCACCTGTTTCAAAATCACGTCCACGTGGGTGGGATTTCCCTGGGTGAGCACCCCGAAAGACTGGTCGGTCGTGAATCGCAGTTGTCCGTCCACCAGTATTTTTGCGCTCACGGAATACCTGTTTTTCCCTTCAATCTTCGTCGGGTCGAACTTCAATGCAAACGGCACCGGCACCTGCCGCTGGCCTAGATTCATCTTCTCCTCCGCAATCACCTTTGCCGGTGCGTCGGCGAGCGATACATCCAGCAATTGCACCAGGATCACCGCATTCGTCGGCAGAGCCAACCGCTGCAGGTAGCTCACCGTCCCCGTCACCGAGCCCGTATCGAGCGGCTGATCCAGCTGGCAGTCCTTTACGATCATCCTCCCGTCGCCGTCCGGTGTGTCTTCCTCGAGGAATCCGCCGTTCCCCTTGCTCCACCAAACTACTTTCCCGTCCGAATACCGCCCGCCATCCGCCGACCGCGTCTGCATCATCAGATACTGCTTGCCGTCGAAGCGTACCTTCGCCGTGGTATCGTGCAAATACACGACCAACTTCGCTCCCCCATCGCAGGTGTAGGCAAACGTCTTCCACTCAATCGCCCGCCGTACCTCGTTCTGCGCCTGCGCGGGGGAAGCAGCCAGTTCCCCCGCCATTGCCGTTACCGCGAGCAGGCCGCCGATCGCGACCATTACCGATCTCCTCTGCGTTACGCGCATAGGCACCTCTCTCCCTGACTTTAGACGCATTGTAGTCCCGGGAGGTGGCCGAATTTCAGCTGAAGGTTGGGCTCATAGGAGATGGTGCGCGGAGTACTGGGGCAGTTCGCACTCATCGTGCGCATGTTCTGCAGGCTGCCGAGCTTGGCTGGCAGGCTGTCGGGTTCGACTTCTGCCGCCTGCATCTTCGGATCGTACTTTTCGTCAATCGCAATCTCTTCCGGCGTCACGTTGTGCGGGTTGGCGAACTTGAAGAACTCATCTTTGTCGTCGTTGGAGACCGTGCGTTGGGCCTCGTCAATCTCCCGCAGGTACCTTTGCCACTCGCGGTCGCCGCGCACCCGATCCATGGCTCACAAACTTCGTCGTAGATCACTCCTGGCTCAACGATCCAATGAGTCCGTTGCTTATCGACAAATCGAATGACCGATGGTAGCTTGACCGGTAGGAACTTCAGCATCAGCCAAGTGGAATTCCGATGAATCGTTTTGCGATCCCGGTAATTTTCTCCTGCGTACTCGCTTCCCTCGCCTGCGCTCCGGACGCCCTCACTGCTCCTCCGAAGCCGCTGCCGCAAGCCGCCGACGCGAGCCGTTCTTCCGGTCACACCCTGGCGTTGCCGGGCGGCACGGTTCTCTTAGCCAAGCTGGTGGCCGGAATCGATACGGCACAATGTAAGCCGGGCGATCTAGTGAATGCGCAGGTCACGCATGACGTGAAAGATGGCTCACGAACGGTTATCAAGAAGGGCGCGCTCATCACCGGTAAGGTCTCGAGAGTCGAAACGGCGCCCGAACCGGGCGGATTGTACGGACTGTGGATTGCGTTCGACAAGCTGGCGCTCAAGGCGGGGGAACCTGACTCCCTGCCCATGGACGTTCAGGCCATTGCCCCTCCAGAGAACGCAGGAGCGGACAGCCTGAATGGAGTGGATACCGGCGCGCTCATGGCCGGTCATCGGAGCGCCAATGAGGGAACCGTCGATGTGCTCACTCAAAAGAGCCGGGGTGCCATCGGCCTTCCGGGGATCGATGTCGCGTTTCAGACGGTCAATGGCGTGCATCTTTCTCTTCTGGTTTCAAAGAAAGGAAACTTCCGCCTGGCCAAAGGTTCGCAGTTCGTCTTTCAGGTCGTCACCCCTTAGCTCGTACAGACGATCTCTTGCGCATGCCCGCTGCTGTTGACCGGACTGAATCCTTTTCCGGGCATTGTTTATTTGCCGACCACGAGAGAGATGCCGGAAGAATAGCGCTTTTCGCCTGTGCCGTCCCAGAACATGCGGTCGGTGACCAACGCGCCCTTACCGGGAACGCCGCGGGTGAAGAAAATCTCCAGCGCGTCGCGAGACCATTCCGCGCCGCGCGCGAAAGCGTCCGGCGGGCCGAGAATCACTCGGCGTTTGGACTTCAGTTCATAAAGGAAAAATGTCTGGTTCAGTCCCATCGAATCGGTGGGCGCGCCCGCGGGTGTGTTCAGGTAATACGCGGAGACCAGAAGCAGATCGGGATTCACGGGGCAGACACGAATCGTGTCGCTGCTCATGATCTGGAAGCTGTCGCCATATATTTCCCGGAGCGACACGGTCTGCGCGGGTTTATCTTCGCTGAACCAGTAGAGATTCTGCATGTCCGTGGCCAGAACGGTGGTCGCACTGACCCATCCGTGCAACGCATCCACGTTTTGTGCGGACAACACCGCCGCTTTTTCGGGCGAGCCTGCCGGCTCGGTCCAGACCTGCCAAAGCTTGCCATCGAACTTCAAGTACGCAATACGCACATCGTCCGGCGACCAGAAAGCCTGTCTCGCGTTGTTGCCCGCGACGTCGCGCGCGCGGCCTGTGTCCAGATCGTAGAGAACGATGGAGCGTTCCGGACCGCTCTTCGAATCGGAACGCGTGTACAGCAGCTTCTTCCCGTCGTGCGAAAGCGCGGGTTCCTCGCCCGTTCCCGCCGTCTTTCTCACTTCGCCGTGGCTTACGATCACGTGGCCCGCCGTGTCGAGATAGGCGGTGGCGACCGGTGAATGGAAATTGGTGATGGGATCGAGAACGCTCTTCTTGTCCTTCTCTTTGTCCTTTGCGTCGGTGTCATCGGGCATGTCGAGCTGGTTCTTTTTGCGGAACTCCGGGAACTTGTCGGGCGAGCTCTGGCCGCAACCCTTCAGCGTTCCAATCTGCGCGTGGTCGACCTCGACGCGAAAGGTGTACTTGGTGTCTGCCATGCCGTCTGTGCAGCCTTCGCGGGTGAGCTTTACTGCGACCGACGCCCCGGTCGCAGTGTCTCTGGCCAGGTAGGTCCAGGAATTGCCCGTGTCGTCGGCCGCAATTTCCCCCGGTTCGAGGACCACGGGCGGATAGTTGAGACGATCCAACCGCTCCGGCCCTTTCATCCCCAGGCGCAAACTCCAGGAAGGTTCGTTGCCGTGCGCGAGGATCAGGATTGGATAGTGTTTTGAAACCGGAGATGGAACGGTGTCTTGCGCTGGTGCGGTTTTCGCCGCAGGTTTGGCGGCCGGTTTCGGGGCCGGCACCTGGGCAGAGGCGACGGAACAAGAAATAGAAAGTGTGAGCAGGCCGAGCAGGAAACGTTGAGCGCGCACGTGATCCCCTATGGTTCTCTCGAAGGTGAGACGCGAAGGGGCGGTGGCAACGCTGCCCGAAGGCAAACCATCGGCAGAAGTTCGCGCCATCGAGATTAGAACAGAGGGCGGAGAGTCGAGGCAAGGAAAAGTGGGACGGCAGACCAGAGCGAAGAAAAAGAGAAAGATCTTGACATGGCGAACAAAAGGCGAAATACTGCTCGAGCTTGAGGTGTGCTATGTCCCCAGTTCACTCCCTAACGGCTCCGTCTCCCCTGATTCGGCGCCTCCCCGTTCGTCGCCCCGCAGTTCGGTTCCTGCCTTTTTGCCCTGATACGCCTGACCCCAGACCAGAGGCCGACCCCCTTGCCCAGGGTGCCACCGGCCGGTGTAAGGAAATGCTGGAGAGCCGTGCGGCGGATTGCCCCCCGCCAAAACTCCAGCCTCCCCTTACGCCGCTGGTGGGCATAGCACGCCTCGCCGCAAACTCGCCGGTGGCCGAGACGCGGCGCCGGTCGATCGAGAGGCCGGAGTATTTTCTTTTGCCGGTGAAGTCGATCCTAAATCGCTGCGATTCCGCGCGCGTGCCGTTCGACTGGACCATTAACCCGTATCGCGGCTGCGAGTTCGGTTGCAAGTACTGCTATGCGCGGTACACCCATGAGTACATGGAAATTGATGGCGGAGAGTTCGAGAGGAAGATCTTTGTGAAGCAGGATGCAGCGGTGCTGCTGGCAAGCGACCTTTCGCGGAAATATTCCTACGAATCGAAGGCCTCCGGCTACACCCAGGCCGAGCATATTGCGATCGGTACGGCGACCGATCCCTACCAGCCGGCGGAGATGGAGCACGGTGTGACCAGAGCTTGCCTCGAGGAGTTGGCAAAGCGCGAGGGGCTGAGCGTCTCGGTCATTACCAAGTCCAACCGAATTGTGCGGGACATTGATGTACTGCAGAAGATCGCGGCCAGGTCCGCACTTTCGCTGAACCTCACCGTGACGACGCTACGGCCCAGACTGGCACGCTTGCTCGAGCCGCGCGCGCCGCGTCCGGACTTGCGGCTGGCGGCCGTGAAGCAGTTGCGGGACGCGGGATTGTGCGTGGGAGTGTCTGCCTCGCCGCTGTTGCCTGGAATCAATGATCGAGAATTGGAGGCGGTTGCTGCCGCGGCGAAGGAAGCGGGGGCCCAGTGGTTTTACTCCGGCGTGCTGTTCCTGATGCCGTCTTCGGCGAAACAGTTTTTGCCGTTTATCCGCGAAAAGTTTCCGAAGCTGGCGAAGCAGTATGAACAGTGGTATGCGAAAAATGGGTACGCGCCGGAAGAGTATCGGAATCAGGTATCGGCTCGCGTGCGGCAAATTCGCGCGAAGTTCGGCTTTGCCCTCCGTCCCTGGGAAGGAATGCGGGCCAGTGTACCCCGCGCGCAGATGAGCCTCGGTTGGGACGCCGGCGTCATCGGCCAGGAACTGCTGCAGACCCGGACTTGTTCTGCTACGCGGTAAGAGCGAAATAAGTCCTGTAGGGCTCGTCGGCGATGGCAAAAAAGGGGTGCAGATGCATCGGACCGTTGGCCGTTTGCGCGAGCCATGCGCCGGGGCTCATGGACTTGGCGGCCAGAAGTTGGCCTGCCGTTAGGGGATGCGAGGCGCCCTCGATTCCAAACAGGACGAGTGGCCCGCAGAGAAGAGCGACGGTGTTCGGATGACGTCTGTCGATGGGTTCCAAGCGCAACTTCATGGGTAATTGAAGCTCCACGCGGTCACCGTTCTTCCACTCCCGCACAACGGAAGCAAAAGTCCCAGGGATGACGGGTGCGCTGGTGCGCTTGCCGTTCACGTGAAGCAGGGGAGCTTCGGTCCATGCAGGAATGCGGAAATGCATGGCGAAGGTTTTAGCACCCGACGCCTGGACTTCAAACTGGACCAGGGCATCCAGCGGATACGAGGTGGTCTGCTGCAGAGTGAAGCGAGCGCGATCCTGTGTCCACTGCAAGGTCGAAGGGATATACAGATTTGCGTATACGCCGGAGGCGTCTCGGAAATAGGTGCTGATGCGATAGTCGGCTGCGATCTGCGGCATGGTGCCGGAACAGCAGGGCCAACGCCCGTCTTTATAAAACTTCTTCCCTTCGAAATTGTAGTCGGCATAGTAGAACGTCCGCCCGTCGGGCTCGAGAGGTTTGGCGCCCAGAATGGTGTTGTACATGACGCGCTCCATGCTGTCGCCATAGGACGGATCGCGGGTGACGCGCAGGAGATAGCGGGTGAGTTTGAAATGGGCGTAGGAGCCACAGGGCGTTTCGAAGCTGCTGTGCGTGTTGCTTAAGCTGGCAAAAACATCATCGCTGTCCGGCGCGCGCAAGGTCTCGTCGGGGCCCCAGCCTCCGGTGGCATAGCTCTGTGCCAGCAGCATCGCAAAACCATTTTTCGCAGCACGCAGGTGTTTTTCGCTGCCGGTGGTGAGGTAGGCCTGCATCGCCGACGACAGGGAATTGACGTGACTGTAGGCGTGACGCCCGGCCAGATTGTTCCGGCCTTCAGACAACGGCGTGTAATAGCTCTCGTCGAGATACTGGATCCCGAGTTGTTGGTAGCGCGAGCCGGCGCCGCGCTGGTAGGCGAGAAACAGATTCTCGGAAATAGTGTAGGACTCGTCCCAGGTCCAGGATTCATCCGTGCCGGGGCGCCAGACAACGCCGTGCTCGACGGCAGCCTTCGGCAAATGGGGCAGCGCAACTTCTGTGGTGTGATCGAGAATGGCCAGGGCGTCGGGATCCTCCGCGAACTGGTGGGAATCAATCAGGCCGCAGACGAACTTATCGTAGCAGTAGGCAGGGAAACGGCTTTTCTCGTAGAAATCGCCGGAGATGGTCTGGGCATACAGCCGGTTCAGGCGAAGGATCTTTTCGCGCACGGCCGGATCGGGGCGAATGGCATACGCTCGGGCCAGTGCGGACACCCATTGACCGAAAGGGCAGGCTGGGGCAAACCCGGTGTCACCCTTGCGGAAATCGAAGTCCGGATCGTAGTGATACCAGCCGCCCAGATCCTCACCGGGCGCAGGCATCCCGGACATCTGGCGGAGCGGCTTCAGCATGCTGTCTTCACTCAGGTTCATCAGAACGGAGTGGGTGTTTTTCAGCTGGTTTTCGTGGAGTTCACTGGCCAGCGATACGTCGGCGTACCCGAATTCGTGAAGGACGCGGTTATCGGGGGATTCCGACAGCGCAGCGAAGCGCAGCAAGGGATTGCTCTTGAGCAGAGCGAGAGAGAGGGAAGCGCTCTGGAGGAATGTTCTGCGCGAAGGCTTGTGCATCGGAGCTTGGACTCCTTGAAAATCGTCGCCAGGTAGAATCATACGCGAGTCTTCGCGATCAGGGGCGCGAAGGCTTGGCGTCCTTGTCGGGAGCCGGCACAGCTTGTTTAGGGCTGAAATCCTTTAAAGGAATGGTAACGGTGCCGACGATGCCGGTTGCGGAATCGCGTAACAACACGCGAACATTCACCGCTTGCGGCAGGATGTCCAGGTGACGCTCGAAGATCGCTCCGGTCTTCAGCAGGTTTTCATAGGTCGCGTCCGGAAAGTTCAGGCCAAGATGTTTTTGCTCCGCGCCCAAGAGCGCACCGTTCGCGTCCCGCTGCAAGAACAGCAGGTCGATGCCGCCGGTCCACTGACCTGCCGAATGCTCGAGAAACAATTGGGAAATATCGGCACCCACTTGAAATTCCAGCTGGTTCGGGGCGGGGGGAGACACATGGCGCACGCTTACCACCAGCCGAAGGGCGGTTGCCTCGAGAGGGCTGAGAGCAGCTTTTTCGATTTCGGCTGCGACGAAAGTCTGTGTGGATGGGCTGGCCGTCGCCGCGATATAGCCTTTGCGATAGCGCAACTGCGCTCCTGGAACGTTCACTTGAATTTTAACCGGACGGAAATCCCCGTTCCACTTGTTGTGGTCGGGATAGAAACCAACGGTATAACCTTGCCGTCCGTCCTCCACCGCTTTCTGTGCCGCACCCGCCAGATCGTTATCGCCATAAAAGGCCTGGCCTCCGGTCTGCTCGGCGATGTAGGTAAAGGACTCGATGCGTGCGCGCCGGGTATTGAACGGAGAGTTCAGGCTGGCCGTTTGTGGGGGGGCCGACCGGGAGCTTGGCGACATTCCGGGAGTCAGTTCCGTCCCGTGCACATCCACCGGATAAACGGCAAGGTCCGACCGGCTTACCGCCTCGAGCGTCCGCTTCATTTCTTCGTTCAGATCGTACGAGCCCCCTCCGTGGGGTCCGCCTCCGGGATCGAAAAGTTCCCGCGGAAATCCGCCGGAAACCCAGATCAGGCTTTTTCTGCCGGATATTCCGGACACGTGGTCGGCAATGATCTGCAAGGCCTTGCAAGTGGCGAGCACCCGGTCCGCGTTCTGCTGGGCGCGATAGATTGCGTCACCGGTGTTTACGGCCGTGTTCAGGCCCGCCCAGGTCGAGTCGGTCGCCGAAAGAACGGAGAAAAATGTGTCCGGTGAAGAGGTCGTCTCTGCCTGCTTGACCATACCGACCAGCGCAGCGGAGTCTGCGGTGAAGTCGTGAAGAATCAGTAGGCTGTTGTTCACAAGCGCATAGATGGCCACCCGATCCTGAGGCTGCATGGACTTCAGGAACTTGATGATCTGGTTCCGGGCGTACATCATGTCTGTCGGCCCGGTGTTCAAGGCGTCGAACAGGACGACGTTGATGGAACCGGGATCCTCCCCGAGCGCATCGTAACGGTTGGTGAAGATGTTGAAGGGCAAGTGTTGGGGAGGACCCGGGGGCGCCGGTGAACCGGGCAGGAAGACGGCAATCTGCTGAGGCTCCTTGCCATCGAGAATCGTGAAGTCCTCTTTCTGCAAGCCGGTGATCGGCACGCCTTTCTTGTCCGTCACCACCACGTTCATCTCCACCAGACGCGTGTAGGAGCGGACCACCGGAGTTTGCGCGCGCACGGAAATCGCGATCAGCAACAACGGGAGAAGACCGGCCAGGAAGCTGGCAGGGCGGTGCGGGGGCGGGAATTTCATGGAGAGAAGATCTCCGATCTGGTGAATCAGGCGCAGGCCTAATCATTCCAGCATTGCGACGAAAAAGCGAGCACGCGGGTTTCCGGAGCCTTCGAGGCGCATAAATTCCGTTCGAACGCAGGCGATCAGGGAACGATGATGCGTGACTCTTCGCGCTTCAGTTCCTGGGCGCCGGGGAATTGGCCGCGCAGGAATTCAATGAAACGACGGGAACGCGGGCGACCATTGGTGCGCAGCATGCCCATGCGGAAGAGGAAAACCAGCAACTGGAAGGTGTCCTGGTCTTTCACGGAACCAAACGAGTTCTGGGTGGCACCTTGCTTGGCTTCCGTCAGAAAGCGGGCCAGAGAGTCGTAAAGTGCGTGTTGGATGGGAACTACGGGCGGTTGCTCATAGACGATCCCGGAGCTGAGCGTCTTGTAGGTGTCTGCAAGGGCTCGCAAGGCGGCCAGAACGTCGGGGTCGGTGGTTACGGGTTCGGCGGCGCAGAACTTGGCAATGGTAAACGCAACGGCCGAGAGGAATTGACCGTTGGCCTGGATGGTGTCCGAGGTGATGCGAACATCCAGCAGCGGGGTGTCGGCGGGGAGCGAGCGGGGATGCTGCTCCTCATAACGGTGGGCCGAAAGCAGGTAGCCGCAGTCGGCCGGGCAGTCGATCGTGACTTCCCGCTCCGTGCCACAGCACACCGCACAGATTTTATCCGCCTTTGCCGGGCAAAACCGACCCGGTTTGCGTTTCTGACAAATTGGACAAGACACGAAAGATCCCCTGGAGAACGGCAGGAAAACAGAATATCACGCTACGATGACTTTGTTGTGGAACCGCCGGGCGGCGATCACCAGCAGCAGCGTGCCCATGACGAATAAGGCAAGCGCGTCCGACCACAGGTGCGCCCAACCGGCGCCGCGGAGGATGATCCCGCGGGTGATGTTGATGAAGTAGGTGGCTGGGACGAAATAACTGAGATAGAAGAAAAATTTCGGCATGGTCTCCCGCGGGAAGATATACCCGGAGAAAAAGATGCTTGGCAGAATGGTCAGGAAAGCCAGTTGCATGGCATGTGCCTGAGAGGTGGCCTTGCTGGAGATCAGGATTCCGAGCGACAAGGAGACGAAAATGTACGGCAAAGAGAGGAACGCCAACAGGAACACGCTGCCGTGAATGGGCACGCTGAAAATGAAGCGCATGGCGGTAACAATCATGGTCAGTTCGAAGAAACCGATGAACAGGTAGGGAAGCAGTTTGCCGAGCAGCAGGCCCATGGGGCGGACCGGAGTCACAAAGAGCTGTTCGAGAGTGCCGCGCTCTTTTTCGCGCACGATGGAAAAGGCGGTCAGAAATGTGGTCACGTTGAGAAGAAGAACGGCGGTCAGGCCGGGAAGGAAGAAATTGGGAGAACGAGAGTCGGGATTAAACAGAATCTTGGGGCGCATGTCCACGGCGAAGTCGGTGGTTGTGCTTGGAAGGACCCGGCGCAGCGACTCGTCCAGGCCGATGGCGGTCGTGACGTTGATAGCCTGTCCGGCGACCGAGGAATCGGAGCCATCGATCAGAACCAGAACCTGGGCGCTCATCTGATGAAGCAACTTGTCGGAGTAATCGACCGGAATTTTCACACCCACGCGGCATTTACCGGAAATGATCGCATCGTTCAGATCGCGATCGTTGTTGACGTACCGGATGATGCGGAAAGTGTCCGAGTTCTTCAGGCGATCGAGCAGCTCGCGGCTTTCCCGGTGCCCGTCGGCGTTAAAGACAACGGTGTTGATCTGGCGGATGTTGGTGTCGATCCCGAAGCCGAGCAGGAACATCTGCAGGATGGGAATGATCAGTGAAAAAAACAGCGTCGCGAAGTCGCGGCGGACATGCAGCGTTTCCTTGTAGAAGACCGCGCTAAAGCCGCGAAAGGGGTTAATCACGCGACGCCTCCTGCGCGGCCTGGTGCTTGTAAGTGAGTTCGACGAAGACGTCTTCGAGGCTGGGAGCCAGGGGCCGGATTTCCGCGACCACCACGTCCTTCTTCAGAAGCTGGGCGCGAAGCTGTTCGAGGTTGAGATGGTCGTCGATCAAGGCATGCACGGACTGGCCGAAAATGGTGGCGCTGCGGATGCCGGGAATGGTGCGGGCCGTACGCAGGGCCTGGGTGACGTGCGGCGCCGTAATTTCCACGCGGTAGGTTCCCGGCGGGTTTACATCGGGAAGTTCGCGTAGCGTATCGGGCGTGCCATCGGCAATTACCTTGCCAAAATAAATGTAGGCCACGTGGCTGCAGCGCTCAGCTTCGTCCATGTAATGGGTGGTGACGAAAAAGGTGATCCCGTGGGCGGAAAGCTCGAACAGCAGATCCCAAAGCTGGCGGCGGGCGACCGGATCGATGCCGGCCGTCGGCTCATCGAGGAAGATCAGGGAAGGTTCGTGCAGCATGGCACAACCGAGTGCCAGCCGCTGCTTCCATCCGCCGGAAAGCTGCGCGGCGAGGCGATCGAGATAAGGAGTGAGACCGTTGAGCTGGATGACGTCATCCATGCGCTTGCGCAGGCGGTCGGGAGACAGGCCGTAGATGCGGCCGTAGAAGGTGAGGTTCTCGGTCACCGTGAGATCTCCGTACAGGCTGAAGTTCTGTGACATGTAACCGATGTTTTCGCGGACCGCTTCGGGATCGCGATGCACGTCGATACCCTGGACCGTGGCTTCGCCGGAGGTGAGCGGCAGGAGACCGGTCAGCATTTTGATGACCGTGGTTTTTCCGCTGCCGTTCGGCCCGAGAAAGCCGAAGATCTCCCCCTTCTCGACTTTGAAACTGATGTCGTTCACGGCGGTGAAACTGCCAAAGCGTCGCACCAGGTGATTGGCGGAGATCGCGGGTTGGTCGGAAGAGGTCACGGTTTAGCTGTTCGGAGAGAGTTTGACGTCTGCGGCCATGCCAGCCAAAACGCGGTGCGAAGAGTCGTCGATGCGCACCTTTACGCCGAAGACCTGGTGCACGCGCTCCTCGCGGGTCTGCACGTTGCGCGGAAGAAATTCAGCCTGCTGGTTGATCTGTTCGACCACCCCCTGAAAAACCTGGTTGGGAAAGGAATCGACGCGGATTTCCGCTTTCTGACCGAGGTGCACGCGGCCGATCTCGGTTTCCGGGATGTAGATGCGGACATAAATCTGATCGCGTTCGAGCAGTGTGGCCACCGGAGTATTCGGCGGGATGAGATCGCCGGGGCGGACGTCGAGGACTTCGACCGTCGAGGCAGCGGGTGCAAGAACCTGCCGTTCTCGGAAGCGCGCCTCATCATAGGCGAGCGCTGCGCGAGCTGCGTCCACATCTTCGCGGCGATTGCCGCGTTCGAATTTCTCGAGCGTTGCCTGCGTCTGGTGGTACCGCGCCTCGGCGGCGGCGATCTCTTCCGGACGATAGCCGCGCTTCAGTTCATCGAGCTTGTGCTGGGCGTTTTGCTTCTGTGCCAGCGCCATTTTCCAGTTGGCTTCCGCAGTGTCGCGTTGCTGTTTCGAAACCAGGTCTTTTTGGGCCAGCGCATCGTAGCGCTGGAAATCCAGGTGGGTGCGAACTTCATCGGCAGTCGCACGATCGAAGTCGGCCTTGGCCGCGTCGATGTCTTCCTGGCGATATCCGTTGAGCCGCTGGTCGTACTCCGCCTTGGCCTGGGCCGCGGCGGCTCGGGCCTCGGCAATCTCTTCGGGGCGAAAGCCGCGCTGTGCTTTTTCGGCATTGGCGCGGGATTGCCCGAGAGAGGCCGCGAGCTCCCGGTCATCAAAGGTGATGAGTATTTGGCCGGCTTCGACGGTGTCGCCCTCGCGGATCAGAATTTTGTCGATGCGCCCGCCGACCTTGGAACCGACCCGGATGTTGCGGGCTTCGACCGTGCCGGAACCCTGTAGCGCGGCGTCATGGTGGAACCAGCCCATGGAATAAACCGCCGCGGCCGCCAGGGCGGCGACGAGGATAATGACGATGACCCGTTTACGATTCATAAAGCCTCATTCTTCACCAGAACAAAGGAACTACGTTGGTGCTCGGCCGAGGGTTACGCGGCTCGAGGCCCTTCCAGAGCACTTCAAAGGAAGTCTCCATGCGCTCGAGCAAGCTTCCGTCGCCGTACAGCGACCAGATCAAAAGAGTTCCGAAGATGGATTGCCGAAAAACCTGGGCGATCTCCGTAGCGGGGAGATCGTCGCGAATCTGTCCTTTCTTCTGGCCCAGTTGGATGATTTCCGCATGCAGCGCCAACACCCGCTTCTGCAGATCCGCCATGGCTTCCCGCACCGGCGTGCTGGAAAGATAGGCCTGCAGCAGTGCCCGGATGATGGCAGGGTTGCGCGTCGGTTCCTCCGTCATGCGCTGCCCGAGAGAGCGTAGGAACCGGGGCATGGGTTCGTCCGTGTTACGCGCTTCCTCGACGGCGGAGCTCAGCTTGGCCAGCTGCATCTCGCCGAAGGCCAGGAGAATGTGATCCTTGCTCGGAAAATAGTTGAAAAAAGTGCCCTTGCCGACGTCTGCGGCATTCGTGATGTCTTCGACCGTGGTCTCTGCGAAACCCTTCTTGGCGAACAGGGCCAGGGCAGAGCGAAACAGGCGTTCACGAAGTTCCGCGCTGCGACGGGAACGACGATCAGGAGGGGTGGAGGTAGCGGTAGGCATAGTCTTGACCTATGTTCATAAATGACCATAGGTCATTTAGAGGCCGGAGTCAATCCCCAAAAAAGAACCCCGGACGGATCCGGGGCTCTCAAGTTAATCGATTGAAATTAAGTAGGTTAGATTTCTTTTCCCGAAGCCAGATTCTTGGGCGACTTCTTGTTCAGGTAGGAAATAAACTTCTGGGCCGATGGCGGGACGGGGACGGCTCCTTTGAAGATAATGTCCTGCGCACTGACATCCTTCTTGTACAACTTCTCGTTGGCCCGGTTGTCGGGCCGGACCGTCGAGCCTGCCAGCGAGATGCCCGCGAACAGTCCGCGTGCCCGGGAATAGGAGAGAATCTCCGCGCGCATGGTGACGTCGGTAGAGGCTTCGGCGTTGCGACCTTTGGGGCCGGCGGCGGCTGAAGCGTCAGCGCCCAGTTTCACCTTGCTGCTCAGGATGGCTTTTGCGCCACGCTCGTTCATCACCAGGAGAACGAAGTCGGTTGCCTGGCCACCAATCTGGAATCCGAAACTTCCACCCTCGAGAGCCATCATCGTCGGCGCACTCCACGGCCCGTTGAAGTGTTCTCCGGTGCGGCAGGTCAACGCCCCGCGGCCGTAGCTGCCGCCAAAAATGAAAGCGCCCTTGAGCACGGAAGGGTAAACAATGACGCAGTAGGTCTTGTCGATAAGGTCCTGCGGGATATCATCCGGGATGTCCATGATCTCCTGGACCACCAGGCCGCAGTTTTCCAGCCGATCTGCTTCTTTCTTGTCATCTGCCAAAAGAGGTGGGGCAAGGATGGAAAGAGCCAACGCAAAGGAAACCAACTTTTTCATTCGTCTCACCTTCTCCAATTCTTTAATCCCTGGTCTTTAAACGTATGATGCGGTCTGGAGCGCAAAGGGCGCGGGTCAAAGGCACGCCGGTGACGGCCACGGACAATTCCTCATCCCGGTAAGACGAGGCGTGTCCCCCACAAGCTTTCGAATATACTTTCAGTCGATGGATTTTGCCAATAGGGGATTTATGGCGGGTCGGACAAGGAAAGCGCTGCGAGCGGTCGAGTGCCTGCTGATCTTGGCAGCAACGATGTGCCTGGTGGGCGGGGGAGTGGCCGGGCAGCAGGAGGAATCGGCGGCCCATCAGTCTTCCGGGCCAGGTGCGGGAGCGCAGGCCGCGGCGGCGCGGTTTGCCGGGCGCGCCGAGAGATTGGTCGAGACCGCTCCGGTGGACAAGGGGGCGTGGGGTTTGCTGGTGGTCGATGCGCGGACCGGTGAGACGCTGTACCAGAAGAATGCCGACAAATACTTTGTTCCGGCATCGAACATGAAGCTGCTGACCACGGCGCTGGCACTCGACACGCTCGGGCCGGATTACCGGTTTCGCACCACCATCGAGACCAACGGCGCGATAACCGCCGATGGGAAACTCTCTGGCGACCTGGTGCTGGTGGGACGCGGCGACCCGAACCTCTCCAACCGGAAATTTCCGTTCGACACCAAGGAGGAGTTTGACGGTCCCCCGGAGAAGGCGCTGGGGGAATTGGCGGACGGAATCGTGGCGCGCGGGGTGAAGGAGATTTCAGGCGACGTGGTCGGCGACGACAGTTATTTCCCGCGTGAGCGTTATCCGGAGGGCTGGGAAATCGACGACATGGTCTGGGAGTATGGCGCAGCGATTTCTGCGATCGTCGTGGACGACAACACCGTGACGCTCGAGCTGGTCCCCGGAGAAAAAGCAGGCGACGCTGTACAGACCGCGGTTGAACCGCCCGAACAGGAGTTCACAGTCCGGAATGAAGTAAGCACTACGGGCGCCAGGGAAAAGCCGGACCTGCGGCTCACACGCGAACCGGGATCGAATGTGGTGGTGGTCAGCGGCACGATTCCGGCCAAAAGCGCGCCTCACAAGCTGGTGCTGGCGATCGAAGAGCCCGCACAGCATGCGGCGATGTTGCTGGCGAAGTTGTTGGCCGACCGCGGCGTGAAACTGGACGGCCGGGTGCGCGTACAGCACGAACCCGATCCCGCCGAGGCAACGCGAACGGTGCTGGTGGAACATCTTTCGATTCGCCTCGGTGACGCGGTCAAGCTGGTGAATAAGATCAGTCAGAATCTGCACACCGAGGTTCTTTTGCGGGCGGCGGCACGGCAGAACGGGCGCTGGAGCGAGCCGGAGGACTTGCCGAAATTTCCCAGGGAATTTTATGCCAAGGCGGGAATTCCGGCCGATGACGTGGTGCAGACCGACGGCTCAGGGCTATCGCGACACGATCTGGTGACCCCGCGTGCGCTGGTAACCCTGCTCGACTTTGCGCAGAAGCAGGCGTGGTTTCCGCCTTACTATGCTTCCTTGCCGGTGGCGGGCGTGGATGGAACGCTGAACGAGCGGATGAAGAATTCCGGAATTTCCGGAAAGATTCATGCCAAGACCGGTTCGGTTTCGCACGTCAGGGCACTTTCCGGGTTTGCGGAAACGCCGGGAGGGCGACGGTTGATTTTTTCCTTCCTGGCCAACAACCAATCCGGGAAAAGCCACGAAGTGTCGGAGGCGCTCGATGGGTTGTGCCTCGCCATGATTGAAGAATTCGACGAGCAAAAAGGCAATGCGCCGCCGACGCCTTGAGATCAGCAGGCCTGGCACCGGGGCAGACAGGATCGCAGAATGAAAGAGAAAATTATTACCGTGTTTGGAAGTTCGCGGCCCGAATCTGGGGATGCCGATTACGAAGAAGCTCGCGCCCTCGGTGAGGCGCTGGCGGGGCGCGGTTTTGCCGTTTGCACCGGGGGGTACGGCGGGGTCATGGAAGCGATTTCCCGCGGCGCAAAAGCTGCGGGCGGAAAAACGTACGGCGTGACGGCGGAGTTTTTTGGGCGGCAAGCCAATCAGTGGGTTGACGTGGAAGTCCGCAAGAAGACCTGGGAGGAGCGGTTGTTTGCACTGATCGCGTTGGGCGACGGTTTTGTCGCCTGCAGGGGCGGCACAGGAACACTAGTCGAACTTGCCGTGGTTTGGGAAATGCTGAATAAGAATGTGACCAGCGCGAAACCTTGTCTTGCCCTCGGTGACTTTTGGCAACCCATCCTGGACCGGGTGAGGGAGGTCGAACAAGGACCGCGGCCCGCGAGCGGGTCGCGCGTATGGGGCGAGGCGAACGGTACTCTGGTGAGCCGGGTGGACTCGCCCGAAGAGGCTGCGGAATATTTTGCGAAGTTGTGGAACAGTGGAACGTCGGAGAGGGGAAGAGTCGAATAGCAGAAAACCGCAAAAGTAAAACGTAGGCAGGCTCTAGATCGGATCTTGCCGGCGGGTGCGGTTTGCAGGTGTGCTCTGACGCACAAAAGAGAAGGGTAGCTCGGGTTACCTTTCGAAGGGAAGCGCATGTCACGCTCGGCACAGGATGTACTGGAGTTCGACAAACTGCGGGAATTGCTGCGGCAAAGGACGACGTGTGCGCCCGGGCGGCGGTTCATCGAAGGCCTGCAGCCCGATGGCCGGCAGGAAGCGCTCGCCCGCGTGTTCGCCCTGATTGGTGAGGCGCGGGAATGGTTGCGCGTCGGACAGGAACTCGGCTTCGGAGCGCTGGCGGACCCCGAGAGTTGGCTAGGGCGGCTGGAATCGCCGGCTGGCGTACTGGAAGCGCCGGATTTTCTCGATGCCGCCTCGCTGCTCGAGACAGCGGCGTGGCTGCGGCAGCAGTTTCGGGAAGAAGCAGTGCAATTTCCTTTGCTGGCGGGACGATGCGCTTCGCTCGCAGATTTCAAGGACCTGCAGGCGGCCATCCGGCGCTGCATCTTGCCGAATGGGGAGATCAGCGACGACGCTTCCACTGCGTTGCGACGGATCCGCGTCAGTATTTTGCAGACGCGGGATTCGATACAGAAGACTCTGAAGCAAATTCTGCGTTCCCGCCAGGCAGAAGCCGCAGAGGATTTCGTCACGCTGCGGAACGACCGTTTTGTGATTCCCGTGCGCGCCGAACACCGGCGCAATGTCCAGGGAGTGGTGCATGGGGCGAGCGCTACCGGGCAGACCGTGTTTGTCGAGCCGTTTGAAACCGTGGAAACCAATAACCAGCTGGTGCAGCTTGCAGAAGACGAAGCCGCGGAAATCTTTCGCATCCTCAAAGAGCTGACTGATCGGCTGCGCGCTATGCTCGGACCCTTGAATGCAGCTGCGGCCACCATTGCGGAACTCGACAGTGTATTTGCGCGCGGGCGTTTCGCGAGGGATTTTGACGCCTGTATGCCCGAATTCTCACCGGCAGCGGAATTGCGGTTGGAATCGGCTCGGCATCCGGTGTTGGAAGACAAGCTCCGCCGAGAGAATCGCGCGATCGTGCCGATGTCGCTGGTGCTCGGCGGGGAAGAGCGATTACTGGTCATCAGTGGCCCGAACACCGGGGGGAAAACCGTTGCGCTCAAGACGACCGGACTGGCGGCCCTGGCAGCGCAGGCAGGTATTCCGGTAGCAGCGCAGCGAGCGGTGCTGCCTCTGTTCGATCGGGTGTTGGTGGATATTGGGGATGACCAGTCGATTGCCGCCGACCTTTCCACTTTTTCCTCGCACATGCTGAACCTGAAAAGCATGCTGGAAGAAGCGACGCCAAATTCTCTGGTGCTGGTCGATGAAATGGGGACGGGCACGGCGCCGGAGGAAGGCGCGGCGCTGGCCGTAGCGTTGCTCGAAGAGTTCCAGAAGAAACAGTGCTTTGTGCTGGCAACCACGCATCACGACCGGCTGAAAACCTATGCCTCCACGAAACCGGGAGTGGTAAACGCGGCGGTCGAATTCGATGAGGTGAATCTAAGACCGACGTACCGCCTCATGGTGGGTGTGCCGGGCGGTTCGAGCGGGATCGCCATTGCGCAGCGACTGGCGCTGCCGGCCGGGGTGATCGAGCACGCGCGATCACTGCTGGCGCCGGAAGCGCAGGAGGCGGCGGATCTGATCGCCTACCTGCATCGCAGCCGGGATGAGTTGGACCGCTTGCGCGTGCAGATGGCGGAGGAGCGGCAGGGGCTCGAACAGGAACGCGCGAACCTGCGCAAGGAATGGGTGGACCGGCAGAAGCAGCGGATCGCCGACTTGGAACAGAAATTTGCGGAGATGCAGAGGCGGTTCGAAGAGAACGTGGCGAGTGTTGTGGAAGCGGTGAAAGAACGCGAGTTGCGCGCGCAGGTGGAAAAGACCGCACGGCGCAAGATGCAGGACGTGCGCGGCACAGCCAAGGAAGAGTTGAACGCGGCGTTCGTCGAGACTATTTCGGATTCGCAGCGCGACCTGGGCGCGAAGCCGGAATCGTTCGATAAAGTACGCCTGGAATTGCTTGAACCGGGAGTCAAGGTGCGGGTGCGCGGATTCAACAAGCCGGTCATCGTTCGCCGTGTGGATGGTCCGTCGGCGGAGATCGAAGCCGGGCCGCTGCGCATGAAAATAGCCGTGGGAGAGATCATTGCCATTGAAACGCCAGCGCCGGGAAAAGCAGCGATAAAGCCGTCTCCTCGCGACAACATTACGGTGACATCACAGGGAGGCGAAGGCGCAGCGAGTGGAGAGATCAATGTGATCGGGATGACGGTTGAGGAAGCCAGCGAGCGCGTGGATAAATTTCTGGATGACGCGTCGCTGGCGCACCGCGCGCAGGTCCGCATTGTTCACGGTCACGGAACAGGAGCGTTGCGCAAAGGGCTGGGCACATTTCTTTCGGCGCATCCGTTGGTTGAAAAGTATGGTTTTGAGACCGAGGAGAATGGCGGCAAGGCCATCACCGTGGTGAATTTGCGCGTCTAGGAACGTATGGCAGAGGCGGGATCATTTGCGGACCGTGTAAAACAGCAGGCGGACATTGTTCGCGTGGTAGGCGAATATGTCCGTCTGAAAAAGAGCGGTCAGAATTTTAGCGGGTTGTGTCCGTTCCACGGTGAGAAGACGCCTTCGTTCGCAGTGCATCCGGTGAAGCAGATTTATCACTGCTTTGGTTGCGGCAAGGGTGGCGACGTGTTCAGCTTCGTCATGGAAATGGAGAAGTGCCAGTTCCCCGAGGCGGTGCGCATCGTCGCGGAGAAGTGCGGGATTGCGATTCCGCAGCCGAAGGAGCGCTCGCCCGAAGAGCGCAAGGAGAACCAGCAGCGCGCGGTTCTGACCGAGATGCACCGCGAGGCGCAGACCTTTTTCGCCAAGCAACTGGAAACGACCGGCGAAGGAAGAGCGGCGCGCGCGTACCTGGAAGATCGCGGTCTCGATAAAGATGCAATCGCGCGCTTTGGCATCGGCTATGCGCCGAGCGGCGGCGATGCATTGTTGCGCCATCTGAAACAGAAATATCCGGACAAGTTGTTGGCTGAATCGGGGCTGCTTTCGCGGGACCAGGGCGGTGGACGGTTCTTCGACCGTTTCCGCCGGCGGATCACCTTCCCCATCGCCAATGAATCGGGAAAGATAGTCGCTTTTGGTTGCCGGGCGCTCGGCGACGACCAGCCCAAATACCTGAACTCTCCGGAAACGCCCATTTATTCGAAGAGCAACGTGCTCTATCACCTGGACCGGGCCAAGGACGCCCTGCGCCGGCAGGATTTTGCGGTGCTGGTGGAAGGTTACATGGATGCGATCGCGGTGGCGCGCGCCGGGATCAGTAACGTGGTGGCCAGCTGCGGAACCAGCCTGGCGGAGCCGCAAATCAAACTGCTGGGACGCTTTACGAAACGCGTCATTGTGAACTACGACCCGGATGCGGCAGGGCAAGCCGCCACGGAGCGCTCGATCTCCCTGCTGCTCGAAAGCGATTTCGAAGTGAAGGTGCTGGCGCTGCCTCCGATTGGTGACAAGAAAGCCGACCCCGATCTGTTCATTCGCGAAAAAGGCGCAGAGGCGTACAGCAAGGCGCTGAAGGAAGCACCCCCGTACGTGGACTACCTGATTGCCCGAGCGCGGCAGATGGATTTGACGACCGGGGAGGGCAAGGTGCGCGCATTGAACTTCCTGATGCCCTATTTGCAGAAAATCCCCAACGCCCTGCTCCGTTCGGAATGGGCCACCCGAATTTCGCAGCAACTGCGCATCGATGAACCGGTGCTGCGCGCTGCGCTCAGCAAAGCCGCGGCGGAACGGCGCAGCGAGGTCAAAACGCAGCCGGAACTGGTGGGCAAAGCGGGCAAACCAGCGGAGCGGCGCCTGATTCGGATGCTGGCGGAATCCGATGAGTTCAAGCGAGAACTGGCCCAGCAGCTGAGGCAGAGGGGGCTGTACCAGGGACTCGAGACCGAGAAGATTTTTGCTGCACTGATCGTCGCAGGGCTTTCCGAACAGCCCATGCAACCGACCGACATCGCGGCGCTGCTCGACGAGCGCGACCGCCGGATCTTCTTCGAGATCTTGTTCGAGGCAGCAAATCAGGGTTCCTGGGAGGAGGCGGAAAGCTGCATGGAGGCGTTGCGCGGCAGGCGGATCGAGCAGGAGATTGCCGAAGTGCAGCGGGAGATCGAGAAAAGCCCGCCGCCGGAGGTCATGCGCGAGTTGCTGACCCGCAAGCAGGAGCTATTGAAGCGCCGCGCGGCAGGGTAGCGGCGAGCCGCTTCGGGCGGGAAAAAGGAAGACCGCTCGCTACCCTTCCCGAACCAAGGAAAGCATTGACGGGAAGGAGTTTAACTGTGTAACGTAGAAGGGTTGCCCGGATAACGGATTCGCTCCTTTTTGCATCTATCAGTAAGGATTCAATAGATACGCAAGGACCGTTAGAGCAGGGTCAGAGCAGACAGGCAGGCGTGGGGCAGCGGCAGGAAATCGGCGCGGCACATCAAGCTTCAGAGAAAATCGAGCTTCGCGGAGGACTTTGTTCCTCCTCATGCCATTTGCCGGCTATCTCTGCCCACTCCGTGTAGTTACGGCGAGGGCCGGCGTGCCGGCTGAGGTTGCCAACAGATTGCCTAAGAAAGAGCGGGAGGAGTGTTGTGGCGGCTACGGGCTTAGAAGAAAAATATGATGCAGTAAAACAGCTCATTGCCATCGGCAAAGAGCGCGGCTACCTGTTGTACGACGAGGTGAATGATTCGCTTCCCGCCGAGGTGCATTCCTCGGAGGAGATCGACGACCTGCTCACCACCTTTGAGCGCAACGGAATTGAGATTTACGAGGATGCGGCCTCGGCAAAAGCGGCGCGCGCAGTCGAGGTCTCTGCAGATCATGGCGACCGTGACGTGGTGGTCAAGGACGATGTTCACAGTGATGAGGGCGGCAGCGATCTGGATCTGACCCCCGGTTCGCTGGAAAAAACCAACGACCCCGTCCGGATGTACCTGCGGGAGATGGGCACCGTACCTCTGCTCACTCGCGAAGGCGAAGTAACCATCGCCAAACGCATCGAGCGCGGGCAGCTGGTGGTGATGAAGGCCATCACCCGTTCGCCGATTGTCATCAAGGAATTGATCGCCGTGGGTGACGACCTGCGCAAGGGCGCCCGGTCGATCAAGGAAATCGTCCAATTTGACGACGAAGAGCTGACCGACGAGAAGATCGCCAACAAGACCAAGCAGACGCTGAAGTACATCGACAAGATCGCCAAACTGTATGACGAGGCGCTGAAACAGGCCGTCAAGTTTGACAAGACCCCGAAAGCGAAAAGGAAACAGTACATCCGGGCCAAATGGGATGTGGCGCGGACGCGCGTGGGAATCTCGCTCGAAATTCGCGACATCGACTTCAATCCGTTCGAGAAGAAGCGACTGATCGACAAAATGCGCGGGACCGTGGAGCGGCTGCAGTCGCTCGAAAGGGAAGCCGGAAGGCTAGAGCGGCGCGCAGACGTTTCTAAGGGCGACAACGCGGCCGAAGCACGGCGCGAACTCCGCACCCGCCGGTCGGAACTGAAGGATATCGAGGAAGCCAGCGAAGTCGGGCTTACCGAGTTGAAGCGCACGCTGACCATCATCCACCGGGGGGAAGCCGAAGCCGAGCAAGCCAAGAAAGAGTTGATCGAAGCCAACCTGCGCTTGGTGGTGTCCATCGCAAAGAAGTACACCAACCGCGGATTGCAGTTCCTGGACCTGATTCAGGAAGGCAACATCGGGTTGATGAAAGCGGTTGACAAGTTCGAATGGCGGCGCGGCTATAAGTTTTCGACCTATGCAACTTGGTGGATTCGCCAGGCGATCACGCGGGCGATTGCGGACCAGGCGCGTACCATCCGCATTCCGGTGCACATGATCGAAACGATCAACAAACTGGTGCGCACCAGCCGCCAGTTGGTGCAGGAACTTGGCCGCGAGCCGACCAGCGAGGAAATCGCCAAACGCATGGACATCCCGGTGTCCAAGGTGCGCAAGATCCTGAAGATTGCGCAAGAACCGATCTCGCTCGAAACACCGATCGGCGAGGAAGAAGATTCACACCTCGGGGATTTCATCGAGGACAAGGCCGTGGTCTCTCCTTCGGATGCGGTGATCAACCTGAACTTGAAGGAGCAGACCTCTTCGGTTCTGAAGACGCTCACACCTCGCGAAGAGAAAGTCATCAAGATGCGCTTCGGCCTGGACGACGGTAGCGAGCACACGCTCGAAGAGGTCGGCCAGTCGTTTGCTGTGACCCGCGAGCGGATCCGGCAAATCGAAGCCAAGGCGTTGCGCAAGTTGCGGCATCCGTCGCGGTCGCGCAAACTGCGCGCGTTTCTCGAGGGGCCCTCGCGCGATTACCTATAGAAGAAACCGAAAAGCGAAACTGGATCATGAAGAAAGCGCCTGGTACGTGCCGGGCGCTTTTTTTGTTCGAATCCGTTTCCGCTGGTCGGCTCGACTAGGGAAGTTCGAGGTAAGAGAAATAGGAATGAGGCTTCGGCAGTACTTCACCGCATTCGCGCAGTTGTTCCAGGTGCAATAGGATGGTTCGCTGAATGTTCTTTTCCGCTTCGTTGCGCGTCCAGCCGTTCGAGACGCAGCCGGGCATGTCCGGTGAATAAGCCAGGTATCCTGAACCGGTTTCCTCAATCACAATCAGGTATTTTTTCATGATGCGTGTGCTGCCTCAGCACAATCTAGAGCGAAATTCATAACCCCACGCGTTTCAAGCGTTTTCCGAAGACCGGCCAGTCACAAGCTGTAAGTGGGTGGCTGACTTGCGGTTCGCAGCGAAGCGGCTCGCTTCGATCAGAACAAAATCACTTGCCGATTCCTTACATTAGCCCTCGATTCCGTACGCGTCAACAGCAGCGGTCCTATTACTCGGAAGAAACGGGCGCCGACGGCGAGCGAGACGGCGGCACGTTATAAAAATGTCGAAGGAAATGAGCCAGCCAAAAGATGACGAACAGTAAGAATCCCCCAAGGACAAACAGCATTCCGCGGGTGTCGAAGCGTCGGATATTTGGCAGGTTATAGTTGATGGCCTCGGAGATTGCATAGAGGAGAACGAAGAGCAGCCCGCATCCGAACCAGGCCATGCAGGTTTTGAGGAAGCCCCAGGTCTGTTCCTGATGTTCAGGCGATAGCCAGTACTCCTTGTTCGGCAGATTGATTTTGTCTGGGGAACGTTTGCGGATCTTGCGCGGCACGAAAAAAACGGGGATGGCGGTCACGGCGATAAAGACCGTGGTCAACAGGAAGAACGCTACCTTCGGTTGCCAGCCGTTCGGCGTACCATCGGCGGCGAAATGGGAAGCCATGGTGGCGGGCAGTTGGGGATAGGCGTGAACCCATTGCAGCAAACCCAATAGGAGCATCAGGAAATAGATGAGCGTAGGAAGTCGGGAATCGTTCATGGATGATCCTGACAGACAGGTTAGGCCCGATCCGGCCGCCTCGCAATCACCTTCGGCGAACGTGTGCTCAGGAAGTTCTTGCGTTTCTCCCGCGAATCGCAGAGATTGAAAAGAATCCCGGCCAGACCAACGACAGGATGTGCGGCAGCTTCCCTATGAGAAGAACACAGAAGATTGCAGCCCTGGTGATCCTGGTGCTCGCCGGTATCACAGTTGGCGGATACTGGAAAACCCGGAGGCCTTTGCCGCCGGTGGCAGAGCGGAGCGCCAACCCTGCCGAGGCGAGCGAAAAGTCCCTGGTCGACCAGAGTCCGCTGAAGACTGCGCAGCAGTTGGCGCAACTGGCGACCGCGCACGATGAGCGCAAACTCGCCGAGGAAGCGCTGCGCCTGGCGGATTTTGACGTCGACCTGGCGTTCGACAATGCCTTGCGCCATGCGCGTCTGCACCCTGCACCCCTCTCGGCGGGAGCCAAAGAAGCCGATACTCGCCTGCAGCAGGCCGAAAAACTGCTAAAAACGGATCAGGAGCGAGCCAAACAATTCTCCGATTCATTGTCCAAAGCGGATGGCGCAAAAAAAGATCTACGCGAAGCGGATCTCATCCAGGCCCAGGCCGATCTGGAGCTGGACCAGGACGAAGTGGACGACGCGAAAGAAGATCTGATTCGTGCGGGGGGCGACGTGACCGGCCGTATCGAGGTCATGAAGAAGGAGCATGAAGAGACCGCCCACGGTACCTCTTCGGCGATTCCGACCGGGCCTGAAGAGGAAGAGAAAAGCGGCGTGTACCACCGCGTGGCGCAATGGCGGCTGCTTCATCAAAAGCAATTGCAACTATGGCGGGCAAGAGCGGATGAAGAGGTGGCTATCGACGCGCTCGAGGCGAAGCACAATGCACTGGATGCACAGGTGGACGCCGAAAAGGCGGCGATACCGGAGCTGGCGCATCACTCGAAGAAGACCCAGCCGGGAACCGTCGCCGTGCATGTCTCCTCCGCAAATAAAAGCCGGGACGAAGCAGCTTTGCTGCTCGGGAGGACGCAGCAGCTCGCGGACAATCAGAAGGTCCTTTCCGCCTACGACAAGCGTATAGAAACCAAGAAACAACTGGCAGCCGTCTACGGGCAATGGATCGACCTGGTGGCGGCGCGCCAGCGCGAGGTGTTGCACCGCGCACTCTTCGGTGTTGCCATCATTCTCTCCATCGCAGCGATCGGGATATTCTTCAGCACCTGGCTGGACTCGCTCGTCAGGCAGCTTTCGATGGACCGCCGGCAAGTCGAATCGTTGCGCACGGTGTCGCGAATGGCTTTGCAGGTTCTGGCGTTATTTCTGATTCTGCTGGTCGTTTTGGGGCCGCCGGGCCAGCTCGGTACTTTCCTCGGCCTTGCGGGTGCGGGGCTGACTGTGGCCTTGAAGGATTTTATCATCGGCTTCATCGGCTGGTTCGTGCTGATGGGGAAAAATGGAGTGCGGCTTGGGGATTGGGTCGAGATCAACGGGGTGACCGGCGAGGTCGTGGAGATTGGCCCCTTCCATACGGTCCTGCTCGAGACCGGCAACTGGACCGACTCCGGGCACCCGACCGGGCGCCGAGTCACCTTCCCGAACAGTTTTTCCATCGAAGGCCACTATTTCAATTTTTCGACCAGCGGGCAGTGGCTCTGGGATGAGCTTCAGGTGGTGCTCCCGCCCGGCCAGAACCCCTATCCCTTGCTGGACGCCATTCACAAGAAAGTCATCGAGGCAACTCGCCAAACCGTGAAACAGGCCGAAGAGGAGTGGCGCAATTCCACGACCTCGCGTGAACTGAGCGGTTTATCGGCCGAACCCGCCATCAGCGTCAGGCCGGTTGTCGGCGGAATTGAAATTGCCGTGCGTTACATTACTCGGGCCAGTGACCGGCACGCACTGCGCTCCCAGCTGAACCATGCGGCGGTGGAACTGCTGGGGGCAAAAGCGGCGCCGCCCAGTCTCTAGGCCTGACCACGGGCGCGCACTTCCTCAGACGTCAAACCGTAGAGCGGAGGAGTCGGTACACCCAGGAGCCCGAGGTAGAGATAGATCTGGCCCCGGTGATGGATCTCATGCTCGACCATGGAGCGAAGCCATTTCCATCTTGCTATTTCTGATCCGCCCACATTGCGGCATTTTTCCTGGAGATCCGCATCGCTGAGGCTGGAAAAGATTTCCATCGATTCGCCGTGCAGACGCTCCATCAGCGCAAGAATGTCTTCTCGCCCGTCGGCCAGTTCCTTGCCGTGCCGCGTGTACCGGCTGGTGCCGCCCAATATGTTTTCGGCGAAAAGATAGCGTTCGGTGACGGCGATGTGCCGCAACAGATCGCCCAAGGTGAATTTTCCGGCCGCGTAAGTCCAGTCCACCTTGTCGGGCGGAATCGAGCGCGCCACGCGCATGGTTCGTTCGCGGACATTTCCAAAATAGTGCAGGAAGGGTTGAATGGTTCTGATTTCCATTGAGCACCTCGCTTCGCACGATGAGACGATGCTGCGATTCATTGCAGGAGTCTGCGGGCCCTGCTGGCAGTCAGGGTGGCGCCGGAGTACATGACGGCCAGCAGGAAAAAGCCGATGGCGATGCTGAAGCGTTCAGCGATCCAACCAAGCGAAAAGGTTATGGCCAACTGCAGCACCGTGGCGATGATCGCGAAGGCGGATTGCGTACGGCCCATAAACTGCTTTGGCACGATGGACATGAGCGAAGATTGCGCGACGATGCCCGCCGCTGCGCGGAAAAATCCGAAGCAAGCCTGCAGCAGGCCTGCGCCCAGCAGAAATCCGATGAACGGCACGGCCACATGACCGAGCGCCATTCCCGCCATCGCCGCGACATACAGCGGTAACCGGAACCGCTGAGGGAGTTGACTGGTAATCAAACCCCCGATAATCGCGCCGACGGCCCAACCCGCCTCGATGAGGCCGAGACCGCGGGCCCCGGAATGGAGAATGTCGCTGGCCAGCGCCACGACGACGACATTGGAGCTGACAATGCTGGCCATCAGCAAGGCATGCGTGATTCCGAGCGCCAGGACCACGGGCTGTTGGCGCAAATAGGCCCAACCTTCCTTCATATCCGTATAGATCGCAAGCGACAGCCCCGCTTCCGCCACTTCCGGATTTTCGCCACTTTCCAGGGCCAGCACGGCCGTTTCCCTGGACTCTGAAAATTCGCGGGGATACTGACGGTGCATCAGCGGCGAAACGTAACCGCTGCGCAGCGAGTAAAGGCAGAAAGAGGAGACGAAATAGGTCAACCCGTCGATCAGCAGAATCCCGCCGATTCCGATGTGATCGTAAAGGAATCCGACAAAGGTGCCGGCGAGCAGCATGCCGGTCTGCACGCCCACGAGCACAGTGGCGTTGGCGCCGGTGAACTGACTCGGCGGGATGACCTCCTGCACCAGGGCGTTTACGTTGGCCCAATACATCGCCGAACCTGTGCCGGTGATCAGGGTCATCAGATAGAGATGCCATAGCTGCAAGTGACCATGCCAGGCGATGTAGGCGATCGCCAGCACGGCGAAGCCGCGCGTGATGTCCAGCAGCACGCCGAGGTACCGGCGGTCGTAGCGATCGATGAGCACGCCGCCAAGAAACGGCACCACCAGGCCCGGCAGCGTGACCACGATGACTTGCCAGCTCACCGCCACGGTCGAGTGTGTTGCGGTCATGATGTACCAGCTCACGCCGATGAAATTCATGCCGCTGCCAAAGAGGGACACGAACATCGCGGTGAAGAAAAAACGGAACGAACGCTGCCGCCAGAGCAGCGACCAGTCCACGCGATGGCTGTTTTGGGTAGCCATGGAGCCTATTAGCTTACTATTGCGCGCGCTTTTTTCGACTTGCAGGGCGAAGGGACCGAGGGTGAAAACGGCCGTCCCTGGTGGCCCTTGCCGGCACCCGAGTGGGTGCGGTTAAAAATTAACTGTGGAAATCAGACAAATTCATATAAATAGGGTTGCAAGAAAGAGAGAACGATGTAGAACCTCCGGAATTTTTGGGCTGGGCGGGTTCTCCGGTGGTTTATTTTTTCCCGCGCCCATCCCCATGGGCAACACCGGGGGGATGTTGCCAGGCGGTTGGCCCTCGGTCCTGGGGTCGAAAGGCCGCTCAGGCGGCACCTGGTTCAGCGGCGATACAGTCGTGTTTTGTCAAACTCCAAGAGTTCCAAAAAAACGAGAGGATTTCTATGAGATTTGACCCGAGAAAAGCCATCGTTCTCCTTCTCTCTCTCCTTGTTTTGGCATTGCCGTCGAACGCTCAGCAGACCCAAGGGGCCATCACCGGGACGGTGATGGATCCATCCGGTGCCGCCGTGCCTGATGCCACCGTGAAGGCGGTCAACTTGGCAACCAACCTCGATGTTGTGGCCCGAACGAAGTCGAACGGTTCCTACCTCCTGCCCGAGCTTCCCGCCGGGACCTACAAGGTGATCATCACCAAAGAAGGCTTCAAGAGCGAGACGCACACCGAGGTATTGGTGAACGGCAATCGTACGACGACAGTGGACGCCACACTGATCGTTGGCGCCGTGAGTTCCACCGTGGAAGTCCACGCCGTGCCGCTGATGAATGAAACCGACACGACCAACGGGTACGTAGTCGATACGCAGACGATCCAGGAGACCCCTCTCGGAACGGGCAGCTTGGGAATCATCCAGCACACCATCGGGAGCCCGCGGTTCCTGCAGTTGGGGCTGCACCTGACGTTCTAAGCAAATTCCTCCGAGAGGCTCCGATTTTTTCTCCGGGGAGGGCCGCTTCATCGGCCCTCCTTTTCGCGTCGACCTCAACCATTTGACGGCAGCTAAACGTCCAAGGGCTACCAAGGAGCGGCCGAGAGAGAGGATGGCCAAGAGAGATTCTCGGCGAGTTTCAGGGACCTGGCGCACCGGGCCATGTCTTTCGAGGGATCGAGAGCATCCTCAAAGGCGGCTCGGCCGAGCCGGTGCGCAATTCCTACTCGATCCGGCTGGTGCTCGGGTAGGAACATTTTGCTGTTAGGCGTCGGCGGCCGTTTTGGGGTGATAAAGAGCGAAGCAAAACTCTATGATAACGGTATGGGTGCACTGCTCGAGTTGCGATCCCTGACGGTTGAACTGCCCACGGCGGCGGGCTGGGTGCGGCCTGTGAACGACGTCTCCTTGCATCTTCGTGCGGGCGAAACTCTGGGCCTGGTCGGCGAATCGGGCAGCGGCAAGACCATGCTTTCGCTGACGCTCATGGGATTGCTGCCACCGGGTGCGCGGGTAAGCGGAGAAGCGCGACTGGCGTCGAAAAATGAAAACACCAAGTCGTTGACGACCTTGGATGAAAACGGCTGGCGCGGTGTGCGCGGTCAAGAAATCGCCATGATCTTTCAGGAGCCGATGACTTCGCTGAATCCGGTCATGCGCATCGGTGCACAAATTGAGGAGGCTATCCGGGCGCATGAGCCGAATCTCGGGCGGGATTCGGTCGGCCAGCGCTTGCGGGTGGCGATGGAGCATGCTGCGATGCCCGAGCCGGAACTACGAGCGCAGCAATTTCCTCATCAACTTTCGGGTGGCCTGCGGCAGCGCGCGATGATTGCTATGGCTCTGGCCTCGCGGCCCAAGCTGTTGATTGCCGATGAGCCCACGACCGCCCTGGACGTCACCGTGCAGAGGCACATTCTCGATCTGCTCGACCGCTTACGTCGCGAACTAGACCTGGCGCTGCTGTTCATCACGCACGATCTCGGCGTGGTCGCCAAGGTGGCCGATCGCGTCGCGGTGATGTATGCCGGGCGCATCGTGGAAGAGGGGCCGGTTCGGAAGGTGCTCAGATCGCCGCAGCATCCTTACACGCAGGGATTGCTCGCTGCTTCACCCACGCTTGAACGCCGCACCCTGTCGCCGATCCCGGGAACGGTGCCGAAGCTGACGGAGCTGCCGCCCGGTTGCGCCTTTTCGCCCCGTTGTCCGTTTCGCTCTGCCCCGTGCGAACGATCCGTGCCCCAATTTCGGTACTCGGAGGACGATCACGCCGCACGGTGCATCCTGCCATGAGCTGCCTTCTCGAAGTGCGCAACTTGCGAAAAACTTATCTGCGCAGTGGAGGACTTTTCGCGAAACAGGACAAGGGCGAGCGGTTTACCGCCGTCGACGACGTCAGCTTCGAGGTCACTCCCGGCGAGACGTTTGCCATCGTCGGTGAAAGCGGCTGCGGTAAAACGACCCTCGCGCGCATGCTGCTCCGCCTGATCGAACCCGACTCCGGCAAAATCTTCTTTGCAGGGGAGGAACTGCTCGGCCTGTCCGGCGAACCATTGCGCCGGGAACGCCGCAAGATGCAGATGATTTTTCAGGACCCCTTCGCCTCGCTGAACCCGCGCATGCGCGTCCGGGAGATCGTCGCCGAGCCGCTGGCCATTCACGAGCCCCAGCTTTCCAGTGCCGAGCGACTCACGCGCGCGGGAGAGCAATTGCGTCGCGTCGGGCTCGACGAAGCGGCCTCGGAGCGATATCCCCACGAGTTCTCGGGCGGCCAGCGCCAGCGTATCGGCATCGCCCGGGCATTAATCCTGCGGCCGAAATTGATTGTGGCGGACGAACCGGTTTCCGCGCTCGATGTTTCTGTCGGTGCGCAGGTACTGCTCCTATTGCAGGACCTGCAGCGCGAGTTCGGCCTGACCTATGTCCTGATTTCGCACAGCCTCCCGGTGGTAGCGCAAGTGGCCAGCCGCATCGCTGTGATGCGCGCGGGCCGGTTCATCGAGTACGGCCCGGCGGAGTTGATCCTGCATCAGCCTGAAGCCGCTTACACCCGGGAACTTCTGGCCGCGGTTCCGGAAATACCCCTGGCCGGCCAAGTGTGATACTTTCCCCCCAGGTGCAGCGTACTACTCCTGGAAGCAAGTCCCTGAATTCCTGTGGTGAGGAGTCCTTCATGGCAACGACACCGGTTCCAACCCCTGCGCCTGAGGCCCAACCTCAGGCAAAGATTTCCCCGTGGGGCAGAATCTTCGGCGTGTTTTTTTCGCCGCAGGCTACCTTCGAGGATATCGTCAGAAAACCGACCTGGGTTTTGCCCACCCTTTTGATCCTGGTGCTGGCTGTGGCTGGCGTGACGGCCTTGAACCAGCACTTTGACTGGCGGGGCTACATCGCCCAGCAGATCGAGAAGAGTCCGAAGGCGGCCAATCTGAGCGCCGAGCAGAAACAACAGCAAATCGAGGTGAGCGCCAAGTATTCCCCTATTTTCGCTTATGTGTTCGGGGTCCCGCTCCCGCTGGTCGGAATGCTGGTCATCGCCCTGGTGTTGATGGGAGCCTACAACCTGATGTCCGGGATGGGCGTTGATTTCAAGACTTCGTTTGCGGTCGTAACGCATGCCCTGGTGCCAGCCACAATTGTGAGCACCTTCCTTTTCATCACCGTCCTCTTTCTAAAACCGATTGGCTCCTTCGATCTGGAAAACCCGGTGGCGACGAATCTGGCCGTGTTGCTTCCAGAGGATGCCGCCAAGTGGCTGGTGGCTCTCTGCAAGAATATCGATCTCCTCGAGCTGTGGAAGCTCATGCTACTGGCAATCGGCTTCGCTGCGGTGAATCCGCGGAAGTTGAAGGGTGCGCGATCCTTTATGATCGTCGCATCCCTATTTCTGATCTACGTCGTGCTCCGTACCGGAATCGCGTTCATTTTCTCCTGATACACTGGAGCGGTGAGTTTTTCGTTTCAACTTCTCGAGCGTGATCCGACCGGCGCCCGGCGCGGACTCCTGACCACGCCGCACGGGGTCATTGAGACCCCCGTGTTCATGCCGGTAGGCACGGCCGCCACAGTAAAAGCTCTGCCCCAGGAAGCGCTCGAAGGCCTGGGCGCCAAAATCATCCTGGCCAACACCTATCATCTTTATTTGCGCCCCGGTCACGAACGGATTCGCAAGCTCGGAGGGTTGCACGCGTTCATGTCCTGGAAGAACGCCCTGCTCACCGATTCCGGCGGCTACCAGGTATTCAGTCTCTCCGAACTGCGCAAAATGACCGATGAAGGCGTGCGATTCCGTTCTCACCTGGACGGCTCCGAACACCTCCTGACTCCGGAAAAAGCGGTGGAGATTCAGCTCGCGCTCGGCTCCGACATTGCCATGGTGCTCGACGAGTGTATTGAAACACCCGCGCCCCGGGCGATTGCCGAGTCCGCGCTCGAACGCACGACCGCGTGGGCACGCCGCGCCAGGCGGTATTTTCTCGATTCCACAGGCCGCGACGGGCAAACCCGGCAATGGCAATTCGGAATTGTGCAGGGCGCGACCTTCGCCGATCTGCGACGCGAAAGCGCGCGACAACTTCTGGAATTGGACTTTCCCGGCTACGCCGTCGGCGGACTGGCGGTTGGCGAGCCCCACGAAGTGACCTGCGAAATGGCCGCGGAAGTCACCGCACTCCTTCCGACGGAGCGGCCGCGCTACCTGATGGGCGTGGGCCGACCGGAGCAATTGGCGGATTATGTGGCGCGCGGAATCGACATGATGGATTGCGTGCTCCCAACGCGCGCGGCACGGCACGCCTGCCTGTACTCGAGCGAAGGTCGCATCCTGATCCGGAACACGCGTTACCAGGAAGACCAGCGGCCCATCGACCCGCGCTGCTCGTGCAGCGTTTGCCGGCGGTATACCCGCGCTTACCTCCGGCATCTGTTCGCCGCCGGGGAGATCACCGCCGCCATCCTTGCCACCCACCACAATGTCCACTTTTACCTTGACACAATGCGCCAAATTCGAGAGGCTATCTCTTTTGGACATCTTGCAAATTTCGCAACAGATTTGCGTGACCGCTATGTGGCGGGACCAGCCTGAAGCGAAAAGCCCGGCGAGCGGAATTCCTCTGTAGGGCCGTGGCAACCCGCAGTACGTCGACTCTCAGAATGAGAATCGGGCGGGCAGGGCAAGCGGGAAAGTCCCGCTGGCGGATGGAGTTTCTCCCGCCATTGGTAAACCGGAGACTTTTAGCCTACGATTAAGATGTCGAGCGGTAGTGAAAGGGTACGGTAAGAAATCACGAACATGACTTTGGCAGCTCTTTTTTTTATTCAGCTTGGCGCCGCCGGCGGGCTTGGCGGTTTTCTTCTTCCCCTGCTGCTCATGTTCGGCATCATGTATTTTCTGGTGATCATGCCGCAGCAGAAGCAGCGGAAGAAAATGCAGGAGATGCTCAGCGCCGTGAAGAACGGCGACAAGGTTGTCACCACCTCGGGCATCTATGGCACCATCAATGGTATCGACGGCGACACCTTCATTTTGAAGATTGCCGACAATGTAAAAATTCGCATCGCGCGTGCGGCGGTTGCTCAAGTGGAGGCATCGGAAGATGCCAAGTAACTCCACCCCGGCTTCTTTGCCATTGCGCTTGATCTTCTAACCATGAATCCCAACTTGAAGTACAAAGTCATTTTCATTCTCGTTGTCATTCTGTTCTGCTTGTATTTTATTTTTGGCTACCCCACGTTCCCGACCTCGCTCGCGCAAATCAAGGCCAACTTCGCCCAGGAGATCAAGCTCGGTCTTGACCTGCAGGGCGGTACGCACATGATCTTGCAGGTGCAAGTGCAGGAAGCGGTGGCGCAGGAAACCGACCAGACGGTGGACCGCCTGACCACGGCCTTGCGCAAAGCCAATATTCATTACGAGGAAGTGCGCCGCGCCGACGATACGCATGTCACCATTCGCGGCGTTTCGACCGACCAGTTCACCGCCTTCCGCGACCTGCTGCACGACCAGTTTGAGAACAACTGGACGGTCGGCTCGGCACCGGGCGACTCGAACGCGACGCTCCTCACCCTGCGCCCCACCACGGTTTCCGCCATTCAGGAAACCACCATGACGCAATCGCTTGAAACCATCGAGCGCCGCATCAATGCCTTGGGGCTCACCGAACCTACGATTCAGCCGCACGGCCGAGTTGGCCAGGACAACGAAATACTCGTCCAGCTTCCGGGCGAAAGCGATCCGGCGGCGGCAAGACGCGTCATCCAGGCCAGTGGCCAACTCGAACTCAAGTTGGTCGAAGACCCGAACACCTATCCTTCAGAAGCCGCTGCGCTGGCGGCCAAGGGTGGCGTCCTGCCTCCCGGCTCGGAGCTGGTGCAGGGCAGCAGCGAAGCCCGTTCGCGGACAGGGCAAAGCACGGCCGATTCCTGGTACGTGCTGAATCGTACGCCCGCCATCACCGGCCGCGACTTGCGCAATGCCACGGAAAGCCGCAATACGGAGATGCCCGGACAGTGGCAAATCAATTTCTTCCTCACCAGTGACGCCGGGCGGAACTTCGAGAGATTCACCGAGCAGAACATTGGCCGGCAGATGGCCATTGTTCTCGATAAGAAAGTCTACTCGGCGCCGGTCATTCAAGGGAAAATTGGGGACACCGGACGCATCGACGGCAATTTCAGCCAGGAAAGCGCCCATGAGCTGGCGCAAATTCTGCGTGCCGGTGCATTGCCGGCTTCGATCAAGTACCTCGAAGAGCGCACGGTCGGTCCTTCGCTCGGAGCCGACTCCATCCGCCATGGGGTACAAGCCTCGATCATCAGCTTGTTGGTAGTGATGATCTTCATGGTCTTCTATTACCGCTTGTCCGGTGTGAATGCTGTGCTGGCGTTGATCCTGAACCTGGTCATCCTGCTGGCCGCTCTGGCCATGTTCGGCGCCGTGCTTACCCTGCCGGGTATTGCGGGCGTCATCCTTACTATCGGCATGGGCGTGGACTCGAACGTCCTCGTCTTTGAACGCATCCGAGAAGAAATTCGCAATGGCAAGTCCGCTTCCGCTGCCGTAGAGGCCGGATTTGACAAGGCCTTTCTGACCATCATTGACACTCACGTGACCACCGTCGTTTCGGCGGTCTTTCTCTTCATTTTTGGCACCGGGCCGATTCGCGGTTTCGCCATCACCCTGACCATCGGATTGATTGCCAACGTGTTCACGGCAATTTACGTGTCCAAGACGATTTTCCAGTATCACTTGACGAAAATGGATCGCCAGGCGGAACTCAGCATCTAGCAGTAGCTCCAGGGTTCTAGTACCAGGCTTTTCGCCGGGAACAAACCGAAACTCCCTGGAGTCTAAGGAAGGGAAGCGCAAAACGGCATGATCGAGCTCTTTAAACAGCCCAATATCGATTGGATGGGTAAGGCTAAGTATTTCTTCGCGTTGAGCGGCTTGTTGCTGGTTCTGGGCTGGGCTGCCATCTTCCTTCGTGGCGGCATTAAGTACGGCATCGACTTCCGGGGCGGTACGAATGTGGATGTCCGCTTCGCCCAGCCGCCGAACGTGGACCAGTTGCGTGCTGGCCTGCGCCAGCAAGGCCTGGGGAACACGGAGATCCAGAGCATCCACGACATTGGTTCAACGAGCTCCAACGAAGTCCTGATTTTCGTGGAACAGTCCGGTCAGGATGATCAAGCTAAGGACGAGAGCAAGGCCAAGGTTCTCAACGCGCTCAACGCCACCTACGGTGTGACCAGCGCTTCGAAGCCGGACTTCAACTCCATCACCCCGGGCCCTCTGACCAACTTCCTGACCCAGAAAGATCCCTTGGGTCTCTCCGTCGCCGCGGGGGACAAGTATCAGATTCTCGCAAAAAGTCTGCTGGCCTACCGGGACAAGGATCAGAATGGCGTGCTCACCAGCCTCGATCAGTTGGCGCACGTCGATGGGGTGAACCCCGCGGTTCTCTCGGCGCTCAAGGACAATTACTCCCTGGCTCCTTTCACGATTCGCACGGTTGAGATCGTTGGCGCCAAAGTCGGCGGCGAGCTCCGCAACCAGGCCATACGAGTTACCCTCTATGCTTTGGCCGGCATGCTGGTATATATTGCATTCCGGTTCTACGGTGGACAAATCGGAGGCTCAACGGGTTGGGCAGGGAAGGGAGTCGTTGGCTTTGCCCTGCGCTTCATGGACCGCATTATCTTCGGATTAGCGGCGGTCTTGGCCGTCTTCCACGATGTGCTCATCACACTTGGGTTGTTCAAGATATTCGGTTTTGAGATTTCGCTGACCGTCATCGCCGCCCTGTTGACCCTGGTCGGTTACTCGATGAACGATACCATCGTCATCTTCGACCGTATCCGAGAAAACAGCCGTCTTTTGCGCAAGGAGCCTTTCGCCGAAGTCGTCAACAAGTCCATTAACCAGACGCTTTCGCGAACGATTCTGACCAGCGGTTTGACCTTCCTCACCGTGCTCGTCCTGTTCCTGATGGGCGGCCAGGTACTTCGCGCTTTTGCTTTTGCTCTGGTGGTGGGGATTGTGGTAGGAACGTATTCTAGTTTTGGTATAGCCGCGCCGCTCGTCGTCGCCTGGAACCGTTGGCGGGGACAGGGCGTTGTGGCAGGCACCGGAACCGCAGCCGGCAACAAAACCCGTGGGAATGAGGGCGGCTCTCCGCGCCTCGCGCCTGCCGGGAGGAGGTAGCGCAACACATGTTTGAAGAAATGGTAGTCTCGAATCCGAAGAACAAGAAAACCAACAAGCCTTGGACCGTTTTTATCTCCATGCTGCTTCAGGTTGGTTTTCTTGCGATTCTTATCCTGATTCCGCTCATCTATACGGAAGCGCTGCCGAAGACGCTCATGTCTTCGATTCTGCTGGCGCCTCCCCCGCCTCCCCCTCCCCCGCCTCCTCCGGCTGCCGTGCAAGTTGTTCACGTAAAGCCGGTGGCCCACTTGATGGAAGCCGGAAAACTGGTCGCTCCGAAGGTGATCCCGAAGGACGTGAAGATCATCAAGGAAGAGGAGCAGCCGCCTGACATGGGTATGGGTGGGATCGCCGGTGGCGTCCCGGGCGGCGTCGCGGGTGGTTCGATGGGTGGCGTCATCGGTGGAGTCATTGGCGGCGCGGGAACAGCTGCGCCTCCGCCTCCCCCGAAAGCCGCTGTGTCGCGCACGCGAGTTGGCGGCGCGGTGCAGGCCGCTAAGCTTGTGAATCGAGTACAGCCCATGTATCCGCCGCTGGCGCGCCAGACCCGCATCAGCGGAACAGTCAAGTTACACGCCATTATCGGCAAGGACGGAACCGTGCAGCAGTTGCAGGTCGAGTCCGGCCATCCGTTGTTGGTGCAATCCGCCCTCGACGCCGTAAAGCAGTGGCGCTATCAGCCTACCTTGCTCAACGGCGAGCCGGTGGAAGTGGACACGGAAATTGACGTTATTTTCTCTCTAGCTCAGTAGTGCAACGGGGCGGCGTGCCAGTCGTGGGACCTGTGCGCCGTTCTGAGTCCGCAGTGGAATTTACATACTTGTTGGCTCCTTCCCGCAGGAGCCACTAGGAAATAAGGAGCGAACGAATGTTAGCAACTGTCTTTGTTTATGCCGCTTGGCTTCAAGAAGCCGCTGGGCAATGGGACCTGCGTTCCATGTGGTCCACGATGGGTCTTCTGGCCAAGATCGTCGTCGTAATTCTCTTCATTCTTTCCGTTTACTCGTTCGGTGTCATGATCGACCGCTTCCTCATGTACAACAATGCGCGCAAGCAGTCGCGCCTGTTCGTGCAGCAGGTTGCCGGCGCGCTCAAGGATGGCAAGCTCGATGAAGCGATCGCCATCGCCGAGCGCAACAAGAAGAGCCACATCGCCAAGGTTGTCGCAACCGGCCTGTCCGAATTTCAGTCCGCCTCCCAGCAGGTTTCGGATGCGGAAGTGATCGAAGCCGCCAAGCGCGGTCTCGAGCGCTCCGTCGCCATCGTCCACGCGGAAATGAAGCGCGGTCTTTCGGCGCTCGCCACGATTGGTTCGACGGCCCCGTTCGTCGGGCTGTTCGGCACCGTCGTCGGAATTTTGAACGCGTTCAAGGGCATTGCGGCCAACAAGGCCACTGGTCTCTCGGCGGTTGCCGGCGGTATTGCTGAGGCGCTGGTCACCACCGCTTTCGGTCTGCTCGTCGCGGTTCCTGCCGTGTGGGCTTACAACTACTTCACCAACCGCGTCGAAGCGTTCGACGTCGAGATGGACAACTCCTCGATGGAGTTGATCAACTACTTCATTCTGCGCCGCGGCGCGAAGAAGTAACCCGGAAGAAGGAACAACATGGCCTATAAGCCACAAGCCGGCGCACAGATGGCGGCCCCCAACGTGATTCCGATGGCGGACATCATGTTGGTGCTGCTCATCATCTTCATGGTGGTCACGCCTATGTTGCAGAAAGGCGTCTCGGTGGATATGGCGAGCGTTTCCGATCCGCGCGACATGCAGGACGCGGATAAAGATGACGCCATCATCGTCGCGGTAACCCGGGATGGCAGTCTGTTTCTCGGCAATACCAAGATCACCAAAGAAGACATCACCGGTCAGATCAAGGATCGCATCGCCAATAAGCTGGACAAGACTGTCTATGTCAAAAGCGATGCGCGTGCCAAGTATGGAGACGTCGTCGCCGTGGTAGACGAGATTCGTTCCGCCGGCGTCGATTCTCTTGGTCTATTGACCGAGAAAGTCAAACAGACCTCCGGCCCTCAGGCTCCGAAGTCAGGCACCTGAGGCTAGTTCGTTCGCTTCGCCGTAGTCGTCATTCGTTTGCTGAGCTGATGGCTCCGCGCCGGTTCCCACCCGGCGCGGCCACCTCCTCGAAGAAACAGGACGCCGCGGTTCTACAGGAGAACTCGCAATGGGGATGGATGTTGGAAGCAGCACTGGATCAATGGCATCGCCGAATGTCGTGCCCCTCATCGACATTCTGCTGGTGCTGATCATTATTTTCATGGTTATCACGCCGCTGACGCCTAAGGGCCTCGACGCGCTCGTTCCCCAGCCTTCGCCGAATCAGCAACAAAACGTCGAGTTGGAAAACAAGACCGTCGTCGTTCAGGTTATGATGGGCGGAAAGCTCAAGATCAACAACGAAGACACCACTTGGGACGCGCTCGGGCCGCGCATGGAGCAGATCTTCAAGGAACGCGCCGAAAAGGTTGCTTTCGTCAAGGGTGATAACGATGTCCTGTTCATGGATGTCGCGCATGCCATCGATATCATGAAGGCCTCCGGAATCGACAAGGTCGGTCTCATTACCGCCAAACTCGAAGCTGGCCAGTAAGGTTTCGTTCGCTTTTCTTGCAGGATGTGAGAGTCCTCCTCGCCGGGTCATTTTTCTGGCTGCGAGGTGACTCATGGGCATCGGATTTACTGGTGGTAAGGGCGGAATCGTCTCGGATGTAAACGTGGTTCCGCTCATCGATATCCTGCTCGTGCTGTTGGTCATTTTCATGATCATTCCGCACCGGCAGGTGGGACTTCAGGCGAGCTTGCCCCAAGAAGCAAGCACGCAGGTTCCCAGCGTACATCTGGAGACCATCGTCGTTCAGGTTGGCCCGGATGGCTCGGTTCGGGTGAATGGTTCGGTTGTCCAACTCGATGGATTGCGCAGTTATCTCGAACATGTTTTCGCTCTGCGTGCTCATCGCGTTGCTTTTCTTCAGGGAGACCGTTCCCTCGAGTTTCAGGTGGTTGCCCACGTTCTGGACCTCATGCACGTAGCGGGCGCTTCCCCGATTGGCCTGCTGAGTTCGGAGCTGGAAAAAAACCGCTGAACGTGATGGAATGGCCCCTATAGGGCGGAAGTGAATCCAAGCGTCGGCCCCATTGCATCGAGGTGGCGCTACTCAGGGATGGATGCTTCAATGACTCAAGTTATGGTTTCCCGGGAGAACTCCTCGCGATTCTCCCGCCTTGCCGGCCAGATGTTGTCCCTGGCGGTGCTGTTTACTCTGGTCGCCGGCGTTTCCGGTTGTAACAAGCTCCGCGCCCGCGACCTCCTCAACAAGGGTGTAGCGTCGTTCAAGAACGCTCAATTCGACGCAGCGGTCGAGGATTTCAAGCAGGCCAAAGAGCTTGACCCCGATCTCATCAACGCCCGCCTTTATCTCGCCACTGCCTATGCCAGCCAGTACATTCCCGGCGCTCCCTCCGAGGAAAATATGCGCCACGGGCAGGAAGCGATTACCGAATATCAGGACGTCCTGACCAAGGACGCCAATAATCTCAGTGCCATCGACGGTCTTGCTTCCATCCTTTATCAAATGGCCGGCCAGCCGTTTGACGAGAAGAAGTTTCTGGATTCCAAGGGCTACCATGAAAGGCACATCGCTCTGAAGCCGGAGGACCCGCAGCCGTACTACTCGATCGGCGTCATCGACTGGGCCCTCTCCTATCGGGGCAACACCGAAATGCGCGCGGACTACAACAAGGCGCATATCAACAAGCAGATCAAGGATACCGATCCTCTGCCTCCCGACGTTCGCAAGGCGTACACCGATAAATTCCAGGGGCTGGTCGACGATGGCATCGAAAAACTCAAGAAGGCCGTTGAACTCAAGCCCGATTACGACGACGCCATGACCTATCTCAACCTGCTGTATCGCCGCAAGGCCGACATGGTGGAGTCTTCCGCCGAGCGTGACGCTCTGACCAAGCAGGCCGACGACCTGCTCGACAAGGTCAAGGAGATCAAGCAGAAGCGCGCCGAGCAGCCCGCCGCGCCCACTTCCTGATCTTTCCGTTCTTTCTTTTTCTTCCGAAAGGCTCCGGCTTCGCCGGGGCCTTTCCCTCTCTCGGTCCTATTTTCCTGGCTGTCTGCCCTGGCATCCCCGAAGCGCATCACGCTTTCGCTCTGCTTCTTCCCGGCGTAAAATAAGCCATGGGAGCGCGTGGCAACCTACCACTGAACTTCAATCGGGACCGCACCGAGCGGCAGATGAACGCCCGCCTCGAAGAGCTCCTGCAAAAACTTCGCCTCCACCGTCCGCTCGAAGATCCCTGGCTGGTGCGTCGCGCCTATGACATCGCCGCCGAGCGCCACCGTGACCAGTTCCGCAGTTCGGGCGAACCGTACGTCACCCACCTGCTCGAAGTCGCCCACATCCTTGCAGACATCAAGCTCGATGCCACCACACTCGCGGCCGCCCTTCTCCATGACTCGATCGAGGACACCGAGTACCCGGTCTCCCGCATCGAGGAGCGCTTCGGCCCGGAAGTGGCGCAACTCGTCGAGGGGGTCACGAAGATCGGCCGACTCAACATGGTGGCTCCTGAAGCGCGGCAGGCCGAAAACGTCCGCAAGATGTTGCTGGCCATGGTTAACGACGTCAGGGTCGTTCTGGTCAAGCTCGCTGACCGCCTGCACAACATGCGCACGCTCGAATTCCTTCCGGAGGCCAAGCAACAGCGCATCGCGCGGGAAACTATGGATATCTACGCGCCCATCGCTCATCGTCTCGGCATGGCCATCATCAAAGGCGAGCTCGAGGATCTTTCTTTCCGCTATCTCGAGCCGGATTCCTATCTTGCTCTCCAGAAAGAAATGACCGAGAAGGCGCCGATTCACAAGCGTTTTCTCGAAGACGTGCAGAACACCATTCGCACGCGCCTGGTGGAGAACAGCATTCCTGCCGAACTCGAGGCCCGCGTCAAGGGTCTCTACTCCCTGCACCGCAAGCTGATCCGCCAGGAGCGCGGTCTCGACCAGGTTTACGATTTGCTCGCGGTCCGCGTCATCACCGACACCGAGCGCAACTGCTACGCTGCGCTCGGCGTCGTGCACCATATCTGGCGCCCCCTCCCCGGCCGTTTCAAGGACTATATCGCCATGCCGCGGCCCAATCTCTACCAGTCCCTGCACACCACGGTCATCCACGGTGGCCAGCCTTTCGAAATTCAGATTCGTACCCAGGACATGCACCGCATCGCGGAGGAAGGCGTTGCCGCGCACTGGAAGTACAAGGATGGCAAGCCCGTCTCGAACGATGACGATCAGCGCATCGCCTGGATGCGCCAGTTGATTGAGTGGTCGCAGGAGCTGCAGGAACCCGGCGAATTTTTGTCCACTTTGAAAGTCGATCTCGCTCCGGTGGAAGTCTACGCGTTCACCCCGAAGGGCCGCGTCCTCGAACTGCCCCGCGGCGCAACGCCGGTGGACTTCGCCTATTCCGTGCACACCGAAGTGGGGCACCAGTGCGTCGGCGCGAAGATCAACGGGCAGATGGTCTCCCTGCGCCATGAAATTGTCAGCGGCGATGTGGTGGAAATTCTCACCCAGAAGGGCCACAAGCCCAGCCGCGATTGGCTGAGTTTCGTCAAATCCTCCCACGCCAAGAGCAAGATTCGCCACTTCATCAATACCCAGGAGCGCGAGGAGGCCACCGAAATGGGCCGGCGGCTCCTTGAAAATGAGTCCCGCAACTTCCCGAAAGGCCTCAAAAAGATTTCTCCCGAGGAGTTGCAGAAGCTCTGTGAAGAGTACGGCCTGTCCCGGCCGGACGATCTTTTTGCCGCCGTTGGTTTTGGGAAGTTCTCCGCGCGGCAGGTGCTGGCCCGTTATTTCGGCGAACCCAGCAAGGAAGCGGAAAAACCGGAGGTCGACGCCAAGCCCACGCTGGTCAAAACGGTCAAGCGCATGCTCGGCTTTGGCGAAGCGCCGCTGATCGTCAAGGGGCAGGACGACCTGCTGGTCTTCCGCGCCAAATGCTGCAATCCGATTCCTGGTGACGACATCGTCGGCTATGTGACCCGCGGCCGAGGCGTCGCCGTGCACACCCGCACCTGCCCTAATGTGCAGAACCTTCTTTATCAGACCGAGCGTCGCATTACGGTAGAGTGGGGCGGAGAAAATACCGCCACGTTCCCGGTCGAACTGCTCATCCGCGCCAAGGACCGCCCCGGACTGCTCGCTGAAATCACCGCCGTCATCAGCAGCGCCGGCTCTAATATCCGCACACTTGAAAGCCGGCCCGATCGCCAGAACGCACGCGTCGATGCCAGCCTCGAAATCTCCGATAAGCGCCAACTCGAGTCCATTCTTGCCAATATTCGGCGTGTCAATGGCGTGTACGGCGTAGAGCGCATCTACCAGGTCTGACCACCCGACCGACCTTTGCCGTCCCGGCTTCGAAAAGGGACATTCACGAGACCTTCATCCTGCGTTAAAGAAGCCCCGATAGCTTTTTCCAGAACCCATGAAAATGGTCAGGAATTTGATGTTCGCGCCCCGCCAGAGGGCGGCCATTCGGAGAGTTCTGGCCCAGGGCAGAGCGTGCGTATACGGCCGGTCGGTCCGCGCTCTTTTGGTTCTCGCTTTCCTCGCTGTTCCGCTGGTGCCGTCCACGGCACAAGCCCAGCTCGCATCGCCCCCGCTCAAGACCGGGCCAGAGCCATGCACGCGCCCGGCAGAAGGAAGCGTCGTTCCGGAAACGAAAGAGGTACAGAGCGAGGCGGGTCTGCTCCGACTGGAGCTGGCCTTCCGTAACTTCCGTGCCGCAAACGGGGAGATGCGCTATTGCTACACCATGGCCGATGGAACGGAAGCACCAACGCTACGGCTGAAGCCGGGCGACACTCTGGTCCTGCGCATAAAAAATGAAGTCGTGCCCGACCCGGTTTCCGACCATCCCGGAAAATCACCGGGACAGCCCATGACCCACAGCATGACCGGGACGGCAGAAAAGCCGCCCCCGGCTCTCGACGACCCGTGCCACGGCGGCGTCATGAGCGCCTGGGTGACGAATGTGCATTTTCACGGGCTGATGCTTCCCCCGGTCTGCCACCAGGACGAAGTTCTGAAAACGCTGATTCAGCCGGGTGACCGAGCTTTCGAGTACCGCTTCGAGATCCCCGTCGACACCCCTCCGGGATTGTATTGGTACCATCCCCACCCGCACGGTTTCACCGGCCTGCAGGTGCGCGGGGGAGCTTCCGGGGCCCTGATCGTCGAAGGTATCGAACGGCATGCGCCGGTACTTTCTGGCATTCCCGAACGCGTCCTGGTCATCCGGGATCAGGACTTGCTGCACCCCGACGCGGAACCCGTTAGAACGGATTCGATGCCTGCTCCCCAGGTCATTCGCGACGCCGAAGGCGACGTGTTGAATGCCGGAATCGACGGCGGGCGGCCCGCGAAGGACCTCTCCGTCAATTTTGTCCCGGTATCGTTCCCCGAATACCACCCCGCTGTGATTCCGGTGCGCGCGGGAGAGCGCGAGTTCTGGCGCGTGCTGAACGCATCGGCGATTACCTACCTGGACCTGCAATTATTGGCGAATGGCGTGCCGCAGATGATGGGCGTCGCCGCGCTCGACGGAGTGCCGCTCAACCAACGGGGTGGCGATGCGGACGCGATTCTGTGGCAGAGCCACCTCCTGATTCCGCCGGCCGGCCGGGTGGAATTTATCCGGAAGGGCTTGCCGGAAGGAGTGAAGGCTGCCTTCATCACCCGCAGAGTGGATACCGGGCCGGCTGGCGAAAATGATCCGACTCGACCGCTGGCGGCGCTCGAAGTGCGGGCCGATGTCCCAGAGCCGTCTGCGCGCCCGCCCCTGAATCCGGCCGGCGGCGCCTCCGGCACGGCGAAAACGGCGGTCAGAGAGCAACATGCTGCCGCGACGGACCGACCCTGGCTCGGGAACATCGAGCCCGTGCGCACCCGCAAGCTGTATTTTTCCGAGCAGGCGGAACGCCCGAATGACCCGAGCTCGCCGACCAAGTTTTACATCACCGTCGAGGGTGCGACGCCGGCCCTGTTTGACCCGAACGCAACGACCCCGAACATTGTTGCCCGGCAGGGGGACGTCGAGGACTGGATCATCGAGAACCGCACCCGGGAACTCCACACCTTCCACATCCACCAGATTCATTTTTTGTTGGAAGAGTGGAACGGGGTGCCGCTCGAAGAGCCGTATCTGCGGGATACCGTGAATGTGGCTTACTGGGACGGCCAGAGCAGGGAATATCCGCGGGTGAAATTGCGCATGGATTTCCGGGATAAACGGATCGTGGGGACGTTCCCCTACCACTGCCACCTCCTCGAACATGAGGATGGAGGAATGATGGGCACCATTCAGGTGGTGGGGCGGTAGAAAAAAGACCTCTCTCCTCGCGTTTGTAAAGTGCCGGCGTCACAGGACGCAAGAAAATTGATACGGCATTTACGCCCGAATAACATTGCCCGCGTATCCCAGTTGAGCACAGCGGTGGTCTGGAGCGAGAGCCTTCGGCTCGACAGCCCTCTTCGCACGCAAGACAGCGCTGGTGAGCGTTAGAGACTTTATCCGAGAACGAGGAGACAAAGAAGATGATCAGAAAGCAGTTACGTTGTGTGGCGGCTGCCGTGACCTCGCTGGCCCTGGCGGCGGCTTTTCCAGGCAATCTTTCAGCCAACTCAGGCGAGAGCGCGCCGACAACCACTCCCATCAAACACGTCATCGTCATTTTTGATGAAAACATCTCCTTCGACCATTACTTTGCCACCTACCCGCACGCAACGAATCCGCCGAGCGAACCCGTTTTCCATGCCAAGAAAGACACTCCGCGCGTCAACAACCTCTTGAGCGGCGGGCTCCTCGACGAGAATCCCAACTCCACGCAGCCTTTCCGAATGGACACTGGCGTGGCATCGGTGACCTGCGATCAGAATCACGATTACACACCGGAGCAGCAGGCGGTCGACTTTGGTCTCATGGACAAGTATCCGGAATCGACCGGCTCGGGCTCTTCGACCTCCTTCCCGTGCAATGACTACGGCAAAGGGAACGGCGTCGTGATGGGCTATTTCGATGGCAATACGGTCACGGCCATCTGGAATTACGCCCAGCATTTCGCGATGAGCGACAACTCCTACGGCACCATGTTCGGGCCGTCCACCGTCGGGGCCCTGAACCTGGTGGCCGGTTCCACGGCGACGGCCACCCTTTTCCCGACTAAGCCGAATGGCGAGCCTGCGAGCGCATCGGGTAGCATCGCCAACCGCTTGCCGGTCGGTCCGGCCATCGGCGACCCCCGCCCGGCTGGCGACGAGTGTGTGCTGACCAACCCCGGCTTACAGGGTACGACGATGGTCTCGGTTGCCGGAAAGAACGTCGGCGACCTTCTGAACGAAAAAGGCGTCACCTGGGGATGGTTTCAAGGGGGCTTTGCTCCCACGGGCTACGACATCAAGGGCCGTGCAATTTGCGGTGCGCACCACGCCGGTCTGGCCGGCGATGATGCGGTCGAAACCGTGGGCGATTACATCCCGCATCATGAGCCCTTCCAGTATTACGCGAGCACCCAGAACCTGCATCACAATCCGCCGAGCAATCCGAGCAAAATCGGACAGACCGATCCGGCCAACCACCAGTACGACCTGAGCGCGTTCTGGACCGCTCTCGGCGAAGACCGGCTTCCCGCGGTGACCTATCTCAAGGCCGCCGCTTATCAGGACGGTCACCCCGGCTACTCTGATCCGATCGACGAACAGAATTTCTTGGTCAGCGTGATCAACGCCGTTTCGAACAGCCCGTACTGGAAGGATACGGCCATCATCCTTGCCTATGACGATTCCGATGGCTGGTATGACCATGTCCTCGGACCGGTGGTCAACCAGTCGGCGGTTACCGACGATGCCTTGGCTGGTGTCGGCAACTGTGGCGCTGCAACGGCAGTCGGGACCCAGGGTCGCTGCGGTTATGGCCCTCGGCTTCCCCTGCTGGTCATCTCTCCCTACGCCAAGCAGAACTATGTCGACCACCGCACCGTCGATCAGTCTTCCATCCTCCGTTTCATCGAGGACAATTGGAGCCTGGGCCGTCTCGGCGGTGATTCGAGCGACGCAAAAGCCGGCACTCTGAATGGCTTGTTCGACTTTGATCACCCCGCTCCCAAGCTGATTCTCGATCCGGCGACCGGCGTGGTGCTTTCTTCCTCGGGCGAGTAAACGGCTCCGAGCTTGGTTCGCTCTGCGGCGAATCTCAGAAGGGCATTCAGGAAATGGCTCGTCCCGGCTCGACCGGGTCGAGCCATTTCTATTCCGAGCAACCACTGAACTCCGCTCGGGGATCGCTGCGCCAGAGGGAAACCTCTCGGGGCAAGCTTGCTTCGGTGCACCAGGGCTCTCCCTCTGCCCTGTTTCGCACGGCCAAACCGAGCCCCTGCGGGACGTGCCCTTTCGTCCAGTATCGCCGGGAGCACAGACCCTCGCCTTACAACTGCTCCCTCGTACAATGAATCTATGCGGCAACCGCTCCTCTTTCTCGGCGTGTGCGTTCTGTTTTTGGCGGGGTGCCAGAAGCATCCCCAGACCGACTACTCCACTCTCGATCAGTCCGGAATGTGGTCCACCAGCCTCGACGAGCTGAAGAAGCTGAAGCCCAGTGATCTCGAGATCACCCAGCTCACAAAATTGAAGCGCGCCGGAGCCTCCGACGATCTTTGTCTCGCCCTGCTCAAAGCCGCCCGAGCACACAATCATGAATTTTCGAACGGGGATGCGGCCGTGGACCTTTCCCGGGCCGGTTACGCGGACGCCGAAATACTGGAAATGGCCCAGGCCGATCAGATCGAGATTCTCAGCGTTGAGGCGGTCACCTTGAAGCTGATTGGTCTGTCGAATCCGACCATTCAGCTCATCATTCACCGCCGGATTCAGGGCCTGCCCACGCTCACAAGCGAGCAGATCGGCCGCTTGAAAAACACGGCGATGAGCGAAAGACAGATTCTCGAGGTCATCGATAAAGGCCTGTCGGAGCAGCAGGCCGAGACCCTCATCGCGCAGCGGGAAGCCGCACGCAACCACTCCAATACCGATTTCGTTCGCGTTCGCGGCCGCAGGACACACTGAACGGCGCACCGGTATCTGCTATCCTTCTGCTGTGCGGTTCAGGAGCATGCCCCATGAAAGAAGTCGTCTTAACCACTCGCGGTCCGAAACCCATCGGCCCCTATTCACAAGCCGTCAAAGCGAATGGGTTGCTCTTCGTCTCCGGCCAGATTGCGCTGGACCCCGGGTCCGGGGAGTTCGCGGGCCCGGAGGTCCGACAGCAGACCGAACGCGTCCTCGAAAACCTCAAAGCCATTCTCGAAGCTGCCGGCGTGTCCTTCAGTCACGTCGTCAAAACTACGGTCTTCCTGAAAGACATGAACGATTTCGCGCCGATGAACGAAGTCTACGCAAAGTACTTCACTGCGGCCCCGCCGGCTCGTTCGACCGTGCAGGTTTCGCGCCTGCCAAAGGACGCGCTGGTAGAGATTGAAGTGATTGCCGCGTTGTGAAACGGGAGCCCTGCCCGGAGAAAAAGAAAGCGGCCAACACGTTGTCCCGCGCTGGCCGCACAGTTCCGGAATCTGTTCGTTGTTGAGTTACGGGCGGTCGGGGCTCTCGAGAGCCTTGTAGATACCAAATCCCGTCGCCACTCCGGTAATCGCCACGGCCACGATCAAAAATTGGCTGCGACCGGCCTTCAGCGGTCCTTTGCCGCCCCCGCCGCCTGCCCCCTGCGGCCCTTGCGCTGCGTCAGGATCAAGCAGTACACGGTAGGAGTTCCCCTCGGCGATGATTTGTGTCTCATCGTTAACGGAGATGGCCAGCGACCCGCGCCGCGCGGTTACCAGAAGCTCTTTTTCATTCAGATAAGTGACTTGTCCAATCGTCGGCACGTCGGTCTGCGGGCGAATCGCTGCCTTCGAAGCAAAAAGGGTAAAAGCGTGAGCGTTGCCTGTCGAGAAGGTCGCGGTGCCGGAAACCAGTTTTGCCGACGGCGCTCCATCCATGTCATTCACAATCGCGGAGGAAGAGCCCTGCAGCAATAACCGGGCTGCTCCGGCGCGCAGCTGCACGCTGCCCTGCATCTCCGTGCTCAGGGTGTCGCCACCATAGACCGTGGTTCCGACATCTGCACTCGCCTGACCCACGTGGGCGCGCTCGGCGGCGATGACCGTGCCGAGCGGGGCGACATTCGGCGTGGTCGCAGCCCAGATCGGCGCACCTGTCAGGCTCAAAACTAGAGCGGCTGCACCAATGGCGCGCAGTCGTTGCATAAAACCCTCCCGGGCGGAACAGCCAAAGCATACTTCGTCCTGTGCTCGGCCGTCAATCGGTAACCCATGCTTGACCGCGTCCTTCGAAGAGCGCGCGGCCAGTGTCGGTCTTGCTGGCGGAACGGGCCTATCGCTGTTAGAATCCATTCACCCTATGGCTGACTGGAAACAGATTACGGCGCGCATTCGCCGCGCACGCACGGGCAAAGATCCCGCCGGGCAACTCACCAACCTTTTTGCAAAGACGCGCGATGCCATGGTGGCATTCGAACTGGCGCGCTATTTTGAGAGCAGTGGCAACAACGCCGACGCCGGAAGATGGTACCTGACCGCGGCAGAGCGTTTCCGCCGCGCCGACTGGAAAACGAAAGCGCAGGAAAGTGCTACGCGGCTCGGGGCGACCGAGCCTGCGGAAATTCCCGCGCTTCCTCCCCGCTCCAAAGCAACCGAGGTCGCCACAGAGCCTGCGGCTGCCGAGGAAGAGACTGCCGCTGCTGCACCTGTCGAACCGGCAGAGCCCGCCAACGCGCCCGAGGCGCCGGCGGTCGGTCCGGCCGATGCCAACCGGCAGAGACGTGGGCGACGTGGTGGCCGGGACAGTCGATCTCCACGGCGTGTGCCGCAACATTCTTCCGCGAGGGAACTCTCTCCGGCGGTCCCTGCTTCGCGTCCGGAACCGGAGGCAAGCGAGGAACACCCGTCCCGACTCGCGGCATCCATTCCTTCAGAAGGTGTTTCGGAAGCGCCCGCTCTTCCGAGTCTCAGAGGCCGTTACGGTGACCCGGGACTTGCCTCGCGATTGACGCAACTCGAAATGAATTTTCGTCGGTTGCTGGCCTGCACTCCGGTGTCGCTCGAAACCGCGGACAAGGCTCCCGCAGGGCCGGGAGTCTGGGTGCTCACAGACTCCGATCTCACCACGTACTACTACGTGGAGTCCTGCCAGACGCTGCGCGTGGCGATTCCGAATCTGCTGCGGGGCGGCTCGAGTCGCCGCGGCGAATCCATCCGGCCGCAGCTTGCCGAATACCTCGGCATACCCGAAGCCCGAGTGGCGAAGTACCTGACCGACCACTGCGTGGTCCGTTGGCTGCAAATGGATGACGACGCTTCCTACTTCTTTCACTTTCTGGTTGCGGTACTGCATCCGGCCCTGAACGAGTGAACGGGAACTCTTTCCCAAACGAAACTTGTGGGCCTGCTTCCTAACAGTAACCCCCTTAAGCTTCTTAGACTTAGCGCCACTTAGTGGCTCCCGGCGCCATTTAACCTCCATTTTTGACCATTCGCCGTATCCTGCTGGCTTATCCTCGTGCTCCTCTGCAAACTATACAAGACCAACCGATTAGGAGCCGCCTCGCCGCGTGCTAACCTAATGGAAGCCTTGGGGGCCATGCCGAAGTTGGTCAAGCTTGGTTTGGCGTTTTTGGGGATTTCCGAAGTAAAGAACGAACTTTTGAAAGTGAGGCAGCCGCAGTATGCCCAATTCTCTCTCGACGAATGTCTTACGGTCTCTCGACTGGCTGGTTTGCAAGACCGCCGGTATCACCTTCGATACCATTCAACATTTCAACAAACGCAATCCCAATCCCTCGCCTACGCCGCAGTGGTCCGATAAGCCGCTTTTGAAGTCTTGGGAAAAGACCAAGCCAACCCTGGGCTTCCCGCGCCAGACCGACTCGCTCTGTCCGGCCTGCGTCCAGGAAGCGCGCAAAGCCATTATTGAAGGCCAAAAAGACTGGCGCGACCTGATGAGCGAAAAGGTCGGCGAAATCAAGGCCCAAATCGTCGAGCGCGACGGTCAGGTCTGGATGGTCAAGGACTGCCCGCAGCATGGTCACTATGAAGACCTGATGGCCGTGGACTCAACCTTCCTGCAGTGGATTGAGAGCCAGTTCCCCGGACGGGACATACCTGCGCACAACGATGAAGGGCTGCACAAGCACGGCTCATCGAACGTCCGCTACGGGCGGGGCTCCGTTCTGACCGTAGACCTCACCAACCGCTGCAACATGATGTGCGACCCGTGCTTCATGGATGCCAACCAGGTTGGTTATGTTCACGAGCTCTCCTGGGAAGAAATTCAGGAAATTCTCGACAACGCCGTGAAGATCAAGCCGCGCCGTCAGATGTCGGTGCAGTTCAGCGGCGGCGAGCCCACCATGAGTCCGTACTTTTTCGACGCCATCCGGTATGCCCGCAAGGTCGGGTATAACTCGGTGCAGGCGGCGACCAATGGCATCGAGTTCGCCAAGAGCAAGGAGTTCAGCAAGAAGGCCTTTGAAGCGGGTTTGCGTTATGCCTACCTGCAATTTGACGGCATCGGCAACGATGCCAACAGCCACCGCCAGATCGGCAACCTGTTTGACGTGAAGCTGCGCGCGATCGAGAACCTGCACGAGGCGGGCATCGAAATCGTGCTGGTGGTAACGATCGTCAACAACGTGAACAACGATCAGGTGGGTTCGGTCGTGAAGTTTGCGATGGAAAATCCCAAGAAAATCGCCTTCATCAGCTTCCAGCCCGTGTCGTTCACCGGCCGCGACGAAGATATCACTCCGGAGCGCCGTTTGCGGCAGCGCTACACCCTGTCGCATTTGGCCAAGGACGTCAGCCAGCAGGTCGGCAAGATTGAGCCGAACCGCGACTGGTTCCCCATCTCTTTCATCAGCACCTTCGCGGGCTTCGCTGACATGGTCAAGGGCAACGAATCCCAGTGGGGTTCGCTCTCCTGCGGTTGCCACCCGAATTGCGGCGTGGGCACGGCGATCATGATCAACAAGGAGACCAAGGAATGGGCTCCGGTGCCGCGCTTCCTGGACGCCCAGAATCTGACCAAGGACGTCACCGCGATTACCGATGCGGCCCGCGGGAAAAACTTCTCGAACTTCATGATGGCCCTGGCGCTGCTGAAGAATTATCGGGCCTTCCAGGGTCCGAAGGGATTGAAGCTCTGGGATCTGTTCAAGAAATTCGACAAGACCTGGGCGCTCACCAAGGGCGCGAGCAGCCGGTACGGACGCTCGTCACCGGAGCGCACCTATGAGGACGCCATCAAGCGCCGCCAGCAGGACCCGTGGAACTTCCTGTTCATCGCCGGCATGTGGTTCCAGGATCTGTTCAACTACGACTTCCGCCGCACCGAAATGTGCATCATTCCCTACGGCACCCAGCAAGGCGAGATCAGCTTCTGTGCGTACAATACCGGCATCGGCTGGCGCAATATCATTGAAAACATGCACAAGAACGCGACTGTCGCCGAGTGGTACAAGAAGAACGGCAAGCACGAGATTTACGCCAAGGGCAAGAACGTAAGCCTCGGCTCCTACGAGCATTCGCTCGTGATTGACACAGAAGACGCGGCCCGTGTGCGCCACATCGAGCACGATATTCCGCTTACCGCTGCCGAAGAGAACCGCATCCGCCGTAAGAAGGCTCTCGAGGAGCAGGCCAAAGTTCGGGCCATTTACGAAGAACTGGTTTTGAAGAAGCCTCAGCCGACCGTGGTGCAGATCGGCACCGTCAGCGACATCGCGAAGGCCGTTCCGGCGAATTTCACCAATGCGAACAAGCCGGTTACCATTGCCCCCGCCAATGGCAACGGCGCTGCCGCGGCCAAGGAAACGGCTGCCGAAGCCGTCGCCGGCGACTAACCCTTAGCTCCTCTCCGCTTCCCGAACGGCCTTGGACTTGTCCAAGGCCGTTGTTCTATCCGAGCTGCCTTCTGCCTGCCGAGCCCCGCACCCACCTGGGCTTCCCGTTGCGTTATGCTTTCTCTATGACCGTCCCTGGCAAGCTGCAGAACCGGATTGCGCTCGTGACCGGAGCCAGCCGCGGCCTTGGACGGGCGATTGCCGTGGCACTGGCCGGGGGCGGCGCGGATGTTGCGGTGAACTACTGCAGCAGACGAGCTTCGGCCGACGAGGTTTGCGCGGAAATCAGGCGGGAGGGCCGGCGCGCCGTTGCCGTGCAGGCCGATGTCTCCCTGGCGCAGGACGTAGACCGGCTGGTCACTGCTGTCGAGAGCGAGCTCGGTGCAGTCGAGATCCTGGTAAACAATGCGGGCATCTCCCAGGTGAAGCCCTTTGACGAGCTCAGCGAAGCGGATTGGGACGAGATGATCCGGGTCAATCTCAAGTCTGCTTTCCTGGCTACGCAGCGCGTGCTTCCTCGCATGCGTTCGCTCGGCTGGGGCCGCATCATCAATCTTTCCTCGATTGCTGCGCAGACCGGCGGGGTAATCGGACCGCATTACGCCGCCTCGAAGGCCGGACTGATCGGCCTGACGCATTCCTACGCTGCGCTGCTTGCCAAGGAGGGCATCACCGTGAATGCCATCGCCCCGGCTCTGATCGAGACGGACATGATCACCTGCAATCCCAACGCGTCGGCTGAGCGGATTCCGGTCGGTTTTTTCGGCGCCCCGGACGAAATTGGCCGCGCCGCCCGGCTGCTGGCCGAAAGCGAGTTCATGACCGGCCAGACCATCAGCGTCAATGGCGGCTGGTACATGACCTGAGGCTCCTGCGGTACAATGAAGGTTGGCGCCGCAGAGTTCATTCCGGCGCGGCCCTGGAGCGACTTTCACCATGCCGATTTACGAATACATCTGCGACGAGTGCAGCGAACGCTTCGAGAAGATCGTGATCAACAAGCAGCAAGAGATCGCCTGCCCCAAGTGTTCGAGCAAGAAGGCGACCATCCAACTATCGGTCTTCGCCACGGCAGGGTCCGGCTCGCCGAAGCCCTCTGGGGGCTTCTCCGGCGGTGGCGGCGGCTGTTGCGGCGGCGGTTGCTCCTGCCACTGAGTTTTCGCTCGGACGAGCCCTCTCGAGTTCTGCTGCTGCCCCCCTCGGATCGCTCCCGGACCGCGCACGACGAACACCCGCCGGGTCACCACGACAGGAGACCCCATCGCTCTTGCGCTTTATGAGAGGCAGCAGGCGGCGATTTCCCGATGCAGATGAAAACAAAGTTCGGCCTTGCACTGGTTGCGCTGGGACTCGGCGTGTTCGCTCTGTGGAGCTGGTGGAGGAACACGAGAGAGCTGACCCCCGTCGATATTCCCGTTTCTCTCGTCGCCGGCCAAACGACTGCTGCCGAATTCCGACTGAATTACGACGGTTCTTATCTCATCGCGATTGAAGGACAGAACAATATTCCCTTGGGTACGCTCGATTGTCTGATGGGCGTAGAGCCCAACCCGGAACGGTGCCAAGACCATGCGCCTGCCATCGGGGCGGATTGGATTCTCTCAAGCAACGGCCGGGAGGTTCGCCGCGGCAACTCCAGAGAGCTGCACAGCGCGAGGATGGCAACCGCGGCGGTCGCGCGGGTGATCGGCGAATTCCAGGGCAAGGCCGGACAACGGTACAAGCTGTTGGTCGCCATTACAACCGATGGAGGGCCATTGGCCGAAGCCCGTCCGCGGCTGAAAGTGGGCGTCGCCAGCATCGCCTTTACCGATCTGCAATCTGCGAGCGTCCTCGTGTTTTCGGCCACATTCATCTGTCTGCTGTTTGGCGCCATCCTGTTGGCCATCGCCTCTTACGCAAACCGCGGCGAGGACCGCGTGACATAAATCACAAAAGGCTGTGACTGGACTCACATCCTCCGCGTTCCATCAACGGCACACTCCCCCTGCACGGTACAGCAGTCTTCGTTCCTGTCCGTCGACTGTCCCACCCTTCCTGGACGTGCCTTGTATCAATTTCGTTCCGTGTCCGTGCGGAAGACACTCCCACGGATCAGGTTTGGCATTTGAAAGGAATTCGTTATGTCGAAGTTACAAGTGGATACCGAGGAGCGAATGGAGCTTCTGACTTACCTCGAGACCGTCCTTGAGAGCGCGGAGGGCGTTCACGGGCACGCCGTTCCCATCCTGGCCGACGTGGAGGCGACGCGAAACAACGCGAAGGAGGATTTGCAGGCAACCGCGCTTCCGGAATCGAGACTCGGATCCCTGCTGCTCGATGCCAAGCGGGTGTCTGAGGATACCGTGTGCTGGTTTGACGATGTGATCGGGAAGCTTGCCGGATCCGAAGAGTACCTGAATTAAGATTCGCGCCCTGATGAAATTCGCGATTTCCGCCCACGGGGCTCACCACCGCCAGACGCAAGGTGAGCCCCGTTTTTAATTCCCTAAGAGAATCTCAAGGTCGGTAGGCCTTCAAATAGCCCGGAACCGGCGGCTCGTTCGTGCGCTTCTCATCCGGTATCGGATCGCTGGCAACCGTTTCAAGCGGCAAAACTCCGGCCCAAACCGGAAGCGAATAATCCGCCTCGTCATCCACCGGGCCGCCGGTGCGTACTTTGGCGCTGACCTCTTTGAGGGGCAGGGCGAGCACGGTGGTGCCTCTCAATTCCTGCTCGGTGGGCTGGCGGACGTCGTCCCAGCGGCCTTTCATCACGTGCTCTGTGAACACGCGCAACGCCTCCCTCTTTTCGGCGGGATCTTCCACCAGGCGCGCGGTGCCGAGGATCACGACCGAGCGGTAATTCACGGAATGATGGAACGCCGAGCGCGCCAGCACCAGCCCGTCGACGTGCGTTACGGTTACGCAGACCGGCACACCTTCGCTCAAGGTCTTCAACATGCGGCTGGCGGCGCTGCCATGCAGGTACAGCGTATCGCCGGCGCGGCCGTAGTTGGTCGGAATCACATAGGGCTGGCCCTCGACACTAAAGCCGACGTGACAGACGAAGGCGGTGTCCAGGATGCCGTATACCGTCTCGCGTTCGTAATGGCCGCGCTTCGGCAGTCGCTTTACCTGGGTGCGTTCGGTAGGCTGGAATTGGCTCATACCTTCATTTTAACGGGTAGCAGGGGCAGCGCCAGAGCCAACTTGGCCCCCCGGGAGGAGATTGCGTTTTTGCGAGGAAAGCCAGGGAAGCAGTTCGGGTTCGGCGAAAGCACGGTACCACACCTCGTGGCCGCACTTGTGGTATTCCGTGTAGCGGAGATTGGCGTGCGCCTTTTTCAGCTGCCGCATCATGGAGCGGACCATTTCGACAGGGACGGACTGGTCGGCGTCCCCCTGAAACACCCATAGGGGCACTTCTGCGATCGCGGCAACGTCCGAGAAGGTGTCATAGGCCGACAGGATGATGGCGCCGGCCCACGTTCCCCGGTAATTTTGCAGCAAGGACCACACTCCCAGCCCGCCCATCGATTGCCCGCCGATGTAGACGCGATCCGGATCAATGGAGAATTGCTTTTCCACCTTTGCGAGCACTTCGACTGCCAGCAGCAGCCACTTGCTCGGCTGGCTGAACTCGGGCTCCGCCCAAGGCTCTCCGGAAGGGCACTGCGGCACCAGCACGAACACCGGAAACTGCGCCTGGGCCTCGCTGGTAATCCAGAAATGCGTGCCAATCTGGTTTTCACGGGTAAGTTGTTTCACGTTATCGGAGCCACGCCCGTCGACACCATGCAACCAAAGGAAGAGCGGGTATTTCCGGTCCGGGTCATAGCCGAGCGGGACAAACAGGCGATAGGGCAAGCGGTCTTTCGTTTTACCAACGTAGACATCCTTGCGGAAATCGATGTCGTCTCGGGTGAGTTCGGCTCGGGCAGTTCCGCCGCAGGCAAGAAGCAGAGAAAACGTGCAAAGGAAATACCACAAGTGGTTTTTTCCGGGCATGCTACTCCTTTGCACTCGCTGGCTCGGCCGGGCCGCACACCAGCCGGAAGCCGACGTAGGCCGGTTCTGGCAGGCAAGGAGAACGCGGGTCGGCCGGACAGTCCGCGCTGCCTCCGGCGGTTTTGCCTTTTCCTTCCGCGGTTACCACCCATTCCGCGACGTTGCCGCCCAAATCAAACAGGAGGTCCTCTTTGTCCTGAGCTTGGCCCGCGAAAGTCCCCACTGGTTTGAGCAGCGGGGCGGTGCCCGGAAGGAGCTTCACTTTCTCCCGCAGGCGCGTGGCGTCGTCCGGATTCACAGCATAGCCGGCCCAATAGTCCAGCGTGTTCTCGCCTTCTCTTTTGTCATACTTTCCGGCCAGCTCCCCTTCCCGAGGCAAGCGCCAGGTCCGACCGGTCAACCTGCTGAGCCAGGTCGCGTATGCCGTGGCCTGCTCGAGGGGCACGTTATTTGCGGGATAGTTCTCCGTTCCTGGTTCGACTTTATAATTTTTGTCGAAGACCGAGAATTGCGCCCGCGTGACTTCAAAGCGCCCGACCTCCAGATTGCCGCGCTTCACGAGCTCGGGGATCAGTACGGTCTTTCCCGGGTTCCCATAGCTTGCGCCGTAAATTTCCCCCGTCCGGGCAGCGTTGCGGGTCCGGAGCGCGGTCTCGAGGGGCGAACCGGCTTTGACCGCCTCGTTTTCCGGCAGTGCGGTCTTGAAAAAGTACTTGTCGAACCAGGCCATTTCCTCTTCCACCTTGCGCATCTGATGGGTCAGCTTTCGCGGCCCGTGCGGTTCTCCGGGAAACACCACAAATTTCACGGGCACCTTGCCGTAGTACTGCAGCAGGCGAAAGTAGGACCAGCTTTGCGAAGGCGGCACATTCACGTCGTCGGTGCCGTGAAAGATCAACACCGGGGCTTCGACCTTATCCATTTTAAAAAACGGGGATTTGCGAATATAAAGCTCTGGATCCTGCATCGGCGATTTGCCGAAGTAGTAGGAATCGAAGGCATCGCCGAAGATGACGTTGCCCCAGTCGCTGATCCATTCAATGTCGCCCGCGCCCACGCTGGCCACTTTGTAACGGGAAGGGTAGGTGGTCAGGAGGCTGGTCGAAAGAATCGAGCCATTAGACCAGCCCATGGTGGCGACCCGGTCCGGGTCAACCAGGCCTTTCGCGATCAGGTCGTCGACGCCGGCGTTGATATCCGGAGTTTCCAGATCATAGTAATTCCCGCAGCAGATCGATTCCACCCACTGCAGACCATAGTTGGAGCTGCCGTGGTAGTTCGGGCTCAAAACAAACGCGCCACGTTCGGTCAACAGCTGGTAAGGGTACGCCCAGCGGTCGCTCCAGGCGTCCAGATCCGTCCCGGTCGGGCCGCCATGGATGGCGGTAATGACGGGATATTTTTTGCCGGATTGGTAATGAACGGGATAGCGCAGGATGCCTTCTACGTCTTCATTCTTCGAGCCCTTCCAGCGAATCACCTCCGACTTTGTAAATGTGCGGGATTTGATGAGGTTTTCGTTCAGTTTGCTGAGCTGCAATGGAGCGTTGAGCTTGTTGCCGTCGAGTGTTGCCGAAAAAAGCTGCGGCATTTTGCTGGCGGTCGAATACTCATAGGCAATGGTCGTTCCCTCCTCCGTCACAGCAAAGAACCCGATGTTGCCAGCATGCTCGCCTTCGAGGCCGACGTGTTTCCAGGCCCATCCATTTCCCGCTTTTTCCCGGGTGTAGCGCGCGGTCTGATAATGAGTTCCGGCAGCGAGGCCCACGACAAAACCATCTCGGGTGGCGGACAGGTCCGAACCGATTCCGTTTTCCCAATCGAGAGGAACCGGAACGCTCTTGGCGGTCGCAATTTCGTAGTAATACAGGAGCAGGATCGAAGCGGTCAGGTATTTCGGGTCGGAGGAGTAGGGAGCCCAAGTGTAAAAACCGGAACTATCCGGCGTCCACTCAAAACCGGAAGGACGCACGCGCCCTTCCGTGAAAATCTGCCGTTCCGTACCATCGGCCAGGTTGTGCAGAATGGTCAACGGAGGGACTTTTTGGTCGAACGTGTAGTGCAGGCTCCTGGCATGGTTGGCAGCGACGTACTTGCCATCCTTCGAGACCGACCAGTTTCGGATCCAGTCCGTGTTGCTGGTCAAGCGCGTGATCTTCCTGTCTGCTATCGAAATCTTGAACAGTCGCACCGGGGGTTCATGTTCGGCATCATCGACAACTTCAGAATCATCCTTTCTTTTCTTTTCCGCCTGCTCATAGGCGCTTGGATCTTCCTGGGCGCTGAAGAGGATGGTGTCCTTGTCAATCCAGTCGATCTGCCGGGGCGCCCGCAGCAGCTCGGTGAGCGGGAAAGGTTCTCCGCCGCGGCGATGAATGAGCCAGATCTGGACCTTATCGGCTTCCGGTTTGGCCTGGGGGCGCTGTTTCGAGCTGAGAAAAGCAATCCACTCGCTGTCCGGGGACCAGGAAAATCCAGAAACATTGTCTGATCCGCGGGTGAGCTGGATTTCCCGATTTTCTGTCAGGCTGGACAGATAGAGATTCGAAATGCGGGCGTCTTTCTCTTTATCCCCTTCCGATTTTGTCCAGGCAACCCATTTCCCGTCAGGCGCGAGCTTGAATTGTCCGACGGCCTCGCTGTAAATGATGTCTTCTGGCGTCCACGGGCCCGACTTTGCGGAGGTTTGGTCTTCCTCGGCAGGGCTGAGGATCGGAATCACCAGGCAAATCGCAATGGTAAAGACGAACATCAAGCATGGTTTGCAGGGCACGGAAGCCGCCTGTTCAAGAAGGATTTGCTGGAACGCCGCAGTAACCCCGGACGGCGCACGAAAAGGATAGTGCAATTGACGGACAATGGGAATGGTGTAGTCTAAGGCACTCAGCCGGGCGCCAAGGAGAAGACATGCCGGTCGTGAAAGCCCCTTTTCAGAAGGAAACGTTCCGGTTTTTCCGTGAATTGGGTAAAAACAATCGCAAGGCGTGGATGGACGAAAACCGCGAGCGCTATCAGGTTTTGGTGGTACGACCTTTCCGCGCGCTGCTCGAGGATCTGTCTCCGGCGGTACTCGAATTGAACCACGACTTTGATGTGAGCGGACGGACGGGTGCGAATTTTTCGCGCATCAATCGGGATATCCGGTTTGCCAAGGACAAGACGGTCTACAAAACGCAGATGTACCTGAAATTCCAGATTTCCTTGCCGGGAGACCGCGAAAGCGGCCAACTGTACATGGGCCTGTCGACCGGGGCGGTTACGGCCGGATTCCGCCTCTACTCGGGAGCGAAGCGGAGGGAATCGTCCCTGGCACAGATCGCCCATCCCCGCGTGCTCAGCAACCCGAGCTGGGTGACCGCACAAAAGAAGCGGCTGGGCCGCAAATACGAAAGCTACTGGTACACCACAGAAAAAAGGGAGTGGACCCGGCATGAAGGCTGGCCGACCGATCCCGGCAATTGGAAGAAGATGCTGGCCTGGATCGTGCGTAAGAAGATGAAGCCGGCGGCCGCGACACGTGCGGCGTTCCGGGTGGAGGTGATCAAGATTTTTCGCGACCTGTACCCGCTTCTTCCGTTCACCAGCATCCCCTAGCTCGGGCAGTGGCTGCCGAATCACGAGGAAATTGACGCTCCGCCGCGAGTCGCATAGGATGCGGAGCACAACGAGATCCGCTGCAGAGAGGAAACTTCATGCCGAGAACCAAGGAATTCATCCTAGCCTTTGTATTTACGTTGTTGGGCGGCGCCTGCCTGTTGGCGCAGAAGCCCAACCCCCCATCGGACAAACCGGCGGAAAAATCCGAAGAGAAAGCCGGCGACAAAACGACGGATAAATCGAAAGACGCCAAAGCCAAGGACGACAAGGAGGAGAAAAAGCCGGAAGAGAAGATCGTCCAAACCAAACACACGATTCACATCGGCGGACAGGAGATTAAATACACCGCAACCGCCGGTACTATCCTCCTCAAACTGGAGGATGGCACACCGAAGGCCAGCGTTTTCTATATCGCCTACACCAAGGACGACGTCGCGGACCTGACCAAACGCCCGGTGACCTTCACCTTCAACGGGGGGCCCGGTTCCGCGTCGATCTGGCTGCATCTGGGGGATTTTGGCCCGCGGCGCGTTGAAATGGGAGATGCGGGCGCCCTGCTCGGCCCGCCCTACAAGCTGGTCGATAACGAATTTTCCATGCTGGATGCGACCGATCTCGTTTTCATCGACCCCGTCTCGACCGGTTTCAGCCGCGCCGTGCCTGGCGAAGCACCAAAACAGTTCCACGGCGTCGAAGAAGACATTCAATCCGTTGGCGATTTCATCAGGCTCTACGCGACGCGGAACAAGCGCTGGACTTCGCCGAAATTTCTGGCCGGAGAGAGCTATGGTACGACCCGCGCCGCTGGCCTTTCCGGCTATTTGCAGGGGCGCTACGGCATGTATCTGAACGGCATCATCCTGATCTCCTCGATCCTGAACTTCCAGACCGCCGAGTTTGACCGCGGAAACGACCTGCCCTACATCCTTTACCTGCCGACCTATACGGCGATTGCCTGGTATCACAAGAAGCTGCCGCCGGATCTGCAGGGCGATTTTCAGAAAGCCATCGACGAGTCCCGCAGCTACGCTCTAGGCGAGTACGCCGAGGCGCTCTCGGCCGGAGACAACCTTCCCACCGCCCGCCGGACGGCGGTGGCAGAGAAGCTTGCGCGGTTGACCGGACTTTCCGCCGACTACATCGACCGCAGCAACCTGCGCGTCGAGATTTTCCGGTTCGACAAGGAATTGTTGCGCAATGAGCGAAGGACCGTCGGGCGCCTGGACGGACGCTTCACCGGCATCGACCTCGATGCGGCAGGCTCAGAGCCCGAGTATGACCCCAGCATGGCTGCGATTATCGGTCCTTACACAGCCACGCTCAGCGACTATGTTCGCGGGGACCTCAAGTTTGAAAGCGACCTGCCCTATGAGTTTCTTACTGGCCGGGTGCGGCCCTGGAATTACGAACCGTACGCCAACCGTTACGTGAATGTGGCGGAAACGCTGCGCAGCGCCATGACCGAAAATCCATTTCTGCGCGTGTACGTCGCCAAGGGTTACTACGACCTGGCAACGCCCTTTTTCGCCGCGGACTACACCATGGACCACTTGGGACTCGACCCTTCCCTACGAGGGCATTTAACCGGCGGATACTACGAGGCCGGTCACATGATGTACGTCCACAAGCCCTCCCTCGAAAAGCTGAACAAGGATCTGAAAGCATTCATGGCCTCGAGCGTCACTCCGTGAGGCGGCTGCTTTCGATCCTGATCTGGGTGGTGGTGGGGGTGGTGGGCGCAGTCGCGCTGGCGACCATTGCCCTGCATCGCGGTGAGCCGATCAGCGCTACATGGTTTGTGCTGGCCGCCGCATGCTGCTATTCGGTCGCCTACCGATTCTACTCCGCCTTCATCGCCGCGAAGGTGCTGGCACTGGACAACTCGCGCGCGACCCCCGCAGAACGCCGCGATGACGGCCGCGATTTTGTGCCCACCAACAAGTGGGTCCTATTCGGGCACCATTTTGCCGCCATTGCCGGCCCGGGCCCGCTGGTCGGTCCCACGCTTGCAGCGCAGTTCGGCTACCTGCCGGGCACGCTCTGGCTGATTGCCGGAGCGGCCTTCGCCGGTTGCGTGCAGGACTTTGTGATCCTGCTGTGCTCGATTCGCCGCGACGGAAAGACGCTGGGCGAAATGGCACGGGAGGAAGTCAGTCAACGCGGCGGCATCATCGCGCAGCTCGCGGTTCTGGCGATCATGATTATTCTGCTGGGGGTGGTTGCCCTGGTGATCGTGAACGCGCTGAAAAGCTCGCCTTGGGCTACGTTCACGCTCGCCTGTACCATCCCGATCGCGCTCTTGCTCGGTGTCTATCTGCGCTACTTCCGCCCGGGCCGCGTTCTGGAAGCCTCGGTCGTGGGCGTCGCGCTGGTGCTGTTCGCCGTAGTTGCTGGCCAGTGGGTGGCGGACTCGGCGGCATGGTCCCGGCTGTTCTCGATGAGCGGGGTGACGCTCGCTTTCGCGATCATCGCCTACGGGTTTGCGGCCTCGGCCCTGCCGGTCTGGCTGTTGCTGGCTCCGCGGGATTACTTGAGCGCCTTCATCAAGGCCGGCGCCATTTTTTCCCTGGCGGCCGGGATACTGCTGGTCCGCCCGCATGTGCTGATGCCACCATTGACCCGCTTCGTCGACGGGAATGGGCCGGTGTTTGCCGGAAAAATATTCCCGTTTTGCTTCATTACCATTGCCTGCGGGGCGATCAGCGGATTTCACTCCCTGATTTCAAGCGGCACCACGCCCAAAATGATCCGGCGGGAAGGACATGCCCGCTTCATCGGCTACGGCGCCATGCTCATGGAATCGTTTGTCGGCGTGATGGCCATGGTGGCGGCCTGCGCCATGCCCCCGGGCGTGTATTTCGCGATCAACAGTCCGTCCTCGATCGTCGGCGCAACCCCGGAAATGGCGGCCCAGACCATCTCCGGTTGGGGCTATCCCCTTTCCGCGACGACCATGACCGGGCTAGCGCACGCGGTCGGCGAGCAGACGTTGCTGAATCGCGCCGGCGGCGCGCCCTCGCTGGCCGTCGGCATGGCCCAGATTTTCTCAAACACCATCGGTGGCGAGCGGCTGCTGAGTATCTGGTATCACTTTGCCATCATGTTCGAAGCCCTGTTTATCTTGACCGTGCTGGACGCGGGCACGCGCGTCGGACGGTTCATGGTGCAGGAGCTGGCCGGACGGGTCTGGAAGCCGCTCGGACGCATGAACTGGTACCCGGGAATTCTGCTCTCGAGCGCACTGATTGTCGGAGCCTGGGGGTATTTCCTCTACCAGGGAGTGATCGACCCCCTGGGTGGAATCAATTCACTCTGGCCGCTGTTTGGCATTTCCAACCAGCTGCTGGCCGCAGTCGCGCTGGTCGTGGCCACCACCATTTTGCTGAAGATGGGACGTCTCAAATGGATTTGGGTCACCTTGCTGCCCATGGTTTGGCTGGTGACGATCACCATGACTGCGAGTTACCAGAAGATATTCAGCGCGAATCCGCGCATCGGCTTCCTGGCCTATGCGAATTCCCTTGTGACGCTCCTGGCCACCGGCAAAATTCCGGCCGCAAAGATTGCCGAGACGCATCGCGTGATCTTCAATCAACGCCTCGATGCGGGAGTGACTGCGGTCCTGGCCGGCATGATCCTGGTGCTGCTGGTCGAAGCGATCGTTCAATGGCACGCGATTCTCGGCAGGGGCAAAGAACCGCTGCTCTGTGAAACGCCGTACGTGATGACCGAGTGGGTGGAGGGCGACTGATGCGGCTTGCCTGGAACGGCTTGAAGTTGGGGACCGCACGTTTCTGGCAGGGGCTGCGCGAATGGTGCGGCGACTCGGCCTACGAGAGATACCGAAGCTGGGCGCTGCGCAGGCACGCGGAAAGACCCCTGTCGGCAGCGGAATTTTACGTGGAACAACTGAATCGCAAGTATTCGCGGCCGAATCGCTGCTGCTGATTCGCCCGGTTCCGGCAAACCGGGGTTGCCGCTGCCGCAAACGAGGGAGTAGACTTTACTCACGGCCAGCGCGAAAGCTGCTGCGCCGCAGTTACTTCACCGTTCAGTGAAGGACGGCTGCGCTTATCCTAGGCGTAGCCGTTAAATAGCCAGTTTTCTCCCGCCCGCCTCTTCAGCCTTCCTGCGCATCCCGTCCTCCCAGTTCGTCAGTTATAGAGTTTCTTCGTCTTCTGCGGGCGGCTTCAGCGGCGTAACCTTGTGTGCCAGCTTGATCCCGTGCTTCCGCGCGCCGCTCAAAATCGCGCGGCGGGTTTCAACGGAGAGCTCCTCAGGGGCAAAGACGCCAGCGGCATCGCGGGGAAAATTCCTGATGAATTCGGCGGCCACATGCGCCGTGGCGTAGGCGACTGCAGTCGTGAAACGGCCCTGCCGCCGGATTTGATAGAGGGTCGGGAACATGGCATCACTGCGGATGAGCAGGTGCTGGTCCTCTTTCGGGCCATGCTTTGACCCGCGTACCAGTACCGATGCGGCAAAGCGTGCGTTCTGCAGGATGCCGCGGCGTATCAGGGAAGCGATTTTACGCGGGGAAGAGGTCTCCGGGAAGCGCAACCGGGGAAGTCCGCGGGACTTCGAAAGCTTCCCCTGTTTGTGCCAGCGGCGCAGGCGGTCAAATTCGTTGCCGCCAATTTTTACATCCAGGTCCTGCATCGGGATGAACTTGGGTAGCGTGGCAACTTCGTCCTGGGCGGCAAGCACGACGTTGGCCGTGCCGATGGGGTCCGGGAACCGGAATTTTTCCGGTTCGGAAAAGCGCTTTGCCAATCGGAATTTCTTGTTCCGGTAGATGCGCGGGTGGGAAATGGCCTCATCGAAAGAGACTTCCGGGGACCACTGGGAGATCGGATCGTCGCTTTCCGTGCTTTCATAGATGCGAATCTGCACGGAATACACTTCATCGAGCATGTCGGCCGCGCGTTTCACCAGCAGGTTCGTGAGTCCCGGAGCTGCCCCGGTATTGATGAGGGCCGCCCGACGTTTGCCCTCAAATTTCTTCGCGTACCGGAATTGCTCGGGCTGGAATGGATTCCGCGTCAGGTGGGAGCTGAGGTCCAGATAGTGAGCCCGCAGCCGCAGCGCCGCGCGCAGCACGATCTCGTTGAACACCGAGGCCGAGGCGTTGACGATGAGTTGGCAGCCTTTCGCCGCGCGCACGATGCCGTAAAGATTGCGGGCATTCACGTCGGCCACCGCAATCGTGGACTTTTTCCCGAGAAACCGCCGGGCCCGAAGCGGATCGCGGTCGCCGCACCACACATCGTGGCCTTGGCGCTGCAGAAGTTGGGCGAGCAGGGAGCCCGTTGCTCCGGCCCCCAGAATGAATATTCGCATGCTGTCCGCACACTTTATCACAGTCGCTTGGATGAGAGCGCGAATTGCGCGGTTCCTTCAACCGGCGTAGACTGATCGGGTTAACTCCGACTCCGCCTGCCTACGGGAGAGACATCCCAGGGTGGCGGGGCGAGACGGCCAGGTGCTGGCCGCCGAGGGTTTGGGTGGAAACGCCCAGGCCTCCCGTGCTTGGAAAGGAGCCTAGCGCCGAAAATCTGTGGATTTTCGGCCAAACCCGGTTCCACGTGCGAATCGGGTTTTTCGTTTTTGTGAACAGCCATGAGTCTTGTCGACAAACTAGGCAGGCAGATCACCGACCTGCGCATTTCCGTCACCGACCGGTGCAATTTCAGGTGTGTCTACTGCCGCTCCGCCGACCCTGAAAATTACCGCGAACACGCCGAGATTTTGTCCTGGGCGGAACTGGAACGACTGGCGCAAATCTTTGTGAGCCTGGGAATTCGCAAGGTGCGCATCACCGGCGGCGAACCACTGGTGCGTGATGGCGTGGAGCCGTTTGTCAGCTACCTGAAGGGGATCGGCGTCCGAGATTTGTCGATCACGACCAACGGACACCTGCTCGCCGAGCGTTGTGAGCGGCTCATCGCTGCAGGCCTGCAGCGCATCAATATCAGCCTGGATTCGCTGGACCCCGCCAAGTTTGAGAAGATCACGCGCACCCGGTCGTATGAAACGGTCATGCGCGGGATTGACAAAGCGCAGGCCACGCCGCTGGCACCCGTAAAGGTGAACGCGGTCCTGGTGCGCGGATTTAACGAAGACGAGGTGGAAGCCTTCGCGGCCTTTGCACGGGAACGGGGCTTGATCATGCGCTTCATTGAGTTCATGCCGCTCGACGCGGACCGGCACTGGTCGCGCGAGCTCATGGTTCCGGCCGCGGAAGTTTACCGGCGCATTCACGCGCAATGGCCGCTGGTGCAAATACCCCACGACAGGAGCGAGACGGCGCGGAGATACCGGTTTGCCGACGGGGCGCCCGGCGAAATCGGATTGATCGCTCCAGTGACCCAGGCGTTTTGCGGGCACTGCTCGCGCCTGCGACTGACCGCCGACGGAAAGCTGCGCACCTGTCTTTTCAGCAAAGAAGATCGCGATCTTCGTGCACTCTTGCGAACGAACCCAGCCGATGAGGAGATCGTCAGCTGGCTGCGCGCCGCCGTGCATGAGAAAGAAGAAGGCCACCGCATCAACGAGCCCGGATTTGTGCCTCCGTCGCGCACCATGGTGTTCATTGGCGGCTAGGCAGTTTCTTCCGGCGGGGCCCCTCGACAGGGCCAACGGCTTGGTTCATGAAAAATACCAAAAGGCGCAAGAACTCACGAGGCCGGCCCTGTCGACGGACGGCGCGGCCGGGAAAGTTGTTGCTCGACGGGAGCCGGGCATTGCAGTAACAATGAACTGCTAGGACTCCCCCGGATTGGACGGAGATTTATGGCGGATCACGACGAAGACCAGGAAGAACTGCCGGAGCCACCACAAAGGCTCTTCACGCTGACGGAAGCCGAAAGCACCCGGCGCGAACTGGAGCCTTTTTTGATCGAGGCGATTGGCGTGCGCAAGAGGCTGAATGTCCTCGAGCAGGACCTGGCCGCCGTTTCCACGCGCATTATGATGATGGGCGGGGTTCTCGTGCCGTACGCGAAACTGGCGGAGAAGCGCACGGAATACCAGAGCCTGGCCGAGGTGATGAAATCAAACCTGGAAAAAATCCTGTCAACGGGATGCGTGATCAAGGATCTGGACGTCGGGCTGCTTGATTTTCCCGCCGTCATCAATAACGAAGAGGTTTATCTCTGCTGGAAGTTGGGCGAAGACCGCATCCGCTACTATCACCGGCAGGATGAAGGCTATGCCGGACGAAAACCGCTGGACCCGCGCGACCTGGGCCCCGGCGATCAGGTGCAATAACTTCACCATCCCAATGTTTAGGTGCGGCGGGAAATCGACAATCTTCTTTTCGTTTTCGCGTTTGAATGGAGCCGGGCAACATGAGTGAAAACCGTCTGAAGGATTCCGCCAGCCCGTATCTGCGCTCCGCGGCGCATCAACCGATCGACTGGTATGAGTGGGGCGAAAGCGCCTTTGCCCGCGCCAAGAGCGAAGACAAGCCGGTGCTGCTGGACATCGGCGCAGTATGGTGCCACTGGTGCCATGTAATCGACCGTGAAAGCTACGAGAATCCGGAAGTCGCGAAAATTATCAACCAACACTTTGTACCGGTAAAGGTGGACCGCGATGAGCGGCCCGATGTGGATGCACGCTATCAGTCCGCAATTAGCGCCGTCAGCGGACAGGGCGGTTGGCCTCTGACCGGCTTCCTGATGCCCGATGGCCGGCCTTTTTTCGGTGGCACCTATTTCCCGCCGGAGGATCAGCAGGGGCGGCCGAGCTTCCGGCGCGTGCTTCTTGCGGTTGCCGACGCGTACCAGAACAAGCGCGCGGAATTGGCGAAAACCGCAGACGCGCTCGCCGAAGCGGTCGCCAAGGCGGAGGTGTTTGCCGGCGCGCACGCGGAAATTGACCCGGGTGTCGTGGATGCGCAGATCAGCGCAATGACCCAGCTGTTCGATATCAAAAATGGCGGATTCGGGCGTGCTCCGAAATTTCCCCACGCCTCCGGTGTCGATCTGCTCCTGGAACGTTACCGGCAAGCCGGCGAAAAACACCTGCTGGCCATGGCAGAAACCACGCTGGAAAAAATGGCCAGGGGGGGCGTTTACGATCAGCTGGCCGGCGGATTCCACCGCTACTCGGTCGATGAGCGCTGGCTCGTGCCGCACTTCGAGAAGATGAGTTACGACAACTCCGAACTGCTGAAGAATTACCTGCATGCCTGGCAGGTCACGCGGAATCCGTTTCTGCGTGAGACGGCCGAAGGCATCATCGCCTGGGTCGCGGAAGTTCTCTCGGACCAGGAACGCGGCGGATTTTACGCCAGCCAGGACGCCGACGATTCGCTCGACGATGACGGCGACTACTTCACCTGGACGTTAAACGAATTGCGCGAGGTTCTGTCGGCAGAGGAATCGCGCATCATGGAATTGCACTATGACGTCGAAGCTGCCGGTGAGATGCATCACAATCCGGAGAAGAACGTCCTGTGGATTGCGCGGGATGCGGCGGAAATTGCAAAGACCCTGGGGAGGGAAGAGGCCGCGGTACGGCTGAGCATCGCGGCGTCGAAGGACAAGATGCTTCGGGCGCGGAAGCTGCGGCCGACACCGTTCATCGATCGGACCATGTACGTAAGCTGGAATGCAATGTTCGTCTCCGCTTATCTGCAGGCAGCGCGGGTTTTGCCGGGCGCAACCAGCCCTCGCTGCCGGGATTTTGCGCTCAAGACCCTCGACCGGATGCTGGGAGAGGCGTGGAGCGAAGACCAGGGGTTTGCCCATCGCATCGGCGGCCCGGGTTTGCGCGGGTCGCTCGACGACCAGGTCTGTGGCGTACTGGCGCTGCTGGACGCTTATGAAACGACCCTGCAGGCCAAATATTTCCAGGCCGCCGAGCGCACCATGGACGTTACCATCGAAAAATACGGCGACGCACAGGGCGGAGGCTTCTTTGACCGCGCATCCGATGCCCCGGCGATGGGTGGGCTCGACGTGCGCCGGAAGCCGTTCCAGGATTCACCCACGCCGGGCGGGAATTCTGTCGCTGCCGTTGCGCTCCTACGCATGCTCGGCTACACCGACGCTCCGAACTATGCTGCCTGGGCAAAGAAGACACTGGAGACCTTCGCTGGGGTAGCTCCGCAATACGGTCTGTTCGCTGCGACCTATGGCCTTGCCGCAACTCTCTTCTCTGAACGTCCCGCGCAGGTGGTGATTACAGGGCCGGCCGGCGATGCGGCAGTTCAGGAGCTCGAGGAAGCCGCCAGCAGCGTTTTCCGATCGGGCATGGCGGTGTTGCGGGTCACGCCGGATACTCCGCTGGATCATCTGCCGGCCGCACTGCGTCAAACGGTGACCCATTTGCCGAAAGAAATACCCCAAGCGCTCGTCTGTGCCGGAAATAACTGTCTGCCGCCTGCAAGGACTGCCGATCAGCTGATCGCCCTGCTCGTCCCAAAGGGACGCGCGATTGCTTCCGGCTAGGAAATTCTTTTCGCCCGGTGCTCCTGGTTTCAGTTCTTGCGCACCAGTGTGAAGGTTTCAGAGAATGCCGCTTGATCTCCGGCGTGCTCGAGCGCGAATTTCCTCAGATCCTCTGTCTTTGTCACCAGGATTGGGTTCCCGGGATTTTCAAGCTTCAGCTCGAGTTGAGCGGCCTGGCCCTGGTTCTTGACCCACTCGTCGCTCAGAAAGTCGATACGGGCTTTGTCTTTATCGAGCGTCAAGCGGCCGAAGACGTGACAAGCGAGGGCCGGATAGGGAATTTGCGGCAGTTTGTAGATGTCCGGCGTCCCGAAATCGATGAAAACGTAGTTCCCGAGTTTGATCAATCGCGCGATCGACGACAGACTCCTGCCTTCTGCGTCGAACGTCGGCACGTACACGTTGTAGGTGTAGGCCGATTCGGCGGTGCTGAAGACGATCCGCCCCGGTTGCTCACCGGGTTTCAACGTCGTTCCACTCCAGATTCGCCACTCGCCGAGCAATTGTTGGTCGAAAAGGGTGTCTTCCTTCGTGAACAAGGGAAAGATCGATTCCTCGGGCACGCACCCCGCTAGCAGCAGGGCCAGCGCCACCGTCAATCCCAGAGAGCGGTAAGTCTTGATGCGGCACCTCCAGAAGGAAAGAGCCGGGGTATCGTTTTCCTTCTCTGACCCCCGGCTCCCAGTTCCGATGCGGCTGGTTTGCGTTACTTCTTCGGCCGCGATTCCGGAGGGACCAGGCCGTTGTTCCGGTAGTACACCACCAGAGCGCCGTAGTGTTCGCCAGAATGCTCGATCAGGCCATAGGCCAAGTCGTAGAGCCGGTCCAGATGCGGTCCGCCGTCGTCGACCGCTTCATTCAGCCCCTTGTCGCCCTTTTTCTTGATTTCTTCCGCACCATCGGCGACAGCCTGTTTCACAAAAGCCACGATCTGCGCCTTGGTTTTCAGATTGTCCTGTTTCGGATCATCCGGATAGCGCGGCTTTTTCCCCTCCGCGATGTCCGTGAAGTAATACATGGAGGCTGCCACATGCAGCTCGCTCGAGCCAAACGTCCGGGAATCGGGAGCCGGCTTGTAGTTGTACTTGTCCTCCGGGAAATCCTCGGCCATGGCGACCAATTTACGGCCGATGTCGTTCCACTGCTCGAGCACCGCTTCAGAAGGGCTGAGCGGTGGTTTGGGCGGGGCTTTCTTGGCGTCTTGAGCCAAGACCAGCAGCGCCGTACAGACCATGGCCAGGACCAGGGCCGGGAACAGCTTGAGTCTTTTCATTGCTTCTCTCCTTTTCCCTCCCGGGCGGGAGGCTTCACCCATAAGACGAGATCCCCCGGCGAATGTTTCAGACCCGCTCGCGGCCGAAAGAAGGGGCCCCATGGGCGGTCATCATACGCCAGTTTTCCGCTCGGGTGGGAGGAGCCAGGGGCGCGGCCAGGCAGGGGGGACTATGCGATTCCTCAGGAGAGGAGAACTCCCCCAGCCCGCGCTTGGGCGCTCAGCCACGCGCTTTAGCGGGTCGACTTTTGCGTGTTTTGAGCCGGTCGTTGACCCGGTCGCGTCGCCGCCCAGATCTCCAGCCGCGCACCGCCAGGGTCTTCGTTCGGGTTTACTCCCAGGAAGCCAGCCTCTCGGCATAGGGGTCGTCCGGCTTGGGCATGTTATCCTAGTTGAATCAGGCTGAGGGGGCCTGCGCGGTGAGTTGGAGCTATATGGTTTTGCGAAGCGGGCTGGCGATGGTCCTGCTGACCCTCCTCTACCTCTCCCAACGGTTCTGGTACCGCACTCTATGGCGCGTAACCTCTAATTGGGGGCGCGTGTGGCTGCGCATGGGTGTAAGAATCCTGTATTTGGCAGGGTTGGCCCTGGTGCTTGTGGCCCTTTCGGATGCGCTGCGACAGGACAATGGGCGCATTCTGCCCCCGCATTCCCCCTTCATCAGCTTTATTGGACTTTGGTTTGTGAGTGCCCTCGGAGGGTACCTGTGCGTAAAGGCCGTCCACACCATCGAATGGGCCTGGCACCGCTTGCACCGGCCGATCGTAAGAGAACAGCTTCACACCCTTGGCCGGTCCGCCACCCTTGCCGATTATGTGCCCGACCCGTCGCGCAGGACCTTTTTCCGGACCGCCAGCGTGGTCGCGGGTGCAGCGCCTTTCCTCGGCGTGATGTATGGCTATGCGGGCGAACGCTTGCGGTATCAAGTCAATCGCGTTGAAATACCTCTGAACAATTTGCCGACGGAACTCGACGGCATGGAGATCGTCCAGATCTCCGATATCCACCTGAGCAGTTACATGACGCGCGAATCGGTGCGCCGGGTGGTGGATATGGCCAACGATGTGGGCGCCGATCTTGCGGTTGTCACCGGGGACCTGATTACCGGGGTACACGATTCCGTGGCGGACTGTGTGGACGAGATTCGCCATCTGCACGCGCCACTGGGTGTTTACGGTTGCAACGGCAATCATGAAATTTATGCCCGCGCCGAAGATCTGGCCGAACGCCTTTACCAGCAAGCGGGCATGAAGATGCTCCGGAAGGAAAACGCCATCATTCCATTCCGGGGCGCCCAACTGAATTTGATTGGCGTCGATTACCAGCGGGAGCGCATGCCCGGCGGCCGCAAGATGCAGATGTTGGCCAATGTGGAGCCGCTGGTCCGCAACGATATGCCGAACATCCTGCTCTCGCACAACCCCAACTCGTTCAATCGCGCGGCGGAACTCGGAATCGAGCTTTCCCTGGCGGGCCACACCCATGGCGGCCAGGTGCAAGTGGAAATCCTGGATGTTAGTTTGAGCCCGGCGCGGTTCATCACCGATTACATCGCCGGCCTGTATCACCGACCCCTGCTGATGCCGGATCAGCCGAAACGCATGGGCGAAACCATCAAGTTGATGCCCAACGCGCCCAAGGGCCTGGCGGCGCTGTACGTGAACCGCGGCATTGGCACGGTTGGAGCTCCGGTTCGGCTTGGCGCGCCACCGGAAATTACGCACATCGTGTTGCGCCGCGCGTAAGACCGAATTTCCCCCGGCACTCTCCCCATTGCAATCTGCGAGTGGAGATGTTTTCCGTGTTGCGCGCCGATGGTAGAATCGGCGCAAGTCACTCATGAACATCAAAGAGTCGAATTACTGGCTAGAAACAGTACCGGAGCCGGCCTGCGGCACAATCGATCCACTGCCGGAGAGTGTCGATGTTGCCGTCGTGGGGGCCGGCTTTTGCGGGCTGTCCGCTGCGCTCGCGCTCGCCAAGCGCGGATCACGGGTTGCCGTCCTGGAAGCGGAAACCCTGGGCTGGGGCGCCAGTAGCCGGAATGGGGGCATGGTCTGCACCGGCCTGAAGCTGCCGGTACCGACGCTGATCGCCCGGTACGGGCGCGAAGCGGTCGAGCGGATGTATGCAGCGTCGCTCGAATCGATTGACGTGGTCGAACGGATCGTCGAGGAAGAGAAGATTTCTTGCGCCTTCTCTCGTTGCGGGCAGCTCGAAGTGGCTTGCAAGGAGTCGCATTTCAAAGCGTATGCAGAAGCGGCCGCACGTATCAAGCGGGAGTTCGATCACCAGGTGCGCATTATTCCAAGAAGCGAGCTCCGGGCCGAAATCGGATCCGATCTTTATTACGGCGGGATGGTGGATGAAGCTGGCGCCGGCCTGAATCCTGCCCAGTTTGTGAACGGGTTGGCGAAGGCCGCGGAGCGGGCGGGGGCCGGACTGTACGGCCACACGCGGGTCATCGATGTGAAGCCGGAAACTGCCCGTGGCGGCCGCCGCTTTCGCCTAACCACCGCGCGAGGCTCGCTGCTGACCAGGGAAGTGATTCTTGCCAGCGGGGCGTACACAACGTCTGCGACGCCGGTGCTTCTGAAAAGGGTGATTCCAATTGGTTCCTACATCATTGTTACCGAAGCATTGCCGGCGGACCTGGCACACGAACTGAGTCCGAAGAACCGGGTGATCTATGACTCCAAACACTTTTTGTATTACTACCGGCTGACCCCGGACCACCGCATGCTGTTCGGCGGCCGCGCGGCGTTCTTCCCTGAATCGGAGAACACCGTGCGAGAGAGCGCGGGGCTGCTGCGTCAAGGCATGATCCGGGTCTACCCGCAGTTGCGCGACAGCAAGGTCGAGTTTGTATGGGGCGGCACACTCGACTTCACCTTCGACGTCATGCCGCATTCCGGCACGCTCGACGGCATGCATTTTGCGGTTGGTTTTGCCGGGCACGGCGTGGCTGCCGCCACATGGATGGGCACAAAGATCGCGGGCGTGATTTGCGGGGAGACGGAGGACAATCCCTTCTCACGCATCCCCTTCCCGGCGGCGCCTCCCGGTTTGCGCAGCGGCAATGCCTGGGCGCTGCCGCTGGCAGGGGTGTATTACCGGGTCCTCGACTATTTCACCTGATCTAGCCTTCCGCTGTAGTGCGGAGCTTCGGGAAAAGATAATAGGCGACCACCCCCAGTGCGACCGGCACGGGTCCCCACCGAAGTGCGAACCTGTCGCTGCAGATTAACGCGACCGCACTCATCAGCATTGGCGCAACCACAACATAGGCGAGCCCGGCCCGGCCCCAGGGGATGCGAAATGGGCGTTTCATCTCCGGTTGCTGGCGGCGCAGGCGCCAGGCGGCCAGAACCGTCAGCACCGTCACCAGGATGCGCAACCAAACGTAGACGGTGAGCAGTTGCGCCATGGTGTGAAACGCCAGGAGCGCATAAATGGCCGAGGAGATCAGAATAGCGATCCAGGGTGTTCCGAATTTCGGATGCTTCGCAGCGAACGCGGGCGGGAGGTAGCCATCCTCGGACATCGACGAAGGCATGCGCGTACTGGTGAGCACGGTGGCATTGAGCAGAGAGACGTTGCACAGCATGGCCGCAACGGTCACGAGCAGCCCCAGCCCGTTGCCGCCGATGAGTCTCGCCGCGGTCGAAAGGTAGGCGGTATTCCACTCCTGCCAATTTCCGAGTGCCGCAAGCGAAAACAACGCCGGCAGGAAATAGGCCGCGATCGAAAGCGGAACCACGATCGCGAGGGCCCGCGGATAGGCTCGCTGCGGGTTCTCGATCTCTTCCGCGACACTCGAACACTGTTCGTAACCGGAATAGAGCCATAAGCCGAGCGCCAGGCCGACGCCGAAAACCTGGAAGGGAGGCACGTGCGGGGGAATCATGGGGTGGAAGGGATTGTGATGCCACTTGAGCGCGGCCAGTACGCAAAGAAGAAGGATAGGAAGGAGTACGGTCAATTCCAAGAGGGTCGCGACCATCCCCACCAATTGAATTCCGCGGATATTAATGTAGGCGAGCAGGGAGATCAACGCGAGCGAGACCAGGTAGTGCTTCCATCCGACCAGCGCAGGGAAATAGATCGCCAGGTAATCGGTAAAGAGAACGGCGTAGCTCGCACCCAGTAACCAGGACGCACTCCAGTTCCACCAGCCAGCCAGAAAACCCCAGAAGTTGCCGTAACTGGCGCGCACCCAGCGGTAAAATCCGCCTTCGACGGGAATGGCGGTAGTCAATTCTGCGGCGACCAGCGAAACGGGAATGCACCAGAAAAGGGGGATCACCAGCAGGTAGAGGAGTGTCATTCCCGGACCGCTGGTTGTGACCATCTCTTCCATTCCGAACGGTCCGCCGGTCGTGTAAGCAAACATGACGAACACGAAGGAAAGCAGCCCCGCCTTTTTCATCGCTGCTCGTGTCTGGCTCACCTTTGCTCCGGCATAAACTTCAACTGGTCCCGAAAAGCTCGGATGTTACCCTACTTTCTCGCTCCGCGCTGGACTTCTGGTGCAGGTTTACGGCAAACTCGGCGCGCACCAGAAAAACGGACACGGAATGATCCTTCTCGTGATGGGAGTAGCCGGCTCGGGCAAGAGCACCGTCGGGCGGTCGGTCGCCGAACGGTTGGGCTGGGTGTTTCTTGAAGCCGATGACTATCACGCCGCGAACAATAGGGAAAAGATGAACAGGGGGATTCCGTTGACGGATGCCGACCGGCGGCCCTGGCTCGATTCGATGCACAGCAAACTCGTGGCAGTCGATAGGTCGGGAGAAAACGCAGTGCTGGCTTGCTCCGCGTTGAAACAGGAATATCGTCAACGATTGACGGACGGAGTGGATGTGCGGCTGGTGTATTTGAAAGGCTCAAAAGCCTTGATCGCCGACCGGTTGCGGCGGAGAGCCGGTCATTTTGCCGGAGAGCCGATACTGGACGATCAATTCGCCGTCCTTGAGGAGCCCCGGGACGCCTTCACGGTGGACATTGCGAAAACTCCGGGGGAGATCGTCGGGGAGATTGTTCGGGATCTGACGGCTGGGGGTCGGGCGTCCGATCCTACTCTCGAGCCACTGCTCCGGAAATTGCGTTGGCGGCTGCTGCCTTTTCTTTTCCTGCTCTACGTGGTCGCGTATCTGGACCGTATCAACGTCGGTTTTGCAGCCTTGCAGATGAAGGATCAGTTGCATTTCAGCGATTCCGTGTACGGCTTCGGGGCCGGCATCTTCTTTGCGGGATATTTTCTGTTCCAGGTGCCGAGCAACCTGATGCTCGAAAAGGTGGGTGCGCGCCGGTGGATTGCCGCTCTGATGATGGCGTGGGGTGTGATCTCTTCGGCGATGCTGCTGGTCCATTCGGCGTCATCGTTTTACACCCTGCGTTTCTTGCTCGGATCGGCAGAAGCGGGATTTTTTCCCGGGGTGATCTACTACTTGCGCCGATGGTTTCCGCCGGGGGCGCGGGGCGCGGTGGTTGCGATATTTATGACCGCGGGGCCGGTTTCTGGAATCATCGGCGGGCCTCTATCCGGAGCTCTGCTCGACTGGGACCGCGTGGGTGGCTTGGCGGGGTGGCAATGGATGTTCCTGCTTGAAGGAGTTCCCGCCGTCCTCCTCGGAGTTACTGCCTGGCTGTACCTGGCCGAGGGGCCGGAACTGGCTGGCTGGCTGTCCGAGGAGGAAAAGGCCCGGCTCCGGCTGAACTTCCTGTCGGGCGACAATGTTGCGGAACGGAGACAGTCTGTCGAAGCGTCACGGTGGTACACGAATGAGAAAGTCTGGCGCTTCGCGGCCGTCTATTTCGGCTTGAACAGCTGCACGTACGGCGTGAGTTTGTGGTTGCCGAGCACCCTGAAGAGTCTGGCCGGGCTACCGAATGGACTGTTGGGGTTGGTCTCGGCCGTGCCCTATGTTGTAGCCGGAGTCGTGATGGTTCTTGTGGGAATGCACTCAGATCGTACACGAGAGCGGCGCTGGCATATTGCACTATCCGCATTCGCTGGTGCCGGGGCTCTGTTGGTTGCAGGCTACACTTCCGGACTTGCAGTGAGTGTCGCGGCTTTCGGGATCGCCCTGGCAGCGTCCTCCTCTATGGCCGGACCTTTCTGGGCCATGGCCAGCACCGCCTTGGCCGAGTCGACGGCTGCTCGAGCGATCGCCCTGATCAACGCGATCGGCAACCTCGGCAGCGGGTTTGGTCCCTACTGGATTGGTTATCTCCGCGATGTCACACAGGGCTTTCGTGCCGGACTGTGGAGCGTTGCGTTTCTGCTCGCGCTGGCAGGCCTAATTGTCCTTTCCTTGCAGCAGGAAGCGGCTCGCGGCACTTGAGTCGCGAAGATTCCTCGACGGATGGCTGCCAGCCAAAATGGCGGCTTGCATGAGCGCTCCGTTCGAGAAATAATCCGAGCCTGAACGATGAGGGGATAACTTGTGAAAAATTCATTCCGGACTGTCTTGCTGGCCGTTGCAGTGCTGGCCACACTCGCACTCGCGCCGCTGAAGTCGCGCGTGACCGCGGACGACCAGCAGCTGTACGGATATTCCGCGGAGTCTTCCCGCGTGGAGCGCCAGTGGGAAGAGAAGATGCGCGCGATTCCCGATCCCAAGAACCTTCGCGATTATATGCAACGCCTCTCGGCGCGGCCGCACAATGTGGGTTCTCCCTACGACAAGGACAACGCCGAATGGCTGCTCGGCAAGTTCCAGGAATTCGGCCTGGATGCCCATATCGAATCGTTTAGCGTGTTGTACCCAACGCCCAAAGAGCGTCTGGTCGAGCTGGTCGACGGTGGCCCGCACTTCACTGCAAAACTACAAGAACCACCCGTTGAAGGAGACCCTACTTCCGGCCAAACTGCGGAACAGTTGCCCACTTATAACGCGTATTCGATCGATGGCGACGTGACCGCGCCGCTGGTCTACGTAAATTACGGTGTGCCGGAAGACTACGAAGTGCTGGAGCGCCGGGGGATTTCCGTGAAGGGGGCGATCGTGATCGCACGCTATGGCCGGTCGTGGCGCGGGATCAAGCCGATGGTGGGAGCCGAACACGGCGCGGTCGGATGCATCATTTATTCCGATCCGCGCGACGATGGCTATTCGGGAGGAGAGACCTTTCCCAAAGGACCCTGGCGGCCCAAGGATGGGGTGCAGCGGGGCAGCGTGCAGGATAGTTCGGTGTTCATGGGCGATCCGCTGACCCCTGGTGTCGGTGCCACGGCGGATGCCAAACGGGTGGCGCTGAAAGATGCCCAGTCCCTGACCAAGATTCCGGTGCTGCCCATTTCCTATGCCGACGCACAACCGCTGCTTGCGGCTATCGGAGGGCCGGTGGCGCCTCGCGATTGGCGCGGCGGGCTTCCGATCACCTACCGGATTGGGCCGGGCCCGGCAAAAGTGCATCTGAAGGTATTTTCGAACTGGGACATGAAGCCACTCTACGACGTAATCGCTAAGATTCCCGGCTCCACGAATCCGGATGAATGGGTGATTCGAGGGAATCATCATGATGCCTGGGTGAACGGTGCCGAGGACCCAATCTCCGGAATGGTGACGGTGCTCGAAGAAGCACGCTCCATGGGCGAACTCCTGAAGCAGGGCTGGAAGCCGAAACGCACGATGATCTATTGCGCCTGGGACGGCGAGGAACCTGGTTTACTTGGCTCGACCGAATGGGTCGAGACGCACGTCGATGAACTGCGCAAGCACGCCGTGGTGTACATCAATTCGGACAGCAATTCCCGGGGCTACCTGGAACTAGAAGGCTCCCACACGCTCGAACACTTTATGAACGATGTGGCGCGCGACATTCAGGATCCGGAGACCAAGCTGTCGGTGTGGAAACGCAGCCAGTTGAAAGCCATTGCCGATGCCAGCTCGGCAGACGAACGCCGCGAACTGCTGGAGCGCCACGATATTCGGTTGGAGATGCTGGGCGGCGGGTCAGACCACGCCCCATTCATCAACTTCGCCGGCGTCGCCTCCCTCGGCATCGGATACGGCGGTGAGGATCGCGGTGGCATCTACCATTCGATTTACGATGATTTCTACTGGTACACGCATTTCAGCGACTTTGAATTTGTATATGGTCGCGCTCTCGCCCAGACCGGTGGAACCGCGACGATGCGGTTGGCAGATGCCGACCTGCTGCCGCTTCAATTTGCAGATTTCGCTGATGATGTGAAAATGTATGTCCACGAAGTCGAGAAATTCGCCACCCATCAGCGCGAGGAAATGCAGGAAAAAAACCAGAAAATCGCGGAAGGCCTTTTCGAGGCGACCGCGGATCCCCGGGAAAACTGGGTGACGCCAAAGAAGGAAGAAATGCCGCCCCATCTGAACTTCGCGCCGCTCGATAACGCCGTGGAAGCCCTGCTGCGCAGTTCTGCCGAATACCAGAAGGTGTACGACCGCGTGAGCGCGAATGGCGGACAGGCGCTGGCTAGTGCTTCGCTCCAGGAGGTGAATGAACTGCTGATGCAGAGCGAGCATAGGCTGACCACGCCCGAGGGTCTCCCGGGGCGCTTCTGGTACAAGCACGAACTCTACGCTCCCGGCGCCTACACCGGTTATGAAGCGAAGGCCATTCCGGCGGTCCGGGAAAACCTGGAGCAGAAAAAATGGAAGGAAGCGGAACAAGCTGCCGCGCGCGTTGCCCAGGTGCTCGAGAATGAGGCGGCGCTGATCACCGCCGCCGCCGCAAAACTATCGGCAATTGCGAAATAATCGCTTCCGCCGGTTGCCACGGTCATGGATGATCGAGTAGCGTAGTCTATTCTGGCGTAAGCCGCGATGCGGTAAATTCTGCCTGCGGGAGAGACGGCCATTCCTTCCTATAACTTGGCCATCGTCGGTTTTGGCGACGTCGCCAAGGCGCTTTTGCGCATGCTGATCTCGAAAGAGACAGAACTGCGCCGGAAATACGATGTGCGCTGGCGCTTGACCGGGGTGGCATCGCGACGCATCGGCTGGATTGCCGATCCGGATGGGCTGAACCCGTTGGCCGCTCTGTCCGGTCACTTCCCGAACGAGTCACCGATCGCGCGAAATGTCAGGGAATGGCTGGACCACGGAAAAGCGGACGTGTTGTTTGAGGCCACTTCGTTGAATGCCCCGACGGGCCAGCCGGCGATCGAGCATCTCATTGCGGCGTTGGAATCGGGCGCACACGCCATCACGGCGAACAAGGGCCCGATTGTGCACGCCTACCGGGAGCTGACGGCTCTGGCCAAGGAAAAGAAGCGGCAATTCTTGTTTGAGTCCACGGTGATGGACGGTGTGCCGATCTTCTCCCTGTTTTCCCATGGCCTTCCGGCGACGGAATTGCGCGGTTTTTCCGGTGTGCTGAATTCCACCACCAACGTTGTCTTGTCAGAGGTTGAGAAGGGTCGGTCGTTCGAGGAATCCATAAGGCGGGCGCAGGCACTCGGCATCGCCGAGACCGATCCAATGCAAGATCTCGATGGCTGGGATTCGGCTGTGAAGGTGGCGGCGATTGCCACGGTGTTGATGGGCGTTCCGACCCACATTGACAATGTGCAGCGCACCGGTATTCGCGATCTGACCGAAGAGAAAATCCGCTCGGTAAAGGCTGCCGGGATGCGCTACAAGCTGGTTTCCCGCGCGGAACGACGTGGCGACGGCGTGGACTGTCGAGTCGCACCGGAACTGCTCTTGGCTTCCGATCCGATGGCCGGACTGGAAGGCACCAGCTCGGCGATCCGGTTCGATCTGGATGTATTCGGACTTTCTCTCGTGGAGCACAATCCCGCACTCGAAGCGACCGCCTACGGACTGCTCTCCGATTTCCTGCGGGCCGTGCAAATCTGAATGCCGAATCCTGTCGCCATCGACCGGGTCAAACAGTATTCCCTCGCAACGCTCTCCCGCCCTCTTTCGCTGGCCCAGATTTCCCGCGATCCGGCCTGCTTTCCACTCCTGCTAACGCGTTTGCGCGCCACTCCCGAATACCCGCGAGGATGTTGCGGGAAAGATCGGAAAGAATTCACGATCGGGCGCACCCATTTGTCCGAGCGCGGTACTTCTTGAAGCCCTTGATGATTCCGACGCGATTATCCGGGTCCTCGAGGGCACTCTCTCCTACCGTGGGTGTTATGGGAGAAACAGCGAACTCGGTCCTGGCTCACCTCTTGTAGTTCGCGGCATACCCTGGCGTCGGAATCGAAGGGTCGCAGCGTTCATCGCGAACCGGCGCGTCAGCCGCAAGTCGGAGAGGAATAACCCCAGCCCAAACAGAAAGCGCGTAATCGTCCGCATCGTCTTCGACGCCCCCGGTTCGAACCTTTGCTGAAACCTCCGTGAGCGGCAGCTTCAGAACACTTGTGGCTTTCAGCTCTTTATCGTTAGGCTGCCTCGCCTCGTTCCATCGCCCGGGAATCAGTTTTTCCGTGAAGGCTTGAAGTGCGCGAAGTTTTTCCGCTGGATCTTCAATCAGAGTTGCCTGGCCGAGCGCTACGACGGAACGGTAGTTCATCGAATGATTGAACACCGAACGGGCCAGGATCAGACCGTCGGCGATGGTCACGGTCAGGCACAGGTGCAAACCGGCGCTGAGGCCCCGAAGCATGCGGCTAGCCGAAGAGCCGTGAATGTAGAGGTCGCCTCCAATTCGGGCGAACATCGTCGGAATCACGTAGGGCTGACCATCGAGCGCGAAACCAACGTGGCAGACCAGGCCTTCGTCCAGAATCCGATAAATTGCGTCGCGATCGTATACCGCGCGATTCGCTTCGCGCACCACACGGATCCTCTCGTTTGCTGGGAATGTGTCCGGCATGAAGACCTCAAAGTGAAACAGGGCGCGGAGTTGATAGCCGGCGCCATCGCGGCATGAGTGGGAAATGACCTTGCCATGCTAACACGCGACCGCATCTCTGTGAGAAACTTGAGTGGCACGGAAAGAATTGAGTCGGGGAAGAATACAGTTCATGAGCACTCCTGGATTGGATCGAAACGCGGTGAAGAGCTTGGACATCGGATGGGTCCGGGCGCAGTTTCCTTCGCTGCAGGCGCAAGTGAACGGCCAGCCCGCAGCATTCCTCGACGGACCCGCGGGCACTCAGGTGCCCACCCAGGTGATGCACGCCATTCAAAGCTACCTGATGAGCGCCAACGCCAACACCTGTGGCGCATTCCTGACCAGCAGGCGCACGGACGAGATGCTTGCGGCAGCGCGTTCGGCGATGGGCGATTTCTTTCATTGTGACCGGGAGGAAGTCGTCTTCGGCCAGAACATGACCACCCTGACGTTTTCGATGGCACGCTCGATCGCCAGGGAGCTGAAGGAAGGCGACGAAATCCTGTTGACCACGCTCGATCATGACGCCAACTTTTCTCCCTGGAAAGCGCTGGAGGAAAAAGGCGTAGTCATCCGCCAGGTGGACATCCGCGAAGAGGATTGCACGCTGGATCTGGGGGATCTCGAGAACAAGCTCAACCCGAGAACCAAGTTAGTCGCGGTGGGTTATGCATCGAATGCCGTGGGCACCATCAACCCGGTCGCGGAGATTACCCGCTTGGCGCACGCGGCAGGAGCGCTGGTGTACATTGACGCCGTGCATTACGCGCCGCATGGGCTGATCGATGTGCGGGAGCTCGACTGCGATTTTCTGGTGTGCTCAGCATACAAGTTTTTTGGGCCGCACCTGGGCGCGCTCTATGGCAAGAGGAAGCATTTGCAGGGCTTCCGGCCGTACAAAGTGAGGCCGTGCACCGAGCAGATCCCCGAGCGGTGGGAGACCGGAACACAAGTCCACGAACTGATTGCGGGAATGGGGGCTGCGGTCGAATATCTCGCGCAACTCGGGAAGCGCATGGAGCCCTCTGTTGCCACACGCCGGGAAGCCTTGGCGGCGGCATTTCGTGGAACGGTGGCCTATGAACGGCGATTGATGGCCCGCTTGATTGAGGGCCTGCAAACAATTCCGGAGGTGCGCATTTTTGGGATTCTCGATCCGCAGCGTTTTGGGGAGCGATGCTCGACGCTTTCGCTGCGTATCGGCAATCACCATCCCACAACCATTGCTGCGTTCCTCGGCGAGCGCGGCATCTTCACCTGGGACGGAAATTATTACGCACTCAACCTTACCGAGCGACTGAGCGTCGAATCGCAGGGCGGCATGCTGCGCATTGGCCTGGTGCATTACAACACCATGGAAGAAGTGGAACGGCTGCTGGCTGCGCTGCGCGAATTTGTATCGAAATAGCTTGGTGGAAGCATTGCATCGAACGCTCCGTCACTTTTCAGTATTGAAAATTCTCGAAAGGGATCGAACCGGAATAAAGCCATGGGAAAACGACCAAAACCAATCGTACTGACCGTGTTGGACGGATGGGGGTACCGCGCGGAGAGTAAAGGAAATGCCATCGCCTTGGCGCGCAAACCGACGTATGACGAATTGCTCAGGAAGTTCCCGAACACACTGATTCAGACTTCCGGGCCTTTTGTTGGGTTGCCCGAAGGCCAGATGGGCAACAGTGAGGTGGGCCACATGAACATCGGCGCGGGGCGCATCGTTCACATGGACATCACGCGCATCGATCTGATGGTCCTGAACAAGCAACTGGAGCAGGTCACGCTGTTCCAGCAAGCCATGCAACGCGGACGGCAGAGGCAACTTCACTTCATCGGATTACTGAGCGACGGCGGCGTGCACTCGCACCTCAATCACCTCTTTGCGCTGCTGGAGATGGCCAAGCACGAGAAGGTGGAGAAGGTTTTTGTACACTGCTTCATGGACGGACGCGACACGCCGCCGAACAGCGGCCGGGAGTTCGTGCGCCGATTACAGCAGAAGATGCGCGAACTGGGTGTCGGCGAGATCGCCACGGTAGTGGGCCGCTATTACGCAATGGACCGCGACAACCGCTGGGAACGGATCGAGCTGGCCTACCGGGCCATGGTACAAGGCGAAGCGGAAACGCGGAGCAACGATCCGGTGGCCGCACTACAAGCCAGCTACGAGCACGGCGTCACCGATGAATTTGTGAAGCCGGTCGTGATCACCCGGGGCAGCGGACCGGCCGCGCCGCCCGTCGGGCTGATCCGCGATGAAGATGCTGTGATCTTCTTCAATTTCCGAGCCGACCGCGCCCGGCAAATAACCTATGCGCTCGAAGCACCGGATTTCGATAAATTTGCGGATCCCAAACGCCCGAAGAACCTGTTCTTCGTCGGCATGACCAAGTACGACAAGAACTGGCCGTGGCTGAAGTGCGTGATTCAGCCGGAAAAGCTCGAGCACATCCTTGCGCAGGTGTTCCAAGAATTGCAGTACAAAAATCTGCGATGTGCGGAGACGGAAAAGTACGCCCACGTCACCTATTTCTTTAACGGCGGCGTCGAGAAACCGTTCACCGGTGAGGAGCGCATCCTGGTTCCATCGCCGAAAGTGGCAACCTATGACCTAAAGCCGGAGATGTCGGCCGGCGGCATAACCGACACCGTCGTCAACGCCATTGAAAAAGGCGAATTTGACGCCATTATCATGAATTTTGCGAACGCCGATATGGTGGGACATTCGGGAAAGCTCGAAGCGGCGATCAAGGCGGTGGAAGCGGTGGACGCCGGACTGGGGCGCATCTACCAGGCACTCAAGCCGCGCGGAGGTTCGTGGATCATCACCGCCGACCACGGCAATGCGGAAACCATGATCGATCCGGCCACCGGCGGGCCGCACACCTATCACACCACGAATCCGGTGCCGTTTATCTGTGTCTCGGAGAATGATCAACTTCAATTGGCCCCCGGCGGCGCGCTGCGAGACATTGCGCCTACCATGCTCGGCATTCTGGGCGAGCCCGCGCCGAAGGACATGACCGGCCGAGACCTGCGCATCCCGACCAAGCTCTAGCGACTGCTTGGATCTGGCCCGGTGTGTCCCGGGGATTTGCGCAACATTCAAAAGGCTGCCGTGCAAAGGCTCGGCTCTTGGCTGAAGGCAAATAACCGATCGAATCTCGGGTGAGGTGCGGTCGGACCATGCGGCGACGTATCAGTCGCCCCCGACGCCCTTCGGCGCGTTGTACCCTTCGCGGGTGTAGACCACCCATTTCTGCTTCTTACCCTTCTGATCGGTAACTGTCAGCGGGCTGCCATCCGGGTTTACTAATTCCACTTTGATTTTGCGATATTTTCCATCCGCTGCGTGGTTCGACGGCGTGTATGTGACGCTGTACTGGTGACGGAGGAAATCGGCGACTTCGCGGAAGATTCCCGGAATTTCGCCATCGAACTGTGGAAACCAGGCGAAACCCCCGGTCATCTGGGCGAAGGTTTTCATTTCATTTTCCGCCTGGAGATAATCCATACGCGCCGTCGTGCGCAGGCCTCCATGCAGGTCAGCGGCATTGGTAAAGGTCTTGTCCAGGCCAACCACGAACACCGTGACGTCGGTGCCGCGCAGTTGCTTCATGGTCTGATCGAGCGTGTGCTTGGAGAAAGTGTCGACGCCCGAAGCCATCAGCAGAATGGATTTCTTTCCCTTCACGTCCTTCAGACGATCCACCGTTTCGAGGAGCGCGTCAAAAACGTTCGATTCGCTGAATCCCGGGAAATACAGGTGATAGATGGCCTGGCGGACTTCATCCTTGTTCTGCGTGAAATCTACTTCCAGACGCGTTTTCATGTCAAACGTGACCAGAGCGACCCAATCCTTCTGATTGAGATTCGGGAACAGCGCATCGGCCCAGTATTTTGCATACGCCGCGAACCAGCCATGGGCGCGTGCGCTGAATTCCATCAAAATGACCATGGTGATGGGGGCGTCGGTGGGGGCGAAGTTGGTGATGGTCTGTGGCTGGCCATCCTCGAGAACGCGGAAATTCTCTTTCTTGAGGCCGGGGATAATATCGCCGTGCTGTGTGGTGGCGATCACGTCCAAGGTCACGACAGGCACTTCGACCGAGATCGTGGCTCCCGCCTCCGGCGGCTTTTGTTGGGCCGGAGGAGCCGGTTTGGGGGTGCTGGGTGCAGGATTGGGTTGCACTGGAGGTGTGCCTTGCGGGCCTTCAGGGGCTTGTGCTCTCGTTCCGGCAGCGATACACAAAGCCAGCATGGCGACAGAAACGGACCTTAGAGCAAAGGTTACTGCGCGAGATTCCATTCTTACCCCCCAATGGTTCTCTAACTAAGATGCATTTTAACTCAGATGCGGGTACTGTCCCTGCTGCCGTCCGCCCGGCCTGATCGCGCGGGTGCTGATTGGGCACGCGCACGCGAGGCCCACCGCGAGGTCGCGCAAAAGTGCATGTTAGTATGGAATTTACGCGGTGCAAACCAGAATCAGACCGGGGGTGTCTTTGTGAGTTGGAAGCGCTGGAGCTTCTTCATTCCGTGTGTAGCTGCGATGGTGGTCGGCCCGCCGGTGCTCGCACAAATCAGGCAAGGCCCGCCGGCCATGGGGGTACCGGAAAGCCCTTCGCTGGTTGGCGACACTTCGGCTTTGGCCAGAGAAGCGCAAGGCTGGCTGGTGGACCTGATCAAGATCAATACTACCAACCCCCCCGGAAATGAACAGGCGGCGGCGAAATACATCGCGAGCATTCTGACCAAGGAAGGGATCACTCCCGAGATTCTGGATCTGACTCCCGGGCGAAGCGCGGTCGTGGCCCGGTTGCGCAGCAGTGTGGTACCGGATCCGACCAAGGCGCTGCTGCTCGTGGGGCACCTGGATGTTGTGGGAGTAGACAGGAACAAGTGGTCGGTCGATCCGTTCGGCGGAGTGATCAAGGACGGCTACCTGTGGGGCCGAGGCTCGATCGACGACAAGGGCATGGTGGCCGCGAACCTGGCGGCATTCATCGCGCTCAAACGTGGTAGTGCCCACCTCAACCGGGACGTAATTTTTCTGGCCACCGCGGATGAGGAGCAGTTTGGCGACGCCAGCCTGAAGATGCTGATTTCCAAGTATTGGGACAAACTGGCGGCGGGCTTTGCCATCAATGAAGGTGGCAAGGTAGTCCTCAAGAATGGCAAGGTGCAGTACGTCGGGGTGCAAGTTGCAGAGAAGGTATCGGTAAACATTTCTGTCACGGCAAAGGGCCGGGGCGGGCATGCTTCGATGCCTACGAAGGAAAACCCCGTAGTGCATCTTGCCGCGGCGATTGAGAAGATCGGAAATTACACCGCCCCGGTGCACTTGACGTCGATTGTTCGGCGCTATTTTGAGGGCTTGGCCGGGATTGAAGACGATGAAACCGCCAAGTGGCTGAGGGTTGTCGATACGCCGGACCGCGGCGAACATGCGCAGCGTATGCTCTCGGACATGAACCCCATGTGGAATTCGATGATGCGTGACACCATTGCGCCGACCGTTCTTCAAGCGGGAGTCCGAGCCAACGTCATTCCTTCAGAAGCCCGGGCGGTATTGAATGTTCGGCTGCTGCCTGGAGACACCATTGATGTGCTCTTGAATGATCTGAACAAGCTGGTGAACGACCCTCAAGTGAAGCTCGAAGTTCTGCCGGATGGGGGTTTGGCGGCGCCCAATTCCTCCATGGACACGGAAATCTACGGTCTGATTACCAGAGTATGCGCAAAGGAATTCGGAGGCGCACCGGTGCTGCCATTCCTGTCGACCGGAGCAACGGATTCGGCGCAGCTGCGACTGCACAACGTGCAGGCCTACGGACTTCGGCCCTTTCCGTTAACGGAAGAAGATGACGCACGGGTGCATGGCGACGAGGAGAGATTGCCGCTACTGTCGTTTTCGAGTGGCGTAGACCTGATGACCCGCATTGTGGCTGAATTTTCTATCAGTCGCTAGCGCGGCCCCAGCTCTATACGAAGAAGGGACACCGATGATTTCGAGGCACTCCAAAATCGTCTGCACTCTCGGTCCAGCTACGCGTTCGCCGCGACTGATTCGCAAGTTGATCCAGGCAGGCATGGATGTGGCGAGGTTGAATTTTTCGCACGGAACTCACGAAGAACATGCGCAGAGCATCGCCATGCTTCGGGAAGCTGCGATCTTTCTGCAGAAGCCGATCGCGATTCTAGCGGACCTGCAGGGCCCGAAGATCCGCACCGGAGCTCTGGCCGGGGGCGGAACGGTGCTGCTCCGGGCAGGCCAGAAATTTGTGATCACCACGGCTAGAGTGCTGGGAGATTCGACGCGGGTCAACACCACTTTTCATCCGCTGCCACGGGAAGTGAAACGGAGCGACCGTATCCTGCTGAGCGACGGCCTTATTGAGTTGCGCGTCGAGCGGACGACCCAGGCGGAAGTCATCTGCCAGGTGGTGAACGGCGGAGTGCTCGGAGAGCACAAGGGAATCAATCTGCCGGGCGTGCACTTGCGCGTGCCGGCGCTAACCAATAAGGACCGCGCGGACCTGCGTTTTGCCCTGGCACGAGGGGCGGATTATATCGCAGTGAGCTTCGTTCGGCGGCCGGAAGACGTGCTGCTGGCAAAAGCGCTGGTGCGCCGCGCCGGAGCGGACACCCCGGTCATCGCCAAACTGGAAAAGCCCGAGGCGATCGAAAACCTGGACGAAATCTTACGGGCCGCCGAAGGGGTGATGGTTGCGCGCGGAGATCTGGGGGTGGAAATGAATCCGGAGCGCGTGCCCGTGGTGCAGAAAAACATCATCGCGCGGGCCCGCGAGTTCCGCCGACCGGTGATTACTGCAACGCAGATGCTCGAATCGATGACCGAGAATCCGCGGCCAACGCGGGCCGAGGCTTCCGACGTTGCCAACGCGATTTTTGACGGATCGGACGCCGTGATGTTAAGCGCGGAAACGGCCACGGGCAAATATCCGGTAGAAGCAGTAGGAATGATGGCGCGAATCATCGAAGAAGCCGAAGCGAGCATCCATGAATTTCCCCGCCCGGCAGCCCGAGAAAAGCTGAAAGTGGCCGAGACGGTTGCCGAACTGGTATGCCACGCGTCGCGAGAACTGCACATGAAATTGATTGCCGTGTTTACGCATAGCGGGTTTACCGCAAGACTGGTGTCGCGTTACCGGCCACTGGTGCCCATCGTTGCCTTCTCGCCGGAAGCGGTAACCCGGCGACGCATGGCTCTGTTATGGGGAGTGACGTCGCGAACCATTGTGGACATTAAAAAGATCGACGGGCTGGCAACGATCGCGGAAAAACGGTTGCTGGAGGAACGACTGGTAAAGAAGGGTGACGTCATCGGCATCGTTGCGGGCACCCCAATGGGAATTCGCGGAACAACAAACTTCATGAAGTTTCACGTGATCGGCGGGGCGAGCTAGGGCGAACAGGAAGAATGGCTCGAAGAATGGAACGCGCCGGACCCGCTCGAAGCGGGCTGGGCGAGTGTGGATTCTCGATCGGTGCCCTCCCGCCAGTTTCCCGGTTCATTTATCAGTCCCGTTTCGACGACTCGTGCAAGGAACTTCCGTTGCGCTGCGAAAGAACAGCGTTCGTGTTGGTACCGCTACCGAGAGAAAGTGTGCAACGAAAAGGCGGCTTAATACGGGGTGGCTAGAAGGGCGCGGGCTAGTTGACCCAGTGATCGGGGCGGGAAGGTGGTTCGTTCTTGCTTTTCTTCATGTACACTTCGAATCTCTTGCGGTTGCGCTGATACTTCCAGTCCGCCATTTCGTTGCGCATGCGGAACAGGAAGGAACCTCGGCGCAAGTACAGCCAGCCGACGAGCATGCCGCCAAGGTGGCAGAAATGACTCACTCCGTCGCCCGAAGTGCCCAAAGTACTGAAGAATTCGATGGCGGCCATGACGGCAACGAACGGGCGCATCGGAATCATAATGGGCAGCGGGAAAAGCCAGATCTGGCGATCAGGGAAGAGAATGGCGTTGGCGATCAGAATACCGAAAATCGCGCCCGAAGCACCGATGGTTGGCACATCGGAAGGCCGGTGTCCCCAAAAGAGAGGGACCAATTTCACCAGCACGGTGATGACGCCCGCGCCCACCCCGCAAAGGAAGTAGTAATTTAAGAACCGCTTCTTGCCCCAGACGAGTTCGAGCTCTCGGCCAAACATCCACAGCATCAGCATGTTGATCAGCAGGTGCCACAACCCGCCATGCAAAAACAGATAGGTAACCGGCTGCCAGATCCGCAATCCTGGAATTACACCGCTCGGAACCAGGCCGAACCACAGAGTGATCCTCTGGTAAGCGACTAGCTTCCCGAAGAGAATCTCAAATAAAGTCTGGAAAAGGAAAACGCCCGCGCAGCTCAATACGAGTATTTTTACGGCAGGAGTTATAAAGCCGCGCCAATCGAAGCGAACCCGCGGCGCGCCGAAGGTCGTACCCATTATCAAAGTGTACGGCGATGCAAGGTGCGCAGTCAAAAGAGTAATGTATGAGGGTACAGTTTAGGCGAATTCTTGGCGGCACCCCTTCCGCGTCTGCCGGTGATTCCCAAATCGGGGAGCGTCGAAGTGTCGCTCGCTAACCACGGAACCGGCTTTACCCTTTCATTTTTGGGGTCGCTCAGAGGTCTTCGAGAACCAGCTTGAGGTACTTCCAGAAACTGTCCACGGTCGAGATCTGCACCCGCTCGTTCGGGCTGTGCGGATCGACGATGGTCGGACCAAAGGAGACCAGCTGCATGCCGGGATATTTCTCTCCGATCACGCCACACTCCAGGCCGGCATGCATGGCGATCAGCCTTGCGGGTTTCCCAAACTGTTTCTTGTGAGTCTCCTGAAGTTTTCGCACCAGCTCGTTGTCAGGCTCGGGCTTCCAGCCGGAGTAGCTGCCCAGGTGTTCCACCTCAAATCCCGCAAGTCGACAGATCGTGGCAATCCTGCGGGCCGCGGTCTCCTTGCTGGTCACAATCGAACTTCGCTGGCTGGTAACGATCTCGATCACATCCCCTTTCGTCTTGACGGTTGCCAGGTTCGTGGACGTCTGAACCAGACCGGGAACATCGGGGCTCATTGCCAGAATGCCGTGAGGGAGGCTCGCCAGGAGGGCCGCGGTATTCTTCGCATCCTTGGCTTCCAGTACCATCCGAGGACGTTCGACGGCTTCCGCCTTGATCTGTAACCCGGAGTCGAAACCATTCAATTCGGCTTTGTATCCCGCTTCGGCCGTGGCCAGGACCGACTTCAGTTCCCCTTCTTGCGCCGGGGCGAGCACGACCGTGGCAACCGCTTCGCGGGGGATGGCATTGTGTGCGCTGCCGCCGTTGACATCGGCAAGCTCGCCTCGGAGGCATTCGAGCAGTTCCTGGAGCACCGTGCCCATAATCCGTAGGGCATTCCCGCGGCCCTGATGGATATCAACGCCAGAGTGCCCGCCTCGCAGGCCAGACACCTTGATCCGCCAAGCCGATCCAGTCCCAGCGGTGACCAGCTTGACCCTGCGTCGTGCGGCCGTGTTTACTCCGCCAGCGCAACCGATACACAGCGTCCCGATTTCCTCGTTATCGAGGTTCAGAAAATATTTGGCCTTGAGCAAGCCGGCCGGAAATTCAGAAGCGCCTGTAAGTCCGGTCTCTTCGTCGATGGTGAAAGCGAATTCCAACGGGCCATGAGAAATGTCCGTGCTTTCCATCACTGCCAGAGCGGCGGCCACGCCAATTCCGTTGTCAGCGCCCAGTGTCGTGCCGGCGGCCTTCAGCCAGTCGCCATCTCTGACGACCTTAATGGGATCGGTCTCGAAATCATGAACCGTTTCCTCGTTCTTCTCGCAGACCATGTCGAGATGGCCCTGCAAAAGGGTCACTGGAGCGCTCTCCCGCCCCGGCCGTGCAGGTTTGCGAACCAGAAGGTTGCCGACGTGGTCCTCGGAGGATTCGAGAGCGAGCCGTGTCGCCACACTGCGAACGTAATCACGCGCTGCTGCTTCATTCGCTGAGCCGCGGGGAATAGCTGCTAATCTGTCAAAGTGTTTCCATACCGGTTCCGGTTGCAAGTTCGTGAGTGCGGAAATCATGACAACCTTTCAGGCGCATGCCCTCAGTCCAGCTTCTTACGCGCGAAATAAAACAGCGAACCGGCCAACCCCAGGAACATGAGCGCTCCAAATAGGTTGCTGATGGCCAGCGGTCCGAGGAGTTTTGGGCCGAGAGAGAACAGGTCCGGCCTCCAGGGCAGGCGCAGGAGGGTGGCCAGCCAACCGGGAACGTGGTTGGCGATCTCCGGGTCCTGCAAAAGATTAATGACGATACCGAGCAGGCCGAAAATGCCGCCGGCAGCAATCAGGCCGCTCGAATAGAGTGCACCCGGGCTGGCTTCGCTGTCCCCCGACTGTTTTTCCTTCATGGATGCTTCCACTGCCCAGCGCACCAATCCCCCGGCGAACATGGCCGCCGTAGTGGCCATGGAGATGTACAGCCCGGTGGCAAAGGCGAGCGACCGTATGCCGAGAATTTCCACGGCTATGACCATGGCAACGCCCATCAGCACCAGGCGCCAGGGCAGGCGCTGATTCAGGATGCCGCTGATCACCGTCGCCATCAGGCGCGCTTGCGGAGCCGGTGCTTTGTCGCTCCCGATCCCTTGGGCCCACTGGTATTCGATGTGTTGTGTGCCGCTATCGTACAGATATTCGCCGTCGGGGATTTCATGGGAGCCAAGAGAGTTAATCAGGACATAGCTCTTGTCCTTGTACGTAAAGGTGTCCCGCTCGACCTTCACGCCGGTGGGAAGCGCCGAAATGTTGACCGGGATTTCCGTCGGTATGTATTTTTCCAGGCCCTTGTTCATCAGGTTCAGCGTGGCGCCGATGGCAACGGTCGAAATAGTCACACCGATCAGCAATCCCATCTGCTGCCAGAAAGGCGTCGCGCCGACAAGGAATCCGGTCTTCAGGTCTTGCGATGTGGCGCCGGCGATGGCAGCAGCGATGCAAGTTACGCCGCCAATCATGAGTGCCAGCACGGCGTAATTGGGCGCGGTCCAGCCTGCGAGCAAGAAGATGGCACAAGTGGCCATGAGCGTCGCGATGCTCATGCCGCTGATCGGATTCGAAGAGTTACCGAGCAGGCCGCTGATCCGGCTGGCGACGGTGACGAAAAGGAAACCAAAAATGACCACAAAGATTCCGGCAAAGAGATTTTGATACCACAGTGTTCCCGCGCCCTTCATGGGATGGAAGGTGAGCAGGACCCACATCATGACCACGATCAGAATGGAGCCAAGGATGACCCAGCGCATGGGTGTGTCACGCTCCGTGCGGCTGGTACCGGCCGATTCCGCGTTGCCTTCGGCGCGAACATCTTTCAGACCGGCGGTCAGCGCGGCAACGATGGTGGGCAACGTGCGCAGGAGGGTAATCAATCCTGCCGCCGCGACCGCGCCCGCTCCCATCGGGCGAATGTAACTGCGCCACATGTCGTCCGGGGTCATCATTGGAATGGGAATCGTGGAAGGATACAGGGGAACGTTTCCGGCCAGTTGCCCGTAAAATTTGATGGCCGGCATGATGACCAGCCAAGATACAATGCCGCCGGCAAAGAGAATTCCGGAAACCTTCGGCCCTATGATGTAACCCACTCCGAGGTACTCGGAAGTGATGGCCGCGCGGAAAGAGGAACCAGGATACCAGGACGGCCTATTTTCCGGCTGTGAGGTCCAGGCCTGTACGGTATTCATGAGAAAGGTGTAGAGGCCTCCGAGACCCAGGCCCCAGAAAACACGCCCGGCGAAGGAACCACCTTTCTCACCGGCCACCAGAACGTCTGCGCAAGCTGTGCCTTCAGGGAAGCTCAGATTGCCGTGTTCCTTGACGATGAGTTGGCGGCGAAGGGGAATCATGAATAGGACGCCAAGCCAGCCTCCGAGCAAGGCCATCGGAAAGATGCGCCAGAAGGTGAACTCCGAGCCGAAACCCAGGAAGATCAGTGCGGGGAGTGTAAACATGACCCCGGCAGCGAGCGATTCGCCGGCGGAGCCGGTAGTCTGCACGATGTTGTTTTCGAGGATGGTCGAACGGCCAAATGCCCGAAGAATACTGATCGACAGAACGGAGATCGGGATAGAGGCGGAGACCGTCAGGCCGGCGCGCAGTCCCACATAGACGGTCACCGCGCCAAAGAGCAAGCCGAAGATCCCCCCCAGCAGGACAGCACGAAGGGAAAATTCCGTAAGATTTTGCGATGCCGGCACATAACTGTGAAATTCGCCGCCAGATGCAGCGCTACTCTGAGATCGTTCGCTCAACATGCCCTCCCTGAACTCTTTTGGCCAGCAAAAAGACTGGAAGCTTGTGTGGTGCGATTATCATCCAGCGAACGCCGCGGGAAAAGCAAATCCTGCGGGAAAAGAGGGGTGCCAGGTACTCTTGACAATCATATGCTCGAGAAGTATTGTCGCGAACAACAGAGTACTAGCTCAGTAACAGCGTACACTTCCTGTCTGTGGCAAGGCATGACCGCATGCCTTGCGAGTTTGCGCAGGCATTCGCGGGGCGCGCTGCATAAATTCTTATTGTAACGGAGAACTCCCGTGCCTTTTCGCCGCACCGCTCTTTTTCTCCTTTTTTTCCTCTTTGTACGGTCACAATTTCCCGGAAACCCAGTGAACGCGGGAGACGAATGGCTGCCTATCGATCCCGCGGACCTAAAGATGACCGGTGAGCCCAAGGCTCCCGGTGCCCCGGCGATCTATCTGTATCGACAGGTGGACCGCAAGGAAGCCGGGAGGACGACGCACACAGAGTACAACTATGCGCGAATTAAAATCCTGACGGAGGAAGGCCGCAAATATGCCAACGTCGAGATCCCTTATTCGAAGGCGGTTACCGGCATCAGTGGAATCCGGGCGCGTGTGATCCACCAGGATGGAAGCATCGTAAATTTCGACGGCAAAGTTTTCGAGAGTACCATCGTCAAATCAAAAACGGAAAAGTATCTTGCGAAAACCTTCACGATTCCGGACGTGCAGGTCGGGAGCATCATCGAATATCACTTCAACTATGACATGGAGGACTACTACCTATTCCACAGCTTGTGGATGATTAGCGCAGACCTTTTCACCAGGAAGGCGGTGTTCTCCCTTCGGCCCTATGCAGAATATGCCCTGCAATGGAATTGGCCTGCCGGATTGCCGGAGGGCACAATCCCTCCGAAAGAAGACGCTGACCATGTCATCCGGATGACCTGCGTGGACATTCCCGCATTTCAACGGGAAGACCACATGCCGCCTGAGCACGAAGTGAAGTTCCTGGTGAATTTCGTGTACAGCCGGGACGGCTTTGAAAGTGACTCGGACCATTTTTGGAAGAAGTACGGAAAGAAAGAATACGACATTACAGAGAAGTTCATGGATCGGCGCAAGGCCATGGAACAAGCCCTTGACCAGATTATTTCGCCATCGGATTCTGCAGACACGAAATTGAGAAAGATTTACGCGAGGAGCCAACAGCTTAAGAATCTGCATTTCATGAGCAAAGCGGAGAGAGATAAATACGACAAGCTCAAGAACGACAACGTTGAAGATTTGTGGAAGAACGGCGTTGGTGTGGGCAGGGACATAAACCTGCTTTTCTTGGCTTTGGTGCGGGCGGCTGGATTTGAAGGGTACTATGTGCAACTGTCCGGGAGGAGTGAATATTTTTTTAATCCGAAAAGGATGAACGCAAGTGAGTTGGACGCGGATGCTGTTCTGGTGAAATCCGAGGGGAAGGATCTGTTTCTGGATCCCGCGACAAAATTCGCGCCGTTCGGGTTATTGCCCTGGCCTGAAACGGGGGTGACCGGACTCAGCTTGGATAAGAACGGTGGCACCTGGGTAAAGACGGTTGTCCCGGAGAGTTCAACCTGCAAGATCGTGCGACAGGCAGACCTGAAATTGGACCAAGAAGGCGGGCTCGAAGGCGCAGTGACAGTGACCTATCTAGGTCTGGAGGCGCTTCAACAGCGCCTGAACGAGAGATTTACGGATGATGCCCAGAAGAAACAGGATCTGGAGGAGGAACTGAAGAGGCTGATTCCGGTATCTGCTGAGGTGGAGCTGAAAAATAAACCGGACTGGAACAGTTCGGACGATAAGTTTGTTGCGGAGTACGAGGTAAAAATAACCGGGTGGGCGAGCTCCGCAGGGAAAAGAGTGCTGGTACCACTGGGACTGTTTTCCAACACCCAAAAACACGTCTTCGAACACGCCCAGCGTACCTATTCGATTTACTTCCCCTACATGTTCCAAACGGAGGATCGGGTGAAGATCGCGATTCCTCCCGGCTGGAAGGTGGACAGCTTGCCAAAGGAAGCGCATGTGGACGCCAAGGCCGCGGAGTACCGGATTCAGGTGGAAAGCAAAGAGAATGAGCTGGATGTGACGCGGACGCTGCGAAGCGATTTGCTGATTCTGGATAAGTCGGTCTATCCGACGCTTCGGACCTTCTACCAACAAATCCAATCTGGAGATGAGGCACAAGCTGTCCTGCTGCCAGGAGCAAGCAGTGCCTCGGATTAAGAGATTTCCACGAAGCGCACGGGGAGTCGTGTGCCTGCTTTTCGCCCTGACCTTTGGGGGAATGGCTGAGACGCGGGCGTGGGCATCATCGGACGCACCAGCCTGGATGCACGCCCTGACGAGCGTCACCTTGCCTGAACATGACGAAAAGACGGATGCCATCCTGCTGTTTTCAGATGAGGTCCTGACCGTTCAGCCAAATGGAAAGATCAAGCGCCTGACGCGAAAAGCGTACCGGATTTTGCGTCCCGCCGGGAGGCAATACGGGACAGTGGTGGCGTATTCGAGTGAGCAATATAAAGTACTGAGCATGCATGGCTGGTGTATTCCGTCCACCGGGAAGGATTACGAGGTCAAGGACAAGGATGTCGTGGAGAGTTCCGTGGCGGTAGCGAACGGAGAGCTGGCGAGCGACGTGAAGGCCAAAATCCTGAATATTCCGGACCCGGAACCCGGAAGCGTGGTTGGCTCAGAAGTCGAACAGGAAGAGTTTCTCTACATCTTGCAAGATCGCTGGCTGTTCCAATGGAGTGTTCCGGTACGGGAAGCCCACTACACACTCCAGCTGCCCGCAGGCTGGGAATACAAAGCGGCGTGGATTAATGCGCCAGAAAGCAAACCCATTTCTAACGGAAATAATCAGTGGCAGTGGACCGTGAACGATGTCAAAGAGGTCCGTCACGAAGTGGAAATGCCACCCCGGATTGCTTTGGCCGGGCAGATGGTTGTTTCCCTGGTCCCGCCGGAGGGATCCAAGAAGGCGATTCTAAGTTGGGCTGACCAGGGGAAGTTGATCACCACGCTCGCACAGGGCAGAACGGAAGCCTCTCCAGAGATCAAACAAAAAGTGGCAGAATTGACCGCAGGAAAGACCACCACTCTTGCCAGGATGCAAGCGCTCGCGGATTACGTACAGCGGGACATTCGTTATGTGGCCATTGAGTTGGGAATCGGCGGCTTGCAGCCACATCTGGCAAGAGACATTTACAGCCATCACTACGGTGACTGCAAAGATAAAGCAACGCTCCTGGGGACGATGCTCAAGGAGATTGGTGTGGAATCGTATTATGTCGAAGTGAACGCTGCTCGAGATGCGGTAAATCCGGAGATGCCGCCATATCATTACTTCAATCATCGGATTCTGGGGATACGATTGCCCGATGATGTCAAATATCCATCCGTTGAATCCGTGTATTTGCACCCCACGCTGGGACGGATTTTGATTTTCGATCCAACCAATGACATGACACCCCTTGGACAAGTGGGGGGATATCTTCAAGGGAATTACGGTCTCCTGGTCACCCCCGACGGAGGAGAGTTTTTCCAAATACCACAGCTCCCGCCGTCCTCCGCTGGAATTCACCGCGATGCCAAGCTCGTGTTGAGTCCCACAGGAACTCTGAGTGGGGAAGTGACTGATATTAGCTATGGGGATGAAGCCAATTTTCAGCGGGCCGCCCAAATGACGATCACGAAAAAAGAGGATCAAATTAAACCCATTGAATCGTTGCTTTCGCAATCCTTCGGAACCTACCAGGTGACTAAGGCCTCCTTCGCCAACCTTGACCTACGCGACAGGCCCTTTCTGTACACCTATTCCTTCGTAGTCCCAGCTTATGCCAAATCGGTGGGCGGTCTGCTTCTGCTCCGGCCTCGCGTCCTCGGAGAGAAATCCAGCGACATCCTGGAAAAAAAGGAGCCACGCAGATACCCCGTGGAATTTGAAGGTCCAAGAAACGATGTAGATAAATTCGAGATCACCTTACCCCAAGGTTTTCAGGTAGATGAACTTCCGCCTCCCACGGACGAGGATTATTCCTTTGCCAGTTATCACAGCAAGACGGAGGTCAAGGGAAACACCCTCGTCTATACGCGTACGTTCGAAATCAAGCAGGTGAGTGTGCCGATAGAGAAGCTGGGCGATCTGAAGAAGTTTTATAGGGCCATCGGCAGCGACGAACGCAGCACTGCAGTTCTAAAGTCTGCGGGACAGTGATCCGAGAGCCAAAGTTCGCCCGGCGGACAGGACGCAATTTCCTCAGGGTGAGCTGTTTACGGCCGGTGTAGCGCCTTCGTATCGGATCCGTAGTTGTTTACTTGCGCGGTTGCACAAAGGTCAGCGCTGCGGGTGGTCGCAGTGTACTCCAGCGGTGGCGCAGGGCAGTTGGGGCGGCTTCGAGGATGGCGTTGAGGAGCAGTTGCGCGCGGTCGAACGTAAGAGTCAATCGGTACAGGTCGGCGCGGCGTGCGTGGGAGTATTTTTCGTACCGCGGCGGGTTGGCGGCCACGAATCGGGTCAGCACATCCCAAGGCGTGGTCCTGGAGAGTAACTTCTTTTCGCTGGCTTCCCGGATGGTGATCTCAACGAGATTGCGCTGCGTGCCACCTCCCATTTCAAAGAGGATGGCCGTCGCTTGGGAAGGGTCAAAGGCTCGCGAAGGTTCGTCATCCGGGAACTGCAGCAAAAGCGCTTCAATTTCCTGCGGCTCTAGAGCCAGGCCATCCCACCAGTAGCGGTAACCGTTGTAAAGCACCGTGCCACTTTGGAGGATCTTGCGGACTCGGTCGGCCTCTTTTCCAACGACACTGATAACCATGTCCGCGAGTTCATTCGGGCGGAAAACTTGTTTCACCACTGGGCGCATACTGACGTAGCCAGCGTCATCTTCAGCATAGCGAACAGGAATGAGTTCCGGTATCGGCATGAAATCGAGGGCGATCGTCAGTGGCGCGGAGCTCTGGCTGGTTCCAGAACCAGCAGGCTCACAGACTCACTTTCAACCAAGTTTGGATAATCGATCGCGAACGAGGTCGCTGAGCGCCTTGCCGTCAACCGCCTTGCCGGTGAGAGTGTCTTTTGCGGCTTTGACGACGGCGCCCATCTGTTTGATCGAGTTTGCACCCAAATCGGCTATGGCCTTGCTTATGGCAGCGTCCATCTCGGCTCCGGAAGCGCCGGCGGGAAGATAGCTTTCGAGGATCTTGAGTTCGCTGGTTTCCTTGTCGACCAAGTCCTGGCGGCCGCCCTTTGCGAACTGCTCAATGGATTCTTTGCGTTGTTTGGCAAGGGTCTGCAGCAGCTGGATGGATTCGGCAGGATCGAGCGCGCGCAGCTTTTCCACTTCCTTCAGCTGCAGCGCCGACTTGACCATCCGCAGGACGCTCAGACGCATTTCATCCTTTGCTTTCATGGCGGTTACAATATCCTTCTGAATCTGCTCGGCCAGAGTCATATCGGGCTCCCTTTGGGAAACTATAGCAGAGGGCGTCCGGAAGCATCGAGGATTCTCGTCATTTGCCAGTAGAGTGGGCGGATTGACAGGGTCAGGGCCGCACAGTAACTTGGAATGTTTTCAGACCCTGGGAAGGGACCGCCGAGGGCATACGGGCGGCTTTTACCCGGAAAAGAGGAAAGATGAAAGTCATCGTAGCGGACAAGATCAGCGAGCGCGGCGTGGAGCTGCTGAAAGCCACGGGATGGAATATCGTGCAGACCACGAAGGAGACACTGACGGGGGAGTTAGCCGATGCTGACGCGCTGATCGTGCGCAGCGCCACTCGGGTCACACCGGAACTGATGGACAAAGCGCCGCGTTTGCGCGTGGTCGGTCGGGCTGGTGTCGGCGTAGACAACATCGATCTGGACGAGGCCACCAAGCGCGGCGTTCTAGTGATGAGCACTCCGGGAGGAAGTTCGGTTAGCGTCGCAGAGCACACCTTCGCATTGCTCCTAGCACTGGTACGGCAGGTGCCGAAGTTTGACGCGGCGATGCGCGAAGGGCGCTGGGAGAAGTCGTCTGCTGGCGCGGAAGTGCGCGGGAAAACGCTGGGGCTGATCGGACTTGGACGAATTGGCGGGGAGGTGGCGATCCGGGCGAATGCCTTTGACATGCGCGTGCTAGCCTTTGATCCCTACATCAGCGAGGCGGCGGCGAAGGAATATTCGGTTGAATTGGTTGTGCTCGAAAGACTGCTGGAGGAAAGTGATTTCATTTCGCTGCACACGGCGGTGAGCCCGCTGACGAAAAACATGGTCAATACGCAGTCTATCGCAATGATGAAGAAGGGTGTGCGCATTGTGAATGCTGCGAGAGGCGAACTGATAAACGAACCGGACCTGGCGGCGGCGCTGAAAAGCGGGCATGTGGCTGGTGCAGCGCTGGATGTGTTCGTGGAGGAGCCGCCGAAGAACTCACCGCTCGTCGGGTTGCCAAACGTCATCTGCACGCCACACGTAGCGGGATCGACGACGGAGGCTCAGGAAGAGTTGGGGAATCAGGTAGCGGTGCAGGTCCGGGATTACCTTGTGGACGGCGTGATCCGGAATGCGGTGAACCTGCCGGCATTGTCGCCAGAACAGTACCGTCGCGTGCGGCCGTATCTTGCGCTCGCGGAACAACTAGGGTCGCTGGTTTCACAGGCGGCAGCAACGCGACCCGCGCGGGTCAGGATCCGTTACGCGGGCGAGCTGACCGAGGTTGGCACCCATTTGCTGCGCAGCGCGGTGCTGGCGGGGCTGTTGAACGCGGTGCTCGATCGTAAAGTAAACGTTGTCAATGCGCCTGCAATCGCGGCCGCGCGGGGGCTAACCGTTGAGGAAGAGACCCGTCGACGCGAGCATGGCTTTCCCCACACTCTCGAAGTCGCGGCACTGCCGGATAAACCGGGGGCGCGGGGATTCAGCGCGGAAGGGACCGTGCTGCACGACGGCACACCTCGCGTGATCAATATTGACGGCATTCCACTGGAAGCGCAGTTGGACGGAACCATGCTCTACTTGCGTAACAACGATGAACCCGGAGTGATCGGCCACGTAGGGTTGACGCTAGGGAAGCACGGCGTGAACATTGCCACTTTTGCCCTGGGGCGGCGCGAAGCGAGCGTTGGGGCGGAAGCTGTGTCGCTGGTGCGACTGGACGGCAAAGTTTCAGAAGATATTTTAGGGCCGATCCGTCAGCACAAGGCCATCACGGAAGCCAAGCTGATACATCTGGGCTAGAAAGGGTATGCTCTTCTACCCACTGGCGGCACCTTTCCTGGTGCAAGATGCAATAGCTGTGCTAACCTTGTGGCTAGGCTTAAGGGAATGGTCTCCTTAAGCGAATGTCGGGGCGTAGCGCAGCCTGGCTAGCGCGCCTGGTTCGGGACCAGGAGGTCGAAGGTTCAAATCCTTTCGCCCCGACCACTCCTTCCCTTATTTTCTTCGGGTTACAGACTAAGCCGCTTCCACGCTTTTTACGATTTGTAGCCCACGTAGCCCATACAAGGCCGATGGCGGCTCAAAACCAAGTCCCACCGCCGTCACCTGCTCTTGCCTGAACTTTATATCTTCAACGATCTGTCGACCGTACCGGTCTGCCATAGAGACGTCCGTATGCCCCATCCAGTAATTGACCAGTATCGGCCGTGCATCGCTGCGCTGAAGGACATACTCCCGAAAGCGACGGAAGATATGAAATCCCGACCCCGCTTTCTTTTGCCCCATTGCCTCGAGAATACTGTCAAGGCTATCGCGCGCGACGTTGCGTGGATCGAACATCGTTTTATTCTCCGAGCGGAATAGAAAGCCCTTCTCCCGATTTCCGATGAAGTTTCGCAGAATTGCAGCTGCATCAGGATGTATGTCCACGTCTCGATATCCCGCTTGTGTCTTGAGATGTTCTTTGACGCGATTCACACTTTTTTCCCTTTGCTGCCGAACGTAAACGATCGAGCAATCAGAACTGAGGTGCTTGTCTATTTCGACGGCGACTGCCTCCGAAACGCGTAACCCAGTCACCAGGCAGAAGAAATAAAGCATTTGATAATCTCCTTCTGCCTTGGAAAGCAACGTCGTCAGCTCACTTGCGTTCAGCGTCGGACGTCGTTGTTTCCGCGGATTTACGCGCGGTAGACCAATGGCTGCAAGGTTCCATTTTCGGGAATGAATTGGATTAAGTTCGTCATCCAAAGCCGAAGCAACAACCTTGCAGAGTACTCGAAAGTAATTAACGATCGTTTTTTCAGCGAACCGCCGCTGACCGTCTTTTCTGAGCTCAGACTTCATCTTGGCGATGAGGGTCTTAGCTAACAGGTTGTTTACGCTTGCCAACGGCGAATCTCCTATCGATTCGTTAAGAAATACCAATGCGTTCTGGTAGGAGTTGATGGTATTCGGATCAATTCGATCACGAGTCTTTGCATGGACGATTCGACCCGATTTCATCTCTTTAATCCACCAGACGGCTTGTCCGCGGAAACTGGCCTTGGACGAGATTCGTTCACGGATCTTGTTAACATCCAGAACTCCCGCCTTTTCCATTGCGCTCCGCAAATCAAGCATGGCATCCAACTCGGTGCGACAGTGGCCTAGTGATACTCGAACTTCCTTTAGTCTATGCTGGCCGGGAACATCAACTCGGTAGCGGCCATACGCTGGCTTCCCGGGGTCCCACGGCTCCTCCTTCCTCTTTTGCTTTTGATAAATGTAACCTCGCTGGCGAGCTCGTACTTCGCCCGTTTCAACGTTTCGCACGATCCGACGCGACATGGATTTTCTCCTTGTGCGTTGAACCGGCGTCGGATTTGAGACGGGTGCTAGCATAATTCGTGATGTGGCTAAAGAACAGTCCTTCTTCATCAGCTTCGTTTGCGGTATGAGGGTGTCTATTGCAGCTTGATCGAATGTACCGGGACGACAGTTTAAGATGCGAAGACTGGTTGAGAGGAAGGTAGGCGATAGAGAATCAGGAATTGCCCTCTACTTATACCTATAGCCAAAAAGTCGGCAAAAGTCCTCGCCATTTTGGAAAAATAATTGAGAAATATCGAGGTGCTTCAACTCCGGATGCTGGAACGATTCGCCAAGAAGCACGCTGTTTCTGCAAGTACGCCGTCTCTCTCCCTACGCTTCGGCACCGGCCATGCCTAAATTCCGGCCTAGAGTTTTGACATTGGATTGAATCGAAGTGCTTTAGGTCGGGCGCGTCCGGAAAACCGCGAGGAAAGCCGATTTCATCTGATCGGAGTCACCTTCATTTTTGTCCGCTGGCCCTTCAATTCTAAACAACCTCGTACGACCCGAATTCTCTTCGCTCAGCACCCCACGGTCAAAAATCCATGCTCGGCGTGCTTTCCCACGTTAAAGCTCGACGCTGCGCGCGATCGCTTCCACCGTGTTACCATCGGCACGGTTCCTCGCAATCTCGAAACGTCGAATGACCTTGTGCCGAGCCATATCCTGCGACAACTTATGAGTTTTTTGGAGGAGAGCTATGCGAACCAGACATTCTTTTCGCGGTCTTGTGGTCGGCACGATTGCCGCCTTCGCCTTGTCCATCGCCGCTGCTTCCGCATGGGCCTGCACCCGTGTACTGTACGTGGCAAAGGACGGGACTGTCATCGTTGGCCGATCCATGGATTGGGGCGAAGACTTGCGCTCGAATATGTGGGCCCTGCCGCGTGGCATGAAGCGCGACGGAAGGGGTGGCCCCAATACCATCTCATGGGTTTCGAAATACGGCAGCGTCATCGTAACGGGTTACGATATCGGCACCTCCGAGGGGATGAACGAAGCAGGACTGGTCGTCAACATGCTCGCCCTTGCCGAGTCGGATTACGGCAAGCCGCCTGAAGGCGCCAAAGTTATCTCGATGAGCACCTGGGCGCAGTATCTTCTGGACAACCATGCCACTGTTGCCGAGGCCGTTAATGAGCTCCGCAAGGAGGAATTCCGTGTGCAAACCGTGGTGCTGCCCACCGGCCGACCGGCAAACATGCACTTAGCGATTTCGGATTCTAGCGGCGACTCGGCCGTCTTCGAGTACATCAATGGCAATCTTGTCATTCACCACGGCAAACAGTACAAAGTCCTGACCAACTCTCCCACCTACGATCAGCAATTGGCCATCATGGAGTACTGGAAGGATGCCGGTGGACTTTCGAAATCTCTCCCAGGCACTTCGCGCGCTGCGGACCGTTTCGTTCGGGCAAGTTTTCTCCTTAACGCAATCCCGACGGAGACTTCTCCAAAGTACATTAGCGGCTCGCCGCAACAGAAGTTTCAGTACCAGGCGGCGATGTCGGTGTTATCGGTGATGCGCAGTGTCGGCACTCCATTGGGCTATTCTCTTGACGATCAGCCGTGGGTCTCCTCGACCATTTGGCGAACCATAAGCGATAGTACAAACCACGTTGTGATGTTCGACTCCGCCATGACTCCCGCAACGTTCTGGGTGCGATTGGATGACCTGGACCTCAAGCCCGGGGCTCCTGTGAAGAAACTGGAATTGGTTGGCGGAAAAACCTATAGCGGTAACGCCACGGACAAGTTTGTGGAAGCCAAGATGTTCGAGTTCGCCGATCTCAAAGATCTATACGAACCTCCGAAGAAATAACTCGTCGGCCGGCGAGCGAGCATTGATGGGGTCAAACGTCCGCCGCCATGAGCGGACACGTCATCGATTCCTAGCATTGTTCGGTGCACTGTACGTTTGGTAACGCATAAATAAAGGGCGGTAGCGATCCCCGGGGTCCGGAGGGTCGCTACCGCCCTTTATGTGTTTTCGCCTCCGCCCCCATTCTGATGCGTCTGGTTCGCATCAGATTGTGCCTATTGAGGCTAAGAGGAATGCGAGTGGAAAAACAACCAAAGAACCGTCCACAGAACCGGTTTCAGGGAATTCTGGACGTGAGTTGCGAGTTCTGTCCGAAGGAAGAGTAGTCACGGGGTAGCTCGTAAGTCTTGAATTTGACATCCTGGCTTGCTTGAAATTGATTTTGAATTACTGCGCTTAGGTCTGTCTCAGTGAGGCGACCCGCTTTCCATTCCGCAAAAGTTTGCTCATAGGCTTCCGAAAAACGCTTCTTGGCCAGCTTCAGGTATACGAGATCTGGGTTATTAAATAATCCGTATCGCTTGGCTTCCCAATCCGTACGCAGCTTGAAGTAGCGCGCAACGTGCTCGGAAAGCTTCGTGGACGAAGTGTCCATCACATCTCGAAATATCTTCTCAGCTGTCGTGAAGGTCCACACGTCAGGGTTCGCGAAGAGGAATGTGAAGCGAGGGATGCGACGAAGGAACAAGGAATATGTCTCGAGATGAGTCTTGAAGGCGTTGAAGTTTCCCGTGCCTGGATCAATGAAGGTAAGCGTGATACGCGGCTCTTCGTTTTGTGTTGCGTCGAGATAGAGGGGGAACTTGTCAACGAAATGCCAAATCATGTCAGGCTCCTTTTGTGTTCCACGATAGGTTCGGCCTGGCATATCCTTTCGTCGAATCTGAAACCTTTCCTCGAAGTACTGGACCTTCTCGGCCTCGTTTTCGAGATAGTGATGATCGAGATGCTGAACCACGAAGTCGAGGATCGCAAGACGCGACTTCATAGATTCAAAGCCGTGAGCACGCCGATTGCGGAGGTCCTCTCGATCAATAGCCGAGTACATTCCCTTATAGTGGAAATGAAAAACCTGGGCATTGTTCTGGTACCGGTGCAGGCTGGCATGCCCCCGAGCAACGAGCTTGTTGGTAAAAACGGTGACCATGCCCCCTGAATTCATGGATCCAAATTTGGCGAACTGGCGCTGGGTAAAGTAGCCAGAATGGATGGCGACCAGGTAGAGGAATCCGGCCTCACGCTCCGTATAGCCGAAACGTCTCAGGATCGAGATAGCTTCCGTCTTAGTTTTCATAGTGAGGAGTTCTCCGAGAGAAGGAAAGGAAAAGTCGAAACGCTCAAGACACGGATGGCAAGGCTCGTGGCTGATGGTGATATTGGCCCCGACCTCGGTCAAAACGATAAAAACATTTCCTGCGTGGGCGTGATTCGATTACGCTTGGCGTGCCGTAAAGGTTGGACTCCAAAAAAGAATACGTCGGGCACTTCGATGAGTAGACCCAACATCCTCTCTGCGTCCATTGCTGCTCTATTGTTTTTGGGCTGTAGCGGCCAGTCTACAGTCGTGAGCAAGGCCGACACAGAACATAAATCAAACGCAATCGTAGCTCCTCCGCCTAACTTCACCGGAGGCTTCGATGGCGCGCGCGCGTTTGAGCATGTGCGCCGCCTAGTGGGATTCGGTCCTCGCCCACCTGGCTCGGACGCCATCCATCACGCGCAGTCGTACATTATTGAGCAGCTCAAAAGCTATGGGTGCCGAGTTGAAGAACACGATTTTCACGCATCTACTCCCATCGGGGAGTTGCCGATGAAAAATATTGTCGTGAAGATTCCGGGTACGGAACCAGGCATCGTGCTCTTCGCGACTCATTACGACACAGTCCGACTTCCGAATTTCGTCGGCGCCGACGACGGCGGCTCTGGCGTTGGCACCATGGTTGAGCTTGCTCGCGTGCTGTGCTCACGAAAAGGCAAACTGAACACGTGGATCGCTTTCTTCGACGGCGAAGAAGCGCAAGGAAACTGGACCGACAAGAACAGTATCCAGTGGACCAAGACGAATAACACATTCGGCAGTCGCGAGATGGCTGCGGAAATGGCGATGTCTAGGGAACTGAGGCAACTCAAAGCCATGATTTTAGTCGACATGATTGGACCCTCTAGGTTGAAGATTAAGCGAGATATAAATCTCGATAAGGACCCGAGAGGCCTGCCGGGTTCTACTCCATGGTTGGTGAATTTGATTTGGGCTACGGCGGCAAGGCTTGGATATTCCGATGTATTTGTCGACGAAATCTATCTAGTCGGTGGGGACGATCATTATTCGTTCATCAATCGAGGAGTGGCAGGGTGCGACATCATCGACTTCAGTGTCCAGGATACGTACTGGCACACTCCGGAGGATACGCTAGATAAGGTTGACCCGCTCAGCCTGGCCATCGTGGGCCATGTTCTTGTGGAGACTACGCCAATGATGGAAAAGAGATCCATGTAAACGAAATTTGAAGTACAAGTAGCAAGGTATCCGGTTGCGCGACAAAGCAGGGACCTAATCCAATAATTGGGGGGATGGTAACATCTAGCAGATTTGGCCAAAAAAGAGTTCTAGTGGAGACCGCCCGCATGTTTCGTGACAATTTATTGTTTTTCCTTGGTCTGATGGCGCTCGCGTTAACGGTCGTTCCAGTATGTGGTCAGACCGAGATAACACAGACTGCCGACCAGAATGCAAAAAGCCTTATGCGCAAGATATACGAAGAAGACCAAAAGAACCGAAACGACGAGGCTGGGGACACCCGTCGGAGAGAACAAGTGCGCCAGCTCATCAGCCAAGGGAAGGTCCAAACTGGAGAAGACTATTATTACGCTGCCTTCATTTTTCAGCACGGACGGAAACCCTCCGATTACCTTTACGCACATGTGCTCGCAGTCACCGCTGTAAATAAGGGGCTCCATAATGGGATGTGGCTGAGTGCTGCGACGCTGGACCGCTATTTGCACTCCATTCGGCAGCCACAGGTGTTTGTGTCAATTCCGATTGAAAATTCCCCTTTGTACCGGTTGAAAATTCCCCACCCCTGAACTTCATGAATGGGCCTCCATGGCCTCGGACGGAGTGGAGCCCAGCGCCGTCTTTTGGCGCGTTTTGGGCGTAACGGAGTCCGAGGCCATGGAACGAGCCGCGGCCTCCGCTCCTTCCTGTCCTCGCGGCGGCACCAAGCCGGCTTTGCGTCGGTCTTTCAGCCGGTAGCTCTCGCCGCGAATGTTGATAGTCGTTGAGTGATGCAGCAGCCGGTCCAGGATCGCGGTGGCGATGATTGAGTCGCCGAAGATCGATCCCCAGTCCCCGTAGCTTTTGTTCGAGGTCAGGATGATGCTCCCACGTTCATATCGCGCGCTCACCAACTGGAAGAAAATCGTGGCCCCCAGATCGTCCAGCGGCAGATAGCCCACTTCATCGATCACCAGAACTTTCGGTGCCAGGTACACGCGCATCCGCCGATCCAACCGGCCTTCGCGATACGCGCGCCCCAGGTCTGCCGCCAGATCGTGCGCGGTGATGAAATACGCTCCCAACCCTGAGCGGATCGCTTCTTCCGCCAGTGCCACGCTCAAATGCGTTTTCCCCACTCCCGGTGGCCCCAAGAAAATCACATTGCTGGCTTCGTGGATAAACCGCAGCGAACGCAACTCCCGAATCTGTCGATCATCGAGTGAAGGCTGAAAACCAAAATCGAACTGCTCGAAGGTTTTCACGAACGGGAAATGCGCCAACTGCAGACGTGCCCGCAGATAACGAGTTCTTCGTGCTTCCACTTCACAGCTCAGCAACTCATCAAGAAAGTCTGCGTAGCTCGGCTCTTTCTTCGACGCTTGTTCCAGCAAATTCTCTAGTCTTGCTTCCACCGCTTTCAATCCCAATGTCTCTAACGCCGCCTGCAGTCGCTCGATCGGAGTGTTCATCGCCCACCTCCGTTCGCCACCCGCTCATACGCTGCCAACGAGCGCTTCTCGACCTCCGGCGCGCTCTGTCGCAGGTGAATCAGTATCTTGCCTTCCGCTCTTCGTGCTCCCAGCGGAATCCCCTGATGATGCGGCGGAAACGTCAGCACGCTGTGTTTCCGTTGCGCCTTGCCGTGCATCGCAATTCGCTCACGGCCCGTGCGGATATCCACTTCTTCCGCAATCTCCTGCACCCACACATCCTGACCCGCATACTGCCAGGGCACCGAATACCGGCTGCCTTGCCAGTCCACGTACGCATCCCTCGCCACTTTGCGCAGCTCGCCATCCACGTATGGATACGGCGGCTGTCCCGCCAGCGACTGCAAACTGAACTGCTCCACATCCCAACGCACCGCCACTTGCTCATGCGTCGTTCCGTGCACGCGCTGGTTCGCTACTCCCCAAATCCACTCGCGCAACTGCGCAGTCAGATCGTTCAGGCTGCTTGGCTCGCGTCCCTGCAATCCACACAGGAAGTTCCGCCGCACATACTTCACGCCCGCTTCCACTTTCCCTTTCGTCTGTGCGCGATACGGCCGACACAGCCGGGGCGTGAATCCCCAGTAGTGCGCAAAGTCCTTAAACACCGGATGCCAAACGATCTCGCCTCGCTCATCCGTCCCCAGCCACACCGTCTTCATGCGGTCGTAGAGAATCTCTTCCGGCACTCCACCGATCTGCTGGAACGCCGCTTCGTGCAGCCGCAGCAGCGTGCCCAACTTTTGATCCAGTGCCGCTTCCGCTACCATCCTTCGGCTGTAACCCAGCGTGAAGGTAAATCCGTGCAGCTTCTGCTCCTGCCCGGACAGCTCCAACGTACCCAGATGCCCCCAGTCCACTTGTGCCTGCTTGCCCGGAGCTGTCTCGAAACGCCGCACCGCCACCACTCGTGCCGACCTGCGTTGCGGCCGCAACCAATCCGTCAGAATCGTGTAGCTCCCCGTGTAGTTCCGTTCACGCAGTTCGCGCAGCAACACCCGCGCATTCCATACCCCAGCACTCAGACGCTCCTCCAAGTACGGCTTAAACGCATCGAGCTTACTTGGCTGCGGTGAACGGGGCCCGTACTCCGGCGCTAGCCCCGCCGCCTGCATATATTTTCGAATCGTCTTGCGATCCCAGCCGGTCAGCTTGCTGATCGCCTGGATACTCATCCCTTGGCGTTGCAGTTCTTTTAGTTCTTGCACGTCTTTCCCCCTTAACAAGTCTCGGAACCTCCTCCATGCGGAGTAGGCTCCGGTGTACCACATCAGGGGGTGGGGAACATTCAACCGGCACTATGGGGATTTTTGCATCGGCGCTGACATTTGGCACGCAATTTGGAAATCTATATACCCATCGAGATGATCAAGAACCATACGACAGGAAGTTACTCTCCGATGCCCTACGGTCCGAGTCGTGCGTTGTGACTTTAGAGGCTCAAGCCGAGATCCTCAGTGATAAGAGGGCTGGGAAAGAATTGCGTTCAACTCGCAAATGTCCCCTGCCTGACGCTCAGTTCGATGCGAACTAGGAGATTCTAGTTTTCCGTGGCTGCTAACTAATGGCCAATACCTAAGTTACCGATTACGACGAATCGGGACCTAGTTTCCGGTTGCTGCTTTCGCAGTTGTTTCCTGAGTCTTGGATGTCTGGAAGCGTATTCCATTCATGCTGAGCGAAAGCCTCGCGCCTAGACTGTACGCGACACCAACATAGGCAGGTACTGTCCAACGGTATTGGGCGAAGCCGCGAAAGACGTCTCCCATGTTTTGAAGCATGAGTGTTCGCAACTCTCCGTAATTGTGGCATTCTCCGATGATTTTGAATCCTCCACCGAAAAAATAGTGAAACGCCTGTCGAAAATCGCTATCCCAGAGCATTGTGGGATACATGCCCGGAGCATGGAATACAAATCGGTAGATCAAAATCGCGAATGGGAGCAACCAAACAAGACGAACGATTCCCCGATTGAAAAGCATCGCATTCGCGAATCCCGCAATGAATCCCGGCAAGATGCTCAGCACGACGATGTGAGAGAAAGCGAATTGTAAGGGGTTCCCACCCAAGCGGCGACCAGCGAGGAATTGGACAGGGATCCCGTACGCAAGCGCAACCAAACCGGGTATGCACACCCAAGCTACGCCATAAACTGCCGCGACATGGAAAATTCCTTGTTTGGCAGGAGATATGCGAAACGAACTCTCGGTTCCAATAAATCTGTGAAATTTGCCGAGGAAGCCTTCCATTGAGACGGATGTTACACAACGTCAGGCTGGCCATCAAGCAGTGAGAGCCAAGTTGCCGGTCACCCGCCTTACCAAGACCTACACGAAAAATTGAGGATAGCGCGGTAGAATTTGAGCATGACGTCCGCGCATTTGAAGACAGGATACGAGCTTGTTTACACGGTGCTGGATTACTACGACGGACCGCGCAAAGGCATAGCTAATTACAAAGGCACGCCCCATCTCTATGAATGTATCTTTGACGAGTCCAAAGATGATTACACGGACTCGTTCCGTCTAGCAGCGATTGATTCTCATACCTTTCAACTTGCGATGGAGGACTGGGCCATCTGGAAGCGCTGGGAGCTTGCCTTCCACACGGGCAAGGTCGGCATCAGTACTCATCCTGCTCTGCCGAACGAGAGGGAGAGGAAAACGGAACTGAATGGCATTCTGCAAAAAGTGCTGGTGATTGACCCTGCGAAAGCCATGACTTGCATCGGACATTTCGAGGTGCTCGACAGTCCTGTATTGACCAAAGGTGTCCAGCGACCATTACAGGTCAAATGGTCCGAAGTTTGACGGCGGAACCCCAGTATGCACTTTTCCGATTACCGGACTTACCAGGGCCCCAAGAAGAGATTGGTGGAATTGCGTTCTTCCAGCGTGCCGCATATTCTGAGCACGTGGCGGTTCACATGAGAATCCCCGACGACATTCAAGTTGTAATCTCTGCGGGAGGGCAGCCTCTAGCTCAGATGCTGGTAGCGTTGACTTTTGCCACTTCTAAGAAGAACTCATTCCATTTCGCGTTCGGTCCATCCGACGCTCATGGGAATATTCGGGTGAATCGAGCGCAGATTCTCGCCGAGGCACAAAAGGACAGAGAGTTTTTCCTAATGGACTATGCTGAGCTTGAGGGCGCATGGACGGGAAGCTTAGTCGTTACTCCGATGAATCGAGAAGCCATTGGTCGTGCACGCTCGGCTTTTCAGCGGTTTCACCCCCATTACCCATACCGGGAGTACTACAAAGAGAATCTGGATGTCGCCGATGCTGCGTTAGCGCAAATTCCAAATATGGAACTAACCGCCAGTGTCTTATGTTCCTCATCCGAGAATATCCGTATTGAGACCTTAGGCGTGACTGCAACCTAGGCAGTTTCCTTTGACAAAGGCCAAGTACTATACGCCACTTTTCCGATTTCCTGACAAACCAGGAGCAAAGGCTCAATTCTGTACCTGCTTCGGGATTCCCCGGAAGCTTCTTATCTCTTCGACAAAGTGATCGTGCTTGTAGTAAATGGCCCAGTCTTCCGCGCTTTTCCCATCCACATCCCTGGCGTTGACGTCCGCGCTTCTAGTGAGCAACTTGCGGAGGATCTGCTGTGCGGCTGTGTCCTCAGGCGGATAGTTCATGGTCAGAAACATGAGCGCGGTTCTACCTTGGCTATCTTTGGCGTTGACGTCCGCACCATAATCCAGGAGCGCGGGTACACACCACAATGAGGCGTGGCTTAACGCGACTAACAAGGGCGTTGCTCCTCTTTCATTCCCTGCGTTAACGGATGCGCCCGCTCGAAGCAACGACTGAGAGATTTCGGTTCGTCCAGCGGCCGCCGCGACGTGCAAAGCGGTGCCGCTTGGCAGGATGCCGTGAAGTGCGCCGGGTTGCGCTTGGTTGACATTTGCCCCCATTCCGATTAGAGCGTTCACCGCCTCCAAGTCTCCTGTTCCGTCCCACACGGCGTCTATCAGGGCGGCCTTTCCGAATGCGTCACATGCGTTTGGGTCAGCTCCGATAGACACAAACAAGCGAGCGAGGCCAAAGTGGTGGTCACTCACAGCCTGACGAAAAGCTCCTTGGCGGAAGAAAACACCGATAAGCGCCGCGCTTGAAATCGCAAAGACCAGAACCGAGAGCGCAGCCAGCGTCGCCGCTTTGGCGTCAAGAGGTTCTATGCCTTTGCGCCAGCCCCATGAAAATTTCACCAAACACACCGCAGTCCAGGCAAAAACGAAACCGAAAAAAAGAAATGGATCGCGCAATAGACTGCAAATCAGGGAAATCAATACCAACCCGAGTAGCAACCATACGACTCGATGCCCCGCACGGCCTTTGCTGCGCTTCCAGTACAGAAAAATCGGAACGGGCGACGAAATTACCGTTCCGGCAGCCCAAAATAGAAAGAAGATCGGTAAGCCTCCTGCGATTCCCAAAGGTCCGATACGGGCACCTGCAACAACTATCCAAAGCGCAGGAGGAACAATGCATGCTTGCCAGACAAGGATTTTTCTTTGGTCGGCGATAAACAACACGACAATCGGTACGATCGCCCCCGCATAAACGGCACCGACTAAGACTCCGCCGTAGCCTGCCAAAGGGAGGAAGTACCCAACAGCGGCACCAAGCAAGATGGACACAGCAAGACCAACTTTATCTTTCGTGGTTAGGTGCATTTGAAAGGTGGATCCCACTTCATTGTAAGGCTTGTATTGAAGTAACCTTCCAGCCATCTTTATTGTCTGCGTAACTGTATGCGCACAGGGCCGTTGGGATACCTCGCTCCCGGAAAAACTCGGGTAGGTCCTGATTTACGGCGAAACCGGCAAAGTGGATTTTAGCGGCTGAGCTTCGAGATTCCCCAACCGAACGCGACCAGCAACAGCAGTGCAGCCATAAAGGAAAGCAACGGGTTCGAGACCACGGAACCTAAAATCGCTGGACGTACCAAAAAACGATGAGTGTCAACTCCAAGAGCATAACGCGCCAAAACCTGACTAAAAATAACCGGAAGGATAAGCACCAAAAGAACCGCGATTGACGCGATAGAGAGAAGAACTATGCCAAGGACTCTCATGGCAAGCACAGTATACTCGCGTGCACCTTTGTTCAACCGCCAGTTTTCTCTGGGACTACTAGGATTGGACGCTAAATTGGCTTCTCGCAAACCGCCGTCCCGGTGTTAAATATGCGCGTGAGGACAGTTACTTACCCTGATGCTGTGGACCCAACTCTCGTGGGCACGTACTCAGCTCTTGCTCACGCTGGCGGTGGCTTTGTCTGGGACGATGTTCTTGAATACCGCGTTTGGTGTCATCCAGAGGGTGGTTCGCCCAACTCAGAAGAAGGCAGTGACGATTATTATCCCTTCGCGACCTATGCCGAGGCTCTCGCATTTTCCCAAAGCACCGCAGGAGCGGAAGAGCCGCTTGCGCTGGTTCGACAACGTGAGTACATCGCGGAGCCTAATCCTGGCGAGTATGTTCACGTGAAGGAAGAGCGCATCGCCGAGTGGGCGGTAGAGTTTCTCAGTCGTCCTCGGCGGACACAGAATACAATCCCTGATTTTTTCTCACCAGATGCTCCTCCAAACCGGCTCGAAATCCTGCGCGGTCTGGCGAAGTGAAAGGTTCCGGTCCGCCCCTACGGTCAGAGAAAGTACTATGAGGAACCTGTCCGGTTTTCCGACAACTCGGGAGTTGACTGACTGGACGACCCCTCCAAGCGGGCAACTTGCATAGATAATGATTGTGACAGGACACTGGAGTCGTGAATTTTTTGAAACAGCATAGGGTCGCCGTTGCCGTAATAGTGGTAATCGCGGGCATCGGTTTGTTTGGACTCAGGGAATACCGCTGCAAAATACGCGGTGCGGCGTTTGCACGCCAAGTCGAAAACCTTAATCGAGACGCCGCCGAACAACTCAAAGTCGGAACAAACAAAAGTGACGTGGCTCGGTTCTTCGCGGAACACAAAATCCCGTTCGCGATTCTGGAGTCTGAAGCATATGGGTCATTGCGGCCGCCGGGATGCGCTCCATTCGGGTGCTTCACAGATGCGGGCTTCATCGGTGTGCGCGTGCAGCTTGATGGGGCAGGCACAGTGACCGAAGCTCCTAAGGTGTTTGGCATGTACCAAGATTGCTTGTGAGTGACAACATGTTTGACAAGCCGAAAGAACCGCTTTGATGAAAATTCCTAATTTCCACGACGGGCATTTCGACGGACTACGGATTGGCCCCAGCAAACTGGTAAGTCTTTTCCTAAGAACGCAGGACGGCAAATCGTTCATCTTAGCCCTGCGAGAAGTCGACGCCCTGAAACTTTCCGATATTAAACAGGGCAACATCATCTTCGACTTGGTTTCCCGCAGCACTGAGGAATTAACCTCCTCAGACATGGCGGAATTGTACAGCGTGGATGTCGATGCTGCGCAGGTCACAGATTTATTGAGGGTGAAGCGTGAGCAAGGATTTCAACTTTTGGAAATAAATGCATCCTACGGTGCACAAGGCTTGGTTTTGTTTCAGACTTTCGAGATACGACAGTCAAGTCCTGAGTAACGGCGAAACCGTCGATGTGGCTCATAGTACTGGCATGAAGCGTGAATGCCTTAGAAACAGATACAGGAAAATCGCAGATACCCCGAGTAGGGCGATTCCAGACAATCTCCAGCCCCATTCTGGCACCCACGAGAATCCGGTTTTATTGAAGCCTGGTATATCCTCGTGTCCCTTTTTGACGGCTTTTGGATTTATTACCGCATAAAGCCCGAAACAAAGCATCACGACAAATATGCCCAGGTATCCGGCTTGGTCGTTCATTTGCACGCTAAACAGTTTGCCACGAAAGCCTCGAGTCTCGATCGACGCGTTATCGTCTAGTGACTTAGTGACATCCGGTCTGGGAGAAAAATAATTTTAGAATTTGTAGCCCATTTATAGCCCGAATAAGGGGAAGAAGTTGCTCAGCTATCCGAAGCCGATTCAATGCATTAGATTGTTTTCTTGCACTGGTCCTTGGCGGTTCGGGACCAGGAGGTCGAAGGTTCAAATCCTTTCGCCCCGACCATTTTAATTCTCGCTCTCATATAGGCTTACACCGCTACTGCTTCTTGCTCTGCTACTGGTGGAACTTGTCCCGACTTGTCCATCAACAGCTCCGCATTCTGCGTAGGCAATGCGAAACCAAGACCTGCCTTGGCCGCACATGCTTGCCGCCACTGAACGTTGTCGAGCAACTGCTTGCCGTAACGTCCTGACATTTCTCCGTTCGCGTGTCCCATCCAATAGTCGATGAGGAGTGTGCGCGCCTCGCTCATTTGTAGAATGGATTCACGGAATCGACGGAATGTGTGGAAGCCTGCTGACTCGCGTCCCATCACTTTGAGGATCGGATGCAGGTTGTCCCGCGCGATATTGCGCGGAGACATGGGCAAACCTCCCGAAGTTTCGAATAGAAAACCACTCGTCCGAGTGTCGATATATTCCTTCACTAGCGCGGCAAGGGCAGGAACTACATCAACATCTCTGATACCGGAATCTGACTTGAGGTACGTTTCGATCCCGTGTCCCTTCTTACTGCGTTGCTGTCGAATATAAACTATCGAGCAATCCATTGTGAGGTGCTTTCCGATTTCGAGGCCCAGGGCTTCAGAGATACGAATTCCGGTTCCTGCCAGAAGTGCGTAGAGCACGCGATAGCGCCCTTTCGCGGCGGTCAAGATGGTTTCAATCTCCACCGTTTCAAGGGTCGGTGTGTTCTGGTCGCCCCTTTTTACCGCTGGCAGGCCGATGTAATTCAGGTCCCATTGACGCGGAAATAGCTGCTTGCCCCTGCGATCTTTCGCTGTGGCGAAAACCGCCGACGCAATCAGGAAATAGTTATTGATGCTTTTTGGCGTGAATCTTGGGCCTCCGTTCGCTTTCGTCTCTGCTTCCATCGTGGAGATCAGGTCTTTCATCTCTGCATTGTCGAAAGTGGCGAGGGTTGCATCCCCTATCTTCTCGTTGAGGTAGCCGACAGCAGAAGTGTACGCGTCCAGCGTAGTAACTCTTATTTTCTGTCCGCGCTTGTTCTTCTGGCGAGATTTGAGGCGACCGGAACCGAGTTCAGAGAGCCACCATGCGGCCTGCGAGCAGAACGTAGTCTCACTCGGCAGCAAAGCAAATTCCAATTTCTCTCTGTTATTGATTCCATTCCTCATTATCCAGCGATCTGCTTTTCGTCTAGCCTCTCCCCGAGTCGCGCATTTGCCAAGGGGTTGGTTGTGTTTAACTCGTTCATGTTGACCGGGAATATCCAGATAGAGGCGAAGGTACGCCGGTTTTTCGGGCAACCATCCATCTGTCTGTTTTCTTCCCTCTTGATACACTGTGCCGTCCTGTCCAAGTCTGCTTTCCAAGCGTTTTCTCCTCGCTTGTCGCAGTCCTGGCGTCGATGAAACGGTAGCAGGGTGATTGCCACGTAGTCCATAGGCGTCTGATGATGGCTGCGCCGATGGTGAGGCCGACCATTCTCTCCCGCGGTTCGGCGGCATAGAGTGTGGGGCCGGAAGCGGAGTAACAACAGGGAGACGAGCGCTGATATGCAAGTATCTATAGTCAACGTCTAGAGACGGTTCGTGCGGCAATCCTGCCTCTGGCGGCAGCGTTCTCTCACGCCCGGTGATTGCTGCCTGCACCGTATCTCTGATCGTTTTTGTCGGACCGCTACACATGGAACACGATTACCTGCCTGCTTCAAATCTGATTGCTCGTTTTCTTTGGCGAGATTGCCAATCTTGTGGAACGAACCGCGCCATCCACAAGGGATAAGAAGTAGTTCCTGGAGGCGCTAGATGGTGGTCTATTGCAAACTTCCACTCTGGCGCCGATTAGAATTTCGTGCTGTTTCTCAATGGGACACTTCGACTGATCTGCGATTCTCATTTCCTGTTGGCCTTCTGAATGGTGGATACCATGTTGCCATGCTACTATACATATAGCACCATGAAAAGAGGTTTTTTCACATAGCTTGAGGCTCCGGCGATGCTTACCGAGCTGCTTAACAACGAAGTCATTCAACGCTATTAATGCTGCCCTCTTTGGGGTAGAATAAGTACATGGAAACCATGGAATATACTCCGGCTCAGGCTTCTGCTGTTGCGAATCTGTCGCTTCCTGCCGTTCATAAGCTGATCGAACGTCGACTCATTCGACCCCGTCGCCTCCGCACTGGCCGTTCCATCCAACGGATGCTCAGCCGACAGCAGGTACTGTATCTTCGACTCGAAGCAGAGGGCGTGCGGTTATTACCAATTGCTGCTCGTCGCGCGATTGCCAAGAAGATTGAATCGTTTCCCGAAATTGACGCTGTAGTTCTTACGGAGGGTTCAGCCTTGGTGATCCAGGTGAAGTCGGTGCGGTTGGGACTGGATCAGGACCTGAAGAGACTTGAGCTGGCAGAGAACATGATTGTTTCTGACCCCGAGATTATGCGCGGTACACCTGTGTATCGTGGGACCCGCATTCCAGTTGAACTTATTGCCGACATGTTGAGCCAAGGAGCGAACCCAGCAGAGATTCTAGAGGGTTACCCTGCTCTCGATAGGGAGAAGGTCGAGCTCGCTCCTCTTTACGTCCAAGCCTTTCCGCGCCGAGGGCGCCCTGCTTCCCGCCCCTGGGCAAAACGAAAGCCGATTCTTGCAACCCGGTATCGTCGTGACCTAGCGGAGTGACAGTGAAGCTCTTGATCGACGAATGCCTGCACACATCGTTGGTTGGACTAGCACACGCGGCGGGCCACGTGGCGCATCATGTCAATTATCTCGGACTCGGCAGTTCGAAAGATTGGCAACTTATGGACACCATCCGCCAACAGGAATATACGTTTGTAACGAACAATCGTTCCGACTTTCTCGTTCTACATGGACAAGAACCGTTGCACGCAGGGGTGATCATTATTGTTCCGAGCGTTACGCCTTTTCGTCAGTGCGAACTGTTCAGTGCGGCACTTCAACATATCGGAACCCGCGACCTGACAAATACTGTCATCGAGGTTGAGTATTCAAGAGGCCGAATCGCATGTTCAGAATATGAGTTGCCCAATCCGGGTTGATGAAACGAGAAAGAAAGCGAGGGGCGACCGTCCTCCTGTTTGCCCACTGCGATGGTCGCGCACGGTTGCGTAGGGCGTCGCCAATTCCTCTCAAGCGGCAAAGATCCTCAGCACATATATAGCGCACAACTGGCGTATTTCTCGAATTGGGACTATCGGCCGCGGCTCGGCTTCGCGTGTTGGTTTGCAGGATGCAATTCCTTGCCAAACACTTTAGCAGCCCAGTCCGGGATCGACTGCGCGACTTTGCTTAACTTGCCACCGGTGAATTGGGCGACTACACGGTAGCCCCGGTTATGCGCGGTGTTGTCGTACAGGATCAACTCATCGGCATGCTTGGGCACTTCGGCCAGATTCTTCGTTGCCTCCTGGTACGAGTCAATCACACTTTGGGCGGTTTCGGGTTTTCCACCTCGGCTCATACGCACCAAGATCCGCCCGACATTCAAATTCCCGTCTTCCGTGGAAATGAAAATCACCTTCGTCGTGTAGCCTGCGGCTTTGGCCTCGTCGAGCAGTTGCATGTCCACACGGACGTCTTCGACGGCAAACGACCGCCGATCGTTGAGGAACGGTAGTTGCTGGTCCCTCACGGCGGGAGCCAACGTAGGGAAGGCTTCCTTCAAGTAAGCTTCATAGAAAGTTGTCTTACCTGCGCCCAACGGTCCCGCGATGATAAAGAGTGCTGGCTTTTGCTGGCTCAGGATGTCATTCCTTCATGTTCAGCCTTGCGCCGGCTCTACAGCGGCGCACGTTCAAAGGCCGAATCGAATCTCTTAACGGGGTGTCGCCCTCCGTCCGGCGTGACTTTTACCGTGGTTTTCAGATTGCGATCGTATTCGTAGTGCGTCCCATCTGGCTCTTCCGCGACGGCGGAGACGGATTGCGTTGCTAGTAAATCCGAAAGCATCTGGTGAAGCTCCCGGCGTTCCACCTCCGACATGGTGTCGTAGGAATGCTTAGATACTCCGTGCTGTTTAGTTGATTTTTTGAGTTTGACTCTACCCGTCTTTGAGTAAAAAGCCAGAAGAGCGCTATTCACGAGCTGATTCATCGAACACGACCGCTTCTTTGCGACTTGATGAATGCGCTTGCGAAGACGCCGCAAGATGACGACCTGGGTTTCTCTTCCGGTTTGTTTCTGCCTGGATTGCAGTTTGACGAGCTCAACGGTATCCAGGTCGACCACTAGAAGGGCATCGTTGATCGAAGCTGATAGTTCTCCTAAATACCGAGGTTTATCCCTCAGGAGTTCGTCGAGGTTACTCAAAAGCCTCACATTGTAGACTTCAAGGTTTGTGTTTCTTCGTGGTTTCGCCACAATTCCAACTGCCTTTAGGCTCGAAATTCCGCATTGCCAGGTCCGCTGCAAGTGTAGATGCCTGCCGTTGCGATCAGAAGGCTTGTGCTATTTTCCCCTGACTGCTTAGTGCGGATATCCGCTTCGCCCAGCGGCACTGGTGTACATATAGCACCACTGAAAAAGAATGTAAAGCACCGGACGCCACCGGAAACCACAAATATCGACAATAGTGGCGATTTTTCTCATTTGGAAATCACACTTCTTCACTCAGAGCTACTGAACGTCATCGACGTTCCACACTTTTTGACAACAACGGGAGTGACATCGGTGGATGATCGGCAAATGACACCCGTATTGGAACATAAAGGGTTGGGGCCACTTTGTGGTCTTTTTCGGGGTTAAGAGCTTATGTTTCATGCATTTTGAGTGGCACCACTGTGAACAAACAGTGGTGCCATTGTGGTACCGCTCTTGAAAGGGATACTCTGTGAATACATACGCCATCTCGGGAAGCCTACGACTTAGGCACATCACGTTACAATTTTTTGCTATTCTCGCTGGTCAGGCAATGACCAGCCTGATCTGTGGGATCGAGAGAAATAAGAGAGCTTTTGTAATTGATCGCATTGGCTAGGATATCGCCGGAATCGCAATTGGGGGAGAACGACCAAATTCTATGACAACTACTGACGCAGCCGACAATCAGGCTGCCGCCGAGAGGGGCTTGCAGAAGCTCATTGCCGGCAACCAAAGATTTATGGCGGGCGAGGCAAAGTTTCCGACAGTCTGCAAGGAAACCCTTGCTGATCTGGCCAGGGAGCAGAGGCCTTTTGCGACGATCCTGGGATGCAGCGATGCGCGGGTACCTCCGGAATTAATCTTCGATGCAAATTTCGGTGAGTTGTTTATCGTGCGCGTCGCCGGAAATGTGGTCTCGCCTGAGGTGATGGGTAGTTTGCAGTACGCCGGAGCGTATCTGCGCACACCTTTATTTGTAGTACTTGGCCATGCTATATGCGGGGCCGTAAAGGCTGCCCTGGAATACAAGCTGAAAGGCGCCCAATATCGCTCACGCATCCAAATCCTGGTCAATGACATTCTTCCGGGCCTGCCCGAATTCGGGGTGGAGTTATCGGAGGAAGAGCAGTTGGCCAATGCAGTCGACGCGAATGTTCGCTGGTCAATTAAGCAGATCCTGGAGACCCAAGAAGGGCAGAATGGCACCAGGATGGGCGTCAAATTGGTAGGAGCGGTTTATGACATTGCAACAGGTCAGGTGAGGTTCCTGGCATGAGATGGGGCCGATGACGAACGGGACGACGAAGTCAGGTAATGGTCTCCCCACATCACCTAGGGCTTTCCCTAGTTGTAAGCACAACCAATCAAGCATAGATTCGTATTCAGACTGGTGGGCCAACGACATAGGGCCACATTTCAAGGCAAGATCACGAATGTGAGCCGGCTTCGCTTTCAAATAACGAAGCCTTTTCCGTCGGTTCGTGGACTGCGAGCTGAAGCACAGGTGAGAGCTATGTCGTCGTCTGGATTGTGCATTAGAAAGGATCCAATGAGATTAACTGCTCTTTTGCTGTTAGCATCCACGCTGTTCCCTTCGGTGGGTCGAGCGCAGGCTCCTGTTTTTGCGATTACGCCCGGTGACAGCACCGTTAAGTTCGACGTAGAAGCATCGGTGGCGATAAAAGGCAAGTTTGAGAAGTGGGACGCCACAATAACAATGACCTCCCCTGAACTTTCAACCGCCGTTTTAGACATCAAGATTCAGGCTGGCACCGTGCAAACCGGGAGCGGCACCAAGAACGGCAAGTTGAAGAGCAAAGATTTCTTCGACGCCGACCACAATCCACTGATCACGTTTCACTCAACAAAGGTTGAGCAGACTGGTCCGGATACGATTGTATTTGACGGCGACTTCACGATACGAGGAGTAACCAAGCAGGAGAAGCTGACGTTTGTGATAACCGGTAAAGGCACAGGCACCGGCACGATCAAAGGAACCATGGCCTTCGACCGTAAGCAATACGGCATGAACAGCGGCATTCCATTCATCAAGATCGCTGACCGCGTCGAGGTCAACGTCGACCTCACCGCGAAACGGGTTAGCGGGCCTCCGGTAGTCTTTAAGCAATAACCACCAGACAGAAATCAAGTCTCGGTCACGCGGCTGATTCGCAGCAATTCAGATTCGGACAAACGTGCACAAGTCTGACTTCGGCAACTCAGGGCAGAGTCAGTCGATCGCCTTCTTTAACTACCACTTGCTTACGCTGTCCACGGTAGGTGTAATCGACTTTCAGGGTCTTGTCCGCGCCTTTGTTTGGGTCTCCCCCCAGAATGACATTGGATACCTTTACATCCAGCGTGTTGTTCTTAACCAATTTCTGAAGCCGCTGGGTTACGTCGTTACTCATCCCTTCTCTACCGTAGACCGCTTTAATGATTTCAAGCTTGCCAGTCTGCGCGTCCACAGGAGTGGTCAAAACTTGTACCGTCACGAGAAGTAAAGCAAATATTGTAAAAGCCAAAAGAACTATTCGCATCTTTGTCTTCCTTTCATGTGAAAACCGAAATCCGTTCACTGCAGTGGGCCTTCTGAACAAACACGAGGCTCCCTACTTTATCTCCAACCGTCCTGCCAAGCGTGTGGTTAATGCTCTGGAGAGTGCGTAAGGGAAGCAAATGAGAATCGGCCCAATCACTGCGGCAGCGCCTGGATGCACCGAGTGGTAGAGGACCAGTTGAAACACAAGATCCATAATGATCCCCACAGCAAGCAGGTTGCGGACAGCTGCAACGGTGCTTCGGAGCAACTCTCTTCGATGTTCAGCACCGAACAGCAGTCCGAAGAGGTAAGGCGGATTTCCCTCTTTGGCATCATGAAGGCCTCCGCGAATCCCCAGAAAAGTAGAAACGATGGGTTGCAGGATGAAGCGTAAGCGCCCGGAGCCGGTGAACCGCTGCGGTATTTCCTCAAGAAATTGCTTCGAGAATACGTACACGCGGCCTGTTTCAATGGTGTCCACAATGGCAAACGGTAGCGCAATGGCGATCACCAGAAGCGCCAGCACTGTGACAAGCGTGTCGCGTCGGGATGTCAAACTCCTGACCTCAGGGCACACTTAATTCTGGCCCCGTGGGCCAAAATCATCTACGGTGGATCCTTGCTCGCCGCTCAGACATGCACGGATGGCCGAGTTCAATGTCGGATAACCCTTAATCATTCGTGAAGCCTCTCCGAACTTTCGGGATTCAGCCCAGTCATTCCATTCAGATTTTCGCCCGGCCGCTGCCAAGGCTATGCCGCGGCGTTGGAGATCTTTCGCCAGGTCTTGGGCCGTCTGCAGACCCGTAGCATCAATCATGGTGATCGGAATCATGTCCAACACAATCCATTTTGGAACTATGATCGCGGCCTTGACCGCTTCCAGGACACCTCGCTTGAAGTAAGGTGCGTTGAAAAATACGATTGGCGCATTGAAACGAATTACGAGCATATCGGGAATCGTGCTAGCTTCCGGATGACGGTCGAGGGAGTGATAGCCTGGCATCCCCTCCACCTTTCCGAGGAGCTCAAATTTTGGTCGTGCTACCAGATGCACGAAACGAAGAAGCGCGAGGATAACTACAAACAGGATGGCTTGAATCGCGCCAATCGCCACAACACCTAGAGTCGCGAGAATCGAGAAAGCGAATTCCCGGCGATCGATTCTGAAGATCAATTGGAGTGCCTTCAAATCAATTAACGAGAATCCCGCCTTCACGAGGATCGCACCAAGCGCAGCAACTGGCACGAACCGCAGCGGTCCGGTGAGGAAAAGAAGAACGACAGCGATAGTTCCCGCAGCAACCAGCCCCGTGACCTGGGTCCGCCCACCGCTTGCATCGCTCATGGCAGTGCGAGAGTCAGCTCCGCTGATCGCAAATCCTTGCGAGAAGGAGGAAGCAATGTTTGCCATTCCCAAGGCCGCGAATTCCCGATCGGCATCCACATCATATCCATTTCGGGCCGCGAAGCTTCTCGACGTTAGCATCATGCTGGAGAAAGTCACTAGCGCAAGGCCCGCGGCATCACCAAATAGCGACGGAAGCAACTCCAGTGAAAATGTGGGAATACGCAGATGAGGCAATCCTGCCGGCACGTCGCCGACAATTTTGACGCCTAGATGTTCCAGACCGAAGAAGCGTACGACTAACGCACTCAAAACGATAGCAACCAGCGCAGCTGGTACGCGTCTGAACAGTTTGGGAGTGACCAGGAGTACTACAAACGTACCCAGTCCGATGGCTAGAGTTGGCCAGTGCGTTTGACCAAGTTTTGCGATGAATTCCAGAAGTCGCGGCACTATCCTGCCTCGGTCAATGGCAAAGCCGAATATCTTTCCGATCTGGCCGAGGATGACGCTCAAAGCAATCCCATTCAGGAAGCCAACCAGGATCGGCTTCGACAGGAAATCAGCCATTACCCCAAGCCGCAAGAAACTTGCTCCGATGCACAGGACCCCCGCGAGGAAACACAGGGTTACAGACAAGGATTCGTAGTCCTGCGGATTGCCCTTGGCCAACGGAGCGACGGCCGTTGCGATCAACGCGCATGTAGCCGCGTCCGGTCCGACTATCAATTGACGCGACGTGCCGAACAGCGCGTATGCGACTAGGGGAAGGATGCTGGAGTACAGCCCAACGGAAGGATTGAATCCGGCCAGTTGAGCGTACGCTACCCCAACGGGCAATGCCACTGCCGCCACCGAGAGACCGGCGATTAGGTCATGAGAAAAGTTGGAACGATTGTAGGGCCAGAGCGTTGGCAAACCAGGCGCCAACTTGAACAATTTATACCGCCAATGAACTGTTTCGGGGTTAGGGAGGGTAGCCAAAGTCAGTCACCTCAAAATACGTCCGGGATGAATCTCCAGCTTTCCAGAGGCTGTTGTTACTGGCGTACTGTTGATTGAGCGCACTTAAACTGTCTACTCATTTACTCTGATTCAGGCGGCGCATCAACTAGGGAAATCCCTAAGCGAACATGATTGTTGCGTGAGTGAATCTTGTCCGCTCATCGCCGCGAGCTACACCAAGTCTCAAAATGCCTAGAAGACTCGGCCCAATTGGAAGAACCACTTGTAGTGTCCGGTATCGCCTGCGCTGGCGCCGATGAAAACGGGGCCAATGGCTGTTAGCGCGACCACGCCGAGGCCACCGTCACCCGAAAGTTTTGGAGCGCCGAATGGATCGCCATACATCTTTCCGACTTCACCAAAGCCCGTAAAATAGACATTGCTTCCAACAAATGTGGGTAACGTGAAGATCTTTCGCCTGTAACCTATCCGGCCAACAAAGTATTGGTTCCCCATCAATTCATTTAGCCCGTAGGCGCTCAGTCTGCCTACACCCCCCAGGAAGAATTGTGGTGTTCCGGTTCTCTGGTAGCCGAGAGTCGAACCCCCGGTCGCAACAATGAATATGGAGTCGTCCCGCCGCACTGGATGAAAATATTGCAAAGACGCTTCCAAGGTCGGAAAGGCTTGCGGGGCATTTGGAAAGCTGTCGTAAAAATTGAAGTTCGCCAGAACAATGTAACCCGCGGTGGGGAGAATGGGATCATTAGCGTGGTCTACGACGTATCGAGCGTGCGTGCTTCCTATCCGTCCACTGTAAGAGGGAAAGTCAGGGGTTCCGAGCCGCAGGTCAGCATTGCCATAGCCTAATCCATATCCAACGCGTACCTCGCTGAATCGGCTGATCGCATAGCCCACGTCGATACCTCCCGACGTCCGGTCCAGGCGGTAAATCGCCTCGGGATCCTGTTTGTGGTAAATCTGAAAAGTTGTTTGGCTCGCATTTACGAAAGGGTCGAAGAACCAGTTTCCGAGCGGCTGGAACGGACGATAAAGATCAGAGGCGATGCCATACGTCTCTCCAAACTGGAAGTCCGTGCGCCACTCCGAGCGGAACCCAGCTATGTCCATGAATGTCAGCCGTGCGCCGATCGTGAAAGTTACATCCTGCGTTTGTGATCCGTTAACTTCGAACGACGGTTTTAGCGTGGGCGGGGCATAACTCTTTTCCTGAGCCGTGATAAGCAGTCCGGTCTGACCATTCTCGTGAATGACTTGGTAGCTGACGCTGTCGAGTCGCCCCACACCGGCCAGACGCGTAAGGTCTTGTTCTAGAGCTGCCTCATCAATCGGCTTCCCCGCCAGGGGAGAAAGGAATTTCTGCACATTTGTTAGGGCCTCGCCCTCGATACCCACAACTTTTACGAATTGTGGTACGCCAATAGTCGTCCGCAAACGGGAATTCTTGGCGTGGATATACTCATCCCAGGCTACATCATCCAAGGAGTACACCTTTAGAAGGGTGGCCTTCTGCTCAGCAGCGTCATATCCAATCTTGACCAATTCGTCCGACTTTTCGTAATCCATTGACGTATATTTCTGGACGTCGGCTTTGACGATTAAATCTGCTCCCTCCATTCCGCGGATTTCTGTCTCTGCGATCACTAATTCCACCGACCGGCCGAGTACGCTGAAAGCCGACTGAATGTTCTTTGCCGATGCAGGTGAGATTTGCAGGTGTACGGCGATGATAATGTCCGCACCCATCTTCCGAACTACATCCGTGGGCAGGTTGTCCACCAGACCGCCATCAACAAAGATCTGGTCGCCGCGTCGCACTGGCGCAAACACTCCGGGAATCGACATGGTTGCGCGCATGGCTTCAGATAGCGAACCATTCTGAAAGACATAAGGCTTGCCGGAAATGAGTTCGGTCGAAACGCAGCGGAATGGAATCGGGAGATCATCGAACGATTGAATGTCCGAATACGGAAGTGTCTCCCGGTCGATGAGCAGGCTCACCTGATGGCCAGAGTTCAATCCGGGTGGCAGAGCGGGGCCGTGCTTCAACCCGATCGTGATCGCGTTTGGAAATTGCCGTGCATCTTCCTTGCGCCGGAATGAAAGGTCATCAAATGGAGTCTGGCCACCCAGTACCAACGCCCAATCCATTTTTTTCACAACCGCATGCATCTGGTCGGCCGATTTGCCGGTCGCGTAAAGGCCGCCCATTAAGCCGCCCATGCTGGTGCCCGCGATGTAGTCCACCGGGATGTGGTGAGCTTCAAACCATTTCAACACTCCGATATGTGCTTCGCCGAGCGCTCCTCCGCCTTCCAGCGCCACGCCTATTTTGGGGCGGCTCTTGGCCGAGGCCTGGATCGTTTGGACTGATTGTCCCTCACTCGGAGCGACACTCGGTTTTTCCTGCGCGAAGCAGCAAAGCGGCATTATGCAAGACAGAATCGAAGTGAAGACGTACGCACGCATGGCGAATTACCTCGAATATTCCCGGAGAGGTGGAAAGCCCCGTCCCCTTTTTGGAGCGCCCGCCCATGCGGTAAGCTCGTTTTGCATCGAAAGATGCATCAGCGACCGATGGGACCAACTAGCTGGGTACAGTTGCGCTTGTTCTTGCCCTGCTGATAACTCTTCGAAGGCCCAAAGTAAGCGGTACGGAGAGCACCGCTCCCGCTGGACCAAGGAGAAAGCCCCACCCTACAAGCGAGAGCGTGACCTCGATAAGCCCAATATCGAGTCCTTTCTTCAAGAGCGCTGGTTTCAGGACATTCTCACCGATCATCTCAGTTAGTATTAGGCCACCGAGGACCAGCAGTCCTCTCTTCCAGCCCAACATAAGCAGCGCCAGCAAGGTAGGTGGTACCAGAGCGATCATGAATCCAATGCTCGGGATGAAGTGCAAAAAAAAGTACAGAAGGCACCAGATCACCGCGAAGTCTACCCCCAGCAGACTTAATAGAAGCAAGTTCGCGAGAGCAATGATGGCTCCTGTCTCCGCAGTTGTAGCAATAAAGCGCTGAGTGTCTCTGCCGAAGTTCGCCAGGCTCTTGGCGAGAGGACTATTGCCCCGTTCAGGATCCAGCAACTCGACGAGGAATAGCAGTGTTAGAAACCAAATCAGTAGCCGATCTGAAAAGAGTTCGATGGTGGAAGGTAGTATGTCGCCCATCAACTGCATGAGTCGCCCTGAATTCAGGAAACTCTTCACAGTGATGTCGGTCGATTCAATTCCGTTCCGCGACAAAAAGCCGGCAATCTGTACGTGCAAGTCCTGAATCCGCTGCTCGTATACCGGAAGTCTTGCGCTCATTTGCAAGCCCGTTTTGACTAAAGCGAATGTAAGCACGCAATAAAACGCGACCAGGAGGAACAGAGTGCAGACTAGCGCCGCACTCTTGGGAAAATGGAATCGGCGAACCAGCCAAAGCGGGAATGGAAGGATTGCGTAAGCGAGCAGGAGAGATAAGAGCACAATCGAAAGGACGTGAGAGGACATCCGTACGCCCCAAGCAACAATAACCACACAAGCCGCTATCTTCAGTGCTTGGATCGCATTGTGATCGTCATTTCCCATTCAACACTCCCCGATGCGTCTGGCAGAGGCTTTGCGGGCCCCGTCGTCTATCCTGCTTCACTCATCAATCCGGTCAATGGTTTTCGCGGAATTTATGGGCGCCCTCTGATAATGCAAGTGAAGGCGAGACAAACTGTTCGCCCGCCATGGCCGCATAAATAGCCGGAATTAGATCAGCTTTGATATGCGACTTGATGACGTAGCCCAGCGCGCCTTCGTCCAGGCACGCCCGAAGAAATTCACTTTCTTGGTGAACGGTGAGGAATACAAATCTCGCACTTGACCCACCTTGTCGAAGCTCATGTACCGCTTCGATCCCCGTCATGAGGGGCATGGTGATGTCGGCAATGATAACGTCTGGCGAGAACTCCCTGGCCTTCGCAAGCAGATCCTGCCCATTGCGCGCGAGTCCTACCACGTCGAATGACGCGGCCAGCATCTCTGCGGTACGCTCCATCAAAGCTTCATTGTCATCAGCTAACAAAATACGTGCACGATCCACGGGTTGTCCCCGCTAAATTACTCGTCGAGAATGATTCCTTCTCGTGACCTTAACAACTAGGAGAAGCCCTAGCCCAGCAATTTTGAACAGGTTCCAGAGAGCTAGGGTTTCCCCTAGTTGTGGACATGTCGAGCTTCACCTACGATTCTTTTCAGTGACGCTAAAGCAATTCCATTCCTTCGCCTTGACGCACGGGCGATTCAAAAAAGGACCTCTATGAGCGGTCGAATTCTCGTGCTTCTTGCGTCGTCATTTTGCCTGGCGGCTTGTGAAACTTCGCCCAAGCCGGAAACTGCCGCCCCGAACCCGACTGCACAACAAGGGACTGCGGATCAACAGACTGCCCAAGCCCCCATTCTTGCGCCGCAAGCGGCTGTCCCGGAGCCAACTCCTCCGCCCGAACCGCCTAAGCCCATAGTTATTCCAGCTGGTACGATCTTAGACGTCGTTCTCGACCAGGGAATGGGTTCCAAGTCGAGCCAGACGGGGGACAAATTCACCGCCAGGATTGAAACGCCGGTGAGCATAGACGGGAAGATAGTCATTCCCAAATCCTCCACTGCGAAAGGAACCGTTGTAGAGGCCAAGGCCAAGGAAAAGGTCAAGGGCGAAGCAAGGCTTAAGCTGGCGCTTACTCTGATCACGATCAACGGTACCAGTTACGCAATTCCTACTTCGATGTCAGAGAACACCTCAAAAGGTAAAGGAAAGCGCACTGCGGCCACGACCGGAGGCGGCGCAGCGGTGGGTGCAGTCATCGGAGGAATTGCCGGCGGTGGTAAGGGAGCGGCGATCGGTGCGGGCGTTGGGGCCGGTGCGGGGTTCGCGGGCGGGGCCTTGACGAGCAACTCTCAGATTGAACTACCAGCGTAGACCAGCTTGAGTTTCCAGCTTACAAATCCAGTCACCTTGAAGTAGCTGCTCGTATATTTATCCTCTCCAACATAGACCGCGCAAAAGATGACCAAGAAACAGCGCACTTTGACCATCTCCATATGCTCTAGCCTTTGACATCTCGTCGATTGACGTATAAAGTCCTGGTACTACTTTTTATAGCCGGACGTGACGCACGTCACAGTTCGGATTTGGAACACCTGTTGTAATCTGCTCGGATCCTAATCCCTGCGCGGGAGATTCAAGTGCCAATACCTGGCAAAGAGTCGTGCCCAACCCTTCTGATCGCTGACGACCATGCCATTTTCTTGGACGCGCTCCGGCCGCTGCTCGAAAAGACCTACGAGGTGCTTGGTTCGGTGACGGATGGCCGCGCACTGGTGGCCCAGGCGATCAGGCTGAAGCCTGATGTGATCATCGTGGACATTGGCATGCCGCTTCTCAATGGATTCGATGCCGCATGCCGAATTCGAGAACAACTTCCGAACGTAGGCATCGTGTTCCTGACAATGCAGGACAATCCCAATATGGCGGCCGCCGCGATGGAGTTGGGAAAAGTCGGTTTCGTTCTAAAGCATTCAGCAGCTAAGGAATTGTTGACAGCAATTGGGCAAGTATTGCAAGGAAAGTCGTTCACCTCTCCCAAGTTGCGGTCGGAGGACTGGGTAGAACAACGTTCCCGAGTTGTGCAATTCTCCAAAGATCTGACAGCCCGCCAACGAGATGTCTTACAACTGTTCGCAGAAGGTTATTCGCTGAAAGAGATCGCCGGACGTCTGGACCTCAGTCCAAAAACCATCGAATTTCACAAACATCACATTATGACGGCTTTCCATCTCAAGACGAATTCAGATCTTATCTTGTTCGCCGTCAAGAAGAGGCTCATCGCGGTTGAGCTTGAAGCCCACCATGCTGCATACAACTAACCGCTGAAGCGGCCCATCAAATGCGTTATTTCGAAGTCTAAAGCTTGGCTATTTTTGATTTTGCTTGTAGCGGCAGCCAGACGTTGATCTTCGTGCCCGTTCCGACCTTGGATTGAATCTCGAATCGTCCGCCCAGCAAACGTACCCGCTCTTCCATGCTTCGGATGCCCAGTCCCTCGCCGTTCGGAGTCTCTTTGGGATTGAAGCCCATGCCTCGATCGCATATTGCCAAGTGAATGGTTTTGCCGGCTAGTTGCAGGCCAACCTGGGCACTGGAAGTCCGACTATGCTTTTTGACGTTGCGAATGGCTTCCTGCGTGATCCGAAAAACGCAAAGAGCAACGTCAGGATCGACCGAGCGGGGTATGAGATCGAGTGTACTTTCAATCTCAATGCCTTGTTGAGATGCAAACTCCTTGCACAGCGCGCTAATGCCAGGTGTAAGTCCCAGGTTCTCGAGAGTGGCGGAGTGCAGGCGATGCGAGAGAGTATGAAGGTCCGCGCCAAGGTCGATGGCTGCGCTAGAGAGTTCCTGCAACTGAAAATTCGCCTCCTCGGGTGACACCGAAATGTTCTGAGCGGCAGTTTCCATACCGAGCGTAAGCGTTGCAAGTCTCTGGCTAAAATCGTCATGGATTTCGGACGCAATTCTGCGGCGCTCTTGTTCCTGGGCGTTGATCAGCATGCCGCTGAGTTGCTCCGGAGCGTTCCCGGCCAGTTTGAGTTGTCGCTGCTTGTAAAGTAGGTAAGCGATGAGCACAGCCAGACTCAGAATGCTCAGTAATCCCGTGAGCATCGCCATTTTGTACCGTTCCCAGAGGGGTGGCTCGCGAAATAGGACAAGGCTCCCGGGTGGGAGCTTGCTCTCATCTAGATTCCATCGGCGTAACGCGCGCCAATCGAACATGTAATAACTAGGACCATGCACAACCGGGATGTCCTGTGGCGATTTTCCGCCCAAGATCTCCAGGATATCGCGGCCCGCGATTTTGCCCTGCTCTTTTATACTGATCACGAACCCGCCAACGATGCCGCGATCGAGATAGCTGTCCGTAACACCAAATACCGGAGCATTCGAAGCCGCCACTACCATGGGGAGAACGTCCGTCGTGCTAAGGAATTCCCGGCCCTCCGCATCCTTGAAAAAGGTTAGAAAAAGAACAATGGAATGGCTCGGAAGATTTCTCAGCCTCTCTTGTAATTCCTTCATGTAAAGTTCGGTCAAGTACGTGACGGTGAGCTTACCCTCGTAAGAACTGAGCCCCGCCTTCGCGAGCGCTGCGACACCTTTATCAAATCTGGATTGCCCAGTGACGACGAAAACTTGGCGCGTCTCCGGCAGCAATCGGAGGGCAGCATCCAGCGTCTTCGCCGGCTCGAATTGCAGCCACGATCCTGTAGATCGGGAATCGATGACGGGCTGGGCAGGTTGACCTTGAGCGGCGCAGCAGAAAACGACCGGTACATCGGGGTAAACTGCCATCGATTCATCTGTCAGCAGTCGGAGCGGGTCCGGACCGACCAGCACAATCAGGTCCAACTTTTGACCGAGATATCTTTGTGCAACCAAAGCACGCTGTTCTTTCAACGAATCATTCGAGAGATCAATCGCGTCCAGATTCTCCCAATAAAACTGCACCTGGAAACGACGGTCGGATTGCAGCGCCGAACGGATCTGCTCGGCTACGATCACCGAAACCGGAGCGGACTGTCCGAACTCGTTGATCACAAGAATTGTTTTTTTGACCTGCGCTCGGGACCCTGGGGGCAGAAGGATTAGCGCGAGCGGGACCAATAGCAGCCAGCACTTCGCAGCACGATTAATTACGTAAGGTGACAAGGCGGAGCACCTATTAAAGTCGATACGTCGCGATGGCCAGAGCTAAATGTCGAGATGAACAGCGACGCGGCAATAACGGGGATTATGCCTCGTTAGGCGGTCGCGTTGCAACGTCATCAGCGAAGTCACCCTTACTATATCAGCTGGTATGCCACTTTATTGAACCAACGCAAGCTGACAAATTTGTGCCCTGCGGCCGATCAGGCGGCTAGGGATTTCCCTAGTTGTGACGACGTGGAGTCAAAGCTAGTCTCTTCTCGCACGACGAGCTGTGGTGACGGTTTTTAAGGTCCGTGTGCCCGGCTCAAGCTCGCGCACTCTGGAAGAGCTGATTGATGAAATCCGTGTTTCAACGCTTGATGTGGATAATCATGCTACTGCCTCTTGGCAGCGCGTTTGCCACTGAAGCGGAGCACGGCCTGCCACAGTACGCAGTCAAAATCGAACATTGGGGCGGCTTCATCACCAATTCCATGGTCGTGAGTTGGGTTGTTGCCATCGCCTTGATAATTTTCGCCAGAGTCGCGACGCGCGACATGAAAGGTGTTCCCAGTGGGCCTCAGAACCTACTGGAATGGCTGGTCGAGGGTCTGTACGGCTTTTTGGAGAGCATCATCGGCCCGCATTTGGTCAAGCGAACGTTTTGGTTTCTAGCGACTATCTTCATCTTCATTTTGTCGGCAAATTGGCTTGGTCTCATTCCCGGGGTTGGCACGATTGGCTGGGGATACCAAACTCCCAACGGTTTCGAGGTTGACCAACCGCTGTTCCGCGGGGCAAATGCCGATCTGAACCTGACCTTCGCCATGGCGATTATCTTTTTCGCATGTTGGATCGTATGGGCGCTGCAGGAAGTTGGTCCGATCGGATTCTTGAAAGAATTGTTTGCGCCAAAGGGTGAAACAGCCGGATTTTTGAAAGTACTCATGATCGTCGTGTTTTTTGCGTCTGGCTGTTTGGAAATCATCTCCATTCTCTTTCGGCCGATTTCCCTTAGTTTTCGTCTCTACGGCAACGTCTTTGCGGGGGAGACCATGCTGGATACGATGGCCCGGCTGAAGCCTGGATTTGGATGGCTGCTGCCCATTCCGTTTTACTTCATGGAATTGTTGGTGGGCTTGGTGCAAGCGTTGGTTTTCATGTTGTTGTGTGCGGTGTTCACGCTCTTGATCTGTCAGCACGAGGAAACGACACCAGTGGCGGAACCCAACACCTAGTTAAGAATTCCGCCAGCTTGACCGTGTTCAATCGCGGGAGTCGGCGAGATGGCAAAGGAAGGTACGGCATATGTTTGCATTCATGTTGGCAGGGGAGTTAGGCGGAAATCTCACCGTGGGTCTGGCAGCATTGGGCGCGGCGATAGGCGTGGGACTGATTGGCGCGAAGGCTTCAGAAGCGGTGGGACGTAATCCCGGTGCGTCCACGAAGATTATGGTCCAGGCAATCCTGGCCATCGCCTTCGCAGAAGCGATCGTGTTCTATGCCTTGTTCCTAGTGAAACAATAACGAACCGGGAGGGCGCAGAGCTATGAGTCCTTTTATTTTATTGGCCGCCACCCAGAGCGATGGCCAGGTCGCGCAGATCGCCCGTACCTTCGGCGTAGACTGGCAGCATTTGGGGGCGCAGATCATCAGCTTCTCAATCGTGTGCGCCGTCCTTTACAAGTTTGCCTACAAGCGCATTCTCGCGATGCTGGAACAGCGGCGTCAAGAAATCGCGCTGGGCATTGCTAACGTCGAGAAAATCAAAGCAGAGCTAGACAAGACCGAAATCCAGCGTCAAGAAGTGATGGCACAGGCCCACATCCAGGGGGCCCGATTCATCGAAGAAGCCCGGGCTGCGGCGGCTCGCGTGCAGCAAGAGGAAACCAAGAAAGCGGTTGCTGCTGCCGAACAGATCATGGCCAAGGCACACGAAGCCGCCGTGCAGGACCACGACCGAATGCTTGTCGAACTCAAACACGAGGTCGGCAATCTAGTGGTCCAGGCCACGACCTCGGTCACCGGTAAGATTCTCACTCCGGAAGACCAGCGACGTCTGGTTGAGGAAACTTCGAAGCAGATTGCGGTCTAACGATGAAAGTCACCAAAAAAGCGAAACGCGAAGCCAAGCGACTGTACCGCCTTTGCTTACTGAACGGATTGCTTGACGAGAACCGCGCACGGCAAGTCGTGCAACGTGTCGTCGCGACGGGTGAGCGGAATTGTCTTCCCATCATCACCCATTTTCTGCGGTTGGTGAAACTCGACTGTGCCCAACACACTGCCACCGTCGAGAGCGCCACCCCGTTACCGGCCGATTTACAGACGATCGTACAAAACGAGTTGGCGGACCGGTACGGAAGGGGGTTGACCACGGTGTTCGCCCAGCGTCCGGAGTTGATTGGCGGGATGCGAGTTCAAATAGGATGCGATGTTTATGACGGCAGCGTGTTGGCTGGACTAGAAGCGCTAAAGAATAGTTTTTGAAGCAGGGTGACTATGACAGACCTACTAAAAGAAATAAAAGAGCAAATCGCGGGCGCGAAAACTACGGCTGCGATGCAAAACGTGGGTGTCATCCGCGAAGTTGGCGACGGCGTCGCCAAGATCGAAGGCTTGAGCGACGCGATGCTCAACGAGATGATCGACCTCGGCAACGGCATTATCGGCCTAGCATTGAATCTCGAAGAGACCGAAGTCGGCGTCGTAATTCTCGGAGACTACACACAACTCAAAGAGGGCGGCGAAGCCCGCACCACCGGCAAGCTTCTGCAAGTACCCGTGGGCAAGGGGCTGCTGGGCCGTGTGGTGAACCTGTTGGGCGAGCCCATCGATGGCAAAGGACCTATCAAGAGCGATAAGACCTATCCGGTTGAAAAAACTGCGCCCGGCATTATTCGCCGCCGCTCCGTCAACCAACCGGTACAGACCGGGATCATGCCGATTGATGCGATGATTCCGATTGGTCGCGGACAACGCGAATTGATCATCGGTGATCGTGGTACCGGTAAAACGACGATCTGCATCGACACCATAATCAGTCAAGCTCGGCTGAATAAAGCCGCCGAGTTGGCTGGCGACAAGGACTACCGACTGCTCTACTGTATCTACGTCGCGATCGGCCAGAAGCAGTCTACCATCGCGCGGGTTATCTCAATCCTCGAACAAGCCGGCGCGATGCCGTACACGATTGTCGTGGCGTCTCCTGCTTCGGACACCGCCGCCAACCAGTATCTCGCGCCGTTTGCTGGCGCAGCGATGGGCGAGTGGTTCATGGATAACGGCATGGACGCGTTGATTGTTTACGACGACCTGTCCAAGCAGGCCGTGGCCTACCGGCAAGTGTCGCTCCTGTTGAAGCGCCCGTCGGGTCGCGAGGCATATCCCGGCGATGTGTTTTACTTGCATAGTCGATTGCTCGAACGCGCGGCGCGGGTCGGCGAGAAGTATGGCAACGGCTCGCTCACGGCTTTGCCCATCATCGAAACGCAGTCCGGCGACGTTTCGGCATATATCCCGACTAACGTTATCTCGATTACCGACGGACAGATCTTTCTGGAAACCGATCTGTTCCATCAAGGTGTACGGCCGGCGATCAACGTCGGCATCTCGGTGTCGCGCGTTGGGTCGGCGGCGCAACTCAAGGCTATAAAGCAAGTGGCTGGACAACTCAAGGGCGATCTTGCCCAGTTCCGAGAGTTGGCGGCATTCGCTCAGTTCGGCTCCGACTTGGACGAAAAAACGCAAGCGCAGATCGATCGTGGCAAACGCATCATGGAGATTTTCAAGCAGGGGCAGTACAACCCGATTCCAGTCGAGATACAGGTGGTCGTGATCTGGGCCGCGCAAAACGGTTACCTGGATCAAATACCCGTGGCGCGGGTAAAGGAGTTTCAGAACAAGTTGACGGAATACTTCACCACGCGCAAGGGCCAGTTGCTCGCCAAGATCGGAAGGGAAAAGGAGCTCAGCGACGCGTTGAAGGCCGAGTTGAAGGCGGCCGCCGAAGAATTCAAGCAGACCTGGAAATGAACACGAAATGGTGAGATATGCTCAGTCCACGTGAACTTCGCCGACGTATTAAGTCGATCAGCAGCACTGCCCAGATCACCCACGCGATGCAAATGGTGGCGTCGTCGAAGATGCGCAGGGCGCAACAGACCACGCTGAAGACCCGGCCGTTCGCCCAACTGCTGTACCGCATCCAGCGATACGCCACGACCCACTCAAGTGGCTTCACTCATCCTCTGCTGGAAGTGCGTGCTGTTCGTAAGCGCGCGGTGATCCTCATCGGCACCGACAAGGGGTTGTGCGGGGCGCTTAACGCGAACCTTTTTCGAGCGGCAGGGCAGTTTGATCCGGCAACGACTGTGTTCATCGCTGCCGGCAAGCTCGCGGCGCAGTTTGTCGCGCGGACTCACCGGCAATTGGCTGCCGAGTTTGCGTTTGGGGACTCGCCTCGATTCGACGAATCCCGGGCGATTGCTAACTTTGCTCGAGATTTATTTTTGAAGGGCGAGGTCGATGAAGTGAAGGTCATCGTGACGCTATTCATCAACACCCTGTCACAGAAGACCGGTGTGTTGGAGTTTCTGCCAATTGGTGAAATAAAAGGACTGAAGATCCCTGGTGCGGAATCTGAAGCGGCTCAGACCTCCGACACAACCGATGTCCTCTTCGAGCCCAGTCCGGAAGAGGTTCTCTCCTATCTCTTGGGACATTACCTCAGCATTTTTATCTACAGGGCTTTGTTGGAAGCCAAAGCCAGTGAACAAAGCGCCCGCATGGTGAGCATGAAGAACGCCACGGACAGTGCCACAGGGCTGACCAATGATCTAACCCTCGAATACAACAAGCTGCGGCAGGGCAATATCACTAAGGAACTGCTCGATCTTGCTGGCGGCCAACTCGGAAATGACTAGCGAAAGAGAGCCCCATGAATAAAGGTAAAATTGTTCAAGTCGTGGGTCCGGTCGTAGATGTTGAGTTCACGGAAAATCTGCCGGCTATCTACAACGCATTGACTGTCGAATTTAAGGTCGACAACGAGCAGTTCAAACTCACACTCGAAGTGCAGCAGCATCTCGGAGATAACTGGGTCCGGTCCATCTCCATGTCCGGCACAGAAGGTCTCAAACGCGGATACGAAGTCATCGATACCGGCGCGCCCATTTCCGTGCCCGTTGGAGATGGAGTGATGGGGCGGGTCTTTGATGTGTGCGGCAACCCGGTCGACGAGCGCGGACCAGTCAAGACAGAGAAGTATTACCCGATCCATCGTCCAGCGCCCAAGCTGGTGGACCAATCGCCCTCCCCGCAAGTTCTTCCCACCGGCATCAAAGTCCTCGACTTGATATGTCCTTTCCTGAAAGGCGGCAAGGTCGGCGCATTCGGCGGCGCCGGCACGGGCAAGACCGTCATCATCATGGAACTGATCAACAACATCGCCAAGCTCCACGGGGGCGTGTCGGTGTTCGCAGGCGTCGGCGAGCGCACTCGCGAGGGCAACGATCTCTATAAAGAAATGTCAGAAGCCGGAGTCATCAAGCAAGACAATCTCGGCGCGTCGAAAATCGCGCTCGTGTACGGCCAGATGAACGAACCGCCCGGCGCGCGCCTCCGCGTCGCCCTGTCCGGCCTGGCCATGACCGAATATTTCCGCGATGAGAAGAATCAGGATGTGCTCCTTTTCATCGACAACATCTTCCGGTTTTCTCAGGCTGGATCCGAAGTGTCGGCCTTACTCGGCCGCAGCGCCAGCGCCGTCGGTTACCAGCCGACTCTGGCTGCTGAGATGGGCGTGCTCCAGGAACGTATTACCTCGACCAAGAAGGGCTCGATTACCTCATTTCAGGCGGTGTACGTGCCGGCCGACGACCTAACCGATCCAGCACCGGCCACCACGTTTGCGCATTTGGACGCGACTATTGTTTTGGAGCGGTCGATTGCGGAGTTGGGCATCTACCCGGCGGTTGATCCGCTCGCCTCGACTTCCCGGGCGCTCGCGCCGGAAATTGTCGGCCAGGAACACTATGATGTCGCACTCGGCGTTCAGCGACTGCTGCAGCGCTACAAGGATCTGCAAGATATCATCGCAATTCTCGGCATGGACGAACTGTCACCCGAGGACAAGATTGCGGTGTTGCGCGCCCGCAAGATCCAACGATTCCTGAGCCAGCCCTTTACCGTGGCGGCCGTGTTTAGCGGCCGTGAAGGCAAACAAGTCCCGGTGGCCGAAACGGTGCGTGGCTTCAAAGAGATTCTCGACGGCAAACACGATGCTGTGTCCGAAGGCGACTTTTACATGAAAGGCGGGATTGACGAAGTCAAGCCGAGTTGAAACATGGCCAATACCTTAAAACTTGAAATCGTCACTGCGGAAGGCCCGGTGTACTCCGAGGACGTGGAGATGGTTACATTGCCGGGTATAAGCGGCCAATTCGGGGTGTACCCGCAACACGTCCCCCTTATTACACAGATGGTGCCGGGCGAAATCATTGTGCGGAAAGGCGACCGCGAAATCTACTTTGCGACGGGCTCGGGACTCATCGAGGTCACAGGCACCTGCGTCGCGATATTAACCGATTTGGCGATTCAAGCTGATAAGATTGACGAAGCCAAAGCTGAAGAAGCCCGACAGCGTGCTGAAGCCCGGCTCAAAGAAAAACTCTCCGACGAAGAAGTCGCCTATATCAACGCTTCACTCGCTCGCTCTTTGGCGCAGTTGCGTGTCAAGCACCGGGTGCGCAAGTAAAGTGAGAATACAAGTGTCATTCTGCGTGACTCGACTGCACAGAAACGAAAAGCCGGGTCTATATGCGATCCATCGCCGCCGAGCACTTCTGAAAGGCAAAAGAGTTTAGTGACTACTAGGCTGTAGCTAAGGAGCGTTACTGATGGCTAAGAAAGACAAAGCCCACGAAAAAGAAATTAAACGGATGAAGCGCAAGGAGTTTGACGCCGAGTTGAGTGACCTCCAGGCAGAACTTTGTAAACTTCAGGATTGGGTCAAGTACAGAGGTCTTCGAGTCATAATCGTTTTTGAGGGTCGTGACGCGGCAGGCAAGGGCGGTACCATCCGCGCCATAACCGAGCGCGTCAGTCCTCGAGTTTTCCGGCTTACGGCACTTCCGGCTCCTTCCGACCGTGAAAAAAGTCAAATGTATCTCCAACGCTACATCCAACACTTCCCGGCAGCGGGTGAAATTGTAATTTTTGATCGTAGTTGGTACAACCGGACCGGCGTGGAACATGTGATGGGTTTCTGTTCTGACAAACAGTATGAAAAATTTCTGGAGCTCTGCCCTACGTTCGAAAACTATATTGTGGACGCTGGGATTATTCTCATCAAATATTGGCTGGAAGTCGGCAAGAAGGAACAACAACGCCGCTTCGAGGCGCGGATCAAGGATCCTGTGCGACAGTGGAAACTCAGCCCCATGGATTTGGAATCGTTTCGCCGTTGGTACGAATATTCGCGCGCACGCGACCGCATGCTGGAAGCCACCGATTCAAAACATGCTCCTTGGTACCTCGTGCGCTCTGACGACAAAAAGAAAGCGCGGCTAAACTGCATTCGGCATCTATTGAGCCTCATTCCTTACCGCAAGGCACCACGAGAGAAAGTAAAATTGCCTGCACGAAAGAACAAAGGCAGTTATGATGACCAAGCTTCACTCAAGGGCCGACACTTTATCCCGGAGAAATACTAACTTCTTTATAATTTCCCGCGTGACCAGGAAAAACACTGTGGATGAAAATCGAAGAGGCAATTCCTTCTTCCATTCGGGCACTTTCGATTTCAGAAAGCACAAGCGTCAGTTGAGTGCGTGGGGGATACCTGCTCTCTACGCCGTGACCGCGATCGCGGCTGCCTTAACTCTTCCACGGTTTGAAGGCCGTATCTTTCCCGGGCTTATCTCCCCATTGAGTATCTCCGCCGCTTCGGCGATCTACGCGGCAATCGCTTCGGGCATGATAGCGCTCACGGGAATTGTGTTTTCCTTAACTTTTGTGATGGTGCAGTTCAGTGCTACTGCCTATTCCCCGCGCCTCGTGCTTTGGATAGCGCGTGACCCGGTGATCTCACATGCCCTCGGAATGTTCACGGCCACATTTCTATTTGCAATCGCAGCACTTTCAGGGGTCGACCGAAACGGGTCGGGAAAAGTTCCATTTGTCAGTGCTTGGATGGAAACTGCGCTGCTCCTAGCGAGCGTGGGCATGTTCATCGCGCTGATTCATAGGATTGGGTTGCTTCAGGTCAATCGAATGTTAGTGTTTACCGGCGAGCAAGGCCGCAAGGTCATTACGACACTCTATCCGGTATCGAATCAGGTTAAGGCCGACACCGGAGCCCCCGATTTTGGTGGATTGCCTCGTACGCAAACGCTGGTTCATCATGGGCGACCCCGCACCATACAAGCGGTCGATGTCGCTTGGTTAGTCCAAACCGCAAAAGCATCCTACGGAGTCATTGAAATGCTGGGAGCAGTTGGCGATACGGTTCTGGAATCAACCCCACTTTTGCACGTTCATGGTGCCGAATCGCCCGTTGATGAAGGGAAGCTGCGAGATGGTATTGAACTTGGAGAGGAACGTACCTTCGAGCAAGATCCCAAGTACGCGATCCGGCTGCTCGTGGACATCGCTATTAAGGCACTGTCACCGGCGATTAATGATCCGACAACGGCGGTCCAAGCACTTGACCAAATCGAGGACCTGCTTCTCCGAATGGGGCAGCGGCATCTGGAAATTGGCAAGTATTTTGACGACAACGGCAAATTGCGACTCGTCGTCCCGTTTCCCTCATGGGACGATCTCCTTCGCCTGGCATTCGACGAAATTTCCGCTTACGGTGCTGCCAGTGTACAGGTGATGCGTCGCATGAACGCTCTTCTTGCGGACTTGGCCCGTGCTGTGCCAGTAGAGCGTCGTCCAACTGTCCAGTACTGGAGTGGGCGATTGAAAAAGTTGATCGCGCGTTCGTTCACTGATGATGAGCAAAGAGTCGAAGCTTTACAAGAAGACCGACAAGGTCTAGGAGTGCCGCGTCACGATCTCTCCAGTTGATTTGATTCCCGGTCAACAGCCGTGCATGCTCGTGTGCCCAGTGGTTTCTTTCCTTTCCGCAGTAGCTCCAATGACCTAGGGCTTTCCCTAGTGGTACTGACCTTCCCCCCGACCTAGCATTTATCTCAAATTCGATCCTGCAAAGAGGGCGAGCCATTGAATGTGAAAGCAGTTCTTTTTGAACCAGTCGAATTTCGATTCACCCCTCCAAAGTTTGGCGAGGGGCTTCCTAGTTCGGTAAATTAGTGGCTTGCCGTGTTTGATTGACGACGACGGTTACGATTTGGAGACGAATCGAATGGCTAAAGAACTCAGCGGCAACATCCCTTTTCGCCGGCGGCGCGAAGCGACGCTCGTAACTCCCGCGCCCCTTCAACAGCGTCCAATTAAAAAATTCTCAATTGCCTCTCATTGTTTCTTCGCTTTTCTGCTCGTAGTTGTGAGTCTCGGTGGGTGTTCTTCGAAAGAAGTAACACCCGCTCCACCACCTCCTGGTGTGACGATCGCCCCGGTCGTTCAGAAGGAAGTGGCTATCCGCCAGGAGTGGGTGGGAACGACGGTCGGCAATGTGGACGCGGACATCCGTCCCAAGGTCGACGGATATTTGGTTAGCCGCCTCTATAACGAAGGTTCATACGTGGAGAAGGGGCAGGCAATGTTCCAACTTGATAAACGCCAAGCCCAGGCTGCGGTGGAGCAGGCCACAGGAAATCTGGAGCGCGCCCGCGCCGCATTGGAGCAGGCCAAGATTGATGTGCGCCGATACACTCCATTGGTGGCTCAGAAGGCAGTGAGTCAAGCAGAACTCGATAAGGCGCAGAGTTCCGAGCGAGCCGCGACGGCGAGTGTCGACTCTGACCAAGCGGTATTGGACAACGCGAAACTCAACCTCGGTTGGACGGCGGTGACAGCCCCCATCTCCGGTATTGCGGGAGTGGCTAAAGTGGCTATCGGTGACCTGATGACCCCGGCTACTGTCATGACGACCCTATCGAATGTGAATCCGATCTATGTTGACGTCAATGTCGCCGAGCAGGATTACATGCGCTTCACGCGCGAAAAATCGAATGGCGCAAGCAGGCAAACTCTCGAATTGATTCTCGGAGACGGTACTGTATATCCCCGACCAGGCAAGGTTCTTTTTGTGAATCGCGAGGTGGATTCTCGCACGGGAACCATTCAAGTGCGCGGAGAATTCCCCAATCCGGGGAATGTGCTTCGTCCCGGGCAGTACGCGCGAATTCGAGCGATCACCGACCTCCGTAAGGACGCTCTTCTCATCCCGCAGCAGGCAGTTTCAGAATTGCAGGGAGTCTACCAAGTGGGAGTCGTTGGAGCGGACAACAAGGTGACGATCAAGAAGGTGAAACTAGGTCCGCTGTTCGGCGACATGTGGGTTGTTGAGTCCGGGCTCCAGCCGGGAGAAAACGTGATCGTCGACGGATTGCAACGTGTGAGGACCGGCGTGACCGTGGCGCCTACACCTTACAAAGATACACAGGCCAACGCCGTAGCCGGTGAGAAGTAATTATGTCGAAATTTTTTATCAATCGGCCAAACGTCGCGATCGTTATCGCGCTGCTCACTGTCATCTCTGGCCTGGTGGCCATAACCAAACTTCCGGTTGCCCAACTGCCTGATATCGTCCCTCCGCAGATCAGCGTATCGGCCACGTATACCGGCGCGGACGCTCTAACCATTGAACAATCGGTTGCCACTCCCTTGGAACAGCAGATGAATGGCGTGGACAACATGCTCTACATGATGTCTACAAACGCCAATGACGGCACCATGACGCTCAAGGTTACCTTTGACGTTGGCACAAACGTCGATATCGACCAGGTGAATACGCAGAACCGCGTTTCTCAAGCCAGTCCGAATCTTCCCACTTCCGTCAATCAGTATGGCGTGACGGTCAAGAAATTGATGGGCCTGCCGCTTCTAGTGCTTGCTCTTCATTCACCGAACGACACCTACAACGCCCAATTCCTGGGGAACTACGCAACCATCAACGTGAATGATGCTCTCCTGCGCGTTCCCGGGGTCGGGCAGGTGACCAACTTCGGTGCCTCGGACTATGCCATGCGCATTTGGGTCAAGCCCGACCAGTTGACCAAGCTCGGCATGACCGTCTCCGATCTGACGAATGCTATTCAGCAACAGAGCGCGGTTAACCCGGCGGGTCAGGTCGGCGCGGAGCCTGCCCCAAAGGGCCAACAGTTTACCTATGCAGTGCGCGCGGCTGGCCGGCTCATCAATGCAGAGGAGTTTGGCAATATTATTGTCCGCCAAAATCCAGACGGTTCGGCGGTAAGACTCAAGGACGTCTCGCGAATCGAATTGGGCTCCCTCGTTTATCAGCAGATCGGGCGGTTCAACGGTAAGCCCGCGGTGATCATTGGCGTTTACCAGGCTCCCGGTTCCAACGCGTTAGCAGTTGTGAAACAGGTGAAGGCACAAATGGATGAACTGAAAGGGCGCTTCCCCGAGGGCTTGGAATACGACGTCGCGATGGACACGACCCTGCCGATCACCGAGGGGATGAAGGAAATCGTGACCACTCTGGTGGAGGCCATTGTCCTGGTCATTATTGTCGTATTCCTGTTTCTCCAGAACTGGCGTGCCACCTTGATTCCTTTGTTGGCCGTCCCAGTGTCGCTTATTGGTACCTTCGCCGTTTTTCCGTTGCTTGGTTTTTCGATCAATACTCTCTCTCTATTTGGGCTTATCCTGGCGATTGGGCTCGTGGTGGACGACGCTATCGTCGTGGTTGAAGCGGTTGAACACCACATCGAACATGGCCTCTCGCCCAAGGATGCCACCTTCAAAGCAATGGAAGAAGTTACGGCACCGGTCATTGGTATCGCCCTGATTCTCTCTTCCGTGTTCGTTCCTATGGCCGCCATGGGTGGCATCAAGGGTCTGCTCAACCAGCAGTTCGCCGTTACCATTGCCATCTCCGTCTTAATCTCAGCCTTTAACGCCTTGACGCTCTCTCCAGCACTCTCTGCGCTCTTGCTTCGTCCACGCAAGAAAACCAGAGGTCCCCTCGGAAAGTTTTTTGACTGGTTCAACCGCTGGTTCGGGAAAATGACTGGTGGCTACGTCAACTGGAGCGGCGTGCTCATTCGCCGGTGGGGCATCGCCTTGTTGCTCCTCGTGGGAATCACTCTTGTCGCGGGAGGTATGGGAAAGAAGCTCCCTTCCAGTTTTATTCCAGAAGAGGATCAAGGTTACGCCTTCTTACAGGTTCAACTGCCGGATGCCGCTTCACTTCAGCGCACCGACGCAGTAATGCGCAAGCTTGACGACATGCTCGCGCATACTCACGGCGTAAAGAGCTTCAGCGGAATTTCTGGATTCAGCCTGCTGTCCAACACCTCCGCCTCATACACTGGTTTTTACTTTCTACAGCTTGAGCCTTGGGACGAGCGCGTTACTGAAGAACTTTCCGCTAAAGGGCTCATGCACAGCCTCAACCAAAGAATGAGAAAGGAACTCCCGGAGACTGTTGCCTTCGCCTTCGGGCCGCCCGCCATTCCGGGACTTGGCACGGCCGGTGGCTTTACCCTCATGCTCCAGGATCGCAGTGGTGGAACCGTCGCGCAACTTTCGGAAATGCTGGATAAGCTGAATTTGGCCGCTCGAAAACGACCTGAGATTGCCTCACTGGTCAGCACCTTCCGCCCGTCCGTGCCGCAACTCTATGTGGAACTGGACCAGGATCGCATACTGAAGCAAGGTTTGCAGTTTGGAGAGGTATACCAGACGCTGCAGGCCTTCCTTGGCGGCTCCTACGTGAATCAGTTCAATCGATTCGGACGCCAGTGGAAGGTCTATCTTCAGGCGGAGCCTGAGTATCGCACCAGTGCCGACAAAATCAGCAATTTTTACGTTCGAAGTTCGAAGGGCGAGATGACACCCTTGGCTTCCCTGGTCACGATCAAGCGAGTATCCGGGCCAGAATACACGACCCGCTTCAATCTGTATCGCAGTATCCAGATCAACGGATCGCCCGCCCCTGGTTACAGTTCGGGGCAGGCAATGGCCGCGATGGAACAAGTCGCCAACGAGGTTCTGCCCGCAGGATTCGGATATGCCTGGAGCGACATGTCCTATCAGGAGAAGAAGGCCGAAGGTGGCCAGGGCATGGTTTTTGCCATGTCTTTCGTCTTTGTCTTCTTGATCCTGGTGGCGCTCTACGAAAGTTGGTCGTTGCCGTTCAGCGTACTACTGTCGGTTCCAGTCGCCGTTTTCGGAGCTTACGGGGGACTGCTCCTACGCAAGTTTGACAACAATATCTTTGCTCAGATTGGGCTGATCATGCTGATTGGATTGACAGCCAAGAACGCTATTTTGATCGTTGAGTTCGCCGTCTTAGAGCACTCCAAGGGCAAAGAACTGGTCGAAGCCGCACTTGAAGGAGCTCGTTTGCGTTTGCGACCCATCCTGATGACCTCCTTCGCCTTCATTTTGGGATGCGTGCCGCTCTGGAAAGCCAAGGGTGCTGGCGCGATCGGCCGAAGAGTCTTAGGAAGTTCCGTCATCACTGGCATGTCAGCGGCCACAATTCTCGGGATTTTTCTTGTGCCTGTCTTATTTGTAGTGGTGGAGCGAATTGCCAGGAAGAAACCAAGCGTGGAAGTGACCAAGCCTGTGGTTCTCGAGGGAGGTCACGACTAATGAAAAAACTATTTGCCGTCGGCCTTCTTCTTTTCATCTTGGGTGGTTGCACAGTCGGACCCAAATACAAAAAGCCGGAATTTCATCCTCCGGCGACCTTCTACACCCAAGAACAAGCATCCAGCAATTCTGCTGCCGATCTAGCTTGGTGGGAATTATTCAAGGATCCCGTTCTGCAGAGTCTGATCCGCGAATCTTTTGCGAACAATTACGATTTGCAATTGGCCGTATCCCGGGTGGATCAGGAACGTGCTTTGCTTGGTGTCACTAAATCGCAATATTACCCGCAAGTGGGTTTCGATGGAAACATTTCGGGGCAGCAATCTCCACTTATTGCAAATCACACCTACTATTCGTATAGCTTTAGCACCTTCTGGGAAATCGATCTATTTGGCCGAATTCGCAAGATGAATGAGGCTCAGCGCGCGGTTTACTTTTCTACGGAGGAAGCTCGGCGCGACGTTCGGCTTCTCGTCATGTCGGAAGTGGCCCAGGGCTATTTCCAACTGCGGGCCCTCGATGCGCAACTGGAGATATCGAAGCAGACTTCGAAAAGTTTCCAGGAGACTCTGGACATCTTTCAGAATAAATTCGAGGGTGGCGCTGCCTCTGGGCTCGAAGTGGCTCGCGCTCAAGCAGCGCTTTTGAATGTCGAAGCAACGATCCCCGACCTCAGACGGCAAATTGTAGCTCAGGAGGCTGCACTGAACTTGTTGCTTGGCCGCAACCCAGGGCCGATTGCGCGAGGAGCTGCACTAGCCGACCAGTACGACCCTCCACAGGTTCCTGCCGGATTGCCCTCTGCTTTGCTGGAGCGCCGGCCAGACTTGCGCGAAGCGGAGCAGAACCTCATTGCTGCCAACGCAAACGTCGGCGTCGCCAAGGCGAATTTTTTCCCAACTATATCTCTGAGCGGTTTACTTGGCGGAGTGAGTCCGCAACTTTCTGAACTTACTGGTGCCGGCAGAGCCTGGAGCCTTGCTGGCGACCTTGCGGGGCCTCTATTTACAGCAGGTCGTCTGAAGAATCAGTATCGGGCCGCCCAGGCGCAGCAGGAGCAAGCCAAAATATCCTTTGAAAAAGCGGTGACCGGAGCTTTCGGCGAAGTTTCCATCTCTCTTTCCACGCATCAGGAACTTGCGGAAGCCTATCGAAGGCAGATGGCCAGTGTAGATGCATATCGCGATTCAATTCGTCTGTCGACGATTCGCTACGATAGCGGGCTTTCTAGCTATCTTGAAATCATTGATGCTGAGATCCAAGCGTATCCTGCGGCAACAGCAACAGTCAGTTACGATCTGGGACGCAAGGTAGCTCTGGTCAATCTGTATCGTGCGCTCGGTGGGGGATGGAATCTGACCGATGCACAGTGGACCAGCAGCAGTGCTGCTTCTAATCCAACACCCACTCCGGCGCCATGACACATCTTCCGAAATAAGCAGAGATGAAGCGCGCCGCGCGGGGTCGGCGGAGATTCTTGTAATCCTCGTTGGACCCTCTTACGTCTGCTCAAGACGAGTTCTCGCTTAGGCCTGTAATGTTAATACATTTGCAACGTTGCCTGCGAATAGAAGCCAGACGCGTTCGAGCACATCAAGCAGCTACTTGACCGCAGAGCACTACGAGTTCCTTCCATTCCCGCCACACCATCTCACCCGGATAGCATTTCAAAGCTAGGGATTTCCCTAGTTGTTGGGTTCTTAGATGCAGTTAAGAATTACACCATACCGTAATTGAGGTGGCGGTGGGTATCTGCACCGCAGCGAACAGGTGAAATCTCTCCCAGTGGCGGGAGCTAGCAAACGTAAGTGGAGGAAATCATGAATACCCAAGTGAAACCGGAAGCGCCTCGTGTAGACCAATTTTTTATGGGAGCGGAGTCAAGATCCGACCGTTGGCGCGCATTGCATCAGGCATCGCGCATTTGGGAAAGGTCGGCCAGCCAGCCGGATCCCAGTAACGACGAGCATCGCGCGGCTGTGACCAAGTGCTTTCAGGAGTTACTGCAGTGGGAGGATTTCTTCGCCTATCCCGGACAAAAACTGCTCAACTCCCTTAACGAACGCATCGTTTCAGGCGACGCCACAGGTGCGGCTCGATTAATTCAGTCGATAGGCACCGCCCTTCTGACTCATTCCTATCGCACGAGCGCTGCGGATTGGGAGAGCGAAGATCAAGGGACAGTAAATCTCGTCGAGCGCGTACCGGTTGCCGGTGAAGATGGAGCGCCACAGCGGCCGTATTTCGAAGTGCTTGTCGTGAGTCCCGCGCGCCGGGCAGCGTGGCAGGAATTGGCGCAGGACTTCCGGAAGTTGCGGAGACCACAGGACAAATTCGTCTATGAGCTGGTGTTTGTATCCTCATTTGAAGACGCTGTACTGGCAACAATTCTAAACGGCGGCATTGAAGCGGTAATTGTCTACGAAGGAATTTCCTTCAATTCATCGCATAACAGCCCGGTTTTGCGTGATGTTCTCACCAGCCATCTAGCCGCCAGCGGAATCACCCCGAACTCGGCAGATTACAGTATGGCCCTTGCTCGCGGATTGAAGCAGTTCCGGCCGGAGTTGGATATCTACCTGCTAAGTGATCGCGAAGTGGAAAAAGTGGCAGGCGATATCAACGCAGAATTCCTCCGCCGGGTTTTTTATCAGGTTGAAGAACCCTTGGAACTGCACTTGAGCATTCTTAGCGGGGTGGCCGACCGATTCGATACCCCATACTTCGACAACCTGCAGAAATACGCGCAGCGCCCGATCGGAACATTTCACGCGCTTCCGGTAGCCCGCGGCAAATCCATCTTTAAATCAAATTGGATTAGCGATATGGGAAGGTTCTACGGTATCAATCTGTTCCTCGCTGAATCTTCTGCGACTACGGGTGGCCTCGATAGCCTCCTGGAGCCGACCGGTAACATCAAGGTGGCGCAAGACAAGGCGGCTCGCGCGTTTGGCGCGGACCGCGTTTTCTTTGTGACGAACGGAACCTCCACCTCCAACAAGATGGTGGAGCAGGCGCTACTGGGCCCCGGCGACATCGTATTGGTGGATCGCAATTGCCACAAGTCGCATCACTACGGCGCGGTCCTTTCTGGAGCTTATCCCCTCTATGTCGAAGCGTATCCGCTTACCCAATATTCCATGTATGGTGCCGTACCTCTCCGAACGATCAAGAAAGCGTTACTCGACCTGAAAGCCGAGGGGCGGCTCGATCGTGCACGGCTTCTGGTACTCACGAATTGCACATTTGATGGGCATATTTACAATCCGGAGCGGATTATGGAGGAATGCCTCGCGATTAAACCTGATCTCATCTTCCTTTGGGATGAGGCGTGGTTTGGATTCGCGAGATGGAGCCCCTTCTATCGCCGGCGCACCGCGATGGGAGCCGCCGCGATTCTGGAGAGCAAGTTCAAGGATCCCGCGTATCGCGCGGCCTATCAGGAGCAGGAAAAGAAGCTTGGGGCTGATCTCAAGGCTGACGAAAAAACTCTGCTCGACACTCGGCTGCTGGCAAACCCGGACAAGGTTCGCCTGCGCGTTTATCAAACCAACTCGACGCACAAATCGATGTCCTGCCTGCGGCAGGGCTCTATGGTGCTCGTCAAAGACCAGGATTACCACACCGTCGAGGAACAATTCCACGAGGCGGTTTTTACGCACGCTTCCACGTCACCAAACCTTCAGATTATTGCCACCTTAGACGTAGCGCGACGTCAGATGGAGTTGGAAGGCTACGAACTGGTGAACCGGTCCATTCAATTGGCTCTGGATTTGCGTCGCGAAGTCAATACGCATCCGCTAATCTCGAAATATTTCCGCATCCTAGGCGCTGACGAAATGATTCCTGCAGAGTTCCGCAATTCGGGCTTTGTGGACTATCTGACTCCAGGCGCGAACTTGGCCACGGGCGTGAAAGCCATGCGGGAAGATGAATTCGCACTGGATGTAACCCGGCTCACTCTGGTTTGTGGTTCGGCCGGATTTGACGGCACGCAATTCAAGAATCTGCTTGCGGCAGACTATGACATTCAGCTGAACAAGACTTCGCGCAACAGCGTTCTGTTGCAGACAAACATAAACAATACGCGCAGTGACATCGCCCAGTTGATCAAGGTCCTCGTCCAGATTTCAAAGGGCATCGAGAAGAAGCTTGCTGACGGCGGCAAGGCGGCAAAGCAGGCATTTGATGCGCGCGTGAAGGCTCTGATGACCGATGTGCCCGACCTCCCGAATTTCAGCTGCTTTTTCGAGCGATTCCGCGAGGATCCGTCCAGCAAAACAAGTGAAGGCGATATGCGCTCCGCATTCTTCGCGGCATACCGCGAGGAGCAATGCGAACACATGAAACTATCAAGCCCTGAAATCGACAAACGACTGAAGGAAGGCCCGGAGTTGGTTTCGGCTAACTTTGTAATTCCATATCCCCCAGGATTTCCCATCATGGTGCCGGGACAAGTCATCAATGCGCAAACGATTGAGTTCATGCGCAAACTCGATGTCAAAGAAATTCACGGTTTCAGCGCCTCCCTTGGGCTGAAGCTCCTCAATCCGGCCTTCCTGCGCTCTCTGAAGACTCCGGGTAACAAATCGTCCGATGCGGGGAAGGAAGCGAAGTCGAAGGCCGCGCGTCCCGCCTCGGGTGATTAAGGGTAGCGCGCCCTGCCAGGGGGCGAGGACACGAAAAGACAGCAAGCAATGACCGACTCCTAAAACCAAGGCGCGATGCAAATTGCGGAGCGAAATCCGCGCTGAGGATTAACGGCAGCCAGTTCTCAGCAGCGGAATGGCAAAAAGGAAAATCGAAATGAGGGCGAATGCAGTTCGCCCAAGGGGGACAGCTATGGCGTCTGCGCCAGTACGTCGACTCTCGGTGACTCTGGAACAACAAAAGGAGTTTGAAAAGCTCAGCCCGTTCGAACTGAAGGACAAATTAATCCATTTAGCTGGCGAAGCCTCTCAGCACAGCGCTGAGACCATGCTAAATGCGGGGCGCGGTAATCCGAACTGGATTGCCACCACTCCCCGCGATGCTTTTTTCACGCTAGGTACGTTCGCGATCCAGGAATCGAAAAGGGTGTGGGACGAACCCGATCTGGGCGGAATGCCACAAAAGAACGGCATAGCAAAACGCCTGTCGGACTTTGTCGCCAAGAACCCCAATGCACCCGGCGTCAACCTCCTTCACGCGGCCGTCGAATATGCAGTAACAGCGCTCAAGTTCAACGCGGATGCATTCGTTCACGAATTGGTCGACAGCATCATCGGGGACCAATACCCGTCCCCAGATCGCATGCTGGTCCATGCCGAACGCGTGGTGCACGAATATCTGGCCAAAGAAATGTGCGGCGGCAAAGCGCCGTCCGGAAAGTTCGATATCTTTGCGGTCGAGGGTGGCACGGCGGCAATGTGTTACATCTTCGATTCGCTTCTTGTAAACCACCTATTGTATAGAGGAGACAAAGTAGCTCTTGCGGTCCCCACGTTCACTCCCTATATCGAGATCTGTCATCTTGACCGTTTCCATTTTGACGTCGTGGAAATAAATGCCAGTGAGGTAACTGCCGGCGATGTACGGCATACCTGGCAATATCCAGATGCGGAGATCGACAAGCTCAAAGATCCATCCATCAAAGCACTGTTCTTTGTTAACCCGAGCAATCCTCCGTCCGTGGCCATGCGCGCGACCTCCGTGCAGCGGCTGGCCAGTCTAATTAAGAATGACCGTCCGGACCTGATCGTGGTTACCGATGACGTTTACGGGACGTTTGTCCCCGGTTTCCGTTCTTTGATGGCCGAAGTTCCACACAACACCATCGGCGTATATTCCTTCTCCAAATATTTCGGTTGCACGGGCTGGCGTCTCGGCGTGGTTGCGATTCACCAGGACAATGTGTTCGACAAAGCAATCGCAAGCCTTCCTACGGCAGTTCACAAGGAATTGAATACTCGTTACGGGGCTCTGACGCTCCATCCGCAAGATATCAAGTTCATCGACCGCATGGTGGCGGATAGCCGTTGCGTAGCCCTCAATCACACCGCCGGCCTGTCCCTGCCACAGCAGGTTCAGATGACGTTGTTCTCTCTTTTTGCTCTTCTAGACAAGGATGACCGCTACAAGAAACTCACCAAAGAAATAGTGCAACGCCGATTGAAAGCCCTGTGGGCCGGGATGAATGTGCCTCTCCACGAAGATCCGATGCGCGCCGATTACTACGCGACCCTGGACCTAATGGTGTGGGCCGAAAAAACTCACGGCCCAGCGTTTGTTGAGTTTCTTAAGAAGAACTATCACCCATTTGATGTTCTGTTTGCGCTGGCGGAGAAATTCTCGATCGTCCTTCTCAACGGAAGCGGCTTTGCCGGACCAGACTGGTCGATAAGAATTTCGTTGGCGAATCTGCCGGACGAGGCGTACTCCAAGATCGGCGAACAACTGGAAGCAGTAGTGCAAGCGGGAGTTACAGCGTGGAAGGCCCAGGCATCGGCCTAGAACGCGGTGTTAGACCAAGATTCGGAATAAGGAGATAAGCGATGTTTATCGTGACATGGTTTTTCGAGACTCTCCGACATTACCCGGAGATCGCCATCTTTCTCACACTCGCTTTTGGCTATTACTTCGGCAAATTCACCTTCAAGGGAATTGGCCTGGGCTCTGTGACTGCCACCCTGCTGGCGGGGGTCCTTATCGGGCAGATCGGCATAACCATTTCCCAACCTCTAAAGGCTACCGTCTTCCTGATGTTTTTGTTCGCTGTGGGTTATGGCGTCGGTCCGCAGTTCGTCCGCGGTGTCGCTAAGGAAGGCATGCCGCAAGCTATTTTTGCGGTGGTTCAATGCCTGTTCTGTCTTCTGGTCCCCGTCGGGATCGCCAAAATAGCAGGCTACGACCTCGGCTATGCCGCTGGCTTGTACTCAGGTTCGCAGACGATTTCTGCCGCGATGGGCCTCTCGACAGACGCCATCAACCGGCTCGGACTGGCTGCCGATCAGAGTAAGCGGCTATTGGACTCGATGCCGATCGCCTACGCCGTCACGTATATTTTTGGAACCGTGGGTTCTGCGTTGGTCATCGCTCTGCTGGGCCCGGCGCTGTTCCGTATAAATCTCGTGAAAGCTTGTAAGGACTATGAGGAAAAGCAGGGCGGCGGAGGCAAGGAACTAGGGGGGCAAGGATCGGCCTGGCACCGTTGGGAACTCCGCGCTTTCCGCCTGAAACCAGGTGGGAAGGCCATTGGGCTTCGGGCGATTGAGGCTGAGGCCATCCTTCCAGACGCCCGCGTCTTCGTGCTGCGCGTACGTCACAACGGAGTGATTGAGGATGCCGGCGCCGACACCGTACTTAACGAAGGCGATGTCGTGGCACTGTTGGGAGCTCGCGACGCGCTCCTCAGAGTTGTCGGGGAAGGAGGAATTGAAGTCGAAGATCCGGAATTGTTGAGCGTACCCGTGGAAGGAGTCGACACTCTCGTCACCAACAAGGTGGTCGACGGCAAGACACTGGCCGACCTTGGTCAACTCCCCGCGGCGCGTGGCGTCTTCCTGCGGAAAATCACGCGAGGCGCTACTGCAACAAACATTCCCATTCTGCCAAACACGCAGATCTACCGTGGCGATCTCCTTACCATCATTGGCCGCACGCAAGACACCACCGCCGCTGCCAAGCTACTCGGCGTTGCGGATCGGCCGACTGACGTCGCTGATGTCGCGTTCATCGGCGGAGCCATCACCATAGGTGCGCTGTTTGGGGCGTTGGTCCTGAAGATTCATGGAGTGCCGCTGACTTTGTCGACTGCTGGAGGCGCGCTCATCGCTGGCCTCGTGTTCGGCTGGCTGCGCTCAGTACGTCCGCTATTTGGGCGGATCCCGTCCCCCACCGTCTGGTTCATGAACTCGGTCGGCCTCAATATCTTCATCGCGGTGGTCGGCATTTCGGCCGGTCCGGGCTTCGTCAACGGGCTAAAGACGCAGGGTGTCAGCTTGTTTCTGTGGGGCGCTGCGGCGAGCACTCTACCCCTTATTCTCGGCATGTTTGTTGGTAAATACATCTTCCGCTTCCACGACGCGCTATTACTTGGAATCGTTTCCGGGGCGCGCACGACAACTGCTTCGCTCGGACTGGTCTGCGATCTGGCCGAAAGCCAAGTCCCGGCGCTCGGCTACACCGTCACCTATGCCGTAGGCAATACACTGCTCACGATATGGGGCATGGTCCTCATCATTCTGCTTTCCTGACAAGGCTTGAACTCGACAGGAGCAAGGAGAAACGAAATGAAGCGTCACAAGCTCTGTCTTTATGTTGCCACATTCTTGTTTGCCGCGATCCTTCCGTCGTGTGCTCTTGCTCAATCGCAGGTTTCGAGTGATGAGGCTCAGCAGTTACGCAAACTTGTCGAACAGATGCAAGCAAAGATGAATAAGATGCAGGATGAGATCGACCAGTTGAAGGGGACTAAGCCAGAGACGCCATCAAATCAGCCGACAGTTGCTCCTGTGGTTCCTCCAACCCACCAAGACGGCGCTATCCAAACTGCACAACCTCCGCTCCAAGGAGCAACCTCCGAACATGTAGGGGAAGCCACGAAGCAGTACCGGGAGTTCGCTGAGGACAAAGTTGCGGCCCCTCGCTACGACAACGTGCCGCTCGACCCGAAGTACCACGGGTTCTTCCAGTTGCCGGGGACTCAGGACATTTTGAAAATTGGCGGTTATTTCAAGACGGACTTCATCTATGACCTGAAACCGGCCGGGAACACTGACGCTTTCGTTCCGTCTTCGTTTCCCGTTCCACAACTCACTTCGGTAAACAATGCAACCATTTCCATCCGCGCGACACGGCTAAATCTGGATTTCCGGGTTCCAACCACCAAGGTCGGCGAGGTACGCTTCTATATAGAAGGAGATTTCTTTGGCACAAATTCGACCACACCAAGGCTACGCCACGCATATGCACAAGTGGCTAATTTTCTGATCGGCCAGACTTTTACAAATTTCATGGACCCCGACGCATTTCCAGACACCTTGGACTTCCAAGGGCCCAACGGAATGGTCAGCCTTCGAAATCCGCAGTTCCGCTATGGATTCGCGCTTAGCCCCAGCACGACGCTGTATGTTTCCGTCGAAAAACCTAGTTCAGATGTTCTTTTCAAGAGTGCGCAAGGCGCTGCACAACCAAATGGCCCCGCCCCCGATGGAGCAATTCGCTTGCGCCAGGAATTCGAACGCGGACATTTCCAGGTTGCCGCAATATTCCGCGACATCGCTGCCTATCTGCCCGACGGGGCAACAGGCTCCGTTTTTGGATGGGGTGTAAATACTTCGCTCGGTTTCAAGACTTTTGGGATGGACCATGCGATCTTTGCGGTTGCTGCCGGTCATGGAATTTCGCGATATATCCAGGATACTTCGGGACTTGGCATTGATGCTGAGCCGACCTTGACTCCAACCCCGCATCTGCAAGCAACACCGGCGGTGGGGGTGGAGGCAGCCTATCAGCACTATTGGCTAAAGAGATTGCGCTCTAATGCGTTCTACTCCTACGCCGCCGTGAACAATACCAACTTGGAGCTCCCCACAACCTATAATCATGCAACGTACACCGGCGTCAACCTCATCTGGAATCCCATTGGCTCGATGCATGTCGGTGGAGAGTTTCTGTACGGCTGGGTCATGGACCAGAATGGCAAAACAGCCAATGATCCACGTATTCAAGTCAGTGCAAAGTACAGCTTCGTGAAGGTGGATCCGGATCAGAAATAATCTGTCCACAACCGCAGGCCAGGTCACGGGCCGACAACGAGAAGCTGCATTCACAAGAGCGCGTTAGATGGGGAGTCTCCCGTTAAAAAACCAAAACAGTGAATAGTTGATAGTGAAATCATTTGATTTTCCAAGAAAGAGATTGCAAGGTTTTGGCGTGAGCAGCGCTGAAATCTTGCAATTTTATTTTTGGGGGAACGGATGAAACCGAGAGTGAAACCGCAGGACAGTGGGGTGGAGGAACTGTTTCGTGCGAAGCTGAAAAACATCATCAACCTGCGCCATGAATTGGTGCGGCTCGGGGATCTGATCGATTGGGCGCGACTGGAAGCGCATTTTGCGCCGTACTACAAGCGAGGCCGGGCGACCGGGGTTGCCGATCCGGCTGGTGGTGGGGTTGCATCTGCTGAAGCATATCGAGGGGTTGTCGGATGAGGCGGTGTGCGAGCGCTGGGAGCGCGATCCGTACATGCAATATTTTTGCGGCGAGGAATATTTTCAGCATTCCTTTCCGCTGGAGCGTTCGGGCATGACGCATTTTCGCCATCGGGTGGGCGAGCAGGCACTGGAAACGTTGCTGCAGGAAACGCTGGCCGCGGCGCATCGCGGTGGAGCGCTGAGCGTGAGAGCGACCGAAGCAGTGGCGGTGGATACCACGGTGCAGGAGAAAGCGATCGCCCATCCGACCGAGCACGGGTTGCTGCTGACGGCCATCGAGCAGTTGGGCGCGCAAGCGAAGAAAAGCGGATTGCGTTTGCGGCAGTCCTACGTGCGAGTGGCGCGGCGTGCGGCGATGAAGACAGGACGTTACCTGCACGCGCAGCAAAAGAAACGTGCGAAGAAGCAGGTGAAATTCATGCGCGTGCGGCTGCGGCGTTTGACTTCGCGACATACGACGCAAGATGGCGGCGGCTTCTGGCTTAGCGGAGAGGCAAGTAAAACGACTGGAGATCGCGCTGGCCCAAGCTTGGCGTATCGCGCAGCAGAAGCGCGGGGATCACAGGTTATCTCTATTCCTGGCATGCCACGGAAGTGGAATGCATCAGCAAGGGAAAAGCGCGTGCGCCGTACGAGTTCGGCTGCAAAGTTTCCATGGCCACCAATCTGCATCCGGCCAAGGGCGGGCATTTCATTCTGCATGCACAGGCGCTGCACGGCAATCCCTACGACGGCCACACGCTGGCGGCCGCTCTGGAAGACATTCGCAAGATCGTGGGGCGCGCGCCACAACGTGTGGCGGTCGATCAAGGATACAAGGGCCATCGCGTCGCGCTGCCACACACAGCGGTTTACATCACCGGACAGAAACGTGGCGTAACGGAAAAGATCAAACGCTGGCTGAAACGCCGCGCCGTGGTGGAACCGATCATCGGTCACGCCAAAAACGACGGTTTACTGGGACGAAACTGGCTGGGAGGCCGCACGGGTGATCGCTCGAACGCGTTGTTGGCTGCCGTCGGCTTTAACCTCCGGCAACTTCTCCGCTTCCTGAAACGCAGGAAGCTCTTTTTGCGCTCATTTCTACAGCCACTGCTCGCCGCCTGCGCCACTCTCGCGGTCTGTGCTTCCTTAGAGTCGCGAGAAACCCTCAACCCGCTCTTCAATGCTCGGGGCTATTCCCCACTGCATCCATGAAATCCGCTTCTTAACGGCGGACTAGATGGGGAACTGTTCGCCGTCATTCCGCAATTCACAGGCAAGTGACACTCTGCTGCAGATCTAAGCGTACGAGTTCCTAGATGCGCCCTGGGCGCCGGTCTAAGTGAGTGTCCGCCCGCGGTGGATGAGCTAACTGGCCAGGTATGGTTTCGTGGCCTGCTTCTAGTATGCGATTCCTGTGCTTATGCGGAACTGGGAGAAAGATGTAGGTCCAAAGCTCGTAATTCTCCGCCACGGTCTCTATTTGTTTGACAGTACGCCGTCTAGAATGGTCTCGTCGCCCTCAAAACCTCTTGAACCTCCGGCGTTACCGCGTAATGAAGAGCACCCATGGCGTTCCGATGACCAGGAACACGACCATACAGAAAATCGTCGTAAGCAGGCCAAGTCGGTAGAGCTCAGCTTGAGTGAGATATCCACTCCCTACAAATATGACGTTTTGGCTCCCTCCCTGCGGCGTGATTGTCGAGAAATAGCTGCTTGCAAATAGCAGGGCAAAAGCCATCAATGGTGCGGGAACTCCGGTCTTCACCCCTACGCCCAGGAAGACGTCGAAGAGAGCCAGGATTTGTGCCGTTTGGCTGACGAACAAGTAGTGCATCAGGACGTAGAGGAACAGGAGAAGGACGTAATCAATCGGCCAGGTAATACCACCCAGCAGCGATGTCAACCTTCCCCCCACGTAACCCATAAACCCGAGTTCGTTCAACTGGCCGCTCAATGCAAAAAGCGCGGCCAGCCAGATAAAGGTGACTAGCGTCCCTCCGTGCAGGTTGATGTCCTCGATCGTCAGGACATTGGCTGCAAGGAGTGCGCCCAAGCCGGCAAAGGCCACTGCCGCGAGACTCAAGTGCAATGTTCCCGCCATCACCCATCCAGTCACCATGAATGCGAACGCCACCGCAACGATCCATTCGTCCCGCGAGAGGGCTCCCATATTACGCAAAGCGTCCCTTGCGGCCTTCGGCGCATCGGGCGTCTTCGTAACACCGGGTGGAAACAGTTTGTAAAGGATCAGAGGAAGGAATGCGATCATCGTCAACACCGGAATCGATGCTGCGACCATCCATGAACCGAAGCTGATTTTCACGCCGTAGTGCTCTGCCAACGAGACCGCGATCGGATTCCCGGACGTGGCGGTAAGCCAGAGCGCTGAAGACACGCTGAGGCTGGCCATTCCGCAAAACATAAGGTAGCCGCCCAGTCGGCGGTTCTTTTCGTCCTCTGGTTTGGAGCCGGAATTTTGAGCCAAGGAGAGAATAATGGGGTACAGCACGCCACCGCGTGCGGTATTGCTTGGGAATGCCGGTGCGATCAACGCATCAGTGACAAAAATGCTGTAACCCAATCCCAGTGTTGATCGCCCGAATGCACTGACCACAATCAGGCTTATGCGCCGTCCGAGTCCCGATTTCACCACCGCGTTGGCCACGAGGAATGCCACCACAACAAGTAGTACGCTTTGGTTGGCGAAGCCAGCGAAGGCCTTTGCGGGATCGACCGTGCGAGTAAGCACCGCCGCCGCTACCGCTAGCAGCGAGGCCGTTAGGAGTGGAAATGAATTGAAGATCACAGCGACGATGGCCGCCGCAAATATCGCAAACAGATGCCAAGCCTCTTTCGTCAGACCGGCTGGAATCGGACACAGCCAAATGCCGAACGCCAGGATGAACGGAAGGGCTCGCTTCAGATGAATCCGAAAGTTGCCTTTACCTTTGGTCATTGGCTCTGCCCTCCAAGAGGCGTAGCAACTGTAGAGCCGAGCCGCACGCGACCCTTTAGGTCCACGGCCCGCACACTCAATACGCCGCCCTCGGACTCAACAACGTATTGCCATCCAAAGGAATACTGCCCAGTCACACCGGCGAAACGGCCGGTCCCTCCCAAGAAGGTGCCCTCGATGCGGTTCCCAGCCTCCACCGATTCACCCTTCAATTCGCTATAGACCTGATCACCGTGCTCGTCGGTCCACACGCACCGGCCCTGCATGCCGACGAGATTGTCGCTGAAGCCTATCGTCTTCGCTTGGAACCCGACTCCTAGCCCATTGTCCCCCGTGAGTAACAACGATCCGGTAAGATCGGAAATCGACGCGCGGTGATTTGTTCCGAGGTTAAGCGTCTGTCGGTTGCCCGAGGCAGACCAGGTACCTTCGAATGTATGCCACTCGCCCCGCGGAAGCATCTGGGGAGCCGGAGCCGTCGGTTGCCCACAGCCAGCCGCGAAGAGCAGAGGAACGAGGACCCCACACGATTGCAGAAAGAGGCTGAATAACAGCAACCCAGCAGCGACGAATGACGCATTCCTTTCAATAGGTTCAATTCGATTTTCTTCCGTCAAGAGGCTGTTATGTATTCTCATTTACTGCTCCGTCTGGCGGGACTCGTAATACACGCGGGGAGGGCAGTGGGGTAGGAAAGGCATTGCAAAACGGGTTCAAGCCACCAAGATCCCCTGCACCAAACCTGACCTTTGAACATTGCCTGCCCACTCCACGACCCCTCTTCCATCTCAACCGGTCATGCCCATCTGGAATGTTGCTAATGTTGGATTTGCTTCATTCTGGGCACAACTAGGGGTATCCCTAGCTCTGCGAACCTGGATGCAAATCGCTCACGGTGCTACGTCGATTGGTTGAGGTCGGAGGCTCGAGTACTGGTCCTTATCAAATACCGTCTCGTGGTTAGAACTGTCTTTGAAGCAGTTGCGGACCTCGTTGAGAAGGAATGAGAAAACTTTGCGGTGTGCCGTCCGTGCCAAGTGGTTGATTCCATGATGCAACGATTCCAGACTTGATGGCGCCTTACGGGCGCATTAAGAATTTCTGTGCATGCCTTTGCGTTGTTTTCAGTATCTTAGCGTTCCTCGTGGTTCCTCGTAAGTCCTTGAAACTACTTTCCCCTGTATTTTCGATCCCCACGGTCCTTCCGAAGCTGAACGAAGCGTTCGCAGATGTTGCATTTGGGTCGCGTCTCTCCTCGTAGCTCCGGGTGACAGAGACTTTAGAATCACTTCGGAGCTCTCGTCGATCGCCTGTCACGAAAATGTAACGGTAATCGCGGCAAAACGCAATCAAATACGAATAAAACGCGAACAAAGGTGAGAAGTTGACTCATCGCGTTTCATCGCAACTTGCTGATACTCCTCGGAAAAGCCCCGCTCCGACAAATCGTGATTAAAGAGAATTAGTGGCTGTTAACCGAAGGATTTTTGATTCAAATCTAGTTCCGTGAGCGAGCATCACGAATGTGTTCGATTCCTGGACAAAGACTCGCCAAGGGATCCATCTTCCTAATCGGGGCTTTCGGTTTCGAACACAATTCAGCGGGGACTGACTTGTCCGGCTTGTCTATTTGAGAGCGGCCCAAAAATCAACAAGTGACGCCAGGACAGCGACTTAATTGATTCATTGCCTGTTTCGGGACCAGGAGGTCGAAGGTTCAAATCCTTTCGCCCCGACCACTTAAATCCGTAAAGCTAAACAGCTACAGCAACCTCACTTTCTGAAGGTTTAGGAACATAAGGAACAATTGAGGGAATCTCGAACTCAATTCCCACCTGTTCAGCGACCTGTTTGCGGTATTCTCTGTCCTCTTGGGGGCGGTCGTACAAGTCGGTAACAGACGATTTGGCACTGCGCCCCAACCACGACTTGATAAGCGATTCCGGTGCCTGCTGCTTTCGCAGATGAGTTGCGCGGAAACGTCGGAAGCCGTGGAAGCCAGTCTGAGCAACACCCATTTTCTTGAGAACCGGGTACAACATGCGGTTTCTCGCATTCGAATGGCTGTGTGCTCTGCCCGTGCTTGTTGGGAATAGTAGACCCTTTTGATCGCCGATGAAGGCAATCAGATGAGTCGCTACTGTGGGGTGAACGTCCACCACACGGTGCGCGTTCATGGTTTTGAGTCTCCTTGCAACTCGGCCACGATACGCCTGTTTGCGGACAGTAATGGTCAATCCGTTGTCGGACACGTCCTCAACCGACAGCCCGAGCAATTCCCCCAAACAGAGAGCAGTCGCAGCGGCCAACAGAATCAGCATCTGCGCTTGTCCCTTTGTTTTGTCGAGGATGCTCATCACCTGTTCGGAAGTGAACGTGGGACGATGCTGATTTGTAATCAGCGGCATTTCGATGAAATCGTGATTCCATTTGCGGGGGTAGAGCTGGTCGCCGTTCTCATCTATGGCGGATGCTACTATCAGCCTGACTAAACCTGCATTTAGTTCTGTGAATGAATTGGCTAAGCCGCCTAGAATCAGTGCGAGTTGAGCAATGCAACGTTCGCCTTCGATAGTGAGCCAGCGAATACGTGGTGAATGCCGGGCGAAGATCTTAAGCGAAATGGCGTGACTTGCCTCCAAAGCGGCTTTCTGTAGGTTTAAGCAGTGACTTCTGAAGTAACCAAATACTTATCCCGGATCGGTCGTCGAGGTGGACACTCGAGGTCTGCGACAAAGTTAGCCGCCATCCGTGCGAACCTCAAAAAGGCTCAGGCAGCTCGGCGCAAATACCCCCGATGTCTCCGATACAAAAACCGTAGCCATCGATTTTCACCAGTGACCGGACGCTGCCCGTGCGGATACGTTAAGCCCATGGTTAGAAATTAACCGCAGAGCCATGCGCTCTCCTCCCTACTGAACTGCAGCGGAGGAGGTCGTGGAAGGATTTGCGAAAGGCTCCTCACCTCGCACGAGATTCAATCGCTCAGTTGGCGCCATCCGCCTAACTCTCGTTTCCCAGAACGCGTTTCTTGCCGATGAAGGCAAGCAACCATTACCTACGCCAACCTCCACCTCCCCAGCTGCGATCACCACCGCCCCAACTGCGACCACCTCCTCCGAATCCTCCCCAACTATGGCTACCGCCCCAACCACCGCCACTACTTCCACTTGGGTGGTATTGGTTGTAATGGTCACTGGAGGAGGCACCGCTCATCCTGTTTTGCATGTCGGAGTTCATGCTTTGACTGTCAAAGCTTCCCGAAGAGCGATCCTGGTTAAAACTCTGTTCGTGCTGCTGCATGTTGGATTGACTGTCAGGATGCTGTTGCTGATAGTTCTGCGACCTCTGCTGGGCTTCTTGCTGGGCCTGCTGGGTGTTGACGTTGTTCCAACTGCCATTGTCGTATTTCTGCCAACCGGACCCGGTGTTCTGGTAGACGTTGCCATCGTGGCCTGCATACATGTCACCGCTCGAGTTCTTCCCGGCGTATGTATTTCCGTAAGCGGAGGAGGTGGCGTACCCATGGCCTCCCTGCGAGCCTTGCACACTGCCTACCGTACCGTTAGCGGTGGAATAGTGTTGCGTGTAGGCGGATTTGTTGCCCTGCTGAACATAGGACTGGCCCCACTGCGCGGTAGGACTGGAACCCTGGTGAGTTGCCCCGTAAGTGCCGGTGTATGGATTGTAGGCTTGACCCACGCTTTGCCGGCCGTACCCATTGGAAGTCGAAGCGCCGCGCGCATATGTCCCGGTGTAGGGATTGTATTGAGCCGCGGTTGTTGTCTTGCCATACGCTCCATAGCTTGTATTGCTGTAGCCGTATGCCCCGGTTCTCGAATTGTAGTAGGGTGTGCTTCCATAACCGTAACCCCCAAATCCATAGGGTGTGGCGTAAGGGTGATAGTACGGATAGCCCCCAACCCCATAGCCAATATAGGGCGGGTAGTAGAAGCCCGTTCCATTGGCGATGATGGCTCCCACCGCGGCGCCCATGACGAATGCCCCGAGGTAGCCAGCCGTGTAACTGGATTGGATATAGCCATCTGCCGTAGTGGTTTGCGTCACATAGGTGACGTTGTAGACCGGAGAACTCGGTGGGATGGTGTAGATGACCTGAGGCACAGAACTTGCTGTGGTCCAAGGGCCATTCGGTGTGGCTGACATGAACCAGACACCCTGCAGGCAGAGGTAATAGAGGTCCCCGACCTGGATGACCTTGTCGACCGTGTTGGTAGCGTATTCGAGGGAAGTGCCAGTAATGGGAGCGAACTCCGGGGCCCCGGAGTAGCTGACTCTGGCTTGAGCGGCCGCTGTAGTGGGATTGAGGACCATGGTCGTGGGAATCTGGGCGATAAGTACGGCGTCCTTGGCCTGGTCGGTACCTGGAACGGAAGCGAGAATGGCGCTGGCAGGGCTCGTCAGCGGAATATTCCCGAAATCGGATGGGAGGCTGAGCGAGGCAAACGTCCAGGGGCCCTCGAGGCTTGGTGCACTGAACCAGCGTCCCGCGGCGAGGTAGTAATACGTTTGCGTTGCGCTGTAAACGAAGACCGGGCTGTCCGTATTATTGGCGTACACCAGTTGCGTTCCCGGAATCGGCGTGTACGTGGGCTGGCCGTCAAAAAGAATGACCTCCGCCGGTACGGTGCTGTAAAACACTTGCGGAATGATGACGTTGGCCACCTGGGGAGGCGGCACCATCTTCTTCACGTCCGAGAATCTCCCGGAATCAGGCAGTTTCGAGAATTCCTTCGAGAGCTTGGTAACCCGTGTCCACGGTCCATGCAGGTCAGTGGCGCGCAGCCAGATATTGTTTACGAGCAGGTAGTACTCTGTTTTGTTTTTGTCCGTGAACAACGGCCAGTTCGTGTTGACCACATACCTCAAATCCGTATTCGAAATGTCGGAGATCACCGGCTCGCCATCAACGCCCAGCAGGATCGCCGGAGTGTAACTCACAAAAATGAAGGGTGGATCATTCTTCAGCGCAACGGTTTTCACCGATTGCGGTCGGGGCATGTAGGCGACGATCCGGTCGAGAGAGGCAGTAAGAGTCAGCGGCACCATGGTGCGGAACAGTTGGTCCAATTGTGCTGAAGTTGTCGGATCCTGGGAAGGGAAGTAGGTATTCAGAATTTGAATGTTGAACATGAACACGGTGTGTGCATCGGTATTCACTTCTGTCGTGGCTTCGAAACTCGCAGCTCCCACAACTTGTTTCCCGCCGTTCGGCGTGAGCTGGAATGCGGAGCGCCACTTGATGTCGGTGAAGTTCTGCCAGTCGTCTACCTGGGGTTGATAAATGATGACTGTGCCGCCGGGCTCGACGAGCTTTCGCGGCCAGCCGGGATCCTGCCCCCAGGTGGATAAACCTGCGGTTAGGGTCAGTGCAAAAACTGCGAGCCAAATCTTCGTGAATCGCATGGCAAACTCCTTTTGTCGCAAGTGAAAGGCCATCCTGGGTGAGTTCATTCATTCAGGCTATCAAATCTTTTTCTTGCAGCTTGAGTGATTCCAGTTAAACGACTTGACTGATATCGAATCATGGTGCCGACTGGGAGCGCCCATTTCCTTTAAGTCGAACGTTGCACCCAGCCTAAGAAACCCGAGAGTGGGGGGGTAGCGCAGTGACGCTCTTGCTTTGCGATGAATGCATAGGATTCGTGTTTTTCCTTGTGCCGGGTGCAAGGAATGACCCGGCAACAAAAATTACGGAACCAAATACCAAACAGAGCTCAAGCAGTGCGTGCTGCAAACAGATTTCTTACCAGCCGCTCTTCTTCTGCTGGTTCGGTGGGAAGTTTTTCAACAGTTTCGCAAGAGCCTTATTTAACTTTTTCATGTCCTTTTCCTGGTTCCCGCTCGGATCCAGTGTTTGCGCTGCCGACCCGCGCCACACCAGTTCTTGCGAGGTCGGGTTGTAGAAATCCACCGCGAGCATCCCGTTATCGATCGTGGAACTCGTTGCTGACCCCATCCCTCCCCAGCGCAATCCGCCGCCCATTCCCCAGGCGTTCCACTGGGTCTGCTGCTGGATGAAGCACTGATAACCAACATACAAATCGGCCTTGGCGTCTCCCGTGACCATTGTGAATCCCTTGCCAGACAGCACGTTATTCACTCCCTGCCTGATTTCCTGATCCACAATCTGGTTCGGATGAACCCCGCCCGGAATGTCCACCCACTTGTAGGTGTGGAACGTGGAAAAGTCCACTCCCGGCATGAAGTTGTACGTCACTTGCTGTGCATTGGCAGATCCTGCTGCGAACAGCAGGAAAGCCACCAATAAGGCCAGACACCCAACCCGAAAATTCACCTTCGCCTGCATGTCGTTCTCCTTCTGTTTATTCTTTTCCTGCCATAACCATCACACTAAAACTCTGCCTCCCACCTTCCCGCCATTGGAAAGGCGGCCACAGGCAATGAATAAAAGAAAGCCTTCGTCACCGCTGTAGACGACAATGGCCTGCCTTCTTGATTCTTTCCGAGAGGAATCGCTTTTCTGATCAGAATGACCTTGGCAAATACCAAGGCTTTGAGGAGAGCATTCCCAAAGTTTAGACAAGATGATGGATAGGCTTTCAGTAACGTCATTCTGTCGGTAGTCAGCGTGCGAAAGAAGAAAAGCAAGTAAGCAAAGATGACGATTAATTGCTGGAGTTCGTGTGTAGCTTTTTCCTTCAAGCCGTTCCTGGGCTTTTCCATCGTCATCTCGCCGCCTCTTGTGGACTGAATTGCCACAAACTCAGGACGTCAAAATACACAAGCGCCAATGATCGCCGCGACTCGCTACGTGGGCGGTACCGCATTATGAAGTCGAGGGTCTGAAGGTGCTATGCAGTTTTCATCAGTTTTGCCACGCGAGACAAACCCCTCAAGGGCACTCGTGCGTCTCCTGGGGAGACTTTTGAGGTGGCAGGGTGAGCCTGGAAAGACCGGCAGGAAAATGCAACGTTTTGAGACCTGTGAAGCACCGCTCCCGGCACCGGTAGCTCAGTTAAAATGTGATTCTTCTATGAGTTCCAGTGAATTACAGTTGGGTCATTTTCTCCGGGCAAACTCCGAGATTCCTTACAAAAACTTACGAGAGCGCGGGGACTGCCAACATACGCGGAGGTCCTGCAGCACATAATTCGCTGTGGGATGGAAATAATCACGGGAAGCAACGCTCATCCGAGCTGCTTTTCTAGAAGCCGCTTCTTTTTTTCTCGGCCTCAGGACAGGCTAGCTCCCCAATAAGGGTATTGGGAAAGGGGTCGTAGGCGGAAAGCCTACCGCTAAGTACGATAGCAACTGTTGACCCAGGGATCGTCATTGCTGGCTTGGTAAGGCATGAGGCTCGGTCGGGGTCTCCATGAATTCAGTCCAATTCGTTACGGTTCATCTATTGCACTCCGGATCGCATCCGCAGTTTTAGAGGGAATGGTTGTAGTTGTGTCTATGCCCACTTCGCCAAGCCGAAAATAATCCGAGAGCAAGATGTATTTGCCCACGGGCTTCTTCACTGCTCCGATGCCTTTGCGACATCCACAGCGATTCGGAATGCGGCGATGAAGCGCTCGCCCGGAGGGACAATGTGTAAACCCTGTCCCGATGACAAAGCGTTGGTGGGAGCGGTCATCGGTTCGATGGCAATGAAATCCTTGTCGTCGGGAGCATAAATCTGAGCGTATCGGAAACCACCGCAGAATTCGATCGCGATGGAGAAGCCGCCCTCAGCGATCGAAAATGTTTCGTGGGCCCGCCCAAGCGCAAAGCCACTATCGTAGCTAGTGTTCCCGAGCGAACCGTCCAGGGCCGGTGACGTGGTCTCTGCGCCGGTTGGAATTCCGCGTGCATCGAGCGCGAGTTGACGCATGGCAGGAGCCTTCAGCCTCCACTGTGCTCGTGGAATTCGTGGCAAGCCGAAATAAGGATGGAAGCCGAAACTGACAGGGACCGGTGATTCCGATCCTGCAAAAACCGCTGTCTGAATGAGCAAAGCACCGGGTACAAGCCGAACGTTCATCTCTACATCATGCGGGAAAGGAAAAATCGCGAGCAACTCGCTACTGGACCAGGCGAGACGCGCAGTCAACGTGTCTCTCGTTTCCGTGACAACGTCCCAACGCAACAGAGACCACGGAACGCCGTGCATCGGGAGCTTGTTATCGTCGAAGTGGAGGAGCGGAGACGACGGGTCGAGCGTAACACCCCTTCCTGCCGCGCGATAATTCAAGCCTGCGAGACGGTTTGCCCATGGATAAAGAAGCGGAATACCGGCAGTGCTCCCTTTACTGCGAGCCGTTTCCAAGTCTTCCACGCGGCGCAATAATTCAACTCCGCGATGGCGAAGTGAAGCGCAAAGCATCCCGACACCAGGCCAGAATGTAGCCTGCAGTTCTCCAGCACTGAGTATATGTGGGGTAGGGTTGCTCGCCATACCAAGAATTTACTTTTAGCCTCCAATGCCGTAGGGGAGTGCTCGTATTTCGTTCGAGTCAGTAGCAATGATCCAAGTCTCTCTCCAGCTTTAAAAGGATAGAACACCAATAATAGCGGCCGCCAATACGAGCAGTGCCGGATTGATTTTGTACTTTAGCAAAACGAGAAGGGTTCCAACGGCGATGGCCGCCGTATCCACGCCGGTAACGGCGCCGCGGGCAAAGGTGAAGCAGCCCGCCAGCAATAAGCCGATCGACACGGGCGCGAGTCCATCCTGAATGGATTTACGCCACGGCCAATGCGCGAGGCGGTTCCACAGGCGTCCAACCAGCAACGTCACCAGCGATGTGGGACCAAAGAAGGCGATGACTGCAACGATTGCGCCGAGAATTCCCGCTGCCCACTCGCCAATCGAGACGATCATCATCATGTTTGGACCAGGGGCCATTTGTCCAACGCTGTACAGATGGACGAGTTGCGGAAACGTCAGCCAATGGTGCACTTCGACAGTGAGAATCTTCATTTCCGGGAAAGCGGCCATACCTCCGCCAACCGTTAACAGCGAGAGATACGCAAACACCCGAAAAACGGCGGGAAGTTCTTTCATGGTGAGACTCTCCTCTTCCGTTCCAAGCCCGGGCGATACCAGAACGTCGCGATGATCCCAACGGCGAGAAGCACCGTGAGTACGGACAGGTGTAGACGATTCACCCCGATAATCGTCGCCAGGACAAAAAAAGCATCGGCGGCGTGCTCGAGTGATTTCTTGCCGAGTTGCACGGCAGTTGCGAGGATGAGTCCAACGGCGGCTGCAGCCACTCCTTTGAGCGCCGCCGTTGCTAATGGATGGTCACCGTGCTCGCGATAGACCATTCCCACCGCAAACATAAGCAATCCGCCGGGGAGACACATGCCGACGATCCCTGCCAAGGCGCCCGAGAGCCCACGCAGTTTGTCCCCCACGAGAATGGCCATGTTCGTTGAATTCAATCCGGGAAGGGACTGACTAATGGAGAGCAGTTCGACAAAGGACTTGTCGTCCAGCCACCCGCGTTTGGTGATGAGTCCATTCCTAAGGTAGGCCACCACGCCACCGCCGAAGCTTGTAGCGCCTATCAGTAGAAATTCGAGAAAAATCTGGAGGACGGTAACAGGAGAAGGTGCCGGACTGGACGCCGGCATCATTTGAGTCGTTTGGGTGTTCGCAATGTCACTCATGGCTTTGCGGCGTGTTTCCTTTCAGACGGTAGACCATTCCGGTCTTGGTGCAGCCCAGAGCAATCCATTTTTTTGCAGCCTGCTGGAGTGCAAGAAAGTACTGTTCCGCGCGCTTCTTGGCGTTGTCGTGAACCTCTTCGCGACGTTCGAATTTGACCTGGAACGCGAACTCTCCGACGAGGGGTTTGTGTTCGCCGCGTGTGCGCCACAACGCTATATCACACTTGCCGACTTGTCCTTTGTGAAAATCGATTTGCCCGAGAGGGAGCAGAACCTCCTCCACGATGCCCTCGTTCACCAGCCCAACGCGCTCGTCGGGCGACTTCTTAAGGTATGCAAGCGCCGGGAAGATGCTCGTTATGGTATCCATCGCCATACGGTCTTCCTGGTGAATCTGGCTTAGGCCAAACTGGCAGTTATGCGAGTACAGAATCCGGTAGCCGCCGAATTTGTCTTTCAAGGGCAACGCTTCCGACTTAAATTTGATTTTATACTTGCCTGAGATCTTCGGGCGCACGTCCATCGCTGCCGCGACTTTTTCCTCGGGATGCCGGAACTTAAAGACCACCTCTGGGTCCCCTTCTGGGAATCCGTCGATATACGTAACACGCCTGCGAAGGATGAAGGCATTGTTGTACAGCCGGAAGTCCGGAGTGTCGAAGAAGACGATCTCACGAATCTTCGGCCGCTGGCCGGCCTCTGCGTCTGGAATGAAATCGACCTTTTCAACCTGTTTTGTGGTTTTAGCGACGATCCTGCCGAACTCGCGAAAACTTTCCACGGATGTAAACGGTTCCGGCTTTAAGATCAGTTTCGCTTCCAGATACTGGATGGCGTCGTGCGGATGTCCGTCACTGTAGACCTGTTTTGCGGATGGATCTTTCAGGACACTTTTTGATTTTTCTTCAGTTTTTGCCATGTCGATTCACTCCGTCGCAACTCAGACTGTAGGATCAGCTTCGTGAAAATAGCAGTATGCCGGTGGATCAAGTCATGACGAGAGTTGTTGAGCCTTGGCATTTTGCGACAAGGCTCAGAAGAGACTCCTACCCTCGAACATGGGATACCCAGAGTGTATTGGATTCAGCCCTTCTTTGGTAAATTATGCTCTCCCCAGCATCTGTTTCGCGGAAGCAACGAGCTGATCGGGCTCGTAGCCAAATCGTTTCTGAAGTTCCTTCAGCGGAGCGGAAGCTCCAAAGGTCTTCATGCAATTGAGTTTTCCAGGAGCGGGTACATATCGTTCCCAGCCAAAGGTTGACGCTTGCTCGACGGCGATGCGGGCTTTCACATTGGGCGGGAGAACGCTATCCCGATACCCTTGCGGCTGATGCTCAAAAACTTCCCATGAGGGCATGGAGACCACCCGGCACAGGATGCCTTCGCCTTTAAGTTTCTCAAAAGCATCAACGGCGAGGCTCAATTCGCTTCCAGACGCCAGAAATATCAGTTCTGGGTTGCCATTGGAGTTGTCCGCAAGGATGTAGGCGCCCTTTGCCACGCCGGATGCCGGTGCGTACTTGGTGCGGTCCAGCGTAGGCAGTGGCTGCCGGGAAAGCGCCAGGACAGCTGGTTGATGACGGAGTTGTGCGATATAGCGATAAGCTTCGACAACTTCGTTGGCATCGCCCGGACGAAACACGGTCAGACCAGGGATCGCTCGCAGAGAAGCAAGATGCTCCACTGGCTGGTGAGTTGGGCCATCTTCGCCGTCGCCCATCGCGTCGTGTGTAAACACCATGATTGTCGGAAGTTCCATAAGTGCGGAAAGACGAATCGCCGGTCGCGCATAATCACTGAAGATGAAGAAGGTGGCCCCGAACGCGCGGAGTTTGGAGAGGGAGAGTCCATTCACGATGGCGGCCATGGCGTGCTCGCGAATCCCAAAATGCAGGTTCTTGCCACCTGGCGAATCAGCTTGGAAGCTGCCGGCGCCGTCATACGTCAGAGTGGTTTTGTTCGATGGACCAAGATCCGCGGAACCACCCAAAAACCACGGAATGTTCTGTGCCAGAACGTTGAGTACTTTGCCCGAAGCTTCTCTTCCTGCAATGCCCTTTGGATCCGCGGGAAAGACGGGTAGATTGCGATCCCAGCCCTGCGGGAGTTCGCGCCGTTGCATGAGATCAATTTCGTTGGCGAGTTCGGGGTACTTTGCCCGATATTCCGCAACAACCGTGGCCCACTGGCGCTGGGCCTCTGCTCCGCGCAAGCCAACGCCCGCCTTGAAATGATCGTAAACACCGTCGGGAACCAGGAATTTGGCGTCTTCCGGCCAGCCGTAGCTGCGTTTGGTGAGACGAATCTCATCTTCACCCAAGGGCTCTCCATGAGCTTCGGGAGTGTCTTGCTTGTGAGGAGAACCGTAGCCGATATGGCTGTCCAGGAGGATGAATGTGGGACGGCCCTTTGTCTTGCGGGCGATCTCAAACGCGTGCTCAATCCGGTCGATGTCGTTGGCATCGCCAACGCGCAACACATTCCAGCCGTAAGCCAGAAATCGCGTGGCGACGTCCTCGGTAAAGGCGATGTTGGTATTGCCTTCGATGGTGATGTGGTTGTTGTCGTAGACCCAACAGAGGTTGTCGAGCTGGAGGTGCCCGGCAAGAGAAGCAGCCTCGGAGGAGATACCTTCCATCATGCAACCATCGCCGCAAAGCGCGTAGATGTTGTAGTTGAAAATTTCAAATCCAGGGCGATTGAAGTGATGGGCAAGCCATTTCTCGGCAATGGCCATGCCGACGCTTGTAGCCACACCCTGCCCAAGCGGGCCCGTGGTCGTTTCCACCCCCGACACCCAGTGATACTCCGGATGACCAGGTGCCTTGCTGTCGAGCTGGCGGAAACGGCGAATGTCGTCGAGTGTCACGGAGGGCTGGCCTAGCCTCTCGTAGTCGGCGTTCACCGCCTGGGTTCCAGTCAGGTGCAGGATCGACCACAACAGCATCGAAGCGTGTCCATTCGACAGAACAAAACGGTCCCGATTCGGCCAGATCGGATCCTGCGGATTGAAATGCATCACGCGATTCCAGAGTGCGTAGACCATAGGGGCCAGCGCCATGGGTGTGCCGGGGTGCCCAGACTTCGCTTCCTGGACGGCATCCATGGAAAGAGTACGAATGGTATTAATGCATAGCTGATCTTTGGAATCTTGCGTTGATTTAAGAACCTGCGTGGCGCTCACGGGAATCTCCTTATGAAGTTCCTGAACCTCGAAAATTCTAAAATCTGCCTAGCCGCCGCTTACGTTCCAAGCGCTCTCGCTTGAAGTTCCGCGTTGGAAACTTTGCCGAGGCGTCGAAGATGTCGCTCTGCCTGGCTATATTCAGCGCTCACGTATGTTTGAACCAGATCCCATGCCACAGCGGGGCCCACCGTTCGCCCGCCCATGCAGAGAATATTCATGTGGTCGTCCTCGACGCCCTGCTTGGCGGAAAAGTGATCATGGATGAGCGCCGCACGGATCCCGGGAACCTTGTTTGCGCACACCGATGCCCCGACACCGCTGCCGCAGATTGCAATGCCGCGTTCCAATTTTCCACTCGCAACCGCGTGAGCCAGGGGAAGAACGAAATCGGGATAATCGTCGCCTTCCTGAAGTTGGTGAGCGCCAAAATCGATAACCTCGTGCCCGGTTTGCCGAAGATGGGCGACGACTTCCTCCTTGAGTGCAAATCCGCCGTGATCCGTGGCTATTCCGAGACGCATGATTGCTCCTTCGAATCAGCCTTTCCCAAATTCTCAATCCTCTTCACGCCGGAGAACTTCTTCCCTTAACTCGGGTCTGCTTCTCTGCGGTGCTAGCGGCAACATCGGCCATCAGGACTGCGTTTTCAGAACGGACACGTCCTGCCGGAATGGACCTGTCACCGTCGCGGAGTCGGGTGAAGAGTCCAGCCTTTTCGCCGCCCGTCACCAGCCATAGAATGCGGCGGGCACGATTAATGATCGGAAACGTAAGAGTCATCCGTCGTCGGCCCATGTACACGCTCGTTAGCGCGACATCTTCCGTTGCAATGTCCAATACGGGATCGCCAGGCACCAAGGACGCAGTGTGACCGTCTGGGCCCATCCCCAAGTGCACAAGATCCAGAACCGCCGGGTTGCCCGCAAATTCGCGAAGCGTCGATGTGTATTCTCGCGTAGCACCAAACAAATCGGCCGATTCCACCGGCATGGCGTGAAGATTTTCTGCTGGCAAGGGAGCGCGCGACAGCAAGCTCTCTCGAAGGTGCGTAAGGTTGCGATCTGGGTCCCCGGCTGGCGCCACGCGTTCATCAACTTGGAAGACGTGTACACCCTGCCAAGGAACATTTTGCGAGGCGAGTTCGCGCAGCATGATCCATGGTGTGTGGCCTCCGCTCACTGCCAAGCTAAACACGCCGCGTTCGGCGACACTCGACCGCGCTTCCGCAGCAATGAATTCAGCAGCTTTTCTTGCGACAGCCTCTGGATCGTCCAGGATTTCAATCTTCATCTTCGGAACTCCTTGCGAAGGGCGGCACGGATCAAATCGCACAACCGCGCGTCAACCGGCCACTTTCGCGGCCGCACTGGGACTGACGGCAATCGGGTTTTGCCAACCCTCCACGGGAACAACTTGCTTGGCGACTTCGTTCGGTCCCCATGTGCCGGGCTCGTATGGATAAACGGGACTGCCCGCTTTCAGCACCGGGTCCACGATTCGCCATGCTTCCTCGACGTAGTCTTGCCGCGCGAACAAAGTGGCGTCACCCGCCATGGCATCGGTCAACACACGTTCGTAAGCGTCCATTTCCGAGGTCTGCACCGGTCGATCTCCAGCAATCTCAGCGAATTCTCCCCGCATTTCTTCTCCGGGAGCCACAATATTCAGACCCAGTGCGAGGCCAACGACGGGACTGATGCGGAAACGCAGATGATTGCGGCTGATTTTCGTTGTGTCGATCAAGGCCGGGGGTTGCCGGAAGGTGACCACCACCTCGGTGCATGTGACTGGCAGGCATTTCCCCGCTCGAATGTAGAAAGGAACGCCTTTCCAGCGCCACGAATTCAGCTCCAACTTCAGCGCTGCAAAGGTCTCAGTTTTAGAATCGGGACCTACGCCGCCTTCTTTCAGATAACCGCGGAATTGGCCGCGCACCAGATTGTTAGCGGAAAGTGGAGAAATTGCCTGCAACACTTTGACCTTCTCGTCCCGGATGGATTCACTGTCTCCACGAACCGGCGGTTCCATCGCCAGATTGCAGAGTACCTGGAACATGTGATTCTGAATAACGTCGCGAATGGTGCCGGTCTGATCGTAAAATGCCCCGCGACCTTGGACGCCGAAGTCCTCAGCCATGGTGATCTGGACGCTCTCGACGAAGCTCCGGTTTAACTGATTCTCGATGAAAGGATTCGCAAAGCGGCCCAGCAGCATATTGTGAACCGGGCGTTTGCCGAGATAATGGTCGATTCGAAAGATGTCCGCTTCCTCGAAGGAGCTTTGAAGAATTTTGTTTAGCGCCCGCGCGGAAGCGAGGTCGTTGCCGAACGGCTTCTCAACGACGACCCGGGAGCCCTTGGCACAACCAGATTTGACCAGTTGTTCCACGACAACTCCAAACATGTTCGGCGGGATAGCCAGATAGTGTGACGGATGCTGAGCAGTGCCGAGAGCTTTGCGGAGGTTCTGAAATGTGCCGGTATCCGAATAATCACCACCTACATAGAGAAGAAGCCGCGACAGCTTTTCCCATGCCGCCGGATCGAGCCCGCCGTGCTTTTCGAGACTGTCCTTGGCGCGAGCCTTGAACTGGTCCAGGCTCCAATCCGCCTTGGCGACGCCGATCACCGGACAATTGAGATTGCCGCGCTGCAGCATCGCCTGCAGGGACGGAAAGATCTTTTTGTAGGCAAGATCACCTGTTGCACCGAAAAAGACTAAGGCATCAGAATGAATGGAACTCATAGTGAATCCTTTCTCGCGGAATTACTTTGCGGCAGCGCTTTTCTCCAGGTGTCCACCGAACTGATAACGCATCGCCGAAAGGAGCTTGTCGGCGAACTCAGCTTCCCCTCGCGAACTAAATCGTTCATACAGAGCTGCTGTAAGGACGTGTGCGGGAACCGCCTCATCGATAGCCGCTTTGATCGTCCAGCGTCCCTCACCGGAATCTGAAACGCGGCCGGCAAATTTCGAAAGCGTCGGGTCGTCCAAAAGCGAAATCGCAGTGAGATCGAGCAACCATGAGGCAATGACGCTGCCGCGGCGCCAGACTTCAGCAACGTCTTTCAGATCGAAGTCATATTGATAATGTTCAGGGTCCCGAAGCGGCGTTGTTTCTGCGTCGGCAACGTGGGTTTGTTTGCCAACATTGGCGGCCTTCAAAATCCCTAGGCCCTCGGCGTACGCGGCCATGATGCCGTATTCAATGCCGTTATGGACCATTTTTACGAAATGGCCTCCGCCGTTCGATCCGCAGTGCAGGTAACCCTGCTCCGACGTGCCATCCGCTTTTTCGCGTCCAGGCGTGCGGGGGATATCTCCGATGCCGGGGGCCAGGCACGCAAAGATGGGATCGAGATGCTTCACGATCTCTTTTTCGCCGCCGATCATCATGCAATAGCCACGCTCAAGGCCCCAAACACCGCCGCTGGTGCCCACGTCGACGTAGTGAATCTTCTTGGCCGATAGTTCTTTTGCGCGGCGAATATCGTCGATGTAACAGGAATTGCCGCCGTCGATGAGGATGTCCCCCGCTTCGAGATGCGGCAGAAGATCGGCGATGCTCTGGTCGGTGACTGCCGCGGGAACCATCAACCAGATCGCGCGAGGTTTCGTGAGTTTCTGGGCAAATTCCTTCAAGGACGAGGCACCGACCGCCTTCTCTTTGACAAGGTCTTCCACGGCTTTCGGCGACCGGTCAAAAACGACGCAATTATGGCCGCCTTGGATGAGCCGGCGAACCATGTTTGCTCCCATCCTGCCCAACCCAATCATTCCCAGTTGCATGGCGAATCTCCTTTTTCAGTTGCGGTAATTAAGAAATTCCTATTGCACCCCAGCGAAACCTCAAGAAGCCTTGTATGCGCGATAGCGCCGGATCAGGGTATTCGTTGAGCTGTCGTGCGCCAGCTTTGGCTCTGAAGCGCTTTCGAGTTCTGGAATAATGCGTTGTGCAAGCACTTTCCCAAGCTCGACACCCCATTGATCGAAGGAGTCGATGCCCCAAATGGCGCCCTGCGTGAAGACGGAATGTTCATAGAGAGCGACGAGTTTCCCGAGCGCTTCGGGGGTCAGGCGTTCCAGCAGGATCGTGTTAGAAGGCCGGTTCCCTTCGAACACGCGATGCGGGATCAACGCGTCAGGTGTACCTTCCGCCTTGACCTGCTCAGTCGTCTTGCCGAAGGCGAGTGCCTCGGTTTGGGCACACACGTTTGCCAGGAGCATGTCGTGATGGCGACCTAGCGGGTTCAGAGCTTTGCCGAAGGCAATAAAGTCACACGGAATGAGCCGAGTTCCCTGGTGGATCAGTTGGTAGAAAGAATGCTGGCCATTCGTGCCGGGCTCACCCCAGTAGATAGGACCGGTTTCGTAGCGAACCGCTTTTCCTTCGAGCGTGACGTGCTTCCCATTGCTCTCCATTGTGAGTTGCTGCAAATAGGCCGGAAAGCGTTTGAGATACTGCTCGTAGGGAAGAACCGCGACGGTCTGCGCACCGAAAAAGTTGTTGTACCAGACAGAGAGCAGGCCCAACAGAACTGGCAAATTGCGTTCGAAAGGCGCTGAGCGGAAGTGCTTGTCCATCTGGTGGAAGCCACTCAGCATGGCACGGAAATTCTCCGGGCCAACGGCGAGCATCGTTGAGAGACCGATCGCCGAGTCCATCGAGTAACGGCCGCCGACCCAATCCCAAAACCCAAACATGTTCGCCGTATCGATGCCGAACTTGGAGACTTCCGCGGCATTTGTGCTGACGGCAACGAAATGTGCTGCAATTGCTTTTTCATCGGCCCCGCTCGTCTTGAGGAACCAGTCGCGGGCTGTATGAGCGTTCGTCATGGTCTCCAGCGTCGTAAACGTCTTCGAGGAGACGATGAAAAGCGTTTCGGCAGGATCCAGATCGAGCACTGCTTCCGCGAAATCAGTGCTGTCTACATTCGAAACAAAGCGGAAGGTCATGCTGCGCTCGCTGTAGTGCTTCATCGCCTCATACGCCATTACCGGGCCGAGGTCGGAACCACCGATGCCGATGTTGATCACATTGCGGATCCGTTTGCCGGTGTGCCCCCTCCATTCGCCGCTGCGGACGCGATCGCAGAACGTCGACATTTTATCGAGCACTGCATGCACGTCCGGGACCACATTCTTGCCGTCCACCAGAATCGATTCATCCTTCGGCGCGCGTAGTGCCACATGGAGTACAGCACGGTTCTCCGTGATGTTGATTTTGTCACCGCGGAACATGGCTTCGATCCGGGTTTGGAGCCCGGACTCCGTCGCAAGTTCGACCAACAACTTCAGAGTTCTGCTGGTAATACGGTTCTTCGAGTAATCAAGATAAAGGCCCACATCTTCAAGTACAAACGTTTCGCCACGTTTCGGGTCGTCCTTGAAAAGCTCGCGCAGGTGCAAGGGCTGAACCTGCCTGTGATGCTCTTTGAGAGCGATCCACGCCTTGCGTCTGCCCAATGGCGGAATTGCCTTCGTTTTCGTGATTCGTGCCACAGTCGCTGCCATTTTTCGTGCTCCTTCGACTCAATACTTCCGAGAACTGTTCTATTTGCTTTGCTTTCGGGCTTTCTCAGAACTGTGTTCTTCCCATATCCGGAATCCGCCAACAAACGCATTCGCGTTGTCCCCCATGCGACAACCGCTGGGCACCTTTTTTAGTTTCTTGGTGTTTCCGCCCCCCAGAACGATGTCGGAAGGGTGTAACGCTTCACTCAAACGGGCAATGCCAAACGCTACGTGGCGACGCCACTTTTTCTTTCCATGTTTTTTCAAACCTCGAATGCCGACGTAGTCTTCGTACGTTCCGTTCCGGTAAGAGAGATGGCCCAATTCCATAGGAACCACAGTGCCGTCAGCGACGATCGCGGATCCAAGTCCGGTTCCGAAACCCAGGAAAAGCATCGTTCCACTCTTGTAGCTGCCAAGCGCCTGCATGGCAGCGTCATTCATGATTTTCACGGGACAACCGAATGCTTTTTTGAAGTCGAATCCGACCCATCCCTGTCCCAAATTGTGAGGCTCAAGTGTCGGCTTTCCGTTGGCCACCAGGCCCGGATAACCCATGGCGATTACGTCGTATTCCCAGTCCTTGGCAAGTTCTTTTACGCCGTCGACCATTTCTCTCGGTGTCATCTTCTTGCCAGACTCGAATTCCCGCCGCTCTTTCTGGCCGGTGGCAAGGATCTTTACATGGGTTCCGCCAATATCAATCACGAGGACTTTCATTTGCTGTATTCCTTTCCGTCCGACTTTTGTGTGAATGAGCCTCTGTTATCCGGCGGCCTTCTTGAGGACAGCCGATTTTGACTCGATTACACCCATCAACTCGTTCCATGATTTTACAAACGACTTGGCGCCTTCGTCCTGAAGTTGCGCGGCAAGGGCATCAATGTCGATGCCAGCTTTTGCGAATTCTCGCAACACTTCTTCGCAGTCCCCGCCGTCGGCAGGCATGATGGATCCGAGTTCCGTATGCGCAGCGAGAGCATTCAGTGTGGCTTCAGGCATGGTGTTGATGGTGAAGGGTGCTGCAAGCGCCTTGATATAGAGAACGTCCGATGCTTTCGGATCTTTGGTGCCGGTGCTGGCCCAGAGCAGTCGTTGTGGCCGGGCACCAGCGTTGTAGATGCGCTGCCAACGAGGAGAACCAAGCAGTGTTCGGGCCGCTTTGTAGATCCGGCCGGCTATAGCAATACCGAGGCGGTTGGTCAGCTCGTCCGGAACTTTGCCCGCTACCGCCGCATCCCAGCGGCTGATGAACACCGAAGCGACTGAGCCGACATTTGGGTTCAGGCCGGCGTCCATGCGCCGTTCAATGCCACGCAGAAACGCTTCTGCCGCAGCCAGGTAGTGCTCACGATTGAACAATAGCGTGACGTTCACGGAAATCCCGGAAAAGATTGCCTCTTCAATAGCGGGCAGGCCTTCTTTCGTGCCCGGAATCTTGATGAACAAATTGGGGCGCGCAGCTCGAGCAAACAGTTCCTTTGCAGCCGCCAGGGTCGTCGCTGTTTCATACGCAAGCAATGGAGACACTTCCAGAGAAACCCAGCCATCCACGCCGTTGGAACGATCGTAGATGGGCCGGAAAATATCGGCGGCACGGCTCAGGTCATCGATGGCCAAGTCAAAGAAAAGGGCTTCTCCGGATTTGCCCTTCGCGAGCTCCTGCCGGATGGCGGGATCGTAACTGGCACTATTTTTGATGGCGTGATCGAAAATCGTGGGGTTCGATGTGAGGCCCGTAACCGAAAATTCGTCGATATAATTCTGCAGTTTGCCCGTGTTCAGCAGGTCACGGGTGATGTTGTCGAGCCAGATGCTCTGGCCCAGGTTGTGCAGCAATTGCGTCGCTCTCATCATTTCACCTCGAAGTGTTTTGAATCTAAAGTGGAGGAAACTGCAGACTGTGAATCCTCCATGAAATCTGCGAAGTCGTGATCCAGAATGTCGCCGATGTGCTCGATGGTCAGATCTGCCGCGGGGAAGGCGGCCACAATTTGGGGATCATTTGCGAAATTACCCTGGCGTGGCCAGACCGTCGTGACCTGAGCGCCCCAGGATTTCTTGACAGCGCTCAAGATCCGCAATTTATCATCGATCAGAACGTAGTGATCCGCAGGATAGCGACGCCGGACATCCTCCAGTGCTTCTTCCTTGTGAATGTAGATCAGCACCTCTCCGTTCACAGCAGCGGAAATACCAGAGCGTTCCACTTTTCGGGGCTGGAATACCACGTCGCCGTCGGAGAGAATTACGGTCTGCCCCCAGGTCCGAAGACGTGCCAGAACCTCGAGCGCTTTCGGGTACAGGCGGTCGCCAAAAGAATAATCGAGCAGGTAAGACGACATCGCCAGGAGATGCACCTCATGGGGATGCTCCACCCGATACTGTTGAAGAGCGCCGATATAATCACGGTACCCGAGCTTCCTCATCAGCTCTTCTTGGATGACCCAATAGCGTTCGCGACAGGCCTGACCGTATTCCGATTCCAGATGCCGCTGGAGATCCTTTTGAATGCGATCGTTGTCGAGCAGCGTATCGTCGACATCCACCAAGAAAACCACGGGATAGGCAGTTTTCTTCACTGACTGTGCTTTGTTTGCCTTCGTCACCATTCGTCTCTACCTGTTATGTCAACCGGCTTTGTGGGCAGTACTCTGATTTAATTCCTTCTCGTAATGCTGCGTATCATTCCAAAGACGAATCACAGGGCGAGACAAACTCTCTTCGTAGCCAACGGCACTCAGACTGGCGGTGCTTAGCATAAAAAAACGGCTATTGATCGAGGGGGCAATTCCCACCCAACTGGCGGCTACGACACGGAGGAAATGGCCGCTGGAGAAAATTAGTACGTTGCCCTGAATCGTCTTCACGCGCTCTACGACTCTCTTGGCACGCTCACTGACATCAAGCGGAGATTCGCCGCCCGGACAGCCATCTCGAAATAGGTTCCAGTCCGGGCGCTCGGAGTGAATCTCAACGGAGCGGCGCCCCTCATAGTCGCCGTAATTCCACTCCACCAGATCCGGATCAATCTCCGCGGCCTTTGAGAAGCCGGCTAGTTCACAGGTTTTCTGAGCACGCTGCAAGGGGCTCGTGAACACCTTGGCGAAGCTCAATCCGGCCAAGCGCTCTTTTAAACGCACCGCGACCCGCTCGCCGCGTTCGGTCAAGGGCAGATCCGTGCGGCCGGTATGCTGGCCGGTAAGGCTCCAGGCCGTTTCACCATGTCTGGCGAGATAAACAACCTGCAGCTCTTCACCCATGGTTCTCCTCGGCACCTGCACCGTGGCAGAGTTTCCCGTTTTGGCCAGCGACTCGATCTCCGTTCTTTGTCAGGTCGATGTCGGTGTGTTCGCGCGCGAGCAGCTGCAGAGACAGGAACAGTACAGCCAGGATCATGGATGGAGCATTCAAGCGCGACTCCAGAAGAGGAGATCTTGCAATTCGGTACGGCAGGAAGCATGAAACGATCCCGCACACATTACTGCTGGCGGGAACTACCTGCCCCTGCGGAACGGCATTATGATGTCGGTGCGCTGAGGGCGCTATGCAGTTTTCATCAGGCCTGGCAGCAAACCCCTATGGGTGTGCCCTGAACTTATTTAGGAGAACCTGAGTGTGGCTGGCTGCAACGGAAACGGTCGATGTGAAGAGGGATCGTTGTCGGACCGGTGGAGCGCTGGAGTCTTGCACTGGATGCGCCACTAGGGTGAGATCCTTCTAGAAGCTCCATTCAGTTGAAAATTGGCCATTTTGTTCGGGCGTGAGCCAAGGTTCTTTTCGGGCTTTTCGTAGCGTCTCGCTGGGAGTTTCGCCGAAGCGAATTCGATAGTTGGCGGAAAAACGCCCAAGCTCAAAAAAACCCCAGTGTAACGCAACATCCGTAACTGTCGTTAACGATGTGGGATGCAGTAATTCTCGTCGAGCACGAGAAAGTCGTAACTCCTTAATCTGTTTCTGGGGGGCCATTCCATACATCTCCCGAAAGCCGCGCTCGAGAGTCATGTAACTAGCTCCAGTAATGGAGCATAACTGGTGGATGGACGGCATCTCTTCGATGTTGTCCAACATATGTCGATATGCGCGCCTTGCCAGTCGGTGCCGATTTCGATCATTTTCGACCCGGGGGCTGACGTGGCATTGCAACAACACAGTTTCGAGTAGCCTGTCCTCCAAGAGAGCCGCATTATGCGCGCTCTGCAGGAAAATTGGCTGCTTTTGAACATCACTTAAAACCCTGTGACATTCCCTGATGCACAGCAGTCGCTGTACGCTGTTTGGGAATCGAAATCTAGACGAGTTTCGTTGCCAGTAGCGGGGTTCGTGCCAGATGTCATCCGCATATTTCTCAAATCTAGCTAACGCGAATGTTGCGAGTAGGTGGTCTGCTCCATTACGGTTTGTCAGTTCATAAGCCTCGCCGCTGTGGTGCAGGATCATCTCCATCGGATCTATACCCTGGCCGCGATGAATCATGGGACGTGCCTCATCAAGCGGTACTGCGATACTTACCATTCCTTTTGGACCTTCCCCTTGGGAGCTATAGCCATTCAAGTGCTGTACCCGCGCAAGTTGCATGTTCTTGGTCATAACCGACGCCATCTTGATGTGCGTCTTCTTGGCGCCGATCAATTGGTGTTCTATGTTCCAACCCAGTGTGAAGTGTCGGAATTCCTCGAAATCATTCGTATCTACGTGAATGATCGCGCCTGCGGCAAGCCTCACAACTTGACAAGTTCTGCGCCCTATGGGGGCAGGGGAACCGGGACAAGGGTGGACTATCTGCGCTGTTGTAAGAGCGGGAGAGGTCACAATGCCTTTACTCCGTCAATTCCATGTTAGTTCGGTTGAGGTTACGAAACCTGATCTCGGGCGGGAGACTAGCGGGTTCGATTTGAGCCAATGGTATCTCAGCAATACCCCGCGGGGCAAGGGAGGATTCTGGGCGGTCAAAACCTGCGGCTGTTGAATTCTGCATAGTCAAGCAGAGGCGGCATGGCCATACTGTCCTGCCAGTTACCCCATTGGCCCCGCCATCTGGAGGAGGCAACATGAGCACGCCCGCCGCCGTCCCGCCGATAAATTCACTTTCGGCACAGGAACAAGCTATCCGTGATGGAGCAAAAGTCGTGCATGGAACCGCTAGTGACCGGGTTCTCCGGCTATTTGATGCGATACGTTCCTATGGTCCGCCACGGGTCAGCCTCGAGCGGGCAGTGTTGTTCACCGAGTCATTCAAGCAGACAGAAGGCGAGCCTGTGGTGCTCCGGTGGGCAAAGGCGCTAAAGCTCGTTGCCGAAAGGGCCCCCATTGCGATTTTCCCCGATGAATTGATCGTCGGCAGACCCAATACGTGGCTGGGCCGTTGGGGACTCGTCTATCCGGAGCTGGACGGAGCTGTTATGCCCGCGGGAGTCGAGATGTTCCGCAAGAACAAGGGCAAGCCAGGCGAGGTTGTGGTCACAGACGAGGACGCAAAGATCATCGATGAAGTGCTCACGCCGTATTGGGCAGGAAAAGACTACGCCACAAATTTCTTACGCCACATGCCGGAAGATACCCGATTCATGCTGATGGGGCCCGATCCGAAGAACATCATTATGGGTACCTGCGTGATCCTGGCCTCTTCCCCCATGAGGCATTCGCAAAACTGGACGCCCGATTTCTCGAAGATCCTGACCCGCGGGGTCAAGGGTATTCGAGAGGAAGCCCAGAGCAAATTGGCTGCCCTCACGGAACCACAGGACGTCATCTACAAAAAGCCATTCCTCGACGCCGTGGTAATGACCTGCGATGCGATGACGGCCTGGTCGAAGCGCTACGCGGCGCTGGCGAGCGAACTCGCCGCGAAGGAGAAGGACGAGAAGCGAAAAAAAGAACTGCAGCAGATCGCTGAGATCTGCAGTTGGGTGCCCGAAAATCCAGCGAGAACCTTTTATGAAGCTCTGCAGGCCGAATGGTGGGGGCAGATGTTTAATCGTGTTGAGCAGACGAGCAGCGCGATGGGGCAAGGTCGTATGGACCAGTACTTGTTGCCTTACTACCAGAAGGACGTCGCCGAAGGGCGGCTAACGAAAGAGTCCGCAACCGAGTTGCTGCATTGTTTGTGGCTGAGCATGTTCCAGTGCGTGGAGATCAAGCTGAATCCGGTCACTGCCGCTGGCACGGAGGGTTTTTCCAAATTTGAAGATGTGTGCCTGGCGGGCCAGACTCGTGAGGGCCGCGACGCGACCAACGAACTGACGTACCTGATTCTCGATTCGACCCGCTCCTTGCAGGTTACGGTTCCTGAACCCTGCATCCGTATTCATGCCAACACACCGGACCAGCTCCTGCACCACGTGGCTGAGGTGATCAAAGACGGCAAGGGCTTTCCCAAGTTGCTCAACGACGAGATGGTCATTCCTTTCTATCTCGCAAATGGCGCGGATCTGAAGGAAGCCCTGGACTGGAACATCTCAGGATGTTGCGAGAACCGGCTACCCAACCGGGAAACGAATGTGACTGGGGGCGGAGGCATAAACTACGGCTCTGCCGTCGAGCTGACCTTCCGGAATGGCAAACTCAAGGTTCTGCACGACATTCAATTCGGTCTAAAGACCGGTGACCCCCGCTCGTGGGCCAGTTTCGAGCAGGTGTGGAACGCATTCTGTAAGCAGTTGGAACATCTGGGCAAGCATGCATTGGTTCAACAGTATGTTGCCATGCAAATCAAGCCGGACTACTTCGCAGCGCCGGCCACTTCGATGTTGCACGATCTCGCAATGAAGGAATGCCGCGATCTTCACACCCACGGCGAATACTTCGAGGGCAGCATCGACCACAGCACCTTTGAGGCAATCGGCAAAGCAACCGCCATCGACAGTTTGGCAGCGGTCAAGCACCTCATCTTCGATACCAAGCACCTCACCTGGGACCAACTGCTGGTTGCCATAGAAGCGAACTGGGAGGGACACGAGGCAATCCGGCAGATGTGTCTGAATGCCCCGAAGTACGGCAACGGCATCGATTGGGTAGACAATATCGGTTGGCAGATCGATCAATTCCTTCTCGACTTTCTGCACAAACATCCGAAGCCGCACAATCAGGTTTTTCTGCTGCGTCAAATTCCGATTACGTTTCATGTGCCGTTGGGCAAGGTGACGTGGGCGACGCCCAATGGGCGTCCCGCCAGCGAGTATCTTTCCGAGGGCATCTCCGCTTCTCACGGTATGGACATGAAGGGGCCGACGGTTGCACTTACGTCCATGTCGCACGCGAGAAACATCAGCTACCGGGAAAAAGGCGGCGAGCTGATCAACCTGAAATTCAATCCAGCCAACGTCGCAGGCGAAGATGGTACGCGCCGCTTGATGCAGGTCATCCGTACCTGGTGCAGCCTCAAGCTCTGGCATGTGCAGTTCAACATCATTAACAAGGAAACGTTACTGGCAGCACAGAAAGAGCCAGACAAGTATCGCAACCTGATCGTGAGGATTGCCGGTTACTCCGCTTACTTTGTTGATCTGTCGCCAATGCAGCAGGCGGAGATCATCGCGCGGACCGAAGAGCACGTCTAAACACACCAAGTTGCAACAGGAGATGTACCGAAATGGATGGAAAACTTGCAGAATCTCCAAGCATGAAACAAGCGGCGGGAACTGAACCGGAGATAACCAATCTCTTCGAATTGATTTGCCAGCGTGCCTATGAAATCTACGAGCAACGCGGCCGCACTCACGGCAATGACATAGACGATTGGTTGCAGGCCGAAGCGGAAGTAGGAATTAGCCTTGCCTCACTGGCTGCTGAAAAGAAGTCAAAACGCGATTGATTTCTTCACGGAAGGCGTGTTTCGTGCATCTGGTGCCAAGGCAGTTGGCAGAAATCATCGCCCGAGGCGGAGAACACCTAGTATGGCCTGTCTGACCCAGAGGTGAAATGGATCGGTTACCGCAAATCGCCGAAATCGCCATGTTGGTGTTCATGGTCAGCAATATGCTCGCCTTTGGCATGCGACTCTCCCTGGGCGAGGTCATCTCGCCATTTCGTGACATCCGACTCACGCTCAAGGCCTTTGTTGCCAACTTCGTGATCGTTCCGCTGGCGGCCTACCTTCTGACACGACTGTTTCATCCGGCCCCCGCTTATTCCATGGGAATCATCCTGCTTGCCGCTTCGGGTGGCGATCCGGGCGTCACCAAGGCTTCTCAGCTTGCCAAGGGCGATCCGGCCTACACTCTGGCCACCATGATCGGTTTGCAGGTTGTCACTGTGTTCTACATGCCCCTCCTGCTGCCGCGTTTGCTTGATGGCGTGACCGTTAATCCAGTGAAGATCGCCTCACCTCTCCTGCTCTTCTTGCTCTTGCCGCTTTTTGTGGGTTTCTTCATTCATGCGCTTTGGAGCGGCTTTGCAAGAAGAGTCTGGGAAACGCTCGATAGGTTCTCCTCCGTGGTGCTGGTTCTAGCGATCGGTCTGTTTATCTTTATTCACTTTGACCAGATGCGAGGAGCATTTGGGTGGCGCCTGCTTTTCACTTGTGTGGCATTCGTTGCCATTGCCTTCTGGAGCGGCTTTGCTTTAGGCGGTCCACGCAAGATCCGCAGATCAGACCTCGCTTTGCAAACCCTCGTACGTGGCATCTCCGCTGCCATGGTGGTAGCTCTCACCAACTTTCCCAATGACTCCAACCTCATCGTAGGAATCATTCTCTGCGCGGTAACCATCATCCTTGCGGCGATGATTGCCAGTTTGGCCTGGCTGCGTTTCTCAAATGCGTCCGATGAAACCCCGGCCGCACGGGACGAGAAGCAATCTGCATTCGACAGCAACAGAGTTCATACGACTTAGTCATACAGAGGAGACACTATGGAACTGAAAGGAAAAACAGCGATCATCACGGGGTCGGCGCGAGGAATTGGCGAGGGAATCGCGACCGTTTTCGGACGGGAAGGTGCAAACGTCGTGGTGAATGGATTGACTGCCGATTCGTGCGCCGAGACCGTCCAGAAGGTCGAAGCCGCCGGGGGCAAGGCCATCGGTGTCGGCGCGGACGTCAGCAAGGCAGCCCACTGGGCCGCGATGGTGGATCAAGCCATCAAGGCCTTTGGTACGGTGGACATCTTGGTCAACAACGCCGGGATCGAGGCCAGGCCAACCCTGGTCCACGAGATGTCCGAAGAGCAGTGGGACAAAGTCCTGAGCATCAATCTGAAGGGCGTGTTCCTGGGGATCAAGGCCGTATTACCCACAATGATCGCGAAGAACAACGGCCGGATCATCAACATTTCATCAACGGCAGGTCTCCGCATGACCTTTTTTGGAAGTGTGGACTACACTGTCTCGAAGCACGGTGTTACCGGATTAACCAACCACCTGGCGTGGGAACTGGCCGACCATCACATCACAGTAAACGCGATCTGTCCCGGTGGCGTACTGACACCATTGATGGAGCAGGGCACCACGCAGGAGTTTCGCGAAACAGTCACGAAACGTCTGATACCTCTCGGGCGGATGTGCACGCCCGAAGAAATTGGTGAGGCCGCTTCGTTCCTGGCGAGCGACCGCGCCAGCATCATTACCGGGCAACTGGTGGCCGTGGACGGTGGATTGATGACCGGTTTCGGCGAGGACCTGCGCCCGATCGTTCGCAAGCGCATGGAAGACACAAAGAAAAAGGCACACGCCTGAGGAAACGCACGGATCCTCACACGAGTCGTCACCTTGAGCAAAACGACCAAAATCGCGATTAACCACGGCGGAGACTACTTACCTGGCCTGAGTTCCGTTATATCGGGTGTCGCCCGTGCTGCGGCCAGCCTCGGCTGGGAAGTCGTCGGCATTCGCGATGGGTTCGATGGTTTGCTCTTTCCCGATCGCTACCCGGATGGCGGAATTGCGATGATTGACTCTGAAGCACCCGACGCGATTGCGGCTGGGGGATCTTCCCTGCTCGGTTCAGGTAAGCATTCCGATCCATTTCGTGTCCGCACCATCAACTCAGAGAATCAAGTGGAAGAGATGGATCGCTCGGATGACTTGCTGCGGAAAATCACCGATCTGGGCATCACAGCGGTCATATCCGTGGTAGGACTTCGCTCTCTAAGCGTGTTGTTCCGCCTGCATCGAAGAGGTCTGTACAGCGTGTGCGTGCCTGCCTCGGTGGAAAATGATGTCGCCGCCACCGATCTTTCCTTTGGGTTCAACACCACCCTGAGCACCTCGGTGAACCTGCTCGACAGTGCGCGGAATGCCGCTCAGTCGAGCAGAAAAATCGGCGTCGTCGAGGTCCTCGGTGAGCATACCGGTTGGTTGGCCCTGCAATCCGCTATCGCCGTCGGCGCTGACGCCGTTCTCCTCCCTGAGATTCACTTCGACATGCGCAAAGTCGCGGCGAGGTTGAACGAGAAACTCAAATCCGGCCAATCGTATGGCCTCGTGATTGTGTCGGAAGGTGCGCAGCCTTTGGCCAAGCCACCGTCTGCCACAGCTGCCACAGAGCAGTCCTTGCGCGCCTCGCTTTCACCACTCGCTACCGGGGCACAGGGTGGCCACGTTATTCATCGCTCCGGAGAAGCCGCCGAGTCGGTTGCTCTGGAACTTCAGCGTCTCACCAATCACGAAACTTATCCTCTTGTCCTTGGTCATCTGGTCAAGGGCGGCACTCCATCCGCCGTCGACCGTCAACTGGGCATGGGATATGGTGCTGCGGCTGTTCGCGCCATCGCTGAAAAACAGAACGGCGTGATGATTTCATTCCATCCGCCCGACTTAAGATTCGTTCCACTGAACGAGGCCATCAATAAAGTGCGAACCGTTCCGCCCGACAGTCTGTTTTTGCAGACGGCGCGATCACTTGGCATCTGCTTGGGAGATTGAGGACACCAACATGCGCCCCATCGATCCTCTGAATCCCAACGGCCTGGTCCTGAATATCCAGCACTTCTGTACGCACGATGGTCCCGGCATGCGCACCACGGTGTTTCTTAAAGGATGTTCGTTGCGCTGCAAGTGGTGCAGCAATCCAGAAAGCATTCATCCCAGTCCTGAACTTGCCTATGACAGCAAGAAATGCATCGGCAAGAAGCAATGCGGCTATTGCCTGAAACCACCTTTCCCGGAAGGTGCGTTTTACGTCCTCGACGGTCCGGATGACAAGATACAGGTCAATTGGGATTTAGCCAACGAAAGCAGCCCGGACTGTGCCGCCATTTGTCCCACCGGCGCGATCTACGTTTTTGGCCAAGAGATGACCGTCGATCAGGTGCTCGACGAGGTGGAGCAGGACAGCAGCTTCTACCGTGAATCAGACGGCGGAATCACTCTGAGTGGCGGTGAGTGCTTACTGCAACCGGAATTTGCAGCGGCCCTCCTGAAGGGGGCGCACGAACGCGGCATCAACACCGCAATCGAAACCGCCTGCAATGTGCCCTGGCGTTTTGTAGAGCAGGTTCTTCCTCACGTCGACACCATGCTCCACGACCACAAGCTGACCGACCCCATCCGTCACAAGAAATGGACTGGCGTGGATAATTCAAGGGTCTTGGAGAACTTTAAGAATGCCTACGAGGCCTTCCCCAACACCAAATTCATTGCTCGCACCCCCCTGATTCCAGGCGTAAATGATGACGAGGCCCATATCCGTTCAGTTCTCGCGTTCATTAAGCCATACAAAAACGTCATCGGCTACGAACTCCTCCCGTATCACCGTTTTGGTGAAAGCAAGTATTCATACTTGGGGCGGGTGTACGAGATGGAAGATTTCAAGTCTCCCTCAGAGGAGACGCTGGCACATCTGCGGGCGATCATTGATGAACAATTTGGAAGCAGAGGAGGGCCCGAGTGAGCAATCGCAGTGATGGCCCGTGGAACGATTCGGTCGTGAATCAACTTCGCGAATGGGACCCCGTGTGGGCAGAGGCGTGCGTAAAAGTGAGCGTCAATCCCTGGAAGAGTGCGGTTCTCTCAGAGAAATTCATCGAGCTTGTCTGTGTTGGGCTCAATGCAGCTTGCACGAATCTGAACGCGGATGGTACACGCCGCCACATCCAGAGGGCACTAGCTGCAGGGGCTACGCGAGACGAAGTTGTTCTGGTTTTGAAATGCGCCGCAGTTATGGCCTTACACTCCTGCAGTTTAGGTGCTCCCATTCTCCTCGACGAGTCCATGAGAGCAGGCATCCAGCCCATCAAGAAAGCAACTTCGGTGACGCCCGCAATCGACAAAATGAAGACAATCGGACAGTGGAATGACGCATGGAATCCGTTCCTGGAACTCGATCCCCAATGGACCGATGAATTCATGGTCATGGGGGGCGGAATTTATGGGTCGGGAGTTATGTCAGCGAAAGAAATCGAGCTGATGAGCATCGCCTTTGACGCTTCGTTCACGCATATGTATGCGCCGGGAACTCGTCGCCACATCCAGAACGCCTTAAAAGCCGGCGCTACCACGGTTGAAATCATGGAGGTCTTGAAGCTCTGTGTTAGCGTAGGGATGCAAGCGTTCAATCTGGGGATTCCTATTCTGGTCGAAGAACTAGCAAAGCAAGAGAAACGCTAATGGTGATCGATCCAATCATCAATTTACTTGTAACCATCAAGCTTCTGGAAACCAACGTCGCACAGGCGCTCCAGCCAATTGGAACCGAGATTGCGCCTTCGCCGTTCGCTGCCACCGTCATTGGTCACCCTCGATGAACGTTTCCCTAGAATGTGAGTATGAACACTAAAGACAAATCCGCCACACCCTGCAGTGAACAGTTGCGTCTCAACGAAGCGAACGAGGGAGGCGTTCCCTGGAGGAAATGGGGACCTTACCTGAGCGAGCGGCAGTGGGGCACTGTTCGCGAGGACTATAGCCAGAACGGTGATGCGTGGAATTACTTCACCCACGATCACGCAAGGTCTCGCACTTACCGGTGGGGGGAAGATGGTATAGCTGGCATCAGTGACGACAAACAACTCCAATGTTTCGCGATTGCACTCTGGAATGGACGCGATCCTATCCTGAAGGAACGGATGTTTGGATTATCGAATGGTGAAGGCAACCACGGAGAGGACGTCAAGGAGTATTATTTCTACCTCGATAACACGCCGACCCATTCGTACATGAAGTATTTGTATAAGTACCCGCAGGCAGCATATCCATACACCGACCTTGTTGAGACGAACAAGCGGCGAAGCCGCCTGGAATTCGAGTATGAGTTACTTGATACAGGAATCTTCGATGAAGACCGGTATTTCGACGTCTACGTCGAGTACGCTAAGCAATCGCCCGAAGACATTCTGATACAGATCACAGTAATCAATCAAGGTAGCGATCCAGCTACACTTCATCTCCTTCCAACACTGTGGTTTCGGAATACCTGGAGCTTTGGGATAGGTACTCCAAAACCGCAGCTGAAGTTGATTAAAACTCCCGGCAATTTCGCTGCTGTCCAGGCATCGCAACTTAGCCTTGGAGAGCGGTATCTGTATTGCGACGCTTCGATTCCCCTGCTCTTTACTGAGAATGAGACAAACAACGAGCGAATTTTCGGGTCGCCTAATAGCTCGCCATTCGTCAAAGACGGAATCAACAACTACCTCGTCCTGTGCCAGCAAGATAAGGTAAACCCAAACAACCTGGGGACCAAGGTTGCCGCGCACTACAATCTCCATTTGGATGGCCGCCAGACCGCGACCGTACGTTTACGTCTCAGTGATCTGAAACCGTCGGCGTTGCCGAAGCCTTTTGAGGGTTTCAACGACACTCTCCAAAAGAGGAGAGATGAGGCGAATGATTACTACCGGAGCATCACGCCTAAGGCCATTTCTGAGGATGAAGCACTCGTCATGCGTCAGGCGCTGTCAGGGATGTTGTGGAACAAGCAGTTTTTCAACTTTGACCTGAAGACATGGCTCGGGGAGCACGGTACTGATCCCATGGGACCGGGCGCCCGTCCCGCGCGCAACTCTCAATGGTTCCACATGGTCAACGAGCAGGTAATCTCGATGCCTGACAAGTGGGAGTATCCCTGGTATGCCGCATGGGACCTCGCCTTTCATACGCTCGCACTCACCACTGTCGATCCGACTTTTGCAAAACAACAACTCAAGCTATTACTGCAGCAGCTTTACCAGCATCCTACCGGTCAGCTCCCGGCATACGAGTGGAACTTCAGTGATGTGAATCCTCCCGTTCATGCGTGGGCGGCCATCTTTTTATACCGCCTCGAACACGCTGTACATGACAGAGCCGATCTGGATTTCCTAAAAAGCTGCTTCGGCAAGCTTGCGTCGAACTTCGACTGGTGGATCAATCAGAAAGATCTTGAAGGTAAGAACCTGTTCGAAGGAGGGTTCCTCGGCCTGGACAATATCGGTGTTTTTGACCGCAGCGCACCGCTGCCCACGGGGGGACATCTGGAACAAGCCGATGGCACGGCATGGGTAGCGCTGTTTTGTCAAAACATGCTGGAAATCAGTGCAGAACTGGCGAGCTATGACCCGTACTTCGGAGATTTAGCTGCCCGGTTCCTGGATCAGTTCTGCTGGATCGCCCGGGCTATGAATTTGGCGCGTAATGACGGGATGTGGGACGAGGAGGATGGGTTCTTCTATGACGTTCTTCGCTTGCCCGATGGTCGCGCGGAGAGACTGAAAGTCCGCTCCATGGTGGGATTGATTCCGCTCTGCGCCACCACCGTCATTGAACCCTGGATGCGGGGAAAGGTTCCCGGCGTTATGGAGCTTTTTAATCTGAGACTACAGCAGATGCCCGACTTGCAGGCCACACTCCATCACCTGGGTGCAGACCACCTTGGTGTGAATCAACGCGGTCTCATAGCCTTGGTGAACGAGAAGCGGCTCCGGCGAGTGCTTTCCCGTGTGCTTGATGAAAACGAATTTCTTTCGCCATTTGGGCTCCGCGCAATTTCTCGTTTTCACGCAGAACATCCTTATGCCGTGAAGGTTGGCGACCAGGAATACCGAGTTGACTATGCGCCCGCAGAGTCCAATACCGGCTCGTTCGGTGGCAATTCGAATTGGCGTGGTCCAGTATGGATGCCTGTAAATGTGCTCGTGATACGGGCGCTGTGGCAATTCTACATGTATTACGGCGACGACTTCCGTGTGGAGTGCCCCACCGGCTCGGGAAGACTGATGACTTTGTTCGAGGTCACGCAGGAGATCACGAGAAGACTTAAGAGCATCTTCTTGCGCGATTCCTCGGGACGGAGGCCAGTTTACGGCGGTACGCAGAAGTTTCAGACCGACCCACATTGGAGAGACCTCATTCTCTTTCACGAATACTTCCATGGTGAGAATGGGGCCGGGCTCGGCGCAAGTCACCAGACGGGCTGGACGGGCGTCATCGCCAAACTAATTGAGATATTTGGCTCTGTCGACGCAGCGAGTTTGCTCAAAGAGGGTAAGTCGAACGGATAACGGGCTGCACCGATTAGCAAGGAAGTGATCCATGGCCATAGTGAACTTTATTCGAGTAATGCTAGTCGCCTTCACCACCCTCTTCCCGGTGGTAAATCCCATTGGCTGCGCGCCAATTTTTCTTGCCCTTACGCGTGCTTATTCCCCGTCTGCAAGACAAATCTTAGCCCGCAAAGTCGCCGGCTACAGTTTTGTCATCCTCGCCGTATCGCTCCTTTTTGGAACCTCCATCCTCAATTTCTTCGGCATTAGTCTGGTCGTTATCCAGATTGCAGGCGGTATTCTGTTGGCCGCAACTGGCTGGAGCCTGCTCAACCAGAAGGATGACGCAAGTGCCAAATCGGAAGAGCCCCCAACATTGGAGGACGCGCTCGATCACGCTTTCTATCCGTTCACCTTACCGATTACCGTAGGCCCTGGCTGTATCTCCATCGCCATTACACTTGGAGCCCATTTGCGCCACACATCTGGCCCGGGCCTCATCCACGGTGTCCCGCGCCATTTTCTGGCGGCACTGTTCGGTATGTTCTTACTTTGCATCCTCGTCCTGATTTGCTACGGCAGGGCAGAACGCCTCGCTCATGTGCTTGGCAAGTCCGGCACTAGCATTCTTATGCGCCTATCCGCCTTCATCCTCTTTGCCATCGGCGTTCAAATCCTTTGGAACGGCCTGTCCTCCGGCGCTCCCCAAATGTTCGCGTTCCTTGCGAACCACTGACTTTGCTCCTTCACTTTCGCAATCCCATCTTTTCCAGTATTGCTCCGAACTGTGGCAATAATGGCGATGACCGAGTCTTTAAAGATCCCGCAGGAATCAAATGCTGTTTAGTAAAAAGGGAATAAGTAGGAATTGTGATGCGCGATGCGTGCTGAGCCGTTGATTTTGTGCAGCAACAATGCAAGACTTCGAGGGCCTGTAAAGGGCGCAATGAGAATTCCTGAAAATGCCTTAGCATGATTTTTCAGTGCTCAGTATTTTCGATCCCTACCATTAAGGATATAGTTAGGTTTAAATTAGGTTCAATTGAGAGGTTCGAAGAAAAGTGGTTTTGGTCCTTATGCGACACCACCATAACGACTTAGGATTTTTGAAACTACGGTTCGGGACCAGGAGGTCGAAGGTTCAAATCCCTTGCCCCGACCACGTAAAACTAAGCGGCTACAGCAACCTCACTTTCTGAAGGTTTAGGAACATAAGGAACAATTGAGGGAATCTCGAACCCAACTCCCATCTGTTCAGCGACCTGTTTGCGGTATTCTCTGTCCTCTTGGGAGCGGTCGTACAAGTCGGTAACAGACGACCTGGCACTGTGCCCCAACCACGACTTGATAAGCGATTCCGGTGCCTGCTGCTTTCGCAGATGAGTTGCGCGGAAACGTCGGAAGCCGTGGAAGCCAGTCTGAGCAACACCCATTTTCTTGAGAACCGGGTACAACATGCGGTTTCTCGCATTCGAATGGCTGTGTGCTCTGCCCGTGCTTGTTGGGAATAGCAGGCTCTTTTGATCGCCGATGAAGGCGATCAGATGAGCCGCTACTGTGGGGTGACGGTATAAGGAAGTACAGAGTCTAAGCGATTGGCAGACCAGTAACAATGCAGATCTATCGAAGAAGAGCATTTTTGTGTTGAGTCGGATGCACGACCGCGAGTGGGTAGATCGCCAGGTGAATAGTCTGGCCGAGCGGTTAGCAGTCCAAAAAGTGGAATAAACATTGGCCGGCCGTAGCAGAAATGGACAATCTCGAATTAAAAGCCCACTCCACAAGGGAGCCCCTCAGTACAAAAAGTCCAGGGGAAGCTGGCAATAAACTTGCGGCGCAGTCGAATGAGTGTACGATTTTTCAAAACGAGAGCTAAAGAGGAATTGGAGTGCTTGGTGCCGCACTAGGGAGTCGAAAAAGCCCTTGCAGCCATTAAGAAAAAAGAGTGGTGTTTTCTTAATCGAAGGGACGCCAAAATCCATGCAAACGATGCAACATCAGATACTTAGAAGGATCTATCGTTTTGAGCCCGGCAAAGTGTTCTCGGCGAAGGATTTCCTGGATATTGCCAGCCGTACGACGATCGATGTGGCTCTCGCTAAGCTGGCGATTGAGGGGAAGATTCGCCGTATCAGGCGAGGTCTTTACGATACGCCGAAATTTAACGCGGCACTTGGCGGAAAACTAAGTCCCGACATCGACGAGGCGGCCCGCGCCATTGCGCGACGGCAACACTGGACAATCGTGCCGCAAGGAGCGTGGGCAGCCAATCTCCTTGGCCTCTCGACGCAAGTGCCATCCAAGATCAGTTATCTGACGGACGGTCCCACGAAGGAAATTCAGATCGGCCGTCGAAGCATTTATTTCAGGCATGCAGGGCCGAAAGTGATGGCAGGGCTCGGAGGCAAAGAGGCCCTCGTGATTCAGGCGCTGCGCCATCTTGGGGAGAAAAATGTGGGAAAGAGGGAGCTCGAGACATTGCGGTCCGCACTCTCTCCGCAGGAAAGACGGCGCTTTGTCAAGAATACACGGTTCACTTTGGATTGGGTTCACGACGTGGCGAAACGAATCGCGGAGGTGCGCGGGTGAACAAAGTCGCGACGATGGACGCGCGCGAGCGCTCCGAACTCTTCGCGGAGACGGCTGCACACAGGAATCTGGCCGAAGCGATTATTGAGAAGGATTTCTGAGTCTGCTGGGTTCTCAAGCAGCTTTTTTTGAACAAGGCATTCGAGGGGCGGCTTCTCTTCAAGGGTGGAACATCGCTCTCGAAAATCTTCCATGCCATAAACCGCTTCTCGGAAGACATCGAGCTTGCGGTGGACTACGTCGCGCTCGGTTTCACGGGTGATAAGGACCCGCGGAAGGAAAATATTTCAAAGTCGAAGCGGAACGCGATTCTCGACGAGATGATGAGGACATGCCGGAGCTATATCGCGGGCGAATTCCTCGGTACTTTCCGACAGCAATGCGCGGAGATTCTCGGAGCAGGGGACGCATGGGGCCTCGATGTAAGCAAGACCGATCCGAATACCGTGGAATTCAGATATCCGGTTGCCGGTACGAGGGGCCTTGACTATGTCAACCCGCGAGTTGTGCTTGAATTGGGAACCCATGCGGAATTTGTGCCGCATGACCAATTCACCATACGCTCATTCGCCGGTGAGGAATTTCCGAATGTGGTCCAGGATCGCGATGTTTCGGTTACAGCGCTGGTTGCGAAGCGCACATTCTGGGAAAAGGCTACAATCCTGCACGCCGAATATCATCGGCCTGCCGAAAAACCGCTGCCTGACAGGTACTCGCGCCATTACTACGACATAGCGATGATGGGCGAGGGAAAAATCAAAGACGAAGCCCTAGCTGACAGAGAGCTGCTGGCTCAAGTCGTGAAGCACAAGGAGACGTTTTACGCCTCGGGCTGGGCCCGTTATGACTTGGCGCGGCCGGCAACTCTCCGGCTGGTCCCACATGAGAGCCGCGTCGAAGCCCTCGAGCAGGATTACAAGAAAATGGGCGTGATGATTTTTGGCGAGCAACCTGCGTTTGGGTGGGTTTTGGAGCGGCTTGCCGCTCTTGAGAAAGAAATAAACTCCTAGACAGGGAGCAAGCGAGGGCAAATTCAACATAAACAAGGGGATAGAATACCGAAAAAACGCAATTCACCTTTCCGGAAGCTTCCGGGCGTTGCGATTAAGGTCACAGGGGGCGACTGCACCGGCGAAAAGGGATCGCTTCTGGCATGCCGAGGAGTCACATGACCCGACCACTGACGAAGAAAGATAAAGACGGAAAGTCTTACAACCGGCCCCCGGTGATTGAGAAGGCGATTGACGCAGCGATGAAACAGGACGCGGGGGTTCTGCAAGCGCACGCCAAGGTGGCGGACCCAGAGTCTCCCGATTACCTTCGCACGGAGTGTTTGGTTCATATCGTCCGACACGCCAAACACAGCGGGGACGAAGGACTCAAACAGTTACAGCGATTTCTCGTTTAACCGAAACTTCGATTTTAGGTTCATTTGAAGCCAATGAAGCTGGAACATCGAAGCCCACACCACAAAGGCTCACGACATCCTTGCGGAACGCCACGTCATTTTTCATCTGGTCGTAGTGTCCCGACATGCCCTCGTCGGCCCATCCAAGCCAGAAGTTAAGAATGCTCTCTGGACAGTTGGTGTGGTTTCTAAGAAACGTGTCACGGAAACGGCGAAATGCGTGTGAACGCTACGTCAACGACAAAGGCGACAAAGTTGACTGGCAAAAAAGGCAGCCCGGTGAAAAAGGCGAGAAGGACAAGGACCATTGGCACTGGATTCCCGGTGGAATAAAAGAGAAGAGTCACTGCTATCCGGGGGAGACTGTTAAGAAAGTAGCCATCGGAGCGGCGGTCGCGGGAGCGGCAGCGGTGGTCATACATGCCATCATCGAGAGTGCACCGTATTGGGTTCCAGCACTTGCACTGTAAATATTATTTACTCAAGGAAAAGCGCAGATGACTCTTGAAGAACTCGAACAGTTCTTGCCGAACGGCCTTCACGACGCCGAAATCAGAAGCATGCGCGTCGATTGCGTATCCCGAACTGCTTCAAATTTATGTAAGGTGGGCAGTTGCCCGCGAGGCCCGCTGCCCACCTGCTAGATGGGAACCTTGCATAATCGCGAGCCGACGATAATTGCGATTGAGTACGGTCCGCTTCATCTGTAAGCGTCTCTTCTGGACCGTCTAGACGGCAAGTTGGTTGGTGCGAAGAGGGGGGCAAGAGCTTTTTCGTCGACTCGGTGTGCGGCCCTCAGGCGGTTAGCCCCCGGTTGGATAACCGGACGTGTGACTCATAGTACCAATTGAGGTTGTTAGTGCATTTGCCCAGCGTTGAATGCAAGAAGTACGTTAGGAATTGGCGTTTGCGGGTTGCGGGGTAGCATGGCGATATCGACTTTAGGTACTTCCAGTACTCGATTTTTCTCTTGATTCCAAAGGAAAAGGGCATATAGTCGCAAAGTCTATTACCCGGTTGTATACATGCCCCTTCCCGTCGGGCCCCAAGAAGAGAGTTCTCAAAGGAGAAAATAGAATGCACAAATGGATCCTACCGGCATTGTTAATGGTCGCCGTCCTCGTCTCGCCCTCCGCCCGGGCCGATTCCGTGACGTTCACATGCACCGTGGATTATAACAATCCAGCTCCTGGAAATCCTTGCTTCGTGGCTGCGCCGACTGCACCAGCCGCGGCATTTCCCGGGCCAACCCTCGTCATTACGTGGTATTCCCAGACATTTGATCTTACTCTGCCCAGCGACTGGAAGGATACTGACGCAAACATCTCTTGGGGTGCTTCCAATGATCAATTTAGCATCTACGACCCTGAGCATCCTCTAGAGCTGGAGCCCGTTGTCGCGGTCAACACTTTCTTGCCCGGCGGTGAGGGAATGTCTGAGGGAGGCCCAGTGACTTTCACTCCAAACACCGTTCCCGCGCCAGAACCGGGAATCAGCGTCCTCATCCTCTTTGGGATAGGGTTCCTGCTCTTGACCCCCAAGCGTTTTGCTCGTGGTTTTCCGCAGGCCACCTAAACGCTGCGCACATCCGCACATTTTGCACGCGGCTCAACCTCCGTCGCTCACCGCTACTAATGTTTTGCTGAATGTGCCTCTACAAGGCAGGCGCGAAACAGTGGCTACAATTCTGGAGCGGGAGAGTTAGGCACGATGCAGCAATGGTTGGCAGTGGCCGAGAAGGTGGATGAACTGAAGTCCATACCGCTCGGTGTGGCCGAGCGAATCAGTCAGTTACCATCGATCCTGAGAAGAATCATTTCGCGTCTGCCTGAAAGCCGCGACATGGGGACCAACGCAAAGTATCCTCCCGCAGCCGTGGAGCACGGAGTACTGCGCTATTTTCAAGGCTACAGTGCACCGCTTATCGTGCAGGGGTCGTTCTAACGTGGTAACCGTACAAATGGCCCACGGTACTCATAAGGGCCGATTTCCGACCGTGCCGGACTTGCTTTCTATTCTGAGGGTAAAGCAGCAATGATATGTGGAAACATTCAGGTACGAGATACGGACAACTAAGAGAGGGGAAATAATTCTTCTCTTCCCGTAAGCGACGCCAGAAAAAGCGTTTGTGGGATTTTAAGAAGCTAGTTCGGGACCAGGAGGTCGAAGTTTCAAATCCTTTCGCCCCGACACACCCGTAGCGATCGAAGATCTTATAGCCGGTTTTGCGCGAGATTCCGTACACCCTGCAAGGTTCCGGCATTTGCTCGCCGGCTAGCCGGCGAGCAACGAACTGCAGCCACTCATCCATTATCGATCACTCCTTCCACGGCATCACTCCCTCCGCCAAAAGGAAAAAAGTGTAACCTATCTCCGGTACGATCTGTTACCTATGAGTTAGGTCGCTCAATACGAGAAGGAGGATTATAAGTGTGAAGCGGACCAAACGGCGATCGAAACCAATGTTTCTTACTTCATCTGCCGTAGCTCCACTGGCGAGCAAGTCGCGGAAACAGGAAGCGACATTTATCGAGCGTTCAGTGAAGGCCAGAGGAAGCTTCTGAATACAGCAAAAGTGACCAGCGATTGGGCCCAGGTGAAATGATCGCTGACCTCCGGGTGACCAACTGGCAAGTCAAATCGGATTCAGGAGCAAAGAAACTCGCGCTGGAGCTTTGGGAGTGGCCCGACTGGAATCCTGAAGCCCTCGACAAACACTGTAACGGAATCGAACTCTAAAGCTTATGCTGGATTGAAACAAGGGGCTCTCGACAGGGGGCTATAGTTAAATGATGACCAAAGGTCGAAAACGACAATGATCCTTGAGCCGCATCCAACCTCAGTCGTGCATTGACGATCTTCGACCTAAAAATCTCGGTTTGTGTGTGGTCTGATTTTGTGAGGAATATGGCGCTGAGTGGAGAAACTGAAGGCGATCTGCAGACGCGAAAGCGAGCGGGGCAGCTGCGCAGGATTCTGTTCGCGGCTTTCGGTGGTTTGCTCGTATTGATGATTGTCGCAGGTCTGGACGCACTGCATTCCTTGCGCCAACTGGACGCCATCGAGCGCCGGGTGAACCAACGGTATTCAACGCACACCCAGGCCCTCACCACGATACTGATTTCGGTGCACGTTTATCACGATCAGATGGAGCGGTATTTAATGGCCGCGGATAGTGATGAAAGCAGTGTGAATGTCGCCGATGTGCAGAACTGTGCGGCGAAAGTACGCAGCGCTTTGCAAGCATATCCTGCCGATGCAGCGTCAGAAGAGCAGGTATTATTGTCTGAAATCCAGCAGAAATTCGCCGAACAGGAGAACTCCTTCGCCATGTTGCTCGGCCAACGTGCCGCCGAACGGCCAGAGCAACGGCAGCAGCTCATAGGCGAACAGATGATCTTACGCCGGGCATATATCCTGGGAATTTCCCGGGAAGTATCATCTATGAATGACCGGAAGCTGATCGAGGCAAACCAGGCACTGGCCGGCGGTTTTCGCAGTGTGCAGAGCCGACTGATGTCGATGGTCGCGATGTCATTATTGGCAGGACTCCTTTTGTCGCTGCTAGGGGGATTTTATATTCTGAGACTGGAGAGGCAAGGTCGTGCGCGTTATGGAGAGCTAGTTGCCAGTCGGCGAGAACTAGAAGCGTTGTCGACGCGTCTGGTAGACGCACAGGAAGAGGAACGGCTATCCATTTCACGCGAGTTACATGATGAAGTTGGGCAGACGCTGGGAGCTCTGCTCGTGGAGTTGGGGCAATTGTCCAAACTGGTCCCTGCACAGGATGGTCTTCTGCAGGGACAAATCGCAAGGATCAAATCCGCTGCGGAGACTGCGGTGAAATCGATTCGTGATCTGGCGTTGCTGTTGCGGCCGCCCATGTTGGATGACCTGGGGCTGGTCCCAGCGCTCGAATGGCAAGGGCGAGAGATATCGCGCCGCTGTGATATGGAAGTCGACGTTCATTCTAAAATGGGGTCCGACGAACTGGCGGAAGGCGTGAAGGTGTGTGTCTACCGGATCGTGCAAGAGGCCCTGACCAATGCGGAGCGGCACTCAGGTTCCAAACATGCCACGGTTTCCGTGGAACATCGTGACGGGAAGGTTCGAGTGCAAATTGTCGACGACGGAAATGGCTTTCCCGCCGATCGTGTTCGAGGAATGGGAATTCTGGGGATGGAAGAACGGGCAAAGCGATTGGGCGGAAGCCTGGCAATCCAGTCAGCCCCCGGTAAGGGCACGACTGTCCTTGCCGAGATTCCAGTGGAACGCGCGGAACCGAACTGAATCATGCGAAGAATAAGGATCTTGCTCGCGGATGATCACAAGTTAATGAGGGGTGGACTACGCGTCTTGCTTGAACAGCAGTCGGACTTGACGGTCGTGGGGGAAGCCTCCGATGGGCGGGAGGCCGTGGCACTGGCAGGGGCGCAGCGACCGGATGTTCTGGTGATGGACATAGGAATGCCAAGCCTAAATGGTATTGAAGCCGCAGCACAAATTACGAATAGCTATCCGGAGATTTCGATTGTGATGTTGAGCATGCATTCCGATGAGAGTTACGTCCTGCGGGCACTGAAGGCAGGCGCCAAAGGATTTCTGTTAAAAGACTCCGCAGAGGCAGATCTGATAAAAGCGGTGCATTCGGTCGCGGAAGGCAAATCTTTCTTCAGTCCGGCAGTGAGCAGAGTTCTGCTGGACGATTACGTTCGTAAGCTGAAGCGCTCTGGGACGGAGGATCCCTTCGATCTGTTGACTCCCCGGGAACGAGAGGTACTGCAGCTTGTTGCCGAGGGAAGGTCGAACAAGGACGTCGCACAGCTATTGAATTTGAGCGTTTATACCGTGGAAACACACCGCTCGAACATCATGGAAAAGCTTAACTTACATGGGGTTCCAGAGCTGATTCTGTACGCCGTGCGCAAAGGGATCATTTCCTGAAGAATTGAGCTCGCTCACGGCCTGATCCCGTTTCTGCCAGCAGGTTCGAGGCACTACCCAATCACGGAATCCAAAGATACCCACCGGTCGGGAGGATCATTTGTCCGCCTGGGCGCGTCTTACGTTATGCGACCAAACACGCGCGTTCATCATGCGACATTGAAAAGGTCGCGCGAAAACGCCTAAGGACGGAAAGATGAAAGAAAACATGCCTTTGCTCAGATCAAGACCCGTGGCGCTCGGACTCGGATTGGTATTGGGAGCTGCGGGATTGGGTTTTGCACATCAGCTCCAGAAAGCAGACGGAAGCACGAAGACAGCTTTGGCGAACAAGGCCGATTCGAATCCTCCCGCCACTTTGAAGTTGGCTGAGGTCAGTGCTGGAGAGAGCAAAACAAGCTTTGCCCCCGTCGTGAAAGCGGTTCTGCCTTCCGTTGTAAATATCTCCTCGTCCAAAGTCATCAAAGCCGGTACCGAAGGCATGGAACAGATGCAGGAGGATCCGATGTTCCGCCAGTTCTTCGGCCAGGGTGGCTTGGAACTACCCAAGGACCGCCGTGAGAAAGCGCTCGGCTCGGGCGTGATCGTCAGCCCGGAGGGCTACATCCTGACAAACAACCATGTCGTGGAAGGCGCAACCGACGTGAAAATCACACTCTCTGATAAGCGCGAATTCCAGGCGCGCATCGTTGGCACCGACCCGAAGACGGACGTTGCGGTGCTGAAGATTGAGGCTAACAACGTCATGCCGCTAACCATCGGAGATTCCTCCAAAGTCGAAGTGGGCGACGTGGCCATTGCCGTTGGTGATCCGTTCGGTGTCGGTCAGACCGTAACTAAAGGCATTATAAGTGCGAAGGGACGCGGCGGACTTGGCATCGAAGACTACGAGGATTTCCTTCAGACCGATGCACCCATCAACCCCGGTAATTCTGGCGGTGCGCTCGTCAATGATCGCGGCGAGCTGATCGGCATTAACACCGCCATTATTTCGCACGGTTCGGGGGGAAGCCAGGGCATTGGGTTCGCAGTCCCAGCGAATCTTGCGCGCCAGGTGATGGATCAGATTCTGAAGAACGGTAAGGTTATCCGCGCCTACCTCGGTATCCTCCCCCAAGACGTCACACCAAGCATGGCGAAAGCGTTCGGGGAGAAAGAAGCCAAGGGAATCGTCGTCGGCGATGTTACTCCTAGCAGTCCGGCGCAGGAGAGCGGCATCGAGCGCGGCGACATCATCCTCGAGTTGAACGGTAAGCCCATGAACGACAGCAATCAACTGCGGATGACCATTTCCATGATGCCGCCGGGGACCAGTGTAAAACTGAAAACCCTGCGCAACGGCAATGAGCGCGACATCTCGGTCAAGCTCGATGAAATGCCTGCAGAGACAGCCAGGCTGAATTCGAAAGAGGATGGCGGTAGCAAAGCACTGGACGGCGTGGAAGTCTCAAGCCTGAATCCCGAAATCGCACAAGAACTGGGTCTGCCAGCCGGCACAACAGGAGTCGTCGTGGCCGGTGTGGATCCCGCCAGCAAGATGGCGGAGACCGGTTTGCGCCGGGGTGATGTCATCCAGGAGGTAAACCACCAGTCTGTCAAGAATGTCTCTGAGTTCCAGAGTGCACTCAAAAAGGGTGGCGACGAGCCACTGTTGCTCGTCAATCGCGGCGGGAGAACGCTCTATATCACCGCGTAAGTTACGAACTTCCGGGAAGGTCTCTCTGTGCCGGTCCACACCTTGCGGCTGGCACAGAGAAGGAAGTTCCTCTTCACGCGGGGCGCAAACTATGGAAAGGTCATCTGTCTAAGAGAGAATAGAAGGTGCAGAAGCAAATGAATGAAAGCAAGATTCGTAGGAAGCGCATCGCCAGAACCAGGGCTGCGTACAAGGACGTCCGGGGGCGGCTCGACCTGATCGACAAAGACATGGAACTTAAGCAACGAACACTTGAATGTGTCCTCGCTGGAACAAATGACCATTCCGAAGAGTTTCACCAGCTCTACATCCGACCACTTCTTGAGGCCGGCCTCACCTTGGAAGATTCGCTCGCACTGTTAGTCGACGGTGTGCTGCTCCCTCACTGATTTGTACATGATCGAGCCTTCCAGCTTCACCCGGGATCGTACTCCGCACAGCAAAAAAGCCCCACGTACAAAAATCAAGGTTGGGGCTTTTTGCTTGTGCAGTTTCGTTTCCCCGCTAGAGACCGACGGGTTCGACCTTGAACCGTCAGGAATCTCTTGTCTGCCTGAACGACTCCCGTCGAGCCTTGCGAATGCGGTGGCAACTCCCGTGTACCTTTGATGCGGCCTTCCCCGCGGCTGCGAATGTCGCGGCCGCGGCGAAAACGGATGGGTCCACAGAAAAAGCCGGCTTAACCGACGATCCTTACTTGTTGACCGTCTGCGACAGCGCAGAAGACGTGCTCGTGAGGTAATCCACGCTGCCGTTGTATTCGGCGGTGATCGAGTGTACTCCTACAGCCAGAGTCGACGTCGTGAAGGCAGCCTTGCCCGCGCTGATCGTGGCCGTGCCCAGAGTCGCGGTACCGTTCCTAAAGGTCACGGTGCCGCTCGGAGTTCCTGAAGCTGCCGCCTTAACCGTAGCTGTGAATGTCACGTCCTCGCCGGACACCGACGGATTCACAGAAGAAGCGAGCGTAACCGACGATCCCTCTTTGTTGACCGTTTGCGACAACTCTAAAGACGTGCTCGTGAGGTAATCCGTGCTGCCGGTGTATTCGGCGGTGATCGGGTGTACGCCGACCGCGAGCCCCGAGGTCACGAACGTGGCCTTACCACTGCTGAGTATGCCGGAGCCGAGCAGGGTGGAGCCGTTTTTGAAGCTTACAGTGCCGCTGGGCGTACCGCTGGTCGATGTGACCTTGGCGGTGAATGTGACTGCCGCGTCGAACGTCGATGGATTCAAGGAGGAGGCGAGCGCGGTCGTTGTTGTACTCTTCACGGCTTGGGTAAGAGTTCCCGACTTGCTGGCCAGATCCGTTACGCTGCCGGAATAGGAGACCGTTATGCTGTGCGTTCCGTCTTTCAGCGTGGCGGTTGCCAATGTGGCAGTTCCGCTCGTCAGTGTTGCGGTTCCCAACGTTGTGGTTCCGTCCAGAAAGGTGACCGTACCGGTGGGAGTGGGTCCTAACGAACCAGTTACCGTCGCGGTGAAGGTGACTGAATGGCCGTACACGGATGGATTCGAGGACGATAGTACCGTCGTAGCTGTGGGCGAAACGATCTTAAAAGAAATGGTATGTGCGTTCTCCACATTACCGGCTAGATCTGTACTGTAATAACTCAAGCTGTGGGTGCCAGGAGTTGAAACTGCAATTGGACCGTCATAAGTAGTCCTTACGCTTCTGTCCAGGGAATAGGTGGTTGAAGCAACGCCGCTCAGGTTATCGGTGGCCTTCAGGGTGACGTCCACCGTGGTGTCATAGGCGCTGCCTTTGAGTGTGCCGCTCAAGGTCGATGTGGTCACCGGAGGGGTCTCGTCGATGTTGACTCCAAACAACTGGGTAGGGCTAAAATTTCCAGCATTGTCTTCCGTGAAGTAATTACCGATATTGTAGCGCTGCTGGCTGACAATAAACGGGCCGCTGTAGACCTGGCAGGAGCTCAGCGAACTGGTGCTGCAGCTGCCTTCGTCTAATCCGTAGTAAGTCGCCCGGATGCCGGAGGCAGCGCTGCCACCGGGATCGTTTGCGCTGAGTATGACCTTTACCGAGCTGTTGTTCCAACCTGCGCTGTTGGCCGACGGTGACTTTGCAATTGAAACTGTCGGAGCCACGGTGTCGTAGCAGAGAGGACCGTAGGTTTCCGGGAAACCGGGCTGGCCTGCGGTGTTCAAACCCTGATTGTTCCAGCCTCGTGCGTGCACCGTATGACAACCCTGGCTTGCACCGCCTGAGCAGCCGTTCGGCTCGAAGGCCAGACACCCCTCGGCCCCATTGGGGAACTGCGGGCCACTGTAGAAGAGGTTTCCCGAACCTCCGTGCGGTTCACTGCTCGGTTCTGCCGGAATGGAGTCCCAGCCCTGGGTCTCCCCAGCAATGCCGGTGCCAGGAGTGCCCCCAGCTGGCACATAGTCGTGGATTGTCCAACTTACGGTTTGGTTGGTGTTGTACCACTTGTTCGTGGGCGGGCCGGAAAAGGTGATGTAGGGAACGCCGCTTGCCGGGATCACTTCCCAGTTGATGGCCCAGGCAAGCTGGAGCATGTTGGCCGAACCCCAGCCGGTCACTTCGTCGTAGCCGGGTCCCGCGCAATAAGCCGTTAAATGGTATTCAAGGGTGATGTCGTTCGAATTGCAGCCCGTGAGGGTGTCGTAGAACGGGTCTCGACCCGCGTTCTTTCTACGCGCTTCTTCATAAATGGGGTAATTGGCATTGCCCATCGGAGCGCATGCCGATGTGCCCTTCGAGCCGCAGATGCTCCCGACACTCAGCAGGTAGGCGTTGGCCTGTGCAAAGAAGCCGGCCAGCATGGGGGCGGAGACACTGGTGCCGCCGTAATAGCCCCACCCGCCATTCAAGTAAACGTCATGGCCGTGAACCGAGTCCAGGGCCAGATCGGGCACGGCGCGCGACCCAAATCCCATGCCGGACTGAAAGCCAGGCGAGGGCCAGTATACGCTGAACCCGCCGGTGCTGCCGCCGTGGTTGGTCACGCAGGAGTTTGGCCCCGTGCCGCCGGTCCAGGCGACCTCATAACCGGAGCCAGAGCCGAAGTTGAGCGACGTGCCGCCAGCTCCGACGACATTCGGATCGGAGGAAGGAAACTGAACGGCGAGAGCACCGTTGCAACCGGCGGTTGCACCATTGTCCCCAGAGGCCGCCACGAGCGTCCAGCCCTGACCAACCATGCTCGAAAATATCTTGTCTACCGAGTTCATGGTGGCAAAGTAGGTATCTCCCTCCGGATCGCTGCTAAACTGACTGTTCTCTTCCCAGCCCCAACTGGTGCTCATGGTGCGGGCGTGCGCGTCATTGAGCATCTGGTTGTACACGTCCATGATGACGGCATTGCTGTAGGTTGAGCCTTCGTACACAACGACCCTGGCCGTGTCCGAGGCCGCCCCTTCGCTGTTGGCCATCGACAGCGACCACTCGGTATCCATCGTAACTTCAACGCAGTTGTCGTCGGGGTTTCCCGGAGCGTTATCGCACGTGTAGGTACCGTCGATGAAAATCTTATCCACGTAGTAGGCCAGATAGGGAAAGGCCTGCTGGAAATCTGAAACGTCCGTCAGACTCACATCGCCGAAGGAGGCAATCGCAATCGAGGACTCCCTCGGAGAGTGGCCGCTGGCATTTTTCAGCGGGTTGCAACAATGGCCTTGATTCATCAGTGCCCGGTAATCATAGAAGGCGCTCCCGAAGAAATCGCTGGGCTGGTAATACTTGTTGCTGGGGGGCGTCACTTGTGGCGCAGAGCTGGTTCCATCCGTTGCTGCCGCCGCATCTTTGGTCAAGGCATCTCCCTGCTTGGAATCCCCTGCCTGCACCACCGGTCCAGGCACGTAATCAGGCCGGGGGACCAGACGCCCGCTGCCGCCTCCGGGCCGTGCTGCTTCGATCGAGTTCAGTCCGAGCACTGCATCGACCACTCCGCTCAAGCTCTCGGGCAGAATCGGATCGTGGTCGTTTGAATAGACCGTCCGCGCCTCCAGACCGTTGCCAGCGGGGAGCTGGTAGTGGTTGATCGTCAAGCTCAAGGCCTTCTCGATCACCCCAGCCTGCGCTTCCATATCGACGACAAGACGATTGTCGTAGCGGTGCGTGACGGTCAATCCCTGACTTTGCGCCCAATCGACGACAGCCTGCTCATTCTCGACCGAGGGGCCAAAACGGGCGTTCCACTCCTCAGCGCTCAGGAACTCATGAAAGAGCGGCGACTGCCTGTTCTGTACATCTTCGAGGAATTGCTGCTCTTCGGCCGGATGAGGCACCGCGAGGACCACCGCCAGCCGCAACTTCTGGCTTGGGTCGTAATGGCTCGTGAGCGTAGCAGTCCCGTTAAGCACCTGCAGCGGCGTCTGCCTCGACGGCCCTCCGAAATTCCCAGACAAAACGGGCGCCTGACTAAGTTGAGTCACGCCTTGGCTGGTCGTAGGAGTCTGGGCTCCGGCTTGCCATGAACCAGCAAAAAACGCACCGGCAACAAACAAGCGGGCCAAAATCGAAGCCAGGTTCGCCATTCTGAAGCAGCTGAAATATCGCATTTCACACCTTCCATGCAGTCGAGTCCCAGGAAAGACCAAAAATGCGGGCACTTTGAACCCAAAGCGCGCAGCAGAGCCACCCCCGGGCAGGGTCGGTTCCTCTTGCACGATTCCCTCAGCACGAACGGTCCGGCTTGCGCCACTCAACCAAAGGTGGCAGAAGGGAAAGGTCTTGCCCGCTCGTATGCCCTTTGGTAGAGTCCCGTCACGCTGGCCTCACCGTAAGCTGGGCCCGAATTTGCTCCCGTCGAAAAAAAAAGGCCAGTGACATCTTCTGACAAGTCATGAATTGCTGTGATGTCACAGGAAACAACGGGGATATTTCAATTCGCAGAGTTTCAGGTCGATGCCTTGGCACGCACCCTGCGGCGCCAAGAGGCGATTATTACGCTCAACCGCCGTGCGTTCGATGTGCTGCTGTACTTTGTGCAAAACCCGGGCAGAGTTCTCCCGCGTGACGAACTGTTAAAGAACGTCTGGCCAGAAACGTACGTGGACGAGGGCAGCCTGGCGCAGAGTATCTCCGTGCTGCGTCGGGCGCTCGAAGAGAAGCCGGGCGACAATAGCTATATCGTCACGCTGCCAGGCCGAGGGTATCAGTTCGTTTCGCCCGTGAAGTTTGCTGCCCCAGAAAGTCTAAGTAACATCATGGACGTGGCCACGGCCGCCAGCATTCCCTCCCGCGAGCTCCCTTTTCCGCAGCACATGGTCGGGACAAGTGCGGTCACCCAAAGGGACGAGCGAGAAGGCTCTTCAATTCCCCTCCGTCGGCCGTCAGCGAGATTCATCGCAGCCCTCATCCTAGGTGCCTTATTGGTGGGCGGTTGCGTCTCCTGGTTCGCGCTTCGTCCCGCTGCCCGAGCTAAACCTCGGAAAGTTATGCTGGCCGTCCTGCCTTTCATGAACCTTACCGGCGACCCCGGCCAGGAGTACATCAGTGACGGACTGACAGAAGAGATGATTGCGCAGCTCGGAGAAATGAACCATGCCGAACTAGGAATCATCGCTCGCACCTCGGCCATGACATATAAGGGCACCACCAAATCGGTGACCCAGATCGGCAGGGAACTCGGAGTTGATTACGTGCTGGAGGGAAGCATCCGACGATGGGGGGAGCGTGTCCGCATCAGCGCTCAGCTTATTAAGACAGCCGACCAGACCCACATCTGGGCCGAGAACTATGAAAGCGACGTCCATGACATCCTGAAGCTGCAGAGCGAGGTTGCGGAAGCCATTGCCGGACGAATAGACCTCGCGCTTACCCCGCAGCAGAAGGCGCGCGCCCAGATTGTTCCGCGCGTAGATCCCCGAGTTTACGAACTCTATCTATTGGGCCGATACGAATGGAACAAACGGACGGAAGCCGGGCTCAACCAGGCGATCGCGTACTTCCAACAGGCTATCAATTCCGATCCCAAGTATGCTCCGGCCTATGCCGGAATGGCACAGGCTTACGTCCTGCTTCCTTATTATGGGGGAGCTCTGGCGGACGAAGCCGCTTCGAAGGCGAAGTCCTTCGCCGAGGAGGCTTTACGGCTCGATGACACCATGGTCGAAGCCCATACCGCTTTGGGCTTCGTTGCGGTCGGTCACTTCGATTGGCCGACTGCCAGAATGGAATACCGGCGGGCTTTGCAATTGAACTCAAACTACGCCACGGCACGCCAGTGGTATTCCTTTTATCTATGGATCACCAAAGGGCATGACGAAGCTCTGGTAGAACTTGACCGCGCCCGGCAACTGGATCCCCTTTCCCTGATCATTAACACCGACCAGGGCAGGCTTCTTTGTGCCTCCCAGCAAACCGATCGGGCGATCAGCTTGCTGGAAGAAACGATCACCCTCGAACCGAATTTCGCCGATGCTCACCGAGCTCTAGCCCTCGCCTACATCCAGAAGGGTCGAGTCTCTGATGCGGTCAGCGAGGCGCGCCGGGGAGTTGCTCTCGATCCCAATGACTATGAACAGGCTACGCTTGGCTATGTCTACGCCGTCGCCGGCAAACCAGAACAGGCACGGAAGATTCTGGTGGAACTGAGCGACCACGCCCACAGACGAAGGGTTTCTCCGGTCTATCTGTCGTTCATCCACGTCGGCCTTCGCGAGACGAACCAGGCGTTTGCGCGCCTCGAAGAAGCCTACCGGGACCGCTCCAGTTTGCTGGCCCTCATGCAGTTCGAAACGATCTTCGACCCCATTCGCAACGATCCTCGATTCTCCCGTCTCTGGCAGCGCGTGGCGGAAGGCCACGCACAGTAGGGCCAACCCGCAGACCTTGCGCCGCAACCCAAACCGCACGCGTTCTTCCGCGATGAACCGCTCCTTCCACGGCATCGACATCTTCTGGCTGGATTCATCCACCCAGAAGGTGTAAACCATGTCTCCGGAACGTTTTGGAAGGGGAAGATCCGAACCTATAGTTCGCTCGGCCGATAGTCCTGCCTCCTCCGTGGAGTCGACCCTTCCAAGGAAACCACTGTCTGCGGCCTAAGCCGCAGGTGGTCCGTGGATGCAGACAATTTCCCTCGAAACGATTGCTCTCGAAAAGGAATGAATCGAAAGGGAATACTCTGGTATGGTCCGCTCGGGTCGATTCGACCGTGCCCGGGCACTGAGAATGTGATCTAAAGAATGAAAAGTTTGCGTTTGGCAAGGGGAGGGCAAGGGACTAAGCTGCCATAATGATGAACCACACCTTCCCATTGGCGCTGATGTGTTGCTGTTGCGCATATTTCAGCACTGGTGTGGGGAGGCAGAGAGAGTAAGCTCTAGCTTCCGGGAGATTCAGTAGTACCGACCCACCACCAGTCGATCTGGTAGGTGGGTTTTGTATTTTTGCCCGCCCATAGGTGAGCAGCAAAGGAGAACGCGATGTCTGGATATAAACACCCCGAGGCCCTGGTTTCGACCGATTGGGTCGCACAAAGCCTAAACCGTACAGGCATTCGCCTCGTGGAGGTTGACGTGGATACGACGGCCTATGAACGGGGCCATATCCCCGGCGCTGTCGGATGGAACTGGCAGACGCAGCTTCAAGATAACGTCCGGCGCGACCTGATCGATAAGGCGGCTCTCGAACAGCTACTTGGAAAGTCCGGGATCTCGAATGAAACGACCATCCTTTTGTACGGTGACCACAACAACTGGTTTGCAGCCTACGCCTTCTGGCAGTTGAAGTACCACGGCCACAAGGACGTGCGCCTGATTGACGGTGGTCGCAAAAAGTGGATCGCCGATGGATTGGTTTTTACGATCGAAGCCACGGAAGTTCCCGAGGCCGCATACCAGGCCGTCGATCCCGACGAATCCATCCGGGCCCGAAAGGAAGATATTTACGCTATCCAGCAGAAGAAAAGCCGCGCCGAACTGGTTGATGTTCGTTCTCTGGACGAGTTCGCGGGGAAAATCCTGGCCCCGCCAGGGCTCTCAGAGACCGCCCTGCGTGCCGGGCACGTTCCCGGAGCAGCCAATATTCCCTGGGGGCAAGCTGCCAACGAGGACGGCACCTTCAAGTCTTACGACGAACTGAAAAAAATCTATGAATCAGGTGGAATTCTCGGATACAACGAAGTGATTGCCTACTGCCGTATCGGCGAACGCAGTTCTCACACTTGGTTCGTCCTGAAATACCTGCTCGGATACGAGAATGTGCGCAATTACGACGGTTCCTGGACGGAGTGGGGCAACTTGGTCGGTGCCCCAATTGTGAATCTGAGTGCTGCACCCGTTAAGGCAAATGCAGTTTGCCAGAGCGTGTAACTCAGATCCGAGCACAGGAGACGGCAGGGAAAGTGTCGAGGGGCCCTGCCGTATGATTTTCTACGTAACGGGCTGAGGCGCGGTAGCCAAGTGGTAAGGCAAAGGTCTGCAAAACCTTTATCGGCGGTTCGATTCCGCCTCGCGCCTCCAAACTCAGCTCCAAGGATAAGCATGGTTTCGATCAGCCGGCGTCAAATGTCTCGGTCAATTCTCAGGCTCGAGACTTTGATGGCCGCACTGTTGCTGCAAGCCGCTTTCATTGCCCGACTCACGGCGCAACAGAAACCCGGTGGCCTCTGGAACGCCGTGATCGTTGTTGGAAAGGCGGAAATCCCTTTTCGATTCGAAATCAGCCGTCAAGGAGACCAGTGGCAGGGATTTTTCTTTGAGGGAGATCGGAGGATTGGTTCCACTTCCGGGAGTTTCGCTTCCGAAACGCTCCGACTCGACTACGAATTCCTGAATACGACTCTGACGGCCACGTTCGACGGAAACCAGTGGAACGGCACCTATCGCTACAATCGAAAAAACGGGAGGGAATACCCCTTTCATGCACGACCCTATGTTGCGCCTGGCGCAGATCCAACCACGCCGCCTAAAATTGCGGGGACCTGGGAAATGAAACTGGTAGAGGAAGACCGAAATCCAACAAAAGATCCTCGAACGGCACTCTCCTCGAGGCTCTACCTTCGTCAATCCGGGGCCGGCGTGACGGGTTCGATTCTGCGTGTCGACGGGGATACCGGGACGCTCACAGGACGATGGCAGGGTGAGAAGTTCGTCCTCAGCCATTTTGCGGGTGAGCGGCCAGTCTTGTTCGAAGCCACACTTCAACCAGATGGTACGCTGGACATTTTACTGAACAAGCAAAACCGGTACATTGCCGCGCCCGTCTCGGATGCTCGGAGGAAAGGAATTCCCGCTCCCGTTGATCCATCGAACTACACGCATGTGAAGAACCCGCATGAGCCTTTCCGATTCGCGTTCCCCGATAGCAGCGGCCGAATCGTCTCTAACACGGATGCTCAATTCAAAGACAAAGTCGTGATTCTCGCGATCGGCGGGACCTGGTGCCCCAACTGCCGGGATGAAGCGCCATTTCTTGTCGAGCTTTACAATCGATTCCACTCCCAGGGGCTCGAAATTGTCTCTCTGAACTTCGAAGCCAATGGCAGCCTGGAAGAAGACAAGCCGCGTATTGAATCTTTCATCAAGGAGTTCTCCGTACCGTACCCGGTGCTCCACGCTGGAGCCATTGACGAGGTAAAGGAAAAACTGCCGCAAATCGAAAATTTCGGGGCGTATCCGACGACCATCTATCTGGGGCGCAATGGATGGGTGGCCAGTGTCCACGCGGGGTTTGCCAGCGCAGCGACCGGGCAAGCCCACACCGAACTTCAGTTGGAAGTGGTTGCCCTGGTTGGACGTCTGCTCGCGCAAACTCCCGATTAAAGTGTCTGAGCGCGGGTCCAGAAATAGGTTCCCGATGGCGTCAGAAGGGAGGTTCGCCGCCCGCACTGCACCGTTAATCCTGCTAAGTCGAACGGCCGGTGCGGTTCCATTTTTTGCGGTTTCTGTTGGTTGTTGGCAACAGCGTCGCCTGGTCTCAGCATCTCAAGTTATACTCAGAATATTCTGACGGAGGAGCTTTATGCCAAATACACAAGCGCGTGCAGAACTCGCTCTACAGGACTGGGTCCAGGGCCTGGCCGCAATCCCACAGGCGGAGTTCACTCGTGACAATGTCCGCCGCTACCTGGTCCAGAACGCCATAGACCGCTCAACGCTCGATCCCTATATTTTCTTCTCTCCAAAACGCTACGCGCGGAACCTTATCTTCAAGAACGACATCTTCGAATGCCTGGCGATGTGCTGGGACATCGGACAAGCCAGTTCGATTCACGACCATAACAATAAGTTGGGCTGGATCTATCTCGCTGAAGGGCACTTGTTTGTCCAAAACTACACGATTGAAGAGCGAGATCCTCTCCGATCGACCTGTCGCGTCGTGCCAACCGACTCCGCTCTACTATCCGCGAGCAATACCGCCTGCGTCGATCACGACGAGGCAGTTCACAAAGTCTCCAACTTGGCGGAATACCGAGAGCGGGCCGTCAGCGTGCATGTCTACGAACGACCCATGTCGCAGTGCGAGATCTACTCGCTCGAGACAGGCTCCTACCAGATCATTCAACTTGCATATACGAGTGAGTACGGAAAGTTAAATCCGGCAGCCGAACTCTAAGATTCCGAATCAACTTCCGGCGAAGATGCCGGCGGCTTTGCAGCCGAGTTTCAAAGAGCGGGAAGGCCCGGTAGTTTCGATCCCTGCCGCCCCAAGCTTATAATTCTTTGAATTCAATGGAGAGGTTCGCAGCAGGGCGGCTTTGCTCCCCTGGCGACACTACCAAAACGACGTTGGATTTTTGAAACTGCCGTATTCGCGATCGAGGAACGGTAAGTTTGCCCCTGCCTGATCTGCGGCTGGTAAACAACGATGCGCGCTGTTTCGATCGAATACCTTTGGCCACGGCGGGGCAGCGGAACCGGAGCGGCATGTGATGCCATGACCGGCCGTCACCTTCGGGATCGAGAGTGACTTGGGATCTCTCCTGAAGTGCACCGCAGCAAACTCTGTCAGAGGAGGGAGTGAACAGTTCATCGTTGAATTCCGAGATATTGTTCAGATCTGTCCTGACGCAATGCGGGTCCATAGGAAATTTGAGACGAAGTCGCAACCTGAGGCCGCAATTTATCGCACCCGACACAGGGAAAGGCACAACGTCGCCTGCGTTCGGCCCCGGACTGCCTCAATGAGAGATCCAAGCTACTTTGCGCGGACTGCAGTCCAGTTGCCGGTTTTCCCGTTGCCCGAGAGTGTGCCCCTCATGGAGTCGCCGTCAATTGTGCCTTTGTAGTCCAGAGGGACGTGGGTTGCAACGTGAAAAGAAATGCTGCTGCCTTCGACGGTTCCTCGGAGCGGGCCGGACTGACGCGGTCCTTTGAAGGTACCGTAAATGGTATTGCCATCCTGCTGAAGGACAATGGTTTGCTCGGCCTTACCGGCTCCGCCCGTTACAGAGACTTTCCATGTTCCGGCGACGTTTGCCGGCGCGTCGGCAGCCAGAGCCAAATTCCACGAAAGCAAGATCACTGTGCAGAAGTAAACTGCCAGCCGATTCCGATCGCCAGCTTTCACGAGAGCCTCCACGGAACGAATCGAAGTCTCCAGCAGAAGCCATACGGATTGCAGCCACACCATATTCTCACGGGCCAAAAACGCGAATGAAAAACATCTGGATATTGCGCTTTCCTGACAGGCGGACTAAAACCGTAACATCATGGGTCAACGTGCAGCAATGGTTTTCGTGGCATTCGGGCGGCGGTCAAATTCGATTGACAAGACGCAGCCCGGGAGATAGTCTCCGCCATTAACACTTCTCGAGGGGCCGCCTGGCTCTCGGGACCATTTCAGTTCGGCGATTCCATCAAGAATATGCTCCGCAAAGGGTTCTACGGAGGTCGGGTTTTCAAACTCCCAAACCTGATCCTGCTCTCAGTTCTGACGGTCACGAGCGTGCGCACGCAGGCCCAGGAGAATTCACCCTCCGTGGATGTCCTTACCCTGGAGCAAGCCATCGACCTGGCCCAACAGAACAACCGGCAGATCAAGATTGCCAAACAGGGGGAGCTTTCCGCCCATGACCAGATCCTTGCGGCGCGCACGCAGCGATATCCTCAATTTAATGTGCAACTGACGGGCGGCGCGCTGCTTACGCCGGTTACCGTGCAATATCCCGAGGGAGTTCTCGGAAAAGTGAACGGTTCTCCTGTACCGAGTGAAAATGTGCTGGTCACCACAAATCCGAAATTTACCGGCATGGCTGTCGCTCAGGCCTACCAACCGCTCTCACAGCTATACAATATCCATCTGAACATCGAGGCGCTGCAGGTCGGCAAGAAACTCGCCGAGGAGCAGACGCGGCAGCAGCGACAACAGATTACCAACACCGTCAAGGATGTTTACTACTCCCTGCTACAAACGCAGAGTGCCCTTGACGCCGCTGAAGAAAATGTAAAGTCTCTGCACGAGATCGACCGGACCACCGACGAATATCTGAAGGAAAAAACGGTCCTTGCTTACCAGAGTACGGGCGTAAAGTCACAACTCGCGCAAGCTCAGCTCCAGGTGATCACTCTCGAAGACACGATGCAGACACAGAAAGAAAATCTGAACGTCCTCTTGGCACGCGATGTCCGGACCGATTTCCGCCTGAGCGCGGTGCCCGACGAATTGCCGGAGGAGCAGAACCTAGAGGCGGCACGGCAGAAGGCCCTTGGCAATCGCACCGAGATCCGGCAGGCAAAACTCAAGATGGATCAGGCCGTGTATTCCCGTCGGCTGGAGAAGGCACAGTACATTCCCGAAATTGGCGTTCAATATCTGTTCTTCTCACCGTTCTCGATTGAGGGACTGCCGCAGAATGTGAATTCCCTGGGCGTGAACCTGAAATGGGATTTGTATGATTGGGGCTACAAGAAACACATCATGGACCAGAAGCAGCGGACCGTCGAACAGAGTTCGCTGAATTTGACCGAGACGCGAGGGCAGGTGGAAGTGGACTTGGGCAACCGTTTTCGGAAGCTGCGCGAGGCACGTGCGAACGTCAAGGTCGCACAACTGGCGCAGCAGGCGGAAGCGGAAAAACTCCAGGTGATTCTGGAACAGTACAAGCAGAAGGCCACCCTGCTGACCAACGTCCTTACCGAACAGGCCAACATGGCGCAAACCAATGCGCAATTCCAGCAAGCGGTGGCCAGCTTCTGGACAGCTCGGTCCGATTTTGAGAAGTCGCTCGGTGAGGATTAGCCTATGGAATTACGGACAAGAGGAAAATCTATCGCGGCCGCGCTCTGCGCCGTGCTCTGGGGGATTTGCGCCGGCTGCCAAAGCCAGACCCAGCCTGCCGAAAAGTTGCCAACGCCGGTCACTGTGGGAGCCGTGGAACAATATGTCGGCAACCAGGGTGCAAACTACTCGGCCAGTCTGGTTCCTTACACGCAGGTGGCGCTGGCCTTCAAATCAAGTGGGTACGTAACGAGCATCTTGCAGCGTACCGGAGCCGATGGCCGGGTCCGCAACATTCAGCAGGGCGATTTCGTGAAGAAGGGAACGGTTCTCGCAACCGTCCGCCAGGAAGACTATCGCAACTCCGTCAAACAATATGCCGGACAGGTGGAACAGGCCAAAGCCGGGGCGACCAAGTCCAAACAGGATTTCGACCGTGCCACGGCGCTGTACGCGGCTGGTGCGCTAACCAAGCCCGACTACGATGCCGCGAATGCTCAGAATGGATCCGCACAAGGGTCGCTAAAAACCGCCCAGGCGGCACTCAGTGAGGCGCAACAGGCACTCGCGGACTGCGAATTACGCGCGCCAGCCGATGGAACAATCCTTGGCCGCAACGTAGAGATCGGCGCCCTGGTCACAGCCGGCACGGCAGGATTCACTTTCGGCGACATCCATCTTCTCAAAGCCGTCTTTGGCGTGCCCGATACAGTTCTTCCCGGCATCCAGCTTGGGAAAAAGCAGAGTGTCATGACGGAGAGTTATCCACAGGAATTTTTGGGGCAGATCACCGCCCTTTCACCTCAAGCCGATCAGAAAAGCAGAACATTCCAGGTAGAGGTGACCCTCCCGAACGCCCAGGGCCTGCTGAAGGCCGGCATGGTGGCAACTCTTAATTTGGGTCAAACGAAGTTGCCGTCTCCCGCATTGGTGGTTCCGTTGAGTTCTATCGTCTCGGTAAACGACGGATCGAGAAATTTCAGCGTATTCGTGGTGACCGAGGAGAACGGGAAAGAGCTGGCGCGACGCCGCAATGTGCAGCCCGGCGAAGCTTACGGAAACAAGGTGGCCATCAGCAGCGGGGTGTCACTCGGCGACCGGGTAATCACTAATGGTGCGACGCTGGTCGTCGACGGACAAGCCGTCAGGATTATTCCTTAAAGAGAGCGAAGCCTTCGAAAAGAGATCATGGCACACCGCAGCGACAACGATTACATCAAGAACGAACACAACACCGCGCGGTTTTTCGTGGAAAACCGGCAGATATCCTGGATTCTGCTGCTGGCGACGGTGGGTCTGGGGATCTACGGCTATACCCAGATGCCCAAGAGGAAGGACCCGAACATTCCGGTGCGCGTCGCATCGGTAATTACCCAATGGCCCGGTGCAACGGCGCAACAGGTGGAACAACTGGTCACCCGGCCGATTGAATCGACCATCGCCGAGAACCCGCACGTACGGGCGCCCCTGGCTGCCGACTTCGGCCTCAAGTCACTGTCCATGCCCGGTTTGTCGATCATCCAGGTACAACTTGCCGACTCCGTGAAGGACTCAAAAAAAGAGTTCAGTGATATGAACCTGAAACTGAATTCCTTGAGCCTGCCCCAGGGCGCGGGCCCCATCAAATTCAACAGCGATTTTGGCGATACCGCGGCATTGATGCTGACTGTTGCCAGCCCGCTCGAAGACACCACCGCCATCGCCGTTCGCGCGCGTGCCGTGGAACTGGCGATCATGAAATCCCGCAGTCGACGGCAGGGCAAGACTCCCGGAACCCCCGTGTCCATTGTGTCCTGCTTCCCGGAATCCGTTCCCGCGGAGGAAGTGGAACGCGCGCTGCGGTTGTTTGTGCAGGAAGCCGAGGCAAATCAGCTCTTAGCGAGGGTGGAACTGTTCGAGGGACCCGGATTTGTCGTCGCCGATGGTTATACGAATAAAGATGACGCCACTCTTTACGCCGAAGGCAAGACTTTTGTGCAGTCGCGCCTGCACGAATCAGAGATTCATCCTGACGCGTGGCCACCGATCCTGGTACGTGATCCGAGCCAGCTGGGCCAGCTACTGGCGGCAAATCCGGGAAACAAATACACCTACCGTGACCTTGAGAACTTCACGGATTTTCTCTCTCGCGCCCTCCGAGGGGCCCAGGAAGTCTCGCGTGTGGACACCGCCGGCGTGTTGCCGGAACAGATCTACCTGGATTATTCGCAGGAACGACTCGCCTCCTATGGTCTGCAGCCCTCCAATCTGAAGGGCATCCTGAATGCGCGTAATATCACGCTGCCCGGTGGAGCCCTGGAGGCCGGATCAAAGAACATTTTGATCGATCCTTCCGGAGAGTTCGCCCGTCCGGCCGATATCGGCAACGTCATCGTGGGGACCTCGGGTTTTGGTGCCGCCGTCTATCTGAGGGATCTGGTGGATATTCGTAGTGGATACCAGAGTCCTGCGCGCTACCTGAACTTCTATACATGGAAAGATCCGCAGGAGAAGTGGCAGCGGACCAGGGCCGTTACGCTTTCCGTCCAGATGAGGGAAGGCGAACAGATTGGTCAGTTCTCGAAAGACGTGCAGGCAAAATTGGAGGAGACCAAGCATCTGCTGCCCGCGGACTTGATCATTGCCGCAACCTCCGACCAGCCGCGACAGGTACAGGAAAATGTGGACCTGTTCATGGATGCACTTTACGAGGCGATCGCGCTGGTGGTGCTGGTATCGTTGATCGGTTTCTGGGAGTGGCGGTCGGCACTCCTGATGGCGCTTTCGATTCCGATCACCCTGGCCATGACCTTCGGATTTACTCATCTGCTTGGCATCGACTTACAGCAGGTGTCTATTGCCACGCTGATCATCGCGCTGGGCTTACTGGTCGATGACCCCGTGGTCGCCGGCGACTCCATCAAACGTTCGCTGGCGGAACAACACCCTCCGGTGATTTCTTCGTGGCTGGGCCCGACAAAGCTTGCCCACGCGATTCTGTTCGCGACCATTACGAATATCGTTGCCTATATTCCGTTCCTGCTCCTTAGCGGCACCACGGGCGAGTTTTTGTATAGCCTGCCGGTAGTGATGACCTGCGCGCTGGTAGCCTCGCGGCTGGTTTCCATGACGTTCATTCCATTTCTGGGCTACTACCTGCTGCGGCCGTTAAAAAAACCGGAAGAGAGCACCGAAGAAAAGCGAAACCACGGGTTCTACGGTTTTTACTATCGCATCGGCAAATTTGCGATTGAGCATCGCTGGTTGGTATTCTCGAGTTCCTTGCTTTTCCTCGCTTTCGGCGGACTGGTCGGAAAGCAATTGAAGACACAGTTTTTTCCCGACGATGTGCAGTACCTCTCCTTTCTGGATGTCTGGCTTCCGAATGATGTTCCGCTGTTCGTCACCAACCAGACGGCCATGCAGGTGGAGAGCGTAATTCGCGCGACAGCCGAAAAATACGGTCAGGAGCATCCCGGCAAGGATGGCCAACCCAGGTCGATATTGAAATCCATCACCACGTTTGAAGGTGGTGGTGGACCGCGTTTCTGGTTTTCAGTGACGCCTCAACTGCAGCAACTGAATTATTCGCAGGTCATCGTCGAACTGTTTGAGAAGGAAGACACGCCGAAGCTGATTGGTCCGTTACAGGCGGCCATTTCGCAGAACATCGCGGGCGCGCGCGTGGATGTAAGGCAATTACAGACCAATCCGGTGGACTACCCGGTGGAGCTGCGCGTCACCGGACTTGCCGATGTGAATCCGCTCGAAGAAGAAAAAGACATCACCAATCTCCGTTCGATTGCTTCGAAAACTGCTGCCGCCCTGAACAGTGTGCCGAGCGCCCAGCGCGTACGTGATGACTGGGGCCAGGACGGGTTTGAGGTCACTCTCAAGGTGGATCCGGACCGCGCCAATCTCGCAGGAGTGACGAACCAGGATGTGGCGCAGTCCTCGAGCACTGCTCTCAGCGGCGCAGGTGTCACCACGCTTCGACGCGGGGACCAGCAGATCCCTGTGGTATCCCGGTTGCGGATGGAAGAACGCGCCAATCTCTCGGATGTGCAGAATCTTTATGTCTACTCGTCCCAGTCCAACAATAAGGTTCCGCTCTTAACGGTCTCGTCGATCGAGAACGTTTTGCAGACCCTGCGCATCCGTCATCTGGAGCACTTTCGCACCATTTCCGTGCAATGTTTTACGAAGCCGGGAAGCCTGCCCTCGGAAGTGTTTGCGGCCGCTGCGCCGAAAATCGCCCAACTGCGAAAGACTCTGCCGCAAGGCTACAGCATCAACGTCAGCGGTGAACAAGCCAAACAAGAACAGGGATTCAAGAACCTTTCCGTCATCATGGCGGTTTCGATTGCACTGATTTTCCTGGCACTGGCATTTCAGTTCCGCCACTCGATCAAGCCGATGTTGGTCTTGGCCGCCGCCCCCTACGGAGTTGCGGGCGCGCTGATCGCCTTGTACCTAATGGGCTCCTCCTTTGGATTCATGGCTTTTCTTGGAATTGCCAGCCTGATCGGCGTGATCGTGAGTCACGTCATCGTGTTGTTTGACTTTATCGAGGAGATGCATGAAAAAGGCGAGCCTTTGGAATTGGCGCTCCTCGATGCCGGCATTGTACGACTGCGGCCGGTGATGATCACCGTAGGCGCTACAATTCTTGCGTTGTTTCCTCTGGCCATGCACGGCGGACCCCTCTGGCAGCCGCTCTGCTACGCGCAGATTGGCGGCCTCGGCGTGGCCACGTTCATCACGCTGCTGCTCGTTCCCGTTTTGTATTCCATCTTTGTGTTGGACCTTAAGATCGTGAAATGGGAAGGCCCTCTCGAAGAAGCCAAGGAAGGCGAGTCCACCTCGCCGAAAGGTGATGTCCATTGAAGACCAGAAGATTCATGGTTAGCGCATCGTTGTTGGCCGCTCTTCTATTGCCGTGCGGAGCGCGTTCCCAGACTCCAGCTCCCAAGCCCGGAACGGATGTTATCCACGAAATGAACAGCGCTTTTGAAGCCCTGGTGAAGCAGGTTTCGCCCGCTGTCGTGGAAGTCCTGGTCACCGGCTACGGAACCGATGAGGAAGATGAGGACAAGGACGCCGGCCCCATCGGGAGAGAACGCAGTCTCGGGTCCGGAGTCATCATTGAGCCAGATGGATACATCGTTACAAATTTTCACGTGGTGAAGGGAGCGGACCGAGTCCGGGTGGTTTTGACCCCGGTCGTTGGAGACGACCCTCAAGCCACATCGATGCTGAAGACCAGGGGCCGGATCCTCAATGCGCGGATTGTCGGCTTCAGCAAGAAAATCGACTTGGCGGTACTGAAAGTAGAAGCGACTGGGCTTCCCACGCTCCCGCTCGCGCGTTACGATCGGCTTCACAAGGGGCAAGTGGTTCTGGCCTTTGGCAGCCCGGAAGGCCTGGAAAATTCCGTTACGTTTGGACTGGTCAGCTCCGTGCTCCGCCAGCCGGACCCCGATGACCCCATGGTCTATATCCAGACCGATGCGGCCATCAATCCGGGCAACAGCGGCGGGCCTCTGGTGGACGTGGATGGAAACGTCGTCGGGATCGATACTTTTATCTATACCAAGTCGGGCGGGAACGAAGGTATTGGGTTCGCCATACCGAGCGGCATCGTCCGGTACGCTTATGAGCAGATTCGGAAATACGGGCGTGTCCGCCGCAAGACGATCGGAGCCGACCTGCAAACACTTACCCCGGACCTTGCCGGCGGGCTGGGACTGGCAGACTCGCCCGGCGTCATCGTCTCCGACATCGACCCCGGCGGGCCCGCGGAAAGCGCCGGGATACACATTGGCGACATCGTTGAAACGATCGACGGAATGGCTATCGACAATGTATCGCTGTTTACCCTGAGTTTGTACCTGCGCACCTCCGGCGATAAAGTAAATCTCCAGATTCTTCGTGGCAGTAAACGACTGAGTCTGGATGTTCCGGTTCTCGAGCCCAGCCACGACATCAGCCGCCTCGCCGACTTGTCCGATCCAGCCACCGATCTGCTGCCGCGTCTCGGAATCATCGGAGCGACCGTTACCCCCGAGATAGCCGAGCTGGTTGGCCCGCTACGTTCGTCCACCGGTGTGCTGGTTACCTCCACGGTAGCCAATCGGTTGGCTGTGGATTCCGGCCTGCAGGAAGGAGACGTGATTCACAGCTTAAATCGGACGCCCATCAAGAACATGGAGAACCTGCGGACGGCGTTTGGCAATCTCAAGCCTGGCGATCCAGTCGCCCTGCAAGTGGAGCGCGCCGGCAGGCTGACCTTCCTCACGTTTGAGATGGAATAGCCCGCCGAAACCGCCAGGAATGCGTCCAACACGCCCCATTGACGGACACTTGTCGCGTTGCGTGGGGTGCGCAGGACTGGGCCCGGGCGGCGGAATGCGGTGTTCCTGCCGGGACTGAGGTAGAATGAGCTGTCGCACCGCATCGATTCAATGACCAAGGAGAGTCCCATGAGAATACGCCGCGCATTGTGGCTGGTTCCAGCCCTGCTGCTGGCTACGTCCAGTATGTTCTCCGCGCAAGACAAGAAGGCCGGGGATTCCGATTCCACCAAGGGAACGGTCCTGAAGGCAACCGACGTTGGTGGGAAACTGTTCCCGGAGAAGGTTTATTTTCGTGGACAGAGTGCCAGTGTTCAGGCGCGCAACTCTGGGGGAGTGCGGTATGCCGATGACTTCACCGTCCTGGCAGCGCTGGTGGACAATTCCGGATATTCGAGCGGCATTAAGGAAAAATACCAGGGATATCTGATCAGCGAAGTGACGCTCGAGATCGGCGGGAAGACATTGGGTCCCGGCGCTTATGGGTTTGGGTTCATCGAAGGGGATAAATTTGTAGTGATGGATCTGGGGGCCAACGACGTTTTTCAGACCGCTTCTATCAAGGACACCGAACTCAAACGACCGGTGCCATTGCAGATTCTGGCTGGTGCGACGGCGGGCAATTTTCGCCTCTATAAGGGCCGCGATTACGTGGAATTTCACCGCGTGAAATAGGGAAATCTCCATTTGAAAGGAAAAGAGGGGGGCTGGCTCGCAGCCTCCCTCTTTTTTGTCCGGCGCGCAAACAGCTCACGAGCACTGATTCTTGATTTCACCCGAGGCCGCGTCCCAGGTAACGGCGCTGTGCCGGAAATAGGATTGGTTGGCCATGTGGCAAGCGAGCGCTGCGTTGCTCCCAAACACGGCATCTTCCGTCAATGGCTTGCGTGAACGAACCGCTTGGAGGTAAGCCCACATGTGGGGTCGCTGGTCGTCCCAGTCGTCGCCCTTATAGCTGTAGGTTTCACTCAAGGGTTCCTTCCCGGGGGCCGGGTCATGCTCCTCATGCCATTTCTTGAAATAAGCCTCGCGCAAGTCGTGGGGGAAACTGTAGGCGTAGTAGCTGGGGGCCGAATCCTCACCGGTCTGCGGAAAATAATTGATGCCAAACTCGTTCACTTCCAGAATTCCCTTGGAGCCCTGGAAGCGGTAGGTCTCCGGCGTCTCACAACCGAGGTTCAGACGGAGATAGACGGGGATTTTGCCGTACTCAAATAAAGTGGCTTGGATATCCGGCATGTTGCGGCCATCGGGGAAGCGCAGGATGCCTCCGAAAGACATCACGCGATTGGGCGGCTCATTCCAGCCCATCATGAAGTTCATACCGCTGACGAGGTGGACCAACAGATCGCCGGCAACACCCGTGCCGTATTCCTTCCAGCAGCGCCAGCGCGCGAAAATCTTGCCGTCAAAGGGCCGCTGGGGAACGGTCCCTTGCCAGGTGATCCAGTCGAGAGTTTCCGGGGAGAGGTCTGGGGGAACCGGATAGACCCAGGCGCCGGTAGGATCGTTTCGTCCGAGAGATGCCTCGATAAGAGTCAAATCGCCGACCGCCCCTTGGGCAAGCATTTCTTTCGCTTTGGCGCAGATGACCGAACTGACGCGCTGCGAACCGATTTGCACGATACGGTTCGTTTTCTTCGCAACGTTCACCATCTCCACGCCTTCCGCTGCGCTATGCGACATCGGCTTCTCGAGATAGATGTCTTTGCCGGCGCTGAGCGTATCCACAAAGACCTTCCTGTGCCAATGGTCCGGGACAGCCGCGATGATGCAGTCAATGTCCTTGTTGTCGAGGAGTTCCTGATAATGCCGGGTGGTGATGACCTTCGGTCCGGCAATTTCCTTGGCCAGCAGATGACGGCCATCGTAGAGGTCGGCGGCGGCGACACACTCCGTGCCTGGAAGCCCTACGGCGGTGGACAGCAGTCCGTTGCCTTGCATACCGACGCCAATGATGCCGAAGCGGACGCGGTCGCTGGCGGCCATTTCGAGTCTGGAAGGAATGCTCTCCGGTTCCAACACTATCTTCTTTGCAGCAAACATTGCGCCGGTAGTGCCCGCGGTGGTCTGCAGGAATGAGCGCCGGGTGATCCGATTGTTTTTCATGATTTTCTCCAGAGCCTTGTGATTTTGTTCTACCCCGTATTACGGCAAGGATTGCACGTTGACTTCTTTGAAGAAAACAATGTCGTTGTCGCTGTGGTTCTGCAGCCCCATATAGCCTTCGTCGGGTCGGCGGCCACGCTGCGGCTCGAAGTCAAACTTGCGTTCCGGTACGGGCCCGCCCTCGGTGTAGTCGGTCACCTTTTCTCCATTCAGCTCCACCACGGTGTGCGGGCCGTCGATGGAGATGATCATGGTGTTCCATTCCGGGCCCGGTTTCCCGGGTTTGGACAGGGGCTTGGTCAGCGAGTAAAGAGTGCCCGTGACGTGATACTCATCTTCGTTTGAAGTTTCCGGGTGGTTGTCGATCTGCACTTCATACCCGTAATTTACCGGCATCCACTCCTCGCGCGGTTCAAGGGGAATGCGGATAAACACGCCAGAATTGTCGTTGAAGTCGCGCATCTTATAAACCACACGGATTTTGCAATGGCCCAGCTTTCCTCCGGTCCAGTACAGCAATCCCATGCCGCCATGGGTCTGGATCAATCCGTTTTCGACGGTCATGTTGCCCGGACCAACGTGCTTCCACCCGGTCAAGTCCTTGCCGTTGAACAGCGGCTTCCATTCCGCTTCCGGAACTCGCGCCGCGACCAGCAGGACGGCTGCGAAAGCAACCAGAAAAATGCTCCACTTACGCACTGCACACCTCCCGAAGTAATGCTACGCAGCAAAGATATTTCGCAACATGAACCACAGATTCGCCGGCCTTTCCGCGAGGCGGCGCACAAACCAGGGATACCAGTACGTTCCATAAGCAACGAGAACGATCGAACGGCAGCCAGCGCGTGCCAGTCGATCCTGCTCCGCGCGTTGAATGCCGTAGAGCATCTGAACTTCAAATTCGCTTTTCGCCACACCTTGCTCGCCAACCAAATCACCAATTCTGCGAATCAAGGGCACGTCGTGCGTGCCGAACGCGGCCCGGGCACACGCGCCGGTCGATCGGGCGTGCAGCATTGTTCGTGCCAGAGCGAAATAGCTTTCATCCACATCGGCTTTCTTCGGAAAGGCCAGGGATGCCGGTTCCTTATAGGCGCCTTTCACCAGGCGAATCGAGGGTCGCAGAGCCAACAGGTCGTCCAGATCTTTCCGGGTACGGTACAGGTACGCCTGCAAGCAGATTCCGACGTTCGGATGACTCTTCAGTGCCCGCCGGTAGATGTCGAGAGTGGCGTCAACATAGTTGCTCGCCTCCATGTCCACCCAAACAACGGAATCGCGCTTTTCGCGCTGGATGATCCGCTGCAGATTGTCAAAACAAAAATCGGGCGAGAGGTCCAGGCCCAATTGCGTAAGTTTTACAGAGATTTCCGTCGGGAGGTTGGCCTGGTGGATCTGGTCGAGGACTTCGATGTAGTGTTCCGCGACTCGGCGCGCTTCCTCACGGTCAGCAACATTTTCACCGAGGTGTGTGAACACGGTGCCGATCTTTTTTTGCAGCAGCTTCTGCGCCGCAACCAGGGCTTCCGGCAGTGTCTCACCGGGCATGAAGCGTGAAACACTCCGGCGCACGAAAGGGAATTGCACCGCATGATTCCGCAACCAAGCATTCTGTGAGGCGGCAAGCAACATCGAGCGCATCAGCGCCATCAGTTTTCGAAACCTCCCTAGAGAAGCGAGTGGGAAAGGTGAACCCGTGGCTCCATTCTAGACCAATTTTCTCAGAGTAGGGCATGCCCGTTTTCCGATTCGCGGGGCGATTCGAGATCAGCCAAGCGCGGGCTGCAGGGCGGTCTCAATGGGCGCGAACGGAAAAGGCCGGCGGCCCGAGCGAGAGCGCTTCGGACAACAATTTGGAGAGCTCGGCGGGCACGGTATGCGCTGCTGGCCCGAGGCGCTCTTCACTGGCTGCGCGGGCGGCAGCGATCACATTCAGTTCTTCGCCGGGGGTCGTGCTCAGCAGGTCCTGCGCGCGGAAGAGGCACGCAAAAACCAAGCGCTCCGCCTGTTTGTTGCGTCGCAGGAACAGCGCGTAATTGTACCAATCGGTTGCCGCCGCGCGGGGTTCGCCCTGCGTTTCATCGATGAGTAAGGCCTCCTGGAAATGTTGGGCGGCAGCCCCGATCACGCCGGCACGCTCCTCCGCATCTGCGGCATGGGCCAGTGCCAGGCTTTGCAATCCCGGGTCCTTGATTTTTTCGGCGAATTGACTCGCCGCTTGGTAGCCACGCAATGCCTCAGTTGTCTTTTGTGCCGCGGTATCTGCATCGGCGACCTTCACTAACGCGGAGATGACGGCACGTTCTTCGCCCTGGTGATCGGCGGGGTGTTGAGCCACAACCTGCAGGTAGGCCCGATAATGGCGGGCGGCGGCTTGCGCTTCCCCGCGCTGTTCGAGTGATTGAGCGAGATAGAGCTGGGCGTTTGTTTGCGTCGGATCTGCGGTAACGGCGCGTTGCCAACTGTCCATCGCTTCCTCCGGATGGCCCAGGCGTTGTGCCAGCAAACCGTAGTTGACCAGCGCGTTGGCATTCTGGGGCGAGCGCAGCAGTAACTTTTGATAAAGCGCATAGGCGTCGTTATCGTGGCCTGCAAGGATCAATCCACGGGCATAGGCCTCCTGTAATCCGAGGTTCGCGGGATTTACTTCGGCCGCGTGCCCGAGCGCCTTGAGGGCCAGGTCGCGATCTCCGGAAGCCTCCGCCACGCGTGCCAATCTGGTCTGCAGCGCACTGTCGTCCGGATTCATGCGCGCAGCACGCTGCAAAGAAGTCAAACTGGCAGAAACGTTGGCCCAGTAGAAATGCAAGCGGTCCAGGCCGCCCCAGAGCAGGAGTAACAAAACGGTCGCGATGCGCAAGGCACGGGCACCGGAACTGCTTCCCGCGATCCAATGAAACACCGCGGCGGCGGGGCCGGAATCTGTTTCCACGTCCGCTCCGCCTTCGCGCGTATTCAAGAGCAGCGACGCGACCTGCGAATCGCGCAACTTCCAGATCGCGCCATCCAAAATAAAGTGATGAAGATTCACGAGGGCCGTAAAGGTCAGGAAACTGGTGGCAAAATCCGCATGAAATACCCGGCTTGCCAGCCATGGGCCGGGGACGAAAAGCGCAATTCCGCCGGCGATCAGGGTCAAAAGGTATCGCGCCAAGCTCCATGAGGCCCGGCCAGAAGCACGCGCCTCTTTCCGCTGATAGTAGCTGGTGATCCACAGATACTGGGCCGAATGCAAGACCGCCAGAATTCCGCTCGAATAGCGCGTCTGCGGTACCTCTCTCCCGGACAGCAACTCGATTACGGCCGGAAGCAGAAACCACAGGAATTGCGTTGTGACCAGAGTAACGCTTGGCAAAAGCGCCTTCCAGGAACTCCGGCGCGACAAGGAAAACAGCGCCCATCCGCTTGCGGCAAGAAAGAACAGCCCGAGCATGGCGCGGGCCGGCAGCGTAAATTTTGCGGGCAACCCCAAGGAGAGGATCAGGGAATCGCCGGACGTGCCGGTATGAAAACTGATCAACAGCATCAGATAGGACGCGATGAAGGAGAGATGTAGCGCCTGCCTCTCTCCGTCCGTGGGGATAAGACCGGCACGCCGGGCGAACATCATCAGTAGGCCGTAATTCTGCCCCGTGTAGTGCCACGGACTCCAGCAAATATAGAGCGTAAAGATCCAGGGGAGCAGCGGAGACCATAGGTGCGCGATCAGCCCCGCAGCGGCAAGCAGCAGGGCGGTGTGGACGGTAAAAATCCGATATCTCGCGAACTCATCGTAGGAGTGGTAGGCCCTATAGACGGTGGCCATGAAATGCGGGTAATTGAACAGTAGAGCCAGAAGATAAAAGGCGAACGACCAGCTGGCGGTCGAAGAAAAGGAGGTGTAGTTGGACAGCAGTAGTAAAGGGGCAGACCAAGCCCCGCAGCCGACCAACAGATCAATCCATGGACCATAGATCCACGGGCCCCGCTTGGCGATGGCTCCGCCTGTTTCGATGGAACCTGACTCTGGGGTGGTGGGGATCGCCCGTGGCATCTCTACCGAGCTTAACGTACTCCTTCTGGGCAATTCGCCCGGCCTTTCAGGGGATGCAGAATGAGTTACGACTGCGGGCGGCGAACGGGGTCGGCGGGTTCAACCTGGCGGTTTCCTCTGAGGTGATCCCGGAACGTGACCGCTGACATTTCGCGGCGGACGTGATATATGCCAATTAGGAATTCCCTGCATCTAATCGTGTAGGTGCATCTGATAGGAGATCGTGCATGAGACCTAATCTGACTTTCGCTCGTATTGGGGTGTTCCTCGGGGCACTCTTGTTACTTCTTAACGCTTCGAGCAATGCGCAATCAAAGGCGGCCCGTTCTGGATCAACCACCTTCACGGTGACAGCCGTGGGCAAGAAGGAAACGGCGCCGCCGATTGCCAAAGATGACGTGCAGCTCTTCCAGGGCAAGGAACGCAAACAAATCGGGGATTGGAAAAAGGGAGAGCAGCTTTTCCTGGCCATCCTGATCGACAGTTCGATTGACTCCGGAGCAGGCGGGCAGTGGGACTATCTGAAGGAATTTATCATGGCGCAACCCCCTACGACATACATCTCCGTGGGTTACCTGCAGAACAACACGACCCAAGTTGCCCAGGATTTCACCCAGAACCACGAGCTGGCGGTCAAGGCACTGCGCCTGCCGATGGGCCTCGGGGCCATTGGCTCGAGCCCCTACTTGGCCTCAATCGACATGCTCAAGCGCTGGCCTGAGACGGGACCACGCCGGTCCATTTTGCTCATCACCTCGGGTATCGACTATTTTCGAGGCTCCGGATTTGGCCCGTTCAGCCCCGACCTGCAGCCGTTGATTGACCGTGCCGAACGGCAGAACACCAATGTATGGTCCATCTACTATCCGAGCGCCAGTCACCGCGGGCGTTCGTTCAATCTGGTGAACAACGGTCAAGTCAACATCGACAAGCTTTCCGAGGATACCGGTGCCGAATCCTATTTCCTTGGCTCCGGCGTACCAGTTTCTATCAAGCCGTACCTCGACGAAATCTCCACGCACCTCAGCAACCAGTATCTGCTGACTTTCGCCGGGGCCGGCGGGTCCAAGGGCAAATTCACGTCCGTGAAGGTAAAAACGGAATTGCCGGACGTGGAGTTCTTTACTCCGGCTTCCGTGTTCCTCCCACCCGCGCCCTGAGCAAAATCGGAACTGGAATGGAAGGAATGGGCGCCTGATAAAGTCAGGCGCCTCTCTTTGTCTCGTCGTTTGCAAACCTAGTTGCTGCGGGTGGAATCTCGAATGACCAGCTCCGGATGGAGTTTCTGGGAGACCGCCGCCCAGTCGCGGTTTTCATGGCCGGCCTTGACTGCGTCCATCACGATGTTCACCGCCGTGCCTCCCATCGTCTCGAGCGGCTGCCGGACGGTGGTCAACGAGGGTGCGGAGAGTGCGGAAATCGCAACGTCATCAAATCCAGTCACCGAGCACTGCTCCGGGACACTGATGCCCGCCTTGGCCAGGGCGCGCACGGCTCCAAGAGCGGTCAGGTCGTCAAACGCCAGTACGGCGGTAAATTTTTTCTTGGCCTGCAGCAATTCCTCCGTCAACCGGTAACCGTGCTCAAAGCTGGCGTTGGCGTCGAAAACATCCGGAATTTGCAGCACCAGGCCCGGATCGAGCTCAAGCTTCACCGATTGCGCGAATCTCTGAACCCCCCGCCAACGGGGCGCACTGTCAATCAGGCGTTTCGGTCCACGGATAATGGCAATACGGCGGTGGCCGCGCTGGTAGAGATGCTCGAGCGCCAGGCGACCGCCCGCTTCGTTATCCACCATGACGGAGCTGACGCGATTGCCCGGAATCTCCCACCCGATCGTGGCCGCTGGAATCTCCTGTTTATTCAAATCCGCCAGGACGTGAATGTCCACGAACAGCCAGTTGGCCACCACGATCAGGCCGTCCACGTGCCGCTCGAGCAACATCTCCAGGTAGCGTTCAAACCGTTCACGCTGGTTGTGCGCGTCAGCGAAAATCGGCAGGTAGCCAAGAGGATAAAGGGCATTTTCAATCCCGCGCAGGATGGGCGTGCAGAAAGGGTCGGTGACGTCGAAGAGCATCACCCCGATGCTCTGGCTGCGCTTGCTGCGCAAGAAACGTGCCATCGCGTTCGGCCGGTACCCCATCCGCTTGGCCATTTCTTCAATGCGTTGACGCGTGGTGGGTGCGATATAACGTGCCAACGGCGCGTTGTTCAGAACGATGGAGACCGTTGCCGGGGAAAATCCCGTGGCTTCCGCCACGTCGCGCATGGTGACCAGGCCGCGCTTTGCACCGCTCTTTTTCATTCGCTGTCCCTCGCGTGCACATCTTCGGCCTAATCCGGCCCCGATTGCAATGTGAAAGCGCGGTCAGGCTATTCTTCGGGTGGAACCTCGAAAGACATCTCCTTGCGGAAGAAGTTGGTCTTCCAGGCCCCGTAGGCCACGCCGAGAGCCAGCCAGATACTTCCGGCAATTTTCGCTGGGGGACTGAGATTCCACCAGATGGCGGCGCAGACAACGAATCCAATTACCGGCATCAGAAACTCGCCCAGCTTCTTTTCGCCGCTGCGCCAATAATAATGTACAAACGCCGCCGCGTTTACGCCCATGAAGGCGATGAAAGCGCCAAAGTTTAACATTTCCGCGCCGCGCTCGTAGGTGGTCACGAACGCACCCACCAGGGCTATCGCGCCGATCAGGAGAACGTTGTTGGCAGGGATTCGCCGTTTGGCCTGGAGTTTTCCGAAAAACCACTTTGGAATCGCATCGTTGCGCCCCATGCCGTACAGCAGCCGGCCCGCCGCTAACTGAGAACCCATTCCCGAACCTATGTTGGCGATCAAAACAGTGAAATTCAGCAGATGAAACAGGAAGAAACCTCCGGCCTGACGGGCCACTAGAGGAAAAGCAGATTCTACCTTGTCGGCAGGAAAGGGCCCTGATCCCCAAACCAGTTGCGCGGCATAGACTTCCGCCGCCGAGAGCACGCCAACCAGGAGGCAGACCCCCACCGTCGCCAGCATGATGTTGCGCCGCGGGTTTTCCACCTCTTCGGAAAATGTGGAAATGCCGTCAAACCCGATGTAGGTGAGCACGGCTATCGAAGTGCCGCGGCCCACGCCGGCAAAACTGAAGGTGGCCGGGTTGTAGAAGGGTTCGGTGAAAAAATGTGCCCCGCGCGCGTGGTAGCCCCACACGAAGCGAATCACGAACGCAAAGAAGATCACCACGACAACGGTCATTCCCGCGGCCAGCACTTCGTTGATTCGTGCCGACGTCTTTACGCCGCCCAGGTTGAGCAGGGTAAAAAATCCCGCATAGAAAATGGCAAGAACCCAGTAGGGAGCTTCCGGAAGGATGTTCTGCGTCAGCTTGGCGCAGATGATGGTGCAGATCAACGGGTTCAGGATGTAATCCATCACCATCGCCCATCCGGTCAAGTAACCCAGCCCGGAATTCAGCTCCTGTCCCACATAGGTGTAGGCCGAACCGGCGCTCGGATAAACCCGAGCCATTTTGCCGTAGCTGATCGCGGTAAAAAACATGGCTACCAGAGCGATCAGGATGGTAGTCACAACGTGGCCGCCAGCCGCGTTGTTGATGACCCCGTAAATTCCCATCGGCGCGATGGGCTGGATGATTACCAGGCCGATGACGATCAGGTTCCACAGGGTAAGCGTGCGCCGCAGACGAATCCCTGCGGCTGGACTGGTGCTGGCTGCTCCGCTCAAGCACCTCTCCTTTTGCCCGTGCGGCTTCCCTCGGAGGAGGATAGGACCACGGCGCGCGTCAGATTTTTCGGCGCGTCAGGGTTTAGCCCCTTGCGCAAGCCGACAGCCGTCCCCAAAAGATGTGCGGGTATGGCGGTCAAAGCGTACCGTGCGAACTCCGGTCCGTCCAGTGCCAGTTCGATCAGGAGATCGCTGTGCTTTTTCAGCTCCGGGGTAGCCCGATTGACGATGACACAAGTGGCGGCGCCGAGTTCCTTCAGTTCACGCACCAGAGTCGTTTCCGCCTCTTTGGCGGCATCGGAAATGTAGAAGGTAATCAGCGTGTCGGGCCCGGCGATCGAGCGCGGTCCATGCCGGAACTCCAGGGAGTGATACACCTGGGCATAGGACGAAGACATCTCCGTCACTTTCAGTCCCGCCTCCTGCGCCAGCCAGTAGTGCACACCCTGCCCGAGGAAGACATAGTCGGAAAATTTTCGCTTTCCCGCGAACTCCTGGATTTTGCGGGCGTTCGCGTCCAGCCATTGCTGGCCCTTCTTTGGCAGCGCATCTAAAGCGCTCGATAGTTCGTGATCATTCACAAACTGCAGGCCCAGGCGCTGGAACGACAGGAGAATGGCGGTGAAGGATCGCGTCATGACCGTGCTCTTCTCATCGGCCCAGTCCAGCTTGAAGGTGTGGGTACAAAGTTTTTCGAGCACACTTTCGGGATTGCAGGTAACGGCCAGTGTTTGCACTGTTTTGTGGGATTGCAGTAATTCCGCGGCTCGCAATACTTCAGTCGTCTCCCCGGAACGGGACATCAGCACAATTTGCTCGGCGCCGATGCGGCGCAGAGTCTCCTCGGGGGCAAAAAGCAGTTCCGAAGCGGGCACGCCGGTGGCAGGAATATAGAAGTGCTTGGTCCAGAGTGCGGCAATCAGCCGGGACAGATAGTAACTGGAGCCGCAGCCGACAAACAGCCAGGGACTGCGGGGAGAAAAGGTTTCTGCAAGGCGCTCGAGCGCACCCGATTTCTTCAACTGCGCTTCCGTTTCGCTCCAGATGCGTGGCTGAGAAAAAATCTCGGCCAAGGTATGCTCTGCCGCACGCTCCTGGGGTCTGCGTGCCGGAGCCTTTTGCTTTGCGCTCGGTTTCACCAAGGAAACACTCCTTTTATTCAATCGTTTCAATAGAAGATATTTTGCGGAACTCCCGCGCGCGGCGCAAGCCCTAATTTCGGGCCCGGGAGGCCGTCTCGCTCGAGCGGTTCCGGCCGCAACCCTTCCGGGCCGATCTTACGACCCGCTCGCGAGAGCCTCAGGGGAATCGCTTCCGGCGACGGGGCTGTCCCTCGGTACAGGTTGCGCCCAGTCCTTCGAAGCCGTATCTTTTGGCTCACAGCCGCAACAACGGCGCAACAGACCGCCTCCGTTTCGCGTCTAATATTTGTAAGGACGCAAATTCACTTCCCGGGCCATCCAGCACCGTCAGGGAGAATGGGCGAAGTGCCCCTCGTGATTGACCGTAAGCAAATTCGGCGGCTGCTGTTCCATCTGGCAGGCTTTGTCGTAGTCTTCCTGGCAGCGGACTGGCTTCGTAACTTCTTACTGCGCCCGGACCCCATCCTTCAGGGCTATCTTCAGATCACTACCGGACTGTTCGCCTTCGTATTTGCGGCTGTGGCGCTGGTGCGTTTCCAAGGCACACAGGACCGCATCTCTCTGATCCTTGGCTCCGGTTTTCTCCTGTCCGGTGCGACGCTGACGGCTTCGAGCGTGCTGTTCTTCCAGATGAACCACGAATCCCTCACTTGGTTCTTGTGGGCTCCGGTGGGATGGTGGATCAGCCGGTTGGTGCTGGCCCTGCTCTTCGGGGTGGCGCTGCTGGTGGAGCACTTCATCCCCCGCTCGCGGCACCCCCGGCTCGAGATTGCCGGGGCATTGTTTGCGGTGCTCTCTCTGACTTATCTCATTACCGCTTCCCTCCGCAAGCTTCCCCCGGACGTTTCCGGTCATCCGAACGCATTCATCCCGAATCCGCTGCAGTTGGTTCCCGCGGTGATCTTCCTGGTTGCGCTCTATGGTTACCGCCGTCGCCAATACCTGATGAATTCTGCCTTCGACCGCTCCATCTACGTGGCGGTGTGGCTTAATGTGGCGGGGCAACTCGCTGCCTGCCAGTCCGTGAGATTGCTCGACGGGCCGTTCGTCTTCGCTCAGCTCTTGAATGTCACCAGCTACATTCTTCTCCTGATCGGTGCGTTGCTCGACAGCGCCCGGGTGTTTGAGCAGGTCCGACATCTGGCCGCGAGTGACGCGTTGACCGGTCTGGCCAATTACCGGAAGCTGCTCGACGTCCTCGATACGGAGACCGAGCGGACGCTACGTACCGGCAGGCCTTTTGCTGTGCTGCTGCTCGATCTCGACGGACTCAAGAAAATCAACGACACTCACGGGCATCTGGTCGGTAGTCGCGCACTCTGCCGCGTCGCGGACATTCTTCGCGTGCACTGTCGCGCCATCGATACCGCCGCGCGCTATGGCGGAGACGAATTTGCAGTGGTGTTGCCGGAAGCCCGCGACGAAGAAGCGCAGCGTGTTGCGGCCCGCATTCAGGAAACCCTGGTCTCCGATCAGGAGGAGCCCGCCATTTCCGTGAGCATTGGCACTTCGGTTTATCACGGCGAAGGGGAACGCGTCGAAAAGCTGCTCAAGGAAGCCGACCAGAATCTCTATGAGGAGAAGGCCCGGCGGAAGTACAGCTCGAGGCTGACGGACGGGTCCCGCCGCCGCACTCCCAAGAAGACCTGAGGTTAGTAGACGGCGCGTTCCTGCTGCGTCGCCTTATTGGCCAATGAAAAACGCGCTTCGACTTTTGCTTCCCCCAATACCAGGCGCGTCGTGTAGTCGCCGACTGCCGGCCCGTGCTTGAAGCCGTGACCGGAACCGCCCCCCGCCAGCCAAACATTCTGAATCTCCGGGTGACGATCGATCAGAAAATCGCCGTTCGAAGTATTTTCATATTGGCAGACGCGCGTCTCGACGATCGGTGCATTCCGCAAGGCTGGAAAGCGCTGGGCGACGAAATTCCTGGCAAACTCCAAGCCTTGCTCGGAAACCAGGCGCGACTGGGTATCCGGGTCAATTCGCTCCCCGTGTTTGTCGTGCGCAATTTTCAGCCCCCGGCTTTCAATATCCGGCATGCCATATACATCATCGGAGTGAAAGAACCAGGTCGGCAGGGCGGGCGGTGAAAATTGCGCTTGTCCGGCTGGAGTAGCGAAGAAGAACACTTCCTGCCGGGTGGGGAAGATGCGGTTGCCCAAAAGCCCCGGAAAAACCTTGCCAAGCCATGGCCCGCACGCAAATACGAAGCTGCCGGCAGAAATTCGCTGGCCCGTGGAAGTTTCAAGGTAATCGAGTTTCTTCGTTCCTTGCGGTGGTCGGACTTGCGCGATCTCGAGCTGCGCGCCCGCTCTCACGCCATTTTCCACAGCGCAGACGACTGCCCGGCGCGCCAGGAGCACCCCGCTCTCCGGTTCCAGCACACCGCGGGGGACGCCGTCGAAGTTGGTCTGCGGGTAACGTTTCTCAAGCCCCCGCCGTTCCACGATTTCGTACCGCACCCCAAAATTCTGCAAGATCGGCAAGGACTGCTTCAGCCACCGATCCCCTTCACCGGCCAGCCACAGCACGCCAGTTTCGATAAACAGCTGCTGCCCCGTCGATTCAAACAACTGTTTCCACTGCCGCAGCGAATCCTGCGACCAGCGCGTATAGATCTCGTCAGCCCCGTAGCTCATCCGGATAATGCGGGTTTCGCCCCCGGAGCTCGCGCGCGAATGTGCCGGCCCATAGGCCTCAAGCAGAATCACGCGTTGCTTGCGCCTGGCCAGGTGCAACGCTGTCCAGGCGCCAAATACTCCCGCGCCGATTACCGCTACATCGAACGGCCGTTGGTCAGTCATGGTCTCGTCATTGCACCGGAATTTCTGTCCGCGCTCGGTGCGCAGAAGTCGGGCTCAAAAAAACTTAGGCGCGCTTGGCCAGCTCCGCCATCCAGGGGGAAAGATGATTGAGAGATTCCCCGTGCGTCGGATCGAGGTGCAGCGGGGTAATGGAAGCTTCGCCTGCAAAAATAGCCGCGTAGTCGGACTCGGCGTCGAGGTCCTTTTCTCGATCGATGCGCTGCTCGCTCAACCAGAAATACGAGCATCCTCTCGGGTCTTCACCCTCGCGCAAAACCGTGCGGGTAATCTTTTTCGACTGTCGGGTCAACTTCGCCGGACCTTTCCAGTTTTCCGGAACATTCACGTTCAGCAATACCTGTTCTGGCAGCTTTTCCCGCAATATCACCTCCGCCATTCGCCGCGTCAATCGCGCCGTCGGCCCGAAATCGGAGTTCACTTTCTTGGAGCACAGCGACACGGCAAGCGCAGGCACATAGTGAATCACCGCTTCCCTTGCCGCACCCACGGTTCCTGAATAATAGACGTTCTCGCCCAAATTTGCTCCGTGGTTGATTCCGGAGATCACCAGGTCCGGTCGGTCGGTCAGCAGTTTATGAAGCCCCACAATTACACAGTCTGCCGGCGTTCCATCAATCGCCCACTCCTTTTCCGCAATGCGGTGGCAGACGATCGGCTGCCGCAACGTCAGCGACTGCGCCGCGCCGCTGCGCTCCCAGCTGGGGGCCACAATCGTCACCTCCGCGAAATCCTTGAATTCCTCCGCCAGTGCCCGCAGTCCCGCGGCCTGGTATCCGTCATCGTTCGTCAGTAACACACTGGGTTTCTTACCGTTCGGCATACACACTCCCACTTCTATTCTACCGGGACTCCCAGAGGATTGGGGAACGGGGGGAGGATCGGATTTCTTTCGCCCGGTTCTGCGATCGCTACTTGCCGTGAACCGCTTCGGCCCCCTCGCGAACCGCCGACTCGGACGTCAAAAGAGAGTTCACTTTGGCCAGCAGCTGAAAGGCGTCGGCGACGTACAGGACGTCCGCCTTTCCGCGCGCCCAGCCGCAGTTGGGATCCAGATTGATGGCCCTGCGTTCGTTGATGAACCGCCAGCCCACCACATGGGGTTCTTCACCGTGACAGCAAGTGGAAAGTCCCTTGGGATGGCGAGGGGTAGCGCCCGTTTGCCCAACCTGATTCATATGGGTCATGAAACCCAGGACCGCCTGGTTCTCACCGCTTTGATCAACCAGGGATTTGCTGCCACCGAGCGACGCGCCGGAACTACAGAGGAAGTTCAAAATCAACTCTTCGGCTTGCTCCGGATGAACTTTGCCGTCGGCCTGTTTTTTGGTCCAGCCCGCTCCGGCCACAAACAACAAATCCGCATCCGGACGTATGGTTTGAGTGTCCGACCGGGGGGCGCGAATGCCAACGACGGCGGTGCGCTGCGCTTCTTGCGGCAGACGGACGGCCACTTCTTCCCATTCTCCCCGGCCGGGTGTGCCGCTCCACGGCTGGTGACAGCCGGAGTCGAGCAACAGGATCCAAGGGCGCGCGGAGCGCTCGATCGTTCCCTCGAGCCGCTGGCGGTAGAACCAGCGCGTGGCGGTAATCCCGCTTTGCCGGGCGTGGACCGAACTGATGTGCGTATCGACTTGCCCGGGCAAGCGCTGGGCCAAGCTCGGGAGCGCGCGCATAAACCGTGAGGTCCCCGGCGCCAGGATCAGCGTGGGCGAACTCGCGCGGCAAATCGCCTCTGCGGCCGCGGCATCGCTGGCAAATCTCGATTTGGCGAACTCCGCGCCCGCGACTCCCAGGATTCGCCGGGCGCCGGCCGAGGCGAGCGAATGCGCCGCCGCCGGCACATTTTCACCGATCAGCCCTAGGTCCAAGGGCGAGCCGAGCTGTTGCGCCAATTCGAGCGCTGCCCCCAGTACTTCAAGCGTAACTTTGGGCAAGCCGCTTCCGGATTCTTCCACATGCGTCAAGAACAGAATACTTTCCGTCATATCCCTACCCTAGTCTGAGAGTGTCCTCGTGCTTCGGAAATTGCCGTTCGGGGTGCGCCGTTCGAACGGTTTTGCCGGTTCACTTTTTCGGGATCCATGCAGCGATTTCCTGGGCCATCTCGTCCAAAGAAAGATCTTTCACAATGCGCGTCTGGCGCAACTGCTTCGGCGGAGTCACACTCAGATAGTGCAGTCCATCCTGCGAAGGAACGGCAGGCTTGGCGCGTTGTAGCGCGGGCATCACCGTGCGCATGTTGGCCATACCAATTTGCGGATTGTTGCGCGGCTCGGCAAGACTCCCCGTTGCCCATCCAAAGAGCGCGGGTGGCCCAAGGCAGGTTGAGACCAGATGACATCCACCTTCCATTCGCTCAAGAACTTCGATCGATCCGTCCGGCTGCACGTTGATCTGGTCCACCCCTTGGAACTGGTCCAGAATGCCCAGGCGCTCGCCGACCAGCTGGAGTGTCACTCCCGCCCCGCGCGAAGCGGATTCCCAGCCGCCAAAGAGCAACAGTCGACGAAGGTCCAAATCGGGTATGGCGCGGATTGCCTCGGCCAGAATTTCGGCGACCGGATGGGCGTCCACGAAACCGCCCGCGGGCCCGTCGATCGCCAGCAGTTCGAAACTCACCTTTTGGGCGACGGTCATCATCACTTGTTGCAGCTTGGCCTTCGCCCCCAGGCTGACGAGCCAGACCTTGCTTCCAGGTACGCGCGCGGCAAGGTTGGCCGCCTCATACAGTGCGTGCCCTGCCCAGGGATCAAGAACCGCCGGCAACAGCATCTCGTTCTTCAGTGCAGGCGCAGCCGGTGTGTCGATGGGCTCGAGAGTCTGCAGCGGGTCGGGCACAATACTGCCGCACACGATGATCTGATATCCGGTACTCATGGTCGTCGCATCCTCACCTTTTTGAAATCGGGCCCATCAAGCCCTGCAGCTAATTCAATGCTGAGTGCAATCCACCTGCTCCGGCACGGAAATCGACATTGCTCGCCCGGCCATCGGCTTCCGCGCGGCAGTTCCACAAACATGCCCCGCAGAAAACACACTTTTCACGGTCGAAGCTGGGCACCCCATTCTCACCGCGTGTGATTGCTTGCCCCGAGCACATTTCCACGCACAGTTTTGGCTCGCAATTGCGGCACACTTCGGGGTGGACGAAAATGACGTGGTTGGCGTAACCCGGTGGCGCCTGCACGCTCCCGCCCATCAGCAGCGCGTCTTGTTGAGAAACCAGCAGTTTCCCATCGTAGGGAATTTCCGGCCAGCCGCAACGATCCATGATCAAGTCGTGCAATGGCAGGCCGCGCTTGATGGCGTCACCTTCCAGGCGTCTCAAATCCGCTTGAGGAATGCGTCCGCCAAACACCTCGTTCAACGAAGAGCGGGTTTTGCCCGGGAATTCAGTTCGCCGGGGAATGGCCAACTTTCCCCGCGTGTAGCCCGCCAGCGCCATGCCCAACAATCCCGGGAGCATTCCGTACCCAAAGCCGTTTCTCGAGTCTCTGGCCACGCGCGATTCCTGGTCCACCCAGCTGGCTCGCCGCCGGCCGACGTAGGCTTCCTCGAGATTTTCGCGGCTGAACGGGCGACCCTGCTCCATCAGTTGCGCGACCGCTTCGGCCAGTTGCACGCCCGTCGTCCAGGCCTCGTCCACACCCGACCCTGCCAGCACATTCGTACTGCCTGAGCCTTCCCCAATCCGGGCGTATCCGTTACCCGCAAGGAAGGGCTCACCGCGACGGCCCGATTCCTGCAGTGATTTGGCGCCCCAGGATTTGAGCGTTCCGCCTTTCAAGTGGCGCCATAAATAGGGATGAAGAATATAGTGCTGCAGATAACGGTAAGCAGTCCGTACCGGGCTCTCCAGCCAGGAAGGAACAAAAATTCCCGCCGAGGCCAGCCGATTGGGATGTATGTAGAGAAAACCGAAAATCTCCGGTTCGGGGTAGCCGAAGGTGTGAAACACGGTTCCCGGCTGAAGGCTGCACTCCTCTGGCAGCTCGATAACCATCTTCATGCCCAGTCCCCACTCGCTGATGCAGTGGCCCTGGGGCAATCCGAACCTTGCGTCGATCTCTCGACCGACCGCTCCTACCGGACCATCACCGACGACGGTCAATGCGGCGTGAACATCCATACCAGGCAGGAAGCCGCCCGAGGGACTTCCGTTGAGATCGGTGCCCTGGTCGGTGAGCCGCACGCCCTGCACGCACTGGTCCTCGAGCAGTGGTCTGCTCGCCGGCATCCCGGGCCAAATCTGCACCAATCCCGAAGACGAAAGTTGTTCGCCCACCCACTGATTAAACTGGCCGAGGGAAAGCACCAGGCCATCCCCCTTGTCGAGGAAGCCGGGTAGGAAGGGCAGTTCAACGGCTTCGTCGCGATAGCCGACCAGGGACCCGAGAGTGCGAATGAGCCGGTCTTTCACGCGCAAGGTCAAAGAGCGCCGGCTGCCCTTGCCGGGATCGAGCAGGTAGGCGAGCTTTTCGCTCCGAACCGGAGCGGCCATGGGAATCTGTGCGGGATCGAGATCAGGGAAACTCTCCCGGATGCCGCGCGCGCGCGTGACAACACCGGACACGCCGAATCCCAAACCGTCGGCACGTTCGTAGCAAATCACCTGCAGAGGCGCACCCGGTAAGGACTTGCTTTCAAACCGGGGTGTCCCGTCCGGGTTCAATAGTTTGCGTGAAAGCGTGGTGAGGAATCCGCCCATGGCCGGACCGAAGCCCACGCATGCAATGTCCACCTCCATCTGCTGCCGCTCGGCGGCAACAGGTGAGTCTTGAGCTCCAGAACTCATGCCGGATAGTCCAACACTTCCGGAATCATGAGTTTCGAGACGGATTCAGCGGCACGATCTTTTGCCAATCGCGCGCCCGTCAGGCAAGTATCGAGTTTGGTGTGCAAGGTGAGGAACGTCTCTGCGCCGTTGCATTTCGCGCAGGGGCCGGCCTTTTTCGGATGCGACCCATCGATGCCGATGATGTCGACGGCGGAGGCGGCGAATCCGGGGATGAAGCCTTCAAGCGCATCGATCTCCTCTTGCAGGAAACAGGCGTGGGAGCCTTCCGCGTCCCAGGATGGGTGACGGTTATAGCCGAACACGAGTTCCGCGCAGATGCGTGCCACTTCGCCGCTGGCCCGCGCCGACTGCACGTGGCACAGGTCGGTCATGAAGTTCAGCATCCCAGGCAGCCCTTCGGCGACCGAGGAGTCTTCGGCTCCGCGATTTTTCAGTTCCAGCACGTCCAGGATCTGGCATCGTGCGGCCAGTAGCCAACAGAGCGCGTCGGCCAAGGGGAACGTTACTCCCTGTCGCGCACTCTGATACAGCTTGTCGCCGTTGCCGTCGGTCGTGTGTTGCAGTCGCTCAAGCGTCCACAACCACATGGTCATTGCCGTAGAGATTGTGCAAGCGCCGGTGCCCGGGTTCTCGGAGGCGATGCCGCGCATCTCCCGTATCCAGTTGCGGAACTGCGCCAGGAAGACGGGATGGATCATGGTGACGGAAAGCTGCCGGCGCTGCACCGCTTCCGGCCCTTCATAGGTGGCTTCCAGCTGAGCATCCATCCACTTATTTCCGAGGAAGCCCGGGCAATCTTCGGTGATCCCGTAGCCGCCCATCAGGCTGACCGCTTCCCGCATCATCTGGGCGCCCCAGCCGGTGTTCCAGAGCTTGGCCGCCGGACACAGGATGTCGGCGAGTGAATCGAGCGTCAGGAACTTCAAGAGGGGATCGGATTGCAGCCGCTCTTTGCGGGGATCGCTCGCCGGCAATCGCAAGAGCAGCGCAGCCTCTTCGGAAGCCTGGCGCAGGATTTTTGCCTGGGCCCGGGGACCGGTTGCGCCCTGTTTGACGAGGATTGCCTGGGCTTCCCCTTCGAGCGGGTCGAGCTCATCGAATGCACGCGCTGCGGCAAACGCAAGCGAAGCGCTCGCTTCACCCGTGGCCCAAACGTCCACCAGGCGATGCAGTGCATCCTCGCGCGCCTGCAATCCCAGTTGATAGCGGACCGAGCCAGGTGTGGCCGTAGTCGCTCCGCGAAACCTGCCGCGTTGATAGCGGATAATCGGTTCAACCGAGGAGAGTAATTTTGCGGCGGTCATCACACCCACCGTGACGCGAGTGCGGCGAAACACCGCTTCAATCACTTCACTGTGGCTGTGGCGGGGAACCAGCACGCCGTCTTTGACGTCGAACCCACCGACGATGCGGCTCGCCGGAATTCGCAGACTGAAGATCGGGTCGCCCGTTGAGGAGAGTTGATGGACCAGCTTCCGCGTGGGAGTGCCGCGATCAAAAATTCCAGGATCGCCCTCTTCGAGGATAACCATGCAGCTGCCCTTGATGCGCGGGTCGGCCGAATCCACCGCTGCGGTTACGAAGTTCGCGAATCCGATGTTGGTGATAAAGCGGCCCCGCTTTTCCACCTGAAGAATAGGCTCCTGGCCGTCCTTCCACTCGACGATGCTTATTTTTCCATCCAGCATGCCGGTATCGACGCCGACGTAGGGGATCGGTTCGGTCAGGCAGAACGCACCCCGCCACGGCTTGCGGTCCTCTCCCGCTTGGGCCGGAGCCGCCAGCTTCATATAATGGTCCCGCTGTTCCGGCGTGCCGCGTTCGTGGATGGGTGCGAGCGCCAGGCATCCGGCCAAACTAGCCGTCGCCGCTCCGCCGTCGACCCAGGCCAACTCGAATGCCACCAGGGCCAGCGCCAGATTACGGGGGCCAGAAATGAAACCGCCTTGCTCCGGGTCCAGGAATACTGCGGTAATGCCGGAGCGGTCGAATGCCTCGAGCAACTCGGCCTTCCCCGGGGTCCATTCGTGGGAATTGCGCCCGCCTCCTGCTACCAGCTTGGCCACCGGTCCGCGAGCGACTGACCGGGCCGATTGGACCAGCATCTGCAGGTCATAACGATCCGCAAAGCGCCACTGAATCTGGCGCGCGGCGTCGGTAGGCAGGGTACGCAGGGTCTCGAGTTTGAGAGTAGGTGCGGTTGACATGGAGGGAGTCCTTTCACGAGCGACTCCCTGAATCTCCCAGACCCGTAACACACAGGTCAGTACCGCGCGTCACCCAAGGCTGTGATGCATACCGGGGTACCAGTCCGATTCTCGTCCCCCACAGGCATTTCCATGGAGCGGTCCAGCCTTGTGCGATAGCCCAAAAGGCCGTAAGCTCGTTGCACCCGGGTTATCTGAAGTTGCGCGGTTGACGCTCTTTCGACAAGGACACTTCTCCCGCTGCTTCGGGGAGCCGAGACGGAGTCACCTACCCTTTCGGGATTCCTTCAGAGCGACTGCATCAATCGAAAACTCAGACGACCAAACAGATCGGGAACGAAAACGCGAGAAGAGCTGTTCGGGTGAAGTCAATCGACCAACCGACCGGGCTCACTCAGCAGAAAAACAAAAATAAGGAGAATATTTTGAACAAGAAACTCATAGCTTCAGTTGTACTGGCCGGTGCCTATTTCCTCATCAGCCCCGGAGCGCATGCCCAGGCCGCTGCTTCGTCCGCGCCCGCTGCCGGCTCCCAAAAAGCGTCGGATCAGGATATTCAGCTGCTGCGTCAGGATATTCGTGCGAAGAAGAAGCAGCTGATTGCCGCGAACCTGACGTTGACCGCCGACCAGGCGACGAAATTCTGGCCGGTCTACGATCAATACACGGACGATCTGGTCAAGATCAATAATCAGAAGTACGCACTGATCAAAGAATATGCGGACACCTGGGGAAACGTGACCGATGCCCAGGCCCTCGACTACACACAGCGGTGGCTGGCAGTTGACCAACAGGTTTCCCAGCTGCGCAGCAAATATGTGCCCATCTTCAACAAAGTAGTACCGGGCAAAACCGTGGCTACCTTCTTCCAGCTCGATCGCCGCGTGCAGATGATCATCGACGTGCAGATCGCTTCCCAGATCCCGCTCGTCCAGGCCCAGAATTAGCTGGCTGCGTGGTCAACCTGCTCGTCGGCTCACTGTGGCCGCACAATCTGCAATAGAGAAAATGCCCTGCGCAGCCCTACGCACAGGGCATTTTCTTTGGTTCCGTATGCTTCTGGGCGTGAGAGGCGAAAAAGATCGACGGCACACTTCTGAGGAAGTGGCCCCGTTCTCTGCGTGATGGGCCAAGGTTCTCGCGATCCGCTTTTCGAGACGCACGGGGAGATAACCCTTCCGATTCCATGCCGTGTGTGTTGGCCTTTCGGCCTGGTGTAGTAAGATCTGGCCCGATGAGGATTCCAGCCAGCCATGTCAACCGCTAGCGGAGCCTCCCGAGTTGCCGACGGGCATCACCTGACCCAACCGAAATATCGTCCCGACATCGACGGCCTGCGCGGTCTCGCCGTGCTCGCGGTCATGGGTTACCACGCGTTTCCACGGCTGGTCCGAGGCGGGTTCGTGGGAGTGGATGTCTTTTTTGTGATCTCCGGATTCCTGATCAGCAGCATCCTGTTCAAGAATCTTGAAAACAACAGCTTCAGCTACACGGAATTTTATTCCCGGCGAATCAAGAGAATTTTCCCCGCACTAATCGTGATCCTGATTCCTTGCCTGTTTCTCGGCTGGTTCCTGCTCCCCACCGAATACAGCCAGCTTGGCAAGCACGTCGCAGCGGGCGCGGGGTTCGTTTCGAATTTTGCATTCTGGAAAGAGGCGGGCTATTTCACAACTTCGGCGGAGAGCAAACCACTCTTGCATCTGTGGTCACTTGGGATCGAAGAGCAGTTTTATATTTTTTGGCCGCTGCTTCTCGGAGTCTGCTCTCGTCGCAGGTTGAATTTCTTGTCCGTAACACTCCTGGTTGCCTTGGCCTCGTTCGCGACAAATCTTTATCTGGTCGAGAGCAATCCGGTGGCCGCCTTCTATTCGCCCATTCCCCGATTCTGGGAGTTGATGCTCGGTGGGTTGCTGGCCTACCTCACGCTGCATGGCCAACGCCGCCTGCCGCAAAACGCCAGTTGGCTTTCGATTGGCGGTTTGCTGCTGATTGCAGCAGGGATTGTTTTTACCAGTAATGAAACGCCCTTCCCCGGCTGGCGGGCCTTATTGCCAACGGTGGGGGCGTTTCTGGCCATCGCCGCCGGACCGGGCTCCGCGGTCAACCGGAAGGTGTTTGCGAACCGCACGCTCGTCTGGATTGGCCTGATCAGCTATCCGCTTTATTTGTGGCATTGGCCCATTTTGTTTGTCGTCAGGCGACTCTTTCTGCCGGGGCGGAAGGGGCTCGCGGCTGCAGCAGTGATTTTGGGAGCCATGGCCTTTAGCATCCTGCTGAGTTGGCTGACCTACAAACTCGTCGAGACGCCGATTCGTTTCGGAAGCCTGAAAAACAGGGCGGTGGGTCCTCTCGCGGCGACTATGGCGCTGCTGATCGTGGCTGGAATCAGCGTTCATCGAACGGACGGGTTCGCGCGCCGGTTTTCGCCCCCAATGGTCGCGATCCTGGAGGTGGATTATCAACGCGTCGGAGTGGATAGCTACCGGGAAGGAACGTGCTTCTTGAGACGGGAGCAATCCGCCTCGAGTTTTGCGAATTGCACCGCGCATGCTGCCGTGCCGCGCGCGCCGTCCATCGTTTTATGGGGAGATTCGCATGCGGCGCATCTCTATCCGGGCCTTCAGGACGCGATCGGGCGCACCACGGAACTGACTCAATTCACTGCGGCAAGCTGCCCGCCGATAATGGGTTACACGTCCAAAGGATGGCGCCACTGCAAGGAGATCAACGACTACGTGATGGCTTATTGCGTGAAGGAGCATCCGGATCGGGTGATTCTCGCAGCCGCGTGGACGCATTATGACTGGAAGACTTTGGAATCGACCATCCAGCAGCTGAAACAAGCCGGAGTGCGGCAGATCGACCTGGTTGGGCCGGTTCCCCTGTGGACAGACCGCTTGCCATCCGTTTTGTTCAAATACTCTGTGCAGCATCCCGAGGAGTCGTCAGTCCCGAAGAGAATGTCATTTGGCCTGCTGCCGAACCTCGAGCAACTGGATCGGTCCATGCGAGAATTCGCCGAGCGGCAGGGAATAACCTATCTCTCTCCCTACCAGATTCTCTGTGATGCGGAAGGATGCCTGACCATGGTCGGCGAGACTCCCGATTCGGTCTTAATGTGGGATGATTCGCATCTAACGGTTGCGGGCTCCCGTTTTGTTGTATCGCACTCGGGATACGATGCGGTTCCGGAACGCTGAGGCAATCTGATCTCCGGAGTTTTGGCACCGAAGCTGTCGGAAAACGAGAAAGCCCGTGTTCCGTTGGCCCGCGGCCGTTCATGCGAATCGACCGCTATTGCGCGGCAGTCTTCGACGTAACTCTCGTCTGCACACCCGAAATATGTGCAGGTGCGGGTGGTGAAATCAACTTCCGAGCGCACCACCCCGGCTTGCCAGCAAGCCAGCAGGAACTCCGGAAAGTGCTCCTCCCGGCCTGGTCGGTTCGCAACGCGGCGATGAGCGAATCGCGGTTGAATTTTGGCACGTCCGCTGTGCCGGACAGTAATGGCTGCCTTGGCTCACGACCGGACCGGCTGCGGTCAGCTGGAGGCTTTGACAGACGGGCAGGAACCAGTGATTGCACTGCACTCCCGCGCGCCGGAGAGTCTCAGCAAGATACGGGAAGCCGCCGACCTGCGGTCGACCAGCCATCGCCCGCTGTAGGGCTGCCTGCAAGTTATCCATCGCGTGGCTCATTCGGCCTCTCTTTTTCTTCTGGCAGTTTTATGCGCGAAAGAGCAGATTTTTTCCCGGAATAAACACGGCGGGGGCGCCAGAACAGCGCAAGAACCGCGCGCATTTCGTCTTTTGGCCTTGATTGGATTTGTTTGTCACCACTGCCGCGCTGCGTTATCCTGCCTGCGGGACCCGTATTTGGAGGCACCATGACCCAATCCTATTCACCCTTCGATCAGCTGCTGATCACCCTTGTGATGGCCACGTTGGCTGTCGGACTGCCTGTCTTGATGGTGTTGGCGATCCGCTTTCTGTGGGACCGCAACCTGAACCTCGGCCGTTCGAAAGAGCTAGAAAAGCTGATCTGGCAGTTGCATCGGATCGCCAGTGCACTCGAGCATCAAATGAACCTCTCCTTTCCCGCCGTTCAGCCGGGTACCGAGGAGCCTCGCGATATCGCCTTTCTCCAGCAACTCGCTCCCCAACCGGCCGCAGTTTCCCCGACCCCCGCCGTTGCCTCTGTCCCGCCCGCGCCGCTTCAGCCTGCTGCGCAAACACCCGCCGCGCAACAACCGGTCGCCCCGCCGCCCGCCGCAGCCGAGCCCTCCTTCCCCCCCCTGGAGCGACGAGAGCCATCGGTCGAAGCTCCGCGCGCCGGGGTCAACTCCATGTTTGGCCTCTAACCACGGTCGTTTCTTGTCCTGCCTCTGGCGCATTGGCTGCCGGTCGACAACTCGCATTCATTCGCACGGTTGTCCCGGGAAGTCCTCGCATGGTCCAGAATTCAATGGTCTGATCGCGACGTTTTGCGGAACTTCGCGCCGCTCTGCGTGGTACCGCCCCGGAAAGGAGCCTGCCAGAAATGGAGAAAGCGGGCAGGTGTCTAGGGCATTCCTGCGGATCGAGTTTTCTTCGTGGTTATGAGTTGTTCGTCTCGCCTCGGTCGCTGGCGTTGCGCAGAGCGAGCTGCGTTTTCAATTGCTCCACCTCTCGCAGCAGCAGGCTCGTAACCACCCGTTCGTAAGCCGCAGCGGCCCGCACAGCAAGCCGATCCAACATTTCACGTTCGTCGGCGTCCAGGTCATTTCCGCGCTGATGCGGCCCAAACAGAGCCACCCCCGCGACGCCGGGGACAGCGCTGCGAACCGGCACGGCAACGCACGGTGCTTCGAGTCCGACAGGAACGGCCGGGGAGTCCCAGATCCCATGGCTGAGACGCACGGGCGCGGCAAGCTCGAGGCTGCGCAGAACGCTCGCATCCACTTCCGCAGACAGTTCTTTCTTCATCGAACTATTCCAGCCGTCCGTATCTTGCCTTCTGCGGAAAACTTCCCCCTCTTTGCGGAAAATCGCCCCCGAGGACAAGGAGAGCGCACGAACCGCGCTTTGCACCAGCAGCAGATCGATCTCCGCAAGGGTCTCGGCACGCTCAAGAGCCTTGCCAGCCGCCTCCAGTTGTTGCCGTGTGGAATGGAATCGCCGGTTGAAGACCCGGTCCACGAGTTCGACCGAAAATTCGTGCAAACGATGCAGCAAAAGCAGAAATACGGGTGCGATGAGCAAAAGCCAGATCCACTCCGGGAGGCGAAAGCTCTCCTGAACGAGCGAAAATTTCTCATGAATCTGGAACACCGGCACGGCTAGGGCCAGGCTCAATCCAACCAGGATCGTCCCGCGCCGAAGCGGAATCGATACGCTCACTACCCGGCTCTGCCACACGGCTTGCGACGCGAGATAGGCGAACACCCCGTTGGGGAGATACAGAAGTCCGATGAAGACTTGCGAGGGCATGACACCCAGCAGATGTTGAATCAGGTCGGACGACTGGCAGAGCTCGGCGAAAATATAGGTCGGAACTCCTATGGCACATCCCCAGAGAACCCAGCGCATCCGCTGTTCTTCCTGTGGTGGCAGGAGTCGTCGCCGCATCAGCAGAATCCACAGGGCGGCGGCGTCAATCGCATAACCCGCAAGAAAGCTGCTTACCGTAATTTTCTCCGTGGGGAATCCGAACAGGTTCAGAAAGCTCAGCAGTGTGAGAACGGCCATTGCCGCGCCGACCAGCGGCACGGCCCATTCCACTTTTTTCCAGCGTGGTTCGGTCTGATCGTTCGGGAACCGCAAGGCGAATACCAGCAGGCCGGCGAAGGCAGCCCCCTGCGCCAGCCCTTCCACAAACTCCTCGGCCAGCACGGCAGCGGGCCAGCGCTGCAGCAGCGCATAGTAAGCGTACGTTTGTCCTGGATTGATCCAGATTACGTAGAGGAATAACCCCCAAGTCATCCAACTGGGGCGCGTCCTGACCAGCCAGAACGCGATCAGGATCACTGCAATGCCCACGAGTGTGTCGGCCAGGAGAACAACTCTGGCTGCCGAACTTAACGGTGCCGGGGCAGACTCCAGATTTAAGGTAACGGGAGGGCCGCCTGAGCTTCGCCTGAAGGTCAGCGCGATTTGGCGGTTCGACAATGCCGCCTGCATACCTCCTAACCCGCCGAGAACTGTGACCAGACTGGCGCATTGCGGAGTGCCCGGCGGGATACAGCGCATCGCTTGCAGGTCGATGCGGTCGCCCCGCGCGATACCCGCTGCTCCGGCCGGCGACTCGGCTGCGGATCGAAAGGGGTGAACACTATCGGTGACGATTCCGTCGTTGTCTACCGACAGGCCGAATGAATCGAGCGAATCGAATACTCGATGCAGTCCGGGAACGATCATCGCAAGCGCCCAGGCCGTCAAGGTAATCAGAAGCAGCCGGCTCCCCCGCGTCAGCCTAGCCTCACCCGTCTCGGTTGTGACGTCCAACGGGGTCATCCCGGCTCCTCAGCTCGAGCGCACCGCGAAATTCGCGAGGCAATCTCTCGGTGACTGCGGGCGGGAGACCATGACGAACGCTCGAATCTTCGCCGACTACGGGGCAGAAATTCACTTCTGGAGCTCGTCAGGTTTCGCCTTCCGGGCGAGAAATCGCTCCAACTAAATACCTGAAAACCCCATTTCTTCGCAACCACTTGCTGCTTGTCCATTGGTGAGACTCGAGGGAGGTGCAGGACCCTCTCGGGGGGAGGCGGCGGGGGCACGCCACGCGCAGACGCGACGTCTGCTCGGAAAGGAAGATTGTGGAAATGGTCGGGGCGCCCGGATTTGAACCGGGGACCTCACGCACCCCAAGCGTGCGCGCTACCAGACTGCGCTACGCCCCGACCGCAACGACCGCAAAGAGGCTGTAGCTCTTACAAACACAAGGCTATCACTTGGATTCGAGCAGCGTCAAGAAACTGCGCAGCCCATCCCGCAGATCCAGAAGCATTTTGCGGCTTAACTGCGTTGTTGGGGCATCCGCGGTTGCCGCGCCAGCCGGTAAGGCTTCCGCGGGTTCCGCGCCAGCACATCCGAGATCGCGGAGGTGCCGCCGTGCGCCCGCGATGGTAAAACCTTCGTCGTAAAGCAGGCGTTTGATCTTCAAGACCATATCCACATCTTCCTGGCGATACAGGCGGTGGCCGCTCGGGCTTTTGACCGGCTGGAGCATGGGGAACTCCGATTCCCAGTAGCGCAGGACGAACGGCTTCAGCGTGGTGAGGCGGCTGACCTCGCCGATGCGGTAGTGCGGGGTGTCGCTAAGCGCGGGTACTGTTGCAGGGCCACTCATGGTTCCTTCTCGAGGCGCATCTACCGGCGGGGATGCCACCATGGTAGGCGAAAAAAGCGGCAAGTCAACTCCGGAAACCTCTCGATGGTCACTCACTGTCGGTCGTCGCCTTCTCGCGGTCTCCGCGCTTTTTCAGGCGCTGGATGAAGCGCACCGGTGTGCCGATGAACGGCCACTTGGCACGCACCTGGTTTTCCAGAAACCGCTCGAAATTGAAGTGCAGCGGCCTTTTCTGGTTGGTGAACAAGAGAAAGACCGGGGGTGCGACTTTGGCCTGGGTGATGTAATAAATGCGCACTGGCCGCGCCTTGGGAGTGCTGGCTCTTTGCAGATCGACATCTTCCTTCAGCCAGCGGTTCAGTTCCGGGGTCGGAATCTTGCGGGACCGTTCTGCGGCAACTTCGTCAATCAGAGGATAGAGTTTCTGGGCGCGTTCGCCGGTCATGGCGGACAGGAAAATAATGGGCGCATAGCTTAAGAACTTGAATTTCTCCTGAACCATTTTTTCGTACTCGACGAGCAACTTGCCTTTGTCGATCTCCTGCCGGTGCGCTGCGCCCTCAGCCGCTTTTCTGGCCTTGCCCCGGGCAGATTTTCCGGTTTCGTCCGCGGCACGTTGCGCGGCTTCGACGGCCAAGTCCCACTTGTTGACCACGATGATCACGGAGCGGCCGGACTGCTCGGCGTAGCTGGCAATCGTGGCATCTCCCTGCGTTACGCCCTGTACCCCGTCGATGACGAGAATGGCTACGTCCGCGCGCTCCAGCCCGCGCTTGGCCATCACCACGCTCAGCTTCTCCGCCACTAACGTTGTTTTTCCCTTGCGCCGGATGCCTGCCGTGTCGACGAACCGATACACCTTCCCGTTGCGCAGGACTTCCGTGTCCACACTATCCATCGTCGTGCCCGGTATCGGCGAAACGATGGAACGCTCCTCACCCGCCATGCGGTTCAGAAGGGTCGATTTGCCTACGTTCGGGCGGCCGATGATGGCGATCTCCACGCTCTTTTTTTCTTCCGGCTGCTCTGCTGCGCTCTCGCCCTTGATTTGTTCGAGCGCCGCGTCCAGTAGATCGTCCACACCGGTGCCATGTTCGGCGGCGATCGGAAAGATCGGGACCCCCAGGGCATGGAACGGGCCGGCATTCATTTCCTGCAGGGTTGAATCCACTTTGTTTACGGCCACGACAAAGGGCCTGCCGGTGGTCCGCAGCAAACGAGCCAACTCCTGATCCATCGGGGTAAGTCCCGCCGTGCTGTCCACGACCAGGACCAGGAGAGCGGCATTTTCGATAGCCAAGCGTGCTTGCCGGAGAATCTCGGTCGGGATGAGCGCCTTGTCGTCGGGAATAATTCCTCCGGTATCGACGACTTCGAGCACTCTGCCGCGCCATTCGCATTTCCCGTAGATGCGGTCGCGCGTGATGCCCGGCTCGTCGGTGACGATGGCCCGCCGGGTACCGGTCAAACGGTTAAACAGCGTGGATTTGCCCACATTCGGGCGTCCCACGATCACAAGCGATGGCAGATGCTGTCCCATAAACCGACGGTACTCTCCCACGGTAAGAATTCCTATCAGGGCTGGATCTTCCAATCTACTCTATCCGCCCAGAACTAGCGAGCCGCGGCCCATCGAGCGGGCGCATGACCCCGATCGAAACATTGGATGCCAGAATTGCTTGCTTCCCGGTCCCTTCCTGAGTATGTTGCTTCCACTACAACACAGGTGTCCCCAGGCCCTTCTCGGGGGAAGTGCCTGATCCATCTCAGGGAATCGAGATGTCACATCGACGAATCGAGGAGAGGCAAATGAACAGGTCTATCCGCAACCTGGGTGTGCTGGCATTTCTTTTTACGGTCCTGTTGGTTTTAAGTGGCGGCGAGCTGAAGGCGCAGACCTTCCGCGGCACGATCCTCGGCACGATCCTCGATTCCTCCGGCGGAGCCGTTCCTGGGGCGACCGTGACCATCAAAAATGTTGATACCGGATTGACCCGTACGGTTACGACTTCTGACGACGGTAGTTATGCCGCTCCCGAACTTCCCATCGGCAACTATAGCGTTACGGTCGAAAAAGCTGGATTTAAGGTGGGTGTAGTCACTGGCGTCCATGTGGAGGTTTCAAGCGAACGCCGAACGGATTTCACCCTGCAACCGGGCGAGCTGGCCCAGAAGGTGGAAGTGGTGGGCGAAGAGTTGCCCATGGTGGAATCGACATCGGACACTCTCGGCGGAATCGTGGAATCCAAAGTTGTGACTTCGCTGCCGGTCAACGGTCGCGACTACCAGAAGTTGATCTTCCTGGTTCCGGGTGTCACGGGATCACCAGACCAAATCACGGACTCGCCAGGTTCCTATGGCATCTTTTCTGTGAACGGAGCTCGCGGCCGCGCCAACAACTTTCTCCTCGATGGCACCGACATGAACGACGGGTATCGCAACGACCCGGCTATCAACGAGGCTGGCGTGTTTGGCACCCCGGCCACGATCCTTCCCATCGAGGCGATCGCCGAGCTGCACGTGGCCTCGAATTTCGAGGCCGAGTATGGACGCAGCGCGGGCGGTGTGGTCAACGTGGTGACCAAGAGCGGGACAAATCTACTCCACGGATCCTTTTTCGAATATTTCCGCAATACCGTTCTGGATGCTCGCAACTTCTTTAACGACGCGGGGGTCGAGAAGGATCCCTTCCATGCCAATCAGTTCGGCGGTTCACTGGGCGGCCCGATCATCAAGGATAAGACGTTCTTCTTCGTGGATTACGAGGGCATGCGGGAGACCGGCGCACAGGCAACGCCTTCCTGTGTTCCGACCTTAAATGACATCTTGGCCTATGCTCCGACGCCGGGCGAAATTTCGTCCGTTAACCCCATCGCCTACAAAATTTTGACGCAAAAAGGGTGGCCAGCGCCGAACGGCACGGGTTCCTGTCTCGGCAATTCCGTCGACCCACCAGCTCCCAACGGATTTAATACCGTTCTGGCAACACCGTTTTCGAACAACATCAATGGAGGCATGATCAAGATCGACCATAACTTCAACAAGGACAACTTGTTAACGGGCCGGTACTTTATCGGCGACAGCACGCAGAGCTTTCCTTTGGAACTGGTGGGAGGCGGTGCTCTCCCGAACTACAACACGATTACACCCACCCGCGTGCAGCTGGTCTCGATCTCCTATGTTTCTGTGCTCTCGCCTTCGACCGTGAATGAAGCGCGCCTCGGCTGGAACCGCTTTGCGGAAGGCTTTTTCCCGGAGGACCAGAGCTTTGATCCCGCCTCGATCGGCTTAAACACGGGCGGAACAGGCGTCGATCTCGGATTACCCATTATCAGTGTCAGTGGCTTACCGCAGCTTGGCGCAAGCTCGACCGATTCGCGTCACCGCGTGGACTCGAACTGGCATTTCATCGACAACATCTCCTGGAAAGCCGGGAAACATGACATCAAATTCGGCTATGAGTACCGACGCACCACGGTTTCTCAGATTTTTGATGCCAATTTTCGCGGGAAACTCGAGTTTAATGATCTAAGCGATTTTCTCGCCGGCACCCCGGACGGGGGTTTCCAATACTCGGGCGACTCGAACCGCAACACTTTTGAGAATTCCCAGGCCTTCTATTTTCAGGATAGCTACCACTTGAACAACCGTGTCACCGTGAATGTGGGCCTGCGCTACGACTATTACGGCATCATGCAGGAAAAGCACGATGAGTTCACCAACGTCGATCCCACGACCGGCATGGGCTTCGATGTGGGCGGAGGGCGCCTGTACCAACCGGACTACAACAACTGGGCGCCTCGCGTCAGCGTTGCCTGGGATGTCACCGGTCACCAACGTACCGTTCTGCGCGCCGGCTTCGGCATCTTCTACGATGCGTTTTCCCAGGACATGTTCATGGGCCACCTGCCCTTCAACAGCAGCTTCGATCCCGGACCGGCATACTCGGGATTTGGTCCCAATCCAATCGCGTTGGCGGGGCTATACGGCGGTTCGCTCAATTCACAAGACCCTGTTTATGCCCCCACCTCAGCGATGCCAGATGCGTTTGGCGTGGATCAACACATCCGCACGCCTTACATGGAAAACTACAACCTCAACCTGCAACAACAATTGAACCGCAAAATGACTTTGCAAGTCAGCTACGTTGGTTCCCAGGGCCACAAACTTTTCCGCTTCCGAGACATCAATCAGCCTACCGCCGCTCAGATCTTTGCCTCGGATTGCCCTCTCGGTGGCACACCCGGCCAGCCATGCACAGGTAGCGCCATCACACCTTCCTACAGTGTGCCTCGGTTCTTCGCTCAACCTGGCAACCTGAATCCAAGCCCGTTTTACTACATCAACTACCTCGAGGGCGCTGCCAATTCCGTCTACAATTCTCTTCAAACCAGTTGGCGCATTGACAATTGGCACGGCTTGACCTCCACCCTGAATTACACCTGGTCGCACTCCATCGACGATGCCAGCGACGGCGACGACTACGTTCCCAATGCTTCCCAGCCCAATAACAGTCAGGCGATTCTCAACAGTAATCGCGGCAACTCCAACTTTGATGTGCGCCAGCGTTTGGCCTGGAATTTTGTCTATCAAGTCCCGGACGACAAAGATTCCCGGTTGAAGCTACTCAGAAACGGATGGGGCGTGAACGGGATTCTGACGATACAGACCGGTCAGCCCTTCCAGCTCAATTACAATTTCGAAGACGATTACGATGGCAGCGGGGAAGGATTCGGCCGCCCGGACGTTGTCGGTGCGGTGCACTACAATGAGAACAATCCAGCTCAATTCTTGAATCTGAACGCGTTTGCCGCGCCCTGCACCTACCCAGCGACCGGAGGCGACGGTTTCGCAGATACCTGCATCCCCGGCACCCGGCATTTCGGCGACGAAGGCAGGAATTCTTTGATCGGCCCGCATTTTCGCCAATTCGATCTGTCTGTGTTCAAGAACATTCCGATTAAGGAAAAACTGAACATGGAGCTACGTTTCGAAGCCTACAATCTTTTCAACCACCCCAACTTTGCCAATCCTTATCTTCCTTCCTTTATCGCAGACGCCGCACCGAACGGCGTGGGTCCGGATGGACACTCGCTTGGTTACTACCATTTGACGGCGACAGGAGACGTCGGCATTGGCTATCCTTTCCTCGGTAGCGGCGGGCCACGCAGCATGCAACTGGCTGCAAAATTCAGCTTTTAGTTCGTTACATGGCTCTTTGCGCTCCTACGGTCTTGGACTGGGTCCGGGGTCGTAGCCGTCTAGACAACACCCTCAACCGCCAGCGGGAGGGAATGGCAGTTCGCGATTTCTTATGCTGAAATAAAGCACTTATTTTCTTTGAGTTAGATCAGCAAAGAGTGGCCGGTAAGCCCCCCACGGTCCCCTGTTCCTCCCGCCGTTCGGCGCTAAGAGGTTCGGAAATTGCAACTTGTGATAGTTTTGAGGCCGCTGTTGCGTATTCAGTTATGGAACCGCTGAGACCAGGCCAATTGAACGTGCCGGGAAGAACGGAGCCTACGGATTTAATCGCTCAGGCTCGGGCTGGGGATACCCAAGCTTGGGGCGATCTGTACCGGGAATATGCGCCGGCGATCTTTCGCTTTTGCCGCCGGGCTTTGCCGAGCAAGGAAGATGCGGAAGACGCCACGATGGAGATTTTCATGAAACTGCGCGACAAGCTCGCCCAGTACGATTCCAGCCGCTCCTTCTCCGCCTGGCTCTACAAAGTTGCCGCCAACCATTGCTGGGATCTGCTGCGCCGTCGCAAGGCACGCCACGACAAAGATATGGAAGACGTCGACGATCTTCCGCTTGAAACGCCGGAGCCGAATCAGCTGGAGCGGCTGATTGAAGAACGGACAAGTGAAGAGGTACGAAAGGCGCTCGACAGGCTAGGAGCGCGGGCGCGCATGGCGCTGGTCATGCGCTACTACTCGGATATGAGCTACGACGAAATTGCAGATGCCCTGGGCGTACGGCGGCCATTCGTGGGTGTGGTGCTGCTGCGTGCAAGGCACGAGCTCCGGCAGGCGCTGGGAGAAAACAGTGCTGTTGCCGTCGGAGGGACACGGTGAGTGAGAGAGAGAATACGACGAACCGGCACGTCGATGAAATAACCCTGCTGATGTACGTCGAACGACAGTTGGACCGCGAGAGCGCGCAGGAAGTGTCGCTGCACACGCAAACCTGCGACAAATGTCTGACGCTGCTGCGGGCGCTCGATCGCGAATCGCGCCTGCTGACGCGCTCCATGCTGGAGCAGGACGAACCGTTTCCCGCCCGGCTGGCGGAGTTTCAGGCCAAGGCTAAGAGGTCGATGCAGTGGATCTGGGGAGTGGTCTTCGGCCTGGCGGTTCTCGGTGTGTATGCGCTGTACACGGGATATATCGAGCCGTGGGAACAGAACCTCGAGCAAGCGGGATTTGGCGGCACGAATCTGCTGAGCCTTTTGGTCTTTCAGGGAGCTTTTTGGAAAGGATGGCAGTCCATGTTCACACTGGTTGAATTCGTTGCCTTGGCTTCTGTGGCGGGTTTTGCGTTCTTCGCATTTCGCAAATACCTGCGGCGCGGCACGTCCCTGGCCGTGCTGTTCGCGAGCCTCAGCCTGCTCGCGACCTTGGCTAGGCCGGTAGGGGCTCAAGATGTCCAGGTGAATGTGGACATGCACAAGGGTGTTTCCCTGGAAGTGAGCCAGGATGAAGTCTGGAAGAAGGACCTGCTCTTCTCCGGGCAGCGTCTGAAGATTGCCGGTACAGTCGATGGCGACGTCTATGCTTTCGGCCAACAGGTCGAGATTCCCGGACACGTAACCGGCGACGTTATTTGCTTCAGCCAAAGCCTGCGAATCAATGGCCAGGTGGACGGCAATGTCCGGTCCTTCACCAACAACACGACGATTAGCGGAAACGTGGAAAGGAGCGTCACGGCGTTTACCGAAGCGTTCAATCTCGATCCCAAGGCAAGAATCGGCCGCAGCCTCTCGGTGTTTGCGCAGACACTTGGTTTAGAAGGCAAAGTGGAGCGTGACGTTCGGGCCTTTTTTGCCCAAGGTTCCCTGGGTGGAATCATCGGAGGGAATTTCAAGGGCCGCGGAGAATCCTTGTCGATCGCGTCGAGCGCGCAATTTGAAGGACAGGCGAGCTTCCAGGGGGATAAGCCCGCGGAGGTTGCCTCGGCCGCAAAATTTGCTTCGCCGCTCGAATTCCGGAAGTCAGAGCATAAGTCGGAGATGGGGCGGGGGACCGGTTTCTATGTATGGCGGATAATCTGGGCGACGGCCTTTGTCCTGTTCGGCCTGGTGTTTCTCTCGCTTCTCCCGCAGTTTTCGAAGGATGCCGCCAGCAACGTGGAAAATAATGTGGGCGCGTCGTTTGGCCTTGGCGTCCTGGTGGCCTGCTCGGTACCGATCGCGGCTCTCGTCGCGTGCATTACGGTGGTTGGCCTGTTCGTAGGGGTATCTGCTTTCTTTGTCTGGTACTGGTCGCTCTATTTTGCTCAAGTCATCGTCGGTATGGCCGTGGGGCAGTGGATTCTCGGCAAGACCAGCGAATTCTGGCCGTTGGTCGGACGCATGGCGGTCGGTGTCGTGCTTCTTCGGGTCATCATGGCCGTCCCGTACTTGGGATTCTGGGTCAAACTGGGCGTGATTCTCTGGGGCGTCGGGGCAATTTCCCTGGCACTCTATCGCAAGCTGCAGCCGGTCGTGGCGCCCAATATCCCCTCGATGCCGGGTCCCATGGGGACTCCTCTACCGTCCAACACGACGGTGGGCTCGGCGTAAGTTCTTTCGAGCAAAAAAAGACGGGCCTCGGAACTTCCGAGGCCCTTTGCCTTTTGCGGAGGCGGGTAAAGGCTTATTGTGCGCGGACTTTGACGGCCTGGAATGGGTACTGCACGCCCGCATTCGGGTTGAGATACAGGGCGCTGAAGGAAACGGGCAGCCCTGCCAGACTCCCGAGGCTGCTGGCTCCTTCTAGAAGGGTGGCATTTGGATAGGTATAGACCTGGGGTGACCCATTGAGGCCCAAGTAGGTCGGCAGGCCTGAGACCGTGAAAACGCCGCCGGAGACCGTATTCACCGTGCCACTGAGGCGCGAGTACCGCAAGATCATCGCTGTGCCCGTGGCGTTGACTCCGTTTGTTCCCGTCGCGGCTCCCGTGATCTTGGCGCGAACCATCTGTCCCGGCACCAGGTCACTCGGACTGCTGAACCCCAGGCTGGTCGGTATGCCAGCCTGTTCGGTAAGAATGCCGGTATCGATCGCGTACGTCGTCGTCTGCGTGATCGACAGGCACACGCCGGAGCCGATGATGGAACTGGTGAGCGGTGAGCCGCTGGTAAAGATGGTGCTGTCACTCAGGATCATTCCGATGTTCGACCCGCCGTTGCAGGCGCTTGGATAGATGATCCCTTCCACCTCGTCCGAGGGCGTCGGGGACTTGTCGATGATGTCGATCGACGTCGCATTCGTCGCGCCGCTGCTGGTCAGAACGCTCTGAATACTCACAATCGAACCGACGCTGATGCAGGTAAGGCCCGCTCCCCCGGTGCACTGGTCTTCTGGGTCATACACTGGAATGGCAGAGCTGATCGCGGCGGTCAGCGTGCCGCGCAGGGACGACTGCACGGTGATGCTGCTCGAGGAGAGTGCGGTGATGGCGCCGGTGAAGTCATCGATGTTGGCCACGTCCCCGCTCGGGATATTGGTAGGAATCGTGGTCGACGCCGTCAAGACATTCGACTGCGCCATATCAATCCCGATTCCGTTGGTGGTCACGATGGCATTGTTGTAATTGAAGTCCAGGTTAAGCCATTGACTGGCATTCGAAGTCAGGATAAGCGGCGAGCCTGCCGGGAAAGTATAGGTGATGGTGGCTGCACTCCCCGTCAGGCCGCAGACCGCCGCGGCAGCGCAGGAGCCGACTGTGGCGCCGGAGGAATTGACGAAAACAGCGTTCGGGGCCGCGACGGTCACGTTCAGGGCGGTGTAGGTCCCGGCCGCTACAGTGACATTCGAGGTGATCAGGTTGCTATCGGATTGCAGCCGGGTCAGGTCGAAGTTCGCCGAGGGATTGGAAGAGAACACGGAGACCTGACTCCCGCTCGATGGCGTCAGCGTGATTCCGATGATCGGCAAATTGAAACTCAGGATCGTCGTACCCGTCGGCGGGGTATCTGAGATCGTAAGGCTCAGGGAGGAGTTTCCGCTGCCCCCGCCGCAGTTTACGGTGCAGGGAGTTTTTAACCCGCTGCAGGAGGCCAGTGAGGCGGCGGCGATAAGGGCGACGAACAGCTGATCTAGTTTGCGATTCATGCGAACGCTCCAGAGGAAAATGGATTACCGCGCCGAACGAGGCGGACCGCCGGGTAATCCCCCCGGAAATACTCTAACCCTCGGAACAGCCCGGGGGTTCTGTCGATAAAAACGGCGTGCCCAAGTTCTAACTGTACGCCCTGCCATGGCCCGGCCGTTCCTCGCCCGACCCGACGGTGCAAATCCTCGGCGGGATGCTGGCCGCCCGGAGTGGAGACCAGGCTGGTCAGGATGGAGGAATCGGCCTTCTGTTGGAGGGGCCGGGGCAGCCGAGACGGGTCTCCCTGGCTAAGGTGACTCTGCCAACGATAACCTTGTCGTGAGGCCCGACACGGCCCGGGGCGGTTTGAACCAGTGTGGTATCGTTAAGCACTCAATCTAAAATCGCACCAATTCAGGCAGGTATTCTGGCAAAGCGCAATTCCAAATCCGGTTCCTCGGCGTCAGGGAAAAAAGGGCACGGTGCGCCGGAGCGCGTCTATGTGCCGGTGGGGGAGGAGCAGGCTCCCGACCGCCCCGGCGTCCGGCACCTGCAGGTCGACAGGCTTCTCGAGCGGCAACGATCCGCTGCACAGCCGCGGCCCGGCCCGGGGCGGAACCCCAATAAGCCCTCCATGCATGACGTTTTCGGCCCCGGAGGCTTCCTCGACAAATGCATGATCGGAGGCTACGAGCACCGGCCGGCCCAACTGCAGATGGCCGAAGCCGTCGACGACGCTTTTGAATCTCATCACCACGCCATTCTCGAAGCAGGAACCGGTACGGGTAAGACGTTAGCCTATCTTCTCCCTGCACTTTCAAGCGGCCGGCGTGTGGTGGTCTCTACGGCGACAAAATCTCTGCAGGAACAGCTCTACCAGAAGGATGTGCCGTTTCTGCAAAAGCACTTTGCGCCGGACTGGAAAGTGGCGGTTATGAAGGGGCGCTCCAACTTCCTTTGCCTGGCCAAGATGCACGCCTTGACCGACCAGTCGACTCTGAAGGGGATGGAAGAAATGGATTCGTTCCGGCAGATCCGGGATTGGTCGAGGCTGACCGAGACGGGCGACCGTGCGGAACTGACGTTCTTGCCCGACGATTCCGAATTATGGTCCCGGATCGACGCGCGCCGCGACACCTGCACCGGCAAGAAATGCCCGCAGTTTGAACAGTGCTTCCTGACCGGCATGCAGAACCGCGCCAAGGAAGCGGACCTGATCATTGTGAACCATCATCTTTTTTTTGCGGACCTGGCGCTGAAGCACGACGATTTTGGCAGCATTCTGCCGGAGTATTCCGCGGTGGTGTTCGATGAAGCGCACGAGATGGAAGATGTCGCCAGTGATTACTTCGGACAGCAGATTTCCAATTTTCGGTTCGAAGAGCTAGCGCGTGATGCGGATCAGATGATGCGCCTGACCCACCAGGGCACGCCCAGCCTGCTGCGGAGAACGCAGCGGATACGTGAAAAAAGCCGGGCATTTTTTGATACTTTTCCGCCGAAAGACGGGCGATTCCCTTTTCCAAGGCGCGAGAGGGAAGCCTTCGTGGACCAGAACCGCGAAGCCTACGACGCGCTCGTGAACGCTCTAAAAGGGCTGGAGACGGAGTTTGCGGCGCTCACCCAGAAACCGGAAGAGTTGCTGCGGATTGCCCGGCGCAGCTTCGAAATTAGACAGGAATTTGCCCTGCTTTTTGAGTCTGACGAGAAGAATTACGTCTATTGGTACGAACGCAGGAATAAAGGTGTGTTTCTCGCGGCCACGCCGATCGATGTCAGCCAGATTCTGCGCGAGAGACTGTTTGAGTCCTTCGATACCGTAATCCTCACTTCGGCAACCCTGACCGTGGCCGGACGCTTCGAGTTCATCCGCCAACGCATGGGCGTGGACTGCGCCACAGAATGCCTGCTGCCTCCGGAATTTGATTATGAGCAGCAGGCCCTGCTGTATTTGCCCGAGCGCATGCCGGACGTGCGCGACGCGGGATACGCCGGCAAGGCCGCGGATGAAATTGCAGCGCTGCTCGAATTGAGCCAGGGGCGCGCCTTTTGCCTTTTCACCAGTTACGCGCAGATGAACGATCTGTTTGAGCGGGTTCGCGGGCGGGTGGAGTTCCCATTGCTTTTGCAGGGAACGGCACCCCGATCCATTCTGCTGGAGCGATTCAAAACCACCGCCAACGCCGTGCTGTTTGCCACCGCCAGCTTCTGGCAGGGGGTGGATGTTCCGGGGGACCAGCTATCCTGTGTAATTGTGGACCGGTTGCCTTTTGCGGTGCCGAGCGATCCGATTGTTGCGGCCCGGGTGCGGGCTCTGCAGGAGGAAGGGCGAAATCCATTTGCGGAATTCCAGGTGCCCGAGGCTGTACTGGCACTCAAGCAGGGTTTTGGACGGTTGATTCGAACGAAAACCGACCGTGGTGTGCTGGCCTTGTTGGACACGCGAATCTCGCGGATGCCCTATGGTAAAATTTTCCTTGAGTCGTTACCGCGCTACCGAAGGACGCACGATTTAGGGGAAGTCGAGCGGTTCTTGAGCGCCACCAGGCCTGCCTGAGGGTCCCCCGGGGAAGTTGAGGGAAGATATCAAATTATGTTTCAAGTAAGCGTGGAAGAAACATTTTCGTCGGGACACGCCCTGCGCGGGTACAAGGGGAAATGCGAAAACCCGCACGGGCACAACTATCGCGTACAAGTCACCCTGGCCGGGCCGCAGCTCGACGGGATTGGTTTACTGGTCGATTTCACTCAGTTGAAAGAGGTCATGCGCACGGTCATCAAGCGCCTGGACCACCAGTTCATTAATGACCTGGAACCCTTTACGACGGTGAATCCCTCGGCTGAAAACATGGCCAAGTACTTTTATGAAGAGCTCAGCGGCAAACTCAGGGATCTGCCCGCGGGAGCCCGGGTGACCGACGTGGTGATCTGGGAGACCGACACCGCCATGGCCAAATACAGCCCGGGGAATTAACGGGCCCGAAAGGCAGGAAGAATGAACCGATCTCTCTCTATCATCCTGATTCCGGCGCTGCTGGTCGCGGCGGGCTACATTGTTGTGCTGCGCATGATGGGGATTGCACCGGGCTATCCCCGCCTGATCGGTGCCATGGTTCTGTTCTTCGGCGGAATTTACTGGCTGTCCAGGCGATCGGGGAAAAAAGCGAACAGCACCGGACAATAAGAGCGGTACTCCCACCCGAAGGGCCCCGTGTGCACCAGCGAAATCTTCAAATCGATCCAGGGAGAAGGAACACGCGCGGGCGTCCTGTGTACTTTGTGAGGCTGACAGGGTGCATTTTGCGTTGTACCTGGTGCGATACGGCCTACGCCTTCCACGGCGGCCAGAAAATGACTGTCGAGGGGGTGCTCGGGAGTATCGAATCCTTGCGTCGGCGGCCGGATGACGCGCGGGCCGGCGTGGCTCTGGTGGAATGGACGGGCGGAGAACTGCTTTTCCAGATTGGAGGGTCAGCGCTCACAGACAAAAATATCCAGGTGCCCGAAGATCACTTGGATATCCCGGGTGCCCGGGACGCTGCGTTTCCCGTAATCTCCGTGCCCTTCCGGAACGCACATTCCTTGAGCGTCGGGGTTAGCCGGGCGGAAGCGCTCGGCGCACGGGAGATATACATCGGGGCTGTGGCGGAAGACAGCCCGGGTTGCCCTGACTGTCGTCCCGAAGAGTACCGCGTATTTCAGGATCTGATACGCCTGGGAACCAGGCCCGAAACAGACCTCCGATTGGTGACGCCGGTGATCGGCAGGAAGAAGAGCGAGATCATTCGCCGAGGAAAGCAACTGGGTGGGCCATTGCATCTGACCTGGTCCTGCGATCAGGCGGAGACTCTGGCTTGCGGAAGGTGCGATTGCTGCCAGTTGCGGCTGCGCGCGTTTGCAGAAGCGGGAGCGGCCGATCCCGTCCCCTGCCGGGAACGCGCCGCTGGCCAGGCGGGAGTCTGATATCGTAACCCTTGGAATTCGAGAGAGATGAGCGATAATGGGGACACACCGGCCGGAGGACCTAGGCCGGAGCTCCTCACAGAAAAAAAGGAGAATGGAGCATGTTGAAATTATTGAAGACCGGCGCGCTGGTCGCGTTACTGACGCTCGGCTGGATTAGTTTTGCGGCGCCAAGAGCGGCCGCACAGGACGGAAAAATTACCGGAAATATTATCGATTTTGACGGCAAGCCGTGGGCGGACTTGCCCATCAAGATGAAGAGCGATCAGGGGGTGGCTCAGGAGACCAAGACCGATGCCAAGGGCAACTATCAATTCTCGGGCCTGAAATCGGGCAAATACACGGTCACCATTCAGCCACCACAGATCAAAGACCCGTTCAACATCGGAGTCGAGGTGCACAGCGGTACAGAGACGCCGCCGGTCAGCCTGAACTTCAAGGACATCCTGGAAAAGCAGAATCCGGAAGCGGCCGCCCAGATGAAAAAACAGCAGGAGGAGAAATCGAAGTTTTCCGGCATGAAGATGCACTTCGACAAAGGCGTTGCCCTGCTTGAGCAGGAGCGGGTGGCAAAGGCGGAGTTGAGTAAGGCGCCGGCGGACCAGAAAGATGCCGCCAAGGCGAAGGTGACCGATCTGTCGAACCAAGCGGTCGCTGAGTTCCAGGAAGCGCAGAAGGCCGCGCCAGAAAAGGATCCGAATATCCACCTCTTCTGGGCGCGGATGGGCGAAGCCTATGACCTGGCAGGGCGCAACGACGAAGCCATCAACGCCTATCAGCAGGCGGTCGCCGCAAAGCCGGATAATGCCGGCTACTACAACAACCTGGGTAACGTCCTGGCGCGCGCCGGAAAAATCGATGATGCCCGGGCGGCGTATTCGAAGAGTGCCGAGCTGGATCCTGCGAACGCGGGGTTAGCCTGGCGGAATTTTGGAATCAGCCTGTATCAGGTGGGACGCATGACCGACGCCGTTGAACCCTTGCAAAAAGCGACTCAGGCGGATCCCAAGAATGCGCAGGGTTGGTATTTGCTGGGAGCTTGCCTGGTGGCATCGGCCGATTACAAACAGGTTGGAGACAAGATGGAGGTGACGCTCAAACCGGGAACGGTCGAAGCGTACCAGAAAGCGATAGAGCTCGATCCCAACGGACCCTATGGAGCGCAAGCCAAGCAGGGCTTGGAAGCTGTGCAACAGTTGACGGGTGGAATTGACACAAAAGTCGGTGGAAAGAAAAAGAAACCCTGAAACTGGTCCGCAAACCCCTCGTTCGGAACAACCGGCTCTGCCATGCAGGGCCGGTTGTTTTTTGGGGGGAGAACGCGAGACTCGCGTGCAAAGCTTACCGATGCGAGAGGGTGCCGGTCATTTTGGTGCGCCGAAGCGCCCAGGAGAAGGCCAGGGTAGAAGTCGGAAGCAGGCAGGCCGCAAACAGGAGGAGAATCAGGAGGGGATGAGCGATGGCGGACGGGCTCGCTCCGTCCAGCAACGCCGCGCGCATGGCCTCGAGGGCATAGGTCACCGGGGTCAATCGGGCGACCACCTGCAGCCAGTCCGGAAGAACGCTCACCGGAAAAAGCATGCCGCCCACCACGCTCGAGATGCCGAGAAAAAACCATTTTGAAGGATTGCCTCGTTTGAAAAGCAAGAGATAAGCGGAAGAGAAAATTCCCAGGCCGGAAAAAGAGAGCAATGTGGCCAGCAGAACCGCAACAACGGAGAGCCAATTTGCCGAGCGCAGCGGAAATCCGAAAAGCAAGCCACCCCAGCCGAGATACACGGCGATGCGCAGGGTAGTGACCACAAAGGGATAAACGGCCGATCCAACCAGAATCACGGGAAGCGGAACCTGGGTTACCAGGAGAGGTTCGAGCGTTCCGGTGTCCCGCGCTTCTTCGAGGGTGCGGTCAAAAGAATCCAGCGCGGCGTGGAGATAGTCGAAGAAAATAAAACCGACCAGGGAATACGCGAAGTAGGAACTGCCCTGGGGCAGCGACTGGCGGAGTTGCGGGGAATCGACGAAGCGAGCCACATAATAAAACATCGCGGCGCCAAAGAGGGCTTCGATGAGTTCGAGTACCAGAGGGCTGCGATAAGTGCTGGCGATACGAAGATCACGGCGAAAGAACAGCAGGAAATCGCGGAGTGAACGGATCATGAGGATGGAAACTCCGCAATGGATTCCGCGCTGTGCCCGGTGAGGCGGGAAAACGCTTCCTCAAGCGATCCGGCCCCGGACCGGGACTTGAGGGCCGCCGGTGTATCGATGGTGACGATCAGCCCCTCCTTGAGTATGGCCACACGGTCGGCCAGAAATTCGATCTCTGAAAGGGTGTGGGAGGCGAACAGCAAGGAGGTGCCCCGCCTCTCGAGGACCTCCGATTTCACGAAGCGGCGAAAATCGGCGGCGGCGAGTGCGTCGAGGCTGCGTGTCGGTTCATCAAGAAGGAGCACGCTCGGCTGATGTAGAAGCGCGCGGACCAGGCTGAGTCGCTGGACAGTCCCGGAGGACAGCGTCCGAAGTTGGCGCGTCAGTGCTTCGCCAAGTGCAAAGCGTTCGGCGAGCAGAGGAATATGGGTGTTCAGGAAGGAATCGGAAAGATGGTTCAAGTGACCGAAAAAACGGAGATTTTCGCCGCCGGTAAGGCGGGAATAAAAACCCTGGTCGGAACCGGCGTGGTAGCCGAGATGGCGCCGGACTGCTGCCGGCTCACGGACGGAATCAAAACCGGCGACCAGCGCTGTGCCTCGGGTGGGGAGTAGCAAGGTAGAGAGAATCCGCAACAACGTGGATTTGCCGGCGCCGTTGGTGCCGAGCAAGGCGACCGCTTCGCCGGGTTTGACCTCGAGGGAGATACCGCGGAGTGCCGGAAAGGTCGGAGCGGAAAAGGGCTGGAGGAAGGCGCGCCAGCCGCTCAGAGCTGGGGGAAAGAATTTTTCCAGTGCATCGATGACAATCGCGTGTTCAGACACTCTCGAGTTTATAGCGTGTCTCCGGAAAGAAAACAATGAGCGCGCACGGGAGAGTTTGCGGGAGGTCATGACAGGCGGCCTCTTTCCCCGGTAAGATAGTCTCGAAGCGACGGAAGCTGCAAAGCAGGGCAGCGTGGTCTGACGAGGCTGGGGGAGCCCGGGATGCCGACATTCAGAGATCGAGTCGTGGTTCCAGAAAATGTCCTGGTACGGCATTTGGACGGAGAGACCGTGCTTCTGAACCTCGAGACCGAAAAATACTTCGGGCTGGACGCGACCGGGACGCGGATGTGGGAATTGCTGACGCATCTGCCGAGCGTGGAAGCCGCTTATGGCAAACTCACGGAAGAGTTTGAGGTAGAACCTGAATTATTGCGGAGCCATCTCTGCGAACTGCTGGAGCAGTTGGTCGAGAACGGTCTGCTCAAGATGCTGCCTGCCGATGTGGAAACCATTCCTGCGATTTAGGGCGCTCGATCCTGAAGCCCAAAAGCTGTTCGGGCGCGCCGTGACGTTGCTTCCGCTCATTTCGATGTCCCTGCGTTTCCGGGGCTTCAAGAAAACAAAAGAAGCGCTGCAGCAGAGGCTCCCATCGGTAGCTGTGCAAGAGAGGACTAGGGAGCAGGTTGCCAAGGTGGTCGAGAAAACCTGCCGGATGGTGAGAGCCGGCAGGCACTATGGAATCGGGCACCCTACTTGCCTGACCGAATCCCTGGCAGTTTGGTATCTGCTGAAGCGCCAGGATATCCCCGCACAATTGCGCATCGGGGTTCGAAAGGGAACCGGAAACTTTGAGGCCCATGCCTGGGTCGAATTTGAAGGTGTGGCCGTGAATCAACCGGACGAGCAGCACCAGCACTACGCGGCTTTTGATAGCGAATTTTCTGGCCTACCGGGGGAGAAGTAGTGAGCGGTTTCTTTGGAATGGTGCGGGAAGATGGAAAATCGGTCGAACAGCGATTGCTCGATGAAATCGCCGAGAGGTTGAGCTTCCGGGGGCCTGATGGAATGAACGTTTGGGCTCGGGGCAACGTGGGCGGTTGCTTCACTTGCATGCGCACCGGACCGGCGCCACAAGCTAGCCAGCAACCTGCGAAATGGGGCGACAGATATTGGCTGTGGGGTGATCTGAGGCTGGATGGCCGGGAGGAATTGCGGGAACAGCTCGGAGGGAGCGATTGCGCCGTAGAAAAGGATGCCACGAGCGAAGAGCTTTTGCTGCGGGCCTGGACGAAATGGGGTGAAGGTTGTCTCGAACGAGTGATTGGAGATTTCTCGTTTGCGCTGTGGGATGACAAGGAAGAAAGGCTGTGGTGCGCGAAAGATTTCGTCGGGCCGCGACCGCTCTACTACGCTCACGTCCGGGGAGTTTTTTGCTTTACCAACACCATGGAGATTTTGCACTCCGTTCAGGAAGTCTCCGGTGAGCTGGATGAAGCGTTCCTCGGAGATTTTCTTACCCAGGGCTGGAATGCTGAATTGACCCGGACCGTCTATCGGGATATCCGCCGAGTCCCTCCCGGACATGTGCTGAAATACGCGAAGGCGGAACTTGCCGTTCGGCGCTTCCGCAATCTTCCGATCGAAGAGCCTTTGCAGCTGAAATCTCCGGAGCAGTACCTCGAGGCCTACCGAGACCGGCTCAAATCAGCAGTCGAGGACAGGTTGCCCGATGGTCCGACGGCGCTGTATCTGAGCGGGGGGCTAGATTCCAGTTCCGTTTGTGCCGTAGCCGCTCAAATTGCTGAAGCCTGCGGCCAAAAGGAAAAACTGAAGGCCTTTACCCTCAGCTGGGAGGCATTCTTCGATGATCCGGAACCGGTTCTCGCAAAGATGACCGCGGATCACATCGGCATTGCCCACGAAATCGTGAAGGAGACACACTTGACGCCCTTCGAGGGGGCCGAGGCGGGAGAAACCCGACTCCCCGAACCCGGCTATGAGGTGTTCTTCGCACGCGAGCGCCGGCAGTCGCAAAAAATTGCGGCCCACGCGAACGTGGTGTTGTCTGGTGATGGCGGCGACGACGTCCTGACGGGCCAAGGGTGGCCCTACCTCGTATATCTGGGGCGCAAGGGAAACTGGAAGGAAATTGCCAAGCAGTATGGGGGATATTCTTGGTCCCACAAACGCTTCCCGCCCCTGCGGGGCGGCTTTCGAAGCAGGTTGCGCCAGCTCCTTGGAAAGAAAAATTCCTTCGCGGGATACCCGGATTGGATCAACCCGGACTTTGCGGAGCGAATGAATCTAAGACAGAGATGGATCGAATCGAAGCAGCGGAAACACAGCCAGGAACATCCGTTTCATCCGGAAGCTTACGCAACTCTCCATGATGGCTATTGGTCGGAGGTGCTCGAAGTGGAGGATGCCGGGTGGAATCGAGTGAAGCTCGAAACTCGGGCGCCGTTGTTGGATCTGAGGGTCCTGACCTTCCTGCTCAGTCTGCCACCGGTGCCGTGGTGCCTGAACAAGGAACTCGGCCGCCGGGCCATGAGCGTAGCGCTCCCCGCAATTCTCCTCGAGCGGCCCAAGACCCCACTGGTGAGGGACCCCTTGGAGATTTGTGCAGAGCAAAGAGACTGGATGGAGAGGCTGCCCAAGGAGGCCCCCGCCGGTGTGAAGGAGTTTGTAAAATGGGACAAATGGTGCGAAACTCTGTACCACTCTAAGGGTTCCCTTAGTTGGATGATCCTCCGCCCAGCAAGCCTTTTCCATTGGCTGAAAGCCGTTGAAAATAGGAGAAGGATTCAGTAGAGTGTCAGCAGAGGGGCGTGAATGAAGCAGCCGTCTGAAAAACCCGCGAAGAAACCGTACCAGTCACCCAAGCTGCTTGTTTACGGGGATTTAGCCCAGATGACGCAAGGGGCAGGTAAGAAATCGAAGCCTGACGGCGGTCGAACCGACGACAAGCGCCGGACCGGCCGCTGAACCACGCCCGGGAATTCAGCGAGAAATCAAAGACCTCATTCAGGTGAGCTATTCCTACCGAGCTTATGGCTTCCGGATTGTCTCCACGACAGACATTCCGGGTTTGAAGCTCTGTGATGCAGGTGATCCGAACTCCGCTCTGCGATTTGAAACCGGGCCCGAACCTGATTGGGTTGCGCGCGGACTGGCGTTGCCTGGCCGCATTCTCTCGCATTTGCCCGCGCAAGAAAGAACCGCCGATCCTTCCTTCGTTCTGACCGAACATGGTGAGGGGCAATGCCATGAACTGGCCTACTCCGACGGCACGCGTTTTATTGTCGATGAAACGGCGACGCGTGTGTGGGGCACCTTTCAACCGCCCCTTACCTCTGAAGACCTGGCTACCTATTTTCTCGGACCCGTGATGGGTTTCCTGCTCCGGCGGAAGCACGTAACCACCCTGCACGCGAGCGGAGTGGAGTTGCGGGGCCGGGCGGTGGCTTTTTCCGGCGATGCCGGTTACGGAAAATCAACGACGGCGGCAGCACTCGCCCTGCGCGGTGTACCTGTTCTGAGCGAGGACATATTGCCACTGGAGGAGACCGGCGGCAGGTACTTTGCGATTCCCGGATATCCCCGTGTTTGTCTGTGGCCCGATGCTGTCGCGAAGTTGGTAGGCAGTGCGGAGGGTCTGCCGAGACTGACACCCACTTGGGAGAAACGATACCTGCCGCTTGACGGTGTGCGCGCCAGCTTCGCCGGGGAAAAGAAACCGCTGGGTGTCATCTACCTGTTCGGTGAGCGGGCGGCAGAGGCCAACGCACCGCGGATCGAGTCCGTGCGCCCCCGAGCAGCGTTGCTTGAACTGGTGCAGAACACCTACATGAACTGGATGCTCGATCGGGAGCGGCGCGCCATCGAATTTGATGAATTGCACAGAGTCGTCCAGCAGATTCCCGTGAGACGCATCATTGCGCATGCCGACGGTGCGGAGATCGCAACCTTGTGCGAACGAATCCTGGCCGACGCAGATGCTATCCTGGCAAAGAACTGATGTTCTGGTTTTGTCTTCGCTGCGATCAGCCGGACTGTGGCCGGCCGAGCCTGCCGTTGTACACTGGCGATAACCGGATGGGAGCTTGTTCTGCCTGAACCACATCCATTCTCAGGATCCATAGAAAAGGAGTGGGCTTTTCTGTGCGCGTGTGCTTCGCCGACCGCAAATCTTGGACAGATCCGCGCACTTCTCACGGGCCGACTGGACTGGCAGTTGCTGCTGGAACTTGCAGCCGAGCATAGCGTCCAGGGAGTGCTCGCGAATCGACTGCAGGCCGTAGGGTATGAAGGTGTGCCCGCTGCCGCGCGTGAAAGCCTGCAGGCCAGAATGCGCGCGCAGCACCTGTTCACGCTGAGCATGACCGCGGAACTTTTTCGCATCCTCGAGGACTTTTCCCCGGCAAACATCGACATCCTGCTGGTGAAGGGGCCGGTTATTTCGATGTTGGCCTACGGCGACGTGGCCATGCGAAATTACGTCGATCTGGACCTCTTGTTGCGTCACCGCGATATTCAAAGTGCCACCCAGCATATGCTGGCATTGGGATTCGATCCGGACGTGCCGGAAATGGCCATCCGGGCAGGCAAGATACCCGGAGAATATCTCTTCAAGAGGCCAGGAACGCAGCGAATCGTGGAGCTTCACACGGAACGCACCTTCCGTTATTACCCCAAACCGATGCGCGTGGAAGAATTGTTCGCCCGAAAGAGACTGTTGCTACTGGACGGCCGGGAAATGCCGGCGCTCAGCCTGGAGGACGAATTGGTCCTGAATTGCATCCATGGGGCAAAGCATTTCTGGGAACGCCTGATGTGGGTTTCCGATGTGGCCGCGGTGGTGGCAAGGCATCCGGAGCTGGACTGGAGAAAGGCCCAGCAAGCAGCCGCCGACGTCGGTGCAGAACGCATGTTACATGTCGGCGTGCGATTAGGGGCCATGCTTTTCGGACTAGAAGTGCCCGCTGCGATGAAAGACCCGATCCACGGGGACCCCGCGAGTGAGAGCCTTTGCCGGCAGATCATGACTTGGCTGCCTTATTCAGGTTATGCTCCGCCCTCGCTGCCCAACAGAGCGATGTACCGGATGAAGATGTCCGGAGGAGGCCTCGCAGGGGCCGCTTACCTGATGCGGCTGTCGGTCTCCCCCACGGAAGAGGATTGGGAAGAGGGGGCCGAAGCGCGTCCCTCCTGGCTCCGGGATGCCCTTCGGCGGCCATTTCGGCTCTTCAAGAAGTATGGCTCGAACAGCTGATTCGGTCGATTGCGGCACGATTCTTGCCGGCTCAAATGCTGGTGTGTACGACGGTGTGATGTTCTTTCTTTTCCGCAGGAGCAGGCAATTCGACAGAGAGAGAAAGAGCCGCCTTGTTCCGAATCAGTCCGAGCTTGACGATCTTCTCCGCTCGCTTCTCCTGCAGTTTTTCCCGCAACTCGCCGACCGAACGGATTCTCTCGCCGTCCACGCTGGTAATGACGTCGCCCACTTTCAGCCCGGCCTGAGCGGCCGGCGAGTCAGACGACACGCCCCGAATGAGGATTCCCTCTCCTTCTGGCGCTCCGAAATAGTCGCCAAACTCCCCGTGAAGATTTTCCGCATCGACGCCCAAACGCGGGCCACCGGAAGCCCAAGGTCCACCTTCAAAAAGTTGACCCATTTCGGGTATCTCCGGCATTTGAAACGCAAAGCTGCCGGGCGCCGCTGGAGCCACCAGCGTGTTTGCCTGGTGCGGTTCCGACTTGCCGATGGTTACGCTGATGTTTTGCGCGCGACCGTCGCGCCAAACGGTTAGCTGCGCCGTGCGACCGGCGGGAATTTCGCGAATCATCCGGCGGAATTGTTCGGCACCTTCAATGCGCTGGCCGTTGAGTTCGGTAATCACATCACTTTCCTGCAAGCCCGCTCTGGCGGCAGGGCTCTCGGGCACGATCTTGCCGAGCAGCACTCCCCGTTCGGCCGGAAGCTTCAATTCCTTGACCTTCCCCGCTGTTACCTCTCCGATGCCGACGCCGAGCCAACCCTGGCCGGAGTTTGCAATGACCTGCACATTCTCATCGCCTCCGACTGAGGAGAGTTCCGCTAGATCCAGTTCCTGCAGTTGCTGTTCGAGCGGGACGGTTTTCTCGGTGGGATCCTGAACGGGCTGCCCTGCGGCAGATCCCGACGGATTGGGTGTCGCCGCCGAAGAAGGGGGGAGTCCGACCAGTCCGACGACCAGGACACCCAGAACCAGAGTTGTAAGAAGTGATTTCGCGTTCATGGTGAAGTTACTCTCCTTGAACCGTTAGACGCGGGAAATGTTAAACCGTCGACCGCAGAGCGACGACTCGAATGGTGCCATTGACGGTCCCTAGGTGGATCGGAGCGCCGCCCCGGCCCAGCCGGCCATGCACAACGCGTGGCTGGTTGGCTCCCTGCATGACCATCGGCAGATCTGTCGAGAAGCTTCCGTTCATGCAACGCGCTTCGAGATCGGCAGGCAGGTCCGCCGGAATGGCCAGCAGCACGGAACCGTTGGTGGTCTCCGCCGAAGCTCCCTGTGCATCGAGAGCGTGTTTTAACTCCATATAGACGTTGCCGTTGGTCGTGTGCGCGTGAATGTTGCCGCCGCTTTCATAGACCTCGATGTTGCCATTGACGGTATGGAGTTCGCCGATGGAATCCGAGCTGATTACCCGCAAAGTACCGTTGATATTGTTTACGTGGCTCAGCTGCACCCGTCGAGGGACATGGATGACGTAGTCTACGACGACTTCCACTCCCTCTTCCTGGGGATAGCGCGTCGAAACGGATACGGCATCCGGTCGGGCATCGACATCAATGGCCACCAGATCGAGAAGTGCGGCCTTGTCCGGCGTGGTCTTCACGGCTCGGACTTCCACCTCATCCTTGTCCCAGCCCTCGATGCGAACCGTCCCGTTCACGTTGTTCAGTTCAAAGGACCCGCCGGGCCGCAGCGGATAGGTTCGGGTAAATTCGCGCGTCACCCCGAAACAGAATGGGGCGAGGAAGGCAAAGCCCAGGCAGAAAACCATCGCCGAGCGGTGAAGTGCGGAGCGAAACAACATAGACACCTCTTTCAGACTTTCTTCCTGCCCAAGCCTTCTCCTGCAGAAAAAAAACAACTTGGTGCCACCCGTTTAATGCAGATGAAAATCGAAACTGACCGTGGACACCACCTCGACATTTTTCCCATCCACCTGTTCGGGCTTGGCCTGCCACTTTCGTACCGCGGCGGAAGCAGCGTCAACCAGAGCAGGCTCGCCTCCGAGAACCCTCTCGACCGCCAGGGAGCCATCGGCCTTGAGCCGTACCTGCAGCACAACCATCCCCTGGACTCCGGCCTTTAAGGCCAGCGGCGGATAATCCGGGGGCGGAGCAACCGTCAGTCGCCTGGTGAACTCCTTGTTGTCCTCATGAACGCTGCCCATGAAGATGACTTCAAAGCGCTTCTTGGCGCTGTCTAGCCAGTCCGACCCGCTATCGGAGGAGAGCTCCGGAGGATGGTGGCTCGACAGTCCTGCTTGGCCCGCAAAGGAGACTTGCGTCCCCCCGTAATCGGTCAGCTTTTCGGCGAGACGGCGTTTTTCTTCTTCGAGCAGAGATTGCCGGAGCCCCGCCTGGGCATCGAGATACTGCAATTGTATTTTTCCCTCGGTCGTGTGCAGTTTCAGCAGTGCGCCACCGCCGTTTAAAGCCGCCAAAACGTGGACCGGGCCATTGGGCTGAGTTTGTATGTTCAACGGCAGGGAGGGATCGGCCTCAATCCGACCGGGGCCCCCGTTGTCCACCGTGGCATCGATGGTCATTGCGATATTCCGCGGAAGATAGACCACAATGTCCCCGGTACGCGAGGCCAATTGCGACGGACCCGGCAGACGGACCAGGCGGTTTTTTTCCGTCGAATCCGGGGTGATCCATGCGGTGATGGTGCCTTCGCCGGTCTCTGCATGGACGCGGTTGGCGACCCGTGTCAGGCAAATGCTGCCGCCGCTCGAGGCCACTTCCATCGGGCCAGCGACGGACATCACGCGAATGCCCCCGCCGCCGGTCTCTGCATGGACTGACCCATGAACTTCCCCGAAGTCAATCTGCCCGCCGGTGGTGCGGACCGTGACATAGGATCCGGCTTCGCCGATCGCAATGTTGCCGCCATCGGTTTCCAGTCGCGCCGTGCCCTTAATCTGCGCGGCGCGAATGTGACCGCCGCCGGTATGCAGCTTGGCGTTCCCGTCAATGTTTCCAGCCTGAATGTGGCCGCCGGCGGTATAGGCATCCACGTCGCCGGCGACATCTTTGAAGGTGATGTGCCCGCCTTGAGTCTGGATTTTTGCCACTGCGCGCTCGCCGTGCGGAAGCGGCAAGCCAACCATCCCGATCGACCCGGCCGTGATATTGCCACCTTCGGTGAGCAGTACGACCCGGCCGTTGATATCGGCCGCCTCGATGTCCCCGATTCCTGTCGAGATATCCAGACTGAAGGTGGCCGGAACGGTCACGATCATCTGCACGTAGAACTGCGCATTGCGGTAGCGCGTGCGACGCGTCGCGGCGAGCTGGTTCAAGTTCGGCAGCGTGCCGGAAAGGAAGACGGACTCCACCGTCTCGCGGGTCGTGAGCGAGTAATAGTCAAGTAATTTCTGACCTTCGGGCAGTGGAGCATCGGTCTCGAGGTGAACGGTGTAGCGCACGACCGGTGGCGCGCCCTGAGGAAGCGTCTGAATGCGCACGTTGCCGAGATCAGCGGTTACGTGCAGCGTCATGCCGTTCGTGACGCGCAATTCACCGGAGCGATCAACGGAGGCATGCACAGGCACGTTCTCGGCCACCACGAATCGGGGGCCGAGGAGGCACGCGGAGGCCAAAAGGAACGCGCCGAAGCCGTGAAACGCCAGTGGCCGGCGCCGGCCTGTGAATGCCCAGTCATGAATCGAAACGCGCATGAATGAAAACCAAAACTGGTTCGGAAACCTGGAAACTACTGATCGTTGCGAGCGCTGATTTCGCGCAGCGCCGCCGCACTCCGCAGGCGCACATACCGGCTGGAATCGCTGCGTTGCAATTCATCGAGCGCCCGAACGACATCTTCAATCGAACCGTCGATAGCGGCCGTGTTGGTGCTGGCCTGAATCATCTGCCCTCCGGCCCCATCCGGCGATTGCCGAGGCAGAGCAACTGCAGTGCCGCCCGGGGCCTGTTCGAGCGACCGCACCAGCAGATTCACGGCTTCGACGCGCACACCCGGATTCGAATCGTGCTTGATCGCATCGAGCAGGGTCTGGCGTACCTCGCCGTCTAAACCAGTATCGCGAAGGGCTTCGAGGGCTTTCAATCGTACCGCCGGGTTCTGGTCCTTGCGGGCCGCCGAAAGAATGGCCTCGCGCACCTCGACGTCCTCGACCCGTGTTTTCAGAACGTCCAGGCAATCCAGCCGTACACCGGAGTCAAATCGCTCGCCGCTCTTGACGACAAATGTCAGCACATTCCGCACATCGGAATCATCCAGGTTGCCGTTGAGTTCGACCGGCTGTTCAGCGCTCATGCGAACGCGCACGTTCTGCGAGCCGGGATAGGGGGAAGGCGTCAGATTGATTCCTGCGACTGCCATCTTCGAAAGCTGATCGTCGGTAATGCGCGGGCCGGGTCGCACATTCATGGCCTGCCCCGGAGGGAGAGTGTTGTCCCGTCCAGCAGACCATTGGGAGTATTGCGTTCCCGCGATCAGCCCGAACAGAACCAGCATTGCCGCGCTCATCGCGGGATGCAGCGACATCCAGCCGCGCAGCCACCCGTAAGCCCTGGCCCTTTCTCGCTTCGCAGGACGTTCAAAATCGTCGAGCTTTTCTGCAAGTTCGCTGCGGCACTGGGAAAGAAGAATTCCCGCCGGATCGAGCTGCTGCTCTGAGCGGGGTACCGCGGCGATGGCGTCGCTGAATTCGCGTTCCTCGGAGAGTTGAGCCTGGCACGCGGCGCAGTGCGTGAGGTGTTCATCGATCACCGCCCGTTCCTGGTCGCTCACCTCGTCGCAGACGTAAAACACCAGCAGCGCGGAAATCTCTGCGCACAGCCTGTCTTGCGCGCCCGCGCTCATCGCAGCACTCCCAGTTCCGTGCGAAGCTTGCGGGTCGCCCGGAAAAGCGAGTTCTTAACTGTCTCTTCGCTGGTGCCGAGAGCGTCTCCGATCGCGCGCAATTTCAGTCCCTGATAATGCTTCATCTCAAAAACTACGCGTTCGCGGGGAGAGAGCCGCTCCATGGCCGCCGCCAGTCGCGAAGTGATTTCCTGCCCAAGCAAATGCCGCTCCGGGTCCAGGGTCGCCCGGTATTCGCGCTGGCGCTCGAAAAAGTCTGTGCCGCCGTCCTCAAATTGCCCGGAGCGCCCCTCGGGTGCTTGATCCTCCGGGCGAGCCTGACGGCGCCGCAGGTGATCGAGACACACATTGGTCACGATCCGATAGAGCCAGGTATAGAAACTGCATTCAAAGCGGAACCGGTGGAGGTTACGGTAGACCTTTAGGAAGGCTTCCTGGTACACGTCGCGGGCGTCTTCGGTCCGCTTCATCAGGTTCAGTGCCAGTCGCAGCACGTCGCGATCGTAGCGACGCACCAATTCTTCAAACGCGGGTCGGTTGCCAGCCTGCGCCTGCTCGACCAGGGCGCGATCTTCTAGCCCGGCCAAGGAGGCAACCGAAGCCAATGCGGAATCGGAATGCCCGGTCGGACCGGATTCATTTGCAAAAGCCAACGCCCAGGAAGGTAGAGGCATATTCGCTTTCTCTTTGCCTAGTCTGGCCTAACTCCCCCATCTGCTGCCTGTTGGGGTAACCGGTGACTTGCAGCCTCTTGGCGCACCCCACCGATACAACGTTAGACGCGGCGAGCCGCTGAGGGTGAGCCGGCAGGACTTCCCAAGCCCTGCCTCCCTCGCAGCCCCGGTAGCCGATTAGATGCACCCTCGCCTATCCGGGTCGTCCTCTAATGCGCCCCGGAGGGACCCGTTGCCCGGAGCCGCCAGGTGACCAGCGGCCAGCCAAGCAGCAGAACGACTGCCAGGAGAACTCCGTACCCGTTCGCGCGATAGAAAGCGTTCGGCTGGGTAACCAGCTCGGCCGCGGCGGCCAGGAGCGTTGTACAGGCCACGATCAGGAATAGCCCAAGCAGATTAAAGCGCACCATACGGCGAATGCCGAGAACGATGACCGCCAGCAAGATGGCCACCGCCAGGAACTGTTTCAGGAAATCGGCCGGCGAGCCCCAGCTGAGAACAAAGGAAGCAGCCACCGCGAAAAAAAGAACCAGACGCAGCCAGCGAACTCGCAGTTCTGCGCCGAGGAACGCTCCGGCCAGGACCAGCACGCCAGTGGTCAGCAGGGCCCGGAAAACGGCGCCCCCAATCACACCAATCCCCGGATAGATGGCGTCGAAAGAGTCTCCAAAACTGGCGGGGAGGCTACGATGCAAGGTAGGCCACCAGGCGGAAGCGAACTCCAGCAGCCGACGAATCCCCATCAAAATGGCCGACCCTCCGAGGCCGATCCAGAAGGCGTCCCGGTAATAATCCGCCGGCATGCCGAACCATGTAGGCACCTGGTCCTCGGCGAAAGCGCGCACGGCAAAAGACCAGGCGAGACCGAACAACAATGTAACCGCTCCCACCAGGACTGCGCCAAACAGGAAAACGCCCACGGCCGCGGTGGCCAGGAAGAGCCGTAGCGGAATAGAGGTCTGGTATTGCTCGAAGATGGTGGGGAGTCCCCGGCCAAAAAAGAAGCTCGCGAGAAATCCGCCGAGCCCGGCGATCCCCCAGGTCAGCAGTCGTCGCCAGGGAACCGCCCCCGGTGCCTGAGTACGCAATCCCTTAAAAAAGAAAACCAGGATGCCGACGAGCAGTGCCAACCCGACAAGCAGCTGCGCAACCGAGACCAGTGTCCGTGCCACGGTCTGTTCTTGCTGCTTGCGCTGAAAATCCTCAGGAATCTTGACGTACGTGCGGTAATCGGCAGGTTCGTCGCCGAGCACCTGCAAGCTCATGCGCGCGTAGGCGTGGTCGGCGGGGCCATTGGAACCGGAGTTTTCAGGGTCCAGCGGATCATTCTCTTGCCAGGTCAGGAAATGGTCCGTCCGGTTCGGATGCTTGTCAGAACTGGACTCCACAAGTTTCCAGCCGCTCAGGTCCAGCTGTTTTCGCTCCTCGAGGAACCCTTCCGCGATGGCGACGGCTTGCTCTTTGGACAAATTCGCACCCTTGGTGGCTTCGGCCAAGATATGCCAGAAGCCATGGAAGGAGCCGTCCGGCTTCAGGGTGACCTGAAACTCCTCCGGTTCAGAATCGCGGAAGTAGCGCACCCTCCAAAGGGCTCCCGGTACGCGCTGAGAGTAAATCCTGTTGATGGCAGGGATGGACATGCGCCGGCGAAGAAATTCATTGGTATACGGGTTCGTCGTATCCACCAGCTGCGCGGTCTTGCGGTAGCTGGCAGGGTTCAGCCCATGTTCGCGCAGGATGGCATCGGCTGAGGCTGTCACCGTCCGGCGATCGGCCGAGACTTCCAGGTAATCGCCGATATGCTCGCGTTTCAGGCGAATCGCCATAAACCCGCCCAAGACTACGCACAAGGCAAGAAAGCCGAGGGTTCCGGTCGTCAGCGGATCGTAGCGGCGTGCCGAGGTACGGGCCGATTCGGGTGCAACCTCTCTGTTCAGGCTGATTTCCGGCGCCGGTTCGGCGGCATTCAGCAGATCATCGACATTTTCAAATCGCCCGCGCAGCAGATAATGTATCCCAGAGAAGAGCAGTGGGGCGGCTGCGGCGAGTCCAACCACGATGCCGGAGATCTTGAAGTATGGATTATCGGAACGAATCAGCAGCATGCCTACCAGCGAGGCATCCACCGTGTAATGCCAGATCAGCGTTGCGACAATTCCCCAGCGCAACATCACCATGCCGGCCACGATTCCGATGAGCCCGACTTCAATGCCGCGGATGTATCCGGGTTCCTGAGGGTAGGCGCTGTGGAGAAAGCTCCAGAAGAAAGCGGGGAGAACGATGGACAGCGTTCGCGATCCCGTGAGCTTATGGAGAAAGGGAATTGCGAAAAGGCGGAAAAGGAACTCTTCGCTGGTGGCCGCCAGCACCCCGATGGCAACTCCCGCTATCCAAGGGAACGAAGTGTTCACCACGTCGGAATAGCTCAGATCCTGTGGCGCCCAGACTCCGAAATGACCGCCGATCATGTAAAAAGCAACGATGAAGCCGATGTGTGCTGCGGCCATTGAAAGGCCGACCACCGAGGAACTGAAAAACTCTTTGGAACGAATGCCCCGGAGGGTGAATGCGCTGGTTAGCCGCAGTCGTTCCGGCTGCGCGGCGCGGTAGAGCGGTTCCCCACCGGGCAAAACCAGGCTGACGGTCAGCGCAGTCCCGACTGCCGCCAGGAGCATCGAGAGCAAGGCTCGCAAGACGAAACTCGGATAGGTCAGGTGGGTGTCGTAGGTCGCGCGCACCGAACCCCAATCATTCAACTGCATCAGAAAATAGAGGATGGCGACAACGACCCCGATCTTCACCGCCGCGGCCCAGCTGGTCTTTCCCTGACGTGTCAACGCGATACCCAACCACAAGGCGCCACCCAGCAGGAAGCCGTAAGGAATAATGGCAATCTCGTTGTAGAACATGTTTGTGGAACGCAGATGCTGATAACCGCGCGTCCAGGCCTCCGGAACCTGCAGGAATGCCTCGGTGTTGCCGATATGATCGCCCTGCAGACCGACTTCCAGCCGGTACGGCGCGTCTTTGGCTTTAAAGTCCTTGCGTTCCCAGGTGAATGACCAATCGCGGCGATTCGGCCGCGTCTGCGAGTTCGCCTCTTCCTGTAAAAACTGCCAGCGGTTCAGATCCGTGCCGAGTTTCGCTTCGAGGAACTGTTCGGCGGCGGCAAGAGCTTCTTCGCGGTCAAAGGATTTTGCTTTCCGGGCCTCCTCAATCTTGTGGTCGTAGCCAACCACCTTTCCAGCGGGACTGACGCGGACACGAAACTCTTCCTCCTGCTGGGGACGGAAAAATCGCACCTCCCAGTACCAGATGCTCAGTTCGCTGGACATCAGATGATTGGCTTGCTGCAGGCCGAGTTCGCGCTCCAGGTATGTCTTGGCGTTTTCGTCGACATCGAAAACGATGGTGGACTGATAGCCTGCGAGGTTTTCTCCCAACCCCTCGACAAACTCCCTTGCATTCTTTTGCGCATCGGCGCGCGAGACCTTGAAATCGACCGAAGCTTCCGGAAACGCCCGGAAGAAGTATTTCTGAGCGAACAGCGCCCCGACAATGCCGCACAGGATCCACAGGATCAGAATCCGCTTGTCCGAGCCGGTCAATCGATCTTCGGCCAAAGGTGCCTCCGGGGTTTAGAAAAGCTCTGAATGCCCACTCTATCGATACGCAGGCCAGGGACGCAAGTTTCACGAAAAGCGGAGGTTACTTCAGGGATGATATAAAGAAGGGAGCGATGAGCATCAGCCTGCAGACCAACGTGCAGATGATCAAGGGTGTCGGGCCGCAGCGCGCCGAACTGCTGGCGGGCCGCGGCATTTACACGCTCGAAGACTTGCTGAACTATCTGCCCTTTCGCTACGAAGACCGCATCCAGTTTTCGAAAATCAAGGACATACAGCCGAACGGCACCTACACCTTGCGTGCGCGGGTGATGAGCGGCCAAGCGGTCCGTGGCATGTACGGGCGCGACGCCATCTACCACCTTTTGGTGCAGGACGACAGCGGCTCGATGCCTTGCAAATTTTTCCATGGTGGTTACCTGGAAGGCCGGCTGAAGCCGGGACAGGAACTGATTCTCCACGGCAAGGTGGAAATCGATAAGCAGCGGCCGGCCCGGCGCGAGATGGTGAATCCGCAGATTGAGGTGGTCAGCGGTGAGGAGATGGATTCCACGGAGATGGGGCGCATCGTCCCCATCTACGAAACCGTGGGCACATTCGGGACCCGGCAGATTCGCCGCGCGATTTACGCCACGCTGCAAAATCTGGAACCACACATTGTGGATATTTTGCCTGCCGAGCTGCGCAGCAGGCTCGGGCTTCCCACCCGCCGTGAAGCCTTGATGCAGACTCACTTTCCTCCCCCGGGGGAATCACTCGAAGCACTGAACCAGTTCCGGTCTCCCGCGCAGCGGCGGCTGATTTTCGAAGAGTTTTTCCTGTATCAGTTGAGTCTTGCGCTGGGACGCAAGGCGACGCGCAGGGAAAACGCCCGGCCCTTCCGTCTGCGTGAGGACAAGGTCCGCGAAGCCCTGAAGCGGATTCTCCCCTTCAAGCCGACAGGCGCGCAGAAGCGGGTGCTCGCGGAAATTGCGGCAGACCTGGAACGCCCGGTGCCGATGAACCGGCTTCTGCAAGGAGACGTTGGCAGCGGTAAAACCATCGTGGCGCTCGAAGCCGCAGTGATCACCATGGAAAACGGATTTCAGGCTGCGCTGATGGCGCCCACGGAGATTCTTGCCGTGCAGCATTTTCTGGCAGCGCGCCGCATCCTGGCTCCCGGCGGCTATCGTGTGGAACTGTTGATCAGCGGATTGAAAACGCCGGAGAAGGCTGCGGCACGCGAACGCATTCGCACCGGCGAGGCGCAGCTGGTGATCGGGACTCACGCTTTGATCGAGGAAAGCGTGGAATTTCACCGCCTGGGTTTTGTGGCCATCGATGAACAACACCGATTCGGGGTCATGCAGCGAAAGCGTTTGATGGACAAGGCGGCGAAGCAGGGACACGCCCCTCATGTCTTGGTCCTCACCGCCACGCCCATTCCGCGAACTCTATCGCTGACGCTGTATGGTGATCTGGACGTGTCCGCGGTGGACGAACTGCCTCCCGGACGTACTCCCATCCTTACGCGCATGACCACGGAATCCCATCTGCCCGGCGTGTGGGAATTTCTGCGCAAGGAAGTGGAAGCCGGCCATCAAGGATATGTGGTATACCCCGTGATTGAAGAGTCCAAACTGGAACTGAAAGCGGCGATCGAAGAGCATGCCCGGCTTTCTCGGGACATTTTCCCGAAGCTCCATGTGGGGCTTTTGCACGGGCGCCTTTCGAGCGAAGAAAAAGAAGACGTAATGCAGCGGTTCCGACGGAATGAGGTGCAGATCCTGGTGGCAACGACGGTCGTGGAAGTCGGCGTGGACGTTCCAAATGCTACCGTCATGGTGATTGAGCACGCGGAACGGTTCGGGCTGTCGCAATTGCATCAGCTGCGAGGCCGCATCGGCCGCGGCGCACAAAAATCGCATTGCATCCTGGTTGCGCCGGGCCGTATGACTGAGGAAAGCCGGGCCCGCCTGGAAACCATGGTGCGCACCAACAACGGCTTTGAAATCGCGGAAACCGACTTGCTGTTGCGCGGTCCTGGCGAATTTTTCGGCACCCGGCAGTCCGGCGAGCTCGGATTTCATGTGGCCAATCCCTTGCGGGACCGCGAGCTACTTGAACTGGCACGGCAGGAAGCCTTTTCGCTTGCCGAGCAGCCTGCCCAAAAAGCGGCTTTAGAGGAGATGCTGCGCGTTTTGCCCCGCGAGTGGCAGCGGCGCTACCATCTCGCGCATATCGGTTAACGGACAGGGGAGCGTCCATGCGTGTCATTGCTGGAAAATACCGCAGCCGCCACCTGAGGAGCAGTAAGGGCATGGAGTTGCGCCCGACCAGCGACCGCTTGCGGGAAACGCTGTTCAACGTTCTCGGGGAGCAGGTGGCTGGCGCGCGGTTTGTTGATCTTTTCGCTGGTACCGGCGCCATAGGGATCGAAGCGCTCAGCCGCGGCGCGAGGGAAGTCATTTTTATCGAAAGCCATGGGCCGGCCGCCGCCCTGATCAGAAAAAATCTGGAGTCACTTGACGTGCGCGAAGGAGCGCGGGTGCTGCCCATCGACGCCCTGCATGCGCTCGAAAAACTCTCCAAAGAAAACTCTAAATCCACGGGCGTGCCCGATGTTGTGTTCCTCGATCCGCCCTATGACCGCGCCGAGGATTATCCTCGCGTGCTGTCTTTCCTCGGTTCTGTTACGCTTTTCGACGATGGCAGCCTGGTGATTGCCGAACATCGCCGCAAGCTTGAACTTCCTGCAGCGGTCGGATGGCTAGAGCGCGTACGCGTGTTGCGTCAGGGTGATGCGGCGCTGAGCTTTTACCGGCTGGTGAAGAATCATCGAGCAAGCGAACTGGCAGAGGAGTAAACCCCAAGAGCACGCCGCTCATCTACTCTGTTAGACCTTTTTCCCGCTCCCCGGCCCCGCGGGAGCGATGGCGAGGACGGTATAATCAAGGGCTCATGGCTTATCGATTCCAGGTCGATCCGTTCAACTTACTTGGACAGGCCGAGATTTTTCCTATTGCTGTCCATCTGCCCGGGGCCGGCGAACCAAAGCTGACGATTGCCTGGAACAGCTTCCACCAGAATTTTTTCAGCGAGCTGGGAGCCTTCTTGCGATGGACCCGGGTGCCCAAGGGCGAACCCGCGAACAACATTTTTAAGGATTGCCGCATTCAACGGCGCATGCCTTACAGCGCGTTACTGGCGGCCGGCCTATGGCATGTCATTCTCTTCATTCTGCCTTGGCCGCAGTTCCCGTCGGCGCACAAACCGAACTCGGCGTTCGACAACACCGAGCTCACCTGGTCCGGCCCCATCGAGGATTTGCCGCTGCTCAACGTTCCGAAGCAGACAGGCAAATCCACCTCGGCAAAAGCCCCGGAGACCGATCCGCCCGCAAAGGGAACGGATGCGTATCACCCCCGGCAACGAATTTTTACCGATCCCGCTCGCCCAACTCACCCGCGGCAGACTTTGGTGAATACGGCGGAACCGCTTGAACCGCCGAAGTTCGTGTCGGCGCTTCCGAACATGGTACAGCTCGCTGCGCCAGTCGGCCCCGCGCGCCCGCGCCTGGAGATCAGCGAGCAAGCGCTCGCGAAACTTCACCCGAAAATAAAGAAGACGGTCGCGACAACCGAGATGCCCTCGCCGGACGTGCCCAATCTCGAGACCCATCCTGCGGAGATCGATCTTGTGACGGCCACCGATGCGCCGGCCAGGCCCAAGCTCGAGATTAATGCCGGTGCCGTGCCACGGGTGGCCGGGCGCACCGAGCAGGGGGAGGTGGTCCGCGCGCCGGATATCCCAGCGGCCGATCCGGGCCGGAACGGCGGACCCTCCGCAACGATCATCGCACTTTCGGCAACTCCTGCTCCGCCGGCGCCCGCAGTCGAACTGCCCAAGGGAAATCTCGCGGCGCGAGTGGCCATCTCTCCAGAAGGCAAGGGCGCCGGAACGGGAGGCGGTTCAGGAAACCCCGTGAACACCTCCGGCAACGGTTCTGGCTCGGGGGGCGACCCCACCGGGAAAAGCTCGATCGGGATTAGCATCAGTGGGGGGAATCCGAAGCCCAACTCCGGCGTGTCCGGCCTGGGAGGTACGGGAAAACTGATCTTGCCGAAGGCGCAGGCGGGTTACAAACGACCGGACCCCGGCATGGCAGTCGAGGACCCACCGGAGCGAACCGGGCCCCCGAATTTTGCTGATCTTCCGCCCGGCGCGCCGCCCGAGAAGATTTTTTCAACCCAGCGTGTTTATGCGATGAATGTAAACATGCCCAACCTGGTCAGTGTGACCGGCAGTTGGATCATTCATTTCTCGGAGTTGCATTTACCCGGATCTGCCCGCAGCAACAGCGAAGTTGTTCCACCTGGGCCGCTGCGTAAGATCGACCCGAAATATACGCAGGACATGATCAATGAGCATATCGAAGGCGAGGTGATTTTATACGGGGTCATTCGCCAGGACGGAAGCGTCGACAGTATTCAGATCGTCCGTGGCATCGACAAAAAACTCGACGCCAACGCTGCGGAAGCCTTCAGCCAGTGGAAGTTCCAACCGGCGATGAAAGACGGCCAACCCATCGCGCTCGAGGCCATCGTGCACATCCCGTTCCACGGGCCCGAACGGGAGTGAACCACGAGCTAAGGATGAGGTGCGAAACCGTTTTCGTAGAGTTTCACCAGGGTGTAGAGAGTGTGGTTGACGGGTGTTGCCACGCCCAGCTGGGCGCCGAGTCGCGCCACGTAACCGTTCAGCGCATCGATCTCCGTGTACTTGCCGCGCGCCAGATCCTGTGCCGTTGAAGATCGTGTCCCGCTCATCTGTTCCGCAATTTTGAAGGAGCCGGCGATTGCAGCTTGCGGATCCTCCAGGCCGGGCGGATCAATACCTTTGGCGTGTGCCACTTTCAGGGTCTCGTGGACCGCCGCTTCGACCAATTGCCGGGCATCCCCGTTGTCGATAATCTCTCCATACGTGACACGGCCGAGGGCGGACATGGCGTTCAGCGCGCAATTCCAGATGAATTTGGTCCAAAGTTCGCCTTCGATATCGTCCGAGATTCGGCAGGGGACGTTGGCCGAAGCGAATAGGTCCGCGATGGCTCTGGTCTTTGAGTTGTTCGGACCAATGACGAGGTCGCCGCGCCCCAGGTGTTTCACCGTTCCGGGGGTTGGCACCGAGGCGGCGACGTACACCACCGCCGAAACCGCATCGATACCTGAGGCCGCGCGAATCTCTTCCGCATTGTTCACACCGTTCTGCAAGCTGACGACCACCGACCTGGTCTCGAGCACTGCCGCCAACTGCTTGGCGGTGCTTACGGTGGCTGTGGTCTTCACGCAGACGAGAACGAAGTCCGCATCGGCAGCTGCAGACAGGTCCGTCGTGGCTTGCGGATGAACTTTTTCCTGAAACTGGAACGAATCGAGAAAAAGCCCCGAGCTCTCGACCGCTGCAACAAAAGCGGACCGGCCGATCATGACAACCGGCAGGCCGGCTCGCGCGAGCATACCGCCGAAGTATCCCCCCACAGCCCCTGCACCGACTACGGCCACCTTAGGCTTCTTCATTGTGGTGTCCATCGCGTTTCACCTGATCTTCGGAATGGCGATAAGGATAGTTTAAAAGTGATTCCGCAGCTCCCGGAAAGCGGGAAGAATGACGAGTTTACCGGATCCAGAGACGACCGGTTCGTGTTCGAGCTGCCAGGTATTCACGTGCGGAATGTAAACCGCATTTAATCCCGCTTCCATTGCCGGGTTGATATCGCTCCGCGGGCTGTTGCCGATCATCCAGCCTTGCGTCTTCACAATCTTGTGCTTGTTGACCAGCGCCGTGTAGGTTCTGGCGTCCTTCTCGGCGACAATCTCGATGGCTTCGAAAAATCCCTGCAACCCGGAGCGTTCGACCTTGGCGGCCTGCTCAGCGGGCTCGCCCTTGGTGAACAGAATCAGTCGATGGCGGTTGGTCAGATAGGCCAGCGTTTCCGGAACGCCATCCAGAATCTTAGGCGGCGTCCGTTCCAGTTCCACGACGCGATTGTGGATTTCGGCCAGCACCTCCCTCCTGGCCATTTGATCCGCAAGTTTCATATAGGTCTCTTCGAGCGAGCGGCCGAAGCTGCGCACTCCGTAGCCATACTGTCGGATATTCTTACGCTCGGTTTCATTTAAAATATGACGGATGTAGGCGCGGCTATAGCCGCAAGGCTCTACCAGGCTGATGAAATCCTCAATCAGCTTCTCGAAAAAAACATTGTTTTCCCAGAGCGTATCGTCTGCATCAATCAGTAACGTGTTTCGTCTCATAGTCTCGAATGATGATTTTTTCTTTTCCCGATGCCCCAGCCAGATTCATAAGCGCGGAGTGATATCAGTTTAGCAGCCCGAGGGCATCTTCGACGATGGCTCGGGCAGCAGCGGGTCTCGCCATCGAAGTCGCGGCGGCCCTCATCTCTTGAAGCCGGCCTGGATTGTCCAGCAAGGAGGCAATTTTCCAGCTGGCCGCGGGCAAATTGTTGCAGCGAATCGCCGCGCCCGCTTCGAGGAGATGGTCGGCATTGCGCTCTTCCTGGCCCGGAATCGGTTCAATCAAAACCTGTGGCAATCCGCGCGCAAGCGCTTCAGACGTCGTCAGGCCCCCGGACTTGCCGACCAGTACGTCGGCGGCCGCCATGTATTGATCCATTTTCTTCGTAAAACCCACGGCAATAAGACGGTCTCCCGCATCCGGCAGTTGCCCGGCAGCTTTCGCCAGTTGATCCAGCCGGTTCTTTAACTTTTCCGCTTTGCCCGCAATGGCCACAATCTGCCAGGGACGATTCTGATTCAGCAGGGCTTTAACCAGCTGCTCTACCGGACCGATGCCATAGCCGCCGGCGGCAATCAGGAGCAAGCGGGAATCTGGGGAAAGCCCCAATTCTCTGCGTGCCTGGCCTGGTGTCACGGGAATTTCGAAAAGCGGATCGATGGGAATCCCGGTTACCCGCAACTTCTCGCGCGGTACCCCGATTCCGGCCAGGTATTCAGCGGATTCCTGGAGCGCGAGGTAGTAACGATCGACAGTGCGGCAGAGCCACATGGCGTGGACATCATAGTCGGTGACCACGATGGCATGCCGTGCATTCAGTTTTTTCTTGGCGATAAGCCACGCCAGTATTTCCGCGGGGAGAAAATGTGTGGCCATGCACAAGTCCGGCTGTACCTGCTTCAGCAGGCGGATCATGGGCTGAGTATTCAGCCGGTCCAGAGCCAGCCTCCGTCGAGGATGCCGCCATGGCGCATCCATGCGGTCGTAGAGCAAGCCCATGAGATCGGGAGCGCGTTGCACCATCGCAAGATAGGCGTGATTATAGAGCCGCTGAAAAAGTTTGCTGACGTAATGAAGGGCATCGACATGCTCCACCTGGCAATTGCCCCGATCACGAAAAGCATGTTCGAGAGCTTGCGCTGCCCGCACATGTCCGGCGCCGGAAGAGGCGGAGAGAATCAGCACACGGGGCTTGGAGTTGGACCCTAGGGAGGGACTCATTCGCCGGTCACAGCGAGGCAGACTTGCGTTGACCGGTCGACAGTTTTTCCAAAATCACGCGCGCCAGTTTCTGCAGGTCACCGAACCGGGTCAGGTATTCCTGAAATTCGTGATTCATCAGCTGGGCATCCTGCGGGCCAAGTTGGTTCCGCAGGATCATGTCCCTGAGCTTTACCGGATGAGGCAATAGGGCGTCTTCCTGCAGTTCTTCGAGTGCCTGATTTGGATTGTAGTGATACATGAACCCTCCCCCCGAGGACTTGCCGAGCACACGGAACGGCAACTCCAAAGTTACATTCTATGCATAAGCGGGCGAGCCCACGCATGTTTTCTCGGGTGGCGAGTTTACAAATCAGGCCGCGGAAGCGCGCACTGGCACGAACTCGTAACGATCAATTCTCGCGGCAATACCCATCCTGCCATTGTCACCCCGTTCAACGCGAACCACCTTGCCGTGACAACGGATATTCACGTCTCCAACGGAGATCATTTGCTGGGGCAGGGTAATAATGAAATCGATCTCACTGCCGTCATCGAAACTCGCTTCTGTCAGGAAATAGAGTCCCCGATAGCTGACATCCCGAGTGTTGGCTCGCAGCTCGGGACTGTTCGCGTCATGCGCCAGGACGCGGACAGGCAAAGTCATCACAAAGCGCCTTGCTTCACGCCGATCGGACAAATCGCCCATGCGGGCCCCCTGATGTGGACGAACCGGGCTGAAAATAACATTCGAGCAGGGAAACTGCAATGCGAAACTCGAGGTATTTAGCTCTAGTACTGGCAATCAGAGTTGTGGGCGGACTAGAACCCTGTTCCACCTCCGCGTGCGCGAGAAAAGCGATGAGAAGGATTCGAATCGGGTACACTTTTTGAGGATGCCGCCCCTGCGCATGCAAATTCATCACGAGTCCCGCAACTTCTTCCTCGAAGGACCAGCGGGCAGACTCGAAGCTATTCTGTGGACCCCGAACCGCTCCGGCGCAGTTTCGCTGGCAGCCGTGTTTTGCCATCCGCATCCGCTGTTTGGTGGCACGCTGCACAACAAAGTCGTTTATCAGGCCGCAAAATCCCTGGATGCACTCGGCATTCCCGTCTTGCGTTTCAATTTTCGCGGTGCAGGCCTCAGTGCAGGCGAGCACGACCGCGGTTCGGGGGAGCAGGGAGATGTCCGATCCGCGATCGATTTCCTGGCCGGAGCGTTTCCTCGGGTGCCCTTACTAGTCGGAGGGTTCAGTTTCGGAAGTTGGGTCGGACTCGAGGTGGGTTGCGCCGATGCCCGTGTTCAGGAACTGATCGGGCTGGGAATTCCGGTGAACGGTTCTGACTTTACCTACCTCGAGAAATGTAGGAAGCCAAAATTGATCGTTCAGGGTACCAGCGACCAATATGGCTCGTGGGAAAAAGTCGAGCCGGTGGTCGCGCACATGGCCGGGGACACTACCGTCCGCTTCCTCCAGGGCGCGGATCATTTCTTTGCCGGGCAGCTCGAACGCTTGGACGAGGCCATCACTGGTTGGGTCAGGCAGCGCCATCCGGCGCTCCAGGAAATTTAGACCCCTTCCCCTCGCGAAAAAAGCTTGCTGAACTGTTCGAGGCCGGCCGGAGGCACTTCCACCAAACGCACATTGGCTTGCACATGAGCCGTGCGTGACATGCCTACCAATGCCGTGGTGATCCCCGGTGCCGAACGGGCGAATTGCAGGGCGCGCTCGGCGTCGCTTTGCAATCCCATCGCTTCCGCGACAAAGGCCGGCAAATTTTGCGCCACTTGGCCCTGCAACAGGGACGCGCTGCCGATCAAAGTGACATCCAGTGCATCGGCCGCTTCCATGATGGTTTTCTGTTCCGGGCCCACCAATTGATTGCCGAGCGTCAGGGCTTCGGTCATCGCCAGGTTGAAAGGCAGCTGGACAAACCGGAAATGGTGTTTTTCCCCGGCAATTTCCTTTGCGATGCCTACCAAATCCGCCAACTGCATGGCATCGCGCGCCGTTTTCTCCTGCCGGAATCCGTTCCAGGTGGCCATTCCGTAATACTGAATCCGGTTCCGTGAAACCGCGGACTCTAGAAATTCGAAAGCCTCCCGAACGCGCTTCAGGAATTCAGACTTGGGAATCTCGGTCAGTTGAGTTTCCGGATTGTGCAGGTAGTAGACGTCGATGCTGTCCAGGCCCAGATTCTTCAGGCTGCGTCCAAGTTGATTCTCGAGAAAGCGTGGAGTCATGCAGTGGCTGCCTGCAGTGATGTCCTTGGCCGTCAAGACTCCCCTTTGCAGGTATTCCTCGAAAAAGTAGCGGTTCGGATCGGCGGGCATCGCGCCGTCCGGAGTTAAATAGCCCCCCTTGGTACACACCACGAGTTCGTCGCGGGAAAAGCCCTTGTGAGCGAGCACCTTCACCGCCGTGCCGATGCTCCGTTCGCTTCGTTGCAGACGGTAGTTGATCGCCGTGTCGAGCACGTTGATGCCGGATTCGACCGCCGCCACGATGGCTGCCGCATAACTAGCGTCGGTCGAGTCGTTGGCCTGACCAAGGTAAGTTCCGGCACCGAGGGAAGAGAAAACCAGGTCCCGGACATGACGAAAATGCTCGTCAGCGGCGATCCCGCGAAATTTCTCTGCATATCGCGTGGTTCCTTCCTGCGTTGCTCCCCGGCTCATTTGGTTTCCTCACTTTTTGCTTTTGCTTGCGGCTTGCCCGTTTCCTGAGCCGGTTCACTCGGAGGAGCCAGCAGTCTCGAACAGGCTCTCAGGATTCTTCTGTACGGCCAGTCCTTCTCCCGAAAGAAAATCTCCCCCTCGCGCGGGCTGCTGAAAAACCAGCGTGCCACAATTCCCAGATGCTCGCCAAGTTCGGCTGCACTTTGCCGCACATTTGTGCCGGTCGCGGGCTTTGCCGTGGGTACGCCCTCCAGATAGCCACGAACCGCTTCTTCGGCGGACGCGGGTTTGCCGGTATCGCCGAATTGCAGAACAAACGGCTCGGCCAGCCTGCCGCCGTGAATGGCGAAAAATGCCACGGATTGCTGGTCGACAGTGCGTTGCAGAATGACGGCCTCAAGATTCTGAATCCGTCGCGCCAGCTCCGGCTTGCCCCGCACCAGGTCATCCAGTTTTTCGAGTTTCTTGTGGAGGCTCGCGGCTCTCTCAAAGTCCAGTTCTTCGCTGGCCCGCCCGCGATCCCGCGCCAGATCATCGCGAAGGGAAAGACTATTGGTGTCGAGGAACTCTACCAGGCGCAAGACTTCCGCGTCGTACTCCTCCTTCGAGCAGCCTGCAAAGCAGGGGGCCAGGCACATCTTCATTTCGGAATAGATGCACCCCGGAAAGGAAGGATCGCGCAGGATCTTGATCTGACAGCGTCGCACCTTGAAAAAATCCAACATCTTCTCGGCAAAGGCCTCCGCCGAGCGCCGGGAAGCAAAGGGCCCGTAATAAACGCCCGACACCGGCTCGCCCCGCTCATTGACGACAATACGGCGCGTGACAAAGCAGCGCGGATACGCATTCCGCAAGTTGACTTTCAGGACCGGGGCGGAGCGAAGCCGCATCAGCTCTCGATAGCGTTTCGGAAAAATCTGCTTCGCATTGCGGTAGTAGGTCAGCGCCTGTTCAAAGGCCGACCCGGTTTCTCGATACCGTACCTGTCGTGCAAAATCACGCAGGTTCAGTCGCTTGCTGGCCGGATCCGGTGGACCGAGCAGCCGCTGCAGCCGCCGGTGCAAGTCTGCAGTGCGAATCAGGTACGGTTCGGCCGTCTCCTGTTTGGCGTAAATCAGACAAACCGCCGGGCGCGCGGGCAACAGAGAGAAAAACTCCGCGTCCTGTTCGGGTTTGAATTCCAGGCCAGAATCGAGTTCCAACACCACGTCAGGATACTACGGACACTCCCGGATGCTCGAGTGCTCAGGCCTTTTGCAGGGCGGTCAGTCCGCGGACTTCGAGGGAATCCAGCTCGGATTGCATGGCGTGGCGCTCGAGAGCGTTGCGAAAAAGGGAAGTGGGCCACAACCCTCGCCAGGTCATCAGACAGGCGCCTTTCCAGGTGAGCCGGTAGGTTTGACCATCGTTTGCGAGGGCCATGTAGCCAATCTGACGATGGCGCGGTCCGTAATTTTCGAGGACGCGGAAGAAACGGTGCAACTCCTGGCCTTTCCTTTCCGCGAGCGGCCAGAGCCCCGGCGCATATTTTTCCCCGAGCTGCCGGTGCACGCGATAGAGAGCCTGTGGTGCCTGGATTTTGGGAAAGCGGAAGGTGCGTAGTTCGGGGTTTTCCGGCGTGAGCGGGATCGTTCCGTTGGAATTGGTTTCCAGAATCAACCCGTTCGCGAACCGCGCGGAAAACTCAAAATAGCTGGCAACCGTCTTCGGGGTGATCATCACCGAAACGTTGGCAAGTTCGTTGGTGGTGCGATTACAGAAATAGGCGGCCAAGCTGCGCGTTTCACTGGTCAGGCTTCCGCAGTCGTAGCAGCCGAGGAGGTCAAATCCCAGATTTCCGAGTTCGGCGATGCGGGAGCGGAAAATCGCGACGACCTCCGACGGCAGATCCTCGAGGGGGATTTCCACCGGATTGCAGTGGGCGGCAAATCGCATCGTCGATCGCGCCACGATGGGACTGAGCAGGTGCAACGCGCCGAGGAACACTGCTGCATCCTGCAGGATGGTTTCGAGCATGACCTGATCGCGCGGGCGACGCGCTGCCTCCGTCTCAATCTGGGTACTTTCCTGATTATTCGCGAAGCTCGCGGGGCTCGAACGATCTTCTGAGGATGGAGTAGCCAGTTAGTAATTGGAGTAACTGTATGGACAACTCAGGGTCAAGACTTCAGAACCCAGGCAGCGATGACCAGCCGCTGAATTTCGCTGGTGCCTTCATAAATTTCGGTAATGCGTGCGTCCCGGTAGGCGCGCTCGACGGGATATTCGCGGCTGTAGCCGTAGCCTCCGTGAATCTGAATCGCCTTGTGGGTGACACGGGTGGACATTTCACTGGCAAAAAGCTTGGCCGTGGCTGCTTCCTGACTGAACCGCGAACCGCTGTCCTGTTTCCATGCCGCCTTGCGCACCAGCAGTCGCGCTGCGTCGATCTCCGTGGCCATATCCGCCAGCATGAACTGAATCGCCTGGAATTGCGCGATCGGGTGGCCAAACGCCATGCGTTCCTGCGCCCACTTCAGGGCTGCTTCGAACGCGCCCTGAGCAATGCCGCTGGCCTGCGCGGCAATCCCGATTCTCCCGCCATCGAGCGTGGACAGCGCCACCTTGTATCCCTCGCCTTCCTTACCGACACGATTGGCTTCCGGAACTTCGCAGTCGTTGAAAATCAGTTCGCTGCAGGCGGTCGCGTTGATGCCCAATTTCTTTTCTTCCTTGCCAACCTGGAAGCCCGGCGTGCCCCGCTCGACGACGATCGCGGTGATCCCTTTTTCGCCCTTGGACGGTTCGGTGTTGACGTACACGATGGCTGCATCGGCCACGCCGCCATTGGTGATCCACGCCTTCGTACCGTTGATGACGTACCGGTCACCTTTTTTGACCGCCTTGGTTTGCAGCGCCGCAGCATTCGAACCCGCCTGTGGTTCGGTCAGCGCGTAGCAGCCGATCTTTTCACCGCGGGCGAACGGCAGCAGGAATTTCTTCTTCTGTTCGTCGGTCCCGAAGCGATGGATAGGATCGCAGAACAGCGAGTTCTGCACGCTGAGAATGACGCCGGTCGAGGCGCAACAGCGGGAAACTTCTTCGATCACGATGGTGTACGCGATGTGGTCGAAACCCGCTCCGCCCTCGGCTTCCGGAAAAGCGACTCCGGTCAACCCGAGTTCGGCTGCCTTCTTGAAAAGCTCCCGCGGAAAACGGCCAGTTTCGTCCAGCTCTTTCGCGAGCGGGCGGACTTCTGCCTCGGCAAACTCACGCACGCTCTTTTGCAGTAACCTCTGCTCCTCGCTCAGTTCCAGATTCACAATGGCTCTCCCGCGCGGCCCTTTCAAAGCCCGTTTGAAAAGCTGATTCTATCTCCCGGTGAGACTTCTGTCACTTTGCAGCCGGCCGGGTCGCCAAATCCGAGCTAGGGATCGAGCGCTTTCTTCAGCCGATCGTAGGTGGTCCGCAAATCTTCCGGCTGCACCCGGGTCTCGCCGACGACGCTCATGAAATTCGAATCACCGATCCACCGCGGCAGTACGTGCAGGTGCAGGTGTCCGGCGACACCGGCGCCGGCCGCCCGGCCGAGGTTCATCCCCAGATTGATCCCGTCGGGCTTGTAGTTGGTACGGAAGGCCGCTTCTACGCGCTGCGCGAGTTCCATGATTTCCGCGAGCGCTCCGGGCTCTGAGAGATTCAGCTCTGCAATGTGTCTGTAGGGAACGATCATGACGTGGCCGGAGGTGTACGGAAAGCGATTCAGGATGACAAAGGCCTTGTTGCCGCGATAGACGATCAGCGTGTCTTCATCGCGGTTGCGCGCGACGGCGTCGCAGAAAATGCAGTCCGGCTGATTTCCTTGCGCCGCCTGAGCCATGTACTGGTAGCGCCACGGTGTCCACAGGTAGTCCATCGCTGCTGGTCCTCGCTAGACCGATTCCGTTCAGGATAGCGCATGCTTCCGGCCGCGGGTATCAGATATCCGCAGGCAGCTCTCCCGGCCGACGGCCCAACAAAAACGCCCCGAGGGGATCGGGGCGCTGTCTGCCTTGAGCTATTCGCCGGAATTTCAGGCCGATGGTGCTTCGCCCGTGGCGGCAGAAGCGGCCGCTTCCGGACTGTTCACGAAGTCCTTCAATTCCTTGCTGGGCTTGAAAAAGGGAATTTTCTTCGCCGGGACTTCCACCTTTTCCCCGGTCTTCGGGTTCCTCCCGATGCGGCCGCGGCGCTGGCGGGTGCGGAAACTGCCGAACCCGCGAATCTCGATCTTGTCGCCCTTTTGGAGAGCATCGATGATGCTCTCAAAGATAGTCTCGACAATGGTCTCGGATTCTTTGCGGGGCAGTTCCGTGATGCGAAGGACCTCTTCAATCAGGTCTGCCTTGGTCAATGTCGGTTGCTTTGTCATCTTCGCCTAGCCTCTTCACTCGTCTGGGGTTCGACGCCCACTCACAACCATCTGGAGCGAGGCGACTTAGAGGGACATCGCCTCCCTGGCTGACCCTCTTCCTATCATTAAAATGACCCGCGCGTAAATGACTTTTCCGCGCAGGTCCCTGGCTGCGGAGAACGCCGGTGGTGCCGCTACCGGGACGCCAACTTCTGTTTCAGGGCATCGCCGATCGTAGCCGTCGCCGAGGTCTTGGAAGTCTTGTATTGCTCGATTTCCTTGCGCTCCAGCTGACGCACCGCCGCGCGGTAGCTCAAACCGATCCGCCGCGTGTCATGGCTGATCTTGATGATCTTGAAATCATACTCTTTGCCCGGTTCGAGCGGCCCGGCACTCTTCAGGGGTCCGGTCGTCGGACGGAAGCTCGACGGCCCCTCGTCGCGGCGTTTCCGCTCTTCGATTTCGGTGTTGTGGCAAAGGCCCTCGATGTTGTCGCCAAGCTCAACGAAGGCGCCGAATGTGGCGATCCGCGAGACCTTGCCCTTCACCACGTCGCCGACCTTGTGGGACTTGAACCAGTCGCCCCAGATGTCGTTCACCTGCTTGATGCCCAACGACACCCGGCGGTTCTCCGGATCAATGCGCAGGACTTTGGCGGTAATCGGTTCGCCCTTCTTGAATACCTCGTGCGGATTCTTAACCCGGCCCGTCCAGCTGACGTCGCTGACATGAACCAGGCCGTCGAATCCATCTTCGATCTCGATGAACGCCCCGAATTCGGCGATGTTGCGCACCTTGCCGGTAACTACCGTCCCGATCGGATACTTTTCTGCAGTCAGCATCCACGGATCGGGCTGCGCCTGCTTCATGCCCAAGGAAACGCGCCGGTCGCTCGGTTTGATGTCCAGCACCACGACATCGACCTCATCGCCGGCCTTCAGGACCTTCGAGGGGTGAGTCGGCTTCTTCGACCAGCTCATCTCCGTGACGTGCACCAGTCCCTCAATGCCGGGTTCCAGTTCGACGAACGCACCGTAATCCACCACCCCCACAGCCTTGCCCTTATATTTGCCGCCCGCCGGATAACGTTCGGCCGCATCAATCCAGGGATCCTTGGCCATCTGCTTCAGGCCCAGCGAGACCCGCTGCTTATCCTTGTCGAATTTCAGAACGATGACGTCCAGTTCCTGCTCCGGCTTTACCACGTCGCTCGGGTGCCGCACGCGGCCCCAGCTCAGGTCCGTCAAGTGCAATAGCCCGTCGAGTCCGCCGATGTCCACGAACGCGCCATAGTCGGTTACGTTCTTCACCGTGCCGTGGACCACCTGGCCTTCCTTCAGCTGCTCCATCAATTCCGCGCGCTTGGCGTGCAGCGACTCTTCGAGAATCGCGCGGCGACTGACCACCACATTGCCGCGGCGGCGGTTCAGCTTGGTGATGCGCACGTCGACGTTTCCGCCGATCAAGCCGTCCAGGTTGGCCGTGGGCCGTAAGTCGTATTGCGAGCCGGGCAGGAAGGCCCGCACCCCGATGTCCACCACCAGTCCGCCCTTGATGCGATCGATCACCTTGGCGGAGATGGTTTCCTTGGCCTTAAACTGCGCCTCAATCTTCTCCCAGGTCCGCCGGCGCACCACCTTCTGGTAGGACACGATGACAAAGCTGTCCTTGTGCTCTCCGGTGCGTTGCACTTCGATCGTGGAGTTGGGGTCGGGCCGAGGGATGTCGGATTCCTGGAACTCGGCGGCAGGAATCAGGCCTTCCGTCTTTCCGCCCAGATCGACCACCACGCCGTGTTCGGTGTAGGCGACCACTTTGACTTCAATAATTTCATTTTGCGTGGCAACTTCTTGCGGCTCGCTGTACTGCTCGATGAGCTTGCTCATCTCTTCCGCGCCGGCGGCTTCTTCGGCGGCGGCCGCAGCTTCCGCATCTACAGCGGCAGTCTTGGCGTGAGCTTCGGCGACCTGATGAGCCTCTTCCACCTTCACCGTCGTCACCGGCGCGGACTGCTGCGGGACCGGGGTTTCCTGGCCGCTCGCGTGAGCTTCCGCTGCTGCGGTCTCTTCCGGTTTGTTCGGGGACTCGGCTTCTGGTGCGGGTGCAGCTGCTGCTGAAGATACGGGGTTCTCGTTATCGAATGAAGTCATGATTACGTCGCCTCCGGGATATATATCCCTAGTTTTAGTCAGGTCAATCCTTGCGGAATCCCTACCGGGGTAAAGCAAGGAGGGTTACAACGGGGCAGTGCAGGACAAACAACTGCTTCGCAGTAACTCGGTCACTGTCATGTGGATGCCGCGCCAATTGAGGGAACGCAACACCCAGAACACCCTGCAAGGATACCCGCCGCAAGAAGCACCTGTCAATCGAACGAGTTATCCGTTCCCGGTTCTTCCGGTATCCTGCCGGTTCGAGAAAAAATCCGACCCGGTCGCACAGCCATGGCTCAGGCTCTGGCCCGGCCAGCCTGCCGCGCTTCGCGCCGGAAGTCCGGCGCGTATACATCCACTGTGCGGCACATTTCATAAAGCCGCGAACGCATGCGCGCACCGATGCGGTCGGCCAACGTATCTTCCTTTAGGGTCACCCGCTGGCCGCCCGGCAATTTTGCTCCGCCTTCCGGTCCGGCTGTCTCGTCTGCATAATTTGTGGTCAGGATGGTCATGCGCCGTTCGTTGTAGCGCGCGTTCAGCACCAACCCGATAATATCCAGCACCCACGCCGAAGGCTTGCTGGCGCCCAGATCATCGAGCACCAGCAGTTCCACCGTGCGAATCGGTTCAAGGACTCCCATTTCGGTCGATTCGCTCGCCGCGTTGTAGCTGGCCTGAATTTCCTTCAGTAGCTCCCGGTAATCGCAGAACAGCCCGCCATGTCCCCGCCGGATCAGTTCCTTCAATGCCGCAACCGCCAAATGCGTTTTTCCCACACCGGACGGCCCCATCAGCAGCAAGCCCTTTTCTGTCGCCGGATACTCGCGCACGAACCCCTGGGTGAGCAGCTTCGCCTGCTTCAAGGACTGCTCGTGCTGCGCGGTCCAGATTTTTCCATCCGCCAGGTCGGGAACGTAACTTTCAAAATCACAGTGCTCGTAACGCTTCGGAATCCGCGCCCGCTCCATCACTTTGCCGGCGCGCTCCTCCAGCCCGCATTCGCAGGCCACAGCCATTTCGCCCGCGGTGTCCCCTTTGCGTGCCACCAGTTTCCATCCCGTGCCTCTGCAAAGCGGGCAATCTTCTCTGGCCATCTTTTTCCTTTGTGTTGCGGAGCGCCGCTGCTTTCCTGATGTGGCCATCTTAATACCCCGGGTGCGCCGCCACAATCGTCGTCTCTGCGGAAATCTGTGCACAAAAAAGAACAGGCTCCGTTTCTCCGGAGCCTCGGTACGTTCTCCTTGCGGATGGTATCGGTTCGAGCCTACTTGAGAGGCCGCGGCGCCGATCGGACGATGGCCGTCTTCGGCGTTTTGCTTTCCGGGCGCGCCGCCAGCCGGGAAAGTTCCTGCTGCACCACCTGCGCGAACTCGCCCATCACGTGTTCCATCTCGAGCATCTTCTCGCGCATGTTCAGGATAATTTCGATCCCCGCCAGGTTCACACCCATGTCCCGCGCCAGCGTCAGAATGACCTCCAGCCGCTCCAGGTCCGAATCGGTGTATAGGCGGGTATTTCCCTGCGACCGCGAAGGCTTCAGCAAGCCCACCCGTTCATACAACCGCAGCGTTTGCGGGTGCAGCTTATAAATCTCCGCCACTGCGCTGATCATGTATCCGGCCTTCGCTCGTTTTCTGGCTCTGGGCGGCATGGTTCTCACACTCCGGCCTTGGCAAACAGGTCTTTACGCGGGTCGGCCGGCGCAATTTCCTCGAGGTCCTTCATCAGCTTGCGCACCCGCTCGTCGGTCGGCTCGGGAACGATCACCTGAATCTCCACGTACTGGTCGCCGCGCGCACCGCTCTTTCCATGCGGCACCCCTTTTTCCTTCAGTCGCAGGTTGCGGCCGCTGTTGGTGCCGGGCGGGATGCGCACGAGCGACCGGCCGTCGATCGTGGGCACTTCAATCTTTGCGCCGAGCGAGGCTTCGGCGACCGTCACCGGCACTTTGGTGTAAAGGTCGTTGCCGCGCCGCTCGAAAAAATCGTGCGGACGGACGACCACGCGCAAATACAAATCACCCGCGGGTGCGCCCATGGTGCCGACGTTTCCCTTCCCGGGCACGCGCACGCGTCCACCATTGGCCACCCCGGGAGGAATCCGTACTTCGATCGTTTCGCTCTTTCGAACCCGGCCTTCGCCGTTGCAGGCGCGGCAAGGAGTGTGCAGTTTGCCAGTTCCGCCGCACCGGTTGCAGGGCACATTGAAACGCATCTTCCCGGCGGTCTGTTGGATCGATCCCGTTCCATTGCAGGTCGAGCAAACTTGCGGCGTACCCACGGCACCCGTGCCGTGACACATCTCGCAGCTATCCATGCGCGTGATCTGCAGTTTCTTCACCGAGCCGCGTACCGCATCCCAAAAATCAATTTCAATTTGGTATTCCAGATCGCCGCCCGGTTCATGTTCCGGTTCTGAGGAGACCCCGCCGCGGCGCCCGCCGAAAAACTGTCCGAACATGTCGCGGAAGCTCGAACCCGACGCAGCGCCGCCGGGTTGACCGCCAAAATCGAAGCCACCAAAATCGAAATTGACGTTCTGTCCTCCCGCTTCCGGTCCCGGCCCATAATCGCCGGTCGGAACGTTGTCGCTGTAGAAGCCATACTGGTCATACATCTGCCGCTTCTTGGTGTCGGAAAGTACGTCGTAGGCTTCCTGTAGCTGTTTGAATTTTTCCTCTGACGCCTTATCGCCGGGATTCAGATCGGGGTGGTACTTGCGGGCCAGCTTCCGAAATGCCGTGCGAATATCCTTCGCATTGGCTTTCCGTGAGACGCCCAGAAGTTCGTAGTAATCCTGTTTTGCGCTCGTAGGCATGATCAACCTTGTCGCGTCCGGCCGTCCGGCCGGCTCTTTCTGCTCGTCCGTGCAGTGGGGCCCGTCCAAAGCGGCACCCCACCGGCATGGCTTCTGATTTACAGCGTCGCCTTAGTTCGGCTGTTTTTTGTCGTCCACGTCCTCGTATTCGGCGTCGATCACATCACCGGGTTTATGGCTGCCCTGGGCACCGCCGGTCGAGCCAGCTGCCGCACCGGAAGCCGCACCTGCACTGGCTGCGCCGGCCTGCTCGCCTCCCGCTGCTTGGGTCTTCCTGTACAGCTCTTCCGCCATCTTGTGCAGCGTCTTCTCGACGTTCTCTGCTGCGGAGCGCAGCCGGGGCACACCGCCCTCGTTGATGGCCTTCTTGGCGTCTTCAAGGGCCTCCTCGGCCTGCTTGACGTCGCCTTCCGGCAGTTTTTCGCGGTTTTCCCGGATGGTCTTTTCGGCCTGGTAGATGATGCCGTCCAACCGGTTCCGCGCTTCCACTTCTTCCATGCGCTTGCGATCGTCCTCGGCATGCGATTCCGCCTCGGTGCGCATCTTCTCCGCTTCTTCCTTGGTCAAACCGGTCGAAGCGGTGATGGTGATCTTCTGTTCCTTGTTGGTGGCCTTGTCCTTCGCGCTCACGTTCAAAATGCCGTTGGCGTCGATGTCGAAGGTCACTTCAATTTGCGGTACGCCGCGCGGGGCGGGTGGAATCCCGTCCAGCTTGAACGTGCCCAGTGAACGGTTGTCTTTCGCGAATTTCCGTTCTCCCTGCATGACGTGAATTTCCACGCCCGGTTGGTTGTCCGATGCCGTCGAGTAGGTCTCCACCTTGCGAGTCGGAATCGTGGTGTTGCGAGGGATTTGCACGGTCATCACCCCGCCGAGCGTTTCAACGCCCAACGAAAGAGGCGTTACGTCCAGCAATAGGATGTCCTTCACCTCTCCGCCAAGCACCGCGCCCTGAATCGCCGCGCCGACGGCCACGACTTCATCCGGGTTTACTCCCTTGTGCAGTTCCTTGCCGCCGAAGAAATTGCTCACGAGCGCCTGCACTTTCGGAATACGCGTCGAACCCCCCACAAGAACCACTTCCTGAATGTCGCTCGGGGACATCTTCGCGTCTTCCAGGGCCTGCTTTACCGGCTTCATGGAGCGTTCAAGCAGGTCGTTCATCAGCTGCTCGAGCCGCATGCGCGTCAATTTCTGCTGCATGTGAATCGGGCCGCTGGCGCCCGCGGTGATGAAGGGAAGGTTAATCTCCGTTTCCATCATCTGTGAGAGCTCGATCTTGGCCTTTTCCGCGGCTTCCTTCAGCCGCTGCAGGGCCATCTTGTCCTTGCCGAGGTCGATGCCGTGCTCTTTCTTGAACTCTTCGATCAGCCAGTCCACGATCTTCTGGTCAACGTCGTCACCGCCCAGGTGGGTGTCGCCGTTGGTCGATTTCACTTCCACAACTCCGGCGCCCACTTCGAGCACGGAAATGTCAAAAGTGCCGCCGCCAAGGTCGTACACGGCAATGGTTTCGTCGCTCTTCTTTTCGAGGCCGTACGCCAGCGCAGCCGCCGTCGGTTCATTGATGATGCGCAGCACTTCGAGACCTGCAATTTCGCCGGCCTGTTTGGTGGCCTGGCGCTGCGCGTCGTTGAAGTAGGCAGGAACGGTGATGACCGCCTTGGTTACCTTCTCGCCGAGAAAATCCTCTGCTGCGGTCTTCAGCTTGGTCAGGATCATGGCGGAAATTTCCGGGGGGCTGTACACCTTGCCCGCTACCTCCACGCGCGCGTCATCGTGGTTGCCCTTCACGACCTTATAGGGGACGCGCTTCATCTCTTCTGCAACTTCGTCGTAACGCCGCCCCATGAAGCGTTTGATCGAATAAACCGTGTTTTCCGGGTTGGTCACCGCCTGGCGCTTGGCAACCTGCCCGACCAGTCGCTCGCCCGTCTTGGTGATCGCGACAACGGAGGGCGTCGTGCGCGTGCCTTCCTGGTTGGGGATCACTACGGGTTCGCCGCCCTGCATCACGGCCACTACCGAATTGGTCGTCCCGAGGTCAATTCCAATGATCTTGCTCATAGCTACCTTCCTTTATTCAGTTCTTCTGAAGTTCGTCCCGGGCCGCCCCGCAGAGAAAGACCACTCTGGCTGGCCCAGCAAATCCCATACTGCCAAGGCTCACGAAGGAGCCCGATCGCGAATCAAGCGACGCCAATATACAACTTGAGTGAGCTATTGTCAAGTTGTTTGATAGCATATGTATTGTATTGAATTTAAGCCTGTTAATCGACATTCTTTGCTCGCCGCGCAGCCGGTCCCTTTTCTCCGAGACAACCTCCCGTCAGCAAACCTCACCTAATCTGCGAGGAGTTTGGATACTCGGCTCGAGGACATGAATGGAGCTTACGTTTCGCGCTCAACCTGTGCGGCACACGGTTTCTCGCTCTGTCCCGAACCCTCATCTCCTCCGCATCGCCACTTGTGATACTCTGGCCACGATTTCAATTTCCAAGGCAATTCAGTTTCGGAGGACTCTGTGAATCGGCGCTTCACTCTTGTCTTAGTTGCGATCCTCGCTCTGGTTTTTCTGGGCACCCTGGTCAGAAGCCAGCTGATCAACAGCTCCCGGGAGGGCACGGTCGCCGCCGCAACGAGGAGCGCGGAAGAGTCGAGGGTCCCGACTCCGGCTTCCAGCGCGACCGCATCCCCGACCCTGAACGAAACTCCGTCTGCTCCTCCGGTTGCCGCGCCCATCCCTCAGAAAGCTGCTGCGACTCCGGCCGCGAAGGCGGCGACTCCGGCTCCGGCGGCCCAAGGGCTCATCACCGTCAACGGGGTCGCGGAGATCGATCCGACGAAAGCTTTTGGCAGCAAGAGTGCTCCGGTTACGATGGAAATCTTCAGCGATTTTCAGTGCCCGGCCTGCAAGCAGCTCTTTACGACCACCACCCAGCGGGTGGTGGACAACTACGTGAACAGCGACAAGGTGTACATGGTGCACCGCGATTTTCCTCTGCCCATGCATGCCTATTCGCGTATTGCCGCCAGTTACTCGAGGGCGGCGGCGCACATCGGCAAGTGCGAAGTGGTCGAGCAGGCTCTGTTTCAGAACCAGGAGAAGTGGGAAGCCAGCGGCGACGTGAAGGGCACCGTGGCCGCCGTACTGACCCCGGCGGACATGAAGAGGGTGCAGGCGTTGGTGGACGGCAAGACACTCGAGCCCCTGATCGAGCGAGACAAGCAGCTTGGCCAGGCGGTTCCCGTCAATCAGACACCCACAACCATCTTTCACACGAAGGACGGGCAGTCTTACCCCGTGGTCGGATTTGTCAGCTATGACGTGCTGAAGACTTTGCTCGATCAGCTCGTCAAGTAGCGTTCCCGAGCAAGGATTTTATGATGCAATCCGCACCCTTTACTTACCGCCGGCTGGTCCTCTGGCTCGGCCGTCTGGTCCTCGGCGGGATCTTTGTCTACGCCGGCTATTCGAAGATTTTTGCTCCCAATCTGATGCTGCACTCGTTGTTCACTCTGAAATTTTCCGTTTTGGCCAATTTTTCGAACTTCGCAAACCAGGTCCGCTCCTATCAATTGCTTCCGGAAGCCGGCGTCTACTTTGTTTCCCACTTCCTGCCCCCGGCGGAGATCCTGCTCGGCCTGCTGTTGCTGCTGGGCTGGCGCCTTCAGGTCTGGGCCTCCATCGTGACCCTCATTTTGCTAGGTTTCATCGCGGTTGTTACCCGCGCCTATGTTCTGAACCTGCAGATCGATTGTGGCTGTTTCGGCAAACCGGAACCGCTCACCGGCTGGACCGTGTTGCGGGACAGCGTCTTCCTGGTCCTTGCCGTGGTCATGACCTGGTTGGCGTTTAAGGAAGCGCGCGAGCCGCATCCCTGGTCCACTGCGCCTGCTGCCGAGCAGCCTTCCTGATCGGCCGGTACCGGACCGTCCGGAATCCCCGAACGGACCAAGTCTCGTAACCTCGCGGGACGATGTGACGTCTTTGTTTTTGGTCCGGGCCTGATTGCCCACCCCCTCTCGGTGCGCCCGCAGTGGCAGGTGTAGAATTGCCAGCATGAAATCCCTCTCTGAATACTTGCAGCTTGCCGCCGTGGCGCACGGCCACATCTGCGCGGGCCAGGTGCTCGGCGTGCGTCTTGCCATGCTGGGCATCCGGGAACTGGGCATCGAAGACCCCATCGCCGAACGCAAACGCATTGTCACGTTTGTGGAAATCGATCGCTGTGTCACCGACGCCGTTGCCCTGGTCGCCAATTGCCGGCTCGGCAAGCGCGCGCTGAAATTTCGAGATTGGGGCAAGGTGGCCGCCACATTTTGCGACCTCGAGACCGGCCGCGCCGTGCGCATCGCCGCCAGGGAATCGTCCAAACAGGCCGCCCGGGAACTGTTCCCCGATCTGCCGAAAGAGGAAGGGCAGCAGAAAGCCTACGCGCAACTCCCCGATGAGCTGCTCTTTACAAAGGAGTGGGTGAAAGTCGAAATCCGTCCCGAGGATTTGCCGGGCTTCAAAGGGCCGCGCGTCGTCTGCGCGCGGTGCGGCGAAGGCGTCAACTTCAGGCGCGAGGTCGTTCACGAGGGTCGCGCGCTTTGCCGCGCCTGCGCTGGCGAGAACTACTACACCGAAATCTGATACCCGTCATGGAAACTCGCCGTTTGCTGGTCCGCGTGCAGCGGCCCAATCTGCGCTAGAATTTTTCTTCGATGCTGAGCCTGCCTCCGATCACATTGCGACTCCGCGGCTGGAAACTGATTGACCGCGTCGCGCTCGCCTTTCTACTGCTGTGTTCGATCGCGCTTGGCGCCGCTGCGGGCCTGCTCTTCGTCTATGAAAGCGATCTGCCCGAAATTCGCGCGCTCGAAACCTACCGCCCCAATGTGGTCACGGAAATTTACGCCGACGACGGCCAGCTCATCGGCAGCTTCGCATTGCAGCGCCGCATCCTCATGACCTGGGAGCAAACCCCCAAGGTGCTCTACAACGCCGTCACCGCCATCGAAGACCAGCATTTCGAAGATCATTGGGGCGTGGATTTCCCCCGTGTCGCCGGCGCCGCCTACCGCAACATTCTCAAACATCGAAAAGCTGAGGGCGCCAGCACCATCACGATGCAACTCGCCGGCAACCTCTTCCTCGACCGCAGCGAGCGCAGCTTCCGCCGCAAGGTTCAGGAAATGCTCCTTTCCTTGCAGATTGAGCGGCGCTACACCAAACCGCAAATCTTCACCATGTACGCGAATCAGGTTTACCTGGCGCATGGGAATTACGGTTTTGCCGCCGCAGCGCAGTTCTATTTTGGCAAACCGGTGACGGACCTGAATCTGCAGCAGGCCGCGCTCCTGGCTGGAATGATCCGCGGACCGATCTATTCACCGCTGGCTGATCCGGCCCGCGCCCTGGCGCGTCGAAATCTCGTTCTTCACCAGATGATGGAAGAGGGGAAGATCACCCCGGTCGAGGAATCGGCGGCCCGGAAAACTCCCCTCGGCCTGCACCTCCAGTATCCGCGCAACGATCTGGCGCCCTACTTCTTTGAGGACATCCGCAAATATCTGGAATCCACCTATGGCACCGAAGCGGTGCACGAGCGCGGGCTGCGGGTCTACACCACGCTCAACATCCAGATGCAAAAGGCCGCCAACCAGTCCATTCGCGACGGGCTGCATACCTACGACCGACGCCACGGCTGGCGCGACAAGCTTCCCAACATCCTGGAGGACAATCTCGGCAAGCTCGACACTTACGAAGACGACGATTGGCGCCACGCGATCGACAAAGGCAGTTATGTCACTGGCCTGGTTCTCTCGGTCGACGACAAAAGCGCCACGGTCAAGATCGGCAACTACCGCGCCATTCTCTCTCCCTCCGACATGGCCTGGACCGGTCATAAAAAGCCCGATGAACTTCTTGCCGTCGGTGACCTGATCCAGGTGTCCATTGTGGAACTGCGGGAGACCACCGCGCGCGTCCAGCTCGAGCAACAGCCCGCTCCCCAGGCCGCCATGATTGCCATCGAAAACGCGACCGGCGAGATCAAGGCCATGGTTGGGGGGTACAGTTTCGAGGACTCCAAGTTCAACCGCGCCACCCAGGCTTTCCGCCAGGTTGGCAGTTCGTTCAAACCGTATGTTTACGCGACCGCCGTCGAAAAAGGCGCTTCGCCGTTCGATACCATCGTGGATACTCCGTTCACCACCGTCAGCGGCGGCCAATCCTATTCTCCGCACAACTACGACGAGAAATTCGAGGGCACCATCACGCTGCGGCGCGCCCTTGCCGGTTCACGAAACGTCCCGGCGGTGAAGCTGGCGGAGCGGGTGGGCATCAATTCGGTTGTGGATATGGCGCGGCGCTTCGGAATCACCACGCCGCTTCCGCCCTATCTTCCCTTAGCGCTCGGTGCGGCGGACATGAAACTCATTGAACACGTCTCTGCGTTTACGGTTTACGCCAATGAGGGCATCCGGATCGACCCGCACATGATTCGGCGCGTCACGAGCTACGACGGCGCCTTGCTCGAGGAAGCTCACCCGGAAGTCCACGACGTATTGGCCCCGGACGTTTCGCACACCATGACCGCCATGCTCGAAGACGTGGTGCAGTTTGGCACCGCGATCAAGGCAAAAACCATCGGCCGGCCTGCGGGTGGAAAAACGGGCACGACGCAGGATTTCACCGACGCCTGGTTCATCGGATTCACGCCCCAGATAACGGCGGGGGTGTGGGTCGGATTCGACGACAAGCAAATTTCTCTCGGCAAACGCGAAACCGGAGCGCAGGCCGCTTTGCCCATTTGGATGGAATTCATTCAACAAGGCATGGCCGGCATGCCGGTGCTCGATTTCGCCAACGTCGTCACGCTCGAGGCGCAGGCCGAGGAACACCACGTGCATACCGATGTTCCAGATACCGCCCCGGAGGACGAGGCGCCCAGCCTGCCCGGCCCCAAACCTCCTCCGACACCGCCCCCGACGGCGCCCGCTCCGGTCGCCAGTCCGCCGACTCGTTAACGCTCTGAGGACTGTTTCCGGAAGGGATCCCACCCCCCCGGTTGCAGTCGCTGGTCCTTGCCTTCGGGTGTTTTCAGCACGATTCTCGCTTCGGCGGTGATTTCGCCGATCGCCGTCAGGGGCACCCCGTGAAACCGATTCGGCAAGCGCGCTGCGTCCATTGCCCGCACGGTAAAAAGCAACTCGTAATCATCGCCGCCATGCAACGCCAGCGCTTGCCGATCGGCTGCTTCCGCGCTGGGGACCCCGGGCAGGGAACGGGCATCAATCCGCGCCCCTACCTTGCTCGCGCGGCACAGCCGCGGCAGGTCCGTCGACAGGCCATCCGAAATATCCATCATCGACGTTGCCAGATGTTTCTCCGCCAGCCATTGGCCGAGCCGCAAGCGAGGCTGCGGGTAGAGGTGTTTGCGCAGTGCCCGGTTCGTGGCTCGAGCCATCCGAGGGGTGCGCTGGATTTCCTGTAAACCGAGGTCGGCTTCTCCGAGCGTGCCGCTGACGAAAATCCGGTCCCCCGGCCGTGCTCCCGACCGCCGAATCGCGTTCCGCCTTGGCACTTCGCCGATCACGGTCACGCTGATGAGGACCTTCTCCTGCCGTGTAAGGTCGCCGCCAGCCAGTTTACAGCCGAGCTTTCCCGACGCCCGACGGACGCCCCTCAAGAAAGCGGACAGCCACGCTCCTGTCAGGCTGGCAGGCAAGGCCAGGCTCAGCAAGAAACAGCGCGGGCTCCCTCCCATCGCGGCAATGTCGCTTACCGCCCGCGCCAGGCTCTTCCAGCCGACCGCGTCGGCAGGGTGTTTGTCGCGGAGAAAATGAGAGCCCTCCAAAAACCAGTCGCAGGTCAGGACCATCTCCTTGTGCGGGGTGGGGGACCAGAGCGCGGCGTCGTCTCCTAGAGCCAAAACCAGTGCTTTGTCCCTAACCGATCCAAAAGTACGTCCGATCTGCTCGACCAACGCATTTTCTGTCTTCTTCGGAGTCATGGGTTCACGCTATCGTAGCGCACACTGGACGTTCGGACAGGGGACAGTTTTCCAGAGGCTGTCCAAAAAAGAGAAAATACAGGGTTGACGCGGGATGTCTACAAATTCTAATATTCTTCTCATAGCGAACCAAGGCTCACGGTTCAGACCGACACGGTCCTAGATATCAAATGTGCGGTTCCAGGGGCGCAATCGACCCGCACTCCATTAAGTGGATTAGAAATAATAACAGGGCTGAGGGGCCCATTCGTGATCAGCACCAAGAATTACACATTCTTTATTGCCACAACGCCCGGAAAGCTCCGGAAGTTGATCATACCGGCTTATGTACTGCATGGCCTGGCGGCATTGGTGATCATCGGGAGCATTACGGTCGTGGCGGCGGTGGGTTCCTATAGCCGGATGCTCTGGAAGGTCGGAAACTACAACGCTCTCCGGCATGACCAGGAAAACCTGAAAAAGCAGTATCGCGAACTCCAGACCACCGTCAAAGACACTAACCAGCGCCTGGATTCCTTGCAGTCCCTGGCTACCGAAGTGGCCATGACCTACGGCGTGCTTCGCTACCACCCGGCCGCTTTTGATCAAGCCGACAGCTCGGTGACCCCCCAGGATGCGTTCGACCGTTCCCTCGAGCAGTACTCTTTCCTGAAGCGCAACGCCAACGCGATTGCCACCTCTTCGTCGGGCCTCAGATTGATGCCGGCGATGGCCTTTGCCGACTCGAACTACACGCCTTCGATCTGGCCGGTCCTCGGCCATATCACCGACAGCTTCGGCGAGCGGTTAGATCCGTTCTCGGGTGAAGGCGCATTCCACACCGGCGTTGATGTCGGCGCAGACTATGGTGCCCCGGTGCACGTCACCGCGGACGGAATGGTGTCGGTAGCGGAAACCCACACCGGCTACGGCCGCCTGGTGGTGGTCGATCACGGATTTGGCATCACGACTTTTTATGCCCATCTCTCTTCTTATGCGGTGGTCGCCGGGACGCATGTTCGCCGCGGAGAAGTGATTGGCTACACCGGCATCAGCGGCCGCTCCACCGGGCCTCATGTTCATTACGAAGTGCGCGTCAACAATGCTCCCGTCAATCCTTGGCGGTACATGAAGAACGGCCCTTCGGGAGACTGATCCTCCTGTAGCGCAGCCGGTCATTTTCTTTTCAAGCGAAGGCAGACTCTCTAGAGAAACGAAGTTGTGCGTCTGCCGCAACCGGTCGAGCGTACCCAAGAAATGGCTAGTGCGCAGGTTGTGCCGGATCCGCGCCGGACCGGGGGAGTTCTGTCGCCTGCAGCAGTTTCGGCGTGACATCGAGCAAGACGCGTACGCTCCTGCTCGTGCCACGGTCCACCTGCTGGATATCGGCGGACTGCAACAGCTCCACATAGGCTTGCCGAACCTGCGGATCGAGTTGTTTCCGGGTTTTCGGGTCGTTCAGCCCCATCTGCGCGAGAACCACAAGTCCGCTCAGAAGTTCCTTCAGCTGGCGCACGGTGGTTTCGGTCGCACTTTCTCCTTCGATGGCCACGTGCAGCAGATTGCCCTCGGGTTTTCCGCTGATCGAGATCCACTGCAATTGCGCAAGCAGCGCCGCCAGCTGCGGTGAGTGCAGGCCTCCGGGTGCCTCGGAGAGCGCCGCGGCAGCGCCGGAGTCCTGGCGAAGAACGGCGAAGAGGGGCGTGCCGGCGAGGCGGGAAAAGTGTTCGCCCCATTCGGACGAGCCCGCGCCGCGCGGTTGCTGGAAGAAATAGGAAGAATCATTCGCCCAAGCGATGCGGTCGTCGCGCAAGATCTTGATAAACACCTTGCGGGAAGTCCCGTTCATCGGAATGGCATAAAGCGTCTTCCCGTCTGCGGTCTTCAGGGAGGCAAAGTGCGCGCCATACTCCTCGATTTTTTTTCTGTCGAAACGGCCCTCGGCGATTGCAAAGGCAGTGGAATTTTGTGCTTGCCGGCTGATCGCCAACGCCAACCGATCGAGGTCTCGTTCGTAATGGAAGCCGGTGGCCTCGAGGAATTGCGCATAGTCACTGTCCGGCTCCGGTTGCGGGGCCATGCGGAAGAGCTGTGCGAGAAAGGGCGAGGAGCGCAGTTGTCCCAAGTCGAAATACACGACCGTGCTGGCGTCCCCTGGCAACAGCATCAGCAGCTCGTCCCGACCCGCGGCGGTTTCCGTCGCGTGCCGGCGGTGGAAGCCGAAATACAGCAGCAGGAGAATCGCCAAGGCGATGGCAGCGGCGAGCAGGATCTTATTCTTGGGCATGGAGTTTGGGTCCCGGTTCGCTTTCAGTCGGGGTCGACACATTCTCGCATTACCGGGGAGCGAAGCGGTAAGAAATGAGGCAGTCCGGGAGCGGACGAGCCGTGGCTGGTGGAAAGCTGTGGATTCCGCGGGCGGTCAGGGTCCGGAAAGTGCAACTAAGGACAATAGTTTGTTTAATTTGCAGGGATGTGACTGATAAACAGAGTGTGGCTCTTTTTCCACAGAGTTGGCTTCTCGATTGCATGCGATTCTGCCAACCCCTTCTTGCAATAACTGTGCCTAATCTGCTATTCTTGTGCGGTTTGAGCAGCGCTGGCGTAGCTCAGCTGGTAGAGCATCTGATTTGTAATCAGAGGGTCGGGGGTTCAATTCCCTCCGCCAGCTCCACCATATTTTGGCAGGGGAGTGAGGCGGAGCGAATCCCGGCATGGTAACATAAAAGGGCTGGTGTCTTTAGACACGAGTCCGTTTTGTGTTTTCGCATAACCTGCTCCCGAAGACAACACGGTTTGGCAAAAACGACACGCACTTTGTGTCACTGAGTTTCGCGGACGGGTGGGTGAGTGGCTAAAACCAGCAGACTGTAAATCTGCCGCTCCTTGCGGGCTACGAAGGTTCGAATCCTTCCCCGTCCACCAGGATTCAATCTCCGCGGCGGCAAGTTCGGTACGCGGCGTCGCTGGCAGCATGAACGACGAAGGCAGCAACAACACCGCAGGATAATCGCGGATGCGATGTTCGAAAGCGGTAGGAAACGCGGCGGCCATGCCGTTAGGAAATAGTGCGCCGCGAACGCGGAATTTTTTGGAGGATCGGGTTCGGCCTGGGTAGCTCAGTTGGTAGAGCGCGTCCTTGGTAAGGACGAGGTCACCGGTTCAATCCCGGTCCCAGGCTCCAGAAATTGCTGAGCTTCCGCAAGGAAGCGCACTCAGCAAGTGAGAGGTTGAGGGTTTTACGCAGGGCGGGGGTAACTCAACGGTAGAGTCTCACTCTTCCAAGGTGATGGTTGCGGGTTCAAATCCCGTCCCCCGCTCCAAGTTCGGCGCAAGCCGCGATTTGGACAATGCGGTTTGAGCAAAGGATGAGGTCACATGGCCAAGGAGAAATTTGAGCGCAGTAAGCCGCACGTGAACATTGGGACCATCGGTCACATTGATCACGGCAAGACTACCCTGACCGCGGCGATCACCAAGGTGTTGAGCAAGCACAACCCCAAGGTGGCGTTTCGCGCGTTCGATTCGATTGACAACGCTCCGGAAGAGCGCGAGCGCGGTATTACCATTGCTGTTTCGCACGTCGAGTACGAAACGGCCAACCGGCACTACGCGCACATGGACTGCCCGGGGCACGCCGATTACATCAAGAACATGATTACCGGCGCGGCGCAGATGGACGGCGCGATTCTGGTGGTTGCTGCAACCGACGGACCGATGCCGCAGACCCGCGAGCATATCCTGCTCGCCCGTCAGGTCGGCGTGCCGTATATCGTCGTGTTCCTGAACAAGTGCGACATGGTGGAAGATCCGGAACTGCTTGAACTCGTCGAACTCGAAGTTCGCGACCTGCTGAAGAGCTACCAGTTCCCCGGCGACAGCGTCCCCGTCATTCGCGGTTCGGCCCTGCAAGCGCTGAACGGCGACGAGAAGTGGGAACAGAAAATTCTGGAATTGATGGCTGCGGTGGACGCGAATGTGCCTCTGCCGGTTCGCGATATCGACCGTCCGTTCGCCATGCCGATCGAGGACATCTTCTCGATTTCCGGTCGCGGCACCGTGGTGACCGGCCGCGTGGAGCGCGGGAAGGTGAAGGTGGGCGAAGAAGTCGAGATCGTGGGCTTCCGCGCTACGCAAAAGAAGGTTGTGACCGGCGTCGAGATGTTCCGCAAGTTGCTCGATGAGGGCATTGCGGGCGACAACGTCGGATTGCTGCTGCGGGGGACGGAAAAGGAAGATGTCGAGCGTGGCCAGGTGGTTTGCAAGCCCGGCTCGATCACGCCGCACACCAAGTTCAAGGCCGAAGCGTACGTGCTGACCAAGGAAGAAGGCGGTCGTCACACGCCGTTCTTTTCCGGTTACCGTCCGCAGTTCTACTTCCGCACCACGGACGTCACCGGGGACATGAAGCTGCCGCAAGGCGTGGAGATGGTGATGCCGGGCGACAACGTGAGCTGCGAAGTGACGCTGATCACGCCGGTTGCTCTCGAGAAGGGTTTGCGCTTCGCGATTCGCGAAGGCGGCCACACCGTCGGCGCTGGCGCCGTCACGGAGATCATCGAGTAATTTTTAAGAGGCGGGCCGGAGCGATCCGGCCTGCACTCCGCTAAAGGAATTTTAGAAATGCGAGAAATCATTACGTTGCAGTGTGGTGAGTGCAAGAATCGCAATTACACCACGACCAAGAACAAGAAGAAGCACTCCGAACGCATGGAGACCAAGAAGTTCTGCCGTGCGTGCCGGAAGCACACGGCGCACAAAGAGGCCAAGTAGGCGTTGCTGGATGGGGTCTGCCGAGGGGCAGATGAGCGGTTTTGGTTTTAGGGGAGTCGTCCAACGGTTAGGACTCCGGTCTCCAAAACCGGGTATGGGGGTTCGAATCCCTCCTCCCCTGCCAGAATTTTGAAGGACACGAGCCGGTGGGTTCGTGCGGGTGAAAAAAGTTTATGGCCACGCGGGCGGTGAAAATGAACGACGAATCTCAGGGCGGATCGAATCTTCCGCTCGTTAACAAGGTGACCGGTACGGTTGAGAATACCCGCGAGTTTCTCCACGACGTTCGTGTGGAGATGAAGCAGGTGACTTGGCCCAGCCGGGAAGACGTGATCTCGACGACCGGGGTGGTGATTGCTACGGTCGCTTTCTTCGGAGTTTTCCTGGCGATTGTGGAACGAATTGCACAATGGGGCTTGGACCGGCTGTTGACCTATTTCAAGGTTTAAGGGCGAGACGACTTATGCCAATGCAGTGGTACATCATTCACACCTATTCGGGCTTTGAGAAGAAGGTGAAGGAAAGCCTGGAAAGCCGTGTGGCCGCTTTTAACCTCCAGGACAAGATCGGCCGCGTGCTGATCCCGACCGAAGAGGTTGTCGAAGTGCGTGGCGGCAAAAAGACCGTTGCTTCCCGCATGTCCTATCCCGGCTATGTGCTGGTCGAGATGGATCTCGACGAGAATACCTGGCACATCGTGCGCAATACGCCGCGCGTAACCGGTTTCGTCGGCTCGGCCACGGCCCCGCCGCCTCTGTCAGAAGCGGAAGTGGACGCCATCATCAACCGCGTGCACACCCCGCAGGACCGCCCGAAGCCGAAAGTGGTCTTCGAGCGCAACGAGCAGGTGCGCATTGTCGACGGGCCTTTTGCCAACTTCAACGGCACGGTCGAGGAGATCGATAACGACCACAGCCGCCTGAAGGTTTCGGTAACAATTTTCGGGCGCTCGACTCCGGTGGAACTGGATTTTGCGAGCGTCGAGAAGCTTGGGTAACAGACCTGGGTCCGACGGCCCGGGCCAGAAAGATCAGAGATTGAGGTAAAGGAACGATGCCACCAAAGAAGGTACAGACCACCATCAAGCTGCAATTGCCGGCCGGCAAGGCCACACCGGCGCCCCCCGTGGGTACCGCGCTCGGTCCCCATGGCGTGAACATCATGGATTTCTGCAAGCAGTTCAATGCCAAGACGCAGAAAGAAGCCGACGGAATGATCTTCCCCGTGCTGGTCACGATCTACACCGACCGCACCTTCACCTTTATTTTGAAAACGCCGCCGGCTTCGATTCTGCTGCTGCGCGCGGCCGGGATCGCCAAAGGTTCGCCGGAGCCCAACCGCAACAAGGTGGGCAAGGTGACCAAGAAGCAAGTCTTAGAAATCGCCAAGATTAAACTTGTCGATCTCAACACCACCAATCTGGACTCCGCGGTGCGCACCGTCATGGGTACGGCACGCAACATGGGTCTGGAAGTCGTGGAAGCCTAGGGAGTCACAGGCGCCAGGGATCGCGAGAGGCAACACGATGAAGAAAGCTGGAAAACACGTAGAGAACGCGCGCAAGAAGGTGGAAGCGCGGCCGTATAAGCTCGCGGAAGCGACCGAGCTGATCAAGAAGACCCACCACACCAAGTTCAACGAAACCGTTGAACTGGCGGTCAATCTGGGTGTCGATCCGAAGCATTCCGACCAGGTGGTTCGCGGGACCGTGGTCCTGCCGAACGGCTTGGGGAAGACGGTTCGCGTCCTGGTTCTGGCCGGCGGCGACAAGCAGCGCGAAGCGACCGAAGCCGGGGCGGAATTTGTTGGCGGCGACGAGTTGGTGCAGAAAATCATGGAAGGCTGGACCGATTACGACGCCGTTATCGCCACGCCGGACATGATGCGCTCGGCCGGTAAACTCGGAAAAGTGCTCGGCCCTCGCGGGTTGATGCCCAATCCGAAGACCGGAACGGTTACCGCGGACGTTACCAAGGCGGTCAAAGAGACCAAGGCCGGCAAGGTGGAATTTCGCGTGGACAAAGCCGGAATCGTGCACTGCCCGATTGGCAAAATCAATTTTGATGCGGCGAAGCTGGCCGAAAATGCACACGCTCTGATCGCGGCAATCGTGAAAGCCAAACCTGCTGCGGCCAAGGGCAAGTATGTGAAGCGCATTACCCTGACTTCGACCATGGGGCCTGGAATCTCCGTGGATCTCGCCGAGGCGGAGACGCTCGCAACGGCTGCGTAAGCCGAAAGACACGGGCGGAGAAAAATTATGAAGAAGAAAAGCGAAAAACAGCAGGACCTGGACAATCTGAAGACGGAACTCGCGAAGGTGTCGACGGTCATTCTCACCACCTTCCAGGGCATTACCGTTGAAGAAGACACCAAGTTGCGCCGGGCAGTGCAGGCCGCGGGCGGGAAATACCAAGTGGTGAAAAACACCCTCGCTGAGCTTGCCGGCTCCGGTACACCGGCCGAAGGCGTGCTCAAGAACCTCAAAGGCACGCATTCAATTGCCTACACGCAGACCGATCCGGTTGCGTTGGCCAAGGCTTTGACCAAGATCGCCAAGGATGTTCCGGCGTTTCAATTCAAGTCCGGCGTTGTTGAAGGCCGCGTGATCTCGATTTCAGAGATCAAGCAGCTCGCCGACATGCCGTCCAAGGAAGAACTTATCAGCAAGATTATGTTCTTGCTGAACGCCCCGGCACAGCGAATCGCGACGGCGCTTAACGCGCTGCCTCGCAACCTCGCCGTGACGGTTAGCGAAGCGGTGAAGGCCAATAAGTTCAGTTCGTAGGGTTCGGGGGCTAAGCGGGCCCGGCCCGCCGCGGTTCCGTGAATTTTGAATTCAGCATCAGAAATTTGAGAGGAGAACTAGCAGTCATGTCGAAAGTCGAAACGATCCTGGAAGAAATCAAGGGCCTGACGCTTCTCGAGGCGTCAGATCTCGTCAAGAAGATGGAAGAAGCCTTCGGCGTGTCCGCAGCGGCTGCCACAGTTGTGGCGGCAGGCGGCGGCGCGGCAGCAGGCGGCGCGGCGGCCGCGGCGGAAGAGAAGACGGAATTCACCGTCGTCCTCACCGACGTTGGCGGCAACAAGATCAACGTGATTAAGGCCGTTCGCGAAGTAACCAGCCTCGGCCTGAAGGAAGCGAAGGATCTGGTTGATGGCGCGCCGAAGACCGTGAAGGAAGGCGTAACCAAGGACGAGGCGGCCACGATCAAGAAGAAGTTTGAAGAGGCGGGCGCCAAGGTCGAGATCAAGTAGTGGTGTGCCGGCCTTTTTTTTGGCCGGCATTCCGTGGTCCGGGCTTCAACGTCGGCGCGGCCGGGGCGGTGCCTGGTTGCGCCAGGGGAATTTGGTACGAACGTTACGGCCGTTTTTGTCTACAACTCTCTGGGTCCTCGATGGACCTTCACTAACCGTGTGCAGGGCGGCTTAGGGCAAGCTGCGCGGCACGACGGTTAAGTGTCTTTTTTATTGTTTTCTGCACCCTGCCCGAAAGGGAACGAGGTAAATCAGGTATGTCCAATAGCAACCAGCACGTTCGGGAACGCCAGCGACTGGATTTTGCGAAAATCCAGGGGTCTATCCAGATCCCTAACCTGATTGAAGTCCAGAAGAAGTCCTACCAGCGCTTTTTGCAGATGGATCTTCTGCCGAGCGAGCGCGAGGACGGCGGACTCCAATCGGTGTTCACGTCGGTTTTTCCCATTCGGGATTTCCGCGAAATGTCGCAACTCGAATTCGTGGATTACGCCATCGGAAACTGGGAGTGCAAGTGCGGCAACCTGAAGGGTCTGCACCACCTTCGCGCCACCTGTCGCAATTGCGGCGCTTCCGTGGTCACCAACCCCTATCAGACCGGCGACGTGGTCTGCCAGAAGTGCGGGACGTTCAACAAGAACACGCCCACTTTCTGTAACAAGTGCGGCGACCCGGTTGCCATGCAGCTGAAGTATGACGTGAATGAGTGCCAGGAACGCGGCATGACCTATTCCGCGCCGCTCAAGGTGACCATCCGTCTGACTATTTACGACAAGGATCCGGATACCGGCGCGAAGACCATCCGCGACATCAAGGAACAGGAAGTTTTCTACGGCGACATTCCCTTGATGACCGATAACGGCACTTTCATCATCAACGGCACCGAGCGCGTCATTGTCAGCCAGTTGCACCGTTCGCCCGGCGTGTTCTTTGAAAGCGCCAACAACCGCAGCTATTTTCTCGGCAAGATCATCCCCTACCGCGGTTCCTGGGTGGAGTTTGAGTACGACACCAAGAACATTCTCTACGTGCGCATCGACCGCAAGCGCAAGTTCCTCGGCTCCATCTTCCTGCGCGCCCTGGGCATGAAGTCCAATGAGGAAATTCTCCGAACCTTTTATCAGGTGGAGCGTCTTTCCCTGCGCGACAAGGAACTGTTCTGGAACGTTTCGCCCGGCATCGTGGACCGCAAGCTGACCCACGAAATTCGCAATCCCAAGAGCGAAGAGGTCATCGTCGGCGCGCACAAGCGCATCACCGAGACCCTTTTCAAGGAACTCATCAAGGCCAAGATCTCCCAGGTCCGTGCCGCACTGGCCGACCTCGAGGGCGCATACAGCGTCGCCGACGTCGTCAATCGTCAGACCGGTGAAGTGCTCCTTGAAGCCAACAAGCCGCTCACCGCGGATCTCTGGCAGGCTTTTGCCGAAGCCGGCATCACCGAAGTCGACGTCTTTTTCCCGGAGCGCGATGACATCGGCGTGGTGCTCTCCCGCACACTGGATAAGGACTCCATCCGTTCATCGAAGGAAGCGCTGATCGAGATCTATCGCAAGCTGCGCCCGGGCGATCCGCCGACCCTCGAGACCGCCACCAATCTGTTCCGCGGCATGTTCTTCGATCCGCGCAAGTACGATTTCAGCCGGGTCGGCCGTCTGAAGTTCAACATCAAACTCGGGCTCGATACGCCGCTCGATAATCGTACCCTCGATACCACCGACTTCGTCGCCGCTATCAAGTACCTGTACAAGCTGCGCAAGAACATCGGGGTCGTGGATGACATCGACCACCTCGGCAACCGCCGCGTCCGCGCCGTTGGCGAACTGCTCGAAAACCAGTTTCGCATCGGCTTGGTCCGTATGGAACGCGCCATCAAGGAAAAGATGAGCGTGTACCAGGAGATGTCGACCGCCATGCCGCATGACCTGGTCAACGCCAAGCCGGTCATGGCCGCCATCCGGGAGTTCTTCGGCAGTTCGCAGCTCAGCCAGTTCATGGACCAGACCAACCCGCTCAGCGAAATTACCCACAAGCGGCGCCTTTCCGCTCTCGGGCCCGGCGGCTTGTCGCGTGAACGTGCCGGTTTCGAAGTGCGCGACGTGCACCCGACCCACTACGGCCGCATCTGCCCGATTGAAACACCGGAAGGTCCGAACATCGGTCTGATCAGCTCGTTGAGCTGCTTTGCACGCATCAACGATTACGGTTTCATCGAATCTCCCTACCGCCGCGTCAAAGGCGGCCGGATCATCGATTACGTGCAGATCGTCAACGCCGGCGACAGCGAATTCAAGGCCGGCGACATCGTCGAAGCCGACCGCGTCGAAGAACTCAACGAAGAGCTGAAGCGCCGCAAAGTCGTCGATGAGCCCTACTGCTTCTATCTCTCGGCGTGGGAAGAGGACAAATACGTCATCGCCCAGGCCAACGTTTCGCTCGACGAAAAACTGCGCATCACGACCGAACTCGTAAACTGCCGCCAGGCCGGCAACTTCGTCCTCAAGCACCGCGACGAGGTGGATTATGTTGACGTTTCGCCGAAACAGCTCGTTTCCGTGGCCGCCAGCTTGATCCCGTTTCTTGAAAACGACGACGCCAACCGCGCCCTGATGGGTTCCAACATGCAGCGCCAGGCTGTGCCGCTGATCCGCGGCGAAGCGCCGCTGGTCGGGACCGGCATGGAGCGCGTCACGGCTCGCGATTCCGGCGCCGTGGTCCTGTGCAAGCGCGACGGCATCGTCGACCAGGTCGACTCCGAGCGCATCATCGTTCGCGTCGAGAGCGATCACTCCGGTGTACTGAGCCGCGAAGTCGGTGCGGACATCTACACCCTGACCAAATTCAAGCGCTCCAACCAGAACACCTGCATCAACCAGAAACCGCTGGTCCGCGTAGGCGACCGGGTGAAGACCGCGCAGGTTCTCGCCGACGGCCCTTGCACCGATCGCGGCGAGCTCGGCCTCGGCCGCAACGTGCTGGTGGCCTTCGTGCCCTGGCGGGGCTACAACTTCGAAGACGCCATCCTGGTCAGCGAAAAACTGGTGAAGGACGACTACTACACCTCGATCCACATCGAGGAGTACGAAATTGAAGCCCGCGACACCAAGCTCGGTCCGGAAGAAGTCACCCGCGACATCCCCAACATCAGCGAATCGTTCCTGCGCAACCTCGACGAGAGCGGCGTGATCCGCATCGGCGCGGTCGTCAAGCCGGGCGACATCCTGGTCGGCAAGGTTACCCCCAAGGGAGAAACCACGCTGACGCCGGAAGAGAAACTGCTCCGCGCCATTTTCGGCGAAAAAGCCGGCGATGTTCGCGACGCATCCCTGTACTGCCCTCCGGGCATTGAAGGCACCATCGTCGATGTTAAGATCTTCACCCGCAAGGGTGGGGAAAAGGACGAGCGGCACAAGGCCATTGAAGCTTCCCAGGTCTTCAAGCTGGAGAAGAACCTGGCCGACGAAATCCGCATTCTGACCGACGAGCGTCTGAAGCGCCTCGAGGACCTGCTGGGCGGTAAGATTCTCCAGGCCGACCTGCACGATGAGAAGACCAACAAGCGTCTTTTGACCAAGGGCGCCGAGCTGACGCGCGATCTGATCGAGAAGATCTCCACGCGCAACCTCAAGCGTCTGAAACTCAACGAGCGCGATCCGTTGCTCATCGAGAAGATAGAAGAAATCGAAGAGATGACTTCCCGTCAAATCGATGTGCTCCGCAAGATCACCGACGAGCGCAAGGAAAAGCTCAAGAAGGGCGACGAACTGCCCCCGGGCGTCATCAAGCTGGTCAAAGTCTATATCGCCATGAAGCGCAAGCTCTCGATCGGCGACAAAATGGCCGGCCGCCACGGTAACAAGGGCGTCATTGCCCGCGTTGTTCCGGAAGAAGATATGCCGTATCTCCCGGATGGCACTCCCGTCGAAATCGTTCTGAATCCGCTCGGCGTTCCTTCCCGTATGAACGTGGGACAGATTCTCGAAACCCACCTCGGCTGGGCCTCGAAGGAGCTGGGCAACAGCCTGAAGCGCCTGCTCAGCAAGGAAGTGAAGGCCGAAGCGATTCGCCGCTGGTACCGCGAAGTCTTCTCCGATACGGCCATCTGGAAGTCACTCCAGAAATCGAGCGACGAAGAGCTGCTCGAGTTCGCCGAAGGTTTCCGGGACGGCATTCCGTTCGCCACGCCGGTCTTCGACGGCGCGCGCGAAGCCGAGATCCGTCACCTGCTCGAAGTTGCGGGCTTGCCGCACGCCGGCAAGATCAACCTCTTCGACGGCATGACCGGCGACCAGTTCGATCAGCCAATTACCGTCGGCTATATCTACATGCTCAAGCTTTCTCACTTGGTTGACGACAAGATCCACGCCCGTTCCATCGGTCCGTACTCGCTCATCACCCAGCAGCCACTCGGTGGTAAGGCTCAGTTCGGCGGCCAGCGCTTCGGCGAAATGGAAGTGTGGGCGCTTGAAGCGTACGGCGCCGCGCACATTCTGCAGGAGCTGCTAACCGCCAAGTCCGACGACGTTTATGGCCGCGCCAAGATTTACGAGGCCATCGTGAAGGGCGAGCCCGGCATTGAACCGGGCGTGCCGGAGTCGTTTAACGTGCTCGTGCGCGAGTTGCAGTCACTGTGCCTCGACGTCGAGTTGATGAAGCGGCAAAAGCCGACAACAGAAAAAGCAGCGGACTAACGCCCCGGGCTTTCGCCGGTGCCTCGTTCGCCAAGCGTTTCGCAGTCTTTCGTAGTTCGGGTTCTCAGCCGCCTCGGGCAGCAGGCAATTGCTGCCAGGGGCGCGTCCCCGGTGAAAGCCGGGGAGGGAGGAAACAACCTTGTATCGCAGCAGCCCTTATGACCGCGCCAGTTTGATTGCAGATTTCGATTCCATCCGGATCAGTCTGGCAAGTCCGGAAAAAATCCGCTCCTGGTCCCACGGTGAAGTCACCAAGCCGGAGACCATCAATTACCGCACGTTCAAGCCGGAACGTGACGGCCTGTTCTGCGCCAAAATTTTCGGCCCGGTCACCGACTGGGAATGCTTGTGCGGCAAGTACAAGCGCATGAAGCATCGCGGCGTGATCTGCGACAAGTGCGGCGTCGAAGTCACGCTCAGCAAGGTTCGTCGTGAGCGTCTCGGGCACATCGAGCTGGCTTCCCCGTGCTCCCATGTGTGGTTCTTCAAGGGACTGCCGAGCCGCATCGGCTACCTCCTGGACATCTCCATGCGCGATCTCGAGCGCATCCTGTACTTCGAGGCCTTCGTGGTCGTCGATCAGGGGGAAGTCGCCGTCCTCAAAGAGCGCCAGGTCCTGCAGGAAGAGGAATACCGCAAGCTGACGACCGAGTACCCTGGCCAGTTCGTGGCCAAGATGGGTGCGGAAGCCATCAAGGAACTGCTCCGCCGCGTCGACGTCGAAAAGCTCGCCGACGACTTGCGCGACAAGATGAAGGCGGATCCGTCGCTCCAGAAGCGCATCAAGTACGCCAAGCGCCTCAAGGTTCTCGAGGCCTTCCGCAAGAGCGGCAACAAGCCCGAGTGGATGATCCTGGACGTGATCCCGGTTCTTCCGCCGGAGTTACGCCCGCTCGTGCCACTCGACGGCGGCCGCTTTGCGACCTCCGACCTCAACGATCTCTATCGCCGGGTCATCAACCGCAACAACCGGTTGAAGAAGCTTATGGAACTTCGCGCCCCGGACGTCATCGTCCGCAACGAAAAGCGCATGCTGCAGGAAGCCGTAGACGCCCTGTTTGACAATGGCCGCCGCGGTCGTGTCCTGCGCGGCACCAACAACCGTCCGCTGAAGTCCTTGAGCGATACCCTCAAGGGCAAGCAGGGCCGGTTCCGCCAGAACCTGCTCGGCAAGCGCGTGGACTATTCCGGCCGTTCGGTCATCGTCGTGGGCCCGGAACTGAAGCTCAACCAGTGCGGTTTGCCGAAGAAGATGGCGCTCGAACTGTTCAAGCCCTTCATCTATCACAAGCTCGAAGCGCAGGGGCACTGCACCACCATTAAGCAAGCCAAGGAAATGGTGGAGCAGCAGGAAGCCGTGGTCTGGGACATCCTCGAAGATGTCATCCGCGAGCACCCCGTGCTCCTGAACCGCGCTCCCACCCTGCATCGCCTCGGCATCCAGGCCTTCGAGCCGACACTCGTCGAAGGAAAAGCCATCCGGATTCACCCGCTCGTCTGCACCGCCTTCAACGCGGACTTCGACGGAGACCAGATGGCCGTGCACATCCCGCTTTCACCGGAATCCCAGGTGGAAGCTTCCGTGCTCATGCTCAGCTCCCGCAACATTCTTTCTCCCGCGCATGGTCTGCCTCTGGCCGTCCCGTCGCAGGACATGGTTCTCGGTATCTACTACCTGACCAAGTCCAAGCCGGGGGCCAAGGGGGAAGGCCGGGTGTTCGGCACAGCCGAAGATGTCACTCTCGCTCTCGAAGCGGGGGAGGTCGAGCTGCTCACTCCGATTCGCCTGCGCTACTCCGGAGAGGCCATCGATCTGACCGCTGCCTATGACACGCAGGACGTGACCCACACCGAACCCATCCGCATGGAGCGGCAATTCATCCAGACCACCGTCGGCCGCGTTATTTTCAATTCGCATTTGCCGAAGCAGATGCCTTACATCAACGGATTGCTCAAGAAGAAAGGCGTCCAGCAGCTGGTGTACTACGCCTACCTGCGCTTTGGCCTCGAAGCCACCGTTGAGCTCCTCGACCATCTCAAGGCGCTCGGCTTCACCTATGCCACCAAGTCCGGCATCTCGATCGGCATCGATGACATGCTCATTCCGAGCGACAAGTACAAGCTGGTGGAAAACGCGGAAAAGGAAGTCGTCAAGGTCCAGCAGCAGTATCTCGACGGTGCCATCACCAACGGCGAGCGCTACAACAAGGTCATCGCCATCTGGGGCGACGTCACCGAAAAGGTCGCCGACGAAATGTTCAAGGCCCTCGAAACACAGGACCGCGACGGCAACATCAATCCCGTTTACATCATGGCCGACTCCGGCGCCCGCGGCTCGAAGCAGCAGATCCGCCAGCTTTCCGGCATGCGCGGCCTGATGGCCAAGCCTTCGGGCGAAGTCATCGAGACCCCGATCACCTCCAACTTCCGCGAAGGTCTTACCGTGCTGCAGTACTTTATCTCCACCCACGGTGCGCGTAAGGGTCTGGCGGATACCGCACTGAAGACTGCCGACTCCGGGTATCTGACCCGCCGGCTGGTCGACGTGGCCCAGGACGTCATCATCAACGAGCCGGACTGCGGCACCTCCGACGGCATCTACGTCGAGCCCATCATCGAAGCTGGCGTCGAAGTCGAGCCGTTGCGCGACCGCGTTGTCGGCCGTGTTTCGCTTGAGAAGATCAAGGACTTCGAAGGCAACGTCATCATCGAGGTCAACCAGGAAATCACCGAAGAACTGGCCAACCAGATTCAGGAAGCCGGTATCGAGCGCGTGCGCATCCGTTCCGTGCTCACCTGCGAATCCCGCCGCGGTGTTTGCGCCCTCTGTTACGGTCGCAACCTCGCGACCGGCCGCATGGTCGAACTCGGCGAAGCGGTCGGCGTCATTGCCGCCCAGTCCATCGGCGAACCCGGCACCCAGCTCACCATGCGTACCTTCCACATCGGTGGTGCCGCGACCCGCGTCAGCGAGCGTTCCACCCTCGAAGCCAAGAATCACGGTGTCGTGAAGTTCATCGAACTCCGTCACGTCGAAGGCCGTGGCGGCGCGCACATCGCCATGAACCGTTCCGGCTTGATCGTCATTGCCGACGAAAAGGGCCGCGAAAAGGAGCGCTACCACGTCGTGTACGGTGCTCGTCTCCGCGTTACCGAGGGCGAAACCGTCAACGTCGGCCAGATCCTTGCCGAATGGGATCCCTTCACCTTCTCGATCCTGACCGAAACCGCAGGCTCGGTGAAATTCGACGACCTGCGTCCCGGACTTACCATCGAAGAACAGGTGGACGAAGTCACCGGCCTTTCGCAGCTGGTTGTTACGCTGCCGCCGGGTGACGAAAAACATCAGCCCGCGATCCTGATCCGCGATTCCTCCGGCAAGGTCCGCAAGAAGTACCTCATGCCTTCCCGCGCCCACTTGATGGTGCAGGACGGCGACGAGGTCCAGGCCGGAGACGTGCTCGCGAAGATCCCGCGCGAAACCACCAAGACCAAGGACATCACCGGTGGTCTCCCGCGCGTCGTCGAGCTCTTCGAGACCCGCAAGCCCAAGGATCCTGCCGTCATCAGCGAAATCGACGGTACGGTCCGTTATGGCGAGATCAGTAAGGGCATGCGCAAGATCTACGTCGAGAGCGAAGACGGCAAGACCTCCAAGGAATACGCCATCCCGCGCGGCGTGCATATCAACGTACAGGAAGGCGAACACGTCCGCGCTGGTGAAGCGCTTATCGACGGGCCGCTCAACCTGCATGACCTGCTCGCGGTGCTGGGCGAAAAGTATACCCAGGCCTATCTCGTCAACGCCATTCAAGAGGTTTACCGCCTCCAGGGCGTCAACATCAACGACAAGCACATTGAGACCATCTCCCGGCAGATGATGCGCTGGGTCAAGGTCGAAGACGTTGGCGATACCACGTTCCTTCTCGAGGAGCAGGTCGATAAGTTCCGCTTCCGCGAAGAGAACGACCGCGTCATTGCCGAAGGCGGCCGTCCCGCTACCGGGCGTCCACTCCTTCTCGGGATCACCAAGGCGTCTCTGTCGACCGACTCCTTCATCTCGGCCGCCAGCTTCCAGGAGACCACACGTGTTCTCACCGAGGCTGCGGTTGCCGGCAAGGTCGATTACCTGCGCGGCCTGAAGGAAAACGTCATCATGGGCCGTCTCATTCCGGCGGGCACCGGTCTCGAACACTATCGCAGCATCCAGTTGCTCACTGAAATGCCGGCTCCTGCCCCGGTCGAAGAGCTGCCGGAGGCCTCCGAATTCGCTGCCGATGATGCTGCGGGTCTGGAGTTCCTCGGTGGCAAGGACGACGAGCCGGAAGCCGACGCCGCGACCGAGGGCCAGGACTAACCTTTCCCTGGCGGTTGGCCGCTTCTCAGCAAGCTCAAAGCGCCTCGGGGCAACCCGAGGCGCTTTTTTCGGGCCGTCCTTTCGTACAGGTAAACCACAGGAACTTGTTTTCCCCTTCCCGCTTGCCGCCCCTCTCTCGCGCTCCCTATGATGGGGACAGGTTTTCACGGCTTCGTTCCGTTCTGTGGCGATTTGTCTAAACTCATGACCGCCGATCCTCAAACTGGCGCAGACCTACTGGCTTCTCCGGAAGCTCAGGCGAATACCCCGGTGAGCACCCGTCTCGATGAGTATGAAAAGCGCCAGCACGAGCTGTGGCGCCTGACTTTCTTTCTTCTTTTTGTCATTACCATCGCCTTTGCCTGGTTTTCCTGGGATACGCTGCGATCCACGCGCTTCCGCCTCGAGGCGCTGCCCTTTGGTCTGGTGGCGCTGGTCGGACTTCTGGGGGTCTATGTCTGGAAAAAGACGCAAGAAATCGCCGAACTAAAAGGGATGGTCCGCGGCCTGGACCAGAAAGATTCGGCTCCCCCGAGCGATCGCCAGCTCGAGCACCTCTTCCAGATGATTTCCAAGTCCCAACAAGGTTTTCGCGATCTGATCGATTCCTTTGACGATATCCTGGTCGCTTTGAGCCTGGACGGCGAGATCCGCGCGGTCAACCGCAGCTTTGCAGACTTCGTCGGCCAGCCCTTTCAGGAGATTATCGGTCTCTCGCTTACCCAATTTCTGGACGAGGAGCACGGCATCTCGGAGGAAACCCTGAAGCGCGGGATGAGCCGTTTCCTTGAGCGACGTTTCTGGTCCGGCGTTGTCCATATCCGTCTGAAGAAAACGGGGGCGACCTTCTTCTTCGATTGCGTTGCCCACGCCATGGTGCGCGACGACAAGGTGCATGGCCTCACCGTTCTGGCGCGGAACATCACCTCCCAGCGCCGCAGTGAAGCGCGGTTCACCGAACTCTTTGAGACTCTTCAGGAGGGCATCTATATCGTCACTCCCGAGGATAAGATCCTGGAAGTGAATCCCGCGCTGGTCCGCATGCTCGGCTACGACTCCAAGGAGGAGTTACTGCAGCAGAAAGTCAGCGAAGTCTTCGTTGACCAGGAGCAACGCTCCCTGCTGGCCCGTGAGGTGAATCGCCAGCCGACCCCGGAGGGCCGTGAAATTACCCTCCGTCGCAAGAACGGCAAACCACTGGTGTGCCTGAATACTTCGACCGCAGTCCGCGATACGGGTGGGAAAGTCATCCGCTACCAGGGTGCGGTGGCCGATATCACCGAGCGGCGCGCGATCGAGAAGCAGCTTCACCAGCAACAGGAATTCGCTCGCCGCCTTATTGACAGTTTCCCCGACCTGATTTTTGTCGTGAACACCGAACGCCGCTACACTTTTGTCAGCCCGAAGGTGAAGGAAGTCATCGGTTACGAGCCGAAGGAAACCATCGGCATGATTTTCGGGGACCGCACGCATCTCGAGGAGCGTAGCGCCGTCCTCGCTGTGTTCGACGACCTGCTCCAGGGCAAACGGAATTTTGCGTCCATCGAGCTCCGGGTTCGCCACAAGCAGGGGGAATGGCGACGCTTGCGCTGCCACTTCAGCCCGCTGTTTGATGAAAGCGGCAAGATTGAGGGAGTGGTTATTTCCGGCCGCGATATCACCGAAATGAAACGCCTCGAAGAACAACTCATCCAGGCGGAAAAGCTGGCGGCCATGGGCCAGATGTTGGCCGGGGTGGCACACGAACTGAACAATCCGCTGACCGCCATCCTTGGCGCCAGTGAACTGGTGCGCGATCGTCCCGGAATTGACGAAAACACCAAACGCCAACTGGAGATGACCCACCGCCAGGCCCGCCGGGCGGCTCGCATCGTGCAGAACCTGCTGGAGTTCTCCCGCCCAGCTGCGCCCCAGAAAAAGGCCCTGGACCTCAACGCCGTGGTCGACCGCACCTTGCAACTGCATGAACATTCTCTCCGCCGCAACTCGATCGAGGTCGATTTCCGGCCTGCTCCCGGTCTTCCGCCAACGGTCGGAGATCCCAATCAACTCATCCAGGTATTCCTGAACCTGGTCAGCAATGCCGAGCAGGCGATCCGGGAGAATCGTCCCTCGGGCCGCATCCAGATCCGCCTGGGAAAGAGCGGTTCACGCATCTTTGCTGCTGTCCAGGATGATGGCCCCGGCATCAAACCCGAGGTTCTGCCGAAAATCTTTGACCCGTTCTTCACCACCAAGCGTCCCGGCGGCGGGACCGGCTTGGGGCTGAGCATCTGCATGTCCATCGTCCGGGAACACGGGGGCGACGTAGAAGTCGAGAACGCGCCGTCGGGTGGCGCAATCTTCACAATTTTCATGCCCATGGCTGTGCCTGACGCCACGCGCTCGCTGCGCGAATTCGATTCCTCGGGCTCTGGCGAGATGGTTGCTCCGAACCTCGAGATGTTGAAGGGGCGCGCCATCCTGGTGGTCGACGACGAGGAAAGCATCCGCATGCTTCTGGTCGAAGGTCTTTCAGGCAATGGCTTGAAGGTGGATTCGGCGGCCACTGCCGAGGAAGCCCTGGGCCTGGTGCTGGCTGGAAAATATGACGCCATCCTTTGCGACTTGTGTCTGTCCGGTTCCGGTGCCAATGCCGACGGCTACAGCGTTGCCCAGCGTCTGAAGATCGCATCGGGTGCCAACAAGCCCGAACTGATTTACATGTCCGGCGACGTGGTTGGGGACGGGCAGGGGTCGAGCGCCACGGCCAGCTACCGCCGGTTGCAGAAGCCTTTTCGCATTTCCGACGTGTTGAATACGTTGCTGGTGGTCTTTAGCCGCGTACCGGCCGGTTCAAGCAAAGGGTGAGACTCGCCGATTACTTCTTCTCGACGGACTTGCCGTTTCCGTCCACTCCAAAATCCCAAACAAAATAGTTCAGCCCATCCGGCAGAACTTCGGCAAGCACGTACTCCCCCGGTGTCAGAGCTTCCCCCAGGGTGAACCGGAAAACGGAAGGCGCGATCTCCCAGCGCTGAAAGGGGACTTCCATCCGGTTCTTCGAGATTTCCTCGCCAAATAGCAGCTTGATCGATTCGAGCTCGCGTCCATTGTGCAGCTGTTTGGCGCGGATCAACACCACATCCGGCCCGTTTTCTCCTGCCCGGCTGCTCTTCTGAATTCCTGACACCCGGTCCGGGTCGGGAGGGGCCTCGCGTAAGTAGAACTCCGGCGTTGTCGAATGTAAACGCAGCGTTGCATGGGCGCCCTGGAGCACCACCGTCTTCTTCCCGGGTACGATCGGTATCGGCGAGAGGACCTGCTCGATGGCCCGCAGTTGGTCCGTTTTGACCTGCGAACCGGCCTGCTCCATCACCCGTATGGACTTGCCCTCGACCACAAAGAGACCCTCCGCGCTCGGCAGAAACACACCCTCTCCCACCTGCAGGCTGGCGTCGATATCAGCCACGTTGTCCATGCGTTTGGCCTCTTCCTGCCGGTGGACTTTTTCGGCGAGCGCCGCAGCGGTTTTTTCGGTAGCCGCCGCATCTTTATCCGTGGCGTCCCAATCGATCAGGGATGCCGGCAACTCTTCCCATTCGCCGCGTTCCTGGCTGAAATAACGCACCCGGTCGCCGTCGCGGTGGTATTCGCGGACCACCTGAAAAGTGCCATCCTTGAGGATCAGCTTCTTCCCGCGTGGGATTTCCTGAGCGGCGTTGTCCCGGGCAGGCGGAGCCGCGGCGGGCTGCCCGGCCCCTCCCGGGGTCTGGCCCCAGGCCGGTAGGCAGAGCAGGATCAACCCGCAGAGGCAGAACGAGGCTGGTTTGAATCTTCGGGTGGGAAAAAGGCCGGACGTGCGCGAACCAACCATGGTCGTTCCGGGAGGGGCCGAGAGCGTGTCATCGCCAGTCGGGCCCTTCCGTGGAAGTTCAAGCATAGCTCTCCCCGAGCGCTGCTCGCAAGCAGGCTCCGGGAGCATCGACGCAATATACGTCCTGGGGGTTGTCTCAGGCGGGTAGACGAACGTCCGACGAGTGCTCTTAGTGCGTGCAGCGCGGGAACAGCGTGGTCAGGACCATCAGGTCGGACAGCGTGAACATCCACTGCTCTGCCTGGGCTCCGGCCGCTTCTGCTGCTCGGGCGATCATGCCGAGATGCCGGCTGCGCGCGAAATTGTGCAGGTGCTCCACACAGATTCCCGTCAGGCTGGCCACTTCTGTGTCCGTGAAGATCTTCTGACTTGACTTTACTTTGACCAAGGAAGCCTCTCTAAATCTCCGCCGCTTTCATCCACGACCCTGTTCGCTGTTCTGAGCAGGTTAGAAGACACCTATTCTCCTTGCAATAGTCGTTCCGTTTGAACAAGTGTTAAACGAATTCTCTAGTACTTTTTCTTTTTTCCTGTTTTCGGCCATTTTTGCAGGTTTTTGACGGTGTTGGTCCGCGGCTGTGCACGCGCGCTAGCTGTCAGAACTGACAGTTGGGGTATGCAAAAACTTACTGATTTTGCGAAATTCCTACCACTTTTGGTAGCTGTTCAGTGATTTCCCGCAGCTGCTTGGTATGCCGCAGCTGGTGGGCGGCGATCATTTCAAACCATTCATAAACATTGAGTGGACCAAGGAATGGATGACGCCATCCGTACGCGCTCAATTCGCGGCTCTTGGTCTCTTCGAGAAAGGCCAGTGCGCGTTCGCGCACGGAACGCAACTCACCGAGCATCTCTTCCTTGTCTCTCATGAGCGACGGATCGAGAGGAATCGGCGACTTCAAGCGAACCAGACGTGCTTCCACGAGCCACAGCGGCAGATGAAGGCGTTTCAGCAGGGGAAGCGCTCTTGGAGGTTTTTGCGTTACCCGGTCTGCGCCACCGACAATCGCGCGTTCCACCATGATCAGGTGGGCGACGACTTCCGCCGCCGACCACTCCTCCACGCCGGGTTTTCTGCTCCATTGCTCGGCAGAGACTGCGTCTGCCGCACGCAGGAAGGTCGTTTGTGCTTCGGCCAGCTTCTCGATGATCGGGGTAAGGATCGGCACAGGCTTGCATCCCCAACAGACTGGAGTGCTAGAGCGCGGCGCCGCCGGCCTGCTCGAACGCGTGGGCCAACTGCAATATCTCGGCTTCGCCGAATGCGGGACCGATGATCTGCAATCCGACCGGCAGCGTACCGCCAATTCTGCCGCAGGGCACGGAAATACCGGGCAGTCCCGCGAGCGAGCCCGTAACCGTATAAATATCAGCAAGATACATCTGCAGCGGGTCGTCGACGCGCTCTCCGAGCTTGAACGGTGGAACCGGCGAAGTCGGCGTTACGATCGCGTCCACCTGCGCGAAGGCCTTGCGGAAATCATCCGCAATCAGGGCGCGCACCTTCTGCCCCTTCAGATAATAAGCGTCGTAATAGCCCGCAGAGAGCACGTAGGTGCCGAGCACAATCCGGCGTTTCACTTCGGCGCCGAATCCCGCGCCTCTTGTCTTCCTGTACATCGCAAGCAGAGAATCCCCTTCGACGCGTGGTCCAAAACGCACGCCATCGTAGCGCGCCAGGTTCGAACTCGCCTCCGCCGTGGCGATGATGTAATAGGTGGCAATCGCGTAGTCGGTGTGTGGAAGCTGAATTTCCCGAACGTCGCAGCCCAGTTTTCGCAGTAGCCCAATTCCGGCCGTCACCTTTTCGCGAACACCCGAGTCCATTCCGGCACCAAAGTATTCTTTGGGAATGCCGATCTTCATCCCCTGCACCGGCCTGCCCATGGCGACCGCGTAATCTTCGACCGGCGCTGTCGTCGACGTGGAATCGTTCGGGTCGCGTCCCGCTAAAACCTGCAGCACCGCCGCCACGTCGCGCACGGTATGCGCGAAGGGACCAATCCGGTCGAGCGAGCTCGCAAAGGCGATCAGTCCGTACCGTGAAACACGTCCGTAGCTGCCCATCATCGCCGGGATTCCGCAAAACGATCCCGGCTGGCGTATCGAGCCACCGGTATCGGTTCCAAGCGAAGCCACGGCCAGATCCGCCGCAACCGCCGCCGCCGACCCGCCGCTCGATCCACCCGGTACGCAGCCCGGCGCCGCCGGATTCTGCACATTTCCGTAGGCAGAGTTCTCATTCGAACTGCCCATCGCGAACTCGTCGCAATTGGTCTTCCCCAGAATCACCGCGCCCGCCTCTTCGAGTCGCGTCACGGCCGTGGCGTCGTAGGGAGGAACATAGTTCGCCAGGATCTTGGAGCTGCAGGTGGTCCGCACACCGCGCGTGCTGATCACATCCTTCACGGCGATGGGCACGCCTGCGAGCGCCCCGAGCGGTTTGCCGGCGGCCACCAGAGCGTCCACCCGGTCCGCCTGCCGATAGGCGCGCTCTTCCGACAGCGTGAGGTAAGCATTGATCTTGCTGTCGCGCGCAGCAATGCGCTTGAAGTACTCTGCCGCAACTTCCCGCGCCGATACTCTCTTCGAAGCGATGGCCTCGCGCACCGCGCCGATGGTGGTCAGTTCACTCATCGCTCAATCACCTTGGGCACACGAAAGTACGGTGGCTCGGGGTCCGGCGCGTTCTGCAGCACCTCGCCGGCCACCCCGGACGGCACAATCACGTCTTCGCGCAACGTCGCGTCCGCGCTCTGGTCATCGCTCAAGACCTGGGCCATCGGCTCGACGCTCGTGGTGTCCAGCTCGTTCAGCTTGCCGACATACTCCAGAATGTCGTCCACTTGCGCGCGGTACTTCTCGAGCTCTTCTTCACTTAACTCGAGATCGGCCAATTCTGCAACGCGCCGGACATCTTCGAGACTAATCTTCACTTTTGGACTCGCTCTCTTTTTTTCTGGCGCCGCCGCCAACGACCGCCTGCCGGATCATTCTATCCTTTCAGAACCCGAGCCTGCTCCTCTTGCCAAGAGACTCTCCCGAGCCGCAACCCCGGTCTTCGTTCCAGTCCGTGCTTCGCTCGCTCGATCTAACCGCCAGGAACACCATGGCCCAGAGCCTACCGAAGTCGATTGCGACCCGTTTCGATCGAGGTGTGCATCGACGGTAGGCGCCTAGCGCAACATCGGGTCAGCGGTCTTGCGGGTATACTTGGCGCTCACGTAGTCGTCCACCAGCTTCTGGAATGCCACGGCCAGTTCCTCGTAGGTGCCCTCGAGGGTCACGTTCTTTTCGCCGTCAATGTACACCGGGCAACGCGGCGCTTCGCCCGTTCCCGGCAAGCTGATGCCGATGTTGGCGGCCTTCGATTCCCCTGGACCGTTCACGATGCAGCCCATGACTGCCAGCGTCATGCTCTCGACGCCCTCATACTGGGTTTTCCACGCGGGCATCATGTCGCGAATGTAGCCTTGTACGCTCTCTGCCAGCTCCTGGAAGGTGGTGCTGGTTGTTCGCCCGCAGCCCGGGCACGCCGTGACGCTCGGTGAAAACGCCCGCAGCCCCAGCGCTTGCAGCAGTTCGCAACACGCGTACACCTCTTCGCGCCGGTCGCCGCCTGGCCGAGGGGTGAGCGAAATACGGATGGTATCCCCAATCCCTTCGTACAGCAGCACGCCCAGAGAAGCCGCCGACCACACCATACCCTTCATTCCCATGCCCGCTTCGGTTAATCCGAGGTGCAGCGGCTGCTCGGTCTTTGCGGAAAGGTCGCGGTAAACGGTAATCAGGTCGCGCGGGCGCGAAGTCTTGCAGGAGATGATGATCTGGTCGTTCTGCAGCCCGCTTTCGAGCGCCAGCTCGGTCGACTCCAAGGCCGAAAGCACCATGCAGTCGTTAATAATCTCTTCACTCTCTTTTCCGAGGTTCTTGTCCGTGTTCTCCTGCATCTTGCGCATCACCAGTTCCTGGTTCAGCGACCCGCCGTTCACCCCGATGCGCACCGGCTTAGCGTGGTCCACGGCCACCTTGCAGATGGTTGAAAACTGTTCGTCGCGACGCTGCCCCGCGCCCACGTTTCCAGGATTGATGCGGTATTTGTCCAGCGCGGCCGCGCAGTCCGGGTATTTGGTCAGCAGTACGTGCCCGTTGTAATGGAAGTCGCCGATGATCGGTACATTGCAACCGGCGTCCAAGAGACGCTTCTTGATCACCGGTACGGCCTCCGCCGCTTCCGGCACGTTGACCGTCCAGCGCACGATTTCGCTGCCCGCTTCGGCCAGCTCGAGAGTCTGTTTGAACGTCGTCTCTACGTCTGCCGTATCGGTGTTGGTCATCGACTGCACCACGATCGGAGCGCCGCCGCCCACCTGGACGTGACCCACCTTCACACCATGGGTCTTTTTGCGCGGGTGGCGCAGCGCGTTCGCGTCGAAGCCCGAAATCTGGTTCAGCATATCCTTTTATTTTAGCAAGACCGCCAACGTCTGTCCTGCTCCTCGAGCGACTCCGGCCGCGGGTCGGCCGGCGCAGGGTCTGCGACTCTCTGTCCGACGTCGAATCTCGATTTTGGGGTTGGGGGATTGCTCTTATGCCCCAGCCGCCGTCGATCGCCCGAACGAAGCCAGCGCCGCCGCCTCGCTATCCGTAATGTCGAACACCGTGTAGAGTTTGGTGATTTCCATCAGATTGTCGACCTTGTCGGTGAGGTTGACGAGCTTCAGCTCTCCCCCTTGTTTCTTCACGCTCGTGAACGCGCTCACCAGCCCTCCTAGTCCGGAGCTGTCGATGTAATTCACTTCCGCGAGGTTCAGAAGGATCTTCCGGTCGCCCTTGTTCAGCAGGTTGAGGATCAGGTCGCGCACTGCCGCGCTCTCTTCTCCGAGCGCGATCCGTCCCTTGATGTCCACGATTGTGACATCGCCCGTCTTTCGCGTGCTGGTGGTCATATCCATATGGATTACTCCTCATTCCGCGTCGACCCCAGGGTTCCTGCCCCGGTGGTCGTTCGGACTATAGTGTCCCGCGGCCCAAAACACCACTGTCCAATACCGCCTTCGAGACCCTCCCCTTCACTCCTCCGACCCCGGAGGTCCCGAGGCCGGTCCTGCCGGCGTATGCCATCAACTGCCCCGGGGCCTCGTCGGCAGAAACAGGAATCCGCAAATCCTCGCCTCCGACCGCCGCGTCCCTATCCGTAGTGCGCACCTCGCGCTCGAGGTCCGCTTTCCTGTCCATGCGCATCCCGGGCCCGGTCACGCTCAGCCAACAGAAATTGGCCGTTGCCATGGACAGGGACGCTTCACTCGTCGAGCACGCTCCAGCCGCCAGCTGCAACGCACCTGTCCCCGCCGGTGTCGCCTCCGCCAGTCACACTGGACATCCCGGATCTCCGAGGCCGGGTCTCCGAGGCCGGGTCTCCGAGGCCCAGGTCTCCGAGGTCTTTTCTCGGGCGGCCGCGCAGTCTTGAGCCACCTCCGCCCGCGATCGGCGCAACTGCCGGTTCACAAAGTACATTGCATTTTACGCCCGGCGAAGAAAAAGGTAGTGCCGGGCCAATCGGTCGGAGTTTTCCCGCCAAGGAAGCTCGGCATCTCCCCCACCGGCGCGTGACTCCCCGCCACTCGGGAAGCCGGACTTTTCTATGGCTTCTCGCGAAGGAGTACCCGGAAGACCGTCGGGTTTACGCCACGGTCAGGCGGCGGGGTGTTTCAGAATGTCCGCGAGTGCGCGCAGTCGTGCCGCATCTACGGGAGTTTTTGCGCTGCTGGCGCTCTGTTCAAGAGGCGGAGCCATCTTTTTCAACTTGTCCACTTTAGCCCTGTTCCTTGGGGAACTCTCCGCGCTCTCGATGGCCTTCTCGAGGGAGGTGATTTGGCCCGGCGGCAGAGCCTGGGACCGCGACAGCTGGTCCAGATACGCCTTTGCCACGACCAGCCGGGACGGCCAGTCGATTCTCTGCTGGTTCTGCACATTCAGCTCTGCCAGCCGAACCGTCTTTGCCGCGTCGATTTCATTCTGGGTCAGGAACTTGGTCGGCGTCAGTTCGAACACGTCCAGGCCCCGGGCAATCTCCGAACCGTAAATATATCCGTTGTACCAGTAGGCCGACCACTCGCCACCGAGCACCATGGTCTTCGGATCAATCGGCCCCCGGTCGAAGTAGGCTATCTCGAATGGTTGGGCCGGGTCGGTAAAGTCCATCACGGAGACGCCGCCCTGGTACCACGCTTGCACCTCGATATCGCGGCCAGGTACGGGAATCAGCGAGCCGTTGTGCGCCACGCAGTTCTCCGTGTCGCCCTGCGCCGCCGGCAGCTTGTAATAGCTCGCCATGCTCAGCTTGTCGTCCTTCAGGCGGAAGATGGCGTCCGCGCCCCACTTGTTCGGATCGTTCGGACGGCACCGTGGGCCGAGGCCGCCCCCCCACTCGTCGGTAAAGACGACTTTTGTCCCGTCATTGGAGAACGAAGCGGAATGCCAGTAGGAGTAGTTTGGATCGTTCACCGCATCCACGCGCTTTGGATGTACCGGGTCGCGGATGTCCAGCAGAATTCCATTTCCAGAACACGCGCCGGCCGCCAACCCAATCGCCGAGTACACCGTGATGTCGTGACACTGGTCGCTGTCCTCCGGCTTCTCCATGCCCTTCTTGCCGTGAGTGCCCCCGTTGCTCAGACCATTCATGACCCCCGTCCGCGCATCGATAAATACGCGGGGGCTCGACACGACCTTTGCGGCCTGCGGTGCGGCGACGGGAACCTGGATCACGTCGATGCGAAACAACGCGGTATTCGGATCCTTATCGGGATTTTCACCAGAGCACCCGGCGAGCTCTTCGGGTTGACGCACGAACGATGTGCCCGACACATAAATATAGACGTTGTCCTGGTCCTTCGGATCCTGCACGAGAGTATGGGTGTGTGATCCGCGGCAGGTCTGCACTGCCGCGACCTGCCTGGGGTTCTTGAGGTCGGAAATATCGAAGATCCGTACGCCCCGGAAGCGGTCCTTTTGCGCTGCCGGCAAGCGCCGCTTTTTATCCTCCCCAGCAGGCGGTGGAGGTTCGGGAGGAAACCCTTCCGTTCCGCAATCCAGGCGTCCATTGGGCATCTCGACGGACATAAAAAGCAGGTTTTTGTAAACTGACACGTCGCCCTGGCCGCCCGGGCACACCAGCGTGGTCAGCAACGCGGCGTTCGATGGATGAGAGATGTCATAGACGCTCACGCCATAAAAATTCCCCTGGAACAGGTGGTTGCCCTGGAAGGCCAGGTCCGAGTTCGCGAAGGCCAGCTGCGCGACCACCAACTGCACCGGCTTGGTCATTTTCGCGATATTCCCCACACCCAACTGGCGGACTGTCTTCGCCACCCTTGGATCATCGGGCTCAGAGGTCCCCAGCTGAAATGCGTCCGGCTTCTTCAGCAGCAGCAGGTGCTTCATGCCCATCGCTGTTTCCCCTGCGTCATACAGGCCCGGTGCCAGCTTGTAGCGCGGATCGTTCACCTCCGATCCCGTCATTCCTACGGGCAGGGGCTGAGCCGGCTCCGGGGCAAACAGATTTTGTTCCTCCTCTGGCTCCTTCGCGGGCTCCTGGGTCGTGGGCGGGGTTACCGGGGCCTGGGCTTTCCCTTGGGGCACTCCGGAAAATAAAACCATTGCGGCCAACGCCACACGAAATAGATCACCGGGCATTCGATTCATCGTTTCTCCTCGGACGGTTGCTTCTCTAGCATGGATTGCATGATCCTGATCTCGGCGCGCTGCGTAGCGTCCGCATCACTCGCGAAGTTGAACAGCTCAGCGTCCTGCCCAGCGCCAGCGGTGGCAAACAGATCCTCCACCATGAGCAAGGCGCCGTTGTGGTGCTGAATCATGCCGGTCAAAAATAGGCGATCGAATTCGGGGCCCTTGGCCTTCTCGAGCGCGTCCATTTGTTCAGGGGTGAGCATGCCGGGCATCAGCGCCATCGCTTTGCCGGATGCATCCATCCCCGGCATTCCCGGCATGGCCATGGAAACGGCTTCGCCGCGGGCCACGAGCCAACGTTTCATAAACTTGATTTCATCCGACTGCGAACTGCTGATCCGTGCTCCGAGCGAGTGCAGCTCCTTGTTCTCGGTATGCGAGGGGATCAGCGCCGTCATCTCTACCGCTTGCCCATGGTGCATGATCATGCCCTGCATGAAATCCACATCTGCTTGCGATCTGGGTGGCAGCGTGCCCTTTGTCGACGTCGCCAGAGTCCTGCTCGGCTTACCCGGCGCGCCTGGCTGCACCACCACGGGTGTTACGGGTGCTCCCTGCGGCACGCGTGCCGCGAAGGAGACCAACCCAGCGAGAGTGCTCGCGGCGATGAACATGCCCATCCGCGTTGCAGATCTTCTTGCGGGGCACAGCTCACGCTTGCAGTAAAAACGAAAAAGGTTCAATTTCGATGCAAAATTCGACATGGATTCCAAAGCTGCTGGAGCGCGCAGAGCCGGTCTCCGCAGCTCTCCAGTTCTGGAGGTCGATTCCTGTGGCAAGCAGACTCTCCCCCGATCGCCGCAGTGATTGCCACAACAGATCCATCGTTTATATCACGAGGCAGACAAAATCCGGGAAAGCGGTTCTCGAGGCCCTGAACTCCCTAAGTCGAGTTGCCCGGCGCAGCTCATTTTTCCCGAATGGCGAACTCTTTTCTCAGCCGCTTTTGAACAGCATTGGCGGGCGGGTGGGAGCATTCTCATCAGGGTTGCGCGCTAGGGTGGAACCCGGCACACCCGCTCCAGTCCCTCCGGCCATGGCCGTTGGCTGGTCTTCGGGCCAACTTGTCCCTCGACTCCCCCTCCTCTAGTCTCGAGGGGACGCCTGAGGTCCGAGCGAGCCTGGTTCCAGTTTACCGACAGGAAGCTAACGGTGCGCACCACCCACTCCTACCTGATTCCGCTCCTTCTCCTTGCAGGTCTTCTCCCGGGTTGCGCCACGGTCGGCGGGGCGGGCAGGAAGGGTGCTGGCGGCGGGGAAAGTGTCCCCGCGGTACCTTCGGGACTGACGGCGACGGCCGGAAATGCCTCTGTGAGTCTCTCCTGGACTGTCTCGCCTGGAGCAACCTCCTACCACGTCGAGCGTTCGACCACTTCCGGCGGGCCGTTTACGCTGGTTGCCTCACCGGCCGTTGCGGCCTATACGGATAGCGCCCTCAGCAATGGCACAAAATATTTTTATGTCGTCTCCGCCGGGAATGCGGCTGGACAAAGCGCGAACTCCGCCGAAGTAAATGCGACGCCCACGGCACCGCAAGCTGCGCCGCCATCCCCGAACAACTTGGTAGCCACGGCGGGCAACGCGCAAGTTTCACTGGCTTGGACCGCGAGCACTGGAGCAACCGGTTACAACGTGCTGCGCTCGACGACTTCCGGAGGCCCCTACACGCAAATCTCTTCGCCATCGACAACCTCGTACATCAACACCGGTCTGACAAACGGCACGGCCTACGACTACGTTGTTACCGCGGTGAACGCCGCGGGCGAGAGCGGCGATTCGAATCAAGCCACCGCCACACCCACGGCTCCCGTCAGTCCTGACGTCACCGTCACTATCAATCCGGCAGCGACGCACCCCATCTCTCCATATATTTATGGCATCAATTCAGGGATCATCGGCGTGCCTCCGAATCTCACTTTCGACCGCACCGGGGGGAATCGCTGGACCGCATACAACTGGGAAACCAACGCCTCGAACGCGGGCAGCGACTATCTTTACGAGAACGACGACTACCTGAGCAGCAGTACGGTTCCTGCGGAGGCGGTGCGCAGCATCATCTCAGGCGACCAGGCGAGCGGGATGGCCAGCCTGGTCACCTTCCAGATGCAGGGGCTGGTAGCGGGCGACGAGAACGGTCCGGTAAGTGTGGCTAACCCCCCGGATATGACGCGTTTCAAGACCGTGGTGGATGTGAAGAGCACGCAGTCGAGCGCCCCGTTCACCCTGAATCCGCCAACCACGGACGCTTACGTGTACATGGATGAATTTATCTGGACGCTCGACCAGAAATTCTCAGGACAAAACATATTTGGAGTGAATCCCCTGACGCGGCCGGTGTTCGCGCAACTGGACAACGAACCAGAGCTGTGGAACTCCACACACCTTGAAGTGCAGGGGCCCGCCCCCGTGACCTCCGATGCCTATATCGCCAAGACCATCGCGCTCGCCGAAGCGCTGAAGAAGCAATTTCCGGACCTGCTGGTTTTTGGGCCAGTGCACTATGGCTTCGAAGGCATCTACAACTGGCAAGGAGAATTGAGCGCCACCCCGGCCGGCAACAACTGGTTTCCGGACAAGTATCTTCCTGCGATCCGCACGGCCGCTTCGGCCTTTGGCAGGCCACTGGTTGATGTGTACGACTTCCATTGGTATTCGGAAGCGACCGACGGCAGCGGCAACCGGGTGACCAATCTTACCGGTCCCACTTTGACCGATGCGCAGGTGCAGGCCGTTGTCGAGAGTCCTCGCAGCCTGTGGGACACGACCTATACGGAGAATTCCTGGATCACCGCGGATGTCCTCGGCGGGCCGATCTACATCCTGGGACGTTTGCAATCGCGCATCGCTGCGGAAAACCCCGGGATGAAGATCTCCATCACCGAGTACAACAACGGCGGTGGCCAGCATATCGCCGGAACCATTGCGGAGGCCGATAACCTCGGAATTTTTGGCGCACAAGGGCTGTTCGCAGCCAGCCTGTGGCTCCTGAACAATAATTCACCTTACATTCTGGCGGGCTACCGCGCATTCCGGGATTTCGATGGCGCAAACTCGAATTTTGGGGACACTGCGCTTGCAGCCAGCTCGAGCAATATTCAGAACGTGGCGGTCTACGCCAGCACGGATAGCAGCATTCCCGGTCGGGTGGTTTTTGTGGCGATCAACCGCTCCAGTTCCTCGCAGGTGACGGCCATCAGCGGGCAGGCGCTGTCCGGTACAGCCCATCTGTACCAGATGACTGCGGGCGCCGCTGCCAGCCAGAGCACCATTCAACCTGTGGCAGCCGGAACCATGACGGCTTCCGGAACCTCCCTGACCGTTACGCTTCCCGCGCTCAGCGTGACCACGATCGACGTGTACTGAATCTCTGGCCAATTCTCTGCGGACCTAATGAAAGTAGCCCTTTCGCTCGCGCCGTCATCTAAGGACAGTGTGCCGGGTGTGATTTTCCGTGCGGAGGGTACTCCGTTTGAAAACAAGAATTGCCGTGTTTGCCGCTGTGGTTCAGTCCATCCTCCTTCTGGGCCACCTGTTGGTCTATGAAACCTGGCTGGTGTTTTGGGGAACGCCTGGCGCAAGAGCACTTTCGGTTCTGCGGGTGGCGCTGGCGCTGCTGGCCTTCAGCTTTGTGCCCGCAACGCTGCTGGCACATCGCTATTTCAATGCCCCGGTGAAACTCGTCAATACGCTCGCCAGCATTTGGCTCGGAACATTCAACTTCCTGTTTGGTGCCTCCGTTTTGAGCTGGGTGATCTATGCGTTTGTCCGCTTGACTGGACTCGGCCTCAGCATGCACAACGTGGCCGGCGCCTTGTTCGGGTTGGCCATGGCGGCCAGTGTCTATGGAATCGTCAATGCCGCGGCCATCCGTGTGCGGCGGGTAACGGTGAGACTGCCCGGGTTGCCGGCATCCTGGCGGGGACGAGTTGCAGCGCTGGTGACCGATACACATTTGGGCCACATCAAGGGCAGCCGGTTTCTGGCTCGCCTGGTGGGCATGCTGCGGCAACTGAAGGCGGACGTGGTGTTCATCAGCGGCGATCTGTTTGACGGCACCAAGGTAGATGCCGATCTGCTGGTAGCCCCTTGGAAGCAGCTTTCGCCCCGCTTCGGCTCGTACTTCGTAACCGGAAATCACGAAGAGTTTTCCGATCCGCGGAATTACCTGGAAGCCATCGAAAAGTCCGGGATCCATGTGCTGCACAACGAGAAAGTGAACCTGGACGGCCTGCAGGTAGTAGGCGTGCCGTTCACTCACTCCGGCGATGCGAAACATTTCCAATCGATCCTGGAAGGCGCGGAGTTGGATCGTGATTGCGCCAGCGTTTTGCTGGCCCACGTGCCGCAAGGTATGCCGATCGCAGAACAGCAGGGGATTTCGCTGCAACTCTCCGGTCATACTCATGGAGGGCAGATCTTCCCGTTCACCTGGTTCACCTCACGGATCTTCGGCGAGTATACCTACGGCCTTCAGAAATTCGGGGAGTTGCTGGTGTACACCTCGAGCGGTGCAGGAACGTGGGGTCCCCCGATGCGTGTGTGCACGCAGCCGGAGATTGTCTTGATCAGCTTTGAATAAAGCGCGTGGATCTCTATTGTTGCTGCTGATTTTGCGCCAGCACAATTTCGGAGTTGCTAGCTGCCGCGGGGCGTTTTGAGCGGAAGACCATAGCGGGGCCGAGGTCTTCGGGCTTCGGAGCATCGACCATGGACACGGTTACGCGGACGCTCAGCTCGCTCGCGGCTTCCCCGCGGTGGACGCCGCGGGTCGGTGGGACGTCGGCGTAATCCCGGCCGACCGCAACGCGGATATGTCGGTCGCACCCGAGGAGATTATTTGTGGGATCGAACTCCACCCAGCCGGCTTCGCCGAGATAGGCTTCGATCCAGGCATGCGTCGCACCGGCTGGCGAACGGTCCTTGCAATGGTCCTCGTGGTACAGGTAGCCGCTGACGTACCGGCAGGGGATGCGCAACTGGCGGACCAGCGCGATCATCACATGAGCGAAATCCTGGCAAACACCCTGGCGGGTCTGTAGAGCATCGTCGATCGGGGAATCAACGCGCGTTGTATTCGGGGCGTACTCGAAGGCTTCGTAAAGGGAACTGTTCAACTCCTTCAATAATGCGAGCGGCTCGCCACGCCGCGCAAGGTGCAGCTCATGGGCAAGACGCTGGAGCAGTTCGGTAGGGTGCGCGTATTGGCTGGGCAGAAGCATTTCCCAATAATCGCCATGAGATACCCGCTCGTCGAGTTCGTCCCAGCTGCTTTGGCGTAGAGATTCGATATCCAGGCGCGGGAGCATGTCCACGGTAGCTTCGGCGATAACTTCGATCGACTGATGCTTTCCGGGAATGTCGAAATGGTGGACCGCGTTGCCGTAGAAATCCCGGTAGACGGTGACATTGGCTCGAGGATGGACATCGAGAGAAGAGGTGAGGCATCGCTGGCGCGTGTCGCTGCGCGGCTGAAGGCGAACTTCCATTACGCTCTCTCCAACCGCAGGCTGGTAGGAAAACGAAGTGACATGGCGGATCAGGTAAGTCATATCAGGAGTCCAGTGCGGTTATGAAGCAAGCTCCGCCTCGACGGAATAATCAAAGTAGATATCGTGAATGGCGGAGTGAATTTCACCGCACTCCTTGCGGACACTTTGCAGGTAAGAGTGAATTCCACCCGCCATGATCTCTTCGATCTGGCTGTAGCTCAGTTGGGCGCGCAAGCGGCCGGCGATGCGCGTGGGAAGCTTGGCACTACGCTCAGTGAGGTCGCCGATAAGATTCAGTGCGGCATTGACTCTATCGACAGAAAATCGGATGGAGTGAGGGAACTCCGGGTTGAGAAGCAGGAATTCCGCAACCCGAAGTGGGCGAATTTCCGCGGTATGCGCTTTGCAATAAGCTTCCTGGGCGACGCAGCCGCCGAGCAGGCCGACCCACTCGAGGTATTCGGCGCCTTCGACGGGCCCGTCAACCGGGCTGGTCATGCGCTGGAAATGAGTCTCCAGAAGAGTTGTGAGCGTGTCGGCCCGCTCCACATAACGGCCCAGCTGGATAAACTGCCAGCCCTCCCCGTGGCTCATGGTGGCGTCGGTGACGCCGTGGAACAGGTAGGCGCCCTCGAGGACCAACAGGAAAAACTCGTGAGACTTGAGAATCCACTCATCGCCGGGGCGATGCTCGATGACGTCAAGGTACAAGCGATTCAGCTGTTTCCACATGCGCGTACTGCACTGTTCGCGGACATGGCGAAGGTTTTCACGCGCCGCGGTAACAGAGGAAACGATGGACGATCCATTGGCGCGGCTGAAGACCAGCGTGTTCAGGAGCCCCATCGGATCGACAGGCCCATCGACTGCCGGGGCGCGAAGGGTTTCGAGAAGAAAGCGCCAGCGGCCGGCGCCCACTTCGGGGGACTGGTCGAGCCAAAGTTGCAGCTCGACGTCGACGAGCCGCGCGGTGTGCTCGGCGCGTTCCAGATACCGGCCCACCCAGTACAGGCTATCGGCGACGCGAGAGAGCATGCCGACGTCATGCTTGAAGGACTGCACATAGAAATTGCGCGGAGATCGCATGGGTTACGCAGTGCGCTCCTCTCTCAAGTGCCGATGGTTCGCTTGCGAACTAAACGACGTCAGCTCCTTGCGCGCCTCTTCGAGTAGATCGTCGCCAATCGCGTCTCCACGCAGAACCCAGGTGTCCTTACTGCCTCCGCCTTGGGAAGAGTTCACCACGAGTGAGCCTTTGCGCAAAGCCACGCGCGTAAGTCCACCGGGGACAAGGGTGACTTTTTCTCCCATCAGGATGTAGGGCCGGAGGTCGATGTGACGCGATTCTACGCTGCCGTCGATGAGACAGGGAGCGCAGGAAAGCGACAGGGTCGGTTGCGCAATGTAGTTACGGGGTTCGGCCAGAATGAGGGCCCGAAATTCCTCGCGTTGCTTGGCGGTGCTGTGCGGGCCGATCAGCATCCCATATCCGCCGGACTCGCCGACTGCCTTGACGACCAGGTTGTGGAGATTGTCGAGCGTGTGCTGGCGATGGGTACGGTCGGACATCAGGAAGGTGGGGACGTTCGGAAGAATCGCATCTTCGTTCAGGTAGTAGCGAATGATCTCGGGGACGTAGGCGTACACCGCCTTGTCGTCGGCGACGCCGGTTCCGATGGCGTTGGCCAGAGTGATGTTTCCGGCACGATAAGCGTTGAAAAGGCCGGGAACGCCGAGAGTGGAGTCGGGACGGAAACAGAGTGGGTCAAGAAAATCGTCGTCGACCCGGCGGTAGATGACGTCCACGCGGCGCAAGCCAGCGGTGGTGCGCATGTAGACGACATTGTCATGTGTCAGGAGATCGCGGCCCTCAACGAGTTCGATGCCCATCTGTTGCGCAAGAAACGTGTGCTCGAAGTAGGCAGAATTGGAGACGCCGGGAGTGAGCAGGACGGTGGCCGGGTCCTGACGGTAGGCGGCATTATCGGGCGCGAGGCTGCGCAGCGTCGACAGGAGTTCGCGCGGGTAGTGATCGATCGGCCAGACACCGTAATCGCGGAACAGCGTCGGAAACACACGTTTCAGGACTTTGCGATTGGCGACCATATAGGAAACGCCGCTCGGGACGCGAAGATTGTCCTCGAGCACGGCGAAGGTGCCGTCGGGGAGGCGAACCAGGTCGGTGCCGCAGACGCTAACGTAGATGTCGCGTGGTACGTTGAGGCCGCGCATTTCGCGCCGAAAGTGCCTGCAGCTGTAGAGCAGTTCGCGCGGGACCACTTTATCGGAAAGAATGCGGCCCTCATGATAGATGTCGCGGAGGAACAAGTTCAGAGCTGTGAGGCGCTGGGCCAGACCCTTCTCGATTCTGGCCCACTCGCGAGCGCTGATGATCCGCGGCAGGAGATCGTTGGGGAAAATGCGTTCGGTTCCTTCCTTGCTGCCGTAAACGGTAAAAGTGATGCCTTCATGCAGGAAAGCCAAATCCGCCGCCTGCTGGCTGCGGCGTAATTCTTCCGGCGGGAGTTTCAGCAGGGTCTGGTGAAGAGCGGTGTAGTGCTCGCGAGGAACGCCCGGCGAGACAAACATCTCATCGTACGCGTTGTCGATGTGGTAGTTCACGAAAGAGGGCGATCGATGAATTCGCGATGGAATGGCCGAGGCTGTCATTTCCCGTCCTGCAACCCGGCTGGGAGGGTCGTTCGACTCCGGACCGCGGCGCCCTCTCGCGCCATTCAGGTGGCTAAGCGACCCAATCTGGAGCGGCAAGGGTCGAGCCAATCTATTCCCGGCAGGAGAGGGAGTCCAACGCAAATTGTCGATTGGAGCGATAGTCGATTTAAATGCCTGCGCTCTATAGCGTGCCGCGAAGGCCTAAGACATCGGCCTGTTCGCGCAGGGCGGCGATGCAGAACGAGATGTGCTCGTCGAGGGGAACGCCCAGCTCTTCAGCGCCACGGATGACATCTTCGCGGCTGACGCCCCTGGCGAACGCTTTGTCTTTCATCCGCTTTTTCACCGAGCTGACTTCGAGGTCGAGGATGCTCTTCGAGGGACGGACGTAGGTGCAGGCGGTGAGGAAGCCGGCCAGTTCATCGCAAGCGAACAGCACATGTTCCAAGGGGGATTGTCGGCGAATGCCCGTGTAATCGGCATGCGAGAGGATCGCACGGACGAGTTCCTCGTCGTAGCCGTGCGCGCGCAAGATCTTGGCGCCTTCGGCGGGGTGCTCCCGGTCGGCGGCGTGGTTGTTGTTGGGCCAGCGCTCGTAATCGAAGTCATGCAGCAAGGCGGCGAGACCCCAGAGATCTTCATCGGCGCCGCTTTTGCGCGCGTAGGCACGAACGCAGGCTTCTACGGCCAACATGTGTCTGCGAAGGCTCTCTGACTCGGTGTGCTCACAGAGCAGTTTCCAGGCATCGTCGCGAGTTGGCATCGGTGATTTCCTTTCCGAATTTTAGGGAACGGCGCTCGCCAGGCCGTCCGCTCCCTGTTCCTTTCGGCTCCATCATTGTACTTGCCCGCTCGATCGTTCACCGAATGCTTCTCGAAGCAGTTCCGTCCAGTGATCCGGGTGCACGCGGCAGAAGAAGGGCGGTGGCTGGCCTGGCCCACTCCCAGACGGAAGGAAATGTGACCAACTGAGAAACGGGCGGGAAGGGAACAGGAGCACAACATATAGTTGTTCCGGGCAGAGACAACTACCAGCGGCTGCAGAATCCGGCGCGAGCCGTCCGGACGAACAGGCGAAAAACAGGCGTAAACACGGGCGATTTCGGCCGATACACGCAAGATTTTTTGAAAAATGCTCTTGACAGCCAATGAGATTGTAAGCGACACTCCATTCGCGCCAGTAACTGCCTTCCCCCCAAGAACGTTCCGACGTTCCTTCCTATCCGCGCGCCGGAAAAACAAACAAGTCAGCGAGGAGTTCCGGTGTCTGCACATATGGAAAAAGAGACCATGATGAACACGTTGGAGATGGATCGGGAAGTGATTCGCTGCAAGACTTGCGGACTGGTCCAATATCGGACGCGAACCGGCAACTGCCGTCGCTGCGTACGAGCGTTGCCCCAGCGGATGGAGTACCTCATTCCGCAGGAAGCACCTCAAGAGCAGGCGGCTCCTGAAGTGACGGAGACGAAGTTTGCGAATCAGGAGACGGTCGAGAATATCGGCCAGCGGATTCGTCAACTGAGAGAGTCACGCGGGATGACCCAGAGTCAGTTGCAGTCGCGTTCGAAGGTCAGCCGGTCCTACTTGTCGCGCATCGAGAGCGGGCAGATGACGCCCAGCCTCGGTACGCTCGAGAAGATCTCGGAAGCGCTGAATGTTGGCCTAAACCGGTTCTTCATCCCGGAATCGGACGGCGAGGCGCTGCTCGAAGATCCCTTCATTCAGGGGTTGCGGCCGTTCCTGCGGCAACTGGATTGGGAACAATGGCAGTCGATTTTGAAGCGTTTGCAGGCGATCAGCGACCACGTCAATGCGGCGCCGATCACCCTCCGCCCTATCGGTAACCCGGCACGGCTGCCGCAGCCCGCGCCGGCGAATGGCAACGGACAGCACGGGCACATCGGACACGCCAGCCATTCGAATGGGCTGATTCCCGCGCAAGCCCATGGTCAACCGCAAGGGTATCCGCTGCGGCGCGCAGGGATGCCGGTATTCCAGAGGCCTTTGGCGCGCTAAGGAACAATCTCTCGGGTGGTTGGAATAGGACGGCGTTCCGGAAAACCGGGGCGCCGTTTTTTTGGTTTGCCGTGGCGGCTGACGGCCCATGCGGCTGCCGCGGTCGTCTGACCAGGCAGCTGCCTGCCCTCCCGCTATGCTAATGTGCAAGGATAAACTGCAAAATGGATTCCACGGTTCGGTGGCCGTGGCACGCAGTCCGCACCGGGTTCCGTTACCGGATCCCGGATGTGCAACGGGGAACAGCGAGAGATGAGGAAGCTCCCAATCCGGCGAAAGCTGATGCGCTTGTCGGTGCTCGCCGTTCTTCCGGCATTTTTCTCACCCACGCAGCTCCAGCCCCAGGAACAGGCTCCGGGGGTTGTTCGCGTGGATGTGAACCTGGTATTGGTTGACGCCACGGTGAAGACCAAGGCCGGTCAAATCATGGGCAATCTGAAAAAGGAGGACTTCGAGCTTCGCGAAGATGGCGTCCGCCAACAAATCGACATTTTCAGTCGCGACGAACTGCCTCTCAATGTTGCGCTCGTTCTGGATTTGAGCGATTCGATCGGTCCCTTCCTCGGGCCCTTGCGCGAGGCTGCGAACATCGCCCTCGCGGCGCTCAAACCGGAAGACGAAGTGGCGCTGTTCACCTTCTCGACCGAGGCCGAAATGCGGGTGCCGTTTACGAAAGACAAGGCCCAGATTGCCCAGCAGATCAGTGCTTTCCAGGTGGGCGGCGCGACCAATATTAATGACGGGATCTTTCTCGCTGCCCGATACCTCCTCAACGCGCCTCCGAAGGGCCGCCGGGTGATCATTCTCATCAGCGATGACGTGGGAACCAGTGCCGGTGGGCAGGGCACGCGCGATATCGTCACCGAAACAATTGCCGCCGATGCCGTCCTCTATAACTTGAAGATTCCGGGATACAACCCGCCCGGAACCCTGTATGCGGCAGGTCTGGTTCCCGGACTTGTGAATATCCACAAAGTCATGGACCAGACGGGCGGGGAACTGTTTGATGTGCAGGATGTGGCCCATCTGGATGCCGCCTTCCGCGCGCTGATCGAGAGAATCAAGACCCGCTACACGCTTGGGTACTATACGCAAGCTACCGCAGCCGAAGGCAAACCACACAAGCTCGATCTCCGCCTCACTGCACCGTTCGGAAAAAAGGGCAAAGACTACCTCATCCTGTCCAAGAGCGGCTACTACATTCATTGAAGAACAGGAAAGAAAGCCAAAGGCTCCCTCTAGAGAGGAATCGAACTTCGTCGAGTTTCCCGCGGCCGACCTTCGAGGGCACTTATTCCCGGATGATCGCGGCCTTCGAGGAAGGAACTTCCAGGCGGATCAGGCGGTGAGTGGGGTCGAGATAGAGAATGATCTCTAGGTCGCTGGTAATCACTTTCAGGCCTTCATAGGATTTGCCCTCGGCAGAAACTGCACCGGCCCAGTCGACTGTGATCGAACCCGGTGTCAGTTGCTGGGGAATGAGGACAGGGAAGGTTTGCGTGCCGCGCTTGTTCCAGTCGTAGACGCGGGCAAGGACAACGTACTGGTAGTACAGGTTGTTGTCGAGCACCACGATGTGCGGAGAGTTGAAGGTGATCTCTTGCCCGAAGGGGCGAGCCCCCTGCATCTGGATGGTCATCTTGGCGACCCCATTGGCAAACTGAATCTGCGCACCGTTGGTCTTCTCAGCCTGTGAGGTCCAATCGTAACTGATGGGAGCGCCATCGGGTTCGAGCGTAAGAGTGCCGCTAACGGTGGTTGCCGGAACACCTTCGACCGCGAGATGCGTCGTGCCTTTGGCGATCCAGCCGGCCCCGCTCGGCGCGATGTCGAACTCTTCCTGGCCGATCTGCTTGCCGTCCAGAAGAATCTTGAGTTTGCCTTTATCGTTGGCAAAAACGGATCCTGCGGCACCTTTCTTCTGGTCCGCGCTAACCAGCAGCGTGCCGACCATGGCAGTTGAAAGCAACAGGAGCACCAGCACCGCTGCCGTTCGTCTTGAGAATTGAATTCGCATCCGACCCCCTCAGGGCTGTGTTTTTTCATCTGCCAGCGGAGTGTCATGCTCTCCACTGGGAACAACGGCGATTCCGCGACTAAGAATTTCGGCGACCACGGCAGCCGCATCCCCCGAGCTGTCCACGCGATAGTCGGCCAATTGGTAGGACGGCAGGCGCTGGGCGTACAGCGCGCGGAAGCTGGCTTCATCGCGAAAGAGCGGGCGGCCGGTCATGGTCATGCATCGGGAGAGCAGAATTTCGACTGGCGTATCGAGCCAGATGACGGGCACGCCGGAGTTGCGTAGAAATTCGGGTGCTCCCGCCTGGGCATAAGTGCCGCCACCCAGGGCGAGAATGGTGGACTCCCTGAATTCAACGGCCCGGCCGAGGGCTGCACGCAATTGGTCCGCTTCGAGTTGGCGGAAAGCCGGCTCGCCGTGACGTTCGAAAAATTCCGGGATGGCGATTCCTGCAGCATCCTCGATGCGTTCGTCGAGATCGACGAAACGCCAGCCGAGCTGGCGGGCCAGGCGGGTCCCGACGGTACTCTTCCCGGCGCCCATGAAACCGGCGAGGCAGATGATGGTGGCACGAGGCTGTGGACCACGTCCGATGAAAGTTTGGTTCACAATTCCCGAGAGCGCGGGTTAGTTGCGCTTCAGAATTCGAATTGTACCACTGTAGGAGGAGAGTTCGACCTTCGCGAGGCCCTGGCCGACCGTGCCAAAGAGGCTCTGGGTGTACTTCGAATGGTGTTTGCTGCCGTGGGTGTCGGGCTTCAGGAAATCGGCGGCCTGGTTGTCGACGGTTCCCCGATAGGTCTGGGCATTCAGATCGAAGGAGTCGTTGCCGGAGAAACGAACTTCGACGAGGCCACGACCGCTATTCATGGTGTACAGACCGGTGCGGATAAAGTCTCCGTCATACAGGATGTTGCCGGTGGTGGTCATCAGATTGACGCTGGTGAGGGAGGGCTGAAGGATCTGCGACCCTCCGCTGATCGAAGTAAACTCAAGCCTGCCGGAGCAGAGAGTGCAGACCAGTGAGCCGCTGGTGGTCTTGACGATGATGTAGCCCGAGACCTCTTTCAGGTGCACGTCGCCTGCGACGCTCTGCAGCTTCATGTCCCCATTGACCTGCTCCACCAGGATCAGCCCGGTTTGCGTGCGGAGCTGTAATTCTGATTGCTCGGGCACCAGAAGCTGGAAATTAGCCTCGACTTCGTGCGGCTGAGACGAGGAAACCAGGGAACTGGCGTTGATGTCGATGCGGTCGCCGACCTGCTCCACCTCGATGGCGACTTTTCCCGGCACCGATGTGCTGGTAACCACAACTTCGGAATTTTTCCAGGACTTCACTTCTATCCGGCCGTTGACGATGTTATTGATAATGACGATTGGGCGGTCCTTGACGGTGAAATGCCGTTCTTGCTGTTCGGTCGTGCCGCCAAGTGCCACCCCGGCAGCACAAAAGAACAGGCCAGCTCCGAGGATGCCAAACACACCACGAACCAACTTCTGCTGGGGCAACATCAGTGTTCGCTCCTTCCGCTGTCCATCATCGCGGTGAGTAATTCCGCCTTCTGCTGGTAGGCCATGTTGAGATATTCACGAGTCAACTGGTCCTGGGGATTCTGCTTCAAGCGGGTTTCGCACTCGGCAATAAACTCGTTGAGGGTGCGCAGATTCTGGCGCAAGGAGGCATCCACGGCGGCATTGTTGGCCAGCTCGTTTCGGGGCACATCGTTTTGGACCTTGCTCAGAACGGCAGCGCTGTCGCCGAGGTAAGCATTTTCCGAAGGCGAGGGCAAAAGCTCATCCGTCGGTCGACGCGGCTGCGGGGGCTTGAGGTTATGTGCGGTTTGTCTGGCAGTCGGCAGAGCTTGCCGAGCAGGTGCTGAATTCCCGGGCACGGGGACCGGCGCAACAGGATTCGGAACTTCCGCGATCTGTTTCGGAGCAGGCTGGTTGTTCAGGACCGACGCCGTTCCGTGACGGTGTCCTGCCAGGTAGACAGTGCCCAAAACGAACAGGAACGCAACTCCGACGCTTGCCAGCGCGCGCGGCCTCAGCAGCTGCGAAAAACCCTGCCACCAGGGTGCCCGAGATGGAGCGGCAACCGTTTGCGGTTCGCGAATGATCCCTTCGGATTCGAGTTGAGCGCGGAGGGAAATCCAAAGTCGTTCCGGAGGATTCACCTCGGCGGGAAGGCGCTTGGCGGCGATCAGTACTGCAGAAAGATCAGCGAGCAAATCCTGACAGTTGGCGCAGGCGGCAAGATGCTCGCGCGCTTCGTCAGGCAGAGGACTTTGACCCTCTTGTTCCAGAACGGCTTCAAGTTCCTTACACTGCATACAACCAACTCCGCAGGGCGCAACTCTGGGTGGCGTTCCCTGCAAAAATCGTTACCAGCACAAGTGCGCGATTTGCCGTCCTCGACGTTGTCTTCATTCTAACTCATTCCTGCGAGCCCGATTGGGCTTTCGCGGACTGGCGTTCTTCGCGAGCCTGAGCACGGATCTCTTCCTGGAGCAAATCGCGTAAACGCGTGCGTGCCTTGTGCAACTGCGACTTCGAATTGCCTACCGAACATCCCATCATCTGGGCGATCTCATTGTGTTCATAACCCTGTACGTCGTGCAGAACAAAGACCATCCGGTAACCCGGAGGAAGCTGCTCGATGGAGCGTTCGAGGTTGACCCGGTCGACGGCACCTGACAGGCGCAGGTCAGGAGCGCCAACGTCGCGTTTCGGGCTGCTGCCCTCGGCATCCGGATCGAGGGTCTCTTCGAGTGAATCGGTGGGGAGCGATTTCTTTCTCAGACGCATCAGCACGACGTTCACGGTCATGCGATGCAGCCATGTGGAAAAGGCCGATTCGCCGCGAAAAGTGCTGATCTTCCGGAACAGCTGAAGAAAGGCTTCCTGCGCCAGATCTTCCGCGTCGGCCGGATTATTGACCATTCTCAGGCACAGGGCGTAGACGCGACGGCTGTGAAGTTGATAAAGGAAATCGAAAGCGGCGGAATCCCCCGACTGAGCGCGGCGGATGGCCTCCGCTTCTGTCCACGCAACCGGTTCGGCTGGTCTTGGTCGGGCCAACTGTCCAATGGCGGCGCCACCAATAGATGGGATGCGCCTAGTTCCCTTCAGAGTTGTCCCTAAGGCGGCCGTCGAGGAGCACATATGACCCTATAGAAGGCGCGAACCCTCAATAGGTTGCATGAGGCTGCGGGACGCCCGCAGGGATGAGCTATTGTCCCTTGAGGAAGGCCATCCGTCTACCGGCAAGATACCCGCCGCAGTCGCGCTCTGGCGGCCGAGCGAGGGGCTCGAGAGAGGCCTGAAAACCGCTAAGTTGCGCGTCCGGAAGGGCATGGAAGAAGGACTTCAGGAGCACGATAGATTCGCGAAGGCAGCTATTGAGATCGTAATGGACGGCATTGAGCAGTTCCCAATCACGACCGGATTCTGCGGAGTTGCCGCTGATCAAGTTCACAACGATGGAATGGAAACTCGAATGGAGCTCCTCTACTAGGTCAGTGAGCGCTCTTATTTTATGGAGAAACTGGGACTGGCCGGTGAGCAGGACGTTGTTGAAAAGATCGTTAAAAAGAGCGACCCGTTGGCTGCGGGGATTTTGAAAATTCTGCGCGTTCAGCGGCGCGAGACTCGGAGTGGTGCCAAAATGCTTGGCGTGTTTGAGCATGGCCTGCAGCAAGGATTGGAGCGGGCCTGCCAGGCGCTCGGAAAGAGCGGGAGTCAGCGAAAGGACCTGGTAAGCCTTGGAATGGCGGCCCCTTCTGCGCAATTCAAACGCTTCGTCCAGCGTCACACTGAACATCGAATAGCGGGTTTCAAGAGAGTGGATGCACTCCAGATAGGCGCAGGATTTATCCCCGTCGAGAGGAACGCGCCAGTCCGCGGATACGGAACGGTTGGGCATGGAGGCGGGGCGCCGGTGCACAGGGTACCTCCGGTGCAGCACGATGGCGGAAGTATAACAGATATCTGAAGCGTAAATAATGACGACCTGTCGTGTGGGGGCCAGAAGGGACGGACTTTTCCCTTTACACGGCAAATTCTTCCCATTGAAACCGCCGGCCGGATGATGCCCTAGGGCTGGATTCCTTGCCCTGACGCTCGGGCCGCCTTTATACTCGGATGAAGCAAACAAGAAAGGACCGACCACCTCTTGCAATTCGAGCCCCAAGACCAGTTCCAGCAGCGGCAGAAGAAACTTGAACAAATCCAAGCTCTTGGCTATGAAGCATTTCCGCGCGAGTTCCGGTGGACGGACACACCCGCACAGCTGGTAGGAAAGTATTCCGAGGCAACCAGTACGGATCTCGAAACGAACCGCAAGCAGACGCGAGTCGCCGGGCGCATTGTCTCCTACCGGCTGATGGGTAAGGCGGGTTTTGCACACTTGCAGGGGACCGGGAGTCGCATCCAGATCTATGTCAGAAAAGATGTGGTTGGCGAGAGGGGTTTCCAGTTGTTCCATTTGCTGGACCTCGGCGACCACCTTGGCGTCAGCGGGCATCTGTTTCGTACCAAGACGGGGGAGCTTTCGGTTTGGGTGGAAGAACTTTTCTTTTTGAGCAAGGCGCTGCTGCCGTTGCCCGAGAAGTGGCACGGATTGACGGACATCGAGTTGCGGTATCGCCAGCGGTACTTGGACCTGATCGCGACGGAAAAATCCCGCGAAGTATTCGGGATACGCGCACGGATCATCCGGGAACTGCGGCAATTCTTCGACGGCCGCGGCTACATCGAAGTGGAAACCCCGATGATGCACCCGATTGCCGGAGGCGCGACCGCGCGGCCGTTCGTAACGCACCATAACACGCTCGATACCGACCTCTATTTGCGCATCGCTCCGGAATTGTATTTAAAACGGCTCACCGTGGGCGGATTCGACCGCGTCTACGAGATCAATCGAAATTTCCGGAATGAGGGAATCAGCACGCAGCACAATCCGGAATTTACGATGCTGGAGTTCTACGAAGCGTACAGCAACTACCGGGACCTGATGAAGTTGAACGAAGAGCTGTTCAGCCAGTTGGCGAAAAGCATCACCGGATCTGAAAAAGTGAAGTATGGCGGGGAGGAGCTGGATTTCGGGCACATCGAGCGCCTGAGCATGCGCGAGGCGATCGTGAAATATTGGCCGGAAGGTGCCGGTGCCGCTCCAACCGAGAGGGAGCTGGCCGCGGCCGGGGGAGCGCCCCGCACAGCCGAGCGCTACAACCTGTGGGCCAAGGCGAATCATGCCGAGTATGCCGCGGCCAAGGGCACGTTATCGGACGGCGAGTGGACCGGGCTGTTGTTTGAAACGATTGCGGAAGACAAATTGATCCAGCCAACCATCCTCTATGATTTTCCGCTGGAGATCTCGCCGCTCTCGAAGCAGAAGCCGGAAGACCCCTCCCTGGTCGAGCGCTTCGAAGTTTATGTGGCCGGGATGGAAGTGGCCAACGGATTTTCCGAATTGAATGATCCTGCAGAGCAGGAAAGAAGGTTTCTCCAGCAGATCGCCCAGGGCGGTGATGAAGTTCCGAAGCAGCTCGATCTTGATTATATCCGCGCGCTGTGCCACGGAATGCCTCCGACCGGCGGGGAGGGCATTGGGATTGACCGCCTGACGATGCTGCTGACCGATTCGCACTCCATACGGGACGTCATTCTGTTCCCGCAACTTCGCCCCGAAGCCCATCAGGAAGAAACGGCTGCGGAAGGCGGAAAAGCGTAAAGGAAGAGCCAGCCCATGAGCTTTGAGTGGTTCGTGGCGAAACGGTACCTGAGATCGCCGAACCGGCCGGCCGTGTTGCGGCTGATCACTGCGTTCAGCGTCCTCGGCGTGGCTGCCGGTGTTGCCACGCTGGTGATTGCCCTGGCGATGAACAGCGGTTTCCGGGAGACGCTGCAGGACCGGCTGTTGGGCGTTACGGCGCACATCTCGCTGACTCGTCCGGGCTCGGGCGGCATTCACGACTACAAATCACTGGCCGAAGGGTTAAAGAGTACGGCGGGGGTGAACTCCGTGACCCCGGCCATCTATGAAACCGTGCTGCTCACGTTCAGTGGCGAGGCGCGCGGTGTGGTGATCAAGGGAATCGACGTCGAGCTCGAGAAGAAGAGCGACGAAGCGCTGCAAAAGTTGTCGGCGGGCCGCTTGGATTTTTCGACCGATGCCGACGGCATCGACGGATTGCTGGTCGGCAAGCAACTGGCGGATGAGTGGAAGCTGAAGCCGGGCGATTACGTGACCTTGACGAGCCCGCAAGGGCGGTTGACCCCGTTCGGACTCATGCCGCGGACCCGGAGATTCCGGGTAGCCGGAGTCTTCGATTCAGGATTCTACGACTACGACGAGAACTGGTGTTTCGTGGCCTTGCCGGCAGCGCAATCCTTGGCGGGCACCGGCGACATCGTGAATGTGCTGGAGTTCCGACTGGCCAAGCCGGAGCAGGCTGCAGAAATTGCGAAAACGCTGGAGCAAAGAGCTGGCCAGGGATTTTCAATATCGACCTGGATGGAAGAGAATCGCGCGCTGTTCCGGGCGCTGCGCCTGGAAAAACTGGTCACCGCGATCTTTATCGGGCTCATCACTTTTGTCGCCGGTCTGAACATTCTGGTGGTGCTATCGATGACGGTGACCGACAAAGCGCGGGATATTGCGGTGCTTCTCTCTATCGGGACGCGTAGAGAACAAGTGCGCCGCATTTTTCTCCTGCTGGGAATGGTGATCGGCGCCCTCGGAACCTTCCTCGGCCTAGCCGTGGGTTATGCGTTCACCTGGATTGCCGGAACCTACCGGCTGATTCCTCTCGATCCGCAGGTATACGCCGTGCCCTATGTGCCGTTCCATCCTAGTTTTCTCGACGGGCTATGGATTGCTCTGGCGGCGATGGGGATCGCCATGCTTGCGACGGTGATCCCGGCGCGAGAAGCAGCGCGGCTACTGCCGGTGGAAATCCTTAGATTTGAATAAGATGAACGCAGGATGGAGTGGGTCAGGGGGGAGTGAGTATTTGGCTCTCGATTTGCTCCTACAGGCCTAGGGATGGAGGCGCTCTAGACAAACCGCGCCCCCCTTCCCCTGTTGCCACCCAAACCAGAGGAGCAACATACTGATATAGATAGGGTTAGCAGCCAATCAAAAACTTCCTAGGACGGACGAAAACGCGGCTGGCAGGTGAGGGGAGGAAAGGGGAAAAGGTTGGGCAACGGAAGGCCGGAAGAGCGAGCGACGGCTAGGTCCTCCCGAGGCTCGACGTGCATCCTAATCGAGTAGGTAGAGAACGGCTGCGAGCAGGGTGCAAAGGTCACAGCCGCCCGGCGGCTGTGATGAGAAAATTACAGAAGACTCGGCAGGGAACTGGGATGGTAAGGACTAGAAAATCTTGAGCACCACAGTCAAAAGCGCGACAGCGATCCTCGAAGCACGCGAACTAAAGAAAACCTATGGTGCGCGCGAAAAGAACCTGGAAGTCTTGGCGGACGTAAATCTGAAATTGCTTGAAGGAGAGATGGTGGCGGTTGTCGCACCATCGGGCGCGGGAAAAAGCACATTGCTGCACTTGCTGGCTGCGCTAGACACTCCAACAAGCGGTACAGTATACTTTGAAAATAAAGCGATTGAAACGAATGAAGACGCGGCGCTGGCGAAGTATCGCAATCGCGCCGTGGGGTTTCTCTGGCAGCGGCACCAGTTGTTGCCTGATTTTACGGCGGCAGAGAATGTAGCGATGCCATTGCTGGTGCGCGGAGTGCCACATGCAGTAGCGCTTACGGAGGCGCTAAAGTGGCTGACAGAGGTGGGCCTCGAGGACCGGGCCGAACACCGCGCAGGAGAACTTTCGGGCGGAGAACAGCAGCGAGTGGCAATCGCCCGGGCGCTGGTGACAGGGCCCCGAGTGTTGCTCGCCGATGAACCGACCGGAGATCTAGACGAGCAGAATGCTTGGGCCGTGTTTGAGTTGTTGGAGCGGTTGCATCGCACGCATCGCCTGACGTCGCTGATTGCGACGCACAACCTGGCGCTGGCCGAACGGTGCGACCGGATCGTGGGACTTGAACATGGTGTTCTGCGGACCCGTAGCGTGAGAAGCGTTCCGGGGGGAACCCCAGGGGGAGAAGCGAGCTAATCGTGTTCGAACGATACACAGAAAAAGCGCGACGCGTGATTTTCTTTGCCAGGTACGAGGCCAGCCAGTATGGGAGTCCGTACATCGAGACCGAGCATTTGCTGCTCGGATTGATGCGCGAAGACAAGGCGCTGGCCAACCGGTTTCTGCGCCAGCAAGGTTCGATCGAGTCGATCCGGAAAGAAATTGAAGCGCGCATCACGATCCGCGAGCGGATTTCCACCTCCGTCGAAGTGCCACTGAGCGCGGAATGCAAGCGAATCCTGAACAGCGCCGCCGAAGAAGCCGAACGCCTGGGGCACAAGCACGTAGGGACCGAACACTTGCTGCTCGGAATCCTTCGGGAAGAGAAGTGCTTTGGCGCGGAAATATTAATGGAGCGCGGGCTGCGGCTATCGGCGTTGCGCGAGGAACTGTCCCGGACCAGCGGGGAGAAAAGTACAGCCGCGCGCCCCAAGGAAACCTCCTTGCTCGCGGAGTTCAGTCGAGACCTGACGCAAGCAGCCACCGAAGGGAGCTTGGATCCGCTGGTCGGGCGCGAAGCGGAAGTCGACCGCGTCATCCAGATCCTCTGCCGGCGCACCAAGAACAACCCGGTGCTGATCGGCGAACCGGGAGTCGGGAAGACCGCCATTGTGGAAGGCCTGGCGCAGCGCATCAGTGACGGGGACGTGCCTTCGTTCCTGGCGGACAAGCGCATCCTGTCGCTCGACCTTTCGCTGATCGTGGCCGGAACGAAATATCGCGGGCAGTTTGAAGAGCGGCTGAAGACGATCATGAAAGAATTGATGGAGAGCCAAAACTCCATCGTGTTTATCGACGAACTGCATACCCTGGTGGGTGCCGGTTCGGCCGAAGGCTCGCTGGACGCTGCCAATATCCTGAAGCCGGCGCTGTCTCGCGGCGAGATTCAGTGCATCGGTGCGACGACGCCCAGTGAATACCGGAAATCGGTCGAGAAGGATCGTTCGCTCGAGCGGCGGTTCCAAGCCGTAAAAGTCCCGGCCCCGACCGAAGATGAAGCCGTGCAGGTTATCAGCGGCGTGCGCGAGCGATATGAGAAGTTCCACGCCGTCAGTTACACCGATGAAGCGTTGCGCTACTCCGTCTACCTTTCCAACCGCTATATCCCGGACCGCTTTCTTCCCGACAAGGCCATTGACCTGATCGACGAGGCCGGCGCGCGCGTGAAGCTGCGCCAGGCGTCGGTTCCTGAAGAAGTGAGCGAAGTGCAAAAGCGCGTGAAGTTCATCACCCACCGGATGGAATCGGCCATTGCCGCGCACGAGTTTGAGAAGGCCCGCTTCTATTCCGAGGAAGAGCGTAAAGAAAAAGAAAACCTGCGGGTGCTGCGGGAGCGCTACAAGCTGGATGATGCATCGACCGGAATCGTCACGCGCGAGGATATCGAAGAAGTTGTATCGCGCTGGACGGGAGTCGCGGTGACCTCCATCAAGGAAGACGAGCAGCAAAAACTACTACGCATCGAGCCGGAATTGCACAAGCGGGTCATCAGCCAGGACAAGGCGATCACCGCGCTTGCGCGGGCCATCCGCCGGAGCCGCGCCGGGTTGAAGTCGCCGTTGCGGCCGGTTGGCTGCTTCTTCTTCCTGGGGCCCACCGGCGTCGGGAAGACGGAAGTGGCGCGACGTTTGGCCGAGTTTTTGTTCGGCAGCGAGAAATCCCTGATCCGTTTTGACATGTCGGAGTTCATGGAGAAGCATTCGGTATCGAAGCTGATCGGCGCACCTCCAGGGTATGTGGGATATGAGGAGGGCGGGCAGATGACCGAGCGCGTGCGTCGCACGCCGTATTCGGTTATATTATTGGACGAAATCGAAAAGGCACACCCTGACCTCTTTAACATTTTGCTGCAAGTGTTTGAAGACGGGCAGTTGACCGACGGTTTGGGAAACACTGTCGATTTCCGTAACACCATCATCATCATGACTTCCAATATCGGTGCGCGGCATCTGCAGAAGCGCACTTCAATCGGCTTCCAGGCAGGCATCGACGAAGCCGGCCTGAAGAGCATGGAAGACCTGGTGCTCGGTGAAGTGAAACGAGCATTTAACCCGGAATTTCTCAACCGATTGGATGAGATTATTCTGTTTAATCCTCTGGGCGACGAGGACCTGCTGCGCATTATCGATCTGCTTGTCGGTCAATTGAACGACACGCTGATTCACAGGCAGGTGCAAGTGGTGTTGTCGCCCGAAGCAAGGCAGTGGATCCTCGAAAAGACGTGCGCGGACCGCAATTATGGGGCGCGTCCGTTGAGGCGGGCGTTGCAGAAGTATGTGGAAGACCCGCTCTCCGAGTCCTTGATCCAGGGGGGAATTCAGAGACCGGCGACATTGCAGATTTATGTCGCAGGGGAGGGTCTCGCGTTCCGGCCGGTAGGTGAGGCAACCCCAGTCGTCCATTAGTGAATCAGACGCAGCGTGTAAGCGCGAAGCGGCCTGCATATGTTGGGGGGCCGTAGAGCGAAGTACGCTCAGCTAGCCCATACCGGGACTGGCAGGAGAAAAACATCTTGAGTTCTGGGGCGCGGCCTTGATTCGATCAGTGGCCGCTCAAAGGGTTGTCTGTTTTCCGCCAGCCAAAAATGGCTGGTGCGTACGGCGTTTTACTATCTTCGCGCTCTCTCTCCTGCTTCCCCTGCTTTCTGGCGCCAACGGTAACGCCGCGTCTGCCGCAGACTCTGAAGCCGATTCCGTCAAAGGCGCGCTGCTGTTTCATGCCTCCTTGAACGAGGTAACCCTCGAAGAAAAAATCACGGAAGTGCCGACGGGACTTGCTGCCAGCGACGGCCCGCAGAACGAAGAACAGCCGTTCATCGAACGCATCGACTTCGAGGGGAACCGACGCATCCGGAGAGACACGCTCCAGGCGCGCATCTTCACCCGCGTGGGCGATCCCTACAACGAAGAGACGCTGCGCCGGGACTTCCAGGCGCTGTGGAATACCCAGTTTTTTGAAGACGTGAAATTGCGCGTGGAAGACGGGGAAAAGCCGAACGGCAAAATCATTGTGTTCGAGGTAAAGGAGCGGCCGGTCATTCGCCGGATTCGCTACGACGGTATCCATTCCATCTCGGAATCCGACATTCTGGACCGGTTCAAGGAGAAAAAAGTCGGCTTGACGGTGGAAAGCCAGTTTGACCCGACGCGCATCAAGAAAGCGGAAGTGGTGCTAAAGGAACTGCTCGGCGAGCACGGACGGCAGTTCGCTACCGTCACACCGCAGTATGAAAGAATTGCGTCGAGCAATGCGGTCATCCTGGTGTTCAAGATCGACGAGGGACCGAAGGTCAAGGTCGGTAAAATTCTGTTTACCGGGAACCACGCGTTTAGCGACCGCAAGCTCATCCGTGCCATGCACAACGACCGGCCTTATGCCATCCCGCTGTACATCACCGAGATCAATGTGATGTCCAAGACCTATGACCACGACAAACTGATCGAGGACATCGAAGTCGGTATCCGCGGACTGTATCAGGACAATGGATATTTCAAGGTTCTGGTAAAGGACCCCATTCTCGAAAACGTGGACACCGAAGACTGGCGGTGGGGCATTCCGTTAACCGGGAAGACGGCCGGCAAAGCGGTCAACATCACCATCCCCATCGAAGAGGGCGACAAGTACACGATGGGCACGCTGAAAATTGCCAGCTCCGATCCGGACAAGGCACTTTCGCTCAAGGTGGACGCCCTGAAAAGCGTGTTCCCGTTGCATCCTGGCGACGTCTTTTCAGCCTCCAAGGTCCGCAAGGCCATGGAAGATTACACGAAAATCTATGGGCAGTACGGTTTCATCGATTTCGTCCCTGAGCCGCAGGAGGACATCGACGAAGCGGACAAGCGCATCAACCTGGTCATGAAATTCGATGAAGGCAAGCAGTATTACGTCCGCCGGATCGAATTCAGCGGCAATACCACGACGCGCGACAAGGTCATCCGCCGCGAGCTGCTGATCGACGAAGGCCAGCTGTTCAACAAGCGGGCCTGGGAAATCAGCATCCTCCGGCTGAACCAATTGAATTATTTCGACAAGATCGAAGCCGACAAGGCCGCCGAAATCAAGCGCAACACCAAGGAAGGCACCGTCGATATCCTTCTGAAGCTCAGGGAAAAAGGCAAGCAGTCGATCGGGTTGCAGGGCGGCGTCAGCGGGCTGGCCGGCGGATTTATCGGCCTGACCTACCAGACCAATAATTTCCTGGGGTTGGGCGAGACGCTCACGCTTTCGGCGCAGGTCGGCCAGTATCAGCGCAGCATCATGCTCGGGTTCACGGAGCCCTACCTTTTTGACCGGCCCATCTCTTCCGGTTTCACGATTTTCTCTTCGTTGTATAAATTCAACCAGGCCGAACAGGCCGCCGTCGTAACCGGCCAGGCCGTCAGCGTCAACCCGCAATACATTCAAAACTACAACCAGAACAGCACCGGTTTCACGATTTTCGCCAGTTACCCGATGAAGCGCTACGCTTTCACGCGCCTAGGGGTAACCTACGGCCTGACGCGCACCAATATTACGACCTACAACCAGGCGTCCGAACTGCTGTTCACGCAGCTGCAGTATCGAAGCATCGCAGGCCCCAGCGCTTTGGACGGAATCCTGGCCAGTACGATCACCGCCTCCGTCACCCAGAACACCATTAACAATCCAGTGAACGCGACCAGCGGCAGAAGCTACTTTTATTCGCTTGCGGTTACCGGCGGTCCCCTCGGCGGCAACGTGAACACCATTACGAACACCGGCGAGTTCAAGTACTTCCACCCCATCAACCACAAGCGAAACGCAATCGGCGTGCGTTTCCTGGCCGCCTGGACAACCGGTTACGGTGGCATCGAACCTCCCCCCTACAGCCGTTTCTATATGGGTGGCGAGAACGATATCCGCGGGTTCGACATCCGAGCGATTTCGCCGGTTACGTATATCCCGACGGTCTTCAACCAGACCGTAACTTTCCGCGATAACCACCACCTGTCGGGGTCCGGGTATCCGACGCAGGGAGCCTTCAGCGTACCGCTGGTGGCCTACACCATCACTTTTCCGGGCGCGGATCTGCAAGGCGTGACGAATATTGAATACCGTATTCCCATTGCCGGCCCCGTGGGCATGACGCTGTTCAACGATTTTGGGAGCGACGGAATCCTGGACAAGAACGCGTTGAAGCTGTACCCGACCGGCGTAGAGAACATCAACCAGCAGTTCCCGCTCGCCAATCAGACACAACAGTTGCAGATCGCACCGAACACGAATTTCCATCCTCGCGACTCGGTGGGCATCGAATTTAATGTGAATATTCCCGTGGTACAGGCCCCGTTCCGGATTTATTGGGCGTACAACCCGTTGCGACTGCACGAGACCATCGTGGCGCCGTTCGACAAGATTAACCTGATCAATCTGGCAGGGCAGTGTCAGGCCCTCGGATTGACCGATCCGCTGCATCCGAACCAGTGTGATCCTTCGATTCTCTACCAGATCCAGCCATCGCTGCAGAATCCAGGACGGTTAAATTACTTTGAGCCAAGAAGTACGTTCCGCTTCACGGTGAGCCGGACGTTCTAGGCTTGGCAACGGGGAAACAGGGTCAGGCCATCGAATTTGCCAATGGGTTAGCAGGAATTATGCGCGGGCGATTGCCTGCGGAGATTGAACGGGGGAGATGTCATTCATGAAGTTCCGCACAATTAAGACAGCCGCGATCCTCATGCTTGCGGGGGTGGTGCTCACACAGAGCGGTTGCGGCAGTTCCAGTCCCAATGTCGTCACCGTTTCGGTTTATCCACCCGCCGCAACGGTGATCGCTGGTACCGTACAGACCTTCTCGGCCACCGTGACCGGGGCGTCCAGCGGCGTGACGACCTCCACGTTCACCTGCCAGTATCAGTACACACCGCTGCCGACGACGGCGGTTCCGAACCCACAGCCAACCGCACTGCAGAATTGTACCAGCGGCCAAACCGTCAATGGCGGCAGCATCGGGACCTGGACGAGCACGCCGACAGCAGCGACCAACGTTTTGACCTACACGGCGCCCGCACTGGCTAATTTTCCAAATCCCATCCCGACACTCACCTTTACCGCCGCGGCTACCGCGGCAACCAATAAAAAAGGCACGGCCATCGTGGCCCTGGACACCGGCATTCGCGCTTCGGTGACCCCTCTTACCGTGACCGTGCCGGTCGGATTGAACCCGGCGCAACAGGTGCAATTCACGGCAGCGTTTTTGAACGTGCCGCCGGTGAACCCGCCGCCGACTTGGTCGGTGCAACAACCCGTCGCGGGAGACACGACCGATTTCCCCCCGTCTGGGACTGCCACGCCCGCCGGAGCAAGCTGCAGCCCGGCATGCGGAACGATCTCCGCCCAGGGAGTGTTTACAGCACCGGCCACCATGCCAACCGATACGCACCCGAAATCGAGCGGATCGAACGCATCTACAGCTGCGCCGATTGTGACCGTGGTCGTGAATTCGCCGAACGATACGGTGCACTACGCCCTGGCAACAATTACGCTCGTAAATGCTTCGACCAATCCCTTGACCTTTACCGGGATCCATCCAACCACCATTGCGGCCGGTGGCGTGGAGCAGGACATCTACCTGGACGCAAAAAACATCCTGAATACCACGACCATTACCTTCACGCCGCCGGGGGCCAATCAACAACCGCAGGTGATCAATCCGAGCGAAGTATTTACGATTCCAATCACCGCAGCGTATTGCACTCCAAGCGCCACCGGGGTAACGCCAGTCGTCACTTGCGATGCTTCGATCATGACGCGGATCCGGCTGAATACCTCGCAACTGGCAACAGCCGGAACCGGACTGATCACCGTCAATAACATCCCGAGCGGGGTGACTGCCACACCGCCCTGTACCCTGACAAGCGGTTCGGGAAACACGGTCTCCATCTCGTGTCCGATTGACCTGGTGTATGCCAGTCCGGCCGTGGTTTCTGCCGTGCCAGACTACTATACGCAGGGCTCCAATACGGAATTCTCGACCGATGGCGGGTACTACGGGGGAGGCAACTTCCCGATCGTTGAGCTGTTGTTCAATGGAAATCTGAACGTGGCGACCGCCTTCTCGGCACGGCAGTTTACCGGACCGCTCCAGGGCAGCCAAACCCAGAGCCCCGGCTTGTACCCGGTCTCGATTGTGTGGAACGCGCCGACACTTGCGCCGCCTTTCAATCCGCCGCCTTATCCGGTGGTGTCGTCGAACGTTGCGGTTCAACCGGTGTTCGCAAATCTGGCCTCCGTCTACAGTCCGACGACCACGCCACCGCCTCCGCAAGTCTACCCTCCGAACATCGGGCTTCTCGGAGGAGCCAATGCCATGCCAAGCAGCATGGCGCTCAACTCGGCGAAGGGCTACGCCGTCATTACCGAGCAGGGTGCGAATGCGGTGGAAATCGTGAATCTGGTGCCGAACCCGGGCCTTTCGGGGCGCCATATCCCGCAGGTGGGAATCCAGGTTCCGGTCGGCAATCAACCGACCGGTGTGGCGATCGACAGTCAGATCGATCTGACCGCGGCCGGCTTTCCGGGACAAGATCTGGGAGTGGTAGTGAATAGCGGCAACCCAGGCAGTAGCACGATCAATGACAACTCCCTGACGTTGCTGGCCCTGCCGTCGGGGAAGCAGATTGGTACGCCCATTAGCCTGGCGGGTTTGTTCTCGGAGTCGACGGGAGCAACTCCCCAGCCCAATTGTCCGCCGGGAACAACCAGCTGCCAGCCGTCGCCTTTTTCGGTGGGGGTGGACCCGATTACGCACTATGCGGTCGTGGCCTTCAGCAATTCCTTCGTCGGATTTATCGTGGATGTAAATCCCAATCCGACAACCCAGCCGCCGACTTGCTTCGTGTCGACACAGAAGGCGCCATGCGCGCTTGCTGCCGTCTCTTTGAATACCGGGTCCTCACCGCAGGTGATCATGCAACCGGACGTGCCTTTGGCCTACGTGACGCCGGGAGGCGCAGGGGTAACTTCGGTCGTGAACCTATTGCTGACGAACAATGTCGTGAGCATTGCGGCAGCTCCGAATGGGGCGGTGCGCACGAACAACGTGGTGACCATCACCACGCCGACGGCGAACAACCTGAACCAGTCTTCCCCTGGAACGGTGCTGGTCGCCGGAGTGACGCCCGCCGATTTGAACGGAACGTTTAACGTGACCAGCGCGACGACCTACACGTTCACCTACACGCAAAGCGGCGTAAACGAGACCGGAGGCGGTGGCACGGTTACCTACGGGAACCCCTATTACACCTTCAGCACCACCGCAACCGCAGTTGGAGGGGCGATCAATCCAGTCACCCGCACGTTCGCCTTCGCCGATCCCAATGCTTCGACGGCAGCACCGCAAATCGGGTTCATTGCCGGCCTCGATCAGACGGTCAGCTCTCTCTATTTGACCCGGGGAAGCTGCAACAGCTGCACACCCGTTACGACCGCACCAGAAGTTGGAGTGCGGTACGTAGACTGGGATCCCTATACCGATGTGTTGATTGCCTATAATCCTCAGCCCCTGTACGACGAAATCTCGCTGATCAATCCGGGCGGCCAGGCCATAGCCGGCCAGAGCGGCGCGTACCGGATCATCGAGGCGATTCCGACCGGACAAAATGGACAAGGTTCGTTCACCCCGACCGGTGCGACGGCTCCTGTGACGGTGACCGGGGCGATGGTGTACGACCCAAAGACCAACCTGGTGCTGACCGCGAACGCCGGAAGCAATACGCTGACCTACCTGGATCTCGATCCGACGTCCACCTTCAAGCAGGTAAGTCTTCACGACGTGCAGCTGCAATTAACCCCTTGGAACTCGGCCACCAAGTCCAATCCGAATGGCGGTGTCCCAAGTTCCCAGCCACCGCTTGCGTCCGCTCCGAATGCCCCGAATCCGTTGCCGACGGCGATTTGCGATCCGACTCTGCCGACAAATATCTATGCCACCTGTATGCCGCACGCTGTGACCGTTGGACAGCCCGCGCTTTTGCGCGTGTTGGGCCAGGGGTTTCTGAGTGGAGGCGCGCCAACCGTGCAACTGGATGGCTCCTCGACGGGGATCTCGATCACCAGCGCAACCGACTCAGAGGTCGACATAACCATTGCCGCTTCGCGCCTGGCGCGGGCCCATGATTTCGCGCTCACCGTTTTGAGCGGAGGCGTGACCTCGAACACCCAGGATCTCTATGCTGTGGGTCTCATCGATCTGAGCAACCAGTGCGGAACGACTGCCGCGATGCCGGAAGCGGTCGCCATTGACTATATTCAAAACGTTGCCGCAGTGACCAGTTACGGGTGCGGGACGCTGACGTTCATCAGTGTGGATTCGACCAACGCTCACAATTACGGGGTGCCCTACGGAGCCGTGCTGGCCACGGTGAACGTCGGCAAGAATCCCATTGGCGTCGACGTCATTCCGCGGCTAGGTTACGCGGTCACTGCCAATAACGGGGAGGGTTCGGCCTCCATCGTGCAATATGGCGGAAACCCGTTCAAGGCCACACAACTGGCCTTCACCTCGACAAATTGCATTGTTTCTTCGGGAACCGCCACGACCTCCAATATTTGCGTAGGCGTGTCGCCGACCGGCGTGACGATCGACCAGGATCGTGCGCTGGCCTTGATTGCCAACACCGGCGGAAATAGTCTTTCGGCCATCGATATGACCGTGTTGACGCAGGCGACGTCGAAGTGTACCGACACTACGATTGGAACGAGTGGCACCTGTATACCACCGATGCAGCTGATTCCGACCAGCGGGCCGCCAACAGCCATTGCCATCGACGATAACCGCGCGGAAGCCGTGGTCACCAACCTGCAAAATTCCGGCACCACCCTCATTACGGGTGGGCTGGACGTGATTTCTCTTGCCGCTGTTCCGCCAACCAAGAGTTCGACGTCGTCGATCAATACGCTTTCGGCGAATCCGACCGGTATCGTCAATGACCCGGCCATTTCCCCGGACCTGTTCTACGTGACCTCGACGCAGCAGAACGCCATCTATTCCTTCAATCCGGACACCAGCACGACATCCCTGATCCGGGTGGGCATCAATCCTTATTCGATTGCCTATAACTATCAAACCGGGACAATGATGAGCGTCAACTCCACTTCCGGTACTTCCTCGGTCATTGATGCGGTGAACGCGCCGGTATTCGCGACGCGCGAAACGCTCGGGATCAGCAGCCAGTCGCAGTTCGCGGCGACCATCGACAATTTCACCAATACGGCGGTCATGGCGGATCAGAATAATAACCGTGTCCTGATCCTCCCGATGCCGAAATAGAATCAGAAGGGCAAGTCGGCACCCGTCGTCCCCGAAGCCTGGATTGCGGGAAAAACGTCGAGTCGGATATACTTGATCCTTTGTGATTCGGCGACAAAGCGGGTCTGTGAGGCAGGGCAGGGGTGGGGGCGCCCCCTGGAATGGCCGCTCAGCCGGTTGTCTTCAGTCCAGGGTAGATCAGGCGAAGCGTTTGCGTCGGACCGGGCTTAGAAAAGTTCAGGGTAGCTCTTCCCTTCGTCAAAAATGGGAATAGGAAGACCAACCCAGAGATCAACAAGGAGAAAACAGTGAATTCGAGAAAAGTGATTCGTGTGGCTGTGCTGGGCGTGGCTTGCCTGCTCGGGACAACAGCCGTTTGGGCTCAGGCTGCAGCGGGCTCCGCCGCAGCCGGTAAGATTGCGGTGATTAATGTGCGTCAGGCGATCGTGACCACGGCGGAAGGCAAACAAGCTTCGGCGGAACTGCAGTCGCAATTTGCGGCGCGGCAGAACGAGCTCGAAGGCATGAACAAGCAGATCAACGATCTTCGGCAACGGCTGAGCGCAGGCGCGGCGACGCTGAGCGATGAAGAGAAAGTGCGTTTGACGCAGCAAGGTCAGCGCCTGACGCAGCAACTGGACCGCAAGAACAACGAGATGCAGGAAGACGTTAACGCGGCCCAGGCGGATGTCGTGGACCGGATCGGCCGGAAAATGATGGACGTGCTCGATCGCTATGCGCGCGAGAACGGGATTGTCGCCGTGTTCGACTCCTCCTCGCAGAACACGCCGATCCTGTTCGCTTCGACCAACATTGATGTTACCCAGGAAATCATCAAGCTCTACGACCAGGCCTACCCGATCAAGGGTGCGGCCGGCGCACCGGCTGCAAAGCCGGCGCCCGTGAAGCCAGCCACGCCTCCGGCGACCAAGCCGTAAGCGCGGCGGTTGATTTGAGAGGGTTGCTCGGGGCTCCGGCAGATGCCGGGGCCCCTTTTTCCGCCGATGCGGAGCGCCGGGACAGCCGTCGGGATCCGCCCTTGCCTTGCTTTTAACGGGGTACGGGAATATACTCTTCTTTCGCTCTGTTACGGGTCGCACCATGAAGTGGGCGCAAGCCCACTTTTTTGTTGCCGCCGGATGAACTGAGCTTCAGACCGGCTTAGGCCGGGGAGTCTCCGCGTGAATTTGGAAAAGATCCGCGAAGCCGCCGAACGCGTGGCACGTTCGGAAGGCCTGGAAATCGTGGACGTCGAATGGAAGATTGGCAAGCAGCGGTTCCTGCGCGTGTATATCGACCGCGTTCCGCCCATCAGGACCGGGGAAGCGACTGAAGGGGAAGCAGTTCCGAGCCCTTATGCGAAGGTCAGTCACGCGGACTGCGAGCGCGTGAGCCAGCAGCTCAGCGTGATTCTGGATGTGGAGGATTTAGTTCCGGGGCCGGGTTACGTCCTTGAAATCAGCTCTCCGGGGATGGACCGGGCACTCAGGACGGCGGCGGATTTCGAGAGATTCACCGGCCGGCTGGCCAAGATCACCACCATCGAGCCGGTTGGCGAGGCCAAGTTTTTTGAGGGGCGGCTCAAAGGGTTTGCGGACGGGAAAGTCCGCGTGGAGTTGAAGGGCAAGGAAGCTCGGGTTGTCGAAATTCCGCTCGAGACGATCCGGAAAGCAAACCTGGCGATCGAATTTTAGGACTGGAAGAAAATGGCGAATCTGCTTTACCAACAAATCGAAATGTTGAGCCGGGAGAAGCACATTGAACCGGAAGTAGTGATTTCTGCCATTGAAGATGCCATGGTCGTGGCCGCGCGCAAATTCTACAAGTCCGAGGAAGACCTGCGCGGGAAGTTCAATGCGGAAAGCGGCCAGGTCGACGTGTTTTCGGTGCTTACGGTGGTGGAAGAGGTAACCGATCCGAAGCGGGAAATCAGCCTGACGGATGCGAAAAAGAAGGATCCCAGCCTGGAGCTGGGGGGCGAGATCCGCACCGCGAAACCGACCGATGTGCTCGGCCGCATCGCCGCGCAGACCGCCAAGCAGGTAATTCTGCAAAAAGTGCGCGAGGCGGAACGCGATACGATTTACAACGAGTATCACACCCGCGCTGGCGAACTGGTCACCGCGATTGTGAAGCGCGCGGAAGGGCCGGATCTGGTTGTGGACATGGGACGCACCGAGGCACGTTTGCCGAAGCGCGAGCAATCCAAACTCGAAACCTACAACATTGGCGAGCGCCTGCGCGTCGTCATCAAGACCGTGGACCGCGCGGCAAAGGGCCCGCAGGTGATCGTGTCGCGCGCCGATGCTTCGCTTGTGCAGCGGCTGTTTGAGATGGAAGTGCCCGAAATCTATGATGGCACCGTGCAGATCCGCGCCGCGGCTCGCGAAGCCGGGGAACGGACCAAGGTCGCCGTGGCCAGCCGGGACAAGGACGTCGATCCCGTGGGTGCCTGCGTGGGTATGAAGGGCATGCGCGTGCAGTCCATCATTCGTGAGCTGCGCGGCGAAAAAATCGACATTATCCCCTATAACGAAGAGACGGTGGCCTTCGCGCAAAAAGCCCTGAGCCCGGCGAAGGTGACCCGCGTACAGATCACCGACCCGGAGAACAAGAAACTCGAAGTGATCGTAGAGGATTCGCAGCTCTCTCTGGCGATCGGTAAAAAGGGGCAGAACGTGCGCCTGGCCAGCAAGCTCATCGGCTGGGACATCGACATTAAGAGTGAGGAAGAGAAGCGGCGCGAGATTGAAGAGCAGATGACGGCTCTCACCGCGCCAACGACCCCGCTGACGGTCTTGGCGGGAGTGGGGCCGAAGACCATCGAGAAGATCGAGGCGGCCGGTATTACTTCGCTCGAGAAGCTGGCCAGCATGACCCCCGAGCAGTTGATGGAGATTCCTGGAATCGGCGAGAAAATGGTGGACAAGATTTATCAGGCCGTAAACCGGTTCTACGAGGGCGGGGAAGTGGCTGTGGCTCCGGCCGAGGGCTCGACCGACGCCGCTGAAGAGACCGCCGAAGCCGATGCGGAAACGGCTGAGGCCCCGCCAGAAACACCGGCGGAAGAGATTAAAACTGAAGCACCGGGCGAGGAATCTACCGCGGAGAATCACTCGGCGGAAGCTGAACCAACGGAGAAGGAATCTTCCGAAGGCCAGCAGGAAGAGAAAAGTTCTTAACGAAGCATGAGTGACTCATCCCAAGTCCGAATTAACGAGTTGGCCCGAGAGCTGGAAGTCAAGGCCAAGGCGATTATCGATCTTTTGCCGGGTTTCGGCGTAACCGAAAAGAAGACGCACTCGAGTTCCATTCCGGTCGATGTCGCTGAAAAAGTTCGCCGAGAATTACAAGGTTCGCCCGAAGCAGCGCCTGCCGTCGAAGCGCCAGCCGCCAAAGAACCACCAAAGCCCGTAGCTAAACCGCTCGCTCCGGCGGCGGTTGTGCATCCGCCCGCGGTTGCCAAACCGGCCGCCCCGTCTCCAATACATGCGCCCGTTGCCCCGCATGCGCCCGCCGTGCATGCTCCCGCGCCTGTGAAACCTGCGGCGCCTTTGGCTCCGGCCGCTCCCGCTGCCCCGGCTGCAAAACCTGTTGTCCCGTCACCTGCGGCTCCAACTGCTCCCGCGGTCGTCAAGCCTGCGCCACCTGTTGCGCCCGTTGCCAGTGCGCCTGCAGCCGCGCGACCTGCACCAGCGATTGCACCGCGTCCGGCTGCGCCGATTCCGGGACAGCCGATCGGTGCGCGTGCTCCCCAGGCAGTACCTCCAAGGCCTCGTCCGGCTCAGCCCGGCGCGCCACCTACGATGGCCCGCCCCGCTGCCGGAACTACCACTCCGTCAGCGCGCCCAACCATACCTCCGCGTCCACCGATGCCGACAGGCGGCAATCGCGGTCCCGTTCCCGGCACCGTTCCCGGCAGCAGTGATCGTCCGAGCGGTCCGCGTCCTGGACAGCCTATGCGTCCGCAATCTGGCCAAGGTGGCCGACCCTTTACGCCGCGGCAAGGCGGAGGGCCCAGTGGGCCGGGTGGACCAGGTGGCGGCCCAGCCAGACCCTGGCAGCAAAGGACCGGAGCGGCACCCAGTGGCGCGCGCCCGGGTCCGCGCACTCCCGGTCGTCCGGCAATGTTGCCCCCGTTCCCCGACAAAATGTCGCCCAAAGCGGAGCCCGGCAAACCTCTGTACACCCGCCGTCCGACGCAGCGGCAGCGGCCGATGGCCGACAAGCGGGAAATGGAAGGCGAACGCAAGCTGCATCCGACCCGTCAGCGCCCCGGTGCAGGTGGCCGGGGAGTGGCCGTCGTGGCACCTCCGCCGGAGCCGCGTCCGCCGCGCGAAGTGACGCTGACCGAAGGAATCACCATTCGCGAACTGGCTGAAAAGCTGGATATTCGCGCCAAGGATTTACTGAAGACGCTGCTCGACCGCGGCGTATTCGCCAGCATCAACCAGGCTCTGGATGTGCATACGGCGACGGAACTGGCACAGTCATTTAACGGTGTGGTGAGCGTGGTTTCCTTTGAAGAGGAGATGGTTCTGGAGGTCGCCAAGGAAGAGACCAAGGAGAACCTGAAGCCACGGCCGCCTGTGGTTACCGTCATGGGCCACGTCGACCACGGCAAGACCAGCCTGCTCGACGGCATCCGCGCTGCGGAGGTCGCGGCTGGAGAAGCCGGAGGCATCACCCAGCATATCGGTGCGTACAAGGTGCAGGTCGGAGACCGGAGCGTGGTGTTCGTCGACACTCCCGGCCACGAAGCATTTACACGCATGCGCGCGCGCGGCGCAAAGGTGACGGATATTGTGGTTCTGGTGGTGGCCGCAGACGACGGCGTCATGCCGCAAACCCGCGAAGCCATCGATCACGCCAAGGCCGCCGGGGTGCCCATCATTGTCGCGGTGAACAAGATTGACAAGCCGGAAGCGCAGCCCGAGCGCGTCAAACGCCAGTTGAGCGATTTGGGATTGATGCCTGCGGAATGGGGAGGCGACACCGAATTCGTCGAAGTCTCCGCGAAGCAGAAAAAAAATCTGGACAAGTTGCTCGAGATCATTCTCTTGGTGGCCGACCTGCGCGAACTGAAGGCCAATCCCGATGCTCCGGCCAGCGGCACGGTACTCGAATCGCGAGTGGACAAGGGCCGTGGCCCGGTGGCGACCGTCCTGGTGCAGAACGGAACGCTCAATACCAGTGACTTCTTCATCGTCGGATCGGTTTTCGGCAAGGTCCGCGCCATGTTCGACGATCGCGGACGGCCGCTCAAAGATGCGCCCCCTTCAACACCGGTCGAAGTGCTTGGCTTGCAAGGAGTACCGGAGGCGGGCGACCATTTTCAGGTTACCGACGAAGCCAAGGCCCGCCACGTGGTGGAATTCCGGCAGTCCAAGCAGCGCGACGCCGCTCTGCGGGCAAGTGCCGGAGCGCGTATCACGCTCGATCAATTGCATGAGCAATTGAAGGCTGGCGAGGTCAAGGAACTTCCCCTGGTTATCAAGGCGGACGTGCAGGGTTCTGCACAGGTCCTCGAGGAAATGCTGCCGAAGCTTTCTACCGATCAGGTGAAACTGAAAATCATCAGCGCCGGCGTGGGAGCGGTGACGGAAAACGATGTTCTGCTGGCCAGTGCGTCCGGAGCGATCATTATCGCTTTCGGGGTGCGGCCGGATCGCAAGGCATCCGACCTTGCACAGCAGGAAAGCGTCGATATCCGGACCCACAACATCATCTACGAAGTCTCCGACGAAATCAAAAAGGCCATGGAAGGGCTGCTGGAGCCGGTGGTCCAGGAGACCTATCTCGGCCGGGCCGAAGTGCGCAACACGTTCCGCGTCAAGGGGGCGGGCACAGTGGCCGGCTGCTATGTTCTCGATGGCATCATGAAGCGCGACGCACAGGTGCGCGTGGTGCGCGACGGCGCCGTGATTTACACTTCCCGGTTGAATTCGCTGAAGCGTTTCAAGGATGACGCCAGCGAGGTGCGCACCGGTTTTGAGTGCGGACTCGGGATCGCCAACTTCAATGATGTGAAGATCGGCGATATTCTGGAGTGCTTCCAGGTGGTGAAACTTTCCGCTGCAGAGGCGGCCGCCCAAGGATCTGTTTCCGCCCGAAAGTAACTCATGGCGTCGTAGCCCGGGCATTCCTGCCTGAGGGTGAATCCGCATGCCAGTAGGACTGCTCACATTGGAACTGCATCTGGCAGATGCCCAGTCGCTGAAGGACAAGCGACAGGTGTTGCGTAGCTTGAAAGAGCGGTTGCGGGCCAACTTCAACGTCGCCGTGGCGGAATTGGATTTTGAGGACACCTGGCAACGTTCGGTCGTGGGCGTAGTCACGCTTTCGAACCAAGAGCAGCATGTCGAAGAGGCGTTGCAAAAAGTCCTGGCGGAAGCGGACCGCATATTGGGTCCGCTGCTGATTTCGCATGGGGTTGATTTTCTTTGAAGTACCGGGGTTGGCGCGGGCTGCCGGGAGAGGGACGGGGACTGGCAACGCGGTGTTGCATTCGCGAATCAGATTTGTTGGGATAGGATAGTTACGGTCATGAGCCCAGATCACCATCGACATGAACGAGTCGGCGAAGAAATCGCGCACGAGATCAATGCGATGCTTGCCGGAGAACTGAAAGACCCTCGGCTGGAGGGCAACGTCAGCGTGAGCGGCGTCCGCGTGCAGCCGGACATGAAGCACGCGCGAGTCTTCGTCAGCGTCCGGACCGAAAACAGCAAGGAGCAGGCTGACGCGATCAAGGCCCTCGAACATGCTTCCGGCTACATCCGGCACGAACTGATTGAACGATTGCAGCTTCGCCGCCTGCCCGATCTGCATTTCACCCTGGACCTGTCCCAGGAGCATGTCGAGCGTATCGAGCAGCTTCTGAAGCAGATGAAGACGGAAAAGCCGACTACTCCCGAAGCGAATTCGTGAGCAACCGAGGCGATGCCCAACTCTGCCCGGGTCAGCGACCGGGCGGTGCCTCGCCCGCGGTGCAGTTCTAGAATGGCACGCCAACCCCAACCCGCACCGTTTGACGGCGCCCTGGTGGTCAACAAACCCAGGGGAAAAACTTCGCATGACATTGTCGATGCCGTGCGCCACCTGGCCGGATTCCGGCAAATCGGGCACCTCGGCACGCTGGACCCGTTAGCGACCGGTGTCCTGGTCCTGCTGCTCGGGAAAGCGACGCGGCTGGTGCGCTTTTACTCCGGGCGGCGTAAGCGCTACACCGCCGCGTTTCGTTTCGGATTTGCGACCAACACGTATGATTCCGAGGGGGTCGCTGCCGGGCCGGACGCACCCCCCGTTCTTAATCATGATCTCCTCGAGCGGCTGGCTGCCGAATCAATCGGCCGTTTCGAGCAGATGCCACCCATCTTTTCGGCCAAAAAGGTACACGGCCGGCCGGCCTACGAACTGGCGCGCAAGAATCTGGTCGTGGAACTGAAACCGGCAAGTGTGGAACTGTTCGAGTTCCGGCTCACGGAAATCGAAGGACCGGTGGCGCGTTTCTCGATTGAATGCTCCTCCGGCACCTACGTTCGCTCCCTCGCTCACGATATGGGGCAGAAGCTCGGTTGTGGCGCGCATCTGACGGAAATCTGCCGGACGGCGGTCGGGGAATTTTCCCTGGACCTGGCCATGCAGATCGACGAATTGGCGGAGGCAGCGCGCGAGGGAAAATTTCAAAACTGCCTGATCAGCCTGGAAAACCTATTGCCCAATTTTCCGCGGACCAACGTGCTGCCGGTCCTCGAAAAAAAAGTGCGTCACGGTGGGAAGTTCAATATTCTGCCTTCGCAATTGCAGCCCGGACGCGCGGAACTGCCTCCTGGTGCAACCATGGAACTCGATGGCGGCGGAATTGAGGCGCCGCGTCTGCGGGTGTTCAGCCAGGAAAACAAACTGATCGCTATCGCCGAAGCCGTTGTGCCGCGAACCTATCAACCGGTCGTGGTTTTCGATCCGCTGCCCTAGACCGGCGCTCGTCGCCGGCTGCGGTTCCCATTTCCCGGACAGGATCGTTGCCGTTCCGAGGGTTGACGCGCCCTCTATGCTCCCCTGATCGATAGCTCAGCCGAAAACCGTTCCGCATGCCACCCCGGGAGCGTTGGCCGAGGCTTGACCGGGTCAATTGGCCGGAGGATCGGGGGGAGGAGGCACAGGCGCAGGCGCTGGCGAAGGCTGGTTTTCCTGATTCGGCTGTTCCTGGGGCGGCGGCGCTGGGTTGCCCGGAGCCGGAGACGGGGCCGCTGGTGGCGGTCCTGGTTGGTTGCCGGACGGAGCTGGCGCGGGAGCTGCAGGCTGCGCTGGTGCCGGCTCGGCGGCCGGTGCGGCTGCCGGCGGAGCATTTGCGCCCGTCGAACCTCGCCCACCCGTATCACCCCTCCCCGCATAAACGGCGCGGGTATCGTGGTCCGGAATGCGCACCATCCTCGGAGTAATCAGGATCAACAGCTCATCGTTGGTGAAGGAGTCGTTGTGCGCGCCGAAAAGATAGCCCGCACCAGTCAGATCCGCCAAGCCGGGAATTCCGGTGATCGATTTTGTGTCTTCGCGGTCCAGAATCCCGCTTACGATCGAAGTTTCATTTTCCTTCAGGCGAACGGTTTGTGTCACGGAACGATTGGTGATGATGGGAATCCCGTTCACGTTCGATCCTGCAAGCGCTTTGATTTCGTACTCCAGTTGTAAGGTCACTTCCTTGTTTGCATGCACGGCAGGCGTCGCTTTGACCTTCAGCCCGATATCAATGTACTCCGCTCCGGGGTAGGGGGTCTCGGTGAGGGGGTTGGTCGAGACCAGGCTGGCCGGGCTGATCAGTAAGGTTACGTCTCCTGCGGCCCCGGAAATGTTGTTAGTCACGGCGATGTCCGGGAATGTGTTGCTGCTGAAATTGTTCACGAGGATGGCATCGGGACTCGTTCCCGCCGCCGGCTCGAGAGCGCTGGTAAACAGACCGCTGCCGAGATCCACGAACACCTTGACCGTGCCGGAGCCCTGGTTGGTGACCGCAATACCACCGGTCGAGGTGCCGGCGAAGTCCGCGATGGCGACGCCGCTCGGGCTCGAACTCGTCGCGAGAGGTGATTGTGTCGAAGTCGTGAAGGCGCCGCTGCCATTGCCCAGGTAGACGGTGACCGTATTGTCGTTCTGATTGGCGATGGCCAGGGCCGGCCCGGTGCTTCCGGCCAAGGTTCCCGAGGCAATGGCCACGGGAAACTTGCCAACGGCCAGCGGCGAATTCGGAAACTCCGTGAAGGTACCGTCACCATTTCCTTCCAGCACCGTAACATCGTTACTGGTCTGGTTCGCGATCGCCAGATCCGGTTTGCCATCCCCATTAAAGTCGGCGACGGTAACGGCAATCGGCCCGGTCTCACCGGAACGCAGATGGAAGGGCGAACCTTTCAATTGGTTAAAAGTCCCATCCCCGTTGCCGAGAAACACGGAATAACTGTTATCGGCAAAATTGGTGACCACGAAATCCAGATTGGCATTGTTATTGGAGTTAAAGGTTCCGAGCGCGACGGAACTCGGCTGGTTGCCCACGATGTAGTTCACTGCCTTCGCGGGAGAAGTAAAGGTGCCGTCGCCGTTGCCGAGCAAAACAGTGACTGCATTGCTGATTTGCGACGCGATGACCAGGTCAGGGAAGGAATCGGTCGCCGGATTCAGATTTCCAATGGCGATGGAGATCGGACTTCCGGCGCCGCCCTGGGATGCGGTGATGGAAGTCGTACCTGGGCTCGCACCTGTCGCGAGGCCGGTACTCGGGCCAATGGTGGCAACGGCCGTCTTCGAAGAAGACCAGGCGACCGAGGAGGTCACGTTCTGGGTGCTGCTGTCGCTGTAGGTTCCCGTGGCCGTGAATCGCAACGACGTGCCGTTGGCGATCGTCGCGCTGGCTGGCGTCACGGCGATCGATTTCAATGTGGCAGCAGTGACCGTCAGTGTTGCGGCCGGACTGCTGACGCTGCCAATGGTGCCCGTGATGGTGGTCGATCCGGCGCTGAGGCCCCGCGACAATCCGGAACCGACGCCGATGGTGGCAACATTATTACTCGATGAGTTCCAGGTCGTGCTCGAGGTGACGTTTTGTGTGCTGCCGTCAGTGAAAGTTCCCGTGGCCAGGAACTGCTGTGTGCCACTTCTGGCGATGGATGCGGTCGCCGGGGTGATGGCGATCGATTGCAAGGTGGCGGTAGTTCCTGTCAACGTCACGGCCGGACTCACCACGCTGCCGAGTGTGGCGGTGATCTCGGTTGTGCCCGACCCCTGGCCGACAGCGAGGCCGGTTTGTGCGCCAATGGATGCAACCGAGCTGCTCGAACTGGCCCAGGTGACATCAGCGGAAATGTCCTGGGTACTGCCGTCCGTGAAGGTTCCAGTCGCCGTAAACTGCTGGGTGCCCTTGGCGCCAAGAGAGATGGTGCCGGGAGTCACGGCGATGGAGTTTAATGTCGCACTGGAAACGGTCAGAGTGGATGCCGGACTGACAATGCCCGCTTGCGTCGAGCTCGAGGCGGGACCAAGCGAGATCGGCGAACCCGAGGCTTGGGCAAACTGCGAGGTTGCGCCCGCGCCCTGATTCAGCAGGATGCTGATCGAATTATCGACCTGATTGACGACGGCAATGTCCTGACTGCCGCTGTTGCGCAGATCTGCAGAGGCCATGGCCACCGGGCCTTGACCCACCGCAAACTGCTGGGACTGAATAATACTCGCCGACCCACCAACGCTCGGTGTAAAGCTCGGCCCCCCCAAACTTCCCGAAAGCAAAGAAAGAGTGATGGGATATCGTTCCCCGGCGAAATACGTGCCCGGCTTGCCGTCTTCAATCCTCATCAGGACTTGCTGGCCGCTGTGCACGAGGGACAGCGATTGGGAAAAGTTGGCCGAGATGCTGGGCAGGGCCAGTAGGAAAGTGGTCTTGCCGCCACCGAATGCAGCGATGGGAGGAATGGTCGAAGCCAGACTCGACAGTCCCCCGGTAGCCACTGCCCCGAACACCGATGCCAGCAACGTCAATAGCGCCGCGTAGCTCGGTGCAGAGCGCAGGGCGCTCGCGAGGCTTGGCGGGACGGAATACACCGTCAGTTTGGCAGGCGGCGTGATTCCGATTTGTGTGGCCTTATCCCGGTCCACCTCAAGGAAATCGATCTCCAGAAGAATCTCTCCGTGGGTGCGTTCGAGATCCCGGATGATGGCGCCCGCCAGACGCACACGCGATACGGTGTCCCGAATCGTCAGGCTGTGGGCGCTTTGGGAATTCTGCACCCTCTGGATGCCCGTCAAATCACGGACCGCCCGCATGATGTCGCTCATCTCCGTCGCCGTAACCGAATCAGGCAGCACAAAGGTCTGCTCCAGTTCCGGTTCATAGGCTTTGCGTTTCTCCGGGGTATCCGCTGCGACCAGGATCAGCTTCGGATTCAGCGCACGCCAAAACGTTCCCGTCTCCGCGGTCAGGACCTTCATGGCCGTATCAAAATCCACTTTTTCCAGACGCACCTTTACGTTTCGCGCAGGGAGATCGGGATCAAACACGGCTTTGAGCCCGTACGAGCCCGCAACTTGATCGTAGGCGCTACGCACATCGGTCTGCAGATGAAAGTTCCGTAAATCCTTGCTTGGGGTCGCCTTGGGCAGACCCTCAGGAGGCTCTTCGCTCGGCAGATCGTTGGTTTCCGCTCTCATCGCTTCCATCTGCTTCAGGCGTTCGAGCACGATGGTGTTGCTAGGATCGATCTCGAGCGCGGCGGCGAGCTCTTGCGTCGCACCCATCAGGTTGCTTTCCAGGGCCAAGCGCTCCGCATTCCCGACGTGGCTGCGAACCAGCTTGGAGCGTAGGGCGGCAGCCTTGCTGACAATGGTGACGTCAAACGGGGCGTAGCGGGCGGCTTGGTCGTAGGCGATCAGGGCCTCCTCATAGGATCCGGAAGCTTCTTCCTTTGCTCCCAATTCCGTGAGCTTCTTGGCCCGCTTGGGGTCCGGCTTCACCAGGCTGAGCGAACTGTCGGAGGAGGCCAGATTCTGACCGCCCTGGGCAGGGGAAGGGGGACAGGCCAGGAGCCAGGAGAGCAACATGGCCAGCAGCGGTTTCGAGCAACGACGCATACAGGGTGTTAGACGCAAGTACCCATTCTACAGTGGCGTGGGGAAATGCGGGGAAATGCGGGGACGCTTGACGAAGACCGGGAGGGGGGGGTAAACTAAAATTGCTGTTGCAAATCATTTTCAACTGGAGCTCCTGTGCTCTCCGCCTTTCTGATTGCCCTCCGTGAGGGGGTTGAGGCCTCGCTTGTCGTCGGCATCGTCCTCGTTTATCTGGCCCGCACCGGCCGGACGAATCTGTCGCGCTTCGTCTGGGGCGGCGTGGCGGCGGCGGTCGCCCTGAGCCTCGCAGTGGCCATCGCCCTCGAGCGTTTCAATATCAGCGAAGACGGTTTTGAAGGTCTCCTGTATCTGGGGGCGGCCTTGTTTGTGGTCACCATGGTCGTTTGGATGAACAGTATCGCCAAGCACCTGAAAAGGGAGATCGAGGAAAAGGTGGAGAAGTACGCGGCCCGGTCCGGTTCCGCTGCGGGATGGGGAATTGGTCTGTTTGTCTTCCTGATGGTGCTACGCGAAGGCGCGGAGCTGGCCCTGATTCTGCGCGCCGTTGAGATGTCGACCGAAGGCTTAGAGACGTGGATCGGAACCGTCGCTGGAATTGCCGCTGCGGTTGCCGTCGGACTGTTCTTCTTTAAAGGCACGCTGAAAGTCCCGTTGCACCGTTTCTTCGCCGTCACCAGTTCGATTCTGATCCTGGTCGCCATTCAGCTGACGGTTACCGGACTGCATGAGCTGAGCGAAGCGCGCTGGATTCCCTCGAGCAAGGCGGAGATGGCCATCCTTGGCCCCATCGTCCGTAACGAACTGTTCTTTTTCATTTTTGTGTTTGGTGCGGTGGTGGTGATGATCTTCCGCGAATGGCAACACGCCGCGCAGGCGAAAACTCCGGCTGCGCCTCTGAATGACGCCGAACGCCGTCTGCTCGAGGCTAAGAATCGCCGCCAGCGCTACTGGATGATGGCTGCGGCAGTCGCGAGCCTCGGAGTCATTCTGGCCCTGACCGCCGATTTCATCTATGCCAAGGTGAACGCCGCGCCGCCGCAAGCCAGGCCGGTCGAGATCGTGGGCGACCACGTGCGCATCCCGGTTGCGGAGGTGCAGGACGGGAATTTGCACCTGTTCACGCTCGACGCGAACGGCCAGTCCATCCGCTTCATGATCATCAAGAAGCCGAACGGATACGGCACAGCGCTGGACGCTTGCCTGATTTGCGGCGCAGAAGGCTACCGTCAGGAAGGGCAAAACGTAATCTGCCGGCACTGCGCCTCGGCCATCTACATTCCGTCCATCGGACAAAAGGGCGGATGCAATCCGATTGGCTTTCCTTCCCAAGTGGAAGGGAACGATGTGGTCATCGATGTGTCTTCCGTAACCAAGGCAGCGGAGGAAATTCCGCGATAGGAGAGTTTTTCGCTTCATACCCGGCAAAATGTTCCTGCGACTCGTAGCCGATTCCTTTACTCGCCGCCCCCGGCGCAAACTTCTTAGCATGGCCGCCTTGGCCATGGGCATGTCTGTCGCCACGGCAGCGTTGAGCGTTTCGCTCGATGTGGGCGATCGGCTTGCGGAAGAGTTTCGCAGCCTGGGAGCGAATCTGCTGGTGACTCCGCAGGCCGACTCACTGCCGCTCGAAATTGGCGGCGTGGACTACCGGCCCGCAAATGCCGGGGCGTATCTGCCGGAAGCTGACTTGGGCAGGCTCAAAACCATTTTCTGGCGATTCAATATCGTCGCGTTTTCACCGGTCCTCGAAGTGCCCGTGCGGGTCTGGTCGTCGGCTTCGAAAAACTGGTCGAACCCCGGCGCGGTTGAAGCTGCAACTTTGATCGGCACATGGTCAAAACATTCCGTGTCCATTCCCGACGGCACGAGCTACGTCACCGGAATCGAGCAGACCAATCCCTGGTGGCACGTCGATGGAAACTGGTTCACGGAGAATTCCGGGGAGTGCCTGGTGGGAGTTAACTTCTCCACAAAGTTCGGCGTCATGACCGGCGACACCGTCAACGTGCTCGGGAGCGACGCCGCGGGGTGGCAGGCACTGAAAGTGGTGGGAATTCTCTCAACCGGCGGGCCCGAAGACAGTTCCGTTGTGGCGCCTCTCGGGACCGCCCAGCAATTGGCTGGGCAGGCCGGCCAATACCGCCGCCTGTATGTGAGCGCGTTGACCAAGCCCGAAGACGCTTTCGCGAAGAAAGATCCGAAGACCATGACTCCGGCGGAATTCGACAAGTGGTATTGCACGCCGTATATTTCCGCAATTGCGCTGCAGATCAGCGAGGAACTGAAGGGCACCGATGTTCGCGTGATTCGCCGGGTGGCGGAGGGGGAAGGCAATATTCTGACCCGGGTGCGCACGCTGCTATGGCTGGTTACCATCGCGGCGTTGTTGGCCGCCGCACTCGCGGTCGGTGCTTCCGCGGCCGCTTCGGTGATCGAGCGTCGCACGGAAATCGGCCTGATGAAGGCGCTCGGGGCGAACTCCTTCCTGGTCGGTTTTCTGCTTGCCTCAGAGCAGCTGCTTTTGGCTTTTGTGGGCGGCGGCCTCGGCTACGGCGTCGGAATCATCCTTGCACGGGTGCTCGGAGAAAAAATCTTCGGATTTACCCCGGAACCAAAGCTGTTTGTCCTGCTTGTCATACTTGCCCTGGCGGCGTTGATCACTCTACTCGGCAGCGCCTACCCCCTGCGGCGGGCCTCGCGTTACGATCCCGCACCCATCCTGCGAGGCGAGTGATGGCTGCCTTCTCCATGTTCTGGCGCATTGAACGCAGATTGCTCACGGCCAACTACGGAAGGCTCTTCGTCATTCTGCTGGCACTCGGTGCGGGAGCGGCCGTCACGAGTGCGCTGCTGAATTTGCAGATCGACGCGAAGAAGCGATTGACCACGGAGTTTCGTGCGCTGGGTGCGAATGTGATCGTCGCCCCGCGGCAAGCCACCAATGGCGACTCCGCGGCGACACTGGACGAGGGGCTGCTGGCGCAATTGCCTGCACAATTTGATGGCAAGACGGTGCCAGCGGTCGGTTTTCTCTACCTGATCGGAGAAGTGGCAAAGGCGGGCACCACGCATTTCGACCCGGCGGTCCTTGCCGGTACGGCAGGACACGGACTCACCGAAATTCGCCCCGGCCGCCGCACCGAATATCGAGCCAATCTCGCGACCGATCCGGACGCGTGCGAGGTTGGCGCCAAAGCCGCCGCACAATTCCGGGTGCACGCGGGCGACTCCTTGCAATTGAGAAATCAGGGCCGCCAAGCTTCCTGCAGGATTTTTGCCCTGGTGGCTACGGGTGGCGCCGAAGATACCCAGGTTTTCACCAACCTCAAAACGGCGCAGGCGCTCTCCGGTCTCGACGGCCGCATCAGTCTGATTCAGCTGAGCGTCACCGGTACGCCCGATTCGGTAAAGTCGTTTATAGCGAATTTGGGCCAGCGTTTGCCCGGCGTTGACGTGGGGGGCATCAAACAGCTCTCCGAAGCCGAAGGGCGCATTTTCAGCCGCATCAGCGGACTGCTTTCTTCGACCGTGATCCTGGTGCTTTTTCTGACTTCGCTCTGCGTCATGGCCGGGATGAGTAATGTTGCAGCCGAACGCAAGAACGACGTCGGCTTGATGAAGGCCATCGGGGGATCGATACGCCGGGTGGTGCGCCTCTTTCTTGCCGAAGCCATTTTCCTCGGATTTGCCGGGGGAGTGGTTGGCTCGATGATCGGCATCCTCATTTCCATCTGGCTCGGAAAAGCGGTGTTCGGCGTGGCTGCCGAACCACGGTGGATTGTGTATCCTGTTTCTGTGGCTTTGACGGTGCTGGTTTCGATCGCCAGCGCTTTTCCGTTGCGTCGGCTGGCCAGCGTCCGGCCGGCGTCGGTGTTCCGAGGTGAGGAGTGACCACTCAGGTCAAAATCGATTCGTTGGTCAAGGATTACGGCACCCTGCGTGCGCTGAATGGCATTTCCTTACACATTCAGGCCGGTGAATGGGTGGCGCTGATGGGGCCGTCTGGATCCGGCAAGACCACCCTGATCAATATTCTTGGCGGGCTGGACACCCTCACGTCCGGCCACGTGGTGGTCGACGGAGTGGATCTGGCGAACCTGAATGAGAACGACCTGGTTCGCTATCGCGCCGAGAAAGTCGGCTTCGTCTTTCAGCAATTTCACCTGGTGCCGTACCTGAACGCGCTCGAAAATGTGATGCTGGCGCAGTATTTTCACAGCGTTACCGACGAAGCGCAGGCTGCCGAGGCCCTGAAGCGTGTGGGACTGGGCCACCGGCTGACGCATCTGCCGTCGCAGTTATCGGGCGGAGAGCAGCAGCGTGTGGCCATTGCCAGAGCGCTCATCAACCAGCCCAAGATGATCCTGGCCGATGAACCTACTGGAAACCTGGATGAGGCCAATGAAGAGATCGTCATCGGGCTCTTCCGTGAGTTGCATAGCGCCGGGCACACGATCCTGATGGTCACCCACGATCCCGACATTGCGCAGCAGGCCGATCGGCGTATCGAGCTGGCTCACGGACATCTGGCCATCGATCAGCGCATCTCCATGGATGACGGCATTCATTTCGACCACCTGCTCGAGCAGATCTGGGTCTGCGGGGAAGAGGGCAACCGGGCGGACCTCGAACACATCCGCACGCCGGGGGGCGTCGATCCGGTGAAGACCATTGCCCGGATGCAGGATCTCCGGCTGGTGCGGGTCCTCGAAGACAATCAGGTGCTGCTTACCGATCGTGGCAAGAGTCGCGCCCGCGACGTTGTGCGGCGGCATCGACTGGCGGAACGGTTGTTCAAGGACACTTTCCGAATCGACGAGCACGAAGCGCACACCCAGGCGTGCAAATTCGAGCACATCATCAGTCCGGAACTTGACGAGCGCATCTGCAGTTTCCTCGGACACCCGACGACTTGCCCGCACGGCAATCCCATTCCGCCAGGCGAGTGCTGCAACGGCCACAAGATAGAGCCGCATTAATGCTGTTTTTTCGCCGTTTCCGATTTCAGGATCAAGCCGGACGGCTGTAAACTGTTAACGGAAACTTTAGAACTGAGGATTTTTCCCCCGTGCCCTCGCCCATCGATCAGCGCAAAAAGCCGTTAAACGTGAAGGTCCATGTGAAGACTGGCGCCGGAGTGGATATTGCCTGGACCGACGGCCATTCGAGCCACTACGATTTTGCATTTCTTCGCGATCATTGCCCCTGCGCCACCTGCAACGACGAGCGCGCCAAGAAGGAAACGCTTGTCGGTCTGAACCTTCCCGCTTCGCCGCTGCTGCCCATGTACAAGCCGAGACCCCGCGCCCAGGCGGCCACCCAAGTCGGGAACTATGCCATCCAGATCAGCTTCAATGACGGCCACTCGACCGGCATCTTCAGCTACGACTACCTGCGCACCCTATGCCCTTGCGAGGAGTGCGCCAAGGCCTTTCGCGACCCGGCGGCTCCTTCCGCACATCAATAAACGAATCCTTGCACTCGCCGAGCCGTTGTTCAGGGAAGGGACGTCCCGAGGTTTCTTACTTTTTCCTGGACGCTCGGTGCGGTCTTCGAATTGGGCTGCAGCTCGAGGTACTTCTCGTACGCGTGTCTGGCTTCCACCTTTTTCCCCAATTCCAGGAACGCGTCCCCGAGGTTCAGATAAGCGATGGCACGATTCGGGTCCGCCGCGATGGCCTTCTCGAACCACTCTACGGCTTGTTCATACTGCCCGAGCTTGAAGCTCGCGAATCCCGCATTGTTGGCAAATAACGCGCTGCTCGGCAGCAATTGCGAAGCTTCCCTGAATTTATCGAGCGCCTCCGTGTACTTCTTTTCCTTATAGAAGCGCATGCCCTCATCGTTGGTCGCGGCAGGGAGGTCCTTCGCCGCCGTGGCCAGATTTGCCGTCGAAGCGGTTGCGCCAGCCCCGGCTTGCTTGGCCTGTTTTTCCATCTGCAGCTGAGCCTCGGCCTCAGCCAGTTGTTTCTTGAGCTCTTGGTTTTGCGTCGTCTGCTCCTGGATTTGGCCGCGAAGTTTTTCGAGCTCGGAGTTGACCCGGATGGCCTCCTCTCCGAGTTGCGCGGAATTCTCATTCAGAAATTCCGTTTCATGATTCAGCTCAAAGATAAAATCCCCGCCTTCGCTTCCGGGAAGATTTCCAAACGCCGGAGTCTGGTGCGAAAGCGCCGAGACCGCCGGAGTGACGTAGGCCGCCAGCTCTGTCGCCGTAATGACGCCATCGCCGTTCAGGTCCGCGCGCCCATCGAGCGCCTGCAGGAGCGTCCAGGTGAACACGGAATGCCCATTCGGGCCGTTGTCGGCAACCTGCTGGTCCGCGCCTCCGGCGGTAAACATCTGGCGCGCCGTCCGCCGCGAAATCTCCAGAAGGTAGTTTCCGAGCGGAATGGTTCCACCGCCGCGCGTCAGTGCCAGGCCGCTGTAGCAGGAATCCATCACAAACAGCAAGTGCTTTGCGGGAATGGCCTCGGCGATGTCCTGAAAATTGGTCATCGAGATGGCCTGCCCTTCGTAATTGCTCAGGTCACCGTCGACCGGAATGATGTAACCGAGGTCCCGGCCCGAAGCCAGATGGCGGGTGGCGCCGTGCCCGGCGAAAAACACGAAGACACGGTCCTCGTGTTTGACCAGGTCCGGGTTGGCTAGCTTGTCGCCCAATAAAGACAGTATGTTCTGGCGGGTGGCCTGCTCATCGAGCAGCAGGAACACATGATCCGGATTGAAATTGTATTTCTTGACCAGAAGATCGCGGACCGCTTGTGCGTCGCTCGTGGCGTAACTGAGTTTTGGCCAGGTCTGGTAATGATCAATGCCGATGACTGCGGCCCAACTTTCCCGGTACGCGGCCACCGCCGGGGCCGCAGCCTGCGCCGCATCCGCACCGCGCATGGCGTCCGGGCCAAACCCGCTGCCATTCCAGGAAGTAAAACGGTACCCGTCCTTCTCGAGCGTTTCGATGACCATCGGGAGAACGGCCAGCGTGACTTTGTGGATGTCGTGGAAGAGAATGATCCCTCGGCCCTGTTTTTCCACTTCCTCGACAACCCGCTCTGCGATGGAATTCGGTACCGGATCGGCCCAATCCTCTGAATCCACATTCCAAAGGATGGATTTCATCCGGTCCGCTTGGACTTTTGTGGTGATGGCCGAGTTGGTCGCTCCATACGGCGGCCGGAACAGCACCGGCGGCTGCTTCAGAATGGCGGTGAGCAGGGCGTTGGTCGTTTCAATCTCCCGCGTGTACCCTTCCTCGGTCATCTTCGAGAGCACCGGGTGGCTGTAACTGTGATTCCCAATCGTCGAACCCTCGGCGAGGATGCGCTCGCTCACCGCGGCGGTGGCTGCCAGTTTTGGCGCGACGTCCGTGGTCTCCGGGCCCAGATTCCGCCCCACCTCAAAAAATACGGCCTTCAACCCGTATTTTTTCAGGATTTCGAGGATTTGATCGGTGTAGCGGGGATGCGGGCCATCATCAAAAGTGAGCACCAGGGTTTTCGCTGGAAGTTCATTCCCGAAAACTTCGCCGCCTAGTGGCTTCGTCTTGCCGGCACCGCGGCTTTCCGCGGGCGGAAGCTGCCCTTCGTTTTCCTTCAGGATCTGCTCCCGCGTGTATTTTTGTTTCAGGTGACCGACATACTGCCCCCAGGCCTCGCGGTGAAATGCCATTCCCCGGGTCATGAGGTTGCCCAGTAATTCACCAATCTCCTTCTGGTACAGCGCTTGGATTTGTGCGAGTGTCGCCTGGTCCTCGCGGAGCCTCTCGGCCAGTTTGACGTTGCCATTGCCCGTTGCTGCGGCGAGAGCGTCGAGCGTGTCTTCGAAGGCGAGTTTGTCGGCGTCGCGATAGTCCGGGTTGCCTTCAAACCTCGACAAAAACTCCTCTGCCGGAGCGCTGTTCCCCTTTGCGATCGGCACGGCCAGTTCTTCTTCCAGCAGGGATAGCCTCTCCTGATTTTGCTGGAAGAGGATCTTCCCGGCGGTCGAACTGCGTTCCCGCACCCCCGGGTCCAGCGCCGCGGCGCCATCCATCAAAACGATGATCTGCCGGTAGCCGGCAACAATGGCGTCAGACTGCCGGGCGATGCTCAGATACGGGCTGGTCTGGCCATAGCTACGGCCGGGTAGCAGGCACAGGAGCAGTCCAGAGATTTCCGCAATTCGGTGCCAGTGCCTGTTCATGATTCTCCGTGACCAGCCAGATTCACTCTCCAGATCATGGACCACGCCACCCCCGAAATCCACTGTGTTGAAGGCCACCGTTGCCCGTGCTTGAGGCTGTAAACCGCAATTCGGGTTTTCGCTTTGACCGGCCCGGGGAATTGCCCTAATAAAATCGCTTAGACCGCGCTGTCAACTGGACTTGCCAAAAGAAAAATGCGAGCATTGATCCCTACAGGTCAAGTTACCCGTCAATGAGCAGCACTCCTCAAAACCCGGCTGCCCCGGGCAGCCAAGGGAACGGAATTCCTCGCGTTCTCGTCGCGACGACCGCGCTGCTGAGTTTCATCTCCTTCTGGCGCGCCGCCGCCATTGTGCTGAACGATCTTGCTTCTTCGGCCTACTATGCCGGCGGCGAAGCGGAAGGCTACATCGGCAAGGCCGCGCCGTGGTTCATCCTGGGCATCATGCTGTTCTCCTACGCTGTCCGCGCGATCTACGTGGAGAGCTGCAGCATGTTCGTCCGTGGCGGCGTGTATCGCGTGGTCAAAGAGGCTATGGGCGGTACGCTTGCGAAATTCAGCGTATCTGCCCTGATGTTCGATTACATCCTGACGGGTCCCATCAGCGGCGTGTCCGCCGGTCAGTACATCGTCGGTTTGATCAACGAGACCAGCGATTACATCCACCTCGGCTTGCACATCTCCCCTGATTTTGGTGCCGCCTGTTTTGCGATTCTCTGCACCGCGTATTTCTGGTGGTACAACATCAAGGGCGTCCACGAATCCAGCCAGAAGGCCATGCGCATCATGCAGATTACGACCGTCATGGTGGTAATCCTGATTAGCTGGTGCATTTACACGGTGCTGATGCGTCACCCGGCGCTCCCGCCCTTCCCGCATCCCCGCAATCTGAAACTCGAGCCAAACGCCATGGGCTGGCTCTACGGCGTACACTTTGCCCATTTTGCCGGGTTGATCGCCATCTTCGTCGGCCTTGGCCACTCCGTGCTGGCCATGAGCGGCGAAGAATCACTCGCCCAGGTGTACCGCGAAATCGAACATCCCAAGCTTCCCAACCTGAAAAAAACCGGGCTGGTCATCTTCATCTACAGTCTGGTGTTTACCTCGCTGGTTTCTTTCTTTGCGGTCATGATCATCCCCGACCAGCAGCGGCAAAATTTCCTCGAAAATCTCATCGGCGGGCTGGCCATGAATCTGGAGGGCCCGTTCCTGGCGCGCCTGATTTTCCATGGTTTCGTCGTGGTGGTCGGCACGATGATTCTCGCGGGGGCTGTGAATACGGCCATTGTCGGCTCGAACGGGGTTCTCAATCGCGTTTCGGAAGACGGCGTGCTTTCGAGTTGGTTCCGTCAGCCGCATCGGAAATTCGGAACCTCTTACCGAATTATTCACATCATTGCTGCGCTCCAGATTCTGACCATTCTCATCAGCCGCGGCGACGTAACCTTTCTCGCCAACCTCTATGCGTTCGGGGTCATCTGGAGCTTCGCGATGAAAGGTATGGCGGTGCTGGTATTGCGCTATACCCACCCCGGGGCTCGCGAATATCGCGTGCCGCTGAACTTCACAATTTTTGGCGTGGAAATTCCGGTTGGCCTGGGCTTGATTACCCTGGTGCTGTTCGGCATCGCCATCATCAATCTGTTCACCAAGCAGCAAGCCACCATCGCCGGCGGCATTTTCTCCATTTTCCTATTTATTGTCTTCACCATCTCAGAAAAAATTACCCATCGCGGCCGAGCCAGCTCGCAACATGTGGAGATGGATCAGTTCCACCTGGCGATGGAGGGCGAGCTGACGCCCGAAGCAGTGGGAGCGCGTCCCGGCAACATCCTCGTTCCAGTCAGCAACGTTCACTCCCTCTACCATCTTGGCAGTGTCCTTGATCGCGTGAAGCCTGGGCGGCGCGATGTGGTGGTCCTGCACGTGCGATTATTGCGCCGATCCGCTTCTGCCGAATACGATCTTGACGCCGAACAGCTGTTTGGCAGCATCGAGCAGCAGCTGTTCACGCAGGCGTTGAGCATGGCGGAAAAGCGCGGGAAGAGTATCCGGCTCGCCATCGTGGCGGCCAGCGACTTGTGGGACGGCATCCTGCGTGCCTCGACCAGTCTGCAATCGAGCACCATTGTGCTCGGTCACTCCCCCAAGGAAACAACGGAAGAACAGGCACGTCACATCGGTGATGCGTGGGAGAAATTAGGGGATCCCAAGCCGCAGTTCAACCTGGAAATCCACCTGCAGAATGGCGACAAGGTCTATAAGGTACTCGGACCTCATGCGCCGAATCTCACCGCCAACGAAGTAAACCTGATCCATCGCTTGTGGCTGCGTTTCAACGAGACCATCGCCCCGCTCGAGTTGCATCACCACGATGTGGTTCACTTTGCCCTGGAAGAAGTGCAGAAGGAAATCGACGAAGGCCAGGAAGAGGAAGTACTGGCCAGGCTTCGTGCCCATGTGGTAGCCAATCAGAAGAAAAAGCCGGAAAAGACCTAGAAACTAGCGAAACAAGGAACTACGGCAGTCGGGACCCCGCGAGGAACAAAAGTCGGCTTAAACCCGCAGAGGGTGAAGCTTGGCTGCACCCTCTGCCAGCCCGGTCTCTTCTAGATCCGTACTCCTACACGGCGCTGGTGCAGTGTCCGCACTTCTTGGCGCTCACCGGAATGGGCATGGCGCACTGGGGGCAATCCCTAGTCGTCACCGGGGCCGGAGGCTTGGGCATCCACTTGTTCACGGCGCGCACCAGCACGAAAATCGCAAAGGCCACGATCAGAAAATTGATGATGGTATTGAGAAAATTGCCGTAATTAAGGGTTGGCGCGCCGGCTTTCTTGGCATCTGCCAAGGTATCGAAGTGCGTGTCGCTCAGGTTGATGAACAGATTGGAGAAGTCCACGCGCCCAATCAGGCGCCCGAGCGGCGGCATCAGCACATCATCGACAAGCGAGGAAACTACTTTGCCGAACGCGGCGCCGATGATGACGCCGACGGCGAGGTCCAGTACGCTGCCGCGCATCGCAAATTCTTTGAATTCTTTGAACACGAGTCTTCTCCTTGCTGGAAGTTCTCTTGCACCATTAAAAACCCGGGCGGGCTCCCTTGGCGGGGAGGGGAACAAACTGCTGGGATTATATCTGAAGCAGGCTCAGCGGTGCCGCAAAATCAGGAGCGAGCCAAGGACCCCCCGGACGACCAGGACGAGCCCGCACAGAGCCAGAAAATTGCCCACCCAGAAAAAAGGCACGCGCGCGATACCCAGCATGAGCAGTCCCAGGAGAATCATGGATCCGCCCCGGTTCCACTTTTGCCAGCGCGCCCACCATTCGCCCGGTTTGGCCACCGCCAGCACTCCCCAAGCCGTTACCCCGATGCTGATCGCGAGCCACGGGACGCTCCGGGGGTCGAAGTAAATGTGCCCCCGCAGGCCAAGCCAAATCACCAGAGCTCCCAGAAGAACAAACAGAAACTCCACCGTGATTTGGGTCAGCCGGGCAGGCGAGAGCATGGTCATTCCCGAAGTCAGGAGACTCGTTCGATACGGACTTTCATGGTCACCGGCGTTCGCGGCCGGTCGGATCCGTCCCGTGGGGTAGTGGAGATTTTGTCAGCGACATCCTGGCCCTCTACCACCTCGCCAAAAATCGTGTGGCGGTTATCCAGATGGGGCGTGGGCGCCACGGTAATGAAAAACTGGCTTCCGTTCGTGCCCGGTCCGGCGTTGGCCATCGAAAGCTTTCCCGCCTTCGAGTGCTTCAGTGAAGGATGGAACTCATCGGCAAAGTTGTACCCTGGACCGCCGCGGCCATCTCCACGCGGGCATCCGCCCTGAATCATGAATTGCGGAATCACGCGATGAAAAATCAGTCCATCGTAGTAGTTGCGTTTTTCCTTTTTCCCGGTCAGCGGGTTCACAAACTCCTTGTTGCCTTCCGCGAGGCCGATAAAATTGTCTACCGTAATCGGCGCCTCTTTCTCAAAGAGTTTGCAGACGATGTTCCCGAGGGATGTCTCGAATATTGCGTAAGTTCCAGCCGCTCGTGCCATTGATTCTCCTTTACACGCTCGTTTCATCCTACACGACGACTCTCCGTTCGGCTACTTCCCCCTGATCGGTGTCAACGCAAAGTAGAAATGTCTGGGTTTTAGCAAGGTTTTCTCCAAGAGTGTTCTGCAGGCACATGGTATTTGGTTTTGATTTTGTTTTGGGGTTTCGTCACCGCCAATTTGCCAATTCATGTCAACGCCAATTCGTTGTGTCCAAAACAGGGAAAGCATATGATGCACAAACCAAAGGGCTAAATCGGAAATCCCGGTTGGAGGCGTTCTATGCGAATCCACGTCTTGCGGATTTTGGCGTTTGCGGCGATGTGGATGGCGGCCGTTCCCTGTCGTGCGCAGGATAAGGTGACGATTCTCTATGATGCGTTCGGCGAGTTGAAGGAGCTGACGAAGGATTGGGGATTTTCCGCTTTGGTAGAGCACGATGGAAAGCTGATTTTGTTCGATACGGGGAATAATGCCGCGATTTTCGAACATAACGTAAAGGCGCTGGGCATAGACCTGACGAAACTGGATTTCGTGGTGATCTCACACCGGCACGCGGACCACTCGACCGGGTTGAGATATGTGCTGAGTGTGAATCCCAACGTTAAGGTATATGTGCCCGCGGACGGAGGGAATGGATTTGGGGGAGCACCGCTTCCAAAGGCGTTTTTGCGGGCGGATGAGAGTTTGCCGACCAAGATGCGGTATTACGGAGGTACGGAGCCGGAGGATTTCACATCGGGCAGGCTGTATGACAAGGGGAATTTTGTGTTGGTAAATGAAATGACGGAAGTAGCATCGGGGATTTTCTTGGTGCGAACAGTTTCGCAGAAGAAGGGAACACTGGAGCTACCAGAATTGACGCTGGCAATCAAAAGACCGGATGGATTGCTGCTGGTAGACGGGTGCTCGCACGCGGGAATTGAAACGATTCTGGAAGCGGCAAGCGCGGTGGATCCGAGGACGGAGATTGTGTTTGGAGGGTTGCACCTGGTGACGACGCCGACGGGAGAAATCGATGTGCTGGTGGAGAATTTGAAGACCAAGTGGAAGGTGCAAAGGATTGCACCGGGGCATTGTACCGGTGAGCCGGCGTTTGCGCGATTGAAGAAGGCGTACGGAGAAAACTATTTGTATTCGGGGCTGGGGACGAAGGTAGAGTTGTCAGCCAATCTGACGCACTAGGCATTCAAGCGAACTTTGACCGACGTTGATATAAGTGTCGAGAACAGGGATCATCACCACCTGATCGCCTTGACCCACAAATCGTTCTTGTAAAGTCCTGAACTTGACTTTACCGATTTCTCGAAATCAGGCATTCCTTCCGAGTTGCCCATTATCGACTATTTATCCGGTCCTTGATCGGCTAGACTGAGCGCACTCCGCCTACGGCCGACCTAGACCCAGCTCACTCCGAGTGGGGCCTCACGCGCCCTGAGATTGCTGATTCCGCGTGCTGTGCTAGAACGCTGTGGGTCAGCGATGGTCAGACCGTATAGGTAGCGACGATTCGGTTATGCAGCGATGCAGGTGAGAGGAGCGGACCATGCGTGTTTTTGTGGCCGGGGCGAGTGGAGCGATTGGCGAACCCTTGATTGCGGAGTTGTTGGAACGGGGACACTCTGTGGTGGGGATGACAACGAGCGAGGCGCGGGCGAAGAATCTGGAGAGCCAGGGAGCCGAGGCGGTGATCGTAGACGCGTTCGATGCGTCCGCCGTGGAGGCTGCGCTGCGGCGGTCGAAAGCGGAAGTAGTAATCGACGAATTGACGTCGCTGCCGAAAACGCTGAGTGATATGCCGAAATACGCTGCGGGCGATAGGAAGCTAAGGATTGAGGGTGGAGGGAATTTGTTTCGTGCGGCGCGTGCGAGCGGTGTGCGGCGGTATCTACAACAATCGAGCGGGTTCTTCCTGAAGGCAGCAGCAGGCCGACTGGCGGACGAGTCGGCTTCGTTGGATGTGGATGCGAGCCCAAGTGTGGCAGCAAGTGCGCGGACGTATAAGGAACTGGAGGCGCGCTTGTTCAGTTCCAATGCAATCGAGGGTGTGGCGTTGCGATACGGATTCTTCTATGGGCCTAAGACGTGGTATTACCCCGGCGAGGCGGCGGCGCACATGGCCATGCTTCAACAGAGTGCCGTGGTGGGTAAGGGGGAAGGCGTATCGTCGTTTGTGCATATCCATGATGCGGCGATTGCAACGGTGGCACTGCTAGCGGCGCCGCCGGGAGTGTACAACCTGGTGGATGATGACCCTTCGCCACAGGCCGTGTGGCTTCCGGCCTTTGCCAAATTTGTGGGTGCCCCGGTCCCCCCGCACCTGAGCGAGGCGGAAGAGACGGCAATGGCAGGAGAAGATGCGGTGTATTACGCGACGAAGCTGAGTGGGGCCTCGAACGCGAAGGCGAAACGGATTCTCGGGTGGACTCCGCGACGATTGGAGTGGCTAGAGGCGTAAGTGGCCGTGGCGAATTCGAAAGTTGTGCTGACATTATCGATAGATCCCCGACAGGTCGCTGCGTTCATCGATGCACGATCTGATCTTGTTTCCCTAATTCCGAACCTGTGGTCAGCAACTCGGAAGCTGTGGCAGAAGTCGCGCTAGGTCCTCGTTGTCCGTTGGTTTCATAACCCCAGGATCGCCCGCGTCGCGACTTGCCACCAACTCGGGTCCACGCGCTCCAGATACGTGGCCCACGCCTGCAGAACAATGATTGCCGGGAAAACATACAGATAGACCCTGTTAACTCGACCATCCACGACGAGATCGCGCATCATTCCAGCCACGATCAGTACGTCGAGCGCCGGATAGAAGAGGTCGTGATGACCGATGTAATGAAATCTGACGAACGCAGCTTGCATGAGCTGGCAACTGGCCATGAAAACCAGACGGCGATGATACTCCGGTCGCTTCCGAAAATAGATCGCCAGTGCCATGCACGCGCCGAAGATGATCATGTCGCACCAGAGAACCGACAGGAACGACGCAACATTCTTCCGGTGGAGCACGATCATGTCGAACCGCACCATGACTACCGACACGACGAAACCAGAGACGACCATGGTTGCGGCCAGTGCCGCACCAAACCAGCCAAGTGCTCGGTGGACGGTGACCTTGCGCATGCGCACCAGGGCGGACTGCGCGATGAACAGCACGATCCAGGCCGAGAAGAGCATGCCGTGAAACCACAGCAGGAGAGGTCTCGGCGGGTTGGCGTGCAGTAGGCGCGCATCGACCGTATGACTGAAGCCCCAGAGCGCAAGTCCGGCAATCACGAGTGACGCGCAAAGATAGAAGTACCGGCTCGAAAACCTCTTAAGCTGCTTGTTCGCGCTATCCCCTCTTTCAACAGGAGCAGCAACGTGCGCGCTTCCGATGGCCACAGAAGTCTCCTCTCAGAACGGGAAAAGTGTAGGGCTACTTTGATTCTGGTACTTGAACCAGATGCTCCGCCAAGGCCAGCCATCTTCCCCCGCGGCAGATGTAGGTCACTTTGTAACGATAGACCGCTTCGTGGAGGGGGCCGTTTTCGGTGCCGCGCACCGCGACCCTAACTGTGGCGTAGCCGACAATCAGGTTCTGGTCCGTCGGAGTTTGAGATTCGGGGGACTCGACGAGATCAGGGCAAGCACCACCGCATCCGGAACCTCTCCGATTTGTTGTGAACTCCGACGATCAGCGCGGAACGAAACGCGGCGAGATTGTAGTCCAGGCTCCCGAATCCTGACAAGCGGTAGGCACACCCCAATCGGCGAAGTGGGTACTGGGACGGACGATCCGGGTTGCCGACTCTCGAGGAGTTGGAGAAGAGCGACTTGAAAATAAAAGTATCACCCGCGGAGTTCGGATCATCTGTTCTCTGTGGCCGGGGTGGACCTTTGGAAGGTGATTGAGCCTGAGTGATAGGCGTGATGGCGGCCAGCTTAAGGAGGAAGCACCAATATGGTTGACAAGCTTGGAGGCGAAATCGCTCTGGTACTAGCGAAATCACACCAACCGTTTCCAGAAAAAGTCGAACAATTGCTGCGGCGCTTGATTTACGCGGTCGGCATGCTACTCGTCCTGCTCGCCTGCCGGGGGCTTACAGCGCAGGACGCCGGGCATCGCGTTCGGAACATTGTCTTGGTGCACGGGGCCTGGGCAGATGGTTCGGGCTGGAAAGGTGTTTACGACCTGCTGGTTAAAGATGGTTACAACGTCAGCATCGTCCAAGAACCCGAGACGACGTTTAAAGAAGATGTGGCAGCCACGAAGCGCGTTCTAGCCCTGCAAGATGGACCGACTGTCCTTGTCGCGCACAGTTATGGGGGAGCCGTTATCACGGAAGCGGGAACGGAGCCGTCGGTCGCGGGATTGGTCTACATCGCAGCTCACATGCCAGATGCTGGAGAGAACGAGGCTGACGACGGAAAACGATTCCCAAGCGACCTGAGCAAGTCTGGTGCGATAAAAAAGACGCCGGATGGTTTCACTTACCTTGACCCGGCGCAGTTTCACGAGTATTTCGCAGCAGACCTGTCTGTCGATCAGGCTGCTTTCCTGGCCCGGTCCCAGGTGTTTAACTTTGCCGACAATTTCAAAGCGGTGATCACGACGCCGGCATGGAGAAGCAAACCGAGCTGGATGTTGGTGGCTGGAGCAGACCGCACTATCAACCCGGACCTTGAACGGTGGTATGCCACACGCGCAAAGAGCCACACTGTCGAAGTGGCAGGCGCTAGTCACTGCGTCTATATCTCCAGGCCGAAGGAAGTGGTGACCCTGATCGAAGAGGCTGCTTCGCACACTCCCTAGAAAACTGAGGGCACGCAGGTCGCATGGAGCTGCTTCAAGGCCTAGCCTTCGGTCCCGGTCGTCGCGAAATTTTCCGAGTCGGTCCTAGTTTTTGTGCTGACTTTTCTGAAACTCCTCGATGAGCCGGGAGTTGATCGATGCTTTCTCCGAGGTGGGAAACCGACTACAGTCAGCGTCAAAATGATCACCCGATGAAAAAACGAGCCCCCAAGGCTGCTCAGCTGCGAAGCCATGGTCAGGGAGTACCCTCCCAGGGTCGCATTGAGGGCTTTCCGCCACTCCCCGGACGGGATGTTTGACACCTGGCCTTTGCCACTCCCCCCTTCGCATCCGCTGACGAGGCGGTACAGGAAACGTTCTAGGGCTTCGGTGACCGGGGAGTCGCTGCTATCTCCCATTGCGACTTCATCAAGTAGCCGGATTTCCGCTGCGGTCCTGTCCGGAACATGGGAGTCACTCACTTGACCTCGAAAACACGAAGCACACGTCGGCAAAATGACAGCAAACTACCCGGGCTCCTGACGAACGCCACTCATATATCTACCAGCCTTTTTGTTTGCGCAGTTCGGTGATGTGGGCTGTGTGATGTTTGCCGTGCCAGGCGTAGAGAAACAGCATCCAGTCCAGGGTTCTGACGCCGTGGTCGGGGTGGCGAAACGTCCGCGCAAATTCAGCTGCCTTCACGGAATGCAGCAAACGCACCCAGCGCTCATGCAGGGACTCGAGCAGGCGCAGAGACACCTCCACGGGTGCGTGGGCGGCATCCTCGAGGTTCGCCCAGTCACCTTCGGCATAGGGTTTGATCGTGGGCTCGGTCTCCGTCAACGCCAGGCGCCAGCGAATGTAAGCGTTCATGTGACTGTCGGCGACATGGTGAACCACTTGCCGGACCGTCCATCCGCCCTCCCGGTAGGGCGTTTCGAGTTGCAGCTCGTGCAAATCCTGTACTGCCGCCCGAAGTTTTGTGGGAGTGGCAGCAATTTCAAGAATGGCTTCGGCCCGGGTCTCTGGGGTGACCTCTGTCGGCGCTTGGTACTGGCCAACCGGATAGCGTGGATCCATGGGAAGCTCCTCAAAGGGGTGACTGGTGAGCCTCCAGATTAGACAGGTCAAGTCTATCCGTCCACAGCGAATTCCCTTCGTCTGTTTCCAAATTGGCTTTTTTCCTTTTGTTGAAAGAGCGGCACGTCGTTGTTTTGAGGAGGGATGCTACAATGAGCGTTCGCTCTGTACCCCCAGTTCCACGCAGTGAATCTAACGCAGGGAGCCAATTTGCATGTACAACGTCACCATCATCGGGAGTGGTTGCGCCGGCTTGACAGCCGCCATTTACGCGGGACGCGCCAATCTGAAACCGCTGGTTCTCGATGGTCACGAGCCCGGTGGACAACTCTCGCTGACCACGCACGTTGAGAATTTCCCGGGCTTTCCCGAGGGAATCCTAGGCCCGGAACTCATCGAAAACATGCGCAAGCAGGCGCAGAAATTCGGCGCCGAGTTCAAGTCCGGCACGGTCACCGAAGTCGATCTCACCGGGCGCCCGTTCAAGATCACGGCCGGGAAGGACGTCTACGAAACGAGAACTCTGATCGTCGCCGCGGGCGCTTCCGCCCGCCTGCTCGGACTGCAGGGGGAAAAGGAGTTGATTGGCCGGGGGCTTTCCACCTGCGCGACCTGCGACGGTTATTTCTTCCGAGGCAAGCCCATCGCCGTCGTCGGCGGAGGAGATTCCGCAATGGAAGAAGCCAACTTCCTCTCCCGATATGCCAGCAAGGTTTATCTGATTCACCGCCGCGAGGAGTATCGCGCTTCGAAGATCATGATTGATCGCGCCAGAGCCAACCCCAAAGTGGAATTCGTTGTGCCCTTCGTGGTTGAGGAGATCCTATCGCCGGAAGGCCTGGTGAAAGCAGTTCGTTTGCGCCATTCGAAGACCGGCGAAAAGCGGGAAATAACGCTCGATGGGATTTTTGTGGCCATCGGCCATGATCCCAACAGCACCGCCTTCAAAGGCAAGCTCGAGATGGATGAAAACGGGTACCTGATTGCGCGCCATGGCAGTTTGACAAGCATCCCCGGAGTATTCATTGCCGGAGACGTCCAGGATCATCGCTATCGCCAGGCCGTCACCGCCGCGGGCTCCGGTTGCATGGCCGCGATCGATGCCGAAAAGTTCCTCGAAGAACACAAAGAGTAGCCCGCCACTAGCCACTTCCGGCAACTAAAGGCATAATTGGATTGGTCATGTTGCGTTCGATCCTTCTTAGACTTTCCGACAGCAAAGGCTTCGCCAACTGGGTTACCACCAACGGCACGACCCGCCGGATGTCCCACCGCTTTGTGGCCGGCGAAACGCTTGACGAGGCCATCCAGGCTGCCCGTCAGTGCAACGATGCCGGAATGCTGGTGACACTGGATTGCTTGGGAGAAAATGTCGCCACACCGGCTGACGCGCAAAAAGCCCGCGATACCTATCTGGGTATCTTTGATCGCATCGCGCAGGAAAAACTCAAAGCCAATGTCTCCTGTAAGCTGACCCAGCTGGGACTGGACCTCTCGGTCGAGTTTTGTGAGGGCTTGGTGCTCTCGATCGCCGAGCGGGCCGCTGCCTACGATAGTTTCCTGCGGATCGATATGGAAAGCTCGGTCTATACCCAACGAACCGTGGAACTGGTGAAGCGCGTGCGTGCCCAGACTCCCTGCGTCGGTGCCGTCATTCAAGCCTACCTCTACCGCAGCGAGAGCGACATCCATGACCTGCTCTCTTACGGATGCCGCGTCCGGCTCTGCAAGGGCGCCTACCAGGAATCGGCCGAAGTGGCGTTCCCCCGGAAGATGGATGTCGACGGCAACTATGTGAAGCTGATGCGCACGCTGCTGCCCAGCGGCTTTTACCACGCCATTGCCACTCACGACCCGCACATGATCGCGGCGACCATCCGCTGTGCCGCGGAGAAGAAAATCTCCAAGGACGATTTCGAATTCCAGATGTTGTATGGAGTGCGGACCGACCTGCAGAGGCAATTGGTGCGCGATGGTTACCGCGTGCGCATCTACGTTCCTTTTGGGCAGGAGTGGTTTCCCTACTTCATGCGTCGTCTGGCCGAACGCCCGGCGAACCTCAGTTTCTTTGTCCGCAATTTCTTCCGCTCTTAGATTCGGTCAGCCTTGGCTTCCCTTGAACCCAGAGACTCTCCAGGTTGCAAGACGTGAATCTGTAGTCCAGGGATATCCTTCGATTCCTCCCGGAGTGCTTCGGGCGTGCCCGTCAGCGCCGGAAAAGTTGCGTAGTGCATCGGGATCACGTGTCTGGCACTGAGCAGTCGGATGGCGACAGCCGCTTCGCGAGGCCCCATGGTGTAAACGTCCCCGATGGGCAGGCACACCACATCGGGCTTATACATTTCCCCAATGAGTTTCATGTCGCCGAACAGGGCCGTGTCTCCCGCGTGATAGACGTTTACCCCGCCCGGTAATCTCACGATGTAGCCGCCGGCTTCCCCGCCATAAATCCTCTGGCCGTTGTCATCGATGGAATTGGAATGAAACGCATGGGTCATGGTGATCTCGAAATCGCCCACCCTTTGCGACCCACCCTTGTTCCCGGGCGCGCCTTCGGCACCGGTTCCCTTGGTCTCCAGCCAGAGATGGGTCTCAAAAGTGGAGACCACCTTGGGCCGGAATTGCTTAGCCAGGGCCAGCAGATCCCCCAAATGGTCGCTGTGTCCATGGGTCAAGAAGATGGCATCCAGCCGACCCATTTTCTTCAGCGCCTCGGGGCATCGTGGATTGGTCATGACCCACGGATCGATGAGCGCCACCTGGCCGCCGGGCGTGGTCAGGCCAAAAGTGCTATGGCCATAATAGGTAATCGTGTTTCCCTTCAGATCGAGCATGCAGTGCCCCCTCTCACCCACCCTGTCCACAATTCACTTTATCCTCAAGTCCTCGTCGGTGCGGTGACGACCACCAGCCATGCCACAAACCGCGGTCCAGCCTGCACCAGCTTCTGTACCGCTTCCCGTTCTCCCTCATTCTACTGCCCCTGCCCGGGTTGAGAATCTTCGAGGTCCCACGTAAAATAAATTACAGCTGGTCGTGACCTGGCAGTGGCGTGGTATCTTCGGACGGTGCTGCTAAGGAGCGGCTTCTTGATCCCGGTTCGCTGCCGATTTAAAGGAGATTCTGAATGGCTTACGTGATTGCCGAACCCTGTATCAACACCAAGGATACCGCCTGTGTTGATGTTTGCCCCGTGGATTGCATTCATCCCCGCAAGGATGAACAAGCCTTTGCCGCCGAGACCATGTTGTATATCAGTCCGGTGGAGTGCATCGACTGCGGGGCCTGCGTTCCGGTATGCCCGGTTACGGCTATCTTTGCCTTGGAAGATCTGCCGGAAAAATGGCAGAAATTCACGGCCATAAATGCCGAGTGGTACGAAAAGAAGTAGCTCCGGTCCACGCGCTGTCCGCCGCGCCCCTTTTTTTCCGGGCGGCCTTTTCCCCGCATGGCTCATCCAATCTGCTGCGGTTGCGATTGTGTTTCAGGGAGTTTTCATTGCGTTTTCTCAAGACTTGCGCGGCTCTGCTGGCGTGGACTCTTTTTCCCCTGACGTTCCCCCTGTTCGCCCAAGCGCCCCCCCTCGAAGGAACCTACACCGGCACGCTGGAGGCGGGCGAGGCCAAGCTCCACATCGTGCTGCACCTCTCCCGTAACTCCGTCGGGGCCCTGCATGCCACCCTGGACAGCCTGGAGCAGGCCGTATTCGCTATCGAAACGAGTTCGGTCTCACTGAATTCCGGGACCCTCAGGTTCGAAGTCGGCTCGGTTGGGGCGCGCTTTGAGGGCAAGGTTTCCACTGACCAGGCAAACATCGACGGCCGGTGGTCGCAGGGGAGCGCGTCCCTGCCGCTGCTTTTCCATCGCGAACCTGCCTCGCACAAACCGGACGACGCGCACTTCCCGGCGGAAGGCCTCTGGCAAGGTGCGCTCGAAGACCACGGCATGCGACTTCGTTGGCAGCTGCATGTTTCTCACGATCCGGAAGGCCAGCTAATCGCTGCGCTCGACAGCCTGGATCAGTCCGTCAGCGGCCTTCCGGCCATCAACGTTTCCCAAAAGGAGTCCGCAGTTCACTTCGAGATTCCCGCACTCGCCGGCACCTTCGACGGAACACTCAACGCTGCGAAAAACAGCATCAACGGAGTGTGGTCGCAGAGCGAAATCAAAGAGAAGATCGACTTCAAGCGTTCTGACCAGCCCTTGGAACTGCGCCGGCCACAAACCCCGGTTAAACCCTATCCCTACCTCGAAGAAGATGTCTCTTTCCCGAACGCAGCTGCGGGCGTGACGCTCGCGGGAACCCTCACGTTGCCGAAAGGGCCTGGACCGTTTGCCGCCGTCGTGCTCATCGCCGGCTCGGGGCCGCAGAATCGCGATGAATCTCTCGCCAATCACAAACCGTTTCTGGTGCTCTCGGACTTCCTGACCCGCAAGGGAATTGCCGTGCTGCGCTACGATAAACGCGGCGTAGGCGACAGCACGGGATCGGCCGAGACGGCTACCACCTTGGACCTGGCCGGCGATGCCGAGTCCGCAGTCGCCTATCTGAAGTCGCGAAAGGAGGTCGACCCCCGGAAAATCGGTCTGGTCGGACACAGTGAGGGAGCCATGATTGCTCCGTTCCTCGCCGCGCACTCCGAGAAAATTCCATGGATTGTTCTCTTGGCAGCGCCCGGCACGAAGGGAGAAGACACGCTCCTCAACCAATCCGATCTGATCTCCCGCGCTGGGGGTCTCAGCGACGCGCAGGTTCTCACCAGCCTGAACTTCGATAAAGCAGCTTACGATCTGGCGCGCACGGAGAAGGATCCCGCCGTTGTGGCGGAGAAGCTCGCCGGTTTGGTTAAGGAGAGCGGGCTCGACTCTGCGCTGCCTCCGGCCGCGCTCGAATCCCAGTTGCGCATGATGACTTCTCCATGGTTTCGCTTCTTTCTTGACTATGACCCGATTCCCAGTTTGCAGAAGGTAAAATGCCCCGTTCTTGTTCTTTACGGCGAAAAAGACCTGCAGGTGCCTCCCAAGATCAATCTGCCCCTGGTACAAAAGGCTTTGACGGATGCGGGTAATTCCCATGTCGATTCCCACCAACTTCCTGAACTCAACCACCTGTTTCAGCACTCCTATACGGGCTCGCCCACCGAATATGCCGCCATTGAGGAGACCATGTCTCCCGAGGCCATGCGCATGATTGCCGACTGGCTGCTCGTTCGCGCACGAACCAAGTAGGGGGCCCGGTCTCTGCCCGGTCCGGCGACTGCGTGTCTTTCCACTTCTCGGGTTATCATAAAACGTGAGCTCCCTGACTCAGAACGTGCCTTCTTTTCACGTGGTCCTCATTATCCACGCCCACCAGCCTGCCGGTAATTTCGAACATGTTTTTGAGGAGTGTTTTAACCACTCCTACGATGCCTTCCTCTCCCTGCTGGAAAAGCACCCCAGCATTCACCTGGCCCTGCACTACTCCGGACCGCTGCTGCTCTGGATAGAGAAGCACCACCCAGATTATTTCGCGCGCCTGCGCGCCATGGTTTCCTCCGGCCAGGTGGAGATCATGGGGGGTGGTTTTTATGAACCCATTCTGATCTCGATTCCCGAGACCGACCGGATCGAACAAATCGCCCGGCTCGCCGACTACGTCGAAAAACATTTCGGGAAGCGTCCGACCGGGGCCTGGCTTGCCGAGCGTGTCTGGGAACCGCAACTTCCTTCTTCGCTGGCAGCGGCCAATGTGAACTACACGCTGGTCGATGATCTCCCGTTCCTCGCTGCCGGATTTGAACCTCAGGAACTTTACGGACCCTACATCGCAGAAGATTGCGGCAAGTCCGTCTGGCTATTCCCGGGATTGAAAGAGCTGCGTTACCTCATCCCGTTCCGCAAGGTCGAGGAATCCATCGCCTACTTCAAGAGTGCCGCGCTCGCGCATCCCGGTGGCGCGGCTGCGTTCGGCGACGACATGGAAAAATTCGGAGTTTGGCCGGGAACTTTTGAACATTGTTACGCCGATGGCTGGCTGGAGAATTTTTTCACCGCTCTTGAGGATAACTCTGCCTGGCTGAAAACAATCACGCCAGGGGAGTGCATTGAATCTCATGTCCCGCTCGGCCGCGCCGACCTTCCCACTTCCTCCTACGAGGAAATGATGGAGTGGGTGCTCCCAACGGCCACGCGATTACGATTGTACGGTTTGCACAAGGAATTTTCCGGCCGGCCAGACCTCCTCACCTTCCTCCGCGGCAGCGGCTGGCGGGGATTTTTCCGCAAGTATGCGGAATCGAATCTGCTTCACAAGAAAATGCTCCGGGTTTCGGCCTGTGTCGCGTCCGTCCCCCCCCGCCGTTCCAGCCCGGAACATTCCGCCCAGGTGCTGGAGGCGCGCGATCAATTGCTGAGGGGCCAGGGAAACGATGCTTACTGGCACGGTGTCTTCGGCGGTCTGTACGCCCCCCATCTGCGCACCGAAATCTGGCGCAACCTGGTGCGTGCGGAATCGCTGGTCGACCAACTGTCCCCCGCAGGTACGAACCCGCGCGTCGAGTTTCTCGATTACGACGCCGATGGCGATTCCGAGCTGTTGTTCTCCGCTCCCGAATATCAGGCGTTGCTCAAGCCCACGGACGGTGCGACCGTGTGCGCGCTCGATTTTCGGCCGCGCTCGGCAACGCTCATCAACTCCCTGCAGCGCCGCCCGGAGGCCTATCACTCGCGCCTGCGGGAGGCAGCCGCAGCAGCACCGGAGCCCGGTGTTGCTGTTTCGATCCACGACCAGGTCCGGGTTAAGGAGCCGAACCTCGATCGATTCCTGCGCTACGACCGTTTTGCGCGCCACTCCTTTCGCTTGTTGGTCTTTGACCCGGCACGAACTTGCGCCGAGTTCGAGACCCTGCAACTGGGCGAACTCGCGGAAGTCGCCTGCGGCACATTTGCGATTCAACATTCAGCGGCTAGCAGTGCCGACCTCGTTCTTGAGCGGGCTTTTCCCGAATTGTCTGCCGACCCGGCGAATCCGTCCCGCCTCACTATCACAAAACGTTTTCTGTTCGGTCCGGCGCCGCAGGGTTTCGAGGTCAGTTGCGACTTCTCCTTCACTGCGTCGGCGCCGCTAAACAGCGCGCTGCGCTGCGGAGTCGAATCGGTCGTCAATCTCCTCGCTCCCTCCGACGCGGATCGCTTTTTCGAGACCCCTGGGGGCCGCCGGAATTTGCGATTTTCTGGCACCGTGCCCGGGCCGCTGCTGCGGATGGAAGATGGCTGGCAACACTTGCGTGTCACGTTGCACGCGCCGGGTAGCGAGGAATTCTGGGTGGCTCCCATTGACACGGTCTCGGAGTCGGAAGGCGGGTTCGAGCGCGTCTATCAGGGATCGCAGGTTTTGGCACTCTGGGGACTGGACCTTACGAGAAAGACTTCATTTTCGGGGCGATTGATGTGGCGGGTGGAGTCCTTCTGACTCTGGGCAGTGCGGAAACAAGAAAAGGGCGCCAGCTGCGGCGCCCTTTTTCTCGTGTGTCCTGATTGCTTAGGACTTAATGCCCAGCAACTCCATCAACTTTGCGAGTCCCTCTTTGAGGGCCGAGGCTTTCTTGAAAGCGTCTCCCACGTTGCCTTGGGTCGCTGCTGCCGAGGCATCCGCAAAGCCTTGCTGCAATTGAGCGTACTCGGTCTTGGCATCCGCCAGCTTGGCCTTGTCCATCCCTGCGGGCATGTGCGTGCCTTTCGAGTAGGCATCCAGCTTCGCTTTCACTTCATCCAGTGACTTGGGCATGGAACTGCTCAGGTTCCCCCAGCCCTTGGTCCATTCTTCCTGCTTTGCTGCCGCCGCGGCAGCCAGATCCTTCGCTTTGCTGGCCGCGTCCTGTGCCGCTGTTAATGCCGCCTGATAATCCCCCTTGGCAAGCGCATCCTTTGCGTTTTGCAGTGCCGCCTGGGCTGTCTGCAGCTGATCCGGAACGTACTTAGCCGCCTGATCCTGCGCGGCATTGATAGCCGCCTGGGCCGCATTAATGGCAGCATCTGTGGCCTCTTTTTGCGCATTTCCGCAACCGGCCACGATCAGCGCGATCCCAAGAAGGGCACACAATATCAAACTCGTCTTCCTTGCCATGTCTTATTTCCTTTCTGGATTTTGCTTCCTGTCGGGCGGAACGCTCATATTTTGTCATACTTTTGGCCCAGCAGCACGCTCGCACAGCTTTGCATGGACTGACCAGCTTCCCGCCGGAACCCGACGGATTCACTCTCCCCGAGCGATCTGCTTTCTTCCCGGATTTGTTTGTATTCGCTGTATGCTTCTCTCTCCTATGCTCGAGAAAGTCGTTCGGCTGCTCAGATCGGCCTGGTTCATTGCCGCCGTGGCGATGCTGCTTCGTCTCGCGTTCCTCGTTTACAAGGCTTACCTGATACCGGCAGCGGTGCTCGCCGAGGTTCCTTTTCAGAATGAGGTGGGTAACGTTGCCTTCGCCCTGGCCCAAGGGCAAGGTTTTTGCTGCCTGTTCCGCCAACCCACTGGCCCGACCGCTTGGCTTGCCCCGGTTTATCCACTGCTGGTTGCCGGCATTTTTAAGCTGTTCGGCGCTTTCACCTTGCGGTCGTTTCTCGCAACGGCTTTCTTGAATTCTGTTTTTTCCGCCCTGGCATGTATTCCGCTCTTTTCTGTCGGAAAACGAATTGCGGACCACCGGACCGCCCTGCTCGCCGCATGGCTCTGGGCGGTCTTCCCGAGCGGAATCATCCTGCCTTTTGAATGGGTCTGGGATACCTCACTCTCCGCCCTGCTGGCCGCTCTACTGCTCTGGGCCACGATCCGTTTACGGGATTGTTCCCGCCGCCGCGAGTTCCTGCTGTACGGCCTCCTGTGGGGCTTCTCCTTGCTCACCAATCCCGCTCTCGGGGCGCTTTTGCCTTTTCTCCTTGGATGGGCCGTGTACCGGGAGCGGGCCAGTCGCGGGTTAGAGCTTCGTCGAACACTGCTCACGCTCGGTGTGATTCTGCTGACCTGCCTGCCCTGGGTGGCCCGCAACGAGGCGCGGTTCCACCGGTTCATTCCTTTACGCTCCAATTTCAAGTACGAATTCTGGTCCGGCAACAATGAGATCTTTGATGAACACTCCCGTGAGGTAAATCGCATCACGCGCTATGAACAAGTCCACCTGTATGCCGAGGAGGGGGAGGTTGCGTTCCTGGACGAGAAATGGCGGAAGGGCTTGCATTTTGTTTCCACTCACCCTGCCCTGTACGCGCAGCTTGTCGGCAGACGGATGGTCAGCACCTGGCTTGGAACGGAGTCTCCTGCCCGCGATTTCCTGCAAACCGACGTGCTGCTGGTGCGAATGATTCTGATTTGGAACGCGCTGACCTTACTCGGTACCGTCCTGGGGCTCTTGCGGCTCTTTTTGTGGCGGTCTGTCTTGCTGTTCCCTGTGGCATCGTTCCCTCTCATTTTCCCGCTGACTTTCTATCTTGCCCACACCTCCCTCCGCCATCGACATCCTGCCGACCCTGTCCTGGCCTTGCTGATGGCTGTGGCCATGTCAAGAACAAGGGTACCCGTAGACCGCGAATAAGGTTAAACTTCTCAAATCCACACCGCCCAGAGCATTCCTATTCTTAGAAGGAGGAGTCCGAGGACTTTTCAGGCCACCGAACGATGTTGAACGCCTCTGATACCCTCAATCTCTCCCTGGTCATTCAACTGCTTCTCACAGCGTTTCTGGTGAGTCTGCTTTGGGCTTTCTATCGCCGCCTGCAGCGGTTCGAGCTCCTTCGCTGGTGGGCCTGGGCCTGGACGGCCAGCGCCGTTTTTCTGGCTTCGGCGGCAATCTCTTTGCGCCTCGGCCACGATTGGTCGGTGCGCAAAATCGCCGCAATTCTGGTTCTGCTCCTCTCCGGATTTCTTCAGCCCGTCCTGCTGGTCTTTGGCGGCCTGAGTTTGCGCAGCCCCGAGAAGCCCTCTCGCAGATGGTTCTGGATGGGTATTGGCTTCGCCGGTTTCACGACCCTGGTCTGCTTTGCCGCCGGTCTTGCCTTGCGCACGACTCCCCTGGCCAGTTTTGCAGTACGCAATATTCCTCGCACATTGACCATGGCCATCGCGTTGTCCTTCTGCTGCGTGGTATTTTGGCAACAATTCCGGGACAACCGCTCCTATGCGGCTGTCATCACCGGGATTTTCTGCCTTTCTTATGCTTTTGATCAGATGCTCTACTTCATTCGTTTCAGCGAGGTTCTCAGTGCTCAGTGGAACATCTATTTCCCTGTGGCGTTGACCCGCGTCGCGAATCTGGAATTGTTTGCCGAGTCGAAACTTCTCTTTTTCGATCTAATCGATACCTGTGGCATCTGCGCCGGCATGATCCTGTTGCTCGTCGAACGTCATCAGTACACCGCCTCGGAGTTGGAGGTCAGTGAACGGCACCGCCTGGATCTGGTCGTGGACAAGGCCTCTCTGCAGCTCGAAATTCAGGATCACGAAAAGGTCGAAGAAAGCCTCCGCCGCAGTGAAGAGCTCAGCCGCCAGATCGTTCTCAGCAGCCCGGTCGCCATGGTCGTGTCAAAGGGAGAGCGTGAGGTCGTCGAACTCGTCAACGAGGAGTTCACCAGTCTTTTCGGCTACACCATCGAAGACATTCGCCAAGTTGCGGACTGGTGGCCGCTCGCCTATCCCGATCCCGATTACCGGAATTCTGTTCTGCTGCAGTGGCAAGAACTGGTCAAGCGAGTGAACCTCGGCACTGCCGGGAAACTGACAATGGAAGCCAGGGTTTGCTGTAAAGACAGGTCCTACCGCGAAATCGAGTTTCATCTTTCGCTCGTGGATGACCTGTATCTGGTCAGTTTTGTCGACCTCACCGAGCGAAACAGAACTTTGGCGGATCTGCGCGAAAGCGAGAGTCGTTATCGGGATCTCGTGGAGCACAGCGAAGATCTCCTGGGCACCCATGACCTCAACGGAAAAATCATCAGCATCAACAAGGCCCCCTGCCGGCGGCTCGGCTACACGGTAGAAGAGGTCCTGCAGATGAAAATCCAGGACTTGCTGGCGCCTAAGTTTCGCCCGCTGTATCAGAACTTCGTCAAAAGAGTTCAGGACAAGGGCATCGCGACAGGGACCATGGTCGTGGCAACGCGCAACGGCGAAGAGCGCATTTGGGAATACACCTCCACCTTGCGACGCGAGGGCGTCCCGTTTCCGGTCATTCGCGGGATGGCCCACGATGTCACTGAACGATACCGCGCAGAAGAAGCCTTGCGGCTCTCGGAAGCGAAATTCTCAACCGCGTTCCGGGCCAGCCCGCATGCCATGACCATCACCTCTTTGCGCGATGGCCGGTTTATCGACGCAAACGCGAGCTTTGAGCGGCAGAGCGGGTACTCCCGGGAGCAGCTTCTTGGAAAGTCGGTCCTGGATGTCGGAATGTGGGCGGACAGTGCTGATTTTGCGGGCATCATGGCCGATTCGCTGAAGCGCATGAAAGTCACCGACCGCGAAGTGCGCCTGCGCACCAAGTCTGGCCGTGTCCTGCATGCCCTTTATTCCGTCGAGGTGATTGAGATCAATGGCGAGCCCTGTGCTTTGGCTGCGGGCGAAGATATTACCGAACGCCTTCAGATCGAGCGCGCACTCCGGGAAAGCGAGCAGAAATTCCGTCTGGTCGCCGATACAGTAACGTCGGCCATCTGGATGCTCCAGGACAAACGCTTCGTTTACTTCAACAAGGAATTTGAACGGCTGACGGGCTACTCACGAGGAGAAATCCTGGCCATGGATCCCTGGGATCTGATCGACCCCACGATCCGAGCCGAAAATATGGCCCGTGCTGCAGCGCGCTTGCGGGGCGAACCCGTACCATCGCGTTATCAGTTCGCCATTATTTCGAAGAACGGAGAAAAACGCTGGCTGGACTTTTCCGCCGCGCTCACGGAATTCGACGGCAAACCCGCCATCTTGGCCTCGGCCCTCGATATCACGGCCGCCATGCGCGTACAGCAGGAACTAAAAGAGCATGCCATGTATATGGATGCGCTGATCTCCAACGTTCCCTTGGGAATTGTCATTAAAGACCAAAATCAGCTGGTCCGCTTTTGCAACCCCGCCTTCGAACAGATGTTTCATTATACCCAGGCCGAAATCCAGGGCAGGAATCTTGACGACGTCATTGCCCCTCACGACCGGGAGGAAGCAGCGCTCCTTTCCGCCGCGGTTCAGAAAGGCGGGATCGTTCAGACCACGGCGCGCCGCCGCCGCAAAGATGGTGCGCTTATCGACGTCGATCTTTACGGAGTGAAAGTCTTCTCGGGCGACTCTTTTGTGGGCGCTTTTGCCATCTACCAGGACATCACCGAGCGCAAGCGTTCGGAGGAAAAGCTGGTCGCCTTGCGGAGCCGACTGGCCCGCGCGCAGGAAGAAGAACGAGCCCGCATCGCCCGCGACCTCCATGACGACGCAGGCCAGCGGTTGGCCCTGCTCAGCATCGACCTTGAACAACTGAAGCAGGCTTCGATGAAGCTCAAGTCCTCGCTCACCCAACAACTGGAATCGCTCGTGAAGGCTGCGAGTGAAATCACTTCCGACGTCCACAACGTGTCGAGGCGCCTGCACCCTTCGCAGGTCGATCTTCTCGGCCTGGTACCGTCCTTGTCCAATTTCTGCAAGGACTTCGCCGCCCGCAATTCCATGGAAATTGAGTTCGTGTCTGCACCCTTGTCGGAAAAGCCGCGAACCGAAGTAGCTCTCTGCCTGTTCCGGGTTGCCCAGGAAGCGATCCGCAACGTGCAGAAACACAGCGGCATGCGTCGCGCCCTGGTCCAACTCGATGAGGACTCCGGCTCCTTGCGTCTGCGGATTTCCGATCAGGGGGCCGGATTTGATTCGCAAGCTGCCGATTTTTCCCAGGGACTCGGGCTACTCAGCATGGAAGAGCGCTTGCGAAGTCTCGGCGGGGAGCTATTCATTCACTCCCGCCCTGGCGCGGGGACGTGCATCGAGGGCTGCATTCCGCTGTCGTCCACCGTTCCGGCATAGCAACCGGCCGGTGGCTGTCGGTCCGAGGGAAGCTAGGCTCGGCTGCTACCAGACCTTGCAGACTTTTTCCGCCGGCTTAGTCATCGGCTGGCCCGCCTTGCAGGCAAAGGCCTTGGCAAATTCCGGCATGTTCACGACCACTCCGTTGATGCGGTATTCCCCCGGGGAGTGAGGATCGGTCGCTGCCCGCACCCGCAGGTCTTCCGGCCGCTCATTGCTGCAGGCCCACTGGGCAAAACCAACGAAGAACCGTTGTTCCGGCGTGAGGCCATCGCGCGGCGCGAGGGATTCCCCCTTGGTCGCATCCTGCCAGGCCATGTAAGCCAGAATTTCCCCACCGAGGTCCGCTACGTCCTCGCCGAGTGTGAGTTTGCTGTTGATGTGGATGTCGTCCACAACGATGTAGTCGGCGTACTGATCCTGCACGCATTTGGTTCGTGCATCGAACTTCTCGCGGTCTGTCTTGGTCCACCAATTCTTCAGGTTTCCCAGGGCATCGTACTGGCTGCCTTCATCGTCGAAGCCATGCGTCAACTCGTGGCCAATCGTTCCGCCGGTATTTCCATAGTTCGGCGCCGCATCCATTTTCGCATCATAGAGAGGCGGCTGCAGCACGCCAGCCGGAAAGTTGATGTCGTTCATCTGCGGATTGTAATAAGCATTTACGGTGGGCGGGCTCATGTCCCACTCACCGCGATCGACCGGCTTGCCGATCTTGTTCACATCACGGCGATGCTCGAACTGCGCAGACCGGGCCATATTTCCGGCAAAATCAGTCCGCGAGATGGTGATACTGCTGTAGTCCCTCCATTTGTCCGGATAACCGATCTTGTTGCGTATGCCGTGAAGCTTCTCGAGCGCCTGTTCCTTGGTTTCCGGGCTCATCCAGTCCAGTTGCTGGATTCTCAAAGCCATGGAGTCCTCGATGCGCTTTACCATGTCCACGGTGCTCTGTTTCAGCTCCGGAGAAAATACCTTGGCCACGTATACCTGCCCGAGCGCTTCGCCGAGTTCGCGATCCGTATAGCTGACGCAGCGTTTCCAGCGGGGCTGTTGCTCCTTTACTCCTCTCAGGTATTTCCGGTAAAAGTCGAAATTCTCATCCACAAACGCCGTTGACAAGTACGGGGATGCGGAATCCACGACGTGGAAACGCAGGTAGGTCTTCCAGTTGTCGATGGGCTCGCTCGCCAGCAGGGAATTCACTTCCTTGAAAAATTCAGGAGCGGTCACGTTCACGGTCTGGAAAGCCGGATACCGGGCGGTGGTGTAATAGGCAGTCCAATCAAAATTAGGGGCCAATTCCCGCAATTCCGCCGGGGTCATTTTGTGCTTCAGTTTGTAGGGGTCGCGCCGATCCACGCGGGTCAACGAGGCTTTCGCCAGCGCGGTCTCCAATCGCATCACCGTCTCGGCATCTTTTTTGGCTGTTTCGGGATTCTCTCCCATCAACTCGAACAGTTTTTGGACGTGCAAAAGGTAATGCGCCCGCGTCTCTTTGGTCTTGGTATCGTCTTTGGTGTAGTAGTCCCGGTCGGGCAGCCCCAAGCCGCCCTGGTCTACTTCCGCGATCATTTTTTCGGAATCATCCGGGTCCTGCGTCGATCCCGCCCCGAACAGCACCGATCGCCCGTAGACCTGCTGCAGCTCCGCTGCAAGCGGCGAAATCTCCTGCGCTGATTTCAGCTTCCCGATGGCCTCGAGATAGCCGCGCACCGGCGTAGCTCCCTGCTTTTCTACCGCCGCCTCATCCATGCAGGCCGCGTAGAAATCTCCGATTTCCTCGGTGACTTTGTCGCGTTGACCGCCGCTCGCCGCGGCTTGTTCAAGAATGCCCCTCAAAAACACCAGATTGTCCTGATAGAGCTTCCCGTAAACGCTCCAGGAGGTCTGGTCTGCCGGTATCGGATTGTTTTTCTTCCAGCCGCCGCAGGAATATTGGTAAAAATTCACGCACGGGTCCGCCGTCTTGTCCATCGAGGCCAAGTCCAGGCTGGGGATATAGGGCAGGACCGGTTCCTTCACGGATGGAGCACTCTGTCCATATGTCAAAGCGGCGCTCAGCAATACCAACGAACACAAAACCATCGGCCTGCGATTCATAGTCACCTCAGCCTGTCATTCTCTTCGAGTTTAAGCCGGTCCGCAACTCAGACTTGGTCCGGCACCGGGGAACCGATTTAACCGGGCAGCAGCGTCTCCTGGCTGGCCACGGCCTGCCAGCCTCTTTGTCCGTAGACATACACGTGCGTGACACGGAACTGCCGGGAAAAAGGATGTCCGTCGAGCGATCCTCGAGAACTCCACAGGCAGGTGACCACGGCCGTGTCCTCGAACATCCGTATCCGGACATCCGTGGCAATAAAGGAGCTGTATCTAATCCCCGAGTGTTCGACCGAAGAGATCCACTCGGCCTTGTCGACGATTTGCCCCGAGGGCAGGATGCCCACAAAATCCTCCCCGTACACCCTGCGGAAGATGGCCCCGGTATTCCACTGCAGTGCGCGCGCCATTTCCGTTTCGAGATTGAGCAATTCCTCTCGCTTGACCTCATTTTCCGCCGCAATTTCGCGCAGCTCGGCGGCGGTGGGGTTCTGTGCACGGCTCGAAGGAGCTGGCACAAAGGTCAAAATGAAAATGAGCAGTGGGGATAATTTCCTCATGCCACGATACCTCGATTTCAGGATTGGGGAGGCCGCGGCACTCCCCTCTTTCCGCGAGGAGCTCCCGTCGGCCCTGTCCGGCCCACCGCGAGTATAGCTCCAGCCCTGAGGATCGAGGTGCGCTTGCGGCCTTCTTCTAAACAGCCGGCGGCCGCCCGATTCCGCGCATGCGAGCTCCGCCCGGGACTGTGGCACGCGCGACTGGCCGTGGCGGGCCGTTGTCTGCTACAGTGATTTTTCGAACCTTGGAGCGCACCATGCTGATTCCCGACGACCTTCTCGCCATTCTTGCCTGCCCGGTGTGCAAGAAACCCATCCGCCCACTCCCGGACAATAGCGGCTTAAAGTGCGATGCCTGCAAGCTCATTTATCCTGTCCGGGACGAAATTCTCGTGCTGCTGCCCGAGGAAGCCACTCGAGCGACTGAGTGATCCGGAAGGCCCGACCATGAAATCGGAATTCTCCAGTGTCATCCCTCGCTTGAAGCGACTGCTGCCTCAATTCCGTAAAGTCCGTGTGGCTGTGCTCGGCGATCTGATGCTGGACCGTTACCTCTGGGGGGCTGCCAGCCGCCTATCGCCGGAAGCTGCCGTTCCCGTGGTGGATTTTGTTTCCGAGAGTGATCGTCTCGGCGGTGCTGGAAATGTTGCGGCCAACCTTGCTGCACTGGGAGCCCAGGTGCAACTCTTTGGGGTGCTGGGTGGCCGGCGGAGCGCACAGAACCAGGCCGTCGATGACCCGGCCGGCGTCGCCCTCCGGGCCTGCCTTCGCCATGCCCGAATCGGGGACAAAGGCGTGCTCCCGGATCCCGGACGGATCACCACGGTCAAGACGCGCGTTATCGCCCGGCACCAGCAGATCGTTCGCCTTGACCACGAGCGTCGTGACCCGCTGACTCCGGAGGCGGAAGAGAAGCTCTTTCGCCTGCTCTTGACCTCGCTGAGAACCGTCGGCGCGTTGATTCTCTCCGACTATGACAAGGGTCTGATCACGGATGGATTTGCCGAGCGCATCTTGCACGCCTGCCACAAGTTCGAGGTTCCCGTTTTCGTCAAGCCGAAGACCTCCCGGCTCCTTACCTACGGCGGGGCGCGGGCGGTGGTGTGCAATACGAAAGAAGCTGGCTTCTATGTTACCCGCTCGCTTGGCGACGAAAAATCAGTTGAGGAAGCGGGCCGTGACCTGCTGGCCCGCTTTGGATGTTCCGCCGTGTTGATTACCCGGGGTGAGCAGGGCATGAGCCTTTTTGAAGAAGCCACGCCGCGTCCACTGAATATTCCCGCAACCAGCTTTGAGGTGACCTATGCACGGCTGGGGCGGCCTGGCGTCGAACGCGGCGCCAAGGGCCGACAGGTCTTTGACGTCACCGGGGCGGGAGACACGGTCTTGAGCGTGCTGTCGCTGGCAGTCGCCGCTGGTGCGGCGCTGCCAGCTGCCGCTCACCTTGCCAATATCGCCGCTGGAGTGGTTGTCGGTAAACTCGGGACGGCCAGCGTCAGTCCGGCAGAACTGGCTGCGGCGCTCGATGAAGTTCAAATATAGTCGAATCCGGAATTCTCTGACCGCCCGGTTTAGGGCGGGAAGCTGAACGATTTATCGGCGGGAGAAACCCATAGAGTCACGACGCGTGTCTTGCTGCTTTTTTCGGCGTCGGAAGATCCCGGGAGGGGGGAATACGGGCTCAGCGCGACGTTGACGGCAATGGAATCGCTCTTGTTGGGCGCTGTTGCGCCCATGATTTTGTAGCTCTTGATCGGCCCGTAGTACCCTGCAGGTCCCCAATCGGCCAGAAAATCGTCCTTCCGGTAACTTGCCGTCGGTTTCCAGAGCGCGTAGGCTTTGTCCGTGTCTCCGGCCAGCAGAGCATCAAAAAATTGGGCGGTGGCCTTCTTTTCCGGGTAGTACCGGAAGGTGAACCACAACACGACGGCCAAGGCCATGACCAGGGCCACAATCGTGAAAGCCAGGACACGGGACTTGTCGTTCTTCTCCGGGGGTGGTTCGAGTAGCGACATCATGCCTTTCGGACGCAGGCCAGATTTTCCGGCATGCCTTTTGCACAGGCCGGCAGAAAAACTCTATCAGGAGAACTGCCGCCTCGCAAACCTTCTCTTCGATTGGACGCCGCGCCTTGCTCGGAAGTTCCCGAAAGAGGCCAGGGCTGCGTGCCATCGGGAAATTTCAGGCAGGCAGACTCGTCTGTTTTCAGTTGGACAGCGCGCCCCCGGAGCCTTCCGGTACTTCTATGGCGTATTTGGTGCGCGCTTTTTCCTTGTGCATCTCGAACGCAAGTTCAATCAACTTGTCGATCAGATCCCGGAACGGAATCCCGCTCGCTTCCCACAATTTCGGATACATGCTGATGGAAGTGAAACCTGGAATCGTGTTCACTTCGTTCAAGTACAGCTTGCTGCCCTTCTTCTCAAGAAAGAAATCCACTCTCGCCATGCCCGACAGCTCAAGCGTCCGGAACGCGGCGACTGCCAGGGTTTGGATCTTCTGCACTTGAGGGGGCTTCAGTTCCGCTGGAATCACCAGTTGGGTCCCTTCCTCCAGATATTTCGCGGTGTAGTCGTAGAATTCCCGGTGCGGCACGATCTCGCCGGGCACGGAAGCCTTCGGTTCATAATTGCCGAGGACGGAGACTTCAATCTCCCGCGCCGTGACTGCCTTCTCCACCAGAATCTTCATCCCGAATTCGCATCCGAGATCGAGCGCCGGCCCCAGCTCGGCGGCGCTATGCGCCTTGGTCATTCCCACCGAGGAACCCAGCGTGGCCGGCTTTACAAAAACGGGATAGGAGAATTTCGCCTCAATTTCCGCCTGAACCGTTTGCCGGTCTTTTTCCCAGCGCCAGCGTTCGACGGTTACCCAGGGCACAACGGGAATTCCTGCCGCCTCGCACAGCCGCTTGGCGACGTCCTTATCCATGCCTACCGCGGAGCCAAGCACACCAGCACCCACATACGGCAAGCCGGCAAGGTCCAGCAGGCCCTGGATCGTTCCATCCTCCCCAAAGGTTCCGTGCATCACCGGGAAGATCACATCCAGCCGCTGCGCGCCAGCGCCCCGATCGAGCGGCACCAGTGCCGCTTCGGTCGGGTCAGCCGTCAGCATCACGCGCCGCCCGCCCTTTAGCACGTCCGGCAGCATTTTCACAGCGCCTTCGCCGATCAGCCAGTGGCCATCCTTGGTGATGCCGATTGGAACGGCCTCATACTTGTCGGGGTCCAAACCGCGCATCACCGATGCCGCCGAAACCAGCGAGACTTCATGCTCGCCGGAGCGGCCTCCAAAAAGCACTCCTACACGCAATCGTTTCTTCTGTTCTGGGGTCACGGGTCTTTCCTGTCGGGCTGGGGCCGATGGGCAATAATCCGTTCTCAGTTATAAGACAAAAAGCGTGCGATTGGCGAAGGAGTCTGACACGAGTTTCCGAAGCAACAACGGCACCAGAAGGGTGCCCCGACCTCCACAGCAAGGTCATCCGAAAAGCACTTGGCATTTGGGGCAGAGTTTGTTAACAAAGAGGCGGCAAACTGGTCCAAGAAGCCGTAATTTATATCCCGCTGGTTGCGCCGTTTGAAGCCTGAAGACCCTGCTCGTAGCATGAATGTTTCCTCCGGGGGGAGTCGTAACCCTTGGCAGGGAAGGAGCCTGGAAAAATGAGACGATATTTTTGGATCGCCCTCGCCGCCACACTGTTTTGGTCCGCCGGGGCTCGCTCGCAGAGCGTCGATGAGATCATTGCCAAGAATGTGCAGGCCCGCGGTGGCCTGGACAAGCTGCACGCTCTGAACACTCTGCGCGTAAGTTCCAAGTTCTCGCAGGGCTCGTTTCGGGCCGTCTATGTGCAGGAGAACAAACGCCAGGACAAGGTCCGTGAAGAACTCATCATCCAGGGGATGGCGCAGGTGCAGGCCTACGATGGCCATACCGCATGGCAAATCAACCCATTTGGCGGCCGCAAAGATCCGGAGTTGATGTCTCAGGACGACACCAAATCGTTGATCCTCGATGCCGATCTCGAAGGCCCGCTGGTCGATTACCAGCAGAAGGGCCACAAGGCCGAACTCATCGGCCACGACGCGGTGGAGGGGACGGACTGCTATAAGATCAAACTTTCCCTGAAGGATGGCGATATCCGTTATTACTACCTCGACGCCGATTCCTTCCTTGAAATAAAATACGAGACCCAATCGACCGTCCGCGGCGCAGTGCAGTATAACGAAACCCTGCTGGGCGACTATGAGCAGGTGAATGGCGTGTATTTTCCGTTCGCCATCGAATCGTATGAAACCGGTTCCGAGGATCGCCAGCGGTTCACGGTAGCGAAGATCGAAACAAACGTCAGCCTGGACGACTCCCGCTTCTCAGTTCCGGTAAGCAAACCCGAGGCGAAACCCGCTTCGGCCGGCAAATGAATCTGGGACCCTCGCGTCATTCCACAGGAACAATTTTATTCGAGCTAAAATTTCTTACTGAATTCCGAGGAACCGAACATGTCAAACGCCGCAACTGCTCGCTTCGCCGCCATTCTCCTTGCCGGAATGATTCTTCTTGCTCCGGTTTCGCGTGCCCAGGAGCCCAAATTTGACTCCGACAGCATCTCCGGCCTGGGTGCCCGCAACATCGGCTCGGCAACCATGAGCGGACGCGTCTCGGCGCTCGCCGCCGTCAAGGAAGACGGCCGCCTCACCGTCTATATCGGCGCTGCCAGCGGCGGCGTCTGGAAATCCGTAAATGGCGGGACAACCTACAAGCCGGTCTTCGACAAAGAGCCCGTGCAATCGATCGGCGCCATCGCCATCGATCCGCAGGCTCCCAAAACGATCTGGGTCGGAACCGGCGAAGCCTGGACCCGTAACAGCGTTTCGATCGGCGACGGTATTTACCGTTCGACCGACGGCGGCGAAAACTGGACCAACCTCGGCCTGAAAGATTCCGAGCACATTTCGAAAATTCTCATCGATCCGAAGGACGGCAACGTGGTTTACGCCTGTGTTCCCGGCAAGCTCTGGAGCGACAGCGAAGACCGCGGCCTTTACAAGACCACCGACGCTGGCAAGACCTGGAACAAGATCCTCAAGGGCAGCAACCTGTCGACCGGCTGCTCCATGGTCTCGATGGATCCCCAGGATTCCAAGGTCATCTACGCTGGTTTGTGGGACTTTCGCCGCAAGGGCTGGACCTTCCGCTCCGGCGGCGAAAATCCAACGGCCCCGAGCGGTAGCGCCTTCTTCCGCACCTCCGACGGGGGAGCCAGCTGGACCGAGCTCGACGACCAGTCTGCGAAAGGTCTGCCTGCCAAGCCCTGGGGACGCATCGCTGTTACCGTCGCTCCTTCCAATCCCAAAGTGGTTTACGCTTTGATCGAATCCCCGCGCAGCGCCCTGTTCCGTTCGGACGACGGCGGCAAGACCTGGCAGGAGCGCGACCGGAGCAATCTGATGGTCTGGCGCCCGTTTTATTTTGCCAATCTGATCGTGGATCCCAAGAACGAAAATAAACTCTTCAAGCCGGACCTGGGCCTGATCTTCAGCGACGATGGCGGGAAGAGCTTCAGTAACGTCTCCAACGGCGCCCACGGCGATTTCCACGACATCTGGATCAATCCGGACAATACCAATCATCTGATCGCCGGCGACGACGGCGGCGTGTGGTACTCCTATGACGGTTCGAACACCTGGTGGAAGGCCGGCAACCTGCCGATCGCGCAGTTCTATCACGTCAGCGCGGACCTGGCCGATCCCTACCAGGTGTATGGCGGTCTGCAGGACAACAGTTCCTGGGCCGGCGACTCGCAATATCCCGGCGGAATCACCAACAGCCGCTGGGAAAATCTCTATGGGGGAGACGGCTTCTGGGCCTTCTCCGATCCTGCGGATCACAATTACGCCTACGTCGAGGCGCAAGGCGGCGAAATTGCCCGCGTCAATCGCGCCACACTCGAAAAGCGTCCCATCAAGCCGCAGCCGAACTACGGCGAAGGCAAGCTCCGCTTCAACTGGAACACCCCGATCTCCATGAGCCCGAACGAAAAAGGTACCATCTATATCGGAGCGCAGTTCCTGTTCCGTTCGCGCGACCACGGCCAGACCTGGGACCGCATTTCCCCAGACCTGACCACCAACGATCCGGAGAAACAGAAGCAGGAAGAGTCCGGCGGCGTCACCGTGGACAATTCCTCCGCCGAAACGCACACCACCATCTATTCCATCAGCGAATCTCCGCGCGATGGTAACACCATCTGGGTCGGTACCGATGACGGCAACGTGCAGGTGACTCAGGACGGCGGCAAGAACTGGACCAACGTCGTCGGCAACGTCCCCAATCTTCCGAAGGCTTCCTGGGTTTCGTGGGTCGAAGCCAGCCTGTATGACCCGGCCACGGCCTACGCGGTCTTCGATCGCCACACCTTTGGCGACATGACTCCCTACGCCTTCAAGACCACCGATTGCGGCAAGACCTGGACACCCATCCTCACCGCGGGCAGTGGCGTACGGGGCTACGCTCACGTCGTGAAGGAAGATACCGTTTCTCCGAATCTCCTGTTCCTCGGCACCGAATTCGGCCTGTGGGTGTCCCTGGACGGTGGCAAGCACTGGGCGCAATACAAGGGTCACCAATTCCCGGACGTTGCCGTGCGGGACATGGTCGTGCAGTCTCGCGATTCTGATCTGGTCCTGGCCACCCATGGCCGCGGCATCTGGATCATCGACGACATCACACCGCTGCGCCACTTGACTGCCGATCTCCTGACGAAGGAGGCCGCCTTCCTCCCTGGTCGCCCCGCCGAGCAGCGCATCGACACGTTCGGCGGATGGCCAGAAGGAAGTGCGGCGTTCAGCGGCCCGAATCCTCCGAGCGGCGCCTGGATCACCTACTACCAGGCGAAGCGGCACATTTTCGGCAAAATGAAGTTGGAAGTGTTCGATGCCGACGGCAAGCTGATTGACACCTTGCCCTCCAACAATCGTCGTGGCATCAGCCGCGTCGTCTGGCCCATGCACCTGAAGGCTCCGCGTGTGCCTCCCGCAGCCGTCGCTGCCTTTGAAGCGTCCGCTGGGCCTCGCGTCGTCCCCGGCACCTACACCGTGAAACTCACGCGGGGCAAGGACGTCTACACGGAAACCCTGGTCGTCGGCCTCGATCCCCGCGCCAAGTACACTGTGGAAGACCGCAAAGCCGATTTCGACGCTGCCATGCGCGTTTACAATCTGCTCGGCGACATGAGCTACGACGTGGACCGCATCAACGGTGTCCGCCTCGCCCTGCTCGACCGGGCCGGCAACCTGCAGAAGGATCCCGCGCTCGCTAAGCGCCTCCAGGAACTCTCCGCGAAAGTGGACGACATCCGAAGAAAGATCGTTGCCACCAAGGAAGGCGGCGCGATCACCGGGGAGGAACGCATCCGCGAAAAGACCACGCAACTGTATGGCTCACTGGTCTCCTACGAAGGGCGCCCGGCGGACTACCAGGTTGCGCGCATCGACTCGCTCAAAAAGGAGCTCGGGGACGTGGAGGCGGAGTTCGATGCTCTGGTCGCCAAGGAACTCCCTGCCGTCAACAAGGACCTGGCCAGGCAGAAACTTGCTCCCGTCACCCCGCTCACCCGCAAGGAGTGGGACGCCGCCAGTTCTGACGAAGAGGCTGCCGCTTCCAAACCCGCGGCCGCTTTCTGGGAGCGGGACTAACCGCCCTGTACCGCGTGGCTCGAGGAGCGTGCCTCTTCAGGCAGTCGTAGTTTCAGGCCAGCGCTGGAGCCCCGCGAGGGGATGGCCTCGGAGCGCCAGAAGAGCGTGGTCGCACGCTTTACCACACGAGCAAAGAGGGGGCTAGGGTTTGCCTGTCTGTCGTCGGGCAGGGAAGGCGGGTCCTCCCCAGCGGATCGCTTGGTTCTCGCGTCGCCAAAGTAGCCGGGCAGACCATGCCCGCGAGTTCATCCGTAAGGGAACGGGGAAAGCCTAGAGTATTTTCTTGCCGAGCCCGGACAGGGCGAGTTCAACGGCCAGCAGCGCGGTGCGGTTATGCTCATCAATCACCGGATTTATCTCCACAATTTCCATGGAAACCATGGATTCGCTGTCAGCGATCATCTCCATGGCCAGGTGCGCTTCGCGGTAGGTGGCTCCCCCGCGTACCGGCGTCCCGACACCGGGAGCGTCGCTCGGATCGATGAAGTCCATGTCCAGACTGACGGCCACTCCGTCGGTATCATCCATAGCGTATTTCAGCGCATCCGACATGACTTCGCGCATGCCGCGCTCGTCGATTTCCCGCATGGTGAAGGTCTTGACGCCTAGCTTCTTGATGAACTTGCGTTCGTGGGAATCCAGATCGCGCACGCCCACTAGCACCACGTTTTGCGGCTCAATTTTGGGTTTGTAGCCGAACAGATCCTGCAACTCGGGAACACCATACCCGAGGATGCCGGCGAGCGGCATGCCGTGCACATTGCCGGACGGGGAAGTCTCAGGAGAGTTCATGTCGCTGTGCGCGTCGAGCCAGATACAGCCGATCTGTTTCTTCTCTTTGCGGAAATGCGCCGCCACGCCGCTCATCGAACCCGCAGCGATCGAATGGTCCCCGCCGAGAACCAGGGGAAGAAAGCCTTCCTCAAGAGCCTTCTGGACGGCAATGCCCAGGTCCTTGCAGGCGTCGGCAATTTCCTCCACATACTTGGCGCGCTTTTCGCCGAAGGGCATTTCTTCGGGCTGCTTGACGGAAATGTTGCCGATATCCTCGACCTGCAGCCCGAGATGCTTGATGCGCGACTGCAGGCCGGCCACGCGAAGAGCCGAAGGGCCCATGTCCACGCCGCGGCGGCTGGCGCCGAGGTCCATGGGTACGCCGATAATGCGAACTTTGTGAGGCATAAGATGGCTCCGTCCGTCGCGACTCGCCCGCATGCAGCACCCGCCAGGAGAGGCGACCTCGGCGCAAACGCTCGTGCCAGCGCCAGGCCTGGCGTTGAACGTGCTGTTCGGTTGAAGCTGCGGGAACTGCAGGAACTCGGGAATCTACCCGTATTAAGGATATACCCGATAGATCATGCGGGGAAAGGGGATGACCTCCCGGATGTGCTCGGTGCCGCAGATCCAGGCGACGGTGCGCTCAAGCCCAAGGCCGAACCCGGCGTGGGGGACGCTCCCATAGCGGCGGAGGTCCAAGTACCACTGGAAAGACTCGGCAGGCAAGTTGTTTTCTTTCAGGCGTTTAACAAGGAGTTCGTACTCATGAATACGCTGGCTGCCGCCGATAATCTCGCCATAGCCCTCGGGAGCCAGCATGTCGAAGGAGAGCGCCAAATCGGGGCGATCGGCGTCAGGCTGCATGTAGAACGCCTTGATCGCCGCCGGGTAATGATGGACCAGGACCGGGCGGTCGAAGCTGTTTGAAATAATGGTCTCCTCGTCACCGCCGAAGTCGTCGCCAAACTTGGCCGGATTGCCGCTTTTCTGGAGGATGGCGATGGCCTCTTCGTAGGTGATGCGCGGGAAGGGAGGCTTGATCTTCTCGAGGCGCTGAGTGTCGCGCTTGAGGGTTTCGAGCTCGCGCGATTTGTTCTTCAGCACGCCCTGAACGATTGCGCTGACCAAACCTTCGCCGAGATCCATCATGTCGGGTAGTTCGGCGTAGGCCGCTTCGGGCTCGAGCATCCAGAATTCGGTGAGGTGGCGGCGGGTCTTGGATTTTTCGGCACGAAACGTGGGGCCGAAGGTATAGACCTTGCCAAGAGCCATGGCGGTGGCTTCGATGTACAGCTGCCCGCTCTGGGTGAGGTAGGCCTTCTGGTCGTCGATGTAGTTCACCTCGAACAGCGTCGAGGTGCCTTCGCAGGCAGCGGGAGTGAACATCGGCGCGTCGGTGAGCGTGTAGCCTTCCGAGTCCATGAACTCACGCGCGGAGCGGATGGCTTCGGCGCGGATGCGCAGGATGGCGGCCTGGCGCGGCGTGCGGATCCACAAGTGGCGCTGGTCGAGCAGGAAATCCACACCATGCTCTTTGAGCTGGATCGGGAAAGGCGTGGCTTCGGAAACTTTCTGGACGATCCGGATTTTGGCAACGCCCAGTTCGTAGCCGCCCGGAGCACGTTGTTCGGCGCGGATTTTCCCGGTAACGATGACGCTGGATTCCTGGGTGAGCCCTTTCAGTGCCTCAAAAGCTTCGGGATTCTCTTTCAGCGAGCAAACACCCTGAATGATGCCGGTCCCGTCGCGAAAAATGGGGAACACCAGCTTGCCGGACTCGCGAATGTTGTAGAGCCAGCCGCGAATGGTGACTTCCTGCCCATCGTACTTGCCCGCGTTTTCAATCGTTATCGTGGTCATGTCTGCTTTCCGTAGAAGCGGGCTGGTCACGTGCGGGTCGAGAGGTGTTCGACCCAGGGGCGTGACGCTCAGGCGCGAGAACAGAGACCGCTAGCTGGTCTTCTCCCAATCTTCTTCGAGCCGGTCCAGTGACTGAGCGCCAGCGCTCAACTGGTCGGCAAGGCTCGAGGCTTCCGGGCCCGTCTTCTCTTTCAATTCTAACGTGAGAGGGAGATTGGTTGTAGGGGAAGAGCGCAATAGTTTGAGGGTGGCCGGCCAGTCGATGGATCCGTCGTAGGGCGGCAGATGCTCGTCCTTATCGCCATGATTGTCGTGAATGTGGGTGCTGGCGATGAGGTCCTTCAGCGGCTCGAAGCCCTTGGCGATGCGTTCCGCTTCCGGGCCTTCGGCGAGGTGCGCATGGCCGACATCGAAGTTGAAACGCAGGCCGGTGAGACGGGTTTCCTCGACAAAGGACCGCAGATAGGCAGGATCGCCCATTTCACTCGTGGTGTTTTCGACGCAGAGGGTCACCCCGGCATGCCGGGCGTGCAGGACGAGGTGTTCGAGGGAGCTGAACGCCGCGTCGCGCTTGCGCGGGTCCGCCGTTTCGCGGGAGCCGCCCATGTGCAGAATCAATCGCGGGTAGGCCAAGTCCTCGGCGACGTCGATGACGCGCTTTAGCTCATCCATGGCTTCCACTCGCCTTACGCGTTCGACCTCGGTTACCGAGAGCGGGCTGCCGCCTTCGCGGTTCACGCTGAGATCGCGGCTGGTCGGGGCGTGCAGGGAAGTAAGCTCCAGGTGATTGTCGGTCAGTGCCTGGGCGATATCGCGCACTTCTGCTCTGGTGGCGTAGTCGAAATGACTGCGAGTGGCAAAGATCTCCACACCCCGGAAGCCGGCGGTGTGAACTTGGGCCAGCAGTTCGCGGGTGAGTTTCTTTGAAACAAAGAGGTAAGTGGAAAGGATTCTTTGCATAACAAGTTAGTGTAGCGTGAAGTTTTCACCCTGCGAACCCGATGCAGGCACCGTCACAGAGTTGGTTAATAGCCGACGGCGGCACCGTCATCGCGCGGGTCGGCAGCGCCGCAGCGCTCTCCGGACTTCGCGTCAATACCGATGGCGTTGACCAGACCGATGTGCCCGCGCCGTTTCACGAAGTAGCCGCGCGCCCTCATCTGTTCTTCCATTTCGGGTGTGAACAGCTTCTCCATGACCAGCTCGTCTGCCAGCCACTGGTGGTGGAAGCGCGGCGCGTTGATGGCGGACTGCGCGTCCATGCCGAGCCGCATCCAGTTCAGGATGCTCAGTAAGGTGACGGAAATGATGGTTGGTCCGCCCGGAGACCCGGTGACAAAGCTCAGCTGCCCATCGCGCAGCACAATCGTCGGCGTCATGGAGCTGAGCGGACGTTTACCCGGGGCGATGGTGTTGGCTTCGGACTGGATCAGGCCAAACAGAGCGTTGGGCACGCCCGGCTGGGTTGTGAAATCGTCCATTTCGTCATTCAGCAGGAATCCTGCCGAACTGGTGACGTGTGAGCCGTAGCTGTCATTCAAGGTCGTGGTGCTAGCGACCGCATTGCCAGAAGCGTCCACTACCGAAAAATGCGTCGTGTGGGGTCCCTCACCGAGGCTGATGATCGTATTCGGCGCCGCGCTGGCACTTACGCCGGAGCCGCAGACATGAGGATTACCCGCATGGAGGTCTTTGCTCGGGGTGGCGCGCAGGGGATCGATCGATGCAAGCAGTTCTTTTGCGTAACACGGGCTCGTCAGCCCGGTCACGGGTACACTGGAAAAATCAGGGTCGGCAAGATAGGACGCGCGGTCGGCAAAGATGCGCCGCATCACCTCCGCGACCATATGCACGCTTTGCGGGTCCTCCCATCCCGTGAGCGGCACGTTCTCCAGCATGTTCAGCGCTTCGATGACGGCCACCCCGCCGGAACTCGGCGGCGGCGCCGAGAGAACCTCCCAATGCTGCCCGTTGAGGGTGTAGGTGGCGTGGAGCACTTCACGAATCTTTGGTTGATAGCGGGCCAGGTCTTCCAGGGTGAGCAACCCGCCGAACGTCGCCATATCCCGGGCCAGCCGTTGCGCCGTCTCGCCACGGTAAAATTCCTCGGGCCCGTTCTTGGCAATACGCTGCAGCGTGGCGGCCAGCTCCGGCTGGCGCAGCGTATCTCCTGGACGGTACATTTTTCCGTCATTGAGGAAAATGCGGCGGCTCATCGAGAAGCGCTGAAGATCCCGGCGTTCTTCCTTGAATTCGCGGAGCAGTTTTTCCGTGACGGGAATGCCCTGCTCCGCGTAACGAATCGCGGGCTGCATCACGTCGGCGAGTTTCATGGTGCCGTGCGTCTTCAGAGCGAGCGCCAGCCCGGCGACCGTTCCGGGGACGGCTACCGATCGATAGCCGACGGTCGAAGCTTCGTTATCCAGTTTGCCGTCAGGCTTGATGTACATATCCCGAGTGGCTTTGCCTGGAGCCATCTCGCGATAGTCGAAAAAATCGGTCTTTCCGTCGGCGAGCCGTACCAGCAGGAATCCGCCCCCGCCGATGTTGCCCGCAGCCGGCTCGACAACGGCGAGCGCGAAAGCAGTCGCTACCGCCGCGTCCACCGCATTTCCGCCGCGCTTCAGAATTTCCACCCCAGCCGCCGACGCCAGGGTTTCATCACTGGCCACCATCCCGTGAGCGCCCCGCACGGCTTCCCGCGGCCAGGCCTGCGGGATATCCGGGTGATCCCGGTATTCCGCTGCGGTCTGCGGGTTCGCAGCGGTCGGCAAGGCGCCTGAGGCCAAAAGAACAGCAGGGAGGAGCAGGCTCGCGAATCGCATCGCAAAAAACAGTATGTGATTCATTGCCGAGCGTCAAGTTGGCAGCCGAAGTCTGTCAAGCCGAAGTCCGGGCGCTCAACTGGTGTATGCTTTGCAACACTGCCAATCAAGGGAGCCGGGAATGATGATCTTAGGTCGCCTTCGGATCGTTGCGTGTCTTGTGGGCTTGCTGCTGGTGGTGCTGCCGATCGCTGCGCAGCAGGCACCTCCGGCGGATCTCGATGAATACGTGGCCCGCTCCATGAAAACATTTGATGTGCCGGGGATGGCGGTGGCCATTGTGAAGGATGGCCAAGTGGTTTGGTCGAAGGGTTATGGGGTGCGCAAACTCGGCGATCCCCAACCGGTGGACGAAAATACCCTCTTCGGCATCGGCTCGAATACCAAGGCGTTCACGGCAGCCGCGCTCGCGACACTGGTGGATGAGGGGAAGATATCCTGGGACGATCCGGTCTACGAGCGGCTGAAGGGATTCGAGATGTACGACCCCTATGTCTCGAAGGAGATGCGCATCCGCGATCTGCTCTGTCATCGCAGCGGGCTCGGCTTGGGCGAGGGCGATTTGATGTTCTGGCCGCACACCTCGTTTACGCGGGACGAAGTGGTCTATCGCCTGCGCTACCTGAAGCCGGCCACCAGTTTTCGCACCACCTATGCTTACAACAACCTGATGTTTCTGACAGCGGGTCAGGTGCTGGCGGAAGTAAGCGGCAGGAGTTGGGATGACTACCTGACGGAAAAGATTTTTCGGCCGCTCGGAATGAGCAACACCAACACCAGCACCAGCGCGTTCAAGGAGGGTGGGGATTGGGCCTGGCCGCACTCCCGGATGGAGGGAAAGCTCCGGACCATTCCGTTTGAAAACCTGGATAATGCTGGCCCGGCCGGCGCCATAAACTCTTCGGTTCAAGACATGTCGAAGTGGGTGCTCTTGCAGTTAAACCACGGAAAGATCCCGGGGGCGGAAATTCGCATGTTCAGCGAGAAATCCTCGCATGAAATGTGGGCCCAGCAGATGGTCGTGCCTGTCGGCACCGCGCCGCCGGAACTGCAAGGCCTGCAAGCCCATTTTGCCGGGTATGGCCTGGGCTGGGCGTTGCGCGATTACAAGGGAAGGAAGCTGGTCGGGCATACCGGCGGCGTCGCCGGTTTCGTCACCCGGGTCATGTTGGTGCCGGAGGAGAACCTGGGCGTGGTGATACTGACCAACGCCGAGGAGGACGGGGCTTTCGATGCCGTCCTCTACCACATTCTCGACGCTTATCTCGGCGGCCCCACGCAGGATTACATCTGGGCATTTAAGGCCGTGCAAGACAGGGGGGAGAAAGAGGCGGACGAAACCATGCGCAAGGCATCGGAGGCCCGCGCGGCCGACTCCAAACCCTCCCTGCCGCTCGAAAAGTACGCGGGAGACTATTCCGATCCGTGGTACGGGAAGGTCATGATTCGGATCGAGCCGAGCGGCCTGACATTGAAACTGGACCGGACGTCGAAGGGCCTGGCCGACCTCGAGCCATGGCAGTTCGACACCTTCAAGGCCCATTGGCGCGACCGCACCGTGGAAGATGCTTTCCTCACCTTCACCCTCAAGCCGGATGGAGCCATCGACCACTTCACGATGGTCGCGGTCTCCCCCTTGGCGGATTTCAGTTTTGATTACCAGGATCTGTACTTCACGCCAGCCACCAAGCAGCCGGAGAAAAAATAACAAGGAAACCTAAAAGGCAATCTTGAAGACATTCCCATGGTTGTCTCTCGCGACCCCTTTGATCGAAGCAGGGATATTCGTTTCCTGCTGGTCGGGCCGGTACATTTCAATGTTGAGTACGGTCCCGCGGTTCCCGGTGGCAACCGAGCGGACGTACAGCCTGCTCCCGAGGACATGGGCCACATAAAACCCGGTGCCGTAGACGATGTCCCATTCCGCGGCCAGGTTGTCCGCGGAAGTTGCGGAGGTCGCCGCCGCTTGACCGCTCGAAGAAGGCCGAGCGACGACCTCCCAATGCCCCTTGCATGTTTCTCCATTACCGAGCATCACGGAAAAGCTTCCCGAGTCAAACACGCCGGTCATTTTGGCGACGAAAACTGGTGATGGGGTTTGCGCAATTAACGGGCCTTTTACCGGATACAGGCGGGCGGTTGCAGAGCATCCCGACAGAGCTGACGCGCTCAGAAGCAGAACAACGAGACGGCTCTTCATCGAAAGCCTCCCTCGAGAATGCGATTCATTTTTTGGCTTCGTTTATTGTGACGTTACGGAACTGCAGAAGGTTACTACTATCTTATATGCGGCCGCAGGGTGCCACGGGCAGTGAATTCGCAGTCGGTTACTCAGCGAGGAATTCGATTTGAGGTGGGCCGGGCAGCAAGCCGGCGGCGGTCCCGCGCTCGATCAACTCGCGCACCGCCTTCCTTCCCTTTTCCCCGTAGCCGAGCGTCCACTTGTTCACGTACATGCCGACAAACTTGTCAGCCAGTTCGGTGTCCATGTCCCGGGCGAATTGCATGGCGTAATTCAAAGCCTCTTCGCGATGCTCCAGGGCATAGCTGACGCTGTCCCGAATCGTCTTGGCGATTTGTCGGCCAAGTTCAGGACCGAGGGAGCGGCGAACCGCATTGCCACCGAGCGGCAACGGCAGCGCAGTGGATTCTTGCCACCAGATTCCGAGATCAATGACCCGGTGAAGTCCCATCTGAGGGAAAAAAAGCTGACCTTCATGAATGAGCAGCCCGGCTTCCACGACATTGTTCCGAACCGCCTCAATAATCTTGTCAAAGGGGATCACCACGGGCTCAAAATCCGGTTCGTACAATTTCAGCGTCAGGTAGGCGCTGGTTTTCAGGCCGGGCACGCCGATGCGTTTGCCCTTGAGATCCTGCGGCTTCAGCGCATGGGTGGCCACGACGACGGGCCCGTAGCCCTCGCCGAAACTCGCTCCGCAATCGAGCAAAACATATTTATCGCGCAAGGTCGGGTAGGCAGCGAAGCTCACGGCAGTAACGTCATACGTTTCACTGAGGGCGGCCTCATTGAGCGACTGGATGTCGGAAAGGACGTGGGTGTATTTGTACCCGGGTGTGGCCAGCTTGTGGGTTGCCAGCGCGTAGAACATGAAGGCATCGTCGGAATCGGGGGAATGAGCCAGCTTGATCTCCCGCGGTTCCTTTTCGGTCTTCGATGCCACTGGTCTTGCAGCCATGGGCTATAAACTTCCTTTGCCCGGGCAGTAGCGAGCGCAGAGACGACATCTCCCTCGAGCGACTTTCCGCGTACGCATGAAGGTGAAGTCGAGCGACTTAGGGACGAGCAAAGCTCGCGGCCGGGTTAACCGTTGCAGCAAAAAGCCTAACATAGACCTGGCTCCCCGACAAACCCCGCTCGACCGCCGCTTTCGAAGCGATCGCGGCGATGGCCATGGCTCAGTTTGGCACGGTGCCGATGGTAAACACATACAGCAGCGGGTCACCGGTGGCCGGGATGGCAAAGAGCACGTCTCCGTTGGTAACCAGGGGAAAGCTTCCATTGCTCAGATTGCCCGATCCGTCGAAACTGAGGGCGATCGGTCCAGTACTCGGCAGTGTGGGAACCGTTCCGGTGGATCGCAAGGTGGCAAAGTAGTTACCCGCACCAGTAAACGTAAATGCGCCCAGGGTCGCACCGTTTGCGCCGTCCACATCCTCCTCGGTGCTTGCGGCGTAATTGCCGGTAATGTCCGACAGCCCGAAAGCCGGTTGGGCGGTCGATTGACTGACGAAAAGTCCGGCACTTGCCTCGAGGTCGGTCCCAAGCAAGAAACCGGCAATTTCATCATCGTTGTTGCCGGCAGACGTCAAATACACCACCGGGGGCGTGGCGGTCAGTCCGGTGATCGAGACCCGCCCCGAAGCGGCCTCGACGCTATAGCTGCCATTTGCGTAAGGCGTGGTCGAAAAGGTACCGCCATCGTTCACGTAGAGGGTCGCCAGGGGGACCGCTCCCGTGCTGGTTGCGTTTACAGTGCCGATGGCGGCGTGATTGTCTCCGTTTCCGGCGAGTCCTTGCGCTGCCAGAAGGTAATAGCCATTCAGTGCAGTGGCTGGGTATGTGGCATCGGAAGTCAGGGCACGCCCGGAAAGCAGGGGGACAGCGCCGGTCAGCGGAGAATTGGTCGACAGCAGAATGAAATCCGACGCGTTCAAGATGTAAAAGGCAAAGTCAAAAGAGAGATTCCCACTGGCAGTCGGAATGGTGTAGGTACCCGTCCCTCGGCCGGTGGTGGTGTCGATTGTGGAGCTGAGCTTCCCGCTGCCTCCGGTGCGTTCGCCTGAGGGGATCCCGCCGAGGTTCAAGTCTGCATACCCTGCAGAGAGCTGGCCCGAAGAATTTGTAAACGTCCCCGCGGCGGCGGTACGGGAGAGGCTTTGGTTGGACTCGAGCGTCCATCCGTCGACACCAAACGCGTAATTGGGCTGCAGGGGAGTGAGAGAAAAGGCGCCGGAAAGTTGCAGGTGAATCAGGCCCGAGGCGTTCGTACCACCTCCGGTGTTGTCCGATTCAATGATTCTTCCCGTGTGATACTCCGTTCCATCAAACCCGCTCAGGCTGAATGCGAATTGCACGCCTGTAATTGGGCCCGCCACTTCAGCGCGGGCCTGGCCGTTCCTGGCCCGTAACCCCCTGGCGATTGCAGGGTGAAGCGCTGCTCCATCCTGACTCGCTTTGACGGCAGCCCCAGAGGAGCCAGAGAAGACCAAGGTGAGGCAACCGAGAGTCGAAGGACCAAACGAGTAGGAGCTGGCCTCGAGATTCACTTGCATCTGTTGGGGGCCGCTCGTAAATCCGTTGTAGTCCGCTGTGGCACTGGTGATGCCGCCGGTGCCATTTGGTGTGAAACTGCCGGCAATGTCGATGGGGCTGCCATTTCCGTCGGTGCCCTTGACCAGGAAGGCATACGGTGTCGCCGACGTTAACGCACCCTCGTTCCCAAGCGGGGTGCAGCCGGCAGTCACGGGCGAGCCGACGACGAGTGTAAGGCTCTCGGATGCCGCAGTAGCCTTCGCGGAATCGGTGACCGTGAAGACGTACGGGCCGTACGTGCCGGCCGCCGTTGGTGTTCCCTGCAGTAAACCGGCGCTGGTCAGGTTCGCGAGCCCGGGAGGCAATGCGCCTCCGGAAGTTTCCGCCCAGGTGTAGGGAGCAGTGCCTCCGCTGGCCTGGAGCGTTATGGAGTAGTTTGAGCCGACATATCCCTCGGGCAGGGAAGAGGTGGTGACGGTGAGTGCCGCGGCGGAGACAATAATGCTCAGGCTTGGCGACGATGCGGTCGTCCCCGCGTTGTCCGTTACTTTGAAAACATAAGGGCCAAAGGTGCCGGGAGCCGTTGGCGTGCCGTTGAAAATGCCGTTGCTCGCCAGCGACACACCCGGAGGCATCGAGCCGCCAGAAGTTTGCGACCAGGTGTAGGGGAAGGTTCCCCCGGTCGCCTCGAGGGTCTCTGAATAGATCGTTCCAACCGTGCCGTTCGGGAGAGAGCTCGTGGCGACCATCAAGATCGGGGCGGCCCCGCCGCAACCCAAAATCTCGATGCAGACCAGCAGCACGGCAAGAGAAAAGGCACAACGGCAACCACGGCTCATGGAGTCTCCCCAGCGGTTTCAATTGGTCCGTGCCGCGCTTCCGGTAATTCGGCGACTCGCACTGAGTTTTCCGGAATCGACAACGCAATACGCAAGGCAGTCCCGCGTAATGCCACAAAACAGAAAGCTGCTTTTCGGCCCCATTCAGTATACCCGAGAGGCAGCTGAAAGGTTCCCAGCCACCGGTCCGCGGGCCCGATCCTTGGAAGAAGAAAGTGACCGGAACTCACCAGGCCGAAACGGGAATCAAGCGGCGGAGACCAGGTGGGCGACTGCGTCTTCGAACGTCACTTTGCCGTCGAGATAAGGCTGCCAGTACAGCACCAGAAGTAAGTGGTATTGTTCCCAGCCGCGTTGGGTCAGGATGTCGCGCAAGGCATTGGGGATCTCATTGGGCTGGGTTTGCTGAGGCCCGTCGAGGCCGCCCGGTTGTGCGGCCGCATCCCGGAAGACCGGGCGCAAAACCTCGCCCGTGGTATAGGTGATCAGGGCATGCCAGAGGTCGCGCGGGATAGGCTTGTCCCGCTGTTTGCACTCGCGGCTAATGGCCACTTCCACGGGCTCGGCGATCCCATGGGAGGCCTCGTGAAATAAAACTTCGAGTGCGGAAGGGCCCTGATTCCGCGGGTCTGCACTCGAAATGGTCACGCGCAGGGGATCGAGGGTAGTGTAGGCGCCGGCGGCATTGGCGAAAGCCGAGACGTCCACGCGGATTTTTTCTTTCGGCCAGTGAGTCTGGTAGATATCGGCAAGCCGTTCGGAAAGCCCCACGCCCTGTTCCCGCACCAGAGGAGCAACTCTGGCTACCCAGCGGCGATTCGCGCGGTCCTGGTCGGCCCACCAGTGTGCGCGATAAATCGGAGCCGCCGCTTCCAGTATCGGCCCGACTCTCCCGGGCAGGCCCGCGTCACAGCGCGTTTTTTTTCTGCCCGTGAGTTCGTCGCAATTTTCAAAATCGCCCAGCTGATTTTTCAAGAGAATCAGGTCGATATTGATCAGGATATCTTTGCCTGCGTAATTGTTGGCGTAATAGGAGACGGCGTCATCCCAGGTTTTCTGTTCCCCAGCGGAGAGTGCTGCGGTTGCGCCGGGCGCGGGTTTCATGGCCGGTACCGGACTTTTTCCGGTCGTATCGTGCGCTTCCCTGGCAGCCAGACGCGCTCTTGCCTCGTGATAGAGGAAGTGGTGCAGGTTGACCCAGAAGCCACTGTGGAATTCAAAGACCGGCAGCGGCCCGTAAATCGACTCCACTTCCTGTCCGATACAGGAGGGAGCCGCCGTTGCCAGAAGCGCACCGAGGCATGTAAGGGCAATCCAACGAAGAGGGGCCGGTCGCATAACCTTGTCTCGGAATCTTAGCTCAACTTGCGCCGGCCGCAAATTTTTTGGCTGCGTGCCGTCACGCGTTGTTCACCTGATCGAAATCCTGTTCCGAGGAGTCCTGGCCCGGATCTTCGGGCAACACCATGCATTCTGTGCGCTGGCGGGGGGGCCGGCAGGCAGCGTTTACCCCGCAGCCACGGCGGACAAAGAGAATCTGGCCACCCGCTGTCTCAGAGCCTTTGGGCACCGGAGCCAGAGCGTCAACCTGATTGCCGGTGCGGCGGAAGCCCGCGACCTGTGCCGCGCGTTTGGCGCGGCCCACTCGGACGACCCCGTACTCGCTCACAGGCCGAGGTGCGCCGTCGGGACCGGTCCGGAAACCGAGGATGCCAGGATCGCAGGTCAGTTCCCCGTGCGGGCAAGGCGGGTCCATCGTCGGCCGGTTCTGAACGCCTGTGAGTGGGTGCGTGACCGTTCACTCTGCTACTCGACTTTCGGATCCATCAGATTGCCCACTGCTCCCTGGTGGTCGGCACCGTGCAATACACCGGAACCGTCGCGGAAAAAAGAGCGGTTCCCGGTGCGCCCATATTCCACCGGAATCGCGGCAAGCTCAAAGATGGCCGGAGCTCCGACGGCGTTTGCACCCACGATTACGTAGCGAAACGAATAGCCGTTCTTGCGGCCCGATGCAAGTTCCACGCCGACAAGACCTGCCTCCTCGCTCTTGGCCGCCCCTTTTGCTGGGGAGCCAAGCTCGGCGATCGTCTGCGGAAGGTGCGTGTAGGTGGTTCTATACTTTTCAATCGCTGCGGCCAGTTCCTTCATCGACTCGATCGCCGATTTCTCGTTGGTTTGAATTTCCGCACGGTCCCATTCCTCGCCGAGCGTCGGCAGGTCCAGCAACAAAAGGCCAAGGGACAGGAGCTTCCATTGGCCGTTTTCGCGCACCAACCCCATCATCACGCGCCGTGCGTCTGCGTCTGTCGTGTCGGTAGCGTCCTTCACGACCATGGGAAGATAAGCCAGGTTGTCCTGCACTTCCGGTTTGCCGATTCGCAATTGCGTGGTTATTTCCGGGGTCACGCAGAAAACCGTCAGGTTGCCGGCCGCGTCGGCTTCCGATCTCGGCGTCCCTGCCTTGTCGAGTAGGACAAAACGCTTCAGTAAAGTGGCCTGGGCGGTGGGAGTGAGGCGGGTAAATGCGGCCGCATTGCGGGTCGTCAAGTCCTCGCTGAAATGTTTAAAATCCTGTGCGCACGCAGCCGTCAGGATCTCCCGTAATACCGCCGCCGGCTCGCTGCCGTGTTGTTCCTGCCCGGCGCGCGCAACGTCACCCGGGAAAAACCCTGCCGCGAACAACAAACCAGCCGTAAAGCCTGCCGACACTTTCCGCGATCTCAACGTGTCCTCTCAGTCCTTTGCCGTGGCCAGAATCTCGGCCAGGTTTTGTGTGAAAACCGAGCGCGGCAGCACTTGCGTGGAGCCCGCCGCCTTGGCCTGCCGGGCAAGCTCGGTCTGCACGTGGGACAGGAAAGCGACCACGGGCAGCTCTTTTTGGGTTGCGCGTAAACGCGCAATGGTTGCCAGGGGTTCGTTTTTTGCGTTGAGGTCGACAAGGATCAACTTGGTCGGAGGCTCGAGCATGCCGGCCAGTATCTCTCCGCTCGCCGCGACCTTGAACTCCACACCCAGGTGCTTCGCCGTTTCGGCCACCTTCATTTGGAAAAACAGATCATCCATCAGCGCTACCACGCGTCCCATGGGACCTCTCTTTGAAAAGAAACGCAAACCAAGCCGTGTGCATCCAACTGCGGTAGAATAGCCTTCAGCCTGCGCTACCGAGGTCTGCGATGCAACCTGTTTCTCCTTCCCAGATTCAGGCACCCATCTCCTTGCTGGACAAAACTCCCAAAATTCTGGAAATTCTCCTCCAGGATCTTCCGCAGGAGCTGCTCGAGTGGAAGCCGGCAGCCGAGCGCTGGTCGATCGCCGAGGTCCTCGGCCACATGGTGACGATCGAGAAACTTTACGAACAGCGGGCGCGACAGATCATGCTCGAGGATTCTCCGGTCTTCGTGAAGTTTGAACCGCCCCCGGAGGCCGCCGATCAGAAAAAATCCGCGCGACGGTGCCTCGAGGAACTTGTCCCGCTTCGCCGGGCCTTTGTCTTTTACCTGCATTCCATACCTTCGGCCTGTGGCGCTCGCACCGGCAAACATCCCGAGCATGGCACCATCAGCTTGTCGGAGATGCTGCACGAACTTGCCAATCACGACCTTGGACATCTCCGCCAGATTGCCGAGCTGTACCGTGCGCATGCCTTTCACCCGCATGCCGGGCCGTTGCAGAAATATTCCAGCCCCAAGCCATGAGCGCGCAACCGGAAGACAGCCCCAGCCCACCCGCCCGCCCGCTCGAAATCACGCTCTACACCCGGCCGGGATGCCATCTTTGTGAGGATGCCAAAGCCCTGCTGCTGCCCTTGTTGAATGAGTTTCGAGCCGCGTTAACCGAGGTGAACATCGACGGCGACAAGGAACTCACGGAGCTCTATGGGTTGGACATTCCCGTACTCTTCATCGGGTCCCATAAGGCCGCCAAGCACAAAGTCGATCTGCGGCAATTTCGCCGCCAACTGGAGGAGGCTCGAGCAAGAGGGGGAAGCCGAGGTTGAGGGAAACGGGCGACTCAGTGTCCGGCGGAAGGTTCGTGGGCGCCGACGGTCTGATCCGGTACGTCGCCGGTGCGGCCCTTCACTCGATCGTAGACGCTCAGCGCGCTTACCGATCCGAGCGCCTCATTGTAGAACGTCGGGACGCCCAGGGCCGTCCGGAGCTCTTCGTTGAATCTCCGCAGATTCGCGAGATGAACGGCTTGGGCCGGGAGTTTGCTCCCCTCGTCGGTGAGCAAGAACTTCTGATAGCCCGCATCCCACAGCCGGGTGAACTGGCCCTTCAGCATGATGGTCGGCAGGATGGTCATCTGAAATCGCTGGTCGGGATTCTGGCGAAACTCCGCGCCGCAGCCGTATTTTTCCACGCGGACTACGCCGCGCGTACTGCCCACCGAAAAACCCAGGGCGGCCAGACTGTCCATGGCTTTCTTTTCGAACCGTTCTTCGACATTCCACATAGTCTCTTCAGACTAATCAATCTGCGTGCCCCTGTAAAGCCGCGCTCGCAAAAGGAATCCGGAGGAGTCGAGGGAGCAAGGAGTCCGCGGCGGGGCGGTCCACAGGTTTTTTCCGGGTCGTCCGGCCCTAGGTGATCACCGGCGCGTTGGCAATTCCGTCCAGGCCAAACACCCGTTGGTAGCGCGCAATTTCTTCGCGTGGCCCTAAGGCCTTCTGAAAGTTGTCGGAAAGCTTGACGGCCGGCTTACCATTCACGTCGTTGAGCTTGCAGACCAGGCTTATGGGATCGAAATCGACGCCGCCGTGCGTGTTGCAGTTGCGGAAATCGTTGGTCAGCAGGGTTCCCCAGCCGGCACTGAAGCGAATGCGGCGCTCCGGCACCCACTTTCGCTCATCGAGAAAGTCAGTTGCCTGTCGAAAATCCGCGGGGGAAGCGCCCTTGCCGATCTTGCCGGAAAAATGAGCATGCAAGCCAAGAATTGCGTCGACGTCCAGGGAATCGGAGGCGATAAAGAGCTTTTGTCTCGGATCGTGGCCACGCTGCTGAAGCCAGGCGAGGTATTCGTCGCCAGCAACGAAGGGATCCTTGCTATCGGCGCGCTGCCCGGTCCAGTTGGCCACCCAATCCGGAGCATTGCGCAGGAACTGGGTGGTGCCAAAGGTATCCGGCAGGAGGATCAACAGCTCCCCCTGATAGCTCTGTTGCCAGAGACCAAGCAAGCGGTATTGTGCGGACCGCAGCTCCTGGTCGTCGCTGGCCATGGCGGCCATGGCCATGGGTAACTCGTGCGCATTCGTACCGATGGCCTCCATGTCGTGCTTGTAAGCCAGATAGGTATTCGATGTTCCGATAAAGCTGCTGCCCAGCATATCGAGCATCGCCGTGACCACGTACTCCTGCCAGAGGAAACTGTGTCGACGACGCGTTCCGAAATCGCTGAGTCGCAATCCGGGGACGCCGCGTAACCGCTCCATTTTTTCCCACAGCTTGGTTTTGGCCCGGGCATAGAGAATGTCGAGCTCGAGCTCGCTCAAGCGTTTCAGGTTGGCCCGGGTCTTCAGTTCGCTGATCGTTGATAAAGCGTAAATCTCCCACAGGGTTGTCTCTGTCCATAAACCACGGAACAGGAGAGTGAGCTGGCCGTCCTCGGTCGTCAGCTGGTAGTCGGATAACCGGAAATCGTTCTCGAGCCACTCGAGAAAGGCGGGCTCGAAAATGCCCCGTCGTCCGTAAAAGGTATTACCCGCCAGCCAGATCAGCTCGGATTTCTGGAATCGCAGCTTCTTGATCTGCTCCAACTGTTCCCGGAGTTCATGGACAAAAATCAGATCGCCAAGGCGGACTCCGACGGTGCGGTTGCTCAGCGAGAAGGAAGCTTCCGTCCGGGGGAACTGCTTCCAGATGAACTGCAGCATCAATAGTTTGTAGAAATCGGTGTCGAGCAAGGAGCGCGTGATCGGGTCCATCTCCCAGTTATGGTCGTGCGCGCGTCTTGCCAGGTTAATGATCACGAGGACACCACTTTATGTCACCCGGAACACTGTACCGCAATCGGCTGCCTCGGGGAGTGGCCAATCTATCTTGCGCAACGAGCGGGATGGGTCGGTTCCTTCCCTCTGACCCATTCCCCGCGTAAACTATCGTAAAGGAACCTCTCCATGTCCCATACGACGCAGCCGTTGACCGGCCGACCGCCGGCGGCGAGCCTTACGAACGAAGAAATTCTCCGCTACAGTCGCCACCTGATCATGCCGGAAGTCGGGATGGAAGGTCAGCTCAAGCTCAAGGCCGCCAAGGTTCTTTTGATCGGTACGGGGGGCTTGGGTGCACCGCTCGGATTGTATCTGGCCGCCGCCGGCGTAGGGCACATCGGGCTTGTCGATTTTGACGTTGTGGATTTCACGAACTTGCAGCGCCAGGTCACCTTCGGCACGAGCGACGTAGGCACGCCAAAGACACAGGCCGCCAGTGCTCGTCTGAGCAATCTGAATCCCGATATCCAGATTGCGACCTATGAGATCAAACTGACCAGCGAGAATGCCCTGGAGCTGTTCCGGGAGTACGACATTATCGTCGATGGCACGGACAATTTTCCGACCCGTTATCTTGTGAATGACGCCTGTGTCCTGTTGGGCAAACCAAACGTGTATGGCTCGATCTTCCGGTTTGAAGGGCAGGTGACGGTCTTCGGTATGCCCGCAGGCCCCTGCTATCGCTGCCTGTATCCGGAACCGCCGCCACCTGGCCTGGTGCCGTCCTGCGCCGAGGGCGGCGTGTTGGGTGTGCTGCCCGGAATCATCGGTACTCTGCAGGCCCTCGAGACCATCAAGCTGATCCTAGGCCGCGGTGAATCGCTCGCCGGGCGCTTGCTGCTGTTTGAGGCCTTGAGTTTCAAATTCCGCGAACTTAAGCTGCGCAAGAATTCCCATTGCCCCATGTGCGGGAATCCTCCTAAGATCCGCCAACTCGTCGACTACAACGAGTTCTGCGGCATGGACGGCGAAGAAGAGCCGGAAACCGATTTGCACGTTCCCGAAATTACGGCGCGGGAGCTCAAGGAGCGACTGGACAATGACGAAGAAGTTTTCCTTCTGGATGTGCGGGAGCCCCACGAATATCAGATCTGCAACCTCAAGGGGCATCTGATCCCGCTCGGCGAGCTACCCCGTCGTGTTCACGAACTCGATTCCGCCCAACAGATTGTGGTCCATTGCAAGACCGGCAAGCGTTCGGCCCAGGCAGTGGATTTCCTGCGCCAGGCGGGCTTCCGCAAGGTGTACAACCTGCACGGTGGAATCCTCTCCTGGTCCACAGAGGTCGATCACTCCTTTCCACGCTATTGACGAATTGTCTTGCCCAGGAATTCGGTCGCGCAGTTTCGGTCGCCCCCGTTCTTGTGTTTCCTTGCGTCTCCCGCTATCTTGGGAACATAGCGCGTCAGGCAGACTATTCTTCGGGGAGGAACTTGTGGCTGGAACAAAAGTGACGATTTTCAACAATGGGCCGGTGCGAGTGGAAGGTGATTTTGAGATTGTCGACCAGGAAGGGAAGACGTTTGGTCTCGGAGGGCGTACTGCCGTGTCCCTCTGCCGCTGCAGCCATTCCGGCAACCAGCCGTTTTGCGATGGCAGTCATAAGCGACAGAACTTCACGAATACCGTGACGGCACGCGACCTTCCCGCTCCCCAGAAGCCATGAAAGCAGTGCCTCATCCCAAGATGAGACAGTCTCAGGATGAGAAAATACGTAATTGTACGTAGTTATTGCCCAAAGGCCTGCTAACTCTCTGGATACAAAAGTGATAAACCCTCAAAAGTGGGCTTGCTCCGTCGCTCCCCGCGTCTCGAAACTGTCTCAAGTGCAACGAAGTGCCGCAGTCTTCGAAGTAACCCGTTAACTGTCAATCACTTATAGATGCTTTTTGGGGGCCTCAAAAAGGGCATCGACGTGCAATTCCCTGTGTTGTTGGGTTTCTTCGGCTATTGGGGGTTGTTTTGGGGGATTGGGCAAAAATCAACGGGTTTCTCCGCAAGGACCGTGGCAACCTGCCCGCGGTTGCTTACGGCTCGCTGGTAGCCTTGTTTCTCTGCCTGGTGCTCTACTCCCGTCATAATCACACCTATGGCGCTGCGACCACCTATCTCTATCTTGAGGTAGGCGGTTCACTGCTCTGCTTCTGCTACGCGGCAAATGCGCTGGTGCGATTCCGTGGTACCCATGACCGGATCGCCCTGATTCTTGCCTTCGGATTTGTGCTCTCAGGAATGATTGAGGCGGTCGGCTATTTCGGCCTCAACGATCTGTTGCGCACCGGTCAAGTGGCCCTTTCGCATGTTCCAATGGGTTGGATGGTCGGGCGCACCATGCTGGCGGTATTGCTGCTGGCTGCGCTCGCTGTGGAGCGTTTCCTTCCAACCTCGCGCCAGCCAAGCCGGGAAACGGCCGGTGCTCTGTTCGTGGTGGCGGCGGCCGCCTACATCACCAGCGCAGCCTTCATCGCCGCACCGGCAACGCCCATCGCCAAGTCTGCTGCTTTCTTTTCTCGTCCATGGGAGCTCCTGCCCGGGGGCCTGTTTGCCCTGGCCACGATTTTCTTCTACCGGCGCTACCAGCAGCAGCGGAAGAACGAAATCGAAGCGTCCATTTATGACTATTCGCTTTTCCTCGTCGCGCTGCTCAACATGACATGCCACCTGGCAGCGTTGTTTTCGCGGCGCCTGTTTGACGGCCCGTTCTTTCTCGCAGAACTCAGCAAAGTTACCAGCTACACCATTATTTTGTCCGGGGCGCTGATTGACCAGGCGCGGCTGTTCGATCAGGTGCGCTCTTTGGCCATCAGTGATCCGCTTACCGGCCTGGCAAATTATCGACGGCTGATTGCGGTGATCGAGTCGGAACTGGATCGTTCCCGACGCACCCGGCGTCCGTTCACCGTTTTGTTGCTGGATATGGACGGGCTGAAGACCATCAACGACCGTTTCGGCCACCTGGTCGGCAGCCGCGCATTGGTGAGGCTCGGCAAAATTCTGCGCAGCCACTCCCGCGCCATCGATACTCCGGCGCGGTACGGCGGGGATGAGTTCGCCCTGGTGCTGCCGGAAGCTCCGAAGGAAATTGCTACCCGGGTTGCGATGCGGGTCCGGGAGCGTCTGGCCGGCGAAGCAGAAGAACCTGCCCTTTCCGTCAGCGTCGGTATTGCGGCCTTCCCGGAGGATGGGGACAGCGCCGAAAAACTTCTGGGTGCTGCCGATCGTGCGTTGTATCGCATGAAGCATCGTGGTAGTGCCATGAATTCCATCACCCGGATCGCTGCGTGCCTCTGAGGAAAATGACCCATGAGCACTCGAAACCATTTTCCTGCCCACCGCCGCGAAAGCCGTATACCGATGGAGATTCCTGTGGTTCTCGAGGGCCACAGTCAAATGCCCGGGGTGGAGGCGACCTTTACGGAAAACGTCAGTGCCAAGGGTGCGCGTGTAGTCAGCATCCGGCGCTGGGACAAGGGTGCGCCACTACAGATTGCCTCGCGCACCGGAGAGTTTCGTTCCTTGGCTCGAGTGGCTTACTGCCAGCCTTTGCATGGCGACGGCTATGCGATTGGAGTGGAGTTTCTCGAACCCGTGGGGCGATGGGTAGTGCAAACTGCAAATTAGCTTGACGAATTTCGGCGAGCGGACCGGAGGGAACTGCTGGAACAATTCTTAGGGAAGATCAATTACTTGCGCAAAAGTAAAGCTTAAGCGCCGCACGGGTCGAGAAGGAGCCGTTCGGCGCTTTTGCTTTTTGTTAAGGAAAAGCGGTTCATCCAGCTATTGGTTGCCCGCAAATTCCTCATACAGCCGGAGCGTGTTTTCCACCATCTGGTCGGCTGAAAAATTCTGAACAATCCGAGCGCGTCCGGCTTCGGAAATTTTCCGAGCAAATTCCGGGTTCCGCAACAGGCGTGCTATGGCCCTCGCGAGTTCCCCGGCGTTTTTTGCCTCCACCTGCAGCCCGCTCTGCCCGTCCTCCACAATCTCTCCCAAGGCGCAGCCGAAAAAAGTAATCGAAGGGACGGCATATGCCATGGCCGACAACAAGGAAGTTCCCAGGCCTTCGAACAGGGAGGGGAAGATGAAAATGTCCAGGGCCTGATAAACCGCGGAAACGTTTTTTACGAAACCGGCGAACACCACTTGATTTCGAACTTTCAACTTGGTGGCAAGGGATTCCAGATCCGGCCGGAATTCGCCGTCTCCCGCGATCAACAGCTTGCACCCCGGAAACTCAGTTGACAGTTCCGCGAGTGCGCGAATCACCCATTCGTGCCCTTTGTCCTGCTGCAGCGCACCCACGCATCCGAGCACTACGTCGGACTTCTTTAACGACCAGCGCTGCCTGGCCGTCTCTCGCGCCACAGGGGATGGGAGGTCGGGAACCTCCACGCCTTCATAGATCACCCGCACTTTTTCCGGCTGCGCTCCCGAGGCAATCGCCTGGTATGCCACCCACTGGGAGTTCGCCAGAATGGAGTTCGCCCGGCGATAGCGCGAGCGGGCCACCCAGCTCTTGCCGATGGGGTATCCGACGCGCCGCGAAACCACAAACGGCAGGTCGCTGCCCGTCAGCGCGAGCCAGGCCGCGGTGACGGCGTGAGCTTCATTGGCGTGTACCAGTTCGATTCGGCCTTCGGCAAGAATGGAGCGGATTTTCCGTGCCGCGGCCAGGCGGAGCGTGGTTCGCGAAACGCTGTGGACATAGATTCCGTGCTTCTTGGCGCGATGACTCAAGGAAGAACCGTGGGCCGCCACCAACTCGGCGGCATGCCCGCGCTCGTAGAGACCTTTCAGCAGCAGCAGTGCCTGATTCTGACCGCCCCGCCACTCCATTTCCAGGTCCACAATCAGAGGAATCATCCTTCACCGCGATCCTTGGCAAGCCTTTCTGCCTCGACCAGCTGTCCCAGCTTCTGATATTTCAGTCGTACCCCGCGCGCCGCCATTTGCGCAATCAGGGCGCCGCGATAACCATCCAGAAACCCGGCCCCGAGGAAGAAATGGCGGATCCAGCTCCACGGTGCTGCCAGCCACATCGCCGCGCGCCACCTGCGCCGGCCGTGGTCGAACATCTCCCTGGCGATGGCTGTCGTGTATTTCTCGAGTTTCGCTTCATGTTCGGGGAAAGTGCGTATCGTATAGTGCAAAAGGTCCCCACGCAACCGTCCGACTTTACCCTCGAAACGAAGGGCGGAATGGATTGCGCCGCTGAAACTCGCCTTGTCGCGGCGATAGATGCGGCGCTGCCAGTCCGGATACCAGCGCGAGTGGCGAATCCATGCTCCCAGATACCAGGTCAGCCGGGGCATCTCGTAAACCGCAAATTCCGGCACCTGCTCTTTCCATTGCCGCACCGCGAGCTTCAGCTCTTCGCTCAACTGCTCGTCGGCGTCAAGAAGGAAGATCCACTCACTCGCAGCGAGGGAGGCAGCGTAATTTTTCTGGTCGGCATGGTCGGTGAACGCCCGGAGGAATACCCGCGCACCGAACTCCCGCGCGACCTGCTGGGTCCGGTCTGTGCTGCCGCCGTCGACGACGATGATTTCGTCGGCAATCCCCCGGGCGGATTGCAATACCCGGGGCAAATTGTCCTCTTCATTCTGTACGACGATGCAGATGCTCAGGCAATTCATCGATGGACCATGCGGCCATACCGGGGCCAGTATCTCACAGCCCGTGCGGCTGGCCCTGTGCCCCTCCAGGCCGCCCCCGTCAGGCGCTTGATTTAGGATGAAAGCTCAGCTGAATGGTGCTGCTGCCAACCCGGAATTCGGCGCCGTCCTGCAGCACGGCCGCGCGCACGCGCTCTTCTTCAAAGAACGTCCCGTTGGTTGAATCCAGATCCTTTAAATTTACGAAACCGTCGCGCACTTCCACCAGGCAATGTTGTCGGGAGATTTCAGGGTCGATCAGAGGGAAATCCGATCCCTTGCGCCCGATTACCGTCCGCGATTTCCTGAGCGTCACAGAGTGCCCTTTTTGAGGGCCGCCGGTCACCGTCAGTACGAACACAGTATTCGCCGGCAGATCTGCAGATTCCTCGATCGCGGGCGCCCGCAGGCGGGCGGTCGCGGCGTCTGCACGAGCGAATGAAGGCATAGGTGAAATCACGACCGTTGCATCGGCGCGCCGCTTAATTTCCACGATGGTGGTCTTGCCGCATTTTGTGCAGCGAAACTGTACCTTGTCGTGTTTTGCGAGCACAGCGTCGCTCAGCAAATGTTGCTGTCCGCAATGGATGCAGCCTGCCTGCATAGCTTCAAATTAGCACGCCGGACGGCCAGCGGTCCGTTTTGCTCCTCGGCCGTGCGACAAGGGTTACTTCTCCCTGCTTTTCCAGGCGGTCGGCCATCTGTGTTAGCATAAAAGATTCGAAACCACGCAGGAGAGCGCTTGTGACCGATCATATTTCGAGGAAGGAACTCAAGCAGGACAAGGTGCGCGAGACGTTCGAGCATGGCGCCGAGGCGGTGCTGTCGCATACTCGGCTGGCTTCCATCGCCCTGCTGGCCATCCTTCTGGCGGCTTGCGGCTACTTTGGCTGGAAGTTCTATTCCGAGCGCCAGAATGCTCAGGCGCAAGTGGCCCTCGATGAGGCGATGAAGATCTACAGCGCCCCCATTTCGGTTCCTGGTCAGCCTGCACTTCCCGGTGAACTGACCTATGCCGACCCGGTGCAGCGAGCCCAGGACGCGCAGCCGAAATTTGCGTCGGTCGCCACCCATTATCCGCACACCAATCCGGGCCGACTGGCAAGTTACTATTCCGCGCTCTGCCTGATGGATCTGGATCGCATCAATCAAGCGTCAGAGGAACTGAAGAGGCTCGAGGGAAGTTCGGATAAGGAACTTGCTTCCCTGGCACAGTATCAGGGCGCACTCATCGCAGAGCGCAACGGCAAAACGGATGAAGCGATCAAGACATTGAAGTCTCTCAGCAACGCCGGTTCTATCCTGGTCCCGAAGCCCATGGTGCTGCTTGAACTCGCCGGCCTATACGGTAAAACCGATGCGAAGCAGGCAACCGAACTGTATGAACAGCTCAAGAAGGACTATCCGAATACCCCGATTGCCGACCAGGCCGACCGGGGCTTGGAGCTGCTTGCCCCCAACTCCTGATTCGGCGACCGCCCCGCAAATTTCTGCCGGAGGTTTCGGTCATCGAGACACGACGTGCACTTGAGCCGTGGGCCATGCGACCGGAAGCGTCCCGAGGGCGGCGCTTCCCGGAGCCCCCGCATCCCTACCGCAGTGAATATGCCCGCGACCGCGACCGCATTATCCATGCCCGCGCGTTTCGCAGGCTGGAAGCCAAAACCCAGGTCTTCACCGCACGCTTTTCCGACCACTTTCGCAATCGCCTGACACACACACTCGAGGTCTCACAGATTGCCCGCACCGTCGCAGGCGCCCTGCAGCTCAATGCGGAGCTGGTTGAGGCGCTCTCCCTGGTTCACGATATCGGCCATCCTCCCTTTGGCCACGCAGGGGAGCGCAAACTGGACGAACTGATGCGGGAGCGCGGCAGCCGCTTCAATCACAACCTCCATGCGCTGCGGATCGTCGAGCAGTTCGAACACCGTTATCTTGGATTCCCCGGGCTCAACCTGACCTTCGAAGTGCGGGAAGGCATCGTGAAACATTCCCGGGACTATTCCGCCGCTGATTTCCCGGAGCTCTCGGAATATCTGCTGGCACTCCGTCCGCCCGTCGAAGCCCAGCTTATCGATTGGGTGGATGAGATTGCTTACAACACGGCTGACCTGGACGACGCCCTCGAGGCCAATCTGCTCGATCTTCAATTACTCTGCGAGGAAGCGCCGTTCTTTGGTGAGATCTACCGGAAGGTCGACACCGATCACCCGCAAGGCCGCATGAAACTCAAGTTCAATCAGGCATTACGTCATGTTCTGGATCTGCTGGCTACCGATCTGATCACTACCACGCAAACCCTGGTGCACGACTCCAATGCGCAGTCGGTAGATGATATTCGTTGCGCTCCCGACCGATTGGCCGGATTAAGCGAATCGGCCCGATCGCAAAACGCCCTATTGAAACGCTTCCTGTTTAAGCACATTTACAACCACCCGCTCATCACTGAAGATTGCCAGCGATCCATTCACTGCCTGGAAGAGCTGTTCGCTTACTTTTTGGAGCGACCGCATTCGATGCCCGAACCCCACGAGGAGATGGCCCGGGAGACGCCCCGCCACATCGTTGTCTGTGATTATATCGCCGGTATGACCGATCAATTTTTGCTCCGTCAGCATCAGGAGCGTTTTGGCGCTTCGCCGCCCATCGTCCCTTCTTTCGCGCGCCCCCAAAAGATAGAATGAAGCTGCTGGTTGGAGCCGGAACCATGTCACTGCGCCAATTCCTCTCACTGCTTGTCCTGACGCTGCTCTGGGCTGCCCCCGGCACCGCGCGTCCGCAGATTCCAGGACTCACGACTGCGCCTGCCGCAGCTCCGCAGGCGACCGCGGTACCCGCGGATCCGCTCGGACGCGAGAATCCCCGGGGCTGCTTGCTCGGTTTCATCAAGGCCGCGCAGGAGGAACGGTACTCTGTTGCGGCCCAGTATTTTCAGCCTTTGACCGCACGCAAACGTCCCTCACAGGAAGACGAAGAGGAACTTGCCGAACAGCTTCTTGCCATCCTGAATCAGAAATTTACGGGCCCTTTGGACTTCGTCAGCCGCGATCCTCAAGGCCGCCTGGATGATGGTTTGCCACCGGACCAGGAAAAAGTGAGCGGTGTGTTGGGTACCGACGACACTTTTCCGATTTTCCTGATCCGCATGGAAGACGAGCAGGGGAGAAAGCTCTGGTATTTCTCACGTACCACGCTAGCCCGTGTGCCGGAAGCCTACGACTCGCTTACTTTTCCGGGCATCGAAAAAAACCTCCCGCAGTATCTCGTGGCGCACCGCTTCCTGGCGGTTCCGCTCTGGCAGTGGCTCGCGATACTTCTTTTTATCCCCGTGTCGCTGTTGATTGCGCGCCTCCTCACGATACTCCTGGAATACGCGGTGCGCACTCTGCGAAAGGTGCGTCATAAACCGTCTCTCCCAAGCGAGCCGATCACGCAGCTCGGACCACTCACCTATGTTTTTGCGCTTTTGATTCATTATGCGCTGGTGGGATACATCGGGACTTCCCTGCTGTACCGCATCTACTACCGCAGGGTGATCTGGATCTGTTTTACGATGGCCTTTTATTGGCTGCTCACGCGAGTCACGCGGGCCGTCTCTTCGCGAATCGGGACCAGTCTTTCCAGCCGGGGAATGTATGCGGAACGTTCGATCGTGTCCCTGGTGCGGCGCTTTGTGGAAGTCAGCATCTTCATTCTGGTGTCACTCGTTGTCCTGCACAGCCTCGGTTTCGATGTGTCCACTGCGCTGGCCGGCGTTGGAATCGGGACTCTGGCTCTTGGCCTGGGTGCTCAGAAAACTTTTGAAAATATGTTCGGGGGAGTATCCATTCTCTTCGACAAGGTCATTCAGGTGGGCGACCCTTGCAAGGTGAACAACCAAGCCGGAGTTGTCGAGGACATCGGCCTTCGTTCGACGCGCTTGCGTACGTACGAACGCACCCTGCTCTCCATCCCGAACGGCATTATGGCTTCTGCCGTGGTTGAGAACCTTCGTTTCCGTGATAAATTCCTGTGCCAGCAGGTGATCCGGCTTCGCTACGATCTTTCCCCTGACCACGTCCGCTTCGTTCTCGAGGAAATACGCAAGCTGCTCAAGGAAAACCCCAAAGTCGAGGACAGCTCTGCCCGCGCCCGCTTTCTCCGCTTTGCCGATTATGCCCTGGATGTGGAAATCTATTGCTACATTCTGGAGAGCGAGTACGCGAGTTTTCTGGCCACCCAGGAGGGACTGCTGCTTTCCATCATGGAAGTGCTCGAGGGTGCCGGAGTCGTGGTTGCGTTGCCGACCCAGACTACGATTGTCAGTCAGGATTCCTGGACGAATCCGAAAAAAACGGAGGCGGCAAAAGCCGCATTCGATAAACTGCGCGATCCCGGTGCACCTGGACAGAAAAAACCTCCACCAGATTCCTGAACCCCTGTCCGAGGCCCCTCGGGTGCGTTGCAGCGGAGCGAGCTACGGCCCTCCGTCACTGCGCGAAAGTGTTGCAGGCGGAAATCGAACCCGAGTTAAGGCCTCTGTTGAACCAACTGGTCCGTTGTTCTGAACTCCCGTGCGTGAAGGTCTCTGGCTGTACGCGACCGCGGGACATCTGCTGAATATGGTCGTCGCCAACCGCCGCCGCCGCCCCCAGGGCAGACTGCACATCTCCCGGTTCGAGCAACCCCCGCTGTTGCGTCGAATGGGCCCACACGCCCGCCAGGCAGTCCGCCTGGAGTTCCATCTTTACCGAGAGCGGATTTGCCTGCCCGGGGTTCTGTTGTTGAAATTGCCTGACCTTGCTTTCGATACCCAGCAGTTTCTGCACGTGGTGTCCGACTTCGTGCGCCAGGACGTAGGCCTGAGCAAATTCGCCCGGCGCTCCAAATCTTCTTTTCAACTCGTCGTAGAAAGAGAGATCAATGTAGACTTTTTCATCCGCCGGGCAGTAGAAGGGCCCGGTCGCCGATTCCGCGCCGCCACATCCGGACTGCGTGTAATCCCGGAAGAGTACCAGTTTCGCGTGACGGTACGGCGTGCCGGCTTGTTGCGGCAATACCTGCTCCCAGGTTTTCTGGGTATCGTCGAGGACAAACGAAACAAACTGCACCAAGGGCTTCTCTGCTTCATCTCTTGCCGGGTTCGGTTGACTGACGACCGCCGGGCCGGGCGTAGCACCTCCCCCTCCCCCCAGCAGCGCAAAGAAATTCTGTTTGAAAACAAGGCTCAGTACGAACAGGATCAAAATACCGCCTAGCCCCAGGCGCATGCCTCCGAAACCAAAGCCACCCCCGCCACCGCCGCTTTGACCGCGACGATCTTCCACATCGCCGCTAACTCCCCCCGGTGTCCAACGCATAGCACGCTCTCCTTGCTGGCAAGCTCAAAGTTGTTTTGGCTTAAGTGCAGCTGTGGTTTTGGGGCGGAGAAAACCACGGAAATCGTACCACTCCTCGGTGGAAAGAGAATGAACATTCTTCCCGCACCGGCTTCCGGTCGGGGGCGAAGAACCGGCCGTGCATCCGGCGGTTTTGCCGTTTGGCCTCGAGAGGGAATTTCTGGTCTGCGCGGTAGCGGCGATTCACTGCCGGGTGGATGTTCCGGGAGTGCCATTTTCTCCCTTCGAGGCCAACCTCCACTTACCGAACCAGGGGAAGGCGCGCTAGAATGCAGACACTCATGACTCCCCGCCCGGCCCAAACCGAACGTCGCAGGAAAGCCCGTAAACGTCCCCCAGGCTTAATCTACGTGGAACTCGGTTCGGGGAACGGCGGCATGATGCGTGACCTTTCCGAAGAAGGTTTCGCTCTGCGGGCCATGATGCCCCTGGCCGCCGGAGAGAAAACTTCCTTCTCCTTCTCTCTGAATGACGCCGTGCGCGTCGATGGAGACGGTGAGATTCTGTGGGCCGAAGAGAGCGGGCGCGTGGCCGGAGTTCGGTTCATCGCGATCCCCTCGGTTGCACTGGGGCAGATACGGGACTGGCTCGATGGGCGACTCGAAGCGCCAAAGTCAGCGACGACGAAGCCGAGAAACGCTAGTCCGGCGCCGTCCTCGCTCGGACAGCTCCGCGAGGAGATCCGTTCCACCCCCTCCCGCGACGAATTCCACAAGTCCAAGGAGACGGTCGACGAGCGAATCGAAGCAGGCGCCGCACCTGCACTCGAAGCCCTGCAATGCGCGCCTCGTGCCCGGCAAACTGCGGCCGGGTTGCCGAGCGCTGCCTCCGCGACCCGGTTGCCAGAAGCCGCTCCTGAGGAGCCGGCAGCTGCGCAGACCGCCCCAGCCTTGCCACCTCTCTCGCTGCCTACGATCGCTGGTCATTCCCCCGCAGAACCGCTTCCAGCCGACCCGGGGTTGCCCAGCATTTCCGAGATTTTAATCCAGCCCTCCGGGCGGGAGTCCGGGCATTTCCCTGATTCCTCCCTGCTCGAGCCGCTGACCCGCATCGAGCAAACTCCGGAAACACCGCCAAGGAACTGGACGGAATGGTTCACCCTTTCGCGGGCCGTCGTCCTTATGTGTGTACTTGCTGCGGTCGTGGCGATGTCCGCCTATCACCGGGAAGCGGGGCAGGTCCTGATCTGGCTCGGTGTTCAGATGGGTGGGAACGAGACGAGCCAGCCTACCGCTCCCGGCCCACCGGACGCTGCGACAAGCGCAGGGACCTCCAGTCCATCGGAAATCTCCGAGCAACACAGCCGTCCCGATGCTCCGGCCGCGACCAAGCCCGACCCTGCAGCCACCGCGCCGGGAACGGTCAATAACGCGCAGCCCTCGCTGTCCGCCGCAACCAGGAACGCTCCTCCGCCAATCGCCCCGCTCTCCGGGGCCTCCGCTCCTTCTTCCGCAGAGGCCAGCCAGGAATCGGGACAAGCCGAGTTTGCCCAGGCGATGCAACTGCTGCACGGCAAGAATGCCGGCGCAGACTCTTCCGAGGCTGTACGGTTGCTGTGGATTTCCGTCGAGAAGGGAAACCCGGGCGCTGAACTTGCGCTCGCCGACTTGTACTGGCACGGACAGGGTGTTGCCCGGAACTGCGATCAGACTCGCATCTTGCTCGGCGCCGCTGCCCGGAAAGGCAACGCCGAAGCCCAGAAGCGACTGCAGCAATTTCAAAGAGAGGGCTGCGAATAAGTTGTTTCCCGCCAGCGGCGAAATTGTTAGAGAATAGGCGCGACGGAAGCGGCAAAGTTACGGGCGTGGGGAGGTCAACAGTGTTTTGTTCGAAATGCGGGGCATCGCTCGCACCAGATTCAACTTTCTGCCAATCTTGTGGAACACCCGTTGCACGGCCGGCGATTGCTGCTCCAGCCCCGCTCGGCATTTCACCCCATGCGGGTGTGGGCGCCATCGCTTACGCGACCAACGTGACTTACGCAGGATTCTGGCTGCGCTTTGTCGCCCACCTGGTGGACGGTTTCATTGTGGGAGCCGCCGCACTGCTTCTTTTCATCCCCTTCTTTTTTCTGGTCGGCGGAGCTGCGGTGCTCGGTTCGTTTCCCCACGACGGAAACCCGCACCTTGAGCCCGGTCAACTTGCGCCGATATTTGCAATCGTCTTCGCCTTTGCCGGAGTGGCCGTCCTCATCCAATGGCTTTACTATGCGTATCTGGAAAGTGGCGAAAAGCAGGCGACCTGGGGGAAACAGATCTTCAACGTCTACGTAACCGATCTCTCGGGGAAGCGCGTTTCCTTCGGCAGGGCCAGCGGCCGCTTCTTTGCCAAGATCGTTACGGGCTTAATTCCTCTCGGAATCGGCTACATGATGGCGGGCTTTACCGAACGACGCCAGGCCTTGCACGACATGATCGCCAGTTGCCTGGTGTTAAGACGCTAGCAACGCACCCTACTTCTTGCGGATCACCTTGTCCTTCCGGAGCTGGTTGACCAGCGTCTCGGCGTATCCTTTCCCCAATTTCTCGAAATCCTTCGAGTAGATGGTGTCGCTTTCTCCGCTCCACACCAGTTTCTCGTCTTTGGTGCTATAGAGATTGAATTCCACGCGCACCACAATGTTTTCCTTGGTGGTGGTGCTGGTCGGATAGAAGTCGCCATAAGCCATATTCCAGTACGGCCAAAACGTGTAATATCCGGGCGGCGGCACGTAAATTCCTCCAGTAACCACTTGCTCGGTCTCCTTGCGCACCGCTTTTGGCCGTACCACCAGTACGCTGTCGAGGGAGCTTTCCTTGATGCGCTGTTTCAACTCTCCTTCCATCATTTCGTTCCTGGGCGGAAGCACCATATAGCTCTGCACACCCTCAACGCCGTACTTGGCCAGCAGTTTCTTCATCTGGTCTTCGAATTCCTGCCGGATCAGGTAGTTTTCCATAACGCTCACGACCAGCATCTTCCGGAACTGTGGCATGGGCACGCCAGTGAGCACCCAGCGATGCACAATTTTCGTGCTTGCAAGGAGCGGGAGGACTCCCCAGGCCAGGACCGCGAGCAGCGCACCAACGCGAAGGCTCAATTTCATTCGATAAACTCCGCAGTCAAGAAGAATGGGTGCATGTTAGCACGCTTCCGGCAGGCGGTGGCCAGCGCTGTCCCGACTGCGCTCGCGAACATCGTTCATTGTGGCGGGGTGGGCGCGACCGCTGGCTTCGATGAATCCCGCAGAGCTGGACGGCTGCGGCTCCCCTTGAGGAAAGGCTGATCGCCGAGCTCGTCTTTGCCTTCTTGAATGCTGTAAAACTGGTCGGCTGCGATGTTTTTGAAGGTCTGTTGCGCGCCGCTCGGCCAAGAGATCTCCAGCTTGTCAATTCTCTCCGCGGTGCCGAGGCCGAACTGCGCGCGAAGATCACTCGAGGAGAGATAACTGCCACCGGCAACGATTTCACGGATCTGGGATATGCCCCCGGCCGTGAGTTTCACCCGCGCTCCGATCGCGTCGCGGTTGCTCTTGGTCCCCACCAGTTTGAACGAGACAAAATGATTCCCGTTTCCCCCGCTGTTGTGTAACAGGAGCGGGGGATCGTTGTTATTACTCACGACCAGATCCATGAATCCATCGTTGTCGAAATCGGCGAACGCCACGCCCCTTCCTGCATGGGGGGTCTCGAACCCCTCGCCGGAAATGCTGGTTACATCCGTAAATTTGCCGTGACCGTCGTTGTGGAACAGCTTGTTGATCTGTTTATAGTGCACCTCCGGCGTGACCTGTTCGACCTCCGGATAAACGTGGCCGTTTGCGATGAACAGGTCGAGCCATCCGTCATTGTCGTAATCGAAGAAACCGCCGCCAAAGCTCAGTACGGCCCGTGTCGGCAGACTGATTCCGGCGTGATCGCTCACCTCGTCAAATAATCCTTGTCCGTCGTTTTTCCAAAGGTGATCAGAACTTCCCTGGAAGTCGGAAATATACAGATCCAGCCAGCCGTCGTTGTTGTAGTCGCCGAGCGAAATGCACATCGCCGCCATGGTGCGGCCGTCCCCGGTGAAAGCCATGCCGGTCATGGAGCCCTGTTCTTTGAAGGTGCCGTTGTGTTCGTTGTGATAGAGATAGGCGCTCAATCCATCGTTGGCCACGAACAGGTCGGGCCAACCGTCGTTGTCATAATCACCTACGCCGACGGCCAGGTTTTTGCCGCCCGGTTGATAAAGTCCGGCCTGCTTGGTGACGTTGGTAAAGGTCCCGTCGCCGTTGTTGTGGTAGAGCAGATTGGGGCTGCCCTCGTAAGCGCTCGGAGGGCAGCTGCTGGTCGTGCCGGCGAGCTTGCAGTAACGTTGCGCTCCGGGGCCAAACGCGACGTAGCCGCCAACGTAAAGATCGAGCTTGCCGTCGCGGTCGTAATCAAAAAAAATGGCACCCGAATGAAAGTAGGTGCCAAATTCCATGCCGGCAACTCCGGCTTTGTCGGTGACATCGGTGAAAGTACCGTCCCCATTGTTGTGATAGAGAACGTTGCGGCCGTACTGGGAGACAAAGAGATCCGGATGGCCATCGTTATCGTAATCGCCCCACACGCAGCCAAGCCCAAAACCCGTTCCCGGAACTCCGGCTTTGTCGGTCACATCGGTAAACGTCCCATCGCCGTTGTTGTGGTACAGCGCATTCTGCACGTTGATCCCGCGGTCATAGCGATCCCGGGCATTCACAAAATAAATATCCTGCCAGCCGTCGCCATCGTAGTCGGCGACACACACACCCGGTCCAAATTCCTCCAGGTTGATGGAGATTCCCTGGTTTCCCTTGAAGTGGGTGAAATGAATGCCGGCGGAGGCAGTTACATTGGTGAACTGAATGGTTTTTTGCGCCGATGCTCCGGGCGCACCGAGGCTGAGGGAAGCCAGGATGGACCAGGCGAGCGAGAATCCTTGTGCGTAGAGTCTGTGCCAGGAAACCAACCTGATCTCCCCCCGGAAATACGGTTCCTATCTGCTATTCTCGCACGTGTTCGCCAGGTCTCCCAGCTCCGCTGGCACCGCCGGTTGAAGCACCGACGATGTTGAAGCTCCGACGATTGACGCTTGGCGACGAGGGAACTACGATGAGACGGAGCGGGGAGCGAGATGAAAAGACGGGAATTCGTGGCGAGTGGAGCGGCTGCGGCGTTATGCGGTGCGCTCTCGGGGCGGGCGGCGAATGTGAAGCAATTTCATCTGGGGGTCATCAGCGACGAGATCACCCAGGATTTTGAACAGGCCCTCACCTGGATCAAGGGCTTTGGGTTGGGGCTGGTGGAGTTGCGCTTTGCCTGGAACAAATACGTGATCGACTTTACACCCGACGATGTAAAGCGCGCACGAGACCTGCTGGCCAAGTACGGCATGCGAGTTTCCGTGGTCGATTCGCCCTACTTTAAGACGCTTTTACCCGGCACGGAATCGAAATTCGACGACCGGAAGGGCGACCCCATGCAGAGCGACTATGCGCAGCAGAACGCTGTGCTGGAGCGCGCCATGGCCCGGGCCAAGGACTTCGGCACCGATAAGGTCCGCATCTTCTCCTTCCTCCGCGTGGCCGAACCGAAAACCGTATTCGACCGTGTGGCCAGGGAGCTCGAGAAAACTGCGGGAACCGCAAAGAGCGAAGGGATCCGCCTGGTGCTCGAAAATGAGTTCTCTTGCAATGTTGCCACGGGTGTGGAAAGCGCCGCGATGCTCAATGCCGTGGTCTCCCCTGCGCTCGGACTGAATTGGGATTCCGGGAACGCCTTTGACGCCGGAGAAACGCCCTTTCCGAACGGGTATGCGCCCATCGACAAGAAGCGCATCTGGCACATGCATTTGAAGGACGCGGCCATAGACCCGAAGACCGGCCGTCCCGAGTGGATGCCGATTGGCAGCGGGAAGATCGATTTCCTGGGGCAATTTCGCGCGCTCCTGAGCAACGGCTACCAGGGGACCATGTCCCTTGAAACGCACTATGTGAATGCGGCGGGGGATAAAGCGGAGTCCAGCCGCGAATCGATGGAAGGTCTGCTGAAAGTGATCCGCGAAGCGTGAAGCGGCCTATGCGACCACCACCTCTTCTGTGGCGTCGTTGAAGGTAACCCGCCTGCCGGTCTGGATCGCTGCAATCGTCATGCACAGGGCCACGGAGTGGGAGTAGCCCGCTTCGATGCTGGCGTTGGGTGTTTTGCGGCTGCGCACGCATTCCATCCAGTTACGCATATTGGCGGATGTCTCCGGGTCTCCGCCGGTATCGGCTCCGGTCGCCGTCTTGGCAGTCGAGTCCAACAGTGAAATCTTGGGCAGCAGATTCGGTTTCATGTCCATTTCCGCCGCGTATCCCTTGGTAAGGCCGCCTTCGGGGGAGATGGTTTTCTTGTCCAGATCGAGCGTGCCCCCGTTCGAGTAATACAGTTCTTTCACCTCCCCCGCATCGTTGGTCATTCGCGAGGTGTACACCACCTGAAAGCCTTTGGAAGGAGTGTCGAGGGGGCCATAGTCGAAGACCGCGGTCATGGTGTCCCAATTCTTCCGGCCATCGTGCCAAAGATAGACTCCCCCGTTCGCCACCACGCTGCGCGGCCGGGGCAAGCCGGTAAACCAGTGCACCGTATCGATCTGGTGGACCATCCACTGATCGGGAATGCCGGAGGAGAAGGGCCAGAACAGCCTGAACTCCACGTACTTCCGCGGATCAAACGGTTCGTAGGGGAGGTTCATTAAATAGCGCCTCCAGTCCACCTGCTCTTCGGTGATTGCTCGGACCAGCTTCGGCCGCCGCCAGCGGCCCGGTTGATTGACATTCCAGGTCATCAGCACGGAAACAATGTCACCGAACTTGCCGCTGCGAATGTATTCACAGGCATTCTGATAAACAGGCGAGCTGCGGCGCTGGGTTCCGATTTGCACAATGCGCCCGGAATCGCGCACGGCTTGACGTATGGCGCGGGCATCTTCCATGGTGTGGGCCATGGGCTTTTCCACATAGGCATCGCGGCCGGCGCGGGCCGCCGCGGCACCATGCTGGGCATGCTGAAAGTCGGCAGTCGAAATGATGACCGCGTCGACCTCTTTGCGGTCATACAGCTCGTCATTATTGCGAACCGCCTGGACCGGGCCGCCCGAAAGTTTTTCGATATGTGCCTTACCGGCCTCCCGGCGCATGGTCCAAAGGTCCGAGACGGCGACAATTTCGAAGTCCAGCTGCTTGGAATGCTCAAGAAACGCCGGCAGCAGGCTCGACCGGAAACGGTCGGAGAAGCCGACAATGCCGACACGGACACGGTCGTTCGAGCCCAGGATGCGGCCGTAGCGCGAAGCGCGAGCGAACCCGGCGGCTGCCAGGCCGGCGCCGGTTGTCCTTAGAAATTCGCGACGGGTATTTCGTTTCGAAACCAAAAGACACCTCCCGAACCTCAGGGTAGCTCTTACAGTTCGCCGCGCTTCAAAAGCTGGACGGCGTAATCGCAGGCGCGTGCGGTCAGCGCCATATAGGTGAGCGAGGGATTCACGCAGGCCGAAGATGCCATGCATGCCCCGTCGGTGACAAAAAGATTCTTGATGTCGTGCGACTGATTCCAGCCGTTCAGCACGGAAGTTTTCGGGTCCCGTCCCATGCGCGCCGTGCCCATCTCGTGAACGGAGAATCCCGGAGGGTCGTGATCCCCGAACGGTTCGATCGATTGGGTTCCCGCCGCAGAGAGCATCTCCGCCGCCGCGATGGACATATCCTTGCGAAGGGCAAATTCGTTTTCGCCGAATGCGCAGTGGATTTTGAGGCTGGGAATACCCCAAGCGTCCACCGTGTTCTTGTCGATCTCGACGAAATTATCGTGGTTCGGCAAGCACTCGCCGTAGCCTTCGAAAATGAAATGCCAGGCGCCCGGGCGGCTGATGGTGCGTTTGAAATCGGCCCCGAAGCCGGTCTCGAGCGCACCGCGTCCCCAACCTTCCCGAAAGGCGTAGGCCTGCAGTCCGTAGCCTCGCAAAAAAGCGGGATGCCTCTCCTTCACGTTCCGGAAGCGGGGCATATAGGCAATGTTGGGGCGATTGCCGAAGGTCTGGTGGTCTTCGAGGCCTGTGACGATACTTCTCGCGCCGCCTCCCTTGATGTGATCCATGAGGTTGTGGCCAAGTTCGCCCGAGGAGTTGGCGAGGCCAGTAGGCCAGTCGGGAGTCGCAGAATTCAGAAGCAGGCGAGTGGATTCGAGCGTGGAGGCGCACAGGAAGACCACGGGGGCATGAAATTCCAGTGCGGCGCGCGATTCGGAGTCGATCACACGGACCCCGGTAATGCGGCGCGATTTCGCGTCGAAGTTCAGACTGTGAACTGTGCTGAAGGGCCGGAGGGTGAGTCGCCCGGTTCGCTCCGCCGCCGGCAGCGTGGCGTTGACACTGCTGAAGTAGGAGAGCGAGATGCAGCCGCGGTGGCATGGACCGCAGTAATGGCAGGCAGCGCGGCCGCGATGTTCCTCGGTGAGGACCGCAACGCGCCCGATGGTGAGGACGCGTTGGCCCCCGAAATACTTCTCCACGCTCCGCTTGACAGCCAGTTCCGCGCAATTCAGCTGCATCGGAGGAAGAAACTTGCTATCGGGCAACTGCGGAAGGCCCAGTGGCTCGCCGGAGATGCCGATGAACTCCTCGACGTAGTCATACCAGGGCGCCAGATCCGCGTACCGAATCGGCCAGTCAACGGCGATGCCATCGCGAAGATTGGCGGTGAAATCGAGGTCGCTCCAGCGATACGACTGTCGGCCCCACAGGATCGAACGCCCGCCCACCTGCCTGCCGCGAATCCAGCGGAAAGGTTTGGATGCCTCTGTGGTGTAGGGATGCTCGGTATCTTTGACGAAGAACTGCGCGTTGGTTTCCTCACAAGCGTAGCAGAGGCTTTGTATGGGCTGATCCCGGAGCAATTTCTTGCGGTCGCGCATGCCGCGAAAAGGCATTTCCCAGGTCGGGATATGCTCGACATAATCCTTTTTCGGGACAATCGGGCGACCGGCTTCGAGGACCAGCGTGCGCAGGCCCTTTTCGGTAAGCTCCTTGGCGGCCCAGCCCCCGGTCATGCCGGAGCCGATAACGATTGCGTCAAAGCTGCTGCTTGTTTGCGGCATGATTAGGTACCTTTGGTCGGCCCTGCGGAGGGAAGTGGAACGCAGCCGTCGTAGCGCCCGGGAATAATCTCTTCGTGGAGTTGCAGGGTGAATCCGGCTTCGGAAGTAAAATAGCCCGTAAGCGTGAGCTCGCGGAACATCAGGTAAAAGTTGCCCGCCGGCTCCGCAGCCGAGCCGCGATAGCCGCGGGGGGCGGCGGCCAGAGCTTCGCGGGCCTCGGCCATTTCCTCGCCGAGCGCGCACAAGATCTCCGATTGTTGCGCCGCGGAGGCATGGACGAAATCCTTCTGAAAAAGGCGCTCGGAGCGGGTGTCCACGTCGGCGAGGCCGGCGAGGAAACGCTCTCTCTCTCCTTCGCTATACCAGTCGGCGACAATGCGATCGATGAACTCATTGACCCGCGTGCTTTTCGCCCCCGGGGTGTCCGTGGCGGGGATCAGGAGATCGGACAAGGCAATGACCGTTGCATTTTGCTCGGGCGTGAAAATTTTCAGCGAGGGAACGGAGCCGAGGCTGGTGTGAATCTCGCGGAATGCGGCGAGAACTCCGCCCGGCATGGCTGGTAGCGCGGAGCCCAGAGCGAGGAACCTCAGAACATCGCGACGATCCAAGATGTGCCTCCAGGCAGAAGTTCGAGGGTATTATACGGGCAGAGGAATGCAAACGGAAAACGGACCAGACCACAGCGAATCACCGGGATTTCGCGACGAAAGGTCCATAAGGGGATGAACATGAACATCAGCCGAAGAAACTTTCTGGCAGCGAGCGCGGCGACGGCGTTCCTTGGCCGACTGTCGTGGGGGGCGGAGGGGCGATTGCCGCTGGCGTTCTCGACATTAGGTTGCCCAGCCTGGGAGTGGAAGAAGATTCTGGAGTTTGCCCAGTTGAATGGATTTGCGGCAATTGAGCTGCGGGGATTAATGGGCAATCTGGATTTGCCCTCGAGCCCGGAGTTCGCGGCCGGGCGTATCGGCGAGACAAAACAGCAGGTTGCCGAGCACGGGCTGAGAATTTCCGATCTCGGCGCTTCTTCCGAGATGCATGTCGCTGACCCCGTCGAGCGTGCCAAACAACTTTCCGATGCCAGGAGGTTCATCGATCTTGCTGCTGCGCTCGGCACGCCCTACGTGCGCGTCTTTGGAAACCAGATCCACGGGCCAAGGCAGGAAGTGATTGCCCGGGTGACCGATGGACTGCACCAATTGGGAGAGTATGCCGGACCGCGCGGAGTGACCGTGATTATCGAGTCCCATGGAGAGTTCGTGGACTCGCCAACACTCAAGGAGGTGTTGACCGGAGCGGACTCGAACCATGTAGCCCTGCTCTGGGACGCCCATCACACCTATGTGGATGGTCATGAGCAACCCGAGCACACCGTCGCGGAACTGGGGCCGTGGATTCGCCATACCCACCTGAAGGATTCGGTGGCGGTTGGCAAGGAACGGAAGTACGTGCTGACAGGAACGGGGGAGGTGCCGATTGAAAGGCAGGTCTTGGCACTTCGCAAGATCGGGTATAAAGGGTATTACTGCTTTGAGTGGGAAAAGGTCTGGCATCCGGATCTGCAGGAGCCGGAAGTGGCCTTCCCCGATTATGTGCGCGTCATGACGGCTTATCTGCAAGAGCCCTTAGCCAAGTCCTAGTCCACGGGAGCTTGTGGCGCCCGCGCTATGGGCGCACAATCTTCCCTCCGGGCCTGCACACCGGATCTGCCGCCTGCATTGGCCCGGGGAAATGGACGGTACTAGGCGTTCTGGCTGACGGATGCGCCTCCAGCCTGCCTGCTGACCGCCTCAGCTTTCTTGACTTACAGAGGAAGTGCCGAAATAATGGAAAGGCATGAGCGTACGCGCCGGAGGCGCTGAAGATATGTTCCTCGACGTCAAGGATCTTGCCGTCCGCAAAGTGCGCATCCGGAAAAGTTACGCCCCCGGAAGTATCGACTACGGCATCAGCGAAGTGAAGCAAGCGGAACCGCTTGAGGTCACGGCGACGGCGGAATTGCTGGAAGGCCAGATCCGCATTGTCGGCGAACTGGAAACCAAGATTGAGTTGGTCTGCGCCCGTTGCCTCGAACCGGTCCTGGAAGAAATTCATAAGGACTTTGACCTGTTTTATCAGCCGCTGCCGAAGGGTACCCGACACGAAGAAGAACGGCTGAAGGACGACGACACGGAGATCGCTTTTTTTGAAGGAGAAGGCTTGTTCCTGGCCGACGTACTGAAGGAACAGGTGCTGCTGTCATTGCCGATGAAAGTTATCTGCCAGAGCGATTGCCGCGGGTTGTGCCCCAGTTGCGGGGCCAACCTGAACCACGAGGAGTGCCGCTGTGAGACGCACTCCGCCGACCCGCGCCTGGCTCCCCTCGCGCGACTGAAGCAGGACTGGCTCAAGAAACAATAGATTTTCGGGCCAAAAGCCCATAGAATCCGACCTCGATCGGAAAGGCATAGTGTGTTGCCGCGAACGGGGCGAGAACAAGGAGTAGTGTTATGCCAAATCCAAAACGACGACATTCGAAGAGGCGCACCAGCACCAGGCGTGCTCACGACCATCTCTCTGCCCCAGCTCTGGCGAAATGCCCGAACTGCCACGAGATGAAACAGCCGCATCGTGCCTGCCCGCATTGCGGATATTACAAAGGCCGGCCCGTACACGACACCAAGTAGAGTTCGCCCGGTGAAACAGGGCTCTTGAGGTCCTGATCGGCACAGCGAAAGTTGTGCCCACCGAACTTGCCTGAGTCGCTGGAAAGTTTCCCATGATTACAATCGCAGTCGATGCCATGGGGGGAGACCATGCACCCCGTCCGGAGGTGGAGGGGAGTGTGTTGGCGGCGCGGGCCTATGGAGTTCGCGTTCTCCTGGTGGGCCAGCCCGGTCTCATCCGCACCCAATTGTCGCGGCTCTCGCAGCCGGCCGGTGCCGTTGAGATTGTGCCCGCCAGCGAAGTCATCACCATGGAAGACCACCCGGCACAGGCTTTCCGTCGGAAAAAGGACAGTTCGGTGCATGTTGGGGCACGGCTCGTGAAGGACGGCGAGGCCGATGCGTTTGTGAGTGCCGGGAACACCGGCGCGGTGATGACCACGGCGAAGTTCATCATGGGAACGCTCGAAGCGGTCGATCGGGTGGCGCTTGCCGCTCCTTTCCCGAATGCAAAAGGGGGCGTCTCTGTGCTGCTGGATGTGGGCGCAAACGTGGATTCAAAGCCCGAGCACCTGCTGCAGTTTGCGGTGATGGGCGAAATCTATTACCGGCTGACTTTTGGCCGACGGAAGCCGCGGGTCGGGCTGCTGTCGATCGGCGAAGAAGAGATCAAGGGGAATGAATTGACACGGGCCGTCTATGAGCGGCTGAAGAATTTGCCGGTCGATTTTGTCGGAAACGTTGAAGGCAATGACCTGTTTTCAGGCAAAGTCGATGTGATTGTCTGCGACGGGTTCGTTGGCAATATCGCGCTGAAGATTTGTGAAGGTCTGGCGATGGAGATTGTGAAGTTTCTTCGTAAGACGTACAAAGGGTCGTTGGCTTCGCAATTGGGTTATATGTTATCCAGGGGAGCGTTTAAGGGCATTAAGCGGACGATGGACTACTCGGAGTATGGGGGAGCACCTCTCCTCGGAGTCCGTGGCGTGTGCGTGATCTCACACGGCAAATCGAACGCCAACGCCATGAAAAACGCAATCCGCGTTGCGGCAGGTCTTGCGCGCGCGCGGGTGAACGAAAAAATCGAACAGGAGCTCTCCCTGACAAACGCGACGGCGTGAGGTCCGGAGAGAGGAGCTAGTTATGGGCAAAGTAGCATTCGTTTTTCCCGGGCAGGCATCGCAGTATCCCGGCATGGGCAAGGAACTGGCAGAAAAGTTCGCCGTGGCACGCGCGGTTTTTGACGAGGCGGACAAGGCGCTGGGCTTTTCTGTCTCCAAGATGTGCTTTGAAGGCACAGAAGAAGAGTTGAAACAGACCGCCAACACCCAGCCCGCGATACTGACGGTGTCCGTGGCTGCGTTGCGGGTGTTGGCAGAAAAAGGCATTACCGCAGAGTACGTTGCCGGGCACAGCCTCGGAGAATATTCGGCGCTGGTGGCGGCGGGTTCGCTGAAGTTCGCCGATGCGGTGAAATTGGTGCGCAAGCGCGGCACCTACATGCAGGATGCCGTGCCGGCCGGACAGGGCAGCATGGCGGCCATCATGGGATTGTCTCCGGCGGTGGTGCTGGATGTGTGCAAGCGGGCTGCCGAGGGCGAGATCTGCGCTCCGGCCAATCTGAACTCCCCGGAACAGACCGTAATCTCCGGTCATGCAGGTGCGGTGAAACGCGCCGTCGAGATCGCGTCGCAATCGGGTGCCAAGCGCGCCGTGGTATTGGCCGTGTCTGCACCCTTCCATTCGGCGCTGATGATGCCGGCCCAGCTGAAACTGGAAAAAGATCTGAACGCCACTCCGTTCGCGGAGTTGCAGATGCCGCTGGTGACCAACGTGGATGCCGACAGCATCCGCAAGGGTGAGGAAGCGCGCAGCGCCCTGGTACGCCAGGTTTCCATGCCGGTCCGTTGGGAAGAGTCCATGCGCATGTTGCTCGACGAAGGTGTGAAGATCTTCCTCGAAGTCGGACCGGGGCGGGTGTTGACCGGCTTGATGCGGCAGATTGAACGCTCGGTGACCACCTTGAATGTGGAAGACGAAAAGAGCCTGGTCGCAACGCTCGAAAGAATCACCGGCGCAAAATCAGACGCCGCCTGAATCCAGGGAAGGCCCAGCATCGGCCGCTTTTCGAGCCGGCACCGCTTCTCAAATCGCTGGTCCCCAGGGAAGAGAATCGACGCAGAGGTCAGAGAGAATCATGTTCAGTCTAACCGGCAAAGTCGCATTGCTCACCGGAGCCTCGCAAGGCATCGGTCGCGGGACCGCGCTCGCGCTGGCCGAGGCCGGCGCAAAAGTGGTCGTGGCGGCACGCAGCGAGGAGAAGCTCGCCGAGCTGGCGCGTGAGATCGCTGCCGGTGGCGGGGAAGCGTTGGCCATAAAAATGGATGTGGCCGACGCGGATCAGATCAAGGCCGGGTTCAAGGCGGCCCTCGAGAAGTTTGGGAAGCTGGACATCTTGGTGAATAACGCCGCCATCACCCGCGATGGGCTGGCCATGCGCATGAAGCTGGAAGATTGGGATGCGGTGATCCGCACCAATCTGACCGGGGCGCACCTCTGCACCCAGCAGGCTCTGGCAACGATGATGCGTGCGCGTTCGGGCCGGATCATCAACATCGCCTCGGTGGTCGCCCAGATGGGCAATGCCGGGCAGGCGAATTATGTGGCTGCGAAGGCGGGCTTGATCGGCTTGACGAAAGCAATCGCCATGGAGATTTCCTCGCGAAACGTCACAGTCAATGCAGTGGCGCCCGGATTCATCGAAACTCCGATGACCGACGTCCTCTCCGACAAGGTGAAGGAAGAGCTGAAAACGCGGATTCCGCTCGGGCGGATGGGGACCGCCCGCGATGTTGCGGCGGCGGTGGTTTTCCTCGCGAGCGACGAGGCCGGATACATTACCGGTCACGTGCTCGACGTGAACGGCGGTTTGTATTTGGCGTAGGGACGCTCGGGTCTTAAAGTTGACCTTGTTGCTTTGGGTAAGTAGACTGGGCAGGTTACCTAATCAAGGGGAAAGCGGTTAGTAGGCCGGCCGCAAAGCCGGATTACGGTCGAGAGCAGTCCGAATCAGAATGGCGACATCAGGTCGCGGAGGAACTGGAATGGCCAGTGTGGAAGAACGCGTTAAGCAGATTATCGTCGAGCAGCTTGGTGTAGATGAAGCGGAGGTCACACCGACCGCCTCATTCGTAGATGACCTGGGCGCCGATTCGCTCGACCAGGTGGAATTGGTGATGGCGTTCGAAGAAGCTTTCGGCATTGAAGTGCCGGACGAGGACGCCGAGAAAATGACCACGGTGAAGGATGCCATCGAGTACATCGACAAGCACTCGAAGGGCAAGTAAGCCGCAGGACATTCCCTGCATGAAGGAGCAAGCGATTTGACTCGCCGTGTCGTTGTAACGGGCGTTGGCTTGGTTTGTGCATTGGGCATTGGGACAGAGGAGAGCTGGAAGAACCTCGTCGCCGGGCGCAGTGGCATCAGCCGCATCACCCATTTTGATACCGCTGAATTTGACTGCCAGATCGCGGGCGAGGTTAAGAACTTCGACCCGTTCCAGTGGATTGAAAAAAAAGAACTGAAAAAGATGGGCCGTTTCATCCAGTTGGCCCTGGCTTCGGCGGACTTTGCCGTGAAAATGGCGGAGTGGAAGCCAGAACAATCCGATTTGGACGAAGTCGGCGTCTATGTGGCCTCGGGCATCGGTGGCTTCGATATCATCGAACGCGAGCACATCAAGTTGATGCAGGGCGGTCCGGGAAAAATATCGCCGTTCTTCATTCCCTCGGCCATCGTAAACCTGGCTTCCGGTCATATCTCGATCCGCTATGGCGCACGCGGGCCGAATTCCGCAACAGCGACGGCCTGCTCGGCCTCGGCGCATTCGATCGGCGATTCCTTCAAGATTATCGAGCGCGGCGCTGCGGAGATGATGATCTGCGGGGGAACCGAAGCCACCATTACGCCCATGGGCATCGGCGGGTTTGCTTCGATGCGTGCGCTTTCGACACGCAATGATGAGCCGGAGAAGGCCAGCCGCCCGTTCGACGCCAATCGCGATGGATTTGTCGTCGGGGAGGGGGCTGGAATCCTGGTGCTCGAATCACTCGAACATGCGCAGAAACGCAACGCACCGATTTTTGCGGAGATTGTCGGTTACGGGATGAGTGGAGATGCTTACCACATCACGCAGCCGGCGGAGAATGGTGACGGAGCGTTCCGGGTCATGAGAGCCGCCCTCAAAGATGCCAAGCTGACACCGGAAGACGTCAGCTATGTGAACGCGCACGGGACCTCCACACCGATCGGCGACGTGATTGAAACGCGGGCCATGAAACGCCTGTTCGGCGAACGGGCCACCAGCAAGAAATTGGCGGTCAGTTCGACGAAATCCATGACCGGCCACCTGCTCGGAGGCGCGGGCGGACTCGAAGCGGGCATCAGCGTCCTGGCGCTGCGCGACCAGATCTTGCCACCGACCATCAACCAGCAGACGCCCGATCCGGAGTGCGACCTCGATTACGTTCCGAACGTGGCCCGCAAGGCAAATGTGGACTACGCGCTTTCGAACTCTTTCGGTTTTGGCGGCACCAACGCGGCACTGATTTTCAAGCGCTGGACTGGCCAATAGACATTTTGGAGCGCGTCAGCCGGACGGCCGTGTGCTGCTCCCGCCATCGGGAAAGCGCGAAGAAGTGAGCAGGGCTCCGGTGCTCCAAACACGAAGAATTTTCGCTCCAGCAACACACCTCGGATGGACCCCAATTTAGATCCTGGGGGGCATACCCAGCGCTTGTCCCCAGGCTTATAATCGGGCTAATCGAGCAGTTTTGTATCGGAAGGAAACCCCAGTGAACATCATTGTGTGCGTCAAACAGGTGCCAGCGAAGGATGCGCCGCTGGCCATCGCCGGTAGCTGGATTAAGGAAGCAGACATTGGATTTGAATTGAACGAGCCGGACACGTACGCGCTTGAAGAAGCGCTGCGGTTGAAGGAAAAACACGGCGGCGAAGTGGTGGCCCTCTCGCTCGGGCCCGAACGTGTAAAACAGACAATCAAGGAGGCTCTGGCGAAGGGCGCCGACCGGGGCATTCACATTGCCGATGATAATTTTTCGGAACTCGACCCGCTCGGAGCCGCGCAGGTCCTCGCGGCGGCGATCCGCAAGGAAAACTACGACCTGGTGCTGACCGGCTTGCAGAGTGACGACCACGGCTTCGGGCAGACCGGCGTCCTGCTCGCGGCCCTGCTGAACCTGCCGCACGCCACCATCATTATGCAGATTGACGCACAAGACGGAAAACTGAAATTGAAAAGGGAGTTAGAAGCGGGCTGGTTTCAGCGGATCGAGTGCCCTTTGCCGGCGGTACTCTCCATTCAATCCGGAATCAACAAAGTGCGCTACGCCACGCTGAAGGGAATCATGGCGGCCAAGAAGAAAGAGATCACGACCAGCACCCGCCAGTCGCTGGGCTTGACGATTGAGCCGACCCAGAAGATCGAGAAGATCTACGTACCCACAAAAACCAAGAAAACCGAATTTTTGACGGGAACCCCCAAGGAAGCCGCCGCCAAGCTGGTGGAAAAGCTCAAATTTGAAGCGCGGGTGATCTGACCATGAAAATCCTGGTTATTACCGAACAGCGGCAAGGGAAGTGGAACAACGCGAGTTTTGAAACCCTGATAGCGGCACAACAGATTGCCGATGCCACTTCCGGGACAGTCCATGCAGCGGTAATCGGCAAGGAGGTGGCTGGTTTTGCCGATGAGCTGGCGGCCAAGAATGTTGCGGAAGTGATTGCAGTCGAACACGACCTGCTCGAAAGCTATACTCCGGACGGCTATTGCATCGCTCTCAAGCAAGTGATCGAGTCAGTCAAGCCGGACTTCGTTCTCCTCCCGCACACCTATCAAGTGCGCGATTTTGCTCCGAAGCTTGCGGCCCTGCTCGGCAGGGGCATGATCGGCGACTGTATCGGGTTTCGCAACGAAGGCGGAAAGCTGGTGTTCGTCCGCCAGATGTTCCAGGGAAAGACCGTTGCGGATGTGACGTTTGCCGGCTCGGCACCCTGGTTTGCTTCTTTTCAATCCGGCGCGTTTCGCGCCGATTTGCTGGCTCCCCATCCCTCCGGAAAGGCTCCGGTTCGTCCGGCGAAGATAGAGCTGAAGGCGCCTGACATTCGCACCACGCCTCTCGAACTGTTCAAGGAAGCGAAGTCCGCCGTAGACCTGACCCAGGCGCCGCTCATCGTGGCGATCGGCCGCGGGATCAAGGCTCCCGAGAACATTGCGCAGGCAGAGGCCTTGGCGAAAGCGCTCGGCGGTGAGCTTGCCGCCTCGCGCCCAATTTGCGATGAGGGCTGGCTTCCGATGGAGCGTCAGATCGGCAGTTCGGGTCAAACGGTAGCACCGAAGCTGTACCTTGCGCTGGGCATCAGCGGCGCCATTCAGCACGTCGTGGGCATGAAGGGCTCCCGCACGATTGTGGCGGTGAACAAGGATCAAAATGCCCCCATCTTCGAAATCGCCGATTACGGCATCGTGGGCGACATCTTCGAGGTTATGCCCGCCCTCACCGAGGAGCTCCAAAAATCGAAGGGCTAAGACCCTCTCACGGCCAAACGGTTGTTTGATAGAATTTCGGCATGGCCATACAACGGGAACAACTGGAAGCGGATGTCCTGATCGTCGGTGCCGGGCCGGCCGGTCTCAGCTGTGCCCTGCACCTTGCCGATTTGATCAAGAAGCACAAAGCGAGCGGGGCCAAGCCGGAACTCTCCGCGGAAAACATCTACGTCCTCGAGAAGGGGCGCGAGCTCGGTGCCCATCAATTGTCCGGCGCAATCCTGAACCCCAAAGCGCTTGCAGAACTCGTGCCGGATTTCGAAAAGAGCGCGCCGCTCGATACTCCAGTCACCGAATCCGCGGCAATACTGTTCACCCAAAAATCTTCTTACCGTTTTCCGGTCACGCCGCCGCCGTTCAACAATGCGGGCAACTACGTCATCTCCCTGAGCAAACTCGTGAAGTGGATGGGCGGTCTGGTCGAAGCCGCGGGCGTAAATGTCTTTAAAGAGTTTGCCGGGGCGGAACTGATTCAAGAGGGAAATGGCATTGCCGGAGTGATCACCGAGGACAAGGGCCTGGACAAGAACGGCAAGCCCAAAGACAACTACACTCCGGGTTACGAGTTGCGCGCCAAGGTGACCGTCCTTGCCGAGGGCACCCGGGGCTCACTGACCAAGAAGCTGGTAGCGAACCAGAAACTCGACAATATCAATCCGCAAACGTATGGCATCGGCATCAAAGAGCTTTGGGAAGTTCAGCCCGGAAAACTCAAACAGGGGTTCGTTGCCCACACGCTGGGGTGGCCGCTTTCCTCGAAGATGTATGGCGGCGGATGGATTTACGGGCTCTCAAACAATCGTGTTTCCTTGGGGCTGGTGATTGCACTCGAATACGCGGACCCGCGATTCGATCCCCATGCGGCATTTCAGAGCTGGAAAACACACCCCTTCCTCCGCGACCTTCTGGATGGCGGCAAACTGGTGCGTTACGGCGCGAAATCACTGCCCTACGGCGGCTGGTACGCCATGCCGCGCAATTTTGTGGACGGCGGCCTGATCGTCGGGGATGCCGGCAGCTTCCTCGATTCGCAGCGTCTCAAGGGTGTCCACCTGGCCATGAAGAGCGGCATGCTTGCGGCGGAAACGGCATTCGAAGCGCTGAAGACCGGCGACAATTCGGCGAAGCTGCTCAAGCTCTACAAGGCGAAGATCGATCACAGTTATATCCGGGAAGAGATGTGGAAGGTGCGGAACTTTCACCAGTCCTTCCACAACGGCCTCCTCGATGGATTCCTGCTGTCCGGACTACAGCAGCTCACCGGCGGTCACGGTTTGATCGATCCCATGCATGCCCGCCCGGGCTACGAGGCCTACACCCAGATCCACGGCCGACCCGCACCGGAGCGCTTCCAGGGTGACGGCAAACTGACTTTTGACCGTTTGACGGACGTCTACCACTCCGGCACGCGGCACGAAGAAGATCAACCCTGCCACCTGAAAGTGCAAGACCTCAATGTCTGCTCGACCCGCTGTGTTGAAGAGTATGGCAATCCTTGCCAATACTTTTGTCCGGCAGCGGTTTATGAAATGGCGAAAGAGGGCGAGAACCAAAAACTGAAAATCAACGCCGCCAACTGCGTCCACTGCAAGACCTGCGATATCGCCGATCCTTACCAGATTATCGATTGGACGGTTCCAGAAGGGGGCGGCGGCCCGAACTACGAGGGAATGTGAGGCCGGACCCGAGAGGGCTGAAATCGAGAAGCTTAGCGACCCAGTCGGGAAGAAGTCCGTTAGGAGCTGGGCGACCACAGTTTGTGGAAGAAGGTGCGGACACGGTTCCAGGTGGTATCCTCTCCGGGTTTCTTGGCTTGGTCCGTCTTTTGTGCCGTGGGTGTCTGAGCCGGTGAGACCGCTTGGGCGACGATGGCATCGCCCTCGACTTTACCTTGGAAGATTAACGTCGGCCGGACCCGGGCCCGCCGCACCAGGACAATGAGATTCGGATCATAATCTTGCTGTACCTTGGCGGTCGAATCGTAACGCAGCGGGGGCATGAAAACCTGATAGACCGGCTCTTCCTTTTGTGCCGGAGGATCGGGGGCTTGGGGCGCTGCCGGATTCGCTTCGCTGGCCCGCTTCTTCTGGTCCTCCATCGTCGCTAAGGCACTGACCTCGGTTGAAACGCCGGAAGGTATGGTAGTGAACTGCAGCTCACAACTGCATTGTCCGGCTGACGTGTGCAGGCTTTCCAGTTGGCCGTTGGTCAGGGAGACATCGCCACTTTGTGGTATGAGGAGGCTTTGCCCCGTCAATTGCTGCTCGATTCGTACCGCCCCCTTACCCGCGCGGATGCACATCATGCCGGACGCGTCGAGTCCGACGAGCAGATCTTCCGCTGCGCCGCCAATCGAGACCGGGCGGGCCTGAATCTGGGCGGTGTACACCGTCAGGACGGGCTGCCCATCGATGTGCGCATGGATGGTCCCGCTATCGAGAGCGATGGTCAGCGCTCCGCCGGATTTGAGCAGCGAGAAATGCGCTGGTCCGCAAATCGTGATGTTGCCGCCTTCAACCAGGTCGATGTGTGCCTGCCCGGATTTCACCTGGACTTCGCTGCCACTGCGCAAAAGTGTCTTCACATGGCCGTTCGCGGTTTCCACACTCATCGGCCCCTGGACCGAAATGGCTTCACCCTCAATCGCCCCCACCTCATCGGCAAGCGGCGGATGATCGCCACGCGCGGGACAGAGCGGGCAGGCCAGCAGCAATACCCCCGTCAAGCCCGTTAAGGAGGTGGTGCGCCAAAACAACTTGTCAGTGCGGGAATGCCCCAACCTAATGGACTCCTTGCTACGCCGCCACATGCTAACCCCTCTATACTATATGAAGATGCAAATCACCGAAAAGCCTACGGAGGAAACCCCGCAGCCGGTCAGCGCGCACTACGATACCCGTCTGCCGAAGCTGCCCTGGCACCGCCGGATGCAGATTCCCCTGATCGCCGCCGTGGTCTACAGCGTCATCCGCGTGCTCGGGCCCACTCTCCGGTTTGAAGTCCTGGGGCGAGCCAATGTGGAGAAAATCTGGGCCAAAAAACAGCCTTGCATCTGGGCATTCTGGCACCGCTGCATCATTCCGATCGCTTGGTATGGTCGCAACCGCGGCATCGTGATTATGAACACTACCGCGTTTGACGGCCAATGGACGCGAAAGGTGATCGAGTGGCTGGGTTTCGGCACTGCGCAGGGCAGCTCCTCCCGCGGCGGCTTGCGCGGCTTGACGGTGATGGCTCAGCGCATCAAGGAAGGGCTCGATTGCGGCTTCACGATCGATGGACCTCGCGGCCCCAGATACGTTGCCAAGGTCGGGCCGGTCTTGCTGGCGCGGATGACCGGGGCGCCGATCATGGTCTTCCATATCGGAGTGGATCGGGGGAAAACCTTCGACAAGACGTGGGACCACTTCTGTCTGCCGTCTCTGTTCGCCCGCGCGGTCCTGGTCGGCGCCCCCGCCATTCTTGTGCCTCAGGACGCCGATCCGGAAATGATCGATCGGAAGCATCAAGAAATGCAGAAGGCGCTCGAGCGGGTCCGGGATATCGCCGAAGGCTGGTTCGAACTCACTGAAGAGCAGCGCAATCGATATCGCGCGGAGATCGGGCCGTAGCGTCCCCCAAGGGCCGGAAGCTCGCTGGCTCGGAACTAATTGCCGTCCCGCTCGCCGAGCTTCACAGGAATATCCAGCTTCTTTGCGCCGCGGTACAGGGTAATGGTGACCGTATCGCCGGGGCGTTTGCGATTCAGAATCACATTGATGTCGAACTGGTTGGACACTTTCTGGCCGTCCATCCCCACAATCACGTCGCCGCCAATCATGATCCGGCGCATGCCTGCCTGTGCGACTTTGTCTCCTCCGCGGATACCGGAAGCAGCGGCAGGGCTGCCCTTTGTCGTTTGCTCGACCAGCAAACCTTCCTGGACGGGTAGATCCAGTGCTTCGGCCAGCCAGCCGGCCACCGGAATCGTCTGTATCCCAAGATAAGCGCGGCGGACTTTCCCCTCGGTCATCAGATCGGTGGCGATGAGCTTTGCCGTATTGATCGGGATGGCGAAGCCAATGCCTGCGGTTGTCCCGGACGGAGTGTAGATTGCCGAATTGATTCCAATGACCTCACCGTGGGTATCGATCAGCGGTCCGCCGGAGTTACCGCGATTGATGGAGGCGTCGGTCTGAATCGCATCATCGATGAAAGTCGTTTCGCTGGTCTGCACGGTGCGGCCGAGAGCGCTGACCACGCCGGTGGTTAACGTGGACTGAAATCCGAAAGGGTCACCGATGGCCAGCACCTTCTGGCCCACTTGCAGGGCTGAAGAGTCTCCCAACGTGAGAGTGGCCAGTTGTTTCCCTTTTGGGTCGATCTTGATCAGCGCCACGTCGTTTCTCTGGTCCGCGCCGATAAACTTGGCCGGGGACCGGGTCTTATCGCCCAGTATCACCTCGATCGATTGTGCGCCTGCAACCACATGGTAGTTGGTCAGGATGTAGCCGCGAGGATCGATTACAAATCCGGACCCCGCGCCTTCGACCGGTACAGCGTCCATAAAGAAATCGTATTCCGTGGCCTTGGTCAAGATGTTCGCGACCGCCGGAGACGCCTGGCGATAGATTCGCACGTTGATGGACTCGTCTTCGGTCAGATGGTCACTGTGCGGGGAGGCCCCAACTGCCTGTGAGGCAGTTACCGCACTCTCGCTCGAGCGGCGGGCTTCCACGTCTTTTACCTGTCGTGGGCCATACTGGGCCCCCACCCAAAACGCACCCAACACGAGAATCAATACAATCAGCAGAAGCCGTCCATGGCTCAGGTCATTCCCACGATTCATGTCAGTCATCCCTCGGCGTAAGGCCTATGCAAATAGTATAAGGAATTTGCCCGGGACGCTCACGAAAGCTTGGACGACCACAGGAAGGGCGAGGCTGCGGAGCAAGGCAGGGTGGCGGCGAGCGAATCGGAACGGAAGGGCCCGAACTATGCCGCGATGGAAACCACTTTTGACTTTCGCCGGGGCTTGCTGACCCCTTCGGTCAGTTCTTGCTCGGCACGGAGCCAGTCTTCGAACGGATTCCCGGGAGTGGAGCCGCGTTCGAGGTAGATATGATAGGCGCGCAGCGCGATCTCTTCCTGCGTCGGCTGGGCTTTCGCCTTTTTCGCTTTCTTCACTGCGGGCGAGGCTGTTGCCCTCGTCTTCGGCATAACTTTCTCCTTAAACCGCTGCATTTATTGTAGGCACGGGGCTTTGCTCACGGCCTCACTTAATTATGACGCACGTGCCGTGTCCGATAAGCGGGGAATAATGAATGGCAGCAAGCGGAAAAACTGATGCGTGACAGGGAGCCTCTGCAATGCTGCTTCCTTGATTGAATTTTCATCCCCATTGCCGCCGTCCCTGAGCGTAGGCAATCCGATCAGCATTCAGTAATCGTTTGCCTCCCCACGGACGTCGGGCAACCCGACAAGTTTGGTTCGGGAGAAGCAGAAGGGCAATGCCAATCGTTCGACCAAGCCCTGAAGCGTCACCTGTCAGCGATTACTGCGGAGGCAAAGCGCATGATAGCGAATGCGGCCGATCCCTCTGAGCTCTGGAAGTGGAAGCGTATCGCACGGAAAGTCGCAGGAATGTGGATCGACTTTACCGATTCGGATATTCGGATTTACTCCGAGTGTTCTCGATTCTCAGGTGCGATGACTGGTTAAAGAGGCCGCGTTACCGGCAAGGTCCGTACTGGAACGGTAGACGAGAATCTCCCAGGATCTCTATTTTACGGCAAACAATTTCTCGTACAATTCCTCTGCCAGCCTGGCGCCTTCCTCCGATAGCCGCACGGACTTGTTTTTTGTCGCTGGATCGGAGATGTAACCCTTCTCGTGCAGCTGATCCATCACACTCCACGGGAATCCCTTCCAGGCCCGTCTCCCCCCGACTTTTTCCTCAAATGAGTTTAGGTAAAGAAGCGCTAGAACCGTTTGTTCGAGCTTTTCTGCATCAATATCCATAGGCCACCTCAACCCTCGCAGGCCAACAATCTAACTCCTGTTGAGCCCTGCGGTTGAAGACTTCTTACTCTCATATCGAGACTCTGTCCAGGGATTGCATGTGACAGCGATTCATGCCATTTCCAGTTCTCCCGTCTGGAGGTGGTATCCATGAAAAGAAAAACTAGAGCAAAAAAACAGAATCGACAGGGGAGCAAACTGGGTCTCCCGGATCTCGAACATGTCAAATCGGCGGTACTTGTGAGTCTCCGGTCACCGGAATCGCAACGCACCTATCGGCGCTCCATCGACGATTTCGTTTTATGGTACTGCTCCGAACCTAGGCTTGCCTTCAACAAAACAGTAGTGACCCGTTACAGGATCCACCTGGAGGATAGGTTACTCGCGCCGGGGACGATCAACGTCAGGCTTGCAGCAGTTAGGCGACTCGCTTACGAGGCGGCAGATACAGGGCTACTGAGTCCAGATTTGGCCGCCGGCATTCGTCGCGTAAAGGGGGCAAAAAAGCTCGGCATGAGGCTGGGGAATTGGCTGACTGTGGAGGAAGCGCGCTCTCTGTGGCAGCTTCCCAGCATGCACAGCGTGAAGGGTAAAAGAGATCGAGCCATCCTTGCAGTTCTATTGGGCTGCGGACTCCGTCGAAAGGAGCTTATTGATTTGAGCTTCGACCACATTCAGCGCCGAGAGGACCACTGGGCCATCGTTGACCTCGTCGGAAAGGGAGGCCACATTCGCACCGTACCCATGCCGGCATGGGTGAAACAAACGATCGACGATTGGCAAGCCGAGGCAGGGATAACGCACGGCAAGATATTCCGATGCGTTTGCCGCAAGGGTGTTGCCTGGGGAACTAAGATTACGGAGAAAGTAGTCTGGCACGTGGTCAAGGAATATGCGAAACAACTGGGAGTCTTGAAGCTTGCCCCGCACGATCTTAGAAGGTCGTGTGCCAGGCTCTGCCATGATTCAGGGGGCGAACTGGAACAAATCCAATTCCTGCTGGGTCATGTATCGGTGCAAACGACGGAAAAATACCTGGGATGCAAGCAACGTTTCCGACATGCTGTGAATGATCGGCTGGGAATCGAACCACCCGTTTAAGCTTGGCTGCGCGCTTCTCCGCGGTTCTCAGAACCAGTACCAACATTTCGGGTAATGTGCCCCTGGACCTAAATCCAATAAAAGTCGGATGACTTTGAGATTATTTACAAGGGTTAGTCTCTGGATTTGACCTGCATCCTGTTCCACAAGTCTGGCTCTGAGCAGTTCTTTATGGTCTAACAAATGCTTCATGAACGGACCAGGAAACAAGTTTGACCCTGAACTCTTGCAAGCCCGATTGGTTCTTCGAGGCGTCGAACCCAAACAATTCGTAGCGATAGCAATTTCAGCGCCAGCGCAGGGAGTCCATGGAACTGCTTTGCAACAGCTTGTGGGTCTGTCGCGGGCCAGTACTAGACGCGACCTTTCCGGTAACGCGACTTGAACGGGAGTTGAGTCTGGTTGCTCACAGTCTGCGCAGGCGCTATCCTACGAAGGATGACCTAATTCAGCTGCATATTGTTGTGGATTCCGAGCATGAGTCCGCAGACTGGCACTCCTGCCACGCGAGGCGCGTGGCGTCAAAGCAACGTCAAGTGGAAGAAACCACCAGCCGAACTTCAACTCAAACAACGCTACGCTGAGGCGACTCTGCTATATTTCGGCTCGAACCACGAGTTTTCTCTCGTGTATACGACGGTGATACAAGGCCTGAAGAGTGAGGTTGTGAGCTGAGGCGACGGCCAAGTTGTTTACATTGGAAAATGGAACTGGGATGGTTCAAACCTCAGCGTGGAGTTTCGATTGGTTAGCAGAACGGTGCGCAAGGAAGGTGAGGTAATTCCCGGCCCACTTGAACAGGCGGAAATCAGCACACAAGGCGACCTTCTGCAATTCCAAAAGATGAGGTTCGCGAGAGACAAGCAACTAGACAATGATTTGCTCGCCATTTACCAAGGCGAATCAGGAGTTAGTAGGGTGCGCAGCGCCACTGATTTTTTTTCAAGACACAGCGATGTAGAATGCTCCTTTAACAATGCGACGTGTTCACCGATTTGCCTTAATACTTTGCATCATTATGTGCACCGCTATCTCTGTCGCACAAGAACTACCCGCTATTGCCAGTCTTGCAGACCTGTCGAAGAATCCGCGAAAGTTCGACGGACGTCTAGTACAAGTTCGAGCCTGGTTGGCCTTTGGTTGGGAAGGTTACAATTATTTATTCGATTCTTCAGACCCTGCGCCTCGCAAGATGCCATCCCATCCCTCCGCGTCCGTGTGGTTCTATTGCAAACCCGACCACGAGCGGCAAATTTGGGATACGGTCAAATTCGGTGGCCCTCCCGTTTTAGTCACATTTACGGGATGTTTCCACTTCGTGCCTGACCAGAAGTCACGAACGAAAGACGTTTTTGACCCTGGACCATTGCAGTTAGAGGTTATTAGGGTTTCAGACCTTAGTCCCAACGCCAAAATCGGAAACTTGAAGTACTGGCCCGAACCTGTCCGGTAAGGCGACTTGACCTTCTAAGGAGCCTTCAACCGCAAATTTGATCGCAAATCTGATAGCATCTCAGCGCCGCCCGATAGGTCATCTTCCGCAGGAGTCTTTTTCAGCCATGAAAATATTTCTGTGTCTTGTTCTGGGTTTATGCATGCTCCGACCAGGGAACAGTCCTCAAGCCAGTCAAATGGGAACATCGCCAAGCCAGACTCGTGAAATCGCCAAGGAGGCATATATTTATGGTTTTCCTCTGGTCGATCAGTACCTTACGATTTATGCGTTTTCAATTGACAAAAACAATTCGCAATATAAAGGTCCATTCAACTCGATACTGAATTTCGCACGGGTGTTTACACCCGAAGACACTGCGTTCGTTACTCCAAACTCAGACACGCCTTATACGTTTTTGGGGTTGGATCTCCGCGCGGAACCTGTTGTACTCACGATTCCGCCGATTGAAAAGGGCCGTTACTTCGTTTTCCAGATGCTCGACCTTTACACATTCAACTTCGACTACGTCGGAACGCGAAGCACAGGGAATGGTGGAGGCAATTTTCTAATCGTGGGCCCTTCCTGGCACGGGCAGCCTCCCAAAGGCATAACGAAGGTGATCCATTCAGAAACGGAACTGGTGAGTGTGGTTGGGCGAACCCAAATGTTCAACCCCGGGGACCTGGAATACGTTAAAAGGATTCAATCACAATACAAAGTGCAGACTCTGTCCGCATTTCTCGGCATGCCTGCGCCACCCCCCGCGCCAACGCCGAATTGGGTTAAGCCTGTTTCCCCTGACGAAATCAAAACCTCGCTTGAGTTCTTCAACGTGTTGAACTTTGTTTTGCAATTCTGTCCCACACCTGAGAGCGAGAAGGACCTTCGCGCAAAGTTCGCAGAGATTGGCATTGTGCCGGGAAAAACATTCGATGCGGCTGCCCTCTCGCCGGAAACCAAAGCGGCGTTACAGGAAGGCATGGCGGATGGACAAGAAGAGATCGATGCTCGCCGTCTTACCACCAATGGCAAGATGGACGACCTCTTTGGCACGCGCGCGTTCTTGAAGAATGACTACGTTGCAAGGGCCACCGGAGCGCAGATGGGCATTGGGGCCAATTCAAAAGAGGAAGCGCAGTACCCCATTTACGAGAAAGATTCGACTGGTCAGGAACTGGATGGCTCGAAGGGTAAATACACGCTGCACTTTGCAAAAGGTCAATTTCCCCCCGTGAATGCATTTTGGTCTTTGACTATCTACGACTTGCCCCAGCAATTGCTGGTGAAGAATCCTATCAACCGCTATCTGATTAATTCTCCGATGCTGCCTGAGCTGAAGCTCGATGCGGACGGTGGACTGACGATTTATATCCAAACTGACCCTCCCGGAAAAGAAAAAGAAGCGAACTGGCTGCCAGCGCCCAATGGCCCGTTCATGCTGGCGATGCGCTACTACTTACCAAAACCGGAGCTGATCAAAGGGGAATGGAAGTCACCAGTCGTTGTGCGTGTTAATTAGTCCAGGAAAATAGTCAGCCAGCAGAACTTTCAAACAAGGAGAAGCAAATGCCGAAGCCAACCAAGTCAAAGGTGCTTGGAGTTCTTGCGTTCAGCGGGTTGGTGCTGTGCGGGTGCGGGACTGCGCAACAAACACCGGGCCAAGCAGATGGAATCGTGCCTGCCGAAGCCCGGCAAATCGCAAAAGACGCATACATTTATGGGTTCCCCATAGCCACGAATTACCAGACGATGTACAAGCAAGCAATCGATACCAGCAATTCCGACTATCGCGCTCCGTTTAACGTTTTATCGAATTCGTCGGGAGTGGCCACACCGGAGGACAAGTTCGTAGTGACGCCGAACTCGGATACTCCTTATTCGTATCTATGGATGGATCTGCGCACGGAGCCAGTCGTTGTGACCGTTCCGAAAATCGAAAAGAACCGATATTACACCGGCCAGCTCATCGATCTTTACACCTTTAATTTCGCCTACCTCGGCACGCGCAGCTTTGGCAATGACGGTGGCATCTTTATGATCACGGGTCCGGGATGGAAGGGAGATCAGCCAAAGGGAATGAAGGCTGTGCTGAATTCGGAAACCGAGTTTGCCTACCTTCTGTTCCGAACCCAGATGTTCAATCCGGCGGACCTCGCGAATGTAAAGAAAATCCAGGCTGGCTATAAGGCAGAGCCGTTGAGTAAATTCCTGTCGCAAGCGGCCTCGGCTGAGGCTCCGGCTGTCAACTGGCCGAAACCGGCGGAAAACATGCTCACCACAGCCGGCCTCTTTCCGTATGTAAATTTCATGCTGCAATTTTGTCCGACAAATCCGTCGGAGAAAGATCTGATGGCCCGCTTTGCTAAACTTGATGTCGGAGCTGGCAAGACTTTCGATATCTCCAAGTTCTCCCCGGAGGTACAAAAGGCGATCAACGATGGAATTGCGGACGCTGGAAGCGATTTGGATGGCCTGATGAAGCAGATCAATTCAGAGCAGATTTCCAGCTCGGACATGTTCGGTACTCGTGCATCTTTGAAGAACAACTATTTGTATCGTTATGCTGGTGCCAAACTGGGCTTGTATGGAAACTCGGGCGACGAGGCAATCTATCTCGCTTACTTCGTGGATGCCACCCACCAGTCTCTTGATGCGTCGAAGAATAGCTACAGCTTGCAATTTGCCAAGGGGCAATTGCCCCCCGCACATGCGTTCTGGTCGCTCACGATGTATGACGGCAAAAGTCAGTTGCTGGTGGCAAACCCGCTCAACCGCTATCTTTTGAATTCCACGATGCTGAAGGCATTTAAGTATGGAAATGATGGATCACTCGCGTTTTATGTACAGAAGGACTCTCCTGGCGCAGGCAAAGAAACCAACTGGCTGCCCGCGCCGGACGGACCTTTTTATGCAATTCTCAGGGTTTACATGCCAGCGCCAGAAGTGTTAGACGGCACTTGGAAAAAACCTCCATTGCGGGTCACTCCAACGAAATAGAGATTGACTAGTGTAAGTCCCGAGAAACTTACTAGGACTTAGCGCGAAATTCAAGCCGTGCTATCTTTATCTCTGTGAGTTCTCCTCCACTCGTATCAGAGGAAGAAATCTTGGCCGCTTGTGAAAAGGCCATTCGCTTAGCGCCCGCAGAATTCCCGCCAACTCTTCCTGAATCAAAAGAACTCCTCGGTGCGCCCGAGTGGTACCCGTTTGAACTTGAAGCATGGCCTATTGGTGAAAGCGTTCGACACGCCTTTTCCAAAAATCCGAAACTCAGGAAACGCGAAATCCTTCTCTCTAAGGTGGTGGAGGTAGCGACATGTAGGAACCTTCGCCGAGGGAGGCAATCGTTTATTATGGCGCTCGGATTTGTCTCCGCTCGCCCGTATGCCGAGCCTCTGGGCGCGTTCTTGGATGACCCAGATGTTGACGGTCACGTGCTGCAAACACTGTTAAAAATGAGGGCTCCTGGATTTGCTCGGAAAGCTAAATTGCTGTTTCGCTCGGAAAAGAGTTGGATACGTCGATGGGCCAAGAAATACTTCGACCGATACCCAAGTCCTGATTAACGCAGCACAAATCGTCCATGTAAAGTCCTAGAACTTGACTTCTCCGGTTACCCGACAAATCAGGACTTGACTTCGATTTCTTGAAATGTGGCAGCGAACGAGACGATACTCAGGTTGTTTTCTGAGTTTTTTTGTTCGGTTGCTTGCGGATAAGTGTCCAGTATTCTTCTCGTACATCATCGTCAATGGGAGTTGGTCGAGGCCCATACAGGCCATCGGCACCATTCTTTTTCGGGCCTGAAATCCAATACTGCTCGTTCGTGTCCACATCATGGTAATTGGCTTTGAAGCCAGCGCCCTTGAGACTCCTGAATGTTTTTCCTCTGTAATAGAGACTCTTTCCCGTTTTGGAAAATGCTACACGACCAATGCGAGCCGGACCCACGACGCCCTTTTGCCCCTGAGGCTGTGCAGATTTGTTCTCGATGTACATGATGCGAGGAGCAGGCATGAGTCTAGTCTAAACCGCGAAGTACTGGGAACCAAGTTGCCGGTAAGGCGACAATCCAGGACTTAGAAGTTCGACCTCTCAAAAACCAATTTTTTCGCCGATTCGATGCATGCAGGCTGCATATGGCCTTCTATTTCAGGGGCTAGCGGACACACTTCAAAGTCTCCATACACGGACTGCTTTGTGAAGTCATGGCGCATGAGAATTGCCGGTAGTTCCACATCGGCATCGTCATCACCCGGCAGTCCATCATCGAACGGACCTGCTCCGGGACCGCTGTATATTCCCAAGATGCGATTGGTTCCGACCTTCCAGAGACGAAGGCTCGGGGTTCCGTTGTAGAGACTTAACCGACCGTGTGCCCAGTAACAACTCTTTGTATTCTCCGGAGTCTTACACGCAACCTTGCGTTTAGCCGGTTGTTGGGAAGCAGTCGCAAGAACAAATCCTGCGCAGAGCAGCAGCAAGAGTAGCAAGGTCCGCTTCATATCCCCGAATCTACAACTCCCCTTAGGTGATGGCAATAAGCCTCCAATTTGTCTGACAAGTCCTGGTAAACGCACAAACCGTCCATGTACGTATCAGTACCTTGGGTTTTCGGGGTGGTCGGGTACTTTACTGGTAAGCCGGCACGACTTCCCAGGCACAACTTCCGACTTGCCCGTGATCCAGGAGTTTCTGTGATCGATTTACACCATCCGACTTCTCGTGACCGATCTGTCTCAGCTTCTGAATAACCGCAAGCTGGACCCGACCTTCGCCAGGCGCTCTCAACCCAACGTTCCGGGATCGCGGGCTGGGTACAAGGGACATCGAGGCAGAGTTCTCACCGCGTTTGAACGACAAGCCCCTGGCGCGCGTGCTCAAGGAACATTTGCGCCCAACTGGGTGATTCCGTATCCAGCTGAACCCCACCATTCCGAACTGGGACAGCGGTATCTTGCGGCAAAGCTTCGCCGTAGATAATCATTAACTCGGTTCGGTGATCGGCTGACGGTAAGTGGAACATACGCACGTGCACAGCCTTCTGCGGAAACGAAAGGTGTTGTTTCGCAAGCAGACGCTCCATGGCTGCACCATCCGAGGCAGGATCTCCCGCAACCGCGGCCGCATAGTCAGGCCAGCTTCCCACGTTGTAGATGAACTGGAGATCGCCTATCTGCGTTGTACGCGTTGAGTCGTAGTTGTAAGTGTGATTGTTGGTCGGCAGGAAGTGCTCAAACTGTATCCAATAGAAGCGCTTCACGATCTTGTCGGGGCCTGACCTCGCAAAAAGGTACTGCTCTGCCTCTGCAACTCCATAAAGGTTTACTTGTTGAGTGCCGATGAATCGGAACCCTCTCCGGACGCTCAACTCTGCCTTGGGGGACTCCTCTGAAAAGATTGTTCTACCTCTAACGTGGCGCACGGCATTTGCGCTAGTCCCGTCACCCCCTTGAGCGAACGTCGCAACCCCGAGAACTAAGCCCGCTGCGGCGACAACCATAGCGTTACGGCTCGACAGGACTTGTCGTTTCACTGGGTGCACTTCATGATCCTCCTTCATCCCATAAAGGTACGCTCGATAAATAGTGAAAGTTCCCGTCAAATTTGCGTGCCAGCCATAGGTCCTCAGGAGCGCGCTTATCCCCATCAACTCCAGAATCGTCGGCAAATTCGGAAATAAAGGTACAATCCATGTACGTATCAGTACCTTGGGTTTTCGGGGTGGTCGGGTACTTTACTGGTAAGCCGGCACGACTTCCCAGGCACAACTTCCGACTTGCCCGTGATCCAGGAGTTTCTGTGATCGATTTACACCATCCGACTTCTCGTGACCGATCTGTCTCAGCTTCTGAATAACCGCAAGCTGGACCCGACCTTCGCCAGGCGCTCTCAACCCAACGTTCCGGGATCGCGGGCTGGGTACAAGGGACATCGAGGCAGAGTTCTCACCGCGTTTGAACGACAAGCCCCTGGCGCGCGTGCTCAAGGAACATTTGCGCCCAACTGGGTGATTCCGTATCCAGCTGAACCCCACCATTCCGAACTGGGACAGCGGTATCTTGCGGCAAAGCTTCGCCGTAGATAATCATTAACTCGGTTCGGTGATCGGCTGACGGTAAGTGGAACATACGCACGTGCACAGCCTTCTGCGGAAACGAAAGGTGTTGTTTCGCAAGCAGACGCTCCATGGCTGCACCATCCGAGGCAGGATCTCCCGCAACCGCGGCCGCATAGTCAGGCCAGCTTCCCACGTTGTAGATGAACTGGAGATCGCCTATCTGCGTTGTACGCGTTGAGTCGTAGTTGTAAGTGTGATTGTTGGTCGGCAGGAAGTGCTCAAACTGTATCCAATAGAAGCGCTTCACGATCTTGTCGGGGCCTGACCTCGCAAAAAGGTACTGCTCTGCCTCTGCAACTCCATAAAGGTTTACTTGTTGAGTGCCGATGAATCGGAACCCTCTCCGGACGCTCAACTCTGCCTTGGGGGACTCCTCTGAAAAGATTGTTCTACCTCTAACGTGGCGCACGGCATTTGCGCTAGTCCCGTCACCCCCTTGAGCGAACGTCGCAACCCCGAGAACTAAGCCCGCTGCGGCGACAACCATAGCGTTACGGCTCGACAGGACTTGTCGTTTCACTGGGTGCACTTCATGATCCTCCTTCATCCCATAAAGGTACGCTCGATAAATAGTGAAAGTTCCCGTCAAATTTGCGTGCCAGCCATAGGTCCTCAGGAGCGCGCTTATCCCCATCAACTCCAGAATCGTCGGCAAATTCGGAAATAAAGGAACAACTCCTGGTAAACGCCGAAACCGTCTATGCAAAGTCCTAGGACTTGACTTGTCCGCTTACCGGAAAAGTGAAGTTTCAAGTTTCCGGTAAGCACGACAAATTAGGAGTTGACGCTTCATCTAGCCGCATCGCTTTCGCTTTTCCTGAGTAATGAGGTTGTGAATCGAAGGGTGATTGCTGTTGACCAAAGGCCAAGGAGAATGCACCAGCATAAGATTCCTGCATTTCTCATGAGAAAGAGCATCGGACCTCCTCAGCCGAGCTTTCCATACTCAGACCAGAATCTGACCTGCTCCGGAACCAAGTAGATGGTGCAAGCCCAGAACGCCAGTGAAGCGATGCCGAATGCCGTCACCCACAAGCCACGCTGGCGCGGATTCCGTCGCGGAAGCAGCCCGACGTCGATTCGCCAGCCGATAAACCACCACCAAAGAACAATTGTCGGCCATTCTAGTAGTAAGCGCGCCTGGTCCGTTTTCACTCCAAGCAGTGAAAAGAACGGTAAGTCCAGCGCGAACGCAGGAGCATTAATCGACTGAAGCAATAGCCATGAACACTGATAAGGCCAGATGGGTGGACCCGTATCCCATCCCATGCCCATGGCCGCGATTACGCGCTCGTTGTGGAACTCCCAGGCAATCAGGGCCAAGGCAAGACATCCGAAAACTATCGGCAGGAGAAAGCGAAAGCGGAGAGGTCGCATATGACGTTAGACACCACCAAGCTATCATTCGGACGACCCTTGTTGCACTGACTCCTGGTAAAACGCACTAATCGGAGAACTTCGTAATGGTACGCACAAGTCGTAAGCGGGACTAAGACCAGTAACTTTCCATCATTACCGTTATCCAACTCGGCTGAAAAATCGAGCCCCGAGGCCCAAATTCTGCCACCCACGGCTTTATGTCCAGGACGGGTGTTCCATCGACCGCATCCAAGCCTTCCACGTACAAAGTTCGACCTTCAATTCTTGAGATCTTACAGATGGTGGTTCCAATTTGATTTGGCCTGTTCTTTCCGCGTTGGGCAAATATGCCCACTTTGGGCCAGTTGCTGTTATTTCGGGGGTGTCGAGCAGATTTTTCGATCTTGCTCGGATCTACTTTATCCATGTAGAAGATAACCTCGGCATGAGAAAACTCCGTAAGCCCGAGCAGGGATTCTTCATTGAATTGTGATTGATCGAGCTCGATCCTGCATTTCTCGGTGTCCCAACGATCATCTTCTAACATTCGTCGCGTTGAGCAGACGACTCCTACGGGGTTCAAGCAGATTGACATGACATCGGTTCCTTTGGTCGTGAATTAATTCACGATACCACGGCTTAGGAAAAGTAAGTGCGGCGGGAAGGAAGTTCAAGTTGACTGAAACATCTTAGATCCTGGTAACGCGGAAATCGGACACGTGTCCGGCACGACAAACCAGGACTTAGCAAGCCGGAATGTCCCAATGGGCCTTCTGGCTCGGAATAACTTCGGTTAGCTCATCATCCACCCGCAATCGGGTCGCGCTCTGGATTTAGCGTTGGCAGAGATATGATTGTGCCATGCAATTTCTCTTCAACCCGGTGTGGGAAGGTCACCAGCATGAAGGATCCTGGCACCTCGTCCTCTCCCGCCTTACTGTTCTCTTTTTCGCACTAGGCATCGCCGCTACCGCCGTTGCGCAGACTGGGATGGCTTGGCCGGAAGCTGATGAGCTCTTCCATTCCGATCCTCGATGGCTCGGAGCAGACGCCGCCTTTTCCATCGATCTCGGCCACGGCCGGGTGCTCTGGATGTTCAATGATACGTTCGTCGCTCGCAAGCCAGGCGATGACCGATCACACTCTGCGTTTGTTCGGAATACAGTTGCAATTCAGTCTGGCTACGATCCGTCGCATGCGACCATAAAGTTTTATTGGCGGACCAGAAGGGGCAGTCCTTCAGAAATATTCCCGTCTGAGGGTCCGGTATGGATGTGGCCGGGCTCCGGGATCCGCATAGGGAACAGGCTGCTTTTATTCTGTCCACGCGTAGCTTCAGACAGCGCGAAAGATTCTCTTGGATTCAAGTCGGTTGGCTGGAGTGCTTACTGGGTGACGAATCCAGACGACGAGCCAAACGTCTGGAAGTTGAAAATTGCGACTGAAGTCAGCGATACAACAATGATTATGGCGTCGGAGGCACTGCGTGAAGACGGCTTCGTCTATCTCTTCGGCCAGAGTGAGCCCGAACATCACCTCTACATGGCGCGATTGAGCATTGAGAATTTCACAAAAGGCAAACTCAGCCCACTTCGATGGTGGTCCGATACTGGCTGGCAAGCCGATTCATCGAAACGCAGTCCTGTTTTGCGCAATGTGGGGACGGAATTCAGTCTGCAGCGCGATCCTGGTGGAATGGGATTCATTGAAGTTAATAGCGAGGGCTTCGGAGCCTCCACTATCGTTATGCGGCGCGCGCGGAATCTTCAGGGACCATGGAGCCCGCCAAAGGTGATCTATCGACCACCGGAATCCGATGCGCCAGATGCCTTTGTGTACGCGGGTAAGTCACACCCAGAACTAAAGGGCGCGGATTTGATACTCACCTATGTGGCAAACGGACCGGACGAGAAAGTCGCTAAAGACACGAGTCTTTACTTTCCCCGATTCGTGAAAGTCGATTTGCATAGCTGGGAGCCCGCGCAGCAGCTTCCCAAAGCTTCTGGACAGATTGTCGCCCAACCGGAAGTGATCCTGAAAGTTACAAATTGAGCGGTCAAGTCCTGGGAAACGCACAAACCGTCTATGTATAGTCCTAGGACTTGACTTACCAGGAGCTGAGGGATTGCGCTCGGATGTTCGCAAGCGGGTAGAATTTCCCGCCGAGCACGACAGCATAGATTTTCCGCGTGTGGCTAATATCTTCGAGCGGATTCGCGTCGAGTAAAACCAGATCAGCCACACACCCCACCTGTATTGTTCCGAAAGTGTCTGTCTTGCCCAAGAACTTTGCAGGGTTCAGCGTCGCGGTTTGTAACGCCTCCATCGGGCTGAAACCAGCTTCCACTAGTAGTGCTAACTCATTGTGAAGATCGATGCCCGGAACCATGGCCCAATCTGAGAAGTCCGATCCTGCCATGATCGGAACGCCGACCTTGTGCATCATCCGGACGAGCTCGATTTGTTTTTCGTGAACATTCAACCGCGGTTTTAGCGACTCCGGATCATTACTCCAAAGCACGAATCCTCGTTCATACGCGACTAGAGTCGGTACGTACCATGTTCCATTCTTGACGAACCGCTTGAATAGTTCCTGCCCGGAGAGACCTAAATTCTCGTCCACCGCTTGCTCAACAGTCTTGGCCGTTGCTCCTTTGCGCCAGAGAGCGCTCTCATTGATCGTTTCTATATGTTCGAGGCTAGCCACGCCAGCGTCCGATGCTTCCGCGGAACTCACACCTTGGGGCAAGTGGACAGCAACGGGTATGTGTTCCTTGTGAGCCTCGTCCATCAATGCAAAAAACGCCTCAGGCGGGAGCGCATTGTGGACCTTGATGAAATCAACCCCCTTCGCCTTTAGGTTGTGAACTGCCTGCCGCGCTTCTTCAGGTGTACGCACAGTAAGCCGGTTAGAAACTCCTTCTTTGGGGCCGTCCACAAAAGGGCCAGCGCGAATGATGTGGGGCCCGACGCGCGAGCCCTTATCAATCTCAGAGCGCCAGCGATCGATTTGGGCGAGATCACCGCCCATGTCGCGCACGCCCGTCACCCCATTCATAATCAGCAATGGGAAAGCGTCTTCCGTCGCATCAGTCAGGTGACCGTGCATATCCCAGAGTCCAGGGATTAGAAATTTCCCGCTGCCATCTACCACGCGAACGCCAGCCGGAATTATGACGCGATCACTAGGCCCCACCACGCTGATCTGGCCATTTCCGATAAGGACGGTTGAGTTTGGCTGGGGCGCCGCACCTGTGCAATCGATGATCGTTACGTGGGTTATAGCAAGTTCGTTGGCTTTTTGAGGGGCCGTCACTAGTGGAGGGATCAAGCAAAAAAGGAGGAACCATATACGCATAAGGTTGGAGCAGAACTCCTGCAGCCAAGGATACCGACAGTAGAGTATCGGGTAAAGCGTGGCCGCCACATAGTGCCCTGCAAATCCTATGTAACGCCGTAACCGGAGGAGTGGCGGCTAGCCCGGCAAGATAATCAGATTGGACTTGTTTCAGTTATTCGGTTTCTGTGTGGGGCCTTTTCGTTCGCCAAAAATAAAGCGCCTCAAACGGACAGGAATTATTGACATTGGAAATTGGCCAAGCCCAGCTACAGCGGCCAATCCTCCTCCGAGCCGAATGACTGCGAAGATTGCGACGGCTAAAACAACGAGGCCAGCAAGAACTTTCTCGATGAGCCAAGAGCGTTCCATAGGTCACCTAGACGAAGGCTAACACCCTGGGGGCTATGCTTCAATCCCGCAGGTATGTCGGAGTCCTGGGAAACGCACAAACCGTCTATGTATAGTCCTAGGACTTGACTTGTCCGGTTTGCCGACTTCCCGGGCACTAATGCGGGTTGGCAAATCGGAACTCCGTTAGCGGTGTCAAAAGTTCTCGAGCATCCAGACGTTGCTGCTGAGGATAAATCCGTTGATGGCTAAATGCTTGCCGTCGGGCGACGGGATGCCCCAAGGCGCTTGATTAAAGCGAGCATTGCGGCTTCCCGGTACCTCCCAAATGGTATGGGCTTCCCCATTCATAGCCAGGTAGGAGAGCGCAGTGCCTCTTGCGGTGACATTGTCAACCAAGAGTCCGCTATTGTCTTTCCACCACCCAAGAGCATCCCCGACCTTAATACCCTTTACCACGATCTGTTCGGGGGACTCGCCATTCAGGTGAAGGATGTGGATGACACCGTCGGGAGGGTTCAAGAGTGCGATGCGGTTACCATCCCTCGAAAGATCCCAACTGTAACGCCCGGAAGGATCAGTATCATACCGGACAAGTTCCTTGCCACGCCCGCTAAGAGGATCAAGGGCAGTAAAAATCAGATGCCTATGGTCTTCGGTGTATTCGGCGACAGCGCACAGGGCCGCAGGCGATTTCGAGCAGCGGATACCAGCATCAGCCCCGTAGTGTACCGTCGCAACAAATTCGGTAGATCCTCCGTCCAAAGGAATTCGCCGCAACTCCCAAGTTTGTGCTTCCCAGTCTCGAGTAGTGTTGAAGAGAATCCAGGAGCCGTCGGGGCTCACACAACAAAGGGCCGGATTGGTGAATCCGACTTCGATAAGTTCGGGAGTATAGCTCCCAAGTGACTGTTTGAAAATCTGCTGATGGCCGTTTCGATCGGAAGTAAACAGCACTGCTCGACTATCTGGTGTCCAATCAGTTGGCGCGTCCGTGCTTTCACTTAAAGTAAGGCGCGTGGGAGGTCCATGAAGGGCAGCGTTAGCACCGATTTCGCCAACGTAAACACTTTCTTGCCAAGCAATCTTCTGAAACGCGAGCCGTTTGCCGTCGGCGGATGCCGACAGTCCCTGCGGGCAAAATCCTGGCCAGTTCGTCAGGCGCTGAGCCGGCGCAACAAGCTGAGCAGTTCGCTGGTCCAATCGCATGGTCCAAAGATCGCAGTCCTCTCGCTGTTCCTGGGTCTGCTGAGTGAAAATTAATTGTCCGTCTCTCAACCACTCCAAGTCCGGCAGAAAGAACTCAACATCAATTGGCAAGAGTGCGCGCGGACTCCCCCCGTGCAACTCGCGCACCTCGATATCGACCTGTTCCTTTTCGCTTGTATGGCGAATCTTCAGATAGGTTAGCCACTGACCGTCGGGTGACCAACGGACGGTATCGAACGCCGTATTCGGGTCCGCCTCATCGATTTGGCGCACCTGTTCTCCGTTCGTATTCATCACCCAAATATCCCCGTAGCCGAGAGATGTCTTTGTGGCAAATGCGATGGAAGTCCCATCGGGTGAAACCGACCAACCCCAAGCGTGCCGCCGGAGTGCACGCGGTTGGCTGCCCATCACAGAGAATGCCCATATATCGCCTAGAGCGCCCGGCGACGAGCTGTTTACCAAAAATCGTGTGCCGTCGGGGAACCAAGCATTCACGTACCACTCCAGCGGAACACGTTCCTGAAACTCTGGCAGTGCCAAGGTTCGTATTTCCCCGGTCTCAAGGAATTTCAGATGAACTCCCTGCACATCGGAATACGCCAAATATCGGCCATCCGGTGAAAGACGACCAGAAACGACAGCATTCTCGCTTGAGTTTGTGGTCAACTGGCGCATTTTGGTTTGAAGGTGGATAGCTGAATGTTGCTTCGAATGCCACCGATACGCTATCGCGGAGAGAATGAGTGCGATGCATACAAGCGCCGCGATAGCCCACAGTCGGCTGCTGGGCATCGAAACAGCTGGAGCAGGAGAAGAAACCGCGTTGATGACCCCCGAGGTTTCCTCGGACAAGATGGAATCGCGAATCGGGAATTTCTTTCCACTATCCTGTCCTCCCGCTAGTCTGCTCGCGATAATGCGATCCGGTTCGGTGGGTTCCTTTGTAGCATCTGGCTTGATTCGCTCAATCGGCACCTTGATCCGGTATCCAACTTTCGGCAGCGTCTCGATGTACCGGGGATTGCTCGCCGTGTCGTTCAACACTCCACGCAACTCGCTGATAGCGGCGTTCAGTCCGTGCTCGAAATCCACAAACGTTTCCTTTGGCCACAGGAGTTCGCGGAGCTCCTCTCGAGTCAGGACGTCGCCAGCCCGCTCGACTAGCGCATTCAGCACCTGAAAAGGCTGCGGGCGCAGTTTCATCTTTATGCCGTCTTTGTAGAGTTCTTGAGAACGGCTTCGCAATTCGTAAGGGCCGAATCGATAATCTGCAGCCTGCATGGTCATAAAACCCAGGAGTGTGGGTAGGATGATGCCCTAGAACCTCTTGTTCGGCAATTTAAAAGACCTGCAATGAGTGAATTGGGTCCTGACGTGAATCCCACCTTTTCCTGAGCTTTCCTGCATTGACCCTCCGAGCGGAGTCTTGCGATACACGGGTGCAGAAAGCCGGCTCCACTCAGACAATGGCCCAGAATTTTCTGATTTGGACGAGCCCAGAAGAGGAACACACATGAGTTATAGGGTTTGGGTTCTACTCGTACTGCTGTCAACGAACTGCTCCTCGCAAGAAAGGAGCACGCCAAATGGCAACAATAGGTTCGATGAATTCAACCCAGAATCGCAACTCATGCGATCTCTTTCCCAGCCAACAGGTGTGCCTACCTACTCGGCGCCAAAAGGTCCAGGAAAGCTATCCGTAGCAGAATTGCGCCTTTGCCCGAAGGCGTTCCACGAGCTGGAGCTCTCGAAGAAAGCCAACCTGTCAGGAGACTGGCGGGGCTCCGCCACACATCTGGAGAAAGTGCTGGCCATTGACCCGCAATACTGGCCAGCACACGACAAGCTTGGCAGGCTGTACGTAATTCTCCATGAGTATGATCGGGCAGTGGAAGAGTTTAAGAAGGCCTCGGCCAGTGGGCCGCTCTCTGCAAAGCCGCTGAACCATCTGAGTGCGACTCTGTTTCTGATGGGAAGATATTCGGAGGTCGAAAGCGTGGCGCGCGCTGCGCTGGAAGTAGACCCGGCGCAGACAGAAACTCGGTACATCCTTGGATGTGCGCTGGTCGCCCAGGGCCGCTTCACTGCCGAAACTGTGGAGCAGTTGAGGCTGAGTGGTTCGCAGATCCCAACCGCAAGGCTCGTGTTAGCCGACGTTCTTTACAGGAGGGGGGCATTGCGTGAGGCGGCAGCGGAATTGCGCGCTTACTTGGAGGTATCCGGCGCCCCTGAAAAAGAGCAAGTTCAGGCGCGGCTAGCTAGGCTGACAAGAAAAATCAATGACCCAAACAACGGTGATGACTCAACTCCTGATTAACGAACTAACCGGACACGTGTCCGGTTAGCCGACTTACCGGGGGCTAGCACGTGCAGTGGTCGCCTTTGGACACGAATAGAAGTCAAAGCGAACATCTACTACGCCTTCTTTTGTGTTTCGCGTGAGATGCACGTCCTCCCAAGACGCATCATCTGGTAGTGACTTGTTCCGTTTTAGTAGCTCGTCAACCAGAGCTTTGTTGAAGGGGTCACCCGGTCGCAATTGTGGTTTAAGCTGATTTTGGGAACTCTCGTCCAAGCCAAGGAAGTCCACCTGTCCAACGCGGTATTGTTTGCCTTCATCCATTTTCACTATTAAGTCGATTGCCCTGCGACCATCGTCATTGTGGACTACGGGCTCAGGCACCATGTCGATGTAGCCTTTGGTGGCGTATAGTTTGGTGATTTCCTCCATCGAGCTTCTGACTTTAGCAGCACTGAAAAGGTCGCCACGCTTCATATGCAAGCGTTGGCGAAGTTCACTCGCGGAGAAGGCAAGACGGGTCTTGTCCGGGTCCGCAGGTGTGAAGCGAACATTGCCCAGTCGATACTGCCAGCCTTCCTCGATATGCAGTGTCAACGCATACCGGTTGCGTCGATCGTTTCCGTCGAGCAGCCGAGCGTCGACTTTTACTTTGGCCTTGAAATAGCCTGAATCTTGCAATGTTCCGCGTATGCCGACGTCTTGCAGCTCTTCCAGCCAGTCCATCTTTGCGTCGTCGTCGTATTGTGGGGACTCTATCGACCGAATGATTCGGCTACGGACGGATTCTGAAATATGAGTTGCCGGTGCGAATTGGATAGACGCGATAACTACTCTCGGCGTTGGCACCGGTCCAGGTTCCTGTGCTCTCGTCTCTTCCTGCATCGCGCTGATTTCCTGTGCGAGCGTGGGGTACGGAAGGCATCGTTCCAGTCGCGGCGACAATTGCGCATACACCACGCCGTACCGTGAGAACACCTGAACTAGGGCCAGTATGGCTAATCGCAGCTTCACAGGCCCTCCACCACATGCATCATAGACTCAATTCTTCTGGGCCACAAAGCAGCTTTCGTGACTAGGTCCTGGGAAACGCGATTACCGGAGAAGTGGGTTTTAATACCCACATGGACGGTTTGCCGGCAAATCGGGAGTTAGGCATCAGAATGTCTGAAGAGGATGACCTTGGATTATTTTGTCAACTTCTTCTCGGCCGTCTATGTCCCCATAGTTGTACCGGGGCGGTAGTGCAAAAACGTATCTTGCGCTGCGTCCGAGTTCGCCAGGCCCCACCGGGGCTGCGCTTAGGATTAGCTTACCTGCTTCAACTAGCTCCCACTGAGCCTTCGTGAAAATCATTATCGGAATGCTCTGACGCGGATTGCTCTTCGTCGAGAGAGGATGGACAATCAATATGCAAGGCCCCTTTTCTGGTGGCGGCATGGGCTCCCCTGCCTGGTAGGTACCTCCCTCGCCCCCTTCCCACTCAGTAACAACTGTTGAGTATCCTCGCCAGCTTTCGGGGAGCGAAAAACGAAAATGATACTTTTTGTTTGTGTAGACCACGGATTTAGCCGCTCGTGTCTTATTAGTTTCGTCCCGGCCCGCCGTCTGAGCCGTTTCTTGCGCTTTCGTCGCAGCACTCGTTAGTCGCGGCAGGAAAGCCAACAGGCAAAGGAACGGGATGACAAGTAGGATTGATTTGCGCTCTTCTAACATCCCAATCACCTCACATCAGAAATCGTTGATGATGTGGGTGCAAGGTCGAGGCCATTCACGAAATGCACTGATTATGAAGACGTTGCGGCCAACCGGATGCATCGCACGGCGTGTCGTTCAGTACACACCGTGGGACGGCATCCACGCATAGGTCTTGGTAAACGCGCAAACCGGAAACTTAAAGTACTAGCCGGAACCTTTCCGATTTCGCGTGAATCGGGACTTTAGACTTTTTCTGGCACATTATGGAGGATGAAGGTGTCTAACTTACGGGCATGGAAATCTCTCGGGTGACGAGTTTAAAGAACGGTGTGAATTTCAGAATCGTGTTGTATCTCCTGGCTTGTGTTTTGTGTGCAGGTTGCACGCGCACCATCGCTCCCAATCTAGCGCCAATTCCGACCCTCACGGTCGAAGAGTTGTTGGCGAATCCGAGAAATTATTCCCACAAGTTAGTTAAGGTGAGGGGATGCTTTGTCTCCGGTTTTGAGAAGGCCGTATTGCAACCATGCCAGAGCAAGGTCCACTCGGAACAGATTTGGCTGGAGAATGCTTTTATTTATCACGAACCAAGCCTGCCACGCATTCCTGAGGCTGCACCCGATGAATTGAAAAATCCGGAATTGAAGCATCCGGCGAACGGAATACTGCTATTTGAGTATGACGAAAAGCGCAATTCGCAAGCGTGGAACAAGCTGGATTCTATAGACCAAACGGCTTCGCAAGTTCTTCTTTTAGGGCAATTCGAGACCATTTCGCCGCAGGTTCCGGTTACGAATAAATCGGGCTTCGGACACCTCAACGGATACGAACATGAGTTGATTCTGGTGAATGTTCTCAACACCGAAACCGGGTCGGCGAAGTGATTTGTTCGGAACTCCTGATAAGCGCAAACCGGACAAGTGGGTCCCGGTCCCTAATTGGGCGGCGAGTGTGGAGTGTGCGGTGTGCGTGCAACCAATTTTCCTGCTCGACCGCGCCAGTAATTTGCTTTCAGCCGGCTCTTCTCTGCAACATTGTAGAGTACTTCACAATCGCAACATCCACCCTTCGAGTGCAGCACGGCGAAGATGTCTTCCAACTCGGCGCGGTCGAGTCCGGCTGCGATGAGAATCGTCTCAGACAATCTAAATGACCCGTCGCATTTCTCTACCGAAGTCGAATTGTCTTCTGGACTCAGAAGTTCGTCGAGTTTCTCAAAGTAGTTACAGCGACCAAGGCATGTCATTACGTCCGGCGCAATTGAAGAAATCAATTCGTCGTCTGAGTTAGATTCCATGCGGGCAAACATAACATCGGCATCCATGCGGCCTCAAGTGCCTGGTAAGCACAAACCGTCTATGTATAGTCCTAGGACTTGACTTGTCCGGTTCGGCGACTACACAGGAGCTAGCAGGTTCCTACCGCGATTGTTCATTTAGGCTAGGCAGAGTGACTGTGGGCACATACGAAGCCATCGCACTGGAGTAAACACACCGCATTGACCTCCCTGGGAGTAACACTACCCGAACGGGTCCGCGTTTACTTCCCCTTAGGCCATCATCGCCTCTCCGAAGAGCAATTTCCTAATCGGACGCAACACCCCCTGAGGCGAACCCCAGGTCTCCAATTCCATTTAGGCCATCGAGTCAGAAGCGTGCCATTTTCTAGGAGGCTCTTCATGAAGCGCATCGGCACTCAGATGTTGGTCTTCATTGCAACACTCTTGCTATCAGCTGGCGTTGCTTACGCGCAAGGCCATCCATGGATGGATGATCCCGGTCAACTCGGTCACTATGCGGTCGGACACACTAGCTATCTCTTGACCGACACAACCAACGGCAATCGGCCGGTGTATTTTATGGTCTGGTATCCTGCCGACCCCAACAGCATCAATTCCTCGACGCAGTCTGCCCAATACCCGCTGGACCCATATACAGGCACAACCTACTTGCCCATCACTCTTTCAACCGATTGGGAACCCCTTGGTTACGATCGCGCGTATGAGGGGCTACCGCCTTCAAAAAATGGGCCTTTTCCGCTTGTGTTTCTTTCCCCGGCATTTACCGGTGACGCTTGGTTGTATATTTTCATTGGGACCCGGTTGGCCAGTCACGGCTACATTGTGGCTGCAAGCGAGCCTTGGGCTGATTGTCAGTGGTCTTGGAGTCCCTGTGATGACCTTTTGACGGTCATGGTTAATCGTCCCCGTGACGTCTCCTTTGCCATCACACAGCTCCTTGCGATGAGCAAAACGAGAGGGGAACTCCTTTTCCGCAGCGTCGATCCCGATAGAGTTGCCGCAAGTGGACATTCGATTGGTGGATATGCCACCTATGCTGTCACTGGCGGAGACAATCTGGTTTGTGACGCGTTGTGGCCAGCTATTGTTGGCGATGAAACGCTGCCCTATCCACCAAGCACATGTGTACCGATCGTTCCTGATCGCCGCGTCAAGACAATGGTTTCCCTGGATGGCTCCTCGCAGCTACTCCGCTATCACGACCTCGCCAGAATTTCCGTACCGAGCTTGATTATGGGCGAGACGGTGGATCAATCTGTGGAGCTCGGAACTCTGTCCGGTATGCCAGACCCAACACAATTGAGAGATTGGATCGCACGCCCACACGCCGCTATCGACAGCATTGATTCGTATCGAGTGGATGTGAATGGAGCCAATCACTACTCATTCACCAATTACTGTGACGCTGCCCAAGTTTTCTTCAATCTAGGATTGATTTCGTCCGATGGCCTGACAGCCTGGCTGAGTTCCTGGCCCTGCGCGACCACGGGTATCGATGCCGTGACCATCTCTTCGGCCGACGGGCACAAGGTCGTGACCAAGTACATGATCGCTTTCCTCGACGTTTATTTTCACAATCAAGACTCGGTTCCATGGCTCGACTGGTGGATTCTGAGCCCCGAATATGCACTGACGCACACGCCGACCGTGCAGTTCTTCAATTCTGAAGCTTGCCACGCGAATTTGCCTGACAATACCTACTTCACGTACCGCCCCTATCAGACTTCTAGTGAGTGCGATTTTGCACAAAAAGACCCGACAGGTTGGTTCGCGTCGGATCCGTCGTCAAGAAATTCTGACCCAACGGTCGCTAATGCTCGCACATCCAAGGCGCAAGCCTTACAACCCAAAAAGCCGTTCTAAGAGCATGGAGACCATGGCATTTCGTGGCAAAAAGTGAGGCAGCGCGTGGTAAACGCGGTTACCGGACTCGTGTCCGGTTAGGCGACAAATCAGGACTTGATTGAGATTGTTTGTCTACTACACTTTCACCATGGAGAGACCAGTTAGCCTGCGACACATCCGTCATCACTTCTTGCGAATCATGCTGCTCTTAATCGTCGCGTCCGGAATGCTCGCGCAAACCCGGAATGACGGAGTGATACCTGCCGACCTCAAGCCGTCGCTCGACAGCCGACTGACGCGATTCACTCAGGCACAGGCGGATGGTAAATGGGACGAGGTTGCTACCCTACTTGGAAGATACCGCATGGGAGGAGTTGGCCATCACCCCCTTACAGGGGAAGCCAAGGCGTGTCTCATTAACCAGATGAAGGAAATCCCTATGATTTCGTTCGAGACCCAAAGCGTAAGAGCCAGTACCGAAATTCTAGGTCTACCGTTGGACAAACGTTTTTGGGACCTCATCGGCGAAGCTATGTTCAAGACTCCGGCGACGGGCGAGCATAAGAGTCAATCGAAAGTCACCGCTTATCGGGACAAGGGCGAATGGTATTTCAGTCCGCCGAATTACGACAGCTACTGGCTAAAGGCGCATTTGACCGAAGCGGATTTAGCGGTTGACCGGGCTGATGAAATCGAGATTGAAGACACTGCCTCATCGCCGATTGAAATTTCCGACGTTCACGCATTTATTGACAAGGAGTATCGCTCCCTGCTCCGCGTGACTTTCAAGCTAAAGAATCGAACGAGCAAGAAGGTCAGTGCGTTCAGTGTTCTATTTTACGATGGTGGAGGAAGCGTGGAATACTCAGCGCCACATGCAATCGAGCCAGGGGGGCCACTGACGAGAAGGAAACCGTATCGAGATGGGTGTATTTTTGTGACGGCGTGACAAGGAATAAATTCGTGGTCGATTCGGTTAGCTTCACTGACGGTACTGAATGGAATCGCCCGAGAAAACGCTAGTCCTGATTAACGCAGCGGAAACCGTCCATGTGGGTACTGGGAAAGGATTCCATCAGGTTTGAGGGCGGCTCGCTCGCCGGACCACTCGGCCCAAGACCGATTCTTCATTTTTGAGAAGTTGCTGTGCTTCTCTAAAGGCCGGTACAGAACGGTTCAAGGCATTGGCCATCCGCAGAAGAGTTGCCATCTTATCTTCAAAATTCTCCTGCGCCCACGGACTAGGTTTGTAAACGGGTCCGCTCGACTTGTAGTGTTCTGAACCCAACAAGCGGTTCTTGTCTGCGTCATGGAGGGGAAAGTCGGTCTCTTTATAAGCAGCATAGGAAAGATGGCTAACCGAGACCGGGCGACCGCTGCTGTCAATCTGAACAACCATTTTCTAAGGCTGACGTGCCGGGCCAATTTGCGGCGCGTGTACCGGCTTTGCCATTCCGAAGAAGATCACTACACCTTGGCCGCCACAGCGTGTGGAAAGGGATTCGTTGGGAGCACCGACACAACTGTCTATGTCTTGCCAGTTGTTGATTGCCCACACGTCGCCTGCCGGGCTCACGCCAATGTCAGTCTGCATCTGCAGGCCGCCGCCTACATAGCCTCCGGGTGGCGAAATCTGGTCGCCGGTTTTCATTCCCGGAGGACAAGTCTCAGTGCGTACCCCGCATAGTTCCACGATCGGACTGCTGGGCATGGCGAAATTGGAGATCCACACGTTGTCATTGCCGTCCACGGCGGCAGCCCACGGTCCAGGGAGACCGCCACTCATGAATGGTGAACCCGGATATTGTGTGCCATCTGGCCGCAGAACTACCACGCTGCCTCCGTTCTTGCCTCCTTTTTGTTCGGACATGGTCTTCGTTAAGTAGTCCGAGGCCTTCTCGACACCGTCGAGTTTCAGACGTACACCCATGTCCACCAGATGAGCCATGCCCAGTAGGCCACTGCCGAACCGGTTTGTGACCCACACGTTTCCTTGACTGTCTATGCCGAGTCCGCTGCTGTTGAATCCGCCGGTCTTAAAATTCTCGGTTTTGCTAGGGTCCGAGGCCGGAAAACGCGTCAAGTGGTCAATCCCGCTGTTGGACACCCATATTCGATCCTGGGGATCGATGCCGAGATGAAAAGGTGCCTTGAATGATTTGCACGGTTCCGCGCTGCTGCCCTCGCAGACGATCCGGCCTTTAGTCCAATCACCCTTCGGGAAATAGACCAGTTGCTCTTTTGAAATACACAGTGCCCAGACATCTCCGCTGGGAGTGACGATGATGCCTTGCATCATTCCCAGCTTGCCATCGAAGGTGATCCCCTCCGGCGGTGTCAGAGGCTTCCCGTTCTTGTCGAAGACGGTGATGGATTGGCTTCCATAGCTGGAGAACCAGACATTGTCCTTGGCATCGACCGCCGCACCGAACGTGCCTCCTTCCATACTCGGGGCCGTGAAACCAGTCGTAATCGGCGAAAGCGCGCGGCCGTTCGGGGCAAACTTTGTTACGTTGCCCTGCCAGAGCACGTCCTGCCCCTGCCAACCCACGGTCCAGTTGTCACCGACCCAAAGATTCCCATCACTGTCGAACATCGCTTTGCCACCAGCACGATACCCTCCCCCGTCAAACTTGAGTGGCAGAACCCATGCGCTTGGCGAAAAGTTGAGATACGGCATGAATGGCACCGCGCGCATTTTCTTGCCCTGCGGAATCGGATAAAGATAATTCAGCAGGCCGAAGAGCAGTTCCGGCTTGTACCACGGGTAACGCGCAATGTTTTCGGCTGCAGCCAGCGTGTCTTTCGGATATGCGCCGGTCGGTGAAGTCGCTGCGTAGAAAAGACTGCTGCAGGCATCGGATCTGACGAGCGTGACGCACCCGGCCAGCAGGTCGGCCAGAGTGGCGAAGTTAGCCATCGTCGGCGTTTGGCCGCTGTTGAGCGGGTCCTGAATGGCACCGCCCCAGCCCCCCGTCAAAAGATCGACAAAGTTGGGCACGTTATTTGCAGCGATGCGAAGACCGAGCGCGTTGCCCTCCAAGGTAAGGCCGTTCAGGAACTGGAGATTGGTCCACACTGACGCCACTGTCGTAAATTCGTTTATGGTCACTCTTGTTGGCGGCTTGTTCCCCAGCACGGCGACTAGAGCAATATTGGGATTTTCACCGCTTCCGCTATGAGCCTTTGGAACGCCGTTCGTGGCGACGAGGTAGAGACTACTATCGTTGCCATGTGCGACCACTGAACCGATCTCGAATCGGCCTTGTTCGTTTGTTTTCGTTTCCATCAATTTCCGGGGCGCATCAGCACTGGCTTCCCACAGGACGACTGTAGAATTGGCAATCGGAGCGCCACCGCCAAGCACCTGACCGCTCAGATGTTCTGCACCGAATGCAAGCCCTGCAAACAACATTGCGGTGAGCAAAGCCGCAGCGAAGACACTGAGCCGAAGCCGATTGAAATTGTTCATTTTTCCCCCCGCGTGAAACAAACGAGCCCCAGGCGAGATACTGCTACGTATCCCCAAGGCGGGGGAATTGTCAGAAGTAACAGGCCTGATTGATGTGAGTGCGCTATCAGAGGTGTCTTTTCACAAAAGCGTGAAGTCTGGGCGAGGTGCTCCGCGCGCGTTCGATAGACCCGTTTGAAGGTGGACGTGGGCGGTTGCGGGGTAGTGGCTGCACCGATCTAGCGGTTTTGGGAATTGAACCTCTTTTCGTTTGCAGGCGACTGATTTTGCTTGGCTTAGGAAAATCAGAGAAAACCGGAAATCGCAGTCAAAAGCGCTACCTTGCGACATGACGTAAGGACCACTGCACGCGAAGCGTCGGCCGCGCCAGCGACTACATTCAAACGCGGGTCCCGGATGAGTGTGGCCGTTGTCCGGCCCGCAATTTCCTCGGGTGACTTATTTTCAGCGGTGAGGACAGCCTGGCCAGCAACAAGGTCGGCGCATTCCTTCCCTGAGTTCCGTGCGTACCCGCTCAATATGCTGCCTTCTGGTTTCCGGTTTTTTAACGGAGATAACCCAGCAGATCCACTCATTGCGCGCGAGTGGGGTAATGTCCTGCCATTTTGCCCTGGCAACTGGATCGGAAATGAGAACCTTTCGTAAATCTGGCGGTACATTGTGCACCGCGCCAGGGGGGATCGCCTTCTTGCTCACGGATTTCATTTTACCGTGTTATGCAGCCAGTCTGGGAGCCCTCGGTTGTTCTGTTTTGCGTTAGGCCGGTAGCAAACTCTTGATCAGCCCTTACCGTCTATGTGGCTCACCGTAGCCGCTAGTCACGACTACACCAGTTGCTGATGTACATCCAGGAAATCGGGTTCAGCCCGCAGAATTTCCTGTACCAAACTAAGCATTTTGTCGTCTGCCATGATTTTGCCTTTGTTGGTGAGCCACTGCCCGAGGGAGCGGTTTTTCTTTACGATAATTTGCCATTCGCCGAACTCTTTTCCCCTCTCGTTGTCCTCAACAGGAATGCCGCTCACGCCGAAGAAGTACGATTCATTGCAAGATTTGACTTGGAGATGCCAACCCCAGCCCTCCTGGCCAAGTTGAGACACTTCATTGCCTCGGTCCATCAGTTTGTCCCTCAACCAGACGGCCATGTCTTCGCCAAAGCAGTCGGGGTTTATGATGTGTTCTTTAACCAGCGAGAGATTGAAGCGTTCCGTGCGAAACAACACGCTTTGGGCGTTCATGGAGTTTCGTCTATATTACGCCGAGACCGACATCAACGCTCAGAATCTGGGAAGCCTTCGCGCAGGATGCAGCACCGATAATAGGGTCAGAGGTCTTTTGCTTTCCCCCCTGTAGCGACGAATCACTGGTGATGTCACCGCCGACGACCATGGCGCTCCGCCAGTAGCTCCTGACTCCCGTCTGGCCGCGAGCCTCCTTCCCAATACAGTTTCCTCAGTCGTCCTTCCACCGCCGTACTTCAAACCATTTGGAATCGAGCGTATCACCTGCCTCTTCTATTTTGTCAGCGCTGTGCGAAATGATGAGCTCTGCCGGGAGGTCTGACACTCTCCTTGGGTATACAAAGGAAGACTGTATCTACCTATCGTCATTGATGTTCTGATTCGACTCCATCATTCGTGGCTATGCAAAGAGGGCCCAACGAGTCGATCCGATTTGGCTGCTTAATGTGTGATCGGGTTTAGCGGTTGATTTCCGCTCGCCTGGAAAGCCTCTCCTATTCTTTTTATCTCCGTTCAAATCAAGTTTCTGTATCACCCGCCATGGGGCCAAAGGCAGGGAGGATAAAAAAAACGGCCCGCCAGAAAGGGCGGGCCGTTTGCGTGGTTTGATCGAAACTTCAGGCGACCGTGATTTCTTTTGCCAGATACACGTCCTGAATGGAGTTCAGCAGCTTCACTCCTTCGGCCATCGGGCGCTGGAAGGCTTTGCGGCCGCTGATGAGGCCGGTGCCCCCTGCGCGCTTGTTGATGACCGCCGTCGCCACTGCCTCTTCGAAGTCGTTGGCACCGGAAGCACCGCCGGAGTTGATCAAGCCCGCTCGGCCCATGTAGCAATTGGCGACCTGGTAGCGGGTCAGGTCAATCGGGTGATCGCTCGACAGGTCGGTGTAAATCCGCTTGTCAAATTTTCCGTAGCTGGAATCACCGATGTTCAGGGCCAGATAGCCGCCGTTGTTCTCCGGCAACTTCTGTTTGATGATGTCGGCCTGAATGGTAACCCCCAGGTGGTTGGCCTGGCCGGTAAGGTCCGCGGAAACGTGGTAATCCTTGTCCTTCTTGAACGCCGAATTGCGCAGGTAGCACCATAAAACCGTGGCCATGCCCAGTTCGTGAGCCTTCGCAAAGGCCTGGCTGATTTCGATGATCTGCTTGTCGCTGTTGGCCGAACCGAAATAAATCGTGGCGCCCACGGCCGCCGCACCCATGTCGTACGCTTCCTGGACGGTGCCGAACAGAATCTGATTGAACTGGTTCGGGTAGGTGAGCAGTTCGTTGTGGTTGATCTTCACGATAAACGGAATCCGATGGGCATACTTGCGCGCCACCGATCCCAGGACGCCAAAGGTGGAGGCAACGGCGTTGCATCCGCCTTCGATGGCCAGCTTGACGATATTTTCGCCGTCGAAATAGTCCGGATTCTTGGCAAAGCTGGCGCCCGCGGAATGTTCAATGCCCTGATCGACCGGCAGGATCGAGAGATAGCCCGAGCCGCTCAGCCGCCCGGTAAAGAACAGGCGGTGTAGGTTATTCAGCACCCGGAGATTGCGGTCCGACAAAGCATACACACGGTCGATGAAATCCGGGCCCGGTATGTGCAGGCGTTCCTTGGAAATTTTGGGGGACTTGAAACCGAGAAGCGATTCAGCCTTTGCACCCAAAAGTTGTTCAATTGCACTGGTCGTTGCCGTTGCCATGGTTTCTCCTAGTTAGTTGCAAATTCCCGTTGCCAGCATGGAGCCGGCGGCCTGGTCGACCAGCCAGAGCAACTTGCCGTTGACCGGTTGAATCAACTGAGCCGGTAACTGCTCCGGCTCATAAGGACCTTCCAGGACCGCTTTCAAGGCCAAAGCCTTGTCTGCGCGGGTTACACAGAAAATCACTCGATTCGCCTGGTTGGCGGCAGGGGCCGTGAGGGTGATGCGCTCGGTGAACAGCTTACCGATCCAGTTGCGAACCGCGATCCGATTCGTGGCGTGTAGTGCCTTGGTGCCGGGGAACAGCGAGAGCGTGTGGCCTTCTTCTCCCATTCCGAGCAGTACCATATCGAAGCGAGGGTACTCGCCATCCTTCAACTTAAAGTATGCGCGCAGTGCGGCCTCATATTCCAGTGCCGCTTTTTCGGTGTCAGCGTACTCGCCCTTGATGCGGGTAATCTGTTCCGGTTTGACCAGCCCTTTTGAAAAAAGCGCCTCATTCGCCATATGAAAATTACTATCGGGGCTGGCTGGCGGAACATGCCGCTCGTCGCCGAAAAAGAAATGCAGTTTTTCCCAGGGGATTTTCGAAACGAATGCCGGATCTTCGCCGAGCATCGTATACAGCGCTTTGGGAGTCGAACCACCGGCGAGGGCCACCGCGAACTTGCCGCTTTGCGCTACCGCTTCGTTCACCGAACTGAGGAATGCTCCCGCAGCGCGTCGGGTGACAGCCGCCGCGTCAGGCAGGACAACAACTTCCCTTGGCCCGGCGGCGGTCATGCGGCGGAGCCCGCCTTATTCTGCGCACCGGGAGCAGCAATTCGACCTCGATGATCAATATCCTCCTCGCCGATGCGCCTCCACGCGCGACCATCGCGCTCGAGCAGTTCCTCGGCTTCCGCGGGGCCCCAGGAGCCCGAAGCATAGTTCGGGAAACCGCGCGGGGGCAGTGCGTGCCACACGTCCAAAATCGGTTGAATCACGTTCCACCCCGCTTCCACCATGTCCGCACGCTGGAAGAGCGTGGCATCTCCCGCCATGCAATCGCGCAGCAGGCGTTCGTAGCCGGTGCCGTGCTCCATGCCAAAATAGGACTTGTAATCGAAATCCATGTTCACCAGGCCCAGGCGCATCACCGCTCCCGGAACCTTCGCGCCGAAGCTCAGGGAGATCCCTTCGTCCGGCTGGATATGGATTACCAGTCGATTGGTTTCAATATTTTTCACGCCCGTGTTACGGAACAGCACAAACGGCGTGCGCCGGAACTGGATCACGATTTCCGTGGCGCGGAGCGCCAGCCTCTTTCCCGTTCGCAGATAAAAAGGAACGCCGGCCCAGCGCCAGTTGTCGATCTGCAGTTTCAGGGCAACAAAGGTTTCGGTGTTCGAATCATGGGCCACGTCGGGCTCGCTGCGATAACCGACGACCTTTTCGTTTTCAACCGTCCCCTCGCCGTACTGCCCGCGGACCATGTTGGTCAGAACTTCTTCCGGGCTGAGCGGTTGAATCGCGTGCAGCACTTCGGCCTGCTTGTTGCGCACCTCATCTGCGTCAAAGGAAATCGGCGGTTCCATGGCGGTCATGGTGAGCAGCTGAAAAAGATGATTGGGCACCATGTCACGCAACGCGCCGGCAGTCTCGTAAAAGCCGCCGCGATGTTCCACCCCCACGGTCTCGGCGGCGGTGATTTGCACATGATCGACATAGTTGCGGTTCCACAACGGTTCGATGATGTTGTTGGTGAAGCGGAACACCATCACGTTTTGCACCGTCTCTTTGCCCAGATAGTGGTCGATCCGGTAGATCTGCTTCTCGTCCAGTGTTTTCTTGAGGTCGGTGTTGAGCTGGCGAGCGGAAGCCAGGTCGTGACCGAACGGCTTTTCCACAATGACACGAGTCCAGTGGCCTTCTTCTTCCTTGGTCAAGCCAGCGGCGCCCAACTGGTCGACAATCGGCGCAAAAAATCGCGGGGCGACCGCCAGGTAAAAGAACTTGTTGCCCCCCGTATCGTGAGCCCTGTCCGCATCGGCAATCTGTTTCTGCAGTCGTTGGTAGGCCTCTGGGTCCTGAAAATCGCCTTTCACGTAGTACAGCCGCTGTGACAGCTCCTCCCACATCTTCAGATCAATGGGATCGGGGGCGAAATTCGGCATCTCCTCGCCCAGCGTCTTTCGGAACGATTCCGTATTCAGATCGTTTACGGCGAAGCCGACGATGGCGAACTGCTTGGACAGAATGTTTTCCTGCGCAAGGTTCAACAGCGCGGGGATGAGTTTTCGCTTGGTCAGGTCTCCGGTGCAGCCGAAGATGACCATGACGCACGGTCCGGCTGCACTCGGAAGTTCCACGTGATTCGAGCTCATGGAGCGATGTCCTATCTTTGGCCGACGGAAGTCGTTAGAGCGCTTCAGTGACCGGATTTTTTCTCGACGTGACCGCCAAACTGGAAGCGCATGGCTGACAACAGTTTTGCCGCGAACTCGTCCTCGCCGCGAGAGGTGAAACGCTCATAGAGAGCGGCACTGAGTACCGGCGCCGGCGTGGTCGATTCAATTGCCGCAAGCAAGGTCCAGCGGCCTTCGCCGGAATCGGACACCCGGCCGGAGTAACGTTCAAGCGTTGGCTGTTCGAACAGGGAAATCGCTGTCAGGTCCAAGAGCCAGGAGGCGACCACGCTTCCCCGGCGCCACACTTCAGCGACGTCCGCCAGATTAAGCTCGTACTGATAATGTTCCGGATTGCGCAGCGGCGTGGTTTCCGCATCCGCTTCGCGTTGTGAGTGGCCGGCGTTGGCGTGTTTCAGAATGTTGAAGCCCTCGGCATAGGCGGCCATCAATCCGTACTCGATGCCGTTGTGAACCATCTTCACGAAATGGCCCGCTCCCGAGGGTCCGCAATGCAGATAGCCTTCTTCGGCGGTGCCCGCGGCCTTTTCCCGTCCGGGGGTGCGTTCCACATCTCCCCGGCCGGGCGCCAGCGTCTTGAAAATGGGATCGAGGTGCTCGACGATGCCGGTTTCCCCTCCAATCATCTCGCAGTAGCCGCGCTCCAAGCCCCAAACGCCGCCGCTCGTGCCGACGTCAACGTAGTGAATCCCTTTTCCTGAAAGCTCTTTGGCGCGTCGAATATCGTCGATATAGTAGGAGTTTCCGCCGTCAATCAGGATGTCCCCCCTCGAAAGCTTGGGCAGCAAATCCGCTATCATGGCATCCACGATCGCCGCCGGGACCATCAACCAGATCGCCCGCGGCTTTTCAAGCTTGCCCACAAAATCATCGAGGGAACTCGACCCCGTGGCCCCTTCACCCACGAGTTGCCCGACTACTTGGGGGGTCCGGTCGTACACCACGCACTGGTGCCCGGCTTTTTGCAGGCGACGAACCATGTTAGCGCCCATTCTTCCGAGGCCGATCATCCCGAGTTGCATTGTCTGGTTTCCTCCGCGAAGAGTTGAGTCTCCGACCTACCCGGATCAAGCCAAAGCCAGCCGAGGAGATGCGAAATCACAGCCTGCCGGTAGTGGGCTAACGCACGCCGGCGGATTTGCCCGTGGCGTCGAGCAGAGTCTTGAAAGCGTCGGCGAACAGTTTCACGCCGTCTCGGAGCAACTTTTCGGTAACTTCCGCCATGGAAATCCCGGCTTTGCCGAGGTCCTCCATGACTCTTGCGGCTCCCGGCAGATCCTCGGTCAGACTATTTCGCAGTTTGCCGTGATCGCGGAATGCGTCGAACGTCGCAGGCGGAATCGTATCCACCGTGTCGGCACCGATGAGTTCTTCGACATACAACACATCGCGGTATTTGGGATTCTTCGTACTCGTGCTGGCCCACAGCAGCCGCTGGGTCTGACCGCCCTTCGCCGAGAGCGCCTTCCAGCGCGGGGCGCCGAACAGTTCCTGATATTTCTTGTACGTCAGCTTGGCGTTGGCGATGGCGACTTTGCCTTCGATGCTTCCGAGTAGTTCCTTGTTCGAACCCGTAGCCGCCTTCAGGAGTTCTTCAATCCTCGAATCGATCAGCGTGTCGATACGACTCACGAAGAAACTGGCGACGCTAGCACTGTGGCGGATGTCCAGTCCCTTCAGGACGCGCGCTTCCAAGGCAGCCAGGAACGCTTCCGCCACCTGTTCGTAGGCAGATTGCGCAAAGAGCAGGGTTACGTTGATGTTCAAGCCCTCTTCGAGAAGTTGCCGGATCGCAGGCACGCCCTCGGGCGTTCCGGGAACCTTGATCATCAAGTTTTCGCGGTTTACCGCCTTCCAAAGGCGCCGGGCTTCCTCGAGCGTGCCTTTCGTGTCGTTGGCCAGGTAGGGAGAAACTTCCAGGCTGACATATCCGTCCCGGCGGTGCGTTGATTGATAGACCGGTTTGAAAATGTCGCAAGCGTCCTGAACATCGCGGATGGCAATCTTCTCGAACAGGCCTTTGGCGTCCAGCGTTTTCGCTTCGGGGGATTGCAGAATGTCGTTGTAGAGCGTGCTTCCGGTAATGGATTTTTCAAAAATGGCTGGATTGGACGTCATGCCGCGCAGACCGTCGGCATCGATGGCCTTCTGCAGTCCGCCGCCGGTGAGGAGGTCCCGGCGAATGTAGTCCATCCAGGGCGATTGGCCGTAGTCGAGCAATCCTTTCAAGGGATTGGTGCCCGCCGCGTCTGGAACTGTTACCGAGGTGGTCATGATGCTTCTCCTTTGCTGCCTACCGGGTCTGAGTCCCCCATTGTACCTCCCGGGCATGGGGGACGAATTCAGATTTCAGCTTTTTAACATCTTGAGCTCGAGGGCGTGGATTTTTGCCAGACGCCGTACGTGACGCTCTTCATTTGTGAAGGTCGCGCCGAGAAACGAGCGCACGATATCCTCTGCGAGCTTTTCACCGATCACTCGAGAGCCCATGACCAGTACATTCATGTTGTCGTGCTCCACGCCCTGATGCCCGGAATAGGTGTCATGGCAAATGCCCGCCCGGATTCCAATCAGCTTATTCGCGGCTACGCTCGCGCCGATGCCGCTGCCGCAGATCAGGACGCCGCGTTCGGCGCGGCCGTCGAGAACTGCGCGGCCGACAGCCTCGGCAAAATCAGGATAGTCGGACGGATTTTCGTTGAACGCCCCCACATCCAGGACGGAATGACCCAGGGAACGAATCAAATCCCCCATTGCATTTTTCAGCTCGAAGCCGGCGTGATCGGCGCCGATGACAATTTTCATAGGATGCTCACTTTCCAAGCACTTCTCTTGCGGCGGCGACCACATTATCCACTTCGAAGCCAAATTTCTTCAGCAAATCTTTCAGCGGTGCAGAAGCCCCGAACGAGTGCATGCCGATCGCCTTGCCCTTCAAGCCCACGTAGCGCTCCCAGCCTAGTGTTGACCCCATTTCCACGGAAACACGGGCCGTCACGCCGGAAGGCAGCACCGATTCCCGATACGCCGCGCTCTGCTGATCGAACCACTCCCAGCAGGGCATGCTGACGACGCGCGCTTTCACACCCTCGGCTTTCAATTGTTCATAGGCCGCTACCGCCAACTGAAGTTCCGAGCCGGTGGCAATGAGGATGACATCGGGTTTCCCGCCTGCAGCATCCGCCAGCACGTAGGCCCCCTTGGCGACGCCTGCGGCCGGGGCATATTTCGTGCGGTCCAGTGTCGGCACGGCCTGGCGGCTGAACACCAGGGTCGACGGACCATGCGTATTCTGCAGCACGGTTTTATAGGCTTCCGTTACCTCGTTGGCGTCGCCCGGGCGCACCACCAGCATGTTGGGCATGGCTCGAAACGCCGCCAGCTGCTCGACCGGTTGGTGCGTCGGTCCGTCTTCGCCAACCCCGATGGAGTCGTGGGTGAAAATGAAAAGAACGGGTATCTCCATCAATGCCGCCAGCCGCATGCTGGGCCGCATGTAATCGCTGAAGTTAAAGAAGGTGGCCGAGAACGCACGCAGGCCGCAGAGGCTCATGCCGTTTACGGCAGCGCCCATGGCGTGTTCGCGCACGCCAAAGTGAATGTTGCGACCTTCAAAGTTCACCGGGAAAAAATCGCCTGCTCCCTCAAATGTCAGATTCGTCTTGTTGGACTTTGCCAGGTCGGCCGAGCCGCCGACCAGCCAGGGAATATTTTGCGCCAGCGCATTCAGTACCTTGCCGGAGCTCTCGCGGGTGGCCATGCCTTTAGGGTCGGCCGGAAATGCCGGGAGGTTCTTGTCCCAGCCGTCCGGTAACTGCCGTTTTTGCATACGCTGGAGCTGATCGACCAGTTCAGGATATTTCTTGGCATACTCGGCAAAGAGCGCGTCCCATTTCGCGTGATCCTGCGCGCCCCGCGTGCCGAGGCCCTGCTGGAAGTGCGCGTAGACGCCATCCGGCACCAGGAACTTGGCATCTTCAGGCCAGCCGTAGTTCTTCTTTACCAGCCTGCATTCGGCTTCGCCGAGTGGCTCGCCGTGCGCTTCATAGGAATCCTGTCTGTGCGGCGAGCCATAGCCGATGTGGCTGTCGACCACGATCAATGTCGGCTGGTCGGAGTGCTTTAAGAATTCCTGATAGCCACGCGAGAGTTGCAGTAAGTCGTTGGCGTCCGCGACGCGCGTCACGTTCCACCCGTAGCCCACAAATCTCGTCATCACATCTTCACTGAACGACCAACTCGCCGGGCCGTCGAGTGTGACGCGGTTGTTGTCGTAGATCCAGCAGAGGTTTCCGAGTTGCAGGTGGCCCGCCAGCGAAGCGGCTTCGCCCGCCACGCCTTCCATGATGTCGCCATCGCCGCAAACCGCATAGACTTTGAAATTGAAGAGCTCGAATCCAGGGCGATTAAAATGTGTCGCCAGCCACTTTCCGGCAATCGCCATCCCTACGCTATTTCCCGCCCCCTGCCCGAGCGGGCCGGTCGTGGTTTCGACGCCCGTGGTGATATGGGATTCTGGATGCCCCGGAGTGCGGCTTCCGAGCTGCCGGAACCGCTTGATCTCCTCCAAACTCACCGACAGCCCCTGCTGGACTTCCCCCTTGTCGTTCACCGCGCGTACCCCGGCAAGGTGTAGCGTCGAGTACAAAAGCATGGAGGCGTGACCAGCCGAGAGCACGAAACGATCGCGGTTGGGCCACAGCGGGCCGGCAGGGTCGTAGTTCAGAAAATATTGCCAAAGCGAATAGACAACCGGTGCCAAACCCATCGGCGCACCTGGATGGCCGGAATTCGCTTGCTGGACGGCATCGATCGACAGAGTTCGGATGGTGTTGATAGAGAGTTGGTCGAGATTCTGCTCGCTCACGGTATCTCCGGTGCGGGAGAGGGGATACCCGCATTCTTGGCTCAGGCGTTAGATGCGCCGCCTGTTGAAAGGGCCTGAGAATTGTACTGCAAAAGAGAATGGCACGTCAGCCGAAGGCCAGCTTGCCGATGGCAGCAGACAGAATGGTGCGGCTGGTCGGACTCGAACCGACAACGGGGAAATCCCCAGCGGATTTTAAGCCCGCCGCGTATGCCAATTTCGCCACAGCCGCACCGGGTGTGTACGCGGCGAAAACAGAATACCACGGCAGAGAATGTTCCGTAGGACCCCGTTCCTCCGTGCGGCGTTTGGAGGGGTGGTGACCGGTGAGCTCGGGAAGTCTTGGTCCTGAATCTCCTGGCGCACCGGTTCCTTTCTTAAGTCTCTGTATCTCAACTGGTTGGTGCGCTTTGCGCATTGTGACTCTGATCACAGCCCGATGTGACTGATTGTCGTAGGCTCGAAGGGAGGCCAGCAAGACATGGCGACCGAGTTACCGCTTCCCGACCCGTCGAGATTCACGGCGAATCTGCCACCCTCTTCCCCGGCTGCCCGCAGCAACGGGAAAACGAAGAAGCAATGGATCCGCAAGGTCCGCGTTGACCGCTCGCAGCTCTTCCGCCGCAGCTTTCAAGCGGCGTTCTTGCTCCTCAATTTGTGGCTCGCCGCGAAGTTCTATTTCTGGGTGCGGCAATTCGAGCACGGGGTCGTCGACCCCCGTTTGCAGCGCCCGGCGGGCGTGGAAGGCTGGTTGCCGATCGCCGGGCTCATGAATCTGAAGTTCTGGCTTCTGAGCGGCAGGATTCCCGAGGTCCACCCGGCCGCTCTGTTTCTGTTGCTTGCTTTTTTGGCCATGGCCTTTCTGTTTCGCAAGGCTTTCTGCAGTTGGCTCTGCCCGGTCGGAACCATCTCTGAATACCTGTGGCGAGCGGGCCAGAAGATCTTCAAGCGCAATGTTCATCTCCCACGATGGCTGGACCTGCCCTTGCGGAGCCTGAAATATTTCCTGCTGGGTTTTTTCCTGTGGGCCATCTCGACCATGTCGGCTGTGGGAATCCGCGATTTCATGCTCAGCCCGTATGGATTAATTGCGGACGTCAAGATGCTGAACTTCTTCCGCCATATTGGTGAGACCGGTCTGACCGTCCTCGGTATCCTGGCGGCGGCTTCGGTCTTTGTGCCGAACTTCTGGTGCCGCTTCCTTTGCCCGTACGGAGCCCTGTTGGGGCTCACGTCTTGGCTTAGCCCCACGCGAATTCGCAGAGACCAGGAAACCTGCATCGATTGCGCAAAATGCGCAAAGGCCTGCCCGGCGGCCCTCCGTGTGGACAAACTCGTGCAAATTCGCTCTGTCGAATGCACCGGTTGCTTGGAATGCGTTGCTGTGTGTCCATCGCAGGACGCCTTGGCCATGAGCTTGCCCGCAATTCTGTCGCGGCGGACTGCCATACCGGCTTGGGCCATGGCTCTTGGCATCGCTGTTCTGTTCCTGGGCGTCGCCGGTTTTGCCAAAGCCACCGGGCATTGGAACTCGGCCATCCCCGCGAGCGTGTATCAACGGCTGGTACCCAACGCGGATCAAGCCGCGCATCCGATGCCATGAAGGGGTTGCCCTATGGTTTCATCTCTACCGCCGAAGAAGGATCAAATGCCGGTCGCGGAAGTGCTGCGTCTCGCTGATCTGGTCAGCTACCAGGCGGCCGCGGTGGTCAGCCGCACGCTGATAAAAGGCGACCGCGGGACTGTAACCGTCTTTGCATTCGACGCCGGGCAAGCCTTGAGTGAGCACACCACTCCGTTCGACGCTTTGACCCAGATCCTCGACGGGGAGGCGGAGATCACCATCTCCGGCAAGCCGCATCGGATGCACTCCGGTGAAGCCATGCTCTTGCCCGCCAACCAGCCCCACGCCGTCCGTGCCATTACCCAGTGCAAGATGATCCTGACGATGATCCGCTTCAAACCAGACGGGACGGTCTGATTGACCTCCTCCTGTGCTCTCGATCACCCGTACTCTGCCGGTCCGCTGTGATATAAAACCACCTGCGGCACCTCGGCACGTTCCGAGGTCTGATTCGCCGTCTCGGAGTCCTCATCGTGAACAACTACCTTCGTATTTCACTCTTGGGATGGGGAGTTCTCTCGCTCCTGACTTTCCTGCCCCGTCCGGCCGCCGCGCAATCTTCGCCTCCAGCCAGCAGCCCCAGCCATCTTGCAGTGCGTGTCTGGCAGGACTCGATCGATCTGCCCACCTATGAAGAGGGTCTTCCCGACGAAAATCCACCCTTCGACCAGTTTGTCACCAACCAGAGATACAACTATCCGTACACGATGCGGGAAAACTTGACCAATCGTGTTGCCCCGCATCGCTGGCGTACCCTCAACCTCGAAAATGAATACCTGAAGTGCGTTATCCTCCCGGATCTGGGCGGGCACCTGTACAGCTGTCTGGACAAACGCAATGGCGCGGACCTGTTCTATCGGAATCCCTCGTTGAAATTCGCACGCATTGCCTATCGCGGAGTTTGGGCCGCCTACGGCATCGAGTTCAATTTCCCGGTTTCGCATAACTGGATGACCGCATCCCCCGTTGATTTCTCCACCTCGACCTCCCCCGATGGCAGCGCTTCGGTCTGGGTGCGAAACATCGATCGTGTTTATGGCATGGAATGGTGCGTGGAACTGACACTCCATCCCGGCCAGGCGGTGCTGGTGCAGAAGACCACGCTCTACAATCCCAATCACAGCCGCCATCGTTTTTACTGGTGGACGAATGCGGGCGTGCAGGTCTGGGATGATTCCCGCCTGTACTACCCCCAAGAATTCAGCGTCTTCCACGGATTCACGGACCTGGACACCTGGCCGGTGGACCGGACCGGGGTGGACCTGAGCGTTGTCGGAAACCACAAGTACGGCCCGGTTTCGCGCTTCAGCTTTGCCAGCAATGAGCCCTACATGGCCGTCTACCATCCCAAGACGGAGGCCGGGGTCGTGCACTACTCCACGCGGACGAACCTGCCATCGAAAAAGGTGTTTTCCTGGGGCAGCGACGCGGAGGGGCTAGGGTGGCGCACCGCACTTTCCGACAACGACAGTGCTTACGTGGAAATTCAAGCCGGTCTGTTCCGCGATCAGGAGACCTATGGCTTCCTCGATCCCGAGCAGGCCATCCATTTCGCGGAGTACTGGGTTCCGATTCTTGGAATCGGAGGCGTAAGTCGCGCTAATCCCGAGGCGGTCCTGAACCTGACGCGCCTGCCCTCAGAAAAGCCCGATGTTGTTGTACTCGACGTGGCCCTCAACGTGACCAACGATTTTCCCAACGCCAAGCTTGAACTTCGCGAATCGACACAACGCCTCGCTACCGAGAACGTTTCCCTCCGCCCGAGTTCCCTGTACCGCAAGCGATTTTCGGAGTTGCCGGCCGGCAAGGTTTACACCGTCACGCTGCTGGACGCGTCAGGCCGCACGGTCCTGGCGCACACCGAAGGCCAATACGACTTCGTGCCTAAATCCGAAGTGCCCAAGGAACTGCCCCCGCCATACCTGTTTCCCCCGGCGGAAAAGCGCACGGAAAGCGATTTCCTCGAGTGGGGAACCGAGCAAGAGAGCAACGGAAAGCTGCTCGAGGCGCTGTCCACCTTCGAGGAGGGAGGGAAGCGCTTTCCTGCGAGCGTAGCCCTCAGTCGCGCAACGGGCCGCCTCGAAGTCGGACTGAAACAATTCTCCGAGGCAACCGGACAGCTGGCTCCCGTTCTGACGCGTGTCAGCAACGACAAGGAAGCGGCCTACTATCTCGGAGTTGCCTACACTGCCACCGGCGAGATGAAAAAGGCCCGCCGTGCTTTCGAAACCAGCGTTCAGTACGGAACCTTCCGGGCACCCTCGCTCCTGGAGTTGGCGGCGCTCGACGTGCGCCAGGGTAACCTCGAGAAAGGGCATGAAAAACTGGTCCTCGCGTATACGGAATTCCCCGATGCGGCGCTTGTCAGCGACATGGATGTGTCGTTGCTGCGCCTGCTCGGCGACTCAGGGGCGGCCAAGCATCATCTCGCCGATTTGCAACTTGCCGACCCTGCAAACACCTTCTTGCGTTATGAAGCCACGCGTCTTGGCCGGCAAGACGACTCGTTGTGGTCGCATCTGGCGGCGGATCCAGAACGGATCCTCTCGATCGCCGTGCGATACATGCACATGGGCCTCCTCGAGGAAGCGCTCGTACTCCTGGCTCGGCAATATCCCGCCGAGGAGGAGGTCGTCAGCGAGCCCGGCATGCCGCGGCCGGAGCGATATTCCCTGATCGCCTACTATCGCGGGTACTGCCGCGAAATGCTGCACCAGGACGGCAGCGCCGATTTCCATGCCGCCGCCGAGATGCCAACCAACTACGTGTTCCCCAATCGACCGGAATCGTTTGACGTGCTCAAGCGCGCCCTCTCCGCAAATCCCGGCGACGCGAATGCCCATGCCCTGCTCGGTTCTCTCTATATGTCCGGAGGAATGGAAGCGGCGGCCATGAAGGAATGGGGCGCGGCCCGCGCATTAAACCCGGCCATCCCCGCGCTTCTTCGAAACATGGGCTATACGGTGCTGTATTTGAAGCAGTCGCCGGAGCGCGCCATTGAGTTGTTCCGGCAGGGAACCAGCGCCGATCCCCTGAATGCGGAGAACTACCTGGGCCTGGAGCTGGCCCTGCGGCAAGCCGGCCGTCCGCCCGCCGAGCGCGTGGCTGCCCTCGAGAAATTCTCGGGGCCGACGCCCCCGGCGGCGCTGATTTTTCAACTGGCCCGCGACCTAGCCGACGCCGGCCGCTTCGAGGAGGCGCAACAGGAGTTGGCCACGCGCTTTATCTCCCTCGAAGAAGGCGGCGCCAGTCAACTGGATGTGTATCTCGAAATCAAGTTGAAGCAGGCCCGGGCGCTGGTGGCCACTCAACAATGTGGGCAAGCCCGCGCCCTGATCGAACATTTAGGCGATCCAGTGCCGCAACTTTCCCTCACCAAAGAGGCCCTGGATCTGGAACTTCAATCGAAGCGCATGCAGAAGGAAATCTCAGAGATCGAAGCGGCTTGCCCGAAATAGGCCAACAGCGCCCCTACCCTCGAAACCGATCGCTCTGGCGGCATTGCTCGATGACCGCCTCCAGAAAATTCTCCGTTCTCGGCCAGCCGTAAATCTTCATCTGCAGCTTGGCGGCCAGGCGGTTGGCAATTTGCATGGCCATGTTGGTGCGCACGGCGGGTTCCAGGCTGTCCCGCCGATTCAGGAACGTTTCGATCAGCTGAATCTCCTCGAGCGTCACTTGGGAGACATCCATGGGAGGCAGAGTCTCGTCCATTCTTGCTCCCTGGTAGGGACGTACACCTTCGAGCGTTTTTTCGTGAACCACGACGGTCCCGGCCACGAAATCGCCCAACCGTTTGCTCTGTTTGCTCAGAAATATACTGACCAATCCGATGCCGTACAGGGCCGGCAGCATATCCACCAGGCGCAGGGCATTCCGCACAATCGCTTCGTAGGCTCCGATGGGTCGTCCGTCATCCTTAATCACCCGGAGCTGTGCATAGCGCTTGCCTGGCGTTTGCCCATTCCAAAAGGTCTCGAACAGCGCAAAGTAACCCGAGTTCAGAAGGAACAGGAGAATACCAACGATCGCGAAAATCCACTGCGGGCCCAGGTTTCCGAATGCCGCAAGTCCCAGACCCACGACGCTCCCGAGGATAACCACAAAGAAAGCCAGGACGAGTTGAATGGCGGTGTCAGCGAGGAGCGCCAGGAAGCGGCTGCCGAGCCCGGCAATCGGGTATTCGAGAGCGGTCTGTTCCGGCGTGTCAATGGTAAGCTTTTGCGAGGTCTCCATCGATGATCTCCACTCTCTGGGTTGAAAAGCGCCGTCCGCACTGGAACCGGCTCGAACAGCTGGTCAATCTCAGCGGCCGAAGCGGGGTCTCCGCCCTGTCGCCCACTGATCTTCAGGAGTTGGCCCTATTATATCGGCAGATTGCGGCTGACCTCGCCACGGTCCGTGAAGATCCGACCAGCAGCAACCTGGCACACTACTTGAATCAGTTGCTCGGCCGTGCCCACAACGTTATTTATATGGGCCGCAAAACCAAAAGCGGCAACATCTTCACCTTCTATCGCCACACCTACCCCGCTATCTTCCGGGAAACCTTCTCAAATACCCTGGCGGCTTTTCTGATTTTTCTCTGCGGTGCCGTTGCGGGCTGCCTCCTCAGCCTGAACGATCCGTCTTTTCCGCGCCATATGCTGGGCCCCCACATGATGCAGAGCATCGAGCAGCACAAAATGTGGACGGACTCCATCGTAACCATCAAACCGGTGGCTTCGAGTCAAATCCTCACCAACAATTTGAGCGTTTCCCTCATGACCTATGCTCTCGGAATCAGTGCGGGAATTGGCACGGCCTGGATGATGCTGCTGAACGGCGGTCTCATCGGAGTCGTCGGAACGGCCTGCTGGCAGGCACGGATGAGTCTGATGCTGTGGAGTTTCGTTGTGGCTCATGGCGTGCTTGAATTGCCGGCCATCTTCATCGCCGGCGGCGCTGGTTTCATCGTCGCGCGCGGATTACTTTTCCCCGGAGCCCTGCCGCGTGGGGAATCGCTGGTCCGCGCCGGTAAGAAAAGTGCCAAATTATTTTTCGGCACAATTCCGCTGTTGCTGATTGCCGGGTTCATCGAAGGTTTCATCTCGCCCTCAAATCTTCCGGTTGCATTGAAATTCTCCCTCGGTGCGGGGTTATTCACGCTCCTGGTCTTGTATTTGTCGCTGGCCGGCAACGCGGAAGATCCTGATCCGGAAGCAGATCCGTTCAACAGACTCGATGCCCTTAAATCAGGTTCCGGTCTTTCGCCATCAGGTATTGGTTAACCACGGCGGTTGATAGCTTTGCCGGCTCCACTTCCAAAGTCAGCGCACCATGTTGGCGCAGCGTTCGCAGCAGCAGATCGCGCCGCTGCACGATCTCGAGAGCTGCCGTCTGACGGAACATGTCGCGGGTCCGTTCGGGGCGCTGCCCGGCCATCGCACGCAATTCCGGCTGGCCGATGACCGTAAACAGCACCAGATGCCGTTCTGCCAGGTGCATGGCACTCTCAATCACCTCAGGAATCGTCGCTGTTTCCGCCAGGTCGGTCAGCCAGACGACCAGGCTGCGACGCTTCTGGAGCACGGCCAAGGCTTCCACTGCCCGCCGGTGATCGGATTCCAACTCTTCTCCGCGCACCAAGGCCAATCCATCGAGCAACGCCCGGAGATGCCCTGCGCCGCGCCCGGGAGGCAGCCGTTGCAAGATGCGTCGGCCATAACCGAGCATGGCCACGCGATCTCCGGAATACAGCGCAACCTGCGCGAGCGACAGCGCCGCCCCCACGGCATAGTCCAGCTTGCTCAAACCCTTCACCCGCGTCCTGAGCAGCCGGCCAGCATCGAGCACCAGCCACACGGTTTGGCTTCGCTCGGTCTGGTAGGACTTGCTGATGAGTTTTCCGCGCCGGGCCGTGGCGCTCCAGCAGATGTCGCGCCACTCGTCCGCCTCGCGGTATTCGCGCAGGCTCTCAAACTCCCGTCCCTGTCCCGGTTGGTGTTTGTGCCTTTTTTCGAATGCGATCTGCCTGCTGCGAATCAGATAGATGGTGTCCTTCTTTGATTCCTGAAAGTTGGGATAAATCCGGATGGTCTGAGCGAGTGCCGCGCTCGCCCACCGCTCGGCCAGCTGCCATGCCGTCTGGTACCGAAAAAAAGTAAATCCGAAATGCATGTCGCCGCGCTCGCGGGGGCAAATGGGATAGTTCGTCGATTGCGACCCTCCCCCCGCGACGCGCAGTTCCAGCTCCGGAATCTCCTTTCGCAAGCCCACCGGGATCTCTTCTTGGGCTCGTAACCAGATGTTCGATTTCCCCCGATTGATGAACTGCAGGGTAACTTCCGCAGGTTCGCCGAGCTGCGGTGTGCTCTGCCATAATCGCCGGACCTCGATCTCCTCTGGCTTGGGCAGCCGTTTCAGATCCAGCCCCCACAAGACGAGCACAGCCACATCCCACAGGACCATTCCGAGGATGTACTTTGCATCCGTCCACATGGGACCGATCCAAATCAGCCCGACCAGCAGCAGCAGAAAGAACCGGCGGCCAAACGCAATACCGAATCTTCCTTTCGCTTTTCCGCGTGCCCCAGACAGCGCCGGTATGAGCTGAGAAGAACTTGTCATTTGGGAACTTCGATACCCTTTACCACATCGCGTATGACTTGATCCGGAGTTATGCCCTCGAGGTCGGCCTCCGGCTTCATCACCAGGCGGTGGCGCAGGATCGGAAGTATCGCGGCCTTTACGTCGTCGGGAATCAGAAAGTCGCGCCCCTCCGTTGCCGCCAATCCCTTGGCAAACAGCATCAAGCTGATCGCCGCGCGCGGGCTGCCTCCCAGGCTTACGCTGGACCAGCTCCGCGTTCGCGCCACCAGCTTCACGATGTACTGAAACAGCGCCGGTTCCACCTTCACCCGAGCGACTTCGCCTCTGGCGGCCGTCAGTTTCTCGGGGGCAACGGTCTCAAAGGCGACCTTCTTTAGCTCGCGCGAATCGAACCCATTTTGTACGTTCTCCAAGATCTGGACTTCCTGCTCCCCATTCGGATACCCGATGCGGATCTTCGCGAGGAACCGGTCGAGCTGCGCTTCGGGCAGAGGATAGGTGCCCTCAAATTCCACAGGATTCTGCGTGGAGAACACGCTGAAAAAAGGAGAAAGTTCATAGCTCGTTCCGTCGATGGTGACCTGCCGTTCCTCCATGGCTTCGAGCAGTGCCGATTGGGTGCGTGGAGGGGTGCGATTGATTTCGTCCACCAGCAGCAGATCGGTGAAGATCGGACCGCGATGAAGAGCAAACGAACTCGTCCCCATGTTGAACACATTCGCTCCGACCACATCGGCGGGCATCAGGTCAGGCGTGCACTGCACGCGTTGAAACTTCAGCTGAAAAACACTAGCGAGCGCCTTGACGGCCAACGTTTTTGCCAGCCCCGGAACGCCTTCAACAAGCGCGTGCCCTCCCACCAGCAGCACCACCAGCAAGTGATCGAGGACTTCCTGCTGGCCGACGATCACCCGTGCCAGTTGCTTCCGTACGTGCACCGCCAATTCCTGCGTTTCGTTCATCCTGCTTGCCCCTTTTCCTTTGGCGTCGTCCGAATTTCGAGCCGGGCCGTGTAGTCGTATAAATCTTGTACGATTTCCAATGCCTCCGCATCCTTCATCCCCATCGCCCGCGAAGCGCGGTCCGCCCGCGCCAGGCTGCCGAGCAGCGGCTGTTCTTCCCAACCGAGAGTGCGACTCCCGAACTGTGCCAGTTCAGTGACGGTCACATTCGGGGTTAACCCCAGTTGCCGCGTCAACTGGAAGCGCAAGCGCTGGTAGGCCACGCGTACCGCCGTCGAGCCCGCGTGCCCCGAGGTGTACAGATCGCCGAGGGTGTCGACAAACTCGAGGGGAGAAAGCCGGGGTGCTTTTCCGGGCATGCGGATGGTGCCATAGCGCCGCGAATAGGTCAGAAGCAGGAACGCGAACATCAGTCCCAGCTGCAGCAAAACCCACGGGAGTGGAGTCTTTCCGATGTACGCCCAGAAATTGCCGCGCGCGCCATGAAAGTACTCGTCCCACAGAATCTGTCGGTCCGCTCCCCCGATGGAGTTCAGCAGCAGGGCAAGATTCCCGGGTTCCCTAATCCCCCGGTTGGTCAGTGGCGAAGGCGATCCCCACCACACAATCGTCCCCTTGCCGACTCCGTAGGTCAGCACCGCCGCGGTGTCCTTGTTTCCATACACCGCAAGGTGATCGAATCTGCTTGGATGCCAATCTTCTGGCGCGGCCATCGAAATGTCCGGCGCGCCCGAGGTCAACGGCGAGGGCAGCAGGGCGGGGAACGTGGTATTGCCTTCTGCGGCGTCCGTCTCCTGGAATTTCTCTCCGCCCGGCAATAATTCGGCCGCGTTTTCACCGGTTGCCACGATTCGGCCGCCGCGCTCGAGAAAGCGATGGATCGCTGCCACCTCTTCTGCATCTGGTGCTTGTAACGGGCTGGCAAGAATCAGCACCTGCCTTTCGGCATGTTCCCCGAGTTCTGTCGGTGCACCGTCCCACCGCCGAACGTTATAGCCCAGTTCTCCCAAGAGTAGATATGCCGCCTTGGCGCCATCCCAGGAAGTCGAGTAGCTCGAGGGATAGCCCGTGCGGCCGCCGCGGCGCGCAGGCGAGAGTAGGGCCGTCGCGAAAGCCAGCACCAGTACCAGAAGCGCCGCTCCGATCAGGATGGAGCGGTCGGCGCGATCGAGACTTGCAGACATCCCATCTTCTCCAGTTGTTCCTTTGCTCCCGCCCAATCTACGGCGGAGGCGGGTCGGTATCCGTACCAGATCAATTCAAAGCTGTGGGTAATGGATTGCAGCAGGCCTTGCTCCCTCGGATGCTGCTCGAGAAGCCGCAACGACTCGCGCGGTGTGCGGGAACGGTCCCGCGGCAGGACGCGAATGTCCTCCAAGTGAGTCACGCTGGCCCAATACGCACAATGCACTGCCTCGCGGAAATCACCACGATCTGCGGCGGCCACCGCTTCCTGCACCCACTGCCGGGCGTCGCTCGCTGCCGGTTTCACTTCAGCTCGAAATCTTGCGCTGCGGTCCGCTTTCGAAAGCCACCCGTAAACCACGTAGAACAACAGCACCACCGCAGCGATAATGACACCCCACGCAATCGCATTCCCCGTTTTTTCGCTGATATGCAGAAGGCTGAGCAGGCCGATGAGGTGCTCGAGAATCCATCGGTTTATCCGCGCCCGGACGAGATCCCAGGCCGACGGCCCGGCCGCTTCCTGGAACTCCCCTCGCTTCAGGATTTTGTCCAGCTTTGCTTCCGCATCCCCATCCTTGGTGCTTGGTCTGCCAGCCGCGAGATCCGCAGCCTGCCGCCGCATCGCTTGCAGTCTGGTTTTCAGCTGCTCCGCTGTTGCTGCCTTTTTGGGATCGCGATCGATCTCGACGAGCGCATCCGAGATCTCCCTCGTCGAAACGTGATAGGTTGTCCCGCCGGCCTTTACCGCCCAGGATTCGGGCAAGGACTGGCGAACTTCGCCGACATCTCTGCCGGCCCCTTCGATCCGCGAGAGTTCTTGCTGGTAGGACTGCAGGTCCATCTCCGTCTCGCCGGCCGAGGCGCCTCGCTCTGGCGCTTGCGCACGGCAGGGCGAGCAGGAAGCCAGCAATGCTGCCAGAACAAGAATTCCCGCCTGCATTTCTGGCCTTGGGCTGCAAGTGTTCATTTTCGCTATTGAATTCCCGGAGGATCGGCGAGCGGCCGCGGCACGCTGCCGAGGGAACTCATCAGGTGCTGGATGTCGAATCCTTCTTTTCGCACCCGCAGGTTGTAGTACATCAAACAGGCCGAAATCGTTCCGATCGGGCCGACAATCACCTGGCTGACATATTGCGCGATATAGGAATAGGCGGTGACTCCAAGGGGGATCTGGTGCTTTGCCAGGGTTGCGGAGAATGTAAAATACAGAACCGGAAACTGCAGCAGAATCGCGACCACGTAAGCCAGCACGAAAACCAGCAGGAAGAGCAGAAAAATCTGCCATCCGTACCCTCTGGTCAACTCGACGCTCCGTTCCATCGAGGCTATCGGGGATTCTTTTTCGACAATCGCCACGGGCACGGAAACTCCCAGTCGGCAAGCCAGGTAGATGCCCGGAACAATCAGGAAAATCAGGCCGACCACGGTCGCCAGGCCGCTCAGGATCAGGATGGCAATGACAATCAGGATGCTTCCCTTTGCGCTTGCGTATGCACTTCGGATGCTCGCTTGCCGTCCGAGGTAGAGATCGGAAACAGCGGAAACGGTTGCGGCATGGGCGATACCAATCATCAGCAATGACAATACCGAGCTCCCGAGCGCTCCGGCAATAAAACCGCCGATCATGCCGGGGGAATGCAAATTTGGTCTGGCACCCAACAGGTTGCCGCCCAGCAGCAAGACTCCGAAGTTGAACAGAAGGGTCAGCAAGTACGGCAGCGCGGTAATCCCCGCAAACAGAAGGAAATGCTCCCGATAAGTGGTAAATGTCCGATCCAGCACCTCACCGAGGCTCATGGGTCGAAGATCAACGTTGTCCATTGGTTCTCCTGAATGGAGCGACTTGAGCGCATGTAATCACATTTGCACTTGTTCGGCAAGTTGCACACGGATGAGTTTTGCAGATTGGTTGGAAGGAGTGACCTTCGAACACAACAAAGGCGGTGCCGCTCGACTGGGGGGAGGATGCGGCACCGCCTCATTTGGGGGGGATACGGATCCCGGGGGCGGGATTCCGTTCCCTCGACAAGAATCAACCGCGAACCGTCAGAACCGGGCAATGCGACTTGGTCACGACGTTGTATGCAATCGTCAGGGGGACGTGGCCCGCCAGGCTCTTTCTCGGCTTGGCTCCCATGACGATCAGATCTGCCTTGGTTTCCTTTGCTTCAATCAGGATCTCTTCCACTGCCGATCCGAAAGTCACGCGGAATTCCGGCTTGCACCAGTTTTCGGTTCCCGGCGGCATGAGCTGCTTCATGCGCACGACATTGATTTCGCGCTGACGTGCGACACTCTCCTCCGTGTAGGCTTCCCCGCTCTCAATGACATGCAGCAGGGTCAGGCTGGCGTTGTGCTCCTGTGCAAGCGAAAAGGCATGCGCTGCGGCTTTTTCCGCACCGGGGCCAAAATCCGTGGCGAACAGGATGTGATTCAGTTCAATTTCCTTCTTGCCATCGCCCCGGACCGCCGGGCCCACCGTCAGGACCGCCGTATCCGCCCGCCGGAAAATCTCTTCTGCAACCGACCCGATCAGGATCTTTTGCACTTTGCCGCGGCCGTGGGTTCCCGCGACCACGAGGTCAATTTCGTGGAACGAAATCAGCTTTTCGAGAGTTGGCCAGACGTTCCCTTCTTCCATCAGGACTTCGTGGGGTACTCCGCGCAGTTTTCCGGAGATCAGGATGTCGGTGACGCCTTCCTCGGCCGCCTGGCGCACTTTCTCGTACGTGGCTTGCGCAAGTTGTGGCTCTGCAAACTGAAAGGGGTCCGGCGTAATTACGTGTGTCAGATAGATACGCGCGTCATAGCGCCGCGCCAGCGCAACGGCATAATCCAAGGCCCGATCGGATACTTCAGAAAAGTCGGTCGTGACAAGGATCTTCGTCAGTGATACCCGTTTGTTCTGTTCGGCCTTCGTTATTGCTTTCGGTTCCGCAACCTGCGGCATGACTTCCTCCTCAATCCATTCTGCGATCCACACTCGCAACGCTCAGTTCCGTTTCAATCGTTCGAGAGTGCACGTTCGGTACCAGAACGCACCCTCTTTATGCGCTCTAAATAAAGAGGTTGCAGCGCTTTTGCGGGTGACTTTTCTGACACTGAGCCAACTTCCGCAAAACTCTGCGCCGTATCACCTAAACGTGTGTGGAAAGAGCAACTTGAGGGGATTCCGAGGGGGAGGGGAACTGCTGAAAATTTCAGCTCTAAAATAATGACAGCGGCCAGCTTGATTCGCATCCCAGGATCTGGGAGTTCGCGGTCGTCCCAACGACACTGCGTTGTAGTCCTGCTGGCCGCTGTCGAACTCGATATTGTGGGCGTCCCTTTTTACAACGTATCCTTTCGAGCCTTCACCGCGAGCCCGACCGTCGAAAAAGGAACGCCCACTGCCCAGCATTTCGACAATCGCTCCATTGCCTAATTGCTGAACAGAGTTGTGATATGCATCTATCGTTCCGTTCTCGCCTTCCCGGTCCTTTTTGTAACTGACTGTAAATAAATGGTTTAGAAATGTGGCCCGACGCGCTCGGGGCCGCCCGTCGTCTCGGATGCGAGTTTTCACACTCGGTCGGGGAATCTCACGCAGCTCGACTTTCTGGAAAGATGTGAGCTTGTGGCGCCTAGGACGTGCTGGTTGGTGCAGCGGGCTCTTCTTCTTCGGAATGGGATAGCCCGAATTTCTTCATCTTGTAGCGCAGCGCGTCACGACTGATGTTCAGCAACTTGGCGGCCTTGATTTGATTACCGTGCGACTGTTGCAGTGCCAGTTCCACAAGCGCATGCTCCACATCCTCGAGGGAGGTACCCCCCTCCGGGATCGAGAGCGCCGGCAAGCGCCGCTTTCCGGGTGCCGGGGGCGCAGCCTCGATCGGCGGAGACATGGGGCCGTCTCCCACAATCGCGCCACTCCGGCCGCTGGCCACGGAGAAAGGCAGGTCATCCGGCTTCAATAGCCTACCTTCCTCCAAAATCATGGCCCGTTCCAGGGCGTTCTTAAGCTCTCGGACGTTCCCCGGCCAGTCATAGTTCACAAGCAGCCGGGTGGTTTCCTCGCTTAACCCGGTCACCGCTTTCCGGAATTTCCGGTTGTAGTGCGCCAGGAAAAACTCAATCAGGGGCAGGATATCTTCCTTGCGCTCCCGCAAAGCCGGCAGGTAAATGGCGATGATCGCCAGGCGATAGTAAAGGTCCTGGCGGAAGCGGCTCTCGCGCACCTCGCGCTCCAGGTCGCGGTTGGACGCGGCAATGACCCGCACGTCCACCTGAATGTCTCGCACCCCGCCGATCCGCCGGATGACCTGATCTTCGAGTACCCGCAACAGTTTTGCCTGCAGCAGGGGAGAGAGCTCTCCGATCTCATCGAGAAACAGCGTACCGCCGTCGGCCACCTCGAACAGCCCCTTCTTCATCGCCTTGGCGTCCGTAAACGCGCCCTTTTCATGGCCGAACAACTCCGCCTCCATCAACGTCTCCGGTATCGCCGAGCAGTTGATCGCAACAAACGGCCGTTCCGAACGGGAACTGTGGTAGTGGATGGCTTTGGCGACCAGATCCTTGCCGGTCCCGCTTTCTCCCTGAATGAGGATGGTAGTGGCCTCGCTGGCGGCCACCTTGTACACAAATTTCATCAGTTCGGTAATCTTCCGGGACACGCCGATGACATCATGGTAACCGGCTCGCCGCCGCACTTCGCCGCGCAGCGACTCAACCTCCGTCCGCAAATCTCCGGCCTCGAGCGCATTCTGCAGCGTTACGCACAGCTCTTCGAAATTGATGGGCTTGCTGACGAAATCGTAGGCGCCCAGCCGCAACGCCGCCTTGACGTCGTCGAGTTGCGGGTCTGCGGTCATCATAATGATGCTGCGGGTTTCCCCGGCCTGCTTCAGCTTTTCGAGGACTTCGATTCCGCTCATATCCGGCAGGTGCACATCCAGAAGAATTCCGTCGACGGCTTCGTTTTGCAGCGCACGAATCGCGTCTTCCCCGGTTTCCGCTTCAAGCGTCTGGTAACCGAACTCGGCGCACTTCTGGTTCAGCGCCCAGCGCACCAGTTTTTCATCGTCGACGATCAAAATTCTTTTTTGGGCCATCCTTTTACTCTATCACCAATCTAGGAACCCGCGCTCTTCAGGCGATTCTGCTTGGGCCGGTGCACGGGCAGCCAGATCCTGAATTGCGTCCCTTTGCCGGGGGTGCTGCTTACTTCAATCCGTCCGCCGTGAGATTGCACAATCCCGTTGGCCAGTGACAATCCGAGACCTGTTCCCTCGCTTCGGGTGGTGAAAAAAGGCTTGAAGATCCGCGGCAAGGACTCGGCCGAAATTCCGCGCCCCGTGTCCGTGACTTGGATGAGTACAAACCCGTGCTCCTCGCTCAAACCCAGCTGCACCTGGCCAGCCCCGGAAATCGCCTGGATTCCATTCAGTGCCAGGTTCAGGACCACCTGCTGGATCAGCGCCGGATCATGCTCGACGGCCGGCAGCCCCGGATTCGGCTCGAACAGTACCTGGATCGGCTTGGTCAGCACCTGTTGGCGTGCCAGCAGAACGGCCTGCTCGATCGTGGTGTTCAGGTTGGCCGGGTGGAAATCGGGCGGGCGCGGCCTGGCGTAGGAGAGCAGGTCATTTAATATCGCCTGAATGTGCAGAATCTCCCGGTGCACTTCGCCGATCACCGCACGACTGGGACTTGCCGTCGGGAGCTCTTTGCCCATGATATCGACCACACCGGCGATTCCCGCCAACGGGTTGCGGATTTCATGTGCTAACCCGGCGGCCAATTCGCCGAGTGTCGCCAGGTGCTCCGCACGCGCCATCTCGCGTTTGTGGAACTCCTCAATCTCCTGACGGTTTTCTTCCAGGCGCTCGACCATTTCGTTGAATTGACGACCCAACTGGCCGACGTCATCCTCGCGCTTGGCGAAGTTGACGCGGGCCGAGAAGTCCCCGCGGCGAACGCGCGCGATGGTCACCATCAGGTCCTCGAGAGGGCGCTCGATCAGCACCAGCAACACGGCCAGGAGGACAAAGCAAAGCACGATGGCGAAACTCACTGCCGCGATCAGGATCCACTGGACGTCCTGGATTTCGAGCGACCGCAGAACCGCATGGATCGCCGCGATACTGAGCACCAGCACAGTGATAATCGGAATGAAGACTTTCCACTGCCACCGGATCCCGGTGGCCCCGCGCACGATTTGAGGCAGATCCATGTTCGTATCACATCAAAGTGCAGCGCCGGAAGCAAGTCGCCGTGCCTGTTGTTGCGGCCGGTCATTATTGCCAGATCCGTTTCGTCCGATGCGATGGGTGAATTGCCCTGCACCTCGGGATCCTGTCCGGGAATCGAAGCCACCCGGTGAGTCATTGCTTGCGAAACCTCGTGCCGGCTCCCTGGTGGGCGCCCCGGGAGAACCTGCTCATCGATCTCGCGGAAGTTCTTTTTCTTCCGCGGATCGGCCTCCTCCTGTAGATTGTTTTCATGCTTCGGTTGCAAACCCTCGGGTTCGCTCTGCTGCTCTCTGTTTCAGCCGTATTGCTGGCACTCCCGCCTCACTCACCGAAGGAACCGCAACCGTCCCGCGCCTATCTCGGTTTTGACCTCAACGATTATCCGGGTGACGACGCGCTGCAGGTTCTGCGCAGGACGTTTGCCTTTTCGAGTTATTGGTTGGGTCCCCCGCCAGGCGAAAAACATACCACCTGGTCCGGCAAACGCGCATTCATCGAATCCCTAGGGTTTGGATTTGTGGTCCTGTATAACGGCCGGCTGAGCAGGAATTTGCACTCTGCGATTGACGCCAAACAAAAGGGAACCCTCGATGCCGGAAATGCCGCGAAACTCGCCCTGCAGGAAGGTTTTCGCACGGGAACAATTATTTTTCTCGATATCGAGGAAGGTGGGCGGCTTTCTCCCGCTTATCACGACTATGTGCATGCTTGGATTGATGCGCTAAGGAAAGCGGGATTTCGCAGCGGCGCTTACTGTTCGGGCGTGCCCATTGGCGAAGCCGGCGGCCACAGTGTCACCACAGTCCAGGATCTTCTGGAACATCTTGGCGATCGCAAACTGACTCTCTGGATCTTCAATGACGTCTGTCCGCCCGCGCCGGGCTGCGTCTTCCCGGCGACTCCACCGGCTGTGGCTCAGGGAGGAGTCCCGAAAGCGGCGCTCTGGCAGTTCGCGCAATCTCCGCAGCGCAAAGAGCGCACCGCAAGATGTGCGGCCACCTATAGTGCCGACGGAAATTGCTACGCCCCCGGCGACAAGAAGCGGGAATGGTCACTCGATATCGACGTAGCCGTTTCAGCCAACCCATCCGCTGCTCCGGAATAGAGCAGTGAGAAAATCCCGCAGGGCTCATTGCCTGCCGGGTTCGAAAAGCGCAGATGGGGGGAGGTGCCCGAAGCTTCCGGAGAGGAAGTCGCGCGTCAGCAATCAAAATCGGAGCCGCTGCCGCCAACCCAGAGGTGGCGCGTCCGAAAAGTGACCAGCGCGCTGCACCCGCAGTCCTCTACTCCTCTGAACCTGCCGGCGTCGTCGGCCTTCCTGGCACGGGCTTCGGCTCTGTTCAAAGAATCACCCGCACCGAGCGCCGCCTCATCCGACCATGAGCACCGCGAGGGCTACGGCGAGGCTCAACGCCAAGACCATTCCGAGCACGATGGCTTTCCGCCGTTGCTTGTAGGCGCGTCTGGACTCCACGGGTCGGCGAAGGACGTGTTCCATTTTCGGGTACTCTCCTTGGTAACACGCGCTTCCATAGCCCGCCAATTGGCTTTCTTTTGACCGATGGGTATCGGTGACCCCCATTCGCACCGGGGGAAGGCCATCGACACTCCCCATCCTGCTGGGAGGGGGGTGTCCACGATCCGCGATTATCGCCTTTTCTTCGCATCAAAGTTTTTGCTTCTTGCTCTTGGCAACCCCTTCATTTCCAATCTCTTCCGTCCATTAACCTCTTTCCTGTGAACCTTTTAGCCTTTTGCGGCATCTTACAGAGAGCCAATAATCTGTTCACGTTTTCCACGCATAGCACACATTAAAATTATTCGTGGGGCAGCACTTCGAAACAGGGTTAACGTGTGCATGTGGGGAGTTCATGAGCCCGCCGGTCGGGCCCGCGTCCGTCACCGACGGACAGAAAGAGGAGCAGCACCCCTATGACAGCGCAGTATCTTCTGGCCAGCGACTTCGACCAGACGCTCAGCTTCAACGACTCGGGAGTCGCTTTGAGCGAACTTATCGGTTTTCATGGTTTTCACGACAAGGTGAAGGGCCTTTCGAGCATCAACCTCGTCCAGCAGGGGGCGGAGCTTTCCTACTTGATCCTGCACGACCCCGATTTCCGCCGCGTTCGCCGCGAACATCTCGTTGAAACCGGCAAGCGTATTCGCCTGAAACACGACGTCAGTCTTTTTGCACGCTCGCTCGACAATCTGTCAAGCGACCATAAGATCTCTTTCTACGTCATTTCCGCAGCGCCGCAGGAAATTATCCAATCGGCACTGGAAGGCATTGTTCCTCCCGACCATATTTTCGGCACTCGTTTCCGCTTCAACGAATCTACCGGTGAAGTCGATTCGATCATTCGGGCCACTGCGGGATGGGGCAAGATCACGGTTCTCGAAGAACTCCGCGCCGACCTGGGCATCAGCCACGATCACATCATTTATATGGGCGACGGCAGTTCAGACCTTCCGGTCATGATGCACGTCAACCAATATGATGGCCTCACGATCGCCGTCAGTGAAGCCAAGTTCATCACCCGCGTCGCTCGCCGCACGGTCTTGAGCGACAATGCCATGAGCGTGCTCGTCCCGGTGCTCGAGGAAGTTCTCTGCTGGGACTCCGTCGCCATTCGGCGGTTCTTTGCTGCCCGCGGCCTTACTTTGCGCGAGTGGGACAAAATGCGCACGGACATGCTGACCATCGATGAAAGCACCAGCCCGGCGCCGGCCGCCTTGCAATAGAGCCATTTTTCATTTGGTTTCGGTTCCTGCCGGCCCGGGACCGGTCCGGTACAGGGGCAAGCCCCCTGCGGGACCTGGTGGCCGCACCAGGCTGCGGCCTGAAGGCTCGCCGCAACGACCTTTTCCTGCCTCGCCGCAGAGATCCCTGCGACTTTGCTATGCTCTAGGTCCACCCTGGAGGATTCCCATGGCTGGTAAGAACATACTGATGCTGGTCGGCGATTACGTCGAAGACTACGAAGTGATGGTCCCGTTTCAGGCTCTGCTCATGGTCGGCCACGTCGTCCATGCAGTTTGTCCCGGTAAGAAAGCCGGCGAGATCGTCCGCACGGCCATTCACGATTTTGAGGGTGACCAGACCTATTCAGAGAAGCGCGGCCACAACTTCGCACTCAACGCCACCTTTGAAGCCGTGCGTCCAGAAGACTACGACGCCTTGGTCATCCCCGGCGGCCGCGCCCCGGAATACCTTCGCTTGAACCCCAAAGTGCTCGAGATCGTCCGCCATTTTTCGGCCGCCAAGAAACCCATCGCCGCGATTTGTCACGGGGCGCAAGTTCTCGCCGCTGCGGATGTCCTTCGGGGGAAGAAGTGCAGCTGTTATCCGGCCGTTTCTCCGGAAGTGACCCGCTCGGGCGGAACGTTTGCCGACATCCCCATGACCGAAGCCGTTGTCGATGGCAACCTGGTCTCGGCGCCTGCCTGGCCCGCGCATCCGGCCTGGCTTGCCAAGTTCCTTCCCTTGCTCGGAACTCGCATCGAGCTGTAGTCAGTGCGCTGCATCACGGTTCGATGTGTCAACAAGCAGTATTTTTGATTTTTCTATTTAGAATTTTTGATGGTGATTGTTTCCCTTTCCTAATTTCCAGGCTAGTCGCATAATCATCTGTTTGCTACTCCACATCGAGGCGAGTCTTGCACCATGGCTAACATCAACGTAAAAAAAGGCGTAATCGGAATTCTGACGGGGGGCGGCGACGTCCCAGGACTTAACCCCGCAATCCGCGCGGTTACCTTCCGCGCGCTCCGTGAAGGCTACGAAGTCATCGGCATCCGCCGCGGCTGGGGAGGGTTGGTGGATATTGTTCGCGACGAAAAGCATGACAATTCCAATAACTTTCAGCGGCTTACAGAAGATGTAGTGAATCGGGCCGGCCGCACCGGAGGCACTTTCCTGCATTCTTCCCGGACCAATCCTGGCCGGGTCGCCAAGAGCAGCGTTCCCGACCATCTAAAGGAGCAATACAACCAGGAGAAGAACGATCTGACTCCGGAAATTCTCAAGAACCTCGCCTGGCTGGGCATCGAATATATGATTCCGATCGGCGGGGACGACACGCTCAGCTACGGCGTCCGTCTGTACCAGGAAGGTGTCCGCGTGGTGGCCATCCCGAAGACCATGGACAACGACGTTCCCGGCACGGACTACTGTATCGGCTTCAGCACCTGCATCACCCGCACCATCCAGATGACCAACTCGCTGCGCACTTCAGCCGGTTCTCACGAACGCTTCATGGTGCTCGAAGTCTTCGGCCGCTACGCCGGCTTTACGGCCATGCTGCCGACGATGGCAGGCGCGGCCAATCGCTGCGTGATTCCGGAACACAAGTTTGACATTGAGAGGCTGACCGAATTGCTGGTCAATGATCGCAAGCGCAACCCCAGCCGCTATTCGATCGTGCTGGTCTCGGAAGGCGCCATGTTCGAAGGCGGCGAGATGGTCTTTCAAAAAGACACTGCCGATGCCTTTGGCCACAAGAAACTGGGTGGCATCGGTGATCTCGTTTCCGAAGAGATCACGCAGCTGTCCTCGAAATTCAACAACGGCAAGAAAATCGAATGCATCAACCAGAAGCTCGGCTATCTGGTCCGCTGCGGTGATCCCGATGCCATCGATTCCATTGTTCCCATGGCCTATGGCAACCTGGCCCTGGACTTGCTCCTGAACCGCATCCATGGCCGCCTGGTGGTCCTCAAGAACGGGCGTTACGACAACATGCCCATCGAGACCGTGACCGCCACGAAGAAAGTGGTCAACGTCAAGGAGCACTACAGCATCGAACGACTGCGGCCCGTTTACCAGAGTTTTGAAATGAAGCCGCTCTTCCTCATGACCAGCGAAGTTGGATGACGCGCGCGGGGAGCGCCACTTGCGCGCCCCCTCCATTTTCCTGCATTCTTACTGCAGCGATCTCTTTCCCCCGCCCGGGGAGGGTCACCTGGGAGGTATTGTGCTCGCTGACTCTCCATCTGCCACCACCCCCCCCAAGCCGCATCACGCCCTGATTGTGCATTCCAGCCCGGAATTGAACCGGCTGCTCCAGAATCTCTTTGACCAGGAAGATTGGGAAATCCAGTTTGTGGAGAATAATCAGGAGGCACTCGAGAAGAGCAGGCGGCGTCCTTACGACCTCATCATTACGGGCGAGCAGACCTCGGGCAGGGAAGATATCGAACTGCTTCGCCGCCTTCGCCTGGTGCGCCCGCATACCCGCCTGATCATTCTCACCGACGAGTTCACTCCCGGCGACGTTCTCAATTCCATTCGTGAGCGCGCGTTCAGCTATTTCTCCCGGCCCTTCTCCACCGAAAAATTTGCGGAGGTCATCCGCATCGCCATGGCCGAACCCTATTGGGATGACGGCATTGAGCTGCTGTCTGCCACTCCCCATTGGGTGCGACTCTCCGTCCGCTGCGATGTCCTCACCGCCAATCGCCTCCTGCAGTTCTATCGTGAGGCGTCCGACCTGCCCGCTGCCGAATCGGAGGAGGTAGCGACCGCTTTTCGGGAAATCCTGCTGAACGCCATGGAACACGGCGGGAAGTTCGATCCTTCGCAGTACGTCGAAGTCAGTTATGTGCGCACCCGCCGTCTGGTCATGTGCAAGATCAAGGATCCAGGTACCGGCTTTTCTCTCGAAGAACTCAAGCATTCCGCTCTGGCGAACCCGGCCGACCAGCCCTTCCAGCACATGGCGGAGCGCGAAACGCTGGGAATGCGCCCTGGAGGTTTCGGCATTCTGATGACCAAGAAACTCGTCGACGACCTGATCTACAACGAGAAGGGCAACGAAGTCCTGCTGATCAAGTACCTGGACCCTCCCGGTGCTGCTCCCGAAGCCAAAGAGTAGAGTTCATCCCTCAACAAAGAAACGGCGGAACAGCCTTTCTTCTGGCTGTTCCGCCCTTCGTCCAACTTCTGTCGCTTCCTCAACCGCCGAGTTTGAACGACACCGTCACGTTTAACTGCACCGGTACCGGCTCGTCGTTCAGGTAGGTGGGTTCATATTTCCAGCGCCGCACTGCATCGAGCGCCGACTGTATCAGCAGCGGCGGTCCGGAAACTAGGTGCATTTCCACCACGTCGCCATGCTCGTCGATGATGGCATCAATCACCACTGTTCCCTGCAAGTGCGTCTGCACCGCCAGCGGCGGATAGGCGGGGTCCACGCGGTGAACCAGCCTCGGTTCTTTCACCCGGCCCCCGACGCGCACCGGCGCCTTCGGCCCTTTTTCTTTCGGCGCGATCGGAGCCACAGGAACTGCACCTGTGCCCCCGATCACTCCACCAAGGACGCCGCCCATGGTGCCGCCGGAAACACCGCCTGGCACACCTCCCGGAATGCCGCCCGCGCCATCGACGTCGGGTGGCAGCGGCGCTTCCTTGATCATGGCAACTTCTTTCGGCACCACGGTCGGAGCGATCAGCTTGCCCGAATTTTCAAATACCCGACGCATGGGCGCCGCTCGGACTACCGGCGCGGCAGGTGCGGGGGGCGGGGGAGGTGGAGGAGGGGCGACGAGGAACGTCGATGCAAATTGCTTCATGTCGAGCGAATCGGTGAAATACAGCCCTGCGAAGATGGGCGCGACCAAAATGCAGGCGTTCACCGTCAGGCTGATTAACGTATCCACCAGACGGGAACTGCTCTTCATCCGGTTGTATTCGAGCATGGAGGATTGGAACGAACCCTCTGCGGGTCTGGCAGCTGAATTGGACATCCTGGTGGCGCTGCCAGTCTCTTTCTTTCGTGGCTTGACAACGTGCTCTTGGGCGATCGGTCCTCGTTCTATCTCTTGTTGGGGGGGAACTTCAAGATGGGTGGACGGAGCCATGGCCTTAGCCTCCACCCCTTCTATGCGCATTTCCCGTACCACGAGGACTGCTTCTAACTGATTGTAAAAGTTAGTGTTATCTAATACATGGGCGGCTTTTGCGCCACTTGGCGCAGGTCCTATGCTCACCCTTGGGTCAGGCTACCCAGCCTTGCTCGAGAGGAAAGGGTAGGTAACTCCCGTGAAAACTCCGCCCGTGCAACGGCTATCTCTTCCGTTCTGGAAGTCTCGTCGCCCGTTCATCCGGCGCTCAAAGGATGCATATGCTTTGCGATGAGGAAATAGCCCACCACTCCGGCCGCCAATCCGAGCGCCACCCCCAACCGTACCCAGTTTGGGCCCATCTTTCTCTCGATCCAATCCCCAATCGAAGAGCTCAGGAAATACAGCTCGATACCCGTCACCAAGCTCGCCGTCACCTCCACCATGGCCAACTGGCGGTACAAAGCAAAAAGAAAAGTCGCGCCACAAGTGATTGCCGAGAACGCGATCGCCAGTACGGTGACTAGGTGATTCTTCATTCACTCCTCCTGTGACCCTGGTTCTTTTATCATGTATCGGTACGTTTCACATACCGATCGTATCGTTTTAGGCTTAATTCGAGGTGACACCATGCAGCTCCGGCGTTTGGGAAAAGGGGGACCGCAGATCTCGGCAATGGGACTTGGCTGTATGGGCATGTCGGAATTTTACGGTGCGCGCGATGATGCCGAGTCCATCCGCACCATTCACCGCGCCATCGAACTGGGCATGAACTTCCTGGACACCGCCGATGTCTACGGCTTCGGTGACAACGAAACACTGGTCGGCAACGCGATCCGCGATCGCCGCAGGAAAGTATTTCTGGCCACCAAGTTCGCCATCGTTCGCGACCGGGCCAATCCCCAACTCCGCGGTGTAAGCGGGAAGGCCGAATACGTTCGATCTTCCTGCGAGGCCAGCCTCATGCGCCTTGGCATCGACACCATCGACCTCTATTACCAGCACCGTGTCGATCCGTACACCCCCATCGAGGAGACCGTGGGCGCGATGGCTCGCCTCGTCGAGGAAGGAAAAGTCCGTTTCCTCGGACTTTCCGAGGCCTCTCCGGCCACCATCCGCCACGCCCACGCCGTTCATCCTATCGCTGCTCTGCAAACCGAGTATTCTCTCTGGACTCGCGATCCCGAACAGGAACTCCTGAAGACCACCCGCGAACTCGGCGTCGCGTTTGTAGCCTATAGCCCGCTCGGACGCGGCTTCCTCACCGGACAGATCCGGAAATTTGATGATCTCGACAGCGACGATTACCGCCGCTTCTCTCCGCGTTTCCAAGGCGAAAACTTTCAGAGAAATCTCGAACTTGTGGCGCGCGTCGAATCGCTCGCCAAGGCGAAAAATTGTACGCCCGGCCAACTTGCGCTTGCCTGGCTTCTCGCGCAGGGGGAAGACGTCATTCCCATCCCGGGCACCAAGCGGCGAAAGTACTTGGAAGAAAATGTCAGCGCCTTAGACGTGAAACTGTCGTCCGATGATCTCCGGGACATTGACGAGGTAGCTCCCCAAGGCGCCGCCGCTGGCCTCCGATACCCGGAGGCCATGATGAACCTGGTGAATGGCTGAACCGCTCGACAGGGCGTGTCGCGCATCCCCGCTCTCCTTCTGGCCTTGCACGGCCGGTACTTTGCGAAAGAGCACGGCCGAATGTTTCAGGAACTCGCCCGACCGTTTGCGCGCTCGGGGCGCCCGGGCAGGACTGGGCTATTTCCGCACGCTCGCAGTCCGGTCGCTGCTTGCCGTTCCGAGCCGTTTGTCTTTTCGCGTAAGCGCCGCGAAAGAGGCTCCCTTCCCGTTGACTTGCCCCGCTTGCTGAAGTTATAAGCAAAAGGAACTTTTCCCGCTCACCTCATGCTGCTTGGCAACAACAATGCACCTCGCCGCGCTCTGTTTCTCGCTGCCATTTTCCTTTGCTTTTCTGCCGCTTCTTCCTCCGGCACCGCTTCGAACCAAACTGTCCAATACGTCGGTTCGGGTTCCTGCGCTGCCAGCAATTGCCACGGGAGCGCCAAGCCTGTTGCTGGCAGCCGCGTTCTCCAGAACGAATATTCCATCTGGATTTTGCAAGACCAGCACAGCCGTGCGTACCGGGCCCTCACCGGCCAAGCGGGTGAGCGGATCACCCGCATTCTGAAACTCGGTGCCAAGTCCGAGGAATCTCCGAAGTGCCTGGCCTGTCACAGTCTGTCGACGGCAGCTGAGCAGCGCGGCCGGCGGTTCGAAATTTCCGAAGGGGTCTCCTGTGAATCCTGCCATGGCCCGGCTTCGGCCTGGCTCGGACCGCACACCGCGCCCGATTGGCCGCACGAGAAATCGGTTGCGCTTGGCATGCGCGACACCCGCAACCTGATCCATCGCGCCAATCTCTGTCTGGAATGCCACCTCGGAACGAAAGAAAAATTCGTTGATCACGAAATGATCGCGGCCGGCCATCCGGATCTCCGTTTCGAGCTGGACTCGTTCTCCGCGCTCCTGCCGGCTCACTGGAAGGTCCCGCGCGAATCGGCTCCGGGCCAGCCGGTCGAGGACCCTGCCTGGGCGGGAGTCCGTGTCTGGGCTACCGGCCAAGCCGTGCAGCTCGGCGCATCGATGGAGCGTCTCGCCTGGCGCGCCAGGAACGAACGTGCCGACAACAAGGATGTCTGGCCGGAATATTCCGAACTCTCCTGCTTTGCCTGCCACCACTCGATCGGTCCGGCAAAAGCGAGCTGGCGGCAGGAGCATGGCTACGAAGGCCGTCGCCCCGGCTCTCCCCCTTGGGATGCCTCCGGTTACACCGTGTTCCGCCACTTTGCCAAACAGATCGATTCCGTCTCCGGCCAGGAACTCGACCGGCACATGCTGGTGGTCTCAAGCGAGATGAGCAAACTCAATCCCGATCGCAGCGTGGTTGCCGACGCCGCGTTGGCTGCCGCACCACTCGCGCAGCACATTGCCGATCGCCTTGCGACCATGCAGTACGACCAGGCCATCACTCTCCGAATGATGCAGCGGATCTGTGACGATGCCGAAAACATTGCCATCTCCGATGAACATTCGGCCGAACAGGCCGCCAGGGCTCTGGACTCCCTGTACACCGCCTACAGCAGGGATACCCAGCCTTCGAGCGACGCCGATATCCGTTCCGCCATCAACGGCCTTTTCCGGCAGCTCGAAAATCCTTCCGCCTACAACGCCGACCAGTTTGCCTCCGCCCTGCGGCGTCTCCGCCCGATGTTCCACTGACCTTTTCCTTTGGCAAACATCGTCTCGCCGGTGCGCTTGGGCCGCCAGCGCATCTCCGCACAATTCATCGTCGAACCTGCTCTGCTGCGCTACACTACTAACTCTCCCGACCGTACAACCCATGAACGCGGCTGAGCACTTCATCTGTTCCTCGCCCCTGTGGCGCTACCTCACCCGGCGTCGACTCCTCCCTTGGGTTCTGTCTGGAACCCGACTCGGCGACCACCTTCTCGAAATCGGGGCGGGCTACGGGGCCGCCACGGCGGACCTGCTGACGCGGGTCTCGCGGGTCACTGCACTCGACTACGATCGCAACTCCGCACGAAAACTGAACACGCAGAACAGGGCTGCGCGATTCTCGGCCGTGCAGGGTGATGGGGCTCGTCTGCCGTTCGCCTCGGCGACGTTTTCTTCCATCCTGGCCATCCTTGTCCTTCACCATCTCCGATCGGTTGAGATGCAGAATCAGATGTTTGTCGAAGCGCTTCGTGTCCTCCGCCCTGGCGGCGTTTTCATCGCTTTCGAAATTCCTGACAATCGGTTGCACCGCCTCGGCCACATCCGCAGCACGTTCACCCCTCTGGCGCCCAGTTCCGTCTTCCCGCGGCTTTCCGCGGCGGGCTTTTCGAAGATTGCCTTGGAGGTTCGCAGCGGCGGCTTCCGCGTGACCGCCATCCGGCCAAAGCGGGAAGAGCTTGCCGATGAGCCTCGACGGACCGATCTCTAGACCGCCGATGCAGGCACTTTTCTTTCGCTATTGGTCAGCGGGGACTCTGTTGTGCAGCGACTGCTCGGGAGGTTTCTCGCCATGGGCGACGCTGTTGCGAGCGGAAGGACGCCTTCCTACCTCTGGCTCAAGGCCGCGCTCCATTCGCTTCGTGTTTGAATCACTCGCAGAATCGCATCGCGCGTGACCATCCCAACGATCTGTGCCGCGCCATCTTCTCCATGCCGCACCACCGGCATCTGGTTTACATCCGCCCCGAGCAATCGTTCGAGCAATCGTTGCAGCGGCTCTTCCGGGGCGGCCCACAGTATCTTTTCTCTCGGCACCATCACCGCCTGTACCGAGTTCATCGACCATTCCTCCCGCGGCACCTGGTTCAGGGCGGTGACGTTCATCAACCCCACCAGACGGTCGTTGTGCGTCACGATGTGGATCCGCCGCCCCGTTCGCAGCACTTCGGCGCTGTACTCGTCCAGACTCATATTTCCCGGAATCGTCGGCACCTCTTGGCTCATCACATCGGCCGCGCACAAACCGGTCAGCGTCTCGCGAATGGTCACCTGGCTTACGCTGGCCTGCGCCGCGCTCAACAAAAACCAGCCGATGAAGGCCAGCCAGATTCCCCCGAATCGCCCGATATACTCAACCAGGAAACCGCTGTGGCTTCCGCCCAGCGCCGAGAAGATGCCCAGCCCGATCATCACGTAGGCAATCAGCTTCCCGCTGGCACCGGCCACCCGCGTGGCTTTGACGAAATCTTTTGTCGCTCCCCACACCAGCGCCCGAAAGATCCTTCCGCCGTCCAGCGGGAATCCAGGCAGCAAATTGAAAATCGCCAGCCACTTGTTGGTGAACATCAGATGATCGGAAACCGCGCCCAACATTTCCCGGCCGGGAAATCCCAGTTTCAGTCCGTAAAAAAACAGGGCCAGGAAGCCGCTCGCCAGCGGCCCGGCAATCGCGATATTAAACTCCTGAATCGCCTTGCTCGGTTCACGTCCAATCCGCGCGACCCCGCCAAACAGGAACAGGGTGATCGAAAGCACCTTGATCTTGTAGTACTGCGCCACCACGCTATGGGCCAGCTCGTGGAATACGACGGAAGCAAAGAACAACAGGCTGGTCACCAGGCCCACGCCCCAGTGCTCGGCCCAAGTCCAGTTGCTGAACTCTTCTGTGAATTCCAGCGCCAGGGAGGCGCTGATCAGCCCGAAAATCAGCAGCCAGCTGTAGTCCAGGTAGATGGGGATGCCCAGAATTCGGCCGATACGAATCCCTTGTGTTTGCGACATAGCAACGAGCCTCGCGTTTTGGGCAGCGTTCTAGACTAACTCCGAAAGCCTGAACCTCAAAACGCGGGGCTTCGGCAAGCGGTCTTATCCCCTAACCCCTGACGGTCGCGCTGGCCACGCAAGCGGGACTCCTTGATTCGTTGTTCGGCAATCACCGCCTGCGCCGCGTCACCCAGTACACAGCCGTGTTCCCGGGACCACGCTTTCGGACCGTGCTTCTTCATTAACTTATTTATTTGCAATGAGTTGGGAATGGTCGTCCAGGTGCCATTTCATCAGCCGAAGCTTGACAGGGAGCACGATCGAATGAACCAACCACGCACTTCAGGAAACTACAAAACGAGCCGCCGACGGATCGCCCAGTGCACCCTCGTCCTCGCTGCCCTGGCCGTCTCGTCCGCCTGCCTTGCCGCTCAGACGGTATCGAACTCTGAAAATAGGGCGAGTGCTCGAGCCGCCCGCCGCATCGTCGTCAGCATTCCGGATCGCAAGCTGGCTCTGCTCGAAGACGGTCGGGTGGTCAGGATTTACGATGTCGCCGTGGGCGCCGCTGCTAGTCCAAGCCCGACCGGCGAGTTTCAGATCGCCCAGCGCCTTGCGAACCCCACCTATTACAAGCCTGGTGTGGTGATCGGACCAGGTCGGGGCAATCCTCTTGGCACCCGCTGGATGGGACTGAGCGTCAAGGGCTTCGGCATCCATGGCACCAACCGTCCAGACTCCATCGGCAAGAACGCCTCGCACGGCTGCATTCGCCTCCGCAACAGCGATGCCGAGGATCTTTTCGCGCGGGTCCAAGTTGGCGATCGCGTTTCGCTGATCGGCGAAGCTACCGACGAAGTTGCCCGCCTCTTTGGTGAAATGCCGAAGCTCAGCGCTGCAACCGAATCCGTCGAGGCTACAGGGGAATCCGCAGCCTCGCACGGTGGCCGTTAGGAATATTTCCCTGCCCGGGTTTAGGAGAAAACGCATGAACACATTCTTTGCATTCGCAGCCGTCACCATCACCACGATCGTCGCTCTCTTCACGGCGCTGGCTATCGAAGCCCTGCTCCTGCGCGCCACACTCGCGCTCCTCGAGCCACGCGCCGCCGCTCGACGGATCGCGCCTCCGGCGATCGAACGGGGAACGCAAAGGGTAGCCCAGGCCTTCGCCAAAGCCCGCTAGTGGCTGGCACGATTTTCTCGGCTGCGGAATGCCGCAATTCGGTGGTCACGAACCGGCAGCCTTACCGGGAATTAGGAGAGAAAGGAAAACACCATGCTTGCTTTGAAGCTCTTGCTCATGATCGTTGGCGTGGGCTTGTTCGGCTGCGCCGCGGTCGTTGTCGCTTATGACGTTTATGTCGCAACACGCCTGCGCTGGTTATTGCAGCGGTCCGCCGCGCCGGCAGGGGAGGGAACGGCGGCCATTGAGCCGCGCCCTTTCGGACCGGTGCGTTGGAGGCTGGCAGAGACATTGTCCTTCGCGGGGATTCTCCCCGTGCTTCTCGCTCTCAGCATCCTCGTGATCCCCGACGGGTTCGCGGGCATTCGCGTCAGCCAGCTCTCCGGCGTGCGGCCCGGTACGTTGTATCCCGGAGTGCATTTTCAGACCCCACTCATCGATCACGTCGTTCTCTATGACACGCGCGAGCAGGTCTATTCGACCGCCGCCAGCCCCTCTGCAAAGTCCGCTGGTGAAGTTCTCACGGTCCAGGCCCGCGAGGGCCTCAACCTCGGCCTCGCCGTTACCGTCCGCTACCGCCTCGACCCCGGCCGCCTCGGCACCATCCACCAGAATCTCCCGCAGCCGGTCAACGAACAGGTCGTCGGACCGGTCGTCTCCTCCATTTACAGGCAACTGGCTCCCAATTACGTGACTCGCGAAATCTTCGCTCTGAAGCGCGAGGAACTTCGCACGCAGGCTGCCGACGCCATCAAAACCCGTCTCGCCAGCGATGGAATCCTGGTTCGCGAAGTGCTCCTCCGCGACATTCAACTCCCGGCCGACTATGCCAAGGGCCTCGAAGGCCTGCTGCTGAAAGAGCAGGAGAACGAAAGGCTCGGTACCGAACAGGACATCAAGCTCAAGGAAGTCAGAATTGCCGAACTCGAAGCGGATGCCCAGAAAGCACGCGACGTGAAACAGGCCGAAGCCCAAGCCCAGGTCCGCGTCCTTCAGGCCAAGGCCGAGTCCGACGCCATGCAATACACCCTGCCGCTCAAGCAGAAACAGATTGAACAGAGCAAGCTCGAAGCCGAAGCGCGCAAGGAGGCCACCTTGCAAAACGCTGAAGCGGCCGCGCAAGCAAAAATCATCGACAGCCGGGCCGAAGTGGAGCGACAGAAAAATCTTTCCGACGCCGAAGCCAATCGGATCCGCGTCACCGCCTCTGCCGACGCCGAACGGATGAAATTTGAAGCCGCCGTTCTGAAGCAGAACCCTATGCTTATCCAGAAGATCATCGCCGAGCGCTTGTCGGACAAACTGCAGATCATGATGGTCCCCATGGACGGCAAGAATTTCTTTGCCTCCGATGTCATGCGCTCCGCATTTCAGAACAACAACGGAACCGGCACAACTGCCGGGCCCGATGCCCCAGACGATGCAGTGGATCCGGCGCCTGTTGCTACGGCCACGGCTCAGCATAAGCCGGCCAAACGGCCCTGATCACGAATTTCGGGAGCACGGCTAGGGTAACAGCCGTGCTCGACGAACACCGGCGAATACCCCTGTGGGTGGCTCGGCCCCGCCGCTCGGCGAGAGGCCAGGCGCGTCAAGAGGACAAGCACCGCCGCGCTTGGCTCTTTTCGCGATGGCGCTCTCCTCGCCGGGCGTTGCGCTCCGCGCCACCCCGCCGGTCCAACAGGGGATGGCCGTGCTGCGACCCGGTCAAAAGGTCCCGAACGAAAGGGTCTGCGCCCTCTGATGTTCGGTCACCGGCGACAAGCACAACGCACCGCAACGTTCAAAGAGCGCGACGCCTGATTTTCAAGGAGGAGATCATGAATCCAGTCCCTCGAAAGAGCGAACGCAACGCAATCTCGACGGTTGTCCCGGTTCTCTGGCGCGTTACTTTCAGCCTGTTGCTGTGGACCCTGGGTGTTTCGGCCATGGATCTCCGACTCAGCCAAATTCCGCCGAACCAGCACCGCATCGTTCACGATTTTCCTGTCGATCGTGCCAAGGTGGAGGAGCTTCAGCGGTGGGTAAACGGCGGACATGACCCATGGTGCCGAGATGCGCATCTGGTTGCCGCTGCGACCCTCCGCCGGGTCAGCCCCGAACTGGCGGAATTCCAATCCGCCTCGCTCACACTCGAGCTCGAGCACCGCGCAAAAACCAGAGCGGTTTACAGCTTTCATTCCCCCGACGGCCGCACCACCTATCGCATCACCCTGCGCCGTTGTCTCTTCCTTCTTCCCTCCGCCGGTTCTCTCGCGAGAATCATCTGGATTCCGGAGTCCGCAGAGATCCTCACACGGGACAGCCGGGACTGAGTGCGGACGATCGACTTCCACCAAACAAAACAAAAAAACGCAGTTCTCTCCTGACCAGCCGGGCGGCACTGACCACGCTGCCCGGCATCTGTAATTCAGTAGTGGTACCATGCCAAGGATTTAGTGAGTTGATGAATTTGTCATCGCGAACGGAGTCTGCGGAGTGAGGAATCTTTCTATTTTTTTCGCCCTGATCGCCCTGTCCATTTCGCTAACCGCTGCGCGCGCCTGCGCTGCTGCTCTGCCGAACCAACCGTCAACCTGCGACGATCTTCGCGCCGCGAAGGCCAAGACCTACGGCTTCCACCTCACGCAACTGGACGAACAGCAGATCGACCGCAAGACCAGAGAACTGGACGCTTTCTGGAAACAGGTGCAAGCCGCTGGCCCGGAGGGCGTCACCTGTATCCGAACCTTGCTTGCCGAAGAAAAGACCGACCATATTTTCCAGTTTGATGCTGCGTCCATGCTTCTCCCTGCCGATCACTCCCCCGCGACGCTCGTCCTCATCCGCGATTCCATCGCTCAGGCCGATTTTCAGGAATCCGATCCCGCGAACTACTTAACCCTGGCTTTCGAACTTGGACAGGCCGGCGTCGACATCCGCCCCCTGGCCGCGAAGCTGCTCCTCTATCCCAACGCCGTTCTTCACATCTCCGAACACGCTCTCGATCTCGATTCCGACACCTCGGCGCTGTTCCTGTACGGCGTCATGGACCAGTCCCAGGCCGATAACGCCCTCATCGCGCAGTTGGAGGCACCCGAATCCTTCGTTCGAGCGGCCGCGGCCCATCTCCTCGCGGAGCAAATGACCGAGGAAAGCTTTCGTGCCCTGAGCAAGTGGACTGGCCTGTCTAAAGTCGAGGAGGACTTCCGCAGGAACGATATTCAGGCGGTTATGAAATATCAACCGATCAATCCTGCCGACTACGCTCACGCAAAATTCTCTCGCGATGAGGTTCTGCAGACCATTGCCGCGCTGCCTCATACGCAGAAAGAATTTGACGAAGTAATGGCCACCAAAGGCGCCGCCTTCGACAAGGCCATGCGCGACAAGAAGGCCACCCAGCAGGAGCTTTCCCAGGCCGTTGCGGACAGTCTTCCCATTTACGGCTTGGCTGATCACACCGCCTTCATGGCCAGCGCCGTCGCAACGCTCAAAGCGGAGGATTTCCCGACCATCCGCGATGCGCGTCGTAAGTCTCTCTACAACGTCTCCGACGAAAGCCTCGCGGAATATTTCGCCTACACCCAAGTGATGATCGGCATGCTCAATCGTCTGGACCTGTTCAAGGAATACCGCTCGCATTGAAGCAGTCAGGTGCCTGGTTGGTTGCCCTAGGCGATCCAAAAAGCGCAGATGTCCTCCTGAAGCGATCGAACACGGAGCGCTCAAGCGGCCGAATCTTCTCTGAGGGGCCGCTCCCAATCATTGAACGCGGCTCTGGTGGCGTGCGCCGGACTCTTTGCCGCCGTGCTATCATCAACTTAGAACGCCGTGCGACCAATCCTCGACCGTCTCTCGCTTCGCTCCTTCCTTTTCCTGACTTCGTTTTGGCTTGTTTTTTCCGTTCAACGTGTGAACCCGGCTGCTACCGAACCACTCTCCGTTGATGACGCGGTCCGCCAACTCGCCGAGCGGGTTGCCGCCATTCCGAACCTCCACGGTTCCCTGCGAATCGAGTTCATCGAAGACCCGCTTTTTGCCTCCGATACCGGCAAGGACTGGCAAAACGCCTTTCGCGAAGCGATGGAAGAGCATCACCTGACGCTGACCGGCGATTCGGCTGCTCCCCTACTGCGCGTAGGTTTGGCGGAAACACCCACGCAGCTCGTTTTTTCGGCCGACACCCGGATTGCCGACAAAGACGCGGTGCGCATCATCGAACTGCCGCGTTCCTCCTTCCAAGCCGCCGGACTTCCGGTCGCTCCCATCCGTATCGAACGGCAGCTCGTTTATCAAAGCCCTGACCGCATTCTCGATGCCTCCTCCCTGTGGAATGGCGCCGAAGGCGGTATGGCAGTGCTCTCCGTTCACAACCAAGAACTCTCTGTTCTCCGCCTGGATGCCGCCGGGGGCGTGCGACAATCGATCCCCCTCAATGCCGCGGGGACGCACTCCTCCCGTGATCCTCGCGCGGAACTCATGGTCCGTGCCGCCGACGCGGTCGTGCTGCTGCCCTCGAAGAGCTGCGAATTCAGCTGGACCTCTGCTGCCGAGGCCAGGTGCCATGTGGTGAAAAGCGGTTGGCGCGGTCCGACCGTCCTCACGCCTTCCTGTGACGCCGGTGGGTGGAAATTGCGCGCCGATGGCCCCGACTGGTCGACGCCGGATGTTCTCGAGGTGGTGCCCGATGGCGCCGGGCGTGAAGGGAGCGCGGCCCTGTTGAGCGACTTTCCCGGGCCGATTCTCAGCCTCAACGGTGAACAGGATCCAGCCAGCGCTCTCGTCGTCACGCGAAATCTGCGAACGGGGAATTATGAGGTGTACAAAATCACTCTCGCTTGCGGCAATTAGCGCGTGGCTCGTGGTGCTGGTCGCGCCGGCTCGATCGCTACCGACCGGGCATCCGAAATTCGGAGGCACTCTGCGAATCGAACTGCGTGTCGCCTCGATCTCCCTTGACCCGCGCGAATGGAGATCCGGATCGGTCACCTCGGCTGAAAACATCAAATTGGCATCGCTCGTCTTCGACCGGCTGATCACGCTCGATGAATTCGGCCATTTCCATGCCGCCCTCGCTTCCGACTGGTCCCACGACGCCGCTTCAAGAACCTGGCAGTTCCGGCTGCGTTCTGGCGTGAAATTTTCCGATAACTCCCTGCTCACTCCCAAAGACGTCGCGGCAGCTCTCGGGACACTCCTCCCGCCTGCCCTCAAAATCAGCGCTAGCGAGGATGGCGTCCAGATCCGCGCTGCCCACCCCACTCCGGATCTCCTCGAGCAGCTGGCCTCCGGCCGCTACTTTATTTTCCGCACCGAGCCCGACGGCACACTCCTCGGCACCGGCCCGTTTATCCTGGTAGAGAGCGCGCCGCCGACTCCAGCCGAGGCCAACCCCTCTGTGCTCAAGCCTGCGCACATGAAATTCCGCGCCAATGAAGAAGCCTGGGCGGGCCGCCCTTTCGTTGACTTTGTCGAGGTCATGCTCGGCGACCCTCCTCTCCGGCAGATTCTCAATCTCGAGGTCGGTCGGGCCGATATCATCGATATCCCTCCTGACCTGGTGCGCAAGGCGCGCCAGGATAATTTGCGCGTCTGGGTCTCGCCCGCCTACACTCTCCTGGCCTTGCATTTTGACGATTCTCAACCCGGTGCGTCCGATCCCCGATTGCGCGAAGCCCTCGACTTCTCGCTCGATCGTGAGACCATGGCAAGTGTGTTGCTACAAAGGCAAGCCCTCCCTGCAACGGCCCTTTTGCCGCAATGGCTATCGGGATATGCTTTTCTCTTTGGTACTCCCGTGGATCTCGATCGCGCCAAAGAACTTCGTTCCGCTCTCCCCGCCGGCGTTGCTGGCGCTGCCGATCCCTTGCGCCTGCGCGTCGATGCCGCCGGCGACTTGATGAAATTGCTCGGCGAACGGGTAGCAGTGAATGCGCGCCAAGCCGGGATCTCGGTTCAGCCGCTCGCTCATGCACCGAACTCTGCAGGCAACAGTGCAACCGGTTCGCCCAGCCCCGGCCTGCATCTCTTTGCCTGGCACTATGATTCGCTCTCCCCCCGCGCGGACCTCCAGGCAATCGCGGCGCATCTACACTCTGCTGCCGGTGAACAGCCCCTCGCCGAATCGAGCGATCCCGAAAGACTTTATGCCGAAGAACGCCAACTGCTCGAGGAACGCCAGATTCTGCCTCTGGTTTTTCTTCCGGAATACGTCGGAATCGCGCCGGTTGTGCACAACTGGAGCGTGACGCCCTCCGGAGAATGGCGGCTCGCCGATGTATGGCTGGCCTCCGCTGAACCACTGGCGTCGAATGGTGAATCGGCAACGGGCCGGAATGCCGCACCGGGAGTGCATCCATGAGCTTTCGCACCAAGATCTTCCTCATCTTCCTGGTCACCGTTCTGGCCTCGGTCTCGCTCGTCGCCTACGGTGTCACCTACTATGCCCAGCGCACCTATGAGCAGATCGATGCCCAGCGCACGGAAGCACTGGTTGCCCAATTCAAGAAAGAATTCGCGCAGCGCGGGGACACGGTTGCCCAGCAGGTGGAAAATATCACCAATGCCGATGTGACCGTCCGCATGGTCCTGGACCTTGCCCGCCCGAACGCCGATTCCTCTCTCTATGTGCACGACGCCAACGGCGCGGCCCAGACTCACAATCTCGATTACGTCGAGTTCGTAAATTCCGATGGCACCTTGATCTCTTCCGCGCAATACCCTGCGCGCGTCGGATACAAAGATGACTGGGTTACCGCGACCAAGAGTTGGGATGGTGTCCCTGCCTTTCTCAAGCGCGAGGAACTACCCGATGGTGTCGCACTTTCCCTCACCGCAGTCCGCACGCAGACCGTCGGAGAGAAAAATGTCTACGTCATCGGTGGCCGCCGCCTCGATCAGAACTTCCTGGCCTCCCTGGTGCTTCCGGCCGGCATGCGTGCTCTCCTCTATCGCAATCTGGAAAACAATTACGTTCCCACCTCGCTCACCGATGCCGGCGGTGCCGTGCCGCAGGCCGATCAGTTCCAGTCGCTCATCGAACAGGTCCAGAAACAGTCCCAGCCCGAAACGTTGGTCAAGACGATCCAGTGGAGCAGCGATCCTGCCAGCGCAGAAACATTCCACGCCATGCCTCTTACCGGCCGCCACAATGAACTGCTTGGTGTTCTACTCCTTGGCAGCCCGCAACGCGACCTGGTCCTCCTTCGCCGCCAGATTTTGAAAATTGCCTCCGTCGTGGCCTTGGCCGCAATTCTTGTCGGCCTGCTCCTGACCTGGTGGATTTCCTCGCGCATCACCCGCCCCCTTGAGGAACTCGCCAACGGCGCGCGCGACGTTGCTTCCGGCCGCTGGGACACGCACATTGACGTTCAGGGCGGCGATGAAATCGGCCAGCTTGCGGGGGCCTTCAATCACATGACGCACACCCTTGCCGCCCAAAAAGAGAAACTCGTTCAAACCGAACGCGTCGCCGCTTGGCGTGAGTTGGCTCGCCGCCTGGCTCACGAACTCCGCAACCCTCTTTTTCCCATGCAGATCACCGTCGAAAATCTGCAGCGCGCCCGCCAGCTTGGGCCCGCGCAATTTCAGGAGGTCTTTGCCGAAGGCACGGCCACGCTGAAAGCGGAGCTCGCCAATCTCAACAGCATCGTCGGCCGCTTCAGCGACTTTTCCAAGATGCCCGCACCGCAATTTGCGCGCGTCAACGTAAATGAGTCCCTGCGCAACGCGGTTCGTCTCTTTGAACCGCAGTTTACCGCCGTCGGAAAACCTTCGATCGCCACGGAGTATTTTTTGACCGAGTCGCTCCCCGAGATCGATGCCGATCCCGATCTACTCCACCGCGCGTTTCAGAACCTGGTTCTCAACGCGCTCGATGCCATGCCCGCCGGCGGCACCCTGACGCTTCGCACCACCGATGCCGACGACACCGTCTGCCTCGAAGTGTCCGACACCGGCAAGGGGCTTACCCCCGAAGAGTGCTCGCGACTGTTTACCCCGTACTACACGACCAAGCACCTCGGCACCGGCCTCGGCCTGGCCATCGTTCAGTCGGTCATCAGCGACCATCACGGCACAATTTCCGTCTCGAGCGAGGAGGGCCGCGGCTCCGCTTTCCGCATCGAGCTCCCCAAGCGTCAACAGGGAGTGGTCGTTAGGCCCAATGCGGCACCAGCAACCGGAGTCGCCGAATCCGAGCGCGCCGCCACCGCCATAGACTGAGTGGATTTCTGGCCCGGGCACGCTTGCCTGGACTCGATCGTTTTGCTTGAGTTTGCAGCGGTCGCTTTTTCCGTACCGCGACATCGGCCGCGCCGGCCCAAAGGATATCCGTGCCACGCAAAGCCCATCTGCTCCTGATTGACGACGACCCGAACACGCTCGCCTCTCTCTCCCGTGCCTTCCGCCTCGCCGGACACGAAGCTACCGTTTGCGACAACGCGCTCCGCGCCGCCGAGCTTCTCCGCACGGAACGGTTCGACCTCGTTCTCTCCGACGTTGTCATGCCCGGCAAAACCGGCATGGAACTCCTTGAAGAACTCAAGAAGTCCGGCCTGCAAACTCCCATCGTGCTGATTTCCGGCCAGGCCAACATCGAGATGGCTGTCAAGGCCACCCGCCTCGGCGCTCTCGACTTTCTCGAAAAACCGCTCACGACCGACAAGCTGCTCCTGACCGTCGAAAACGCTCTCAAACTGGCGCGGCTTGAAGATGAAAACCGCGAACTTCGCCATCGCCTTGGCAAGCACGAACTGGTCGGATCCGGCGTCGCAATGACCAAGCTGCTGGCCCAGATTGACCGCGTCGCCGCGAGCGAGATTCGCGTCTGCATCCTCGGGGAGACCGGCACTGGCAAGGAACTTGTGGCTCGTGCCATCCACGAAAAGTCGCCTCGCCACGAAAACGGTTTCATTACCTTAAATTGCGCGGCTGTACCGGCTGAACTCATCGAATCCGAGCTCTTCGGTCATGAAAAAGGGGCCTTCACCGGCGCTGCGGGCCGCCACACCGGAAAATTCGAGCAAGCCGAGGGCGGCACACTGTTTCTCGACGAAATCGGCGATATGCCCGTGGCCATGCAGGCGAAACTCCTCCGGGTCCTCGAGGAGGGGGAAGTCGAGCGCGTTGGCGGCGACAAGCCCATCAAGGTGAACGTTCGCGTGATCGTTGCCACGCACCGCAACCTGGAAGAACTGGTCAAGAAAAACGAATTTCGTCGCGATCTCTTCCACCGGGTATTCGTCTTTCCCCTGATCCTGCCGCCGCTTCGCGAGCGCCCCGAGGATTTCCCCGCTCTGGTCACCCACTTTGCCCGCCAGGTCGCCAGGCAGAACGGGTGGAAGGAAAAGGTCTTTTCCGATGACGCGATCGCCGAACTCCGCCGCTATTACTGGCCAGGCAATGTCCGCGAACTCCGCAACATCGTCGAGCGACTGGTCCTGCTCTCGACAGAAGCTACGGTGCGCGATGAGGATGTTCGCCTGGCCCTGCCGGCCGGCGAACTTACGGCTGGCCCCGCTGGGTCAGAAAATTTCCAGCCACAGCAGGGAACTCTCGACGAACGCACGCATGCCTTCGAACGCGAAGTCCTGCTTGCAGAAATCCGGCGCCACAATTTTCATATGAGCAACGTCGCCCGGGCGCTCGGGCTCGAACGCAGCCACCTCTACAAGAAGTGCCAGCAGCTCGGCATCGATCTCCAGTCCCTGCGCAAGCCAGAGTAAGAACTACGCGGAAATCACCCCAAGCTCCCCCGGACCATTGTGTATAGTATTGATTATGAGTGTCTTATAGGTGATTTTCGATTTGGCTTGACAAATTACAGATCGCTATATAGAGTTTGCATATCGCAATAAGCACGAAAGGCCTCTCCCATGACACTCGGCGACAAACTTCGCTCCCTTCGGTCCATCGAGGGCACGCTCCGTGGGCTGGGCCGCCCCCTCACGCAATCTGAAGTGGTGACGGCCATGAAGAAAGAACTAGGCCGCGGCCTCAGCCAGGCCTATCTATCGCAGATTGAAAACGGCGCGCGTCCGCATATGACCAACACGTCGCGTGAACTGCTGGCCCGGTTCTTTCGGGTCTATCCGGGATTCCTGGTCGACGATCCTCCAGGCTATTCCCGCGAACTGCAATCGGAGCTCCGCATGGCCGACGCCACCGTGGATTCCTGGCTTTTTGCCGGCACAGAGCAATTTCATGCAGATGCCGGACTTGCGCTCGCGCTCGAAACCATAGCCGTCGAGAACGATTCGCGCGCCGCACTTATGCTTCTCGGGGAAATTCTTCGCACCCCCGGATTGGCCGAGCGGCTCAGCGAAGTCCTGCAACCCAAACCGGTGACGGGGTCCGGTCATCCCCCGCCCGCCTCCCACAACTAAGACTTGCTACCGTTTCTGGCGTTTTCTGAGCGACGGAGTGTCGCTCCGCGAGGTGCCGCATGTCCTGGTCTGACGTCTACCTCTTCTGCTTTCTGGTTGGTGCCACGCTCAGCATTTTCTCTTTCCTGGCGGGGGCCATCCATCTGCATCTCCCGTTCAAAATGCACTTCCATGTCCATGCCCCGCATGGCCATGGGGCCAGCCATGGCGGCGGCCCACACATCTCCTGGTTCAATGCCTCGACCGTGCTTGCTTTTCTGGCGTGGTTCGGCGGAGTCGGCTACCTCATGAGCAGGTACTCGCACGTGGAGACATTTTTCATCGTGGCGACAGCCACGCTCGCCGGGCTCGCTGCGGGCTGGGTGGTGCTGCGTTTCCTGCTCAAGCTCGTCGGTCCGTCCGATGAACCTTTGCGCGAATCGGATCGCCGCATCGTGGGTGCTCTCGGCACGGTCAGCATGACCATCCGTGAAAACGGAACCGGCGAGATCATTTTCCCTTTGGGCGGCGGCCGTCGCTGTTCAGGCGCACGCACGGAGGATGGCCAGAGCATTCTAAAGGGCACGGAAGTCGTCATCGAACGCTACGAAAAGGGCATCGCTTACGTCAAGCGCTGGGAAGAGTTTATGAAGTCCTGAGTTTCTGAACCGAAAACAGGTCAGGCAAGCGCTGCGGTTCAAAAAAAGGGAGGTCGTTATGTTCGGGTTGCCAATGAACGTGGTTGTGGGGGCAGGAATTCTGGTTGTCGTCACGCTCATGCTCATGACCGTGATCGCCAGGATGTATCGCAAAGCAGGACCGCACGAGGCGCTTATCGTCTACGGGCTCGGCGGAACCAATGTCTACACCGGCAGGGGCACGATCATCTTCCCGATGGTGCAGACCTGTAAGGATCTTTCGCTGGAACTCATGTCGTTCGACGTTGCTCCCCAGCAGAATCTTTACACCAAGCAAGGCGTCGCCGTTACTGTCGAAGCTGTGGCGCAAATCAAGGTGAAGAATGACAAGGAGTCCATTCTCACTTCCGCCGAACAGTTCCTGACCAAGACACCGACCGAGCGTGACGGGCTGATCCGTCTGGTCATGGAAGGCCACCTGCGCGGCATCATCGGCCAGCTCACCGTCGAGCAGATCGTCAAGGAGCCCGAGATGGTCGGCGACCGCATGCGCTCCACCTGCGCCGACGACATGAGCAAGATGGGCCTCGAGGTCGTCAGCTTCACCTTGAAAGAGGTGCGCGACAAAAACGAGTACATCACCAACATGGGCCGCCCGGACATCGCCCGCATCAAGCGTGACGCGGAAGTGGCCACTGCCGAAGCCGACCGCGATATCGCCATCAAGCGCGCCGAAGCTTCCCGGGCCTCGGCGATCGCCAAGGCCCAGGCGGATCAGGAGCGCGTCGCGGCGGAAACCGCCTCCATGGCCAAGCAAGCCGAGGCCACGCGCGACCTGGACGTAAAAAAAGCCAACTACCTCGAAATCAGCAAGAAGGCCCAGGCGCAAGCCGACAAAGCCTATGAGATCGAGACCAATCGTCAGCAGCAGACCGTCATGCTCGAGCAGGTTCGCATTCAGCAGGTCGAGCGTGAAGCCCAGGTCAAGGTTCAGGATGCCGAAATCGTTCGCCGCGAACGCGAATTGATTGCCACCGTCCTCAAGCAGGCGGAGATCGAGCGCCAGCGCATCGAGACGCTTGCCAATGCCGAACGCCAGCGCCTGATCAGCGAAGCCGAGGGCCGTGCTTCCTCCATTCGCGCCCAGGGTGAAGCAGAAGCCGAAATCATCTTCAAAAAGGGTGATGCCGAAGCCCGCGCCATGAACGTCAAGGCCGAGGCGTTCCAGGAGTATAACCAGGCAGCGGTCGTGGATAAGCTCATCTCCGGTTTGCCGGAGGTGGTTCGCGCGCTCGCCGAACCGCTCAGCAAAGTCGACAAGGTCACCATCGTTTCGACAGGCAATGGCGACGCCGCCGGCGCCTACAAACTCACCGGTGATGTTACCCGCATCGCGGCGCAAGTCCCTGCGCTCTTTGAGGCCCTCAGCGGCATGAAGGTCAACGATCTTCTCGGCAAGGTCCGCCAGATTGGCGACAAGGCTGCGAAGCCGCAAGTGGAGCCACCCGTAGTTCAGTCCTAAGCTTCTTCCGCCGGAGCAGGGGGCAACCTGCTCCGGCGCTTCGCTTCATGGGGGAACGGACATGGCACCTGTTTTGCAACGCAAGCGAGCGCTGTTTTGGGCACTGGGCATTCTCACCGCGCTGGTTCTAACCAATCTGGCCTGGACCGAGATCGCTCATTCGCTGAGACTCTGTTTTTCGCCGTATTAGTCCGTGTGGCTCGGACCTCCAAGCACCGCCCGGGCTTGACGGGGGGTCTGACACAGGGCAACGCAACCCCGTGCCTTTGGCCCGGGAAGAAAGGTCTTCCGGTTATGCATCAACCAGCCGCTTTTTGTGTTCGTCTTCGGGACCGCGTTGGCCGCGCGCCGAGGGATCCGAACCGATCCGTCGGTGCCGATACAACGGCCAGAAATTCTCGTCAGTGAATTCGAAAGGAGCTTCACCATGGGACTGCTAGAACGCGTCAGTACTCTAATCCGTGCCAATCTCAATGACATGATCGACCGCGCCGAGGATCCTGAAAAAATGATCAAGCAGGTCATCCTGGACATGGAGAATCAATATCTCCAGGTCAAAACACAGGTCGCCGTATCCATCGCCGACTATCACCTGCTCGAGAAAAAACTCCGCGAGCAGGAAGACACGGGCAAGGACTGGATGCGCAAGGCCGAAGTCGCCGTGGACAAGAGCCAGGACGACCTCGCCCGCTCGGCCCTTGATCGCTTTCAAACGGCGCAACGCCTCGCGCAGAGTTTTCAGGAACAGGTGAACGACCAGAAAGCACAGGTGGAGACTTTGAAAACAGCACTCATCAAGCTGGAGCAGAAGCTCGACGAAGCGAAGTCCAAAAGGGAAGTACTGCTGGCGCGTCATCGCCGCAGCATGGCCCTGGACAAGGCCGCCAAAGCGCAGGTGGCCCTCGGCGACAACTCCCACAGTGCCTCCTTCGAACGCCTGAAGGAGCGCGTCCATCACACCGAAGCCGTCGCTTCGGCCGAGGTCGAGATGATCACGGACGACGTTGCCGAGAAACTCAATCGTCTGGACCGCGACACCGAAGTCGAGCGCTTGCTCACCGATCTCAAAACCCGTCGCAGCCTGCCGGAAAAGGTGGGTTGAGATTGCTGCGCCCCTCCCTCTCCGTGAGGTGTCGGGGCATCCGTTCTCCCGCAAGCAGGCCGAGATCGAACCCTGTTCGGGCTCGGTGGGAACCGACTGCATCGTTTCGGCGTCCAATGAAACAGCACCAGGGGGAGGTGCTAAATCTCGGTTCGCCGTCGCAGTCTCGAACCCTGCGGCCGGCTCCCCCGTTCGGTCTCGACTGTCAAGGAAAGGAGTGCGTTGCCATGAAATCCGACGCCACATTCCGCCGTCATCCCTACGGCCAGGTCGTCCCCCCTTCGAACGAAGATCGAAAACTGTGGGAAGTGGTTCCCTATGGCAAGTTCGGCGCTGGTGTGTGGACCGGCCACCCCGCCGGTCTGATCATCGTCATTGGCATGCTGATCGTTGGCCTGGTGGGCATCCCGGAATGGCGCTATTTCCTCGGCGCTACCCTTCTTTTCGGTGGTCTGCTCGGCTACTTTCTCTCGCGCCACCACCAGGCCCAGACGTAATCGGTCACCGACTCCCGCTGCTGCGCGCCCTGGGGGTGCGTTTCGCGCAGACCGAGCACGACGGGAATCTGCAGATATTGCCGCTGAGCAGTCGCAGCACGAACCAGACAATCGACGTGGAGAGCAGCACGATTTCGCGCACGAACTCCCCCTGGCCCGGAGCTGGCTGAGCCGGCCTGTTCGCCTTCGATTCGACCAAACTCGGGATCAGTATGGCGTTTACGAGAGCCCCGAGGAGAATCCCGTCTGGCAATGAGCCCGCGTCGTCCTTTATCCGGCGGATGGCCGCGTCCTGCGGTCGCAGGATCCGTTGCAGCCTGAATCGGACCTGGGTACGCATGCGCCGCAGGAAACTGCTGGCCACAGAGTCCGCATTTCAGGAGCGCCCCCCTGGCCAGGTGCCGAATTGCCGCGCTCCACCACAGTTTCTTCACTGGCACGTACCCGCAGGTGGTATAACAGTCCGGTACCAAGTTCTCCCCAACCTGTTCTGTTGGGACGATTCTCGCCCCACTTCCCGCCGCCCGAGTGGAATCCATCCTTAGCTTCCTGGAGCGCTCCATGATTGGAAATTCTCTGAACGCGGCTGACGAGCTTCTCGACCTGTGGCCTACCCTGCGCCGTTCTCATCGCGTCGATCGCTTTGAAGCACTGCCCCGCGAGCTCATGGATAATTTCTTCCTCGCTTTGGACGCCAGATCACAATCCGATCTTCTGCTCGCGCTACCGGAAGGCGAACGGCGCCTGTATATGCGCCTCCTCGCACCAGACGATGCCGCCGACCTCATCCAGGAATCTCCGAAGAACCGGCGCCAGTATCTTCTCGATCTGCTCGACGAAAAAACGGTGCTCGAAGTGCAGGCGCTGCTCGCCTATCGGGAAGATATTGCCGGTGGATTGATGAATCCCCGTTTCGCCCGCCTTCGCCCCGATGCCTCGATCGACGAGGCCATCAGCTACCTTCGGCAGCAACTCGGCCACGTCGAGACCATCCATTACGCCTACGTCCTCGACGAGAACCAGGTTCTCCTTGGAGTGGTTTCCCTGAAGGACCTGGTGGCCGCCGATCCGAAGAAGACGGTCAAGGATGTGATGACCACCAATATCTATACTGTTGCCGCAAACACCGACCAGATGGACATCGCTCATTTGTTGACCCAGCATGGCATCAAGGCCATTCCGGTTCTGGACGAACTCGGCCGCATGCAGGGAATTGTTACCGCCGACGATCTCATTGACGTCCTTCGCGAGCAGGACACCGAAGACATTCAGAAGATGGGCGGTATGGAAGCCCTCGATGGCCCGTACCTGGAAACCACGTTCGCTGCGATGATCAAAAAACGGGCTGGATGGCTGGTCATTCTTTTCGTGGGCGAGATGCTGACCGCTACGGCCATGGGCCACTTCGAGCACGAACTCGAGCGCGCCGTCGTGCTTTCTCTGTTCATACCGTTGCTCATCAGTAGCGGCGGCAACTCCGGATCGCAAGCCACTTCGCTCATCATCCGTGCGCTTGCCTTGAAAGAAGTTCGACTGCGGGATTGGTGGCGCGTCATCCGCCGCGAAATCGCTGCCGGAGTGATGCTCGGCGCCATCCTGGGCACCGTGGGCATGATACGCATCCTGATCTGGCAATCCATTTGGCACACCTACGGTGAGCACTACTTCTTGATCGCCACGACGATTGCTTTCAGTCTTCTTGGCGTCGTTACGTTCGGCACCCTGGCCGGCTCCATGCTCCCCTTTATCCTGCGCAAATGCGGACTGGACCCCGCCAGCGCTTCCGCTCCCTTCGTCGCCACCCTGGTCGACGTTACCGGCCTGATCATCTACTTCTCGGTCGCCAAAATCATTCTCACCGGCACCCTTCTCTGAACCGGATCGCTTGGACTGGCAGACAAGCTTCCCGAAGCAAGGGCGCCCTACTTTTCCTGCGGTGGTCCATTAAGGGACACGGAACGATGACCATCCCCAGTTCCTCAAGAAAAAGGAGAGGCCGCAGCTACCCCCGGGCTTCGCTCGCCACCTACTCGCCCCGCGTGGCACAATAGCCCCCATGAATCCCGGGCTCATCACCGTTCCTGCCGTGGTCGCCGGCTTCACCGCCCTTACCGCGTACGGCGCGACCCATCCCAGCTCTCAATTGTTTGGACACAGCGTTTGTCGCACCGGTCAATCCTCTAAACTCGCGCTCACGTTCGACGATGGTCCTAACCCGCACATCACTCCCAAACTTCTCGATCTTCTCGACCGCTTCAACGCCCCGGCCACCTTTTTCCTCGTAGGGAAATATGTCCGCGAGTCTCCCGCTCTGACCAAGGAGATAGCGGCTCGCGGCAACCTCATCTGCAATCACACGGAGACCCATCCCAATCTTTTTTTCTGCGGTCCGGAACAGACGCGGCTCGAATTGCTGCGCTGTAGCGAGGCGATCGAACAGGCCACCTGGTCAAAGCCCCGCTGGTTCCGTCCTCCTTTCGGTTTTCGCAGTCCGTGGCTCGGCGGTATCGTCGAGCAGCAGCACATGCGCATGGTGATGTGGACCTTAATTCCTGGCGACTGGCGCGCCAAACCCGTGGCGTGGCTGATCGAGCGCATGAGTCCCATTGCCGCTCACGCCCAAGATCTTTCAAGACCAGGCCATCCGCCTCGAGCCCAGTCGGGCGGCGATATCCTGTGCCTGCATGACGGTGATTACGCCCGACCCAACGCGGACCGTACCCGCACCCTCGCGGCCCTGGAGTACTGGCTACCCCGCTGGAGCGACCTGGGCCTCGAATTTGTTACAATGAGGGAAACGAACGGGAAGGCGGTCGAGGCGTAATGGACGAACGTGCTTTTTACACAGAAAAAGAAGAAACCCGCAAGGTCAAACTGGTCTGCCCCAGTTGCCTCGGCGAATTTGAAGCCCCGGTGCGCTGGAAGGTCAGCCGCAAGAAAAGAGAACTCCCGCGTGGCGCCAGCGAAGAAGATCGCCGCAAATTTGCCAAAGCCACGTCCTTCATGGTTCGCCTGGACGATCTGGTGGCCTGCTACAAGTGTCGCAAGCGTTTTGAACTCACCGGCCAGTCGACCGTCCTGATCAACGACAATCTCGGCGACCCGAGCGAAGACCCGGAAAACTTCGGAAACCGCTAAATCCACCGAGGCTCGACCACAGATCCCGTGCCGACCGTTAACCCCGGCCGCCGTGTCTGGTCCTAGATTTCCGGGTACATCTCAAAAAACGCATCGATCGATTGCCGCAAGGTTTTTTCGATCTCTTCCTTGCTGCCTTCGATCAGGTGCATCGCGACCCCGGCCGTTTTTCCGTTCTTCAGCAGCACGCTCGCCTCTTTTACCTCTCCCAGGTCGTCCACCGGCAACAGCCGCATCCCGTAAATCAGCGCCAGTTTTGCCATCCGACACGCTCCCCTAAGAAGCTCAAGACTATCGGCAAGCGCGCACCCGGTCAAATCGCCCCCATGCGCATGCCCATTCTGCACTTCCCCCCACGCGCTCCGAGCCGTCCCTTTTGAGTTAAACTCTGGTCATCGGGTTCCGGGCATCCGCTGGCCAGCCTTGCCGCATCGGAAGGGGCAGAAGGAGATCGACGGTGAAGCCTACATCTCGAGTTCATCCTGTTTTGCAAGCCGTTTTCCTGAGTCTGCTCGTGGCTCCGGTTCTGTTCGCCCAGGCACCGGAAGGCCCGCAAAGCGACGCGCCTAGTCCTGCCACGACTCCCGCGCCTGCGGCCCCGCGCCCGGCCGCCACCGGACAGTCCATTCTGATCCCCACCGGAACGCGCATCGGCGTGAGCCTCGAAAACGGTATCTCCACCGCTACGGCCAAGCCCGGTGACTCGGTTTATTTCCGGACCACTTTCCCAATCACCATTAGTAACAAAGTCGTCATCCCGGTGGGTTCCTACCTGCGGGGCGAAGTCACCGATTCCAAGCGCCCCGGCCGCGTAAAGGGCAGGGGCGAACTGCGCATCCGCCTGAATACCATGGTCTTCCCGAACGGTTACACGGTGGACATGAATGCCGAACCGCATAGCACCGACGGCGGCCAGGTGAAGACCGATTCGGAAGGCAAAATGACCGGCCCTGGCGGCAAAGGGAAGGACGCAACGACGGTTGCCACCACGACCGCCACCGGGGCGGGCATCGGCGCCATTGCCGATGGCGGCAAAGGTGCGGGGATTGGTGCAGGCATTGGCGCCGTTGCCGGACTGGCCGCTGTTTTGCTCTCCCGGGGGCCCGATGCCCAGCTTCAGCGCGGTTCAACGATGGATTTGGTTCTGGAACACGATCTGCAGCTCGACAGTGATCAGATTCACTATTCGAACGTGGGCCAGCCCAACACGGTGGTCATCCAGCAAGCCCCCACATCCAACTGAGGGAACGACTTCTGGGGATAGGAGCGTCCGCCGTCGGCTCGCCCGTCGATGGGCGGGATCGTGAAGCTCGGGCTCACAAACTCTCCGCCAATTGCTCTGCAAGAACTTCTGCTTTCTTGGACAGATTTTTCGCTTGCACCCAGTCGCCCGTACGCATCGCTTCCCGCGCATTGTCGGCGAAGCCGCGCACTTTCGAGGCGAGTTCCTGCTGCGTGGGGTTCAACTTCTTGCCTTGCGCCAGCGCCAGGTTCCTTTCGACCAGGTCCAGGTTCTGTTGCGTTTCCGCCTTCGCTGCGGCCAGTTCCGCCGTCGGCACCTCAGGAACAATGGTCGGTTCCACCGGTTTCTCTGTGACTGCGGGCTCGGCTGGCGGTGGTGGGGATTGTCGAGGCCTCGCTGGCGTGTTCCGGCTCGTCACCAGGGGCGCCGGCGCTTGAGGTGCCTCGATCGTGATGTCTGGCTCGGGTTCGGAGACCCCTGTGGCCGCAGGCACAATCGGCGCGCTCAGCGTCACCGGGGCCACGTGCGCTCTGGGCGGTTTTTTTGAAAAGCATCCCGATGTGCACACGACGCATGCACACATCGCCGCCAGCCACTGGTTCGCCCGACTCAGATTGCCCATCCGTCTCCCTGGTCCGATATTCGCTATCCTCATGCGGCCAGTGGCAGCTCAATCCGGAACGTTGTACCTCTTCCCACTTCCGAAGTGAAATCAATCGAGCCGTTGTGAAGCTGCACGATGCGGAAAGTGCTGGCCAATCCGATACCGCTTCCTCCCGGCCTGGTGGTGAAGAAGAGCTGGAAGACCTTTTGCCGGTTTTCGAGTGGGATTCCCTTTCCCGTGTCTCCCACCGTGATTTCCGCTACCTCTCCACGTCGGTTCAGCGTCATCTGCAGCTGCCCTCCGCCAGGCATCGCATCGACGGCGTTAAGCACCAGGTTCAGGATGGCCTGCTTCAGCAGCGCCCGATCGACAAAAACCTCCGGCACACCAATCGGAAGCAACTGAGCTACCTGTACGTTGGCCTTCTCCAGTTGCGGCCCGGATACCTCCAGTACTTCCCGGAGCAGATCGGCCAGTTGCGTCGGTTCGAGCCTTACGTCCATGGGCCCGGAGAAATCCAGGAATCGCTTGACCACAGCGTCCAGGCGATCGATCTCCGCATCGAGCACATGCACCGCCTGCATCGCGGCATCATCGGTTTGCAACGCCGGCGATTCTTTCAAATTTTCCAGCCACAGCCGCATGGAGTTCAGTGGATTCTTCACTTCGTGGGCCACGCCCGCGGTGATCCGGCCGAGCGCCGCCAGGCGCTCGCTCACCTGCAACTGCGTATTGATGCTCTCGAGAGAATCCAGGTCGCGCAGGGTCACGAGCGCTCCCATTCTTTCCCCGGCCCCTTGAATCTCTTGCACCGTCACGCCCACTCTTCTGGTTCCTTCCGGAGTCACCAACTCGGTCTCCGAGGCCAATTCCCGCAAGTCATCTCCCTCGAGCCGTAGCGCTTCATTGAGCGGATGGCCCAGGGGAAAAATTTCCGTCACCCGTCTCCCGAGATACATCGACGCCGGTGCTCCCAGAAATTTCTCTGCCGCAGGACTCACCATCACCGCCCGGGCATCCCGGGTGAACAGAATCAGGCCGTCCTCGAGGCCGGCCATCACCGAGTTCATGTTTTCGCGCAGGGAACTGAAGATTTCGTGGACCCCGCGCAATTGCTGGCCCACCTGCTTGATCTTTCGCCGCACCTGCCCCAGTTCATCGCTACTCTCGGGCGCCTTTTCCGAAGTCATGGTTGCCGTGTCGTATTCTCCGGCAGATATGCGGTCCAGCTGGGCGCTGAGATCGCGAATCGGTGCCAGTGCCGCCCCGCTCACGACCGCCGCCAGAACCGTCGACAGCACGAGGGCCAACAGTGCAATGGTGATCCATTGCCGCATTTGCTCCTCGATGCTCTTCAGCAGCAGTCCGGTCTGCACCGCCACGCGCACTTCGCCGAACGGCTGTTTCCGCACATCGAAGGGAAATTCCACCTCATACACCTGTGGTGAGCCTGCCAGAATCTTGACCTGGCGCACGATCGTGCTCTGGACCAGCTTGGAGAGCTGCGGTCGTCGCGGCGCGATCTTCCCCTGCTCGGAAGGTTCGCTCGACACCAGCACCAGTCCGTTTTTATCCACGATCGATACTTCGTAGATGAAGTACAAGTCGGCCGTCGCCCGCGTCAGTTGCGCATTCAGCGCGTCGCTGGTCTCAAATGCATTCTGCACATAATCGTGGATTTCTTGCGGGTCATCCGATGCCGGGCGCATTCCCCTCAGCCGGGCGTCATCGTCGGCGTGACTGGCCCAATCGAACACTTCCTTGGCCAGTTCTTTTGCCTGGGTTTCGGTATCGTGCAGCACCTGCTGCATCAGCAGTTCGAGAAACACCAAAGACAGGACCGCCGTCGTCAGCAGCACCAGCGCGGTGATCACCATCGTCAATTTGGCTCGCAGCCCAAGCTGCATATGCTGTTAGGACTCCGCTTCTGTTTTTTCGCTGCCGTATTCCTTCAGCTTGTTGTGCAGGGTTTTCAGGCTTACCCCCAGAAGCTCCGCCGCGCGGGTCTTGTTGTTCCCGGTGGCCTGCAACGTCTGCACGATCAGCTCGCGCTCCATCGCGTCCACCGTCGTTCCGACGGGGAACTTGATCCCCGATAAATCGCTCGGGCTTTTTGCCGCCAGCTTCCCAAATTCTCCCGGCAACGATGATCGCGAGATCAGGTCCTTCTCGCTCATGATCGCGGCCCGCTCGAGCACGTTCCTCAGCTCGCGGATGTTCCCGGGCCAAGTGTGGCTCATGAAGATATCGAGGACCTCAGCTCCGATTCCACGCACGCTCTTCCCGTGTTTTACGTTGATGTCGCGGAGAATGTGTTCTGCCAGCAGCGGGATGTCTTCCTTATGCTCGCGCAGGGGCGGCAGGTGGATGTGGAAGACGTTCAGTCGGAAAAACAGGTCCTGCCGCATTCCCCCGCTGGTCACCGACTGCTCCGGATCCTTGTTTGTCGCCGCCAGTACTCTCACATCCACGGGTGTTTCGGTCTTGCTGCCCAGTCGCCGTATTTTTCGGTCCTCCAGCACCCGCAAGAGTTTTGCCTGCGTCGGCGCCGGCATCTCCCCAATTTCGTCGAGCAACAAGGTCCCGCCGTCGGCCAGTTCAAAACATCCGATGCGGCGCTCCGCCGCCCCCGTAAAGGCGCCCCGCTCGTGCCCGAAGATTTCGCTCTCCATCAGCGTCTCGGGAATTGCCGAGCAGTTGATCGCCACAAACGGGCCGCCGGCCCGCGGAGAGAGCTTGTGGATCGTACGCGCGACGACTTCCTTTCCCGATCCGGTCTCGCCGGTGATCAGGACGGAGGCGGAACTCGGTGCGGCCATCTCGATCACTCGCATGACGTCTTGCATTGCCTTCGATCCACCGACCAGTTCGCCGAGTCGCCCGGCGTCCCGCAACTGCCTTTGCAACACTGCCAGGTTTTGCGCGTCCCGCGCCTTGCTGAGCGCCCGATCGAGAAGCGCCCGGAGCACCGGCCCCTTCAACGGTTTTTCGATATACCAGAACGCGCCCGATTCAATCGCCGCCACCGCGCGTTCTTCGCTGCCTTTCCCCGTGATAATGATCGCCGGCACGTTCTGCAGTTCATCCCCCAACTGCTTCAGGAGATCCAGCCCGTTCATCCCCGGCAGCTCAACGTCGGCAATCAGCGTATCCGGCTGAAAACTGTTGAAGCGCGCCAGCGCATCCTCCGCGCTCGCCACGCCAACCACCTCGTACCCCCAGCGCTGTAATAACTGTTCATATCCCTTGCGCGCGTTGTCCTCATCCTCGACGATCAGGATGCGGTCCTTTCGCTCGCCCGTTTCCAGCGTGCGTACCGCTCTGCTTTCTTCTGGCATGCGCTTTGCCCTCGTCTGAACAATAACCTCATTTAGAACAACTTCGGGTGGGTGCTACGACTCTAACAAGCCCCTTCCGGCTTTGCCAAGCCTCCTATTTTCTGGCCGACTTTCACTTTTCGCCGCACATGGTCTATTCTATTTGAGTCTCGCCGACCCGATCGACAGACCGCCCTTTGCTTTTCAGACGAAAACTGCAGATCTCGATCACCGGTCAAACGCGCCCCAGCCGAAGCTCTTTTCGGAAGCGAATCGTCCCGGGCGCCCGGCTTACGATCAAAACATCAGGAGGCTCACGATGCTGCGTATCAATGACCAAGCGCCGAATTTCACGGCAGAAACCTCGCAGGGCACCATCCATTTCCACGAATGGATCGGGGACGGCTGGGCCATCCTCTTTTCGCATCCGAAGGACTTCACCCCGGTCTGCACGACCGAACTCGGTTACATGGCCGGCCTCCAGCAGGAATTTGCCAAGCGGAATTGCAAGATTATTGGACTGAGCGTCGATCCCGTCTCCAGCCACGCAAAATGGGCCGTGGATATTGAACAGACTCAGGGGCACAAAGTGAATTTCCCCATGATCGGCGACCCCCAGCTCAAAGTCGCCAAGCTATACAATATGCTGCCCGCCGAGGCCGGTGAAACCTGCGAGGGCCGAACCGCCGCCGACAATGCGGCTGTCCGTACGGTCTTTGTCGTCGGTCCCGACAAGAAGATAAAGCTTATGCTCGTCTATCCCATGAGCACCGGCCGCAATTTCGATGAAGTCTTGCGCGTTCTCGATTCTATGCAGCTCACCGCCAAACACAAGGTCGCTACGCCAGTGAACTGGAAGCCCGGCGACGATGTCATTATCGCGCCTGCTGTTTCCGACGAAGAGGCCAAGCAGAACTATCCCGGCGGCTGGAAGACCCTCCGCCCCTACTTGCGCTATGTTCCACAGCCGAAGTAGTCTCTCGATCACCTGGGAGGTCGGGCGTGATCTTTAAGCAGTTCTATCTGAATTGCCTTGCGCACGCTTCCTATTTCATCGGCGATCCAGGCACGCAGACTGCCGCCGTCGTCGATCCGCAGCGCGATATTGACCGCTATCTTTCCTTGGCCGCGGAAAACGGACTCGAGATCAAGCACGTCTTCTTGACTCATCTGCACGCCGATTTTGTCGCCGGACACCTCGAATTGCGCGATCGCGTGGGCGCAACAATCTATCTCGGCGCCAGAGCGCAGGCGGAGTATCGCTTCACGCCCCTCGAGGACGGTGCCATTGTCGAGTTCGGGAGCGTGCGCTTCGAGACCCTCGAAACTCCGGGCCACACCCCGGAGTCCATTTCGCTGGTCCTCTACGATCTCGACCGCAGCGACACCGAGCCCCAGGCCGTCCTCACCGGCGACACCCTATTTATCGGGGACGTCGGACGGCCCGATCTGCGGGTTGCGCTCGGCTGGTCTGCTGCGGATCTGGGTGCGCTGCTGTTTGATTCCCTGCAATCCAAGTTGCTCCGACTGCCGGACTCGAGTTTGGTGTACCCAGCTCACGGCGCGGGCTCACTGTGCGGAAAAGCCCTCAGCAAGGAAACGGTTTCCACCATGGGCGAACAACGCCGCGTCAATTACGCTCTGCAGCCCATGACCAAACAAGCCTTCGTCGACCTGGTTACCGCGGACCAGCCCGAAGCGCCGCCCTATTTTGTCTACGATGCCGTGCTGAACAGCAAAGAACGCCCCACCCTTGACGAAGCCCTCGCACGCGAACTGAAGCCCTTGACGCTCGACGAGGTCCTGGTCTTAAAGGCCGACGGCGCGCAGCTTCTTGACACGCGCGATCCCGAAGAATTTGCCGCGGCGCATCTCTCCGGCAGTATCAACATCGGTCTGGGCGGCCAGTATGCTACTTGGGCCGGGACCATTCTCGATCCCATCCATCCCATCGTCCTCATCACCGCACCCGGCCGGGAAAGCGAATCTGCGGTGCGCCTTGGCCGCATCGGCTTCGACCATGTCGCGGGATTCCTGGACAAAGGGTTGCAGGCCATCGAGCCGCGCCCGGAGCTCGTCGCGTTCACCGAGCGACTGAGCGCTCCCTTCGCCGCCGAACTGCTTGCTTCTGCCGAGGCGCCTTTTGTCGTCGACGTCCGCAACCCCCGCGAGCGCGATCAGAAATTCATTGCCGGGAGTCTGAGCCTGCCGCTGAATCACCTGACCGAGGAGCTATCCGTACTGCCGCGAGATCGGACTCTCCTCGTCTACTGCGCAGGGGGCTATCGCTCTTCGATCGCCACGAGCCTGCTGCAACAAAGAGGCTTCTACCGGGTCGCGGAAATCGCCGGCGGCTTGGCCGCATGGGAATCCGCAAACCTCCCGCTGCACACCCAGTTTTAGAGTGTCCCGCCCGGCGCCAAGCGATCTCTCAAAGAGCCCTCCCGAGTAGAGTCTGGCAGCGGTCCATCTCCTCGCTACTCCTTCACCAGATACAGCGCTCTGCCGAGCTCCAATTCGAGCTTTGCGCCCTTTGGCAGGTCGAGTTCCTGCCCACGCCCCGCTTCGAGGAGGTAGGCCTCAAGCGCACCGAGCGCCGCGCCTTCTGCTGCCTCTTTCTTGTTCTTGTCCCGCACCCCCTTTTCTGCGCCCCGGGCCGCGCCGGCAGCCGCGGCCTGTGCCGCATCCTTCTGCGAACTGCTGCGCCCGGCGATGACTCCCTCCCCGAGCTGGCCGGTCCGGATGGTCTGGTCTCCTGGCATCCCCGTTAGTTCGGCGACGATCGGCAGGTTCCCGAATCGGGTGTGGATCTCATCGAAGGTTAGCCACAGCTTTGCCTTTCCGGTCGTTCCTGCCTGTTGCACCCGACTGATGTGCCCGCGAATTACGGCCCCGGAAGGCAGATAGACTCCTCGGCCTGCTTCGAGCGGCTCGACGGTGCGCACTCGAAATTCCTGGTTCCGCTTCAACTCTCCGGTGTTCATCTCCTGCTCCAGGCTCACGAGAAATCGAGTTCCCGGAGCGACCGCGTAGACCTCTACCGGCAATCCATGCCGCTGCCCGTCTGCTGCCTGCGCGCGATATTCGCGATCGGGCTCCTGCCTTTCCTGTTCCGGTTCGCCGACCGGGCCTTGCGCGAAAATGCTCCCTGCTAGCAGAGTGGCACTGAGACTGGCCAGCACCGCACGCGTATTCCTTATCCTGCTCCAGTCCATAAAATCCCTGGCCCCCATAAGCCGACAGCCGTGCACCCATGGCGCCAATCTCACGCCGAACGGCTTCTTCTATCTCATTGATCAAAAATGGAATCCTTCGAAGCTCAGGAACTGAGGAGCCGAGCCTGCCAGCCCCTGGTTGCACTCTGTCCGCTAAGCCTTGCACTCCTTTGCGGGGCAAGGTGCAAGGACTCCTGCTCGGTTGGGTCAGTTTGCCGGGAGTCTATTCCGTCCGGGGGGACGGAGAATTCAGTTCGGTTCGGGAGGTGTATTTTGTCTCCGGTCAACCACCTGGAATCCGGCCGGGAGCTCAAACAGCGCGGGATCAGGGTCAGCGAGAATTACGTTGGTCGCTGTGAACGTCTGTTTTCCGGTTTGCGGGTCGGAACGAATCGATAACAGATTGAGGTCCAACTGTGGGGAATACCAGGCCTCGCGCTCGGTCGTCACTTTGCGGTCATTTCCGAAAACGCCGGGGTTGTACGTGATGGAGTCGCGCACTCCCACGGTTTCCACCCCGGAGAGGAACTGCTTGCCGAGCTGGTCATGGACAAACGATCCCTGGCCATCCGGGAGGTCGCCAGCGACGGGTTTTTCCGAAATGTCGACAGCCGGTGTCAGCGGCTTGTAGGTCAGAAGGTCGCAAACATTTTTCTTTGGTCCGGCATAGAAGCAGTTATACAGCGTGTGCGCATTCGGGTCGGAGATCTGCACGGTCGTCATTTGCGATTCCGCCTTTCCGGCTTTCGGCACCAGCAGCCATCTCTCTTGATAGATTCTGCCCGCCCCGTCCCGGGCAATCCGTCGCTTGTTCACCAAGGTAATCGTACCGCCGTCGCCGAGCTGCTTCACCCATTCCGTTTCGAGGGTCAAGGTGAAGGGTGCTTGCGGTTTGGCAGACACGACGATGCTTTCCATCATCTGGCTCACGCCACCATCTTCCGCCCGGACCCGCGGGGCAACTCTCTGCGCCGTTTGGGGCGCCGGTTGCGACTGTTCCTGCGCCGCGAGCGAAATCGAAACCAGGCCAGTGCTGACAACCAGCAGAGCGGTACAGGCACGCATAACGACCTCCTGCGAACGGGGCCAGTCTGGCAGAATGAGTTGCGCCTCGAAAGTGCTTATTGTGGCCGCTCGGGAAGGGCTGACCGGTCGCCCGTACGTTACCGCCGTAAGAACCGACAGATGCGGTGCAGCACTTGCCCATACATCTGTTCCGTCACCCGCCCGGTCTGGGTATTTTGCTGGCTCGGATGGTAGACGCCAAACAGCCGGGGTGAATCGCTGCCCAGGTCAACCTCCGCCCCATGTGCAAACGGGTACGCCGCGCGCGAGTGAATCTTTCCATCCTGTTTCAATATCTCGAGGTACGCGTCCCATCCGATTTTTCCCAGCGCCAAAATCGCTTTCGGGCGCAGGAGTTCCAATTCACGCTTTAAATACCCGCGGCAATTTTGAATTTCGCCCGGCAACGGTTTATTCGCCGGGGGCGCGCATCGCACCGCCGCAGCAATGTAGGTGTCGCTCAACCGCAAGCCGTCTCCGAGGTGCAGCGAAGCAGCCTGGTTCGCAAACCCAGCCTGGTAGAGTGCCTTGTAGAGGAAATCTCCCGATCGATCGCCCGTGAAGACGCGCCCGGTGCGATTCGCTCCGTGTGCCGCCGGCGCCAGCCCCAGCACGAAAAGTTCCGCCTGGGGGTCGCCAAATCCGGGAACGCCGCGTCCCCAATAGTCCCACCCCCGATAGGCGCGCCGCTTCTCTCTGGCCACTTTTTCCCGGTAGTTCACCAGCCGCGGACATTTGCGGCAGGCACAGACCTCCTCGGCGATGATTTTCAGAGCCTTCTGCGGGTTCACTTTTTCTCTTTTAGAATTTCCGCGAGCACCACTGCCTGATTCAGCTTCTCATCTTTGCTCCCATAAAGAAGAGTCACGGTGCGGTGCTCGTTTTCCAGTTTTTTCAGGTCGGTCAGCAGCTCTTTTTTCTTGGCAAGTTCCGCCTTGTACCGTTTGACGAATTCGCCCCAATTTCCGTCCTGGTGGTGAAACCATTTCCTCAGCGCATCGCTCGGGGCAATTTCCTTCATCCACAGGTCCACATGCGCTTTTTCCTTCGTCAACCCCCGCGGCCACAGGCGGTCCACCAGCACCCGAAATCCGTCTTTTGCCCCGGGTTGGTCGTAAACACGCCTGATCTGGATCATGCCGATCCTCCTCGCAGAAGACGTAGTACCTGTTCATGCAGAATTCCATTCGTGCTCACAAATCTGCCCTTGTAGATGGTTCTCTCCCCTTCGATGGTTGTGGATGTTCCTCCCGCCTCTTCCACGATGAGGCCGAGCGGTGCCAGATCCCAGGGCTTGGAGACCCAGTCGACGGCCGCTTCCACCGCCCCCTCGGCCACGAGCATGTGCTGCCAGAATCCTCCGATCGACCTGCTGCTTCGCGCCGCATCCGCCATCCTTCTCATGCTCGCCCGGGCCTCCATATTTTTCGCCCAGCCGGTGCCGGTCGTGAAAAACATGGCTTCCTCAAGGCTTTTTCTGGTCGAAACGTGTATCGGCTTTCCGTTTCGATAGGCCCCTTCTCCCTTGTACGCCCACCAACGCGTTCCTTCTGAAAGCGCTGGTGCGCTCACGATTCCCGCCATGATTTCGCCCCGCTCCTCAATTCCCACCAGCGTTCCAAAGGTGGGTATGCCGCGTGAAAACTCTTCCGTGCCGTCGATCGGATCGATGATCATCCGCGCCCGCTCACCCCGCGCCGGCCCCGTCGGGACCTCTTTGCTGGTCTCTTCGCCCACCACATCGATCGGCAGACCGCTTTCTGCCACTTTCCGGAGCGCCATCGCTTCCACGGTTTTATCCGCCAGCGTTACCACGGTTCCGTCCTGTTTCTTCTCTGCGCCAATCTCGGGCGAGCGGAAGTATCTCATCGCGATGGCATCCGCCTCCTCGGCAATCGTTTCCAGCAGTGCCCCATATTTCAACCGATAACTCATCTGCTCTCCTAACCGGCTTTCCGTCTTCCGCTCTCCCCTGTCCGATGACGGATATCTGATATCCTCCTTAGGATACATGAACGCTCGACCCAACACCGGCACGGTCCTTGACCGCATCCTCGAGGCGCGCCGCGCCGAAGTCGATCGGCGGAAGAGCGTTTTACCTGAGACCGCCCTCAAATATGGTGTCGCCGCCGCGTCACCGGCGCGCGATTTCATAGCCGCGCTTTCCGTTGATGCTCTGAACGTCATCGCCGAACTCAAACCCGCTTCGCCCTCGCGGGGGGTGATTCGCGATCCCTTCGACGCGCCCGTTCTGGCCAAATCTCTCGAAGCTGCCGGCGCTGCCGCCCTTTCCATCCTCACCGAAGGAGAGTTTTTCCGTGGTTCGCTCAAGAATCTGCGCGAAGCACGCAAGGAGGTTTCCCTGCCCGCTCTGCGCAAGGATTTCATTTTTGATTCCTGGCAGATCTGGGAGACCCGCGCCAACGATGCCGACAGCTTTCTTCTGATCGTCGCGGCCCTCACAGACCCGCTCCTTTGTGACCTGCTCGCGCTGGGCCGCGAACTCAGGATGGAGCCGGTTGTCGAAGTTCATACCGCCGGCGAACTCGATCGCGCCCTCGCTGCGGATGCCCGCATCATCGGCATCAACAATCGCGACCTGAAAACCCTGGCGGTGCGCATGGAAACGTCCTTCGAATTGATCGAACAGGTCCCGGACCATTGCCTGGCCGTCGCCGAATCCGGCCTGCGAACCCACGCCGATCTTCAGGATCTCCGTGCCGCCGGCTTCGACGCTTTCCTGATCGGTGAACACCTGATGCTCGCGCCCGATCCTGCCGCTGCCCTGTTTGAGCTCCTCACTCCCCTAAAGTGACCCCGCTGCCGACCATATTCCAGTAAGATACTTCCATGGTCCGGGTCAAAATCTGCGGCATCACCAAATGGGAAGACGCCAAACTCTCCGCCGAACTCGGCGCTCACGCCATCGGCCTGAACTTCTTCGACGGCAGTCCTCGCTGCCTCACTCCTTTCGCGGCCTCCGAACTGATCCGCCGCCTGCCACCTTTTGTCGCGCCGATCGGTGTGTTCGTGAACTGGGAAGCCGCTCCTGTCGTGGCGCTCTGCCGGGCGCTGCGCCTCACCGGGGCGCAGCTTCACGGCGACGAAAGCGCGCAAATCGTGGAAACCGTCGCGGCCAACCTTCAGGTGATCAAGGCACTTCGCATCGGACAGGAAAATGCGGCGCCGAACTTCTCCGCTTTTCGGAGCGCCTCGGCTTTCCTTCTGGACTCCGCACTTTCTGGCCATTACGGCGGCAGTGGCACGGTCGGCAACTGGCACCTTGCTCGCACCATCGCGCAGTCGCAACGCGTCATCCTGGCGGGCGGACTCACCCCAGAAAACGTCGCCGAGGCCATCCGTATCGTCCGCCCCTATGCCGTTGACGTTTCGAGCGGGGTCGAATTTCGCCCTGGTAAGAAAGATCCTGCCAAGCTCCGGGCCTTCTTCGAGGAGGTCGCACGCGCCAGCCGGGACATCTCCTAGCGACGGAAGGTCCGTAGCTTCTCTTCCCGTTTTACGCGCGTGACCTGGACGGTCTCGAACCGGCGGAGGGATCTTGCCTGCTCCCGATCTCCGCTTCGCGGGCCGGCCGGAACGCTTGCGGAAACTTGCCGCGCCCAAGGTACAATATTCCCCTCAACGCATGACCACCCAACTCACCCTTCCTGCCTCTGTTCCCGGGCGTTTCGGCCCCTACGGGGGGCGCTACGTCCCGGAAACTTTGATGGTGCCGCTCTACGAGCTCGAGAGCGCCTATGAGCGGGCCAAGACGGATCCCGCCTTTCAAGCCGAATTTCAGGGGTTACTCAAGAATTTCGCGGGACGCCCCACGCCGTTGCAATTTGCTTCGCGCCTCACCGCCAAACTCGGCGGTCCGCGCATCTACCTGAAGCGCGAGGACCTGCTGCACACCGGCGCGCACAAAATCAACAACGCCATCGGCCAGGGCCTGCTGGCCCGGAAAATGGGCAAGCCCCGCATTATTGCGGAAACCGGAGCCGGCCAGCATGGTGTCGCCTCTGCCACGGTTGGCGCGCATCTTGGACTGCAATGCACGGTGTACATGGGCACGGAAGACATGGCGCGTCAGGCGCTCAATGTGTCCCGCATGCGCATGCTCGGAGCGGAGGTCATCGGGGTCGAATCCGGCAGCAAGACCCTGAAGGACGCGATTAACGAAGCCATGCGCGATTGGGTCACCAATGTCCGCGCCTCTTACTACCTTCTCGGGTCCGTTCTCGGCGCGCATCCCTATCCGACAATGGTCAGAGATTTCCAGGCGGTCATCGGTCGCGAAGCGCGCGAACAGATCCTTGCTGCGGAAAAGCGCTTGCCCACGCATCTCTACGCTTGCGTCGGCGGCGGCTCCAACTCCATCGGCCTGTTCTTTCACTTTCTGAAGGACTCGGACGTAAAGATGGTCGGCATCGAAGCGGGCGGGCGCGGCAACGCTCTCGGCGAGCACGCCGCGCGACTCGCCGCGCACCAGGGCTTTACCGGCGCGCGCCCGGGCGTTTTGCAAGGCACCTACACCTACGTGCTGCAGAACGAAGACGGCCAGATTGCCGCCACCCATTCCATTTCCGCGGGACTGGACTACCCGGCGATCGGTCCGGAGCACGCCTGGCTTGCCGATCAGCGTCGTGCTCAATATGCCGCTGTTTCCGATGCGGCTGCTCTCGAAGCCGCTCGGCTTCTTTCGCGCACCGAGGGCATTATCCCGGCGCTCGAGTCTGCTCATGCACTGGCGGGTCTCGTCGAGCGCTTGCCGCAGTTCAGGCCGAGCGACCTCGTCATCGTGAACCTCTCTGGCCGCGGCGATAAGGACATGGACACGTATCAACGCCTGCTTTAATCTGGCCGAGACCCGATGACGGAAGCGCCCCACAAGCCGACACGCATCTCTGAACGCTTCGCGGAACTGCGCGCCTCTGGCGCGCTCGGCGTGGTTGCCTACATCACTGCCGGCGATCCCTCGCTCGATGCCACGCTCGAGTTCGCTCTCGCTCTCGCCGAAGCCGGGGCGGATGTCCTCGAACTGGGAGTGCCTTTCAGCGATCCCTTGGCCGATGGCCCCACGATCCAGCGGGCCTCGGAACGCGCCCTCAAATCCGGTACATCGATGGTCGGGGTTTTAGATCTGGTACGCCGCATCCGGCAGTCCAGCCAGATCCCGCTGGTCCTTTTCAGCTACTACAATCCCATTCTGCAGATGGGGCTCGAAAAATTCGCCGCCGCTGCCGCCGAAGCTGGCGCCGACGGCGTGCTGGCGACCGATCTCACCCCGGAAGAGTCCGGAGAATACCGCCGCATCCTGCATGCCCGTCATCTCGACACGGTCTTCCTCGCTGCGCCCACTTCGAGCGACGAGCGTCTCAGGATCATTTCTGCCGCCAGCACCGGATTTCTGTATCTGATCTCCCGCACCGGTGTGACCGGCGCGAAAGACACGCTTCCAGACGACTTGCCCGCGTTGCTCCGTCGCGCTCGCCAGTTTACGCCGCTTCCCATTGCAGTTGGTTTCGGCATTTCGCTCCCAAGCCACGTCAGCGTCTTGGGTGGTCTGGCCGATGCCGCCGTGGTTGGCTCTGCCCTGGTCAGCGAAATCGAGAATGCCGTTTCTCCCGACGCCGCGGCTGCGGCGCTTCGCGACCGCGTTCAAAAACTCAAAGCAGCCGGCCGCCTCGGCCTATCTCGCCGCGAGGCCACTCCATGAACATCTCTGACTGGCGCCGCCGCATGGACGAAATCGACAAGCAACTCGTCGACCTCCTCAACGAACGCTGCAAGTGCGCTCTCGAGATTGGTCACCTCAAGCAACAGTCGCACATTCCGCTCTACCAGCCCGCCCGCGAGCAGGAGGTCCTGGCGAACGCCGAACGAAATAACCAGGGGCCGCTGAAGGATGCCGCCATTCGTCGCCTTTTTGAGCGCATCATCGATGAGGCACGTTCCGCCGAACGTCTCGCCATGCGCAAAGAGCAATCCTCCGAGGGCAAGGAGACGGAATGAGTTCGAGCTGGTATCGCCGCCGTTTGCTGCTCGCCCGGAGCCTGAAAGAGAACGGACGCATTTTCACTCTCGAATTTTTTTGGATATAGAGGATTAACCATGGTCATTGTCATGCAAGAGGGCGCTACCGACGAGCAGATCCAGCGCGTCATCGACCGCATTGTCGGCAGCGGGTTTGACGTGCACCGCTCGACCGGCGCCTCGCATACCGTTCTCGGCGCCGTGGGCGTCCATCGCGACTTCGATCATCGCGATTTCGAGCTCCTCGAAGGCGTGCGGGAAGTCGTTCGCATCACCCAGCCTTTCAAGCTGGCTAGCCGTCAGTTTCGGCCGGAAGGCACCATTGTCGATCTTGGCCGTGGCGTCACCATCGGCGGGAAAGAGCTGGTCGTCGCTGCCGGTCCCTGCTCGGTTGAGTCCGCCGAACAAATCCATGCCGTCGCCCAGGCCGTCTCCGAGTCCGGCGCCAAGATTCTTCGTGCCGGTGCCTTCAAGCCGCGCACTTCGCCTTATGCCTTCCAGGGCCTCGGCGAGAAGGGCCTGCAGCTCATGCGCGCCGCCGCCGACAAGTACAAGCTCTTTGTCGTCAGCGAAGTGATGGACCCTTCGCAGATTCAAATGATGGGCAATTACGTTGACATGTTCCAGGTGGGTGCCCGCAACATGCAAAACTACTTCCTCCTGCGGGCCCTCGGCGAGGTCCAGAAGCCCGTCCTTCTCAAGCGCGGCATGTCCGCCACCATCGAGGAACTGCTGCTCAGTGCGGAGTACATTCTCGCGGGTGGAAATTACAACGTGGTCCTCTGCGAGCGCGGCATCCGTACTTTCGAAACCTATCTGCGCAACACCCTGGACATTGCCGCTATCCCGGTCATCAAGAAGCTCTCCCATCTGCCCATCGTTGCCGATCCTTCGCACGGGACGGGACGCCGTGACAAAGTTCCCCCGATGGCCCGTGCGGCGGTTGCCGCTGGGGCCGACGGCCTGCTCATCGAAGTCCACAACGACCCGGATCACGCTCTTTCCGATGGCGCGCAATCGCTGACCCCCGGCGAGTTTTCCCAGCTCATGGACGAAGTGCGCATCATCGCGCCCGCCGTCCACCGCCACCTCACCTGATGCCCATGCTCCTCCGCCCCCAGCCATCCGCTCGCCGTTCTCCGCGACCCGTACCTCCCGAGGCGCAGCGACCGCAACCGCCGTCGGTCGGAATCCTTCTTTCTCTTCTTTACAGCTTGGCGATCAACGGTAGACTGTCGGCTACCGGCTAGCGATGCCTCATCTCCTCCAACGCGTCACCATCCTCGGTACCGGCCTTATCGGCGGCTCCTTCGCCCGAGCCCTCCGCAAGCACACGCCGGATATACACATCGTTGGCTGGGACCGCGCCGAAGTGATTCTGGAAGCGCGCAAGTCCGGAGCCATTGACGAAGGCTACTTCGAATCGCTCGAACCCGCCATTCGACGAGCGGACCTCATTTACGTTGCGCTGCCCATCGGTCACACCCTGGATCTTCTGCCCGAACTCGCCCAGCATGCGCCGCCCCATGCTCTGGTCACCGACGCCGGAAGCACCAAGCAGCGCATCTGGCAAGCGGCCTCCGAACTCTTCGTCGAAGAGATCGGCCCGGTCTTTCTCGGTGGCCACCCCATGGCCGGCCGCGAACTGTCCGGTTTTGCGCATGCCGATGCGAACCTCTTCGATAAGGCCACGTATGCACTGATTGGAGAAGCCGACGACACCCACGATCCCCGGGTCGCCGCCTTCGTGAAAATATTGGAGAAGATTGGCGCGCGACCGGTGTGGCTCGGCGCCCGGCAGCACGACTACGCCGTCGGCCTGGCCTCGCACCTTCCGCAACTCGCCGCCGTCGCCCTGGCCTCGTTCCTCTACGATCGCCTGGATGAAAACGGCTTGCCCATCACATTGGCCGGTCCCGGTCTTCGTGACACCCTGCGCCTCGCCGGCAGCCCATACGGCACCTGGCGCGACATCGTCCTCACCAATCGGGAAGTTCTTTCCGCGGCGCTTGATCTTCTCGCCCGACGCCTCGACGATCTTCGCGAGCGTCTCGGCTCCCGCGATCTCGAAGCGGACTTCGACGCCGCCAACGAACTTTACAAACTCCTCCGCAGTCTGTCCTGACGCCCGTCTCTTTCCAGCCCTCCGCGAACTGCGGTACACTTCGCGGGAACGCTCCATGGACAAACGCATCCCCTCGCCCGACGCTGGTCTCTCGAATCTTCGCGATGGCATGACCATTCTCATGGGCGGCTTCGGCCTGTGCGGCATTCCTGAAAATCTCATTGAAGCGGTGCGGCGTAGAGGCACGAGGGATCTCACCCTTGTCAGCAACAACGCCGGCGTCGACGATTTCGGCATCGGCTTGCTGCTGCAAAACGGCCAGGTACGGAAGATGATCTCGAGCTACGTCGGGGAGAACAAACTCTTCGAACGCCTGGTCCTCAACGGTCAATTGCAGGTGGAGTTAAATCCGCAGGGCACGCTCGCCGAGCGGCTGCGCGCGGGCGGGGCCGGGATCCCCGCGTTTTATACGCCGACGGGCTGCGGCACCATGGTCGCCGAGGGAAAAGAGACCCGCGAATTCGATGGCCGCCCGTACGTCCTCGAACGCGCCCTCCGCGGCGATTTCGCCTTTGTCAAAGCCTGGAAGGGCGACCGTATGGGCAATCTCCTGTACCGAAAAACCGCGCGCAATTTTAATCCCATGATGGCCACCGCGGCCGATTACGTCATCGCGGAGGTGGAACAGCTGGTCGAGCCCGGCCAGCTCCCGCCCGACCAGGTCCACACGCCCGGCATTTTCATTGACGCCATTTTCCAAGGCAGCAATTATGTCAAGCGCATCGAAAAACGTATCGTGCGGCAGCTGTAGCGGCCGGTCTGTCGATCGGCCTGCTTCGGTTTGACTCCCGGCGTTTGGTTGAAAACGGAGAACAGCTCATGGCCCTCGGGGACGACCAAAAGCGCGAACGCATCGCCCGCCGCATCGCCCTCGAACTGAGGGACGGTTACTACGTGAATCTCGGTATCGGCATGCCCACGATGGTCGCCAACTACGTTCCCCAAGGCATGGATGTCATCCTGCAGTCGGAAAACGGCATGCTCGGCGTCGGCCCCTATCCGCTCGCCTCCGAAGTCGATCCCGATCTGATCAATGCCGGCAAGGAAACCGTCACCGAGATCCCCGGCACCGTCTATTTTTCTTCTGCCGATTCCTTCGCCATGATTCGCGGCGGCCATGTCGACCTCACGGTTCTCGGCGCGCTTCAAGTCGACGAAAAGGGAACTCTCGCCAATTGGGCCATCCCGGGAAAGATGCTCAAAGGGATGGGCGGAGCCATGGACCTCGTCGCCGGAGCGAAGCGCGTTTTCATTGCCATGGAACACGCCACCCGGGACGGTCAACCGAAAATCCTGAAAAAATGCACCTTGCCTCTCACCGGTGTCGAAGTCGTCGATCATATCGTCACCGAGCTCGCCTTCATCGACGTGACCCCCGATGGCCTGCTGCTTCGTGAAATCGCCCCCGATACCACCCTCGACGAGGTCCAGGCCCTCACCGAACCAAGGCTGCTGCTCCCCTCGGGCGGTCCCGCCACCATGATCGTCTCGTTGTAGACCGCCACCACTTGCTTTGGTCGGGAAGCCGTGAACTTTGAGGAATCCCTGGCCGAGCACTCCTTGTTTCGTGTTTGCTCTACCGATTCTGATTTTCGCCCCCGGCTTTGTTTTCCTTGGCCCCCTCCCAGAAGTCCGCGGCCTGCGCTACTGATTGGTCATCCTCACAGCCATCTCCGGCACGTCCCATTTCCTATGCGGTAAAATGACAGCAGGTACCTCTCAAAAGGCTCCCATGAACCCCAACTCCATCGTCATTGTCAGCTTGCACACCCCCAAGGAAAAAGTCTGGGGCATCCTGGTCGAAATCAACCCGAGCGGCGTCACCATCCGCGGCATCGACCTCAACTCCTTCGATCACTTTGTCAGCCAGATCAATCAGCTGGACGCTGAGCGCGTGGGCCTTCCGACCGTCTTCTTTCCCATGACCCGTGTTGAGCGGATTTCCCTCGACGAGCCCTCGGGCGCAATCCCGAGCATGGCCGAAATCTTCCAGCGCAAGATTGGCCGTTCGCTCGTCGACTACCTCGCCCAATTCGCCTGATTTAAGCTATTCTTTCTGCAATGAAAGCCCGCATCTGGACCGTACCCAATCAGATCACCCTGCTTCGCCTCGGCTTCCTGCCGTTTTTTCTGATTCTCATTCTTTACGAAAAATACGATTGGGCGCTTTTTGTTCTCGTTTTCGTTGCGCTCACCGACGCGATCGACGGCTATCTGGCCCGCCGACTGCACCAGAAATCGGCCCTCGGCGCCTATCTCGATCCCATCGCCGATAAACTGCTGCTGTCCTCCTCCTTCATCGTCCTAGCCATGGCCAAGAAAATCGGCTGGTGGCTTACCATGATGGTCATCAGCCGCGATGTTCTGTTGCTCGTTGTCGCGGCCGTCATCCTTATTGTCCAAGGGTACCGGCCGTTCCCCCCGAGCTTGCTCGGCAAGGCCACCACGCTCTTTGAGATCGCACTGGTCTTCTTCGTGGTCTTTGCCGCCGCCTACCCGAATGATCGCGCTCCCCTGTTCATCCACTACCTGTCTTATTTGGTTGCAGCTTTTGTGGTTGTTTCCGGTTTTCACTACGCGTTCGCCGTCGCCCGCCGCCTGCACTCCTCCTAAAACAAAAGGCCGGCTTTCGCCGACCTTCGTCCCGCGTTCGCGCCCCCTGTGCTCGCCTCTATCGCGTTTGTCTGGTTCACCGCAGCGGGTCATTGAAATGGAGGAACATGAAAACGAAACTTGCCACGGTGAAGGTGCCCGCAATCCACCCGAGCAGATAGGCCCTGGATCGCTCGCTGGCGTCCCGGGGTTCGTGGTCGGGCATGACTTTACCGAGAATAAACCCGCACGCCAGGCCGCCGAAGTGCGCGATATTGTCTGCCCCCATAAAGAATCCGAGCAGGAAGATGGTCAGGACCCAGGAGATCAGTCGCGACCGGAGGGCTTTGGCCTCCATGCTGCTCCTCTTGGTGGTCACGGCGATCAACACGCCGATCAGACCCATCAAGGCTCCGCTGGCTCCCGCGGCAGGATGAAACCACATGCTCATGGCAAAACCCACCACGCCCGTGCATATGTACACGAACAGATAGCGGGCAGAACCGTATAACTCCTCCACAACGGGGCCAATATCGAGCAAGACCATCATGTTGAACCCGATGTGCAGTATCCCGAGATGCAGAAACATCGCCGTGACCAGGCGATACCATTGATGCAGGGCCAGAATCGCGTAGGGGTTGCTGGCCCCCAACCGCTCGAGAGCCGTGCTTCCGATGCCACTGAACAGGCCAATTCCGCTGCCCTCTCCGCTCTTCACCGTCACGATCCAGCTGAGTCCGAACATCACCGCATTTACGATCAGCAGCGCCGTGGTCACCGGCGCATGTCCGCCAAAAAACTCGCTGAGCCCCTTACTCCAGGCGGCCAATCCAAACCGCAGATTGGTGCCACACTCGTGGCAGCGCGTCGCGCTGATGCCCACCAGCGCTCCGCAGGCCGGGCACAGTTGCGGCCGCCGTTCGCCTCCTCGGCCAAACATTCCGCCAAACATCTGCTTCAGGCGCTCCAGGCGCATTTGCCACTGATAGGGAAGGGCCAACACTCCTCCTTGCAGCCTCTTTGTCGCGTTCCTATAATACCGGAAACGCGCCCCGCATTCCGGCGCGAGGAGCTTATGGACAAATTTGAAGAACTGGGCCGCCGTCTCGATGAAGAACTTACCCGTCTGCGCAAGTATGTGGAAGACGAGGTCGCGCCGGAGACCGAAAAACGCACCGCGCAATTTCTCCGCGAGGTCGCCGAAAAACTGGCGGAAGCTTCACGGAAGCTGGAATCCCGCGTTGCTGCCCGCAATCCAAACAACCCGCAGCAACCCAAATCGTGACCCGCTCCCGGCTTCCACTCCTTGCCGCCTCCATTTGCCTGGGCGTTTCCACCATCGGTTGCGCCGCCAAACGCCCGGTTGCCTCGGCACCTCCCGCACCGCCATCGGCCGCGCCCGAAGCCACGGCAGAGGGCCCCAACAAGGCCACCAGTACTGCGTCCGCGAGGCGTCCCAAAAATCCTCCCCCGCCCGCGCCGGTCGGCTACACCGAGGAGGGCAAGGCCTCCTGGTACGGCAATCCCTTCAACGGCCGTCATTCCTCGAACGGGGAAATCTACGATATGCACAAGCTGACCGCAGCGCACCGCACGTTGCCCTTTGAAACCATGGTGCGGGTCACCAATCTGAACAACGGAAAGATCACCACCGTTCGCATCACCGACCGCGGCCCCTTCGTCGACAATCGGATCATCGATCTTTCCCTGGCGGCCGCGCAGGAAATCGAATCCGTCGGTCCCGGAGTGGTCCCGGTGCGCCTGGAAGTGCTCGGCAACGTGGATGTGACTGCGGGCTTCTTTACCGTGCAGGTGGGGGCGTTCCGCGACCGCAGCAATGCCGAGCGCCTCCGCGACCGTCTCAGTTCCTCCTACACTCCCATCTTTATTCAGCAGTATGATTCTCCGGACGGCACCTTCTACCGCGTGCGCGTCGGCAAAATTTCCGGCGAAGAGGCAGCTCACGGTTTTGGCGAGCAGTTGCGTGCCAAGGAAGGCTTCACGCCGTTTGTCGTGCGACTGGATGAGCCCAAAACGACAGGAGCCAATTGATGGACGAGAACTGCCTGTTCTGCAAGATCGGCGCCAAGAAAATCCCTGCGAAACTGGTCTATGAAGACGAGGACGTTTTTGCTTTCGAGGACATCTCTCCGCAGGCGCCCACGCACATCCTGATCTGCCCACGCAAGCACTTTGCCGCTTTGCATGACGCTTCCTCTGCCGAGCAGGCCATTCTTGGCAAGCTTCAACTGGTTGCCGCCAAACTGGCCGGGGAGCGCAATCTGCTTTCCGGCTACCGCACGGTCTTCAACAACGGCAGCGGAGCCGGCCAGTCCGTATTTCACCTGCACCTGCACCTGCTCGGCGGCCGCAATTTTCGCTGGCCCCCCGGTTAACCCGGTTTTCTAGCAGAGTGCAATTCCGCTCGCTCTACGAGTGCCGAATCAAATGTCCACTTGACGATCGACGAGGTTCGAGGATCGAGCTTGTCGCCGAGAGAGCGAACGGATGGATGCGCTTTTTTTCCTGGAGGCTCTATGCGGATTCACCGCTTCGTTCACGGCACGACGTGGCTGGCTTTTTTGCTCTGCGCCCTGACCACCGGGCCACTCGCATCCGCTCAGAAAAAACCGGCGGTGCCGGCAGCGCCAGCCGGGGAACTGACCGTAGATCGCATTTTCTCTCAGCCCAGCCTCAGCGGACGACTCACGCGGGGCCTGGCCTGGACGCCCGACGGCAAAAAGATCACCTTCCTCGACAGCGATGGCAGCGGCAAAGATGCCCGGACCGAGTTGTGGGCACTCGATCCTTCCTCGGGGGAACGCTCCTTGCTGATCTCATCCGACCAGCTCGAAACCATCCTGCCGGCTCCCCCCGACAGGCAATCGCAGGCTACCGGTGCGGGTCGCCACGTTCCCTCCCAGTATCAATGGGCCCCCGGGGGCGCAGCCCTCCTTTTCGAAGGTCCTCGGGCACTCGCCTGGTTCGATCTGACGACGCACACCGGTCGAAGCCTTGTTTCCGGCAAAGAAGGGCTGTCGGATGTAAAAATCTCACCCGACGGCAAGTATGTGAGTTTCCTCCGCGGCCACAACATCTGGCTGGTGCGCATCGCCGATGGCCGGGAAAGCGCGTTCACCACAGGCGGGAGCGAAGAGCTTCGCAAGGGCGAACTCGATTGGGTGTATCCCGAAGAACTGGAGATCTATTCGGCCTACTGGTGGGCGCCGGACTCCGCTTCGATCGCCTATCTCGAGATGGACGAGCGCAAGGTCACGCAGTTTCCCATCGTCGATTTTGCATCCTTTACCGGCGAAGCCGACATGCAGCGCTACCCGGTTGCAGGCGGCGACAACCCCGTGGTTCGCGTGCTTGTCGGGTCGCTCACGGGCGGTGAGCACCGGGTCATGGACACCGGCGCGAATACGGACATTTACATTCCGCGCGTCAGCTGGCTCCCCGATTCCCGGCACCTCGCCGTTCAGCGCCTGAACCGTGAACAGACCGAGCTCGACCTTCTGCTCGCGGATTCCACCTCGGGAAAATCCTCCCTCTTGCTCAACGAAAAGGATCAGTACTGGATCAACGTTTCCAACGATCTCCGGTTCTTCGAGGACGGCAAGCGCTTCCTGTGGTCGAGCGAGCGCACCGGTTACCGCCATTTATACCTGTACAACCTTGACGGAAAGGAGTTGGCGCAGCTGACCCGGGGCGACTGGGAAGTCAGTCATGTCGATGGCGTTGACGAAACGAAAGGCGTCGTCTATTTCACCTCCACGGAAAAATCACCGATGGAGCGCCACTTCTACCGCGTAGGTTTGAATGGCTCCGGCTTCGCGCGGATTACAAAGGAAGATGGCATGCACACGGTGGATCTCGCGCCCGGCGCGAATTTTTACCTGGACACCTACTCGAATGTTACCACCCCTCCGCACCAGTCCATCTATCGTGTGGACGGCAGGAAAACCGCGACGCTCAACGAAAACAAGGTCGAAGCGCTCAGAGAATTTCATCTCTCGCCGGTTGAATTCTTCTCTGTAAAGTCCCACGACGGCGTGGCCCTCAACTGCTTCCTGATCAAGCCGCCGAATTTTGACCCGGCCAAGAAATATCCCCTGCTGGTCTACACCTATGGCGGGCCGCACGCTCAGGTCGTAGTCAATGGTTGGGGAGGAGCCACCTTTTTGTGGCATCAGATGATGGCGCAGCAGGGCTACCTCATTTTCGCCCTGGATAATCGCGGCTCGGCCGGGCGCGGGCATCTGTTCGAAGAGCCCATTCACTACCGCTTCGGTGCGCAGGAGCTATCCGACCAGCGCGACGGCATCGCCTGGCTCCTCGAACAGCCTTGGGTCGACGGGAACCGCATCGGCATTTGGGGCTGGAGCTACGGCGGCCACATGACACTGCGCGCCATGTTCAGCGCCCCCGACGTTTTCAAGGCCGGCTTCGCCGGCGGTCCGGTCACGGACTGGCATTACTACGATTCCATCTACACCGAACGCTACATCGGCTTGCCGCAAAAACACGCCGAAAGCTACAAGGATTCTTCCCCGGTTGAGGATGCAGCGAAGCTGAAAGGGAAGTTGCTCATCGCCCATGGCACTGGTGACGACAATGTGCACTATCTGAACACCCTGGCCCTCGTGGATGACATGATTCGCGACGGAAAATATGCCGAAGTCATCGCTGTGCCCGGACGCGGCCACGGCGTCAGCGACCCGCCGGCCAGCAAAATGGTCTGGACCCGCGTCACCCAATTCTTTCTGGACAATCTCTGATCCGAATTCCAGAGAAGGGAGAAGTTTAGGCGCTTCCTTCCGGTCGTCGGGAGGTTGCTTCGATGCAAATCGAAAAAGGCCAGCCGGAGACTCTCAAAGCAAAGGCACTCTGTCGTGGCGGGAGCCTCTCCGGTTGCTACCTGGCGTCGAGATCCACATCTTTGACCGGCAAGTCCCAGTGCGCTTCCAAGATCTCAAAACGCCGCTGCTCTTCCTTCTTGTAGGTCTCCTGATCCGGAAAAAGCTGCTTCAGCAGGGGTGCGGAATCATAGCCGTCGTGGGCCACTGCCGCATTCTTGTAAACAATCGTCACCCGGTAATCCCAGCGCCCGTCCTCGGTCGTGTGGTAGACCGGCGCGACCGCGGATACCTTCAGCATCCGTCCCATTTCCACTTCCTTTTTCAGTACCGGATAATGGTTTTTCTTGAATAGGGTTAGGAACTCTTCGGCGTGACCCCACTTGGTCTTGTAGTAATACTCAACCACAAAGGGCTTATCGGCTGGTGCCATGCTTTGTGCTCGCGCATGCCCGAGGATGCTGAAGGCCATGATCGCAGCTGCGAGCAGCAGCCCCAATAGAAGCGCAGTACGAACCCAGGACGGTTGCTGCATGGAATCCTCCCCTGCCGATGGTGGCGCTCGATTGTAACTTTTCTGCCCGTTTTCGTCCGCTCACTTTTTCGTACCGGTCCCGCCCCTACTCCCAGTACGCCGCACGGGTCAACCGGTCCCGGATGGCCGCCCATGCGAGCCCCTCCGGGGGCAGTTCCACCGCGATCCAATCCAGTCCCTCGCGGTCCAGTTCGTGCAGCTGGCGGTAAAGTTGCGCGGCGTATATCTCTGCTTGCTTCGGCATACGGATCGTTCGCGCCGCACGGGCTTCCTCGGCGATCCACAGATAGGCGCCTCGGCCCTGCACGGGCAGCCGACCGTTGCTCACGAGAAGTACCCGCGTCCGGGGGCTGTAGTGTTTGACATGCTGACCGGGAGCCCGGTGCGCCTGTTCCGGCAGCCCTGTTGCTACCGCTGCATCCTCGATTACGGCCATGCCAGGGCGCAGCACTTCGAGCCCCTCTTTGAGGACCGCAATCACGGTCGATTCCAGGCCGACTTCACAGGGCCCGCCATCGAGCAAAAAGGGCGTTTCGTTCCCGAACGCCTGGCGAACGTGTTCTGCCGTGGTCGGAGAGAGCTGCGTAAACCGGTTGGCGCTTGGTGCCGCTATGGGCAACCGCGCGGCTCGCAGCAATTCGAGCGCGACGGGGTGTCGCGGCATCCGTAGCCCGACGGTCCCGAGCCCCGCCGTCACCTCGTCAGGAACCACCGGTTTCTTCGGGACTACCAGTGTGAGTGGCCCCGGCCAGTATTCGCGCGCCAGTCTTTCCGCCTCTTCTGGCCAATCGAGCGCCAGCGCCCGGGCTTGCTCGATGCTCCCAACATGCACGATCAGCGGACTTGTTGCCGGCCGCCCTTTGAGCGCGTAGATCTTTTGCACCGCGGCCTGATCCAACGCATTCGCCCCGAGGCCGTACACCGTCTCTGTCGGGAACACCACCAGTCCCCCGGCACGAAGGATCTCGACTGCCTGCTGGAGCTCTGCTCTTGTCACCATAACTGTTCAATTTTCGCAGATTTGCCCGGTCTCGTGACCCTGTTCTTCCCTCAGCGCAGGAACACCACGGTTGGCTCATTCTTATAGGTGGTGCGGAAGGTCTCCCGAAACCCGCATTTTTGGGCCACGCGAATGGAGGGCAAATTCCCCGGGTCGATCATGCAGAAAGTCTTTTGGTTTCCGAACCGCACCTCTCCCCAGTTCATTGCCGTGCGCACGGCTTCCGTCGCGTACCCTCTACCCTGGGCGCGGGTTGCCAGCACCCAGCCCAACTCAGGCATGTCCGGCAGCTGCGGCTGAAGGTCGCGCCGGTGGTTTGCATAGCCCACTTCGCCGATATACATTCCCGAGCTTTTTTCCTCGACGACCCAGTATCCGTAGCCGAGCCACGCCCAATGCCCGGCATACCGCAGCAGTCGTGCCCAAACCTCTTCTCTGCTGAACGGTTTGCCTCCGATGTAGCGCGTCACTCGCTCATCCGCCCAAAGTGTCACGCTATCCTCAAAATCGCCGGGCCGATGTCCCCGCAGTCGCAATCGTTCGCTTTCGAGAACGGGTATCCCTTCGCCACAGCGGATCGGTTCCTTCATGGTCATCTCCTGAAACAACTTGCCTCCGCTTGCACCGCATGGTTGATCGCAAATCCGAGCTCACCCAGGATGTACAGAAGCAGATTACTTCTACTTCATCCATCGATGCCACCGGGGGTACACTGTCCATTCTATTTTTTGAGGTTTTTCGGCATGAGACTCGATGGCGACAAAATCCTGTTTGCAGCGGATATGGCGGGCACGCTCCTGTTCGCCGTCGAAGGTTCGAGCGCTGCCATCGGCGGGAATCTCGACCTGCTTGGTTTGCTGGTATTGGCCTTCGCTACCGCGCTCGGCGGCGGAATCGTCCGTGATCTCCTGATCGGCTACGTCCCGCCTGCCGCACTCCGCGACTGGAGGTATGCGGCCGTGGCTTTCTCTGGCGGCGCCTTGGTTTTCTTCCTGCACCGCTTTGTCCAGCAGTTGCCGCCGAATCCCATCATGGTACTCGATGCGGCCGGTTTGTCGCTCTTTGCCATCGCCGGAACGGAAAAAGCCCTGCTCCACAAAATGCATCCGTTCATCGCCGTGTTGCTCGGAACGGTCACGGCGGTTGGCGGCGGGACGATCCGCGATCTCTTTCTGGCGCGCACTCCGAGAGTCCTGGAGGCAGACGTTTACGCCACCGCAGCCTTGGCCGGGGCCGTGGTCATGATCCTGGCAGGCAAGCTCAAATGCAGCCCTGTGGTAGCCGCCCTCAGCGGGGGCCTGGTCTGCTTTCTCTTGCGCGTCATCAGCGTCTGGGAGCACTGGAATCTTCCCAAAATCAGCGGCAACTGATCTCTCGCGCCCTGGTCGTGTGCGGGCCGGTGGCGACCGAGATCGAGGTACTAGTCCCTAATTTTAAAGAACTTTTTCACTCCCCCGTGCGTATCATGCTCAAGACAGGGGGAGGTGTTTCTATGAAGCGTTCCGTCTTCACGTTGGCCCTGCTCGGCCTGGTGGCCCCGGCCCTTTTTTCAAACACCAAGTCGGAGGTGGTCCTTTCCGGCAAGCCGCACATGGAGTTCGAGTGCCCTTCGAATACCCCGCTGCACCTGCACGTCCGATCCGGAGAAATTCTGATCGTGGGTTCGGACGATAATAAGATCACCGTTGATCTGGCCGGCAAGAATGCAGACAAGATACAGGATGTTAAGGGGCGCCTTTCCGTCTCGAACAACGTCGCCGAACTTTTCCTCACCGGCGGCCCGAAAAGCGAAATGGAAATCATCATTCACGTGCCGAAAAACTCGGATCTGACGGCGCGAATATTCGCCGGTGATGTCAGTGTCCAGGATGTCATTGGCAATAAGGATTTTGATCTGCACGCCGGGCAATTAACCATCTCCGTCGACAAGCCCGAGGAGTACGGTCACGTGGACATGTCCGTCAATGCCGGCCAGGTGGACGCCGAGATTTTTGGCGACTCCAAGGGGGGCCTGTTCCGCTCGATCTCCCGCGATACAAGCGGCAAGTACCGGCTGCGCGCGCATGTCGGAACCGGGCAGTTGAGCGTGCGGTGAACCGAATCCCCCGGCGACGGTCCGGCGGCAACCTTCGTTTTAACCCCAGGTCATTTATGCGAGCCGTGCGGCTGTCCGCTGGTCGGAACGAAGCGACAAGGAGAGAACGGATGAAACCGACCAAGCTTCCCTTGACCGAGCAGGATAGAGCTGCCCGACGGGGACTCGTGAGCGGCCTCGCTGTTGCGCTCGGAGCGCTGGCCACGGGGTCCGCGGTATGGGGAAATTCTGCGCCACAGTCCATGAAGGCAGCACCCTCGACCCCGGCAAATCAATCCCGCACATCGCTTCATCAGGAAGTCGATCTCGAAGCCACACCCGAGCGCGTCTATGAAGTGCTCCTGGACTCAAAACAGTTCGCCGCCTGCACCGGCTTGGCGGCGGAAATCGATCCGAAAGCAGGCGGCGCTTTCGCCCTGTTTGGCGGATTAATCGTCGGGCGCAACGTTGAGCTGATTCCGGGCATCCGCGTCGTCCAGGCCTGGCGCCCCACCCACTGGGATCCGGGAGTCTATTCGGTCGTCCGCTTCGAACTGAAGCCCGAGGCCACCCACACCAGAGTCGTTCTCGATCACACCGGTTTCCCGGAGGGCGATTTCGACCACTTGAGCGAGGGATGGAAAGAACACTATTGGGATGGTCTCAAGAAATATTTCGCTTGAACCCCGCTCGGGGCCGCTACCAGCGATGATGCAGCTGCGCACGGAACTTTTCGTCATAGATATGCTGCACGGCCGCCATGGCCTTAACCGAAAGCGGTGACAGGTCAGAGGCGGCGCAATTTTCCGCCACCTGCTCCGGACGCTTGCCTCCCGGTATGGCACAGGTCACCGCATCAAACATCAAGATCCAGCGCAAGGCAAACTGCGGTAAGGTCACCCCGGAAGGCAGCAGCGCGCGCAACTGTTCCACGGCCGCCAGTCCGGTGTGGTAGTCCACGCCTGAGAAAGTTTCTCCCACGTCAAATGATTCGCCGTGAAGGTTGAATCGTCTGTGATCGTCCGCGGCGAACGTAGAATCGGCCTTCAACTTACCCGTGAGCAAGCCGCTGGCCAGGGGCACGCGCGCCAGGATTCCGACACGCTTTTCTTTGGCTCGCGGGAAAAATACATCCGCCGGACGCAACCGGAAACAGTTGAAAATGATCTGCACCGTTTGCACATTGGGATGCTCCATGGCCTGGAGCGCCTCATTGACGTCCTGCACGCTGACCCCGTAAAACCTCAGTTTTCCGGCTTTCACAAAATCGTCCAGAATTCCGTAAATTTCCGCGCGATCGTAGAGCGCCGCGGGCGGGCAGTGCAATTGCAGCAGGTCGATGCTGTCCGTCGACAGGTTGCGCAGGCTGTCGTGGATCCAGGTGGTCAGATTTTCCCGGCTGTAGCCCTCGACAGTCTGTTTTGGCAGTCTGCGCCCAGCCTTGGTGGCCACGATGATCTCTTCCTTCCGGTTCTTCTTCAACGTGGCAATCAGGCGTTCGCTGTGACCGTCGCCGTATACGTCCGCGGTATCGATAAAATTCACGCCGGAATCGATGGCTTTGTTGAGCGCTTCGAGCGAATCTGCGTCGGATACATTTCCCCAGGAACCTCCGATGGCCCAGGCGCCAAAGCTAACCTCAGAGACCTTCCAACCCGTGCGTCCCAATGGACGATAGTTCATTTTCGAAACACCTCGGAAAGGGAATAAGTGCGCAAAAAAAGCATAGCACCGCAGTCGAGACAGCCGTTCTCAAATTTTAGGCGAGAGCGCGCCAGGGCCGGCGCGTGGGGCGGTGTTTAGAAATGTTTGGGCGCGACGGAGGAAGCGCGGGGACGCTGAGCCACCATTCCGCCGCTACGAGTGGGCTGGCGCAGCCAATTCGAAACGGCGGCAATCGCCGATTGCCCGGTGGCCTGAGAGTTTCTGGCGATCGCACGCAGTGGACCTTTCAGCCACGTCTTCACGGGTCGCACCAGCTCTTGGCAATCTTTCGCGAACGAACCCTGTACTCCCCGAAGGTAGAGAAGGAAAGGGGGAGTCGGCCGCGATATGCGGCGCCGCACCGTCCTGACACTCGGCTGGGGCAGGGCGGGCAGTGCGAGATCCGCAGGTGCAAGGGCTTCGAGCCAGGAGGGTTCTCGCGCCGGAAGCGGAGCTGGCTCGGCCAGCAGTTCGAGCTGAGGGAACGCCGCCAACCCACCGAACGACTCGGCCGCGGGCGAATCCGCAGACGGCTCTATCCTTTCGCCAAAGTCAAATTGTCGTGCGATTCTGTGGATATCTGCTGGCGAAATTGAGTCACGTTGCCCGGAGTACGCGGCCAGCAGCCCGTGCTCGCACAACAGGTTGATCACACGCGGTGTTCCCCTCGAATAGCGAAAGATCTCTTCGATGCTCTCGCCGGGGAACAACGCCAGATTGGATATCCCGGCCGTCGCCAAACGCGCGTTGATATATCCGGAAGTCTCTTCGCGGGTGAGTCGCGGAAGCTTGCAGTGGAAAACAACCCGTTGGCGCAACTGCAGCAGATCCCGGTGGCGCAGTTTCTTGTTCAGTTTCGGCTGGCCCGCCAGAACCACCTGAACCAGCTTTCCTCCGGGAACTTCCAGGTTCAGCAACATGCGAAGCTCGTCGAGTGCTTCGTGCGACAGGGCCTGCGCTTCGTCAATAAGAATCACCGGGCAGTCTCCTGCTCGGTAGCGGGACAGCAGCCAGTTGTGCAAGGCCTTGAGCAGGTCACACTTGGCGTGCGACGGGCAGCTGATCCCGAAGTCGTGCACGATAAGTTCCAGCAACTCCGCCGATGAGACCTGGGAATGGAAGACGTAGGAAGTTGAGTATCCTTGCTGGCGCAGCCATTCGAGCAGGTAGTGCAGAATCGTGGTCTTGCCGGTCCCGGGGCCTCCGGTCAGCACCATGACGCCCTGGCGCGATTCAATCCCAAACACCAGCTGGCCGAGCGCCCCGTCGCTGGCCGAGGTGGAGTAGAAGCACCGCGGGTCCGGCGAGACGTGAAAGGGATTTTTTCGAAGCCCAAAATACTGTAGGAACTGCTGGTTCATCGGTCACAACCGAACGCACAGAAATCTGACTCAGTCTGGGGCGGGAATGAATTCTACGCAATTGAATCCTGCAGAGCAATGAAAAGATGTGACATATCAGTACCAGGGCGGTACTAGGAACTTACCGGGTACTGGTAGTCCTGATCGATCAATCGATTCCTTGAATTCTCAGGCTCACCAGTTGATCCACACTGAGGTTTTGCATTCCGCGGGACTTTAAGGCGTCGATATATTCCGGCGTTACTCCATGAATCCGCATGGCGATCAGTTGCTCGGGCTCGGGATGTCGATATCCGAGCGATTGCAATTTCCGTATGAACTCTGGCGACACGCCGTGGATTCGGAAGGCAATCAATTCATCGAGCCCTACCTGCTGGTAGCCTTCCTTCTGTAACTGCTCGATCCACTCCGGCGTGGCTCCATGGATGCGCAGGGCAATCAGTTGGTCTTCGTCCGCTTGATACCCCGCTTGGCGCAGCAACCGCACCATTTCCGGGGTGACCCCGTGAATGCGCAACGCCACCAGCTTGTCGCAATCCGTGGCCCTGATGCCGGCGTTTCGCAATTCATGAATAAACGCGGAATTGACGTTGAAAACGCGAAAAGCGATCAGTTTGTCAGCGTCCAACCCCTCGAGGTGCTCACTCTGCATCTCCCTCGCGAAATTCAGGCTTACGTTCATGACCGCCAGGGTGAACTGCTTCTCTTCATCGATTCCGGTAAATCCCAGGGCATTCATCTCCGGTATGAACTTTGCGTCCGCTTGAAAGTGGAAGACCCCGGCGCCCTCGCCGTTTTGCAGGTAGCCTTGGCAGTCAAAACGCCCGGCATCGCGTGTGATGGTGAACTTCACTTCCTGCTTTCCCGGCCGGGTGATGTCGAGTCCAACCAGCGCCGTAAGCGGCCACGCCGACTCGTGGCTCGAAGAGTGACCGTGCTGCTGATGGATCAGCGAGAACTCCACCATCCCGGGTTCATCCGAACGATGCAGGGTCCAACTCCCACCCAGGGTGTCTTCTGCTCGCGACACCAACCCGAACAAAAGCGCGCAGGCCACCAGGATGTAGGCAATCAGTGCTTCGCGGCGATCCATAGGATTCCTCCCCCGGAATTATTTCTCGGCGTCAACAGCGCCGGTCACCTTGAGCGCGATCAGCTGGTCGAGTGTCAGGTCCTTAAATCCATGACTCCGCACCTTGGCGATAAATTCCGGCGTTACCCCTTGCACCTTGGCCGAGATGGCCTCGTCGGCATCCACCTGGTAGCCCGCGGCCTCTAGCTGTTTCACATAAGCCGGTGTGATGCCTTGCACCTTCATGCCGATGAGTTCGTCCGAGTCCGGGCGCAATCCGAGTTCCTGCATGCCTGTTACATACTCTGGCGTGATGCCCTGGACTTTCATGCCAATGACTTCGTCGGAGTCGACTTTCAAGCCGAGCGCACGCAGCTCACGCACGTATTCCGGAGTGACGCCTTCTACTTTCATCCCGATCAGTCCGTCGGCATCGGTTTTCATGCCCAGCTCGTGGACTTGCTTGACGTAATCCGGTGTGATCCCCTGGACTTTCAATCCGATCAGATCTTCTGCGCTGAGGTGCTGCCCTGTGGCGGCGCGCATCTCCCTGACATAGTCGGGCGTAATTCCCTGCACCTTCATCCCTACCAACTCGTCAACTCCCGTCTTTACGCCCAGCTCCTTCATCGAGTTCACGTACCCGGCAGTGATTCCTTGCACCTTCAGTGCAATAAGTTCATCGGCGGTCAGGTTCGCCAAGCCGGCCTCTTTCAGCGAATCGATGTAGCCCTGCTTTGCGCCGGTGCTCTCCTGCCTTGCTTCCGGATCAGGTAACGGCACGGGCCCAGCGGCGAGAGCCGCAACCGGAGCGAGGGATTGCGCGGTAACAGCCTCAAGTACCGGAGCGACGGGCTGCGCCGTGACGGTGCGTTCCGGGATCTGGGAGTATCCGACCCCCTCGGTTGAGCTGGCCGGGCGGACGGCGGCGGCAAAAGCGGGGAAGGCAGCCTGGGCATGGACCTTGTGTGCACTGATGGCGAACGCGCTGCCTGCAACGAAGGCAACGGCGAGACACACGGCGCTCGCCGACAGCGGAGCGTCACGGAAGGAACGGGTCGCCTGGTCTGCGCCGAGCAGTCTCGCAATCCGCTCGACCAGCGAGCTGCGGTTGGCGGCCATAGCCATCTCTGGCACGGCCTGCGACTCCGCCAAACGCGCTAACGCCTGGGCATAGGAGACCGGATTGCCGCAGAGGGCCACTGCCGCATCGTCACAGCAGTGCTCCCGCTCGGCGCGAATCTGTTTGCCGAGCCACCACACGCCCGGATGGTAGAACAGCAACGTCTCGGCCACGATTTGGAATAGATTGACGAAGGCATCGAACCGACGAATGTGGGCCAACTCATGTGCGACGACCGCTTCGAGCTGCTCTGCCGTCAGTCCCGTTAAAACGCTCACCGGGAGAAGCACAACCGGCCGGATCCAGCCAGCGACCGCCGGTGCGTCCACGTGCAGGCTTTCGCAATATCGCACCAGGCGTTTCATCCCCATCTTTCGCTGCAGGGACAGGCAGAATTCCAGCAACTCTTCGGTTACCGGAGTGGTTTCCCGCCGGCCAAGCCGTTCCACCAGCAGGAATCCTCCGGCCGATCGCAAGCCCAGCACTGCCACGCCTGCCATCCACATCTCCACCAGCCACAGAAAGTAGGCCGGCGCGCTATCCGTTCGGCCCGGGTTGTGTTTTGCGGGAGTCTGGACAGAAGCGTGATCAATCGACAAAGCCGCGCTCGTCGTCTCTATAGCGACGGCCACCGGTCGAGCCTGTTCATCGGCCCGCAGAACCACAAAGGTGATCACCGGCGCAGCGAACATCACCACGAGCGTTGCAACCCCCGCCGCGTAGCGCGCCGAAGCGCTGCGGCAAAGTGCAGTTGCGAGGTGAGCCATCGCGGCCAGCAACGCTCCTTGCCACAGGAAGTGCAATAGAGCCAGTGCGAGCAAGCGCATCGTCGCCGGGGACATGCATGGGGCAAACAGTGTCATCGGCTTTTCCTTTCCTGTTCTTCGAGCAACCTGCGTATCTGTTCGAGTTCTTCTCTGCTGGCTTTGCGGCCCGCCAAAGCGTGCATCAACAGTTCGCTCGCGGAGCCGCCGAATACGCGCTGCATCACATCGAGCGCCAGCTGCCGCTTGGTGCTCTCTTCAGGCTGCACCGCCTCATACACGTGCGCCCGCTGCTGTTCATTGCGCCGTACCGTGCCCTTGGCGGTCATGATCTGCATCAACTTTAAGACGCTGGTGTAGCCCATTGGTCTTTTCTCGTTGAGGGTCTGATGCACGTCGCGTACGGTCGACGGGCCCCGTTCCCAGAGGACATGCAGGATTTCCAGCTCCGACGCGGTGGGATTTTTAGTTGCAGAAGTGGCCATGCGAGGAAACTACTACGAAGAGATTCGTAGTGTCAACGAAAATCTTCGTACTTCAGCGATCTCGCTCGAGCGCAGCCCTCCGCCCGGACTCAGGGCGCGACGATGTCCTTCAGTTGTGGCTTGACGTGGACCGCAGAGAGGCTGGCAGCATCCCAGCCCCCTCCGAGTGCTTTGACGAGCAGCACGGAGGTCACCAGTCGCTGCCCTTGAAGAATCGCCGCTTCCTGTTCGTTGCTCAGGACATTTTGTTGAGCATTCACCACATCCAGATAATTAACCAGGCCGCCTACATAGCGCGAAGTGGCGATATCCAATTCCCGCCGCGACGCAGCCACGGCATCGGCTTGTGATTGCCGAGCGGTGTCGAGAACCTGCAGGCCGGTAATGTTGTCCTGCACTTCGCGGAATGCGTTCAGGACTGTGCCGCGATAACTCGCCACCGCAGCCTCGTAGCCGGCTTGCGAGAATTGCACCTGCGCCCGCCTGGCCCCGCCGGTGAAAATACTCTCGGCCACGTTCGCTCCGATGGCCCAGAATCCGCTTTCCGCGTTCAGAAGCTGCCATACGTTTGCGGAATTCCATCCGCCCTGGCCGTAGAGCACCAGGGAAGGATAGTAGGCGGCTTTGGCGATGCCGATCTGCTCATTGGCCACCGCCATCTGGCGTTCCGCCTCGGCGATATCCGGGCGGCGCTCCAGAATATCGGAGGGAAGCGTGGTATCGATGTTCGGCGGTTCCGCCCTGAGTTCCCGTGCCGCCAGGTGAAAATCGGGAGCCGGCTTGCCCACCAGCACGGCAATGGCATCTTCAAATTGTCTTCGCTGCTGCCGCAGCAGTGTGGCCTGTGTCCGCGTGGTATCGAGTAAGGTCTCTTCCTGCGCAACGTCGAGACCGGAAGCAACCCCGCCGTCGTGCCGCGACTTCACGAGCTGCAGACCCTTCTGAAACGCTTCCACAGTGCGGTCCAGCAACGCAATCTCCGTGTCCAGTTGACGCAGCGTGAAATAATCCGCAGCCAGTTCTGCCGTCAGGACCAGCCGGACATTTTCCAGATCGGCGGCGTTGGCCTGATAGGAGGCCTGCGCTGCTTCGATCGTCCGGCGGCGCTTGCCCACCAGATCCACTTCATAGCTCACGGTAAAGGGAAGGGCATAATTTCCCTGGGTGACCGGGCCCGAAACCGGCACCGTCGATTCTGAGGGGCGCGTGCCCGAGTATCGCTGGCGGGAGGCCAGCGGATCGACCTGCAGGGTGGGAAACAGGGTCGCATTTTGCACTGCGGCCGAGGCCCGGGCCCCGTCGAAATTCGCGAGTGCCACCTTTAAAGTCTGGTTCGCCGCCAGCAGTTCCGATTCCAATGCATTCAAATCGTCATCATGGAAAACGGACCACCACGACGTCTTGGGCACCGCATCCTTCGGGTCGGCTTCGCGCCACGGTGTCGCTACATCCCATTTTGCCGGCACCGGAGCCGCAGGCCGTTTATAGTTCGGCCCAACCGTGCACCCCGCGCATACCGAGAACGCCACGGCGCCGCAGAAGATCATCGAAATTCGATTTCGGGAGAGAGCACGCAAATGCATTAGGGCTTCTTCTCCGGCGTGGAAGTTGGTTTTGCTGCCGTCGGAGTTCCATTGCTTGGCTTTCCCCCGCGAGGGACGAGCGGATTATCAACCTCATGCACGTGCACTTCCATGCCGTTTTCAATGGAGTCCGGTGGATTTAGCACGATCCAGTCGCCCACTTCGAGGCCGGTCAGTACTTCGAGGGAGGTGCCGAAGTCGCGCCCGATAGCGAGAGGCTGCAAGTGCACGCGGTGATCGGCATCCACCGTCACGGCCCGCAACCCTTCCGAGCGGAACAGCAACGCATTCACGGGAACCTGCAGTCTCTGCCCCTCGACACGCACCTCGAGATGAACCTGCGCGTATCCGCCGGGAAGCAACAATCCGGTCTTGTTCGGAACATCCACTTCACTCAGCAAGGTTCGCGTCGCCAGATCGATAGACTCGGCCGTGCGCACCACTTGTCCCTGGAATTTTTTCCCCGGGAATTGCGTCAACTCCAGATACGCACCCAATCCGCGACGGATGGAGGCGGCATAGGCTTCCGGCACATTCACGAACACGCGAATCGGATCGGTTTGCGCCAGATAGAAAAGCTGTTGCGATGTGCCCCCGTTGCCAGCATTGATGAGCGTCCCGATATCCACGTTGCGCTGGGTGATCACTCCGTTGAACGGCGCATCGATTCGCTGGAAGGATTTCATCTCCTCCAGTCGTCGTACGTTTGCTTCCTCTGACTGCACAATGGCTCGCTTGGCCGCCAGATCCCCCGTAGCGTTGTCTACTTCCTGTTTGGAAACGCCGTCCGTTTTCAGCAGTTCGGTGTAGCGCGTCGCCGTAATCAGGGAAAGATTCAGGTTGGCCTGCGCCGTGACCAGATCCGCTTTTGCCTGCAGAAGCTGCTGATCCACTTCCGGCGTGTCAATGTCCGCAAGCACCTCCCCTTTGTTCACGCGCGTGCCGATATCGTGGTACCACTTTCTCAGATAGCCGTTGGTTCGCGCGTAAATCGGCGATTCCACATAAGCCTGCAATGTGCCGGGAAGAACCAGATCCTCCGCCCCGGCCTCGGCCGTCGGATGAAATACGGCCACCGTCGGAATGGCCTGCGCCTCGGTATCCTTCGCGAGCGTCTGGAATTGCGCCCGGTGCTGTAACAGGATTACTGCCCCATAGAGAACCAGTCCGATCACCACCAGAACGAAAACAAGAAACAGCCTGGTTTTCTTCGGGGGCTTTGCGCCGGCCCCGGAACTGCCTGGATTGGGAACTTCAGTCATAGTTAAATGCCTCGCCTAGCCTAATTCTGACGCGGATTCCTGTCACTACCTGAACTTACAAGGCGGCCTGTTGTCGCCGGCGTTCCAGTCGTCCGTGAATAATGGAAAATACGCACGGTACAAAGAAAAGCGTCGCGACTGTGGCGAACAGCAATCCTCCGATTACGGCGCGGCCGAGCGGCGCATTCTGTTCGCCGCCCTCGCCAAGTCCAATGGCCATCGGCACCATGCCGATCATCATCGCCAGGGCGGTCATGATCACCGGCCGAATCCGCACAAACCCGGCTTCTAGCGCGGCGTCGAAAGCGGTCCGGCCTTCGTTTAACTGCTCGCGCGCAAAGGACACCATCAGGATGCTATTGGCTGTCGCGACACCCATGCACATGATCGCGCCGGTGAGAGACGGCACACTTAACGTCGTGTGCGTGAACAGCAGTATCCAGCAAATCCCCGCAAGTGCCCCAGGCAGTGCAGTAATGATGATGAATGGATCGAGCCAGGACTGGAAATTCACAACGATCAAGAGGTACGCCAGCACAATCGCTCCAACCAAGCCCACGCCCAGCCCCACGAACGAGGTATTCATCGTCTGTACCTGGCCGCGAATAAAAATATTGCTGCCTCGTGGAAGATCTTTCTTGATCTCAGCCACGCGTCTGGCAACTTCGTCCGATACGGAACCCAGATCCCGCCCGGAAACCGCGGCATACACATTGATCATGGGCTGCACATTGTAATGCGAGATCGACGCGGGTCGCGCTACGGTGGAAGTGGTCACCAGATTGCCCAGGATTTGCGGCGTAGCCCCACCGCTCGCGGAGGTCACCGGGGTATTCTGCAGTGCCTGGAAGGTGTCCACGCGATACTGCGGCGTTTGCACCGCCACGGTGTAACTGACACCATTCTTCGGATCGAGCCAGAAATTCGGCGCCGTCTGGAAACTGGAGGAGAGCGAAATCAACAGGTTCTGGGCCACGTCCCGCGCCTGCATCCCCACGTACTGTGTACGCGTACGGTTGATGTCCATGAACAGTGTCGGGGCATCAAACGTCTGCTGCACGTGAACGTCCACCGCACCAGGGATGTGGCGAATCTGGTTCGCCAGTTTCATTCCCAACGCATAGTTCCCGTCCTGGTCCAGGCCCATGATCTGCACGTCGATCGGCGCCGGTGTTCCGAAATTCAGGATTTGCGTGACGATATCGGCCGGCTGGAAGAAAAATTGCACTCCCGGAAATTCCTTTGGCAGCCGGTGGCGCAAATCATCAATATACGCACTGGTGGGCTTGCCGCGATCCGCTTTGAGCTGTACCAGAATTTCACCGTCGGCGGTACCGATGGTTCCGGAGTTGCTGTAGGTCATGTTGATCCCCGAGTACGGCAGGCCGATATTGTCAAGGACCGTCACCAGATCCTTCTCCGGAATGGTCTTGCGGATCACCTGATTGATTTGGTCCGCCAGCTTGGCGCTCTCTTCAATGCGCAATCCAGTTCGCGCTCGCATGTGCAGCCGAATCTGACCCGCATCGACGCTCGGAAAGAAATCGCGACCGAGGAAGTGAGTGAGTCCGGCGGAAAGCACGCAGAAGAGCAGGAAACAGGCGGAAAAAACCGGCGCATGTTCGAGCGTGGAGGTCAGCGCCCGCCGGTAGCCATCCCGGAAGCGCTCGAATCCGTGCTCAAAACTCTGCTGGTAGCGCCGGAATAATCCCATCTTCTCGCCCTTGTGCAGGTCTGCCTGATATTCGTCTTCGGCGCTCAATAGATACATCGCCATGGTCGGCACAATCGTGCGCGACCACATGTACGACGCCAGCATGGCGAAAATCACCGCCTCCGCCAGCGGCACGAACAGGTACTTGGCGACTCCGGAAAGAAAAAACATGGGAATGAACACGATGCAGATGCACAGCGTCGAAACGAATGCGGGCACGGCAATCTGTTGGGCCCCGTCGAGAATGGCCTGAACCGTCTCCTTGCCCATGGCCAGGTTGCGGTTGATGTTCTCGATTTCCACCGTCGCGTCGTCCACCAGAATGCCTACTGCCAGCGCCAACCCGCCGAGCGTCATGATGTTGATCGTTTCTCCGAGTGCGCTCAGGCATAGGAGACTAACCAGAATCGACAGGGGAATGGAGATTGCAATGATCAGCGTGCTCTTCCAGTTGCCAAGGAATAATAAAATCATGACCGCCGTCAGGCACGCGGCGATCAGGGCCTCGCGAATCACCCCCTGAATCGCGGCCCGCACGAACAACGATTGATCGAAAAACGTAGTGACATTCAGGCTTTTCGGCAGGGAAGGTCGATAATCTTTGAGGACCTGGTTGACGCGGTCCACAATCGACAGCGTCGAGTTATTTCCGGTCTTGTATACGCTCATCAGTACACCGCGTTGACCGTTGGCCAGCACCACATTGGTCTGCGGTGAAAATCCGTCTCTTACGTGGGCAACGTCCCGCAGATAGATCGTGGAGCCGTTCACGGTCTTGACCGGGAGGTCGTTCAGCGCCGCCACGCTCGTGGGGCTCGCGTTCATCTCCACGTTGTATTCGAGAGGCCCCATCTTGGCTGTTCCCGTGGGCAGGATCAGGTTTTGCGCGTTCACCGCATTCACGATGTCGACCGGGGACAGCCCTTTGGCCTGCAACGTGGCCGGATCAATGTCTACCGATACCAGTCGCTGCTTTCCCCCATACGGAAAGGGCATGGACGCGCCCGGAACCGTGGAAATTTGTGTCCTGATGAAGTTGTTGCCATAGTCAAAAAGCTGCTGCTCGCTCAAACTGTCGCTGGTCAGGCCGATTTGCAGCACCGGGACGGTCGAAGCCGAATAGATAATCACCAGGGGCGGAGTCGTTCCGGGTGGAAGTTGTCGCAGGAAAGTCTGGGAAATCGCCGTGACTTGTGCCAGCGCGGTCTGAACATTCGCATTCGGGTGGAAGAAAATCTTGACGATCACAATCCCGTTCAGTGATTGTGATTCTACGTGCTCGATGTCGTTCACCAGCACCATGATCCCGCGCTCCACGTTCGACGTGATGCGGTGTTCCATTTCCTGCGGCTGCAAACCCGTATAGGTCCACACCTGGGCGATCACCGGAATATTAATGTCCGGGAAAATGTCTGTCGGCGTACGCGGCACGACCACCAGCGTCAGCAGGACGATGACCAGCGCCATGACGATGAACGTGTAGGGTCGGGAAAGGGCTAATCGAACAATCCACATAAATTCTGCAGGTTACCTTTTATCCGGAGAGCGCGAGGCGAGACAGGGTGAACTCGGGCGCGCCCGTATTTCGCAGCAAGGTTCCCTTATTAGACTACAGAAACACGCCTCTTAGGTACACCGCTCGAACGGTCGACTTCATCAGATGTGCTTATGGCCGACCTTCGGAAGTTTGTATCTCTCCCGCCAATTTGGCCTACTGCTTCAGCGCCGTTGTGACCACGAGATCCCGGTCCAGGATCGGTTGGTCGGCTCGATCTTCCTGGCAGCGTTCGGTAGAAACCGCGGATGGCCCGGCGCCCGGCCCGCGCCGCCGCGACCTCGCATTTTTTCTGCGCCTTGGCCGCCAGCCGCTGTCTGATCCGGTTGCTCCAAGGTGAGGCGGAACGGTTCGCATCCGGCCCGTTCTCGCGCAGGGCCTCCCATCTCACGCCAAAGTACCTCCGAGAGAATGGCCGCAATCCAGAAAACCTCCGAGGGGCAGGCTCGTCGATCGCCGCGGGGACGATCGGGGAATCTCGCGTCGAGCGGGGGTCTTGAAGCGCTACAGGAAATCAAAAAAACAGGGTGTTGTGGTCGACCCCAAAAATCAGGCAGTCGATCGGCGAGGCGGCCGCCGGCGAGCGAGCCTGCTGGTGGGGTGGTCGCCAGGAGGAGGCAGTGCTACTCCCGGAAGATGAAATTCAGCCGAATACCGGACACTTCGATGAGGTCGCCATCGTTCAGCCGGACCGGGCCTTGGATGGCGGCGCCGTTCACGGAAGGAATCTTGGCTCCGGTGCCGAGGTAATAGCCGTCGTCGCGCTGGTTTATCTGCGCCGCTACTTGCGGCTTGAACCAGCCGCGCAGCCGCACCGTGGCCATCGGCGACTTCCCAATCACCGTGAGCTTATTGCTTAGAACATATTCTTTCTGGTCCACCCTGCCGCTCAATACCACCAGCGTGGCCATCTTGACGCGCCCGGGAGAAAACTGCGACCGCTCGCCCATGGCCGCGGCCTTCTGAACCATATCCCGTCGCGCTTTGGTGTCCAGCACCATCGTTTCGTTGATTTTCGGCGCCGTGGCTCTGCGCCCACCCTCTTGGGGAAGATACTTGTCGGCCGTGGCGTCCACCTTGATGTGATGCTTGCCGATCCAGATTGAATCACCGTCGTGCAGAATCGCCCGCTCTACACGAAGATCGTTCACGAACGTCCCATTCAGGCTGTCCAGGTCTTCGACGACCAACCGCTCGCCTTCGTAATACACCTTGGCATGATTGTTGGACACCGCCGGGTTGTCTACGGAAAGATCGTTATCCGGCGAGCGCCCGATCGTAACCGGGCGGCTGCCGATGGGTACCTCTTTCATCAGTTTGTTCTCAAACATCAGGCTGAGCTTCGCCATACGACTTTCCTCCTGCGGAGGTTCAACTCTCTCTTACTTCGCCGAGTCCCGTCGCAACCAAGAAAACCAACCCTTGGTATCGTCCTGCAGCCGAGCCACGATGACCGTCACGTTGTCCAGGCCACCGCGCTCGTTCGCCAGATCTACCAGCTTTTGCGCCGCCGATGCCGGATCCGTTTCCGCCTGCAAGCTTCCCGCGATCTCCGGCTCCGTCACCATGCGGGTCAAGCCGTCGGAACAGAACAACAGCACGTCCCCCGGCAGCAGTTCCACTTCATCGACCTCAATATCGACCTCGGGATTTGCACCGAGTGCGCGCAACAAAACGCTCTGCATGTCGCTTTCCTCGGCCTGCTGCGGCGTCAAGATTCCCCTCCGCACCTGCTCCGCCACGAGCGAATGATCGTTGGTGAGCTGTTGCAGGCTGCCCGTGCGCAACAGGTATGCCCTGCTGTCCCCCACATGCGCCAGGCTCAACTTCGTCCCGTTAATCCATCCGGTCGTGATGGTTGCTCCCATTCCGCGCTGTTCCGGGTGCTTCTGCGCGGACTGGTAAATCTTGTAATTCGCCTGATATACCGCGTTCTGCAGCAGTTTGGTCTGCTCGCTCCAGGTCTCCGGCGTGGCTTCGTGCAAGGTGACCCCAGTATCGTCTTTCACCGTTTCCGGCTGGCTGCAATACTTTTCTATAGTTTCCACCGCCATGGCGCTGGCGATCTCGCCATGCGCCTCGCCGCCCATCCCGTCCGATAAAATGAATAGATTCAGGGGTTCCACAATGCGGAATGAGTCTTCATTGTTCGTGCGCACCCGTCCTACGTCGCTCACACCCCCGCTTACGATCTGCACAGCGTCTCCTTCCAAGCTTTTCGCGAGCACGCCCCACACCCCCGGCGCGGACACCGGTACCGACCTCTTCTCATCCACGCTAGCAGACGCCTGTGCACTCTGAAAGGCTTTGCGCCCAAGTGATTAACGACCTCCTGGCAACACTGGCCGAGTGGCCAGTTCGAAAGGATACCCGAAATAGCCCAAAACCCACAGTCTTCGGCGGGAGTTTCAGGAAAACTGTTCCACCCCGGTACTCCCCCTTGCGGCCGCCCCACTCCCACTTCATTGCCACGCCATTCTCAACTACAATCGTTTTGTGCGCCCCTTCTCGCGTTGGTTCACCCTTTTCGCTTTGGCCATGAGCTTCCTCCTGATGACCGGCGCATCTATTCTCGCGCAGCAGGCTCCCGCCCCTTCCGGCGCGCGCATACTGATTCTTCCCCGCAAGCTCGTCACCGGCGAACGCTCGACCCTGGCCGTCCTCGACGTCAACGGGCGTCTCACCCCCGGCGTGAACATCGCCTTCTCCGACGGCGAGAAGGTCACGACCGACGCCACCGGCCGCGCGCTCTTTGTCGCGCCGCTCAACGCCGGGATGCTCTCGGCCGCCATCGAGGGCCGCTCTGGCCGCGTCAGCAGCACGATCCTCACCCCGGCAGACGTTCCCGCCGCTCTGGTCGTCACCGAAGCGCAGCGGGTCGCCTCGCTCACCGACCGCTTCGAACTGCTCGGGCACGGCTTCTGCGGTGATGCGGATGCCAACCACGTCACCATCGCCGGCTCGCCGGGGCTGGTTCTTGCGTCCTCTCCGGCCGCCCTGGTCGTCTTGCCTCCGCCGGAGACGGCTCCCGGCCCCGCACAGGTAAAGATCGCCTGCGGCCAGAAATTCACGGACGCATTTACAATGGTGTTTGTCAGCCTGGAACTGGAAGCAAGCAGCGCTCCCCTGGCGCCCGGGGAACACCGCGAGTTAACCGTGCGCGTTCGCGGGAGCACCGCGAAAATCAATCTGGAAGCGCACAATCTTTCCGCCGATGTCGCTGAACTGGAAGGCGGCGCGACGGTTCACGCGGTGTCGAGCGGCGGCGCCGAAAATGTCGCGAAGTTTGAGCTGGTGGGCAGGAAACGCGGCAATTTTATCGTATCCATCCGCCTGGTCACCCCCCTCTCGGTTCCCAGAACATAATCGCCGGTAGCGAGAAAGGTCAGGCTTCCGCCGGAAGCCTCACGCCGACTTCTTGGCTACCGCCGGTGGCGGCAACGCCAGTGCTCCTTGCGCATCTTCGGCCAGCCCTTGCCCGACATCGCCGCTGCTCAACAGGTTATCGAGCGAACCGGAGGCTTTATCGAACCGCTTGTCCGCCTCGTTGTAACTCTGCTGGGCATTCTTCAGATGCGTGCCCAGCTTGTCGAAATGCTCGCCGAAGGTGTCCAGTTGCTTGCGCATTCCGGCTAGATTCGCTCCCAGCCGCTTGGCGTTTTCTTCGATCTGCATTCCGCGCAGTCCCATGGCGATCACCGACAGATGCGCGTACAGCGTGTTCGGCGACACCGGCATGATCTTCTTGCTGCGGCAATAGGCGTCCAGTGCAACACCCCGCGAGTCCACGCTGCGCAGGAGTTCGTAGTACACCGCTTCGCTCGGCACAAACATGAGCGCGATGTCCAGCGTCTCCTCGTCCGGCACGATATATTTCTTCGCAATCGCGTCCGTGTGCAGCTTTACCGCGCTCACGAATTCCTTACGCGCCTCGTCGCCCTCGGCATCCAGTCTCAGGAAAGATTCCAGCGGAAACTTGCTGTCGATGGCCATCAGCTTCTTGTCGCGCAGGTGAACGACCGCGTCGGCTGCTTCTCCGCTGCGGAACCGGTACTGCAGGGAATACTGCGAAGGTGCCATGCAGTCTTCCAGCATCCGTTCGAGCGTAGTTTCACCGAAATTGCCCCGGGTTTTCGTTCCGCCCAGGATGTTTTCGAGCCGCGTCGCCGCCTCGTGCATCAGGTGGCCGGACTCCTGCACCTGTCCGAGCTGCTGCTGGATCTGCGTGATCTGCTCGCGCGTATTCTTCAATTCGTTGGACATCGCCGTCTGCGCCTGCGAGGTAATCTGCGCTGTGGTTTCCGCGGAGCTCTTCGCCCCTTGCTGCACCGCCGTCGTCACTGCCTCCAGTCGCGCCGCTACCGTATTCGCAATCGTCTCCATCTTCGTCGTGGACTGCGTCTGCGCCGTCGCGAGCCCCAGCAGGTCCCGGCGCAACTCGTTCATCTGCGCTTCGAGCGCCTCATTTTTCTTCTGGTCCTGGGTGTTCTGCACCAGCACCCACACTACCAGCCCAATGATCACGAGCCCGAACACAGCCGCTGCTATCCATACCGGGTTCATCGCTTCTCCCATCCGTCCACGGGAAACGGTCTTCTCACTCTACCCGCACGCACGCCGAATGGGTAGCGTTCGGCATCGTTTCGTGGCGGAAGGGTGGCAGGCTGTTTCCATCTTCGTGCTCTTTCTATTGCTTTCCTTGATCTGGATTCCAGAAGTCTTTCCGGGCAAAACCAGGGGCCCCCCAAGGGCACGAAGGCCCTTGCCGATCAAAGTCGGCGGTGTCGGAACTCGAGCTCCCAAGCCCGAACGGGTCGCTGCAAAAACCGTCGGTCCTGGCCGCCGGCGTCCGTCGGCCGGGGCCCCGTTTCACTTTTTGTTCAGGGCCTGGATCTGCTGGACCAGCGCATCGATCTCTTCCGGGGTCAGTTTGCCAGAGAACTTGGGCATGTGGTTCTTGCCGTTCGCAATGATGTTGTGCAAGTCGTCGGCCGAAGCGGAGGCAGCCTTTTCCGAGAGCAGCGGGGGCCCGGCAAAATGACGCCCCTCGGCGGTCTTCCCATGACACTTGGCGCACTCTTTCTGGAAGACAGGGTTGGCCGCTAGGCCGGGAGCGGCCGGCGGAGTCTGCGCAAAAGCCGGGAGGAGTGCAAGCAGGGTGGAACAGGCAGCGATCGTAGACCGGTAATTTTTCAAGTGAATCCTCATTGCCTTCGATGGAGCTGGTCGAGGGAGGGGCGCATCACCGCGAAATTGTCTCCTGCCACATCCTCCCGCGCAAGTCAGCGAGCCCGGTTCGACATCGCTTCGTTCAGGCCCTCGAAGATCGAATCGTAGTGGCCGCTTTCCGCCGCAAAGCGCAGCCGCCTCACGTTCTCGACGCACACCTCTGCGGGTGTCGGCTGGAGTTTCAGGATTCCCATGACCTGCGCGATGAACTGGTCGAGCGGCATGGCACGGGGGTCAGAGGCGCCGCCGAGAAGGTTCGTAGCGACATAGGGAGGAATCAGTTCGAGCACTTCCGTCGTTGTTCCGCGAAGCTGGTAGCGCAGCGCCTGGGTGTAGGCGTGAATGGCGGCTTTCGTCGCACAATACGTGGGCGTCTGCGCGATGGGCACAAAGGCCAGACCGGAAGAGACGTTGATCACGACCGAATGCGCCTGTTTCACGAGCAAGGGCAACAGCGCGGCGGTCAGTCGAATGGGTCCGAGGAGATTGGTCGAGACGATGGATTCCGCATCCACGAGTCCGGGCTGCGGAGACTGCAGGTTTTCGAGACGCATGATACCGGCATTGTTGACCAGCACATTCAGGGCGGGGAACTGCGCCGTGACCTGAGACGCAAAAGTGCGGATGCTGTCGGCGTCCTCGAGGTCGACTGCGAGCGAGTGCATGCCGGGGTTCGCTCTGGTGATTTCTTCGAGACGCTGCTTCTGGCGGGCCGCGATGATGACCTGATTTCCGAGCGTGTGGAACGATTCCGCGAGGCCGCGACCTATGCCGGAGCCTCCCCCGGTGATAAGAATCGTGTTGCCGGTCGTTTTCATGTGCTTCCCCCGGGGCGAACTCAAATTGTACAACGCCCGTCGGCGAAACATCCCGCCGGGCTCATCCGTCCAACTCCAGGTCCTACTGTATATCACTGACACGTTCAGCCGTTGGCGCTATGCTGGACAGTTCAATGACTGCAACCCCGGAGGGCGGAATGAGAAAAAACGTTGGAATTTGGGTCGGAGCGGGCTTGCTGGCCGCCTGCGGCCTGGTTTTTGGCAACAAAGTCATGGCCCAGGGCGGAGGGGTTACGCCCAATTCATCACCCAAAACCACGGTTGGCCGGGACACTTCTCCGCTCACGCCGGAAAATGCCATTGAGTCGAGCACTCCCGTCGAAGAGTCCGATTTCAAGGCTTTTGAGGGCCTCTCTCCGGAAAAGCTGCCGAAGAAGATCCAGGCGGGCGAAAACTTCCTGAAGAAATACACCGAGAGCCGGCACCGCGCGCGGGTTCTTTCAGAACTGACCGTGTTCTACATCCAGGAGGGTCAAACCGACAAAGCGATGACCGCAGGCGCAACCGCCGTGCAACTGAACCCCAAGGATGTCTGGACCATGGGGATTTTGAGTCAGTCGCTGGCGCGCATGGCAAACGCCAACACTCCGGATGCGGCGCAGAAACTGGATCAGGCTGAAAAATACGGGCAGGAGGCAGTGACAACGGTTCCTACGCTCGTGAAACCAGCAGAGATGCCAGAGCAGGACTTCACGGCCAGAAACAATGGCGCCCTGGCGATGGCTTACAGCGGACTGGGGCTGGTCTCTCTGCAGCGCGGGAAGTATGCGGAGGCCATTCCGAACCTCGAGCGAGCCGTGCAGTTGGACCAGAAGAAGGATCCTACCAATTTCTACCTGCTCGGCGTTGCCAACCAGAATTCATCCCACTTTGCCGAAGCCGCCGCCGCCTTTTCGAAGTGCGCGGAATCGGCGGGCAACTTGCAGGCCACGTGCAAAAGCGCGGCGGACGAAGCCAAGAAGCACGCCGCCTCGCAACCTGCAGCGCCTAAATAACCATCCCGACGCAATCACTGGAATTTTCTCTCCTGGTTCCTGCTGGCTGTTTTAATCTTGCAGTTGCGTCCGACGATAATTGCCAGGGTCGCGGAGGAGGTTTTTGTGTCGATCCATCGAGCCGTTGCGGCCGGGGGAGTCCTGCTGTTAGGTGTAGCCATTACCATGGCCCAGCAAAGCGGACTCTCCGATGAGGGTGGACGCGTGACTGCCCTTGAAAACGCATGGAACCACGCCTTGCAGGCCAAAGATACCAAAGCGCTGGATATGTTGTTCGCCGACACGCTGGTTGCCGTGGACATCGACGGAAGTATGGCCACGAAAGAGGAATATCTAGCCAGTATCAAAGCGCCGGATTTTCAGCCCTCGCAAGCCGTGAACGAACAGAGCAAGGTGCATGTGTATGGCGGCACGGCAATAGCGGAAGGTATATTCCGCATTAAGGGCACCGACAAAGGAAAGCCGTACGTTCACCGTGAGCGGACGATTGATACCTGGGTGAAGATAGATGGCACCTGGAAGTGTGTGGCCGCCGTTGCTGTGGAAATCCCCGGGAAACCATCCGCCGATTAGACCGTTTCTCTTTCCTCGCGCGAAAAGAGAAGAGCCAGGTGTCCCGACTTTCTCCCGACACCCGGCTCGCTCATTGCGCCTAGGGAGCTCCCAAAATGAGAACTTAAGGGCTCCTTGGCACTGCCTCGGTCCAACGGCCGGGCAGTTAATCTGCCAAAAGACTGGTTGTCAACATGGGTGTTTGGCGTGCCAAAGACGGGATGGTTAAAGGCGTTTTCGACTTCGTTCTTAGGAGAAGTTTGCACATCTTGTAAAAGACCCGGCGAGAGCAGGCTCCCGCCGGTCAGTTCGATTTGAAAAGCAGGGGTGCAAAGTGAACAAGATTGTCACGCCACACCGCCCAGGTATGCATGCCGGGGGTTTCGATGGCGGTCAAAGCGACACCCCTCGAATGGAGCCATTCAATGAATTTGCGATTGGAGGAAAGCAGTTCGTCCTCGGTGCCGCACGCAATCCACAACAGGTGCAGGTCAACGGTTTTGCCGCTGAGAGTGGCCGGCTGCGGGTCCTTTTCGAGGACTGTTGCCGCCGAACTGAACCCTCCTACCCAGGCGAACTGGTCAGAATGAGTCAGCCCGATCGTCAAGCTTTCCAGGCCGCCCATGGAAAGTCCGGCAATGGCCCGATCGTCGCGTTTTTTTGAGACATGATAGCTCGCTTCGACCCGCGGCAGGACTTCAGACCGGAGTGCTTGGCCGAACAGGGAGACATTGCGATTGACGGCGGCGTGATCTTCCCACACTCCGTCTCCGTTGCGCACAAAGTTCATCTCCCCATAGCCAAGAGGCATGACCACCAGCATGGGCTGGACTTTGCCTTCGGCGATTAGGTTGTCGAAAATAAAATTTGCCTTGCCCACTTCCGTCCAGGCATTCGCCAGATCACTCCAACCGTGCAGAAGATAGAGAACCGGATACGGCTTTGGCCGTTTCGGATCGTAACCGGGAGGCGTGTAGACATAGAAGTCGCTCTGGCCGTCTTGAAGGCCGACAACGATGGCGGAGGTGTAAAAGTGGTGATGAACGATGCCGTGGGGCACGTTCCGGACGTCCCACGGTTGTGGGGTGCTGCCACCGACCGCAACCATGCTGCTCGGGTAAAGGAGGTTTGGTACGACGTTCGAATTTTTCGGATCGATTTGAGCGCGCCCATCAACTTGAAAAGTGTATTCGTATAGTTCTGGCGGGAGCGGCGGTGTGACCACGGTCCAGAGGCCATCGAGATCTTTCTGCATGGGCAAAGGATTCGCTACCCCAGACAGTTCAAGCAATACCTTGCCCGCTGCAGGATCTTTGTACCGGAAAGTAATGGTTCCGTCGGGATGGACCTCGTTCGAACGAAAAAGCGCAGCCTCCTGCCCGCGCGCCAAGGCGCAGGCGCAGAGCGGCAGGATCCAGGCAAGAGCAACGATCCCTCGTATCCCGTCGAAGGTGCGCTCGGGTTTCATTCCTGCTCTCCTCCGGGGCAGCGAAATTGAACTGATTTCACGCCCCCATATCCTGTTGCCGATGGCAAGCCGCGCCTGCAGGGGCGAGCCGTCAAGGTTTTCGAACGGTTTGTTGCGCGGGGACGAACTGAAAATTGCGCAAGACGATTTCCTGGTCCGCCGCAGGTGTGGTTTTGAAGCACCAGAAATTCATGCCGAGTGGCAGCGGCACCTGGGGGATTCGCGCGGTGTAGTCCGGTGGCGAAAAGGAGAGGGTCTGCAGCACGTGGGCGGTGGTCCCGACGGGCTCGAGGCCGCTCATGATGCTCGCGATGATGCGGGTCGGAGTCCATTCGAAGCGCGCGGTGGTTAGCGTTCCGCCATTGAGGCTGATTGCGAAGTTGTCCTCCTTGGGGCCCAGGCTTTTATTCCCGGTGGAGGGATAAAAGGTGAAGTCGGCGTTGCAGCCGTGGCAAGTGTCGTTCCATTTGGAAAACTCAATATCGATTTCATTTTCGGCATCCACACCGATCCCCGCTTTCGGGCCGTAGGGAAAGAGCCCGAGAACGGTCGATTTGTCCATATTGTCGACCGCACCTTCGATCTGCCACTGGTATGTTCCGAAGCCCAGATTGTCGACGGAAAAAAGTTCTGCAGCGGTGAAGGTTCCGCCCCGATTCACGATGCGTAGATGCAGATAGCCGTTTTGATCCACAAACACGTTGGAAGGATCGCCTTTGGCCACGCCAGCCATGCCGCCGTTTGTGAGGGTCCACTTGCGCCCCATCCATGCGAAAGCCTCGGCCGCTCCGTTGGCTTTGGAGGGGATGGCAGGGTTTCTGCCTGCTGGAACGGTGATCACGATCGAAAGCAAAGCGATCGCGATCGCGGGAGTGAGCCTCGGCAAAAAGGAGTTCGCAATGGTCATAAGGAAGGCACGGAAGTAACCCCGGAAAATTGTAGCACTCGATCATAATTTCCGAAGGCAAGAAACGGGAACAGTACACGCTTCGCGAAGGGAGGGGCATGAAAATCTCCCCAAGCAGAAGATGCTTGACCGAGAAGGTGAGGGGGAGTAGCCTCCCGTGCGAGTTGCGAGCTAGTTCCCTCGCCAATTTCATGACCCCTAAAGGAGGCTCCCGATGGTGCCACTCGAGGCCCTTTGGCTCCCGATCGTCTTGTCGGCCGTTATCGTTTTTGTTGCCAGTTCCCTGATGCATATGCTGCTGAAATATCACCAGGGTGATTACCGGCAGCTTCCCGATGAAGACAAACTCCTCAACGTGCTACGCGGCGCGGGATTGACCCGCGGGCTGTACATTTTTCCGTATGGCACTCACAAGGAGATGAACTCTCCGGCGATGGTTGAGAAATACAAGATGGGCCCGGTCGGAACGATGACCCTTTTCCCGAACGGTCCGGTGTCGATGCCCAAGTTTCTGGCACTGTGGTTGGGCTTTTGTTTGTTGATCGGATTTTTTGTTGCCTATCTCACGGGACATACGGTACCGCCGGGCGCGAGCTATCGCGCGGTATTCCGTGTTGCAGGCACGGCGGCGTTTCTAGCCTACGGGCTCGGACACCTGAGCAACGGGATCTGGAAAGGGCAGACCTGGAGCGCGACGATCAAGGAAGTCGTGGACGGGTTGGTTTATGGGCTGTTGACGGCAGGAACTTTCGGATGGCTGTGGCCCCGGTGAGGATCTGAGAATTGCGGAGTGCCCGCTTATCGTCTACCCAAAATAAAACAAGGCCCTCAAGGGAGCAGGGCCTTGTTTTCCGAAGCGGATGGAAAGCCGGTTACCAGTAAAGTTTGATCGCGAACTGAAGCTGACGGGCATCCGCAGCAGCCGAAGGTTGGCCCGCTGAACAAGTCGGGCCGGTCAGAGGATCGCACAGCTGGTTCACAGCAATGATATTGGTGTGATTGGTAAGGTTAAAGACGTCGGCGATGAGGTCCAGGCGGAAGCGTTCACCAAGATTGATGCCTTTCGAAAGGCGCATATCAAACTGGAAAAACATGGGCATGGTGAATCTGTCGCGGCCGAGAGTGCCGGTACATCCAAGAGGCGGGGCGATCGGATTTCCTTGCGGCCCGGTAACCGTATAAGGCTGGCCGGAGTTGGTCAGGCAAGTCGTCGGGTAGCCGAAGGAAAAGCCCGGGATGTAGGGAGAGGTTGTGCCGCCGCCAAGATTGGGGCGAGCTTGGGAAGAACTGAGCTCGAGGCGGGTGTCCTCACCAGAGATGACGTTGAAGGGACGGCCGGAGGAGACCTCGACGAGCGGAGCGAAAGTCCAATTGCTCAGGAAACTCTGCATGAAGCTCTGTCCGGCAACGTAGGGGGAACTCTGGAAGACACCGCTCGTGACCCAACGGTGGCGCTGGTCGTTGATGGAGTTGCCCTTTTCGTATTGCGGAAAGCGGCTGTCCTGGGGTTCAAGGGTGGACTGAAGGTCGGTGCCATCATCGATCGAGTGCGACCAGGTGTAGCTCGACAGCAACTGGAAGTGCTTCGAAAAGCTCTTCTGCACGTTGACCGTGAGAGCGTTGTAGGTCGAGAAAGCGTCGGAGACCTGCGTATCCACGCTGTTAAACGGCACCGGCGTCCCGAAGCCAACGGGGTAGCCCGCTGCACTGGCGAGCGCGAGTTGCGTGGCGTAACCGCCCGGGACAAGACCGGCGAAGGAAGGATTGGGACCGGACTTCCGGAAGTAGTTGAAGAACGCAGGTGTACCGACAAACTTGCCGTCGTAGGAAGCGAGGGCCGTCGGGCATCCGCCCAGCACACCGAGAACGCCCGGCGCGTGGGTCGCGCTGACAAAGAGGCCGCAGGTCGTCGAGGTTGGGTTGATGTTCGAAGTCGGAACCGCAACGGAGAGCGGGCTCGCGAAATCCAGGCCGGCCGCTTCGGCGTTGGCCAGGTTGTTGGTCAGCAGAACCGGGTCGGTCGAGTTGATATCGATCGGGCGATAAAGATGAAGCCCCTTGGTCCACTGGTAGCCGGCGCTGAATTTCCAAGTGCCGGCGATGACGCGCTCGACGGTCAGGTTGGCCTGTTGGGCGTAACCGTCCCGGAAATTCTGTGCGACCGGCAAAGTAAAGGGAAGAATGGCCAGGGGGAATCCCTCCTGGAGGTAGTTCTGATTCGCAAATAGCGAGTCCGTCGGGAACGGATTGAAGCGCTGCTGGTTTGGTTCGTAATACATATTCGGCAGCGCATTCAGCACGCCCTGAAAAATCGTGGACCCATTCAGGTTCAAGGGCGTGTCCAGACCGTTTCCGCAAACCGCGGTGACCAGACCGCAGGCGGATGCCTGGCCGCCAGCAGCGAGAAGTTGGACAGAGCGGCCACCATCCGCGGTGACCGAGTCAAAGGCAATCGCAAGCAGCGGGTGGTCGTAGAAAAGGCCGTAACCGGCGCGTACGACCGTCTTCCCGTCGCCTGTCGGATCCCAGGCCAGGCCGAAACGAGGGGCGATGTCCTTGTACTGGCGTGGAATGCCCTCGATGACGCCGAGTGCTTTTTCGGCCGATGCGTTCAATGGAGTAGCCGCGGCGAACAGCGGCGTGAGGTCCGGGTCGTACCGTAAGCCGTAATTGATGGTGAGTTTTCTTGTGATGCGCCAGGAATCCTGGGCAAAGAAGCCGATGGGGATATCGTCAAAAGGCTGGTTCGAACTGCCAATGCCCTGAATAAAATCGGTCGGGATGCCCAGGCCATAGGCCTGCAGAGTGCTCGCGCCGGGAAGAGTGATCGTGCCGGTGGCGGTAGGGACGCTGTTCGGGAGGCCAAAGGTGCTGGTCGGGAGTCCGCCGAAATCGACAACACCGCCAAAATCGAGTTCAAAGATCTGCTGTTTGGCGGAGCGCAACTGCAGGAGATTGTAGTCTATGCCGACTTTGAACGTATGGTGACCGTGCGTAATGGTGCCGTTATCGGAAAACTGGAAGCGGCGTTCGATGCGGTCGACAGTCGAGTAGGGTTCACGGCCAAAGTAGGCGTAACCGGGGATGTTCACGCCAACATCGCTGCCACCCTCGGAAGGCGAATAACCGAAATGGAGGCCGCGCCGAGCAAACTGGAAGCGGAACTCGTTAAAGGCATTATCACTGAGAACGGTGTCGGTCTCGAAAGTGGCGTTGACGTCGCGGTAGTGGCTTTCCCCCACACGGGAGGCGGAGTTCTGTCCGAGGACCTGGTTTTGCGAGGTGGACTCTAGCCCGGTCACCTCCGAAGGAGAGACTCCCACGCGCAGGAAAGAGGTGTTGCGCGTGTTCCAGCGCTGGTCGATGCGCGCCGAATACAGGCTGGTTTTTTCCATCACCGGGAAATTGCCTCGGATGCTGTTGAGGGCGACGAAGGAAGAGGGGAGCGGTGCGATTCCCTGGCCGATCGCCGAGCAGGTCATGAGATTCACCGTCTGTCCGGCCGGACAACTAACCGGGATCGGGAATTGCGCGCCGGGCCCTGGATTCAACAGGCCGCCCGTTAACCCTGCAGCCACCGCACCGTAATCCAACCGGTTCAGAGCCACGCTCGATGCCGAGCCCATGAGCACGCCATATTGCACGCCCAGTTGCTGGTAAGCGGGAATACCCGAAGTCAGCAGGCTGTTTACGGCGCTGGCCTGACCGGGCGTCAGTTGTACAGGAAGAACGCCGCCCGGGGCGGTAGGAACGGGGAGGTCAACATTCGTAAGGCCGAAGTTGTCTTCCCCGATGCTCGAGAAGCCCGTTTCCTCGCGTTGGGTGTATTCGTAGGAGAAGAAGTAGAAGGTCTTGTCCTTCCTGATCGGGCCGCCGATCGTCAGGCCGGTCTGCACGCGGGTGTAGGACTGCTTGATGGGGACCAGGTTGCCCGTGTTCGGGTCTACGTCAAAAGAAAACGGATTGCGGGCCTGGAAATCGGTGTTGCGAAGGTAACCGAAAACATCCCCATGGAGATCGTTCGTGCCGCTCTTGGTGACGATGTTGACGACACCACCGGTGGCCCGGCCGTATTCCGCGTTGTAGTTGCTGAGAATCATCTGGAATTCCTGGACGGCTTCCTGAGAGACGGTCGAGCGGATGCCGTCAATCGAAGCATCGACCGAGTCGGCGCCATCCACGCTGACCATGTTGCTGCGGCCACGTGCGCCGCTGATGTCTAGGCCGCTGTTCGGAGCGGGGCCAATCGTCGGAGCGTTGTCGCGGGTAACCTGGGAATTGATCAGGGTGAAATTGACATAGTTGCGGCCGTTGATCGGGAGGTTGTCGATCTGACGTTGTTCGACGGTCTGTGCGCTCTCGCTGCGTGTGGTCTCAATTGGGGCGGACTCGGTGGTCACGGTGACGGTTTGCGTTTGCGTGCCGAGGCCGAGCGTGACATTCGAGAGGGTCTCGGTGCCGACACGGACCTGGACTGCGGGATTTTCAAATGGCGCAAAATTGCTGCCGCCTTCGACGTGCAGCTTGTACTCGCCGGGGACCAGCCCGACGATGGTGTAGTGACCGCCCTCATCGGCAACCACGCTCCGTTCAGCGCCAGTCACGGCGTTGGTGACGGTGACCTTAGCTCCGCGAACTGCCAAACCCTGCTGGTCAGTGACAACTCCGGATAACGTAGCGGTGTTGACCTGGGCAACGACTGTGCCCGCCCCCATGAGAACTGCGGCACACAACAAAACAAACGCAAACAACGACCGCCTGCGTTGCATACACGTCCTCCTTATGGCACCTGTGATCCAACCGCTACCCCTAGCGGCGGCGAGTTTCCTCACCTCGGAAAAAGTTGATCCAGTGATTGAGTAACTGAGCTTGTACTGCAATGGCCCAGTCTTTGCAACTGTAAACTTCCGCGCCAGGCACGCATGGGAAAAGCGAAATGGGAGTGCCCAACCCGTCATGAGTCAGACGGATGCGTGCGAGTGTCCGACTCAGTCGGATAACTTGAAATACTGGCGCCAGACCACCAGATCGTCGAGTTGCAGGTCCACGCGGAACACGCCTGCCGGCAAGTTGGCCAGGGGAAGTTGCCAAATGCGTTCGACCGACTCCCCGCGATTTACACTGACCTTCTCCGGCTTTCCGCTGGCGACCGGCTGGTTGTCCACATCGTAGAGCTTAAGGATGGCGGTCGATTTGAAGTTTTCATTATTGGCGAAGTGAATAAGGGGACTGGCCGTCAGGTCGCCGCGCTGGAACCTTACTTTGAGGTCCCGCTCGCCGAGAGGACCTTTCTTGCTGCCGGTTTTATCTCCCTGGGTGAGCATGCCGAACAGCAGGTAGTTCGAGCTGGTGACCGGGGTCATCATCTGACCTTTAGCCCACAAATCCTGAATGGTGACCGGGGAGGGCGGCAAGCTCTGCGGCAGAACCGTTGCAGCAACGGCGATGCCACCGTTCGGCCAAGGTAATATCGAAGGCGTCGGTCTGGGAAAGTGAAGTGTAACTGTTCAAAAAGGATTCAGGAAGGGCGCCGTCGAGAATCCCGATGACCTCGCCCAGATCGTTCAGAAGCGCGCCACCGAGAGCCGAGGAATCGTAAGCCGCCGAAAGGTCGATGCGATCGCCCCCGGAAGCCGGAGATTTCAGGCCCACGATTTGTCCGTCGGCGAGAATTCTGCTGCCGTCCGGTTTCACGCTGAGCCAATAACAGTGGTCTCCGATGTTCCAACTTTTGCCCTCGACGAGCTGCAAAACGGAGTTGCTGGTTGCGTCGGTCGAAAAGAGGACCCAGTCCTGGCGGCGATTCCACGCGGCGACCCGAGGCAGAGAGAGTACCTTGCCGTCGGAGAGACGAAGCCGGACGGCACTGGCACCATCGATGCTGCGAAAAGAAGTCACAACCACGCCGTCCTTCAGCAGGAACCCGGAGCTACGGCGGAGGAGATGTCCTTGGGCATCCAGTTTTTCAACATCCACAGCGGCGGAGGTTGCTTCGGAATAAACGACCGCGGGGGTGGGAAGGACGCGTTCTTTGGGCAGATCCGCCGGTTTAACGGCGGAAACAACCTGGAACTCCAGTTGTCCGGCGGCCTCTCCATCGACCCGGCTCTCGAAAACCCAGCTTCCTGGTGGAGAACTGGTGGCCAGAGGCACTTTCCAAAAGCCGGCGAACCGCGCTTAGGTCGCAACGTAATCGAAACTGGACATGGTGGCAAACTGGCCGTTCGGGCCGCGCACACTGCCTTCGCAATGATGGGTACCCTTCGGGCCTTCCCAGACGAAATAAACGACAACTTCCCGGTCGTCCGGAACATAAAAAACGGAGCGCGGCTCGGTCATGATGAAGGTGCCGCTACGTTGTTCGCCTTTGGCTCCCACGACCGTACGGACCAGACGGATCTCGGAAGCACTTGGCGCCACGCCACCTGCCTGTCGGGCGGCTGCTGCCGGAGGGGAAAGGACAAAAAGCAAACCCAAGGCGGCCCGCCCCGATCGAGGGACCACAGGGTACAGGCGTTTTCCAGGCATGGAAAACCACCTCGCTTCTTCAGAATCGTTGCAGGAAAGCTGGTTACGGCCGTGCTGGGCGACCGGGTAAGAACCGGTCGAGCAAACCGGCGGCGCTGTTTGTTAAGAGGAACTTATCACAGCAGGCAGGAGGGGAATCAAATGGTCATGTGCTTCTGGACGAGTTTGCGGAGTCTTTCGCGGTCTTCATCCTTCATATGGACAAATTCGACGCCGTTGCCGTGGGGCCCGACGTTCCGGACAATAGCGGTGAAATGGATTTTGCGCAGGCCGGAGCGTATTTCGAGCTGGATGGAATCGCCGGGACTCAGGCGGTTGGCCGATTCCACGTAAGCGCCTCCGAGGCTGATGGTTCGGACGCGAGCCATGCTCATCTGCGGGCCGCTGATTTGAGCGCGCAGTGGAGATTCGAGCGGGATGCGCGCGTAACGACGGGGAACCACAAAATTCCCGAGTGTCGGAGCCGCCGGTTCGTACGACGCACGCGCACGGGCGGAACCCGGGCCTTCCTCCATCAAAGACAATGCGTCCAAGGCAGCGGCGCGGAGGCCGCCAGGTTCGGTGAAGGTGAGACCTTCGCGCTTGCCGGCCAGTTGGCGGAGCAGCTCGACGGCTTCGACGGCGCGGAGACGACCAAGGGCCTCGATGGCCTTGATACGGACAAACTGATCACGCAGGGTTTCATGTTCGCCGGCTGCGATCTCCATAAGCAGTGGAACGGCCGTGGCTTCCTGGCCGATGCCGATCTGGTCGATCATCATGGGAACGACCAGGGGATGGGCATCCTGGAGAATGGCAGAGAAAACGAACGCGGTGCTTTGCGCCGAAGGAGAATTCGCCGGCCGCGAAAGCTCACTTACGGCGAGATCCTGAAGGTTCCATTCCCAACTGGCCAAAGCTCGCGTCAGGCCGCGCAAGAGGCGGTCGGGATCGGCGGCGGCGAGAAGGCGAATGGCAGCACTCACCCGCTGGCGGCGTGCTTCAAACAGACGCGTCTCGAGAAGTGTCAATACCGGGACACCGATCGAGCGCAGCAGACGCGCCATGGCGGGCATCATGTCCTGGCTGCGTGGTTCGGTCAGTAAGAGCGTGAGCCGGTCGAGCAGACGGTCGGGGTCGCGTTGCAGGAGGCGCGGAAGAGGGGGATCAAGAGGGCGGTTGGCCAGGGCGGCGTCAACCAGCATCATCCAGCGGTCGTTGGCGACCAGGCGATGGCCGAGCGCGTTCATATGTTCATGCTCGGCATCGCGGGGAAGTCTTTCGAGGCCAATCAGAATATTTTCGAACCCCGCAAAGTCTCCGCGGCTCACCGCGATGCGCCCGAGCGTTTCGAGCAAGGCGGCAAGAAGCGCGCCGGTTTCCGGCCCCTGCTCCCGGATGAGCGCAGTCAACGTGAGCTTGCTCAATTCTTCCGGAAGTTGATTGGGCCACAGGCTTTCGAGCAGCGGGGCGAGTTCGCCGAAACCAGCAGCCACAATACGGCGAGCAGCGGCATCGGCATGCTCCAGGCGCCGGGCATAATTGAGCAGAATGGTGCGCGCTTCGCGGCGCGGAGCGTCGGCGCCAGTTTCGGCCAGTTGTGCGAGTGTCTGACGGATCACCGAGATCGGCACGCACCAGATGTCCGGCCCACGCAGGACGGATGATTTTTCACGTGGGGCAAGTTCCAGCCAGAAACGTTCGAGGAGTTGTTCGCGCTGGCCATCATTGGCCCAGGCGGAAGCCAGCGAGGAGAAGTGCTGGGAAGAGTGCGGACCACGATATTCGCCGGCGGCGACGATCTCGTCGGCGAGCTGATTCAGAATCGGACGGACAGCGACAGGTGCGAGCGTGCCGTCGGCGAATTCTGTAGTGAGCAATTCGAGCACCAGGCTTTGCGAAAGGCGCCGCAGATAAACTTGAGGAGCCTCGCCCTCTTGCGGCGCGTAATGCGTCATGGCGCTCAGCAGAGTGCGCACCGTGTCGCGGCTGGCGCTCTCCATCGAAGAGTGAATGGCGTGCGCCGCGTCCTCGGCGGAAAGACCGCGAGCCACTTCCATCGGTGGCGTGAGGCGGCCGATGAGGCGCAGGGATTCCGTGATCTCCTCGACCTGCGGGGCATGAATGGGCAGGTCTCCGGTTTCATGAGGCGCATTGCCGCCGTAGGCAACCAGGGCGGCGATGAGGCTGGCCAGGACGGAATCGACCTTGCGCTCCGTCAAAGTGTTGATCTGAATTCCTTCCACGCGCTGCTCCCGAAGCTTTGCCGGCCAGCCGCCCATTCCGAGCCGCCTTGCCGCATCCTCTGATCTTAGCAAGGTGTCCTTGATCAGGTGCGACAGGGTGTCCAATTCGCCCACATGAAATTTGGCACTGAAGGTGACGGTGTGGATTCCGGCACGCAATAGATCCACGGCCAGAGCGTGGAACTCCCCACGGGCATCGGGCAGGTGTCCCTCGCTGAGTTTGGGTACCACGATCCCGCCACGCTCCATACGGAGTTCGAGCCCGTTCAGTTGCGTCGTGATACTGCACAGTCCGTCGTAGGCCTGGTCGAGGCTGTCGATGACACTCGGGTGAGAGGCATCGTAGAGGCGATGCGCGCGAAGCAACCGATGGAAGCTGCGGAGGACCTGGGACACCTGGCCCATGCGCGGATCATCGTTCGAAAAGCGCTCGCGGGAAACGGACGAAGCGGGCAGCGCAGCCGAATGGCCGCTGCGCCCCCGAGGGACGGTTTTTTCATCGCGAAGAGCTGGTGCGTAGGAAGTCAAGAGCCCGTCCCAAGTCCTGCGAACTCCGCGAGGACTTACGCCGAAGGTGCCGCCAAGACCCGAGCAGAAGACAGAACGTTCCGATAGAAGGACTTAGGCCCTGGAATGACAGCCAATCTGGCACTCTAAGGATCGCGGAGGCGCGAGAGAAAGGATATAGTACTACTAGACCAGTCCATATAGACTCTGGGCACATTCTAGGGCAAGCGAAATGAGCCATTTACGGCTTCTTACGCTTTTTCTTTGCTGTACAGCGAGCGGATTCTATTTTGGATGCAGGGTCTCCCTGACCTGGACCGTGCCACCTTCGCTGGCCTCCACGCCACGTTTGGCGATCTGGTAGCCGTTCATCTTCAGGGCGATGATGTGCGCGCCTGTGGGGATCTGCACGCGCGCCGGTGATGTTTGTCCGGTGGGAGCACCGTCAATATAAATATCCGCACCTTGCGGGGTGGACGTGACTTGCGCCCAGGCGACATGCCCGTGGTTCTTCTCCTTCAGTTCCGCATCCAGGGAGGTTTGTAGATTGTCCTTTACTTGGACATGGGTGGTAAACGCATCGTAGCCAGGGAGGCGCAGGACGACGTCATACTGGCCCGCCGCGAGGGGAACCGTTGCGGGAGTTTGCCCCGACTGTTTCGCCCCGTTGACGAAAATGTCGGCTCCGGCAGGGCGACTGGTGACCAGAAGTCCTTTGGCGAGAGATTCCAGATGCAGTTTCTGATCGAGAGCCTGGCCCGATTTCAATTCGAGTGCGGTTTGCACGGCCGAGTAGCCATCCTTGTTCACCTGGAGGCTATAACGAGCGGGCACGAGATTGTTGAAACTGCAAGGCGTCTGGCAATCGAGCAGAGCGCGACCCGCGGGCCCAAAAAGAGTCGCGGTTGCCCCGAGTACGTCGGTGACGATGTGGATGGCGCTTTTGCCTGCGGCCGGAATGGGATGAGCGCCGTTATCGCCCTGCTCTGCAGAGGCAACCGACGTGTCGTCGTACAGAATGTCGTCCACGATGCGCACGTTCGCAGGTGCTGTGCGCATGAATTTCAGCAGGGAAGCATGTTCGGCCGGGTGCAACTTTCCGCTGAGGGTCAGCGTGCTCGCCGTGGCACTCACCTTGACGCGTCCCTTCAGATCTTTATCGGCGATGGCTTCTTCGATCTGGTGCTTGTAGTCGGCAGCAGCGGGCGCGACCGACGGTTCCACTTTTTTCGCAACCACGGGTGCTGTGGCGGGCTGCTCAGCGGGCGGATTGGCCGAATCAGCCGGATCGCTCTGTGCCGTTTTTTCTGTCTCACTCGCCGGAGTTGTGACCCCCGTATTATCGTCAGGGCCGGAGGTGCTGACAGGCTCAGATTTAGGGACCGAGACGGGCGGGGCGACGGATTCCGCTGGCGCGGCCGTCACATTGTTTCGTGCGCGCGCTGCTTGCAATTCGGGGCGCAGGCGGACGGCGCCGTAAACAATGACAGAAATCAGGAGGAGGGCCGCAAGCACTGTGCCGAGAGTGCTGGGCTTCCTTTTGGGCTCTTCGAAAGGTGGCAGCGATCCGGTGCGACGAACCGTAGGCGTCTGGTGCGGAGTGCCGGCCCGGTGTTGCAGCGAACTGACCGCCGCCGCAGTCATGGGATCTTCGGCGTAGTGCGAACGCAGCGGCCCCGTCGGAGTCGAGAAGGGCTGACCCAAGCCCTGTCGCGGGGAGACGAGCGTAGCCTCGGGATTGCGTTCGTGGCCACCGAGCGCGCGGTAATTGCGCAGGTCTTCGAGCATTTCGCGGCAGTTCTGATAACGGACTTCCGGGTCTTTGGCAAGGGCGCGCAGTACGATTTCGTTCAGGCCCGGGTGAATCGAAGGATTGAGCTGGCGCGGCGGGATGGGATCTTCGTTCACGATTTTGTAAATGACCGTGGTGATGCTCTGGCCAGGAAATGGCTTCTCGCCGGTGAGCATCTCATAGAGGACCACGCCGAGAGAGAAGATATCGGTGCGGCCATCGACCGGTCGGCCCTTCACCTGTTCGGGGGACATGTAGCTCGGCGTGCCCATCACGTGGGTGGTCTGCTGAACGGTCCCGAACTGCAGGATTTTTGCGGTGCCGAAGTCAGTGACCTTGACGGTGTCATCGGCAGTGAGCATCAGGTTGGCGGGCTTGATGTCGCGATGGATGACATTGCGCTCGTGGGCGAACTGCAAGGCACTGCAGGTCTGTTCGAGGATGCGGAGGATTCGCGGGACGGGGAAGACATCGCCGCCATCGAATACCGCCTGAAGACTCTTGCCGACCACCAGTTCCATGGTGATGTAGTACAGGCCGTCTTCCTCGCCGGCGTCGTAAACGACCACGATGTTCGGATGCGTCAGCAAGCCGGCGGCGCGGGCTTCGGTTTGGAAGCGGGAAAGAAGTTCGGGGCGAGTCAGGCCGGTGCCCTCTTCGGTCAAGCGAATGGTTTTTACGGCAACGTTGCGGCCGATCACGGGATCGACAGCGCGAAAGACGATGCCCATGGCGCCGCGCCCGAGCTCTCCAAGGATTTCGTAACGTCCGGCTTTCGCAATCGTATGCATGCGGATTTCGCCACTCCCAAGTGGCACTTCTACAACACCACGGCCATGGACAAGGTTGCGCAGGCGGCAACCGCTTTGGGGGAAGAAGATACCTTGCGATTGTTCGCGCTTGACTGCTTAGGGATCACGCCTCTCCCAAGACACGCACACCCTCGCCATCTTTGACAGTAACGGGGAGAATTTCCGCTGGTCAACGCTACCGGAGTACTACTGTGCCGCTCTGTATATGTCCGAAAGGACAGGCCTAGGGGCTTGGCATGTCCCCGAGCGGTGAGGGGCTGCGCTCGTTGAGGGGCAGATTGGTTTCGCGAAGGGTGCGGTCGATCTCGCTCGGCCGGGAGGGCGCCTCGAGGCCGTCGGTGAGCAGGAAGCCCTCGAGGGCGATCCCCGTGGTCCAGGTGGTTTCCAGTGCCCGGATGTATTCGGCTTCGAGGACGTAGAGTTTCCGCTGCGCTTCGAGCACGCGAGGGTAGGAAGCGAGCATCAGGCCGTATTTTTCCGAGAGCATGGCGTAGGCTCTTTTGGCGCGCGGAAGCATCTCCTCCCGATAGTCGAGGGCCATCATTTTCGCGCTGGCATATTCGTCGACAATCGTCGCCGCGCGCTCACGGAGGGTGAGAGCGACTCTCTGCTGCTCGAGTTGCGCGCGATCGAGGTCGGCGGTGGCCGCGGCGACATTGCCTTGATTGCGGTTGAAAATGGGGAGCTCTACGGCAACTTCCGCAAGGCCTTCCCAGCCGATGGCTTGCGGTACGCCGCCGAGCGGTTCGTGATTATATTGCAGGCCGCCGCTCAGTTGCAGATCGGGGATGGCTTGACTTTTTGCCCGGGTGATCGCGGCAGCGGCCCGGCTACTTGCCTCAGCCGCGATTCGAGTTGCGGGACTCTCACGAGCAATCGTTTCAAGGACTCTCTCCTCGTTGATCTCCGGCCAGGCGCTCTCCAGATCGCCGGCGACGGTCGATTGCGGAAGGTCGGGGCGGCCGATGACAGCGGCGAGCGAGTTCCACTCTTCTCGAAGGGTGTTTTCCTGGATGCGCGAGGACAGACGGCGGCGTTCTGCGTCCACCTCGGCTTCGAGTACTTCCGATTCATCGGCCTGGCCGGTCTGGAAGAGCTGGTGCTGCACCTCGGCGAGATTCTGTTCAATTTGTGCCAGGCTCCGGCGCGTGTCCAGCAATTCCTGCGCGGCGAGAACCCGGTAGAAGGCGGTTTTCACCGCCGTTTGTACCCGCAACTTCTGTTCTTCCGCTTCCAGTTCGGCAAGGTTCTTTTCCTTGTCGAGAACGGTCTGGTTCTTGCCAAGCTTTCCCCCGGTAAGGACCGTTTGCTCAACGAAGAAGCCCTGTTTACCCCCGTTGATGGACCCGCCCCGAATTTCATCTCCTGTATAGCCGATCGTGGGGTTCGCATACAGCCCGGATTGTCGCCAGCGCGCCTTGGCGGCGCGGATTTCCGCCTCCGCCTGGCGCAACGTGGGATTCGATTCGGCGGCCAGCCGCTCTGCATCGCCGAGAGTGAACAGTTTTTCTTTGGACTGTTCTTGCGCGCGGCCCATTCGGGGGTAGACCGGTTGCACGGGCTGGACGTTGCCGTGCTGATGATGCATCTCCTGTTGCGGCATGGGAGGGGATTGCTCGGCCGCGCAGGGCGAATAAGCCTCGAGTATTCCCGTCGCGATGATCGTGAACAGCTTCCATTTCAGTTGCATGGCGAATCCTCTTTTGTGTTTCCTTGAGCTGCAAGCAGGTTGTCGAACGGAATCTTGGGTGGACATCCATTGCGCCTCGCGAACAGACGGTCTCAACAAATGCCGGAGTCAGGTCCCGGGAGGGTGTTCCGGCCCGGGCGGTGCTTTGTGTTCGCGAATCCTGGCCTGGATTTCGTCGTACTGCTGGTCGGGAAGCACGCGGACCATGGTCATCATCCCCATCATGCCGGCGCTCCAATTGGGAGGAAGGCCGTAGGTTTCAGGCTTCGCCACGGCGGCGTCCATGCCCATTTCCATAAAGGCGTCTTGCGGGAAACCGGGAACGCTCGCGGCATTGTCCGCAATCGGGGAAGGATGGACATGTTCGACGCCAATCTCCGCGGCGAGCGTTTCCATCTGGCGGAGTGCCCGCGCTTCGGTTGTGTCGGCCGTCTCGATGGGACGATCGCGCAGCAGGTCCATCATGCTGTTCATCATGTGATGTGGCAGGTGGCAGTGGATCATCCACGCACCGGGATATTTGGCTTCGAATTCGACGACCTTTGCCTGAGCGACGCCCACAAGAACGGTGTTGGTCGGATACCAGGTGGATTCCGGTGCGCGTCCTCCTTCGGTTCCGGTGATGACAAATTGATGCCCGTGCAGATGGATCGGATGGTGATCCATCCCGAGGTTGACAAAGCGCAAGCGGACCCGGCTGCCGAGGCGGGCGAGGATCGGGGTAATGGCCGGGGCGGAGAGTCCGTTAAAGGTCAGCCAGTTGAATTCCATCGAGGCGGTATTTGGCACGGTGTTGTCCGGGAGAACCGCCCATTCTTGCAAGACCATTCCATAATCGTGGTCCACTTGCGGGTAGTGCGGACTTTGCGGGTGTGCGATGAACAGGCCGATCAGGCCGATCATTTCCTGCATGGCGCTGTGAGCGTGATAGAAGAACGTGCCTTCCTGGTGCACGGTGAATTCGTAGCTGTAGGTACCGCCGGGCGGGACGGGCTTTTGGCTGATCCATGGTACGCCGTCCTGATCGATGGGCACCTCGAGACCGTGCCAGTGGAGGGAAGTGCTTTCGGGCAGCCTGTTTTCGAACAGGATGCGCACGCGGTCGCCTTCCGTGACCTGGATGGTCGGACCTGGGCAGCTCCCGTTGTAACCCCACACGTCGATGGTCTTGAACGGCGCAATTTTCTGTTTCATGGGCGCGGCTTCCAGACGAAAGACTTTGACGGCACCGTCCCGCTCATAAGGAAGATCGGGGACGTCGGGGGTAATCATGTGCGGGGCCGGTTTGAGGGGCGAATTTGCGGCGATTTGGCGACGTGGACCGGTTTTGTCGCTCCGGCCGGGAGATAAGCCGGCACTGAGGCGGGCGCTGAAACCAAACAAGCCCGCGCCAAACAGCATGGCATCCTCGAAGAAATTTCTGCGTGAACGGCTCATAGGCCCTCCATTCCTGCCTGTCGATTGGGAATCTGTTTCGGACGCCTTCGGTGATCCTAGGCCAAGTCGAAGGCCACCGTCCCCGATGACGGCCGGCAGATAACGACTCCTGACTTACCGGGGATGATCTAGAGGCGGTGGAACTCAGAGGCGCAGCGGGGCGGCGGAGGAAGGCGAGGAAGAATTTGCGGGTGGAGATACGGATCGGTCCGGGCCGGTGTTCCGGGTTGCCATCGCGCACGAGCGCACCGGCGCTGGTACGCCCGCGTGAGCACGGTCGACACGCGATGGAGCAGAGACGGAAAGAGTCTCCGGGCGCGGCGCGACGAACTGGAGTTCACCGTTGGTGCAGCACATGACTGAGACTCTCCCCTTCACTCCGGGGGCACCTTCATCGCTCGAAGAAGGATGGCAATTGTCGCTAGGGTGGGCGAAAGAAGGATGCGCGCACGCCTGTCGAGCGCAGCGCGTGGCGCACAGCGGGCTGCTCACCAGGCACAGCAGAAGCGAGGCGGCAAGAATCGTTCGGGAGATGGCCCGCAGCTTGAATCGGCTCCTTAGGCCCATTCGAGCAAGGTACGGCGTGTCGTGGTCCGCGTCAAGAGCGGAGCCTTAATCGCCGTGGGCATCGGTTTCCGGCGCGACCTTGCCTGCAAAGGTGCGGTAGAGGTAAACGAAATAGCCGGAGGCGAGCAGCATGCCGACGACCCACCAGATGAGGCCGATCTTCAGACCGTAGTCAGCGGCCTTGGCGTTGGCGACGGTGAGCGAATAGGTCGGATTGCGAGCGGGAAGAACCATCGGGTAAACGCCAAAGACGACGCTGGTCAACATGCCGAGCAGATACCCGCAGGAAGCCAGGAAGGCGTTGAGTTCTCTGCCGCGGCGCAATTCGAACTGCACGCCGGCCAACCCGGCGACGGCGACGGCGGGGAGGACGAAGCCGGCGGGCCAAGTCCTAAAATTGGCGAGAACTTGGGGCTGAATGGCGAAGGTAAAAGTGGTGAGGAGTCCGGTGAGGACGAGCACCCCCCACCAGGTCCAGTAAGCGAGGCGGGCGGCTCGCTCACGGACAGTACCGCCCGTCTTCAATTGCACCCAAAGCGACCCGTGCATCATCAACACCAGGAGAGCGGTCACACCCACGAGGATCGTGTACCAGTCCAGAATGCCGGTATGCTCGCCGAGCCGAAAATTTGTCCACAAAGGCTCGAAGAAATAGCCGCTGTCATCGAGCGGCACACCGCGAACAACATTGCCGAGCGCCGCGCCGAAAAATACAGCCAGCAGAAGGCTGGAGGACGAGAACAGGAAATCCCAGAAGGGAATCCAGATGGGGCTATGGATGTGGTTGCGGAACTCAACGGCGCAGCCGCGTAGAATCAGAAGCCACAAGACCATCATGAGAGGCAGGTAAAAACCGCTGAAGCCGCTGGCGTAGAGAAGCGGGAATGCAAAATACAGCACTCCGCCGGCGGCCAGCAGCCAAACTTCATTGCCATCCCAGACCGGACCGATGGTGGCCATAACCTGCCGTCGCTCCTCGTCCGTCTTGGCGACAATAAAGTGGATGGCGCCGGCTCCGAGATCGAACCCGTCGAGCAGGACATACATGGCGACCATGACTGCAACAAGGCAGAACCACAGAGTTTCCATCGAGGTCTCCTCAATCCGCCGGAACTGCCGCATGCGAAACAACCGCATGCTTTTGTTCAGGCTCCGGACCGTGTTCAATTTCGCGGTGAACGAGGAACAGCCATAGGATGGCCAGGACCGTATACATGCCCATGAAGCCGATCAACGTGAACCAGACATTGCCGGCAACCACGCGGGGAGAGGCACCGTGCGCGGTTCGCATCACCCCGTAGATGAGCCATGGTTGGCGGCCGAGTTCCGCAGTCATCCATCCGGCGGTGTTGGCGATGTAAGGCAACGGAGCGCTGAGCATGAGCAGCCAGAGCATCCAGCGTGCTTCAAATAGCTTCTTTCTCCAGAGCAGCACAGCGGACAGCCCCATCACGGCGATGAAGATGGTGCCGAGACCGACCATCACATGGTAGCTGTAATAGAGCAGCTCGATCGCGTCCGGCCACTGATCCTGAGGAAAGGCATCCAGGCCGCGAACCTGAGCGCTCCAGCTCTTGTAGGTGAGGAAACTAAGCATGGAAGGAACTTCAAGCGGGTTATCGAGCTTGCGCTTCTGAACGTCAGGTTGCCCCAGGATGGCAAGCGGTGCACCCTCTTGCGTAGTGAAGAGGCCTTCCATGGCCGCGAGTGTGGCTGGTTGGTGCTGTGCGACCATCTTGCCCTGAATGTCGCCGGTGGGGGCCATCTGGAGAATTGCTGCGATCACGCCGACGATGACGCCGACACGCACGAACGTTCTCCCGTACAGCAGGTCGCGCTCGGTCAGAATATAGAATGCCCCAACCGCCGCCATGACGAAGCATCCGGTTTGCACCGCGCCCAGCATGTTATGCGCGTATTGACCGAGCGCCCAGGGATTCAAGAGCAAGCCCCAAAAACTGGATAGGGCGATTTCGCCCGTGGGCAGGATGCGATATCCCGTGGGATGCTGCATCCAGGCGTCGGTGGCAACGATCAGATAGCCGGAAAGCCAGGAGCCGATGAAAACCAAAACAGCCGCGATCCAGTGGCCGATGCGGCCCAATCGTTTTTCGCCGTACAGGAACAGACCGAGAAAGCTGGACTCCAGGAAAAAGGAAAAAACCCCTTCCATGGCCAGGGTTTGGCCAATCACTCCCCCGGCGGACTTTGAGAATTCGGCCCAGTTGGTACCGAACTGAAATTCCATCGGGATGCCGGTGACCACGCCGAGAGCGAAGTTGATGCCGAAAATTTTGGCCCAGAAGCGTGCGGAGCGGTTGTAGTGCTCCTCGCCGGTGCGAATGGCCATGGTCTTCAGAATGACGATCAATAGCGCGAGACCCATGGTCAGCTGGGGGAATAAATAATGGAACGTAACCGTGAAGGCGAAATGCAGTCGATGTACATCCAGTGCGGAATCCATCCGGATACCTCCAACCAAAAATCGACGCCATCTGGAGCGAGAAGGGGCCCTCAACGAGGCTACCAAGCTGCGCGGGAAGGACCAGCCTAGTTTCGCACCTTTGTCAGGCCACGTAAATTTGAATTAATTACTGCCAGGATCAGGCGCTTCAGTAGCCTTAGTACTTGTTGTGGAAGACGACACGGTTAATGTCCGGCCAAAACTCTTTTGTGATGCTGCTCAGGCCGTCTTGAAAAATTTGACTGCCCCAACGCTGGTAGGTCTTGACCCAGGTATTTCCCGGGGGGTAGTAGAGGTTCGAGATACCGGCGGCAGCCCCTGCGCCAACGATTTCCGAAAAGTTGAACGTGGGGCCCCCAGAGTCCTTTCTGGTGATGAACAACCGGCTGACGGCATACCCGGTCCGTTTGAAGAATCCGCCATGACCGAGAGTGTAGTAGCGCGGGTCTTCTTTGGCGATCGAGGGCACGATGGCCTCGACCATGTAGTTCTCTATCGTGCCGTCGGCAAAAACGTGACCGTAGTAAAGGCCATAGCCGGCAGCGCCTTGCCCAAAAGCAGGCTCCGACTTTCCGGCCATGGCAATTCCGGCGACAATGCCCTCATAGATAAAGGCGGAATAGTCGAAGCTATCCTGCGTGGCCAGCCACATTTTTTCCTTGAAACTTTGCGGCGGCAGGTAGGTATTGGCGCTCACCGACCGAAAGTTGGGAATAACCCACAGGATGCGTTTGGTCTGCACTCCTCTCTGTTCGTCGGGTGCAATTTTGGGCTGGGGAGAATCAATCGCGGAATCTTTCGGCTCGGTAGCCGGTTTGGGGTCGATGTCAGAGTTTGGCTTTGGTGGATCCTGCGGGGCGGGCGCCACTTGTGGAGACGTGCCGGCTGGGTCTTGCTCTTCCGTCCAAGCCGGGATCATGCCGGTGGGCTGTTGGACTTGGGCGTAGCAATCCCCCATGCCTCCTGCCAGGAGAACAATGAGAAAACAGAGGTGGCCTCGTTTCAAAACTTTCCCCCAAGCTGGATTGCACGGCGCGGCGGCATACCCTCCGCGAAACAAACCCTACAAGACTACCAGTCCCATTGGATTCCTGCGAACGTTTCGAGGATGTATGCAATAGGAATTCGACGCCCGGTTGTTTCCTTCCGCCCCGCGGGAACTATCGTCGTCTTTGCCCGCTACGCCAGGTGCCTTTGTTGTTGACTCCCACCTGCTCCAGCCCTACTATCATGCGACCGCGGGGGGATTAGAGTCTGCCCGATAGACTCGAGCGTGCCCAGCGCAGATTTTCCCGCCGATCGTCTCTCGTCGAATTTCCTTAGTCACGGAGATTTCCGGCATGATTCTTCAGTTACAGAAAAGCCAGCCTGCTCCGGACATCTGTCTGCTGGAGTTTACCGGAAAACTAATGATGGGGAACGACAGCCGCCAGGTGGAATGGGCCGTGGCGGAACTGCTCACCGCGGGAATCAGGAAAATCATCTTTGAATTAAGCAAGCTCGATGCCATCGACAGTACCGGCGTCGGAATCATCGTCATGTGTGAGGGCAAGGTGCGTAAGGTGGGCGGCGAACTGCGCATTGCGGGTGCTATGGGACTCGTGAAGGAGACCCTGGTGATGACGCACGTGGACCGTCTGGTTCCGGTCTACCCAACGGTTCAGGAAGCCGCAAAAGAGTTCAAGGTCACCTGAGGCGGCAGCGGTTATTGGAAGGAAGCGACCGCGTCCTTGGAATCCTCGAAGGTTGTGAAGAGATTCAACAAGCCCACCATTTTCAGGGTCTGCACGGTAAATTTGGACGGCTTCAAGAGCCGGATGGCGCCGCCGCTCTGTTTGGCGCTGGTTAAGTGGCGGACCAGCATTCCAATCCCGCTCGAATCGATGGTGGGAACTTCCTCGAGGTCCAGCACAATGCGGTTTTGCCCCTGCCCGAGAAGTTCCGTCATGGTGGCATTAAAACGGTCGAGCGGTGGGCCCATGGACAAGCGCCCCTTCAACTTCACCAACTTCACTCCGTCTAACGTCTTGGTCTCAATGTCCAAGGTCCCTATCCCCCCGGAGGAAGACGGTAACACGCCGCCGCCCTCGTTGACACTCCAAAATCCCTTTGCTACAGTGCGCGCACAAGTTAGATAATCTTGGCGCAAAAAGCAAGACACCCAGTCCGACGGAAGGCCTGCCTCGCGAGGAGGCAGCCGGACAGAAAGTCAGACCTTGGCTAGTTCGGAACAAGAATCCCTACTGGATCTTTTCCCGCTCATCGTTCCCCTGCTCGCGGAGCAAGAAGTGGCCCCGCGCGCGCGGGCGTTCGCGAAGTTTGTTGCCGGGCTACTGCCGGACTGCGCTGTGAGTGTGTACACACTGGCCTCGGACGGAGGGTCGGATTTTTGGATGCCGCGAGCGATCGTGGGGGAAGCGGCGATTCATGACCAAGCCATCAGGGCAGGGTCCGGGTTGCTCGGATCGTTGCTCGGCGAGTCTGTTCCGGTCCTGCGAACCGCTCCGGACTTGAAACGCGAGGATTACCCACACATCGACACGCGCAAAACCCTGCTTTCCCTGACCTGCATTCCGCTGATCCAAGGAGAAAACCTCGTCGGCGCTTTGGAGATCCTGGCGTTTGAGGAGCCCAATTCGAGAGAAGACGTCCAAACACTGCTTCCTGCGTCGGAAGTAGCAGCTGTAGCGCTGGCCGCAGCGCAGAATTACGAAACCGAGCGTCACGGCACCATGACTTCCATCACGCGCTTGTCGCAACTGTACGACCTCGAAAAGGTGTTTTCCTCGACACTCGAAATGGAAGAGTTACTGCCGCTGATTGGCGCGAAATTCTCTGAAATTCTGGAGTGCCAGGCCGTCAATATCTGGCTGCTGCAACCAGACGAGTCCGTGGAATTGATGCACCAGGCCGGGGAGGATCCCACCAGTTTCAAAGGGCAAGTGCTGAAGGCGAACGAAGGAATTGCAGGCACCCTCTCCGACACCGGGGAGATGGTGTGCATCTCCGACGCCAGCGACGAGCGGCTTGTGCGGCGCAACCGGGTTGCGCCCGAGTACCCGGTTTTCTCCCTGATGGGTGCGCCGATCCTGGATAAAGGTCCGCTTGTCGGTGTGGTCGAAGCAATCAACAAGGTGGATGGAACACCATTCGATGAAGACGATCTGTTCACGCTGAACAGCCTCGCGGAAACCGCATCCACCGCCCTCCACAACGCCGGACTGCTGCTGGCAGAGCGCAAGGTGGAAGTGCTGGAAACGCTGAATACCGTCAGCCACGAGATAACGTCGACGTTAAATCTGGAGCGTATGCTGCAGACCATTGTGAATGCGCCTCAGGCGGTAATCCCGTATGAACGTGCAGCAATCGTTCTTGTGCAGGGAGGGCGTTTCAAGCTCAGTGCCGTGACCGGGGTGACGCAAGTGAACGCGGACGCGCCGGATATCGCGCCTTTGAATGAAATTCTTCAGTGGGCATCGCTTTCCGAAGAGACCATCCATGTCGGACAGCGCGGCGAGGAGATCGACAGTGATCGCGAAGAGACGCGCGCTAAATTCAGGAAATATTTCGCCGAATCGCAAGTGCGGGGATTCTACGCACGGCCATTGAATGACGACACCGGGAGGGTCGGCATGCTGGCGATGGAGAGCCGAGACCCTGATTTTCTGGGACCTGCACACCTTGAAATTCTTGAACTGCTTGCGGGGCAGGCCACGGTCGCCTTACGAAACGCGCAGATGTACAAGGAAGTGGCGTTCATTTCCGTGCTGGAACCGATGCTGGTGCGCAAGCGGAAGTTCATGGCGCTGGAGAAGCGGCGGCGGACGCTGTACGTTGCGCTGGCGGCGGCAGCATTGTTATTTCTGGTCGCTTGCCCTTTGCCGCTGCGGGTTGACGGCGATGCCGTGGTCGCTCCGGGGCGCAGGGCGATGGTGCAGCCGGAAACGGAAGGCGTGGTTGGAAAGGTGTTCGTACACGAAGGGGAGGTGGTGCAGCAGGGCCAGGTTTTGGCTGAAATGGAATCTTGGAATCTCAGGTCCGCATTGCAGGAAGCCCGGTCCAGGTATGAAACGGCCCTGCTGCAGATGAATCGCGCGCTGGCGGCAAATGACGGAAGCGAGGCAGGCGTACAGCGTGTGCAGTCGGATTTTTGGAAGGCCGAAGTGGCGCGGGCCAGCGAGTCGCTCGAGAAAGCGAATTTGCGCGCGCCAATAACGGGGGTAGTAGCGACTCCGCACGTGGGGAACTTCGCGGGGCGCAAGCTTCAGCAGGGGGATACCTTTGCCGAAATCGTTGATGTCTCGCAAGCCACAGTGGATGTCGCCGTGGATGATTCCGACGCCGGATTACTGAAAGTGGGACAGAAGGCGGTGGTCAAACTGAACAGCTATCCGACGCGCACCTTCCACGGCGACGTGGTGATCGTTAGCCCCAAGGCAGAATTGCAACATGAAGAGCCCGTTTTTTATGCGCGAGTGGCTGTCGCCAATGGGGAGGGCGCGATTCGATCGGGGATGGAAGGCCGCGGGAAGGTTCGCATTGGCTGGTATCCGGCGGCGTACGTCTTCTTTCGCAAGTTAATCTTATGGGCCTATTCGAAGTTGTGGTACTGGCTGGGCTGGTAGAGAAGGCGTGGAGGAGAAGTATGCGAAGTCTGATCGTGCCGATGGTACTGGGTGCCGCTCTTGTTGCCGCGGGTTGCGGCGATAGCAAGCCTGATGCGACTGCGGTGACCAGCGCCGCGCCTCTGCCGGCGCCCGTCACGAAAATTACCGCCCCTGCAGAAACCGGGGAAGCGAGCTTGGCCGTGTCGGGACCGATCATCGTGGAACATCAAGTGGAGCTCACCGCTCAGCGCGATGGAATTCTCGAGAAGATTTTTTTCGATGCGCCGGCGCGGGTGAAATCGGGAACGATTCTGGCGCGACTGGACGATCGGCAGATTGCAGCGAACCTGGAAGCCGCCAGGGCAAAATCGCGCAGCATAGAGGCGGATTTGAAGAACTGGCAAGCCGAAGCGGAGGTACTAAAGGCGGATTACGTCCGTGCACAAAAGATGTGGGACTTGGGATTGGTATCACAAGAGCAATTGCAGCACGCCCAATACAAGGCGGAATCTGACCAGTGGGATATTCGGCGTGTAGAGGAAATGCTGAATACAGCGCACGATGAAGAGAAGTCTCTGGAATTGGAACTGGAAAAGACGAAAATTACAGCGCCTTTTGACGGCCTGGTTGCCCGGCGATATGTGCGTGAAGGGCAATCGATCAACAAAGGAGAACGACTGTTCTGGGTGACAGCGGAGACCCCGCTCTTGATGCGCTTTACCTTACCCGAGAGGTATTTTGGGCACGTGCACCACATGCAGCAGTTCGAAATCACATCGCAGGATTTGCCCGGTGAGAAGCACACTGCGCGCGTGAAGGAAATTAGCCCGGTGATCGACCCGTCGAGCGGCACGTTTGAAGTGCTAGTGGAACTGACGGGGGACTGTGGCTCCCTGCACCCCGGAATGACCGCGAATTTGAAAATCGAAAGCCGCTAGTCGCCATACCATGAATCTCACGCGCGCTCTCGATGTTGCCTTGCCCGACATACCCGCCCGCACAGTGGCGAAGGGGTATCCGCGGCTGGATCCGAACACCACCTTTCGGGAGCACGTCGAGGATGGTAAACCCGTTGTGCGTATCTATGTGCCGAGTGTTGGAGGCATGTGCAGCCTGCCACGCCAAAGTTGGGACCTGGTCCAGCTTTTTGATGGGAAACGTTCCTACGAAGAAATTGCCGAGCTGTACTCCCAGAAAATTGGCGCCGAATACAGTGCGGAACAAGTGCGTGAATTTGCGGATGAGCTTGCAGTATCAGGTTTCTGGTATCGGACACCGCAGGAAAAGAACATTCTCCTGCTTCAGCAAACCACGGAAGAGCGCCGGAAGAAACTGAAAGCCAAGAGCAAGTGGGCGGACCTTTCCATGGTCATCTTTCCAGCGTTCAATCCGGACCCTTTCCTGACGTGGCTCTATCGATACACCAAATTCTTTTACGCCCCATGGTTCATTTGCCTTACGCTGCTCTTCTTTGGTATTTCGGCCGGGATCACCGTCGTTCACTGGCGGGAAATCGGTCGAGACACGGTCGAGTTTTATAATTTCACGAACAAGTCCTGGGGCGACGTCATTGCGCTCTACGTGATCAGCATGTTTATCGTGGCGGTGCATGAAACGGCGCACGCTCACGGCTGTAAGCACTACGGAGCGCGCGTGCCGGCTATGGGCTTTGCGCTGATTTACCTGACACCAGCCTTCTACACCGATACCACCGAAGGCATCGTAATGGCCTCGCGCTACCAGCGGCTGGTGATCTCGATGGCGGGTGTCTGGTCGGAATTGATGCTCTGTTCCATTGCCACGCCTATCTGGTGGGGCTCGCCCCCGGACACGCTGGTCCACGACAGCGCCTATTTCATCATGATGCTCACTGGGTTTATGTCGGTGATCATGAACTGGAATCCGTTGATGAAACTCGACGGCTACCACATGCTGTGTGAACTCATCGGGGTCTCGGACTTGAAAGAGGACTCCACCGCCTACGTTACTGCTTGGTTGAAGAAGCACATCTGGCGGCTCCCCGTGGAGGTTCCCTACGTTCCGAAGAGTCGGCGGCTGGGGTTTACTGTCTACGCGATTTTCTCCGGCGCTTATAGCTACATGATTCTCTACATCGTGGCTCGTTTCGCCGGGAACATCGTGCGGAATTTTAGCCCGGAATGGGGATTCGTTCCGGAAATTGGTGTTGCACTGCTGATCTTCCGATCCCGAATTCGGTTACTGGTGAACTTCATGAAATTCCTCTATCTGGACAAGAAAGACCGTTTGATTGCGTGGTTCACTCCCCGACACTCAGTGATGGCAGGCATAGTGGCACTGGCGTTTCTGGCACTGCCGATCTGGCATGAGTCCGTCGTAGGAAAGTTCCTCCTGGAGCCTGAAAGATCGGCCGTGATACGAACGCGGGTTCCCGGCAAGGTAACTCAATTGTTCGTCAGGGAGGGAGAAACGGTGGTCGCAGGTGCGCCACTCGCCACACTCGTGAATCTTCCCTTGGAGTCTCGCTACGCTCAGGCGCAGATGAGGCTGGCGCTTGCATCCGAGCGGGAGAACGCGGCGTCGCTTCGCTATTCCGGATATGGCCCGGCCCTCCAGGATCGTCAGGCCCGTATGCGACAAGCAAAGGATGCCTCTGAGGAGCATGCCGAACTGATGTTGACAAGTCCGATCGGAGGGATCGTAGTTACGCCGCTGGTACAGGAAAAACTCGGAAATTATCTCGTCGAAGGCAGTGAACTGCTGGAAGTAGCGGACCTCTCCGCGCTACGGGCGCGGATCTATGTCTCGGAGTACGACGTTTCCAAAGTTCAAAAAGGTGCCCGGGCGCGCGTCGAAGTGACTGGGTTCCTGAAAAAATGGGATGCCCAAGTACAGTCCATAGCTGCGAACTCCACAGCAATGGATCCGCACCTGCTCGGAGACGTCAAGCTCAAAGGTACCAATCCCCCACAGTTTTATCTCGTTGACCTTTTGGTGCAGAGTCCGGATGGGGTCCTCAAGCAGGGTATGACGGGGTTAGCGCGTGTCTATGGTCCCCGTCGCAGCCTTCTCGGGATGGGGTGGGAGTCGTTCCGCAATTTCTGGCAGCGAAAGCTCTGGTAGGCGCGCGAGACTTTTCTTAACTCGCAGTCAGACGGCCAATCAAAACTTCAGAGCAAAAAAGAAAGGCCGCCTCTCGGCGGCTTTTCTTCGACTCTTGATTTGCGATCAAGTCCGGGCTGGAATCCAGCCCTGAACAAGACAGTCTTAGACAATCATCTTGGCGTGAGCAGCCTTCTTGAGGCTGACCGCAGGCCGGAGCGCACCGACCTTCTTTAGGCTGACCGCAGGCTTTAGCGCTGCCGCGGGCCGGAGGTTGACCGCAGGCTTTAGCGCTGCCGCCGGCCGGAGGTTAACCGCTGGCCGCGGAGCAACTGACTTTCCGCTGATTTTGACGTCGCTGGCGTGCGTGCTCGCGACATTGGCCTTCTTGGTGGTCTTGAGGGTGCTGATTAGGCTCTTCTTTTCGATGGACATTTTCTTCATGTGCTCCTCACCTAAAATTTTGTCTTCGGCAGACGCATCTCCCTAGTGCAGGCGGAATGCCAAACTAGCGACAGCCCAGCCAAAACAGCCCGGCATTGAAAAGAAACCACTTAGTACTAAAGTACTGTCGGCCTGTCCAGCCGAACAGGTCAATTTTGAGGACGGTGGTTAAAAATTTACTACCAAAGGGTTAAATTTTAACCTTTGCAGGTCCTGCCTGTACCTGATGGGTACGGGCAGTGACGGCTGGCGACTCAAAGTCAGACTTAGCTTTGGTTGAACGAGCGGGGTGGCTTCCGGAGCGACGTACCCACCGAGCCTGCTGACAAAAGCGGTCACCCTCTGTTGAACCGGTAGCGCGAAATTCTTCTGTTCCCTCTGACTTGGCTGCGCTCGGTCTCCTCCCTCTCCTTCTGCCTGCTCTGGGTTCTTGCGCTTTGTGCCATCCTTAAACTATAGTCTTGCAAATTCGACCAAGACTGATGATCCAGCCGATCCATCATCCTCCCCAACCTGATGCGGATTCTCCCACCCTCAGAGAACTGCGTATCCTCTTGCAACAATCAGGCTATTGCGAAGCGGGAATCGCTCCCACAATCGAGTCTATTTCTCCAGCAATGCCATCGGATATTTCTGTCGGGTCGAAGCTGCACACGTTGATTAGACTCTTCTATCTCTCGGAAACCGTCCCTTCAGAGCTGGTTCGTGCGGCTCTCGAGCCGCTGAGCCTCGAACAAGTGCTCTCCAGCGGATTTTGTCGTCTGAAAGACGGTCAAGTCGTCTCCGACGTTCTCCTCCAACCCTATGCAAATTTGCTCCTGCATGCCGGGCAGACGACACTCCCTGTTTCCATTGAAAATCTCGTCATGCAAATTTCAGCCACATCTCTCGAGCTCGCAAACCTCATGAATCCATCTCCGGTACGAAATGCGCTCGATCTTGGCACGGGTTGCGGCTTTCTGGCCCTTCTACTGTCCCCTCGTGCCGAACGTGTTTACGCCCTCGATCTAAATCCGGCCGCAGTCCAATTGGCCGAGTTCAACGCCCGCTGGAATTCACTCTCCAATATCACCTGCCTGCAGGGAAATCTATTCGAACCGGTCGGTGATCTCCGTTTCGACCTCATCGTCTGCAATCCGCCGTTTTTCATCTGCCCGGTGCCAGACTCCTCCACAAATCGGGTTCTTTTTGAGCATTCCGGCCAGGAAGGTGATTCCTTCTGCATTCAAATCGCCCGCGATGCTCCCTCGTTTCTCGAGGAAGGAGGGTTCTTTCACATGATGTTTTCCTGGATACAATCTGAAGGGCAGGATTGGCGAGCAAGGTTGACGGCCCCTTTTTCCGGTCTCGGTTGCGATGTTTGGTGCCTTCGCACGGGGGAAGAGTCGCCCGAGGAATACGTGTCGACTTGGTCCGCTCACCAGGCGAATATTCAAGATATGGATGGGGACTCTCTGCGCCGCCGGGGGTTGGCGTACTTCGAGGAGCACAAGATTGCCGCCGTCGGCACCGGGTTGTTGACTCTCCATCGCTGCACGACGCCGCCGAATCATCTGTGGTTTGACGACGCCCCTGATGACCGATCCGAACCTTACGGCTCATCGGTTGCCACGATTTTCGATCTCCGAGCGAATTTTGACTCGGCCGATGAGGAATTTCTCCTAAAAGCAGTATTCGCGGTCGCACCTGATGTTGCCCTAGTCAATAAAACCGCGCGCACAAGAGGCCGCTGGGAAGTCATTGCTTCCGAATTCTGCCGCGACTCCGGTCTAAAATACACCTTTAGCGGAGTCGATCCGCTCCTCGCAGAAATTGTGACCCATCTAGATGGCCGCTCCTCTCTGCGTCTGATCTTGGGCCGGCTCTCAAAAAAACACCACCTTGCGCTCTCCAACATTATTGCTGCCCATCTGCCCAACGTGCGCGAGCTCCTGCGCTTCGGCTTCCTCCTCCCGGTGTCCCCTGACCGCCCTCTTTCCAGGCTTCGCCAGTCCTCCGGATCTTCCTCCCGCTAATCTTCAATTGTTCTACGACATCGACGACCAATGGGCGCTTAAAGACGCAGTACTGCAACCCGAGCGGGCTGCTCAATCGGGAACCTCGAGAGGTACCCCATTTTTTCGGGGTGTCAGTTCTAACCCGTTGCCATGCGACTTACTCTATTTTGTGCTTCCGGCAGAGGTACTTCATGCGCTGCGGATCGATCTGGAGGACTGCCGCGGCGGCCGATTTCTTCCCGTTGGTCCGCCTCAGAGCAGCGTTCAAGTAGGCGACCTCGATCTTTTCCATCTCAGCGTCGAAATCTACGCCAGTTTCGGGGATGAGGATGGCTTCCTGGCTGGCGGTGCTCGAATAAAGCAAATTCTGGGGCAAATGCTCGGCGGTGATCACCGGGCTATTATTCATGACGACCAGCCGCTGAACGATGTTTTCCAGTTCGCGAACGTTGCCAGGCCAGGGGTAATCCTCCAGGATTTCCAGGACATCCGGGTTCAGCGTCTTCAGCGGTTTTCTTGCGGAAGCGCAATAAACGCGCAAAAAATGATCAATGAGTAGCGCGACGTCGCCTTTGCGTTCGCGCAGCGGCGGCACGAAGATGGGTACAACATTGATTCGAAAGTACAGATCCTCGCGGAAGCGGCCCTTGCGGACGCAATCTTCGAGGTCTTCGTTGGTCGCGGTGATCAGCCGGAAATCAATTTTCTTCGCTGAACGCCCGCCGAGGCGCTGCACGGAGCGCTCCTGGAGGACGCGCAGCAACTTGCTCTGCAGGCTGGGATTGAGGGTGGTGATCTCATCGAGGAACACTGTGCCGCCGTGTGCCAGCTCAATCAGGCCGGGCTTGGCACTGTCAGCTCCAGTAAAGGCGCCCTTTTCATAACCGAACAACTCCGATTCCATGAGCGATTCGGGCAGCGCCGAGCAATTGAGCGCCACGAAAGGATTATCGGCGCGGTCGCTACAGGCCACGATTGCCTTGGCAACCAGTTCTTTGCCGACGCCGCTCTCTCCGCGGAGTACAACGCTGGCTCCGGTCTGCGCCACCGCTTCAACCGCCAGGTACACCTTTTTGACGGCCGGACTTGTTCCGACGAGGCCATAAAACGATGCGCCGCTTTCCACTTGCTGGATCATGCGACGGCCTTCGAGCTCCAGGGCGCGCTTCTCGATCGCGCGATGCAGCACGATCTTCAATTCCTGGTAGTTCAGAGGGAAGGGGAAGAATTCGTCGGCGCCGGCCTGGCTGGCTTTCAAGGGAACGGTACGGCTACTGGTTTTCGTGAACGCGATCAGGACCACGTCGTCGCGAATTTTGCGAATTTCCTCGAGCACATCTAACCCGTCGGACGGGCCGTCGCCAATGCAGTCCAGATCAAAGAGAATGGCGTGCAATTCCGGCTGTTCCAGCAGGTCTTTGATTTCGCTCTGGCTGGTGGCCAGCGAGGTGCGGAATTCGCCTCCGAGTTGCTTGCGGATTTCCGGATAGGGTTCTTCGTCATCGGTGATGACGGCAAGAGAATAACGCTCCGGGCTCACGGCAGTTTCGGCCAAATTCATGACTCCCTGAACTGGCGGCGATTATAGGTGAGCGTCGCCACCAGTGGGAAGGCGAAATTCAGGACTGTATGATTCACTTATTTGCTAGAAGCGCACGGCCGCAAGATATTTGTAACTGGCTTCGATGCTGGCGAAGGGGTCGGCCGGATTATCGTGCTCGACAAAGAAATGCTTGATCCCCGCTTGGTCGGCCTCGCCAAAAATGCGCTTCCAATCGATGACTCCGGACCCCGCCTCGGTCATTTCGTGCTTTTCAAAGTCGGTGTTCAGAAACTCATCGGTCTTGCCCGGAGTTGCCTTGGGCATCCTCTTGACGTCTTTCACATGCACCAGAGGGAACCGGCCGGGGTAGCGCTTGAAATAGGCTAAGGGATCTTGCCCGGTGACACTGATCCAGCAGAGGTCCATCTCCATGATGACCAGTTTCGGGTCGGTGTTATCCAAAAGGAAATCGTAGGGCAGTTTTCCACCCAGATTGGGGTCCGGTTGAAACTCGAAGGTGTGGTTGTGGTAGCCAAACTGGATGCCCGATGCCTTGCTGGTCCCGCCGGCTTTATTGAAGAACTCCGCCACACGCTTCCATCCATCAGGAGACTTGCGAATTTTCTCGTCAATCCAGGGGCAGACGATGTAGCTCTGGCCGATCGTGCGTGCCGCAGCAATCGTTTCCGGCCAGTTGTTCTCCACGACATCGTAGCCGACGTGCGAGGAAGGGGCCGTGAGGCCGTTCTTGTCGAGGAGCGCGCGGACGTCGGCAGCCGAGTGATCGAACAAGCCAGCGAACTCCACCTCTTTATAACCCGTCGCCGCGACCTTGGTGAGGGTGCCGGCGAAGTCCTTTTTCATGAAATCGCGGACGGTGTACAGCTGAAGCCCGACCTTATCGATTTGATGCATGGCGGCGAATGTCTTCGAAGGAAGGGAAGCTAGAATTCCAGTTGCCAGAGAAGTTTCAATAAATGTGCGTCGGTTCATGGCTCGATTGTACCCGGATCGACATCGAATGTAGCAAAGAATTGAAATCCGCCGGAGGGAGCGCGGGGAAAAACCAAAATGGGCAAGGAAGCCATGCGGAGCACGGGTGCGCAGGTGTCCCGCATCCTCTGACGGAAAGCGTCAGATCTGGACCCGGACCTGGCTGAGGGTTACGAGCAACTCGCCCAGCAGTATCGCCGCACGCAAAGGGATGATGATGCCGGAAGGGTATGCGGAGGCAGCGGCAAACGTGACGCAATCGAACCCGGGAGTGCTGTTTTTGCGCGGCCAGCCGCTGCCCGGCACGGAATGGAAGAAACGCGCGAATTGAGAGCGTGGGGAGTTACAACCCGGGGTGTGCCCACGGGCCGCGCGCCTGCTCCAGACTTTCAGCGACGGCCAGGAGCCGTTCTTCCTCATAAGGCCGGCCGATCAACTGAACATTGATGGGCAACCCCTCAGGAGAACGGCCGAAGGGAAGCGAGAGTCCTGGAAATCCCGCAAGATTTAACCATTGGCAATGGCGCATAGTGTCCCGGTAATTATGCGGATCACCGGGGCGATAACTACCTTCGCCGTGCCGGAAGGCGGGTCCGGTCGAAACAGGCGAAAGAAGAACGGGCACATCGTGCAGTTGGCGCAGCAGATCGGCGCGCAACAGATCGCGCTCCACGCAGGCTTTCATAAAGGATTCGAGGGTTACCTTGGGCTCCCGAGCGGCAATCTCCAGGTAGTCCCGAAGCATCGGGCTTAGGGATTGCTCCTGTCCTTCGGCGCTGTGACGGATCAAATCCGCAACGACCGGGCCAAAGAAAAACCACCAGAGATCGAGCGCCTGATCGAGCTTCGTGAGTGCAAGTGGCTCGACGCGGTAGCCGAGGTCACAGAGCTGTTGCGCGGCGCGGCGAACGGTCGAAAGTGTCTCGGGAGTGGCGCGTCCGAGTTCCGGATTTTCCAGAATACCGATGCGCAATCCATGGAGTTCTTCCGCCGCAGGCAGCTCGACTGGGACGGGTGAGGAAAGTGCGTCGCCGGGGTCCGGACCGGCCAGGACCCCGAAGAGCACCCGCAGGTCCGCCACGTTTCTGGCCATCGGCCCCACCACCCCGATCCAGCCAAATGCACCCGCCCCCGGAGGGAAATGCCCCGAAGCGGGAATACGGCCGGGCGTGGGTTTCAGTCCACAAATCCCCGAAAAATGCGCTGGAGTGCGAATCGAGCCACCGCCATCGCTGCCGACGCCGCCCATCGAGCACGCCGAAGCGATGGCGGCCGCTTCGCCGCCACTCGATCCGCCGGCGGAGTAGGCCAGGTTCCACGGATTGGAAGTTTTTCCGCTCAGCAGATTATCCGTTTCATAAGCCATCAGGAATTCGGGTGTGTTGGTATTCCCCAGGAGAATGGCCCCAGCCGATTCCAGGCGCGCGACGAGCGGGGCGTCCATCGTCGGAACGTAATCTTTGCGCAACAGGGATCCCGCCGGGCATGGCCAACCTGCGACATCGATGCACGATTTCACGGTCAGAGGAATACCCGCCAATGGGAGAGAAGCTCCGCCTCGGAAAGAGGACAAGGTCATGCCGCGCGCGCGAGCCAGGGCGGACTCCGCGTCTTGATGGACAAACGCGTTCAGCTTCGGCTGAAGCTGTCGGATGCGGTCCAGGTGTGCGGTGGCCACTTCGAGAGGCGAAATTTCTTTCCGTGCAAGCTTCTCAGTGGTTTCGGAAATGGAGAGGTACCAGGGGGCTGTCATAAGGTCACTGCAGCAAAGTAATGGTCCGAGGCGCAATGGTCAACCGGAGAACCGGGATCGCGCTTGGCGCACTCAATCAATCGTTTTCGGTGCGGAAGACGAGGCGAGCCTGTTCCTGGGTTAGTTCGGAATACCAGACCGATCTGCCGTCGGCCGAAGCTCCCAGCCAAAACGAAGCTTTCTCGAGGGTGCCCAGGGGACGGACACCGCGCGTGGCGAAATCAAAATGCTCCAAGGTGGAAGCTCGGTCGTTCGATTCATTCAGAAACAAAATGCCGTTCTCCGTTAAAGCCCAATTGGCCCAAGTGCTCGGCCGCAGCAGCGGGGACACGCGACTTTCCGATCCGCCATCCACAGGCGCCTGCCAAATCTCCGGATTTGCCATACGCGTTTTGGCGTAATAGATGGATCGCCCATCGAACGCTTCATAGGCCGAAAAGCCGCCGTGCCGCGTAACCTGGAGGGTCTGAGTGCCGTCCACGGAAACTTTCCACACTTGATCCGTTTCCCCGTCGGCCCGATTGGACGAAAAATAGACCCATTTGCCGTCGCGCGACCAGCTCGGCACCAAGTCGTTCCCCGAGTCATCAAAAAGGGCACGAACCGGGCCGCCATCGGCAGAGACGACATAAATGCCGGTGTGCCCTGGCCTTTGATCGGCATCGAAAGCAATCCAGTGGCTGTCGGGGGACCATCGCGGCGTGCCGCACTTTCCCATACTCGTGAGTTGCAACGGAGAGGAGCCGTCGGCGTTGCTGACCCAAATCTCCATGGCGTCGATGTGCCCGGCCATGTAAACCAGTCTCTTACCATCCGGAGAGGGCTGCGGACCGCCGACGGCTTCCGGGCCGGAAACAACGCGGGTGGCACCTTCAGAATCCGCGGCTTCGGCGACACGCAAGTTCCAGATGCTGGGTGTTTGAGAATTCGATCTGGCCAAAAGCAGTTTCGCCTCACGCTCTGAGGCTTCCCAGTCTCGCGACTCGGGTGGTTGCTTCAGGATCCGGAATCCCAGGAATCCCAATAAAACGGTGGCAGCAAAGATCCAGAGCCAGGACAACGTCTGACGTCTCACAGGGACGGTGCTTTGCCATTCTTCGCTCTCGAGAGAACCTTTCCACGCAGGCGGCTGTACTTCGGCAGACAGATCAACTGCGGGAAGGGGCGGAGTTGCCGGTTCTTCGATTTTGGCGATGAACCGGTAGCCGCGACGCGGCAGGGTTTCGATATAGCGGGGCTGCTCTGCGGAGTCACAAAGGGCCTCCCGCAGTTTGTTCACGGCCGCGTTCAGGCCGTGATTGAAGTCCACAAAGGTATTTTCCATCCAGATCTTTTTGCGGAGCTGCTCGCGAGTCACAAGCTGGCCCGGTTTTTCCAGCAGTGTGGCGAGAATTTCGAGTGGTTGGCCCCCCAATCTGACGCGCACCCCGCCCTTCCATACCTCGCGCGTGTTCAGGTCCACCGTGAACGGACCGAACTGGAGTCGTTGTTTCTCCGGGTCTGGCATAGAGGAGGCGATTCTATCAAATGAGTAGACGAACGAAGCCACCAATAAGTTCCATGAGACCGGGTAATCCCCGCTCCCTCAGCACTTTGACCAATGACCAAAAATTGACTGGAAAGCGAGGCAATGGGCATTGAGGTAGCGCCTCTCTCGGCGGCATCTTTCACGCTTCGGGCGTGCGTAGGCGAGAGAAATTTGTCGCCGTGCGAGGCACACCATGGAATTCACAGGCAGTCGCAAGGCTCTCTCGAGTAGATGCACCTTCCTGTTCGTCGCCTTGGCACTCTGGCTTGGACCTGTCGCCGTTGGGCGGCAATCGCCGAGCAGGGAGTCTTCTTTGAGCGAACGATGTTTGACACAGGCGGCGGGGAGTCCCTTCGGGGAGGGTGAGAGATCCTGCGACCGCGCGACAGTGGCAGAGTTGGCCCGCAGCGGGCATGCCTTTGCCGAGAATCAGATGGGGATTGAGTCGGCTCTGGTGCTCGGCCCCGAGCGGACCATTCGTGACGCCCGCCAATGGTTTGAGAAGGCGGCCCAGCATGGCTACGCCCCAGCGCAAGTGAACCTCGCGGTACTCTACCTCAAAGGATGGGGAACGTCGCAAAATTACGGCGCAGCCCTCTATTGGTTGAAAGCGGCTGCCGAGAAGGGAAATGCGCGCGCGTATACAAACCTCGGGATCTTGTACATGAACGGGTGGGGAGTGAACCGGGACTATGGCGAGGCGCGGCGATATTTTACCTTTGCAGCCGAACACGGCGAGACGGGGGCAATGGTCGATCTGGGATTCTTGAGCGACGGCGGACTTGGAAGAGCCAAAGATTCTGCCGATGCCGCGGAATGGTATCGCCGAGCGGCGGAACGCGGCGATCCTGTCGGGCAAAGCAATCTTGCCGACATGTATCTGCGCGGCGAGGGCGTTCTGCAAGGTGACTCCCAGGCAATGGCCTGGTTCGAGAGAGCAGCCGAGCAAGGTAATACGAGCGCACGGATCAAGCTGGGCTATCTTTATGCCAGTGGGCGCGCGGGGCGTCAGGATCTCGAGACGGCTTATGTCTGGATCCTCTCGGCAGTGTTGGCAGGCGATGTGCGCGGCAAGGAGTATCTGCCGCAACTCGAAAAGCAATTAAGTGGGGAGGATCTCAATCGAGCGAAGAAAAGGGTTGAGGCGCTTAGGAGTGCGGAACTGCATGCACTTTCGGAGTTGGCCTTCGTTCGTTAGTTGACCGCATACAGATTCGTCTGTTCGATCACGCGAAAGCGCCCACATTCGATGTCCCAGGGTGCATCTTCCCGTCCACCTGCCGGCACAGAAGAACACACCACGAAAACGGTTGACGAGCCTGCGGACAGCCCGGACAATCGATACTGTCGAGCAAAGGATTTTGCTGCTCGTCGCGCGTCCGGAAAGAGTTTTCCCTCATGGTATTTATGCAAAGGGTTTCTCGGCAGTGGTTTTCCTTTGTCTGCGGCCTGCTGTTCCTCGCGGCCATTCTCGTTGTTCCGGCGCTGCGTTCGCGAGCCAATTTATCTCCGGCAAACTCCGCGGTTCCCCAATCAAAGAAGAAGACTGCTCCGGAAGCGTTGCGCCTCAACACGCTGGGCGTAGCCTATCTGAACCAGGGCAAGAACACGGATGCCCAGAAGTACTTCGAACAATCTCTGGCCGCCGATCCCGAGTTCGCCGAGGCGCGGATGAACCTCGGGATTTCGCTCCTGGCGCAGCAGAAGTTGGAGCAAGCCCGCGCTGCCCTGGAGGCGGCCACGAGCAAGCTGCCGGACGACCCCTTTGCGTGGTACAACCTGGGGCTCGCTTACAAGGATTCGGCCCAGCCGGAGAAGGCTATTGACGCGTTTCGGCACGTAGAAAAAATCGCGCCGGATGAACCGGACGCCTATTACTTTGAAGGCTTCCTGTTGTCGCAGTTGCAGAAATACGACGAAGCGATCCTTGCGTTCAAAAAAGCGTTGGCGATGGCGCCGTATCATGCATCCGCGCAGTTCGGGCTTGCGCGCGCCTACCAGAGGAAGGGCGAGACCGACGCAGCAAAGGAGGGCATGAAGCATTTCCAGAAACTGACCGCAGAGCACTTGGGCGCCCCGTTCGGCGCGGGCTACGGGGATCAAGGGAAATTTTCGCTGGCGGAATTTGTTCATGGAGCGGACCCGGCCGCTCCTCCGGAAATCGCCGTGCACTATACACAGGCACCGCTGCTGAGCAGGACAACCACCGCAAAGTCGGAATCTGTGCTCGGAGCGAGTAACGGCGTGTGCGTGTTTGATTATGATGGTGACGGCAAACCGGATCTGTTCTTCGTTGCAGCGGTGGGAGGAACGAGCCACCTGTTGCGCAATGTGGGGGGTGGCAAGTTTGAGGATGTGACATCGAAAGCAGGACTGGCCGGAGTTCAAGCTGGCTTCGGTTGCGCTGCCGGAGATTTCGATAACGATGGAGTGACCGACCTTGCCGTTTGCGAGTCAGAGGGTGTGCGCCTATTTCACAACGAAGGCTCGGGGAAATTTGCGGAGGTCACAAGAAAAGCGGGACTCGAGCGGGAAGCTGGCTGTGTCACGGTTGCGTTTGTGGATTATGACCACGATGGTGACCTGGATTTATATGTGACGATGGCCCCGACCGGTCCAACCAATACCCGCAAGAATAAATTGTGGCGCAATAACGGAAATTCCACCTTCACCGATGTTTCCGAAGAGTCCGGCCTTGGGTTGCCGGCCACGGGAGCCGATGTTGCCGTTTCGGATTTCAATAACGACCGGGCCATCGATTTTGTGCTCGCCGGCGGAGCAGCCGGCGCGGCCATTTATCTGAATCCGCGCGAAGGAAAATTCACCGCGTTGCCGGGCATTGATTTCACAAAAGAGAAACTGCCACCGACCGTGGGCGTCTCGGTGCTTGATTTCGACAAGGATGGCTGGATGGACCTCGCCTTCACTCACGCTGGAGCGCCAGGAGTCAGCCTGTGGCGCAACGTGCAAGGGAAAGAACTGGAACGCGTGGCGCTGCCGGATCTTGGCTGGAAGCAGGCCTGGGGGGTGACCTGGATTGATTTTGATAATGACGGCTGGCTGGATCTTGCCGCAGTCGGCCAAGGCGCGAACGGGGCTGAAATTCGAGTACTGCGCAATCTGGGCGACGCTGGTTGGGCGGATGTCACGAAAAAGTTGCAACTGGACAGCGTGAAGCTGAACCAGCCGCGCGCCTTGTCGGTTGTAGACCTGAAAGGCGACGGCAGCCCGGATCTCATCGTGACCGAGGCGTCAGGCGCACCATTGGTTCTGGAAAATATCGGCGCGAACCGCAATCACTGGATGCAAATCGACCTGAAAGCGCTGAACGACAACAAGAGCGGCATCGGCACCAAAGTAGAACTCTTCGCTGGTGCGCTCTACCAGAAATTCGAAGCCGCAGGTTCTTCCGGCTACCTCAGCCGCAGCACGGGAACAATCCTTGCTGGATTGGGCGCGGAAAAGACCGCCGATGCCGTGCGACTGCTGTGGCCCACGGGCGTGCCGCAGGACGAGGTCAACCTGGTTTCGAATAAGTCGCAGCCCATCGCCGAACTCGATCGTCGCGGTAGCTCGTGCCCTATCCTGTTTTCCTGGAACGGCAAGGAATACGAATTCATCGCCGATATGATCGGCCCCGGGGTGGTGGGCCATTGGGTAGCGCCCGGCGAACGCGACGTGCCGGACTCCGACGAATACCTCAAAGTGCCGGCGAAAAGCGCGCAGACCAAGGACGGATTGCTGAGTTTCCGTTTCCTCGAACCGATGGAAGAGACGGTCTATCTGGATCAGGTGAGGCTGCTGGCAATCGATCATCCGACGGGCGTCGAGGTTAATGCGAACGAGCGCTTTGTCAGTAATCCTCCCTTCCCGGAATTCCGCGTGATTGCAACGCAGAATGCGCGCACTCCGGTCGGAGCATGGGATGACCGTGGGCGGGACGTGTTGCCGTTGCTGGCCAAACGGGACCGCAACTATGTGACCGACTTTGCGGGCTTGCCTTTTGCGGGTTTCGCCAAACTTCACTGGATTGAACTGGATCTTGGTTCGTGGAACTCGGCGAAACCACTGCGGCTGCTGCTCGACGGCTACACCGATTATTTCACCGCGACGTCGATGTATTCTGCCGACCAGGCCGGAATCAAGGTCATCGCCCCCTATGTGGAAGCACAGGACCCCCAGGGGCGGTGGGTGAAGGTCGTGGACGACATGGGCTTTCCTGCGGGGCTCGCGCGGACTATGGTTACCGACCTGACGGGAAAAATTCCCCCCGGGACGCGGCGCATTCGCATCGTGACCAACCTGAAAATCTACTGGGACGCGGTACGCATCGACCAGACACCGGAAATCAAGGAGGTACGCGTCAGCGAAGTGCCTCTGGCGACGGCTGAACTTGCCTATATCGGATACCCTCAGGAGATCCGGCTGCATCCGGCGAGCGATACGGTATATTCCTACCGGCGTCTCAGCCCCACCGGTCCTTATGCGCACGCGGCGGGAAATTACACGCGCTACGGCGACGTTAGAGAGCTGCTTGAGCATTCCGACGACAAGTTCACGGTGTTCAGTTCTGGCGAAGGTGTGAAACTCGAATTTGATCCGTCCCGGCTCGCACCTCTTCCCCCGGGATGGGTGCGGGATTATTTCTTCTACGCCGACGGATTTGAAAAGGATCTGGATTTCTACGCAGCCTACGCCTTCACCGTCGAGCCGCTGCCCCACCATGGCTTGATTGCCTATCCTTATCCGGAAGGCAAAGATTATCCGACAGATGCAGATCACCTGGGCTACGAATTCGATTACAATACGCGCCAGCGTTCCGATCGCATGCCTGGCAATTTGCGTTACAGCTATCCCACGCCCAAGTGAGGAAAGGTTCATGCGGAAAAGTGGCGCGTCCACCATTCGCGATGTGGCTCGTGAAAGCGGTTACTCTGCGTCCACGGTATCCATTGTTTTGAACAGCGCGCCGCTGGCCCGATACATCCCGGCGGAAACGAAAGAGCGGATTCAAACCGCTGCGCGCCGCCTGGGGTACCGTCCCAATCCACTGGCGCGTTCCTTACGTAGCCAGCGGTCCAACATCGTGGGCGTAATGGTTTTTGACATCACCGATCCATTTTGTACCCCGATCCTGCGCGGACTTGAAAACGCACTCTATCAGGCCAGCTATCTCTCGCTGCTGGCGGACGCGCACAACGAATCCCACCGTTTTGAGCGATACCTGGAAATGTTAATGGACCGGCGCGTCGAAGGGCTGATCGTCATCGCGAACTGGTTGGTGGCGGACATTAAAGTGCTTGCCGACCTGACCGAACGACAGGTTCCAACGGTTATTGCCGGGCGCGCTTTTGAGATCGACGGCGTGAGCACCGTTTCCGTCGACAACGAAGGCGGGGCCGCACTCGCGCTCGAGCATCTGTACCGCCTTGGCCATCGCGACATTGCCTTTCTTCGCGGGCCAAAAGCGCTGGCCAGCAGCGGCCAGCGCTGGAAGGGCATCCGCAGTTACGCCCACTCCGTGGGTTTGCGGCTGGATGCAAAATGCGTTGCAGAGTTGCCGGAATCGCTCGATCCCAATTCCAGTTTTGAAGCCGGGGCGCAATTGACCACGGAGCTTCTCCGTCAGGAGAAGAAGTTTACTGCACTCATGGCCTATGACGACGTGACTGCGCTCGGAGCCTTGCGCGCACTCAAGAACAGGGGCCTGCGCGTACCGGAGGATTGTTCCGTGATTGGATTCGACGATGTGGCGCAGGCCAGCTTTTCGGCGCCGTCCCTGACCACGGTGCGGCAGCCCATGGAGGCGATGGGCTCGATCAGTGTTGGCATGATGCTGGACGCCATCAAGTCGGTGAACCAGAAACGGGATATCCCTGTCGCGCGGCGCAAAATTCCTGCGGAGTTGGTTGTGCGCGAATCCACGCGCCCCTTGAAGTAGTCAGCAGGGAACGGCGGGCTTACTCCCCCACGCCGATCCAGGCCTTCTTCTGGGCGCTCTCGGCGATCGCTTCACACAAGACCAGCTCCTCGTGGCCGGTTTGGAAAGTGGGAAATGTACGTGGGGCAAGCAGGTCACCGGCCGTCAGGTAGCCGTAGAAATCCTTGAAGAGCTGTACGAACGTGTCCGGATAGCCCTCCGGATGTCCGCCGGGATACGCCGCATAGCCGCGCGATTCCAGGCTCTGCAGCGACGGATCCTTCGGCAGGAGTTCGCAGGCGCGGTTGCGCCGGCCGATCCACAACTGATTGGGCGATTCCGAATCGAACGCCAGCGAGCCTTCCGTGCCGTCAATTTCGAACCACAATCGCGCCTTGCGGCCCGCGCTTACCTGGGAGACCGTCATGACGCCCTGTACCTCATTTTCAAAGTGCAGCAGCACGGAAGCATAGTCGTCGGTCGAGATCATGACTTCCTCGGTTTCCGTCGCCGCCGCTTTCTGAAATGTTTCCACCCGGCCCTTGGGGCGGCGGCGGGTGGGAAAGACGGTTGCCAGGTCCGCGCACAATTCGGAGATTTTGCCGCTGGTGATCCAGGTGACGAGATCCAGCCAATGTGTACCGATGTCGGAGACTGCGCGTAAATCTCCGCCAAGCTTCGCTTCCAGGCGCCAGTTCCAGTCGGTCGGGAAGAGCAGCCAATCCTGTAGAAAACTTCCGTGGACCAGTTTGACCTGGCCGATTGCGCCTTTTTGGATCAGCGCGCGCGCTTCCTGGCAAAGAGGGTAGTAACGCAGATTATACGCCACACCGCCGACCAGGCCGGTTTCCTTCAGGAGAGAGACCAGCGCGGCCGACTCGCGCGAGTCCAAAGACAGTGGTTTTTCGCACAGCACATGTTTTCCCGCGCGCAGCAGCTGGCTGGCTTCCTGAAAATGCAAATAGTTCGGCGTGCACAGGTGCACCACCTGCACAGAAGCGTCCGCGGCGAGCTCGTCCAAGGAACCGTAGGCGTGCGGCAAGCGCAGTGATTCGCTGGCCGCCTTCGATCGTTCCGGCGTGCTGCCCAAAACGCCTTGGACACGGATGCCCAGGCGACGCAAGGCTTCGAGGTGCGCGCGTCCCACAAAACCCAGGCCAACGATTGCCGCGTTCGGTTGCATGGAATCTCCCTTGCGGTCTTGCCTTCCGCCACGCGTATTCTAGCTCGGATTTCCCTTTTGCAAAGTCGGGAAGACAGCGTCAAAGCCAACTCTAAACCGATGAATAAAAAGGGAGGCAAGAGTTCTGCCGGCTATTTTCCTGGCGGGTGAAAGGCTTCGATCGGATCGAGGTAACTCTGCGTCCAGAAAGCTTCCCGCGTTAGGGCTCCAGAAACATACTTCTGAATATCGGCGATAGTGGCCCCAGCGATTCCGCCGTCCGCAGCATCGAATATCACCACCACTCCCTCGGGGGTGGGTGTGACTGAAGCCGATTCTTTCAATCCTTTCTCAAAAAGTGCCAGGGTGTATTCCATGCGCGCCGCCGGGGCAGATTCCTTGGCGTTTTGCGAAAGTGGCTGGATCGTGTAAATCTTTACCGTTTTTCCCTTCAGGATGATCCAATCTCCCGGGAAGCTGCCCAGATCCTCCCGTTCGATTCGAAAGCCAGGAAATCTTGCCTCTGCACCTTGCTCTTCCTTGGCCATCTTCGTCACGATGAACTCCGGCAGAAGTACGGCGCCCTGGCGAACGTACCCACGCGAATCGCCGGAAATTTCAATGTGAATCCAGCCCTTTTCAGAGTCGAGATATTCGAATTCATCGTTGGCGGAGGCCTGAAAGAGCACGCGAGACTCTTCCGATGCTTTCGCAAAGATCGGTGTTCCGGACACCCTAATCGCCAACAGGTTCTGCGGATGGGCCTGATTGTGTTGAATCTCTTTCAGGTTCTGCAGTTCAGCCTTAAGTTGCTGCACGCGTCGTTCCTCCAGCACTCGCTGGTTTCGCACCGTTGTTACCTCGTCCGGCGTTTTTGCAATGGTCGGAGGCGGCTCGGACATTCGGGCCCCGGGCACGCCCGACAAATCGAGCTTCGGCCGTGGAGCCTCGACGTTGGATTGCAAGGTGGCTGGCGGGTCGACAGGCTTGCCGGTCAATTTTTCCTGCAAACGGTCCAGAAGATCCAACTCCAGACGGCCGTTGGAGGGAAGCACCTCATATCCGGACTTTGCCACGTCGCGATCTGCGTACCATGCCGTAATTTTCGCGGATAGCCGAACCATGGTAGCGCCACCTTCTCCGGAAAGAAGGTCGATCGTATATTGATAGAAGCCGCGCTCGTATTGATCCAGAGGCTTGCTGCCCGGCGCCACGAATCCATCCAGAATGGGAAGCTTTTGTCCGGAATAGGCTTGCAGCCCTTTGAGGGCTTGTTCCACTTCCGCTTTGGGCTTTGCGTAGCTTCGCGCGTAGGGAACTGCCTGACCAGAAGCCTCGCTCCCGAAGGCCGCTAAGGTGAACACGCAGCAGAACAATCGCAGAGAGCTTGAGAGATAGGTCTTCACGGCAAGGGCTCCAATCTCTCGATGGGAAGCCATCCGCGCTGGCCTTCCGGCGTCTCGACGCCGAGCCAATGTGGAGTGACGATCAGGACAACCAATTCGGTGTACGCCGGCAGAGTTTTCAAATTTGCGGCCGATTGAAAGGGCGCGGCCTTCAAGTCCGCTCCCGGTGCTTTCACGCGCCGTTCAAGTTCGTGGCGCAGAGAGAAGATCTGCTCCTCCATATCCTTTTCGCTGGCCTGGGCGGTACTCAGCCGATTGCTCTCATCTTCGCGCTGCCGTACATAACTCTGTTTCACTAGTTCCGCGCTCAACTCGCGACGGCGAGCATCTGCGGCGTCCATGGCTGCTTGTTGCAGGGACTCCAGCGTCTCCTTGATTTCTTTCATCTCACTCTTTTCCACGGTGCCGTCGGATGGGTGAACGGTCTTGTGCGAGGCCTCGATATAGACGGCATCGACCTTCACGCGGGTTCGATCTTGCGCGATCGGAATAATGACATAGCGCACGCCGATCGTACCCTGGTCTCCGCTCTCCAGAAAATGCCTTGGAGCGATGGCATTCGGGCGGATTTTGTAAAACACCTCGCCCGGCCCCTGCCACGGATCAAAAAGTGGTGTGGATTCGACGGTCTCCGCCCCGGTCAAGGTAGGTTCTTTATCGAAAATCATGGTGCCGTGGATGATGTGGTCTTTTTGGATGGAGACGACCGCTTGGCGTACTTCCCCGATGGGGGCGGTAAATTCCCGCACCAGTCCCGGAGTGGTCAATTCCTTTGGCGGCGAGGCGGGAAGGGAAAGTACTAGGAAGAGAAACAATGAAAAAGCCAGTAAAGTTTGCCCATTCAGGCAGAACCGCGCTGCCGGTTTTCTCGCTCGATTCTTCACTTGTCGAGTCATGTGGATTCGTTGGCGAACTTCCTTGTTAACGCGAAGCACTCCCTTCTGTCAAATTGCCTGTGCTCGGGCTACGTTTGCAGACCCGGGTACCAGAACCAGAAGGTGAATTTTAGTAACAAAATATTCAGATGCTGCTAAGAAAACTATTGCATTTGACTCAGGAGTGGGAGTAGCATCCGCCCTGGTTCAGGGGGTGAAAATTTAGCCGCGCTCTTTTGACGGAGAGGAACGGCTGGGTTTTCAGCTGGCATGGCAAGGCGATTTTGCCTACGGTTCTCACGCGCTTGGGGTAAGCCGTGAGGAACGGTACATGCTGGGTGTACTGGTAACGCACTCCCTTAAAAAATCAAATACGAAAACCCTGCAAGTCTGCTCGACGTTGTCGCTCCACGTTCAGAGGAGGCAGTATGGATCGTTCGCGCCCAGAGGAAGTACGGTCCGGTTATGCTCGCTATGGCGTAGTCGTGCTCTATTCCGTTGTAGTACTCGCGATTCTTTTGGTTGATTGTCGCCCAGTCAGCGCGCTGCCGGCTTTCGCAAGGAAGTACGGAATGCCCTGTTCGTCTTGCCATGAAGCTTGGCCGATGCTGAGTCCTTTCGGTCAGCGATTCAAAGACAATGGTTATCAGATGGGGAACGACCGCGACGCTCCCATCTTCCAACAAGCGGCCTATTGGCCTGTGACATTCCGCATCACTCCGGTCTGGCACCGCGAGAGCACCGACAAGGCACAAGTCGACGGATCGAATGGCATCGGCGGAAATGAAGCCCAGGTCACCACGCATGGCTTCGATTGGAGCGGTCTTGACTTCCACACCGGTGGAACGCTCGCCAAGAATTTTTCCTTCTATGTGTTGCCTTCCTCAGACAATACGGGCGCCTTTCACTTTGAATCGGTGTGGGCGCGCCTTGACAACCTGTTCGGCAGTTCCTGGCTCAATATCAAAATGGGCAAGTTCGAGCTCGACAATCTCCTGTCCGAGAAACGCATTCTGACGCTCACCAACGTCTCCGGCGTTTATACCAACTATCATTTCCAACCGTTCTCGCAACCGGGCGTGCCAGAAAATTACACGTTTGGTATAGGCGACAACCAGGTTGGTTTGGAGTGGATGGGACATTCCGAGGATGATCGGACTCGTGTATCCGCTTCGCTGCTCACTTCGAGCGATGGCAATCCGAGTGTTCCCTACGGGAGCACGTATGACGCGTATTTCGCGGCCAGCCGTGCTTTCGAAATCGGAAGTCTTGGTTTGCAACGGGTCGGCGGTTTTGCCTATCTCGGGCAGGCACCCACCTATTACCAATTCACGAACGGTGGCCCCGGGACTCCCGGCCAAGTTAATAGCGCGGCGAATACGCCCCCCGGAACCGGAATTCCCGGCACGGGTGCGGGTAACAAGGGTTTCCAGCGATATGGCCTGATCGGCCAGTGGTACATCAAGAAGTTCGACATCACCACGATTTACTTCCGCGGTTCCGACAGCGCGTGGCTGGGCTCGAACACGCCTGCAGTTCCCGGTGCCGTTCTTCCCGCTGGCGCACAATCGCCAAAGTGGAATGGCGCCCTGTTCGAAAGCCACTACATGTTCAATCCGCAAATCCTTCTCATTAATCGCTACGAACTTGTGCGCATGTCCCAACAAGCCTTCACAACCAATGCCGGCAATCTTGGCAACGCGGATGTCTTGACCTTTGGCGCACGCTACTACCCGTTCATTTCCAGTCGCGCCGGATTCGCCTATCACGCCGAGTACGCCATCATCTGGCAAAAAGGGGCTTCGCCGGTTACTTATTCCAACCTGACTACGAGCAGCTTGCTGTTCGGGTTTGACTTTGCGTTCTAAGGGAGAATGAACATGCTGAACATCAAGAAGATTTGCTTGAATGTCACAGTTACACTCATCCTTCCCGCGTCCCTGTTCGCTCAACAAGCCGATCAGCCTCCGGCCAAACCATCTCCGCACATGGAATCGCACATCGGGAATCTTACCGGGCATTCCGAACCGGGAGCGGACCTCTATTACCGCTACTGCTGGGGCTGCCACGGTGCCAGGGGTGACGGCGGTGGCGAGAACGGTCCTTACCTCAATATCCTTCCGCGCAACTTTGTTGCCGCAACCTTCAAGTGTCGGTCCACGCCAACGGGAACGTTGCCGCTAGATTCCGACTTGTTCAATTCGCTCTATCGCGGCTTCAACTTCACAAACATGCCCTCGTGGGCGGCGCTGACCGCGCAAAACCGAGCGGATCTGGTCGCGTTCATCAAGACGTTCTCCGCCCGCTGGGTCACGGAAAAGCCCGGAGATCCGATCCAGATTCCGGCCGAACCGAAACTCACGGTGGAAAGCATCAAGCACGGAGGCCAACTGTTCCAGAAGCTGGAATGCTGGAAGTGCCACGGCCAGGAAGGCCGCGGTGATGGACCATCGGCATCCACGCTGACCGACAGTAACGACCAGCCCATCCGTCCTTATAACTTCACATCTGACAATCGCTCGAAGTGCGGCAGGACCAACGCAGACCTCTATCGCATCTTCATGACCGGCCTTGATGGCACACCGATGCCCTCGTTTGCGGATGTGGTCAAACCGGAAGAGGCGTGGGACCTCGTGCATTACCTTCGTACGCTCCAATACAACAATCCTAGTCCCGAGCTGACCCTGTGGGAGAACACGCCGGAGGGGAAGGCTATTGTGGCTTCGAAGAAAGTGCGGAATACCAATACTGGCTCAGGGGTTGCGCCATAGTTTTCGAACTAATTTTTCAGGAGGAGTAAACGAATGCAAACGAAGCATGTAGTCCTCGCAGGACTGACACTGCTTGCCGCCTCGGCAGTGGCACTGGCCGAGCCGAATCCGGCAGGCGGGACAGTCAGCGGCAAGGTGACCTACGATGGGACACCGGCCAAGATGAAGCCAATCGACATGTCCAAGGAGCCGTCGTGCGCGAAAATGTACACGACACCTCCCTTGGCGGAAACTGTGGTGACCGGTTCAGGGAATAGTCTCGAAGACGTGATCGTCTACGTTTCCGCGGGAGCCCCGGATGAACCCGCACCTTCGACGGCGGCGGTATTCACCCAGAAGGGTTGCCGCTATATCCCGCACGTACTGGCCTTTCAGGTGAACCAGGAGCTGAAGATTCAGAACGAAGACCAGACCTCCCACAACATTCACCCGCTGCCCAAGTTGAACCGAGAGTGGAACAAGTCCCAACCGCCAGGAACGCCTCCGATTAGCGAGAAGTACGACAAGGCCGAGATTTTCCCGGTGAAATGCAACGTTCACCCCTGGATGCACGGCACATTCGCAGTGCTGAAGAACTCCCACTACGCGATCACTGGCGATGGCGGCACGTTCAGTTTGGCGAACCTCCCCCCAGGCAAATACACCATCACGGCATGGCAGGAATCCTACGGCGACCAGTCGCAGGATGTGACCATTGCTGGTTCAGAAACCAAGACCGTCAATTTCGTATTCAAGGCCAAGCCCTATTGATAGGGCTTGGTCTGTTCTTATTCGATTCCTGCATTTGTGGTAGCGAATTAGGATTTTGTACTTCCCTCTAAGAAGGGCGGAGATCGATGGGGAAACTGCTCGCAGTGGTGCTGGTTATTATTGCCTTGGCTTCGGCGTACCCAATCCTAAGCCACATGTTCGTGCCGCCGGTCGACATCTCCACACACGGACATCTGATCGACGAACAGCTCCATGACACCATGATCGAGGCGGGGGTGTCTTTCGTAGCTGCCCAACTGGTTCTAGCCTTCTTTGTCTGGTCTTTTACGGGCCGAAAGGAGGGTAGCCCGCTCAAGAATTTTCCTGGTGGCGCGAAAGTGATGGTCATTGCCGCATTCGTGCTGGTCGGAACGGAAATTCTGGCGCTGGGCATCTTGGGACAGAAAGCGTGGGCCCAGGTCTACTTCACATCGGCCGATACCAATGCAGTTCAGATTCAGGCGCAAGCGGAACAGTTTGCCTATTACTTCCGTTATCCCGGCGCCGACGGCAAGTTCGGAACCATCCACCCCGACAAAATCGACGAAGGCAATCAGAATTACTTCGGTCTGGACCCTGCGAATGAAGTGGAAGCCCGCGATGATATTGTGTCCGGCGAGCTCGTCGTACCGGTGAACAGGGAAATCCATCTGATGATGCATGCCAAGGACGTCGGCCATTCCTTCTACGTCCGCGAATTGCGCATTCAGCAGGATTTTGTGCCGGGTCTGGATCTCTCCGTCCATTTCACCGCGACGAAAATCGGCAAATACGAAATTGTCTGTACACAGTTGTGCGGACTGGGTCACTACAACATGAAGGGCTATCTCAGTGTGGTTTCCGAAGCCGATTACGAAAAATGGCTGAAGGACCAGGCAGCTCAGTAACACAGTAAATTCTCCACATTGCGGCGAGTGGTCTGGCTGGCGCTCGATGTGGCTGTTCTTGATCGAGGTGATCAGATGGCTGAAGGTTCCATTCAACAGGCTCACGTGCACGCGCCCCCGGAAGGGTTCATTCGCAAGCACGTCTTCAGTCTGGACCATAAGGTAATCGGGAAACAATATTACGCTCTCGCGCTGGTTGCCGTCTTCACAGGGATGCTTTTGTCCTGGCTGATGCGCATCCATATGGTCTGGCCTGATGCGAAGATCCCCGGACTCGAGTTGCTGTCGAAGACCGGCGCGCCGGGCGGCGTGATGACGCCCGAATATTACCTTTCGTTGCTGACCATGCACGGCACGCTGATGGTCTTCTTCGTGTTGACCAACGCTCCGTTCGCGGCGTTCGGCAATTATTTCCTGCCCATCCAGATCGGCGCGGAAGACATGGCTTTCCCGCGCTTTAACATGATGTCCTTCTGGACCACCTTCATTGCCTGGGTTGTCCTGATGCTCGCGTTCTTCATTCCCGATGGGCCGCCGATATCTGGTTGGACCGGTTATGCCCCACTCAGCGCCGTCGGCAAGGATGCTGGACCCGGTATGCAGTACGGCGCCAGCCTGTGGGGCTTGTCGATTGCTATTTTCTGTATCGCGTCGCTCCTGGGCTCATTGAATTTTATCGCGACCACCATCGACCTGCGCGCCAAAGGCATGACCCTGATGCGCATGCCGCTTTGTACCTGGGCCTGGTTCATCACTTCCTGTATCGGATTGCTGGCCTTCGCGGTGCTTTTACCGGCCTGCATCCTGCTGGTTCTGGACCGTCACGCGGGAACGAGTTTCTTTATTCCCGGGGGCCTGGTAATCAGTGATCGCCTGCAACCTCATTCGGGAGGTTCGCCACTGCTGTGGCAGCACCTGTTCTGGTTCTTCGGCCACCCGGAAGTGTACATTGCGATTTTACCGGCCATGGGCATCGTCTCGCACATCCTGGTCAACAGCATGCGCAAACCGCTGCTCAGCGCCAAGGTGGTCATCTACTCGATGATGTCCATCGGCTTCCTCAGCTACATGGTCTGGGGGCATCATATGTTCGTCAGCGGCATGAACCCCATGTCAGCTTTGGCGTTCTCTTTCCCCACGTTGACGATTACCATTCCGGCCACGGTCCTGACACTGATTTGGCTCGGCAGCTTGTATGGTTCCAATCTGCAGATCAATTCGGCATCGCTCTTCGCATTGGGATTTGTTTCCATGTTCGTTGCCGGCGGAGTCAGCGGCTTCTTCCTTGCGCAACCCTCGATTGACATTTATCTGCACGCGACCTACTTCGTCGTCGGCCACTTCCACTTGGTGATGGGCGTTGCGGCCCTTTTCGGGGTGTTCGCAGGCACTTATTTCTGGTTCCCGAAAATGACCGGCCGGATGATGAGCGAACCTCTGGGCAAGCTGCACTTCTGGTTCACCTTTATCGGCGCCTATTGCATCTTCATGCCGTTTCACTATCTCGGCCTGATCGGTAACGTGCGCCGCTACCAGTCTTTTGTGGATGACTTCATGGCGCCTTACCTCGGATGGCACAAGTTCATGACCATCGCGGCTCTGGTCACCGGAGCGGCGCAGTTCATCTTCCTTTTCAATCTGATCTACAGCCGTTTCAAGGGCAAGATAGCTCCGGAAAATCCGTGGAACGCAACCTCACTCGAGTGGTCGATTCCGTCGCCACCGCCATGGAACAACTTTGGCGACAGGCACCCGGTCGTTTATCACGATCCTTATCAATACGGGGTGAAGGGCTCCAAGGGCGATTTCGTCATGCAGGATTCACCCGAGCAAGTAATACCCGCGAGTGGCGACTAACGTAACCGTGGGAGCGGCGCGGGGTCTGCCATGTATCCCGCGCCGCGAGGTTCTTTTGAGGAACAGGAGATTATGTCTGCCACAATTGCTTCCACGCTGAATTCGAAAGGAACCGCGGTTCTCGCTCAAAAGCCCGAGCGGTACTCTTCGAGCGGAATCTGGATTGGGGTCTTCGCCATTACCATGAGCTTCGCGGCTTTTACGAGCGCTTTGTTCGTGCGGGAAGGCACCAACGATTGGTCACACCTGGTGCTGCCCTCAATTCTTTATCTGAATACTCTCTTCCTGCTGGCTAGCAGCGGAACACTCGAAATGGCGCGGCATAACCTGGCAGAACTCCGAGATACGCACAAAGCGAGTACCTGGGTAATTCTCACCTTGCTGCTCGGCCTGGCGTTCTGCGCAGGCCAATATAAAGCCTGGCTGGATCTCCGCGCCGAGGGGATTTATCTGGCAACCAATCCAAACAGTTCGTTCTTTTATCTGCTGACGTTTATGCACGTCCTGCATGTGCTCGTGGGCATCCTGGTGCTTATGTATCTGGCCTGGCGATTGACGGCTAGCAAGGCCGTATTTCGCCGCGGCCTGTTCCTGAACACGGCAGTGTACTGGCATTTTATGGGTGTGCTGTGGGTCTATCTGCTTTTGCTGTGCCGCATGAAACTGTAACCGGTAAGAGGGAGAAGAAACTGTGAACGACTCCGAAGTGGCAGTCCACGGGCACGGCGCCCTGATGGAAGAATCGCCGTATGCCATCCCTTCTCGCAAGTTCACGATGTGGCTGTTCATTATCTCGGACGCGGTGACCTTCGGTGCGTTTCTGTTTGCCTACGGCTACATTCGCGTGGGAACGCCGAATTGGGTACGGCCGTTTGAGTCCGGCAGCGTCATCAACGTGATCGTCATGACCTTCGTGCTGATCACCAGCAGTTTGACCATGCTGGGCGCCGTGGATGCCGCGAAGGCCGGCGACAAGTCTAAGGCCATGCGTTTTCTCTACTCGACAATGGTGCTTGGTGCGATCTTCGCGACCCTGCATATCCGCGAATGGTTTGAGTTGTTTCACCGCAATATCACTGTCAGTTCGGGACTGTTCGGGGAATCGTTCTTCACGATTACGGGATTGCACTTGCTGCACGTTATCAGCGGGGTGATCGCGCTGCTGGTGGTTGCCACAAAATACGCGAGAGGTAGTCTGTCGCCGAGTCACGTGGAGACGACCGGATTGTACTGGCACTTTGTTGATTTGGTCTGGATGTTTGTCGTGCCGTTGGTCTACCTGACCAATATTGCGCGTTAGGTTCGGGAGGGCACAAGGAGAAACGTATGAGTGCAGCCACAGATTCTGGAAATGTGATTCGCAAGTATCTGCCCGTCTATTTCGTCTTGCTGGCTATTTTCCTGGTGGAAGTGTTTCTGGCATTCCAGAACTTCTCCCCGGGCGTGCTGGTATTCCTCCTGCTTCTCCTGGCGTTCTCGAGCGCTTCCCTCGGGCTGATGTACTTCATGCATCTGGCGCAGGAACGCCGCAGCCTTTTTATGACCCTGATCCCGGCCGTGATTTTCGTGCTGCTCATGATGAACATGATCTGGGGCGACAGCGTTCGACTGTTGCACCTTCGGACGCTTGCGGAGTAAGCTTCGGGGAAGCAAACTCGTGCCGAGGAGTGATGTGAAAAGCAAACAACAGCGCCGTCTATTCTTCGCGACATCCATCCTGGGGCCTTTGGTTCTACCCACCGTGACCTTTGCGCAGAACTGCGCTCTTTGCTATACGCAAGCGGCTGGCTCTGGCTCCCGCATGATTGCAGCGCTGCGCAGCGGCATTCTGATTCTGGCGATTCCCCCGATGCTGATCTGCTGTGGAATCACCTGGATGGCCTATAAGAAACGCAATCAGTTCAACGATCCGGATGGCACGGATACGCCGGAAAACACGACGGAATAACCAGAAATCCCCTTTTGTTCACCCCCGCCGGTCGTCCCCTTTATTCTTAGTGAGCCACAAAAGAAAAACCCCACGGCAAGTGAGCCCGACATGCTCTGCTCACCGTGGGGGGAAGTTCATTCGACAACAATCGTCAGCTTGCGCTGGCCCCCACGCCGAAGGAGCGCTTGGCGCTCTCTTCGTCTGGATGAACGTCGAATACCTTATTCATTGCAGTTGCGGTAAGCAGTTCGTTCACCATTTTGCTGAGATTCGAGAGTTTGAGCTGGCCGCCTTGCTTGCGAATAGCCATGTGGCTGCGGACCATTTCGCCCATCCCGGAGCTGTCGACATAGTCGACCTCTCGGAGGTTAAGGACGACTTTCTTGTTGCCGGTGGCGACCAAGGTGGCGATTGTTTCCCGCAACTTGGTGGTACCTTCCCCAAACGCGATTCGGCCCTTGGCATCGATGATGGTGATGTCACCCACCTGGCGAATGCTTGAATGGGCGCCGGAAGCGCTGGCTGCCTGCTTTCCGAGTGCCAGCTCATTCAGTACCCCAGCGGCCGTCGCAGCCACCTCTTTAAACTCCGTACGGACGACGATGACTGACCGCCCCTGTTTCAGCACTTCCAGAAGCTGCACACCTTCCTCCCCGGATTTTTCGGGAGAAGCCGCCTTGGGCGTGCCGGGGTCTTCCGAAATACCCTTGGCAATTGTGCCGCCTACTTTGGATCCCAAATAACCGAGAAGTGCTGCCCCACCGACACCTAAGGCAAAGACCTGGCCGAAGCCCGGGATCAACGCCAAAGCAGCTCCGACGCACCCGGCGGTCGTGCCTACCGCTCCGCCTATGAAACCGCCGGCGTACTTTCCGAGGTCTTTCCCAAAGCCCATCGCTTCGCTTTCCGAACTGGTCAAAAACACAATCGACTCTTCCGGGACATGCTTTTGCAGCAGTTCTTTCACTGCTGTCTCGGCACGCTCGCGGGAGTCGAATACCCCAATCGCAGTCTCCATTGCATCCTCCTCTGAACCTGAATGTCGACGTACCTGCCGGGTTGCTCACATGCCCCGGCACCCCAATTTGGCGACGCCAGAATTTGTGCCAAAACCCTCTATTTGTCAAGGAAAAAGCGGTTTTTTTGGAGCTCCCTCCGGGCCAAATCGGGGAGTGAAATCTGCGCTCCCGTGACGGGTACCAGGGGTTTGACCGGACCGGTCGATCGACCGGCAGTTTCCTGATCTCTCCTGGAGCGCCGACGCGGCTCGACTCTCTTTGCGACTCCGCCGTTGACTTGTCCGGCAGCGCCCCCTAGCATACGGCTCGAAGCGGACGGTGCCGTGATTCCTCAAAGTCTTCTGTGGTCGAACAATCGACGTCTCTGCGTGCCCTAGATGCCCTTACTCGCCCGCAAGCTAAACTCCTGGAACTATTTCGCGCTCGGCTTTGGCACCATGATCGGTGCCGGCTGGGTCGTGGTAATGGACGATTGGCTCGGCCGGGGAGGCCCGCTTGGGGCGATGCTGGGGTTTTCTATCGGAGGCATGCTCCTTCTGCCGGTGAGTTACATCTATGGACAATGGGTGGCGCGATTGCCGGATGCGGCCGGAGAAGCGGCCTACACCGCGCAAGTTTTTCCGCCATTCGTGAGCTATCTGACCGGCTGGATCATGTTGCTCGCCTATTTCATCGTTTGTCCGTGGGAGGCTGTCGCGGTCGGTAAACTGGCGGCGTACATTTTTCCGCAACTGGATACCTGGGAACTTTATCGTGTCGCCGGGCAACCCGTATTTCTCCCCCGTCTGCTGCTGGGCTTGGCGGTCACCGCGTTTCTCGCGTGGCTCAACTACCGGGGCATCCGCTCGAGCGCGATTTTCCAGAACTGGGCAACCTCCGCGGTTCTGCTGGTGTTCTTCGTCCTCGTCTTCGTCAGCGGTCACCGGGGCGCGCCAGGAAATTTCAGTCCGTATTTCAGCCATGTGCCTTGGCTTTCCGTTCTGCTCACGCTGCAAATCGTGCCTTATTTCTTGACCGGATTCGAATCGGTACCCAAGGCAGCCGAGGAGTCCTATCCGGGGATTCTCGCCGCAGGATTTCTTCAAAGCGATGGTCCTGTCTCTGCTGGTGGGGACGGGTTTCTATGTTCTCGCTGTAGGAGCAGTCGCTTATATCGCTCCCTGGCGGAGTCTGCTCGGCCAGCGATTCGCCACGGCCATCGCCTTCGAGCACGCCACGAACTCCGCCTGGCTCGCGCGACTCATCCTCGGAATTTCCCTGGTTGCCCTGCTGCAGGTGTTCAACGGCAACTTTGTTGCTTCCTCGAGGCTGCTGTTTGCCTTTGGCCGGCGTGGCACCATCCCGAGTATGTTTGCTGAGGTTCACGCGAAGTACTTGACCCCGACGGTGGCCATCGCCGGTGTAGCTGTGACGACGCTGGTTGGCTTGCTGTTGGGCGACGCGCTGCTCGTGCCGGTCACAGAAGTGGGCTCCATGGCGGCTGCCTTCGGGTGGCTGGCCACCTGCGTGTCCTTTTATAGGGTAGAACGCGGGGTGCGGTTACGGGTGATTGCCGCAATCGGCGTTACGGTATCGCTCTTGCTGGTGCTGATGAAGTGGATCCCTGGAGTTCCCGGACATTTCACCCTTGCGGAGTGGAGCGCGCTTGCCGTGTGGCTGGCCCTCGGAGTGCTTCTGCACCGGCGTTCCTGAACGGCACGTCCGGGAGTGTCGTGTATACTTTCAATTGGACACACCTCTACCAACTGAATGATTCCATACTTGCATCTTGGACCTTTGTCCCTGCCCACCTTCGGGCTGATGGTGGCGCTGGCGCTGCTTACCGCCGCTTTTGTCCTGCAAAAAGATTTTGACCGCCGCGGCATGAAGGCCGACGCGTCTTCCATGATCACCATCGCCGGGCTGCTCGGCCTGGTCGGTGCGAAGTTGTATCACGAGTTGCAAACGCCTGCGGTGTTCTTTGCCGATCCGGTGCACGAATTCTTCAGTCGCTACGGCTTTGCGTGGTTCGGCGGTTTTCTGGGGGGTTTCGGGGCCATGCTGTGGCTTGGCCATCGCGCCAAGCTCCCGCTCATGGAATTTCTTGATGCCAGCTCACCCGCCGCAGCCTTCGGCTACGCCATCGGGCGTATCGGCTGCTTTCTCTCCGGCGATGGCGACTACGGCAAGCCCACGTCTCTCCCCTGGGGCATGAGCTTTCCTAACGGGGTGATGCCTACCACCGAGCGCGTGCATCCGGCGCCGCTGTATGAACTCATCGTCTGGTGTGCAATCGGGGCGTTGCTCTGGCATATGGGCACCAAAGCCTTAAAGGGTGCAAAGTCCGCGCCCGGCGAGATTTTCTGCAGCTACCTGATCCTTACCGGAGTCGCCCGCTTTCTGGTAGAGATCATTCGCATCAACCCGCCTTGGATCTTCGGCATGTCCAACGCGCAAGTCGCCAGCCTTGCATCCATCCTAGCCGGCGCGGTGCTCCTGTGGCGCATCAAGAGCCAAGCTCATCCCGTCAGGAAATAGTGTCCGTTTTCCGCTAATTTCGGGCGCTCTGCTGTTTGTCCAAAAACAAAGAAGCCGCAGTCGGCGCGTGAAGCCGCCAGCTGCGGCGAGTCTCGAGAACTCAAATCCGTCCTCTGGGTATTCCAGATGGCTACTCGAGCATCTGGCGAAGCACATACTGTAGGATGCCGCCATGCCGGTAGTAGGAGACCTCTTCGGGGGTGTCCACTCGAATCAGCGCCTTGAAGGTACGCACCTTGCCGTCACCAGATTTTGCATGGACGGTGGCTTCTGTGCGCGGCGAGAGACCAGCCACACCTTCGATGGAGAAGACTTCGTGGCCGGTTAGCCCGAGCGACCCTTTGTTATCGCCGGCCTTGAATTCCAGCGGCAGCACACCCATGCCCACGAGGTTACTGCGATGAATGCGCTCGTAGCTCTCTGCCAGGACGGCGCGCACGCCGAGCAGTCGTGTGCCCTTGGCTGCCCAGTCTCGCGACGACCCGGAACCATATTCTTTGCCGGCGATGACCAGCAGCGGCACGCCCTCTTCGCGGTATTTTACGGAGGCATCATAGATGAACATCTTCTCGCCGTCGGGCAGGTGCAGTGTCCAGCTTCCTTCGGTGCCCGGTGCAAGTTGATTGCGCAATCGGATGTTTGCAAACGTGCCGCGCATCATTACTTCATGATTACCGCGCCGCGCCCCGTAGGAGTTGAATTCGTGAGGCTTCACTCCGCGCGCAACGAGATACTTTCCGGCCGGCGAATCCACGGCGATCGAGCCTGCAGGAGAGATGTGGTCGGTCGTAACGCTATCGCCCAAAACAGCCAGAACGCGCGCGCCCTGAATGTCAGAGAGCGCAGCCGGATTCTTGGGCATATTGTCGAAATACGGCGGCAATTTGATATACGTGGAGGAGCTGTCCCACTGGTACAGGTCGCCTTCGGCCACCTGCATGGCCTTCCACCGCGCATCGCCGTCAAACACCTCGCTGTATTCCTTGCGGTACTGTTCGGTCGAAACCGCCGCACGCACGGTGGTTTCGACTTCCTGCGGCGTCGGCCAAATATCGCGCAGGTAAACCGGCTTGCCATCGGCCCCCGTTCCCAGGGGCTCGCTGGTCAGGTCCAGGTCCATGCGGCCCGCGAGAGCGTACGCCACCACCAGCGGCGGCGAAGCGAGATAGTTTGCCCGCACCAGCGGATGCACGCGCCCTTCAAAGTTGCGATTGCCGCTCAATACGGCCACCGCAATCATGTTGTTTTCCTTGATGGCCGCGCCGATTGGCTCCGGCAACGGACCGCTGTTGCCAATGCATGTCGTGCAGCCATAACCGACCAGGTTGAACTTTAGTTTTTCGAGGTACGGCAGCAGGCCCGACGCTTCCAGATAGTCGGTCACCACTTTCGATCCCGGCGCCAGGCTCGTCTTCACCCAGGGTTTCGATCGCAGTCCGCGCTCGACCGCCTTTTTCGCAAGCAAGCCCGCGCCGAGCATCAACGAAGGGTTGGAAGTATTGGTGCAGCTGGTGATCGCCGCAATTACGACCGCGCCGCTTGAGAGTATAAACGCGTCACCGTTGTTCTTCACCCCGACTTCTTTCGCAGTCGCGCCTTCCACCACTTTGGTGAAGGACGATTTCGCGTTCTTCAGCGACACGCGATCCTGCGGCCGCTTCGGTCCCGCAACGGTCGGTTCCACGCTGCCCAGATCGAGTTCCAGCTTGTCGCTGAACAACGGTTCCGGTGTTTCATCGGTGCGGAACAGCAGCTGCTCCTTGCAATACGCTTCGACCAGCGCGATCTGTTCGTGCCCACGGGCGGTGAAACGCAAATACGCCAGTGTCTCATTGTCGACAGGGAAGAAACCCATGGTCGCACCGTACTCCGGAGCCATATTGGCGATCGTGGCGCGGTCTGGGACGCTCAGGCTGGAAAGCCCGGAGCCGTAGAACTCCACGAATTTTCCGACCACGCCTTTCTTGCGCAATATTTCCGTGACGGTCAAAACCAGGTCGGTTGCGGTTGCGCCCTCGCTCAGCCGTCCGTGCAGCTTGAATCCAACCACCTCCGGTACCAGCATGGACAGCGGTTGGCCGAGCATCGCGGCTTCGGCTTCAATGCCGCCAACGCCCCAACCGAATACGCCGAGCGCATTGACCATGGTGGTGTGCGAATCGGTGCCCACCAGAGAATCCGGATAGGCCTCTATTCGATTGCCGTTCGGCATGGCGCAAACCACCCGTGCCAGATACTCGATATTCACCTGGTGACAGATACCGGTGTCCGGCGGCACCACCTTGAAGTTGCGGAAAGCATTCTGTCCCCAACGCAAAAACTGGTAGCGCTCGATGTTGCGCTGGAATTCCAGTTCGGCGTTCAGTCCGAACGATTCTCCCTTGCCAAAACTGTCTACCTGAACGGAGTGGTCGATCACCAGTTCAGCAGGGAAGAGTGGATTGATGCGCTTCGGATTACCGCCGAGCTTTTGCATGGCCTCACGCATGGTGGCCAGGTCCACGACCGCGGGCACGCCCGTGAAGTCCTGCAGCAGCACGCGAGCGGGCATGAATGCGGTTTCTTTCTGCGGACCGTTCGGGGTCCATTTTGCCAGAGAGCGAATGTCGTCAGCGTGGACAAACCGGCCATCCTCGCAACGAAGAAGATTTTCGAGCAGGATACGCAGCGAGAAGGGAAGCTTCGCGAGCGGGCCGAGCCCCTGCTGTTCCAGCTTTTCCAGGCGATAGATTTCAAAGACCTGAGCGCCGACACTGAGTTTGTCGCGGGTCGCGAAGGAGTTTGCTGCGGAAATTGGCATTCTCTACTCCCTTTCGGAAAATAACCGGACTTCTATCATAACCGAAATCGCCGGGCCGGGCAGAGGCGGCTATAATGTGACCTGATGAAGGTCGTTCTCATCTCGACGTACGAAATGGGCCGGCAGCCGTTTGGTCTGGCGTCTCCCGCGGCATGGCTGCGAAAACGCGGGCACGCCGTGACTTGTCTGGACCTTTCCCGCCAGACACTCGACGAACGGGCGGTCGGGGAGGCCGGCCTGATTGCATTTTACGTGCCCATGCATACGGCAACGCGGCTGACCGTCGAGCTCCTCGAGCCCATCCGTGCAATGAATTCCGGGGCGCATTTCTGTGCCTATGGTTTATACGCCTCGCTCTCTGCCGAGATCTTCCAAGCCAAGGGAATCGGCAGCCTGCTTGGAGGCGAATTTGAACAACCGCTCGTCGATCTGGCCGAACATCTCTCCGGCCTCTCCGCCATGCCGCAAATTCATCCCCTGGCTTCGAGTGTGTCGCTCGCACGGCTGCGTTTCCAGGTCCCGGACCGCACCGGACTCCCACCACTGAGCTCTTACGCGCATCTCATGCTCCCCTCGGGAGAGCATCGTGTAGCGGGTTACACGGAAGCAAGCCGTGGTTGCAAGCATCTCTGCCGGCACTGCCCCATCGTGCCGGTGTACCAAGGCGTATTTCGTATCGTGGATCGCGACGTGGTACTCAGAGACATCCGGCAACAGGTGACTGCCGGTGCTCAGCACGTCACTTTTGGAGATCCCGATTTTTTCAACGGCGTCGGCCACGCGGTTCCGCTGGTCGAAGCGTTACACCGCGAATTTCCGGGTCTGAGCTACGACGTCACCATAAAGGTAGAGCATCTGCTGCAGAATGCCGAGCTGCTGCCCCTTCTCCGAGAGACCGGTTGTTTGTTCATCGTGTCGGCGGTGGAATCGCTCGACGACGCGGTGCTGACGAAACTGGATAAGCAGCACACCCGCGAAGATGTTTTTCGCGCTGTCGAACTGTGCCGCAAGGTTGGCATCACGCTGCAACCTACTTTCGTCCCGTTTACTCCCTGGACCACCTTTGACCAGATCCTGGATCTCTTCGACCAGCTGCAGCGATTGGAACTGGTGGAAGCCGTGGCGCCCATCCAACTGGCGATCCGCCTGCTTCTTCCCGCCGGTTCGCGGTTACTTGAACTGGACGAAGTGCGGCAGAGGGTGGGGCCGTTCGATGCCAAGGCGCTCGTCTACCCCTGGAAAAATCCGGACCCTTCCCTGGATCGGTTGTGCGAACAGTTGCAGGAGCACGTAGCTGCCGGCGATCGCCAGAAGCGAAGCCGCACGGCGACTTTCGAGCTCCTTCGGCGTGCGGTCAATCAGGCCGCGCGACGGCGGGTCGAAGAACGAGCCCAGCCCGTCGTTCGATCGCGGGCCGTGGTGCCCTATATGAACGAGCCCTGGTACTGTTGAGCGGAACCTATGCGGGACCAGTTGGTCCCCATCGCCAAAGCCAAGGAAGCGGTTCGCCCGGCGGAAACGTTTTTGTAGAAGTGAACATGGACGCCATGTCCCTGAAGAAAAGAGTCCTGCTGTTTGCCACCAAGCTGGGTTACCAGACGCGCGCCTTCGAGGTCGCGGCTGGCAAACTGGGCGTGGACCTTATTTACGTAACCGACCGCTGCCGACGACTGGAAGATCCCTGGAATGACCAGGCACTGGCCGTGCGCTTCGAACTCCCGGAAGGCGCTGCCGGCACGGTCCTCGAGGCCCAGCGTGGTCTGGCCGTGAACGGCGTGCTGGCTCTCGGGGATCGCCCGACCCCGGCGGCAGCCTACACCGCCCGTGGACTGGGTCTGCCGCACAACTATCCGGCGAGCGTGGAGGCCTGCCGAAGCAAGCTGCGCGCCCGGGAGGTCATGCGCGATGCAGGCCTAGCGGTGCCCTGGTTTCGCAGCGTGCCGCTCGAGCCACTGCCCGAACCGTCGCTGCTTGGCATTCCCTATCCCTGCGTGCTCAAGCCGCTTTCGCTTTCGGCCAGCCAGGGAGTCGTACGAGCGGATAATCGCAACGAATTTCTTGCCGGTGCCCTGCGTCTGAAGCGTTTGCTGGATTCCCCGGAGACGCGCGCCACGCGCGAGCCCTATCTCGATCAAATGCTGGTGGAAGGCTATCTCGAAGGCCGGGAAGTGGCGGTCGAGGGGCTGCTGACCGACGGGGAGTTGCGTGTTCTGGCCATCTTCGACAAACCGGATCCTCTCGAAGGACCGTACTTCGAGGAGTCGATTTATGTGACGCCGTCTAGACTTCGGGCGAATGAGCAGAAAGCCATTGAGCAGTCCTTATTAGGGGCGATTCGGGCGATTGGTTTGACGCATGGTCCGGTACACGGCGAATTTCGGCTGAACGACCAGGGCATATGGCCGATTGAGATTGCTCCCCGCCCGATCGGCGGGCTCTGCGCACGTGCGTTGCGGTTTGTCGTGCCGGGGCGGGCGGAGCTCGTCGGACTGGAAGAACTCCTGTTGCGACACGCCCTGGGGTTGCCGGGCGGCGATGCGCCGCGCGAATCGCAGGCCTCTGGCGTGATGATGATCCCCGTGCCCCACAGCGGGATCCTCGAAAAAGTGGAAGGGGAGGAGGAAGCGAGGGCCACCGAAGGCATCACCGGACTTGAGATTACCGCGCGCCTGCATGACTTTATCGCCGCTTGGCCGGAAGGGGCCAGCTATTTGGGGTTTCTTTTTGCGCGCGACAGAGAACCGGCTGAAGTGGAAACCGCGTTAAGAAAAGCCCACGGAAAACTCCGCTTTCGGCTGGCGCCAAGACTCCCTGTGGCGCACCCGCTCAGCGGTTCCGTGTCTCCCGCAGATCGCCATTAAACAGATCGAGCGCCCCGTTCCATCCGGGACGCTCGAGCACCAGAGCCTGGGCTTGCCATCAGCCTTTGGCTTTTGGCGGAACATAGCCTTCCGGCAGTTTAGCGCCCTCGCCAAAGAAAAACTGCTCCATCTGCTCTTCCATAATCTTCTGGGAGTTCGGGTCCAACGGATTCAGCCGGTACTCGTTCATCACCATTTTGGAGTATTCCAACCAAAGCTTCCAGGCGTCCTTCGATACGTGTTCGTACACCCGTTTGCCAAGTTCGCCCTTCCACGGTGCCCGGTCCAGCCCCGGAAGCTCCTTGTCGAATTTCACACAGTGCACCATGCGCGTTCCCGGCTTTACCGGCTCGCTCGGCGCAGGTGTCGGTTCACACGATTCGTTCGCCATTCCATCCTCCCCCGCAAACCCCAATTGTCCGTCACCCACCCATTTCTTGCAATACAGCAACGGAATCTCCCCTCTAGCGCGTATTGGCAAGGCAGTTCAGGTCGACCGGGACCCGGGGGCATCCAGAGAATTTGCGTTCCCCGTCTCTCCCTGACCGAGACCAGCCGACTCTGGTTCCCGGTCTCGATGTCTTTTGGGAGAGGAGCCGCTTTGCCCCGATCGCACTATCGCACCCGTTTGAGCGAACTGCGACGGAGGCTGCCTTGGCAGAGCCCGCCCTGACCCGTCTCTACTCTTGCCTGCGATCCTTCCCGCTGCCAACAGTCCGCGCGTTCGCCTGGTTTCGAGCGGGTCCTCGGGACCCTACGGCCTTTCGATGGAGGATTTTTTCCTTCCGTCCGTTGCTCATATCTGATATTCCTCGAGTTCTTTTCCAGGGGAGGTCTGTCTGTGCCACAGATAACCGCGGTGTTTTGGGATATTGGGGGCGTCATCCTCACCAATGGCTGGGACCATGAAGCGCGCATGGAGGCGGCCCAGATGTTCGGCCTGGATTGGGAGGAGTTCCGCGAGCATCATGACCTTTCCTTTCCCGCTTTCGATTCCGGCCAGATTACCCTGAACCAGTATCTCGACCGTACCCTCTTCTACCGCGCCAGGTCTTTTACCCGCGAAGAGTTCACCGCCTTTATGTTTGCCCAGTCCAGGGAGTACCCGGAAACACGGGCGGTTCTTTCCGCCATGGTTCGCGGCGGAAACTACTACGTGGCCGCCATCAATAACGAACCCCGGGAGCTGAACCAGTACCGCATCGAAGCCTTCAGCCTGCGCAAGGAGTTCCAGGCGTTTTTCAGCTCCTGCTACCTGGGTACACGCAAGCCCGACGAGGCCATTTACCGAATGGCCCTCGATGTGAGCCAGCGGCCCGCAGAGAGCTCTCTGTTCATCGATGACCGCACCATTAACCTTGAAAACCCCCGCCGATTGGGGATGCAGGTGATTCACCATCAGAATGCAAAGCAGTTGCGCAACGACCTGAAAACTTTTGGGATTGAGGTATAGTTCTGGAGCGGCTGGGCATCCTAATTCGTGCTGCCGCACTCCCGGAGGGAAGAAATGGCTGAAGAGACCGCTCGACCCGGCTCTATCTATGGGGGAACTGCCGAGCCCTGCACCATCATCTTGTTTGGAGCCTCCGGGGATCTGGCGAAACGCAAGGTGGTTCCTGCTTTGTTCGATCTGGCGCAGAATAATTCTCTTGGGGAACGCTACGCCATCCTGGGTTTTGCGCGCACCGCCATGACCGATGAGTCCTTCCGCAGCAGCCTCGGCGAAGCAGCCAGAACGATCTCCGAAGTTGGTCCCATTGATCCCGCCAAATGGGATGCCTTTGCCAGCAACTTGCACTATTCTCCCGGCGACTACGCGGATCAGAATTCCTACGCGCAACTCGCCAAGCGTCTTGCGGAAATCGACGCGGAGAACACCCTCGGCGGTAATCGCCTGTTCTATCTTTCCACACCTCCCGAAGTGTATCCGGACATCGTCGAACAACTGGGCCGAGCCGGACTGGCCAGGCCCAATCGTCCCGATTCCTGGGTCCGGATCATCATCGAGAAGCCGTTTGGTCGAGACCTGGATTCGGCGATTGAGTTGAACAAGATCGTCTTGAACGTCTTCGAGGAAAAGCAGGTCTACCGCATCGACCACTACCTCGGCAAGGACACCGTCCAGAACCTCCTGGTTTTGCGTTTCGGAAACGGCATTTTTGAGCCGCTCTGGAATCGCAATTATGTCGATCACGTGCAAATCACTGCTTCGGAGACTCTTGGCGTCGAACGCCGCGGGGGCTTTTACGAAACGACCGGAGCATTGCGCGACATGATCCAAAGCCACGTGCTGCAATTGACCTCGCTCGTGGCCGTCGAGCCGCCGGCCTCCTTTGACGCGACTGCCGTCCGCAACGAAAAACTCAAGGTCCTGCAGTCCATTCGGCCCTTTAACCTCGAGATGGTGGCGCAATGGGTGGTGCGCGGGCAGTACTCTCCGGGCCGTTTCGGCGACGTGGCCGTGGCCGGCTACCGCGACGAGCTCAATGTCAGCCGCACCTCGCGAACCGAGACGTTTGTCTCCATGCGCCTGCTGATCGATAACTGGCGGTGGGCCGGAGTACCGTTCTATCTCCGCACCGGAAAACGCCTGGCCAAACGCAGCACCGAAATCATGATCCAGTTCCGCCGCGCCCCGCACATCGTGTTTAGGGAAAGGGAGGTGCAGCCGAACCGACTCATTCTTAACATCCAGCCGGATGAGGGGGTCTGCGTTTCCTTTGGCGCCAAGAAACCCGGCACGGACATGAGTATCGGCACGGTGGCTATGAATTTCAGTTACCGCGAAGGATTCGGCGGCGTAACGCGAAGCGCCTATGCCACCCTGCTGAATGATTGCCTGCGGGGCGACGCGACGTTGTTTGACCGCGGCGATTCCGTCGAAGCGGCCTGGTCGCTGATCGATCCCATCCTGGACGTCTGGAGCGCGGCGAAGACTGCCACCGTCCCCGAGTACGCCGCAGGCACCTGGGGGCCCAAGGAATCCGATCAACTACTCGAAAGAGACGGCCGACAGTGGTATAACCCTTAAAACGGTTTAATATAAGGTTTTGCCCTGGAGGCAAGGTGATTCTCGCTGGCGATGTGGGTGGTACCAAATGCAATTTGGCTCTTTTCGCGGAAAAGAACGGCAAGCTCGAATTCGTCTTTCGTGAACGCTTTGCCAGCAAGGAATTCGCTCAATTCGATTTCATCATCCGGGAATTTGCGCGCCGCGCGGCTCCTCATCTCGGAAGCGAAAAAATCCAGGCGGCTGGCTTTGGCGTTGCCGGTCCGGTCATCAATAATCGCATTCACGCGACCAATCTCCCCTGGATTGTCGATGCCGATTCGCTGGCGCGTGAAGTCGGCGTAAAGTCCATCGTCCTGGTCAATGATCTGGGGGCAACGGGCCACAGCCTGGAGCATCTCCCGATCGAGGATTTTTGCGTTCTGAATCAAGGCACCCCCGTTCCGGGCGCTTCAAGGGCCCTGCTTGCCGCGGGTACCGGTCTCGGCGAGGGCATCCTGTTCTGGGAAGGCACCCGATATAAAGTCGTGCCGAGCGAAGGGGGCCACTCCGACTTTTCTCCCCGCAGCGAGCAACAGATCGAACTGCTCCGCTTCATGCGCCATCGCTATCCGCAAGTCAGTTGGGAGTTAATTCTCTCTGGTCGCGGTTTCCGTACCCTGCACGAGTTCATTGCTCCGAGTGTCAAGCATCCCGTTTTCGAGGATCCCGATGCGGATCCTGCTCCCTTCATCACCAAGAGCGGTCTCGACCGTTCCTGCCCGGTATGCGTCGAGACGCTGGATCTATGGACCTCCATCTATGGCGCCGAAGCCGGCAATCTGGCGCTGAAAGTTCTCGCGCTGGGCGGCGTTTATGTCGCCGGCGGCATTGCCGTCAAAATACTGCCGAAAATGAAGGATGGAACGTTCATCAAGGCGTTCACGGATAAATGGCATTTCGAGAAGATGCTCTCGGACGTGCCCGTGTCCATTGTTCTGAACGAGTCGGCCCCGCTGATCGGGGCGGCCTACGAGGCGTACGCCTCAATCAAATAACCCCCCCTCGAGGCTGGCCGCAGACGCGTTCAGACGCTTGCCTTGAATGGAAGCTGTGATTCGCCGCAGGGGCAGGTTTTGACCGATTTCGAGAGGCGTTGTCGTCCTCCCGAGATTGTTTGTCGCCGCGGCCGCTCCTCACCCGTCGACCGTTGTTTCCTGCAACGTAGTTCACTTTGCCCTGGGAAGGCTGCCCGTCTTGAAATCCGCCGAGGTTGACGCTCGGGCCTATCCGATGCCTTTCTCCCGGAACTCCGGCTCCCCCCTTCTTTCCTGCATTTTTTGGTAAACTGGCTCGTCTGATTCGCGGTCTCCGAGACCGCTATTCTTCATATCGCAAGCCCTGCTGCCCGTTCCATCGCGGGTGGAGGCACGGAGCCTTGGCATGAGCAGTACAGCTACTACCCCGGTCACCGAGATTCTGAATTACTTTGGCGGAGCCTGGCAAAAATCGTCGGCCAGCGAATTTGTGAATGTTACCAATCCCGCAAACGGGGAACTCCTGGCACGTACGCCCCTTTCTTCGAAGGCCGATGTGGATACCGTAGTGAACTCTGCGGCCGCCGCATTTCCCGCCTGGCGCCGCACACCCCCTGGCGAACGCATTCAGTATCTTTTCAAGCTGAAGTTTCTCCTCGAAGACCACATCGACGAACTGTCCCGCCTGATCACCCTCGAAAACGGAAAGACCTTTGCCGAAGCCAAGGCCGAGATCCGGCGCGGCATCGAGAATGTGGAAGTGGCCTGCGGTATCCCGATGATGATGCAGGGCTACAACCTGGAAGACATCACCCCGGGGGTGGACGAAACGCTCATTCGCCAGCCCCTCGGCGTGGTTGCCGCGATTGTGCCGTTCAATTTTCCGGCCATGATCCCCTTCTGGTTCTTCCCCTACGCCGTCGCCTGTGGAAATACCTTTGTACTCAAGCCCAGCGAGCGCGTCCCGATCACGGTCCGGCGCATCGTGGAACTCATTGAAAAGACCGGGATTCCCAAGGGTGTGGTGAACGTCGTAAACGGCGGCAAGGAGGTCGTCAATGCCCTCTGTGACCACCCCTTGGTCCGGGCAGTCAGCTTCGTTGGTTCTACACCGGTAGCCAAGCACGTCTACCAACGTTCTGCCGCTGCAGGCAAACGCATGCAGTGCCAGGGCGGCGCAAAAAATCATGTCATCGTCCTTCCTGACGCCGATATGGATCTCGCCAAACAGATCATCAGCGACTCCGCTTTCGGTTGTGCCGGCCAGCGCTGTCTCGCAGTTTCCGTAGCCGTGACCATTGGGGAAGCCCAGCAAAAATTCCGCGACGCCATTGCCGATGCGGCCGCCTCGATCAAGGTTGGATTTGGCCTCGATCATGGCGTCCAGATGGGCCCGGTTATTTCGAAAGAAAGCAAGGAGCGTATCGAATCTCTGATCGCCACCGGCGTCGGCGACGGCGCGAAGCCGATCGTCGATGGCCGCAATCCGAAGTTGGCCGGGCATGAAGGCGGCAATTTTGTGAAGCCTACGGTACTCGATGGCGTACCCGCTTCGAGCTCTCTGGCCAATACGGAAATTTTCGGCCCCGTGCTCAGCCTGATTCACGCGAACTCTATTGACGAAGCGATTGATTTCATTCGGAAAAGCCCGTACGGCAATCAGGCCTCGCTCTTCACCACCAGCGGTGCGGCGGCGCGTAAGTTCCGTTACGAAGCGCCGGCCGGAAACATCGGCATCAATATCGGCGTGGCTGCCCCGATGGCCTATTTCCCGTTCAATGGCTGGAAGGAGAGCTTCTTCGGGATCGTCCACGCGCAAGGCAAGGACGCGGTCGAGTTTTACACCGAATCAAAGATCGTCATTGAACGCTGGTCCCGGCAGGAAACCCGCAAGTTCTGACGCGATACACGCTGCTCCCCCTTTGCAATGACCAGCAAGCCCCCTCACGCTGACGTGAATCCGCAACTCGAATGCGCGGAAACGTTGCCTTCTCGCTTTTATACCGACCCGGCCATCCTGGCCCTTGAGAAGGAGCGAATTTTCCTGCGCACCTGGCAACTCGCAGGCTCGCTCGATCAGCCCTGTGGGGAAGTGAACGGATTGCGCCGCACCCTCTCCGATCCGGAGTCGTTTTTTACCTGTGAACTGGCTGGCGAGCCCGTTGTCATCGTCCGCGATGCCGCCGGCAGTCTGCGTGCTTTCAGTAACGTTTGCCGTCACCGCGCCGGGCCTATCGCGAAAGACGCTGGCTGCAAAAAAGTTCTGCAATGCGGATACCACGGCTGGACCTACGCGCTCGACGGCCGCTTAATCGGCACTCCCGAGGTCGACGAAATGGAGTTTTTCGACCGCTCCACCATGGGCATGGTCCCGCTGCGTTGCGAAACCTGGGAACGGTTCATCTTCGTGAACTTCGCGCCGGATGGCCCGGCGCTTGCCGAATATCTCGGAAACATCCCGGAACTGGCGCGCGGTTTTCCTTTTGCCGGATTGGCGCTTGCCGAACGTCGTGAGTACGTGGTCGACTGCAACTGGAAGGTGTACGTCGACAATTATCTCGAGGGCTACCACATCCCCGTGGTCCATCCCGGTTTGTTGAAGGAAATCGACTACCCTCGTTATCGCTGCGAAACCTTCCGTTACCATTCCCGGCAACTCGGTCCGGTGAAGGATGTAAAGCCTGGCGACACCCATGAGCGCGTCTACGAGCCCGATGCAGGCGGCCTCGAGGAGGCACTGTACTTCTGGTTATTCCCGAACATGATGCTGAATTTCTATCCGGACAATGTTCAGACCAACCTGATCCTGCCGATATCCCAGGACAAAACTCTGACCATTTTCGAGTGGTACTTCCATGATGCCGCTTCAGAAAAAGGGCGCGCACGCATCGCCAAAGCCGTCGCCTTCAGTGACTTGGTGCAGAAAGAAGACATCGACATCTGTGAATCCGTCGAGCGCGGTTTGCACTCCTCTACCTACGACCGCGGCCGCTACTCTGTAAAACGCGAGAATGGAGTTCACCATTTCCATAGGCTGCTCGGCGAGTTTCTGGCCACTGAACCCCCGGGCAACAGCAGCAACAAAGATCACAAATAGTTCGAGAGGGAGCTTTCCCATGCGTCTTCTGATCACCAAAGCACAGGCCACTGCCGTGCCGGCAGCGATTCCATTGGTCTTTTTTCTGGCGGCGCTCTTGCCCGCCCCGGGAACTCCCGCCTTCGCCGGAGACAAATTGAATGCTTCGCAACTTACCGCCCTCGCAAATTCGAGCAGCCCCGCCTTGTCCGACGCTATCCGGGGCAGCATGGACGCCAAAGACCTGAAGAACGGCACGGCATGGCTCGGTCATGGTTCAGAATTCTTCTTTGCCACTGAGGCGCCGGCGAAACCGGTATTGATCATCGATGAAGCTCCCGGCCCGCAAATGAAAGAGCAGGCGAACTCGGGTCTTTGGTACGCGGCGGTTCACATCGAGCCGCTTGGCAGGTTGCATTCTTTCTACTACCTGGTCGAGGGAGCAAAGTGGGGAGGTCGGCTGGACCTGCCCGCTTTCACCGAGGACTCTTACTCTCAGCCCGGAGTTCCTGCCGGTGAGCTGACGACGAAGACGAGCCATGTCAGCAGGATTTACGATGGCATGAAAAGCGACTACTGGATCTATGTGCCGGCCGGGTACGATCCTCGGGTACCCGCCGCTCTCATGGTCTTTCAGGATGGCGAGTGGTACCTCGACCGGAATGGGAATAATCCCGCGCTCAATGTGATCGACAACCTGATCGCACAAAAGAAAATTCCGGTGATGATCTGCGTCTTCATCAATCCCGGTGATATCAGTGGCGCCCAAGGTACGCCGACCTACCAGTTTGTAAAAGCCTATTCCGAAAAATGGCAGCGGTCGCTCAACGATTCCATGCGCAGTACGCTCTACGATACCGTTTCCGACAGATATCCGCGCTATCTGCGCGACGAAATCCTGTCGGAAGTGGCAGCGAAATACAATATTCGCAAAGACGCATACAGCCGTGGCATCACCGGACTTTCCTCAGGCGGCATTTGCGCGTTCAACGCGGCTTGGCAAATGCCGGATCAATTTAGCCGCGTCATTTCCTGGATCGGAAGTTTCGCCGCCATCCAGTGGAAAGAGGACCCCGGCAATCCCGATGGCGGCCAGGATTATCCCGACAAAGTGCTGCGCGAATCGAAGCGCAATCTGCGCGTGTGGCTGCAGGATGGTTCTGAGGATTTGGATCTTCGGTACGGCAATTGGCCGCTGGCCAATCTTCGCCTGGCCGATGCGCTGAAATTCCAGGGATACGATTTCCATCTCAGTTTTGGCGGGGGGACGCACAACTCCGCTCACGGAGCGGCTGAATTTCCTGCAGAGATGATTTGGCTCTGGCGGGACTACGACCCGAATAAGTCCACGCAAGCGTATGAGATGGAACCCTCAGAAAAATCCGCACCCCCGTTTCGGGTCAAGGCCCTGAATCGCACCCCGTGAGCGATTGGTGAAGCCGCCCGGCACGCGCTGGGGCGGGCCCCGATGCGCTCGCCGGACCGATGGTCCGTGAAATTTACAGTGCTGCAACACACGGTTTGCGTATACTTGCTCGCGATTCAGGGGAGTCGCGGTTTCTTGCGCGTCCTGTTTACGATCCACGTTGAGGCTCTGGGATATGGCGGCTGAGGGTTTTCCGAACCTGGTTCATCTTTCCGTGTGGCAGCGCCTGTCCGTGCTTGTCCGTCGCCAAGAGCCGGATGACCCGCTGCATCACCGCAAGAGACCTACCTCTCTGCTCTACGACGTGGATGACAATCCTCCGCTCCCAGTGCGCTTGGGCGCATCGATTCAACACGTCCTGCTCATGTCGATCGGCTGGCTCTACATTGTTGTCATCGTGAACGCCGTTGGCGGGACGGAGTCGCAGGCGCAGGATCTGATCCGGATGTCGATGATTGCGGCAGGGCTAGGAACGATTGTTCAGGCGAGCCGAGGGATCCTCGGGAGTGGCTACCTTTGTCCCTTATCGAGCAGCCTCACCTACCTGTCTTCTTCCATCCTCGCCGTCCAGACCGGGGGATTTTCACTGCTGTTCGGAATGGTGGCTTTTGCAGGTGCAATGACGGGAATCTTTTCTCGCTTGTCCCGCCGTCTTCGAGTCCTCTTTCCCCCCGAAGTCACGGGCCTCATGGTATGCATGTCGGGGCTGCAGCTGGTCGCAATCGGCTGCCCGCGCTTCGTTGGCTATGCGGGGCCGGGCGCAGTCCCGCATCTCGGGCCGGTCCTCATTGGCGCGGCGACTCTGATTGCGATGGTCGGCGCGACGGTCTGGAACAGGGGAAAACTTCACGTGCTGCCCCTGCTGATTGGCCTGCTCGTCGGTTTTGGCCTTTCCCTTGGTTTCGGCGAATTGCCCTGGACACAATTGCTGCACGAACTGGCAGAACCCTGGGTCAGCCTGCCTCATCGGGTGACCTCGGGCATCTCCTTCCGGTTTGCCCTGGTGACGCCTTTCCTGATCGCCTGTCTCACCGCGAACCTGAAAACGGTGGGCGATCTAACACTGTGCCAGAAAATTAACGACGCCGAATGGAAGCGCACCGATATGGGATCGATCAGTGGGGGCATCCTGGCCAACGGATTTGGCACACTTTTTTCCGGATTGGCGGGAGGAGTGGCCCAGAATACGGTTTCGAGCAGTGTCGGGCTGTCCTTGGCAACCGGGACGACCAGCAGGTCCGTTGCCTTGCCGGCCGGCTTGATCGTAATTGCCTTGGCCTTCTTTCCGAAGCTGGCCGCGGTTCTGGCGGTAATGCCGGCGCCGGTGGTTGGCGCCATGTTGATCTATTCCGCTTGTTTCATCGTGATCGGAGGGTTGCAATTGTTGACCTCCCGCATGCTCGATGCCCGACGCATTTTCGCCGTGGGCATTGCTTTCATCTTCGGACTGAGCGTCGACATCTCTCCCGATCTCTACAGCCATGTACCGGACTACCTGCGGCCGGTGTTCAGCTCTTCTGTTGCACTTTCGACTATTCTGGTCATTTTTTTTAGCCTTATTTTCCGGTTGGGAATCGCCAATAAAATCAGATTCCGGATTCAACCCGGGCCGGCTGCCTTTGACAAGATTCATTTCGTGATGGAAGAGCAGGGTGCGGCCTGGGGCATGCGCCGCGAGGTGGCCATGCGCGCCGAGCATGCCATCAATGAGGTCGCAAACAGTGTGTACGTCCTCAACCCCGGTTTGCAGAACGCCGAGGTCAGCTTAGCCTTCGACGAACTAAACCTGGATGCAGCGATCGAGTATGAAGGCGTTCCGATCCAGATTGCCGAGTCCGCACCTTCCATCGAGGAATTAGGCACCGATCTCGGAATCGCCGCTCTCTCGTCGTTCATGATTCGCCAGTACGTTGATCGTGTCAAAGTCAAAATCCGCAAAGGCGCATGTGTCGTGCTGGTGCACCTGGATCATTGACACTTTTCGGATCCGCAAACGAAACGGGGTGCAGCCGGGCCGCACCCCGTTTCGATTCGATCCCAGGAATAAACCTGTACTCCTTACGGATGAGCAGGGGCCGGAGCCGGCGCAGTCGTCGGCGCAGCGGCCGGCTTGTTGAAGTCGAAGTTCACCTTCGGAGCCTGCCGTGCGCCCTCGTCGGTCTTGAAATAGGCATCGTTGCGCGCGAAGCCCGCGAAACTGGCCACCAGGCTGTTCGGGAACAGGGAAATATAGGTGTTGTAGTCCTGAACCGTGTCGTTATAGCGCTTGCGCTCCACCGCAATCCGGTTTTCCGTGCCCGCCAATTCATCCTGCAAGCGCTGGAAGTTCTGGTCGGATTTCAGGTTCGGGTAATTTTCCACCACCACGAGCAACCGGCTCAGGGCGGAGTCCAACTGCCCGTTGGCCGCGATCTTGTCGGCCGGCGTCTTTGCGCCGCCGAGTGCCGCGCGCGCCGCCGCGATGTCGCCGAACACCTTCTGTTCCTGTATGGCGTAGCCTTGCACGGTCTGCACCAGGTTGGGGATCAGGTCTGAACGGCGTTGCAGCACCACATCCACCTGCGCCCAAGCCGCGTTGACGGCCTCTTTCTTGATGGCCATCTGATTTCGCCGTGTGAAATACGCCGAGCCGACGAAAAATGACAGAAGTAGCAGCACGATTACAATTACGATTCCCGCTTTCATATCCACCTCGTTCGATTTAGTTTCGAAATCCTATTCCGCAACTCGTTTCCATTCTTTTTTGGGGACCAGTCGGTCGAGCGCGATCACCACTCTTTCCAGCGCGTGAATGTACTGGTCATAGACCGCGAAGGAATCCTTTGCCTGCCCCTGGCCTTCATGAAAATCGTAGCCCGCCTGGAATGCGCCTGCATCCGCTCCCGTCACCGAGGCAATCCGCTCAAACAGTGCCGATGGCTCTTTCGGCGGTTCTTCCCCGAAAGCCAGCAGCGTGTGCCGCAGCAAGGTCATGGTCCCGGAGGACGTTTTTTTCAAGATGGTGGTGTATTCCAGTTCGTTCTTTCCCGCCAGCAGAACGTGCTGCCGCAGACGCAACAACATCATTCGCAGGTCCCGCTCCACTTGCACGCGGTGCAGGTTCATCGGAATTTCCAGCTCCCCCACGGGATCCTTGCCAAACAGCACGCGGTGTGCGCGCTTGATATCCAGGCTCTCAATCGCAAATACATCGGTGGACCGCTGCAGTTCCTCGGTGAGGAAAAAGAGTGGAGGGGGCTCTTTTTCTTCCCGTGTCCACCAGTGCACCACTGGCGCGAGCAACTGCAGCTCATGCACATCGACGGTCACGAGCGTACAGAGTATGTTCACGTCGGAAGTTCCCGGCCGAAACGTTCCGCTCGCCGCGGACCCGTACAGCACGACCGATTCCAGATTCTTTCCCGCCGCTTCCCTCAGCCGGCTGACCAGCTCTCCCAGTTTTGCTTCCATCTTCGCCACCCGCGACCGATCTTCGGATTTCGTCTACCAGCTCCCGCCCGCTCCACCACCGCCGCTCATCCCCCCGCCGAACCCTCCAAAGCCGCCCCCACCGCCGCCCCAGCCCCCGCCCCCACTACCGCCCCAGCCTCCGCGACTTCCACCCCAGCCGCCTCCAACGACCGGTCCCACCCACCAGCCGCTGCCACCGCCTCCGCGCCGGTTCATGTTACTCCCGGAACCGCCGGAACGGGACATCAGGAAAATCAACAAGATGATACCCAGGATGATCCAGATCCCGAGCCCGCTGGAATCCTGGTGATGCTGGACGGCGCGCAATTGCGGAGCGCCAGTGAGGGTGACGCCTTTATCGTCGGCAATGTACTTTGCCAGCTGCCATGCAGCTGCCGTTACCCCACTGCTGTAATCTCCCTGGCGGAAATAGGGAGTCATCAGCCTCCCGGCATCCCCGGCCCGCGCATCATTAATGATGGGTTCCAAGCCATAGCCGACCTCAGTCCAATACTTCCGGTCGTTCGGTGCAATGAGCAGCAAGAGCCCGTTGTCTTGCTTTTTCTTGCCGATCCCAAGCTGTTTCAGCAAGTCGTTCGCGTAGGGCTGTATCTCGTTGCCGTCCAGCGACTTCACCGTCACGATGGCCATCTGTGCGCCGGTCTTCTGTTCCAACTCCAGACAGAGTGCCTCAAGCTGGGTCTTGGTTTGCGCGGTCAGGATTCCCGCGCGGTCGGTTACGTACCCGGTGGGCTGAAAATTCTTGAAGTCGTCTGCGTGTGCGACAAGCGCCAGTGCCAGCAAAAAACCGGCCACGCACCACACCGGTATCGATCTGCGGAGTTTCATGGATTCCCGTATGGACTTGCTCGGATACCTTTCCTGCCTGCGGCAGAAACAAACAGTGGTGTTGCTGTAGGCGGAGGAATGCGCAGAAACGGCTGTCCGCGCATCTGCACGCAGATTCTCTCACAAAAGCCGCAACAAAATCCCCATTGAAATTAATGGCTTGGCGCCGGCCATCACCGATTTCTCGGGAGTCATTGACCGGTGTGCATCGGAATCATACTCTGTACTCGGAATGACCACCTCCCCGACTGACAATTCCAGGCGCCAATGGACCGTGCCGCCTCTTCCGGTGCTTGTGGCGCTTGCTGTGCTTTTCTGCGCGGCGACCACGGTGTATGCCCTGGCCTGGATGTACGACGCGCGCCATCACGCCGCGCGCCCCGTAGAAATCGGATTCAATCAGGCGCGCGAAACGTTCTTCAATCCCGAAACTTCCTCGATCGCGGTCTTCAATGTGCAACCTGGAAGTCCCGCGGAGCACGCCGGCCTGCGGGCCGGGGACCAGATCACCGGCCTCAACGGCCGCGCGCTGACTTCCTACTCGCTTTTCAGCAAGATCTGGAGCCGTGCCGAACCGGGCGATGCGGTGGATGTCACCCTCCGCCGTCCGGGTGAGCCGGGGCTGCTGACCGTCCGCGCCATCTTTCGCGCCGCGGGTGCCGAGCCAGCTGCCGAGGGATTCGCGCGCGCCTCAGTCGAACGCATTCTCGGTTTTTATCCGATCTTCTTTGTACTCGTGGGCTTTGCAGTTCTCTTCCTGCGACTCGAAGACTTTAACGCTTGGCTCCTGGCCTTTCTGTTCGCCGGCTTCGTTGCCGTACCCCCTTTCAGCAATCAACCGGCCTTGCCAGAACTGTTGCAAACCTTCACTTCGATCAGCCGAACCGTCTTCCACTCCTTGGTGACCGCTCTGTTTTACATTTTCTTCGCACTTTTCCCGGAAAAGTCTCCCCTGGAGCGGCGCGCCCCCTGGTTGAAATGGGTCGCACTCGGTCTCACTGCATTCCAGATACTTCCGGGACTCCCCTACGGCGATGCCCGCATGCCGCAATGGGTGGTGAAAGTCATTGGCTATGACGGCTCTGAACACCTTCGCCTCGCAATTACTTACGGCCTGCTTGTCCTTGGGCTTATCTCGCTGTTCTTGAATTGTTATAGTCGAGAAACCTCCCCCGAAGCGCGGCGCAAGTCGCGTGTTCTGCTCGCCGGGACGGTTCTCGGGGTGTTCCCGTACGTTCTCGAGCACATTCTCGTGGACTTCTCCGGATACCGCCCGCGGTTCTGGATCGAAGCCACTCTCATCCTTCTCGTGCTGCTCTATCCCCTTTCCTTCGCATACGCCATCGTCAAGCATCGGGTGCTCGAGATCCCCGCACTGCTGCGGCGTAGCGCGCGTTACGTCCTGGTGCAGCGTGCCTACTTCCTGCTGCTCTTCTGCGGGGCATTGCTGGCGATTTTTCTTTTCGCCCGATTTTTCTCCGGGTTCTTGGCTGCGAACTCGCAATTTGGCATGGCGTTGAGTGCCACTTTCGGCGTAGCCCTGGTTTGGGTTTCCGGGCCGCTCGTCAAGCGCGGCACGGACCGCATTGACCGCGCTTTTTTCCGCAGTTCCTACGACGCAAGAAGGATCCTCGAAGACCTCGGCGAGAAAATACGTACCGTGGATGATCGGCACGAACTTGCTTCGCTGTTGGAGCACCATCTCACGCAAGCCTTTCATCCGCAGTCCCTGGCCATTTATTTTGCCGGGCCGCATGGGGAACTGGTTGGCACGGGCCCGCAGACTCCGCCGGGGCTGGCCACCCTTGCTGCGGACGCCCCCTATCTCCGGGAGTTGACCGCCCGCGGTCGTGCCTGGGACGTTCCACCGCCCACCGATCGCGAGGCGCCGCAGAATTTTCCTCTCGAACCACTCTCGCCCGAATGCCTGGTTCCACTGCTTGGGCATGACGGCCGGTTGGCGGGTTTATTGGTTCTCGGTCAGCCCCTGTCCGAAGAGCCGTACTCGAGCGAGGACAAGCGCCTGCTCTATTCCGTTGCCGGCCAAGCAGCTGTTTCACTCGATAACCTGGGCTTGGCTGAGCAGATGGCCGACCGCCTGGAACTCGATCGTCGTGCTGCGCACGAAATGCAGATTGCCCGCGAGGTGCAGGCACGGCTCTTTCCGCAAGTCATGCCCCCGCTCTCGACACTCGAATATGCCGGCCGCTGCATCCAGGCGCGTCAGGTCGGCGGCGATTACTATGATTTTCTCGACCTTGGCTCTTCGCACCGGCTGGATCGAGGAGCGACAAAGCCCCTCGAGGCTGCAGCTTGGCATCTCGCCTTTGTCCTAGCCGACATTTCCGGGAAGGGAATTGCCGGCGCGCTCCTGATGGCCAACTTACAAGCGAACTTGCGCAGCCGATACGCAATTGCGCTCGATGATCTTCCCCGGTTGCTGAAATCCGTCAATCAACTCTTTTACGAGAACACGCCCGACGACCGCTACGCCACCTTATTCTTCGCTGTCTACGACGACCACACGCGAGAGTTTGAATACGCCAATTGCGGTCACAACGCTCCGCTCTTGTTCCGCGCCAACGGCTCGGTCGAACGCCTGGACTCCACCGCAACGGTCATCGGCTTGTTTTCCCGTTGGGATTGCGTCTCCCGGCGCGTCACGCTTTCGCCAGGCGACCTGCTGGTCATCTATACCGATGGTGTGACCGAGGCGACCGACGCCAGTGGAAATGAGTTTGGCGAGGCCCGTCTTTCAGAAACGGTCCGGAGAAACCTCACCCAGTCGCCGAACGAACTGCTCTCAACCATTCAGGACGCGGTCGAGAAATTCAGTGTGGGCGAGCAGTCCGATGACTTGACCTTGGTTATTGCCCGGGCTCGTTAAGGACGGTAGCGATTTCATTTCCCTTTGACTTGTGCGCCCGATGGGCATAGAAAGTCCAGAGAGCGGTTTCGAGGGGGTGGCCATGACTAGGGATCTTACCCGCAGGAAATTCCTTGAAAAGATGGGTGCGGGAACGGCGGCTAGTGTAGGCTACACCTTCCTCGGCGATTGGACAGAGGCCCGCGCCGCAAACCCGAACGCTCTGCCCACCCGTACCTTGGGTCGAACGGGCGCAAACGTCTCCATTCTTGCGTTTGGTTGCGGCAGCCGCTTCCTGATGTACGAGGAGGAAGCAGAAGCGCTGGCCATCCTCAATCACGCGATCGACCAGGGCATCAGCTATCTGGACACCGCTTACGCCTACGGCGACGGCAAGAGCGAAACTCGGGTGGGCAAGGTCATGGCGACGCGCCGCAGAGAAGTCTGGCTGGCCACCAAGATCCCCGATCGCACCCGTGACGAATTCATGCGCCGGCTCGAAGCCAGCCTCAAACGCCTGCAGACCGATCACGTGGACTTGCTGCACATCCACAGTTTGGGGCGCGCCGACGATCTGGCCAAAATCGAGGCACCCGATGGGGCCCTAAAAGGCCTCTACCAGGCGCGCGAGCAAAAGATGACCCGCGCTATCGGCATGACCAGCCATACCAGCGGGGAAGTGCTGGCCCAGGCCGTCGAGCGTAACGATTTGGATTGTGTGCAGATGGCCTTGAACGCGTCGCAGAATGGCCGGTTCGAGGAGCTCGCGCTCCCCGCGGCCCGCGCCAAAAACCTGGGCGTCATCGCCATGAAAGTTACGGGACAGGAGTACCTGCTGGGCACCGCCGCAGGCAAAGGCGATATGGCTTCTTTGCTCCGCTATTCCCTAAGTCTGCCCATTACCGCGGCCGTTGTCGGAATGCCGCGAAAGGAAATGCTCGACCAAAATATTGCCGCCGCTCGGCAGTTCACGGCCTTTCCAGAATCGGACATGGACCGCCTGCGCAAGAGCCTGCAACCTTCCCGCGACGGCCTGGAAAAAAACCTGTCCGGTCACCACGACGGCCCGACCCTAAAGCCGCACCTGTTCTCGGCGTGATCGCCGGCGCCTACGCTCTTATTCCTCTGCCGGAGTGATCACGATCTTCCGGAACGCCACGCGCCCCTTTTCGCTGCCCTGCAGGTAGATGGGACCGGGCAGCTGTTCGTGGCTGTCGAGCGCCCCCCCGGTAATCCCTGGAATTTCTTTGGCGTCAATAATGGTCTGGCCGTTTTGCACCACCGTGACAGTCCGCCCAACGAGCGTAATGTCATAGGTCTGCCATTCCCCGGGCTTGCGAGGTTGTTCCGGAGTTGGCGCCAGGAACCCGTACACGCCCCCCATATGATGGCTCGGTGGCTCGGCAATCGAGTCGGTCTCGATCTGGACTTCATAACGCCCGCGCAGATAAACGCCGCTGTTCGATTCCGGACCGCAGTTGAACTCCACATGCAGTCGAAAATCCTTGAACTTCGCGTCGCTAATCAGTTCCGGTCCATTTCCCGGCGATAGCAGCTTTCCGTTTTCCACCTTCCACACCGTCTTGGCATCGGATTTACTCATCGTCCAGCCGCCGAGATCCTTGCCATCGAACAGTGCTATCGGCTTTCCCCATTTTGGGGTGCCGCTCACCTGCAAATCCGGCGCCCGCACGCCGGTCCACGACCACACTGCGCCATCTGGCCCCGTAGTGTTTCCGGCCAGACTGTCGCCATTTAAGGTGCCGTCAAAAACCATGTCGTCTTTCCGGCCCTCTTCTGCTTTCGGCGAAACAAACTTTATCCGTCCGTTCGTGACCGCCACACTCGGCAGCGGTCGCGCATTGCCCCACCGGCCCACCATTTGTGCTTTGAGCTGGCCGTTCTCCGCGGTCACCTCGAGCCACGAAGGGTACTCGCGATCCGGCCCGTTCAGCGTCAAATCCCACCGGCCGAGGTAGGCAGCCGCGGAGTCGGCCGGATTCGGAAGGGAGCTCTTGCCGGGCTCTCCGTGTTGCGAACACCCGGCCACGCCCATGGTCAAAAATGCGGCGACACACAAAATGATGCTTTTCTGAAATCTCATCGGAGGAACGTCCCTTCCTTTCGGCTGGTGGAGGTACCCCTGCCGCCCAGTCGATTAGCCTGCGAACTGGGATGGCCTCCATTCTACCCCTCCCGACCCGGTTGCTCCTCCCCTACTTTCTTGCTCTTCCTTGATTGTCCGTTGGGCAAGTCTTCTGCTGTTCGAGGTGCGCAACTCTTCTCAGCACTCCGGGTTTCATGGAGTGTACGAAGAGTGAACGGGTTGGAAAAGTCGGAGAGCGTTTCGCCCCTTCAGTTTAGCGCTGAAGCTCTGGCTTGGAAGTGAGGGAAGATCATGAAATACCTAAAATATGCAGCACTGTTGGGGATTTTGCTTTTCACCGCAGCGAACGTCAATGCTCAGGTTGCCGTGCGCGTCGGCGTCGGTCCGGTCGCCGTGGGGGTCGGAACAGCACCTGTCTGCCCCTATGGTTACTATGGCTTCTACCCGTATGCGTGCGCGCCCTACGGTTATTATGGACCCAGCTACTTTGTTGGCGGCGTTTTTATCGGCGCCGGCCCTTGGTATCACGGTTACTATGGCCATGGTTTTTACGGGCGCCCCGGTTACTGGAACGGCCGTCCCGGATATGGATATAGGCCCGGCTACGGTTACCGCGGCCCCGCGGTCCGCGGCCCTGTTGCTGGCGGCTACCATGGTGCTCCCGTTCGCGTTCATGGCGGTGGGAGTTATCACGGCTCTGCTCCCGGCTTCCATGGCGGTGGCGGATTCCACGCGGGTGGCCGCCGTTAGCTCATTCAGCGCGGGCGGGAACAAAAGCTCTCTCCAGATCCACCAAGGGGCCGGGCAGCAGGATCCGGCCCCTTTTCCTTTGCTGAAGCCGCTGTCCCGGACTCGCAGGGCGCCCGCCGTTCAGCTCCGCTTCCTTCTTTAGCAGGTTCGAACTGCAGCGGAGAGGAAGGGTTCCCAACCTGAACTGGGTCCTCGGACCCAAACCTTACAGAAGTACGTCCGCTTTTCCGAAGCCCCGGTAACCCCTCGCTCGAAACGATACGTCTTCACCTGATCATCTGTCACTTTTGCCAATTGCGGACTGTGAATCAAAACCGAGATCCTCTGGAATCGACGGACAGGTCCACCTTGCAATCAAAGCTCCGCCGGCTTTGCCGTCTCGGTTCGGTCCAAGCAGTGCAGTGCGCCTTCTCAATCCCTCTAGGAGAGTGAATGCCATGAGTGACAGCTTTCTGGTCTACAGCAGTTCCGGCAATTCGAGGCGGTTCTATACGGCCCACTTCCCCCGCGTGTTTCTTGTCGCTTGTTCACTCGCAACGTTTGCCGCGGGGGCTACGTTTGCCCAGCAAGGTTCGGCCGATGGTTGTTCCCCAGCCGGCACGGAGTCGCTGAAACCCGGAACGGCGGTTCCGGCCCCAGAGCCACCGTTCGGCGGGGTCATCCAGCGCGATGCTCGCGATTCAAAACCGTGTTGGGCTCCCCGCATTGTTCCCCCGAAGGGTGCACCAAACGTCCTGCTCATCATGACCGATGACGCAGGCTTTGGCGTTTCCAGTACCTTTGGCGGCGTTATCCCCACACCGGCGCTCGATCGCATCGCCAACAATGGCCTGCGCTACACGAACTTCAACTCCACGGCATTATGCTCGCCGACACGGGCCGCACTGATCACGGGCCGCAACCACCACTCGGTGGGCTTCGGGGTTATTTCCGAACAGGCCACCGGTTACCCGGGCTATAACAGCATTATTCCGAAAGACAAAGCGACGATTGGCCGCATCCTGAAGGAGAACGGCTACACCACTTCGTGGTTTGGCAAGGACCACAATACGCCCGCGTTCAGCGCGAGTGCTGCCGGACCTTTTGATCAATGGCCGGGCGGCATGGGCTTCGATTATTTCTACGGATTCGTCGGCGGGGATGCCAATCAATGGGAACCCAACCTGTTCCGCAACACCACGGCGATCTACCCCTATGTCGGACATCCCGGCTGGAACCTGACGACGGCGATGGCCGATGACGCGATCGAGTACATGAAGCAAGTCAACGCGGTCAGCCCGGAGCAGCCTTTCTTCATCTACTACGTACCCGGAGGCACCCACGCTCCGCATCATCCCACGCCCGAATGGATCAAGAAGATCAGCGATATGCACTTGTTCGACAAGGGCTGGGACCAACTCCGCGAACAGATCTTCGAAAACCAGAAAAAACTGGGCGTGATTCCACAGGACGCCAAGCTGACCCCCTGGCCCTCGGATCTGCTCAAGCACTGGGATCAGCTCAACGCCGACGAAAAGAAGATGTTCATTCGCCAGGTCGACGTCTTTGCGGCCTATGCGGCCTATACGGACAACGAAATCGGCCGGGTCATCCAGGAAGTCGCGGACGAAGGCAAGCTCGATAACACTCTTATCATCTACATCGAGGGCGACAACGGCACGAGTTCAGAAGGGACACTGAACGGCACTCCGAACGAAGTCGCTATGTTCAACCAGGTCCAGGTTCCCGTCGAGGCGCAACTGAAGTACTTCTATGATGCCTGGGGTTCGGACAAGACCTACAACCACATGGCAGTGCCGTGGGCCTGGGCGTTCGATACACCCTTCTCCTGGACCAAGCAGATAGCCTCACACTTTGGCGGCGTGCGCCAGGGCATGGCAATTTCCTGGCCCGGCCATATCGACGATCCCGGCGGAATCCGCAATCAGTTCCATCACATCATCGATGTTGTGCCCACGATCCTCGACGCCGCTCACATTCAAGCCCCCGACTATGTGGACGGGATCAAGCAAAAGCCCATCGAAGGTGTGAGCATGACGTACACCTTCAAGAAAGCCAATGCCCACGCCCCATCGACCCATCACACCCAGTACTTTGAAATGATGGGTGATCACGCCCTCTATCACGACGGCTGGATCGCCAGTACCAAGGTCATGCGTCCACCTTGGGAGACAGGGGAGATCGTTGCCGAACATCCTGCCGACTACCCATGGGAACTCTATGATGTGACCAAGGACTGGACGCAGTTCGATAACATTGCCGACAAGAACCCCGCCAAACTCAAAGAACTGCAAGATTTGTTCTGGCAGGAAGCCGAAAAATACCAAGTCTTGCCGCTGGACAACAGCGTAGTCGGTCGGCTGCTTACGCCAAAGCCCAGCCTGAGTGCAGGCCGTAACGTCTTCACCTACTCGGGCAAAGTCACCGGGACTCCCAACGGCGATGCGCCCAGCATTCTGAATTCCTCTTACAACTTCAAAGCCGAGGTCGAAATCCCGCAAAGCGGCGGAACAGGCATGCTGGTCACCCAGGGCGGACGCTTCGGTGGCTACGGCTTCTACCTCCTGAAGGGCAAACCGGTTTTCACCTGGAACCTGGTGGACCTGAAACGGATCCGCTGGGAAGGCCCGGATGTGATCCCTCCGGGGCCCCACACCATCGAATTCGATTTCAAATACGACGGGCTCGGGATCGAAACGCTCCTGTTCGGCAGCCCCAGCGGGATCGGCCGTGGGGGAACGGGTGTCCTCAAGGTGGACGGGAAAATAGTCGCTACGCAGACCATGGAACACACTATTCCATTCATTCTGCAGTGGGACGAAAACTTCGATATCGGTGCCGACACGGGAACGCCGGTGGACGATCAGGACTACCAGGTCCCGTTCGACTTCAACGGCAAGATCACCAAGCTCACTTTAACCATTGACAGGCCCAAGCTGACACCGACTGACATCGAGAAACTCAAGGCAGCCGGGCGCAACAACAAAGTCAGCGAGTAAGGCAGGAAAGGCAAACGGCTGGCCGGCAGCCTGGTTTGCGAGGGCTGCTGACCATCCAAGACTGCTGCCGCATCTTCAGTGGTCGGTAGAGCCGGCGACAGCCCTGCTCGCTTCGTCGCTGAATCTGTCTCCTTGCTACTTTTGACCGTCGGGAGTAGGCTCTCGGAATCGTTGTTCGGTCTGCTTCCCGGCAATGCCAGATCATGGCGCGGACCCACCCAGGCGGACACCGCCACAGAGCGTTCCGGAGGGGGTTGTAGTCATGTCCGTCTCTCCCAAAGAAGTGATCCGCCGTCTTTACAAGGAATTTTGGAATGAACGCAAGCCGGAAGTGGCCGACCAGCTGGTCAGCGAGAGCCATGCCCTGACCAGCCCGCACATCTCCGGGGCCACCGTAGGCCCGGGGGCGTACAAGAAGCAGCTGGCAGCGTACCTTGCGGGCTTTCCGGATTTGCGGTTTACGGTCGAGGAGACCATTTGCGAAAAGGAAAAAGTCGCCGCGTTCTGGACCCTGACGGGCACGCATCAAGGTGAATTCCTCGGAGTAGCACCAACCAACAGGAAAGTTTCGATCAGCGGGATCACCATTCACCAGGTTGTTGACGGGAAGATTCTGGATTCGCAGGCCATCTGGGATGCGATTAGCCTGTTCGAGCAATTGGGCGTCGAGCTGCCCGTCAAGTTTCATCGAAGCGCCGCACCTGCCCACTGACCGGTTTGCGGGTTTTGGCGGACTGCCCGGACGACCGTCGCGGGTAGTCTGCCGAACCCGGAGGATGTGGCGCTCCCGGGGGCACGAGGATGACAGGTAGGTCCACTTTCAGTGTATAATCCCGGCAATCCTGCTGGGATAGGTGAATCTTGGATCCGATAAAAACGGCAAATTTGTGGATTCCCGTATGCTGCGAACGCGTGATGCGTTTCAACGTGTTTGTGCAAAAAAACGGCACGGTGTACGGCTCTCTGGTCTGCACGGTCTGCAACAAAAGCGTGGCTTATGAGCTCGAAAACCAGGCGGATCTGGCAACGTATGGGGACGGGGCGCGAGCGCTGAACATGCTGGGATCGCCGAAGCCGCCAAAAGAAGTGCGCCGGAAGGTGGATGAAGACGCAGCTATGAACGACCAGACACTGTGACTGGTACTACCATTCGATAAAACACGTGCTCAGCGATGATTGATCAGACCATCTCGCACTTTCGCATTGTAGAAAAACTTGGTGCGGGCGGGATGGGCGTGGTGTACAAAGCCATCGATACCCGGCTGGAGCGGCCGGTCGCATTAAAATTTCTCCCCGACAACATGGTGCAGGACGCCCAGGCGCTCGAGCGATTCCGGCGCGAAGCGCTGGCCGCGTCTGCGCTCAATCACGCGGGTATCTGCACGATCTATGATATCGGCGAGTCGGAAAAGCGCCCATTCATCGCCATGGAGTTCATTGACGGCCAGACGCTGCGCCAGCACATCCATGCTCAGCCGATTCCACTCGAGGAGATCCTGACTCTGGGCATCCAGATCGCGGATGCGCTCGACGTGGCGCACTCGAGCGGAATCATTCACCGGGACATTAAGCCCTCGAACGTATTCGTGACCAAACGCGGGCAGGCCAAGGTGCTGGATTTCGGGCTGGCTAAACTGGTGGCCACCGACGTATTGCAGCTCGATCCGAACGATAGTGCATCGTCGGCATCCCGGGGAACACTGGACGCCGTGTCGATCGTGGGCGTGATTAGCGGAACGCCGGCGTACATGTCGCCCGAACATGTGCGAGGCGACGACCTGGACGCGCGGGCGGATATTTTTGCGCTGGGTCTGCTGCTCTACGAGATGGCCACGGGAAAGCAGGCCTTTGGCGGGAAGACCGGCGGCGCAATCATTGAGGCGATTCTGACACGCAAGCCGGTTGCCGTGCAGACGGTAAATCCCGAGCTCCCTGCGCAACTGGAAGAAATCATCAACAAGTGCATGGAGAAGGACCGCGAGAAGCGCTACCAGAGCGCCGCTGAGGTGCGTGAAGATTTGCAGCAGTTGAAGCGCGCCTCGGAGACCGGGCAGATGACGGCCACGAAGACGGTCATTGTGGCCGGCAGCCCGCATATTGACTGGAGGCATATTGTAGCGGGGATTGCGGCGCTGCTGGCGGTCTTCGGAGTCGGCGGATGGCTGTATTCGCGACGGGCGCACGCGCTCGGCCAGTCCGATACGGTGGTGTTGGCGGATTTCGTCAATAAGACCGGGGATCCGATTTTCGACGATACCTTGAGGCAGGGTCTTGCGGCGCAGCTGCAGCAATCGCCCTTTCTGAGCCTGGTGTCGGATCAAAGAATCCAGCAAACCTTGAAGCAGATGGGGAAGCCCGCCGACACCAAGCTCTCTCCCGCGATTGCCGCGGATTTGTGCATGCGGGTGGGCAGCAAGGCCTATTTGAGCGGAACAATTTCGAATATTGGCAGCGACTATGTCATCGGGGTGAGCGCGGTGAATTGTCAATCGGGAGATTCACTGGCGCAGGAGCAGGTAACCGCGAGCGGAAAAGAAAATGTGCTGAAGTCCCTCGGCGCAGTATCAACGACGCTGCGGGAGAAATTGGGCGAGTCACTAAAGACCGTGCGCAAGCTCGATACGCCGATCGAGCAAGCAACGACACCGTCTCTTGAAGCGCTGCAGTCGTTCACCCTTGGCAGGAAAATGATGCAGGGTAGGGGCGATTACACCGCCGCGGTGCCGTTGTTGCAGCATGCCATTCAACTGGACCCGAACTTTGCGATGGCCTATGCGCTGCTGGGGACGACCTACCACAATCTGGGAGAGAAGAACCTGGGGGCGGAAAGCACCAGAAGGGCGTACGAGTTGCGGGGCCGGGTGGGGGAGGGGGAAAAACTCTATATTGAGTCGCATTATTACGATTTTGTGACCGGGGATCTCGAGCGGGCGCGCCAGACCTATGAGTTGTGGGCCCAGATTTATCCGCGGGAAAGCATTCCGGCGAATAATCTTGGCGAACTTTACCAGACGCTCGGGCAGCATGAGAAGGCGTTTACAGAATTCAGCGAGGCCGTGAAGCTCGGCCAAGCCGACAGTATCGGTTACACGAACCTGGTAGCAGGGAAGATCCATTTGAATCGCCTGGAAGAGGCCGAACAGTTCGCCGCAGAAGCCCAGAAGAAAGGATTCGACAGTGGGGCGTTGCACAAGTATTTGTATGAAATCGCGTTTCTGAAGAACGACGCGGCGGGGATGAAGGAGCACTTGGCGTGGTCGATGGGCAAGCCGGGAGTGGAGAACCAGATGCTGTCGATGGAGGGAGGAACGGCGGCGTACCTGGGGAAACTCGAGACGGCGCGGGAATTATCGCGGAAGGCGGAGACCTCGGCAAATGCTGCCGGCGAACGAGAGATGGCGGCGGGTTGTGCGGCCGCCGCAGCGCTCTGGGAAGCCTTGTATGGAAATATCGCCAAGGCCAAGGAACGGGTATACGGGACGCTGGCGCTTTCGAATGGACGGGATGCGCAATACGTGGCCTCTCTGGCGCTGGCGCTGAATAAGGATGAGGGGGGCGCGCGGGCGCTGCTGGAGGATCTGGAAAAGCGGTTTCCGGACGATACCATTGTGCGATTCAATTACTTGCCGACGCTGCGAGCCCAGCTGGCGCTCGTCGATTCGAATGGAGCGGCACGGGCCATCGAAGCCTTAGCGGTGGCCTCGCCTTATGAGCTCGGAATCCCCGGCAGCGATACCTTCTGGACGAATTTGTATCCGGTGTATGTGAGAGCGGAAGCGTATCTTGCGGCACACCAGGGCGCACAGGCGGCAGCGGAATTTCAGAAAATCTTGAACTGGCCCGGGGTGGTTGTGAATGAGCCGATTGCCGCGCTGGCACGCCTGGGGCTGGCGCGAGCGTATGTCGAATCGGGGAATGTGCAAAAAGGACGGGAAGCCTACGAGCAGTTTTTCGCTCTGTGGAAGGAAGCCGACAGCGATATCCCGGTGTTGCACGAAGCGCAGGGGGAGTATCAGAAACTCGGAAATAGCAAATAGCAGGGCGGAATGCTCCCGCTAGGGATACTGCCGAAGCTGCGCAAGAGTAGAAATTCTCTCAACCAGGATCTCCTAACCGGCCGTTGCGCCCCGCGGAACCCCAGTGCCTGGAGCCGCAGGGCCGCCCCCTCAGGGGTGGCGGAAAGGCTGGTCGTGCGATATTCTGGGTCATAAAGAAGTTATAAAGACTTCCCGACAGGACCGATCCCCGACATAGGACTACATCGATGACCGAGACGAAAACCACTCCGCCCGCAACCAAGCCGGCGCGCCCTACCTGGCATCCCGCCGGGAAGGTCCACGCGTCCGAGCAGCCATTCCATTACCCCTTCCATCGCGAGTTTGTAGAACCGGACTGGCAGCGCCTGCCGGGTTACAAGAACGTCACCAAGGAAGAGTGGGAGACCGCGCTGTGGCAGCGTCGCCACACCGTCAAGAACCTGAACGAATTCAAGGAAGTGTTTGGCGGCCTGGTTCCGGAAAGCTTGCTGGCCAGCGTCGAACGAGACATCCGCGAACGCGCCACCATGTCCATCCTCATTCCTCCGCACATGCTGAATACTATGGAGGAGAAGGACCTGTGGAACGACCCGGTGCGCCGTTACATGCTGCCGGCCTTCGACGACCGTCACCCGGAATGGCCAAGCCACCCAAAGGCCAGCCGCGACTCGCTGCATGAAACCGACATGTGGGCGGTTGAAGGGCTCACCCACCGCTATCCCACCAAGGTGCTGGCGGAGCTGCTCTCCACTTGCCCGCAATACTGCGGGCACTGCACGCGAATGGATCTGGTGGGCAATGACGTCCCGCAGGTGGTGAAGCTGAAGTTCCAAATACCGCAGAAAGACCGGTACCAGCAGATGCTCGATTATCTGCGCGTCACGCCCTCGGTGCGGGACGTAGTCGTCAGCGGCGGTGACATCGCCAACACGCCCATCGGCACGCTCGAGGACTTTTGCTCCAAGCTGATGGACATTCCCAATATCAGGGACATACGCCTGGCCACCAAGGGTCTCATCGCCATTCCGCAACACTTCCTGCAGAGCGAAGTGCTGGCCGGGCTCGAGAGGCTGGCCAAGAAGGCGCGCGAAAAGGGCGTGGATATCGCCGTTCATACGCACGTGAACAACGCTCGCCAAGTGACTCCACTGGTGCGCCGGGCGGTCCAGGCGCTACTTGATATGGGTTATCGCGATGTGCGCAATCAGGGTGTACTGCTCCGCGGCGTGAATACCAGCGCGAAAGAACTGCTGGAGTTATGCTTCACGCTGCTCGATCACGGCAAGATCATGCCTTACTACTTCTACCAGTGTGACATGATCCCCAACGCCGAGCACTGGCGTCTGGCCATCCACGAAGTGCAGCAACTGCAGCACGACATCATGGGCTATCTGCCCGGCTTTGCCACGCCCCGCTTGATCTGCGACGTCCCCTTCGTCGGCAAGCGTTGGGTGCACCAGGTGAAGGAGTACGACCGGCAACTGGGCATTTCCTACTGGACGAAGAATTACCGCACCGGGATTGAGGCGGATGATCCGGAAGCGCTGACGCGCCGCTACGAGTATTTTGATCCGATCTATACGCTGCCGAAACTCGGCCAGGATTTCTGGCGGGATAAGAGCGTGCAGCAGACGCTGTCCAAATAAGCGCGCAGACGTAATTGGAATGCGCGGTTCAGCTCTGGTTGACCAGCTTCTGCTTCATCGCGAAGCGCAACAATTCCGAGTTATTCTCAAGGCCGAAATCCTGCATGATGCGGTATTTGTGAAACGCTACGGTCCGCGTAGCCACGTTTAAGATCGCCGCCGCCTCCTTCATGGTATGCCCCTCAGCCAGCAGCTGCAGCACCTCGCGCTGGCGGGGCGTCAACGTGCGCGCACTGTCAGAGCCTGCGTCGCGCGATGCAATGGATGCGATCGCTCCCTCTAGGCTCGGAGTCACATACTTGCCGCCGCGCATCACATCCCGAATGGCTTTCAGCAGTTCGCTGCCGGCGGACTTCTTCAGCAGGTACCCGGAAGCCCATTTCCCCATGGTCTCCGCGGCAATCTCCGGATCCTCATTCATGGTCAGGACGATGATCTTGATCTTGGGAAGGGCATTCTTCAGCTGCTCGCTCGCGTCGAGGCCGTTCAGCAGCGGCATGTTCAGGTCCACGAGAACGATGTCCGGCTGGAGTAGGGGAGCCGCCCGCAAGAGCGCGCGACCATCGGCGACCGTGCCAACCACTTCGCATTCGGGTTCGAGTAAGCGCTGGAACGCTTCGGCAACCAGCGTGTGATCGTCTGCAAGCAAAATACGTGGTTTGGCCACGTGTGCCTCCGCCTCGACAACCTGGTAACGTCGAACCCCGCACCCCCCCGGATAGAATCTTGAAACCAGCATACAAGAAGCGCCCTCCGAAATGAAGGTTAGCCCTGCCCGGCAAGGCCTGCCATCCCGATGTGCCGGACCGATTTTGATGGGAAGCTATGCCGACCATCGAACAACCCACGACGGTCTGGAAAGTCTCCGCCCGAGAATTTCCAGAAGCATTCGTTCCGTTTGGTAACGAGACGAGTTTGCGAACCGCATGGGCTGCTCGAAAGTGGGCATAGCAAACTGCAGCCTGCTTTCGACTCCGGGACGCAAAACAACGCTCTCTCTCCCGGCCAAAGAGAGGAACAGCATGCAACGGATGGCGTGAGTTTGTAACTGTCAGTACTTACAGTTTCCCGGGGATACCGGGACCCAGTCGGTGCGCAAGGGTGCGCAAGCCTAAGGTGGAGTGCCCCGATAAGCCGAGATCGTCAGGGGGGAAACAGGCGACGCGGAAGGCAGAAGATCCTCCCATCCGCTCCGGGAAGCAATAACTGTCAGTTCTGGCAGTTGTGCGACCGTGGCCAAGCCGGTTAAATCTAGATTTTGCCGAAAGTCGCCGATTTGGGACCCGGAGCGTACATGGAGTTTCGTCCTCGTATTCTGCTCGCCGATGATCATGCTGGTATCCTCAAGAACGCTGCGATGCTCCTTGAATCAGACTTCGAAGTGGTCGGGACCGTCCGTGACGGGCGCGCGGCGGTGGACGCGGTGTTCGAGTTGCGGCCGGATTTGGTGGTTCTGGACATCATGATGCCGGAGCTCGACGGACTCCGGGCGGCGCGGGAGATCCGCCGCCGAGGATCCCAGGCCAAGGTCATCTTCTTAAGCGTTCAAGAAGATGAAGAGTATGTGGCCGCGGCGCTCGAGAGCGGCGGCTTGGCCTACGTCTTGAAAACCCGCATGCACCCGGATCTGGTGGAAGCGATCGGACAGGTCCTTGCGGGAGGCGTGTTCGTCTCGTCACGGGCCGCCTAAGCCCGCCGAAAATCGCTTCGACTCCCCTGTTTTCGAGTTCCGGGAACAAAAACTCTGCGGGATTACACTTCGCAGTTATACTTGGCGAAGAGGGGTGGACAAAACCCGGTGCCCGCAGAGAAACTCTCAGAATCCGGTCATACTCTAACCGAAAAATTCTTCCGGCTTTATGGCAGGGAGCCGCTGGTGGTCGAGGCACCGGGCCGGGTGAACCTGATCGGAGAACATACCGATTACAACGATGGCTTCGTCCTGCCCGCCGCAATCCAATTCCACACCCGTGTAGCGATTGCCCCGCGGGAGGACCGCAAGCTGATCGTCTATTCTGAAAATTACGCCGAACAGGTTGATTTTGAGCTGCAACAGCTTCCGATAACGCCACGGCAACACTGGAGCGATTATGTTGTGGGCGTAGCGCACAAGCTCGAAGAGCAAGGAACTCGCCTTTCGGGTGCAGACCTTTTGATTTTTGGAGACGTGCCGCAAGGAGCGGGTCTGAGTTCGAGTGCGTCGCTCGAAGTTGCAGTGTGCCGGGCCTTTCTAGAAGCCTGCGGCAGCAAATTGGACGGCGAGGAAACAGCCAGACTTTGCCAGCGTGCGGAGAATGAATTTGTGGGCGCCCGTTGCGGGATTATGGATCAGTTCGTTTCCGTGTACGGACGCAAAGATCACGCGTTGCTGCTCGATTGTCGTTCACTTGCCTATCGCTATCAGCACCTGCCGGAAAACGTGCGGCTGGTCCTCTGCAATACCATGGTGCGGCACAGCCTGGCTGCGGGTGAGTACAATCAGAGGCGAGCAGAGTGCGAGGCGGCGGTCAAGTTCTTTGCCGAGCGCCATCCCGCAGTCAAGGCCTTACGCGACGTTTCTCTTGAGGAGTATGCCAAGCATGGAGCCGGTTTACCCGAAACGATAGGCAGACGCGCCCGCCATGTCATCACCGAAAACCTTCGGGTGACGGAGGCCGCAGAAGCCCTCTCGAGGCGGGAGGTCGCACGGTTCGGGCGATTAATGGGAGAGTCTCATGCCAGTCTGCGAGACGATTTTGAGGTGAGCTGCAAGGAATTGGACATCATGGTAGCGCTGGCAGGCAAAAGCGATGGCGTTTACGGGGCGCGAATGACAGGGGGCGGTTTTGGGGGCTGCACCATTAATCTGGTCGAGAGCGTAAGGGCAGAGGCGTTCCGGTCGGAAGTCGAGAGGGGGTATCAGGCCGCCACAGGACGGCGACCTGAGATCTACATTTGCGCGACCGCCGACGGCGTGAGGCGGTTGGCATGAGGCGGGTTACGTCGGCCGCGGCAAGCGAAGCAGGGAAGGCCAGCAAGGATCGCGAGCGATGAGAGTACTTGTCACCGGCGGGGCAGGCTATATCGGCAGCGTAGTGGCCCAACAGCTTCTGGGAGCCGGGCACCAGGTAACCATCATTGATAATCTGAGTCACGGCCATCGTCGGGCGGTTCCGAAGAACGCGGAACTGGTGGTTGGAGACTTGGCGGAAACAGAGAGGCTCAGGGCGCTTTTTCAGTCCCACCAGTTTGAAGCGGTCATGCATTTCGCTGCATTTATCGAAGCCGGCGAATCCATGAAATCTCCGGAAGCCTTCTTCCGGAATAACACCGCGAATGCCTTGGCAGTTCTGGAGGCCATGCTTGCAGCTGGCGTCATGCGATTTGTCTTTTCTTCGACGGCCGCGTTGTTTGGGAATCCGGCAAGGACACCCATCGAGGAAGAAGACCCGCTAGAGCCAACCAACGCCTACGGAGAGTCGAAGCTGCTGGTGGAAAGAATGCTCGAGTGGTTCCACCGCATTCACGGACTGCGTTACTCGAGCCTGCGTTATTTCAATGCGGCGGGAGCGGCGGCGCCCGACCACGGAGAAGCGCACCGGCCGGAAACCCACCTGATTCCCCGCCTGATGAATGTCGCCCTCGGGCGCCAGGAGCACATTCAGATTTTTGGCACGGATTACCCGACGCCGGACGGCAGCTGTGTGCGCGATTACATCCATGTCAGCGATCTGGCTACGGCGCATCTTCTGGCCCTCGACGGGCTCGAGCGTGCCGGGCGCCTGGTTTACAATCTGGGAAATGGCCAGGGCTTCTCGGTGCGGGAAGTGATCGAGGGGGTTCGCCAGGTGACCGGGAAACCGATCACCGTCAAGGAATCACCCCGCCGGGAAGGAGACCCGGCAGTGCTCATTGCCAGCTCCAGGAAAATTCGCCGCGAACTGAATTGGGAGCCGAAATTCCCCACGCTCACCGCAATTCTGGAAAGCGCTTGGGCCTGGCACAGGAATTTTCCGGACGGTTACTCAGAAAGTTCAACGCTGGCGGAAGACAGGAAGGTATGAATCGGTTTGATCTTGCCGTGCACCCCCATCGGCGGTTTAATCCCTTGACGCAGGAATGGGTGCTGGTTTCTCCTCATCGTGCACAACGGCCCTGGCAAGGACAGGTGGAACAGGCGCCCCCGGGGATTTGCCCCGCCTACGACCCGCATTGCTACCTGTGCCCGGGGAATCTGCGGGCCGGCGGCGAAAAGAACCCTCCCTACAGGGGCACGTTTGTCTTCGACAACGATTTTGCCGCGCTGCTCCAGAACACGCCTGAGGGAGAGTTGCGGGAAAACGAACTGTTGCTGGCGAGGAGCGAAACCGGGCGATGCCGGGTGGTCTGTTTTTCTCCGCGGCACGATATGACCTTGGCCCGCATGGAAGCCATCGAGATCAGAGCCGTCGTCGATACCTGGTGTCAGGAGTCTTCCACGCTGGGCGGCATGCCGAAGGTACATTCCGTGCAGATCTTTGAAAATCGAGGCGCCATGATGGGTTGCAGCAATCCGCACCCGCACGGCCAGATCTGGGCGACGGAAACTGTGCCCGGCGAGCTGGCGCGGGAAGTCGCTGCGCAGCAGAAATACTTCGGGAGCCACAAATCCGATCTGCTGGAGGATTATCTGGTTCTCGAGATGGAAAAAAAGGAGCGGCTGGTCTCGGCGAACGAGCATTTTGTTGCCGTGGTGCCGTTTTGGGCGGTGTGGCCGTACGAGACCCTACTGATCAGCCGGAGGCGCGTTTCCTCGCTGGTGGAACTGCAGGAGGCGGAGCGCGACGGCCTGGCGAGAATCCTGAAGGAGCTTACCATCCGCTACGACAATCTGTTTCGAACGCCGTTTCCCTACACCATGGGCTTTCACCAGCGGCCGACCGACGGGATGCCGCATCCCGAATTTCGGCTGCACGCACATTTCTATCCGCCCCTGTTACGCTCGGCCACCATAAAGAAATTCATGGTCGGATACGAACTGCTGGCCATGCCGCAACGCGATATTTCCCCGGAGTGGGCCGCAGCGCAATTGCGCGAATTGCCGGCCTCGCACTATCTGGATGCAAAGTAGCTCGCCGAGGGCTACGCGCGACCGGGGGCGGGCAATCTGAAATTTCATTAACCCGCGGACCGAAGGGCAGCGTTAGTCTATTAGTGCCATGTCCACCTATGCGAACAAAACCTTTCTTGCCGTTGTGCTTGCCGTAACGCTTGGAATTTCCTGCTCCCGAAGTGAACAGGAAAAACCCCCGCTGGCTGAGAATCATGTCGCCCTGGAGTTGCAAGTGCCGGCCATATTTCGTTTTGTGGCCTTTGGAGACACGCGTTTCCACGACCCTGCCGATACCGAACCCGCTAACCCGGCGATCCGGCACGCCTTGGTTGCCGCGATCGACAAGGAAAATCCAGCGTTCATTTCGATTGGTGGCGATATTGTTTATGTCGGAGAAAATCCCAAGGACTGGCAAGTCTGGGATTCGGAAACCGCTCTCTGGCGCCAGCACAAGATTCCGATCTATCCGGTCATTGGTAACCATGACCTGAAAGGCAATCTACAAACGGCGCTCGGGAATTACTTTGCGCGCTTCCCGGAGCTCCAGCAAAGCCGTTTCTACTCCGTCCGGATGGGGAACGCCTTGATGCTCGTACTCGACAGCGCGCTCGAGGAATTGTCCGGCCCCCAAGGCGACTGGCTGCGCTCGCAACTGGATCATCTACCCGCCTCCGTTGATTTTGTTTTCTTGATTTTTCATCACCCGCCGTATACCAGTTCTTCCGACGATAAGACTTTCGGCGGCGGGCACACGGCGCGTGCCTCCGAACAGGCACTGGCGAAGTCTCTCGAAGACCGGCAGCAACACCTGCGAGCCCGCTTGGTGGTGTTCAACGGACACGTTCACAACTACGAGCGGCACGAGCATGGCGGCATCACCTACTTCGTAACCGGCGGCGGTGGTGCGCATGCTTATCCGATCGTGCGGCACGCCGACGATCCGTACCAGGACCCCGGTGTGAACTACCACTACTTGCTCGTGCAGGTGGATCATAACCGCGTCACGGTAACCATGAACAAGGTCGAGCTCCAGGACGGAAAAGAGACCTGGAGCAAGCCGGACACGGTAACGATTACCGCTCCTGTCGCGCTGCCCGTTGCCGCGGACTGAGCGTGGTTCTTGCTTCCCCGGAATCAAACTGCCGTATGATACGACCATGCGACTCTTGCTTGTCGAGGATGAAGCACGCATTGCACGCCTGCTGGCCCGCGGGCTCGAGGAGCAGTCTTATGCCGTGGACGCGGTCGCTCGCGGAGAGGATGCCCTCTATCAGGTAGAAATAAACGACTACGACCTGATCATTCTTGACGTCATGATTCCCGGCAAAGACGGCTTCGCGACCTGCCGGGCCATCCGCAGTCTGGGCAAGCGCATGCCGATCCTGATGCTCACGGCGCGGGATGCGGTCGAAGACCGAATCCACGGCCTGGACTCTGGCGCCGACGATTACCTGACCAAGCCATTTGAGTTTGGCGAACTTCTTGCTCGCCTGCGGGCGTTATTGCGCCGGCCGAAGGACCTGCGGCCCTCGCGGTTCCTGGTGGGCGACCTCGAGCTCGATACCGCATCGCAAACTGCCCGACGAGGCGGCCGCACGATTTCCCTGACAGCGAAGGAATATGCCTTGCTCGAGTTCATGGTGCGCAATGTCAACCGCGTGGTCGGCCGCTCGGAAATCGCCGAGCATGTCTGGGACGAAAGCTTTGATCCTTTTTCCAACCTGATCGAAGTCTATGTGAACCGGCTGCGCAGGAAACTTGGCGAGGAGGACGGGAAACCGCTTCTTCAGACTCGCCGCGGCAGTGGATATATTCTTTGCGCCTCGGAGGATTCCGCTGTGCCTGCCGGAGGAGAGTCCGGGAGTTCAGCGGTCAGGCATCCGAGAAAACCACATGCTTGATTCCGTACGGGCCCGGCTTACGCTGTGGTATAGCCTGGTTCTTGGACTGGTTCTGGTCTTCCTTGCCATGCTCACCTACTTCCTGTACTGGCACAACACCTCCGAGCGCACCGACAGCAACATCACCGAGATCACAGAAGACTTTGTAACTACGTTCCGCGCAGAGCTGGCCGACGAGACCGGGGCGGGTGCGATCAGGAACGCCGCGCGTGAATCGATGCTCGAGCACCGGTTCCGTGGCACTTTCTTTGTCCTGGTCGACCCCTCAGGCAGCGTGATCGAAAGCTCACTCGACCTGCCCCGTATCGGCGGTCCCCGGGATCAGCTGAATGAAGAGTTTTTCTCTTCCGAGCCCTTTCGTTCTCTTGTTCCTGCCGTTGCAACTTCCGGCGAGCTTCGCACCGTCCATAGTCCCGGCGGAAAAAGCCGGTTCCGCGCGTTGTCCCGGCCGTTCCCCGCCGCGGGACGCACTTTGACGCTGGTGGTTTTGCAATCGCTTCATGCGCAAACAGAGATGATGGACGACATTCGCAATACCTTCCTGTGGACCATTCCGCTGGTCTTGCTTCTAGCGAGTGCGGGCGGGTATCTGCTGGCCCGGAAAAGCCTGGCACCGGTTGCTGAAATGGCAGGGCAGGCAAGGGGGATGGGAGCCTCCAATCTTCACAGCCGGCTAAGAGTTGCGAACGAGCGGGACGAGCTCGGGCAACTCGCGCTGGCGTTCAATCAGCTTCTGGAGCGGCTGGAATCTTCTTTCGAACAGCAGCGACGATTCATGGCGGATGCCTCGCACGAATTACGGACGCCGGTGGCGATTCTCCGCGGAGAAGCCGAGGTCACTCTTTCCCAGACCGAACGTTCCCCGGGGGAATATCGGCAGACCCTTGCCGTCCTGCGGGATGAATCGCAGCGCCTGGCCCACATCGTCGAGGATCTTTTCACACTTGCGCGCGCCGATGCCGGTCAATATCCCCTGACGCTGCGCGATGCCTACCTCGACGAGGTTGCGTCCGAAGCTCTGCGGCGCGCGCGGTCACTGGCACTCCGGAAACACATCCGGCTGACGTCAGCGATCGATCCGGAGTTGCCGATCCGTGCCGACGAGGCCTTGCTGGGCCGCATGTTGCTGAACTTGCTGGACAACGCGATCAAGTATTCGCCGGAGGGAAGCGAGGTTCATCTGGCCTGTAGCCGTCAGGGGGAGCAATACCTCCTAAGCGTCTCAGACAACGGTCCCGGTATTCCTGTGGAGCTGCAGCCAAGAATTTTCGAGCGTTTTTTCCGGGTCGATAAGGCGCGCTCACGCCCGGATGGGGACAGGGGAGGAGCCGGCCTGGGTTTATCGATCGCCCGCTGGATTGTGGAGGCCCACGATGGCCGGTTGGAATTGAACCACTCCGACCGAACCGGCTCGACTTTTACCGTCGCGCTTCCTGCCAGCGCACCTGGGTCGTGTTCCGGGCGCGATTAATGTTGGATTTATGTCTGCGCCCGTAATCTGGGAAGGAAGTGACGTCCGCGAATAGATTCTGTTGGAGCAAGTCACAGGAGACGTGGAAAGGGAATCTTCTGACTCATCTGGTCATGCCGGTTTTTGTCATCGAGCGGTTCACTCCATCTCCTTCGGGCCCTTCCGGCCCCCTCCCCTCGGTCCGTCAACTATGACACGAGGGCTGCTGCTGATCGTTGGCCTTCTCTGCTCGGCTGGCGCTGTGTTGGCGCAGGGCGGACCGCCTTTTTATACCAACGATCCCGGCACGCCCGGCAACCTGAACTGGGAAATCAATATCGGTTACATGCCCTTTTTCTATAGCAACCAATCCGTTTCCCATACTCCCGATCTGGACATTAATTTCGGCATTGGTGACCGCATCCAGCTCACCTACGAAAATGCCTGGTTGCGGGTGCAAAATCCCGGCGAAGGCACCAAGTTCGGTTTGGGGCAATCCAATCCCGGCGTCAAATGGCGCTTCTACGATGCCGGTGAGGATGGGCTGTCCATTTCGATCTTCCCCCAATTCTTTCTCAATAACCCGAATAATGCCGTGCAGCGCGGCATCACCCCGCCGAGCGACACGTTTCTCTTGCCGGCAGAGTTTTCAAAGAAATTTGGCCCCGTCGATGTCGACTACGAACTGGGCTATCAGTTTGTCCACAAAGGCCCAGACGGATGGCTGACCGGGCTGGTCGTCGGACACGAATTCACCCCCAAGCTCGAATTGGACCTCGAACTTTACGCCCAGGGCACTTTTCATCCCTCCAGCAGCCAGCCAACGATTGGATTGGGCGGACGTTATAAGATTCACAGTCCGGTCATACTGCTGTTTATGGCGGGGCGCAGCCTCGAGCCGACCGCCCCCAAGCAGGCCTACTTCGTGGGCTATTTCGGCGTACAACTGCTGCTGCCCCCTAAATCCTACAAAATCGAGTAGTTTCCGCTGTCCGGCAGAACTGCTTCCGGTTTGTAACACTCTGTTCACCGGACATTCATAGACCGCAAACTACTATGAACTCCGGGGGAGCCGGGAATGCGCGTACTGATTGTCGAAGACGAGCCGGAGATGGCTCAGCTTCTGGCCCGAGGACTTGAGGAGGAGCAGTTCGAAATCGGTCTGGCTCGCGATGGCCGCACCGCGCTCGAGAAGTCCGGTGAAACGCCGTTTGATGTCATTTTGCTGGACGTCATGCTTCCACAGATGAATGGCCTCGAAGTGGCCCGTCAGTTACGCAGCAGGGAACAGGAAACACCTGTCCTGATGCTGACTGCGCGCGACTCCGTGCCGGATATTATCAACGGTTTGAACGCCGGCGCCGACGATTATCTGACCAAGCCATTTTCGTTTCTGGAACTGCTGGCTCGCATTCGGGCTCTGGCGCGACGCCACGAGATTCGCCGCAAGAATGTTCTGGAACTCGCTGATCTTGTGCTGGACGTGAGTACCTTGAGGACCTTCCGCAAGGGCAGGGAGGTTCATCTTTCTCACACTGAGTACCGCCTTTTGGAGTTGTTGGTCCGGAATTCAGGTCGGGTGGTTTCCCGTGTAGAACTCCAGACCAGCATCTGGGGCCGGGGGCGAGAAGTCACTGAGAATACCCTGGATGCGTTTGTACGACTTCTGCGCAAGAAGATCGACCAGGATGCCGAAGTGAAATTGATCCACACCCACCGTGGATTTGGCTATTCGGCGAGTGCAAAGTGAAGCTGACGATCCGAGCCCGGCTGACGCTGTTGTATTTTGTCGTGCTGGCGGCGTCGTTTATCGCCTTTTTTTGGATTTGTGATTTTGGATTTCGCCGCAGCATTGAAACCACTGTAAACGACGCGTCACGTAACAACCTCGAGATCGTGCAGCGCGTCATGAAGCTTTCGACGCCCAAAGGCACCGCGCACGTCCAAAAAGAGTTGGGTGAGCTTTCCGAATTGTGGGCCAACGGAGCTATCTTTGAAGTGTCCGAGACGGACGGCGGATGGTTGTTCCGGTCACCGCGTTTCTCCTTGCCTCAATCACCTCTGCCGGATCCTCCGCTCGACGGCGTGAATTTTCTCACGGCCAATTTAAACAGCCAGCAATACCGCATCGCGCAACAGAGCGTCTCGCTCGCTGGCCAGAAGTTCCAAATCAGTGCGGCCGTGCCCACAGAGCCGTTCGATCAAGCCCTGGACCACTTCCGCCTGATTGAAAAGCGCGGGCTGCCCCTACTCGTCATCCTTGCTTCGCTCCTTGGTTATTGGCTCAGTGGAAGGGCGCTGGCTCCTGTGAATCGTATTATCCAATCGGCGGAACGCATCGGGGTGCAAAATCTTTCGCAACGATTGGAAGTGCCCAGGGCAGCGGATGAACTGCAGCGGCTGACGGTGACTTTGAACGATATGCTCGAACGTATCGAAACCTCCGTCAAGCGCATCCGGCAATTTACCGCCAACGCTTCGCATGATCTGCGCACCCCGCTCACCTTGATTCGTACCCACGCGGAAATTGCTCTGCGGCGCACCCGGAGTGAGGCCGAATATCGCCAATCATTAGGGAGGATTCTAAAGGCTTCCGAGGACACGACTCAGTTGATCGAGTCGCTGCTGACCCTGGCCCGCGCGGACGCAGGTGCAGCACACCTGCAGTTCAAACCGACGGCACTGAACCCGGTCTTGGAGAAAACGGCCCTGCAGGCTTCCGTGCTCGCGAACTCCAGAGGTCTTTCTTTTTCTTCGAAACTTGATGCGCGGCCTCTGGTACTCAACGCGGACGCAGCGGCCATTGAAAATCTCTTCCTTGCCGTTCTCGATAACGCCGTCAAGTACACCGCAGCCGGAGGATTCGTAAGGCTCCGTTCGCTCGGCGGCTCTCGCGAAGTGCTGATCGAAATCGAGGATTCCGGAGTGGGAATCTCTCCCGAAGACCTTCCACGGATCTTTGATCGGTTTTATCGCGCGGACGAGGCCCGCTCCCGGGAGGTGCCTGGCGCCGGGCTTGGCTTATCCATCGCCCAGTGGATTGCAGAAACTCACCAGGGGAAAATTGAGGTCGAAAGCCATCCTGGTTCGGGCTCCGTATTTCGTATCACTCTTCCTCTGGCCACCGCGAATAGCCCACTACAAATCGAAAATGGGGAAGTGCCTGATTCGGCTGCCGTTGCTTCCTGAAAGAAATTTCATCTGAAAATTCTTTCAGCCCTTTTTCAAGCAATTCGCGATGTACGTTCATCAGCATTTAAGCGGCCCGTCGCTTAATGGTTTGAGCAGCAGGTCTCGCGGGTGGGTTAGTCAACCGGCTACCGAAGTTCTCTACAAAGCCCATGCACCGGGAAACACCCGAGGGCCTGCAAGGTGCGAATTCGATCGAGAGGATCAGAGCTCGCCGAGTGCCCTTCCAGTCCGTTGCGCATGGCTCACCCCGACTAGCGTGAACGCTCTTTTTAGCAGGGGTGGCGAGCAAGGCGAGCGAGGGTTCGACCTGTTTTTCAATAGGACAGTTGGCCCGTCCTTACTTTCTGGAGGTAATACAGTGATAAAAAGTTTTTTCCGCCTGTTCACGATTGGTTTCGTGATCGTGGTGATTTGTTCTGCGCAAATGGCGCTCGGTCAAGGTGGCAAAGGTTCGGTGACCGGTCACATTTCCGATACGTCCGGCAGCTTCCTGCAAGGCGCCGAGATTGAATTGCAGCCCACCGGGATAACCGTTGCCTCGAATCAACAAGGAAGCTACTTCGTCAACAATCTTGCCCCAGGTACCTATACGATCACCGTCACCTATGTTGGATTCACGCTGTTCACGAAAGTTCTAGAAATCAAGGCAGGCCAAACCACTACCGTTGACGCGAAGATGGAAGTGGCATCGCAAAAAGACCAAATTTTTGTGACTACCGAACGCGCTTCCGGGGAGGCAGAAGCGATCAACCGAGAGCGCACGGCCGATAACATCGTTCAGGTGTTGCCGAACGAGGTATTCACATCGTTGCCGAACGCCAACGTTGCCGACGCCGTCGGCAGGCTCCCCGGCGTCACGCTGGAACGCGACGAGGGCGAGGGCAAATACATCCAGGTGCGTTCGATGGAGCCCCGCCTGACCAATGCCACCGTGGACGGAGTGAACATTCCGTCACCGGAACCTGGCGTCCGACAAGTCAAATTCGATTCCATGCCTGCCGATTTGCTGGAATCGGTTGAAGTGAACAAGACGCTGCAGGCAAATATGGATGGTGACGGAATTGGTGGCTCCGTCAATCTAGTGACCAAGACGGCTAGCGAAAGGCCGACGCTTGCCTTTGCCGGCGGAGGCGGAACGACACCGATTCTGGGTGGTCGAACCTTGATGCAGACGACCGGAACTGCCGGCATGCGGTTTGGCGAAAGCAAGAAGTTTGGCGCGCTGTTTGGCGGTTCCTATGATTGGAACGGTCGAGGCATTAATGACATCGAGCCGACTCCTGATATCGCAACATTTTCTGATGGCACATCAGAACCGTGGTTCGTCGAACAACAATTGAGGGAATATCGGTACAAACGTTCGCGCTGGGGCTTCACGGGCTCGGCAGACTACGCACTCGGGGAAGGGTCAGACATCTATGTCAAATACATCTACTCGGACTTCCATGATTTTGGCGACAAATGGACATACAAGCTATTCGACAATACACCGGGAATCACCACTCTCAACGGCAACGGTGGAACTCCTCAATTCAGTGTCTCCAATCGCGTCCCTGTTTTTATCATCAATAGTTTGCTGATCGGAGGGAAGCATCTGTTCGCTACTTCCTGGCTGTCATGGGACGTATCGGTTTCGCGCTCGCAGGAGCTCAAATCAGGAGGTAATGAAGGCGCGGATTTTGCCGTCAACAACACGTACAACACACTATATCCGAATGGAAGTAGCTGCGAATTTAGCCCTACACTCACGAAAAATCAATATATTCCGCAGTTTACTCCAAGCTGTACGACGGAAGCCTTCGCGCCAACGAATTTTGATATGACCGACATCAACACTTCCGTCGGACATTCCCCGCAACTGAATCTGCAGTTTGCCGGAGCTTATGGCAAGCGGTACCATCTTGGCTCGCACAACTCCACCATAGAAATCGGGGGGAAGTTCCGGAACGCGCACAAATTTGATGATTCCTATACCCCCACGTATACCCCTAACGGCTCCGTGGGATTGACCCCCTTCCTCAGCACTTTTACAGATCCGAACTACTACAAGAGCAATTACCAGTTTGGACCCGTGACGGACTGGAGCAAATTGATCGGCTATTTGAATGCGAATCCAGCGGCATTCACACTGACGCCCGGCACGGTTGGGGCGAACTCTGCGAATTTTGATTACGTGGAACAGGTATCGGCGGGTTACGTCATGGACACTCTTGATCTGACCAATCGAATTCGAATCGTCGCCGGCCTGCGCATCGAAGGGACAAGTCTGGACTCCTACACCTATCAATGCGATCCCACCTGCCTGAACACTCCGAGTCAGCAGGGGAGTGTGTCGTTAAGGCAGCAGGGTTCGTATATCGACTTTTTGCCGAGTGCCTCAGTTCGCTTCGACCTGGGCAACGACACCAATTTGCGCGTCGTGTACAGCCGGGCCTTGTCCCGACCCGATCCGCAAGACATCGCTCAAGCGCTCCTGGTGACGGTTTCCCCAAATACGGCGCAGCTTGGCAATGCCGATTTGAAGGCCGAAACGGCAAACAATTACGACGTTCTGGTGGAACATTATCTGAAGCCATTCGGTATGATCCAAGGTGGCTTCTTTTACAAGCAGTTGTACAATCCCATCGTCGAGACGCAAGTCACAAAGGACAACTACACCCCGAACCCAAACAATCCTGCCTATCCTGTGGGCACGTGGGTGGTTTCCCAATATGTGAATGCGGGCAGCGGCTGGATCACAGGCGTCGAGCTTGCTTACCTGCAGCACTTCACTTCCTTGCCAGGGTTTCTCGGCGGCTTAGGGCTTGCCGCAAACTATAGCCACACCGGCTCGCAAGCGTTTGGCATACCCGGTCGCACGGACAACCCAAGGTTGCAGCGCCAGGCGCCCAATCTATTCAATATCAGTCCGACCTACGATCGCGGGCGCCTCTCGATTCGTGCAGGCTTCACCTACAACCAGGCAAGCATTTACGCGTATCAATACACCGACGGCACCCCCGGAGGACTCAATGGTCCGCTTGGCGACAATTACTTTTTCACGCACTTCCAAATCGATCTTCAGGGCAGCTACCGCATGAAGTACGGTTTATCGCTCGTGGCGTATGGCCTAAACCTGAACAACGAAGTGTTTGGCTTCTACAACGGTCAACCAAAGTACTTTGTCCAGCGTGAATACTATGAGCCGACCGTCGCGCTCGGATTGCGCTGGTCGCCGACTCACGAGAAATAGCCTTCAGCGCAGAAGAAGGATCGCTCCGGCTTGATGTCGAGCGCTTCTCTTCCAGCGGTGACGGACGAGTTTGTAACACCCCAAGCGGCCGGTGTGCACCCGTTGTGCAGAGTGCGTACCGGCCGTTCCCCTGAGCCGTCCGTCTGAAAAGAAATGCAGGGAAATTTAGCTCCGATTTAGGTGCCATCCGTTAGAAAGGTTTCAGCCTTGGGAGGCAAAATGAAGAAGATTCCGGTTCTGCTCTGCGCCGCTGTCCTGCTATTCACATCGCTCGCTTTCGCAGCAGTGAATTACCAACTTTTGAAGAAAGTGGATGTGCCTGGCACGGGCGGTTGGGACTATGTCAGTGTCGATGCAGCCGCTCGGCGCGTCTACATTTCGCACTCCTCACAAGTCGATGTGTTGGACGCCGACACGCTGGCAGTTGTCGGCACGATTCCCAACACCCCCGGCGTTCATGGCATCGCAGTTTCGCCTGAGGCCGGTCGCGGCTATGTTTCCGCCGGAAAATCGGATGCCGTCATCGCTTTTGACCTAAAGACGCTGAAGCCACTCGGAGAAATCAAGGTTGGCAAGAAACCGGATGCCATCATCTACGAGCCGCTCACCAAGCGAATCTATGTCATGAACGGAGACAGCGAAAACATCACTGTGTTGAATGCGGCCGACGGCGCCGTCGTCGGCACCATTGCGCTTGGCGGAGGCCCGGAATTCGCGGTGTCCGATGGCAAGGGCAATCTTTATGTAAACCTCGAAGAGCAGAACGAAACATTGCGCATTGATGTGAACACTCTGAAGGTAACCGACCGTTGGCCTCTGGCTCCCTGCGCGACTCCCACCAGCCTAGCCATCGACATAGAGAATCACCGCCTGTTTGTCGGCTGCCGAAGCAAACATCTGGCCGTGCTGAATGCCGACACCGGCAAAGTGGTTTTCACCGCGCCCATCGGAGAGCGCGTGGATGCCGGTGCTTTTGACAGCAAGACGCATCTCGTCTACCTGTCCACAGGCGACGGAAAGGTTTTTGTCTTCCACCAGGACTCTCCCGACAAATATTCCGTTGCCCAGGAGATCACCACCAAGTCCGGAGCCAAGACCATGGGCTATGATTCGAAGACAGGGAATCTCTTCGTTCCTACGACTGAAAACGGTGTGATGCAGGTTCTGGTTCTCGCGCCCAAGTCCTGAAGGCGGGATTGGACCCAGGGAAAGTGGCGCGCCCGGTCGGACTTGAACCGACAACCACTGGATTAGAAGTCCAGTGCTCTATCCATTGAGCTACGGGCGCCTAAATTGATTCTAAGAGATTTGCGGCCCGAGAAACCACCATTTGTTCAATGGGTGGCCCTCGCACCGGCAAGATTTTGCTGCCCGGTTTAGGTCTTTCCCGGATTCGCAAACGGTAGCCTTGCTTGAATGTCGAAGTCTCTCCATTGAAAAGCCCGATGCCGTCCGCGCGCGTCATCGACGGCCTTTCTCTAGGAGCGGTGCCCGAGAGGTAACGCCATGAGTACCATCGCGACTGGGACTTTCTCTCGGCATAACGAGTGAGCGCGACTGTTTCCCTCTCAAGAAGCGACGCTCGTTCTAGGCCGCCAACTCCCGAACCCTCCTGTCTGCAATGACTTACTTGAACTGGGGGATCAAAAACGGGGTGTTTAGCCGCGCTCCCCGATCAAAACCTTCGTAACTGTCCCAGTGGAACGAACGGACGGGTAACACCCGGCTGCTCTGAACCCGTACTTCCGTCCAGTTGTCCCCTTACAGTCGCATGAGTTACTTCTGTGTTAGGACCGAGTATCGGTGGAGCGGGTGTACCCGGCGCTGCAAAGCGGCAATTGGCTTTTGGACCCAGGCAAGACAGAGGTTCGAAGGCCACGGGAACACTGTCTTGCTCTGCCACTAAGGTCATTTATAGCCGGTGGCCTGAAGGGTTGGAAGTAGCCCATGCGAAAAACGAATCGGACAGAGCGTGGCTTCAGTTTGCTGGAAACCGTCGTAGTGCTGGGCATCATGGCGGTGCTGATGGGCATCGCGGTAGTTCAGAGCTTTGGGACTACTGAATCTTACCAGGTGAACTCTGCGCAGGACGTGGTCGTCAGCCAATTGCGGGTGGCGCGCCAGCTGGCCATCACCCAGCGCCGCGTCGTGCAGGTTTGGATTGATAGCACCCCGGAGTCGGACGGCCGCTTTCACATCAAGTACCAGATCCAGTCCGCTGGCTCACAAACGACCGAGACCGTTGGACCGCTCGTTAACGTCCCTCTCCCAGGGCAAGCGCAAATTTTGCTCGAGCCGGGCGTACCGGACACGCCGATGGCCTTCGGGAACACGGCGGCCGTATATATTGGGAACCCTCCGGTGGTCGGTGGCCCCCCGGTCATGCAGTTCAATCCCACGGGTACGTTTACGGATAACAGCGGAATCACGCTGATCTACGGAACCATCTTTATAGGTATACCCAACAAGACGGCGACAGCGCGTGCGGTAACGATCATGGGTGGAACCGGCCGAGTTCGCGCCTATACCTATGCAGGTGGAACGACGGGATGGCAGGAATAAGGAGTCGCGCATGAACCGAAATCACAATCGTCGCAGGCAACAGGGGTTCACGCTACTGGAGAGCGTGGTTGCCATGGCTATCCTTAGTGTTGGGGTACTTTCCTTGGCCTCCATTTACACCCAAGGGCTGAAATCCACCAACCAGATCAAGATTCAGTACATAGCCGAGCAGAAGGCCCAGGAGGCTCTGGAGTCAATTTTCACGGCGCGCGACACGCAAATGCTGGCGTACGCGCAGATTAATAACATCAGCCAGGGCGGAGTGTTCAAGGACGGTGCGCAGCCGCTGTGGGCTCCTGGTCCGGATGGGCTGGTCGGTACCGCGGACGATGATTCAACGAATCCAGACAGTATTGTGACTGGCCCCGGTCCGGACGGCATTCTCGGCACGGCGGATGACACGACCATTCCTTTGAATCCCTGGATGACCCGCACGATTCTGATCCAGCCCATGGCAACGATTCCCAACTTGAATCAGATCACCATCACCATCAAGTACACCTTCCAGGGACAGAGCAATCAAGTCGTGTTGGTGTCTTATATTTCGCCCTACGCCTGAGGCCTTTATGAAACCGATTACAAAACGGAAACTAGCCGGCTTCACGTTGATCGAACTGATGATCGCCATGGGCGTCACCATGATTTTGCTGTACGCCGCGGTGCAGGCGTTCCGGGATGCCTCGCAGACGAATATGTCCGTCACCCAGGACTCGGACATGTCCGACAACCTGCGCTCCGGGTTGAATTTGATCCAGACGGATTTGCAGCAGGCCGGTTCTGGAATTCCGACGGGCGGCATTCCGCTCCCTTTCACCTCCAATAATTCCACCACGGCCCCGTGCGGCACGACTGCGCCGATCAATCGCCCGATACTGAACGGCACCATTACTTTTCCCCCGTGCAATTCCACCCTTCCCGGGGTTGAGCCTGGCTCGGCTCTGGGCCCGCTCATCACTGCTCCCGATGCGATTGCCGGCAATCCTACGAATCCAAACAGCTACACGGACGAAATCACCGTGGTTTATGCAGATAATCTCGGACTCGATACCCGGCCTATCAACGCGGTAGCCTCTGGTAGCAATCCTGGTTGTCCGCTTGGGTCACTCAGCCTGAGTGGCGGGACGCTTACCGCTACCTTCGACGGAACTACCCTGAATTCCCAGGGCCAGCCCAACTGCGTGAATTTTATAAAGAACGGCATCACCATAAACGTTGGCGATCTCATCATGTTCAGCAACAGTCTGGGGGAAGCCCTGCTTGCAGTGACTTCGGTTTCTGGTCAGAAGCTCACCTTCGCACCGAGCGACCTTTACAACTTGAACGGCCGCACCGAAAACGGAGGGACCATTAACCATCTCGAAGCGACTGGTTGTGGTGGTTCGAACGCGTGCTTTCCGAATACCTCGGCAACGCGCATCTGGATGGTCAGCTACTACCTCGATAACGTGACCAGTCCACCGTACGTGCGGTTGATCCGGCAGGTCGGACTGTATCCAGGTTCGGCCACGCCCGTGGGAGAGACCCTCGAGAACCTGCAGTTCACTTACAACTTTGTGGATGGAGTAACAAATCCGGCGAACCAGTTTACTGTTCCCGCAGGCAACTCCGAATCGCAGATCATGTCGGTCAACGTCTATCTCGGAGCGCGTTCCAGTTACATGGTGCATCAGGGCAACAACACCCACTTTTCGAGAAGCAATCTGATGACCCAGGTCAGTCTTCGCAGTATGGCGTATCACAATGAGTTCCAATAAGAGGAGTCTGCAATGAACGTGAATCTATACAAGAAGGCCAAACGCTTCCGTCAGGACGCGGGCATCGCTCTTCTCACGACCATCCTCCTGTTGTTTCTCATGTCCAGCCTGCTGGTCGGCTTTGCGGTTCTGCTGATGTCGAACCAGCAACTGGCCGGCGCGAACAACGACCAGATCACGGCATTCTATGCCGCGGAAGCCGGCATGGAGCAGATGACGGCGAGCCTCGGCAACCTCTTCAGCCAGACTTATTCACCCAGCATTACGCAGATTAATGCGCTGGCCACGACGGCCCCGGGCCCGCCGGCGTTGACGGGAATTGTATATACCACCAAGGACGGCAACCCGGGATACACCATCACTCCGAATTCGCTTGATGCCTACGGCAACCCAGCCGCGACCATCACGACAATCAAGTCAGGTCCCTATCAGGGGATGACTGCCATGGCGACGGAATACGTTCTGTCGGTCAATGCCCGGACGACCGAGGGGCGGGAAGTGAACCTCACCCGCACCACCCAGACGGTCGGTATTCCGATGTTTCAGTTCGGGATCTTTGCCAACACTGACCTGGACTTTTTCCCCGGTCCCGATTTCAATTTTGGCGGACGCACACACACCAACGGAAATCTCTGGCTTGGAGGGCAGAGTACCCTGACTCTTTCCGACAAGGTGGACGCTTACAAGGATGTACTGCGGACGAGACTCGAAAATGGCTACTCTACCGCAGGCACCTACACGGGGACGGTGAATATCACCACTTCGCCTGGCACGGGGAACATTCGTCCGCTGGCCATGACCGAAGGCAGCCTCACGGGCACGGTTCTCCCCTATGACACGCCGACCTACAACACCAACTGGCCAACGATTTCGCAGACCGATTACAACTCAAACTTGCGCAACGGACAAGGCAGCGCTTTCCCATTGAAATCGACGGGAGCCAGCCAATTGAATCTCGGCGTGGTGACGATCGGCAAGGGCGCCACACAGTCCATCGACTTGATCCGCCGCCCGGCCCAAGGAGAATCGGCCAGCATCACCAACGAGCGCTACTTTGCGCAGTCCAGCTTGAGAGTTCTCCTTTCGGACAATCCAGCCGACATCATGAATCAAAACTGCGTCGATCAGACCACGCAGCCATTCGATCTGAGCTACCTTGCCACACCTCCTGGGGTGGGCGGAGCCAACTGGCTGGCTTCAACCTATGCTCCCCTGGTCACGCTCACAAAGAAATTGATCGCCAATGGAGTTCCGCTGATTCCCCTGCCGGCATCCGCCTCGACCGGTGGCGGAGTTTACTCCGCGACGGACGGTTACTGGATGCCGGCTTCCACCGGGACACCCGGCAATCCAAATTTTTTCCCCATCGTAAAGGGGTTTATCAAGATCGAAGAGCAGCTCGCTCCGTATCCGATTGCCTGCACCAATACGGATCAGAACGACGTCACCATTGAAGTACTGGGCCTCGGCTATATCGGCCGCAACATCAATCCGATTCCGCAATCTCTCGATGGAGCAAACGTCAACCCCCTGTGGCAATACACCGCCGGCGGGAACATGCAGACCGGCGTCGCGCCAGCCATCCCCAATCTGCCGACGAGCGCACTGGGATTCCAGAACAGCACCTCGGCACTCGCGACCGGGACCTTCACCGCCGCTTCCGTTTCGACCACGGCGGCTCCGAGGACCTGCCCCGAGCCACATCCCAATGCGATTATTCGTCTGGCTCGCATCCGGGATAATCCGTCTTCGGTCTACTACAACACGGGCAAGCTGAGCACAACGACGCCAAAGAACTATCCGTATCAGTCGACGGTTGGCGAAGCCTGTGGTGTCGATCCGGCGGCTCCGACCGTGCTGACCACCACCCGCAGCGGTATTTCCACCGGCGGAGTTGTCGGTGTAGCGTCCACCTGGACCCCACAGCCCTATGACGTCTGGAACAACACGCTGTTCGACACCCGGGAAGGCACGCTGCGTGACGAGGCCATGTCCTCGGCGAACCTTCCGACGCTCAACGGCACCATGCACTACATTGAGCTCGATGCTCATAACCTTGCCCGCTGGTTCGGAGGGTTGATCGGAACGACGGGTCCAAGCACCAAGGATCCGGTAGTCTCCCCGGACAACTTCGTGTTTTACATTTCGGACCGCCGGGGGAACAACGACAATGGCCTGGTACTCGGTGCATGGCCGCCCGTTTCTTTCACGGCCCTTGAGACCGGTGAGTACGGCTGGAATGACCTCGTCAATAACAGCACCGACGCGAACGGTTGCCCCGACAACCTCCTCGAGACAGGGGAAGACGTGGACGCCACGGCCGCCCTGTATACCTATGGCGCCAACGCGAAGTACATTCATGGAGGGGGACGGGGTCTTACGGCAGGGACTCTTCTGTCGTTCGGCCAATATGGCATCTTCTCCCCTCTTGCAGGTGCAACAGTGGCGAGTGCCGTCACCACGGCCACCATCCCCTGCGGCACGGCGATCCCGAGCTACTCGAACACCACAAACAGCGACGGAATCTGGCCGATGATGGTCGCGAGCAATACCAACGCGGCTCGAGAGAATCCGCCGCTGTTCTTCCGACGCTCCATCAAGATCGTAAACGGAAGCGACTTGACTCCGGTGGGCTCGTGCCCCAGCGGTGTGACCTGCGGTTTAACGATTGCCGCAGAAAACCCCGTTTACATCCAGGGTGATTACAATGCCAACCTGGGCGGCACTACGGGTTGGGGCAGCGCAGATGTTCCCACCTCCATTGCAGGGGACGCCGTCACGCTCCTGTCCGACCAATGGAATGACGTGAACTCGTTCGCCAGCCCCTACTCCCAAGCGCTCCGCCAGGGCAACACTACCTGGTACCGGGCGGCCATTGTCGCCGGCGCCACGCTTCCGTTCCCGCAACCATCGTTCGGTGGCGTTTCGGCGGACTACGGCACGGATGGCGGAGTGCACAACTTCCTCCGGTATATCGAAACATGGGGCGGCACGTTGAACTACGAAGGCTCCATCGTCGACCTCTATACCAGCCGGCAGGCCAACGGCACATTCAAGTGCTGTGCGGAAGTGTATAACCCGCCAACCCGCGGATACAATTTTGACACCAGCTTCCTGAACCCGACCTTGTTGCCACCGCGCACGCCGCTGTTCCGCGACGTGAATACGACTGGATGGACACGCGTGCTGGAGCCGCAGGCGAGCTATAAATAAGCCTAGATTGCTGTTTCCTTCCGAACGTCCCGGTCCACGACCGGGGCGTTCGCTTTTTAGGCCAGACTCGACGCCTGGTCCTACCTCCCGCACACTCTTCTGTCTATTCGTGATACTTTCAAGTGAACCGCCCGAATCCCGATTTGATAAACGGAAGAACCCATGAATCCGATCGAAACGCTCAGTCTTGTGCTAGGCACCGGATTTTCTTCCGGCCTGAATCTTTATGCCACGGTCGCCACGTTAGGCTTGCTTGAACGCTTCGGCGTCATCCATTTGCCTGAGAAATTGCACGTTCTAGCGAACCCCTTCGTTCTCGCAGTGGCGTTGGCCCTTTATGTTGTGGAATTCTTGGCAGACAAGGTACCGTACATCGACTCGATCTGGCAGGCGGTGCATACCTTTATCCGTCCCCCTGCCGCAGCACTGCTGGCCTTCAGCGTGACCGCCACAGCCGCCGAGCCCTGGCGCTGGGCCGCGGCGCTGCTCGCTGGTAGCATCGCCCTGACCTCCCACGGCACCAAGGCGAGTGCGCGTGCCGCGGCCAATATGTCGCCCGAACCGCTCAGTAACTGGGCGCTGAGCTTTGGCGAGGATATCCTGGCTGTCTGGCTGACCTGGTTTGCCACCGCCCACCCGACGGTCGCAGTAATTGTCGTGATCGTGCTGGTGATCGTGTCACTCTTCCTGCTCTACCATCTGTTCCGTTTCTTGCGCCGCACGCTCGAGAAACTCGCAGAAACCTGAGTGTCCACGGGGCTACTTCACGTAGGTTGCCAGCCATCCGAGAAAGGTCTTGTACCACAGCTGTGAGTTCTGAGGCTTCAGGACCCAGTGCCCTTCATCGGGAAAGATCAGAAGTTCGGAGGGGACACCCTGCCGCTGGAGGGTGTTGAAGAATTCCAGCGACTGCGTGTACGGCACACGGTAATCTCGTTCTCCTGCGATCACGAGCGTCGGAGTTTTGTATTTCCCGAGGTCAGCAGCGTAGCTGGATGGAGCCCACTTTTTGTAGTTCTCTGACGCTCCCCACGGCGTGCCCTGCAGATCGTGCTCCTCAAACCAGAGCTCCTCGGTTGCGTACATGGAGACCTTGTCGTACACGCCAGCATGGCTGATGATGGCTTTAAAGCGATCGGTGTGCGTCGCGAGCCAATCTGCCATGTAGCCGCCATAGGAACCGCCGGCCGCCGCCATCCGGGACTTGTCGATGAAAGGGTAGTTCCCGAGAGCCGCGTCCGTCCCTTTCATGACATCGACATACGCCTTCCCACCCCAGTCGTTGGTGATTTCGTCCGTGAATTTCTGTCCATACCCCGTGGAGCCGCGCCGATTGATCATTAAAATGACGTAGCCGGCCCCCGCAAAGACCTGTGGGTTCCAGCGATAGCCCCAGGCATTCGACCACATGGTCTGCGGACCGCCGTGCAGGAGATCCAGCATGGGATACTTTTGGGAAGCGTCGAACTGCGGCGGCCGGAGCAGCATGGCCTGCACCTTGGTGCCCTCGGCGCCCTCAAACCAGAAGGTCTCCGGCTCATTCATTTGAACGTCGGCCAGGATGGCATCATTCGTGTGGGTAAGCTGTTTCAGTCCGCTGCCGTCTCCGGCGGAAATAAAGATCTCCGTCGGCATGGTCAGGCTGGTGCGAGCAGTCACGAGGGCTCTGGCATCTCCGCTCAAGGCAAATTCCAGGTTGAACCCATCGAGGATCTTCCTCGGTGTCGATCCAGCCTTTGCCTCCATGGCGTAGACAGGCTGCAGCGTCTCATTTTCCGCGAGGAAATAGATCGTCTTGCTGTCCGGGGACCAGGCGAGATCGGTAGCGCTACGATCGAAGCCTTCCGAGAGGTTTTCGTTCTTGCCCGTCTGCCGGTCATACAGCATCACGCGCCACTTGTCGGCTTCGTAGCCTGCTGTGAGCTGGGCGTGGTAGGCGATGGTGCGTCCGTCGGGTGAGTAGACGGGATTGCCGTCAAAGCCCGTCTGGGTGGTGATGCGCTTGGCTTCGCCTCCGGATACCGGAACGAGGAACAGGTCCGCATTTGTGCTGACCGCTTCCATTCTGTCGGTTACCGCGGTGAAACAGATCTCCTGGCTATCGGGAGAAAAATTAAAATCGCCGGGGCCACTGCGTTCCTCAGGCGGGACGTCGTAGTCCGCGTTTGGCGTGAGGTCCCGAGCCGCAGTGCTGCCGTCAACCGGCACGACGAAAAGGTGGCTGCGCTTGCCCTCTGACCAATGATCCCAATGCCGATAGAGCAGGTGATCGTAGATGCGCGCTTTGACCTTGCTCTTTTCTTTTTCCTCGTCGCGCTTTGCGTTGCAAGCGTCGTCCTTGCAGTCGACATAAACGGAGGACGTAAACGCAATGGTCTTGCCGTCCGGCGACCAGTGGAAAAGATCCGCGCCGGTCGAGAGACGCGTTAACTTCTTGGCTTCGCCTCCGGCCATCGAAAGCAGATAGACCTCGGAATTACCGTCGCGCGCGGACAGGAACGCGAGCGTCTTACCGTCCGGCGACCAGGAAGGGGAACTGTCATGGCCTCCCTGGCTGACCTGGATGGGATCACCCCCGGAAGTGCTGACCATCCAGATATTGCTGATACCGCGGTTGGCTTCCATGTCCGGGGTGGAAACGCTGTAGGCCACCCATTTGCCATCCCTCGAGACCGAAGCGCCGGTGACCCGGTGCAATTTGATCAGGTCGTCGAAGGTCAGCGGATGCTTCCCGGAGCTCTGTGCGCTCGCAGCAAAAACAATCGCCAGCGAGACGGCAAACAGTCCTGCACCTTTCAATAACCCATTCATCGGTGTCCCCTTGTTTCTTCTGAAGATTGACGACGGCGTTCAAAGCAATAAATGATGCCACGACTGCGCGGCGAAACCAAGACGAGGATGGCGGGGTCATGGAATGGGGAGACCCACCGTCCAGATGTATCCGTCGGGGTCGAGGACCGTGACCTCACGCCAGCCGTGAGGGTAATCTCTTGCCGGTTGCAGGACGGTTGCTCCGGCGTCGTTCGCGCGCCTTTCCACCTGGTCCGGATTCAGGCCAAGAAATCGGAGTTCGGCGCCCACCCCGCGTTCCCGCGCGGCCATGAGCCGCGCGTAGAGTGGATGGTGATCGTAGGCGTGATCGGCGTGCAGCATGAACTCGACACCCGACAGCGAAAGCGCCGCGAAATCATTGTCCGCGTAACGGACCGTGACGCCCAGGACCTCCCGATAGAACGGCAGGGATTTCCCGACGTCGCGTACCAGAAGATTCGCAGAGAATTTTGGCAAACCACGCCCGTACTCGTCCGCCGGCAGGAACGCATCGCCCGTACGTGTTTTGGTCATCGCCTCACCTCCTGACGAAAATCCAGTTCAAAAGCGCAATGAGGCAGGTTGCTCCCACGATGTAGAATTCCCCCCGGCCCATTTGGGTCAAAAGCACAATGGAAAACAGAAACGCCAGCCCCGCGAACAAATAAGGAAAAGGCAGCAGAAACTGCGCCCTCGCGTCCCCCCGGCTTCGTAGGACCGGCAGCGCCAGAGCCATCGCCCCGTAGATCGCCAAGCGGGAGACCGCGGAAAGCATCGCGTTCCACTGAAAGTTGCCGAGCGCCGCGAATACAAACACGATGGCCGCATAGAGAAGAATCGAAAAATACGGGGTGTGATATTTGGGATGAACCGCTGCGAGGAAGCGGGGGAAGTCTCCCTGCTCCGCCATCGCAAAGGGGATCCGCGGGGAGTGCAGCAGATTCGCGCTGAGGTACCCGTAGGCGGACACCAAAGCGGCCAGAGCCATAGCGGTCGCGCCTGCAGGACCGAGGAAAAGTCGCGCCGCGTCGGACAGCGGTCGGGTTGAGGATGCTAACCCGGGAAGCGTAGCGACAGTTACGTATTGCACGCCCGTGTAAATCAGAGTCACCACGGCGAGAGCAAACAGCAGAGCGATGGGGGTGTCCCGCCTGGGATTGGTGCTTTCGCCGCCGACAAACAGAGCCCCTTCAAATCCACCGTAGGCGTAGACGAGCAGCAGGATGGCTTCAAACCAGTTTCTTGCCGAAAGGAATGGCACCGAGAAAGGCAAGTGAATCTCCGGCCGCAAGAGCAAGGCACACAACCCGACCAGTACGAAAAACAGCAGGAAACTGACCTTCACGGCGGTAAAGAAATTACTGATGTTCTTGCCGGCTTTTACGCCGATATAATTGAACAACGCCAGGTGCCCGAGCAACACCGCCAGGATCACTAGCGCTCCTTTGCGCGTGCCAAGCACCGGGAAGAATTGCGCCAAGTACATGCAAAAGAGATTGGCTACCGCAGCCGGTGCGGCAATGCGCGTCAGCCAGGTCAGCCAGGCAACCAGCAGTCCTGCAAACCGGCCGAGCGCGTCGCGGGCGTAAAGATACAATCCACCGGTGGCTTCGTAGCGTGAAGAGACTTCCGCAATACAGGCGGCGATGACCATAACCCCCGCGCCCGCGCCCAGGCAACTGACCGGACTCAGGCCGCCAAGTCTGGCCGCCAGGACCGACGGCAACCCAAAAATTCCACCCCCAATGATGGAATTGACCATGAGCGCGGTAAGGCTCGAGCGACCGATGGTGCGTACCAATCCGTGCGAGCTGTCGGTCACACGCGGCCATCCTTTGCTCTGCTAGTAGTTGGTCGGCAGTGGAACTGCCGGCGCTTTCGTTTTCACGATTTCTGAAAGCAGGTCGGTTTTTCCGCTGATTGGTTCGAGATGCGGGTAGCGCTCGCCGCCGTGATAATCAACTGCATAAGTCTGGAAGAAGTCGCCGTTTTCAGCCAACAACTCAATCGGGTCTTTGCCGTTCTTGGCTCGTCGGATGGCATCGCGCAGGATATCCGGCGCCCACTTGCGCCCGTTCACGGCAATCAACCGCATGCCTGGAGCAAGTCCTGCGTTCCCGGCGGGCGACCCCGGGATCACGTCCAGAATGTGGTCACTGTCCTCGCCGCCAGGAGCGTGGAGAAGCAGGCCGAGAGAGAACTGCAACTCCATGTTCTGCGTGGAAAGTTCGTCGACGTGCTCGTACTCATTCTGCGTATCGGTGAATACCAACTTCCAGCCGCTGTTTTCCAGACCTCCGAGCGGGGCGCCGGGGCCATGCGATCGTAAACGCTCGGTGAAAAAGGTGCGCCAGTCGTACGGCGCAACTTCATTCAATCCCGCAACCACATCGTCGAGCGTGTAAGGAACAACCTTCGGCGGAGTGCTTTCACCGCCGTGGAACTTGCGGCAGAAATCGTCCAGTGACTTCTTGTCGTTGGTCTGCTTGCGAATGACGGTATCGGCTTCCAGCCAGACGAGGGTGCCCTCATCGTAATAATCCGCGCCGCGGCGCCAGGAGGATCCTTCCGGTGGGGTGCTATAAAGGATTTGTGCGGCCGTCGCCGTATCTTGCAGATCACGCCAGGTGCGGCCCGGGCGGTCATTCAGAACGGCGGTGGTTGAGGCCAGATACTCGCGGAACATGCGCGGAGGCATCATGCCCGAACGCACTGCCAGCATGACTCCGTAATATTGCGTCAGGCCCTCGTAAACCCACAGCAGGTCACCCTTCATCGGCGTCTGGTAATCAGGCGTCGCCAGTCCGGCCGGGCGGCGGTATTTTCCGTTCCAGGAGTGCGTAAACTCATGGGAAAGAAGTTCGGAACTTTCAAAGAGTTCGGGGTCCAGGAAATACGCTTCCTCGGTGCGATTATCGCTCGATTCATGATGTTCCACGCCATCCGGCGGCATGCGATCACTGAGAGCGAGCAGGAAATCATAACGTCGATAGTGACGCGCGCCAAAAAGCGCTCCGGTTTCCGCCACCAATTGGCGGAGATGTTGCACTTGGGCGGGCGTGGCTTCGAGCGGGGTGGGCCCGTCGGCCGCGACGTGAACAGCGTGTGCGGGTGATTGCCCGGGTGAAAGGTCAATGTGCCGGAGGTACGCGCCGGAAATGACCGGCGAATCGATGAGCGTTGTTAACGCGACCGGAGCGAATTCAACTGCGCCGGACGATTCTTTCAAGACGGGCAGTGCGGTGCCGTACTGCCAGCCAGCCGGCAGTCGCAGTGTGGCCACATAGGTGAGGTCGTCCGTTCTCGGGCCCAGCGGGTAGAGTGTCACGGTATACCAATTCAGTACGGCAAGCTTGGCGGTCGAGGAGGGCTGCTCGCGCGAGCCGGAAGCCTCGGCGGGGGAGAGATAATCGTAGGATAAATTAAGCGTCTCCACTCCCGCCGGCACATCGACGTGAAATGCGAACATGTCCACGTCGTCGCGGCGCCAGGACACCTCCCTGCCGTCGGCAGCAATCTTAAGTCCCACCAGATCGACGATCGGCCCGGTCGGCGCATGCTCTCCCGGGATCCATTTCGGATACACCAGAGTGAGCGAGCCAGCGTTTACCGGGAGCGCCAGCTTGGCATGGAAAATGTGGCGTGGGGCTTCACGAAGATCCACTTCCAGACGGGCAGGATTGCTGGTTGTCTGGGCGCCGGCCTGGTGCGCGCTAAAAAGAGCCAGAACCGTCAAAAGAAGAGAGAAACCGCACGGAAATCGCCGAATCAAAGGAACTCCTTCGAACCCGCGAAAGAGTACCATAGTTGCTTGTCGGGCGGTGCGCGGGCAGCCAACTTGGCCGGCTCTTCCGCTCGAGCAAAAGCTTCGGTTTTCGGCCCTTCTGCTACAATTTATTCATGAGCCCGGCCACGCACGCAACTGCACTGTTTTCGCGCAATCTTCACAAGCAATATCCTGTGGCGGCCCGCGGAGAGGGCTGCTGGATTATCGATACGGAGGGGCGGCGCTATCTGGACGCTTCCGGGCAGGCTGCCGTCGTCAGCATCGGCCACGGTGTCGAGGAGATCGGGCAGGCCATGGCCGAGCAGTCCAGCCGGATCGCCTTCGCCCACACCACGCAGTTTCACTCCGAATCCGCGGAGAAATTGGCGGCGCGGGTGCTAGCGATTGCTCCGCGCAATTTTCAGAACGGCGGAAGAGTGTATTTCACTTCGGGCGGCTCGGAAGCCACCGAAACGGCCATCAAGATGGCTCGACAGTATTTTCTGGAGATCAAGCAGCCTTCGCGTTATCGGATTCTGGCCCGCCAGCAGAGCTATCACGGTAGCACCCTCGGCGCCATGTCGGTGAGCGGTAATGTGGCGCGCCGGGCGCCATACGCGCCCATGATCCCGGAATGGGGCCACGTGGCACCCTGTTTCTGCTATCACTGTCCGTTCGGGAAGACCTTTCCTGAATGCAATTTGGCGTGTGCGGATGACCTCGAGTCCTTCCTGCGAACCGAGGACGCTTCGACAGTCGCGGCATTTTTGTTTGAGCCGGTGGTTGGTGCGACGTTGGGAGCCGCTCCCGCGGTCGACGGCTACACGGCGCGCATTGCGGAAATTTGCCGAGAGCATGGGATCCTGCTGATTGCGGATGAGGTCATGAGCGGGATGGGCCGCACGGGGAAACCCTTCGCCAGCGCGCAATGGGAGCTGGAGCCGGACATTATTCTCACCGGAAAGGGAATTGCGAGCGGTTATGCTCCCCTCGGCGCGGTGCTGGTGGCGCCGCAGGTGGTGGACGCCTATGAGCAGGGTAGCGGCGCATTCATGCACGGCTTTACGTATCAGGCGCATCCGGTGGCAACCGCCGCGGGAAATGCAGTTTTTGACTATTTGCAGGCGCATAAATTATTTGCGCGCGTAACAACGGCGGGAGAGGCCTTGCAGAAGGCGCTGGCCGGAGTCGAACATCATCCTCACGTCGGGCAGGTCCGCGGCCTGGGTTTGTTGCAGGGAGTCGAATTTGTGAAGGATAAGACCACGCACCAACCCTTCTCCCGGGAGGCGGGAATCGCGGAAAAAATTCGGCTGGCGGCCCTCGAGAAGGGCGTGCTGCTCTATCCGGGGCAGGGTTGCGTCGATGGGGTGCGGGGCGACCACGTTCTCCTGGCGCCCCCGTTCATCCTAACCGCAGAAGAAGGTCAGTTGATCGCCGACGCCATCCGTCACGCGCTGACGAAAGTCTTCCCGGCTTGATTGACGCAAAGTAGTGATTTAATACGTTTTAAGGCATTCTAGAACTGTGAGGAATCTCAATCATGCGCCGTTTCCTGCACTTTCTGGCCCTGCTGTGCGCTGTCATGACCCTGGCCGCTCCGGGTCCTGCGCAGGATAAAGGCAGCACAAAACCGCGCGCGCGTGATCTGGGCGTGCCCTTCGACGGCACGCCGGGGCCTTTGAACGCGATCACCGATGTTGCCGGTGTTACGGTGGGCCACACCACCCTGATATCCGGGCAAGGCAAGCTCGAAGTCGGCAAGGGGCCGGTGCGAACGGGAGTCACCGCGGTTTTCCCGCGTGGGAAGGATGTTGACGATACCGGCGTGTTTGCTGGTTGGTGGTCGCTGAACGGGAACGGTGAAATGACCGGAACCACCTGGGTCGAAGAGTCGGGGCTGCTGATCGGGCCGGTCATGATCACCAATACCCACAGCGTCGGCGTGGTGCGCGATGCGGTCATTCAGTGGACCGTAGCACATCGCAAAGTGGGGCCGGATGACGACTGGTGGTCTCTGCCCGTTGTGGCGGAAACCTGGGATGGCTGGTTGAACGATATCAATGGATTTCACGTGAAGCCGGAACACGTCTTTCATGCCATCGAGACGTCGCACGGCGGGCCGGTCGAGGAAGGTGCCGTCGGCGGCGGGACCGGTATGGTTTGCAACGGATTCAAAGGCGGCATTGGTACTTCGTCACGGAAACTTTCGATGAAAGACGGCGGTTACACCGTTGGCGTGCTGGTGCAGTGCAACTATGGCTCGCGACAGAACTTTCGAGTGGCCGGAATTCCGGTTGGGCGTGAAATCCCGAGTGAAGATCCCTATGCGTTTGCGCCGGATGACATCACCGAGCGCGGTTCCATCATTGTCATTGTGGCGACCGACGCACCGCTGCTGCCACACCAGTTAAAGCGACTGGCCCGGCGTGTTTCGCTCGGACTTGGCCGCAACGGCAGCATCTCCGGTAATGGTTCGGGAGATATTTTCATTGCCTTCTCCACCGCCAATCCCGGAGCGGCTGCCGTAGATCGCACCGTGGACCTGAAGATGTTGCCGAACGATCTGCTGAATCCGGTGTTCGAGGCGACGGTCGAGGCCACCGAAGAATCGGTGATCAACGCGATGATCGCGGCGGAGTCCATGACCGGCATCGACAACCATCATGTTGGCGCTCTGCCACACGAACAGTTGCGCACTATCCTCAAGAAGTACAACCGCCTCAACCCGTAACTGCGATTCATGCAAAGTTCAAATTGGCCGCCGAGGATGGCGGCAGGCTAGAATGCTGTGTGTCCTCTACGAAGAATGGAACCGTCGGATGCATTTTGTTCTTGGCTCTGGTGGTCAATGCGTTGGGCTCGTGTTCCTCTCCTGACTCTGTTCTCTTGGCGATCGTTCACGTTACCGTAATTGACGGTACTGGCGCGGCGCCCCAATCCGATTCGAGCGTCCTCATCCGAGGCTCGCGCATCCTGGCGGTCGGTCCGGCCGCTTCGGTGACCATTCCGCGTGGTGCGAAGACGATGGACGGCACCGGGAAGTATCTCATCCCGGGACTGGTTGACATGCACGTGCACCTCACCGGTGCAGGCGAACCACAAGGCAGCCGCGAATTCATTCTTCCCCTGCTGGTCGCGAACGGAATCACAACTGTCCGCGATATGGGGGGCAAGGTCGAATATCTGAAAGCGCTTCGCGGCGAGATCGATTCCGGGAAGCGCGTCGGGCCGCAGATTTTCTTCACCGGGCCGTATCTGGACGGCAACCCGCCCTCGTTCCAACCGTCCATCGTGGTGCAGAACGCCGAGGAAGCAGCGGAGGCGGTGCGGGAGCTGAGCTCCGAGGGTGTGGATTTCATCAAGGTGCAATCGCGGCTGGACCCGGAAGCGTATTATGCCATTGCGCGCGAATCGCAAAAGCAGGGAATTCGCTTTGTTGGTCATGTCCCGGATTCCATCACCGCTTCGGCTGCCTCTGACGCCGGACAGGCCAGCATCGAGCACCTGACCGGAATTCTGCTCGGTTGTTCCAGCCGCGAGGAAGAGTTGCGGCAGCGCAAACTGACTCCATCCCCCTCCCGAGAGTCGAGTGAGCAATCGCTCGCGAGAGAACGCACCTGGACAAAGGACTTGCTCGATTCTTATACGCAGCAAAAGGCTGCAGATTTGTTCCGCAAGCTGGCCGCCAATCACACCTGGCAAGTTCCCACACTTCCGTTGCTGATCCACTTGGCCTATCTCACGCCCGAGAGCGATCGCGGCGGCGATCCGCGAATGAAATACATTCCCGTCGATGTCCGCAAGAATTGGGACCGGAGCCGGGGCGAACTTCTCGATTCGCGAACGGAGCTGGATTTTTCGCTTCGCAGGCAATTGGCGGCTAAATCGCTTCTGGTGGTAAAAGGCCTGAACCAGGCGGGTGTGCCGCTGATGGCCGGCACGGACGCAACGGCGCCAAACGTGTTTCCCGGATTCAGCCTGCATGAGGATCTTTTCTATCTGGTCGAAGCCGGCCTGACGCCGATGGAGGCGCTCAAGGCGGCCACCTCCAAACCGGCCACATTCCTCGGCCGCGCCGCGGAGCAGGGGACCATTCAGGCGGGCAAGCGGGCTGACCTGGTGCTGTTGGACGCAGATCCGCTCGATGACATACGCAATACAGAGAAGATTGCCGCCGTCCTCATCAAGGGAAAATTGCTGTCCCGCGGCGACCTGGACCGACTCCTATTGGCCGCTGAGCGGTTCGCAAGCTCCCATGAATCGCCTTCTCGAGAACCGCTCTAGAGAGAGAGGGCTGCCGTCTTGCGTGGGGGATTGAAGAATGGCAGCGGCACAATCTTGGCGGAAACGGTTTTGCGGGCTGCTTCTACGGTCAATTCCATGTGGAGTGTCGTGCCCGGCGCGGCGCTTTCCCTGCTTAGGGAGGCGAGTGCGATCATGCGTTTTAGTGTTGGCGACCAGGTGGTCGAGGTGGCTTTGCCAACCTGCCGGCCGCCGCGATACACCGGCACCGCTACGCGCGACGCTGTTCCAGGCACCTGCGGAGCCATGCCGATCTTTTCATAAAGAGCTTCGACTTCACTCCAGTTGATTTCCAGGCCGACGAGCTGTCGTGCCGGGCCTCCTTTTCTCGTCTCTTCCGCCAGAGCTCGGTGTCCGACGAAATTTTCTTTCTTCAGGTCCACCAGCTTGCCGAGGCCGATTTCGCCGGGAGTGTACTGCTGCTGATCGATCAGGGCGCGCTTGCTCGAAATATAGTCGACTTCGATCAGAATCAGGCCCGCTTCGATGCGCGCGATATCCAGGGCGACCATGCCTGCGGGATGAATGTCGAAGGCGCGGCCTTTGTTCATCAATTCGTCAAAAACCTTGATCGCGTCCTTCCAGGGAATCCAGATTTCGAAACCGAGGTCGCCGGTATAGCCGGTGCGCGAGATGTCCACGGACACCCCAGCGATTTTGCCGTGAGCGACGCGAAAATACTTCAAGCCGGCGATGTTTGCGCCCGCGACTGCATGCAGGAGCTTCCCCGACGTCGGGCCTTGCAGCGCGAGTGCGGCGACTTTTTCGGAGATGTCTTCGATCTGGACTTCAAGGCCAAGGGCATTCTGCCGGAACCAGCGGAGGCTCGGGTCGGCAGCGGTCCAGCGGTATTCATTTTCGCCCAGCCGGGTGATGGTGCCATCGTCGATGACCTTGCCTTCGGGATCGCACCAGCAGCAGTAGATGACCTGGTCGACGGCAACTTTGTTGATGTCGCGGGTGATGACCCGATTGACAAATTTCGTGGCGTCGCGGCCGGTGACGTGGTACTTGAAAAGCGGCGAAACATCGATGAGCGCGGCGGAGTTGCGGATGGCGTTGTACTCATGCTCGTGGGTCATCTCGTAAGCGCCAACAGTGTAGTAGCCCGACCACTCTTTAAAGTTCAGGCTCTCGCAGAGGGCTAGGGTTCTCTCGTGAAATGCGGTTCCGACGGGCACGATTCCTCCGGTCTGGGTGCGGGCAGTGAAGCCGCGGCAAGCTATGCCGAATCAATAGCGAATTATAGTTTCGATTTCATCACGGCTGCAAGCGCGCTGCCCTGAAAAGCCTGACGGCGAGCTTGAGAAGCGAACTGGCTGCCAGTAGAATGATCTGTTCCTCGAAGCATCCAGGCAGTCCTCTTCCTAGTGGAGTCATACAGAATGCCTCAGTTCTACGATGTGGTGGTCATCGGGGGCGGTCACAACGGTTTGATCAATGCCGCGTATCTGGCCAAAGCCGGAAAGAAAGTTTTGGTGCTGGAGCGTCGTCACGTTCTTGGCGGAGCGGCGGTCACCGAAGAGATCGTTCCTGGGTTTCTCTTTTCCGAATGTTCCTATGTCGTGTCCCTGCTGCGCCCGGAAATCATTCGTGAACTCGATTTGCCGCGGCACGGGCTCGAAATCCTCCCACTCGACGGCACCTTCTCACCGATGTTGAACGGCGATTATCTTTGGCGCGTGAACGATCACGCCAAAACGCAGCGCGAAATCCGGCGGCATTCGCGCATGGACGCGGAGGCCTACGACGAATTTTCGAAAATGATGACCCCGATGTGCCGGTTCGTGAAGCCGCTGCTGTCCATGATCCCGCCGGATCCCACCACACTCAAGCCGCGTGACCTCAGTAAGCTGAACTTCCTGCTGCAGCGTTTTCGCGTGCTGTCTTCGGACGAGCGCTACACGCTGGTGCAGCTGATGACCATGAGCGCGGCGGATTTCCTGGACCAGTGGTTTGAGACGGATGTGCTGAAATCGACCATGTCCGCTTCCGGCATCATCGGCACATTCCTTGGAATCCGCTCGCCTGGAACGGCCTATGTGCTGCTGCACCACTACATGGGTGAAATTGACGGAGCGTTCCGTTCCTGGGGATTCAGCCGCGGAGGAACGGGGGGCATCTCACTGGCGATTGCGTCGGCCGCGCGCGAGGCGGGCGTGGAAATCCGTACCCAAGCGCCGGTGGCTAAGATTATCGTGAAGAACAACCGGGCTGCCGGCGTGGCACTGAAGTCGGGCGAAGAGATTTTCTGCAACGTCCTTTCTTCGAGCGTCGACCCGCACCTGACCTTTGAAGCGTTTATGGAACCGAAGGAGCTCCCGGCGGATTTCCTCGAGAGTGTGCGGCGTTACAAATTCCGCGGATCTTCAGGAAAAGTGAATCTGGCACTCGACGGGTTGCCTGATTTCCGGGCGTTGCCGGGGGTGGGGGCGCACCTGCGCGGGGCGATGTCGATTTCTCCGGGTATGGAATATATGGAGCGCGCCTACGACGACGCGAAGTACGGGCACTTTTCCAAGCGGCCGTACATTGACATGGTGTTGCCGAGTCTGACGGACCCATCGGTCGCCCCGCCGGGAAAGCACGTGCTTTCCTGCTTCGTGCAATATGCACCGTACAAACTGGCCGACGGGACGTGGGACGATCAGCGCGAAGCATTCGGAAATAACGTGATCGACACCATTGCCGAGCACGCGCCGAACATCAAGGACCTCATCATCGATAAGCAGGTGCTCACGCCGCTGGACCTCGAACGGGAATTCGGTCTGACCCAGGGAAACATCTTCCAAGGCGAGCTCTCGCTCGAGCAGTTGTTCTTTCTGCGGCCGGTTCCGGGATGGGCGTACTACCGGACGCCGGTTGACAACCTCTACATGTGCGGCTCGGCAACGCATCCCGGCGGCGGAATCATGGGTGCCAACGGACGGATTGCCAGTCAGGTCATCCTGAAAGAATGGAAGAAGGCGGCGAACTGACCATGCCCATCGGACAGACAGTGGTGCTCATCGGGGGTGGTCACAATGCGCTGATCACCGCCTATTATCTGGCGAAAGGCGGGTTCAAACCGGTGGTGCTGGAGCGCCGCGATACGATTGGAGGCGGCGCAGTCACCGAGGAATTCTATCCGGGCTTCCGGGCGTCGACGCTCGCGCACACCCTCGGGCCGCTGCGTGCGGACATTGCGCGCGAGATGCAGCTCGACAAGTTCGGCCTGCAGATGTTCCGTCCCGATCCGCGCGTATTTGCGCCATCCCCGGATGGCCGAGGGCTGCTTTTTTACGACGACGCGGCGAAAACGGCCGGGGCAATTTCCCATTTTTCGGCGAAAGATGGCGGGAAGTACATTGAATTCGCGAAGGACCTCGAGAGAGTGGCCGGGGTATTCGGCCAGATCGCGGCGATTACGCCGCCAGGAATCGAGAAACCATCGCCGGAGGATTTGTGGAACCTGTTGAAGACCGGGCGCGCGGTCCGCGGCCTGGGGAAGACGGGAATTCTGGACCTGCTGCGGTGGGGTCCCATGGCAGTTGCCGATTACGTCGCGGAGTTTTTCGATACCGAGCTGCTGCGGGCAGTCATTGCGGCCCGCGGGATATTTGGCGCCAACCTGGGGCCGTGGTCGGCGGGATCGACGGCGGTGCTGCTGCTTCGCGCAGCAGCCGATCCTCACCCCGCGGGTTCGGCGGCATTTCCGCGAGGCGGTTTGGGCGAATTCTCGCGCGCACTTGCCGAAGCGGCCAGAAAGGCCGGGGCAGAAATCCGCACCAACGCCGAGGTTGCGCAGATCCGCACCAAGAGCGGCGCCGTCACGGGAGTGGTTTTGGCAAACGGGGAAGAGATTGCCTGCGAAGCGGCGGTGTCCGGTGTCGATCCCAAGCGGACATTTTTCCGGCTGCTTGACCCCGCGAATCTGGATCCGGTTTTTGCGATGCGGATGAAGAACTTTCGCGCCCGCGGGAATGTCGCCAAGGTGCATCTGGCGCTCGGCGATTTGCCGAGTTTTCCGTCGCTGGCGAACGCGGTTGGACCGGACGGATTCCGCGAGGCGCTTTCTGGCCGCATTCACATCGGGCACGAAATCGATTACCTGGAGAAAGCGTTCGATGCGAGCAAGTACGGCGAGATTTCCTCTTCACCTTACCTGGACGTGGTGATCCCGACGCTGCTCGATCCTTCTCTCGCGCCAGCTGGCAAACACGTGCTCTCCGCATACTTCCAATTTGCCCCTTACCAGCTGAAGGAAGGGAGTTGGAATACCCGCCGTGGTGAATTGGCAAACGGTGTGATCAAAACTCTCGGCGCTTACTCGCCGAATCTGGCAAACCTGGTTGAGGGAGCACACGTAATCACGCCGCTCGATCTCGAAGAGACCTATGGCTATACCGGCGGGCACATTTTCCATGGTGAACTGGCCCTGGATCAGATTTTTACTATGCGGCCGGTGCTCGATTGGGCGCGCTACCAGACACCTGTGCGGGGACTGTTCCTCTGCGGGAATGGGACCCACCCCGGGAACGGACTGACCGGTGCGTGCGGAGCGAATGCGGCCAAGGAAATCATTCACGAACTTCGATAATGCCCGGCGTTCAACACTCTTGCGCATTGCGGGAAAGCATCCCATTCTGCCCGGGAATAGCGCAGCTTGCTGCGCCCGCATGAATTGAGCACAGATGACGATCAGCGATCGAAAGAAGCTCCAGAAATTGCACGAGCGCGAGGCCAAGCGATTTGTGTCCGAGCATCCACAATCGGCGGCGCTGTATGCGCGTGCGCAAGACTCGTTGTCGGGCGGCGTGCCGATGAATTGGATGAAGAAGTGGGCGGGCGCGTTTCCGGTCTTTCTGAAAAGTGCCAAGGGGGCGCACTTTACGTGCGTGGATGGGCGGGACTACGTGGACCTGTGCCTGGGCGATACGGGAGCAATGACCGGCCATTCGCCGGATGTCGTCGCAGCAGCCGTGGCCAGGAGAGTGCGGGAAGGCATCACGCTGATGTTGCCTACGGAGGATGCCTTGTATGTGGGCGAGGATTTGCAGAAACGCTTCGGCCTTCCGTACTGGCAATTTACGCTGACGGCAACAGACGCAAACCGGTTTTCCATCCGCATTGCGCGGGAGATCACCGGGCGGTCAAAGATCCTGGCGTTTCATTACTGCTACCACGGCACGGTGGATGAAACATTTGCCGGCTTGCACGACGGAATCGTCGCACCGCGGCGCGGAAACATCGGGCCTCCGGTGAATCCGGCTGAGACGACCCGGATCGTGGAGTTTAATGACCTGAACGCTCTCGAGCGGGCACTCGAGCACCACGACGTTGCATGCATCCTGGCCGAGCCGGCGATGACCAATGTGGGGATCATTCTGCCTGACCCGGGCTACTGGAAGGCTGCCCGGGAATTGGCGCAACGATACGGCGCGGTACTGATTGCCGACGAAACTCACACGATTTGCGCGGGCCCAGGCGGCTGCACGGCGGAATGGAAGCTCGAGCCGGACATGCTGGTGTTCGGAAAAGCCATCGGAAGCGGTATTCCCGGCGCTGCGTATGGATGCACGGAAGAAGTCGCGAAACGCATTACCGCTCGGATTCAGCTGGAGGATTGCGATGTTGGCGGCATCGGAGGAACGCTGGCAGGGAACGCGGTGTCTCTGGCCGCGATGCGGGCGACGCTCGAGCACATTCTGACAGCTCAGAATTTCGCCAGGATGATTCCCATGGCTGCGCAATTCAATGATGGCGTGGCACGAGAGATCAAGAAGAACGGGTTACCCTGGAATGTACAGCGGTTAGGGTGTCGGGCGGAGTACACTTTTTGCGAACGGGCCCCGAGAAACGGCGGGGAATCGGCGGCGGCATCGGATTTTGAGCTGGAACGGTTCCTGCACCTGTTTGCACTGAATCGTGGCGTCCTGCTGACGCCGTTTCACAACATGGCCCTGATGTGCCCGGATACAACGGTCGAGGATATCGCCCAGCACACCAGAGTTTTTGCCGAAGCCGTGGCAGAGCTCGCGGAAGGTTGAGAAGCGTTCCGGAACGGGAACCACGCGGAAGTGGACCGCGGGCACGGGGGAGCGGGGCAAGAAGATACTCGGCCGGGGAGCGAGACATGGCTGATTACTATTTGCTTAAAACGGAACCTTCGGAATACTCGTTTGCGGATTTGGTGAAGGACGGCGAGACGCCATGGGACGGTGTGGCCAATCCGACGGCGGTGAAACATCTGCGGGAGATGAAGCCCGGCGCGCATCTGATTATTTACGAGACCGGAGGCACGCGGAGCGCGGTAGGCACGGCAACGGTGATTTCCGTGAATGCCAAGGATCCGAAGCATCCCGTGGTGAGAATTAAGGCCGGTAGAGCCATCGCCAAGCCAGTTTCGCTCGACGAGATCAAGCGGGACAAGCTGTTCGCTCAATCGCCACTGGTGAAGATCGGAAGATTGTCGGTTGTGCCGCTGACGGCCGAGGAGTACAGCAAGCTTTCCGCAGGGTAGCCCGGGGAAATCAATATACGCCCGGAAGCAGCCGCTTGGTGGCTTTGCAATAAGCCCGATAATCGTCGCCGAAGGCTTCTCCGAGGGCAGCCTCTTCGACACGGATGCGATAGAGGAGTGCTAGCGTTGTCGGCACCAGCACGATGGCAAAGCTGGTCCAATTGCGGGAGTGCAGGCCGATCGCCAGAAATGCCAGCCACAGACCGAGATAGGAAGGATGGCGGACGAAGTGGTAGAGTCCAGTCTCGGTTATTCGTTGCGAAGCGCCGATTGCCACGTTGGAGCTGAAGGACTTTCCCAGTGTGAAGATGGCCGTCCAGCGAATGGCCAGCCCCAGCAGCAGGACGACGACCGCAGCAATTCTGAGGGACGGGGCGCCGCCGAGCATGTTAGGCGGAGTGGAAGCGCTGATCCATTGGCAGGCAGTGACCGAAGAGGCAATCACCACCCACAGAATTCGCAACGAGCCGCGGTCGCGCACCTCCCCGGTGCTTGGTTTGGTGCGCGTTGTAATTCCAACGATTATTTCTGACCCCACCCAGCCCCAGAACAGCAGCTTCCAGAATAGCGGAACAGTCATCTCGACTCCATCGGCAGAGGCAAAGGCCGGGGCTTAGGCGCATGATCGTCGCTCAGCTGCAGCAGATCCCACTTGTTGCCGTAGAGGTCCTCAAACACGGCAACGGTGCCATAGGATTCCCGGCGGGGAGTCTCAAGGAATTTGACGTCACTGGCCTGCATGAGTTGGTAGTCCCGTGAGAAATCGTCAGTATGGAGAAAGAGGAAGACGCGGCCAGCGGCCTGCTTGCCGATGAGCTGGACCTGTTCCGGGTTGTCCGCCCGCGCCAGAAGCAGACTGGTGGAGCGAGAGCCTGGCGGAGCGATGACTAGCCAGCGTTTGCCGGTCGCGAGCAAGGTGTCTTCCACGATGCGAAAGCCGAGGGACTGGGTGAAGAAGTCCAGCGCTTCCTCGTAATCACGGACCAGCAGCGTGACCTGGGCAATGGATTGGGGCATGACCGGTAATTATCCCACGGGGGAATCAGGGAGGCTAGAAGGGGGTCGGCTTGTCGGGGTCAGAGCACCCGCCCTATAATTGAGTGTTCTTAAGCGAGGAGGAAGACAACCATGGCGACGGCTGAACCGAAATTGCGTGTCCCGGAATTTACGAATGAACCGTTCATCGATTTTTCAAATGCGGAGAATCGAGAAAAGATGGAAGCGGCTCTGGCAAAGGTGAAGGCCGAGTTTGGCCACGAGTACCCGATGTGGATTGCGGGGAAGAAGGTCATCACAACGAAGAAGAGGACGTCTACGAATCCCTCGCGGCCGTCCGAGGTGATCGGCGTGTTCCAGGACGGGTCAAAAGAACAGGCGATTGAAGCGATTGAGGCAGCCAGCAAGTATTTCGACATCTGGAAAAAGGTCCCGGTTGAAGACCGCGCGAAGTGCCTGTTCAAGGCGGCCGCTATTGTCCGGGAGCGCAAATTCGAGCTGAATGCCCTGGTCTGCTACGAAGTGGGCAAGACCTGGATTGAGGCGGACGCGGACGTCGCGGAAACCATAGATTTTTGTGAGTTTTACGGGCGGGAGATGCTGCGACTGGGCGAGCCGCAAAAGCTGACCCCGATGCGCGGCGAGCGTAACTACCTCGTGTATATCCCGCTCGGTGTCGGTGCCATCATCCCCCCCTGGAACTTCCCGATGGCGATCATGGCCGGCCTGGTGGTGGCCTCGCTGGTCACCGGAAACACCGTGGTCTTGAAGCCGGCTTCGGATTCACCGACGATTGCGGCAAAGTTCATCGACATTCTGTTTGAAGCGGGGGTGCCGAAGGAAGCAGTGCAGTTCCTGACCGGTTCGGGCGGCGCAGTCGGTGACACCATTGTGCAGCATCCGAAGACCCGGTATATCGGGTTCACCGGCTCGAAGGAAGTGGGGTTACGAATCGCGGAGCTGGCAGCCAAGCCTTCACCAGGCCAGATCTGGATCAAGCGTACGGTCCTCGAAATGGGCGGCAAGGATGGAATCGTCGTGGACGAGGAAGCCGATATCGACGCCGCAGTGGAAGGTACGGCCCAGGCGGCATTTGGATACCAGGGACAGAAGTGTTCGGCCTGTTCGCGTGTCATCGTGAGCGAAAAGGTGTACGACACGTTTCTGAACAAACTGGTGGAGCGGACCAAGAAGATCAAAGTGGGACCGAGCGACGATCCGAACAACTACATGGGGCCGGTGATCAATGAGCCGGCGATGAAGGGAATTCTGGACTACATCGAGGTCGGAAAGAAAGAAGGGCGATTGATGACCGGCGGCAAACGCGCAGCGGGCGACGGCTATTTCGTGGAGCCGACCATCATCGCAGACCTCGATCCGAAGGCACGGCTGTCGCAGGAAGAAGTGTTCGGTCCGGTGCTGGCAGTGATCAAGGCCAAGAATTTCGACCATGCGATGGAGATTGCCAATAACACCGAGTTCGGGTTGACCGGCGCGTTGTATTCGAAGAACCCGGAGAAGATTCGCCGGGCGGAAGAGGATTTTCACGTAGGCAATCTCTACCTCAACCGGAAGTGCACCGGAGCGATGGTCGGTGCGCATCCTTTCGGCGGATTCAATATGAGCGGGACGGACTCGAAGACCGGCGGGAAGGATTATTTGCTGTTGTTCCTGCAGGCGAAGGCCGTGGCGGAGAAGGTCAGCTAGAAGACAAGAATTGGAAAATAGCATCGTCAGGGGCGGATGCGAATTCGCCCCTCTTTTTTTTGCCGGGCAGTGAAAGCAAAAAAACTTGAGGTTTCGGAGCTACGGGCGCACTGGCTGCCGGGAATTGCGGGAATCGGATCCGGATCCGGTCAGACAGCCTGGTCCGGAGCCTGCCTGCTCGAAACGAATTTGAGCGCCCGGTAGGCGGGATAGCTGCAGGCCAAGGCGACCAGCGTGAGAATACTGTTGGTGCGGTCTTCTCGGACGGCTTCGACGAGGAAGCCCACAGAGCCGAGAAGAGCCAACGCCGTCGTCCACGGGTATCCCCAGGCGCGATAGGGGCGTGGAAGATCGGGTTGCCTGCGGCGCAGCAGAAAAAGGGAGATAAAAGAGAGCAGGTAATTGGTGACAAAAAAGAAGGCCAGCATGGCGATAACGCGGTCGAAACTGAAAACGGCGAAAGCCACACCCACGATGGCGCTGAGGAGCAGGCCGACGGTCGGGGTGCCCCCTTTGTTCACGCGAGACACTGCACGGAAGAAGAGGCCGTCGCGGCTCATGGCGTAAATGACCCGGGCGCCCATGAGGTGCAGCGCGTTCAGGGAGCTGAATAGAGCGAGAACCATGATCGACCGGAAAATGAAATCGCCGTGGGGGCCGAAAACGCGTTGGGCTGCAAGGCCGAGAGAAAAATCATTGCCGGCAATTTCGCTCATGGGAAGAACGTGGAGCACGGCGGCGTTAACCAGGAGATAGATAACCACGATGGAGAAGAGGCTGGCGAAAATAGCACGCGGCACCAGATAGCCCGGATTCTTGACTTCGTCGCCAAAGTAGATGACGCCATCCCAACCGTCGTAGGTATAAATGGTGGCCTGGACCCCGAAGAGAATCGCGGTGATGAGTGCAGCGCCGACCGGAACGACCAGGGGAGCGCTGGCCTTGGCAAGCGGAACGGTTTCCGCGGCGTGGCGCAGATGGCCGCCAAGGGTGAAGCAGGCGATGACAATCGCAAAAAAAGCGAGACCCTTGAGGACCGTAGTAACGTTTTGCACTTTGCTGCCCATGCTGATGCTCTTCCATTGCAACAGGGCGAAAATGACGATGACGGAGACTGCGGTGATTTTGATCTTGAGAGCGCTGTCCAGGGCGGGAAAGAGGTGCGCTGTGTATTCGCCGATTACAATGCCGACGGCGCCCGTGGTTCCACAGGTCGAGAGCCAGTCACTCCAGCCGACGATGAAGCCCGAGAAATCGCCGATGGCGCGGCGAGAAAAATTGTACTGCCCGCCACTCTTCGGGATGGCCGAGCCCAGTTCAGCTAGCTGAAAGGCGCTGACCAGAGCATAAAGGGCTCCGACGAACCAGACCGTGAAAAACAACCAGTGATTGGGAAGTCGGGCGGCGATGTCACCCGGCGTGCGAACAATGCCCGCGGAGATGGTGTTACCTACGGCAACAGCAATGCCAAAACCGACGCCAAGAACTTGCAGAAGTTTACCCTTTTCCTTACGGGGATGGGTGGGGCGCAGGATTTGGTCCGGCGTGGAGGGGTCAGTTGGCGTCGACAATGTGGGGTCTCATGAGTGAATTGGAGTACGCGCCATCATACGTTCGCACAGGAGAAATGCAAGGTGGAATGTGGAGCGGAAATGGCCTGTTTCCCGATCGCGCGGACAACCGCGGGAAGCGGTCGCTGCATCCGGTGCCGTTCTTCCTTCACGATATCTCTCGTCGCACGCGAAAAAGAGGAATGGGGTAGTGGCAACGTGCGCCTGCGATGCGAATTTCAGTGGGTGAGTTCGAGTTCGTTCGATTCGGCGGGGGGTGGTTCGGCGGCTGGCTTGGTCTTGGTTTCGGCGAAGTCGGCTAATTCCAACTGCAGATTACCGGCATTGGTGGCGTAGGTCAACGCCGTGTCCATGTCGATCACACCGGAGCGAATCAATTTTTCGATTTCGCTATCAAAGTGCTGCATGCCGTCATTCGAACCGTCGCGCATGGCATCCAGCAGGGTTTTTCCCTCCCCTTCCCCCTTTTCGATGTACTCGCGGGTGCGCATGGTGGATTTGAGAATTTCAATGACAGCGATACGGCCCTTGCCGTCGGCGCGGGGAAGCAACCGCTGGGAAAGGATGAAGCGAAACGCTTTGGAGAGGCGGCTGCGGATGCCCTGCTGGTCCTCCATCGGAAACGCCCCGACAATGCGCTCGACGGTCTTGGCGGCGTCGATGGTGTGCAAGGTGGACAGCACCAGGTGGCCGGTTTCGGAAGCTTCGAGCGCGATCTCGATGGTCTCGCGGTCGCGCATTTCGCCGACCAGGATGACTTTGGGCGCCTGCCGCAGTGCGGCGCGCAGGGCCGCGGAAAACGTAGGCGTGTCGCTGTGCAACTCACGCTGATGAATGGTGGCTTTTTTGTGGCGGTGCAGGAATTCGATGGGATCCTCGATCGTCAGGATGTGGATGGCTTTCTCTTCGTTCATCTTGTCGACCACCGCGGCCAGGGTCGAGGATTTGCCGGAACCTGTCGGGCCGGTGACCAGAACAATTCCGTTACGCAAGTTACCGATCTCAGAAAGCTGCGGAGGCAGGTTCAAATCCTGGAAATTCGGGATGCGATCCGGGATGACACGCATGACGATGGCGCAACTGCCACGCTGGCGGAAAATGTTTACCCGGAAGCGGGCGGCATTTTCGAGACCGTAGGAAAGATCGGCGGAGCCATCTTTCTCCAGTTTTTGGAGGGCATGTTCATTGCTCCCGATAATGGCGCGTGCAATGTGTTCCGTATCCGCAGGAGAGAGAATTCCCAGGCCTTTGATTTTCAGTTCGACAAGCTGGCCACTCACCTCGACCTGAGGATAGCGGCCGGGCGAGAAAATCAGATCGCTGACGTGCCCTTTGGATTGCAGCATGGCCAGAATCAGTTGGGGTACGGGAAAAGTCCTTCGGGTGGTTGGCAGCGTCGGTGTCGAGCTCATGGATCCTTTGAACGGCTCCGTTCCAGGGCAGGTTTTTTTGCGTATCGCTAAGTCCAGCTTACGGGAGAGAAGGAAAAAGCAAGAGCGAATCGAGGTACAGGTTGCCCGGGATGGTTACTGGCCGGTTGGCTGGTCCGGCGAGATTGGTGTCCCGTGACCGGAGACCCGAAACCCGGGAACCCAAATCGGGATCCTCGGCGAATCAGCGCATTTGGGGGGTGCGGCAGGAGGAGGAATCGTCCAGGATTCCGATGTGTAGTTTGCCAGTTGGAGTGCTCGGCAGGAAGCGTAGAGAAGAGCAATCGTTGACGATCCAGTCGGCCCCGGCGGCGAGCAGGGCCGCGTCACCGGTCGTCGTGCGTAGCACCAGGACGCGCGCGTGTGCCGCTTTTCCTGACCGAACGCCAGAAGGAGCGTCTTCGATGACGACACAGTCCTCTGCAGGAAGGCGAAGCAGGGACGCACCCTTCCGATAGGGCTCGGGATCGGGTTTGCCGCGGTGGATGTCATCGGCTGAAACCAGATGGCGGACGTGCAACCAGAGTCCGGCGGCGCGCAAACGAACTTCTGCCAGGGTGCGGGTGGCGGAAGTGACGACGGCGAGTCGGTCGGCGGGAACCAAGGAGAGCAGTTGCGCGGAACCCGGAAGTGCGACGACGTCGGCAACGTCTTCGATTTCGGCACGCTCCAACCATGCGTTCTCGTCGAGATGAACGGCTCGATCGACGTGGGGGAGGAGTTCCTGAACGGAGGCAAGGCTGGGGCGGCCGTGTGCGAGATGGACGGTTTGGTCGGGGTCCAGATTGTGTTTGTTCGCCCAGCGTGTCCAGACCCGTGCGACCGCCGGCGTGGAATCGACCAGGACGCCGTCCATATCGACAAGAAGCCCGCTGCATTCAATTTGAGTCATGGCGGTTCATTGCGACCAACCTCGATTTAGCGGGGAAGTTCCTTAACAGGCCTAGTATTGCACCACACCTGATTGGTCAAATCCAGCCCTGCAGTTCGGCGGCAATTTGGAGGATGAAAGAGTGTAAAGAGGCGGAGACGATGCGTCCGAACCGTTGCTGTGCTGCCCGGAACGGGGAGAAAGCGACAGTGGAACGGAGCGGCCGGGACTCATTGCTCGTTTCGCGGCACCCGACTTTGCGGACTGCGCGGAATTGAATGGCCCGGCGAGGGCATCGACTGCTTTACCTCTCTGCGCTTCTGCGGAGGAGGAGGGAACCGCTAACTGAAGAATTCAGGAGATTCATACGAGAATTCATAGGCTCTGGGAGCGCTGACCAACGAATGAGTGCAGGGCACAGCCAAGCCTCGGTCAGAAGCGGACGACACACAGCCGCCAGGAAGTGGCCATCAGGGCGACTAAACCGATTGAAAAAAAGTCCATTAGTCCAAGGGCCCCCGGTCAAGAGAGGACAGTATGCAAAACTTCCTGGCCATCTCTGAACATAGGTGCGAGTTCGGAACGCCAAATGCACTGACATGGGCAGCAAAGGTTGCGGACTCTATCGGGTTTCTACTAGGTAACCCGGAAGTTAACGTGTGAGTGGTTTTAACGTTTGATACACCCTGGTGGGGAGCGACGGATAGGGTGTAGTGCGAAAAGGGAAATAACCAAAGAACAAACGGGTTCCAGGCGCCCTGTTCTTCCGAGAACTCACTTGGAGGCGCCATGAACCAGAGTAGCAAATGGATTTTGTGCGTGGGACTATGTGCAGTTTGGTTGATGTGGCTCGCTACGCCAGAGGTTAGCCAAGGGCAAGTCGTTTCGGGTTCGATCAGCGGTACGGTAGTCGATCCGTCGGGCGCTCCGGTATCCGGTGCCGGCATCGTTTTGGTCGAGAGCGATACGGGCGCGACGACAAATGGGACCTCCTCCGACACGGGCTATTTCCGCTTTGTACTCCTTCCCATCGGTTCCTATCAGTTGACCGTTACCAAGGACGGTTTCCGGAAGATCGACCTGAGCGGTTTGCGCGTCAATGCCAACCAGGAATACGCGGCAGGGGAAATCAGGCTGGAAGTGGGATTGCAGACAGCGACGGTGGAAGTGACGGCCGCCCCGCCGTTGGTGGAATCAACGCAGGCGCAGATCACGACCGATGTAACCGGTCAAGAATTGAACACATTCTCCGGCACGCTCGAGAATCAGGGCCTGGACATGATGACCCTCGAAGTTCCGGGTGTGGTGAGCACGAGGGACTCAACGTTCTCAAATACCAATGGCGTCGGGTTCTCCGTCAACGGGTTGCGGGGACGATCCAACGATCAACAGATAGACGGCCAAAATAACAACGACAATTCTGTGACCGGTCCCGGGCTGTTCATGTCCAACGTGGACTTTGTACAGGAATATCAGATTACTACGAGTAATTTTGGAGCGGAGTACGGGCGAAATTCGGGCTCGGTCGTGAACGTGAATACGAAAAGCGGGACCAATGAATGGCATGGGACGATCAGTGGAACCGAGACGAACTCCGTGCTAACGACGCTGACAAACGTGGAGAAAGAGCTCAATGGTCTGACCAAACCTCCTCGTTTCAATGACGAATTCACGGGTGGCACGATCGGCGGCCCGATTGTAAAAAATAAACTTTTCGTATTCGGCGGATTCGACAACCAAATCGATTCGTCGGTGGGCGTTTTCAACGCCGGGGCTCTGGTGCCGACTCCCATGGGTATCGAGCAGTTGGCCGGTTGCTTCCCGGGGAGTAACAGTGTGCAGGCCCTGCAAACCTACGGACCGTACGGCGTGACGGCGGGAAATCCGACCCAGGTGGGCACTCCGACGATCGCTTATTTTGACAACGCACCGGTAAACAACACGACCGATCCAACGACCAATCTTCCCGCCTGCGGCTATCAGTTGAATGGAGTCCAGAGAACTTTGCCAAATGGATTCCACGAGTGGGACGCGGTCGCGCGCGTTGATTACCAGATCAGTGCAAAGGACTCTGTCTACGGGCGGTACATCTACCAGAAAGAGGACTTCTTCAACGCCGCTGGGTCCGGGGCGGTCGGGTATCCCGTGAGCGTCCCGTCACTGACCAATTATGTGCTGGGGCAATGGACGCACACGTTTTCCAACAACAAAGTGAACGAATTTCGTTTCGGTTACAGCCACTCGAATGTCCAGTTCGGCGGCAACACCATCGGAACCGTCCCTCTCCAGGGAGACATCGGCAACGCCATCACCAGCATCGGTTTTACCAACTCATTGCTGGCCGGGTTCGGTGTGAGTAATGTTTTCCCGCAAGGGCGCATCGTGAAGACCTTCCAGGCGCAGGACAACTTCGACTTTACCCGAGGCCGCCATCAATTCAAGGCCGGTGTCAATTTCACGTCGCAGCACTCACCTAATGTCTTTCTGCCGAATTACAATGGTTCCTACACTTACTCGGATTGGGGCGCCTATGCTGCGAATACACCATCGTCGGTTTCGATCACCCAGGGAGACCCGAACTTCGCATTCAAGGAATATGACACCTTCTGGTATTTTGGGGACGACTGGAAAGTCAAAAGTAATCTGACGCTGAACCTGGGGCTTACCTACACCTATTACGGACAGCCTGCCAACCTCTTCAATCAGCTGACGACCGCGCAACAGAAGAGTTCAAACCCTTTTTGGGATACCACTCTCCCCTTATCCGCAACAACCGTGCCGTCCGAGCCGTCGGTGAAGGATCTGTTCGGACCGAGCATCGGATTCGCATGGACGCCCAAACTGTGGCTGCTCGGCGGGAGCAAGACGGTCATTCGGGGCGGATATCGATTGACGTACGATCCGGCTTTTTATAACACGTTTCTGCTGGTGGCCACTTCCGCCCCTTCCGTGCTGTCCCAGACCCTGTCGAATCCGACGAACGGTTTGGTGGCAGACCCCACCGGGGCAAATGTGAGGGAGCAGTACGCGAGCGATCTCACTCTGGGCGTCTATGACCCGCGCAACTTCAACCGAACGACGGTGGCCCCGAGTTTTGGGCCTGACCGCGTGCATGAGTGGTCGCTTGGGGTGCAGCGGCAGATCACCGCGAATTCCGCCTTCGAGGCCCGGTATGTCGGCAACCACGGTTGGGACCTCTTTCAGTCGATCAACGCGAATCCGTATATTGCCGGTTTGGCGGCATCCTACCCGAGCCTGGTGCCTCCCGGGATCGCTGCCTGTACGACTCCGATTTCAACCGTGCCGAACGCTCTTGGCAGGGTGAGTTGCTCCGAAGGGGTAACCAATGAAACGGCCAATTCCGGCTTTTCCTACTACAACGCCCTGCAGACGGAGTTTCGGACCACGATGCTGGCGAAGCAGCTGACGCTGAAGATGGGTTATACCTACAGCAAAACCATGGACAACGTCAGTGAAATCTTCAGCACGTTCGCCGGCGGCAATTCGATCGCCTACTCACAGAACGTCTTGAACTATAAGGGGCAGGAGTACAGCCTGTCCGGTCTCGACACACCCAATGTGTGGACGGTTGCCTTTACCGAAGACATCCCGTTTATGCGGTCCCAGCAGGGCATCCTCGGGCACATACTTGGCGGGTGGGTGGTGTCAGGCAATTATATTATTGCCTCGGGGGAGCCATATACACCCCTGCAAGAAGAGATCAATGCGATTTCCGGAGGGGTGGCAAATGATACCAGCTTTGATCAGGCGAACATTAGTGGAATCCTCGAGACCTCCCGGCCATTCATCGGCAGCATGAGCGCGCCTGCACAGCAGGTGGGCATCTACGCGTCTGATGCTTGCGCGGTCTTTGGCATCGGCTGCTCGACACCAGCCTCCACCCTGATTTCACTCAATGCCATAAATTCGGCTCCATCGGGGCAGGCGCCGCCGGTTGTGCCGGTTACCAAGGGACAAGTCCGATTTATTGCCAACGGTGCGGAAGCCGACGCCATTTTCGGAACACCGTTCGGCGACGCCACGCGGAACAGCCTACGCGAGTTCTGGACAAACACAGGAAACTTCTCTCTGTTCAAGAACGTCAGGATTAACGAACGCTGGAGAGTGCAGTGGCATATGACCATGACCAACGTGTTCAACCACCCGAACTACACCGGGATCAGTCCCTTCATCGAAAATGCCGGAAGTACGAATTTCTTCTCCGGTTTTGCCAATCCTTACCTCCAGAGCGGAGGCAACCGCACCATTTACTTCGGATTGAAGGTCGTTTTCTAAATTATCCTCGACGACCCACGGGACCCGCTTCGAGGGAAACAGGAAAGGCGCTCTGCGAGATCAGAGCGCCTTTTTCATTCAGGCGGACAGCAAACACGAAACACAAGCATGGGGCCCACTGGACTAGACGTCGCGGAGAGCGAGGAGCTCTTGGTTACGACTCTCGAGGTCCCATACAATAGCAAATCGAATCGATCGGGAAACGGGTTTCACGCAGGAATTACAATTCTGAATTGGGGTGGGAGACGGGATTTGAACCCGCGACATTCGGTGCCACAGACCGACGCTCTACCAGCTGAGCTACTCCCACCACAGGTTCCTAGTTTAACACGGTCATGAAGAGCGAAAAAGGGTTGCGGCGGGAGGGGGCCTGGCGCTCGGGAGTCGCAGCGACCGGATGGCAGTAAAGAAGGGGCGAAAAGCTACGCGTCAGAGAAACGCAAAACGGGCGGGTTGAGATTGTCCGGCCAATTTTCTTGGACCGTCTCAGGGTGACAGAGAGGGAGCGGAGCCGAAATTGCCCGATTAGCTGATAACGAGGAGGAAACGCAGCTTTGGGCCGGGCCCGGGGTGGCCCAAGGGGGTTGCTAGACTGGGGTAGGGCTTTGTGTCCCCGCACATGAATCCGCAAGCGTCGGACCGACTCCATTTCGAAATGCAGATCGCTTACGCGCGGCCGGTGGTCGCGCTGCTGGCCGTCTCGTGCCTCCTCGAGCTTCGCCCGGTGAGGGAAACCGAGCAGGCGCTGGCGCTGCTGGTCGCCTACCTGGTGGCCGCCGTGGTGGTTCCGCTGCTTGAGCGAGCGCTCCAGGGGTATAAGTGGCATTTGCCGCTGGCCTGCGACGTCCTGGTCGTTGGGCTCTACCTTTACTTCTCTACAGAAATGCTCCCTGCGTGGTTCCTGGTGTTTTTCGTCGCGTTTGCAGCCGGCTACCGCTGGAACCTGAAATTGGCGGTCTCTCTGTCTTTTGGCCTGCTGCTGCTGGCGGTGGCGTTGCGGCTGAACCGGCTGAGTCCCGGGGCTCCGCCCCCTTCCTTGGTCTTCTTCCTGCCTGTATTTGCAGCCACCTTGCTCGGCGCTGGGGGCATGGCATTCCTCGGGGATCGCAACCGGAGATTTACAGAGCAGCAGGAATTCCTGAATCGCGTATCCGGGACCATGCACGTCGAACTGGGGCTGGCGGAGTCCTTGCGTCTGCTGCTCGAGGATTTGTGCGGGGAATTCAAGACCGAAGGGGCGCTACTCGCCTACCGGGACGCCGACCTCGAGCGGATCTTCCTGTGGCAGCTGAAGTCCGGTGAGAGTGAACGGCTGGCTCCGGAAAATCTCCCGCTAACGCGCGCAGACGGGTTCCTCCTGGATGATATGGACGCATCCCTCTGCTGGAACTCGCTTGAGGGGCGCGGGTCGGGATTTGGTTGGGACCGGCGGAATGCCCACGGATTGAAGAACATCCCTCGGATCCCGGGACCGACCCAGCAGGAGTTCAAGATAGAAAATCTCCTCTCGGTCGCCTTCGATCAGAGTGATCGTCCCGCCGGGCGGCTGTTTCTGGTGAACCGGAGGGACGGCCGGGGGCCATTTGGCAAGGACGATCTGGCCTGGTTTGAGAAGATTGCGCGGCACGTGAGCGGGTCGCTTGAAAACGTATTCCTGTTGCGGCACCTGCGCGTACGGGCGATCGAGGCGGAGCGCTCGCGCATCTCGCGCGATCTCCACGACGGTATCCTGCAGACCCTTCTGAGCATTGAAATTCAGCTCGATGTATTGCGGCGCAAGGTGAACACCCAGCCGGAACAGTTAGAAGCGGGGCTGGCTGGACTACAGCAGACGGTGAGGAACGAGGGGGGAGAGTTGCGCCACCTGGTTACCGACCTCCGGCCGCTCAGGGTGCAGTCGGCCGACCTGGTGGATCTGATGCGGGGCTTTGCGGAGCGATTCCGCAACGAATCGGGGCTGGCACTGGATTTACTCGTTGATTCGGTGGATTTGCAGGCCCCGGACCGGGTTTGCAGGGAGATTTTCCAGATTTACCGTGAAGCACTCAACAACATAAAAAAGCATGCCAAGGCTTCCCATGTCGTGGTAAAACTGACGCAGGATGACAGCCGTCTTTCCCTGGTAGTGGACGATAACGGCGAAGGCTTTAGTTTCGCCGGACGTTTCACGGGGGATGAGTTAGACCGCCTGCGACTGGGTCCGATTTCCATCAAGGAACGCACGCGCACGGTCGGGGGAGTATTGACCGTAGAGTCAAACCCAGGGCATGGTGCGCGACTAATGATCGAGGTTCCGCTCGGCTAATTATGGCGAAGACCAAACAGCAAATCCGCGTATTGATGGCTGATGACCACGCGATATTCCGCGATGGCCTGCGTAAACTTCTCGACGGCGATGACGAGATAACCATCGTCGGGGAAGCACAAAATGGCGCCGAATGTATAAAGATGCTGGCGAAGCTGAAGCCGGATATCTTGCTGCTCGATTTGCGCATGCCGGAGAAAGATGGGCTGGCGGTTCTCGAAGAGGTTAATTTTGACACCATACCGACACGGGTGATCGTTCTGACAGCGGCCGAAGATGACCGGGACGTGGTCCGGGCGATGCGCTTGGGTGCCCGCGGCGTGGTGCTGAAGCAGTCCGCTACCGACCTGCTGGTGAAGAGCATCCACCGGGTACAGGCGGGCGAGATCTGGCTCGACAACCGCATGACGGCGGAAGTGATGAAGGCCTTCGCGAAGTCGTCCGAATCCGGGCCACGACGCGAAAAGCCGCTGCTGTCCGACCGCGAGAAAGAAATTGTGCAGTTGGTCGCGCAGGGATTCCGAAACAAGGAAATCGGCGAGAAGCTGTTCATTTCCGAGCAGACCGTGAAGAATCATCTGCACAACATCTTCGATAAATTGGGTGTCTCCGACCGCCTGGAACTGGCCCTGTACGCCATCCACCACCGATTGATCGACCAGACCTAACGACAACAAAAGTCAGAAACGCACCAAGCGGAACGGCGACCGGTCCGCATCGCGGCAGGGGCCTGCCGAGAGAAGTTCCTCCGCGCCAAGGCGCCTCCTTTCGGGACGGCAAGCGGCCTTTTGGGCGTATCTCCTCTTACCTTCTTCCATCCTTGGTTCGCAAGTGCGGGACCGGAAGGCGCACGCGAGCCTGTTCGGATGTGCGGGCACGCGTCGGTGGGCCGGATGGGGTTTGAGCCCTGAATCATTGGCTGTCTGGGTCGACCGGCCAACGATTCAATGGATCGAGAGACGCTGTGGGACATCCGCTGCGATTCCGATCGGCAAAACCTCTCCTCGGGCCGGGATTTTGGGTACGCCGTGGGGCCCTCGCGGTCCAGGCCATCAACCTCAATCCTGCGAAAGGAGCGCTGGGAGAACCGGAGTTCGATTCACCGCTTCCAGACACGATCGAGAGGCAAACTACTCTGCTGCCGTAGCTCAACGGGTGACCCTGGCCGTAGAAATCACATGTTATCTGCAAGTTTTGGGAGGTGGTCCTAGTACATCGGTACTTTCCGGGCCTGCAAAAATTATGTATCCCGAGTTCTATTGTCCTATGGGTATCGGGCGGATAGACTCTCTCTTTCAATCATGGAGGTTCGCCTTGACCGGCTCAGAACGCCGTACGACCCAAAGGTTTTCCATGCGGCTGCCGCTAACCGTACGGTGGACGACCGGGGCAGCAGTTGGGGAAACTAGCACCGAATCCCGCGACGTAAGCTCTCGCGGAGTCTATTTCTTCCTGTCGAAAGACGTCAAAGAGGGATCTCCTGTCGAGATCTTGTTGACCTTGCCGAATGAAATCACGCTGGCTGGCCCGGTGAAGGTACGTTGCCTTGGCCGTGTGCAGCGCACAGAACCGCGCGACGAGGGTTCCGTGGGAGTGGTTGCGGCAATTGAGCGCTACGAGTTCTTGCGAGGCAGCGAAGAACACTGATTGCGCGGAAGACCTTCCGGAATTAGAAGTACGGATTTCCTTGCTCGCTCACTGCGGAGGCGGGCGGGAATAGCCGGGGTGCATCGGCCCCTCAGCGGAGCACCCCGGCTGAATTTTTCTGTGGCAGTCGAGAGAGCGTCCCCCCTGGGGCGCGGCAGATTGCCGGAGTTATGGCGGTTCCTCCCAGAAAGCGGCGAACAGGAAACAAGACGTACCCGCCTTGCAGTGAACTACAACACAGATAGGGAAGTTCAAGCAGAAACCGCTCTTAAGTCTCACGTCGTCGTGTTGCAGCCCCGGTGGCTGACTTGCTCCTTCCGGCCGTCACCTGCCATTGCTGCACAGGAAGCGCCTGTCCTTTGGGTCAGGCGCTTTTTGTCCGGGTATGGGCGAAGATGCAGCTATCCCCCTCCTGGGGCGAAAACTCACTGCTTCTCCGAGCAGAAGCGACAGGAACGACCACTATGCCGGACCAGCCGGCCAAAAAGTTCTTAGGGTTCACATGGGGTAGCGGCGAGAAACACACAGAGCGACTCGCCACGCCGGAAGAACTCGCCGAATATGGTGCTCTTGCGCCAGATCCAGAAACCGAGGCAAAGATCTTGGCCCTGTTCGAGGAGCAGCTGCTGCAGGACCTGGTGAAGAAACGCCCTGCCGAGCCCCTTGTGCCTGAACTTTCAGCCGTTGCGATCGATGAACCAGAGAACGAATCCTTGGACACCGCTGGAGTAGGAACGCGCAAAGAGGAACACCCTGTGGGGGATCTCGCATCGGGACAGTCGGCCGACATTTCGCTGGAAGTACCGGAAATGGCGAAATTCGATCCTGCGGTCGAGAATGCCCTGGAGTTGCCACGGGAGGCCGCTCCGGACAACATCTTGCTGACCGAATCAAATGCAGACCCGATTTTAGCGCCTGCAGTCCCGGCCGCGACGGAAGAAATTGCGGCGCTCGAGGAAACGGCTGCAGCCCCGAGCGACCTGCTCGAGTTTGCGCAAGTGTTGGATCAGCATCGCATCTGGGTAGAGTCAGCTGGAGCGGAGGGAGCCCGCGGGCACTTCACGGGCGCGGACCTAACCGGAGTGGACTTTACGGGCGCGAATCTGCAAGGCGCCGAGCTCCAGAAAGTAAACCTCCGCGGTGCCGATCTTTCGATGGCCAACCTGCGCAACGCAAATCTCGTGGAAGCGGACTTGCGTGAATCCAACCTGCTGGGTACGGAGTTCTCCGGGGCCAACATGATGGGGGCCAACCTCTACGGAGCACAGGGACTCTGGGCGGGGCGGCTCGGCGGAACGAATTTATTCGATGCCACGCTTCCCGAAGCTGTCGCAGCGCTGACCGGCCACAAAACAATTGAACAATTCACCCGGGCGGCGCGGTGGTTTTACCTGATGCTGATGACGCTGTGTGTGGGCGCCTGTGCATTAATCGGACTCACGACGGACGTGCGGCTGCTACTCGATGAGTCGGCGACGGTAACGGCGCGGATTCCGAATGTTCTGCCGTTACAGGGATTCTATCTGGGCGCGCCATTATTGCTGACCGCCCTGTACCTGCGGCTGCAGTTCCTCTTACTGCGGCTGTGGGGAAGTATGGGTGCGATGCCGGCGGTTTTCCCTGACGGACAAACACTCGAAAACGACGGCCGTTGGTACCTGATGGGCCCGATCCGGCCACACTTGCGCTGGACCCGCGAACCGCATTCGGCGCTGGGCATGCTCGAAAGTTATGTGGCCATGCTGCTGGCGTATTGGGCTGTCCCGGCGGTGCTGTTCTGTTTCTGGCTGCGCTATCTGGTGATGCAGGACTATCGCGGGACGTTGTTGCATGTGTTTCTGTTGACGGTGGCAAGCGCGGCGGGATGCGGATTGCCCCGCGTGGTTAAGCGGGTGTTGCGCCCCGGTGATTGGACCGAAGAAAGCACACCGCAATTTCTTCGCGATGTATGGAGCGCCATGCGAGTGCCGGTGCTTGCGGGAATGGTGTTCTTTCTCATGTCGCTCGGGGTGATTCGCGGGCTGCCTGGAGATCCTTCGCTGCGGCCCGAAGTGCATAGGGGCGACCCGAGACGATGGGCGGCGACGGCTCTTCAGTCTGTCGGGTACCGGCCGTATGCCGACCTGACGGACGAAAGAGTTTCCTTGCTGCGCGAAAAAGCCGCAAATGCTTCCGGAGCCGGCAACGACGCCAACGGGCCGAGGTTAAACGAAATTAACCTACGCTATGCGCAGGGATATCACGCTGCGTTTGCCAACGCGCGCATGTGGAAGGCCAATCTTGAAGGAAGCAGCCTGGCGGATTCCGATTTTCGGGGCGCCAACCTGCGTGAAGCCAATTTGAGGTCGACGAAGATGGATCATATCCAGGCAGAGAAGGCCAACCTGGTGAGTGCGGATGCGCAAGGAGCGACTTTTAACGGAGGAGACTTCCGGGGCGCCGATTGGTCGTACGCCAACCTGCAGGGGGCCACATTGGCCACGGCGAATCTGGCAGGAGCGACGATGTATTCCGTAAACCTCCGACAGGCGAATTTATTACGAGCGGAGTTGTCGCACGCGGACCTGCGCGACACGAAGATGGAAGAGGCGGTTCTTTCGCTGGCCAAGCTGGAACAAACGGATTTTTCGGCGGCGAAATTGGCAGGTGCAAACCTGACCGGAGCGCAAGCCAAGGGCACAATTTTCCTCGAAGCCGATCTTTCGAGAGCGGATTTGCGCGGTGCAAGCTTTGCCGGAGCGGTCCTGCGGCAGGTGAAGCTCGATGGGGCCAATCTCATGGGCACGGACCTGCGCGGAGCACTGGGATTGGAAGCCTGGCAAGTCTGTTCGGCGCAAGGCTGGCGCGGCGCCGAGCTCGATCCCGACGTGAAGGCAGCCGTGGAGCAAAGCTGCGGGACTCCGCAAGTAACGGTGCAGCCATAAACAGGACTCGGCGGTAACCGGAAATTCTCCCGCCTCACCCGATGGCGGGTTGTTTTTGGCACAAAAAGAGGGAAGCTTCCGCTCTCGCAGGCTCGATTTTTTCCGTCTCGCAAAAACAATCCAATGTACAATTCGGCCACCAGAAGGAGAGCTGAGGATGAGCCTATTTCGATGCTTCGCGGGGCTGTTTTTGTTGCTGGCGGAGTTGGTAGTGCCAAGTACGTTGCTCTCGAGCGATACCCTGCTGGTGCATGGACACATCTATACGGGGAATCCCAAAGCGCCTTGGGCAGAGGCTCTGGCGGTAACGGGAACGCGCATCGATGCCGTCGGAACCGACCAGGAGATCCTGGCCCTGCGGCAGACCAAGACAGAGGTGATTGATCTTCATGGGCGAACGGTCCTTCCGGGCATTTCAGACTCCCACACCCATTTGTGGCTGGGAGCCACGGCCCTCCACGGTTTCAATCTGTCCACGCCCGCAGCCAGTATCACGCCGGATCAATCTGACCTGCTGATCGAAAAAATCAAGGAATATGCCGGCAGCCACCCCCAGGACAAGATTTTATTCGGCAGGGCGGACTTTGCCACTCTGCTCCCCGGCGCGCCAACCCATGAACTCCTAGATCGGGCGGTTGCCGATCGCCCGGTGGTTATTCACCATACGAGCGAGCACGCACTGTGGGTGAATGCGAAAGCCCTGGCACTGGCCGGGATAGGAGACCGGCCGGTCGCCAATGCCGCGGAACAAGCCTATGTGATTCGCGACGCGAGCGGCCACCCGAGCGGAGTGCTTCTCGAAGCTGCCATGGAATTGATGGAGCGGGCGGTGTGGGCACAACTGACCAAGGAGGAAAAACTGGAGATGTTGGGAGAGGCCACCCAGTATCTGAACCGCTTCGGCATCACCAGCGTGGTAAACGCAACAGGGAGCCTGCCGGAGATTGAATTGTATGCGGCGCTGCGCGACCGGGGAAAGCTGACCGTTCGTACCAAGACCTCCTTTGGAGCAGTGGCGGTCAACCATCACCTCACTCCGGAATTCCTTGCCGACCTCGAGAAAGCGCGAACGCAGTATCACGATGACTGGGTGTCTGCAAACCTCGTGAAGTTTTATGCCGATGGGGGTACCGGACTGATTCCACCGCTCACCTATCAACCCGATGAGTTCAAAGAACTGGTGCTCGAGCTGGACAAACGTGGTTATCAGATCATGACGCACACGCTGCGCGGCGATACGGCTCGATTGATCCTGGATGCCTACGAGCAGGCAGAGAAGACCAACGGAATGCGCGACCGGCGTTTCCGTATGGAACATGCCCTCATTCTTTCCGAGGAGGATCTACCCCGTCTGGCGAAACTCGATGTGGTAGTAAGCGCCCAACCCAGCTTTTGTTGCAGCGAGATGGGAACCAACTTCGATGCGCAGGATAAAACGCCGACCGACCGCTGGGAAAGCCTCGAAAAGAGCGGGGCCAAACTTGCCTTCGGCAGTGACTGGCCATGCACTTGGCCGCCGGACCCCTTCGTGAGTATGCAGCAAGCGGTCGAACGGCAGGTGTGGCATTCAGCCGCGACTGCCGGTATTCCGGGAGGACTGCTCGATGGGGCGGGGCAGGCCGGAGCCGTGGGCTTGCCAACCTATTACGTGCCGGAGGAGAGGATCAGCGTCGAGCAGGCCGTGGCCGGATACACGCTGGGCTCCGCCTATGCGCGGTTTTCCGAGGATCGACTGGGCACGCTCGAAGCGGGAAAAGAAGCGGACCTTGCCGTGCTATCGCAGGATATTTTCACCGTAGGGCATGGCAGCATCGGGAAAACCAAAGTACTCCTGACTATGGTTGGCGGCAAAGTCGTCTATCGGGATGCTGACTAGGTACCCCATCTTCGAAGAGCTGTTTTTGCATGTTCTTCCATGAACGACGTGCACCCTCTGGACGGAGCAGAACGGACTCGAGCCCTGTTTCGATGGCAGCAGGTCATGTCAACGCAAAGTAGAAATGTCCGGTTTCTAGCAAGATAGAAATGTCCGCTTCCACGGTTTTCTCCAAGGGTGTTCTGCAGGCACGTGGTATTTGGTTTTGATTTTGTTTTGGGGTTTCGGTGTTTGTTCCGCAAGTCCTGAAGGCCGTAGGCCGGAAGGACTTGCGGGCGGCCGCACCGGCTCTGGGCAGTCTCGCAGGTGCAGGTAACGGCCCCGGTAGCGCAGCCAGTGACTTCCGTCCAGCCGCCGTTCGATCTCTACTGCAGCTCCACGCAGCCCGGCACAAACGTCTTCCCGCAGTAGCCCCCAGCGTTTTCCATCCCAGCTGACCGTGTGATCCTCGGCCACCCTTCGCGCCACCCGCACACTCAGGATCTCTTCCAGGCGCTGTTCCTGTCCCAGTCGTCGATGGGCATTGCGGGCATTCCGCGGGACCACCGTGAACCGCTGTTCCCAATCCGGAAGAAAGCGCATCTCCAGGAAATGATTGGCTCCCTCCAGGCTGTCGATTCCTGCCAGCCGCATCTCCTTCACCAGCCGGTCCTGCAGCGTTTCAAACAGCCTCTCGATACGCCCTTTCGCTTGCGGACTGTGGGCCGCGATCCATTCGATCCCCAGTTCGTTCAACGCCCGCCCAAACTGCGTGCGCGACGGATCTCCCCGCAGCTGTTCCGGAACGGGCTGCGGGCCGGCTTTGCAAAAGATGCTGTTTTTATCGGTGTAATGGGCCAAGGGCCGTCCATAGCGCCGCAACCATCCTGCCAGGGTGCGCATGTTTTCTTCCGTGGTGTCGTGCTCGGTGAACCGCCCCCAGATGCGACTGGTGGCATCGTCGATCAGCGCGATCAGATGGCAAGCCGGCCCGCGGTCCTCCAGCCAGCGGAATGGGGAACTGTCCTGCATCACCAGCTCCCCGAAACTGGCTCGGCGCTCCCGCCACACGTGCACGGCCTTTACCCGCTGGGAGCGGGGCTGCCAAAAGGCCGCCTTGGTCATCCACTTCCGCAGCGTTTCCCGGCTCACGGCGAAACCCTCCTGGGCCAAGTGCTCCGCGGCCAGCGTCGGTCCAAAATCCGCATACCGCTGTCGCAGGCGCGCCAAAATCTTCTGCTCCAAGCGGGCCGCCAGCTTGCGGTTCGAGGGCCGACCGCGCAGCCCATGAACCAGTGAGCTATCTCCTTGTTCGCGAAGACGGAGCAGCATCCGCCGTACCTGGCGGTCGGTCACCTTCAGCCGCACCGATGCCGCTACTTGTGTCAGCTGCCTCTGCTGTACCTGGTGCAACACTCTCAATCGGTCCCGTTCTCGTTGATTCAAAGCGATCCGCTCCGGTTCCATGGGCCCCTCGGCCTCCCATGGAACCGGACATTTCTACTTTGCACAAACCGGACATTCTCATTTTGCGGCGACAGATGGCAGCAGGTCATTGACACCAACAATGAGTAGGGCGATGATGGCCCATTCCTTTCGAGCCTCTTCAGGTGCGATCTTTCGCATCACGGGGGGAGGCATGTCCTCACAAGTCAAACCGTCGGAAAAGCACATTGACCACTTGCTGCACAGCGAGCGGGAACTCCATGCGCCGGACCACCAGAAGCGCGAAGCGCGAATGAAGGATTACGAGACCGAATACGCGCGCTCGATTGCGAATCCAGAGGCCTTCTGGTCGGAGATTGCCAAGGAACTGCACTGGCACGAGCCCTGGACCAAAACATTTGACTGGAACTACCCGACCTTCCAGTGGTTCCTCGGGGGACGCTGCAATATCGTCTACAACTGCCTCGACCGTCACGTGAAAGCGGGAAGGCGCAACAAGGTCGCCTACATCTTTACGAATGAAGATGGCACCGAGCAGCAAATCACCTACGGCCAGTTGCTGGACCTGGTGGGGAAAATCGGTAACGGGTTGAAATCGTTGGGAGTGAAGAAGGGCGATCGGGTGGTGATCTATATGCCGCTGTGTGTGGAGGGTGTCGCCTCCATGCTGGCATGCGCGCGAATCGGCGCGGTGCACTCGGTGGTGTACGCCGGATTCAGCGTGCAGGCACTGCGGGGCAGGATCGAAGATGCGCAGGCCAAGGTCATCCTGACGGCGGACATCGGTTTCCGTCGAGGAAAGCGCGTAAGTTTACGGTCGATCGTCGAGGAAGCGATCTCCGGTCTGGAAATCGTGCAGAGCGTGGTGGTGTACCGGCGCATCAAGCCGGTGATCGAGTTGGGGGCGTCTCATGCTGTGGATTTCTACGAACTGATCGCCAAGCAATCGCCAAACTGCCCGGTTGAAGTGATGGAAGCGGAAGACCCGCTGTTCATCTTGTACACCAGCGGGACGACCGGAAAGCCGAAGGGCGTGGTGCACGTCCATGGCGGCTATATGGTGGGCACCTATTACCACATGACGCGCTTCTGGGACATTCGAGACGACGACGTCTTCTTCTGCACCTCCGACATCGGGTGGATCGTGGGACATTCCTACATTGTGTACGCACCCTTGGTGGCAGGGGCGACGACCATGTTCCGCGAGGGTGCAATCGACTATCCGCACCCGGCCATTGTCTGGGAACTGGTGGAAAAGTACCGCGCTTCGGTGATGTTTACGGCCCCGACGGCGGTGCGCATGTTCATGCGGCACGGCGATGAACTGCCAAAAGGCTTCGACCTGAAGAGCCTGCGGATGTTCTCCGTCGCGGGCGAACCACTGAATCCCGAAGCGCTTGAATGGGCCTATCGCGTAATCTGCGGAAATGGCGAATGGGCGTTCGTGGCGGATAATTGGTGGCAAACCGAGACCGGTGGCCCGTGCATTGGCACCTTGCCGCACTTTCCGGCGCGCCTGGCCAAGGCAGGAAAACCACTGCCCGGCGTGGAGATGGAAGTCGTGGACTCGCATGGCAACAAGATGCCACCGAACAAGGGCGGCCTGCTGGTCTTGAAGAAGCCATTCCCGCACATGTATCGCACCTGTTTTGGAGACGCGGAACGTTACGCCCACGATTGGAACAAGGTGCCGGATGTTTACACCACGGGTGATGTAGCGCTGTGCGATGAAGCGGGCTACTTCACCGTGGTAGGTCGGGCGGATGACGTGCTGAACGTGGCCGGACACCGGATCGGGACGGCGGACGTCGAAGGAGCGCTGGTGAGCCATCCGGCGGTCGCGGAAGCGGCGGTCATTGGCCGGCCGGACGAAATCAAGGGCGAGAATATCAAGGCTTTCGTGATCCTGCGCGTCGGCCACGCAGCTTCACCGGAGCTGGAAGTAAAGCTGAAAGACCACGTACGGCACGTGCTCGGCGGCATCGCTGTGCCCGCCGACATTGCCTTTCCGGACAAGCTTCCGAAAACGCGCAGCGGAAAGATCATGCGCCGGTTGCTGAAGGCCCAGGAACTTGGTAAGGACGTCGGCGACGTTTCTACGCTCGAAGAGTAGAGGCGATGCCAACAGCGGCGGCTTCCGCGCCAACCGTCATCTCGGGAGAGAATGAATGCGGGAACAGGCGGCCACGCTCTGTCAATAAGGACAGCTACTGCACAGGGTCTCGCGCTCTTTCAAAAGACCTCGCGTTCGCTCTCGGCGACCTATCGTTCGACGCGACGTTCTCGGCCAGGGTTGAATCGAGCAATGATTCTCGCGAAAGGTCAGGCCGAAGACCGGGCAGGGTTACCCCGGACGTCGAACCGGGGCCAAAAAGCCACCCTCATCGCGCGCCAAGAGCAACGCAAGGCTCCGGGCGAGAAGCCGCGCAGTAGTCCCTGACGGCCCCCGGGTCGCCAGGAGATGATCATATCTGGACGCTCCGAACGGGCGGAAAGAACCCGATGTAGCTGAAAATAGCGATTAAGCTTCCTCGCCGAAACGCCGGATATCCTCAGGGCCTTCGTTCAGCGGTTGGATCTCCCGTCCCTGAACAAGTTGTCGAATCTGTCCGACGATGTCCGGATTTGCCAGCGTCGTGATGTCACCGGTGTCCATGTTGTTGGAAATGGCGGCCAAAACGCGGCGCATGATTTTCCCGGAGCGTGTCTTGGGCATGTCCGGGACAATGTGAATGCGCTTTGGACGCGCGATTTTTCCGATCATGGTCTCGATCGTGGAAACCACTTTTTCGAGTACGGCCTTCTTTGGCAGCACGCCCGGTTTGAGCGAGATATAGATTTCCGGCACCCGGCCTTTCACTTCATCGACTACCGGGACCACGGCGGCCTCGGCGATCTCGTGGATCGTCAGGCAGGCGGACTCAAGTTCCTTCGTTCCGAGGCGATGCCCGGCGACGTTGATGACGTCGTCCACCCGGCCGAGAATCCGGTAATAACCATCCGCCGGCAGAACCGCGCCGTCCGCGGCATAATACGGCCAGTCACGCCAGTCCTTGCTTTGAGGATTGCTGTTGTACTTCTTGTAGTAGTTGCTGACGAAACGGTGCGGGTCGCCCCAGATGGTCTGCATAATGCCGGGCCAGGGATTACGAATGCAGATGTTGCCGGCATTGTGGGATTCCGCGGAGACTTCCTTTCCTTCCTCATCCCAGATGGCGGGATAGATCCCGAGACAGGAGGGCCCGGCGCTGCCCGGCTTCATGGCATCGAGTGCCGGTTTGGTGGTGCACAGGAATCCGCCGGTTTCGGTCTGCCACCAGGTGTCCACAATAACCGCTTCGCCCTTGCCGACCACCTCGTAATACCATCGCCAAACTTCCGGTTCGATCGGTTCACCGACTGTGGTCATGTGCTTGAAGTGGTAATTGTGCTTCTTCGGTTCGTCGGCGCCCGCTTTGCGGAGCATGCGGATGGCGGTCGGAGACGTGTGGAAGATGTTCACATCCAGGCGTTCGGCAATCCGCCAGGGGCGACCAGCGTCGGGATACTGGGGCACGCCTTCATAGAGAACGCTAGTGGCTGCAAGCGCCAGCGGACCGTAGACGATGTAGGAATGTCCGGTGATCCAGCCGATGTCCGCCATGCACCAGTAGACGTCCTCGGGATGAATGTCCTGGTAATACTTGGAGGTTCCGGCGACGTAGGCGAGGTAACCCCCGGTGCGATGCTGGCAGCCCTTCGGTTTTCCTGTGGTCCCGCTCGTGTACATCAGGAAGAGCGGATCTTCGGCTTCCATCGACACTGGCTCGACAACTCTGTTCCGGTAATCCTTGAGCAGATCGTTGATGAAGAAGTCGCGTTCCATGATCATCGGGGAGTCGGAAGTGTACTTGTGGGGATAGCGCTTCCAAACCAGCACCTTATCGATCTGCTGACCTTCTTTCTTGGCAGTCTCGACGGCCAGGTCGGCACTGGACTTGTGATCCACCCAGCGGCCGTTGCGGTGGTAGCCATCGGCATAGATCAGGACGCGGCTGCCGGAATCGGCGGCGCGCAGCCCGCAGGCTTCACCGGAGAATCCGCCGAAGACGACCGAATGGATGACCCCGAGCCGGGCACAGGCGAGCATGGTGATGGGCAGCTCGGGAATCATGGGCATGTGAATGGTGACGCGATCGCCCTTGCGCAGGCCGGCAAAATCCTGAAGCAGGGCGGCGACTTCGTTCACCCGCCGATACAACTCCTGGTAGGTAATGACAACGTGGTTTTCGTCCTCGGGCTCCGGAACAAAAATCAGGGCAGCCTTATTCTTCCACTTGGAAAGGTGGCGATCGACGCAGTTATAGCAGGCGTTCAGCCGGCCGCCCACAAACCACTTCCAGAATGGGGGATGTTCCGTGTCGAGAGTGGTGTGCCAGTATTGGTCCCAATGGAGAAGCTCGGCGTACTCACGGAAACATTCCGGAAAATTCTTTTCGCCGAAGCGGTCAACAATGTGCGGATCGTTCAGGTTGGCTTGTGCGATGAAACGCGCAGGTGGACGGATGTATTCCTCTTCCTTCCAGTGGACTGCAATCTGCGCTTCGGTCAAGCCCTGTTTCTTGGCGGCGGGTTTCCGTTGGGAACGTTTTTTTTCGAGGGTTTTAGCCACGGCACTCTCTCCAGTGAACATTGAGGAATTCACAAGCCCTTGGCCAAGGCGCGCAGAGCGGCGCGTCATTCAAGAATGGCAGGATGCCGAAGGGCCGCATCCAGTCCAGGGCCAGAGCCAGCATCATCCTACTTCCGGAGTTCTCTCGTCAATCCGGAGCGCGTGCGGTTTCCGGCGACCCGTCGTACTCGTCCCAGATGCGAACTCCATGGGTTTCTTTCAGAAAAAAAGTGCCGACGACCAGAGTGATGCCCGAGACAAGCATGGGATAGTACAGTCCGGCATAGATATTGTGCGTTGCTTTGCAGATATAAACGCCGACGAGCGGGACCATCCCGCCGAAAATCCCGTTGCCAATGTGGTACGGCAGGGAAACGGAGGTGTAGCGAATTCTTGCCGGAAAGGCCTCAACCAGGTACGCGGCAATGGGGCCGTAAATCATGCACCCGTAGATCATCTGCAGGAAGACCAGCAGTATCAGCACCGGCACATTCGGGTGCGTGGCCACAGGCGCTGGCAAGAGATTGCCGGATTGATCGCGGATTTGTGCGGTGAGTTTTGGCGCGTGCGTGACCGGATCGTCGACCGAACTGAGAGCCACCACGTCATTGCCCGCCGCGCGTTGCATGGCATGGTAGATCGGCAGGTAGGTGGCCAGCGCCAAGAAACAGGCTGCCATCATCAGCCACTTCCGGCCAATGCGGTCGGAAAGCGCTCCAAAGGCAGTGAAGAACGGTCCAGCAAGAAGCAGGGAGGTGGCGACGATGAGGTTCGCTTGCCTCGGGTCCACCCGGAGGATGGTCTCGAGGAATACCAGCAGCACATAAAACTGGCCGGTGTAGCTAATCACTCCTTGCCCGGCCGTGGCGCCGAAAAGCGATATCAACACACTCTTGAGGTTCTTCCGAACAGTGAACGCCTCGGCCAGCGGCTTCGCGGAAGTCAGGCCCATGGTCTTGATCCGGCTGAAAATAGGTGATTCCTGCATGCGCAGCCGGATGTACAGGGAGATCGAAACCAGGAGTACGGAAGCGAGGAACGGTACGCGCCAGCCCCACTCCGCGAAGTTTTTCGCACTCATGGTTGCCTGGGTTCCCAGGATAACCAGAAGGGAAAAAAGAAATCCGAAATTGGCGGTGACCTGAATAAAGCTGGTGTGGAACCCTCTCTTCTTATCCGGGGAATGTTCCGCCACGTACACGGCCGCTCCTCCATATTCGCCCCCGAGCGCCAGGCCCTGAACGACGCGGACCGCCAGGAGGGTTACCGGAGCAAACCAACCGACCGTCTGATAAGTCGGCAAAAGGCCGATCAGGGCCGTGGCGCAGCCCATGATGCTCAAGGTGACCAGGAAGGTGTATTTGCGTCCGACCAAGTCGCCGATGTGGCCAAAAAAAAGAGCGCCGAACGGCCGGACAATAAAGCCGACAGCGAAGGTGGCAAGATAGGCGATGTAGGCGAACGTCTGGTTTCCAGGAGGGTAGAATTTCGGCGCCAGAAAAATAGCCAGGCTGCCAAAAATATAGAAGTCGTACCACTCGATCATGGTGCCCACGGAAGAGGCCAGAATGACTCGCCAAATGCCGCGACTCAGACGGCTTTCCGCATTCCCTGGCTCACGACCGGTCATGGCAGATCCTCTGCGGGTACTTTGTACGTTATTACCAATTCCCGCCGGCCTGCGGCCAGGATAGTTGAGGCGGAGAGGACATCCTCTGGACTCACGCCAAGCCACAGGTCCTGGCATGGGCGTGCCGTGAACTTTCAAGGGGGCCGGGAACCCTCTGTAGATATACATGCCGAGAGTGATTGTCAAGAACCCCCGGATACCACCGGGAAGGGAACTCCCGCCGCCCGAGATGGAGCGGACTCCATTTTGGAAGGACAACGCCCGAAAGGCTTTCCCGAGGATGGCCGAGCTCACATCGGAGCCCGTGGAATATCGATATTCAAGCGCTTTATCCACGAGCGAGATGCAGCTATGATGGGAGCTTCAGACTCTACATTCCGGGAGCGTTTCTGATGCGATCAAGGCTTAGTGGGATCCACACTGTTCTGACGGCGCTGCTCTTGACGGCGAACCTCTTGGTTGGCGTCTGGCCCGTGGTTGCCGGCCCGGATTCCTCAAAGCAAAACGCGCCGCCTGCCACAAGGCATCCCTGGATGGACACCAATTTGTCCCCGGACCAGCGCGCAGAGTTGGTCCTCAAAGAACTCACACTCGATGAAAAGATCGATTTGGTGCACGGCAACGGGCTGGCGGACTGGCCCGGGCCGCCGCGACCGAATGCTCACCTCGGCAACGGCGGCGCCGGTTTCGTTCTGGGCGTCCCTCGCCTGGGCATCCCCATGATCCAGATGAGCGACGCGGCCTACGGAGTGCGCGGCAGTGCGGAAAACGGCCGCTATTCCACGGCGCTGCCGTCAAATCTTGCCGCCGCAGCCAGTTGGGACCCCTCGGCCGCCTGTCAATATGGCGCGCTCATCGGCAAGGAATTGCGGGCGCAAGGCTACAACATGACTTTAGGCGGAGGCGTAAACCTCGCAAGGGAGCTTCGCAATGGCCGTACCTTCGAGTATCAGGGGGAAGATCCAATTCTTGCAGGTACGCTCGTGGGGAACCGCATCCGGTGTGAGCAGTTGCAGCATGTCCTCGGGGACATCAAGCACTTTGCAGTGAATGATCAGGAAAGCGGGAGAAACGAAGTCGATTCCGTAATCGGGATGCGCGCACTGCGCGAAAGCGACCTACTGGCCTTCCAGATCGGCATCAGAATCGGAGCGCCGTCCGCTGTGATGTGTTCCTATAATGCTGTCAACGGTGATTACGCGTGCGAAAACCGCTATCTGCTGACCGATGTTCTCCGCAAAGCATGGGGCTTCAAGGGATTTGTTGTCTCCGATTGGGGCGCTACGCACAGCACCGTCAAGGCTTCGGCAGCCGGCCTTGATCAGGAACAGCCGCTGGATGATTTTTACGGAGAAAAACTAAAGCAGGCGGTACAGTCGGGAAAGATCCCGGTCTCCGAGCTCGATGAGCATGTGCGACGTATCCTCCGTTCGGAATTTTCAGCCGGCATCATCGATTTTCCGGTCGCGAAGAGTGTCGTCGATGTGGAAGGCGGCTTTGCCGTCTCCCAACACATGGCGGAACAAAGCATCGTTTTGCTCAAGAATGAGGCTGCAATCCTTCCCCTCGATTCCAGCCAGCTGCACACCATTGCGGTGATCGGGCCGCATGCCGCCACCGGAATGATTTCGGGCGGCGGGTCGGCGCAAGTGGATCCCCAAGGCGGTTTGCCGCCGGTTTGGCAGAGCCAAGTCTGGTTTCCCACTTCGCCCTTGAAGGCGGTCAGTGCCAGGGCTCCCGGCGCCAGAGTTCAATTCCAATCCGGCGAAAATCCGGCTGACGCCGTGGAACTCGCGAAAAAGTCAGACGTCGCCCTTGTTTTTGCTTACCAGTGGGCGAGCGAAGACATGGATCTGCCGAGTCTGTCTTTGCCGGGCAATCAGGATGCGCTCATCGAACAGATCGCGGCCGCGAATCCGCACACGGTTGTAATTCTTGAATCGGGAACGGCCGTTACCATGCCCTGGGCTGACCAGGTCGGCGGCATCGTCGAAGCCTGGTACGCGGGAAGCAAGGGGGCGGATGCCGTGGCGAATATTCTGTTCGGCGTTATCAACCCCTCCGGCAAACTGCCGATCACGTTTCCGCGCAGTGAAGCAGACCTTCCTCATCCCCAGCTGAGCCGACCCACACCGGAGCAACTGGGCCTCGAAGCGGTCATGAAATCCGGGGAAGCCAAGCCGACCTTTGCAGTCCATTATGACGAAGGACTGAAGGTCGGCTACAAATGGTACGACGCCGAAAACAAGCCGGTCCTTTTTCCATTCGGCCATGGGCTCTCCTACACCACCTACGACTATTCCGGCTTGAAGCTCGCACCGGGGGCTCCGGTGGTCGTGCGTTTTACGCTGAAAAACACGGGCAAGCGCGGAGGTATGGAAGTTGCGGAAGTGTATGCCGCTTTGCCGGAAGGTTCCGGCGAGCCCCCCAAACGACTGGTTGGCTGGAGCAAGGTCTCCCTAGGTCCCGGCGAATCGAAGGAAGTGAGTATCGAGATTGATCCGAACTACCTATCGGTCTACGACGAAACTACGAACACGTGGAAACTGTTGCCGGGAGAGTACACGCTCTACGTGGGCGGGTCGTCGCAAAACTTCCCGCTGCGGGGAAAAATCACGCTGAAATAGCCAGTCCGCGTCGGGCCGCGAATGCTCCGGTGTGCAGGACCCGTGTTTCTTGCCGTGGCCGCGTGGGTCTTTCCGGGGTCTGGATACCCAGGCGGATTCGCGATAGCCGGAGGTACAATTTCCATCCGCGCCAGCCCGGAAGTGCCTGCCTGGCAGGCGCTCGGCGCATCTCGCACGCAGTGGAAGGCCGCTGACCCCGACCTCCCCGTCTTGAAGCAAGCCAAAGACGAATACGTCAACTTGCAGTGGCTCGACGGAAAACAGTCCAAAAATCAGGCAACCAAAACCGGACATCCGGTTACCCGATCTACAAGCGGAATCCTGGATGCAAATCGGAAACTTACGATTCGGGCCTGGAGCGTTGTTTCATTGCTCTACAAACTGCCCACCAGGTGTTTGCGATGCTGAACACCCGACCGGCGAGACGATTCGTGACCACCGGGGATGATCAGGAGAGTGCCCGTAAACTGTTCCGGAAGCGATCTGAATAGCCATCGGGCAGAAGTGCCTCGACTGCGGCGTGGGTAGTTCTCCAGACTGGAACGGCACGCGCGAGCAACTTTTGCCCCTTTGCCGTCAGGGTCATTCGACGGCCGCGACCGTCGGAAGGGTCTGCTGTGATCTTGACCAAACCTCGGCGCCTCAATGGCTTGAGAACGGCCGTTAAGGTGGTCCGGTCCATGCCGAGTAGGGAGGCAACTGCCGCCATCCCTGGTGGTTCCGGGCGGTTCAGCGACATCATGAGCGAGAATTGCCCGTTGGTCAGTCCGAGTGGACGCAGAGCATCGTCAAAGCGCCGTGCGAGCGCCCTGGCAGCTCGCTGCACGTGAAGACAGAGGCAGGTGTCGCGGACTTGCAGCGTTGTCTCAAAGGTAGGGTTCGCAACGGTGACCATAGACAAATATTATGGATATCAACGTATCTTGCCAAGAGCTCTCGGTACATGGTAGGTTGATATCAATATATATTACAAAGCGGGACGATTCATTTTGTATGGCAGGCCCGGTGGTGACAGGCGAAATCGTGTTGTGGGAGGAAGGGCGGGGTGGTCCCGTATCGAGGCCGACGTCTTCAGGATCAGGAGAAGTCATGGAGCGGAACAGAGTGAGGACGAGCGCATTCGGGAGCATCGCTCTGGTCGTCTTGTTCTGTGCGGCATGGGAAACAAGAGCTCAAGACCCCAAAGTACCGTACCCGAGCATGGCCCCGCTCGAACAATACCTGATGCCGGATCGGAACCAGGAGATAAAGCTGGCTCGGAGTGCTGCTCCGGACTCCATTTCGGGCGATGCCGGAGTCTTGATCCTTGGACGACATGGCTACGAAACGGCGATTAAGGGCAAGAACGGTTTCGTGTGCGTCGTAGAGCGATCATGGATGTCTCCATTCGACTTCCCGGAGTTCTGGAACCCCAAGATGCGGGGTCCGATCTGTTTCAACCCACCGGCAGTGCGATCCATTCTGCCACTCACGATCAAGAGGACCGAGTTGGTATTGGCTGGACTGTCCAAAGCTCAGATTATCGATGGAATCAAGGCATTCGAGACGAGAGAACTGCCGGCCCTGGAACCGGGGGCAATGTGCTACATGATGTCGAGCCAAGGCTACCTAAACGACTCCGCCGGGTATTGGCTTCCCCATTTAATGTTTTACATTCCCCTGACCGATCCCAAGATTTGGGGTGCGGATCTGCCTGGCTCCCCGGTAATGTTGAATCCACAATTTAAGGGCGCCCCGGAGCCGATAACCGAGTTCATGATTCCAGTCGGCCATTGGTCTGATGGGACGAATGCAACGCCCTGAGATCACCGCTGACGTTTAGATTCCTATCGGCACATGGCGATGCGAAGAAACCCCTTTACCCCGGGCAGAGAGCAGGAGGTCGTCGGAGTCGAGGTCATCCCGGCGGCCTCCTGCCACGAGCTCTCGCAGGTCCTTGAAACAAGCCAGATCGGTAAACACGCGTGTGCCTATGATTGGCGACGGACGAGCAGTCGCAACGAGGCACTCCCGTAGTGGCAGCGCAGTGGTTAGCTGGCAAGGAGCTGCGTGGCTCCGCGGTCCCGAGCCAGCTCCAACTCCTGGTTCTCGAACCGCGATAGGTCCGCCGGGCTCACTGACTTGGCGTCGGCGCGATGTCACGAACCGCCTGGTCACCGGCTTGCAAATTCCGTCGCAGCCGGCGTTTGGCGCGAAAAATGATAGTTCTCACCGCAGGCAGTCCACGACCAAGCGTGCGCGCAATCTCTAAGTAGCTCATGCGTTTGTAGTAGCGCAAAATCAACGGGATTCGGTAATAGCGTGGCAAACGATTCAACTCTTCTCGCACTTCGAGTCTGGCTTCCTCCTGCAAAATCCGGGACAGTGCTGAAGGCGTTGACCCATCCTCGACCGCGTGCATATCCACACCGCTGACGAGCGCGCGGGTCTCGCTCCTCCGTTCGCGCAGTTTGTCGATACAGTGTCGCCCGGCCACCTGACACACCCAGGGACGAAACGGGCGATCTTCATCTTTGGTGTGCAGAACTCTGTATAGTTTCAGGAAGACTTCCGCCGCCGCGTCTTCGGCATCTTCAGGTCGGCGAAAGAAGCGGCGACAGACTTGCAATACATGCCTATGGTGATCGACGTAGAGGGAGCCCAGAAACTCCTGCGCGACCCGACCCGAACCGCACCCGTTCTCATCGCTCACACGGGGACGGAGCATCTCGATTTGCTCGTAGCTGCCTTTTGCGCTACGCATGTTTCCTCTGGCAGTGGTCTGTCGCCTTGTTTCGAGGCGACCTATTCGGTTTGTATCTCTGAATTCTGGAATTGAGGTGCAATTGGTTCCCATCGCTGTTTCCTATCAGGTGACTGGGCACACCCCAAACGTTCGAGCCGCCAAGAGCTACTTGCGGACCCCGAGAGTGCGGCAGTTCACTTATTCGGGACTCTGTCCCGTGGACTCGTGCTCGTCCGCCACTTAGCCAAAGCTGCCCGGCGGTCAGCACCCGAGAAACCTTCAACGCGCGCACCGCGGCGCCCGATATTCACATCGGCGTGGCGGCGAACTACCAGCAGCGTCAGGTCGTCGCCTGGCGAACAGGAATCGGCAAAATCGAGAACCGCTCCCAGCAACGAGAAGAGAACCTTGTTGGCGTTCATGCCGGCGAGCGCGGTTGCCGCGGCGGTCAACCGGCCCATTTCGAATTCCTGATCTTGTGTGTTTTGGCACTCGGTCACGCCATCGGAGTAAGCAATCAGCATATCTCCCGGATGAAAAGCGATTTCTCCGGTCCTGAATTCGGCGTTTTGCACGGCACCCAACATAGGGCCGCCTTCCTGCAGAAACTCGACTGCTTTGTCTTGTCTGACCAGCAGTGGCGCAGGCAGCCCGGCATTGCAGTACTCCAGATCATTCTTGCGGTTCATTCGGGCCCAAAAAAGTGCCATTAAGGGAGGGGCTGCAGCATCTTGCCAGAGTTCCCGATTGACCTCGGCGACCGCGGCGGCTGGGCTTGCATGTTTCCGCGCCGCGCGTTGCACCAGACCCATCACGTGAGCCTGCCAAATCCCGGCGGTTAGTCCTTTGCCCGCGATATCGCCGACGGCCAGCCCCAGTGCGGAACCGAGCTTCATGACTTTGAAGAAGTCCCCGGACAAGTGCCGGACCGGAAAAACCTCACCCGCAATTTCGAACTGTCCCCAATCCAGTTCTCGCGGCGCGCACAACGTTCGCTGCACTTGCGCCGCTTCAAAAACCGCCTGCTGAAGTTTTGTATGCGCTTGACGAACGGCATGCAGTTCTTCGGCGAGCAACCGCACCTGCTCGGTACGGTCAGTTCCCCCGCAATCTGGTGACTCGGCTGCCCCGGCGTCCCGGCGCTCGGTTTCTGCTTCGAGATTAGGGATTGTTTGCATAAAGTGCAGCATCATTGCTCACCCCACGAACTTGTAGCCCACACCATGCACCGTCAGAAAGTAGCGGGGCTGCTCGGGCACCGGTTCGAGCTTCTGCCGCAGGCGGACGATGTGCGCGTCCACCGTGCGCGTAGTCGGAAAATTCTCATAGCCCCAGACCTCGTCGAGCAACCGGTCGCGGCTCAACGTCTCTCCGGAGTGACACAGAAAGTGTTTCAACAGCTCGAACTCCTTGCTCGAAAACTCCACGTGCTGACCTCCGCGCATGACTTGATAATTCCTCAGGTTTACATTCACATCGCCAAAGCTATAACTGTCTTGTTCTTTGGGAAGTGTATGGGTGCGTCGAAGAACGGCCTTCACCCGGGCGAGCAGCTCGCGGATCGAGAACGGTTTGGTGACGTAATCGTCAGCCCCAAGCTCGAGGCCCACCACTTTGTCCACCTCTTGTCCCCGCGCCGTCAGCATGATGATAGGGATGGACGGACGCTTGGACTTCAGTTGTTTGCAAACGTCTAGCCCGCTCATCCGGGGCATCATCACATCCAGCACCACCAGGTCGGGTGACTCCTTCAGAGCGCGTTCCAGTCCCTCGACGCCGTCGAGCGCCGTAATCACCTGGAATCCTTCGTATTCGAAATTGTCTCTGAGACCAGCAACCATGTTTGGTTCGTCCTCAACCACCAGGATCTTCGTGCTCATGACCTCTCCCTTGTTCCCGACCTCATGCCGAACCTTATTCTCGAAAGATGGCCCGAGTCCATTGATTGCCGTTCTCATAGCACGGCCGTCCCGTTCTGCGCCGCGCGCGCCAGCGGCAATTCGATGGTAAATCTGCTGCCCTCCTCCGGAGTGCTCTCCACCCTGACGTCGCCGCCATGAGCCCGGGCGATATGCCGCACCAAGGAGAGCCCTAGGCCGGAGCCCTTGATGTTGTGAACCAGCGGATCCCCGCAGCGGTAGAACTTCTCGAAGATCTTCTCCTGCTCCGTCGGCGGGATACCGATGCCGTGATCGCTTACTTCCAGCTTTACGGAGCCGTTCGCCCGGTACAGGCTGACCCCGATGAACTTCCGGTCTTTGGAATACTTCAACGCGTTGTTTACAAGGTTCAGCAGCGAGCGTGCGATTGCTTCGCGGTCCAGGTTCACCGGCGGGATGTCGGGGCAAATATTCTCTTCGAACACAAAACCGTGTTGCTCGATCTGGAAGCGGTACGACTCCAGAGTCGAACGGACCAGCTCCGGCAGATCCGTCTCCTTGAACTCGTATTCCTTCCGACCGGCTTCGATCCGTGAAAAGTCCAGGATATTGTTGATCAGCGCTGTCAGCCTCTCGCTCTCTTCGCGGATGATTCGGTAGTATTCCTGATATTTTTCATTGGCACTCAATCGTCCGAGCTCCAAAGTCTCCGCATACAGCCGGATGAGTGCCAGGGGTGTCCGCAGTTCGTGTGACACGTTGGCAACGAAATCCGATTTCAACCGTGCCAGCCTCATTTCCCTGTTCACGTTCCGGTAGGTAAGCCAGATTCCGCCAATCATGAGAATCGAGAGGGCACCGAGTGTAATGTAGTTATAACGAAGAAACCGGTTGCCAAGCTGCGCGACCGTGACGCCCTGGTACTTGATCCCCATGGTTAAGCCCTGCAAGATCCACGGAGGAAAAGGGCGTTCCCATTCTGCCTTGCCATCCCAGTTTCCCGAAGTGATCCAAGGCTCATCATCCATCGAAGGCCGTATGATCATGGCCGGGGGATTGGCTTCGCTTTTCATGCCATTCTTGCTGGCCAGCACATCCTTCATGATTGCTGGCAAGAAGGTGTTGCGCAGATAGTTCGGGTTAAAGGCCACCAATCCGAGGACCACGCGGTCCTTAGCAACGCCCGAAGGAACAAAGTAGGCAAGGTTCCAATAGGCATGCTGGGTCGGTTTCCAGTCACCCTCGAACATCACGAGTTCGTTCTCGGCTTCATACTTGCGAAGGTCGCTCACCATGGTGGGCGCCCCTACAGGCAGCCACTTCGCAACCATGTTCATCTCATCCTGAGTGAAGCCACAGATGATGTCGTCCTGGCCGGGTTGCGTGCTGGTCACCATCGTATCGGTTTGCTTGTCGTAGAATGCCGCAGCAGCAAACTCGGGATGTTCCAAGAGAATGTGCTCAAGCTTGGCCTTGATGTTGGTGCGATCGTCTGGGGTAGGGAATTCCGCGCGGATGGGAAGAACCATGTTGTAGGCCCTCTTCCAGCTTTCCTTCTGCGCGTAATGCAAGACATCGTTGAAATCCCGCTGCATGGCGGCTTCGACGAACTGGTTGTGCTGGATGTGCTTGAGATTCCAGATGCTGAAACCCATCAAGGCCGCCGCCGGAAGGACGATCGCCAGTTCCAGGGTCAGAAGCGTGCGAGTTCGATCCGTGACTCGCCATTTCTTGGACATATGCAAACCTCTTGGCAGCAGCCAACCGCGATTCATCAGGAATATAGAGACCCCGTGACCCAATTGTGTCAAGCCATAGCAAACGATTGTAAAAAATTGTAACGGAGGACCTTGGCCTGGGCGGGAAGCCCGGCCAGCTTTCGGGGAACTACTTTCGTTCTAAAGAGTTAGGGCGATGTTGCATCCGTTGCCGAGCCTAATCGGACGCCCACCAGCAACTACCGGAAGTGCGGAGCGGTCGAGATCCAAAGAGGGACTAGAATTTCAAATAAGAGCCCTTTGGGAAATTGTCTGCTGCTGGGGTAGAGAGTAACTGCGGCGCCTTGGGCTAGTGCGAGCTCTAGCCACAAAACGCGTGGCACCGGACTGCACTACTCCTGGAAGAGGATTCCGTGAATTATCAGGCACTTGGATTATGCGTTGGGCTCTCGAGAACCTAACGGAACGCTTAGAGACCCTTGATTGAAGCTCCTCTAACATGGGAGGGAGCCACCCGTTGTGCGCGCAAAGTGCGACGGTTGAGGGGACGTCACTGTGACGTGATGCGAAGGGCAGTGCAGAGCGGTCTATTTTGCAGTGCGCGACTTGTGAGCGTCATACGGAATTGTTTGAGCTCCAGGGAAGAAGGGAACCAGATTGTTTCGAGTGTTGCGCAGACTTTGCGACCTCACTCTGGCTCGCAACGGAAATTGGTGCCGCGACGAGATCCGGAGTCGACACTGCGGGATTGGTGGCGGAGTTTTTGCAAATGGGCAGGCTGCTGCTGGCGAGGGCGCAGATTCAACCACGAAGTCCTAATAAACGCGCTGAGTGTCCGAATTAGGTATCAGTTTGCCGGCTGCGCGGGCTCGGGCAGGGCCTGCAGGTACTAGGAGGAGTCTCCGCTTTGCGGGACCATGAGTTACTTCCCAATGATAATCAGGGAAACAAAGAAGGGGCGTTGCTCACGCCCCTTCGGCCCTGTTCTACCCAACCTTTTTCGCGCCCGGAATCTTCCACGAACCGTCCAGAATGGACGGTGCTTTTCCTTTTGGCCAATACAGCCGCATCATCAAGACAAAATCGTCTTTTGGCGCTGGCAGCCAATTCGATTCCTTGTCTTTGCCCGGTGAGTCGGCTTGAATGTAGATATCTGTAGAGCCGTCGGCATTTGTCTTGAGTTTATCGCGTTGGCTTACGTTGTAGCGATTGAGTGGATTGTCCACAAAGAAATACTTTGCGTTGTACATTGTCACAGACCAAAAGCCATCTACAGGCGGCATCTGGCCTTTATCGAAATGCAGAACGTATTTGTTGGCTCCGTTGTATTTGGCGAGGATCTCTGGACCCTCGGAGGTGGGATAAACCGCGTCCTCGGGCCGATTTGCACCCAATCCATACCAAGTAACAGTCGCACGCTGAATGTAGTTCGTGCCGTAGAGTCCGGTCTTGGTAGTGAACACCCAGCCATTTTCGAGCTTTGAATCTCCTGCCGCGAGTCCTTCCTTGAACCACGCCGCAATCTTGTCTTGTGCTGGCTTAGGAGCCTTGGCGATTCCAGCAGCTACGCTCGGTTCGAGTTTGGAGGGGTCAAAATCTTGGCCGGGAACAATACCGATTTTCGCCAGCTTCGCAACCATCGGTGCATCGTCTGCGTTCGGCGGATTCGTCTTCAAAAGTTGGGAGAACAGCTTGAAGTATGAAGCGCCATCCATTGCATTGAGTTGGTCGCGAACGGCAGTCTTTTTGTCAATGGATGGGTCGATAGTGCCCGGCGTTGGCGTATACGGTTTGCCGTATGATGACAACGGTACAACGGCCATTTGGTCTTGCAGCGCATGCACTGCTTTGTAATCCTCGGGCGTGCCTGTGCAATAGATGCGTCCAAGGAGCCATACCATCCCTGTCGGAGATTTGTATTCGGTCACGCCAGCCGGAAGCATTCCGCTCCAGCCCGGCCCGGTGATGGCATACTTCTGTGCGCCAGTTCCGGTGGTGCGCTTCCCGGGTACTTGGAATACATCTGTCCAGCCGTCAAGCATCGGGAACAAAGCGTAGCGCCCCTTTAAGTCCGGAATACTGAGAATCCATGGCTCCTTGGAAACATCCAGCCACGTTACCGTATACAAGGTATCTGCGTTCGGCGCGGTAACCGCGTTAAACGAAGCGTTTGGATATTCGCGCAGCTTGGCGAACTGGCCCATAGGCGCAGAAGTGCCCTCGGGCGCGACAACATTTGTTGTGACACGACGTGTCAGTTCCATCGTCATCAACGGGTACGCGTAGATGTACGCGTCTTTAGCAGTTTCAAACGTCTCCAACTCCTTCGCATCTTGCTCGACCTTTGAAGAAGCGCCGCAGCCTGCGATAGCCAGAAAGCACAAGAATGCAGACGCCGCACGACATAGTACTTTGCTTTTCACAAATTCCTCCCAGGATCCGTTCTTTGAAACTCCAGATACCCCAGACTGTATGCGAGCCACCAAACCGCGTCTATTGTAAATAATGACAATCGGGGGGCAATCTTTATTTATCGAGAAATTTGGCCTTGCGCATAGAAGTCGCTGTATCGAAAGCGCGCAAACCAGCCCTGCTCGTGTCCGCACCTTACCAATTCACTCTTCCGATACAGCACTGAGATTTCCTGGGGCTTTCACGGCCTTGCCTTAAACTTACGGGTAAGTGTTCATCTGGGCGAGGCAAGGTGATTGTGGATACATACTTGAGTTTCGCTTTGGAGTAATAGCCTGCCATTGACCTCCCTGGGAGTCACACTTCCTGACCGGGGTCGAAGTGTACTTCCTCTCTGGCCATTGTCGCCTTCTCGAAGAGCAAACCCTGTCCAGGAACGCAACTCCACCGGAGGCGAATCGTTTCCATCCCTGACGCAAGTAAGTAATTCCAGCAAGCAGATTGTCGCGGAAAGGAAAATCTAAATGCCCAACATGAACTGCCGAGTGGCGCGGGCTGGTCCTTGGCTTGCGCTTCTTCTTTGCTTACTCTTGCTGCTCTTGATTCTGCCAACCGCTGCTAGCGCAGGCAGCTCGACCATCTTAGTTCCACCACCGAACGGAAAGGATGATACGGCAAATATCCAGGCTGCGCTGAAAGCGTGCGTAGCAAAAGGGCCAGGCTGCACAGTGCAGTTGCAGGCCGGGAAATACCTCACTAAGGAAATTCTCGTTTACAACTTTAAGGGAACGTTCAAAGGGATGGGGATGGACATCACAACCATCGAAGCCCTTCCCGAGCTGTACAATAGCGACCCGGGCGCTGTTGGTGGGTATGTATGCCAGCCTAACCTCACAACTTGCATCTGGGCCGACTTGTTCACCTTTGTGGATGGCAACATTAGCGTTTCGGACCTGGCCATCAGCCTCCCATGGGTGCCGGCTACCATACCCAGTGGCGCGGGCTTGACGTGCCTCGACGCCCTGGTGTTCACGGGCAAGAGCCCCACCGACGTCACCATTGATCGCATCCGCCTGACAGGCGCACCCAGCACTTTGTCAACCGACTATGGCTACAGTGTATGCAACGGTATCCACTACTCTGGCATATTCCCACGCAGCTCGGCTCCCTACGACTGGTACCTCCTCGGCGGATCGTTCACCGTACGGAACAGCTACGTTAACAACGCTTCATGGGGCATTTCACAGGACGCGTTCAGTAACTCGGCCCAGGTAATCATTGGTGGTTCGCCCGCGACAGGGAATCACGTTGAAAATACCTGCGGTGGGATGGACTTAGAAGCTTCAGAGAACTCGCTCATTGAGGTTTCCTATAATGAGTCCTCCGGTACCTGCGCCGGCATGTGGGTTGTTCCGAATTGGGTACCATTTCTACCAAGCAGCCCATCCCGTTATTTGATTCATGACAATAAATTCATAGGGACCGCAGAGTATTCCGACGGTATGTACCTCTACGACGAAACTCCGACGTTCATACAAGCAGCGGTGTGGAACAACACCGTGGAGGTGCAAACCAATCTGTCGGAGGGCTTTGGTATTTACTACACCAAGAGCACTGCCGCTTGGAATAACACTATCACTGGGTCGGACGGATTCGACGGGATCGGCTTGTGGGGCACTACCCTCGACACCGTGATAAGCAACAACGTTGGGGGTTTCACGGTCGATAGCACTGTGGGCAATGCGCAGATTTATCTCGACCCCAATACAACCCAAGACTTAGTCGTGTGCGAAAGTCCAAGTACAACGGTTCTCAACCAAGGGACGAACAACACTGTTATTGGCTGCCAGCAGCCAGCGACGACTCCTGCAGCGGCAACGGAGAATGTAGCTCCGGCTGTTTCCACAACTTTGCCCATTCCTCCGAAAGGCAAGCCTTGGAAACACTAACAACGACTGATCCATGAAAAATGACAAGCCGCCCGAATACGTCCGGGCGGCTTGGTCTAGGAGCGTTCGATCTTGGGCGCCGACTGAGCTCCTAGCGGTTCGCGGAAAGCATCCATCGGAATCGGTGCATACTCGACCTCGATGATCTCGAGACGTTCCGTCTTTGCTGGTGCGCGCAGGTTAACGCGATCGCCGGGGCTCGCCTTCATCAGTGCATTGGCCAGAGGCGAGCGCCAGCTGATGTAGCCGCGGTCGAGGTCCACCTCGTCGATGCCTACGATCGAGACGACGTGTTCGAGGCCAGCGGCGTCCTTGTAGGTCACGGTTGCGCCAAAGAAGACGCGCGTAGCGGCTGACCCAGGCCGCGGAGCAGTGGGATCGACGACCACGGCCGCATCAATGCGTTTCGTGAGAAAGCGAATCCGCGAATCGATCTGGCCTAACCGCCGCTTGCCGTAGAGGTAGTCGGCGTTCTCACTGCGGTCCCCGTTACTTGCGGCCCACGCTACGACCTCAACCACTGCGGGCCGCTCGCGACTCAGTAGGAACAGATGCTCGTCTTTCAGACGTTGCAACCCGGCGGGTGTGATGTAGTTTTTGAGTGTCGGCCCCGCTTCCTCGCGCACCGGTCCTCGGAGCGGCCGCTTTGTTCGCATTTGCCAATCTTCCATGGGATTTCGTGCACTTTTGGGTGACCTAATCTCGGAAGGTCCGCTCCTCGGTCCCGGCAATTCCTCGCGCGGTGAACGTCACGTATGCAGGCGAGCTGTTGAATGATACATCGGTCTTTCCCCCGGCACTCTTAGAAAATGTGGCGACTCGCCCGATTGCATAGCAAGACGAGGAAGTATGCGGTTCACCTGGCGATGAACCGATGAGGTGACCATCTCCAATGAATTGTTTGTGTTCGACCTGTAGGCTCTCACCGATTCCGGGCGGACAGTCAGCGACCTGGAAGTTATTGCAGAATTTGCGTTAGGTCCTGTGTAAGGTCCAGCCCAGTAATCCAAGTTACCGGCTTCGGCGTTTCACAGAGTTGAAGGATGGCGGTAATGATAAATGTTACGACAATGGGAGCACAGTCTCATTTCCGCCTCAAGGCACCGTGTGCGTAGACTTTATACCAAGAGGTCGGCGGGCAGCGGGTTGTTGATACAACCCGCGCAAAAGAAGACTCAATGCGGACGAAAAATGCGTGCTTGGCTGTTTCACTTTTCCTGGCCGTTTGCCTTGCCTCACTGCTGGTCGGCTGTCGGCGGCAATATTGGTACCTGGCTGCGAGTAAGAACTACGATACCGTCCAACTCTGTCTCTCCAACGAATCGACGTGCCCCCAACCAGGCGGAGTAAGTCCTAACGGAATTTCCGTTTATCGCTGGGATAACATGCATGACAACGAGCTCGTTTGGGAGACGGAGCCGGATAATTTTGAAACCAGCGGCAGAATCAGTGGATTAATTACCTATGGGGTACCGCCTAGTGGTTGGACAAATAAGACAGCCCCGCCGCCATTGGTCTGCGGGAAGGCTTACCAGGTGAACCCTGCCGCAGACAAGTTATTTGGGCTTAAATGCGACGGGTCCCTCGTCGTTATGGATTTTCCGCACCTGGAATACTTTTTCCGAAACCTGGATCCTCCAGCTGGATGGGAAAAACCTAGGAACAATTAATTTTCGTAGGCATGAATCAAACGATCTACCCGAATAGACGAGCCAGTTCCTGTGAAGTCCCGTACCAGGACTTCACCTTTCCGATAACGGCAAAGTTAACCAGGAGTACTAGTCTGATTCATGATTGACGAGCGGGCCGCAGATCACTATGAGGGGCGCGCCTACGGGTCAGGCTCGTTGGTTCCGTCACACGCGTGAGCGCTCTACCGGAAGTCCTGTGCTCAAAAGTTGCAGTAATTTGCAGAGGCGCAGGGCCTGGTATTTCCCAAGTGGTTTAGTCTCAGCAGGGAAAGATCGGCAGTAATCTTGCAGCTGGAGTAGTCTGGGCTGGTGTATATGCCCGGGGGGCTCCGCAATGATTCGCTCACTACTTACCCTCGTGATGATGGGCGGTCTTGCCCTGTCGGCTCGAGCCGATTCGACACCGGTATCCGGGACACTCACAGGGAACTCCACCATCACGCCCACTTCCAACCCTATTGTGTTTGATTCGAGCTTCAGCGGCTCCGGGACCGACAGCACGTTCGGGGCCTACACGAAGACGCACACGGGTACCACCACCTTCACCAGTCTGACTACGTTCATTGGAAGCGGGACATTCACGGATGTCTTTGCCCAAGGAACCCTGTTCGGCACCTTTTCCCAGACGGGGACCTTGACGGCAATGGGGAGCGACGACACTGCGCTCGATACGATCATCGGAGGAACCGGGGCCTTTGCGGGAGATACTGGCGAAGTAACCACCACGGGCACGAGCACGAGAACCAGTCCGACTACTAGCACATTCACTGGCACCTATACTGGATTTATTACGACCCCAGAACCGAGTTCCTTGGCCCTTATGCTTACCGGAATCGGGTTGCTCCCATTGATGCGGAAGCGTTTAGCCCGGGGCTGACAGGCCACTCAAACGCATGGCCCAAATTTGCCTCTGCCCACTGAGCACCGACCGCTTCAGTGTCGAACGTCTTTCATAATGCACCGCAGCATTTCCTCCTGCGCTGTCACCCTGCTCTCCATAACTCCTAATCTGACATGTTGCTCCCAGCATTCTTCTGGCAGAATTGAAGCGGCGAAGGTTGATACATGACCTCCTTCATTAGACCGGAACGGAGACCCCTCACTCAAGAAGAGCGTACCCTTCTCGAATGGTTGATAGCCAACGGCAGTGAGGATGCTAAAACGTATTCGCGACAACTCTCGGGCCTCGGCGTAGTTGGGACATGCACCTGTGGCTGTCCCACGATTGATTTGGCGCTAGGAGGCCGCGACCAACGAAAAACAGCGCCATCGGAAATCTTGGCAGATTTTGTGGGAACGACTCCGGAAGGTATCGAAGTAGGAGTGATTCTTCACGCCCGCGACGGAGAACTTTCTGAACTTGAGGTCCACGCCATTGCGGATGAGAAGGGACCATTCAGGCTCCCGGCCATAGAATCCCTCAAGCAGTTCTAAGTGCCTGGTTTGTCGGAAACCGTACATGTGGTTCCCAGTACTTAGGAACGACCTCGGTACCGGCGAATGAGCTGACCTGCCCCCGATTTCATCCAGTTTGTCCGTGACAGGGCTCGAAACAAAAGCGGCCCCGCAAAGGTACCATCTCAAGGGAGAGTTCGGCTGTGACGAATCTGGTTCTCATTTTTCACGTTGTTGCAGGCACGATCGCGCTGTTCTCAGGAATAATTGCTATGTCCTCCCGCAAAGGGGCACGCGCGCACCGGGTGGCGGGAACGTTGTTTGCCGTGTCCATGGTTGCTATGGCGGTCTTTGCGGACTATCTCGCCATAGCGATTCCTGGGCAGATTCCAAATTTGTTCATCGGCACTTTCACTATCTATCTTGTGGCGACAGCCTGGATGACGGTCCGACGCAAAGAGCAGTCTGTTGGCATCCCGGAGAAGATCGCTCTACTTGTCGTTCTGTGCCTCTGCGTGCCCTTCGCGATTCTGAGCTTTCAGTTAGTCACAGGCTTGGAGCCCTCTTTCAAAAGTGCCGTCCCCCTCGAAGGTCCTGTCCGCGTCGCGATATACAGCTTTACGTTCTTGGTCGCCATGGCCGCAATCGGAGACGCCAGGTTAGTCCGGGCCGGGGGCGTTACAGGCAGGCGACGCATTGGGCGGCATCTTTGGCGTATGTGTTTGGGGCTCACTCTGGCGGCAGGTTCAGCATTCACCAACGGATTGCCACGGCTACTCCCAAATACAGTGCATGTTCCGCTGATCTTCTTGTTTCTTCCTCAATTGTCCTCGCTGGTGTTGCTGATCTTCTGGATGATCCGCGTGCGGTTCACTGGTTGGTACAAGGATCAAAACGCACTAATCGTCCATGTAAAGTCCTGATATGGAATGACCAGTCAAGTACTGCGATGATTTTCTGCTTTTGTTTCTCTTCTCTTTTAGAAGGCAGCGCAAGTCGCGGTCGAGGCGGCTATTGCGACGGTTGATTACTCTGATATTCGCGGGTCGAAACCGCATAATCGTGATCCGTCGGGAGCTGCCTCGGACTAGAGACGCGGATTTGGTCCGCAGACCCACCGCATAGGACTTTCGAGGATTCTCCTTTCCATGCGCCTCTCGACCGCTACTCACGCTGCCCCCTAGAAGATTCTTGCTGCAGTAAAAACTCACCTCATGCCGCGCGCCGCTCGGTCTGTTTCTGCACATGAGGAACTCTGCCGTTTTCCCAACTCGCCCGGGACTTAGCGCCAAATCGTGCTAGATTCTGTTCTCGAATCTATAACGCCACACTTTTCCGTTAGCGGAACAACCGAAACCCAGCTAGAGTGCATGTCAGAATAACGAAAGGCTCTACTGGAAATCAGGACAATCAATGAGAAAGCTGATTTACACAATCAACCTTACGCTGGATGGCTGCTGCGATCATACCAAATTCAATCCACCCCCCGATGCTGAAGTCCTTGAACATTACACGCGCCTCTTGCGCGATTTTGACCTGCTCGTCTATGGGCGTAAAACCTATCAATTGATGGTTCCTTATTGGCCGGATATCGCAAAAAGCCAGTCCGAGACAAAGGCGGATATCGAATTTGCTCAAACCTTTGTCTCCAAGAAGAAGATTGTTTTTTCACGAACATTGGCCAGCGCTGAAGATGAAAATACGAGAATTGTTCGAACGAACCTTCGCGACGAAATACTTAAACTAAAGCAAGAACAGGGCACAGATATTTTGGTCGGCGGTGTAAGCATTCCCTCACAACTTATAGAGCTTGGCCTGATTGACGAATTTCGTTTTGTTGTTATGCCAACCATTGTTGGAGCAGGTAGACGCTTGATGGAGGGCGTCAACCTCCCCGAGAAATTGCAATTGAAACTGGTTGAGTCAAAGCCTTTTAAATCAGGGTGTGTCGCGCTTCGTTACTTGAAACAGTGACAAGAAAATCGGCGATAGGTCTGAAGTCCAAGCACAAGCGCGTTTCAACGGACTAATGTTGAATTCGGTAAACACAGGTCGCTGAGCGCATGGGCCTGAAGGCAACAGTTGCGCCAATGGTCACTTAGGGGGAAAGGCGACGATTCGGCCAGCGACGAGAAGCCCGCTCCAACTGAGCCTCCGCCGTCAGCCTTAGCTATCTCTCGCGCCTGACGATCATTAATATTTCAACTTCTTATCTCGCCCGCGCTAGCCCCGCAACAACTGCGGCAACTTTATCGAGTATCTGATTCCAGCCTTCGACTTGCCCGCTGGTTTTTGCTTGTTCCATGGTTTCATTTCCAATGAGGGTGAGTTTCGTCTGGCCGTTTCCAAAATCCTCAAAAATAACCACGTCGTGCGCATCGGCTATGGCCTCATGTTCTATTCCATAGTGCGCAGGCTCAACCTTGTTTCCCTTCGCGTCGGAAAAGTACATGGAGTAAACGATCTTCTCGTGCAGAACAATCTCGTGGTATTCCCCGCCGTTCCAGAACTCCTTACCATCCGGCGTTCTCATGCAGCAAAGGAATTTTCCTCCTACGCGAAAATCCATCTCGCAAACAGGCGCAGTAAAACCCTTCGGCCCCCACCACTCCATCACGTATTTCGGGGTTGTCCACGCCTTCCAAACCAAGGCGCGTGGGGCATCAAAAACTCTAGTGACAACCATCCGTTCTTTCTCGTCAACTGTGCTTTTTGTCATCTCTGACCTCCTCTTTTTTCATTTGATTCACGACCGCATCCAACTTGTCGAGACTCTCTTCCCAGAATCGGCGATAGCTAATCGCCCAGTCGCTGACCGTCTTTATCGCCTCTGGCCTAAGCCTGCACACGCTCTCTCTTCCGCGCTTGGTCTTGATCACAATCCGCGCCCGCACCAGGTAGGCAATATGTTTTGAAATCATTTGCTGCGAAAGTGCAAACGGTTCCGTCAATCCATGCACAGAGGCAGGCCCATGGGAGAGTCGTTCGATCATGGCCCGGCGGGTCGGATCAGACAGAGCCGCAAATGTTGTGTCTAATTGATTCACAACCATATGGTAGTGGATTATCCGTCGTTGTCAAGTGTGGGTTTTGGAGTTCCAGATTTCTTCCCGGATCTCTGAACCATGACGCCAGCGCTAATTGAGGATTCCCCATGCGGCGCGTATCGCAGCCGGATGCATGGTTTAACAGACAGGCTTCCTTAAACAATTGCTCATGAACATGACGATTAAAGTGCCACCGCAACCTGGGCAGGAGCCTGAGCCGTCACGACGGAGGCCGCGGCATCAGAGGCCGCCGGCTTGCGGGAAGTGATCGCGATTGCTTGCGGTTGACGGCAACCCCCGAATCCACATCCCTGATTAACGTCAGTGCTCTATCGGGGACGCGTTTTCACAAAAGCGCGAAGTCCGGGCGGGGTGTTCCGCGCGCGTTCGATAGAGCCGTTTGAAGGTGGGCGCTAGCGGTTGCGGCTAGTGGCTGCACCGATCTGGCGGCTATGGGAATTGGGTCTTTCTTCGTTTGCAGGCGATTGATTTTGCTTGGCTTGGGAAAATCAGGGAAAAGCAATCATCGCGGTTAGAAGCTCTACCCTACGGCATGAGGTGAGGCGCATAGCATGCGACCGGCGACTACGTTCAAACGCGGTTCGCGGACATCTGGCCCATAGCGCCTGCATGGATGGTTTGCCGACTCATTGGCTGTTTCTTTGATGCTTCGTATCTCTGACTCCACTGCTGCCTTGCGAAATTGTTTTGTTGCGGCCATTGTCTTGCGCCGACACGGGACGATTGTCATGATAGAGGGATGCAAACTGTCTTTCAGGCAGCGGGTGGAATGGACGGCATGCGTCGTCTTGCCGACGCCTGGCATTGTCGGGTGATAGCCGACGACGTGGTCGGGCACGCCTTCAGCCACGGCTTCCACCCGCAGCATGTCGAGCGACTCGCCGCTTATTGGGCAGAGGCACTTGGTGGACCCAGGGAGTATTCCGACTCCTATGGCGACGAGACCTCCGTCGTGAAGATGCACAGCGGCAACGGGGAGCACGGCGAAATGGATCGCCGTGCCATCGCCTGCTTCGACCAGGCTCTTGCAGATGTGGGACTAGCCGAAGACGCCGCACTGCGAAAAGTTCTGCACGACTACTTCGCTTGGGCGACCACGACAACCATGTCTCGCTACCACCAGTTCGCCGAGGATGTGCCTAATGGCCTCAGCATTCCACACTGGTCATGGGATGGACTTCAGGTGTGACGCCCGACGGCTGACATGAACCACACTTTTGATGGCTCGAAGCTCGAATCTGTTGGGCGAGCTCATCTTGATCCTTGCAACAAAACCACCTGTCAGTCGATGAGCTAGTTATTTCCTAACGGCGGAGTGTTGATCCAACTGCTCAACTTTCGGGTTGTTCCCAATTCGGAAAATACTCGGCTAGGTCCCGGCAGACGCGCTTCTCGGACATGTAGCTCATCGTATCCAGATGGGCGGTTTGGCAAATCGGAGTTAGGAAAAACCTACGGGATTCATGTCTGACCGGACCAGCACAAATTCCATCGACAAATCAGCCACGGATCGGTCCGGATGTTGCGGGTCGACTCTCACCTGAATCTGCGCGTTGTCTGGGAATCGCTTGGGCAATTCGACCGTGTCCGGGTCTGTCGCTGCCGTTGAAGTTTTCTTCGGCATTACCCATTTGCGAAACTCCCCGAGTGTAGCTGTCCGTCAAAAACATAAGTGTAGTCCAATCTAAACCACCCTCCGTTTGAGGAGAACCTCAGGAATGTTCGTCCCGCGACCGTTCCGACCACACTTTCCCGATAGTGCGAATTTCGTTTCCAACGCCAATACCGAATCGCCAAGACAATCCCGAAATACCTGATACCTGTTTCGTGGGGATTTCTGTCAAAGCATCGCGGTGATTCAAGCTATTCATGGCCAATAAATATCGCCGCCGGAGAGAAGCATCCATGCATTTACGTAAAGCCGACAAAGCCATGACCAAAGAAGCAGGGACTCGCCTGATTGCCCAAATTACCCAGCACCAATGCGACTTTTCGTGTTACGGAGTAGAAAGATGAACCAAAGCGTGATGAATATGTTGACACCTGCGCCCGTGAGGCGTGGCGCCAGAGGTTGGTCTCTGGTAAGCCACCAGCCAGCGATAAGGAGCACAGGCAGTATCGCAATTGCAACCCGCAAGGTGCCACGAGCCTTCTCCAATCGAGAGGTCTGCATCGGCGTTTTTCGCGACCAATCATATACCCCGCCGGGGCCCCGGTTAACGACAAAACCCCCCAAGGGGTATCACAAAACCCAGACTTTCGCGGTGGGCCGGTACTATAAGCCACACATTTCCAACCGCCGGCGTATCGGGCATCATGGGTGACGATTTCTGTTCTGGGAGGCAGAGCGCTTCCTTGCAGCGGCAAGGCCTGGCAGGGAGAGCAGGAGCGTAGGTTCCCGGCGGTCATCAGATTTTCCGTTCGGCCAGGAAGCTGCCCTTTGTGAGTGCCATCGCGGCTTCACAAACCGGAAATCACAATTCACTCCTTGGACGGTTCCCAAAGCTCGATCTGATTGCCATCCGGATCTTTGAGCCACGCAAAGTTTCCGTAGGGATATTCCGCGGTCTTTTCGATGGTGACGCCTTTATTCTTCAGATGGCTGAGGACTTCTCCCATGTCCTTCACCGTGTAATTAATCTTACCCGTTCGTGGCTTGTCCTTAATGTCTTGATCAGTGGGCATAATCGCCCACGCTATCGTTCTCTTGATCTCCGGATTTTCAAGATCCCTATATTCGAACGATGCATAGATTGAACTGCACTCGGTATCCTCGCCCTCAGGAACTATTCCGAGGCACTCGCGATACCAATTTGCCAATCTCTTTGTATCGTTAGAAAAGAGAAAAGCGCCGCCAATTCCGTTGATCATAAATTCCTCCCCTACCCGGTGACACGGTTATTGTCCCTTGTTTCGATCTACTTGCGAAATTAAAGTACTCCATGAAAGCACGACCAAGATAAAGTTTATGTCAACTGCTCATCTCTGCCGCTCTCCGAACTGGCAGGCATAGTTCCAATTCAAAATGCGACCAATCCGTCGCGCGTTCTTTGTCCAGGAAAATCTCAAGTGCTGGCGCATGCTCGGGCTCGTAGGCACTGTTGATGAGCCAGTCTCTGTAAAGGTAGTCCCAAGCCGTAGCTACCTTATGGATATCGCCGGAAACCGTTATGACGGCGTAACGCATGGCTGGCATTTTCAATCTCGACATGCCTTCCCCGCACTCGAAGGGAAAAGACGACGCGAGACAGACTTCATATCGATAAAGATGCTTTGGGGTTACGTGTGGATCGTCCACGGTCATTCCGAAGAGAATCCCTCGCGAAAAAATATCTTGGGCTTTGGCCCATTCGATCACTTTCTTGAGGGCGGCAAGTACTCTGTCCAGTTCGAAGGCATTCGTAACCCGAATATAAGCGACTTGCCTTTCGGGAATGTTGAGCAATCTGACTGGAAATGCGGCTCTTTTTTCTTCCGCGCTCATGGAGAGACCATATTTGTCTTCCGGGAACAGTTCTTTGCAAATCTTGCTTTTTTTGATCTCGCCGCCTTTTCGAAACTGACTTGGCGAAGTGTCGTAGCCTGATCGGAAGGAACGCGAAAACGTGGCCGATGACGAAAACCCGCAATCTAAGGCTATATGGGTCAGGCTTTGGCCGGAATAACGAAGAAGACGAGCGGCCTTTTCAAGACGAAGCCGATTCGTAAAGTTCTTTAGGGTTTCGCCAGCAACAGCTCTGAAAATCCGATGGAAGTGAAATTCCGAGAAGCAAGCAACCTTAGCAAGCTCAGCTAGCTTCACCGGGCGATCCAGATTTCCACGAAGGTAGTCAGTGACCCGATCAATTCTCTGGGCATATTGACTTTTGGCCTGGCTCCTTGCGTTTGGCATGGATTTTATTGACATTGTGTCGTAGGTATACCCCAATTGACCCTCAGTCGTCAGCACCAAAGGTCTGACTGGCGTGAAAGCAGAGAACCGCGCTCCTTCCTGGTCAATGTCATCACCCGTCCTACGAGAAATCCGACGTGAATTCTCAACGTGCCACACAATTATCGCCCTTGCCCCCGAAGTCGGCATTAATACCCTGGATGTTGCCGGTAGCAGTTACGATGAGAGGCCTTGCCGATTTGTCGAGCGCGCATCGGAAACTTGATTTTGCGGACCATCACCTTCACACGGAAGGACATCCTCTGACCAACTCGGGTACAATCGCTCTTCAACATGGATAAGCGTGGGGTCGTCAATTCGCTCTTTGGTATGCCACGGGCGCTGATCGGCGTCTTACACATCGGTGCTCTACCTGGTACTCCTTCAAACAGGAAGAACGTTGCTGTGATCGCAGAGGAGGCGGTACGTGAGGCTCGCGTGTACGAAGCTGCCGGTTTTCACGGTCTGGCGATTGAGAATACCCACGACCGGCCATATTTGAAGGGTTCCGTTGGACCCGAAATAGGTGCAGCGATGGCGGTGGTCGGGTCCGAGGTGCGCCGGGGAGTTTCACTCCCCTTGGGAATTCAGGTTCTCGCAGGGGCCAATTTGTGGGCTGTTGCTATCGCACATGCGTGTGGCGCAGGCTTTGTTCGCGTGGAGGGGTTTGTTTTCGCCCACGTCGCGGACGAAGGGCTGATTGAGTCCACCGCTGGATCCCTCCTGCGATACCGCCGGGCAATCGGCGCCGAGAGCGTTCGCATCTTCGCCGATATCAAGAAAAAGCATTCGGCGCATGCCATCACAGCAGATGTAGACATCGCCGAGACCGCAAAGGCGGCCGAGTTCTTCCTCGCGGATGGCGTCATTGTCTCGGGTGTATCCACTGGCCAGCCAGCGGACGCAAACGAAGTAAATGCCGTCAGCAGAGCCGTGACAATTCCTACCCTGATTGGTTCCGGTATCACTCCAGAGAACATCGCGAGTTATCCATCCGCAGCCGCCTTTATCGTTGGTTCATCCGTGAAACTGGATGGCCTTTGGGAAAATCCCTTGGATGAGAGACGAGTTCGAGCGGTGGTAAGAGCTTTTCAAAGATTGCCGGCTCCTCGCTAGCAACATGGAACGTCAACCTGGTGCCGGCTGAGTCCCGGTAAAGGACAGATCAGGAGTCAACAGTGGGAGAAGAGGTACCGACCAATTTGGCGCGAGAGCTCAGTTTGCGCTCGACTACTTTGGGCCGCGAACAACCAAGCGTCCCTTCCGTCCGAGGGGCAGGCTGACGCAGCCCTTTGTTAACCGTCGTGATTATGTTCGACCGTTATTACGACTTTCCCTTGAGCGTGTCCCTCTTCGAGATAACGGACGGCTTCTGCCACGTCGCTTAGCGGATAACGCCTGTCGATGACGGGTACGACTTTTCTGTCTTCAAGAAGAGTTTTCAGAGAAACCAAATCCTTCTTGTTCAGCTTCGCTAAAAAGAAGCACATTTTCTTGCTCCCGATCAGTGACAGAAAAGAAAGAAGTAGCATGCTTAGAAGCATGCCCGGGAAGCTTTGAACACGCCCTCCGGCCTCGACAAAAGCTCCGTTTCCACTCAGTGCACGGCGATAATCGAAAATCGAATGATAGGCGTTCGCACCCAAGATCAGATCGTACCGCAGCCCACTCTGCGTGAAATCTTCTTGCGTGTAGTCAATCACACGGTCTGCACCAATCGATCGTGCCGTGTCCATATTCCTGGTGCTGCACACGGCAGTGACTTCAGCGCCGAACGATTTTGCAATCTGCACCGCAAATGTGCCCACGCCACCAGATGCGCCATCAATCAGAACCTTGTGGCCCGGTTGGATCCGTCCCTTATCGCGAAGCCCCAGAAGGGCAGTGATCGCTGCCACTGGTACGGCTGCTGCGTCCTCAAACGAGATGTTTGCGGGCTTCCGTGCCAACCTATTTTCATGGGTACACCCATACTCGGCAAAGGCTCCGCGGCATGTACCGAACACCTCATCGCCGGTTTTGAATTGAGTTACGTTCCTGCCCACTGCTTCAACCCGGCCCGCCACATCAACGCCCAGTCTTGTGACCTTCGGTTTGCGCAACCCAGCAATTGCGCGAACAAGATACGGCGTTCCTCTCATAAAGTGCCAGTCAAGTGGATTTACAGATGCCGCATGAATTTCTATTAAGACCTCCTCGTCCGTGGGTATAGGTTTTTCAACTTCCGTGAACTGCAGCACATCCGGCGACCCGTATTGTGTGTATACAATCGCTTTCATAAAGCCCTCTTCGAGAGCACTGGTGTCGGATCGGGTTGCCCTGGTGCGGCGTAGGATAAGCGCGCGCACCGGGAAGTATAGGTCACACGCACCGGCCATGTCGCGATATACGCAAATCGGAAAGTTGGAGAGCAGCCTTCCCTGCAAGGGAGTCATCTTTGAGTTGTCGTGATTCCAGGGCGAAAAACAGCGGAAGGCTGTTGCCGTTGCCCAATCCGTGATAGCCTCTCGCGCAGAGAGGGAGGCCATTGGAATGGCGGAAAACAAAACCAAAGCCACCAAACTCAGTGTGGCGAAATTTATAGATGCCCTCAAGGACCCATCGAGGCGCGCAGACGCCAAGGAGCTGACCAGGTTAATGCAAAGGGAGGCGGGCGAAGCGCCCAAGATGTGGGGGCCATCCATCATTGGCTTCGGCAGCTACCATTACAAGTACGAGAGCGGGCGCGAAGGCGATATGCCTGTAATCGCGTTCTCGCCGCGTAAGGCCGCAACTGTTCTGTATGGGATGACTGGGTTTCATGAAGCTGCCGCGCTGCTTGCAAAACTCGGCAAGCATACCACCGGGAAGGGCTGCATCTATATTAAGAAGCTCGCGGACGTAGACCAACAGGTGTTGAAGAGCTTGGTCGTCAAGTCTTTAGCAGCAAAACGAGTGCGGCAACCGAGCTGAGGAATGGCGCCTCAGTCCAGCTGGGATTCCTCGCATTGTTCCTTGCCTGCCCGCTGGGTGCCAGCATTCAACTCCTACGAACTGTTTCTGAGAAGCCACTCACCATCCTCGACCTTGAAAAAGAGACCCTCTATCACCTCATCTGGATGAGGTTTTTCGGCGTCTGCGCCTGGTTTGCACCGAGGATGTTACGTGCGAGGAGTCCGTTCCCGAACGGCCTTCCCCATTCGCCCTTGCGCTCACAAATCTCGGCGCCTGATAACAGGCAATCGCCGAAGTGGCCCTCGAACGTCGTGAAAGGATTCGGGCATGACCCGGAAACAGAAGGCCCAATTGTGCGCTTCCGCTTTGTTCACACTTTTGATTTTCTTTGTAACCGCCGTTCCGTGCCCAGCGCAACACATGAATGAGCGAGATTCTCCCTGTGCGGGTGGCGTAATCACCGGCGACCTCGCAGCTTGCCTCTCGAAAGCGAAAGACACCGCCGATGCAAGGCTAAATTCCGTGTATCAGAGCATCAAAAGGGAACTCGAAGGCCAAGACGCCGATCGCCTGGTCGAAACTCAGAGAATATGGATTAAGGATCGGAATTCAAACTGCGCGGCCGAGCGAGCGTAGTGCGGCAGCGGATCCGGACAAAACCCCGCATACCTCGCCCGTATGGAAGAAATGACCAAGGCCCGGACCAGGGAACTCCAAATCACATATGCCGTTACGTTGAAGAATTGAGTCGGCAACTCACAGTGGCGCAGCTGCTTTTTGAACCAAGGTCCCGATTTACGTGCTCCCCGGAGAGTTTAGTCTTCGTCCGTACAGGCACGATCTGACTTCCCTGGCACTGACCGGGCGTCGGGCTGGGTATCGACGGCGCGGGTCGCCTCTATTTTTGTTTTTCGGGCCAGGCGTTCAGCAGGCGGCGGAGCAGGAGGAGTTGGCCGAGGTGGTAAGCGTTGTGGTCAAGGAGCAGAATGGTTTTGGAAGCCAGTGATTGGTTGTTGGCGTGCCGGATGGGGGAGAGTATGTCGGATTTTTTCAGGGTTGCGACCAGTTTTTTGCGGTCGGCGCGGAAGGAGGCGATGGATCTGCGCCAGGCCGTGGCGTGCGGAGGAGCGGGCGATTTCGGCCAGTAGCCGTCGGGAAAATTCGGAGATTTGTGATTGGGGTTGAGGGCATATTCGACGATGTCCCATTGGGCGATACGAAGATGTTCGACAAGTTGGTAGGCGGAGTAGGGTAGACCGTGCGGGCGTTCGCCGCGGAGATTGGCGGGGAAGTTTTTGACGGCGGCGTCGAAGCCGGCGTGGGCGTTGTCTTCGGTGAGAAGAGTGATTAGTTCCTTGCGGAAAGAGATCGATTCGTTGGTTGATTTTTGTGGCATGGTGATGTCCTCTCGCCGGAGTTCTGGACAGACGTTGGATGAATGGGGAAGGTGGGTTGGCACACGGATTGACTGTGAAAAGACACGATGGTTGGGGTGATCCTGTCGTTGGTAATGCCTTGAGCCGAGTAGACTAGGGTCTTCTGGCGACTGCGGCACCGAAAGAAGAGGCCGAGCATCTTGGTTCCCCTGTTCCGAAACTGATCTTTTGACCAGTAGCATCCGTTTACGCGGAATGTCATCATTGGCACTCCAATCAATCAGTTGACTCTTTAATTTCGTAGAGCGTGATGCGGAGGCGACGAGGGAGTGTCAAGATGTCTCGCAGTTTACCGTCTCAACGAAATCTTGAAGACATTAGGAAGGAAGCAAGAGAACTGTTACATGACTTGCGACGACGGGACGCCGCCGCACTCAGACGGCATTATTCGTTGGATTGCGAAGCTGGAAAGTTCCCTGCAAGGCTTGCCGACGCCCAGTACATCGTCGCACGGGAATACGGGTATAGGAGTTGGCAGAAACTGAAACTACGCCTGGAATCCAACCTTCAAGACATATCGACAAGCGTCTCAACCATGTCTAACCCTAAGTCCCTTGTATAACGCTCGGATCGCCGAAGTGGGCAGTGGGCCATTAAGACAAATCAGCACGGCGATACACGCGCCAGTCGAGCGCACAAAGAGACGCAGTGAATCTGCCTGAAGAGCAGTTGCTCCCCAATTAGAGAGTTGCGTAAAAATCGCGAAAATGTCTGTTCATTCAGTGTGAGTGGTCGGGGTGCCCGGATTTGAACCGGGGGCCTCCTGCGCCCAAGGCAGTTGCAAAAAATCTATTTTGTTCGTCCGTCTAGCTTTGTTCTACGTCACGGTACACGGTTTTGGACCTAATTTGGCAGTTGTTGGACCCAAGTTGGACCTAAGTTTTCTTTCCAACTAGGCAGACGGCAGGCAGACGCAGACGTGAAAAAATCAGTTATTTTCGGATGGGAACGGATTTAGAGTTGCCCCTCTTCGAGGCAGGAGCCTGCTGCAGAGCATGAGGATCACGCCTTCACTGGTTGCCGTGATAGTGGTCGTGGCCCTAGTCTTGATTTTCGTGCTCAAATTCTGGGGGCAAGGCGGAATTCTCCCGCCGCATGAATTTGCATATGGCACAGCACTACGAAACTCTGACGCAATCCCTGAGCGAATGGACCAGTTCCTTTCACTGGAGGTTTTGGACGCCAATCAAGTTCAAATCCAAACTTTCGTGGGCAACAACAGTGCCAGGAACATCAGTCCATTGATCGGTTACATCGCGTCTCAACGCGGTCACGATTTTAGCGCGTTGGTGGCCGCCTTGAAGGCCGTGGACCAGTTGTCAGACCAAAAAGAGAAGGCGATTTGGCTCGTCAAAACACTCCTGCCTTACAAGGAAGCTTTAAAAAAACAAAGCGCAACAGGACTCAATCATCGTCTTCGTTTACCATGCTCTGAAAAAGCCGTCAGAGCTTTCTCCCGAGGCAAAGGGGAAGATCAGTAGCTTGGTACGGCAACTTGACACGGCGGCGCAGGCGGACAAATTTGATTCAGGTGAATTCCCTAGCAACTACCTCAAAGGCAACATAAACATCTATCCGGCCGACCTGGATAATACCTCCTGGCACGATACCGTTGAATTTAACTCTCCGAAAGACGCGCCGGTGTTGGAAATCAGATTCATGGGGCTTACGGGCATATTCAGATACCTATTGGACGAAATGACGGCGAAGACCGGTGCAGCATTCATCCATGTGGACGGTGAGTCCCTGTAGACCCGATGTGGTCCGTTCCCTCGCGCTTTTCCTTGATTTCATCGGCGTTAATCCTCTGCTGGTAATCTCGAACGGCGGCGGGCCTGTTCGACTCAAGCTCGCTTCGCTGCCTTCTTATCGGCTACGCGAATGATCACGCGCTTTCCAAGGGCGCGTGCCGCCCGAGTGATCGTATCGAGCGTCACCGACACGTTGCTAGGGTCGAGCAGGCGATCCAGTTGTGACCGACTGGTATGAAGCTGCTTCGCCATCGCTTGTTTAGTCTTTTGCTGTTCTTGCATGGCCTGTTCGAGTTGCCACGCAAGCACCCGCTTGATGGCGACCGCCTCGACTTCCTCTCGGATTCCTTCCTCTTCGAGGAAGCTATCGAAGGTTGATCCACTGTGGTCCATTTTCTTGCGATTTTTCTTCACATTCATTGCAGTCCCCTTTGATGCTTATTCTTGTTGCGGCGCGCCAGGTTCAAATCCTCGTCCGGCGTCTTCTGCGTCTTCTTGATGAATCCGTGCAGCAACACCATCCGGCCCTGCTTGTCGATGTAGAAAAGCATCCGTGCTATTCGGTTCTGGGCTAGGCTTGTCCGCACCTCGTAGATGCCATCGCCCACCGGTCTGCAAATGGGCATGCCGACTGGCCAGCCGAACTCGACCGTCTTAATATCCTCGCCGATCCGCTTCCTGTCCTGGGATGAGGGCAGACTCTTCAGCCACTCCCGCACAGGTTCTCCACCTGCCTCGGTGCGAAAGAAAATCGCCGGCACGCGTTTCCCTTGTTTTTAGAGCGCCTCAGACTGGGTGCCTTTGCCCTTGGGGGATTTGGGTTTCTTGCGCACTGAGACAGTGTACCATATACGGTACATATGAGGAGACACCTTTTAAGTGTGTAGTGCGGGAAGCCTAAGGGTCGTTTTGGGGAGCCGAAGAAAAGTGAATTTTCCCGCTGACATTTTCCGTTTTTTCTGCCTCTTTATAGATAGGGGGCACTCTCGCCGGTCTTTTTGCGATTTCGTCAAGGACGATTGGACGCCTGTAGTTTTGCCCACACTCAAATACGCAACCCAGAAGCACTATCGGTACGTGCTCGACGTGCATCTCGTTCCGACTTTCGGCCAGAGACAGCTTCGGGAACTCACGCGAGAAGAGTTGCAAAGCTTCCTTAGCCGAAAACTCAGCAACGGATTGTCGTGGGAGACCGTTCACCACTTCAAGTGTGGTATGAGCAAGATTCTCGGAGCAGCCGAGGAGTGGGGCTACATAACCGAGAACGTAGCTCAGAAAACGAAACTCCCGCGGCGGCAGCATGGAACGGAGCGAGTTGTCCTCCCTCCGGTCCAGATGCGAGACATTGCTGCGGCGATGAATGAACCCGCACGTTCGGTCACGTTGTTGCTGGTGCTGACAGGATTGCGCGTAGGGGAATTGCTTGCGCTTCGCTGGGGGAGTATTGATTTGAAGGTTCGTTTGCTCCGCGTAGCCGAGACGGTGTATGACGGGCACTTCGATCAACCCAAAACGAACCGCAGCGCGCGAACCATTCCGATTGGGACGGAAACGGCAGAAATTCTCGCTGGCATCTGTCCCGCTGCTGTTGATGCAAAGGCCCTGGTATTCGCCACACGCGAAGGATTGCCGCTAGACCGCTGGAATCTCTTGCGCAAACACCTGAAGCCTGCCGCAAAGAAACTGGGCTTCCTGGTATCACGTGGCATCTTCTGAGGCATAGCGACGCAACAATGCTCGACTCTGTGGGCACGCCGACAGGAACGATGCCATCGCTTCTAGGGCATTCCACACCGGACATCACGCGTGAGATTTATTTGCACGCGATCCGGGAAGAGCAGGGTCGAGCAGTGGAAAGCGTCGAGCGGCTTGTATTTGGACCCAAATGGACCCAAGTTCAGGCTCCGACACAAACCGCGTCAGGTAGAGTGAATTGAAAATAAAGTGAGTGGTCGGGGCGCCCGGATTTGAACCGGGGGCCTCCTGCGCCCAAGGCAGGCGCGCTACCAGGCTGCGCTACGCCCCGACAGTGACTGCTTTATTCATTCTAAATCACTTTCCAACTTTGCTCCTAATCCGTATCCTCGCTTTTACTCTCGACTATGCACGAATGGGTTAGCTGAAGGTAAATCGAAGATACTGGTTCGCCGCACTCCAAATCGCTGACTGTTCTTGAACTGGACTGGTAACGCGACAGGTCGAGCGCCTGGCACGCGCTGGGTACTCCAGAGACAAAGCTCGTTCTCCTACTTGGACTAAACGGGACTGTAAGCCTGTGTTCCCCGATGAATTCGAGGAGCAGACCGAAGCTGAATCTGGGAGGGCGTCTGCACCCGCGCAGCCGCGCTAATAACCTTTTTAATAAATGAGCCATGGCCTGCCGAAGGCTAAGAGCCCTCGAACCGAGGGTGTGATTCACACTTCTGTCTCAAATAGGGGTTCGGTTTCCTGGTTCTCTCGTGGAACGCTCCTGTGCCAGAACTGTGCCAATATCCGATGTTTTTATCATCGTTGGGGTTAGCTTTGAGCGAAAAGCAGGTTCCCCAAGTTGATGTAAACACAGAAGAGGCGAGGGGATTGGTGGAAGCGTCGGCTTCGGTTGATATGCGCCCAAGGCAGGCGCGCTACGCGCCGACAGAAGCATGTAGAGGTTATAAAGCACCGGGAAACATTTCGCGAATGACGTGCGGTTGCGGATCGCTATTGAGGAATTGGACGCTGGCATGCAGTAAGGACCGGTTCTATCTCTTGGAAGAGTCGGCCACAGTCCGGCCTGATCGACGTTTCCGCATTTCCTGTCCGCGAGCCTGGAGGGTCTTCGACTGGGCGAGTCGGATTCAAGTCTGCGGTTCGGGAATAACTGCCTTTCTCCTTAGAATCCCCGCCGTGAGCAGGGTCACCACCAGCCCGATGGGAAAAACCTCCGTGAACGTCATGGCCACATTGAGGACTGGATTGTCGTACATCTGCTTGAACTGCTGTGCCTGACGCTCCGCCTCGTCGACCTTTTGCTGGGTGGCGCCGGACGCCTTGGCGTGCTCCACCATGTGCGCGGCGTACTTGTCGGCAAAGTCGGGCATCAGTTTGTAGTACACGAATTCCCACGCCCCCACATAGCAAGCGCTCGAGATCAACGTAATCAGGATACCCACAGCGAACCCGCGGCCAAACGACAGGTGACCGCCCCCAACATTCTCCCGGTACGAACGCACCCCGAAGAACACCAGGAGCGCCGAAAGCACGATCGTGGTGTAGCCTAGAATCTCCCCTTTCTCCCAACCGATGGCATCGGCAAACGGCATGGTGACCAGCATCATCGCGGCGGAGATCGCTCCGGACAGCAATCCAAACCTTAGCACCGTCTTTTTCATGGAATTTCAATCTCCTTTTCTGCGAAAGCTAAGCTCACGCGCCGGAAGTCTAGTCGAAACGAGCGAAGGGTGTCGTCACTCTTTCGGGTGATTCTTCGGTGGGAATCGAAAATTCCCCCTTTCGGATGGGGCCAAGAGGTCATGGAATCAGCAGGTTGGCCTTGCCGAACTGGACGGCCTGGGTTCGCCGCTTTGCCCCGAGTTTGTCGAACAGCCGGCTCGAATGGGTCTTGACCGTGTTTTCGCTGACGAACAGCCGCGCGGCGATCTCTCGATTGCTCAAGCCGCCGGCAATGAGCGCAAGGATCTCGAGCTCCCGCGGGGTAATGCCGAGTTCTCTCTGGCGCTTCTCGTCAACCGCGAACGGGCCCGCCATGGGAACGGGAACTTGACGGATGATGACAGCCGGTTTCTTTCTTGTGAGTGTTTGCCCGAGCCAGATGCCCAGAGCCGCAAACAGGGCGGCGACCAGCGCCCCGTAGATCTCTACCGAATGCTCCAGAACCAGGAAGCGATACTCTGCCAGCTTCAGCACCGCGATCAGCAAGCCGCCACTGAGTCCGAAAAGCAGGATGTCGCGCGCGGCGCGGCGGCGCGAGCTCGGGTCGGATTCCGTCGTCATGGTCACGGGAGCGGCATTATACCCGAAGACCTCTGCTGCGGGGAGCGTCAGCCGCACCCAGAGAATGGCGCTGCAGTCGTTGAGATCAGGGGGTAGCCGTTTCGCGTTCCATGGAAGGTTGCGTTACCATAAACGGAGTGGTTCATCTCCGGCTCAATCCACTGCTTGCGAAAGGATATCTCGATGCATCGGGCATTTTTCGCCAGTCTCCTTGGGGCACTCCTGCTCCTCACAGGCGCTTGCAAGTCGAATACCGACAATAATAAGGACGCCATTCGCGAAGGTGTCCTAAAGCACATTGCGAGCATGAACGGATTGAATGTGAGCAACATGACGATTACGGTCACGAATGCCACCATCAATGGCGACAAAGCCCAGGCCAGCGTTGATATCCGCGCGAAAAATGGCGATCCAAGCGCTCCCGCCATGCAACTAACCTATGATCTCCAGAAGCAAGGAGGCCAATGGGTGGTGCTGAAGGGGCAGCCGACCGGCGGAATGCAGCATCCCGCGCCGGGAGAAACGCCTCCAGCCGGCAGCCTGCCTCCCGGACATCCGGCAACCGGAGACACCGGCGGCCAGATGCCGGCAAATCATCCAGACTTTAATTCGATCCTCAACTCGGCGCAGCCTCCTGCGCAACAAGCTCCGGCGCAACCGCCGGCAGCACAGCCGAAGGCGCCGGGGACCACCAAGCCCTAGGAGAGGACGGCCGCAGCTGATCCCTCCTCCTCGATTGCTCCGGTTGCGGATAGCCTCTTCTTGATCGCCGGGGGACGACTCTCTGCCCTCGGCTCCGCTCAATAATCCTGGAGATCGTCTGTCGGCAAGGCTACGCGGACCGCATTCAGCACCGCGAGCAGGTCGATCAGCTCCTGGCCGATGGCCCCCCAGATCGGCGGCAAATAGCCGAACGAAGCCGCAATCATGCCGATCATGCTTGCGGCCATACCCCCCAGCGCGCTTTGCAAGGCGATGCGCCTCATCCGCCGGGCGATATGCATCAGCTCGTCGATCTTTTCGAGCGCCGTTTCGAGGATCACCGCATCGGCGGCTTCCGTTGTAATGTCGTTCTGCGAGCCGAACGCCACGCCCACCGTGGCGGCCATCAGCGCCGGAGCATCGTTGATGCCGTCGCCCACAAACAGCGTGCGCGCCTTGGCGGTTTCCATTTTTACGATGGCCACTTTTTCTTCCGGACTTTTTCCCGCGTGCACTTCGGTGATTCCCACACTCTCGGCCAAATAGTGCACTTCTGATTCGCGGTCGCCGGAGACCAGCATCACCCTGCCCACGCCGTGTTTGGGCCGCAGATGCTGGATGAAGGAGGCACTGTCTTTGCGCGGTGCGTCATGGAAACGGATGGCCGCCGCATACTCCCCGTCAAGGAACACCAGGCATTCCAGCCCGCTCTCCAGCGGCGGCAGGGGCAGTTTCAACACATCCACTTTCTTTCGTCCGGTAATCTGGACAGCCCTCGTCTCGACGATGCCGCGCAAGCCTTCACCGGGGCGTTCGCTGATTTTTTCTACCGACAGTAAGGGAATTCCTTGCTGTCTGGCTTCTCCCACAATGGCTCCGGCCAGCGGATGTTTGGAATACTGCTCGAGGCTGGCGGCCAGCTGCAGCACCTCGGTCTGCTCGAAGCCCATCCCGCAGATGACCTCGGTGAGAGAGGGGCGACCGTAGGTCAATGTTCCCGTTTTATCGAAAATCAGCGTCTGGCACCGTTCGATCTGCTCGAGCACGGCAGGATTCTTAATGATGATGGCGCGCCGTGCCGCTAGCGAAATCGCGCCGATGATCGCCGTCGGAATGGCCAGCAGCAGCGGGCAGGGCGTGGCAATCACCACGACAGAAAGAAACCGTTCCGACTGGCCGCTCAGCAGCGCCGCAACCGTGGCTACGCCAAGCGCAATCGGTGTGTACCACGCGCCCAGCTGGTCTCCCAGGCGGCGCAGTTTCGGCCGCTGTTCTTCTGTCTGCTGCATCACTTTCATGATTCTTGCGTACCGCGAGTCCGCGGTGAGTTTTTCCGCGCGGATCACCAGCAGCGCTTCGCCGTTGATCGCACCCGAAATGACCATCGAGCCGGGCGTTTTGGAAATTTCATACGGTTCGCCCGTCAGGTAGGCCTCGTCCATCACGCCGTGTCCTTCGACGACCGTGCCGTCCACCGGACAGATTTCGTGCGGCAACACGGTCAGTTCATCCCCGATGCGGATGTCCGCCAGTTTTACATCAACCAGACCACCCGCTTCCTTGCGGTGCGCTGCGCTCGGCACACGCCGTGCGAGCGCGTCCAGTACCGAGGAAGCACGTGCCGTGGCGTACTCCTCGAGCGCCTCTCCCCCCGAAAGCATCAACACCACAATGGTGGCGACCAGATATTCACGGAGCAAAATGGCGGTGAGTATAGATACGCCTGCCAGGAGGTCGGAGCCGAATTCGCGCTTGAACAGTTTCTTGAGCAGTTCCCAGACCATGGGAACACCGCCAAGAAGCAGGGCAGCAAAAAGCGGCAGGTTGGAGGTGCGGGCAGGGAAGTGCAGAGGGTATTTGAAGACGACATGCAAGGTTATTGCAACAAGCGTGATCCCGGCGATCAGCGTTTCTTTGGAGGGGGCAAAACCAGGCTTCGTCGAAGCCTTCATTGCCTCCACTTATCCCATAGCTCTCCGCCTAAGTCAAAGATGCAACATTGTTGCGACTGGACCGCCGGTTACACAGTCTTGTCCTTTGCGTAACAGAGCTGCTCCAGATTGCAGTCGGCACACTTTGGTTTGCGGGCAGCGCAGACGCGGCGGCCGTGCCAGATCAATTGGTGAGAGAACTGGATCCATTTTTCCCTGGGCAGGATAGCCATCAGGTCCAGTTCGATTTTCTTGGGGTCCTCGTGGTGCGTCAGGTCCAGGCGCCGCGAAAGGCGGATCACGTGCGTGTCCACCACCACGCCGCTCGGGATTCCGTAGGCGGTGCCCAGCACGACGTTAGCCGTCTTCCGCGCGACCCCGGGCAGAGACAGGATCTCCTCCATCTCGCGCGGCACTTGTCCTGTGAACTTCTCGACCAGGACCTTACTCGCCCCCATGATTGATTTCGTTTTATTGCGGAAAAAACCGGTCGGTCGGATCTCTTTTTCGAGCTCCGCCGGGGCGGCATAAGCAAAATCTTCCGGTTTCTTATATTTCTTGAAGAGTTCCTGGGTCACCTGATTCACGCGAACGTCGGTACACTGTGCGGAAAGGATGGTCGCAATCAGCAGTTGAAAAGCGCTTTCATACCGAAGTTCGCAGGTTGCACCAGGATAGGCTTCGTCGAGCTTCTCGAGAATCGCCCTGACCCGCCGGGGATCCGTTCCGGCGGCTTTTCTAGCCTTCTTCTCGGCCGGTCGCCCGGGTTTGGCCCTGCCGGGTGCCTTTTTCCCCGCTGTCTTGGCCTTTTTCTTCGCTGCCATTTTCTCTCTCATCTCAGTCGATCCTGACTGCCCCCGGTTTTCCTTGGTCGCTCTACCCGAGCACTTCCATCAATCGGAGAAACGCCTTGCCCCGATGGCTGTGCCGATTCTTCTCCTCCGCAGTCAATTCCGCAAAGGTTTTTCCCAGAAAAGGGAAAAAGAACACCGGGTCATATCCAAACCCGCCGGTTCCGCGCGGCTCGTCGAGGATCGCGCCGTCCACTTTTGCTGAGACCACCAGTTCACACCGTCCTTGCCGGGCCACGGCGATCACGCATACGAAATAGGCGTTCCGTTCCGCGCCTCTCCTGTTCTGGAGCGCGAGGAGGAGTTTTTCGTTTCGCTGTTCGCTGCTTGCACCCATCCCTGCATAGCGGGCCGAGCGCACACCCGGCGCTCCTCCGAGTGCCGGTACGACCAGACCCGAATCATCCGCAAGCACCCGTTCCGGGGAGTATTTCGAGTAGTGCAGCGCTTTGCCTGCGGCATTCTCGGCAAACGTGGGAGCGTTCTCTGCAAACTCCGGCAATTGCGCAAAACCTGGCAGCAACTGCAGCTCGAGCGCTTGGCCGGTCACCAGAACCTGATATTCCCTGAGCTTGCCCGGATTGCTGGAGGCCAGCAGCAGCGTTTGCGGGGCGTGCCCTTCCCTCATCGTTTGCCCAGAAATTTTGCCGGCAGCACGGCGCGCTGCTCCTCGCCCAACCGGCGGATTCCCGCGGCAGCCAGCGCCAACAGGTCTTGCATCTCTGCGCCGCTGAAGGGACGGCCTTCGGCGGCGGCCTGAATCTCCACAAAATCACCGCTGCCGGTCATGACCACGTTCATATCCACCTCGGCACGGGAATCTTCCTCATAGCAGAGATCGAGCAGCGACTGGTCATCCACAATGCCCACGCTGGTAGCCGCCACGCTGTCGATGAGCGGTGAGGTGCGCAGCATGCCTGCGGATACCAATCGTTCCATGGCCAGCGCCAGCGCCACAAATGCGCCGGTGATGGAAGCGGTGCGCGTGCCACCGTCGGCTTCGATCACGTCGCAATCAATCCACACGGTTTTTTCCCCGAGCGCTTCCTGGTCGGTGACGGCGCGCAGGGAGCGGCCGATCAACCGCTGAATTTCGAGAGTGCGCCCGGACTGCTTGCCCCGGGTTGCCTCGCGGGGAGTGCGCTCTTCGGTCGCACGCGGCAGCATGCCGTACTCGCTGGTTACCCAGCCCTTGCCGGTGCCCTTCAGGAAGGAAGGCACACCGTCATCGACTGTCGCCGTACAAATCACCCGCGTCTTCCCCAGTTCGATCAGCACGCTTCCTTCCGCCTGGGAGATGAAGTCCGGGGTGATCTTCAGTCGCCTGATCTGGTCCGCATTTCGACCGTCACTTCGCAAGGTTCCTCCTCGGGTTCTGAGTCCATCCGCAGCCTTCCGGCTTCACTGTTTCGGCGTACCCTTGACCTTGTCAATTGCCTTTTGAATCGGCGCCGTGATGGCCGACACCGGTGACTTACTGTGCGGCGCCAGTGCCACCTTCATACTCACCGGGAAGGTCTGCGTCAAATCCAGATGCCCGGCCAGAGTGTCCACTTCCTGTCCATGGATCAGGATCTTCAGTCGCTGCACCTGCGGTACATTGGCTTCGAGCGTGCTCGTGATCGAATCGACGGCCAGCTCCTCACTCTCGATCCCTGAAGGAGTGGAGGTTGCTAGCGCTTCTGAAAAATCTGCCACCGCGGTGCCATCAGGCAGCAGGTAAAACGCGAGCAGCGCAGCATCCGGCGGTAGCGTACGGGCCTCCGGGTCCACAGGTCCGGCGAGCAGGGTGTTCAGAATCTGCTTGGCGCGCAGCGCGGGGTCAGTCGACAACGGCAGCTCCACAGTGACCGGAACAAGCGAGCCATCTGCTGCGGACGAGCCCCAGTACATTTTGGCCTTCACCTTCGGGTCACCGCTCGTGACCGGAGCCGGCGGCAAGAGTTCACGCCGCGCCTGTTCCGCGGTCTTCTCCGTCAGTTGTTTAGCAACATCCACCTGATGCCGGAGGGCTGGAAAGTACAACGCCGCCGCGATGACTGCCACAAGCAGTCCTCCGGCGAGCCATATTCTCCACTTCCCGTTCATGGCTGCACTCCGGAGGGAGGGGCTGTTCCGGGCATAACCGGGACGACGTAAGAAGGCCGGAATGCCGCTACGCCCCGGGCAATGGCTTCGGCGACGCCGGGCACCATACGGTCGAGCTCCGCGCGATCCTCAACCGAGACGCTGGATATTTCTACCGCGATGGCCGGCGCCGCAATCGTGCGCAGTTGGCGTACGGGGGCCATTTGCGCGACCGGCGGCGAACCCTTAAAGCGCTTGGCCAGTTCCGCTTGCACCAGATCTCCCAGCTTGTGGCTGAGCACTGCAAAAGGTTCTTGGGCCCGGTCCCAAGGTATCAACCCGGTAAGGTCGGTCGAAGTGGGAACTTCCGGCAGGACATACGTGCGGGCGGTTCCGGCCAATCCTGTCGACGCAATGTGCAGCGTGATGAATACGGCGCCGCGCTGAGCGTTGGCTCGCGCCGAGCGGTCGTCGAACGACGGGTTCTCGTTGCTGTCTCGTGTCAACAGAACTTGAAATCCCTGGCCCTCAAGCGCCCGCTTTACCTGCGCCGAGAATTGCAGCACGACCTCGCTTTCCCGAATGCCCTCGGTGCCCCGTGCGCCAAGATCGGTCCCGCCGTGGGCCGGATCGAGGACCACGATGTTCAAGCCCACGCTCGGCGCAGGGCGAGGCGGCGGAGCGGGGGGCAGTGCGGGAGTGGCTGTCACTGCGGGTGGTCCCTGCGCCGTACCCGCGGCGCCGGCAGGATTCTGGGGTGAGGCTTGTGCGCCGTTGCCGAAGACAACCAGAAGGAATGCCAACACGAGCGGCCGAGCCCAATCCTGTTCGCTATACACCGGAAGGTTTCTCACGTGAAGCAGGATACCAAATCTGCGCGCCTCGCCGCTCGGTCTCGTCACGCAGCGCCTCGAAAGAGGGACCTCTGTGTGTCGCTGGGGGCAAAAAAAAGCGCCCGATTCTTCCGAACCGGGCGCTCCCAGAATAAAATTCCAAGGGTGTGGCAACGGCCTCGAAGGCTAGTCGGCTTCGCCGCCCTGGGGCAGAACCTTTGCCGTATGACGGATCCCGAACTTGCCGGTAGCGAAATACAGTCCAAACCCTGCCAGGATAATGATCGCTCCAAAGAATAGGCCGTTCATGTTCAGGATAGATTCCTGCTCGCTTTCCACCATGGCCAGGATCAGCAGGGCCAGCGGAAACAGCCCGCAACTTACGGCCCCTGCCATGCCACCCGGGACGCGGAATGACCGACGAAGCTTTGGCTCGCGAATCCGCAGCGCGACCAGGGTCACAAACTCCAGCATCAGCGCAGCGCCGTACAGCATAATATCCAGGGTCACCAGCCGTTTGAAACCCAGTCCCAGGCAAAGCGCCCAGCAACTTGCCAGAACCACGATGGCTACCCAGGGGGTCTCATTCTTCTTGGTCACCTTGCCAAACAGTCTCGGCATCATGCCGTCCCGCGCCATCGCGAGCGGCAGGCGCGAATAGCTCATCACCAGCGCGTTAAACATCCCGAAGGCGCTCATCATCCCGCCGATGGTCACCATAAAGCGCAACCACTGGATGCCCAGGATCGTTCCTCCGAGCCGCCCGGCGACTGAGGCCCAGGAGCCGTCCTCGGAAAATGCCGAAGCTGGCGTGCCGGTGAAATACACGGACACGAAGGGGAGAATATAGGTGAGCGAAACCAGAATCACCGCGGCGATCATGGCTTTCGGATAAGTCTTTTGCGGCCGCTCGACTTCCTGCGCAATGGTCGAGGCATTGTCCCAACCCATGTAGTTCCACATGGCCACCAGCACCGCGCCGATCAGGCCCATGCTCACGCCTGCGGAGGCTGTTTGCGGCTCGGCGAGCGCGCCCGCCTTGATCGGTGAGAGCAGCACGATCAGTCCGAAGGGCAGCGACAGCAGGAAGAAAAGCCACAGCGAAGTGATGCCAACCACGCGAATCCCGGCCAGATTCAGCACCGCGCAAGTCACCACGACAAACAGTCCGGCCATCACTCCATGATTGCCAATGCCGAACCACGGCGCCATCTGTTTCAGGTAGAACACAAAGAGCGTCGGGTAAATCGCCATGTCAAAGATACTCGCGGCGAGCGACAACCAGGCTTCCTGGAATCCCCAGAAGTTGCCGAGCCCCCGGCGCACCCAGGCGTAATAGCCGCCTTCTTCAGGGAGCGCACTGGAAAGTTCGCCGATCATGAACGCCGTCGGCAGGCACCACAGAACCGGAAGGAACAGCAACACCAGAATTCCGCGACCATATCCCGCGCCAGCGATGATCGATTCAGTCCCATAGGTGCCCCCGGACACCATGAAGAACGTGGCTGCAACAAGCGGCCAGAGAGTCAGCTTGGCAACTGCCTTTCTTGTTGAGGGAAAAACTCGGGTGGGAACTTGTGCGGGGAGCGATATAGTGCTCAATTTTTTTCTCTCGTCCTCCTAAAGTGAATCTCGCTCTCTTTTACTGCCAAGCAGTTCACTTTTTGAAGAATACAAGTTCTGTGGGCACACGCAACAAAAAAATGCATCGGACTGTATATTTTTTTGTGTCCGGCAACTGTACTTCCGGACGGTTCGAACGACGATCTCGGCCGTGCCAGTCTGCCGAAACAGCATTTCACCGATTCGTCCCGGCAATCGCCGGCGAACAGTGTCGCCTCTGGCGGCTTCTCCCGGCCGTGCTACACTCGAATGGAACTTATGGAAGCTAGATTTTTGGGGGAAATCATCCGCATGAAACTCCGCCCCGTCGTTCTCCTGGCTCTTCTCGTTGTGTGTAGTTCTATTACCCTCGGGCAACAGACACCTGCGCCGCGCCCCCTTGGCGTCGACGACCTCTTCGAAGTCCGAGAGGTGCACGATGCGCAGATCTCCGCCGATGCCCAGTTCATCGCTTACACCGTTACGGCCACTTCGCTCAAGGACGACAAGGATGAAACGCGCATCTGGATGGTTCGAGCCGCCGGTGGCGACCCGATTGCGCTCACCGCCGAGGGCGTCTCCTCCGACCATCCACGATGGTCACCCGACGGCAAGTTTCTGGCATTTCTTTCTTCCCGCAAGGATGCGGACGGCGACGAGGGCAAGACCCAGGTTTATCTGCTCAACCGGGAGGGAGGGGAAGCCGAGCGGCTCACCGACGCCATCCAGGATGTGGAAGACTTGGCCTGGGCGCCGGACGGCAAACGACTGGTGCTGATTCTCCGCGATCCCTCCCCCGAGGAAGTGGAAGCCGCCTCGACGAAGGGTAAGGATGAGGAATCGACCGACAGGAGCGCGGCCCCAAAGAAGTCAAAGGCCCAACGTCCCTGGGTCATCGACCGGCTGTACTTTAAAGAAGACACGGTCGGTTATCTCGAGCGCCGGCGTACCCACCTCTATGTTTTCGATGTGGCGACAAAATCCACGACACAGGTAAGCTCCGGCGACTTTGACGACAACCACCCTGCTTGGTCCCCTGATGGAAAGTCACTCGCGTTTGCGAGTAATCGCTCGAAGCCGGATCCCGATGCCACCTACGCCATCAATATCTGGGTGGTGCCTGCCGAGAACACCGACAAAGGCGCTCATCCGACACAAGTTACTGTCGGCGTGGGTGGCGATGATCAGCCCGCCTGGTCGCCGGACAGTAAGTGGATTGCCTACTCGACGCAACTCGATCCCAAGCTTCTTTCCTACGGCACCAAGCATATTGCTGTGGCCCCCGCAGAGGGCGGTCCATCGAAGGTGCTCACGCTGGCACTGGACCGCAACAGCGAACGTCCCGCCTTTTCGCCCGATGGCAAGAGCGTGTACTTCTTGGTCGACGACGACGGTACGCAGAATCTCGCCCAGCTGAACATCTCCGACAGTAAAGTCACTCGACCGATCGGCGGCCGGCTGATGGTAGACAGTTATTCGGTTGCGAGAAACGGCACGCTGGCCGCGAGTCTCTCGACGATGGACCGGCCCTTTGAGCTCTACACCGTCCCGGGCGGGAAGCTTACCCGGCTGTCGCACGTAAATGACGCGTGGCTGGCTAAGTTCAAACTGTCGCCAGGAGAGTACGTCTCGTTTCAGTCCAAAGACGGCACAACGGTCCATGGATACATCTACAAGCCTTTCGACTACGTGGCCGGCAAGAAATATCCCACGATCGTCCGTCCCCACGGCGGTCCCGTCTGGGCCTATTACGCCGAATTTCAAGACCTGGCCCAGCTTCTCGCTGCGAATGGATATGTGGTTCTGTTTCCGAACCCCCGCGGCTCCTCCGGCTATGGACAGGATTATTGCAAAGCCATCTTTGCAGAGTGGGGCAACAAGGACTACCAGGACGACATGGCGATGGTCGACTACGCCATCGCCCAGGGCATCGCCGATCCGGACAAACTCGGCGTCGGAGGATGGTCTTACGGTGGCATCTCGACCGACTTTATCATCGGACAGACCGATCGCTTCAAAGCCGCGATTTCCGGGGCCGGTGCCGCGGAATTCACAAGCCTGTGGGGCCATGACGAGTACGTGAGGGATTACATCGCCGAGCTCGGCCTGCCCTGGGAACATCGGGATACCTGGGACCGCGTCGCACCCTTCTGGCACGTCCAGAAGATCCACACACCGACTATGTTCGTTGGCGGCAACATCGATTGGAACGTGCCGGTTCTCGGCGGGGAGCAGATGTATATTTCGCTGAAGGCTCTGGGACGCGATACCCTGCTGGTCGTCTATCCCGACGAGTATCACGGGTTCAAGACTCCATCCCACATCAAAGATCTGAACGAGCGCTACCTGGCCTGGTATGCCCACTATGTCAAGGCCGATGGAACTCCTGCGCGACCGGCTCCTGCAAAGGAAGCCAAGTCCGGCAACTGAACCGGGAAGCCCGCCCGAATTGCCGCGGGCCGGCGGTTTCGAACGGAAACGGCAGCCTCCTTCGAGCCGGGGCTGCCGTTTCCTCTATCCCGTGTCTTCCTACTTGCCCATCCTTGCGCCGATCACTTCGCCGGAAACGATGATCTCCACCCGCCGGTTCTGCTTGCGGCCTGCGGCGGTGGTGTTGTCGGCAACCGGATTGGCCGGCCCCAACCCTTTGGACGTAATCGAGTCGGCCGAGAGGCCCTGGGAGATCAGAAAGGTCCGTACCGCATCGGCTCGCTGCTGCGATAGCTTGAGGTTGAAATCGGGTGAGCCGGTGGTGTCGGTGTACCCCTCAATGGCCAGGCTCAGCCCGGGGTGGGCCTGGATGATTCCTGAAAGCTTGGCCAGTTTGAGCTGTGCATCCGTGCTCAAGGCATACTTGCCGGTTTCAAACAGCACGTCGGCCATGTTCACCACCAGCCCGCGCGGGGTATCGGTGGTTTGCAGAACATCGTTGAGCTGCTGGAGCAGTTGCGCGCGCAGCGCTGCAGTAGCGGCCTGCGCCCGGGCGGCCTCGTCTTTGGCTGCCTGCGCTTTGGCCTCGAGGGCGGCCTGTTCGGCGGCAGCCTTTGCTGCTGCCTGCTGCGCTGCGGCCTTCTGTTCTGCGGCCTGGGCGGCTGCTTCCGCCTTCATTTGAGCTTCCTTGGCGGCAGTTAGTTCCGCTTGCCGCTTGGCTTCGGCATCCGCTTCCGCCTTGGCCTTGGCAGCGGCCGCTGCTGCAGCGGCATCTTTCTCTTGCTGAATGCGTTGGGCCTCCTGGCGTTGCGCAGAGAGCATGCGAGCATCCTCGGCGAACTGGATGGTCTGGCGCGCATTGGTAATGATCTGCGACTTGTCGGCTCCCGAGGCCAGAGAGTTCTCCGCCATCTGCAAGCTGCTTTGTGCCTTGGTGAAAACCTCCGGGGCATATTGCTCGGCTTTTTGTGATTTTGCGATTTCCACGGCGTTCCGCGCTTCATACATTTCGAGAGGAACTTTCTTGAGGTCCGGGGTCAGCGCCAGCGGATTACCCAGCCTCGAGTACTGGCTACGCTTCATGAGCAGGTAGTTATTGTCGGGATAAATCTTTCCCTTGGTGTTCTTCTTGGTGTCGTTTTCAAGCACCACCACTTCGCTCGGCAACTCCACGGCGAAATACGGTTCCACCGTCACGATCATGGCAAAGGTCTGCGATTGGGCCGTCACCGACAGCTTTCCATTGCCATTTTTGTCGATCGGAATTTCGCCGAGGTTGGTCGTGCTGCCGTCCGGCGTGATGGTCCAGAGAACATAGGTCAGGAATTCCGCTCCGAGGGTGGTCGGCTGCGGCAGCGACTGCACCTTCAGATCTATGTCGGTGCCAGCTTTTTTGGCTTCGACCTTGGCTTCGCCGCTTGCCTGCGGGGCGGCACTGGTGCCGAGAAAAATCATTTTGGTCGATCCACCGCCGACTTCATATCCAACCGCCTTGATCGACTTGCTGATCACGTCTGCGGAGGGAACCTGTTTGGCGTTCTGCGCACTCGCCAGGCTCGCGGCCAGGCACAAGGACACGAGGGGTAGCAAAGCCTTCGAGAAACGATTCATTTCTTCTCTCCTGATGGGTTTGGTCGCCGGAGTCAAAGAGGTGGGGGCGACGAGCGACACCCCAGATTCTATAACAGTTACGGGCAGAGGTGCAGTCGGCAGTTGATCGTCGACGCAGGTCCCCGCGCAGCAGGATTTACCAGACCGATTTACCAGACAAAGGGTACCAGGCGGAACCGTGTCTTCTGGCAATAGGCCTGGTAGTCTGGCAGCTCCCGCCGTAGCAGTTGCTCTTCATTGAGCAAGCGCACCACGATCACCGGAACCAGCAGCGCGAAGACCGGCCAGGCCACATAGGAACCGAGGGCCACGGGTGCCGACAACCACATCACCAACGCCCCGAAGTACATCGGATGGCGGACCAGGCGGTAAGGCCCTTCGGAGATGACCCGCTGCTCCCGTTCCACCTGAATGGTGCGCGAAGCGAACCGGTTGACGAAGATCACCCAGAATGTGAAGAGATAGCCCGCCAGAACAAGGACCTCGGCCGTGATTTTGAGCCCGAGGGGTACCTTCCCGAGCAGCTTCTCGGTCCAGCCAAACCGGTGATCCAGGCCGGGGATCAGCAAAGCCGCGATGAAAATAACGTTGGCGAGCTTCATCACCACCTTTTGCTCTTTGATTTTTTCCTTTCTTTGCAGCCGTCGCTCGACGAGCGCAGGATCGTGCCGGTAGAAATAAGCAGAAAAAATGATCATGGGAATAAACACCAAGCCGAGAAACACCCAAGCCTCCCAGTAAGCTAGGGTGCCGGCCGGAAGAAAGAGCATCCCGCTGGCCACTGCCAGGGCGCCTGCGCACTGCATCACCACTCTCGACTTTAGGGTCCTCTGCATGGTCTCGTTCAGACCACTTGCCGCAAGCAAGCCTGCGGCCGGCGTTTCTCCCGTTTTCTCTCTCTCAGCTGCCAGTTTGCTCTTCTTCTCGCCCTCGCGCTATTCTCACTTGTCTTAGGGAGGATGTGCATGTCTTTTCGGTTTCGAAAAAACTGGTCGTTGGTCCTGTTCCTCCTGTCCTTTCCCGTCGTTCCTCTTTGCGCCCAACCGTACGACCAGAAGCTTTTCTCCGAAATGCGCTGGCGCTCGATCGGGCCGTTTCGCGGAGGCCGCACAGTCGCGATTACCGGTGTGCCTCACGAGCCCAGTGTCTTCTATATGGCCGCGGTGAATGGCGGCGTCTGGAAGTCCAACGATTTTGGCAATACCTGGAATCCCGTTTTTGATGACCAGACCTCCGGATCGGTCGGCGCGATCGCCGTCGCTCCCTCCGATCCAAATACCGTCTACGTGGGCAGCGGCGAGGGCTTGCAGCGGCCCGATCTTGCCGTCGGCGACGGCCTCTACAAATCGACGGACGCGGGCAAGACCTGGAGCCATCTCGGCCTGCGCGACGCGCAACAGATTACGGCCATCGTGGTGGATCCGAAAAATCCGGACCGTGTGTTCATAGCTGCCGAGGGCCACCCTTATGGTCCGAACGCAGAACGCGGCGTGTTCCGCTCCCTCGACGGGGGCAAGACCTTTGAAAAAGTCCTTTATAAGGATGAGAACACCGGGGCTGCCGATATCGTCATGGATCCCAGCAACCCGCAAATACTCTTCGCGGCGCTCTGGGCCGCTCGGGTAGCCCCGTGGGAAGTGCGCAGTGGAGAGTATTTCATTATCCCCGGCAGCGGACTCTACAAGTCCACGGACGGCGGCGACAACTGGCGGCCCATCACGCGAGGCCTGCCGACCGCTGCAGATGGCCTGTCGCGTATCGGCATTGCCGTCTCGCCGAAGGATCCGAATCGCATGTATCTCAATGTGGAAACGAATAAGGAGAAAGCCGGGATCTACCGCTCCGACGACCGTGGGGAATCCTGGCAGCTGGTCAACTCCGACCATCGCATCGGCGGCCGCGGTCCGGGCGCAATGGGGATCGCGGTTGCCCCGGACAACCCGGACACCCTCTATGTGGCAAACACGGCTTCCTGGAAATCCACGGATGGCGGAAAGACCTTTGTCGGCTGGAAGGGCGCGCCGGGTGGCGATGACTACCAGCGGATCTGGATCAGCGGGGAAAACCCGCAGATCATCGCTCTTTCAGCTGACCAAGGTGCGGCCATCAGCGTCAACGGGGGCGATACCTGGAGCAGCTGGTACAACCAGCCGACCGCGCAGTTCTATGACGTTACGACCGACAATCGCTTCCCCTACTGGGTCTATGGCGGGCAGCAGGAATCCGGCAGCGTGGCTACGAAAAGCCGCAGTGACAACGGAGAAATTTCGTTTCGTGACTGGAGCATACCGGGCGTTTTCGAATATGGCAGAGTGGCCGTCGATCCGAGCGATCCCAACATTGTTTACGGGGCCAAGTTGACGCGCACACGCCAGGATATCGGGGAGGTCGCCGACATCGCTCCCGAGCCGGTCCGCCGGGGCGAGTATCGTTACAATCGCACTCTCCCGCTCGTCTTTTCACCGCTCGACCCGAAGGTGCTGTATTTTGCCGCCAACGTTCTTTTCAAGACCACCGACCAGGGTCATAGCTGGACGGTTATCAGCCCCGATCTGACGCGTGAATCCTACGTCCTGCCCGCCAACCTGGGTGCGTTCTCCGCGGGCGATCCGGAAAAAGGGAAACATCGCGGCACAATTTATGCGCTGGCACCCTCCTTCAAGGAGGCGGACACGATTTGGGCCGGGACCGACGATGGTGTCATCCAAATCACACGCGATGGCGGTAAGACCTGGAAGAACGTCACTCCGCCGGCGCTGGTGCCCTGGGCCAAGGTCTCCATTTTGCAAGCTTCGCACTTCGACCCTGGAACGGCTTATGCCGCGATCAACACCTTCCGCCTGGATGACCTTCGTCCGCACCTCTACCGCACCCGCGATTTCGGCGCCACCTGGAAGGAAATCGTCTCCGGGCTTCCCGAGAACGCGCCCTCGGACGTGGTGCGCGAAGATCCCTTGCACAAAGGCCTGCTGTTTGCCGGTACGGAAAACTCCGTCTACGTTTCCTTTAACGATGGCGATTCCTGGCAGTCGCTGCAATTGAACCTGCCGCATACCTCCATGCGCGACCTCGCGATCCATGGCGACGACCTGATTGTCGCCACGCACGGCCGTTCGTTCTGGATTCTCGACGACATCACTCCCTTGCGGCAACTGGATGAGCAACTCGCAAAATCCTCCGCTTTTCTCTTCGCCCCGCAGGAAGCCTTGCGCTGGCGTTGGAATCGCAATACCGATACGCCGCTGCCTCCCGAAGTGCCGGCAGGGAAGAATCCGCCGGACGGCGCCATCCTCGATTACTATCTGGCCGCGAACGCGCAGGGTCCGGTAACGCTCGAAATTCTGGATACCGGGGGCCAGTTGGTGCGTCGCTATGCCAGCACGGATAAGCCCATTTCGATCGAAAAGCTGGCCGCGCAGCATCCCGTCCCGATGTACTGGATGAGGCCGACCCAGGTTCTTTCCTCTGCAGCCGGCATGCATCGCTTCGTATGGGACTTGCACTACCCCCCTCCGGACGCACTTGAGTGGGAGTTCCCCATATCCGCCATTGTGCACAACACTCCGCTCGTGCCGCTCGGCGCCCGGGTACTCCCGGGCTCCTACACGGTAAAGCTCACGGCAAACGGGAAGAGTTATAGCCAACCACTTACGGTACGAATGGACCCTCGCATCCAGGCGCCGCTCGAGGATCTGCGCAAGCAGCACGCTATGGAGATGGGTGCGGTCGAGGGCATGGACGGAAGCTACCTGGCCCTGGCACAGGTAAAATCCGTGCGCGAGCAGATAAAAGCGCTCGGCGCTCAGGCCGCCGTAAAGGAAAAACTGGCCAAGGAGATGGCCGCTCTGGATAGCCAATGCGCCGAACTCGAAGGGAGCAAGCAGCAGATTTTCTTCGGGCTTCCCGCGAACGGCAGGCAGCCGGAAAACCTCTCCACGCTCAACCAGCACTTCTCCGCGATCCTTGCCGTTGCCGACAGCGCCGATGCCGCTCCCACCACGCAGACGACTGCCGCCTACCAGGAACTGCAGGAGAGCTCCTCGGCCCTGTCCCGGCGCTGGAGCGTCATCCGGGAGAAGGACATTCCGGATCTGAACGGGCGGCTCAAGGCGGCGGGTCTGCCCCCGATCGATCCGAGCAAGCCGTTGGCGGAAGAACTCGGTGGCGCCTCCGACGGAGACGACGAACCATAGAACCGACCGAAACGATGACCCTGCCCCTGCTGGGGGTAAAGTTTGAGCGTGCACCCGTTGTTGGAGTTCGATCTTGGTCAGACCCGGATCGATCGGCAAGCAGTGTCGAACCGGTCGGATGCGGAGGAGAAGATTCCGGCTGGACACCCGTCGTCGGTCGCGGGGTTTAAAGGATTCCCATGCGATGGTCCAGGACTGCTCCCGATTCGGGAACATCGCGAAGACTCTCTTTAGCTCTCGCCCTTTTCTGATCGGCCTCAGGGTACAGACTTCGCAAAGAACCCCTCGATGCGCTTCTCTGCATCGGCCGTGGCCTCCGGGCGATACCCGGCCTGGTTGTTGGCGTTTTCAAACCCGTGGACTCTTTCCGGTCGATGGTCCCGATTGTCTGCGCCGATTCTTCCTTCGGGCAGGCGAGGCCTGACCTGAAATGTGGTTTTGACAGCCGAGCGGGATGAGGTAACAATGCAATCCGAGCGAGCATCCCGAAAGCTGCCGGTTGCTGCGGGTCTTCTCAGGAGACCTCTCCCATGCGGACCAACTATCCTCTTTTGTTCCTTTTGGGTTTGATGGGGCTGGGCAACGTCGCTCGCATCTCCGCGGGCCAACAGCCGACCGTTCCGAGCGCTCCAGCGGCGCCTGAAACAAGCGTCCTGAGCAGCCCTTCCCCGGCTTCAGCCCAAAAAACGGCGTCACAGTCCCCGTTCGAAACTGCGCTGGGCTTGTATCGGGATCGAAAATTCAGCGCCGCGGCAGCGGCTTTCGACCAAATTGGTCAGTCCGGGGATGCCGACTCGGCGAAGGCCTTTGCCTGGCTGGCCCGGACGGATCTGAGAATGGGCAGAATTGCAGAGGGAGAAGCTGCCGCACAAAAAGCTCTGGCCATTTCCGCAAATCTACCGACCGGCCACTCGGCCCTCGGAGAGGTCTATTTCCGGCAAGGGAAATTCACCGAAGCCGAAAAGGAGTTCTTGACTCCACTCAAGGCAGGTATTCCTGACCCGCGCGCGTATCTCGGCGAAGGCAGGCTCAGTTGGGCATCCTCGAACCAGATTCATGGCAAGAAGCTGATCGATAAAGCCCACGTTCTCGATCCTGCCGACCCGGAGATTCGACTGTGGTGGCTCGAAACACTCTCCCGCCCGGACCGGAGTGCCTACCTGGCCAAGGAAGCGCACCCGGCTGACGGAGCCGAGCCAGATCACCGCCCGAACCCGACCGTGACTTCGAGCGATCCTGCCGGCAACCCTTCAGGAGATTCGCATTGCCGAATCTCCACTGCCGTGACCTCCGCCGAATTTCCGCTTGAAGGTCTGATGCTCAAGGCAGATCTTATTCGCGGATTTGCCCTCGACGTGAAACTGAACGGCACTTCCTCGAAACTGCTTTTGGATACCGGCGCGAGCGGCATCACGGTCAATTCCAAGGTTGCCGAACGCGCTAAGGTCCGCCACATTGCTGATGTGCGACTGTCAGGTTTTGGTGATGAAGGCGCTGCCAAGGCTTTCATCGGTTACGTCGACTCCATTCAAATCGGCAGTCTGGAATTTAAAGGCTGCGTGGTCACGGTTCTAGATCGGAAACGGTCACTGAGCGAGGACGGTCTCATCGGTCCCGACGCATTCCAAGACTTCCTTGTGGATATCAATTTTCCGGATCAAAAGCTTTCCCTGGCGCCGCTTCCGAAGGTCTCGGGCGGCGCCGAACCGTCCCTCAGGTTGCACTCGGAGGAAAACGATCCGACGCAGCTGCACGATCGTTTCATCTCCCCGGAAATGCAGTCTTACGAACGCTTTTACCGATTCGGTCACCAAATTCTGGTGCCCACTCTTGTCAATACCACGACCAACTCTCGCCTGTTCCTGATGGACACCGGGAGTGAATCGATGTTGTTGTCCCTGGACTTTGCGCGGCAGGTGACCCGGGTTCATCATGACGATATGACCACCATCGTGGGCGTCAGCGGCGCGGTAAAGAATGTTTATATTGCCGACGGGGTGGACATCGCCTTCCCCTATTCGCGAATAAAAATACCCGTCAACAACGTCACCGCATTGGATCTTTCGGCAATTAGCGATGGAACCGGGACGGATGTCTCGGGTGTCCTGGGCTTCACTTTTCTGTGGCTTTTGGAGATCAAAATCGATTATCGGGACGGGCTCGTCAACTTCAGTTTCGACCCCCATCGCTTGCACTGATCAGCCCTGCTCTTCGAACCTGGTGCGAGACGGTAAGAGCCGGCGCGATTACGCGCTGAATTGTGGCGGGTTTACTTGCCCAGGTCGTCGATCGCCGCCAGCACCTCATCGCTATGCTTCTTAACGTCCACATCGGTCCACACTTTGCGCACTTTGCCGCTCGGATCAATCAGGAACGTATGCCGCGCGGACAACTTCATCACCCCGAAATTGGTGATGGAATCGTATTTCTCCGAGACCGCCTTGTCGGTATCCGCCAGTAGCTTGAAACTCAGGCTTTCTTTGGCGCAAAACTCCTGGTGCGATTTTTCATCCTGGACACTCACCCCCAGAATGACGGCATTCTTGGCCTCATACTTCGCGAGATCGCGCTGAAAATTGTGTGCCTCAATGGTGCAGCCCGGGGTCATGTCCTTCGGATAGAAGTACAGGACTACCCATTTGCCACGAAAGTCATGCAGGCTTATCGGCTTGCCATCCTGCGAATTCAGCGTAAAATCCGGCGCTTCCGTTCCCACGGCCGGTGCCTTGTCTCCGGCGCGCAAATTCAGAACCAAGATCGAGAGTCCTCCAACCAGCACGATCACGACCGATAGAATGAGCCACATGGGCAGATTCCTCATTGTTCACCCCCGCAGACGATATCAGATTCTGACATGCCCGCACATGTCACTAGGATGCGGGGACATCTCGGGTGGCTACATGGAGGGATGGGGGCGCTGCACCTGCTCAAGAAGGCCGGAACGCCGGCATGGACGGTATGCTCGATTTCACGCCCGACGCGCAGCAAAAATCGGCAGCCTGATTCGCAAGCCACGGACCAAGGAGGGAACCCCGCAGGAAGTCGAGGAAGCAGAAAAAAGCGGGACCGCGGGGCAAAAGGAGAGAGGCGCCTGGTAACCGCACAAGCGCCTCCTCTACCGCATCAAAGTAAACCGTACCTCACTGGATCACCTCCTTCTCGGCAGGAACGCCGATGGCGACAGGAATGTCGCGTGGTCGGATTATAAGCCGAGATCAGGAGGGGGGTGGGAAATAATCTCCTGTTCGATGTCTTTTCGTCGGCCCATGCAGTACGGATTCAGCCCGGCCTGGCCATCTGCCGCCGCGCCCGGCGTGACCCGCTTGACTGCTGGAATTCGATTTCATTGCGGGGTCCCTCCCGGAAGCGATACGCGAAGAACCGCGAAAAGTCCCCATTCACCAGAAGCTCGCTTGGTGCCGGGTTCCAAGGATGGAGAGTGCTGCCCTCGGGCCCCCCAAAGAGCCGGCCAGCCCGGCGGATCTCTCAAGCGGACGCAAATCCCGTTTATTTCGCCGGGGTAGACCTCTGTTCGGCCTTCCTTCCGCTCCTCGCCACTCAGGATCCTGTCGGAGCTGCGCCGAAGTTCCGCTTGCCGACAGTTTTACTCGAACCGCCACTCTCGATCGGACGGGAACAAAAGGTCCGTGTCCTGCGTACCTCACACTGACCACCACTCAGAGGGGTTACCAATGCAGGAACGCTCTCGGCGAGAGTTTCTTCTCAGCATGGCGGCCCTTTGCGCCCCTGCTGCGGCCGGCGTAGGCTCCCTTTCCCCCTCGGGTGAGCAGACCAGTGAGCAGCAACGGAAGCCTCCGCGACCGCACCTGAAGGAAGACCTTACACGGGTTTTGGGTGGGATGCCTGCCCGCCCCGCGCCCAAGTTTGCCATCCTCGAATCTGTCCCTCTCGACAACGGTTGGCGATATAAAATTGAGTTTCTAAGCGAGCCGGCCAACCCGATATTCAATACCCCGGTCGACTTGATTCGCGCCTATCTCTTGGTGCCTGACCACCAGGAAGGGAAGAAGCTTCCCGCAGTGCTCGCGATCCACCAGGACGGCCCGCAATCAAACATCGGCAAGTCCGAACCTGCCGGCCTTGCCGGCGACAGCAGCCTCTATTACGGCCTAGAGCTCTATCAGCGGGGATTTGTCGTGCTTTGCCCGGATCGCTTCTATCACGCAGAACGCCGGCGCGTGACGCCGAATGACGTAACGTCAGTCAATGAGGAACGGGACGACCAGCTCATGAACCACTGGGCCGGGCAGCTATTGCTGACCGGCCGGAACACGGTCGGCAAGGAAGCCCATGACCTGCTGGTTAGCACCGACGTGCTCGCTTCCCTCGATTACGTCGATGCAAACAGAATCGGGGCGATTGGGCACTCCGCCGGCGGAAATGCAATGGCCTACTTTATGTTCCTAGACCAACGGGTGAAGGTGGGGGTCTCGTCCTGCGGTTTGTTCAGCTTGGTCAATTTCTTCAATGAGAACGCTCCGAAAAAACGTATGGGTTGTCTGGCCATGCCCGGCTTGGCCCTCGTAGGGGACTCGGACGACTATCTTGCGTTTCTTGCGCCCCGTCCCGTCTTGCTCACGCGGGGACTTTGGGAGTGGGGGCGGGATAATTCGGTGGACAAGGCCTCGAGCGAAGCTCATGTCGCCGAGACACGAAAGATGGAGGCACATGCACGGGATCGTTACTCGGAACTAGGAGAGTCCGCGAAGTTGAAGGTAATCTACTTTGATGAAGACGGCGGCAATCATGCCTTTCCTCCGGGCGTGCGCCTGCAAGCCTACCGATGGTTGCAGCAGCACTTGATGTCCGGGTAGGTGGCGCTCCCCCACAGCAACAGATATCGCCCTGGTCCCCGTTTCCCGCGATTCTCGCCTCGCGAAGGTCGCCGTCAGTGATCGTACGGGGGCCCAGCCGTCCCGTCAGACCACTTTTCAACGGGAATCAGAAACACCGTCAGTCGATCCTCGGGGTCCTCGATTCCGAGGACCGGAGAGCCTGGCAATCCCGCCCCCCACGCCATCGGGTTCGTTCGCGGAAGGAAAAACATCAGGTGAGGATGCCAATGCCCGTCCCGGTCGCTCAAGTACGATTGCTTTGACATCATGTAACACATCGCACCTGATTCGAGCTCCGGCAGTTCTTTCTTCTCGAAAGCGGTTTTCATATCGAGGAACATCTGAGTTCTCGACCGGCCGGCGAATACCAACTTTGTTTTCGCCAGGGTGAGAGGAAGGTAGGTTCGTGCCGCAGGCGCATTGAAACAGATCGCAGCCCGCAGCTTGGGATTCCAAAAGTCGGGATCATCGATTCCGGCGGTCCAGGATCGTTCGACCATGCACAGGAAACCGTTCTTGCCTTTGACGGCAGTTTCGTAACCATGCCGTCCGAGGACCATCACCTCGGCATCGCGTGAGATGGATTCCGGGGCAGCGCTGCGCGCCAGTTCCACTTCGGCATTTCGCTCCATCAAGTATTGCTCAAGCGGTGCCATGTTCGGATACGGAGTCTTGGCGTCCTGTGCGTGAGCTCCCCCAGCCACGCCGAGCACGACAATCAGGAGGAGGCGTGTTGCTCCCCCCGTCCCGCAAATGGTTCGCTGCATGGTGTTCTCCTGAGAGAGGGATTCTGCGCATGACCAGCCCGATGGCCGGTCATGCTATCCCAGCAATCCGCTCTGCGTCCAACAGAATCGACCCGTTCACCTTCGAATCCACACTTTGCGACGATCCTGCTGGCAAGCGGCTCCAGTCCCTGGATTCCTGAATCGTACTCCTTGTCACTTGGTCGACAGGCCTCCTGCCGATAGACGTAACAGGGAGACGGGGCTTCCAAATCTGCCGTCGAATCTTCCCTGGTTGGCGATTTTTCCTGGCCTTGCTATCCTCTTGTGACTCTCCCATGTCAAAGGAACCCACGATGCGCTCAAAAGAGCTCTTGGCTGTACTCAGCCTGTTTCTCGTTTGCCTTGCTGTGCCCGGTTTCGCCGCGGCGCAAAGCAAACCAGGCACACCCAAGGAGGCGCCGCAGCCCTCCTATAATTCCGCGCAACACGCGACCGAGTCGCTGGATCTTTCGATGTACCAAAGTATCCGAGAAGAGGCTATCAGCCACACGCATGTCATGGAGTACGCTTCTGGGCTGATGGACGGCATCGGAGCCCGGTTGACCGGATCCCCCAATCTCAAGCGTGCCAACGAGTGGACCCGCGATCAATTCACCGCGATGGGCTGCGCAAATGCACACCTGGAAGACTGGGGCGAGTTTGGAATGGGCTGGCTGCAACAGAACGCCTGGCTGCGCATGACCTCACCCGACACGGCCGTCTTCATTGCGCAAGCCGCTCCCTGGTCTCCCGCCACCAAGGGCCCGGTCACCGCCCCGGCTACGTGGGTCGACTTCAAGGAGGAAAAGGACTTCGACAGATACAAAGGAAAACTGGCCGGTAAAATCGTGTTCTTCGGGCCAATGCGCGACGTCAAACCCGTCGATAAGCCCTTGTTCACCCGTGACGAGGAAGCCGATCTCAAGAGAATTCACGACTATCCTCTTGCTCCGCCGGATCCCGCCAATTCCTTCCAGGTCTACCTGAAGGGCCTCGCCTTCCGCGAAAAAGTCGGTAAATTCCTGGCCGCGGAAAATGCGCTGGCGGTCATCACGCCCAGCCGCGACGGCAGAAACGGCGGGGGATCCGGAGGCACCTTCTTCGACGACTCCGGGGCCGGCTTCGGCTGGTTGATCTATCAGCCGGAACACGAGAATCCGCTGCCTGTTGCGGTCACGGCGATCGAAAATTACGGCCGTGTCTATCGCCTCCTTAAAGCCAACGTTCCCGTCACGCTCGAACTCAACATTGATACCAAATTCACGGGCGATCATGAGCACGGCTTCGACACCATCGCTGAAATTCCGGGCACCGATCCCCAGCTTAAGGATGAGATCGTCATGGTGGGCGGCCACCTCGATTCTTGGGCCTCCGCCACCGGTGCTACGGATAATGGTGCGGGCACCGTCGTGGCCATGGAAGTCATGCGTATTCTCAACGCGCTCGGCGTGAAGCCGCGACGCACCATTCGTGTCGGCCTGTGGACCGGCGAGGAGCAGGGCGAGTTCGGCTCCTACGGCTACGTCAAGCAGCACTTCGGCGAGATTCCTCGCTCGACGGAGCCAGACCAGCTGCAGGTTACCGAATACGATCGCGATGCCTCCGGGCCCATCCAGTTCAAACCCGAGTATCAGAAGATTTCTGCGTATTTCAATTTAGATAATGGCGGCGGCAGGATTCGCGGTATTTATCTGCAGGGAAATGCGGCTGTCGCGCCGATCTTCGCTCAGTGGATTGAGCCGCTGAAAGATCTGGGTGTGACCACTCTGTCGCTGCGCGATACCGGCGGCACGGACCATGAAGCATTCGATGCCGTCGGCATTCCCGGCTTTCAATTCATTCAAGATCCACTCGATTACGGTTCCCGCACGCATCATTCGAATATGGATACCTACGAGCGACTGCAGCCCGAAGATCTCGCCCAGGCGGCGGCGGTCGAAGCGATCTTCGTTTATAACGCTGCCATGCGCGACCAGATGCTGCCGCGCAAGCCGCTGCCGCATCCCGAATGGGAGAAGCGGGACGCGGCACCTCTCAAGGGTGTTATGCCTGGCGCCGAGTCCCCCAAGGACTAGCGCCGCGGTTCGCGAACCGCGCCTGTTGTTGTCATCTGACTGGCAATGCACGCAATCCATGCCTTGCCAGGGAGCGGTTGTGTTTCGGCCTGCGGCCTATGGCAATGAGCCTCTCGGAATCGGGACCATCCTCGTCTCCGTTGAGACTCCCATACAGTTTCCCGGCAACGAACCCCACCCGCTCCATCCGGTCCCGCAGTTCCTGGCCGGAATAAATCGTGTGGTGGAATTTGTAGCGCCTCACCCGCCCGTTTCCTATGACCAGCCATTCGTTGCGGACGCGGGTCCAATCATCAGAAATCCTGTGCCGCTCCACAAGGACGGTACCGTCCGGCAAATCCGAGGATGTTGTGGAGAGAAGAATCCTCGCCAGCCGTTCTTTGCCGAGCACCTCGATCAGGCACGCCCCACCCGGCTGTAACGACGTAAACATGTTGTCGAGGACGGCCACATCCTCCTGTTTATCGTCGAAATAGCCGAACGATGTGAACATGCTGAGTACCAGAGCAAAGGAGCCGGGGCGCGCAAAATCCAGCATATCCATCCGAACCCACTCGACCTTGACCCGCGCGGCTCTGGCTCTTGCCCGCGCTTTGTTGAGGAGGTAGGTCGATTTGTCCACTCCCGTGACCTGGAATCCCCTTCTCGCCAGCGCGACACTGCATCTGTCGGGGCCGCAGCAGAGGTCCAGCACGGATTTGCCTTTGGGACTGGTAAGGGCCAATACCTTCGCGATTTGCCCGTCCGCTTCGGCGATGCGCTTCTCTGGAAACATGAACGGGTGAAGTTCCCGCCAGAACGAGTCGTCGCCGAACCATTCTTTCTTGCGCCTGGTACTTTTCATCGGATCTGCCGAATATGCGAGCAGACCTGCCTGCTCCGTTAACTTCATCGGCAGTTTCCCGGCTTGGATTCGAGCAGCGCGATCGGCCCGGTTTAGGTGAGAGTTCCGCGAGATCCTTGCCCCCGGCCAAAACGGGAAGCGGGAATCGTCGAGCGCGCGGTCATCCGAGATCGTGTACCCAGGCAATTCGGCACTGGCGAGACACCAACAAGAGATCACTGGACCGCCGGTGAAGAATGGTTCAGTAGTGAACGCCTCGGGCGCCCCGACGTCGTTCAGCCAGGCAGCGAACGGCAGGCAGGATCATCTGATTGGACTCCTCGCATCGCTCCCCGGGAGAGAAATTCGCGACCCATTACCATTCGGACCCGCCGAACTCCTCCGCAGCCTTACATTTGCCGAAGAACCGATCCTCCCGCCAGGTGCAAATCCTATTTCAAGCTATCTGTTACTTTTGACAATTACCACCATCTGCAAGTCGGTCCATGATCGCCAACCTATCAAAGTCTCAGCACCTGCCTTGCCGAAGAAGTGGCCGAAACGCCGTTCGGCCGGACGAGAAAGAGGAGCGAATTCATGGGCTGGATGGAAAAGAATGCTCTCGGTGTCGCAGCGCTTTTCGCAGTCTGGGGACTGACCTGTTCGGTGCGAACGACCGCGCAGCAAGTCACCGGCACACCAGGTTCGCCCAGTGCCACGACCACCCTCGACGGCAAGCAAATCCCGCCGCCGCCCCCGAAATTCGGCGGTGTAATTAAGGAAGAAGCCAAGGACTCCACGCCCTGGTGGCCGCCGCGCGTCGTTCCTCCCAAAGGTGCACCGAACGTACTCCTGATCATGACCGATGACCAAGGGTATGGGGTCTCCGGCACTTTCGGCGGAGTCATCCCAACTCCAGCGCTCGACCGCATTGCCAAGGCGGGATTGCGCTACACGCAGTTCCACTCTACAGCGCTCTGTTCCCCGACTCGTGCCGCACTGATCACCGGCCGCAATCATCACTCGGTCGGCTTCGGCGTCATCGGCGAGCTGTCCACGGGCTACCCCGGCTATGATTCCATCATCGGGCCCGAGAGTGCCACGATCGGCGAGATCCTCAAAGAGAACGGCTACGCTACGTCGTGGTTCGGCAAGAATCACAACACACCTAGCTTCCAATACAGCAGCGCGGCGGGTCCTTTTGAGCAATGGCCTTCCGGTATGGGCTTCCAATATTTCTACGGGTTCATGGGCGGCGAAACGGACCAGTGGACGCCCTATCTGTTCCGTGATCATACCCAAATATTCCCCTGGGTCGGAAAGGAGGATTACAACCTCACTACGGATATGGCGGACGATGCTATCCGTTACATGAATGAGCTGAATGCAGCCGCACCGGACAAGCCCTTTTTCATCTATTACGTTCCCGGTGGAAGCCACTCGCCACACCAACCGAAGCAGGAGTGGATCGACAAGTTCAGGGGCAAGTTCGACATGGGATGGGAGAAGTTGCGCGATCAAATCTTCGAAAATCAAAAGCGCCTGGGCGTAATTCCGCCGGGTACCACGCTGACACCGTGGCCGGACGGACAAGCAGCGTATGGGGGAGCCAAGCTGCCGAAATGGGACTCGCTGACTGAACTCGAAAAGAAGATGTATTCACGCGAAGCGGAGGTGTATGCGGCATACACGGCCTACACCGACTATGAGATTGGCCGGGTCATACAGAATGTCGAGGACATGGGCAAGCTCGACAACACGCTGATCATCTACATCGTCGGCGACAACGGCACGAGCGCGGAAGGCAGCTTATACGGCACATTCAACCAGATGACCGCCTACAACGGCATCCTGGATGACCCGGCCGTCAAGGCGGTCAAGACGATGGATCTGTTGCACTACGCGGACTGGGGTTCGGACAAGACCTATCCGCACATGTCCGTGGCTTGGTCCTGGGCATTTGATACGCCTTTCAAGTGGACCAAGCAGGTCGCTTCGCATTTCGGCGGCACCCGACAAGGCCTCGCCATTTCCTGGCCCGGCCATATCAAGGATGTGGGCGGAGTGCGCACCCAGTTCCACCACATGATTGACGTTGTCCCGACCATTCTTGAAGCTGCCGGCATCCCGGCGCCGGATACAGTGAACGGGATCAAGCAGAAACCGATTGAGGGCGTGAGCATGGGCTACACCTTCGACCAGACCAACGCCAACGCTCCGTCAAAACGGGACACCCAGTATTTCGAAATGGTCGGCAACCGCGCCATCTATCACGATGGTTGGATTGCTGCCACCACGCCGCCCTCCCCATCCTGGGAGTTAGGCACCGGCAAGCTGACCGCCCTCGCCGACTACCATTGGGAACTCTACAACATCAGCCAAGACTACTCGGAATCGAACGACCTGGCAGCCAGTAATCCCGCCAAGTTGAAAGAGTTGCAGGCTTTGTTCCTGAACGAGGCGGCCAAATACCAGGTTCTCCCCTTGGATAATTCCGGGTTCGTGCGACTGCTCGCTCCCAAACCGAGCGCCGTCGCGGGACGAACCGAGTTTACCTACACGGGTGTAAATCCCGGTATTCCCTCCGGCAATGCTCCGAGCATTCTGGACCGTGACTACACCATCACGGCCAACATTACTGTCCCGGAGGGTGGTGCCGAAGGAGTCATTGCGACCCTGGGCGGCCGTTTCGGCGGCTACGCCCTCTTGCTCAGTCACAGCTTCAATTGGTGGCTCAAATCGAAACTGTTGAAGAAAATAGGCCTGGTCTTGCTGATTGTGGGCCTGCTTCTTGTCTGGCTCGGTAAAAACGGAAGGTGGAAAAGACGTTTCGGCTACGCGTTCTTGTCCATCGCAGCGCTCGGACTACTGGCCGTATTTGCCACCGAATTGTTTGGCATCGGCAAGGGTAGACCGGTATTCGTTTACAATTTCCTCGACTTGGAGCGTTTCCGGTGGGCAGGTCTGTCCGGGCTCAGCGCTGGTAAGCACACCCTGGTCTTCGATTTCAAATACGACGGACCCGGCCCCGCGAAAGGCGGCACGGGCGTGCTGTCGGTGGATGGCCAGGAGGTCGCACGCAAAACCATCGAGCACACGATTCCGTTACTCATGTCCATCGACGAGACCTTCGATATTGGGCTCGATACGCGCACGCCCGTGGATTTTACCTATGAGGTTCCGTTCCGCTTCACCGGCACCATCGACAGGCTGAACTATAAGCTCGGGCCAGAGCAGTTGTCGGCCGAGGAGAAACAGGACGCTGCGAAAAAACTCGCAGCAGCAAAAGACTGAACGAGAAGCGTCTAGGAAAGGAGATTACCCCATGAGTCAGAATCACTTTACCCTGCGATTTCCCTTGAAGTCTCCGGCGGACGCAAAAGCGCTGACGGAGCAGCTTCCGCCACTGATGCCGGCCCTTTTCAAGGCAGAGGATGGCATCGGAACGATGCACTACTCGCGGTTCACGGTGCTCAGCGAGAAGACGCTGTTATTTCTTGGCGACTTCGACGGAGAATTCGCACAACTCATGGCCGATCTGGCCCGCACCGCGGGGCCGGTGTTCGACGCTGTGTTCCAGCATGTGGAAGGCCCACCACCCTCGCCGGTAGCCTCCAGTTCCGAAGCCTTCATCGAATGGGCTTCCGAGCATCTCCTCACCGCCGTGAATCTCTATTCTGCGTACCCGGACGTCACCGTCAAAGAGATCAAAGCACTGGCAACTGCCGCAGACATCACCGGTGCCGGCGAACTCCATCCCTTCCTGGTTATCCTGCCCATGAAATCAAAGCTCGCTTTCATCGAGGTGGAACTCATTTTACGGGCACGGGGCAGTGGAACGACCAAAGATCTCGATAAAGTCGGCACGCCCCACTTCGCGCAGTTCGTCAAGCTCGAAGACAATCAGATTGGTTTCTTCACCGTCTACGACGGCTCGTTCGAAAAATACATCGCCGATTTCACCAAGAACATCGGGCCGATCTTCGACCTGCTGTTCAAGTTCACAAAAGGGGCGCCACCATCGCCCTGCCGCAAGTACCTCCAAGAGTTCGTTGACTTTGCCGCGGGGGCAAACCGGACGCCAATCGGTTTCTATCAGGCATATCCGGGACTGAGTGTTCAGGACATCCATGCCTTAATCGCCGACAGCAAATCGCAAGGCGCCTCGCCCGGATAACCAGGTTCTCGCAGGCACAGCATAACGGGTGTGGGTTGAGCAGGAGACCAGCAGTGAGGCCGGACAAGAAGACACCAGGGTCGCCGACAAGAGAAGACGGAGGGCTTCTTCGCCGGGTGTTTGGGCGAGGGGTGCCGGAGTCATCCGATTCCCGCGCCGTCTCGGGGGGTGGGAAGAAGTCTACGCTTGACCTGGCGGATATCCAGGGATTCATCCTTCGTGGTTACCGTATGCCGATGGTGCGTCATTTCTTGCTGACCGTCGGGAGTCCCGCAGCCGCGCGCGAGACCCTGGGACGGTTCGTGAGCGGGAACGAATCCGATGCCCCGCAGATCACCACGGCTGAAGACTGGCACGTCGGGTTCGAACCGGGACCGAACGACAATCCTGCAGAACCACCTCGTCGCAAACCAGACTATTGCCTGAACGTCGCACTTACCTGGCGCGGACTGCTCGCGCTCGAGCTCCAGCAATACGTGCCGGAAATTTCGTTCAAGTCGTTTGGCGCATTTACGGAGGGCGCCGCGGCTCGGGCGAAAGCAGTCGGCGATACCGGTCCGAGTGCCCCGGAGCACTGGTTACGTGCCTTCCAGGAGGGCGGCGACCATGTCATGGTGACTCTGCACGCCATCCGTCCCGAGGCAATGAAGTCTTATACCGATCGCCTGGTCGCTTTGTTTTCTGAGGGTGACGGCTTCCGCGAGATCTGGCGCACCGATGGGATGGCGCTCGTCGAGATGCAAAACGGGCAACCGGTGCCTACGGCCAGAGTTCACTTCGGGTATACCGATGGAATCAGCATGACCACGATTCGCGGAGGTCCGGAAAAGTATCACCCGGACCGCCAGCAACCCTGCGATTCTTGGCTATTCGTGTTGCAAGAAGAGGCTGAGAATTACCTCGTACCGGAGCCAAAGGAATTGGGCCTGAACGGCAGTTTTGCTGTCTTCAAGATGATCGAGACAGACGTCGTCGGTTTCGAGAACTTTCTGCAGTCGCAAAAAGACAAAATCGATCCCGAACTGCTGGCTGCCAAAATCTGCGGGCGATGGCGCAACGGTGTCCCTTTGGCCTTGTCACCGGACACGGATAGTCCCGTTGGGGGAATCGCCCCGGAGCAGATGAACAATTTTGAGTACGTTAACGCCGATGGATCAGGTGATCCGAAGGGTTTGCGCTGCCCGGTCGGTGCGCATATGCGTCGCATCAATCCCCGCGGTCAGCCCGTAACCGGCCAGGGCGAGCCCGGGGGCAGTAACAATACGCACCGGTTGGTCCGGCGCGGCTTGCCGTATGGGCCCGCCTATGACCCAAGCAAACCCTACGACGGGATCGAACGGGGGCTTCTTGGTTATTTCATCAACTCAAGCATCGAGAACCAGTACGAGTTCGTGCTGGGCCATTGGGTGAATGACAGCGAATTCGCAGGCGCGGTTCGGCTCAACCCAAAATCGAAGGATCCCATGATAGGTACCCAGGACCCGGCCGAAAGCATTTTCGTGATTCCTCGGGCGGACGGCGCTCCCCCGGTCAAGGTGACCGGCTTCTCAAGTTTCGTCACCACCAAGGCCGCCGCATATTGCTTTCTTCCGAGCGTCACAGCCATCAGATTTATCTCCAACCTTGGAGCTGCCATTGATCCGTCACCACTCCGGAGCGCGTGAATGCTGTTTGTGACCAAATGGTTTGGCGTGACCGCGACCGACGCGGAGCGAAACCTCTCCACCGAAAAAGCTCTTATCGACCAGATCGTCGAAAAAGTACTTTTGTTGCAATCGCAGTCCGCTGCCCAGCAAAAGCGTCCCCTCGGGCGCGGGACTCACCCGAAAGGTACCTGCGCACGAGCTCAATTCGAGGTATTTGACGTCAGTGTCGGGCGCGACCGCAAACTGGCAGAGCGGCTTGCGAAAGGAATTTTTGCAAAGCCTGGCGTCTATCCGGCCATCGTTCGGTTCGGGAACGCGGACCCGAAGGTGAACTCCGACTTCAAGGCGGACGTCCGGTCGTTGTCCTTCGCGGCGGACCTTACACGAGACGGTACGATCGTCCCCGATGCGGGCGTCGTGCGACAGGATTTCTCTCTGCAAAACACGGCGACTTTGCCGATCAACGATGCGACTGCATTTCTCGCGACCATGAATCTGCTTACCGCTTCGAATCCTGCCGCAGGCATGTGGTCCCTGTCATTCAAGGACAAATTGCGGGTCTTGAGGACCCTCGTGCTGGTGCAGATTCAAGCTCACCAGAAAATTGCGCCGTACCAGAAACTGCGTTACGGGAGTAACACGCCTTTCCGTCACGGGCCCCATGAGATTGTGAAGTATTCAGCAACGCCCTTTGCAGAAAATCCCGCGCGACCTCTGCAAAAGAGCAATCCGAACGCCCTCCAGGACGAGTTGGTACGGCACCTGCAGGAAGACGGCACCATGAGCGGCTTCGATTTTGCAGTCCAGTTCCTCGATGCCGACAAGATGACCTATTGGGGGAAGCGTCAGGACACGAGCTTCTGGACCGAGAACGCCAGCGTCAAGTGGAAGGAAACAGAAGCGCCCTTCCACTCGGTTGCGCGGCTGACTCTGCTCGCGAACTCGCTGCTCTCTAAGCAGGAAGCCGAGGGTGTCTATTTCGATGTCACTGGACATACCACGCGGGACAGCACACCCGTTGGCAGTATTAATCGCGCTCGCTGGCAAGGTGAGGTTGCCAGCAGAAAAGCACGGCTGGGCGAACAAGCTTGAGCTGCCGAATCACAAGAATGAAAACACCGTCCTCGCAGGAGTTTTGCGGGCTCGGCCAGATTCTCCGGAGCGAAACCGTTCCACAGGTAGAGTTCCCGGTCCCGCTTCAGGGCGATGAAGCTTCTGTAGCCGACGAGGGCTGAACTTGCGGGGTCGCCGGTCCATGGGCGACAACCCTTGCGCTTCTCACCCCTTCGAGTCCGCGCGCCCGATCAAGCCGCAAACGATTGGCTGGTTAGCACTGTCAATGACTGCGGGTTCCTCCTACGACCCAAGGAATGCACGGGCGCGTCCGCCGCTCCTAGTCTGAAAACACCCACGGGTCGTAGAACCCGCCGCTTGGTGCTGCCCCCGAAAAATCGGGGCATCAGCTTGCGTCCGTTGGACTGTGGATCAGTTTTAGTGCGCCGGCCGGGCCGGAGCGGGCGCGGGAGCAGGATGGGGCGGTGGCGCTTGGTGCGCCTGCAGCTGTTTTTGTTGCTGTGATTGCTTGTCCATCAGCTTCTGAGTCTGCTGCTGATGCTTCTGTTCGGTTTGTTGTTTTTTGGCCTCGTTGGCCTTCTGCTTTTCAAGCTTCTGGTGTTCTGCGTCCTGCTTTTTTTGCAGCTTCTGCCGATCCTGATCCTGTTGTTTGGAGAGTTTTTCCTGTTGCTGCTCATACTTCTGGTCCAGCTTCGGATCTCCGGTGTTTGGAGCGGCGGGACGCGCGGCCACGGGGATGTCACTCGGATGGACGACTTTTGCCGGGCTCGAACTGGCATTTTGCGATTGAGCTTCATGAGTCTCCGCCGGGGGCACAGAGCGGCCGCCTTCGCGCGCTGGCACGGCACCGCCGTCATTGAACGCCCCCGATTTGGAAGTTGCTGCAATGGGTGGCTTACCATGATTTGCGGAAGCCTTAAGTTGCGGATTCGCCCGCGCCTGCTGCACCTGCAGGTTCTGTGCGGAAGTGGGGCCAACGTGACGTTCACGGGCGAAGGATTCTTCCGCCGCGGTAGGGCGCGCCGAGACGCCGCCGTTACCGCCGTTATAGCTGACACGCGCAACGTTGCTGGAGTTGTTGACCACCGTCGTGTTGTAGACGTTATGGATTTGCGTCACATTAATATTGTTTACGCTGCGGTTGTAATAGAAGTGCCCTCGATCCCAGCGCCCACCTTCGTAGCCATTTCCGAAGTAACCGAAGCCGTAGTTAATCCCCCCATAAAAACCGACCTGCGGCCCCCAATATCCTTCATAGAAAAGGAAGCCCGTTCCTCCCCAACCCCAATAGCCGGGCGTCCAGAGAAAGCCGACTTGCGGCGGGGTGATCCAAGTGCCCGGAACCCAGAAGTAATCGTCACCGTCCCAAGCCCAGTACCCGGGAGTCCAGATATAACCATCACCCGGACAGATCGGTTGCTCATAGACCGGAAGTTCCGGCGGGGCGACACGCACTGCCACGCCGACGCTGACTTGAGCAGAGGAGAGGGTGGGAAGACCCAGCAGAACAACCGAAATGAAAAATGTTCCAATCGAAAGAAGCATTCGCATGTTTGTTCCTTTGCTCGAGAGGTATTGGATTTTGTTCTCAAACGCCTGCTGCATCGTGAATCGGACCCCATGATGCTTCTTGCAGCAGACCATGACTCTCGATTTCAGCCGTTAGCTTGCCGCCCGAGTGCGATCTGAGCCATCGGGTCCACACTGTAGAAGTTGCCGGAAGATGCGGGAGGGGAAGGGGAGATTGAGCGATCACCGCGACCTGGTGTTCCGCGGACCCGACTGTTTGCCGAAGGATTTATGGAACACACCGACGGTGAAAATGGGGTCTACACGCGTGCCGCTGATCCGAATTGGCAATACCGTGCCTGCGCCGTTCTTCTGGAAGAACGGATCAAGGGCTCTCAGGAAAAAGGATTTTGTGCCCTTTACGGTTTGCGAGAGCTTCGCCTGTAGCGTCAAGCGGCCGGCCAAATCGAGCTCACCATTGACCAGCGAATAGGTGCCTGCGAGAGTTACCGTGGCACCCTCGACGCGAAAGCGCAACTCGCGAAAGTGCAGCACTCCGTGGCGCAAGAAGAAGTTGCCCGCAAGATCCGTGATGGCACTGCCTGCCTCCTGATCTTCCGGCTTGCCGATCGCGTGGCGGCTGAGCGATTCGAGTCTTTCGCGCATGGCCAGACTGCTCCAATTGCCGCCTGCGACGCCAAAGTCCCCATCCAGAGAAATTTTCTCAAGGGCGCGTTCCTTGCCGGGAGGAAAAACGAGTTTCGCCTTGATCTTGAGCGAGCCGCTAAGAGCCGGCTGATCGGATCGAATCGCCAGTTTGAGAAAATCCTGAATGCGGCCGCTAGGGACATTGGCTTCGATCGAGATGAGATGTCCGGGTGCGCCCGGGACTCTCACAACCTTACCTTCGGCGACGATCACCGATTGTGCAAGTACGGCGGTGACGGGATGGAGCAACGTGTCGCCATTCATACCGTTGACGGTCGCAGAGAAAACCGTGTGCAGGGGCAGCGGGCTACCACTGGCATCGAGGGAGAAATTTGGCGTATCGGTTTCGCCCTCCACCTCGAGCTCTGCCAGAACACCGCTGAATTTCCCCGTTGAGGACAGCGTGCCGCCGATTCCGGGAAGTGGGGTGAGGTCGGCATCGGTGAACCTGTATTCCCCGGAAACAGGCGTGCCACCGGGGTCGGTCTTATTCCAGGGACCAAATGTCCCGTCCGTTGCGATTTCGCCAACCGGCTTTCCGTTCGTGAGATTGCCATGGAATCCAAATGGAGAGGAGGCGTTGGCTGAGGTGAGGGTCAGATTGTGGATATCCCAATCGAGAGGAACACTGCCCGTTTTTCTCGGCATGATCCGGATGTCGGCGTGGTCGCAGACTACCCTGTCAATGATCACGCTGGAGAGTTCTTGCGGGAGCGGCTTGGCCTGGGGAGGTGCGTGCACGGAAGCCGGATCGCGCGGCGGGATCGTAATCTGCAGGTTTTCGACGCGGAGAAGCGGGATATGTTTGACGGGGCTCAGGACGGCCAGCAACCCTCCGGAAAAGGAGAAGGTTTCAATCTGGACGAGCGGGGGCATATCCGTTCGGCCATGGTAGCGAAGCGTGAGGTTATGGCCGACAACGCTCAAACGCGGCAGGAGCTTAATCTGCAAATCGCGAAACTCGACTTCGCTATCGAAGCGTTGCTGCAGGGCGAGCGTGGCTAAGCGACGGATGCGCGCTTCCAGTCGTTCCGGCCAAAAATACAAGTAGCCGGCGCCGGCGAACAGGAGGAGAAGCAACAGGGTCGAAAGGGTCCACCACCAATTTCGGAAGGCGCGGCCGGCCAGGGACATGGGGAAAGCCTCTCAGAGAAGATACCAACCGCGCCACAGGAAAACTGACCACGACTTGAACGGAATAACCGCCGTGAAGAATCTGCTCCATCGACTGGAACCTGCAGACTCAGGGTCCGTCTGCTACGGGATCGGTCTGCGGCCTTGGATTACGCGCACCAGAATCACGATGATGGCCAGCACCAGCAGGATGTGGATGAAGCCCCCCAACGTGTATGAGGTTACCAGCCCCAGGAGCCAGAGAATCAAAAGTACAATACCTAAGGTCATCAGCAGGTCCATGATTTTCTCCTAACCAAACAAAGTTGAGATTGTTTCTCGCGCCATTCAAACGGATCCTTTGCAACGCTGACAGGGTAGGCGGTTCAGGCCGCGAGGGGTATCGAGCAAATCGTGTAGCGGGCGACCAGACATTCTGTAGTCGAGACTTTTCGTGCGCCCCTCCAAGGGGCCATGCGGACGGGCTTGCTAAAAAAAACCGGGGCAAGGAAGGTTCCTGCCCCGGAGGTAATGCGCTGATTGCGGCCGCCGTTCAGCGACCGGAAGTGTGCGTTTTATACGTGTCGGTCTGTTCGCTCGAACTGTTCATCGAGCGGGTAAATTCATCGATCTGCTTCTCGGCCTGGTCCTTGGCCATTCCATAGCGCTCCTGGAGCTTTCCGACGAGTTGTTCCTTCTTGCCACTGATCGCGGTCAAGTCGTCATCGGTCAATTTGCCCCACTTCTCCTTGATCTTTCCGGAATACTGCTTCCACTTTCCCTCTATTTGATCCCAGTTCATGGATTCCTCCTTGTAGTTCTGCCGGACGACCCACCCACGCAGAATCCGAAGGGAGGAGTGCGCGACAGACGTTTCCATGAAAACGCATCGCGGCCCGTGTGGACATACAGCGTTTCCCTGGAAACGGAACGTAATGTACTCGAGAGACTGCGTTTGCCTTGGGCGTCCGGCAAACGCTTGGGGTAAATACAGGAATCCACGTATGGGAGATTGAGTGCAGGCCAGCTATAAAACAATGCTTCGTGACGATCGTGCGGAAAGGCGCGAGTCATGAAGCCAAAAGAAAGAAGGACTCATGAGAATCGGCTTTTTTGTGTCACGACCATTCTCTGAAGCCGTGCACGGCCAGCGTGTGGCCATCCAAAACCAGGAGGGATTCAAATGAGCGGACGAACATGGCTCGGAGTCGGGCTGATTGTTTTGGGCATAGTCGCCCTTGCCTACCAGGGATTTTCCTACACGGTCCCCAAGAAGGAAGTGAACGTGGGCCCGATCCAGGTGACCAGGCAGGAGAAGCACACCATTCCGCTGCCTCCGATCGTGGGGGCGCTAGCCTTGCTCGGCGGGATTGTTGTGGTCGTTACAGGTCGTCGCGGGAATTAATAACTCTATCTACACGAAAGCGAGGGCAATATGAAATCTTGGAAAACAGCGGCAATCGGAATGTTGAGCTTGGCGCCATTGGCGGCAGGGTCCAGTCCGGACGACGCCAAGGAGGTTGACCGGATGCAAAATGCGGGAACGGTGATTCAGGAAATCCTGGATATACCGGATGACATCCCGCAAGACACGCTCGACAAAGCGCGTTGCGTGATTGTGCTTCCATCGGTGCTCAAAGCCGCGTTCATCGCGGGGGGTAGCTACGGACGCGGAGTGATGGTGTGCCGTACTGGCAAAGACTTCGCCGGCCCGTGGGGAGCGCCGGCGATGTACGCTCTCGAAGGCGGGAGCTTCGGCCTGCAAATCGGTGGAGAGGCGACGGATTTCGTAATCCTGGTCATGAATAACCGAGGCGTAGAGAGCTTGCTCCACAGTAAGGTGAAACTTGGGGGCGATGCATCGATCGCCGCGGGTCCAAAGGGACGCACGGCTGAGGCGGATACGGATGCGTACATGCGATCGGAAATGTTGAGCTATTCGCGAGCGCGAGGCGTCTTTGCCGGCATTTCGCTCGAAGGGTCAACACTCCGTCCGGACGAAAATGCCAATCATCAGGTATACGGAGGTGATGCAAGCGCCGCGAAGATTATTACCGAGTCTAAATTTGAAGCTCCCGCGGCCGGAAAGCATCTGGTGACCCGTCTGCAAAAAGCCAGCCCGAAACTCAAGCCCTGAGACACGTCGGTGCACGAATCCAGGGGGCGAAGCGAAATTCCGCTTCGCCTTTTTTTCTGGGATGGCATGAGCAAATGTTGCTGTTTTGAGAAGGGAAGCGAAGATGGGAGCGAGTCTTTCTCATCGGAGACGGTGACGCCCGGGAATTTCAAGCCAAAGGGAAACTCGCTCTTCCATGCCGATGTGGGGCACAGAAGAGCGAGCGATCGGAGCGACCGGCGTGGGGTATTGGGCTTAGTAACCTGCTCCGGCGTGGCGCGCCGCCGGGGGTTCGGAAGATTTGTTGCCGGTCGAGGATTCGGTGACCACGGAGATATCTTCCGCTCCGGTGCGGTCCAGGATGCGCTTGGCCGTATCGATTGCTTCCGAAGAGTCACAGTGGACAGAGAGCAGAATGCCGCCTTTTTGCAAACGGCCTTCGTAACGCTTGGCTTCGTATTCTGGAAAGCCGAGCCCCACGAGAGCGCCTGAGAAACCGCCAACCGCTCCACCCACGCCGATGCCAGCGAGCGTGGCCATGATCGGCCCGGCGGCGATGAATGGGCCGAGGCCGGGGATGGCCAGGGCGCCGATGCCCACGAGCCATCCGAGTGCCCCGCCGATGACCGCGCCCGAACCCGCACCGACACTGGCTCCTTCCGGCGCCTTGGTTTCTTTTTCCGTTACAAGTTCCTCGGGGCCGAGATTCTCTGGCAAGAGAAGGGAGATATCCGTTCTCATGAAGCCTTCGTCGCGGAAGGCGCTGATCGCGTTTTCCGTAGCGATCCGTGTCGCGTAGATCCCGAGTACCGATTTCTTGGTTGACATACTTGAGTCTCCTTTTCGTGCGGCTGATGTCGCGGCAACCAGCCCTTGGGAAAATGCCATCCCGGAATGGAAGTCTTAACTCCGTGGCCGATGCTGCGCGACTTGAGAATGCGGAATAAATACGTGGCGGCCAATACACGAACTGCTTGAGATGGGGCAGGGCAAAACCTGAAAACGCGGGATGCATCGGCCCTCGAATTGGCAAGGCGGGAGAGCCGGTCGAGCCTCGACAGGTCGCCTACTCCTTTGTAGTCGGCGGATTACCAGTTCTCTTGGATGGTGCGAGCGCGAGTCGGTCTCTAATCTGGGCGTTGCAGTAAGCCATCTACCGAAGAGGGAGAAACCATGAAAATCAGATGTTCAGTCAGGACCATCATGATCGGCGCGGGGCTCACAGCACTTGGCCTGGGCGCCGGGTACGGAACTTGCGGCACGACCAAGCCGAGCAGTGCCACTGCCACCCAGCAGGATCCGGACAATACCAGCAACAACAAACAGCAAACCGAACCCGGAAGGACGACGGCAGATCAGCAGAAGGAGACGCCGGCGGACCGGGAACTGGCACAAAAAATTCGCCACTCCATTGTGGACGACACTTCGCTCTCGACTTACGCCCATAACGTCAAAGTGATCGTGCGGGACGGTGTGGTGGTGTTGAAGGGCCCGGTGCAGAGTGACGAGGAAAAGAGGAGCATTGGGTCGAAGGCCGAAGTGATTGCGGGCCAGGGAAAAGTGAAGAATCTGCTGACGGTGAAGTCGTAGTCGAGGCAACCTGAGGGCTCCCGGGGCCGGCTTGTCGCCGGCACCGGGGACTCCGCCACAGGAAATACAGGAAACCCTGTATTCAGGAACCTCCACAGATGCGTTCCACTTGAAGCTGTCGACATTAAACGAGACCAGCTCTGAAAGCAGGGCTATCATGCCAGTGTCAAATTTGGGAGCGCAAGAAGTGACCGACAATCCATCAGCTTCGTTTGCACCCGGCACGAACGTTTTGAAAATTCTCGTCGTGGATGACCACGACATCATCCGCCGCGGCCTGAAGGACCTGTTGAAAGCCAAGCCAGGGTGGGAGGTTTGCGCTGAAGCGAAGACCGGGAAGGAAGCGGTCGTCCTCGCGGAGCAACACAAGCCGCACGTCGTCGTGATGGACATAAGTATGCCGGACCTCAATGGTCTCGAGGCTGCGCGCCGCATTCACAAGACCTTGCCGAAGGCCGGGATTTTAATCCTCAGCATGCATTTCTCCGATCAACTGGTTCGCGAGGTGATTGAAGCGGGGGCGCGCGGCTACATTCTTAAATCGGACGCCGACCGCGATTTGGTGACGGCTGTCGATAGTATCGCGAATCGCCGGACGTTCTTCACTTCGCGCGCGTCGGAGATGCTGCTTGGTAGTCATACGCTGCACCCTGAGAACTTGGAGCCGAAGCTACCCCTTCGCAGTCGCCTAACGGTGCGCGAACGCGAAATTGTGCAGTTACTCGCGGAGGGGAAGAGTAGTAAGGAAGTGGCAGTCGCCTTAGGCATCAGTGTCAAGACCGCCGAAACTCACCGAGCCAACATCATGCGCAAGCTGGAAATCCACTCCGTCAGCGAACTGGTGCGATACGCCATTAAGAATCAGATTATAGAGGCCTGAGCTTTTGTGGGAAGGAAAGGCACGAAGCGGACTCGAAAAGGAAACCGACCCAGTTCAGAGGGGAGCAAAGGTTCGCTCCAGATACGGTCAGATATCGACGCAACTCTGCTTCATCGGTATCACGGGGGCAGCGACGCATGCCGCGAGTTTTGATTGTTGATGATCATGCATTTGTCCGGCGCGGCGTCGGGTCGATCCTCGAATCGCTCCCGGACTGGGAACTCTGTGGTCAGGCAAGTGACGGCAGAGAAGCGGTCGCGATGGTGGAACAGCTCAATCCGGATGTCGTGCTGATGGATGTGACGATGCCGGGGATGGACGGTATCGAGGCGACGCGTATTGTGCGGGCCACGAATTCGCGAACCAAGATCGTTTTGCTGACGCTTCACGAATCCGTCGAGGTGCTGCGAACTGGGTTCCGAGCGGGGGCAAACGGATATTTACTCAAGGCAGACGCGGAGGAGGAACTCATAAAAGCCCTGCGGATCGTGATTGGAGATGGCACCTATATCAGTCCCAAAATCGATCCGCTCGTTGTGAGACAGGTGATCAGGGAAATCGCTTCTCCACGGGGAGGAGCAGGCTAAGACGTGGCGCGGGCAGGTCTCTGATCCATGGATTCGGGTGGCCAGGAACATCCGGAATCGGGCCCCGGAATTTCTCATTCCAATGAAGGCGTGGCCACGTGATATATAGAGAGCGGGTTGCGGCCAACCGTTCACGCGACTAGCCCACTGAATGCCTGCCTTCTCCAATCCCGGCTCCCTTTCCCGCAAAAAGGTTCGCGCTTTTTGGATGTCGACCATGCGCTGGGGTTCACTGTTACTGACATTCGTGCTCCTTGGGGCTACAGGAGCGATCGGGTACGTGACTGTTCAGCGCGTAAAGACCAGCCGGGACCTGGTTCTCCACACCTATCAGGTGAGGGGCCTCCTGAAGGATCTGCGAGCGGATATTGCTGAGAGCCACGCGAATTTCGATCTGTATCAACTCTCGCGAAAACCGAACGAAGCCACGGAATTGGAGCTGCAAGCCCAGGAGCAGGTGCGTTTTTTGGATCAACTGACAGAATTGACAGCCGATAATCCCCTGCAGCGGGGGCGATTGCAGTCGCTACGATCCCTTCTCCAGCAGGACTTCGCGCAACTCAGGGCCTGTGTCGCCGGCGCCAAGTGCCTGGACTCTGGTACCTCCCCCAAACCGGACTCCATGGCTGAAATTTCCGCGCGCAGGGGGGCATTGTCCGCGATGCTCCGCGAAATGGAGGACATGGAGGCTGACTTGCTTGAGAGCCGCCTCAGGAATTGGGAGCGCTTATTTGTCCGGATGGTCGCGACAATGGTCGGTGCTTTCAGCCTGGCATTGGTGCTGTTGATTTACAATCTGCGCCTCTTGCTGGGTGAAATCGAGCAGCGCAAAGGGCAGCAGCTCATTGAGAGGAAAAATGCGGAGTCTTTCCGAATGCTCAGCGCCCGTATCCTGGAACTTCAGGACGTGGAGAGGCGCAGGATCGCCCGGGAGCTCCATGACAGCGTCGGGCAATATCTTGCCGCGTTGAAAATCAACATCGGGCAAATGCAACGGCGCGACGCGGGAAGCTCCCTGCAATTGCAGCCCCGCCTTTCGGAATCGCTCGAGCTGGCAGACCGGGCGATCGGTGAAATCCGCACCATTTCTCACCTACTGCACCCTCCGCTGTTGGATGAGCTGGGATTTCACTCCGCAACGCGATGGTATGCCGAGGGTTTCGGCCAGCGCAGCGGCATCCAGGTAGACCTGAAGATGACGGAAGTCACCAAACGCTTGCCGCGACAGATCGAGCTGGCGCTGTTTCGCGTATTGCAGGAGTCGCTCACCAACGTGCATCGCCATGCCAGGGCCAGCCACGTGGCAATTGAGGTCCACTGCACGGAGGATGAGGTGATTCTGACCCTGCGCGACAACGGCAAAGGCATCCGCGGTGAAGTCATGGAGGGCTTCCGGGCCGGGGAGGCGGGTGGAATCGGCCTGGCAGGAATGCGCGAGAGGCTGGCGGACCTAGGCGGGAGCCTGGAGGTCGAATCCGGCCCCCACGGTACGCGGATTCGGGCTACTTTGCCGACGCGCGAGTGCGATCCGAAGGATCCTCCCCCAGAGCGAATCACCGTTGAGCCGAACTAATCTGTTCTCTTCTTCAAGTCGGGCACGGTGGAAAACCGGTGGATCGGGATAGATTGACTTCAGCTCGACCAGAGGATACAGCGAGGACTTCCTCGGATGCCCCTTTTTGGATGCGCTCCATCCCGGTGCTGCGTCGACGGATCGGCTTCAACAGGGCAGAACCATCAAACCTCAGCCTGAGATTACTTGGCCGTTTAGGGTATTGAATATGAAGTAGTCTCCGGGATCCCTTTTGCTCAATTGGTTTAACTGCTTTCTGGCTTCCTCGAGCGATTCCACGGCCTTGATCCAGATGGGATGGCCATCCGGTAGTCGCATGAAAATGTCGAACTTTGCGCTCATGGATTCTGCCCCCTCTGGCCATCTCTGCCAAACAGCGATTCTTTTTGGCTCTCAGTGGGGAAAAAAGCAAAGAGCTTGCCATTCCCGCCAGAAATTCGTAAATGGATTGAACGCAGTATGTTAGCGCGGAAAGTAGGGTCGCAAAGGGGCCGGAGAATGCGCGCGTTCCGTGAAGAATTTTCAGAGCGGTTGTACATAGTTCTATGTACATAGGTACCATTACCGTTAGAAACAGAATTGTCTTTTGGGAAGGAGGGACGCCCCAGAAGGCGTCCCCGTGGTCAGGTTAGGTACGTTGAGCTAAGCTTGCCTTCTATCAGGATCTCGAACCATACGGTATTTGCCTTAATTATGGCTTCAGGCATGCCCCCAGCAATCTAGGGCATCCGCGTTTCGCGCAAACGAGCCGAAGCCACACGGCACGCGCTTCCCGCAACTACTTCTTCGCCTTGGCGGGCGGAACCAATGCCACGGCGGCCTCCGCAGTGAGCAGTAAGAAAGTGAACGATTCTTGCAGATACAGGTGCACCACCGTTTCGGTATGGCTGGAATAGCCAATCGATATATCCTGGCCGATCTGCAAGGAAAAATCCCCGCCTCTCGTGGTCAGGACAAAGGCGCCCTCAATTGCGGGTGCCCAGATAATCTGGTCATCAACGAGACGTTTGACGTGTTCGAGGACAGGGTAGCCGTGATCGCTGGTCTCGGCGAGCGAAGTATAGGCGTCAGCGCCCAGCAGGACCGAGTACGGGCCATTGACGCCGACAAGCCGTAGCCGACTCAAAGCTTGCGCAACAGCCTTGGGATACTCGCGGACATCCACAGGAAGCGTCAAAGTCGGATTACTGGTGCCCTTGCGGATCCCCACGATGCCAGCCGCGGCGTAGCCCTCGAACACAGCTCCATCTTCGGCAAAGGCAAGCTTGCGCGCGGCATCCTTCGCTGGTTGCCAGTCGGCGTCGTTTGCGCCGCGGTCGACGTCGTCGATTGCCTGGCGCTCCAACTGGAATGGCACGCGCAACTCGACCAGTGCCTTCACTTCCCGCTGCCTTGCAAGCATGCCGTCCTTTGGTGCCGCGATCTTTTGCAGGTGTCCGGTGCCGATGGCGGAGAGGGTGACGCCCGCCGGGACCCCGACGTCAACGACACGCCGGCCAGCAAGGTAGCGCTTGAGAGTCCGTGTGGTCTCCTCTTCGACCTGAGCCCAGGCCGCATCGGAAATGGGGGCCAGCTCGCGATGCAGATTATTCATGGGAGAGTTCTCCTTTCAGGGAACCGATACCGAGCGAACCATCGTTCTCCCTGGGAAGAGAGGGAGAGGGTTCGGCAATCGTCGCCGTGGCAGAAGACAGGGTATCTGCAGTTTGTGCCTCAACCACGGTTTCAAGAAACGTCGCGGATGGCGCGAAGTACAAGCTCCCGGTCACGGCACGGCTGAAGTCGAGCAACCGGTCATAGTTGCCCGGGGGGCGACCCACGAACATGTTCTCGAGCATTTGCTCGATGGTGTGAGGCGAACGGCTGTAGCCAATGAAATAAGTGCCAAATTCGGCGTCGCCGGCACGGCCGAAGGGCATGTTGTCGCGCAAGATCTTGATCTCTTTTCCGCCCTCAACAATGGTCGTAAGTGCGTTATGCGCTGAGCTTGGCTTGATGGAATCGTCCAATTCAATATCGGACAATTTCGTGCGCCCGATGATCCGTTCTTGTGCCTCCGTGGGCAGCGCATTCCACGCGCCAAGATCGTGAAGGTATTTCTGCACGATAACGTAGCTGCCACCGGAGAATGCGGCGTCTTCTTCCCCAACGAGCACCGCGTCAACCACTGCCTCGCCCCTCGGATTCTCCGTTCCATCGACGAAGCCCAGGAGGTCACGGTCATCGAAATATCGGAATCCGTGCACCTCGTCGACTGCCGAAACGGCGCTGCCGATCCGTTCCATGATCTGCGTCGCCAACTCAAAGCATAGGTCCATGCGCTTCGCACGGATGTGGAACAGTAGATCACCTGGCGTCGAGACCGCCAGACGCTCCCCAGAGCGAATCTCAGGAAAGACGTGCAATTCGGCCGGCCGTGGCGAACCAAACAGCTTGTCCCATGCTTCAGATCCAAACGCCAACACGCAAGAGAGCCCCCCCTCGAGCTCCCGAAACTCGACAGCGCGAAACAGCGCGCCGAGATCTCCACAGAAGGAGCGGATGGTCTGCCGATTTTCCGGGCCTGGGTTTATGCTCACCACCAGAAAGATCGCAGCCCGGGTGAGTGGCGCGGCCACGGATTGCGCGAGAACGCGTACGCCACCGGCTGCCGCGGGCGAGCTGATTGCATCGGGCTTCATAAAATGTCACCCCAGAGTGGTTGGCAGAATTCGACCGTCCGGTACCGCGCACTCGATTATGCAAATAATGGGCGTAAGCTTATCAAAGAACAGGCAGTATCGCCACGAAGGCCTAAAACAGGGAACCAGGCCCTTCGAGTGCAGTGCTGTTGGGAGGACTTTGCCACTTTCGGCGGCGAGAATCGGCCACTTCAGCGGATGGAAACTTTTGGAACATAGGAAAGAGGCCCGCTAGCGAGCAACCCTGTGCCGTTTGGGGTATCTCCGCCCAAGAGACCCCAAAAACTCTTTGCAGACCGCTGAAAAACGTACCTATTGATTCAACAGTCCACTAAGCTTGCAGTACAGGATTGCCCGCTAGAGGGCCCGAGAGAGCGCCTGTCGGGGTAACCCGGTCTTCCACCAGTACTCTCGATGAATCTTAGTTAATCGTTTTAGCTGGCGTAAAGGAGAGCGTCAACTGTCAGAAGTTACAGTCCTGAAATGAAGGGTGGGCAGAGGTCATAACGGCCAGAGCCCACGTCGCCTCGCGGTACCGACGCATGAGGTGTGGGCATTCTTTTCCTGGCTGGCCGGACCGAACGCAGCAAAGTTCGGCAATCCCGCCTGCAGAGGCTAAAAAAAAGGCTACGGGCCACGCAACTTGGTCCTTGAACGCTCGCATCTCAAATTCTCCGGAAACCATCTGAAGGCACTCCGAAAACGACGAGTGCAGCCGCAAAAAAGAACGCGGCTCGAATGGGCGTCAAGGCTTGCATGAGCACAAGAACGGCGAGAATGAGGCACGTGGACAGAAAGAACATCCTAGACTTTTTTCCATTCATAGAACCGCCTTTGCCGAGATTTGCGACTTTGACCACTCGCTGGTGCCTCGCCTGGTCCTCCTGCCACGGACAGAACGAAATTGCCCCCTAGAGCCGGCCCAAGGATCCACATCGAGGGATTGCCAAGGGCCCAGTCCTGAACTTAGAAGAGATGTGGAGTATTGGAACGAGACTTGTGCTGTGCCTGAACAGACCGCCGTCTGACAGCACGATCACTTCCAGACATACTTACCGCAGGGACAGGGGACCGTCTCGGCAGGATGTTTCTTCTCCAAGGGTTTCTGACAAACCGGACAGTTTTTCTGCCACATCTGCGCACGCGCGATTCAGGCACTTAACAGAATGAGATTAATGTGCCAACATCCGCCTGTCTGTTCCTTTTTGCACAGATCCCCCTTACTCAACTCGTACGTGTGTTGTTCGGAAAAAACGGGAGCGCTGCCCGGGACGCGATTGCATCGAGGATGAACAAATCGAAGGGGGGAAGCTAGCAAGTGAATTTCGAGGACATCACGCGAGGAGAGCAAGGTCCGGTACCAGTAGGCAACTCAGATGGGTGTGACCTTACCGAGTGCGGAAAGCAAGCGCTGCCGGGAAATGTGCGGCATTTGCGCAGCAACTCCTGCGCTTCTCACTGCAGCTTGGCAGCAACTTCCGTTCCTCCCGATCCGAACACCGCTCCTTGATTTAATTCGAGGAAAAGCAGTCTGCTGTCCGAATAATACTCCTGGCCAGTGGCGGTTTGCGCCTTGAAAACCGGCTCAGCGCAGCGCAGGTATTGCTCGCGAATAGGCTGCCATGTTTCCGCCAGATTCCCGGCGACAAATTCCCGCTCCTCATCCACATTGGGGTCGATTTTGTGAAACAACCGAAACTTGTGCTTCACAAATTCAATCGCTACGTCGTGGGTTGCCGCACCTACCCAAAGTGGGATGCCGTCCACTTCACGGTCTGTTTTCCAGATTCGCAGATGATGTCGACGCGCGACGATCGACGCTGGGTCGGGCATCGAGTAGGAGTAATCCTGTGGCCTGCCAAACACGTAAAGCTTGTCCATCGGCAGCTTCGTATAGTGCTGTCGCTGCCGCAACAGATGCCAGATGATCTTCGGAGTGGATTTTTCCACCTTTAGCCAGCCGGCGCGCGCAAAGGCACGTTGCAAATCATCTTCCTTGGCCAGGAAGATCAGATTCAGCATATCGCCCGCACGGCCTTCACCGTTCAGAACTCGAGGTGGCAGGAAGGTGATCATGTCGGCCAATTCGAAACCGCTTTGCCTCGCTCGTGGCAATTTTTCCGTTTCTACAAGGACATCACTTTTCGTGTAAGCGATCAGCTCTGTGCCCTTCAAGACGGTGCTATCCCGGCCCCGCGTCAGCAGGAGAACGGGTGCTGCAGGGGGATAAATCGCCGCCGCCACAGCCATTCCGACCGCCATCCGAATGGTGTGCGACCTGCCTTTGAATTCTCTGCGCGCAGCCAAACCGACGCTCGCGCCGGTGCTGAGCTTGACCGAATCGAGCTTGATGGTTATGTCGCCGCCCATTCCGAGGGGGCGCTTACCCTTTACTCCGATCACTGAACCCGCGGCCACGGCCCCGGCCCGGATGGCAATGAACCCGTCGATCACCACGTCATCCACGACGACAAAATCTAGACGATCATTCTTGTGGGCGTGCGCAGAGGATATCGTTTGTGCAACCTGGAGTTTTACAGGAGTGCCGCTTTGGAGCAGTTGCTCGGGGGAATTGATGGTCAATTCCTGGCCCGCAAGCCCAAGGGGCGGGAGGAACAGGACGTGGACGACTGCGATTAGGTATGTGCCGAGGCGCATCGAACAGCAACTTTCTCTCAGGGCCAAACCTCCGGTTCGCGCGCCTCAAGAGTAGGCTGTCAGATTGTTGCGCGTGGTTCCCGCTAACTGTTCTACAGAACCACAAATTACGCTTTAGATGCTGTTCACTTCAGCACACTACGCAACGCTGTTTTTGCAGTTCTGTCCACGCGGCTGTCCCTCCTGGTTATGTGGTTCATCCCCAGGGCAGTAGATGCGTCTATTTGTTCGGGGTTTTAGACACCGTCTTATTGCTTGGCGGACGGTCGTCGAGAAGGTAGAAATCCTGCAATCGATCGATCGGGAGTTGGCGTCACTGGATCTGCGGTGTGATTCCAGATAGTCCTTACGGAATCGCTCGCAGATGCCGATTCACTTCATTCCGGTCAAAAGCCTCAGGATCAAAGGCTCCGCCGACCCATTCAAGCAGTTCGCCGTGTTCGGGATGCCTGGGGTCTCCCACGGCTTCGAGAAAATTCTCATAACCGGATATACCCCCCACTCCTTCCGGGGGACATGCGCAGGCTCCGCCCACGCAAACGGGGTACCAAACACTCGCTTCCGGTGTGAGCGTTTTTTCTATTTCCAGGGTGTGATGCCAATCGTCGTCAAAATGGTAGTGATATACAAACTGTCCGTTCGCGACGGCCACAATCTCCCGTAGCTGAGATCTGTTTTCGTCTTCGATTTCGCGGAGATGGCAGGGATCTTCCTGGGGCACGCCGTATCGTTGGCCTTGGATCATAAACTGATGGGAGTGCTCGTCCTTCCAGCCCACAATGCATTGCAGGATTCTGTGGAGCCTGGCGAGCGTAATGTCACTCCTCACCTGCATACGTCGCCAGATGTTCGGTTGCGAGCCCCGGAGGGTAACTTTAATTTGGTAAATTTCTACCGGCTTTGACATTTCTTCCGTTTTCGGGAAAAGCCCGATTTGTGGTCGGGTCTTCCAGTCAATTGGGGTCAGCTCTTCCGGCTACCTCGCGGCTGCCCTGGCCTTGCCAATCTCCGGGACTGCGGCAAGCTGTTGCATTAGCCCCAGAGCATCCCAGTTGACCCAGCCTTCCACCATTTTGCCGCAGGTGAACCTTGCGATACTCATGCCGGTGATGGTGAACTGCTTCCCCGTAGGTGCAATTCCGCTAAGCTCCCCTTTGTGAGTTCCTCGGCAGGTCCAACGGACCGTCACCGTTTCGCCTTCTGCAATCGTGTCCTCGATCGTCATCCGGAAATCCTGGAAAGCCGCACGATAGTGGTTTGCTCGCTTCTTCTCACCCCCGGGGCCTCTTCCGACGTCCGGTGTTGAGGCGTCATGGTGGATGTAATTTGGAGCGAACAATTCGTCCGCTACCGCCATGTTGCTCTTATTCCAGACTTCTTCGATCAAACGACGGAATGCATTTCAGTTTGCATCTGACATGACTTGTACTCTTTCTAAGAAGTTCGATTTTTCATTCTCGCAAGTAACCTGTCGTGCGCCACTGGCGTGGTCTGGAATCGCTACGGTCTTGCGCGTGCAGTCCTGAACGTCGGACAGGAGGTTTGCCCCCGCGCGAGCGGGGAACAAGGAGCCGAGGAGGTACTCCCCTCTGAACGCTCAATTTGGAGCTTGGCCTTTAAAGAAACTGCACTCGGACTACGAAGCGGGAGTCTCGCCGCAACTGGCGAAACCGCAGACCGAGCGTGTTCTTCCGTTATGTCCATGTCAAGGAGAATCGAAGAATTCGGTCCCGTGATCGGAACAAAATACCTTCGACTCAGGATTTGCTCCTCCCCTCAACCGCAGAAACGAGCAGAATCGATCCCGGCCAAGGGTACAATTACCCAAGCGAGAGGTTAGGAGCGTAGAATGGCTGTGGCTCACACATGAAACCCATGCAAGCGCGAACGGCCGGAACTCCCCGCAAAATTGTCGGTTTTCATATGAATGAATACCTCGAGTGGGTTGCCGATCTGAAGTGCGGACATCAACAACTGGTACGCCACAATCCGCCGTATGCCACCCGTCACTGGGTGACCACTTCTCAAGGGAGGTTGGAGCATATCGGCGGGGAATTACTCTGTTCCGTGTGTTTGCCTGTTAAATCCAAGCGAGCCTGATGATCTCAGCGACTGCCAGACGTAGCCAGCACCGCACATCCCTTTCCATGAAGCAGGATTGTCCAATTGTGGACATACGGGCGCTCGATCGGAGCGTTATCCTATCCATTAGTTGCAACCTGTTTGGCGGGATTTGACGGAATTCTGACTTTGCAATCGGGCGGCCTTTAACCCGGCCGCCCTTTCCATTTACAGCACCTGGATCGCGCTTGGAAATCTTTCCCTCATTCATATTCTCGAGCAACCAAAATTCCCGCGGGTTGACATTCCATCCACTTCCAGACGCCAACCCGGCTAACAACAATGCAGGCACATCGCAGGTCACCTCCATCGCCCTGGCTCCTGAGTGAGTTCTTAGTTCGTTTCCTGCTCGCGATATAAGGGCAATGCCGACATGTTGCCATTGCCCGGAATGGCTTGCACTACAGGTTGAGCCAATTTCGAACCGCGATCCGCCCACGATAGGGCTCCCAGGGCAATGAGTCCCGGAAAACAGACCAAGACGTAACGAGGTTCGCAGGTCTGTAACTGCGTCAGAAATGCGGTTCGGATCGCGATAAACGCCGCGATCAGGGCAATTCCCGGATTCTGGCGCCAATAGAGAGCACCGACAATCGCCAGCCCCGCATAGAGAAAATTCAGGAGCGCGAGCCCAAGGGTGATCGTGAAGCCTGTTGGACCTTCGTGCCAGCCATCGCTCCGCGGCCACAATTGTCCCGAATAGGGTAACAGCGCAGTTCTCGGCGTGAACCACAGGACAGCGGCGCGTTCGATGGGAATCCGGACGTAGGTTCGGAAGGGCTCTCTCTGCGTGCGCTCTCGGGCTATCTTCGAGAACTCCATATCCATCTGCCCACTCATGCGCCGCTCGCGGTTGTAGCGCTCTAGCAGCGAGGCAACCCGGCTTCGTTCTACGGATGAATCAAACGCATAACTGGGAAGGTCTTTCAGTGCGATTGCATCAACAGGTAGCTTCCAGGTGGAAAGATAGGCGTCGCGGGAACGAAACATCCAAGTTTGCGTCCATGCGTAAAACCCCGTGGGCACCAACTCACCGTAGGATTCTGCGTAGCGAGGGGAGAGGAACTCAACCCGACCAAGGGTATGGGCGTTGCGCGCGGCCCAAGGCACGAGCGGCACCAAAGCTCCAGCGATCACCCAGAGAGTGGCTGTCATCAGCTTTTTCCAATTCGATGGACGCCACCAGCGCAGCCAATAGACAGGAATGACGGCCGCGAGGATCAGGGGTGTCTCGGGCCGAAAAAGGGTGCCTACACCGACAACCAGCCCACCTAGAAACCAACTCCGAACGGAGCGAACAAGAGCCGACCGGCAATGAATAAGGTCGAGTTGATAGGCGGATGGATGAAGAAACACAAGAAGCGCCAGGGTTGTGAAGAAGATGGTGATAACTTCCGTCAGAGGTACGGCCGCATAGTTCGCGGTGAAGGGACAGAGTGCGGCCAACCACAGAGCTGCGATGACGATGCGATTTCGAATGGGATCGCTGGCACTTATGGCAAGCCGTGCCGCAATCAGGACTGTCAATAAGCAGGTAGCGAGATCAATGAACGCCTGGGTCAAAAATACTGCGTTTCTCCCGGGCCCGGCAAAGAAATAGATGAGCGCAAGAAATCCTGGGTAGCCTGGCATGCGCACGTCGGATGGGTACACGTGTCCGTTCGACGATAAGCCGTAAATCCCGTGATAGAGCCAATTGCGGGCAAGTTGCTCATAGTAAGGCGTGTCGCCCGAGGCAAAGGGGAATTGCCAGATGAGCAAGAGCCGCAGCGCCAAACCGGCTAGCAACGCCGGGACCAAGTGTTTGTAGAGAGTTCTAGGGAGCATTGATTCGGCTGACCGCGCAAGCCGGGGACAAAATGTCGAAGCTAATAAGTTCCAGCCGTCCGGGATGCGTCCCCATGTGACGCCAATGACAGGCGGAAAAATCGACAGCCGCATTTGTAGCAGCGAAAAGGCCTGAGGAAAAGAAAAGTCAGAACTGTTCGTTCTAGGAAGCCCTTGCGTCGTGACAAGTGAATTCGCTCACTGTCGCATCTCGGGCAACTCTTCATACTTGGTCTCCTGAATGCGCGTCGGCCCGCTACATTCAACATTAGGATCTGTTGCAGCGGCGGTTCCGCCAGCCTTCTTTTGTGCAGGAGGCCGCCATTGCTCGAATCCATTGGTGTTTGGTGTGTTACGAACGCCCGGCCTCCGGCTCGCTAACCAACTCGTTAAAAAGTGTTCGAAAATGAATCATTGCTTGGCGCAAGTCTTCGGTGCTGGCCTGCCCGCGGGCTTGACGAACAGCGTTGTGGTGAGCTGCACGGTAACTGTCGAGGACCAACGGATGATCCACGGAGATATCTGCCACGCGCTGTTCAAAGTCGCTTACCGGATAGCCGCGCGTTGTCATCACATCACCAAGAAGCTGGTCGGCCTCGGTTACTGCGCCTCCAGGGCCATCAACAAACCTGGCTTGAACCTGGGCCCAGGATTCGACAAATCGTGCACGATCGGTCGCCGCCAGCGGCCGAATGTGCAGGCGCTCCACGCGCTGGGCCCGATCGTCGAGCGCCGCTTCTGCTTGCCGCTTGCCGCCACCTTCTCTTACCGCGCGTGTGTATTCAGAACCACCAAACTGCGCGCGTAATCTTTCCGTTCTGCGTTTACGAATTGTAATTAAGACGGCCACCCCAGCTGCCACCATCGCTACGATGCAGATGAGGGCGGCCAGTTGTGTGACAGTTACTGCGGATAGGTCCATTGCATACCTCCTACTGCTGAATGATTTCGTGACGCTATCGTCAGAACGGTTGAAGCTGGGTTCAAGCGTTCGATTTTGTGCTCAACGTTTTTCAACGGCTGCTTCGACCCGGCCCATTGTCTTTTGGATTTTGCCGGCGATCCGTTCGCCCGCACCTTCGACTTGTAGCCCAGTGTCGTTCGTGAGTTGCCCCACCTTCTGCTTAATCTTCCCCTTGACCTCGTGAAAACTACCGTTGGCCTTGTTTTTTGTGCTTTGCTTCATGGTTTTCTCCGTTAACTCGATTGATTTGCCGATTCCTTGAAAGAACATTGGATCGATAATCTACAAGCATCATTCGCTGAATCGCAGTCTGATCCGGACTTACTCAGCGCAATCCACCGAGTAAATACACGACCACAGCAATAACCACGACCGTGCCGACGATTCCGAGACCACCGCGGGAACCCCAGCGCGAATAGCCGTAATATCCGCCGCCCCCACCGAACAGAAGCAATAGAACGATAATCAATAACAACATCGAAGTTCTCCCTTCAGGATCTTCGCCTTGCCAACGGAGGCTTCATGCTTCCGGCTGGCACCAAGAGCAAACAAAGTGGAAAGTGGACCGGTCAATTCAGGGCTCGCGGCCCACCCGGAAATCACCGAGGGGCGACAGTTACTTCTTCCCAGTAAGGAGCCAACCCATAGTGTTTGTAAATGCTGGTTCCCCAGGTGGAATCCGCCATGTTCGGCCAATTGTCTTTATCGAACCCGGGAGCCTTTTCCAGCAGCTTTTTGTCGACATTCAAAACAATGCGCTTCTCCGCCAGGTGAAATTGGAAGGCGTTCCAGGGGATGGCAAAATATTTGTCTCCCAGTCCAAGAAACCCGCCAAAGGACAACACGGCGTAAGCGATGCGGCCGGCGGCCGCGTCGAGTACGAGGTCTTCGATTTTCCCGAGGTCCTCATAATTTGCGTTCAGAACGGTGCTGCCAATCACCGACTTTGCAGGAACAATGTCTTTGTATCTTGCTAATCTCGGCTCTGCCATGTGAATCTCCTTTGTTAAGAAGGTGCCGGCCGACTCGCCGTACTTTCCTCACTGACAGAATCTTAGAAGATTGAACAAATCATATCTGTTCACATCGGAACACTTTCGAAAGTGCTCGTTGCATTTGGCAGTTCGTATTTAGAGCTGCTTTTGTGGGTCAGGCATTCAGGGGTGCCAGGCAGCAGTGCATGACGGGCAGTGACTAGCCTCGTGTCCGCTGGCTTTGTCCTCATTTGATGGAACGTCGGCGGCCAAGTCCTTCCGTCGCGACTGTCGGCAGGGGCGAGACGGCCTCAATCACCAGTGATGGATTCCGCGGCCGAGCCTCGAAACCGTGTCTGCCCTCACGCTCCCCACCTTCACCTCTTCACGGGTTGCGCCCTTCAGAAAAGTGGGCGGGAGGGAGACGGCATGACGAATAGCGACAAGGCTCTCGATTGCCAGACTTGCGAGGTGATTTCTCTCCCGTTCGAGACCGGAGGAGCCAGCGTCGAGATTGCCCTCATTGCGATGGAAGGAGCGCTTCTTTGTTTGCATGCCTTCCGGTCCGACCGGACTATTGCCCGGACAACTCGGGGGGGGCGGCCCTTCGAGAAGTCCTCTCGCGTTCCTCTGTGACCTTACTCCTCGCGAACCTCGATGAATGCAGCGGGCGATGGCCTGACGGCCTTCGCGATGAACCTCGATAACGACGGGTATCCTGAAAGCGATTCCGGCAGACTAAAAAAAAACAGGCCCCGACAAGGAAGCGTCCTCGATTGCCGGTTTTTGATAAATTGGATTCGAAGCGGGCACTTCGTCGTTCCCTGCAAAATAGGCGACGGGGCTGTCGCTTGGCTTTCTGATGTTGGATGATTTGTGTCAGTCGTGCAGCACGACACTCAAGAGGGAGCTGTTGATCTGCAGACCGCCATTATATTTGACGAAGCCCAATTTCCTAAATTTATTCATGAAAAAATTGACTCGCGATCGCGTTGTGCCAATGGTCTCCGCCAGCATCTCTTGCGATATCTTAGGGAGCACTCCATGGATTTGGTCGTCTTTGCCGTAACGCGCGAGCAACAGAAGAGCCCGGGCCAGACGTTTCTCGCTGGAATTAAAAAGCTGATCCACCAAGTCCTCTTCGATGCGAATGTTCCTGGTCAACATATGGGAGATAAAGAGATCCGAGAGTGCATGCTCCGTGCGGAGCACTCGAACCATTTCATCCTTGCGAATGGATAGGATCGTGGTGGGCACAATGGCTGTGGCCGTTGCCATGCAAACGGGTTGACCAGCCATGCATCCCTCGCCAAAAAAATCTCGTGGGCCCAATACCGCCACGACCGCTTCCTTACCGTCTTCATTGATAACGGAAAGCCGGACGCCTCCCTCTTGGATGTACGCCACCCTATTTGCGGGGTCACCCTGAGAGTAGATTTTTTCTGCTCGACGAAATCGCAGAAGTTGACGTGTCGCACCAGACGTGTCAAGGAATGCTTTCAGGTCGAAAGGGGAACTCTTCGGAGGAGTTCGGCCGTTCTTCTTGCGAGTGGCTCTGCGCATACTCCCTACTCCGCATGCGACTCACTCAACGAAAGGAAACTACAAAGGCGGCATGCAATATCTTCAACCATTATATCACTACTGAAATGTGGCGTGCGACAAGTGCGCCGCTCTCAAAGATTGCGGATATGTATACAAGTGAACAGACAGCTGCTCTGGCAAAGGGTTAGGATCGGTCTGCCGTAAAAGGACCGTTTTGTTGGACGGTCCATCCCCGAAGCTTATTCCCCACGGCGGTCGCAAGCGTCAAGGATATCGAACGACAACTTAATCAAGGGCTTTGGCGGACGAGACGGTCCAGGGATTGTCGAGCCAAGGCGCTCCAGTCCTCTCTTTTTATGAGAGAGCGCGGGGAGCAATTCGGGCCAGTCTGGAACTGTCTCGCTAGACGCAAGGAAAGGAAAAAAGTATGCCTCTTATGCAAATTCTAATAGCCCTGATCGTCGTGGGCGTTCTGCTCTGGTTGGTGAATCGCTATATCCCAATGCAGGGCACTATCAAATCGATCCTGAACGGGGTCGTGGTCATCGCGGTGGTGTTGTGGCTCCTGAACATATTTGGGCTATTTCACTCTCTCGCCAAGATACACGTCGGGACGTAAATCATTTTCGATGAGCGGCCATATCGAGGGCTGCGATTCGTGGGCCAACAATAACCGTCGACAAGAAGTGGCGGGCCACAAGCCTTGAATGTCACGCGCAGGTAGGCACGATATGGAGAATACATGATGAAATCAAGTGGAGTATTTAGTACCACGGTGCTGTTTTTGCTACTGGGATTCAACTCCTCGGCAACCGCACGCCAGGAGAAACAAGAGGAAAAGGCCAGTCCCCCGAAACAGGAAGAGCAAGCTAAGCCTGAGAAGCAACAGGAGGCTAAGCCCCCGCAGCAGGAACCACAAGCCAAGCCCGAGAAACAACAAGAAGCGAAGGCCCCGAAGCAGGAGCAACCAGCCAAGCCAGAGAAGCAGCAACAGGCCAAGGCTCCCAAGCAGGAACCACAAGCCAAGCCCGAGAAACAGCAAGAAGCGAAGGCCCCGAAGCAGGAGCAACCAGCCAAGCCAGAGAAGCAGCAACAGGCCAAGGCTCCCAAGCAGGAACCACAAGCCAAGCCCGAGAAACAGCAAGAAGCGAAGGCCCCGAAGCAGGAGCAACCAGCCAAGCCAGAGAAGCAGCAACAGGCCAAGGCTCCCAAGCAGGAACCACAAGCCAAGCCCGAAAAACAGCAGCAGGAGGCCAAGGGGCAACCAGAACAACACAGTCAACAGCAGACTGCATCTTCGAAGGGGCCCCAGCGTACGCAGGAACAAACAGCTACACAGCACGCGCAACCGGCACTTCGCCTGAGCGCCAGGGGTAGCGGTCGCATTCCAGACGAGCGATTCCGTTCAAACTTTGGCCGGGAACACGAATTCCGCATGGGCAATCCGGTTATGGTCAGCGGCTATTCCCGCTTCCAGTATGGCGGCTACTGGTTTGGATACGTACAACCATGGCCCGTTGGCTGGTATTACACCGACCAGTTCTACATCGACTATGTTGATGGTGGCTATTACATGTACGACCCATACTATCCCGGGGCTCGCTTTGCAATCACGGTAGTGATCTAGGCCCTCAACCAGCTCACTGCCGGAAAACATCTTCGACCCAGCAGAGACAGTATCCCGGAAACGGGGAATCTGCTGGGGCGGGGATGGCCATAGTCCCCGAGTAGAATTGCTCTCGGACCGAGTCGATCATGCTTGGACTCTTATTGATCTTCCTCTTGATTCTGGTGCTCTTGGGAGCACGGCCGCAGTGGCCGTATAGCCGGGAGTGGGGACATTTCCCTACGGGGAATGGGTCTCGCTCTACTGATCATTCTTATTCTTGTGCTGATTGGACGCTTTTAGAACTGTCACGGGAGTTCGTGTCCTGCACTTGAGCCCCTGCAGCCAGTTCGGAGGTGAGTGATGGATGTAGCCAGACGGGGTGTCGTCAGGTTCCTCGAGAAAGAAACCAAGACGTATGCGGCCTTATCCCTGTTCTTGTCGAAGAAGGGAATTAAAGAACATCTTCGCACAGGAACGAAGGCATTTTTCATCAGTCCCACGTTCTACAAAGACAGACTGAAGGAAGCAAAGAAACTTGTCATTGAACTTCGAAAACCAGATTAGGCCCCGACGGTGTGCGCAAGTGAACAGACGAATGGCAGCAGGACGCCTAGGATGGTTTATCGGAGAGTCGGCAGAGGTAGTTTTGGTAGTTGCGACACAAGCGCAGCAAGCCTGGGTCTCTTGTGAGATTGGAAAAACAATGCTTTGGACAATTCTCGTAATTTTACTCGTTCTCTGGCTGCTTGGTGTGGCGACATCCTACACCATGGGTGGACTCATTCATATTCTGTTGCTCGTGGCCTTGGCCATCTTTATCATTAACTTGATTCAGGGCCGGAGACGCTCGGCTTAACGGCTGCGCGATCGAGATGAAACCTCTTCTCTGGGGCGGCATCCTGTTCGTTGTTCTGGGCGGCTTTGCGCTTGCCTATCAAGGGTTCTCCTACACCCATCGGGAGGACGTCATCGATGTCGGCTCGATCCACGCCAGCGCGGACAAGCAAGACCACGTCCACATTTCTCCTATGCTCGGCGCGTTAGCGTTGGTGGGAGGAATTGTCATGCTCGCCGTGGGAGCGCGAAAACAATCTTAGTCCGAAGTTGCGAAATGACCCGCCTGAGAGTCGGGTAACGCATTGCCCTCTCCCTATTTGAATGTCTGAAAATCTCGTCAGCCGTAGGCCTGTGACAAGTCGAAAAAATCAGCAATCGAAGTCTTGACCTTGGAGGTCAGTGATGAAGAAATATTTGTTTGCCGCAGCATGTTTCACCCTTATGGCAGGAGTCGCATCTGCCCAGGATTTGAATAAGGAACAAAAACGCCTTGAACAGAGTGGCGTGGTCATGCAAGAAGTGTTGAATATCCCGGACAACATTCCGCATGATCTTTTGGAAAAGGCGGAATGCGTTATTGTGTTTCCATCTTTGATGAAAGCAGCATTTGTTGTCGGTGCTGAATATGGTCGCGGGGCCATGGTTTGCCGGACCGGCGAGAAATTCCGCGGCCCCTGGGGAGCTCCCGCCATGTATGCGCTCGAAGGCGGCAGTTTCGGCTTCCAAATCGGGGCAGAGGCTACCGACCTGGTTCTTCTGGTCATGAATGACAGAGGCATGGAGTCGATTCTAAGCAGTAAGGTCAAGTTGGGAGCAGATGCCTCCATTGCCGGGGGGCCCGTGGGTCGTGACGCTTCAGCAGACACCGACGCGTGGATGCGAGCGGAGATATTGAGCTACTCGCGCTCTCGCGGTTTGTTTGCCGGCGTCTCCCTTGCAGGTACAACGCTTCGTCCGGACGATGAGGCCAGTGCCCTGGTCTATGGCCATGCGATCAAAGCAAAAGACATCGTGAGAGGCCAGAACATGGCCGTGCCTGCCACAGGCCGTGAACTTGTCAACGCCCTTGAAAAGAGCGCGCCGCAAAACGAATCGAAGGAAGCCGCTTCAATCAAGTAGCTGGGACTCGAGCTTGCCGGGATCATGCGGGTCTCGGCAAGCTACTCCAATTGCGAAATGGACTGCGCTGGAAGTTCTCACCGGAAAGGATTGCAGGGCGACCTTTATCGGTTGCAGTTCCAATCAACGGGACTTGATCGCGCCTCCCGGGTGAAACTGAGCTAGAAGCACGATTGCTCGGGGCCTTGCAGCTCCCCTGGGATCGGATTATTTATGGCGACGGTCGAAGCTGTGTTCGGAATGACCGTTAGCGTCTAACCAGCTCAGCAGAGAGCGAATACTGCCGTGAGCCAATGCAATGCTCGAATCGGCAGCACCGTAATAGAGATTAATCGTGTCTCCATCCGCTGCTAGCGTATAGCCGCAAGGAAATACGACATCCTGCACATCGCCTTGATGTTCGTACTCTTCCTCTGGCGCAAAGATCCAGGCGTCTCCACGGATCAGGCATTTTTCCGGTTGTTGAAGATCGAAAAGTGCTAAACCCAGTCGATAGATGGAACTCGAAGGCGTTCTTCTCACGCCGTGATAGATCATCAGCCAGCCCCGTGAAGTTTCAATGGGTGGAGGCGACATACCGATCCGGTTTGCATCCCACCAGGCGCCGCGACGGGCTTCCAGCATGAGCTTGTGACTTCCCCAATGACGCAGATCAGGTGAATAGGAGATCCAAACGTGAGCGCCTAAAGGTGTCATCGGCCGATGGATCAGCGCCCAGTATCCGCCGATTCTCCGGGGCAGTAGGGCAGCATCCTTGTCGTCAGGCGGCATGACAACGCCAATTCGATCAAAACTCCGAAAATCTTCCGTGAGGGCCAGCGACACTCCTGGCCCGCCCCGAGAATAGGAGGTATAGGCCACAGCAAATTTCTTCAGCTCCGGTATGTGGGTGATGCGTGGGTCCTCAATGCCCCAGATCTCTTCCGGGTGTTCAGGGTCAGGCATAAGCGTCGGTTCACGATCGATTTGCCAGTTATCAACACCGTTCGCCGACCGGGCTGCACATAAGTGGGAGAGCCCTCGACGGTCTTCGACACGGCAGAGCAACAGGGTCGAGCCGTCTGGCAGATAGGTCGCACCGGCATTGAAAACAGAATTGATGGAATAAGGCCAATGGCTCCCCGTCAAGATTGGGTTGGCGGGGTGCCGGAGAAACAGCGTCTCATATTTATTCATGGTTGCTTTCACAGGCAGAGTCAGGAGATTCACTTTGCAGATTTCTCAAATCCACACCTAGGCCGGAAGGTATCCTTCCTGCCCCTCATCGCTTGTTCTCCGTACCGCCCGATCCATCCAACTTGCGCATTTCGAGAAGTGCCATCAGGAAGGACAAGGTGGACTCCGCCCCCTGATTTTCATTTGCACGATCAGGATGCAGGCCGTCTCGACATCCGCCGGTCCTCGGATCGTAGAGAGCGATCTGAAGATCGTTGTCTCCCAAGAACCAATTGAAAACACGCCAGGCAGCCTTGCGCCAGTGACTTCTTCCCGTTGCGCGATAAGCTTCCAAGCATGCCGAGACGACGGCACAAGCTTCCACTGGCTGTTGGTCAAAACGGGCCTTCGCGGCAGTTTTTGAATAGAAGCCCTTTGATCCGATGGGTACGAAATGGCCTTTGACCTCACAACGCTGAATCGTGAGCAGCCAATCCAGTGCTTCGAGTCCTGCTAAAACCATCTCATCGTTTGCGGCGCGCTTGCCCGCTCGAATAACAGCCTGTGGCAATCGTGCGTTTGAATACGCCAGTAGGTCTTCAAACCATTTCCACTCGTCGGAACGGTTGGCGCGATAGGAACTCAGTAACCGATTGGCCAATGCGTCAGACGCCCGGAGCGCAGCACAGTCGCCAGGAAAAGAATTGAGATATTCCTCCAGCCCCAACAATGTGAACGCACAGGCTCGGGGACTGCTGAAATCGACTGCCGCCGGCACGGCGAGTTCAAATAAACGTGCCGCGGCACCTCGCAAGCCCGCGTCCTTGGATCTGCCGAGAACGGTTCCTAGCCCCCAAATCGCTCGCCCGTGGCTATCTTCGGAGTTTTCCCCCGGCTTCCATTGGCGTTCGTAGCTCAGGCTGTTGCTGAACCGTTGGGTAGTCGGATCGAAAGCGAACCACAGAAAGGCAAGATACCGGGCGGCTAGATCGGGCGAACCGACTGGCATGCGGACCGCCAGTTCTTCGAGGAGCGTGGTAACGATTAGGGCTCGGGCGTTGTCATCTGTCGTATAACCTTCTGAATAGTTCGGGACTGCGAAAACCGCATGCTCAACGATTCCCGTCTGGTCAGTCATTCTGCACAGATGATCCAGCTCGACGGCAGGGAGCCGGTCGAGCCGCTTTTCTGTGTTCTGCGCCCAAAATGTGGCGCGTGGACTTTGCAAGCGTTCGTTGTAGATGCGTTCAAAACTTTTCATATACTTCTGCGCCGTGCGACTCCACACCATGTCCCTTGCATACAGATAGGCGCGCTTTCGCATGGCGTGTCTTGCGGTCTCGTTCTGTAGCAGTTCGATCGTTTTTGCGGCGATAGCCTCCGGATCATCAAAAGGAACCAGTGTGCCCCGTTCGTCGTCCAAGAGCTCAATGGCATGTAAGTAGGGTGTCGAAATGATCGCTTTGCCCGCGCTCAAAGCGTAGGCAAGTGTGCCCGAAACGACTTGCGCCTTATATTTGTATGGCGTGATGTAAATGTCTGCCGAACCGATCAGTTCAACCATCTCTTTAGGGCTCACAAAACGGTTGCGAAAGATCACATTGGACTCAACTCCAAGATCCTTCGCCAGTTTTTGCAAATAAATACGATATTTGTCACCTTCCTGCCGCAAGAGATGGGGATGAGTAATGCCGGAAACCATGTAAACGACCTTGCTGTGACGCGAGAGGATCATCGGCAGGGCTTGGATCACATTTTCAATGCCCTTATTTGGCGAGAGCAAACCAAACGTGAGCAAAACGGCTTTTCCTTCCGTTCCTAGCCCATCCTTGTAGAAATTGGGGTCGGTGAAAGGCAGATCGGGTATGCCGTGCGGAATAAGGTCGATCTTATCCATTGGAACGTGGAACACTTCCCCCAGAATGTCGACCGCTTGTTGACTCATCACGATCAGGCGATCCGACAGGGTCGCAATTTCCTGCATCACCGCCCGTTGCTCAGGATCTGGATCGCGAAGAACAGTGTGCAAGGTTGTGGCGAAAGGCATTTGCAGGTGCCGCAGCAGTTCGAGGATATGTGCGCCGGCGCGCCCGCCAAAGATGCCGTACTCGTGCTGCAAGCAGACCAGATCGATATTGCTGAAATTCAGAAAGTCAGCGGCGCGTCGATAGGAATCCAGATCATCCTGGGACAGGGCAAAGCGCACCCTCGCGGGGTAGGCATACCCCGCCTCGGTATCGTTAACCGGAAGTGCCAGCAGTTCCGTCGTGCCAAACTCCGCATGGATGGCGTCGCACAGATCGGTTGTAAACGTCGCGATGCCGCAGCGCCGCGGGAGGTAGTTCCCGACGAATGCGATCTTGTTGGGGACTGCCGGGTGTGCGAATGGCGGCGGTTGTGTGACGAGTCGATCGTCGAGTGAAAGAGACTGTTCTTCAATCAGGGTTAAAGGTTCTGAGAGAGGCGCAAGCCTTGAAAGTGACATTTGGGCTCCTCGGAATGCATGACGCGTCGGGAGAATCACCGGATGCCATCAATGCGCCATTCGCATGGGATGGGTGTTGGCTTTCTGGCTGCGCTACCGCATCCGGGATGTGCCCCGCCTATCGAAAAAACTTGCCGCCTTATTCGTGCAGAACGACAGTCAGTAATGATTTATTGACCTTGATTTTGCCGTTGTATTCGATGAAGCCGAGCTTGCGGAATTTGTTCATGAAGAAGTTCACCCGCGATCGTGTCGTTCCAACCATGCTCGCCAGTGACTCCTGAGAAACCTTTGCTAGGATGCGGCCCGGGTGTTCCTGTTTTCCGTAGCGTGCGAGAAGCAGGAGTGTGCGCGCCAAACGCTTTTCACTGGAGTTGAAAAGTTGATCGACTAAATCCTGTTCGACCCGGATGTTGTGCTCCAGCATATACGCGATGAAATGAGACGATAACTCGTGCTCGGCGTGAAGCACACGCAGCAACTCTCCTTTTTGCATGACCAGGAGCGTAGTCGGTGTGATGGCACTAGCCGTGGCCATGCGAACTGTCTGGCCTGCCATGCATCCCTCACCAAAAAAATCCGTCGGGCCAAGCATAGCGACGATGGCTTCCTTCCCGGACCCGTTCACAACGGACATTTTCACGCCGCCTTTCTGCACGTACATCACAGTCTCGGCGGCATCACCTTGGGAGTAGATCGATTCGTTCCGGCTATATTCGCTGACTTTTCTCTCTATCCCGGCGGTGTCGAGAAAATCCTGCGCATTAAAAGAAGCGGAACTTCCGTTGTTCTTTCTGTTCTTGTGCTTTGTTGGCTTCATGTGGAGGTCCGGCCCCCTCTCTGAGCAAGCGTTCCGCGACCAGATTCACCCTAGCAAAATGATTTCTGCAAGACTGTCCTAAATTGAACATCGCTTATCGTCGACTTTCACTAAGATTCATGCTGGACGGTGAGACAGAGCGATAATGACCGGTCTGGGCGGGTCGGCCACTATCCGTCATCTCGCCGTCCTGTAGAGCGGGAACCTCGAACGCAGGGTTCCTCTGTGGGCGGCCAAGAGGCCGATGAGGCTCTCATGTTTGTACGCAAAGTGACCGCACTTCTAAAGCCGAATAACATTTCGAAATTCAGCCTCACCATGGAACAAGAAGTCCTCCCCATCCTGCGCAAGCAGAGCGGATTCCAGGATGCCCTGACGTTTTTTGCGCCTAACGAGGATGCAGTGACCGGGATCAGTCTGTGGGACAAGGCATCGAGCGCAGAAGTGTATAGCCGGAGAACGTATCCCGATATTCTGCAGAGGTTGGCAGCCGTGATCGAAGGAACTCCAGAGATCGATACCTACGAAGTTGTGAATTGCACCTTTCAGAGGATCGCTGCCGCCAGGGCCGCATAAGAACAGAATGCAAGTTGGTCACCTCGGCGAGCCCGCCCCAAAGGCGTGACGGCATCAGGACCGGGTAAAGAGGAATGTACGTCTTTACTTGCTTGGTTTCTCATTACGGGGAGTGACAACCTCACCCGGAAGTGCGTGGAACAGGGCAGCCCGCCCCCGGCGCAAAGTCTTAGAGGTTCGTTGGAGAGATGAACATGAAAACGATTCGCAATTCAATCTTCTGTTTGAGTGCCTTGCTTTGTGCGGGCTCTGTGCTCCGCGCACAGGATTTTTCCAGATATCGAGTCTTTACACTCGGAACGAGCTTGACCAACGTGTTGAAGCTCAGCGATCAGAGGCCGGCAGCCGTGAAGGTCCTTCATGATCGGCCGGTGCTGATTCAGGAGCTGACCTGGTGGCCACCGAGCACGACTGGAACCTCTTCTCGGCCCGATAGCGTTGAACAAGTCGTCCTTTCTTTCTACAACGGAGAACTCTACAAGCTCTCCGTGACCTACGACTACGCTTCCACGAAAGGGCTGACCACCGCAGACATGGTGGAGTCGCTTTCGTCAAAATACGGACCACCTACCAGTGTGGAGTCGCGTGTCGATCCCGTTTTGAACGAGGGATATAACATGAAGCAAGATTCCGTTGCTTCGTGGCAAGATTCGCCCTATTTCCTCACGCTGGTCCGGTCTTCGTTCCCGGATCGCTTTGGTCTGGTCCTTTACTCCAAGAAAGTGGATGCCGAAGCCGAGCTCAGCATTGCAGCGGCCGTGAAGCTCGAAGAACAGGAGCGCCCGGAAAAGGAAGCTGAACAGAAGAAAAAGGAAGCGGATGATCTCGAAGCCGTGCGGCTGAAGAACCAGAAGACTTTTCACCCCTAGGGTCGGACGGACACCCCATAGGTAGGTGCGCGATTTTCAGGAATGGATTTAATGGAGGTTAAGAAAATGACTACGAATATCACTCCTCTGCATGACCGCGTCCTGGTACGCAGGTTGGAAGAGAAGGAAGCCGCGAAAGGGGGAATCATCATCCCGGATACGGCGAAAGAGAAACCGCAGGAGGGAGAAGTCATCTCCGTCGGCTCCGGCAAGATCGAAAAAGGTCATCGTGTACCGCCGGACGTAAAAGCCGGCGACCGGATTCTTTTCGGCAAATACACCGGGAGTGACATCAAGATCGACGGGCAGGAGTATTTGATCCTCCGCGAGGAAGAGATCCTGGCAATCGTCGGTGGAATTGCAAAGGCAGCATCGGGCAAGAAATAGTCGTTGATGTCGAAAAAATTCGAAGGAATGGTAAGTTCGGCCACCCGGGAGGGTGAAGTCTTATGGCAAAACAAATTGTTACTGGGGAAAATTCGCGTCAGGCGATTTTATGTGGAGTCAATATCCTGGCAGATGCGGTGAAAATTACCTTGGGGCCCAAGGGGCGCAATGCGGTGATTGAGAAGAAATTCGGTTCACCCATCATCACGAAGGACGGGGTGACGGTAGCGAAAGAGATCGAGTTGCAGGACCCGCTCGAGAATATGGGAGCCCAGATGGTACGGGAGGTTGCCTCGAAGACCTCCGATGTGGCCGGCGATGGCACGACGACCGCCACGGTATTGGCCCAAGCCATCTTCCGTGAAGGCGTACGTACGGTGGCGGCCGGGGCGAGCCCGATGGCGCTAAAACGCGGCATTGATAAGGCCGTCGAAGTGGCGGTCGCAGAGATCAAGCGACTCTCCCGCGACGTGAAGGGCGACATGATCGCCCAAGTGGGTACGATCAGTGCCAATACCGACAAGCAGGTCGGCAGCATCATCGCCGAAGCAATGAATAAGGTCGGCAAAGACGGCGTCATTACCGTCGAAGAGTCCAAGACAATGGACACCACACTTGAAATCGTCGAGGGAATGCAATTTGACCGTGGCTACCTGTCCCCCTATTTCGTCACCGATCCGGAGCGCATGGAATGCGTGCTCGAAGATGTCCGCATTTTGATCCACGAAAAAAAGATCAGCTCCATGAAAGACCTTCTTCCCCTACTCGAGCAGACCGCCAAAATGAGTAAACCGCTGCTGATCATCGCGGAGGATGTTGAAGGCGAAGCACTGGCCACCTTGGTGGTGAATAAACTGCGCGGAACAATTCAAATCGCCGCCGTGAAAGCACCCGGCTTCGGCGATCGTCGTAAGGCCATGCTCGAAGACATCGCCATTCTCACCGGCGGAAAAGCCATTACCGAAGATCTGGGCACCAAGCTTGAAAATGTGAAAATCGAGGAGCTGGGCAGCGCGAAAAGGGTGACCATCGACAAGGACAACACCACCATTATCGCCGGAGCTGGCAAATCGAGCGAGGTGGAAGGCCGGATCAAGCAGATTCGGGTCCAGATTGAAGACACCACATCGGACTACGACAAGGAAAAGCTTCAGGAGCGGCTCGCCAAACTCGTCGGCGGCGTCGCCATCATCAAGGTTGGTGCGGCAACCGAGACAGAGCTGAAAGAGAAAAAGGCTCGCGTCGAGGACGCCATGCATGCAACCAGGGCGGCAGTGGAAGAAGGTATCGTCGCGGGCGGTGGAACGGCACTTCTACGCTGCTTGCCGGCCCTCGATAAGCTCAAGTTGCAGGGCGACGAGGCCGTCGGGGTAAACATCGTCAAACGTGCGCTCGAAGAGCCACTCCGCCAGATCGCCCTGAACGCCGGGCATGAGGGCGCGGTTATTGTCGGGCGGGTGCGGGAGTCGAAGGATGAAAACTTTGGCTTTAACGCGGAGACCGGCGAGTTTGGCGACCTGGTCAAGGCCGGCGTAATCGATCCGGCAAAGGTTACCCGCTTGGCGCTCCAGAACGCCGCATCCATCGTTTCCTTGATGTTGACGACAGAAGTCTTAATCGCCGACTTCAAGAAAGAAGAAAAGGCAGCAGCGGCTGGCGGACCGGGTTACGGCGGCATGGGCGGAGGATACTAAACCGCCCGGCTTACTCGTCGATTTCTTCAAAGCGCAGGGCGAGCCTCGGGGCACTGCGTATTGTCTGGGTTAGGGGATTTGTATGACCATCGCTCCCGCTCTCGCTCTGGACGGCCATTTGAAACCGCTTTGCTCACGCGACGATCACGTGATGAAGTTCGAATCAGCTGGCTCCAGGGCGAATACCGGCTTTCAATCGTCCTACCATTGCGGTTCCGGAGGTTGTAGCGCGCGCTACAACTTGCTTGACGGCTATTACACGCTCATGGGACTGCCGAAACAAACCTACACCCTCGAGGAACCCGGGGTGAATACCTTGAAGTGTCCTGTCCACGGACGTTGGTTATATCGCCAAAAGAACATTGCGGCGGACGCTGGTGTGCGGTGGAGTTGTGGCGTCCAAGGTTGCAACTACGGCCAAGATGCCAAAACAAAGGGAGATTGGGTAAGGACGTAGCGACAAGTTCGAGCCATAGGAGTGAACGATCGGCATGAGGAAGTGGCTCCCGACGATCCACAATTGGAAAGCAAGCCGTTTGAAAGGACCACCGGCTCCGCGACGGGCGGGTAATCAATTGGAGATTTGGGCGCCGATTCCTAAATGTTTTGGCGCTTTTCCATTTACGCCGCCTCGGACGGCAGCCGAGCGGAGGGACCCAAAAATTCCTCGCCCGGTTGGCTCCGGCTGGCCCGGAGTGGTCGCCAGGTAGGAAGGGCCGTGGTCTCCGTTTGAGACCCTCGTCGATATAACCATTTTATAATCAATAAATAGGTGGAGGCGGGGGGAGTCGGAATATTCAGGTGCGTGGATTGAAAATCCGCAATTCATTGGAAAATAGGCACGCACCAAAATCGATAAACGCGAGAATTGCGTCCAACTGGAATGTATCTGGACGCGGGCTTTTGGCTATCCCAGTGATTTCGTGTGGGGGATCTCATCTTTCGTGCTACCGGGCTGCATAGCAAAGTCATGATCATTCAGCAGTCCCTGCAGAATTCCCCGAACGCCGTTT
>CAWJHG010000003.1:0-168022 GCA_963842585.1 Candidatus Acidiferrales bacterium
CGAAGCGGTGGCACTCTCACAGGGAAGACGTTGATTCGATAAAAAAGGTCGCTGCGAAAAGTGCCCGCCGCAACCTCCGCGGGAAGGTCGCGGTGCGTGGCCGTGATGACACGAACGTCTGCGCGAATGGGGCGGGTACCGCCGACGCGATCGAATTCGCGCTCCTGCAAAACGCGGAGCAAAGCCACTTGAGTCTCCGCGTTCAACTCCCCGATTTCGTCAAGGAAGATTGTGCCGCCTTCGGCCAATTCGAAGCGGCCCAACCTCTTTTGCAACGCGCCCGTGAAAGCGCCTTTCTCGTGGCCGAATAGTTCGGAAGCGATGAGATCGCGGGGAATGGCCGCACAATTCACACTTACGAATGGACGCGACGACCGCGGCGAGCGTTTGTGAATCGCCCGCGCGATCAGTTCCTTGCCTGTGCCAGTTTCACCGGTGATGAGAACCGTGGTATCGCTTGGAGCAACTTTTGTGACGCGCATAAGGACCGCTTGAAGAGCGGAAGATGTGCCCACGATTTCCTCGAACATGGACGTCTTGTCGATTTCCTCTCGCAGCGCGATGTTTTCCCGTTGCGTTCGCTCCTGCGCCCGCTTCTGATCGTCAATGTCTGTTCGAACACCGCACCAGCGGGTTATACGTCCTTGTTCGTCACGAAGCGGATTCAGCCGATACAAAAACCAGCGGTAATCCCCATCGTGCCGGCGCATTCGGACTTCCCTCTCAAAGGCTTCGCCGTGCTTAAAGGTTTCTTCTATCCCTAGCTTCAGCGCCGCTATGTCCTCGGAATGGGTAACCAGTTCAAGAAACTCCATCGGATGTTTTCGCGGGATAGGACCGAAATAGTCCAGCGTTGCGCGGTTTCCGTAAGAGACACTTGCGTCCGCTTCCCAAATGAACATGTGAACTGGCGCAACATCAATGACCTGCTGTAATTGACGAGCCTGCTCCTTTACCGCCTCTTCAGCGCGTTTCCGGTCTGTGATGTCCCGCATCACCACCTGCCGTCCGCCCGGCAGCGTGGGAGATAGAGAAATTTCCACGGTCAGCATGGAGCCATCTCTACGCAAGAAGGTCCGTTCAAATCGCGTCAAGCCGGATCCCATTGCCTCCATGGGAGTTTTGATTCGCGAAAGCTCTTCGGGCGAGTAAGTCACGGCGATGGGCATGCCTGTGAGTTCGGCGGCGGTACAACCCAAGAGCTTCAAACCTGCCTGATTTGCGGAGATAAATTGTCCAGTATTGTCCACCAGGTAAATCGCAACAGGAGAAAGATCCAGAAGAGAACGGTACTTCGTTTCGCTCTTTTGTAATTCTTCCAGAGCTTGTCCCACTTGTTCGAAGGCCTGTGCGTTCGTGATCGCGACGGCAGCCTGGTCAGCAAACATGCGCAGCCAGGTAAACTCTTGCTCCGTCAAGTTCTCGCGGCTGAAAATACCCAAGACACCCAGGATCTTTCCCCCGAACTTCAGTGGCTCACCCGCGAAAGCACAAATCCCTTCACGCTTGGCCCATTCGGGTCTGCGGATCCACTCGTTTTCCGGTGTTATGTTGGCGATTCGAATCGAATTACCAGTCGCCCCAATGACTCCCACTTTTCCTTCTGTTTTGCTGAGCGGGATGCGCCGGAAATATCCTTCCCGAAGCGACCAGTTTTCATTTCCATGCAAGGACGATCCTGCACTGGCAACTAGGTGGAGGCACTCACAGGGATCGTCACATTCACTTCCAAGAAAGCACTCGTCGCAAATGTCTCCGGGTTCCAGCAGCCAGATGCGAGCCAGCGCTATCCCAGGCTGCTCAGCAAGGCCTTGAACAATCGCGTCGAGTGCATTTCGGGTACTGTGCTCCCCCGCAACCGCTGCGGCCAAGGCAAGTAGGGGTTCTGGCTGCAAATACGTTCTCCGTAAGTGGCTGATTCTACACCTACGCACTCGCTGCGTACATGACAGGCTGTGGCCCACATCGTCTTTTCCCCCCTTGGGCCATATCGCCAACCGAGGGCGATTCTCCTGTGTCCGTTTTTTCCCAAAGTCACTGATCCGCTTTTCCCGAGATTTCGTGAATTCTCGAACCTCCGTGAGGTGTGCCCATGCGCAAGTTGTATTTCCTCAAGCACTTAGTTGTGGTGCAAGACTTGCCTTACCTCTTCTAGCGACATTGCAAGAAAGCAGTCGCGCAATCAATCAGGAGGAAGTCATGAAGAAACTCACCGCGACTCTGAGCACGCTCACCCTTGCTCTGGTGTCGTTCTTTAATAGCAGTACCACCCTGGCACAGCAACCCCCCGTCAACGTGCAAGGCAACTGGACCATTTATTCCACGAGCATCAAGGATGGTTCGATGGTCATCAAGCACGTGCAAATCGCCCAGTACGGCAACCACATCACCGGCTACTTCGAAGGCCCGGATCAAGCGGGACCCATACAGGGTGAATTGAACGGAAATTTCATCCACTTCAGCACCGTGACGAAAACCATCCTGAACTTCCACGGACACGTATATGGAGACAACATTGCGGGAGATTACGGCATTCATGGGAAACAGGCTCCGTGGCAAGCGGTGCGGACCGTTGGAATCGGAGCGCCACCGCAAGCCGTGGTCAGCTACGGCCAGCCGATGCTTCCTCCGCCGACGACCCAATTGACGCCAGTGGCCGCCCAACAGGCTTCGAGCTATTCACAATCATCGAACGAATCGCAAGCGTCGAACTCCTACGCGCCGCAGACGAATGGTGGCGACTCTCAGGCACAGGCACCTTCACCGGTGCCCCTCTCTCCGGAGCAACTCGATAGCCTCGTAGCGCCAATCGCGCTCTACCCGGACGCTCTTGTCGCGCAAGTGCTTGCGGCGGCTACCGTGCCGGACGAAGTGACAGCAGCAAATCAATGGATCAGCCAGAACGCAAACTTGACCGGACAGAACCTCGAGCAGGCCGCAGATCAGCAAGATTGGGATCCCAGCGTAAAGGCGCTGACGCAATTCCCCAGCGTGCTCACGAATCTTGCCAATAACCTCTCCTGGACCTCGAGCCTGGGTCAGGCATTCCATTTCCAGCAGTCGGATGTTATGACGGCGGTGCAAGTGATGCGGGCGAAAGCGCAGGCGGCCGGAACGCTGCAATCCAATTCGCAGATCACCGTCACGACGCCCTCACCCAACACGATCGTGATTCAACCAGCAAATCCGCAGGTGGTTTACGTACCGCAATACAACCCGGCGATCATCTACGGCGCACCCATTCTGGTGCCGATGTACACGCCTCCCGTGGTTGTTGCCGCACCGGTGCTGAGCTTCGGCGTAGGCGTCACCTTCGGTGGCGGAGGCTGGGCAGTGGGCGGCGGCTTCGGCTGGGGTTTTCATGCTTGGGCCTGCAACTGGGGAGGTTGGGGCGGCGGCGGTGGCAACACGATCATCTTCAACCACAACACCTACATCACGAACAACACCTGGCACTCCACCAACTACAACGGCTATCACCCCTGGGGTTCCGGCTACCGTCCCGGCGAGGATACACACTACGGACCGAATGGCGCTTATCACCCCAATGGCTACTACGGCCCAAACGGAGCCTTTCACCACGATGTGCCCGGAACGGGTCCCGCGAACATGCCCAATGGCGGCAACAACGGCAATCACGGCCTGATCGGGGGCAACGGCGGTATGGAGCATGCCGGTGTCAGTCCCAACGGCGGTGCGGTCGGATCACAAAATCATGCTTGGTATGGGAACAACGGCACCTTTCACCCCGACGGTAACTACAAGCCTGGCCAAGACACGCACACGGGCCCGAACGGCGCCTATCACCCGAATGGATATTTCGGGCCTGACGGCGGATGGCACCAGGACAAAAATGCCGGTCAACAAGTGCCCAACGGCGGCAACAATGGAAACCATGGTCTGATTGGCGGAAACAATGGAGTTCAGAATCACAATGCAGGAAGGAACGGCCCCGGTGTCGCGCCCGCAGGCGGGTACCACAACGACGACCGCAACCCGCAAGCCAGAAACGACAATCGCTCGAACCTCGGCAGCTCGCGCATGAGCGGTGATGGCAGAACCAACCGCGCGGAGAGCACTCGAGGTCACGCAAGCATGGCCAGGCAGCGTCCTCAACAACACCAAGTCAGGCAGCATGCGCCGGTTCAACATCACTCTTCCGGCGGCGGTGGGCGTCGTCGCTAACGGTCCGCATCGGGCAACCGAAAACTAAAGGAAAGGCATATCGGTAAAATTCAAGGAGATTGAAAATGAACACGAATCAGAACAAAACGAATTCGAAGTGGACAGGGTTGGCGCTCGCCGGAATTCTCGTTCTCGCCGGCCTCGGCTTCACGGTCCGGGCAGTAGATACAGGCAAGTTGGCATTCGCCAGCGATGCGGCTACTCAAATGAGTTTCCAGTCGCCCACAGAAGCAGCCATCGCGCTGGCCCAGGCTACGAAGGACACCGATGAGACCGCGCTGATCAAGGTCCTCGGCGGTGAGGCGAAAGCCCTCATTACCTCGGGGAACAGCGAGTCCGACAAGACCGCCATGCAGCAGTTCTTCTCCAAATATCAGCAGATGAACCGCTGGGTGGACATGTCGGATGGCAGCCGCGTGCTCTATATCGGCGCGGACAACTTCGCCTTTCCAGTGCCGCTGGCAAGGAACACTTCGGGCAGTTGGTACTTCGACGCCGTCGCGGGAGCTCAGGAAATACGCGCCCGCGAAATCGGCAGGAACGAACTGCTGACCATAGACACGCTGTCCGCACTCGCGAACGCGGAGCAGTTTTACTCCGCCAACACCGACTCTGGCGAATATGCTCAAAGCATCATCAGTACGCCAGGTAGACAAGACGGCCTGTACTGGCCCACTTCGGATTCATTCGGCGTCAGCCCGCTGGCACAACTCGAGGCATTTCCGAACTCATCCCTCACGTCGCTCTCGCCAGACCAAGCCTTCGCTATCGATGGCTACACGCTGCGGATCCTTACCGCTCAGGGCGACAGGGCACCAGGCGGAGCGCAGAGCTTCATTGTGAACGGGAAGATGACCGGCGGCTTTGCCATCCTCGCGACTCCCGTAAAGTATGGCGAAACCGGAATCATGAGCTTCATCATCGGCCGCGAAGGCTTCGTTTACGAGCGGGACCTGGGACCAGACACGGCCAAGACCGCGAGCTCCATCCACCAATACAACCCCGACGACAATTGGTCTCCCATCGACTAAATTTCGGCCCGATCGGGCAAGAGACGGGAAACGCAATTTTTCATGCGTTTCCCGCTTTGCATTTTCACCAGGTCAATCGAAGTTGCTTGCGGCGCGGAACGCGTGAATCCGCTTTACTCGGGAGGGTACTCCGCCGGTGGCTTATGAGCGCCACCGGCGGAGTCTTTCTTGGGGTTAGGGGGTAGTTGCCAATTAAGAATGCAAATCCGGTGCCATTTCCAAGCCGCGGCAAATGAGCGTCTTACCGCACATCAGATCCCCGGACGGCTCGCGAATTCACGAGAGTTCGGGAAGAGAGTTTGGAAAGGTTCGTGACTGATTTGAGAATCGTATACAAAACAAGGCTGTTAGATTTGGCTAGCGGCTTGCATTTCACTTTAGTAGTAAGGTTCGAGCCGCTGCGTCAACTCCTGGAGGAGCCTTTCATGTCCAACATCACGGCACTACCGCGCATCGCACTCTTTCGCATCAAGGGCGGAGAGTTCTGGTCCGGCGATCTCGGTCTAACTCTGATCAGCATCTCGCTGTGCGTCCTTGTTTTCGTCATCACGCCGATGCGGGAAGCAGGTGTCCCAGGCAGGATCGCGGTCGATCTGCTCATGATGGTGCTCATGGTGTTCGCCGCCATTGCCGTTAGGCAAACCCGGTTCGACACCATTCTAGCGATCGTCCTGATCTTGGTGACGGCGGCGCTCTTGGGAGCGTCGCGCGCTTACCCGAGTCCGCTCTTGCAGCAGCTTGGGAGCATTTTCTCAACCCTTACCTTGCTCCTCTACGTCCGCATTGTGCTACTGGTAATGTTTCGCGGCGGGCCGATTACCTGGAGCCGCATCCAGGGTGGAGTCAGCGCATATCTGCTGGTCGGCATGGCATGGGCTTCGGCGTTCCAGGTCATCGAGCAATCCCGTCCCGGCTCGTTCCATTTCGTCACCGCGCCGAGCGATCTTGATCAACTGATCTCCAAACTGACTTACTTCAGCTTCTGCACCCTCACCACAGTAGGCGGCGAGGTAACTCCTCTTTCTCCAATTGCGCGATCGCTCTCCGTTGCCGAGGCTGTGGTCGGCCAGCTTTTCCCTGCAATTCTCATCGGCGCACTCGTGGCCATGGCCATGCAATCGCGAGCGAAATTTTAAAAGGAAAGCAGGACATGGCATCGTGGCTTGAACAAATCGACCCCGGAGGGCATCGCCGTATCAAGGGGCTGCGCCTAGTTGCGGCTTATGGCCTTGCTGCGGTGTTGGGCATAGTGCTCGATCATTCCTACGAGTTTTCGGACGGCCAGTCCCTTGGCTACCTAGCCGCTGGCTTCGCACTTTGGGCCAGCGTTTCCGAAGGTCAAACAACTCGCTGGTTGTCGACGCGAGACCTTGCGTTTCTGAATGCTGCCGCGATTGTGGGCGCACTAATGTTTGTTGGCTTATCTTCGATTCCGACCCGTCTTGGTCTAGCCGGTCCCGAGTGGATTCTGATCACCGGTGCATTTCTCGTTGGATATCTCAAACGATTTGGAATCCTCGGTGCGGGAATCGGCTCCCAAATTTATATCGGTCAACTCCTTGCGTACGGTGCCAGCATCACTCGTCAGGATCTGCCCATGGTGTTGCTTGCCGGACTGATAGCCGGCATATCTTCTGCCGCTGCTCAAGCGCTGCGTCTGCCGGCCGAACCCTCAATGCCTGCGACCTTGTATGCCTCGGTTCCCGACGGTCGGCTCTCGCTGGAAATGCGCATGGCGCTCCAGTCCGCTGTTGCCGCTCTTGTCATCGTCCTTCTTAGCAGCGTCATCCACCTGCAACAGTCAGCCTGGGCAATCACTGCGAGTACCTATGTCATAGTTGGGTCCGCCACTGGAACTGCAGATCGCGTTCGTCGGCGTATTGTTGGAACCTTGATCGGTGTGCCACTCGGAATCCTCTGTCTGCCGATTTGCTTGCACTTGCCCCCGTTAGCTTGGATGCTCGCCGCCATGGCAATGATCACTTACGCCATCGCATTGCCCGATCGTTATGACGTCGCGTGCGGGGCATACGCGTTTACACTTATGGTGACACTGGTCGTGAACGGAGAAACTTCCTTTTCCGTCTTGGCAGCGCGAGCTTGGGAAACATTAATCGGTGGTTCGCTTGCTGTGGCAGCTGCGAAGTTCATCCTGCCACTAGCCAATGTCAGAGCGTCAAGTCAGAAACCATGGCTCCTCCGACTAAACCGATTTCCCCTACGATGAAAGCGCGGAGTGTCGTGCCAGTACAAACCTTCAATGCGGGGCTCGCTCAAGTTCTGGGTGTTTCGCCTCCCCGGAAGTGAATGCAATGCAGCGCATGTTCGGGAGCATCACCCAGAAACATCCCCTCGAAACATCTGATATGCGCGGGTGGGCGAAAGTAGCAAAGCTCGCACGATTAATAGCCCTGCCCTTGGGCATTGTGAACTCCGAGTTGCGTGGTTAGAGTCGCGTAGGTTCTTCGATAATAAGCAGGTGCATTGGCTGCCGAAGTTTCAAGCTGGCAGGAGGGTTGAGTTTGCTTCACCACCTTGCCAGAAACTCGGTTTTTCACTGGATTTGCCCGGTGACGGCAGGCACGTGAGATGTCCGAAATTAGGTGTGTCTAACTATATACTGAACAGTTATCTAAAATCAGCAGGAAATAGTAGCAAGGCCTCGGAGACCCGCATAAACATTGGGTGTTTTTACTATGGCGGAGGGGGGGATTGAAGCCTCCGTTGTTGAGAAGGAGGTGAGGGGTAGGTGAGCGCTGGTATGTCTCTTGTTTTCAATACGCATTTTTAATTTCCCCGAGTCGCCAGATTATGCGAGAGATAGAACACCCTCAAATCAGCCAAAACTAGTAGCAAGTAGAGTCACGAATAACTGGCTTTTTTTCTGGGTTCTCATTTCCGTTTCCCTAGATGCGTCCACCTCAGGAAGGTTGCTATGGCTGCTTCTCTCCACGTTTCTAAGGGACTTAGCCGCGTCTCAGAAAACTATTTTGATGATCCGCATGACGAGTTCTTCCAGCGGCATAATCATGAGTAGCAATGGCAGGAGTGGGACGACAGTGGCAGCACCCAGCCGGGTTATGTCGCGAAGGCCAAAAGGTACAATCCTCATTTCACGGACGCCAGCATAGCTATTCCCCAGGTCGGCCAAGGATTGAATATCGGCAGTCCCCAAAATCGGCCGAGCCGGGCGTTGTGACCTTCTCAACAAAATCGATGATGGATTTCTTGGCCGGGCCGTCGTTCCAGGAAGGAAGTGGGTCGGAGGCGAAGGCTGCAATCGGGAGCAATAGCAGAGCAAGGAGAATCTTCGTCAGTAAACTTCTTATGAACGGTTTCAAACACCGTTGTACGCGATGAAGCAGCTGCGCAATTGACTCTAGCTTGGGTTTTTCTTCAGCCTGTAGGAGGTGCTCCTACCTCCCGCCTCCTCTTGTTCGAGGATGCCCAACTCAATCAGCTCGTTGATGTCTCGAAGCGCTGTGCGCGAGGAGGCTTTCGTCAGCTTCATCCACTTTTCGCGGGTCAGCTTTCCCTCAAAGTCGCTGAGGAGTTTGTTCAAGACTTTCTTTTGTCTTTGGTTGAGAGAAACATCCTTCTTTTTCAATTCCTGCCAAAAAGACTCTTTTGCGAGAGCACCGCTCGTGATCTCGTTCGAATGCTCAATCGCGCGATCGAGGCATTCCAGGAACCATTTCAGCCATTCCGTGATGTCGAGTGAGCCCGACTGTGTCTTTTCCAGAATCTCGTAATAGCTCCTTCTCTCTTCGAGGATCTGCGACGACATGCTGTAGAAACGCTGCGCGCTGCCATCCGAACGCGCAAGACACATCTCGGCGATGGCCCTTGCGATTCTTCCATTGCCGTCCTCAAACGGATGGATGGTCACAAACCAAAGATGCGCGATTGCCGTTTTGAGCAGAGGGTCTTTTTGCTCGTTGCTTTCGAACCACCCAAGGAACCTCTCCATTTCCGCATCAAGGCGATTAGCTGCGGGGGCCACATAGTGGATTTTCGGCCGGCCGATCGGCCCTGAAATCACCTGCATGGAACCTTGACTGTCGTCTCGCCATGCGCCAACGCGCAACTTGTCGGTTGTTTTGCGGACCCCAGGAAACAGGTGCGCGTGCCAGTCAAACAAACGCTCCTTGGTCAGAGGCACCTCGAATCTCTGCGTTGCATCCACCATCATTTCGACCACGCCCTCGACGCTGCGATCCCTGTGCACCTTAAGCCCCGCTAAGTCGAGCCCGAGTTTCTTCGCGATTGAGGAACGTACGCTTTCCGGGTCCAGCACGACGCCTTCAATGGCGCTCGACTTGAGCGTCTCCTCGGTCAGCACCTTGAGAGTGGCGGTCCATCGCGACGCGAAGCCATAGCTATTCATTCTTCCGAGTAGAAGCCCTTGCCGTAGCCTCACTTCCGAAAGCAGTGGGGCGATGGCTCCTGAGTCCCATGTAAATCTCGGCCAGTCAGCAAGTTCGTGGATGTAAGTTCTCGCCATAATCTCGCCACTTACCTCGCCATCATCCTAGCATAATCTCGCCATAAGCTCGCCACTATTCTCGCCAGGATTCGTTCACATCTCACAGACTCCCCCCAACTGCGCAAGTTGATTGCTGCTATGTGCTTGATTTGTGTAGACATGCGGCCTGCGCTAGCACACAGCCGCGCCAGATAAACACCGAACTGTCACGCCCGTTGCCATCCGCTTCGGCCGCAAAGTCCTGCCCGCTTCGCTCTGTCCTTTCCGTGAGTCCGTTGCGACTTGGTTCTCCTTTCTGGGTGAGAGAACCAACTCTCAACTCACAGAAAAGGACAAAGAAAATGAATTCAGAAAACATCAAAAACATCACAAATCAAGCCATCGAGCAGCTCATCGAAGCGCTGAAGGCTGGAAAGAGCGAGGCGCTAACAAACTACCTGGCTGCCGTGGCGAAGTTCCACCGCTACAGCTTTCAGAACATTCTGCTGATCGCTCGGCAATGCCCGCAAGGCTACATTTTGGTGATTTGACCTTCTTGGAAGGAACTACAGTGAGGCGCTGAATTACAGCTAAAAGAGCCAGCCGTAGCGACACGGGAGAATTTCGACATCAAGAATTACGACGAGGCTAGTCTGGAAAAGTTAAAGCTAGAGGATGGCGTTCGAGTCCACGAGAATACGAAAGTGGAGCTAGAAGTGTTCGCACGGGACAACGGCAAGCCAATCGTAAAGCCGTTCATGCTAATAGTCGCCAAGGACACGGATCATGCGAATTCGCTAGTGAAGGTGATTGAGGACGGTTCCCGGTAGACCCGATCCCTTTAAGTGACCGGAAACTCCACGGAACGTCCCGTTCAGCTACTCACCCTCAGACGTTAGCGGAATTCGCGTTCTCCTCCTTGATTGGATTTGGGGCACCGCATGCAGGGCAACGGGCAGGGTGTCCGTAGCACCAAAAGGTCATAAGTGGCTGACTCTCGTACACCACAGCGTATTGGTGTTTTCGCAGGCGCACGGCAGCAATGAAATGGAGTTTGGGAATAGAATCCAAGTCCGGGGGCTTTGCGGAGAAAAGGGGCAGTGATAGCTTCCAAATAGCCATGCAGCCTCCAATCAGGTTGCTTCGGTCAGGGGCGTCGTGGCGCTAGTAACACCGTGGCGTCCCGCTTACTTCTGTCGCTTCAGAAACTCGTCAATCGCCTTGCGGATCAGCCACGAAACCGGAACATCCTCACGAATGGCGATCTTCTCCAGTTTCTTGATCTGCTCTGGCTTGAGCCTAACGGCAGTGAGTCTCTTCCGCACGTATAGCAGTGTATAACACTGTCATACGCACGTCAAGCCCTGCTATTCGCTTAGCGGTAACAACCGCTGCACTGGCGTCCTTGCCGTTAGACTTCAGCGACTGCTTGCTTGGATGAGAGTTGCATAGTGTGTCTGATTCCGAGCTAGTCCGCACATCACCTCTCCAGTCTTATTGTTTCGTTTCTATCATTGACGGTTGGAAAACAAAAATTAGAAGTACTATCGCCTTTGTAGGTCTCGAAACTGAAATATGGGTGTAGGTGGGCATTTTCTCGACGTATTTGAGGTCACTCAGCAAAAGCCTGAGAGTTAACTTACTGCTGGATGGGTGTCGCAGGTGCGCGATTCCACGCTCACCTTCGACGGAGAGGATTGGAAATGATTACGCCTCAAGAATGCGATGAACTAGTACGAAAAGGACGAGAAGACGGGAAGCGGTTATTTCAAGTAGTAGAGGGAATGTACAAGTTCCTTATTACCATGAATTGGGTGATTGGCATCGTTGGCGGCCTAATAGGTCTAGGACTTCTTGTAAAAGGGCTTTCGAGTGATTTCTTGGGTTCGGGCGCTGAGGTGTTAGCAGGAATCGCCTGCTTAGGATTGACCGCGCTCTACTGCGTGGGCCTTTACGCCGCTGCCGTACTGATGACCCATGGGGCTAAAGTGCTTGTCCATATTCTATTTTCCAATCTCGCCATCATGGAGTCGAATCAGCCATGAGTCTCTATAGCGGTGGTGTTCCATCAAAGGAGAATGACGCTGCATTTCAGTTTTCTCACGAGAGAACAAGATGGCTGTTGATTGGGCTGTGTCTCTTTGTGATGGTCGTATGTTTAATCATAACCGTGAAAACGCCCCCTGTTGCTCATCCATTTAGTTCCAGCGACACGAGAAGTGCCCGTTGAGATTTAGTGTGAATCCATCTGTGCCCAGATGATTGGGCTGGGCTTTCTAAATAGGGCAATTTCATCCCAATGGAGATGAGAATGAAACAACGTATCATTGTTCTTGCAGCATTTTCGGTCCTCCTGCTAGGGATAACCACTCGTTCCCAAGTGGCTCAATGGTTCCACCACATCGGCTACTACCGTTACATTTCCAACAACACAGTGGAGATAGCTCCCACTATGTCTGAACTGGAACAGCGAGAACAGTACGACGCCGAATTTGCCCAATACCAACGGGATAAATTCAAATATGATCAAATGCTAGCTGTAGAACGATTACAGAATCGTGGCGAAGAAGAACCTCAGGGCACCTTCTTTCAACACCCGCCAGAGCCTCCGAAGTTACCGCCAGCAATCACTAAGAACATGGTTGCAACCAACCAAGGATTATCGGTGCTTCCGATGTTTAGCACTGAACTCGACCGTTGTATAACCATATACTCAAAGGATAAGGATTTGAAATCTAAGAAGATCGCTCAGATTGTGGTAGAAAACCATCAAAGAGATAACGCAGATGTTGTCCGAACTAACGACGTCACGCTCTGGGCTGAAACCCAGAATATAGTCCCTGCGGAACCAAGACCGAGTGTCTGTCAATAATATTGGTGACTGTCTCGTTTGAGTGCCCGGAACGCGCGTGGAAATTCAATGCTCCCTCAAACTAGACCCGAAACATTACAAGGTTGAGATCGAAGATGAAAGAGTGCGGGTGCTCGTGAGATTAGCTGTCAAGGTTCGCTCCTCCGGACAGGGATGCTTCAGTTGCCGAGGCTGTTGGACTTTAACGTGAATCCGTCCATGCCCAGATGAATAGGTGCCGTGAGTCGAAAACCTGAAGTGCCGAATAGCATCCACGCGTATGAGCGCACACCTAAGCGATTCGTAATAGCCGAAGCGCACCCGACGAACCAAGTTACCTATTCTGTCAGGGATCGGTGTCTGGGCAACGTCCGTTTAGCTCGAATTTAGCTCGAAAAATGTGGCGATTGGAGGGAAATGGGGAGACTGGAGAGACTGTAGCGGAAGAAACGAAGAAAGCTAAGCCCCTAATGCCTCAAGAATTTCCAATAACATTGAGAGATTTTAGTTGACATGGCGGAGAGGGGGGGATTCGAACCCCCGGTACAGGTTTTAGCCCGTACAACGGTTTAGCAAACCGCCGCCTTCAGCCTCTCGGCCACCTCTCCGGCGTTTGCGGTTCCTAGTTTACCACAGGCCTTCTCCGATGTGGTGCCCGCTCGGGTCATCGTTCACCCCCTCTTCTTTCGCGGACGGTTATCAAATTCAGCGTCTCTAACAGTGAGAGAGGACCGTGCGGTTAGAGTGTACGTGTGATAGTTATGGAGGTTGCCCGGAGGCCCGATGATGAAATCTGTGCTCCTGCCGTTAGCCGCGATTCTCTTTATCTCCGTTTTGACTCCTGCGCCGAGCGCGGGAGATGAGATTCCCAAAATAGCCTGGAAAAAACCGTTAGGGGAGTCCCTATCGAACCCTGGCCACCGGAAAAACAACTCGGACATTGACGATGGCTACTGGCAGGGAATGCCCGTGGGAGGATTTGGCGCCGGAACATTCTCCAGAACCTATCGCGGGGACTTCGCCCGCTGGCACATCAAGAGCGGCGTGCACAAGTATGCATCGGTGTATGCGAACCAATTTGCCATGTTTCAGCAAGTCGATGGCGAACCGTCTGGAATTGCCAGCGTCCTCCTGAACGACCATCCGAAGAACGGAGAACTTTCGAGCTGGCAGTGGGACTATCCTGTGGGAGCCGGCGAATATGCGGCGCTATTCCCGAAATCCTGGTATGACTACAAGTGGGACAAGTTCCCTGCTCATGTTGTTTTGGAGCAATTCTCTCCGGTTCTGCCCGACAATTACCGCGAGTCGAGCTATCCGGTGGCTGTTTATCGCTGGCATGCCGAAAACCCTACGAACCACACCGTCACTGTTTCCGTTCTCCTCTCGTGGACCAACATGGACGGTTGGTTCCGCACCTACACGCATGATTTCCAAGGGGCCCTGAATCAGGGCAACCACAATCAATTCCGCACAGAACCTGCAGCGGCATCAGAAACGGTGAAAGGGATTGTGTTTGATCGCAACCGGGCAGAGGACGCTCGAAACGAATGGGACGGTGAGTTCACGATAGCGGCGGTCGAGTCGCCTGGCGTAGAAGTCACCTATCAAACGGAATTCCTGGCGGAGGGAGACGGCAAGGCCGTCTGGGGACCGTTCTCGAAAGACGGGCGGCTCGTGAACAGCGCTACTTCATGGGTCAGCGCCAGTGAAAAGCTGGGCGGAGCCGTGGCGGTCCGCTTCACGCTGCGACCGGGGGAGAAGAAGATCATTCCCATGGTCATCGCATGGGACTTCCCGGTGGTGGAGTTCGGCCAGGGCCGGAAATGGAATCGCCGTTACACCGACTTTTACGGAACGGGCGGGCATAGTTCCTGGGCCATTGCTCGGGATGGTCTGCTGCATGCGGCGGAGTGGAGTCAGGCAATCGATGCATGGCAAGAACCTTATATCAAAGATGAGAGCAAGCCCGCGTGGTACCGCGGCATGCTTTTCAACGAACTCTACACTCTCACGGACGGGGGAACATTCTGGGGCCGCCAGGCGGGATCGGATCCAAAGGAGCCAGCAACGTTTGCATTGCTCGAGTGCTTTGACTATGCCTACTACGGAACATTGGATGTGCGCTTTTATGCTTCGATGCCGCTCGTGAAGTTCTGGCCAACGATCGATAAGCAAGTGTTGCGGGAGTTTGCCTGGACTGTTCCGCGAGAATATCCTGAACTCGGTTTATGGGTGTGGAAGACCCAGCAGACGGGCGAACCGGTGCTGCACAAGCGGAAGAAGATCGGAGCCGTGCCGCATGATCTGGGGGTGCCGGAAGGCGATCCGTTCGTCTCGGTGAACGAACCGGGCTGGCAGGATACCAACGATTGGAAGGATCTGAATTCTAAATTTGTTCTGATGGTCTATCGAGACTATGTGTTGACGGGAAAAAAAGACAAGGCGTTCTTAGAAGAGATGTGGCCGGCGATGCAATCGGCAATCAAGTACCTGCAGCAGTTCGATCACGGAAGCGGCGTGCCGGAAAATGGCGGCTACCCCGACCAGACGTATGATTCGTGGGTGGTGCGCGGGGTCAGCGCCTACTGCGGCGGATTATGGCTGGCGGCGCTGCGCGCTTCCGAAGAGACCGCAAAATCGCTCGGCGATGCTGGTGCCGCCGAGCAGTATCACCGCCTGTTCGTAAAGGCGCAAAAGACCTACATCGAAAAGCTGTGGAATGGCGAATATTTCCGCTACGACATGGAAAGTGAAAACCGGGACGCCATCCAGGCCGACCAGCTTGCCGGACAATGGTATTCGAACCTGACCGGCTTGGGCGACCTGGTGCCCCCGGAGATGCAGCGGTCCGCACTCAAGAAAATCTACGCGAACAACGTGATGAAATTCGGCGGGGGTGAGCTGGGCGCGGCAAACGGGATGAATGCCGACGGATCCATCATGCGCGGCAACGAACAAGGGGAAGAGGTCTGGGTGGGGACAAGCTTCGGCTTGGCGGCGCTACTGCTTGGCGAGGGATTCCGGGACGAGGGCTACCACACGGCCTGGGGCGTCTACCATGTGATTTACGAGAGTAAAGGCTACTGGTTCCGCACCCCGGAAGCATGGGACGATTCCGGAAATTTTCGAGCCTCCATGTACATGCGCCCGGCAGCAGTATGGGCTATGGAGATGGCCCGCCCGCCTTCCGATTAGCCAACCCGTGCGGATAGCTTCGCAGGCATCGCAAAATGTCTTACCATGAGGGCATCGAGCCAGACCCTGGGACGAAATTGCGGCGGTGATCGCACAGTGACAAAAGAACCGGTGTTGGTTGCGAGGCCTCCTCTCCTCCGCCAAAGGAATGCTCAGATTCTATTGAAACTGCTGCGCGAGGCCGGCCCGTGCTCGAAGGCCGACCTGGTGCGAGCCTCCGGCCTGAGTGCGCCCACGGTGACGAATGTGGTGGCACATCTGGCCTCGGCCGGGCTGGTCGAACCGATTGGGGAGGGGGACTCGACTGGTGGCAGGCCTCCGGATATTATCCGTTTCCGGGCGGAACGCGGTTGCGTGATGGGTGTCGAGATTGGATCTGATTTTCTGAGATTTCTGCTGACCGATTTGGCTGGGCAGGAACTTGGAAGAGCGCGAATCGCCCTTTCCTGGCCATCGTCGAAACCGATGGCGGTCTCGGCCCAAATCGCCAAGGAAGCGCGGAATTTGCTGCGACGGCAGAAACAGTCGGAGGAACAGCTCCTGGGGCTCGTGGCGGGCGTACCCGCGATTGTCAACGTCAAAGAAGGAATCGTGTTTTCGCTCAGCGCCCTGAAGGGATGGAACAACGTGCCCTTAGGAGAGATGCTCCGCAAGGAGCTGCCGTGCCAGGTAGTCGTCGAGAATGACACGAACCTCGCGGCGCAGGGCGAGCACTATCGCGGAGCAGCCCAGGAAGACGCAAATTTTGTATTCATCACCATCGGCGAGGGCGTGGGAGCCGGAATTTTTCTCGGCGGTAACATCTATCGAGGATCGGGGTGGTCGGCTGGAGAGATTGGCTACCTGCGCGTTCCGAATATTTCCCGCGAGCATCCCACAATCCACGGCTACGGAAAACTTGAGAAGGTTTTGGGCGGCCCGGGAATCCTGCGAAGCTGGCGAGCCAGTCACAAGCAGTCTCGGAAGCACCCGAAGATAAGCCACGCGCACGAAGTGTTTGACCTTGCGGTGGCGGGAAATGCCCAGGCAAAAAGAATCCTGTTACAGCGGGCCACGATTCTATCGGACGTCATCCTGGACCTGGCGCTGATCCTGAACCCCAGCGCGGTGTTGCTTGGAGGGGAAGTGGGCGCCCACCCGCGGCTGCTTCAGGAGGTTCGGAGGCTCCTGAAGGGCAGTGAGTTCGCGGTGGTCCGCGTGGCAGTCGGATCCCTCGGAGCATCCGCAGTCTTGTGGGGCGCCGTCTACATGGCGCTCGGACCTGCATTCCTCACGCTGTTACAACCCCCTCGGCGCGATTGACTGACTTTCTAAATAGAGTTAACTTAGTGTCGGTTTCTGACAACGTCCCTCATGCCTAAGAGCAAGTCACCTCGCGCGCGGCGTTTCACGCCTGAACTCTTCAAACGCAGCAAGTCCAAAACCGGTCCGCCCTCCGAGCGTTTACGCCTCGATCGGGAACAACGCTATGTCATCGGGGTGGATATCGGCGGAAGCAACCTGCGCATCGCCCTGGCGGACGTTAACGGTGCGGTGCTCGGCAAGTGGCTGGCATCCACCAAGAAGACCTCCTCGCCAAAAACAGTTGTCGCGCAAATCCGCGCCGGCGTAGGGCATCTAGTTCGAGAGTCGGGCGTCCCTCGCAGTTCGCTTTTGGCCGTAGCTGCCGGGGCACCCGGGGTAACGGACCGGCAGCAGGGGATGGTCTTCGCAACCTCCTACTTGAATGGCTGGAAGGACGTTCCGCTCGTCCGCTTGCTCGAATCGGCGCTGCACCTTCCTGCGGCGATTGAGAACGACGTGAAGCTCGCCGCGATCGGGGAGAACTGGATCGGCGCCGCGCGCGGTATCCCCGATTTTGTGTTTCTGGCGATCGGAACCGGGATTGCCGCGGGAATCTTCGTCAACGGCCGGCTGGTGCACGGGCCAAAATGGGTTGCCGGAGAAGTGGGGTACATGATTGTTCCTGGCACGGCGGAAGCGCCAGCCAAACGTGGCATGCCCGGATCGCTTGAAAGCGTAATCGGCGGCGAAGGAATCAAACAGCAGTGGCGGAGTGCGACCAAAAAAAGGCATGTGCGGGACCGAGATTTGACAGCCACCGGGATTTTTTATGATGCGCTGCGGGGAGACCGGCGCGCCAAAGGGGTGCTCGAGCAATCGGCACGGATTCTGGCTTATGCCGTCTATAACATCTCTACCATCTTGAACAGTTCCCTGTTTGTGCTCGGGGGCGGGGTGGGGATGAGCGCGACACTCCTTGAGGCGACCGAGCGCATCCTGGCCGAGTACACCCAGCCGGCGCAGCCCAAACTGATCCTGAGCAGCTTGGGTCAAGACGCGCAGCTGATGGGAGCCATTCGCCTGGCACTCGAAACTGCGGAATCAGGAAAAGCCCTGGGGGCCTAGCGTGCGGTCTACCTCTCTCGCCCTCTTGAACCGCTAAGGCAGGGTTGGCGTCAAATCCGTCTTTCGAACGCTGATGCTCTCCAGCTCCCTGCCGCAGGTCTCCGGGACCACAAACCGGACGAACAGGAGTGTCACGACGCTGAGCGCTCCGTAGATCGAAAAAGTCCAGGCGCTGCCGACTGCCTTGATGAGGGACAGGAAGGTCAGGGAGACTGCGAAATTTGCGATGCCCGAGAACAGCGTTGCGACGGCCACGCCGCGGCCGCGCACCCGAAGCGGGAAGACTTCCGAAACCAGAATCCAGGCGATGGCACCCAGGCTAAATGCGAAGCACGCAATATAGAGCATCAGGCAGCCAATCGCGATGAAACCCAGGGAAGCACCGAGCGTCGACTGATGGCTGAACGCAAAAGCCAGGGCAAAGAGAGCGACGGTCATCCCCGCAACGCCAACATACAACAGCGGCTTGCGCCCGACCCGATCCACCAGCAGGATGCCGATGACAGTCGCCAGCACATTCACAACGGCCACCAGCAGTGTTGCCAGGATGGAGTTGGCGTGGGAAGCGATGCCCGCAAGTTCGAAAATCTGCGGGCCATAGTAAATGATGGTGTTAATTCCGGTCACTTGCTGCAGCACGGTAAGTCCGGCAGCGATGAACACCGAACCACGAACGGCCGGCGTCCAGAGTGCGCGCCAACTCTGTTCCATCGGGGTCCTGAGCCCGGCCTCGATATCCGCAAGAAACTGTTGGACGCCGTTCGAGTCGGTATAACTGCGGAGCACGGACTCGGCGTCCTTGGCGCGGGAATGGGCAAACAGCCAGCGGGGGCTTTCCGGCACGGTCAGAATGACCCCCAGAAAGAAGAGTGTGGGCACGACGGCGATGCCGAACATGAGCCGCCAGGCTTGCTCGGAGGCGAGCCAGTAGCCGACCAGGTCGGCGAGCGCGATCCCAACCGTGAGGGCAAATTGATACAGGCCGATCAGCATGCCGCGCGATTGCGGAGGAGCAAGCTCGGAAACGTAAACCGGCGCTGTGACCGAAGTGAAACCGATACCGAGACCGATGATGGCGCGCGCAACGATCAGTACGGCAACATTGGGGGACAGGGGGGCAAGAAGCGAGCCGAGGATGAAGATGCCGGCGGCCCAAACCAGGGTGGCGCGGCGACCAATCCGGTCAGCCACCGCTCCGCCGACCAGCGCACCGATCATGGCCCCGACAAGCACAATGCTGACCACCAGCTCTTCCATCAGGGTCGACAGCGCAAAAGAGTGCCTGACGAAAATAACCGCGGCGGCGATAATGCCCATGTCATATCCGTAGAGAACTCCGCCGAGTGCGGCGATGAAGGAGATGCGCGCAAGGAAACTGTGATTCACCTGTGGCTTCGGGAGTGGCAACGGATCCGGCATGGGTTCACCCGGGCCTCATAATATCGTAAACTTTGTTATGATTCATGAAAAAGATCGCAATCGCGCAGTGAACTGCGCAGGAACGGGCACCGGAATCGATAAGTTCGAGTCGTAGAGGAGCAGCATGGACGACCAGCCGAACCAGAAACCGCTCTGGATTGCCGGAGTCAAGCCGCCGAGTGAAGTGTTGACCATGAGTATGACGGCGATCTTCGAGAAGGAATGCCGGGAGCAACCCGAGCGGCTCGCCGGGTTGCTCGACGCCTACGAATCGGACCCGTCGGTTCGCGAGCAGTTGGACAAGCTGCGCCAAATTGCGCGTTCCGCAGGGCCGGTTCTGTTTGCCGGGATGGGCGCTTCCTACTGCGCTTCGATTGCAGGTTCGGTCTGGCTGCAGGCGTGTGGAAGATCTTCCTTTTTTGTGGATGCCGGCGAGTGGCTGCATTACGCCGAGCCGGTCTGGGATCAAGCGGCGGCGACGGTGCTCATAACCGCTTCCGGAGAGAGCGCGGAACTTGTGCGGTTGTGCCGGAAAGACACCGGGAAACCTGTCGCGCTCGTCTGCAACAACGAAAAGAGCGCCTGCTGGTCATCGGCCCAGCTCAAACTTCCCATGCTGGCAGGCCCGGAATACGGCAACGCAACCAAGACCTACACAAACGCAGCAGCAGCGTGCATGGTGATCGCTTCTGAAATGGCCGGGCGCGAATGGCAGAAGGATGCCGGGGAGATGCTCGGCCGATACGCGGACTCGCTCCCTGCCGTATTCAGCCTGCGCAGTGACCTTGAAAGGTTCTGTCGAGGTGCTGCAAATATCGAGGTCATTGGCCGCGGCCCTGCCTATGGGGGCGCGATTATGGGCGCGTTATGCATCCGGGAGATGGCCGGCCATCGCGCCACGGCGCACTCCGGAGCCGGATTTCGTCATGGGCCGATCCTCGATGTCAACGACTCGCACCTCGCAATCATCCTGGCACTCGGACGAACGGCAGAACTGGGCGTGAAGCTGGCTGAGGATTGCAACGCCCGGGGGGGCAAGGTGATCCTGATCGGAACCGGACGGCAGCAGGCCACGGAAAAGTTGTTGCCGGTAAGGCTCACCGCTGTCCCCGAACCGTGGGAGGCCATCAGTTCCGTCCTCGTTCCACAGGCCTTGACCCTGGGGATGATTGAGCAATACGGGGCCAATTTGCGCCCTAGATTCCAGTACGGAATCATGCAGGAATAGGCGCACACCCGGCTGTGTTCGGCCCCTCGACAGGCGTTACGAGCTTGAATTTCTAAGGGCCGGCAGATGACCAAAAGCAGGCTGGTCGCGTCTAAGAAATCGGGGCTGCGCTTCGCACCAGGAGGCAGTTCGGTTGACTGCCACAACTCTTTTCTTTCCATGGCTTTGGAACTACAATTGAAGAGGAAAGATACGCTCGGAAGCCGCGCTGGCGTACTCAGGTTACCGGACCACCGCTCGGTCAGCATCGGCCACGGAGTTGTTGGCGCCCACCTGCGAAACATTTGACCCTGGAAGGTCGTATTAAGAATAGGCGCAAGCAAAGAGTTGAGGTCAGGTGTCCCCCCGCGCGGGTGGTCCCTAGCGCGAACAGGAAAGGATTAGCATGAAGACGTGGCAAAAAGTGGCAATCGGTCTCGGGGCGGTCGTTGTGGTGGGCGGGATCGTACTGTTCAGCGTGAATCAGGCAAACAAGGGCGTGGTAACGGTGCAGACCGCCAAAGTGGCAAAGCTCGATTCACTGGTTTCCCAGGTCACTGCCTCGGGCGAAATCAAACCTACGACATACACCAACATCACCGCGCAGGGATTCGGACGGATCACGGACATCCTGGTAAAAGAAGGCGACCACATCAAAAAGGGCGACCGGCTCCTGCTGCAGGACAACGTGCAGGCCAATGCGGATGTGCGAGCGCAAGACGCATCGATCAATTCGAGCGAATCTGGCGTGCAAGCGGCAGAGGCGAGCTTCCAGGCAACCCAATCCGATCTGTTAACCCAGCAGGCCAATCTCGAAAAAGCGAAGTTGGACTTCGAGCGCGGCCAGGGATTGTATAAGGATGGGCTGATCGCGAAACAGGATTTTGATCAGCGCAAGACGGCGTACGACGCTGCGGTGGCCACGGCGGCGGCGTCCAGAGCGCGAATGGAGGCGCAAAAGGCGCAACTCCAGCAGATGCGCTCGCAGCTCGATCAGGGCAAGGCCGTGCTGGTGCACACCAAGGACATTCTTTCGAAAACCACGTATGTTTCGCCGATCAATGGGATCGTGAGCTATCTCCCCGTGCGCATGGGGGAATACGTGGTGCCGGGTATTCAAAATGCGACCGGCAGTTTCCTGATGACCCTCTCGGATATGTCGGTGGTTACTTCAGAAGTGAAAGTGGACGAAACCGATATCGTGAATGTGAAGATCAACCAAGAGGCGGACGTCACGATCGATGCGGTGCCTGGAAAAGTGTTCAAAGGAAAAGTGACCGAAATAGGGTCGCAAGCCGTACTACGCAGTTCCGGACTCGCGACCACCCAGACGACCACCAGTAACCAGGAAGCGAAGGATTTTAAGGTCGTTGTCACGCTGGAAAATCCGCCGGAAAATCTCCGTCCGGGCCTGTCGACAACGGCCAAGATCAAGACGGCCGAACGCAAGGATGTTGTCGGGATTCCCATCCAGGCGCTGGCCGTCAGGTCGCGCAAGGACCTCGAGGAAGCTGCGAAGAACGGGAAGAAGGGCGGCAACGTAACCCTGGCTGCTCCACCTCCGGCAGCACCCGGAGATCCAAAGAAGGACGAAGTGCAAGGCGTGTTCGTCGTGAACGGGAAAAAGGCCGTGTTCCGGCCCGTCGAGACGGGAATTTCCGGCGTGACCGACATCGAAATAACCAAGGGATTGCAATCGGGTGATGAGATCGTCGTGGGGAGTTATAAGGCCCTCAGAACTCTCAAGCCGGAAGCCAGCATAAAGGTAGACAACTCGGCGCCGAAGAAAACCGAAGAAGCGCAGTAACCAGTTGAAACAGGCCGACAGGGAGAGAACATGCCCGCTGAAACGACAACGCCGGAATCTTTCAGACAGGATCTGGTCGATTCCGGAGTCGCCATCCGGACCGAAGGCTTGACCAAGACGTATGAAATGGGTGCGGAGATGGTGCACGCGCTGCAAGGCATCGATCTCGAAATCCGCAAGGGCGAATACGTCGCCATCATGGGACCTTCGGGATCCGGCAAGTCAACGCTGATGAACCTGATCGGTTGCCTGGATTCACCGAGCTCCGGCCGGTACTGGTTGGCAGGTCGGCTGGTGAGCGACCTCGACGACGACGAACTGGCCTATATCCGCAATCGGGAAATTGGATTCGTCTTCCAGACCTTCAATCTGCTGCCTCGCGCAACGGCGCTGCACAACGTGGAATTGCCGTTGATTTATAACGGCACACCGGCCGAAGAGCGCGTGGAAAAGGCCAAGCTGGCTTTGCAGCGCGTGGATCTGACCTCGCGCATGACCCACAAGCCCAATGAACTGTCCGGTGGCCAGCGGCAGCGTGTGGCCATCGCACGCGCGCTCGTTAATGATCCTTCCATCGTTTTGGCGGACGAACCGACGGGTAACCTGGATTCGAAAACCGGCGAGGAGATCATGAACCTGTTTGAGAACCTGCACCGGCAGGGGAACACCATCATTCTGGTTACCCATGAAATGGATATTGCCCAGCACGCCCACCGGGTCATCTTTATTCGTGACGGGAAGATCGCGTCGGATGAAAAAGTGGTGAAGAGGTCGCCCGAAACAGACTAGATGGTTTTGCCGGAATGGCGCTCCCGCTTTTCGACCCTCAGGTAAAACAGCAGATCTGCCAGGAATGCTTCCTATGACGGAAGAGCGCGTGCGATCGGGTCGTCTTTCAAAGCCCCAAAGAGAGAATTAGTTCCGCCTCTGCTGCAAGGAATTCCCGCGCTCCGTCCCAGGGTTAACGCGCGGACGCCGGATGAGAGACATCCTCTTCTCCGAAAGGGATGATGCGCGCCAGATACGTCTCGGAGAGACGATCGTGCCAGGTCAGGCCATCCTCATCCCACAACACCCAAAGGAAACCTAGAAAACAGGTGCCGGCCGAGAGAAGGTAGCCCGCTGCACGGAGTAAGTACTGCCTGGGAGTTGGCACATCCCCGGTAAAACTGGCCACGTGCAGACCGGACACCATCATGCCAGGCGTGCTGCCTCCAAAAATCGTGAACAATCCAAAGTATTGAAGGTAGACGAAGGCGAAAGTGAAGAAGCACACAGCCGCACTGAGTTTGCTGAACGTAAAATGGCCACCGAGCGAACCGAAAAGCGCGAGAAAGCCGCCATAGGCAAAGGCCAGGCAGGCAATGTCTATCCCCAGGGCCCGGCGACGCTCCACGAGCGAAGCAATGGGAAACAGGCTCTCCTGAACCAGGGGCAACGATTCCGATTCGGCCTCCGGCGAAGCCGCTTCCGATGGGGGCGGAACAGAGACATCAATGAGCAAACGAGAATCGGCGGGTTCCGGTTTCCTTGCAATGCGTCCGATGGCGATCGTAAAGGCGAAATCGTCCGCAGGCAGGTGCCTTTCGGGGACAGGTTCGGCAACCTCCAGCGCGATATGGTCCTCCGACGGGGAAACAGGCTCATCGAATGGAAGAGCCGATTGTGCCTCGTGGGCTGCGCTCTTGCGGCGGCGCGTACGATACGCGAGGAGCCGCTGGTTCAGTTCGTCGCGCCATTCTTCATGGGTCAAGGCGTTCAGCGCGAGATTGCCCCGGACGGGAGCGGAGTCTTCCGCAAGCGGAAGCACTTCCGTGGAATCACAGAAGTTACAGGCGTGCACGCCGGAGGCGAGCACGGAACCACACTGCGAGCAGATTGTATTCACCGGTGCGTTTTGCGCTGCGGACGCTCTCACTCCGGCGAGGAGGAGCACATCCAGAATAGCACTTTCTCCTAAAGTCGATGAGCAGTGAAACAGGGCGGGGTTCCTAAAAGTCAGCAGCAGCGACCGGGCTAGAAATCGCCTTCCCGGGCCAGGATCTCGCGGCTGAAGGCGATGCGACGATCGAGGACCACGGCCGCAAAGTTCGCGCAGCTGGCACGCTCGTGCTCCGCCCAGAACTGCAGGGAGGGCAGAACGCGCGCAACCGTACGCTCGAGCAGTCCAAGAATGCCGTAGTACAGGGTGATTGCCTGAAGGCCAGCGCGATCTTCCGGCCGGTCGGGGCAGAGCCGCAGCAGTTGAACGATACGGGTGAAGTCCCCTCCCGAGGCAAAGGCAAAGATTCCGGTCACGTCACGAACTTCGGCCGATAGGGTGTGCCGTGTCGAGGAAGCCGTCAGCGAACGGCAATAGGAGACGAAGAACATCAACAGTGTGGCGAGAGAAAACACGAGAATGAGTGCTGCCATCATCGGGGCACCGCCACAAGATGCGCGGGTACGAGACGCGCCTCTTCCGTGTGCCGCCACATGGTGATGGTCCAGGAAAGCGGCAAAAAGCAGCTCACCAGCGGCCCGAGGATCTGAAGCACGGAATACTTGCTGGCCAGGTTCACCAGGGCATAGCTCGCAGCGTAGGCGCTAAAATAGAGTCCGAGCGAGAGCACAAACTGTACGACGCGGGTGCGGGTTTCACGCAATTTCACAATGGCGCCCCAGAGAATATAAGTAAGGATCAGCCCGACAAAATAGAGATTCTGCGAAAGTTCATAAGCAAAATTGGTGGCGAGTTTTTGCTCCGATTGCGCCACCACGGCGTAGGAGAACAGCGCGGTCCCGGCCAGCAGGAGCACGGCAGAGAAGCGCACGTACCTGCTGAAACGGAGTTCGCCAAAGATGTGGGAGTACAGGCTAATCAGGGCCATGTACAGCGCCAAAGTGAGCAGCGCATCGGTATAGAAGTACGTATAGCGGTATTCGTCCGAGGACAATCCAAACTTGTTCAAGAAGAAGTGACGTGCCAGACTCGAAGCTAAGGCAAGCAGAAAGTATAGGTTAAGGAAGAGATAACGAAAGAAGGATTTCCGTGTGATTGAACACACCACGAAGGCCAGCTCTAAGGCCGTTCCTACGTACCAGATAAATAGTGCCACTAGACCAGGCATGAACCTTTCTTCACCCGGCCCCGTTCCGGAACGCGATCAAAAAATCGCGTTGGAACGCTCCAGGCTAGTTACCGGCCGGTTTCTTTGGCGGCGGTGGCGGTGCGGGTGGCGTCGGCATGGGATCTGGACCATTTGCCGCAATCACTGCACCTGTGGAATGGTTACCACTTAACACCGTTTTCAGGCCCATCGAGCAGAAAAGAATGCCCAAGACAAGCGTAGCTGCCCCGAGTCTCCGTGACATAATACCTCCGAGAATTGAACACACGGAGGTATTCTATCCTGACTGCGGATAGTGTCAAGCAGGACACACTACGGCCCGAAAAATCGGACGGCAACTGAAAACAATCACCTTCTTTCGCCCTACCATCGTAGGGCGGACAGGCGATATTCCCCGTCAGGGGGAGACTACTGCCCCCGATCGCCTAGTAACAACAGTACGGAAGTCCTATCAGCTTGGTACTGAAGTACTACGAATCTGGAACACGGGCGTTCCGCGGAATCGGGCGAGATCACAGTCGAATAGTTCCCCCAGTTGCGCTTTTCTCGAGGCCGGCGGCGCTTGACACTCGCGGCTAATCGTTCGTACGATGGAAAATTGCTTGATGCCGGCGTAGCTCAGTGGTAGAGCGAGGGTCTCATAATCCCTAGGCCGTGGGTTCGATTCCCCCCGCCGGCACCATTCCAAGCTTCTGAAAACACAGTCAGTTAATTTGTTCCCGCCGGCCATGTACCTCTGCTGTACCCTTCGTTTGCATGAGGGCAATGGGATCTTCCCCCCAAGCGCGCTGTAAATCGGCTTCAAGTTGTTCCTGCCGTGACCTCGTCCACGGCGCATCGTGCCGCTCAGTAACCCGAATGCTCTGCTGTCCAAAGAGCACAGGGACTCGATCGAGAGGAACGCCGGTAAGAAGTAGCTCGACCGCAAACGTGTCGCGAAAACGGTGGGCATGCCCACCGCTAACTCCAGCTAAAGTGAAGAGTGCCGGCACACCCTGTTGCCATACCCCGACAGCAGTCTGCAGTTTTGATTCCCCACTCCAAAAGAAAAACCGTTCACTGTTTTTCGGCGCTGCCTCTATCTCACGGACTACAAAATCAGGCAGGATGCATTGCCCTGGAACCCCGGTCTTTTGCCTGTAGCGGAATAGCTTATTTCCTTTTAGGCGATTAGGTCCGCATTGAAGCGCATCGCCGATCCGCATAGCTGAATACCGGAGAAGAAGCACGAACGCACGCAAACGCTGCGCACATGCTGTACCGGCCCGGTTTGCGTACTTGTCGAGCGCAACCAAGATTGTCATCCTCTCCTCGCGCGTGAACGGAAGTGTAGGGCGGTTGGGGACTTTCGGCGCTTCTGGATAAGTGGCCGGGTTTGTGTCGACAGACAGGGGCTCCACGCCGCAACTCAGTGAGCGCCTGTAGTCACAGAATTTTTTCCGTTCAGAGCATTTCGGCAGCCGCGGCAAGCGTTCTCGGAAATTCACTGGTCCGAGAGGGCAACTCTTCGAGCGTTCCTCGCCGGGCAGACCTTGGCCTGAAGCCGCACTGCGTCTAGACTGTAAGACGATTAGCACGGTCGGATCATGAAATAAAAGGAAGGCTTTGAATCGATGCTACCGGTCCAGACTCATTTCATGATGAAACGTTTGTTCCTTTCGGTTGTAGCGCTTTATTCCACGGCCTTCCTTGCCCTGGGTGGACAGAATAAGACTACAAATTCTGGGTCGTGGTCCGGGATCATTTTTTCCAGCGCATGCAATGCGGACGAAGCGTTTAACGAATCTCCCGAGTGCACCAAAGAGGTACCGGGTGCAAAGCTGGCGCTGTATGACGATACTAACCGGGTCATGTACAGCCTTGAGCCGCAGCCTTCGGTAACCGCGCACTTGGGAGATGCCGTGACGGTACGGGGAACACTTGATGGCGAAACGATTCGGATGAAGACAATCGAGCCGATGTCGATTGGGCTCTCTGTAGGTCAGAAAGCTCCGGCGTTTTCTCTGCGCGACCAGTTTGGGCAAGTTCAAACGCTGGACACGTTAAAGGGAACACACGGCACTGTGCTGTTGTTTTTCCGTTCGGCGGACTGGTGACCATTCTGCAAAGGGCAGCTGGTCCAGCTGCAGAGCGCATTCCCACGTTTCGAAAAGCAAGGGGTCAAGTTGGCTGCGATCAGCTATGACTCTGAAGAGATCCTGAAATATTTTTCCGACCGGCACCAGATCGAATATCCGTTGCTGGCCGACCCGGATTCGAAGATTATTGCGGCTTACGGCGTCCTAAATAAAGAAGCCACCGGAATGCAGAAGGGCTTTGCCCGGCCCGGCTATTTCTTTATTGATGGAAAAGGAATCATTCGAGAAAAGTTTTTCGATGCGAGATACCGGGAGCGGCTGACAGGGAATAGCCTGATTGCCAAGCTTTTCCCAGAATTAGGGCAAGCAGTGACCGAGACAGCGGAAGCACCTCATCTGCAACTTGCATTGGAGCAATCCGATGCCACCGCCATTCCAGGTACGCGGGTTACGCTAGTGGTCGAAGTGCGACTGCCACCGGATGTGCACGTCTATGCGCCCGGCACGCAAGGGTACAAGCCGATTAAGCTGGCTCTGGACGCGATTCCGCAATTGGAGTTGAAACCGGTAGTTTATCCGCCGTCGAAAACGCTCTATTTGCCGGCGATCAAGGAACAAGTACCCGTTCTTGAGGGTGTCTTTCGCATCAGCCAGGACATTCAAGTGAACACCGGAGCCGAGTTCTGGGGCTCGCTGGGCAAAGATGGGAAAAGTTTCACGATTACGGGAAAGTTAGAGTATCAAGCATGCGACAGGACGATGTGCTACGTGCCGACGTCGGTCCCCATAAAATGGCAACTGCAAGTGCTTCCGTTGGACCGGACGCGAGCTCCCGTGGACATCCGGCACAAGTAATGGGTTGAAACATAAACTCGGGATTTATGGAGCGAGGCCCAGAATGGGGAGTTTGCCCATCACGAACATCCGTGGAGGACTATGGATTCCACAAAAACCAGTCAGCCGAAAGCGCGAATTAGAGGAACATGGAGCGACTGTCAGTAATTTCACGGAGGGCTTCCAACCGACGACAGGAGTTGGACAGCAACGCCATGCTGTCCGCCGTCGAGCAGCTCGACGCGAACTACTTAGGCGAGATATTCACAGTCGGGGCGGTCACGAGGTGAGTGATAGGGCAGTGTAACCGGCAGACGCATTCCTTCTTGGTAATCGTCACGGTTGGTGAGGAAATAGAACCCTTCGAGCGAAACACTGCTTGTGGTGCCTATTTCCTCAAAAAACTCGCCAGGAGGTATTGAAGGGAGGAGTCTCACTGGCTCGCCGACACTGATCCGGCGTTTCCGACGATGGTACGGGCGGGCGGCCCGCTGCGGAACAAAATCAGGGCACAGTTTGAGTCTGGATCACATCTGAGTGTGCCGATCTTGCTCTTTAGAGGAAGTTTGGGAGCTAATCAGTTTCTGTCCCCTCTGACGTTGGTACGAAGTGTCCTCCTTCTCTTTCTCTTTGCAGAAAAACTCCATCGCCAAACTACCGGTGGCCCCCTGCAACACGGCGATTCCCCTGCGGAGAGGACTATACTTACGGGGTCTTAACACGGACTGAGGAGTATTTCGTGGATGATCTGATGAGGAACTCGTCGGCGAGGCTGATGTGTTTGGACGTGTATCGGGGATTGATGGTCGCGGGGATGATCCTGGTGGATAACCCGGGCAGCGATGAACACGCGTACTGGCCCATAGTGCATACCAAGTGGAATGGATGGACTCCGGCGGACTTCATCTTTCCTTCCTTCCTTTTTCTCGTCGGGATTTCCATGGTCTATTCATTCACGGCCAGGCTGGAGCGCGGCCAGACTAAGCGGCAGATTTTCGCGCATGCCATCAAGCGGAGCCTGATCCTGATTGCAATTGGATTGCTCGTGAACGCATCCCCGATTATCGGGATAGACTGGCACAGTTACCGATTTGAAGGAGTGACCCAACGGATCGGACTGTGCTACTTTTTCGCAGCGATATTGGAACTGTGGACGGGGCGCCGGGGACAGTTGATCGCGCTAGCCGCCTGCCTAGTCGGCTATTGGGCTCTCCTGCGGTTTTCGCCAGTGCCGGGTGCAGGAGTTCCCGGTCGCGACATTCCCTTCATGGATCAGGTGCAGAATCTGCCGGCATGGCTCGATCGAAAGCTGTTCATGGGCCATCTGTATGACGGGAACAGGGATCCAGAGGGCGTCCTCCACACGATTCCGGCTATCGGAACGACACTCATCGGAGTTCTCACCGGGCACTGGCTGAAAAAGCAGAAGGATGGCCGCAGATTGCTGAGCGGAATGGTGCTGTTCGGGATTTTGGGAGTTATTTCTGGAGTAATTTGGAATCGGTACTTTCCGATCAACAAAAACCTGTGGACCAGTTCGTTTGTCTTGTTCAGTGCTGGATTGGCATTGCTGTTTTTGTCGTTCCTGTATTGGATGCTCGAGGTGAAGCGCTGGCGGGGGATATGGACGATGCCAATTCTGGTGTTCGGGATGAACGCCATTGCTGGCTTCGTGGCCGACTCGTTCATCTATGGGCCGGGGTACACGTTCACCACCAAAGGGCCGAACGGAGCAACCATGAATTGGCACGAAGCCGCACAAGGGTGGCTCGAAACGGCGAGACTCGGCGCTGCAAATGCCTCACTGGTTTATTCCTTGGGAGCGGTGGTGATCTGCTGGACCCTGTTATGGTTTCTATGGCGAAAGAAGATCTTTTTGAAAATCTAGAGGGAAGCACTACCTACACTCCTAATTAATGCCGATCCCGCCGTAGTCAATACCCTGACTTTAGCCTTGGGCAGGTGCTATGAGCTAACTATCCGGTTGGGGCTCATCGATCGAGTTTTTGGTGGTTTGGGTGAACCTTTAAAACGACCCCGGGCCTCTCTGCAGCGGTTCAAGGGAGGTTTTAGGGGTGGGGTGACGGGAAAGACAGAGGTTTTCGGGTTGCAAGCGGGAAGACGGGGTTTCTGCAGGGAAATGGATATTCCTCAGGAGTCATGAGCGCGGGTGAAGGAATTCACCGGTTTGGGGCCATGAGAATCTGGATTCCAGTGGAGCACGAAAAGACTTTCTGATGGTCCAATCCACTTTCCGGAATCGAACCACGAGCACGGTCATCACGATAGTCGTGTTGTTATGCCTTGGAAGACTCATCGACTGGGTGTTTAGGATGCTTATAGATGAGACTGTCCGGCTGAACCCGCGTTTGGACAAATAAGAACACACGGCAGAGTTTAAACAACTGTGAATGCCTCGTCCCCGAAATGCAGGAAGCACAAACGATCCATACTTGACAGCTTCGCCGGGCCGAACAATCCAGTACGTGTCAAAAGCAAGCTCCAAACCGCTAAAAAGAGCTATCCACATATAACCGACTGGCTGTTCTCTTATGAAAGCAACCGCAATCAAGTCACCGCGTGCAAAGCGCAGACCTACTTCGGCAGGTTTTATTTCACCCATTGCAGAGATTCGCTTCTGAATGATCGTCAGGCTATCTTGGGGGCTGTAAACCTTGACCTCCGCGTCTTCCTTTGCGTACGGCTGCGGCAGCTGCTGAGAAATATCAGCTTCGAAGATGTGCCAAATATGCCAATAAAAAAAGGGGCTTAGTATTTCCCGCAATATGAGCAAAGACAGAATGAACGGGTGCCGCCAAAAAATGGACTCGCGGAAAATGCGCAGATACCGGGAAAACTGTGGCTCCATCTGTTCGCCTCGGGCGGAGCTTGGTAAACTGCTCTTCAAAAACTAGAGCAAGCTCAAGTTGCCTGTGGACCAGAGACAATATCACATCAGCCTAATTGGGTAACCTGCCCCTTAATGTTCTGATTCACACGGAACAGGTTGGTCGGGTCGTAGCGCTTCTTGATCTTCGCGAGACGGCTGTAATTTTTCCCGTACGTTGCCCTGATTCGATCCTCGCCCTCCTCCATCATGAAGTTGATATACGCGCCGCCGGCAGAGTACGGATGTAGCGCGCTCCAATACTCCTTCGCCCAGGTGGAGATTTTCTGCTGGTTCGCGCGGTCCGGATCGACTCCAACGATTACTTCGGCCCACACCGCGTCGCGATGCCACCAAGGCGTTGCGCCTTTCTTGACACGGCTCGCTGCACCATTGATTGGGTAGAGATGCATCGTCGATTGACCTGTCGGCATTTTCGCAGCGTGTAGTAGATGCTGCGCGATGGCTTCGTCCGGGAGCGTGCGCACGAAGTCGGCCTTCCAATACCACTGCAGACCCGGTGGATATAGACGATCGAACAGACTTTGCAGTACCGGATGCGGAATTGGGCCGACCAGGTCGAGCGCGGGAGCCTTGAAGCTTCGAATCGGGTTGAACACCTTTTCTGCCTTCTTGATCGGTCCCGTGTAGCACCACACAATCCCGCACATTTTCTTGTTGTACAAATGCTCGGGGAACGGCGGCCAGGGCGGCACGGTGTGGAAAGCAAAAAAACCGTAGACGTCATCGGGCGCCTTCGCGATGAAACTGCGGTACCAGCGCAGCATCTCCGCCGCGTCTTCCATCGGCCATAGCATGGGCCCGCCGTAACTGGTGTGCACCGGTCGCGCTTTGAACAGAAATGACGTCACGACGCCGAAATTGCCGCCCCCGCCGCGCACCGCCCAGAACAGGTCCACATTTTCCCTGGCGCTGGCGGTGACAAACCGGCCGTCTGCCAACACCATTTCGACGGCTAACAGGTTGTCAATCGTCAGCCCGTATCGTCGAGTCAAGTAACCAATCCCGCCGCCCAGCGTCAACCCGGCTACGCCCGTTGTCGAAATAATACCCGAAGGAACTGCCAGACCGAACGCGTGGGTGGCATGATCCACGTCGCGCCAAAGAGCGCCGCCGCCTGCGAGCACAGTCTTCTTCTTCGGGTCCACACGAACATAGTTCATGGGCGAGAGATCGATCACTAATCCACCGTCGCACACCGCTAACCCACCCGCGTTGTGCCCCCCGCCGCGAATGGCCACCAGCAGCTTTTCTTCGCGGCCGAAATTTACCGCAGCCATAACGTCGGCCACATCAGCGCACCGCGCAATCAGTCGCGGCCGGCGTTCAATCATTCCGTTATATACCTTGCGAGCTGCCTCGTAGCTCGGATCGCTTGGTTCGATCAGCCCCCCGCGCAAGTTAGCCTTGAAAGTTGCGATCTTCGTCTCGTTCAGCATTCTGGCCTCCATAGCCGAATTTGTGATTAGCTTCTCGACGATTGGCTGACTGCGGGGGGTGCTGCATTGAGGCTGGGCAACCCCTTACCCTATCGACCCATTTGGCCGAAATTCGCGATTTCGACCTTTTTCTGGGTGATCCTACGCTTCTGACTGCTTCGACGCAACGAATTTGCCACCAACTTCCCGCAGGCAGAAGCCAAATCCCGATCCGCGCAGAATGAGTAGGACATGCCCGCTCGGAGAGGAAGTCGTGATGCTTGATTTTATTTTCTGTAACCGGCAGCACGCACAGGAGTGAGGCCGAGTCCAGGGGGCCGGAGGGGAAGTATCCGAAAGCTATCGAACGGTGACCCATTCCGTCTGCAAATCTGGGGGTTGGACCAAAGTCTGCATCACGACACAATATTGTTCCGTCTTCTCGCGTAATCCGCGTAGTTGCTCTGCCGTCGCCTGCGGTGCCTCAATATCAAATCGGAGACGGATACGTTGAAAACCCACCGGCACGTCCTTTGTTATTCCGAGCGTGCCCCGAAGATCCAAATCCCCTTCCACGGTCACTTCGATGCGTTCGGTCGGAATTCCCATGGCCGCCGCCACCATCTGGCAGGTGATTTGCGCGCAGGCCGATAAGGCACCAAGGAGTAAGTCGCCAGAACAGGCCGCGGTCCCCGCGCCTCCCACTCCCGAGTGAGCTTCCGCATTATAGATGGCGCGCCCAATCGCGACTGAGCAGGCAATGGGGGTCTCGGTTTGGCCGCCCCTCGCCTTCAGGGTGATTTGCGAGGCGGAGGGGTCATCGCGGTACTGTTGCTTCAGCGGTTGCTGAACAGACTTAAGATCCATAGTGACCTCCGGGCCTCGCGTTCAACAATAGCAGGTCGCGTATAGGCCGCGGCAAAGCGGGCTTGTCGCGAATCTCATCACTTGCTAGCATTCGTGTACCGGAGGTTACCACATGCCGAAGTTCGTGATCGAGCGGGAAATACCGGGAGCGGGAAATCTGACCGATGCAGAACTCCAAGAGATCTCCCGAAAGTCAGTGGCTGTTCTCAAAGGGATGGGTCCCGAAATTCAATGGCTGCAAAGCTACGTTACCGGTGACAAGGTCTACTGTGTGTACCTCGCTCCGGACGAGGACACCATCCGAGAACACGCAAAACGGGGAGGCTTGCCGGCGAATCGCATATCGGCCGTGAGGCGGCTCATTGACCCCAGCACAGCGGAAGAAACAACTCCAGGTTCCTTTACCGGCCGGCGCTAATTTGGATGCGCTCGGTACTGGGTGTGTTTGCGTTCTTGCTTTGAGCGCTACTGCGGGCCCGGGGGTGAGGCAGGATCTAACAAGCCCTCGAGGGCTTTTTCAATCGGCATGACCCACCCATCGAGCCAGGCCGTTCTACCAGCTGCAGTCGTCAACGCTTGCCGAGCAGGTTCCAGACTTCTTTCGAGCTTCCCCTGTTCGGTCGGCGTAAGAGGAACACCAAGCGATTGCCGAAACGCGGCCGCCGCACCCGCGAGCCGCAGCGCACGCTCCGGCTCAGACTGAGCCGCTGCCGACCCGGCGAAACATTCAAGTAGACGGGCAACTCCGCGTTTGTGCTCTAACTCCTGGAATATCTTGAGACTCTCCCTGAAGAGCGAATCGGCCACATGGTAGTCTCTTTGCTCCTTGGCGAGGCTGCCCAGATCGGCAAGCGTGCCGGCGACACCCCACCGGTCATTCAGCTCCCGAAAGCAAACCAAGCTTTGTTCGTACAACGATCGTGCCGCAACCGAGTCGCCCTGATCACGCGCCACATCTCCATGCTGGTTGAGGGCCCAAGCGATTCCTGTCCTGTCATCCAGGTTCCGGAAGATCGACAAACATTCCTCGTTAAGCGTGCGCGCGTGTGCATAGTCTTCCTGTGACTTGACGACATTTGCGAGGTTGCTGAGTCCACGAGCGACAGCCTGAGCGTCATGCAAGTCCCTCCACAACTCCAGACTTTTTTCGAACAGTGCTCGCGAAGCTGCCAAGTTGCCGCGGTCGCGGGTCGTGACTGCCATGGCATTCAATGAAACTGCGATACTTCGCTTGTCCTCCAACCGCCGAGCGAGCTCCAGATTTTCCTCAAAAAGTGCATCAGAAACAACGTAGTCCCCCTGCTCCGCGGCCAAGACTCCAGCGGCGAAAAGAGCTCGCAATCGCAGGTTGGTTGGTGTCGTGCCCCCTTCAAGCTTTAGCAGTTTTCCTAACCGTTCCCGCCCTTCGGCAAGATATTCCCGCATCTCCCAGAAGCGGAAAAGCGCTACGCCCAAGCGCAGACCCCATTCGACGTTGCCGGTTTGTGTAAGACAGTCAAGGGCGGCGCGAAAATTGTCATGCTCAATGTCGAACCTATCCAGCCATTCTGTTTGTTTCCCTCCCGTGTCCTGTGCGGCCCCTTCTTCGGCCAACACCAGACAATAGGCCGCCTGCGCGCGTCTGGTCAGCGGCTCTTCTCCGCTGGCCGCCAATTTTTCCAGTCCATATTCGCGAACTGTTTCCAGCATTACAAAGCGCGGTTCTCCGTCCCCTTGCTCGATCTGCCGCACTAAGCTCTTGTCGACCATCGACGCCATACCGTCGAGCACATCTAACCCAAGGTCTTTTTTTGTGTCACACACAGATTCCACAGCTTCCAGCGTGCATCCACCCTGGAAAACGGAAAGCCTTCTGAACAGCTTCTGTTCGGGCTCGTTCAAAAGATCGTAGCTCCAGTCTATGGTTTGCCGAAGGGTCTGCTGTCGGGCGGGCAGGTCCCTCGCACCACCGGTCAAGAGTTGCAGGCGACTCGCGAGTCGCGTGCACATGGAAGCGGGCGAGAGTAGCTTGACCCGGGCAGCGGCAAGCTCGATTGCGAGAGGAAGGCCATCGAGACGCGCGCAGATTTCGGCTACAGCAGCAGCGTTTTCTTCGTTAAGCGCAAAGTTTGGCTTGGCCGCTGCGGCGCGTTGCACGAATAGAGAAATCGCCGAATACTGTGAAAGCACTTCCAGGGAAGGTAAGGTTCTGGAATCCGGCAGACCGAGCGGCTCGAGGGGGAATTCGTGTTCCTTCGAGATATGCAGGGCGGCGCGACTGGTCACCAGAAGACTTAGACTGGGTGCAAGGGTTAGGAGTTCTGCCAGCATCGGAGCCGCTGCCATGATGTGTTCGAAGTTGTCAATCAGCAGCAGCAGGGGCGCGCTGATGAAATTGCGCAAATATTCCTTCAAGGCCTCGAACGGCTGCTGGCCACCGGTTTCGCGAACTCCGAGCGTTTGAGTAATGGCCAGCGTGATCAGACCAGGATCGGTCACCGCAGACAGGGGAACGAAATAGACGCCACAAGTGAAGTGCTCGGCCATCTCGCGCGCGACCTCGATCGCTAGGCGCGATTTGCCGATTCCTCCGGGGCCCGTGACAGTCACCAGGCGGACACCGCGCTGCAGTAAGAGTTGTCTCACTGCGGCAAGCTCCTTATCTCGTCCAATAAAGGCCGTAATCGGAACAGGCAGGTTGCTCGGACGAATTTCTGGGTGTTTAAGCCGTAGATCCGAGAGGCGGTCCCGTATTGCGGTCAAGTCGCGCACCAGGTCGCGCGTCGAGAAGTAGCGATTTTCTGGTTCCTTCGCCAAACAGCGTTCAATCACCCAGCAGAGTGGAGGAGGAACCTCCGGGTTCAAGGAGCTGATCGGCTTTGGCTCTTCCTGGACAATGGCCAACAATGTCTGCGCTTGCGTTTGCTTTTGAAAAGGGTGCCGGCCAGTTGCCATTTCGTAGAGAAGCAATCCAAAGGAGAACTGGTCTGACCGGAAATCAAGTGCCCGGCCAGTCGCCTGCTCCGGAGACATGTACCTGACAGTGCCCAGTATCGTGTCCGGTTGAGTTTGGACGATGGCGGTCGTGCAAGAATCTGGCGCTTCAGCTGTACCGAGTCCGAGTTTCGCCAATCCAAAATCGAGAATCTTGACGTTCTCGGATGAGACCATCAAGTTCTCGGGCTTTAAGTCCCTATGGGTGACGCCGCTGTCGTGGGCCTTGGCGAGTCCTTCGGCAATCTGGACAGCGATCGGGATGACCTTGCGGATGGCAAGCGTTCCGGAAGCAAGCAGTTCACGCAGCGTCTTCCCTTCGACGAACTCCAGCACCAGGAAGTCGATACCTTCGTGGTGCCCGATGTCGTGGAGGGTGCATATATTAGGATGAGAGAGCCTTGAGATCGTACGCGCTTCTTGTTCCAGGCGATCGCGAAGATCGGGCTTCTGCGAAAGGCGCTCGGGAAGAACTTTGACGGCCACGGTGCGACCCAGGCGGGTGTCGCGGGCACGGTACACTTCTCCCATGCCACCGGCTCCCAGCGGCGAAAGAATTTCGTAGGGGCCGAGTTTTGTGCCTGGAGCGAGAGGCATAAGTGGCGTGATTATAACTCTGTTGGGCGATAGGCAGGCAAACCGTTGTATTCAAGTCTTGATAGATGCCTTACTGGCGATCTGAATCCAACCAAACGAACCCGAAGTCCCGTTGTGGGTGGTCACTTCAACGGGCCGATTCACCGCATCCGATCCAGGGTAAAGTCATTGTGCCAGACCGCGACCAAAAGCCGTCACGCTCGGTGTGCCCGCCGTGCGCGTTACGAGCGTTGCCGGCTCCACGTAAAGCGAGTGGCTTACGTGTTTCCCGCCCCCAGACGCGGTTCGATTTCCCCCGCCGAGCTTCTCTGAATTCCACTGTCAGTGAGAGTGCTCGAAAGTGGGCTGAATCTGTTTTAGAGTTCTCGCTACACAGTGAGATGACCCGAACTCTCTCGAAGCCATGCAAGCAAGCTCTAGGACGCGTCTCTCTCAAGACCTCCGCTGATGCTTGCCCGGATGACTGTTCCACTCTTCCCTGACACAATCCCCAGGCGTCCTCCGATGAGGTTCACTCGTTCCTTCATATCGGCTATCCCAACTCCGACTGGAAATTCCCCCTGACTGCATGGCCCGGAACTCCCACCCCGGGGCGAGGATAGATTTGACACTCGGGTAGGGCTCGGTCAGCATAGCGGCCTGTGGAGCCCTCCTTACACGAACAGCGAGAGGCAAGATACCTGCTTTTGGTCAACCCGGACGCCGGCGGGGGGCGCGCCCGGGAAGTCCTTCCGGACCTGAAAGAACTCATCAAACAGCGCGGCTGGAATGTCCTCATCCAGGAGACCCAGAGCCGGGAAGACCTCGCGAGCCACGCTCAGAGTGCAGCAAAGGATGGTCGACAACGTCTGCTGGTTCTCGGTGGTGACGGCACTTTTCAGGTGTTGCTGAACGCCGTTGCAGGGCATCCGGAAACTATCCTGGGCGTAATTCCTGCCGGAGGAGGAAACGATTTGGCTGCTGCATTAGGTTTGTCGAACGACCCGCTCCGGGCCGCCGCCTTGCTTCTTGACGGCGAGGTCGGCTACCTGGATGCCGCTCGCGTGAGAACGGGGGACGGGAAGGAGCGGCTGTACACCGGCGGCGGCGGGGTCGGTCTCGATGCCGAGGCGGCCCGTTACGCGAGCGGCGCATACCGCAACCTGCGGGGACGGCGGCGTTATCTTTTGTCCGCCATTCGGGCGCTGCTGGGGTTTCATCCCCTCACCGTTCGCGTGGAAATCCTCGGGACGGAAGCGCAGGATCTGGAAGCAAAGGTGTTGCTTGCCGCGGTGCTGAATACACCGACTTATGGTGGCGGAGTTTGCCTGGCTCCGGACGCGGAACTGAATGATGGAAAACTGGATCTTGTTCTGCTCGAAGATCTGCGCGCCGGCGAAATCCTTCGACTGTTGCCGGTGTTGGCCACTCACGGGAAGTTGCACACCGAGCGGGTGCGCCGGATTCGAGTACAGCGGGTGCGCATCGGAACAAATACTCCCTGCTGGTTCCATGGAGACGGAGAATTATTGGGCAAGACGCCGGTCGAGATATCCGTTGTGCCGAGGGCCGTCCGGATATTGCAACCTCGGCGAAAAGTAGAGAGCTAGTCGCTTCCAGTCAGCGGCGCGCGGCTGTCGGTCACTTGAGGAGTTTTTTTCTTTTTCGAATGTCGATTCATGTAGGCGCCCAGGTCCGGCGTAAATTCCTTCAATTGATTCCAGCCGATGTTGTAGCCCTGGTTGATTGCCCAGCCGGAGAGAACACCGGTCATGCTGCGATCCTGTTTGGGGTAATAGGTGTAGGCAGAGATCGATGCTTGCCCAAGTTGTCCGAACAGTTGAGAAGCATTGAGAGTCGGGTTGCCGGAATCGGTACGGCAGATGACAACGCGGGATGCGGCATAACCGATTCTGGACCAAGCGGAGCCGCGGCCCTTGCGGAAGTACCGGGGATCCTGATGCAGCACCGTCGGAAGGACGCCATAGATCAGCATGCTGCCGGTGAACTGGTCGCCCTCCTGTGCCAAATAACGCTCACCGAAGGCGCCCCAACCCTGCCCATAATGCGGAATGCCATTGGCAGCCTGGGATATAGAGGCCTGAATGACGTTGCCCACGTGTGCGCTCACATCCCAGAACTGGTGCCAGGCGATATCAAATTTTTCCTTGGGGGTCAGCGGTCCTTGATTTTCCGGTTGATCGTTGGTGGTCATGAAATTCGGAATGATCCAGAAGATGCGCTTGGGGACAGGGTCGTTGGCCTCCTTGTCCTGCGGATCGCTTGCGGCCTTCACTTCAGCGTCTGACTGGATTTTGGGCTGGGGGCTGTCCGGTTTTTCCTGTGCAAACGCAGGCACGGCTGCGAAGACCAAGCCGAGCAACCCGAACCGCAATAGACAGTAAAACAGACGCAAAATCATCCCCTCTTGCTACCTTAATGTACGAGATTGCCGTTGAAGCCGAGCCCCTGATGGCAAGCCCTAGTTTACTTGAGATGCGCTGGGAGCCCCAAATGTTACCCGCAGCAATGCAAAACAGCCACTCCGCCAGCTCAGTTCTTCTTGCGATCCACCTTGAGATTCAAGGTGATTTCTTTCCGGCTGTCGAGCGGTGACACTGCCCGTACAGCCGATTTCTGATCACCGAATTCGGCGTGGATCTCGTACTCAACATTGGGATCAAGTCCGGCAAAGCGGTAATTCCCCTGCTCATCGGTGAAGTGGCTGAGCACAATGTTGGTGCGCGTGTTTTTCAGAAAGACCACCCCGTTCTCGATAGCCTTTTCCTCTTTGTCGGCGACGAACCCCTGCACGGTACGGAGCTGAGTCTCTTTTTTTGAACTTTGCGCCGAGGCCATCCCGACGACGAGCAGCCAGGAAATGCCGAGCCAAGGGATCCATCGATATTTTTTCATGGTTTTGCTCCCGTTTTCGACTGACCCTGCGGATGCAACTTTATCGACAGCCGTTGCTGCACATCCGCCCGGCTGTCGATACTCTGTGTCTGGTCGTCGTAGTGCTTCGTGTGTATCGAGACCTCATACAAGAACCCGGGAGGGACGCGAACCGCAAACTCTCCGCGCGAGTTGGTGTAGGTGTCCCAACGAAATTTCTTTTCGCCGCTTTTTCGGATACGAACCTGCACGCCCGGAAGCGCCAGTGCCTTCTCGTCAAAAACAGTGCCCAGGATCAGAAAACTGGGAACCACCTTGCCGGTACTGTTCCTGGACAAATCGGAAGAACTGGACGCAGGTTGCCCACTGGTCGTCTGCGGGGGAGCTGGAGCCGGCTGCTGCTGCGCACCGACCGAACACGCGGTAGCCCAAATAGCCAACAACAGTCTTGGTGCCAGGGTTTGCATCCGGAAATGATTGCTTCGAAGCAGCTCCTGCTCAATCTGATGAGCCCGGCCAGGCAGAAGATGCCCCGTAGCCAAAGGCGGAGAGACTACTCCTCGTCGTCGTCCTCTTCCTCGTCATCCTCTTCGAGGTCGCCATCTTCGTCAAAATCCTCGTCGTCCTCTTCTTCTTCCTCTTCCTCGTCTTCGTCCTCGTCGTCTTCTTCCTCGAGATCATCGGAGATAGGATTGAGAGCCACGGGATGCGTCTGCGACACCTCGAGTTCGGTTTCGCATTCCGGACAGCTGAGGATCTCTCCCTCCTCAACCTCGTCTTCGTCCACGTCAATTTCTGCGGAACATTCTGGGCAGCGCAGCACGGTCCAGCCTCCGATTTGTACTTGGTCGGCGGACCCGAGCACGACACCGGGTACGCCATCCGGCGTATTATATACCGCGGCAAGGGAATTCAACCTCACCGTTCCAGCCAGTAATCAGTGTAACCTAACCTCTACGGCGGGAGAAAAATAAGGCATGGCACGAGAGTATCCGGAAAAACCCGTTGTCGGAATCGGCGGCGTCATCATCGATGAAGGCCGGGCGCTGCTGATCCGCAGAGGCAGCGAACCGTTGCGCGGCCACTGGTCGATTCCTGGTGGCACGCTCGAACTGGGCGAATCGCTCGAAGCGGGCGTGGCGCGGGAGTTACTCGAGGAAACCGGAGTTGAAGTCCGGGTGCTCGAGCTAATTGAGGTATTCGACCGCATCTTTCCGTCGGATCTGGACGATGGTCGCGGTCCCAAATTTCACTACGTCATCGTGGATTATCTCTGCGAACGGGTGTCGGGCGAAGCGCGCGCCGGCAGTGACGTCACAGAGGTCGCCTATGCGGGGGAAGGGGAACTCGAAAAGTATCAACTGACAGAGACAGCCACCCGCGTATTGCAGAGAGCCTTTGCGATGGACCGTCAACGGCGCAAGGTGCGCTGAACCATCCTCTCCACGCGCCGGCGGGCCCGCAGCGGACCCTTATTTCACCGGTTTCACAATTTCGATGTTGCCATTTGTGTTGTTGAGCGAGAGGGTGCAGCCACCGTTGCCGATTTTTCCGTTCAGTGAATCACCACCCAGTACGCCGCTGGCGGTCACGGGGAGTTCGCTCGTGATGTGGCCGAACGAGGTGCGGGCCGACAAATCATAGCCGGCGTCGGCAGGCAGACGAATCTGCATTGGCGAAAACGAAGTTTTCAGGGAAATATTCTTGCAGCCCGGCTGGGTCCGCAGAGCAGAGACCGACACCGCACCGTTCTGGTTGTCGACGGTAATGGAACCGGTAACGTCGTCGAGCGTGACCGCGCCGAAGCTGGATTTCGCGGCGGCGTCGCCTTTCACGGTGCTTGCGGTTACCGGTCCATTGGAGTTCTCGATGGTCAGGTTCCCGTTCACGCGCTGCACATCCACGGCTCCGAAGCTGGTTCTTGCATAGGTGTCTCCCCCCACGTCTCGAAGATTGACGCGGCCGTTTCCCGTGGTGGCGCGAACTCCCTTCGCCAGGCCGGTGGCTTCAATCGCGCCAAAGGAAGTGTTGAACGTGCCTTTCCCCTTGATTTCATGAGCGACGATGGAACCGTTGGAATCTTCGACCTCTACCGGGCCATTGATCTGTTCGAGGGAGACTTCCCCGAACGTCGTCTTCACGTACACCTCGCTGCCCGACGGACCGCCTTCCACGCGGCCATTGCTTGAGGTGCAGCGGACCTGTCCGGCGACATTCGCAAAATGGACGGATCCGAAACTGGTATTGAGCTGCGCGCTCCCGCTCACGGTGTTCACTTCAATCGCGCCATTATTATTGTTCACCGTCAGGTCACCGTGGATGTTCCGGACATTCACTGCACCGAAGGAGTTGCTGATCTTCGCGGTGCCCCCGTCGGTCAACTCGATCGGACCATTCCCGCCCGATATGGTGACCGCACCCTGGACGTTACTTGCGGTGACCGAGGCAAATCGATCCTTGATGTCCAGAGCTCCCTTGACGGTCGACACGCTCACCGACCCGTTGTTGTTTACGACCGTCGTGCTACCGTCCACTCCGGCCACCTCGATCGGACCAAAGGAGTTGGTCAGCTTGTTCGAGCCGCCGTCGTGGAGCGTGAGCTGGCCGTGGCTGTTCTCGATATCCGCCCAGCCGTGGACGCCGGTAATCTCAGCGTTGCCGAAGCTGTTCTTCATCCAGAGCTTGGCATCGCTCGGCACCGCAATATCGTAATCGACCGAATAAGAGGGCCCGCCGATGCGAACGATGAAGAGTTTGGCATCATCGCTCGGGTATACCGTCTTGATTCTCACGCCTTGCGCGTCTTCCGATACATCGATGCGTACCTGATCTGCGAAGCGGTCGGCATCTGCCTGCGAATGTGCCTGCACACGAATGGTCGCGGAAATTTTTACTTCGCGGCCGCCTCCCGCGTGGATATGCACATCGCCGAACTTGTGTTCCACGCTGACCGTCTGGTTGGCGCCCAGGGTCAAGGTCTTCTGAAATTCCTTTGTCGCAGTGCTCTGGCCGAGGCCGTTTGCCTGAAGGGGTAGCGCCGTGAAACAACCGGCTAAAAAGAGCATGGCGAGCTTGCCGATACGTATTGTGCTGGACTGGCAGGTCATGGCTTGATCTCCAAAACTTCCTCTAGCGTCTGCTGCTTTTCCTGGTACATCGCCAGGAGCTGATAACGAAGATGGGCATTCGAAGGATTCCGGCCGGCCTGCTCGCGCAACTCATCAATGGCACTGTCGAGCACAACCAGTTTCTCCCTGTAGCTGGCCATCAGCGGAGAGGCCGGAGTTTCCAGCTGAGGCTTTGCCTCCAACGCCAATTTATCGATGGCATTGGTGTAGTCCCGCTCCGCCCGCTCGACTTCGACCAGCGCCGAATTCTTGAGCAGCCGATTCTGCGCCTCGACCGGCGCCTTCCGATGGGTGAGCAGGTAGACGCCCGAGAGCGCGAGCAAGAGTACCGCTGCGCTAGCGAGCGCTGCCTGCCAGCCGGGAGAAACAGCACTCCAAGACCTGAGCTTGCCGGCAAACCCCTGCCGCGTCCGGCGACGTGGATCCGGTCGCTGCAGGGAAACTTCGATCCGGCTCCAAAGCAAGGGATCGTCCCGGTAGTCGCGCAGCTGTTCTGCTGCAGTCGTCAAGGCCTTCCAGGCCTGGACTTCCCCGGCACAGTCGCTACAGGCCCGGGCGTGCAGCTCGAGCGCCGCCCATTCTTCAGGCGTGCCTTCGAGGAAAACGCGTTCACGATCCGCGCAGGAGATCTTCATCGCGCACCCGCTTCCGCGTTGCGGGGAGGTTCGAGCATGCCGCGAAGATTCTTCTTGGCCTGAAACAAGGTGTTTTTGGAGGCCGTCTCGCTGATCTCCAGCATGGTGGCGATTTCCGCATGACGAAACCCTTCGACCTCGTACAGGAGAAAAACGTCACGCTGGTGTTCTGTGAGTTGCGCTAGGGCACGTTCGAGTGCCATGCGCAACGAGGGATGGGCGCCCGGCGCACTGGGCTCGCGTCGGGGCACCATTTCGTTCCCGTCATCCTGCGAGTATTCCTTGCGGCGCATGCGGCCACGCCGAATGTCATAGCAGGTATTCACCAGGATCCGGAAGGTCCAGGTGACAAAAGAAGACTGCCCGCGAAAGCTCCGAATGCCCCGCTGCACTTTCAGGAAGGTTTCCTGCACCGCATCTTCGGCATCGGTTTGCGAACCAAGGAGATTGCGGGCGAGGTTTTTCATCCGCGATCCCTCGCGCTGGTACAAGCGTTCGTAGGCGCGCATGTCCCCGGCGAGGCAACCGTCGGCCAGCGCGGTGTCTTCGGCCGGTGCGTTCGTGCTGTGCTTCTGCCCGGCTGAGATTTCCGATTGTTCCACTCTCGCTGCTTCCTCCCCTGCCACAGGAGAGATTCTATGCTCCCACGACAGCGTAAGTCCCACAGATCCCATTACTTTCTCCTGTGGTATAGACGCTTGAAAGCAGCCAAAGGTCAGGGGTACGGTTCCCGGGCCTAGGATAATACCGGATGCATTTTCATTAAGTTACAAGGGATCCGCAATCGGGAGCCGCTAGGCAGCCGGAACCAGCAGGTAGGCCTTCTTGTGAAACGGGCTGCACTCATGGCCCCAAATCGCAGCATCCAGGCCCGCGGCAGAGGTCAGCAGTAGGCGCAGCGGCGTGGATCTGTTTGGCACTTCAAAGACCAGGGAGGAGACGTAGGATTCGCCAGGACGCAGCGGAGTTTCCAGCGGCGTCGAGCGCAACCCGGCGGCAGCGAGAATCGCTTGGGAGCGAGGAGATTCAGCCAGGCGCTGGCCGGTGCTCGAGAGCAGACTCACCTTCCTTCTGTTGGGAGTCAGCGGGGCGTCCCCACGGTGCGGGGAAATCGTGCTCGGATCAAACCAGGTCTGCAGCCGGACAATGACGAATTTGCCGGAGCCATCGATCGGTTGCATTTCCGGACCGACACTGCGAACGACCCGGACGTCCGCTATGGCATAGGCGATATGGCAATCCATCTCGCAGAAGTATTTCCAAGCGCCTTCCGGTACGTCGACGTCCTTGCTGGCCAAAGAGAACCCGAGCAAAACAGCTCCATAAAGGACTGCCGATGGCACGGCGACGGCGAGGGCCGCCAGGACGAGGCCCTGTGAGTTGCGGAGTGCTCCAAACAAGGCCGTCAGGAGACACCCGATCAGCAGACCGGCTGTGCCGAGAAAAGCCAACATCACGAGCGGCGCAAAATGCGGCGTGTACACGGTCACGTTTCCCTCCTTTCGCTCAGCTCGCGCATTCCCGCGGCAGCGCACCCCGGGTCCGATCGCGTTTGTCGAACGCTACGACCGCGTCCCGCAGATCTGCAGGAGTGAAATCCGGCCAACGCTTGTCGAGGAACAGGAATTCCGCGAAGGCACATTCCCAAAGCAAGAAGTCTGAAAGACGCTGCTCCCCTCCCGTGCGAATCAGCAGATCGACGTCGGTCGAACCGCCGCGGTGCACTTCTGCGAGGACGTCGGCAAAAGTCTCCGGGGAGAGATCCGTTGCCTTGTAAAACCGGCTGGCGGCTTGAAACAGCGCGTGCCGGGCGGAATAGTCGACCGCCAGTCGGAGATGCAGATTCTTGCCCCTGGAAGTAAGCGCTTCGGCCTCGGCAATGTCTTCGCGCAATACCGGCGGCAGGCGATCTCGCCGGCCGATGATGCTCAGGCGAATTCCCTCCTCGAGACAATGGCTGGTTTCCTGCTGCAAATACTCCTTGAGGATTTGCAGAATGGCAGCCACTTCGTTCGGTGGCCGCTTCCAATTCGCCGATGAGAGCGCGAACAGCGTGAGGGTGTGAATTCCGAGGTACGGCGCACAGCGGATGGTGCCCCGAGCCGCCTCGGCTCCGGCCTGATGCCCTGCGGAACGGGGCAGGGCGCGCGAACTGGCCCAGCGGCCGTTGCCGTCGCAAATAATGGCCACGTGGAGCCGCTCTCTGATCGCCAGGGGCGCTTCGCGCGGGAATTGCCGGGGCAAGGTTTGCATCTGCATGCTCATTCTCCGCCGCTACGTACTACAATGTACTTTATAATACAAAGTGCACGTGCAAAAAATTTTTACCGGTCGCGGGTCGCCCGGATCAGCGCTTCCATGTGATCCAGATAGCGCTCCAGTGCCTTGCGGCCCGCCGCGGCCAACCGGTACTCCGTCTTTGGTAACCGGCCATCAAAGGATTTGGTGCACACGATGTAATCTGCCTCTTCGAGCTTGCGGGCGTGCACGCTCAGGTTGCCGTCGGTCGTATGCAAAAGAGCTTTCAATTCATTGAATGTGAGCGAACGGTTTACCGCCAGAGCGCTCACAATTCCCAGCCGGATCCGTTCATGGATGAGCCGATCGAGATTTGCGGAGACCGGTTGCGAGACTCCGGAACGAACCTCGGCGGGTCCGTCCTCGCGGGAGACCCGTTCTTGCCGAATTGTGGATGATTTGGCCATTGTTCCTTTTGGGGCTCGAATTCTACGGTTCAGCCTCCATACTTCAAGGCGATCCAGAAACCAAAAGCGATCTGCACCAATCCGAATCCTGCAGCCATGAACAGGTTGCCCATCGAAGCCGGTGCAAACAGCGCCGCCGCGCCGAGACCCATCAGGCACAAGCCCATCACCGGAACAACGCGCACAGAAAAGGCTCCGCCGGTCACAATCGCCGTGCCATAGAGCAGCAACCACACGCCCGGGAGCACCGACACAGCGCCGAGACGGAGCAGGGCCAGGGTCAGGAATCCGCCGACCAGGATCGGTGGAGCGAAGCTCAGGACAAACTTGCGGCCTGGCCCGGAAAACAGAGAGGAGTTGGCGCGTCGCGCCTTGGTGGCAGCGGCCGGCGCAGCAATGGCCACAGCTACGAACGCTTCGGCGAGCCAGATGGCGACCCAGGCGTTTGGCGTCACTTGCCGCGCAGCCAGCAGAGCCGCAGCAAGAGCGGTCATCCCCATGGTCACACCACCCCACCCGGGTACGGCTGTGAATTCCGCGGCGGATTCCATGGTTTCGCGGATGTAGCGAAGATGGTCCGCGGCACGAGCGTCAATCGGAATCGGCTCGGGGCGAACGGCGCGGTTGGAACCGGGGGTGGCCATCGAAGGAATGATACGGGAGCGAGGAAGCGTTGTCAAGTACTTTGTGTTGTAAAGTAGATGGCCTACCGAGCCTTGCGGTACAGGCCGCGCAACGCGTTCGAGCGAATCACGAACACGTCCACGAACATCATGGCGCTGTCCCGGAACATGTTGACCTTGGTCGCCGGAGAGTGCGCCCAGCGCACCGGCACCTCCTCGATCGACAATCCGTGGTGCCGCGCCAGATACAGCAGTTCCGGGTCGAAGCCAAACCTTTCAATGGTCTGCTGTTCAAAGATAATCCGGCAGCGCTCCCGCCGGAAAGCCTTGAAGCCGCATTGCGTGTCAACGAACGGTAGCCACAGGATGACCCGCACAATCCGGTTGAACACGATGCCGGCAAATTCGCGGAACAGCGATTCATGGACCTCGATCAGGCCGCGGTCGACGGCACGGCTGCCAATGGCCACATCGTAGGATTCCATGGCGGCCAGGAGTTTTTCCGCTTCCTCGATCGGAGCCGACAGGTCCGCATCGGTGAACAGGATGACGTCGCCCCTGGCTTCGAGCGAGCCGCGTCGTACGCTGAACCCCTTGCCCCGATTGGTTCCATTCCTAAGCACCCGCAGTTCGGCGATCTTGTCTTTCGAGGACTCGGCGACGGCAGCGGTGCGATCGGTCGAGCCGTCGTCCACCACAATGACTTCCGTGTTCGGCCGCCGGTCCCTGATGTAGGCGGCAATTTTCTCAAGCGTTGCCGGAAGCCGGAGTTCTTCGTTGAAAGAGGGAATGATGATGGACAGTTCGGGCGGGGCGTTCACGGGATCTCCCAATCCTTCCAGCCATAGCGGCCGAGAAGGGGTACAAACCGGCACGTTTCACGTCGCTGCAAATCATAGTGTTTCCCGTGCCGGGTCAGCAACACCAGTTGCTGCTGTTGTTCCGGGCCGATGGGTGCGATGAGCCGCCCGCCATCGTTCAATTGGTCGAGCAGGGGCTCCGGAACAGAGGGAGCAGCGGCAGAGACGAGGATGGCATCGTAAGGTGCAAATTCCTTCAGTCCGAGCGACCCATCGCCCGAATGCACACGCACATTCTGGAACCCCAGACGCTGTAAACGTTCGGCAGCCGAACGGGCCAGCTCCGGGCGGAATTCGACGCTGCAAACCGTTCCGGAAAGCTCGGAGAGCACTGCCGCTTGAAACCCGCAGCCGGTTCCTATTTCAAGAACTCTTTCCTTGCCGCCTAACCGCAAGGCCTCGGTCATGGCCGCAACGATATAGGGTTGCGAGATGGTCTGACCGCCGCCAATCGGCAGCGGTTCATCGGCGTACGCCCTGTCGACGACCTCGGGCAGCACGAATTCGTGGCGGGGCACAGTGGCCATGGCGCGCAGAACACGTTCATCCCTGATGCCGCGCTTTCGCAGCTGTGTTTCCACCATTGCCTCGCGCAACTTCCGATAAGGTTCGTCGCACACCGGGTTTTGCCCGTCCTCGGATGGGGATGCCGCCGCGGGTCAGCACTCCAGTGTTACCGGCGGGACCCCGATCGATATCCTTAGTGTAGTCGATCGCTGGCCTCAAAAATGCGCGGGAACGCTCCTGTAACGCGGGCCCGTCGGCCAAGACTCCGTCGGCCTCCTGCACCTCGGAACAGTGACGGACGCGGCAAAACTGTCCCCCGGAGCAGGCGCGCTCGAACCAACATGCTCCCTACAATCGTTGGTGAGTGAGTGGGCCGGAAAGTTCCCGCGTTCCCGTTCTCGCGGGCTTGGAGGCAGTCATGAAGGCGGCACTGGCACTGCTTGTGATCTACGTAGGGATGTTCTTTGTGGCCATTCAGGGCGGGGCACCGGGTTCGGTGCAAGCGGCTGCGCAAGCTGCCACAGTCAAGCAACCCCTCCCGGTGAACGCGACACCGATAGACCCGGCAAAGGACGCAGATATCCGGGCGCTGCTCGAACTGGTCGGAGCGCGCGACCAGGTGCAGGATTCGGTGCGGCAAACCGCCGAACAATACCGGGAAAAACTTCTGGCCACTGTGGCAAACAGCGAGAAGGGCCAAGCCTTTGTGAATACCGCCATCAACGAGTATGAGAAGCGCTTTGACGTCGATCGCGTGAATGAGCAGCTGGTGAGTCTCTATGACAAGCATTACACCGACGATGAGGTCAAGAACCTGCTGCAGTTTTATGGCTCACCGCTCGGCCAAAAGGTCGCCGCGGAGAGCCCGAAAATCTTCCGGGAGATCCAAGAAACCACGCGCAACGAAGCCACCAAGGCGGTGCGAGAAGCGCTTCAGGAAGCAAAGATCGAAAATCCTGGTGTGGGGCAAAACGCCCGCCTGACAGGCAACGGACCGCGCCGGGCAGCGTCACAACACCAGCAACCCCAGCCGAATGCCGGGCAACAGACCGCCCAAGCCCAGGATCAACCCTGAGTGACGGAAAAGAACTTCAGGGCAAGCGTTTCTTGAATTTAACGTCCACGCCAAACGTGCCGTTCTGATCGCGCAAAGCCACCACCGAGATGCTGCGGGTCACGTTGTACTCCACCTGGATGACCTGCTGCTGGGTTGAGCTCACGTTGGACACGTAGGTGACGGTCAGAGTGGGCGTGACCTGTTGTTCCACGGTGACCCGGGCGGTGGCGTTTTGTCCTGCGCCGCTCGCTACCAGCCCGGTTAAACCCGGATCGACACGAAATCGCGTAATCCCGAACAGCCGCTCGACGCGCCCGCCCAGCTGACTGGAAATGGCTTCCGAAAGCAGTGCAGATGCCCCCGCCGTACTGCCCGAGGTCGTGCCACCGGTGCGCAATGCTGCCTCCGAACTGGTTTGTCCCATGGACAAGAGGGTAATGATGTCATTGCCCGGGAGGGGCGGATCGGAGCGGTAGGCGAGGCTCATCTTGCTCGCTTGGCCGCTGAAATTCAGAGTGATTTCATACTGCTGGATCGTGGTCGTGGCCTCAACGTTAATCACCGGATCCAGCCGGAACGGGTTGGCGAAATTCAGGTCGCCGCGCGCAACGTTGTACTTGCTGTCATGAAAATACAATTCGCCCGAGAGCACGTGAATGTGTCCGAGGATGATGGGATGCTCCGCGGTTCCGCGAACGCGCAGGTTGGCCTCCGCCTCGAGGTAAGCGCCGGGCCACTCCATGCGGGAATCCGGGGTGGAGGTGGCCTCCACGTCAAACTGCAGGTTTCGCAGGAAGCTCGAACCGCTTGTTCCTGTAGGACTGGAGCTGGAGACCAGGATGCCAGCCGATTCGAGCCCTTCATTCAGGGTCACCCGCTGAATCAGGACCTTCCCGGTAAGCAGTCCGCCATCCATCGTACCGGTCAGACGCAATCCGCCCCCTGCCAGCCAACTCATCCCCTCCGGATAGCGGATTCGAAGCCGGTCGGTCTTTGCAGAGATGTCATAGCGCAACGGCTTGTCTGAGTAATTTGCGCTCCCGGTCAGCGCAATCGTCCCGCCGCCCGCTTCACCAGTCAGGTTCTCGAAGAAGAGCCGGGTGGAATCGAAAACCAGGTCTCCTTTGAGATTGCTGAGACCGGTTGGAAAGTCGGGTGACCGCGCCGAGACGTTTTCCAATTTGACTCTGCCGATGATGCGGGGCTTGTCGAGCGTGCCTTCAAAAGACGCATTGATGTTCGCGTTTCCGGTTGTTTCGATGCCGGGGAGATAACCGTTGAGCAGTCTTAAGTCGACCGAACCGTTGAGTTTCAGGGAGAGTGTCCGCTTTCCGGTGAACTGGACCGATCCGGTGAGCTCTGCGTTGGTGTCCGTACCCTTCAGTGCGGCACTCACAATTTTCAGATAGTCGCGGGAGGAGGTGAGATGCAGGGGTTCGGAGTTTTCAAGTTGCACCCCTCCGTAGGTCAAAAGCAGGTGAGTAAAATTCCCATCCACGATCACGCTCTCGGGATGCTGCAGTTCTCCGTTCACGCTGATTTCGCCGTCCGCTTTGCCGTGGCCATTGAACTTTTCCAGGTGCAAGGCGGACATCAAGTAGGGATCCAGGTTGATGTTCTTGATCGAGATTTTTCCGTCCACCGGATAAGGCTCGTCAAGACCGAGGGTAATGCCGCCCCCGATCACCCCTTCGGCCATGGCTGAATTCAATTTTAGCTGCGCGTTCTTGCCGTCGGAATTGAGGTCGCCTTCAAAACTGCCTATAACTTCCGTGCCGAGCTGCAGGTCCACTACCCGGAAACTACCTGTGGCTTCCGGCCGTTGCGGGGACCCGCTGGATTTCAGTCGGAAGGATATCTGCCCTCCCAAGGGAAGGTTGTTGTCTTTCACCCTCCGGAAATTGGCGAGCGGGAGTGCCGCGCCGACCAGGTCCGTCGTCAAGGATCCGTCTGCGAACCGGTAGGCCACGTTGCCGGTGACGATGCCTGCCCCGCCGGTTTTTTCCGTACCCGGCGCAAAAAAACGCAACTCCGCATTGCTGAGACGTACTTCATCGGGCAGCAGCGTGAGTTGCCCTCTCAGACGATTGAAAGGCACGCTATAAGCTTCTGCGTCGGCCACATCCAGCAGTCCGCTGAGCATGGGCTCTGCGCGCGTTCCTCTCCCATGAAACTGACCGGTGATCGTTCCCGTCACCGGATAGTGCCACCCGCCAATCTCTGAAAGTGCCTCGATGGGAACTTTTTCCAGATTGAGCTCGCTGACCCACGCATTCTCAGGCCGGAATTCCCATTCGGTCAGCTCCAGCCGGCCGTCAATATCCGTACGCATCAGGCCACGCGAAGCGTGGCCGCGACCGATCACCAGTTCCTTTGGGGAGTAGTTTAGGTCCCCGTCGAGAGTATCCAGACGAATGTCTGCATAACGAATGTGCTCGCCGCGGATATGCCCTTGAAATTCGGGGCCGTCGGACGGTCCGACAATTCTGCCATTCCATTCTAGGGATCCCGCCATCTCGACTGCGGCTTCCGGACTGCCTGGCTTGTCACCGGCGATGGCATGGATGAAGTCATTCCAATCGAGCAAAGAGCCGATATTCAGGTGCGCATCGAGGGCGGTATCCTTCGGGGCCAACAGGCCGGTGAAGGTACCGCGCGAAGCTGGCGTTGAAAAATCGCCCTGGGTGATTTCCAAGGTGTTCGGTTCATATTTGTAGCGCAACTGCCAATCACCGGTGACCGGCAGATGTCCGGCACTGACTTCTTCTGGCGGCTCCCAGTGCATCTTGGCAGAGACATCGAAATCCTGGAAATTTGCCCGCCAGGTTTCCACGGTATCTGCGGAAAGCACGGAATCCCAGTGCAGCTTATCCACGGGAAATCCCTCATGGTCGATTGCCGGAAAGACAGAGGAAAGACGAATGTCCTGAAGCTTGGTTTCGGCACGAAACTGCAACCCTTCGTAGCGCATGGTGATGCGCCCTTTCAGGTTTCCGCCCAGGGCATAGGCCGCAAAGTCAGGCAGGACCACACCCTTGGGCCCGAGTGTATAACTCGAGCGGCTGGTCAAGTTCGCTGAATGAAAATCTGAAAATCCGAGGGTGATGTTGTCTGCGGCGAAGCTGCCGTTCCCGAGGAAATCGCCATTTTCGATGCTCCCTTCGCCGCGCAGATCGATTCGGCCAAGGGGCACTTCCGGGGTACGGAATGCTTCGCGAAGATCCAGCAGGTCAAGCCAGGCCCGGTACTTGTACGTCCATTTCGGAGCGGCCAAATCGTGGGTCTCGGCCTGCAGATCCACGTGCGACCGACCGATGTCGACGACCGCCTGATCCACAGACAAGCCCGTCGGTCGCAGCGAGAATTTCGCCGATAAATTGGCCGGTATCGGGAGATCTTTTCGCTTCGCCAACTCGATCGCCTGCCAATCGAGGGCACCCAAATAAACCGGAAGCTCGGCCGGCCCGCCGAGATCCAGCGTGAACTGCAAATCGCCGCCCTCCACACCGACCAGCGACTTCACATCGTTGTACAGCAGCCAGCCGTCCTTGATCTCCACGTGGTGCACTCTCAGATCAATCAGCCTCTCGAGCGATGGCTCTTTCGACTTGCTCGGGGGCAAGGCAGGCAGATTGCTGGTGCCGTCTTTCTCTACCCGCACGTGCAAACGCGGGCGCTGAAGAATCAAGTCGTTCAACCCGACGCGCCGTCCCCAGAAGGAGTCGATGCGCAAGCCGACTCGAATCTGGTCAGCGCTGAACAGCGGCTCGGTGTCCGCCGGCTCCCTGCCGTGAACGACCAGTTCATTGACGGTGGCATTCAGAGAAAACCAGCCGACCGAGACGGTGCGAATCTCGACGTGTCCACCGGTGAGAGTTTCCATGCGGCTGATCAGAATCCTGCGCAGCAGCGGATTTGCCAGACCACTTCCGACGGCGATCACGGCAAGAGCGATCAGCAGCATCGTCCAGGTGCCCAGCACCCAGAGCAGGTGCTCGAGCCAGAGGATTTTCCGCCAGCGCGATTCCTTGGTCATTGCGGGCTCTCGTCCAGAAACTTCTCGACCCGCAACCGTGCCCGACTCTCCTTCAGCCAGAGGTCGGCGTGGGCGTTGATGGCGCGTTGGACAAGCACTTCCTGAATGTATCCGCGCGCCTCATCGAGTGTTGGAGGAGTCTGGCCGCGTGACTCCGCCCGCGCTACAACGCGGGCCTCATAAAACTGCCGAATCTCATCCTCAGAAACTTGCACCGATGCCCGGAAACGCGAATCCAGATAATTGCTCAGGTACAGCTGCGACCGGATCATGCGGTCGACATCTTCGTCGCTGAGCCCGCTCTGTTTCTTGCGTTCCTCAAACTCCTCGGGCGAAGAGAAGGAGCGCTTCATACGCTCCAGACTGCGCTGGACATCTTCCTCTGAGGGTTGCGGGAACAGGGCCGCCTTGGCCTCGTTCTGCACGATCCACTGATCGATCAGATGATCGAGGATCTCTCCGTCACTCTGCGCCTTGCCGTCATTAAACGCCTGAAAGCGGGCCAGCGCGCGCACGTCACTCAAGAGAATGATGTCGGTATCCACGCGGGCGGCAATCCGGTCGATGACCTCCTGCGCGCACACAACGCTGATCAGAACCAGCGGGAGCAGGGCAAGGGCGCAAATTTTGTGCCGCAACTGCATCAGAAGCTCGATCCTAGATTGAAAAATATCTGGAGCCTGGGGAGTCTTGTACCCTGCTGACAAAAAGGAACTTCATTCTTGCAAGGAATCACGAATAGCGCACGGTTCAATTGATAGCCGAGATCAACGCGGATCGGGCCGATCGGAGTCGCGTATCTGAGTCCGAAACCGACAGTGTTCGAAAAATAGTTGAGTTCATTGGTGCAGTTGTACACACAGGTGGTGGGGTTGAATCGTCCCGGAGGTTGGTCGGGATAGGCGGGCTTGAACACCGGGTCCGGGGGCGACCAGCGAAATGTAATTCGCTCCACCCTGCTGTACACGTTCCCGCCGTCGTAAAAAAACGCGCCGCCGAGACTGGTCCCAACGATCGGAAGCTTCATCGGAAAGCGCAACTCTTGGTTCAAAATGAGCATCGCCTGCCCGCCGACAGGGAAGCCGGTGAGGGAATCGCGGGGCCCTGCTTGATTCAGGGCAAAACCCCGCAAGGAAGTTCCACCGCCACCAAACAGGCGTTCGGGCAAGGGAATGACCTGCGGCGGAGGAGTGGTGGTCTGCGCCGGGAAAGTCAAAGAAACGGTCGAGGCATACGGCTGGAGAATTCCGATGCGGATGGAGCGCGCGAAACTCCAGTTGCGGCTGATGGGACGATAGGTTGAGTTTTGCATGAAAAAACGGATAAAGCTGGCGCTGGAGCCAATGGCTGTTCCAGCGACGCTGAAATCCGCAGTGTTGAACGAACCCTTGGTGGCATCGGCTGGATTATTACGGGTATCTCGGAACCAGGTGGCGCTGAATTCCGAGACCAGCGTAGGCTGGTTCCATAACGGCACTTCTTCGGACGGAATATTGAGGTTACTGAGAGTGACTTTGCGAAAGGCATAGCGGAACAGCAGGGAGGCACGGGGGGAAAGGGTATCGGTGATCTGCAGGTTTCCTTCGTAGCGCGTCTGCGTGAAGGTATTGATATCCTGCGTTTTCTCAACGTAAGCGGTCGCCTGAAAGCTCAAGTTGTCGTAGCTGAGCGTCTGCGGCGCGGTGTAGGCCAGTAGAGCCCGGCCTTGGATGGTGCTCCCGCGCAACTTCAAGCTGAGCGAATCGGCGCGACCGGTCACGTTTTCCTTCGAGATTTCAAAGATCCCTCGCGGCGAAGCTTCCACCTCGCCTCCCGTCGGATCGGTCGTACTCGCCAGCCGCTGGACTTCAAATCCGCCGCCGTAAGCGATGGTGTAACGCTTGGCCTCTTCGACCAGAACGACCACATCCTTGTTCGGGTCGGTACCACTGGCGTTCTGTGCATCCACCGTCACGCGGTTAAAGACTCCCAGGTTGTAGAGCTTCTGCTGCGATTCGACTACGTCCCCTTCGCGGAGCGGCTGACCGGGTTGCAGCTTCACTTGGCGTTGGATCACCTTCAACCGCGTTCGGACATAGCCCGTGAAGAGCACGCGCCGCACCATGACTTGCGTGCCTTCTTGAATTTTATAGACCAATTGCATCGGCTGGGTACGGTCGATGGCCTGACCCTTTACGGTCTGCGCTGACGCTTCGCTCTTGGTGGCGGCTGCCGCATCTTCTGCGCTGTTTGGAAGCACCGACCAGGTGAAGGTGGCGTTCGGAAACCCCTGATTGAAATATAAGGCGAGAATATTGTCGCGATCCGTCGCGACGCTGATTTCCGAATAGGGCTGGCCGGGAAGTGACCCGATTACGCCGCGAATTTCCTGTTCCCCGATCGCACTCATCCCTTCCAGTTTCAAGCTGGAAACCAGCGTCTGCTTGCCCTCGCTGATTTCGAAGCGGACCAGCAACTCTCCGCCCCTCTGCTTTTCGCTCGCCGGGGTACTCCCGGAAACCGTTGCGGAAAGAAATCCGTTTGCGGCGTAGAGATTTTTCATGGAAAGCGCATCGGATTCGAGCAAACGCCGGCTGAAACGCGGTTTGACAAAAGCGGAGCTGGGGATGATGGAAAGCCGGCTGAGCAGGAGGTCGGTATCGAAATAGTGGTTCCCGGTAACCTCGATGCGCAATCCCTTATATTTGATTCCGCGGTCCACTTTATAAGTGATAGTCTCCTGCTCTGCCTTGACATCGGGATTTGCGGTCGTGGCCGCATTGGCTGTCACCGTGTATTCCACCTTGGCATCAAAATATCCTTCACGTTCCAGTCGTTCTCGCAGGTTGCGCCGACCTTCCGCCAATAGGTCCTGATCGACCGAAGCCTCCTGGTAGATCGGAATGAGCCTTCTTAGGTCGCGCTTTGAAAACTTCGCACCCTGCAAATCCACCCGGACGGTGGGCCCGGCGGTAACTTCCAGGGTTAAAGGCAGAGAATTCGCACTCTCGTCGTAGTCGCCGCGCCGAACCGAGACGCGCTCGCTCAGGTGTCCTTTTTTTTCGAGGAATTTGCGGATGCGGGCCATCGCCGACTGGATCTTCGCCTTGGTGAGCTCGTTGCCGGCCTTTATCTTGAACAGCCCCAACAGCTCGGCATCCTTATATTCGGTGTTGTTCAGCAAATCCACCTTTCCACGCAGTACGCGCGGGCCCGGCTCGACATGGACGATCACGTCCATCTGATGAGTTTCGGGGTAGGGCTTGAGTTCGGTCGTGACTTTCGCCTGGTACAGCCCTTCGTCGCGCAGCGTGTCCTTTAAGCGGCTGACGGCATCGTCGACGTCTCCTTTGAGGAAGGTCTGGCCGAGCGCCAACTGCATGGCACCCGATGCCGAAGCTTCCGAGGGAGGGGCTTTCAATCCACGGATCAAGACCTGGTTAATGAAGAGGTTTTCACGCACCACGAAGTCCAGGCGGACTCCGTCTCCTTCCGGGGTGAGCACAGCGCGCAAGTCGGCGTAGTCGCCGCTCTGGTAGAGCGTGCGGATGCTCGCGGCAACGGCGTCGCGATCGAGCGGTTCACCGACCTTCACGGCAATTCCACTGGGATTTTCGAGAATCAGGCTCCCGTCTTGTTTGACGATCCGGATCTCCCTGACAAGTGAAGCGGGCGCAGGCACGACTGCAGCCGGTTCTTGCGGGACTGGCTGGGCACACAACAGCGCTCCTCCCAGGGACGGCATTAGGAGCATAAGGACTCGCAAACCATTGGCCCAGCGCAGGTTCATCCGTTCCATTATTCAGACGAAGGGTAGCACACGGGCGTTGCTTCCTCGGATGCCTTTAGAGCCACCATGAGAGTTTTCGCTGCTGGGCCTCCATTTTACGTGAATCGCCGCCAGGACCGGAAATAGTCGGCAAACTTGTTCATTGAGGCTCTCGGGTGGTCGGCAGAGGGCTGGTGGCCCCGGGGACGCGCTCCTCAGCGGAGAATGCCGCTGCGTCCTGTGGGGGTGCGCATGGCCGCCCGGTCCAGATTCTCGCGGAGGTTCATCAGGGTTAGAAAGGTGCTGAGGACCCGGGCTTTCAGATCGTCGGTAAGATGCAAGCCGCTGGTTGCGACACGCGCGAGCCGTTCTCCATTTTCGGTGATGAATCTCATGATCTCGCGTTGGCGCTCGTGAGGCGTGTTCCCTAAAGCAGTTTCCCGGCGCATTTCCGCGCAACCCGCTTCAAGCGACAGCGTGAAATGGAGAACACAGAGCTTATGCTCGGCCAGGGCGGCCGGGACATCGTGCTTACATCCAGCGATGTGGCACAGTTCGGTCATCAGCGAAAACCGGTGATTGTTGATAGGTAACATTCCCGGGGCGGAAAAGCCAGCAATGATCTGCGCCGTGCCGCCTATGATGCAGCGCCCCTCGACTGTCCTTTAGGTCAGACCACCTCGAGCGCGTCCTCGAGGTCGGCGATGATGTCCCGCCAATCCTCCAGCCCGAGCGAGAGCCGGATGCCCCCCGGTTTCAATCCGCAACGGAGTTTTTCCTCTTCAGGAACGACGGCATGGGTCATCGAGAACGGGTTCTCGATCAGTGTCTTGATCTGGCCGAGACTGACCGCCAGGGTGATGGTGTAGGCTTTCTCAGCTACATAATCGACAAACCGTTCGGCCGCCTCCACGGCGCCGCGTGAACTGCCGTCCTGGCCCTTCAGCTCGAAGTACAGCATGCTACCCGGCGCGAACGAACCGTCGGCGGTGACCATCTGCCGATGTGCCAGTTCTCGCTGGGGATAGTTGGCTAGCCCCGGGTAGACAACGCGCGCGACCTTTGGCTGGTTCAGAAGGAAGTCCGCCACTTGCATGGCGCTTTTCTGCTGGTTCACCATGCGGGTCGCGAGCGTGGGCAGGCCGTAGACGAGGATGGGCCAGGCATTCTTCGGGGAGAGCACCCCGCCAAAATCCTTGCGGTACAGCATGAGCAGGTTGAAAAAGGAAGACGGCCCGATCACCACCCCGCCCATCTCCGTCCCGAAGCCCCCAATGTCTTTGGTCAAGCTGTGCACTACTAGGTCCACGCCGTGCTCCAAGGGCCGCTGGCAGAACGGGGTCGCGAAGGTGTTGTCGACGACGATCCGCATTTTCTCTTCTTCCGGCCGGCCGGCGTTCAATCGGTCCACGACCTTCCGCACCGCGCGCATATCAATCAGCTCCATGGTGGGATTCACGGGCGTCTCGAAATAAACCACCCGGCAGTTTTTCGTGGCCACCTGGAGGAGTGCCTCGGGGTCGGTCAAGTCGCAGAATTCGGTGTGGATTTTATAGCGCGGCAGCCAACTGGTGATCAGGCTGTGCGTACACCCATACAAGACACGATGGGCCACGATTTGATCGCCACTGGCAGTCAGTATGCCGAGCGCGGCGCTGACTGCCGCCATTCCGGTGGCAAACGCCACGGCAATTTCTCCGCCCTCGGCGACGGCCAGGTTTTCCTCCAGCATCCCGCGGCTCGGCTCATCCAACCGGTCGTAAATGTAGATCGGCGCGCGGCGCGACTCGGGGGTGGCAAATTCAACAAAACCTTGCGCCCCCCGGTGGACCGACGACAGACGATACGTCGCCGAGCTCGATTGTGGCGGAACCACGTGATGGTCGTAATCCCACCGGCCGGTCGCGAAACTTCCGTGAATCAAGCGAGTGCGCAAGCGGTACTGTTCGCGCGGTTTTTTCGTGCTGCGTTCTTTTGGCATGGTCGACTCCTTCACGGGAGAAGAAACCCGCGAGAGGTGGAAGGACCCCGGCAAACGGGTAAGCAAGTCCGTGCAGCACTCTGATGATAGCTCCGATTGCGCGCGTCCGGCGGCGCGACGTGATCCGCGGCAAGTCCGGAACGCAACGGGCCAAAAGGATTTGACAGCGCTTCCCGAGCGACTGTATATTTATACAGTCGCTTGCATAAGCGCACCGAATGAGCGCCACAAAAACATTTCGTCACGGTCAAATCCTCCGGCTGGTTTCTTCGGAGCGGATTTCCAACCAGGAAGATCTTCGTCGCCGGCTGGCCCAGCAGCGCATGAGGGTGACGCAGGCCACGCTTTCCCGCGACCTGCAGGAACTGAAGCTCGTCAAGACCCGCGACGGCTACCGGGCGGCGACGGTGGTCCCCGATGAGGCGGCGGCACTGCCGCCCCTGACCCGGGCGCTTCGCGAATTCCTGCTGGACATCCGCCCGGCGGAAAATCTCCTGGTTCTTAAAACGCCACCGAGCGGCGCGCAACCCCTGGCCGCAGCCGTCGACGGCGCGAAGTTTCCGGAGATTGCCGGCACCATTGCCGGTGATGACACGGTGCTGATCATCACGCCGAACCGCAAAACGCGCGAATCCCTCCAGAAGGCGCTTGAGTCGCACGTAAAATGAGGGATCCCCGGCACATTGCTGTGATTGGTGTCACTGGCTATACCGGCTTTGAGCTGGCAACGCTGCTGCTGCATCACCCCGAGCTCACCCGAGCCACGTTCTACGTACGGGAAACCAACGGTTTGCACTGCCTTTCGCAGCTCTTTCCGCAGCTGCGTGCGCGCGGGGAAGCGCCCCTGCGCCCGCTGTCGCTCGATGCCATCACGTCCAGTTCCGCGGGGACAGCGTTTCTCGCGACCCCGCATGAGGCCTCGGCGGAATTTGCTCCCACGCTCCTCGACAAGGGCCTGCGCGTAATTGATCTCAGCGGCGCGTTCCGCTTTTCCTCGGAGCAGACCTTTACCTCCTGGTACCGACTGCCAGCCCCGCACGCCGCGCGTCTTGGCGAAGCCGTTTACGGATTGCCGGAGCTGTATGCCGACCGCGTTCGCGGCGCGAAACTGGTAGCCAATCCCGGCTGCTATGCCACCAGCGTAATCCTGGGGCTGCAGCCCCTGGTACGGGCGGGACTGCTATCGTCCTCACAGAACGTGATTTGCGATTGCAAATCGGGTGCGACCGGAGCGGGCAAGGACCCGCGGCGCGATTTGCACTTTGTCGAAGTGGATGAAAATTTCCGCGCCTACAATCTTTTCTCTCATCGCCACACTCCGGAGATTCTCGAGCATACCGGCCTCCGGGAATCACAGCTGGTCTTCAGCACCCATTTGCTGCCCGTCGCGCGCGGCATTCTCTCGACGATCTACGCTTCGCTTGCCGAAACACAGACCGCGGAGAGCATCGAGGCGCTTTATCGGGAATACTTCGCCGGCAAACCGATGGTACGGATCTGGCCGGCCGGCAAATTGCCCGAGTTGCAACACGTGGCGAACACCAACTTCTGCGATATCGGCTTTGCCCTGGACACGGACGGAAAGCGCCTGATCGTGATTTCCTGCCTGGACAACCTCGGAAAAGGCGCCGCCGGACAGGCCATCCAGAATTTCAATCTGATGCTGGGCATCGAGGAGCAAACGGGACTGTTATGAGAATTGTCATCAAATTTGCCGGCGCTCTACTGGAAGATACCGAGACAGTTCGTTGCCTGTCGCAGCTGGTTGCCGAACTCGCGCGTCATGGCCACGAAATTCTGGTCATCCATGGCGGCGGCCGCTTGTTCACGGCAACCCTGAAACGACTTGGCATCGAGAGCCGATTTGTAGCTGGCCTGCGTGTCACCGACAAGGAAACCCGCGACGCCGCGGTCATGGTCTTCGGCGGGCTGCTGAACAAGCGCCTCTCCGCTGCTATCTCGGCAGCCGGCCAGCCGGCAATTGGAATTTCGGCTGCCGACGCAGCCTGTTTCTCCGCCGCGCCACTGGTACACAACGATGTCGAAGGCAGCCTCGGCTTTGTCGGCTATCTCACCGGGGTAAAGGTCGCGTTTTTCGAGTCGCTCTGGCGGGAGAAGCTTTTACCGGTGGCGGCCTGCCTGGGGCAGGCGCCGGACGGTGAACTGTACAACATCAATGCCGACCATATGGCGGCTGCCTGCGCTGAGTTTATTGGCGCCGACCATCTCATCTATCTCACCGACGTCGCCGGTGTGCTCGAGGAAGAAAAGGTAATCTCCGCGCTTTCCTGCGCAAAGATTGAAGTGCTCGTGCACACCCGGGTGGTCTCCGGCGGCATGATCCTGAAACTGGAAGCCGCCAAGCGCGCCCTGGAAGGCGGCGTCCGCGAGGTGCACATCGTGGGCGGGGATTCCGCGGCTGCCGTGCTCGATCCCCGGCTGTTCTCGGCCACGCCGGGCGAGAGTTGGTCATCAAGTCTGCCGGGAACGCGCGTGCTTCGGGAGTCGGCTTCTGAAGGACTGGCATCCCTTGCGGCGGTCTGAAATTCCTGAATAACGGAGAAGAAATAATGACTGCATCGATTGCTTCGGCCACGATCCCGCTGGCACGCACCAAAGACCTGCTCACAGGCGCCGAATGCGGCATTGCGGAAACGCGCGAACTGTTGCAACGCACGGCGGACATCAAGGCGCGACCTTCGCGGTACGCCAGTGTCCTACGCAACAAGCACATTGCCCTGATTTTTGAGAAGCCGTCCCTGCGCACGCGGGTCACGTTTGAAGTCGGCATTCAAAGCATGGGCGGGTTCGTCGTGTTTCTGGACCACACCCAGGCCCGCCTGGGCGAACGCGAGTCCATTCCGGACGTGGCGCGAAACCTGGAGCGCTGGGTGCAAGGCATCGTTGCCCGCGTATATGAGCAGCGCGTACTGGAGGAGATGGCCGCTACTGTCGCCATCCCCGTCGTCAACGCGCTGTCGGACAAATTCCACCCCTGCCAGGCGCTGGCCGATTTCTTCACCCTGGAAGAGAAATTTGGAGCGTTGCGAGGTTTCAAGCTCGCCTATGTCGGGGATGGAAACAACGTTTGCCACTCGCTCGTTTACCTTGCTGCCCGCCTGGGCGTGAACATCCGCATCGCCACTCCTGCAAACTATGCGCCGGACGCCGATGTGCTTGCCGATGCCAAACGGGTTGCCAAGGAATCCCGCGCCAAAATCGAACTCTTCACCGATCCCGAGGAAGCCGTGAGCGGCGCGCAAGCGGTTTATACCGACTCCTGGACCAGCATGGGGTTTGAGGCCGAAGAAAAGGTCCGCCGCCAGGTGTTCAAGCACTATCAGGTGAACCGCAAACTGATGGAGCAGGCGGCCCCCGGAGCGGTTTTCATGCACTGTCTTCCGGCTCACCGGGGCGCGGAAGTGACCGATGAGGTGCTCGATGCACCTTATTCCGTGGTTCTGCAGCAATCGGAAAATCGCATGTACGTGCAAAAGGCCATCCTGCACGCGCTGTACACCTAGAATTTTGTGGTCCTATCCGAGGAGAGAGAATCTAGTGACTCATAACGTTCATAAACCGAAGAAAGTTGTGCTGGCCTATTCCGGCGGGCTCGATACGTCCATCATCATTCCGTGGCTGCGTGAAAACTACGACTGCGAAGTGATCGCCATGATTGGCGACGTAGGTCAGCAGGAAGATCTCGAAGCGGCCCGGAAAAAAGCCCTGGCCACGGGAGCGAGTTCGGCTCACGTGGAAGACCTGCGGGAAGAGTTCATTCGCAATTACATTTGGCCGACGCTCCGCGCCGGGGCGGTCTACGAGCATACCTATTTGCTCGGTACTTCCATGGCCCGGCCGGTGATCGCCAAGCGTCAAGCGGAACTCGCCTTGCAACTCGGCGCGGACGGGCTTTCCCATGGCTGCACCGGCAAAGGCAACGACCAGGTGCGCTTTGAACTGGCGTACAAGGCCATTGCGCCTCACGTGCAGATCATTGCTCCGTGGCGCGAATGGGCGATCGATTCACGCGAAGACGCGATTGCCTATGCCGAAAAACACAAGGTTCCCGTCGAACAGAGCAAGAAGAACATTTACAGCCGCGACCGGAACATCTGGCACCTCAGCCATGAGGGCGGCGAGCTTGAAGATCCCGCCAACGAACCGAGCGAAGCCATGTGGCAATGGATCGTTTCGCCCGATAAGGCCCCGGACAAAGCCGAGGAAGTGGAGATCGGTTTCGAAGAAGGAAATCCCGTCTCGGTCAATGGCAAAAAAGCCGGGCCCATCGACCTGCTGAACAAGCTCAACGAGATTGCGGCAAAGCATGGTGTCGGACGCACGGATCTGGTGGAAAACCGCCTGGTGGGCATGAAGTCGCGCGGGGCCTATGAGACGCCCGGAGGGACGCTGCTGACGACCGCGCATCGTGAACTGGAGCGGCTCACCCTGGACCGGGAAACTGCACATTTTGCTCAAGCGCTTTCCGTGCGCTACGCGGAACTTGTCTACAACGGGTTGTGGTTCTCGCCTCTCCGGGAGGCCCTGGACGGTTTCTTCCGTGTCGCGCAACAGCGCGTCACCGGTTCGGTCGGCCTGAAGCTCTGGAAGGGTACCCTCAACGTCACCAAGCGGCTTTCGCCCTATTCCCTGTATCGCGCCGACCTCGCCAGCTTTACCATGGGTCGATACAATCCAAAGGACGCCGAAGGCTTCATCAATCTGTTCGCGTTGCCGGTTACCGTGCGACCGATCGCCAAAGCCGAAGGCCACCAGAGCTGAACCTGCTTCGGGGGCGCAGCAGGCTGCGCCCCGCTCTCGGCAACGTAGGTTAAAGCAGTCATTCGGTAGTCCCGGTTTCCAGCCGGCAGTCATTTCTGGTCAGGACGACAATGAGCGAACGCAAAGACGATCGCCTGTGGGGCGGTCGATTCGACAAAGCGCCGGACGAGCGATTCGACGCATTCCAGAATTCCTTCGCGTTCGATTGCCGCCTGCTTCCCTATGAGCTCGCGGTCGATCATGCCTGGGCGAAGGCCTTGCTCGGCTGCGGCATCCTCAGCGAAACCGAAGTCCAGCAAACGATTGTTGCGCTTGAGAAGATCGCGGCGCACGCGGAAAGTGATCCGGTTTGGCTGGCTGATTCTAACGCCGAAGACGTGCACCATTTTGTCGAGAAGGCGCTCGTCGAGGAGCTCGGCCCTTTGGGATGGAAGCTGCACACCGGCCGCAGCCGCAACGAACTGGTGGCCACCGACTTCCGGCTCTTCGTCATGGAGGCCGCAACAGAGATACGCGGCGCGCTGGTAGCGCTGATCCGTGCGTTTCTCACCCAGGCCAAAGCCACTCTGAAAGTCCCGATGGCGGGCATGACTCATATGCAGCATGCCCAGCCGATTCTTCTCGCCCACTTTCTCGAGGCGCACGCGCAGGCGTTCGCGCGGGACATTTCGCGCTTGCAGACCGCGGCCGCCAGCGCAGATTTCTGCCCCATGGGGTCCGGTGCGCTGGCAGGCTGCGCGTTCGCCGTCGATCGCAGCGCCTTGGCGCACGATCTAGGTTTCTCACAGATCACCGCGAACAGCCTGGACGCGGTCAGCGATCGCGATTTTGCTCTCGACTATCTGTTCGCTCTTTCCGGGATAGCCACACATCTTTCACGGCTCGCTGAGGATTTCGTCCTGTTCGCTGCCCAGGAATTTTCCTACGCCATTCTCCCTGACGAGTACTCCACCGGCAGCAGCCTGATGCCGCAAAAAAAGAATCCGGATTCCTGGGAACTTCTGCGCGGCAAAACAGGACGGATCACGGGCGCGTTATTCGGTCTGTTCAGCACCTTGAAAGGTCTGCCGAGCAGCTACCAGCGCGATCTGCAGGAAGACAAGGAAGCCCTGTTCGCAGCGCACGATCAGGTGAGCGACATGCTGGCGGTAGCCGCCGGAGCGATTGCCAAAACAAAATTCCGCGAAAACAGAATGCGCGCCGCGGCTTCGAATCCCGGCCTGCTCGCGACCGATGCCGCGGACTACCTGGTGCGGCGCGGCGTGCCCTTCCGCCAAGCCCACGATCTTGTCGGCCAGGTTCTGCGCGAAGCGGAAAAGCAGGACCGGCCCTGGATACAGCTTTCGAAGGCGGACCTCGAGAAGATCTCCCCGCAATTCGGAGAGGATTTTCTCGCCAGTCTCTCGCTTCAGAATGCCCTCGATTCGAAGTCGGTCCCGGGCGGGACGTCGGAAGGATCGGTTCGGGCGGCGATTTCGCAATTAGAGGAGTTTCTCGAACGGCTGGAGAACCGATGACGAGCCTAGCGTTCGTGGTACGGAGCGGTCGCCCATGAATCAGCCTCCTTCGGAAGCGGCACTGCCTCGCGGGTTTCGTTTTTCCGCGACGGCCTGTGGCTTGAAGAAAACGGGCGCACTCGATCTGGCCCTGCTTTCCAGTGATGTGCCGGCGTCCGCCGCGGCGGTCTTTACCCAAAATCTTGTCGTCGCCGCGCCTGTGGTGGTTTCGAAAGCGCACCTGAAATCCTCCCGGGGGCGCATGCGTGCGGTTATCGTCAACGCCGGCAACGCCAACTGCGCCACCGGCCGGGCAGGTTACGCCGCTTCGGTCAAAACCGTGGAGGAGACGGCCCGGCAGCTGCGCTGCCGCCCCGAGGAAGTCGCGGTCTGCTCCACGGGCGTCATCGGGGTGCCGCTTCCCGTTGAAAAGATCCTGCGCGCGCTTCCGGGCATTACCCGCAACCGCCGTCCCTCGGCCCGTTCTTTTGCCGAATTTTCACTGGCCATCTGCACCACCGACACGCGCCCAAAGACCGCCACCGCCACCTTCAAAATGGGAGGCAAGCGCGTGCATCTGGTGGGCTGCTCGAAGGGCGCCGGGATGATCCATCCAAACATGGCCACCACCCTCGCCTTCGTCGCCACGGATGCCGACATTTCTCCGTCACTTCTGCAGAAGACCCTCCGCGACGTGACCACCCGTACGTTCAATTCCATCAGCATCGACGGCGACACTTCGACAAATGACACCCTGCTGGTCCTGGCCAACGGTGCAGCCGGGGCTCCGCCGGTCCGCCGCGCCTCGTCGGCGCACCGGGCATTTTCCAGAGCTCTCGAGGAGGTCTGTTCCTCCCTGGCGCTGCAGATCGTAGCCGATGGCGAGGGCGCACAACGGGTGATCGAAATCGAGGTACGCCACGCCAAGTCGGAGATTGCCGCTCGCCGCATCGGCCAGACCATCGCTACCTCTCCCCTGGTCAAGACGGCATTCGCCGGAGGCGATCCGAATTGGGGCCGCATTTTCGCGGCGGCCGGGCGCGCGGGAGTGAAATTCGATCCCGCCCGGGTGGAGATTCAGATGGCGGGCATACCGGTTCTTCGCCGCGGCCAGCCGCTGGAGTTCAACGAGCGCACCGCCAGCAGCCGCCTGCTTGAAAAAAATGTTCACATCCTGGTGGATTTGCATGCCGGCCGCCGGACGGCCCGTTATTGGACGTGCGATTTCACATCCGAGTATGTACGCATCAACGCCTCCTACCGCACCTGAGTCAGGGGCTGCCGGACCGCGAGTCTGCTTTCCTGAAAATGCAAAACAGGTCTTCCGCGGCCGGCCGAGAACGTCCTCCGGGCAACCGACCGGGCTCGAGGACTGGTACCGCCGGGCAGGCTCTTTCGAGAATAATTGGTTGCAAAACCAGTCAATTTTCGAGACCATGCACGGGACCACTGAACGACCCCTCCGCCCTCCGCGGCACGCCCTCCGGTTTGCCCATTGGCGGAAAAGGTATCTTCAGTGCGCTCCGCAACTCGTTGTATTAGGTTCCGGGCAGAAGGAGTTCGCAGGTGAAGAAGCTTTACGTGGGTAACCTTCCATTCAACGCATCAGAAGAACAGTTGCAAGAGTGGTTTGGACAGTTGGGAATCACCCCTTCGGCAATCAGTTTGATTCGCGACCGGTTTACCGGGCAGTCGCGCGGATTTGCTTTCGTCGAGATCACCAACGATGAAGAAGCAGATCGCGCGGTCACCAGCCTGAACGGTCAAAACTTTGGTGGCCGGAACCTTGTGGTTAACGAAGCGCGTCCCCAAACGGAACGCTCGGGTGGCGGCGGTGGTCGCGGCGGTTATGGCGGCGATCGCGGCGGCCGGGGCGGCGGCGGTGGCGGTCGGGGCGGCGGTGGCGGGCGCGGTGGCGATCGTGGGGACCGCGGCGACCGCGGAAACCGCTGGTAGCTCGACCCTCTCTTTCTCTCATCTCCCCTGTTCCGTGCTTCGGGCCAATCGCCCATGGGCCCGAAGCACAAGCTCCCGCCGGGAAATCTGCCCTCCAGTCGTGGTGTGTCTCGCTTCCGGACTGTTGCAAGGAAATGGCTCCGGCGGAAATTCACAGCCCATAGAAATTTTTGTGGCTATGCCACCGCCTTGCGTGTAGTATCCCGCCGAAAAGAACGATCGGGGCTATACTGCAAAGACGACCATCCGCCCCAGTCTCTGCGTTTCGGCGCTTCGCTCCAGGCCACAAACCGGTGCCCGAGACCTTTCGCAAGTTGACGTGTTTGAAACAACAGGTGAAGAAACTTCTTCGTTCGCTCTCGCCTGGAGTATATGAGTAGGACAGTTTGCACCGGTGCTCGGTGTAACGTCAGGAAGCGATGCAGGCCTCGAGCGGGTTCTGCGCTACCGCACCAGGCAGCATCCGGTGAAGGGCGAATAAAAAAGAACGATGCATACTTGGCACAAACGCGATTGGAAGCAGTTCTACGAGATAGCGCGCCGTCCCTGGCAGCGCCATCGTCCGCCGCGCCCGGTGTATCCTTCGGGTATGAATCGTGTGCAGCCCGCCGCGGGCTTCAGCCTTTCGGAGTTGGATGATGCCGGCGTGGATCTCGATCTGGCGGAAAGCCTGGGCCTGCCCGTCGATGCCGGCCGCATCGGGGCCTACGGCCCCAATGTGACCGTGCTGCGCGATTTTGTTCGTTCCTCGCGCCAACCGGTCTGAAGTTCCTGCTCCTGGCTCCTCAAAGACTCCCTCTGTGCCCGGAAATCGAGAAGGCCATCCTCGAGGTGTTTCTGCGTTTGCTCATTTCGCGTCCGGTCTTTCAGCTCTTCCAGTCTCTTGATCCGCTCGGCCGCAAACCTCTTTTGCGCCTGCATCCGATCCAGGGCTGTCCTGGCGTCTTGCAGTCGATCGGTTGCGCGCCTGACGACGGCACCCTGCGCAGACAGCCGGTAGATCACGCTCTGGGCCTTTCCTGCCGCATTCGCGGCAGTCTGCAAGTCATGTCGTAACTGGCGAATTTCCGCTAAGTAGGCTGCGGTCCTGACCGGTTCCGGAGTGGTCGTTTGGCTCGGAGCGGCGGGAGAGAAAAACAGGAGGCCGGGAGCAAAGCAGGTTCTTCGGAGCATTGGGCACCTCTGCTGCGGCTGGATATTGGACACCCGCAGATCAGCAAGGTGCCCGTATCGGGATGGAAGTCTTCAATTGTCCCCCGGCGGTCGGCCGCGTAAAATAGGGGTTTATGGCTTCACCATTCCGCATCCTTGGTGGTGGCACCACGGCCCCGGTGCCGGCGACGGATACCCACCCGCGGCCGGATTGGCTGCGCGTGAAATTCTTTGGCGGTGAGCGCTACCAGGATTTGAAACGCACCATGCGGACTCTCGATTTGCACACCGTCTGCGAATCGGCTCGTTGTCCGAACATGGGTGAGTGCTGGGAGCATGGCACCGCGACATTCATGATCCTGGGCGATATTTGCACCCGCGCTTGCGGCTTCTGCGCGGTGCCTTCCGGCAAGCCCATCGGGCCGCCGGACGAAGAGGAACCCACCCGGGTTGCCGAAGCGGCTGCCCGCATGGGCCTGCGATATGCGGTGGTGACGAGCGTGAACCGCGACGACCAGCCCGATGGCGGCGCACGCATCTTCGCACGGACCATTCGCGAAATTCGTCAACGCATTCCAGGCTGTAAAGTGGAAGTTCTCATTCCCGATTTCCGCGGCGATTGGGCCGCGCTCGATACGGTTCTGTCTGTGAAACCGGACATTTTGAACCACAACACGGAGACAGTGCCCCGGCTCTATCGGCAGGTGCGCAAAGGAGCCCTCTACGAACGTTCGCTCGAATTACTGCGCCGCGCCAAACAGACCCATCCTGACGTTCCGACGAAGACCGGAATGATGCTGGGCCTAGGGGAAGAAAAGGAGGAGGTTCTCGCGACCATGAAGGACTTAGCCGCGCAGGGAACCGATATCCTCACCCTCGGTCAGTACCTGCAGCCGACGCGCGAACATCTTCCAGTCGTTCGGTTCGTTCATCCCCTGGAATTTGCCGAATACAAGCGCCTCGGCGAAGCCATGGGCTTCAAGCACGTCGAATCCGGCCCGCTGGTCCGCTCTTCCTATCACGCTTTTGATCAAGCCGAATCCGCGACTCGTTAACTCTTCCAGGCTGTCTCAAGCCACACCCGCAGAGAAGTGATGATTCGAAATCGGCCGTGAGGGTTCCCTTCCCCGCACAGAGATCACCTGCGACGACGGACGGGCGGACACACCCCAGGGTCATTTTTGGTGACTCGTTCGGGGCTGGTTACTGCAGAGCGGGATTCTTACTTCGCGACGGCCGCGGCGGCCTTCTTGGCGGCTTTGGCTGCGGCAGATGCTTTCCGGCGGCGCTTGGTCTTGGGCGGGGTCGCGGGCGCTTCGCCGATCATCTCAGCCGACAACATACTGGTGACAAACAGCTTGGGACCATGGTCATCGAAATCAACGGCGGTACGTTCGGGATCGGATGCGGTCACGATACCGAGGCCGAAAACATCATGCTTGATGGTCTGTCCTTCCTGCATTACTTGCACAACTGCCTCCTTGATCCGTTCGCGGCTTAGTTTGGATTTTCCTTCTGTCCGTTCCTGATGGAGAGGTCCCCGACCCCTCGGGGACCTCCCAAATGCACAGGCTAGAGGCTTGTGACGTTCTCTGCCTGAAGGCCCTTAGGGCCCTTCTTAACCTCAAACTCCACCGCCTGACCTTCATTCAGGGACTTATAACCGTCCATCTGAATGGCGGAGAAGTGTACGAAAACATCCTCCCCGGTCTGGCGTTGGATGAACCCGTAGCCCTTCGAAGCATTGAACCACTTCACTGTTCCTTGTTCCTTCACTGCAGAACCTCGAAATTGAATTGCATTGCCTCTCTTGACCCGGGATCCCATACGGCGAACTCCGGTATTGCCTCCAGCCCCGACAAAAAAGGGCCGCGAGTTTGTTCTCGCGGCCCCCTGAACGAGTCAAAAGGTAGAACAAGAGCAACAAACGCTATAGCTAACACTATCACAGATAAGGGCTTACTGTCCAGAAGGACGTGCTTCGGCCGGGAATGCATCGAATCTAACTAACGTATTGATTTTAATGGATTTAACTAAAATCCGACGCTTCTTCGGGAGGCCGGGCCGGGGCCTTATTCTTCGAGAGATTCGGGCTGCAAACTGAGGTTTTCTCCGCCCGTTTCCTTCTTTTTCCAGTACTTCTCTACCCAGGCTTCCCAGCTCTTGCCCGCCGCCGTATCACGGCCGGTAAAGGCCAGCGAACGAATGTCTCGATAGGCGACTTTCACTCTCTGGTTCGATTCTTTCGGCAAAATCCGAACGAACGAACTGGCCAGGTCTCGCCCGGCGACCCGATCGAAGATGTAACCCTCTACTTTTGAGCCGTCTTTTAGCGTTACCGCAACGTCACCGCGGTAATCAAAGGCCTTCTCGAGCGCTTCGCGCAGTTCCTCTTCGGTCGCCAGGTCCGGGATCCAGCCCTGCAAGGTCTCATGCTGGGTTCCGGGAGCAACCTCGAGCGCGTCAGGGTGGGTTGCATGCTCGGGTCGCTCGGCATGACGCGGTCCGGTCATGCGCGCGTCCGCTCGAGCTTTTCCGCACTGGGACTGATTTTCACCAACGGATTGTAGGAATGTACCGGCGTCACCGGTTCGTTCAGCAGTTCGAGCGCCCCATCGTCCTTATTGCTCGTGAACAGTGTGGCCCTGGCCGTCGCCAGCAGGCCCTTCAGGGAGCTGAACGTGTAATCCACACCCGAGGCCTCATACCCGCTGTGCACCATGCAATTAGCGCATTTCGGATTGCCGGACTCCGTGCCATAGTTGGACCATTCCGTCGTTTCCATGAGTTCGGTGAAGGTCTCGGCGTAGCCGTCCTGCAGCAGATAACAGGGCTTCTGCCACCCGAAGATGGAGTAGGTAGGCATGCCCCACGGCGTGCACTTGAAATCGCGCTTGCCCATGAGGAATTCCAGGAACAGCATGGACTGATTAAACTGCCAGCCGGGCTTGCGATTGGACAGAATCGCCCGGAACAGGCGACGGGTGCGCGCGCGCCCCAAGAAGTGCTTCTGGTCCGGCGCCTTGTCGTAGGAGTAGCCGGGTGAGAGCATCATGCCCTCAACGCCAAGCTCCATCATCTCGTCGAAAAAGGCCCGCACGCTGTTCGGATCGGCACCGTCAAACAGCGTGGTATTGGTGGTCACGCGGAAACCGCGCTCGAGTGCTGCCTTGATGCCCTCGACGGCCAGCTCATATCCGCCCTCTCGGCACACCGAAAAATCGTGGTGTTCTTTCTGCCCGTCGAGGTGCACGGAAAACGTCAGGTACTTGCTCGGCTTGAAGAGGTGCAGCTTTTCCTTCAGCAACAACGCGTTGGTGCACAGATAGATGTATTTCTTCCGGGCAACCAGGCCGTCCACGATCTTCTCGATCTCGGGATGCATCAGCGGTTCGCCGCCCGGAATCGAGACCATCGGACTCCCGCACTCGTCGACCGCTTTGAAGCACTCTTCCGGCGAGAGTTCGCGCTTCAGAACGTGCGCCGGGTATTGAATCTTGCCGCAACCGGCACAGGCCAGGTTGCAGCGATAGAGCGGCTCGAGCATCAGCACCAGCGGATACTGTTTGCGGCCCTTCAGCTTCTGTTTCAGGACGTAACTTGCCACCGTCCACGCTTGGGATATAGGTACAGGCATTCCTTCCCCTGTCAGGCAATCGATGAAGCGTTCACTGCGGGAACCCCAGCCCCCGGAATCTCTAGTGTACCCGAGAAGCGTGGCTCCCCGGAACCCTTTCATCTTAGCGGGATTTGTCGCCGCCCCCTAGTTTGATGCAGCGAAAGGTGCTTCGGTGGCACCCGACGTGCTCCCTTGTGGTTGAATGGCACGTCCCTTCCGGCCTTCGATCGAGCGTATGATGAAGCCACTCCCCAGGGAGTGCGTCTGAACTATGGCCCGCGCTAACCTTCTCTCACTCGTCGAGGAATTCGGTCGCTTCCCGGGAGATGTTGCGATCGTCCAGCAGCACGGTTATCGACGGGAATCCTGGACCTACGCACAACTCGCCGCTCATGCCGTCAGCCGCGCGCACCAATTGAAAGTGGCAGGTGTGCGAACGACCGACCGGGTTTTGCTCTGGGGCCCGAACTCCGCCGAGTGGATCGCCGCTTTTTGGGGCTGCCTGCTTCGCGGCGCTGTGGTCGTCCCTGTCGACGATTCCTCTTCCGAAGAATTTGCTTCCCGGGTCGTTGCGGACGCCGGAATTGAATTCGCCATCGTCTCCAAAGGCAGGGCCTCCCTCTCCTCTGCCATCCGCACCCTCTCGCTGGAGGATTTTTCCGGCGCGCGAGGAACTGGGAATCTGGCCGCCACACCCGGGAGAGTGAATTCGGGCCTAGGGAGGAACGGATCGGCTCTTGCTGACGAACCCATCACCCGCGACCACATGGCGGAGATTCTCTACACCTCGGGCACCACGAGCGAACCCCGCGGTGTTGTTCTGACGCACGGCAATTTCCTTGCGAATCTCGAACCACTAGCGCAGGGAATCGACGAGTACCGCCGCTATGAACGGTGGTTCCATCCGTTGCGGTTTGTCTCCGTCGTCCCGCTCAGCCACGTATTCGGACAGTTCATGGCCCTGTTGGTTCCCCCGTTGCTCGGGGCCGCCGTGGTGTTTGAGAATTCAGCCCTGCCCGTCGAAATGCTGCGGGCCATCCGGCGGGAACGTGCCACCGCTTTTATTGCCGTGCCGCGCATGCTCGATGGCCTGCGCAGCGCGCTCGAACGCGAGATTGACTCGCGTGGCTGGCGCAACGGGTTCACGGCCGCCTATTCGGCGGCTCGAGGGGAACCTTTTCTCAGGCGCGTCTTTCGATTTCGCCGCTTGCACTTCCTGCTGGGCTGGAAATTCTGGGCACTCATCTCCGGCGGTGCCGCGCTTTCCTCAGAAACGGAGGAGTATTTCAAACGCATTGGTTATGCAGTGGTTCAAGGCTACGGGATGACCGAAACCGCTTCGCTCATCAGTCTCAATCATCCGTTTCGGGCTACAGAGGGTTCGGTCGGCAAAGTGCTTCCAGGCCGCGAGTTTCGCCTGGCCGAGGATGGTGAGATTTTAGTTCGCGGAGAAAATGTCTCCACCGGCTACTGGGAGAAGGGCGCCGTGCGGCCAGCCGATCCGGCGCGGGGAGGCTGGCTGCATACCGGTGATCTCGGGGAGCTCGACACCGAAGGCAATCTGCGCTTCCGCGGTCGCAAGAAAAACGTCATCGTCACTCCCGCGGGCCTGAACATCTATCCCGAAGACCTGGAGTCGGTGTTTCGCAAACAACCGGGAGTCCGCGAAGTCGTGGTGCTGCCGCTGGAGACGGACGGCAACGCCGAGCCGTGCGCGGTCCTGTTATTACAACCGCGAATCCCGCAGGATGCTCCGGCGGATTCCGCAACCCGGCCGGGCGATCGCCTGGCGCGGGAAACCGTCGAAACGGCAAATGCCGCCCTCGCCGACTACCAGCGCGTCCGCCGCTGGCTGTGCTGGCCGGACCCGGACTTTCCCCGCACTCCCACGGGCAAACCCCGCCTGGCGTTGATCGCTTCACGCGTTGCGGAGTTACTGGCTCCGGCCCGGGATACGGTTATCCCTCTGGCTCTCCCTCGAGGCACGGGCAGCCCGTTGGGGGATCTGCTCTCCGCCTTCGAATCTTCGACCACCGCCCTTACCGACTATTCCTCTCTCGACCGCGTCGAGCTTCTCTCGGCTCTCGAGCACCGCTACAATATCGATCTCAACGAAACGCAATTCGCCAATGCAAAATCCTTCGCCGATATCCAGCAACTCCTCGAGCAGCCGTCCGCACGCCGATCCGATTACCGCTACCCGCGCTGGACCCAGCGCACTCCGGTTCGCTTTTTCCGCCTGCTTGTCTATTACGCCCTGACCTGGCCCGCGACGTTTCTGCTCGGCCACCCGCGCATTCGCGGCCGCGAAAACCTCGCAGGCATCGAGGGTCCGGTTCTGTTCGTCGCCAATCACACCACACGCCGCGCCGACATCGGGCTGATTCTCTTTGCTCTGCCGGCACGGTTCCGTCATCGCCTGGCCGCCGCCATGGGGGGCGAGCAGCTTGCGACCTTTCGCCACCCGCCCGAAGAATGGTTCTTCGCCAAACGCTGGCTCTGGAAACTCAATTACTTTCTCGTTGTGTCGCTGTTCAATGTCTTCCCCCTCCCGCAGCTTTCCGGCTTCCGGGAGAGCTTCCGCTTCGCCGGCGAATCCGCCGACCGCGGTTACAGCCTGCTGGTTTTTCCCGAAGGGACCATCAACGACCGCGACTCACCCGCCATGATCCCTTTCCGGCCCGGCGCCGGCCTGCTGGCCCACAATCTGCAAATCCCCGTAGTTCCCCTGCGCCTCGATGGTGTGTGGCAAATGAAGCAGGAGCACCGCCGCCTGGCTCGTCGGAACGAGCTCACCGTCCACATCGGTGCTCCGGTGACCTTCTCGCCAGACACTCCGTCCGCCGAGATCGCTTCGCGGCTGGAGTCCCTGGTTCAGGCGCTTTGACGACGCGGCATTTCTTCCCGCCGGAAAATGAACTATTCTCCCTGAATCTCCATCTGACTGGCTGGCCAATGCATCCATGCCGGGAGGTTATCTTGCGAACATTGCTCTGGCTCGCTCTGCTCCTGAACTGCCCCTTCCTGGCGCGCGGCGCGCAACAACCGCAAACCCCGGCGAGTCAGGCACGAGCCGGCGGTCCGCTTACCGGGCATTGGGTGATCACGACCGAATATCTCGGAACGCCGATGAACCTCTCAATGGAACTGGAGCAGCGAGGCGAGAAGATCACCGGCAACTTCGCAGGCGATCCGCTCGAGGGCTCCGTCTCCGGCAGCACGCTCACCTTTCTTGCCAAAGACGACCAGGGTGGTTCTGAAAAAGGCTCCGCCGTTGTCGAAGGCGATACTCTTTCCGGCACCATTCTCTACACCGACGGCAACAATCCCTCCCACCCCGTTCCCGTCTCTTTTCAAGCCAGACTGGCATCCACATTTCACGCCAGCACCCCGAAGCGCCACGAGTTCGTGCCCACCGTGTTTTACCGGCAGTTCTCGCCCTTCTATCCGCCGGTTTTGGTGGTCGCCCCGGGCGACACGATTCACACCACCACCGTAGACGCCGGCGGGACGGACGAAAAAGGGGTCCCGCGTGTCTTCGGCGGCAACCCCGAAACCGGCCCTTTTTATGTCCAATCCGCGATGCCCGGCGACGTCCTCGCCGTGCATTTCACACGCATTCGACTGAATCGTGATTGGGCCATGAGCGACGACTTCCTCGTCGGCCGGGCTCTCGACAGTGATCTGGCCGTAAAAATGAAAGATGCAGGCAAGAATATACGCTGGCATCTGGACGTTGAACGCGGTGTGGCTGCTCCGGAGAGTCCAGCGGAACATTTGGCACACTACTCCGTGCCGCTAAGACCCATGATGGGATGCGTCGCGGTTGCGACCAGCTTGACCAGTGCTCCGCCCACAACCGGAGATTCCGGCGATTACGGCGGCAACATGGACTTTAACGAGATTGTCGAAGGCTCGACGCTGTATCTTCCCGTCAACGTTCCAGGAGCGCTCCTCTACGTCGGCGACGGACACGCCGCCCAGGGTGACGGCGAACTGACCGGCAATGCTCTCGAAACCTCCATGGACGTGGAGTTTACGGTAGACCTCAAAGCTCAAAAACATATTCCCGGCCCACGGGTCGAATCGGCATCGCATCTGATGGCTATGGGTCTGGCTGGCTCCCTCGACAGCGCTTTCCGCGATGCAACATCCAACATGGCCGATTGGCTCATGACCGATTACAAACTTACGGCCTCCGAGGTCGCTCAGGTTCTGGGCTCGGCCGCGGAATACAAGGTCAGCGAAGTGGCCGATCGGAACGCCGGCATCATCCTCAAAATCAATAAGGAACGCCTGCAGTCGCTGGTTCCATCGAAAACTCCCGAGACAAAGTAGGCAGCATCGCCGGGCCGCCTCACTTCAAACGCGGGAGGCCGGGATCGCCCGGGCCCCCCGCTCAACGGCGTCCCGCTTCCGTTTATGGCAAAATAGAAGGTCTGTAGACAACCGACCATGGCTAACCGTACGACCATCGCTCCGCAAAAATCCGCGAAAAACGCGAAACCTTCCCCATCGCCCGACGGCATCGGGCATACCGAACGCGAGCGCGTCTTCTATCTGTTCCGTCGCTGGGGGTTTTACGAAGCGACTCTGGACCCTCTCGGTTACTTCGCACCCCTGAAATGCGCTGACCTCGACGGGCTTTCCGGCGAATATGCCGAAGAGGCGCGCCGCTATTATTGCGGCACCATTGGCGTCGAGTTCCTCCACATTCCCGAACTCGAGCGCCGCCGCTGGATCGCCGAGCGCATGGAAGGCCCGGAACTCGAGGTGAACCAGGAAGAGATACTCGAACGCCTGGTGCGCGCCGATTTATTCGAACAGATTCTGCAGAGCCGCTATCTTGGCAGCAAGCGATTTTCACTCGAAGGCAACACCGCCCTGATCCCGCTTCTCGATTCCATCCTGAATGCCGCGGGCGACCTCGGCGGCGTGGATTCGGTGATGGCCATGAGCCACCGCGGCCGGCTTAACGTGATGGCCCACATTGCCTGCAAACCCGTCCACGACGTGGTGGCCGGTTTCGAGGACGTTGATCCGCGCAGCGTGCTCGGCGCGGGCGATGTGAAGTACCATGTCGGCGCCACCGGCGCCTACACCACGTCGGCCGGAAAGACACTGAACATTCACCTGGTCTCCAACCCGAGCCATTTGGAAGCTGTCGATCCGGTGGCCATGGGACGGGCGCGTGCCAAGCAAACCCGCCACGGCGTGCGCGGCGCACAGATTGACCGTTCGAGCGAAACTCTCAACAAGGTCTGGGGAATCGTGATGCACGGCGATGCTGCATTCGCCGGTCAGGGCATCTGGGCGGAAACGCTGAACCTCGCCGATCTCGCAGCCTATTCCGTCGGCGGCACCATCCACGTCATCGTCAACAATCTCATCGGTTTCACCACTCCGCCGGCCCAGGAACATTCTTCCCGTTATGCGTCCAGCATCGCCCGGCGCCAGAGTGCGCCCATTTTCCACGTCAACGGGGAGGACCCGGACGCTGTCGTCCGCGTGGGGCGTCTGGCTGCCGCTTATCGCGCCGAATTCGGCTCCGAAGTGATCATTGACCTGATCGGCTATCGCCGCCACGGCCACAGCGAGGTGGACGATCCCACGATTACCCAGCCTCTTCTGTACGAGCGCATCAAGAACCACCCGCAACTGTGGAAGATATATGCCGAACACACCGGCCTCGACGCCGCCCCCATCGCGGCGGCGGTGAAGAAAGAGTACGAGGAAGAGCAGCGCAAGGCCGGGAAGCTCACCAAAATTCCGCACCTGCGCAAACTGCCGGAATACTGGAACCCGTACCATTACGGAAAATACAATCCTGCGTTTGAGGTAGACACCGGCCTGACCAGAGAAAAAATCTCCGAGATTACCGCCGGGCTGGTGCGCACTCCTGCCGGATTTAACGTCCATCCGAAGATCGTCAAGTTGCTGGAGCAGCGCCAGGAGATGGGCCAGGGAAAGCGTCCCTTTGACTATGGCTTCGCCGAACTGCTCGCTTACGGCTCGCTGGTCCTCGAAGGCAATCCCGTCCGCCTCACCGGTCAGGATTCCCAGCGCGGAACCTTTAACCAACGCCACGCCGTGCTGATCGATACAAAGACTGAGCAGCAATACCTGCCGCTCGCGCATCTCTCAGCCGGCCAGGCTTTCTGCGAGATACACAACTCATCGCTGTCGGAAGCCGCCTGCCTTGGTTTTGAATACGGCTTCTCGCGCGACTATCCCGAAGGTCTGGTGCTTTGGGAAGCGCAGTTCGGCGATTTTGTGAACGGCGCCCAGGTCATCATCGATCAGTTCATCAGCGCGAGCGAAGACAAGTGGGGACTTCCGACCGGCCTGGTATTGTTGCTACCGCATGGATATGAAGGCCAGGGACCGGAGCATTCGAGCGCGCGCATCGAGCGATTCATGCAGCTCGCCGCCGAGGGCAACATGAACATCTGCCAGCCCTCCACCGCCGCCCAGTATTTTCACCTGCTGCGCCGCCAGGCACGTCGTTTGTGGCGCAAGCCGCTGGTGGTGTTCACGCCGAAGAGCATGCTGCGCCATCCGGACGCCTGCTCCCCGATCGAGGAGTTCGAACGTTCTCGATTCCTTACCCTGGTTCCGGATCGCGAAGTTACCGATGCCCAAAGCATCCTGATTGCCAGCGGCAAGGTAGGCCACGAACTCCGCGCCGAACGCCGGCGGCGCAACGACACCTCGACCGCCATCTTTTTTCTGGATCAGCTTTACCCGCTGCCGAAGGATGAGATTGCAGCTGCCGTCGCCGCGTATCCGAATGCCCGTGAAATCGTCTGGGTTCAGGAAGAACCCGCCAACATGGGTGCGTTGTTCTACGTCTTGCCGCGCCTCGAACGCATTGCGCAGAGCCGGAATCTCCGCGTGCGCACGGTAAGGCGTTCAGCGAGCGCCAGTCCGGCGACCGGTTCCGCCAAAGCCCACGAGCTCGAGCAAAAAACACTCCTGACGCTGGCTTTTGCCACCACTCCAAATTCCTGATCCGTCCGCGGCCTGGCCCCCGACCGGGCTCCTGTTCTCCGTGACCGGAAACGCCGCCGTGCTATCCTAGCGCGGACAATGAAAGCGAGCGCCCTGTTCGTTACCGTGGTCCCTCTCCTCGCGATTGCTGCCCTTCTTTGGAGTCGACCTCCCGCCCCCTGGCGCCCGGTGCACATTGTTGGCCTGCTCCTGCTGGTTCCCGGTTTGCTCCTCCTCACCCTTGCGCGCATTCAACTGGGGAATGCCTTCTCCGTCGCTCCGCAGGCCAGCTCGCTCGTCACCCATGGCCTGTATTCGAAGATCCGCAATCCCATCTATGTTTTCGCGACTTTCACGCTGGCAGGACTGGTCCTCTATCTGAATCGCCCTGCCTTTCTCTTGCTGCTGCTCCCGGTCCTTTTGCTGCAGGCCCTCCGGGCTAGGCGTGAATCGCAGGTCCTCGAACAGCGTTTTGGAGATGCCTACCGCGAGTACCGCGCGCACACCTGGTTTTGACCCAACCCGAGCCGAACCCTCACCCCCTCGATTGACACCCGCTCTCTCCTGGCCTAACATGCCCCCACTTTGCTTTATTCCTATGGGTCAAGCCACAATAGGCAAGGAGCGTGCGGATGACGGACTGGATGTATGCCCAGGAAAACCCGGCCGAGCAGCTGGCTCAGCTTTATTTTTTTCATTTCGTCAAACATCAGCCGGGTGGCGAAGTAATTTTTAGAATTACCATTAAAGAGTTCGCGACTCCACCACCGGGCCAGCGGCTGCGTTTTTTCGCTGAGTCAGACAAGGCCGTCAACCAAAAAACCGCCTCCTTCGTACCGTGCGGTTGGGGTCACACACTTTTCAACGCCCTCGGCGATTGTGTGAAACTAATCCGGCAGTTCCCTTATGAAGGGGATGACTCATCGCCTGCTTCTTGATTTTTTCTCGATTTGATTCTTGTTTGACCCATTGGAACGGAGCCTAAGATCGTGATTCTCCTGTTAACGAAAGCGAATCCCAAACAAGGCGTCACGGTGCTGGAAATGAAAGGCAGTATTCACTCCGGCCCGGATTGCCGTCGACTGGAACAGGAGACCGAAGCGCTCCTGGTCACCAAGGAAAACTTTGTCATCCTGGACTTGACGCATGTTACGCACATCGACAGCGCTGCGATCGGCTCGATCGTGCGCTGCTTTTCCCGCCTGAAAAGTTCGGGTGGATATATGCGCCTGGCCGGCTGCACCGGCATGATCGAGGCCAGCATCAAGCTCACCCAGCTTCACAAAGTGCTGGAGCTGTATCCGAGCGCTTCCGCGGCAGCTGAAAACTATCCGCCCGCCCCTTAGCCCGACATTGATCTGCCTCCCGTGGCCTGCTCGAGCGAGCCTCGGTCTCCTCGAATGAAGGTTCCCGGTACGGGGATCGGGCGTCCTGCAGATTTCGAAATTCCATTGCGTGCGCACAGCTCCTCTGTTACGCTCCCCGCAACTTGCTGCCGCGGAAGGAGACACCATGGCATTTTGCAAAGCGTGCGGTCAGGAGATTGGAACTGCGACTTTCTGTCCGAGGTGCGGAGCCAATCAATCCTCCTCCGCTAACCCTGCTTCCGCGCCTTCGGTCACTCCGGCAGTCTCTTCGAGGGAGGGCCTGGAGGAAAATGTTGCGGGATTGCTCTGCTACGCTCCCTTTGTTGGCTGGATCATTGCGTTGATCTTTTTCCTGATCGACAAGAGATCCTTCGTGAAATTCCACGCAGCGCAAGCATTGGCCCTGTATGTATCGCTGATGGTTTTTTATTTCGTGCTGGCAATTTTCATGGGCATGCTGCACGTCATTCATCTCTTCTTTCTCGGAGCCCTGCTGTACCCTTTGCTCGGACTGGCGAGTTTCTTGCTCCTGATCTTCCTGATGTACAAAGCGTATCTTCACGAGAGATACAAACTGCCGGTGCTCGGCGATTTCGCCGAGGGAATTGCGTCGAAATAACCGGGGCGTTATTCCGGGCATGCTGCTTCGACGGCCCACTCCGCCGGTCCGTAATTTCTCTCCCGTCTGGCGCGGTCGTCGGGAGCGCCAGCCAGCCTCTTCTCATGCGTGCAAATGGTAGTAGTCGCCGTCCCGGAACAGTTTCACGGGCACGCCAAAAAGCGCGCTGAGTTGCTCTCCGGTGAGCAATTTTTCTTTTGGCCCGTCGGCCAGCACTCCTCCGTGCTGTAACAAGACCACGCGTTCAATTTCCGGAATGATCTCTGCAATGTGATGGGTCACGAGTACAATGCCGAGCCCGCTCCGTGCCAGCTCGCGGAGGGTGTCGCGGAGCCCGACTTGCCCGGCAATGTCCAGAGCATTGCCCGGCTCGTCAAACAACAGCGTCTGCGGCTGGTGAACCAGGGCCCGCGCGAGCAGGGTGCGCTTGGCCTCCCCGGAGGACATCTCCCCGACCGGCCTGTCCGCCAGGTGGAGGATACCGAGCTGTTGCAAAGCCAGCTCTGCCCGGCGGCGGTGCTCCGGCTGGGGGTGGTGATGCGGGAATATGCGGGTGCTGCTGAAAAATCCGGACAACACCACGTCGAGCCCAGTCGCATCGCCGGTGCAGGCCGCGAGCAGGTCCGGCGAAACAATACCGAGCAGGGAACGCAGTTCGAACACGTTCCACAGGCTTTTCCCGAGGATGGTCATCGAGGAGCCGTCCCCGGCCACGGGGTAACTCTCCCGCGTGATGGTTCGAATCAAGGTGGACTTCCCGCAGCCATTCGGTCCCAGGATGCAGACATGCTCCCCCACGGCCACCTTCAGCGAGAGGTGGTCCAGTGCGAGGTTCTCCCCGCGGACCACGGAGACGTTTCTCATTTCTAACAAGGGAACCGAATCGGTCTTCATCCCTTAGAGCTTACCTTGCACGGGGAGAGCGGCAAAACACTCCCGCTTGAAAAAGAAGGAGGCGAAAACGCAAGGTCTCCGCCTCCCGGGGTGGGGTACTGCTCTCAAGCACCTAACAGATCAGGGTTTCGCCCGTGAAGGCGAACCTCCAGCCTCCATTGCCGGTCGCATTGCGCTGCCGTTTCAAGAGACGCACCGCTAAGGCTTGCTTTTGTGTTTTTCTAACACCGCGCAACTTTCCTGTCAATCGGAAAACCCGACCGGGCAAACGCCTGATTCTCCCGGGCGCGCTCATCGCTTGCCAATCTCAAGTTCTACCGGTTTGGCGACGGCACTCACTTCCGGGTCATAGTATTCATAGACGCGGGAGGAGAAGGTCTTGGCGCGGATCGGGTATTTCGCGCGCAAGCGGAACCGCAGCGTTACCGTTTCTCCCGGGGCAAAGGTGTTGAAATACAGGATGGCTTGGGTCGCCGTCAGGCTAAATTTTTCTAAACGCCCGCTTTTTTGAACGGCCGACTTCTCCTGGTAATCCTGTAAATCCTCACGCAACAGGTCAAAACCCGGAGGGATGCCCAGGTCCACCATGACCATGTTGGCGTTCTTGTCGAGGTTGTTCCGTACCTTCGCCGTCGCGGTTGTGATGTCGTCCTGGGCCAGGCGCGTGCGGTCGTACCGGACGGCAATCGACAGCGGCTCTGGCGGTTCTTTTTCCTCCCAGGGCAGGAAGTACTGGCCGACCACCTGATAGCCCAAGCTGCCTTTCCCTTCCAGCCGCACCTCGACCTGATTCTCTCCGGCCTGGTTGATCTCCTGGTAAACGAACTGGTGGAACAGGTCGCTGTTCTCCCGCGTCAGCTTGAACTGAGTGACGGATTTTCCGTTCAGCAGGACTTCCACGGTCCCTTGGACGTCTCCCGCCCCCTTCTCCGCCCCCAATAACAAGGCACGAAGCGCCAGGATGGTCGCTTGGGTACTCCCCCAAGTCCCCGCGGCATCCTTCTTGGAGGTCAGGAAGGCCAGTGCCTTCTTGGTCGTGCCCGAAGCTTGTCCCCATTTGAGCAGCGCCTCTGCGGCGAGTCCGGTCGTCTCGACGCTGGCACTGGTTCCCGTCGAATAGACGCCGGTCTCCTCCGAGCTCCACCAAACTTGGTCGCCCTTTTCCGTCCTGGCATCGAGGAGCAGTTCGATTGCCTGTCGCGCGAACTCACGGTCTTTTCCATAGTCCACCGCAAAGTTGGCAAGAACCGCGAGCGTGTAGTTGTCCAATTTGCCCGCAATGTGGCCCTCGAGATAGTGCTTCGCCCGATCAACCGATCCGCCCTGGTAGCCCGTGTTTTCAAGCGCCCAGGCGATATAGGCGGTAATCCGCAGCACGTCGGAGTTGAAGCGGTTGGTGGCGCCTTCGTTGATGAAATTGCTGTCCGGCTTCCAGCTTCCGTCTTGAAGCTGCTCTGCGGCCAGCCATTGCTGGGTGCGCGCGATCAGCCGGGGGTCCACGTCGTGGACCTTGGACATATCGTAGAACTCCATGAGACCGTAGGCGGTCAGGATTTTGTTCGCCGGCGCCTGGCCGAACCAGGAGAAACCTCCTCCGGGGACCTCGAAAGTGAGCAGCCGCTGGTAGCCGTTGGCAATGTAGCCTTCTGCCTTGGCGTGGACTTCCGGTGTCAGCTTCTTGGTCCTCTTCATGTAATCGAGCGCCAAAACGTTCGGATAGGTACTCGAAGAGGTCTGCTCAAAGCAACCTCCGGGCATGCGCAGAATGGCATCCATGCCTTCTAGTATCTGGCTGAGCGGACCCGGATAGAGCCGCACAAAGATCTTGCCGGCACCGGGAATGGAATTTGCCGGAAATTCCACAGCGTGCTGAACACCCGATTCCAGTTGCCCGTTGAATACCAGGTTCTGCTCCCGGCCATTTGGAACGACTTCGATCTCTCGAACGACGATGTCCGACCGCTTGGCTTGGCCTTTCATTTGTGCCGATAGTGTCAGCTTGAATTTCCCGATCTGCCTGGCTTCGAGAGTGAACTGTGCGCCTCCGACCTTTCCGGTATCGACCGTGACCGACTTTTCCGGCCGATCACCCACCAGCGAAAACCAGCCATCGGACTCTAGATTCAGGCGCACCTCTCCCTGGTCGCCTGAGTAGTTGTAGATCGCTACCGGAATGGACACCTGATCTCCCGCGGTCAACCTCACCGGAAGGTCCAGGTCCACGAAGAAATCCTGGAACACCTTCAGGCTGGAGGTGCCGGTGCCCAAAGCTCCCTGCTCGGTCGAAGCCAGCATGGCCATGCGCCAGGTGGTGATGTTGTCGGCCATGGGCACCGCGATGCTCGCATTCCCGTTGCGATCGGTGATGATCTCCGGATTGATGTATAGGGCTTCCGGGAAGTAGGAGCGTACATGCACTTCCGGAGAAGCCTCCTGGTCGGAGTCCCTGTCGGCCCGTTGCGTGAACGCGCGCCCGTCTTTGGCCTTAGCCATCGGGGCCATCAGGCGATTGGTCACCGGAGCTGCAGCCGGAGCCACCATAGCCACGGCGTTGGCTCTCCCCATCACACCTCCCAGCGCGCCTCCGGCAACTCCACTGGCCATCCCTGACGTAAGAATTTCGCTGGTTTCGACCATCACCGAAGCCCCCGTAACCTCCACTGTTTGGCTGGTGGCGCCGACCCTAAGCACGACTTCGAGATGCGCCAGATCGCCTGGCTCAAGCCGGAAGGTCCCTTGTGCTTGGCGAAACCCAGGGCTCGAAATATCCACTTGGTAGTTGCCCGTGGCCAGGGCAGTCAAACGGAAATTGCCCAACGCGTCGGTGCGAATGTCGACAGAGCGCCCGGTCGAACTATTTTTCGCATGAAGGACCGCATCGGCTACAACGGCGCCCGTCTGATCTTCCACCCTGCCGGAAATCTCGGCGCGCTCCCCGGTTGAAGCTCCGCCGTGTTCAATCTCGACCGTGATTTCATCCTTTTGCGCGGGGGTAGAGACCGACACCTTGTTCAACCGGAAATACAGCGGCACGGTCATGTCATCACTGGTCTTGAATCGCTTGTCCATGCCCGCGCTCGAAAGGAGATACTGCGTCTTGCTCGGATCCCACCGGACGGCCTCGAGCTTCACTCTGGTCCCCCAGGGATCGAGAAACTCCGGACGGCCTGAAGCGGACAATTTCTCGAAAGCCTCCTCGAGGTCTGTCTGTCCGGGGTTTTCGTCGAACGATCGCCGCAGTTGCTCGGCGATCTGATTGGCGCTGGCGCGGAATTGCGCCCAGTAACGCTGGTAATATTCGGAGTATTTCGTCTGCGGAACGGCACGGCCGGTCTCGGTCTCAAAGTTGTTTTGCGGGACCATTTCGGTGGCCGAGAAGAGCAACCGCGCGGCGCGATCGCGTTGCTCCCCGTCGTTCTTCTCTTCGGGCTCAACCGCTTCCGCCATTCCCAAGGAATGGATTTCGAATCTCGGCTTCATTACCTCCTGTTCGAGATAGAAGAACACCTTTGCGAAACCTGGTTGTTTTTCTGCCAGCGCAAAGACCGCTTGGTCCACAATCTGCAGGCCCAGAGCAGCGCGCACGCCCTGCCCGTGAGAATTGGTGATGCGGAATCGGATCTTGGCATCGCCGCCGGGTTGATAGACTTGGGCATCGGCGACGGTTTCGATGTGCAGTTCTTCCGCCGGCTGCACAAAAATCAGGCGGTGATCAGCAACCGGCTGTGCGTTGCGCCCGAACAGGTAGGCATGAACATCCACGGTGCCCGCCATTTCCGGACTTGCGGCCAGTGTCAGATCCGCTCTGCCGTCGGTAAGATCCAGATCCCGCGTCAGAATCGTCTGGCCCTGCTTGACCAGGTCTACATAAACCGTGCCTCGTTTTTTGCTGGCCAGCAGGTGCAGGTGAATCGGATCTCCGGCGCGATAGACGGCATGTTCGGTATGGAGAAGTACCTGATCCTCCCCGCCACGCAGTTGCAAGGGAACCGACGAGGAGACCGTTTCGCCTTCCGCGTCTATTCCAACAATCTGGAGCGTTTCGTTACCCGCCGTGGTTTTCAGTCGGATCATGGCCACCCCCCCGGCATCGGTCGTGACGTTCTGCTCGCCGGAACTGGAACGCACGGTCAACTCTGCCTGCACGGGCGAACCGTCCGGGTAGCTGGCCAGCAGAAACACCTGATTTTCGAGATTGGGAATCAGTGTCCCACCTTCGGGCACTGCCATCACGAGGAACGGCGAAGAGCTGACCGTCAAGGGTTCCCCTTTCGTTTCCGAGTGGCCGGCGCTGTCCTTCACCGTTGCTTCGACCAACAACCGCGCGGCGCCCTGGTTGAGAGGCCGTCCCGCCAGATACGAGGGAATTCGAAAATTGAAGTGGTAGGTGCCTTCGCGGTCCGTCTTGCCTTCGACGGAAGCGGCTGCAAACCCGGTCACATCCATCCCCGTCGCTTGTATCGAAACTTCGGCACCGTCCAGTGATTTGCCAAAAAAATAGTTCGCCTGGACGGTACCGGTGACCGGGTCTCCCGGCCGGTAGCCGTGCTTGGCCTGGTCGGTTTTGGAGGTTAAGTTCAGGTCGACTTTGAATTTGGGCAACACATACTTCTCGACGTTCAGCGCTATTTCTGCCTGGTTTGCGGCATCAAGGCCGGGCTCCCCGAGTCGTCCGCGCAGATGGTAGGTCCCCAGATTGACTTCGCTCGCGAGCTGAAACTCGGCCGACGCGATGCCAAATTCGTCGGTGCGCGTGGCCTTCCGGAACACCTTGTTGCCGCGCGAATCCTCCACTTCGAACACCAAATCACGATTGCCGACCGCCTCGTGGTCGGCACGGTCCAAAGCCAGGGCGCGGATGTGGATGATCTGGCCGGGTTGATAAATCGGCTTTTCCGTGGTCAGCAGTATTCCCACTTTGTCCTGGAGTTCGATGGCCTGCGTGAATTCCGTTGTGCCGATCGGAGTGTCCACCACATAGTGCAACTCGCAGGCGCCGGAAAGTTTCGCTGGAAATTGGAACTGCGCCTCGGCCGTGCTGCGGTGGTTCAAAGGCCCGCTGAAAAGGGTTGTTTTTGATTTGCCTGGCGCGTTGAGATCGATTCTCACAGAGCTCCGCCCGCTGATCGCCTGGTTTTCGGAGTCGGTGACAATCACCCGCACGGCGGCGCGGCTTCCCGAGAGATAGGTGTGCTGGCCCACAATGCGCAAAACGGGCATGCGCAAGATGTTCGAGATGGATTCTGTGCCCTGGAGGTCCCGAAACCTCCCATCGTCGTACACAAACCGATAGGTCAAGCGCTGCCAAACCAGGTCGTCCAGCGGAAGTGCCGTACCGAGCTTCACCTCTTCTTTCCACTCTGAGGCTCCCTCGACTGCCTGCAGGGATGTTTCCATCCTTGCAAGGGAATGATTTTCCGGATCCACGACCTGCAGCATCAGGCGGCCTTTGCCGGAGTGCGCCGCATGGTAGGGAATGGTCACATGCAACACTCCTCGTGAATAGGTTGCAGTTCCCGGTGTGCCGTTGGCATCAAGGTACGGTTCGACCAGCATCCAGGCGAGCACGGCAAACAGCAAGGCCATCACGCAAGCGAAAACTCGAGCCGGGGACTGGTTCCCAATTCTGAATTCCATGGCTTTTCTCCCTGATCGTCTGCCTTGAGCGCCACGGTGTCGTCTTGGCGTTCAGGTTTAGAACGCGGGCAGCGGTGCTTCTTGCACGAACGCCTTCGATCGGGTGGGGTGGCTGCTTTTTTCGCATGGACACCGCAAGGGAAGAGTCGGTGTCGGCCGGCTTTACGATGTTCTGCTTTCTAGGGCCGGTGCGGTCGCCAGGGGGAGTGGGGGGACGCCCAGGCGAGCGCCGGAATGCGGCTATTTTATGAAGTTCCGGAAAGCGGCTCGCTGCGCTCAAGAAGAAATGCAATGAGGCCGGCGATGAGCCCGCCGACGATGACGACTCCCTCCCAGACCAGGCCGGAGGCGAGAACGAGATGCGCGGGCGCCCCAAAGGGGGAGAGCAGACCCACGAGCGCCGCCTCCCTCACCCCGATTCCCCCTTGCGTGATCGGCAGGACCGCCGCGAGCTTGGCCAGCGGCCAAGCGAAAAACCAAACACGCAACGGCAGGAACAGGCCGCAGGAGATGGCCAGCAGCGCGGTCAGGGTGAGGAAAGTGGACTGGATGGCGGTGCCCAGCAGCCAACCAAAGAGCAAAATCCGAGGCCGCTGCCGACCCGCACGCAAGGCCCGGCGCAGCCGCGCGAGCTGTCGCCGAAAATAGATGGACCGTCCTCGCAGGAGCGGGCGCCACACCAGGATGCTCAACAACGCCAGGACGATCAGGGTTCCCCCGGCAAGCAGCATCCCCTTCGGCGCTTCCGTCGAAAGCGACTTGGGTAGCGAGCCCGGCAGCAGAACGATGCCCAGCAAGACCAGGCCGGCTTGCGACGCTACATCCAGAAATCGATCCACGACGTTGCCGGCGATTACCGCCGCGGGATTTGGGCTGCGTCGGAGCCCAACCGTCAGGCGCACGACGTCTCCACCGATGATCGACGGCAGAAAGAGTGTTGCAAATAGGCCGCCGGCATAACACTGCGCGCAACTGGCATAGTCCAGCCGCGCGCCGGCGGCATTCACGACCATGCGCCACTTGGCAATCCCTACGGAATGCGCGAGGAGATAGCCGAGGAGAATGACCACGAATCTCGTCCAGGGCACGCGCTCGATTGCTTGGCGCAAAAGGGACAGCGGCAAGAAATGAATCAAAATTCCCAGGACCGCCAGCGCCGCGAGCCAGCGCAGTCCAGTCATGACCCAAGCGCGCGAACGGTACCTCGTTTGATGAGCTCCGTTCATTCCAGGAAGCAGTCGAAGCTAGTTGCCGAAAATCTCATTGATCTTCTCCGCGAGTTGAAAATCCAGGTTGCTGATGCCCTGGACGCTGTGGGTATTCAGGTCGATCACTACCCTGTTCCACACGTTGGACCATTCCGGGTGATGGTTCATCCATTCGGCAACCAGTGCGACCTGGGTCATCTTGCCGAATGCGGTCACAAAATCCTTACACTCAAACTGCTTGTGCAGCTTGCCGTCGACCAGACTCCACCCCGTGACCGTGTGAAGGTTCTTCTGTATATCCGCATCATTCAGTTTTTCGGCGCGCATCAAATCCCTCCTGCCGGCTGGGCCGCGACAGCCCCCATTATGCGTTGCCAATCGGGATGCGGCAAGAATCAGCGTTCGGGAATGATTGCCTGCTTTGGGGAAATCCAGTACGCTTGATAGTTCACTCGCTGTGAAATTCCGCGCCGTGCGTGGTGCAGTGAGAATGGATTGGAGACAGCCGTGAGAAAAAAAATTCGCGCTATTCAGTACGGCATCGGACCCATCGGCGCCTCGATCGTAAAATTGCTGAGAGAAAAGGAACTGGTCGAAATTGTCGGCGCCATTGACTCGGATCCGGCGAAAATCGGGAAGGACCTGGCCGAAATCGTCGGCGCCTCCGATGGCCCGTGGGGCGTCAAGGTTTCAGGCGACGCCAAGGGTGTGCTCGATCAATCCGCGGATGTCGTCATGCACACGACTTCCTCTTCTCTCCCCAAAGTCATGGATCAGTTGCTGACCTGCCTCGATGTTGGCTCCTGTGTCGTCTCTACCTGTGAGGAGCTTTCTTATCCCTACCGGACTCACCCGGAATTGGCCGCCAAGCTCGATAAGGCAGCGAAAGAATCGGGTGTCGCGCTGGTTGGCACGGGTGTGAACCCGGGGTTCGTGATGGACAAACTGGTCGTTACCCTCGCCGCGGTCTCTCAGCGCATCGATCACGCCAAGGCGCTGCGCATCGTCGACGCCAGCAAGCGCCGTCTGCCGCTGCAAAAGAAGATCGGTGCCGGCATGACCGTAGAAGAGTTCCGCGCCAAAGTGAAAGAGGGCATTATCAAACATGTTGGCCTGCCGGAATCGGTGGCCATGGTTGCGGACAGTCTCGGGCTTCGAGTTGACGAAATCATCGAGACCATCGAGCCCAAAGTCGCGACCGAACGGGTCCAGACCGAATTCCTCACCGTAGAAGCTGGCCAGGCAGCAGGCGTTCACCAGATCGCGCGCGGGCTCGCCGAAGGCAAGGAACTCGTCTACCTGGAGCTTCAGATGTACGTGGGCGCGAAAGACCCCGCTGACACTGTGGAGTTGAAAGGTCATCCGGATATCAGCCTGATTATTCCCGGGGGTTCCCATGGCGATATCGCCACGGCCTCGGTGGCCGTAAACTCCATCCCGGCCATTCTCGAAGCCCAATCCGGTCTTCGCACATCCCGCGATCTGGCGATCGGCTTTTTCCCTGGGAAACCTCTGAAGTAAGCCGCGTGCCTACGTCTTCCAAAAACGCATCACCGCGGAGTAGTCCACATCCTCTTTGGCTTCGCCCTTGACGTAATTGTAGACTTCCCGCGCTGCCGCCGTCGTCGGCAACGCGACCCCCAGTTGATTGGCCAGATCGAGCGCCAATCCTAGGTCCTTGTGCATCAGCCGCAGCGGAAAACTGGGCTTGTAATCACCCTTCAGCATCAGAGGGGCCTTCAGATCCAGCAGTCCAGAACGCGCCATGCTGGCCTGCATGACCTCCACCAACTGTTCCCCGCGTAAACCCGCTTTGGTGACCAAGGCGATTGCTTCCGCCATGGCATCCACTTGCAGTGCGAGAAGCGCGTTCATGGCGAGCTTGACGGTCTGCCCGGCGCCATGTGGGCCTAAATGAAACCACTTCTTGCCCAGCACTCCCAGCACCGGTTCCACCTCCCGCAAGGTCTCCGCCTCGCCACCGATCATGAACACCAGATTCCCCTCGCGCGCTCCCCAATCCCCGCCGGTGACCGGTGCATCGAGAAAGCGAACTCCGCGCTCTTTGCATGCTGCAGCAACCTTTTTCGCGAGGACCGGCGAGACGGTGCTGGAATCGATATAAATGCTTCCGGCCTTCAGGCCGTCCAGGGCTCCCGCATTCCCCCACAGCACGGTTTCGAGGGCCGCCGGGTCGCTCACAATGCTCAGCAGCACGTCGCTCTGAGCGGCCGCCTCGCGCGGGGTCTTGGCCAACACCGCCCCGGCCTCGACCAACTCGCGGGCCCGCGCCGGAGTCCGGTTCCAGACCGTCAGTCGATGCCCGGCCTTCAGCAGATTCATTCCCATGGGCCTGCCCATCAGCCCTAATCCGAGCAAACCAATTTTTTGTGGAACGGCGGCAGTGCTCACAGACAACCTCCTCGAAGAGAGAATTTCCAGTCGATTGGATACCCCAGCTCAAAATAAGTGTAGCCGATTCCCCGGAGCAACGGCGGGCCGGGCAGGCGCGCTCAGATGGTCTTCGGAGGCTGCGAAAAGGGAAGAACGGAAGCCCCGGCCCCCGCGGATTGGCCTGCATTTGCGGCTCGAGCTTTCCGCACCAGGTGGGCCTCGAGCGCCGGGGGCTCGGCGATTTCCTCTGTCACGGTTGCACTTTCCGTTTCAATGCGGTGGATGTAAGGGTAGGGAATTTCCCAGCGGAAGTATTTGCGCGCCCCGCGTTGCTCCATATGCTGTTCGAGAAAGATAGAGCGACCCGAGTCGGCCGAGAAAGTGCCTGAAGCGGTGAGCAACATTTCACCGACACGATATTTCACCGTTACGCGGTAGCCCAGAAATCGTGAATATGCTGCCACTTTTAACAGTGTGGAAGGGGGTGAACAAAAGAGCAATAGTACTGACGGGCTGTTACTTGTGAGAATGTGGAAAATGCTCGTGCACCGGTTTGGGCTGCACCACCAGGTTCGAGAACAGCAACAGTCCGAGCGCTGAGGCTATTCCATAGGCCAACACAGCCCCAACCATGGGCAGCGCCCATCTGCCCCTGGTGAAAACCTGCAGCACGAATTCAACCGCCGCATAGCCTGCAAGCAGTCCGAGCGAAGAACTGAGTACCCGGCTGGATCGGGACAACTCGAGGGGTGCGTGGCAGGACGGACATACCAATTCCTCCCCACCGGTGAGCACCAGGGTTCGGGGCACTTTCGCAAAGCAAAGCGGACAAGCGCGGTTCCACATGAGGGGAGTCTCCGCTTGTAGCTTGGTCCTATCGCGAAAAATCTGCAAGCACTGCTTCGGCGGCGCGGCGCCCGCTGACCATGGCTCCCTGAATCGAGGCATTGTCCCGATGGTCGCCGCAAACATACACCCCGGGCCGAACGCGGACCGGCCGCTCTGGCGGATCGAGCGCTCCCGGATGCTGCCGCGGTTGCGCGTGCGTCAGGCAATAACCGCGCAGGAACTGCCAGGTGCTGGCCACCTTTCCAAACCAGTTTTTCATTTGCGCGATAATAAACCCGCTCAGTTGCAGATCGGTCAGTTTGTGAGTCCCCAAGACGCTTGTGGAAACCAGATGCTTTCCCGCCGGCGCATAGGAGGGGGCCACGAGAGAAACCACGGCAAAGTTATTGACCGGGCCGGCACCGTCTCCATTCAGGAACAGGACGGGCGCCCCGATCGGCGGTTCGTCGGCGGCGTAATAGAAGCAGGTTACGCTCTGCGATGCCGGTTCCACTTCGCCGATCAAGTGGGCCGCCCGAGGGCCCTCGGCGGCGATCACGATAGCGCGAGCCTGCAAAATCTCTCCGCCCGCCAACTTCACCTGATTTTCATGCAGCTCCTCGACGCCCGCATGCAGGCGCACCGCGCTGTCGGGAAACCCCTTCGCAAGCTGTGCGGGGATTGCACCCATTCCGCGCGCCGGCAGCGCCACGTCGCCCTCGGCCAGCATCTTGAAGACAAACTCGTACATGCGGCTCGACGATTTCAGCTCTCCGTCGAGGAGGATTCCTGCTAGGAAAGGCCGGAAAAAACGGTGGATCATCTGTTGGGAAAAATGCTCGGCTTCGAGCGCCTCCCGGGTAGAGCGTTCCGGGCGGCTGAAAATCTCTTCAATCGAAGATCGCCCGAGACGTTTCCGCAATCGCGCAATGCGCAGCTTGTCGCCGAGCGTACCAAAGTCCGACCGCAAAGCCTCCCTCCAGGCGCCGGGAGTGCGCCATGGGTCAACCAGTTTGTTCATGCGTCCGGCATACCAGGAGATGGCGCCCGGCGCGAAATTCTTCAGCTCCAGCCGCGCGTAGTCAAGCGAGCGCCTGGCTTCCGGATAAGCCGTCAATAGCACCTGAAAGCCGCGGTCGAGCAAATATCCGTTCACTTCGTCCGTACGCACCCGTCCGCCCAAGCCGTCCGAAGCTTCGAGAATCTGAAAGGAGACGCCTTTTTCTTGTAAAGCGCGGGCGCAGCAAAGGCCAGCAAGGCCTCCGCCGACAATCAAAACATCGGGGCTGGTCGGCATGCGAAGGATTTCCTCAGGTAGTACAAAACAATCCCCGGTTTCCACAGGGTAATCGAATATCCTGCGCTATTCGGGCAATCCTTCGCAAGTGATCTGCAGTTTTGGTAGTGGGTCAGTTTGAAACTGCAGCACCACCGGTCTTGTCGCTTGCTGCTATCCCTGACGGTATGAGAGTATCGCGCGATGAGAATCGCCAGGGGCACCGATGCTCTGAAACAAACTATTCTGCCACTCGCCACCTGCCTACTGGTGCTCGCTATCCTCCCGCATCACAGATTCGGCTTGACCGACGTTAAGGTGATGGCACTAAGCGCTGCCCTAGCGACAATTGCGGTTTTCGTCGTTCCCTACCTGTGGAAACGTCTCTTCGGACGGAACAACTCAAATTCAAACTGACCCATTACCGCAGTTTTCCTTCCGGGGGCTTTATCCTCGCGTGGCCATGGCCAGATAATCGGGCCGGTCGGAAACCAGTTTGTGCCGGTAGGCCTTGCAAATTTCTCCCTGGACGACCAAAAACACGCCCGGCATCCGTTCCACGTCACCTTCGGGCATGCCGGCCCAGTGACCTTCCAGCCAGGCAATCAGCATGCGCAAGATACTTTCGTAGTTGAGGTACTGACGCCAGCGACCCCGCAGCAACCCGAATGCCTGGTAGAGTTCTCCCTGGGGATCGGCAATGCGCGGCAAATCTGCCAGGCCGTGCGGGGCAAAGAACTTCTCCGCCTTTTGTTCATCTTTTGAGAGATGAACGAAGCCAATCTGCGTTCCCCTGGATTCAATCTCTTTTCGAAGTTCGCTGAGCTCGGCGACCGCCTCGCGGCAAAACGTTCAACCGAATTGCCTCAGGAATACCAGGAGCAAGGGACGCGACTCTGAAAGCTCGAAGAGCGTCTTGCCCGTCTGCGCCCGGTAGGAATTCAGTACGGTTCGATCAAGGCGGTCCGTCATTTCAGGTCGTTCCTTCCTGTTGCTGCGCTCTGAGCGCCTCGACGGTCACTTTGTGCCGCCACGCGAACAGCCGTTGCAGCCGACGGCGCGTATAGCTCCCGCCCATCCGTCTTCCAATCCAGCCGAAGGGGAACTCATAATCCACCCGGTCTTCGAGCCAACTCGATTCCGGGCTCTCGGCCTGAAACTCGTGGGTGTGTTCCCACCGTCGGAAGGGACCGGATACCAGCGTGTCGCGAAACATCCTGCCCGGTTCGCAGGCCGTGTGTTCGGCAATCCAGACCTGAGAAAACGGGCCGACGGAGACCCGCAACGTGGTGCGCGAACCCTGCCGATCGATGCTCCCGGCGGTCCCGACCACCTGGGCCTTTTCCCAGGGTGGCGTCAATCTCTTCAACGCATCCGGTTGCGCATGGAAGCGATAGACTTCCTCGGCCGAGGCGGGCATTTTGCTGCGATAGATAAAGGTCTCACTCATATCCGCAAGCGCGCAAGCGCCTTCCTTCCAGTCTCTCCGACCCAGCCGCCACCGTTCGGTCCGGGTATCGACCGCAAAAAAGCAGTGATCCCGGAACGCTCCGCGAAGGGACGTCGCGGGGCCCGAACCGATCCTGCCCGAGGGACTCCTCAACGTTCAGAAACAAATTCTCTCCTACGCGGGTTCCGTCGCGCTATATTTCCGGATGTATCCTGCTCCCGACAGTTTCCGCGCCGTATTCTCCGAGCTCATAGAGCGAATGGTGCCATAGACCGGACGTTCCGGCCCCCAAGGACGGTCGTATCGCCCCAAGACCCAGAAAATTCCGCTGTAGGAATTCGGGTTCCGCCCGTCGAGCGCGTATTTGTTGTTCAAATGAATCATGATCTTTGCCGCTTCCTGCGGGGTCGGTGTCCATTCGAGAATCTTCTTGCCCCAGAGCATGCGCAGGTAGTTGTGGATCTTCCCCTCGCGCACCAGTTGCAATTGCGCCGCGTTCCAGAGCGGGTCGTGCGTTCTTGCCCCCTCAAACTCTTCCAGGTCGTACAGGTATTCTCGCTCGTCCCTGGCATGCTCCCCGAGTGTTCTTTGCACCCAGGCAGGGAGCGAATCGAACTCGGCGTAATCCCGCCGGTGCGATGCAAAGTTGTATCCCACCTCGCGCCAGGTGATCAGCTGGTCCAGGAAACTTTCCGCCGCGGGACTCATATTCCACCAGCCTTCGCGGCTGCCGCTTGAGCGCAGCGCAAGTTTTCCTCGATCCCATTTCTCCCGCCGCACCAGTTCCGCAAAGATCTCATGCGCGGAGAGGTGCCCGAAATGCAAGTACGGCGAAAATCCGCTGGCCACATCCAACTCCGGTTCGTTCCGGTGACTGGCATAGCGGGGAAATCTGCTGTCGAAAAACTCCTTCAGGTGTGCTCGCGCGGTCTCTGGCCCCCCAGCGAGCGCCACCGGTTTCACGGCATGGTCGATGGGAAGGCGGGAGAGGCTATCGCTCTGTCGGGAAAGAAAAATGCTCGTGGCCATCGGCCACCTGGAAAGTCCCCGCTTTGAAAATACCACGTTTTCGGCTGGCCTTGATTTCCGGAACGGATCGGCCAGGGGAAATGTGTCCAGGTGCTTGGGCAGCTCCTTTTGCAGGTAGCGACGGAAGTCGAAAGCCCGCTGCGCAACCTGTTCTGTCGCATACATGGGGAGCAGGCCGTTCGAATCAACCGCTTCGAGCAATATCGGCAACCTTTTCGCCGCCCTCCTGACCATGTTCGGCAGGAAGAAGCTCGGGAATTCGTCGGTAACCACCGCACAGGCATCTTCCGCAAGAGCGGCAAGCAGGCCCTTGCCCGCGCCGGGTCTCGGCTCTACATAGGGAAAATAGGCGATCCGCCGCCGTTCGCAGATCCGCGCGTTCTCGCTCATGCCATCCAGAACAAACCGGTGAATCCGGTCGCTGGCCCAGGGATATCCGGCGCGGAGCGCTTCAAAGATCACCAGCGGCTTGCCGAGCACCGCGCAATGCTCGAGCGCGCGATCCAGGGCAAAGTTGTACCGCAATCTCCGGCTCGAGATCATCCAGTACAAAATGTAATCCCCGCCGGCGCGCACCGGTGCCTCATTGTGCTTGCGAATCCGAATCGGGGGAACCGGGCTCACGTTGTTTTCTTTCGTCGCTTCCGTTGATCTGCCATTTTTTTGCGCTGCACATCCGAACAAAACACGCAAGTCAACTTGACTTTTCAGCCAGTCGCGATAGAGTCTGCCATCGACTCACACATCACCCTTCAATGGAGTGCGAATTGCGCAGACCGATACTCTTTTTGTTTCTTTCGAGTGCAATCTTCTGGGCGCGGGGCTACGGTCAAGTCCAAAAACCGGCCGACAAAACCTACGTCCTGAAAGCCGTTGCCATGTTTGATGGCAAGAGCGATACCTTGGTTACGCCGGGCCTGGTGGTCGTCACCGGCGGTCGAATTGTGGGCGTTGGTCCCTCGGCAGCCACTCCCCCGGGGGCCGAAGTCATCGACCTCGGCGACGCCACGCTTCTTCCCGGCTTCATCGACGCCCACACGCACCTCTCCTTCCCCTATTCCGACGATTACAATCGGCAGGAACTGGACAGCCTGCGAAAGACGGTTGCCGAGCGGGCTCTGGACGCGAGCGTCAACGCCCGCATCACGCTGCTGGCAGGCTTCACGACCGTGCGCGACGTTGGCTCGTCGGATTACATCGACGTAGGGCTTCGCAATGCGATTGCCCATGGCGACATTCCGGGACCAAGAATGCTGGTCACCGTGCATGCGCTTGGTTCGACCGGCGGTCACTGTGACTACCAGGGCGGTTTCCGCGAAGGCTTGTTTGGTCACGAAGCAGGACCGCTCGACGGCGTCGTCAACGGGGCGGATCAGGCGCGCTATGCCGTGCGGCTGGACGTCAAGTATGGTGCGGACATGATCAAGGTGTGCGCCTCGGGCGGGGTACTCTCCCCAACCGACGACGTCGACACTCCGCAACTAACGCAGGAAGAACTGGATGCCATCGTCAATGAAGCCCATGCCTTGCACCGCAAGACCGCCGCGCACGCGCACGGCGCCGAAGCGGCCAAGCGTGCCATCCGCGCCGGCATCGATTCCATCGAACACGGCAGTTTCCTCGACGATGAGGACTTGGACATGATGAAACAACGCGGTACCTACCTGGTGCCGACCCTCATGGCCGCCCAGGGGCTGCAGGAGAAGTTCGATCGCAACATCTACATGCCGCCGGCGATTGCCGACAAGGCGCATCTGGCCATCCATTCCATGCACGGCACCTTCCAGCGGGCATTGGCGAAGGGTGTGAACATCGGACTCGGGACGGACGCCGCCGTTTATCCCCACGGCCGCAATGCGGAAGAGTTTCATCAGATGGTGGACCTGGGCATGAAACCTGCCGCTGCGCTCAAGGCCGGGACCTCGGCCGATGCCGACCTGCTTGGCATCGCCGACAAGGTCGGCACCCTCGAACCCGACAAGTTCGCCGACGTTGTCGCCGTCCCGGGCAATCCCCTCGAGAACATTCGTTTGACCGAACAGGTTTTCTTCGTGATGAAAGAGGGCGTCATCTATAAGAACGAAAAGCCCGTGGCGGCTCGCTGATCGGTCCGAGGTGCGATCGTGGGCGAATTGACACAAACCATTTCGACAGCGTTCGCGGCCGAATACCGAATGCGGGCGGCGGAGTTGCACCGGTGGGTCGATCCGCTCACTGAAGACCAGTTCTGGCGAAACCCGTATTCCTACGGCAACAGCGTCGGACACCTGGTGCTTCATCTCAGCGGCAATCTGCGCTATTACATCGGCGCCCGAATCGCAGCAACGGGTTACCTCAGAAATCGTGACCTGGAATTCACCGAACCCGGCCGCCCGGCAAAGGCCGATGTGCTTCGCGGGTTCGATGAAACCATCGCCCTGGTCATCCAGACCATTGAGCGGCAGTCGGAGACGGATTGGAATTTGCCCTATGCGGCGGTGGGCGAGCCTGAGGCCGAAAATCGTTTCACTGCGTTGCTGCGCTGCGTGGTGCACTTCTACCATCATGTTGGCCAGATCAACTACCTGTCGAGGGAGCTCGCGAAAGACTAGGCCTTAGCTTTCCAGCTTGAAGCGCGTGGAGGCCAGCCGGTAGAGCCGCCTCCACAGCAGCCGGTTAATCATCACGACGATCGAGGCCATGATTAAAGTGGAAGCCAGCAGCACGTCAAAATGTCCGGCATCGCTGGCCCGGCTGATGGTACTCCCTAGTCCCGGAGCTTCGACGACCCTTCCCTGGAAGTGAAAATATTCGGCGATGATGCTGGCATTCCAGGCTCCGCCCGAAGCGGTCACCAGCCCGGTAACCAGGTAGGGGAAAATACCGGGGAGAATCAGCCGGCGCCAGCGATCCAGGCGGCTGAACCGGAATACTTTCGCAGCTTCCTTCAAATCCGTGGGTATCGCCATGGCCCCGGCAATCACGTTAAACAGGATGTACCACTGCGTTCCCAATAGCATGAGCGCCATAGCCGCAATTTCCACGCCGCCACGCATCCGGATCAGCACCAGCAACAGGATCGGAAACAACGCGGTAGCGGGAATCGATGCGGCTAATTGGACCAGCGGCTGCATCAAGCGCGCAAACCTGGGGCTGAACCCGATCGCTACGCCGACCGGAATCGTCCACAGCGCTCCCAGAATCAAGGCCAGATTCACCCGCAGGAACGTGAACATGGCACTCTCGAGCAACACCCAGTAGTCTTGCCGGCTCAGGTGAGCCAGCACGCCCGCGGTTCGATACACGGCGTAAATCACAAACCCGACGCCCACCGCAGCAAAAAACCACCCAAGCCAGCGGCGCGGCTGCTTGGATTGGGCGGAGGAAAACGATTGAGCCGCACGCTTGGCTCCGCTCGCGAACTTTAGCGTCAGCCAGTTCACGACCGGGTGCAACAGCCGCCGGTAGCCGCGAATCAGAAACGATTCTTTGCGGATGAAATTCAGGATGGAATTCTCCGCCGTGGTGCCGCTTTCCACCTGTTCGAACTTGAACTTGTCCGCCCAGGCAATCACCGGCCGCCAGATGAGTTGATCCATCAGCACGATTACGCCGACCATCATCGCTAGTCCCCAGAGCATCGCGCGCGTATTCCCGTTGCTGGCCGCGGTTTGCAGAAAGGAGCCCAGTCCCGGCAGCCGGAAATCCTTGTCTCCGAGCACGAACATCTCGCAGGCCATCAGGAAGAACCATCCTCCCGCAACAGACATCATGGAGTTCCACACCAGTCCAATCGTAGAGAACGGCAGGTCCAGTTCCGTGAATCGCTGCCACCGGCTGAACCGGTAAATGATCGCCGCTTCCCGCAAATCGCGGGGGATGGTCTTTAGCGAGGAATAGAAACTGAAGGCGATGTTCCATACCTGGCCGGTAAAAATCAGGATGATCGAACCCAGTTCCACTCCCAGTTGACGGCTGGGGAAAAGCGCCACCATGGCCAGCATCACGCCGGGAAGAAAACTGAGCACCGGGATCGACTGCAGAATGTCCAGCAAGGGGATCAGGACCATTTCCGCCCGCTTGGACTTGGCCGCGGCATAGCCGTAGGCCAGCGCAAACACCAGGCTGATCCCATAGGCCACCAGGATACGCACCAGCGAATACAGGGCGTAGGCCCACAAACTCCGCGGGTCCTGAGAAATCTCCGCTTCGACACGCACCGGCCCCAGCCAGGAACGCCCGATCGAGTACACCCCGAAAATCACCCCGAATACCGCCAGGAACACGGCAATGTCGATCAGAAACGCGTAGGCCCAGCGCGCCCCCGCCGGCCGTTGGCCTGCCGGCGGGATCGGTCCTTGGTGCTGGGTCATAGGTGCGGTAGAGGGCACGGGAGGTTCAGGCTTCCGTTAGCGTAAGTTTTCCGCTGGCGGCGTCAAAATCGAATAATTCCGCATAGCGGCCCCACTGGATGGCGGTTTCCAGTTGGCGGCGCGCTTCGTCTTCGCTGAAGTGTTCATCGAGCAGGTCCTGGAAAAACTCGGCCGGCAGCGTGCGGTCCGCCTTGGCCTTCAGCGACTGTTCCATCTGTCGCAGCAGCGGGACATTGGCGAGCACCACTCTCCGGAAAATCGTCTTGCGTTCCTGAATGTCACCTTGCGCGAACGCCTGGCCGTCGGCCGTGATAATCGCGTCTCCCTCTTCCAGTTTCAGCATTCCAAGCAGCACGGCGGTATCGACGCTTGGCAAAAGCGCGTCCACTTCGAGACTCAATTCATCCGCCAGGACGTGCAAATCCGCGCGTCCGCCCTGATCCACAAGTATTTCGAGAAGACCCGCGAGTCCTCCGGGCCGCGTGTGCGGGAGCATGATGTGTGTTTTCCGGACCGTTCCTTCGGTTCCCGGCTGGCCGCTCGCCGCGTGTTCGGCGTGGTCCTGGCGCGTCAGGGCGCGATAGATCAGATCGACCAGCTCTATGAACTTCGGGTCCTTGCGGTCCCGCGGGTGGGCGAGCTCTACGCTGAATTCCGCATGAATGTGTGCCGGATTCCGGCCCAGCACGATGATGCGGTCGGCCAGGATCACCGCTTCTTCAATATTGTGCGTGACGATGAAGATGGCACGCGTCGGGATCTTCTTCCCGAGCCACAACTCCAGCAATTCTCCGCGCAGCGTTTCCGCCGTCAGCACATCCAGCGCGGAAAACGGTTCATCCATGAACAGCACTTCCGGTTCGACCACCAGCGCCCGCGCCACGCCGACCCGCTGTTTCATGCCCCCGGACAGTTCTTTTGGATACGCAGACTCGAACCCGTCGAGCCCCACCGCATCGATGATGCGCAGCGCGCGCTTGTGCCGTTCAAACTCCGCAAGACCGCGGGCTTCGAGCGGCGCTTCCACGTTCTCAATTACGGTCAGCCACGGGAAGAGCGCAAAGCTCTGGAACACGATCGAAACGTTGGGCGATTCCTCCTTGACCGGCTGGCCGTGCCAGTACACGCTGCCCCCGGAAGCCGGAGACAATCCGGTCAACATGCGCAGCATGGTGGATTTTCCGCAACCGGATGGGCCGAGCAGTGCGATGATCTGCCCCGGATAAATCGCGATATCCGTTGGCGAAATCACCTGGATCCTGTTTCCGTCCGGTTGGGGATAGAATTTCTCGAGCTTTCGTGCCTCGATGATGGGCTCGACGGCCGTGCTGGTTGTGGTTAGGCTCATGAGTGCCCGTATTATCGCTCAATTTCGGTTGGTTGAGAGCCTATTCCGGAAGGCTCGCCCCCTGCGGGCCTCTCCGGTTACAATTTCATGAACACTTGATGACCCATCTGCCTGCATCCTCCGGTCGGTTGAGGTCGGTACGCCTCCCCGGCTGGTTTCTCGCCCTTGGCCTGTCGCTACTGCTCTCCGCTCTTCTGGTTTTGCCCTTTTTCTGGCTGGGAACCGCTTCCGGCCACGATTTCGAGTTCCACGCCGCCTCCTGGCTCGATGCCGCCTATCAGTGGAAGGAAGGGATCGTCTACCCCCGGTGGACCGCCTGGACCAATCACGGATTCGGCGAACCACGCTTCATCTTCTATCCCCCGCTCTCCTGGATGCTTGGCGCAGCCCTCACTCTCCTGCTTCCCGATTCTGCAGTTCCGGTTCTCTTTATTGTTCTGGTAGAGACCCTCGCGGGAGTCTGCGCTTTTTTCCTCTTACGAAGGTTGGCCACGCCCCGAGCCGCGCTGCTCGCCGCCGGTTGCTATGTGATCAACCCCAACACGCTGCTCATGACTTACATCCGCAGCGATTTCGCCGAGCAACTGGCTTGCGCACTGTTCCCCCTGATGCTCCTGGCCGCGCTTCGGCTGTGCGATTTTTTGGACGATTCCCCTCCGAAGCTCTCTTCGATCGCTCTTTTTGCCCTTCCCTTTGCCGGAGTCTGGCTGTCCAACGCCCCGGCCGGCGTTATCGCCAGCTATTCGATGGCCTTGTTCTTTGTTTGTGCGGCCTGCTCCGCGCGATCCTGGCAACCTTTGCTCCGCGGCGTGGCCGGGCTCGCTCTTGGCCTGGGCCTGGCCGCCTTCTATCTGCTGCCAGCAGCCTATGAGCAGCGCTGGGTAAATATCCGTCAGGCCCTTTCGAGCGGTCTCCTGCCTAGCCAGAATTTCCTATTCACCGCGATCAACGATCCGGAACACACCTGGTTCAACTGGATCGCTTCCTATTGCGCCTTGGGCTTGCTCTTGCTTCTGGCACTCACGGCGCTGGGCTCCCGGCGATTTTCCGCAACCGCGGACAGTTCCCTGCGGAGCCGCAGATCGTTCCTGGCGCTGCTTGTCGTCGGCGCTTCCGCCACCCTGCTCACCCTTCCGCTTAGCTCGCCCCTCTGGAACCACCTGCCGAAATTGCGTTTTGTGCAGTTTCCCTGGCGCTGGATGTCCGTGATCGCGCTCGTCGCTTCCTGCTTCCTCGCCGTGGTGGCAGAAAAACGCCTCGGCTGGCTGTGGGTTGCCCTGCTTGTGCTGCTTACCGTTCCGCTGGCCTCCTTTCTGGTGGAAAACACGTGGTGGGACGAGGATGAAATGTCCGCCCAGCGCGACGCGATCGACAGTGGACACGGCTTCGATGGCACCGACGAATACGATCCGCTCGGGGATGACCACCTTGATCTTCCGCCGAATGCCGTGCTCGCTCTGGCGTTGCCGACCGAACAGGAGGATTCTCCCGCGCCACAGGTTGGCCTGCAGATAGAGCGCTGGACGACCGAGCAAAAGGACATTCAAGTCGACGCGCTCGCCCCCGCCCGCATCGCCCTGCGTCTTCTGAACTACCCGGCGTGGCGAGTGGAAGTGAACGGTAAGGCGGTCGCCGCCGAGCGAAGGGACGATGTCAACCAGATGGTCATCCCTGTGGAGGCGGGCAGCTCCCGGATTCGGGTGCGTTTCGCGCGCACCTGGGACCGTTTTTGGGGTGCCGCAGTTTCGGCCGCCGCCGCACTGCTTGCGGCCCTGCTTCTTTGGCTCGGTCGGAAGCGGCCTGGCAACCCGCATGCATCCGAGAATGAACCCGTCGTTCCGAGTTAAGCCCCGGGATCGAGGCATCCCCTTTTCTCTTTGTGTTCCTGGTTTCGGCAGATTTCGCACCGGGCGTTTGCTTCGACCGGAGCCCGTGGCCTGGCTGCCCGCGGCGGCACCCCGCTCAACGCCGATCGATCGAGGGGTGCCGGATGTCCTGGCCCTGCACAATATAGATCACGTCTTCCGCGATATTGGTCGCGTGATCCCCAATCCGTTCCAAGTTTTTGGCCACCAGAATCAGTTCGAAGGCAGGGAACACCAGGCTGGAGTCGCCCATCATGTAGGTCAGCAGTTCGCGGAAAATCTGGTCGCGGTAATGATCCACCTGATCGTCGCTCGACATCACTTTCTGTGCCAGCTCCACGTCGCGGCGGACCACGGCGTTGAGCGCGCTTCTCACCTGCTCTTCGACCAGTTCGGTCATTCGCGGGAGATCCACGTACGGCTTGACACGCGGGTGCCGCAGAATCCGCAGCGCCCCCTGCGCAACGTTCACCGCCTGGTCACCGATCCGCTCCAGGTCATTGTTGATGCGCGACACGGCGAGCACGAACCGCAGGTCCGCGGCCATCAACTGGTGCAACGCCAGCAACTGGACCACCCGGTCATCGATCTCCAGTTGCAACTCGTTGATGGCATCCTCTTCGTCCAGTACGCGCTTGGCCAGCTGCTCATCCGATTCAAGTACCGCATGCACGGCCTGATGGACGGCGCGCTCGGCAAGGCTGCCCATCCAGAGCAGGCGCTCTTTTAATTCATTCAGGTCCTTTTCGAAGTGGCGTTCCATGAATGCCTTCCCATCCGCATCTTAACCATAGATTCGAGTCGTATAAACAGAAAACGACGGCTCCCTCACCCGAAGCGCCCGGTAATGTACGCTTCCGTCCGTGGATCGGTTGGGGTGGTAAAAAGCTGTGGTGTCGGACTGAACTCGATCATCTGCCCGGTCAGCACGAACGCCGTAAAATCACTCACCCGCGCCGCTTGCTGCATGTTGTGCGTCACGATGGCCAGCGTAGTCAGGTTCTTCAGTTCCACCAGTAGTTCCTCGATCTTCGCCGTGCTGATCGGATCCAAAGCCGAACAAGGCTCGTCGAGCAGCAAGACTTCCGGTTCCACGGCGAGAGCTCGGGCGATGCACAGACGCTGCTGCTGGCCGCCGGAAAGTTCGTAGGCAGATTTGTGCAGGTGATCCTTCACTTCATCCCAAAGCGCGGCGTTGCGCAGGCTTCGTTCGACCACTTCCGCAATCGGACCCTTGAACCCGTTGATTCTCGGACCGTAGGCCACATTTTCGAAGATCGACTTCGGAAACGGATTCGGCCGCTGGAACACCATACCCACGCGGCGGCGCAGGGACGTAACGTCCTGAGCCAGAATATTCTGCTGGTCCAGAAGGACTTCTCCTTCCAGCCGCGAAGTGGCCACCGTTTCGTGCATCCGGTTCAGGACCCGTAAGAGCGTCGATTTACCGCAACCCGATGGCCCGATCAGCGCGGTTACCCGTTTGTCGGCGATGCCCATGCTGATATCGAATAGGATCTGCTTGGGGCCATAGAAGAAATTCAGCTTGGACACGGTCATTCGCATGGGCATGGCTGCGGCGTTCTCTTTCGCCGCCGCGGCTCCTGCCGCCAGGTTGACCTTTACGGAAAGCTCCGGATTGGATGACGCTGTCATCTCTAGGACCTCGGCACCGCTACGCCCCGTGAGAGGATCGTCCGTGCCAGGATGTTGATGATCAGGATCAACCCGAGCAGCACCAGCCCGGCCGCCCATGCCTGGCGATGCCAGTCCTCGTACGGTGACACTGCGTAGTTGTAGATCATCACCGGCAACGAGGCCGTCGGTTGCGTCCACCCCTGGCTCCAGAATCGGTTGCCGAGGGCCGTGAACAGCAGCGGTGCCGTTTCCCCCGCCACCCGCGCCAGCGCCAGCAGTATGGCGGTAAGAATTCCGCGATACGCCGCCGGCACGATCACCGTCTTGATGGTTTTCCATTTGCTCGCTCCCAGTGCCATGGCGCCTTCGCGCAACATCCGCGGCACCGCCCCTAAAAACTCTTCTGTGCTCCGCAAGGTGATGGGGATCATCATCAGCCCCAGAGCAAAGGCGCCGGCCAGTGTCGAGCTGTGTTTGAACGGCAACACCACCAGGCTGTAGGCAAAAATACCGATCACGATCGACGGAACGCCGTTCAATAAATCAGCCGCGTAACGCACCACCGAAGCCACCTTGGCCCCGCTGAATTCCGCCAGATAAATTCCTCCGAAAAAACCGATCGGCACGCCAAACAGGGAGGCGGCCAACAATAATTTTGCGCTTCCCACGATGGCGTTCGCCATTCCACCGCCGGACTCGCCGACCGGCTTCGGGAGTTCCGTAAAGAAGGCCCAGTTCAGGGATTTCCCGCCATTGAACACCAGGTAACCGAGAATGAAGAACAACACGGAGACCGAAACCAGGGCGCAGAGACCGGTCAACGTCAGCATGAAACTGCTGACAAATTTTCTCCAGCGCAGTCGCGTGCTCATTGGTTGCCCATCCCGCTTCCCTTTTGCGTGGTGACCACAATCAGCAGCCGCGCCATCCCGTTGAGGATGAAGGTGAGAAGAAACAACACCAGCCCTAATCCGACCAGCGACTGATAGTACAGGTCACCGGTGGCTTCGAGGAGCTGGTTGGCAATGACCGAAGCGATGGTATCCCCCGCGGAAAAGAGCGACGCGCTGATTTTCGGGGTGTTGCCGATCACCATGGTCACCGCCATGGTTTCACCGAGCGCCCGGGCGAGCGCGAGGAAGATGGACCCCATAATGCCGGTTCTGGCAAACGGCACCACCACTTTCCAGGTCGATTCCCAGCGCGTTGAACCGAGCGCCAGGGCCGCTTCCCGTTGATCGCGCGGTACGGACATCAGTACTTCGCGGGAAACCGAGATGATGTAGGGAATCACCATGATCGCGAGCACCATCCCCGCGGTCAGAACTCCCACGCCGTACGAAGGTCCCTTGAAGATCGGCAAAAAACCGAAAGGCTTGTTCAGCGCCGGATAGATCACCGTGCGCATCAACGGCACGATAATGAACACGCCGAGCAATCCGTAGATCACGCTGGGCACGGCCGCCAGCAGGTCGATAAAAAATTGCAGCGTGTCGGAAACCCGCGCCGGGGCCATCTCCGCCAGAAATATGGATGCGCCGATGCCGAGAGGAATAGCGATCAGCAACGCAATCGAGGAGGTCATTACCGTTCCGAAAATAAACGGCAACGCTCCATATTGGTCTTCGACCGGATCCCACACCTGGGTCACGAAAAAGTGCAAGCCAAATTTGTGGCGCGCCAGCGTCGAACCGACCCACAACTGGTAAACCAGCAGGACCGTGATCAATACCACCGTCGCGGCGAACAGGAAGGTGATGAGCCGCGCGATCTCATCGCCGTCGCGCACCTTCGACAGAAAAGAGCGCGAGCCCGCAGCCGGACCCGCGCTCTTCAGGGTTGGATTTGCCGTTGCCACGTCTCTCTTCGGTTGCTACTGGACCTTGTCGATCGCCTTCTTTTCCTTCTCAAGCACTTCCTTCGGCAATTTCGCGTAAGAAAGTGGTTCCGCATATCCCTGCCCGTCGGCCAGCATCCACTTCAGAAAACCTTTGATGGCGTCGCGCTTCCCGGCGTCCTGGATCTTTGCCGGCACCAGCAACCAGGTGAAGCTCGAAATCGGATAGGCCGTCTTCCCCGGTGCATTGGTGATACTGACGCGGAAATCATCCGGCATATCCTTTGCGGCGCCTGCCGCGGCTGCATTGACACTGGCCAGGTCCGCTTTGACGAAGTTGCCGGCCGAGTTCTTCACTGCGCCGTACGGAATACCGTTCTGCACCGCGTAAATCAGTTCGACATAGCCGATCGCGTCCGGGGTCTGCTTGATGAGCCCGGTGACCCCTTCATTGCCCTTGCCGCCAAGGCCCACCGGCCAGTTCACCGAAGTCGACTTCTTGACCTTGCTGTTCCACTCTTCGCTCACTTTGGAGAGGTAATCGGTCCACACGTAGGTCGTGCCGCTGCCATCGGAACGGTGCACAACCACAATGTCCTGCGCCGGGAGATTCACCCCTTTATTCATTCCGGCAATCGCGGGGTCATTCCACTTGGTGATCTTGCCGAGGAAAATTCCGGCCAGCGCCTCGGGTGTGAAATTGAGCGCTGCGCTCACCCCGGGCACGTTGTAGGTTGGGACGACGGCACCGAGCACGGTCGGGAAGTGCAGAATGGCCGATCCATGCTTGTCCTGGAATGCTTTCAACTGCTCGTCATTCATCGGACCGTCTGTCGCACCGAAGTCCACGGTTCCGTCGGTCACCTGCTTGATGCCCGCTCCGGAGCCAAGCGACTGATAATTGAACTGAATGTTTCCGTTCTTCTGGTGGTATACGTCAAACCACTTGGAGTAAATCGGATACGGGAATGTGGCACCCGCTCCATTAATCAGTAGCGGATTCTCTGCCCAGACGATCGCCGCAAGGGCGAGGACGCCCGCCAGCAACATAACCGTGCGTTTCATTGAATTTCTCTCCAGGAACTTTCTTGATTTGCCTTAGAACTACATAGTCTGAGGAGCGCAGGTTACAGAATTGTTACATCTCGTAGTGACTCTGTTAAAAATCAGAAATATGTCTCATCGACTTCGCAAACCGCTTGTTGTCAAGCAGTTACACGACCGGCACACAGTGAAAAAGGGCAGCTCGGCGAAGAGCTGCCCTTTTTGCGCCCTGAAGGACGGGGCGGACCATGGTTGGAAGTGCCCGTTTAGGGCAGGTAGTAACGGAACGAGGTGAGCACCATATTGTCGACCGCATGCGGCGCAATTCCGGGCGCCGTGTTTGTCAGGCTCTCGCTTCCCGACCAGCCGAACCTGCTGATGTAGGAATATTGCATGCCAAACTGCAGTCTTCCCTTTTCGCCCTGGTAGAACTTATACCAGAAGCCCAGGGTACCTTCCGTGATGTAGCGGGTGTCCCCTGCGCACGTTCCTCCCGCGCCGGGCCCACCGGTCGCAGTCGGAAGGCTCTCGGTCGAGCAACCCGTGTTGTTGGCATACGGCGAGCCGTACCCACCGATTCCTGAAAGCGAGATGCTGGTGGTCGTCAGTGCCGGATAGCCGGGCTGAATCGGCGCGGGTGTTAACCCACCTGGATTGGGGCAAGGCTGCTGGCCGATGTTGCCGCAACCCGGGATAGCCGGGGTGTTGGTGATTTTCACCGACTGGTAACCCACATAGGCAGCTCGGCCGGCATATTCGCCGCCCAAGTACGCATAGAGGTCCAGTTTCGGTGTGGCGTGCCATTCGAGCGAACCGAGCCAGGTCGCCCCGTGCAGCAGCGCAAGGGAGCCGTCGGGACGAGCGGTCGCATCGGGCAGCTGGCTCGAGCCGTAACGGCCGATGCCGTCGCCGTAGAGGAATTTCACTCCGGCACTGAGTTTATTGGGCACGATCGGTACGCGCGCGCTGGCGCTGATGCCTCCGCCGGTACGGGAGTCGTTGGTGGCGCCCGCTACGCTCGGAGCGAGCGAGGTGCTCGCAGAGCAGCCGAGCTCAACCGGTGTTGCCGGTGTGGGGAAGTTGCCGGCCGTCGAGCCGACCACGGCGCAAGGATAGAGGCGGTTCCGGAAGGTGCTGACGATGCCGATGACTTCGTAGTGACCGAATCCCGGATCGATGGCCGCCTTCAACAGAAAGTCAGGAGCCTTGTTCACCGAATAGCCGGTGGTGTCAAACGCGTTGAACAGACCGCCGCCCGCTCCAGGAGCAAACTCCCAGAAGTTCTGGTAGGTGGTAACAACGCCGGTGGCTGAGGTGTTGGTGTACGTGCTGAATCCGCGCCCACCGATCGTCGCTTGCGGACCTTCGATCGAAGCCGCAACGGTAAACATATCCCCGAAGCTCTTCGTCAGCCGGGCGCCATAGGCGCGCTGCCAGTCGAAGCCGACAACGTACTGCGGATCGATCTGCATCGGGAACCACTCATCGCGGTTGACGATGCCTTTCTTGTTTTCCGCCATCAGGCTCCACATCTGCCCGGCAGAAACCGCCCAGCCATCGCGCATGTCCGCGCGTGCCCACAACTGCCTTTCACGGAACACATAGGAGTTGCTCTGGCGGTTATTGGAAGTTGTGCCGGCGCCAAGGAAGTCCGCTTCGAAGTAGCCGGAGAGTTTCGTGTCGCCAACCTTACTGTCCGCCAAGAGGGAGAGACGCGACTGGCGCCCGTTAGCGTTAAATTCGGACATCTTGCCCACCGCGTTGTTGTTGTAGGGAATCGCGTTGAACTGCGTATTGGTGTCATCACTCAACCCGTGTTGGCGATTCACCGTTTCAGCCGCGATGAACCCACCCGGGGTCAAGTTGATCCCCTTGAACCGGATCGTCAACGGCCCCTTGTCGTCGGTGTTGGCCTGTCCTGCGGCCGCAACCGGCGCGTTCGGGTCCGCCGCCGCACTCGCCGCCGCCGCGTTGCTGGCTGCCAGCGTCGCGACCGACGAATTCAGTGCCGTGGTGGTGGACTTCACTTCGGCCGAAGTCGCAACCGCTTCGGTGGCCTTCACACTGGCTTCCGTTGCGCGTGAATTCGCCGACGCCGCCGCTTCCCGCGCTTCCTCAATCTGACGGTCGCGCTTGGCCAGCTCTTCCTTTAACAGTTGAAGCTGTTCCTGCTGCGCCTGAAGCGCCTGGCGCAACTCTTCCATCTCCGCGGAGATCTCCGCATTGGTTTTTGCCGGCGCCGGTTTTGCCGCACTTGCGTTCTTCGCCGGCTGAGCGTCGGCCTCCTTTGGTGTGTCTTTCGGTGAGTCAGCAAACGCTGTTCCGACTGTCAGGAACAGGGATAGTGTCAGTGATGCAAGTTTTTTCATTGCCTCTCTCTTCTTTGAAAAAATTTCGGACCTGTGCTTTTGGGAAAAGCAAACACCCCGGTTTGAAGGTAGAGACGGACTCTTACGCTTATGTCAATTGCGTGTTAATAATCCGTAACAATTCATGGCAACGATATCATATCTTGCTTGTTTTCAGTACGTTATGGATTATGAAAGAATGCTACACAGCGATGCCCATTCATATTCCCGGAGGCGTCGAAAGGCAAAAATGCGCCCTCTGGCGACCCTCCCCGTACGCGCTGTTCGGGTCATCGGCTTAAACCCATCTGGTAGGCCAGGGCGATCTGGGACACCAGATACTGATAATGGGCGTCCGTGTCTTGCAACTCCGCGTCCGTCTTCTGCAGTTCCGCCTGGCTGTACTCGACAATCGTGCCCAGTCCCAGCTTGTATCGCGCGTCGGCCAGTTCCAGTGCCAGGTCTGCTTGTTCCCGCAGCTGCTTGGTGAGAGAGAGACGTTCGTAGGCTTTGCCCGTATCGAGCCACCCGTTGCGCACGTCGCGCGCGACGTTGTCCTCTACGTCCTGCAGCCTCTTCCGCCTCAGCTCCGTTTCGAGGTCCGCGCTCTTGGCCCGGGCGTTGAACAGAAATCCATTAAACACCGGAATGTTGACGTTTACTCCCACTCCTCCATACCAACTCGAGATATGGTCATCCCGCACCGGCGCGAGACCGGTCACGCCCATCGCGTTTACGGTCGGCCACCACAAGTCATGCTCTGCCTTTCCAAATTTCTCGGCCGCCGTCACTTCACTCTGTAAGGCCAGAATTTCGGGACGAAGCTCGATGGCCTGCTGAATCAGTGGCAATGGATCGGCAGCCGGCGGGGTTACCGGTTCCGCCACGGCCTCGACGAGGTTCAGATCCTGGATCTGCGGGTAGCCGAGGATTGCCGATAGCGTCGACAGGGAAGCCTGATAGCTGTTTTGTGACTCGAGCAGCAGCAATTTCGCGCGGGCCAGATCCACTTTGCTGAAACTCAGATCCAGATCCGATCGCAGCTTGGCGTTTGTCAGCGCTGCGACCCGATCGACCAGATCCTGCCGGGCTTTCACCGTTTCATCGGCGACGTGCATCAGCGCTTTGGTCTCCAGCACGTTATAAAACGCCTGGTCCACCGCCAGAAGGATCTGTTGCCGCGTGGCGACCGCGTTCTCATCTTCCGCTCTGGCCTGGAATTGTGAGCTGGAAACCAGATTCGTGGTTCTCCCAAAATCCGTGATCAGCTGACTCACCCCGACGCCGGCTGCGGCCCGCGGATAGATGCTGGGATTGGTCAAATACCCCGCCGCGATGCGCGACCCGGGGTTCGATTCAACGGCGGTCACGCTCAAGTTCACTTGCGGCATCAGGGCGGAGCGTGCCGCGCGGACAAATTCCCGAGCCTCCATCGCGCGTAACTTCCCCACGGTAATCTGCGGATTGTTTTTCACGCCGATGGCTTCCGCTTCGCCAATGGTCAGCAGACGCCCGCCGCTGCCGGTGCTGGTCGAGGCAGGTGCAGGCTGGTTCGGTCTCTGTTGCGCGGCGCTGCCCGTTCCTGCTGCCAACAACAGGAGTGCCCACAGCGGAATCGCCCTTCTCACAATGCCACCTCCCCTGCGCCAGACTGTTTTCGCCCGTGGATGATCAGGTACACCGCGGGAACCAGGAAAACCGTCACCACCACCGAGACTCCCAATCCTCCGATCACCGCCCGGGCCAGCGGCGCGTATTGTTCGCTGCCCGCCTCGATTCCGAGCGCCATCGGAATCAGGCCCAGCAAGGTCGCGAGCGAGGTCATCAGAATCGGACGCAACCTCACCTTGCACGCTTCGACGACCGCCTTTTCAAGGCTCATTCCCCGTTCATGCAATATCCCCGAAAACTCCACAATCAAAATGCTGTTGGATACCACGATCCCGGTCATCATGATCACCCCCATCAGCGACATGATGTTCAGCGTGGTGTGGGTCACGAACAGGAACAGCACCACTCCGGCCAGGCCGGGAGGAATCGCCGTCAGAATGATGAAGGGGTCGATGAACGACCGGAATTGCGCCATCAGAATCAGATATACCAGAACCACCGAGAGCAGCAGGCCGACACCGAACCGGAAAAAGGATTCATGCATCCCCACCACCGCCCCCCGCACCCGCACGCTCGCGTTCTTTGGCAGCTTCAGATCGCCGACCAGTTTGCTTACTTCGTTGTTTACGCCGCTCAAGTCCTCGCTTTTCGGCATCACGTAGACGTCAACGACTCTCCTCAGTTGGTAGTGGTCCACTTCGGTCGGCGTGTTGATCGGCTCGATTTTCGCCACCGATTGCAGGGGCGTATATTTGGCGGACGCCGCTGCCCGCAAGGGAATATTCCTGAAGTCGGACATGGTCATGGACCCGACTTTTTCATTGGTGTATTGCACCGTCAGCATGTAGTTGTTCCCCGTTTTCGGATCGATCCAGTAACTCGGGGCAATCATGCCGTTCGAGGTCAGCGCGGTGATCACGTTGTCCACCACGTCTTTCGGCGTCAATCCCAGCAGGCTGGCTTGTTCCCGGTCGATGTTCAGTTCCAGGCCGGGATAGTCGATATCCTGCGGAACCAGCACGTCGCTGACGCGCCTGGACTCCTTCAACTTCAGTGCAAGGTTCCGCGCAATCCCGTATCCTTCGGCCAGATCGTTGTCGCTCACCTGAACATCCAGCGGTGCCGGCAAGCCCTGGTTCATGACCGAATCCACCAGTCCGCCGGCCTGAAAGTACGCGCTTACCTGCGGCAGATCGCTGGCCAGCTTTCTGCGCACCTGCTCCATGTATTCGTAACTCCCGACCTTGTGGTCCTCCCTGAGGCTCACCAGCACGAACGCTGTGTGCATCGCCGAGTTGCTGGTGTAAATCGCCGACAGGTCCGGCGTGATTCCGATGTTCGAAACGATCATGTCCAGGTCCCGGCGCGGAATCACCGAGCGGATGTCGTCCTCAATCCGCCCGACATATTTGTCCGACACTTCAAGTCGCGTCCCCGTCGGCATCTTCAGATTGATGACGAATTGGCCGGGGTCGGTTCTCGGGAAGTACGCCTTGCCGAGGAAGGGGAATAGCACCGCCACCAGCACCGCAATGGTCCCCAGGATCAGGAGCACGGTTCTCCTTGGTTGCTCGAGCGCGCGGCTCACCCATTCCTCATAGGTTCGCAGCAATTGCTGAAACGCCCCGTTGAATCCGCCTACCAACCTGGCGAGCAGGCCCTTTTGCTTCTCGTGGCTCTCGGCTCCATGGCCATCCAGACGAATGAAGTAAGCGCAGTACAGCGGCACAACGGTCATGGCGAAAAGGTAGGAGGCAAAGATCGACAGCACAACACCGAGCGCCAGATCCACGAACAGGTAGCGGCTCACTCCGTAGAAGAAACTCACCGGGAAAAACACAATGGACGTCGTTGAGGTTGCCGCCAGCACCGCCAGGGCCACCTCCATTCCCCCTTTCTCCGCCGCTTCCCGCGGTGCAATTCCGTTTTCCATGAACCGGAAGATGTTCTCGAGCACTACCACCGAGTCGTCAATCAATCGTGAAAACGCCAGGGCCAGTCCGCCGAGCAACATCGTGTTGATCGATCCGCCCAGCCCGTTCATGATCAGCAAACAAGTCAGCGCCGACAGCGGGATCGACAACAAAACCGCAAGGGTCGCCCGCGGGCTTCCGAGGAACAGCAGGATCATCAATGCCGTCAGTACCAGCCCGATCCCGCCTTCCTTCAGAAGGTTCTTGACCGCCGTCTTCACGAAAATGGACTGATCGAACACCACTGCGGTCCTGAGCACATCCGGAACGTCCACCAGATGTTTGGTGGCTTGCTTCACTCCGTCTACGATCGCAATGGTGTTGCTGTCGCCTCCTTGCTTCAGCACCGGGATGTAGACGGACTTCTGCCCGTCAATGCGCACGATGTTGGTCTGGATGGCACCCGCATCTTCCGCCTTGCCGACATCCGCCACCATCACCGATCCCAGTCCGACCGTCTTTAACGGAATGCGATTGATGTCCTCCGGCTTCGGCACCTGGCTGTTGGCGTAGATGTTGTAATCCCGGTTTCCGATCCGCACGTCGCCCGCGGGCAAGATCAGGTTGGAATCATTGATGGCGTGCACCACGTCCATCAGGCTCAACTGGTGCGCCTCGAGTTTTACCGGATCAACGAACACCTGAATTTGCCGATAGGTTCCCCCGAACGGTTGCGGCACCGAGGCGCCCTGCACATTGGCCACCTGGTTTCGCACCTGAAATTGCGCCAGGTCCTTCAGTTGCGTTTCGTTCAGTCCTTGGCCTTTTAGGGTAATCAGACAGACCGGCAGGCTCGAGGCATCGAATTTCAACACCACCGGAGGCAGTGTTCCCGGCGGCAAGCGCCTCAGATCGGCCATCGCCAGGTTGGCGATGTTGCTGAGCGCGGCGTTGGCGTCCGTTCCGGGTTTGAAATAGATTTTGATCAGGCTCACGCCGGTCAGCGAACGCGACTCGATATGGTCAATGTTGCTGCCTAGCGTGAAAAAGCGTTCAAACGTATTGGTGATATCCCCTTCGATCTGCTGCGGGGGCATGCCCGCGTAGAACGTTGCCACCACCACAACCGGAATGTGGATTTCCGGAAACAGATCGACCGGCATGCGCACCAAGGTGGTGACCCCCACCACGGCAACGACCAGGCAGATCATGAGGATGAAATAGGGATAGGCCAGGGCGAACTTTGGCATCAGTTCGCTCCTGCCACGCCGGGTCGTGCCACTTCAATTTCCTTGGGAGTCACCTTCATGCCCGCACGAAATTCATTGCGGCTCCCGACCACCACTCGCTCGCCCTCGAGCAGGCCCGAAAGCACTTCGATGCGCGTACTTCCCTCGAGTCCCAGGCGAACCTTGCGCTCCTCGAGCACGTTTTGCGCGTTGACCAGCAGCACTGTTCCTTCCGCACCCTCCCGATCCACCGCTTCCAAGGGCACGGCCAGCGTGTCTTTGGCTGCCGCCGGTGCGACCGTGGCCTCCACGTACATTCCGGGGAGCAGTTTTCCATCTGCGTTCTGGAAATCGATTTCCGTTTCCATCGTCCGGGTCTGCGGATCCAAGGAATCGGCGAAACGGGAAACTTTTCCGACATACTCCTGATGCAGCGCTTCGACATGCACCTTCACCGGGTCTCCCAGCCGTATCTCGCCGGCGATGGATTCCGGAATCGGCAGCACCAGCCGTAGTACCGAGATCTGTGCCAGTCTCACGACCGGCTCAGATTGCGTGCTCGACGATGTCCCGGCCGCGATCAACGATCCGGTGTCGGCGTACCGTACCGTCACGACTCCGGCAAACGGCGCGGTAATTCGTGTGTAGTCGGACAGTGCGGTGTACTGCCTTTGGTTGGCCTCCGCCACCTCGAGCGCCTGCTGCGCGGCGTCGAGCGACGCTTCCGAGCTCGCCACCTGCGCTTCCGCTTCAAGATCTTTCGCCTGCGCGTCATCCACTTCCTGTTGCGCGACCAGCCCGGCTCTCTGTTCCGACGCCTGCAGCAACCGTTCATACAGGGAATGGGCTGCGGCGTGCGCAGACTTGGCGCGCTTCACATCGTCCCCGGCCCGCCGGATCTCCTCTTTCGATCGACGTACCGAAGCATCCGCCCCGGCCAGCTCCGCCCGCAATTCCGGCACTTCCAGCACGGCCAGCGTTTGCCCCTCCGTCACGTGCGAGCCGACGTCAACGTAGATATTCTTGATGTACCCCGCCACTTTCGCGTGGAGATCGACGTCTTGAAATGGCTTGAAGGCCCCCGCCAGCTTCAGGGCGACTCCCAGGCTGTGCTTTTCGACTTTCACGACCGCCGCCACAGGTAAACTGCCCTTTCCTCGGGTGGGGTCCGAGCTGTCCGCCTCGAGTCTTGCATGGCGAACCACCGCCCACGCCAGCAGCAGCCCCAAAAGCACCAGCCCCGCGACCCACCATTGTCTTTTTCCGGTCATGTCCTTTTCCTGACCGCGGTCCGGACGGAGGGTTTGCTCCGCTCTGCCGCGCACTCCGGTTAGGGGAAATAGAATGGGCTCTCTGTGCCTTCGAGCCACCGGCCTTCACCGGTCTGCTGGTAGTCCTCTGTGGAATCGAGCCGCGTCTTACAGCGTGGGGGGAGGACGGAACCAGAGGCTCGCGAATCTCTCTGGCTGCGCGGGAGCGACTTCGGGTTGGATCAGCCCGGGCTGATGCGCCCGGACTTGGACGGCAGGCTCAGTCGCGATGACTTCTACCGAGACTTCTGCGAGTTCGTCGGGATTGGAGACCGGAGTGAAATGCTGCAGTTCCGACGAACCAATCGTCGCTCGATTGCTTGCCAATTTTTCGTAGCAGCTACTGCCCGCGGTCCCGTGCAGGGCCAAGAATGGATTGTAAACAATCAATCCTACCAGCAGCACACAAAGGCATAGTCTCCAGCCGGGCAGCCGGATCTTCCGCCGCGAGGTGTGTTCATGCCGCATCGGTCGTTTCCCTACCTTAGTTTGACTCGCTGGCTCGGTCAAGGGGATGCCTGGACTCGGTTTCAGGGGAGGGAGGAGAAGGGGACCGGCACCAGGGGTGCGCCGGTCCCCGAGGTAGGATTTGGAGTGAAGATCAAACGCGCTGAGTTTCGCAGTCCGGAGTCACATCAGAATGAAGGTGGTATGAATTCTCGGTGACCTTCTCCCCGACCTCCGAGATGGTTTCCTGCGGCTCCGCGCACACCATCAAGCCGCGGCCGTGTCGCACGTCGAGCCCGCGCACCCAGAAAATAATGTCTTCTGCGATATTCGTCGCGTGATCGGCAATGCGCTCCAAGTGCCGGGTGGCCAGTACAAATTGCATTCCCGGAGTGACCAGCGCCGCGTTCTCCGTCATGTTCTGCATCAACGTCTCAAAGATCTGGTCGCGGTACTGATCCACCACATCGTCGCTTTCAAGAACCTGGGTTGCCAGGTCCGCGTTGCGGAAGATCAAAGCTCCGAGGCTGCGGCTGACCATCGAACGGACCGCCTCGGTCATCGGCGCCAGCTGTTCCGGCATCTTGGCATCAGGAATTTCCCGAAGCGAGATCACCCGCTCGGCCAGATTCACGGCCAGGTCCCCGATCCGTTCGAGGTCGTTGGTAATCTTCAAGGCCGCGACGATCAGACGCAATTCGTCGTCGCTGAACGAACCACGCCGCAGTAGCCGAATGGCGTGTTCGTCGATCATGATTTCCATCTCATTGATGCGCGGCTCGAACAGAAACACCTCTCCGGGCAAGCCGGCGGTTCGCGCACTATCGAACCCGACAATGGCATCGAGCGCGCGGTTCATGGCGCTCTCGACCACCCGCGCCATGGATACCAAATAGTTGACCAGTACGTCGTACAACACCGCTTCGGTCAGTCCTGCTGCTGTAGCCACACTTGCCTCCGCGGCGCGGCTCTTCTTGCAAATGAGCCTGCGCACACTGGTTACAGGATTCACTAGAATTATTACCAGCCGTTCACGGCAGTGTAAAAATGTGTAAATTAAACAGGACTCAGGCGTTTGCGCCGGCGCCGCCGCGGTAACCCCGGCCGATCGGATTTGCACTGGCTCGCGACGCGGCCCGTTCCGGATCAAACACCGGAACCGAAAAATAGAATTTGGACCCGGCGCCAACTTCGCTCTCGACCCAGATCCGCCCGCCGTGGGCCTCGACCAGGTGCTTGGAAATGGACAGGCCCAGACCGGTTCCGCCCGCTTCCCGCGACCGCGCCACATCCACCCGATAGAAACGCTCAAAAATCCGCGGCTGGTCCGCTTGCGGAATGCCGATGCCGGTGTCGGCCACATTGAAAATAACTTCATCGCCGCGGGCTTCTGCGCTCAGCACGATTTTTCCGCCCGGCAATGTGTACTGGATGGCGTTATCGAGCAGGTTCTGCAGGACCTCCTGAAGCCGGCGGATGTCTGCGGCAACCTCGGGGAGCTGGCTCGGGACGTTCAGCGACAGCGACAGGTCTTTTTCCGCGGCGCGCCGTTGCGCGGTTTCATAACACGCTTCGATCAGCTGGGAGACGCTGACGGCACGAATTTCGAGCAACAACTGTTCCGCGTCCATCTGCGAAAGTCGCAGCAGGTCCTCGGTAAGCCGGGCCAGGCGACGGGAATGCTCGAGAATGATGGCCAGGAATCGGCCGCGGTTCTGCGGATCGTCAATCGCCCCGCCAATCAGGGTTTCCGCGAACCCCTGGATGGCGGTAAGCGGCGTGCGGAACTCGTGCGAAACGTTGGCCACAAAGTCCCGCCGGATGCGCTCGAGTCTCCGCAGTTCCGTAATGTCGTGCAGCACGATCACGGCGCCGGACGTCTCACCGGCCCGCACCGAAGCGACCGTCGCCGCAAAATAATGCTGCCGCAGTGTACCGGTAACGATTTCCGCCTCAACGCGCGGTTCGCCGGCCAGCACTCGCCGCACCGCCTCAATCAACTCGGTCTGGCGAACCACTTCGAGCAACGAGCTGCCCGAGACCGGCGGCACATCCAAGCCCAAAATCGCCGCAAAACCGGGGTTGGCGAATACCAAACGCTCTCCGCCATTGACAACCGCCACGCCTTCCACCATCGAACCCAGAATGGCCGAGGAAAGATTGCGTTCTTCGGTCAGCGTGCGGATCGTACGGTCCAGCCGCGACGCGGTCTGGTTCAGCGATGACCCGAGCGCTTCGAGCGTATCGCCCTTGCCATCGGCAGGCAGCGGCCGGAAGTCTCCCTCGGCAACCCGGCGCGAGAACTCCCGCAGCCTTTCGATCCGTTCGGTGTAGGCGCGCGACATGATCATGGCAATTGCGCCGGACAGCAGGTAAATCAGCAGCGACCACAGCCACAAATTGCGCCGGAAATTCCACAGCTGCCCGTTGAAACCATCCATCGGCAGCGACAGCCGCAAGACAAGCGGAACGTCTCCGGCGAGGTACACGCGCACCGCGTAGTACATCAGCGTCATGCGCAGCGATACACTTTGCCGCAACGAGCGCCCCTCGCCCCTCTGCAGCGCCTCCTGAACTTCCGGACGATCCGCATGGCTTTCCATCGTCGCAGTTTCCGACTGCGAATCGGCCAGCACCCGACCGTCGGAGGAGATCACGGTGACCCGCACTCCCGCCGACCCGTTTGCAGCAACCCAGGTGTTCAGCGCAGCGATTTCATCGGGGGTCTGGGGTGTAGCGGTGTTGAGCGGTGGCGGATGCAGCCGCATCACTCTCGCCAGGGACTTCAACTGGTTGTAGCTGTCGTTTTCATAACTGGTTCGCAGCGCGCGCTCGGCAAGGAAATCCACCGCGAGCAACACGCTCAGCAACAGCGCGAGGAAAGTCAGCGCCAGTTTCCCGAAGAGTTTACGCTGCACGAGTCTCGAACAAGTACCCCGCGCCGCGCACCGTCTTCAGGTGCAGGGGATTTTCCGGATCGGCTTCGATTTTTTCCCGCAGCCGTCGCACGTAAACATCCACGCTGCGCGGCGTCACGAAGCGGTCCGTGCCCCACACGGCATCGAGCAATTGATCCCGAGTAAATACGCGATTCGGCCGCGAGGCGAGGTAATAGAGGAGTCTAAATTCGAGCGTGCTGAGCGGCACCGGCTTGCCGGAATGGCTGACCCGGTAGGAAGCCGGATCGATCGCCAGCCTGCCGATTTCGAGGATGCGCGGTGCATCGGCCGGAGGCTCGGCGCGCCGGAGCAACGCCTTCACGCGGGCAATCAGCTCGCGGGGGCTGAACGGCTTGGTCACGTAATCGTCCGCGCCCATTTCCAGACCGACCACGCGGTCGGCCTCATCGCCTCGCGCCGTAAGCATCAGCACCGGCAGGCGGTTCAGCGATTCTTCCTTGCGGATCTCCCGGCAAATGTCCAGTCCGGACATTTTCGGAAGCATCAGGTCCAGCAGCAACAGATCCGGCGGAGATTTCTTGAGTGTGGCCAGACCGCTATGGCCCTCAAAGGCGGCGGAGACTTGAAAACCTTCATTGGCAAGGTTGTAGCGCACCAACTCGACGATATCTCGGTCGTCTTCAATGATCAGGATGCGCTTCATATACAGCTCTCGCGCGGGTGTTCGCATCGGTAGCAGTTTACCGTAGCGCGCTCTATTGCGATAGCCATGGTCAGGTTATGGCACCTCGAAACTCGTTGCGAGTCAGGGGTATTGTGACAAGGAGGTGAAAACGTGTGGTGACGCCTATGTAACAGAAATGTGAATGGGTTGTAAAAGCCGCAAGCCTTTGGGTATGAACAGGTTGTAATAATTCACGCACTCTTTCCGGGCCCGGTGGCGAACGCTCCGGCTGGTTCTTGTAGGGTTCGGACGATCGGTCTATAGTTGCTGTTCACTTCCTCGCTCCGAGGAGCCACCCATGAAGATCTTACCCTGCATCCCCCTGCTCGTCGCGAGCCTCCTTTCCCTTCCCTTTGTCTCTTCCGCACAGCAGCCGCCCCCACCGGCCTCCCCGTCTCTCGCCGAGCGTCTTGGCTATCCCGCCGATTCCCGCCTCCTGATCATTCATGCCGACGACTTCGGCATGATGCACTCGGTCGACACGGCCATTGAGGAAGCCTTTGAAAATCAATGGATTACTTCCGCCAGCATCCTGGTTCCGTGCCCCTGGTTTCCCGAAGTCGCCCGGTGGGCCAAAGCGCATCCGGGCGCCGATCTCGGCGTCCATCTCGCTTTGAACGCCGACTGGACCGGATACCGCTGGCCGCCGGTCTCCCCGCAACCGAAAGGATCGAGTCTCATCGACTCTGCCGGCTATCTCCCTCTCACGACCGAATACGTCGCGACGCACGCCAAGATGTCCGATGTCGAAATCGAGACCCACGCTCAAATCGACAAGGCCATCGCTGCCGGCATTCGGCTCTCGCACCTGGACACCCATATGGGGACCATCGTCGCGACCGACGATCTCCTGCGCGTCTATCTGGCCACCGCCGAAGCCTACCGACTTCCGGCCCTTCTTGCGCGCCAGCCTACGGGGCGCGGTACGGATCTTTCGCGGTTCCACCTCGGGCCGAAGACGATCCTTCTCGACCAGGTCCTCGAAATCAGGCCTGGCGTGGCGAGCGCAGAATGGCTCGAGGCCTACAAGAAAATGTTAGCGCCGCTTCCGCCCGGCACGTATCAGCTGATCGTCCACCTGGCGCACAACGACGCGGAGATGCAGGGCGCCACGTTCGATCATCCCGATTGGGGTGCGGCGTGGCGGCAGAATGACCTGGACCTGGTGCGCAGCCCCGCATTCCGGACGTTCCTGAAGGACCAGGGGTTCATCCTGATCAACTGGCGGGAACTGGGCAAAGCGTTCGACGACCGGTAAATCGCTCCGCGCTGGCAGGCCGCCTTGCCGCTCAGCAGAGCGTCTCATGGCAAGTGGAACGCCCGGGTCGCGTGGGTGCCGCATGGGACAGTTACCCTGGCTCGCTTTTCCCGCAATTCTGCGGACGGCCTGCGCGGCGGACTGCCTCGCGCAGTCGGCAAATCCGGTCGAAGTGCGTACGGCAGAAACGACCGAAGTTCGAGCCGTCTTTCACGACCGCACGTTCGCGGTGTGGAACGGTCGAGCGCTGCTGGTTCTGGAGGATTGCGATTCTGACGCTCCTGTGGCGCATATCATCGGAGGCGATCGAGGAGAGATCTCCCGATTCATCTTCACCTTTCCCGGCAGCGGCCGCCCGGCGGGCCAGGAAAAGGGTTGGAGGCGATCGGGCCGGGGTGTATATTCTGAAAAAAACCCAGCCCTGGGAAGGACCGCTCCTGTTCCGAGCAGACCGAGGAGATTTATGAAACTTGGAAAACTGTTGGCACTTGCAATCGCGCTGACGCTCGTCGCCGGCGCCGCGCTGAGCGCGCAGTCGACGTCCACGCAAACAGCTCCGGCAACCAAGGCAAAAACACCCCCGCCGGATCCGTCGAAGATCCCCCAGGCACCGGGGGGCGGCAACGGCAAGGTGTGGGTGAATACGGAAACGAAGGTGTACCACATGGAAGGGGACGAGTGGTATGGCAAGACCAAGCACGGCCAGTACATGACCGAAGCCGAAGCGCAGAAGGCCGGCTACCACAAGGCCAAGGAACCGACGGCCAAGCCGAGCACCACCACACCACCCCCGAAGAAGTAGCTATCCGCCCTCGAGACGCCGAGGCAGCGCGTGCACGCCCTGGCCTTTTTCCTTTTGGCGTGACGGCTGAAAAATGGCCGCCCGACGAGAAAAAAGAATCAGTAGGGAAGCAGGCTCGATCGAAGGTAGAATGAGCCCGATTTGCCGGCAAGAGCCGGTCTGTAGGCCTCCGCAAGCGCGGAGGCGACGTCCGCCCGAGAAGATCTTGAAAGAAGAAAGAAACTAAAATCGAGCTGAGGAGAGGTGGCTTATGGCAACAGCGAATCCAAGAGAAGGATTGCGGGCCCCGCTGGCGACGGCGAAGAAAATCACCGGGTGGTACATCGCCGCGGCGGTGCTGTTCATCGTGCTGGGAATCTTTGCAATTGTCGAGCCCGGCGTGGCCGGGTTGGGAGTGACGCTACTGGTCGGATGGTTGCTGGTTTTCGGCGGCGTAGGACACATTATTGCCGCATTCAAGGGCGGCGGCGCAAAGCAGGTGCTCTTCCAGGTGCTGATTGCGATTGTGTACCTGATCGGCGGGTTCTACTTCCTGACGCATACCATCATGGCGACCGGAACGCTGACGCTGGTGCTGGCCGGAGTCATCCTGGCCGAGGGAGTGCTCGAAGTGATCTCCTACTTCCGGATGAGAGGCGAGGGAGCATCGAGCTGGCTGCTCCTGAACGGGATTATCACGTTGCTGCTGGGCGGACTGATCTGGTTCCAGTGGCCGTCGAGTTCGGTGTGGGCCATCGGCACGCTGGTGGGTGTGAACCTGCTGATGACGGGAATTACGCGCCTGATGTTCGGGATGGCCGCACGGAAACTCGTCGGGCACGTCGCGCGGTAAGGGGGCCCGTCCCCTCCGAGGTGGCTGACGCCAAAGCAAGCCGACCCTCGGAAAACACATAGCCCTTTGGGCATCCTCGGCGGATGCCCTCAGAAGGTCATCCTCATTTCCTAAGAACGGGGCGAGCGCACGGCGCGCCAGCCAGCGCTACTTGATGCGGGTGTAATTGAATGTGTCGGTTGAGGACTTGCCGTGGTCCTCGTAAGTCCAGACTTGCGTGAGGTGATCCTTATCGGTCAGGATCAGGCTCAGAGCGACCATGTGGCCTTCGCCCGGCGATTTGAGGCCTGCGGCACGGACGAAAGTGAAATCGTACTTGCCGTTGGCAGCCGGAGATGGGGCGGTCTGCAGGGTGGGTTGGTTGCCGGCAGCACAATAGTGAGTGACGATCAGGCGGTCCTGATCGAGCGAGTACATGGTGATCATCTCATCCTGCTTGGAATGTTGCAGGTTCTCCATGACCACGCTGCCGTTTGAGACCACGGTATAGGTCAGATGCACGGTCATCCCGGGGCTATTGTGTCCCTCCCACTCCCCGGCCAGGGCTTTCAATTGATCGAATGCCGGACTGGTGCCGGCCGCAGGATGCATTTCCTGCGCGGGTAGCGCCGTCGAGAGAAAAAACCAAAAAGCCACAGCGAAAACGATGCGTTGCCGATCCATAGGAGCCTCCAGAACTGGACTTGGCGATCTGCAGGGAGATCGCCCGCGAAGCAGCGGAGGCGGTATTGTCCGGCCAAGTGGAGGAAATGTCCAGGGGAGGAAGAGGACGTTGCGGGTTGTGGAACGGGGAGCAAGGGGAATGCGTTGACCGGAACGGAGCGGCCTTCTTACCATAGGGAGATGCGTCGATTGGCCATACGACGGGCAGCGCTCAGCGCGGGATGTGGGGTCCTGGCACTCGCCTGGCTCTGCGGCTGCGATGACGCGGCCAAGAAACCGGCAACCGCCAAGGTTCCCGCGCTCGCTCCGGCCCCGTCCGAGCGGCCACAAGTGGCACAGGTTGGCGAGCTGCCGCTGCCGCAGATTTCGCCGGACCTGACGGTCTCTCTTCTGCCCGAGCCGCCCGGCGGAATCCCCTATTTAATCGAGCAGGTCAGGATCAAGTTTTCTTCCGGGGAAGCGAACTACAAGGCCGGGCACCTGGCAGCAGCGAGGCGGGATTTCGATGACGCGGTCGACTGGATGCTCGAGAGCGGGTATGACCCGAACAGCGATCCGAAGTTGCGCGAGCTCTTCCAACAGGTCACAGATACCGTCTACACCTATGAATTACAGGCATTTCGCGCCGGAGACGGGTTTTCCGAGGCCCCGGCGGTGCCTGCGGCCATCGATGAAGTCGCCGAGATGACCTTCCCTGTGGACCCCAAGCTCAAGGAGCGGGCCGAGGAGGCGGCCAAGAGCGTTTCGCACGACCTGCCGTTGACCGTGAATGACGTCGTGATGTCCTATCTGAATTTCTTCCAAACGCCGCGCGGACGGGCGATCGTCGAAACCGGGCTGCGGCGCAAAGGAAAGTATGAGGAGATGATTGCGCGGGTTTTGAAGGATGAGGGCGTGCCGCAGGACTTGATCTATCTGGCGCAGGCAGAGAGCGCGTTCCAGCCTCTGGCGCTTTCGCGGGCGGGGGCACGAGGCATCTGGCAGTTCGTGCAATGGCGGGGAAACGAATACGGATTGAAGCGCAGCTGGTGGGTGGACGAGCGCCTGGACCCGGAGAAGGCCACCCGGGCGGCGGCGCAGCATCTGCGTGATCTGTACGGGCTGTACGGGGACTGGTACCTGGCGATGGCGGCCTATAACTGCGGGCCCGGCAACGTGCAAAAGGGGATCGAGAGAACCGGCTACGCCGACTTCTGGGAGCTGTACAAGCGCAACGTCCTGCCCAAGGAAACCAAGAATTACGTCCCCATCATCCTGGCGCTGACGCTGATTGCCAAGGATGCACCCCACTACGGGATTTCCGTGGAGCCGGACCGACCGGTGGACACCGACACGGTGAAGCCCGGGCGGGCGATCGATCTGCGGCTGGTGGCGGAGACGATCGATGTGGACGTGGCCACGCTGCGGACCATGAATCCTTCGCTGTTAAGAATGATCACTCCGGACGACCCGGAGTTTGTGCTGCACTTGCCCGAGGGAACTTCGGAAAAGTTTTCGGCAGAGATTGCCGACATCCCCGCAGACAAATGGGTGAGCTGGAGGCGCCATCGGGTGGAAGCCGGGGAAACGTTGACGTCGATCGCCAAGACCTACCGGGTGACTCCGACGGCGATTGCCGAGGCCAACGATCTCGAAAAAGGCACGGAACTGACGCCGGGGGAGAAACTGATCATTCCGGCAACCCAACCGGTCGAGGAGACCCGCGCACGGCTGGTACGTTACCGGGTCAGGAAAGGGGACACGCTCGGAGGAATTGCCGACCAGTTCAGCGTAACCTCGGAGGACGTCAAGAAGTGGAACAGCCTTAAGACCGGTAAGGTGAGCCGCGGAATGGTACTGCGGATTTATACGGTAGGGGGCGGCCCGGAAACGAAGACCGTGCACCAGTCCTCCAAGCGGACCACCAAGAAAAAGGCCACCGGGGGCACGGCCGAGACCAAGAACTAGGGCCAGAGGAGCAGCCCGGACGATCGCCCGTAAAGAGGGGGGCGGAATTTTGGGCGGTCCGGGGGGTAGAGTGCGCAGAACGCTTGACAAGCACGTTGGAGTGGGATAACAAAGCGCAAGGACGGAGCGCGGTCATCTCCGGCTTACAATGCGTTATCAGAGCAAAAGGATTCCGGGTAAGAAGGAGCCCCCAGGGGAGGAGAGTATGGATTTCGAGAAGGATCAGTTTGAAGAGGATGAGGAGCTGTCGCGGCTGGAGGAAGACGATGAGCTGGGCGGCGAGACCATAATCGAAGAAGAGGAGGTTCTCTCCGTGGAAGAGGAACCCGCGGAAGAGTCCGAAGAAGAAGCGCCGGCCCGTCCTGCAGCCAAGGCCGCACCCAAACCACCCGCTCCGAAGGCAGCCAAGAAGCCGGCCAAGAAAGCGGCAAAAAAGCCAGCGAAAAAGGCGGCCAAGAAGAAAGCCAAGGCCAAACCAAAAGCCAAGGCCAAACCAAAGAAGGCGGCCAAGAAGGCCGGAAAAAAGCGTCGCCGCTAAACCACCAACAAGTTCGAAACAGGCCCTCCGCTCTTTTCGGGGGGCCTTTTTTTTGTGTGGGGGTGGACCGGGAGGGAGCGGGCTCAAGGTCGGCAAAGAAGCTCGTGCGGTCAGCAAAACTGGGGAGCAAATGCGGTTGGCAGAGGGGCGATTGCCGATGGCAATAGCTACTCCGGTATTTCAATCCTGCAGAACGGCAAACAGTGGATCGTTCCTGTCCGGCAGGGTTCGGCAGTTTTTCACCGGCCACCCCGCGCAGAATGGGCTCCCGGACTTGCTGCTCGATGTTTCTTGCTGACTGCCTAGACGAGCGGTTCGGACCAGTTTTCCAAGGTCTCTTTGACCTTGTGGAGAAACTGGTGGGCGACGGCGCCGTCGACGACGCGGTGATCGTAGCTCAGCGTTACATAGCACATCGAACGGATGGCGATGGAATCGTTGATGACCACCGGACGCTTTTCGATGGCCCCGAGTCCGAGGATGCCTACGTTTGGCTGGCTGATCACCGGCAGGCCGAACAGGCCGCCGAAGACACCGGGATTGGTGATTGAGAAGGTGCCTTCCTGCACTTCCTCCGGTTTCAGTTTTTTCGAGCGGGCGCGCTCGGCCAGGTCGTTCAGGTTGCGCTGGATGCCGAGCAAGTTCTTCTCGTCAGCGTTCTTGATCACCGGAACGATGAGGCCCCAATCAAGAGCCACGGCCATGCCGATGTTGATCTCCTTGTGGAGGACCACGTTGGTGCCGTCCAGAGATGCATTGAGCGTCGGGTAAGCGCGCAACCCGGCAACCGCTGCCTTGACGAAGAACGGCATGAAGGTAAGTTTTGTTTCGTAACGTTTTTCAAATTCTTCCTTGGACTTGGCGCGGATGGCGGCGATCTTGGTCATGTCGATTTCGTCGACCGAGTAGACGTGCGGCGAAACGTGCTTGGACGCCACCATGTGTTCGGCGATCTTTTGGCGCATAACGCTGAGCGGCTGAATCTCATAGTTACCGAAGTACATACGTTCGCGGGGGACAGCAACCTGCAGGGCAGGAAGGAACTGGCTGCCGTGGACTGCGGCTAGGCCGGGCGCCGCGGCGGGGGCGGAGGCGGGGGTGTTGGACGCGCCGTGGCCGTCGGGGCCGACGCGGAGGGTGCGGAAGCGGGGCTTGCGCCCGATTGCGCCGCAATGGCCGCTTCCATGTCCTGCTTGGTGATGCGCCCGCCGGCGCCGGTGCCTTCGAGCGAGGTAAGGTCAACGCCGTGTTCTTTGGCGAGCCGGCGAACCAGAGGAGAAGAGTGAATGCGTTCGGAGCCGCTACCGGGAGCAGCAGGCGCGGAGGCTGCCGCAGCAGGTGCGGAAGGAGGGGCGACCGGAGCGGGAGCGGCGGGTAGTGCCGCGGCGGGAGCGGGTGCCTTGGCGGGGGCGGATGCAGTCGGAGCGGCAACAGCTGCCGAACCGGCACCGTCGATCACCGCGACCACTGTCTGAATCGGGACGGTCTGTCCTTCCGGAATCTTGATCTCTTTCAGGATGCCGGCGGAGGGAGAGGGAATCTCCGCATCCACTTTATCGGTAGAAATTTCAAAGAGCGGCTCGTCGCGCTCGACCTTGTCACCCGGCTTTTTCAGCCACTTGGTGATGGTGCCTTCAAAAATGCTTTCGCCCATCTGGGGCATGACCACGTCAACTGCCATGGGAGTCTTCTCCTTGCGTTGCGAGCTAACCAGGCCCAGTGGAACTGGCGGCCAACCGGGGCGCTCTCGGCGTGAACCGCGGAACCCTAATAGTTTACCGCCAAAACCGCAGTGACGGAAAGCGGGGGAGGAATGGGAAAGTGGGCTCGTTCGAAGTTCCGAGCGTTCTTGGGGTGCAACCAGAAAATCAACCGCAGTCCAAAGAGAAGAATCGCCTGGCAAAGGAACTGCTCGACGAACGGATGCCCACCGGGCGGCGCCTCGGTCTGTCGGGGCCAGAAGACTGGTCAATTGCCCGCTGGCGCGGTGATCTTGCGGATGAAAGCCACTTCCTCCTGGCGGTAGGGCGTGCCATCGGTGCGGAAGATTTCGTGGAACCACTGCTTGGGCTGGCGGTCGGTGTAGGGCTTTTCCCAGGAGTCCCAGGGCAGCCAGGTTTGTGTTTTGCCGGCGACCAGACCCCAGTTCATCGCCGCGACTTTGTATTTCTTGGCGATGGGCAGAATACCCTGGAAAGTGCTGTGTTCCGGCCGGGCCATGTATTCGGTGCACAGCAGGGGGCGGTGGTATTTCTGCAGCTCTTCGAGGTGCTTCAGGAAATCCGCCGGCTTGCTGTAGTTGTGGAAAGATAAAACGTCGGACTGCTCGAGTTGGATGGTCTGTAAGGCGCCGAGTTTTTTTGGCCGAGCCCAGTCCCCCTCCCAGAGGCCGCTGGTGAGCGGTTGCGAGGCCTCGGCTTCGCGGGCCCAGGCAAATACTTTCGGGAGCAACGCTACGATGAGGTCCACTTTGTTCGCAGGCTCCTGGTTTCCGTAACTGCCTTCATTGGTGGCGCCCGGTTCATTCCAGACATCCCAGCCGAGAATGCGCGGATCATTCTTGAAGGCGCCGACGACACCCTTGACGTAGCCTTCAAGGCGCGGGATTGCGGCGGGATCGGCGAGCGCGGTTGCGCCGGGACTCTGCACCCAGCCGGAATTGTGGACGCCTGGACGCGGGTCGCGCTGCCTGCCGAGTTGCGGATGAGGGTCCCAGCAGGAATCGAACAGCACAAAGAGGATGCGGATGTGATGCCTGCTGGCGATGGAAAGAAACGTGTCGAGACGTTTCTCGAAACCCGGGGCATCCTGCTGCCAGAGGAGATCGTGCAGAAAGACGCGCATGCTATTGAGGCCGATCGATTCAGCCCAGCCGAGTTCCAGGTCGATGCGTTGGGGATCGAAGGTGTCGGCCTGCCACATCTCCAGTTCGTTGATGGCTGTGGAGGGGATGTAGTTGCTGCCGACGAGCCAAGGCTCGCGAGCGTACCAGTCGTTGGCCTGCTGTTCGGTCCAGCGGGGGCGCTCGGCAAAGGTGGTGGCGGCGGCCAGAAAAGAGAAGAGCAGGACAACGGCGATTTTTTTCATGGAAGAAGGCGTCTGACCGGACCAAGACTACAACATTCCTGGCCGGGGAGACAGTCCCTCCGATCAGGGCTTGGCAGTGAAATTGAAATTGAGCGAGAGCGTTTCGCCCGCGCCGACGGTGATCTCTTTGCTTTGTGTGCCGTACAGTTCGTGCCAGGCCGTGACCGTGTAATGGCCCGGAGCGAGGTCCGGGAGAGCGAACCGGCCATCGTCACTGGTCACCGCGAAATGGCTGGTGCGGAGGACAACGAAATAGCCCTGCATCCAGGGGTGAATGTTGCACTTGATGGGAATGAACTCCTCGTGATCGTAGGCGTAGGAAAACGCCGGGGTGCCCGGGGGCTGGATTTTGTTCCACTCGCGATTGACCTTGGCGATCGGATGAATGTTGTGGGAGATCGGGTCGCTGTTTGAGATTTTCACCTCCTGACCGACACGGAAGGCCAGGACGTGGGTGGTGTAATGGCAGCCCTGCTGGTCAAACGTCACCGCACTCGAGGGAGCCGGAGCGTTGTCCGTTGCCCCGGCGGAAATATAGACCACGACATTGCGCAAGGAGTTGCCGGGACCGGTGACGACGTTATCGGGAAAGAGCGGGTTCGCGGCGTGCATTTTCACGCAGTCCGGCTCCTTTGAAAGGTCCAGCGGTTTGAATTTCGGAGGTGTTCCCGACAGTGTGACCTTCCCGCTGACGGCGCCGTCGGCTGGCGGCCCGGCAAGACCCGCGGCAGGAATGCCAGACAGGAACAACACTGCGAGGACTGCTTTTGTCAGATCCACGACACTTCCTCCCACGATCCGATCGAAGGGTATCGATACGAATTTGACCTGGCCGTCGGTTGCGGCCTGTGCACGGAAACAGCAGGCACTGTCCGGGGGGTCCCCGATGCGCGCGCCGCCTCACACAAGAGAATTTTAAGATCGTGGCGGGAGAACGAACGACAATTCTGGCCGGAACGCTCTCAAAGAATAACGGCCGGGGGCAAAGGAGAGTGCCTTCTTGAGAATGAGGGCAGGGGCCCGCAAAGAAGGAGCGCAAGACGCGAGCGCCTGAAGGCGGCCGGATCTGGCGTGCGCCTGGCCCGCTAGAAGCGCGCCAGGGCTTTGGCGGCGGCGAAGACCTTTTGGGCGTTGGGGAGGAAGGCCTCTTCGAGAGTGGGGGCGTAGGGGACCGGCGTGTCGAGAGAAGTGACGCGGACGAGCGGCCCGTCGAGATCGTGGAAGGCTTTTTCGGCGAGGATGGCGGCAATTTCACCGGCGATTCCGCCGGTCTTGGTGTCTTCGTGAACCACCAGGCACTTGTTGGTTTTTCTGACCGAATGCAGGATGGTCTCTTCGTCGAGGGGAAGCAGGGTCCGCAAATCGATGACTTCCGCTTCAATGCCTTCCCGGGCGAGAGCTTCGGCAGCCTCGAGTGCGGTGTGCATCATGGCCGCGTAGGAAAGAATGGTCAGGTGTTTCCCTTCGCGCCGCACGATGGCCTTGCCGATCGGCACGACGTAGTCGAGTGCGGGAATTTCTTCCTTGATGCGCCGGTACAGGAATTTGTGCTCAAAGAAGAGCACCGGATTGTTATCGCGGATGCTGGCCTTGAGGAGACCTTTGGCGTCGTAGGGCGTGGAAGGATAGACAATTTTCAGACCCGGGGTATGCAGGAAATACATTTCGGGATTGGCGGAATGGAACGGGCCGCCGTGCACACCACCACCGGAGGGGCCGCGGACGACAATGGGCGCGGGGGCGTTCCAGAGGTAATGGCCCTTGGCGACGAAATTGGTCAGCTGGTTGAAACAGCAGGCGATGAAGTCGATAAACTGCATTTCGGCGATGGGACGCAGGCCGAGGTAGCTCATGCCGCAAGCCGCGCCGATGATGGCGCTCTCGCTGATGGGTGTATCGATGACCCGTTCCCAACCGAATTTTTCGAGCAGGCCTTCACTGGTTTTGAAGGCACCCCCATAGACACCGACATCTTCGCCGATGAGAACGACACTCGGGTCTGCGGCCATTTCTTCGAACATTGCCTGGCGGATGGCTTCGAGGAAGGTGATGGGAGCCATGATCAGCGGCTGCCTTTCTTGACCGATTTTTTTCGCGCCGACTTCTTCGCGGCTTTTGTTGCCGGCGCTTTCGCCGCCACGGCCGGCTTTTCCTGGCCGGCGGGAACGTCGCCGAAATGAAGGGGCGCCCGGTCGCCGGAAGAAACCGTGCCGCGGCCAAATCCTTCGACAAGCCAGACCGGTTCGACGCCGGATTTGGGCGGCAGGAGCTCGTTCACCGGGCGCTCCCACCTGGGTTTCAGGTCGTGGCAGTCCGGGCCGCTGCAATAGACGCCTTCTGAGGCGAATTCCGGCGGGGGCATGGGAGAGTTTTCCGCGAATTCGCGGTCCTTTTCAAGGAGCGCGCTGATTTTATCCTCCATCTCCTTCTGGCCCTTGGCGTCGAGAAGTTTTTCTTCGTTCAGGAATTTCTCATACAGACGAATGGGATCACGCTTTTCCCAGTAGGCGCGCTGCTCTTGCGGAACGTATTCGGCAGGATCGTGCTGGGCATGGCCGCGGCGTCGGAATGTTTTCGCTTCAATGAGGATGGGGCCTTCGCCGGCGCGTGCGCGTTCGACTGCTTCTTTTGCGGTGGTGTAAACGGCGACAACGTCGTTGCCATCGACGATATAACTCGGAATGCCGTAGGCCTTGGCGCGATCGGCGAGATTTTCAAGCGGGACCTGGCGCCCGACGGGGGTGGAGTAGGCCCATTGATTATTTTCGAGAATGAGCACCAGCGCGGCCTTTTGCGAAGCCGCAAGATTGAGGCCTTCATGGAACACCCCGGTCGAGCTGCCCCCGTCGCCGATCCAGGTCATGGCCACGATTTTCTGCCCGAGGTAGCGGCCGGCCATGGCCACGCCGGTCATGACCGGGATGAGGTCGCCGAGCATGGAAATGGGGGAAACAATGTGCAGATTGTCGAGATCGCCGAAGTGGCTGGTGCCGTCCTTCCCTTTGGTGGGTGAGGTGTACCTGGCCATGTGCTGGGTGAAGATGTCGCGGGGAGGAACACCTTTGACCAGCAGCGCACCGATGTTGCGGATCATCGGGGCCATCCAATCGCGCTTTTCGAGGGCGTAGGAGGTGCCGACGGAAATAGCTTCCTGTCCGAGACTGGCGTACAAGCCGCCCACAATTTTGTTCTGGCGGAACAGCCGCGTCATGGTCTCTTCGACCTCGCGGTTCAGGCGCATGTAGTAATACAGGTCGAGGTACTGCTGAAGCGTGAGCTTTCGCGCTTTTGCGCCGGTTTCAGAGGCGGGCATGGTCGGGGCTTCTCCGAATGGACATTCGGGTTTCTATCTTAAGGCTAAGGCGGGTTGCGCACCTAATCACTCCTGCCAAGGGAGCCGAGAACGGGCTGCTCCCCTTGCGGGCAGCTGAGTCCCGTGTACTATGATGCCTGTTCTTGCGGCCGAGCGATGCGGCTCGAGCGTGTGGGAGAAAACCTATGCTTCTATTCATAAAGCGATCTTTGCTGACAGCTTTGACCTTGGTGACTTGCGCGGCGCTCGGCCTGGCACAGGCCGCTTCCACGGTGGAAAGCCGGCGCAAAACGCTCCAGGCCCTGCTGGCCGAGCAGTGGGAATACAGATTGCGGACCAGCCCGATCGGCGCCTCCTTCCTCGGGGACAAGCGCTGGAACGATCAGCTCGATGATCTCTCGCAAGAAGCCGTCGACCGGGATCTCGTGGAGACCCGGAAATTCCTGCAGCGCTTCGAAGCAATCGATACCTCGGGTTTTCCAGAGCAGGAAGCACTGAACAAAACCCTGATGGTCCGCGATCTGAAGATGCAGCTCGAGGGCGCCCGCTTCAAGCCCTGGGAAATGCCGGTAGACCAGCAGAACGGGATCCAGATCTGGTTACCCGACCTCGTCACGGTCCTTTCTTTCCAGTCCGTCAAAGACTACGAGGACTACATTTCCCGCTTGCGGCAGATACCCCGGGTTCTCGCCCAGACCACTGTCCAGATGCGCAAAGGCATGGCCGATAAATTAATGCCACCCCGATTCCTGCTCGAGAAGGTCGTTGGCCAGTGCCAGGCGCTCTCCTCCGAGACGCCGGAAAAGTCTCCCTTCGCTCAGCCGTTCTTCCATTTTCCCGACTCCCTCTCTGCCGCCGATCAGAAGCGCCTGCGAGCAACCGGCCTCGCGGCAATCGAGCAATCCGTCCTCCCCGCTTATGCGCAATTCACTGCCTTCGTCCGGGATGAATACGTGCCGAAGGGCCGCACGGAACCGGGCATCTGGTCGCTGCCTGACGGCGCGGAACGCTATCGCTTCGAAATCCGCCGCATGACCACCACGAACATGACCCCGGAGCAGATTCATGCTCTGGGGCTAGAGCAGGTGCAGGAGATCGAAGCCGAGATGCTCGCCGTCGCGCGGCAACTGGGCTATCAGGATCTGGCCAGCCTGAACCAGCACATCAAGACCGAACGCCGATTCTACGCTACCTCCGGCCAGCAATTGCTGGACTTGTATGCCAACTATGTGCACGAAATGGAACCCGAACTGCCCAAACTCTTTGGTCACCTTCCGAAGAGCAAGCTCGCGGTGATTCCCATGGAAGCTTCGCGTTCGATGAACGCGGTCCCGGCCGATTACACCGATGGAACGGCGGACGGCGCGCGACCAGGGCACATCAACGTGAATGAATGGGACCCCGAGCATCGGCTGCTGCTGAATGTCGAAGCGATCGCTTACCACGAAGGTATTCCCGGGCACCATCTGCAGCTTTCCCTGGCACAGGAGCTGACCGGTCTGCCGGAATTCCGAAGGTATGAAAGTTACACCGCCTTCGTCGAGGGTTGGGCGCTTTATTCCGAGCGCCTGGGCAGGGAAGTCGGTCGCTACCAGGACCCCTACAGCAACTACGGTCGGCTGGAAAACGAAATGTGGCGCGCCATCCGGCTGGTGGTTGATACGGGGGTTCACGAACAGCACTGGAGCCGCGATCAGATGGTGGAGTATTTTCATCGTTACACAGCCATGGATGAACCGAACGTACAGTCGGAGGTTGACCGATACATCGCCTGGCCCGGACAGGCCTTGGCCTACAAGCTCGGCCAGCTCGAGATACTGAAGCTTCGCGAGTACGCCAAAGAGCAGCTCGGCACAAAGTTCGATATTCGCTCCTTCCACGACCAGCTCCTCGGCGGCGGCACACTTCCGCTGGACGTTCTGGACCAACGCAGTCGGGAATGGGTCGACAAGCAAAAACCAGCACGGTGACAAAATTCGAAAATGGAAATTTGGGCAGCCCCAAAAACGGCGCCGCAGCTCTGCGGCACACGGAGAACTCCGTTCAGACTCCGGTACCTGGCGAAGGAAGCAGGGCGTCGAGAGTCGCGCTGCAGGCCTGGCGAGAGAAGAGTTCCGAGAGGTGCTGGACCAGGGAGGATTTCACTTCGCCGAGGGCGACATTGCGCTCCAGGAGTTTTTCAAGGGAAGTCGCTTTGCGATCGGCGATGCCGCAGGGAATGATGAGGTCGAAGTAGCGCAGGTCGGTCGAAACGTTGTAGGCAAAGCCGTGGGAGGTGACCCAGCGGCTGATGTGGACGCCGATGGCGGCAAGTTTTTCTTCCTGCGGAGACGCCTGGACCCAGATGCCGGTTTTCCCGGGAACCCGGTAGGCGGTCACACCGAAGTCCGCCGAGGCGCGCAGCATGGCCTCTTCGAGAGTGCGGACGTACCAGCCGACGTCGCGTTTAATTTTGTCGAGGTTCAGGATGGGATACCCGACAATCTGGCCCGGGCCATGGTAGGTGATATCCCCCCCGCGATTGGTGGAGTGGAGTTCCACGCCTTTCTGACGGAGCACCGGTTCGGAGGCGAGAAGATGGGCGCGGTTGGCGTTGCGGCCGAGAGTGATGACGTGAGGATGTTCGCAGAGGAGCAGCACGTCGTCGACGGCACCTGACTTACGGGCGGCAACCAGGCGCTCTTGCAGGGCGTACGCATCGGCGTAGGAGATGAGTCCGAGGTCGGTAATCAGCAGATTCGACATGGCAGAAGAAGTTGAAGAACAATCGATCGAGGTTCCGCCCAAAACCCTGCCCTCACGCGGGTCTCTTGCGATGGTCCGCGATTTCGATCCCCCGAGCGACCCGGGGAGTTCCGGCAGGACAACCGGGATGCGCGCATGATCCGACCAAACGCGCAAGCTCGCCGAGGCGGCCGCCGGGAGCGCGGCCACTACACGTTGATCTGCAGGCCGCGCACGGAGGCGAAAGCATCGCCCATGGCTTCCCAAACGGTGGGATGCGCGTGGATCATGTTCATCATGTCGTCGATGGTGCCTTCAAGATTCAGAACGGTCGCGGCTTCGGCCAGAATTTCTGTGGCCAGCGGGCCGATGATATGAATGCCGAGAACTTCGCCGTATTTTTCTTCCGAGACGACTTTGACAAAGCCACCGTGGTTGCCGAGGATGGTGGCCTTGCTGTTGCCAACGAACGGGAATTTTCCGATTTTGACGGTGTAACCCGCGTCCTTGGCCTGTTTTTCGGTGAGGCCGATCGAGCCAATTTGCGGCTCGCAGTAGGTGGCGTTCGGAATGCGAGTCTTGACGATAGCGTGGGTCGGTTTGCCGGCAATGTGGGTGACGGCGACAATACCTTCCATCATGGCGGCGTGAGCAAGTTGCGGAAGGCCGGCCACAATATCGCCGATGGCATAAAGGCCGGGCTGGTCGGTTTCCATAAACTGATTTACGTGCACGAACCCGCGTTCCACCTTGGCTTTCGATTTCTCAAGGCCGCAGTTTGCGGTCAGGGGCTGGCGGCCCACAGCGAGGAGCAGCTTCTCCGCCTGCAGGGTCTGTGATTTTCCGTCCTTGTCCTTGAAAGTGACGCTGACCCCTTTCGAGTCCTTCTTGACGCTGTCCACCATGCAGCTGGTGAAAATATTGATGCCCTTTTTCCGGTACGCCTTCTCCAGTTCGGCAGAGATTTCCTCGTCCTCGACAGGAACCACCCGCGGCAGGGCTTCGAGGATGGTAACTTGCGTGCCGAAGGAATTATAGATGGAAGCGAACTCGACCCCGACGGCACCGGCACCGACGACGATCAGCGTCTTGGGAATCTCGGGCAGTTCGAGGATCGAGCGGTTGGTCAGAATCTGCTGGTGATCCGGCTCGATGCCGGGAAGTGCTTTGGCCTCGGAGCCGCTGACGAGCAGGATGTTGTCGGCCTCGATGGTGGATTTTTTGCCGTCCTTTTCGACCGTGACTTTTCCGGGGCCATCGTATCGACCCCAACCCTGGACCCATTCCACCTTGTTTTTCTTGAAAAGGAATTCGATGCCCTTGGCGTGCTTGGTCACGATCTTGTTCTTGCGTGCCAGAATATTGGCCCAATTGATCTGCAGACCGGTCACTTCGAAACCGAGTTCGGAAGCGCCTTTAAAGTGTTCATAGACATCAGCGTGATGGAGAAGCACTTTGGTCGGAATACATCCGACGTGCAGACAGGTGCCGCCGAGGAAGGGATCCTTCTCGACGACGACGGTCTTCAGCCCTAATTCCCCGGCGCGGATAGCGGCCACATAGCCACCCGGACCACTGCCAATAATTGCAACGTCATATTTCGCCACGCCGTATCTCCCTTCGCGATCAAAGCCGGCTGGGTCGAGAAATCAGGTGCTCGGCCGCACCCGAGCCGCGACTTCAGCTGTAAGGCCCGCAAAACCAATTAGATGCCACTACCAAGTGCAGGGATAGAGCCTCCCGGAGGCTAGACCGGGCCCTGTAAAAAGAGAATTGTAGCAGCGCGCCGCATCGGGTCGCAATGCGGGTCGAAGCAGGCAGTCAGCAGCGGGCCTTTTCATTTTGGACTTCATCCGGAAAGGGCAAAGAAGCGTGAAAAAAAACCTCGCCCCGGCCGGGCCGAATACGCTCAGGCGCCCGGGAGTGCCGGCAAGTAGCGTTCTTCGAGAATGATGCGGTGGTGGCGTTCGTGGCCGGCGATGACGAAAGCGAGCGCAAGAACACTGACCTCTTTTTGACTGGCAATGCCGCGCCGCAACCAGGCGGCATCATCGAGCGAACGAACCAGGGAGATGGTAGCTTTGCGCACGGCGGAAAATTCCTCGAGCAGGTCTTCGAGTTTGCGGGCTGAAAAGTTGGCGGCCTGGATGTAACCGTCCTGTTCAAAGCCGGCCAGCGGAGTCTGGTCGCCACGGGCGATGCGCAGAAGCCGGTAAGAAAAGATGCGTTCTGCATCGGTGACGTGGCCGAGAACTTCCTTGATGGACCATTTGCCGGGAGCGTAGCGAAATTCCGCCTGTTTCTCCGATAGAGACGAAAGTAACCGGACCTGCTGGCTTTGCTGCTCCCGGAGGATCTCCAGAAAATCGCCGCTGGGCACCAGGGCCACGTATTTCTCGTAAAACAGGGCGTAATCGCCCTGTTGGGGCCGTTTCTGTGTCATGATTCGTTTACCTCCGGGCTGGCTCGAAAGCAAATTATAACGCGGAAACTGGCCCGCGGAGAAAGTGCGGAAAACGGAATCGGGCGCATGGGCGAACTGAATTTTGCGAGTATGCGCGTGGCGTTTCAGGGTGAGCCGGGCGCATTCAGCGAGGCGGCGGCCGTACAGCTGCTCGGCGAGGCGATCCGGACCGTGCCGCGGACGACCTTTGACTCTACCTTTCGGGCGATTGCGGAGGGGGCGGCAGATGCGCTGCTGGTGCCGGTCGAAAATACGCTGGCAGGTTCCGTCGTGCGGGTGTATGACCTGCTGCTCGAGAGCCCGCTCGAAATCTGTGGCGAGACCATTCTGCCGATCGAGCATCACCTGATGGGGTACCCCGGAGCGACATTCGCGGACCTTCGTGCGGTAGCGTCACACCCTATGGCCTTGGCGCAGTGCGAACGATTTTTCGAAGCGCATGCAAAATTAAAGCGCGTGCCGGCGGAAGATACGGCCGGCAGCGTGCGGGAGATGATGGATCGCGGAGACAAGAGTTGTGCTGCGATTGCAGGGCGCCGGGCTTCGACGCAGTACGGGGCAGTCATTCTGCGGGAAGGCATTCAGGACAACGCAGAAAACTTCACACGGTTTGTCCTGCTGCTTCCGCCCGAGGAGGCCCAGCGGTATCGGGGAAAGAGTGCGAAAAAGATGTCGCTGGCGATGCGCTTGGCACACAAACCGGGAGCGCTGCTGGCCTCGCTCGAGCCGTTTTCGAAACAGGGCGTCAATTTGCTGAAGATCGAGAGCCGGCCGATTCACGGAAGACCTTTTGAGTATCAGTTTTATGTGGATGTGGAAGCCGAGCAGAACGGGCCGCTCGAGAAGGCCCTCGAGGAAGTGCGCTTGGCAACCAGTGAGTTGCGCGTGCTCGGATGGTTTGCGGCGGCGCGCCGGTGAGGGGTGAGATTCCGGGCCCTTCCTAGGTTGCGCTGTTCCGAGCCGAGAGCTCGGCTCCTGGCTCAACCCGTGTGGCCCGAGCTGCAAAGCTCGGGCTAGCTCGCGCGCCCGAAGAACCGGGCCGCGGCAGGAAACAGCTACTTGCCCGCTCGAGGGGTTTTGGCGGGCGGCGCGAGGTCCGGCGGGGGACCGAGGTTGTCTGGAAGCTGGCCATTCAACGCATCGAGAAATTCCAGTAAATCGCCGCGTTCTTCGAAGGTGAGAACATCGAGCGAGTGGATTTCCTTGTCAAGATGCGGATTCCAGTTGCCGCCACCGATATAGTGAGCCAGCGCATCCTTGACCGACGGGAAGCTGCCGTCATGCATGTAGCGTCCGCGATTTTCGAGATTGCGCAGGCTTGGCGTTTTGAAACAGCCCATATCCTCATCCGCCTTGGTAACGGCAAAGCGACCCACATCGCTCAGTTGGCCGCGAGTGTCCGCGCCCACGCCAAGATTATGAAACTTGTTGTCGGTAAAGAGCGCGTAGTCCTTTCCGATCGTGTGGCACACCGCGCAGTCCCCTTTCTTGGGGCTCAGGAAAATGACCAGGCCGCGCTGGGCTTCCGGGGACATCGCCTTGGAATCTTTTCCATAGTAGAAGCGGTCAAACGGAGAGTTGCCGGCCACGATGGTGCGTTCGAAAGAGGCGATCGACTTGGCAACCATCTCGATAGAGATCTGATCGGTGCCCCAGGCGTTCTTGAACAGTGCGGGATATTGCGGGTCCGCCTGCAGGCGCTTCACGGCGCCGTCGAGCGAGTGGGCCATTTCGACGGGATTGCCGATGGGGCCTTTGGCCTGTTCCTCGAGACTGGGGGCGCGGCCGTCCCAGAATTGCAGTGTGGAATAGGCCGAGTTAATGACCGTAGGCGCATGGCGGGTACCGAGTTTGCTGCCAACACCCTCTGAAACCGGGCGATGATCGGAAAAAGCAAACTGCGGAGCGTGGCAGGAAGCGCAAGAAATGGTGCGGTCTACCGAGAGGATCGGATCGTAGTACAGACGTCGACCGAGCGAGATGGTCTCTTCGGTAGGTGGATTGTCCGCCGGGATCGGCACAGGAGGGAGACCCAGCGGAGTTTTGATCTGAACCAATTTGCCAACGGGCAGGACGGACGAATTTGCGGAGTTCTGCGCCAGGGCCGGCGGATGACCGATCACCAAAACAAGCACGGGGCCGAGGAGCAGCAGGGGAAGGAAAAGGAGACGGACAGGAGAGTTCATGGCCGGAAACCTCCGTGGGAGAGGAGGTTAGCAAGGGGAGGAGTGGAAACTCAGTGACGCAAAACACAAGCGGTCTGTTCTTTGTGGCGACTCTGGGGGCGGCCGGCGGGCGCAAAGAGGGGGGGGATCCGGTAGGAAACGGGGCGCAGCCCTTTGCAACCCAGGGTCAATCGTTCTGCGCCCCGACAAGGAGATGAGCGAACGGTGGCTCGCCGGATCAGCAGTAGCTGCAGGCTTCATCGCCACCGATATTGTTGGACATGTCGTCCTTGATGCGGCGGAGGCGGCGGCCAAGGCGTTCGGCGAGTTGATGCCGCGCGCGCCACAACCGCGCCTTGAGCGTGTTTTCGGTGACGCCGAGTTTCTTCGCGGCTTCACCGGTCGAATATCCCTGCACTTCGCGCAGGACAAACGCCGTGCGAAGCAGGGGAGAAAGTTCGTCGAGATTCTCGTTGATCAACTCGCGAATCTCCGTGCCCGCGTAAAGCTGCTCCGGGTTCGGCCCATCATCGGCATAGCGTTCCGAGGCCGGCAGCTCATCCTCATGCTGCGTTTCATCGAGAGAGACCGCCGGACGGGCTTTCGCGCTGCGGCGCTTCATGAGCGCCGCGTTGATGACAATGCGCGTTAACCAGGTGGAAAACTGCGAACGGCCTTCGAAACGCTTCAGATTGCGATAGGCCGAAAGCAGCCCGTCCTGCAAGGCGTCTTCGGCATCTTCGGCGTTGCCAAGGACGCGCAGGGCGGTCTGGAAAAGCGGGCGGTGATAGCGCCGAAACAGAGTTTCGATCGCCTGAGCATCCCCGCGCTGACCAGCGCGAATCAGCTTGTCTTCACTAACTTGCGTCGTGCTTATCACTTGCGTTGCCATTTGCTCCCCCCAAGTAGAACTGTAAGAGTCTGTTAGACGAAAAAAGTTACAAAAAGCGTTTCCGTCTCAGTGCACCGGCACACTTCCGCCACCCATCTTCGGCCTCTTCAGAAGAAAGAAAATCGGGATGATGGCGAAGAAAATGATCCCCAGAAGCTTGAAATCATCGAGGAACGAGAGCATCACGGCCTGGCGCTCGATCATTCCGAAGACCAGTGCCTGGGCGCGAGCGGTCGCAGCGGAGGCCGAGGAACCTGCTGCGGCGTAGTTTGCGGTCAGGGCCGCAATCATGTTGCGGTACGCGCCGTTGTAATTGTTGGCGTGTTCACCGAGCTGGGACATGTGGTACTGCGTGCGACGCTCCAAGAGAGTCGTGACCGAGGCGATCCCAACACTGGCGCCGACGTTGCGCGCCAGGTTGATGATGCCGGTGCCCATATTGGTCTGTTCCCTGGGGACGAAGGCGAAGGCCGAGACGTTGATGGGAATGAACAGGAATGCCAGGCCAAAGCTCTGCAGCATGCGCCCGAGAACGGCATGGCGGTAGTCGAGGTTCAGATTCCACCCGGCCATGACAAAAAGAGAGAACGCGGAAACGATGCAGCCAAAGCAGATCAGCCAACGCGTATCCACTTTCGAAACCAGGACCCCCACGACCGGCATCATGAGCATGATCACCGCGCCGCCGGGGGAGAGTGCCAGGCCCGCGAGCTCCGCGGGATAACCGAGAAGTTCCTGCAGCAGCTGGGGAATCAGGACCGTGCTGGAATAAAGAACGAAGCCAAGGAAGAACATGGCCGTCGTGGCGATCGCGAAGTTGCGGTTCTTCAACATGCGGAAGTCCACGACCGGGTCCTTGGCGCGCAATTCCCAGATGATTCCTGCGACTACGCCGACGAGCATGAGCACGAAGAAGATACGGATGAAATCCGAGGCAAACCAGTCTTCTCGCTGGCCCTTGTCGAGAATGATCTGCATGCTGCCGAGCCCAAGGCTGATCAGGCCGAGGCCGATATAGTCGACGCGGAATCCCTGCTTCAGATTGACGCGTTTCATATACGGCGGATCGGCAACCAGGAAGTAGGTGAGAACCAGCGAAAGAATGCCGACGGGAACGTTGATGTAGAAAATCCATCGCCAGGAATAGTTGTCCGTGATCCAACCGCCGAGCCAGGGGCCGATGGTGGGTGCGACGACGACAGCGATGCCGTAGACCGCAAAGGCCATGCCGCGCTTGCTGATGGGGAAGGTGTCGTTCAGGATGGCCTGCTCGCTTGGCTGCAAGCCACCGCCTCCGACTCCTTGCAGGATGCGGAAAACCACGAGCATCCCGAGACTGGTGGCAAAACCGCACAGGAAAGAACTCAGGGCGAAGATGGCCACGCAAATCATGTAGAAGCGCTTGCGCCCGATCACCGAGGAGAGCCAGCCGGACAGGGGCAGGATGATGGCATTCGAAACGAGATACGAAGTCAGCACCCAGGTGGCTTCATCGGCGCTGGCAGACAGGTTGCCCGCGATGTGCGGAAGCGCAACGTTGGCGATGGAGGTGTCGAGCACTTCCATGAACGTCGCGAGCGTCACCGTGATGGCGATCACCCACGGGTTGATCGAGCCATCCGGCATCCGCAGCTTCGATAGGATTCTGTTCCGCATAATGCCTGACGAATGGTCCCCCAATTAGTTGGTGACTACGGTTGCATCCACGTTCATGCCCGGACGCAAAACAGCGACATCCGGTGAAATCGGGTCCAGAATAATCTTGACGGGAATGCGCTGAACCACCTTGACGTAATTGCCGGTGGCGTTTTCCGGAGGGAGCAGGCTCAGCACTGCCCCGGTCGCACCGGCGATCGAATCGACGTGCCCGGTGAACGTTTTTCCGTAGGTATCGGACTTGATGTAGGCCTTCTGGCCGGCTTTCATGTTGCGCAGCTGAGTTTCCTTGAAATTGGCGGTTACCCAGACACTTTGCAGAGGGACAACCACGAGCAGACCTTGGCCGGCTTGGACAATCTGGCCCGGTTCAACCGACTTGTGGGTGGCCACGCCATCGACCGGCGCAACCACGTTGCAGTAGCCGAGATTCAGCTGGGCGGCCTCGAGGGCAGCTCGAGCACGGTCCACGCTAGCGAGCTTGGCCTGCGCATCCGCCGAGCGCATGGCCACTCGTTTCTGATCCGCGTGTGCGGAACTGACGGCGGCTTTCGCGCCATCGACGCGGGCTCTGGCCGCGTCCAGCTGCGCGCGGGTAATATCGACATTGCGCTTGGCCTGGGAAAGTCGTTGCTCGTCGGCGACCAGAGCACTGCCACTGGCATCGGCGTTGGCCTTGGCCGCGTCGTACTGCTGTTTGGATATTTCACCCTTTTCCATGAGCGGGGTGTAACGCTCGAGGTCCGCCCGGGCAAGCTGGGCGTTGGCCTTGCTGCGTTCGATGTTGGCCTGGGCAACGGCGAGATCAGCCGTCTGCGCCTGGTCGTAAGCCGCTTGAGCGCGCATGAGATCGGCTTGCGCGCCAGAGAGTTGTGCTTCGGCACTGGAAGTGCCGCTAGCGACAGATTCGCTGGTTCGCGGAACATCCACCCCGGCCGAGCGAGCTTCGTCTTCAGCCAGTGCCAGCGCGGCTTTGGCCTGATCGAGGGCGGCCCGATAATCGGCGTTGTCAATCTCGACGATGACCTGTCCGGCTTTTACGGGTTGGTTGTCATCCACCAGGACCTTGGCAACGCGGCCATAGATCTTGGACGCGACAGGCGTGATGTGGCCGTCTACTTGCGCGTCGTCGGTGGATTCGCGGTTGTGAAAGTAGAAAAAGAGGGAGAGTACGACGGCGACGAGGGCGATCGCGGCAAAGAACAGGCCGCGGCGAACCTTTGCGCTGGTAAAAGAGCTCGCCGGCGGTTCCCGCTTCGGCGCTTCTGACGCCGGCACTTTCACATTCGCGGCATTTTCCAGACCTACATCAATCTCCACGCTCATCAAGTCCTCGCTTTACTTCGCGTAAGTTTTTTCCATCTGTCCAACGGAACGGGCAAAGTCCGCGCGAGCCTGATTGAAACGATAGAGCGCGGCGATTTGATTGTCATTTGCGCGGGACAAGGAATCTTGGGCAGAAATCACTTCAATGTTGTTGGCCACCCCGGCCTTAAAACGGTCGCGGGCCTGATCGACTTCTTCCTTGGCCAGTTGCACGCCGAGATTGGCAACTTGAACTTCGTTGCGAGCCGATTGCAGGTTCAACAGGGAGGTTTTGACATCCAGAGCGATCTGGTTGCGGAGATCGGCTTTTTGTTCCTCGAGCTTGCGCAGCTCCAGGTCAGACTTGGCCACTTCTGCGTGAATGCGCCCGCTGGTAAACAGCGGTATGTTGAATCCGGCCTGGTATTGATAAGTCGGGATGCCGTTGTTGATGTTGGTGCCGAGATAGGCCCAGTTGCCGTCGAAGCGCAGCGACGGCAACCGCTCGTACTGTGCCGACTGCTTTTCGAGCTTTGCTACTTTTTCCCGGGACTCGATGGCTTTCCATTCCTCGCGGGAGGACAGCGCTTCATCGATACTGGATTCGACGTCAGGCTGCGGCGTTTCGAAGAAGCCCAGGGAATCGGCTAGTTCGACCTTCTCCCGAGGATCAAGATTGAGAAGCTTGCTCAGGCCAAACAGGGAGGATTCGCGGTCATTTTCGGCTTCGATCAAGCGCTGCTTTTCGTTTTGCAATTCCACATTGGCGCGCAGCGTGTCGATACCCGTGCCGACCCCTTCTTTTTGCAGGTCGGCGGCCTGATCGTAGAGCGCCTGGGCCAGATCGACCCGCGATCTCGAAGCTTCCACGTTGGCCACGGCTCTGAGGGTGCCGATGTACTGCGAAACTACCAGCAGGATGACCTGCTCGCGCGTGGACAGGCTGTCTGCTTTGGCGGCGTCAACATTTTGCCGCGAAGCCTGATAACGCTTCCACAGCGAGAGATCGATGACGGAACTGCCGAAGGTGGGCCCGGCGGAAAATATCTGATAGGGGCCGATATGCCCGGGTAAATTAAAACCGGGGCCCAGCGGTTCACCGCCGAACTCCGCGTGCAGGTTTACTCGATTGGCGGAATCGGCGACGTGCAGGTTGGCCTGCGGCAACAGGTCAGCGCGGGTTATGTTCTTGTCCTGGACGCTTTCGGCGGCGTTCAGAATGGCGATCTGGTTTGTGGGGTTCTGCTTGACCGCGAGAGCGACGGCTTGTTCGAGCGTCAGGTGGATCGGGCCCGTCGCATGGCTGGCAGGCCGAGATGCCGGTTGTTCCTGAGCGGCCGCGAAAACGGGGGACAGAAGAAGACTAAAAAACACCAGATAGAAGATGATCGGTGAACCCTTGGATTTTTTCGGCGACTTTTCCGTAGCGTCCTGCGCCGCATCCACGGCGCCGGAAATCTCATCCACAATCGCCTGGTTCAGGCAACCTTCGGCCTGCAGTTCGGCACCGACCCGGTGCATTTCCCGCAGCAGCACCTTACCTGAGTTATCGATAAAGCTGACGCCGCAGAGATTTACGATGTATTTCTGCTTGGGCGAGGCAGCGTAAAGCTCCCGCCAGCATTGTTCAATGGTCGATACAGATTGGCCCGCAATGCGCCCCTCGACCGTCAGAATGGTCTTCCCGCGCTTGGTTTCCGTCGTGATTCTGAGCATAGCTTCCTTCTCTGTGTCCTTCATTTGCAGCACGAAAGTGGCCAATGAATAAATGTTCATAATGTCCTATAACAGCTTTATTATCTGTAGATTACAATACTATTGCGACTAAGAAACAAAATGATAAATGATCGCTAATGGGCAATTGCTAGTATACGGCCAAAATGCCATTGACCACATATGGGCATTTGCACCGCCGCGCCTCTGTCAGTTGTCGTCAGGGGTCGGTGCGGCTCGGACATAGGCGTCAACACGCAACCCCAAGGGAAGAACCTGGCCGGGGTCGAGTTCGACGAGGGTCTCCAATATTTTGGTGTCGACGCGCTCGGTCGGTTCCTCGCTGCGGACATTTTTTTTGCCCAAAATCCGGCCCACACGAATCACATGCCCGGCGAATTTGCGTTTGCCGTAGGCTTCGGCAGTGACGAAGGCGGGTTGGCCGACACGCAGTCGGGCCACGTCAACCTCATCCACATCGAGGCGAACCCGAAGTGAAGAGTCATCGGCGAGCGTGACGATCGGGGAATCAAATTGAGTCGAGACGCTCTCTCCGGAATGGCGGAATTTGCGCAGGACGATGCCGTCAAGAGGTGACCGGATATAGGTTTTTTCGAGATAGGCGCGGACTTCACACAGCTGTGCCTCGGCAGTGGCGACGGCGGCTTCCGCGCGACGACGATCCTCTTCGCGGGCGTCCGCGTCGACGAGAGAAAATTCCTGTGAGGCGCGCTCGAATTCCGCCTCCGCGACCTGGTAGGTCCGCTGGTAACGCTCTGCTTCATCATGAGAGATCATGTCGCGGTCGGCCAGATTGCGGCGACGCTCGGCTTCGCGACGGGCGTTCTCGAGCACCGCCTTGGCAGCCAGGACGTTGGCCTCAGCGGCGCGGCGCTCCTGGGTACGCGCCCCGTTGATGGTGCGCTCAAGCTCCGCCTGGCGTTCGGTGAGTGTTGCTTCCGCTGCGGCAACCCGCGCCAGGTAGTCTTGATTCTCGATCTCGGCAAGCAGCTGACCCTTGCGGACACGGTCCCCCTCTTCGACCACAACGCTGCGGAGCCGCCCGCTCAGTTCCGAACTGACGCGGATCTCTTCGGAGATGGCTTCAACGCGGCCCGGGGCAGCAATTAGGTTACCGGTCGAATTCACAGGGGCAGCCGGAGCTGCTTTCACGGCGGGTTCCCTGCGGCGAAGAAACACGACGGTCGACAACAGAAAAACAGTGACAGCAACCGCCAGGATGGAGATAGATCGTTTCATGGGTGTGCTCCTCCATCAGAATGCAAAGGGAAATCCGGTAGAGAAACTGTCCGCCGGCTGGGCAGGCGAAAACTGTTGTGAGCTGAGTGGAGTGCGATGGGTGGCCTGCTCTCGGACCAGCCGTCCATCTTCGAGATGCAGGATCCGGTCGCCGCAAGGAAGAACCCGGGGGTCGTGCGTGACCACGACCACGGCCCGACCATGGTGATGAGCCAGACGCTGCAAGAGTTCGATAACGGTTCGGCCACTTGAAGAGTCGAGTGCGGCGGTGGGCTCATCGGCCAAGAGGATGGGTGGGTCACCGGCAAGAGCGCGGGCGATGGCGACGCGCTGCTTCTGGCCGCCGCTCAGATCGGCGGGGAGGGCATCCATGCGGTCTTCGAGGCCGACCTCGACAAGCAGTTCCCTGGCGCGTTTCCGAGCCGCGTCGCCACCGAAGCCACGCACGTCCATGGCTAAGGCCACATTTTCCGCGGCGCTCAGAGCGGGAAACAGGTTGAACCCCTGAAAGACAAAACCGATGGCCTCGCGTCGTATGCGGGGCAACTCCTTTTCGGGAAGGGTGGTCACTTCCTCGCCGAGTAGTTCAAGTTGTCCGGCCGAAGCCCTCAGGATGCAGCCGAGGATGGAGAGCAGGGTGGTTTTTCCGCTGCCCGAGGGACCCATGAGCAAGGTAAGTTGGCCAGCGTGAATATCCAGATCCACACCGGAGAGGGCGCGCAGTTCGCCGGCGCCTTCCCGGTAATGCTTCGAGAGCCCCCGGGCACGAATCACTGTTTTCAGAGAAGGGAACGGAATCGTCATGCTGCCTCCTAGCCTTTGAAAACCATGGCAGGGTCGATGCGCGTGACTTTGTTGATCGAGACGAACGCTGCGGCAACGCACATGAAAATGGCCAGGAAGAGCATGCCGATTTTCATCGAGGGCGGCATCAGGATGAGCGCGCCGCCCCTTTCGCTACTCTGAACAATGAAGTGGGCAACGATCATGGCAAATCCGTAACCGAGGACCGCACTCCACACTGCCTGTTCGAGGAGCACCCGGTAGAGATAGCCGTTGCTGGCACCCATGGCCTTGAGCGTGCCGTATTCGCGGATGTGGTCCATGGTCGCGGCGTAAATGGTCTGGGCAACGACGGCAACGCCAACAACCAGGCCCATGAGCGCCGCAGTCAGGACCGCGAGGCCTGCGCCGGTCGTGAACATCCAGTAGAAGCGTGTGCGGCGACTGAACTCCTTGCTGGTGTAGATGTCCACATCACGGATACGCGCGCGCAGAAGTCCCTGCACCTCGGCCGGGGTAAAGCCTGGGGCTACCTTGATCAGAATATAGGTGAGCTGATCTTCGCGAGATTCCGGTCGGGTGTAGTTCAGCGAATTCTTGAACGAGGTATAGACAAAAGGAGAGGTTGTGAAGGAGCGAATCCCGCGTGTGAAACCAACGACCCGCGCGCGGTGATCGCCGATTTCCGCACGGTCTCCGATCCTCGCAACACCGAGTTTATCCTTATACAGCTCGTCGACGATGACGCCGTCTTCCTGCTTCGCATCGGCCGCGTCTCCCGCGGTCATGTTCCATGGTTCGCCGAGACCGCTGCCGGGCCGGAAGCCAATCACCTGAACGTTTTCGACGCCGCCGTCCGGCTTTTTCCAGTAGGCAAAGTTCTGGATATATTTGTCCGCCTGCTCGACCCCGGGAGTGGCAAGGACTTCGTAGTACTTCCGTTCAGAGAACATCCGGCCGGTGTCGAAGTAGCCGACGCTGTGAAAAACCACCCAGAGATCGGCCCTCGAGTGGTCGATATTGTTTGAGGTCGTGGTGGTGAAGCCAAGGAACAGGCCGAACTGCACGATGATGAGCACCAGGGCGAACACAATGCCGGTGAGAGTGACCGCAAAACGGATGCGATCGTGGAAAAGATTGCGCCGTGCGAGAACAGCCATCGGGGAACTCCTCAACAAGCCTGCTAAACCAAGTACGAAACATCCCTATGAAAAGTAACATCGCTCTACAACTACACACTGTTAAGCATGGATGAAAAAAAGAGAGCTTCCGCTACACCGCGGCTCTCGACACCCCCCGAATCATCGTATCTACCACAGATTCAATAATTTGCTCCTCTCCGACCCAGGGAAAGCCAGAATGGGTAATGAGCAAGGCGGTAACTCCGTGGACGCCGCACCAGAGCGTCTGGCTGGTCAGTTCCGGATCTTTGGTGGGCAGTTTGCCGCTTGAAATACAATCGCAGACGCAACGCCGCAGAAAATCGAAGGCCTGCAGACCCGGTGAATCCGCCTTGACGTATTTCTGCTTATCGAAAGACTCCGGGATGGGCATCATGAAAGTCGCGCGGTAGGGGTGCGGGTTTTCCAGCCCGAAATGGACATAGGCGATCAATCCACGCCGCAGCCGTTCCAGCGGATCGCCAGGCTGCTGCAAAATCCGGCCTAGGTGTTGGGTAAGACGCGCAAAGGTGTCCTGGCAAACCTGCTCGAGCAGTTCGGCCTTGTCCTTGAAGTAGAGATAGATGGTCGTCGGCGAGTATTCAATTCTGTCGGCGATCCGGCGCATGGAGACGCTCTCATAGCCTTCCTTGACGAACAGCTCACTCGCCGCGTCCAGAATCTCCTGGCGAAGAAATTTCTTTTGTCGGAGTTTGCGTTCTTTTACGCCCAAGGGAGTGTGTCCTTAACAGTGTTAAGTATATTAGCGAGACTGGGATATGTCAACGAGGTTCCCGGATTTCCCGCGGAAAGAAGGTTGCGGATGCGCGTCTCAGTGGCGGACAGCGATGGCCTGCATTTCGAAATGGCCCCCGCGCAGAAGCGCAGCGGCGCCAATGAACTCCCGCGTGGGGAGGTCTTTCGTAAAATAGGTGCGATACATGGCATTGAATTTGTCGTACAGAGAAAGGTCGGTGCAGGAGATCTGGACATAGACGAGATCGTCCATGGTGAAACCGGCCTCGGCGAGGAGAGTTTTGTAGGAGTCCAGCAGGATCTTGATCTCCTCCTCGACCTTTTCCGGGGGCTTGCCTGTCCGGGGATCCAAGCCTATATTTCCGGAAATATACAGGGTGTCGCCAACCAGTATGGCGTTGCTGAAGGCAGCCTGTGGCAGTCGATCCGGCAAATTGAAAACGCGCCGCTTGGCCTGGGCACCGGTTTGCGAGAATGCGCCGTAGGCGGTGAAAAAGGCTGCGCTGGCCAGAATGGCAGCAAGGAACGGCACGCGACGATTCATTCCATACCTCCTCGGGATCAAAAAACAGAGAATTGGTTCGGCGGGAGTGTAGTCTGCAAGGCCAGGAACGGCAAGGAGAAATCCGTTTTGCTATGATGCAAGCCAAGACCAGGGGGGATGAGCCTGTGGGCAAACAATGCATGCGGTGGATCTTACTCGGAGCGGCATGTTTCGCATGGCTACCGCCGGCCGTGGCGCAAAGCGACCTCGATCAGAAAATTGACAGCAATATTGGCGATTGGGTGGGCACCTACGAACACTTTCACGCCAATCCGGAGCTCTCAACGCAAGAAAAGGAAACTTCCTCTCAGGTGGCCAGCACACTGCGCAGATTGGGCTACGAGGTGACCGATCATTTCGGGCAGTATGACGACCCCCAGCTGGTTTCCTACGGCGTGGTGGCGGTGATGAAGAACGGGCCGGGACCAACGGTATACGTGCGGACGGAACTCGATGCGCTCCCCGTGACCGAGAACACCGGCCTGCCCTATGCGAGCAAAGTGACCGTGAAACAGACGAACCGAGAGGTCGGCGTGATGCACGCCTGCGGGCACGATTTGCACATGACGGTCTTTCTCGGCACGGCGAAGATGCTGGCGGAGGAGAAGAGCGTCTGGAGCGGCACGGTCGTGATGATTGCGCAACCCGCCGAAGAGGCGGTTGGGGGAGCGGCGGCGATGCTGCGCGCGGGACTGTTCACGAGGTTCCCCAAGCCTGACTATGTCCTGGCCCTGCACGACTCGGCGGTACTCCCGGCGGGACGGGTGGCCTGGCACGAAGGAACGATGCTCGCGGGCGCGGATACCCTGGATATTACGATCCGCGGATACGGAGGACATGGCGCGGCACCGAATACCACCAAGGACCCGATCGTGATCGCCTCGGAATTGGTCGTTTTTCTGCAGACCATCGTCAGCCGCGAGGAGGATCCACTGCAGCCCACCGTCGTTACGGTGGGGTCTTTCCATGCAGGCACAAAACACAACATCATCCCCGACGAAGCGCACCTGCAGTTGAGTGTAAGAACCATGACACCCGAGCAGCGGGAGAAGACTCTGGCGGCCATCACGCGGGCAACCAACGGCATTGCAGCGGCAGCCGGCATACCGGCAGACCGCGCACCTCTCATCGTGGTATCCAAGGATGGCGTGCCGCCTACGGTCAACGACCCGGCGCTGACGCGCCGGGTTGCCGCATCGATGGAGAAAGCCTTGGGCAAGGAAAATGTGGTTCCGGCCACCCCGATCATGGCCAGCGAAGATTTCAGCCTTTTTGCGTTAAGCGATCCCAAGCCGCCGATCACCATGTTCTGGCTGGGAGCGGTAGATCCGGCAAAAATAAAAGCCGCTCATGAAAACGGCACGCGGCTGCCGAGCCTGCACTCGAGCGAATTCGCGCCGCAGCCGGAACCGGCCATTCGTACGGGTGTAAAGGCCATGACCAGCGCGGTGCTGGACCTGCTGAAGAAATAACCATCCGCTCTCACTGCCGTGCGACCATCCGCAGCGGCGAAACGTGAGCATTCCATTATTGCGGCTTTGCGGGTTCGGCCGGAGATTGCGGGGTGGCGTTTGCATCCGGAGCGGGCGTCTCTGCCGCAGCTGGTTTTTGGGAAGCGGGCCCGGCCTCCGGCTTGGCCTTCTCAAGCGGAGCGGAGACCTCCTTCACAATCGCGGCGGCGCGCTCCTTGCTTAGTTTGCAGGCGGGATCGTAAATGCGGCATTGGGCAATCGTAAACTTGCAGCCACAGTCGCACGTTTCGGCATTGAATTTATGAAGCGCCGCCGCACGCTGTTCCGGCGTAAGTCCTTCGGTGTTGACTCCGGGCAACATGGTGGCTCGGTCGGCGTGTTTCAGGAAGATCTCGCCGGTGTCCTGAAAGGTCTCTACCTGGACTGCGACGGGCAGATCGAGAAGTGCCCGGACTTCCGTTTCGTAAAGAGCGGGATTGAATAGCCCCACATGTTTCTGCACCACGCGGCCTTCGGGATTGATGACGAAAACCGTGGGCAGCGCCCCGATCCCACCGTAGGCGATCCGAATCTGGACCGAAGTGAGGGCCACGGGATAGTTGATCCCTTCACCCTTCACCACCTCACGAACGGCATCTGCGTCATCATCGTCTACATCCATACCGATGATTTGCATGCGGTCCTTGTATTTCTCTTGCAGCTGAATCAGGCTGGGGATCTCTTCGCGGCAAGGCCCGCACCAGGTCGCCCAGAAGTTCAGCAAGATCACCTTTCCTTTGTACATTTCCAGATTGAGGTCCTTGCCGTCCAGGTCTTTCACTTTGAAATCGGGAGCTGGATCGGGGTCGCGAACGAAGCGAATCACGGGCAGTTGCGCAGTCGCGTTCAGGGAAAAAAGGGCGATCGCCACCGGGACCAGCAGGAGGGCCGGGATGGTGAGGCAGAGAGGCCTGAGCCATGGGGAAATGCGGGTCATAGCGCCACTAGTAGGAGAACACAATCGGGGGAGCGTGCCAAGCCGGACCCGCCGGTCAGACGGGGCGATGGATGCCCAGTTTGCGCATGCGGGCCTGCAGGGTGGTGCGCTTGAGGCCGAGGATCGCCGCGGCACCGCGCGGGCCAGAAATGCGCCACCTGGTTTGCCGAAGGACCTGAAGAATGTGCTCGCGCTGGGCATCGTCGAGCGTGCTCAGTGGCCTGCCGGGAGCCACCGCTTCTGGAGAGGTCGGCTCTGCCGGGGTGGAAAAATCGACCGGGCCAACGGCAAAGGAGGTAACCGGAGAGGATTCCTTGAATTCTGCCATGGGAACACGGAGCTCTTTCCCGGGGGACAACAAGACCGCACGCTCGATCAGATTTTCGAGTTCCCGGACATTGCCGGGCCAGGAGTAGTTGACCATCGCATCCATCACCGGCGCAGGCACGTACTCAACCGTTTTGTTCTGGCGCCGGCTGAATTTTTGAACGAAATAACGGACCAGCAGCGGCACGTCTTCGGGCCGCTCACGCAGGGGCGGAATTTGAATGGGGAAGACGTTCAGGCGGTAATAGAGGTCGCTGCGGAATTTCTTCTCGGCAACCAGATGGGTGAGCTCGGTGTTGGTGGCAGCGACCACGCGGACATCGACGCGAATGGTGCGATTGCCACCGAGGCGTTCGAACTCCTGTTCCTGGAGCACGCGAAGCAACTTCGGCTGAAGTTCCAGAGGCAGGTCGCCTACTTCGTCGAGAAACAGGGTGCCGCGGTCGGCAAATTCGAAACGGCCGATCTTTTGGGTTAATGCACCCGTGAAAGCGCCGCGCTCGTGGCCGAACAGCTCCGATTCGAGCAGGCCGGCGGGGATCGCGGCGCAGTTGACCTTGACGAACGTGCGTTCGCGGCGGGGACTCAGGTTGTGAATTGCCCGGGCGATGATCTCCTTGCCGGTACCGGTTTCGCCGAGAATCAGCACCGTGGTGGCGGCAGGGGCAGCGAGCTCTACTTGGGCCAGGGCACGTCGCAGGACGGGACTCTCGCCCACGATCTCGTCAAAACTGAATTCGGTGCGAATCTCTTCTTCAAGGTACAGTTTTTCGACAGCCAGTTTGTCCTTCAGCGCATCGATTTCCTTGAAAGCCAGTGCGTTTTCGAGTGCGATAGCGACCTGCGAGGCGACCTGTTGAAGCAGCTCGACATCTGGGGTAGAAAATGCTTCTGGATTGCGGCTGGCGAAATTGATGGTCCCGAAGGTGCGGCCATGGGTGGCAAGCGGGACGCAACAGAGCACCTGCACGCCCTGATCCCGGAGGTAGCGGACGACTTCCGGCTGAAAGCGGTCGATTTCCGATGCCCGGGCGACCAGCACCTGTCCCTCGGTCATCGCTTGACCAGCGGGCGAGCCTGCAACCGGAATGGTGAATTCGGTTTTGGTCTGAGCATTCCGTAGGGGCAGATCGAGCACGTGAATCTTCAACAGGCTGGAACTTTCATCCGCAAGGGCCAGGCTGGTGTAATCATGCGGAATGACCGGCTTTAGCGAGGAGACGATCCCTTTGAAGAGAGCGGTGATGTCGCGCGTGCTGAGGAGCAGATTGTTGATTTCGAGCAGGACCTGCAAACGGTCGCGCTCGCGGGCAAGCTGTTTTTGGTAGGCTTGCGAAGATTCAAAATTGAGCGCGTTGTCGACGGCAACGGCAACCTGGGTTGCAACACGCTTCATAAATTCCACTTCTGTGTCACCCAGCCCCTGAGGCACATAGCGGCCAAAACCGATGGCGCCAAGGCGGTGCTGCGCCGTGGTCAACGGGACGATGGCGAATGTGTGCACACCCTCTTCCTGCAGCCGTTGCATGAACTCCGGGTAGCGAGGCTCCTTGGAGGTGTCGAGAGTGACGAAAGGTTGCTGCTTTTCCCACACCCAGCCGGAAGGCGTTTTCTCCAATGGGAATTCCGGGTTTTGCTTGTTTTCGCGCGGCTCGCGCGTTTCAAGGATGTGCAGGCGCATGGTATTCGCGGCCGGGTCGAACAGGACGAGTGCAAGAAAGTCGAATTGCAGAACCGCGTGGAGACGATTGGAAAGCTCGTGGAAAAGGCCCTTCAGTTCGCGTTGCTGCGCGATCGCTTCGCTGACTTCCAGAAGCGCTTCGAATTGCCGCCCGGAGTGTGCGATGCCGGAATCCGACGCAGCGCGGCGCGAGGTATTCTCTGCATCCTGCATGAATTTCAGAATAGCACCCGGTTTGACCGGGTCACAACCGCGCTGGCACGCTGCCAGAAAGAGCAGGATTTGCGTATACTCATTGCCCGGTACGAACGGCTCGAGGAAACAAGCTAGGGGTCCATCTGAAAGGCATGCGCGAATCGAAAGCACTCTCCCTGTGGATAGCCGTACTCATCGCCACAGTTTTGCTCCAACTCGCCGGATGCGGACAATCCTCCGCGCCTCCTTCGCAGAATGCGGAAGCACCGCCGAGCGCGGCCAACGCAACCGCTGCACTGGATCGCTATGATCTGGGGCGGGATGAAGAACGCGGCGGCCACACGCTGAGGAAGCACGTCGGCCGAACCGAACAGCAGCTGCAGCAGCGTTTACGGCGGGAACACAACATTTCCGCAGCATCGACCTGGACCGATCGGCAGACGGCCGAGACAACGCTCGCTCAGGCATTTCACGCCGAGCGCAATCGCATCGAAAACTGGCAGAAGAAAGGTTATCCTCGAGCCAATCTGGCATTGCACTACGAAGCCGGGCGCGTCATTGGTCGCAGCTTGCGACGGGGCCAGCGGCAGAGTGTCGATTGCACTACCGCAGTCATCGTGCTGCGTGCGGATGGCCCGGACGCATTTTATGTGCTGACCACGTACCCGGAGGCACGCGAATGAACGACCACGATCCTCAGCAGGGCCGGCCATTCGATCCGGCCGACTTTCCCGCGTTGAGGGAATTTATTTCCGCCTATTTGCACCAGGATCTTGCAGACGAGTACGGCTCCGCGGCAAAGGCGGTGAGCGGCTTTCTGGCGGATGCCAGCGGCGATGAAATCCTCCAGGTCAAAGAGGAGTGGAAACGGTTTCGCACCGCCTACCACGGCCGTTCTTTGAAAGACTTTCGAGCGGCTTTAGGGCAGTTGGGAAGCGCGTGGTTGCCGGAAAATGAAGCGGAACTGAAGGGGTTAGACGAAATTCTCAATCGCGCCGAGGCGTGATATTCAAATAAGGTGGCAGCTCCGTCGCCCCGTCGGTTAGAGCGCTACCCTGAAACTTCTCGGTGGTTCCCCGCTTCCATTAACCAAGAGCCTGTCAGGCACTCCCCGGTGCCTACAGGTACGCCTAAGAGAGGCTTCCCCTGGTTGCCTGATCCCTTATGCCGGTGACTTTCCTCCTTGACAGTTGCGAAGCAGAATATTAAAACGTTTGAAAGAGCGGTGAGGGTGGCCCGGGGTGGCGTGCTTTGTTTCGCCGGTACCTAATAAATCTAAAACCTGGGGTGTACTGTTTCAGCAGTGCCACGGTGCTACTGACATCTGTGCGCGTTCCATTCGTTAAAGGAGACTGCCATGGTTGCTTCCGGTGGACTGGATAGAGTCTTACGCGGAGTGCTGTTTGCTCTGCTCCTGCTTTTGCCCTGGACCGTCTATAGCCAGGGGTATTTCGGCACCGTCAGCGGTGAACTGACCGATCCTACCGGTGCCGTCATTCAGGGCGCCAAGGTGACTCTCACCGACCAGGCCAAGGGCTTTACCTTTGTGGCCAAGTCGGACGCCAGCGGCCGCTATCTGATCGCCTCCGTCCCGCCAGGGGTCTATTCCGTAACTGCGGAAATGCAAGGGTTCGAGAAAGCGGTACGCACCAACCTCACGGTGAACGTCAGCGAGAACGCCTCGGCAAACCTGCGAATGAAGGTCGCCGGCGCCACAGAAACCGTTAAGGTGGATGCAGAAGCGCAGACCTTGTCGACAGAGGACGCGGTCACCGGTCAGGTGGTCAACCGCAAGTTCATCAACGACCTGCCTCTGGTGGACCGCTATGTTCTCGACTTTGTCATGCTTGGACCGGGCATGAACAACATGAGCGACCAGAACTCCGTCGGTGACACAGGAACGAACTTCGTATCGAACGGGAGCCGTGGCGCCAGCGCGGACATCTTGATGGACGGCTCTTCGATTACTAACTTCGAGCCCAACGGCGGCATCACGCAGGTCACCTATACGCCGTCGGCCGAAGCCGTTGAAGAATTCAGGGTCCAGCAGACCAACTTCAGCGCCGAATACGGTTTCTCCGGGTCCTCGGTAGTAAACATGATCACCCGCTCCGGCGGTAATTCCTTCCATGGCGGAATCTACGACTTCATCCGGAACAGCATGACGGATGCGAACAACTGGTTCGCCAACGCTGCCGACCAACCCATTTCTCCACTGCACCGCAATAACTATGGCGGCACCCTCGGCGGCCCTATTAAGAAGGACAAGCTGTTCTTCTTCTTCGACTGGGATGGCACCCGGGAAACCAGCCAGGCCGTTGCTCAGGCTGGCGTCCCGACCAACGCTGAGCGTCAAGGCGACTTTGGCGGACTCTGCGGCGCGGCTGGGGGCTCCTTTAATGCCGCGGGCGAATGCATGTCGGGAAACCAAGTTGACCCGGCAGGTCAGCTTTGGGACCCCTATTCCGGTGTGTATTATTCCACTCCGCCAAACGCACCCCCTAATTATCCAACCTATTCGAGCAGCTTGGGTTCCGGCGCGTACCGCAGCGCCTTTATCCCCTTCAATAATCTCGCCACCTACACAAGCCCGGGGAATCCCAACCTGAACGGCACGCCTTATCAATTGCCGCTCGCTCCCGGCAATCTGATCGATCCGGTGGCCCAGAAGATGATGTCCTACTTCCCGCAGCCGAACTACTCCGGCAACGGCATCTATGACAACTGGGTTGGTTCGGGTTCGAATCGCAGTGCCAACGATCAGTTCGACATCAAGATCGACTATCGAATTAGCGAAACGAATTTACTCAGCGTGAAATATTCGCAGGACTGGAATAACTACACTCCCTACAATTGCTTCCAGAATTTCACCGATCCCTGCGGCAGCGGTCAGAATGGTGGCTCGGCACACCTGTTCGCCATCAATGACACCGAAACCTTCAGCCCCACGCTGATCCTCACGAGCACACTCGGCTTTACGCGCGGGGCCATGACCATTAACGCCTACAACAGCAGCTTGAACCCGGATCCGCTTAGCACGCTCGGTTTCCCTTCCTATCTGAATAGCAATGGCTTTCTCGGAGTTCCGGCCATGTTTATCGGTAACTATTATTCAGCCGGCTTTACCAGCATCGGCCAGGATCCCTACGGCAATTATCGTCAAGGGCAGGACACCGGCCAATTAAGCGAACTGCTTACCAAAGTCAAGGGCAACCATGAACTGAAATTCGGTTTCGAAGGCCGTTTGCACCAGCAGAACTATATTCAGACCAACGCCCCCAACGGCAACTTTAGCTTCAATAATCAAGGCAGCTCACAATGCCCGCTCGGGGATGTCACCCAGTGCGGCGGCGACTCGATGGCCAGCTTCATGATGGGCCAGATGGGCGGCAGTCAGGGCTATGAAATCCAGTTCCGCCCCGCCACCGAAAACTACCAGTTTGCCGGATTTGGCCAGGACAACTGGAAAGTCACTGCCAAGCTGACCCTGAATATCGGTCTACGTTATGACCTGAACCTCCCTCGCACCGAACGCTTTAACCGCATGAACTGGTTCAACCCGAGTGTCGTTAATCCACTGAATGGCGGTTCCATCACCTTCAACGATCCGCTCTCCGGAGACCAAGTCACGCGCATCCTCTATGGCGGCGAGCAGTTCGCTAGCCCCAGCCAACGCAGTAACTTTCTCACGGACTGGAGAGATTTCCAGCCGCGTTTAGGTTTCTCCTATCAATTCATGAAGAACACCATCATGCGCGGTGGTTATGGCATCTATTTCGGCCAGTCCCGCTCCGGTGCCAGTGGCGTGTTGCCTTACGGTTCGCAGGGTTTTAATCAGTCGACCGGCGCAATCGGCACCTTCAATAACGATGGTGCCACGCCCTATTTGCACTTGAGCGACCCCTTCCCGAATGGCTTGATCCAGCCCCCGGGGAACTCTCTCGGCCTGCTGAATGACGTCAGTTACGGAGCCGTCGGTCCGATTCTCTCGAGTCCGATTGCCACGCAGTTCTGGGCAAAAAATCCCTACGAGCAGAGCTGGAGTTTCGGGTTCCAGCGTCAACTGGGGTCCAACATCATCGTTACAGCCGATTATCTGGGCAAGAAGGGAACGCACTTGGCTTACAACGGAGGCAACATTCTTGACGTTTTGGGGCCGTGGGTCGAGAAGCTGTCTCCCACGCAGATCTCCAGCCTTAACAACTATGTGAACAATCCCTTCGCTCCCATTCTGACCACCGGCCCGATGGCCTCCTACTATGCCAACAGCTCCCTTACGGCAACGCAAGTTCAGGCCTTCCAACTCGAGTTGCCGTACCCGCAGTACACCAGCGTCACGAGCGACGTGCCACCCATTGCCAACTCTATCTACAACGCCTTGCAAATCACCATCGAAAAGCACTACTCCAATGGATTGCAACTGGCTGCCAGTTACACCTGGTCCAAATCCATTGACGACTCTTCCATGTACGATACCAACGTGTCCTGGCTCGCGGGCACGACCAGTGGTCTCTGGGAACCTCAGGACCCCAACAAGCCCTGGCTCGACCGCAGCCTCTCCACCTTTGATGTTCCGCAGATGTTCAAAGTCAACTACACCTACGATCTGCCGGTCGGCCGCGGGCGCCCTTTCCTGAACAGCATGCCTCGTATCCTCGATATCCTTGTGGGCGGATGGAAAACCGCCGGTGTCTGGACCATGCAGAAGGGATTTCCACTCAACTTCGAAACGTACGGAGCCCCGATACCGACCTACGGGCCACAACGCCCCAATCTAGTCTGCCCACCTCAGCGCACCGGTGGTGGCGACGGCAATTGGGTGTTCAATTATTTCGTGAACCCCAACTGCTTCCAGACACCGGATGCCTTTACCCTGGGTGACGCGTCACGTACTCTCAGCTCGATCCGGAGCCCGTTCTTCTTTACCGCCAACCTGTCCGTCTCTAAGGATTTTGCAATTGTGCCCAGCCACGAGAACATGGTGCTGGAACTGCGTCTGGAGGCACAGAATGCTTTCAATCACCCGGTTTTTGGCACGCCGGATACAAACGTGGGTGATCCGAACTTTGGCGTTATCAGCTACACAACAGTCGGGGCCAGGCAATGCCAGCTCGCTTTAAAGCTTAACTTCTAGGTTCGAGTCGAGGAAGCAGGGGGCTGCCAGGCGGATCAGACCTTGGCAGCCTTCTCTTCTTTTGTGGGTGTGAACGGAGGCGCCAGGAATGGTCCGCCATTGTTCCTTGGTCGTTTTGCTCTTTGCGAGTTGTTGCGGGTTGGCGGCGCCGTCGAAGGCCCAACAAAAGGCTGTCGATTCGGAAGGTCACCCCTGGTGGCAACACGCGGTCATCTATGAAATCTATCCACGCAGTTTTGCCGATAGCAATAATGACGGCATCGGCGACCTGAATGGAATCACCTCGAAGCTCAATTATCTGAAGAGTCTCGGCGTGGACGCGATCTGGATCTCCCCGTGCTACCCCTCTCCTCAAGTCGATTTCGGCTACGACGTCTCTGACTACGAAAACATCGACCCCATGTACGGCACTTTAAATGACTTTGCTCATCTGGCCGCCGCCACCAAAAAACATAACATTCGCATCGTCATGGACTTTGTGCTGAACCACAGCTCCGACAAGCATCCATGGTTTCTGGACTCGGCCTCCTCGCGCACCTCTGCCCACCGCGATTGGTATATCTGGAGAGACGGTAAGGGCCCCGACGTGCCACCGAACAACTGGATCTCTTCCTTTGGCGGCTCCGCGTGGAAGTTCGATCCCACTACCGGGCAGTATTACTACCACTACTTTCATAGCCGGCAGCCGGACCTTAACTGGCGCAACCCGGATGTCGAGAAGGCGATGTTCGAGGTCACCCGTTTCTGGTATCAACGCGGGGTCTCAGGTTTCCGGTTGGATGCCGTGGACCTGCTGTTCGAAGACCCGGGACTTCATGACAATCCCATTTTGCCCGGTGTCGACAGCCAGGGCGATCCCAACATGCAAAACAAGTACAACGATAATCTTCCCGAAAATCATGTGCAGCTGAAAAAGCTGCGCAAAGTTGCCGATGAGCATCAAGCAGTTTTGATCGGGGAAACCTGGACCGACAGCCGCGACCAATTGAACGAATACTACGGCGAGCACAATGATGAGATTCAGTTGCCCATGGATTTCATGTTCTGCACCATCAACAAACTCTCCGCTCCCGACTTCCGCAAACAGATCGCCATCGCCGAATCGACCACCGGTTGGCCCACCTACGTCATCGGCAATCACGATATGGCCCGCTCGTCCGACCGCTACGGCGATGGAAAAAATAACGACCAGATCGCCAAACTCATGGCTGCCTTGTACCTGACTCTGCGTGGTACGCCGATCCTGTATTACGGAGAGGAGCTGGGCATGACGACCCAGGATCCGGCGCGCAAGGAGGACGTAAAAGATCCACTCGGAATCGCCGGATGGCCGGCCTACAAAGGCCGCGACGGTGAGCGCACGCCCATGCAGTGGGACAGCTCTACGAATGCCGGTTTCAGCAGTGCGACTCCTTGGCTGCCTGTCGCCGCCAATTATCAGACGCATAATGTCGCCAGTGAACTGAAGGATCCCGATTCCGTCCTCAATTTCTACAAGCGGCTGCTGTATCTTCGCCATCACAACGCTGCGCTGCTCGATGGCAGTTACGTTCCTCTCGACAACGCCGATCCCAATGTGCTCACCTATCTTCGTGTCTACAAGAATCATGCCGTACTTGTCGCGTTGAACATGTCCGGCAGTGCCCAAGAAATCCATGTGGATCTGGCGGCCCAGGGGTTTTCTTCCTCCAAGGCTAAAACTCTTCTCACGACGTTGCACTCGACGCCGCAACCGGGCAGATTGCACAAGCTCTCTCTCGAACCCTTTTCCGCCTACATCGGGCAAATCACGAGGTAAGAGGTTCATCGTAAGTGTCTACGATCGTCTTTGATATAGGTCTGCACCAAAATCTCGAACTTATCGGGACTTGGGGATGATTTGCTCACCGGTAGGCTAACCTTCCGAGGATCAAGGTAAAGTGTAACGTTGCCGCGTGGTGTGGATCGGATGGGTGGAGGAGCTCAGAGATGCAGATACATATACGGAGGGAAAGGCCGGGGAGCTGGGCGGAGTGGCGAAGCAAGGTGAGGCATGGGTGGCTGATGCCATTTGTGTTGGTGGAATATGGGCTCGATTGGGTAGTGTACGCGCTGAGTCACTGGCGATTTTTGGAGTTGCTGGAATATCTGGGAAGCTTTGGGGTGCTGGTGGCGGTGATTTTCTATTTTTCGGAGTCAGGCGACCGCCTGAAGCAGAAACATTACCAGGCGTGGCAGGTGATCAATTCGGCGGAAGGAAAAGGTGGGAATGGAGGGCGGATTGAGGCATTGGAAGAATTGAATGCGGATGGCGTGTCGTTAGTGGGAGTGAATTTGTCTTCCGCGTTTTTGATGGGAGTGCGACTGCCCAACGGTAAGTTGGCGCGGGCGAATTTCGATGCAGCGGACGCGCGGGATGCAGAGATGGCGGGGGCGAATCTGCGGGATGCGAGTTTGCGGAGTGCGAATTTTCGAGGCGCGCGGATGGAAGGCACGTCATTTGAGAGGAGCGTGTTGAATGATGCGGACTTCACAGGGGCGGATTTGAAGAATACCGATTTGAGTGGGGCCAGTTTGGAAAATGTTGATTTACGAAATGCGGAGTTGGAGGGGATAAAATGGGAGTCGCTGCTAAACGTGAAGGGCGCGAATGTGTTTGGAGTGAAGAATGCGCCGAGTGGTTTTGTGGAATGGATGGTGGGGCATGGAGCGTTGCGTGAGGAGAATTGAGGGCCTGAAATAGAGTCGATTGTCCTTTGGGCTACTGGCCATCATCCAAGAACGAAAGACCTCTGCCAATATCTTCGCCGCGTGAACATCAACTCAGAGAACTTCGGGCGCCAATTCTTCTCCAAATCCCTAGCCAAGCCCTGATTTACCGCGGTGAGAATAACCAAGCGTTATAGTCATATCCGGCCTGAAGTCCAACGACAGGCCCTAAAGGGGGTTGCAACGCAAGAAACTCAGGTAAGTGTGAACCAATTTGTGCACCAACCGCAGCATGCGATAGAATGTGGATTGCCTAACTGAATGATTTCACAGCAGTAGGCCCGTAGCTCAGTTGGTTAGAGCGCTACCTTGACACGGTAGAGGTCTGGGGTTCGAGTCCCCACGGGCCTACCATCTATCTCATTGAATACATTGAGAAGTGGCAGTTCCTTCTTCCGCAATTTGGACGAACTCGTCACCATTCGTCACCATTCGCGAAAGGTTTTCCACCGCTTCCCGCAGGTGTGCGGGAATGGGCACGGTGTAGATCTCTAACGTTGTGGACATCTTGCTGTGGCCGAGCTGGACCTGTGCATCGCGAAGTGATGCGCCAGACACCTGCAATAATGTAGCGTGCGTGCGCCTGAGCGTGTGCCAGTTCAACCAGGGTGCACCCAATTTCATTCCTGCCGGTTTCAAATGTCGATGCAGCAGGTTGGAATCGTTGAGTGGCCTTCCACTGCAACTCTGGAATACGAAGGACTCGTCCTCTGTTCTTGCACGATGTCCACACACAACTGCAAGAGGAATGACCAGCCCAGTGGGTATGGGTAATGAACGTCTGCTGCCTTTGGTCTTCGGGGATCCGATCACACCGCGATAGTTCGACTGTTCGATCTTGATGTGACCCGAAATAAAGTCCACGTCCCGTCGGCGGAGTCCAAGAATTTCTCCCACCCGCATCCCTGTCAAGATGCCCAGCCGCACCATGGTGCGTGCGGGCTCCTTGAGTAGTTCTAGGAGCGGTGGTATCTGGTCTGGCGTAAGGACGTGCTTCTCTCGAACCGGAACCTTCTCCGGAAGTGAAACACCACCTGCGGGATTCTCTCCGTAGTGGCAATTCCACTTCTTCGCTAATTCGAAGACCTTCGACATTAGATTGCGGAAATGATTGGCGGATTCCCATGACAGGCCGCTTTTCATTTTCTGCAACACAAACTGCTGTAGGTCGACGGTTCCAATTTCGCGAAGCCGATGCTCTCCAAAAGCAGGTATGAGGTGAATGTTGAGTGTTCGGCGATAGCGCTGTTGAGTAGATGCTTTGAGCGTTGGGAAGAACAGCGGTACGAGGTACTTGTCCACGAAGTCTTCGAATCGGAGCATAGACTGCGGGAGCAGCCTGCCTTGATTCATAGGACTCAGATGGCTCTCGGCTAATTTCCTCGCCTGCCGTTGCGTCATTTCCGACACGAAGCCCAGCACGACGGATTGTCGCTGTCGTCCTATCTTGCCGTCGTCTCGGATGTAGTCTTCCCACCACTGCAACTCCCATACTGGTTTGCGCTTGCCGCGTTTGCGTATGTTTCCTTTTTGATAGCGTCGGCGAGCCATTGTTTCTTGCCAGCCTCCTTTCAGAGCTGGCCCGCCTTGCTTTTCCGTGATGGGAAGTATAGTCATCCTCGACGCTGCATTTCACTAAGTTTTCAAAACAAAGTAGTTCTAAAACTACTTGTGCGCCGTGCATGTTCTGCTTCGCGCAGTCGTTCGGGACACCTTAAGGTTTCGCGTACGAGCCCGGGGTGAGGAAATAGTGCGCTGCAATCGTGGGAACAGCACGTGTAGATTTGAAATGGAACAGGTACGAGGACTAAGAGCAGCTTACAGTTCTCACTCATGCTAAAGAAGGCAACACCGGCCGGGGTAGCGGATGCACCTGAAGGAGGTTTTGCGACCTGCGGAAACTATGAAATGTCCCCTATCTATACCTATAGCCAAAAAGTTGGCAAAAGTCCTCGGGAATGTGAAAAATTAATTGAGAAACATCGAGCATTCCATTCTTGATGCTCGAACGATTTTCGCGAGGTACGCTCTCGGGTAGCGCGTAAAAAAGGGCGGTAGCGATCCGAAGCCCGAAGGGACGGAAGAGGGTCGCTACCGCCCTTTTTACGGTTTTTGCTGCGCTCCGATTTTCCGTTCGGGACTTGTTATCTCTGCACCGTTCAATTCCTTAGATCGGTCGGCCGCGGAAAACCGTAAGGAAAACCATGAGGAAACCCGCCCAATGGACGGTTTTCCAGTGACTCTCGAGTTCTGGCCGAACGAAGAATAGTCACGAAGGAGCAGGCAGGTACGAAACTGGACTTCCTGTCTGCCAAACGAATGGTTTTCGATTTCCGTGACCAATTGCTTTTCCATTAGATGCCCGATTGCCACTTTTTGTACATGGCTTCGTACGACTCACCCACGAAAGATTGTCTGGCACGCTTCAGAAATTCCAAGTCCGGATTGTTCAGGCTGCCGTATTGCTTGGCGTCCCAAGTAGAACGCACAGTGAAATAGCGGGAGAGTTCTGAGGACAGCTTCACTGGTGGTGTCTCGGTCGTCTCTTCGAAGAGCTTCTCGGCCGTCGGGAAAAACGCCTTATCGGGTCCCGCATAGATAAATGCAAAGCGGGAGAGGCGTTTCAGAAATCTGGAGTACGCATCCAAGTGAGTCGAAAGATCCGTGAGGTGGCCGATGCCAGGATCTACATAAGTCAGAGTCAGGAAGAGGCTCTCCGGGGTGAGTGCCATCCAGAAACATGGGGAACTTGTCGACGAAGTAGCGGATCGTGTCTGGAACGCGATTCGCACCCTTATAGGTTCTACCAGGCATTTCCTGAGGCGCAATTTTAAAATGATCCTCGAAGTACTGGATCTTGTCGGCTTCACCTTCAAAGTAATCGAGTTCGCGGTGATCCAGGATGAAATCCAGACAAGCCAGTTTGGTCTTGATGTAGTCAAAGGAATGCTCGCGTCGATTGCGCAAGTCCGTCCTGCCGATGGCCGCGTACATCGGCTTGTAGGTGAGTTGATAAACACGTGCGTTGTTCTGATACTTCGACTCCTTGACATGTCCCTGATCGAGGGCCCTTTTACGAATGCATGAACGGTGCGGCCCGACCGGCTGCCGCAAAACTGTCCCATATGCGACTGGGTGAAATATCCAGAATGGATTGCGACCACGTAGAGGAATCGGGCTTCACGTTCCGTATAGCCGAAACTTCTAAGAGCTGCAATGTGTTCCGGTCGAATGTTCATAGCGAGAGAATCTCCGAGATAAGGTGTGCGTCTTGAAGCGCGGCGCGAAGGCGGGGAACATCTTCGAGCCGATGCGTAAATTGAAAAACCTGCGTTAACTTTGTCTGATAGATGTTTCCCGCGATAGGCCCGAGTGGCGAGTTCGAGATCGAAGTGAACTTGCTCCTGATCTCGGGTTTCGATTCCGAGTTCGGTTTGCTCGGTTTCTTCCCGTTTACGATTCAATCCGTATTCTTCGGTAGTCGAAATTTTGCTGTGTTAATCGTTCCCTGAAGACGGAACTGTATTGGTATCAGCAACCTTCCTAACAGGAAGCCCAAAAATCGGGGGCTAAATCCCGGATCACGCGAAATCGGAGAGAAATATCAATTTCACAGTCGGTCTGATGGCGACGGTCCGAATCTTGTCGGATCGGATGGAAGAGAGAAGTTGGCTTCTATCTTAGCTATAGCCAAAAAGTCGACATGACTACCCAAAGAAAAACTGCCCGCCTTTGTCGAAAGATTCTTTACCTTGATTTTTGTGAAGAGACGGATACGTGGCAGTCCTAAATGGTTTATCCGGCTGTCGTCATGCCCCTAGGTCGAGGCTCCTGATGAGGGAAACATGGCGAACCTCAACTCGTTAAATCTCCTTTTAAGCTCTCGGCGGGAGGAATGGGGTCGTGGGGGAAGCCCATCTGATCTCTAAGCTGGTCACTATTCCTTTTGGCGCCCGCTACTTGTAGCGGGCGAATGCGACGGGGAGGGAGCACTCTCATTCTCAAGGGGATCTAGAACGCTATGTGAGCCAAGGTTCCGCGCGACTTGTGGCGGGCGAGTCCTTAGCAATCTGTGACACATATCACTGTGCCCGTGTCGCTAAACCGATAGTGTTTCAAGCGGCAATTCCTTAAGCACCGCGCCGCCCGCAGAGAACCCCGGATCTTACCGAAGATCTCGAGGCCATCTCCTGTTTCGGAGCTATTACTTTTGCCTTTCTGGCTCGAATCTCTATGAACATCTGAATGTCCAAAATTGAACAGTTCGCCGATGGCCTCCACCGATAGTTTCGTACCCTGCTCGTGGCGTGGCTCATTCCGGAGCCTCTAGCAGCGCTCCATTAACGAGGTTGCTTCGCCCTGCGAATCACGATTTGGGCGGTACGGTTTCATCAATCTGGGATGATGGCGGCCGGGAATGAGAGAAAAGCATCCGGAATGGATATTCGGTCAATTGCAGGGTTTAACGTGAAGGTGTTAGAAAAGCTGCCGCCGATTCTCACAGAGAGTGTTTTTGACTTTCCGGTACAAACAAACCTGGTGGTCACTGGGAGAAGAAATGCTGGGCTTTGAGCTCGATTTTTGGGATTACGCCACATTCGTAGTGCTCGCCATTCTTGGCGTTGCCTCTCTCATCACCATTGTGTTCATCCTCGGCCTTCCCGGTCGTATTGCGATAGCCCGAAAACATCCGGACGCCGAAGCGGTCAAGATTATGGGCTGGGTGGGATTCCTGGCAATCGTGCCATGGATTCAAGCCTTTATCTGGGCCTTCAAGCCCGCGCAGATCATCGACATTCGCCGATATCCGAAGGCCGAGGCCGAAGCCGTCGACGAGGAAATTGCGAAATTGA
>CAWJHG010000004.1:0-173092 GCA_963842585.1 Candidatus Acidiferrales bacterium
TGTCAAAAGTAACCGATGAACTCATTTGGTCGCTCACCGGAAATGTGGGTACGAGCCCGGAGCCAAAAGCGCCACCTTGCCCAGGCTCGCCAAAGTTGATAAAGCGGCCGGCGTCGAGCGCGAGAGTCTTTACAGGGCTTTGTCGGTACGTGGAAACCCACGGCTTTCCATACTGGTCGCCGTCACTAAGGCCATCGGATTGAGGCTTACGGTCGAAGCGGCGTAATCATTGAGCCATCCGGCCAGACTTTTGCTTCTGGTTTTCCAAGCCGCGGGCCCTGACTCGATTTTTTAGCCGTCTCAACTGAACCCCAATTGGCTCCAATTGGCTCCAATTGACTTCTGTGCAGGCGGCAACGCCATCAAAGCACAAGACTTTTGATTTGGGGATGCAATTCGATTCCCGTCGCCCGCTCCAGATTCTAAAAGAGTTAGAGTCTTCTTGTCATTTCCAATATAGGTTTTTCGTTTCCAAGGCTTCGCAGAATAAACACTTTTCACTCAGCAACGTTTAGCCAGCAACTATTCTTCGCAGGGCGGATTTACTAAGCCTCGGGCTGCTGGGAAGCAAAAACAATTCCGAGTCCGAATTTGCGTCCTTCCCTGAGGAGTGTATTGATCGGGCCGCCGTCACGAAATGATAGGTGATGAGCTTCATCTAATATGCAGTACAGGCGAAGCCTACTTTGGCCATGCGACTTCAAGAAAAAAAACAGGTGCCAGAGCAATACTTCAACTAAGACTCGTTGCGTTTTTCCTTCTAGCCCTCTGAATTGCAGGATATGAATCCTATGGTCATGATCTCCGATTAACCGATCCCAAGACCAACCAGTCTCATCCTTGCTAAAGGAGGCGAGCATGAAGAATGTAGTGAGCCTCGCAGCCAGTCCTACAGCATTCTTTGAATTTGGATAAGATTTATCGGCTGCCAAATCCTCGAGAATAGTCTGAAGCATTTCGATTGAGGGAGGCTGTTTTTCCCAAGTGTTCCTATTTTCCGACGAGATACCTGCTCTTTCAAATGAAGCCAATATGGCGTCAATGAGGACGCGTCTTTGTATCGGACCAAGGGCATAAACCGCGTCAAATACATCCGACAAGCGCGTTGCGACCGACTTTGGACCGTGGGCATCAGCAGGGAAGATCCGCAATGGGTTAAGAGGAATACCTTCTTCGCCTAAGAGGTACTCTTTAGGTTTTGTATAAGAACGGTAGATCTCATCAAGTTCCTGTGTCTCGAATCCTTGCCCATAGTCAAAAATTATCGAGGGGATATCATGTTGGGCGAGTTCAGCTGTTAAACACTGCACCGAATATGTTTTTCCGGACCCACTCTCCCCCATAATCATCATATGCGGGTTTGGCACATCCTGAGTGTTCTCAGGGGTCCAGTAGATTAGGTCGTTGTATTCGCTATCGGTCCCAATGAGTATGCCTTCAGATTCCACATTCTCTTGGACTTCGACATCTGATATTTGATCCAGCACGCCTTCAATCGCATTTGAGTCCAGTGTCGTGCCTGCCGGCTCCTCACGGTCGAAATCGGCAACTTCATTCGCGTGGTAAGGTGACTGTATTGCCTGTGGCACACCTTTCATCGCATGGTGCGCGATAATCGCAGTCACTTGCATTTTCTTGATATTTAGAAGATTAGCGATCTCGGAGGCGGGAGTATTAAATTCATGCAGCTTCAGAATCTCGTTTACGATCGAATCGGCTAGTTTGGGCACCGACATTCCACTCCGTTTCAAAGCACCTGCGGATGACGGCCATCGTCAAGCCAGTCCTAGATTGTCTTCTGTACACTCATAAGGAAATGATTCACTTTGGCATGTGAGGTCAGTTTACATCCAGGATCTTCAAGGTTCTCACGCTTGCTGTTCCTAGTGAGTGTAATCAAGCAACAGGCTATGCTTCAATAAAGATCGTCGATGATATCGACCACTCGGGGCAAGCCCCGCATTGCGAAACGGGGGGACAGATCAGGAGGATCTTGCCGGCCTTCAGCTTTACGAGGTTGGCATCGTAAGATTTTCAAGCAAGACTACTGTCGTCGGGCTGCTTGAGGGCCGCGCTTGCTGGGCATCATCGGGATCAGAATGTTGCCTTTGATCTTTGCCGCCTTATCCAGACCAACACCGGGCAAGGCCCTGAAGGTCTGTGCAATGTGACTACTCGCCAGGTGCCCGTAATATCGCTCGACCATTTTGGTATCTACATGCCCCAGCTGCTCTGCTAGAACTTTCAGGGAAACACCCAGAGTGATCCACCGGCTCGCCGCGCTGTGTCTCAATTGATGAAATCCAAAGCGCTTAATTCCCGCTAAGGTGCAGGCGCGCCACATTGGTTTCTTTTGGCTGTCTTTGGACCATGGTTCGCCACTGTCGCGTAAGAACATCACCTCACTCATCTCACGCTCTGTACAGACTTCCCGGAAGAATCGTGCCGCCTCTGGGTCGAGGTGTACGTGCCTCTGCTGACCGCCCTTGGATTTCGCGATGAAAAGCGTGCCCGCAGAACTATTGAAATCGCCTACATGCAATCGGCCCAATTCTCCATACCTCGCGCCTGTGTATAGTCCTCCCCGAACAAGCCGCTGAAAGTCTCTCTCTTTTGCACATGCCTTCACAAAAGCCTGCTGCTCTTTATCACTCAGGAAAACTGCCCGCGCCACCTCGACGTTTTCAAATGGCGATACCCTCCACGCCATTGGATTCGCATGAACACGTCCTTCCTCGAGAGCCAGGTTCAACGCAGCCTGCACCCTTCGCATAATTCTATTCGCAGTGGATCGACGCTTGCGGAGGTCTTCTTCACTCTGAATATATGGTTCGTTTTTGTCGGCACGTTTTCGATTCGTACGCCGTGGACTTGCGGCGACATCGGCGCGCCACTGCTCGAGTTTTGGGCGGGTCAACCTGGTGACCTGCAATGCTCCAAGCTTGGGAATCACATATGCGTCTAGATCGTATTTCGAATGAAGATAGTCGGGAGCGCCCCGACGCTGCAAATGCTTCAGATAATCTGAACAGCACTGATCCACTGTATAGCCGCGACCGTCACTGAGATATTCCCCTGTGGCCAGAATTGTCGCGGTCAGAAACCAAGTTCGAGCTTTTTCTTGCGCCTGCCCAAAGTCCAATATTCGTGCGCCTTCAGCGTCCAGAATGTCATCTGCAAGCGCAAGCTTCTCTTCCTTGCGAAAACCCTCAATTTTGTACCGCGCCAGCCAGACTCCTCCTCTGCTTCCTTTCCTATATCCTAGAGTTCGGCCTTGCGACAAAGGCATCCAGGCGACAGTGCCGACAGGAATTGCTCTTCGTGCTGTTCTGCTACCAAGCTCCTTGCTAGTGACTGTGCGCGCCACGGGCAGTACCTCCCTTCAATCGCAAGCGTCCTGCTGCCCGATTATTCCACTTTTGCCAACTATTTGCCAACTTTCCGGGTAAAAATTGCATGATCATGCAGGTTCATGCATGACCGTGCATTCAGTACGTATAATATTGTATCTAAATGAGTTACTGTTAAAATGGCATACTGATTCGGAACGCCTTAAATCGATTATCGCGCCCCTGATAAGGGCGAGGTCGGTGGTTCAAGTCCACCCAGGCCCACCATCTACGAATGGTCCTCCCTGGAGAAATACGCCTCGCAAGATATTCTTCCCAGATTCAGGTGACGGACGGCTGATGAGCGTAGGTGTCTGCCCGACTTTCAATTACCCACAAACTCAGCACCTAGGGCTAAACCCAACTTGACGTTGGTCAAGCGGGACAGGCTTCTCCGGATGACCGCGTTTCCGCGGGCTGAGTCGCCGGCACGCGCGAGATAGCCCCCAGGTCTCGCGATCCTGAGAAGGTATGCCGAAAGTGCTGTGGAAATGAATTGTGGTTCCAGAAATCGACCTTTCGTCGGCAATCTGTTTATTGCGCTCCTACTCGCGGTCGTCGCGGCAGGCGTTGTTGTCTCGCTTCCACGAAGGAAAGGAAAATCCCCCTTACCTGGTCACGTCGCTTGGCAAAGAAGCGTGGCCGGCGCAGAAACTCTATGAACGGCTGTACTGCGTCCGAGGCGAGATGGAAAATCGCATTAAGGAGCAGTTGAGCCTGTTCGCAGGCCGGATGAGCACGGAGACGCTGCGAGCCAATCAGTTGCGGCTGTACTTCTCTTCGCTGGCCCATGTGTTGGTCGAGGCCTTACGGCGGCTGGGCTTGGCGGGGACGGAGTGGGCGGAAGCCCAAGTCGATACCATTCGGCTGAAGTTGCTGAAAAGCGCCACGCAGGTGCGCGTCACTGCGCGCCGCATTTGGGTTCGCTACAGTTCTGCGTATCCTTGGCAGAAGGTGTTCGTGGCGGCCTGGACCGCCCTGCGCTGCTGAAAAAAGAACCGGAACAAAACCTGGTCAAGCACTCCCACAAGCGGTCGAGGTGTGCCTAAAGAGCGTCTCCGAGGGAGCTCGGAACGGCCGATAGCCACAGAATGAGGACAAGAATTCTCGAGAATAGAAAACGAACCCACGGGCCGTCCAACTCCCGTTGTCAACCTACCCCTGGTGAGAAAAGGCGGCTGGTTTCGTGTCGGAGGAAAGCGCCATGTCTGGAAGGGATTATACAGACCGATCCCTCTCACTGTGAACTGGGGCAGGAGTTAGCCGGAAAACGGGAAAAGGAGGCTCATCGGATCCACTGCAAATGGAAATCCTGTTCGACAAAAATGCACTCGAGCCTGCCAGAAATGGTGACGAAGTTGGACGCGGCATTTCGCTTATTTTCAATAGGATAAGTGGGCCTATAGAGAACAACTGTTGCGCATTTCAGCCCATCCAAAGGTATAGGCCAACAGGGGACGGCCCAAAGCCCGGAAACTTTTTGGTCGCTTCCGGGTTTATCTCTAGGAGTTCAATCGAATTCGACCGCACTGTTGCGGTCATTCCGGCCAGGCTTATCGCCTAAAGGGTACTCCCAGAGTGCGCCCGCCAGACCCCTTGGTGAACGTTGAGGATCATGGCCGCGTTTCAATGAAACAAAGCAATCCAAAAGGAGAATCAAACCCATGAAGATCGGTACGATGCGGTTCGCGGCGACTGCACTTTTCCTACTGGCAGCCATCTCGGTCAGGGCCCAGGAGAGGTTCGAATTCACTCCCTTCGTCGGCTACGAAACCAGCGCTTCTTATCCCGTCGGTGTCACGACCTTCCCCGAGGGCCAGGACCAGATCGACCGGCTTCGCGTAAACGATGGTATCGCTTTCGGAACCTTCCTGGACTACAGCCTGACGGAGAATTTCCAACCGGAGTTCATGTGGAACCACAATAACACCTCCTATAGCGCCCACGATATCCTGACGAATTCCTACGTAAGCGCCTACCACTCGGACATCGACCAATTTCAATTCGGGGGACTGTACATGTTCCGCTCCAGCGAGTACAAGTTCCGGCCTTACGTGGCGGCGAGCCTTGGATTCACGCACGATTCGAACGGCAACAATACTCCGAACCGCACCGAGTTTTCCTACAGCCTGGGAGGGGGGGTGAAATACTCGCTCGGCCGGCACGTCGGCCTGCGCGGTGATCTTCGCTACCTGCCGACCTACGGTAGCTCCTCGAATGAACTCTACTGCGGGCCGTTTGGCTGTTACTACGCGAATGTTTCTCACTTCCTCAATCGCGGCAGCTTTACGGGCGGCATCATCTTCAAGTTCTAAGTGAGATTGACAGAAAAAAAGGAAGGGCCGCGGGCAGATCCCGGCCCTTCTTTTTCGTGGCAGTTGAATCGAGACTGGATTCGGTTACTGTCCCGGGCCCTCGCTGGGAGGCACGAACAATTTTTCGTCAATGGGGACGTTCTGCTGCACCTTGTCCACCTGGATCGTGAAAACGCCGTTGGGACGGGCAAGCGTCCAGCGATAGGGAATCTTCACTCCGTCCGTTCCCTTGTAGTCCGCGTAATCGATCTGGGTCGGGTTTCTTCCCAAAGGAGTTTCCGTGTAGCGCACCAGCCTGAGGAGCAGGCCCGTCTCCTGGTCGAAGTACAAACGCAAGGGCGGGCGACCGTCGGCTCTGGCAGAAATCAGATACGTAGCGCGGCTATTGATCACTTCGCCGGGTCGCACGCGGAACTCCTTGTACATCTCGCGCAGGCGGGCGGGGAAATAAAGTTCGGCGTCGATCCGGGCAGCCTCGCGTTCCGGGCCAGTCATGCGGTGAAAACCGTCCCGGATGCTCAGCCATCCCACTTCCCCGTTGAACGCGGTAACGCTCGAGCTGCCCTGCGGATGAGAAATGGACACACGCTTATCCGGTGCTAGGGAGTACACCTCGATGGGATACTGCATTCCCATCGCTTCAATGTGTCCCGTTTGAACGCGAGTTTTGATTTTCTTCAGAGCGTCGGCACCTCCAACCGCCGCCAGGTATTTGTCCAAGATTTGGTCGGCCGTGGGCAGAATGGCTTTGGCCTCGGCATTCTCATCATGCGCGGGGGGTTTGGCGGTATCGGCGGACAGAATCGGTGTGCCCACCGGGTGAGCCGAACCGCGATGACAGGTGTAGCAGGTCACTTCGATTTCGTTGTCGAAGTGGCTTTTGTTTATGGCCAGTTCCATGGCAATCATCTTCCGCGCAGTCTGCTTCTCCTTCTTGTCATCTTTCTGCATTTCATGCTCCACGTGGCAGAAATCGCACTGCACGCCGAGCGCGGCCGTGATGAATTGCATGGTCGGAATCAACTGCTCCGCCGGGATATCTTTCAACACCTGGATGTTCTTGAATTGCTGCTCAGCTGTCTTTGGCGGCTCCGCGGTGGGCTTTGCCTGCGACTGGGCAGCGACTCGGTAGCCCAGGTAGCCGGAAACAATCAAAGCGATTGTCAGAAGCAGCCACCCTTTCCTTGCGAACTTACTCATTCTGCATCTCCCAGGTTTGGAATGTTTCAGGTGAACTCACCTGAAACCAATCGTTGGCACTCAGCTGTGAATCTCCCCACTCTTTGCCAGCGCGGTGATGCGATCCGCGGCACGAAACGCCAGCGCCTGAATCGTCATGGTTGGCTGGCCGCGGCCAGAAGTAACCATACTGCTGCCATCACAGAGGAAGAGATTCGGCACATCGTGGGCGCGATGATCGGCATTGATGACGGAGGAAGCGGGATCCGTGCCCATGCGGCAGGTCCCCAGCAGATGAACCGCAAATTGCTGTTCCTGAATGGGCAAATGCCATTTTTGCTTGGCCCCTGCGGCATCCAAGACTTCCATCGCCCGCGCCGCCATCCACTCCATCATCTTCAAATCATTGGGATGATCTCGGTAAGTCATGCGCAGGGCGGGCAGACCCCAGGCATCTTTCACGTCCGGATCCAGAGAGAAGCTGTTTGATTCGACGGGAAGAGAGGTTGCGTGGCAGAAGATATCCATCGTGCGCGTGTAATTCTGGTGCAATACCTTCTTGAACTCCTTGCCCCACTTTGGAGTCCCCGGTGGTAGCCCCCCCATTGCAAAACCAGCGGGCGTAGAACCAAACCGGGCATCCAGTCCTCCGCCGCCATAAAAGCCCACTTTTTTCTCATCCAGCTCGTAGAAATCATGAAAAACACGGCTCACTGTAAATCCCTTGTAGTCGTTCAGCTGTTCTTCAAAAAGGCCGGAAGCGATCGCCGCGCTGTTCGGCATCAAATGCTTACCCACCACTCCGCTGGAATTGGCCAAGCCGTCTGGATGCTGAGCGGAAGCCGAGAGTAGCAGGAGCCGGGGTGTTTCCGCACCGTTGGCGCAAACGATGACCGCCCGGGCCTTTTGCAACTGCGTGTTCCTTTTGGCGTCAAAGTACAGGACGCCGGTGACGCGCCCATTCTTGTCGGTGGGGACCTGATGAACATAACAGTTGGGACGGATCTCACACCGCCCAGTCGCTTCCGCGACGGGGATCATCGCAGAAAGCGAGGAAGATTTTGCTCCTACCTCACAGCCGAATCCCAAACAGAATCCGCAATTGACGCAACTGCTGCGCCCGGCCCGTGGCTGGGAGAGAATTGCCATTGGCGCGGGAAAAGGGTGGTAACCAAGCTTCCGGGCAGCCCGCTCGAAGAGGACTCCGCAGCCTTTTACGGGCAAAGGAGGCATGGGATAGGGTTTCGATCGCGGAGGATCAAACGGGCTGGCGCCGGCCAAGCCGGAAACGCCGATCTCCCACTCTACTTTGGTGTAGTAAGGCTCCAGATCCCGATAAGTGATCGGCCAATCTGCCAATGCAGCACCGGGAATGTCCCCCAATTTGCTGTGTTCGACAAAATCGATTTCATGGAGGCGCCAGAAATTTGCGGTGAAATGGACGCTGCTGCCGCCGACGCAACGTCCGTACATCACACTCGGTTGCACCCGAGCCTGGTCTTGAGGAGTTTTGCGGAAGGTCGTCGGTTGCAGTTTGGGGTTATTCGTCAACTGGTGTTCGACGAAGACGTCGACTTCGTTATGGGAGAAATTTTGCTCCTTCAGGTAGGGCCCCTGCTCCAGCACGACGACCCGAAATCCGTTGGTGGAAAGTTCTTTGGCAAGCACACCACCCGCGGCCCCGGAACCCACGATTACGAAATCCACTTCGTCGGAGGGCTGGTAGGCAACCTTAGGCCGATTCATTCTTTCCCCGATTCCGGAGGAGCTGGCTGCCACCCGGGATAGTCTTTGTCGTAAAAACCAAAAGGCGGTGAGAAGCTGTGAGCTCGATCCCTGTCAATGGCTTTCCACCCCGCGTAATTCCGATTGCCTCCGCCGGAAGGGTCGACCAAGAATCCGAACAGCGTGTGCATCCGAATGGTCTCGAAAAAATCACTAGGATCGTCGGGGCCCAACCCCCGCGGTCCGGCTGATTTTGGACCGCGCTCCGCCGTAAATTCCGTGAGCACTATTTCCTGCTGCTCTCGAGAGACGTCCGCAAAGCTCTTTGCCTCTGGATACTTGGAACTGGTTGCCTGATTTAAATCGGCCAGTCCCTTTTTGTACGTGGGCAGCGAATCTTTGGCAAAAGTATGAAGCGCCTGATCGATGAAATAAACGACGCCTGCCTCGCGCGCTCCCGGTAATTCATCCGTGGGGATGATCTGAGCGGCGATAGCCTCCACTTCCCGGGCCTGACTCGGCGTCAATACCTCGAATCTCAACGGGGTAGTGGAACCGACTGCCTCGTGGGCATGCTGTGCTGCCGCGACTATGGCAGGCCAATGTGCGCTGATCCACAGAGCGCCAACAGCACCGCCCGAATGCAAAAGAAAATCACGACGTGCCTTCCCAGCAGGTTTCATGGGCTCCTTTGTGTCCTGAGCAATCTACGGTCTACGCGCGCCAGCGTCAAGCTCTAGCTGTGTAATTGTGTCAAACCTCTTTGGAAATGTCCCCAGCTGTGTAATCCGGCGAGGGCGGAATTGGGTCAAGGGAAGGAGCAGGCCATCGCCCGAGAACCGAAGTCCGCGATCGGTTGCCATTTGGTTCTGCCCGCCGGCTGCAGTATCATCACAAATTGGCATAAATCATGGGAACCTTTACAGGCGCAATCGGCACCGGGGGAAAGTGGCTGCTCGACCGCATCGTTGGCGGGCTGGCGGCAACGGGAATCAACCCCAATCTGCTTACGTTTTTGGGATTGCTGGTAAATTTCGGCGCGGCGGCGAACTTTGCGGTTGGGAATTTCCGGACCGGCGCGATTATTATTTTCTTTGCTGGTTTTCTGGACATGCTGGATGGGCAAGTGGCACGCCGGCAGAACCGCGTCACCGCCTTCGGAGCATTCTACGATTCGACGCTGGACCGTTATGCCGACATGGCTCTTTATATGGGCTTGTTGGTGTATTACTCAGTGAGCGGGCGCACGCCTTACGTCGTGCTCGCCGCCGTGGCCACGGCAGGATCGGTGATGGTGAGCTACGCACGGGCGCGCGCCGAATCGCTGATTCCCTTGTGCAAAGTTGGGTTCATGGAACGGCCGGAGCGGCTGGTCCTGCTGATCATCGGGGGGACGTTCAACCGGATGGCCCAAGTGCTATGGGTAATTGCCGTAATTTCGACGATTACAGTCATCAATCGTATCTTCTACACCTGGCAGGAAACTCGGGCCGGGCGGATTATTCCGGGTCTAAAGCTGAGTTCCTAGTCCCGAAAGCCAGGCGTCTCCGCACCATCACGAGTCGACCTGCTCTTTCCGTGGTGCGGGCGTTTTCTCGCCCTTATGGAATTCGTCCATCCACGCCTCAACCGGCCCAGCGATCGTTTGCTTCACGCGCTCTTTCAATTTCGGGACATCTTCCTTGCGCATCCCTTTGGTCTCTATCGTGTCATGTAAATAGACGGTGATGGTTGTTGGTCGAAGCATCCAGTCTTCCGTGCGCAAGTGATGAAACGAACCGACCAGACTCACGGGAACAATGGGAACGCCAAGCTGTTGCGCCAGGCGGAAACCACCATCCTCAAACTCATTGATATGCCCATCACGCGTGCGCTTGGCTTCTGGAAAAATAATCAGGCTGGTCCCGCCGTCGATGGCTTCCTGGGTCAGGCGCCACAAACGCTTAAGGTCCCTGGGGCTGCGCACGTCGGGAACGGGTACGTTGCCGAAACGCTTCATCAGCCATCCGTAAATGGGAATCCGGAAGTGAGATTCCAGTTCCCAGCCGCGGACCAGCTGGGGAATGGCGCAATACAACATAAACGGATCGAGCAAATTCACGTGGTTGACCATGAATATCGAGGTGCGTTTTTCGTCAAATCCCGGTGATTTTTTCGCCACCACGCTGGCGCCGGAGAAAAAGGCAATTCTTCGGCACAAGCCTCGCTGCAGCCAATCATGTTTGCGCGGGTCGAGCACCATTCCTAATACGATCAATATGGGCACTACGATGAGAAAGTGCGCCCAGCTCAGAATCCAGAGAACCATGCTGCGGAGCAGCTCCCAGAGTCGTTTCATATGTAAACGTCCATCGCTTCGGGGAGGATTTCGAGAGCCTCGCACTTCACAGTCACAATTTCTCCATCCACCATCACGTCCACGGGTGCAGGCAGCGAAAATTCCACGTGTTTGACGGCGCGGCGCGAAGCCAGGGGGTGATCAATGTGCGTTCCGTCGTACAACCGCGGCAACATGCGGATCAGGCCCAGTCTGCCGATGGGCCCCCACCGTACGTATTCGATCATTCCGTCGCTCGGATCGGCGTGGGGGGCGATCATCATGGTGCCGCCCGTGAACTTGCTGTTGTTGAATGTCAGAAACAGGCAAGGCCGTTCATCCCAGTCGGTGTCGCCATCGCAGCGCATCTTAAAGCCGCGACGGTTCAACTGCACCACCTTCACAAAGACACCGAGAAGATATCCCAAGTGTCCGAAAGGCTTGAAGATCCGGTTGGTAATCGCTCCGACATCTGCCGTAAACCCCACACTGAGCAGATTGAAGGAGTAAATCGTACCCGAGGAATGGCGCAGGCGCAGCAAATCCACAGACCGTTTCCGTCCGGCCCGCAGCGCCGCCAGAGAAGATTCGGCGCCGGTCTTCGTGAAATCGCGCAGGAAAGAGTTGCCCGTGCCGAGCGGCAAGAACCCCAGCTCAATTCGAGGGGTACTTTGCTCGCGGGAAAAGATGCCGTTGAGAATCTCGTGGGCGGTTCCGTCCCCGCCGACGGCAAGGAATTTCCGATAACCTTGTTCGTAGGCCTCCCGCGCAAGTTCCGAAGCGTGGCCCGGCCCGGTCGATGCAATGACATCGATGAGCAGGCCGCCGTCCTTGAGGCGCGCGATCTCGCCTCCGGCAAGCTTCGCCGAACGCCCGCCGCCCGCGGCGGGATTCACTATGGCTATAAACTCTTGGTGCACGCTGATTCCGTGGAGAGAATTCTACCTTCTTTCCTCGTTAAACCGGCAGGATTGCCTTCTCGCGGTTGAGTTTTCCCAGGTGCTCGGCAAGGGCCACCCGGATAATCTTCAGAGATGCCGTGAGTGGGAAATCCTCTTCATAAACCACCATGCCATGAATTCGTTTGTAGTTGATCAGCCGGTTATTGCGCGCCGCGATTTCCTTTCTGAGTTCATCGCTGAACAACTGACCGTGGTCGAGGTGAACGACAAGCACCAGTTGCTCGCCCACCATCGAGCGGCTGGGCCAGATGTAATTCGCGGCAAACACGCAGTATTCCTTTACTGGAAGCCCCTCGAAGGCTTGTTCGACGTCTTCGGCGTAGACGTTCTTCCCTTCCTCGGTCACGATCATGTTTTTCTTCCGGCCGAAAAGTTGCAGGTGCCCGGTGGCATCGAATCGTCCCATATCCCCGGTCATCAACCAGCCATCCAGTATCGTTTGAGCGGTGAGTTCAGGTTCGTTCAGGTAACCAGCCATGACCGTCTTGCTGCGAACAGCGACCTGTCCAATTCCGTCGGCGTCGGAATTCACGATACGTACTTCCATGCCCGGCAGAGGTTTGCCGACCGTGTCCGCGCGGAATGGCCGCAGATCGTTCACCGTGACGGCGGTGCCGGCTTCGGTCAAGCCGTAGCCGTTGGCAACGGGAATACCGAGGTCATAAAAGAACTGCAGCGTTTGCGGCTCGGTGAAAGCTCCGCCGACAATGATGGCATGCAGCTTGCCCCCGAACGCGGCATGCACCTGTTTCAACAGCAGGCGGCTGAGCGGAAGGACCGGCCGTGCCTTGGTCAGGGCCTTGTTGAGGCTGCGTAGCCGCTCGAAAACGCGCCGCTTGGAAGGCGGCAATTCGTCGAATCTCGCCTGCAGACCTTTTTGCAGGTTCTTCAAAACCAGCGGGACCAGGCTGACATAGGTGATTTGATATTTTGTGAAGGCTTCGCGTACATATTCGGGACGCAACGTGCGCAGATGGACAACAGCTGCACCGCAGATGAACGGCCCGAAAAAACCAACCATGAAGTCGATTGCGTGATTGGTGGGGAGAATGCTCAGATACTTCACGCCCGGCCAGAATGGATAAACCGAAGTCAGCGCCACGCATTGCTCCAGATAGTTGTCGTGGGTCATCATGCAGCCCTTTGGCGTGCCACCGGTGCCTGACGAATAGACGATACAGGCCAAATCGCCGCGTTTCCGCGGGATAAAGACCGGCTGGCCAGTTCCCTTTGCGGAATCGAAAGCCGCAGCGCCGGCTAGATCGGCGTCGGGCGGAGCCTCCGTTACCAGGACGGTCTTTACATTCGGCGCCCCCGCGCGCCCGGTCGAGCCGCTCAATTGCCGCCAGATCGGATACTCCGTGATCAGCAGGTTCGCCGCCGAGTGCTTCAACAACGTCCATTGCTCTTCAGGTTTCAATTTATAATCGAGCGGCACCAGCGTTCCGCCGCAATAGAAAATCGCATAGGCCGAAATCAGCCATTTGGACTGATTGGTCATGATGATGGATGCGCGATCACCGGGCTGGAAGCCGGAGTCCTCGAGCCACTTGGCTAAGGGCAGCGCCCGTTCTTTGAATTCACGGTAGGTGATCCGCTGCTTTTCCTCGCCGCGATCAGACTCATACAGGCACACTTCGCGGGGCCAGGTTTCCAGTGCATCGCGCACCGCCTCCCCAATCGAGGAATACTTGGACAGGTCGAGCATTACAGGCGGGCTTGCACGCGTTCGGCGAGAGTCTTGAAATCGCTTACGCCCTGAACTTCATAGTCTGGCAATTCGATGTGGAAATGGTCCTCCAGCCTCGAAAGCATGTCCAGAGCTTGCAGGCTGTCGATTCCCAGTTTCTTGTAGAAATCGTCCTCGGCGGTAAGGGAGCCCGGGGCAGCTTTGAAGTGCTTGGTGGCCAGTTCCAGAATCTCCTGGGTCGTCTGCTCTAAGGTGCGCATAGATCTCAAATTTATCATCCCCTGTGCCGGGAAGGAAAATCGCCGCTCACCCCACGGGTTGGCGGCCCGTCACCGGCAAATGCTTCATAGGGTCGTCCGATTCAACGAAGCGCTTCAGACTTTCCATCACCACAGGACGATTGAAGAGTTTGCAGAAAAGCTCGATTTCCCGGTTCAACTCCGCGTGCGGTATGGGCTTGATGAACTTCTTTGCGGCGACGCGGGTCTCAGGGTCGAACTTGGTGACTTGCCGGGCCATGGACCTTGCGATCTCAAGTGCATATCCTTCCCCGGCCAGGTGGGAGACCAATCCGGCCCGGTGCGCGCTCTCCGCCTTCAGCGTACGCCCGGTAAAGAGCAGGTCGCGAATCAAGCTGTTCCCGACGTCCCGACGCAGCCTCGGAATGCCTCCAAAACCGGGTATCAGTCCGAGCCGAAGCTCCGGAAAGCCGAAGCGTGCCATCTTGTCGGCGACGATCTGGTCGCAGGTCAGCGCCAGCTCCAGTCCGCCGCCCATGCACAAGCCGTGTACGGCTGCGAAGGTGATGAACGGAGCTTGGTCAATGGTGTTCAATACCTTGTGAATTCGCTTCAGGAAGGTGCGCACGCCGGCGGCACGCTTGGACTTCGGCAAAGGCGCAGCCCCGTTGTACAACTCCTTCAAGTCAGCACCGGCACAGAAGCCACCTGGTCGGACGCTCGTGATGATGCAGGCGCTGGTGGCCGGCAGGAGGCCTCGGATAGCGCGGGCAAATTGCTCCAGATCCTCGAGCATGGCGGTGCCGATTTCATTCAGCGGTTCGCGATCGAGCGTCAGTTCGACGACACCGTCCAGCCACTTCCACCGCAGCGCTTTCCCGCGAAATTCCTTAATCATGGTTTACCGCCGGCGGCAATTGCCTGTTTCTTGTACAACTGCTCGATCTCTTCGCGAAACATCTGATTGACAGCGTCCCTTCGCACTTTGCCATTGGCGGTGAGCAAGCCAATTTCCGGAGTGAACCCGTTTTTCAGGATCAGGAAATTCCGCACCTGCCGGTAATGTGGCAATTCCGAGTTCACCCGGTCCATGGCCCCCTGTACGGCTTTTGCCTCCGCCGCACCGGTGATCAGTGCGCAGAGATAACCGCGGCCATTCCCGACCAAAACAACCTGCTGAGCTCCGGGCACAGCCTGGGCAATCTTCTCTTCAATGGGCTCCGGGGCAATATTGTGCCCGGAGTTCAGAATAATAAGATTCTTGATTCGTCCGCTGATCCGCCAGTTACCCCGCGAATTGACTTCGCCCTGGTCTCCGGTATGAAATACGCCGCCCTCGAGAGCCCGTGCCGTTTCTTCCGGCCGATTCCAGTAACCGGGGAAAACATTCGGCCCGCGCACCAATATCTCGTCGTTTTCGCCCACCATCAAGTCTGTGCCGGGAATCGCCTGCCCCACGCGGCCCGATTCACTCTCGACCCGCGGGTCATCCATCGTGCAGATCCCGCATGTTTCCGTGAGGCCATAAACCTGCCAGATGGGAATCCCCAGCATCGCGAAAAAATCTTGCGTCTCCGAAGCGAGCGGAGCCGAGCCGCACACCAGTCCGCGCAAGTTGCCACCAAAACGAGCGCGAATCTGCCGGAAGATCAGCCATCGCGACAGGGAGAACCACAAGCCTGCACTTCCCCTCCCTTCCTGCTGGCGGTGCCAGCCATCTACCGCTTTCCGGTAGATCATCGGAATCGGAGCCCCGCGCTTTGAGAGCGCATCTTCGACTCCACGGCGCACCCGCTCAAGAAGCGTCGGCACATTGAAAAAGTAATTGGGGGCGGCGAACCGGATCTCATCGGCCAGCTTGTTCAAATCCGTCGACAAGGTCAGGACCGTCTCTTTCGAGAGGCAGGACAACATGACGATCCAGGACGCCGCAAAATTAAAAGGTAGATACTGAAATACCCGGATGGGCTCCGGGCTTTTCCAGTCCAGCCGGTCGATCCAGCCAGTCGTACAGCCGACGATATGATTCAGATTCGCGGTATTCAGGCAGACGCCTTTTGGCTCGCCTGAAGTCCCCGAGGTATAAATGATGGTGATCAGGTCATCGTCCGCACGCGGGTTGGGAGTATTTGTGATGCCCTCGCCGACCGGGGTCTTGGTGATTGCTTCAGAGAAGGATATTCTCGCTGGCGCATCCGGCCAGGCTTGTGCGACATTTTCGCCCAGCTCCGCCTCGCTGACGAACAGGTAGCGCGCGCCGCAATCCTTCATCATTCCCGCAAGTTCTGCCGGCGCCTGACGGGCGTAAAGCGGCACTACCACGAGACCTTCCGCCATCAAGGCCAAGTCTACGGCGATCCACTGGATCGAATTCGGCCCCAGCAACGCGCAACGCTCGCCGGGTTGCAACCCCAGGCCGCGCACGTAGCTGCGCGCCCTCCCGACCTGCTCCAATAGCTCCCTGCCGGTCACACGCGCGAACTGCTCGCCGCGAATCTCACGCAAAATGACACTGTCCGCGGCCCTTTGCAATTGCTCGAATAAATTCTCGAGGAAGTTTCCCATGTGTCCTCAGCGACCAGCCGCAACCGCTGCCGCCGTCTCATCGTAGCGTTCCACCAGTTCACGCAGGTTCTTGGACATCGGCGGCAAATTATCTTCCCAACTCAGCACGCCCCGGCGCAGGGGAAATTCGGGATAGGTCTTCCTCATCTCGTCTTCGAGAAAACTTGCCATCCGAGCCATGCCCTTCAGGTTGGTAACCACGCTCCGGCCGATGTTCTCCCGCACCTGGTCCGCTTCCACCACCAGACGTTCCATCACCAGCAACAGCTTTGTCTCGAGGTCCGGATCATCGACGGTCAGTAGGAGATGTTGATGTCCGCGCTCCCTCATCAGGTTGCGGATGCGCTCGTCCATGGTCACGCCGGCAGAGACGACTCCCGCCGGCATGCAGGTGACGATTCCGTGATACCGCGAGGAGACCATGTAGGTACAGGCACGCAACAGGGAGACCAGTTGGAACATGTCGTAGGCGTCCGACGTAAAGATCGGGGTGCCAGGCATTTCCTTTTCGATGGCTCGACAAGCTACGGCGTCCAGGCGTTCCATGGCGACGAGAATTGGAAAGACGCGATGTCTTTGGACAAACGCTTTTGTCGCGCGCGCATAGCCATCAATGTAATGCTGAAATTTTCTGTCCACTTCGGAGCCGGACTCAAAGAAATACACGGTACGGTACTGGCTGTCCTGGTAGGCGCCTGTCGTCGCGCGCGCGATATACTTCGCAACGGAGGCCCTGACAGGCCAGACAAACGGATGAATCGGACACAGCACCAGAATCGGCGTCTTTTCGTCCCAACCAGCGGCGCGCAAGGTTTTCCGTGCGTATTCCGGGGGGTGCGGCTCAAAGGTCCAGGCGGTATCGGCGCCCAGCTCATTCGGCACTCCCAGCCCGCTTAACAATTGCTGGGACTCCAGACTGCGCGTGATGACCAGCGATTCCTTCGTGTAACGCGCACACATCCATTGGATCAGGTCGTCCATGTGCCCGGCGTCACCGCCGTAAGCCACCGACAATTTGTTTTCCGCCGAAGCCAGCCCGAGGGAGCCGATCATCATGGTGGTCAGCGCGTTTGCGAACTTGCTCTTGAACATCGAGCCTTCGCAGGAAATGACTCCATGGTTGCCGTGTACTTCATTCCACAAGAACGGGGGAAAGACATCCGGGAGGTGCACTTGCTTAGCGCCCTCAAAATAGCCTTCGGTCAGCTTGAAATCTTGGGTCATCACGCTGAAATCGGTATTCTCCGGACCCAAGACATGCCGGATTTGGCGCATCATTTCCTGGACGCGCACATCGCTGCCCGTATTTCGAGTACCGTTGTAACCGGCGAACAGCAACTTCAACTTTTCGCCTGGAGCCCAGCGCTGCCCCAGACCGAACACCCAGCCAACGCGCCGGAGTTCGATCATCGCGCTGACCCACATCACTAGGAGAAAATCGGTCATGCTACGGCGCTCCCCGCGCTCTTCAGTGTTTGCCCCGCCACACCTTCCGGCCAGGGCTTCACAGGATACTTGAATTTGTTGGCACGGCTGAACTGTAACAATGGGTAAGCGTAGGTCGAGAATTTTGCGGGCGGCTCTCCCATCTCCTGCGTTACCCGAGAATTGTCAAACACCGTATTCCAATCCAGGTACGGCCAGAACACTTTCAGCAGTGATGCGCCATAACCAACCGACCCACCCTTGAATGCCAGCCAGTTCACCGTCTTTGAAAACGGGCTGCCCAACCAGGGCTGGTAGCTCGGTTTGCTCGAACCACCCAGAGACGCAAGCGCGTCGGTCAGCTCCAGGTAACTCTGGGAGCCAGTACCGGAAGAAAGATGGTAAATACCATAATTGGGTTTTTCCATCTGGTGAATCTTCACGATGGCCCCGCCCACATAGTTCGCAGGGACGATATCGATCTTGTCGTGTGGCCGCAAAGGCAGCACCGGCAGGCGAGCCAGAAGGTCAAACGCCTGGACCATATCGAACTGGGTGGTTTCCGGGCGACGGCTGTCACCCATCACGATCGCGGGCCGGAAAATCGTGTGCGGAACGTCCGGGAGCAACTGCCCGACCATGTGCTCCGAGAACTTCTTGGTGCGCGCGTAGGGATCGTAGTCCGAACGGGACCAGTCGATGGAATTGTCCTCGGTCACGACTTCGTTTTGCCGCTTCCCTGCCACAGCCACCGTCGAAACATGGGAATACCGCCGCAGGCCGTGCTGGTCCTGGGCGCGCCGCGCAAGCTGGATTACTTCGAGCGATCCACGCAGATTGACGTTCAAGCACTGCTTCTCAGATTTGCGGTTCAGCGATGCCGCACAATGAAGGATGGAATCGCTGGATTCTACCAGCTCTCGGTACTCGTCGTTGCCGAGCCCAAAGCGCTCCCCGGTCAGATCGCCGCGGAAAATCCGCGCGCGTTCATTCAGGTAGCCCAGAAATTCTGGAAACTCCAGGTGAAGCTGCAATGATTGCCACAAACGCTCACGCGCTTCCTGGTCTGATTTTGCGCGCACCAGCAGGTTGAGGCGGTCCGGGTGTCCCCGGAAGAGGCCCGCCGCCAGATAACTGCCCAAATAACCTGTCGAACCTGTAAGGAAAATAGCCATAGGAGAAGAGTGCGCCGCGCACCTACCGCGTCGCTGCGGAAGCATCCTCCGAAGGCACGGACCAATCCAACACGCGCGCTTCCCTGGCCTCGAGCGGTCTGCCTTCCATCAGCGGGTAGCACCAACGTCGCAATGCCGGTATGTGGATGTTAATCCAGTAGTCCCACCAGTCAATCTTTTCCGGCGCGAAATCGAATATGGCCTGCTCTTCCAGGGGGAGTGCGGCGGACAGCAACCGCGTATTTTCACATTCGAACACGTGCTGGTTGTGCAGGATAAAGGGCTCATACAGTTCAATCAATTTTTCGGCGCGGCCCAGATCGCGCTCCGCCTTGGCGAGCGGAGGTTTGCCCATATGCAGGGACGCTGCGGCCTTGTTGATCCGGGAAACCACGGCTTTTTGCATGGGAATCGACAGTCTCTCGTAGCGCTGCTTCGACACCGGAATCGTTTCCAGCTTGACCTTCAGCCAATGGTCGAGCCCCTGCTGCGCGCGGTAGTGCTTGCGATGCGCGAGGCCCGTCAACTCGATTGAACGCCCCATGTTCACGGGATTGATCGCCGACGTCGCCAGTTGGTACAGGCGGGCATGCTCGCGGCGCACCAGTGCAGCTGCAATCAAAGTCATCCCCCGCGTCACCATATCAACGGGAATCACGTCCAGGCATTTGCGTTCGTTCGAAGGCAATTGCCGGAAATTGGTCCCCAACAGGTAGGAGAGCGGCCCGGAAGTATTGATCCCCTCATTCCACCCGGTGAACGGTGTGCGCTCGGAACTCTCGACAATCGATGGCCTGACGATCGCAATCGGCAGGTCGCCGGCCTGTTTCGACAGGATCGACTCGCCGAGGCTCTTCGTGAAGGTATAGGTATTGGGCCAGCCGAGGTGCTGCGCACGCTTCATGCCCGCGCGCACCAGGCGATTTCTTACCCAGCGTGCCCGGTTCCTTTTCAAAACGCCGTCCAATTCGTCGGATTTCACCTTGGAGGCGTCGCCCGTGCGGCCGAGTGCCTGGCGCCTGAGCGCCTTGGTTAATTCCGCGCTTTCCGAGCGCTCTTCAATGCGACCGACCAGCTCGCGCAGGGAAGCAATTTCCTTCTGGGAGTCGAAGTCGGGATGATTGCCGGGATTGTAATTGGCTTGCAGTTCTTCGATGACCCGGCCGTCGCGCATCCCCACCACGTAACAGGTGGAAAGATGCATCAAGGCCGCATGGTCGCAGTTGCGCTGGAAATCGACCAGATACATGGTGGAATCGATGTTGGATGAAATAGCGTCGCGCAGGTCCGGATTGAAATCGGTCAGCCCGGCGCTACTCACGATCAGATCCAGAGTGCTGGCCAGACGAGCCTGGGTTTCCCCGTCAAGCCCCAAACCCGGGACACTGACATCGCCTTCGACTACTTGCACTTTTTCCTTGAGAAACGCCGCCAGTCTGGAGCCATAGAGATCCTGCAAGCCATCGAACGCCGGCGATTCCTCGACTATTTTCTCGAACCGCCGCTGGGCAGTTGTGGTGCGATTGCGTCGCACCAGCAGCGTGATCTTGCCAATCTCCGGGATCTTTTCGAGCAGATCCACGAGCCAGACTTTTCCAATAAATCCGGTCACCCCGATCAGCATCAGGTGCCGGCCAGCCAGCGTTTCTCGCACCGGCAAGCGGGGCAGTCGCGGCGTGGTGCTGGGCGCCTGCACCGACGGCTTCACTTCCGCCAGCAGCCTCGGCGCCGGCAGCACGGAGGTTTCCAGAGCGTCCGGAGTTTTTTCCCAATCCAGTTGACACAGCAATTTATCCTTGGCGATGCGCCCGTCCACCGATCCGCTAGCCAGCCACGCGAAGGGTCCCCGGGGACGAATCACCGGTTCCAGCAAGCGGCCCGTCGTAACGCCCTTGCGGAACTCCAACCGGTTGGCGACGAAGCCTTCGACGGCAAAAAACTCCGCCATCGGACGCAGGATGTGTTCTAACATCTGCCCGACCAGCACGATGCGCTCGCCGTTGCGCACCGCATCCACCAGCTTCTCTACTGCTTCGCGACGCATCTTCGGCTTCAGTTCGTATTGAAAATACTCCTCGCCGAGGAGGTCCAGGCGATCACGGGTGATGCCACGAAGCACGCTATGCAGGGCCCGCGTGGCGAATGTCCGGCTGATCAGATAGTAGGGGGGGCGAAGCAGGGCCAATCCGAGCATTCCGCCACGCCGCACCCAGCGCTCGAGAAAGCTCTGGCTGTTCCAATTGAAAAACCCCACGCTGCGAAGAGCGCTGATTTCAAGCAGCGAGCCCTCCACGCGCCAGTAGGTCACAGCAGGCACACGCGGCACCACGTTCCCATTCGAGTTGGAGGAGAAATCAGGCATCTTTTCTGATGAATCCCGTTCGCCAGGTGCAAGAACTTTTTCGCTGATCTCGCTATTTCCTGCGCTCATTGTTGCATTCGATTCGCTCTGGAACGGTCCATCGGTCCGGGAACGCTCTCGAGCGGATTTGCCCCTGTGGCGCGAGCCCAGACCACGCTGGATTATCAAAATTATCATCCTAAAAGGGTTCCCGCAACCGGGTTGGGGCGGGGGAGTGGGTGCGGTAGCATACTGTTTGAATGGAACACAGCTTTACCTGCCCCTATTGCGGGGAAGAGATATCGATGGTGATTGATTTGTCGGTCCGCCGGCAAAGCTACGTGGAAGACTGCGAAGTTTGCTGCAAACCGATTGCCATCCGTTACACCGTTGCGGACGGTGAGATGGCCACTTTCGAGGCCGGAACCCTCGACTAGCTACGGCCTTCGCTTGGCTCCCCGGGACGCGCCCGGACAGAGCGTTACCTGCATACCTCCATTTCGACGTTGTATTCCTTGCAATTGGCGTCGCTCGAGACCAGCACAGGAAGATTCGGTATCACCCCGTCGAGGGCGGCAATTTCCGGTTCGCCTGCCTCCAGCGGCAATTTGATCTGTCCGCCCTGTACCACCGACCGCAGCATGCCCATACTGATCTCAAACCCTTCGTAGGCTCGGTCGCCATTGCAGGGATGCACCTGTTGATCGTCGTCGAGCCAGCGGACCATATCTTCGACATAGGGGGTCATTTCGGCTTCGTAATTCATGCAGCCGGGACCGGAGACTACCCCTCGCTCGGCGGGAGTGACGGCTCGCCACCCGCCGCCGGTCATGACTTCGGCAAATCCCTCGGTTCCGTAGACCCCGATCTTGTTTTTGCGCCACCAATAATCGACTTCCGGGACGTCGGGGGCGCCGGCGCCGCATTCGACGATACCGCGGACACCGTTCGCGAATTGAATGAATCCGCCAATGTAATCGGGAGAGGGATGCTTATCGGAAAGTTTGCCGCGACCTGCTGCCTGGGCCATGACCCACTCGGCGGGCGCGTAACCGTTGTACCAGCGCATGTATTCCACCAGGTGCGTGAACAGATGGAGGAACCAGCCACTCGCGTGAGCATGGATGGTGTGAATGCGGCCGAGCGCTCCGCTCTCCACAATTTCTTTGACCTTCTGGTAGTGCTGGTCGTAACGGTGCTGGTGAGAAACGACAGTTTTTACGCCGGCAAGGTGAACTGCCTTGCGAATCTCCATGGCCTCGTTCATGGAAAGCGCCATGGGTTTTTCATAGGCGATCAGCTTTGCCCCGGAAACAATCCCTGCCCGGATCAGTTCGAGCCGGATGCCCGGGGGAGTGCAGAAACAAAACACATCCGGCCGGATTTCGCTGGCGAGAGCGAGTGGGTCGAGCGAGGTCAGCCGAACTCCAAGTTCGGCCGACGCTTTTGTCAACTGCTGCGGGCTCGAATCCGCCAGCCCGACCAGCTCAAAACGGGGGTTGTTTTGAAAGCCGTGGGCGTGGTGCATGCCCCGCTTGCCGGTGCCAACAACGATGACTTTGTAGATTTTCTTGGTGTTCACGATTGCTCCCTCTCTCGATCGGCTTACCAGCCGAATTGGGCGTCCCACTCCTTGAGCTTCAGAATGGTGTAATCCACTTCTTCCGAGGTCAGCTCAGGAAACATCGGCAAGGAGACGCATTCGGCCGCGTTGCGCTCGGCATTGGGCACCGAGGGATGCCGATCGGCAAGCTTTCCCCATGGATATCCTTCCTGCTGGTGAATGGCGATCGGATAGTGCTGCTTGGCGTCGATACCGTGATCCACCAGGTACGCTGTCAAGTGGTCGCGCTTGTGGTGTTCGATGACATAGAGATGGTAGACATGCCGGTAGCCGGTCACTTCCTTCGGGAGCTTGAAACTGGTTCCCTTCAGCCCGTCGCTGTAGCGCTTGGCCCAGGCACGGCGCCGATCGGTCCACTGGGTGATGTGTCTAAGCTTCACACTCAGGAACGCCGCGTGGAGATCATCGAGCCGGCTGTTGAAACCGAACGAGTGCACGGAACGCTTGACGGAGCCATGGTTGCGCATGCGGCGCGCCGCCAGTTCGATGTCCGAGCGATTGGTGACCAGTGCACCGCCGTCACCGAAGGTGCCGAGATTCTTCTGGATGATGAAGCTGGTGCATACCGCGTCGCTGAGTTCGCCCTGCTTGAAGCCGTCGCCGTGCGCATCGATGGACTGGGCATTGTCTTCTACAACCCAGAGTTTGTGTTTCCGTGCAACGGCACTGACAGCCTTCATATCCGCGCAATGGCCGTAGAGGTGCACTGGGACGATACCGACCGTGCGCGGCGTGATCGCGGCCTCAATCTTTGCGGGATCGATATTATTGGTGGTCGGGTCGGAATCGACGAAAACGGCTTTGCCGCCTGCAATCCAGATGGCCTCCGCCGTTGCGAAAAACGTGTTCGCCGTGGTGATGACCTCATCGCCTGGTTGAATCCCCAAGGCGAAGAAGGCCAGCCACAGTGCGTCCGTTCCGGAATTCAAACCGACAGCGTGCTTCATCCCAAAATATTGGGCGAGTTCCTTTTCGAACCGTGCCAGTGTTGGACCCATTACATAAGCTTCGCTTTCCATCACCGCGTGGAAGGCGTCGTCGATTTCGCGCTTAATGCTGTGATATTGACGGCCGTGGCCGTAAAACGGGACTTTCAACTTCGGCGTGGTCATGAGTGTGGGCATAGCTTCCTCCTCAAAGGCGGGCGACAATGCGCTCCGTTTGGCGTGCGCCGGATTCCAGGCAGGGCGAACTTCAGTTGATCTGATGTGGGTCCTGGAGCGTTGAATGATCCCGGATTCCGATCACTTGTCTCGGGGGGTGTTGCGTCCCGTACTGGGGAAGGCTCTTCGGGGAGACAAGCAGAACATGTATACCTTGAAGGGGAGCTGACCAGCGGTGATCACGGTCACATGGACCGTTTTCTTCCATCCTGAAACTCAGGTTGGTCGGGGAAACGGCGCGAGGATCCTCACACGCCCCAGCCGTACTTTTCGGCGTGCTCGAAGGTGCGCTGCATTTCCTGCTGCAGCATTTCGAGAAAGCTTGCGGTACCGACCGTTTTTGTCCCGGGCTCGGCGATGTCCGTGGTCCGGTAGCCCGCTCCCAGAACGCGGCCGACCGATTGCTCCACCCAGTCTGCTTCGAGGCCCAGGCCGAAGGTATCGCGGAGCATCATGGTCGCGCTCAGGATCGATCCGATGGGGTTGGCCACGTCTTTCCCCGCCAGCGTCGGCGCGGAACCGTGAATGGGCTCAAACAGCGGCGCACTCGAACCAAAACTTGCCGAGGGGATCAGTCCAATCGAGCCGACCAGCGCCGCCGCGGCATCACTGAGAATATCGCCGAACATATTGGTGCTGAGCACCACGTCAAACTGCGTGGGTCGCAGGGTAAGCTGCATGGCGGCGTTGTCCACGTACATGTGCTCCAGTTTGACCGCGGGGTAGGCCGCGGCGACAGAGGTTACCGTGCGACGCCATAGTTGCGAACTGGTCAGCACGTTGGCCTTGTCGACCGAACACAGTCGACGCGCCCGGCTCTCCGCACGTCGAAAGGCGAAGATGGCAATACGCTCAACTTCGGGAGTTGAGTAGGACTCGGTGTCGAACGCGCGCTCCGTGCCGTTCTCCACCGCATTGCCGCGCTCGCCGAAATACATTCCGCCGGCAAGTTCCCGCACAATCTCGATGTCCAGGTCGCCCAAACGCTCCGGCCGCAGCGGGGAGATTCCGCGCAGCGCTTCGAGCAGCTTCACCGGCCGCAAATTTACATACAGGCCCAGTCCTTTGCGGAGTGCCAGCAGTCCGGTCTCCGGCCGCTTACCGACCGGCAGTGCATCCCACTTCGGCCCGCCCACCGCCCCAAGAAATACGGCGTCAGCTTTGCGGCACGCATCCAGGGTTTCGTTGGGGAGCGGATTTCCTGTCTTGTCGATGGCCACGCCGCCGACCGGCATCTCCAGGACATCAAACTGGTGCCCGAACTCGCGTGCGCACTCTTGCAGCACGTTAGCCGCAGCCCGCGCCACTTCCGGGCCGATTCCGTCGCCCGGCAACAGTACAATCCTTTTTTTCAGCTTCATCCGCGGATTCCTCGAATTTTCTCAGGTCCCTCAGGCAACGTTGGAGGCGGTGGTGGCCACGACTTTACGGCGGATCACTTCGTGCGCGATGGTCATCAGGTCCCGCGCCCGGACATTCTTTGAAGTGTCGGCGAACGCCGTTACGCGGCGATAGCATTCTGCCAGCTGCTCTTCACTCGGCTCGTAGCCCAATTCCTTGAGCGACTCGCGCAGCGCGTGCCGGCCGGAATGCTTGCCGAGCACCAGCGACCGCGAGGGAACGCCGACCGTCTCTGGCGAAATGATCTCATAAGTCAGTGGATTCTTGATGATGCCGTCCTGATGGATGCCGGCCTCGTGGGCAAAGGCGTTGGCACCCACGACGGCCTTATTCGGCGCAACGACAGCACCGGTGATTTCGGTCAGCAGCCGGCTGGACTTGTACAACTCATCCAGCTTCAGTTTGGTGGCCACACCAAAACTTTCCTTACGCACCGCGAGCGCTACCGCCACTTCCTCCAGTGCGGCGTTGCCGGCGCGCTCACCGATGCCGTTGACGGTGCATTCGATCTGCCGCACGCCGGCCTTCACGGCGGCCAGAGAGTTGGCCACTGCCAATCCCAAATCGTCATGGCAATGCGCGCTCAAGATAATATGCTCCGGATCTCCGAGGTGTTCGCGCACTTTGCGGAACATCTCGCCATATTCTTCCGGAACGGCATATCCGACCGTGTCCGGCAGGTTCAACACCGTTGCCCCGCCCCGGACCGCGGCTTCGCAAGCCTTGCAAAGGTAATCGATTTCCGTCCTGCCGGCGTCCTCGGCAGAAAACTCCACTTCGCCAACCAGGTTGCGCGCCAACTTGATCATGGATTCGATGGCTTCGAGCGCCTGTTCGCGCGTCATGTGCAGCTTCACCTGCAGATGCAGGTCGCTGGTCGCCAGGAAAACGTGCATGCGGGGATTCTTCGCTGGTTTCAGGGCCTCTGCCGCAGCCAGAATGTCGTCCTTCCTGGCCCGCGCCAGCGCTGCAATGGGCACATCGCGCACTTCCTTGGAAACCGCGATGACCGCCTCGAGATCGCCCTTCGAGGCAATCGGGAATCCCGCTTCAATAATGTCCACACCAAGAGCCGCAAGCTGCCGCGCCATACGGATCTTCTCTTCCGTATTCATCGAGAAGCCGGGAGACTGTTCTCCGTCCCGGAGCGTGGTGTCAAAGATGCGAACGTGGCTCATGCGGAATCCTCCAACTTATTCTTCCAGTTACGCATAGCCGGGGTCTTCTAGTCCAATTTATCTTCATTCTGTATTTGATAATTCTGCCTTATACTAGACCAGAGAGTGTTGCGGTCCCCGGACGGCCTGTCCGGGGTACTGGACCCTCCTCCAGGAGCGTCCCGGCCAGGTTGACCCTGCGGACCCCGAATCGAGGATTTTCAGCCATGGATCTAGCGGAGTTACAGGTTTTTCTGACGGTGGCGAGGGAAGGCAGCTTCTCCCGGGCCGCCGAACGGCTGTATCGCACTCAGCCGGCTGTCAGTCTGGCGATCCGAAAGCTCGAAGATGACCTCGGCCAACCCCTCTTTGTCCGCGGCGCCCGCCCGGTGCGCATGACCGACGCCGGCACGCTGCTCCGCGAATACGCCGAACGGCTGCTGAATCTGCGGGACGAAGTGAAGAAAGGCCTGATGGAGCTCGAAGGGCTGAAGCGCGGCGAACTGGCCCTGGGCGTCAATGAAAGCTCCATCCATGCGCTGCTCCCGGCGCTTGCGCGGTTCCGCGAAGCCCATCCCGGCGTGCAGGTTCGCTTGCACCGCATGTTTTCCCGCGATATCCCCCATGAAGTGGTGAACTATCGCCTGGATCTCGGCGCGGTGTCTTTCGTTCCGCGCGACGCGCAGCTGCAGGCCACGGAAATCCTGAAAGACGAGCTCACTTTCGTCGTACCTCCGAAGCATCCCCTCGCCAAGCGTCGCGAGGTGGACGTCGAGGAACTGGGCAAAGAGATGTTCATCGCGCACATCGTGGAGTCGCCCTTTCGCCGCCGGGTCATTGAGCTGTTCGCGCGGCATCGCACCCCGCTCAACATGCCACTGGAAATGCCCACTATCGAAAGTATCAAGCGCTTCGTGCAAATGGGCATGGGCGTGGCCATTGTGCCGCGCATGTGCGTAACCTGGGAGGTCGAGCACGGCTGGCTGAAGGAAGTCAAAATCAAGCAGCTGAATATGCCGCGTCACCTTTATATCGTCTCCCGCCGGGGCGCGCGTCTGCCCCATGCTGCGGCCGAGTTCATGCGGCTGCTGAAATCCGACTAGCGCCGGGCCAGCCGATACCCTGTCTACATTCCTCATCGAGCGGCGCTTACAGACACAGCAAGAGCTAGACAGGCACGGCCAGGCGAGTCGTTCTCGCCATCCTGCTGACCGGCTTGCTCGCCAACCTTCTTCTAGATCTGAAAACGAAGGCGCAGAAAGAAGCTCGCGTCCGGGGCCGGCAGCTTCAGAAGGAGTTTTATCTTCTCCCGAGGGGCGCAGCCAAAGTTCGAACCGCAGTCTAGGACCGGCAGAATAAGGTCGTTTTCTGTTCCCCGGCATCGAACAGTTTAGAATTCTCTGGCCGGTCCCCGGTACGATCGTTTGCGGACCCATCGGAGGCTCGCGCGAACGTCCCTTCTCGTCTATCCTGTAGTTCCAGGCAGGCTGAGCACCTGGCTCTTATGATCAGCGGATTCGCCATTCTCGCCATCGGGTTCTTCCTCGGCATGCGTCATGCCACCGACCCGGACCATGTCATCGCCGTCTCGACCATCGTGAGCCGTGAGCGTTCCCTTTCAAAAGCCGCCTTGATTGGCGCTCTCTGGGGATTGGGTCACACCATCACCATCGTACTGGTGGGCACCGCGATCGTCCTTTTCAACGTGGTCATTCCCCCGCGGCTTGGCCTCACCATGGAATTTGCCGTCGGCCTGATGCTTATTTTGCTGGGAATTCTGAATCTGACCGGCATCTCCAAATGGCTGAGTGAAAAATTCTCGCCGGCGCATCCGCACATCTCGGGAGAACACGTTCATCTTCATGAGCACGATTCCCATGTGCATTACCACTGGCATTCCCACGCCCCTGCCAGCGAACACCACGCCGATTCGCTTGCGGAACCGAGATGGATCAGCAACCCGTTCTCGCGGCTGGGATTATTTCACTCCTTGCGTCCCCTGGTGGTTGGACTGGTTCACGGATTGGCGGGCTCGGCTGCGGTGGCGTTGCTGGTCCTCAGCACCATTCACAATCCGCGCTGGGGCGTCTTCTATCTGCTGGTATTTGGAATTGGCACGATCGCCGGAATGATGTTGATCACGGCGGCGCTGGCGCTCCCGTTCTCTTTTGCCGGAAGTCGTTTCGGCTGGTTGAATCGCAGCCTGATTATGGGTTCAGGACTGTTGAGTCTCGGTTTTGGGCTGTTTATTACCTACCAGATCGGCTTCGTCGACGGGCTGTTTACGAATCACCCCAACTGGACGCCCAGCTGAATTTTCCCGCCATCTTTTTCAGGCCAATTTAGCCAGGGCCTCTTCGACCGTCTTGTACACCGGCAGCAGGTTTTGCAGCCCTGCAACCGTCACGACCGCGGTGCTCTGGGGTGTCAGTGCCGCCAGAGAAAATGTCTTTCCCTGGCCGCGCCGGTTCACGAACAACGACACCAGCGCGCCGACTCCCGCAGAATCGAGAAAACTGACTCCGCTCAGGTCCAGAACGACATTTGCCGCCGGCTCGGGCCGCAGCACGGGAGTAAAATCGCTGACGGTTTCCAGACTGAGTTTTCCCGTGGCCTTAAAAATAGCCACTGCGTCCGTGCTCGAAGGCAGCTTTTCCAGCGTAAGTTTGAAAGGTGGCATAAGCTATCTAAAGTAACTGAATCGCGAGCTTACTCACATTAATAGACATTAACACAAGGGCCTCCCCGAGGCAGTTCACGCGGAAGATCCAGAAACGAGACGATTTTCTGGAATCCTTTCCTCCTCTTCTTTCAGGCGATGGCCGCTCCCCTCGATCTGACTTTGCGGCCTGCTCCGCTCTCTGCAAAAGGCTTCGCTCAGCCTCCCCCTGTCGGCCCGGGGGCGTTCGAGGCCGCCCCGTTCTCCCGCTTCGTTCGGGCGCTCCGCTGGCTGCCCGGAAAGAGCTGCATTCTCCCGCCGTCAACCGGCAGGGCAAGAGGCCGCGGCAGTGGTTCGCCGCGGCATTCCTCGATCCTTCCCTGTGCTTAATTGCCGTAACTGATTCGATAGATCAGGCCGCCCCCGTCCTCGCTGACCAGTAACGAGCCGTCCGGCGCCACGGCAACTCCCACCGGCCTGCCATCCACGTTTTTCCCCTTGGGATCCGGCACAAAGCCGGTCAGAAAGGGCACCGGATCTGCAGCTGCCTTACCGTCTTTGAACCCGACAAACGTGACCTGGTAGCCGTTGCGCGCCGCACGATTCCACGACCCATGCTCGGCGATGAACGCCCCGTTGCGGTACGGCTCTGGAAACTGTTTCCCGGTGTAAAACGCAAACTGCAGCGGGGCCACGTGGGCTCCCAGCAGAACGTCCGGGATGATCGCTTTCGCCACCAAGTCCGGCTTTTGCGGCATGACGCGCGGGTCCACATGGTCTCCGATATAGCTGTACGGCCATCCGTAGAAACCACCGTCCTTCAGCGCGGTAAAGAAATCCGGTGGCAGATCATCGCCCAGTTCATCCCGTTCGTTCACGCTGACCCAAACGGTCCCGGTCAAAGGTTCGATGGCTAACCCGACGGCGTTGCGTAAGCCCGAAGCATAAATTCGGGAGTTCTTGCCGTCCGGGTCGCTGACCAGGACGGCCGCCCGCCGCGGGTCCTTTTCGAGGTCAATATTCGAGGATGATCCCACGCTCACATACAGCTTCGTCCCGTCGGCGCTGAATGCCACGGTGCGCGTCCAGTGACCGCCTCCCGGGGGAACTTCGAGGACATGCTCGGCCTCTCCCATCCGCTTGGAGGTCAGCTTGTCGTAGCGAAAACGCACCACTTCGCCGGTGTTCCCTACGTAGACGTAGTCATTGTGAAAGGCGATCCCGAAGGGCCGGTTCAGTTTTTCAGCGAACACTTCTCTTTGCTGAGCCCCGCCGGTGTGCTCGGGATCGCGCAGCACCACGATCTGCCCTGCCCCGGTGTCGGCCACAAAAATATCCCCGTTTGGTGCGACGCTCAGGAAGCGCGGCCGCGTAAAACCTTTTGCAAAAATGTTGACGTGAAATCCCGCCGGCACCGTGGGCAGAAAACCGGCCGGGGGCTTGGCACTGTCCGGACCATTCCCGGAAGATTTGGTGGCAAAGGGGGCCGGCAGCTTCGGATTCTGTCCATTGGTGATCTGCGCGACTGCCGGATGCGCCGCAAAAATCGTGCTCCCAACGACCAATGCAAGAAGAGTCTGCCGAGTGTTCATCACTTCTCCAAGCCAATGGATTTGCCGATCACTTTTATATGATGCTCGGGATTCCAGGCAGGTTCCACAGGGCCAGAAGCGATCACGGCGGGCCTGGGCGGCCCTCGATCTTCTAGATTCCCGCCCCTAACTTCCTTTGGCGCTCGGACCTCGGGCAGCCGATTGCGGAGTTTTCTGGATACGGCTTACGTCGTATCCGTGCTCGGCGATCCATTTCAGGATCGCTTCGTAGGTCTGCTGTTCGAGTTCGGGCGTCCGGCTGATCACCCAGAGATAGTTCCGGTCCGGCTCGCCCACGACGGCATAACGGTAATCCTTGTCGAGATCAATGATCCAATAGTCTGCAAAAAACGGCCAAAAAAAGGTGACGCGCAGCTTGGCGTGGGAAACCGGATCGACGATCTTGGCGTAGCCATGCGCTGCATCCGTTTTTCCATGGCGCTCTGAGCATTTGTTCGTCAATCCCATCCGCCCGTCGGGGAGCAGCTCATAGTGAACTTTCACGTCCCCGACGCAGTGCGCTTCGAAACGGTTGTAGGTCCTGGCGATCTCATACCAATCGCCCATGTAGCGGTTGAGATCCACGGAGGAAACGGTCTCGAGAGGAGATTTGGCGGAACCGGGCAGCCCGGGTCCGGCGCCGCTTCGCGCAGCAAAGCAAGTCAGACCAAAAAACAGAAAGCCGAACCTCCACTCCCGTTGCCCCACGTTCCACCAGTTCTTTCTCACTCACTCCTGCCCGCTCGAGAAACCGGGGCGGCTACGCCGCCCGGCGGGATCCCGGTTTTGTTCTCCCGTTTGGATGTCTTGTGGTGAAAAATGTTATGACCCTTAAGAAAGCCCGGGCTGGAAGAAAACCATGCGCATGGAGATGGTTCCAAACTCCATCCCCTCATAAGGATACGTCACCCGGTCCCGGTCGTCCGTGCTCCCGAGGCAGTACAGGACAGGAGCGTAATGCTCGAGCGTGGGGTGGGCCTGCCCGAGCAACGAACTTCCCCAGCCATCCGGGGCTTCAAGCGATGAGAGATCGCGCTTGGTGATCGCCCCCTTGACCCGGGTGTCGAAATCCTCGGCCCAGGGATAAGCCCGGTCCGGCATCTCCCAATTGATCTTGTGGAGGTTGTGGACCAGATTCCCGCTGCCGAGAATCAACACCCCTCGTTTGCGAAGTTCGCTCAGCTCTCTGCCAAGCGCCAGGTGCTCTGGAAGGGTTCGCAAGTGGTCGAGGCTCAGCTGAAACACAGGCACATCGGCGGCGGGATACAGGTGGCAGAGCACGCTCCACGCACCGTGATCGAGTCCCCACTGGTGATCGGTCTCAAGGTGTTGTGCGAGTGCCAATCGTTTGGCCTCTGCCGGTGCACCCGGCGCGGGATACTCTACCTCGTAGAGCGGCCGCGGAAAACCGTGGAAATCATGCAGGGTGCGCGGCCAGTCAGCGGCGAGCACCCGGCACCCACGGGTTACCCAGTGCGCGGAGACCACGCAGATGGCTTTTGGCAGCGGCAGTTCCCCGCGAATTCCCTCTAAGGCGCGCGTGAAGGCGTTCTGTTCGATCGCATTCATCGGCGAACCGTGGCCGACAAAAAGCACGGGCATTTTCATGGTCTGACTTATCCTTTCCGCCATGTGGCTCCCGGGGTTGCTCCTAGGAGTCCTCCCTGAGCGAGAGGAAGGCAGGAACGCTGGCAGCACGCCTTACTTCGGACTGGGGCGTTCCGTCACGGGCTTTCGACCGCCCCCGGGCAGCCGCTTCTTCCCTGCTCCGGTCAGTACATCGGCCAGCAAGTCCTCCAGGTTTTCATACGCATAAATGGTGGGCGCGTGGTTCTGCATCAGTCCGCCGGTGTCGGCCGTCGGCCCGTAGTTACTGTGCAGGTCGCGGCCGAGCATACGCAACATGGCCATTTGCTGGCCTCGGTGATGCGCGGTGTGCGCGATGCGCCGAGTCATCACCCAGGCGATCGATCGCTTCACGTCGAAGAAATCCGTCTCGCTTTCCCACCAATCCTCGGCCCTCGCCTCTAAGACCGCCAAACGGTGCCCGCTGTCGAGCGCATAACGCCGGACGAATCCGGCCCGTGTCTCCTGCTCCGGCAACGGCGGCGCAGCGACATCGATCTTCAGCATGTTCCGGAACCACAGATCTTCGCTCACGCATTGATGGACCATCTGTTCCTGCACGCTCCGCCCGCGCGGATCATTGGCGTTCGGCCGGAACAGCAAATCTTCCTCGCGAAACTCGCTCCACACGCTCAGCACTTTGAATCGTTCGGTTGCGTAGGTCTCTAGCAAGAACGCGTAGCGCACGGTGTACTCCCGGACTCCTGCAATTTGCAGATTCTTACACCCCCAGGATGCAGGATGCAATCGCTCGGGAGCAGAATTTTCTCCTGGTGACCGGTTTCCGGAACAACGGTTGCAAAACAGGGATGCCACCTGCAAGCTAATCCCCATGCCGGAGCTACCGGACATCGCCGCCTATATCACCGCGCTCGAGCCTCGTCTTCTGGGGCAACCCGTCGAGCGCGTGCGGGTTCTGAGCCCCTTTCTGCTGCGAACTGTAGATCCTCCCGTTGCGGATGCCGAAGGCCGGGTCATCGAAGAAATCCGGCGGATCGGCAAAAGAATCGCCCTGGGAGTCGAGGGTGATCTCTGGCTGGTGTGGCATCTGATGATCGCCGGCCGCCTCCACTGGCATGCGCCGCAGGCGAAGCTGGCGGGCCGTCAGAACCTGGCGGCCATGGATTTCGCGCGCGGCTCTCTTGTGCTGACCGAAGCCGGGCCGAAGCACCGGGCAGCGCTGCACGTCCTCCGGGGGGAAGAGGGCTTGCGCTCGGTCGATGCGGGCGGAATCGAGGTCCTCTCTTGCGACCTCGGTTCGTTTCGCGAAGCGCTTACGGCGGGAAACCATACCCTGAAGCGCGCGCTCACCGACCCAGGCCTGGTCAGCGGAATCGGCAACGCCTATTCCGATGAGATTTTGCATGCTGCGCAACTCTCGCCGATGACCCTGACGCAAAAGATGGAAAACGAGGAGTGGGCGAGGCTGTTCGCCGCTACCCGGAGCACCCTGCAACTGTGGGTGGACCGCCTGGGCTCGGAAGCCAAGGTTGCCTTTCCTCGAAAGGTGACGGCCTTTCGGCCGGATATGGCGGTTCACGGACGCTACGGAAAACCCTGTCCGAGGTGCGGAGAAAAGATTCAACGGATCCGGTATGCCGACAAAGAGACAAATTATTGTGCCCGATGTCAGACCGGGGGGAAGGTGCTGGCCGATCGAGGACTGTCCCGGCTGCTCGGCGCGGATTGGCCGCGCACGCTCGAGGAACTGGAAGCGCTGAAGCACCGCGAGGGGCGGAGAGGCTGAGCGGCGGGCAAATTCCACTTGACTTGGCCAAGGCACGCGCGTATCAAGGAACTCCGCGCAGCGCGTTCGCTTCTCTAGTTCCTTCCCGGTCCCTTACCCCCTGCGCGAACAATCCATTTTCTTCGAGGAGGATCTATGTCCCCTGTCCGTGCCATTCCTGAGGGTTTTCACTCCATAACTCCGACCATCGTCTGCAAAGGCGCCGCCCGCGCCATCGAATTCTACAAGGAGGTATTTCACGCCAAGGAGATCAGCCGCATGGCAGGTCCGGGAGGTTCGATCGGCCATGCCGAATTACAGATTGGAGATTCCCGACTGATGCTCAGCGATGAGTTTCCCGGAATGGCCAATGCCCCCGGCCCCACACCGACCACCAGCAGTTCGCTGATCGTCTATTCCGACCAAGTGGACGCCCTGTTTGAGAGGGCGGTACAGGCCGGCGCAAAAGTGGAAATGCCGCTGCAGGATCAGTTCTGGGGTGATCGGTACGGCAAGATCCGTGACCCCTTCGGCCACCAGTGGGGACTCGCGCAACATATCGAAGACGTGGCTCCCGCGGAACTGGAGCGGCGCTCGAAGGAATGGATGGCGAAAATGGCCAAGGCGGCGGGAGCCGATTGATTCCTGAGCCTGCTCGAACCATCCCGTCCTCTTTCGGGGGCTCGGGCGGTTTCCCGATCCGAGCCCCCGCTCCGTTCTCGACAGGGAACGGATTCCCTCTAATCCCGTCCGAGCGGCCACAGCCAGGCCGCCCCGCGCACGCCGCTCGCGTCGCCGTGCTTGGCGACAACCACCGGAGTGTCCGCTTCCTTCCCAAACACGTATTCCTTTAACCGCTGCGGCACGTTCCGGTACAGCCGCGGCACCTGCGAAACTCCGCCACCGAGCACAATCACATCGGGATCCAGGATATTCACCATCTGCGCCAGGCTTCGCGTCAGCCGGTCTTCGAACCGCTCGAGACAGGCCACCGCCGCGGCTTCGCCCGTTTCAGAGCGCGCAATGATCTCTTTGCCGGGCAATTTGGTCTTTGTGGCCCGCTCGTAATCGGCTTGCAAACCGGTCCCGGAAATCCAGGTTTCGATGCAGCCCTTAAAACCGCAGTAGCAGGCGGGCCCGGGGAACTCCTCCGGGCGCATCCAGGGCAAGGTCGTGTGTCCCCACTCGCCGGCCACCCCGTTTCTTCCATTGTGAACGTGTCCGTCGATCGCGATGCCTCCCCCGCAACCCGTGCCGAGAACCACTGCAAAGACCACCCGTTTGCCCGCGCCGGCCCCATCGGTTGCTTCCGATACCGCCAAGCAATTGGCATCATTTGCGCAACGTACCTCGCGGCCGAGCGCCAGGCTCAGATCCCGGTCGAAGGCCCGCCCGTTCATCCACACGGAGTTGGCATTTTTTACGGTATGCGTTATTCCCGAAATGGTCCCGGGTATGCCAACGCCGACCGTCGCCGGGCGCCCGAGTTCGGCTTCGATCCTCTGGACGCCCTCTTCGATGGCCCGGACGGTTCCCTCATAGTCGCCGCGCGGCGTGGGTACACGGTAGCGGTAGAGTTCGCGGCCTTCCTCGTCGAGGGCTACGAACTCAATTTTCGTACCCCCGAGATCGACCCCAATGCGAAGTTTTCTATTTGCAGAATTCCCAGGTGAAGTGGACATGGTGACCACGATTTTATACGCAAATCCGCTAGCCCGGTCGTTCTCCTCGAAAAAAATCCCCATGCAACGCTGCGCTTGCGTGGGAATGGATCGAGAATTGTCTCCTGTTTAGAAGTGGAAACCCAGTTCCACCGTTTCCGACCTCGGCGTTACGTAGTGCGTCCCGCTGAAGGTGGACAGGAAGTTGTACAAGGCCTCTTTGTCGGTCAGGTTGATGACCGTAAACCGCAAACTCCACTTGTAGCGGTCGCCGTTAAACAGGTTGTCCTGGCCCACAGCAATGTCGAACAAGTTCCTCGGCTGGATGCGTTGCGGATTGTGGTCGTTGTTCTCCGTGCCGGGCGCCGGGATGGATACATACTTGGCACCATAATTTGCCGCCGGGCACAGGTTCGGCCCGAACGACGAACCGATCGGGGTAGTGGGAGTGGCGTAGACGTTTCCGCAGAACAGTCCGGCCTGAAACTGCTGGTCCGGGGTGATTCCGGAGACATCGATGAGATCGTCCGGCCCTCCGCCATTGGGCCCGTTGGGGCAAGCTTGGCCGCCGAAACAGGGAACGGGACCGGCGACCAAGCCGCTGTCATAGCGCCAATTGAACCCGACCCACGGCCCGCGCTTCCACGGCTGATATTGCAAGTGGGTGGTCTCGTTGAACTTTTCGTCATGATCGATGCGGAAGACCGACCCGCCCCCGGTATCCGGGGTGGCGCCAATGCCGCTGACCTGCGGGGTGAAGAAGCGCGCCGCCACGCTGGACATAACCACATAGGCGGTAAGGCCGCGGTAGGTCGGAACCGAAGCCCGAATGGCATAGCCGGGGATTTTCGAACTGGCCCACTCAATGGGGTAGGTAATCGGAGTGTTGCCGAGTACGCTGAAATCGAACGCCTTGTGGGTGTACTTCCAGATATATTCACCGTCGATGACCAGGTACTTTCCAAACGCTTGCCCCAGGCCGGCATGGAACTCATTGCGATGTCCGGGGCTCAGAGGCGGCACGCTCGAGGAAACGCACTCTCCACCGGGGACCGACTCCTGGAGGGCGAAAATCACCGGGTCATTACATCCGGTGCTGGCAAGAATCAGATTTTCGTTGAAGGGAGTTTCCATGGTGCGGGCATAAGAGACCCGCAAGACGGTATTGGTAGGTTTGAAGTTATAGGCCACGCCCAAACGCGGTTCGAGTTGCTGAGCGCTGGCCAGGCCGCGGTAGAGATCGGCGCGCAGCCCGAGGTTCAGGCTCCAGTTCTTGATCGTGACGATGTCCTGGAAATAGAGAGCCGCTTCCTTGATGTTGGTGCTGCCCTTGAAATTGTACAGTCCGCTGGTGTTCTGTCCCGCCGTGCATCCGTCGGACGCTGGCAGTGCAGCGGTACGAGTCAAGTCGTAGCAGCCGAGAAGGGGCGTAAAGGCCGGATTTACCGAGCCGCCCGGGTTCGCGATCCCGCCGCAAGCCGCGGGATCGGTCAACAAGGGGTTGGTATCGAAGCTGCCATCGACATTCAGGCAAACCGCGTTCACGGTCGGATTGACGATGCCGAAATGATCGTTCTCAGAAAGCGCGGTGTTCTCGAACGTGACTCCGGCCTTTATATTGTTGATGCCCTTCACGTAGGAAACGCTGGCGCGCACTCCGGCATTGGTCAGCGAACGATACTGGCTTACGGTCTCAAATTGCAGATCGGGCGTCTGATCGGCGAAGGGATTACCGCTCGGATAATAATTGTAGCCATCCCGCCGCACGAATCCGCCCAGGGTGAAAACCGTCGACGGATTGATCATCCGCGTCCAGGACGGCGCGATGTTGAACGTTTCGATCTTTGACCGCTGGTCTTGTGCCCCGACAGGCTGGCCGGTTGGTCCGAGACCACCGCAGTTGCCGGTCTGATCCGGTGGGCAGACAGGATCGGCCGCGTTGAACGTCCATCCCGTGGCATATTCCGCGTCATAGGAGTTCGGTGTCTCGAACCAGGAGCGGCTAAAGCCGAAATTGATGCTCAGCGTGTCTGATTCCGACAACCGATCGTCGACATGGTCGAAGATGTTCTGTTCATTGCCCTTGTCGTGGAAGACCGTGAATTCCGGTCCATCCAGAAACCGGCCGGTATTCAGGCCGCTCGCGGAAATATAGTTGCCCCATTTGTTATTGCCCCAAGCCAGATCGAAACCACCGTTGACCGACCCAAAGGAACCGTACGAGGCAGTGACCTGGCCGTGAGGGGGCGTTACTCCGAGGCCGGAGCGGGTGGTCACAACGATGACCAAGCTGGTCTTCCCGCCAAATTCCGCCGGAGGGGCGCCCGAGATGACTTCCATGGATTGAATGGAATCCGAGGGGATCTGATTGGAGAAGACCTTGCTTTGCTGATCGGTGATGGGCTGTCCGTCGACAGAGAAAGAATTCGAAGCGTGGTCGCCCAGCCCGTGGAACAGCCCGTTCGAATCGGCAGCGACACCCGGAGTCGTCAGCGTCACGAGCGAACTGACTTCGGAGGAAGCGCTTTCGAGCGGGACGTTCTTGAACATGTCCCGGTCCACGTCGGTGTGGAAGGTCGAGTCATTTTCGACCAGGTCCCCGCCGGTTGACTCGACCGTCACCGACGTTACTTCGGTGCTGACCTTCATGCCGACTTCCACCCGGGTCGGCACCACCGAGCGCACCTCCACGTCGTGGACGTAGGCCGCAAACTTCTCTGCGGTAACGGTCAGGTGGTACCCGTTAAACGGTACGTTTGTGAACCGGAAAGTGCCGTCTCCGCCGGTCGTCGCCGAACGCGTGTAACCGCTGACCGGGTCGGCAATCTCTACCGTTGCGTTGACGATCGTGCCGCCCGACGGGTCTTTGACGACGCCTTCGATCGAACCGGAATTCGCACCCTGCCCGCGAGCAGCTGGGACAAATGGAGATAGGGATAGCACCAAGAGCAGAAAACTTTGAAGTCGGTACTGCATTTTTCCTCCGAGCCTCCCAAGGGAGATCGATTGACGTGAGGGTTGGTAGGTCCGCTGTGGTCAAAGCGGTCGCGCGGCCGAAAGACGGCCAGCGCTCGAGATTTTCAATCGACTGGGTTTACAGCTGGACTTCGGAGGGAGGGCCGCGGGAATCGAAGGGAGCGAGGTAAGTCTCGGACGCCGGGCCAACCAGAGGAGCGGCGATTTCGCCGACAGGCACCAGGGGGACGCTCAGCACGATGCCCGAAAGAGCCGGGGTGACACTGATGTGGGCTGCCTGACAGAGTCGGCACGCCGCTTCATCCTGGCCGTTGCTGTGCCCGTGAGGGGTTACCTGAAGAAGAAAGACCAGGGCGAGGACTGCGAGGGCGCAAGCCAGCGGGGTTCGAAACCGCTTCAGGGATACTTGCGAAAACGCCTGCATTCCTCTAACTCCCGCAACCGTGAGCGTTCCGTAGGGTGTCCCGGGAAGACCCGAAAACAGACCTCTCTTATTTTCGGGTTAGATGCAGTGATTTGCAAGACCGTTGTAGAAGGCTGTGCTGCCGCCGGGCAGTTCAGGTCCGTTTGACGACCAGACCAAGAAAAACGGGCGGAGCTGAGGCCCCGCCCGGTCATTTGCGTTCCCGATGTGAGCTGTATTTACTTGTGGTTCTTGTTCGCGGCCTCAGCGGCCTGCTTCAGTTCCCGGTTGGCCTGATCCAGCAGATCCTTGGCCTTTGCCGCGTGTCCCTGCATGTCCCATTCGTTGGCCTGCTGCGCCGCCGAAACCTTCTCCCAGGCCTGCTGGGACAGACGCTGGGCCGCCGCCAGATTGGGATGCTTGCTGCTGCTGACATTGTCCACGGGCTTTTGCGCCAATGCCACACCACCGCCGATCAGGGCGAGTGCCAGAACTCCACCCGTCAGGGACTTTGACATGTTCATAAGAATAGATCTCCTTTTTTGACGACAGGTATCCTCCAGACGAGCAACCTGGGGATTTCGCTAGAGGGGATATGCTCGTTTAGAGTGCAGCAACTCGGTGGCTTCGTACAGAGCAACGGCAGTGGGGCGCATCCAAACGGTCAACCCGCCTGTCAGGGCGAGAAAGCGGGGATTTCTTGCGTTCTAACGGGCGGAAGCCGCCAGCATTTCATATTGCACGGGAAGTTCGGCCCCAAACTGCTTCAACAAGCCGAGCCCGTCCCAGATCACCGTGGATTCCAGGATTTTTCCGTCCTCAATCTGGTTGATGGTGATTCCGCTGAAGCACACCTTCTTATTCGTCGCCGGCACTCCGAGAAACTCCCCGCGGTGCGTCCCGGTAATCGTCCACGCCACCACCAGCTTGCCTTTTTCGCTGACGGTTTCGTCCACCGTGAATTTCAGGTCCGGTAACCCAGTCAGAAACCGCTCCACCTGCCGCCGGTAGGCCGCAGGGCCGACCGCACCGCCCGCGACGGTCGGATCACCGAGCGCGTGGGTCCCGGCAATGACCTGATCAATGTACTCCAGCCGGCGCTCATTCCAGACGCTGTGATACAAGCGCCCGAATAGAAGTTTGTGATCCGGAGAGACGGACATGGCAGCATCCTCCCGTGGAACCTGATGTCGAAGATCCCGAGACAACAAGCCTCGCCGATGTAATCACTGGGCGCCTGAAGGCCGGCAGGGCTTGCCGGTGAGACTACTCTCAATTCCCCCGCCGTGCAACGAGTCAAATCGAAGAATCGAAGCTCGAAACCGTGTCTGGTCGGCAGCACCGGAGCAAAAAAAAAGGACCGTAGCATGCGCCACGGCCCTTCATTCAATGAGTTTTATCTTTGATTCAACCGATATCGATCTACCAGAATCTGTCCGCCCCTTGGGTTGGAGCCCAAAGGGTCTTTGAGTTACTTGAGTCTAGCGAACTGGCAAGCCCGTGAGAGCTGCCCTTCGCATCGAGACCATCCTCCGCACACCATAGCGGAGTAGATCTCATTCTATTTAGAAAGGAGGTGATCCAGCCGCAGGTTCTCCTACGGCTACCTTGTTACGACTTCACCCCAATCATGAGTCATACCTTGGGCGCTTGCCTCCTTGCGGTTAGCGTAGCGACTTCTAGTACAACTCACTTTCGTGATGTGACGGGCGGTGTGTACAAGGCCCGGGAACGTATTCACGGCGTCGATCTGATACGCCATTACTAGCGATTCCGGCTTCATGCAGTCGAGTTGCAGACTGCAATCCGAACTGAGCAGAGTTTTTTCCGATTAGCTCCCCCTCGCGGGTTGGCAACGGTTTGTACCCTGCATTGTAACACGTGTGTAGCCCTGGACATAAAGGCCATGCGGACTTGACGTCATCCCCACCTTCCTCTCCGTTATCCGGAGCAGTCCACACAGAGTCCTCTCTTGCGAGTAGTAACTGTGTGCAGGGGTTGCGCTCGTTGCGGGACTTAACCCAACACCTCACGGCACGAGCTGACGACAGCCATGCAGCGCCTATACTAGTGTCCCTTGCGGGAAGGCCGTATTTCTACAGCTGGTCACTAGCATTTCGAGCCCAGGTAAGGTTCCTCGCGTAGCGTCGAATTGAACCACATGTTCCACCGCTTGTGCGGGCCCCCGTCAATTCCTTTGAGTTTCAGTCTTGCGACCGTACTCCCCAGGTGCAGGACTTAACGCGTTAGCTCCGGGACGACGCCCGAACGGGCGGCACCCCAAGTCCTGATCGTTTAGGGCTAGGACTACCAGGGTATCTAATCCTGTTTGCTCCCCTAGCTTTCGTTCCTCAGCGTCAGTAGTGATCCAGCTCGCCGCTTTCGCCACGGGTGTTCCTGCAGATATCTACGCATTTCACCGCTACACCTGCAATTCCACGAGCCTCTCTCACACTCAAGCACAGCAGTTTTGGAAGCAGCCTCTGGGTTGAGCCCAGAGATTTCACTCCCAACTTGCCACACCGCCTACGAACCCTTTACACCCAGTAATTCCGAACAACGCTGGCCCCCTACGTCTTACCGCGGCTGCTGGCACGTAGTTAGCCGGGGCTTCTTATCCTGGTACCGTCACTCCCTTGCGGGCATTCGTCCCAGGCGAAAGGGGTTTACACTCCGAAAAGCTTCATCCCCCACGCGGCGTCGCTGCATCAGGCTTTCGCCCATTGTGCAAGATTCCCCACTGCTGCCTCCCGTAGGAGTCTGGACCGTGTCTCAGTTCCAGTGTGGCTGATCATCCTCTCAGACCAGCTACCGATCATTGCCTTGGTGAGCCGTTACCTCACCAACTAGCTAATCGGGCGCGGGCTCCTCCTCCGACGCATTACTGCTTTGAATCCTCGAACCGTCGCTCAAGGAATATTATGCGGTATTAGCCCCGCTTTCGCGGGGTTATTCCCCATCGGAGGGCAGATTGCCCACGTGTTACGCACCCGTGCGCCGTGCGCCCATCTGTATTGCTACAGACTGCGCACGCGACTTGCATGTGTTAAGCACGCCGCCAGCGTTCGTTCTGAGCCAGGATCAAACTCTCGTTTGAAGCCTGTCGCTTGGCGCAATAAAATAGCCCGGGTTTTATCCCGAGCCAGCCTGCCAAGCAAAATTGTTAGTCGCTCAAATTAACTCAAATTACCCATTCGTGCTCGAAGCCCGAATGGGGTCGAACAGATTCTGGCACATCGTATCGGTTGTCAAAGAGCGTTAGTTTGCCTCCCTGTCCAGCAGAGTGGCTTCCAACAACTGGATTAGATTAGCATACGCTGCTAATTTGTCAACACCCGTTTACACCGTAAATTTCGTTTTCCACAACTCATCCTCAACCTCTCTCCTACACCATTGATTCGCCAGAAGTTGCGCAGGTTCTCGGGGGGTATCGCTAGTGCACTTTTCAAATTTTTTTTCGGTAAATTCCGCGTCGCGGCCCGGCTTTCGGTCTCGAAAATCCAGATAGCCCCCCTACCTTCGGGGCTGATTCAGCCTTCCCCGCGCTTACCCTGCCGAGAGAGAGTCCGCCTTAAGACGGCTTCACGGGCCGACCGTTCACGAGCATCTCTCCAAGCAAACTCAGAGCGCGCTCCTGCACCGGTTTTGGCAACCTTGCGTAGTCCAGTCCTTCGGGCAGGTCTTGCCCGGCGCTAATCGTGTACTGCGTGAAGTCGTGAATCGCCTGGCGCTCCACCGCATCGGAACCATCTTTGGCGATGAGAAAGAAACTCAAGCCGGAAATGGGGTAAGCATCCTTGGCCGAGGCCGGAGGGTCGACAATCGAAGCGCGCAGATCCTTCGTCAATTCGCCGCCAAATGCGACGACGGCCGCGGTCGTGCTCGCCGAACTGGGAACCACGAAAGTCCCGGCACGGTTCTGGACGGAAGCGACTTGCAGTTGCTTGCCTGCGGCATAGTTCAGCTCTGCATAACCGATGGTTCCCACGTTTTGCTTGACAAAATCGAGCACGCCCGTACTGCCCTGCGTGGCCATTCCCACCGGCCATTGCACGGAGAGTCCTGCGCCGACTTTCTTTGCCCAGTCCGGGTTCACTCTGGTCAAGTAGGCGGTGAAGATGGCGGTGGTGCCGCTGCCCTCGGAGCGATGCACGACGAAGATGGCCCGGTGCGGCAGGACAACGCCCGGATTGTCTCTCGCGATCGCCGGGTCCTGCCAACTGATGATGTTCCCGAGGAAGATTCCCGCCAGCGTGTTCGAACTCAGGCGCAACGGATTTTTCAGTTCCGGCAGGTTGTACACCGCGCAGACCGCGCCGGCCACCACAGGTACTTGAATCACGGGAAACATGACCTTCAGCTGTTCATCGCTCAACGGCAGATCGCTCGCGGCGATCTCGAGAGTGCTCTGCTTGAGAGCCTCGATTCCGGCGCCGCTGCCGATGGGACGGTAATTGACGAGGGTTTCGGGATGGGCCTGCTCGTAGGCGCCGATCCAGCGGGTCATGATCGGATGGATGAAGGTACTCCCGGCCGCGCCAATCGCCGTTTTAACCGACGCCGAGACGGCAAAGTCTCTCTCCTTGGTCGCGTCCTCGCCTCGGTAATTGCATCCGCCGGACAAAGCAGCACTCACCAGAACGACCAAACTGACGACTGTTGAACGGCGCAGCAACATACGGAAACCTCCTGGCAGCAGCTTTTCTGTCCCGTACGGATAGGGACGCTTATCCTACAGCAGGCGGCATTCATAAAGATTACGCTCACGTTACAACCCGTATTCCGGTCCCCCAGGAGGCGGTCGGACCGGTTATCGAAGACGCTTCTTGCCGCATCCAGCTCAATGTGCCACGATATCGGCGTCCCCGGCATCGCTCCCGCCTGCGTGTCCGGTTGTGACCCAGGCCGGTGCCATGCGCAAGACTCTTCATCTGTATCTCATTAAACCTTCCCAATACGACGATGACGGTTATGTAGTCCGCCACTGGCGTGGTGTTCTGCCGAGCAACACGCTCGCCTGTCTAGCCGGGCTTACTGAAGAAGTGGTGCGCCAGAATCGCCTCGGGGATTCCTGGAATGTGAAGGTTCATCTGTTCGATGAAACCGTCGACAAGGTCCCGGTCAGTCGAATCTGCCGTTCCCAATACTGGGGCTTGTCGAAAACCATCGTCTGCCTGGTCGGAGTGCAGACCAATCAATTCCCTCGCGCCTCGGATCTGGCCCGCACCTTCCGCCGCGCCGGGCTCACGGTTCTGATTGGCGGATTCCACGTCAGTGGCTTGCTCGCGCTATTGCCCGATATTCCCCCGGACATCCAGCAGCTGATGGACGCCGGGGTCACGATCGTGAAGGGCGAAGTCGAAGAGACTTGGGGCGATCTCCTTGAGGATGCTGTGAAAAACCGCCTCAAGCCGCTCTACGACTTCCTGAACAACAAACCCGATCTGTACACCAAACCGATCCCCGCGATCCGCAAGAAATACCTTCGTAAATTTGCGGCCTCCAATTTCGGCACCATGGATTGCGGTCGGGGTTGTCCGTTCGAATGCACCTTCTGCACCATCATTAACGTCCAGGGCCGCAAGATGCGGTTCCGTTCTGCCGATCACATTGCCGCCTCCATTCGTCGCAATTATCGTCAAAACGGGATCACTTTCTACTTCTTCACCGACGACAATTTTGCCCGCAACAAGAATTGGGAAGCCATCTTCGACGTTCTCATCAAGCTCCGCACCGAAGAAAAGATCCCCATCGAATTCATGATGCAGGTCGATGTGCTTTCCTGGAAGATCAAGAACTTTGTCGCCAAAGCCCGTCAGGCCGGCTGTATCAATGTTTTCATCGGCATGGAAAGCGTTGATCCGGGCAATCTCGCCGCCGCGGGTAAAAAACAGAATCAGGTCAGCGAATACCGCCAGCTGATCCAGGCCTACCGCGATTCAGAGATCTCCTCACATGTGGGTTACATCCTTGGTTTCCCCTTTGACACTGTCGAATCGATCCGTCGGGATCTGAAATTCCTCATGAACGAGGTTCGCCCCGACCACGCTTCTTTTTTCCTGCTCATGCCGTTGCCCGGTTCCATGGACCACATCAACATGCTGCGCCGCGGCGAGTGGATGCATCCCGACTTCAATCTCTACGATTCCCAACATGAAGTGACCCACCACCCCTATCTGAAGGACGGCTCCTGGAAAGCAACGTACTTCGAGGCCTGGCGCACTTTCTACAGCCTGGACAACATGAAGGCCATCTTGCAGCGCGGTTCGCGCGCCAATTACTGGAACAATTTCCTTCGTTTCCTGTGGTACAAGAACTCCATTCAGGCCGAAGGCCGGCATCCCATGATGTGTGGTTACTTCCGATTGAAGGGCCGCACCGCGCGCCGTCCTGGTCTGCCCATCCTCTCCCGCTGGAACTATTACCAGGCCAGAACCAGGGAAGTCTTGGGCCACCTTCGAGGCATGCTCCACGTCCTTGCCGAAATGGAAGAGCTCTGGCTGCAGACCCGCCATCCGTCCGAAGCCGAGCAACGGGTGGTCGAGGAGCTCGGCAAGCTCCGCGAAAAGTACGATCATTTCAAGCTCGCCGATCTTCAGTCGGCCTATGTGCGTGCGAAGGAGCACTTCCCTTCGCTGCACGTTCCCTCCAAGCTGCAGCTTTTCTGGGCCAAGTGGAGCCCTCTGCTGGTCTCGAATACCGTGTGCACGCGCGCGGATCTCCGTGCCTTCTGGACCGACGTCCGGCAACGATGGGACGAGCGGAGTCTGTTCCGCATTCCAGTGCACAAAGTTCCCCTTAATTTCATGCGCGACCTGCAGCTCTCTATCCTGTTTCTCCTGCACGTCGCCCGGGAACTCTGAGTCCTGGTTCGCAAACTTTCGACCCATTGGCTCAGGATTTGCTAATTTCTGCCGCCCGGCATCTCGACGTCAATCGCCCGCGCTGTTACGATAACCGCACGCCGCCATGCCCAAGAAAGTGCCGCCTCGTAAGCCGTCGAAAGGCCGATCACCGGATGCCGTTTCCCGATTGTTAGCCTCTTTTCGATGTCCCGATTTTTTCCAGCCAGGCCGGCGCATCGGGGTCGCAGTTTCCGGCGGCGCGGACTCGGTTGCGCTTCTTTTCCTGCTGCTCGAAGTTCGCGAAAAATGGGGAATTGTCCTGTCGGTCGCCCATTTCAATCACCAACTGCGTGGGCGCGCTTCCGATGCCGACGAAAAATTTGTCGCCGCGCTCGCCGCTGCTCACCATCTGCCATTTTTTGTTGACCGAGAAAACATCTCCCGCAAGGCCAAGCGGGAACAGGCCAACCTCGAAGAAACGGCCCGCCGCGCGCGTTACGCTTTCTTCGACCGGCTGGTCTCGGAAGGCAAATTCGATAAAATTGCCGTGGCCCACACCGCCGATGACCAAGCCGAGACTGTCCTGGCTCACATTTTCCGCGGCACCGGCCTGGCCGGACTGGGAGGCATTCATCCCGAAGCCGGCGCCGTTTTTCGCCCGCTGCTCGGACTGCGCCGGGCCGAGCTTCGCGCCTACCTTCGCAACCGTCGTCAGATCTGGCGCGAGGACGCCTCGAACCGCGACTGCAAACGTACCCGTGCTCGCATCCGCTTGCAGCTCATGCCTCTTCTCGAGAAGAAGTTCCAGCCCGCGGTCGTCGATCATCTCTGCCAGCTCGCGGACCTGGCTCGAGAAGATGACGCCTGGCTCGACAGCTCTGCACAGCTTCGTCTGTTCCTCGACGCCAGGGAGGAGAACCGTGCTTGGCGGGTTTCCCTGGCGGACTTGTTTCGACCGATCGCTCGCCCGCAGCAGCCGGGGAGCCGGGACGATCTTTGGTCCCGGCAGGCGCTGGCCGCCATGAGCAAACGGATGATCCGTCTTCTCGTCAAGCGAGTGAAACCCCGCGCCGGGCAGCTCAGTTCCGTTCACGTTGACTCCGTGCTTCGCCTGGCGTTGCAACCAGACGCCGGCAAATCTCTCCCCCTTCCAGGGGGTGTGGAAGTTCGTCGTGAACGTAATTCCCTCTGTTTCTCCCCGATGACTCCGGAATCATCCGGTTCCTCGAAGTCCATTCGCGAGCCGTCTGCCCGGACGGTCGATCTCCATTCCGGAGAGGCCGAGGTGCCTCTGGTGGAACATTCTAGCGTCCTGCGGTTCAGGGTGATTGACTGGCCTCCCCAAGGGCGAGAAACTAAGGTAGCAGGGGCGGTCTTGGACCGTGACAGGTTACGTGTACCTCTCATCGTCCGGAACTGGCGGCCAGGAGATTTGGTTCATCCACTCGGCCACCAGAACCGCCACAGAATGTCGCGCCTCCTGAACCAACTGGGAGTCAGCCGCTGGGAGAAGGTCACCTGGCCGGTGCTGACTTCGGGCGGGGAGATCGCGTGGACCCGCGGTTTGCCGGTCGCGGCGAAGTTTGCCGTGGACGGGTCCACTCGGCAAGGGGTCGTAATTACCGAGGTTCCGTTAGCGTAGCCATGAGTAAACTGACAGCATTTTCGGCCGCAAGAATTGCCACCCGCGTCGCCCAGCTCGGTCGCGACATTTCGCGGGACGCGCGTGGCCGCAGGCTCGATCTGGTGGTGACCATGGATCGTTCCTTCATGTTCGCCGCCGATCTTATCCGAGCCATCCGCGTTCCCGTCGTTCTTCACTTTGTTCGCGAAGACATTCGGGACGTTGTTCATGCCGGCAGAGCCCGCCGGGAAGTCTTTTTTGCGAATCGTTCCACCACCGTTGCAGCGAGAGATCATGCCGAATTAAAGGGTCGCGACGTGCTGCTGGTCGACTCGGTACTCGATAGCGGCATCACCCAGGACTTTCTTCTCCGCCGCATCGGGGAGAGCAAACCTCGCTCGCTCCGGCTGGCTGTCCTCCTCGACAAGACCTCCCGCCGCCGTGTGGCCCTGGAGCCCGATTACTTTGGCTTCCGGACCGCATCTAACTTATTGTGGTCTGGGTATGGTTTGGCTGCAGCGAATGGGACGGGGCGGAACGGCAGCAATTTGGTCGCGGGTGCTTCCGCAAATGGCACTGGCAGGACCAGGACCAGCAAGAAGAGCCGGCGCTAGGCGCGCGAAACAGAGTTTTGGCAGTTTGTTGTACGGGTAAATTGTGAGGTTAATGTGAATTCGAGTTCTACGGCAAAAACAATTCTTTTCTGGATCTCCATTGTCTTCCTTGGCGTCATGCTCTGGAAGCTGGTGTCCAGCAGCGGCCAGACGGCTCGGGAACAAACCCCGAGCTACAGCGAGTTCATGGCCAAGGTGGATGAAGGCGACGTCAGAGAGGTCACGCTCTATCTCTCTCCCAACAGCTACGAACTTCAGGGCGAATACGCCAAGCCCGCCAATCAGAAGTTCCGCGTCACCGTGCCCAAGGAGAACTCCCCGGAGATCACCAAGGCGCTCCGCGACAAAGCGGTGATGCTCAGTGTGAAGGAAGTGCGCAGCGGAGACTGGGTGCTGATTCTGCTGAATGCCCTCCCGTTGCTCCTTCTCGCAGGGTTCGTTTTCTTCCTCATGCGCCAGATGCAGGCCGGCGGCAACAAGGCGCTCAGTTTCGGCAAGTCTCGCGCCCGTCTGCTTTCCGCGCAGCAGAAAAAGGCGACATTTAAGGATGTTGCCGGCAGCGACGAAGCCAAGGAAGAACTCCAGGAAATTATCGAGTTCCTGAAGGATCCTCAGAAGTTCCAGAAACTGGGCGGTCGTATTCCCAAAGGCGTGCTCCTGGTCGGGCCTCCAGGGACCGGCAAGACTCTTCTCGCGCGCGCTATTGCGGGCGAAGCCAATGTGCCCTTCTTCTCGATCTCCGGCTCAGACTTCGTCGAGATGTTCGTCGGAGTCGGCGCCAGCCGTGTCCGAGACCTTTTCGAGCAGGGCAAGAAGAACGCTCCCTGCATCATCTTCATCGACGAAATCGACGCGGTCGGCCGCCATCGCGGCGCGGGCCTCGGCGGAGGTCATGACGAGCGTGAACAGACCCTGAACGCGCTGCTTGTCGAAATGGACGGCTTCGAATCGAACGAGGGCGTCATCCTCATTGCGGCCACCAACCGTCCCGATGTTCTCGATCCGGCCCTGCTTCGTCCCGGCCGATTTGACCGCCGTGTCGTTGTGGCCCGTCCGGATGTAAAGGGCCGCGAGGAAATTCTTCGGGTGCACACGAGAAAAGTGCCCCTCTCCGATGACGTGGAACTATCCATCATCGCCCGTGGCACTCCGGGTTTCTCCGGCGCCGATCTTGCCAATCTTGTCAACGAAGCCGCCCTGTGGGCCGCTCGCCAGAATCGCAAGTTCGTCACCATGGCGGACTTCGAGATGTCCAAGGACAAAGTCCTGATGGGAGTCGAGCGCAAATCGATGATCCTGTCCGACGAGGAGAAAAAGAACACCGCCTATCACGAGGCCGGTCATGCCCTGATTGCCGCCATGACTCCCGGCGCCGACCCGGTCCACAAAGTGACCATCATTCCTCGCGGCATGGCTCTGGGCTTGACGATGCAACTGCCTGAAGCCGACAAGCACACCTACACCAAGGAATATCTCGAAGGCATGCTTGCCGTTCTCATGGGCGGCCGCACGGCGGAAGAAATTTTTCTCGGCCACATCACCACCGGTGCGGGCAACGACATCGAGCGCGCCACGGACATCGCACGCAATATGGTCTGCGAGTGGGGAATGAGCAACATGGGCCCGCTGGCTTACGGCAAGAAGGAAGAAGCCATCTTCCTCGGCCGCGAAATCGCCCAGCACCGCGACTTCAGCGAAGACACGGCGTTGCAAATCGATAAGGAAGTGAAGCGCATTGTCAGCGAATCTTACGAGAAGGCCCGCCAGATTGTGGAGGCCAACCGTTCCACTCTCGAAAACATCGCCCAGGCTCTCCTGGTGCGCGAAGTTCTAGACGCCAATGAGGTCAAAATGCTGATGGAGGGCAAGACGCTTCCGGACAAGCCGCCCACTCCACCGGTGCTTCCGCCGCAAGGGGCGCCGAGCGCGGACCCAAAAGTAGTCCGCCCGGAGTTGCGTCCCGCACCCGGCTTCACGCGAGGCGACTCCCCGGCCAAGGCATGAAGTGAGCCGTTCATTCTGAGTTGGTGAAAAAGGCGCGAGTCGATCGCGCCTTTTTCTTTTGCGCTCCGGGGCGTAGTTCTCTTCCCCCGCAGCACATGCTATTATCCGCCCCCATGGCGATACCCAAAGGCGTTCAAGACGGCCGCACCGATTTGCTCTTCGAATATCTCGCCTCCGGTCACCCCGCGAATTCCACCGACGAGAGCGGGGTCTCCCTGCTCCAATGGTGTGCCTACTATGGCGACGTGAGCGCAATGAAATTTCTCTTGCAGCAGGGCGCAAAGCTGGACTCGCTCGGCGACAATCTGGACCTGAATGGAACCGCCTTCCACGGGCATTGGAGGCTTTGCCAATTCCTGCTGGAAAGCGGCGCGGACCCGAACCACGCTGCGGAAGATACCGGAGAAACACCGTTGCACTCCGCGCTGTGCACCGCGCGGCGCCTGACCCATAACTTAGTCTTAAGAGTGCTTCTCGCCTACGGCGCAAATCCGAACTGCAAAACCAAAAACTCGGTTGAAACCGGCTGCTTCATGCGGGATTGTCGAACTAAAGGCGAGACGCCGCTGCACCGTGCCGCAGCGTTTGGCGACCAAGAGGCCATCGAACTTCTCGTCGATGCCGGCGCAATCGTTGACGCAAAAGACATGAACGGGGATTCGCCGCTCGCCTGGGCCAGTTGGTATGCGCGCCCCGCACCGGTGCTGCGGAAGCTCTGTTATGGAGACTTCCGGGTACGCCCGGATTACGGGGGCGGAATGGAGGCTCATCTGCTGGGCCAGCCTCACTTTTCGAAAAAAGGCGTAAAATAACCCTATGGGACTCAAAGACGGCGAAAACCTGAGCGTGACTTGCCCCTGCTGTCAGGCCAAACTGGTGATCGATCCGATCTTCGGCGCGGTTCTTTCCCACACCGCTCACGTCAAACCCGGCCCGGATGTGGATCTCACCAAGGCCGCCAGCATCCTCGAAGAGCAAAAGCGACAGCGGGAAGACAAGTTTGCCGACTCGGTATTCCAGGAAACCAACAAGGAAGACATCCTCGCGAAGAAGTTCGAAGAAGCGATGAAAAAGGCCAAAGATGCCCCTGCCGGCAAGCCCATCCGCGACTTCGACCTAGACTAACCGGTAAAGCTTCGGCCCTCTTCGGCTGAGCGAATGTTCTCAACTTCCACCACCATGCGCCGCCGCAAACTCTATCGCCTCAAACTCCCCACCCGCACTCTGCTCCTCGGCGAGCGGACTCTCCTCATGGGCGTCCTGAACGTCACACCCGACAGCTTTTCCGATGGCGGAAAATTCCTGGACCCGGACCGAGCCGTGGAGGCCGCCCTGGCCATGCAACGTGCCGGTGCCGACCTGCTGGACATCGGCGCGGAATCCACGCGCCCGGGTGCCAGGGAAATTTCCTCTTCCGAAGAGCTCTCGCGATTGCTCCCGGTCCTCGACGGTCTGCGCCGCCGACTGAAAATCCCCATTTCCATCGACACGCAGAAATCCGCGGTTGCTGAAATCGCGCTGGGTGCGGGTGCGCAAATCTTGAATGATATTTCTGGCCTGAATACCGATCCCCGGATCGCTGAAGTTGCGAAGCGCTATAAAGTTCCCCTGATTCTCATGCACATGCGCGGGACCCCCCGCACCATGCAAAAGCAGCCCTTTGCCAGAGATATTCTTAAGGACGTAACCGGAGGCCTGCGCCATTCCATCGGCATCGCCCGCCGCGCGGGCATCCCCCAGTCACAGATCATCCTCGATCCGGGTATCGGCTTCGGCAAATCTTTCGCGCAAAACTACGAGCTGCTCGCCCGCCTTCCGGCGCTCGCCGAGCTCGGTCACCCGCTTCTGGTCGGCACCTCTCGCAAAGGTTTTATCGGCGCCACCCTCGCGGAACAGGGTAAATCTGCGCCGGCCGATCAGCGGCTCTGGGGCACCGCAGCCACCGTCGCCGCCAGCATCCTGAACGGGGCGCACATCGTTCGCGTGCATGATGTGTTGGAAATGGCCCAAGTCGCCCGGGTCTCTGACGCCATGCTTCGCTGGTAATCGCCGCTTCCCTGCTCGACCGGGGTCGGGAGTTGCAGGTTGCGTTCGGCACCAGGCTGTCACCCAGCGCGGTTCAGATCGGCTTCAATCCCCGTTCACGGATCTCGCTTCGCGCAGCCAGCCGTAACATGGTCACACGCGCGAAAATAAGCGCGCCCACCACGACGGCTCCAATCAGCACCAGGAATCCTCTTGCGACGACTGCCGAGACGGCCTTCGACGCACCGCCGCCTACGGCGATTTCGAGCTTCGGCGCATTTTCCGGACGTGTGTCGGTGCACTCGACCGTATACGTTCCATTGTGCGGAGCAGAGAATTCAAACAGTGGGGCTCCGAGATGACCAGCAAAGCGCGAACTCGGGAACGCTGCAGGTACGGTCGCAATGCTCACGCCGGTATCGGGTGAAGCATGAACGCCACAACGCACGCTAGACCGCGAAACTTCCGACGGTGCCGACCCGGCTGCCGGGCTCGATGCCTGCTCCAAAAATACCGTGTACGTTTGATCCGACTTCAAGTCCAGGTCCAGCTGCCCCGGAACCTCTCCACGCACCATCGCGTTTTGAATCTGACGCACACCCGAGGCCTGCAGAAAAACCATCGCCGCCAAACCACCGGCAACGAACGCTACGGCGATCAGATAGTACCAAGCACTCGGCCGAATCTGTTCTGTCCCTTCCATTACTTCACCCCTTCAACCCTTTGCGCCCAAAGGCTATCGTCCGTCCCCAAAATTTCAATCTCGAGCCGCCGTGCGCTCCGGAACGCGTTGTCACCGCGCCCTGCGCCCCGGTCTTTGGTGCCCTCCGCGTTGTCGCCTGCGGGGGCTGCCTAGGGTGTGCCCGGATGCCTCGGAACGGACAGGACCGGTCAGTTCGCAGTGAGCATATCGCCGTCGCCCGGAAAAGTAATTCCCTTTCTTCGGTGTGCGCTATAATTCGCTCGAATTCTCATTTTTTCGCGAGGGACTTCCTGATGCGCATGCCGGCCTGCCCATTTGCTTTAATGCTTGTTGGATTCTATGCTTCTTCTCTGTGCGCCCAGATTCCTCCGGTCACGACCGACCCGCTCCATCCTGCGCAGATGATCCAGGGCTCCGGCGCATGCTCTGCCACCGAACCGTCTTCCTGCGCTGAAGCCGCCTCCAAAATTACTCCGATCGTGATGGGCGATTCCCCCTTGGAAGAAAATCTCCGCCGCCTCACGGACGGTGTTGGCGGCCGCGTCACGGGCTCCCCCGCCATGGCCAAAGCGGTGGACTGGGGGGTTGGCGCGTTTCGCGCTGCCGGCATCGATGTTCATACGGAAAAATACACGCTCCCGCACACCTGGCGCGAAGGGGAAACACGACTCGAAGTCCTCGCTCCGGTCCCCTTTCCCGTCTCCCTTGTTTCGCTCGGCCTCTCACCAGCCACTCCGGCTGGAGGCATCGAGGCGCCTCTGGTCTACGTTGCCGACGGTAGCGAGGCCGATTTTGCCCGCGCCGGGGCCTCTGTCAAGGGCGCCATTCTCCTTGTCCACACCGAGGTGAGCTACAGCTGGGCGGATCTGTCCCGTGAATACGACGTCCCTCCCCCAATCATCCATCGGGCCGTGAATGCCGGCGCGAGAGCGATCCTCTGGACTGGTGAGCGCGAACGCAAGCTACTTTATCGCCATACCAACTCCCCCGATGGCAGGCTCGAAGCCCTGCCGCAGGCAGTGGTGGCGCGAGAAGATGGCCTTCGACTTCAGCGCGTGGCCCTTGCCGATCCCGGTAAAGTCCGCCTGCGCCTCACCATGCCCAACGAGATCGGCGGTCCGGTCGAGCAGTTCAACGTTGTCGGCGAGATCCGTGGCTATGAGAAGCCTGAGGAGGTCGTGGTCCTTGGCGCGCACCTCGATTCGTGGGAACTCGGTACCGGCGCACTCGATAACGGTTGCAATGCGGCGATGGTCATCGAAGCTGCCCGCGCCATAAAGGGCAGCGGGCTGCTTCCGCGCCGCACCATTCGTTTCATTCTCTTCTCGGGCGAAGAACAGGGCTTGCTCGGCTCCTGGGGCTATGTGCGGGCGCATCGAGCGGAATTGGACCGGTACCGCGGCGCAGTGATTTTCGACTCCGGCATCGGCCGGGTCACCGGCTATTCGCTCGGCGGGCGCCATGACGTTGAGCCTGCCGTTCGCGAAATCCTCAAGCCCTTCGCCGGTTGGGGTGTGGATGACCACACGCTCGATGCCAGCACCGGCACGGACAACCTCGATTTTCTACTGGAAGGCGTTCCGACCCTGGTGGCCAATCAGGAAGTCGCCAACTACCTGCAGAACTACCACGCGGCTTCGGATACCTTCGACAAGGTCGACATCCGCGAACTGAAGCTCAATACCATACTCGCCGCCGTCACCGCATGGGGCATTGCCGATCGGACCGAACCCATCGGTAAACGACAGTCTCGCGCCGAACTCGACGCTTTATTGAAAGAAACCGGCCTGGACAGGGAACTCCAGCAGCTTGACATGTGGAGCGACTACCAGTCCGGCGCCCGGGGCCGCCAACCCTGACCGTCTCTGCCACCGGGCAAGTCGCCCGGCTTCGCTGGTGTTCAGGTCGGTCTGGCAGCCGTTATCGGAGGCCGTGATCATCGGCCCCGGGGAACACCGGTTGCCCAACGGCACAACTTGTCGGTCAAGCACAGCCAGGGCTTGCGCGTTAACCCTTCCGCTCTTCAAACACGTTGTAATACACCAGTCCGGCAACGGCTCCGCCGATGATTGGTGCGAGCCAGAAGAGCCATAACTGTTGGACGGCCCATCCTCCCACGAAAAGTGCCGGACCGGTGCTGCGGGCCGGATTCACCGACGTATTAGTGACCGGAATGCTGATCAGGTGGATCAGCGTGAGCGCCAGACCGATCGCGATTCCGGCAAATCCCGCCGGAGCGCGCCGGTCGGTTGCACCGTGGATGACCAGTACGAAGAAGCAGGTGAGCACGACCTCCGCAACGAAGCATGCCAGCAGCGAGTAGCCGCCTGGTGAATGCAACCCGTAGCCATTGGAGGCAAATCCGCCGCTCAGTTGGAAGCCTTCTTTCCCGCTGGCAATCGTGTACAACACCGCGCTGGCCGCGACCGCACCCAACACCTGCGCCACGATATAGGGAATTACTTCAGAGAACGGGAAGCGCTTGCCCACTGCCAAACCCACCGAAATCGCAGGATTCAGGTGGCATCCTGAAATATGTCCGACTGCATAGGCCATGGTCAGCACCGTCAGACCGAACGCACAGGCCACTCCAAGGAAACCAATTCCGAGCTGCGGAAACGCCGCGTCCAGCACCGCCGCGCCGCATCCTCCAAATACCAGCCAAAAGGTCCCGAGGAATTCTGCTGCAACTCTTTTCGATAGAGGCATGGATTAATTTCCTTTCGAATTGAACAACCAACCAGGGGGCGGAAATTGAAAACAAAAATGGATTGGCGGAAGACGAATTTTAACGAATGTCCAGTTTCAGAACAAGGGTGCAAGCAAAGAATTCTGCCGGCCGCTCCTCGGCCCTGCCACGCCCCGCTTCCGCACTCGCTTCACGTTATACTGGCCGGGTGACCGAAATCACAAATTCCGCCGGTACCCGCAGCAAAATCCTGGCCCTCGATTACGGCAGCAAGAAGATCGGCATGGCCATCGCCGACGCCGAAGCCCGCATTGCTGAACCGCACGACACTCTGGAACGTATCAATCGTAACGAGGACGTGCGCCGCCTCCGTGAATTCGCCCGCGATCATCAGGTCAAGCAGATCATCGTCGGCCTTCCTCTCCGCCTGGACGGAACCCCGGGGGAAATGGCCGAGGAAGCCCTGCGCTTCGCCGAGCGCCTTCGCAAGCAACTGGCATTGCCGGTCGAAATGGTCGACGAGCGACTGACCAGTTGGGAAGCCGAGCGCATCCTCGAAGAGGAACTCGGCCGGCGCATCACCCACTCCGAAACTCACTCCGGCCGGAAGAAGGCGGCCCGTACCTCTGACGGCAAATACACCGTCGACGCAGTTGCCGCCATGATCATTTTGCGCGAATATCTGGCGCGCACCTCTATCGCCAAGGAGCCTGCCTAGATTGAGAGCTTTTCTGACCATTCTTCTACTCCTGGTGCTGGCCGCGGCCGCCGCGGCCGGATACCTCTGGTATTGCATCGAAAAACCATTCGGCACCATTCCCGAAGGAGGGGTGTTCGTCGAAATTCCCCATGGCGCCTCGACCCGGGCCGCCACGCATCTTCTCGAAAAGAGTGGCCTGATCCGCAGCTCTCTGGCACTGGAACTTTATGCGCGCCGCCATCCCAAACGCTCGCTGCTGGCCGGTGAGTACTTCTTCGCTCACCCGCTTACCGGGAAGGAAGTCTTCTGGAAACTGGCGAACGGTGACGTCTATCAGCAGCCCTTTACGGTGAAAGAGGGCGATACCATATACGACATCGCCCGCAATCTTGAAGCCGCGAAGTACTTGAAGGCCAGCGCATTCTTGGCCGCCGCCCGAGATGCGGCCCAGATCCAGGGCTTTGCTCCCGGCGCGCGGACTCTGGAAGGTTTTCTCTTTCCCGCCACCTACAACCTTCCGCGTCAGGCCACGGCGGGTGAGCTTACGGCGATGATGGTCCGCAAGTTCCGCGAGGCCCTCCAGCAGATCGCTCCCGAACATCTCGAGCCGCTCACCCCCGGCACGCCTCTCCTGTCCGTCATCACGCTAGCCTCTCTCGTCGAAGCCGAGACACCCAAGCCCGAGGAGCGGCCGCTGGTCGCAGGAGTCTATGCGAACCGTTTGCACAAGGGCATGCTGCTGCAGTGCGATCCGACCGTGATTTATGCGCTAAAGCAGGTGGATGAGTACAATCCTCCCCTGACCCTCAAGGACTTGCGATACCCATCGCCTTTTAACACCTACGTTCACACCGGACTTCCTCCCGGCCCCATCGGTAATCCCGGGGAAGCCTCGATCCGTGCCGCGCTGGCTCCCGCCCCCACCGACTTCCTCTATTTTGTCGCCAACACACAGGGCGGCCATTTTTTTGCCTCCACACTGGCGGAACACAACCAGAATGTGGCCAAATATCACCATCTCCTCAACGGCGAATCTGCCGACCCTTCGGTCCATGAGGCGCATCAAACTCACGCCGCCGGTTCGGCCAACAAAGGCAAACGATGACCGAAGCACTGCATACCAAAAAGGCTTTGATTCTCGAAGCGGCACGTCAGCTCGGACACCAGAAGTGGACCACCGCTGAGATTGATCAACTTCGCCGCAAGCTTGTCGCCGACCACGGCGACGCTGGTAAGACCGCCAACGAATATATCGCCGATGTCCTGGAATCGATGGGCTGGAAAGTACAGGTCTCTGAACGCGAGGAGGCCGAGGAGCGATTCGAGGAGGAGTTCGAAGACATTCTCCATTTCAAGACGCTTCAGGATGCCGAAGTCAGTATCACCCGCCTCGATGAACTGCTCCGCCGTTTTCAGGCCCACGGCGAACAAGCCGCCGTCGGGAGGGTTCTCGAAATTGCCCGTCTCGGCAAACGTCGCGCGGAGATGATTTCCCACAACCGCAAGGTCGAGTCCCGCAAGCGCGAGGAAAAAAGGGAGATTGCCGAATGGTTCCGGATTTGGCTGGAGACCCCGGACGCCTTCTTTGACTGGCTGGAGGTGCGCAAGGCTTCGCCTGACTTCCACGCAAAATTCGGCGACATCGAAACCGAGGAATAGCCATGCACGCCGAAGAAGCTCTACCTGATCTTCCGCTTTATTCCCTCGACGTACAGGCCATGGACCTCGGCCCCGGCGTGAAAGCGGTTGGTCTCGAACTGATCGAAACCGAAAGCCGCGAACCGGTTCGCGGCCCGGAAGCCGCCTCCATTTGGGCCGCGGCCTTGCATGCCATCGTTGCGAAAGAGCCCTTCGCACTCGATTTCTTCAGCCATCTCGATCGAGTTCGGGATTTTTGCGCCGCACACAGCGTCGCCTACCGCGAAGCGGCATCCCGGTGTATCGTCCTGCCGCAACCTTCGCCCGATCTCCTGCGCCTGATCCTGGCCCGTTTCGAAGCCGAAACGTTCGGCCTGCGCGTCGGTCCTGCTGCCGAGAGTGAAGACCCGGCCCTCGAGGGTGACCTGTCTGAACGCGGCCAGGACGCCTACGAACCGGCCTATGCCCGCTACACATGCTGTGCCGTTTGTGAGCCGAGTGACGGTTGGGTCACGATTCTCAGCCAGTCTCTCTGGCCGAGCGAGCTTATCCGGCGCGCGCGACCCGCTCTGCAGCCGTTCGACGTGTATATCGCGCGCCCCCAATAATCTCCGAAATACGCTAAAATAGAAGGGCAGAGCTCTGGTGGGGACTGTTCGGATTCAGTTTTGCAGGGTTTCATTTTTGAACCTGTTGATGAGACGTTTGAACGGCGCGTTACCCTGCTCCGAGCACGAAAGTGACGCTCTGCTCCGTGATACTGGCAGTTTCCTGTGGTGGTTAAATTGCTCCTCTTCGGTCTGGGATTACTGTTTTCTCGATGAATCTTGCGCAGAAATGGATGGTCTGCCTGACACTGTCAGCCATGGTATGCGGCTGTAGCACGCGCACGGGTGTCACCAAGACCACCGCAGTCCCCCCCGCAGCCCGTCCCGTCGCTCGCGAAGCCAGTCCCGAAGAACTCTTGGACCGTTACAACGCTCTGGCGCGCAATCTTAAGTCTCTCGACGCGACGGTCGAAATGAAGCCTTCGGCAGGCTCCGCCTACAGCGGCGTCATTAGCGAATATCACGAAGTCAAAGTCTTCCTGCTCGCCTCCCGGCCCTACAACATCCGAATGATTGGCCAAGTTCCGGTCGTTGGCAAAACCGTCTTCGACATGGCCAGCGACGGCCGTGATTTCGAAGTCTCCATCCCTCCCAAGAACAAGTTCCTTATGGGGCCCGTTGCCCTTAGCACCCCGAGCGCCAAACCCATCGAGAATCTGCGCCCACAGCATCTGGTGGATGCACTTCTCTGGCCCGAAGTTCGCAAGGAGGAAGTTACTCTCCCTGAAGAGTTCAACGACGAGGCCGCCCGTTTCTATGTCCTTACCGTTCTGCGCGGTGGCTATCAATCTGAAATTTTCCGCAAAATCTGGTTCGATCGCGCGGATCTCCGTCTGGTCCGCCTCGAGTCCTACGGCCCCAAAGGCGCCCTGCTCTCCGACGTCCGCTATTCCGACTGGCAGCCGCTGGACACCCCGGGCTCCGTGCTTGCCGAATATCCCCGTTCCGTTCGCATCGATCGCCCGCACGACGAATATCGACTGGACCTCACGGTCACGAAAATTACGCTGAATGGACCGATCGACTCCGATCGCTTCCAACTCCAGGCCCCGCCGGGAACCGAAGTCGTTCACTTAGGTGATCCCGCGGAGGACAAGAAGCCATGATGAACGATTTTGTCTTCCGCAACCTGTTTCACCGCCCGGTGCGCACGCTCATCGGGGTGATGGCGGTTGCCGTGGAAGTCATGCTCGTCGTGGTTATCGTCGGCCTTACTTCCGGCATGCTGCAGGAAACCGCCAAGCGCATCGAAGGCATCGGCGCGGACATCATGCTGCAATCTCCTTCCGCGCAGATTTTCCTGGCATTCAGCGGCTCTCCCATGCCCATCAAAATCGCGGAAAAACTCCGCGACCTGAAATACGTTCAATCGGTTGCCCCGGCGCTGCTGCAATTCAACTCGACCGGCGGCGTCGAAATCATCTACGGCATCGATCCGCAGTCTTTTCGAGATGTGTCGGGCGGCTTTGTCTTTCTCGGTGGCCACGACATGCAGGGCCCCGACGATCTTCTGGTCGATGACTGGGCGGCCAAAGCCAAGAAACTCAAGGTTGGCGATACCTATAACCTTCTCAACCACGACTGGCACGTGGCCGGCATTGTCGAACATGGCAAAGGAGCTCGCCTGTTCGTTCCCATCTCCACGCTTCAGGACCTGGTCGGCGCTCGTGATAAGGCTTCCATCTTCCTCATCAAATGCACCCGCCCGGAGCACACCGAGGACGTCATCGAAGAGATGAAATCCACTTTCCCCGGGTACCCGGTACGCCCGCTCAGAGATTTCATGACCCTGATGACTTCCACGAATATCCCGGCTCTGCAGACCTTCATCAACTCGATGATCGCTCTGGCCGTTTCGATCGGCCTGCTGGTCATTTTCCTGACCATGTACACCACGGTCCTTGAACGCACTCGCGACATCGGCGTACTAAAATCCCTCGGCGCCAGCAAGTTGCTGATCGTTCGCGCCCTGCTCTCGGAAGCCGCACTGCTCTGCCTTTTCGGTATTGTCGCCGGCATTGCGCTGAGTTACCTGGTCCGCGCTGGGTTTCTCGCGCTCTTCCCGACGTTGACGATTTCGATTACCCCCGGCTGGATCCTGAGGGCTGGGCTGATTGCCTTGGCCGGGGCCCTTTTCGGTGCCAGCTATCCTGCTTGGGTCGCCAGCCGCAAGGACGCGGTTCAGGCCCTCTCATACGATTGAAAAGGAGTCGCAGCAACCTAGCCACACATGTCAATCACGGTTAGAATACAAACGCAGACCGACAACTCGACGGAGCCCGAGCTGAAAACTTTGGAGCCGATACTCAAAACCGAGAATCTCTGGAAGCTTTATCATGCCGGCAAGGTTGAAGTACCCGCTCTCCGCGGCGTCAATTTCGACGTTCTCCCCGGAGAATCTGTTGCTGTCATGGGCCCGTCCGGCTGCGGGAAATCCTCACTTCTGTATGTCATCGGTGGTCTCGCGCAGGCCTCCCGCGGCAAAGTTTACGTCGACGGGAACGATCTCTCCGCCATGACCGACGCCGAGCGCACCAAGCTTCGTCGCCACAAAATCGGATTTGTTTTCCAGCGCTTTAATCTTCTTCCCGCCCTCTCTGCCAAAGGCAATATCGCCATCGCCCAATACATCCACGGCGACGGTTTCGATCCGCACCGCTTCGATGTTGTCACCAAAATGCTGGGCCTCGATGGACGCCTTCATCACCGCCCTTCGGAGATGTCCGGCGGTGAACAGCAGCGGGTGGCCATTGCCCGCGCCATTATCAACGAGCCTAAAATCCTCCTTGCCGATGAGCCCACCGGCAACCTGGACACCAAGAACTCCGAAATCGTCCTTGAAATGCTGCGCCGTCTCAACAAGGATCTGGGACAGACGATTGTCATGATCACCCACAACCCCGAAGCCACCACTTATTTCGATCGCGTGGTTCACATGCGCGATGGCGTTATTGTTGACGGAATCCCGGCGGACTGATATGGCAGGCATTGGCAACCATCTGAATCGCGTGTTCTTCTGGTCCTACGAACGAGGGACCTGGCAATACGACGTCGCCGTCATCCTCATTCTTCTCTTCGTACTGGCCACTCCCACGCGCTGGTTTCACGACCAGCCGCAGGTTGGCCTGCCGGCCAATTCCTCCCAGGTCGAACTGATCTCCAAGTCAGGGGAGACCGAAATCTATAAGATCGACGCCCGGGTCCTCGCCCCTCCTGAACGCACTCCCGCTCTGCAGAATGACCTCCACAGCGCGCTCCAGAAATCGGGCGCCGCCCTGAGCGACGGGCGATTTTCCATCGGCAAAATCGAGCCCATCCGGGACGAAAAAGGTACGGTAATCGCTTATGAAGTCGAAATCCGTCACTAGCCTCTCGCTGCTGCCTTTTGGGTGGGCTCCCTTCTTCTGGTTTTTCATCGGCACCGCCGGCGGCCTTGACCACCACACTCCGGCTGGTTAGGCTTGCTTACGACCCATGAAAACTCAGATCGAGCTCCGAACTGCCTGCCCCACTGCCTCAATCGCTCTCTGTTTTCTGGCCGCGATCGTTTTTTCGCTGCCCCTTGCCGCCCAGGATCCTGGCGCCGGCGGCGCGGATTCTCAGTCCAAATATGGGGGCATGATTGGCGCGCCCAATCAGGTCACCATCACCATCGGGGTCCGCGACTCCCGCGGCCTCCCGTTTGAGGAAAAAGCCTCCGTGCATCTTTTTTCCCGCATGCGCGGCGTGAACCGAACCCTTTCGACCGACCAGAATTCCACCGCCGGCTTTCAGAATCTCCTCGAGGGTCCCTACGACGTCGAAGTGAAATGTCCCGGCTACCTCACCGTCACCGATCATCTCGACGTCACCGGCGGCTCTTCTTTTTTTAACGCCTATGTCTACCTGCATTCTGCCTCCGATCCGAATCCTACTGGCCACCCTGCCAAGGGCCTGGTTCTGACCCCCAAACTCGCCAATGAGATCGATAAAGGCATGGCCGCCATGCGCAAGCAGCAGTTCGATTCTGCCAAGAACCATTTTGCAAAAGCCGCACGTATGGTTCCGGAAAGTTCGGACGTCGCCTATCTCCAGGGCACGGCCGACAAAGCGTTGAACCAGGTGGCCGCCGCGCGCCAGGATTTCGAACGCGCCGCAGCTCTTGACCCTTCAAACGACAAGGCGCTGATTGCTCTCGGCGAGCTTCAACTGCAGTCGGGCGAAATTGCCCCGGCGATCTCCACGCTGAACAAGGCCTATGCAGCTAACGGCGCAGGTTGGCGGACCCTGTATCTGCTCGCCACCGCCTATGCAAAATCAGGGGACTTTTCCGATGCCGAGACCTATGCCGCCCGCTCCGTTTTGCTTTCGCATGCCAACAGCGCAACTCCCCTGCTCCTGTTGGGGGATATCCAGGCCGCCCGGTCGAAATGGCTGGAAGCGAAACAGACCTGGGCCCGCATCGGAGTCGATTGCCCCTCCTGTCCGGAAGCCGCTGATGCGCAGAAGAAGATCGCCGAGGCCGCCCGCCAGCAACCGGCTGCCTTTGCAGACTCTGCCGCAACCCTCAGCCACCTGGCTACCGAAACCAGTCTGCCTCCCGACGTAGAGTCGCGTCCCTGGGCTCCTCCCGACATTGACAGCAAGGATTACTCGGTTGCTCCCAATGTGTCCTGTTCTGCCGATGAAATCATTCCGCGGGCCATGCGCCGGGTGACATCGCAACTGGACAATCTCGAGAAATTCGCCGCCACCGAACACATCGAACACCAGGAGATCGATAAGGCCGGCAGGCCGGGTCCGATCAAGATGCGCGAATTTAATTACATCGTTTTCGTTTTCCCCTCGAAAAACGGCTCCCTGTTCCTCGAGGAAAACCGCAATGGTGCGGCTGGTGTCTCGGATTTTCCCACCTCCCTGGCCACGACGGGCCTGAACAGTCTTGGCGTCAACGTTTTGCTTCCCATCTACCGCAGCGGATATGACTACAAATGTGAAGGCTTGGCCAGTGTCCGCGGCGAGGCCGCCTGGCAGGTTCGCTTCGAGGAGAAAAAGGACGCGCACTTGGACGTGCGCCGCTGGCAACGCCTCGGCACCATCTACAATATTCCCTTGAAGGGCCGCGTCTGGATCTCCTCTACGAATTACAACCTGCTGAGGATCGAAACCGACCTCCGCGAGCCGGTTACCGAACTCGAACTATCCCGCGACCATCTCCTGGTCGACTATGGTCCCGTCAATTTTGCCGACGGAAAATCCGTTCTTTGGCTGCCATGGAGCGCAGAAATGTACCTGGAGCTCCACGGCAAACGGTATCATCACCGACATTTCCTCACGGACTATTTCCTCTTTGGCGTGGACTCTGCCGACAAAGTCGGCCGCCCCAAGGGTGCGCCCGCCGAGGAGAAGCCCCCCACCCCGGAGCAACCTCCGCCGGCCTGAGGCTTACAAAACCTGGATTCGCCTCCCCTCGGTCCTGACTGCTGACGCCCGTTTTCGGACTGCGCGAGCGCGGCCCGCCATGGCCCGACGCACGATCGCAGAGCAGGAGACCCCTACTGCCCTCTCTGCTATCATTTCCGGTGAGGGTAGTTGGGCTGGCCCAAGAAGGCCCTCCGGCACCCCGCCCCGGCCTACGCGGAAGGAGTAGAACAATGAAATTTACTGCGATCGGAAGATGGGGGACGCCGGCCTTGCTACTTACCTCATCCGTGCTGGCTATCGGTTTAATCGCTGCCCAACAGAGCAGTACTTTGGTGATCAGCGGCCAACAGGGCCAGGCAAATGTGATCCAAGTGCAGGGCAAGAATTACGTGGAGGTGGATGGCCTGGCCCGCCTCACCAACAGTTCCATCAGTTTCAACGGAAACCAGATCGTCCTGGCGCTGCCTGGGTCGGGCGGGAATGTCCCCGCAGCTGCGCCTGCTTCCGCTCCCGGTTTTTCAAAAGCGTTCGTCACCGCGGGGATGGAGGCGATGGCACAGGTGCGTGAGTGGCACACCGCCCTGCAAACCGCCATTGAACGCGGCGTGCCCATCAACAATGAGTGGTTAGGCGCCTACCGCGCACAAGCGCAGACCTCGGTTCGACTGGCTTCAGTCGCGATCAGCACGGATGCCGACAAGAACGTGTATCCGTTCCTCGTAAACCAGTACAACAACATGAAGAGTCTTGACGACGAGTACTTGCAGATGACCAAGAGCATGACCTACATCGATCCCAATGCGCTGCAGTCCGATCCCATTAATCAGAAATTTGTTGCCTGTCGTCGCTCCCTTTCTCAGATGGCCAACTCCAATCAGTTCATGGACGACGGCTCTTGCCAATGAGCTGGGCCTCCTGCGGGTCTTCCGACCTTGTGCTACGATTCATAGTGAGCACAATTGGGCTGAAAACTCAGCCGCAGGGGCATCTTTGAGAACTTCTCGCGTTTTCCTTTTTCTAATCGTCCTGGGCGCCGCGTTTTCCGGGTTTCGCGCCGTGGGGGGCAACCAGGCGACCGGCAAGCTGACGCTCGACTACGTGCTCTCCATGATGGATCACTCCGCAGAAGACTTTAGGAGCATGACCGCGGCCATCGAGCACACCAAGTACACCGCGGTCGTGAAAGACAGTTCCGTCGAAACCGGTGAAATCTTTGTCCGCAAGGACGCCAAGGTGCGCATCGATTTCCAATCTCCCGATCCGCGCACCATTCTGCGCAACGGCGATAATTTGTATATCTACACGCCTAAAATCAATCGCGTGGAGGAATACAACATCGGCAAAAACCGCGCCATGGTGGACCAGTACCTCGCTCTTGGCTTCGGCAAGCGTACCGAAGACCTCCAGAAAAACTATGCGGTCGCCCTCACCGGTGAGGAAGAACTGGACGGGCATAAGGCGGCTGTTCTTGAACTTATTCCCAAATCCGACGAGCAGAAAAAACAGATCTCCAAGGTCGACATTTGGGTGGACGAGTCTTCCTGGCTCCCCGTTCAGCAAAAATTCTTCGAGGCAGGTTCCGGCGACTACGTCATGACCCGCTACACCAAAGTGATGAAGAACCTGAAGCTCGGTGATGGCAAGTTCAAGCCCGATTGGCCGAAAGGCACCAAGGCTGAAAAGCCGCGCGGGTAATTCCTCCTACACCGATGCCGCTTCCCTTTCGAGCAGCTTTTCCTTGCGCTCGAGTCCCCAGCGGTATCCCGCCAGTGTGCCGTCACTGCGAATAACTCGATGGCAGGGCACGACGATCGAAACCGGATTGGTGGCGCACGCCCGCGCCACCGCCCGCACCGAGCGGGGTTTGCCGAGCGCCCGCGCCACCTGGGTATAGGTGCGGGTCGTTCCCCGAGGTATCTTCTGCAGCTCCTGCCAGACTCTTCGTTGAAACGCCGTGGCCTGTAAATCCAGCGGCAAATCCACGCTCGGCGCATTTCCTTCCACGCGCTTCACGATTTCCCTGAGCCAGTTCCGGTTTCGCTCCGGCGCGCGCACGATCTCCGCACTGGCATACTCCTTTTGCAATTCTGCGAGGAGCGCTGTCTCGTTTTCGCCGAGATAGACCGCCGACACTCCCCGTTCCGTCCCGGCCACCAGCACCTTGCCCAACGTTGTGCTTGCCACCGTATACGCGATCCGCATGCCCCATCCTCCTTTTCGGTACGACCGCGGGGTCATACCCAGCTGCGCATTGGTTTTTTCATAAAGCCGGCTCGATGACCCATATCCGCACGCGTACAGGGCTTCGGTGACGCTGCTGCCGGCACGCAACATCTTTTTAAAGCGCGCCATGCGGAAAGCTTGCTCGAATTCTTTCGGTGACAACCCGGTTGCCCGGCGAAAGGCGCGACGCAACTTCGGCAGCGAGCTGTCGAGCCGTGCCGCAAGCGCACTCAGGCGAAACGGCTGCTCCTCCCCGTTCGCAATCGCAGCTGCAACCTGTTCGACCAGCTCGGTCGCGGCGTGTCCGTGTTTTGGCCGGCAGCGCCGGCAAGCGCGAAATCCATGACTTTCCGCATCCTGGGGAGTACGGAAGAAGAGCGTATTGTGCCGGTGTGGTCGCCGGGCGGGGCAGGACGGGCGGCAGTAGATATGCGTCGATTCGACCGCAAAGACGAAACAGCCATCGGCGCGGGCGTCGCGTTCGAGTGTTGCCCGCCAGTACCGGTCGGCCGCTGGCCCGGTGATCCGCAGGCTCGTCGAGTTCCGTAGTTGCCTCTTCATGGCCTTAGACTACCGCGTCAGAGAAAAGCAATCTATCCGATTTCGGACGGCAAACTGACCCACCGGGATTTGACGAAAATTCACGCTTCGCCCGCCGCAGGGACGGCATTGTGCGCCTCCGTCGAATCCTTGTGTGGGGCCGTGATCACCAGCAGGACCGCGGTGAGGATGACGCTGCTCGCGAGAAAAATCCGCAGCGAGAGGGGTTCACCCGCGAGAAACCAGCCGAGAAACAGTGCCACAACCGGGTTTACAAACGCATAGGTGGCCACGCGCGCGGCAGTGCTGTGTTTCAGTATATAAACATAGGCACTGAATCCGAGGGCCGATCCAAAAACCACCAGATATACGAGTGCCAGCCAGGAACGCAGTGTCACGTCTGCGAAATGGAAGCCGCGCGTTTCGCCGGCCGCTGCGGCAAACAGACAGAGCATGGCACCACCGGAAAGTGTCTGCATTCCGGCGCCAAGCAGGGCCGACCGGGGGAGCGGATGGTGCCTCGAGTAGATCGAACCGATGGCCCAAGCGAGCGAAGCCCCGATCAGAGCACTCGCCCCAACAGGGTCAATCCGCCCGGAGTCTCCGAGATGCTTTGGACCCACCAGCAAGGCCATCCCGGCGAATCCCAGCAGGAAGCCCACGAGGACTCGCCGCACGGGCCGCACCCCACCGGGGCGGAACCAGTCGACCAGAACCATCCACAGCGAGACGGTCGCCACGAGCAGGGCGGCGATTCCTGAGGGGACGGACTTCTCTGCCCAGGAAACTGTGCCATTCCCGATCATGAGGAGCAGGCAGCCGGTCGTAAAGGCGGTGCGCCATTGGGGGGCCGTCGGCTTTTCCCGAGTGACCACGCGAAAGGTAGGGTAGAACAGCAGCCCGACGATGAGGTGACGCATCCCAGCCAGCAGCAAGGGCGGAATGGACTCGATCCCGACCCGGATCGCATAATACGTGGAGCCCCAGACAAGGTACACCAAGGCAAAGGACACGAGCACCAGGGTGGCACGCGACTCCCGAGCGGGTGTTGCCCTCGCCGGTGAGGAGAGTTGGAGTTCGGGCGATTTGTTCACCGTGGGCATGGGTAGAGGGAAAGATAGCGCGAAGGAACCGGGAATCGAGAACCATAATGGTGGGCTCGGTAGCAACCTTCAGGACCGACCGGCGGGTGCGTACCTGTAGGGTACTATGACTAAATGTTTAAATTTTGGACACTTGCGCCGATTTCTACCAATTGACAGATTTCCAGGGCAATGGCATGTTGACAGTCCAACATCTTCACGGGGATTCAAGAGCTTAGGGTAATAGGACCACCGCAGTGGAACTATTACTTGTTTCATCTCACTGAGGGGCGAGATGAGTGCGAGCAACCGCGCGCTAGTTTGGGAAAACTTGTCATTGCAACCGGAACCGGCGCTCGAACCCGCGACGGCACCCGCCTTTCCAGAGAAACCACCTGCAGCACCTCCCGTACCCGCATTAAGGGTCATGCCGCTGCTGAGAACTCCCCAACCAAAGAAATTTGTGCGCGTGCCCACCCACGCCGTCGGCGTGCACCTGGAGCAGCGGGAACGCCCGCGGGCGGCTCTGAAACTGCCCTTAAAGCTTCGTAGCGTTGCCGGGGTGATGGAAGAATACCCGGTGACCCTGGTCACCCGGGATATCAGCTCGTCGGGCGTTTACTTTCTCTGCCCCAAGTCCCTCGAACCGGGCACATCGATTGAGCTGGATATCGTGCTCGTGAGCCGGCCGCTCGGCTACGGCAACGTTGTGGTTTCCTCGAAGGCGCAGGTTCGCCGCACGGAACCCGCAAACATGCCCGGATGGTATGGAATCGCGGCCAGCTTTGACGATTTCGCGTTCGACCGCGACGATCAGGTCCCCACTTGGCACCCAGCCGACTAAGTCGCCCCACCCTTTTCAGGAAACGCGTGCCGCGAGCTGTCTCAAGTACTCCGGGTTAGGTTCCGCCACGCCGCATTTCTGCTAATCTCCCAAGCATGCGTTCAAAGACCAGGCTTTCTGCCGTGCTGTTTGACTGGGACGGCACCCTGATTGACTCCTTCCACGCCGATTCCCAGGCTTACCTGGCCATGTTCCAAGAGTTGGGCCTCGACTGGGGCCTTCCGGAACTCGAGCGGCACTACTCCCCGGACTGGTACACGGTCTATCGCGCTGCAGGAATACCCAGGGAACGCTGGGAGGAGGCGGACCGCCTTTGGCGAACCCACTATGCCAAGCACCCTTCCTCGCTGATCCCGGGTGCTCGAGCCGTGTTGCGCTCCCTCGGGCAACGACACGCCCTCGGATTGGTCACCAGCGGGGACCGGGTTCGCGTATCCCGGCAGTTGCGCGAGTTTTCTCTTACGCGCATTTTCCGTTCGCGCGTTTGCGGCGGGGACACGCCAGAAAAAAAACCACACCCCGCACCGCTGCAACTGGCCTTGCGCCAACTGAAAATGACTGCCGAACAGTGCGTGTATGTGGGCGATACTCCTGAGGACCTCGAGATGGCGCGGGCCGTCGGTATGCCTGCCGTCGCGATCCTCGGACCTTTCCCCACCGAGAAGCAACTGCGCGCCGCAAAACCAAAGCACCTGCTCAGGAAACTGGTGGATTTGCCGGCCCTGCTCGACAGACTTTACAGCCCGCGGGCAAAGCGGCGGTAGCGGGGACTGCAGCCAAAGGCCGCTTCGGAACCGGACACGCGACCTAAGGCTTTGCACCCGGCGGAGGCGCAGGGGGCGGCGCACTTCCTCCTGTCGTTATCGGGGGAGCCGCACTCGAACCCCCTGGCACAGCCGGGAAGGGCTTGAAGTTACTCCACTTGATCGTTACCCGGACGGGGATGTCGCGGTCCTTCATTTTGTAAATGCCATCGGAGCGGGTGTAATCCGGGAACCAGTATTTCCCCTCCACATTTTCCCGGTAAGTCTCAAACATGCTGAAAGGCAGCGTGGGAGGGTGCATGTCACCGAGGTCGGTCACCCATTTCCCGTAACTCTTGACCACTTCCAGATATTTCTGATCGATCCACAGGATCCCGTCGAAGTACGGATGCTGCCGATCGAGTGTCTTCGGGGAGACCTGAAAAATGTAGCAGTCCACCTCGTCGACCTTTTCCGTATTGAGGTACTGCAGGTTGTACTTGGAGAGCTGCGACGCGGTCACGGGATAGGCAGGGATGTGCGTCAGAACCTGAGCGTCCTCCGGCTCAAACTGCAGATACTCTAGCGTGGATTCCGGAGCCGCGATTGCTTTTTCATACAGCTTACCGTCGCTCGAACGGACGGCGTCGTAGGTGGCCGTGTATTCTCCTGCAGGCTTGCCGTCCAAGCCAAACTCCTGAATGCGAATTGTTTTTCGGTACGCGTACTGCGGGCGAGCCGCCTGATACACATCTTCTTTCTTCGCAAAACCCTGAATAATCTGCGCGGGAGGAAGTGAAGGGGGGGCCTCCGCCTCAGGGACGCCCACAATGCGGGTCACCTTATGTTCGGGAGGCGGAGTGAGCGGTCCTGGCGCGTTTTCCTGGGCCAGCAGAGCGGGAATACAAACACAGGCAATCACGACGAAGCGGAGGACAGAAACGGGCCAAGGGCTGCCCGAACCGGAACTGGGGTTTTCTTCGACCATAATCCTTTAGATGCGAACTGCCACCCGCTTTGCTGCCCCGGTGGCAGGCTCCCCTAGAGTCGTTGCCAGTGTAACGCAAGTCGCAGCAGCGGTTCTCCCGTTTTGGAAAAACCGACAGGGTCTTTGCTAAACTGATGGGACTGTGAACCCAGAGATTTTGGCTCGGCGTTATATCGTATCTGGCCGTGTGCAGGGAGTCGGTTACCGCAACTACGTCGAACATCTCGCCGGAAAGATTGGTTTGCATGGTTTTGTCCGCAATCGGCGGGATGGCAGCGTGGAAGTGCTGGCGATCGGAAGCCCGGACCGGCTGAAGCAGTTGCGGTTTGCCCTGGAAAAAGGGCCGATGATGGCCTACGTCATCGACGTCCGGGAAGAGGCCGACACTCCGGACGAGCGATATTTCGGCGATTTCATCATCGAAACCACGATTGAATAAGGAGCAGGTCCAATGGAAGACTTGAAGAAACTGATCCGTGAAGTGCCGGACTACCCAAAGCCCGGAATTCTGTTTTATGACCTGACCACCCTGCTGAAGGACAAGGACGGTTTTCGTACGCTGATCGATCGGCTCTGTGCGCATTACGACGGACATAAGATCGATCTGGTGGTGGGGATCGAAGCACGCGGTTTTATTCTCGCCCCGGCGCTGGCCTACCGCCTGCAGGCGGGTTTTGTTCCGGTTCGAAAACCCAAGAAGCTGCCGGCCAAGGCCGCAAAGGTGTCCTATGCGCTCGAGTACGGGACAGACTCACTGGAAATTCACGAAGACGCGATCGAGAAAGGCCAGCGGGTCCTGCTGTGCGATGACTTGCTCGCAACCGGAGGTACGGCTGCGGCAGCGGTAGAGTTGATCCGCTCTCTCGGCGGCCTAGTCGATGGTGCCGCCTTCGCCGTGGAACTGTCCTTCCTGAACGGCCGCGCGAAACTCCCCGGGCTCGACGTGTTTTCACTCGTCAAGTACGACAAGTAACGCGCCGCAAAACCCGGGGCCAAGCACCGGCGCGGGCGTTACTTCTTCCGAGAATGCCGCTGCCGTATGGCCTCGAACAAAACGACGCCCGTGGCAACGGAGACATTCAGCGACTTGACCGGGCCACTGGTCGGCAGGGACACCACAAAATCGCAACGCTTGCGGGTCAATTCGTGCAATCCGCTGCCTTCTCCCCCCATCACAATTCCGGTCGGCGTCGTGTAATCCACTTCGGTGTAGCTTTTCTCTCCCGCTTCATCGAGGCCCACCAGCCAGTAGCCTGCTTCCTTCAAATCCTCCATGGCCCGGGCGAGGTTGGTGACTTTAGCGACCGGCAAATGCGCCAGGGCACCGGCGGAAGCGCGCGCCACGGTGTCGGTAAGCCCGGCCGCCCGGCGCTCCGGAACCACCACTCCGTGCGCGCCAGCTGCGAGCGCAGTCCGAATAATGGCCCCCAAATTGTGCGGATCTTCCACGCCATCGAGCAGTACGATCAGCCCCTGTTGACCCTGCGACTGATTCGCGCGCGCGATGATGTCCTCCAGGGTCGCGGCCGCCCGTGCGGCCGCTATCGCCACCACCCCCTGGTGATCTTTGCTATTGGCAAGGCGGTCGAGCTGCCCGCGATCCTCGAATCGTACGGCGATGCCGCGCTCCCGGGCGAGTTGCACGATCTCCTCGATGCGGCTGTCCTGTCGCCCTTTGGCGATGACGATGCGGTCGAACGTGCTCCCGGCTTCGAGCGCTTCGCGTACGGCATGAATTCCTGTAAATCGATCCATGGGAAAAGTTTACAGTTGAAAGTCGAAAGTTGAAAGTTCGGGGACGTGCGGCAGTCTAGCAATCGAGGGTGGCGCAGAATTCAAGGATACGCGTGCGGGTGGATTTGACGGTGACATCGAAGGCAAGGGCAGCCGCCTCATCGACGAGGAGGATCACCCGGTCAAGCTCTCCTTCTCCCGGACGCCCGGCAAGCGCAAGGCGAAGCGGATGAAACAGATCCCGGCCTCGCAGCTGGTGCGTTTCCTTCAGCCGTGTGACCAGTTCCTTGAGGCGGTCCGAATCGAGCGGTGTGGGATCGAGCAGAAACAGCGCAACTTGCCGGATGACCTCGCGTGCGGCGAAACGGGCAAGGACCGCGTGCGCTTCGACGGTCGCGAGAATTTGTCCTGCATCGTAGTGAAAAATCAACCCCAGCAGTTCGACAAGCCCGGCGGGATCGGCGGCATGCGGACCAAGGAGGTTGGCGGCGCGCTCGCACAGGACCAGATGCTCCGCCGTCGGAGGGCGCGAAAGCCAGTGCCGGTCCTGGAGTAGGGCGAGCACATCCTTGGAACTGAAAAGATTCTCTCTTGCTGGATGCGGTTGGATGTGGCCGACCGAAGTCATAAGGGAAGTCTAGCGCAGACGCTTGGCAAGCGAGGGACCATCTCAAGTTCAGCGGCTAGGACGACGAGAGCGTGGCAATGACGTGACAGGCAACCGCCTCGCCACGGCCAACCGCATCGACGCCTTCGTTGGTCTTGGCCTTCAGGTGAATTTTCTCCGCAGGCACGCCGAGTGATCTGGCCAAAGCTTGCCGCATTTTCGGAAAATGCGGCCCCAACTTCGGGCGTTCTAGGATCACGACCGCATCGACATGCTCGATCACAAAGTGTCGTTCGCCGAGAAGCCTGCGCGCGTGTTCGAGGAAAATGAGGCTATCGGCACCCTGCCACCTCGCATCGTTGTCCGGGAAATGGGTGCCAATGTCGCCGAGCCCCGCCGCACCAAACAGTGCGTCGCAGAGTGCGTGAGCAAGGACATCCCCATCCGAATGTCCGACCGGTCCTTTGTCAAAAGGGACTTCGATGCCGCCGATGATCAGTTTTCGGCCCTCGGCGAGCCGATGAAGGTCATAGCCAATTCCGCAGCGCACGCTCATGTTTTTTTCTGTTCCGCGTGGAGGTAAAAGCGCGCCAGGTCCATATCGGAAGGTTTCGTGATTTTGATATTCCGCTCGGACCCCTGAACGACATACACCTCATGACCGAGCTTCTCGATCAGCCCGGCTTCATCGGAAGCATTTACGCCATCTTCTTCGGCTCCGGCAAACGCCTGCTTCAGGAGCTGCGTTTCGAAAACCTGTGGCGTTTGTGCCAACACGACGCGTTCGCGGGGAATGGTGGCCGTAATGAGCGCCACGTCTTCCGGCAAGCTGGCCCGTTTTACTTCCTTCACCGTATCCATGGCCGGAATGGCAAGAATGGCCGCCTTGCAACGGCGCGCTTCCTCGATCACGCGGGTGATCTGTTCGACCGTAACAAAGGGCCGCACCGCATCGTGTACCACCACTAGCTCGGTGTTCTCCGGGATGTGCTTCAAGGCCTGGCTGACCGACGCCTGGCGTGAATCCCCGCCTTTGACCACCAGCACTTTCTGCTTGAAGTTCTCCTCCCGGATGCGGGCGTCCAGCCGTTCCACCACCTCCGCGCGCGTAGCTACGATGAGGTGGGTAATCAGCGGGCAAGAGGCGATCCGGCGGAGGCTCAAAATAACAATCGGCACGCCGTCGAGTTCCAAGAACTGTTTTGGCGTCTCGTGGCCCATGCGCGTGCCGAGGCCTGCAGCAGGAAGAATAGCGGCTATATAGCTCATAGGATGAAAGCAGTCCGGCTGAAGCGGAGACCTGGAAGCTTAAGCTCGGGTTGCAGAAAGGAGAGTTTACCTCAAGCCGAGCCTGGAAGAGAAATCAAACCACGGCCTGCAGGACATGCCCGGACCAGGTGGCCGCAAAGGGTAGATTACGGCACATAGAAACGCGGGACGCGCCGGCTGACACCGGAGATAAGATCCGAAGTTACCGTGCCGATACTGCGCGCAACCACGTTTGCAGGATAAACATTCGGTCCGTCCGTCCCGTACACCGTCGCGACATCTCCAATCGCCACTTCCGGTACTTCCGTAACGTCCAGCATTACGACATCCATCGAAACGATGCCGATAATAGGTGCCCGGTGGCCGCGAATGGCCACCGAACCGCGATTGCCAAGCGAACGATGAATGCCGTCTCCGTATCCTGCCGAGAGGACCGCCACTTTCGACGGCCGTTTCGCCACCCAACTGGCGTTGTACCCCACGCCGACCCCGGCCGAGATTCCGCGAACATTGATGATCCTGGCGCGAAGGCTCAACACCGGGCGCAGAGACAACTTGGCCTCAAATTCCGCGCGCCGGTCCATGGGGTCAAAACCGGGATGGTAACCATACAAGACCGCGCCGGGACGCACCATATCCGCCCAGGTTTCCGGGCGGGCGGCAATGGCCGCGCTGTTCGCAATATGCAGGAGCCCGGGATCGACGCCGCACAATCTCAGACGATCGATGGCGCCGAAAAAGCGCTCCAGCTGTTCACCGGTTTGCCGGCCGGTGGGGGTGTCGGTCAGGACTTCCGAAGAGGCCAGGTGGGTGAACGCGCCAGTGAGTTCCAGATGCTTGCATTTCGCGAGCTGGTTCGCGAAGCAATCTGCATCCGCGGGCGCAATTCCCAAGCGGTTCATTCCGGTGTCAATCTTCAGATGGATGGCCGCGCGCCTTTTACGGGATTTCGCGGCCGCATGGTCGAACAGGCGCAATTGCTCGCAACGGTGGATGGCCGGAGTGAGCTGATGTTCAATCAGGTTCTTCTCCTCGCCCGGCCAGAACCCGCCCAGCACCAGAATGGGTTTGCGCACCCCCGCCTTGCGGAGTTCCACGCCTTCCCCCGCAGAAGCGACGCCGAACCAATCGGAGCCAAATTTCTCGAGCGCGCCCGCAACCTCAGGACCCCCATGGCCGTAGCCATTTCCTTTGACGATCGACAAGACCTTGCGCGGCGTTTTGCGCTTTTCCGATGCCGGATTCACATACCGTCGAATGGCCTCAAAATTCTCCCGCAGTGCGGTGAGGGACACCTCGGCCCATACCGGGCGGCCAACAAAATCGAGAGGGTTTTTCTTCCTACGGATCATCACTTTTCCTGAAGAATCCAGTTTACGGCATTCGCGTGCGGCTCCAAAAACTACGCGGTGCGCGGCGCGTGAATGACAACAGGGTTTAGGGCAGGTCGAGGGCCAGAATCGGAGCAGGAGAGCGTGGCGGATGAGGACGCCTTATCCCCCAAGGGCCAGCTTGCAGCCAGCTGATTTTACAGCAGTTCCTCGTGGAATGCATTCCGACGGCTTGCCGGCAGCAGACCAGGGGGATTCTGGCCTAAGAACGGGCCGTGGTCCGGGCGACGCAGTGTGTCTCGATCTAGGACTCCCCGCCCCCGGCAAACTGCGAAAAGGCGTCGGGAGCCGCTTCCTCGAATCGCGTCATGCGACTGCGGAAAACGAACCTCACCTTATCGGTCGGACCGTTGCGCTGCTTGGCGATGAGGATGTCGGCCATTTCACGTTCTTCGGGGGTAGCATTCAGGTTGAAGAAATTCGGGCGGTAGATGAACATGACCACGTCAGCATCCTGCTCGATGGCACCCGATTCGCGGAGGTCAGAAAGTTGTGGCCCACGCTCGTCGCGTTCCGGAGCGCGGGTGAGCTGGCTGAGCACAAGAACGGGGATCTGCAACTCCTTGGCAAGAGCCTTCAGGCCGCGGGAGATGCTGGCAACTTCCTCCTGGCGGGAATTGAACCGGCCTCGCCCGGAGATCAGCTGCAGGTAATCCACGATCAGGAGCGAGAGCCCCTTGTCGCGCTTCAACCGCCGGGCTTTCGCGCCGATTTCAAGCACGCTGGTCGACCCGGCATCATCCACCCACAAGGGTGAGGAGGCAATCGTGCTGAGAGCCTCGGTCATGCGCCTCCAGTCCTCGCGGCTGAGGTGCCCGGAACGGAACTTGTGTGCATCCACCTGCGCGACGGAAGCAACCATGCGCTGGAGCAACGATTCCTTCGACATTTCCAGGCTGAATACCGCCACCGGCAACCCGCCACGGATGGCGATATTCTCCGCCAGATTCAAAGCCAGGGCGGTTTTCCCCTGCGACGGCCTAGCGGCAAGGATGATGAGTTCGGAAGGCTGCAATCCCGACAGCAGCTTGTCCAGTTCTCCGTAGCCGCTGGAAATTCCTGTGATGCTCTTGCCTTCGCGAAAAATCTTCTCCAGCCGATCGAAACTCTCGTGGACGATCTCTTTGATGGGGATGAGACCGGCTTTGACGCGGTCCTCGGCAAGCGCAAAGATGCTGGACTCGGCACCATCGAGAATGGCGTCCGCGCCGGCTTCCCCTTCAAACGCGCTCTGCTTGATCTTGTCCGTGGCGTGAATGAGATTCCGCAACATCGCCTTTTCCTTGACGATGCGGGCGTAATGCTCAACGTTCGACACCCGGGCGACGCCGTCGACGAGCGAAGCCAGATAGGGCGCGCCGCCGGCGGCGTCCAGTTCACCAACGCGATGCAGTTCTTCGGTCAAGGTCACCAGGTCAATGGCATGCTGGGCCTCACCGAGCGCGATCATCTGCTGAAACACATGGCGATGCTGCAGCAGGAAAAAGTCTTCCGCCTTCAGCGATTCGATCGCGGTGTTCAGCGCGTTGTTGTCCAGCAGGATGGCGCCAAGAATGGATCGCTCCGCCTCCAGATTGCTAGGGAGCGGGCGTTCGAGAGTGGATTCGGCAGGCATAATGGTCAAAAAAGGCTCAATTTCTCTTTCGCTTTATATTCGCTATAAATAGCATTGTTCTTGCCCGACGGCAAGAGTGGATTTTTCCGCCCGGCGCGACCCGACCCTTCGCCGGATTTCGTGAGTCGATTGTGCGCTGAACCACCAGAGGCGTCAATCCGGCCCCTGTGAATCGCGAAGGAAAAACAGTGAAAAACTTTTCGCCGCCCTGTGGCAAGATGCTGCGAGGCGGATCTCGCCAAGGGGAGCGCGCGATGAAAACCAAGTGGCCGGGAACTCGAGCTTCCTGGTTGTCCTGCTCGCTTCTGGTTCTGTTTTGCGCGGGCGCCCTTAGTGTCGGCGTACAGCGCAACGCAGCCCAAGCGAGCTCTGTCGCTTGGCAACCCGGTCCTTATGCGGCGGCAAGCGAAAACGCCGACCGGCAGGCCAGGGCGTGGCTGGCTCGAGGCGTTCCGGGTCTTGCACTGGCCGTGGCGGTCGAGGGAAAGATCGTCTACTCGGAAGGATTCGGGTTCGCGGACCTCGAGGAACGCGTGCCGGTGTGGCCTACGACCAAGTTTCGCATCGGCAGCATCTCCAAACCGCTGACCGCTACGGCCCTTATGAAGCTGGTCGAAGCGGGAAAAATCGATCTGGATGCTCCGGTGCAAAAATATGTCCCCTCGTTCCCCGATAAAGGGGCGGTTATTACCGTGCGCATGGTTGCCGGACACCTCGGCGGCATCCGTCACTACCGCGGAGAGGAGTTCACGATCCAAAGGCATTACGGGAGCGTGCTCGAGGGTTTGCAGGTCTTTGAAAACGATCCGCTGGTTTCTCCGCCGGGCACTAAATTCAATTATTCGAGCTATGGCTACAACCTGCTGAGCGCGGTCATCGAGTCGGCCGCCGGGGAAAACTTTCTCTCCTACATGCAGGGGCAGGTCTTCACGCCCATGGGACTGGTGCACACCGTGGCCGACCAGAACGTACAAATCGTGGAGCAACGTTCGCGGTTCTATGAACTGGCCAAGGACGGAACCCCGGAAAATGCGCCCTATGTGGACAACAGCTACAAGTGGGCGGGCGGCGGATTCCTTTCCACCGCCGAGGATCTGGTGCGTTTCGGCAATTCCCTGCTGCAACCCGGATTCCTCAGAGCGGATTCCCTTGAGCAGTTGTTCACCTCGCAGAAGACGAGCTCGGGCGAGGTGACCGGTTATGGCATCGGCTGGAACATCAAGTCCGGACCGGGACAAGTCATCTACGGGCATTCCGGTGGCTCCGTTGGAGGAACGTCCCAACTCTTGCTTTATCCCGAGACCCACGTCGTGATCGCCCTGGTGACCAATCTGTCCAATGCGGACTGGAAGCGGGAAGAAGTGGAAGCCGTCGCCGAGAAATTTGCCTCCCTCAAAAAATAAAGGGGTACGCCGAGCGTACCCCATGGGGGAACCGGATTGTAGCCGGATAGCTAGACTTCTTTTTCGACGTGGACTTTGATTTCCGCGGTGACGTCGCGGAATACCTTGACGGTCACCGGAAACTCGCCGAGTGTCTTGAGCGGATCGGCCAGCTGCACCTGGCGCTTGTCGATGTGGAAGCCCTGGGCATTCAGTCCGTCCGCGATGTCGCCGGTGGTGACGGAGCCGAACATCTGGTCGTTCTCGCCGGTCTTGCGCGTGAACTTGAGCGAGACACCACTGAGCAACTCGGCCTGTTTCTTGGCCGCGTCAATCTCCGTGGCGGTCTTCTTCGCCAGCGCGCCGCGAATGCGTTCGAGCGCCTTCATGTTCCCGGGCGTGGCTTCGACGGCAAGCTTGTGAGGCAACAGGAAATTGCGGGCGTACCCGGGCTTTACGGTGACGACGTCACCGCGGTGGCCGAGCTTTTCGACATCTTCTTGAAGTATGATCTGCATGTTCAATCCCTAGCTCCCTTTCAATTCCTTAGGCCTTGGGGGCCTCAACGGCGCGAGGCGCCAGTGTTCCTGCGGCGCTGCCGGCAAACGGCAGCAAGGCGATGTTGCGGGCGCGTTTAATCGCGACACCGAGCCAACGCTGATGGCGCGAGCACACTCCAGTCATGCGGCGCGGCAGAATCTTTCCGCGTTCCTGCACAAACTGAGAAAGAATGTCGGCACGCTTGTAGTCGATGAAATCCATCTTCTCGACACAGAATTTGCAGACCTTCTTCTTGCGGAAATACTGACGCTTGCCGCGGCGAGGGCCTCCGGGGCCTCCGCCCGGCCCGCCGGGACCACCCGGTCCTCCTTCACGACGGCCTCCACCGGGACCGCCTTCGCGGCGGCCTCCGCCGGAATGTCCGCCTTCACGGCGTGGTGCACCCTGCCCGCTCGGTGCGCTCGGCACGCTCGGTGCGGCCGGAACGCTCTCCCCACCTTCGCGGGGAGCGGCTGGCGCGGCAGACTGCGGTTGCTTCTGTTCCTCTGACATACCTTCCTACCTTTCCGATGTCGCTCCGGGCATTTGCACGGGAGCGCTCCAACCCAAACTCTTCAGAAAAAATGTACTTCCGTTCAGCTGGCCGGCGTGTTCTGTTCGGCTGCCGGTGCGGCGGCCTGGGGAGCCGGGGGTGCGGAACGGCGCGGACGGCGCGCTGCACGCACTTCGCGCTTGTGCACCAGCTTTTTCTGGCGCTTCAAATCTTCGTCGAGTCGCACAGTCTGATACTTGATGACCGAGTCCTGCACACCAAGGCGGCGTTCCAGTTCATGGAGCACTTCGCCATGCGCCGTGCGCACCTGCTGGTAGAAATAGATGCCTTCGCGGTGTTTCATGACCTTGTAGGCCAGCTTGCGCGTGCCCCAGGTCTCCGCCTTCTCGATCTTCGCGCCTTTCTCCGCGCAAGCGTGCTCGAGCGTCGCAAGGACTTTCTTGATTTCCTCTTCCGGCGTAGCCGGGCGAACAATGAACACCAGATCGTACAAACGTTCTTCCATGATGACCTCGTTTCTTCTCTTCCTGCTCCAGGCACATAGCCCGGAAATATCTTCGACTTACTCGCCGCTGCTTGAACGCCCCTACTTCTCTTCCGCCGGCGGTATCCGCCGGTTGAACTTATTCATGGCCACCGCGATGCCCTGGGTCAGAATCAACTCCACCGCGTCGCCGGCAATTCCAATCATCTCCGCTGCCACTTCGAGATCGCTCTTCTTCATCGGCCGCAGGACATAGGCTGCCAGATCGCTCACCGGATGGTCCGGCCCGCAGCCCAATCGCAAACGCGCAAACTCCTGGGTCCCCATCGCACTGGTGACCGATTTCGCACCGTTGTGCGTTCCCGGACTGCCTCGTTCGCCGACGCGAATCATACCCCACGGCAGATCGCGCTCATCGAACATCACCAGGACATCCTTCGGTTCCAGTTCGTACTTGTCCATCAGCCGGCCAACGGCATTGCCGCTGAGATTCATGTACGTCTGGGGCTTGGCGAGGAGCACTTCTTCCCCCGCCACTTTCCCGACCCCTACCAGAGCTTGCGCCTCGGGCCGCTCCACGCGGATGTTGTTGCGGTTCGCAAGCTCATCCACTGCCAGGAAACCGAGGTTATGCGGCGTCCACTGATATTCCGGGCCCGGATTGCCAAGACCAACAATGAGCCGCATAGAATTTGCAGTGAGCCGCGCGGAAGAGAATTACTTCTTCTTTTCCGGCTTTTCGGCAGGCTCGGCCCCTTCCTCGCCTTCCACTTCTTTCTTGCCCTTCTTGATAACTTCCGGCTCCGCAGGCACCGCGCCTGTCGCTGCAACTTCAACCGGTTTTTCTTCTTCGACGCGGAGCGCCACAACGTGCGCCAGCACGGTGTTGGCATCGGTGAGCAGCTTGATTTTGGTCTTATCGATGGCCAACTCACCGGCGCGCAAACTCTGGTTCAGCGCCAGACCGCTGACGTCCACCTTGAACTCGGTCGGGATGTCTGCGGGCAGGCAATCGACTTCAACTTCGCGGGTGACCACTTCGAATACCCCGCCCTGCACCTTGACGCCGGAAGGCTCGCCGAACGTGTGCACCGGCACTTTCACCTTCATCCGAACGTCCATGGCCACACGGAGAAGATCCACGTGCAGCAAACGGCCGCTGACCGGATCCACTTGCCAGTCCTTCACGATCGCAGGCTCCTGCTTGCCGGCAAAATCCACCTGGAACAGGGTGTTGTGTCCTGTCTCCGAACGCAGGATCGCCGTTACCTGCTTGGTGTTCACGGCAAGCGCGAGGGCTTCGCCCTTGCCGCCGTACAGAGTCGCAGGAACATTCCCGCCTACGCGCAACCGCCGCGCTTCATTCTTTCCCCGCGACGTGCGCGGAGCACCTTGAACAATAATCTGAGCCATGGCTTCTTTCCTTCCCTGGAATCTCTTCCGGCGCTCAACTCCGCCGGACTTCTTAAATGAACAGCTCGCTGATCGACGTCTCCTCGTGAATCGAGCGAATGCCGCGGGCGAGCAGTTCCGCGACACTCAGAATCGTTACCTTCTTCAATTTCCGTGCAGCCTCGGAAACAGGCACGGAATCGGTCGCCACCACTTCCGTGATCTTCGAGTTTTCAATGCGCTCAACCGCCGGCCCGGAAAAGACCGCATGGGTGCACGCAGCGAACACCTGCGTTGCTCCCTCACGAATCAGAGCGTCTGCCGTTTTCACCAGCGTCCCGGCCGTGTCGATGATGTCGTCCACAATCAGCGTGCTGCGCCCCTTGACGTCACCGATGAGGTTCATCACTTCCGTGACATCCATGTCCACGCGGCGCTTGTCGACGATGGCCAGCGGCGCTCCCAACTTCTTCGCGAAAGCCCGGGCTCGCTCCACCCCTCCGGCATCCGGCGATACCACGGTCAGGTTCGGCAATTTCTTGTGCCGGAAGTAATCCACCAGCACCGGCGAACCGTACAAGTGATCCACCGGCACGTCGAAATAACCCTGAATCTGCGGCGCGTGCAGGTCGAGCGTCAGGGCCCGGCTGGCTCCCGCCGTTTCAAGAAGGTCGGCCACCAGCTTCGCGGATATCGGAACGCGCGGCTTGTCCTTGCGATCCTGGCGCGCATAGCAGTAATACGGCAGGACCGCGGTGATCCGCCAGGCCGAAGCGCGTTTAAAAGCGTCAATCATCAGCAGCAGCTCGAGCAGGTGGTTGTCGACCGGATACGAACAGGGCTGCACGACGAATACATCGGCACCCCGCACGTTCTCGAGAATCTGAAAATAAATCTCGCCGTCACTGAACCTGCCAAGAAGCGCTTTGCCGAGCGGAACCTTCAGATGCTTGCAGATGTCTTCTGCCAGCACCGGGTTCGCGGTTCCTGTAAATACCTTGAATCGATCGTCGTTCACGACGCGCTCACACGCATCACCGCTCTGCGATGACGCCAAAAACGGTACCGGGACAGAGCTCTGGACCGAGTGGATGTTGGGGGTCAGGACACCAGGAGGCGTTGGGGGTCAGAGGACCAGCGCGCTTTTCATCAATCGCGCATACCTGCTCCGCGAAATTGTCTCGCAGACAAAGGTCTGGTCGTGCGGAAACCCGACAACGGCTCGGCGCGCCTTCGCTGGGCTCGGGAAAACTCCAAACACCGCCGAACCGCTACCAGCCAGCAAGGCTTCTGACGCCCCTCCCTGGAGTAACGCCCGACGAATCTTGACCAGTCGGGGATGTCGCCGGAAGACCGCCTCCTCGAAATCGTTCGAAAGGCCTTCTCCCTGCGCGCTCCAGCACAGAGCACAGAACTCAAATAGTTTATGGGTTGCAGCGAATTTTGTCAACGAAGCCAGTTCTGGGGCATGGAGCCAGCGATAGGCATCCGGAGTCGGTACGTGGATGTCGTCTGGCGAAACGATCAGCAGACTGAGCTTCGGCACATCGGGCATCGGGTAGATCTCGTCTCCCTTGCCGATTCCGAGTGCCCGTCCCCCCAGCAGAAAAAATGGCACGTCGGCCCCGAGTGTGGCGGCAATCTCGAGAAGCCGGGTGCGGGCCATCCTGTTCCGGGTAAACTGCAGGTAACCCAGAAGAGCGGCGGCCGCATCGCTTGAGCCGCCCCCCAAACCGCGCCCCGCGGGAATCTTTTTTTGCAGTTGAATCTCCACGCCGGAACGGATTTTCAGTTCCCGGCGCAGCGCGTCGACTGCCCGGTACACCAGATTCTTCTCTGCCGCTTCGCTCGAAAGCTGCTCATTGCCGAGAATGTGCAGGTCGATGCCGGCCTCGCGACGGGGACGAAACCGCAAGGTATCGTGCAGCGTTACGGTGTGAAAGATGGTGCGCAGTTCGTGGTAACCGTCGGCGCGCTTGCCGAGTACGTCCAGACGCAAGTTCACTTTGGCGAACGCGGGGATCCGAATTTCTCGCATGTGATGGGTCAGGGCTTGGCGTCGCTGGCCGGAGTTTTCTGTGCCACGCGGTGCTTTACCTGGCTGAGCTTCTTCTCGACTTCGGCGACTTTATCGTTTTCCAGGTCGGCAGGCAAGGAGCGGTGCCACTCGGCCAGGGATTTCTCCCATTCCGCTGCAGCCTGATCCAAATGGCCCTGTTTGGCGTATACGTCACCCAAATGAGACCGGATCGTGGGATCATGCGGCTCGCGCTCCACCGCTTTCCGCAACATGGCCTCGGCTTCGTCGAGCTTGTTCTGCTTGTAATACACCCAACCGAGGCTATCGAGGTATGCGCCATTCATGGGTTCCAGGTCCACGGCACGTTGAATCAAATCGTGGGCTTCCTCGAGGCGCATTCCGCGATCCGCCAGCATATAACCGTAGTAGTTCAACACCTGGGCATTCTTGGGATTGACGTCCAGCACCTTCTTGAACTCTTCCTCGGCCTTATCGAACTGCTTCTGCCGCTCATAGACAGCCCCCAGCAGCAGCCAAGCGACCTCATTTTCGTTCGGGTCCGGGGAAAGCGATTCCGCCTTGCGGGCAGCCTGCTCCGCGTCCGAGTACCGACGCCCCCGCTCGTACACCTGGGAAAGGTTTAGATAAACCTCGCGGTCCGCGGGAGTGCCTTTCAGTCCTGTTTCGAGCAGCTTCACGGCTTCGTCGATCTGCTCATTCTCACTGAGCAGCAACGCCTGGCTGGAGCGAATGGCCGGATCGTTCGGGTACTTGGCCATCGCGTCGCGCCCCGCCTGCAGAGCCTTGGGCAGATCCTTGGCCAGACGGTAGGTGTCCATGATCAGCAGCCGCGCGCGCCGATCTTCCTCATCTCCGAGGTGACCCAATTCCTGGAACGTATAAATCGCCGCCTGATAATTCTGCACGTCGCGGTACAGCATGCCAAGTTGCTCGTACAGGACTGCCAGCGAACGCCGCCGCGAAGGCAAAACGGTCGACTGCGCCTTCACGCCAGTCACGGCATCGGAAAGCACTCGAATGGCCTCATCGTAACGGCCTTGCGATTCATAAATCATCGCTTCGTTATAGAGGACTTCGAGGCTGCCGGGATTGTACTGCCGAGCCTTCAGCAGATTCTCTTCCGCTTTATCCAACTGGTGCATTTCGCGATAAATCTGAGCGATACGCAAATAGACGTCCGAATCATCCGGCATCAGGTCTGCCAGTTTCTGATAAACGGTAAGGGCTTCGGGATACTTCTCTTCCGACAACAAGGTCTGGCCAAGTCCCCGGAGATGGCTCAGTTCGGAAGGATCGAGATCGACGGCCTTGCGGTAGGCCTTCTCTGCTTTCGCGTAATCGTGCGTCTGGGTGTAGGCATCGCCAAGCAAATCGAACAGCGTGGGCGAGGAAGAGTGCGCCGTCATGTCTTCCAGCAGTTTGATCGCTTCGTCGGCCTTATTGTCGTCCAGCAGCAATTGCGTCAACTGCTCGACTGCAGCTTCGTTACCCGGATCGTCCTGCAGCATTTTCTGCAACACCTGTTCGGCCTTGTCCGATTCGTTGTGCAGCCGGTACAGCCGCGCGAGCCACAGTGTCGATTCCTCGTCGGTCGGGTCCAGCCGGTGAACTTCCGCGTATTCCGCGATGGCCTTGCCGACCATCTCCGTCTGAACGCCGGAGCCGTTGATGTCGCCAAGGCTGCGCAGGTAAATGCGCGCCAGCAAGCGGTGCGTCGGGAGGTCGTTAGGATCGTGCTTGAGAATCTCGTTGGCTTCGTTCACCGCATCCCGCACGCGCTGCGATTTCCAGTACATTTCCGCCAGCCGCTCGCCGATGATCGGAGACTTCGGGTCGATGGCATAGGCCTTCTTGTACGCTTCGATGGCTTTCGAAGCGTAATCCGGCTGGCTGGTCTGCTCGTACTGGAGTTCGTACAGATGCCCCATGGTGAAGTTGTAATAGGCATCCGCGCGAGGCGTCACCTTGATTCCGGACGCGGAAGGGTCGGCGGGCGGAGTCTGGCCGCAGGCGGGGAGCACGACCAGGCCAGCCAGGGTAAGAGTAAAGACAACTTGTTTTAGGGTCATAAAAGAGCCACGAACTTCGAGTATCCCATGCGGTGTGAAAGCGGTCAAAAGCGAAAAATGCGCCGTTTCGCAGGCGAGCAGGGGCCCAAAGATAAGATGTCAGGGAGGGCACCGGGGTTTCTGAAAGAAAGCCGTTGCAATGAATCCATAGTTCTGCAATTATCGAACTATGGCGAAACCTGACCCCCTTCTGGTTACCCGGTGCGCCGACCGATTCGCGGCCCTGGGCTCCGAGCCCCGGTTACAAATCGTGCGGCTCCTCCTGTCCTCGCATCCCGCGGGCATGGTAGCAGGCGAGATTCAGGAAGAATTGGGCATCCCCGGATCCACGCTGTCCCATCACCTCGAAAAGCTGCGGCAGGTCGGGCTGGTGGATGTGCGTCGGGCCAGCACGTTTCTTTGGTACACCGCAAACACCGGCGCGCTGCAGGAAGTTCTCGGCTTTCTGTATGAAGAGTGCTGCACGCGGAATCGCGTGGTACCTGCCGAAGCGATTGTCCAACTATCGAAATAAGGAGAGCAGCCGTGAGTGACAAGAACATACAACAGACCGTGAAGGAAAAATACGGCGCAGCGGCAGCGCGCGTCGCCGAAGGGCAGACCGCCTGCTGCGGTGGCGGAGCCGAACTCAGCGGTTGTGACCCCATTACCCGGAATCTCTACAACGAGGCGGAGAAATCGGCACTGCCTGCGGATGCGGTGGCCGCTTCGCTCGGCTGCGGCAACCCCACGGCCCTCGCGCAACTGCAGCCCGGCGAAATCGTCCTCGACCTCGGCTCGGGCGGCGGCATCGATGTGCTTCTCTCCGCCAGGCGTGTGGCACCGAACGGGAAGGCGTATGGGTTGGACATGACGGACGAAATGCTGGCGCTCGCGCGCGAGAACCAGAGGAAGGCCGGCGTCGAGAACGTGGAGTTTCTGAAGGGCACGATCGAGGAAATTCCGCTTCCGGATAACTCCGTCGACGTAATCATCTCTAACTGCGTGATCAACCTTTCCGGCGACAAGGATCGCGTATTGCGCGAAGCCTTTCGCGTGCTCAAACCCGGTGGCCGCCTGGCCGTTTCCGACGTCGTGATCCGCGGCGAGGTGCCTGCACAAGTGCGAAAGAGCATGGAATTGTGGGTGGGCTGCATCGCGGGGGCCCTCGAGGAAACGGAATACCGGCAGAAGCTGCAAGCGGCGAAATTCGACTGCGTCGAGCTCGAACCCACGCGTATCTACCAGGTCGAAGAAGCGCGCGCATTCCTCACCGCCGCGGGCCTCGATGCCGACGTAGTTGGACCCCAGATCAAGGATAAGTTCATGAGTGCGTTCGTTCGGGCGAAAAAGCCGCAGCTGGTTTGCTGCGGCCCCGCCTGTTGCAACTGAGCCAAACCAGTGTCTCGCGTCTATAACGTTCTGTTTCTCTGCACCGGGAACTCGGCCCGATCGATTCTGGCCGAGGCACTTCTAAATCACCGCGGAAAGCCCAATTTCCGCGCTTTCAGCGCCGGAAGCCACCCGACCGGCCGCGTAAATCCTTACGCAATACGACAACTCGAGTCCGCCGGATTACCCACTGCTGGTTTGCGCAGCAAGAGTTGGGATGAATTCGCTGCCTCCGGCGCACCGCAAATGGATTTTGTGTTCACAGTGTGCGACAACGCCGCAAACGAAGTTTGCCCTGTCTGGCCGGGCCAACCAGTGACCGCGCACTGGGGGGTCCCGGATCCCGCTGCGGTCGCGGGTTCCAACGAACAAATTGAACGCGCTTTCCGCGAGGCGTACTTGTTGTTGGGCCGCAGGATCGGTCTGTTCCTGAGCCTTCCACTCACAAGCCTCGATCAGCTCGCCATCAAGAGCGCTGTGCGAAGTATCGGCGATCAAGCATGACCATGACGGCACGCCGTTCTCAATCTGCCAAACAAGGTTCGGTTCGACTGAAGCTCTTTGAGCGCTTTTTAAGCGTCTGGGTAGCCGTTTGCATGATCATCGGAATCCTGCTCGGCAAGCTGTTCCCGGCTCTCGTAAATACGCTGCGTAAAGCCGAGTTTGGAACCGGTAGTCAGATCAACCTCCCCATCGCGATATTTATTTGGCTGATGATCATCCCGATGATGATGAAGGTGGATTTCACCGCGGTTCGCGCGGTGGGCCGGAGGCCCAAAGGACTGCTGATCACGCTCTTTGTGAACTGGATGGTAAAGCCCTTCTCGATGGCGGCGATCTCCTGGATTTTCTTTCGCCACGTCTTTTCCACTTGGATATCACCTGCCGAAGCCAGTCAATACATCGCCGGAACCATCATTCTCGCTGCCGCGCCCTGCACCGCAATGGTCTTTGTCTGGAGCTATCTTACGGATGGCGACCCGGCCTACACCCTGGTGCAAGTCTCGCTCAATGACCTAATCATGCTCTTTCTTTTTGCTCCGATTGTGCGATTCCTGGTGCGAGGAGCATCGTCCCTCTCCGTCCCATTCCTGGTCCTATTTCTCTCCGTGGTCGCCTTTATCGTGATCCCTTTGGTGGTTGGCACCACGCTCCGTGCAATTCTCATCCAGCGCCATGGAAAGAACTGGTTTGAGAGAGTGTTGCTGCCGAAATTCTCCCCCGTGACCATCCTGGCTCTTCTGTCCACTCTCATCCTCATTTTTGCATTTCAATCTGAAAACCTGACTGGCAAATGGTTGCACGTTCTCCTGATTGCTGTTCCCATTCTCATCCAGGTGTACTTCAATTCCGCTCTTGCCTACGCACTCATGTACCTATTTCGGGTGGAATATCGAGTGGCGGCACCGGGCGCACTGATTGGAGCCAGTAACTTCTTCGAATTGGCAGTGGCAACTTCAATCGCACTGTTCGGAGCAGGTTCTGGAGCGGCACTCGCCACTGTGGTTGGTGTATTGATCGAGGTGCCGGTGATGCTTTCCGTCTGCAAGATGTGCAATCTCACGCAGCATTGGTTCCCTGTGAATCCGAATGAACCGGTCGCGGCGAATCCCCGATAGTCTTATCTCAGTGCAGGAAATGCCGCATGCTGGTGAAGACCATCGCCAAGCCAAGACGATCTGCAGTGGCGATGACCTCCGCGTCTTTCACGGAACCGCCAGGTTGAATCACGGCCGTCGCCCCAGCCTTGGCTGCTTCCTCCACTCCATCGGGAAAGGGGAAGAACGCGTCGGAGGCGACCGCGGTTCCCTGCAGAGATCTCTGCGCCTTGGCCACCGCAATCTTCACGGAATCCACACGGCTCATTTGTCCCGCGCCCACGCCGAGCGTTGCGCCATCTTTTGCAAAGACAATGGCATTGGACTTGACGTGCTTACACACCTTCCAAGCAAATTTCAGATCGGCTAGCTCGGTATCGGTCGGCGCGCGCTTGGTGGCGACTTTGAGCTCGATTCCCTTCAGACTGCCGAGGTCCGGCTGTTGCACCAGCACCCCGCCGAGGATCCGTTTTAACTGCAGTTCCCGGTCGTGATCGAGGCCGCCCTGGGGAAGCAGCAGGAGCCGCAGATTTTTCTTCGCGGCGAAGATTTCCTGGGCGCGGTCAGCAAATCCCGGCGCGACGATGCATTCCACGAACAGCTTGGAAACGGCTTCGGCCGTTACGGCATCCACGATGTGGTTGAACGCCAGCACGCCTCCGAACGAGGATAACGGGTCGCACGCAAATGCCTTGGTGTACGCGTCCAGAAGCGTCTTTTGTTCTGCGGCGCCGCACGGGTTGTTGTGCTTGATGATCACCGCCGCAGGGCCCTCGAATTCCGCGACCAGGCTGCGCGCCGCCTCCAGATCCACATAGTTGTTATAGGAAAGCTCCTTGCCCTGCAGCTGCTTGGCGGCAGCCAGGCCCTTCGGCGCTTGCCCTGCGGGTACATACAGCGCTCCGGACTGGTGGGGATTTTCCCCGTAGCGCAGTTCCTGCTTGCGTCGCAGCGCCAGATGCAAGCGTTCGGGCAGTGCCGCCTTGGCCTGGACTTCCAGCTTTCCGCCCTGCAGGCTCAATCGTTCCAGGTTCATGGTAATCAAGCCGTCGTAGCGCGAGGTGGTGGCAAATACCTTGCAAGCCAGTTCGAGTCGCAAGCCCAACGAGGTGTCGCCATTTGCTTCTAGCTCTGCCGCTACGCGCTGGTAGTCTGCCGGATCCGTCACTACCGTCACACTCTCAAAATTCTTCGCTGCCGATCGCAGCATCGTCGGACCGCCGATATCGATGTTCTCGATCAGCTCTTCGGCGGGCAAATAGGCTTTTGCGGCGGTTTCCTCAAACGGATAGAGGTTGACGACGACCAAGTCGATCGGCAGGACGCCATGCTCTTTAGCCTGGTGCAAATCCTCGGCGTGCTGCCTTCTGTACAACAGTCCGCCGTGCACTTTGGGATGTAGCGTCTTTACGCGTCCGCCCAGCATCTCCGGCCACCCGGTGAATTCGGAGACGTCTATGACGGGCACGCCCGCTTCCCGCAGGAGCTTCGCGGTGCCACCGGTCGACAGTATTTCGATCTTGAGCGCCGCCAGTTTCCTGGCGAGATCCACAATGCCGGTCTTGTCGAACACGCTCAGCAGGGCCCGCTCTACAGCCATATCGTCCTCCAGTGATCGTTGAACCTAACAGTTTACGCGGAGGAGAGGAGTTTCGAGAAGTAGCGGCTGTGGGAAAAATCCGGAGCGCACTTCGGACGGTGCAGGAGCCTCCGGTCCGGGATTCCGAGGTGCGCAACAGAAATCAGCAAAAGAGGTCCCCAGGCGATCAAGGAAACCAACCGGGAGCGCGCAGCATGGCAGCCGTCCGTGGCCAGCGGGCGCATCGCCCTCTGCCAACGGAGGATTGTTCCCGACGGTTTTGAGGAACTGGAGCTAAAGACCCGGCCGGCAACCCCTTCGCCCCAGCCGGATCAGGAATGACTCAGGACTTCACCAGAGCTTTCAGCTTCACCTGGCCGTCCACCGTCTCCACGACATATTCCACGTCGCGACAGTTCTTCTTGGACTGCAGGTCTTTCGTTTTCTTGCGGACAAACTCATTGAACCCGTCGCGCGTCAGCTTGGCGGTCTCTTCGCCGGCCTTCTGCTTCGCCTGCTTGAAGGCTTCAAAAAGCTGGTCCACCTTCTGCGCCTCTTTTTCTGGTTCCGAGCACACCATGCGAAAGGCGCTCGGAGCTTCCACGACGGCCGCAGCGGGTGTATTCCTGTCCGTTTCGGACTGCTTGCGCGCGCGTTCCGCCTCAATGGCCTTGGCCGCGGCCCCGAAATGCCTGTCGATCTTGCCTTCCTCGTGCTTCGCCATGCGCTTGCGGAATACGTCTTTATATTTGGCGTAGGTCTGCGCCAAGTTGTTGAAGCGGAAGCGCTGGCCAAATTTCAGTTCGCCGGCGCGCTCCGCATAGCGCTTGACCAGCAGCTCAATGCGCCACTCGACTTCGGTCGGGGGACGCTTTCTGCCCCCACCAAAGAACATGTCGTATTCAATTTTGAGCTGGCGGATGTCGCGCTCCATCTGCGCCAGTTCTTCATCAATGGTGGCCATGGAGTGGGAAGCCTCGAATTCTCATCCTAGGGGCGCTCCCGACATGCGTCAACCTGGAAGAGCAACCGGGGCAGCGGATTGGGCACCGCGCCTCGGGTGCAGCACCTGTACGAAAGGTCAGCTGCCGTCGGTCGCGCAATTGCAGGCAGCCGACGGCTGTGATGAAATGACGCCATGTCCATTCCCGCCAAACGCGCTCCCTCTGCCGAAGAGGCCACCCTGCTGCGGCAGCTGCCGTCGGTGGATGAACTTCTTCTTCTTCCTCGCCTTGCCGCGCTGTGCGCCACATTGGAGCGCAGTTATGCGGTAGAGAGCGTTCGCGAAGTCCTGGCCCAGGTGCGGGGTGAAATTGCCTCGGGACGAGTTGCCGAGGAAACGGCAATCGCGCCGGATATCCTCGAAAAGAGGATCGTCGGCCAAATGGAAGCCGAGCTTCTTCCGTCGCTCCAGCCAGTCATCAATGCCTCCGGCGTGATCCTGCACACCAATCTTGGCCGCGCCCCGCTCGCCTCCACGGTCATCGCGGAATTGCAGCGCACCTCAACGCAGTATTCAAACCTCGAATACGATCTGTCGGCGGGCGCGCGCGGCCGGCGCGACGTGCACCTCTCGCGGCTCATCGAGCGGCTGACCGGTGCCGAAGCCGCAATCGTGGTGAACAACTGCGCAGCGGCAGTCCTGGTGACACTCGCAGCACTCGCCCGTGGCGGTGAAATCATCGTCTCTCGCGGCGAACTCATTGAAATTGGCGACGGTTTTCGGATCCCCGAAATCATGGAACAAAGTGGCGCGACCCTCGAGGAAGTGGGGACCACCAATCGTACCCGGATAGCCGACTACGAAAACGCCATCAACGACCGGACTCGCCTGCTGCTCCGAGTCCATCCTTCGAATTTCACCGTCACCGGCTTTACGGAGAAGCCGGAGGTCGCCGAATTGATCGCCCTCGGCACGCGGCGCGGGCTGCCCGTCGTCGAAGACCTCGGCTCCGGCTGCCTGGTTGACCTTTCCGCCGGGGGGCTCCGCGAGCCGACGCCACGGCAGAGCGTGGCCGCCGGCTTTTCGCTGGTGCTGTTCAGCGGAGACAAGCTGCTCGGCGGACCCCAGGCGGGAATTATCGCCGGCAAAAAGGCGTTGGTTGCGAAAGTACGCCGCCACCCGCTCTTCCGCGCGTTGCGGGTAGATAAACTCACCATCACGGCCATGGAAACGACCTTGCGCGCTTATCTGCGTGGAGCGTGGGAGGAAATCCCCGCCCAGCGTATGATTCGTGCAACTCTCGAGTCGCTTACTCGACGCGCGTCGAAGTTCGCCGACGGGCTGCGCACACAACTTGGCTCTGGCGATGCCCGGGTAGAACTCGTGGAGGGGCTTTCGCTGGTAGGCGGCGGCTCCACTCCCGCTCAGTCCCTGCCGACGAAACTTGTACGCCTGACGAGCAGCCGTTTTTCCGCGGCCCAGCTGGAAGCCCGGCTGCGCAGCGGTTCCGCGGGTATTCCGGTGATCGCACGAATTGAAGAGGACCGCCTGTTGATCGATCTGCGGACGGTTTTCACCGAGCAGGAATCGTTGCTTGCGGAATCTCTGGTTGCTGCGCTGCGCTGAAATTCTTCATACTTCTCTCATGCTGGCATTCACAGTCTCGCGGCAGAATCTCAATCCCGTCCAGAAGCCTTTGCCGAAGCTGAGGCCGGGCTGGGCGCTGGTTCGGGTGCGATTGGCGGGCATCTGCAATACCGACGTCGAGATCTTGCGCGGCTACCACCGCTTTCGCGGCGTGCCCGGCCATGAATTCGTGGGCCAGGTGGTGGAGCTCAGCGGGGTCTCCCGGGCAATGCGAAAACGCTGGCTCGGCAAACGCGTCGCCGGCGAGATCAACGTCTCTTGCTCCGCCTATAGATTCGCGCCCGTGTGCGTTTACTGTCGACGTGGCCTCGAGACGCATTGCGCCAGGCGCACCGTTCTTGGGATCGTGGCGCACGATGGCGCCTTTGCCGAATTTCTGGCACTGCCGCTCGAAAATCTTCACAGGATTCCGCCCGGCGTGTCCGACGAAAAAGCGGTGTTTATCGAACCGCTCGCTGCTGCCTGCCAGATTCTGGATCAGATTGCGATCCGCAGCTTCCCTCGTTCGGCGGTGCTCGGTGACGGGAAGCTCGCCCAACTCATTGCCTTGGTGCTGCAATCGGCGGGCAGTCAGGTCACTCTCCACGGAAAGCACAACACAAAGTTGAAGTTCGCGCGCAGCGCCGGCATTCGCACAAAGAGAGTCCGCGGCGACCTTGGCGACTTGCGGCAGGTGAAGGAAACCTACGGACTGGTGGTCGAAGCAACCGGCTCTCCTACCGGCCTGAGGCTCGCCGAGCACATGACCGAACCACGCGGAACACTTCTGCTGAAATCCACGTTTCATGGGGCGGCGCCGGTCGAAACCTGGCCGATTGTGGTGAAGGAAATTACGGTGGTAGGCTCGCGCTGCGGGCCCTTCAGAAAAGCGATCCAGCTGCTGCGCACCGGAAAGGTCGATCCCACACCTCTCATCACGCGCGTCTTTACCCTGCGTGACGCCCCGCAAGCGATCCGGTACGCCCAGCAGCGCGGCGTACTGAAGATCCTGTTGAAAGCTCCCAGCTAATTACAGCCGATTGATGCACGACGCCACGCACGCCGCGCCAAAGCCGTTGTCAATATTCACGACGGTCACATTCGAAGCGCACGAATTCAGCATCCCCAGCAGCGCGGCAACTCCCCCAAAACTCGCCCCGTAGCCCGTGCTGGTCGGCACGGCAATCACCGGCACAGCTACCAGTCCTCCGACTACACTTGGCAGCGCTCCTTCCATCCCCGCGATGCAGATGATCACGCGCGCCTCGGTCAGCAGATTGCGATGCTCGAGCAAACGGTGGATCCCTGCCACGCCCACGTCGTACAGGGCCTCAACCCGATTACCCATCATCCGTGCGGTGAGCAACGCTTCTTCGGCTACCGGAATATCGCTCGTGCCCGCCGAGACGACCAGGATGGTGCCCTTGCCGGTAAGCTCCCGGCTCCGTTCGATGGTGATTACGCCGGAACCAGGGTAAAACTTGGCGCGGCGATTCAGGCGCTTTACGGCTGCGTATATTCTACCGTCCGCGCGCGTCACCAGGATGTTCTGCCGGGTCTCTTTCGGCCGTAGCATGGTGCGTATAATTTCCGCCACCTGCGCGGGGGTCTTCCCTTTCCCGAAAATCACTTCTGCATAGCCCTGCCGCAGTGCGCGATGATGATCGACCTTGGCAAAACCAATATCCTCAAACGGCAGATGCTTCAACCGTTCCAGGGCCGCTCTTGCCGCGAGCTTGCCTTGCTCGACTCTCTTCAAAAGGTTCAGGATTTCTTCGGAATTCATAGTGTTCGACCGCACCGAATTCTAGCACTCCCGACGCAGCCCGCCTATGCCCGCCTATGCTTGACTTGTCACACCGCCGCTGCGAGACTTACGTTATCCGCGAAAAACAATGGCTGCCACACAGGCGAAAATCATCACAATTGGTGTCACCGGAGCGAGCGGTGCCGTGCTGGCGCAAAAAACGCTGTCGCTGCTCGAAGACGATCCGCGCGTCTCGCGCATTCACCTGGTGGTCACGGAAACCGGCCAGCGGCTTTTTTCCGAGGAGCTCGGCATCACCTCCGGAGACCTGAAAAAACTCCCCAGCCGCATCCTGGGCCGCGCTCCCAAGAAACTTGAAGTCATTTCCAACAAGGATGTGGGCGCCTCCATCGCTTCCGGCAGCTACGAAGTCGACGCCATGATCGTCATTCCCTGCACTATGGGGGCGCTCGCCTCTATCGCCACCGGCATGAGCGACGACCTGGTGGCACGGGCTGCCGACGTTATGCTGAAGGAAAGGCGCAAGCTGGTCCTCTGCGTGCGTGACACGCCCTTCAATCGAGTTCATCTCGAAAACATGTTACGGGCCCAGGAAGCCGGCGCGGTCATCATGCCGGTCGTCCCAGCCTTCTACTTCAGGCCGAAATCCATCGACGAGATCGTCACGCAGTACGCTTGCCGCGTCCTTGCCCAGGCCGGACTTCGGCAGGAAAAAATGTATCGCTGGACGGGCAGCGCCGCGGCCAGGAAGGCGGAGTCCTAAACCGTCATGGCGGGCCGCATTCGAACCGTGCTCGAAATGATCAAGTTCGAGCACTCCGTGTTTGCATTGCCTTTTGCCCTGGTCGGCGCCCTGCTCGCCGCTCGCACTACCCTGCACGCATGGCCCAGCCTCGGCCAGATTCTCTGGATTATCGTCGCCATGGTCGCCGCGCGTTCGGCGGCCATGACGGTGAACCGCATCGTCGACCTGCGCTATGACGAAGAAAATCCCCGCACCAAAACCCGCGCGCTGGCCACCGGTGCTCTCTCCCTGTCATTTGCGTGGGTCTTTACACTCGGTGCAATAACGCTATTTTTTGTGGCCGCGTGGCAGCTTAATCCCCTGGCCCTGAAACTTGCCCCGCTGGCGCTCGTGATTCTCTTTTTCTACTCCTACACCAAGCGGTTCACCCACTGGTCCCATCTCTTTCTCGGTTTCGCTCTGGGCATCTCTCCGGCAGCAGCATGGATCGCCATCACCGGACACCTGGATTGGCACATGCTGATTCTCTGCGCTGCCGTAACCCTGTGGGTCGGCGGATTCGATGTCCTGTACGCCTGCCAGGACGTCCAGTTCGACACCGAAGCCGGACTTTATTCGGTACCCAAGCGGTTCGGCATCGCAAGCGCTCTTCTCATCGCGCGCGTAATGCACGTCGGAGTGGTCCTTCTGCTGAGCTGGCTCGCCGCCAGTTTTGGCCTGCCCTGGCCTGCATGGGCCGGCATCGCCGTAGTCGCCTCGCTGCTCGGCTATGAGCATTCCCTGGTGAAGGCCAACGACCTGAGCAAGCTGAACGCTGCCTTTTTCACAGTGAACGGATATATTAGTATGTTGTTCCTGCTGTTTTGGGGTGTAGCCGTTGCTTTTTGGCGGGTTTGAATAATTCGAAAAGCAAGTAATTTGTATCTTTTCGGACCCGCTGGGGCATCATGGAAGAGAACCTCGTGGCTGAACTGACCATCACCGACGCAAGTCTTAAACCCATCGCCGATAAGGTGCTCGCCGGCGAGCGACTGTCCTTTGCCGACGGCGTCGCGCTCTATAAAACCCCGGATCTCCTGGCAGTCGGCTGGCTTGCGAACTACGTCCGCGAAAAACGTCACGGCAACATCGCCTATTACAATGTCAATCGCCACATCAATCCCACCAACGTCTGCGTCGCCCACTGCAAGCTCTGCGCGTTTGGCCGCGATCCCGGTTCTCCGGGCGCCTATACCTTCAGCCTTGAGGAAATGTACGAACGCGCGGCCGAGGGTGTCCGCGAAGGGGCAACGGAGATTCACATCGTTGGCGGTTTGCATCCAGACTTGCCCTTCGATTTTTTTCTAGAACTGATTCGCGGCTTGAAGCAGCGCCATCCGCATCTGCACCTGAAAGCCTTCACCATGGTCGAAGTGCACTACTTTGCGCGCATCGCCAAGCTGTCCATAGACGAAACGCTGCTGAAAATGAAAGAAGCGGGCGTGGACTCCTGCCCCGGCGGCGGTGCCGAGATTTTCCATCCCCGGGTGCGCCGCATCATTTGCGATCACAAAGTCAGCGGACGTATGTGGCTGAGCATGGCAAAGAAAGCCCACCGCATCGGACTGCGTACCAATGCCACCATGCTCTACGGCCACGTGGAAACCGCGGAAGAGCGCGTCGATCACCTGGTCCTGCTGCGCGAAGCGCAGGACGAATCACACGGATTCGTCGCCTTTATCCCGCTGGCCTTCCATCCCGACAATACGCCACTGGCACACATTCCAAAGCCGACGGGCTACGACGATCTTCGCAACATCGCTGTGTCACGCCTGTTGCTCGACAATTTCGATCACATCAAGGCTTACTGGGTCATGCTCACACCCAGCATCGCGCAGATCGCGCTGCGTTTCGGCGCCAACGACATGGATGGCACGGTCGTCGAAGAGAAGATCTATCATGACGCCGGCGCAAAAACTGCTGAGTTCACTTCACGGACAGATCTCGAGCGCCTGATCCGCGCCGCCGGGCGGATTCCCGTCGAACGCGACACCCTGTATAACCCCGTCGACCGCAGTAAACTGCCTGCTGTTGTCCCCTCCACTCCTCCGGGCCTGGTCTCGCTCTCACTCAACGTTTAGTTCTCCCCGAGACTGCGTGATCGTCAGACCTGGCTTTCCATACCACCGAGGATCAAAGGTGCAACCACCGTTCAGACGTTCTCGCCTGTTCGACGAGCCAGTTGCAAAGGCACTTTTCCTTATGAAGATAGCGGACGATAATTCTCGAGCGCTTCCCCCGCTGTCTCCCGGAAGGGGCTGCCGCCGTTTCCGCCTCGGCCATCGGGATCGGACCTGCAAATAGGCGGTAAGCGACCGGGTAGGGGACCAGCGCGAATACAGTCACGGCCGGTGGCCTGCCGAACTCCCTTGCCGTGTACCTCTGACCGTTAGGCTCTTCGTCCAATCCCATAATCCATTTCGAGGAGTGCACCGTGCGCACCATCATCCTCCTGACCATCTCCAACATCTTCATGACATTCGCCTGGTACGGCCATCTGAAGTACCGCAACGCCCCCCTTTGGAAAGCGATTTTAGCCAGTTGGGGTATCGCCTTTTTCGAATATTGCTTTCAAGTCCCGGCGAACCGCTTCGGCTCCTATGAATTCAGCAGCGCGCAGCTCAAAACCATCCAGGAAGTGATCACTCTCACCGTGTTCTCCGTCTTCTCCATTACCTATCTGGGCGACTCCTTCAAATGGAACTACGGTGTTGGCTTCGCCTGTATTTCCCTCGGCGCGTTTTTCATATTCCACCAGTGGTAGAATCGCTTGTCGTCCGTGTACCGTTCCCGCCGTTTCGTGAATCCAATCCCCCAGCGCGACCCACCGGGCGACACAAGACAGGCGAAGGAGACATAACCATGCAACGCAAAGCTTCGGCAATCTGGCAAGGCGACCTGAAATCCGGCAAAGGCAACATTTCGACTGACAGCGGCACGCTCAAGAACACGCAATATTCCTTCAGCACGCGTTTCGAAAATGGTGTCGGCACCAATCCTGAAGAGCTTCTCGCAGCCGCTCACGCAGGTTGTTTCACGATGGCTCTCTCCGCTCAACTGGGTGCCGCTGGTCTGACCGCTACCAAGCTTGAAACCACTTGCACCATCAGCCTCGAGAAAGTTGGCGAAGGTTTTTCCATCACCCGGAGCCACCTCGATCTAGTCGCCCACGTTCCCAACGCGGACCAAGCCAAATTTGATAACGCCGTGAAGAATGCGGAAACGGGTTGCCCGGTCTCCAAACTCTACAAGACGGAAATCACGGTTACCGCTCAGCTCGTGACCTCGAAGTCGGCCTGAGTCCCCGGCCGGTCAGAATGCGAGTACAATGCACGACATGATCCCCGCTCCGGGTGTATTCGTTGCAGGCGTGCTGCTTTTTCTGGTGGTTGCTTGGGACGCCTTCGAGTCCATCATTCTGCCGAGGCGCGTGACGCGCAAGTTCCGTCTCACGCGCTTCTACTATCTGTTCACCTGGAGAACCTGGAAGCTCTACGCCAAACTGGTTCCTTCACGCAAAAGACGGGAATCCTTCCTTGGCTACTTTGGACCCATCTCGCTGCTCTTCTTGATCGGAGTTTGGGCCATCGGGCTGGTTCTCTCGTTCGGCTTGATGCAGTACGGGGCTGGATCGGCGGTAAACCTGATCAGCAAAGAGCCCAGTTTCTACACCGACGTGTACCTGAGCGGCACCACCTTTTTTACTCTTGGCCTCGGCGACGTCGTTCCGCGATCCGGCCTGGCACGCCTGCTGGTCGTGGCCGAAGCAGGCTTTGGTTTCGGGTTCCTTGCCGCCGTCATCGGTTATCTCCCTTTTATTTATGGAGCGTTCGGCAGGCGGGAAATCAACATTTCGCTGCTGGATGCCCGTGCCGGAACCCCGCCGACCGCCGGCGAACTGCTGCGCCGTCAAAGTTATCCGGGCGGCAAGGAGGCACTCAGGGAACTGCTGAAGGACTGGGAACATTGGTCCGCCGAACTTCTCGAGTCCCACCTTTCCTACCCGGTGCTCGCCTATTTCCGTTCGCAACACGATAATCAGTCCTGGATTGGCGCGCTCACAGCTATTCTGGACACCTGCGCCCTAGCCATTGCCGGCATCGAAGGCGCTTGCGCCAAGCAGGCCGAACTCACTTTCGCGATCGCGCGCCACGCCGTCGTCGACCTCTGTCAGGTTTTTGGCGCCACGCCCCGGGCCCTGCAATCGGACCGCTTGCCGCCGGAGGTTCTGCAGAGGCTGCGCACTAAACTAGCCGAGCACGGCACAGCGCTCAGTGCCACTCCCGAAGCGGGAGAGAGGCTTATGGAACTCCGGCGGATGTATGAACCGTACGTGCTCGGTCTGGCCCAACACCTCAGCCAATCGCTGCCGGCCTGGATTCCGGAGAAAAAGGGCAAGGACAATTGGCAGACTACGGCATGGGCGCAATCGGGCGGTGTGAAGGACACAGAAGTGCTGTCCCTAGCCCATGACGATCATTTCTGAAGCTGTTCTGTTTTTCTCGTGCTGTGCGGCAAGGCCGCTTTGCGGTCAATTCCCTTTGCGGTGAAATATATTCCGGTCGGAGAAAAATCCCATGAAGGCCATTCAAGTTCATCGTTTCGGCGGTCCGGAAGTTCTGGAGCTCCAGGAGATTCCCACTCCCAAACCCGGAGCCGGTCAGGTCCTGGTGCGTGTGCATGCCGCCGGAGTCAACCCCTACGACACGTACATGCGCAACGGCACCTATGCGATCAAGCCGTCGCTGCCATACACACCCGGGTCCGATGCTGCCGGTACTGTGGAAGCGCTCGGCAGTGACGTGAAAAAGGTGAAGGCCGGCGATCGTGTCTACACGGCAAGAACTGTGACGGGTGCCTACGCCGAATACGCCCTGGCCGAACAATCGCAGGTTTATCCGCTGCCCGACAAGATTTCGTTCGCTCAGGGAGCCGGCTTGTGGGTGCCCTATGGCACAGCTTTCACGGCCTTGCATCATCACGCAGGCGCGCGCGCGGCAGAAACACTGTTGGTCCACGGCGCCAGTGGTGGGGTAGGCATCGCTGCCGTGCAGTTTGCTCGCGCCCAGGGACTCACCGTGATCGGAACCGCCGGCACAGCACGAGGCCTGGAGCTGATCAAGAAAGAAGGCGCGCACCACGCGTTTGATCACAGCAAAGCGGGTATCTCGGAAGAAATTCTGAGAGTAACCGGAGGCCGCGGCGTGGACATAATCCTTGAAATGCTGGCCAATGTGAACCTGGCCACCGACCTCAAACTACTCGCCATCCGAGGACGCGTCATCGTGATCGGCAATCGTGGGGAAATTAGCATCAACCCGCGCGAACTCATGTCCCGCCGCGCTGCTGTCCGCGGTTTCACCCTGTGGGCCGCTACGGAAGAGGAATCTGCCGAGATTCACGCCGCCATCGGCGCGGGCCTGGAAAACGATACTCTCCGCCCAATCGTCGGCAAGGAGCTTCCTCTGAAGGATGCTTCCACGGCTCATCAGGACGTCTTGGCCCCGGGGGCCTTCGGGAAAATCGTCCTGGTGCCTTGATTTGGGTGCGATCGAAGCTCGTCCCTAGGTCCGGCCAATTGCCTGCAGCAGAATGCCGACAACGGCGCCGCCGACCACCAGCCACGCAGAATTGACCTTGTACTTGAAAACCAGAACTGTGCTGACGAGCGCGAGAGCTACGGCCGGCACATTAACCAGCGCCGCGCGCGCAAACTGCCAGCCCACCGTAGCCATCAGAGCGACAGCCGCGGCGTTCACCCCATCCAGAAACGCACTCGCCCATGCCGACCTGCGCAGCTTTGGCAGGAATTTGGCCGTGGCCGCTACATAAAGGAAAGCGGGGAGAAACATCCCTGCCGTCGCGAGCCCCGCCCCCTTCCAGCCTCCGAGCAAATAACCGATGAATGTGGCCACGGTGAAGAACGGGCCGGGCGTAGCCTGGCTGACGGCAATGGCGTCGAGTAACTGCGCATCGGTCAGCCAATGCAACCGCACCACCAGGTCCGCGCGCAGCACGGCCAGCAGAACGAAGCCGCTTCCAAAAACGACCGCTCCGATTTTCAGGAAATAAAGAAACACCGGCAGTAACCCGATCGAGCCGCCGGCGCCCGTGGAAACAAATCCAACCACTCCGGCGGTGCTTCCCTTTTGCGCGAAATTCCTCCCCTCGCGGATGAACATCCAGAGAATTCCGGCGGCAACAAGCAGGGTGATGACATTCACGCCAAGAACCGCCAAAACCACCACGGCAAGCGCAAGTGCAGCCAGCCCCGCATTTTTCAGAGCCACCCTCGACAGGTTCCATAGAGCAGGCGCAACCAGTGCCACCACCACCGGTTTGATTCCGAACAGCAGCCCCTCCACCTGCGGTAGGCCTCCAAATCTCACATAGGCCCAAGCCAGACCGACTACCAGCACCGCGGCCGGAAGAATGAAGCAGGATCCCGCGAGAATCAGCCCGGGAAGTCCGGCGCGCACCTCGCCCAAATAAATGGTCAACTCTGTTGAGCTTGGACCTGGTAACAGATTCACTGCGCCCACCAGATCCAGAAATCGTTCACGGCTCAGCCACTTAAGCTTGCGAACAAATCGCTCTTCCATCATCGCGAAGTGAACCGGCGGTCCGCCGAAGGCCACGAAACCGAGGCGCAGGAATTCCTTCGCAATTTCCCACAATGATCCGGGAGGATTCATCTCTGCGGTGCGGGTAGCCATGGTCAAGTCGGACAATATTCCTCGGGGAGTTCGGAAGGTACCTGGGCGCCAGGATCGTGGCTTCGCGGCCCGCGTTTGGATGAAACGAACCACTGCGCCAGCAACAAGAGATAAAAAGGTGCATAGACCAGCCACTGCATCCGCGGGTCAAATCGAAATACGCTGAGGATCCCATAGCCGATCAAGACGTTGTAGGAAAGAAACTGCAGGACGGTGAGCATCAGCCACGCTGGATTTGGAAAGAAGCACAACAACGGCACGATCCAGGTGAAATACCACGAATAGCCGTTAGGTCCGAAGGCCAGAATTGTCCCGATCAGCAGATAGGCCGCACGCGCAGGCTCGGATTTCTTCCACGCCAACCAGAACGCGAGTGCCCAGCTCACTCCCACGCCCACCAGTGCAGGAATCCTGGTGTTCCCACCGGTCAGCCAATCGATCACGGTGTACAGGCTCGCGTGGTAATTCTTCCAGGTTGCCTCGTAGTAGGTCATGTTTACGCGCAACATTCCGAGCGCGCCCCAATACGGGGCCACCACCGTCAGGGCCACCAGGCCAGCCAGCACTGCCGCCCACCATCCGGCTTTCTTTTCCGGCCAACCGGCCCGGCGGATCCACACCGGCAGCAGCACCGCCGGAAACACTTTTGCCATCATCGCCAATGCGATCGGCGCACTGGCGATTGCCGGCCATTTCTTTATCAGCGCCAGGCCAAAGACAATTCCGAGCAGCGCCAGAACATCGTTGTGTGCGCTGCCAGCAAATTCCACGATGACCAGGGGGTTCCAGGCATATACCGCCAGCCGGAAATTGCGGTCTTTCTCGCGCCGCAACATCCATGCCAATAACAGAACGACCAGCACGTCGGCAGCTGCAAACGGCGCCTTGAACGCAATCGGCCCGCGAAAAAACCTCCACGCCATGCGAAACACCAATTCCGAGACCGGTGGGTAGATTGCAGGCAACTCGCGACCCGGCATGATTTCGTAATATTTGTCACGCAGGGGCCCCAGTCGCGGATCGTCCGGGGCGATCGCGTACGGATTCCAGCCCGCGGCCTGCACCTTCCCTTCCCAACGGTAGCGCTGCAGATCGTCGGAAAGAGTCGGCTCCATGGGCCAAAGCGGTGCACGGAATGCAATCGCCGCAAAAATCAGTAGAATGGTGGTACCGCGTGTGGCCTGCGTTCGAGAAAACCCGTATAACGCTATCAGGTAAAAAATGCCTGCGGCCAGCGCCAGTTCGATGAATTGGATGGCATGGTTTTTCAGGTAGTACAGGCTGTGCATCTGCAGGAAGCAGGTTTCCATCACCAGGCCTGCCGCCAGCGGCCACAACCATTTCCACCGATTTCGATTGTATTCAGAATGCATTCGGAGAAACTTTAGACTTGCTGACTCTCGCTCCATTCCTGATCGCCGCACAACAGAATCCGCTCAGTCACTATTGGCACAAACTTACCGACCGGACCTTTAGTGGGGTCTATCACGCCAATGCGTTCGACCTGGCGATGATGATCCCATACTTCATCGTGTTGTTTATCCTGGCAGCGTACGGTATGCACCGCTATGTGCTTCTCTACGAATACTTCGCTTATCGCAAGAATGTGCCCCCGCCGCCGCCACCGGTGGCGCACTGGCCAAAGGTTACCATACAGCTTCCCATCTTTAACGAGCGCTACGTCATTGAACGCCTGGTCGACGCGGTCTCCCAGTTCGACTACCCTCGCGAACTCGTCGAGATTCAAGTGCTCGACGATTCCACCGACGAAACGCGCGATGTAGCCCGCGGCTGCGTCGAACGCCACGCCGCTCAGGGCCTGCCCATTGTGTACATTCATCGCACCAACCGCGAGGGTTACAAGGCCGGGGCCCTCGAAAATGGATTAAAGACCGCTCAAGGCGAATTCGTTGCCATTTTTGATGCGGACTTTATCCCGCCGGCCGATTTCCTGCGCCGCACTATCCCTCATTTCGTCAATCCCGCTGGCGGCTCCAATATCGGCATGGTACAAACGCGCTGGACCTATCTCAACGGCGACTACTCCCTGCTCACCCGGGTCGAAACCATTCTGCTCGACGGGCATTTCGTTATCGAGCACGGGGGGCGCTCGCGCCGCGGCACTTTCTTCAACTTCAATGGCACCGCGGGCGTCTGGCGCCGCGCGGCCATCGATGCGGCCGGCGGCTGGGAACACGATACCCTCACCGAAGACACCGATCTCTCTTATCGCGCGCAACTGAAGGGCTGGAAGTTCCTGTATCTACCGGACATCGAGTGCCCTTCAGAGCTTCCCGTGGACATGAACGGCTTCAAGGCCCAGCAAGCCCGTTGGGCCAAAGGGCTGATGCAGACCGCTAAGAAAATTCTGCCAAAGGTGTTTCACTCCGACGTGCCCTGGCATGTCAAGTCTGAAGCGTTTTTCCATCTCACCGCCAATATTTCGTATCCTCTCATGGTGCTGCTCTCCACCATGCTCCTGCCGGCCATGATCGTGCGCTTCTATCAGGGCTGGTTCCAAATGCTGGTGATCGATCTTCCGCTGTTCCTGGCCTCCACCTGCTCCATTTCCAGTTTCTATCTGGCCGCACAAAAAGAGCTGCACCCCAAGTCCTGGATGTCGACCTTTCTCTATATGCCATTCGTCATGGCTACCGGCATCGGTCTGAGCGTGCGCAACGCGCAGGCCGTGCTCGAAGCCATCTTCGGCAAGCAAACCGAATTTGCCCGCACTCCGAAATTCAAGATCGAGGGGAAATCCGGCACTTTCGCAGCCAAGAAATACAAAAACAAATCCGGCTGGATGCCGTACTTCGAAATCGCCCTCGGCCTGTACTTCGCTCTGGCCGTGCTGTACGCCATCCTGAACGAAAACTATGCCACGGTGCCTTTCCTTCTCCTCTTCGTCTGGGGCTATCTCTACACCGGCTTCATGTCTCTCAGCCAGTCCTGGTTTGCCCACCTCCGTTTCGGTGTGAATGCACCGGAAATTCGTCCCGCTTCGACCGGCGCTCCTGGTTTCTAGCTCCGGCAATGATCGGTATTGCTTTCCCGCTGTGACTCTTGACGCTTCTCTCCGGGGTGTCGCGGTCGCATGCATGCGGCAATTGCAGGTTCGTGGAGCCCTTCCACCCTCGTTCCTTATTTGAGCTCTGAGGAAGCGCTTCTCGGATCGCGTCAACGTCAGTCTCCAGGCGGCTTTGAGAGCAAAACAAGCTCTTTCGAGGCTCGACCCAGTGGGTCGAGAGACAAAATCAGCCATTTCAGCTTTCGTCTTACCCGTCTTTGGCGGGTTGATTTCCAAGGTTCTCGCGTCACCTCCGCCAGCGCTTTCCTTTCCGTGCGCGCGCTGGATGAACGTTTGGGATGGACGGCGCTCATCGCAGCATGGCGTAACTTGGGCAGTGTCGGTGGGAATCTCGGACACCATCGGGCGTGGCAACGGAAAACCCTCTCACACCTTGCCACTCAGCGAGATGCATCAACAATTACCGCAATTTTTGGGAGCCGATCGGACTCATCGTAACTTTCCGATCGATCCTGGTTGGCGCCATAATTTTCACAATGCTAGGTCAGGGCGGATGAGGCACTACGAAAGGTGCGCGCTTCGACGTTCTCCTTGGCATTTTCGTGGTTTGCGCATCTGTGCGGCACAACTTCGTGAACCCGAACATCGGGTTGAGACTCGCTCTGGGACAGGCTGTGCTTTACTTCGCCCAGTGGACTCTCCTCGACGTCGGTATCGGTCTTATTTGCAAGGCTCTCGCCACACCATCACCGTGCATAGATCTGTTGTTGTTTTGTGTCTGGAGCCTTGATTGTGGTTTTTGGCCATTGAGAACCAGATAGGCGACGAAGCTCCTCCTCAAGACCCCTGCATCCTTCGAATGGTCATCGAGGTAATCCCGAATTCAGGTTTTTACACCGAGTTCATTCCAGAAGCAGATTAACTCATCTCTAGCGTGACCCCAGGTGTCATGGAATCCGACTCCGCTCAATAGACGGCCAGACTAGCTAAGGAGGAACTGCTGCAACAGATCGACTTCTACAAAGAGCGCAGCAAGCAGGCATCAGCAGCGAGTTCGCGAACCGCTGTGGGGATGTAGGAGCTCAATATTGGCCCGTTTATGGGGAGCTGCGCGACAGGTCTCGGTTGGTGATCACCATTTCACCCAAGTTGCCTGATAGCGACGGGTTCCATCGTTCGAGACGTAAGACTGAAGCCACGCAGTCGCATATCCCTCGCTGGCCAGCGAGGCGGCTGTCGTTTTATATGCTTGGCACGTCATGCCGTGCTGACTATCCCAGGCGGGATAGCTGGAAACGGGGGCGAATGCGGCACGGTACAGTGCGGTGCCGGTAGAGTTCAAGCCAGAGACTTCGCTCACGTGGGGATGGCGCTCGGTAACAAAGAGGATATTTGCCTTGTCACCACCATCCCGGCGGCGCACTCTATCCAATAGGTATGGTCACACCCTCATCCAAGCTCCCGAACCGCATCACGCTCGAAGAACTCGCCAATGCTGTCACTCACGGTATTGGCCTGCTGCTAAGCGTTGCCGGCTTCGTCGTCTTGCTGATCCTGGCCATCCTCCGCGGCGGTGCCAGCCACATCATTGCCTGCTCGATCTACGGCGCCACGCTGATCTGCCTGTATGCAGCCTCTACCGTCTACCACGCAGTCCTCTCGCCCCGCCTGAAGCGGGCGTTAAGAATATTCGACCATTCCGCGATCTACCTCCTGATCGCCGGAACTTATACTCCCTTCCTGCTGCTCAATTTGCGTGGCGCATGGGGGTGGTCACTGTTCGGTGTGGTCTGGGGACTGGCTGTTGCGGGTGTCATTTTCAAATTCTGGTTTGTGGACCATTTCGAGCATCTCTCCACGGCCGTTTATTTGGCCATGGGTTGGCTGGTCATCATCGCCGCGAAACCCGTTCTTGCCCATGTGCCCTCCGCCGCTTTGCTCTGGCTGATCGCCGGCGGGCTCTTCTATTCCTCTGGCGTCATCTTTTACGTCTGGAAACGCCTCCCCTATAGTCACGTGGTCTGGCACCTCTTTGTCCTCGCCGGCAGCACCTGTCACTACTTCGCGGTGCTGCGGTCTCTTCCCTCCCCGCGAACCTGAAGTCGGGCAGATTCTTTTCCTGGAACGAAGGAACGTTGTAGGATGATCCCCGTCTCCGGAGTGTTCAGGAGCGTGCCATGAAATTCTTGTTCTTCCTGCCTTTGCTGATTCTCTCTGTTTCTCCCTTTGCCGCGCAGAAATCCGCCGATCCCGCGACGGTTCCTGTCGAAAAGGAACCGCACCATCACACGGTACTCAGGAACGACTCCGTCCTGGTCATGGTGGCCACTGTCCAGCCGGGCGATCAAACTCTATTCCACGTTCATTCCTACGACCGCGCTTCCATCGGCCTGTCCACCACCACCTTCACACAGCAGAAGCCGGATGAGGCCGAGGGGCCATCGACTCCGCTGAAACCCGGAAGCATCTCCGCATCCACTCTGAACGGCGCACCCTTTGTTCACCGCGTTCATAATTTGGGGCCGGGCGTTTTCGAGGTTTTAGACGTCGAATTTCTGCAGCGGCCTCAACAACCTTCCACCTCTCTTGCCGGACCGGTGACCGCCGAAAATCCCAGCGCGCGCATCTACACCTGGACTTTGGTACCGGGCACGAGTTCACCCATGCACACCCATAACCGGCCCTATCTGATCGTGGCAATCAACAAAATGCCTTTGAAAATGACCGCTCCAGACGGGCAATCCTCCTCGGAAGGAATTCAGGCCGGCGATTTCCATTGGATAGACGGTAAAGTGACCCACTCGCTCACCAACGAGGGAACAAGCGAAGGACAGATTGTTGAAATCGAGCTGAAGTAGACCAGGCTGGCCATCTTGCCCATTTGGTGTATTATCCCCGCGTCCCTATTTCACTGAGGTCATCCATGCCACGGAATTCTCGTTTCGGATTGCTGCTGAGTCTCGCCTTTCTCCTTTTTGCCCCCGGTTGCCATGCTCAAAACCCGGCTTATGATTTCATCATTTCCGGCGCTCATATCATCGATGGCACCGGCTCCCCCTGGTTTGCCGCCGACATCGGGATTGTCGGCGATCGCATCGTTACCATGGGCGACCTCAGCAAAGCCTCCGCCGCAAAGAGAGTGAATGCAACAGGCTTAGTGGTTTCGCCTGGTTTCATCGATCTGCAAGGTCAGTCGGAGTTCTACATTCTGGTCGACAATCGCGCCGCCAGCAAAATCACGCAAGGGGTCACCACCGAGATCACCGGCGAAGGCAGCTCAATCGCGCCGGTCAACGACCGCTTGCGCAAAGATATGGAAGATGTTGCCAAGAAATATAATGTCTCGCTCGATTGGTATTCTCTTGCTGATTATTTCAAACACTTCGAGCGCACCAAGTCGGCCATCAACCTGGGCACTTTCGTCGGCGCCGGGGGCTTGCGCAACTACGTGATGGGCTCAGACAACCGTCCCGCCACCCCGGCCGAGCTGGGCCAGATGCGCCAACTGGTCGCCCAAGCCATGCAGCAAGGAGCTTTTGGCCTCAGCTCCGCTCTCCAGTACGTCCCTGACACTTTTGCCTCCACCGACGAAATCGTGGAGCTTGCGAAAGTCGCACGCAAATTTGGCGGCGTCTATTTCACCCATCAACGTTCCGAAGGGGACCAGATCTTTACCTCTCTGGACGAGGTTTTCACGATTTCCCGGCAGGCCGGAATCTCCACCACCATCTGGCATCTAAAGACCGCTTACAGTGAAAACTGGGGCAAGATACCCGAAGTGCTTCACCGGATCGAAACGGCTCGCGCACGCGGCATTGATGTTGCCGCAACCGTTTACCCCTACACCCGCGGCTCGAACAGTCTGATTGCCTGTTTTCCGAGTTGGGTCTCTGAAGGGGGCACCGACAAGATGATCGCCCGCCTGAAAGATCCGGTCGAGCGCGCCCGCGCCCAGAAAGAGATGGATGAACCGAGCTCCACATGGCAAAACCAGTGGCGCGGCTCCGGAGGTCCCTCCGGAGTCCTGCTCATCCAAGTGGTCAATCCCGAACTCGTCAAGTACGAAGGGAAGACGCTCGAGGAAATTGGTCGCGAGATGAACAAAAATCCGAAGGACGCCGCCATGGACATCGCCATAGCGGACCGCGGGGACAGCTCCGTCGTCATTTCCATCATGGACGAAGCCGATGTTCGCGCCGCCGTCTCCAACCCACTCGTCGCCTTCGGTTCTGATTCTGCCGCGCAAGCCGAAGACGGCCCGCTCAGCAAAACCAAGGCTCACCCGAGGGCTTTTGGTACCTTCCCGCGCATCCTCGATGAATATGTGCGCGAACAGCAGACCATGCCTCTCGAAGAAGCGGTGCGCAAAATAACCTCGCTGGCCGCGTCCCGCGTTAACCTGCTCGACCGCGGCATTCTCCGCCCCGGTATGATTGCGGATATCGCGGTGTTCGATGCCAAGGACATCAAGGATCCGGCCACCTACAACGACCCGCTTCAATACTCTATCGGGGTGAAATATGTTTTTGTGAATGGTCGGCCGGTAGTCTGGGATGGCCACATCACCGAGGAACGCCCCGGGCGCGCCCTTCGCGGCCCTGGCTACAAGGCGGATCAATAGGAGTCAAGCCTTCGACGCGTCGTCCATCCAGCGACGAATCATGTAATCGAACTTCGGCTCCACATCCAGGAACACCACACCTGCGCCAACATTCGGCGTTGCATAGATGATTTTCGCTTTTGACTGGAACGTCAGGTCGCCGGAAGAAATTTTCAGCAGCACGATCGTGCCCGGTGGAAACGGGTTCATCATGTCCAGATAGCAGCCGTGCAGACTCAATTCGCTCACCCGCGAGACCACACGCGAATCCGTTTGTTCCTCGTACAACTCTGCGCTGGCGACGAAGACGTATCTGGGTGTGCGGCGTCTTTCCCGTTCCATGGCTCCTCCGGTGGGTCGAGCCGGTCTTTCTCTTTATCCTAACTCCCGCCGATGCTCGCCTCAGGCTCATTTTGCGGTTCGCGCCACCTGCCGAACTATTAACCTAAGAATAACAAGCTCTCCAGAACGATCTTGCGCTCCCGGCTGGCCGCATCTTCCGTGCATACGGTACAATTTATGTTTGCTCTTTTGCTTGCCGAACCAACTAGAGGTGAACGGATGAGTTGTCGTCTGAGGGCTGGCCTGACATTCGGCGGGGATTCCGGGCTGGCAGCGCCAGCGCGCCGGCTACTCGCCATTCTTGCGCTGATTCTTTCTGCACTCTCCCCTGCCGCCGCTCAGCAACGCCGTGACCGCGAGCCCAACTCCGCTTATGCCGAACGCCGCTCCAAACTTGCTTCCAACATCGATGGGCCCATCATCCTGCTGGGCTACACCGGCCGCGAAGAGGAATCGGAAACCTACATCTTTGCCCAGGACGAGAACTTCTACTATTTGACCGGCCACAACGAGGAGGAAGCTGCCCTGATCCTTCTCCCCCCGGATGGCAACAAAGCAAAAAACGACGACTGGACGGGCCCGCGTCAGATCCTGTTTCTTCCTCCGAGAGATCCGCGCAGAGAAAAGTGGAATGGCCTACGCATGTCTCCGACTGATCCTGGCATCGAGCAGCGTACGGGTTTCGCGCTCGTCAAACCCATGCCGGAGCTCCGCGCTACTGTCGAGAGGCTTGCCAAGATCTATCCCACCATTTATACCGTCCTGCCCTTCCAGAAGGAGATGGGAGGCTATCCTCACGAAAAGGAAACCGAGGATTGGCTGAAGCAGGCCGCCCCATCCGCGACCATTAAGGACATTCGCTCCAGCATTGCCGATTTGCGCTTGATCAAATCGCCTTCCGAACTCGCGCTGCTTCGCCAAGCGATCGACCTTTCTCTCGACGCGCAATTCGAAGCCATGAGAATGATGCGCCCTGGCCTATGGGAGTATCAGGTTGCCGCCAAAATGGTGGAGGTTCACGCCATGGGAGGTTCGGAAGCGGAAGCCTATGCCCCCATCGTGGGCGCCGGCCCGAATTCCACGGCGCTTCATTACGACAAACTCTCCCGCAAGATAGAGGACGGCGACATCGTAGTCATGGACGTCGGCGCGCAATACTCCGGCTACGCCGCGGACATTACCCGTACCATTCCTGCCAACGGGAAGTTCACGCCGCGACAACGCGAGATTTACGAAATTGTCCTCGGCGCACAAAATGCGGCGATCCAGGCTCTGAAGCCGGGGATGGATATGTGCCGCAAGGGTGACAAAAGCGTCTACAAGATCGCCTACGACTACATCAACACGCACGGCAAAGACCAGCACGGCAAGCCACTCGGCCAGTATTTCATTCATGGCCTCGGACACAGTATCGGCCTGAACGTGCACGATCCCGGCGATTTGTGCCGACCGTTCATGCCTGGGACGGTACTCACGATCGAGCCCGGCATTTACATCCCCGAAGAAAATCTCGGTGTGCGCATCGAGGACGACCTGCTGATCACGGAAACCGGCTACGAGCTCCTCAGTCAGCGCCTTCCCCGCTCTGTCGACCAGATCGAGAAGATTATGGCCGACGCCGCTGAGCGCCGCGCTGCGGACGCGAAACACTAGCCTGTAGGGACGGCGAACCTTTTATTTGGAAGTATCGCGCAGCAGGACGACGTCCGATTCGACATGCCCGCGTCCGACCAGCAGTTTTTTCCCGTCCGGCGACCAGTCAAAACAAAAGATATGCTCGGAAGGAAAATGGGTGATCTGGCGGCCCGGTTTTCCGTCCAGTGGTTGCATCCACAGGTTGAACTCGTCGTTCTCCCCTCGGATCGGGTAGGCCACCGCCGCCCCATCTGGGTTGAACGTTGGACTGTTTACGCTGCTACCGAGGGCGATCCGCGGCTCGGAATCGAACATCTGGGGCGGTGTGGCAAGTGAGGTGGTCCTGAAGATAGCAAACCCTTTCCTGTAACCGCCTCCCGCTGTGTCCGGTGTCGACGTCGGGGTAATAAGCATCGAATCATCTCGGGAAACTCCGGAGATGAGGAAGGTCGCGGAACCGGGTACGCCACTCACTGGCAGAACTTCCGCTTTCCCGCCATCCAGAGGCACCCGCATCCACTGGTTGGCATTGGCGCCTGCGGCAAAGTAATAGACCCACTTGCTGTCTCCCCGAGCGCACAACGGTGCGACGTCGTCCTCTCCCTCGGTCAGCCTCTTGAGGTTGGATCCGTCGGTATCCATTTTCCAGAGATTCATGGAACTTCGACCCTCGCGGCCTTGGATGCCGACGACAATCGACCGGCCTGCTCGGCAAACCGCCGCAAGGTTTAAGCTTGAAGAGCTGTCGCTGAAAAGCTCGGATTGCTTGGTCCCGTCAAGACTGGACCGCAGTATCTTGTCCGGCAGAATGAGCAGGATTTCGGTGTCGTTCACCCAGGCCGCTTGCCGTACCTGCTGGAGTTCCTTCGCTAACCCTGGAACAGCTTCGTTCGAATTTCCACCCTCTGCGGGAAGCAAATCCAGCTGATTTTCAACTTGCGATTGAATGGTGGTCAGGGTGCGCCCGTCGGCCGAGAGGCTCAAACTGTGGTAATTGTTCGTGTCGTTGGTGAGTGTTTCGAGCTTTCCTTCTGGAAAGGAAACATACCCGATCTGGCCCCGGCGGTAGCTTGAACTCCTGTCCGAGTAGCACACCAGCAATCCGTGCCCGTCCGGGGTCCAGGATACTTCAAAGATGTGTTTATCCGGAAAGCTGGCAAATGGCACCTCTCGATTGCTAGCTACATCGAAGATCCCGATGGTCTGACGTTCCTTGTCATTGGTGAAAGCCAGTCCGAAGGCGACGCGTTTGCCATCCCGGGACCAGCTGAGCCATTCGGGAATTCCCCCGTCTCGAATGAACAGCGTCTGTTCGCCGCTCCCGTCGGGATTGGCGGAAAGCCAGCGGCATTTGTTGGCTTCCGGGCTGTTGCAGCGGATATAGATGATGCGCTGGCCGTCGGGAGAAAACACCGGATGCGCGTCCACGTCGCGCACCAGCTGCTTTGGAGTTCCACCGAGCACCGGCGCGCGATATAACACGTGGAAGAGTCCGGTCTTGTCACCGTCCTGCCGAAAGTAAAGGTAGTTACCGTCGGGTGAGAAGGACAGGGAGGCGAACGCGGCGGGCGATGGCGCAACAACCTGGGTGTTGCTGTTGGTGGGCAAATTGCGCAGCCACAGGCTCTCGAGCCCGTTTTCGCGCATGACAATCAGAATGTACTTCCCATCCGGGGAGATGGTCGCAAGCCTGGCTTTTCCGGAGTTGGTTTCCTGACTGATGGAATACTGCTGGAATGGCTTGGGCGCACTGTGCGCAAAAAACGAACGAAGTACAAAACCCGCAACCACCACGAGCGCCAGCATGGCAATCGCTGCCACCATGGCTGTTTTCGAAATGCCGCTTTTCGCCGGAATGGCAGCCGGGATGGCCCCGCTCGAATGTGCGGCCCCGACCGCGCTCGACCCCGAGTCGGCCACAGACGCGAAGGTGCCACTGGCGACGTTTACGCGCCCGGAACTGGTGTCACGTTTCAGCCGCTTCAGGTCGGTGCGCATATCCGCGGCGCCTTGGTATCGAAGGTCGCGGTCCTTCTCCATCGACTTGTAAACCAACTGCTCAAATTCCGGCGGAAGGCTGCTGTTCAGCCGGACCGGTGCGACCGGATTCTTGTGCAGGATGGCATCGAAAATAGCGCCGGAGCTTTCCCCTTGGAACGGAAGATAGCCCGTGGCCATCTCGTAAAGAACGATCCCAAACGAGAACAGATCCGTACGCGCGTCCAACGTTTTCCCGAGAACCTGTTCTGGCGACATATAAGAAACCGTGCCGAGCGCCGTGCCCGGGCTGGTCAATTGAGCGCTGTCCACTCCCATCGTGGCCATGGTGTCGACTTTTCCGCTGCTCACTTTCGGGTTGGCGACTTTGGCCAAACCGAAATCCAGAATCTTGGCGTGCCCGCGCTTGGTGACGAAGATGTTGGCGGGCTTGATGTCGCGGTGCACGATGCCTTCGCTGTGTGCTGCATCGAGTGCGTCGGCAATCTGAATTCCCAGGTCCAGGAGGTTTTCCAATTCAAATCGCTGGCCGCTGATCAGGTGCTTCAGAGTCTGGCCGTCCAGGAATTCCATCGCGATGAAGGCCTTGCCGTCCGACTCGCCAATGTCGTAAATCGTGCAGATATTTGGATGATTCAAGGCTGAAGCGGCTTGCGCCTCCCGCTGAAAACGGGCAAGCGCCTGGGGGTCCTTGGCCACGTTGTCCGGCAGGAATTTCAGTCCGACAAATCGGTGCAGGCGCGTGTCTTCCGCTTTGTACACCACCCCCATGCCGCCTCCGCCGAGGCGTTCCACGATCTGGTAATGGGAGAAGGTCTGGCCAATCAGCGAATCGGAGCTGGTCATGGTTTCGCCATCTTATGGTGGGACATAAACCAAGTCAACGAAGCTGACACGAAGCTGACACGAAGCTGACACAGCACTGACACAGAGGAAGATGGCCGGAGCGGGCAGCTTTTGTGTCCCGTTCCCGCGCGATTGACCAGCTTGCGCCCTGCCCCTTATACTGATTATCCGCGCTGGGAGCGCCTTTTCTCCCTGCGTGCCTCGTGTCATTCCACGCGTCGCTCCATCGGGCCGTCGTCTGGAATTTGCGATTTGCATCTAACTTTTATAGGGAGTTTTCGGCCGTTCTCCGGCCGCGCGAACTATGAGTACCGTAAAAGCCACACAACTTCGTCCCGGCATGGTGATTCAGCATGAGGGGCAGCTGTACACCGTTTTCAGCACCGATCACCGCACCCCGGGTAACAAGCGCGGCTCGATGCAGACGCGCCTGAAGAACCTCCGCAACGGCGTAATGATTGACTATCGTTTCCGCGCCGAAGAGTTCGTGGATCGCGCCATTCTGGACGAGATCGAGTTCGAGTATCTCTACCAGGAAGGCGACGATTACCACTTCATGAACACGCAAACCTACGAACAGATGCAGATGACCAAAGACGAGCTGGGCGAAAGCGTGTACTACCTAATTCCAAACACCATTGTGAAGATCGAATTCTTTGAAGAAAAAGCCATCGGTGTGGACCTGCCGGACACCATGGATATGAAGGTCATCCAGACCGAACCGACGCTCCAAAAAGCCACTGCGAGTTCGGTCATGAAACCAGCCACTCTCGAAACCGGCTTGGTCGTCAACGTCCCGCCTTTTGTCAACGAAGGCGATCGCATCCGCGTAGACACTTCCGAAGCCCGCTACGTCCAGCGCGTAGAGTAATTTCCGGTTCCCTCAAGTTGCCTTTGCTCTTCCGGCCGCTCCGCGCTCCCCTGCCGGATGCGCACCGAACACGCGCTCAAAAAGCTTGTCCACATTGCGCAACTGCCGCTTGAGATCGAAGGTGTTTTCTAGTTCATGAGCAGTTAGGTACTTCGTGATGCGCGTGTCCTTTGCAACACTCTCCCGAAAACTGGTTTCAGATTCCCAGGACGCCATAGCGTTTTCCTGCACCGCCTTGTACGCCTCGTCTCTCGGCATGCCTTTTTCCACTAGGTCTTGCAATAGCTGGCCGGAATAAACCAGGCCATGCGTCGAGTCCAGATTGCGCAGCATGCGCTCGGGAAACACCCGCATCTGGCTGACCAAGGCGGTCATCTTCGCGAGCATGTAATCCACCAGAATCGTCGAGTCCGGCAGAATGACGCGTTCTACCGAGGAGTGCGAAATGTCCCGTTCGTGCCACAGCGCCACATTCTCGTAAGCCGCCAGCATATTGCTGCGCACCAGCCGCGCCAACCCGCACATCTGTTCGCAGGTGACAGGATTGCGCTTGTGGGGCATCGCCGAACTGCCGCGCTGTTCCCCACCAAAATGTTCTTCCGCCTCGCGCACTTCTGTGCGCTGCAAGTGCCGGATCTCCAGAGCGATTTTCTCAAGGGTTGCAGCAATCAACGCGAGCGCGCTCAGGTAATGGGCATGGCGGTCCCGCTGAATCACCTGGGACGCGAGCGGGGTCACCTGCAGCCCCAGCCGCTTGCATATTTTCTCCTCGATTTCCGGGCCCAGGTGCGACGCGTTCCCCACCGCACCCGAAATCTTTCCGAACGCAATTCCCTGCGCGGCCTCGCGGAAACGCGCAATATTGCGCTGGTTTTCCGCGAACCAGTTTGCCAACTTCAACCCAAAGGTAATCGGTTCGGCGTGGATTCCGTGGGTACGCCCGATCTGGGGCGTGTGCTGAAATTCATGTGCGCGCAGGTCCAGTACTTCGGCGAACAGCACCAGGTCGCGCTCGATAATGTGGGACGCATCGCGCAGCAGCAGAGCCTGAGCCGTATCGACAACGTCATTGGAGGTCATGCCGTAGTGCAGCCAGCGCGCCGCCGCCGGATCGCCGATCGATTCGCTCACCGCCATGGTGAAAGCGATCACATCGTGCTTCACACGCGCTTCGAGTTCGTTGATTCGCGCCACGTCCACCTTGGCGCGGGCGCGTAGCAACGCGGCCGCCTCTTTCGGTACCTGTCCCGCTTCGGCAAGTGTTTCCGCTGCCGCCAGTTCGACGTCCAGCCATTTCTGGAATCGGTTGGCGTCGCTCCAGACCCGGCCCATCTCTTCGCGCGTGTAACGTGGGATCACGTCGGCATCTCCCAGAAAAGCCACTGTAATAATACGGCATTTCAGCCACATTCCGCGACCATGGGCCCCTCGGACTTCCATGGAACCGGACATTTTTGCTTTGCAGCGACACCCAATTCTGCCCAATTCTGCCATGCCCAATTCTGCCATCTTGACTTGAACATTCCCGCGCTCTAGACTTCGGCCTCTCGGAACTTTGTTCCCTAGGAACGGACTTGTGAGCAGCCGGAGGCGCATTTTCGCCGGGCTAACGCTCGTGATGGGGCTTCTGGTACCCGTCGCGTGGGCGCAGAAGGCACCTGGTCCTGTTCCCAGTCCGTCCCCTGCACCTCCGTCGTCCACCACTCCAAACTCCTCGACGACTCCCTCTGCCTCTACGGTGCAACCCGATCAGCGAGGGGAGAATTACGTGCTGTTTCTCCTTGGCCGGATTACCACCAATGACGGGACAGCCCTTCCAAACGATGCAATGGTTGAGCGGATTTGCAACGGAAGACCACGTCAACAAGTGTTTGCGTCTTCGTCCGGCGATTTCAGCATGCAACTAGGTTCCAGGAACGATTCTTTTCTTGATGCTGACGGTGACCCGGCTCCGCAGGGCATGGTGACCAACACGGATTCGGCCATGGGGATTCCCCTGCTCGAGTTAATGAATTGCGAACTGCGCGCCTCTGCTTCTGGCTTCCACTACCGGATCGTCAACCTCTTGAACCTCACGACTTCGATCAGCACCATTGACGTGGGCCCGATCATGCTTCAGCGAGCGATTTCTGTGGAGGGGACGACTCTGAGCGTCACCGCCTACAGAGCGCCCAAGGATGCGTTAAGGGCGTATGAAAAAGGGGTCCAAGCCGAGCGGCACGGCAAGCTTGAAGTTGCGCGCAAATACTTTGAGCAGGCCATCGAGCGCTATCCCAGGTATGCGAGCGCCTATTTTAAGCTGGGTTCCGTTCTGCAGCTGGAACACCGATCCGACGACGCTCGGGCAGCCTATCTAGAGGCCACCACGGTTGATACCCAGTTCCTGCCACCTTACCTTTCGCTCGCCGCAATGGCCTTCGAAGCACAAAACTGGAAGGAGGTCCTTCAATTTACCGGCCATATCCTGGACCTCGATCCTTTGAATCAGGCCAAAGTCACTGGCTACATCGTGGATCTCGATCCGCTGAATTATGCAGAGGCGTATTTCTACAACTCCTTCGCCAATTTCGAGCTCAACAGGATCGCAGAGGCGGAAAAGAGCGCGCTCAAGGCAGAGCACGTCGACCTGCGCACCCTTTTTCCGCAGCTGCATCTCTTGCTGGCTGATATTTATATCCGGAAAAACGACTACCCCGCGGCCATCTCACAAATCCGAACGTACTTGGAGCTGGCTCCGCGTGCCGACGACGCGGCTCAGGTACGGTTGCAGCTGGCAAAATTGGAGGCACAGAAGGGCCCGGTGCCGACCAGCGAGCAGCCCGATCCGAGGTGAGTAGCACGATTCTCTTTCAGTCCTCTATTCCTTCTGCAAGCGCCCCTCACAGGTCGATCGATTATATTCGTGCCGCGCGTTTCAAGGCGGCGTGAACTACCCCGTGGGTAGTGCGCAGGTGCGGCATTACACCTCAAAAAGCGGACGGACACCGCCGGGCGGGACCACCGTAGAACAGTTTCGCAAGGCGGTCGAGGAGGCGGGAAAGGCCGCGGCACAAAGGCACAGGGACAGAAGAAAACCTCAAACAAGGCCGGCCCAACCTCTTCTCCGCTCGGACATGCCCCCCTAACGGGGGATATGGGTCACCCGGCTGTACGATTGGCCAATCGTTCTCCATCGTTTCTAATAGGACAAGTAGGAACGCACTTCACCCCGGGATTCGGCATCTGCCGAATTTCAGACCATGGAGGCTGCCAAGAGATGATCGGAAAGAGTGACAAGCTTAGATGGTTGTGGTGGTTAGCGGGCATTGGCATTGCCATGCGCCTCTACCTGGTACGGGAGTTACTCGCGGCTCTTTCCCTGTTTACGTTGGGTTTCCTAGCGCTTGCCGTTCTCGCGGTCAGCCTGGGCATGGGACAGAAGGCATGGCTCCACGTCCTCAAGTATGGGCTTCGCTGATCATTCTCGTGAGTCGTGATCCTCGGCTCACCCGAGGACAGCCACTCTACATATCCTGATCAGCATTGCCGGTTTTGTTCTCGTGCCGGCATCTGACCTCAACGTTATTCCATCAACGACGGAGGAGCCGGAAGCCGGGTTTTGGAGTGCTTGCATCCACCGACAAGTCCGATGACCATTCCCAGGCCTAATCCCTGTCCGTTCGTCGATCTCCAGCCCCGGCCCACACCCGCTCACCTGTTTACCCGCATTAGCGCAGCAGATCTTCGAGCTTTATGCGCGAACCGGTTTTTTCATCACGGTACTTCACAATGACAGCGGCCTGGAGGGATAGTCCCCACTTCGCTCCTGCGGGATGAGAGACGGCGCGCGAGCCAGGAACAACCACGGCATCTTCTGGAATCACCAGCGGCAGATCGTCCTTGCTCGAGTAAACGGTATCGCGTACCAGATCGTAGACGGGAGTCGAGCGGTTCAGAATGGTCCCGGTGCCAAGAACGGCGCGGCGCTTCACAACCGTCCCCTCGTAGACACCGGAATTTCCGCCGACCAGCACCTCATCTTCAATGATGACAGGGAGTGCGCCCACCGGCTCCAGGACTCCTCCAATCTGTGCGCCCGCCGATAGATGACAGTTGCGACCGATTTGAGCGCAGGAACCGACTAGCGCATGGGAATCGATCATGGTGTTCTCGTCCACAAACGCGCCGACGTTGACGAACATCGGCGGCATACAGATCACGCCGCGCGCGATAAATACACCATCCCGAATGCTGGAGCCACCGGGGACGATACGCACTCCATCTGCGGCGGAAAATTCGTGCACCGGATAGGTGGATTTGTCGAAAAAAGGCTGTCGGCGAACGTCGATGGACATATCCACGATGGCGCCCAGGCGAAACCCGAGCAGAATTCCCTTCTTCACCCAGACGTTGGTGCGCCAGCCGGTGGGTGAAGCGGGGTCGGGCTCGGCGGCACGAATTTCACCGCGATTCAGCGCGCGCTTGAACGAACGAAAGAGCTCGAAATGCATTTCCGTGAAGGACGCTGGCGGAGCGTCGTAGAGCGCTTCAATTTGAGATGGCAGCATGTGCCCTTTCTACCAATTTCAGGGATTCGAGAACCGTGCGAATCCGGGCCCGGTTTTCCGCCTTTGGCGGCACCAGCGGCAGGCGCCAGCTGGCCTCCAAGAGGCCCATTTCCGCCATGGCTGCTTTCACGGGAATGGGATTGGACTCCACGAAATTGATTTCCATCAGTCGATGAAATCTCCGGTGAATCGCGCGCGCACCCCCGAAATCACCCTGAAGCGCGAGATGCGTCATTCGCGTCATTTCGGCAGGAATTTCGTTGGAAGCAACGGAAATTACGCCATGCCCGCCGAGAGAAAGCAGCGGGAGTGTGAGTGCGTCGTCCCCGGAAAGCACCAGGAAGTCTTCCGGCACACAATTGAGAATAGCGGCCATCTGCGCGACGTTGCCGGACGCCTCTTTCAGGCCGACGATGTTGCGAATCTGCGCCAGCCGCTGAACCGTGGCCGGCTCAAGGTTGACACCGGTGCGGCCCTGAACGCTGTAGAGAACGATCGGCAGGTCCACTGCTTCCGCGATGGCCTTGTAATGCTGATACAGCCCTTCTTGTGTGGGCTTGTTGTAGTAGGGAGTGACGGAGAGGATGCCGCTGACATCCATGGTGGCGAGTTCGCGCGCGCGGGAAATCACTTCGGCGGTGTTGTAGCCGCCGGCGCCGGCCAGCACCGGCACTCTGCCCCTGGCAAGTTCGACGGTAACTTGCACAATGCGCAACCGCTCTTCTTCGGTTAGTGTCGGGCTTTCTCCCGTGGTTCCGCACGGAACCAGGAAATCAATGCCCGCGTCGATCTGCCGCTTCACGAGTGCGCGCAGCGTTGGTTCATCGAGCGCGCCATCGCGACGAAAGGGTGTGACCAGGGCCGTACCGGTGCCGGTAAACATGGGTTGCTCCTTTAACGACTTTTCCGTCAAACCTAGACCTTCCGCAAAACGATTGCCCGCTCTTACCGTGGTTGCGCGGCGCCCCCCCGTGCGTTCCCCCGCAATTCCCCGAGGATTTCGCGAAACGGAAAGACGCCGCTCTTACCGTTGATCCATTGCGCGGCTTCGAGTGCTCCCCGCGCGAACCCTTCGCGACTTCGCGCCGTGTGGCGCAGGGTAATGGTGTCCGCGGGCGAATCGAAACCGATCTCGTGCGTCCCGATATGCGATCCGGCGCGATTGGCAGCGAGCGTCAGCGCGCCAGTGAATCCTGCGCCACGAATCTCTTCGGCAAGCTTTTCGAGAGTTCCGGAGGGCGCGTCTTTTTTTGCCGAGTGATGAATTTCCCAGCCCCAGGCTTCGTAGTCGGGATGCTCTGCCAGCAGAGCGGAAGCGCTCGCGACAATTTCCATAAAAAGATTCACGCCAACAGAAAAGTTCGCCCCATAGACGAGCGCGGTATGCGCCTCGGCGACGGCCTGGCGAATTTGCGGCAGATGGTCATACCAGCCGGTTGTGCCGCAGACCGTGCGGACGCCGAGCGAAGCGAGACGAGGCAGATTCCCGGTAGCGGCTGCTGGAGAGGTGAATTCGATCGCAAGAGCTGCGCCTTCAAGTGCTTCGGGCGACAGCGAAGCGATATTCGACCGAGAGAATTGTGCGCGAACGTCAAAGCCATATTCGGGCGCGAGTTGCTCCACCAGGCGGCCCATTTTCCCGCGTCCGACAATGACAAGAGGAACGCTCAAGAGAGACCTCCGGTCGCAAGGAGCTGGCGAACCATGCGCGCATAAATTTCCACCGCTTCGCTCAGTTCCCTTTTGCAGATGCGCTCCTCGGCGGTGTGCGCGACATGAATGCTGCCGGGACCGATCAGGAATGGCTCACCCCATGCGCCGCTAAATGTGGGGATGTCGGTGGTGAAGGCAACCACCGTGGTTGGCAGGCCATCGAGCGCGCGCAAATGAACGGCCGGGTTGAACAGGACTTCGCGCGCTTCGACACGGTTCGCGGAAACCGCTTGAGCAACGGCGTCGCGCAGAGAATCGGGAGAATCAACGAGCCGAAACATGATTTCCGCGCTTGCTTCGTCGGCCACAACATTCGGAGCCCGCCCGCCGCGAATCGTTCCAACGTTCAGCGTGGCGGGCCCAAGCATCCCGTCCGTGGACAGGGGGATCGCGCGGATATCGTTCAAGGCATCGAGGAGCGAATGAATGGCGGAGTGGCCCAGCTCGGGATAAGCGGAATGCGCCAATTTTCCGCGCGCCATGAGCTCGTAGCGCAACGTCCCTTTGGATCCCAACGCCAGTTTGTTCTCCGTGGGTTCGCCATTGATCAGGAAGCGCGAGCCGCGCGGGGTCATAGCGGCAGCCGTAGCTCCTGCGCTGTCGCGTTCCTCACCGACGACAAAGAGCAGACCAAAGTTCCGAGTTCCCGAAGCCAGCAGTGTTTCGGCAGCAAAAACCATGGCGGCGATGATCCCCTTGGCATCGCAGGCGCCTCGGCCGTGGATGTGGGTACCACTGTCGCTAGAAGAAAAATACGGCGGGACAGTGTCCATGTGGGTGGAAAGCGTGACCACGGTTTCCCCGAACGTAAGGAACAGATTGTCGCGGTTAGGAGCCGCAGGAAGGCGCTCGAGCCTGCCGCTATGACGCGAGGAGACGAGCGAAAGGTAGGCAAAAAGGTAGTCAACCACGGGCTTTTCCTGGCCGGTAGTCGAATCGAGGTCCACAAGCGCCCGCGTGAATGCAAGAAGGTCCATAGGTTTCCCTGCTGGGAGAGGCTTCTGTGAGAGCGGAACGAAAGGAAGGACCGCGCAGAAATACGCGGATGTCTGCCTCTCGATAGCGCTCCAACCGGGAGAATGGCTCCACGGATGACAGTGAACAGGTCTTAGACCTGAACCCCAACCGCGGCGCTCTCAGCGAACGCAGCAGTTTCGGCGGCGATCAGCAAGATTCCACTGACCTGACCCTTGGGCCGGACCCCTTTCGCCAAGCGCCCGATGCTGATCGGGAAAACACGCTCGGCTACTCCTGGCCGCCGCACCTCTACCAAGGTCTTTTCAAAGTAGAAGAAAAACGCGCGAGTGTCAATGCGGGACTGCGGAAAGAAAGAAGCTTGGGGACAGAAGGAAAAAGACTCCGGGAACTTGCGTTCCCGGAGTCTTCGACGGTCGGGTTGAGATTAGAATTCGTAGCGCAACGCGAACTGCATGATGCGCGGGTTGGTTAGAGTGCCGCTGAAGTTGCCAAAATTGGACCCAGCGCCATTGGCTAGGTTGCCAGAAGTGTAGCCCGACACGACGTTGAAACGAACAGAGTTGGTGATGTTGAATGTTTCCCAACGGAACTGGAGGCTCTGCTTATCACTCCACGGCATCTGCCATCTTTTCGACATTCCCAAGTCGATGCCGAAGTAGCCGGGCCCGCGCAGTTGATTACGTCCTCCGGTGTATCCAGGATAAGTGTAGCCGAAGCACGATGCGGCGTTAGCGCCGTTGGCGAACAAGTTAGGATAGGTGTTGGTGTTATTTTGGCCTCCCACACCCGAGTAATTGGTGCCGGTGCTAACAGGACAAGTCAGAGTGGCGTTGCCCTCCAACTGGAAGTTGGTCGGATACTGGCCGCCGTTATCGACATTGACAGGGAAACCGCTGGTCCACCGGATTAACCCAGACAATTGCCAACCGCCGATCAACGCGTTGGTAAGCCGATTCGCGTCCCGGGCGATCCATTGGCCGCGCCCGAACGGCAGTTCCCAGATGAAGTTGCTGTTGATTTGGTGGCGCACGTCAAAGTCCGACGCAGCCCGGTTCGAGTCCGGGTTCCAGGCATTGATGATCTGTCCGCCCAGGCCTCCCCACTCGCCGACGCGTTCCGCATCGGAGGCAACGTCGATGGACTTACCGTATGTGTAGTTGAAGTCAAACTGAATGCCATGAATCATCTTGTGCTGCAAGGTTATTTCCAAGGCGTTATAGGCGGCGTTCGTTACGGTCCGCAAAGCATAGAGCGAGGAATATTGCGGACTGTAGAAAACGTTCGGACCCGTGTAGTTGCCAAGATGATAAAAGTACGAATTACTCGGGTTCATCGCATCCGGCACGCCGTAGATGTCCATGTTATAGATGGACAGGGACTCGTTAAGACTGTTCCCACAAAGCAGGTCAAATGCCAGCACGGTAGGATTGGTGGTTGAGTTCATGCCATTGCTCGCACAGGAGCCAAAGGGGCTAAGCGCGCCGATTGCGTAGGCACCGCCGGGTGCTACGGGCTGAGTAATGTCTGTCCAGTATTGCTGGACATTCGCCGGTACCTGGCTGACATTGAATTGATTTGTTGTTTCGCCGGCGCGGTAAAGCTTGGCCAGCGCTGTCGCGGCAGCAAAATAATCCAAGCCTGCCTTCTTGTCATACGGGTCCAGCGGCATCGCCAAATCATCCTGGGCGAGCAGGCGGTGAGAAAGCCTTCCCACATAAGCGACGTCCAGCGTGAACCCACCGGACAGTTGCCGCTGGACGGAGAGGTCGAGCGTGTAGGAATAGGGCGTCTTGATATGGTTGTCGAGGCCCCAGGTTATGGCCTCGCCTGCGGGAAGGGTACTGGGGAACGGCTGAGGATAGTTTGCCGGGGGTGCGGGAAGAAAAATGGGAGCTCCGGTGTTATCCAGTTGTGGAATAGTGTTCATGCCTGTGATACGTGGAGTTGTCGCAACAGACTGAGCGGCAGATGCATTTACGAGCAAAGTGGATAGGCCGAACGAACCGTTCTGATCGAAAGTATCGAGCAAGCCCTCGCCGATGCGATCGTAAACGATGCCGAAGCCGGCGCGAATACTGCTCTTGCCTCCTTCACCGAATAGATCATGCAGCAAGCCTGAGTCATAGCCGGGCGCCCAGGCCATGGCAACGCGCGGTCCCAAGTCCTTGTAGTCCCATCCATAGTAACCCTCAGTGCCTCCATTCGCGGGGCCAGACCAGTTGAAGGCAACAAGAGGAGCGTCAATGGAGGGCACACCGTTGTTCATTCCTACCCCGCGGTTGTTGAACCAGGTATTCAGGCTCTCCGTAGGGGTCACTTCTAGACCGTTCGTCTCCCACGGGGGAGAAAAGAGCGAGTAGCGCAGTCCAAGGGTAACCGTGAGCGTGGGTTTCACTTTCCATTGATCCTGCGCGTACATTTCGTAGCCGTCTTCCGCAAAATGGCGCGTGACGGGCGCTCCCTGGGCAAGTGTGGTGCCGTTGCGTGCATAGTTATATTGAGCATTGACTTCTACGTCCATGCCGAACAGGGCGGTCACGGCGTTATCGTAATTTGTTCCGAAACTCCCTAAGTCCACAGCAGGATATCCATTGTTGGAAGGATTGAGCGGCGAAAATTGACGGCCTGCCATGCCGGAGGTATCCAGCCATTGGGCATTCGTGTAACCGCTACTAAAGGATCCTGTGGTGCTGGTCGTTGGATTCCGGATCAGGGAAGCTTGGAACCCGAACTGCCATGAGTGCTTCCCGTGTGTCCAGCTCAGGTCATCCCAGAAGCTGTTGGTGGGCCGCTGGAATTCGCTGGAGTAGTTGATCCCTTGGTCGATCCCGCGGAATGTATTCCACGCCAAATCCGTATTGCCGATGGTGCCGACACTCTCACGAACAAAGCCATAGCGGAAATTGTTGATCAAAGTGCTGGTAATGACCGCAGAGTAGTTGGCAATCAGGCCCTTGTTGAAATTAACGACGCTAGTTTCTGGGGCTTGCCCCGGAAGGAATGGTGCGTTGGCCTGATCTTGGTTCGCCAGCGCTCCCGTCAACGAAACGCGTTGCTTGCCATCCTGGGTGAGATTGTAATCCATCTTGGCGATATACCAGTTCTTGGTATTGCTCGTTCCAGCTGCAAAACGATAGCCTGCGGTATTGGCTCCATCACCCTGGCTGAAGTCATTCGGCAGAGGGTACTTGTTGAAATAAGCCATCACTGCGGGATCCGGCCCTGACGGACCTTTGTAACCGGCCAGTGTACTGAGAGGATCCATGGCTTTCAATTGTCCCGGAGTAAGCGCATAACCGCCGTAGGCACCAGGAAAGTTGGCAGTATAGCTATTCCCGCTAAGTCCGGTCGCCGTCGGGTTGCTGGAGCAATTTGGGTTCGGTGCAGCCGCCGTTGTGTCACAAGCATAAAAGACGACACCATCGCGGAGGGAGGCAGTGGGCACGATCCGTAGGACGCTCTGCTGCTCCGCATCGCGATAGGCCTCATAATTCACGAAAAGGAAGAGCCGGTCTTTCTTGATGGGACCGCCGAGGGAGCCCCCAAAGATGTTGCGATTCAAAAACTGTGGCTTGTTCGGAGTACCATCTTGAAGTTGAGAGTATTTCAGGAAATAGTCATTGGCACTGAAATAAGAATTGCGATTGTATTCATACGCGGAACCGTGAAAATTATTTGTGCCGCTCTTGGTAACCAGGGCTACCTGAGCGCCACCGGCACTGCCTTCATCGGCATCGGAGTTGCTAGTGGTCACGCGAAATTCCTCAACGGAATCCAGAGTCACGGGCAGAACGGACTGAAACGCATAACCACCCTTGGGGTTCACGGGGATACCGTCAAGCGTGACGTTGCTCTGGTCGCTGCGCGCACCGTTCACTGCCCCGCTGCGCGTATCCGTGTCCTGATCAATATTTGGATTGTTCCCCGTGTACACCACGCCCGGTTGCAGGGAGAGTAGGTCGCCGACGTTGCGGCTTTCGAGCGGCAGTTGCTTAACTTGGTTTTCACCGAACGCCACGCCAATCGAAGCGTCCGTGGTATTCAGCGTTTCCGATTGCGCAGACACTTCCACCGTCTCTGTCGCCGAACCGACCTGGAGAGTAACGTTCAGAGTCGTAGGGACATTCACCAGCAACTCAATGTTCTTCTGGTCGTGTTTGCGGAATCCGGAAGCCTCAACCACCAACATGTACGTTCCCGGCTTCAAGGAGGCAAATTCATACTGGCCGTTATCGTTGGAAACGGTACTGCGATGCACGCCTAGATCGCTGCTGGTCAGGTTTACTGCAGCTCCGGTCACGGCCGCGCCAGACTTATCCAAGACTGTGCCGTGCAGCGAGGTTGTGCCCGTCTGCGCTGAAACGCCGGACACACCAAGCAGCAACCAGATCGAAAGTGTCAGGATTGAAAACTTGGAAATAAAATGCCGCATCATTCGCCCCCTAGAGCGTGAATTGGTTCTTGCACCGGAATGAAATGGCAAGTTCTGAGGAGACGTAAACCCGGTCGACCCCTCGCAAAAAACACCCGGCCTTAAGCCACTCTTCCCTGAACCCTGAAACCGTTGTTGAAGATTCTGGCGATTTTCCGCGCAAAGTCAAGTGGTGAAGCGTTTTTGGGTGGTCCGGAAATCAAATGCAGCTGATAAACTGAATTAATAGTCGAGAAGAGCCCGGTAAATCCTTTAGCTTCAAAGCTCGAGGGGTTTAAGCGGAACGTGCTGCGAGGCCACCAGGAGCTCGCCAGTGAAAGACGCTTCGGCTGGCCGACGGCCGAGAGCTTCTTCGGCCGAAAGACGTGCCAAGTCGGGATTGTTATTCTCCTGCGAGATATGCGCGAGCACCAGGTAGCGTGCGCGGGAATCAAAACCCTCGGGATCAGCCAGGTATTCGCTCACCGCATGATTCGAGAGGTGCCCGGTACGCGATAGCACGCGCTGCTTCACAACCCAGGGATAGGGACCGACTTTCAGCATGTCCAGGTCGTGATTTGATTCGAGAATCAGGCAGTCAGTACCCCGCAGGTGCACCTTGACCAGTTCCGGCATGTAACCGAGGTCGGTGCAGATGGCCACCTTGCACCCGTTGGTGCGAAATGTGAAACCGATCGGATCGGCGGCATCGTGAGGAATCGCAAAGGCGTGCACATCGATGTCTCCAATCAGGAAGCGCTGACCAGCCTCAATGGTCTCGGCCCTCTGCAGTCGCTTCCGGAAAGTGTCGGGGAGGATGCGATGCAGGGCCTCCATGGTGGGGCCGGTCACATAAACAGATGTCTTCCAGAGACCGAGAACCTGGGGGAGACCGTTGCAATGGTCGGTATGTTCGTGGGTAATCAGGACAGCGTCGAGGCAGTCAATCTCCCGGTTCACGGCCGCGAGGCGCGCCAGTGTTTCACGTTTCCCAAGGCCGGCGTCAACAAGGATGCGGGTGCGTTCGGTTTCGAGCAGCGTGAGATTGCCCGAACTGCCGGACGCAAGGATGGAGACACGCAAGCCGATTGGATTCCCCCGAAAACGACGTCCGTAGAACTTTCAAGATGATGGCAGAGCGTGAGAACAGCGTCAATCGAGAACAAGGTTTGCTCGAGGGGGCAGCGGAAGACGACAGCTTGCCGACGCAGCCAGCCGGGCCTGCTGAGCGAAGCCTGGTCTTTCAGCCTTGCATTGGACGTACAGCCGCATCTGGATATTGCGGTCGCGTTGCTGTTTGCCTCTCTGTTCTTATGAAGTACGGCAAAACAGCAGGGCACGCGTAAGCCTTGAAACCGATTTGCAGCCCGCACGGAGGCCTTCGAGCAGTCCACGGGATGGAAACGGGCGGCGCCAAGCTATGGATGCGCGGACGGTGAGGAGTCCGCGGCTGGGCCTTGCGAGCCGAGCTGAGCGAGCATGGCTTGCTGCGCCTGGCGAGCGCCCCAGTAGGCTTTCAGAAACTCGGCGTTGAGCATTTGCGCCTTGTGGAGTTTTTGACCGAACAGGTCCGAGTCTTTTCTCTGTTGGAAGAGCAGGGTCCCATTCCGGTAAACATAGGCTGAGGTCTTTGAGAGCGCGAACTGGTAAAGGTCGAGGGAGGCCTGCAGCCAGGCTTGCTCTTTATCAGTCAACACTTTGTGAGCGGCGCGCGTGGCGGGGACGGTGGATGCAAAGCTCTTCAGGAATTCCTGTTTTTCCTGATCACTGGCATTGATCGCGGCCACATATCCGTTCATCCTCGAAAGGACCGGCTCCAGATCCACATACTTTTCGGCAACCGCGAGTCGCGTCCGTAACTGGTCGATCATTTGTTGAACCGTGGCCGCGTCCCGGAACGATTGTGGCGTGTAAAGTGGCGTGGAAGTTTCGTCGAGTTTCGAGATTTCAGAAACGTATTGCTGATTGCGGGAGATAAGGTCTTTCATGAGAGAGCGGTTGGCCGCGCTCCATTTACTTGCGTCCTTCACGTTCTTGAAATCGTCCTCGAACTGATTAAACGTCTCCTGCTCGTGGCGCAGGATGGGTGAGCGCGCCGGAAGGGCCAGAGTGAGAAGCGTCAACAAGGAAGAGATGGTGAAGACGACCAGAACCTGGACGGGCGCGCGCGGCTTCTTGCCGCGGATCTTCCAGTAGCCGAACGCCAGCAGGGCAGCCAGGCCGAGGGAACCGGCGCAACGGCCAAGAAAATAGCCGGAATTCGCAAGGGTGAGAGACCCCTCCACACGGACCATGGCGAAGTAGTTGAGCGCTCCGAACAGAGCTCCGCTGGTCAGCAGTGAAATCCCAACCAGAAGATTCTGGATCGGAGAGATTGCCGGCTCTGAGCCGGCAATGGTCACGGATGGGGAGACGACCGGTGCTGTCTGTAGAGCGCCGCACCACGGGCAATCCGCAAAACCATCCGGAATCACTTTAGAGCAATTCTTGCAATTCATGGGAACGGTAGATAATCGGCCAGAAAAGCTTAACAGAACCAGAGAAAGCGCAAAAGAACGGCCCGGAAGCGCGGAAATCAGCTAGCAAGCAAGTCGAGCGCGATCCACAGAGAACCCGTTCAAAGGGCCAAGCACGGTGGTGGCAATGCGATCCGGCTGGAAGAATTTCTGCGCCAGAGACTGTACCTCTTCGCGCGTTACAGCTTCAATGGATGCCAGGATTTCGTCGAGTGAGGAGAAGCGGTGGAAATACAGCTCCTGCCGAGCCAGGTTGGACATGCGCGAACTGGTCGACTCGAGCGAGAGCATGAGCGAGCCCTTCAGGTGGTTCTTGGCACGCAATAGTTCTTCCTCGGAAACGGGTGATTCCTTCATCGCACGGAATTCGGCGATGGTCATGTCCAGAACCTGGCCCACAGTTTCCTTCGCCGTTCCCGCATAAACACTCAACATGCCGGCATCAGAATACGGTGTAAGCTCGCTAAAAACGGCATAGGCCAGGCCCTGCTTCTCCCGGATGTTCTGAAACAGGCGCGAGGACATGCCGCCACCCAGAAGATTATTGAGGACCGCGATCCCGAACCGCCGTTCATGGGCGATCGGCAAAGACGGCACGCCGATGCAGATGTGCACCTGCTCCAGGTCGCGCTTGCTCTCGAGCTGGATGGGGGCGGCCGTCGTGGGAACGGGATCTTCTTCCTGCGTGACCATCGGTTTCAGGTGGCCAAATTCCTTCTCGACCAACTCCAGCACCTGTTCGTGCGTGATACTTCCTGCAGCAGTCACCACGATGTGATCCGGCGCAAACCAGTCCTGGAAGCGCAGCCGTAGTGCTTCGCGATCAAAGCCGCGTACGGTTTCCGGCGTGCCCAGAATCGGCCGGCCCAGGGAATGGTCCGGCCAGAAGCCGCGCGTAAATAGGTCATGAAGCAGATATTCAGGATTGTCCAGGTCCATCTTGATCTCTTCGAGAACGACCTGGCGCTCTTTCTTGACGTCGCCCGAGTCCAGCTTGGGGCGGAGCACAAGATCGGCCAGAACATCGAAGGCGATCGGAAGATGCTCGTCGAGAACCTTGGCGTTAAAACAGATTTGTTCCTTGGAAGTGAAGGCGTCGAGCATTCCACCGACAGAGTCCATCTCGCGGGCGATGTTTTCGGCCGAGCGACGCTCGGTCCCTTTGAACACCATGTGTTCGAGGAAATGGGCCAGCCCGTTCTCTGCCTGGACTTCGCGGCGGGAACCGTTGCGAACCCAAATGCCGACCGAGACAGAGCGGACGTGCTGCATAGTCTCGGTAATAACGACCAATCCGTTCGGCAAAGCGTGACGATGGATATCGCGCGCGTTAGAGACCATACACCATTCTGACATACGGAGACGGGCATGGCGATAGGCGAGTGGGGGATGCATGAATCCGGGGTTAACTTCAGCTTTATGAGGGGATTAAACCCGGCTCGAGGGAGATCTGTCCGGCCCAGATTGTCGGAACGGGATTGCGGCGCGAAACGCGACGGTTCGAGGTTGACGATCGGTAACGATACCAGGCTCGGGCCGGAGCACTGGTTGGGCCATGCAGACCTCCGATTCGACCGTATCTGCGCTCGCATCGCTGGCAAAAGGAATGGACGAAGAATGAGAGAATAGGAACGAGGATTTTCTGCCGATGGAGTTGCTTGGCAAAAGCAAAGAGGAATTGCAGGCCTATTGCCGCACACTCGGAGAGCCGGCTTATCGCGGTGCGCAGCTTTACCACGCGCTCTACCGGGAGAGGAACCTGCAGGTTGCGGAAATGACCAATCTCCCGGCGGGGTTGCGATCGAAGCTGGCCTCCGATGCTAGGATTTCGATGCCTGCAGTGATGCAAAAATACCACTCGGCTGACGGCTCGATACGATACCTTCTGGGACTTGCCGCGCCGATCGAACAGACGCGGATGACACCTGCGGCCGTCGAAGCGGTGTTCATGCCGAGCGAGGGGCGGCAGACCATCTGCATTTCGACGCAGGCCGGGTGCGCCGTAGACTGCCAGTTTTGCCTCACTGCGAAGTTGGGATTAATCCGCAATCTGACACCGGGAGAAATCGTCGCCCAGGTGCTGCTGCCCTTAGTCGGGATGGAAACCCCGGGCGCTGCAAGTACATCCAATACCGGGCGAGCGACGGGGCTCGCGGCGCGAACCAACGTGGTGCTGATGGGCCAGGGCGAACCGCTGCTGAATTTCGAGAATACGTTCGCCGCCCTGCGCATCCTGCTCGACAAGCAGGGCGTCGGGCTGTCGCCGAAGCATGTGACCCTATCGACGAGCGGAGTCGTACCCGGCATCGATCGCATGGCGAAAGAAGAAGTGCGGCCAAAACTGGCGATTTCCCTGAACGCGTCGAACGACCAAGAACGCGACGTCTTGATGCCCATCAACAGGAAATACCCGCTCAAGGAGCTCATCGGTGCCTGCCGCAGGTATCCCTTGCGCACCTGGGAGCACATCACCTTCGAGTACGTGATGCTTGGCGGAGTCAATGATTCCGTGGAAGACGCCCGCCGAGTCGTGCAGTTGCTTCGGCCGCTCGCGCACGTCAAAGTGAACCTGATTCCCTGGAATCCCGGCGAACTGCCCTTTCGGGAGTCCGGTGAAAAGCGCATTGAAGAGTTCCGGCGGATTCTAGTCCATCGCGGCGTGCCGGCGTTTGTGCGTTACTCGCGCGGCCGGGATGTGATGGCCGCTTGCGGACAACTGGCGCTCAGGGAAATTCAGCCCTCGCCGTTCCCGGTCTTATCCTGAGGGAAGCGGTCGCGCGTCCCGGGCGAGTTAGGCGCGGGCAGCAGCGACTGGTCAATCGCTGGTGGAGTTCCGCCGCCGTGATAGACTACGAAATCTGATGAGCCAGGTACCCCAATTCGACGCGCGGATGCGCGCTTCGATTGAATCCGCGATTGCCACCATGGAATTGCTTCGCGCGGATGCGGCGGCTCTCACCACGCTTTCGAAGATCACTGATTCCATCCTACTGGCTTTCCGCCAGGGCAATAAAATTCTGCTTTTTGGCAATGGCGGGAGCGCCTGCGATGCCCAACATATCGCGGCGGAGCTCCTGGGGCGTTTCGCCTTCGATCGCCCCGCTCTTGCTGCCGTGTCCCTCGCGGAGAGCCCCAGTTCGGTGACGGCCATCTCCAATGATCACGGCTTCGAGCAGGTGTTCGCCCGCCAGATTGAAGCGCTGGGGCGACCGGGAGATATCGCCATGGCCATCTCCACAAGCGGGAACTCGCCGAATGTACTGCATGGGGTGGCGGCCGCGAACAAAATGGGGCTGCTTACCGTAGGGCTGACAGGACGTTCCGGAGGCAAGCTCCGGTCGATCGTACAGCAATGCGTCTGCGTGCCTTCCGATGTCACTCCGCGCATCCAGGAATGCCATACGCTGATCGGTCACATTCTTTCCGAGATCGTCGAACAGCAATTGTTCGGGCAGAAAAACACTGCAACCCAGCCGTGAGTCTAGGGTTCCCACCGCCCTATTTCCTTTTTTATTCCAATCACCGAGAGTAACCGGCCTGACTGCGGTCCCTCCTTGCGGTAACTAAAGAAAAGATCGTTCCGGCATGCGGTGCACAGCTCGCTTGCAAAAATATTCTGCCGACGCAACCCCGCGGCCAGAAGCTGCGACCGGTTGGCTTTCTGAAGATCGAGATGCACGTTCCTCGGAGGAGGCTGGTGGCCCGGAGGCATCATGTTGAGCCACTGGAGCGGGTTCGGTTCCTCGCCCGAGCGGGCCTCGTCAAAATACTCTGCCGCGTCGGCGAATTGCGCCGTGAACTTGGCCACGAATTCCGCGCCCACCTCGTAACAGCAGGGACCGATCGAGGGACCGATGGCCGCCAAAAGATCCGAGGGTTGGCTCTGAAACTCAAGACGCATGCGGCCTACGGCCTTCTGGGTAATGCGCGCTAGGGTGCCTTTCCAGCCGGCGTGAATGGCGGCAACGGCGCGCTTTGCCGGATCCACCAGGAGCACCGGAACGCAATCCGCAGTCTGCACTCCCAACAGCACCCCGGCCCGATTCGTTGTAGAGGCATCGCCTTTGCTCGGTCGTGCGGGCAAGCCGGAGAAGACCTCAACAAGGTCCGAATGAAACTGCTTCAGCGGGGCGAGAGTGAATTCCTTGGCCCCCGCCGCGGATTGAAACGACCGGCGGTTGGCGTCAACATTCTCCCTGGTGTCCCATTCCATGAAACCGAGGTTCAGCACTTTCTGGCCGTCGAGCGTGCTCGCACCTCGAAGCCGGGTGCTGAAACCATGTACCAGCCAAGGGAGCTTCTGGAACGTGGCCAGCTGCAGCACCTCGAGGCCGCCTGATTGATGAATAACCCACGGCGCGACAATGGCCCCAGCCAATCCTGCCGGGCGAGCAGGTTGACCAGTCCGGTTCTTCCTCAGCGATGTTTTCTTCGAGGCCACAATCCAAACAGTATAATCGGAAGAGCTGGCCCCTGAAAAAAAATGAACCGTCTGACGATCACCGGAAAACACTCTCGGGGTGCCTCATGATTGTGGGCATGGGCATTGACGTCGCCGAAGTCAAGCGCATCGAAGCTGTGATTGAATCGCAAAAAGAGCGCTTTCTGCGGCGCGTCTACACGCTCGATGAAGTGGCCTATTGCGAACAGTTCAAAAACAAGTATGAGCGTTACGCCGGGCGATTCGCGGTAAAGGAAGCGGCAATGAAGGCACTGGGCACGGGCTGGAGCCGCGGCGTCCGCTGGGTGGACCTGGAGGTGGTGCGGCAACGTGGCGGCCGGCCAACCCTGGTGCTCAAGGGCGAGGCCAAGAAAATCGCCGACGCCCTGGGAGTGAAAAACATCGCCGTGAGCATCACCCACACCGCGGATCAGGCCATCGCCCAGGTCATCTTCGAGGGTTGAGCAGCCGATATCCGGTCGGTCCGCGGCGGTTTACTTCACCAGCAAGAACGGGCCGAGAGCCAGCGCGTCCACTCCCGCGCAGTAGAAGCTGCGCACCGCTCCGCGCGGATCGGTGACCAATGGCTCGCCGAACAGGTTGAACGAAGTATTGACCAGGATTGGCGCAGGAGCAGATTCGCCGAATTTATGCAGCAGCTTCCAGAACAACGGATTGGCATGCTTTTCGACCGTGTGGACCCGCACGGCATTGCCATGAAAGGCGAACCGTTCGAGGCCGGCCACCGGCCCGGAAAGCGCGGCCAGGGAAGCCATGAAGCGGCAGTTCGGTGAAGCGTCGAAGTAGTCCCGGGCGCACTCTGCAGGAACGGAAAGCGCGAAGGGGTGAAAACCCTCGCGGTGTTTGATGAACTGATTCACGTTTTCCAGTACATATTCCGAAAAAGGAGAGGCCAGCAGACTGCGATTTCCGAGTGCGCGATGGCCAAATTCGGTGCGTCCCTGGCACCAGGCCACAATTTTGTCGCGCAGGAGCAGGCTCACCGCTTCCTCCACGGTTTGTTCTTCGCCGGACAGGTAGCGATAGGAGATCTTGCAGTTGTCCAGCACCGCTTTCATTTCCTGGGAAGTCGCGTGCATGCCGAGCGCCAGGCTCGTGAGCGGCGCGCGGCCGGAATGCCCTTTGATCTTCTTTCGCGCCAGGTACGCCGCGCCGAGCGCTGTGCCGGCATTGCCGGAGACGGGTTGAACGTTCACGTGATCAAAGGCACTGCGCGTTTCGAGAGCCCGGACCAGCAGGACGTTCAGGAAAATTCCGCCCGCCAGGCAGAGCGATTGCGTTCCGGTTTGTTGCTGAAAGTTGGCGGCGAGCTCGAGAACCAGCTCTTCGAGATAGTCCTGCGCGCTGCGCGCCAGGTTGGCGCGGACGACCGGGTTCGGCGCATGGCCGCGGGAGGAAAGGCCAAGTTCGCGATAGAGCTGCGGCGCGAAAGCGCCGCGATGGTCCGGCCCGGAGGCAAAGTAGCGGCGGTTCAGCGCCGGCAAGCCGTTTGCTCTCCAGTTAAAAAGCTTGCGAAACACGGGCAGATACTCCGGAAGGCCGTCCTTGCTGAGCCACTGAAGCTTGTGCTCGTCTTTGTGCGGGCGCAGACCGGACAGTTCGGTGACCCGCGAGTAGAACCATCCGAAAGAATCGGGAAACTTCATGGTCCCGAGCGGGCGGATTTCGTCGCCATCGCCGAGAAGGACTTTTCCGGACTGGGAGTGGACGCCTTCATCCAGGGAAAGAATGAGTGCGCGGTCGAAACCGGAAGTGTAATAGGTGCTTGCGGCATGGCACAGATGATGATCGAAATGAGACGGGCGCGGACCACCGCTGAGAAGATTGTGCAATTGCAATTGCGCGGCGGATCTTGCCGGGCGTTTGCGCCGGCGCCTTGAACTCGTGGCCGCTGCCGGCCGTTCTGCGAGCGCGATCGAGCGGCAATCGGAGAGTTTCAGATGGTTTTCATACAGGCAGCGCTCAATCGCCAAACGCGGAATTTCCGAAGAGTCCTGGCGGCTGAGTTTTTCTTCCTCAATGGCGAAGAGCACGGAATGCTCATCAATGAGAGCCACTGCCGAGCTTCGCCCCAAAGTGGATATGCCAAGAATGTGCATGGGCACGGTCAGGCGGCCCCGTCCGCAACAGCCAAATCCGGTTCGAGAGGCAAAGCGATCAGATCTTTGCCTTCCTGGCGTGCAACCGATACCGTCAACCACTGATTGTGCGGCAATGCCAGGGGGACGATCACCGGGAGATAGTTTTCGGACAGGGCCGGAGTATGCCAAGGCTTCTCTCGCGGATCGCGGTGCAGGGTGAGGACGCGCAATTCCCTTCCGATCTGAGAAAAACGAAATTCCTTCGATTTCGCCTCACCGAGCAAGCGCAATTCGCGGGCCCTGCGCTTGAGGATGGTGCCCGGGAGGTGTCCGGAAAGCGCGGCTGCCCGTGTGCCGGGGCGAAGCGAATAGGAGAATACGTGGAGATAGGTGAACGAGCGCTCCTCGATGAAACGCAGGGTCGCGGTGTGATCCTCCTCGGTTTCACCGGGAAAGCCGGTGATCACGTCCGCTCCCAGGGCTGCGTGCGGAAGGCACTCGCGAATCAATTCGACGCGTCGCGCATAATGTTCGGCGCGATACCAGCGATGCATGGCGGCAAGGATGCGGTCGCTCGCTGACTGCAACGGCATGTGGAAGTGTGGCGCAAGCCGTTTTTGGGAAGCGAAAAGGTCGATCAGATCCCGGGTCACATCCAGGGGCTCGATGGAGCTGATGCGCAGGCGCTCGACAGACGTTTCTCCGAGAATGCGCCGCAGCAGATCGATAAATTCAATGCGCGGGGAAAGATCCCGGCCATACGTGCCCAGGTTGATACCGCTCAGAACGATTTCGCGGAAACCGGCGCGGGAAAGCCTTTCTAGTTCGCTCCGAACCGTAGCCAGGGGAAGGCTGCGCGATTTGCCGCGCACAAACGGGATGACGCAGAACGAGCAGCGTGAATTGCAGCCATCTTGGATTTTCAGCGTCGGCCGGGTGTGCTGCCCTTCTCCGCCGAGAACCGGCGCGACCAGGACATCGGAAAGAGCAAAAATGTCGCCCTTGAGTATGGGTGCGGCATGGTACGGGACGGGATCCTCTCTTTCGGGGAACGGCTGCGCCCGGGAAATCGACTGCACCAGGGCAGGGATTTGTGGCTTGTGGGAATTTCCCACCACGTGGCTGACGCCGGGCAGCGCTGCGATCTCTTCCGGTGCCCGCTGCGCGTAACAGCCGGTCACGATGATGCGTGCAGCGGGTCTGGCGGCATGGATCTTCCGGATGGCGTCGCGGGCCTCGGCATCCGCCGCAGCGGTGACCGTGCAGGTGTTCAGCACCACGAAATCCGCAGAAAGGCGATCGGCGGCCCGGACGCAACCTTGCTCACCGAGTTGCCGTTCGATGGCAGCTCCATCCGCCTGCGTAGCGCGACACCCGAACTGTTCTATGTAGAAGGTGGCCATGAAGCGTTCGCCGTCAAAACCCTATTTAACCACAGAGGGGACGGCCAACGCAGCGAATCGGAACCCCAGACAACGGCGGTCGGGTCCGCGGAGAGAATAAGGAATCAGGCCTGAGAAGCCAGCCGGCGCTGGAAAGTCAGCAGGATCAGATCGGCGCGGCGGCGAACACCAAATTTGTTCAGAAGGTTGGACACGTGGAATTTCACGGTACGTTCAGCGATGTTCAATTTGCTGGCGATTTCCTTGTTGGAGAGGTTCTCAAGAAGCGAATCGAGAACTTCCTGCTCCCGGCGGCTGAGGTTCGTGACCGCATCCGTTTTCAGACGGCGGCCCTGACTGGTAAGGATGGAATCGACAAAGCCGGAGAGCACTGAACGCGGCACCCAGAAGCCTCCGTTCGAAACCAGCGGGAGCGCACGGGAGAGCTGGTCCCGCGCTTCGGCGTAGGAAAGGATGCCCTTCACGCCAAGTCGCAGCAGCGAAAAACTTGTGGCGTCGTTGACCGAGTCGCCTACAACGATAAGGCGCGCATCGGGGTAGCGCTCGAGAATGTTGGTCAACAATGCCCCGGTAGCCTGACGTGCGGCGTGGGCATCAATGACGTAGACCTGGGCCTTCGGGGGCTCCAGGCTGCGCAGATCGGGCGCCAGCGTCGACTCGAGCTGTTTGGGGATGACCTTGAATTGGGAGGCCTTAGCCAACAGGCGTTCAAATTCGCTGAGCACCAAAGGGTGCGGCGATAGCAAACAAACTGTAAGTTTCGGAGACATGCGTTTCGTAGCCACTGTAGATGAGGTTAGTGAAAGCCGAGAAAAGGGGCAAGGACCTTTGGGGCCTATGTTCACGAGTTGTTACTGACCGATACGAGATGTTTTGAGTGGACTGGCACTCCTTTAAAGGCACAACCGACCCGTTCAGCCCGGGAATCCGCTCGGTCAATGGATTCGATTCGCCAGGTAAAGCCACGTAAAATAAGGTAGATAAGGCCGCCAGGGATGGCCCCGGAGAGGTTTTGCCGCTCGAGCGGAGTGAGGAACAAATAGGAATGAAGAATCTGAAGGATTCGGAAAAGGCTCTACGGGAACTGTTATCGGAACGCATCCTGGTGCTCGATGGCGCGATGGGTACGATGCTGCAACAGTGCAACCTGACCGCCGCGGACTTTGGGGGGCCGGCGCTTGAAGGGTGCAACGAAAACCTGGTCAGCACGCGGCCGGATGTGGTCCTGGACATCCACCGAAAGTACTTTGCGGCGGGATCGGACATCGTCGAGACCAACAGTTTTGGCGGAACCCCGTTGGTGCTGGCCGAATATGGACTGCAAGATCAGGCGCTCGAACTCAATCGGCGCTCTGCTGAGCTAGCGGTCCAGGCGGCCAAGGAGTTCTCGACGCCCGGCAGACCGCGCTTTGTGGCCGGATCGATGGGGCCAACAACCAAAGCGATCACCGTAACCGGGGGTGTCACCTTCAGCGGCCTGATCGATTCCTATTACGTGCAGGCCAAGGGTCTGGTCGAAGGAGGATCGGACCTCCTGCTGGTTGAGACCTGCCAGGACACGCGCAATATCAAGGCGGCCATTCTCGCCATTCAGAAGCTGTCACGGGAGATTGGCGCGCACGTTCCTTATCTTGTGTCGGTGACCATCGAACCGATGGGCACCATGCTGGCCGGGCAAACGGTCGAGGCGATGTGGGCGTCGTTACGGCACACGCATCCGATTGCCTTCGGGATGAACTGTGCCACCGGGCCCGAGTTCATGACCGACCACATCCGGACCCTGAGCACGTTGACGGGGGAATTCGTGTCCTGCTATCCGAACGCGGGGCTGCCGGATGAAGAGGGCAAGTATCTCGAAACACCGACAACGCTCGCGGCGCAGCTTGAGAAGTTCGTGAATCACGGTTGGCTGAATTTTGTGGGCGGCTGCTGCGGCACGACGGAAAAACATATTCGCGCGATCGCCCAGATGGTGGAGGGGAAAAAGCCCCGTCCGCGCCCGGCTGAACCGCACCGCGCGGTGTACTCCGGAATCGAAACCATCGAGGCGGACGACCAGACGCGGCCTTTGCTGGTGGGCGAACGCACCAATGTGATCGGTTCGCGGCTGTTCAAGAACCTGGTAGCCGAGGAGAAGTGGGAAGAAGCGACCGAAATTGCGCGCCGGCAGGTGAAGGGCGGAGCGCACATTGTGGACGTGTGTCTGCAAAGCACCGAGCGCGACGAGAGGAAGGATATCCCGGTCTTCTATGAAAAGCTGATCCGCAAGATCAAGACCCCGGTCATGATCGACACCACCGACCCGGCGGCGGTTGAACTAGCGCTGACCTACTGCCAGGGCAAGGCCATCATCAACTCCATCAACCTTGAGGATGGCGAAGAAAAATTTGAGAAGGTAGTGCCGATCGCGCACGATTACGGCGCCGCCATCGTCGTCGGATGCATTGATGAGGATCCCGAGCAAGCCCAAGCCTTCACCCGGGAAAGAAAGCTCGCTATCGCCCGACGGTCCTACAACTTGCTGACCGAGAAATATGGCATGGCGCCGGAAGATATTGTTTTTGATCCACTGGTCTTCCCCTGCGCCACGGGCGATGAAAACTACATCGGCGGGGCGGTGGAAACCATGGAAGGGATCCGGCTTATCAAGGAGGCGTTGCCGGATACGCGGACGATTCTCGGAATTTCCAACGTGTCGTTCGGATTGCCGGCCGGCGCACGGGAAGTGGTGAACTCGGTGTTTCTCTACTACTGCACCAAGGCCGGCCTGGACCTGGCGATCGTGAACACGGAAAGACTGGAGCGTTTCGCGTCCATTCCGGAGCACGAGCGAAGACTGGCGGAGAACTTGCTGTTTCAGCATCCGCCGAAAGAGATCCCGGCGGCCCATCCGCACGCCGAGCTGCTCGGTAATCTCCCGAGCGACTGGCGCCAGCAGACCAAGGCACAAAAGGCCGCCCTCAACCAGTTCCACATCGCGGCCATCGCGGAACATTTCCGGACGGCCACCAAGAAGGAGAAGGTCAAGAAGGAAGACCAGCCGCTCGACCAGCGCCTGGCCAACTACATCATTGAAGGCACGCGGGACGGCTTGGTCGGGGATCTGGAGCTGAAGCGCGCGGAAGGGACCGCACCGCTGGACATTATTAACGGCCCGCTGATGGCAGGAATGGCCGAAGTCGGGCGACTGTTCAATGCCAATGAACTGATTGTGGCCGAAGTACTGCAGTCCGCGGAGGCGATGAAGGCAGCGGTGAACCACTTGGAACAGTTCATGGAAAAGGCGGACACCGCAAAGCGTGGCAAAGTCCTGCTGGCCACGGTCAAGGGGGATGTGCACGACATCGGGAAGAACCTGGTCGAAATTATCCTCAAGAACAATGGTTTCGACGTGGTGAACCTCGGAATCAAGGTGCCCCCCGAAGATTTGATCAAGGCGTTTCAGTCGCACCGGCCGGACGCGATCGGCTTGTCCGGACTGCTGGTGAAAAGTGCCCAGCAGATGGTGATTACCGCGAACGACCTGAAAGATGCGGGAATCGGCGTGCCCTTGCTGGTAGGCGGAGCGGCGTTGAGCGCGAAATACACACAGCAGAAAATTGCGCCAAGTTATGGCGGCGCGGTTTGCTACGCCAAGGACGCCATGACCGGGTTGCGGCTGATGAACGAGTTGATGGATCCGAGAGAGCGAGAGCGGGTCCTCAGCGAGCACACCACTTCAGCCGAAGGCGTCCGTGTGACCACCACGGTCAAGCTCACGGAAAAGCCTGCGGTGGTGCGATCACCGAAGGTGCGCACGGACCTGCCGATCCCTTCGGTGACGACCGTCGAGCGCAAGGTGCGGCTGGTGCCGGATTTGCGCGAACTGTGGAGCTACGTCAATCCCTTCATGCTGTATGGACGTCACATGGGATACCGCGGTGACTTCGAGAAGCACCTGGCGGCGCGCGAGGCGAAGGCGGTTGAACTGTTCACCGAAATGGAAGAGGTGAAGAAGGAAGCGGCAACTTTCATGAAGGTGCGCGCGGTGTGGCAGTTTTATGAAACCGAGTCGGAAGGCAACGCGCTGCATCTGTTTGCTCCCGGAGAAAAGGACCCCCTGCACACCTGGCAGTTCAAGCGGCAAGCCTTCGGCGATCAGCTGTGCTTGAGTGACTACGTGCTCGAGCCGCAGAACGGGAAACGGGACCACATCGCCGTTTTCGTCGTGAGCGCCGGCGAAGGAATCCGCGAGCGTGCGGAAAAAGCCAAGCACGACGGCTACTACTTCAAGTCGCACGGAATGCAGGCTTTGGCGATTGAAACAGCGGAAGCTTGCGCCGAGTGGCTACATCGCCGAATCCGGGAAGATTGGGGCTTTCCGGATTCTCCGGACATGTCCATGGCAGAGAGGTTCACCTCGCGGTATCGCGGCAAGCGCTACAGTTTTGGATATCCCGCTTGCCCGGACCTGGAGGATCAGGCTGGTATCTGGAAACTGCTGCGGCCTGAAGACATCGGCGTGCAGTTGACGGATGGCTTCATGATGGATCCCGAGGCCAGCGTCAGCGCACTCGTGTTTCACCACCCGGATTGCACCTACTTCAGCGTCGGCGAGGCAGCAGACGCTGTCTGATGGCCGGATTCGCTTCCGTGCCGTTCGTTGCCCGACACGGAACACCTTTTCCTCGAATCCTCGATAGTTGCCGGAATCCCGAAGATTCATTGCGATTTTTCACTCGGCGGACTCCGTTCGAACGGATCCGTCTCTATGTGCAGACCGGGGATTCGCGGGTCGAACCCCCGGGGAACCCTTGGCCACGATTTGGGGAACTCTAGTAGGGGCAGATCGCCGATTCTAACCAGGCGCCTGACACGCGCAAGCCCCCTCGCGCGTCTAAGAAACTAGCGATCGACCAAACAAAACTGTGAGGTGGAAAGTGAACTGCAAGACCAGACTCCTTGTTCTCTCCGGATTCATTGCCCTGTCTTTCGCGGCAGTGGCGCAGGCCCAGGACGAAACTGCCGGGCCTCCGCCTCAGCAACACCAAGGCACTGGCGCCGAAGGTGTGGCGGGCGGGCAGCGACCGCTGTTCGGAAAGATTACGGCCATAAAAGGCACGGCGATCGAAATCGCAGGGCGCGACGGCCAGGCCGTGACGGTGAATTTGACGCCGCAGACGGATTTCCGCAAAGACCGGGAACCTGCGAAGGTCTCTGACTTCAAGGTCGGCGATATGGTGATGGTGCGAGGCGAGGAGAATGCCGACCACACGGTCACGGCAAAGATAATCAGCGGGCGGACCGGAGGAGCCAGTGGTCCGGGCGGCAGAGCCGGCATGGCCCCGATGGGGACGCTCGGAAAGGACTACGTGGCAGGCGAGGTAAAAGCCATTAATGCGCCGAAGATCACCGTGCTGCGGACCGACAATGTCACTCAGGTCATTGAATTGAACGAGGAAACTTCCCTGCGCAAGGGCCGCGATAGTATCACCATGGCGGACATCCAGGTCGGCGATCATTTAATGGCGCGCGGCAAGCTAGAAAGCGACGTGTTTGTGCCGAAAGGCGTGCAGGTGATGAACCCGGAACAGTGGAAGCGCATGCAGGAGATGGCCGCACCAGCAGAAGCGGCGAAACCGGCGAGCCCGGAGGCCACCGCGCCGAAACCCCAGGAGTAGCCCACTTGAATCGTTTCTTGCGCGGAGCCGTAGTGCTGATCTGCGTAGCGCTCGTCTGCGCCGTTCTACTGGTGTGCTCTGGCCGCGCCCAGGAAACTTCCCCGCCTGCAGCAACCAGCTTTCAGATCTCCGGTGTAGTACGGAGCGGAAAGACGCCGCTGCCGGGAGTCGCGGTAACAGCGTCAAATACGCTGACCGGCAAAAAAGTAGGTGTGGCTACCGGGCTCGATGGCACGTTTATGATCAAGAACGTGCCGCGAGGCCGCTACGTGGTGAAGATTGAGTTCATGGGGTTCGCCACGTTGACACAGGAAGTGGTGCTGAATCCGGAGAATCCCGCGGGAAAAGTGGAAGCAGAGCTGGTGCTGGCTTCGCGGCAACAAGAGCAGCAGACCAACCGGGCCAGCAACGCGACAACGGCGAGCCGCGGATTTCAGAGCCTGACAGTCGAGGGAGGTCTCTCGAACCTGGGGGACGCAGGAAATGGAACAGGGGCTCCAAGCGTGAACTCGGGCGACCTGGCGAGTTTGCCGATGAACGGCGCGGGTGCAGAGCTGTCGACGGAGTCGGTAAGCATTGCCGGAACGCAGGGGCGCAGCCAGGATTTTGGCAACGGGAGCGAAGAGGACCTCCAGCAGCGCATCCAGGAATTCCGCGAACGCGCCCAACAAGGCGGAACGGCATTTGGCGGACCGATGGGAGGGCCCGGGGGAGGACCGGGCGGAGGTCCATCGATGGGGCGACTGGGACGCGGATTCAATCTCAACCAGCCGCATGGATTCTTGTATGTGCAGGACGACAATGCAACACTCGATGCGCAGGCCTATTCACTCTCCGGGCAGCAGGCAGGCAAAGCAAGTTACAACCAGTTAAAGGCAGGTGCATTCATCGGCACGCCGCTCAAAGTTCCGGGCTGGTTTGACTGGAGTAAGAGCACGTTCCTTACGGCGGGGTGGTACGGCGTCCGAGGAAGCACCCCTTACGATGCCTACAGCACGGTGCCGACCGTGGCCGAGAGAAACGGTAATTTTTCCGGACTCACCAGCAGGGACGGAGCTCCTGTCCTGATTTATGACCCTCAGACGGGCCAGCCGTTTGCCGGCAATACCATCGATCCAAGCGAATTCAGCCGAGCGGCGGCGGCGCTGCTGCCCTACATTCCCGTGCCGAATCTGCCGGGACCCACGCAGAACTATCACTACATTACCTCTGCAGAAAGCGACACGGACAATCTAAGCCTGCGGATCATCCACAATTTCATCAGCGGGAGCGGGCCGGGGTTCGGTCCACCGGGAGGTGGCCCCGGGGGCGGGGGCGGTGGCCGAGGGGGTGGGAGAAGAGGTCCACGCAACAACATCAATATCGGATTCAACTGGACGCGTGTCAAAAACGCGATTGTGAATCCCTTCCCTTCACTCGCAGGCAGCACCAACACCGAGGGATGGAACGGGAACGCGCGCTGGACGTATGGGAAAGGAAAAATCAACAATTCCCTGGGGTTCACCTACAACCACAACCGTACCTCCACCACGAATCTCTATTCCGGGGTGACGGACGTTGCCGGCAACGCAGGAATTACGGGCATTTCGACGGACCCGTTCGACTGGGGATTGCCCGGGTTTTCCTTCAATGGCTTTACGGGCCTCAGTGGACCGATTCCGAGCCGGGAACTCGACCAGACCTACACCATTTCCGATGTGGCGATCTGGAACCACGCGAAACACAACGTTCGTTTCGGGGGAGACTACCGCCGGATCCTCGAGGGTTTCCGCTCCGCCAAAAACGCGGAAGGGAGCTTCATTTTCACGGGATTTGCAACCGCAGAGTATCTGCCGGGAAGCATGCAGGCGGCGCCGAACACCGGCTACGATTTCGCGGACTTCCTGTTGGGATTGCCGCAACAGACCAGCCTGCAATCGGGGACATCCGACTATGAGTTTCGCGCCAACTCCTACGATGCGTTTGTCCAGGACGACTGGCGGATCTTCGCGAATTTGTCACTGAACCTGGGCTTGCGGTACGAGTACAACAGTCCCTTTTCCGAGTCGGAGAACCGGATCGCGAACCTGGATACCAGCTTCAGCCCGGCCTCGACGGCAGGGTTCCTGGTGCTGCCAGGGCAAACCGGGCCTTATTCCGGACTGTTCCCGGCCACCCTCGTGAGACCAGACCGGAATAACTTCGCCCCGCGACTGGGACTGGCGTGGCGGGCCAACAAGAATACCGTGGTGCGGGCAGGATACGGGATTAATTACAACCTGGCACAGTACGGTACTTTTATTCGCAATTTTGCCTTTCAACCGCCGTTCGCCATCGCCCAGACAAATTCTGTCCCGGACGTGACCAACCCGAGCGCCAGCCCACTGACGCTCGAGAACGGCTTTCCCAACAATACTTCGAGTGCGGTAACCAACAACTACGCGCTGGACCCGAACTACAAGCTCGGATATGTGCAGATCTGGAATGTGGATATCCAGCGGCAGTTGCCGGGCAATGTGCAGCTGAATGTGGGATACAACGGCGCCAAAGGGACGCGACTAGACACCGAACGGGCCCTGATCCCGACCTGTGCGGGCACGGACAGCTGTGCCCCGACGGAAGCCTCCGCACCCTATCTCTATGAATCGTCGGAGGGCAATTCGATCCTGCACGCCGGGAGCGTGCGGGTGAGGAAGAGAATGTCCAAGGGATTGGGAGTGGGCGGGGTGTTTGTGTTCTCGAAGTCCATCGACGATGCCTCCTCGATCGGAGGCGGAGGCGTGGTGGTGGCCCAGAACCCGTTTGACCTTCCGGCCCAGCGCGGGCTTTCGAGCTTCGACCAGAAGTTCAAGTTCACCGGAAACTGGATCTACGACCTTCCGTTCGGCGACGGAAGGCGCTTCTTGACCAAAGGGGCTCTGTCGCACGCGCTCGGCGGTTGGCAGTGGAGCGGGGACTTCACGATCGGATCCGGGCTTTATTTCACGCCACAGGTGCTGGGTGCGACGGCGGACATCAACCGCGGGGTCAGCGGAAGCATACGAGCGAATATCGTGCCGAACCAGCCGTTCTCCGTGACCAACCCGTCGACGGCGGAGTGGTTCAACACGGCAGCCTATTGTGCGCCGGGGCCGGCCAGCTGCCCGGGTGGATCGATCTATGGGGATGCCGGGCGCGACATCATTGAAGGGCCGGCGCAATTTACGTTCGACATGACCATCAACAGGACTATCGTGATTCGGGAATCACGCTCGCTCGAACTGCGACTGACCGCCAACAATGTTTTCAATACTCCGTACTTCTCCGGCCTGAATACGATTGTGAATTCGCCGACGTTCGGGGAGATCACGGGGGTGAGCAATATGCGGCGGGTGACCATGGTAGCGAGATTTCGGTTCTGACGATGATGGGGATGGCAAAGAAGGCAAAATTCGGGAGGATGGCAACGGCGGCGCTGCTGGCATGGTCGGCGGCGGCGAATCTGATGGCCCAGCAACCGCAGACGCCGGCGCCGAGCGGAGCGCGCCTGCGCGTGTCGACGGAGATCGTGCTCGTGAACGTGGTGGCTCGGGACAAGCGTGGAAATCCGATTCAGGATTTGAAGCCAGGGGATTTCACGGTCTATGAAGACGGGAAGAAGCAGGACATCGCGAGTTTCGATTTTGAGAAGGTCGACGAAATGGTGCTGGCCGGTGCGGCGGGACAGACGGTGACCGGCGCCGCGGGCGGAGGCGGACTGCTCGGCAGCAAGCAGCAGAAAAGCCTGGATGCGCGTGACCGCCGGCTGATGCTGATGTTTTTCGATTTTTCGGCGATGGAACCGGACGACATCGACCGGGCGGTGAATGCAGGGAAGAAGTATATCCAGACCAAGATGGAGCCGGCGGACATGGTGGCCATGATGTCCCTGGCAACGAATCTGAAACTGGACCAGGATTTCACCGACGACAAGGCGAAAATACTGGCGACCCTTTCCTCCTACAACTCGACGGAGGGACAGGGATTCGAGAATGGACTGGGAGGCAGCTCGGAAGGAGCGGCGGAGACCAGCGGTTCCTATACGCCGGACGATACGGACTACAACACGTTCAGCGCGGACCGCAAGCTGCTGGCGCTCGAGTCGGTCATGCAGGCCATGGGCAAGATTCCGCAGAAAAAGAGCTTGATTTACTTCAGCAACGGAATCACCCAGTCCGGTGTGGACAATCAATCCGCACTGCGGGCGGCAACCGCAGCAGCGGTACGGGCCAACGTGTCGATCTATCCCGTCGATGTTCGGGGGCTGTCGGCGTTTCCGCCAGGAGGTCAGGCGCAGTCGGCCAGCCTGCACGGGCAATCGGCGTACAGCGGCGCCTCGGTATTGAACGATTTGAATGGCAATGATGCGTCGCAGGAAACCCTGTATACGCTCGCGGCGGACACCGGCGGAAAAGCGTTCATGGACACCAACGACCTGAGCGGTGTGTTCACGCAGGTGCAAAAGGATACTTCCGCCTACTACGTGCTCGGCTACACCAGCACCAATCACCTGAAGGACGGGCACTTCCGGCGGCTGAAGGTTCAGCTCAACCGGGCCGATGTAAAGCTCGAATACCGCGCCGGCTATTACGCTGACCGTGATTATCTGCACATGAAGCAGACCGATCGGGAGGCCCAGCTCGAAGACGAACTGGCTGCGGACCTGTCAGAGACCGACGTGGCCGTGTATGCCGGGGCGGCCTACTTCCGGCAGGATGATTCGCACTATTACCTGGCAGTGTCGCTGGTCATTCCAGGGTCGCAGATTCCCTTCGTCGAAGAGAAAAACAAGGATAGCGCGACGATCGACATCATCGGTCAGGTGCTCGAGGGTGGCAAATTCCCCGTGGGACGCTTGCGGGACACGGTGAAACTGGCCGTCGACAGCACCCAGCAGATACGGCGGAAGAACGTGCAGTACAACACCGGATTCTCGCTGGCGCCGGGGAATTATCACCTGAAATTCGTGGTCAGAGAGAACCAGACGGGACGGATGGGGTCGTTCGAGACCGATGTCCGGATTCCGGATTTGCGCAAGGCGCCCATGCGCATGAGCAGCGTGGTGCTGAGCAGCCAGCGTGTCCCTGCCACCCAGAAGAAAAAAGCGTTTCAACCGCTGGTCAGCGAACAGACCGAGCTGGTACCCAGTGTGACGCACGTCTTTCAGCAGGATCAGAAACTGTTCCTGCAGTATGAAGTGTACGACTCGGCGAAAGCAAAAGCGGGCGAGGGCGCTGCCAAGAATGCTCATGCGGGGGTGCGGGTACTGACGAGCATCGAATTCCTGCAGGGCGACGTGAAGGTGTATGAAACCAAGCCGGTCGTTGCAGAGGAGATCACCGAACCGGACCGCAAGGCGGTGGTGTTCCAGGTGGAAATTCCGCCGATGTCACTGAAGCCAGGGTTTTATACCTGCCAGATCAACGTCATCGACGACGTCGCCGGGCTCTATTCCTTCCCCCGATGGCCGATCCTGATCCGTCCAGCAAATGCGGCGAGCGGAGACACGGCCAAGCCGGCAGGCAGCGACTGAGCGTCGGAGCTCGAAATCTACCTCCGGGAACCGCCGTGACATCTCGCAGAGGGGAGGGACGAAGGCGGCATTACGGGGCGAGGTTCATGCGATGGAGGAGTTCGGCGTAGCGTGGGTCCGAGTGCAGTGAATCGAATTCGGGGCGACGGATGTAGATGGCCGCGTCACCCGGATCGACAGCGACGGACCGGCTCAGTTCTTCGAAGGCCTGATCCTTCCTGCCGAGCATCGCGTAATAACAGGCAATACCAACCCCCAGCCGATCCTTCTCCGGAAGATGATCGAGGCGCATCTGGTAGAGCGCTTCCTTGCCCTTGGCAATATCAAATTTTGCGTAGTCCGGATTCATGCGGGTGAGGATCTGCTTCGCGGCATCAAGATTGCCCAGGTAGGATTCCATCTCCGAATATCTGTCGAGGGCCACGAAGAAAGCGGGGTCCAGCTCGAGAGTCTTGCGGAACTGCTCGCGGGCTTCGTCAAACCGGCGAGCCAGCAGCAATCCAAAGCCATAATTGGCATTGATGATGGAAGACAGCGGGTCAATTTCAAGGGCCCTGCGATACTCGGCCAACGCCTCATCAAACCGTTTCTGCGGCATCAGGAGAAGATGTCCGTAGAAATAGTGGGTGGTGGCGTCATTGGGGTTCGCATCGATGGCCGATTTGAATTCGCGCTCCGCCTCCGGCCAATGGAACTCATCCGCATTCACCATCGCGAGCGCCGTATGACCCGCGCTCAGCTGGGAGTCGAGTTTAATGGCCTTCTCTGCTTCCGCCCTTCCGCTTGGAAGTTTCTTCGCTTCCTCCACAGGCAGGTAACCTGGTGCGACGCCATAGGCAAGCGACAGCGAGGCCCAGGCTTCCGCGTAACCGGGATCAATGGCCACGGCTTTCTCGAAACTATCAATGGCTTGCCGCATACTCACTTCCGTGCGCTGGGCGAAGAAGAAGCGACCTTTGAGGAAAAGTTGATAGGCTTCCTGATTCTGAGTGCCGCGGCCCGCAATACGCTGCTTCTCTTCCCCGCTCAGCTGCCCCCGGAGCTTGGCCGTGATCTCCCGCGCGATATCACCCTGCAAGGAGGAGACATCCTGCATCTTGCAGGTGAATTGGCGGCCCCACATCTGGGTGCCATCGGAGACTTTGACGAGCTCGGTTTGCACGACGAGGTTGTCGGCCTGCTGGACGATATGGCCGGTCACCACGGCATCGACCTTCAGGGTATTACCCACCTGCTGAGGATCGGAATCCTTGCCTTTAAAACGGAAGACGGTGCTGCGCGCCATCACCCGCAGGGAGGGAACTTGCGAAAGATCATTGATTACCCCTTCCGTAATGCCGTCCGCCAAATATTCATCGGAGCCCTGGCTTGCGGTGGCAGTGAATGGAAGGACCGCGAGACTTTCGACCGTCGAACGGGAATTTTGCTGATGAAACTTGAGCAGGCCCAAGCTGATGGCCAGAAGCGCAAAAAGGGAGGCGACACCCAACCAGAGCTTCCAGCGTGTCCGACCGGGTGCCCGAGCGACCCGCGAGGCTTCTGTCGGGACAACGGCGCCGGACGGAATGGAGGAAGAAGATTCGAAACCCGAAGGCACGGTGCTGCGGCCGGAATCAGTGTCCCGCTTGATGCGACGCAAATCGGCAGAGATCTCGGAAGCATGCTGGTAGCGGAGATTACGATCCTTCTCGAGTGCCTTGTTGATGATCTCTTCAAGCTTGGGGGGCAGCGCTGGATTCAGTCGCGTGGCCGCGATCGGCGCGTGTTCGAGAATAGCGTTGAAGATGACGCCGGAAGTTTCTCCCCGAAAAGGCAACTGGCCGGTGGCCATTTCGTAAAGCACCACGCCGAAGCTGAACAGATCGGTGCGCGCATCGAGCTCCTTGGCGCGTACCTGTTCGGGGGACATGTAGGCGACCGTGCCCAAAGTGCTCCCGGGACTGGTGAGCTGATCCGGATCAACACCGACAGTGGCCATGGTGTCGGCGCTGCGGGATGTGCTTTTTAGGGCACTGACCTTGGCCAGTCCGAAATCAAGAATCTTGGCGTGGCCCCGCTCGGTAATAAAGATGTTGGCCGGCTTGATATCCCGGTGCACGATGCCTTTTGTGTGGGCGGCATCGAGCGCATCGGCGATCTCAATGGCCATGGCCAGCAGGCTGTCCAGCTCCAAGGGCTGGGCAGAAATCGTGTGCTTCAGAGTCGCCCCGTCGAGAAATTCCATCGCGATGAAGGTTTTGCCGGCTTCCTCGCCGATATCGTAGATGGTGCAGATATTGGGGTGGTTCAGCGCAGAGGCCGCCTGCGCTTCCCGACGGAAACGGGCCAGGGACTGCGGGTCGTTGGCAACCTCCTCGGGAAGAAATTTCAGGGCGACGAAGCGTAGAAGACGGGTGTCTTCCGCCTTGTAAACAACGCCCATGCCTCCGCCGCCGAGTCTTTCAACAATCTGGTAGTGGGAGACGGTTTGTCCGAGAAGCGACTGGGGGTCGGGCATCGTGGGGTCATATTAAGGGGCGCGTGGAGGCAAGTCAAACCGGGCAGTATGCGCATGTCCACTCCCTGTTCTCAGACCGGTTGCGCCCGACGGCAGCAGGGATTCGTCCTGCAAGCGGTTTGCATCCACGGATCTCTCTGAGAGTTGGTCGCGATCCCCAGGCGTTCACCTGCTTCCCCCCGCTCTAGGCGACCAGAGGGCGACCGAGGAAGAGACGGTGCGGGGAGCGGCTAGAAAGGGCTGGGTGAGGTAGCGCAGGAAAGGGGGAGAGGTTTGAGTTAGTTCTCTCAGGCTCCCAGAAGAGCCGGGCAAGAGGGTACCCAAGACCGCGGCATGTCATAGATAAATCTAATCGTTACTATTAAAACTGCATATGCAATTGAGCATGCACTGTGGCGCTCCACTTGCAGCTCTCTCTCCCGGAGTCGTCATTTTCTTCAGAACATCGGGCCTTCCATCCATGTCCGCCTAAGGACACCTCGCCGGAGGTACGTATGCAAAACCGCATTGTGATCGTAGGAGCAGCAGGACGTGATTTCCATAACTTCAACGTGTGCTACCGAGAAGATTCCTGGAGCCAGGTCGTGGCGTTCACAGCCACACAGATTCCCGACATTGCGGGAAGAAGGTACCCCGCGGAACTGGCCGGGCCGCACTATCCGGAGGGAATTCCGATTGTGCCCGAAGAGGATCTGGAACGGATCATCAGGGAAGAAAAGGCCAGTGTAGCGGTGTTTTCCTACAGTGACGTATCACACGTCCGGGTGATGAACCTGGCATCGCGGGTGCTTGCGGCGGGCGCGGATTTCCTGCTGCTCAGTGCGGAAAAGACCATGTTGAAATCCGCAGTGCCGGTGGTCTCGGTGTGTGCGACGCGGACGGGATGCGGGAAGAGCCCGGTGTCGCGGCGGGTGGCGGAATTGTTGAAAGAGCAGGGGCTGAAAGTCGTGGCCATGCGCCACCCCATGCCCTACGGCGAACTGGTGAAACAGAAAGTGCAACGGTTTGCGGAGCCAGCGGACATGGACCGGCAGAAATGCACCATCGAGGAACGGGAAGAGTACGAGCCGCACGTGACGAGCGGGACGGTGGTGTTTGCGGGAACCGATTACGGAGCCATCTTGAAAGAGGCCGAGAAGGAAGCGGACGTCATCATCTGGGACGGCGGAAACAACGACACGCCGTTTCTCAAACCGGACCTCGAGATCGTGGTGACGGACCCGCACCGGGCGGGGCACGAAGTGCTGTACCACCCGGGAGAAGTGAATCTGCTGCGCGCGAGCGTGGTGATCATTAATAAGGTGGATTCGGCATTTCGGGAGGCCATCGAAACCGTGCGCAGCAACATACGGCAGAGAAATCCGAAAGCCATGGTCGTCGAAACCGATTCGCTCGTGCGAGCGGAACAGGCGGAGCGACTCAGCGGCGCAAAAGTACTGGTGATCGAGGACGGGCCGTCACTGACGCACGGCGAGTTGACGTTCGGGGCGGGCGTGATCGCAGCCAGGCGAGCGGGAGCGACGCTGGTGGACCCGCGGCCGTATGCGGTCGGCAGCATCCGGGAGACGTTCGGAAAATTCGGGCAGGTGGGAGCCTTGCTGCCGGCGATGGGCTACAGCGAAAAGCAACTGGCGGACCTCGAAGAGACCATCCGGCGGACACCGGCGGACTTCGTGCTGATCGCCACGCCGATCGACCTGCGGCACCTGATCACCATTCCGCAGCCAACGCTGCGGGTGACCTACGAAGTGGCAGAACGGGGACCCAGCAAGCTCAAGGAAGTAATCCGGGAATTCGTGAACCAGCACGCACCCGCAACCATCGGGTAAGAGAGGAGACAGCCATGTTCCGCGAAAGGCAAACGGTTCCCTTTCCAAGTGTGTATCCGTGGCATCTGACGCCGGCGATGGGAGTGCACAAGCGGGATTTCCTGTCGCTGCACGACATCACCATCTCCGAAATGGAGGCGCTGCTCGACCTCGGGGAAGAGGTGAAGGCACACCCTGAAGCCTATGTGCTGGCGCTGCAAGGAAAAATGGCGGCACTGATCTTTGAAAAGCCGTCGCTGCGCACCCGGGTGACGTTCGAAGTGGGATTTGAGCAGATGGGCGGGCACGCCGTGTATCTGGCTCCTGGAGATATCGGGCTTGGGAAGCGGGAGAGCGTAAGGGACGTGGCGCGGAACTTGTCGCGCTGGGTCGACGTGATGATCGTGCGGACGTTTTCGCAGAAATTACTCGAGGAGATGTCGTTCGCCTCGAACGTGCCGATCATCAACGCGCTGACCGACCTGTTGCACCCCTGCCAGGCAATCGCGGATTTGATGACCATCCGTGAAGCCAAAGGTCAATTGCAGGGGCTGCACATGGTGTATGTGGGAGACGGAAACAACGTGGCGCTGTCACTGGCGCATGCAGCGGGAAAGGTCGGAATGCACCTGACGATTGCGTGCCCGAGAGGGTACGAGCCGAATCCCGACATCCTGACCGAAGCGCGCGCAGACGGCGCCAGCACCGGCGCGACGATTGAAGTGGTACACGATCCGAAGGAAGTCCTCGGCACGGCCGATGCTGTGTACACCGACGTCTGGACCAGCATGGGGCAGGAAAAGGAAAACGAAGCCCGGCAGCGCGCTTTCGCTGGATACCAGGTGAATGAAGCACTGATGGACATGGCTCCGCCGGATGCCCTGTTCCTGCACTGCTTGCCGGCACATCGAGGCGAAGAGGTGACCGACGAAGTGCTCGATGGGTTGCAATCGGTGGCGCTCGAGCAGGCAGAGAACCGTTTGCATGCACACAAGGCCATCCTGCTGGCCGTGCTCGCCGGGCAAGAAGCGAAGAAAGCCAGGCAGGCCTAACCATGAAACCCATCGCGGTCGTGGCCATCGGCGGAAATTCGCTGAAACGCGCAAAAGAGCGCGGAACGTTCGAGGAACAGCAGTCCCACGCGAAAGAGACGTGTCGGGGGATAGCGGCAATCCTGCGCCAGGGATACCGAATTGTGCTCACCCACGGGAATGGCCCGCAGGTGGGAGATGCACTGCTACGTTCGGAGCTGGCGCAGGACGTGCTGCCAACGCAACACCTGGACGTGTGCGACGCAGAGACGGAAGGGTCGATCGGATACCTGCTGCAACAGACGCTCGACAACGTGCTGCAGGAAACGGGGGTACCCCAAAAAGTGGTGAGCATCATCACCCAGGTGATTGTGGACGCCAACGATCCGGCCTTCCAGCGGCCGGACAAGCCGATTGGGCCGTTTTACAGGAAAGAAGAGGCGGCGCAACGCGAAGAGCGCCTGGGATGGAAGATGGTGGAAGACTCGGGGCGAGGTTGGAGACGGGTGGTGGCTTCGCCGCATCCGCAACGGATCCACGAACTGGACGCCATCCGGGCCTGCCTGGATGCCGGGTTCGTGGTGATCGCGGCAGGTGGCGGGGGAATTCCGGTGGTGCGGCGGGCCGGCCAACTGCGTGGCAGCGAAGCGGTGATTGATAAGGACCGCTGCTCGGCACTGCTGGCCTCGGAGCTCGGTGCGGAACTGCTGGTATTCTCGACCGGCGTTACCCACGTGTACCTGCACTTCGGGAAAGCCAACGAAAAACCGTTGTTTCACCTGACTTGGGAGGAAGCGCGAGCATACCTGAAACAGGGCGAGTTCGCGGCCGGAAGCATGAGGCCGAAAGTGGAGGCCGCGCTGCGGTTCCTCGATTTTGGCGGCCGGCGGGCGATTATTACGGCGCCAGAGTATATGGCCTCCGCGGTTGGAGGCGGAGCGGGGACCGAGATTATGCCCCCGCTCGGGGTGGGCAGCGAAAAGGTAGCTGTGTAATACGTCACAGACGCCAGTATGGATTTACCCGGACAATTATTGGATTGTGCGCGGTTCGTGAAGATCGGGAAAGGGTGAGCATGTTCAAGATACTGGAAGCGGGTGTACTTGCACCGGGCATTAAGCGCTTTGTGATCGACGCCCCGCGGATCGCAAAGAAACATCAGGCGGGGCAATTTGTCATTTTGCGGCTGGCAGAACACGGGGAACGGATCCCGCTGACCATTGAAAGCGCGGACCGAGAGAGAGGCACGGTTTCTCTGGTGGTGCAGGCGGTGGGCAAGACGACGCATCAGCTGAATGCGCTCCGTGCCGGTGACGGAATTCTGGATGTGGTCGGACCGCTCGGGAAGCCGTCGGTCATCGAAAATTTCGGGACAGTAGCAATTGTGGGAGGCGGAGTAGGGACGGCCTTGGCGTACCCGACGACAGTGGCCTTGAAGCGCGCTGGAAACCGGATTTTGACGATTCTGGGAGGGCGAAACCGGGACCTGGTGATTCTCGAACAGGAGATGAGGGCCACCAGTGACGAGCTGTACGTCACGACCGATGACGGAAGCTACGGTGAAAAGGGCCTGGTGACGGACAAATTGCGGGAACTGCTGGCATCGACCGAAAAAATCCAAATGGTGCTGGCGGTGGGCCCGGTGCCGATGATGAAGGCCGTGGCCGAGGTGACGCGAGAAAAAGGCATCCACACGGTGGTGAGCCTGAACCCGATCATGATTGACGGCACGGGAATGTGCGGAGGGTGCCGGGTGCTGGTGGGCGGAAAGAGTCAGTTTGCGTGCGTCGATGGACCTGAGTTTGACGCGCACGACGTGAATTTCGATGTGCTGATGCAGAGGAACCGGATGTACCGGGATGCGGAGAAACGCGCTCTCGAGGGCTATCAGAGCCGGCTGCAAGACGAGGGTGGAAGCGAAGAGTCGTCCATCTGCCTGGTGGGAGGCACACGATGAGCCCCACGAAGCCGCCGAGCGCGAACCCGCTGACCTTGAAGGAACGGATGAAGGTGCCGCGGCAGCACATGCCGGAGCAGCCAGCAGAGTTGCGGGTGATGAATTTCACCGAAGTAAATCTGGGATATTCGACGGAACTAGCCAGGCAGGAGGCCCGGCGTTGCCTGGAATGCGCGAAAGCGACGTGCGTCGAGCACTGCCCGGTAGGGGTAAAGGTGAAGGACTTCGTGAAACTGATTGTGGAGGGAGATTTTCTGGCTGCGGCAGCAAAAATTCGCGAAGACAACGTGCTGCCCGCGATCACCGGGCGCGTGTGCCCGCAGGAGGACCATTGCGAGGGATCCTGCTTGCTGCACAAGAAAGTGGAATCGTTGGGAGTGGGATACCTGGAACGATTTGTGGCCGATTATGAGCAACGCGTGGGAGCGTCGATGGCGCCGAACGCCGCGGCAACCGGGAAAAAGGTGGCCATTGTCGGAAGTGGACCGGCAGGGCTCAGCGCCGCCGGCGACCTGGTGCAAAGAGGGCACCATGTGCATGTGTTCGAGGCACTGCATGAAATCGGGGGCGTTCTGGTATACGGGATTCCTGAATTTCGGCTGCCCAAGCAGGTGATCCGCGAGCAGATCGACAAGATGAGAGAAATGGGAGTGGTGTTTGAGACCAATGTGGTGGTCGGAAAAACCGTGGCGATCGACGAACTGTTCGACGAAGAAGGATACGACGCGGTTTTCATCGCGACGGGAGCCGGGCTGCCGGTCTTCCTGAATATCCCCGGAGAACACCTGAACGGGGTCTATTCGGCGAATGAATTCCTGACACGAATCAACCTGATGCACGCCTACGAATTCCCGAACTATGACGAACCGATGGTGGACTTGCGCGGCAAGCACGTGGCGGTGGTCGGTGGTGGAAACACGGCCCTCGATGCGATTCGCTCGGCGAAAAGGTTAGGCGCGGAGAAAGCGTATGTGATCTACCGGCGAAGCGAGACGGAGATGCCGGCGCGAGTCGAAGAAGTAAAGCACGCCAAGCAGGAAGGCATTGAGTTCCGCGTGCTCACGAACCCGGTGGAATTTTTGGAGGACGGCCAAGGATGGCTCGGGGCTGCGCGGTGCGTGCAGATGGAACTCGGAGAGCCGGACGCTTCGGGGCGGCGGAGGCCGGTGGCAATGACTGGATCCGAATTCGAGATTCCCTTGCATGTGGTGATCATCGCCACAGGAACTTCGGCAAACCCGCTGATCCAGTCCACCACGCCGGGCTTGAAGACCAACAAATGGGGCTACATTGAGGCCCACGGGGAATCGCAACGGACTTCGCGCCAGGGAGTATTCGCTGGTGGCGATATCGTGACCGGTGCAGCAACGGTGATCTTGGCGATGGGCGCCGGGCGGCGAGCGGCCAGCTCCATCCATGAATATTTGAGCACCGGCCAGTGGTAGTGCGAATGCGCGGAAGTGCTCAGGACTGCGCCGGAGCGCGCAAGGGCCAAAAAGGAAGCCAAAGGCACCACCTGGGGTACTGGTAAACCAAGTGGATTCAGGGAATTAGAGAGCAGCCTCGAGTGCCGGTTTGGAGCGGTACGTGCGATAAAGGGTAGTGGAGAGTCTTGCCTCGTCTAGACCTGTAGGCCAGCCATCGGGAGAATTGTCATGACCATCACGAAAGCGGAAGCGCTTGCCTATCATTTCGGCGGGCGCCCTGGAAAGATCGAAGTCACACCCACCAAGCCATGCCGGACCCAGCGGGATTTAAGCCTGGCGTATACGCCCGGAGTGGCGCTGCCTTGTCTGGAAATCGCGAAGGAACCGAGCGACGTGTACAAGTACACGGCCAAGGGAAACCTGGTCGCCGTGGTGTCGAACGGAACAGCCGTGCTCGGACTAGGCAACATCGGAGCGCTCGCGGGAAAGCCAGTGATGGAAGGCAAAGGTGTGCTGTTCAAGAGGTTTGCCGATGTGGACGTGTTCGACATCGAAGTCGATTCCCAAAACCCCGACGACGTGATCAAGGTTTGTCAGCTGTTGGAGCCGACTTTTGGCGGAATCAACCTCGAAGACATCAAGGCACCGGAATGCTTCTACATCGAAGAGACATTGAAGCGGACCATGAAGATCCCGGTCTTTCATGACGACCAGCATGGCACGGCGATCATCTCCGGAGCAGCGCTATTGAATGCGCTCGAACTGGTCGGGAAGAACATCGACGAGATACGCTTGGTCGTAAACGGGAGCGGCGCGGCGGGAATTGCCTGCGCGGAACATTATGTCCGACTGGGCGTAAAGCGCGAGAACATCCTCCTGGCCGACACCAAGGGCGTGGTGTACGAGGGCCGGGCGGAAGGAATGAATCCTTATAAGGCGCGGTTCGCACACAAGACGGAGTTGAGAACCCTCTCTGACGCGGTCAAAGGGGCCGACGTCCTGGTGGGGCTCTCGGTCAAAGGAGCATTTACCGAGGAGATGCTCCGGTCCATGGCCAACCGGCCGATCGTGTTCGCCATGGCCAATCCTGATCCGGAACTGACTTACGACGAGGCGCTGGCAGCCCGCAAAGACGTGATCATGGCCACGGGACGATCGGATTATCCGAACCAGGTGAATAACGTCCTGGGGTTCCCGTTCATTTTCCGCGGAGCACTCGACGTGCACGCGACGGCGATCAATGAGGAGATGAAACTGGCGGCGACCAGAGCGCTGGCAGCACTGGCAAAGGAAGATGTGCCGGATTCGGTGTGTCACGCCTACGGAGTGGACAGGATCCGCTTCGGGGTCGAATACATCATTCCAAAGCCCTTTGACCCGCGGGTGCTGGTGTGGACGGCGTCGGCAGTGGCACGGGCGGCAATGGAAACGGGAGTGGCGAGAACGCCGGTCGATCTGGCCGAATACCGGGAACGCCTCGAACGGCTGCTCGGGAAAGCCCATGAAGTGATGCGGACGATCATCCGCAAGGCCCAATTGCAGCCGCGAAGTGTTGTATTTCCTGAAGGGGAGAACGAAAAAATCCTCCGCGCGGCACATATTCTGGTGGAAGAAGAGATCGCCCTTCCCATCCTCTTGGGAGACGAAAAGATCATCCAGGCCAAGGCCAAAGACCTCGCGGTAGCGCTCGACAAGATCCAGGTGGTTAATCCGCAGACGTGGCCGAAGCGGGAGGCTTACGTCAACACTCTGTACGAACTGCGGCAGCGGCACGGGGTGACGCTTTCCGAAGCTCAGGAGTTGATCAACAACCGCAACTTGTTCGGATCGGTAATGGTCCATCTCGGTGACGCGGAAGCCCTGGTGGGGGGAGTGGACCAACACTTCCCGGACACCATCCGTCCGGCGCTCCAGGTGATCAAACCTCGACCCGGTCTACATCGCGTGTCAGGTGTCTATGTTCTGGTGACCAGACGCGGGGACATGTATTTCCTTGCCGACTGCACGGTGAACATCGAACCGAGCGCGGAGGATCTGGCCGAGATCGCTATCTGTGCGGCGCAAACGGCGAGGCGGTTCAACGTAACGCCACGGGTGGCGATGCTGTCCTTTTCAAACTTCGGAAGCACCAAGCATCCTTTGACAGAAAAGGTGCGCCGGGCCGTTCAATTGGCGCAGCAGGCCGACCCGACACTGATGATCGATGGCGAGATGATGGCGGACACCGCCTTGGCACCCGAGATCATCGAACAGACCTACCCGTTCTCCTGCCTGCGGGGCGGCGCAAACGTGCTGGTCTTTCCAGACCTCACCTCTGCCAATACGTGTTACAAACTGCTGAGGAGAATCGGGGGCGCGGAGACGATTGGGCCAATCCTGATGGGGATGTCCAAACCAGTGCATGTGCTGCAGCGCGGCGCGGAGGTCGAGGAGGTCGTGAACATTGCGGCCATCGCGGTCGTGGATGCTCAGGAGAGAGACCCCGCGGCAAAAGCGACAACCATGGCACCCGGAAAAAGAGACCCCAAGGAGGAACTGCTCGTGCCGCTTGAAACTGCGCGGCCGTAAGCGGTTCGGTTGATTCGAAACGCGGGTCCAGAGGGTAACCGGCGTCAGGCGACCGCTGCCAGGGATTCAAGCAAGAGAGCGTTCCTTTCATGAACAGATCGGTTCGGCTGCGTCCGGACCACTATACAATAGTGTGCTTTGAGAGTTAGATTGCGAGAAGCCTTGCCTGAGAGGGGGAGGATCGTCGCCCTGATGAGCGAAGTGAACACGAAGTCCCTGCCTGAGAACGCTTACAAACCGCTAAAGCCCGGAGAAGCCTACCAACCCCTGGTTGGAGCGAAGGAAACACTCCCGGAATTGACCGGGCGATCGATCGCCTGGGGAATGTTTTTTTGCGTGGTGTTCACGATCGCTTCCGCGTATTCGGGCCTGAAGGTCGGGCAGGTGATGGAGTCGGCGATACCGATTTCGATTCTGGCGATTGGACTCGCGCGGCTGTACAAGCGGCGGTCCAGCTTGCTCGAAAATGTCATTATCACGGGAATCGGGGGAGTGGCCGGGTCGGTGGTGGCGGGGGCGGTGTTTACGGTTCCGGCGCTGTATATCCTGAAACTTTCACCACACCCGGTAGAGACGATTTTTATCTGCCTGGCAGGCGGATGCCTGGGCGTTCTCTTCTTGATTCCCTTGCGGCGCTATTTCGTGCGGGAACGACACGGAGACCTTCCCTACCCCGAAGCCACCGCGATCACAGAAGTTCTGGTGACCGGAGAAAAAGGCGGTTCGCAGGCAAAACTGCTGCTGCAGGCGACGGCGGTGGCGGGAGTTTACGATTTTCTGGTGACCACGTTTCAAGTGTGGAAGGAAACGGTGGACTTCCAGTTCGTGCCGGTCGTGAAGATGCTGTCGGACCGGGCACGCATGGTGTTCAGCTTCGACGCCATCGGATTCATTCTCGGCCTCGGGTATGTGATGGGATTGCGGAGCTCACTGATTTTGTGTGCCGGCGGGGTGCTTTCGAATTTTGTGCTGGTGCCACTGATCTGGTTCGTGGGGAGCCACCTGGACAGCGCCGTCTATCCGGCTGCCATTCCCATTGCAAAGATGACCGCCGTGCAGATTTACCGGAACTATGCGCGGTTCATCGGTGTCGGCGCGATCGCTACCGCGGGGATTTTTGGGATCGTGAAATCGTTGCGGGTCGTGGCGGGATCGTTCGGGATCGCTCTGCGGGTGTTTCATAAAGGCGAGGCGGCCACAGCGGAACGAACCGATCGGGACGTTTCGATCCTGTCGATTCTGCTCGGAGTGGTGCTCGGCGCGATTGCCGTGGCGGCATTGCTCGGGCATCTGGAGGCCTCTTGGCTTGTGGTGGGAACCGGCCTCGGGCTGACGATGGTGTTCTCGTTCTTTTTCACGTCGGTAGCGGCAAATGCCATTGCCACGACGGCGCGCAATCCGGTTTCGGGCATGACCATGCTGACGATTATCCTGTCTTCGGCCGTGCTGTTGCGGTTTGGAGTTTCCGGAACGACGGGGATGTTCTTTGTGATGGCCATCGCCGGAATGGTGTGTACGGCGCTGTCGGTTTCCGGGCAGACGATTACCGACCTGAAGACGGGATACTGGCTCGGATCCACCCCGTCCGCACAAGAAAAAGTGAAATTTCTCGGCGTCATTGCGGCAGCGGTGGCAGCGGGATTGACGATTGTGATGCTGGCGCGAACCTTCCAGTTTGGAGAGGCGGTCGCGGGGGATCTGCGACCGGTCTTGGCTTCACCGCAGGCGTCGATCATGAAGGCGTTGGTCGAGGGATTCATGAGTCACCAACCGGTCGCCTACCTGCTGTTCGGTGTAGGCGCAATGATCGCGCTGATGCTCGAGATGCTGGGACAGCCGTCCCTTATTTTTGCCCTGGGAATGTACTTGCCGCTGGAACTCAATACCCCGGCGCTGGTGGGCGGGTTTCTATCCTATTGGTTGAATGGTCGGGCGGAAAAGACAAGCGGGGAGGAGGGAGACCGGATCCGGGCACGGGGCGTGATTATCGCGTCCGGACTGATGGCCGGTGGAGCGCTCGGAGGAGTGTTCGGAGCCGGATTGCGGCTGTTTCCCTGGTACAAGGAGGAGTTGCTGCGCACGCCATTCTATGGAAAGGATGCCATCTCACAGACGGTGTCGGCGCTGTTTTTCGTGGGGCTTTGCTGCTATGTGTGGTTTGGGGCGTTAAAGAAGGAAAAGGAGACCCCATGGACAGAATAGGAAGGCTGGTAGCCGAGGCGGTCATCGGGATTGATACATTGTGGGGCGGGGACGTGCTGTGTGCTTCCGGAACCGGAAGGTTCATAGCGGACTCCTGGTTTTCCGATGAGGGATTGCCGACCGCCTACACCCTGCCTGCGGCAGCGAAAATCCGGCAGGGGGGCGGGGTCACCGGGAAGGAGCTGGACCGGAAGGCTCTTGAGGCATATCTGGCAGAGATCGACATCCCGGGTGCGGCAAAGAATCTGCGACTCGAGGGAGAGAAGATCCACGGGGCACGGGGGACTTACCTGACCGGACTTGCAACGTGCGTCGAAGTCATGTGGGACCTGGCCATGGAGGTCCTCGGAAAGGGCGAGGCGGTCAGCTACCAGCGTTGCGTCGAAGCGTCGACCGGGCGCGCGCCGGAGAAATCGAAGCCGGAGGGGAAACGAGCCAGGGTTGCAGAACTGCTCGGGCGCGCGGGTTACCCGAGCGGAGGAGAGGGCGGAATTCAGGAGGCGGTGGATCGCTGGAGAGCCGACCGACTGGTGCCCATGGCTAGCGTGCGCGCGCTCGGGACTGCGGTCATCGCGCATTATGACCAATTGTGCGAAAGAAACCTGGCGCCGCATTTGCCGAAGGAATTGGCAGGCGTGCCACGGGCCAATATCGATTTTCTGCCGATCAAGGATGCCTGGTTTTCTGGGTCGATGAACTACATCGGGCGAGCGCGGAATAAAGAGGGGGGCCCGAACTATGAGGCCACCTACGAGATCAATGCATCGCTCAAAATGTCCGTGCCGGAGTTCGAGCAGCTGGTGAGCCATGAAGTGGTGCCGGGCCACGTCACGACTTTCGCCTACCTGCAGAATTTATACGTGCGGGGACAGGCGGGTTTTGAAACGACGGTGCTGACGATGAATACGCGCGCCGCGACTCTGTTTGAGGGCATTGCCAACAACGCGATCCTGATCGCCCACGGAGTAACGGAAGTGGAGCAGCTGCCGGACGAAGACTTGCAGATCGGAGTCACCCTGGCGCTGCTGCAGGATGATGCGAAGAATCAATCTTCGTTCCTGACCTGGGGGGAGAAGGCACCCCAGGAAGAAGTCAGCAAGATCCTGCGGCGTGATTTTCTGGTTACCCTGGAGCGAGCGGACAAGCTGTCCGGGGCCTGGGGGAGACATCCGCTGCTCGGGAGAATGTATCTTCCCGCTTACCGATCAGGAACGGAAAGGGTTGCCGAGTTGCGGAGGTGTTTCCCGGCAGCCAAGGTCTTGCCGGCGCTCTATGGGTGCCACGGCTTGGTGGATATCGAGACGGTTCGAGCGGCGATTCCGGGCAGCAAGAGCTGACTCAGGCCGGTTGCCTCCTGAACGACAACCTGCCTTGATGATCCTGATGTACATTTTCAGGGTATTCCGGTACGGTATACATCCATCGACTCGCCGGGACCCGGAGTTTTTGCATCAGGGGGGAAACGGAACGCATGTCCAAATCGACGCCAAAGAAGGATCAACCTTTCCGCCGGGCTTGGCAATGGCTGCGAGAGCAGTTCTCCCAAGAGGTTTCCGAAGACTCGGCGCTTTGTGAATTCGATTGCCGCAAGCTGCAGTGCCAAATGGGCGAGTGGGAGAGTTGCGAGCGACGCCTGAGTAGAGCCGCAGGCGAACTGATGCCCTATCCGAAGAAGAGTTCCCCTCCCCAATTCTAATCTCTGACCAACCCCAAAAAGCAGTACAGTGAAACCCCGGCGTGTAGGGGTGTTCCCCGTGGCGGGCCGGGAGGGTGCACTTCAGAAGTCGCACGGTAGAAGAGGCCTTCTCGAGAGAGTGCCTTGGCCGAACATCGGCCGAGGAGTGCCGGAAGTGACCAAACCCGGTCGATTATACTGTTGTATTGGGGCAACTCGAGAGGAGTTGGGGCGGCCTGGGGATTTTGCTCAAAGGGGTTGAAGAACGGGCGCCTCCCGTTTGCCAATCGGCCAGGAACCGAGCGAGAGAAGCTCGGACGGCAGAAAACAACCTTTCATGAAAAAACTTGTCGCGCTGCTTTTGCTCTGCTCGTTGCCGGCCTACTGCCAGAGCAACCGCGGCGAGCTGCACCTGAAGGTGACCGACCCGTCGGGTCTGGGAGTGAAAACAACCGTTCACCTCAGGAGCGAAGCCAACGGCTACAAGAGTGCGTTGTCGACCGACGATCAGGGCAACTTGAACGTGCAACGTCTGCCGTTTGGTATCTACCAGGTCGAAATTAACCAGCTAGGAATGGCCGGGGCCTCTGAGACGGTAGAGATCCGTTCCTCGCTTCCGGTGGAGCATAAAATCCAGCTCAGCCTGACAACCACCTTGCAATCCGTAACGGTGAACCCGGTCGATACGCTGATCGATCCCGACCAGGCCGGCGCAGTGAGCGAGATCGGCCCGGAGCTGATCCAAAACCGGCTGGGTTCCCTGCCTGGGCGATCTTTGCAGGATCTCGTGAATTCGCAGCCGGGCTGGTTATACGAGGGGAATGCGGTGCTGCATCCGAGAGGATCGGAATATCAGACCCAGTTCGTGGTGGACGGCATCCCGCTCACCGACAACCGGTCGCCGAGCTTCGGGCCGGAGATCGAAGCGGACGATGTGGAATCGATGAGCATCTACACGGCGGGAATTCCGGCGGAATATGGGAGAAAGATGGGAGGAGTAGTCGAAGTGAACACGCTCGAGGATGCGCAGTCCGGATTCCACGGACAGGCCGTGCTTTCCGGCGGCAGCTTTGACACCGCGGGCGCGTTCGTGAAAGTGCAGTATGCCTGGGGCAGGAATGTCCTCGGCGCCAGCGCAAACGGGAGCATGACGGATCATTATTTGAATCCCGTGGTTCCCGAGAATTATTCGAATACCGGAACGCTCGGCGACTTCTCGGTGAATTACGAGCGGGACCTGACGCCGAACGACCGGCTGCGGTTTCTGGTTCGCCACGAGGAGTCTCGCTACGACATTCCGAATGAAAGGGTGCAGCAGGCCGCGGGGCAACGGCAAACGGCGGATAACATCGAAACCATGGGAATGGTCTCCTACCAGCACACGTTTTCGCCCCACGTGGTGGCCGATTTCCGTGGAATGGTGCGCGACAACGCAAATGATTTCACCTCGAATCCGGAGTCAACGCCGATCGAAGTCTTTCAGCATAACTGGTTTCGGGAAGGGTATTTCAAGGGCAGCGTGACGGCAAATCACGGGCATCATGAACTCAAGCTTGGAGTTGAGTCGGACAACACGTTCCTGAACGAGAATTTCCGGTACATCATTACCGATCCTGCCCAGTTCGACCCTGGGACACCCCTGACATTCCGATTCGCGGCGAACCGTCCGGATCTCGAGCAATCTGTGTTTGTTCAGGATCTGATGCGTCTGGGAAATTGGACGATCAACGCGGGACTGCGCTGGGATCATTATCAGCTGTTGTTGAACAAGCAAGCCGTGGAGCCGCGCGTCGCGATTTCGCGTTATTTCCCGTCGGCCGGGCTGGTGGTGCATTTCTCCTATGACCGGGTCTTCGAGACCCCCTCGTTCGAGAACATCCTGCTGTCGAGCTCCACCGCGGCGACCAGTCTCGATCCGGTTTCGCTGCAGTTACCGGTACCGCCATCGGAAGGAAATTACTACGAAGCGGGTTTGACCAAGGCTTTCTTCAAACAGTTCAGGCTGGACGCAAATTATTTCCGGCGCAATGTGAATAACTATGCCGATGACGATCAGATCGACAACACCACCATTAGCTTCCCGATTGCCTTCCGGAAATCCATCATCTACGGTGCGGAAGCCAAAATCACACTACCGGACTGGCATCGATTCTCGGGCTTCGTCAGTTACTCCTATATTCTCGGGAACGCCTTCAATCCCGTGACGGGGGGACTGTTCCTCGGCGCCGACGCGTCGATACCGCTTACCGGCCACTTTCCGGATTCCCAGGACCAGCGCAATACGGTCCGCGGGCGCCTTCGTTACCAGGTCACACCACGTTTCTGGATCGCAGGGGGAATTCAATTTGACTCCGGGCTGCCGTTTGAGTTCGACGGCGACCCGGCAGCCGTGCTCGCCGAGTACGGCCAGCAGGTGCTCGACCGGATTAACTTCGCTCGCGGGCGGATCGATCCATCCTTCCAGGTCAATGCGTCGGCGGGTGCGGACGTTTACAAGTCAGAACGATGGAATGTAAGGTTCGAGGTCGACGGACAGAACCTGAACAACGTGCTCAACGTGATCGATTTTGGCGGCCTGTTCTCGGGCAACGCCATCGGGCCCTCACGGAGTTTTGCGGTCCGGCTGGCGGCGAGTTTCTAATACCAGGTCCCCGCTCGCAAGCGAGCTTTCACACGGAAAAACTGTTTGCAGACGCCGCGCCTTTAGGAGCGGGCAATTTCATCCAGCAGCTCGCCGGACGGACCGACCAGACGGATGCGCAGGGCGATCTGGCCGATGGCATGGGTCGAGCAACTGAGGCAGGGGTCGTAGGCGCGGACGACGGCGGAGACGCGATTGAGCATCCCTTCCTCGAGCTTGCTCCCGTCAATAAAATGCTCGCTGACCTGCTGGATGCTGCGGCCGATGGCCAGATTGTTGTGGCCGGTCGCGACGATGAGATTGGCCCAAACGATGGCACCCTCCTCGTTGACCTTGTAATGGTGGATCAGGACGCCGCGGGGCGCCTCGATCATTCCGACGCCTTCGAGAGCATTGACGCCGCCGGTGGCGCGAACATGCGTATCGAGGATTTTCGGATCATTGAGGAGCGCTTCGATGCGTTCGAGCGAGTAGACGATTTCAATCAGTCTGGCGTAGTGAAAGAGAAAGGAACTGTGCGCCGGAGAGCCGAACTGCTGGCGGAACTCGAGAAGTTCAGCATCGGCCCGGGGCGTGCCGCAGGAATCGACAACATTCACTCGAGCGAGCGGACCCACCCGGTAGACACCACTTGGGAAACCGAGTGGCTTGTAGTACGGCGCCTTTAAATACGAATCCGGCAGGCTGGTTTCGCCGATCCAGTCGCGGTAGTCTTCCGGGGCGATTTGATCGGCAACTATTTCCCCCTGGGAATTTCGGAAGCGCAAATTCCCGTCGTATAACTGCAGGTTCCCTTTTCCGTCGACCAGACCGGCATACATGGTGGGGGCCGAGCCAAAGAACTCAATTTCCTCTCTATAGCCAGCCAGGGCTGCTTTGAAAAAGCGCAAGGTGCGGTCGGCGATGCTCATCGCCGAAGGCAGGTCGGCGAGAATGCGCTCCCGCGCGGCAGCCGACAGCGGCGAGGCCACCCCGCCCGGCACGATCCAGGAGGGATGCACGCGTTCCTCTGCCAGGCTTTCGATCAGCTGCAGGCCGAATTTGCGCAGTTCGATCCCGTCACGGGCCAGTTCAGGGTGACTGCTGATCACTCCCAGCACGTTGCGCGTAGCGGGATCGGAATCCATGCCCAGAAGAAAATCCGGCGCGGAGAGATAGAAAAAGCTGAGGGCATGAGACTGAACGGTCTGGGCACAGTGCACCAGTTCACGCAATTTTCTGGCGGTTGGCGGGATGCGCAGCGCCATGATCTCGTCGCACGCTTTCGAGGAAGCCAGAAGATGACTGACCGGGCAGATGCCGCAGATGCGGGAGGTAATCCCGGGCATTTCATAGAAAGGACGACCTTCGGTGAATTTTTCGAAGCCGCGAATCTGCGTTACGTGGAATTCGGTTCCACTGACGTGGCCATGGTCATCCAACTGGATGGTGATCTTTGCATGGCCTTCAATACGAGTCACGGGATCGATGGTGATGCGCTTCATGGCCGCTCCTTACCCGAACCGGACAGTGAGATTTCCATTGCGCTTGCGCCCTTCGATCAGATCCAGGATGACACCGGAGATCGTCTTCGCGGGTGGGGGACAGCCCGGGAGGCACAAATCCACCTTCACGAATTCGCGCAATGGGCGCGCCTGCTTCAAGAGAGGCGGCACGCCGTCGGTCGGCACGATCTTCCGCTCGTCCGAACCTTCGACGTAGACGCGTTGGAGCAGCTTTGCAACCGGGGTGAAATTGCGCATCGCAGGCACATTCCCGGTGACCGCGCAGTCCCCCAGGGAAATCAGGAAGTGGGAACGCTGACGGACTTTCTGCAATTTACTGAGGTCCTCCTGCGAGCTGACCGCACCTTCCACCAGCGTGACGTCCACATCTTCCGGGAATTCTTGCGTATCCACCAGCGGTCCATAGACGAGGTCGATTTTCTGCGCGAGCGAAATGATGACTGCGTCCATGTCCAGGAGAGACATGTGGCAGCCGGAACATCCGTCGAGCCAGATGGTGGCCACTTTCACTTTCTTCATGCCTGCACCTCTCTGCGGCGGACGAGCGAGCCGATCTTTTCGCTGCCCTTGCGCATCTCCGCAACCGCCCAGCCCTTCTCTGAAAGCGCCCCGGTCGGGCAGGCCTGGACGCACTTCCCGCAACTGGTGCATCCGCGGGACTCGCCCCATTTGCCATTCAGGTCGCTGATGATCCTCGAATGAATGCCGCGCGAGGAGACCTCCCAGACGTGCGCACCTTCGAGCTCAGCGCAAACGCGCACGCAGCGAGTGCACAGGATGCACCGGTTATGGTCGAGCACAAACCGCGGATGAGAGAGATCGAGCTCGAGAGTAGGAAAATTGTAGGCAAAATGGACCGTGCTGATCCCCAGAGTGGAGGCCATGGACTGCAACTCGCAGTGCCCGTTCGAAACGCAGACAGCGCAAAAGTGATTGCGCTCGACCAGCAGCAGTTCAATCGAGATGCGGCGGTACTGGGTCAATTTCTGAGAGTTGGTGGTGACGGACATGCCGTCCTGGATCGGCGTGGTACAGGCAGGCAACAGGCGGTCCGTTCCCTGGACTTCCACGATGCAAAGACGGCAGGCCCCCACGGGCGAGAGACCATCGAGATCGCAGAGGGTCGGTATGTACTTCCCGCTGGCTTTGGCAGCCTGGAGAATGGTCTGACCTTCGAGGGCGCTAATGAGCTCGCCGTCGATTCGAATGGAGATTTTTTTCTGCGGCAAGGCGTGGCTCCTTCCCCTAGCTCACGTTGGCGACCTTCAAATCACAACGCAGGCAACGACAGGCTTCTTCGAGGGTCTCTCCTTCTGTAAAACCGGTGACAACTTCGGCGTTCGACGAGACCCGCAGTGCAGGCGGCAGGATGTGACCGGCATTCCGAGGAACCGGGCTCGGATTCTCGGGGACTGCCTGTCCGTACTCGATCGGGTGGAACAGTTTTTCCCAACGGTTTATTTGCATCAGCTGGAGGTCGATGGTGCGGGCGGCCTGCTTGCCATAGGCCATGGCATTGGAAACATTGGAAGCGCCGGTGATCACATCGCCGCCGGCGTAAAAGCGAGGACGGCTGGACTCGAGTGTGAAGCGATTCACTTCGATCGTGCCGTTTTCCTTCAGGCTGAGGCCGGAAGCACGCGCGAAATCCAGATCCACACTTTCCCCGATGGCAAAGATGACCGAGTCGCAATCGAAGCGCTGAATTTCCTCGGTCAGGACAGGCTTCCGCCTGCCGGACGCGTCGTACTCGCCGAGCCGGGTCTTCACAATTTCGATGGCTTTGACATTACCGGCGGAATCGCCAATCACCCGGTGAGGAGCGGCGAGGAAGACAAACTTGGCGCCTTCGTCCCTGGCGGCGCGGGTCTCTTCCTCAATGGCCGGCATATCTTTGCGTTCGCGACGGTAAATGACCGTCGTTTGGGCACCTTTGCGCAGAGCGCTGCGGGCAGAATCAATGGCTGCATTGCCGCCACCGATGACCACCACCCTGCGGCCGATCGGCACGTCTTCGCCCTTTGCCAGGGATTCGAGAAACAGCAGCGCCGGAAAGACTCCCTTGAGTTCCGTTCCGGGCTGATAGATCCAGGATTCTTTCCAGGTCCCGATGGAGAGGAACACCGAATCGAAATGGTCGTCCAGATCGTTCAAGGAAATATCGAATCCTACGCGGGTGTTGAAGATGAATTTGACACCCAGGCGCTCGATCAATTCGATTTCCTTGCTCAGGGCAGATTTGGGGAGGCGGTACTCCGGAAGAGCGAAGCGAAGCATGCCACCGGCTTCGGCCTTGCCGTCATAAACGGTGACCTCGTGGCCGAGCATGGCGAGATAGAACGCCGCTGTGAGTCCGGCCGGACCAGCGCCGGCGATGGCAATTTTGCGGCCCGTGGGTTCGAGCTTGCGGGCCACGATGCGGTTGAACATGGTTTCATAACGACCAGAGAAATAGATCGAATCGGCGATAAAGCGGTGGACTTCGCGCATGTTGACCGGCTCATCGATGGCCTGGCGACGGCAGCGATTGTCGCAGGGATGCTGGCAGACGCGGCCGGTCGAGGCGGGAAGAGGATTGTCCATGATCACGGACTCGAAGGCGTCCTCGAGACGATGTTCCGCGCATAGCTGGAGGAACCGGGGAATGTTCATGTGCAGCGGGCAGCTGTTCTCGCACGGAGAGAGCGCGAGTTCCTCGCATACGCCCGCCGGGCAGCGGTGGGCCACGATGTGGTCTTCGAACTCGTTGCGGAAGTGGCGAAGGGTGGTGAGAACGGGGTTGGGAGCGGTTTGCCCGAGTCCGCACAAGGAGCACTCGCGAATGTAGCGGCTGAGTTCGTCGAGCAGCTCGAGGTGATGCATGGTGCCGGCACCCTCCGTGACCCGGTTCAAGATGCGCAGGGACTTATTGAGGCCAACCCGGCAGGGGATACACTTGCCGCAGGATTCGGAATGCGTGAACTCGATGAAGTACCGGGCGACGTCAACCATGCAGTTGTCTTCGTCCATGACCACCATGCCGCCCGAACCCATAATCGAACCAAGACGCGTGAGGCTTTCATAATCCACGGGAGTGTCGAACATCTCCTGCGGGATGCATCCACCGGAAGGTCCTCCAGTTTGAATGGCCTTGACCTGACGGCCGCCGATACCGCCTTCGCCGATGTCGTAGATGAAGGTTTTCAGGGGCGTACCGAGAGGCATCTCAACGAGGCCGGTGTTATGAACCTTGCCGACCAGAGAAAAGACTTTTGTTCCGGCGCTTCGCGGGCTGCCGGTCTCGGTGAACCAGGCGGGACCTTTGGTGATGATGGGTGCGATGTTGTACCAGGTTTCGACATTATTAATGTTGGTGGGTTTGCCCCACAGCCCTTTCTGCGCAGGGAAAGGCGGGCGCGGGCGGGGTCTACCTGCATGGCCCTCAAGCGAGGCGATCAGGGCGGTTTCCTCACCGCAGACGAACGCGCCGGCACCTTCAACGATCTCAATATTGAAATGGAAGCCGCGGCCGAGGATGTTATCGCCCAACAGACCGTATTCGCGGGCCTGCTCGATGGCGCGGTTCAAGTGATGGACGGCCAGGGGGTATTCGGCGCGGACGTAGATAATGCCTTCCGTGGCGCCCATGACGTACGCACCGATGATCATACCTTCGAGCAACGAGTGCGGGTCACTTTCGATTTCGTTGCGGTTCATATAGGCGCCGGGGTCGCCCTCGTCGGCATTGCAAATGATGTACTTCTGATCCGCCTTGGCTTTGGCGAGGTATTCCCACTTGTTTCCGGTGAGATAGCCTGCCCCGCCGCGGCCGCGAAGCTTGGCCGCCTTGATCTGCTCAATGACATTTTCCGGGCGGCCGTCGATCAAGACTTTATAGAGAGCCTGATAACCCCCGACCGCGATGTACTCTTCGATGTCATCCGGATTGATGAACCCGCAATTGCGCAGGACAATTTTTTTCTGGCCTTTGAAGAAGGGCACGTCAGACCACAAAGGCAGTTCCGGATAGGCGCGGCCATACTTCACCTGGCCGGTGATATGGTCCCACTCTTCGATTTTGCAGTAGGCCGGCTCAGAGGGGATGGTTCCGGTCGAAAGATCCTGCAGGATGCGGGTGGCGTCGTTGGCCTGGACTCTGCGGAGGATCACGAGAGGCAGGCCCGGGAGGCGGACATTCGTCAGTGGTTCCTCAAAGCAAGCCCCAAAACAGCCGACACCGGTCAACACAACATTGATGCCGCTGTGCACGATCGCTTCAGAAAACGCGTGGAGCAGCCCTTCGGCGCCGTTGCCCCGGCCGCACGTCCCCATGCCGACAGCAATGCGTGGAACGGCAGGAGCGAGCTTGGCAAGGCCCGCTTCGCGAACGGCATTAAAAGCGCTGATATCCTGAATGCGAGGCATCACTCACTCTCCCGCTCAATGGTCTCGATCTCACGCTGCAGGGTGCGCTCGTTGACGTGGCCGCAGATGCGATGATTGACTTCTACAACCGGAGCCAAGGCGCATTGCCCAAAGCAGGCCACCGTACGCACGGTGAACTTCTGATCCGGTGTGGTGAGTAGGATCTTCTCCGACTCGCCGTCGGCGCTGTCATCCGGGGATCCCAATCCGAGTTCCAGTCGCACACCTTGCAAGAGATTGCGCGAGCCGCGCGTGTGGCAAGCGGTGCCGCGACAGATGCAGATGGTGTTGTCTCCTTGCGGCTGGAGATTGAAGAGGGCGTAAAAGGTGGCAACGCTGTAGATGCGTGCCAGGGGAGTGCGGGTCTTGGCTGCGACATACTCCAATGTCTCTGGAGGGAGATATTTGTGAGGATGGTGCTCCTGGACAGCTTCGAGAATGCCGAGGAGTGATCCTGGGCGATCGCTAACCCTGGCAACGACCTGATCGATGAAATCGCGCTCCCCCACAGGGAGAGTTCTTGAGAATGGTGCGTGCATGGCACTCCTTTCGAAGGGACCAGCACCTCTTTGCAAGTGGGGCTACATTTTGGACCTTGTAGTCACCGTGCAGCGGGCGAGCGGGCGAGAGGGACAGACTTACTCTGAGCCAAGGGGAGCGACTCAGCAGGCCGACGGCACGTGGTGCATGGTTGCTGCACCTAGAACAAGGCTAAGACGAGCAGGTGCGGTGCGCAATGATGGGCGTCAC
>CAWJHG010000005.1:0-364174 GCA_963842585.1 Candidatus Acidiferrales bacterium
ACTCGGTGCGCGATAACCGGTATCAGAAGCTCGAGGTTTCCATTGACGCGCCGGTCACGATGGACGCCGAGGACGGGGACGAGCGGGTGCTGGATCTTCCGGAGAAGCATCCGAACATCGAGCAGCATCTCGTCGAGGACGCGCGGAAAAAAATGATCCGTCACGCCATCGACAAGCTGCCGGAAAAGCAGCGCGCCGCGGTTCTGCTGCACAAGTACCAGGAGCTCGATTACGGTGAGATTGCAAAGGTTCTCAGTTGTTCGGAAAGCGCGCTAAAATCGCTGCTGTTCCGGGCCTACGAGTCGCTTCGAGTGGAATTAGCTCCGCTCGTGGCAGCCGAGGGAAAGCGATAGGGTAGGGAAGGTAGGCGGTTATGAGTTGCGAAAAAATGGAAAGCCGAATCCTCGGATATGTCGATGGCCGGCTGAAGGAAAGCGAGCGGCTGGAAGCAGAAAGGCATCTGGCGGCCTGCGCGCCTTGCCAGCTGCGCGTGGAGGAATTCCGCGCGGTTTCCGGGCTGCTGGACGAGCTGCCGGTCATCGAACCTTCTGCCGAGTTTGATGCCCGCGTGCATGCGCTGGTGGCGGCAGAGCCGGTGAAGCAGAACTGGTGGGCCTGGCTGCGGGTCTCTCCTCGCGTGGCCTTTGCAGCTTCCCTGCTCCTGCTGGCCACCCTCTGGCTCGGGTTCTACCAGCAGCAGCCGACTTTACCGTTGCCGTGGAGCAACCCGGTTGTCGCCGACGAGCAGATGATGCAGGATCTGCCGGTTCTCGAAGATCACGATGTGCTTTCCAACTTTGAGCCGTTGAAGGAATTGCCGCCTCCAGTGCAGGCCGAAGAGGCTTCCGATTCCCAGCAGCAGATGTAAGGGCCGGAAACACGGAGGCAGGGAAGGAAGCAAGCAGAGCGGTAGAGAAGCGGAGAGATGCGGAAGAGACTCCAATTCGGTGTAACCATTCTGGCCGCGATTGCTTCTGCCGCGCTGGCCGGAAATGTGCGGGCGCAGAAGCCTCATGCTGCGCCTCCCCCGGCTGCTCATTCCGCGGCTGCGCCAGCAGCCCAGGCCCATCCGCAACAGCAGAATCCGAACCGCCCCCCGGCCAACCCGAATCGTCCGCCGGTTTCCGGAAATCAGGGCAATAACCGCGGGTCACAGTCGAATACTGCGCCGCACCCGAACAGCAACGGCGAAAACCGCCCGCCGAGCGGTCAGGGCGCGCACCTGAGCCAGCGCCAGCAGACCGGCGTCGGTTCGCCGAAACCCTGGGTCGATTCCATGCGGGACCTGACGCCAGGGCAGCGCGAACGCGTGCTGCAGAACAGCAAAGCCTTTCAGAATCTTTCTCCGGACAAGCAGAACAAGATCCGCCAGCAGTTCAGCCAGTGGGATCACATGACCCCGCAGCAGCAGACCAAGTTGCGCGAGAATGAACAGACCTGGCGGAATCTGTCGCCCGAGCAACGGGATCACATCAAGAACGATGTCCTGCCCAAGTGGAAGCAGATGCCCTGGGACCGCCAGCAGGTGATGAAACAGAAGTTGGGCGTGCTGCAGAACATGCCGGAATCGGCGAGAAACCAGCGGCTGAACGACCCGAACTTCACGCGCGGCATGAGCGACGATGAAAAAACGATGTTACGGGACTTGAGTCACACTCACGTCGGGGGCGTCCCCGATTCTCCCGGCGAATAGCCGGTTTTTTTCGCTGGTTCGCCCTGCTCCGGCCGGTTCCGTATCTCCCCTTTTCCAACTGAAATGCCCGGTGGCCACCCGGTGTTGCGTTGACAATGGGCGAACATTCAGGTCATCGTGACTACGCGGCGTTGTTTTCATCCCATGAACTGAAACGATGAACTCGATCCTGGACTTAACCACGCGGTTCCGGGCCCTCAAGCACCGGAACTTTCAGCTCTTCATCATCGGGCAGCTTATTTCGCTGATCGGCACGTGGATGCAAAACACGGCCCAGCAGTGGCTGGTCTACAAACTGACCGGTTCGGCAGCGCTTCTCGGCGTTTTCGGTTTCGCCAGCCAAGCGCCGCTTCTTTTTCTGGCCTGGATGGGCGGCTATGCCGGCGATCGCTACAACCGGCACCGCGGTGTCATCGTCACCCAGACACTCTCGATGATCCTGGCCTTCCTTCTCGCCGCCCTGACGCTGACGCACTCCATCAATAAATGGCACCTGATCGGCATCGCTTTTTTTGTCGGGATTGTAAACGCCTTCGACATTCCCATCCGCCAGGCCTTTTTTGTCCACATGGTTGGCAAGGAAGACCTGCCGAATGCCATCGCTCTGAACTCTTCGGTCTTCAATGGCGCGCGGGTCGTCGGCCCGGCGATTGCGGGCATCGCCATTGCCCTGGTCGGGGAGGGGTGGTGCTTTTTCCTGAACGGTCTCAGCTTTATCGCCGTCATCATTGCGCTGCTGATGATGCGCATAACGCCGACCGACACCAAGAAAACCGGCGAATCTCCGGTGCGCAGCTTTGTCGAGGGGTTCCGGTTCGCCATGCGCGACATTCCCATCCGCTCCGCCTTGCTCCTTTTGAGCGTGCTCAGCCTCTTCGGCCTGCAGTACTCCGTCTTCCTGCCCATCTATGCCAAGGACATCCTGCATGGCGAAGCGAAAACTCTGGGTTGGCTGATGAGTTCGGCGGGCGTGGGCGCGGTCCTCGGCGCACTGCAGTTTGCGGCGCGCACTCAGTACCGGGGGCTGGCCCGGTGGATTGGTGCGACCTCGACGGCGTGTGCTCTGGGCCTGGTGGTTTTTTCCTTTGCCACCACCTTCTGGCTGTGCGCCGCCGTGCTGTTCGTCGTGGGCTTTGCCGCCACATCCCAGATGGCCGCCACCAACACCATCATCCAGCAACGCGTTCCGGATGAGATGCGCAGCCGGCTGATGGCCGTCTATGCCACCATGTTTATGGGCGTCATGCCGATCGGCGCGCTCATCGCAGGTGTCGTTGCCAGGCACATTGGCGCGCCCCACACCATGCTCATTTTTGGCAGCTGTGTTCTGGTCGGTTGTCTGATCTTTTTCCTGTACGTGAGGGTGATGAAGGACGTTCCGGAGCCGGCCGCCGGGCTAACCTAGAATCGGAACGGAGGGGGTCGGAATTCCACCGGCCGAGCTCAGAAGTCGATGGCGCGCTGGTCGTGGAGCAGCGCAAGATAGTTCAGTAGATCTTCCGTAATGCGCTGGGGCTCGGCCTTCGGATACAGTCCGTGCAGTTTTTCAGCAATCTGCTCGACGGTGTGCTTGCCGTCGCACAGTTGCACGATCTCGAGGCTCGGCCCACTGAGTCGCAATTCGCGTCCATTGGTCAACAGCATCCGCGGCAGTTGATTCTTCTCGTTGAGGCGAACCCCGGAAGCCAGTCGGGGAGTCGCTGTAAGCTCTGGTTTGATCATTCGTTTCCCCAGGAAGGAAGCGCCAGACTGAACTCTGTAGCCGTCCCAAAATACCATGGACGGGGGGAGGGACGACACTGCCAGGAGAAGCCTCCCGGGGATGAGGAAGGTCAGAAGGGAACCGCAACGATGCCCCAAGCGCTTGCGATCCCCTCTTCGGCCGGACCCAGCCTGTCGTAGGGAGCGCAGCAGTTTTTCCGTCTGCATAAATTCAACAATTTATCCACATCTTTTACGGATTTCTCTTGACTTGTCCCAGAAACCGCGTACGCTGTGGTGAAAAGTGGAGTGAAGTGGTATTCAGTAGAGTTGAGTAGGTTGATTTAGGGGGCAGTGGTCGAAGTGGGCAAACCGGTCCTCCAGCGAGACAGGGTACATGAAATTAAGGGGAAATTCTCCGACGAAGGTCGACGAGAAGGGTCGTCTGAAGATCCCCGTGTCTTTTTTGGAGGAACTGAAGGAGTTCGGTAACCAGTTTTATATCACCAGCCAGACCGGTGAATCGGCCCGCATCTACCCCATGAAAGTATGGGGAGAGCTCGAAGACAAGCTCGAGAAGCTGCCGAGCACGAACAAGGCGAAGCGGAAATTTTTGCTGCGGACCAGTTATTTCGGGCAGGTCGTCGAACTGGATGGACAAGGGCGGCTGCTGTTGCCCTCAGTTTTGCGGGAGACGGCGGTGCTGAAGGGCGATGTGGCGGTACTCGGCGGCCTGGATCACCTGGAAGTGATGAACAATGCACGGGCACTTGATCAGATAAAGAACGAGCCGTACACCGACGAGGACGACAAGATTCTGGGCGATCTGGGGATTTAAAGAGTCGACGGTGGTTGGTTCGAGGTCGTAGTTGGGGCGCGGGGCACAGAGTCAGGCAGGCAAAAGGAATTGGGTACTCCGCACACGCCGGTGATGTTGCAAGAGGTGCTCGAATGGCTCGAAATCAAGCCGGACGGAATTTACGTGGATGCCACGGCCGGAGCGGCAGGCCATTCGGCCGCGATCGCCGCCCGCTTGTCCTCGGGCCGCTTGATCAGCCTGGACCGGGACGCACAGGCGCTGCAGATCGCGCGGGAACGCCTGAAAGAGTTTGGGAGCAAGGTGAGCTTCGTTCATACGGCGTTTTCGAGGATTTCGGAGGCCGTGCACGGGTTGGGGATAGCCAAGGTGGACGGGGTCTTGGCCGACTTGGGAGTTTCGAGCATGCAGCTTGACCGTCCGGAACGGGGGTTTTCGTTCCGGGAAGCGGGGCCGCTCGATATGAGGATGAGTAGCGGGGAAGCGGAAGAAGACACGCTGACCGCAGCAGAGATTGTGAATCGGTGGTCGGAGAAGGAAGTGGCCGACCTGCTCTATGAGCAAGCGGAAGAGCACGATTCCAGAAGGATCGCCAGGGCGATCGTGAAGGCGCGGCCCATTCGGGACACCGCGCACCTGGCAACGGTTGTGGCAGGCGCCCGGAAGCAATGGGGAAGGCAGAAACTGCATCCCGCGACAAAAACGTTTCTGGCGCTGCGGATAGCGGTGAATCGAGAGTTGGAGGAACTCGGGCAGTTTCTTTACCGGACCCCTGCCACATTAATTCCAGGCGGACGCTGGGTGGTGCTGACCTACCACTCGAGAGAAGACCGCCCCGTGAAGCACGCGTTCCAGGAGGGCGTGAAAACCGGAACGCTGAAAGTGCTCACCAAACACGTGATTGTGCCGAGCGAAGCGGAGCAGTCGGCGAACCCGAGATCGCGAAGCGCGAAACTCCGGTGCGCAGAGAAGGTGTGACCATGGCGACAGCGTATCAGTGGGGAGGGGCGCGGAACGTAGAGCTTCCGGTTGCCGGATCATCCCGAATTTCGCGGCCGGCAAGACCCGAGCTCGTGCCGCAAACGGCCAGGCAGATGACGATGTCACGGAACCGCGGGAAGAAGCCCGCGATGGTCGAGTTTTTCACCGTGAAGAAGATCGATAATTCGCGGCTGGTGCGGCATGTGGAACCCGTGAAGCTGCGCAATCTCTACAAGACCGTGGCTCTCGGCGGGATCATTGCCGTCTTCTGCACACTCTACATCTATCAGCACTTCCGGTATATCGACCTGGGCTTCCAGCTCGAGGAGTTGAAGGGCAAGCAGGAGCAGGCCCGGATCGCCAACGGCAAGCTGAAGCTGGACATTGCCACCTTGCGCGATCCTCACCGCATCGATCTGATTGCGCGCCACCAATTGGGACTGACGCAGCCTACCGCAAGCCAGGTGCGTGAGTACGCCACCCTCGGAGGAGCGGAAGTTGCCGCAGTCGAGAACGTACGGCCAAACCGCGCGCCCTAACCTCGCCTGCCGGTTCGCGGGCGCCGAACAGCAACGAATTTTGCAGCAACCGAGTAGTTCTGACGAAGCGCGAGCCGGAAGGCAGTAACCATGGAGCAAGAAAAAGTCCACGTCCGTTTGCTGATTCTTGCCGGCGTGGTGCTTTTCTGGATGACCGCAGTTTTCGGACGCGTCGCTTACCTGCAGTTGTTCCGCTACGGCTATTACTTTCACCTGGCGACACTCCAGCAACGCCACACCATTGAAATCTACGCAAAACGCGGCGTCATCTACGATCGCAACATGAATGAGCTGGCCAGGAGCGTGCCGGTCGAGTCGGTATTCGCAGCGCCGGGAGAAATAAAGGACAAGGCCATGGCCGCCAAGCTGCTCTCGAGCCCTCTTGGCAAACCCGCCGACGATATTCGCGAAAAGCTGGAATCGGGAAGCACTTTCGTGTGGATCCAGAGAAAACTGGAAGCGCCGGTGGCCGAACAGGTCAACTCGTCCAACCTCAAGGGCATTTACCTGGAGGTGGAGAACAAGCGCTTCTATCCCAAGCGCGAGCTGGGGGCCCACGTTCTCGGATTTGTGGATGTGGATGAGAAGGGGCTCGGAGGCATCGAGCGCGAGTACGACAACCTGATCCGCGGGCAGGACGAAAAGATTGTGGTGCTGCAGGACGCCCGCCGCGTGAGGTTTGAGGCCGCCGATGCACAGCGGGAGCCGGGCGTTAACGTGGTGCTCACCCTGGACGAGAAGATCCAGTACGTCGCGGAGCGGGAACTGGCGGCGGCGATCGAAAAGACGCATGCGCCCGCAGGCTCGGTAATTGTGCAGGACCCCACGACCGGCGCCATCCTGGCGCTGGCCAACTGGCCGAAGTTCAATCCCAACTCGGCAGCGGAGGTAGCGGCGGAGAAGCGCAACAACCGTGCCATCAGCGAAATCTATGAGCCGGGCTCCACATTCAAGCTGATCACGCTGGCCGCCGCGTTCGACCAGAATCTCATCCGCCCGGAGGAAGTGTTCAACTGCGAGAATGGCGCGGTCACCGTAGCCGGCCATCTGATCCATGACCACAAAAAGTACGGAATGCTCACGGTCGCGGATATTCTGGCGAATTCGAGCGACGTGGGCGCCATTAAGATCGCCCTGCGCCTGGGATCTCCGAAATTCTACGACTACATCAAGGCGTTCGGATTCGGATCGCCCACCGGCGTGGATCTTCCGGGCGAGAGCCGGGGGCTGTTGAACCGTTTGGACCATTGGGGGTCGTATTCGATTGCGTCGGTCTCCATGGGACAGGAAGTGGGGGTGACGCCACTGCAGATGATTACGGCCGTTTCCGCGGTGGCCAACGGCGGACTGCTGTACAAGCCGCATGTGGTCCAGGAAATGCGCCGCGGGGAACAGGCCGTGCCCCTGCCAGGCCCCTCTTCGCTCAGTGAACCGAAGCGCATCATTCGCCCGGAAACGGCGGCGATACTGCGCAGCCTGATGGAAGGCGTGATCCTGCATGGCACGGGGAAAAATGCACGGCTGGACGGCTGGACCGCGGCGGGAAAAACCGGCACTGCGCAGAAGATCGATCCGGCGACCCGGCGCTACTCGCCAACCAACGTGATCGCGTCCTTTACCGGATTCGCGCCTATCAACAATCCCGCCGTGACCATCCTCGTGTCCATCGACTCCCCCGGCGGCTATCCGCACGGCGGAGGAGACGTGGCCGCGCCCGTATTCAAGCGAATTGCAGAGCAGATTCTCCCCTACCTGGACGTGGCCAGAGACTTGCCGATGAGTCCGCAACTGGTGCAAGCCGCTTACCGGCAACGGGGCGGCGAAGAAGAAGTGTCTCTCGATGATCTGCCCCCGACCGATTTCAATCCCCAACCGGAGGTAAACCCGGCGAACGCGAAAGTGGAAGCGAAAAAAATGCCGCCCGTGAAGTCACCCGAAATCCTGATGGCGGTGGACGAAGGCGGAGACATTGCCGTTCCCGACTTCACCGGGAAGACCATGCGGGAAGTTCTGGACGGCTGCATGCGTCTGGGGCTCGACCCGGTGCTGGTTGGCAGCCGTGTTGCAGTTCAACAGTCGCCGGCCGCGGGAACAAAAGTGCGGCGCGGGACCAAGGTCATGGTGGAATTTGACGACAGCCCGGCAAAGCCGGGTAAGTCCAGATAGGAAAAGAGTTTACGACGCCCATGCCAATCGGAATCGGAAGCACATCGGAACTAGAGAAGAATGACGGGCCGGCCGGAGAGGCAGAACGGAAACAGACTGTGGCTCACGACGGACAGAGCGGTGGAGTCGGGCTTCGGGCGCTCTTGAAAGGTGTGGAGGTGCGCTCGGGATTGCCGGCAGGAGAGCTGCGGATTGCCCAGGTGGCCAACGACTCGCGGAAGGTTAAGGCCGGTGCACTGTTCGTCGCCGTTGAGGGTCTCGCGACCGACGGAAACCTGTTTGCAAAGGACGCCGTGTCTCGCGGGGCCGTCGCCGTTCTCAGCCAAAGTCCTGCACCGGCAGATTGGCCGCAGGAGATTGCCTGGGTTCGGGTCAGCGAAGGACGCAAAGCGCTGGCTATTGCGGCGGCCAATTTTTTCGCCGAACCGGCGAAAGCGCTGAAGCTCGTTGGAGTCACCGGAACCAATGGCAAGACCACCACGACGTCGCTGATTGATTCAATTCTGCGCGCCTCGGGAGCAAAAACCGGGTTGTTCGGCACCATCGCCTACCACACTCCGGCCGGCGACCACCCGGCGCCGAATACCACCCCGGAATCTCTCGATTTACAGGGCTTCTTCGCGGAAATCAGGGATTCCGGCGGGACCTACGCGACGCTCGAAGCCAGTTCGCACGCGCTGGCCATGGACCGGTTGTGGGGTTGCCACTTCGCCGTGGCGGTCTTTTCGAACCTGACCCGCGACCACATCGATTATCACCAGACTTTTGATCAATACTTCGCTGCCAAGAAACGGCTGTTTGAGGGCACCGGTGCCGGCCGACCGGACGTGGCGGTTGTGAACACGGACGACGAGTGGGGCAGGAAACTACCTGGCCTGGCGAGCAAGACGCTGACCTACGGACTGCAGAACGGCGCCGATCTGAAAGCAAAAAAATTCCAATTGAGTTTCAGCGGGCTGAATTTCACAGCCCAAACGCCGAACGGTCCGATCCAGGTGGAGTCTCGCCTGGTGGGACGCATCAATGTGTACAACATCCTCGCCGCCCTGGGCGCAGGGATCGGCCTCGGTCTTTCGACGGAAGTGATGGAGGCCGGGATCCGGAATCTGCAGGCGGTGGCGGGAAGGTTCGAACGCGTCGATCTGGGGCAGCCGTTTCTGGTCGTGGTGGACTACGCGCACACCGACGACGCGCTCGAGAATCTGATCCGCACGGCGCGGGAACTGAACTCGAAGGGCCGGATTATTACCGTGTTCGGCTGCGGCGGCTCGCGCGACCGCATGAAGCGGCCGATTATGGGCGAGACTTCCGGGCGACTGAGCGATCTGTCCATCCTGACCAGCGATAATCCCCGGCAGGAAGATCCGCTCAAAATTATCAGTGACATCGTGGTCGGAATGCAGAAGTCGGCCGGGAAATACATGATCGAGCCGGACCGCAGGAAAGCGATCGGCCTGGCGATCGAGGAAGCGCGCGAGGGAGATATCGTGCTGCTGGCCGGGAAGGGTCACGAAGACTATCAGATCTTTTCCGACCGCACCATTCCCTTTGACGATCGCGAGGTGGCGCGGAAGGCCTTGCGCGATCGGGGATACTTGGCAGCGCCGAACGATGGCGCAGGGTTTGGCACGTAGCGCTCACGTCTCGTCGGCACGAGAGACGAGGGCTTGCGGGCCAGAGCAGTGACTCGCAAACGAAGGAGGGGCCCTCAACCAGTGAGAACGGACAGAGCAGTACTGTCGTCCGGACGAGGCCAATACCTCGGCCAAAGCCTGGAGAAAGCCAACCTTTTGAGGAAACTATGCGGTGGACGCTTACACAAGTGGCTGACGCGGTGGCGGGGAAGCGCGGGGCAGGACTCGACCCCGTGGCCCGGCTGGCCGGCGTCTCGATTGATTCTCGCACGATACGTCGAGGAGAGTTGTTCATCGCCATTCACGGTCCGACTCACGATGGACACGACCACGTGGCCGCAGCCATGGAGAGCGGTGCGATCGCGGCAGTGGTGGCGGATCCCCTCCTGTCGCGGTATCCGGGGTGGATTCAGGACCGCTGCATCACCGTCGCGAGCACCCTTGATGCTCTGCACGGACTGGCCCGCGCAGTCAGACAAGAGTGGGGTAAGAAAGTTTGCGGGATCACCGGGTCGGTCGGTAAGACCACCACGAAAGAGATCCTGGCGGCACTGCTTGGTCGGAAGCTACGGGTCCTGAAGAGCGAAGGTAATTTCAATAACGAGTATGGATTACCGCTGACACTGTTTCGACTGGAAGAAACCGACGACGTGGCCGTTCTCGAGATGGGCATGTCGTTCCCCGGAGAACTGAAGCGTCTCGCGGCGATCGCCCTGCCGGACGTGGTCATCGAGACGCGCGTGGCACCGGCGCACCTCGTGAATTTTTCCTCGGTGGAGGAGATTGCGCTGGCCAAGCGCGAACTGGTCGAGGGATTGCGCAGTGCGAACTCGGTTGCCGTGCTGAACGCCGATGACCCGCGCGTTGCGGCCATGGCCGCGGCTGCGCCGGGACGGGTGCTTTTCTATGGACTCGAGAAACCGGCCGAGTTTTCCGCCGAGGAGATCGAGGATCGCGGAGTCTTCGGGACCACCTTCACGCTGGTCCACCGGGGAAGACGGACACGAATGGAATTACCGCTGCCGGGCAGGCACGTGGTCTCGAATGCGCTGGCGGCGATGGCCGCAGCGAGCGTGTGGAACGTCGGCGCGGTCGAGGCGCAGGGCATCCTCAGAGGACTGCGGACCCTCGCGATGCGCGGCGAACTGATTCGTTTTACCGACGGGTTTGCGTTGATCAACGATTCCTACAACTCGAGCCCCGCGGCACTGCAGGCCATGTGCCATCTTCTTGCGGCGACTCCCGGGTTCGAGCGACGGATTCTGGCCGCCGGGGAGATGCGCGAACTCGGGCCCGGTTCTCCGAAATTGCATCGCGAGGCCGGGGAATGCGCAGCCCGGACGGAAAAGATCGATTTTATCATCGCCGTTCAGGGGGACGCGGCCGAGATTAGTGAGGGGGCGGTGGCCGCAGGAATGCCGCGTGAGCGGACCCGATTTTTCCCGACTCCGACTGCCGCCGCGGAATTTCTGGCCGGGTTCGTGCGGCCGGGCGATTTGCTGCTGGTGAAAGGTTCGCGGAGCGTGAAGATGGAGCGGATTGTAGAATCGTTGCTCGGCCGGTTCGCGCCCCTGGACGCGCCGGGCAATGCCGGGGCGGGGCACTGAGATGCTGTACTACCTGCTGTACCACACGCTGCAGAAATATTTCAGCCCGCTGAACGTGTTTCGCTACATCACGGTGCGAACGGTATACGCCAGCCTGACGGCCATGTTTCTCGCGCTGGTGTTTGGCCCGTGGCTGATTCGCAAGCTGCGGGAACTGCAGATCGGGCAATACATCCGCGAGGAAGGACCGCAGGAGCATAAGAAAAAGGCGGGCACCCCGACCATGGGCGGCGTGCTGATCGTGCTGTCGACCGCGGTTCCCGTGCTGATGTGGGCGGACCTGTCCAATCCCTTTGTGATGCTGTCCTTGTTCGCGCTGCTCAGCTTCGCGGCAATCGGCTTTGTCGATGACTATGCGAAAGTGGCCAAGCGGCGGAACCTCGGGTTGACGGGGAAGAAAAAGCTGACGCTGCAGATTGCCGTGAGCTCGATTGTGGGCATCGTGCTGCTGGTTCTCGCGACCCACAGCGCGTACTCCACGCAATTGATTGTGCCCTTCTTTAAGAGGTTCCGGCCGGACCTGGTGATCCACAGCCTGCTGAATTCCGGGAATCTCTGGCCGCTCGCGTTCCTGCCCTTCCTGGCTTTCGTGGCGCTCGTGATCACCGGGAGCTCGAACGCCGTCAATCTGACCGATGGCCTGGACGGGCTGGCGATCGGGTGCACGGTCGTCGCCGCCGGAGCGCTGACGGTGCTGACCTATGTAAGCAGCAACTTTCGCTGGGCGAACTACCTCGAGATCCAGTACATTCCGCGCGTCGGAGAGCTGACGGTGTTCTGCGGCGCGCTGGTCGGGGCGTCGCTCGGCTTTCTGTGGTACAACGCGCACCCCGCCGAAGTGTTCATGGGGGACGTGGGCTCGCTCGCGCTCGGCGGGACCCTGGGCACGGTTGCCGTGATCATCAAGCAGGAAGTGCTGCTGGTGTTTGTCGGAGGGATTTTTGTGGTGGAGGCGCTGTCGGTCATCCTGCAGGTTGGCTCGTTCAAATTGCGCGGGAAACGGATCTTCCGGATGGCGCCGATTCATCACCATTTCGAACTGCTCGGATGGAGCGAGAGCAAGGTGATTGTGCGCTTCTGGATTGTGGCGCTGGTGTTCGCGCTGTTCGCGCTGACCACACTGAAGTTGCGCTGAACAGCGGACCGAGGTACGGGCGAAAGGAACGATGCCGGGATCGATCGAGCTTCGGAAAATGCGCGTGCTGGCCGTCGGGCTGGCGCGGACGGGAATAGCGACCGCGCTCTTCTGCGCCAAGCACAATGCGATCGTCACCGCGACCGACACCCGGCCGGAAGGCGAACTCGGTGACGCGCCGGCCAGGTTGCGCGAGGCGGGGGTGAAACTGGAACTGGGCGGACACATCGAGAAAACCTACCTGACCCAGGACCTGATCATTCCGAGCCCGGGCGTGCCGGCCGACGATCCGCTGCTGGTGAAGGCGCGTTCGAAGGGCATTACGGTGTGGAGCGAAATTGAACTGGCCTACCGTTTCCTTGAAGGAGAGATGATCGGCATCACCGGATCGAATGGTAAGACCACCACCGCGACCCTGGTGCATCACATTCTGAAATCCGCGGGGAAGAAAGCCATTCTCGCAGGCAACGTCGGTACGGCGCTGATCTCCTGTGTCGACTCTACCAGCGCAGAAACGATATCGGTGGTGGAACTGAGCAGCTTTCAGCTGGAACTGGTCGACAAGTTCCGGCCGGACATCGGTGTTTTCCTGAATCTCACGCCCGATCACCTCGATCGCCACAAAACGCTCGAAGCCTACGCGGCCGCAAAGGCGCGGATTTTTGCCCGCCAGACGGAACTGGACGCGGCCGTGCTGAATGCCGACGACGCGCCGACGGTGGCCCTGGCGCCGAAGAAGCCGCAGGTATTCTGGTTCAGCCGCCAGCAGAGGGTCGTGCAGGGCGCCTGCGCGCGGGGCGGGGAGGTGGTCATTGTGCACGGCGGAAAAGAAGAGCTGGTCATGAAGATTTCGGAAATTCCGATTGCCGGCGCACACAACCTAGAAAACGTTCTGGCGGCGGCAACCGCGGCGCGACTGGCGAACGTGGATGCGGCAACCATCGGGAGAGCGGTCGGCAGTTTTTCCGGAGTGGAGCACCGCCTGGAGTTTGTGGCCGACATCGGCGGCGTCCGTTATTACAACGATTCGAAGGCCACCAACGTGGATGCGACGCTCAAGGCGCTGGACGCCTTTCCCGGAAGAATCCTGGTCATCCTCGGGGGCAAGGACAAGGGCAGCGATTACGCCGTGCTGCAGAAGACGCTTCGGGAGAAGGCCATCCTGGCCCTGCTCATCGGGGCTGCCTCGGGAAAGATTGAAACGCAGATTCAAGGAAGCGTGGCGATCGAACGTGCCGAGACGCTCGAGCGCGCCGTCGCCCTGGCCTCCCGTGCCGCCAAGCCCGGCGACGTGGTGCTGCTGGCCCCGGCGTGCGCCAGCTTCGATCAGTTCGAGAACTATGAACACCGCGGCCGGGTGTTCAAGGAGTTGGTTCGCAAACTCGGCCCGCAGGAACAAGGAAAGGGATAGCAACGTGGCGAGACGCTCGGACACGGACCGATGGCTGTTTGGCGTGACCCTGATACTGTGCCTGCTGGGCGCGGTGATGATTTTCAGCTCTTCGGCGGTTACTGCCGAACAGCAGTTCGGACAGCCTTATCATTTCCTGCTGCGCCAGGCCATCTGGCTGGTGGTGGGACTGCTCGGCATGTTCGCGCTGATGAAGCTCGATTATCACAAACTGCGCGAACCGGCGGTCGTCTATACGGTGCTCTGTCTGGTTGTGACCATGCTGGTCGGCACCTTTTTTCTGGACAAGTCGCACGCCACCCACCGGTGGATCAAGCTCGGACCGGCGCAGATCCAGCCTTCGGAATTGACCAAGCTGGCGGTGATTCTGTATCTGGCCTGGTTCCTCGACTTGCGCCGGCGCGGCGCGACGAGCCTCGAGTTTCGCAAGGAAGATCTGCTGCAAACAATCCTGCCGGCAGTCACCCCGGTACTGGTCTGCGTGACCTTGATTGTGCTGCAGCCGGATCTCGGCACCTCTGTCGATATCGTGCTGATCATGACGGCGATTCTTTTTGTGGCCGGCCTGTCCTGGAAATGGCTGGCGGTGGGCGCGGCGGCGGCCATGCCCGTCCTTTTCTTCCTGATCACGCAGGTTTCCTACCGGTCGGCACGGCTGACCGCTTTCCTGCATCCGGAATCGGATCCTCACGGTGCCGGCTTCCAGTTGCTGCAATCGCTGATTGCCGTAGGTTCGGGAGGTTTCACGGGTGTGGGGTTGATGGAGAGCAAGCAGAAGCTGTTTTACCTGCCCGAGGCACACACCGATTTTATTTACGCGGTGATATGCGAAGAACTGGGATTTATCGGGGCGGCCATCGTTATTGCGCTGTTTCTGACCTACGCCTGGCGCGGCATCCGTGCTTCCTTCAATGCGCCCGACGGATTTGGACGCATGCTGGCGCTGGGGGTCACGACCATGGTGCTGTTCCAGTCGCTGATCAATTTTGCGGTAGTGCTCGGAATGATGCCGACAAAAGGGATCCCGCTTCCTTTCGTAAGCTATGGAGGATCGAGTCTGCTGGTCATGCTTCTGGCAACCGGTGTGCTTCTGAACGTGGCGCAGCAGGGCGGCCACAACGCCGGCGTGCGAGCCTGAGGAGCAGAGCGTGAAACTGCTCATTGCAGGAGGCGGAACCGGCGGGCATGTCTTTCCGGCCATGGCCATTGCCGAGGAATGGTTGTCGCGGGGCAAGGAGAGAGAGGCCGTGCTGGTAGGCACACAACGCGGAATCGAGACGAAACTGGTTCCGGCGGCGGGATTGCCGCTCGAGACCATTCGGGTGGCCGGATTGAAAGGGAAGGGCGGGACCACGCTCGTGAGGAATTTGGGGATGCTGGGCATGGGGTTGTCGGACGCGCTCCGGGTGGTACGGCGGCACCGACCCGCGGTGGCTTTTGGAGTGGGCGGGTACGCTGCCGGGCCCATGTTACTGGCCACCTGGCTCAGCGGAATTCCCAACGTGATCTTTGAGCCGAACGCCGAGCCGGGATTGACGAACAAACTCCTGGCGCGGCTGGCGGAGTGCATTGCCACCGGGTATCGAACAGCCGCCGAAGGCTGGGGAGCGAAGGCCGTGGTGACGGGATGCCCGGTGCGCGCGGAGTTTTTTTCGATTCCGCCGCGTCTCCCGGAAAAGCCATTCCGTTTGCTTGTGACGGGCGGCAGCCAGGGAGCGCTGCCGGTCAATACGGCCTTCATCGAAGCGGCAGAACTGCTGGCGAAACGGAAGACCGAGATGCTCATCGTGCATCAAACCGGAGAGCGCGATTATAATAACGTGAGGGCCGCCTACGCGCACCACGAGATTCGAGCGGAAGTTGCCCCCTTCCTGACCAACATGGCGGAGCGGTTTGCCTGGGCGGACGTCATTGTGTGCCGTGCCGGAGCCATCACCGCGGCGGAAGTTGCGGCAGCGGGCCGGGCGGCGATTTTTATTCCCTTCGGGAAGGCCACCGACAGCCATCAGTTGCGGAACGCGCAGGCGATGACCAGGGCCGGAGCGGGGCGGCTGATTACCGAACCGGAACTCGGCGCGGAACGCCTGGCCCGGGAGATCTTCTCTCTTCTGGACCAGCCCGGAGAGGTGGCAGGATTGTCGTCGAAGGCGCGCAGCCTTGCCCACCCTGGTGCCGCGCGTGAAATCGTCGATTTGATTGAACGGGCCGAATCCGGATCCGCGCGCGGATCCCGACGAACGAGCCGGAAAGAACCTGAAGGCACATGATGGTATCGTTTCGCAATTTTCAACGTATTCACCTGGTGGGAATCGGCGGCATCGGTATGAGCGGAATCGCCGAAGTGCTGCTGACGCTCGGATATTCCGTGGCCGGTTCCGATACCAGGCTGTCTACGATCACCGAGCGGCTCGAGAACCTGGGCGCTACGATTTTCGAAGGGCACCAGGCTGCGCACGTGGCAGGCGCGCACGTGGTGGTGGTTTCCTCGGCGGTCAAGGCGGACAACCCGGAGGTGGTCGAAGCGCACCGGCGAAAGATTCCGGTCATTCCTCGCGCGGAAATGCTGGCCGAATTGATGCGCTTGAAGTACGGCATTGCCGTGGCCGGGGCGCACGGAAAGACCACCACGACTTCCCTGGTCGCCTCGGTCTTGGCTGCGGCGCACCTCGACCCCACGTTCGTTGTGGGCGGCCGGGTGAACCAGGCGGGAACGACGGCCCGCGTCGGCAAGGGGGAGTATTTCGTCGTGGAAGCGGACGAAAGCGACCGCAGCTTCCTGATGTTTGCGCCGGTGGTGGCGGTGGTAACGACGATCGACCGCGAGCACCTTGATCAGTATGCTTCTCTCGAGGATATCCAGAGCGCCTTCTTGCAGTTCGTCAATCGCGTTCCTTTTTACGGCGCGGCGGTTCTGTGCCTGGACGAACCGAACGTACAGTCGATCATCCCGAATGTGAAACGTCCCATCATCACCTACGGCACCTCGAGCCAGGCAGACCTGGTGATCAGCGATGTTCAGTTGCGGGGTCTCGGCAGCGCGTTCCGGTTGACCTACAAGGGCGATGACCTCGGGATGTTCGAACTACCCCATCCGCCGGGCATCCACAATGTGAGAAATGCCGCGGCCGCTGCGGCCGTTGCGCTGTACCTTAACGTGGCGTCGGATCTGATTCGCGAAGGGTTGGCAAAATTCGCCGGGGTCGGCAGAAGGTTCGATGTCAAAGGCACGGTGAACAATATTGTGGTCATCGACGATTACGGGCACCACCCGGCGGAAATTCGCGCCACCCTCGAAGCGGCGCGAGAATGCAAATTCAACCGCCTGCTGGTGCTCTTCCAGCCCCACCGCTTCACGCGAACCCAGCACCTGTGGGACGATTTTGTGCGGGCCTTCAACCAGGCCGACGTGCTGGCCCTGGTGGACATCTACCCGGCCAGTGAGGCGCCCATTCCGGGCATCACGTCGGAGGCGCTGGCGAACAGTATTCGCGAAGCCGGCCACAAGAATGTGAACTACTACCACTCCATGCAGGATGCGATTGAATTTATACTGCGGGAGGCCCGCCCGGGGGACGCCGTTCTGACCATCGGCGCCGGGAACGTCAGCCGGGCGAGCAACGAGCTGATGGTGTTGCTGGGCACGGAGTATCGCGTGGAGGATCGGATCCGGGATGCGCATTGAGGCCCAAAGCGTGCTGCAGGCCCTGCCCGGGCTGGGAGTCGAGTATCGGCGCGGGGTGTCCCTGTCCGAACTCACCTTTCTCGGCATCGGCGGGAGCACCGACCTATTGCGAATCCACCGCCATGACACCATTCCGGAATTGCTCGCTTTGCTCGACCGTCAGGAGATCGGCCACAAATTCCTCGGCGGCGGTTCGAACCTGCTGGTTGTCGACGGAGAGCTGCCGTTCATCGTCCTGCAACTGGCTCAACCGAGTCCGGGCGTGGTCATCGACGGCAACATCGCGACTGTCGACGCGGCGGCAGACCTCGGGCGAACGGTTACATTTTGTGCCAAGCACAACCTGGGCGGCATGGAAGGATTGATCGGCGTGCCCGGCACGGTCGGCGGCGCGCTGCGGATGAATGCGGGAGCCTATGGGACGCAGATCGGGTCCTATGTGCGCGAGGTGAAACTGTACCGCGCGGCGGAGCATGCGCTGGAAACTCTTCGGGGCGAGGAGATTTCTTTCGAATACCGGCACACTTCGTTTGCGCCCGATGATATGATGCTCGAAGTGAAGCTCGAACTTCCCTCCCAGCCGTACCAGGAAATTCTACAAGGCATTCGTATCTGCAATGAAAAGCGGCGCGCCAGCCAACCCATGGGGCAAAAGAGCGCGGGTTGCATCTTCAAGAACCCGCCGGGTGCTTCGGCCGGCCGGATGATCGATGAACTGGGGCTGAAGGGCCTGTCGGTCGGAGACGCGCGGGTCAGTGACCGCCACGCCAATTTTTTTGTGAACGCGGGGCAGGCCAGCGCCGCGGACATGCTGGGGCTGATTGCCCGGGTGCGCGACCAGGTCGAGCGGGTTTATGGTGTAACTCTTGAAAACGAGGTGGTCGTTTGGAACGCGTGAAGCCTTTGCAGCGGAATGCTTCTGCTGCCGCGGCAGCGGAGCGGGAACCTTACCGGCCGGAGCTGGTCGCCGAAGAAGAGCCGCGGTACCTGCGCCGGCAGAAGCCGGTCGAGATTCGCAGGAAGAAGTTCGCCGGCAAGACCGGAACGTATTACCGCCGGGTCTTTGTGGGGACTCTGCTCGGCCTGCTGGCCGCAACCGCCGTCGTCCTCGTCGCGCGCTTCCTGCTCTATTCGCCGCAGGTTTTGCTCCTGAAGCCGGATCAGATCGATGTCGCCGGAAACCATATCGTGGCCAAGGAAGATGTGCAGAAGCTATTTGTGCGTGACCGCAACCAGAGCGTGCTGCGGATTCCGCTCGACGCACGGCGGGCCCAGATTGAAGAGTTGCCGTGGGTGGAAGACGCGAGCGTGCAGCGCATCCTGCCGAATCATGTGCGGGTGCTCATCACCGAGCGCACCCCGATCGCTTTTTTCAGGAATGGCACGGAGATGGCTTTGATCGACGCCCACGGCGTTCTGCTGGACCGGCCGGAAGGGGAAGATTTTCATTTTCCGATCGTAACCGGCCTGTCGGAGAATCTACCCAGGGAAGAGCGGGAGAAACGCATGCAAACCTACCAGGAGTTCCTGAAGGACGTGGACCTGGTGAAGGCCGGATCATCGGAACGCGTGAGCGAACTGGATTTGAGCAACCCGCGTGATCTGCGGGCCGTGTTGACGGGCCTCGGGGCCGCGGAATCACATGCGGTGACCGTGCACTTCGGCCAGAACGATTTCACCGGCAAATACCGGATGTTGGTGGAGAACTTTTCGCAGTGGCAGGCCAGTTCCGGCCAGGTGCATTCGATCGATCTTCAGTATTCACGGCAGGTGGTGGTGAACCCCGACACCAGCACCCCGGCCGCGAAATAAAAACGGCGTTCCGGCAGGAGAGTCATTTTGGCAAAGAAAGAAAAATATGTAGTCGGGCTGGATATCGGCAGCACAAAAACGTGCGCGATGCTTGCGGAGATCGACAATGAGCAGGTGCGCTTTCTGGCCCTGGGCGCGGCGGAGTCAAAGGGGCTGCGCAAAGGGCTGATCGTGAATCTGGATGCGACGGTCAGTTCGATCCGCCGCGCGCTCGAAGAAGCCGAAGGGGTGGCCAACGTTCCGGTGGAGTCGGCGGTCGTCGGCGTTGCCGGCAGTCATGTCCGCGGCGTCAACAGCCGGGGCGGCATCTCCCTCGGGCCGCGCCCCCGCGATATCGAGCGGGACGACGTGCGCCGCGCAATCGACACGGCGCGCAATGTCTCCCTGCCCGAAGACCGCGAAGTTCTTCACGTCCTTCCGCATGAGTTCCTGGTCGACGCCCAGGAAGGGATTCGCGATCCCATCGGAATGGTCGGGCAACGTCTCGAAGCGAATGTGCACATCGTAACGGCCTCCAGCTCCGCAACGCAGAACCTGGTGACGGCAGCCAACAAAGCGGGAATCCTGATCAACGACACCATCCTCGAACCGCTGGCATCGGCCGAAGCTTGCCTCACGCAGGACGAGAGGGAGCTCGGCTGCTGCCTGCTGGACATCGGCGGGGGCACGACGGAACTGATCGTCTACGGAGGCGGAGTGGTGCGTCACACCGGCGCGGTCGGCATTGGCGGTGACCACTTCACGAACGATCTGGCGGTGGGACTGCGCACGCCGATTCCGGAAGCGGAACGGATCAAGCGGCATCACGGTTGCGCCGCGGCAGCCCTGCTGCGCGAAGATGGTTCGATTGAAATTGCCAGCGTGGGCGACCGTCCACCGCGCACTATCTTTGCCCACATGCTGACGGAGATCATCGAGCCCCGCGCCCAGGAACTCCTGGCGCTGGTCGAGGACGATCTGCAGCGCGCCGGACTCGATAAACAGATTCCCGCCGGGTTCATTCTGGTGGGGGGCGGAGCGCAGCTGAACGGCCTCGAGGACTTGACCGAGCACAGCTTCCACCTGCCGACACGGATCGGGGAGCCCCGCGGCATTCTCGATCTGCCGGAACAGGTGGCTCGGCCGGAATACGCAACGGTGGTGGGTTTGGTGCTCAACGCGGCGAAAGCGCGGCGGGCGGGCCCGGCAAAAAACGGCGGCCTGGTCTCCAAGTTGAAGGCCATGTTCGCAGGGGCATAAGGTTTCGGGCAGGGAGCGTCGGGAACGGGAGAGTTGTTTTCCACAGCCTGTTAAAACTGGCTGTGGCAACCCGTTCACACGGGATTTATAAAGGGATTTCACCAGCCGGACAGGGGGAGAAGCATGACAGCGAAAGAAGCAGGTATCCGGATGAGTTTTAGCGAGGAGCTGCAGCCCGCAAAACTCAAAGTGATTGGTGTCGGCGGGGGCGGCTGCAACGCGGTCAATCGGATGATCCGGGCCAAAGTGGAAGGCGTGGAATTCATCACCGCGAACACCGACCTGCAGGCCCTCAAGATGTCCCAGGCGCCGGTGAAACTGCAATTGGGAGCGAAGCTCACCAAGGGGCTTGGCGCGGGCGCCAATCCCGAGATCGGACGAAAAGCCGCGCTCGAAGACACCGAAAAGATCATCGAAGCTCTCGAAGGCTCGGACATGATCTTCATCACCTCCGGATTGGGGGGCGGTACCGGAAGCGGCGCTGCGCCGGTGGTCGCCTCGCTTGCGAGTGAACTGGGCGCGCTGAGCGTGGCAGTCGTAACCAAACCGTTTGCCTTCGAAGGCAAACGCCGCATGCTGCAGGCCGAGCAGGCCCTGCAGGAACTGGTTGGGGTGGTGGACACGGTGATCGTGATTCCGAACGAGCGGCTGATGGAAACGGTCGAACCAGGGACCAGCTTCTTTGATGCCTTCCGCATTGCCGACGACATTCTGCGGCAGGCGGTGCAGGGTATTTCAGACATCATCACCGTGCCGGGCATCATCAACCGCGATTTTGCCGACGTGCGGGCCATCATGCACGGGCAGGGCTATGCGGTCATGGGTACGGCGGTGGCCAGCGGATCGAATCGCGCCGTCGATGCTGCGAACCGCGCCATATCGAGTCCGCTTCTCGAGGACAACTCGATCCAGGGGGCCCAGGGCATTCTCATTAATATCTGCGGCAGTTCCTCACTCTCCCTGCAGGAAGTGCACGAAGCTTCGAGCGTGATCCAGAAGGCCGCACACGAAAATGCCAATATTATTTTTGGCGCGGTCATGGACGAAGCCATGAAGGACATGGTCAAGATCACGGTGATCGCGGCGGGGTTCAAGGAAACCGCGAAAAAACAGATGCCCCAGAAGCCGTCATTCCTCCCGAAGACCTGGAAAGCCGGACGGGATGTACCGGCGCAGACGGAATTGCCGGTGAACCCGCCGAACGTGGTGCACCAGGTGGCACAAAATGTCCGTGAGGTCACCCAGGAAGTTCCGAAGGACGACCTGGATGTTCCGACCTTCCTGCGGCGGCAGGCGCAAAAAGCCTGAGCCGCAGGGCGATCCTTCTCTTCCTTGATGGAATCGAACGCTGACCCTGCCACCCTCGCGAGGTCGCGGCCGGCCGCCGGTCAGGCAGATTGCCCGCAGTGCTTCAGATGCCGCTTCATGGCGCGAATCTCCGCCTCGAATCTCTGTAGATTGCTGCTGCCGTAGGGAAGGACGCTCCCGAGCCCGGAGTGCAACTCCTTCGCCCCCGTGGCCGTAACGACGCTTGCGATGTTGGCCGCATCGAGTCCGCCACCCGGCATGACCACAATGCGATCGGCGGCCTGCTGGACGAGCCGCCGGATGTTCTCAACTCCCTTTGCGGCGCTGGCCGTCCCGCCAGCCGTAAGAATGCGTGTAGCGCCGGTGCGGATCACGTCCTCGAGCGCGACAAACAGATCGCCCGAATTATCAAAGGCCCGGTGGAAGGTGACCTCGAGCGGGCGCGCCCACTGAACCAATTCTGCCGTGCGTTCGAGGTCCACGCTGTGGTCGGCGCGCAGAATGCCCAGGACCACCCCGTCAAGGCCCAGGTCGCGCGCAGCCGAGATGTCCCGCTTCATGGTGGCCAGCTCTCTTTCGCTATAGACGAATCCACCGGCACGCGGGCGGATGATCAGGAAAAGAGGTATTTCGATCTCCTCGTGCAGCTTTCGCATGGCGGCCTCTGGCGGAGTAATGCCGCCGTGAATCAGATCGCTGCACAGCTCGATGCGGTCTGCGCCGCCTCGTTCCGCCGCGAGTGCGGTATCGAGAGATTCGACGGTAACTTCCAGTACCGGGTCGGGAGTCACGTTGGCCTCTTCAAGAGGGGAAGGGATGGGCCTTATATACTCCCGGTAGCGTCGATATGCAACTGGCCATCGGCGCAGGGTTCAGTGCGGGGGCATGACGACGTAGCGTGCGATGAGGAAGCCCATTGCGCCGCCGAAGAAGACGTCTCCGGGAAAATGATTGCTGGTGGTGATGCGAGAGAAGCTGATGGCCCCGGCCAGACCGTAGGCCAGATAGGGAACCCAGCGATGCTGGCGATAGCGGTGGGCCAGCACGGCTGCCACAGCCGTCGCAGCCATGGCGTGTTCTGAAAAAAAGCCTCCGGAAGAGATCGGATCGTGCGAGCCGTGGAAGAAACTGCCGGTGTAGGGGCCGCTGCCTGAATAGGTGAGTGGTTGCCGGCGCGCTGCAATGGCCTTGAACGGCAGATCCAGCAGAAATCCGTCGGCAACTGCTTCCGCGGCCAGCAGGGCGGAATCCTGGTCGTAGGAGTCCTTGCGCAGAAGACCCACGCCATAGATCGCAGCGGGGATGGCGGCAACGATCGCCGCACTGTTCGCGCCGCTGAAGGCCTGGTTGAACCCGCTGAAGTCCGTCGTGGTGCGAAACGGGGGCGCGGTGTGCGCGTCGCTCGCGACCAACCCGGCGGTGATTCCGACCACCCCGAGGGTAGGCCACCAGTGCTCTCCGTGTACCAGCTTGACGGGGAAAAGCCAGATCTCTTTCTGGTCTTCGAAAATGTTCTCCGGCAGTTGCTTCAGCGAAACACCGCGATCCGGATCGGGGCTGGCGACGGGTGCGCTCGAACTCGTGGGGGTCGGGGCCTGGGCAAAGGCTCCGGGGGCAGCGAGAATCGAAGCCGGCGCCAGCAGGGCGATCCCTGCCAGCAAGCGAACTCTCCTCTGGGGTGGCATCCCGGTAGTTTACCGTACGACGCGACCCTTTTCGTCCCGGGTTGCAACCGCTGCCGCGGCTCAGGAATGCCGCCTAAACTAAGCCGTAGACGGCGAAGGTGACGATCGAGGCTACGCCGAGCGCAGAGCCGAGGATCGCGCCGGCCAGCACATCGCTCAAAAAGTGCATTCCGAGCAGGATGCGCGAGAGGCCGATGCTGGCTGCCAGGAAATAGAGCGGCCATTCGAGCGTGGGATAGAAGTAACTGACCACCAGAGCGATTGAGAACGCAGTCATGGTGTGGCCCGATGGAAAGGAGAACTGGTCCGGCGGCAGCACCCTTGCCCAGCAGTGAGGTTGCAGCTCGCAAGGACGAGGCCGGTGGCTGAGCCTCTTGAGGACCTTGAAGACGAAAACGCCGACCATCGCGGCGCTTCCTGCGGCACCGACTGCCGCGTCACCGCGCGAACCGCCGACGGTCAGCAGAATGGCGCCCAAGCCGTACCAGAGCCATCCGTCGCCCATACGCGTGGCAGCCAGCATCCAAAAACGGATCCACCGGGGCGCGGACCAGTTGTTGACCTTGCGCATGACGCGATGGTCGCGATTTTCGATGAATCCCCAGACGGTTTTTGCTACGGCCATGGCAGCCTCTCAGCGGGCCCAGTTGGCTTCAAACTGCGAATCGACATCCCAGAGCATGCGCGGCCTCTGGGTCTGTCCGACCAGCCGGGATGCCCATCTCTTGCAGAAGCGCACTTCGTTCAACCAATGGCTGGCCGTAATCAACGGCACGAATACGGTCAGCGGGAGCAGGGTCGCGGCCAACGGATTTTCTTTGAGCACCGAGCCGACAATGTTCCCGACGTCCAAGGTGAGCTTCGTGTAACTGCCGTGCTCGCCTCGGGCGACGCCGCGGCCGGCCCGCAATGCGGTGAAGTATTCGGTCACCGTGCGTGCTCCGGGCACTTCGGTGAAGGTGAGCCCCACTCCGGACAGGGTGTGCGAGTCGCTGCCGGCAACTCCGATCTTGCCGAGCTTGCCTGCCAGACGCTCCGCGCTCCGGTTCGCTTCGGCCCACATCTGGCCGTTGCGGACTTCGAAGGCCGGGACGTAGGAGGCGAACCAGTTGAAATCCTCCTCCTCGCGGCGGCCGGTCAGGCCCGAGAAGATATGGTTCACGCTGAAAAAAAGCTTGCGCTCGGTCAGGTACATCAGCAGGGCGATGAAATCGCTCCGCCGGCGCTGAATCTCCACGTGATCCTTGTCGGAAATTCCATAGACCCCCAGGTGCAGCTCCGTGCCGGTCGGCATGCGCACGGTGACCTCTTCGCTCAGGAAGAAATCAGGGTATTTGCGGAGCACTTCCGCAGCGTCGATCGAGTCGTGGTCAGTGACCGTCACCATGGACATGCCCCGTTGCTTGCAACGGTCGTAGACGTCCTCTGGCTGGTTATAGGATTCGCGGCAAATCCGTGTGAGGCCCGGGGTGTTGCACATCCCGGAGGCTAGAGTATGCACATGGAGGTCGCATCGCATGTGAAAAGTGTAGGAAAGTGGTATGAACAGTCCATGAAGGGAAGGCAAATTATGGGTGAAAAATGCATGGAACTTATTGAACACAAATGACTTTTTGAGTTTTCCACATGGCATTGAGAGTGCTCTTGCATTCGGCTCCACACCTTGTGCGAGAATGCCGCGGTGAAGAAGGTACAGATTCTGTTTCATGACGCCGGTGGGGGGCACCGCAACGCGGCTTTGGCCCTGCAAGCGATCGTGGCCGAGCAGAAACGTCCCTGGCAGGTGGATCTGGTCCAGTTTCAGGATCTGACCGACCACCTCGACGTACTCAGAAAGCTGACCGGCATCCGCATTCAGGAGCAGTACAACACCCTGCTGCGGAACGGCTGGACGCTCGGGGCCACTGAGCTGCTGCGCGTTTTGCAAGCAACAATCCGGGTGTTCCATCGCCCGATGGTAAAACTCCTGGCAAAGCACTTCGAGCAGCAACCGGCCGACCTGATGGTCTCCGTCATTCCGCACTTCAACCGGGAGATTGCGGAGGCCTGGAATTCGGTTTGCCCCGGACGCCCCTTTGTCACCCTGATCACGGATCTTGCGGATTTTCCTCCGCACTTCTGGATCGAGCCGGTGAAGGAACAGTATGTGATCTGCGGAACGGAACACGCCGTTGCCCAGGCTCGCCAGCTCGGGAAAGCTCCTTCCGAGATCTTCGCTACCTCGGGGATGATCCTGCGCCCGGATTTTTACCAGCCCGACCAAGCCGATCCGCTCGCCGTCCGCCGGGAGCTGCATCTTCGAAACGATCTGCCGACCGGACTGTTGCTGTTCGGCGGGTTCGGTTCCCGGGTCATGTACGAGATTGTGGAGCGACTGGAAGCCGCGGAGATGCCGATCCAGCTGATTGTCATCTGCGGACGAAACGAAAAACTGGCCGACAAGTTCCGGGCCCGGGCCTGGAAATTGCCTGTGCACGTCGTAGGCTTCACGAGAGAAGTGCATCGTCTGATGGGTGCCGCGGACTTTCTCGTCGGCAAGCCTGGCCCGGGAAGCGTCGCCGAAGCCATGGTCAGAAAGCTGCCTGTGATTCTTGAATGCAATGCCTGGACACTCCCGCAGGAGCGCTATAACACGGAATGGGTCAAGGAAAAGAGAGTCGGCATTGTTCTGAAGAATTTTACGGAGATCGTTCGAGGCGTCCGAGAACTCCTCGAGCCGGCAACGCTCGCGGAGTTCCGTTCGAATGTGGCGGCGCTCGACAATCGCGCCATTTTTGAAATACCGGAGATCTTCGCTGGCCTGCTCGGCGAGTCTCGTCCCGGTGCTTAGTTGCTCGCGCGTTCCGCGCGGGACGGATGCGGCAGGTGCGGCTGCGCGTTCGGAGTTTCGACAGGCACTCTCGCTCGGGGCTTCGAGCAGCTGACCGCCCACCAGCGGGAGGCGTACTTTGGCAGTTCGCACATCTTCTTGCAGCCCGCCGAAGTTTTCCCTAATGCGCAACAGCAGTAACATCCACCTGCCGGAGCCGCGCGCAGTGGCTGGGCGGTGTCGCCCCGGGCCGAGAGAGCGAGGAGGCCTGCGGCGAGCAGGAGATCGAGGGCCAGCCAAAGTGCCATCCGCTTGAGACGATGGAGAGAACGATCTCTCATGGCCAGGAGTTTAGAGCGGGTCCAAGAAAAAACCGATAGAGCAGGCTTACCAAATCGCTGCATTACCGGGGTTCTGATGGTACTAGTGCCGGCCGGGGGAATTCAGATGGACGCTCGGATGCTCAGTGGGCTTTGGTCCGTTCCTTTACCTGGCTCGAAAGTTCCCGGAGCTGTTCGCTGGTCAACTGGATTTCGCCAGAGAGAACTGCCAGCAAGCGTCCCGAACCGCCGTCCTTGAACTCCGCGCTGCTGATCTTGGCGTAGCCCTGAACCGCCGGTGGAAGAGTGGCGCTAAGGTCCGTCCCTTTTTCGAGAGCGGAAAGGATGGCGTCGCGAATCTTCTCGCGCAGCAGTTCGCCGAGGGCTCCTGAACGCAGCAACTCTCCGAGCGAGCCATCGGCTTCGATCGTGCCAACTTCCGGCACCAGCCGCAATCCTGTGGCGTCCTCTATAGCTGGGGTGAGCTTCATCTCGAGGACCGCATTGCCGCCAACCAGGCGCCTGGACTCTTTCTTCCCGAGCACCTTGGCACAAGCCCAGCGTTCATAGTGCAGTTGAACGACGGCGAGGCTGCCGGGATCGAGCGGGGCAAGGGTGGCGTGCTGTAGGGCGATACGGTCACCGCACGGGTCATTCTTGTCGAGCGTGGAACTCAAAAGCGCGGTCAGATTTTCCTGCAGGCCGGACAGGTCGGCGGTCAGCTGCAGATTGAGAATGTTCAACCCCTGCTTCTTGGTGAGGAGGGTGATGCGCGCGGAGGCCGCAATCGTGGCGTTCTGTTCTTTGATTTTCAGCGGGATTTTTACCGCGGGAATATTGAACGTGACTTTCTGGTCCTCGGCTCGAACCGGCGGCAGAGCAGCCAGCGCGGCCAGGGCCAGCAGCGCCCTCCCGCGCCGCAAGAAACTGGATCTTGGGAGCAGAGTTCGGGGAATGCGGCTGCGGCATAGGGAAGCGAAGGGCGGAATCGAACAAAACGGCGGGCGGATTTTATCAGGCACGGAAGAAGGGCTCCTCGCAACGGCTCCGGTCGTTTTCTCTAGTCTTCTGGATGGATGAGCCGCGTGATCTGCCGGTTGCCTTCGGGGAACCGTTCCTGCCGGCACCGGTCCTGGCCCGACAAAGGCGGTTGTCTCGGCGTCAGGGCACGCGAGAAAGCGAGAGCTAATTCACTTGGCGGCTGACGGCGATACCGGCTTGTCCGAGCACGTGCGTAATCTGGGTGTTGCCGAGACGCGAAGCGTCGTACTCGAAGGTGAGATGGTTTCTCTGCTCGTCGACGTGGAATTTCCGCAGACCGTAGGTGTTGGCAAATTCGCCGAGACGGCGCAGTTGATCGAGGCTCAGCGGCGACTGCAACTCGTAGGTAATTTCAAGGAGTGTCATAGGAGAATTATACCAGCCTGCCGGGCGGTTGGTTGTGTACCGGGACACCGCCACCGTACATCGGACATAGTAAGCTATCCAACGAGATCCTGATGGCCAACTCACCATCGTCCGGCTTGCCCATCCTTCCGGCTTCGCCAAGGGAGCAGGACCCGGTCTGCGGAATGATGGTCGACCCCGAGAAAGCCGCGGGACAGCTGCGGCATCAGGGGAAAACCTATCACTTTTGTTCGCTTCGTTGTGTCCAGCGGTTCCAGGACCAGCCGGAAAAATTCCTCCTGAAGCCGGGAAGCGGCGGAATGCAACCTGCACCCGTGATCCAAGCGACCGCTGCCCCGCTCGCCCCTGCGCGCTACACCTGCCCGATGGATCCGGAGGTCATCCGGATCGGACCGGGAACCTGCCCCAAGTGCGGCATGGCGCTCGAGCCGATGGATTTCCTCGCGGAACAAGGCCCGGATCCGGAATACCAATCGATGCACAAGCGTTTCTGGGTGAGCGCCGCGCTCTCCCTGCCGATTCTGATTCTTTCCATGTTCGGGGAGTCCCTCGGCCTCGGCCTCGCTGCGGGCGTCCAGAACATAGTCGAGTTTCTGCTGGCGACGCCGGTGGTTCTTTGGTGCGGCTGGCCTTTTTTCGAGCGCTTTTGGAATTCGCTCGCCAATCGTAGTCCCAACATGTTCACGCTGATCGGTATGGGCACCGGCGCCGCCTATCTTTACAGCGTTGCGGCGACGTTGTTTCCGCAGTCGTTTCCCGCCTCCTTTCGCGGCCCGGGCGGGGAAGTGGCCGTTTATTTTGAGGCGGCCGCGGTAATCACGACGCTGGTCCTTCTCGGGCAAGTGCTGGAATTGCGGGCGCGGCAGAGGACCAGCGGAGCCATCCGCGAGCTGCTGCATCTGGCACCGCAGACGGCGCATCGCGTCTCTGCGACGGGCGACGCGGACATTCCCTTGGACCAGGTCGAACACGGAGACCTGCTCCGGGTGCGCCCGGGAGAACGCGTGCCGGTTGATGGCATGGTGCGGGAGGGCGCGAGCGCGGTGGACGAATCGATGGTCTCGGGCGAACCTCTGCCGGTCGAGAAGAGCGTCGGCGACCCGGTGACCGGCGGGACGCTGAACTCGAGCGGCAGCTTCGTCATGGTGGCCGAACGCGTCGGAAGCGAAACGCTGCTCGCGCAAATCGTGAAGGTGGTCAGCGAAGCGCAACGCAGCCGTGCTCCGATGCAACGCCTGGCCGACCGGGTGGCAGCCTACTTTGTCCCGGCAGTCGTGATTGCGGCGGTCCTGGCATTTCTTGGCTGGGCGTTCTGGGGGCCGGAGCCGCGATTGGCCCACGCTCTGCTTGCAGCTGTCGCGGTCCTGATTATCGCCTGTCCGTGCGCCCTCGGATTGGCTACCCCCATGTCCATCATGGTGGCGGTGGGGCGAGGCGCATCGGTCGGCGTGCTGGTGCGCAATGCCGAAGCTCTCGAGACTCTGGCCCGCGTGGACACGCTGGTGGTCGACAAGACCGGCACGTTGACGCTCGGCAAGCCCGAGGTCGCTCGCGTCCAGGCGATCGCTCCATCGGCTCTCCCGGAAAATGCCGTACTCTCGCTGGCGGCGAGTGTGGAACGATCGAGCGAGCATCCCTTGGCCCGGGCCATTGTTCATGCCGCCGAAGAACGTAAATTGCCGCTCGGACCGGTGAGCGAATTTCAGGCCACTCCCGGGGGAGGGGTGCGGGGCCAGGTGCTCGGAAAACTCGTCCTGGCAGGAACGCCGCGCTTTTTGGAGCAGCAGGGGATTGCCGTGCCTGGAGCGGCTGAACCACCGGATTCACCGCAAACCACGGGTACGACCACCATCCATCTGGCCGTCGACGGGCGCCTCTCGGGCATCCTGTACCTCTCCGATGGGATCAAGCCTTCCGCACCCGACGCCATCCGCGCGCTTCGCGGCGAAGGGCTGCGCATCGTGATGCTGACCGGAGACCGGCCGGAAGCAGCGGCGCGAGTTGCCACCGAACTCGGCATCGACGAGGTCTACGCCGGAGTTGAGCCACAGGAAAAAGGAGAAATGGTCAAGAAGCTCCGGGGCCAAGGGAGAGTCGTGGCCATGGCGGGAGACGGGATCAACGACGCTCCGGCCCTGGCGGCGGCGGATGTAGGCATTGCCATGGGCACCGGGACGGACGTGGCCATTGAGAATGCCGGGATTACGCTGGTCGGGGGAGACCTGCGAGGACTGCTGCGCGCGCGACGGCTTTCGCGCGCGACGGTGCAAAATATCAAACAAAATCTCACCTTCGCGTTTCTCTACAATCTGCTGGGAATTCCTATCGCGGCGGGTATTTTTTACCCGATTTTCGGGTGGCTGCTCAGTCCGATGATCGCCAGTGCGGCGATGAGCGTCAGTTCGGTGTCCGTCATCACCAACGCCCTGCGTCTCCGCCGCCTCTCTCTGTAACGCAAATCCTTGCGCCGGCTGACCATTGGCCTGCTTTCTCGTCTATAGAAAGAGCAACGGGAACTTTGTCCTGAGGTGGTACGTATCAGAGGATGAGTGTCGGATGTCTCGCTCTGCCCCGGGGGGTCGGTTATGTCCAGCAACGCAAATGGATTAACGAACGGTAAGGCGGCCAAGAAGCGTCGTCGTCGGCTTATTTTTGCTGCCATCGCGGCACTGGTGCTGGTCGGCGGTGGCTACGGCGTCTATGCGGCCTTGCGCCCGAACCATGAGATTGATCCCTCAAAACTTGCCGCCGTCGAGCGCGGCGATCTGGCGCGCGTGGTTGTAGCGACGGGAAAAATTCAGCCGCTGTCGAAGGTGGAAGTGAAGTCGAAGGCCAGCGGGATCGTCAAGAAACTCTATGTGGATTACGGCGACCGCGTGAAGCAGGGCCAGCTTCTGGCGGAGCTCGACAAGGTGCAACTGGAAGCCAGCGTGCGCGCCTCTCAGGCGAACTACCAAGCCGCCCAGGCCGCGCGGGATTCGGCCATGGCCCAGCTCGAACGCAACAAGGTGGATGCCGAGGGGCCGGATGTGCCGTTCCTGAAGCTCAACATGGAACGCGCCCAGGAGATGTACAAGGACGGGGTCATGTCCAAAAGTCTGGTCGAGGATTCTGAGAAAAATTACCAAATGGCGTTGAACAAGCAGGTGAGCGCGCAGCGGAACCTCGCCGTATCCCGGGCAGAGATCGCCAAGGCGGAGGCGCAGGTGGCGCAGGCCAAGGCGGCGCTCGAGAACGCGGAAGAAGATCTGCGCAATTCGACCATCGTCAGCCCCATTGACGGGCTGGTGCTCTCCCGCGACGTGAACATCGGCGACGCCGTGAGCTCGATCCTGGTGCTCGGTTCGCAGGCCACGTTGATCATGACGCTCGGTGACATCAGCGAAGTTTACGTGCAGGGCAAGGTCGATGAAGCGGACATCGGCAAGGTGTATCTGAACCAGGCGGCCCGGATCGTCGTCGAGTCGTTCAAGGACAAGAAGTTTACCGGCAAGGTGACCAAGATTTCTCCCCTGGGGAAGGAAAAAGACAACGTCACCACGTTCGAAGTGCGCGTATCGATTTCGAATCCCACCCTCGAGCTCAAGGCCAACATGAGCGCCAACGCCGAAATCGTGCTCGAAGAGAAGAAGGACGTGCTGATGGTGCCGGAGGCGGCGCTGATCTATGACAAGGACCGCAACGCCTCGGCGGAACTGCCCGAACCGCACGCGGAAAACGGACGCAAGAAGGTGCCCGTGAAACTGGGCATCTCGAACGGGGTAAAAACGGAGATTATCTCCGGACTGAACGAGAAGCAGCAAGTCGTTCTGCAGTAACCAGGGCGTCCCATGACTTTCCTTGACCTTCTGCGAGACACCTTCGCGACCCTCTGGGCGCACAAGCGGCGCACGCTGCTGACCATGTTCGGTATTGCCTGGGGGATTATTTCGATCACCCTGATGGTGGCGGCGGGAGAGGGTCTCGGCCGCGGCATCCAGAAACAACAGGAGAATTTCGGCAAGGACGTGATGATCATCTTCGCCGGTCGCACCAGCATGCAGGCCGGCGGCACCCGGTCCGGACGCGTGGTGCACTGGATGGACGAGGATTACAAGGAAGTGGCCAAAGAGGCGCCGGCCTGCAAGTACGTGATGCCGGAGCTCGGCAACAACGTGAAAGTGCACAGCGCGTTCAACAGCGGTGACCTCGATACGGTCGGCTCCCTTCCCCCGTTCACGGAGATTCGCAGTATTACCGTCGCCGAGGGACGGTTCTACAACGAAGAAGACAACGAGCAGGGCCGGCGGGTGGCCTTCCTCGGCAGCGATGCCAAGAAACAGCTGTTTGCAGAGCGCGAAGCCCTGGGACAGACCATTGAGATGAACGGCACGCCGTACACCGTGATCGGGGTCATGAAAACCAAGGACCAGAACTCCAGCTATGACGGGGTCGATATCCGCAAGGTGTTCATTCCCTTTAACGCCATGAAACGGGATTTTCCGAATAAACCTCCGGCGGTCGAACATTCCGTCGACCGGCTGCTGGTGGCGCCCTGGTCGCTGGAAACCCACCCGGATTGCGTGCGGCAGATTCGCAGAACCCTGGGGCGGTTGCATAATTTCGATCCCCGCGACGAGGAAGCTGCCAGCATCTGGGACACGGTAAAGAATGCCCAGGCCAACCGGATGATCTTTGTCGGCATGGAAGTGTTTATGGGCGCTGTGGGTGTGGCAACGATTTTCCTCGGCGGGCTCGGAGTGATGAACGTAATGCTCGTGAGCGTTCGCGAGCGCACGCGGGAAATCGGGGTCCGCAAGGCGCTCGGAGCGACGCGCGAATCGATTCTGCGGCAGTTTTTCCTCGAGACCGTCATCCTGGTGTTCATCAGCGGCGGAGCCGGCTTGATCATTTCCTACAGCCTGTGCGGGCTGGTCAACCTCTTGCCGAAGATGCCGTATTTTGACGGTCTGGATGCGAGCTGGAAACTCGCAACACTGACCATCAGCCTGCTCGGGCTGATCGCCATTCTCTCCGCGCTGTATCCCGCCAATCGGGCGGCGTCGGTCGATCCCATTGAAGCTCTCCGCTTCGAGGCAGGTGGGTGATGCTGCTCGAAGTGTTCAAGGAAGCCTGGGTGGCGCTCGGACGCAATCGCGTGCGCAGCCTCCTGACCATGACCGGAATCTCCTGGGGAATCGTTGCCGTGACGCTGCTGCTCAGCTATGGTTCGGGGTTCCGCAGCGTTTTGCTGTATACCTTTGAAGTCTTCGGCAAGGCCGCGGTCGTGTGCTGGCCCGGAACGACCAGCGAGCAGGCCGGCGGGGAGCGCGCCGGAAAGGAAGTGCGTTTCGAGCAGGAGGATGCGGACTGGGTGAAAGCGCAATCGCCGCTGATCAAGCGCGTCACCCTGGAAACCGTTCGCTGGAAGGGAATTTCTCATGACCAGCGGCTCTCGGACACGGCCACCCGCGGCGTCTATCCGGAGTACGGCGAGATGCGCAACGAGGTGCCGTCGGAGGGCCGCTGGATCTCGGCCGAGGACGTCGAGGAACGCCGCCGGGTGGTCTTCCTCGGAGCGCGGCTCAAAAAGAAACTTTTCAGCGGTACGCCCGCAGTCGGTGAGACGGTGCGGATCGACGGCGTGCGCTTTACCGTCATCGGAACCATGGACATGAAGTTTTCCGACAGTTGCTATTTCAACTGCGATGATGAATCCGCGTTCATTCCCTACAGTGCGGCTGCGGATATCTGGGACGCCCGCTATGCGAGCGTGATCATTTTCGAGCCTGTCGCTCCACAGTTTGAGGCTCCGGCGATGGTGCAGTTCCGTACGGCGGTGGCCAACCGCCAGCACTTTTCGCCGGGCGACAAGCGAGCCATCACCATGTTCGGCCGGCAGGAGTTCAAGCCGATCTACGATGGCATTACGCTCGGAATCGAAGGACTGCTGTTCCTGATTGGCGCCATGACGCTCGGAATCGGCGGCGTCGGGGTGATGAACATCATGCTGGTCTCGGTTGAGGAGCGGGTCCGCGAAATCGGCCTGCGCCGCGCGCTGGGGGCCAGGAAGTGGCACATTCGCTGGCAGTTCCTTCTCGAAGCCCTGGTGCTGACGGTGGTAGCGGGCGCGGTGGGCATGCTGATTGCCTGGGGCCTGACTGCGGCGATCGGCACGCTTCCGTTTCTCGGGCCGGCCTATGAAGACGATAGCGGCAAGGTCGACATCCACCTGTCTCTTTCGACGACCACACTGTTTTTGTCCACCTTGATTCTGGTGGTGGTCGGCGTGATCAGCGGCTGGCTGCCGGCTATGCAGGCGGCCAAGCTCGATCCGGTCGAAGCCCTGCGCTACGAATAGCCGACAACCGCTCGAGCCGCTCTCGGGCGAAATCGCGCGACCCCACCTCAAGCGAGCTCATCCTGTTATATTTATAGGTAGCGGACAGAGGCGCGCTCCCGGTTCTGTGTGCGAGAAGTGTGCGTGAGAGGATCAATGAAAAGAATCAGTCGGACGGCATTACGCGTCGTGCAGGCAACGGCAGTCATCGCAACCCTCCTGCTGCTCGGTGGACTCATCGAAGGGCACGCCATCTTGAAGGAATCGAACCCTGCGGCAAACAGCAAGGTGACCGGACCGGATGTGCCGATCCTGCTGAAGTTCAACGTGCGCATCGATGCCAAGCTGTCGAAGGTGCAGTTGCTGCATCCCGACAACTCGGTCAGCGACCTCGGGCTCGCCCCGCAAACCACGGCCGACACGCTCAACTCGAAAGCGACCGGATTGCTCCCGGGGGCGTATCAGATCCGCTGGCAGGTGCTCGCGCCGGATGGCCACATTACCCGCGGCATCGTGCCCTTCACCGTTACGGGATCGTGAGAGAAAATGGTCGCATTGCTTGGAATCTTTGGGTTTCTGGTGGTACTGCTGCGCGCGGCAATTCTGTGTTTTCAGACCCTCTCAATCGGCGGGATCCTGTTTCTGTATCTGGTGGCAGGCAGGACAGGGGAACAGGGCGCTGAGCTCAGGCGGTCCTGCTGGAAACTGATTCGGGGCAGCGCTCTAGCCCTGGCGCTCGCGCAACTGTTTTTTATCGTCACCAACTCCCTGGTGCTGACCTATTCAACCGACATTCCGCTCCGCGATGTGCTGGATGCCAACTTTTTCTGGGCCGGTGTGGTCGCGGCGCTGGCGGGACTGGCCGTCGCCTTCTGGCCCGCGAGTTTACGGAGCAGCGGCAACCCCGTCGTGCTGCTGCCGGCGGCCCTGATGCTGGCTGCCTCGATCATCACCAGTCACTCGGCTTCGCGGATGGAAGACCGGACCATCCTGGTCGCCATGACCACGCTTCACTACCTGGCTACTGCGACCTGGATCGGCGGCTTACCCTATCTGCTGATTTCAGCGCGGCGCATCCGCGATCCACAGCTCAAAACGCAGATCGCCAGCCGCTTTTCGCGCCTGGCCCAGGTGAGCGTGGCCGTCCTGTTCCTCGCGGGGCTGGTCATGAGCTGGTTCTACGTCGGTTCGTGGGATGCGATGTACGGCACGGCCTACGGGGTGATGCTCGGATCGAAGCTGGCGCTGTTTCTGGTCCTGCTGCTGCTCGGCGCCGCGAATTTCTACATCGTGAGGGGCCTCGAGACGGGCACCGCCTCCGGGCCAGCCAGCCTGGTGCGCTTTGGGGAGGCCGAAATTGGCATCGGCTTGAGTGTGATCCTGGCCGCCGCCTCGATGACCTCGCAGCCCCCGGGCGTCGATCTCACGCAGGATCGGGTGACTGTGCATGAAATTGTGGAGCGGTTTTCCCCGCGGATGCCGCGCTTTCAGAGCCCTCCGCTGACGCAGATTTCCGAATCCACCGACGAAATCTTGAAGCGAGCCGCCGCGCAAGGGAAAAAACTGCCGCCTTCGTTCATTCCCGGATATTCCGGGATCGGCGTGAATACCCCGGCCGACATTGCCTGGTCCGAGTACAACCACAACTGCGCGGGCCTGGTCGTGTTTCTGATGGGCATCCTGGCACTGCTCTCCCGCAGCCGCTATTTTTCCTGGGCCAAGATCTGGCCGCTGGCTTTTCTACTCCTGGCTGTGTTTTTGTTCTTCCGTGCCGACCCTGAGAACTGGCCTCTCGGGCCCAACGGTTTTTGGGCCAGTTTTTCGCAGGCCGAGGTGCTGCAGCACCGCGTGGCGGTCGTGCTGATCATCATTTTCGCCATTTTCCAGTACCGGGTGGAAACCAAACGGGTAAAGTCCATGGTCGCGGCGCTGGTGTTTCCTGCCGTGTGCGCGCTTGGAGGGGTGGTGCTGCTCACGCATACCCACGCTCTTAGCAACATCAAGGAAGAGCTGCTGGCTGAATTGAGCCATACGCCCCTGGCCGTTTTTGGCATTGTGGCCGGGTGGTCGCGCTGGCTCGAACTGCGCTTGCCGGACGACAATCCCTCGCGCAAATACCTGGCATGGGTTTGGCCGGTGTGTTTCATTCTCGTGGGCCTGATTTTGATGGACTATCACGAGAGCTGATCGGGGCAGGCGTCCGGACGGAGGGACCGATGGGCCAGACGGCGCTGATTGTCGTGGATGTGCAGAGGGACTTCTGCGAAGGCGGAGCACTGGCCGCGGCGGACACCCTCTCGCTGCTCTCGCCTCTCGATGAGTGCATCGCGGCGGCCCGCCGCGCCGGCGCCCTGATTGTCTACACCCGGGACTGGCACCCCCAAGAACACAGTTCCTTCCAGGCCAATGGCGGACCGTGGCCGGTACATTGCGTGGCCGGAACTCCGGGCGCGGAATTCATGCCCCCGCTTCGGGCGTTGCCGGGAGACCCGGTCATCGAAAAGGGAGCCGGAGTGGATGGCGCCGGGTATTCCGGGTTCGAGCACACCGGACTGGCCGAGCGCTTGCGGGAAAGGAAAGTCGAGCGGGCGGCGGTGTGCGGAATTGCGACGGAGTATTGCGTGCGCGCGACGGCGCTCGACGGGCTTGCCGCCGGGTTCGACATCACCGTGCTGAGCGACTTGGTCCGACCCGTGCGTGCGGAGGAAACTTCGCGCGTATTCGAGGAGTTAGGCAAGGCGGGAGTGAAAAGGTCGACGGCGGCCGATTGGCTCAAGAGCTTCTAGACTGAGGGCCAGAGCGAAAGGGCGATCAGCTTTGCCCGAGAATCGCATCGAAATAGGCCTGCATTTCGGGCGAGTTCCAGTCCTGCGTGCCGATGATCTTCCTGACAATCACACCCTTACGATCGATGATGTAAGTCTCCGGATACATGGCCGTCCCATACTCCTGCGCAATCGGCGAGTGCTCATCCTTTGTGCCCGGGTCGCGGTAGGTCGGGAAAACCACGCCTTTTTCGCGAAGAAATTTTTCGTACACCGCCGGATCCTCGTCGGCCGCGACACCCACGACGACGCCATTCCGCGCTCCAATGTACTTCTGCAGACGATTCAGGCTGGGGGTTTCCTCGACGCAAGGCGGGCACCAGGTAGCCCAGAAGTTCAGGACCACCACTTTTCCGCGCAGGTCGGACAGGCGGGTGGGTTTGCCGTCGAGTTCCAGGGCAAAATCTGCGGCCTTCCTGCCGGCGACGCTGGCCTCGCCCTGGCGATAGTGGGGGAAGGTAAAAAAATAGATAACCGCGAAGGCGCCGAGCATGCTGCCCCAAGCCATGAATTTGCGCATCACCGTATTCATATCTAGCTATAATAACGCAGAGAATGCACACCGGAAAGTCTCGAATCATCTCCCGAGGCACATGGCCGACCCCGCCGCAAATCCAATTTCCGTGAGCGCCATTGTGCCTGCGCGAAACGAAGAGGCGGTGATTGCCGCCTGCGTGGCGTCGCTCGTCGGGCAACCGGAAATTGGCGAGGTCCTGGTCATCGACGACCAGTCTTCCGACCACACCCGGGCAATCGTTCGGAATCTGACAGTGCGCTTCCCGAAATTGAAGTTGCTCGAGGCGGGAGAACTGCCCTCGGGCTGGGTCGGGAAGAACCACGCGGTCTGGCTGGGTGCCGCCGCGGCCACCGGCGAGTGGCTCCTGTTTACCGACGCGGACGCCGTGCACCAGCACGATTCCGCCGCCCGCGCCCTTGCCATGGCAGAGGAAAACTGCGCGGAGCTGCTCTCCTTTTCGCCCGAACAGGTCATGGAAACGTGGTATGAACGATCGCTGATCCCCTACATCTATTGCCGCCTGGGCAGCAGGTTTTCCTTCGCGGAAGTGAACGACCCGAACCATGATCTGGCGGCGGCCAACGGCCAGTTTCTCCTCGTCCGGCGCGCGGCCTACCAGGCGGTCGGCGGGCATTCGAGCGTTGCCGGAGAAGTGCTCGAAGACGTGGCCCTCGCCCGGCGCTTGAAGCGCGGCGGCCACCGCATCTGGTTTGCAAGCGGCAGGGGAGTCGTCCGCGTGAGAATGTACCGTTCCTTCCGGGCCATTTGGGAAGGCTGGAGGAAGAACCTGTACCCGCTGCTCGGAGGAGGGCAGGCGCTTGCGAGAGAAATGGGCCGGGCGATCCTGCCCGTGATCGCGACCCTCCTCGCCGCGGCGCTCCTTTGGGGAAGCGTCGGTTCGCTCGCGGGCGCGCTCGTGGTCGTGGCCGCGGGTTTCCTCACTCTTTCCTCCGCTTACGCTTCGGAATTACGACATAACCAGTTTCCAGCCCGCCTCGCCGGGTATGGGATTCCCGGCCGGATGCTCTTCGCCGCGGTGCTGTGGGCCTCGTACCGGAGCCACAGGAAGGGTAAGCTGGAGTGGAAAGGAAGGGAGTATCCGGTCGGTACCCCCGGTGCATCGAATCGGTAGAGGATCATGGTCTATCTGACGCGCAAAATCGAGTTCTCCGCCTCGCACCTGTATCACAACCCGGCCTGGGGCGCGGAGGAGAACCGCCGGGTCTTTGGCAAGTGCAACAATCCGCACGGCCACGGTCACAACTACACGCTGGAGGTGACGGTTGCGGGCGAACCGGATCCGGTGACCGGCATGGTGCTCGATCTGAAAGAACTGAAGGCCATTCTGGAGCGGGAAATAACAGAGCGCATGGATCACCGCTTTTTGAACTATGAGGTTGCGGAGTTGCAGGATCAGATTCCGACCTGCGAGAACATCGCCCGGGTGATCTGGAAGCTTCTGGAGCCGAAAATTACCGAAGGCCGCTTGCACAAAGTGCGGCTGTACGAATCTCCGGATCTGTTCGCAGAGTGCTGCCGCAACGGAGCGAGCCAGGGATGAAAGACGGGCTCAAGATCGTCCTGGGGCGGCGCTACAGGTTTGCGGCGTCGCACCGGTTGCACAGCGCGCAGCTGAGCGAAGAGCAGAATGACCGTGTCTACGGCAAGTGCAACAACCCGTATGGTCACGGACATAATTACGTGGTGGAAATCAGCGTGTCCGGGACGGTGGATCCCTCGACCGGCATGATCGTCGATCTGACCGACCTCGACGGTTTCGTCGAGCGTGAGGTCATCGAGGTGTTCGATCACAAATCGCTGAACGAAGATGTAGAGATTTTTCGCACGGTAGTGCCGACGACAGAGAACGTTTGCAAGGAGATTTACCAGCGCCTGAGACATTTCCCGCTGGCGACCGTCGAGCGCGTTCGCGTTGAAGAGACGTCGAACAATGCGTTTGAGTACGCCGGGGAGGAAGGCCAGGATCGCCTGGGCGGTCCACGAAGAGGAGAAAATGCCAGTCCCTAAGCCAACCGAGATCATCCTGCACGAAGCCAACGTGGAAGTGCCGAAAGAGAGCATCGCGGAGCTGGTACGACGAATGCTCGTCCAACTGGGCGAGGACCCCGGCCGCGAAGGTCTCAGAAAGACCCCGGAACGCTTCGAGAAAGCGCTCAAGTTTCTGACCAGCGGGTACCACCAGAACCTGGACACGGTGCTGAACGGAGCGACCTTCAGCGTGCATTACGACGAGATGGTGGTGGTGAAGGATATCGAGTTCTTCAGCCTGTGCGAGCACCATCTGCTGCCCTTCTTCGGCAAAGCGCATGTGGCCTACCTCCCGAGCAAAAAGGTACTCGGCCTCAGCAAGATCGCGCGCCTGGTGAACATGTACGCGCGGCGACTGCAGATCCAGGAGCGGATGACCAGCCAGATCGCCGACGCGATCTGCGAAAAGATCAGCCCGGAAGGGGTGGGCGTGATTATCGAAGCGCGCCACCTGTGCATGCAGATGCGCGGGGTAGAGAAGCAGCACGGCCAGGCGGTGACGAGCGCCATGCTCGGCTCTTTCCGTCACAACAAACAGACCCGTGACGAATTCCTGTCCCTGGTGCGGTCGCAGCGGAGCTGAGCCGGGCGCACCCCCGGAACTTTCTCCGGATTCCCAGACCGCGAGGTAGACATGAGCAAACGAGTTGGCTTGTGGCTGGCCCTGCTGTCGCTCTCTTTGTTCCTCGGAGCGGCGGCTTCGAGCGACGAAATTGCCCGCCTCGGCCGGTTGATGGGCTGGAAGGCCGGGCAGACCCTTGCTGACGTGGGCGCAGGCGAGGGAGAGATCGGAATGGCTGCGGCCCAGGCGGTAGGAGAAACGGGAAAGGTGTTCCTGACCGAACTGGACGCGAAAAAACGGAAGGCCCTCGAAGAAGCGGTTGCGCGCGACAAACGGAAAAACGTGGTTGTTCTTCAGGCAGCGGAGAAACAGACCAACCTCGCCGACGACTGCTGCGACGGAATTATTCTCCGGCGCGTCTACCATCACTTCACGGCTCCCCGGGAGATGGATGCCAGCCTGTTCCGGTCCTTGAAACCCGGGGGAGCGCTCGTGGTCATCGATTTTCCGCCGCGCAAGTGGCTGAGCGAAAGCGACCCGGTCGCGGGAGTGCCGGCCAACCGCGGAGGGCACGGGATTCCCGAGAAGATTCTGATCGAAGAGATGACCTCCGCCGGATTCACCGTGGACAAGATCGTGAACGATTGGCCGGAAGACAGTTATTGCGTGGTGTTCCGGAAAAGCGCTCCGTAGGCCCGGAACCAGCCGGTCGGCAACGCTTGCGGCGGGAATCCATTTTGGTGCTGGACCGCGCCGGTGCCAACAGAATAGATTGCCTTATGGCGACCCTTTCCACCGGCGAATCCCTCGCAGCCACATCCACGCCGGAATCGGAAAAGCGCGTGCTGATCTTTCTGTGTTTCCTCTCGATTTACCTGATCTGGGGATCGACCTACCTCGCGATCCGCTATGCCGTCGAAACCATCCCGCCTCTGTATACCGCGGGCTTTCGTCACCTGTCTGCGGGAACGATCCTGCTCGTGTGGGCGCTCGGGAAGGGAATGCGGCCGACCTGGAACCAGATCCGCGCGAGTGCGGTCATCGGTTTTTTCTTCTTCCTGGTTGGTCACGGCGCTTTGCACTGGGCCGAACGGTTTGTTCCGAGCGGGTTGGCCTCCCTGCTCATCGCCGTCGAGCCTATTTTCGTTTTCCTGCTGTCCTCGGCCGCAGCGCGCACCTGGAAGCTGAACGGCATGCTGCTGACCGGAATCCTGATGGGACTCGTGGGCGTTGGGATGCTGGTCGGCGGGGGACGGGGAGAAGCCGGCCGCAGCCTGACGCTTGGGTCGGTGGTCATCCTGGTTGGAGCGCTGTCCTGGTCGGTCGGAGTCATCTATTCCCGCAGGTCGCATCTGTCCGGGAATCCGCTCTTGCTTTCGGCGCTGTCGCTGCTCTCGGGCGCAGCCATGCTGCTCGTCGCCGGAACCCTGCGGGGGGAGGCCCGCGGATTCTCCTTCTCTCAGGTCAGCAAGAGATCCTGGATGGCGCTGCTCTATCTGATTCTGTTCGGCTCGGTCATCGCATTTACAGCCTACAACTGGCTGCTCGAGCATTATTCGCCGACCCTGGTCGCGACGCACACCTATGTGAATCCCGTGGTGGCGGTTTTTCTCGGCTGGGCGTATGGCGGGGAAGCGCTGACGCCGCGGGTCGCTCTTGCAGCACTCATCGTGGTGCTGGCGGTTGTGCTGGTCGACCGGGGAACCAACCGACTGCACCACCTGGCCTGATTGTTCCCGCAAATCTCACAAATGAATAGACTTTTGCTTGCCTCCGGGCGAGGGGTATGGTGAACTTCCCCTGACAACCGACATGCTAGGGCAGAGAGTCAGCCACTACCTGATCGAACAGAAGCTCGGCGAAGGGGGAATGGGCGTAGTGTACCGCGCCCACGACGAGAAACTGCAGCGCGAGGTGGCCCTGAAATTCCTCGGCACGCTTCCGGCCATGAGTTCTGCCAGTCATTCGATGGCGCTGCAGGAAGCGCGCGCCATCTCCGCACTGAATCATCCGAATATCTGCACGGTGTATGAAGTGGGAGAGTATGACGGGCGGCCGTTCATCGCCATGGAGTATGTCGAAGGACGCCCGCTGAGCATGGAGATTCCGTCGGCGGGATTTTCGCTCGACCAGGTGGAACGCTACGGAGCGCAATTGGCGGATGCGCTGGCGCATGCGCACAGCCGGGGCCTGATTCACAGGGACCTGAAAGCAGCCAACGTGATTCTCACCCCGAGCGGGCGATTGAAGGTTCTCGACTTCGGGATCTCCCAGCGCTTTGAACCCGGGCGGATGAGCGACGGCACGACGGTGCTCGACCAGTCGTGGGAATCGCAGCACACGTTTACCGGAACCCTGCCTTATATCGCCCCGGAAATATTAAAAGGACAGGAAGCCGACGTGCGGACCGACATCTGGTCGCTCGGTGTCTTGCTGTATGAGATGGCCGCCGGGCAGAGGCCTTTTCGCGGAGCAACTGCGTTTGAGTTGAGCGCGGCCATCCTGCGCGAGAGAGCGCCCGAGATCATGCCACCTCTGCCTCCGGTGCTCAAAAGCGTGATCGAGAAGTGCCTGGACAAGGATCCCGGACAAAGATACCAGGGAGCGGGAGAGGTGCGGGCCGCGCTCGAAGCCGCGACGACCGCTTCCCACACCCACGATTACTCGATGGTGCGGCCGGAAGAGCCACACGGGCCCGGTCTTTTCTCGCCGAGAAATCTCCTGCTCTTGAGCTTGCTCCTGGGCTTCGGCGCGGGCCTGATCTACTGGCTGAGCGGCCGAGCGCCCAAACCGAAAGCAGCCGTCCCGCTGCCGGGCGCGATCCAGTCGATCGCCGTCCTGCCGCTCGAGAATCTGTCGGGAGACCCTTCCGAGGACTACTTTGCAGACGGAATGACCGATGCGCTGATCACCGAACTATCGCAGATCCGCAAGTTGCGGGTGATTTCGCGGACCTCGGTGATGCAGTACAAACACACGCAGAAATCGCTGGACCAGATCGCGCAGGAGCTGAACGTGGATGCCATGGTCGAAGGATCTGTGGTGCGGGCCGGAGACCGGGTACGAATCTCGGCAAAGCTGTTTCAGACCAATATCGAGGGCGCGCTGTGGGCGGGAAATTTCGAACGGAACTTCACCGATGTTCTGGCGCTGCAAAGCGATGTGGCGACGGCCATCGCCCGCGGAATCCAGGTAGAGCTGTCAGGCGCCGAGCAGAGCCAGCTGGCGCGCAGCCGCAGCGTGGTGCCGGAGGCCTACGAGGCCTATTTGAAGGGCAAGTATGAACTGGAGAAAAGGACACCCGAGGCCTTCGAGGATGCCGCCAGCTACTTCCAAAAAGCCGTCGAAAAGGACGACACCTTTGCCGCCGCGTATGTGGGTCTGGCCGATACCTACCTGAACATGAGCAATTACCAGATGGGACCGGCGGAGACGCTGATTCCGAAGGCCAAGCAGGCAGTGGAAAAGGCCCTGGAGCTCGATGAGAGACTGGCTCAGGCCCACACCACGCTTGCGACCATCCGCCTCTATCATCTCGAAGGCGGAGAGATCGAGCCGGAGTTCTTGCGCGCCATCGCGCTCGACCCGGGCTACGCGCAGGGACTGCATTGGTACGCCTTGTACCTCGGAGCGATCGGGCGAAAACAGGAGTCCATCCGGGAGATCAAGCTGGCCCGGGAGATCGACCCGAAGTCGTTGATCATCAATGCCAATGTCGGTTTTCTCTACTATCTCGCCGGAGATTACGACCGGGCAGAGGAGGCCGAGAAAAACACCTTGCAGATGGATCCGAGTTTCGTCGGGGCCCATGGTTACCTCGGCCAGATCTACGTGGAGAAAAAACGGTTTCCCGAAGCGATCGACGAGTTTCGCAAGGCGGTGTCCTTGTCCCCGGGAGATCTCGCCTCGCAGGCCGACCTGGCACATGCCTACGCGATGGCCGGCAGCCGGGGGCAGGCCGAGGAGATTTTGCAGGAGATGCAGAACGCGCAGGCCAAACAGTATGTGTCCACCTACGATTTTGCGGTTGTGTATGCGGGATTGCGGAATGTGGACAAGACTCTCGAGTGGCTCGAAAAGGGCTACGTGGAGCGCAATGGCCGGCTGGCTAACCTGGGGGTGCATCCGCAATTTGCGTTCCTTCGCAAGGAGCCGAGATTCCAGAGCCTGCTAGAAAAAATCTGGGGTACGAAATTCCTGGGTGAGGCCAAGTCGAAGCCCGACGAAGACGGTCGCCACTGACGGATCTGTTGTTGACGGTGAGAAACCACTGGCATAGACTGCGCAGGCTCGGCGGTCTCTCGCGGTTCGGTAAAAAAGCCTGCGCGTTCCGAACCAGCCGACGACCGCAATGGGGGAAAGATCATGCCAAAGAAAGTCAGCATCTCGCTCAGCGACATCGTCAAGCAGATCGATCAAGCCACGACAAAGCTGGCCGCGGCACGGGGCAAAGCGCTGACCAACGTGGAAAAACAGAAATTGGCGGCGAAGATCAAGAATCTGAAAAAAATCAAAGGCTTGGTCCAGGACAATTGCCCGAAGGGCAAGCCCGGACTCACCATCATTGTTCCCGTCCTTTAGCGGTTCGGGGCAGCAGCAACCGATCGGGCGGCCACACGGGAAGCGCGCGTAGCGGCGGGTGTGCCGTGGGCGAAGGCAGGCGCGTCGTGGCAAGTGCGAAGTATCGGAGAACTGCCCCCCTGGTGCTCTATTGGCAGGACGGCGAGCTGGTGTTCGAAAATTTCGCCCTGCAAACGAAAATCAGCGCTGATCCCCTGGTCTGTTTCATCCTCGACTACTGCGGCCAGTGGCGGTCGTTTCGCGAACTGGCTGCCTACCTGAATCATTTCGACGAATCCTCCGTACGGAAGACCCTTGAACAGCTTTGCTCGAGCGGTGTACTCGAGAACTCCGGCCAGAAGCGTGACCCGCGGCTCGCCGCGATGGAGGGCTGGAAAAGCTGGAATCCGGCGGCCGGGTTCTTCCACTTTTCGACCAAGGACACCGAATTCTCGCGCGATCAGGCGGGTTTGCTCGAGGAGTTAAAGCGGCAGTCGGTCGATGACCCGATGCCGCTACCGGTCAAGAGCTATGCGGAAGCGAGGAAAACCAGGCTGCCGAGGGTAACGAGCCAAGGGGAATTTCCCTCCGTGCTGAAGAGCCGCCGCACCTGGAGAAAGTACGGCCGGGGAAACGTCACGCTCGAGGCGCTGGCGCAAACGCTCCAACTGACGTTCGGGATCCAGGGCTGGGTCGATGTGCCGGGTCTCGGACGTGCGGCGCTGAAGACTTCGCCGTCGGGCGGAGACCTGCACCCGATCGAGGCCTACGTCCTGGTGCAGCGGGTCGCAGGGCTCGCGCGGGGGATCTATCACTACAATGCCGCGCGTCACGAACTCGAGTGGCTAAGGAAAGGACTGGCCCGACCAACGCTCGAGCGAAATCTCGGCAGCCAGTGGTGGTTTGCGAGGGGAGCTTTCCTGGTCTTGATGACCGCGGTCTTCGGGCGCACCCGCTGGAAGTATGACTTTCCGCGCGTGTATCGCGCGATATTGCTCGAAGCCGGACATCTCTGCCAGACCTTCTGCCTGACCGCGACGTGGCTCGGGCTGGCACCGTACTCGACCATCGCCCAGACCGATACGAAGTGGGAAGAATGGCTCGGAATCGATGGGATCAGCGAGTCCATCCTTTACGTCGCCGGCGCCGGGACCCGGCCCGCGGAGCTGCGTGGCGCGAATCTGCTGCATTTGCCGAAGGGCACGGCCCCGAAGTCAGGGAAGTGAGGTCAGAGCCGGGCCACGTTCTGTCCGTTCGAGCCGGTTACTTCTTCGCGATGGCAACCGAAGCGCGGGTCGTTCCCCAATCGAGGTTCAGGGTTCCGCCCGAAGCGGATTTGTCGAAGGAGATGGTGAAATTCTCGACCGACGTGGGGAGAGCGGAAACCTTCATGTCCACCCGAGCCAGGTCGTTTGACGGGCCGGGATAGTCCGTGCCCCATTCGCCGGTTTTCTTGCTGAGGATGAGAATCCACTTGTCCTTGTTGGGGATGGTGAACAGAGTGTAGCTGCCAGCGGGTACCAGAGTGCCACCGACGGTGACATCGGCCGTCGAGACAAAGGTGGTGGATTCGTTTGCGCCGGTGCGCCAAACCTGGCCGAAGGGTGCAACTTCCCCGCCCACATGGCGGCCCTTGAGGCGCGGGCTCGAATAATCGACGGTGATGGACTTGCCGCCGCCGAGGTCGAGAGAAGCGGTGGCAGGGGGGCTCGGGCGCTTCGATTTATCCTGCTGCGCATGACCGGCCGCGGCCAAGAGGATCAAGCCAAGACAAAGTGCCGACACTATCGTGATTGCTTTACGCATCGTTTTCTCCTGTGGGGTAACAGCCCCGGCAAACCGAGAGCTATCGATCTGGGACTCGAGAGGCTACCTGTAGCATTGAACAGGATTTAGGCCAGGGTTGCAAGAAGGGAAGCGTGGTCGGCGCGGGCCGTGAGGCGTGTTGGCCGCCCTTTACACCCTGAACAAACCTATGCTACTTTTAATGAGTCGAAGAAAAGAGGAAATTTCAAGGGACGACGGTGGGGGGCACTTGAGCGACGCCAAAGTAATGTTGATCGAACAATTCCGCACGCATGTGAAAGATACGGGATCTCCTGAGGTGCAGATTGCACTTCTGAGCGAACGCATCAACTACTTGAACTCGCACCTCAAGTCGCACGTAAAAGACCATGCATCGCGCCGGGGGCTGATCATGATGGTGAACAAACGGCGGCGCCTGCTGGACTATCTCAACCGGCGAGACCCGGATCGGTATCACCAGATTGTGGAACGCCTTAGCCTGCGTAAGTAGCGGATCGCGAAAAAGCACGCGGTACAACTTGCGCCTTCACGAACGCACACATTCCCCATGGAGTTTGTACGCTGACCAGAGGATGGTCGGACGTGAATCTGCCCGGTCTGTCAAGGCAGGCTGCCAGGCGTCTGCTTTGGTGTAATTGCCAGCGAAGCTGTTCCCCTTCGCGGCGAACCCTCCTTCTTTTCTTCAACGCAACGCGCTCATCGCGAAAGGACTCCTCTTGACGGGGAGCCAAAGGAAGAAAACTATGTCTGAAAATAACCACGTTCCTGCTCCATACCAAGTCTCGATTGAAGTCGGTGGGCGAACCCTGATCCTGGAGTCGGGGAAGATCGCCAAGCAAGCGAACGGCGCCGTTACGGCGCGCTATGGCGACACCGTGGTGCTGGTGACTGCCTGCATCGCCTCGAAAGCCGGCGATCGCGACTTCCTGCCGCTCACTGTGGATTATCGGGAAAACACCTATTCCGCCGGAAAGATCCCCGGAGGCTTCTTCAAGAGAGAAGGAAGACCGACAGAAAAGGAAATTCTGGTATCGCGGCAGATCGACCGCCCGATGCGGCCGCTGTTTCCTGAGTCGCTGCGAACCGAGACACAGATTATCGCCATGGTGCTGTCTGCCGACAGCGCCAACGACCCCGATGTGATCGCCATGACCGCGGCCTCGGCTGCAGCCTACTGTTCCGACCTGCCCTTCACCGACCCCATCGCGGCTGTTCGCGTCGGCCTCGTTGACGGTAACCTGGTCGCCAATCCGACCGTGGCCGAGCAGAAGACCAGCAAGCTGAACATCGTGGTTGCCGCGACGGAAAAGGGCATCGTAATGGTGGAATCGGGAGCCTTCGAGGTTTCCGAAGAGAAAGTCGCCGAAGCGCTGGAATTCGGCCACGAACAGATCAAGAAGATCGTCGCCGCAATCAAGCAACTGCACGATCAGATCAAGCCCACCAAGATCGTCATTCCGGCCTTCCCGTTTGACCAAGCCGTCTACGACAACATCAAGACCAAGTATGGCGCGCGCCTGAAGGATGCGCTCAATACGGAGAAGCACCCGAAGAAGGAAAGCTATCACCTGATGGACGCGCTGCAGGAAGAGATCCTCGGGACCGTTCCCGAGGAAGACGAAGACAAGCTGAAACTGACCAAGCGGGCCATCGAGCGCCTGAGAGAAGATTACTTCCGTGAGGAAGTGCTGAAGGCTAAACGGCGCCCGGACGGCCGCGCATTCGACCAGATCCGCAAGATCACCTGCGAGGCTGGCCTGCTGCCCCGGGTCCACGGTTCGGCGCTGTTCACACGCGGCGAAACGCAGGCACTGGCGACCTTGACGCTCGGCACCAAAGAAGACATGCAGCGGCTGGACTTGCTGTTCGAACAGGACATGTTCAAGCGGTTCATGTTGCACTACAACTTCCCGCCCTTCAGCGTCGGCGAAGTGAAGCCGATGCGCGGCGCAGGCCGCCGGGAAATCGGGCACGGCGCCCTGGCCGAACGCGCACTCGCCAACCTGCTCCCGCCGGAAGTCGAGTTCCCTTACGCCATGCGCGTGGTGAGCGACATCCTCGAATCGAACGGCTCCTCCTCGATGGCCACGGTCTGCGGTGGCTCTCTTGCCCTGATGGATGCGGGCGTGCCGATGAAGGCCCCCTGCGCGGGGATCGCGATGGGGTTGGTGGTGGGCGACGACGGCAAGTACTCCATCCTCACGGACATTGCCGGCGCTGAAGACCACTACGGCGACATGGACTTCAAGGTTGCCGGGACCCGGGAAGGCATCACCGCATTGCAGATGGATATCAAGGTGACCAACGTCAGCATCGCGATGATGCGCGAAGCCCTGGCTCAGGCCAAGAAGGCCCGCCTGGAAATTCTCGACATCATGGAAAAGACCCTGTCAGCGCACCGCGAGACGATTTCGACCTATGCGCCGCGACTGTACAAGCTGAGCATCCCGACCGACAAGATCCGCGACCTGATCGGTCCGGGCGGTAAGAAGATCAAGTCCATTATCGAGCAGACCGGCGTGAAGATCGACGTTCTCGAAGACGGCACCGTGCACATCTTCTCGACCAGTGGCGCTGGCGGAGACCAGGCGCTGCAGATGGTGCGCGACGTTACGGCCAGTGCGGAGGTTGGCAAGACCTATCTCGGCAAAGTCGTGAGGCTCGCGGAGTTCGGAGCGTTCGTCGAGCTGTTCCCCGGTACCGACGGACTGCTGCACATCAGCGAGATCTCCGAGCACCGCATCCGCGACGTCCGCGATGAACTGAAACTCGGCGACCAGGTGCTCGTGAAGGTCCTGGCGATTGAAGGCAACAAGATCCGGCTGTCCCGCAAGGCGCTGATCAAGGAAGCCCGCGAAAAGCAGGCCAAAAAGGACGGTAGCGCCGCGCCGCCGGCCGCTCCGGTCGCTCCCGCACCCACAACCGAAGGCGACTAGTCTCGAAGACAACTGCTGCAAAGAAAAGACTCCCGAAAGCGGGGGTCTTTTTTTTGCTCTGCACCGGAGCGCAGCAGCCCCGTTCGCCTGTTTCCGCCCAGATCAGGAAACACTTGCAACTATTCGCGGCGGCGTTTTAAATGGATTGCAGAATTTTCATCTCGCAAAGAGAGTCCTCCATGAACTTCGGGCGAACGGTGTGTGCTTTGGCAGTGACGGTGCTGACGGCGGCGTCCTTGTGGGCCGACCAGGGGAAGCACCGTGTCATCATTGACACCGATCCAGGCACGGACGATGCCATGGCCATCCTTCTGGCGCTGAACTCTCCGGAGTTGCTGGTGGAAGCGTTTACGGTGGTGCCGGGAAACGTGGATAGCAAGCAGGGCCTCGAGAATGCGCTGAAGCTGGTCAGTCTGGCAGGACGGTGCGACGTGCCGGTCGCCCGAGGGGCCGAGCATCCGCTCGATCAGAAGCTGTACACGGCCATGTACTGGCATGGGAAGAACGGGCTGGCCGACCTCGAGTTACCGCCGTCGAACTGCCAGGCCGACGCGCGCTTCGGTCCGGACCTCATCATTGAACTGGTGCATAAGTACCCGCATGAGATCACCCTCGTGCCGGTCGGGCCACTGACGAACATTGCGCTCGCCGTATCAAAGGATCCTTCGATCTCGAGGCTGGTCAAGGACGTCGTCATCATGGGCGGTTCAATTTCCGGAGGAAACGTCACCGGAGCGGCCGAAGCCAATATTTTTGGCGATCCGGAAGCCGCCCAGATCGTCTTTCATGCCGGTTGGGTGGTCACCATGGTCGGGTCCGACGTCGGGGAGCGGACGCTGCTGCGTCGCAAACAGTTGAACGAACTGGCTTCGAGCCACGGACCGCAGAACGACGTGGTCACCGGCATCGCGCGCTTCTATATCGAGCGGTCGGAAAAAAACGGATGGGATGGCGCGGCCATGTACGATCCGCTGGCGGTCGGCGTGGTCATTGATCCGACGCTTGTGACGTTGAAGGATATGCATGTCGACATCGAAACTCGCGGCGAGTTTACGCGCGGCGAGACCGTCGCGAACCGCATGGGTGCCAACGAGAGGAACGTGCTGCACGGGGACCACTACGAGATTGAGGGCTACGATGTGCTTCCAAACAATGCGCGGGTCGCCGTCGCTTCCGACGCCGATCGCTTTCTGGAGCTCTTTATCAGCCGAATCAAAGGAAAATAAGCGGGCCCGGCAGCCCCTCATTTCCTAGACGTGGGTGCAGTGAACCGCGTCGAGCGCTCCCCAAAGGGCATCGAGCGCCTGGTGGGTGGCGGCAAGAATTTCCTCTTCGTCGCCGTGGGCATGCTCTTCGAGCCAGCCGCGCCAGGCAGCCCGGTGTGCCTTATCCGCCTGTTCATGCACGGTGAAATAGGCCAGGGCTTTCGGCGAACTGATTCCGTAGAACTTCTGCAAGCCGTCGATCTTGGTGGTCGCTATTTCCGGCACCTGTGCTTCATAGGCGTACAGCGCCGCAACTGCTTCGGCGACCGGGCGATCCCCCACGATCTCGCGGAAGGTCGCGACTACGGCCTGCGTCCCGGGAAGCGCCGGGCATGCCGTGATGTCTTCTTCATTGACGCCGAGGGTCGAGGCAAAGTCACGCCACAGTTTGGGGTGGGGGTGCTGAGGGTTCTCCTCTTCGGCCAGGTTTTCGAGAATGATCTCCCGGATGGGCCCTTCCGTCCGGGCTGCCAGCACCCGCAGGTGTTTCGGGAACGCTTCGACATGGCGGTAGTACTGCGCGGCATAAAGCTGCAGTGCTTCGCGGCTGAGCTTGCCCATCTGCCAGTCCTGGTAGAAAGGGTGCTTCAGAAGACTTTTCTCCGCGATTGCGGCATCAATCTTGTCGAGAAGTTGCGTATTCCGCATGGTGGTTCCCTCCCGTCGTCGGTCCCCGGAGCGGCTTCCGGCCGCCCGACTATCCTCAAGATCTGCAACTGCGGGATTCTACCAGAGTTTACCGGATTTTGCCGTGCGACTTAGGCCGCCGGGGTGTGCATGCGCTCGATGTCTGCGCCGACGGCGCTGAGTTTTTCGACAATGCGCTCGTAGCCACGGTCGATGTGGTAGACCCGCTCGATCGTGGTTTCTCCCGAAGCGACCAGCGCGGCCAGGACCAGACCGGCACTGGCACGCAGGTCGGAGGCCTGCACGGTGGTGCCGGACAGTGCTGCAGGGCCGCGCACGACCGCCGTGCGCCCGTCAATCGCGATGTGCGCGCCCATGCGGGTCATTTCGCTGGCATGCAGGAACCGGTTTTCGAAGATTGTTTCCGTGACCAGGGAACTGCCGTGAGCCTGGGTGGCCAGCGCCATGTACTGAGCCTGCATGTCGGTCGGGAACCCGGGATACTCCTCGGTGGTCACATCGGCTGCAACGAGTTTGCTCGGGCCCCGGACGCGCAGCGTCGTAGCGTCCTCAGCCACGACCGAGACGCCAGCGGCCTCGAGCTTTGCGAGCAAGGCACCCAGGTGCGCCGGTGCGCAGTTGAGGATGGTCAAGTCGCCCTGGGTGATGGCCCCGGCGATCAGAAAAGTTCCTGCTTCGATGCGGTCGGGAATCACCGAATGGGTGGAGCCATGGAGCCGGTTCACGCCGCGAATGGTCAGTGTGGCGGTGTCATCGCCCTGGATGTCCGCGCCCATTTTGCGCAACAGGTGAATCAGATCGGTGATCTCCGGCTCGCGCGCGCAGTTTTCGAGTGCAGTAACGCCGTCGGCCAGAGTCGCCGCCATCAGGATGTTCGCCGTGCCGGTCACGGTGATTTTTTCAAAAACGACATGCGCGCCCTTGAGGCGGCCGCCACGCGGCACCTTGGCCTGGATATAACCATGTTCGGTTGCGATCACTGCTCCCATCTTCTCGAGCGCCGCGAGGTGCAGATCGACCGGCCGGGCGCCAATGGCGCAGCCGCCGGGCAGGGAAACGTGGGCAACGCCGGAACGTGCGAGGGCCGGTCCCAGTGTGAGAATGGACGCGCGCATGGTTTTGACCAGGTCGTAGGGGGCCACCGCTTCGTTCAGCGTCACTGACTCGATCGTGTAGGTGCTCGCCGGAAATTCCGAGACTGAAACTTTCGCGGACATGAAGGCCAGCAGTTTGGCCATGGTCACGATGTCGCGGACCATGGGAATGTTCGCTAGCGTGACCGGTTCGCTCGTGAGCAGTGCGGCGGTCATCAGCGGCAGGGCAGAGTTTTTGGCGCCGGCGATTTCCACTCTTCCGCACAGCGATTTGCCACCGCGGATTCTGAACTTGTCCATGCCTGGTTACCCGCCTATTCGCCGAGGGCGCGCCGCAGATCGCCGCGGGAGGCGACCAGGGCAGTGCGGGCCTGGTCCGCGGCGATTCCGCGCTTGAGCATGATCAAGGCCAGGCGCAGATCGTGTTTGGATTGCCGCAGCGCGTGTTCGGCTTCGGACACACTCTTCCCGGTGGCTTCGACCAGGATGCGTTTCGCGCGGTCTCTCAGCTTCCGATTTGTCCTGGTCAGATCGATCATCAGGTTCTCGTAGGCATGGCCAAGACGCACCATGGTTGCCGTAGAGAGCATGTTGAGTACCATTTTTTGGGCCGTGCCGGCTTTCAAGCGGGTTGAACCCGTCAATACTTCGGGGCCCACGTCCGGCGTGATGGCAATCTCGGCGGATTTGGCCAGCAGCGAGGTACGGTTCACGGTGACCGCAATCGTCAGTGCGCCGCGCTTCCTGGCAAAACCGAGCGCCGCGAGGACGTACGGAGTGGAACCGCTGGCGGCAATTCCCACGAGCGTATCGTTTCGTCCAAGCCCCACCTTCTTCAGGTCCCGCCGCGCGTTTCCTTCATTGTCTTCGCCGCCTTCGACCGGCCGGGTCACGGCCCGTCGGCCGCCGGCGATCAGTCCGAGCACCAGACTCGGCGGGACCCCGAACGTAGGGGGGCACTCGGAGGCATCGAGAACGCCAAGCCGGCCGCTGGTGCCTGCGCCCACGTAGATCAGCCGGCCGCCCTTTCGCATGCGGGTCACAATGCCGTCCACGGCCTTCGAGATGGAAGCGAGTTCGCGCCCAACCGCGGGCGCCACCTTGCGGTCCTCGCGGTTCATCAGCCGCACGATCTCGATCGCAGACATGTGATCGAGGTTCCTCGATGCGCGGTTTCTCTGTTCCGAGCGCCGGCGCTCGGTTGGTTTGCGGGTTCTGTCGGGTGAGGGCATTTCTGAATTATAGCCGCGCACCCCGTGGTGATGGAAATACCCGACGAATACAGCAACTCACCGCAAAGCAAATCCTTTCCCGCGGAACCAGCTATGGTAGAACTAGAACGGGATCTCGATTCAACAGAATGGAAGTGCCGGAACAGAAATCCATGGATGTTCTCCGAAAACTGTTTGAAGAGCATTTCCACGTGCCCGTGGAGAGAGTCAAGCCGCTGCAGGGCGAACTCGGCGGCTCCGGGCGCAACATCCTTCGCCTGACCGGCGGAAAGACCACCGCCATCGGCGTCCTCTACGGTGTACGCGAAGAAAACGAGGCGTTCCTGTCCTTCTCCCGGCACTTCCGGCGGCACGGACTGCCGGTGCCGGAGATTTATGCCCAGCAGCTCGATCAGGGAGCCTATCTCGAAGAGGACCTGGGCGACACGACCCTGTTCGAGTATCTTTCCCGCAATCGGTCGGGAGAGAAAATCTCCCCCGCCGTGGTGGAAGCTTACCGCAAGGTGGTTCGGGTGCTGCCCCGTTTCCAGGTGGAAGCCGGGCGCGATCTGGACTACTCCGTTTGCTATCCCTGCGCGAGCTTCGACCGGCAATCCATTGCCTGGGACTTGAACTATTTCAAATATTACTTTCTCCGGCTGGCCGCGATTCCGTTCAGCGAGCAGGCCCTCGAGAACGATTTCGGCAAGCTGACCGATTTCCTGCTGACCGCGCCCGGCAACTATTTCCTGTACCGCGATTTTCAGTCGCGAAACGTCATGCTGCGCGGGGGGAAGCCGTATTTTGTCGATTACCAGGGCGGCCGCAAGGGGGCATTGCAATACGACATCGCCTCCCTGCTGTATGACGCCAAGGCCGATCTCACCCCGGAAGTGCGCCAAAAATTGCTGGACGACTATCTCGACGCACTCGGCGGCTTCATCGAGCTCGACCGCCAGGCCTTTCTCGAGCATTACTACGCCTACGTCTATGTGCGCATCCTGCAAGCGCTCGGCGCTTACGGTTTTCGCGGATTCTATGAACGCAAGGCGCATTTCCTGCAGAGCGTTCCGTATGCGCTGAAGAATCTGCGCTGGCTCCTGCACAACGTGAAGTTGCCCGTGGAGTTGCCGACGCTGATGGATGCCTTCCGGAGCATGCTGGCTTCGGAGAAACTGCTGGGCCTGGCCTCGGAAGCGCAGAATCTGGTCGTCCGGGTGTTCAGCTTCTCCTTCCACCGCGGTTTCCCAAAAGACGATAGCGGCAATGGCGGAGGATTTGTCTTCGACGGGCGCAGCCTGCCCAATCCCGGGCGTGAAGAGCGTTTCAAAACGCTGACCGGCAAGGACGGCCCGGTCGTCGACTACCTGAACCAGCAGGAGAGCGTGCATCAGTTTCTCGCCGGCGTGCTTTCGCTCGTCGACTCCAGTGTCAGCAATTATCAGCAGCGCGGTTTCAAGAATCTGATGGTGTCGTTCGGATGCACCGGGGGTCAGCACCGTTCGGTCTACCTGGCCGAACAACTGGCCAAGCGGCTGCGGGGAAGAAGCGGCGTTGAGGTCGTCGTGCGCCACCTCGAACTCGAGAAGATGGACCAATGAAGGCCATGGTGCTGGCGGCCGGACTGGGCACACGCCTGCGCCCGTTGACCGCGGACCGCCCCAAAGCGCTGGTCGAGATCGGTGGCCGAACGCTGCTCGAAATTACCCTCACGCGATTGCGCGCGTTTGGCGTCCGCGAAGCGATTGTCAACGTCCATCACTTTGCCGACCTGGTCGTCGAGTACCTGAAGGCCAAAAACGGTTTTGGGATGAGGGTGGAAGTATCGCGCGAGGAGGTTTTGCTCGATACCGGCGGGGGGCTGAAAAAAGCGGCCTGGTTCTTCCTCGAGGACGCTTCGCGGGCCGATGAACCGTTCCTGCTGCACAACGTCGATGTCATCAGCACGATTGACTTACACCGTATGGTCGATTGGCATACCGAAAACAAGGCACTCTCGACACTTGCCGTGCAGGAGCGGGAAACCTCGCGCTACCTTCTCTTTAGCGAACAGTTGCAGCTCTGTGGACGGCGCACCGGCCAAGGTCAGCCGGATGAGCTGGTGCGCGGGCCGCGCGAAGCCCAGGCACTGGCGTTCACCGGGATCCACGTCCTGTCGCCGCGGCTGCTGGCCATGATCAAGGAAGAAGGAGTCTTTCCGATCATTGACCTTTATCTGCGTCTGGCCGGCCAGGGGCAGAACATCATCGGCTTTCGCGCCGATCACTATTACTGGCGCGACCTCGGCAAGATGAACCAGGTCGAGCAGGCGGCCAAGGATTACCAGCACCGGCTGTTCGACTAGGTGGATCGCCCGATGGGTCTAATGGATGACTTCGGTCGCGAGCCCGAGCCCCTTCATCACCGCATCATGGACGGCCGGCCGCACCTGGGCAATTTTCATGTTTTCACGCGTGGGGTTCACGCGATTGGTCAGCAGCACGACAAAGAGCTGGCGATCGGGATCGATCCAGATGGTGGTGCCGGTGAAGCCGGTATGTCCGTAACTGTGGACGGAGAAGTAGTGACCGCTCGAGCTGCCTTCGGTCGGCACCACCCATCCGAGGGTGCGCGTGTTGTTCGCAATTGCTTGCGGCACGATAAATTCGGCGATGGTCGAGCGTTTCAGAATGCGGTGGTGTGCATAGACCCCGCCATTCAGCAGCATCTGGCAGAACGCGGACAGATCCGGGGAAGTGCTGAACACCCCGGCATGGCCGGACACCCCGCCAATGGCGTAAGCGTTCTCGTCGTGCACCTCTCCTTGCACCAGCCGGTGGCGCAGCTGATTGTCGACTTCCGTCGGCGCGATTTCCTGCCACAGTTTTTTCGGCGGGTTGTACATGGAGTTTTTCATGCCCAACGGGTCGAATAGATATTCGTTGGCAAGCTCGTCGAGCGGTTTTCCCGTCAGGCGCTGAATGATCTCCGCCATCAGGATGATTCCCAGGTCGGAATAGACCATCTTCGTTCCGGGCTCGTAGTCCAGGGGCTCGACGAAGATTCTGCCGAGCGTGTCTTGTTTGCCTGTGGAGGTGCGCCAGTACTCCTTGAACGGTGGTAGGCCGGAAGTGTGGGTCATCAGGTTGCGCACCGTGACCCTATGGCGCCATTCCGGCTGCGGGCCGCTCGCCCACTCCGGCAGGTAACGCTCAATGGGCGCGTCGAGACTGAGCGGGGAGGCGAAATCGCCTTCGACCAGCTTTTCGACCAGCGTCGTCGTGACCACGACCTTGGTCAGTGACGCAAGGTCGTACATGGTGTCGATTTTGGTTGCCGGGGAATCGACGTCGTAACTCAGCTTGCCGAAGGCGTGGTAGGAAACTTTACCTTTGTAGCCGACCGCGATCGTAGCGCCCGGAAACGCCTTGTCGGCAATGGCATTTTCGATCACCGTGAAAGCGGGTGCGAGCTGGGCCTGGCTTTGCGCGTCCATGGGCGCTAGCTTCATGGGATCGGCGGGCAACTCGATGCCGAAGCCGGCTTTCAGATCCGCGCCGGGAATCGAGACCGGCAGATGACCGCGGACCGGAATTTCGCCAAACAGCGCGCGAGCCATGGAGATCTGCGCCACGTCGCTGATGCCGAAGGCGGAAAGCCAGGTATCGGCCTGGGGAAACCGTTCGATCAGGTACGGGCTTCCGAGGCCGAGCGTGATGACCGGCTTGCCGGATTTGTAGATCTGGTCGATCAGCGGAATCTGGTCGGCAGGAACATCGATATCACCCTTGCGGTCGCTGACCCGCACAAAAAGTGCCAGGACGACGATATCGTAGGAGTCCGCCGGCGGCAATTTGAGAGTATCGGCGTGAACAAACTTCGTGTCGGCGCGCAGAGCGACCAGGGAATCGAATCGTGCGCGAAGCTGAGGCTCCAGGTCTTCGCCCGGGTAGGCTTCCGGATCCGAGTACAGGTTGACCAGCAGCGCGCGGGTTGGCTTGGTGCCGTCGAGCGGGAGCAGGTGTTTCCGGTCGCGCAGCAGCGTTACGCCACGGTCGGAAATTTCCTGTGCCGTCTCCTGCCAGCGGGTAGTGCCGAACTTCTCGTTCAGCTTTTCGATATCGACGAGCCGGTTCTGGTCGAGGCCGAGGCGCGCTTTAGCCTCGAGAATGCGTCGGACGGAGCTGTCCAACCGGGGCCCGGAAATTCGACCCGATTTTGTCGCTTCAAGGACCGCCTGATAGGCGGCATCCGGAACCGGAGGCATCAGCAGCGCATCGGCACCTGCCAGGAAGGAACGAACGGCGGCTTCGCCGGGGGCGTAGCGTACCGTGATTCCGCCCATGTCCAGGGCGTCTGTGATCACCAGGCCCTCGAAGCCGAGCTGTTTGCGCAGCAGGTCGGTCAAAATATTCGACGACAACGTGGCCGGCGTAGCGGGATCGGGCTCAAACGCCGGAACATTCAGGTGGCCGGTCATGATGCTGCCGACTCCGGCGGCGATGGCGGCGCGGAAGGGAACGAGCTCGAGGTGCTCCATGCGCTCGCGATCGGCTTTGATGACCGGAAGATCGATGTGCGAATCGGTCGCCGTGTCTCCGTGGCCGGGAAAATGTTTTGCCGTGGCCAGCGCGCCGTTTTCCTGCACCCCGCGGATAAACTCGCTCGCAAACTCGCTGACCCGCTGCGGATTTTCGCCGAACGAACGGGTATTGATAATCGGATTGCCCGGATTGTTGTTTACATCGCTGACCGGTGCGTAGACCCACTGGACCCCAACGGCGCGCGCCTCGAGGGCGGTGATCTTGCCCATGGTGTAGGCATCTTTGGGATTTCCGGCGGCCGCGAGAGCCATGGCGGTTGGAAAGGAGGTGCCTTCGTCCTGGCGCATGGCCGTGCCGCGCTCGTAATCGGCGCCGATCAGAAGGGGCAGCTTGGACTTGGACTGCAGCTGATTGGCCAGCACCGCCGTCGGGTAAGCCTGGTCCTTGATGATGCCGAGCGGCGAGCCGTGAGTAATGGTGATGAAGCCGCCGACGTGCAGGTCGTTGATGTCGTGCATCAGCTCGGCGTAAGCCTCGGAATCGGTGGCCGTGAAGCTGCCGTGGTAGGTGGTAAAGAGCAACTGGCCCACCTTCTCCTCGACCGTCATGTGCTGCAGGGTGGATTCGACCCACTTGTTCTGCTCCGGGGTAAGCGGGGTGAGCGGAGAGGTGGCCTGCGCACGGGGCTCGGCACTGGCGGCAGCGAGCGCTTTCTTCGGGTGACTGTGACTGCGAGCTTTGGCTGTCATAAACGATAGAAGGAAAATAGGCAGAAGCAAGAGTCCGGCGTAACGCCTGTTCATTTTTTTCAGTTCCTCTGGCCGCACGCCCTGCGTCTTGACTGTATATAGCACGCACACCCGACCCTAACAATAAAGGTGCGAACGGCACGTTCCAGAATATCATTGGGAGTTATGAAACCACGGGCGAAGATAACGGGAGACGGAAGAATTTTTGGTTTGCTGCTGGCAAGTCTGTTGGGGGCGGGACTGCTTCCGGGAGTCGTCGGGGCCCAAAAGCACCCGGCACCCAAAAAAGGCGGAGCTGGGCGCGTCGAGACCGGACTCGACGTGCTCGAAGCCGAAAAATTTGCGCCGCTCAAAGGCAAACGGGTGGGCCTGATCACCAACCACACGGGCGTGGACTTTAACGGGAAAACGACGATTGAACTGCTGGCGCATGCGCCGGGAGTGGAACTGGTGGCGTTGTTCAGCCCGGAGCACGGGATCGCAGGGCATGCCGATGAGAAAGTGGCTTCGACGAAGGATGCCTCGACCGGACTGCCAATCTACAGCCTCTACGGGGAGCAACTGCGACCCACAGATGAAATGTTGAAAGGGCTCGATGCGCTGGTCTTCGATGTGCAGGATGCCGGCGTCCGCTTTTATACCTACACCAGCACCATGGGCTACTGCATGGAGGAGGCGGCCAAGCACGGCATTGCTTTTTATGTGCTGGACCGACCCAATCCCATCAACGGAGAGATCGTGGAAGGACCCATGCTCGATCCGGACAAGACCGGATTCGTCGCCTATTTCCCGATGCCGGTGAGGTATGGACTGACCATCGGAGAACTGGCCGAACTCTTCAATACCGAGAAGCACATCAACTGCGACCTGCACGTCATTGCCATGAAGAACTGGCATCGAAATTACTTCTACGAGAGCACCAGTATTCGCTGGATTCCTCCGTCACCCAATTTACGGACCCTGAAGGGGTCGATTCTCTATCCGGGCCTCGAGATTCTGCAGAACGCCGGAGTGTCGGTCGGGAGAGGAACGGAAGCGCCCTTTGAGGAATTCGGGGCGCCCTGGATCAATGGGGACGAAGTGGCGGAAGCGCTGAATGAGAGAAATCTCTCGGGCGTCCGCTTTTCGAACCAGCCATTCATTCCCGTGAGCGGCTTGTATGCCGGGCAACACTGCGGCGGAGTCGGCATCCGGGTGACCGATCGCGCCGAGGTGCGGTCCATGCGCATTGGCCTCGAAATAGCCACCGTGCTCGGGAAGAAATATCCGGCGCAGTTCGACACCGGCAAACTCGTTCTGCTCCTCGGGAACCAGGCGACCATCGAGCAGCTCGAAGCGGGCACGCCGCCCGAGCAGATCGTGGCCAGTTGGGCAGCGGGGCTCGCCGAGTTCGACCAGTTGCGCCGCAAGTACTTCCTGTACAAGTAGAGTGCATTTTCCCACGGCGGCTCGGTGGTCCTCTTGACATGGCTTCTGTTATATAAGAACGTTATATGTGTGAGGCGGTGAAATGATCCGGACGGAACTGAAGCGGGGAACGGCGGAACTGGCGGTGCTCAGCGTTCTAGAAAGGGGGCCGCTGCACGGCTATGAAATTGGCAGGCGGATCGATGAGCAGTCCGGTGGCGCACTGCACTACACGCTCGCGGCGCTCTACCCGTTGTTGTACCGCATGGAACAGCGCGGCTGGCTGCGCGGCGACTGGGAAACGGGGGACAGCGGACGGCGGCGGCGCTGCTACCGGTTGCTGCCGCGCGGGCGCAAAATGCTGAAGCCGATGCGTGCGGAGTGGGCCGACCTGTTCCGGGCGTTGCGGAGGGTCGCCAAGGTCACCAGTGCCTGACTGGCGCGCCTATGTTCGGCAAAACCTCGGCCGCCTGCGGCTCGATCGCCAGGCGGTCGAAGATATTTCGGAGGAACTGGCCGGGCATCTGGATCAACTTTGTGAGGAACTGGTCGCCACGGGGTGCTCGGAAGAGGAAGCCGTTGCGCGCGCCTGCGCTCTCGCCGGGGACTGGAAGAAGTTGCGGTTCGAGGTGGTTCGAGCAAAAAGGGGGAGAACCATGAGCGAACGGGTGCGGCAGATCTGGTTGCCCTGTCTCATTACACTTTTTGTTTCCTGGGGCCTTCTGGCGCTCTTTCTGTGGGCGGGAATACAACCGTTCACCTGGCGCGTCAACCATCCTCCGGCGGTGCCCCTGTATATCGAGTGGCTCCTGGTTCTGCCGCTGATCGGGGCGGCTGGCGGCTATCTATCGCGCCGGGCTCGGGCGAGCGGGTGGCGAGTCTACCTCGCCGGTACTTTTCCGGCCCTCGCCATTGCCTGCGTATTCCTTCTGGTCCTGCCCTTCCGTCTCGTTGTGGACCCCTCTGTGGTTCATGATTTCGACCGCATGGGGATGGCGGCGATGGCGGTGAGTTGGGTCGTCCTACCCGGTGTGGCGTTGTCGCTCGGGGTGGCCCTAGAAGGAATGAAAAAACGACCGACCGTGACAGCAACGACCCATTAGGCCGTGACCATAAAAAGCAGCTGGTCTCGAGACCGCGAGCCACACCTCCCGGACGCAGCTTCCGGTCCGGGTTTGTGCTAGAGTCCGGGGATGCGTATTGTCTCCCTGCTACCCTCGGCCACCGAAACTCTGTTTGCACTGGGTTTCGATCGAGAGATTGTTGGCGTCAGCCACGAGTGTGATTTTCCTCCCCAGGCCAAGATGAAGACCTGCGTGGTCCGGTCGCGGCTGCCGAAGGATGTAGCTCCCGCTGAGACAGACCGGTTGGTTCAGGAGCATGTTGAGAGAGGAGAATCGATCTACGCCGTGGATCGCCAGCTGCTCGAAGCGCTGGCACCCGACCTGATTATTACCCAGGACCTGTGCCACGTTTGCGCGGCGACTCCCGATGAGCTGGCAGCAGCACTCGCCGAGATGTCCCGACAACCTGAAATTCTCAGCCTCGATCCGCTGGACTTGGGCGACGTCTGGCGCGACATTTTGTGGATTGGCGAGAGCACCGGGCGACGTGAACGTGCCCAAGCCTTCATCGAGAAAATCGGGGAGCGACTGGCGCGAATCGAAAGCGCGTTGCCGCTCACCGAGCCCCGGCCCCGCGTTGTCATGCTCGAATGGCTGGACCCGTTTTATGCCGGCGGACATTGGGTTCCCGAGATGATTTCGCGCGCCGGAGGAACCGACGTGCTGGGCCGCGGGAAGACGCCATCGTTTCGCGTGACCCTGGATGAAATTGTAGCGGCCGCGCCCGATGTCCTGTTCGTCGGACCTTGTGGATACAACGCCGAGCAGGCGCGCAGTGAATACCAGGGAATGAATTTCCCGGAACTGTGGCGAGCCATCCCTGCGGTGCGCGATGGGCGGGTGTTTGCACTCGATGCAAACGGGGTGGTCTCGCGACCGGCCGGGCGACTGGTCACCGGGATCGAGGCCATGGCCAAGGGCATTTATCCGGAACTTCAGGTGCGCAGCAAAATTGAGTCCGTACTTCTTCCGCTCGGCGGGCCCGTGCGCCACAGCCGAACCGCGGGTGCCGGGTCCTCGGGCACCTGATTTCGCGGTCGGCCTGCTGGCGGATCCAACGAGCACCGCAACGCAGCTCGGTAGCTATTGAACGGGGCAGCCGATGCGCGCACTCTCGGGCGACCAGTAGATCAGCACCGGTTTTCCGAGAATCTTGTCGAATGTGATCGGTTCGTAGTGAGGAGTACGGCTATCCAGGCTGTAGTTCAGATTGTCTCCGATGACAAACACTTGGTTGGCTGCCACATGGGTTACAGGGAACAATGTTGGAGAGGCTTCGATTTGCGCTTTTCCCTCCAAAAGTGATTTTGCGCAGACCGCAGGCGCTTGCCAGGTCTTTCCGTTGACCAGGATGGTGTTGTCGGGGCCGGGCCCGACCGTGTCTCCGGGAATACCGATCACCCGCTTGATGAACAAACTAGATTCCGCTCCGTACTCGAAGAGGATGACTCCGCCTCTTTGCGGAACGTAGGGTTGATTACCCCGCAGTTCAGCGAAGATCCGCTCGCCATTGCAAACGGTCGGGCACATGGAACTGGAAGGCACGCGGAACGCGCGCAAGGTCCAGATGGGATAGCGGTAACCGAACGCAAAGCCGAATAGGCAGGCAACGACGAAGCCGGCGGCAATGAGCGGGTATAGCCAGAAACTGACGCTCGAAGACGAGTGACTCACCGCGTTGTTGACTCCCTTTCGGCCAGACCCCCGGAATCCTGCCGGCCACGATTCCGTCGCGTCCAATACTGGTAGAACGGGAGTCCGGCAAGGATCAGGAGCAGGCCGATGGTCGAGCGCCCCGGCCGGACGAGCCAGAGGTTCACGGTCAGCACCAGTGCGCCGAGGACGAACAGTCCCGGCACCCACGGATAACCCCAGCAGCGGTAGGGTCGGGCGAGGTGCGGTTCGAGCTTGCGCAACCGGAACAGCGATACTACGGCCAATCCGTAAAAAATCCAGCCGGCAAAAATGAACAGGTTGGTGAGCTCTTCGAAGGTTCCAGAGAGCGCCATGACGCTTGCGAGCACCCCCTGAAAAATCAGCGCGCGGCCGGGGGTCAGAAATTTCGGGTGAATGCCGTCGGCCACCTTGAAGAAGATTCCGTCGCGAGCCATCGCATACGGCACGCGCGCACCGCTCAAGATCGAAGAGTTCAGGGAGCCGAGCGCGGAAATGACCATTGCCAGCGTTATCCAGAAGGCGACACCGTGGCCGATCAATCGTTCCACAACGTCGGAGGCAACGTGCTCGGAGCTCGCCACGCTGTCAAAGGGCAACACCTTCAGGCAGGCGGCGCTGAACAGGATGTAGATGAGCGCGACAAAGGACACTCCTCCGACCAGCGCGCGCGGAAAATTGCGCGCGGGATCCTTCACTTCCGAGCCCACCAGGTTCAGATCTTCCCATCCGTCGTAGGCCCACAGGGCCGCGGCCAGCGCGGCCAAAAACGCCGTCATCAAGCCGGTAGCGGCAGAACTGGGCCACACCGGGTCGGGAGGATGGGCGCCCGCGCTCGGCAGAACAAACGCCATGCCGATAATGAGCGCAATACTCAGCACCTTGACGGCGGTCAGGAAAATCTGCACTTCGCCGCCCAGGCGCACCCCGAGATAATTGACCCCGGTCATGCTCAGTACCCAGAAGACCGCCAGTGGCTGGGCCCAGGTGAACACGAAATCGTAAGGCGGAATCCAGGCGGTCAGTCCCGGGATCGTGATGTGTACGGTGAACAGCGGGGCGGCCACGGCGGGCAGGAAGAAAGAGAGAAAACGCATCATGCCTGCGGCGATCGAAGCGGCGGAAGCCGGCCGCCCCACGATCGAGTGCATCCAGCCGAACAGAAAGCCCCACACCGGGCCGAACCCGCGCCGGAGATAGGCGTATTCGCCGCCCGCTTCCGGAATCGCGGCGCCCAGTTCCGCATAGGCCAAGGCACCAAAAATGGAAAGGATGGCGCCCGCAATCCAGGCGGCAAACACGATCGAAACGAAATGGCCCTCGCGGGCCATCTCGGCAGGTTTCAGGAAAATGCCGGTGCCCACCATGGTGCCAACGACGATGGCGGCGGAGGCCCAGGGTCCAAGACCGCGAACAAGCTCGAGGCGTTTTTCGCTCATGTGGTTCCGCTGGAAGTCATCGTGATCGGCTGCAGGCCCTGGCGAGAAGTATACGCATCAAGCGGGAACCTGTGGTTCAGGAAAGACCCGGCTGATCAAGGATCCCACCGCGAAGGTAACGCACGACCCGATCATGAAATTCCACGTATAGGCCACGCGCGTTCCGAAATACACCGTTAAGACCACGCTGAGTCCGGCAAACATCCCGACCAGACAGCCCTTCGAATTGGCCCGGGAATCGAGCGTGCCGAGAAGGAAGAGCCCGAGCAGGCTGCCGAAAGGCAGGGAAGCGATGGCCAGTCCGGTTTCGAGCAGCGAGTGCTGCCACTTCACCAGGCCAAAGAAAATCAGCACCACGCCCCACACCAGTGTCATGCGCCGGGAAATTTTCAGGTATTTTGCGGGATCGATGGGTCGGCCGCGTAAGGCGTTCAAATCCATGACGCTCGAGGCGGCCAGAGAGTTGAGCGAGCCGCTGGCGTTGGACATGGCCACAGCGAGTATAGAGGCGAGCAGCAGGCCGGCCAGGCCGACGGGCATCTCGCGGACGAGGAACAGCGGCAAAATCCGGTCGGTGCGTTCACCGGCGGCAAGCAACGGGGTGTGCTCGGCGAATACGAAGAGCAACACGCCAATGAGCAGAAAGACGGTGAACTGGAAAAGGACGATGAACCCGCTCGCGATAATGGCCCGGCTGCCGTCGCGCTGGTTCCGGGCAGCCAACAGACGCTGCACGATGGTCTGGTCTGTGCCGTGGGTGGCCAGAGTGAGAAATGCTCCGCCGATGACGCCGGACCAGAAGGTGTAATTCGCGGCCAGGTTCCAGGTGAAATCGATGAACTGGAATTTGTGGCCGTTCGCGGCGGCAACTTGGACGACTTCCGGCCACCCTCCGGGAATCTTATGGAGCAGCAGGCCGAAGGTGAACAGGCTGCCGGTGAGATAGAGCAGGAATTGCGCCACGTCGGTCCAGATGACCGCCTTCATGCCGCCCTCAAAGGTGTAAAGAATGGTGAGCGCGATCACGATGAAAACGGCCAGGCGCTCGGAAGTACCGAGCGCAACGCTGATGACCAGGGCGATCGCCGAAACGCGCACGCCTTCTGCGAGGGTGCGGGTAATCAGGAACGTTAAGGCTGCGACAGCGCGCATTTTTGCGCCGAAGCGCTTCTCGATCAGTGCGTAGGCGGTGAGGAACTCACCGCGAAAGTAGCCGGGCAAAAACAGGAAGGAGATGAGGAAACGCCCGACGATATAGCCGAAGACCAGTTGCAGAAACGTGAGATTGCTCGCGTAGGCGATTGCCGGTGTGCCGATGATCGTGAGCGTGCTGGTCTCGGTCGCCACGATCGAGAGGGCCAACGCCCACCACGGTGTGCTGCGCCCGCCGAGGAAATAGTCGTTGACGTTGTGCTGTTGCTGGCGGAACCGCAGTCCGAGAAGCGTGACGCCCAGGAGGTAGGCGATCACAATGGCCAGATCCAGAGGATGAATGCGCATCAAGCTCCGTGTTCGCGGCGAGCAGACTTTTCAGCGAAGTGAGACGAGGATAGTAGCCGAACGACGGACCGTCAAGGCGGGAGTAGAGAACCTTGCGGAAGCCTGGAAATTTTTTTGAGCACCTTTCCCCGCGGGACTACGCGAAATCGGCCGGCCTCGCGTATGCTTTGGGTATGCGATTCGTACTTGGGTTTGATGGCGGGGGAACAAAAACGGAATGCGTTTTGATGGATGAGGCGGGGTTGGTCCGCTCGAGCGGGCGAAGTGGTCCGTCGAATCCGATGCGTGTGGGATTTGGCGGGGCCCTGGCCGCGGTCTGTGAAGCGGGGCGGAACGCCATGCAGTACGCCAAACTCGCGCCGTCGGACATCACCGCAATGTGTGCCGGGCTTGCGGGCACGGCCCAGCCGGAATCCCAACGGAAAATGAAAAAACTGCTTTCTGAGGAATTCCCCGGGAAAACCGTGCAGGTGTGCACCGATCTCGACCTGACACTGGAAGCCACGGGGAGCGGCCTGGCCATCGTGTTGATTGCCGGCACGGGCTCGGCGGCGGTTGGACGCGACAGAAGCGGACAGATTGTCCGCGTTGGCGGCCACGGGCCTTTGCTCGGCGACGAAGGCAGCGCCTACGATGTGGGGCGGCGCGCTTCGATCGCGGCGCTGCGAGAAGCGGATCGCGGCATGCCGGACTCTCCGCTGGCGGTTAGGATGTTGCGAGAGCTGCGGGTCTCGGACTGGGAGGACTTCCACCTGCGGGTTTACAGCGTTCCCGACGAGGTTTTTCCGAGAATTTTCCCGGTGGTGACGGCGGCCGCCGATGAGGGCAACGCCGCCGCGCGCGCGCTGCTCGGGCATGCCGCGGCCGAACTTGCCGGGCTGGTGGCGGATCTGACCGAGCGGTTGGCGTTACAGTCTGAAAAGTTCCTGCTGGTCAAAAGCGGTGGCATGGTCGGCCGCTCCGCGTATTTCGACCAGCTGCTCGATCAGCGGCTGCGCCAGGCCGCTCCGCATGCAGAGTTCGGTTCACTCATGGTAACGGCTGCCGAAGCCGCCGCGCGCCTGGCGATCAAGCTGCTTCCGGAGGCGGCCGAAGAAGGGAAATAAGGTGGCGGAACTCGACAAGGAGATCGAACGCGCCCGGCTGGCCGGCGGAGACGATCTGAGCGCACTCCTCTACCATCCCGCGCCCGCCGTTCTGCTCGCAGTACTCGACAATCCTGCCTTTGACGAAACCCGGCTGACCCTGCTGCTCGCTCGCAAAGACCTTCCCGTGGAGATCCTCCAGGAGATCGGCGCCCGCAAGCCGCTGCTGAAGAGCTATGCAGTGAAAAGAGCCCTGCTGTTTCATCCCCGAACCCCGAGGCTCATCGCGCTGCGCCAACTGAAGGACCTGTACCTGATGGACCTGGTGCAGTTTGCTCTCTCTCCCGGAGTCTCGGCAGAGCTGAAACGTTACGCGGAGGAACAAGTCGTCGCCCGCCTGCCGCAACTGCCTCTCGGACAGAAGATCGCCCTGGCGCGCCGCGGCCCGAGCCGTGTGGCCGGGGCGCTGGTTGCCGATGGACACGCCCAGGTCATGCCGGTTGCGCTCGAAAATCCGTTTCTCACCGAATCGCAAGTCCTGAAGGCGCTGGCGCGCGAGAAAGTGCCCGTGCCGGTAGTGCAGGCTCTCGCGAGCCATCGGAAGTGGTCACAGAGTTACAACGTGCGGTTGGCCATCGTGCGGAACGCTTCCACGCCCATTTCGATTGTCTTGGGCTTTCTCCCGCACCTCACCGTTTCCGACCTGCGCATACTCGCTGAACCCGGGATTCTGGCCGAAAATCTCAGAAAGTATCTGGAAGCGGAGGTGCGTCGGCGAATGATCGCTTCGAACAGGCACGCTTCGCGGGAGTTGGCCGTGAGAGGGGAAGCCCTAACGGCGCAGCCGCAGGACCACCAAGGCCCCCAGAAAGAAGAGCACCGCGGCGAAGGAGAAAGCCGCGCGCACGGAGACGGCGGACCACAGGAATCCGACGACAAGGCTCGAGATTAAGTCCCCGACAGCGTTGACCGCCGCGAGCGTGCCGAAGGCCATGCCATGCTGCTGTTTGGGAATCAGTTCCGCGGCGAGAGAATCCTCAAGCGCCTCCTCCGTTCCCACATAAAGTCCGGCGAGAACGAAAATGCCCGAGAGGAGCCAAAAGGAATGCGGCGCCGTGGTCAAAAGAACCGCCGTGACACCTGCAAGGGCATAGCCGGAGGCGAGCACGAGTTTGCGATGCGGCACGTGGTCGCTGATCCACCCGCTCAGGTAGGCGGAGCCGGCATAGAAAACATTGTGCAGGGTGTACAGGCCTACGGCCAGGCTCGCGGCCCGCGCCATGCCGTGCGTGGGAGCCAGCAGGCGCGTGGCATAGAGGATGAGCAAGGTGTGCGAAAAATCGCCCGCCCCGAAGATGCCCACGCCCAGAAGAAAGCGGCGATACGTCCCGGGCAGGGATTGCAATCCGGCGAAGAAAGACTGTTTCGTTCTGGTTTCGACGGGGCGTTCGCGCACGAGAAGCCAGAAACTGAGGACGGCGATCATCCCGGGAAGCAGCGTCCAGAGAAAGACCGAGCGGTAGTTATGATGGGTGAGTTCGAGAAGCCAGAGGGCGGTCAGTGGGCCGGCGATGGCTCCGACCGTATCCATCAACCGTTCGAGACCGAAGGCCCGCCCGTAGGCCGAGGGCGCAACATCGGAGGCAAGCAGCGCCTTCTTGGCAGGAGAACGCACCCCGCGCCCAAGCCAGGCCGCCGCGCGCCCGAACAGAACCTGATAGGCATGGGTAGAAAAGGCGAACGAGGCGGTCGCGAGCGCCGTAAACGCGTAACCGAAAACCGCCAGCGGTTTGCGGCGCTTCAGGCGGTCCGTATAGTATCCGGCACCGAGCTTTGTGAAACTGGACAGTCCGTCGGCGATTCCTTCAATGGCGCCGAGCCAGGCGGGCCCGGCACCGATGGAGGCAAGAAACGCGGGCAAAACCGCCGTGGCGATTTCGTGGCTCCAGTCGCTGAACAGGCTGGTAAGGCCGACACCGAGCACGGTGCGGTTGAGCCAGGAGCCGCTCTGCGGGGATTCAGGCATGGGCATGCAGTGTACCGCCGACCGTCGGCAGCGAACAACCCGGGGAGAAAGAGGGAGTTTACCGAGTGGAGATCACTCGGGCCATTATCTCTTCGCGGCGCGATAGAGGATGACGCGCACCTTCTCGAGCGTGATCAACCCGCCCTCCACCATCTCATCGAGCTGCGGCAGGATCTGATCGATTCGATCCTGCGTTTCGATGACTTCCACAACGATGGGCAGGTCTTGTGAGAGTCTCAGCAGCTTATCGGTGTGATAGACGCTCGATCCGCCATAACCGCCAATGCCGCGCAGGACAGTAGCGCCCGAGAACCCTTCCTTGCGGAGCAGCTGCACAATGGCTTCATAGAGCGGCCTGCTGTGCCACTTGTCGGATTCGCCGATGTGGATGCGCATCAGCATACGTTCTCCCTCGAATTTCTGGTGGGTCATGGCGCGCTCCTAGAAGCGGTTGGCCAGGCGAATCCCGGCCACGGAGAGAAACAGTCCAAAGACGACACTAGCAGCAACATAGGTTGTTGCCCAGAGCCACTCGCCGCCCTCCAGCATCTTGGCCGTTTCCCAGCCAAAACTCGAAAAAGTCGTGTACCCGCCAAAAAATCCGACGGCGATGGCCATGCGCCACTCCGGCGGCACGATCACGCGATTCAGGGTGGCCTGTCCGATCAGTCCGAGCAGAAAACAGCCCGTGAGGTTGATGAGCAGGGTCCCGAAAGGGAAGGTACTGCCCATGCGGATCTGCACCGCGCCCTGTACTCCGTAGCGCACCAGCGTTCCAAGGGCTCCGAAGAGCGCGATTAATAAAATGCGCAAGGTCTCTCGATTCTGCTGCCGCGCCGCTTATAAAAAAACTCCTGGTGCCGCGCGGCAGCCAGGAGTCATCAGCCGCGGCACGTTGTGGCGCGGCGGTTTTGGCGAACTCCATCGCCATTCGAATTCCTTGTTAGTCTAGCCGCGGTTTCGAGGATGCGCAATAACCGAGGTGCTCCTAGGTGTGGGAGCGGTTAAGTTCTATCGCCCGCGCGACATCGGCAGACTTCCAGTCATTCCCTTCATACCAGTCCTCGACCCTTCCGTCCGGTCCGACGAGTGTGGTGCTCAGCGAGTGAACGATTTGCGCCTGTTCTGGCTCGAGCACCAGGCCGAAAAAACGGGCTAGCGCCTCCAAGTCTCTGGCCGCGGGTACGGCGAATTGCCAGTCCAGGCCCTGGTCACCCGGGGCGCTTTTTCTATAGATGGCAGCGTAGTGCTTCAGCACGGCCGGAGTGTCATGTTCCGGGTCGAAGCTGATGCTCAAAAATGCCACGTGGGCCAGGGACTGCGGTTTCTCGCGTAATGCCTTCTGAATCTCCCGGAAATTCTCATTCATGCGCGGGCAAAAATCGGGCAACGGGCAACGCGTATAGATGAACGTCACCAGCAGCGTCTTTCCCCGGTAGTCGTCGAGATGAACCGGCTTGCCATCCTGGTTGGTCAGGGCGAAGTCCGGCACCAGCTCGCCCTTCTCCGGAATATGCTGCGATGTCCCGGTCGATGGCTTGCCATCCCCTTTGCTAACGAGGGTGATCTTCTCGAGACGACCCTTGCTCTCGCTCACCACCAGTTCGGCGCGGATTTTGTCCCCCGGCTCTAAGCTTTCGATCTGCTTCGGGTCAGCCACCTGATATTGCATGGTCATCGCCGGCATGAGCCCGGCAATCTCTCCATGCTTCACCACCATCAGGCCGCGGGGCGCATCCACACTGATCACCTCCGCCTGCAAGGGGTAACGCTTTTCCGGCGCGGACTGGCAACCACTCACGAGAGCCAGCGTCAGAAAACTGCAAAACAAAATGATTCGTCGCATCGGTGATCCTCAATAATGAAATCGATACCGGAATTCCGCATACATCTGACGCGGTGCGTTCCAGTGGAATCCGCCAAAGGTCAGGCTGTTGTCGAGCTCCACGCGCTCGTTGGTCAGATTCAGCACTGTAAACGACAGGCTGTATTTTTCGGCAAAGGTTTTGCCGAGCGAAATATCCAGGTTCGTATTTGCGGGCAGATAGGCTCCCGGATATTGGGAGTCGGGAAACCCGTTGGTGAACCCCGAGCCGTAATACAGGTTGAACGAGGCATAGGATTGCCAGGGGAGAGTGGCGTTGAATCCGAGGTTCAACGTGTCCCGCTGGTCATGGTCGACCGGGGCATATCCCGGCGCAATATAGAGCGGGCAGGCGGGTGTCACGGGAGCAGGGCAGATCAGCCCCCCGGTGATCGGCGCCGTTGCCACCGCGATCTGATTCGCGTAGGCCAGATGAAACTGCCCGCGGTGCCAGAGACGTGGAGACCGCAGGGTGAGTTCCCAGGTCTGAATCAGGGCGGCTTGCCAGGTGATGGGCCAGAACAGGTTCGACTCTCCGATATTGTTGTGATCGAGCCAGTTCGACGCCCGGGTCTGAAAATGATCGGCGTCCAGTTCCCATCCGCGGAACGGAATGGTCACCCCGAATTGGTACTCCTCATCCTTCTCGCCATGCAAGGGAGCAAAAGTAAGATTCTGGTTGTTTGCCAGATCAAGGAGGGGCCCGGTGGCCGTGAGCAGCGGGGGCGGCTGGTAGAAGTGGCCATAGAAAGCGTGAAATACCCAGTTGATGCGGGGAACCTTTACGGCAATGCCGAAGCGCGGATCGACGGCGTTATCCACGATGTCGGCCGAAAAGTGCGACTGACGCAGGCCGGCGATCAGGGTCAGCCAGGAGGTGACCTTGAACTTGTCGCTGAAGAACATTTCTTCGAGTCCTCCGGTGACGGAGGCCGAGGAAGGGGGGAAGTTCTGGCACGGCGGGACGCAGGGCTGGAAGACGTTCTTGAAATATTCGTTCTGATTCTGCACGAATCCATACACGCCTGCTTCCAGGGCATTTTTCGCGATGATGGTATTTACGCTGGCCTGCAGGCCGCCGTAATTGGAGGTCTGCTCCGCGTTTGTAGCCACCGGGGTGTCGTTCGGCGAAGCCTGGTAGCTGGCCTGGGTGTAGTGATAGAACGGCGAAACGGTCAGCAAGAGATTGGGACTGAACGTATGCACCCAGGAGAAGGCGACGTAGCCATCGGTTTCCTGCTCCCCGTCTCGGAGTCCGTAACTCGGGTACAGCTGATTTCCGATGGAGTTGGGGTCGGGATCGTAGGGAATCTGGTAGTAGTCCTGCCGCAGGGAGGTCACCAGCCGAAATTGATTCTGGGAAGTGGGATTGTAGATGAACGATGCGAATCCTCCATAGCCGTTCTGCGCATCGTGGTACACCTCTCCAATGGGTGTCTGGAGTCCGTAGTTGCTGCGGTTGGCGTTCAGGCTTGCGTAATAGGCAAAACGTCCCGTGTGGCTCCCGAAATTGAGTTGATCGTTGGTCTGGTACCAGTTCCCAAGACTGACGACCAGCTCCCCTTCATTATTTCGTTCGAAACCGGTCCGCGGCACGATGTTGAAGATCCCGTAGGTGCGATCTCCGTACTCTGCTTCGTAGCTCCCTCTTTGAATTTCGAGGTAATCGATGTCCTTCGGGTCGATGACCGGGCCGAGGTTGGTCGCGATGTTGGTGTTTGGTATGGGCACGCCATCGATCAGCCAGTCAACCTGGTGGCCGCCGCGCATGTGCAGCATGTCGTGGGTGACGTAGGCAGCCGGCACGTAATCGGTGATCATTTGCAGGGCATTGGTGCGATCGGCGCCGGGAGTCTCGGCAATGTCATGCCGCGAGACCAACGTCGTCGGCGTTACGGAATCCACATTTTCCACCGTTTGCGGTATCGCGAGGACGGTGGTGGTCTGATTGACGGAGGCGATCTGGGGCTGGAAATGCAGGGTCGGAGAGGAGCCCGACAGCACCGTTACGGTTTGTTGTTCGTCCGCAAAGCCATCCTTTGAAACCGTCACCAAGTAGTCTCCGAGCGGCACGGAGGTAATGGAGAACGCGCCGTCCTGGTCTGTTCGCGCGGTCTGATTCCAATCGGAGGTTGCCGACTTGAGCTTTACCGTAGCTTCTGCGATGGGGCGGTGCTGCGGGTCATGTACGATCCCTTTCACCGTTCCAAAGACAGTTGACCATACGCTGCTGGCAAAGAGAAAAGCAACGACCAGAAAAAGAAAAATGCGCTGCAACATAGAGCTTCTCCGAGGGATGGCGGCAGGGTGCCGCGGCGGAGCGGCAAGCTCCGCGAAAAGGAATCAAAACAAGCAGGGCGAGAGAGTTACCGAGAGAAATTTCTGGGAGGGGGAGAGAGCGGTTCGTAGGATGGCACGGAGTCGGTTGGCGCAAAATCTGTGGCCACATCCGTTGCTGGAGTTGGCTCGGAAATGCCAGCAGGCTCAGGGAGGACAAACAGGACTGCCGCCGTCAGGGGGTGACCGCTTTCCTGGCAGCAGGACATCGCGCAGTTTGCGATTCCTGTCCCTTTGTGGTGTTGGCAATCCATGGGAGCTTCCGCGGGGGATTGTTGCTTCGCTCCGGAACTGCCAGTGCCCCGGTGTCCGCGCGCCAGGCACATCCCGCCGTTGCAACAGGGCATTCCGCCCGACTGCCATGCGGCTGCCCACAGGGGAGTCCAGATCAGCAGCGCTGCGAAGAGGCACACCCACGCCCGCAGGGTTCTTCCCGGAGCGATAGGAAATTGCCGCGCAGTGCTCATGAATAGGTTCTAAATGGTATCCCATTTGCGTTACTGTCGCTAGAGGGGTGGTTGGCCCTGCGGGGGACTCGTGCGGGATGTCGCTCCCTGATTCTCGCTCGGTTTTCTTGACTTCGCTCGGGCCCGGTCGCACACTCAATTTATGGCTCATATTTATATGTTGTTCGATTTTGCGAAGGACGAGGAGAAGGCTCAGCAGGCTCGCCACAAACTGGAAGTCTGGAAGCAGGCTTTCCGCCTGGACAAAAAGCTGCTGTACAAACTGGATCGTACGGAGGGATCGGCCGCCGATGGCCATCCTGAGACCGCCACGGCCGAAAAGCCCAAGGCGAAGAGTAAAGCCGCTGCCCAGGGGGACAAGGACCCGGCACCGGCCTCGACCGAAGACATCAAGTTGCTGGTCCGGCTCGGATTCTCCGGCCACGAGCGCCTCACCGAACAGCGTTGGGTCGACCGCATTCCTACCGAAGAGCCCTTTCGTGAGGCTTCCCCGGTGGTTGTCAAGCCTGGCGAGCAAAAGTTCGAGGATCTGGAGAAGCAGTTCGAAGAGCTGACCTAGTACCCGGTTTTTGCACAACGTTACGGAGGTTCTATTGCCGCGCTTGGACCGACCTCCGGTATAATACGTTTTCGCGGCCCGATTCACTTCCCGATCGCACACGAGGTCAGACCTGATGGCGGTGCAGACGCGCGTGAAAACAGCCAAGGCGGAAACGCAGAAATACCAGGGTCTGGACCGCGAGACGCTCCTCCGGCTGTATCGCGCCATGTATCTCTCCCGCCGGCTGGACGACCGGGAAATCCAACTCAAGCGCCAGAACAAGATCTACTTTCAGATTTCCAGTGCCGGACATGAAGCCGTCACGGCTGCAGCCGCCTTGCTGTTGCGGCCCGGGATCGACTGGTTCTACCCCTACTACCGGGACCGGGCGCTCTGTCTGATGCTTGGCGTGACGCCGCTCGATACCCTGCTGCAAGGCGTGGGCGCAAAGGACGATCCGAGCTCCGGCGGGCGGCAGATGCCCTCGCACTGGGGACACCCCAAATGGAATATCGTGAGCAAGTCCTCCTGCACCGGCACACAATTTGTGCAAGCGGTCGGAGCAGCGGAAGCTACGGTTTACTATGAACATCACCCCAAGGCTCTGGCGCAGGCCAAGAAGGCTCCGCTCGGCGATTTTGTCGGCTATGAACCCGAGGAGATCGTCTACGTCTCTTCCGGAGACGGGGCGACCAGTGAAGGGGAGTTTTGGGAATCGCTGAACGTTGCTTGCGCCAAGAAGCTGCCGATTTTCTATCTCATCGAAGACAACGGTTATGCCATTTCCGTTCCGATCGAGGTGCAGACCGCTGGCAGCAGCATTTCCCGGCTGGTCAAAGGCTTCCCCGGGCTGCACATCTCTGAATGCGACGGCACCGATCCGCTCGAAAGTTACGCCGTCTGCAAGGATGCCGTGCGTTACGTGAGAGAGAGGCGCGGCCCTGCGCTGGTCCATGCGCGGGTGACGCGGCCGTATTCGCACTCGCTGTCGGACGACGAAAAGCTTTATAAGACACCGGAAGAACGGGAAGAAGAGGCCCGCCGCGATCCCCTTTCCAAGTTTTCTCTTTTCCTCGTTCGCGAAGGTCTGCTCGACCAGAAAGAGATCGAAGCCCTCGAAGGGGGAGTCGATCGGGAGGTCCGGGAGGCTGCCGACCAGGCGCTGGCCGCCGAACCGGCCGAAGTTTCCTCCATCCCCCTGCACATCTATTCCCCGGACGTAGATCCGACCTCGGCCTCCTTCGATGTCCAGCCGCAGTTGCAAGGGGCGCCGAAGACCATGGTCGAGATGGTGGCGGCTACGCTGCTCGACGAAATGGGCCGCGACGAGCGCATCACTGTTTTTGGCGAAGACGTTGCGGACCTCAGCCGCGAAGAGCATCTGCGCGAAGTGAAAGGGAAGGGCGGTGTCTTCAAGGCCACCGCCGGACTGCAGCGCAAGTATGGCGCCGACCGGGTGTTCAACACACCGCTTGCGGAGGCCTCGATCGTCGGTCGCGCGATCGGAATGGCCACCCGCGGCTTGAAACCGGTCGCGGAAATCCAGTTTTTCGATTACATCTGGCCGGCCATGATGCAAATTCGCGATGAACTCTGCGTTCTGCGCTGGCGCTCGAACGGCGTGTTCAAGGCCCCTGCGGTTTTGCGCGTGGCGATCGGCGGCTACCTCACGGGCGGCGCCGTGTATCACAGCCAGAGCGGCGAATCGATCTTCACCCATTGCCCCGGCTTGCGTGTGGTCATGCCTTCAACGGCGCTCGATGTAGCGGGGTTGTTGCGCACGGCGATCCGCTCGGATGATCCGGTGATGTTTCTCGAGCACAAGCATCTCTACCGGCAGCCCTACAATCGCTCGGAATATCCCGGCCCCGATTTCACGATTCCTTTCGGAAAGGCCCGACTGGTCAGAGAGGGCAATCAGGCGAGCATCATCACCTACGGCGCCGTTGTGCACCGCGCGGAGGTGGCCGCGGCGGCGCTTGAACGCGAGGGCATCTCGGTTGAGATCATCGACCTCCGCTCGCTCCTGCCTTTTGACTGGGAAGCCATCGCCGCGACCGTACGCAAGAACCACCGCGTGATTGTGGCTTATGAGGACATGCTGAGCTGGGGATACGGTGCTGAAATCGCCGCGCGCATCGCCGAAGAGCTGTTCGAGGAGCTCGATGCGCCTGTCAAGCGCGTGGCCGCCAGGGACACGTTCTGCGCCTACCAGCCGAAGCTTGAAGACGCCATCCTGCCGCAGACTGACGACATCACCGCCGCCGTGCACCACTTGCTCGAATACTGATTGCCAGACCTGGTTCTTGACGTGCTTTCGCCCGTATTGCGAAATGCTATTGTCGGTAGTTTCTGCGATGCGTGCGTCCAGCGCTCGTGTCGTCCGTTTCTGCCTGCGAAACTTTTTGCTTCCATCCTTCGTACTTCCGTTTAGAATCCGAGTGGAAACCAACATTGCGGGGGTGCAACTATGCTTTGCCCAAACTGTCAAAAAGAGATCGCCGACGGATCCAAGTTCTGCTACAACTGCGGCGCCCAGCTCACCGGCGGCGGCGCAGGGCCGGCCCATGCTGCAGCCGGTCCGGCGAAACGCCTGATGCGTTCCAGCCGGGACAAGAAGATTGGCGGCGTATGCGCCGGACTTGCCGAGTACTTCGATCTGGATCCGACGATCGTGCGCGTCGTTTGGCTGCTCGCTATTTTCTTCGCCGGGACCGGATTCCTGGTCTACATCATCCTGTGGATCGTCTTACCGCTCGCCCCAGCCGGCTTGCCCGTCACTGTGCCGACGACGACCGAGCAGGTCTGAGTTCCTGCTGAGCTAGTCTTTGCTGCTCTTTGCCACCCGACGTTTCTTGCTGTTTTCGCCGAAGAGCAGGTGATCGACCGAGAGCAAGCCTGCACCGGCCGTGGCCAGGACGAAACAACCTGCGGCGACTGCGAGCGGAAATTCGTAGTCCTTCACGGCCATAATCCCGTGCACACTGTGCACCTTCCAGATGGCCACAGCCATCTCGAGGGTCAGGAGCAGCGCTGCGGCCCGGGTGAACAGACCGGTAAACAGTAACAGGGCCCCGAAGCACTCGATGATCCCTGCCACACCCAGGAAATATCCAGGCATCCCGTGGGAGAGGAAAAACTCCCGCATGCCTTCATTCGGGTGCACCAATTTCGGATAGCCGTGAACCAGGAAGATCACTCCGAGCGCCACGCGCAGGGCGAACAAGGACAGTGGTTCGAGCCCTTTCATGAACTTCATGCCGCACCTCCCACTGTTTCACCATACGTGTGAATCGGTCCGGGTGCCAGACACACCTTCACGTCCTGTGTCACCTCCTCCAAGGCCGGGAATCGGTTACAATTTCTCTGCTGTTCTCGGTGAACCATGAAAGCGATCCGGACAATTCGAAGGGTCAACGGCGGAGAGAACGCTCGGGCAGGGAGTCCGCCGGTTGCCGCCCGGATGCCCGCTGTCCGAGCGACGGTCGGGGACCTTGGATGAAGCGAAAACTGCTGGTCGCCGTGCCGCTGCTTTGCCTGGTGGCTCTCGCGGCCTGGTATCTCCGTCCTAAACACGAATCCCTCGGCGCAGCCTATGTCAGCGAGCGAAGCCTCACGCTGCTCAGCAGCATCGCCCAGGTGAGGGAACAAGTGGGCGTGCTGTACTACGGCGAACGCGTCGATGTCCTGGCGCGCCGGAACGACTACGTCAAGGTGCGGACTGCGGCCGGCGCGGAAGGCTGGGTCGATGGCCGCTACCTGATGGATCCGGATCTCTGGCAGCGCAGCGAGAAACTTCTCGAGCAGTCCAAGGGCATGTCCGTGCAAGCGCGCGGCCGCACCAAGACCACCACCAATCTGCGTGTCGCGCCGGGCCGCACCGAGCCGCGTCTCTACCAGTTTTCTCGCGGCACGGAAGTAGAAATTGTCGGTCGCGCGGTCGCCGAATGGGTTCAGGTCACGGACGAAAAAGAAGCCGCTGAAAAAGAGGCCAACGAGCCCGAAGCCGCCAAGAAGGAAGATTGGTACCTGATCCGCGGCGTGGCCACCCGTCCTCCCGGTGAAGGCACGATCCGGAATTCCGCGGTCATGAACACCACCCAGCCGGGGGACCAGACACTGCCGATTGCCGGGTGGGTCGTCGGGCGATTCATTTCCCTCGATTTGCCGGATCCGGTGCGCGACGGTACCAGTGCCTCTAACGTGCGCCCCATCGCCTGGTTTGAGTTGAATCGCGTCACCGATGACACCGGGGACCATCCGCAATATCTTGTCGCCGGCACCCACAGTCCGGAAGGCCAGCCCTGCGATTTCACCACCCTTCGCGTCTTTACCTGGAATTCGAAGAAATCGCGTTACGAGACGGCCTACATCGAAAATGATCTGTGCGGCGCATTGCCGATCCAGATCGGCAAAGGTCCCAAGGGCGAGCCCGAGTTCCGCTTTCACGAGATGGATCGAGCCAAGGAAGATCGCCTCTACCATCTCGTCCAGACGGTCATTCGCCGGGTCCGCCAGGAGGGCGAAAAGAGCGTTCCGGGCGCGCGAAAACCAGCGAAAGGGAAGCGCTGAATGAGTGGGGTCGCCCGTCTCCGAGGGAACCCCCAAGCGCAAGGACGGAAGCCATGACACTGCATATCAACGAAGCCGAGGTCCGCCAGCTGCTGACCATGCCGATGGCCATCACCGCGGTCGAGGAGGTCTCGCGCAAGCAGGCCGAAGGCTGCGTCTTCATTCATCCACGCCGCCGCTTCGAGCTGCCGAACCGCGGCTTTTTTCATTACATGGCGGCACTGGACACCGGCGCCGGTTACGTCGGGATGAAGCAATACACCTATGTAAACGGCAAGCTCTGCTTTCTGGTTACGCTCTATTCGGTGGCGAGCGGTGAATTGATTGCCCTGATTGAGGCGGACACCCTGGGCCAACTGCGCACCGGCGCCGCCTCCGGGGTAGCCACCAAGTATCTGGCGCGCAAGCTCGTCAAAGTGGCCGCCATCATCGGCACCGGCGGACAAGCACGAACGCAGCTCGAAGCGATCCACAATGTGCGCATGTTCGATTCGGTGTACGTCTACGGGCGGGACCCCGAGCGCCGAAACAAATTCAGCGAGGAAATGACCGAGCGATTGGGGATCAATGTCTATCCCGCGGAATCGGCAGCCGCTGCGGTTGAGAACGCCGAAATTATCTGTACCGCAACCACCTCCCCGCATCCCGTGCTGCATGGACAGGATCTGGCGCCGGGCGTGCATATCAACGCCATCGGGGCCAATCACGCCCACAAGCAGGAACTAGACGAGGCGGCGATCGGCAAAGCGAGCCTGATCTTTGTGGACTCTCTGGCGCAATCGCAGCAGGAAGCGGGCGATCTCATCCTCCCCTTCGCCAAGCAGCCCGAGCGTTGGACGGCCGTTCATGAACTCTCGGAGTTGGTGGCAGGCAAAGTCCCCGGCCGGACCAGCGATTCCCAGATCACCCTGTTCAAGTCCAACGGAATTGCGGCATGGGATTTGGCTGTTGCGGAAAAGGTCTACAGCCTGGCCAGGCAACAGGGTCTCGGCAGGGAACTGCCGCTGTTTTCCTCGAGCGAGAGTCTGAATATGGCGAAGTAATCGACTCTTGACACTCCAAACGAGCCGCCCTAGAGTGATTGAACGAACGTTCGAGAACGCTATGGCCACCTCTGTACCTCATCCCCGCGACTCCGAAGGCAAGCTCCAGCATATCCTGCTGATCTCGGCGCAGACCTTCGCTGAACACGGCTTTGAAGGCGCTTCGATCCGAGATATAAGCCGTGCCACCGGCATCTCCCTTTCCGGACTCTACTATTACTTCGAAAGTAAACAGCATCTTCTGTATCTTATTCAATATAATGCATTTACATCAATTCTGGAGCGCGCACGTACACGCCTTGAAGGAGTTCGTGGGCCGGAGACACGGCTGCGTGTCCTGGTTCACAACCACATCGACTATTTCCTCTCCCATCCAAATGAGATGAAGGTCCTCGCTCACGAAGAGGAAGCTCTCGAACCGCCCTACCGGGAGGAGATCTCTGCGATCAAGCGCCGCTACTATGCGCTGGCGCGAGAGATCTTCGATGCCATTTCTCAAGCCGGGCTGACACCGGGCCTGAACCCACGCGTAGCCGTCCTGAGCCTGTTCGGCATGATGAACTGGGTCTACAAGTGGCATAAGCCCGCCGTTGACCCCCATGCGGAAGATCTGACGGCCGCGATCGTTGGCATCTTCCTGCACGGAGTTCTGGCCGCCCCGGCTCGAGAACAGGCATTCGATGCTGCGGAATCCCCGGCCATCACTTCGGATTGAAGCCTAGCGGAACGTTCAGGACATGCTGACGGAGAGACGAGGAGAGACAACTATGGCTACCGGCACGATTGCGACGAAGGAGCTCGTGAAGTACCGCGTCGAGGAGGGCGTGGCGATCTTCGAGATGGACGATCCGCCAGCCAATACCTACACCTACGAAATGATGCAGCAACTCGACACCGCCATTCTCGCTTCGCGCATGGATGAAGCGGTGCACGTCATCGTGATCCGCGGCGGCGGCGAGAAGTTCTTCTCCGCCGGCGCCAGCATCCCGATGCTGGCCAAGGTGGACCCGCAGTTCAAATACTATTTCTGCCTGCATGCCAACGAGACGCTTTGCCGCCTGGAGCAAACCCCGAAGCTAGTGATCGCCGCGCTCAATGGACACACGGTCGGCGGCGGCCTCGAGATCGCACTCGCCTGCGACATCCGCATCGCCAAGAAGGAAGGCGGAAAAATCGGGTTGCCGGAAGTGAATCTGGGTGTGCTTCCCGGCACCGGCGGCACGCAGAGGTTTGCCCGGACTGTCGGCCGCGCGCAAGCGATTGAACTGATGGCCACCGGCCGGACCTTCAGCTTCGAAGAGGCCCTCGAGATGGGACTGGTCAACTACATCTACGAGAAAGAGACTTTCTGGGAGGACGTGCTGGCCTATGCCCGGCAGTTCTGCCCTCCAAACAAGGCTTCCCGGGCCGTCGGCCGGATCAAGCGGTCGGTCGTGACCGGCAGCGAAATTCCTTTTGCCGAAGCGCTGGGCCTCGAGCGCGAAATGCAGCAGCTGCTCTTTACCAGCGAGGATGCCAAGGAAGGCCTGGCGGCGTACGTCGAAAAACGCGCCGCAAACTTCAAAGGGAAGTAAACTGCTGGATGCGGTAAGTTCCAGGATGCAAGATCGAGCGAAGAGCGAATGAAAACACTTCCTGATTATCTTCGAAAAGGGATGAAGCTCGTCATTGTGGGATGCAATCCCAGCGAGTCTTCCGTGCGCGCCGGCCATTATTATGCCGGCCGGAACAACCTGTTCTGGCCGACCCTGTTTGAAAGCGGCGTGGTTCCGGAGCCATTCGACTATCCCGATGATCGCCGGATCATCGAATTCGGCATTGGGCTGACCGACCTCGTCAAGCGTCCCACCAAGGGCGTCGAAGAATTGAAGCGCGAGGACTACGCCGAAGGGCGGATTGTGCTTTCTCAGAAGCTCGAGGAGTTTTCCCCGCGCGTGGTGGCCTTCAACGGCAAGATGACGTACGAGCAGTTTTCCCAGCGCAAGTGCAAGTACGGCCTGCAAAAACAGTTGCTCTACGGCGCCCAGGTCTATGTGCTGCCTTCGACCAGCGGTCAGAACGCGCTTGGCAAGGCCGAGCGGCTGAAGCACTTCCGCGGTCTGGCGCGCCTGGTCGAACGCGTTTCGACTGCGCGGGAAGCGCTCAGAATTTGAACTTGACGGGCAGGAGGTCCAGATGAGCCAGACCAGCCATGCCGCGGCCACGCCGGTGCTGCTCGAGTCCCGCGAAGGCTCCATCGTTACCCTGACCATGAACCGGCCGGACCGTCTGAACGCGCTCAATGGTGACCTTTCGACGGCGCTCAACGAGTCCCTCAAACGCATTGCTTCAGACAGCACCATTCACGTGGTCATCCTCACAGGTTCCGGACGCGCGTTCTGCGCCGGCGGCGATCTCGCGGTGATCGGCAAAGGACGCGCCAGCGGAGACGACAGCGAACTTGCGCCCATCTTGCGCGCCGGCATCCAGGCCGTACTGAAGATCCGCACCATGCCGCAACCGGTCCTCGCCGCCGTCAATGGCCCGGCCGCCGGGGCGGGCATGAACATCGCCCTCGCCGCAGACCTTCGCATTGCGGCGGAAGAAGCCGTCTTTGGCCAGAATTTTGCGAAAGTGGGACTGTTTCCGGACTACGGCGGCACCTACTTTCTGCCGCAGCTCGTCGGTCCGGCAAAAGCCGCGGAGCTTTTCTATACCGGCGACATGATCGAGGCCAAAACAGCCCTCGAGCTCGGCCTGGTGAACCATGTTTTTCCGGCCGACCGGTTTCCTGCCGAAGTGCATATCCTGGCCACCAAGATTGCGACCGGACCGCAAGTGGCCATTCGTGCCGTAAAGCAGGCCATCTTTGCCCGGGACGAGCAATTTCTCGCTGAAGCTCTCGAGAGAGAAGTGCAACATCAGCTCGAGTGCTTCCATTCGCACGATTGCCTGGAGGGCATTCAGGCGTTTCTCGAGAAGCGGCCGCCGAATTTTCGCGGTCATTGAGACCATCGTTTTTTCTTTCGCCTGGTTCGCGCGGCAGGTTTGCGCGCCTGACAATTTCGCTCCTTGGGAGGCTCTCACATGCCGGCAACACGCTTGACCACCTTCGATGACTGGGTCGATCTTTTCCGGGTCTGGCAAAAGGACATCGGGGTGGCCTATCCCGAGATCACCAACTATCAATTTGAAGCCAAGTTCGGACCCACGCGGTCGAATGAAATCGAATTCGGAGCCTACAAGGGGCGCTCCAAATGGGAAAAGGTGGTGCAGATCCCGGACCAGCGCATGCGGGATGCGCTGCTCAACCTGATCGTCTATCAGGGCGACACGGAATTCGCTTCCGTCGAACAGCAGCGCCGCCTGTTTGAGACCGCGCCGAGCGAACATGACCGCCAGTCGCTGTGCCGCGTGGTCACCGAAGAGATGCGCCACGGCTGGCAGATGTGTTACCTGCTGATGAATCACTTCGGCTACAGCGGCCGGGTCGAGGCGCAGAAAATGCTGGAGCGCCGGGCCTTTGACCAGAAACGCTTGCTGGGGGCCTTCAATCAGGACGTCAACAACTGGCTGGACTTTTTCGTCTACACCGACTTCGTCGATCGCGACGGCAAGTACCAGCTCACCATGCTGAGCTTCTCTGGGTTCGCTCCTCTGGCGCAGTCCATGATCCCGATGCTCAAGGAGGAGTCCTTTCACCTGGGCACCGGGCAGGACGGCATCAAGCGCATTGTGAAGGCCGGCGTCGTCCCCCAGCAAATCATCCAGAAGTACATCAACAAGTGGATTCCGGTGAGCCTTGATCTGTTCGGGGTGGATCGTTCGAGTTCCGCGCACTGGTTCTATGTCTGGGGCCTGAAGGGCCGCTACGACGAGCCGACCGCGCAGGTCGAAGTGAACCTCGAGCGCATGAATGAGCACAGCAGGGAACTGTACCGCCAGGAATGCGTGAAGCTGGTTGAAATGATCAACAAGAATGTACCGGCCGGCCAGGCCAAGCTGTACGTCCCGGATGTGAAGTTCAATCGCTTCATCGGGGAACATGCGCGCCAGCCCTACAGTGTCACCGGAGAACTGCTCGGCGAAAAAGCCTATGAACAGCACCTCCAGGAGATGCTGCCGCAACCGGAGGATGTCGCCCTGGTCAACGAGATCCAGGCGCTCGAAAAACAGTGGATTTCGTCAAAAGGATCTATACAGTAGCTCCGACGGCAGGATGGAGTCCGGTTCGCCTCCATCCTCTCGCGGGAACTCGATGAGGGCGACTCCCCATGGCGAAACAGAGCGCGGGCAAATTGGTGGGACTGGTTTTCGGCTGCCTGGTCGTCTGTGTCATGGTCTTCATGCTGTTTGCCGTTCTCGGCAATCTGCTGTCCGGCGAACCATAACCCGCTTGCGGGTATCTTCGGGGCCGCCGTTTCGGGCGGGAGCGTTCGGGAACGATTCCTCCCGGCCCCGATTCCGCTCTGATCGGACGGAGTGCGATTTCGCTTTTCTGGAGCTGCTATGAATGACCTGGAAATTCTGCCTGGTGAAGTGAAACAGCGGCTGGACCGGGGGGAAAAGCTCTTGCTCGTCGATGTCCGCGAGCCGCACGAACATGCGCTTTGCCGGATCGAGGGCGCCTTGCTGATTCCCATGGGCACGATTCCGGCAAACCTCCAGAAGCTTGACACCGACGAAGCGGTCATCTGCTTCTGCCATCACGGCATGCGCAGTATGGACGTGGCCAACTGGCTGCGCGGCCAGGGCGTGAAATCCGCCAGGTCCATGGCCGGCGGCATCGACCGTTGGTCCCTCGAGATCGATCCCCAGCTACCCCGCTACTGAGTCCAACCAAGAGGGAGAGAGGAAATGGCCACCGGGAAAATCACGTTCTACCAGAAACCGAGCTGCAGTACGTGCCGCAAGGCGAAAGATCTCTTGCTCGAACTCAAAGTGGATTTCACCGCGCGCGACCTCGACAAGGAGCGGCTCAGCGAGGCCGAGCTCGACGAGCTCATCGGCAACCGCGACTACCGGGGGTTTCTCAATACCCGCAACGAACTGTACCGCACGCAAAACATGGCGGCCGATCCGCCTTCCCGCGCCGAAGCGCTCAAACTCTGGGCCAGGGAGCCGAACCTGATTCGCAGGCCTTTGCTGGTTTCTGGAGCGCAAATCATCATCGGTTTCGATGAAGCGGCCTACCGCAGGTTGGGCAAATGATCCTTCTTTCCATGGGGAGAATCGCGTGGAAGTGAAAACCATTGCCGTCATCGGGGCGGGCACCATGGGGCGGGGTATCGCCTACGCCGCCCTTGTCGGCGGCTACCGGACCATTCTCGAAGATGTGAACGACGCCGTTCTCGTGAGCGCCGCCAGCTGGATCCGGGAAGCTTTTGAAGAGGGCGTGAAGCGCAATAAGGTCGAAGCTGCCGCCCGTGACGCGGCCCTTGCCCGGCTCTCCGCCTCGGGCCACGTCGAGGAGGCCGTTCGCGATGCCGACCTCGTCATCGAAGCGGTGCCCGAACAACTAGAAATGAAACAGGATGTTTTTCGCCGGTTCGAGACGTCCGCCAAGCCCGATGCCATTTTTGCGAGCAATACCTCTTCCCTGTGCATCAGCGATTTCGCGGGGTCTCTGGCCGCCCGCGACCGTTCGATCGGCATGCACTTTTTCAACCCGGTTCCCAAAATGCGCCTGGTCGAAATCGTCCGCACGCCGCACACCTCCGACGGAACCGTATCTGCCTGCCTCGGTGTCGCTCACCGCATGCATAAAGAGACGGTCGTCGTGAACGAAGCCCCGGGGTTCCTGACTTCACGCATCAATGCGCTCGTCGGCAATGAAGCTTTCGCCATGCTCGAGGCCGGCATCGCTTCGGCCGCGGATATCGATAAGGCCATCCGCCTTGGCCTCAACCATCCCATGGGACCTTTCGAAATGGTCGACCTGGTCGGCCTCGACGTGCGCCTGAAAATCCTCGAATATCTCCATCAAACCCTCGGCGAAAAATATCGCCCCAGTCCGCTGCTCGAGCAGTACGTCCGGGAAGGCCGGTTAGGACGAAAGACGGGCCGCGGCGTGTATGATTACACCCATCACGACACAGCACATGGCAAACCGTAAACCCGCCTCCGCTCGAAAGCGGCAGAAGCAACCGCGCACCGAACGCATCGTCATCCAGCAGGGTGACATCACGGACATGGAGGTGGACGCCATTGTCAACGCCGCAAACAACGACCTCATCCTCGGCGCCGGTGTGGCCGGAGCCATCCACCGCAAGGGTGGCGAGTCCATTCAGGAAGAGTGCGACAAGATCGGCAGCATCCCGATCGGCTATGCGGCCATTACCGGCGCAGGCAAGCTCAAGGCGCGCTACGTGATTCATGCGGCCAGCATGGGCCTCGGCGACGAGCGAACTACCGCCAAATCGCTGCGTACTTCGACCGCCCATGCGCTGCGCATCGCTTCCGAACGTCAGTGCAAGACCCTGGCGTTCCCGGCCGTCGGCACCGGGGTTGCCGGCTTCCCGATGGAGGAGTGCGCGGAAGTCATGCTCACCGAAGCCGCCGAGCACGTGAAGCGGGAAACTTCGCTTGAGACCGTCTATTTCGTCCTCTACGACGGCAAGGCGCGGGACACTTTCGAGCGCACCTGGCAGAAACTGCAAAAAAAGCTCCGTGCCGGGAGCACCACGACGTGAACCCGTTGGCAGCACTGCTTGCCGAACGCATTCGCCGCTTCGGTCCGATCACCTTTGCCGAGTACATGCGCGAGTGCCTGTACCACCCCGTCCATGGCTACTATAGCCAGCCCGAAACGCGCCGCTTCGCCGATTACTACACAAGCGTGGACGTCCATGCCATCTTCGGACGCCTGCTCGCGCGGCAGTTTGCCGAGATGTGGGAGCAGCTCGGGCGCCCGGCTCTATTTGCTCTGGTCGAGGCCGCCGCGGGCACCGGCCGACTGGCCGCGCATATTCTGGATTTTGCCGAGGCCAGGCTGCCGGAGTTCTACAGCTCACTCGGCTACGTTGCGGTCGAGCGTTCGCCCGCCCGGTGCGATCAACTGGCGGCTCGCTTGCGGCGCCACGTCGAACGAGATCGTTGCCGGGCAGCCATCGAAATTCCGGCGAACATTTCCCTGGGCTGCCTGTTTTCAAATGAGCTGCTCGATGCGCTTCCCGTGCACCGGGTCATTCAGCAGAACGGCGTTCTCGAGGAGATTTTCGTGGCCTCGGACGGGACCGCTTTCTCTGAACTCCGCCGGCCGCTCTCGACCTGCGCCATCTCGAGCTACTTTGCCGCGCAGGAGATCGCGCTGCTCGAAGGCCAGCAAGCCGAAGCGGCCCTTGAAGCCTCTGACTGGATCAGCGAGGTCGGCCGCCGCCTGGAGCGCGGTTTTGTCCTCACCATTGACTATGGCCACGAAGCGGCTGACCTGTTTGACGCGCACCACATGGCCGGCACGGTCCTGGCTTACGCGAATCACCGCTCGAGCGACAATCTGTACGCGGCGCCCGGGCAGCAGGACCTGACGGCGCACGTGAATTTCACCGCGCTGCGCCTGTGGGGCAGGCGGAGCGGCCTCGAGCCGCTCGGATTGGTTTCGCAGACCGCATTCCTCTTGGCCTTAGGCCGGGGCAACGAATTCGCCGATCTTTACGACCACGGCATGGACGAAACCGAACGCGTGCGGGCGCGCCTGCAGCTGAAGACGCTGATCTTCCCGGAAGGCATGGGCGAGCGCTTCCAGGTCCTCGTCCAGCAGAAGGGCGTGCGCGAGTCGAAGCTCACCGGCCTCGCGGGTTTCTGATCGGTGCTCCCGGGCCCGGGCATTGTCGAGGTACCCTCCCACCCGCGTTTTTGAGATAATTTTGATCATGAAAACAGCTATCCGTTTGTTCGCTTCCTTCCTTCTGGCGGTCGTCTTCTCCTGCTCCTCTCACGCACAGACACCCGCCGGCAAACCTGCCCCGCTCGAAGTTCCGGAGATCAAATTCCAACGCTACAAGCTCGACAATGGTCTCGAAGTGATTCTTTCCGAGGATCACCGCCTGCCGCTGGTTGCCGTCGACCTGTGGTACCACGTTGGGGCCGTCAACGAATCCGCAGGTCGCACCGGATTCGCGCATCTGTTCGAGCACATGATGTTTGAAGGTTCCCGGCACGTTCCGGGCAGCTCCCACGCCCATTACCTCGAAGCGGCGGGGGCTTCGGACTTCAACGGCACGACCAGCTTCGACCGCACCAACTATTACGAAACTCTGCCATCGAACCAGCTCGAATTGGCGCTGTGGCTCGAATCCGATCGCATGGGGTACCTGCCGGACAAGCTGGACCAGGCCAATCTCTCCAATCAGCAGGACGTGGTTCGCAATGAACGCCGCCAGAGCTATGAAAACACCCCCTATGGCATCGCGCAGGAGGCCGTGTTCCACCAGCTTTTCCCGAAAGACCACCCGTACTACCCGATGGTGATCGGCTCGCACGCGGACATTCAAGCGGCCAAGCTCGAAGATGTGCGCAATTTCTTCAAGGTCTATTACGCGCCGAACAACGCCAGCCTGACCATCGTGGGCGATTTCGATCCCGCCCGGGTCCGCCAGCTGGTGGAAAAGTATTTCGGCCCGCTGAAGCGCGGCGCGGAAGTGCCCCGCGTCAAGGTGGCCACCCCGCCCATCTCGACCGAACGGCGCGCCGTGGTTCAGGATAATATCCAGCTTCCCCGGGTGTACATGGCCTGGCTCACCTCGCCGATCTTCAAGCCCGGCGATGCCGAAGCCGACATCACTGCCAACACACTCGGCGGTGGGAAGTCCAGCCGGCTGTATAAGAAACTGGTCTACGAAAAACAGCTGGCCCTCGATGTCGATGCGAATCAGCAGTCTATGATGGTTGGCTCGGTCTTCCAGATTCAGGCCACCGCCCGGCCGGGGGTAAAACCGGAGGACCTCGAAAAGGCCATCAACGAGGAGATGGAATCCTTTCGCGCTTCCGGACCTACGGAAGAAGAGATGAAACGCGCCGTGAACGGCATCGAGACGCGCACCATTTCGGGGCTTGAGATTCTGAACGGAGTGGCCGAGCTGCTCAACAGCTATAACCATTATCTCGGCACCCCGGATTTTCTCTCCGGAGATCTCGCGCGCTATGAAAATGCCAGCAAGGAAGCGGTCCGGGCTTTTGCCCAGGAGCAATTAAAGCCCAACCAGCGTGTGGTGGTGTACGCCGTGCCGGGGAAGCAAGACTTGGGCCCCGAAGTCTCGACGCCTAAGGCGGAAGAAAAGGGCACCGCGGCCTCGGGCGGCGAGCCCGTGAACGCTGACGCTGCCTGGCGCGAGAAGCCCCCTGCCCCGGGCCCGGCCCCTGCGCTCCATCTCCCGGTTCCGGAACAGTTCAAGCTCTCCAACGGCCTGACCGTTCTCTACAACGAACGCCCCGGGCTGCCGCTGGTCGCCGCCAGTCTGGTCTTTCGCCGGGGCAGTGGCGCCAATCCCGTCGACCATCCCGGGCTAGCCAGCTTCACGGCCCGCATGCTGCAGCAGGGCACCGCCACCCGCTCCGCTTTGCAGATTGCCGATCGAGCCGCCGATCTTGGCACCACCCTCAGCAGCCGGGCCTCGCTGGACTCTTCGCGCATCGGCACGGAATCCCTGACCCGCAATTTCCCGGACGTTCTCGAACTGCTCGCCGATGTTGCCCTGCATCCGGCCTTCCCGCAGGCGGAAGTCGACCGGGTTCGCTCTGAGCGACTCGCCGCACTGGTCCAGGAGATGGACGAGCCCTCCGCCGTTGCCACCCGCGTCTATTCCGCCGCCCTGTATGGCCCGAAATACACCTACGGATTCCCCGACATTGGCACCGGCGCCTCGCTGAAGGCCGTTACCCGCGATGACCTGCTGCATTTCTGGCAACAGAACTATCTGCCGAGCGACGCGGCGATTATCCTCACCGGCAACATGAAGCTCGAGGAGCTGAAGCCGCTGCTCGAAAAACAGTTCGCGGGCTGGAAGACTGGAAACGCCCCGCTGCCGGACCGGGGTACGGTAGAAACTTCCGACGCCAAATTGATCCTGGTCGATCGCCCCGACGCGCCGCAGACGACGCTTATCTTCTTCTCGCTCGGTCCTGCCCGATCGACGCCCGATTACGCTGCCATCGAAGTCATGAACTCCGATCTCGGCGGCCTGTTCTCGAGCCGCATCAACATGAACCTGCGCGAACAGCATGGCTATACCTACGGCGCCGGCTCCTTCTTCAGCTACCACCTGGCGCCGGGACCGTTCATCGTGTATTCCGACGTGCGCACCGACGCGACTGCGCCCGCCACAGCGGAGGTCTTCAAGGAACTGCGGCGGATGCGTGATACGCGGATGAGTCCGGAGGAGCTCAAACTCGCCAAGGACTCCATTGCGCAATCTCTGCCCGGCCGATTCGAGCACGCCGCGGAAACCGTGGGTTCGTTTGCGGAGATCTACGTGTATGACCTGCCGGCCGACTACTTCTCGCTGCTGCCCACCCGCTTGAACGCCGTAACCGCCGAGCAGGCGCAAGCCGCCGCCCAGAAATACATTCAGCCGGACAAGACCACGGTCCTGGCGGTCGGGGACCGCGCGAAGATTGAAGCGGATATGAAGAAACTCAACCTCGGCAAGACAGAAATCCGCGACCCGGAAGGAAACGTGCTTCCCTAAGGGCATCTCCGGTTGCCCCCAGGTTGCGCAAACAGGCGTTCCGCCCCCGCAACGACCGGGCGAGCGTCGGCATAGGTCAGTTGGATTTCAACTTCTCGAGCATCTCCCGGGCCCCGCTGTTGGCGGGGTTCAGCTCGAGTGACTTGGCATAATTCTGGATGGCTGCGGCCTTTTCCCCCTGGTTCATGTACGCTTCGCCCAGGCTGTCGTAGGCACTCGAGGACCCCGGGTGCAACTCCACATTCAACTGAAAGACCTTGATGGCATCCGGCGCTCTTTTGAGGTCCAGCAACAGGTACCCGGTCTCGTTGATGGAGTGTTCGGAGATATCCCCGCGCAGCAGCGCCGGGCGGAATTCGGCCATGGCCTCGGCGGCGCCTCGCTCCCGCGCCGCTTTTCGGAACTGCATGGCGGGTGAATCGTAACGGTCGCACTTCAGCCAGGCAAACGCCGGCTGCTCCCCGCCGATGGCGTCCTCGACGAGTTGCTCGGAAATGGCCAGGCCGTTTTCCCCGTTCGAAAACAGCACCACCCCGATCTTCTGCTTCGGGTAGGCCACGACGAAGCATTTGAACTGTCCATTGTCTCCCCAGTGCCACAACGATTCGCCCTGCCGGGTCTCCTCGATTCCGATGCCCAGGCCCCAAAATATGCTCTTCGACAGCTCCTTCGGCTCCCGCTCGGTGCAGTTCGTGCACTCCGGGTCCACGGCGACCTGCGGGCGCTCCATCTCCTCGATCGTTTCCCGCTTGAGCCCGGTCCCGTTCAGTAAAGCTTCCACAAACAGCGCATAGTCTCCGGCCGTCGTCTGCAAGCTCGAAGCCGCGATGGCCTCGTCCGGCTTCCATTTCTTACCGGGTTGCCCGGCCCCGTCATGAGGCATGGCGGTCCGTGCGTCATACTCCGCTCGCCACACAAAGCTGCTGCTGGTCATCCCCAAAGGCCGGAAGACGGCCTCGGTCATATACTCGTTGAGCGGCTTGCCGGTGATCTGTTCCACCACCTTCTGCAGGTACACTACGCCTTCGCCCGAGTAACTGAACCGCTGGCCCGGAGTAAACTTGATCGTGAGCGGGTTCGACCCCGCCCGCCAGTTGGGAAAGCCGGTCCGGTGGCTCAATACTATGCGGGCGGTGATGTTGTCGAGGCGCGGATCTCCTTCGATGTACGGCGCCGGAAGATACTTGGTCAACGATCGGTCGAGATCGAGCTTTCCCTGATCGACGAGCTTCAGTACTCCATAGGCGAACACCGGTTTGCTCAGCGAGGCGGCTTCAAACGTCGTTTCTGCCGTCACCGGCTGCCCGCTTTTCATGTCCCGCACGCCAAATCCCTGCACCCAGTAGGTTTTTCCGTCCCGGATCAATGCCAGGGACAGACCGGGAACCGATCCTGCGGTCAGTAGTTCGGGGATTCGTTGTTGCAAATGAGCGATGGTCTCTCGGCTGGGCTTCTTAAGCGGCAGCTCTTTTTTCGTCGCCTGGGGCTCAGCCCCCACTGCCGAGGAAAGCAGAATGGCAACCATCCCGAGCTTCGGCCGAGACCAGCGCCTGAATCCGCTCATCGTCCACCCCCTTTGCCCACGCACGAGCGCACCCGTTTTTCTGTCGCGCACGCACACCGCACCCTTGCCTGATTGCTAGTACGAAGAAAGCAGGGAATTAGTTGCAAGGTACGACTCCGCTCCGGGGCCAAAAGGGGGCTTGCCGGATTACGGGTTCGAGGGCTTCTTGAACGTCGGCTTGTCGCCAGAACTGGGTTCCGGTATATCGGCCTGTTTGCCGCCCTTGGCCGGGGTATTGTCGTTGCTCGGGGTGGCCGCAGGAATGGGGGCTCCCTCGGTATACGGCTTCTTGATCAAGGACTCCACATAGGACTGCGCGCCGCCGGTATTGTCGTTCAGCATGCGCGCCTTGTTGTATTCATTCAGCGCGCGTTCCCGCTGCCCCAGCAGGTCGAAGATCTTCCCGAGGTAGATGTGGCTCCAGACTTCGGTCCACTTTTCCGACGGTTCGGGCACCGTCGCCAGCGCTTCGCGGAAGGCGTTCGCCGAAGCCTGGTAGTTCTTCTGGTAGAAGAAGGCTTCCCCCATGCGGAAATTTGCCAGCGAGCGATTCGGCTGGATGCTCAGGGCTTTCTGATATTGGATGACCGCGTCGTAGTATTTCCCGACTTCCGCCAGCTCCTCGCCGCGCGCAATGGCCGCCCGCGCGCGCAGGTTCGGCGTGCTTTTCAAAATGGTGTTGTTCGGGTCCACGCGGATTCCCCCTGGCTTCGGTCTGCCAAAGGTCTCCACCATGAATTCCGATTCGAGCCCGGCCACGTCCAGTGTCTTGGTCTCCGGATTTCCTTCGGTGTCGATGCGAATCTGCACCGGCATGCTGAACGTGTCGATCGGCTGCTTGATCTTTCCGATGACCCGGAATCCTTTTCGGGTGCGGTACACCACGTACTCGAGCGTAAACTCCGGTATGCCGGTTGAATTCAGCCATTGCGCAAAAAAGCCCTGCAGGTTCGGGGGTTCCGTTCCCGGCTTCACGCTCGCGTTTGCATTGGCAATGGCCAGACTCTCGAAGTCGATGATGGTCGCCGTTTTTCCCTGATACTTGGCATAAAACTGATGCAGCAGGGTCTTGAAGGCCACGTCACCCATCATGGCGCGCAGCATGTGGAACAGCATGGCTCCCTTGTTCATGACCACCGAGCGATACTCATTCGAATACGGTGTCAAGCGCGCCGATTGCGCTACCGGGGCCGAATTATCGAACATCAGTGCGCCCACGGCGAACTCGTCAATCGCACGCAGGCCGGCTTCTTTCCCGATCGCCTGTTCGGCGTAGAGTTCCTCGGAATAACGGGCCAGACCGTCGCTGATCCACACATCGGCTGTGCTCGCGGGCAACACCTGATCGTTCCACCACTGGGACGCCACCAGCCGGCTCAGTGTCCGGTCGCTCGATTTTGGATCCCACACCCGGTGCGCCAGCATCACGACTCCGGGCCCGGCGAAATCCCGCAGCGTCCCGTCCGGCAGCTGCACGACAGTCATCTCGGTGTCGGGTAAATCCCCGAACAGGTCGGAAAAAATGATCTCCTGGTGAGCGACCGTGGTTGCGAATTCCTGTGCTTTGGCACCCTGACCTGCCGGAGCATAGACCGCTACGTCGATCCCCTCCGCTTGCTTGGGATTCAGCTGCAGGGGACCGACCACGAAGGAGCCGTAAGGCGCCGGCCGATTGCAGTGAAAGGTGTACATGAGCCGCCCGCCCTCGGCAGGAGAGCGCCCCGCCATAGGCTGCGGCGAGTCGGCCTTGCCGGTTCCCACGGCGGCAACCGTGTCCGGGACATTCAGCTTGAAAGTCGCGGTATAGCGATTCGAGGGAAAGTTGGTCAGCGGAAACCAGCGCGCCGGCAGCAACAGGTAGGACCAGTCCTTGTTGACCGAAGCCATGCGCACATTCGGTACCGGGCTGTTTTCCTCATTCGCCAGCAGCCCGCCATAGCTGAAGGTCAGGGTAACCGCCTGTCCGGCCGCGACCGGCGTCGGCAGGGTGACGACCAGGTACAGCGGATTATCGGGCTCACGCTGGAACGGCACCGCTTTTCCGTCCGGTCCCTTCACTTCCCGCACTTCCAGGTTCTCGTGCAGCTCCACCCGGACGTTCTGCGAAACCTCCTGGGCGCGAAATTGTACCTTGGCCACGGCGTTGATTCCCTGGGCCACCGTATCGAGGTAGGCCGACACCTCGTACTTGTCCGCAAGGAAGCTTGGCGGGCGCGCCACCTGCGCGTCGACGGCCGCGCCCGCGACGGCCCACAACAAGAGCAGCGCCGGCGCTGCGAGGGCCCAGCTCCTCTGGCGATGCGTCATCGATGTCCTTTCCAGATCGTTCACAAGGAAGCCTTATATAGGATAACAAGGGCTTAAGAATCGTTGCCAGCACCCTTCGCCAATAATCCGGCGATCGAATCTGCTGCCCGTTCCGCCGCCCCCGGGGGCCCCAGCCGCTTGCGCACCTCAGCCAGTCCCGCACGCATGGAGGTCCTGGCATTGGGGTCCTGCAGCAGGCGCAGGGCTTCCGAAGCGACCTTTTCGGGCGTGAAATCGTTTTGCACCAGCTCGGGAACGATCTTCTTCTCGGCGATCAGGTTCACCATCGCGAAGTAGGGCGTCCGCACCAGCGGTTTCGCCAGTGTCGCCGTGAGCGGAGAGACCCGGTACACCACGACCATAGGCGCATCAAGCAGTGCCGCTTCGACCGTTGCCGTGCCGCTTGAAACGATCGCCACGTCGGCTGCGGCGAGCGCGTTGTAGGTCTCGCCTTCAACAACGCACAGTTTCAATCCCGATGGCCAGCCGGCCTTCAACCTCTCCACGTCCTTCCGATGCGCCGCCGCTACCACAAACTGCACCGGCATTTTCCCGTGGATTCGCGCACAGGCTTCCTGCAGCACCGGTAAATGATGTTGCAGTTCCCCGGTCCGGCTGCCCGGCAGCACCGTCACGATCGGCCGCCCGGCCGCGAGATGATTTTCCTCGCTGAACTGCTTGCGGTCTTTCCTGACAGCGACCGTGCCGACCAGTGGATGGCCAATCAAGGTGGTCGAGACTCCGGCCTGGTTGAAAAACTCCTCTTCGAACGGAAAAATACACAGGGCCTTTTCAAATCGCCGCCGGATCAGGTTGACCCGCCATGGCCTCCAGGCCCAGAACTGCGGGCAGATGTAATACACATTGCGAATTCCCTTGGCCTGGAGCTTCCTCGCGAGCCGCAGGTGAAATCCGGGGAAATCGGTCAGCACGGCGAGGGACGGCCGGCGTTGCTCTGCCACGGCCACCAGCCTGTCCATGGCCTTCAGCAGGGACGGCAGGTGTTTCACGATTTCCGTGATCCCCACGACCGCCACTTCCTCGTAGTTCATCACGATCTGGACGCCTGCCGCCTGCATCAGCGGGCCGCCCATGCCGAACAGTTCGACGTCCAGACGAGCCTGCAGCGCGGTCGCAAGCTGCGCCGCATACAGATCGCCAGAAGCTTCACCAGCAGAGAGAAGTAAGGGAATCGGTGGCATCGAAAATTGGTGGTTCAATCACTCGCCGGCAGCGGTGTCGGCAGGGCGCTTGAACTTGCCCCCGGATGAATCTCGTTGCCGTTGTGCAATTCCTGTTCCTTGTACTGCAGCTGGTACAGCCGATAGTAGATCCCGCGCTCCGCCAGCAGCTCCTGGTGCGCGCCCTGCTCGCGCAATCGGCCCTTGTGAAACACCAGAATCCGGTCCGCGTACTGGATGGTGCTCAACCGGTGGGCGATGACGAGGGCGGTCCGCCCCGACAACAAACGGCCGAGCGCTTCGCGAATTTGCAGTTCCGTTTTGGTATCCACGCTCGAGGTCGCTTCGTCCAGGATGAGAAAACGTGGATTGTGCGCGAGTGCCCGCGCAAAGCTGATCAGTTGCCGCTGTCCGACCGAGAGCGTCGATCCCCGCTCATTGACCTCCGTCCCGACGCCCCCGGGCAGCGAGCGCACATACGCGCCGAGGCCCACTTCGTCGAGAGCGCGTTCCACGGTCTGGCGCGTGATTCCCGGCGTGCCCAGGCGCACGTTGCTCTCAATCGTACCGGTGAACAGGAACGGATCCTGCAGCACAATCCCGAACTGCCTGCGCAGGTCCTGCAGGTCGAGCAGTCGAATGTCCACTCCGTCGAGCAGGATCTGCCCCCGCTGGATATCGTAGAAGCGCAGTAACAGCGAGATGAGCGTCGTTTTCCCCGCGCCGGTATGGCCCACAATCGCGAAGGTCTGGCCGGGGGCGACCCGGAAGGAAACATCGCGCAGCACCCAGTCTTCGTCAGCGGGCTCCGGAACATTCTTGTAGCTGAACCACACATTGCGGAACTCGATCTCCCCCTTCGGAGAGACCAGTTTGACGGCGTCCGGGTTGCTTTCGATGGTGATCGGCTCATCCAGCAGCTTGAATATTCTCTCCGAAGCGGCCATGGCCGACTGTAAAATGTTGAACTTTTCGCTCAGGTCCTGAATCGGACGGAAGAACCGCTGCGCATACATGGTGAACGCGGTCAGCACGCCGAGTGTCAGGCCGCCGCCCAAAATGCGGTTTCCGCCGGACCAGTAGATCAGGGCGATGGTTGCAAAGCTCAGAAATTCCACGGCCGGATAAAACAGCGCATAGGCCAGGATGGCGTCCCGCCACGCCAGCATGTTGTCCTTGTTTCTTTTGGTAAATTCCTCCCGCGCCTTGCGTTCGCGGTTGAACAGCTGCACCACGCTCATTCCGGAAATGTATTCCTGCAGAAACGAATTGATCCGCGCGATGGCGGTGCGAATTTTCCGGTTGGCGTCGCGCACGTATTTCCGGAAGACCAGGGTGACCACGAAGATGAGCGGCAGCACCGCCAGCGCGTCGATGGCCAGCCAGCGGTCGATCGAAAACAGCCAGATGGCCATGACCGACAGCAGGAAGAAATCGTTGATCATGGTCACCACGCCGGCGGCGAACAGGTCGTTCAGTGCGTCAACGTCGGTCGTCACACGGGTCATCAGCCGTCCGACCGGGTTCCGGTCGTAGTAACTCATCGGCAGCCGTTGCAGGCGAGAGAAAATTTCCGTGCGCATGTCGTACATGGTCTGCTGCCCGACCCGCTGCATGATACGGATCTGGATGTACTGCGCCAGGAAATCGAGCCCGAGAACCAGGAACCAGACGGCACAGATCAGCGCGATGCCGTGTTTTGCCTCGGTCACGCTGATGCTGTGGGCCACGCCGGGCACCAGAAATTTGTCGATTGCCCTGCCGAACAGCGCCGGCGGCGCGAGTTCGAGTGGTGTCACGATCGCGACCAGGGCGAGCGCGAAGACCACCCGCCACTTGTACGGCCGCATATACTCGAGCAGCCGCCTCATCAGGTGCGAGTCGTAGGCCTTGCCGAGTGCCTCTTCTTCGTGGATATTGCTCATGCCCGTTCGAGCTCTTCTTCCAGCAACTGTTTCTGGTACAAATCCGCGTAATAACCGCCGCGTGCGAGTAACTGGTCGTGCGTGCCGGATTCGATGATGGCGCCGTCCTTGAGCACCACAATCTGGTCGGCGTCGCGCACCGTCGAAGTGCGGTGGGCGATCAGGATCGTCGTCCGTCCGTGCATGACTTCCCTCAGTCGTCCGAGGATTTTTTCCTCGGTCTGGGTGTCCACGGCAGAAAGGGAATCGTCCAGGATCAGGATGCGCGGATCGCGGATCACCGCGCGGGCGATGGCCGAACGCTGTTTCTGCCCGCCCGAGAGCGTGATGCCCCGCTCCCCGACCATGGTTTCGTAACGGCTGGCAAATTCCTCCACGTCTCCGTGCAAGCTGGCGATCTCGGCGGCTTCGAGGATTTGTGGTTCCTCGTTCTTTTCCACCCCGAAGGCGATATTCTCGCCCACCGTTTCGCTGAACAGATAGGTGTCCTGCGGTACGTAGCCGATGGCCCGGCGCAGAGTGGCCAGTGGCCACTCCCGGATGGGGTGCCGATCAATCAGCAACTGGCCCTCGGGAGCTTCCCACAGCCGCGCGATCAATGCTGCCAGGGTGGTTTTCCCGCTGCCGGTTGGGCCCACAATCGCAAGCGTCGAACCGGCTGGAATTCTCAGGTTGATGTTTTTCAGGATCGGCCGAGCTTCCGCGCCATGGCCATCGGCGCCGTTCTCTCCGTTGCTCGACAGGGTCGTGGGGTAGGTGAACGTCAGATTGCGGAACTCGATCTCCCCGCCGACCGCTGTCCCGAGCGGAACCCTTGCGTAGCGATCGTCAATCTGCGGCTCGGCCGTCAGAATGTAGTTCAACCGGCCCATCGACGCCGCGCCGCGCTGGAAAATGTTGGTCACCCAGCCGAGCGCAATCATCGGCCATACCAGGAAACCCAGGTAGCTATAAAACGTGATCAGCGCTCCGAGCGACATCTGCCCGCCGAGCGCGCGATTTCCGCCCTGCCACAAAACAATCACGAATGTGGTTCCGATCATGGCCTGCAGCGACGGCATGAACATGCTCCAGGTCCGGATCAACCGCACGTTTTTTGCCACGTAATCCCGGTTCGGTTCATCGAAGCCTCTGACTTCGGCTTGTTCCTGCGCGTAGGCCCGGATCACCCGCACGCCCGAGAGGTTCTCCTGCACCTTTGCGGAAAGCGTCGCGAGGGCTGCCTGGATGGTCTCGTACAACTCATGGATCACTTTTCCGAAATACCAGACCGCCACGGCCACGACCGGCGCCGGAAGCAGGACCCAGAAGGTCAGGGAGGGAGAGAGTTTCAGCATCACCGAGATGGCCAGCACCATGGTGACGATCGTCGTGCCGCTATACATGATCCCGGGACCCAGCACCATGCGCACCGCGTTCAGGTCGTTGGTGGCGCGCGACATCAGTTCGCCGGTGCGGTTGCGCACGTAGAATTCCGGTTCCATGAGCAGCAGGCGGTCGAGCAGGTCGTTGCGGATGTCGAACTCGATGTCGCGGGAAATCCCGATCAGTACCCAGCGCGTCCAGAACGACAGCAATCCTTTGAGGCCGATGCACACAACCAGAATCAGGCAGTAAAGCTCGAGCGTGCGCCGGTCGTGAGGTCGGTAGTAGGGGACGATGTTGCTCAGCCAGTTTAAGGGAACGACGTCACCCGCCCCATGGGTGGCGCGTTCAAACGGTCGGGCACTTCCTGCCAGAGTGTCGGTGATGATGCCGGTCGCGAGCGGCACCAGATTGCCGATCAGCCCCATCAGTAACAGCGTCAGCAGTCCGAGCGCGATGGCCCCTTTATACCGTCCCAGATACGGCAACAGCCCGCGCAGGTTTTTCCCCGCCGATCCTTTCGGCGCATTCTTCGCCGCTCCCGCGCGGGTTTGCGTTGTTGCCGCTTGGCTCATCGCAACATAGACCTCGGACTTCCGATCGTCGGCGCTTCAGGAAGGAAATGTTGATAGGAGAGATCCATCGATTCGTAGCGTTTTACCGCCGGGTTCCAGCGCACCGCAATCGGCAGGGTCTTCTCGTTCGCTCCCGCTTTCACCGGGGTGAAATAAAGAGACATGCCCTGCTCCGGGCCGTTCTCATACTGCAGTTTCCAGCCGGTCACGGCCTCGAGCGGCGTCAATCCGAGATACCCCTTCGGGTTTTTCAGGTACTCATCGGCGCGCATCAATTCGTTCCACTTTCCGTCTTCCTTCTCGGCGACAACCGCGCGGGTTACCACCGTGCCGGCCACCGTGCTCCTCGGCGTGTTCGGCAAAACGTTGGCAACCAGCACCTGCTGCTTGCCGTTTTTCGCCAGGTCCCCATAGAGCAGTACCTGCGCATCACTGCCGAGCAGAGCGCTCGCGGCATCCTGAAATTCTTGCGGAACGGCGGGTTCGGCAGGCTTGCTTTCGGCGGGTACGGCCGGTTTAGGGGGTTCCGAACCACACCCAACACAGACCAGCGCGAAGGCCATCACCGCGAGAAAGGAGCGGCGGACCGGCCGCGCGTTCCCCCGACCGCCCTTTCGGGCAAACACCTTTTCACGAATTAGAACGGAGCGAATCAGGGAGCGAGTCATCCAGGTCCTTTCCAAAAATAGACGCGCCCGGAGGCACGCCGTAACCACGAAAAGTGTTCTTTGTGCTACAGGCTGGGGGCTGCCAGGGTGATCTCAACCACCCGGCCGGCTTGCCCATTCTTCTCCTTGGTGCAAAGCACCTCCATCACCTGCGGCACATCCGGCCCAGCCCAATCGAACGCGTAATACATCAATTCTAACGGCTGTCCGTCCCTAGTGCTAGGACTCCTCGAATCGGGCTCGCCATAAAGCTGCGCGACTCTTGCCGCCGGGTCTCCCACGCGGAGCCCGAGCCCGGTTTTCCAGGGTCCGGGGGGGCGACCAGCGCAGTCTGCTGTCAAGCCGGACCTCGCCGCCGCGCGGATCTCTTCCACCCGGTTCCGCTTATCGCTGTCGACGGTCAGGGACTCGTCCCTGCACGGGTCAAACCAGACGGTCTGGTCTCCGGTCAACTCCTTGCCCTTGCCAAACTCCTTATTCAGTTGTGCGGCACGGGCCAGGCTGTCCCTCCCCGGACGCAGTCCGGCGAGTGTCATTTCATTCGCGCGATGCACCGGGGCCTTCCTCGCGGCCGACTTCTCGGCCGTCTGGGCACTCGCGAGCGAGACGGTCAAGCCGAGCGCCATAAACCCCCGCGCCAGGAAGCGGCGGATCGAGGCGTCCCCGAACGACCTAGCGCTGCGCCAGAATCGCATCGAGCCGCGCCTCAAAATTGTCTTCTCCCTCACTCCACAGCTCGCTTCGCTCGACCGGCAGCGCGGCTTCGATGGCCTCCATCCAGCCGAACAGCTTTTGGATGTTCTCCCGCGTCTTCTGGTGATAAAGCTTCAAATTCTCCGAACTGGTCATCCAGCTCCGAAAGGTTTTTTCAAGCGGATGATCGGAGCGATCAAACGGGTTCTTTGCCGCGCCCGGCGCCAGTAATCCCGCATGGCCGGTAAAGAAATGTTCGAATCCCAGGTCGACGTTGAACTGTCCGGCCGTCGCGGCAATGCCGTCGTCATACAGCTTGCCCTGACAGACGACGACCAGCGGCTCAGGCCCTTGCCTCCACCTGAAGGTCTCCATGTCGAAGCTCCACAGATCCCACCGGGCATCGACGATATATGCCATGTCGTCATTGATGTTCTGCGCCGCGAGCGCGGCCACTTCGGCGGGCCCGAAGGTGCCATCCTTCAAGTCCCACTCGACAACCGGCATCTCCGAGGGGTCCAGCGCCTGCACGGTGAATTGCCGGAATCGCCCCGGCCCGTCGGAAAGAGGGGCGGCGGTCAGAAATCGCGCGAATTCCGCGATCATGGTCTGTTCGGAAAAGTCGCGCGTCCACACGCGCAGGTATGCTCGGTTGGCCATAGTTGAACTAAAGAATTATACAGGGTTTGCCGGCTCTTGGAGGCGCGTGCCTTCGCGAGCGGCTGCCACCAGGGCGACGGATCCCCACATTCTCGGGAATTTGTCGCGGCGTCTGGATTTGCCGAAGGAAATCCTCCATGGGTCGCTCCCTGCTTGGCAGCAACGGCCGGTGTAACAGGGGCGTTCTTTCTGGCTTCTTCTGGCGTGAGGGCCCTTGAATCGACGGCCACCGGGAACGATGAGTGCGGCCAAGCGAAATGGGTATACAATTGCCGCGGTTTCGGAAGCAAAAAGAAGATTCCCGTTCGTCAGCGAAGCATGGAGTCCGCTCGCGTGAGTTCCCTGGGAGTCCGGGGGCCGATAGGAAGGGGCGATATGCGGAATCGCGTGCGAAGCGGAGTTCTGGCATCTGGCCCTGGCAAAATCGTCCTTGTCTCGGCGAACCAGTCCTGCCGAACTGACGGTGAAGTAGATGCGCAATTGGCAAGGGAGAGCAAATGAACTATGTGAGTCTCGGAATGGCGGCGCTTGGTGGCACGGTCGCGTCTTTTGCCTTTGGTTTCCTGGTGTTTTGGCTGGTGCCAGGTCTTATTAATGAAGCCCACAAGTACCCGGCCGTCTTCCGGCCGAAGGAAGAAATGATGCGGGTCATGCCGATTGGAATCATCGCAACTTTCCTCTCGATCCTGGTGATCGCCGCGATTTTCGCGGAGATACATCAGCGCGGATCGGGCCTTGCGGAAGGTGCGCGCTTCGGCGTGCTCATTGGCATCTTCGTGGTTTGCGCATTTGTGCTGCACAACTACGTGAACCTGAACATCGGGCTGAAACTCGCTCTGGGACAGGCGGTGACGTACTTCGTCCAGTGGACGATCATCGGCATCGTTATCGGTCTCATTTACAAACCCCTCGCGACACCCTGATTGCAAATTTGTCCGTTGTTGTTTTGGGGCTGCCGCCTGGATTGTGGTCTTCAGCCACGGAGAAAGCGACAGGCTCTTGCTGCGCATTCAAGCAGCATTCGGTTTCAATTCTGGGTTCGGACCCCGGGTCTCGCGGTGTGCTCGCGGTCATCGCCGAGGGCCCCGCTGGTCAGGACTTCGGCGGCGCAGGCCTTTCAAAGCCCGTGGCAATCTGCTGCAACCGCTCGCGCAGGGTATCCCCGAAGCGCGAAAACACTTCCGAGGTCGCTTCGCGCAATCTCTCTTCCGCGGTTGCCGCAATCTTCGCAATCACTTCCCTTGATTGATGATCGAGCGTCGCCACGGTTGCCACCATCCAGGAGTTGGAGATATTTTCCAGTCGTGCACGGTATTGCTCGGCGCCCTCATTGCTCAGTTTTCCGAACGAGCTGTGCATTTCGGTCATATTTGCTTCGTTCATCTTCTTCCAGGTATCCCACAGCGCCCCAAAGCTCGCTTCCACCTTGCCCTGCGCGTCCGCCACGCCTCTTCCCACCGTATCGTGCAGCACGGTCTGGAAACGCCGCAGGAATTCATCCTGTTGCGCCGTGAGCTTGTGGTTGAATTCCGCCCGCGAGGCATCCAGTTGTTCGCGCGACTGCTCGACCGAGCGGCTGGCCAGCTCGGTCAGTCCTTCCAGTTCCATCCGCGCGTTGCGCTGGATTTCGTCCGTGAACGCCGCCGAGGTGGTGTCGGCGGCCTCGGCAAACAGCACCTGGACCCGCTTGAACGCCTCTTCCACGGCCTCTTCCAGCTGCTGGCGGGTTTGCCCAAGGAAGCTTCGGCTGGTGTTGCTCAGTTCATTGGCGAACACGCCCGATACTTCACCGGCCTTCTCCCGCAGCTGCTTGCCGGAGTCTTCCACCAGTTTTTCCGAAAGATTATGCAGTTGCGTCTGGGCCTTCTTTTCATACCACTCGGCGGACTTGTACATCTCTTCGACCGAATGGTGCTTCAGGTCGGCCGCGCGGTTCTCCATCTCTTCCAGGTGTTTCGCGGTGATCGTCTGCGCGGAGTCATTCAGCACCTGCTCGACGCTGCCCAGGTTCTCCCGGAAGCGGGCCATCGATTCCGCAAACGCATCGTCGGCGGAATTGCGAATGCGATCCTGCTGCATGGTCATCGCGGCATCGAGCAGCGACCGGCCGCCAACCAGCCTCTGAACGGCTTCCTCGGTCCGCTGGATGTGCGGCGCCACCATCGATTGCACCTGCTCGTCAAACTTTTCGAGGGCCTGGCTGTTGGCGGCCTCAAAGCTGCTCTGAATCCGCGAGTGGATCTCCTCAAACAGCATCTCCGACCGGCGATGCAGTTCATTTCGATGCAGGCTCAGCACGTCATCCAGTTGCGACTGGAATCCGTTCACCGCCTGCCGCTCGACCGTTTCGATCCGCGCCGGAAGTTGCTCCAGTCTTTCCGTGGCTTCCTTGGCCTGCTCGAGTTTCGCTTCGAGCTGCCTCGCCTGGTCTTCGATCGCCGCGCGCACCACGCCGCTCTGCTTCAATCCCTCTTCTTCCATCTGTTTCCGCAGCTCTTCGGTATGCTGCCGCAGCTTCTCCGCGGCGCGCTCCTGGGCGGCTTCGAGGGTCTCCCCGAGTTCGCCCCGCCAGCGGGCTTGGGCGTTCGCTACTTCGCTGGTCAGATGCTCGCGGAAGGAAGTTTGGGCTTCGGTCTCGGTCACAGCAACCACGCGTTGCATCTCGGCGATTGCCGCGTCCAGCGCTTCGCGGTAGGTTCCCGCGGATTCTTCCCGTTGCCGCGCCGCTTCCATGGCGCTGTGGACGACGGCTTCCAGTCGCGAGGAGACCTGGGTCTCGACCAGTTCCGCCTGGGTCCGCAGCTTCGCGGCGGCTTCGTCGGCCTGCGCGCATAGGGTTTGCAGGGATTCCTGCGCGGTGCTGAGTTGCTTCTCGTGCTGATCCCGTTGTGTCGCGCCTTCTCTCGCCAGTTGCGCGGTCAATTGATGGGTCAACTGTTCGAGTTGAGGGGCGAGCCAGCGCGGCAATTCGTTTTTGAGCGCTTCGGCGGCGGCCGCCTGGGCCGTTCGCGCGCGCGCTTCGGTCTCCTCATGAATCGTTCCGACGGCGTGGGCTGTCTCCTTGGCTACCTCGTCGCGGAAGGCGGCAAATTTCTGTTCCCACTGTTCAAACGCCAGTCGGCGCTCGGCGTTGACCGCCTGGGCCGCCGCTTCGCGGGCCGCCGCATGGATCTGCTGCCGGGCCTCGGCGAGCAGTCGCGCCACTTGTCTCGCCAGTTGCATCGAAGCGTCGGTCGCGCTCGCCGGAGCCGGGAATACTCTGATGTTGTCCGGAGTGGCCACTCCTGGTTCGACTTCCTCAATGGGCAGGGGAGTTCCGCTCGGTGCCGCGGGCAATGGGGCTCCGCTTGCGTCGGCGGGCGCCAGAGCGTTCGGAAGAAAGGGGCTCTCCTCAGAGAACACCGTCCAGTCTTCGGGCGGAAACCCGATGCCCCACACATTCCCTGACGATTCGAGTTCGAGCGCCACCTGAAACAGCTGCCGCACCGTACGCGGACGCTGAATCCAGGCCACTTTTCCGCGCACCCGTCTCGGGGAGTGTCCCGGCTCCGGGTGCGGCACTTCGAGATTCACCCACATGTTCTTCAGGACGTAATGTTTCGACTGGTAGCGGCAGCCGTGGCAATTGATAATCAGGGTCGAAGTACGCTCTGCGAAGGGTCGCCCCAGGGCGTCCACGCCCGTCACCACCAGGGGCACGGCCTGCACGATGCGCGTGCTCCGTCTCTTACGCAGCTCATTGCTTGCGTTCACAGCGCCGTCGGTCGACATATCGGTAGTCTCGTCCGCCAAATCAGGGCTCTGTTCGTCGTTCTGCATGGTCGCCGTACCTTGCTGTTTGGCCCGGGAGGTCTTGCCGGCTAGGATTTCTTTACCGGCACGCTCTCCTCGCTCTGACCCTGATGTGTTCCGGTCAGGAACGACCACAGTTCCTTGGCGACCCACACTGGCCCGACCAACAAATAAACTGGTCCCTCGAAGAACGCCGGGTGGTTGCCTTCAATTTTGTGCCCCAGGAGCAGCAGGACCCAGCCTCCCACAAAGCACCCGACTCCCAGTTTCCAATGCAGCAGAACCAGCAGAATCATTCCCGCAAAAATCAGCGGGATTCCGATTCCGTGCAGCGCCTTGTTCCACCCCGAACTATGTTCGTGGTCATACTGGCTCATGTAGTGCGCTAAACCGGGCACAGCGCACCTCCTACTCCAGTTCCTGCGGGAACCGGCAACGATTGGCGGGGACATCCACCGTAGGAACAGGACTTTATCCTGATTCCGAGTTTTTGCCTAGAGAGACAATCATTCTGTACGTACTAGAGCTTTTGGCCCACGGGTTCCACCCCGCCTCCCTGCAAAAATGCCCCGGAAACGTCGTCCGGGGCATCATCCTGCTTTCACTCGGCGAGTCCGCGCTACGGCGCAATCAAGGTCCTCGCGCGCGATGCCTTTCCGCTACAGCTCCCGCCGGCCCTCCATCGCTTTGAGCATGGTCACTTCGTCGGCGTACTCGAGATCGGCTCCCACGGGGATTCCCACGCCGATGCGCGTCACCCGCACGCCCAGGGGCTTCAACAGTTTCGAAAGATAAATGGCCGTCGCTTCCCCCTCGGCCGTCGGATTCGTGGCGATGATGATCTCCTCGACTCCGCCACCCTTCAATCGCTCAATCAGGCTCTTGATAAACAACTGGTCCGGCCCGCGTCCCTGCAGGGGCGAAAGTGATCCGCCGAGCACGTGGTACATCCCGCTGTACGTGCGCGTCTTTTCGACCGCCATGATATTGTGCGGCTCTTCGACCACGCAGATGGTGCGCTTGTTCCGCGTTGGTCCCACGCAATACAGGCAAGGGTCGGTGTCGGTGATGTTGTGGCAGGTCGAGCAGGTGCGGATCTTTTCCTTCGCGTCGCGGATGGCTTCAGCGAGCGCCAGCGCGTCTTCCGGTGAGGCGCGAAGCAGATGGAAGGCCAGGCGCTGCGCGGTCTTCTGGCCAATTCCGGGAAGGTGTTTCAGTTCTTCGATGAGTCGTTCGACAGGTGCGGCAAAATCAGGCATGTTCCTTGTGTAGCACAAGCTCGCTCCCGGACGCAAACGAGCCCCGGTCCCGGGTTTTTCCGCTGGAGGGATCAGAAGTAGTGAAACGGAATGGCGGGAAGAGTCTCATCGGCATTGAACTGATAGCATTTTCCGCCCGGCCCGTGTTTCCAGAACGTATATTTCCCATACTTGTCGTCTTTCGGCCCATCGGCTGAAAACGTGGAACACAACGAGAATCCGTTCGGGGAAAACGTCGAATAAAGCGGCGGCGTTCCCGTCACCGGATCCGCGTACTCCTTCTTCTGTGAATCGGTTAACGCGGTCTGCAGTTTCTTGTCGTGTTTGTGGTAATACTCGATGATCTCATTCCCGAGGCGGCTGAGTTGCATGACGCGCGTTTCGTCGGTCCGGATGATCCGTTGCGCTCTTGGCCCGTGGGTCCTCAAGAATCCGAGCACCACAAATACCACCACCACCGCCGTTGCCAGCACCGCCGCAAAGCTGTCCCGGCTAAAGCGCATCTCTCGCTCCTTGCCGCGCCTCGCGCAGCGATCCGAAGTAGTACCAGAACACGGCTCCGGGGATCACCAGCGTCACGATCACCTTGGCGACGAACCGGGAAGTCAGATCTCCCTGCAGGAAGTAGGTCAGCAATACGGCCACGTCTCCGATCATGATCAGCGCGGCGAGCAGCAGCACCAGGTACATCAGCCATTTCCGGATCGCCGACTCCAGCTTTTCCGGGAACCGTCTGGTTTCGGAAATAATGATCCACATCACGAACAGGTACACCGGATAGGTCACCAGCAGCGTAGCCAGGTGGCCCGAAATTTCGTGTTCCAGATTCAATCCGGCAACGTTCTGAGCGAGCGCATCAGGAAACCACTCGTCGATCAACAAATAGCAGATCGCGCCTAAGGCGAACGTCCAGGTAACCAGCAGCACCATGGAGAGCCAGTAGAGAAACGCATCCTTGGCCTTGGTGGTCGTTTTTCTTCCTGGCGGAACGGGGATGCCGGTGAGCGACTCATAGCGTTCCCCGAGCGACTGGAAGATCAAATTCTTCGGCCAGCCGGCGTTTTCTAAGATGCCGACCAGCGATTCGTCGCTGGCGCCCTGCTGCTTCGCTGCGGCGATGAACTTTTGCAGGTCTGCGGAACTGTTGGGTGTCATGTCCTTTACCCTCCTCCCGAATCGGAAGTGCAGGACGGAATCCTCAAGCAGGAGTTGCCCCGTGCGGGGCATGAGGCACAGATCTTTGCAATCTGCTTTCCAAGTTATACATCATCGCGGGAAGGCGGTGGGATCGTTTGTTTGGGACTGGAATGAGGACGCGGGGTCAGCCGACGACCGCGAGCGGAGTGCCGGGATCTGGACGCCGTCTCAACAGGGGAGGGAACGAGGGGAGAACTTTCTGCGGCTTAAAACAACCCGGGAATCTTCAGGCCTGCAAGCCCCGGCATGCCGCCGGCCATGCTCTTCATCTGGTTCGCCAGCTCTTCATCCACGCGACGCGAAGCCTCGTTCACTGCCGCGCGCAGCAGGTCCTGGAGCATCTCCTGATCCCTGCTGGCATAAACTTCGGGCTCAATCTTCACCGCCAGCACCTGCTTCTGGCCGTTCATCTTCACCGTTACCATGCCGCCGCCCGCCGAAGCTTCGACCGCAACCGAGTTCACCTGCCGTTGCAGGTCCTCCTGCACCTGCCGCAGCCGCGAGAGCATTTGCTGGAGAGCGCTGACTTCCATGTTCATTTCATGCCTCCCTTTGCTTACTCGCCGGTGCGCCGCCGCACTTCGGAAATTCTCCCGCCAAACCGCTGCAGCATTGACTTCACCATCGGATCGTTCTCAAACTGTGCCCGCATTTCCTGCGTGCTGGCAGTGCGTGCCGCATTTCCCGCACCACTTTCAAGCTTAGCACAGACGCGAACAGTGCGTCCCAGTACCTTGTTCGATGAGGAACGGATCCTCTCCATGGTTTCGCGTCCTTCGACCAAGCCGGCGAACGCGCTCTCTTCCGGCGGAAAATAAATTCGCAATTCGCTGCCTTCGAGTTCCCATCGCGAAGCGTGCTCGAGCAACTCCCCGATGAATTTCTGCTGGGCCTGAATTGCGGATTTGATTTCAACGACCTGTTCCGTGCTTAATCCCGTCGCGGCAACTTCCGCCCGGGTCTCCTCCTTGGCAACCGCGACGGTCACTTCGGGTTCTCTCGCCGGAGCCGCCGCCGCGCCCGCGCCGAACGCACTCGCGACCACTGCCGGCGCTTCACTTTTTTGCAGGTTGACTTCGGCTGGCCCAGCCGCCGAAGCGGAAGCAGTCCGTTCCACGGTCCCTTTTTCGGCTGGTGCTCCCGCCGCTTTTGCCGGAGCCGCAGTTCGATCCGCCGTCCCGGCCGAAGTCGTCGCCCGTCGAAAGGAGGGCAACTGCGGCTCGGATCCGCCTGGTGCCGCACTGCGCGGGGCCGACCCGCCGCCCGCTTTGCCGGGCGCTCGAGTTCCGAGCTCTGCCAGCAATTCTTCAAGCGGTGCCAGTCGCGCCGCGTTCACCAGCCGCAACAGGCCCATCTCGAGGTGCACGCGCGGATCCATCTCCCGCCGGACTTCATTGTCGGTTTGCAGCAAGATCTGAAAATAGCGGGTCAAATCCTCTTCGGTGAACAGCGCCGCAGCCTTGGCAATTCCCGGTCGTTGCTCCGGAGTGGCCGCCAGCAGATCGGAATCCGCGCCGCACACCCGCGCAATCAGCAGGTTGCGCAGGTGACGGATGGCTTCCCGGCAGAAGTGCTGCAGGTTGCGCCCTTCTTTCTGGAAACGATGCACGAGTCCGAGCGCACGTTCCGCCGAGCCTTCCGCAATCGCCTCCACCAGTTCCTGTAATGCGTCTTCCGGAACCACGCCCAGCAGTTCCCGCACTTCCTTGTCGTGGATGTCGTCGCCGCAATAGGCCCGCGCCTGCTCGAGCAAGGAAAGCGCGTCGCGCATGCTCCCTTCCGCCATTCTGGCAATCACGCTCAGCGAGCCATCGTCGATCTTCAGGTTTTCTTTTTCGGCGATGTGTTTCAGCCGGTTGGTGATCTCGAGGAAAGTGAGCGCCCGGAAATGAAAATGCTGCGACCGCGACCGGATGGTATCTTCGAGGTCTTCCGGTTGCGTTGTGGCCAGGACGAAGATGACGCGGTCCGGCGGTTCTTCGAGTGTCTTCAGCAGCGCATTCGAGGCCTCGCCGGTCAGCATGTGCGCTTCATCGAGGATGACCACTTTGTGCCGCGCCGCCGCCGGCGCATAGCGCACCATCTCCCGCAACTCGCGGATCTGGTCGATGCCGCGGTTTGATGCCGCATCGATTTCAATGACATCGAGCGAGGTTCCCGCGGCGATCTCCTTGCAGGAATCGCACTCGCCGCACGGCTCGGGCGTCGGCCCGTGCACGCAGTTGAGCGCTTTGGCGAGAATCCGGGCGGCCGTGGTCTTCCCGACGCCGCGCGCGCCGGAAAAGATGTACGCATGAGCCACGCGATTGTGCTTGATCGCGTTCTGCAATGTCTCTGTGACGTGACCCTGTCCAACCAGGTCCAGGAAGGTCTGCGGCCGCCATTTTCGAGCGATCACTTGGTAGGTCATACGTGTCTTGCATTTTCGGCGTCCGCCCCGAAAAAGTCAAAACCTCCGTGATCGCATCTGCGCTGCGGCGATCCGTTGCCGTCTACTTGGCCTTCACCCCTTCGGTAATCAGGGGCGCTTCTGTTTTTTGCAGCTGTGCTGCAATCTTTTCCATCTGACGCATGGCGCGCAGATGATTCCGGCCGGCGATTTTCAGAACCTCTTCGTCGGTGTACCCGCGCCGTAAGAGTTCGGCGAACAGATAGGGGTAGCGGCTCACATTCTCGAGGCCCACAACCATCGAACCGGGTGCCACGTCATAGTAGTCAGCACCAATCCCGATGTGATCGATGCCGGCGACCTTGCGAATGTGATCAATGTGGTCGGCGACGTCGCCGATGCCCCCGCGGGGAGCCGGATTCGCTTTCTCCCAATCTTCCATCCCTTTTTGGATGGCCGCATCCGTATCGAGGTGCGCGTGCAAGTCCTCGAGCGCCCGGGTCCGCTTTTCCTGCCATCCGGGATACCCGGGAGAGACGAACTCCCAGATGAAATTCACATGAACGACTCCGCCATTTGCCGGGATGAGACGCAGGACATCATCGGGAACACCCCGCGGGTGCGGATTGAGAGCGCGAGCATTCGAGTGCGAAAACAGCACCGGCGCACGCGTTACGTGCAGCGCGTCCTTCATCGTGTCGGCACTCACGTGGGAAAGATCCACGAACATGCCCAGCCGGTTCATTTCCCGAACTACCTGCTCGCCGAATTCCGTCAGCCCGTTGTGTTCCGGCCTGTCGGTCGCCGCGTCGGCCCAGTCGATGTTGTCCCAGTGGGTGAGGGTCATGTAACGCGCACCCAGCTGGTAAAACGTGCGCAGTGCGGCAGGAGAGTTCTCGATCATGTGACCGCCTTCGACACCCAGCAGGCAGGCGATGCGTCCCGACCGATGGATGCGGTCAATATCGTCCGCCGTGCGGGCCTGCTCGAGTTCGGGCCAGCCCTGGATAAAACGCTCCGCCACATCAAATTCCCGGAGCGCCTCGTGCAACGCGGTGTGGCTCTTCTGGGTGGCAGAAGGAACCCAGATGGACCAGTACTGCACTCCCACGCAGCCTTCGCGCAATCGGGGGATATCCGCGCACAGCGTGGGCTGAACCTTGGCCATGTCAAAAGAGGTCAAATCGCCGGCCTTGGTTTCAAGGAACATCGTCGGCAGATCATTGTGGGTGTCGATGAAGGGAGCTTCGAGGAGTAGTGCCCTAGCGCGGGCCAGCAACTTCGGATCCGGCGAGAGCGGGTCGTCCAGGGCTCGGCTGACACCTGGCAGACGAGAGCTTGCGAGAACAGCGGAACTGGCCAGGAGGCTCGACTGCTCGAGAAACCGGCGGCGTGATAACAAGGGGCATCTCCTTTTCGAATTGCTGGTTCGGTCGGATTCGAAGCCTATACGAATTGCGTGAGGAACTGGAAAAAAATCTCCCGAGGCAAACTCGGTTCAGCGGGAAGAAAAAGGGGAAGGGGGCCGCTTGAGGAAGGCGACCAAATCGCTTCGAGCTATCTGGTCGCTGCAATTCGAGGAACTTCGGAGTCTCCGCGGCACACTTGGCTTACCCGGTACCGTTGCTCCCTTCCGGGCCTGGCGGGGTTCGCGGGACCTCGTTGCACAGAGCCCGAAGTTCCACGGTTCGGCAGTCGCACACTTCCCGACTGCTCGAAAAAGTCTAACACACCCCCGGGAACCGCTCCAATGGCAGTCGCCGCCGATCAACCGCGACCTTACTCAACTGGGCACACCACCGGTTCTGCGCCGCCGTTTTACCCGCGGCTGTCCTAAACTAGCTCTCGGTTGGAGTTCCTCCCCAACCACCTTGCCGTCTCGACCGCATCGAGGCCGCCAGGTCCGCGCGCCAGCGCTCGGTCCCCTGATCCGGGACCATCACCCCACGTCACGGGGAATCGCTGCACGACCGTGCACGCAGGAGGAATTTCATGAAAGCAGTTGTCTCCTTAGTTTTAGCGTTGGCCCTGATGCTCACGGCCACGCCGCCGACGTACGCCGAGCCTCGTGAAGTCTTGCAGGGCACCGAGATCCATCTCACGCTGCTCACGCCCGTCAGTTCCTCGCATTCGAAAGAGGGAGATCCCTTCGTTGCGGTTCTGGCGCAGCCTGTCGCGCTCGACAGCCGCATCGTTCTCCCCGCCGGCACACGCATCAACGGTGTCGTCGGAACCATCCAGAAAGCCAAAAACTTCTCGCTGTTCCGCGGCCAGGCGTACATGAGCATGAATTTCAAGACCGTTGAGGTCGACAGCCGACTGATCCCGATCCAGATGAGCATCCTCGCCATCGGCCAGCCGCGCGTCGACTCTTACAGCAAGCCGCGCAAGGATATGAAGATTACCGAGGGCGAGGTCCTCCAGGAAAAGCACGACTACAAGGGGGACGCCATCGGTATGGCGGTCGGTGGGGGCGGCGGGTCGCTGGTCGGCCTGGTTTTCAGCAACGTCACCCGCGGTTTGGGGATCGGCTTTGCGGCCGGCGCAATTTATGTCGTGGCGCGCAAAGGCAAGGAGATCGATCTGCCCGCCAACAGCGGCATGCTCACCCGATTGGACAACACGATCACGGTTCCCGTGGTTGCCGCAGACGCCACCCCGAAGAGCGCAGTAAACAACTCCAGTTCGCAGTAGGCGACAGACGACCGTCGCTTTTTTCATCCGCCCGGCCTCTAACCAGGCCGGGCGGCCTCCGTCTCCTTTCCCCCGCGACTGAGCTTCACCCTCACTTTGCACCCGGCAGCGTCGGCGACTGCATCGCTTCGCGAGCTGACCCTCCGCTCTGTTTCGCGGTCCTGACAGGTCGGGCGCCCGACTGGCCTCCCAGCGTGTGAGCCAACCTCCAGTACTGCATTTCGCTCGCAGCAACACCCCTTCTTTGCATTCGGCGGGCGCACCAGGGAGGATTGGCACCACCTCTGCTCTCGGTCTCAAGCCGTTGGCCTCCCGGCGTTTCCGCTGTTCCTCGTGTATCCACTTTTTTCATTCATTCGATTCATTTTTCTTTCCGGTTTTCCACCGTTTTCCATTTGACCCCTTCCGACCAGCGCGATACTTTAGCTAGGGAAAGGCTAGCGATGCCGCTCCCTAACTTGCCGCAACTATTTCCCAATAAAATTTTTCGAGGAGATTCATGTCGAACGATTTGCGTAATTTCTTAGCCCTCAGTTATGACGAACTCGAAGAACTGAATCTGAAAGCCAAAGAGCAGCGCAAGAAACGCACCCCCATCCACAAGATCCAGGAAGAGCGCCTCAAGTACCTCAACGACGAAAAGCGCATTAAAGCCGTCACCGTTCTTTTCACCGACCTCGAAGGCCGCCTGCATATGCTCGACTACGACAAGAAATTTCTGGTCAAGAGCTGGGACAATCTCACTTTTGACGGTTCCTCCATTCGCGGTTTTACCGCGCAACGCGAAAGCGATCTCCGCCTGGGCATGGACTGGGCAGCCTTCTACTGGGCGCCCGCCGACATCTTCGGAAACGGCAAAGTCCTGGTTTTCGGCGAAGTCATCGACAAGGACGGCAGCTCCTACTCGGGCGATATCCGCGGCGTTCTGAAGGGCTTCGCCGAAGGCCTGAACAAAAAAGAGGGCTACACCCTGAACGCGGCCAACGAAATCGAGGGTTTCCTGTTCAAAGGGCCCGATGCCGAACGCCACTACTACGAATCGCAGAAGTTCGAGTACGTGAACACCGGCGGCTACTACCATTCGCTTCCCGGCGACCCGCTTCGCACGTTCATCGACACGGCTGCAGAAGTGCAGCGTGCCATGGGCTTCCAAAACGAAAAGGATCACCCGGAGGTCGCGCCCTCACAATTTGAAATCAATTACGGTTACGGCGAAGTGGTTGCCGCCGCCGACCAGATCCAGCTCTACAAGTTGATCTGCCGGCAGGTGGCCAACAAGATGGGTCTTACCGCCAGCTTCCTGCCGAAACCCGTTGTTGGCGTTAATGGCAGCGGCATGCACACCAACGTGTCGATCTCGAAGGATGGCAAGAATCTGTTCTGGGATCCCAAGGGCGAAGAAAAGCTCAGCAAGCTTGGCTGGTCGTTCGTCGACCGCATCCTGACTCACGGCAACGACATCTGCCTCATCCTGAATCCCAGCGTTAACGCCTACCGCCGCCTTGATCCGCATTTCGAGGCACCCAACCAGATCAAAGCCTCTCCGGTCGATCGCGGCTCGATGATCCGCATCCCCATCGGCAACGAGAAGAGCATGCGCGTCGAAGTGCGCTCGGTCGCTCCGGATGCCAACCCGTATCTCGCGCTGTATTCCATCTTCAAGACCGGCATCGATGGCGACACCTCCAAGATCAAAAACCTCCGTCAGGCCGAACGCTACCTGCCGGACAACATCTACACGGCGCTTGAGAATTTCAGCAAGGCGGAGTGGACGACCAAGATCCTTGGCGCCGACGTCAAGGGCCGTTACGCCGACCTCAAGAAGGCTTCCGCGGACCGCTGCGCTCGCGACCTCGGAACCTTCGTCAAGGCGCCGGAAGTGCAGTTCCACCACGAGGTCTACAACCAGTTCCTCTGGAACATGTTCTAGATCCAAGACCCTGATTCCTTTTCTGTACGAACACCGGCCCTGCCTCGAGGGCCGGTGTTTTTTGTACGGTTGCTTTTGGGGCGCTCCTCTTCCCGAAATTCGGAGACGGACGGGTCAGGACCATGCGTACGCATGTATACTCGGCTAAACGCATTCGCTCCCGAATCAACTTGCGACTACAGCGGAGGTTACCCACTTGACCCCGTTCCGCTTGTCCAGCCGAGTTCGACACCTGTTTTTTTGCTTCTGCATGGTCTCTGTTCCCCTGGCCGCCCAGCAGGGCGGGCAACCGCCGCAGAGTGCGCCACCGGCTGCAAATTCCGCAGACAAAACACCCGCGGAAAGGGTCGGGGCGGAGGCCGTCGGCACCATCCCGGGACTGCTCCGGGCGGCTGATCAGGCTGTGCGGAGTCGGGATTATTCGACCTGTGCCCAGCTGCTTGAAAAGGTGGTATCGATCGACCCGAATTACAAAAATGCTTGGAACTATCTTGGCTGGACATACAACGCGCTCGGTCAGTACGACAAAGCGGAGATCGCATTGCGAAAAGCCATCGTCGTTGATCCGACTGACCCCAAGGCATACAACAATTTGGGGCAGGCTCTCGCGTCTCAGAAAAAGTACGACCAGGCAATTCCCCAATATTTGAAGCAAATCGAGATCAACCCCAAGGATCCGTGGGCTCACGCAAATCTCGGCCGCGTTTACATCCAGGCGAAACAGTACGACAAAGCGATCGCCGAACTCGAGACAGCCGCGGCGATTTCGCCCGATGACCCGAGCGTTCCATTTAACCTGGGGCGTGCCTATGCAAAGACCAACCAGCCGGAAATGGCCACGAAAGCACTGGAGCGGTCTGTGCTGCTGCAGCCGGTCCCAGTGCGCTGGAATGCTGTCGCTTACGAAATGGCGGTCGAGAAACTGGATCTCCCGCAAGCTGAAAAATACGCCGAAGCAGCGATCGCGACGACTGTACTGCAGATGCGGAACACCACCCTCGATCATCTGACCAAACAAGACCTCAACCTGGCTTCCTGGATCGCGTCGTACTGGGATACCTGGGGATGGATTCGCTTCGAGGAGAATAATCTGCCGGAAGCGGAGAAATACGTGAAGTGTGCCTGGATGGTCCACCCGCTCAGCATCAACAGTGATCATTTGGGGCAGATCTACGAGAAGCAGGGGCGTAAGGCGGAAGCGATCGAGATGTATCAGATGGCACTCGCGACCGACGCAACCGCTACCGAGACACGCGAGCGGTTGATCGCGCTTGCCGGGGCTGACGCTAAAATCGACACCATGATTGAGGAAGGTCACGGCCTCCTGAAGGAAGCGAATAGCGTTGTGGTCAAGAATTCACATCAGCTCGAGGGCTTCGCCGAGTTCTGGATCCTGTTTTCGCCGGGACCGACGGTGCGGGGCGTCAAGTTCATCAACGGGGATGAGACGCTGGCACCGTTCGCAAAGGATCTTGAAGGCGTTTCTTATCCCAATCCCTTTCCGGAAGCGACAGAATTGAGGCTTTTGCGCCGCGGAAGACTCTTGTGCTTGCGCGCTACGGGGGATTGCAGCCTGGTGACGATCTCAGCACCCAACGTGTCCACAGAGGAAGTGGCGGTCACGGCCCCATCGGTCGCTGGCGACATCGGCCGTGTGCGCATGGGAGGGAATGTCGCGGCGGCAAAGCTGGTGAATCGAGTGCAACCTATCTTTCCGATCGCGGCGCGACAGAGCGGGATTCAGGGCGTGGTGAGGTTACATGCGATTATTGGGAAGGATGGCACGATTCGGCAATTGCAGGTGATTTCCGGACCCCCGTTACTGGTGACTGCGGCTCTGGACGCTGTTCGACAATGGGTCTATCAGCCCACTTCGCTCGAAGGGAAGCCAGTCGAAGTCGACACGGAGATCGATGTGAACTTTCAACTCTCCCAGCATTAGAGTGAACGGTTGGACGCCCGTTCGACCCGCAGCCGGATCCCCGTTCTCTCGCGTCCCTGAGAGCATAGAAAAAGAAGATCAACGACGGGGAGGTTTCCTCGAGGAGATACTGCGAACGATTCACCTCGCAGAATCTTGCGCTCTGGCCGCAATCCATACTGTCAGAAGTGAAATGGCGGGGCTCCGAGGGACACCAACGGAATCCTCAAGAAAAACCCTGCGGCATAACCGGAAAGAACGACAGTCAGATTTTGACGCCCCAGAAGGAAGCATCCGGTTCGGCAAGTGCAATGCCGATATCCCATGCTTCGTGGCCGCGCCACACGACTTCCCCCTCTGCGCTGCGGCCATGCTCAGGGAGCACCAGGCGCACCTTGCGGTGCAGGGGAAGATCGGCGCCGACAACGGCCATGCAGCCCGAATGGCTCACATCGACGGTGATGGCGTTGGCGCATCGGCGTTTGTCGCCTTCTTCCCATTCGAGCAGAAAGCGCAGACTGGCCTCGGCGCGCTTGTGTGACCGCATACTCGCCCAGCGATCTTCGATCTGCCGGGAGTGTTTCGTGGTTGATTCCGAAGTCGGAGCGGACATAAGAAACCTCGTCGGGAGGATTACAGCTACGGGTGGGCCAAGCCCGAAAATAGTCCCGTTCATGGACCCTGTCAATGGTACTGCGTCCAAAAGATGATCCCTCAGCGGAACATCGCGCGGGGCGGAAAGGGAGCAACCGGCAGCGGCGTGGGAGCCTCGCGAAGGCGCGAGAGCAGGCGCTTCAGTTGCGGCGCGTCCTGAGAGGAGATGGAATTGATTTTCATTCCCAGGCCATGGCCGGTGACTGCGTGGCGTACCACGGCTTCAGCGCGAATCTGCCCTTCCTGCACCAGGAAATGGAGTTGCACCCGTTCGCCTTCGCGCCGGCGCGCGCGGGTCTCGAGAAACAGCCCAGCGGGACTAAGGTCGCGAACGCGCGACAGGTCATGGTGGTGCTGCGATTCCCAATAGACCCACACATCATTGGCCACGGGAATGCGGGACATTTTCCTGCGGGAGGGGCCGGTTTGAAAATGCATCGTGCTCACCGTCTTCACCCAGATCCGGGAATTGTGATCTCCATCAGGGCCTAATTGGGGCCCTCCAAGGGTAGGGGGCAGATTCTCGCAAAAAGTTGGACCAGAAGTCAACGGAATATTAATTGGGAATGACGGCCGAGCGGGGTAGTGGAAAACCGGGGAAACGGGGTGCGAGGGATGGTGCGGGAAGGCCGGGTTTAGAGGGGGGTAACTGATTCAAAATAGGTGGTTGCAGAATGGGCGCGGGGGAGCGAAAATCCGAGGAGATACTGACCGGCCCGTCCCCCCGGTTAATCCACCAGAGCGCGAGTGTGAGTGGATGCCATTCGATGGTCCAGCCCAAGGGCCCGTGTGCAAGTGGGGCGGCGCGGTTTTCTGCGTCGTTCTTCCTCTCTTTTTCTTCACGACCGTTGCGCATGGACAGGATGTTGCCGAAGCCGCTCGTCAGGAACAGGCGCGCCAGGCTACCGAAGCCAAAACTCCCCGGCATGTTTATACCGAAGAAGATCTAAAACAGAAGAAGATACTGACCGCGGAAGATCAGGCCCGCGTCGAAGCGCGCAAGAAGCAGTCGGAGTCCGCGCCCGCACAACTCGACGCCGAGCAATTGCCGAGCAACCAAGACCGGCAAGCCGAATCGCTCGGAGAAGTGGCGCGTCGCTATCGCCAGCAAAAAGCGGCGCGCGAGGCCGAACTAGCGATCGAGAAGAAAATCCTTCCGTTTCCTTATGAACTACATGGCAGTGCTCTCGCCGATCCCAAACCTGGGGTCGCGCCGGCGGTTCGAAATTCGCCGGGGCGGGTGACGCCAGATCCCGTGCCTAGAGCACATGTCTTGCCCCAAAGGAACGCTGCGCCGGTGCGGATCTCTCCGTTCGAGCCGCGACGGCTCGCGGCCCCCGATGCAACTCCGCGGGTTAGAGAGCCTGCGACGCGATCGGTTGTCCCTCCTCTACCGGCGCCGGTTGCCCCGGGAGCGCTGTCCAGGCCGAGCCGGCATGTGCCGGGGACGGCAGCGAATCCTAAGCCCCTGACTGGCTTGCTTCGCGTCGAAGTCGAACGCGGCGACAGTTGGTGGAAATTGGCGAAACGTTATCTCGGATCCGGCACACGCTGGCAGGAACTGCGGCGCGCTAACCCGGAGGCCGTCGGGCCGCCCGAATTGCTGCGGCTCGGGAGTGTGGTTTTGATTCCAGAGCCAGGCATTCCGCCAGGCAGATCCGGGCCCACGGCAGCAACACTCTCTTTGCGAGCTCCCTAAAATCTAAAACAGGGAATCCAAATCATTCAGGCGCGCTCCTGATTGTAGTTCTTGCCTTTCCGCTCTTTCTCTGACCCTATAAAAGGCGCGACCAGGCGATCACTGGTGCACAAAGCAAATGGCGACGTGCACCTTGCGTGTCGCTCAGACCATTTCTGTGGTGCCAAAGAGTCCCCTGAGCATGGACTTGGCGCTCAACACAGGTCCATCTCGGCCGGTTCGGTGAGGCCCTGACCGGACCAGTCGCGTGGTACGCAACGTGTCCGGTCAACCGACGTACTGCGGGTTGGAGGGAAATCACGCTGAGGCCTTCCGGCTCTCCCCGACAGCAGGAACATAGGGGAACGTCTTTGACGGCTTGGAGGTGACGGAATCCTTGCCGATCCCGAGTCGAACGGGGGTATTGGCCGCCAGGGAGAACATCACATCGGGGGCGTTGTCTGTAAGCGAGCGCCCGTTCCATCCGGCGAACCCGAAAGCGGCGGACGTACCAACCTCGTAGGGGAGGATGTTGGGGAAAAAGCGATGGGCGATTTTCTGCCCATACGCCAGAGGATCTTCGGTCGTTCCGTTTGCGGAGACCACGCCTGCAATTGCCTTGGCCACAGCCGCTCCGTAAGTCGCAAAGTCATCGGCGGGGCGCCCGGCGTTGAGACGATTACCGAGATCTTCATTGAACTGGGTAAAAAGCGGATGGATCATCGGAAGGCCCACGCGGTTGATCGAACGCCAACCCCCTGCATCGGTCGCTAAGGTTGCGACCGCCCAGACGCCGATTCTGCGCTGGTCTCCTGCCCCGGCGAGCAACTCCTGATCCGGGACCTCGAGCACGATCGAGTACACCGTATGTCCGGCAAACAGGTTCTTTGCGCCACTAGGGTCCCAACTAGACAGGTTAATGGAGGTGCCGTCCTCAAAGGCGTGGCCAACCGCGTGCAGTACATCGGGCTCAATCCAGAACGGGTCACCCGCCTTGCCCGCCCACACGCGCAGGCCACCCGCTGTGTTCAGGATTTCGCCCGTCGTCCCCTGTGCGACGACCGTACCGGCCGCTGCCGGATCAACAGCTTCCGCACCCGCGAGGCGCCGTACGGCATAGGTCTGCTTTCCGTCCTTGTCCCGTTCGTTGAACGTAATCCGGTAGGTGAGATCTTCGATTGCATCGCCGTTCAAATCGACTTTGAATTCGTACATGCCTTCCGGATGGTAGCCGGGGACAGGGATGGGGCCGAAAATAGAATGGCAGACATTGATTACGAAAACGGTGCCGGTCTCGCCGCGGAAGAGATAGAGGTCCGTGATGTCGAGGCGGATGTCTTGACGGGCTACGGGTGAATCGAGGTGATGGGACATGGGACTCCTCCTTTGTATGTTAGGTTGGCCATCGAAACCGTGGATGACACTGACGCCAGCCCCCGCGGCGAAACCCCAGTAAGGACGGCATGTTTCTCACAGATGCGGGTCGCCGGCAAATTGATACACCTTTTGTCTTGCAAAAACTCTCTTGTTTGCGGATTCCTCTGGCAATGCCTTCGAGCCATTCAGCGGTTCCCGATTGCAGTACCCCAGGCTCCCCGTTATGGGTTCCAGTACCCGGTGGTCCGACCTTCCCTCCAGAAATCTGTTTTGTGATATTCTCTCGGCCACTCCCAGACGGAACTCGCCGAACGGGCGAGGCAAAATTACGGACACCAGGTCAGTTGTTCAAGGTACGGCAGAACTTCCCGTAGAGGGATTGCCCTGCGCCTGTCTATTCTGGAGGAGAGGTCATGAAAAAAGAGTCACCTGCATCTAGTAACACTTCCGTTTGGGATCGCCGGTCTTTCCTCGGCACCACCCTCGGCGCCTGTGCGATCACTCCGTTGGGTTCTCTGTCGGCACTCCAACTCGGCAGCAAAACGGGCTCGCTGACGAAAGAAGAGCGGGACCGGATGACCCCTCCGCAAGTCATCGACGAGCTAAAGAAGGGCAATGAACGCTTCCGTTCCGGGAAAATGGCTACCCGAGACTATTTGGCGGAAAAGCGCGCCAGCGCAGCGGGCCAGTATCCGGCCGCGGTCGTCCTCGGCTGCCTCGATTCCCGCGTTCCCGCGGAGATCATTTTCGATACGGGAATCGGTGATGCCTTCATCGGCCGCGTCGCCGGCAACGTCGTCAACGATGACCTGCTCGGAAGCATGGAGTTTGGCTGTGCGGTTTCCGGCGCAAAGCTCGTCCTCGTACTGGGTCACACGGCCTGCGGAGCCGTCAAAGGCGCCATCGACGATGTGGTCCTCGGCAACCTCACCGGGCTCCTCGCGCGGATCAAACCGGCCATTCCAGCGACAAAGTATGATGGCGAAAGGTCCAGCAAGAACGCGGCTTATGTGGATGCCGTCGCTCGCACCAACGTCGAACTCGCTCTTGCTGAAATCCGCCGCCGCAGCCCCATCCTCGAAGACCTGGAAAAGAAGGGCAGCATAGCGATCACCGGCGCCATGTACAACCTGTCCAGCGGCATGGTGGAGTTCATCGCCTAGACTCCCAGTGCAGCGCGAAATGGTCGTAACCCTATCGAGACACCGGGTTCGTGTGCGACGGGGATGAAAGGAATCGTTGTGACCGGCTACCTGGCAGACATGTCCGCAGCCGCGGTTCTCCCGGCCATACCGAGCGAGGTGCTCTGGTCGTATTTTGTGGGCGCAGCCGTCTTTGCAACCGGGCTGGTCGCGCTCTTCATCCGTGGCGATTGGCAAACGGCGCGCGGAATCGACAGGCTGATTCTATTCGGGCCCCTGTTCTACGCTGCACCCCTCGCGGCATTCGGGACGGAACATTTCACGCTTACCGGAGCCATTGCGTCGATCGTACCTGCGTGGATTCCGTGGCACACGTTTTGGGCGTACTTTGTAGGCGCTTGTTTCATCGCAGCCGCGTTCAGCTTGGTAACGAGGATACAGGCGCGTCTTTCGGCAAGTTTGCTGGCTTTGAATTTCTTCCTCTTCGTCGTGCTGATGGACGTTCCGGGCTGGTTAGCAAACCCGCGCGACCGGATTGCTCTCACGCTCGTGCTGCGGGAACTATCCTTCAGCGGTGGCGCACTCGCGCTGGCGTCCAGCCTCACCGAACCGTGGCGCGAGCGTGGCTCGCACGTCCTTGCGACCGTTGCGCGATACTTCGTTGCCATTCCTGTGCTGTTCTTCAGCCTCGAGCAATTCCTGCACGGCAAACACGTACCCGGCGTTCCCCTGGCACGCCTTACTCCTGACTACATCTACGGGCACGCCATTTGGTCCTACCTCGCAGCCTCGGTTTATGCGGTCGGGGGCACCCTGCTGCTTGTGGGCAAGAAAACCCGCGCCGCCGCCACTTGGGTGGGGTTGAGCGTGCTCTTCGTGGAGTTGGTCGTCTATGTGCCGATCGGAGTCGTGGATCGGTCGAGCCTTGGCAATGGACTGAATTACGTCGGGGATACATTGATGTTTTGCGGCGCCGTGCTGCTGCTCGCGGGTGCCATGCCGCGCGAAGCACAGGGGCGGGAGTCATCGGAAGATTAGTGGTCCAACCAAAGCGTTTACCCTCAGCGACTTCGAGAGTTGAGTGAAACAAGACAGCTTCTGGTTCCATTTGTGGAGATTATTCGTCTCCGCCACCAGAGGCCAAATCAAAAGGGCTACGGGGACAAGGGCACAACCATCCAGCAGAGTGCATAACCGTGCCTGGTCCCCCGCGCGAGTCGACGGATTCACCCGCTGAGATCTCGAAAGCGCAGCAACGAAGGGAAAGAGGATGAGCCTAAGCAGGGAATAGGCTGCCGCCCGCCGAGGTTCCAGCGGCTAAAATACATCTTTTTATTTGACTCTTCCGGCGAACTTTGTAACTTTAGTGTGTCGTTACGGGCTGTGCCCCTGACAGGTAGTCAATTTCAGGCTGGTTTCTCCCGCCCCCTCCCGCCCCAGTTGTCGAAAAGCCCGGCGACGCCCAATCCCCTGTCCTTCCCTGGACTTCGATTTTCGTTTGCAGAGGGAGCCGAATGCAGCGTCACAGAAGAGTCCCGATTTTAGGTCTTGGCGTCCTGCTTTGCGGACTAGGGGCGGCCCATTTGGCAAACCCCCAGGAAAAGAGCGCCACGGTCCAGGAGAAAACGCAAAAGTCGGAACCGGTCAATGCAATGTCCACCGATTCCAAATCCTACGTTGGTTCGGAGACCTGCAAAACGTGTCATGAAGAGATTTACAACCACTTTGCCTCGACTGCCCACTTTGCCACGACCATGGATTCGAAGCTCGATGCGCATAAGGGCCCGGAATGGCAGGGTTGTGAAGCGTGCCATGGCCCCGGGAAGGAACATGTGGAGGGCGGTGGAGACAAGTCGAAAATCTTCGCCTTTAAAGATGCTTCCCCGAAGGAGACCAGTGCGCGGTGCCTCCGCTGCCACCAGTACACCGAGGAACACGGCAATTACGATCGCTCCGCGCACCTGGCGAATGGCGTAGGCTGTCTTGATTGCCACTCTCCCCATTAGGCGAAAGAAAGCCAGTTTCTGATGAAGGCCAGCTCGCCGGAGCTGTGTTACCGCTGCCACCTGGATGTGCGGGCCCAATTTGCGCGCCCCTTCCATCATCGCGTGAACGAGGGCCTCATCCAGTGCAACGACTGCCACAGCCCGCACGGCACTTTCCGCCCGAAGCAGCTGCGCACCAACGCTGCGGGTGACGAAGTCTGCTACAAGTGTCATACCGAAAAGCAAGGACCGTTCGTTTATCAGCATGAGGCGAAGATTGAAGGGTGCATGGCTTGCCATACGCCTCACGGCTCAACCAACCAGCGCTTGCTCGTGCAGAACCAGGTCAATCTGCTGTGCCTGAGCTGCCATTCGCTCCCGGCGTCGGTCGGAGCTCCCGCAACGCCAAGCTTCCACAACCAGTCGCAGAAGTATCAGGCCTGCACCCTCTGCCACACGGCAATCCACGGCTCGAACACCAGCAGTGTGTTCTTCACGCCATGAGGAGAGCACGGATGAAGAACACACACGTGGCGTGGCGCAGGACCTGGGCTTTCCGGCATTTTGCGTTTGCGCTCCTCCCGGCGCTTGCGCTCGGGCTCTCGCTTTCGACTCCTTGTTCCGCACAGCAGGCACCAGAGGAAAACGGAATCAATGAGGACAATTACAACGTCAAACAAACGATTGAATTTGGCGTGCGCCTGACCAGTATTTCCGGAGACCTGCAGACCTACGACACGATGGTCAACCTGCAGCAAGGACCACGGCTGCTGAACTTTACAACCGAGATGAACTCACTCGATCACCGAGGGACGCTCTTTGACCGCTTCTACTTCAGTAACTTTGGCTACGGCGGGGACCCCAATGTCGTGAGTGTGCTGCGCATCAGCAAGAACAAGTGGTACAGCTTCAACGGAATGTTCCGGCACGATGAAAACTTCTGGGACTACTCGCTCTTGGCCAATCCGTTCAACCCGGCAACCCCCGTCGCCAATGCTCCGGCGGGCTTCAATCCGGTCGTGAACGCTCCCGCAAATGTTCTGGGGACCACCATCGTCGCGATGTCTCCTCACTACTTCAATACCCGCCGCAATCTGCAGAACTACGGTCTTACCTTTTTGCCGGACGCAAAGATCCGCTTCCGCTTGGCCTACAATCACAACACCAATGACGGCCCGGCCTTCTCGACCGTCCATCAGGGGACGGAGCAATACCTGTTCGAGAACCTTTCTTCCACGATGAATCAGTACCGCATCGGTGTGGATTTCCGCTTCCTTCCGCGGACGAACATCAGCTACGACCAGATCTGGAGTTACTACAAGACAGATCCGGGTGCGACCGATGAGAACCAGCAGTTCAGCGTCGGAACGGGGTTCCCACCCGTGGACCTGGGCGTCTCCTGGAATCCGCCGAGTCAACCCTGTAATCCAACGTTCCAGCCCGGGAGTATTGTCAATCCCACCTGCAGCGCCTATTACAACTACTCGAGTCACAGCCAGACGAGATTGAACGCACCAACCGAGCAAATTAGCGTGCAATCGAATTACTTTCCGGCCGTGCAGTTTTCCGGGAAATTCAGCTATACCGGCGGCAACTTGAACGATCACAACAATACCCAAGGGTTCGAGGGACTGGAGTCCCGCAGCTTCCTCGCGGATTATTCGCAGTCCGGCCCCGTCCAAGGCCGGCAGATGTCCACCAACGCCGATTTCGGCGCTACCTGGAAAATCACCCAGGATTTCAGCTTGGTGGACTCCTTCCACTACGGGAACTGGCAGGAACCGGCCCAATTTTCGGCTTCGGAGTGCTCCTTCTTCAGCAACAGCCTGATTGTGTCTCCGAATTTCTTCGCTTCCACGGCGACACTGCCGGTCACCACCTGTGCACCGCCAGCGAACGCGATTCCCGGGACGCCGCTTCATGCAACAAGCTCCAGTCCGGATATCCTTGTGAATCTGGACTCGAATTTCCTGAAACAGCAGATCACCAGCAACCTGATCGAAGGTCAGGTGCAACTTTCACCGAAGGCGGGAGCCTATTTCGGCTACCGCTATATGCACCGGGTGATCGCAGATAACTTTTTCAACCTTCAGAACGCCATCTATTTTCCGAGCAACGCCGCGCGGGGCAATTGCGCCCTGGTTAGCGGAGTTCTCCCGGCGGGCTGCACGGAGAATCCGGACGGCTCGATCTCCTACCTGACACCCAATCCCGTTTTCGGGCCACCCGGCATCACCGATATCGATTCGAACACCGCCGTTCTGGGTCTATGGGCCAAGCCCATGAAAAATCTGAGCCTCAATGTGGACGCTGAAATTGGCACGGCCGACAATACCTTCACCCGGTTGAGCCCGCAGAATGCACAGCAAGTTCGTGCCCGGGCGCAGTACAAGGCGGCGGCATGGCTGAATCTCACTGCCTACTTTCAGACCAGTAACGGACAGAACAGCATGGCGGGCGTTGATGGCGCCGAGCACAATCGCTCGACAGGCTTTGCGCTTTCCCTCACCCCGGCGGAAAAGTTCTCGGCACAGCTCGGCTACAACTACAACAATATCTATTCGAGCCTATACATCTGTTTTACCAGCAGTGCCGCGCAGCCTGGTTTGGCGGGGTGCCCGGGAGTGCCCGGCCTGGTGCAGCAACTCTCGACTTACAGCAGTACGATAAACACCGGGTTCATCGACTTCCTGTGGACCCCGATCAACCGCTTGACGGTCGAGGCCGGTGCCAACCTCTCCGGAGTAGCGGGCTCGCAACTGAATCTGAATCCCGAAAGCGCCATTCCGACTGCTCCGACCGGACCGCTCAACTCTGCCTGGTATCAGCCCTATGGAAGTGTGGCCTACCACTTCGCAAAACACTGGACGGGCCGTGCCCGATGGGACTACTACGGTTATCACGAAGATTCGAACGGTTCCTACCAGGATCTCTATAATCCCCGGAATTTCCGGGGAAATCTCATCACGCTTTCGATCCGGTACGCCCTGTAGCTGGACGTCCAATCTCAATGAGTCCTGACTTTGTCTCCGGCGTGTCGTGAGTGCGGGGAACTTCGCCAAATCGATTCGTTGATTCGAGAAGACTTAGCTAGAGACAGAAGCCGGCGGTGAGGAGAGCTTATCCGGGTATAGGCGCTCGAACTCCGGATCGCCATGAAGTAGGGCGAGGTCAGGATCCCGGCGAGCCCAGTCTGCGTCCTTGAATCCGGCATCCCAGGCTCTTTTGAGCGCGGTCATGGCATCCGCTTTTCGCCCAAGTCTGCAGTATACGCAGGCCGCGTTATAGAGCACCGTTGCCTCACTGGAGCGCAGCGCAACAGCAAAGTCAATCTCGCGGACCGAATCCTCAGCACGGTCGATGGCTGCATAATCACCGGCAAGGAGGATGCGCGCGCGAGCATCTTCTGGAACGTGCTTGAGATGGGTCTCTAGAGCAGCGACTCGCCGCTGGCGGGTGTTCCGAAGCGCTTCCTGCTTGCCCATCACTTCGAGGGCATTCATGATGGGAACGTAGCAGTTATAGTCCTCGCCACTGGCCTCTAATGCTTCGTCGGCGATGCTGGCCATCTCCTGATACTGTCCGGAGGCGAACAGCGAGCGGCACAGGGTATAGTACGCCCCCTCACAATCGCGTTTACGCTCAATGGCTTTCTGCGCACAGTAGATCGCATCTTTATAATTTTGAGCCGCGTAGAGAATCCATGCTTGCGCGACGAGCACCTCTGGCAGTTGCGGCTGTAGGATAACGGCCCGCTGCGAAGCCGCCTCGGCGCGTCTCAGCCAGATCGGATCGCGGCCGTAATTGTAGTGCGTCTGTGCGCACACATTGGCGATCGCGGCATAGGCCAGGGCAAAATTGGGATCGAGGGATACGGCGTTCTCAAACATTTGCAGCGCAAATCCGAGATCTTGCTGGGTCATGCGCCTGGCGTAGTTCTTTCCGCGCAAGTACAGGTCATAGGCCTGCAGATTTTCCGTCGGCTTGGCGGCCAGGGCGGCTTGTTCCTGGGGTGAGAGCGTGATCCGCAAGGCCTCGGCGATGTTTCGCGCGATTTCGTCCTGCACCTCAAAGACGTCTTTCATTTCACGGTCGTATCGTTCCGACCATAAGGGAAAATCCGTATGGGTATCCACCAGCTGGGCGTTAATGCGCAAGCGATTCCCCGAGCGTCGCAAGCTTCCCGCCAAAACATAGGTGGCCTTGAGTTGCTGTCCAATCTGGGCCGGGGTGACCCGCTTGTCGCGGTAGGCCAGCACCGTGGGCCGGGAAAAAATGCTTAGCCCCTTGATCTTGGAGAGTTCCGTAATGATGTCCTCGGTGATTCCGTCGCGAAAGTACTCATCTTCCTTAATGCCGCTGAGGTTTTCAAAGTACAGCACCGCAATGGACTTCTCGCCTTGCTTGCTTTCGCTGCGCGATTCCGTGCTGTCGGCTGTATGCTTGCGGCCTGAATCAAGGTCGCGTTTCAATCTCGTCAGATCGGTCTTGAGGTCGGTCGCCGTCTGGTAGCGCAGGTTGCGGTCTTTTTCGAGCGCCTTGTCGATAATTCGCTCCAGTTCCGATGGCACCGAGGAGTTCGACTCTCGGATCGGCGACGGATCTCGATTGAGGATGGCTTCATAGATGACCGCCGTGGTATCACCCTGAAACGGCAGTATCCCCGTCGCCATCTGATACAAAACGGTGCCCAGGGAAAACAGGTCGGTTCGCGCGTCAGCCAGCTGCCCACGTGCTTGTTCAGGAGACATATAAGCCACGGTTCCAAGCGTGGTTCCCGGTTGGGTGAGGCCATTACTGTCGGCTTCTGTCTGCATTTCCGAGTTTTCGCGCTTCCCGGCATTGCTACGCCGCACTCCCTCCATCTTCGCTAGTCCAAAATCGAGAATCTTTACCTGCCCCCGTTCGGTCACGAAGATGTTTGCCGGTTTAATATCCCGGTGAACGATGCCCTTGGCATGCGCCGATTCCAGAGCGTCCCCAATCTGGATGGCCACCGTCAACAATCTCTCTATCGCCACAGGGTTGCGGCCGATCATCTGCGACAGCGTCTGTCCTTCGAGCCGTTCCATGACAATGAAGTGCTGCCGCTCGTGCTGTTCGATCGCGTGAACCGTGCAGATATTCGGATGGTTCAGCGCAGAAGCCGCCCGCGCTTCGCGCTGAAATCGTTCCAGGGACTGGGCGTCCTCGCCCATTTCCTGCGGAAGAAACTTCAGGGCTACATTGCGGCCAAGCTTAGTGTCTTCAGCTTCGTACACCACTCCCATGCCGCCGCTGCCCAACTTGTTGAGGATTTTGTAGTGCGAAATGATTTGTCCAATCATATTCGATGGCGAGGGTATAGTACGGTTTTAGGAACATTGGGTCAACCTGCCGGTTCCTGCCGGTTTCGGCCTGATCACTCAGGGGAACGCGACTCCCAAGTTTTCCGATTTTAGCCCACGGATGACAACGCTGGTTGATCAAGGGCTGAATGCTCCAACAACAAAGCAGACTACACTTCGTCTGACGCATTGGTCCACGGCACGGGCAGCAATTTGGACCCAACATTGAACCCGTGGTCGCGACCCGGACTCCGCCTTTGCTGCCCAAGATGAATGCTATTCTTCGTCGGTCAAGGAAGGCAGTTTCCCCGAACGATCCGGGAAAAAGATACGAAGCAGAAGAAAAATCACAAAGGCGTAGCCCAGAACGTTCAACACGAAAAACAAAAGCAGTTCGGAGATGAGGTTGTCAGCATACTTCCACGGAATCCATTCGAGGAAACGCTGAAAGAAAGCCTGCATCAGGTAAGATCCGGAATAGCTCAGATAGGGAACCGGCCCGTAGATTCCGGCCGATCGTAGGACGATCGCGAGAAGCGTGATGAAAACCCCTCCAAGAGCGGAATACCAGATGAGTTTGCGGCGCACGTAGGAATCCAGCCGAACAGTTCTCAGTCACCCAAAGCGATCGCTGAAATTCGAGCTTACCTGGTATTTGCCGGCTGCGCGAGTCGCTTCCGGGCAACACACATCCCAATTCCGTGAATCCCTAATTGAACTCCCAGACCATGCTGTGGGTCGTCCCGCCCGTATCTACTGCCTACTCAAAGGCGCCGGGAGCGGCATTCCATTTTGCCTGTTCTTGCGAGGTCGTTTGGTACCACAGGATTCAAGGGTCACTCACCAAACTGTTTTCAATGGTGGTCCCGAACATGACTTCATTCGGGCCACAGGGACGATAACGCGCAGGCTCTCTTCGTTGCCCAGGAGTCCCGGCGGGGAAAGGGGGGGCCGGCTGTGAAGCGGTCTCGCTCCGATCTCCCCGAACGCCGTTTTTGGCCCGCGACAGGACAACCGCGCCATTTGTGTCAAAAAGTTCCTCCAAAGGTTCTTACTAACGAGAATCGCACCTGGAAGGGTTCGGTGGGGTGCATAACGTCTCCGAACGCCGGATCGCCGGTTGGCGCTATACGGGAGATATAAGCGTAGTCGATGTCGTGATCGTAGCGGTTGAGCAAATTCAGCAGTTGGGCCGAAACACGCCATTTTTGGTTGAAGTGATAACCGACCTCCGCATTGACCAATATCGTTGAACTGGATTGATAAATTGCGTCGGACGTCAGATTGCGCGGGCCAAAGGCGCGCAGGCGCACACTTCCCCAAAAACCTTTGTAGTTCGGTACCGTGACTCCTGCGGAGAGCACGACCCCAACTGCTTCGGGAACCCATTTGCCACCGGGGCCCTGCACTGGATATTGCCCACCACCCGGGTTGGTGTAGGCCGCGTCATCTGGGTCGACTTCGGTAAAACGGGCCCAAGAATTGGCAAAGTCCAGATCAAAAACCAGGTTCTGCTTTGGTGTGTAGTAATTCGCCCATTCGATGCCATAGCGATTACTGGGCGAAGCGGAAGGAACCGTGGCGCCGGTGTCCCCATCCTGCTGCAGTTCGGAATTACTGTGGAGATACCAAAACGACAGGGTGCTTTGGAGATGTGGGACGGCCAGGGTGCGCACGCCAACTTCCGCGCCTTTGGTTTGAACCAGCGGAGTAACTGGGGTCGTGGGAGTTGGGAATGGAAAATCCGGCGAGATCGGTTCCATCCTTTGCGTGGCCCCGCGCACGTCGTTGCTGTGAAAACTGAATCCACCCTGCACATAGAATTCCGTGTTTGCCCACGGGCCGAAAATCAAACTCGCTTTCGGGCTAGGCAAGAACTGGCTGACCGACCCGGAGTTGAGCTCGCCGAAGTTGATTACAGGTGCTCCAGGCAATTCGGTGGAGACGTATGAGGGTGTCAAGTTGGTGTTGGAATAGATGGCTTCGTCGCCGCGGAAGGCCAGGACCGAGCGGACTTTTTCCGCCCACTGCGTTTTATTTTCTACATAAAAACTCACCATCGTATCGGTAAATCTGCTCACATCGGTGGCCGTAGGCAGGACCGCGATCAGATTTTCATTGGTAGCGCACGCGGGGATGGGTTCGACATTGCAGGCGTTACTATCGTTTTTGTCGGTTCGCACACGATCTTCCGTCCGGTAAAGTCCGTTGTTAACCCAATCGTTGCGGAGTTGCACACCGACGGTGTTTTCCATCTTGTGCCCATGCCATTGATTGAAGATCGTGTGGGCTGCGGCAAACCCGGCCACCCAGCGATTGTCCTGCTGTTCGAATTGATCGCCCTTGACGGGGTCATCCAGGTAGTAGGTGAAATCGGAAAACAGGTTGAGATAGTAATAAAAGGCGTAGCCCATTATGGTGGTCGCAGAATTTGCGCTCTGACGATGCCATTCCGCCTGCACGCTATAACGCTGGGAATTGCCGCCGTCCGATGGGTTCAGTGCGCCGAAGAAGCCAACCAGAGGTATGGCGGTTTCGGAGATTTGATCGCTCGAGTTCCATTTTCCGTCGTAACCGCGGCCAGTGATGCTGAAACCATTGGTGGCGTCGCCCTGGCTGTAGGTGAGAAGGCCGTTGAATTTGGCATAGGCATCCGGATGTGTCCATGGGCCGTTATCGTAATACGCCTCGCCGCCATAGAGCAGAGTACCCGAGCCGAACTTTTGCGACGCACCGCAAACGGCCCGCCCAAAGTCATACATCCCGAGTTCCACTAAGCAGAAATTCTGGGGAAACTCTTTATAAAATTGGATGTTGGCCGATCCAGCCGAGCTATAGTTGCCGACCTCCGCGTAGTAGGGACCTTTCTCGTAATTCAGACGCTGCACAAACTCCGGGGTGACGGTGTTCATGTCGGAGTATCCCTCGCCGTGCGCGTGCGACGGCAGGTTCAAAGGCATACCGTCGAGGAAAACGGCAAAATCTGTGCCGTGATCGAGATTGAAGCCGCGAAGGAAATACTGATTGGCCTTACCGCCGCCGGCATGTTGCGTGATGATCAGACCTGGAACCGTCTCCAAGACTTCTCCTGAACGAAGAATCGGGCGATCGTCGAGTTGCTTTGCCCCGACGGTCCCCTGTGTGGCGGAATCGGCAATTCCGATAAGGCTATCTTCCCGGCCCTCCACGTTTACGGTGGTGCTCACGGTGGCCACGACCAGAGAGATGCGCAGCGGGGCCGGCGCCTCGACGGTCCCAAGTGTGACCGGCATTTCTTTAGTCTCAAAACCGGTACCAGATACGATGAGTCGATACTCTCCCGCCGAGAGTCCCGAAATACTGAAAGAGCCGTTCGCGTCCGCATGTGTCGTTCTTTGTACAGCACCGTCCGCGTTCCGAATCTCGACGGTGGCCCCGCCAATCACCGCGCCAGACGGGTCAACAACGATTCCTGATACCGGAGGCGTATCAGCCTTTTCCCTTGTGGCGGCTGGAGGACCTTGCGGATCGAGCGCGCGCCCGCTTATCGCAGACTGCTGCGCTGAAAGCGACGTGACCAAGGTGCCCATGAAACAGAGCCCGAAACGGACAAAAAGACAGGGGCAGAGAGGAGTGAATCGAAGACGGGCCATCATTTTCCCCAGGGAGCGAAAGGGATGTGCTATTTCGTGTCTCAATGTAGCACGATTTTAGAAACAGTGCCACGACTTTGGAGGTTCAGTGAAGGCCCGGTTTTGGCTTCTTCATGTAAGGCATCGAATTATGCGCTATATTCCGAATTGCGAGGATCAATGACTATGGCGAAGCTGACGCGATTTGGGGTGTCCCTGGAAGAAGACCTGCTCTCGCAGTTCGACCGCCTCATCACGAGTCGAGGGTACAAAAACCGTTCCGAGGCCATCCGTGACCTGATTCGAGAGAGTCTCGTGTCGGAGGCGGTGGACAAGAACAAGACAGTCGTGGCCACGCTTTCGATGGTCTACGACCACCACAGCCCAAATCTTTCAGACAAGCTCAACGAGATTCAGCATCACTCCCACGGCAACGTACTGGCCGCGACGCACGTCCACCTGGACGCTGATAATTGCCTGGAAGTCGTCATCATGAAAGGAAAGAGTGGCGAGGTCAAACATCTTGCGGACCACATGATCGCAATGAGGGGCGTCAAGCATGGAAAATTAGTTTTAACCAGCACCGGGAAGGACCTTCGCTGACCGACCAGTGACTTGCTCGCCGCTGAGGCATGAGTGTTCTCCGAATGATGATTGTCTAAGACGAATCATAGGTGTTGTGTTATTATTCGCGGCACTATGCGGAGGGTATTTGCATCTTTCCTGCTGGCACTGATTGCTTGGGGCTCCCTTGTGCCCTTAGCGATGGGCTCAATAAGCGACCCTGTTCCCGCCTGCTGCCGTAAAGACGGAAAACACCATTGCAACATGGGGTCCTCCCAGCTCGATGCCGACCAGGACGCTCAATCACGACTTCGTGCACAAGCACCTGACTGCCCCTTCCGAAGTCAGCACGGCATTCCCTCCATCGCCTTTTTCTTACCCTCAGACTCCAGTTTTGCAACACAGCTGTTTGCTTCTGCAGCTGTTCTCCTCATCCACAGCGTCACGCTACCGTCCTTGTCCTTTGGTTCCATCTCCGAGCGCGGCCCTCCGGCACTTCTCTAAATTCTCCTGAGCTAATTCCTCTGACCGAATAGCTCTTTGCGAGCTTCGTGAATTCATCAAGAGCAATTCAACGATTTAATATAAGTGTGTTGGATAGAGACTGGCCCATGGTAAGAATAACCACCGCTTTTGCCATTGTGACAATTTCAGGAATGTTCATGCTCTCAGGGAGTGCGCGGATCTCGACCAGCCCGACTGTTCGAGAGACTCCGAATCCAGCCTCACACGGAAGCCTCGCTCCGGGATTGTGCGTAACGGAGGAAGGCACTCCGATTCTTTCGTGGATTGAACCATCCGGAACAAGCAAGGCACTAAAGTTTGCAGCTTGGAATGGCCAGGGCTGGGCAAAGCCGGGAACCGTTTTGGTCAATCGCGAAATTGAGGCTGATCCGGCATCTCCTCCTACCGTGGTTAAACTCGCGAGCGGAGCGTTTGTCGCTGTATGGTCGCAAGTCATTAAAGGGAAAGGAAAAGAGGAGGGGAACTTTCTATTTGCCGCTGCCTCCACAACAGACGGCAAATCGTGGTCGGTTCCCGCTCGCATCCATTCCGACACCGGCATTTCGGAACATAGCTTCGACTCCGTCGCCGTAACGGGACACGACCAAGCGACGATAGTCTGGCTTGACTCGCGGGACAATAACGTGAAGCACCGTTACCGCCTTATGTCCGTCATCGTTGATTCGAATGGCGCCCTGCGTGATGAATCGACCATCGACGAAGACACATGCACATGCTGCCCAACCGCTTTCGTCAGTACTCCGACTGCAGCTCTCGCTGGCTACAGGGGACACAGCCCACAGGAAATCCGAGATATCAAGATCGCACGTCGTATCGACGAAAAATGGCAAGTGCCAAGCACCGTACATGATGACCTTTGGAAAATCAACGGATGCCCCGTCAACGGACCTGCGCTCGCAATTAACGGCAACAAGTTAGGAGTACTCTGGTTCACCGGGACCAACGACAAAGCCGAGATCCGATTTGCTGCATCGCTCGATCTTGGTTCGACTTTCCGGTCTCCCCTCACCCTGGACATACAGCAGGAGGAAAGTCGCCCAGTAGGGCATGTGGCTGTCGCTCTCTTGGATGATGGAAGCGCCGTTGGTATTTGGCTGCAACACAAAGGTGACAGCACGCGTATTTTGGGTCGAACAGTTGCCGCCAACGGCCAGCTGGGCAAGGAATTCGTCATCGCCACAGGTACGGAGCGCGGCCTCGGTTATCCAAGGATGCAACGTACTGGAAAGACTGTGATCGTATCGTGGAGCGGAAAAACTGGCCTGGATGTCAGGACAGCTATAATCGAGGCCTCAAATGACTAAGCGTCGATTCATAATTGGCGCGGCATCGTATCTCACTTGTCATCTGAACGATGCGCGTACTACTTTCCACTGACCATTATGCGAAGATTCGTTGCCATCTTAGTGCTTTCCGTCATCGCGTGGGCCACGCTTGCCCCATTCGTGATGGCTACGACGGCGAACGCAACCCCGCTATGCTGCCGTCGCGACGGGAAGCACCATTGCCAAATGGAAATGCAGTGGGCGGAATCCCACGCTAGTCAAGAACCCAACCTTCGGATAACTGCTCCTGAGTGCCCGTATCGAAATCTCCTGCCCGTTCCCACAGCCACTTCGCTCCCGCACTTTGCGCAGCCGCTCGGAAGGACAGTGCCAGTAACAAGTTACGTATTCTTCAAGACCATTCCTTCCTCTCTTCCATTTTCAATTTCCTCCCTCGGTCAGCGCGGTCCTCCTCGGTCTTCCATCTAAGAACCACCGAATAGAGTTGTCCGTATTGTTCGCGTTGGAATCGCGACCGAGGAGATTTCTATGTGCTTTCGTATGTTTGCACGACCCCTTATGGGTTTTCTTGTGGTGATCTTAACTTGTGCTGGACCTGTATTCGCGCAGAGCGACACTGCTTCGCTCAGTGGGATCATTTTGGATCCCCAGGGGAGACCAGTGCTGGAAGTTGAGGTCAAGGCGACGCGAATTGAAACCGGAAACACCAGCATTTCGACCACAAATTCTGCAGGCATCTATTTTTTCAGCAGCCTCGCTCCCGGTCACTATCAAATCGCGGTCACCAAATCAGGCTTTAAAGAGATCGTCGCTAAAGGTATCACGCTTCAAGTCGAAGGTAGGGTAGAGCAAAATTTCGCGTTGCAGCTCGGATCGCAAGCGGAAACCGTTACGGTCGAAGGCGGCGCCCTGGAAATGAACACGACAGATGCAACCGTGAGCACCGTCGTGGACCGCAAATTTGCAGATAATCTGCCGCTGAATGGGAGGAGTTTTCAAAGCCTGATTGAATTGGCACCGGGGGTCATCCCAACTGCGGGCTCGGGAAACACGGATACGTTTGTCGTAAACGGGCAGCGTGAAACGTCGAACTATTGGACGGTGGACGGCGTAAGTGCCAATTTCGGAATAGGCGGGAATATTGGCAATCCAGGAGCGGGACTTGGGGGACAAGCTGGCGCAACTAGCTTATCGGGTGGGACCAACAGTCTCGTCTCGGTGGACGCCCTGCAGGAATTCCGGATAGAGACTTCGACAGCTGCCCCAGACTCCGGTCTCACCTCGGGCGGTCAGATTTCCATCGTTACACGGTCCGGGACGAACCAGTTCCATGGTTCTCTTTTTGATTATTTTCGAAATACCGTTTTGGACGCCAACAATTGGTTCAATGGTGTCAATGTTTTCAATCCGACTCCCCTTCCCAAAGCTCCGGAGCAACAGAACGACTTCGGAGGAACTGTCGGCGGGCCGATTCGGAAAGACCGGACTTTCTTTTTCTTCTCCTATGAGGGGCTCCGCCTGCGGCTGCCGCAAACGGCCCTCACTCAGGTTCCCGACCTTCAGGCACGCCTGGACGCGATACCAGCCGTGCAGCAGTTTCTGAACGCATATCCGTACGACCCCAATCAGCCCGACTTAGGGAATGGTGTGGCTCAGTTCAATGCGACCTTTTCAAATCCCAGTTCACTGGATGCTTACAGTCTCCGGATCGATGACCGTTTGACCGACAAACTCAACCTTTTTGGTCGATACAACTATTCACCATCGAGCATCGCGCAAAACGGATTCGGACCTGGGTCGGGCGTCGCACTTAGTCAGAAAGGAGTTCAATCGCAGACAATACAGACCCTGACTGTGGGAACAACCTGGTCATTGTCTCCAAGCATCACCGACGACTTCCGATTTAATTACAGTCGACTGGACAGTATTGGCGCTTCCGTATCGAGCAACTTTGGCGGAGCCACTCCGATAATCTCGCCGCCTTTACCCAATGGCTACAATTTACAGAACGCCAATATTGGCTTCCAGGCGGGATTTACCACCAATGGGTATCTCGACATTGGAGCGGGCGAAGAGAGCCTGCAGCGCCAGATCGAACTGCTCGACAACGTTGCAGTCCAGAGGGGTGCCCACCGTTTTGCGTTCGGAGTGGACTATCGTCGCTTGTCACCGCGATTCGCTCCAGCCCAATATTCCCAGTACGTGCAATTCAACGATTATCCCACTACCGAGGCCGGTATTATCGGTTTCGCCTACACCAATCAGAACGTTCCGGCCACGTTCCTGTTCCGGACCTTTAGCCTTTTTGCCCAAGACACCTGGCAGCTCAAGCCTCGCCTCACCGTAACCTACGGCTTGCGATGGGGTGTCGAATTTCCCCCGAAAACTATCGACGGTCCTCCTTTCCCGGCCCTCGAGAATTACAGCGCCAGTGATTACTCCCAGATCGTATTAGCCCCGCCGGGCACACCGGCCTACCAAACCAACTATGGAAATTTCTCGCCTCGCATTGGCGTTGCGTACCAGATTTTGCAAAAGAACGGTGCCCCTTCCACCGTGCTTCGCGGTGGGTTTGGTCTCTACGACGATCTGGCCGCGGGCGCAGCCGGAAACCTCGTCGCTTATGCGTATCCTTATACTGGATACGCCAATTACGATGGCAGCCAGCTCCCCGTGGTGTATCCGCTCACAGGCGGCACCTTCCCGCTAGCTTCAGCCTACGCAGCTCCGCCACCGATTGTGTCTCCTGATTCCTCGAACAGTGGCCTTCTGCTGGGGTTCAATCCGCACTTTCAAACGCCTTACACGCTCGAGTGGAATGTGGCCTTACAGCAGGAACTCGGCCAGCAGCAAAACTTAACGGTTTCGTACGTTGGCGCAGCTGGAAGAAGGCTTGTGCAAACAATTTTCCCCTACAACTCTCCTCCCCCGAATTATCCGGGAGGAATTGGGCTGTTCGACAACGGCGGCTCTTCCAGCTACAACGCCCTCCAAGTGCAGTTTCAACGGCATGTTTCACACGGACTTCAGGCGCTGGCTTCCTACACGCTGGCACACAGCATCGATACCGGTTCGACCGTATTCGGCCAAGGAGGACAAGGGATAAGTGAAAATCGGGGGCCTTCGAAATTCGACATTCGTGACCAACTTTCTGCCGCCCTAACTTACGACATTCCAACCTACAAGCCGAACCGATTCGTTGGCGCTATTTTGAGTGGCTGGTCCGTACAGACCATCATCAAAGCCTATTCCTCCCCACCGGTGGACGTTACGATCAACACAAATCAGTCGTTTACCGAAAAACCCGTTTACGTGAGGCCGGATGTTCTTCCAGGGGTTCCCCTTTACCTTTACGGGCCACAATACCCAGGAGGGAAAATCCTCAATAACACCCCGGACGGGCCGAATATGTCCTGCGTCGGTCCTTTCTGTTTCCCTCCCGTCGATGCCAATGGAAACATCCTGCGCCAGGGCGATCTTGGACGAAACGCATTGCGAGCTTTTCCCGCGTCACAATGGGATTTTGCAGTGCATCGGGATTTTCCCATCCACGAAGCGTTGAAACTCCAGTTCATCGCTGAAATGTTCAACGTATTGAACCACCCCAATTTCGCACCCCCGTATAGTGCCCTCAATCTGGGATTTGGTTCCAACGCTCAGTTCGGTTATTCACTGCAGACATTGGGACAGTTCTTGGGTGGGAACAGTAGCGGGGGTGGTGCCCTGAGTCCCTTGTATCAGTTTGGTGGACCCCGTTCTATCCAATTGGCTCTGAAATTGTCCTTCTGACATTGAACGCCGACAGTAAATGGAGAATCCCGAATGATTCACCGCTATTTCGTATGGCTGCACCGCTGGACTGGACTCTTGATGGCGGCGTTTCTCGTTGTTGTCGGACTCACGGGAACGATATTGGCTTTCCGGTCGAAGATTGATCATTTGTTGAACCCGCAGTTTTATGCCGAGGTCAAACCCGGACAAACTCCGCTCGATCCCGCCACTCTGGCGGAGCGGGCTGAGGCACTTGTGCCCCAGGCAAAGCCCGGCTTCTTCTCCGTTGGGAAATACCAAGTCAGCATTTCTATACGCCCACGCAAGAATCCAGCGACAGGTCAGCCGTACGACCTCGCCTTCGATCACCTGATTCTTGACCCCTACACGGGCGGGGAGCTGGGGCGTTGCTGCGCTGATTCGACTTGGCGCGTGAAGTTCATGCCGTTTATTTACCAGCTCCATACTTCGGTTGCTCTAGGAAACATTGGCGCGTGGATACTCGGTATTGTCGCACTGGTATGGACGCTCGACTGCTTTGTCGGGTTCTATTTGACGCTACCGCGAGGCCCGGGAGGCTTCTGGAGACGCTGGAAATACGCTTGGCAAACCAAGTGGCGAGCAAACGCTTTTCGGATCAACTTCGATTTACATCGCGCTGGAGGATTGTGGTCCTGGGTGTTGTTGTTCGTCTTCGCATGGTCTAGCGTAATGCTGAGCTTACGGCCTGTGTACGACCACGTGACAAAGGCCGTCTTCGACTATCGCAGCGATGAGGAGAACATTTCCTCGGTGACTCTGCCGCAACCGCTTGACACTCCGAAGCTCGGTTGGCGTGAAGCACAAACATTGGGAGAACGTGCGATGGCGCAGATAGCTGCCCAGCACGGCTTCAAGATCACGCGGCCTTATGGGATGGCATATATCCCGGAGTTCGGCGTGTACACCTACGCCGTTCGCGAGAGCAACGATATTCGCGGGGAAGGCTGGGACACCAGCATCTGGATTGACGGCAACACGGGCGCGCTCCGCGATGTTTCGCTGCCATCTGGCCAGCACGCGGGCAATACGGTGAGCACTGTGCTCTGGGGTCTCCACTATGGAGACATTCGTAACTTTCTGCCGTATCGCATTCTCGTTGCCTTCTTCGGTCTGGTCCTTACGGTTATCTCTCTGACCGGTGTCTACATCTGGTGGAAGAAGCGCGAAGGCAGAAAACTAGCTGCTCTCGCCAAAACGAGAATTGCGGGCACCAGCGCCACCGCTGTCATAAACACCTGAACTCCAAAGGAGGACAACGCGATGCGAAAGGCGCTGATTAGCGGTTTATTGCTTTTACTTGTGCAGGTTTTGGCTGGACGGTCAGCCTTGTCTGTGGCTGTTGGACAGGAACCTGACGGCAAGATTCTGAGCTCGAAGCCTTGGCCGCCGTTGCCCAAGTACGATTCCCTGGACGAATTCGGTCGCGGCTATTTTCCGGAGTCGGTCTACGAAGAGGCACGTACGCAAAAAGAATTCGACGTTCTCGAAATCACCTACGCCAGCGACGGGCTCCCCGTGCGAGGAATGCTAATCAAGCCGAAAGCACCAGGCACTCGAAAATGGCCAGCGATCATATTCAACCGTGGAGGTAACGGCGAACTTGGGCGTATCACGGATAACGGCCAGCCTTGCGGCGGCATGGCGAACACGTCGTGCCTTGACGTCGCCGATCTCTACCTGTTCGCGAAGGCAGGTTTTGTGGTCATCGCCTCCGATTATCGCTACCAGGGCGCAACCGCGAAACGCGACGAGTGGGGCGGCGTGGAAGTCGACGATGTTCTAAATCTTGTGCCGGCACTGAAGTCGCTCGACTACGTAGACCGCGAATGGCTGTACATGCTCGGTCTGTCGCGGGGCGGCACCATGACCTATCTTGCGATCAAACGAGGAATTGTCGTCAAGGCCGCCGCCGTTATTGGCGGGGTTACGGATGTTAAAGCATGGGTGGACGCGACGCCTGGCATGGGCTTGGTTAACGGGAATCAGTATATTGATGGCTTTGCCAAGATCTGGCCAGACTATGAGCACCGCGCTGAGGAATACTATCGAGCGCGGTCGGCCGTCTATTGGGCCGACCAGATTAACGTGCCAGTTCTTATCCTGCACAGCCGGACCGACAGACTTGTCCCCGTGACCCAGGCTCTCAGAATCGCAGAAGCACTTCAGGAAAAGGGCAAGGTGTACGCCCTGCATATTTACGAGCGTGATGGACATGCCTTGCCCCAGAATCGCGACGACCGCGATCGCATGATCATCGATTGGTTCAACCAAGTTAGCCAGGGCGGCCAATAGTCAAGCGTTCATTTGACTGCGAAAGAACAATGTTTACTCACGGGTGTTGAATGACGCTTCGAAAGAGCCCGGGGGAATGAGATCAGTCAGCTTGGTCACATGGACTCTCATCTGAGTTGCGCCGTCACCAAGCGGGAACCACACTGGGTCAGAAGTCCCGATGTAGGAAGTAAGGTCTCGGCCAAGGTCGCTCGCGTTCTCATCTGCTCGATCGCCGTTTCTGGCCAAGTGACGGTTCGCCGACGACACAGAAGTAGTCCTCCGAGCGCGGTATTCCGCGTGGTCACTGGTGGGGGTGATGCGCCCGGCAGTCGCCTGGCAACCGTTCCGCTACGGCTCGACCTTATACAGCGCCATCATGCCGGCCCGCATGTGCTCGTCGAAGTGGCAGTGGTACATCCAGGTGCCGGGATCGTCGGGAACCATATCCACGGTCTCCATCTGTGCGGGGCCGATAAAGATCACGTCAGTCCGCTTGCCACCGTCAAGCACCACGTTGCCGTGCCAATGAGGAGTGTGCGAGTTCGCCCCCTCTCCTATCGTGACTACGTACCAGCGCACGCGCTCGCCCTTCTTCATGGTCATCAGCGGTCCATTGGCAAACATGTAGCCGTTAATGGAGGAGCGGAAATTCACTCCAGTGAATCCCGCACCAAAGAAATTGAAGTTGCCTTTGCCATCGCTGACGTCGACTTCCAGCTTATTGGTGCCTTTCGGATCGCTGGTGTAGGTATCGATGTTGTGCTGCAGATACCAACTCGTGTTCTCGTCCACGATCATGAAGAGTGTGACGAACTCGCGGTCCACGTCTTTCGGACGTCCGGTAGGTCCGGCCTCGCCCTTGCGGCTGATGAGGATGACCCCAACGAGTCCGCTCTCGACGTCTTTCGGCTCGTCGGCGTGCGAGTGATAGAGCCATACAATCGAGCTGGGGTCGTTGGGGCCGGGGCCCGCGCGTTCCGGGACCTGCCAGATATAGGTGTGGGTCTTGCCTGGGAGCACGCCGTCGTTGTCGTGCGAAGAGGTGCCGTCGTTGTAGACCGCGCCCTCGGAGTCTTTGGCATAAAAGACGCCGTGCGGGTGCATGGTGAACGGATGGCTCGCGTTGTTCTTGAAAATGACCTTGATGGTGTCGCCAACTTCGGCGCGCAGAACCGGGCCTAGAAGTCCGGCGTGCTCCCACTCGGCAGGACGCGGCTTAAGCGTGGTGAATGCCTCGTCGGTGTATTCGCGGTAGATGGCCTTGCGGTAGGTGCTGCCGATGCGGTGCGGTCCGCGCTCAGTGTACAGCTTGGCATAATCCATGAAGGGCATGCCCATCATCTGATCAACGCCGAGAGGTGTGTAGTTCCAGTCCACCTCGTCAACGGCTACGAAGTAGGTATGGACTTTTCCGCCCGTATTCACCTGGGCAAACGAACTGACAGCTAACAGCAACACGAGGGTTGCCAACCGCCGGAATTGGCGCATGAAAACTCCCGAAGAGAGGTTTGGTAGTGCAGGCAAAGGTCCAGTGATTATACACAGAGGAGCCACCTCAGGCGGATTTCTTTGCGTCTAGTTGGAAGAGATTGCGATATAGCTCCCGTTCCACTGTGATGATGATCAGCATCAGGACCGGCTGGATTCGGATTCTGGACCGATGACGGGCTAACCGGAAGTTATCTCGGGCCCGTTCGGGGAAGTGAAGCCCACTCATCTCCTCGAACGCCGTTTCTGTCCCGGGAAGGGAACTTGTACGGATTTGCTATTGCAGTTTTGCGTAGTCCGCTTTCGCAGCTACTTCTATGTGGCGAAAAAGAGAGGAGTCCGCGTGACCCCCTCGGCGCCCGATTCTGCGCTAATGACGGGCCCCGCGGCGGTGTTCGCATTCTTTCCTCACTCCATGCATGGATTTCTTAGCGGGGGAATCGTTCCATTCGGGTGTTCAGTGAATCGCTTGATCTGGCCCTCAATGGGCTTACGAATCAACTTATCTTCCGGAGCGCACTTTAGTGCGGCCGAATACTCTTGTAACGCCTCCTCCCGCTCGCCCCGCTTCAGCAGAAGGTTTCCCAGTTCGATGTGCACAAAATAGACGCTTGCATCCAGTTCTTCGGAGCGCCGAAACAACTATTCACCCGCTTTTTCGTCCGGCTTATCGGTTAACCGCCGTGGACTGAAATCAAACAACTCGTTTCTCTGGCGTCAATTAGGGAACGAAGGAGTCGCAAGAAAACACGGTATCCTGCACCCATCAAGCAGAAACAGGAGAGCCCGGATGCTAAACTGATCGGGTCCGGGACTCCTGCTGCAGGCATTTGTGGTTTGAATACGCGTGAACATCTGGAACAAACTGTTTGAAAGGGGACTATTTGAGCTGCTAGTTACCCGGTGTTCTCGCAGAGTCCGGTGCGGGTTGCTGTTGCCCCTTCACGGTCGCGCTTAGTTCGGACGGCACGGAGAGAAACATTACACGCCCGCCCACTTCTTCAGAAAACTCATTACCGTCCCCTTCGAAGGCGAGCCGAATCCCTTCCACCGATCGTTCACGTGGTACATCTCCCAAGGCACAGTTCACCTGCAGCACTGCCGATTTTGGCCTGCCCGACATCGGCATGAGCACAAGGCGAAAGACCGCCAAGCCGCCGAGCGGCATGGGATTGGGTGCAAATTGCGTCCTTCTGGGATCGATTCCGGCGGGTTTAAACGGCATACCGCGGTGCGAGGACGCACCAGCGTCCATGCCGTAGGAATTAAAGCAAACCAGTTCGCTCGCGATCCAGACACCCGACTCTAACACCGCGCCATTCGGGGCCTTGTACGTAAATGTTCCGGTTGCCTTCACAGACTTGTTTTGCGCGTCGAACGTGCCTGCGCCGCTCAACTCGTAGCTGTCGCCCTTTGCTGACTTCGCAACAGCCGGGCAACTGGCAGTGTCATTTGAAGTGCAGAGAATGCCCGACGCCAATAGAAAGGTGTAATTCGATGCGCGATTCTGTGCTTTGGCCAAATCGGTGTGAAGACTCAACGAGAGACTCGTCACGATCAGCCAGTTCATGATGAATTTTAGAAGTCGTTTTTCATATCTCATGAATTTATCCTTGCTCGGGGTTCGCTCGAAGTTCGATCTGTTTAGCAATGGCTGGGGCTAACGAAAGAGTCGGATAGCCCATCTGCGCCCTGTCACTCGTAAGTCGGCACGGAGATCAATGTGCAACTGCTCGTTTTGTTGGTCGCATCGGCTGAGGGAGGCCTCGATCGAGGCCTCCCTCCCATCCACAAAGACCGCTGCATTGCCTGGGGCTTTGCGGTCAGTTCGTTTTCGGAATCATGATGTACCCATGCACTGCGTAGTTCGTGTCGCGCCATCGTCCCACGACGATCCCTTCCGCATTGATCGCCAAGCCAACCGAGCCATAGTCATTGCCAGCTCCAAGGATCTGACCGGGAATGGTAAATGTGGTGACTTTCCCGTTGCTTGTGCGCACGAAGGAACTCGCATCCGCGTTCGTGTCAATACCGAACCCTGTTGTCGCTCCCTCCAGATTGAGGGCAGTTACAAAAGTGCCTTCTGTGTAACCGCTATTGGAGCTGCCCGTGCCTGCGCCGGGCGCTTCGAACGAGGTGAAATGGCCGTCGAGGGTGCGCAGGAATCCGTGTGCCGCGTAGTTCACGTCAAACCAGTATCCAGCAACCGTGCCCAAGTCGTTTAAGTTGTAAACGATGGTGCCAAAGGAACTCGTCACCGCACCGGGCGCATCAAGCGAAGTAAATTTGCCGTCGGGGGTGCGCAGAAAACCATGGTCGAAGTAGTTTCCGTCCGTGTAGTATCCTGCAATCAACCCGAAGTCATTGATGCTCCCGGCAGTTGTGCCCTGGTAAGCCCCTGTGCCGGCTTCTGGTTCATCAAAGTTAGTGATCTTACCGTCGGGAGTGCGCACGAAGCCGTGACTCAAGCCGTTGGCGTCAATGTAATATCCCGTGACCGCTCCGAAATTGTTGATCTGCTGGGGGGTGGTACCCTGGCCCTGATTCGCGAGTGAGCCCGCTCCAGGATCGTCGAATTCTGTGTTTGTGCCATCGGGAGTGCGCACAAATCCGTGACTTACACCGTTGGTGTCAATGTAGTAGCCGGTGACAACCCCGAAGTCGTTGATGGCATCGGGGCAGGTGCACCCTACCACCGGATCCGCACCGGGGATATCAAAATTGGTGAATTGCCCGGCAGGAGAGCGAACGAAACCGTGAGTCCCATAGTTACTGTCAGTTACGTTTCCAGTAATTGTCCCTAGAAAATTGATACCCAGCGGATCGGTGCCCTGACTGTTGCCTGCGCCCGCATTTGGCGCATCGAACTTGATGATGTGGGGCTCTTGTCCGCTGGCCGGAAAAACCATCGCAGTCAAGCACAGGGCCAAACAGAGGGCAAGAGTTCCCTTCCGTGAGGCTGCCGAACTGAATTGGGCAAAGGTAAAACGATCGGTGAGCATTAGTTCATCTCCTTCTGGCATTGCCATCTCTACGCAGGTCGAAACAGAAGCTTCCGCCCTTACTTATTAAGCGCGACGTTTCCCTGGCAATGGGGTCATTTCGACCAAAAAAGCCATCACGGAGAGGCCCACCTCAGGCGGAGGTCATCTTAAGGAATGAAACAATGGGGTTTAGCAAAGAACTGGGATAGAATGGCGGCCATTTCAGGCCACCACACTGGAGAGCGAGCGATGGAGCCGTCGTCGCCAGACGTAAGCCTTCTATTATCAGAGCTTGCCTGTGGGAACCAGGAAGCCGGAGAGAAGCTTGTGCCTCTGGTCTACGAGGAATTGAAACGTCTGGCCAGAAACCACATGAGCCGAGAACGACCGGACCACACCCTACAAACCACGGCCCTGGTACACGAGGCCTACCTGAAACTCGTGAAGCAGCAAGACGTGAACTGGCGGAACCGATCCCACTTTATTGGAGTCGCCTCGCAACTGATGAGGCGCGTCCTGATCGACCACGCAAGGGGCCACCTGCGGGAGAAGCGGGGCGGAGTGAAGGAAGTGCTGCCCCTTGACGAAGCGCTGGTTTTTTCCCCAGAACGCTCCGAGGAGCTCTTGAAATTGGATGAGGCTCTGGCACGTTTGTCGAAGCTCGATGACCGCCAGGGCCGCATTGTGGAGTTGCGTTTTTTTGGGGGATTGAGTGTCGAGGAGACCGCTGAATTTCTGGGAATTTCTTCGAAGACCGTGAAGAGGGACTGGTCGATGGCCAAGGCCTGGCTGCACTGCGAATTGAGGCAAAAGGATGGGGATGTCCCCGGAACAGTGGGAACGCGCTAAAGAGCTGTACGGCGAGGCACTCGAATGTGATTCCGCTGATCGTGCCGCGTTCCTGCAGCGAAAAACCACTGACGACGTCGTGCGCGAGGAAGTCCGGCGGCTGCTCGCGGAACAGGACAGACTGGGAAAATTCCTCTCCACCCCTCCTTTCGCGGAAGATCGGCTCGTTCCCGAACCACCGGTGAAGCAGTTTGCACCTGGAGAAGTGCTCGCCGAACGCTTCCGCATCGTACGGTTCATTGCCGCGGGCGGAATGGGCGAGGTGTATGAAGCGGAGGATTTGGTTCTAAAGGAAAATTTAGCGATCAAGACGATCCGGCCGGAGATCTTGCGGCAGAAGAACTCTCTGGAACGCTTCAAGCGGGAAGTGCAACTGGCACGAAGGGTAACCCACCCGAATATCTGCCGGGTGTTTGACCTTTTCTGGCACAAGAAATCGGAGGGCGCGGAACAGAGCGTCGTTCTTTTCGTGAGCATGGAGCTTCTGCGGGGAGAGACACTCTCCGATCGCATCCGGCGAGCAGGCCGCTTCAGGATCGAAGAAGCTCTGCCGGTGATCGAACAGATCGCCTCGGGGTTAGAGGCGGCCCACCGTGCGGGAGTCGTGCATCGGGACCTGAAGCCGGGCAACGTGATTCTCGCTCCGGACGCAGACCAGGGACAAACCCGCAGTGTGATTACCGATTTTGGCCTGGCGCTCCGCACTGAAGGGGATCGGAACAAGAGCCTGGATCTGTCGGCAACGCAAGGGGTGTTTGGCACGCCGGCGTATATGGCGCCTGAACAGATCGAAGGAAGAGAAGTCACCAAGCAGGCCGACATCTACGCACTCGGGCTGATTATCTACGAGATGGTGACAGGAGAACACGCATTTCCGGCAGATACACCGCTGGCCTCAGCCGCAAAAAGACTTTCCGATCCAATCGTGCCTCCCAAACGGTTCGCACCAGAATTGAGCGATGCCTGGGATCAGACGATCATTCGCTGCCTCCAGCGCGACCCCAATGCCCGTTGCTCGTCAGCGATGGAGGTTGCAAATACGCTCTCGAGACAAAATACGGATCCGCCTGTTGCTCCGCAAATAGTTGCCGAGCTCGGGCCACAACCTGTGTTGAGAAAATCCCCACCTGTGCAAAGTGTGCCTCTGTCATCGACAAATGTCACTCAAGTCGTCGGAAAGCGCAGCATACCTTGGAAGATTGTGATTCCCGTGGCAGTGATTCTGGGCGCTTCCATAACGGGATCGATCTATTTCTCACGGAGAAAGAATTCTCTGACGGAGAAAGACACCATTGTGCTTTCTGACTTCACAAACACAACCGGAGATTCTGTGTTCGACGGTACGCTCCGGCAGGGACTGACCGTGCAACTCGAACAATCACCCTTCCTCAGTCTTATTTCCGACCAGCACATTCAGCAGACCTTGCGCCTGATGGGGCAACCAGCGGAGACGAAGCTCACGCCGAAGATTTCGGAGGAGATTTGCCAACGGACAGGGAGCAAGGCTGTCATCGAAGGTTCGATTGCACAGATTGGCACGCAGTACAGTCTGATTCTGAAGACCGTGAACTGCTCGAATGGAGAATCCCTCGCGAGCACGGAAGCTCGGGCGAGTGATAAGAACCATGTCCTCGATGCTTTGGGAACCGCAGCAGCAGAAATCCGAAATAAGTTGGGCGAATCGCTTGCCAGTGTCCAAAAGTTTGATACGCCGCTCGCGCAGGCCACCACTTCCTCGCTCGAAGCGCTGCAGGCCTACAGCCTTGGACGAAAATACATTGATGGGGACGTTTTCGACCCCGCTGCTGCCATACCGCTGTTCCAGCGGGCCATCCAAATGGACCCAAATTTTGCCATGGCCTATGCTTCGCTTGGAACCAGTTATGCGAATCTCAAGCAGGGCGTCCTTGCGGCGGAGAACACGAGAAAAGCCTACAATCTGCGCGAACGAGTGAGCGAGCAGGAGAGGTTCTACATCGAGTCGCATTACCAAACCGTCGTGCTCGGCGACTTAGAGAAGGCCCGGCAAGTTTGTGAGCTGTGGGCGAATGCCTACCCGCGAGATTGGGTGCCACCGGACAACCTGAGCGATCTCTACGCTTCATTCGGCCAATATGAAGAAGCTCTTGCGCAAAGGCGCAAAGCCGTCCAGCTTCAGACCGAGAGCCCTCCCGATTATGGCGAACTCATCGACAACTATCTTTATCTGGATCGCCTCCAGGACGCTCATGCGATTGCGCAGGAGGCGAACGCGAAAAACTCCAGTTCTTTTTGGCTGCGCGTGAAACTTTACAAGCTCGCATTCTTGCAAAATGATACATCAAGCATGCAACAACAGATCGCCTGGAGTACGGGCAAGCCAGGAGTGGAAGACATGTTGCTGGCGTACGAGAGCGATACTGCCGCTTATTCTGGAAAGCTAGGAATGGCCCGTGAATTTTCCCGCCGAGCGGTAGAATCCGCCGAGCGGACAGAAGAAAAAGAGGTTGCAGCGGGCTATTTGGCCAACGCGGCCCTGCGGGAAGCCGTCTTTGGTAATGCCGTAGAAGCCCGACAGCGGGCTGCGTCGGCGCTCGGCCTTTCGACCGGGCAGCGTGTGCAGTTTGTAGCGGCTCTGGCCTTGGCCTTCGCAGGCGATGCCGGACGGGCGCAGAGGTTGGCGGATGACTTGGGTAAGCGGTCCCCGGAAAATACTCTTATTCACTTTAACTACCTACCAACGGTTCGCGCTCAACTCGCGATTTGCCACAACGATTCTTCCAGAGCTATGCAGGTCCTCCAGACCGCAGCACCGTATGACCTCGGTTTACAGTCAGGGCTGTATCCCATCTATGTGCGCGGCGAAACTTATCTAGCTGCTCATCAGGGCAGAGAGGCCGCTGCCGAGTTCCAGAAAATCCTCGACCATCGCGGAATTGTGCTAAACGAACCGATCGGGGCACTCGCCCATCTCCAAATGGGAAGAGCCTACGCTCTGCAGGGTGAGGGCGCCAAAGCCAGATCTGCTTTTCAGGATTTCCTCACACTCTGGAAATACGCCGACCCTGACATTCCCATTTTCGTGGCTGCTAAAGCGGAGTACGCGAAGCTGAACTAGGCATTGGCTGGCGGGGAGTGGCCTTCGGGAGCGAGTGGGTGTGTGTTTGTCCAAACGAAATACTGGATGGCTTATTGCGCCCTAGGTGCTGACCGGCCTTGGATAATACGGCCAAGATCACAAAAGGCGCCGGATCAGTCAGGGACAGTTCATCCGGAGCTTCACCCTAGGGAATCCGAATGGCTTAGCTCAGTTCGTGAGAAACTCTCTGGACACGCGCTTGGCCTTGAAAATCAAGATGATTGGTGAACAAGTTACAGAACATTCGGCGCAAATGAAACAAAAGATAAAAGCAGAAACAGTCCGGAGGGACTTAACATGGACAGCGTGATCGCTCGTAGGCTCTCCGTGGATTTAATGAATCTTGAATCTGAGACATGAACAGATTATTGTTGCCAATTCGTGACGAGCACGAATTCGTCCTGTGCCGTCCGCGAGTCGCATACGACGATTGCGTCAAACTTTCTCAGAAGGGTCACTCCTGGCTCCAGGTCAGCACGTGGCCCGCAATCGAGTACCAATCAGGCCAGGCAGATTGGATTTGTCGCCGCCTCTCTCTTTGCCATCGCAGGCGCAGTCTTTTTCCTGGTTGGGTTTATTCTCTGGTCGCAGGTTTTCTCCCGCTTTCAAGAGTTCCAGTCCTATGTCGGTCGCATGAAGTGATTTTGAGGTTGAGCGGGGGTTTAGCGAATTGCGCCAGTGGAAGGAGAAAGGACTTCCTGCTGCACCGTGACGCCTTCAGCAAACCCTTGCCTCTAGGTGCAACTCCTCGGATGTAGACTCTCTCATTCGCCGTGGTACAAAAACTCGGGCTGGTCACTGGGGCGCGTGATGCCGCCAAGTTTCTCAAATCAGTTCACGTGGATAAACTCGGCTGCAATGGCTACCTCTTTTGGGCCTTGGGCGTCCAGCCTTATTTTGATCATAATATTTTCCTCAACTACGGTGGGCCAAACTCGCCTGCTTCTTATCATTTTTCTATCGATTTTGATAAGCACGTATCCACCATCACGGAATGGGAAATGCGGAACGGAGCGCCCTTCGTCCTTGTCGCCCCTCCCGGGCAGAGTCTTCAGGAATCAATTCCCACCATCGAGGCTATGAGATCCGTGAATTACGCCCTCGTACATTACTCCGGCGGGACACCATTCTTCAAGGACATCAAAGTGTCGTTCCTCTGAAAGTACGAGGCGTACACAGCGATAAATGCTAATACGGTTGGAACGCTGTCCATCAAGATCATCGAATACACTCCCTTGAGCTTGGAAAACGCTTGAAAGTGGACTAATTTTCTCCTTGTGTGGCTTTCTGGTGAACCTGGCAAGTGAGAGAAGACGATAGGAGATGACACTGGCGGCATGCTCCCCGGCCGATCCTTCCGGAATCGGTGATGGACGGCTACTTCACCGGCTGTGGTATCGAATAGTGCATGGCTAGGGAGGGTACGTCGACCTCTGCAATATGTTTCGATAGCACTCGGCTTGGCTCACAGTCTTTTGCTTCGTACATGTTGCAACGGACGGTGATTGGGACAAGGTATCTATTCGGTGACAGCCATTCCAAACTCTCAAACCCTGCGAGCTGCAATTCACTGCGTCCATGGTCACGTGTGAAATCCCGATAATGTATTTCCTGGATTTTTCCGGAAATTCCATCAACTAGTATCATGTCGCCCATGGTGACCTCTCCACTTGCCACGAATAGCACGAAGCGACCATCGGGCGACCAACTTGCCCACTGAACGACAGTCCATAAATGGGGCAGGACTTCAGCGGCAGTGACCCGGCCGGAATGTGAATCCAGTAGTAATCCTCCGATACCTCCCCGGGATTCATCCCAACGCAAGATTGCGATCTGACCGCTGTGTGGTGCCGGTGGCGCAAACCGGATCGTCGGTGTCCCTTGGAAGCCACCCCTTTTCAGCTCCCATTTATAGACGACCTTTTCGTGATAGAGAACAGTCCCGTCTTGGCGGAATGTCAGCTCGCCCGAGGAATGTCCTGGCTCCACCACGGTCCAAGTGGCCTTACCGTAATTTGTGACTTTCTCTGGGGATTGCTGCGTCTTAGAGGCTATTGCACCCAGCAGGATCGCGACGGCGAAAAGTGAGATGCGAATTGCGGCTCCTGTCATGATCTTTCCCCTTCTGTCATGCCATCCTCAAATTGGTGGCCGAATTGCCGGCCCACCATTTGAAAGGTTCCCGACTGATTCCATCGCAGGCGCGAGTTCTCTCCGGTGCCCTGAACTCCGTAGGAGCAGCCTGGTCGTGGGTCAAACTCATTGAACATCGGCAACTTTTCCATCCTGAAAAATGACCTTCATATCTTTATAGATGTAAGTGATCTTCGGCCCGAGGTTCACGACCTTTTCTGGCTTTCCAAGGATTGTTTCCACTTCCGCAGGAGTTTGACCCAGCGAAATTGTCTTTGTGTTTTGGGCCGCAGCCTCTGTCTCAGTGGCTACAACGGGCGTAATATCGGTCTTGACCTTCGCGGCATCCAGGACCGGAAGTGAATCTTTATCGAATTTGAATGACAGGGCGGCCTTGTAGCGAGTCTGCCTTGTGGAACCGTGGTGCTCGACCTCGAACATGTCACAGGAAAGCAATTCCAGCATGACGTAGTCGTCGCCAATCTTAATGTCGATGACATAAACTTTTTCCCCTGGCTTGAACACCCGCGTGTTCACTTTGCCGAAAATCCCCGCCGCAGCCCCGCCCTGTTCAGAGATTTGCCCGTTCTTAACATAGGTGATCGAAAAGCGGGCGTCGGAAGAGGGGTCGGCGGCGATCCCTGGCTTTTCGATAACCAGGACTACGCCAGGTTGGGTGATTCGGTCCGGAGACAGAGACGCACGGTGGGTGAGGGGATAGGTCGCTTCGAGAGATCCTTTCAGGGCCTCTTTCCAGTCGGAGGCGAAGGCTGGGTTTCCTAAGGCAAAAAGTGATACGCCAAGTGCGATAACGAACAGTTGCATTCGGTGGGCAACGGAATTGCGAGTCGACGGATTATCCGATCTCATAATGGGTTCCTTTCTCCCTAAAACCCAGCGTCGCTTCTAATCGCCAGGCAGGACTGCAAAGTCGAAGAGGCGGCTTGCCCCCGCCGATCCCGCCCCGTAGGTGCCAATCCCTGCGGAACTCAAGAAGCAATATTCCCCGGGTTGCAATGGTGAGTTCGGCATCACTTTGTAGATGCCTGGCCGCAATTTTGTGAAGGAAAAATGGATGTTGGCCTTTTCGTCCGTCCCGTTGGAGCTCCCGAACGCATTTGCGGACATGACCACGGTTTCGCGCGAGTCTTTCTTCTCATCGAACTTCAACAGCGTGAACTCATTCGGGGTGGTTGTTCCTCCAAAGGAGGCATGACTCAGGCCTGCACTCGTCTCTTCAAAGTAAAAATAAAAACTCATGCCCCCATCGCTGCTCTTGGTGTTGGCGTGAGGTCCCTCGACAACGGCCTTCCATTTCACCTTGGCGATGCCATATGTCATAGCTGACTTAAACACTCCCCCGCTTTTGCCTTGTGAATAAACGGTGGGTTCGAGCATGACTAACTTCACTCCGTCTCTGGTCTTCGCGTACATGTAGATGCCCGGATCGTGTGCGGAACTCGGGTCGTTTGGGTCGCCTTTGGCGGGCTGTTTGGGGTCGGCTATAGAGCCCGTATTTCCCGCAGATGCAGGGTGCGGATTGATCATCGCGCGGATGACGTTGTCCGACACTTTGGCTGCTTTCAGCGCCTTCATCCCTTCGAGACTGGTGTCGAAGTCCGTCGCCTCCGCAGCGTGGATTTTATCGACGACAACGTCGTCGGAGAGGCCCAGTGACACCATTTCCGTGATGTCGTGGTTTGTGAGTTTTTTTGTGGCCTGCTGCCCAGCGCAAAGCAATGCCGTCAGCGCCAGCGTTATCATACTTATCCCAATCCGATTGGCTATCCTTGTGCTAATTTCACCTTTCCTACTCATGGTCCAGACACCTCCCGGATGACGCCATTAAGGGAATCCGCGAAATAAAAATTCCCGGATTTGTCAAACCAGAGCCCTGTCGGGTCGTCTATCGTTGCGTTGGTCGCCGGGCCGCCGTCCCCCGAATAACCTGTAGAACCGTCGCCAACGACGGTAGCAATGACACTAGGCGGTACCGGCACACCCAGGAGCGTGGCGGCACTCGGCTGCGTGTTAACCACACGAATGCGTTGATTGCCCACGTCGGCGATGTACACATTGCCGCTGGAGTCGAGGACAACGCTGAGAGGGCCCTCGAATTCCGCATTCGCGGGCGCTCCGCCATCGCCGGAGTATCCTGAATTACCAGTACCCGCAAAAGTCGAAATGACACCTGTCAAAGCGTCAACCTTGCGCACCCGATTGTTGTAGTAGTCTGAGATATAGAGGTTTCCGTTGGCGTCTACGGATACACGCGACGGATCAAATAACTCGGCCGAAGTGGCCGGGCCCCCATCGCCTGAGAATCCGCCATAGCCGTCACCGGCGACGGTGGTGATCACCCCGGTTGAGGCGTCTACCCTTCGTATGCGTTCCCCATAGAAGTCAGCAATAAAGAGATTGTTGCTTCGGTCTAATCCGATCCCATCCGGCAAACTCATCTGGGCTGCAGTGGCAGGGCAACCATCGCCGACGCCGTCAGTTTCACTTGGGCAGCCGGTCCCACCACCAGCAATCGTGGCGATGGTATTGGGCTGAATTGTCACGCCAGCATAAGTAATGGGGCCCGTTTGGAGATTTACAAGGCGGACAACGTAATTATAGGAATCTGAAATGAAGATATTCCCGGTTGCATCAAGGGTCAAATGTCCAGGTGCGTTCAATTCAGCACTCGTCGGTGGGCCATTGTCCCCGAGGTAGCCTTGAGCTCCATTTCCTGCGACTGTGCTTATGGTTCCAGGCTGGATCGTTACCCCCGCTATTGTAATGGGGAAGTTCTGGACGTTGACTACCCGGACCCTGTTGTTAGAGCTGTCCGCAATGTAGAGGTTGCCGGAGTGATCTGTGGCTACCCCCGTTGGATTAGTCAGCCAAGCTTGGGTAGCCGGGCATCCATCTCCAATTGAATCTGATCGTTGCGCACAGAGGGATGCTCCTCCTGCGACCGTTGAAATGATCCCAGGTGACAGTGAAGGTACGACGGTGACGGTCGCGGTGGCAGTAAAGGATGAGTTTGTGCCGTTCGTCGCGAGTACATGAAAAGTCCCAGTAGTTAAAGGCGCCGAATAGACTCCCGCACTGGTGATTGTTCCGCCCTGAGATCCTTCCTCCACACTCCAGTTAACTCCACCCCCACCTGCAACCGTTGCGGAAAATGTCTGGAGTCCTCCCTCGGGCACTGAGGCAGAAAGTGGGCTGATTGTCACGGTCCCGGAGGGCCCGCTGACAACGAGCAATTCGGCAGTATTTGAGTTACCACCACCTGGCTGAGGGTTCTTGACGACAACAGGGAAGCTTCCGGCGGTGCCGAGATCACTCGCACTAAGCGAAATTGAGAGTTGAGCAGCGCTAACAAATGTTGGTGCATGCGGCATCCCGTTGAAAGTTACGGTCGAACTCGAAGTAAATCCTGCTCCGTAGATCATCAATGTTTGCGAAGCGGAACCAACTGCCAGTGAGCTGGGAGACAGTGACGAAATCGAGGGGACAGGATTGCCAGCAATCACAGTAAACGAAAGCGTGTTCGAGGTTGTGCCTGTGATACTTGAATTTGAAACATCCAGCGAGTACAAGCCGGCTGTGCCGAGAAGACTGGCGGGCACTAGAGCAGTTAGCGAGGTAGGATCGGAATATACCGTGGACAAAGGGAAACCATTAAAGATGACGTGGCACCCCGGAACAAAGTTCGTTCCGGAGATGGAGAGCGTCAGCGAGGGACTGTACTGCGCGGCAGTGTCTGGGGTGACCGAGTTTAATGTTGGCTGGCCGGAATATGGCCCGGATGCCTGTGCAAGCTGGCCGGAATATATGGTGTACTCTGGCGTATCATGTTCGCTGTTTCCGAAGCCCAGAAAGCTGAGCGTGAGCCCGGCATCTGCCTCCTCGCCCAGCCAAAGGGTCCACCAAGGGTTCGCGCCAGTGTCTGCTTTGAGTTCTGCGTACGCCCTCGGATCCACATGGAATGTAATCGAACCTAACAGCCGGAAGCCTAACGTAACACCAAAATACCCTTTGACATCAAGCGTTCCATCCACCGCAGTTGGATACGATATTTGTTGGGGTGTGCCGCTGTAAACCGGGGATGGCGTTACACCTTGAACTTGTAGGCCGGCTTGAAAGAGTCCTGCTTCTGCGCCCCCGAGGTATAGCCCGCCGGATGCTGAACCTTGCATGCCGACAAATGGTGTAAGGACAGGTTTGACAATTGCGGCCGCATTGCCGACACTTTCGGATAGGCCCAGAACGGCCTGGCAAGTTTCATTGCCAAGGCATTTTACCTGGGTTTCGAGATCAGAAAGATCGAGCGATTCGCTCCAGTCAATAGAGGTCGAATATTGCCCCTGTACGACCATGTCTGAGTACTGCTGTAGGCTGACCGTCGCCACTGCGTAAGTGCTCAGAGGACGGATGTCATAGTCAACATGTAAATTACAGAAATCCAGTTCTCCGGAGGCAGTAAGTGTATTCTGATTTTGGTCTGGCGGCAGAGAGTAATTGAACGGTAAAGACAGCGATTGAGCAGCGGCAGCACACGGATTTGCTAGTGATCCGTCCTGAGATTGCCCCGAGGCAATTGTTCGTATTTCATACCCTGCGTGTTTTCGTAAGGCTGCGGACTTACTGGTTAGAACAAGTGGAATATCGACTCCGAAACGAGCCTGGATAACCTCATCTGCGAACGTAGCAGGCGTACTAGCGATGACAATTGAGGAACCGTTGTTCGCTGCCGTAACGACTTTCAAAAGCAACCCGTTTGGCGCCACACTGACCGGAGTGATTACAAGGACATCGCCAGGCTGGAGGGATAGGGCAACTTCGCTTGCGTTGCTGATGGTCAGCGTGGTGCCATCGGGAGACACTATGAGACTCTGCGCCCCAGTCTGGTCGAGAATCTTGGTCGTATTTGGAATGATATTGTAATAATCAACTGTCACTGTTGAAGTGGCACCCGCTATGACAGTCACCGTCTGCGTGGTTTGGGTGGCGTGGTATGTGCTCGTACCCACTACAACGGGGGCAGCGGTGATGGTATATGCTCCGGGTATTGCGTTGATAGTGTGACTGGACGTCACCTGAATTATTTGGCCATCCGGGTCTGTCACCTTCACGTTTGCCGCCGTTGCCGTCGGCAAATCCGTGATTGCTACGGCCAAAGAAGTTGCTTGTGTCGAACTACCACTTCCACCGCTATTGCCACCTCCCCCACAAGCGACTGTGAGGAATGCCATGCCCAATGTGGTCAAGAGCAGCAAAACAAACTCAGTAAGTTGACGTGCCCGGCGAAAAGTGCCGCCATGGAAATGGCGTGCCGCAACGAGGCTGGTGGATGAGGCAGCCCTAGAATCTAGACCTGACATGGGTAGTCCTGAAGGCGACACTTGGCCTTACACACATCACTCAAACGCAACAAGCCGAGTCGCTGTTGAATCTTGTTCCTTATGGAACTTTGTTATAGAGTCTGGCAAGTGACACGAGACGACAGAAGCTGACATCGTCCCCAAGTCCCCCGGAATCGCTCCCCGATCATTGATTAGTAGTCAGAGAACGGTGTATTTGTGCCAGACCGCGATCCCAAGATCCTTGAGTCCTGGAAGGAAATTGCTGCGTTCCTTAAGCGCGATAAACGGACGGCCATGCGCTGGGCGGAAAACCGAGGCATGCCGGTGCACCGGTTTCCTGGATCCAAGCAAGCGCGCGTTTTCGCGTATCAGGGAGAACTAGCGAGCTGGCTGGAGTCTTTCGATCATCCTGATCTAGATCAAGTCTCAGGAAGTTTCTCCCAGAAGGCCGCAGATGATCAGGGGAACCCTTTCCCAGGCCAAAGCGACAAGGCTGGAATGGAGGCGACTCCGAGCAATGGTCATAATGGGCAAGGACCTGGCGGAGCCGAGCATCCAGCTATTGTTTCTTCAATCGCTTGGGCTGATCAGGCACCCTCTTCTTTCTTCTTTTCACTGAAAAAATTGGAAAGCGAAGGTGACCAGGCCAAGGACCAGAGTTTAGCTTCCGCGCTGTGGTTTCGGAGGTGGTCCATTGCCGCTGTAGTCGGAATCCTTGTCCTTCTGATGGGAATAGTGGCAGTTCTGCAACCGGGGGCCAAGTCCGCTGCCGGGGTCAGGGCGGCAGGACTCGTGCAGCTCACCAGCGACGGACGATTTAAGGAGGACCTGCGTACCGACGGAATGACGCTCTTCTTCAATGAATCGGCTGGAACGAACCGAACGCTGGCCTCGGTGTCCATCGAGGGAGGGCCGGTACGCCCCATTCCTATGCTTTTCGGGAATGCTGTGCTCGCGGATGTCTCACCGGACGGGAAGACCTTGCTGATTACAGCTCCGGAAGGAATTGACCCGAATGGGCAGCTGTGGAAGCTGCCGGCGCAGGGCGGAACGCCAACGAAGGTGGGGCAAGTCCATTGTGCTTTTGCGCGCTGGTCTCCCGACAACAAGCAGATTGCCTTCACGGTCGGTAATCACCTTTATCTCACGGACCCAGAAGGACACGAACCGCACTTGGTCTGGTCTTTTGATGCAAAAGCCGTAAACATCATCTGGTCACCCGATGGACGCCGAATTCGCGTCGTTGCGCAGAACGAGATGACGCTTGCCTCCACTAGCTGGGAAATCGATTCGGGTGACACCGGAGCATTCGACGGTAGCGTTGCCGTGAAACTTCCTCTACATACCCCCTGCTGCACAGACTGGACGTGGACAGGAGATGGCAGAGACTTTGCATACGTCGTTGCGCAGAATGTGGGCGAAGCCACCTCCCACTTGGGCGATCAGCGCTTGTTCCGGACCGGGCGGTGGGGAACCCCACAGGAGTTGTCGATCGATCTTGGCCGGATCCAATCCTTGGCGTCCGGAAAAAATGGGTCACGACTATATTTTCTGATCTCGAACACGAATCGTGGCGAACTTCTTCGCTATAACGCGAGGGAAAGGTCTTTTCAGAACTATCTGCCTGGTCTTTCGGCGGAATATCTTTCGTTTTCGCATGATGGACAGTGGATGAGCTACAGCTTGACGCAAGATCGCTCCTTGTGGCGCAGCAGAGCGGATGGGTCCCAAGCCCTGCGGGTCGTGGGTCCTCCAATGGAAGTGGCTCTTTCCTCCTGGTCCCCTGACGGGAGCCAGATTGCTTTCATGGGGCGGCTGCCCGGGAAACCTTGGAGAATCTACCTTGTCGGACGAGATGGGGGCACTCCGCGTGAAGCCGCCATGGGAGATGATAGTCAAGGCGCACCGACGTGGTCTCCCGATGGAATGACCATTGCCTATGGGCGGGTCTATTGCGAAGCAGATAATTCTTGTGGGATTTTCCTGGTCGATTTAGAGACCGGACGCGTCCGAACCCTTCCTGACTCAGAAAAGTTCCGAACCGCGCGGTGGTCGCCGGACGGCAAATACATTGCGGCGATGCAGCGCGATAATCGGGGAGTACAACTCTTCGACCTGAAAGAACACCGGTGGCAGAAGCTCGCAGAAGATATGTCCGGAGACGACATCAGCTGGTCGAAGGATTCCCAGGCGCTGTACTTCAGTTGTATATTTCATGAGCACCCGTCGATTGACAAGGTGAGGATCTCAGATCATTCCCGGTCAACCGTGGTGGATCTAAAACCACTGCAGAAGATGGCGGGACAATTAATCTCGTGGTTTGGCTTAGCGCCGGACGAGTCTCCTATCGTTTTCCATCTCTACACCTCCACCGAAGTCTATGCCCTAAATTCCAGCGAGCCGTGAGTTGTGAATACCCAGCGATAGGCCGCAGACGATCTGGATTGGTGAAGCTCGGACAACAAGGCGCACCTCAGGCCCGAACTGGCCTGAGATACCGTCGCACCCGCTCCCGACAAGCTTAAAATCCTCCGGCTCTCCAGGCACATGTTGCTCTGAGGTTGTCAGCGATGCGACTCTCTCGAACTCAGATAGTATCTTCGTTGTCAGCGTTCTCATAAAAGCAGCGATTGGACGAACCGCTCAATCGGGGGAAAGATATAGTTGAAAATGATGATGCTCACCAGAATGCCGGGCATGGCGAACGTGCCTGCGCGAATCCAGTCGAGATAGCCGCGAGCCCGATCCTCGCTCATGAGCAGCATGACAACCGAACTTCCATCGAGCGGAGGGACGGGGAGAAGGTTGAACACGCCAAGAAGAAGATTGAGGGAAAAGAGGATAAACAAAATCACCGCCGGCAATCCTTGCGGCCGGCCGGAGGCGCTCCACTGAATCAGGTGCAGGGAGGTTCCGACATGAATGGCTATGGCAGCTAGAATCATGAGCGAGAAATTTGTCGCCGGACCTGCGAGTGCCATCAGAGCGGCCCGGTGGGGGTGACGGCGCGCCCAAGTTGGATCATAAGGCGCGCTGGCAAACCCGATCATGCCGCCGTGAAGCAGGAAAAAGCTGAGCAAAGGGAAAACCACCATGCCGAAAGGCGAGCGGCGGATATGAGGAATGGGGTTCAGGGAGACCTGACCGCCGAGGTCGGCAGTATTGTCGCCCCCAATTTTTGCCGCGAGAGCGTGTGCTGCTTCATGACAGGTGGTCGAGAAAAGAAATACCACGTAGTAGATAAAGCCGATGGCTAGGAATTGGGGAGTGATATCGGACATGAGTCAGTCAGGTTATGAGTTCGCGTGCCGGAATGCAAGATCCAACGGAGAACATTCTACGCTGGCTTGATTGCAGTGGAATTCTTTCTCTCGAAATAGGCGCGGGCTGGCGGCAGTAAGAGGTAGATGAGGACCGCAAGGTTGAGCGCCGCGAAAAGAGTGGAGATAGGGTGCAGGTGGATGGTCCTGGGCAGAAGGAGCAGCACCCCCAGTCCGGAAAAAATCACCGTGAGAGAGCGAGCCCAATTCTGGCCCATCAGCAGGCCAATGCCAAGGACAGCCATAACTACCGCGCAGATCAGGAATGCCATGGCGAGAAAATGGCCGAAGCTGGAGAGGAGCCGCTGGACTGCGTTGCCTTCAGCAGCGACTGCGGCAAGGCGCGATGCCATACCACCCACAAACAATGTGCCGAGCGCAAAAATGGCCAAGAGTGCGGAGCGAAAGAACTGAAAGTAGGCCGAAAGAGTAACGCCGAGTGGACGCATGGCACCTCCCTGAGAATTTGCGAGAATAGAGTACCGCAGTTCCCATCCATGTAGATAACGGAGTCCAGCCCGGAAAAGAGAGCTATCACTTTGTCAGCGTTGAGGGTAGTATGTTCCTAACACGTGTGTTGGCCGCCATTATGGGGTGTGCGGAGCAAGCAGGGTTCTTGGTGCGGATATGAAAGCCTGTTTGCTGCGCACACCGGCACGAGCCGCGATTCATTCCCTTCAACATACCTTCATTTTTGACTGGTTCCGGACGGTCTTCTGGCCAACGGGTCATTGGCCATTGTGAGCGGAGGCTGACGGAGGCCCGATTTCTGACGGAAACCAGGTGAGCAAAATATCCTCTCTCGCGTATGATTTGCTGTGTTCCGAGGGAGCACAGGCGAGCAAGGGTAGAAAAGGCCGGCAGCGCAACAGGCTCCGAGCCGAGACTCCGAGAAAGGGAATGAGGCAAACCATGAGTAATCGCGCGCTTTTGTTTCTGGCGACGGGGCTAGTCTTCGCGGCCTGCTCAAAAGGCACCATCTCCTCTGGCGGAACTACAACTGAGGTTGCCGTAAGGAACGCGCAGGGTCCGGGAGAGTCTCTGAGTCCTGCTCAGCAGGAGGAGTTGCGGCGACTTGTCGAGAGTGGAAGGCTCGCCGATCTCCAGTGGCCGAATTTTTCTGAACACACCGCCGCTGTGAAAGAATTTTACGAGCAGGCGGGCTACAAGCTCGGATGGTCGCATGGCGCCAAGCCGACTTCTCAGGCGGTCGAATTGATTGGGATTCTTGAGGGGGCCGAGCAGAAGGGGCTAGACAGCAAAGACTACGATGGGGCGCGCTGGCCTGACAGGCTGAAGGCGCTTGAAGGTCCATCAAGTGCATCGGAATCGGCTCTGCTGACATTTGATGTGGCTCTGACGGTTTCCGCGGTGCGCTATATCTCCGACCTGCACCTCGGCAAAGTGGACCCGAATGTTCTGCACAAAGATTTTGATCCCGAACGGAAGAAGCACGATCCGGGGGCGTTCCTCTGGCAAAGTGTGGTGGGAGCCCCAAACGTGCGGGAGGCTCTGGCTCAGGTGGAACCGCCGTATCCCGGGTACCAGCGCACACTAGTGGCACTCGAGAGATACTTGCAAATGGCGAAGCAGGAAATACCAGATCCACTTCCGCAGGTGGCGAAGCCGATAGTTCCGGGACAGGCTTACGAAGGATTAGAAAAACTTACGAAGCGGTTGCAATTTCTTGGGGACCTACCTTCCTCCTTTCAGGTGACCGAAGGCGCGAAGGCCTATACCGGCGATGTGGTCGACAGTGTGAAACACTTTCAAACGCGGCATGGCCTCGACTCGCAAGGTAAGCTCGGACCACAGACGATCACCGAGTTGAACCGGCCGATGAGCTATAGAGTGGAACAGTTGCGGCTGGCGCTCGAGCGCTGGCGTTGGCTCCCCCACAATTTTGCTCAACCACCAGTGGTCGTGAATATCCCCGAGTTTGTCCTGCGCGCTTTTGATGCGCCGGGAAAACCGGCCCTGATTATGCGGGTCGTTGTCGGGAGGGCCATGCGCACCCAGACGCCAGTGCTCGAAGAAGACATGAAATATTTAGTTTTCTGGCCGTACTGGAATGTGCCGCCCAGTATCTTGCGCGGAGAGATTATTCCGAAGATTGCGAAGGATCCTGGATACCTACAAAAGAACAACTTTGAAGTGGCCACCTATTCCGGGCAGGTGGTGACCGACAGCGTTGTGAGCGAAGACGTTCTGGCACAATTGCGCGCCGGGAAGCTGATGGTGCGGCAGAAACCCGGGCCGAAGAACGCCTTGGGCCTGATCAAGTTCATTTTCCCGAATGACCAGAACGTTTACCTGCACTCTACGCCCGCACAGTCTCTTTTCGGTGAGAGGCGGAGGGACTTCAGCCACGGGTGCATTCGCGTCGAGGACCCCAAGGCGCTGGCGGAATGGGTATTGCGGAATAATCCAGGCTGGAACCGCAATCGTGTGGAAGCCGCCTTCAAAGCCCAAAAAGAGCAGCAGGTCAATCTTGCTAACCAAATCCCCGTGCTAATCGTCTACAGCACCGCGATTGTGAAGGAAGACGGCCAGGTCTACTTCTTCGACGACATCTACGGCAACGACAAGAAACTCGCCGCCCTCTTCCTCGTGCCGTACCGCCGTTAAGCTCTTCAACCAGTGCACATTATCTGCAGAAATATACGCCAATGAAGAGAGGCGGCCCTTCCCGTCGCTCCGAAGCGTACCATTCTGGTCGGGGCGCCTAGGGCGTAGGCGGCAACATGTCGATGGTCTGCTTGATTAAGCTGGCGTGAACCACCTTTGCTAACCCGAGCTGTGTTTGGTGCATTTGCGATGAGTATGGACCACCCGATTGCTCCGTGAAGAGAACCTCATCCGATACCAAGCCCATCACGAAGTGATAGCTCATAAACTCGAACGCTGGGGGTTTAGGCCGCATCAGTTCGACAAAATAGACGGGACCGCCACTATTGCCTTTGAAAACCCGGAAGTCGAGGAGGAAGGTTTTAGTACTCTCCGTTGGCAGTAAAGGGTAGGACGCGATTCTCCCGCTTCTCAGTACCGGAAATCCTGCATCGTTCGACGCCACGCCAAGTGGGTAGCCCAAACATCTCAACTCATCTCCCGGTTTTACATCATAGTCGGTAAGCATCTTATCGTCTGCCAGCATGTCCGAGGAAATCGGCTTTATCAAGTTGAGAGGAGAATCAGGCAGGGGGATTATGTACATAACCGCCACGTCGGCTTGTGGGTTCCTCTTCCAATTCGGCTGGCCGTTCGTCCGAATCTTCAATGGGTAGGGAACCTGAACCCAAGTATTCTTCCCCTGGTCTACGCGGCGACGGAGATTGAGAGTGGCAGTATCGCCCACCATTTCTTCCAAAACATGTGCGGCGGTAACCAGCACAAAATAGCCCCGTGTTGGCATCGTATTGGGAATTGGACGAGCAACTATAAACACGGTGCCTAATGTCGGTCCTTGTTCCGACTGGCCTTGAATCATGAACGTCGATTCCATCAGAATCGCGTTCAATTCAATCTCATCTTTTGGTGGCATGGAGTTATGGGGAAGGGTTAGTTGCTGAGTCTTTGCGATGGTCGCTGAGAGGAGAAAAAGGAGGAACAATTCTGCCCATATCTTCGAGATCAACCCTCCAGGCACGGTGTCTCCTAACAAGCCGAGATTAAGACTCCTCCACTTACTTTAACAGAGGAGTAACAAATGAAACTACCTCAGCAGACCGTGGGGTGAAATTGACTGAACTCCCACTCCTCTGCAAATTCATGCGGAGACTCCAATTGCCGAATAATCTAGGTAGGCAATTCACTTTGTAGCAACGCTGTTATGCACGCGGATGCTATCTGGTACTCAAATTGCGCGGTCTGCCGCATCGATCTGCATATTATTGATGGCGAGCTTCCCACCCTCAAGTCTCCGTTGATTCCGGGCCACCAGGCCTTCAGGCTGGCTGAAAGAGCTCGAACCAACGCACGCCAATTGACCTCCGGCAAGCGTTCGGAGCAGCTTGGCCTCGAATCGTCAGTTGTCTTTGGCGATTCACAGATAGCTACACCTAGCTTTCTCGTTGCTAGATCGACCAGTGGCTCCAGCGTGTACTCGTGAACCCGGAGCATTCGCAATCTGCGGATTCCAGACTACTGGATGGAGGTGAATTTTGAGCTGGGCAGCTGTTAATTCTGATCCCTATCCGAGTCTAGGTATACCCGCGCGCCGAACCGAGCGTTGGAGGGGTTGAGGATGCTGGGTATGCCAACCAAATGAAAAAGAATTCTCTTAGCCGCGGGGATTCGGTAAGAAAGCCGTTACTTCTGCCTGGACCAAACAAATTCACTTCTCTCAAAGATGAGAAATAACGAATGTGGCCCCGGAGTGTCCTTGAAGAATCTGGTTCCTTCGGAGTAATGAACTAGAACATAATCCCGAGCCTTGAGGAACTCAACCAGAGGAACGGTTTCCTGAGGTCTCCAAGTTCCGGCAATGAGTATGAATGGGGTTCCGTTGCGAACACCTCCTGGTGGAAGATCATCTGCCCGTTTCTCAAATTCAACAGACCAATGATACGACGCGGGTGAGTCTGGTCCTCCATAGTTGAGGAAGATGTTGTGATCAAAGTAAGGTTGAACGGCCATGGCCCAAGCCCCGTAGCCGCTGCATCCTAAGTTGTCTGCGTTTTCCGATTTGAGAAATCGGGCGGCATCGAGTGCTCCGGTGTATGGACCAGCCCAGTCGCCTCGAATCGCACTGTAAGACCACATGCATTGCCAACCAAACAGGATAATCAGCGTTCCCAAGAGGAGCTGATGGACCCACCACTTCCTAGCCGGCAGGCATTCAAGTTGTTTTGCGGATGGCCAAACGGCCCATAAGAAAGCAACGAAGGCAATTGTGATGAGACCTTGGTGATGGTTAAAGCCCCGAAGGAACCCGTACTCGAGAGCTGTTCCACCGACGGCCAGGACCAGAAGCGGTAGCCCACGTCGTTCATATGCCCAAATGCCCGACAAGACGAGCACCAAGACCGCTAAGAAGCGGGAATCAGATAAGGCACCTACCAACCCCTCCGCGAACGATTGCAGGCGGTGCTGAAAAGTCGCTTCAGTCGCTTGAGCTACCAGGAACGAATCTTTTGGGGGCAAAAGCACGGCCACAGCAAAGATCGCAGAGATGAGTATGATTGATGCCGCTTGCAGGACTCGCTTGCGGTCGGCAAGCGAGACCTCTTTCCATCGCAAGACAATTCGTAAGGCATAGAAGGCGGTAAGAGCGAACGCTAGGACCGCAGCGTACGAACTATCCTGGATGAGAAGCGCAACGGCAATCGCAAAGTAGATGATCTGGGAGAGTCCCTTTCGATAAAAATGAGCGGCGAGAAAGCCGAGCAAGGGCATGAGGACATAAGGACGAGCCACGACCGCGTATTGATAGAGGAAGAAAAAAGAAGCGGCAATTACATAACGCAAAGGCCTGGGGAATGGCGCAAGGAATATGAGGACACCGAGACCAGCGATGGCAAATGTACCTCCAATGAAGACGAAGTAGGTGTAGGGCATGTGGAAGAGATGCATGGGTACCCAAACGACGGAATGCCATAGAGGTAAATGACCGTCATAGCGAAGCTCGCGGAAGAGAAGACGAAACCAGGGGATGTCGCGGACTTCGAGCCAGGTATCGGCTTCATCGGCCCACGGCTCATGTTTCGAAACGGTATACAGGACAAGTAAAGCCAGCATCAGGAGCATGGTTATGTCCGGAATCCATGAGTATCGCTGTCTCAGTTGTCTCCAAACATCACGAACGTCAAACATAGAACCATCTCCCAAATGAGATGAAACTTACATGGGCAAATAACTTAGCATTGAGAAACATCAGCAAATCTCCTGCGGGGAATAAATAGTCAGCTAAACATGCCCGACCTGAAACCATTCGTGATAAAGGTCACAGAAAGATGCAAGGCGGAGCTTGTGCACCTTCTTCTCTGCGATGCTTCTGGTTCTGGCTCGAATATCAACCGTTGCATCAGATTTGTCGACAGAAACGCGAAGATGAACTCTCGATGGCATCCCCCCGCCACCCCGAAACTGTGATCGTCGGGCAAAGGAGGCTCGGAAAACGGTCGTTGTTGGATCTCTTGCACAAATAGTGTCTTCTCCATCCGCAGCCAATCCGGCAAGGAAGACAATATGTTGCTCACGGTCCTTGCGAATTTGCTAATTTTCTGCTCTTTGCAATCGCACACCTGAAGCAAGGCGAGGAAAGGATCAATAACTCGGACATATCCTAGTGAATCTACGGATTCCTGCTCTCCTCCCGAGCGAAATTGTCTCTGCTGTGCGGAGCGGGCCGCACGAGAGCGGCAACCGATTCCCGACGAAATTTGCTTGGGCGAGATTCCCGCGTTTGAGTACGAGCTGCTCTCTCACGAACGGATGGTTCAAAGTGTAGCGAAGAACGAGAACCGACAGGCTTTCTTTTTCGATGACATCTATGGATTCGACATACAGTTCGGAACGTTAGCCTTCCCGGCCTATGCATCCTGGAATTGATCGCCGGTCGAGTGGGATACAGCCGGGCCCGAGGGCGCCGATTCCTATCCGGCACCGGCTGTTCCATTCTCGCGGGAGATCCTCGGTCCAGCGGAACGGGCCCTGGCATGAACACAGTTGAGATAAGCTACACTCCGGTCTGGGCGCTGCGGAACCGCACTGTGATTGCTGTCACACAAAGCCAACCTGCTTCTGGGATAAAAGAGAAAGGTCCAGGCACCGCCTAACACGTCGTTGCCTGTGTAGATTCCGGCAAAGTCGAAGGAACATTCGGCTGGATTGATCCCTGTGTCGGACCATTGGATGTTTTGCAAGTCGTGGCCCAACGAGCAGGTGGTAATTGTGTTTAATAGAGCGCGTAACACAATCTTAGTCGATAATCGCATGTTGCTGCCCAAGGTCATTAATTTGTTAGTCGCTTATGGACGAGAATCAAACGACGGTTTGATGGACTGATCGATGCAGAATGAAGTCTTCTTAGACTCCGATGGAAAGTTTTCAAGATGCGCCCCAAGATCTGGCGGTCATCCCGTTTCTCTCGGCCGATTTCTGCTCTTTCTCCTGACTTTGGCGTGCCTTATTCCGTTCATCGGCAAAGCCTTTAATATCGATGATCCACTCTTTGTGTGGGTGGCTAAACATATCGTTAGCCACCCCTTTGACCCCTATGGTTTTTCTGTCGATTGGTATGCTTTCGAAATGCCGATCTCCCAGATCACGAAGAATCCTCCACTTTCCAGTTATTATTCCGCGCTCTTTGGTCCCTGGACTCAGTGGAGCGAGGTTGCACTCCACCTCGCATTTTTCATACCGGCCTTGGTTGTGGTCTTGGGAACTTACGAACTTGCACGTGAACTTACTCATCGCCCCATTCTGGCGGGTATCCTGACACTTGTCGCTCCAGGCTTTTTGGTTTCCGCAACAAGTGTGATGTGCGACGTTCTGATGTTGTCGGTTTGGGTGATCAGCGTGATCGTCTGGCGTAAGGGCCTGAATTCGGATAGGGCACATTTCCTCCTCTTAGGAGCATTCCTGGCCGGGGTCTGTGGCCTCACTAAGTATTTTGGTGTGAGTGTTGTTCCGCTTCTCTTTGTTTACGCGATCTTCAAGCGGAGAAGACTCGGAAGCTGGGCGCTATACCTCATAATCCCACTCGCGATTTTTGCGGGCTATCATTTCTGGACCAAAGCACTGTATGGGGAAGGTCTTCTCCTCGGTGCGGCCAGTTACGGTTCTTTTATCAATGGCGAAGCTTTTCGATCTTTTTGGGGCGGGCTTCTCATGGGTCTGAGTTTTACAGGTGGGTGCATGCTGCCCGCACTTCTCTTTGGGTCCATGCTTTTCAAGAAGATCTGGGTAGCCGGATGTTTTGCGCTTGCCGCACTAGGCGCGAGCGTACTCGCTTGGGGCGGCATCATGACTTTTCAGCGACTTGCTAACCGGCGATTATTGGCGGTGCATTTGTTTTTTTTCATCGCTGGCGGGTTGTTTGTTTTAGCGTTTGCTGCTATCGATACCTGGAGTCGACGAGATGCGGAGTCCGTGCTCCTTTCAGCATGGACAATCGGAACCTTGGTTTTTACCTCTTACGTAAACTGGACCGTCAATGCTCGTTCGGTTCTGCCTCTCATCCCGCCTGTATCGATTCTTATCGCCCGACGAATGGATAATTTGGATTGGAGCTGGTTACGATCGAAATGGGTTTTGGCAGTGCCAGTTGCCATATCGGCTTCGATTAGTTTGTGGTTAGCCACTGCGGATGTCTCCTTGGCTAACTCGGCGAGAGATGCTGCCCGCCTGGTGCAAGTCAGGGCTCAAAAGGAATCGACTCGAGTGTTTTTTACAGGGCACTGGGGCTTTCAATACTACATGGAAGGCCTCGGAGGTCTGCCAGCAGAGTATACAAAGCAGGCCGATGTCCTGCCGTCCGACCTTCTTGTGCAGCCGGACAACAACACCAGCCCTTTTACCTTTCCCTTCGATATCATTGCCACGTGGGATGCACTGGATATTGACATAAACTGGTGGATTACTCCGGTAAGGCGCGAGATGGGGGCGGGGTTTTATAGCTCGACAGGTTTCGGTCCCTTGCCTTTCGCTTTCGGTCGGGTACCCCCCGAGCGCTACTTGTTGTTGCACTTAAGGCAGGCGGAATCTCATCGCTGATCTCAATTCTCCTTGACTCTGTGCCGTCTCCTCTCCGTGTCATGAAGTTTTCTACACCGCCTGGCGTTTCACTCTCCTGTCACTTTAGCTGATCCTCAGGGATTGATCGGCTCAAACTCAAGTACCACGATGCCGGTGGTTTGTTCGTTTTGCCCCAACACGCGCACCGTATGTGACTTGGAAGCGATTGAGATGATCCAATGCAACGTGTCATAGGATGGCGTGTAACCAAGCGCCAAAAACTTTTGGCGATGGGCGGCTGCATTTTGCACAAACTCATCAGCAATATGAATGGTCTTCTCGTTTAAGCTTCTTGGGAGGGCCACTATGGGTACCGAAACCTTGTAATAGGAAAGCGCCGGGAATAGTGGACTGTCCATCACGTCGGAGCCAGATGGAAGTGCTGCTCGATCGGATTCAATTAGATCGCTGCAGATCAACAACGGGGCATTGTCCGGCGATGACTCTCTCTGCGCAATTTCCAGTGCGTATTTCCAACTGTGTTCGTGCGAAGCAGATCGGACCGAATTAAAGTATGGATACGCAATCGCTAAGACCAGTGCAGCAGAGAACAGGGCTCGTAACCATCTAGAATTGACTCTGCTTATAGCAAGGCCCCAACACAGCGCTATGCCCGGTATGGCTACTAAACGGTACCTGAAAACGAAAACATGCAGTGAAGTTGCCACGCTGACGCTGAACAGAATGAGAAGCGGAACTAGAGCAAGAGTGAGACAGCACAGGCTTGGCCAGGCTCTTAGCGGCCGAGTAATATCCAATTTATGGATAAGGCCGGCAATCAAGAGTGTGCCGATCAAGATAAAGACAGAGTGCTCAGGTGCGACGGTCCAGGCAGGATCCAGGAGCTTCGGGGCCAGATCGTATACATGAGCCTCACGCGTCCTGAACAAATAAATGATCCCTGTAAGCAACGGTGTGATTGCAACAGCGAAGCAAGCGAGCGTGATGGCAAATAGACGCAGTCTGTGCTTTGTACTGCGGGCTTTGACAAACAAAAAGCAGATGCAAAACGCTGGCAGAATGGCTCCAAAGAGCATCTGAAAATAAAGAATGGAAGCTGTGGTTAGTCCAAGAAATGCAGCGAATCGATCGGATTCAATCTCGCTTAGCCGAATCAGAAGCAAAATCGATGAGGTGATTGCCAGCATTGCAAATGCATATGGTCTTATGTCGATAGACGCAAAAATGACAATAGGATGGACACAGAAAACTGCAGCCGTGATAATCGCAACTTCAGGGCCGAAAAAACTTTGCGCTGCCCGAAATAACAGATAGACGGCAAGAAACATCGCGACAACTGACAGGATCCTGAGTGACAGTTCTCCGGTACCTGCGAGCTTGGTCCATCCCCAAAGAACGTAGTAATAACCTGGCGCAGGAAGTCCTGGCCATCCCTGCCGCGCCGCAATCCCATGAAAACCTTGTTTGATCACATAATAGGAGAGCGTCTCATCCGTCCAGAGTGGCGCGCGAATCGCAAGAAACCAGACCCCGACTGCTATACCAAGCGATAACAGTTCGACAAGCAGTTCAGCGCGGGCTCCAAAAGTCCCCGAAGGCTTTGTAGGCTGCTTGGTCAATTCGTGGTCCCTTCTCGAGGGTTCAAGGTCAAGCGTCATGAGAGAATGTTCCCCATTGGCAGCGCTGCGGGCACTTTCTTTGTTTCTTCCATTCGAAGGCTATTCCCTGACCAGAACGACGACCTCGCCTCTCTTAATCGCGTCCAGCTTTATCTGACCCTTGGTGACTCTCGCTGGGATCTTGCCTTTCGAATATGAGGTAAAGCGAATGAGTACCCACGGCGTTCTTAAAAAACCTTGTACCATCCGAAACGTGAATCAGTTTGTAGCTCCAGAGCTTGAAACCCTCTATTAACGGTTGTACCTCTTGCAGGCCCTCTTCGTCGGCTAGGACGATGAATTGTGGACGGCTCCGCACTTGATCTGGGGAAAGTACGTCCGAATGTCTATAAAACTCAATCGACCAGTGATGCGATGCTGGGTCTTCTGGACCGCCATAATTAGAAAAAATGTTGTGGTCAAAATAGGGCTGGACTCCGACTGCCCAAAAGCCGATGCCGATACAATCGAAATGATCAGCGTTTATGGCTTTCAAATATTTGGCTGCGTCGCTTGCTCCGCTATAGGGACCGCCCCAATCTCTCCGGATTGTCTGGAATGACCATGTGCATTGCCAGGCAAACAGAATGGTAACAACCGTCACCAAGCTCCTATGCAACCAATTTGATTTCGAGGAGAAACCGGCAATTTCTCTGGCGGATGGCCATGCTGTCCAGAGAAAGACAACGAAGGCCACAGTAATCAGCCCTTGGTGTTGCGAATATCCCCTAAGGAACCCGTATTCATATGCTGTTCCGCCGATGCTCAGTGTCAGCAGGGCTAAATGCGCTCTCTGCTTCGCCCAAATAGCGGCCAGAATAAGAATGGCAACAGTTACAAAGACCGAATCCGCAAAAGCCCCATTCAGGCCTTCCACGGCGATCCATAAGTGCTGGCCAAACGTCTTGGCGTTCGCTTGGGCCATGAGAAAGGAATCCGCCGGTGGGTACAACAGGATCACAAGCAAAAGCCCAGAAATAGTGACCACGAAAGCCGAAATCAGAACGTGCTTCTGCTCACTTGATGACAGATTATGCCTTCGCGGAAGAAGGTTGATCGCATAAGACAATGCAAGCGAGAGAGCGATAACTGCTCCATATGAGCTCACCTGCATTAACACGGCCAGTGTGCAAGCGAAGGCAATAACCTTCTCTTGGCCTTTTCGATAGAAATGGGCGGCCAGGAATCCCAGAAAGGGCACTAGCACATAAGGCCGGGCTAGCACAGCGTACTGGTATACAAAAAAGAAGGAAAAGCCGATCAAATATCGAATGAGCCCCGGAAAGGGAGCGAGAAAGAACAGCAGGGCTATGCCGAGGAGGGCACAAAAGGCCCCTATGTATCCTAAGGATGAATAAGGCAGATGAAAGACATGAATTGCGGCGGAAAGAACGCCGAACCAAACAGGGGGATGACCCTCATACCTGAGTTCATGGAAAACCAATTGTGAACCGCTAAAATCCCTTGCAATAAGCCACGCTTGCGCTTCGTCTGCCCATGGTTCGTGTTTCGAAACCGTGTACACCACGAGGGCAGCCCAGATTCCCAACAAACTTCCATCCATTACCCTGTAGTAGCGGCGCCTGGATCGGTTCATCGAGTTACCCCCTTCACCTATTTAGGGGAAAGTTCTTCCTTCTCTTACCGCATCACGGCCTTGGTACTGAAAATACTCGAAATTGGAATCCAGCGCTGGAACAGAGCCACTCATCGTTGTCAAATCCAATACTTGACCATGTCTAAGCCAGCGCAAGCCGTGACCTATGTCACCCATTTCTCTCTAGACTGCAGCATCCGGCGTTCAGGGCTGCCATGGCTCTCATATCTGGTTTCGGCGCTAGCCTGATTGCAACTCCAGTCGCTTCAGTCTCCAGTATGAGTCAGGGATCTGTAGTTGGCCGCCCTTTTTCCTGATCTGGCGGCCTCATCGCACACTGTCTATTGCATCACCTCAGTCGGCAGCCGGATTCAAGCGAACCGCCAAATATGAAGAGCCTAACTTTGGTGTGATTTGCCTCACATCTTGGAAAGAGGATTACTACGATACTTACCGAGAAAACTCTGGCTTGGCCGGAGTGAACTTCTCGATCCCTTGAGGCAATGGAGATCCATTCCGTGTCTGCGATTTGCAAGAAGCCGTGTTCGCGAGACCCTCAATTCATCCTTAGGAGTCTAAATTGATCAACGGGATGCGCATAATAGTGGTTATGCCGGCCTATAATGCCTCTAGAACATTGGAAAAGACGGTAAATGAACTGCCTTCTATCGTAGATACCGTGATTCTGGTTGATGACAGCAGTAAAGACGAAACCGTTCAGATCGCCCGGAAGCTTGGGCTGAAAGTGTTCGTCCATAACAGAAACTACGGCTATGGAAGAAACCAGAAAACCTGTTATCGGGAAGCTCTCGCCGCGGGCGCTGACATCGTCGTGATGGTTCATCCAGACTACCAGTACACCCCGCGCCTCGTAAGTCCGATAGCAGGAATGATTGCATACGGCGTCTATGACGTTGTGTTAGGTTCGCGTATCGTTGGTGGAGGAGCCTTGAAGGGCGGCATGCCTTTCTACAAATATGTGGCCAACCGATTTCTTACTGCGGTTGAGAACCTCTTCAACGGTGCAAAGCTATCCGAATATCATACCGGATTCCGGGCCTTTTCACGGAAGGTCCTAACGTCATTGCCTCTAATGGAGAATTCCGACGATTTCGTATTCGACAATGAGATGATGGCCCAGTGCATTAGCTTCAATTTTCGAATCGGGGAACTGTCCTGCCCTACGAAATACTTTCCGGAGGCCTCTTCAATCAAATTTCGAAGGAGCGTCATATACGGATTTGGAGTGCTCGGCACCACCATCAAGACCTGGCTGCAGCGAAGTGGTATCGCACGTTTCAGGTTATTCAGCCCTACGGGTAGAGGACTCTTACTTGACTACTATTCGTCCGTCCCTGATCGCCAGTTGGATCGGGCGCGAAACGCGACATCTTGATCTCTCTAGACTTTCCAGCCGAAAACGGTTCGGGATTCTCGCCATTAGAAATTCAGGTGTGCGAGTTGTCTTTACGGTCTAATCTTGACCGATCTGGATTAGATACCCTCGGACGAATGCCCGATGATCGAAAGATTACATCGCCAACCAGAGCTGTTGGGAGCGGTACTGATAATTGCGACCTTCCTCTTGTATGGACAGGTCTGGAATCACGAGTTCCTGGCATTTGACGATGCCTCTTACGTGACCAATAACCCGCACGTTAACACCGGGTACAGTCTCGAAAATGTCGTGTGGGCCTTTACCACTTTCCACGAGGGAAACTGGCATCCCTTAACCTGGCTTTCGCACATGTTTGATAGTCAGTTGTTTGGCGTGCATTCGGGACCTCATCATATGGTCAATGTCGCCCTTCACGGCACGAATGCTCTCTTGTTATTTCTTCTCCTTCGGAGTGCGACAGGAGCAGTCTGGCGAAGCTGGTTTGTTGCCGCCCTGCTGGCCGTGCATCCCCTGAATGTCGAAACGACTGCGTGGGTCGCCCAGAGGAAAAGCCTACTTTGCGCGTTGCTCTGTTTGGTTACCATGGCGGCTTACGGATTGTATGTCCGCAGGAGAAGCTCTCTAAGGTACCTCAGTGTGGTCTGCTTATTCGCCATGGCATTAATGGCGAAACCTATGGCCGTCACTTTACCTCTCGTGCTTTTGCTCCTAGATTATTGGCCACTTGGGCGCGATCAGCGGACTCAGGAAAAATCAGCATGGTGGCGGCTAGTCAGGGAGAAGACGCCTCTTTTCGTGCTTGCCGCCCTTAGCTCCTGGATCACCCTCATGGCGCAGAGTGCGGGAGGTGCAATCGCAGCCACGGCCGATCTCCCGGTATCCACACGCTTCGCCAATGCCATCACGTCCTACTGTGCATTTATGGCAAAAACATTCTGGCCTGCAAAATTAGCGGTGTTCTACCCCTATCCTGAGCAATCGATGAATTGGCAGCACCTTACAGCTTCTTCCTTGGTGCTCATCGCAATCACTGTAACCGTCTTACGACTGAGGAGTGCCCGTTATCTTTTAACCGGTTGGCTCTTGTTCTTGGTTGTGTTTTTTCCGGTCATAGGAGTCGTCCAGGTAGGTCACCAATCCATGGCGGACCGGTACGCTTATTTTCCCTGCATCGGGCTCTTCATCATGTTTGTGTGGGGGACGAGTGATTTGGTAGAGAACTATGCCTCTCACACTGAATGGATATTGCCTATTGGAGGGCTGGCAGCACTCGCTATCCTTTCAGCGTGCACAATCCGATACCTTAACTTCTGGACAGATGGTGTGCGACTGTTCACGCACGCCAGTATTGTCGCCGAGAGACCGGACCCGGTCATTGAGGAAGCGTTAGCGGACTCATTCTTGATTGAGGGGCATTACGATCAAGCCCTTCCCCACTATCGGGAAGCCTGTTTCTTGCAGCCCGGTTATGCTCTCTGCCATTTCAGCATGGGTGAGATTCTCTATCATCAACACCAACTTCAAGACGCTTTGCGAGAGTACCAGCTTGCAACCGAGCTGAGCCATGACCGAAACATCATCGTCCCTGCTCTCATCAATTCAGGCGAAATCCTGATCAGGCTCGGTAACCTCGATGCCGCGGAGCAGCGACTAATTGCGGTTCAACGAATAGACCGGTCAAATCCTGCTGCGGCTGCGTTGCGTGCGCAAATTGCACAACTCCAATTGCGCTAACTTAGAGTTCTGAACCTATTGCAATTTCTTTGTCTTTTGTCGGGTGAGAGGTGCAACCGTAACACCAGGTTCGAACACGTCCTGTATCCACGTGAACGAACTGAGAGCGCGGATAATATCCGACTCCGCCTCGCCGGAGCGCCAACGCTGCATCGCGCAGCTCCAACGTATTCACGCCCCGGATGCGTATATCGATAGCGTGGCCCAGCATGTGTTGGCTGTTCTTTGCGACACCCGCAGACTGTGACCGCAAAAATTCGTTGCTCCCCGCTGTTCGATATCCACAAATAACCTCGATCTCCGCATTCGGGTGATGCACTGCCGCTGCCAGGTCGGACAAAACGTCGAATATGCGCGGATCAAAATGCGCAACGTCACCACTTCGATGATCTCGCAGGAAATGATCTAACTGTTCTTCGGCCTCAGAAAGGTACTGGGTGCCTCGACGATACACAATGTCGATATGCTCGCCCGTATGGGTATGGTAGAGCCGTAGCCGACGTTCGTCCTTGGAAGTTGGAGAATCTGCAACCGCCGCTGTGCCGCAAGAACTCACAGCAATAGCGAGAATCCAAACGCAAACACAGAGACCTGTAAACGCCTTTTTCACGAGCTCCTTCCTCTGATATAGAATCAGATGCACATTTCACGCCTGCATTTGTATGATTAAATCCAGTTTATCTCACCAAGCTGAGCGAGCCAATCCTATTGGACAAACCTGTGTGATTTAACGTCACATCTGGGTCAAATCACTCAAAGAATGTCCACCTGATCGGCTACAACGTATCCGCTGTCACATGCCACCCCATGCTAACCTATTAAAAGCACAGACGTTGTGTGTTGTGTTCAAAACTGAGACCGGTATGCAATTTCGGCACAAAAAGTGCTACTTTACCCGGCGTATTCGGGAATTGCCTGCAATACCGCAATCATTGAGGCCGCTTTTGAGCTGGCCAAGACCTGCAGAGAAAATGGGGATTACGGTGAAAACCAAGGATCGCTCCCACCGCATTGTTTATTTGGTTGTGTTGCTTCTCTTTGCTGTAGCTCTGACCACTGCTCTGGTATTAGCAGGGGAGAGAATCCCCGATTCAAATCAGACAAACTTCTTACATTCGCTCAAAATCCCCACATCAAGCGTCGTTTGCCTGTTGGGGATGATCAATGTATAAGGCCGACACACTCTTCAAGACAAAGTCCGTGATTGCGCTGAGTATGTTCGCAGGCGCACTTTTCTTACTCCCTGTCCTACGTGCGGATATCCACCCTGTTCCTCTCGAGAAAAATGTGGACTCGGCGAAGTGCCTGGAATGCCATGGCGACAAGGCCAAAGGGAAATCAGTGCACACCGCGGTAGCCACTGGCTGTACTAGCTGTCACGAAGTGCGCGTGAATCGTGACATAACCAGAGTGAAACTGATCACTGCCACCTCCTATAGCCTCTGTCTGACTTGCCACAGCGACAAGAACGCGGCTGAAATTAAGGGCGTAGTTCATCCTCCAGCGCTGCGGGAATGCACCAAGTGCCATGACCCCCATGAATCAGACAACAAGAATCAATTACTGAAGCCGACGGCCGGGGATCAAAAAACTAATCTTTGCCTCGGCTGCCACGTCACCGGGCTCAATGTGCCAGCGAAGGGAAGTCGGCATCCCGCGCTCGATATGGGCTGCGAAACTTGTCACATCGTCCATAAGACCGGCGAAAAGGGTAATGTTGAATTTGATGAGCACCTGACCAAGAGTCCTCCGGCACTCTGCCTGGATTGTCATGATCCAAAGGACGATTCACTGCAAAAGGCTCATCAAAACCAGCCGTTCGCCACTGCGAACTGTCTTGAATGTCACGATCCTCATCAGTCCAATCTGCCTAAGCTGATCGCTCGATTTGCCCATCCGCCTTTCGCTGACAAGCAGTGCGAGGTTTGCCATGCCCCTGCCAAGGACGGCAAGGTCGTTCTGACTCAAGCCGACGCCAAGTCCATTTGCATCACTTGCCACGACGAGAAGGCCAAGCAAATTGAGACCGCGAAGGTCCAACATCCAGGAGCTGCCGGAGACTGCACGGACTGTCACAGCCCTCATGCCAGTCGTTACCCCGGCCTGCCGAAGACCAACGGCGTTAATATTTGTCTCGGCTGCCACAGTGATATCGCTGATCTGCAGAAAAAACCCGTGCACCACCAGCCAGCTTTTTCCGAGGGCTGCGGCACCTGTCATGAACCTCACGGAGGCGATCTGCCGAAGCTTCTTCGGGCCTCCGGCAACAAGCTTTGTCTCGAATGCCATGGCCCTGATTCGGTTCCCCAATTCGACAAGGAAGCGGGCATCTACAAAATTTTCGATGGCAAAGTCACTTTGCCCGGCGACTATTTCAAGAAAAACAAGGTGCCGGTGCTTCCGCTACGTTACGGCCGTGGCCATCCGATCGGCGAACATCCAGTTTCCGACGTCACGGATCCAGCGGACACAACCAAGGTTTTGGTAAAGCTGAACTGCCTGACCTGTCACCAGCCGCATGCCTCAGCCAATCAGGACCTGCTGGTCAACGACCAGAAAAACAACGCTGAATTCTGTGCATCTTGTCACAAGGATTTGACCAAGCGATAAGGGAGTTGCTCCCAGAGAGGTTGTTATGCGTATCTCCAACCGGGACCACAATGCGATTCAACGCGGCACTGTAGCCACGGCACTTTTCTTGGTCGCCATATTCGCATCGGCCATACTCCTTCAAGCCGACCAGAAACCCAAGAAGAGCGATTCCCCGCCTCCGGCAACCCCCAAGAAGATCGACTATTCACATATTGTCTGGCCCAACCCTCCAGCCATCGCACGCATCAAGTATGTCAACTGGTTTGCCGGTGACAACAAGAAACGAAACACCTCAGGCAACGTCGCGAAGAAAAGCAAGTGGATGGACCGTCTGGCTGGTACCCAGAACACCAACGAAGTTTTCAAGATGCCGTTTCAGTTGATTCAACCTCATGGCATCGCGGTGGATTCTCAGGGCAACTTGTTCATCGCCGACGCCAAAGTTGGCGCGATCTTCATTTTCAATACCCAGACTTACGATGTTGATTTGATCAAGAACGGAGTCCATGCTCACTTCGCCCGCATTGTAGGTCTGGCGATGGATGATGACGATCGTCTCTTCATTTCTGACCCGTCTCTTCGCCATGTACTTATTCTCGCGAAGGATCAAACGGCCCCAAACAGCGGTACCCAGTCCTCAATCGGGACATTCGAACCCGCTAAGGATTACAAGGCCAAGGATGTAATCACCGAGGGTATGCAAAATCCAACCGGCATGGCCATTGATACTCGCAACCGCTTACTCTACGTGGCCGACGTAGATCTGGATCAGATTCTTGTCTATGATGCTGACAGTCTGAAGCTCCTTCGCAAGATTGGCACCCCTGGCCATAACCACGAGCTGACCACGCCAGGCGATTTTTCAAAGCCATTGGCGGTCGCCGTAAATGCGGAGGGAAACCTCTACGTCACCGACACTATGAATAATCGAATCGAGGTGTTTGACGCTGACGGCACCTTCATTGAAGCTTACGGCAAGAACGGCGACGGGCCTGGTTATTTTTCGCGACCGAAAGGTATCGCGATTGACGGTGACGGGAATATCTGGGTTGCAGATGGCATGCAGGACCGCGTTCAGGTTTTCAACAAGCAATGGCAGCTCTTGATTGCTTTTGGTGGACACGGCCTAAATCCGGGGCAGTTCCAGGCCTTGGAGAACATTTACATCGACAAGAAAAACCGTGTATTTACTACCGAGATTTACCCAGGCCGCGCCCAGGAATTCCAATATGTTAGCGACGAGGAAGCCGAAAAGGAGCGCGCCAAGCGTGCTGGGGATCAGCAGAACAGTGCCGCTACCAAGGGCGCAGTGGGGACTCCTGCTCAAAGCTCCACGCCGCCCGACCCCCAGAAGAACTAAGCCAGGTATCTATTGAATAAGTACCTTTCTTAGAACCCGGGGAACCCCTTTAACCCGTGCGGGTTCTCTGCTTTGGACCCATTTTTTGTGGTTTTGGAAAACTCTGACGTACAATACCCCCCGTTCTCCGGACGCCCCTCTAGCAGCTTACCCGCTTATTTATGCATCACCTAGCTGTGTGATTTTGCATCACGATGGGGCATATGACGCAAGAATTGAGCTGTCCTGTCATCCCGGACCACTTTCGTCCCCGCCGGAGCATCCTCCTACCACGCACAAACAAAAACACTTACGGGTAAAGTAAAAAAACACCGCTCTCGTACTGTTTCGGCATTCGGAGTGCACATTTGGTCACCGCAGGTAGGGACCATGCTCCAGGACCCGCCTACTCGAAGTGGAAACAACGTGTTGCAACACAAACGGAGGAGTACTCAATTATGAAGAAAGCGATTTTAGTAGCGCTTTTGGGCCTCGCGACAGCCGGTCTTGCCATGGCGCAGACTGCGACATCACCGGTCGACGTGCTCGGTGCCCATAATAACAACGGTAGAGGCTGTGCGGGTTGCCATTCACCTCACAGCGGTTCGTTCGGTTCTGGCCATGCGCCGAAGGCGGGTGCTGGTTTGGATACAGGTAATTACGCTCTGTGGGGACAGGATGCCAGCCCACTGTACGGTCAGACCATTGCCTTCGGTGATGGTGGATCCTACGTCGAAGTGCTTCCCTCGACCTTGACGTCAACCAGTGACGAAGTCGGCGGAATTATGCTCTGCCTCAGCTGCCATGACGGCTCGGCAACCCCGAGCAACATGATGGCCAACGCGAGCTATGAACAATCGATCGGGTTGCTCACGAATACCGCGTATGGTTCTTCAACGATTCCGACCTTGCTTGGCAAAGACGGAACCACGGGCGGTACGGGCAGTTCGATTCCTGGAAATTACAACAACGATCACCCGGTGGGATTGAATGCCCTTATCAGCACCACGGCGAACGGCTTGACTTGGTCCGGCACGGCATTCGGCGTGACCGCTGGTTCTCCTTACGCAGCATTCGTGAACAACTACGGCGCACCGGTTCTGGCTTCCAACCCCTGGTCCGGCGTATTCGGTTCCATCACCACCACGAACCAGCCTTACGTTGCTTGCACCACTTGCCACAACCAACACGTTATGACCATCTACAAGGGAGGCCGATCGGGCAGCCTGGGTGCTATCGCAGGCGGCGCCAACGGATGGTATACCACCTTCTTCTTCATCAACGCTCCTTATGACGTCAACGCCGCTCCGGATCCAACCGGCAAGACCGCGCCGTCGACGACTCAGTTCTGCCGTCAGTGCCACTTCGGCGAAGCAAACGAAAGCTACAACACGTACGGCATCAAGACCACTTTCTAAATGTGGTCCCTGGGGAGAGAGGAGACTCTCTCCCTTTTTTTTCGAACGTTAGGAGGGTTTCAATGAAGTATCTGGTAGTTTTCGCTCTACTACTAGCGGCGGCAGGCAGTACCCAAGCACAAGTCTCCTCTCACAGTTCTACATCCGCGGCAAATCCAGCTTCCTCCTCGCCTTTCCAGGTCAGCGACAAACCAGTTGCTAGGGTCAACGGCGCCATCCTTACCGATCGGGACCTGCTCCGGGAAATGCTGCAAATCTTCCCATATGCCAGCCAACACCAGGGCTTCCCCAAGGCCCAAGAGGCTTCGATTCGCGAAGGCGCCTTGCAGATGATCATTTTTGAGGAACTGGTTTATCAGGAAGCCCGTCGTCGTGGCCTCAAGATTCCCCCGCAGCAGCTCCAGCGGGAAGAAATCGATTTTAAGAAACAGTTTCACTCCCAGCAGGAATACCAGCAGTTCCTCAATACTGAAATGGGGGGCTCGGAAAAGAACGTACGCGACAAGATCACTCGCTCCCTGCTCATTGAAGAAGTTCTCAAAGCTGACGTGGAAGGGAAGTCTGCCGTGAGCTTGGCAGAGGCTCGCGCTTTTTACGACAAGAATCCCGCCAAGTTCCAGATCTCTGAGTCTTTTACGTTTCAGACCATCTCTTTTATCCCTCAGTCAGCTCCATCCCCGGAACAGAAGAAGGAACTCCTCCTGAAGGCCGCCGACGCCTTGAAGCAGGCCAAGGCTACCAATAACTATGAGCAGTTTGGCCTGCTGGCGGAAAAAATCTCTGAGGATGATTTTCGAGTCAATATGGGGGATCACAAGACGGTCGCGAAAGACAAGCTGCCTCCCCAGGTGGTCAAGGTTCTCTCAGCCCTGAAGCCGGGCCAAGTCAGCGATATCATCCAAATCGACAATGCTTACACGATCGTGCGTTTGAATGCCCATGTGCCTCCCGGCAAACAAAGCTTTGACCAGGTGAAGGTTCAGCTTCGCAAGGACCTGCAGAAGGCCAAGTACGAATCCCTAAGGGCCGCCTTGGATAAGTCACTGCGTGCCAAGGCAAAGGTCGAACTTTTATAGCGCAGCTCGTGATGTGAAGGGCAACGTGAAACAGCTACTCTTTTACGCCGGCTGCCTGCTGCTATTTGTCCTAGCACCCCCCGCAACCGCTCAACTGCAGCTCGGCGATGACCTTCGCATGGGAATGACAGGCAACGTCTCGATGGGGTACGCGGGCAGCTACGGAGATTATGTTCCTTCCGATCACAGCGTGGTCTTCGGTGCTAATGCCAACATTGCCGGAGATTATTACAACCCCAATTTCCTGAATTACACGGTCAATCCTTACTACAACCGCTCTACTTTGAATTCCGAATCCGGGTCATTGACCGATTCCAGTGGCGTCAACGCCAATCTTAACCTTTTTGGAGGGAGTCGCTATCCTGGCAATGCCAGTTATCAGTATTCGTATAACAGCACAGGAACTTTTGGTTCGGCTGCGGGGCCAAATTTCACGACCGTCGGTAACTCCAGCGGGTTTGGGATCGGCTGGAGTGCTCTGCTCCCCAATTGGCCAACGATATCTGTCGGCTATTCTCACGGCGACGGAAATGGAACGATTTACGGCACTAATGAAACGGTTTCCTCCTCCTCAAACGTCTTGACGCTTAACTCAGCTTATCAGTATAGAGGGTGGATCTTCATTGGCTACTTTACGAATATGGACTACCAGTTTCAGGTCCCTACCTTTCTGAGCGGAGAAGTCTCTAATGAGGCGGAGCATTCCACCAGCAACAGCCTCGGAATCGGTGCAAGCCGCCAACTTCCTTGGAGCGGAATGCTGTCTTTCTCCTACAACTATTCCAATAACCACAGTTATTCTGGCGCCACTCCGGTGCAGGGCAGCTCTTCGACGGACTATTCAACAAGTTCGGAATCAGCAACCGCTGTCTTCCACCCAAATCACAAGCTAAGTCTGACGGGCAGCGAATACTTTGTGGATAACCTGGACGGCTACTTTTACCAGAACCTTACAAATGGCGGCGGGGGTGTACCTGTCAATCCGGTGAACGCTCAATCCTACTCATTCACGGTGGGCGGTGGGGCCGGTTACAACTTTACCCCTTATCTCTATGGCACAGCGCAGATCACAAATTACAACCAGAGCTACTTCGGGGGAAGGCACAGCGGAACTTACTTGAGCGCGACGATGGGATACAGCAAACGGATATTACACACGTTCGCGGTTTCCGCGACCGTCATAAATGGCACCAATAATTTCGAGAACAATACCACCGGGTTCGTTGCAACCTTGAACGGTTACCATCGGTTCGGCCCGTGGGAGACCTCAGGGGACCTCAACTACGCTCAGAATGTCCAGACGGCGCTGATAACTTACACCACTTCGTACTACAACTATGGACTGCAGGTGCACAGGAAATTCCGCGAGAATAACTTCTGGTTCATTTCGTTTAATGGCAGCCACAGCGGCTTTACTAATACTCCTGATTCCAACAGCAACTCGTTGGGCGGTGCTACCAGCTTGACTCTCTTTCGTAAGCTGACGGTCTCTGCCAATTATTCCAAGTCCGATGGCCAAGCCTTGCTAACCAGCAACGGCATCCAACCCATTTCCCCCACGCCTGGATTGCCACCCGATGGGCTAATCGTTTATAATGGAAGGAGTTACGGTGGTGGTATCACCCTGACTCCGCTACCTAGGTTAAGCATCACCGGGAACTTTACGAACGCCCAGAGCCAAACCCTTAGCGATACTTCTTTCTCTCAAAACCGGGAGGAGATTATATACAGCCAGTTCCAATACCGTTTCCGCAGAGTTAGCATGATTGGTGGTTACACCCGGTTCTACCAAGGGGTTAGTGCCTCCGGAAGCCCAGCTGCTACCAACAATTCTTTCTACATCGGAGTAAACCGCTGGTTCAGTTTCTTTTGATCCCCGCAGGGAAGTACCGGCATCTATTGCTGCTGCTGGTAGTCTGCCTCGCCGCAACCGCCGTGATTCCCGACAGCCTGCCGGCTTCCGATAAAAAGAATGCCCCCGAGAAGTTCCAGATTCCTGATCTTTTGATGGATGGAGGCAGAAAGCTCAGCTATGAACGCAACTTCCATACTGAGCAAGAGGTGAGAGGGAAAAAAGGTGTCTTTACGAGAGTCTTCGAGTTTGTGGTGGGGGCCCCCGACTACCACACGATGGTTCGGCCCTACGACATAACCACCGATTCCAAGGGACGCATCATCATCAGTGATCCCGGTGCCCACGGTGTCCATATCTTCGATTTTGGCAAGCAGAAATACAAGTTCATCTCCCGCTGGGACACCGGCAAGAACCAGATGGTCTCTCCCCAATGCGTGGCCGTGGATGCACTGGACAACATATACGTAACCGATTCCGATTCAGGTAAGCTCTTTGTCTTCGACCCCAACGGGAAATATCAACGAGCCATCGGTAGCTTGAAATATGGTGAAGGTTTTTTTAAGCGCCCCACGGGTATTGCAATTGACGCGACGGCTCAGCGCATCTATGTCAGTGATACACTTCGCAACCAGATATTTGTAATGGACATGCAGGGAAGCGTGCTCAAGAGGATCGGAAACACCGGTACTGGAAATCTCGAATTCAACTACCCCACGGAGCTCTATTTACACGGCGATGACCTTGCCGTTGTCGACGCCATGAATTTTCGCGTTCAAGTTTTGAACAAGAGCGGGGAGTATAAGTATTCCATCGGAAATATCGGCGATAACGTAGGCGCGATGTTTCGTCCGAAGGGCATCAGCTTCGACTCCGAAGGCCATCTGTATATCGTGGATGGCATGTGGGGAGTGGTCCAGGTCTTTAATCGTGAGGGCCAGCTGCTTTATTACTTCGGCGGGCTCGGCTCAGAGCCTGGCAAATTTCAACTTCCTACAGGGCTTCACATTGATGGGCAGGACCGAATCTTTGTAGTGGACTCCTTTAACGCGCGCGTCCAGATTTTTCACTATTACGGTTCGCCTAGCGCGGCGAGGGGCCAATGAAGCGCGGTACGCTCCTCCTTGCTTCTGCGGTCCTGGCCTGCGCTTCCGCTCTGGGGCAAACCGCACCGCAGCAATCCGATTCCCTCGGAATGCACAATATGACTCCCGGAAGCGGGTCCTCGGTGATCGTGCAGGGCAGTCTGGGCTGCACTTATTGTCACGCGCCCCACAGCGGCGTTGGCGGTTCAACCCCTCTATGGAATCAGACCTTGTCCAATTCCTCTTACACCCTCTACACCAGCAGTACCTACAGCCAAAAGGGAGCTCAACCAGTTGTAGGCAAGTCCAGTAGTCTGTGCCTAAGTTGTCATGACGGCACCGTTGCTGTGGGGCAGACCGCGGTCTATGGCCGGGTGCTCACCACAGGCAGTCTGCTGAGCGTGGATTCCTTTGGAGCGAATTTGAGTAGTTCCCATCCCTTTAGCATGATGACTCCCCTGAAAGACGCGCCCGACATGGCTGCTTCCTTGGTTGCCTCAGGGAAGACCGCAGATCCATTGCAAGCTATCAAGTTGATTAACGGGAACGTCGAGTGCATCAGCTGCCACAATCCCCATGTGCAAGGACTCGATAGAGTTGCTCAGATGTTCCTGGTGCGGGATAGCTCCGGTGGACAGATGTGTCTTGCTTGCCACGACCCGAGTCGCGTAACGACGAATGTCCTCAACCCCTTGAATGGGTGGAGTGTCAGCATTCACGCGACGGCATCAAATTTGGTTTCCTCAAGTGCCAATATCGGATTGTATACTACGATCGGAGCCAACGCCTGTACCTCTTGCCATACGGAACACAACGCCAATGGCCCGGCGCGTCTCCTGCGATCCGCAGCACCCTCCATGGCTTCCATCGACGCGGCAACTCAGGACTGCGTCACCTGTCACTCCAGTAGCTCTACTGGAACAGGAACGCAAAATGCTGTCTCGCCAGCCGCTCCCAACGTGTATGCCGAATTCTTAAAGACTTCCCATTTGCTTCCAGCTGGATCAAACGTGCACGATGCGGCTGAACCGGTCCTACTGAACAACAATCGACATGCCACCTGTGTTGACTGCCACAGTCCCCATGCCTCCCAGAAGATGGCCAGCTTCCCCGTCGCGCCTGGCGTGCGCCCGCCACAGATCGACGCAACGGGTATTAGTGCAACCGATGGGGTAACGTTGGTTACGCCAGCTGCCAATCAGTATGAAACTTGCCTGCGCTGCCACGGAACCAGTTCCGGCAAGCAGATACTCGCAAAATATGGCTATTCGCCAAGTCGCATTGTTGCTCCGGCCGACCCCTTGAATCTCGTTGCACAATTTAGTGTCAGCTCTACTTCCAGCCATCCCGTCACTCATCCGGGCAACAGCATGCTTCCTCAACCGAGCTTGTTATCCTATATGCTGAACCAGGATGGCACCAATTCATCCCGACTCTTGAACGCCCCCACCGGGACAGGAATTTCGCTTTTTTGTACCGATTGCCACAACAGTGATGACACTCGCGAGTTTGGTGGTACAGGACCCACTGGACCACACGGCTCGATTTACCCGCACATATTGGAGCGGAACTACCAGTTCGCGCAGGCCACCACCCCTGGCGGGACGGTTACCAACACTTATCCCTCACCTGATCTCACCTATCTGGGACCGTACGCGATGTGCGCCAAGTGTCATAACCTGAGCACTGTGGTTTCCAGTTCTGTGGGGACAGGTTCCATGAGCGGTACTGGGAGTTGGGCACAGCACTATTCGCACGTCTACACTGATGGATTTCCCTGTTCGGTTTGCCATACCGCACACGGAATGGGGGCCACTAGCCCCACAATCACGGGCGAAAGACTCGTAAATTTTGACACGAGTGTTGTGGCCCCCAATCAGCAGACACCTATCTCCTACAACAGGAGTTCCAATACTTGCGTGCTGGCTTGCCACAATGTCGCTCATAACCTGAATGGGACGGTTACCTCAACAACCGGGGCCAGTTCTTCTGCTACACAAAAGCATCCTGTCACCAAGCATTAGTAACCTGGCTGGCAACTGTGCTGGAAAATCCCGGGAAATCAAACTATGAGCATGGAACAAGGAGCAGCTGTCAGAAAGCTTCCCAAACTGAAGCAGCTTCTGGTCCTGGTCGCGCTACTCTGCTCTGCGGCGATAGGAGAGGCATGCAGTCTCTCTTCGCTGCATAACCAGGAAATTTGGCGCCATTTGCAAATCGGCGAATGGATCCTGCAGCACAAGACCTGGCCAGTTTCCGGGCTATTCTCTCAAGCAGAGCACCTGCCATGGAACGATTTCGACTGGGGCTTTGATGTTCCCGTTGCGATTGCATACAGGTTTATGAACCTAAGCGCGATTCCTTTGCTGCTGATGCTCTTTCGGGTTGGCCTTGCCTTGGTCACTTTTTTACTGGCAGGTGGTTGGCGAAATTTCTGGACTGCAACAGCGCTATCCATCGTGACGCAGTATCTGCTATTTGATTTCGGGCCAAGCCCGGCTTACGGCTCCATACTTTTTTTCGGCTTGGAATTACTTTTGTTGAACGAGGTCCGAGCAACGGCTAACTCAGCGCGGGTCAAGCTGCTCCCGCTAGTTTTTCTCGTCTGGAGCAATTTTGATTTGGGATTTGTTTACGGGATTGGACTCTATGCGTTATTCGCGGCAGTTTTGATCGCAGAAAAATCGGGGAGCTTCGGTGTCTTCGGCCCCGCAAATGAAACCAAAGTCCAGATTCGTTTGAACCCTGTCCTGGCCATAGGAGGGCTATCGCTGCTAGCCACTTTATTAAATCCCGGCTGGTACCACGCTTACGTGGCTTTCTTCAATGGAAAGTTCACCGTAGTGAACAGATATTTGCCGGAGAGCTCAGCAATGCGGTTTCGCCAACCCCACGACTATGTGCTGCTTTTACTGGTCATGGCTGCATTTCTCTCTCTGGGATTCTTCCACTCAAGAGACCCCTTTCTCATCCTTTCCTTAGCTGCATGTACCGTGATCTCCTTCCATTCTCAAAGAGAAGTGTGGGCGGCTTCTTTGGCCTCTGTGGCTGCAATGGGCCAGATGCTGGTCCCAAGGTTTGAGACCCAGCCATCAGGAAGGCCTTCTATTTGGAGAATAGGAATGCGCGTTTCAACGGCTACAGCCATTGCACTCGCATTTCTGTTTTGGCTTGGAATAGTGCCCAAGGATCACACTGTTCTTCTCGCGAAAATTGCCAAGAACTATCCAGTTAATGCCGCTGATTATATTCGCGAAAATCATCTCGCTCAGCCACTTTTTAATACTTATGATTGGGGAAGTTTCCTGACCTGGTATTTGCCGGAATACCCGGTAGCAATTGATGATCGGACCGCTTTGTATCCGGAGACCGAAAGGGAGGATTATTTTAAAGTAGTGTCGCTCGAGATGCCCTACAAGAACCTGCCCAGCATGCGCAGCGCGCAAACCCTGTTGCTGAGCAAGAAGGATTCACTTGCCGAAGCCTTCCGTCAGCTCGAAGGTTTCAAAGTGGGGTACGAAGACGATATGTCCATCGTGTATGAGCATGAACTGAATGACTGAGAGAGGGATGCCACATAATTAGTCATTTCGGTTGTCCGCTCTGACTGAGACTTGAAGAAAAGGCAAATAGGATGAACGATCCGACACAGAGTACTGCAAAAGCCGAGACATCGAAATCCGTCTGGAGCCGCAAGGCATGGTGGTTGTTGTCGCTGGCGGTGTTACTCCTGCTATTAGGCATTCTGTATGCTCTTGTACACATGTCTGCGGCGGACTCCGAAATGTATCCCACTAGCTTGCGGTCAACTACCTTGAGCTTTCGGTTCTGTTAACTCATGTCTCCTACGAAAAAAGAACTGATCTTGGCAGCATTCGTTTTCCTGGCGATCCCTCTTCTTGCTGAGATCGGCCTTCGAATCTGTGCAGTTCGTTTTGATCCCCAGCTATATGCTCCTAGCCACGAGCGTGGCTGGACTTTGCGCCCCAATGCGGAAGGAGTTGTTTCTGCAGAAACAAGACAATTCGTGCGGGTAAATCACCATGGTTTTCGAGATAGGGATCGAAGTTATGCAAAACCAGGGGATACTCTCCGCATCGCCATTCTCGGCAATTCGTGGACAGAAGCCTTGCAGGTTCCCTTGGAGAAAACGTACCCAGCTGTGCTGGAGCAGAAACTGACTGAGGCGCAGTGCTTTACAGACAAACGTGTCGAGGTGCTTAATTTCGGTGTGGCTGGGTATTCCACCGCCCAGGAATTCCTTCTGCTTCAGCAGGAAGTGTGGAAGTACCACCCAGATATCGTCATCCTGGCTTTTTATTCTGCGCGCGATATTTCCAACAACCTCCGGGCCCTGAACAACACAGTTAACCCCGACCAGTCCCCTTACTTTGTTTTTGCTGGCGATCGGCTTGTCCTGGACGACAGCTTCCGGTCACTCCCTTCCTTGCAACGGAGACAGATCCAGCTGCAAAATCTCCGCACTCATCTCTCGGAGCACAGCCGAACATTGCAGGCTATCGCCTATCTGCAGAGATCGCTGAATACTCGGGTTGCACTGGCTGCGGCACAGGAACGGGCCCAAAAGGCCGGATTCGACAATCTGGAATATAGCATCTATGCCCCACCTGCCCAGTCGGATATGTCTGAGGCTTGGCATGTCACCGAAGGCCTGCTCCTAGCGGTTCGCGACGAGGCTGAGTCCCGGGGGGCAACTTTCCGGATTGTTACCCTGGCGAACCGTCCTCAGGTGATTCCGGACCCCGTCAAGCGCCAGCAATTGGCAAACAATCTGGGGGTCACAGACTTGTCCTATGCGGATAAGCGAGTCTCTGACTTTGCGCAAGCCGCGGGTATTCCCGTCACCACCCTGGCTCCGGCTCTCTCGAGGTTTGCGGATGCCCAACGTGTCTACCTGAATGGATTCAATACCACGAACTTTGGCAACGGCCACTGGAATGAAACCGGTCATCGCCTGGCGGCCGAAGTGATCGCTGCGGACTTATGCGCTGGAGTGGAAGTCCGCCAGTCTCAAGCGCGGAGTTCGTTGCCAAGATGAATGATCAGGCACAGGGACTCACCGGACCCGTTCTTGAAGGGATAGTTGTGCAATGAGTGAGATGTCTTATTCTGCTGGCAGAGCAGAGAGTATACTCTGGTGTGCGCAGTTGCCTCAATCCGTTCGATAACGACAAGTGCAGCCGCCCATAGGAGAGGCTCAGGTGAAACCCGATACTCGTATGATCCGCGAGGCCGCAAGCGAAGCCGTGGCGGAGCTGGTGGGACGTAGAGTCAAAGACGGCCAATGCCTGGTCTCGACGGGTTGGATTGACTCTCTATCTGTATTGAAATTGATCTCCGCCTTGGAAAAGAAACTGAATGTCGCCATATCCCCCGAAACTCTTCAGCCAGAAGATTTTGACAACCTGGATTTAATCGTTGAAACAGTAGAGCGAGTCGCCAAACCGGCCATTTAACTGGTGGCAAACCGGTAAGCAGATCATGCCCTTCAACTCCGTCTCATACCTACTATTCCTCGCTTTCGCTGTGACCTTGTATTGGGTCTTGCCAGCACGATTCCGACGTGCATTCGTGATGCTGGTCAGTATCCTGTTTTACGCCTCGTGGGGGATGGTTTTTCTGTGGGTCCCACTACTTGTTGCTGCGCTTGTGTTTCTGTTCGGTTGGTTGATTCAATCTGATGGTCCTCACATGCGTATTTGGTTACGACTCGGAATTTCCGGTCTTCTTATCTTGCTGGCCTTTTTCAAATACCGGACTTTCCTGTTGAATATTGTGTGGCCAACGAAGAGCCTCCTGGTTTCTCACCCGCACTTTGCAGTGACTGCTCTTGCTTTCCCCATGGGCATTTCCTTTTTTACATTTGAAGCTATCGCTTATCTGATAGATGTTCGTCAAGGGCGGAGCAAAATGCCTGGCTTTTTGGATCTTTGCCTATTCTTTTTCTTCTGGCCAAATATTCTATCCGGACCGATTGTCCGCGCCCGCGAGCTGGTCCCGCAACTCAAGTTTCAAAAAGTATTTGAAACCCGTTTTTTGTTTGAGGGCCTCGATCGCATCGTTTGGGGACTGGTTCAGAAGAATGTCATCTCCAATCTCCTAGCCATCTCGGTGGACAGAGGTTTCGTTCAAACGCCGCTTGCCCATTTAGTAACTCTGGACAGCTGGTTCTTTGCCGTCTCCTTTGGATTGCAAATATATTTTGATTTTGCTGGATACACGAATTTGGCAATCGGCACTGCCAGACTGATCGGAGTGACTCTCCCTGAGAATTTTCGTTATCCGTATCACGCTAGGACTCCGTCGGATTTCTGGAATCGTTGGCACTTGACACTTTCGAGATGGATTCGTGACTATCTGTTCTTCCCGATCAATGCAAAATGGCACGGCGCGTCCTTACCCTTTTATCTCAGTCTGATTGGAGTCATGGCATTGGTAGGGCTGTGGCATGGCGCTGGTTGGAACTATATCGTGTGGGGCAGCATGCACGGCATTTACCTTGTCGTTTACCGATTTCATGAAGGGTGGTCATCTCGGAACCCAGGAGTCCTAAAATCGAATTTCATTGCCCCTGCATGGCGCGTCTTCACCCTCATGGGGGTTCTGGTGGCCTGGGTAGTCTTCCGCTCTTCGACACTCACTAGGGCAGGGTCTATTCTCGCCTCTATGTTTTATCGGTTTGAGCGAGGAGCAGCCTTGAGTCCCGTAAGTTACTTTTTTACTCTTGCGATTCTCCTGTTTTGTATTGTCGAGCCGTTTTTGCTTCAAGCCCTCGCCGCACTTGAGGAACGGTCACGGACAGCCGGGCCGTCTGGTTTCCGAATCGTATTCCGTCCCTTAGCTTATTCTCTGGGGCTCCTGTTGTTCCTGATCTTTGATCAGAATAGCGCGCAGTTTATTTATTCGCAGTTTTGAATCTAGTTCCGGTGCCGTGCTCTTCATCAGCATCTCGTGGTTGTGCCCAAATCAGCGGACGCTGCTACCATCCGGCAGGAAGACTGGAAATTCATCGTTTGGTCGGGCTAGGATGAATTCTCGGATAGCCGCGGTGCGATCAAAGTTGAAAAGAAAAGACCCATACTTATAGTGCAGCATCAGGTCGTCCGGATGTTGGGCGATGGCCCATTGGTATTGTGCAATCGCCCCTGGAATAGAACTGGTGGGGGCGTTAGCCTCGAGCGTGAGCTCCTGCACTTGTTCCGCGTGAGTCATTTGATTTCTGAAGGGTTGCCGTTGTACGCGGTCGAGGACCTCTCGTGCTAAACGCACGCGATCAAAATCTGTAAGCGCCAAAAGATGATCGCACTCGGCCTCCGACAATGTTCCTCCTGGCACTGCCGGACGATCAAGCCTGCTCGGCCAGATCTGCACAACATCATCAAACGCAGCACGCGCAAATAGATAGTTGGTGGCCGGCCGGAAATGGACGTGGTCGAAGAGTAGATCGTTTCCGATGATCCCGTCATGGCTTTTCGATGACAGCAGTTCTTCCGCATCGAGCAACTTCACACGGGGACCGGACGTCTTGGCAACCGAACGGATGATTTCATTGATTCGCGAATCGGCGCGAAATCTCAGCACGTCAAGGTCCCGTGCACGCACATAGTGTGAGCTGGCTCCTGCCAGATCACCGGACGCTTCATAACAGCGGGCCATGCGGAAATGAAGTTCCGCGTACTGGTCATCGATGGTCGCCGCCGATCTGTATGCTTCCAGGGCGTCCTGGAATGCTCCCTCGCCCGCCAGCGTATTTCCTTGTTCAACCAATTGCGTCCACTTCTGTAGTGCCCCCTGGTTGAGTCCCTTTCGGTGCATGGACTGAAAAGGCGAACTTCCGCGCAAATTTGTCGCTATCGTGGAGAGGATGGTGTGTGCCCCCGAGTCTTCTGCGGCCTTCACAATGTCTTTGAGATTTTCCGAGAAATTACTGTATGCATATTCCATTCCCGGCGAATCGAATCGGACCGGCTTGTCGAGGAACATCTCCATGCCTTGCCATTCCCCCGGCTTCTTCGCTCCACCAGTCAGTAGTTGACCGATTCTGAGGGAGCGAACAAAAATACTTGCCCGGATAATTGGCATCTTCAACGAACTGGATGTTAGGACAGTGCCTGGGCCGTATGGACCGACCACCTCATTGCTTCCGGCATATATGATCATCAGGTCCGGTTTATATTTTCCGAGCTCCCTCGCCATGATCAGGCTGACATGCGAATTGATAGCAACCACACCGGTGTTGATCACTTCTATTTTTGTATCGGGGAATCGTGCGCCTAACATCAACTGCAAATACCGACCGAATGAGTATGCAGCATCTGGATCTCCGGCAGCTGCGGACTCCCCAAGAATCACGATCCGATACGTGCTGGCCGACTTCTGGGGTTCAGCACAGAAGAAAGAGGGGGAGCGGATAATCCCCGGCGGAAAGAAAGGCGCGGTAAAGAACAGGTTGTAGCAGGTAGACGGCTGGCCATGAACCTTCCGTGGTTCCATGAGTTCGGTTGAATACCCTACGTTGAAAAGCCGAAGCGCTCCCTCCGTGAGTACCAAAAGTAGGGCAGGTATGACGGCGACAATCGCCAATCGGGCCAGCCAACCAAGCCATTTGTCCTGCTTTGAAACTTTCTGGTCGGCTCTGAGCTCGGAGATATTTTGTCGTTGGTCATTCATTGTCGGACAAAAACCGTTGCGATGTTGTCACGATAAATAAGCCGGAAACGGCTATCAATGGTCAACAGTTTGGCTAGCGGCAATTGTGAATCGATGATTACTGTCCCGGCCTCGTTCAGATAGGGGTCTGTCTTATAGGAGGGGTAACCTGATTGCGATTCAAAAAATACCTTCACCAAATCGTCTCCATAAACGTCGTTCCGACCGTCGATAGCTACGGGCATTTGCGGCAAGTACCACATCAGAAAGCCGCCCCAATTCAGATTATTGTAGAGTGGTCCACGAAATGAGTTCTTTCGGAGAAAATTGACCGCATCCACCGGATAATTCCTGCTGATTGCAGCGTCAAGCCCGCTAGCGTTGAAATTCACAAGTGGTGCTGCCAAGAATAAGATCAAGACTAGGCTCGCACCAGCCCAGCAGAGTTCGGACCAAGATTCCTGGGGCGCCCTCCCCCCTTCGGGGTCCGGCTGATCAGCAATGCAGGCAGCCGCCGCGAGGCAGAGAAACCATGCATCGCGCATGGTTCTAAATGCAGCGACAGACGCGACCACGAGAAGACCGAGTTTGAAGATATCGAGTTTCCTCCGCCAGCCAACTGCATAGAAGCCTGCGGCAGCGAGAAAGAGTTCGGTGTAATTGTCCAAACTGCGAAAATTCAGCGGTTGCAGTTCCATGACTACGCTATATGTGAAGTTCGCCTTTGAGTAGGCAAGTGCAGCGAGATATGGATGATAAGTATTTGGCCCGATCATCGTTGCAAGAGTGCACAAGAGAAGCACGACGACCAAAGGTCTCCAGGGAGTCGATGGATCTAGAATCTTTTCTCTTCCAAAGCCAAAAGCTCTGATCAGGTCTTTCAAGATGACTGCGCCGACAAATAGCCCGACCGTACAAAGGCCATAGATGAATTGAATATGCAGGTTTGCCCATAATAAGAACAAGGGAGGTAAAAAATATAGCTTCTCGAGCTGTGCAGTTCGCTGTGCTTCCAGGAGCAGTGTCAGAATTACACAGAATAGAATCTGCGATAAGTAAACAGGGCGAGGCATTAGATCGAATAGAAAAGCCGAACAAACTACTCCCGCAAGCGCAATTGAAAACCAGAAACGACCGGAAAGATGTCGCAACATCCAGTAAGTTGAAAAGGCAACGGAGATCGTGAGTGCAGTGCCAAAAACTCCTAGGCCCACCACTCCAAGCCAGGAATACCAGCGCGATAGCAGTACCTCGTATCCCCAACTATAGGGAACCCATGGCTTCTCGGCCGCGACCCTCGAAAGAATACCGGTATGCGGGACGGTGGAATTATGAATGATCCAATCGCCCACCTTGAGATGCCACCATATGTCATAATCGAGAACGCTGTATTTGACGCCAAACGCGATAATTCCAACGGTCGAAAGGAAGAAAACCAGAGCGCCAAGCTGGACCCATCGAGTACGCAGAATGTTCATGAGATTGGAGCGGTGGCGGACGCGGAAAACAAGTCCTCATTTGATTCACATCCCGCCTTACCACTTTCGTGGTACTCCCCGTCCTCATTGACTGCCCATACGTCGTATTTGTTCTCGCCGGCCAGGATATTTCGTGCCGCCAGCATCGCCGTCATCATCGCGTGGTCCTGATTGTTGTACTTGTGCATTCCGTTGCGCCCCACCAGGTGTAGGGCAGGGAATTGGCACTCAATCGCTTTCCGCACTTCCGCAATGTGCTGTTTGTACTCCTCATCGTATACAGGATACGCCTTTGCCTGCCGAATGATGCACCCATCCACGACATCTTCTTTATCGGCCAGGCCAATCGCACATAACTCGTCAGCGGCAAGCGCCTTCAAATCCTCGTCAGTAGAACGCCAAAGTCCGTCGCCCTCGAAGCAGAAATACTCCAATCCATAACAGCAATAATTCGGGTCAGGCACCATTTCCGGTGACCATGACTTGTAGTTCTGTACCCGCCCGACCTTGACATTGGGATCATGTATATAAATCCAGTTGTCTTGAAATCGATTGCGCTCCTTCAGAATCAATCCCACGGTGACAAAATCTCTGTACCGCAACGACTTTGCCGCGTTCAAAGCCACTTCTGGCAATCGCGGCTCCAGTTGTGCAACTAGTTGCCGCACTGGCATGGAAGAAATCAGGTGCTCTCCTGTGAACTCTTCTGTCTCCCCATTCAGGGTGCGCGCGGCCACTTTCCATTGATTGGTTGCCGCGTCAAACCGCGCGCCGCACACGCTTCTCCCCAGTAGCACTTCACCACCCATTGCGCGCACCTTTGTCGCACACGCCTCCCACATCATCCCGGGGCCCAGTCGCGGGTAGCGGAAAGTATCAATCAGCGTCTTCACAACTTCGCCGCGGCCCTTCGACGCCTTTTGGGGCAGCAACGCATTCTTGATTGCTGACCCGAGCGATAACCCTTTGATCCTCTGCGCGGCCCAATCTGCGGAAATCTCCTTGCAGCTCATTCCCCACACCTTTTCCGTATAGGTCTTGAAGAAAATGCGGAACAGCCGCTCCCCGAACTGGTTCACCACCCAATCCTCGAACGTTTGTGGATTTGATTTCGGGTTCAGCTTCGCCCAACCAAACGACAGGATGCACATCGCGGACTCAAACAGGCCCAGCTTCGAAAGGGCATCAATTGGTTTCAGGGGATACGAATAAAACTGTCCGCGGTAGTAAATCTCCGAAGACCTAGGGCGCTGCAACATGTCTTGCCCGAGGATCTCCGTCCAAAAATCTTCCACTTCGCGCGACTTAGAGAAAAAGCGGTGGCCCCCGATGTCAAAGCGGTAGCCATGGTATCTTACCGTCCGTGAAATCCCGCCCACGTACTCCGGATCACCTTCCAGCACTACCACTGCCTCGCCCTGTTTTGTTAATTGGTAAGCGGCTGTTAGACCGGCGGGACCGGCACCGACTATCACTGCTTTGATGGGCCGGTCATTCATCTTCAGGTTTACCTAATTCTTCGCTAATACACTCCAGCGGCGCCAGTCGCTTACTCAGTCTAGTGTCCCTGGGCCTGGGCAATCAACTGCAGGACGTTATCTTTACCCGGATACCCCGGATTTGTTTCCAGCAATTTCTGCCATGCTGCCACCGCTCCGGGCCCATCTTTCTTCCCCTGCCACCTTACGATCCCCAGGTTAAAGAGCGTGTCGGATTTGCTTGGATCATAGCTTAGCGCTTTGTTGAACTCGGCGATTGCTTTATCAGCGTCCCTCGTATACCAATATGCAGTTCCCAGGTCTGTCCGCACAGAACTGTCGTTTGGTTGCACATTTAACGATTTCTCATAGTATTCGATCGCCGTGGGGTACGCCTTCACATCGTAATAAATATTTCCCACCCGGGCCAACAGTGCAGCATTGTTTGGATCGGTCTTCAACTGTTCCAGTAATGGTGAGGCTTCCGAGTCAGCCGCCTGCTTCAACTCCTCTGCCGAAGGCTGTGCCATCTGCCGGGTCATATTTGCAGGAAGTCCTTGACCTGGTACTCCCGGGTCAGGCACTACTGTTGGCGCAGATACCACTTGTGCTCGTTCTGTCGCATTCATTCCCGTGGACCTTTTGATCAACCATCCACCACACAGCCCAAGCAAAAGGGAAATGGTCGCCAATGATAAGGCCTGCGTGTTGTTCCAAGTGTTGCTTGTTGTCGTCCTCAGTTCTGTCACAATCGTTCTCCCCGTCGAAGACTGGCTTCCTTAGTTCTTGGTTTCGCGGCTGGCTCTTGCTTCCGCGATCAACTGCTCTACGATCGGCTTGCGGTCTAAGTTTGGATTCTGCTTCAGCAGTTGTTCCCACGTCGCAATAGCACCAGCGGGATCCTTTTTCCCCTGATACTTGATCATCCCTAAATTGAATAGTGCATTCGCATCCTTCGGGTTGTATTTCAGGGCCTGTTTCAGTTGATCTATTGCCCCATCGACGTCACCCGAATAATAGAGGCAGGAAGCAAGCGACGTCCGGTTCGCAACATTCTTGGGATCAATCTCCAGCGCTTTCTCGAAGTAGTCGGCGGCTTCTTTGAACTGGTGAGAAGACTGGTAGATGGCAGCTATTTGTATCAGCAGGTCAGGGTTCTTGGGATCGGCCTTGGATTTCTCAATCAAGGTAGATGCCTTCACATTCGCCAACTGTTTCATCTGTTCCAGAGTGATTTGTGGATGGCCGCCTTTGGGAGTTGAGGGAAAATTAGCCGCGTTAATTGGGGGTTGGGTCCGAGCAGTACCTGGGCTGCCGTGTTTCCCTAAGAATAGGTAGCCTACCGACAAACCCACGAGCAAACTGAAGACGGCTAGTGCGTAAACCTGCTCTGTCGACCAATGGGATTTCGCGCTTGCGCCAATTGGTTCCGATGGGGTGGCCATGCGTTTCGCTCCTGCTTCACCCTACACCGAGTTTGACTGTCGGTGGAAGTGTCTTTTAATTCATTGATTTACCAGAAGTTGTCGGAGGCTAGGGCAATCTTCGATATTCCCTAATGTGCACCAACCGAAGTGACTCTGGCGAGCCGGTCGATCCAAACAACCGGCTAATACTATGAAAATAGGGTAGGCGGCGCGAAGCACAGTACGCCGCGCCACGCATCACAACTCATTGTGATATACGTCACAGATAGACTTCGGCACCTGCCACTTCCATCTGCCAGGTAACTTCCCCTGAACACAGTACAATACTTGTAGGCGGCTTTCGAGGGTAGAGAAGTCAGAATGTCGAATGATAATTCCAGGCGAGCACTCCGATACCTTGTGCCGCTGGTGTGCTTGGCGGGAACGTCATTAGATCGATAGCCAGATCGGTGGACGTGCGATGAAGCGCCTTGAGTTTTGTTCCCAATTGCGCGCGAAATTGCTCGAACACCCGGAAACCGTGTTGCTACGTGTTCTCGTGGCACCCGACTTCAATCAGCCGCGGGAATTCACCGGTGCTGCGCTTGTCGCTCAAGCTGAAGAACTTGCCGCTGGATTAGCCCTGCCGGCACAACCGACGGTTGTCCTCCTTCTACTCCCCCATTCCCCAGAACTATTCTTGCTGCAGCTCGGACTAGTCCTAAAAGGGCATATCCCCGCGATTTTGCCCTGGCCCACTACCCGCATCGAACCGGAAAAATATCAGCGAAACCTTGTTCATCAACTTCGTCAGTTGCCAGCCGGTCGACTCGTCACACTCCCTCAACTTGCAGATAATTTAGCTGGTTGCCTGCCCTATCCCACTTCCGGGATACGAGTCACGAGCGGCTCTGCCTTCGGAAACCTCTTTCCGTCTCGAGCCGTGACTCGGAAATTAAGCCAAGGAGAATTTGCTTGCGGTCAGTCGATCCTTTGCGAGGACGTTTTGTTCCTCCAATTTTCTGGAGGTACCACCGGTGCACAAAAGGCCATTGTCGTCACGGCAGGAATGTTGGCTACGCAGCTTGACCGGCTTCGTGACGCATTGTCCTTTTCCACCGAGGATGTTGTAGTCTCCTGGCTCCCGCTGTATCACGACATGGGTCTCATCGCTTGTTATTGGATGCCATTGTGGCATGCCGGAACTTCCATACAGATGGGTGCCTCGGACTGGATCATCAACCCGGATATTCTATTGAAATGCGTGGAAAAGTATCAGGCCACGTTGTGTTGGTTGCCCAACTTTGCCTTCTCCTATCTTGGCCAGCGGTCGGAGTCCTTAAAGAACAAAATAAACCTACGAAGCATGCGTGCATGGATAAACTGTTCCGAGCCTGTCCGACAGAAATCCGTTTCCAAGTTTGCGAATGCTTTTAGCGATTGCGGCGTGAAGCAATCTAGCTTGCAAACTTGCTATGCCATGGCGGAAACCGTGTTCGCCGTTACACAATCCTCATTAGGTAGAAAAGTCGCAACGTTCTCCCGCAGCGAATTGCGCGGTGGTAATCAAGACTATTCTGAATTGGCCTTCGACATCATTGATGAAGATTACGTGTCATCTGGACGTCCATTGCGGGGTGTCGAACTGAAGATTGTAGGTCCCGACGGTTCCATCTACGGCGAGGCAATGCCAGGAGAGATCTATGTGCGCACCCCCTCATTGTTTCATGGTTACTGGGGCCAGGGCGGATTTCAAACCCACACTCTACTGGACGGTTGGCATGCGACTGGGGATATCGGCTTCCTCGTGGATGGTGAGCTCTACGTCATTGGTCGACTAAAAGACGTGATCATCGTCGGTGGGAACAATATCTATCCCGAGGACGTGGAGACGGTGGTCAACACACTTGAGTCCATCTACCCTGGTAGAGTCGTGGCGTTTGGCCTGGAGGATCAAGACTACGGCACGCAGAGCCTTGCTGTCATCGCCGAAATGAAGGGTGAGTTTAGCGAAGATGCGGCCGGCGAATTGGAAGCTGCGGTGCGCAAGTTGGTCTTGACCTCCATTGGTACCGCTGCGCGCCACGTCGCGGTTGTGCCCCAGCGCTGGATTGTAAAAAGCACAGCTGGAAAGATTTCTCGCCGTGAGACTCGTGAGCGGTTCTTGCGCGAACGCCCTACGCCGCGCTGAACAAGCTTGTGTCCGCAATGCTTAATTCTTGTGCGATATGCCAGCTCTCCACCGTGCAGCTCAGTACCATCGAACTGTCTATCGCAGTGGGAATAAGGATTTTACTCGAGGTAATGGCTCGGACCATGCGCTTCAGAACACTTTGTGACGCGCCTCACCAGATGACCATGCCAATTGCCTCTCAACCGATTATTGGGTATCTTGCTTTAAACCCCGTACAATGTTCGTTAGGCGGTGTTGGTAGGGCCAGAACTCAGCATGACGAGAGACCATCTAAAACCGATGCAGGACTACCTGCTAGTAGCGGTTTGCTTGTTTAGCCTGTCCTCGATACTGATATTGCCACGCGCTGAATGCACTTCGAAACCATTTGTCACCCAATCAGTGCAGTTGCCTCCGGCCGCAATTCAATTCGTGATTGCCGATCTGGATGGTGATCAGATACCCGATCTGGCTTCAGTGGAACTTGGAAACTTCAAATCCACGCAGACCAGTTATTCCATCTGCCTGCGATTCGGCGCGGGGACGCAGTCGGCAATCGGAGTCGAAGCGCCCTTTGGAGGTTTGCGCGTCGTCGCTCGCGACGTTAACGGCGATGACCACATCGATTTGATCCTGACGTCCAACCTGGATGAGAGATTTATCGAAGTTCTGCTGAACGATGGCCACGGCAATTTTTCGCAGGCCGCAGCGGGCGATTATTCTGAGCCGCTCAATGAAACCCCATTTCGCCTGAACGGTCCTTTCTCGTCTCGACCGGCCCAGGTCACACTGGCTTCTTTTCGCTCAACGTTCAGTGAAGAAGGGGTCCGAGGTTCGGACCTTCATGGCCAAGTAGCAACAGAACCGCTATTACCATCCGATCATGAGATCGCACCCCGCCCTCGGCTCCGCCCATGCCCGGGTCGAGCCCCGCCCAGAGCTGTAGCATTCTCTTAATCTTTCTCTTATCCCGCTGTTATACATTCTGATGGCCACCGCGGCTATCACTGCGGAGACTGATCCGGAGAGGCGAATCGAAGAGCGCCCCAAGTTCCCAAACCGAGCGGAGCACCGGCATTATGCAGTCTCCGCGTTCAACCTAGATCGAGGATGTGAGGAAATAGTCATGCGGCGTTTTATCAGGGGTGTCTATCTCGCTCTCTTGTTTTCGGCGGGATTCACAAACCAGGTCCATGCGCAGAAAGCCCTGACGTGGGACGAAGTCAAAACACGCTTCGAGTCGAACAACCCGACCCTGCGCGCCGGCCAGATCGGCATCGATGAATCGAAGGCCAACGAGATCAGTGCCTACCTTCGCCCGAACCCCAGCCTGGCGCTGCTCTCGGACCAGATTGCTCCCTTTCCCGGTGGATCACCCCACGGACCGTTTGCCTACTGGCTCAACTCGGCCACAGTCAGCTACCTGCATGAGCGGGATCACAAGCGGGAACTACGCCTCGAGAGCGCCGAGGACGCAACCAAAATCGCCGTTTCGGGCCAATCCGACCTCGAGAGGGGTTTGATTTTCAACCTGCGCAGCGCGTTCGTCGGCACCCTGCAAGCAAAAGCGGTCCTAAGGGTGGCGCAGGATAACCTCGAGTACTGGGATAAGTTGCTGACCATAAGCCGCGACCGGTTCCAGGTTGGCGATATCGCCCGGATCGATCTGGACCGTCTGGAGCTGCAGCGCGTCCAGTTTGAATCGGACCTGCAGACCGCCGAGGTCAATCTGCGAACCTCAAAAATTGAACTGCTGATGCTACTGAACGACCGCACGCCGGTCGATCAATTTGACGTCATGGGGCTGTACGAGTTCAACGAGCAACTATCCACATTGGATGATTTCCGTCAGATGGCCGTCGAGGCTCGGCCGGACCTGAAAGCAGCCGCCCAGGCGGTCGAAAAGGCCCAAACGGACCACAAACTTGCCGTGGCCAACGGTTCGACCGATCCCACAGTCAGCTTCGATGTGGGCCGCAATCCCCCGATCGACGCCTATATCGGGGTCGGCGTCAGCATTCCGCTCCGCGTGTTCGACCGCAACCAGGGAGAGAAGCTGCGCACCCAACTGGACATCGACCGCAACCAAAAACTGCTGGATGCCGCACAGGCTCAGGTATTTAGCGACGTGGACTCCGCCTATGCGATGGTCAACAGCAACGTCATTCTGCTGCGGCCCTACAAGGCCAGGTATCTCGAGCAAGCCGCCCGAGTACGGGATACGGTCAGGTTTTCCTACGAGCACGGAGGTGCTTCTTTGCTCGATCTTTTGAACGCAGAGAGCGATTACCGGAGCATTGAACTCAACTACGTGAACTTGATCGGAGCTTACTTGACGGCCGCAGCACAGCTGAACATGGCCGTGGGCCGGGAGGCCATCCAATGAATCGCAGCCTGGCTCGCGAAGCGGTTGCCATCTTTGCCTTTGGTGTATTCCTGGCCGGATGCGGCGGCAAGCCGGAGGGCGCCGGTGCGGGTGGCGCTCCTCCGCCCGCTAAGGTGGAGAAAGAAGAAGATGTTGGTCTCCTGACCGTGGCGCACCCGGAGTTGTACCCCCTGGTGAAGGCGGCAGAATATTCGGCCGCACCCACATTAAGCGTCACAGGTTCGGTGGTCCCGGATATCAACCGCACGGTCCCGGTGATTTCGCTCGCATCCGGCCGCGTCGTCGAGATCCGCGCACGCCTTGGCGATACGGTGCAAAAGGGGCAAGTGCTCCTGCGTGTACAGAGCCCTGATATTGCGGGCGCATTCTCCGATTACCGGAAGGCGGTTGCGGATCAAGCGCTGGCAGCGAAGCAGTTCGAGCGCGCGCAGATTCTCTACGATAAGGGCGCCATCTCCCTGAACGATTTTCAGGTAGCGCAGGACGCCGACAATAAGGCCAATGTCGATGTGGAGACGACCCTCGAACATCTTCACCTCCTGGGTGTCGATAAGGATCATCCGAGCGGGGTCGTCGATATCAAGGCACCGGTTTCCGGAGTCATTACCGATCAGCAGGTCACCAATGCTGCGGGCGTCCAGGGATTGTCGGGCGGCAATCCTTTCACCATCTCGGACCTGACCAGCGTCTGGATTCTCTGCGACGTTTATGAAAACGATCTCGCCAACGTGCACGTAGGGGAGACCGCGGACATCCGCCTGAACGCCTATCCGGACAAGGTCTACACCGGCACCATCAGCAACATCGGGCCCATTCTCGATCCCACTATCCGCACCGCGAAAGTGCGTGTGCAGGTGGCCAATCCCGGTCTGCTCATGCGCGTCGGCATGTTTGTGACCGCATCCTTCCACGGGCAGAAGAAGGTGGAAGGCGCAATGGTTCCGGCGACAGCGATTCTGCACCTTCATGATCGGGATTGGGTGTATGTTCCGGCCGGCGGCGGCAAATTCCGCCGCGTGGAGGTGACGGCGGGCAACAACCTTCCGAACCAGATGCAGGAAATTCGCAAGGGCATTGAAGCCGGACAGCAGGTCGTGAGCAACGCTCTGGTCATGCAGAGCACGGTAGAGCAATAGGGCTTCCATGAATCATTGCCTACCAACAAGGATCCCCCGATGATTCGTGCCATCGTCGATTTTGCTCTCGACAACCGCTTCATTGTTCTCGCCATCGCCATCTTGCTGCTGATCTGGGGCGCGGTTTCCTTCCACAACTTGCCTGTCGAAGCTTATCCCGACGTCGCCAATAACTACGTCCAGATCATTACCCAATGGCCGGGACGCGCCGCAGAAGAAGTCGAGCAGCAAGTCACGATTCCGATCGAAATCCAGATGAACGGTCTGCCGCATCTGTCCCATCTGCGCTCCGTATCCCTTTTCGGACTTTCGAGCGTCATGCTCATTTTCGATGACTCCTCGCAGAATGACTGGAACCGCCAAAAGGTGCTCGAGCGGCTTACCCAAGTGACGCTTCCGCCGGGTTTGACGCCGCAAATGGGCACCGACTGGAGCCCGGTCGGGCAGATCTATTGGTACACGTTGAAGAGTACCAACCCCAAGTACGACTTGATGGAACTAAAGGCTCTCGAAGACTGGACGCTCGAAAAGCAGTTCAAGTCGGTGCCGAACGTGGTCGATGTCTCAAGCTTTGGCGGGACCACGCGCGAGTATCAGGTGAAAGTGGACCCGGCGAAACTCGTGTCTTATGGCCTGAACATTGGCCAGGTGGAGCAGCAGATCGCCGCAAACAACGTGAACGCCGGGGGAAGTTTTATTGAGGCCGGCTCGCAACAGATCAATGTTCGCGCCGTGGGCCTGTACACCAGCGTCCAGGACATCGAAGAGACCGTTCTCAAGTCCCAGAGCGGCACGCCATTGCGCGTGAAGGACATCGCCACCGTAACGCAAGGCCCCAAAATTCGCCTCGGCAAGATTGGTAAAGCCATCCGGCGGGAAGATGGCACGATCCTCGACAACGACGACGTGGTCGAGGGTATAGTGCTGCTGCAAAAGGGAGCCGAATCCGACAGCACGCTCGACGGAATTCACGCCAAGGTCAAGGAACTGAACGAACACATCCTCCCGCAAGGCGTCCAGGTGGTCCCTTTTCTCGACCGCAGCGACCTGGTGCATTACACCACGCACACCGTGCTGCACAACCTGGCCGAAGGCGTGCTGCTGGTTTCGATTATTCTCTTTTTCTTTCTCGGGAATGTGCGCGGCGCCCTGATCGTGGCCATGACCATCCCGTTTTCATTGCTCTTCGCCTCCATCTGCCTGGACCTGAATAAAATTCCCGCGAACCTGCTCTCGCTCGGCGCCCTGGACTTCGGCATGGTCGTCGATGGCGCCGTGGTGGTGATCGAAAACATTGTTCGTCATTTCAGTTTGCCGAGTGCCGCGCAGAAAACACCGCTCGAACGCGTTCGCGATGCCGCCCATGAAATTCAGCGGCCAGTATTCTATGCCATAGCCATCATCATCACCGCCTACATGCCGATCTACACGTTGCAGAGCGTGGAAGGAAAACTCTTCCGCCCGATGGCCTGGACCGTGGCGTTCGCACTGCTCGGGGCGCTGATTTTTTCGATGACCATCGCGCCGGTCCTGGCGGTCGTCCTGTTTCGGAATGGAGTAAAAGAGTGGCACAACCCGGTGATGATTTTTCTGCGGGACCATTACCGCAGTTCGTTGCGCTGGGCGATTGAACATAAACGGCTCACGCTGTCGCTCGGTGCCTCGGTCCCGCTGATCGCCGGAGCGATTGTCTACAGTGGAGTGATCGGTTCCGAGTTCCTTCCTCATCTCGATGAAGGTGCCATCTGGGCCCGCGGCACGCTCGCGCCGAGCACCGGCCCCACTGCCGGAACGCAAATCATGGATCAGGCGCGCCTGATCTTTGCTTCCTTCCCGGAAGTGAAGCAGGTCGTTTCACAGATTGGGCGTCCCGATGACGGCACCGATACCACGGGCTTTTTCAATACCGAGTATTTCGTGGACCTCAAGCCAAAAGAAGAATGGCGGCCGGTATTTGATCAGAGAAAAGAAGCGCTGATTGACGCCATGGACAAAGAGGTCAACAAAATCCCCGGCGTTCTCTGGAACTTCTCGCAACCGATCTCCGACAACGTCGAAGAAGCGGTCAGCGGCGTCAAGGGGGAACTGGCCGTCAAGATGTACGGCAACGATCTTCCGACCCTGGAAGCCAAGGCGGATGAGATCGTCAATATCATGAAGGGCGTGCAGGGAATCGAGGACCTCGGGCTGTTCCGCGTCCTCGGTCAGCCGAATCTGAACCTGGTCGTTGACCGTCAGGCAGCGGCGCGTCATGGCTTGAACGTTGCCGATGTCCAAGATGCGGTCGAAACGGCCATCGGGGGCAAGGCCGTGACGCAGGTGCTTCGTGGAGAACAGGTCTTCGACTTGGTGGTGCGCTATCAGGCGCCTTTCCGCAATACCAAAGAGGCCATTGAAAACATCCGCATCCTCGCGCCCAGCGGAGAACGCGTGGCCCTGTCCCAGGTCACGCGGGTGGAAACGCACGACGGGGCTTCGGAAATCTACCGCGAAGCAAACTCCCGCTACGTAGCCATCAAGTACAGCGTACGCGGGCGCGATCTCGGCAGCACGGTCGAAGAGGCCATGAAAAAAGTCGAGAAGCAGGTGAAGCTTCCGGAAGGGTATCACCTGGACTGGGCGGGTGAATACGAAAGCCAGAAGCGTTCCGAGCGGCGTCTGATGTTCGTTTTGCCGATTACCCTGCTGCTGATTTACGTCATCCTGTATACGATGTTCAGCTCGCCGAAGTGGGCCCTGCTGGTGCTCGCCAATGTGGCGATGGCTCCGATCGGCGGATTTCTAGCCCTGCTGGTTACCGGTGAACATTTCAGCGTCTCCTCCGGCGTCGGCTTTCTGGCACTTTTCGGTGTGTCGGTGCAGACCGGCGTCATCATGGTCGAGTACATCAATCACCTGCGCGCTGCCGGCAGTTCGATCGAAGATGCCGCCGTGCAAGGTGCGGTGCTTCGGCTCCGGCCCATCATGATGACCATGCTGGTCGCTATTCTGGGTTTGCTGCCCGCGGCACTGTCGCGCGGCATTGGATCGGATTCGCAGCGGCCGTTTGCCATCGTGATCGTCGGCGGATTGCTGGCCGCACTGCTTCTCAGCATCTATTTGCTGCCCACTCTGTACGTGACCTTCGCGCGCGATACCGATCGCTTGCCGCCTGCGGATCCGGAGTGGGAAGAAACCACCTAGGAAGGCAAACGTGCCGCAGTGACGCGCATCACACTTCCGGTGTGACGCGCGTTTCCCCTTATTTTGCGCTACTTTTCATTGCTTTCATTTGCTCCACAGCCTAACATTTTCTAGAACACTTCTAACGCTTGCTGGAGAACCTAATGGCCTCAAAAATGTCTATCGTCGACGGCAACGAAGCCGCCGCCGCCGTCGCATACCGCCTGAACGAAGTCATCGCGATCTACCCGATTACCCCGTCTTCCCCCATGGGGGAGTGGTCGGATCAGTGGAATTCCGAACGGAAGAAGAACATCTGGGGAGCCATACCCGACGTAATCGAAATGCAGAGTGAGGGCGGGGCGGCGGGAGCTTTGCACGGGGCCTTGCAGGGCGGCGCGCTCAGCACCACGTTTACTGCTTCCCAGGGATTGCTCTTGATGATCCCGAACATGTACAAGATCGCCGGTGAACTGACCGCCGCGGTCATCCACGTGGCTGCCCGGACGCTGGCCACCCATGCGCTCTCTATTTTCGGCGATCACAGCGACGTGATGAGCACGCGCTCGACCGGATTTGCCCTGCTGGCTTCGAACTCGGTGCAGGAAGCGAGCGATTTTGCCTGTATCGCGCAGGCCGCAACGCTCGAATCGCGGGTACCTTTCCTGCATTTCTTCGACGGTTTCCGCACCTCGCATGAAGTAAACATGATTGATCCCTTGAGCGATGAGGACCTGCACGCCATCATCGACGACAAGTTCGTCCGTCAGCACCGCGAGCGGGCCATGACGCCCGATCGCCCGATTCTGCGCGGGACGGCACAAAATCCCGACGTGTTCTTCCAGGCGCGGGAAGCCTGCAATCCCTATTACCGGGCCTGCCCCACGATCGTGCAGGATGTGATGGATCGTTTCGGCAAGCGCACCGGCCGTAACTACCGCTTGTTTGACTACTACGGTCCCGCCGATGCCGAGCGGCTAATTATTCTCATGGGTTCCGGCGTGGGCGCTGCCGAAGAAGCAGTCGATGTGCTGCAGAAGTCGGGCGAGAAGGTGGGCATTCTGAAAGTTCGCCTGTTCCGGCCGTTCGCCGCCGAAGCCTTCCTCGAGGCCATCCCCGCGAGCGTGAAAGCCATCGCCGTGCTCGATCGCACCAAGGAGCCAGGGGCGCCGGGCGAGCCGATGTATCAGGATATCCTGACTACCTACATGGAGCGCTATTCTGCCAATCCTTCAGCGGCCATGCCTCGAATCATCGGCGGGCGCTACGGCCTGTCCTCGAAGGAATTCACCCCGGCCATGGTCAAGGCCGTTTTTGACGAATTGAAGAAGCCACAACCGAAGAACCATTTCACGATCGGCATTGTGGACGATGTAACCCACACCAGCCTGACGTACGATCCGGACTTCTCGACCGAGGATCCGCGCACCGTGCGGGCGCTGTTCTATGGCCTGGGCTCGGATGGAACGGTTGGCGCCAACAAGAACTCCATCAAGATCATCGGGAAGGGAACCAACAACTTTGCGCAGGGCTATTTCGTCTACGACTCGAAAAAGGCCGGCGCGATTACCGTTTCGCACCTCCGCTTCGGCCCCGACCCCATCCGTTCGACCTATCTGATTACCAAGGCCAATTTCGTCGCCTGCCACCAGTTCCAGTTCATGGATCGCATTGACGTCCTATCGGCCGCGGAACCAGGCGCCACTTTCCTCCTGAATACTCCTTTTGCAGCCGACGAAATCTGGCAGCACCTTCCCCGCCAGGTGCAGGAAACCATCATCAAGAAGAAGCTTCATTTTTACGTGATTGATGGCTACTCCGTAGCCCGCGCGGCCGGCATGGGCAGCCGCATCAACACCATCATGCAGACCTGTTTCTTTGCCATCAGCGGGGTGTTACCGAGAGCAGAAGCCATTGCTGCCATCAAGAAGGCCATCTCGGATACCTACGGGAAGCGCGGAGAGGCCGTGGTCCAGAAAAACTTTGCCGCCGTCGATCAGGCGCTCGCCCACCTGCATGAAGTGAAGGTGCCGGACAAGGTCACCGCCCAGTTCGATATGCTGCCGGCGGTCTCGAAGCAGGCGCCGGAATTCGTCCGCAATGTTCTCGGGACCATCATCACCGGAAACGGCGATTCACTTCCCGTCAGCGCTCTACCGATCGACGGAACCTTCCCGACCGGTACCGCGATGTGGGAGAAGCGGAACATCGCCAAGGAAATCCCGGTGTGGGATGTGGACCTCTGTATCCAGTGCGGCAAATGCGTTTTGGTCTGCCCGCATGCGGTGATTCGCGCGAAAGTGTATGACTCGTCGCTGCTCAACAACAAGCCGGAGACCTTTAAGGCCACCAAGCCGCGCTGGCGCGAATTTGAGACGCTTCGCTACACCCTGCAGGTCGCTCCGGAGGATTGCACCGGCTGCAAGCTGTGCGTCGAAATCTGCCCGGCCAAGAGCAAGACCGAGGTAAAGCACAAGGCCATCAACATGGAGCCGCAGGATCCTCTGCGGGTGCCGGAAAGCGCCAATTGGGAGTATTTCCTGAAACTGCCGGAGTTTGATCGCCACCGCTTGTCGCTCACCCAGGTGAAAGACTCGCAGCTGCTCGAACCGCTGTTCGAGTTCTCCGGCGCCTGCGCCGGCTGCGGCGAAACGCCGTATATCAAGCTGCTGACGCAGCTGTTCGGTGACCGGCTGATGATCGCCAACGCCACGGGTTGTTCGTCCATTTATGGCGGCAACCTGCCGACCACGCCCTACACCAAGAACGCAGAAGGGCGCGGCCCCACCTGGTCCAACTCCCTATTTGAAGACAACGCCGAATTTGGGCTCGGGATGCGGCTGGCGGTGGACGAACAGAACCATTACGCCAAGGAGTTGCTGACTCGCCTGAACGGCCAACTAGGCGATGCGCTGGTCAAAGGCTTGCTCGAAGCCGACCAATCCAAGGAGACCGGGATTGAGGAACAGCGTCGCCGCGTTGCGGAGCTGAAGAAGAAGCTAGGGAGCGTGAAGCTGCCGGAGGCGCTGGCTCTCGAGGCCGTCGCCGACTCTCTGGTGCGCAGAAGCGTCTGGCTGCTTGGGGGAGATGGCTGGGCCTACGACATCGGCTTTGGCGGGCTCGACCACGTGCTCGGCTCCGGCCGTAACGTCAACGTACTGGTCATGGACACGGAAGTCTACTCAAACACCGGTGGCCAGATGTCCAAGGCCACGCCCCGCGCCGCGGTCGCGAAATTTGCAACCGGCGGTAAACACACCGGAAAGAAAGACCTGGCGATGGAAGCGGTCAGTTATGGCTACGTGTATGTGGCCCGGGTGGCCATGGGAGCCAGTGACACCCACACGGTGAAAGCCTTCATGGAAGCGGAAGCGCACGACGGCCCCTCGCTCATCATCGCCTACAGCCATTGCATCGCTCACGGCTATGACATGGTGATGGGTTTGGACCAGCAGAAGAAGGCGGTGCTGAGCGGCTACTGGCCCCTGATGCGCTACAACCCCGCGCTTCGCCTGGAAGGCAAGAATCCCTTCCTGCTGGACTCGAAAGCGCCCAGCATTCCGCTGAAACAGTATGCCTATCAGGAAGCGCGCTACACCATGCTGGTTCGCAGCGATCCGGAAGCCGCCCGTACCTTGTTGAAGTTGGCGCAGGATGACGTGGAACGCCAGTGGCGGGTCTACGCGAACCGCGCCGCGATGGCCGGTCGTTCCGAATCGCCACACATCGCCCCGGAAGAGGTGGATGCTGGCCCTGAACCCGTGAAGAAGGGAGGAGAAGAGGAATGAGCGACCTGACGACGAAATATCTCGGACTGGAACTGAAGTCGCCGTTGCTTGCCTCCGCCTCTCCGCTTTGTGAATCGGTGGACAATATCAAGCGCCTCGAAGATCACAACCTTGCGGCGGTGGTCTTGCCTTCGCTTTTCGAAGAACAGCTGGAACTGGAAAGTCTGAGCGTCGATTCCGATCTCGAACGAGGCTCCGACAGTTTCCCCGAATCGGCCAACTTCTTCCCCGATCTACAGACCTACAACCTTGGACCCGACGGGTATCTGGAGCTGATTCGTCACGCCAAGGAAAGCGTCAGCATTCCGGTCATCGCCAGCCTGAACGGCGTGTCCAACGGCGGATGGCTGCAATACGCCAAGCTGATGGAAGAGGCCGGCGCCGATGCCATTGAACTGAACATCTACTCCATTGCCACCGACCCCTCCGTCACCGGCAGCGAACTCGAACAGGGCTATATCAATCTGGTGCGCCATTTGAAGCGCACGATTCGCATCCCGGTTTCCGTCAAGCTCTCCCCGTTTTTCAGCGCCCCGGCCAACATGGGTGTGCGCCTGGACGAAGCGCGTGCCGACGGGATTGTGCTCTTTAACCGGTTCTACCAGCCGGATTTTGACATCGAACACATGGAGGTCTCGCCGAACCTGACCTTGAGCCGCTCCGAGGAGCTGTTACTGCGCCTGCACTGGACAGCGATCCTTCGCGGTCATGTGCAAGCCGATCTCGGAATTACCGGAGGCGTACACAGCTCGCGCGACCTCATTAAATGCATTCTGGCGGGAGCGAAGGTGGCCTTCATGACCTCCGCGCTGCTGCGCAACGGCGTGCAGCATGCCGCGCACGTTCTGACCGAACTCGACCGCTGGCTCGATGAACACGAGTACACTTCGGTCCAGCAGATGTGCGGCAGCATGAGTCACGGTGCCGTTCCGGATCCCTCGGCGTTTGAGCGCGGGAACTATATGAAAGTTCTGAGTTCCTACACCCTGCGGGCGAACGTGTTCAACGATTGATGAACTGAGGAAGAACAGAGGATCGTGGCTTCCCGCAATCGAGCAAACGAACCGTGTCGGGAGAGTTGAAGCAGGTACGTTACTCGTCCTGCGCAGTCCCACAAACGCGCAAAGTGCGGGAGAACGGTACACGGCCGTACAGGGGTCGGCGGGTGTGAACCGGATACGATCCGATTGTACTCGCCGGGCATGGCCGGCCTACTACCTACCGGATCTCTTCAATCAGGGCATCATGCCAATTGGCTGGCTTTATTATCGACTGGAATACTGCAGAGTATCTCTGTTCCGTTTTGGGGTTTTGATCGAATTGCGATCGATCCTCCGACCAGCGCGACTCGCTCTCGCATCCTGATGAGACCAAGTCCTCCGCCGTTCATGGCCGATTTGGGGTCAAAGCCCACACCTGCATCGCTGATGGCAAGTTGAACGGCACCAACGGTTCCTGACAACTGCACCTGAAATTTGCCCACCTCGCTGTGCTTCACGCCGTTCAGTAGAGCCTCCTGAACGATGCGGAACAAACAAATAGAAGTCTCTTTGGGCAACGGGTTGGGCACGTTTTTTTCCGTGAAATCTATATTTACGCTGTGACGTTCACTAAATTCCTTGCAGAGGCTTCGCAATGCCGTGCTCAGGGGTAGCAAATCGAGCACCGATGGATGCAGGTCCTGGGATAAGGCTCTCAGGTCCTCCAAGATCTCGAAGAGATATTCTCTGAGCTTATTTGTGCGCTTGCGGATCCCTGCGCCCGATTTGAGAGAACTGGCCCCCAGCTTGTCCAGCTCCAACCCTAGCAGGGAGAGTCGTTGACAGACATCCTCGTGAATTTCCCACGCAATCTTGGTCCGTTCTTCCTCCTGTGCGTGAACCAGCCGCCCTCCAATCTTGGCGAGCTCCTCTTCGGCATTCTTGCGCTCCGTGATATCCGCCGTCATTCCAATGAGTCGGACCATCTTTCCCGCTTCGTCAAAAGTTGCGTGGCCGCTCTCGCCCAACCATAGCATCCCACCCTCCGGGCGAAACCTCCGATACTCGGTCCGATAGGAGGGGGTTTCTGGAGTCAAGGAAGTTGCCAGATTCCACAGAGTTGCACGGTCATCCGGATGGATTAGAGCAAAGTAGTCTTTTGCAACACTTTCTCCCGCGGGACCACTTACACCGAGAATGTTCTCGCATTCCGAGGATCGCAGAACTGCGTCCGTTACCGGATTCCATTCCCAGGCGTACATCCTACCGACCTCGGCGGCAATCCGCAGCCGCTCTTCGCTCTCACGTAAGGATTTTTGGGAATTCAAAATGAGGGTGATATCGTGGGCCATCGCACGGACAAAAGGAACCTGCACTCCAGTGGTCCGGAGTGTGCTCGAGTATTCCCAGACGCGAATCTCCCCATTCTTGGCCCACAACTCGATGATTCCACTTGCCGATCGCTTTTCTCGTAGGTCTGCCAGATAGGCATCAAGTTCAGCGTGAACATTCGGGCTGAGGAGTTCGCGCAGGTTGCGGTTTACGAGTTCGTTGAGCTCATAGCCGAGGGACCGGGCAGCGGCGAGATTGACGGTCAATACCACGCCGTTCAAGTCATGGGTACAGATCAAATCGAGACTGTTCTCTACGAGGTCGCGATAGAGATCGTCGTTGTCGGTCAATTCCAAAACCCCCCGTTGAATCCCAAAGTATACTCCTGGTCACGCACAACTCTGAAAAGAGCCGGAACTGGTGCCGGAAGTAAAACGCTTGCGACGAAGGTCGCACTCTTCCTGCTTGGAAATGCCTCAACGGTCCCTGAGGTCCAACTGGATCTCCTAATTCTTGTCCTTCCCGGTCGCGCGTCTTCGGGCCACTCCTTGCCGATCCGCCTCGGTGAACACTTCGGCTGCGATATGAAAGGCGTTATTGGCGGCGGGCACGCCGCAGTAGATCGCCGCCTGCATCAGGACTTCCTGTATCTCTTTGCGCGATACGCCGGTATTGGCTGTCGCGCGCAGGTGCAGGCGCAGTTCATCCGGACGATTCAGTGCCACCATCATGGCGATCGAGATCATGCTGCGGGTCTTCTTTGGCAGCCCCGGCCGTGTCCAGATCTCTCCCCACGCATAGCGGGTAATCAGATCCTGGAACGGGGCATTGAAATCGGTTTCTTTCGCCCGGGCCTCGTCGACATGCGCTCGACCGAGCACGCTACGGCGAACGTTCATCCCTTTTCTGTATCGCTTCTTCTCATCCATCGAAAACTCCCTTATGCCAGTAGAAACCTTAAGACCCGCCGGTTGAAGTCTTCACGCGCCTCCAGATTCGACAGATGCGCTGCGGAGACTTCGGCAAACTCGGCTCCGGGGATCACGTCCGCAAGAAAGCGGGACTCGGCGGGTGGCGTCACCTGATCCTCTGTGCCCGTCAGCGCCAGGCACGGAACGCCGATGGCTGCGAGCGATTTGCGCTGGTCCATGTCGCGAACTGCGGCGCAGCAGGACATGTAGCCACTCGGATTTGCCGACTCGAGCATGACGAGCGCCGCCCGGGCTTCCTCCGGATGCGCCGAGCGGTAGCGTTCCGTGAGCCAGCGTTCGATTACCGTGCTGGCCACCGCCTTCATGCCGCCCTTTTCCACGGCCTGGATGCGGGCGTTCCAGGTTTCGGCGGTGCCAATTTTCGCGGCCGTATTGCAGAGAACGATTTTGTGAAATCGTTTCGGCGCATTAGCGGCAAGAAAGATTCCGGTCATTCCGCCCATGGACAAGCCGCAAAAACAGACGCGATTCAATTTGAGCAAATCCAAGAGCCGTACTGCGTCCCAGCCGAGCTGCTCGATGGTATAAGGCCCCGGAGTGACACGGGACTGGCCATGGCCCCGGGTGTCGTAGCGCAATACATGAAAGTGCCTGGTGAACTCCTCCATCTGCGGATCCCACATCTTCAGGGTTGTTCCGAGCGAGTTCGAAAGAAGGAGCGCCGGGAGGTGCTCGGCGCCGGACCACTCGTAATAGATCTCCACATCCGGCAATTTAGCAAATGGCATCGTAGGTCCTTCTCAGGTGGCGGCAGGGAATTGACGGGCCTCCCGGATCACCTGCTCCACGAACGCGGACGCGCTTCCCAGGTAATTTCTTGCTTCGAACAGACTTTCGAGGTCCGCCGGCGTTAAGTGGCCATGCAAGCCGGGCTCCTGGTTCAAAATATCTTTCAGGTGCCGCTTTTCTGTGTGCGCTTTCTTGCACGCCGCCTCGACCAATAAGTGCGCGGGCATTTTGCCCATGCGATCGGCCAGCGCCATGCTGACGGCCTCGGCGAAAATCAGGCCGCGGGTCGCTTCCATATTTTGGCGCATACGATCCACGTCGACTCGCAGGTGTGGCAGCATCTCCGCCAGGTGATGAAGCGCTCCTCCGGCCAGGCGCACAATCTCGGGGAGCGTCTCCCATTCCGCGTGCCAACCGCCGAGCCCGCGTTCTTCTTCCTGTGGCATGGCCGAAAGAATGGTGCTAACCAGGCCGGGACTACGGGTAGCCGCGGAGAGCACCATGGCGCAGGTGACCGGATTACGTTTGTGGGGCATGGTCGAGGAGCCTCCCCGGCCTTCAACCGCAGGTTCAAACAGCTCCGCGACCTCCGTCTGCGTGTGCAGGGCGATGTCGCGTGCGATTTTTCCCAAGGTGCCGGCAAGCAGGCCCAGAAAGGTTGCCGCCTCTGCCATGCGGTCCCGATGCGCATGCCACGGCGCTCGAGGCAGAGTCAGCCGCAGGTCCTCGGCCAGTGCTTTTGCGACTTCCGGGCCGCGGCCGGACAACGCTGCGAGCGTGCCCACAGCTCCGCCGAATTGCAGAGTCTGAACGCGCGGCCGAATTTCCACTAGTCGTTGCCGGTGGCGCAACACGGCATCGAGCCATCCCGCGGCAATGAATCCAAAAGTGGTTGGGAGAGCCTGCTGCATCCAGGTGCGCGCGACGAGTACGGTCGCTTGGTGCCGGATGGCAAGGGACACCAAGGTGTCGGTAAGCCGGACGAGATCGGTATCAACGAGTGCCAATGCTTCCCGCAATTGCAGGGTAGATCCAGTGTCGATGGCGTCCTGGCTGGTGGCGCCCCAGTGGACGAAGCGCGCAGCATCCTTATCCTGCCTGGCGACCGCTTCAGTCAACATTTTGACCAGCGGAATGGCCAGGTTGCCGGAATGAGCAGCTTCTTTAGACAAAGCCGGAAGGTCGAATCGTGCTGCCTGGCACTGCTCGGCAATCTTCTCTGCCGCCCCTCGAGGGATCACGCCGGTACGGGCTTCCGCCCTGGCCAGCGCGGATTCAAACTGCAGGATCCCTTTGACGCGTGACTCATCGGAGAGGATGCGCGTAAGCTCGGGATAAGAAAAAAGGTCGTCGTAGAGGGTCATCGGCCGGTGCGACTCCGCGCGTTAGTACTCAAAGAACACCGTTTCCTGATCGCCTTGCAAGTGTACATCCCAGTCGAGTGTCTCAGGTTCCGCGGGAACAGACTGTGCGACTAACGTGCAACGTCGTCCGGCCGGCACCAGGCCGAGAACAGGATCGGTTTCATTTCGAGGCTCCTCCGGGAAGTACATGCGAGTGATCAATCGCCGCAGTAAACCTCGCATGAACACCGAAACTTCCAGATGCGGCGCTTGCTGCGTGCCATCCGGTCCTCGAACGGCCCCCGGCTTCACGGTCGTGAAGCGGAACTCGCCTTTCTCATCGACAGATACGCGGCCAAAGCCCCAAAATTCTCTCGCCCCTCCGTTTGCTGCCGCATCTTCCGGAAGTGCGTATCGGCCACGAGCGTCAGCCTGCCAGATTTCGATGACGGCGTCTGGCACGGGTTGTCCATCGCCGTCGAGAATGCGCCCGCGGATATTCAAGCGCGGGCAGCCCGTTGTTCCCTCCGTAAGGTCAGAGCGCTCCATCCAGGCAAAGCCGATGCTGAAATACGGGCCGACCGTCTGCGATGGTGTGCTCCGGCCGTCCATTCATCGCTCCATGGGCGTGGCGTTACGCCCCCGCAGAAGGATGTCGAATCGAAAGCCCAGCGAGGTTTCTGGTGTGGTGGTGGCCCAGTCGAACTTGGAGATCAGGCTTTTTCTTGCCGCCTCATCCGGGACGCTGTTGAAAATGGGATCGAATTCGAGCAAGGGGTCGCCTGGGAAATACATTTGCGTCACCAGGCGAGTGGCAAACGCCGGCCCGAAGAGCGAAAAATGGATGTGTTGCGGCCGCCAGGCATTGTAGTGATTTCTCCAGGGATAAGCCCCCGGTCGAATCGTAATGAAACGGTAGCGGCCTTCTCCGTCCGTGAAGGTCTGCCCCATGCCGGTGAAGTTGGGATCGAGCGGCGCATCGTGTTGATCGACTTTGTGCAAGTAGCGCCCCGCGGCATTGGCCTGCCAAATCTCAACCAGAGAATCCGGGACCGCTCGGCCGTCTTCATCGAGCACCCGTCCGCTGACCACAATTCTCTCTCCGAGCGGTTTGCCCTTGCCCTGCCCTGTCAGGTCGAATGCTTTCCCCTCGACAATGGTCTTCGGAAAAATCGGTCCGGTAATTTCTGAAAGGGTTTCCGGGAGAAGAATGAGCGGCTGCTTGGGAGCTCGTTGGACCGAAGAAGCATAGGGCGGATAGAGGTATTCGGGCTGCGTGCCCGGCGCGGGTCTGCGGTATCCCCCTGGCGGCTTCATTCTCGCTCCCTGTTTACACGCGTTCGAGAATAACGGAAATTCCCTGGCCCACGCCGATGCACATGGTACAGAGCGCGTAGCGGCCCTTGGTTCGCTCGAGCTGGTACATGGCTGTGGTAACCAGTCGTGCCCCGCTTGCGCCAAGCGGATGGCCGATCGAGATTGCGCCGCCATTCGGGTTTACATTTGGAGCGTCATCCGGCAGCCGCAGCTCCCGCAACACGGCCAATGCCTGTGCTGCGAACGCCTCATTCAGCTCCACCAGATCCATCTGCTGGATCGTCAGTCCGGTTTTCGCGAGCACCTTCCGGCTCGCCGGCACAGGTCCCATGCCCATGATGCGCGGGGCCACACCTGCAGCTGCCGCGCCGACCACACGCGCCTTCGGAGTAAGCCCATATTTCTTCACGGCCTGTTCGGAAGCCAGCAGCAAGGCGCAGGCGCCGTCATTCACTCCGGAAGCGTTGCCCGCCGTGACCGTCCCATCGGGCTTGACGATGCCCTTCAATTTAGCGAGTCCCTCGAGGGTAGTGTCCGGGCGCGGCTGTTCGTCCACGCGCACGGCAACCGGCTCGCCTTTCTTCTGGGGAATCGAGACCGGTGTGATCTCCTCGGCCAGGCGGCCTGCCTTTGCCGCTTCGGCGGTGCGTTGCTGGCTCCGCAGCGCGAAAGCGTCCTGATCGGCCCGGGCTATTTTGTACTCGTCCGCAACAATTTCCGCCGTTTCCGGCATGGCGTCGGTGCCGTACTTTGCTTTCATGGCCGGATTCACAAAGCGCCAGCCGATGGTGGTGTCCTCGATCTTCATGTTGCGCGAAAAAGCCGCATCCGCCTTGCCCATCACGAACGGCGCGCGAGACATGCTCTCAACCCCGCCCGCAATCGCAAGGTCCAGCTCGCCGCTCTTGATGCCGCGGGAGGCAACCGCAACGGCGTCGAGGCTCGATCCGCAGAGGCGGTTCACCGTGCTGCCGGAGATCTCTTTCGGCAATCCCGCGAGCAAGAGCGCCATCCGGGCGACATTCCGGTTATCTTCTCCGGCCTGATTGGCGCATCCGAAGACCACATCGTCGAGGGCGTTCCAGTCCACTTTCGGATTGCGTTCAAGCAGCGACTTGATGGGGAGGGCGGCGAGATCATCGGTGCGAACGCTCGAGAGCGCACCGGCGTACCGGCCAAAGGGTGTACGAATGGCATCGCAGATATAGGCGTAGGTCATGGTTTAGGAGACTTTCCTCGCCCTAGTCTACCGTAAACACGCAGGCAAAAACCAAACCTGACCGCTCTTCTGACCGTCTTGAAAATCGCATTTTCCCATCTGCCTCAAGCAGTTAGAGCGTTGCGAGTGTGAGCCGCGTGTATACGGTCTGACGGTTCCTGATTCGATCACGACAACCTTCTCACGAAGGAGCGCCTGGTTTGGCTAAGCCCGGCGCTCGACGAGTACCAAACGGCTCACTGCCAGCCTCCGAGGCGAGCGACTCTGTGTCCTCCCCCTTGGCGAAGTCATCAAGTCAGGCCCTATCGCTGCCAATCGTCGCCGCCTTACACCATGGACAGAGGTACCCCTCCTGGAAACTCATCACTACGAGCAGGGTCAAGAGGTATCCGGAATGAGCGTGGGGAACCGCATCAGACCAGACTCTCTTCCTTCCTCCGCTCTGTGTTCCTGCACAGGATGAGCTCACGATCTGAGCATTGGAAAGAAGTGCAAAAAGTTTCCCCAACTGCGCAGCGCATCTCCAAACTTATGCCCAAGGCCCTCCTTCGACCGAACTCCAGACCGCCCGCGGACGCTCGCTTTTGATTGATTGACCCGGGCAAGAGCGGACATCGGCGGGCGTGTGTGGATATTCTTGGGTCAACCCACAACCTAACTCTCGGCTGGCATAGGAGGTGCATCTTCCTTGGTGGCTCGGCAGGCTTCTGTCCCAGACGCAGCGGGTCGTTTTTCGTACCAGACAGCAAATGGAGGAAGAAGGCTTATGAATCGAATCGCGCTCCTGATCGCATTACTTTGCCTTGCAGGCTTGCCCGCTCTGGCAGACGACGTGTATGTCGGTACCAGTACCGGAGAGTTCGGCGTTTTCAATACCACGACGGATTCCTTTACCTTGATCGGGACCAATAGCTCTCCGATTTATGGATTAGGTCTTTCGGGCGGCACGCTCTACGCCACCAATAACGGCAGTTCTCCGAGCACTACCTTCTATTCCGTAAACACCACCACGGGTGTATTCAGCTCCATCGGCGACCTGACCGGTTCCACGGGCGGGACAGGTGCGCTTACGGCCCCTGTCGGCGGTGGCACGCTCTATTACTTTGACCACTCCAACCAGCTTTTCACCATCAACCCAGCCAACGGAGCCGCAACCGTCGTCGGTCCCTTGGGTTTCAGCTTGGGTGGGAGTTGGGACATCACCTTTGCCCAGAACGGTAATCTGTATGTGACGACAAATGGCTATTTTGGGGAAATCAACCCGTCGACTGGGCTCGGAAGCGAGATTGGGTACAACGGGATCCAGATGCAGGGATTGGTTGCGGCCGATGGCGGCGTCTACGGCTTCTCTGGAAACGAGATGTATTCGATCAACCTCACGACCGGAGCGGCAACATTCTTGATGGACACACCCTCGGGCATCGGAAATATCGAGACCGGCACCGAAGTTCCATCCGCGGTCACGACACCGGAACCGGGCAGCCTCCTCAGCCTGCTTCTCGGACTGGCGCTTCTGGGCGCGTTCGCCTTGCGATATCGGCCGCAATTCAGCCGGGCAGTTTAGCTCTTTCCGGCAGCGCTCTCGCCGTGCACCTCCACGGCTGTTTTGACTCTCCTCATTTTGCAGGGGGTTGCAACGCTCCGTAGTCGCAAGTGATTGCGATCCTCTGCGATGGGACGCGCAATGGGCAGATGACGTGTGGTTTCAGCGCGACCGTGAATCTTGTCCCTCGAAGCGGAGCGTTTCCGCGCGCCAATCTGCGATCGAGGATGAAATTCGCCGCGGTTTCTTTCGATTCAGTCGTTTCTGTGCCTCATCCTCAATCGGCCATTCCGCGTTCTCGGGATTCTGCTCCTTGAGCATCATGGCAGGTACGACGTTCTTGAGGTTGCGCGCGGCGTCGTCGCCGAACAGGCCGAAGATCGCCCGGCCAAACTCACCATCATTATCGTGCCAGGGGATTCCGCATCCATCCGCAGACTCATTGGGCGGCTCGACCATCGCGTGGCCTCAGCTCCGAACCTACGAAGTTAGCGTTCATGGCGCCTACAAAAGCCGGGACTGTCAATCGTGCGCGGAAGCCATAGTCCAGCGGTACAATCACGAGCATGGGATCTCACCTTCAAGCAAACAGCGAGGCCGAAAAGGCACGGCTCGATCTTATGGCGACCCGGCTTACGGAATTGAACAACACGGCTTCCCAGATTCTGATCTTCCTCAGCTTTGCGATTGTCGCAGGGGTGACACTTCTGACGTTGGGGCTTGAGCCCACACGAAAAAGCGCCGTGAGCTGGGCCTTGCGCTGGTGGGTCGGAGCGATTTTTCCTACGGTGATCGGGATCATTCCGATGAAAGAGATCAATGAGGGGCACCTACCCTGGTACCGCTTCCTGCTGTGGATGAGGTTTGTGCTGATGTGGTGTGCTCTCATGTGCATCCTCATGGGCGCAATTCAATTCTTCCGAGCCATCTAGACGAGCGATTCGAAAGTGTGCAATTGCGAAGAGAAGAGATTTCTTTTCAGCGGTATCGTTACGTCTGCGAGTCAGACGAACTCTGTCGGGTAAAATATCAAAAAACGCCCCGTCTGTCCGCGATTGCCGATCCTTATCCCGCCACAGTTAACCAGTTTTTGGAGGAGAGCCATGCGAGCCAGTCATTCCTTTCGCGGTATTGTGGTCGGCATCATAGCCATGTTCGGCCTGTCCATCGCCGCTGCTTTCGCAGGGGCCTGCACCCGAGTACTGGACGTGGCGAAGGACGGCACTGTCATCGTTGGCCGATCCATGGACTGGGGCGAGGACTTGCGCTCCAACATGTGGGCACTACCGCGTGGCATGAAGCGCGACGGGAGGGGTGGCCCAAATACCATCTCCTGGGTTTCGAAATACGGCAGCCTCATCGTAACGGGTTACGACATCGGCACCTCCGAGGGGATGAACGAGGCCGGACTGGTCGTCAACATGCGCGCCCTTGCCGAGTCAGATTACGGCAAGCCGCCTGAAGGCGCCAAAGTCATCTCGATGAGCACCTGGGCGCAGTATATTCTAGACAACCATGCGACGGTTGCCGACGCCGTCGATGACCTCCGCAAGGAGGAGTTCCGCGTGCAAACCGTGATCCTGCCACGGGCCGTCCGGCAACTGCAGCGCATTCGCAGGTAAGAACACGGGCAATCTGGAGCTGCGGAGAGCTATGCTACACGAGCGTCTTATCTTTCAAGGGCTGGTGCGAACCGCTGGCGTCGGACTTGTGGCTGCTTCCCTACTTTGCGTACCCAGGATGAGAGCACAGACCAGCCAATTCCTTCTCACGCAAGCGGGTAGCCTTTGGTCTGTCAAACCAGAACTGACCGAGAGCAGTTTGGCGGTGCTTGGAGACTTACCACCGGCGCTCGGTTCTGTTTCGACTCCTCTAAACCTCCCGCCCGACGCGACACTTGACCTGTCGCCGCTGCTCCCGCCCGGCCACGGTGAGCTGACCTGGACAACAATTGCGTTCGTTTCGGAGAATACGATTACGGTCGGGCTGTGTTCGGAGAGCATGAGCGAGCCTTGCTCCCTGTCCCTGCTTCGACGATCAGGCGCTCGCAAACCCCATGCACGCGGAGACGGTCTGCGATAGACTCGGCGAGTGCCACTTCGGCCTGGTAGCCTGACGATCGACTATGCTTATCCACCGAAAAGAAATACAAATTGAATGGGGCGATTGCGATCCGTTCGGAATCGTCTTCTTCCCGCGCTATTTTGAATATTTTGACGCCTGTACCAATGCGCTTTTCCATCATGCGCTAGGAATCAAGAAAGCCGACATGCTCCGCCGTTACAGCATCGCCGGGATCCCGCTGGTCGAAGCCAGTTGCAATTTTTTTGTGCCTTCCTCCTTTGGAGATGTTGTGCATGTCGATTCCTCTGTAACCGAGTGGGGAAGAAGCAGCTTCCGCTTGCAGCACCGGCTTTTTCGGGGGGACACCCTGGCGGTCGAGGGAATCGAGAAACGCGTCTGGACCGTGCGACTGCCGGGCGAACCTGCGGTTCATAAGGGCCAGTCCATCCCGAGAGAGGTCATCGAAAAGTTCTCCTAGTTTCCGTTCGCTCTTTCACGGGCAATGACCACCACACGCACGCAAGTCGGGATCATCGGCGCAGGGCCTGCAGGGCTGACACTGGCTCACCTGCTGCACCTGCAGGGAATCGACTCCGTCGTCCTCGAACGTCAGTCACGTGAATATGTCGAGACGCGGGTGCGTGCCGGCGTTCTCGAACAAGGCACAGTCGAGCTGCTGTGCGGCTGTGGAGTGGGCGAGCGCCTGAAACGCGAGGGCCTGAAGCACCAAGGAGTGGAGTTGCGGTTCGATGGCAGAGGCCATCGCATCGATTTCGCAGACCTGGTCGGCAAGTCCATCACCGTTTACGCGCAGCAGGAAGTCGTGAAGGACCTGATCTCTGCGCGAGTCGGATACGGCGCGCCGATCCATTTTGCAGCGGAGGCGTTGCGTATTCAGGACTACGAAGCCCGACCGAAGATCCATTATCAGCACGGCGGGACCAGCCATGAGATGGAATGCGATTTCATCGCTGGGTGCGACGGTTTCCACGGCATCTGCCGCCCCGCGGTTCCAGCAAGCCAGTTGCAAATCCATGAGCGCCACTATCCGTTTGCATGGCTCGGGATCCTGGCGCGCGTGCCCCCCGCGTCCGAGGAGCTGATCTACACCTATCACGAGCGCGGCTTTGCCCTGCTGAGCATGCGTTCGCCGGAGGTTTCCAGGCTCTACCTGCAATGTGCGCCGGACGAGGATATAAATGAATGGCCGGACGAGCGCATCTGGGAAGAGTTACGCACGCGCATGGCAACGCGGGAAGGTTTTGTGCTGAAAGACGGTCCCATCTTCCAGAAGGGAATTACACCGATGCGGAGCTTTGTGGTTTCGCCGATGCAGTTTGGGAACCTGTTCTTGCTCGGAGACGCGGCGCACATCGTTCCGCCAACGGGCGCCAAGGGGTTGAACCTGGCGGTGGCCGATGTGCGCGTTATGGCGCGCGGACTGGTCGAATTTTACAAGCTCGGAAGCCGTGAGGCGCTTCGGCAGTACAGTGAGCGCTGTCTGCGACGGGTGTGGAACTGCCAGAGGTTTTCCTCGTGGATGACCTCCCTGCTGCACCGCTTTCCCGGCGAGGACAGCTTCTCCCACAACATTCATCTTGCTGAACTCGATTACCTGACCAGTTCCCGCGCGGCCTCGACAACGCTCGCGGAGAACTACGTCGGCCTCCCCTTCGATACGCCGGGTCTGTTCTAACCTTCCGGTTGGCAGTTCTCTCGCTAAAGAGTTCATTCGTTCTGGCAGGGCGGGGAGAAGCCAGGCGGCCCATGGCGTACTCATCCGGTTACCCTCGTTTCCCAAAACAGTTCCCATGCAAAGTGTCCCGCCCGGTCGGGTTCGCTCCATGAACACCGGAAGGAATTCGCGGTTGGTGTGAATTTCTCGCGGGAAATTTGCACGGTGGGCGCGGCGTAGCCTGCCAATGCGGGTCGCCGGAGTGTTCTCTTCGTGCGGCGGACCCCTCCGGGAGCCAGGTCCCCGCACCCGTCGTCAGCCCGAGTTTCACCTTGAGCACAGTGGCAGCAAACCTCCATCACCGGTTGCAGAATCGGGGGTACAGTGTGGATAAGTATTCGTTCCACTCCTATGAAAATACGCATCGGACTGGCGGCGCTCCTCGTCCTCGCACTTCTTTGCACCGGCTATTGGTGGTCGAAGAGGCCTGCACCACTGAACGACACCGATTCCTTGCTGCTCGGCGAGATTGCCAACCCGAGCGGCGATAAGGCTTTCGACGGCTCTCTCGAAACAGCCTTGCGTGTTGCTCTCGAGCAATCGCCCCTGCTGAATATCGTCTCTGAGGAAAAGGTTCGCTCCGCGTTGAGTGACATGGGCCAGCCGGACACAGCCATCCTCTCGAACGCGCTCTCGACCCTGCTTTGTCAGCGCCTGGGCGCAAAAGACTTCGTCACCGGCACATTGGCCCGGACCAGCACCGGCTATACGGTCGACATCGCGGCGTACCGCTGCCAAGGCGGTTCGCGCGTGGCACACGAAAGCGAATCAGCCGCGCGCCCCGATTTGGTGATTCACCATCTTGGTGTTGCGGCGGCCCGGCTCCGCCAAGATCTTGGCGAAAGCGAAGAGTCCGTTCGCAAATTCGATGTTCCGCTCGAGCGCGCCACGACACCCATTCCTGCGGCCTTACAGGCCTACGCCCAAGGCCGCCGCGCCAACCGCGAGCAGGGCGATCTCCGAGCCGTGCCACTGTACAAAAATGCCATCGAACTCGACTCCCGTTTTGCGCTTGCTCACTCGAGTCTCGCCGTCAGCTATTACAACCTGAGCCAACTGGCGCAAGCGTCTGAGGAAATCCAACAAGCCTATGAAGCAGGTGACCGGCAGACCGTTCGGGAACATCTGAATGTGACCACGCTCTACTACGACCTGAGTGTCGGCGACGTTGAAAAGGCCATTGACGGCTACAAAGAATATATTCGCGCCTACCCCCGCGATGACGTGGCCATGGGGAATCTCTCGAGCGAGTATTTTGTCATCGGCGATTACGAACAAGCCGCAAAATACGCTCAGGATGCACTGAAGATTGCTCCGGACTCGGCCGCTTGGTACGAGAATCTCTCGACAGCCCTGCTGGCGTTGTCCCGTGTGGATGAAGCGCAAAAAGTTTTAAACGAAGCGTTTTCGCGAAAACTCGATGATCCCTCCTTGCATGCCAACCTTTACTCGCTCGGCTTCATGCGGGGCGATACCAAGCTCATGGCCGACCAGCTTGCCTGGGCGGCTGGAAAATCCAACGGGGAAGACTCCCTTTTGGCCGCCCAATCCGATACCGAAGCCTATTATGGCCGGTTGATGAAAGCTCGGGAATTCACCGAGCGCGCCGTCGAAGCCGCCCTCGCTGCGAGCCTGCCGGAATCGGCCGCCACCTGGCAAGTCGAAGCGGGCCTGCGCGAAGCGGCATTCGGCAATTACGACCAGGCGAGAAAGTACGCCGGCGAAGGAATGAAAACCGCTCCCGACAGCAAGGATGTCCGCGCTCTCGCTGCCGTGATTTATGCCCGAATCGGCGATGCCGAAAAAGTACGCAAAATTACGGACGATCTGCGCGCCTCCTATGTCTCAAACGTCGTGATGCAGAAAGCCTGGTTGCCCGTAGTCGAGGCACAGACCGCCTTGGACAAAAAGCAGAACGCCCAGGCCATCACGCTTCTCGCCGGCGTCACCCCCTACGAGAAGGGCCAGCTCACCGGAAATCTGAGTGACTCCTGCATGATCCCCGTTTATCTTCGCGGGGAAGCCTACTTGAAAATCCCCAGCGGCTCCGAAGCGCTGCGTGAATACCAGAAGATCGACAGCAGTCCCGGCATCATCGGGAACTGCTGGTCCGGCCCTCTCGCCAAGCTCGGCATCGCCCGCGCCCAGGTGATCCTCGGATCGACACCTGCAGCGAGATCGTCCTATCAGACCTTTCTGGCGCTGTGGAAGGATGCCGATCGCAACATCCCCATCCTCAAAGAAGCGAAGGCCGAAGCTGCCAGGCTGCACTGAAGTTCACAAGGGAAGCCTGGGCCATGGGCGTTCAAGACTACCGGGCCCAGCCCCGGCATGAATCCGCAAACAACTGCCAGGCGTGAGGAAGTCCCGCGCCAGAGTGTGTATACTCGAGGTCGCACAAAGTTCACCGCCCGAAGACCGCACTCAAGGAGAATTGTTGGTATGAAGAGACTCTCGTTGCTAGCTATGGCTCTGTTTGTTTTGGGGGTAAGCACCGCCGTTGCTCAAGATGTTCGCTACAACTTCGATGCCAACGCTGATTTTACTCGGTTCAAGACCTACAAGTGGGTCAGCATCAAGAACGCGAGTCAAGTAGATGAATTGACTGCCCGCCAAATTACCTCCACCATCGACACGGAACTGGCCAAGAAGGGCCTCACAAAAACCGACGCGGATAGCGCAGATTTGTACATTGGCTACCAGACCACCATCGGCTCCGAACAGCAGCTGAATGCCTACAGCACGGGCTGGGGATATGGCCCGGGCTGGGGACCCGGATGGTACGGCGGAATGTCGCCCACCATGACCACCGTCACGACCGACACGATTTATACCGGCCAGCTCGACCTGGACATGTACGAGGCAGCGAAAAAGCAACTGGTATGGCGCGGCATAGCGACCAAGACGATCAACCCGGGGGCCAAGCCGGACAAGCGGCAGAAGAACCTCACCAAGGGCGTAGAGAAGTTGCTGAAGAACTATCCGCCAAAGAAAAAGTAACCAAGGCACCGGACGTTTTGTTGCAGGCAGTAGGCACGGCGGCGTCCCTTCGGGGTAGGGGGGCGGCACTGCGTGGTCACAATAAAAAGATCAAACTGGTTGCCGTAGAACCGTCGGAGTCTCCGGTTTTGTCGGGGGGCCAGCCCGGCGCCCATAAAATCGATGGCATCGGTGCAGGTTTTGTCGTCCCACTCTGACGGGAAGACGCGGCAGACCGGGTGGAACGGGTTTCGACCGAAGAAGCGACCGCGAGGACGGTTCGGCTGGCCCGCGAAGAAGGCCTGTTTGCCGGGACGTCGACGGGCGCGAATGTCATCGCCGCCTTGCGATTGGCGGAACAGTTAGGACCCGGCTCGACCATCGTCAGCATCCTGTGCGGCACCGGGATGAACTATCTCAGCCGGCATTAGGAATCCGCATTTTTGACTTGCAGTGTTGTTGAACCAGGGGTGCGAGACCACGACGTCCGATCCGCCTCGACGGAGTATCGATTGGCCACCCGGTTCAACCGGCGAACTGGCATTCTCCGTTCTGATGCTTCAGAATGGTTACTGACGCAAAGCAAGAAGACCAGATGAACGGCGAATGAGCCTGTGTTCGCCGAGCCGAAACGAACTCAAATTGAAGCAGACCAATCGACGGAATGACCTGCACAGTATCTTTCTGCGTGCCGCCTGGATGATGGTTACCCTCGTCTGTTTGTGCGGCGGACCGCGCGCGACAGACGCCAGGGAAGAGAAGGCCACGGGAGCAAAGGGCACAACAGCGGCCGATCCTTCCTCGACAACCCCCACTCGCTCAGGGTGCCAGATCCTCTATCTTGGATTTGTGGGCGCTTTAGAGCCGGGCGGCAACAAGTATTCGGGCGTCGTGCGCATCCGGAAAACGCTTCAGGGGAAGGATTTTCCCGATGTCTGCGCAAAATCCTTTTCACCCTACGTGTGGACCGAGGGCCGGGACTGGCTGATGACGCATTTTCCGGCGCATGCCGGGGAGTTGACACCGGCGGAGCTCGAACATTCCCCGAAGGTCATCCTGGTGGGCCACAGCATGGGCGGATGGGCCATGGTCAGTGTTGCGCGCGAATTGCGCGACCGTAACATCCCCGTAGAGCTGACCATCCAGATGGACAGCGTAGGAATCACGGACATCACCATACCCCGCAACGTGAAGTCGGTTGCCATCTTCCATGCCAACGACGTCCTGATGTTCATGACCACCAAGCATGTGCACCTCGAAGACCCTGCGCAGACCAAGGTCGTCGCCGACATTAAGGTGGATGGGGCGGGGCACCAGTCGATAACCCGGGATCCGCGCATCCGGGAGCTGGTCATGAAAGAGGTCGACACCTTACGGGTGGATCGGGCCTCCCGGCAGGCCACGGGCGGGCCGCAAGCGTCTGCTGACCTACCGTCTGCGATCGAGAAACGATAGATCTCCTACCCGTATCCCTCGCCAACCGTAAATCCGGCGGTCGTTCCGGCACCCTCGAGAGCAGGTGCTTTCCGTCGAAAGCAAAAGGGGCGCAGCGGAGCTGCGCCCCTTCGCGAGGAATGCTCCAGGCTCTCTACCAGCCCGTACGGTACTGCCGGGTGAGGTATTGGTTGGCGTCAGGGACGTTGGTCACGCGCATGTTTGCGCCGTCATATAGGATTTTCTTCCCGGCGCGCAGCGACACAACGCCGAGCAGCATGGTTTCGGTGAGTTCCGAAGCGTATTCGAACGGGCAGCAGGCCTGAGTCTTGCCCTTGGCCGCGTCCACCCAGTTCATCTCATGCGCTTCATTCGGAATGCGCGACAGCTTTTGCGGTGGCTTTCCGACGGAGTCCGCGAGGGATTGTGGAAGCAGCCGCGGATGGGCGCCGTAGGTGTTGTGCATCAGCTTGCCCTTGCTGCCGATCAGAATCGCGCCGCCTTCCTTGATTAACTCCTCTTCACCGAGCTCCACCGGTTTCGGCGGCATCAGCCCGCCGTCGTACCAGGTCATGCGGACCGGCGGCATCGTGCCGCGCGCCGCGAACTCATAGAACGTCATGGTGGCATGCGGGTAGGAGGCGCCGTTGAAGGGCGTCGAAACCGTCTCGATGCTGGTGGGCAGTCCGAGGTTGAGGGCCCACTTCGAGACATCGATCAGGTGCGCGCCCATATCTCCAATCGCCCCGACGCCCCAATCCGTCCACCCGCGCCAGTTGAAGGGATGGTAGATCGGGTGATAGGGGACAGTGGGGCTGACGCCGAGGAAGAGATCCCAGGACAAGGTCTCTGGCACCGGATAGTTCCCGGCCATTGCCGCTGCCAGCCGATCGTCCACGCCCGCCGGATCCCATTTCAGTGTGTCCAGAGGTTCGATCGCGGCTTTCGGGCGCGGCACACCCTGGGGCCAGAATCCGACCGGCCGATCGGTCCAGATATGGATTTCTCGCACTTCGCCAATGGCCCCTGACCAGATGTACTCGACCGCCGTCCGGGCATCATCGAGCGAGTGGCCCTGGTTGCCCATCTGGGTGGCCAGCTTGGTTTCCTTGGCGCGTTTTGCCAAACGCCGCGCCTCATCGACCGACCAGCAAAGCGGCTTTTGCACATACACGTGCTTGGCCAGATCCATCGAAGCAAGTGCGATCGGGGCGTGCATATGGTCGGGAGTGGCAATCACCACCGCGTCAATGTCCTTCTGCTGGTCCAGCATTTTGCGGTAATCGGAATAACGCTTGGCTTTCGGAATCAGATCATTTTTCAGGTGCAGAATCGCAGCCATGCGCGCCTTGTTCTTTTCCGTGTCCACGGCCGGTGCCGGCTTGCCATTGGCGGGCATGGTATCCGGGTGATCGATGTGTGCCTGAAGGTTGGCCACATCGGTGTCCAAATTCGACAGATTCTTGTCCGTATACGCCCAATCCACGTCACACAGAGCGACCACGTTCTGGCTCGAAAGATTGATCAGATTGCTTCGGCCCATGCCGCCAACACCGACGCAGGCGATGTTCAGCATGTCGCTTGGCGGGGTAAACCCTCGTCCGAGGACGTGCCGGGGCACCAGGGAAACGGCGGCACTGGTTGCTGCAGCTGTGCGGATAAAGCTGCGGCGTGAAACTTCCTTCTTATCGTTCTCGTTGTTCGTATCGTTCATTCGGGGATGAACCTCCATCTGTCGGACATTATGCCGTGAGAACAACCTGATTGCGATGCCTAAGTGGTCCGAAGCGGTGGGACTGCCTACCGGCGAGAACTCTAACCGGAGCGGAGACCGAGGGCGAGGAGGCTCCCGTCCAGTCCTCACCCCTCGTCGGCCGACCTTTCAAGCCGATCGCCATCTCGCAGTCAGGTCTCCCGCAGGCAACCGTCTTTTGCCTGTCTCGGTCGCTCGGCAGGCCGGATTTCGGGTCTCTGGTGACTGAAGTCACTTATAAGAGTGACGGCGGTCATGGACCCCAGTGCTCTCGATCCTATATCGAGGTCCGACTGGTTCGGGTGTGGACAGGGTACAGTCAGGGAAGCATGTGGTTCCGCGGGGGCCTTCCGGGCACGGCGCGGGGTGGGAGAGCATGGCAGAGCCGACGCAGAACGAGGTCTTCGAGCGGCAGCGGATTGCGGAACGATTGCAGGAACTGGAGCAGCGGGTCGCCGCTCTCGAGCGGCGGGCAGAATCGCCCGAAAGCCCGGCGGTCGGCTCTTTCCTGCCAACCCTACCTAGAGCGAAAGAAAAGCGGGCCACATCGACCAGCGCCGTGCCGGTGCTCGGCAAGGCCGTACTGGCCATTGCCGGTGCCTATTTGCTTCGCGCCGTTGCAGAGTCCGGGGCCGCGCCGCGATCGATCATGCTCCTGAGCGGGATTGTTTACGCTGGCGTTTGGCTGGTCTGGGCGGTGCGAAGTCACCGGCGCAGCCATTTCGCAAGCGTGGTCTTTGCCCTGACAGCGGCCACCATCCTGCCACCGCTGTTATGGGAAGGCACGGTGCGCTTCGAGGTGCTGACCGCAGCTTTTGCAGCGGCGGTTCTGGTCGGAACGGTCGTCTTGTCGCTGGTCCTGGCGTGGAAGGACAAACTCGAAGCGATCCCCTGGATTGCCACGACTGCGGCTGTCGGGACAGCCTTGGCATTGATCGTCGCGACGCATGAATTGCGCGCATTGACGACCGCTCTGCTGGCCATCGCTTTGGCAACCGAAGTGGTCGCGGGTCTCGGACGGTGGGTCAACCTGCGGCTGGTGACGGCACCGGCCGCAGATTTTGCAGTGCTTCTGTTAGGGGTGGTGATGACTTCGGCGAACGGCGTGCCGGCGACTTACCGAGCCATGAGCGCGCGGGAGCTGAACGCGTTTTGTGTTGCCCTGCTCCTGATTTATGGCGGGAGCCTGGCGGTGCGCGCATTTGTGATGCAGAAGGAGCTGACCTTCGCTGAAGTCGTTCAGGCGGCGGTGGCAACGGGGATCGGCACCTCGGTCAGTCTCGCTGCCACACAGGGGGAATCGGCGCGGCCTCTCGGAACGGTGTTCCTCCTCGTGGCAGTGGTCTGCTATTGGGGTGCGCTGCGACGTTTCACGGGTCCCGAGCAAAAGCGGAATCGTCGGGTCTCGGCCAACTATGCGGCAGGGCTGGTGCTTGCCGGAAGTTTGCTCACCTTCCATGAAAATTTCCAGGTCGTTGCGTTCAGCGTGGCTGCCATTGCTGCGGTGGTCGCTTTTACGCGCACGAAAGATCTGAGTCTCGGGATTCACGGGACCTGCTACTTGCTGGCGGCGGGGACCGCGGGCCACCTTTTTGGCTTCGTGGGTAAATCCCTCGCTGGCACCGTGCCGGCTTGGCCGAACTGGAGTTTCTGGCTGATCGTGCTCGCCGGTCTCGGTTGTTACCTCCTGGGGTCACGGGCGTCCGGAGAAGCAGGGAAGGAGCGGATCCTGTGGGTTGTGCCTGCGGCGGTGGTGGCCAGTGCCGTTGCAGCGCTCGGGGTGATGGCCACGGCTGACCTCGCTCAGGGAGGACTCGGCGCATCCAGAGTCTCGATGCTGCGAACGGTCGTGACCTGTGTGATGGCCTTGGCGCTCGGCTACGCCGGCTCGCGATGGAATCGCGTCGAACTCGGATGGGTGGCCTACGGGGCGATCGGCCTGGGTGCCTTGAAGCTGGTAGCGGAGGATCTGCGATTTGGCAACGCCGCCACGCTGATGGTCTCGCTGCTGTTTTACGGATTGATTTTGATCCTGCTGCCACGTCTGACGCGATTTGGAAGAGTCGAGGTATGATAGAGCCGATTGCTCTGCCCCGATTCCGAGGAACTCGATTTTGATCGGGCCAGGAGGTTGTGCCCGTGTCGGAGCCCGCCCGCTGTAGAGTCCCGAACCGGGGCCGGCACTTCCAGTGGATCTTCCCCACACTTTTTGCTGTTTTTCTCTTGTCGCCTGGTGCCGCGGCAGTGGCCGGGGAAACGCCCCTGCGTTCGCCCTGGGATCTGGAGCCTCCCGCAACAACCGATCTACCTTACCCTTGTCCCGTCGCCCCGCAGCTTCCGTTTAATTTCACGACCAACTCGTATTACACCGACAGCCACCACTCGGTGATCGACCCCGAGCTGAAGAAGAGCTATGAAGAGTCGGTTGCGCCAATTGAAGAGTTCTCCCGCGCTTTGGTCAAGGCGGCCGACAATTACCGGACCAAGGGCAGTCGCGCCGCGGCTGAGTGCGTCTACACCCTCCTCGAAGCTGCGGCAAAACAGAAAGTTCTGGCCGGAAACATGGGCAGCGGGCAGGCCTCCTACGTGCAAGGCTGGAATCTCGGCACCTGGGCGGTGGTCTATCTGAAGGTCCGCGCGAGCGGCGTCGCCTCGAACGAGGCGTCCCACGAAATTGTGAAGTGGCTCGAAAAGCTCGCCGAGCAAAACCGGGAGTATTACGAGGACCGGCGTCACAAATCCCGCGCCAACGATGCCCACAACAATCATCTGTACTGGGCCGGTTTTGCCATTGCTGCCGCGGGAATCGCCTCGAACGACCGCGGGCTGTTTCGTTGGGGGATGGAGGCCTACCGCGAAGGAGTTCACAGCATCCAGAACGACGGTACCTTGCCGCTCGAGATGGATCGCGGGCAAAGGGCACTGCACTACCATCTTTATGCGCTGGCGCCGCTGGTGATGCTGGCGGAATTCGGAGCGGCCAACGGGATCGATCTCTACGCCGAGAGAGATTTCGCCATTAAACGCCTGGTGGATCGCTCGGTTTCTGGTCTCGAGGACCCCGGCTTTTTCGAGCAGAAGACCGGAGTGCGGCAGGTCACGACCCCGGAACTACAGGCTTCGGAAATTGGCTGGGCCGAGCCTTATGTGCGTCGCTTCCCCGATCCGAAACTCTCCGCGCTCCTCGCACAAGCGCATTCGCTGAGCTATACGACCTGGGGCGGGCTTCCGCCTCCCTAGCCCTCGCCCGTTCGCTGCAAAAAGAAAAGGCGCCCCGTTTTGCCGGGGCGCCTTCTCTGGTTAAGTGATGCAGGCTTTTTTCTAGCGCATGCCCGCCCCGCCCGTGCTGGCGGATTTAGCGTTTGGGTCCAGGCTCAACAATCCTTCCGTCGCGGAGACGGCTAGGATTGAACCGTCGCGGCGCGTCCAGATCGCCGGGAAGTAGCTCTGCGAGAGTGGGTCATCCATCCGCTGCCAGGACTTGCCGCCATCGAAGGAAGCCACGAGGCCATGCTTCTGCAGCGTGGCGACCAGCGCGGTCGAGTTTCCGGCCACGGACTGGAACGACAGTTCGCGAACATCCGCGCGGTTCCAGCTCTTGCCGGCGTCCCGTGAACCATACAGTCCCATGTTGGTGGTGATGAAGAGCGCGGAATCATCCACGCGGTGCAGCTTCAGGTTGCCGGCCGCTGCAAAGGAGAGTTCCTGGGCATCCCAGCTCTGGCCTTTGTTCGCCGAATACAACAGGTTGCGCTCGGCAACCGCCCACACCTGGTTTCCATCGCTGGACACTTCGACCGACTGCGCAGGCTTGCGCGCCAGAGGATCGCTGCTCGCGGATTTCCAGGTCGTGCCGTGGTCGTTCGAAATCAGTACACCGCCGGCCGTGGCTGCATACCATGCGTCATTGGCAAAGGCCATGTCATTCACGAGGAACGCGGCCAGCATCGGAACCGGCTTCTTGGTCGCCGGAGCGGCTGCCGCTTTCTTCCCCTTGGTCGTGCTGGCTGTTTTTGCCGCCGGTGTTGCCGGATCCGGGGCGTACAGTCCCGCGCGCACCCATTTCTTGGTGGCCTCATCGTATTTCGACCAGCCGCCGCTTGTCAGCGTTGCCCACCATCCCGTCGGCGCCGAATAGACGTGCCGCAGTTCGGTGCGCTTCAATCCCGGTCCGAGAGTCGTCCAGGAACTTCCGCCATCCTTGGTTGCCAGGAAAGCGTCGTTGTCAAACGTCAGCACCACCAGCGCGCGTTCCGGATGTTCCCGGTCTACGGCGACATCGGAAATGTGCATATGGTGGAAGCCCGCATTCGCCGAGACGAAGGACTCGCCGCCATTGTTGCTGATCTGCACGCCCTCGCGCTCCGTACCGATGATCAGCTTTTGCGGATTCTTCTTGTCGATGAGCATCGCGTTGATGACCCAATCGCCCGGGGTGAGCCGGCGGAAATCTTTCTCATTCACGGTCTTCCACAACCCGCTGGTTGTTCCCGCGTAGAGAATGTCTGGATTCGTGGGATCCATGCGGATCAACTGTGTCCGGCGGTAAACGTTCGGAATGCTCTTGTATTTCACCCACTCCTGCCCGCCGTTCAGGCTGTGGTAGATCCCGGAGCAGGCGACTGCGTGGACGTTCGCTGAATTCGCCGGATCCACGATGATGTTCATCACGTCGGAATCGTCGATCATCCCTTTGACCACCGGGAACCAGTCCTTGCCGCCGTTCGAAGTCTTCCAGGGCAAGTGGTAGGTTCCAGCATAAATGACGTTGTTGTCCTTCGGGTCGAAGGCCACGGAGTCAAAGCGGTTCAGGTCCGGATGATTGTCCGGAGTGATCTTTATCCAGCTCGCTCCTTCGTCGGTCGAGCGATAGACGCCGGTCAGCGAGCCTGCAAGCAGGAGCGTCGGATCGGTTGGCGACTGGGCCAGCGCGCGCACCGTTTCATGCGCCAATCCGATAATGTTCCACGTGTGGCCGCCGTCATCGCTGCGATACACGCCGCCACCGCCCGAATACAGTGCCCAGCTGCTGGCATACAACCGATTCGAATCGCGCGGATCCACGATGATGTGGGTCACCACATCATCCTGCCCGGTCCCGATCCGGCTGATCATCTGCCAGTGTTCTCCCTCATCACTCGAGGTGAAGACGTGGCCGTCGGAAGTTCCAAGGAATAGTCTGTTGTTGTTGTTGGGGTCCGCCGCCAAGGAAATGACGGTCCCACCTGGAGGTCCGGCTTGTCTCCATACCTGTGCGTAGCTGTTTCCGGCGCAGGCCAAAGCCAAAGCCGCAATGCTCAGAATCGCTCTTTTCATATGCATCTGATTCTCCCCTAAGGGCAGGTGCGCCCACAAGACGTAAGTCTACGGAAAACCGCTGCAACCGGGTGCTGTCCTGTAGACCAGATTGGGGGCAAGTAGTTAACGTACTAGTACCATTAAAACCCGCCTTCCGACTGCCTTCCTTTTATGGCAACTTATTCCGCCCATCTGGGTTCTACCCATGGGAGGTCTTTCCGAGCATACTGGCGGCAGGCTTCCTGGGCCCGAACCTTGTAAAATGGGCTCACCAGGGGAATCGCTATGAACGTCAACACGGTGCACTCGAAATTCCTGGCGGTGTTTTCCTGCCTGGCTCTCGTTCTGTTTATGGGGGCGCCCTCGCTTCCCGCTCAGAACCAGGCACAGATGCAGCCGCAGGAAAATATCAGCAATCTCCCGGTGGTCGATGACAACATCACCTCCGACGAATCTCAAAATCCGCCCTCCCGCGTGGCGCGGATCAGTTTCACCGACGGTTCCGTCTCGATTCAACCCGGTGGCACGGGCGACTGGGGAACGGCGCCGAAGAATCGCCCGGTCACCATCGGCGACAAACTCTGGGTCGATAAGGATTCTCGCGCCGAATTGCAGGCAGGCCAGGTGGCCATCCATCTCGGCGGCATGACCGCGCTTTCCTTTCTCAATCTCGATCAGAACGTGACCCAGATGCGGCTGGCCGAAGGCAAGATCAACTTCCGGGTCCGCGAAATTCGCCAGGGCGAAAACTACGAAGTCGATACTCCGAATCTCGCATTCACGGTCAAGGAAGCCGGCGCTTTCCGGATCGACGTGAATGAGAATGGCGATTTCACAAGCGTCACTGCCATCCGCGGAGCGGGCGAAATTGCCGCCTCGGGCCAGGTTTATCCTGTGAAGGCCGGTGAGCGTGTCGACGTCACGGGTCCCGACAGCAACGTAAAGGTTTCGACCGGTCCTGCCGCACCCGCTGACGTTCTCGATCAATGGGCACAGCAGCGCGATCTCGGGGAAGATAATTCCGCTTCGGCAAAATATGTAAATCGCGACACGGTCGGCTATAGCGACCTCGACGACAACGGTACCTGGAAGGAAGACCCGACCTACGGCAATGTCTGGGTTCCGAACAACACCTCCGCTGACTGGGCTCCCTATAGCGACGGCAATTGGTCTTACGTCGCGCCGTGGGGCTGGACCTGGGTTGGCAACGAATCCTGGGGATTTGCTCCCTATCACTACGGACGCTGGCACTATTTCGGCTCCTATTGGGGCTGGTGCCCGGGTCCGATTTACTCCTATCCCTACTACGGACCGGCATTCGTTGGCTTCCTCGGTGGCTTCGGATTCGGCCTCGGTTTTGGCTGGGGCTGGGGTGGCGGTTATGGCTGGTTCCCGATCGGTTGGGGCGAGCCTTGGCATCCCTGGTATCACTGCGGCTGGGGCTACTACCACAACGTGAACGTGCACAACACCTACTTCCACAATTTCAACGCCAACGGCTACCACAATTACAACTATGCCTACGCGCATAACGTTCACGCCGTGACCACCGCGTCCCACAGTGCGTTTGTCAACGGCGAGAGCATCAACCGCAGCGCGCAACACCTGAGCGAAGCCTCGCTCAAGAGCGCGCAAGTCACAAACGGTATTCATGCCACGCCTTCACGCAGCAGCGCTCTCGGGGCGAGGAATATGACCGGCCATGTGGCGACACCTTCCTCGAGTGTCGAGAACCGCAGCGTCGTGGCTCGCAGCACTCCTTCTCCGGCCGCTTCGCACCTGCCAGCGCGCACCATGAATTCTGCCGCGCTCGCCGCGCATTCTCCTTCTTCGACCGTTGCTCGCTCGACATCGAGCGCGCATCCAGGCATGAGCACGAGCCGCCAGGCGGAGCTTTCTTCGAGCCGGCCACCTTCGGCGACACAACCCGGAGCGCATTCGACGGCTTCGACGAACAACGCCGCTCGCTCCGGCGCTGTCGGTCGCAGTTGGAGCGCGCAAGGCAATACCACCGATTCAGGGCGCGCACCGCAGGGATTCGGCAGCTCCAATCGCCCGAACACCCAGCCCAGTGCGCCGGCCCACAATTCTGCCAATCGTCCGCCCTGGGCGGGCACCGGCAATTCCGCTGCGATGCAGCACAATTCCGCCAACCGGCCGCCTGCTTCGGCCGGAAATCGCTCCTACCGTCCGCCTGCCTACAATGGCAATCGGACGACGCGCAGTTACTCGGCCCCGCCCACGTCCGCGCCTCGCAGCTCCGGCGGTGGCAGCTCGCATCCGAGCAGTTCGGGTGGTGGCTTCCACGGCGGCGGTGGCGGCGGCTTCCACGGCGGCGGAGGCGGTGGCGGAGGTTCGCACGGCGGAGGCGGTGGCGGGCACCACTAAAAGCTGCTGACAGTCTCAAAGAAGGTCCGCTCGAAACAAGTTTCCGAGCGGGCCTTCTTTTTTTTCTGCGCGCGGTTTGTCGTACACTTTTGGCAACCCGCTTCTCGGTTCGAACAACTCTTTCCGTTCCCCCGTGTTACACCTAGTGATACCGGGATATCAGGTCCGTTCCAAGCAACCGGCGGCAGTTTCAGGGAGCCAGCACTCTCGGCCCGGCACGACGAACCCTGTTTATTGCCATCAGAGGTAACCTCGCGGGTTCTGCTTTTCCGTCGAGACAGCTTCGAGGAGAGAGGAAGCCCCTATGAGAGCACGCGCACAACACCAGCTGATGCTATTCAGCGCTCTTTTAACACTTATCCTGCTTGCGCCCGGCCGCGCCCTGGCGGAGGACGAGGATCCTCCGAGCCGCGTAGCCAGGCTCAGCTCAATCGACGGACAGGTCTCGTTCAGTCCTTCCGGCACCGATGATTGGGTCTCCGCGGTCTTGAATCGCCCCCTCACGACGGGCGACAAACTCTGGACCGACCAGGGAGGCCGGGCCGAGCTTCATGTTGGCACCGCAGCCCTCCGTCTCGGAGAGCAGACCGGATTTTCCTTTCTGAATCTTGATGACCGCATGATGCAGATTCGTCTCACCGAAGGCACGCTTAGTCTGCGCGTTCGCCGAATGGGGCAGGACGAAGCCATCGAGGTCGATACGCCGAATCTGGCCTTCACCGTCACCCGCCCCGGCCACTACCGCCTGAACGTGAATGAAGCGGGGGACACCACGCTCATTAATGTTCGCGATGGCAACGGTTCGGTCAGCGGCGGCGGTTCTTCCTTCACGCTCGAAGCGGGCCAGCAAGGCATTTTCACGGGCACCGACACGCTCGGCGCCGACCTCGAGCCGCTTCCCGACGAAGACAGTTTTGATTCCTGGTGCGATGAACGCGATCTTCGCGAGGATCACGCCGTTGCGCGCCGCTATGTTTCCGATGACGTGATTGGTTACGAAGATCTCGACGACTACGGTGGCTGGCGCCCGGTACCGGACTACGGCACGGTGTGGTTTCCGCATGTCACGGTCGTAAACTGGGCCCCTTATCGCTACGGTCATTGGGCCTGGGTTTCGCCCTGGGGCTGGACCTGGGTGGATAACGCTCCTTGGGGATTTGCGCCATTCCATTACGGCCGCTGGATCTTTGTCGGTGGCGCTTGGGGTTGGGTGCCCTGCCCGCCTCCGGTCGTGGCGGTTGCCTACGTTCGTCCCGTGTACGCCCCGGCCCTGGTGGCCTGGGTCGGCGGTCCTCATTTCGCCGCGGGCATCGCCTTCGGCGGTGGATTTGCCGCAGGCGTCAACGTCGGCTGGTTTCCGCTCGGGCCGCGGGAGGTGTTTGTTCCTTCCTATCCGGTCAGCCGCACTTACGTGAACAACGTAAACATCTCCAATACCACCGTGAATCAGACCGTGATCAACAACTATTACAACACGACCGTGGTCAACAGAAACGTCAACGTGAACAACGTAAAGTACGTCAACCAGGGTGTGGCCGGCGCGGTCACGGCAACGTCGCCGAAAACCTTCAGCTCGGCCGAGCCGGTCAGTCGAAATCTGGTTGCGGTTAGCCAGCAGGAAGTCACTTCCGCCCCCGCGGCGGTTCGCGCGCCCGCGGTTGTTCCGCCGAAGCAGGCCGTTCTCGGCGCCGGTGCCGGCACGAGCGTGCATCCCCCGGCCGCCCTGCAGAACCGGGCCGTGGTCGCAAAGACCGCGCCACCTCCGGCTCCGCCGTCGTTCGCTGTGCGCCAGGCGGCCATTGAGAAAAATCAAGGTCAGCCGTTGTCCGAGAGCCAGGTGCGCCAACTCCAGCCGACTCTGAGCCATGCCGCCGTCGCGCCCGTTAAAATGGCTCCGCCGGCCAAGCCCGCCACTCTGACGCACGGTGCGAGCAACGCGAACGCGGGACCAGGGCCCCTCAACACCAGCCGGCCGAACAACAGCAATGCGGGCGCCTCGGCCAACAAGACGGCGTATCAGGATCGGCCGGCAGCCTCGCGGCCCGCGGCAACGACCGTCAATCCGCAACTCGAACAGAAACACCAGCAGCAGATCCAGCAGCTGCAGCAGAAGCAGGACCAGGAATACCAGAAGCTGCAGCAAAAGCAGACCCAGGAACAACAGAAAGTGCAACAGCAGAAAACCGAAGAGGGCGGGAAACAGCAGGTCCAGCAGAAGCAGCAGCAACAGCTGCAACAACTCGAACAGAAGCACGACCAGCAGCAACAGTCCCTGAAGCAGAAGCAGGAAGCCGAGCACGCCAAGGCGTACAAGGAACCTGCCAAACCGAAGGCCAGCGAAGACAAACCACACAAGTAACGGTTGCTTCCGGCCCAGCGCTCGATCCTCTGCCGGGTGTTCGGTTCCGGTCGTTCGGGGCGCGGCTTTCTCACTCGCGCCCCGGCCCACTTTCGTTCGCTCCCGCTCTCTCGATTCCTCGGTGTGTTATCTTAAAAGCAGCCCGCTATGTCTACGACCTCTCCGCCTTCTGAACTCTTTCGCCGCGTGATGGGCAGCTTTCCAACCGGGATTACTGTGCTCACCGCCGAACGTGAACCCGGCCAGGTTCACGGCATGACCGCCAACTCCTTCACCTCCGTTTCGCTGAATCCCCTGCTGATCCTGGTGTGCGTCGATCACAAAGCGCGGCTACTCAGCCACCTCAGGGCGAAGCGCCGCTTCGGCGTGAACATCCTGAAGGATTCGCAGCAGGCGCTCTCGCAGCTTTTTGCCAAGCCGCAGCAGGATCCCGCCGAGGAAGCGCGCCTGGGTGTCCGCTTTCAGTGGACTGCGACGGGAATCCCGTTGCTCGAAGATGCCCTTGCCCATCTGGCCTGCAATGTCGTCGCCGAACACGTGAGCGGGGATCACACGATCTTTGTAGCCGAGGTCGAAAGCCTCGACCTGAAAGAGGGCGAGCCCCTGCTGTACCACCGCGGTGCCTACCGACGCCTCCACCCTTGAGCCGCCGGGCACGGCCGAGCGAATGCCTGCGCACGGCAATTCTGGTCAGGATGGGCTATCCCCAAAAACAAAAAAGCCCCGGCAGATTCGACCGGGGCTCTACCATTTCAGAAGGGAACTATCGCTCCGAACTCCCGCTCGGCCGGGCCGGTTCGGCCGAATCACCGAGCTCCTTGCGGTGACTCTTCACTTCGCGCAGCGCGTAAATCGGCTTGTTCTGTGATTCGTAATAGGTCCGCGAACTGATCTCGCCGAGCAAGCCCATCGAAATGAACTGGATGCCGCTTACAAACAACGCAATCGCCAGCAGCAGCAGCGGCCCGTGCGTGGTCATCACATTGGCGTGGTTCACCAGCTTGTCAAACAGCAAATACGTCCCGAGCAATACGCCCAAGCCGCTTCCCATCATCCCCAGAAGCCCGAAGAACTGCAGCGGACGCGTCGAATAGTCCAGCAGGAACTTCACCATGATCAGGTCGAAAAACACCCGGATGGTGCGCCCGATGCCGTAGTTCGATTTGCCGCTCTTGCGATCCGGATTGGAGATGGGGACTTCGGCGATTCGCGCTCCGGTCGAGCTCGCGAGCGCCGGGATAAAGCGATGCAACTCGCCGTACAGCTGGATCTCCTGCAGGATCTCCCGCCGGTAGGCCTTGAAGGTGGTGCCGAAATCGTGCAACTCGATTCCCGAAAGCTTGGCCATCAGCCAGTTGGCTACCCGGCTCGGCAGCCGCCGCATCAGCCAGTGATCGCGCCGGTGCGCGCGCCAGCCGCTGACCAGATCAAATCCTTCTTCGATTTTTTCCAGGAACCGCGGAATCTCGTCCGGGTCGTGCTGCAGGTCGCCGTCCATCGAAATGACGATTTCGCCGCGGGCAAAATCAAAGCCAGCCTTGAGTGCCGGCGTCTGGCCGAAATTCCTGCGCAGCCGCACCACATTGACGCGACGGTCATGCTCATAGATTTCCGCGAGCACCCGGTAGGAATTGTCCTTGCTCCCGTCATCGACGAACACCATCTCGTAGGGTTCGCCAACCGAGTCCATCACCTCGGTGATCTTCATGTACAGCGTGGGAATGTTCTCCTGTTCGTTGAAGAACGGGACCACGATGGAATAGCGAATGCCTGTGTCGATTCCCATACGAAGGATCTTCGTGCCTTTCTCATGCCCTCGACCGAGCTCTGGGCGCCAGGGTCAGTGAGTCTTCTGTAACGCTGTTTTACTCAGGCCTGCGGCCCCGGGCCGCGCGATCAGGCCACTTCCCCCATCAATTTATAGCTTATCAGGCGAATACCCTCGGTGGCGACAAGTTTTCTAATCCGCGTATCCGTCAAGATTTCGAGCTCGGTCTGCCGCGATTCCTGCAGCCGCGTCCCGCTTCGCCGCAGCTCTTCGTCGGCGTATCCGGGGTGGCACATCAGCTCGGTCGTTCCTTCCGGCAGGTTTTGCAGCAACTGCTCGACGCCTTCACGCGTCAACACTCCGGTCTGCGCGATCCCGCAGAAATAGTTTGCCGTTGCGAGCCCGGCGCGGTCGGCCATCTCTCGCGCATCCCGCGCGAGCAGCTTCAATCCACGCGCCAGCACCCCTTGCTTCAGCACCACACCGGCGCGCTGCTCCCCGGCCGGGGACAGCACCGAGCGCAGCTTGGATTCCTCGTTGGCCACGCGAATCGCGCGGATCCCGTGCTTCTTCGCCAGGCGCAGGGCAATCTCAAACAACCCGGGCAGCATCTGCACATGTTTGTGGCCGTCGAGATGGGTTGGCGCGATGCCCGATTCCCGCACCTTCCCGATCTGCGCATCCCACTCGAGTTCCACTTCCTTGTGCGGGAGCCCCCGGCTGGCAATCCGGAGCAGCAGGCTCTCCGGACCCCCTTCGAGGTTGCCTGCTTCATTGAGCAGTCCAGGCACCTGTTCGGCTTTCGCCGTGGGCCGCCCGTCGCTCAGGTTCAGGTGCACTCCCACTCCGAGTTCCGGATTGGACCGCGCCACGGCGAGGGCGGAGGAGAACGCCGGCCCGTTGGCAAGCAGGGAAGTGCTGGTAACCAGCCCTTTTCTGTGCGCTTCGGCGATTCCCCGGTTCACCCCTTCGGTCCAGCCGAGGTCGTCCGCGTTCACGATCAGGTTCTTCACTTGCGCCGTTCCCTGTCCTAGAGGACAGCTACTCTTTCGGCGGTATGCCCATCAACGTACCATTGACCGCCATTCCTACTCACTCTAGCATGAACTTCAAGAGGCACTCATGTCGCTTAACTTGCGCGAATTGAAGCAAGTAGGGTCGAAGTACGGCGAAAAGCGCCGCGGCCGGCGCATGAACTCCCGCGTCAAAGTCCGCCTGGAATGGGATTCCGAAGGGGGCCACCGCCATTCGGTCGAAACCCATACGCGCATCGTCAACCCCTACGGCTGCATGGTGGTTCTCTCCGATTCGCTCGAGCTCGAGCAGCGTTTAGCGCTCACCAATCTCGCCACAGAAGCCAGTAATGCCGCAGTTGTCGTCTGGAAGGGGAACGAACAGCCGGAAGGCTGGGAGTACGGCGTGGAGCTCGTTGCGCCGGATATGGATTTCTGGGGGCTGGAACTGTGACACCTGTGCCGAAACCGAATCCGCCGGCGGCTGCCCCGGCTCCGCAAGTCAAGCGCAGCGCTATGGCCACTCGACCGCAGACCAATGAGGAGCGTCGCCGCGCCCAGCGTGTGCTTCTGCGCATGCCGGTCCGGATTCATTTGCCCGGCAAGCCCAACCCCATTGACGGCTTTACGCACACCGTCAGCGCCAGCGGGGCCATGGTGATCCTTCCCGAAGGCCTGCCTACCGGCACCAAGTTATCGATCGAAAATCCGAAAACGCAGAACAAGGTCGAAGCCCACGTCGTCCGGCCGCCACAGATGAACTCCGAGGGCTCGCTGGTTCCGATCGAATTCAACGTCCCCTCGCCTCAGTTCTGGAACATCTTCTTCCCGCCCTCGACCGCCAGCTGACCTGAGTGAACGGACTCTTTTTTGCTGGGCGAAGCGCTCGGAGCCATTCTTGAATCCGATGTCGGCTTCTATTGCAATCCCACATTGCCATTTAGGAAGTGAAAGTCACTGCCGGTGGACGCATTGATGCTGACCATAAACGTCCCCGTGATGGCCTGAGTGATGGGAGCGGAAGTCGAGGTGAGATTATTGGCATCACCGCTGTAAGTTGCGGTGATTTGATAATAGCCGATGTTGATAAGGACGTTGCCTTGACTCAACTGGGCCTGGTTAGCGATCACAGGAACATCTTGGGAGATCAAATTCCCGAAATTGTAAAAATTGACCGTTCCGGTCAGGGGTTTGCTGGCCGTGATCGTGGCGGTAATCGTAACCGGGGTTCCATACGCCACCTTTGGGTTAGAACTTGAAACGCTGATACTGGTTGACTGCGGCTGTCCGCCTCCGCCTCCTCCGCCGACCCCGCCCGATGTGCCTCCACCCCCACATCCAAGAAGAAAAAAGAGCAGGGAAGCCGTACCGAGGCCCAAGGCAGTTCTGAGTTTTCTGCGACGTCCGGGAAGGCTGAGCGCCCAAAAAACCGATAAACCACTCACCAGCCCAAGCGAAAACCAACTGCCTCGCGGGACCGCGAAGACGGCTGCGTGTCGCACCTGTTTTTTCAAGACGTTCGTGGCAGCACCGCCCGTGGGCGTAAGGGACAGTGTGGCAGTGGCTGCCGCCCCATTCAAACTGACCTGCGGCGGAGTCAGTGTAATGCTGTATCCGGAGATATTCCCGTTTGGGCTCAGTTGGAGGGCCACCGTGCTCGGGGTTTGCGTGAGAGGTGTGACGGTGATTTGCATGGAACCCGGTTGCCCCGCCACGGGTACCAAGCTGAATCCATTGCCTGGCGCGAGCGTGAAATCTGGGATGTTGACCGTAATCGAAACAAACGGGGAGACAGACGGACCGTAATTTGCGTCTTGTTGAAAGATGGCGTTGATCGGCCCGGACCCGGAGGGTGCCGTGGTCGCTGTAACGGTTAACGTCTGATTGCCATTGGCGTCCGTGCCCGGCGTGGCGCTAACGATGTTGACAGCCGTTTGACTCCCTTCGAAAAAGACTTGGTTGCTGATCGCCGGGCCCTTGGCGCTCGAAGTCACAACGGCAGTCAGGGTTACGCTCTGACCGTAGTTGATATTGGTCGAAGAGACGGCCAGCGTAATTGCCGTCGCAATCAGGCAGCTGATCGTGACCGGAGGACTGGTTGCCGAGGTATAGTTGCTGTCACCGCTATACTTTGCCGTGATTGTATGGCTCCCCGGCGTCGAGAAGCTGACGTTGTAGATATCTGCGAAGATCTGCCCGGTGGCCCCCTTCGTGATCTGCACTGCACCAGTCAGAGCGGTGCTTCCGTCGTAGAAGGTGACCGTCCCGGATGGATAGGCAGGGTTTCCATAGACCTGCGAGGTTACGTTTGCCTCGAGCTGGAATGTCTGACCCAGTACGGGATTTGTCGGGTAAGAATCGAGTTGGATCTGGCTGACGGCCGGGGTTACCGTGAAAATGGTCGTCACCGACTTACTGGCCTGATAGCTGTTGTCCCCGCTATAGGTCGCCACCAGGCTGTGGGTTCCGCCGGCGAGATTCGGCGAAAGGTATCGGGTATACCCCGCGTTGTTCATGTTGAAGATTCCGGGGCCGCCGCCCCCCGTTCCCACCGGTGCGCCGCTGTCAGTGAGCGTTACCGTTCCGGTCGGGCAAGTGAACAGATTGATCAGATCGCACGTGCCGTTGGGCGGCCCCGTCGTGGTGGGTGTAGCTGCCGAATCCGTCACATACATCCGGATGATGTAATCCGTGCCGTACTGCACGGACGTGGCATTTCCGTTGGTTTGATTTCCACTGGGGTCGAACGATGGGATGACGATGAACGTCTGACTGCTCTCTTTTGCCACACTCACAGGGATTGGCGCGGAATCGCTCGGCGCATTCGTCCCGTCTCCGGCATAATGCGCGATGACCGAGTAGCTTCCTCCCGGAAGACCGTTTTCCGCCGCGTTGGTTACTTTGCCAGCGGACAAAGTGAACTGGTCGAGCCCCTGGGTTGTTCCGTTTGTGAACTTGGCGATCAGCGAAACATCTCCTTTCGCCGTCCCGCTTGTTGGCGTCACGGTGATGTTCACGGTCACATTCTCGCCTGTCCCATGGGTAATTCCGTTGACCGGAGAAAGAGTCAAACTGGTCGTGGTCGGCACGGTCGAAACCGTGCCCCACTTGGTCACCAAATTGTTCGCATTTACCGAACCCAGTCCCGTCACGAGGTCGTACCCGGCGGCGACCGTCCATGCTTCCGTCGTTGGGCTGGCTGGCTCTACCAGTACGCCGGTTTCTGATGCCACCGCTGAGCTGCAGTCTGGTTTTCCGCCCGCGCACGGGACGCTGTTCGTACCCACGCCTGACCCACCCGTCGGTAGCGCGCTATTTCCTTTGGTTATGTCGTTGAAGATGCATCCCGCTGCTTCGATTGCACTCGAAGTGCAGCTCGCTCCCGACTTCTTCACCAACTGGTACAGCACATAGTTGGCATTCCCCTGACGCGCCGATCCTTTATTCGCCGCTTGATACTGGTTCACCAGCGCCATGATTCCGGCAAACGCCGGCGACGCTGCCGATGTCCCGCCAACAATCAGGAAATCGACCGCGCCAGAACTCAAGCTGCAGGGCTGTCCATTATTCACATCTGCCTGACAGACGATGTAGCCGCTCCCGTCAAACCCCGGGCTCGCAAACAGAGACACGTCCGGCAAGTCCCGCTGGTTGTCGCTCGGCATCCCTGCGACGCCCATCTGCCAGTACGGCTTTGCGTACACGCTGCTCGGTCCTCCGCTCCCGGCAACGATGTTCACCGATCCGTTCGGCGCGCCAGCCCCGCAGCCGCTTAATCCAATCTGCGCACAGTTCTGGTTCCACGGGATCTCCGGAATGTAGCCGAGGGCCGACTCTCCCGTTGTTGTGCCATTGGTGGCCCCCCAGTAGCTGGTCCAGTTCTGCACCTGATCAAAATCCGTCCCGCCCACAGCCACGTTGTAGGGCGTCGAAGCGATTCCATTGACCGCCAGGCCGCCGCTCGCGGTCGTGGCGGTTGTGAAATCGTCACAACCTGCCGACCCGTTGTCTCCCGCCGAGATCAGCACCGTGATGCCCTGCGCAGCGGCTTGCTCCCACAGGGAGTTGTAAAATGCGTTGCCGCCTTCGAGCAGCCCCGGCTCGCAATTCCCATAACTCTCGCTCATCACCCCGGCCAGGTTGTGTTCGATGATGTACAGCGCCGAGAGGTCGATCCCGGCCGATGCCGCCGTCGAGGCCGACACAACAAACTGGACCGTTGCTCCAGGCGCAACCGCTCCGGACCACTCCGTATCCAGGTCCGCTTCGGTCTCTTCATCGGTCGAGGTGATGCCCGGGTCCTCACCATTCAAAATCACATTCGAAGCAGAGAAGTTTGCCGGCAGCCCGAATATCTCCCGGAATTGCTGGACGTCGGACACGCTGATGTTTGTTTCGCCGACAATCGCGATGGTCTGCCCGGTCCCGTCTATTTTTGACGCTGCCGTCAGCAATGGCGTGGTGTTGTAGATGGTCGCAAAATCCGCGGGCCCCACTCCGTAGAAATTTCCACTCCCGCCCGGATTCGGAAACGTAAACTGCGGCTCGAGCCCCGCCTTGCCGGCCACCTTCCGCGCGACTCCTGCCAGCCGCACATGCGACTGCCGCGGAAAATTGTTCAGCGACACGATCCCCGCAACGACCGGTGCCAACGCCGCGGGGATTTGCGGGTCGTTGGCATTGGCCACATAGGTCTTGCTGTTTATCTGGTAGCTGTGGATGACGGCGCCAAAGGCCGCCTGCACCTGCCCGGCGGTACCGGAAAACTCGATCACCGTCTTCCCGCCGTACACCTTCTCAATCGTGAACCCTTCGCTTCCGAGCCATTGGGTGACCGCCTGAAGGTCCTGATCGGCCGGTCCGTATAGCGCGCCGAAGGCTTCCGGCGTCAGCCACGCGTGATAATTGGGTGAGTTCTTGTCCTGCTGTTGCGCGAGATAGGCCTCGAGTGCCATTTCCTCGGCGTCGCTGCGTTTCAGCAGCAGCAGGATTCGCTTCATCGGTTGTCCGTCGGCGACTGCCCCGCGGTCAAACTCCGCGCGCGCCAAAGGGTGGACATTGCCTGGCAGGGTGACGCGCTCGGTGTTGTCCACGGCGGCCACAACACGCCTCGTCGCCTGCCCGAATGCGTCTTTTGGAGTCAGAAGAAAGAGAAGAGCAAGAGACAGCAGGCAATTTCGCAGAACCGCTCGATTTGCGCTCATACCCCGCCCTGCTTGCCGGAATTTGATTTCAACCTCGGACCACCGCGCAGTTGCGCCGAGCTTAGCAGTTCGTTTTGGTGATGTCCATGGAGTTACGTTCCCGACTACTATCGGGGGCTCCCGTCGTCTGCGAATCCTTCCGGTGCCGATTCCGCTCGCTCTATCAACGACCAGTCGGCGAGAACCGGGCCAAGGTCCAAACGAAAAAGGGGCGCCTCGGGAAGATCGAGACGCCCCTTTCTGCCGGGTTCCGGATGGTTTGCCGGTTACTGCACGCTCACGAGCGTCGTCCCGTTCGAGGAGGTGTAGTTGGTGTCGCCTGGATACGCCGCAGTGATGGTTCTGGTCGTACCTCCGGTGTTGCCGCCGCCTCCGCCGCAACCGGCCATCCCGACGGCCAGCAGCGCAAACCCGAGCAGCCCGGCATAGGCATACGCACGCCGCCGCGGTTGTGGCATCCACTTCCATCCAAGCGCGAACAGTACCGCACTGAGCATTGCCAGAACGATCGGCAACACCGGCGTTTTCGGCCCAGGGACGGGTGGCGGATAGAGGGACGAGATGGCTGCTGTCAGGGTTGCCGTGCAGTAGGACGGGGTAGTTGAGGTCGAGGCTGTCCCTACGCACTTGCCCGTCCCGAGGCTGGTGGTGCCGTTGTTGAACTGCACATTCCCGGTCGGGGCCGCACCATAACCGGTCGTCGCCACAATCGCCGTCAGGATCACGCTCCCTCCCGAGGTGATCGAGGAGGGACTGGCCGTGACCGTCGTTGTCGTCGACGCCTGGGTCACCGTCAGGGTCAGTGTGTTGCTGGAATTGGTGGCGGCATAGTTCTTGTCTCCGCCATAGGTTGCCGTGAGCTTGTGAGTCCCAACGGGAACATTGATCGGCTGATCCTCCGCAAATCCCTGGTTATTCAGGCTGGTCTGGTTTGTCGCGGCTCCGCTGTTCAAGAAATCGGTCAGTGGATTTCCGTTATCGAAGAGCTGGACCGTGCCCGTTGGGCAGGGATTGGCCGGTTTGGTGTTGGGATAGCTGAAGCTGCAGCTTCCATTCGAACCGGTCACAACCAGCTTCAGGATGTAACCGTTCCCGGTCCCGTAAACCCAGCTGGAGGGACTGCTGGTCGTTGGCGAAAGGGGATTGCCGTTCGAATCAAATCCGACGTAGTAAATGGTCAGCGTACTTGCTTGATTGGTTCCCGTTACCGTTCCGGCTAAGGCCACATTCTTCGAGGTGCTTGCGGCGAGCGTCGTGTCGCCACCGTAGCTTCCTTGCACATTGGCTGTGCCCGGCGGCAGAAGATTTACCGACACCGAGGCCGTTCCGTTGGTCAGCGTGAAGGGGCCGAAGGATCCCAACACGGTCGTCCCGTCGCTCGCCAGGGCGTTCAACGTGACAGCCTCGACAGCGGCTGGTGCAGGAGCAACCGAGATTGTTGCCGTGAAGGTTTGGCCCGAGGGTGATCCTCCGCTCGGATTTGCGATCGTCGTGGTCGTTGCTGTGCGTATGGCGCTGGTCCACTTGGTCAGCAAGTTCTTTACGTTGATCGAGCCGAGACCGGTAGCCAGATCATATTTTGCGGTGGACAAAAACGCGGGGTTCCCGTTATCTGCCAGGGGGCAGGCCGGTGAAGTGGTGGTGTTACAGATCACCACACCGTACCCGCTTCCACCCGTATTGCTGCAATTGGGCGTCCCCGCATCGCAGGCCACCGCGTTGTTGCCCTTGGTCACGTCGTTGAAGACGCAACTGGCGTTCGGCGTTTGCCCGAGCGATGAGGCGCAACCTCCGGTCGTGTAATTTGTATCGTTTGAGGCCAGGTTGTAGAGAACATAATTCGGATTCCCCTGTCGCTCGCCCGTGGACTGATTCACCAAAGCCATAATCGCCGCAAACGCCGGTGTCACCGCTGAAGTGCCGCCTACTTCGGCAAAGTCCTCGTAGGGCGTGGTCAGATTGCAAGACGCGCCTGTCGGTGTCGCTGAATTCTGCGGATTGCTGTCGGATTGGCAGACCACGTAGGCTACTCCCGTCCCGCCCGTGAGGGGGCCGCCATTGCTTGCGAAAAAGGCGACGTCGGGTATGTCACGTACCGAATCGGCTGGAGTCAGGGTGGTTTGATAGGCAGGCTTCACATAGCCGTAGTTCGGAAAGGTCTGGTTCTTCTCACAAGTGATGGTATTCCCGTTGTTGGTCACGTTTGTGACCACGCAGTTGCTCGGTCCGCCGCCGCCCCCGCTGATATCCGCCGCATAGCTGCTGGAATCGACTCCGGTGCAAGCCGCCGGATAGGCGAGCGCGCAGGCAGAATTGTCCCACACGATCTCCGGCATGTAGCCGAGTGCGGAGGTGATGGTATCGCTCGTGGTGTTCCAGTAGGTCGAAACATTGGCGCCGGTCGTGACCGGATCGAAATCGGTCCCGCCCACGGCCACGTTGTAGGGAGTGGAGGCGATGCCATTCACCGCGATTCCTTGCGTTGCCGCATCCGGATCGAGCGAGGGTATGGGATCGCAACCCGCTGAACCAGAGTCGCCGGCAGATACCGACACGGAAATTCCCTGTGCTGCGGCCTGCTCCCACAGCGTGCTGTAAAACTGGTTTCCGGCAGTCAATAAGGTTGCTTCGCAGTTTCCATAACTTTCGCTGAGTACCGGGGCCAGGTTATTGTCGACTGCGTAGACCGCCGACAGGTCCACGCCTTGGGAAACCTGGGTAGGGTTTGAGCAGGTGGTTTGCGAGACGACCAGGTAAACGTTGGCGGCCGGAGCAACGGCACCGGCCCATTGGCTGTCCAGATCCGCTTCGATCTCGTCATCGGTCGAACCCGTGCAGGAAGTCACGGTCGGTCCCACAATTCCGGGATCCGTTCCGTTAATGATCACGCTAAATTGACAGCGCGGCGGTAACCCGGAGGTGCACACCGAGCTATAGGCCGGCAGCCCGAACATGGACCGAAAATCGACCACGTCCTGGGTATTGATGTTGGTCTGCGCCACGACTGCAATGGCCTGCCCGGCTCCGGTCGCCCCCGCGGGAATGTTGTAAATCTTCGCAAAATCACCAGGTCCCATCGCGTAAAACGCGGGGTTCCCAAACGTGAACAGCGGCTCCACTTGTCCCGAGTTCTTGTATTTCCGGTACAGTCCGGCTCGGCGGACGTTGGCATGCCTCGGGAAATTATGGAGCGCCACAACTCCCGCAACCACCGGCGCCAGTGCTTCAGGAATCGAAGGGTCTGTCGTGTTGGCAAACCGTTCCTCCCCGTTCACGACAAACTTATGAATTTCGGTGTGAAATGCGCCGCGCACTTGGGCCACGTTGCCGCTGAACTCAATGAGGGTCCGCCCGGAGGCCACTTTGGATACCTCGAATCCTTCGCGCGCGAGCCAATCCGTGACCGCCTGGACATCGGCGTCCGACGGTCCGAACTGCTTCCCAAACTGTTCCGGCGTGAGCCAGGTGTGGTAGCTGCCGGAATTCTTGGTCTGCTGGGCGTCCAGCAGTTGCCGGAGGGAAAGTTCCTGCGCCGGGCTCCGCTGCAAGAGAAGCATCATTCGCGTCATGGGTTGCGAATCGGGCAGTGCCCCCTGATCGAATGCCGCTTTCGCCAGTGGATGCACGTTTCCATGCAGGACCACCGTCCGCGTGTCGTCCACCCTCTCCACCACGCGCGAAGCCACCACGGGCTTCTGGGCCCACACGCTCGCGCTCCCCGCCAGCATCCACACCAGCAAAGACAAACTTGCCCGGAGGATCAATGTTTTGCTTTTCATATTCGCCTCAGACTCCCCAATTGTATTTGATGGACCACGCAATCCAGACCAGGCAGGAACCGCGTCTCCGGCCCCCATTGACGCGGCCACGGTCCTTGCTCTTTTTACTGATGCCATTCACCCGCAAACGGTTGACTGGGCGCGCCCCCCGTCTGCTCCTCCAATTTACCCCGACTGCCCTCAATTCACCACTACGTTAAAGTTAACTACTTCGGTCGTTGCTCCGGAAACCCCCGAAATCTGCAGCGCGATCTGCCCGGTGATCACCTGCATGATCGGCGCAGAAGTGGATCCCTGGGTCGTCGCGTCACCGAGATATTGCGCGGATAAATTATGCACCCCGACCGGCAAGGTCGTCGCCTGGAACGTCGCGATCCCGGCGTTCACCTTCACCGCGCTCAGGAACGCCTGCCCGTTGTCATACAGTTGCACCAGCCCAGAAGGGGTCGCTGGGCCATTGGGCTTTACGGTGACCGTAAAGGTCACCGGGGTTCCAAAAGGCGCTCTCAGATTATTCGACAACAGGGTGGTCGATGTCGGTACGGGTCCGCCTCCGCTTCCACCTCCTCCGCCGCCACACCCGAGAACACAGCTCGAGACACAGACCATGAACCCAGCCGCCAGCAAAAAGTTTCTCGATTTGCCCGCTTCGCCCCCACCAAGTCCGAGGAAGCCGAGGAGCAAGAGTCCAGCTCCGGAGGCCATGCCCCACAGCAAACGGCCGTCCCGGAACAGGCTTGCGCTCTTTACCGCCCCGGTGGCTGTGGACGACGGCGTGAAGGTGATCGGGGTTGTCGCTACCCCTCCATTGACCGGCAGCTGGGCGTTCCCGAACGAACACGCATATCCTGCCGGCAGGAACGTGCCTCCTGAGGCGCAGGTCAGCGTCACGGTCCCCGCAAATCCCCCCCCTGGACTGACCGAGACCGTGCCAACTCCGGGGCTTCCCGCCGTCATGGCGATGGGGTTCGGCGATACGCCGAGGCTGAACGTCGCGGCATCGAGCGGTACAGGAGCCGAGTTCGCTGCCTGCCAGTGGGTGTCCCCGCGGTAGTGCACATACAAGTTGTGTGAGCCGGTCGCGAGCTTACCTCGGGCTCGGTAGGTTCCATTCCCCTCTGCGCCGACCGTCAGGCTCTCTACCGTCAGCAATTGCGCCGCGCCGCCGTCGAGCGAATCCCAGAACTCGACGATCCCGGTAGGGCTGGGAAGTTCGGAATTTCCCGGTTCGCCGCTGACGCTGGCGTCGAGACTCACCTCTTCGTCGGGAGATGCACTCACCGGGATCACCAACTTCACCTGCGGCGTGCCCTTCGCCGCCGCGAGCGACCCATTTTCCCACGCGGCGGCCAGGTTGGTCGCATTCACCGACCCCAGTCCGGTTACCAGGTCGTAGCCCGGACCCGCCACATTTCCGGTCATGAACCCGTTCGTTCCATTTTGCGCGGAAGAACATCCAGGCGAGCCGCCGGCGCACGGCACCCCGCTGCCGCCTGTCGTCACGTCATAGAACACGCAGGAATTTGGCGTCTCGGGATGGCTTTCGGCCGAAGAGTCGCAGCGGTTACCCTTCGTCTCGGCCAGTCGGTACAGCACATAATTTATCTGCCCTTGGAACGTTCCGTTCTTCTGCTCGACCAGCGCCAGAATTCCGGCCATTGCCGGAGTCGATGCCGACGTTCCTCCGACCCGCGTCAATCCCTTCGCTTCCTCGTCGGCATTCCTCTGGCAGGGTGTTCCTTCGAGGCTGGTACAGAAGACCGCCTGGTCGTGCAAGGAAGCGGCCACGAGCGCCACGTCCGGCAAATCTCTGGCATTGTCCGCCGGCACACCGGTTCCCGATTGCCACAGCGGCTTGCGATAGACCGCACTCGGCCCGCCGCCACTTGCGAGCAGGCTGAAATTCGCGTTTCCGAGCGGGCAATTCGTCGCGCTGGCTGCTTCGCCCGGGTCGCAGCTTTCCTTCCGCGCGGTTTCCGGTTTGTACCCGACCACCGAAGCGTTATCCGCTGTGTTGGTTCCGTTCCGATCGCCCGAGGGCTTCGATGCATCCGCAAATTGCGTCCCGCCGACGGCCACGTTGTAGGGTGTCGAAGCAACGCCATTCACCGCAAAGCCAAGCGCCGCCGGGGCCCCGGCATTCGGGCTGTCGCATCCTGCAGATCCGTTATCTCCCGAGGCCACCAGCACGGTGATGCCTTCGGCGGCAGCCTGCCCCCACAGGGCGTTGTAAAAAGCGTTCCCCGAAGTTCCAAGTGCCGACTCGCAGGCTCCATAGGTGTAGGTCACGATCGGGGCCAGTTCATTGTCGATCGCATCGATGGCCGCCAAATCCACGCCGCTCGTCGTGTCCGTGCTCGCTGCGAGGACCAGGTCAATCGTCGCGCCCGGCGCCACCGCCCCGGCCCACTCGACGTCGAGCATGGCTTCCTCTGAATCCGCCGGGCTCGCAATTCCCGGGTCTGGTCCGCTCAGATAGATCTTCGGATCATTGGTCTTCAGATCGAAGATCCGCCGGAACTGCCGGACGTCGGTCAGCTCAATATCGGACTGCGCCGTCACCGCAATGGCCACTCCGGTGCCGTCGATCCCGCTGTTCAGCAATCCCTTGATGTTATAGAGATCGGCAAAATCCCCCGGTGCGTTATAGAAGGTATCGGGGGTTCCCGCTGCCGACCGGTCGGCTTTCTCTATCGGCGCCCTCTTTCCAAAATTGTTCAGGGAAACCACGCCGCGCGTTATTCCGCTGAGCTCGGCAGGCACGGCCAAATCCGTGGCATTTGCGAGGTAGATCCTTCCGTTGACCCGGTAATACTTCATCTTGGTGTGGAACGCGCCTTCCACCTGCTCGACCGTGCCGCTAAACTCCAGCGTGCGCTTGCTTTCTCGAGCCGGCTCGACGGTGAACCCTGCGCTTTCAAGCCACGCGCGCACCTTTTCGAGGTCCGCGTCCGCGGCGCCAAACCGCGCTCCAAATTCGGCGGCCGTAAGCCAGTGGTGATACTGGGGAGAGGTTCGGGTGTGCTGCAGATCGATTAGTGTTTTCAGCGCGTCCTCCTTTTCCGCACCAGGAGACAGCACCAGCAGCATCCGCCGCAGCACCCGGCCGCCTTCGACTGGGCCGGTCGCGTTCGCTTCGATCGCGAGCGGGTGCCGCGTGTTCTCAAGCCGCACGAGCGGCTGCTCGTCGATGCTCGGATTTTGCGATTGCGAACTCTGGGCGGGCGCGACCGGACTGAGAACGACGAGAGCAAGACCGAGGATTCCAGGCCAGACCATCTGTCGCAGCAAAGGCAAGACTTTCCACCTCGTTCCGGTTCCGAAGCAAGTTCGGGGCGCACCGGTCATGCCATCGTTCGTTCGATGCAGCGCTTCAGGCTCTCTGCCCTCTCGGGGAGAGTCACCGTAACCCAGTTCAGTCTACACACGGCTCCAAGGTCGTACAATTCTGAACTTTTCATGCTCCGAGGTTCCTTCCCAGACAAAGCTGTTCTTTTTTTCGCCCGGTTCGGCAGGACAGGTCTCCCCCTGAGGGAGCTCCTGATCCTGTACCCTGGAGCTTTTCCGCTCCTTGTCCTGTTCCTGTCCTACCACTTCAATTCGACATTTCCTCCGGAGAGAATCACGCCAATGCGCGGTCGGGTTCGCCCGGTCAAACCCATTTCCGCTCGCCCGCCGTCCCGCAACACCGGTGCCAGCGCGACCGCGCTCGACGGCTCAATCACGATCTTCATCCGTTCCCAAACCACCCGCATCGCCGCCACGATCTCTTCCTCGCTCACGAGCAGGATGCCATCCACGTTTTTCTGCAAAATCGCGAAGGTCCGCGCCGCCAGCGACGCCCGCAATCCATCGGCGATCGTATCGCTGGTCTCGAGCCCCTCGAGCTTCCCGCTGTGGATCGAACGATACGCGTCATCGGCCCGTTCCGGCTCGCATCCATAGACCCGTACTTCTGCGCGAGCGCCTTTCGCTCCCAGGCAGGTGCCGCTCAGCAACCCTCCGCCGCTCACCGGAGCCAGCACTATGTCCAGGTCAGGCACCTCTTCGAGCAGCTCTTTTGCCGCCGTCGCTTGCCCGGCAATGATCCGGTCGTCGTCATAGGGGTGCACCATCACCGCGCCCGTCTCCGCCTGAATCCGTGCGGCCGTTTCCGATCGCGACCTTACGTTCGGCTCGCAAAACGTAATCTTTCCGCCGTACCCTTCGACGGCGCGGCACTTGATCCCGGGCGCGTTCTTCGGCATGACAATGGATGCAGGAATGCCCCGCCATCCTGCCGCGCAGGCGACCGCCGCTGCGTGGTTTCCGCTCGAATGGGTCACCACCCCCCGCTCGGCCTCTTCTTGCGAAAGCGAAAAAATCGCGTTCGTCGCACCGCGAATTTTGAACGAGCCGGTCTTTTGCAAGTTCTCGCACTTGAAAAAGAGTTCCGCGTGCGCCAGATTGTCGACGGATTCGCTCGTCAACACTGGCGTCCGGTGAATCCGGGCTCGGATCCGGTCATGCGCCTCGGTAATCCTCTTCCAGTCGACCGGTGAACTGTCCGAACGACCGCTCGGGTTTGCTGTAGCCATGAGCCCAGTCTAGTCCATGCCTCGCCGCTTGTCAGTCCTCGCTGCTCCGACTCTCCCACCCCGGACCACCGAAAAGGGAATAGCTCGAAACCTGTTTCCGTCCAGATTCCGATTGGCACACCATTCGCCCAGAAGCCTCTGTGCTCCCGCCGCCGCTGCGGAGGTCACGACGAGGGCCGGTCGGAGCGCGGGCTAAAATTTACAGGTCACATGCTATAAGAGAACAATGCGCCGACACCCTTACTTGCGCCACCCCGCGCAGATTAAATGGCTCCTCGATTCGGACCCCGGCATTCGGTGGCAGGTTATGAGGGACATCAACGGTGACTCTCCTGAGGCAATTGCCGCCGAGCGTTCGCGCGTGGCAACAGAAGGCTGGGGAGCTCAATGTCTCGCGCGTCAGTGTTCTAGCGGACATTGGGGAGGCGGGCCGAAATGGGACCTGATTACCCTCTACAGTCTTGTCATTCTGAAGGACCTTGGCCTCGATCCTCGGAGTGAACAGGCGCGCCGAATGATCGACCGCGTCCGTAAGCGGCTGGTGTTCAAGCCGCTCAACAACCGTCCTTATCTCCACGGCGAAACGGAGCCCTGTATCAACGGCCGCATCCTCGGCATCGGCGCGTATTTCATGGAGCCGAACGATGCACTGGCCAAGCAGCTTCTCGGCGAGCAGCTCGAAGACGGCGGCTGGAACTGCGAAGCTTGGCCCTTCTTGTCGCCGAAACGCCCCCCGAGCCGGCGCTCTTCCTTCCACACCACCATCTGTGTGCTCGAAGGACTGCTCGAATACGAGCGGGCAGGGCGCAAATGGCCGGCCGTTACCAGGGCCCGCAAGCGGGGCGAAAACTATCTACTCGAGCGCGGTATGTTCCGCTCACTTCGAACCGGCAAGGTAATCGACAGTCGCTGGTTGCGCTTCTCGTTCCCGACGTTTTGGCACTATGACGTCCTGCGCGGACTCGATTACCTGCGGAATGCGGGAGTACAACCGGACAGCCGCGTCCGTGACGCCATCAAAATCGTGATCGAACGCCGCCACCAGAACGGGCGCTGGCCGCTCAACCTGCTTCATCCTGAACCGATTCCAATCGCGATGGAAACCGCTGTCGGCAGGGCAAGTCGCTGGAACACACTGCGGGCTCTCCGAGTCCTTCGCTGGTACGACGACGCAAAGTCGTAATGATGATTTGGGCCGGGTCGCGCTGTTGCCCGGATCAGGATGAGCCTCGGGCCCCATCCTTTTCTGTATCAATCTCATTCTGGATCAATCTCAATAGGAAGGCCGAGGTAGAGGAACGGTTTGCGTAGGCGAAGTTCGTTTTTAAACTTCGGGACAAAACGCGGGAGCTGGCCGAGTCGATGGTCGCCGATCTGGAGGGCAACCTCCTTCGCAGTTGCTGTGATTTCCGGTTCGGCACGCGAAAAAAAGACACATCGCGCAAGGTCAACCGGCGTTTTTCGATTTTTCAGCCCCCGGCAAACCAGACGCTGAAGATCCCTCCCCGTCTGCGACCATCGGCCCAGGAGCATTACCAGTTGCCGGAGGGCGGTTCTCGCAAGCCCGCAGGGAAGATGGCCAGTGACCCGCGGTCGCCATCGTCCCGCATTTTCTGTAGTAGACTCACCCCATGATTCGCCGGATTGCGCCTCAGTTCTTCACCCGGGACATCCCTACCACCCTTGCTTATTACGGGGCTATCCTTGGTTTTACGTGTTTAGGCACATGGCAGGACCCGCCGGTTTACGCGATCGTTCTGCGCGACCAGCAGGCGATTCACTTCCGCTGCGCCGAACCTCCCACCGCCAATCCCAACAAATATTCGGACGAATTGCTCGACGCATACATCCTCATCGAGGATGCCGACGCGCTTTACGCTGAGTATGCGGCTCGAGGCGTGGAATTTACGCGCGGACTTGCCAATACGCCTTGGCACTCGCGCGAGTTTGTGGTGAAGGACTGCGACGGCCGTCTGCTGGCCTTCGGAGCAAACCTGTAACCTGGTTTCGGTCGCTCCAGCCCAAAATACGACTCTGGACGGTGCTCGACTGAGTGCGTGTGCAGCACAGGTTTCGGAGTCGTTTCCGCCGCGGTGCGTCGACGAATTCGTTGCCGGGTATGGTTCGGAACCGCGCTTGGCCTTCCACGGAATTGTCGTTCCGGGAAGAACCTGTGTTTAACTCTGCCCTGCTTTGGGGAGGTGGCTCGAGCACATCCAATTCCTTTTGGGGTAGGTCTCCGTTCGAACCACCGAAAGGCTCCTCGTGTCCAAGCCGCGAATTCGATCCGCTGGGAAGGACGAGCGCCGCGGTCGAGCCGAGCCCTTCAGGTGGCTCAGGCGATTATGGAAGGGTCATCGGTCATTTGCTCTCACTGTCGAGCTCCGGGGCGCGAGATGGACGATGCGGGCTCCAAAATCATGTGCCGACCGAAAAGAGCCTTGCATCGAACTCAGTAAGGGGGCTTGGTTATGAAAGCTGCAGTCGTTCCTGCTGCCCACAGTGCGTGGCAAATCAAAGAGGTTCCGCAACCGCAACCCGGACCGAATCAGGTGCTGGTAAAGATGCATGCGAGCGGCATCTGCTACACCGACGTACATCTGACGCTCGGACACTTTCCCGGAGCTTTTCCCCGAATCTTAGGCCACGAGCCAGTAGGGGAGATCGTTGCCGTCGCTCCCGACGTCACGAGCCGGAAGGTAGGGGACCGCGTGGGTACCGCCTGGATTCAATCCACCTGCGGGCGCTGCGAATGGTGCCAACGGGGACGCAGAATGTTCTGTCCCTACCTGAAGGGCACGGGAATCGAAGCACAAGGCGGTCACGCGGAGTACATGCTGATGAATGCCGACGCCACCTATCTGATTCCCGACCAGGTTTCCTACGAGCAAGCAGCGCCGATCTTCTGCGCCGGCTACACGGTCTACAGCGGGCTGCGCTGGGCCGATCCGAAGCCGCACGAGCGCGTGGCCGTGCTTGGCATCGGCGGCCTGGGGCACCTCGCAGTGCAGTACGCGAAGGCCGCGGGTTTTGAGACCGTTGCCATTTCTCACTCCCCGGATAAAGACAAGCTGATCCGCGAACTCGGCGCGAATGAGATCGTTCGTGATGGAAAAAGCCTCGCCGAAGCGGGCGGTGCCGACATCATCCTCAGCACTTCCAATTCGACGAAGTCCATGGTGGACAGCATTCAGGGATTACGGCCAGACGGCCGTCTGATCGCCATGGGCGCGGACGCGGAGCCGCTTACCGTCTCGCTGATGGATCTCATCATGAAACGCATCCGCATCATCGGCAGCCAGCAGAACGGCCCCGAATATCTCTATGAAGCTCTTGATTTCGTGGCACAAGGAAAGGTCAAAACGATCATCGAGACTTATCCCCTGGCCGAGGCCGCCAAGGCCTACGATCGCGTCGCGGAGGGCAAGGCCCGGTTCCGCGCCGTCCTCACTATGTAGACGGAGACCGAAGCAGTTTCCTCTGGTTTCGGCGCATCCGCGGGCAACCCTTTCAGAATCTGACCAGGGAAGGGTTACCGACGATCGATCCGTGGGAGTGCGTTCTCCGGGGATTGTGGGATCCTCGAGAACGTAGGGTAGCTACGCGCCGCTCCAACGGGAAGTTCCCGCCCGAACAGTCGCGTGCTGATAGACTCTGCCTGCAATTTTTCATGTCCACACCACACCCCGCCGCACGCTCCCGGGTCGCCACCTGGGTCGGACTTTTTCTGGCCCTCTTTTCGATGATCATCCTTCGCGATCTTTTCCGACTCCTCGCACCCAAGGCCGGACCCGGCCTCAATGTCCTCCCCCCGCTCGTCTCCCGTGCAGATCCGCAACTCCAGGGCCGCCTGATGAGCGATCTCAACATGCTCGCCGTAACCGGCGGCAGAGAGCGCAGCGAGCAGGAGTGGCGAGTCCTGCTTGAGGCAGCAGGATTTCTTCTGACCCGGGTATGCCCGGTCGGAGGGGACACTCTTCTGGTTCAGAACGTCGCGATTCTCGAAGCCAAGCCAGTTTAGGGTGCAGCCCGCCTTCTTCCCGCGAGGTACGGAGGGCCGCCAGGACCCCGATCGCAAAATCGCAAAACTCTGTTTTCGACCTTCCCCGAAATCGCCCGTACGCCCATCGGCTGAGCCAGAGACCTCCCCATTTTCTGTTGTGGACGGATCATGAGCAGGAGGTGCAATTCTTCGAACGTCTCGCAGTGGTCGCTCACTTGATTCCGTCCGCCAAATCTCCGATACCGGGAGTACCCCCTCTTTAGCACTACCACTACTGCCTTGACCCTACTCCTACCTCTGTTAACCTAGTTTCCCAAGCCCGCAACCGGGTGCTTCTGCAGTTTCTGCCCGGCAGGGAGTACTCTGTGGCCCCCTCGGAACGCCGACAACTCGAGCGCTTTCGCATTCGTGTTCCACTCCGATTCCGTCCTGTGGGATTGGCTTCAGGTCCTGCCGAGCATTTCGCGGAAACCGCCAACATCTCCCGCGGCGGCTTCTTTTTTGTCACGTCCGCACCCCTTCAGGTCGGCATGCCGATCGAAGCCACACTCAACATGCCTTCTGAAGTCACCGGCGGCAAGCCCGACGAAACGCATTGCCGTGCCCGTCTGGTTCATGCCAAGCCGGACGCCTATAGCGATGGACGCATGGGATTTGGTGCCGAAATCGAAATGTACATCGAACCCAAGAAGTCGCCACAATCGGCCGCGACCCCGACTCCCAACGTCCCGTCCGACCCCGGCAAGCCTCGGACGTAGTTCGCATTCAATTTTATTCTCTTGCTGAGCGTTCTATTTTCCTGCGACCTCGATCGTCGTCTTTGCCGCTCCCACATTTTCAAATCGGTCGTAGGCCCGCACGGCAATCGTGTGTTCTCCCGCGCCAAGTCCGCGCACGGTGAAGGAGTAGCTCTCCGTGCGGAAGTCGCTGATGCCGGAGGTCGGTCGGAGGAGCACCCATTCACCGCCGTCTACGCTGTATTGCGCCCTCTCAATACTGCTGGTCGGGTGGCTCGCCGTGAACTGGAAATCGTAGGAAACGCCAAGCGACCGGTCCGCGTTCATTCCGGTCGGGCTGGCCTCGATTCTGCCGATCGTTGGCGAGGTATTGTCCACCTCAAACCGCTCGCTCTCCCGTTCCGCCTTGAGCGCCAGTTCCGGTGGATTCGAGGCTGCGTCGGTGGCCACAATCTTCAAATAGTAGGCGCCGTCCGGCATCGACGTGGTGTCCCACGCATAGAACTTCTGGTCCAGATTCTCCTTCAGCAGCAGCCAGTCCTTCTGGTTCTCTCCGCGGAAGTACACTGCGTATCTCAGGTCGTCCTCGTTGTCGTCATGCGCGGCCCACAGCACCGATTGATAGCCCTTCTGCAGCGTCCCTTGCGGCTGCGACTCGAACTTCGGAGTTGCGCCCGCCGAAATCACGATCGCACCGATGTTTGCAGGGTTTGCCGCGGGAGGTTGTTTGAGCGGCACATTTCCCGGCTGCCCGACCATGGCCATGGGCGCCTGCGCGCGCACTCCCGGATCCTCGATCGCGATTCCGTCGATGACCGGTGCCACGTTGGTCGGCAGATACGCCACGCTTACCCAATCAATTCCGTCTCCCGGCCGTCCGTCGTGAATCACCGCTTTCCATTGCAGGAACCTCGCTGCCGGCGCTTCGACCGGCGTATCCGTTGTCGTGTACGGCCCGTACCAGGCCGACCATTCTCTCCCGGGATCCTCCGTGTTTCCGCTTCTGACGTAGAATTCCAGTCGCGGTTCCTTGCTCTCTTTGCCGTTCTTCGCTGTGCCGGTCGAGGCCGGAGGTCCCCACCACTCCATGCGCCCCCACTCTGAGTACAGCTTGGCGTCAAAAGATTGCGATTCAAACGTCCCTTCGGCTTCATACTCCGGCCCGAGCGAGAACACCTTCCCTGGATTTGCCGTGCACAAATAGACCTTGCCGTTTGCTCCCCGCGAGATCCCGGTGATCTGCGCCGATCCGGACTTGGCAAGCTGCGCGTACACGCCCTTGCCGTCGATTACCAGCAGCGAGCCGTTGTTTCCGGTTCCGGCCAGCAGCCGGCCGTCGGAGTTCAATCCCAGCGCATAAACAATCTCGTCCCGGGAACTCCAGATCTCCTCGGGCACTCCTGCGCCGGTGATCCGGTAGATGCTGCTTGAAATCGCTTGCGGAAACGCCACGAACGGCGCAGATAGAGCGCCGGCCTGTATTCCGGTGCCGGAAACCAGGGTCGGGCCCTGTTGCAGGGAGAGGGCCGCGGAGGGGCCTGCCGGACCGGTCTTCGCTTTGTCCCCGATCGCCGCAACGTAGATGTTTCCATCGGCCGCCACGGCGAGCGAAGTCACTTCCCGCTTGGCCGTCTCATAGATCACGAACCCGTCCGCCGCCCCGGTTTCGTTCTTTTTCTTCGCCGTCTTCGCTCCCGGCCGGCCGATCCGCAATACCCGCCCGTTCGGCTCGGTCCCTGCGAGCAGGTTTCCCTTGCCATCAAATCCAAGGACCTTGATGTGCGCCTCGTCGCTTGCGTAATACAGTTCGCTCTTGCCGTCCGGCTCGACCGTATAAATCTGTCCTTTGTCGCCCGTCGCGACATAGAGCGTTCCGTCCGCGCCGAAGGCCAGATCCCAGATGTATTTTGTCTTGGGCTCGAAGAAGACGGTCTTCTCTCCGTCTGCCCCGACCTTGTATACCTTGCCGTCCGGCGAAGTGCCCACATACAGCGTTCCCTTGGCGTCAAACGCAATACACTCGGCCAGCAGGTCGGTCGACTCAAACACGGTCTTCGGTTTTCCGCTCCCCTCAAACCGGAAGACCTTGGCAGGAGATCCGCCGCCTGCGTAGAGGTTTCCCGCCGCGTCGGTCCGCAGTGACCACAAGTAGGACGCGTCGGCGTCGGCAAGCAAAGTGAACTTCGGCGCCAGTTCCAGGTGGCCGTCGCTGCGTACCGCTACGCCTTTTGCGTTGCCTTTCAGGAATTCTTCGTAGCTCGACTGCCTCCACCGCCGCGTATGGTCGGCCAAGCCGGAACTGACCACCCCGCCCATCACCACTGCCACGAGTACAAGCCGCTTCAGTTGTTTCGCCATAGAAAGGGTCACCGAATCTGTAAGTTCAAGGAAATCAGGCCGCTCACCGGCCCGCCCAGCAGCACGGACGACTCGTTTGCCAGCGATTCGCGCAGCACCTGCACGCTTCCCGGCGTCGGGCGTCCGTCGACAACGTTGATCTGCGAAAGCGGCACGTTCGGCAGCTCTTTGTCGTCCCAAACCATCGTGGGGGCCGGTACGAACACCCCTACGTAGAGACGGTCGTTATGGCGCTCCCGATTGATCAGCGCGATCAACTGGTCGAGCCCCTCCGGCCCCGCGGCGCCACCCGGTATGCCGCCGAAATTGAAGCCGCGCGATGCCCGGTTCATCCACTCTGCGTCCGAGACGAGGATGCGCAGGGCGGTTCCTCTTGCGAGCTGATCCGGCACGTGCACGGTGGTCTCTTCGATGTGCGCCTCGCCGCGGTACGGCCGCACCAGCACCCGCACCTTTAGATCTTCTCCCGGAGCCGCTTCGCCTTTCTCGAGCCAGGCGCTGTCGATGGTGTAGGACTTTCTTCCCGGCAAGCTTTCGACGTGCAGCGTGATGTGCTCTACCGACGGCACTTCGAAATTGTTTGTGAACAGCCTGGCAAAGACGCTTTGCACCACGATCGCTATCGGCATTCCGTCCGGTGCCATCGAATCCGACGGGGCAAAGGAATTCTCGAGCTTCACCGCCACGTGGCCCTTCAACTGAATCTCTCCGGTCAGGTGCAGTGTCGTTCCTTCTCCGTACAGCGAATTTTGCGTCACCCCGTTGTAGGTGGTCATTCCGACCAGCAGCGGCGTCAGCTTCGGATGATTGATCATCTCGAAGTGCAGCTTCCTCTCGCCCGTGCCATTCGCAAAGCTCAGGTCCATCGGAATCATTGCCGGTGGCGCGCCGAGCCTTCCGGTTACGGCGGTCAGGTGGTCGCTGGTAATCGTTCCGATCGACCCGCCGGAATTCACAATCTTTGTCGAGGCCAGGGAAGACGACAGTGTGGTCACTACGCGGCTTCGCGACATCGGCATTTCCACATCGCCCAGATTCAGGAACGGATGCCCGCACAGGTACACCCGGTCGCCCTGGACTGCGGTGACCGTGCATGCCGAGTGAATGGACGCGTCGCCCCGCACCAGGACCATCCCCGCCATATCTCCCGGTGCCAGGCGTGCGTGGGCCTCCTCTTTCTGGCCGTCCTCCGCGCCGCCCTGCATGGCCACCAAACCGTAACTTTGCAGCTGGCCGGCGAACTGCCCGATCGCGGAAGTCTGAAATCCCGAAAACACCAGCGGTGTCTCGATCGGTTCGAGCGCCGAGCCCCCCGGCAGCGTGTTTCGTGCACCCGCTTCCCTCGGTAGGTCGAACTGTTGCTGCACGGCTTGTCCGGTCGCGGAGGGTTCCGGGGGCCGCAACACATCCTGAATCGGGGTCACTCCTGCGATCGCTTCCTTGGTGAAAATCCCGAGCTTCAACGACAGCGCCCCGGCCAGCTTGCCCTCCAGATACACCGGGCTGCCGCTCATTCCGGCCACGACGCCGGTATGCTCCACCTTCGGACCCTTCAATTCCACGAGGATGATCGATTGCTTGGGCCCCAGGAAGTTGGGCATTACGCCCAAGACCTCGAGGTCGAACTTCTCCGCCTGGTCTCCCACAAACACCGTGTAGGCGTACCCCTGCATTCCGACACGCACCTGATCGAGCGGCAGGATCTCATTCGACGCCTGAGCGGGTGTCGGCAAGGGAGAGGCGAACAGCAGAAGGGAACTGAGGCAGAGCAGCATGTATTGCCGGAAATGTTGGCCCATAACCACTTAGACGTACCCCCGCTCGGAAGGCAAGATGATACCGGGCCAGGACCCGCATAGCAATTGGACCACCAGCTACACCGTCCTGACGCTAGAGCCTTAGAACTCCTAGTCCCCGATGGGGTTGTAAGTCTTCCGCACCTCGCGCCTCCCCGACCCCGGGTAGCGTTGCCCTCCCCGAGTGTGCGACGATGTCCGTTCAGGAGACACTCATGTCCGAACCCACCAAAGAGGAATTGTTGGCCAAAATTGCCGAGCTTGAAAAGAAGGCCGAAGGCCGCAAGAAGGGCGCACTCGAATTCCGTGTCGGTGAAAAGGGCGGCGTCAGCGTGTACGGCCTCGGCCGTTTCCCGGTCACGCTCTATTACGAGCAGTGGATTCGCCTGCTCGACGTTTCGAAAGACCTTCGCGATTTTCTCGAAGAGAACAAGTCCCGCCTCAAGCTCAAAGAACAGTAGAACGATGCCGTCTCACGGCCGGGAGGCGCCGGGCCGTCAGCCTGGGCCGGTCCGCGCAGAGGGGAATCCCCGGTTCCTGGCGGCACTTTGCCGTCGGTCTGCCATTTCAGAGGGTTTTTCCTGACGGCCCGATCAGAGAAAGTGACGAGGGTGTTTCCGTTGCCTGGTGATCGGTAGGAAGCAAATCGTTTGCGTGCCGTTAGTCCTGGTGGTGCATGGCGAAAATCTTCGCACTGCTGTCTTCATACGGGTAGACGTGCACCATCCATCCAAACACCACCGGATGGAACGTTCCACCCGCCGCTTCGCAGGCCGCCTCGGTACTGATCGATCCGCGCAGTCCGAATTTCATCCAATCCACCTTTTTCCCGGTCCCTTTCGGCGGCATGCACAGATTCGTGTGCAGATGCCAGGTCGCTACGCTGAGCGGCACGCGCTCGTTCAGCTGCTCCTCATTGGCACGCTTGGGCATGGTGTACATGGCGCCGACCAGTTCGTACCCGCCCGAGGTCTTCTTGTACAGCAGGGAAGTCGGCCGTGCCGGATCAAACGTGAACGCCTCGAGGAAACCATTCTCGTAATTCGTAAAATGGTATTCCTGCTGGGGCACATTGGGCATAAAAATCTTGAATCCATCGGCAAGCGCGACGTGGTAATCCCGGTACTTGGCAATCCCGGCCCGCAATTGCTCCACGATCTCGTTCGCGCGCCGCTGGTCCTCGGCCGTCTGCGGTCTCGCCGCCGTCATGTGCATGTGCGGTGTGTCGCCGTGGTGCATATGCTGCATGTCCACCATGGCGCCATGTTCCCCAACGTGCGCTTCCTCCGCGTCCATTTTCATCCCGCCCATGCCCGCATCTTGCGTGTTCTGGGGATCCTGGCCGGCCTCCGCGCTCACGAGCGCTACTTGGGGTGTATGGTGATTCGGGATCGCCGCGAGCAATACTCCCACCAGAAAGAGCGCCCCGAGACCAATTCCTGCCTTGGTTACCAACTGAACGAAAGTCTTCCTAGCCAGCACGTCTCTACACTCCCTCTACAGAATCGCGTTCTTCCTGCTCTTCCATGATACGGAGCCCGTCTCCGATCGCTTTCTTCCGTTTTTCCCCGCCGTACGAATCCCCAAACTGTCCCGCGGTACAGGCAAATCCCGCGGCGGTGCGGCGCCCCCCCCCGGGGCCCCTGCGGTTTTCTCTTGCCCCTGGATCTGGGATTCCCGTGCTCTGTCAGCCGACTCGGGGTGCTCGCCGCGGGTCGCATTGCGCCAAATCGCCTCATGCTAAACTGAACTCCATCGTGAAATCTGAATCCATTCATCCGAGCAAAGCCCTGGCGGGCGGCCTTGAACTTCCGGGCGACAAATCCATTTCCCATCGTTACGCCATGCTCGCTGCCCTCGCGCCGGGCACCAGCGAATTGCGAAATTTCGCTGCTGCCCGCGATTGCCACAGCACGCTCGGCTGCATCAAGTCTCTCGGCGCGGGGGTCAAAGTGGCCGGCACCACCGTCCAGATCACCGGCCACGGTCTGCGAGGACTGAAGAGCTCCTGGCGGGCGCTCGACGCCGAAAATTCCGGCACCACCATCCGCCTGTTGTCCGGAATCCTCAGCGGCCAGACCTTCAGCAGCAAAATTACCGGCGACGCTTCTCTCGAGAAGCGCCCCATGAAGCGGGTCATGATCCCGCTCCGCGAAATGGGCGCCCATATTCGGGGCCGGGATGAGAATTTTCCGCCGCTCGAGATTCGCGGCGGCAAATTGCACTCGATCCATTACCAGATGCCCATGGCCAGCGCCCAGGTGAAATCCGCCGTGCTCCTCGCCGGTCTCTACGCCGAGGGAGAAACCTCGGTCACCGAGCCCGCCACCACGCGGGACCACACCGAACTCGCGTTGCTCGAATTTGGCGCTCCGGTTCGCAAAGAGGGGCGCACTCTTTTTATCCAGGGCATGGCTTCCGCTGCCGGCGGCCCCGAACTTCGCCCGCTTTCTGCCGACGTGCCGGGCGATCTCTCCTCGGCCGTCTTCTTTCTTGCCGCGGCCTCGCTGCTGCCCGGGTCCAACCTGTTTATCGCCAACGTCGGCCTCAACCCCACCCGTTCTGCGATCCTCGATCTGTTCACCCAGATGGGAGCGGCCATCACGATCGTCAACCTGCAGACGAGACAGGGCGAACTGGTCGGCGATCTGGCCGTCAAAGGCGCGCCGCTCAAGGGTGGTCTCATCTCGGGCGCCCTGGTTCCCGAGCTGATTGATGAGTTGCCCATGCTGGCCGCCCTCGGTCCCTACACCGAGCAGGGAATTGAGATTCGCGACGCCCAGGAGTTGCGGGTGAAGGAAAGTGACCGCATTGCCGCGCTGGCGGAAAACCTCAAGCGCATGGGCGCCAGGGTCGAAGAGCGGCCGGACGGTTTGCGCGTCGAAGGTCGCTCTGCCGGCCAGCCTCACGGCGCGGAGATCGATCCGCGTGGCGACCATCGTATCGCCATGGCCTTTGCCGTCGCAGGCCTGGCGGCCGCAGGCGAAACCCGTATCCTCGGCGCCGAATGTGCTGCCGTCTCCTACCCCACTTTTTTCGAGCAATTGCGCCGCCTCGCCGAGGCCTAGCGGTTACTGTTCTGTTGCCGGAGGAATCTGCTCCCGCATCGGGGCGGGGGGCGCCGGGGGAGCCGGGGGCTTTGCTGGAATCATGATCGCAGTGCGTTTCAATTCTATATTTCCGTAGCTGGTCTTCAAAGTGATCTTGGGCGCATGCCCGTTGCCGTACTTCCCGGCCAGATGGGAATCCCCTGATTCTGACTTGGTGGCCGCAAGGCCTGGAAACTCCGACTCAATATCGCAATTTCGGCAATCGGCCTGAATTTCGAAACTCGATCCGCCTGGAATACTCAGGGAAATTCCTGACGAGGAGTTGGTGATCTGCACATCTTCCTTCGGCACCGCTGAAAAATGCACCGTGGTCTCCGCGTTCCGGTTCTGGATCTCCACCTTGCCGCCAGGATTTTCCACGTTGATTTCCGTGTCCCGCGTCGCGAGCGTCACATTCCCCGGAGCATCGATGATCGCGAGGTTGCCCGATCCGGCTTCCATGTGGCCGGCGAGCGCAGACACCGTCAGGTCGGTCCTCGCCGAGATCATCCGGACGCCCTTGGCGACCCGATCGGCCCGTACCGGCCCGTAGAAATCACCCCCGACCGTCAGGCCCCCGCCGATGTTATTCACGTTAATTTCGCCGCCCTTGCCGGAAATCTTCACGTCTCCTTTACTGTCCAGGACCTTGACGTCCCCTTTGCCCATTTCAACCGAAACGTCCCCGCCCGTTCCCCTCACTTCCACATCGCCATGCTTGTCGATCACCGAAATGTCCGTCGCGAAATCGGAAATTTCCACGTCTCCCTTTTCCGTCTTGATCGTCAGGGCTGACTTCTTCGGCACCGATACTTCCAGGTCTACGCTGATGCGCGCATCGGACGCGTCGTACCCGCCCGGATGCACTTCGTAACTGTCCCCATTCTCTGAGATGAGCACGGTGACCGGCTTCGCAACGCGCCCCGCTTCGGTTTCGCTCCAGGTGCGCACGATCTTCTTGGCCGATACCCGAATCTGCGCTTCCTCGGAGGCGCGCACGGTAATGTCTCCACGGATCGTTCGGATCAGCACGTGCGCACGGGCGGGAATCGCCTTGGGTTCCACGTCCACATCGAAATCGTAATTGTCCCCGCGGACCTCTTCGATCGTATCTCCGAGCTTCTCCTTGCCGAACTCCACGCCAACCACCGCCCCGAGCAGTGCCAGCATTCCCAGCACCAGGGCGACTTCCCCGCCGGTGATGCCCCCGCTTCCTCCGAATCGTTGCCCCGCGGTGCGTTCATAGAGCTTCACCACGCCCCAGAAAATAATCAGCAGCGGCCACCAGCGGGTGAAGAAAGTGTGCAGTTCCAGATGCCCGAAGTTGTGCAACAGCAGGAGAATTCCCACGGAGAGAAGTACGAGACCGGAAAAGAGACCGCTGCTGCGCGTCTGGTTACCCGCCATAATTTCTCAGTGCTCCTGTCCGCCGAGCGGCGCTTGCGGTGGATTTCCCGGGGGAACGGACGGCGGAACGCCCGCGGCCGGCACGTTATCCAGGTGGCCTTCCCGCGAGGACAGTGCCGAGGCCAACTGCAGCAGCCCGATCACCAGCAGCAGCACCGGCCAGGTATTTCCGAAATAAAAATGGCCGCCGCGCATCTGGTGCAGGAGAAACAGGATGCCAATCGTGATCACCACCGCCGGGCCGGTCAGGCTCCGGATGGTGCAACTTTGGCAATGACAACGGAACTGTCTGCTCATACCCGTCCTCGCTTCATTTCCCCGCATCCATACGGTTCTTCAACATCAGCACACCCACGCCGATCAGGATCAGCGGCCAGAAAATCTGCCGCACCCGGAAAAAATCGAAGAATCCGAAGTTGTTCAGGAGAAACAGCCCACCGGCCGCGATCAGGATGATCGGTCCGACCGGGCGCGTCTTGCTCCACGATTCGAGCGGGTCCGCCAGCACTTCGCCAGTGTTGCGCGCCTTCACGGTGCGCATCGCGTCGATCGCCATGTAGAAAATGAACCCCACCAGAACGAAGGCAAGTGCGGTCTCGCCGCCATCGCCGAGATCGCTGTTCAGGCCCACGATGATCGCGGCAAACACCACGATGTGTATCAACGCCTTGTTGTATTCGCCGTTATAGATCGCTCCGAGGCCGGGGACCAGTCCCAGCAGGAACGCAATTCCGGGATTGCCCTCGAGCTTCGACCGGGATGCCGCAGGTGGAATGAGCGCGGGCAGGCCCGAGGCGGAGGCTGGTTCGACGGCAGCCGTGGTTGACGACGGCGGTGCCAGCCCCACTACCTTTGCCAGGCAATCCTCGCAATAGAGCACATCGCGCACCGGCCGCACACAAGCCGCACACAGCGCTTTGCCGCAATTCCGGCAAAAACCCGATGCCTGTACTTCCGGATGGACCGCACAGTTCATCGATAACTCCTCTCGAACACTACGGGACACTCGGCCGCCAGCAGTTCGACTTCCCTGGCAAGTTCATTGGCGCGATTCTGCTGCCTTGGCTGCGTGTTGGTGTGGTCATCGGTCTGGCCGGGTTGCTTCTCCGGGGTGGAGTTTGGGGTATTCTCTTCCGGCACAACCTGCAGTTCCTTTTCCTGACGCAGCCGCGACTGAATCTCATAGACCACGCGCAGGTCGCTCACATACTTCACCCCGCTCGCATAGGTGCGCGCGGCCTTGCGCTCGACGTTGCGCACCACCGTTGCCGGCCGCAGGTCCGCCAGCTTCGGCTTCCGGAAGGAATCGCCGGAAGCACCGGCCAGGATAACGAACGTGGCCATCACACTGGCCACGCCGTAGGCAAACTTCGGCGCCCCGAATCCCCGCACGAAATTCCGGAAGGCCTGCCAGCCGCTGACCTTTTCCCTGGGGCCGAGGGTGCGGTCCAGGATCGAATACACCAGCTGTGGCGGCAGTTCCACTTCGTCCATTGAACGCAGTTCGCTCACCAGGTTGCTGACGCTTGCCAGCAGCGGCGCACACTCGGCGCAGTTCTGGACATGCTCGTCAAACGCCGCGCGTTCCGGCGCCTCGAGCAGTCCCTCCAGATAGTCACTCAGTCGTGTTTCTACTTGGTCGCATGTCCACGTCATAACTCGACCCCCGAAATCACCCAAACTTTCACCGCTCTTGCCGCCTTCATGACGGTCGCACTCCCATTTGATCAAGAATCTTTGCCAATTCAATTCTCCCGCGATTGATTCGCGATTTCACCGTGCCTTCGGGCACTCCGAGCACCTGCCGGATCTCCGCATACTCGAGCTGCTGCAGGTCCCGCAAGATCACCGCCTCGCGCAAGTCCGGCGAAATTCTGGTCAGCGCCGTCTGCACTTGCCCGCTCAACTCGTTCACCAGCGCCTGCTGGTCCGGCCGCCGTCCGACCGACTCCTTGTTCTCGACCACCGGCATCTTGTCCTCGAGTGAATCGGTCACCCGGTCCCGCTTGGTTCTCCGGTAATGGTCGATCAGCAAATTGCGCGTCACGCTGGTCATCCAGGTGGCGAAACCGCCGTGTGCCGCACGGTAACTTCCGAGCGTCCGGTACACCCGCAGGAATACTTCCTGCGAAATATCTTCAGCCTCGGTGCGGTTGCCCACGAACCGGTAGCACACGTTATAGATCCGGCGCGTGTGGCGGCGCACAAGTTCCTCCCAGGCCGAGCCATCGCCCTGGAGGCAACGCTGGACCAATTGGGCATCCTGCTCCAAGCTTTGCTAGCCCCATTCTCCAGTAACCTGCTCAGGCTTAACCCTCCACGGGGTTCCTTGGCCTGTCATCTAATGGAACGTAAATTGCCCCTGGAATGTTCCCCATCCACAGGTAAATTCTACCCCCTGGCTTGCCCGCATATTACCCGGCTCGGGCCGCCTGTACAAGACCTTGCAATTGAATTGTTTACCCGTGCTTGACCTCGCGCCTCTTCCCCTTTACGCTCCCTTCATATGCCTTCTAGGTCGAGGAAGTGGGGGCTCCTGGCCCTCGGTGCGCTGGTGGCTTCGTTTCTGCTCTACCGCTCCCGCGGAATGTTCCATCTGAGCCAGTTCAGCGCCGCGAAACTCTGGGAGGCGATCCGCGGCGCCAACTATCTCTATCTGCTCATGGCCGTCGTCACCATCTACGTCTGCTACGCCATTCGCGCTCTTCGCTGGCAGAAATTCCAGGCCCACGTCGGTCAGGCCCGCTTCTGGAACATCTATTCGATGAACCTCGCCGGGTTCAGCGCTCTGTTTCTTCTCGGTCGCGCTGCCGAACCTCTCCGTCCCCTGCTCATCTCCCGAAAGGATAAAATTCCCCTCGCTGACACCTTCGGCATCTACGCTCTCGAGCGGATCCTGGACGCTTCCTGTACCGCGGTCCTCGCGGCGATCGGCCTGCTGGTCTTTGAGTCCTCCGGCCACGCCAGCCGAGAGGGTGCCGGTTCCGCCTTTGAGAATGCCGCCCGCACGGCGGGGACGGCCTTTTCGATCGGTGCGGTGGTGGCGATCTCCGGTCTCGTTTACCTTCGCCTGCACGGCTCGGCTGTTCTCGAGCGCCGCATGGAAAACTGGCTGGCCGCGCATGGCTGGCGCGCCAGCGTGGCCCGCATCCTTCTCGGCTTCTCCCGCGGCGTGCAGACCATCCGCAGCTCGAGCGATGTCGCCGCCGCCGTCTTCCTGTCCCTGTTGCACTGGTTCATGGTGGTGCTTTGCTACTTCCTGGTGATCCGCAGCTTCGGCGGGCGCCTGGGCACGCTCACGTTTACCGACGCCATGCTGGTGCTGGTTTTCACCATGGTCGGCTCCGCCGTGCAGTTGCCCGGGGTCGGCGGCGGCGCTCAGGCTCTTTCGATCGTTGCCTTTACCCATTTGTATGGAGTAGAACAGGAAGCGGCGGTGGCCGCGGCAATGGTGCTTTGGATAATTACGTTCGCTGCCTGCACGCTTGCCGGTGTTCCGCTTCTTCTGAAGGAAGGCGTCTCACTCGGCGATCTCCGTCGCATGCGCGAACAGGAAGCCGAAGAGATCGATGCGGAAATGTCAGTTCACCCCGGCAACGCGGCAAAGTCCGGGCAGCCAGTCGATAGGCGAGGAGACATCCCCGAGTGAAGTGCCCCTTTTGTGCGCATCTGGATGACAAGGTAATCGACTCCCGCGAAGGGCGCACCGGTGACACCATCCGCCGCCGCCGCGAGTGCCTCAAGTGCTCCCGCCGGTTTACGACCTACGAGCGCATCGACGAAATTCCCTACATGGTCATCAAGAAGGACGGCCGGCGGGAGCGTTTCGAGCGCCAGAAAATCCTTCAGGGCTTGCTGAAGGCTTGCGAAAAGCGTCCCGTCCCCACACCCAAACTCGAGTCCATCGTCGATGAAATCGAGGGGGTGGTCCACGAAGCCACCGAAAGGGAACTGACCACGACCGAGATCGGTGAAATGATCATGCATCGGCTGAAGAAACTGGACAAAGTCGCCTATGTACGTTTCGCGAGCGTGTACATGGACTTCAAGGACGTCCAGGAGTTCATGTCCGAGCTGAAGAACCTGCTCAAGGACCGCGCCGTCAAGAAATAGCCGTGGGCGGCCGTCCTGTGGCCAGGCACTCGCGCTCGCTTCGGCCCGTTCTTCCCGGCGCGGATCAGGACTCCCGAAGCGCTTTTCTACCAGATCCTCACGCGGTCTGCCGGCGCCAGATACAGCTTCTCCTCCGGCTTTACCGGGAACGCCCCGTACCAGGCGTCGATATTCCGCACCGTGTCGGCCCGGTACTCGGCCGGCGCATGGGGATCGGTCAACACTTGCTGCCGCAGCGCCGCTTCCCGCGATTTCGAACCCCAGTTTTGCCCAAAGGCGATAAAGAACTGCTGGTCCCCGTTGAATCCATCCTGCGCGGGCGCGCTCTTTCCGGCGAGTGCTGCATGGTATCCGTCGTAGGCGGCGGAAATTCCCGCTACATCCGCGATATTTTCCGCAAGCGTCTGTCTTCCGTTGACCGGGAGATCTGTAAACGGCTGATACCTGTCGTACTGCGCGGCCAGCCGGGCGGTGGCCGCGGCAAAGTGTTTCAGGTCGGCGTCGGTCCACCAGTTCCTTACCCGCCCCTTCGAATCGAACGCGCTTCCCTCGGTGTCGAACGTGTGGCTGATCTCGTGCCCGATGATCGATCCGATCGCGCCGTAATTCGCCGCATCCGGAGCCTCGGGATCGAAAAACGGTGGCTGCAGGATTGCCGCGGGGAAACTCAGTGCGTTGTACAGCGGCAGGTTCACCGCGTTGACTGTCTGCGGCGTCATGGTCCATTCGCGGCGGTTCACGGGCTTGCCCAGTCGCGCGACGACTTGGTGATAATCAAACATTCTTCCGCGCCACACATTCCCGTAGATGTCGTCGGCCTTCACTTCATACCCGGAATAGTCTTTCCACGTCTCCGGATACCCGACACCCACGTACAGGGTCGTCAACTTCGCTTGCGCCTCCGCCTTCGTCGCCGGGTCCATCCAGGTCAGCGCATCAATTCGCTTCCGGAACGCCGTGATCAGGTTCGCCACCATTGCTTCGACCCGAGCCTTCGCTTCCGGCGGGAAATACCGTTGCGCATAGATCTTGCCCACCTCGTCGCCCAGCAGGCGGTTCACGACCGTAACTCCCCGCTGCCACCGCGGGCGCTGCTCGGACGCTCCGGTCAGAGTCTTCCCAAAAAATGCGAACTGTTCCTCGGCCAGCGCTTTCGGCAGCGAACCAGCGCCGGCCTCGATTTCGTGGTAGGCCAGCCAGTCCTTCCAGGTCTCGAGCGACTCGCTTGCTACCAGCGCCGATTCTCCGGTGAACGCGCTCGGCTGCCACACCATAAAGCTCGCTTGCTCGCTTAACCCGGCCCCGCGGAAATATTCGGCCCAATCGAGACCCGGTGCCTTCGAGGCAAAGTCCGCCTGGCTCCAGGTATTGTTCGCCTTGTGAATGTCCTCGCTGTCGGCCAGGCTCAGGTGTTTTTCCGCAATGGCGTGTTCAAGCGCGACGATCCTTTTTGCCCGCAGCTCGGTGTCGGTGAAACCGGCGAGCTTCAGCATCGCCGCAACGTGCGTTTCATAAGCACTGCGGACCTGTTTCATGCGTTCGCTGCCGGCCAGGTAATACTCGCGATCCGGCAGCTGCACTCCGCCTTCGAGCAAGTACGCCGCGTAGTGCTCGGGGTCGTCGAATCCGGGGGCCACCCACAATCCAAACAAGTTCGGGGTATGAAAATTCGTGTTGTTCAGCGCGTCCACATCTGCGCGCAAAGTTGCCCCGAGCGCGCCTGCCAACTCGTGCTTGTCGTGAATGGCGGCGATTGCCTGGAGCCCGGGCGCGAGCGGCGCGAGTCCCCGGGCTTCAATCCCGGCCTCGTCCATGTAGGAGTTGTACAGGTCGGCGATCTTCCGTGCGCCGGTGCCCGGCGCCGCATTGGACTTTACCGCTTCCCCAATTAACTCCGCGGTGCGTTTGCTGCTGATCTCGTCGAGCCTCGAAAAAACTCCGACCCGCGAGCGGTCCGGCGGGATTTCTGTGCGCTTGATCCACTCCCCGTTGGCATAGAGAAAAAAATTGTCACCCGGCTTCACCGCCCGGTCGATGTTTGCAACCGCAATTCCATGGGTGGCATTCTTCGCCGTGTCCTGTGCATCGACGGCCACCAGCGCCACAGCCAGTGCCAGGATCAACCTGCCGCTCGCCGCTCGTCCTGAATGTCTGATCGTGAATTTCATCTCGTCCGCTCCAGAGGCTGCCCTCAAGGGATAAGCTTGTTCCCCTTGCAGTATAGACTCGGCCCGCTCAACCGCAACAGCACCGGGGCATGCCGACCTCTCCCGCCTCCTGGCCAAATTGACTCTCGCAACCGCCAACTTCCAAGGTTCCGTCGGTCGGGCAAGCCTCCGCCGTCGCGCTCCTTGCCGGCCACCGCCCCTGCTTGTCGAGAGTCCCTCCGGAGAAGCCGTTCCTAAAATCCCGTCGGTCGCTCTCCCGCCACCGCAAACGCCCTTTCGAGCGCAATCCCTGCGCGGCCGACCGTCCCCTCATCAAACAACCTTCCGATCAGCGTCACTCCGTGCGGCACGCGCCTGGGCGTTGGGAACTTCGCGACCGGATGCGACGGATCCGGAGCCCAATCGGTTCGCGCTTCACTCACCTCTACGAATCCCGCCCGCAGGGTCAGGGAGGGATGTCCGGTATGGTTGGTGATCGTCAGCATATCGTCGCGCAGGGAAGGTACCAGCAGCAGATCCACACTCTCAAAGACCCGGGCCATCTCCTCGCACACCCTGCGTCGAAACCGGTCGGTTTGCACGAAATCCACGGCGGACAAAAAACGCGATTGCCGGAAAAGATTCGGCCAGGCGTCGTAACTCTGCTCGCGCAATTCGCGCAACTCGCCATGGAGCGTCAGCTCCTCGAAGGCGGCCGCGCCCTCCGCGAACAGAATCAGGTTCAGCGATCCATAAGGCCAGTCCGGTAGGGCCACTTCGACCGGTTCCATTCCCACTTTTCCGAGCGTTTCGAGCGCCAAGCGATCGACAGCCGTGGCCGGCGGCTGTTTCATCCACGAGGGGAAGTAGCCGACGCGCAGCCCCTGTACACCGGAGTTGGCATCAAAATCGAGCGCGCTTGACACGCTTGAAAGATCTCCCGGGTCCGCTCCGCTAATGGCCTCGAGGACCAGCAGCGCATCTTCGACGCTGCGCGTCATCGGGCCCAACTTGTCGAGCGACCAGCAGAGCGTCATGGCCCCGGTTCGTGGCACCCGCCCGTAGGTTGGCCGCAGCCCGGTAACGCCGCAGCGCATGCTGGGGCTGACGATGCTTCCACCCGTCTCGCTTCCGATCGCGAATCCCACCAGGCCCGCCGCCGTTGCCGCGCCCGGTCCGGCGCTCGAGCCGGACGCTCCTTCCTCGAGCAGCCACGGATTCATGGTCTGACCGCCGAACCAGATGTCGTTCAGCGCCAACGCTCCCAAACTCAGCTTGGCGACCAGCACCGCGCCCGCTGCGTTCAACCGCTTGACCACGGCTGCGTCCTCGTGCGGAATCCGGTTACGATACGGTTCCGCTCCGTAGGTCGTTGGAATTCCAGCCGTGTCCAGCAGATCTTTGCCGCCCCATGGGATCCCGTGGAGCGGTCCGCGATATTTTCCCGCGGCAATCTCCGCGTCGGCTTCCTTCGCCTGCCGCATCGCGAGCTCCCGCGTCAACGTGATTACACACCGTAACTGGGGGTTGTACTGCTCGATCCGCTTCAGATAGATTCCGGTCAACCGTTCTGAAGTCAGTTTTTTCTGTTCTAACCATCGAGAGAGTCTGGTCACTGGCGCATAAGCAATGTCTTCCTCATGGCCCGGCAGCGGGCCTGGATCGATCTTGCTTCGCGCCAACCGATTTTTTCCGGCGGGCATCTGTTGTCCCGGCATCAGGCTGTGGTAGCGTGAAAACGGTGCCAGCGTCGGCCCCAGCTCGATCCTACGCGGGCCGGTCCGCCGTTCGTAGAGCGACGCCATATTCCCGCGCCAACTCCTTGCCGCCTGCGCCATCTCTTCCTCAGCGAGCTTCACCTGCACCAGTTTCTCCGCCTCTGCGAATGTTCCCGGTGTCACTTCCGGTCCCACGGCCGGGCCCTCCCCAAATGCCGGCGGCGCTCCGGCCGGCTGCTGCGTAGGATCCTGCCGGGGGTTCAGGCTGCGGGCGGGTTCGAGGAGACCGGTCCCTTCCGCAACCCCGGCCGCCACTCCCGCGCCCACAACTCCAGCCACACCCATCGTCGTCTTGGTCAAAAACTCCCGCCGCGTTTTCCGCATCGCTGGTCTCCCCGCCGCATTCTACCTGACTCGGTCGGCTCTGGTGGCCGATCTCTTCCGTGAACTCTGCGTGCGCCCCGGTTCGTTCGTGGTTCTTACCTTTCCTGGTACGCGATCGGGAAAGGAGGGGCACCCGGTTTCCGTTCATTCATGCAACTCGTGCTACAGTTTTTTTGGGCAGTCCATCCCCTGGATCCGGGAGCATGTATGCGCAGAGTATTGATCGCCATCCTGGTTGTGACTTTTGCTGCGGCGTTGTTCGCAAAAAAAGATTTCTCGCCTAAATTTGATGCCGAGAAAATTCGTGCTCACGTCAAATATCTGGCCAGCGACGAGCTCGAAGGCCGCGGCATGAATCAGAAGGGGGGCGATCTGGCTGCCGATTACATCGCAGCCCAGTTCAAAAGCGATGGCCTCGCGCCCGCGGGCGACAACGGCACTTACTTCCAGCAAGTCCCGATGGTCGGCGTGAAAACCCTTCCAGGCACCACATTCGCCTTGGTCCCCGGCTCCGGTGCACCGCTCGATCTGAAGATCCTTGACGATTACGTCACCACCAACCAGCGGCAAACCGAATCCGCCGACATCGATGCCCCGATCGTGTTTGTCGGCTTTGGCATTTCTGCGCCGGAATATCAATGGGACGACTACAAGGGCTACGACTTGAAGGGTAAAGTCGCGCTGCTGTTCGTCAGCGAGCCCGTCTCGGACGATCCCAAGTTTTTCAAGGGCAAGGCGCTCACCTACTACGGCCGGTGGACCTATAAATTTGAGGAAACCGCCCGGCGCGGCGCCATTGCCACGCTCATCATTCATCGCACCGATCTCGCGAGTTATCCCTGGACGGTGGTGCGCAACTCCTGGGGCGGAGAAAAATCGTTCCTGCAGCTCGACGGCACGCCGGAACTCGAAGCGGCTTCCTGGATTCAGCAGGAAGTGGCCCGCAAACTCGTTGCCATGGGCGGTCTCGATCTCGACAAACTATTCGAACAGGCGCAGTCGCGCGATTTCAAGCCCATTCCGCTGCCGGTGCGCCTGAAGGCGCACATCGCAAGCTCGGTCCACCCCTTCACTTCTCGCAATGTTCTGGCCATGGTGCCGGGCTCGGATGCTGCAAAGAAGGAGGAAGCCATTCTCTACACCGCCCACTATGATCATTTCGGGATCGACAAATCCAAGCCGGCAGGCGCCAATATCTACCACGGCGCTGCAGACAACGCGACCGGCTGCGGCATCCTGATCGAACTCGGCCGGGTCTGGGCGGGCACCAAGCCTGCGCCGGCCCGCACCATTCTTTTCGCTGCCGTCACGGCCGAGGAACAAGGCCTGCTCGGCTCGGAATACCTCGGCAAACACAGCGCGCAACTCCCAGCGCAGCCGATCCTCGATCTGAACTACGACGATCTTCCGCCCATCGGCATCCCCGAAGAGGTGGAAGTGACCGGCGCCGAGCGCACGACGTTCTATCCCACCGTGGAAGAGACCGCAAAAGAGTTCAAACTCGTGATTCGCCCGGATTCCCGCCCCGAAGCCGGCCACTACTATCGATCCGACCATTTCAGCCTCGGACGGGTCGGCATCCCGGCGTTCTCCATCAGTGAAGGCATGAAATACAAGGGCCATGACAGCGCCTGGGGGGAAGCAGAAGCCAAGGAGTTCGTCGAGCACCGTTACCACCAGCCAACCGATGCGTATGAACCTTCGATGGATTTTCGGGGCGATGCGCTGATGGCGGAATTCGGCTATGTCCTGGGCCAGAGGGCCGCCGGTGCGTCGACTACCCCAGCCTGGCTCCCCGGCGACGAATTCGAGCCTGCGCAAAGAAAACGCCTGGCCGGGAAAAACTGACGACCGAGCCTTAGGGTCGGGGAAGACGGGTTGCTACCGAAGGCAAAGAATGTACAACTGCATTATCGCGGCCAGACCCCAGCGGTAAACGATCGGATGGTCGAAAAGCCGATGCGCTCATAGAGTCGAACCGCAGTTTTGTTTTCCGCCGTTACGGTCAGCGACAGTTCCTTGAAGTGCAGATTGCGCAGGGCATCGGCTGCCGTTTGCATCAGGATGCGGCCGAGTCCATGGCCCTGAAATCCAGGCTGCACGCAGATCTGCGTGGTGTGGCCGACTCCGTGGGCCACTTCACTGGTCAGCACCGCGCCTGCCAGATCCTCGCTCCCCGGATGCCGCAGCACAAACGATGCGCCAGGAACAAACTGTCCGCAGCCCGGCAACAGAATGATGTTCTTCAGGAATTTCAGTGCTCCATGGCGCGAGCGGTACTGATCGTTGATGTCGCCATCGATGTGGTTGGCATAGGCGAGATAGATCAGCTTGGCGCACGGATCAAAATAACGATCATTCCAGCGATCAAGCCGCAGGCCCGAATTTACGCCCGGTGCGCGTTCCTTCTGTTGGGCCAGATCGAGCAGCATGAACTGGCGGGTGTACAGCCGGAACCCCTGATCGCGCAAGGTGTCATCGACCGGGCCGCCGAACGGCATCAGCTGCGCTTCGATCCGCTGCATCTGGGGCAGCGCCCGCATACCGTAGAGCATCTCCTCGAGCAAACGGCGACCGATCGGCCCCTGTTCTTGCCGCGGAGAGACATACATTCCGCCGATCAGCCCCTTGTGATCCTCGAGAACATAGAAGGAATAACCGACCGCGATGCCGTTTTCCAGGGCCACACATCCGGACAATGCATGGGCTTCGAGAAAGCGCTTGATCAGGTCGAGCGCACTGCGGTAATCCCAATGCAACTCCTCCCGCCAATGGGTCGCTTCCTCGAGCAGCAGCGGCTCCATCTGGCGCACGGTGGCTTGGCGAAGGTCGATAATGTTCATGGTACGGGCTTTACCCGGATCCCCCGGGTGCAAGTGCCATCATAGCCGATTCGAGCAAGGAGCTGCCAAATCCAGGCGAAGGGGCCGATATAAATCGGGCACATTCCGGGCAGATGACCTGCAACCGGGGGAATAGCGCATGCTAGGCTGAAGGGGAGTTCCAGTAGCTATAGATCCATCCGAGTTGTGTGCGTTTTCCGGCTGGAAGCCGGGTGTAGAGCCCAAAACCATGTCGATTCTGGATGAACTGCGTTACCCGAGACGTTGGTACACCAAGCTGTTGGTGGTCGTGCTGACACTGGTTTTCTTTGTGGCGCTGGCGACCGCTGCCATTGCCGGCGTGCTCACGTATTGGATTGTCAAGCCGCAGCGCACCAGTTCTGAGATCAATATGGCCAGCTTCCCCGGGCGTCCGGACGAAGTCGAATTCAGTGTGCCCGGATTGACGCCCTCCGACCGCAAAGGCTGGTTCTTCCCGGGCTTGCGCGGAGCTCCAACCATCATTCTGCTGCACGGCTACCAGTCGAGCCGGGGCGAACTGCTGACGCTGGTTTCCGCGCTGCAGGACCACCAATACAACGTGTTTGTATTTGACTTCGCCGCCCACGGAGCGAATGCCGGAACCACCACGTTCGGCTATCGCGAGTCGGACGAGGTGCGCGCGGCGATCGATGTGATCGCCAGGCGGAATGACGTGGATGCCACGCGTTTTGGCTTGTGGGGCTATAACCTGGGCGCTTATGCCGCTCTGCGGGAAGCGGAAAAGGACAACCGCGTGCGGGCGCTGGTGCTCGACTCGGTGTACGACTATCCAAAACAGATGGTCAAGATCGGCGTGGAAAAAACCGGCGTGGGGGGATTCCCGCTGATGGTCAAATCGGCGCAGACGACCTTTGAGTGGCTGAACTACGGGTACAAGAGTGATCCGCCACTCTCTTCCAAACTAAAACAGCTGGTCGACGTACCGACGTTGTTCATCGAGGCCAATGATGACCCGGAACTGGGCACCATAACGCGCGAAATGTTCGTCAAAGCACCCGAGCCGCGCGAGCAGGCCATCATTGCGCATGGAAATTTTGCGAACCTGCCGGACGAAGAAAAACGTACCTATGAAAACCGCGTGGTCAGTTTCTTCCTAGCGCGGCTGCCGGTCAGTGTCGTTCCCGCCGCTCCCGCGAAGCCCGCCAGGTCCGCCAAGCCGGTTTCCTGAGGCGGGGTTGCGGCAGGGAACCACGGCGGGATAGATCGCAAACCCCACACAGGCGAGCCCCAAGGCCCGGGCCTCGGTCACCCTGTTCTTCCCGACGAAAATCCATTCGATATTCGGATCCTCAGATCTCCATTCCGGCAGCTCGCGCCGGAAATAGAAATTCAGCTGATAGGCATAGGATCGGTTGAGCTGCCAGGTCGCGGCCCGGTCGGGCGAGAAGTTCGGCCAGACATGAGCGACCACCTCGACGGCATCGCTCGCGGAGACCCCGGGATTGAGACTGGGCAGGAACCGGTCGATTTCAACGACCAGGAACAGTGTCGTCAGGACTATGGCAAGAAGGGAAAGCTTGTTCTCGCGGACCAGAGCGAACAAAGCCACGGCGACACCGCCGCCGGCAGCGACGAGCCAGATGCGGGTGATTCCGCAGGTTGGGCTGGTACAAAACAGGACCGGAAACTTTCCCGACTGCCGCTCGAGGAGGATTCCGAACCAGACCATCGCCGCGCCGCTGGCGAACAGTGTCGCGCGCGCCCCGATTGTGCCTTTCAGCGAGGCGTTCCTGACGGCAGGAGCGAGCAACATCGCGAGCGGAGGAAGCGCGGGGAGAATGTAGCCTGGAAGTTTGGATTGCGAGAGGGAAAAGAACAGGATCGTAAATCCGGCCCAGCACAGGAAGAACAGGGAGATGGCCGAATCCGGCCGATCCCGGCGGCTGCCCGCGAGCGCACTCCGGCAGGCCGGGAGGAGGAAAACAAACCAGGGAAAAAGTGCGATCAGCACGATCGGGAGGTAAAACCAGAACGGCTGAATGTGCTGGAATGCGGGGGTGAGGTAACGCTTGAAGTTGTGTTCGATGATAAAAATGCGGAAAAAATCGGGATTGCGGCGGGCGCAACGGATGTACCAGGGAAGTGCTGTGAGGCAGAAACTCGCGATCGCGACGGGATGAAGGCAGCGGAGCGCGTCTCGCCAACGCCCGGTGGATGCAGCCCACAGGAGCACGGCGCCGCCAGAAAGCAGGATGGCCGCCGGGCCTTTTGCGAGGACGGCCAGGCCGAGCGAAAAGCCCAACAACAGCAGAGCCAGCCAAGGAGTTCGGGGCAGGACCGGAGAATCCTGGTCGCGGACCAGGCCGAGCACGACAGCTGCGCCGACCATGGCGATCGAGAGCATGGCAGCGAAAGGCATATCGGTTGCAGCCGCATGGGAGAAGCCGGTCATGCCAACCGTGGTCGGAAGCAGCAGGAGTAACCAACGCGCGGTTTCTCTTCCATAGATACGTGAGGCTAGCCAAGCCAACGCAAGGGTGGCGAGGAGTGCGGCCAGGGCGCTCGGAACGCGCGCGGCAGCTTCGCCGACACCGAATAGCTTGAAGCTCAGGGCTGCGCCCCAGTAATAAAGAACCGGCTTCTCAAACCAGGGCTGGCCGTAAAGTCGCGGTGTGACCCAGTCTCCGGAATCGGCCATGTCGCGGGCGATCCAGGCGTAGCGCGGCTCATCCGGGCCGAGGAGGCCGACGGCGCCGAGGTGGTGGAAGTAACAGAGGTACAGCGTGGCCAGGATCAGCAGGACCCAGGCGCAGCGCACCAGCGGGAACGCGGAGAGGGAATCTGTGCCAGAGTTGTCTGTTTGCGTCACGGAACGATGAGTCTAGCATTCTCAGTGTATCTTGGAATGGCCGAAGTCCGGCATACTGGCGCACACAGGAGAGCCCCATCCCGGCCAAGATGATCGAGAGGCTGCAATATGCGGTGGCGTGGCTGTTTGTAAAGGCGCTCGGGGTGTTGCCCCGTCCGCTGGCGCGCGCCCTTGCAGCCGGCGCCACGGGTCTCCTGCTGCTCCTGCTGCCCAAATTGCGCAGGACGGCGGAGTTCAACCTGAAGCTGGCATTTCCGGATTGGAACGACCGGCAGCGCCGCGAGGTCGTGAAAGAGATGACCCGCAACCTCGGATGGATGGCGGCAGAATTTGCGCGCATGCCGGGGTACACGAAAGAAAACATCGAACGCGTGGTGGTGCTCGACGGGCACGAGAATTTTCTGGCCGGGCAGAGTCGCGGCAAGGGCGTGATTTACCTGACCGGGCACATCGGGGCGTGGGAACTTTCTTCCTACGCGCATGCCTTGTACGGATTTCCTCTCTACTACATGGCTCGGCCGCTCGATAACCGGCCGCTCGATCGGCTGGTGAACCGCTATCGCGGCCTTTCCGGGAACCGGCCGATCTACAAGAATGAAGCGGCGCGCGTGATGCTGCGGGTGCTCAAGGGCGCGGGGACGGTTGGCATTCTGGCCGACCAGAACACCATGTCCGACGAAGGGGTTTTCGTGGATTTCTTCGGAACTCCCGCCTGTACCACGACCGGGATTGCCCGCGTGGCACTGCATACCGGTGCGGCGGTTGTGCCGGGCTACGCCTACTGGGACCGGAACCTCCGCAAATACCGGCTGCGGTTTGAACCGCCCGTGGAGCTGGTGCGCACGGGCGACATCGAACGCGATGTCGTCGAAAATACGCAGCGGTTTGCCAAGGTGCTCGAGCGGATTATCCGAAACTATCCGGGGCAGTGGGTGTGGGTTCACGCGCGGTGGAAGAACCGGCCCGAGGGCCAGCCCCCTTTGTACGAGTTTCTGTCGTAGGAACGGGTCATGTGGTCCCCCACCGGGGACGGTACGTGCCCGGAGTGAAAAGAAGAGGTTCATGGCCATGAAGCGGACGGCAAAAGAACTGGCGGAAAAGATCGGTGCGACGCTCGAGGGCGACGGTGCGTTCGAGCTGACCGGGGTGGCTGCTCCGGAGCGGGCCAGAGCGGAGCAGCTCATTTACGTCGAAGCCGGCAAGCACGCCGAGAGGGCGGTTCGATCTCGCGCCGTGTGTGTGGTGGCCAAGGAAGGGATCGCCCTGCCTGGGAAAACGGTCTTGCGGAGCGGCCAGCCGAAGGTGGCCTTCGCGAAAGCGGGGGCGTTGCTCGTCGAGCGCGCTCCAATCGCGACCGGTGTGCATGCGACGGCCATTGTGGCGCCACACGCGCGCCTGGGAAAAAACGTGGGCATTGGGCCGTATGCGGTGATCGAGGAAGGTGCGTCGATCGGGGATGGCACCGAGGTGGGGGCGCACAGCGTCGTCGGGGCCGGCTGCGCGATCGGCCGGAACTGCCGGATTCATCCGCGCGTAACGCTGTATGCCGGAGTGCGGCTCGGGGATTTCGTCGAAGTGCATTCGGGCGCGGTCATGGGCGCGGACGGTTTTGGCTACGCCTTCGACGGGGAACGGTATTGGAAGTTCCCCCAGGTCGGGACCGTCGAAATCGGCGACGGTGTGGAGATCGGGGCGAATGCCACGATCGACCGCGGTTCTCTCGACGATACCCGCATCGGGCCGGGCGTGAAGATCGACAATCTGGTGCACGTTGGACATAACGTGCAGATCGGCGCGCATACGGTGATCGCGGCGCAAACCGGGATCTCCGGCTCGAGCCAACTGGGACATCACGTGGTTTGCGGCGGGCAAGTAGGCATCGCCGACCACTGTACGCTCGGAGACGGCTCGATTGCCGGCGCACAGGCGGGAATTCCCACCGGAAAGACGATTCGCAGCGGGCAGACGGTTTGGGGCACTCCGGCGCGGCCGCTCGCCAAGTTCAAGGAGGCCTACGTGTGGTTCGCGCGGCTGCCGGAACTCGGCGAGAGAATCAAGAAGCTCGAAGAGAAGGGCTAGAAGCAGAGCAAGCGGAGGGTCCAAGTGCCTGAGGGAATGCCGACGACACCAGAGAAAGAACGCGACCGGTGGAGGCTGATCGTGGTGGGCGGCCATACCCGCAGCATCGGGAAGACCCAACTGGTGTGCGACGTGATGCGTGCCTTTCCCCGGACCGAATGGATCGCTGGAAAAATCACCCAGTATGGCCACGGAGTGTGCGCACAGAACGGGGAGAACTGTGATTGCGCTCCGACCGAGCATGTCTGCGCGCTCGATTGGGAAAAGCAGTCGGAGACGGGCACCGATAGCGCGCGCTTTCTCGCCGCCGGGGCCAAGCGATCGTTCTGGCTGCGGACCAAACAGGGTTATCTGGCGGAGGGCCTGCCGCTCCTCAGGCAAGCACTCGGCGAGATCGTCGAGCGACCGAGCACGGCGTTGATCGTGGAAAGCAATTCGCTGCTGCAATTCGTCAAGCCGTCTCTTTACTTTGCGGTGATCGATCCGTCAAAGGACGACTTCAAGGAATCGGCGCAACTGGCGCTCGATCGCGCGCATGCCCTGGTACTGCGCGGGGAAACCGGAGGCGATGCTTCGCCTGCGCCGTTGTGGATGAAGCTGCCGGCCCAATTGATGAAGGAAAAACCATCGGTCTTGCAACGGGAAGGGCAAGCCCTGCCCGAACCGTTATGGGCGCTGGTGCATCGAATCCTCGAGGGGCCGCCGGGTGCCTTGCTCTAACCAATGGTGACAACGGCCCGTTGCCGATTCGGCATCTTAATCGTTGACCCGACTTCCGGGTGCGGCGATAATGAAAGAGTACTGGGGGTACCCCTGCGGGTACGGGTCGGCTTGGACGGAAGTATAAGGCAACAGGCAAGTTAGCTAGAGCATTCCCGACCCGCTTGGCGGGTGTGATCACGCAGGGTTTCAGCAGCAGATTCTGGGGGAGTACGGATGGCGTCGTTCGCACGAGTAGGAGAGCAACTTCCGGTCGCGCCAGCGCCCGCCCCATGGCGCCAGGAGAACTGGGCCGAGCGGGTCGAAACGGCCGTCAAGAACGGCGCGGAGTACCTGCTTTCGATTCAGTCCGAAGAGGGGTATTGGCACGGTGAACTCGAAGCCGATACCACGCTTGAATCGGATTACATTTACTACCTCTATGTTCTCGGCAAGGCCGAGCCGGACCGCATCGTCAAACTTGCCAATTATGTGCGCCGGAAACAGATGGAAGATGGCGGCTGGCCGATCTATCCCGGTGGACCATCCGAACTGAATGCAACGACCAAAGCCTACTTCGCCCTCAAATTGGCGGGTGATTCCGCGGACGCGCCGCACATGGTCAAAGCGCGGGAAATCGTGCACCGGCTTGGCGGGCTCGAACAGACCAACTCCTACGTGAGGTTCTATCTGGCGCTGGTTGGAGCCGTCGGCTGGGAACTGGTGCCCGCCATTCCGCCGGAGTTGATGCTCCTGCCGAACTGGTTCTATTTCAACATTTACGAGATGTCCTCCTGGACGCGCGGAATCGTGATCCCCATGGCCATTCTCTCCTCGTTACGGCCGGACTTTCGCCTGCCCGAGCACGCCCGAGTCGACGAACTGTTCAAGGATTCCTCGCAAAAAGCTGCAGCGTTCCATTGGAGCAAGCAGTTCCTGTCCTGGAAGAATGTTTTCCTGGCCGTCGATCGCGGGCTGAAACTGTATGAGAAGCTGCCGTGGAAACCGCTCCGGCAGAAGGCCATCCGCGAAGCGAAGCAATGGATGGTCGAACATCTGGAGCGGACCGAGGGACTGGCCGCCATCTATCCCTCGATGATGAATTCCATCTTTGCGTTGATCGCCCTCGGTCACGGGCCGGATGACCCGCTGACGTCACGCGAAATCAAGGAGTTTTCCAGGTTCGAAATCGAAGAAGGCGACACTATTCGCCTGCAACCGTGTGTTTCACCGGTGTGGGATACCTGCATTGCCATGGTGGCGCTCGAAGAAGCGGGATTGCCGGCCGACGACCCTGCGCTCGTCAAGGCCGCGGACTGGCTGTTGTCAAAGCAGATCTTGGGCGGAGGCGACTGGCAGATCAAGAACAAGGATGCGGAACCGGGCGGCTGGGCGTTTGAATTCCGGAACGATTTTTACCCGGACGTGGATGACACCGCTTTCGTGCTCATGGCGCTCGAGCGGGTGAAATTCCCGGACGAGAAACGCATGGAAGGCGCGATGCGCCGGGGCCTGCAATGGCTGCTCAGCATGCAGAACCGCGACGGAGGATGGGGAGCGTTCGACCGCGACAATGACCGGCAACTGCTGTGCAACATTCCGTTCGCAGATCATAACGCGATGATCGATCCATCGACGGCGGACGTGACGGCGCGGGTTCTTGAGTGTCTTGGCCGATTCGGCTGGCCCGCAAAGCACCCGGTGGTTCAGAAAGCCGTGGGCTTCCTGACCAAGGATCAGAGCAAGGATGGATCCTGGTTCGGACGCTGGGGCGTGAATTACGTTTATGGCACGAGCGGCGTGTTGCGCGCGCTCGAGACGGTTTCGATGACCGCGCAGGATTATTGCCTGCGTGCGGTCAACTGGCTGCGCCAGGTGCAGAAGGCCGACGGAAGCTTTGGCGAATCGCTGAACAGTTATGAAGTGGTATCGAGCAAGGGGCAGGGGAACAGTACGCCTTCGCAAACAGCGTGGGGTCTGATCGGACTGCTGGCCGGCGCCAACCCCGATGATCCGGCGATTGCCCGCGCGGCGGCGTACCTGGTCACCCAGCAGCACGCCAATGGATCCTGGAGCGAGGAAGATTTTACGGGCACCGGCTTCCCGGGCGTGTTTTACCTGAAGTATCACCTGTATAAGAATTCCTTCCCGGTCTATGCGCTGGCGCGCTACCGGAATCAAGGACAGCGGGCCGGCGATTACTGCGCCGTAAAGTTTAATCCGAGCGACTTTCGCCTGCGCAGCGGCTTGTACACTGCACGCGAACGGCGCGTTTCCTAAGTATCCCGATGCGGTACCCTTTCGGGCTGGTTTTCGATTCCACAAAACATCTTCTGGCGGGAAAACTGCGCGGCGAGCGCAGGTTTCCGGTGATTCTCTCGCTCGACCCGCTGGGCGGCCCGTCCGGTCCTGGAGCGAACGGCACTGGGGAGGGATCCGCAACAGAGCGGACCATGCTGACCGTCGAACAATGCCTGGCAGCGATCGAAGAGTGCCCCACGCCGGTGGTTACCCTGGGCGGTCCGGAGCCGCTCGAATATCCGGAAATTGCGGCGCTGACCCGGGCGATCCTGGATCGCGGCCACCACCTGTTCCTCTCTACCGACGGAACCCGGATCCGGCGCTGGCTGCACATGATTCCTCCGTACACGAATTTCTTCTGGAACGTGAAACTGGACGGAACCGAGTCCGTGCATGACGGGCGCTCCGGCCGTCCCGGACTTTTCATCGAAGCTTGGGACGGCATCAAGGCGGCCAAGAACGCCGGTTTTTTTGTGGTGGTGACCAGCACGATCTATCCGGACACGGACATCAACGACCTGGTCGCTCTCTATGAAAAACTGCACGCGCTGCACGTGGATGGATACCTACTGTCGCCCCACTATCCCGAGCAGAAATTATGCCGGGACGGCAGCGCAAGGTTTCATGAGAAGATGCATCAAAGATTCCGCGAGGCGAGCGACCGGCTGGCCGATTACAATCTGATGCTCTCTCCGGTTTACCTCGAGTATCTGCGCGGCGAGCGCGAACTGGACTGCAGCGCCTGGGCCGGGCCGGTGTACGGGCCCGCGGGATGGTCGGGTCCGTGCTCCCAGCTGCATATCAACCACGCGAAAAGCTATAAAGCGCTGCTCGAGCAGACGGTTTGGGAAAACTACGGCCGGGGTCTGAATCCGCGCTGCGAGAATTGCCAGTGCCACGCGGGTTATGAAACGGCGGCGCTGCTCGGCATGAACCCCAAGGCCGGCGACATCTGGAAAATGCTCGCCTGGCAGCTCGGCGGCAGCCTGGGCGAGAAGAAGGAAGGGAAACACCCTCGATGACAACACTGGTCACGGGTGCGGCGGGATTTCTCGGGAGCCACGTGGCGCGCCAACTGGTCGCGCGAGGGGAGAGCGTCCGCGTGCTGATGCGGCCATCGAGCAATAACCGCGCGATCAGTGATTTGCCGCTCGAATATGTGACCGGAGACCTGCGGGATCTGGCGTCGCTCGCTCGGGCCATGATCGGCATGAAGCGGGTGTTTCACGTCGCAGCAGATTACCGTTTGTGGGCCAAGAATCCGCAGGATATCTACGATTCGAATGTGGGTGGAACCCGGAATCTGCTGGCGGCAGCCAAGCAGGCGGGAATCGGGCAGCTGGTCTATACCAGCACTGTTGCGACCATTGCCGTCGACCGGCCGGAACTTCCAAATGAATCCACCCGGACCACACTCGAAGAGATGATCGGTCATTACAAACGATCGAAGTGGATGGCAGAACAGGAAGTGTTGAAGGCGGCCGCGGAAGGATTTCCCGCCATTGTGGCGATGCCGACGACTCCTGTGGGCCCGTGGGACTGGAAACCCACGCCGACCGGGAAGATCATCCTGGATTTTCTGAACGGAAAGATGCCGGGGTACGTGGAGACGGGATTGAATTTTGTCGGTGTGGAAGAGTGTGCTGCCGGACACCTGCTGGTTGCAGAGCGGGGAAAAACGGGGGAGCGGTATTTGCTCGGGGCGGAGAATCTGACGCTCAAGGGTCTGCTGGACGTGCTGGCCGGGATTACCGGCCTGCCGGCGCCCCGGATGAAAATCCCGCACGGCCTGGCATTGGGTGTAGCGTATGTGGAGAGCGCGTTGTCGCGGATGCTCGGGAAGGAACCACAGATTCCGGTCGAAGGCGTGAAGATCGCCGAGCACAAGATGTTTGTGGATGCGTCGCGGGCGGTGCGGGAGTTGGGATTTCAGCCCGGATCGGTGACCGCGGCGCTCGAACGTGCGGTCGGCTGGTACAGGGCGAACGGGTATGTTTCCCGACGGCGGGCGAAGCGGATGAAGCTCGCGGCGTGAGCGGAGAGGCAATCAGGGGAAGCATGAGAGTGCTGGTCACCTTTGCGGTACAAGCGGAGTTTGCGTCGTGGCGCAAACTTCGCCCGTTTCGCGCGAGAACATGGAATCCGTCGCCAGCACGCGGAGCAGTCCAGGTCCAGGAAGCGGAAATCGGGGCTCACACGGTCTGCATTTACCTGACCGGTATGGGCAGCAAGGGTCTCGGCGTTCCGGTCGGAATGGATGCGAAAGCGATCGGGGTTGACCTGGTTCTTTCTTCGGGGCTGGCGGGATCACTCAATCCGAAGTATGGGCCGCTGACCGTTGTTGCGCCGCGGCACGTCGGAACGATGGGAGATTCGCCGGGACTGACTGTCTCGAAGAGTCTGCTCGAACTTGCCGGCAAGCAGGGGGCCACGGTCGTTGACGGACTGCTCAGTTCCGACCGAATCATCGATACCGCGGAGGAGAAAAAACGACTTTCTCCCTTTGCGGATATTGTGGACATGGAGTCCTTTCATGTGGTTCGCGAGTTTGTAAACCAGCAAACTCCCGTCGTCGTGATCCGGGCCATCAGTGATGGCAGTGAGGAAGAGTTGCCGGTAGATTTTGAAAAATGCCTTTCCGCCGAAGGATCCATCAAGGTGGTTCCTCTCCTAAAGGACCTGGCCAGGCGGCCCGGCAAAATTCCTGCCCTGATCCGGTTCGGCAAGCAAAGCAGGGAAGCGGCGGAGAAACTGACAGGATTTCTGGACGAGTATATTCAGTCGCTCCGGGTGGAAGTGCTGAACGACCGGGTGATGGAGGCCGTGAACGAATGAGCGGAACGGGGACGATGGTCGAGGGGCAGAGGACAGGGGGCGCGCTACCGAGGAAGATGCGGGCGGGGGTGTATCGCGATAAAGGGGTGGTGCGGGTGGAAGAGGTGCCGGTGCCGGAAGTGGGCGATCGGGAAGTGCTGATCAAGGTGGCAGCCTGCGGGATTTGCGGGACGGACATCAAGAAGATCTACCAGCGTTACGTCGAGCCGCCGCAGATTTTGGGGCATGAGCTGGCCGGGACCGTCGTGGCCACCGGCAAGGGCGTCACCCGGTGGAAGCTGGGTGACCGGGTCATGAGCTTCCACCATATTCCGTGCGGCGATTGTTTCTTCTGCAAGAACCGGCTGTTCTCCCAGTGCCCGCAGTACAAGAACACCGGTCTGACCGGAGGATTCACGCCGAATGGGGGCGGATTTGCCGAGTACGTAAAGGCCATGCCATGGGTCGCCGAGCGCGGGATTGTCGCGTTGCCCGACACTGTGGGTTTTGAGGAAGCCACGTTTATTGAACCGATCAACACCATCGTGAAGGCCGTCCAAAAAGCCCGGGTGGCGGCGGGGGAGACGGTGCTGGTGGTGGGGTGCGGCCCCATCGGATTGCAATTGTTGATGGTTACCAAAACGGTGGGTGCGCGCATCTATACCAGTGACCCTATGGCCACCCGGCGTAGGAAGAGTCTGGAGTTGGGAGCGGTAGAGTCATTTGACCCCATAAGTGGTAAGCTACTGGAAGAAGTACGCACGCGGACGGGGGGTCGTGGGGCAGATGCGGTCTTGGTGGCGGTGGCGCATCCGGCAGTCGTAGCGGAAGCGTTGGCGGCGGCCAGGCCCGGCGGTAGAGTTCTTCTTTTTGCTGCAAACGACCCAGTGACAAAAATAGAGTTTCCAGCGGCTGCAGTAGGCATTGACGAGAAGGAGATCCTGGGCAGCTACAGTGCGGCCGTGGACATCCAAGAAAGTGCGGCAGCACTGGTGCTAGAGAAGAAACTGCCGGTGATGGAGATTGTCACGCACCGGTTTCCATTGGCTAGAATCCAAGAAGGGTTGGACCTGGCAGCCAGGCCCACCGAGGAATCGCTGAAGATCCTGATTACGCACGAATGAAAGCAGCGTCCACAAAAAAGACGGAACTAGGGCTGGAAGAAGTGCTGGTTCCAGCCAAGATAGTCGTGCCGTCGAAAATGACCGCGGCCGTGCTCTACGGCAGCGAAGATCTCCGGATCGAGAAAATTGAAGTACCCGCTCTGGCCGCCGATGAAGTCTTGCTGCGCGTGCGACTGGCGCTGACCGACGGGACCGACCTGAAGGTCTGGAAGCGCGGTTACCACGCCAAGATGATTCAGCCACCGGCGGTATTCGGGCACGAGGTGGTTGGCGAAATCGTGGCCATGGGAAAGCGAGTGGATTCGAGATGGCGACTGGGCACGCGGGTCATTGCGGCGAATTCCGCTCCCTGCTTCCGCTGCTACCATTGCCGTCGCGGACAAGAGAATCTCTGCGACGACCTGCTCTTTAACAATGGCGCCTACGCGGAGTACATGCGGATTCCCGGGCGCATTGTCCGCGAGAACATGCTTGAAGTTCCGTATTCGGTCGACGACCACAGCGCGGCCTTTGTGGAGCCGCTGGCCTGCGTCATGCGCGGCATTCATGAGATGGACGTGCGCATGGGCGATACCACGGCAGTGATTGGCTGCGGACCGATCGGGTTGAAATACGTGCGCATGCTGTCGCGCCGGGGAGTGCGCGTGATCGCCCTCGCGAGACGCGAGGGGCCGTTGTCGGTAGCGCGGAAACTGGGCGCAGCCGTAACCATCAACGTCACCGAAGTTCCGGACGTGGTGGCGGCGGTCCGAGAACTGACGGAAGAACGACGCGGACCGGACTCGGTCGTAGAAGCCGCAGGGAATCCGGCGACCTGGGAGCAGGCGCTGAAGATGGTCTGTCGAGGCGGCGTGGTGAATTTCTTCAGTGGGCTGCCGACCGGGACGCGAGTCGAAATCGAACCGGCCGCCATTCATTACTCCGAGATCAAGATGATTTCGCCCTTTCACCACACCCCGCGGTTTATCCGTGAAGCGCTCGAGGCAGTCCGGCGCGGTGACGTTTCCGCCGAGGAATTTGTCACCGAAGAGATTCGATTGGAAGATTTGCCACAAGCCTTTGAGCGGATGAAGGCACGCAGCGGAGAGATCAAGCTGGCCGTGCGGCCGTGACGGCGTGATTTTGGACTTGTGACAGGTGAACCCCGGACCTTCAACCGGCTCCGTCCATTTTAATCCGATGCGTGAGAGAGCGAATTACTGATGCTGCGTCCCGGCGAGCTGTCGCTGATGGAGAAATTGCCTCGAAACGGCTGTAGCCCGCAGGCCGCCGAGCAGTACACCCGCTGGCTGGCAACCCATCACTACGAAAATTTCAACGTGGTTTCCTGGCTGTTGCCAAAGGATCTGCACCAGCATTTTTACAACGTGTATTCCTATTGCCGGTGGGCGGATGATCTGGGCGATGAAATCCCGGGGAAGGATCGCGCGCTCGAGTTGCTGGCCTGGTGGGAGACGGAGTTGGACGCCTGCTATGAAGGCCGGCCTTCGCATCCTGTGTTTGTGGCACTCCGGGAGACGGTGGTGGCCAAGGACGTGCCGAAGCAGCCGTTTGCTGATTTGCTGAAGGCTTTCCGGCAGGACCAGACGGTAGGCCGCTACCCGACCTGGGACGCGGTCCTCGATTATTGTGTGTATTCGGCCAATCCCGTAGGCAGGTTGGTCTTGTATCTCTGCGGTTACCGGGATGAGCGGCGGCAGCGGCTTTCTGACCACACCTGCACGGCCCTGCAACTGGCGAACTTCTGGCAAGACGTTTCGCGGGACCTCGAAAAGGGAAGGATCTACATCCCGCTCGATCGAGCGGCGGCGCACGGGCTCTCCGAGCAGGACCTGGTCGGGAAGATCTTCGACCAGCGGTACGTTTCGCTGATGAAGGAACTTATCGACTCCACCCGCGGGCTTTTTCGCCAGGGCATGCCGCTGGCAAAGATGGTGGAGGGAAGGCTGAGCGTCGACCTCGCGATGTTCAGCCGGGGCGGAATGGCCGTTCTCGATGCGATTGAGGAGCTCGGCTACGACACCCTGCACGAGCGCCCGGCGGTCGGCAAGGCCAAACAGGTCCGCTTGCTCGGCAGGACCCTGGTTGGACATGTGTTTTCGGGCGCACCAACGCCGATCAATGAGGCCGTTCGGCACGCTCCGGATGCACCTGGCGAACCAGGCGCGATGGTCAGCGTGGCGGCCTCCTATGAGGAATGCCACCGGGTGGCCCGGGAGTCGCATAGCAATTTCTATCCCGCTTTTTTTCTGCTTCCGAAGCCCAAACGTGACGGGATTGTGGCCCTCTATGCCTTCATGCGTTACATCGACGACGTGTCCGATGAGGGCGATGACCTGGCCAGCAAACAACACGGTCTCGCGAAGTGGCGCGCGGCACTGGACCAGGCGATCAATGGGCAGGATCAGGTGGTGGTGGGTTCGGCGGCCATCGCTTCGCCTTCCCTGAACCTGGACGGTGCAGCGGAGGTTCTGCCCGCGCTGGTCGACACGATTGAGCGTTACAAGATGCCGCCCCGTTATCTCCACGACCTGATTTCCGGCGCCGAGATGGATCTGACCCTTCAGACTTACCCGTCCTTTGAGCGCCTGAAGGAATACTGTTACCGCGTGGCCGGAACGGTGGGGCTGACGTGCACACATATTTTCGGGTTTCGCGATTCGAAGGCACTGGAGCTTGCGGAAAAACTGGGGCTGGCCTTCCAGTTGACCAATATCATTCGCGACGTGCACGAGGATTTTCGGATCGGCCGCGTCTACCTGCCGGAAGAGGATCTGGCCCACTATCGCGTCACCAGGGAGGACTTGGGGCGCGAGGAGGCCAGTCTGGGTGTGCGCGAGCTGCTGCGGTTTGAAGCCGATCGCGCCTGGAGACTGTACGAGGAAGGCAGCAAGCTTCTGGGGCTCGTCGAAGAGGACAGCCGGGGGACGCTGTGGCTGCTGGTGCATACCTACAGCGCGCTGCTCGCGCGCATTGAAAGTGTAAATTTCGCCGTTTTCGGGGCGCGGGTCCGGCTGACGAAGGCGGAAAAACTGAAGTTGATTGCCAAGGCGCGGTTCGGGCGCCACACGGAAGAGAATATCCTTGCAAAACGTGATCGTGATCGGCGGCGGGCTGGCGGGGCTGTCGGCGGGCGTCGCGCTGGCTGAAGCCGGCTGGCGTGTGCGCCTGTTCGAGCAGCGGCCCTTTCTCGGCGGCCGGGCAACGTCGTACGTGTTGCCGGACGGCGAGCATGTGGACAACTGCCAGCACGTGACGCTCGGGTGCTGCACGAACCTCGAAGATTTTTACCGGCGCGTCGGAGCACAGGAGAAGATCCGATACTTCGATCGGCTCCTGTTTCAGGACCCCCAAGGCCGCACTGGAATCATGCAGGCCGGCCTGCTGCCGGCCCCGCTGCACATGACCGGATCGTTTCTTTCCTTTGCACCGCTCGCGCTGGCCGACAAGAGGTGCATCGCGAGCGCGCTTCTGGATATTTTACGGGGCCGGGGGCACACTGCAGATCTGGATACGCCCGGCGGGATTTCCATGCTCGCGTGGCTCAGGAAGCGCAAGCAGACGCCCCGGGCGATTGAGCGGTTTTGGCGCGTGGTGCTGGTCAGTGCGCTCGACGAAGAGCTGGAGCAGACCGACGCGCGGTTTGGCGTGGATGTGTTCTGGAAGGGGTTTCTCTCAAACCGAACCGGCTACCGCATGGGTGTGCCGGCCGTGCCGCTCGCCGAACTGTACGACGGTTGCAAGGCAGAGATCGAACGAAGGGGCGGGGAGGTGAATTTGCGTTTGCCGGTGCGGGCGATTCACTTCTCGAACGGCGCGGTAGACAGTCTGGAGTTTGATGGCGGACGGCGGGAATCGGCGGAAGCCTATGTGTTCGCGATGCCGCACCAAGCGCTTGCGGAGTTGCTGCCCGAAGAGATCCAGAAGAGGGAGCCAGCGCTCGCGCATCTCGGGAAGATCCGCGTTTCGCCCATTACCGGTGTGCACTTCTGGTTCGACCGGGAGGTGATGAAAGAGCCGTTTGTCACACTGCTCGAGACGACCACCCAGTGGATTTTTAATAAAACGGAACTGTATGGCGCGAACAAGAGCGGGGGCAACGAAAAGGGGCAATATCTGCAATTGGTGATCAGCGCATCCTATGACCTGTTGCAGAAGCCGCGGCAGGAGATCATCGATCTTTGCCTGGCAGAACTGCGTCAGGCTCTGCCCCGGATGCGGGAAGCAAGATTGCTCAAAGCCACGGTGATCAAGGAGGCGGCGGCCACATTTTCACCGCAACCGGGAGTGGACCGCTGGCGTCCAACACAGCAGACCGGTATTGCGAGGATGTTCCTTGCAGGCGATTGGACCCAAACCGGTTGGCCGGCGACGATGGAAGGTGCGGTTCGAAGCGGGTATCTGGCCGCCGAGGCGGTGTTACGGGTGGCGGGAACGGCTCGGACGATTTTGCGGCCGGATCTGCCGCCGGATGGTTGGGTCGGGATGTTTGCCTAGGGCGCCGGTAGACCGGGTCAAGAGCGGCTCAAGAGAGAGCGCAGGACAGGATCTGGCGTTCGCGAACGAACAGACCCTCGTTCGAACGATCGGTTTCGTCGTAAGCCTCACGGTTGGCGGACAGGAAGTTCTGATAAGAGATCTCGGAATCCCAGAAGTCCAGGGTGAAGTAGATGTGAGAGCGGGAGGGATCGGGGTGAAGTCGGGTACCCCGGAAGTGAGGATCGCGCTGGAAGAGCTGTACCCAGGTACCATTGCTCCCATAGGCACTTTCAAAGCGTTCTTCATATCCTGGCTTGACTTCGAACTCCCATAGGATTACAAACATAGAGGTCCCATCTTCTGCTCTCGCCAAGCAGCATTCCAGGATAACTTCAAAGGGGAAGACTGGTGTGCTGGGCGGTTGTAGCGTTCCGATTGGATACATCTCGGGAATAGACTCGTATCAAACCAGTCGTGTAACAAGTTGAAGTGGCAGTCCGTTGCGACTGACGGACGGAGGCGTTTGTGGATCGCAAGTACGGTCACCGCGGCTATCGTGATGCCGAAAAGCAGGACAAACACGAAAAGAAGGACCGGGAGCGTAAGCCCCCGCAAGGCGGCCCGCGAGGGGCAACCGATCACCTCGGACCGCGCACGCCAAGGATGGTGGGCACGGTAACTCGGGCGCGCTGCTCGAACTGTGGGGCCGTGCTGGTGGCGGGGTTTGATCCCGGCGGAAAATGCCCGAAATGCAATTTCGAGTTGCATTGCTGCAAGCAGTGCCGCTACTTCGATAGCGGCGCACAATTTGAATGCACCCAGTCCATTCCGGCGCGCGTATCGCCGAAGGACACCAAGAACGAGTGCACCTTTTACGAGTTCCGGACCACGGTCGAGAAGGATACGGCTCCTACCTCGTATATGCAACCGGCGCAGGTACCTGTCGAAGCACCCGGGCCGGCACGCCCGCTGGACGCCCGGCAGGCATTCGAGAATCTCTTCAAGAAATAAATTCCTTCATTGTTTTGTCAGCGGGGAACCCATCGGGAAAAGTGTGGGTGCTTCCGCCATTTCACTGGCGATCTCCTCCAATTGGGGATAGTGCCGGCGAAGCGGCTCAGGAACCTTCACCTTGGTGCCTTTTAGGATGTGCAGCAGTTGCAGGGCGTTGACGACGGCCTTGCCCTGGTAGTGATTGTTGGTGATCACGAAGGTATCCCGGGTGTGCGCCTGGATCGAACGAATCCGGGCCACCCAGGGATCGAGTTCCTCCGTAGCATACAGGTAGTTGTAACGCTCGTGCGGGGGAATGGAGGGGTTGTCGCTGAACCAGGTGTCGTAGCGGCGCCCGTGCAGGCGCACGTATCCGATCGGGGAAGTTGCTTCCGCAGAGGGCTGCAAAGAATGGCCGATGATAGGCTGGTCGATGTTGCAGAAACCCGCGTGGTGCTCCCCGAGCATTGCGAGCGTTTCCGGCCGTTGCCAGGAGGAGTGGCGCAACTCAACAACCAGAGGATAGTCGGCAAAACGGATCAACACGGTTGTGAGGTAAGCGACCGTCTCAGGCGTGCAATGGAAGGAGAAAGGGAACTGCAGGAGGACCGCGCCGAGTTTGCTGGCATCGCGGAGGACGTCCAGTCCGGCACGGACGGCGCGTTCATCGTCCTTGCTGGCAACCGGATCATGCGTGAACTTCTGCCAGAGCTTCGCGGTGAACAGGAAAGAAGGATTGCCGGCGACACGCTTGACCCAGAGAGCGGCATGGTCCGGTCGCAGTGGCTGATAAAAGGAAGTGTTGATCTCGATGGTGTCGAAGAAAGTCGCCAGATATTCGGCCTCATGGAACCCCTTCGAACGACGGGGGGGATAGACGTAACCAGCCCAATCGCTGTAGGACCAGCCCGCCGGTCCGATGCGAACACGGCCCTCGGCAGGCGAATTGGGAGTGACAGACTTCTTCATGAGGCGCACCGCCCGGCAAGTCGGGAACCGGCAGTGAAGCTAGCCTAAGGAGTTCGCAAGGGACTGTCAACGCGGGGTGGGATTGCGCGGCGCAGGACGGAGTGCTAGGCTCAAATTGTCATGCGGTGCAGAAAATCGACTGCGTCGCGTTCCTGCCTCAATACGCCTCAATCCTACAGGTGCAACCATGAACGTTTCAATCAGCTACCGACACGTGGAGTCACAAGAAGCTGTGGCCATGGAAGTAACACGTCGTTTGGATAAGTTGGGACGATTGCTCAAGAGTTATCAGCCGGACCTGGTTCAGATTAAAGGAGTTTTTTCGAAGAACCAGAGAACCGACGAGCAGTCCCTGGCATTGACCCTCTCTTTGCCAACCGCGACACTGCGCGCTACCGGAAATGGGAAAAACGTGCTAGCTGGCTGCAAAGAGGCTTTCAGTGAGATTGAGCTGCAAATCAAGAAACACATGTCCTTGCTGCGGCGCGAACACGAATGGAAGCGCAAGCGACCCGTGCGCGCCTAGTTGCGCTCGAAAACGGAGCCTGAAGGTCGCTACCGGTGACGCCGGGAGAGCCGGCTTGCTCGATTGATCTCGCTTGCCGTCCGGCCGCGGGACCGATTTCCGCCGACCATGCGGGCCCGCTCTCGGGAAGCTGCTGTTTCGAGCGGTGCAACCGATCGGATCGAGCGTGGCGCGAGGGGCAGGCGAACCAGCCCCGTTTCTGTTTCCGGAAGGAAGCGCACGCGCTTCCGTCCCCCCGGCCGAACTTCTACGACGGCGGCAAACCGAGAGAGGCCTCGAGGTTTATGGCGCGTCCAGAATGGACGTCCAAAATCCAGACAATTGTCCATTTCGATTGAGCCAACCGTTTGCCAGTGTCCGCTAACCACATTGTTTCGTGAGAGTTAAGAAATATCCCCACGGCAATCACTTTGGCAGGGAGTTTGCCTGTTCTGACTCCGACGAACCGCTTTTGTCGAAAAGTATTGCTTCGCTAAATTTCTGCATTGTGGAGGCTGGATTGGGGAAAGTCAGCACGCATTCGCGCACCGACGACGTTTCTCTCTCGGCAACGCTCGGGGAGGAAGTGGATCATAGCCTTCGTTATTTGATCGGGAAAAACCCTGATCGCGCCCTTCCGCAGGATCTTTTTAAGGCCATGGCTTTCGCACTGCGCCCACGGCTGCTCGCCGGGATGGAGCAGACCGAAAAGCGATACCAGGCCGCGCATTCCAAGCGCATGTACTACCTCTCGGCGGAATTCCTGATCGGCCAGTCTCTGAAGAATAATCTGTTCAACCTTCGACTGACCCAGGCGGCAATGGATGTCTGCCAGTCCTTCGGTTTTCAGCTGGCGGAGGTTTTTCAAAGCGAACCCGACGCCAGTCTCGGAAACGGCGGTTTGGGGCGCCTGGCGGCTTGTTTCCTCGAATCGCTCGCCAGTATGGACCTTCCAGGCTATGGCTACGGGATCAATTACGAGTTCGGGCTGTTCAAGCAGGAAATCCAAAGCGGCAATCAGCAGGAGCGGCCGGATCAATGGCTGCGCGACCCTTCCCCATGGGAAATTGCTCACGTGGACGAGGCCTGCGTTGTTCCTCTCTACGGCCGCATTGAACACTCCGAGGGCCACGACGGCCGCTACAACCCGATGTGGGTTGACTGGAGCTTTGTTCTCGGTGTTCCCCATGACATCCCGATCGTCGGGTACCGCGGCCACACGGTGAATAAGCTCCGTTTGTTCTCCGCCCGCGCTTCAGACGAATTCGACATGCAGGTATTCAATGCCGGGGACTATGTACGGGCAGTCGAAGCGAAAATACAATCGGAAACCATCTCGAAGGTCCTGTATCCAAACGATTCCTACCCATCCGGCAAGGAGCTCCGGCTGGTCCAGGAATACTTCATGGTGGCCTGCGCGCTGCGCGACATCCTCGGCCAGTTCAGTCGCCAGTCCTTGGACCTTTCCCTGCTTCCGAAAAAGGTTGCCCTCCAGCTGAACGACACCCATCCGGCGCTCGCGATTGCCGAACTGATGCGTCTCCTGGTGGATGAACATTCCTTGCCATGGGAGCGGGCCTGGGACATCACGAGGAAGGTCTGCTCGTTCACCAACCATACGCTCATGCCCGAGGCTCTGGAGAAATGGCCGGTCGATCTGCTGCAGAAAACACTGCCGCGCCATCTGCAGATCCTCTTCGAGATTAATCACCGGTTTCTTCAAGAAGTGGAGTGTCGGTTTCCTGGCGATGATGCGAGGAAATCGCGCCTGTCCCTGATCGAGGAGTCCGGTCCACGCCAGGTCCGCATGGCGCATCTGGCCATCGCAGGAAGTCACACCGTGAATGGAGTTGCCAGACTTCATTCCGAGCTCGTGAAGTCAGATCTGGTGCCGGACTTTTATGCCCTATGGCCAGAGCGTTTCACTAATGTGACCAACGGGGTCACCCATCGGCGCTGGCTGGCCTGCGGCAATCCTGCCCTGGCGTCCTTTATCACCCGATATGTGGGTTCCGGATGGGAGACCGATTTCCGCCGGGTACGTGAACTTCATGCGCATGCTTCAGAACCGGAAGCGCAGCGCGATTTTCTGGCCATCAAGCAGGACTGCAAAATGCACCTGGCGAACCTGATCTTGAAAGAGACCCAGATTCTGGTGGATCCCGAGTCCATGTTCGATGTTCATGTGAAACGCATTCATGAGTACAAGCGCCAACTCTTGAACATTCTCCGCGTGATCCATACCTACAGGGGCATCGTTGAGGAAGGCAAGATGCCGCGCGTTCGACGCACCGTCATTTTCGGCGGCAAAGCCGCCCCCGGCTACCACCTGGCCAAACGAATCATCAAGTTAATCCACAATGTCGCCACGGTCGTGAACGACGATCCTGCCGTCAAAGGCATGCTGCGGGTCGTCTTCCTTCCGAATTACCGCGTAACGCTGGCAGAAACGATCATCCCCGCCGCGGACCTGAGCGAGCAGATCTCGACAGCCGGTACGGAGGCTTCCGGCACCAGTAACATGAAATTCGCGATGAATGGGGCGCTGACCATCGGCACTCTGGACGGCGCCAATATTGAAATCCGCGAACGGGTTGGGGAAGAGAATTTCTATCTTTTCGGCCTCGATGCGGCGCAGGTGTCTGACCGGCGCAATCACCATAATCCGCGGCATCTCTACGAGACCGATCCACTCATCCGGGGGGTCATGGACTATTTGCTCGAGGAGCGATTCTCCGAAGACGAACCCGGAATCTTCGATCCGGTCTGTGCCACGCTGCTTGATCATGGCGACCACTACCTTCATTTCGCGGATTTTCACTCCTATCTTGACGCCCAGGAACGTGCGGAGACCGATTATCTGAATCGCCCGCTCTGGGCGCAGAAGGCGCTCTTCAATATCGCCAATTCCGCGGAATTCTCGAGCGACCACACCATTGGCCAATATGCCAGGCGAATCTGGCACATCGTCCCCGCACATGAGTGAAAGGTAAATCATTGAACCCCTCAGCCCCAATGAGCACTCCGTCTGCGGCCTTGTCCCTGATCTCCGATTCTTTCCGAATCCATCCCGGTAGCCCGCTCCCGTTGGGGTCGATGGTGCAGCGCGGGGGAGTGCATTTTGCCGTCGTCTCCGAGAGTGCCACATCGGCCACCCTGGTGCTTTTCCATCCGGACGAGGACGAACCGGCGATGGAATTCCCTCTGGATCCGGTCCTTAACCGAACCGGAAATATCTGGCATGCCTTCCTTGAAGGGCTCGACCCGGGGATTGATTACGGATTTCGGTTTGATCGGTTTCCGAACGAAGCTCCCCAGCGCTTTCGATTTGATCACCGGCGGGTGCTGATCGATCCTTATGCCCTGGCGACCAGTCGAAACTGGCGATGGGGAAGGAAGTCGGGAAAGCGCTCGCTGCGTTCCGTCGTCGTCGATAACACCTTCGACTGGGGCCTGGACCGCGCACTCAACATTCCGCTGGCGAACTCCGTAATCTACGAGGTACATGTCCGCGCTTTCACCCGGCATTGCTCATCGCGCGTCGCTCACCCCGGTACGTTTGCGGGATTGGCAGAAAAAATTCCATATCTCAAGGAACTGGGAGTCACGGCGGTCGAGCTCATGCCGGTCTGCGAATTCGATGAATCGGAAACCGACCGGCTGGACCCGCGAACGGGAGAGCCACTCCTCAATCTATGGGGTTATCATCCGCTCTCTTTTTTTGCACCGAACGCCGCCTATTCCGTGGAGGCGACCGGACGCAAGGCCATTCACGAACTGAAAGAGATGATCAGGTCTTTCCATGCGGCGGGAATGGAAGTCATTCTCGATGTGGTTTTCAACCATACCGGAGAAGGGAACCTCAATGGCCCGACGGTCAATTTTCGGGGCATCGACAATCCGACGTACTACATGCTGCAGTCCGGTTCCGGGTCCTATCTTGATTTCACCGGGTGCGGAAACACGCTGAACTGCTCCCACTCGGTGGTTCGCGAGATGGTCCTCGATGTGCTCAAGCATTGGGTTGCCGAATACCATGTTGATGGATTTCGTTTTGATCTGGCCTCTGCCCTGGGCCGCGGCCCGAATGGGGAAGTGCTCTCGAACCCGCCGATTCTCGAGCGCATCGTTTCCGATCCCTGCCTCGCTGACGTCAAACTGATTGCCGAGGCTTGGGACGCGGGCGGACTGTATCAGGTCGGAAATTTCCCGGCATACGGAAGGTGGGCGGAGTGGAACGGAAAGTATCGCGATGATGTCCGGCGATTTGTAAAGGGCGATCCCGGCATGGTTCCCCGCCTGGCCGCACGTTTGATGGGCAGCCCTGATCTCTATCAAAACACCGCAAGACAGCCGTTCCACAGCATCAATTTCGTGACCTGCCATGACGGCTTCACACTCGCTGACCTGGTGTCTTATCAGGAGAAACACAACGAATCGAACGGCGAATCGAATCGGGACGGTTGTTCGGATAACCACAGCTGGAACTGCGGGGTGGAAGGTCCGACGGAGGACCCCGCTGTCGACAAACTCCGCGGCCGGCAGATCCGCAACATGGCGGCGCTCTTGCTGCTGTCTCACGGGGTTCCTATGCTCTTGTATGGCGATGAGGTCGGGCGATCGCAAGAAGGGAACAACAACGCTTACTGCCAGGACAACGAGTTGACCTGGATGGACTGGGCCTGGGATGAAAAGCAGCAAGACCTTTTCCGCTTCTTCAAGAACCTGATCGCCTTCCGGCGTAAGCACCCGGTCTTGCGCAGCGAGCAGTTCGGCTCCAATTCGTCGAAACGCCAGCTCAACATGGATTGGCATGGAACCCATCTTTATCAGGCTGACTTTGCTCCCGACTCCCATTCGCTGGCCCTTCATCTGTACTGGTCGGGCTCACTCTCTCTTGCCGACCATGTCTTCCTGATCGCCAACTCCTTCTGGGGAGAGCTGAGTTTCGAATTGCCAAAGATTGACGGATTTGTATGGTCGCGTTTTCTCGATACCGGCCTCGAACCGCCGAACGAGATTTGCGCCCCCGGACAGGAGCTGGCCATTGAAAGTCAGGTTTCATACTCTGCCGGGCCCCGTTCCGTTGTCGTGCTGATCGGCAATCCGTCGATGAAAGAAAACGGACCATGAAAATACTCCAGACTCCCCACGCATACGACGCCCAGGCAAAGCTGCTGCAAAGCAGCGAACCGGAGGCGGATGTTGCCTCCCTGTCGCCTAGAGAAACTCCGAAGCCGGAAATCCTTGTCGTGGATGACAGTCCGGTGCAGCGTGCCCTGCTCGGTCAACTGCTGCGATCCTGCGGACACCCTGTTGTTGAAGCGATCAACGGTGTTGAAGCGCTGAAGCTCATCGGGGAGCGAAGAATTCGGATTGTATTTACAGACTGGGTCATGCCGGAAATGACCGGTATCGAACTCATCGAGCGGATCCGCGACGGAAATCTGGGATTCTATGTATACGTCATACTCTGCAGCAGCAAGAATTCAAAGACCGACGTCATCGCAGGCATCCGCAAGGGCGCGGACGATTTTCTGACCAAACCTGCGATTCCCGAGGAACTGCTGGCCCGACTTCATGCGGGAGAACGGGTCATCGAACTGCAGAACCGGATTGCCAAAGAGGAGGATAAAGTCGCCCAGGCCTATGCCTCACTTTCGAAAGCGCACAACAAATTGCGATCCGATCTTGATGCCGCCGCGGAGCTGCAGCTCAGCCTGCTCCCCCATCCTGCACTTCTGGACCAAGTTCAGTTCGACTGGGTGTTCCGGCCTACCAACGAGGTCGCCGGCGACATCTTTAACGTCTTTCCTCTCGACCCGCAGCACATCGGGTTCTATCAACTGGACGTCTCCGGACACGGAGTCCCCGCTGCGATGCTTTCCTTTTATTTGAGCAAAATCCTTCAGGGCGCTCCGGTGCGCGACTCTTTCTTGAAACGTGCGCTCCGGGAAGAGCCGTTTTACAAGATCGTGCCGCCGAACGAAGTCGTGAGTGAGCTGAACCGGAAGTTTCAGAACGACGGCGACATGTTTTTCACCATGATTTACGGGATCCTGAACACCAAGTCGGGGAAGCTCCAATTCACCCAAGCGGGCCATCCGAACCCGATTCTTTCGCGCGCGGATGGTTCGACCGTGCTGATCGGTGGCACGGGCTTTCCGGTCGGCGCGCTGCCGAACGTGGAATTCGATCTGGTCGAAGAGCAGTTAAATCCCGGGGACCGGCTGATCATTTATTCCGACGGAATCACCGAGTGCCGGAATGAGCGCAAGGAACAGTTCGGTTCGGAACGCATGAGGGAATGCGTCGAGAACACTGCGAACCAGCAACTGGAAGAGTTTGTCCGGGCATTTGTGGGCAAACTGGTCGACTGGCGGGGTCGCGACGAATTTGACGATGATATCTCGTTACTGGCCATGGGGTATACGGCTGCAGGGTGAACTGCGAAGGACGGTCGTATTGACCGCCGCATGAAGGGGACCGCTCGATAAGAATCGTCTTGAGGAGAAAGTTATGAAAATTCGGACCGAATCAAAAGGCCGCTACCTCGTGGTAACCATTCTCGAGGAACGCCTGGGAGCAGATCGGGCATTGAGCTTCAAAGAGTCCATGAGCAAACTCATGGATCAAGGCCACAGCGCTTTTGTGTTCGATCTTACCGCGGTGAGCTTTATCGACAGTTCGGGACTGGGGGCAATCCTCGCGACGGCAAAGCGCCTGGGACGAAGTGGTGAAATCCTCGTCGCCGGAGCCTCGGAAACCGTGAGCACCATGTTCAAACTCACCCGCATGGATCGGATTTTCCCCCTGTTTCCCACGGTGGAAGAAGCCCTCTCGGCCCGGGTGTGAGAGAAGTACCTGGCGGAAGAATGAATTTGCCCCGAATGACCGTTGTGGTGGAGAGCCGGCTGGAAAGCGTGGTCCTGGCCTCCCTGCTGCTAAAGGTATTTTGCGAGCGGGTCGGGGCTTCACAGGAAGAAAGCCGGCAGATCGAACTGTGCGCCGTCGAAGCCCTGAACAATGCTGTCATCCATGCCTATCAGCTTCAGCCCGGACATCCGGTCGAGCTGCACGCCTCAGGAAGTGGCTTCGAAATCATCCTCGAAATCCGTGATTGCGGAGTCACCATGCCCTCGTCGGAACTGAAGCGCAGCCGAATGGATCTCGAGGGCACCGAGTCTGAGGACATGGAGAACATCTCTGAGAACGGTCGAGGTCTGGCCATCATAAAATCCGTCATGGATTCGCTCGACTACAGCACGCTCGACGGAACCAATCGGCTTCTGATGACCAAACGGGTGAGCCAGCCGGTCGGGGAAGAAAAGTGACCTCTTCCGCTCCCTCTCTGGACCGAAGGTCCGATCGTGCCCTCTCGCCCGTCCGAGCGAAGGGCTTCAGTCTCGCCGACCTGCACATGCATACCACGGCAAGTGACGGCACCATGTCGCCGCAGGCGGTTGTCAACGCAGTGCTCCTTTCGCAAATCACTTTGCCGGAGCCGTTCGTGCGCGTGATTGCCATCACCGATCACGACACCATCGCCGGAGCGATCACGGCGCACCACTATCTGGCCACCTACCATGAAGATGCCGAGCTTGAGATCATCATCGGAGCGGAAATCAGTTCCGCCGATGGCCACATCCTCGCGTTGAATATTCGGAGGGATATCCCGGCTGACCGGCCGGCGGCGGAAACGATCGCTGCGATCCATGACGCTGGCGGGATCGCCATCGCCGCCCATCCTTATGCATACATTCCGTTCCTGAAAGGCCTGAAAGGGATCAAGGGGCTGATCGTCGACCCGCTGGTCGGTAACAGCCTGGACGCGATTGAGATTTGCAACGCCAATCCGACAGAACTCGTGAATAACCATTTCACACGTTGGATCAATCGCAGGAACCTGCGACGCCCGGAAGTCGGCGGAAGCGACTCGCATTTCCATTCCGCGATCGGACGGGCCGGCACCCTTTTCCCGGGTGTCACTGCCGAAGACCTTCTCTTGTCCATCCAGAACGGAACTGCCCGTGCCGTGGGCTCCGTTTATGGTCTCTCTGCAATCTTTGAGTACGCACGGGATCGGCTCGCCTGGAAGAGATTCTGCTCGGAAGACTCCATAAAAAGGACTTTCCACGACTGGTGAGCTCTTGGGTTACGGGCTCAGGTCAAGCTCCCGGAGGTCGACGGTACGACCGCGCGACAACCCCATGTCCTCCGTATTCGTCAGCTCCCAACAACGGATCCCCCGGACGGTTCGCTCTCGTGTATAGTTCTTCCTCGAGCGGGAGGCCTTCGATGAAAAATAATCGGTTTGATCCGAGAGTCGACGCCTATATCGAAAAGGCTGCTCCTTTTGCACGGCCCGTTCTGATCCATCTGCGGAAGCTGATGCATCAAGCCTGTCCGACGCTGACAGAGTCCATAAAGTGGCGGATGCCATTTTTTCTAGAGCAGGGAATCGTCCTGGCCAACATGGCGGCATTCAAACAGCATTGCAGTTTCGGTTTCTGGGGCCCCGAGATGAAGACGGTGCTGGCGGAGGACGGACTCGATTCCGGAAACGCCAGGGGCTCGCTTGACCGGATCACGGATCTCGGCAGTCTGCCCTCCGATAAAACTCTTTTGGCGCATATGCGCCTGGCGGCCGAGCTGGTTGATAGCGGCCAGCGCACCAAATCAATCGATCGGTCTTCAAAAAAGCGCCGGCCGGTGACACCGATTCCGAGAGAGCTGGCCGCAGGGTTGAGCGGGAATCAGATCGCACTCAAGACATTCGAGAAGTTTAGTGCCAGCAGTCGCGGTGAATATGCGGAATGGATCTCCGAAGCCAAGCGCGCTCGGACCAAGAAGCAACGAGTCGAACAAGCCGTGGAATGGATTGCTCAAGGGAAGACCCGCTATTGGAAGTACCAGCGGTGAGTCGAAAAGCGAAGCGCTATCCCCGCGCCGGAGGGGGAGTTCCCTCTGGGAGGAATGGGAATTGAACACACCTCGCCGTACTCGAGATTGGGCGCCCTTTGATCCTTCGTTAGTCCCGACTTCGGCATCCGCCAGACCGCACCCGCCGTCACCCGAGCAGCCACGGCGGAGACGAACGGGCCGGGATTGATCTCCTGTCACCCCTAATGAACCGTTTCGTGAACGGGCTTGCCATCCAAATCGAGCACTACGACTGGACCGAGATGAAGCTCCCGTAGGCCCGACTCGATGGTCCTTCGGTCGCCCACGACCAAGAGCGCTGCCTTGTTGGGATCGGCGTAACGCGCGACGGCAGCTCTCACTGCGGCGAGCGCAGTCCGCTGCACTCCTTCGGACTCGCCTCCCAGAGCAGACAGGGGAAGATGCCAGCTCCAGAGCAGCCCCATTTGCGAGACAACTCCCCCGGTTGTCTCGAGTGTAGAGGCGGATTGCTGCAGGTCGGCTTTTTTGGCGGTTCTCATCTCGAGCTCGGAGATAGGCTGGTCCTGGAGCAGACGCAACTGCCTGACCAGTTCAACGACCGACTCTTTTGTTTTGTCCGTCTCGACAGCTCCCGTAGCTGTCCAGGCCCCATAGAAAGACAGAACGCCCATGGTGGTATGGAATCCGTATGTGTAGCCCTTTTTCTCGCGTAGCGTGCCGCTGAGCCGCGAGTCCCACATGGCCCCCCACACATTGTTTGCGATCGAAATCGCAAAGCGATCTGGGGAATTTGCACCTACCGACGGGAGGATTTGTGTGAGCACCGTTTGCGGGGCGTTGGGGTGATCAATCAGGTAGATGCGCCCTCCGCCCGCATCATTCGGGGGCGGAATCTCCGGCAACACCGGTGCCGTGCCGGACCAGGAGCCGAGATAGTCCTGAGCTAAGGAAAGGGCTCGCTCCAAGGAGATGTTGCCGGCAAAAAAGAGGGCGGAATCGTCCGGTTTCCAATACGTGGCATAAAACGCGCGCAAATCCTCGCGCTGTATGTTTTGCAACCCAGTAGACAGCGCGACAGGGCGGCCATACGGGTGGTTGCGACCGAAAACAAGGGACGGGGCCACATTTTCAGCGATGGCACTGGCATCTGTTTTCGCGTCCGCGAGAGAGTCTTGAAACTGCCCCCTATTGGTGTCGAAGCTGTACTGCTTGAACGCCGGATGCAGGATCACATCCGCAAAGACGGCAAACGCCGGCTCCACATTCTCCGACAACACTTCAAAGCCGAGACCGGCCGCTTCTCTACTCACGCTGGACTCGATGGTGGATCCGCCGGCGGATTCCATGCCGTCCCGGACTTGGGTACCACTGCGAGTGGACGTTCCGTTGACCATGGTCGCGACGGTCAACATGGCCAGACCTTCCTTGTCCTGGGGATCGCGCATGGTGCCTGCTCGGGTAGTCAGGAGGACCGAAAGCTTCGGAATACCCCCGCGCTGGACGACAAAGACTTCAAGCCCATTAGGCAATCTGGCCGATTCGACCCTTGGCGCACGCAGGGGAGGGTCCTCGTGGATCTGCGGTACCACGGACCGATCGAGGGTAGACGCGTTCTCCTGCTGAGCCAAATCCGGATGAATGCGCACAACCACGCGTTGCTTGCAGTCGAGGTATTGGCGCACGGAGGAAGCAACCTCCTCAGGGGTCGTCGCTTGCTTCTGCCTCCAGCTCACCGCGTAATAGGCAGGATCCGCTGCGAGGGTATTCCCTCGATTGAGCGTTTCCGCGACGGACTGCAGAGTATCGAACTGCGAAAGCTCCGCAAACTCCACCCGACGTTTGGTCTGCTCGAGCTCATCAGGGCCGGGCCCATCCTTTGCAAGGACTGCAATCTCGGCGTCCACTTTCTGTTCGATCTCACCAAGCGATGCTCCTGGGCGCGCGCTGACCATGACGGTGAAGACTGAGGAATCTTCCTGTGCCGTCACATCCACCGAAGTGTCGGAGCAGAGCGGCTTCTCTGCGTAGACCAGAGCTGCCTTCAACCGCCGGTTGAGAAGGCGTGCCGCCAGTTCGAGCCGGCTGTTCTCGGACGATCGATAGGGTGGGGTAATCCAGGCTAGATAGGTGCGCTCTTCCGCCACATGAGCCTGGGCTTCGATCACCTTCTCGCTGTCGAGATGCGGGACCCAACTTGCCGGACGCGCGATTGCAAGAGCCGGAGGAATGGGCCCGAAATATTTTTCAACCCACTTCTTCGTCAGCGGAACGTCGAAATCACCTACGATCGCCAGGGAAAGATTGTTTGGCGCGTAGAACGTCGAGAAGAACTCCTTTACTTCTAGAAGGGTGGCCGCGCGAACATGATCGTGGCTTCCTAATACGGAATGCGCGTAGGGATACCCGGCGGGGTAGAGATTCTCGGCGAGCAGAATCCCGCTCAGACCATAGGGCTGGTTTTCCACTCGCTCGCGTCGCTCGTTTTCAACTACAGCCTTCTGGTTGTCGAGCCTCTCCTGGCTGAGCGCCTCTGAAAGCGTTGCTAGGCGGTCCGATTCGAGCCAAAGAGCGTATTCGAGACTGCCGGTCGGAACGGTCTCAAAAAAGTCGGTCAAGTCCTGGGTCGTGTATGCATTCGTGACGCCGCCTGCGGCTTCGATAAGCGTGGCATAGTGCCCCTTTGCATTCTTGGACCCCTCAAACATCATGTGCTCGAACAAGTGGGCGAACCCGCTGCGGTCAGGGGGTTCATTCTTCGAACCCACATGATAGGCGAGGTTCACATGGACCTTGGGAATACGTGGATCGGGGACGAGGATCACCTGCAAACCGTTTTGCAGAACATACTTCTCGTAGTTGATGCGAGGATCAGGCACGGAGTGGGTGGCCGCGGAAACTGCCGGCGCCTGCGTCTGCCGAGTGATCGATGCTGCCCGAAAATTGCCGGTCAAGAACGCCAGACAGAACAGTGCTATCCAGCGCCTTCTAGCTTTCACGCCGTAACTCCCGCCGGTCGACTTATGCCGCTGCTTGCGCTCGGGATACTCATCATGTTGAAACTTTCTTGGTCCGCTGGTTGTGGTCAATCAGGTTCATTCCAGCCTTGCGGGATTGGCTCGGCAGATTATCATTCAGCGCCGCAATTTGCACACGGAACCTGCGCCCAGTCCCGCCCCGTCAGACAGGTGATTGCCATTACCCACTCAGGATGTTGAGGGGCCTCAGGCTTGTTCTGCGACCACACCACGGGGTGTCAAAACAGCCAGAAGAGCTGCCACGATAATGAGTGCAGGAACGTCCCCCAAAAGGTGGCCGTGTTCGGCAGGGGCATTGAACGCTTGTACGGCCATTATGCCCGCATGAACAAGACTCGACCAAACGGTGAACCAGATCAAGCTCCGGTGTTGCAGCGGGTTTCGAGAAGCAAGGAGCAGAAACACGCCAAGAGTCGCATAGACGCCGAGGATCATTTGTTCGTACTCGGGTTGGTTCGGCTGCCACCGCCAACCCGAAGGCCACCAGGCCATCATGAGAGGATATACCCCGAAAACAAAAATCAGACCAACGAGGATCAAGGCTAGTCGGAGATAGCGTAGTCGCGTCGCAACGTTCATCTATCACCTCCGCATATTGTTGTTGATGCCTAATCGGGCCTGAGCCGGGATGCTATCGTTTGCGTTGAAACAGGTCAACCTCAGATTTGTCGCCCGACCGGAAAAGTCGAGCACCGGCCAGGCACGGCTGGTTCCAATAAATGAGGCATGTGCCGCTTTTTTATTACAAATTCAGAATTTCCTGAATGTTCGAGACGCGCGGTTCAGTCTGGCCTGCTTACTGGCCATGTTCAATCTTGGGTCACCCGGATTTGCATCGGTAATTCCTGGCGACTCCCCCCTGCTCTGGGCTGCAGTGGTGATCCAGTCACTTTGTGCGCGCGCCTAGGGGGAGCTCAACGCCTCGAAGCAGGTAGCCGCCTCCTCTTGACGCACTACGGAATCACGACCAGCCTGCGGGCCTGTACGTTGCGTTCCCAGGCACCCTCGATCTCAGAGAGCGGAACCCGCTCGGTCTCGATGCGCAGTGTGCCGCTCGCTGCATCGTTCATCACCTGTTGGAACGCCTCGGTAAGCACGTCCCAAGGCGGAATCCCCGCTGTTCCCCGAATCGTCAGCGCTGTGCTCCGCAACACGGCTGCGGGCAGCGTGATTGTCGGTCCCGCGCTCTCGCCCACCTCCACCAGTCGCGTCTCCGATCCCGCAACCGCAAATTCAGAGTTGGTAATGGCCGACAGCAGGGCCTCCGTCGGATGGCCCCACAAGTAGTCGATGATCACATCGAACCCTTTCCTGCCTGTCTCGCGACGGAAGGCTTCGATCAACTCTTGATCCGGCTGGTCCAGCGGAATCGTCGCGTCCGCGCCAAGTTCGTGAAGGCTGCCGAGCACCTGTGCGTTCCGTCCCGCTGCTACAACACGCCCGGCGCCTAGAATTTTGGCGATTTGCACTGCTAGCTTGCCCGTAACTCCGGTCGCGCCAAGGATCAGCACGGTTTCTCCCGAGGCCAGCTTCGCGCTGTGCTTCAGCGAAAGCCACGCCGACACACCAGGATTGGGAATGGCCGCGGCCGTGTCGTCATCGACATTCTCGGGAACCGAAAAACATTGCGCTCGGCGCACCACAGTGCGCTCTGCCATTGCTCCGTACGGTCGTCGTGGCCCACCAAAGAACACCCGGGTTCCGTCCTCGAGGCGTCCTACGCCATCCGCGCCGCAAACGACAGGAAATTCGCGGGGGCTGGCATAGTGCCTTCCGCTCGCCAACTGTTTGTCCACAGGCTTCAAGGCAGCCGCGCAGACATGCAGGAGTACCTCGTCTGAGCCCGGAGTCGGTTCTGGAAATTCCTCGAAGCGCGGCGGCTTTCCCGGCACGTGCAGCACGGCGGCATGCATTTGTCACCTCCATGGGGAAGTTCAAACCGGTTCCTGGGTGATGAATGAAACCGGGTCGATGGTGACAAATGTCCTTCGCGGAGGCAATACCCATCGCGTTCATGGAACCCAGCTCCCACATATGAAGTCGGACAAGTGGAGACAGGGTCTTCGAGGTTACCTTGGATATTATTCCCGAGTGACGGGCTGACGCGCCGTTATCCGAGATCAAAAGGCTCGTTGGGACATTCTGGCTTGCCAGGTTCTGGTTTGGCTATCCGCAAAGACGGGCACGAGCCCCGCATGATATCCGGTTACGCTTCATCTCTGACTATCTTCCCGGATGTGGTCTCACTCGGATAGTTGAAGAAGATCTGATTGCCGTCGGGGTCATCGACCACCAAGAGCCGGTAGCCCCACGAACCTTCCTGGACCGAAACACCCTTGGCCTCGAATTCCGCACGCAGTGCGTCCAACGCGGCGACCTGCGCAACCGGCTCGACGTTCAAGGAAATAAAGATCAGCCCCTTGCCAATCTTCTCTGGCCACGTGTCGGCCAGGAGAATCGCGCAGCCCTGCCTCTCAACCTGTGCAACGCGCGCCCTGCCGTCCTTCTCGTAGCGCCAGGGACTCGTGAAGCCGAGTCGGTGAACGTAAAAACGGAGCGAGGCGTCAACGTCGGTCACATGCAGGACGGGGCGCGCGAACCATTCTGTCATCGCTGATCTATCCTCGAACGAAGACGACCTCTTCCTGCTCGCTGCGCCTTGCATTGTACGGCTATTGTGGACGTTATCAGAAGCAGTGAGCACGATTCTTTTTGAGTTTCATTCGTCAGGACCAGTGGATGCAACTGGCAGCGATTTCTCATTGTATGCTTTCGTGGTGCGGACTCGGACCAGCCAGAAAATACATCTTTTCACCCCTGCCAAAGGCGGATTCACGAGGACACTCTGCCACAGAACGGCGGCCGGTAGACTCAACTGACGGGACCTGCCGGCAGTGTCCGACCCGGAATCCACATCGGCGATTTAAGCGCTTACCCGTTCGTGGACCGCTTTGCCTGAACTGTGCGAGTATTGACGCCGCTGTGCCGAGGAAAACCGTACCCGATAGCTTAGAAATGGACGCATTATGAAAGCACATCGAAAAATCATCGTGTACATTGCAACAAGCGCGGATGGGTACATCGCCAGGCCAAACGGTGATGTCGAATGGCTGAACCGTAGGCCTAGCAAATTCGATTACGGGATGACCTCCTTCTACCGGACGATCGACACCATCCTGTGGGGCCGAAAAACCTACGACTGGGTTCTCTCCTATCACAAGAAGAAACCCCAGAAAGAGGAGATGTTCGACAGCAAGGTCAGCAATTACGTCTTCTCAAGGAAGCCGCCGAAACGGGCAGCACCCGGGGTCGAGTTCGTATCGGAGCCGGTAAAAGCATTCGCACAGCGGCTTCGAGCGATGCCAGGAAAACACATTTGGATGATGGGTGGGGGTGAACTGATTGCCTCGTTTCTCGACGCTGGCGAGATTGACGAGTTCAATATTCACGTCATCCCCAACCTCATCGGTGAGGGAATTCCGTTAATGGCGCCTCGCCATCGGGACATCGTACTTCGCTTGCTTTCAACCAGGAAGTACCCGGACGGCGTCGTCGAGGTGCGCTATGAGGTCCCACGGTGAGCAAAGTTCACTACTGGTTGTGCGACCGGGCATTCTGAGGCAATCAAGTACCGGTTGACCGGCTTTCCGCTGACTTTTCTGAAGCGATCCTCCATAGTTTCGAATTGGAGCGATGCGGATTGGAGCCCATCAGCGCTGTGCTCCAATCTAAGGGCAGATTTGTCGATTGTGAGGTGCGCCACACCGTAATGAAAAAAAGTCGTCCGAAGGGAAAATCAACGCAGCCAGATGCCTGAGGAGGCCATTCCAGAGCCGCTTACGCTCGACTCCATGAAGTGTAGATACCCACATTTGCGAATTCCGCGTTTCCCAAAATCCGGTTCCGCCTCACCTAGAGCATGAGCCGCAAAGCCATTCTGAATTTACAATCGCACAGACCGTAATCGTATTGGATGCGTTGATTTATCGGATCGAGCGGTATATGTTCGTCGCCGCGCACTGGAGCGATCTCCGTTCTGAGAAGTGCAAATCTGCGTTTAAGCACTCGAAAATCACGCCTGCTCTCACCGTGTCCGACTATTGTTTTCCCCGCAAACCCAATTTTTCTAGGGAGGGTCTGCGGTTGGAGTGTCCCTCTTGCAAAGAACCTTCCATATTTCATCGGGAGCAACTTACGTACCGAGCAGCATAACGCAGAGGCAGAAATCCTTGACCGATTACTTCTTCTTCGGTGATTCAAGTCAGCCCTTCGAAGAGCACACTGTGATTGATATCAGCATTCTGACCCAGCGTGCGGGTCGCTTTTCGTGTGGGGCAATGAGACGGAATGGACCTTGTTTGGCTGGGATCGGACTGTCGTCCATGGTGTCGGCCACAATAATGTCGGAATCAAGAATCCCGGAATCTAACTCCGCTAGGGAAAACACTACGCGATAACCATCTTCTGCCTCAGCGATGACATAGGTAGCCAGAGACTGGCCATGAAGCTGTTCGCCTTGGGGCACACCGGCACGTTTCAGCAACTCTGCGAGCAACACCCCTTCATAGGTTGCGGATGTCTTCTCATGCGAATTCGTCACGGTAAGCGTTTTCCGCGGCATGCGCTTGAGGTCAGCGACTGTCAATACCAGAGGGGTTGAGACTGCACCAGTGATGCGGAGCGTGGGTGCAGGCCCGGTCGAAGTTGTGGGTGGCGTTGAGGGCGTTTGTGCACGGGAGCTCGCCGGGGCCAGGAGAATCACGGGCAGGAAGAATGCGATGCATGGCCGGAAAACATGGTGGAAGTTGCGATACACGGGAAGATGCGTTCCTTCAGATTGCTGTGTAAAGAAGCTTATCGCTTGTCGAGCATTACTTCGGTGGATTTGATCACGGCAGAAACCGTGTCCCCCACCTTTAGTTTCATTTCCTCTGCGCTGCGCTTGGTAATCACGCTCTCGATAACATTCTTGCCGACCTTTATCACCACGTGGGCCATAACGCCGCCGAATTGGATTTCAGTCACTTTTCCTTCAAGCCGATTGCGAGCTGATAATGTCATGCGGGTGAGGATACTCTGAGTCGCACGTAGAGTCCAGAAGCTTGAGGGTTGAGTTCTGTCAAATCGGCCCCGTCCGGAAATCATATTAATTAAGGTTCAGAAAGGAGTGGGCACATGGGGCCGAGACGGGTATTCTGCGCAACATTTTCTGCCTCAGTGAAGAAACCAGCCAGCTGCGACTGCAACCATAGTCAATTTCAGCAACCATCCGGCAGTGTAGGACACCACGAAAACGCGATGCAGTTTCATGAACGCAGCATTGGTGAGAATCAGCGGTAAAGGGCAGAGCAACCACACCGCGAGGCCCAGTTTGACGGCGCCCTCCACCGAGTGAAGACCCAGCCGAGCGATGACGTAGGTAAACACTCCGCAAGTCAGAAAAGGCAGGGGACTGGTCAGAGCAATTGCTCGTCTTTCTGCTCCCTCGCGCCAGATTTCAGGATACGTGTAACGCCGGTGGAGCCAATCACCTGCAAAGAACCAGTCGGTCAGCGAAGATGCAATACCAGTGCCGATGGTGACGGCGATGAATCTCGTCCAGTTCATGACGTCCTCCCAGGTGCAGACGCATTCTACTTTGGACACGACCTGCGCGCCTCGACAAAAGCGAGAGGGATCACTTCCGCGTTCCTCGTTGCCCCGTTCCGATCTCCAAGGAATCCAGGCGGACTGCATCCGCCGTTTGGCCACCATTCGCCAGCAAATCTACTTGTTGTTAGACTTCCAGCAATGCTACTTCGCTCCAAGCGGATGAAGTTCGATAATTCCGTTGGCCCATTTCGCCGCGCACTGCGGTATGCCTTTTATGATTGGGCCCGCGAATTGCCTCGTTCGAAACGCATCTTCCTGTACGTCGCCATTATTCTTGAGGGATATTCGTTCTATTACGCACTGACGTGGGCGTTTAAGTTGCCCACCTGGTTGTCGCCCTATTTCCTAATCCTGCCGAGATCGCCAGCGGCCATTGTGCTGGTGATCCTGCTTTATTTTGCCGGCCGCTTACTCCAGAATGGCTTGCTAGCTTCGGAATTTGTTCGCAAGACACAGCTGGAGACGGATCAAATTGCTGCACGACAGATCCAGCAGACACGCCAGCCGGGCGAGCTGGAAGATTTGCCTGGCTACGAGTTGGAGGCGTTTTACCAGCCTTTACGCGAAGTGGGTGGCGACTACTTTGACGTCATAGATCTTCCAGGGGGCCGGACGCTCTTCGCATTGGCGGATGTGTCGGGGAAGGGAATGCCGGCGGCTCTGCTCGCCGCAAACATACAGGCTCTGGTGAGGAGCATTGCCAGTGTCGAATCGAATCCACTGGCGTTGGCCCAGCAGATCAACGTGCACCTGAGCCGATACTCCCCGATTGATCGCTTTGCCACTGCTGTTTTCCTTGTACTCAGTCGCGATTCGGGAGAATTGACTTATGTGAATGCCGGTCACAATGCCCCGATCTTCTCTTCTTCTGGATCCGCGACATTTCTGGAAGCTACCGGTATGCCTCTCGGACTCTTTCCAGATGCACAATACTCCGCATGTACAACGGTGATCAGCAAAGGTAGTACTCTCCTGATATTCAGTGATGGATTGACCGACTCGATTCCGGGAGAGCATCCCGAAAATCGCTTGCGTGATGCTTTCGCCGGCGACGCCGGACAAACCATGGCGAACCTCAGATCACTCATGGATCCGAAATTCAAAGAGGATGATGTCACCATATTGCTGGTAAGACGAATGGCGGGTTCGCCCACCGCCCCCCTGCTTGGAGAAGACAGGAACGGAACGGGGTAGGTGCGGTTGCGGCTCACTCCTGGTCTGCTGATCGGAATTCATCGCAAAAGTTCTAGTCACGATGTTGCTGGCGTATTACTTGCCAAGAACCGTAGTTTCGGTTCCCGGGGAATTAGGACTTAGGAATCCGGAATGACCTCCCCCGGATTCAGGTTCAAAATCACCATATGGCCAAGGCAGCCGCGAAAACTGGAGTCATGCCGATGGCGCTTGTGGCGGTCGAGCAATACTTTCCAAAAGCACAGCGCGTCATCGACGATGGCTTGGCTGTTCGACTGTTGCCACTCGGAGTCAGGATATTTCTTCTCTTCTTACGGCCTCGCTGGATGAGAAATTGGATCATCCGCTTGAGCGAAAAGAGCAACCCCGGCATCTGGGGCGGCTTGTTGTGCAGGAAGCGTTACATCGACGAGAAGCTCCTTGCCTCTCAGGGTGAGATTCAGGCTGTCGTGAACCTGGGCGCTGGATTTGACACACGACCCTATCGCCTTCCGGCCCTCGCTAGCCTGCCCGTCTGGGAGGTCGACCAGCACGAAAATGTACGGGCGAAGGAGCAGCGACTGCAGAAAGCGTTTGGAACGATCCCCGCGAACGTCAAGCTCGTCCGGGCCGATTTCAACCGCGACGACCTTGGCTCCATACTGGCCGCCCAGGGATACTCCGTGACCAAACAGACATTCTTCGTGTGGGAAGGGGTGACGCAATACTTAACAGAACCAGGCGTCCGAGCGACCTTCGATTGGCTCGCCAAGGCTGCACCGGGCAGCCGCCTGGCATTCACCTACGTCCGCAAGAGCTTTTTGGTCGGCGAGTCCTCATTCGGTTGGGAGAGTGGCTACAAGCGGTTTGTCGCGAGCAAGATCTGGCTATTCGGGATGGAGCCCGAAGATTGCCACAGTTTCCTCAAGGATTACGGCTGGCAGATCGTTGAAGACGTCGGCTATCGCGAGCTGGCGGAGAGGTATATTGTCCCGACCGGTCGCCGGCTCAATTCCACACCCGTGGAACGGATGGTCTATGCGGAGAAGGTCTGATTCCAAAGCCCGACTGAACCAGTGCGTCGCTCGGGGGCACAATTAACCACACCATGCTGATGTCTGCACGGTCCTAGAATTCCTGATTCACTGGCACGGGAACGCTCTCAAATGGCGGCGTCGTCGGATGAGCTCTAGAGATTGCGTTGGCGTTCCATGTTCCGTAGCATGTCGTACATGGCGGTGTCCATCTCCTGGTGAGGCTCAGATCGTGTGTTGCAAATCGCCGCCGAGCATGAGCCATCTGAGTTACGGATCATGAGGGCCGTCGAGCCCGGCAGACTGCCGCTGTGCCACCAACTGCCGGCGCCATCATCAGCGACCATCCACCCGCGAGCGTAACGAGCATCGCCCTGCGGATAGGCCGGGGCCGGAGTGGTCATTGCGCGGATCGTTTCCGGTTTAAGAAGCGCAGGAATACCGGGCGCTCCGGCGACATGGTCGAGGAACTGCACAAGTTGGGTAGAGGAAGCGATCCACCCGCCACTCGAATCCATGCGATTGACGTTGATCTTGTAGGGATCTTCCGAGTATTGGCCAATGTAGACCACCTCGTCCGAAGCCCGCCGCCGCTCACCATTGCCGGCGATCTGCATCGTGGTGATTCCACAGGGAACGAGAATATTTCCTCGCACGTAGTCCTCATAAGACTGGCCGGTCACCTGTTCGATGATCCTTCCGAGCAGGCAGTAGCCGAAGTTCGAGTAGGCCCATTGGGTTCCAGGCTGGCTTGTCAATGGCTTATTGTCGATCGTCGAGGAGATCAGCTTTGATTGGTCCCAGCCGTTGTCATGGAACATGGGATCGTTGTCGTCAGCTGCCCATCCGCCGATGGTGTGGGTAAGAAGGTGATCCACGGTAATGTCCGGGACGTACGTTTTGTAGGGAGGCTTACCATACTTCGTGCTGAGTATTCCCACGGAGCCAAAGACACGGTCCGAAAGATTCAGCTTGCCGGCTTCGATCAACGAGAAGATCGTGACGGCCGTAATCACTTTCGAAAGGTCGGCGATGCGGAACAGGCTGGTCTCCTGCGCCTGCGTCATGTGCTGACGATCGGCCATGCCGCCTGCATGGTCAAAGACGAAACGTCCGTTCTTCGAGAGAGCAATCGACATGGCGGGTACGCGATACTGCCGCTGGAACGGCTCCGTGTATTGCAACATCCCGCCACGTTGTTGATGCGGCCGGCCGAGTGAATGCGCGAGCGCATTTAGTGCTGGCGTGCCAACAGCCGTAAAAGCAACTGCTCGGGAGAGGTTGGTCAAAACGGTTCTTCGAGTGTAAGTCTGCATTGGGAAATGACTCAGTGTTCGACGATGGATGGTTACTGCGTGCGCTGCCCTTGAAACGATCCGGTGCCGCCACGATCGTGGAATGTGCCGTTGAAGGTGCTGCCTTGTACAACACCGTTCACTCTTGGCCCATCAACTCTTCCCCGAAAGACCAGCACCTCCCGCGTCTTGGTGCGCACCACGAGATGCTGCCCGTTGATCGTGCCTTCCACTCCGCCGGATTGGTTGGGGCCCTTAAAGTGGCCCTTAATGTTGGTGCCATCCTGCTCGAGATCAAGATACTTCGAAGATGTACTCCCGTTGGGATCATTGCAGTAGAGGGTCCATTTGCCGGCAACAGTTGCCGGAGGCATCTCCGCCGGGGGTTGCTGCGACCATACCGCTTGATAATAAATTGTTAGTAGCAATAAACAGAGGAAACAGTAGCTCAATTTCTTCATTTCAGGTCCTCAAAGCTTTACGGCATTTACCGTACAACGCATCCTCTACAACCGCACATGAGATTACCCGGGGAACCACCCAAGTTCCATCGCGAAAACTACAAAGCTGCCGTGTGGTTCCACATGATTTCATTCACTTAACCTGCTCGGCATCACATAGCCACTCACATTACTCTGACGCTAGAAGAATTATCGCGACTGTATTCAGAAGTCCAGCTGAACTTTAAGAACCCCTTGCCTGGCAGCCGTAATCTTAAGATCGAGATGCTGGCAGATGGTCGCAACAGGGTTGACCGTCCTTCTGCGACAGTAGACTCGCTCCGCCTACCGCTCACTGGTTGGCAGAAAGTCGCAGTGGACTATTACCACGAGGTGAATCAGAACGGAGCGGCGCCCGCACCCATTGTGGCCATGCAAACTATGGTCGGGAATCGACTTCCCGTAGAACTTTCCAGTCGCCCTGACTTTTCGGACGCCACCCTGCAGGACGGCAAGCCCATCATTCGCGACCCAAATCCCAGTAACGGTAACTAGAAATGCGGGGGCTAGTGTGGTTGCCCCAATTATTCGACACTATAGCGGATCTTCCTCGTTCGGCAGAAAATGACAGAGTAGAACGTAAACGGGGCATTGGTCCCCGCGCTAGTCAGACTCGGCCTTTCGTAAGCGACCGCCCAGCGACAAGGAGCACCTACTCGCCTGATTCCTTTTGAAACGGGCTACCGCATAAGAATTTTGCAATCCTCTTCGTCGAGAATTGTTGAGGCTAACTGCTCCCACGTTTGGATCCAACCTCCAGAACGGGGCCCACAGATCGCTCTCTAAAGGCCCATGTGACTCAGACTTGCCGGCTGTATGGCTTTCGACTTTGCAGTCGACCGGGCTAGCGGATGTACTGGATAACCTGGATGATAGACGAGAATTCGAGCTGGCGATCAATACTGGTCTTCGAAAGGGCAATCAGTACAGCCTGACATGGGACATGATAGACTTTAAAGGTCGGGAGTTGAACCTTCCGCGGACAAGAATGAAGAACCCATACACGTCCCGTTAAATGAAACTGCGGTTGCGGCCCTGAGGGTTGTGCTCGACCGGGGCGACGGGAAAGGGCGTGTGTTTTAAGCGGAGAGGACGGGTGAGCCGCTTGAAAACGGGCGGCATTGATACGACCATGCGAGATCAAGAATTTCGATGGCACGCCCCGAGCCATACATTTACGAGCCGGTTGCGAATGGAGGCCGCTCCGCTAGAGGGTATCGCTGGCTTGCTGGGGGACTAGGGTTTGACGATAGCACGGTGGTAAGTGCTTCTCGGTCCGAATATGCGGCACGCAACAGTGTCACGGATTGAACCCAGTGCCACCGACGAAAAAAGTCGGGAGCGACCACTTCACAGGTTGTTATGCAGTAAAGAGTTTAGGGGCGTAGCTCAGTGGTAGAGCAGCGGCCTTTTAAGCCGAAGGTCGTGGGTTCGATCCCCACCGCCCCTACCATCCATCTCATTAACTTCAAAGGACTTTCGAAAAGCGCGAGGCAGCAAAAGGCAGCAATAACATAAGATTGCGCTGGTGTACGGATATTCCAGAGCGTAACGGGTGGCACTCCAGCGCATTCTCCAAGACTCGAATATTATTAAAGCCTAAGGCCTCCATGCGCTGACCGCGGATGACACGCCGGTATCAGAAGCGGTCGCTCGTCTCGAATCCTCAACGCGTGGGTTCTGCTCCAATCAACGCCGAGATCGTCGACTGGTGCTATACCCCACTTGGACGATAACCCAACTCCACAGGAGTTAGGGAGCTTCCGGGTTGGCCAATGTTCTCATTCGTGGTGTCTAATCAAGTAAATGACAAATAGGGGTTCTCGAAGTCGGGTGCGGCACGCCATAATTTACTCGTCAGCGTTCTTGTTGCTAGTTGTCGTGATTGCTTTCTTAATCGCGGGAATCAACGATGTTCGCCGGGCGAGGCATCTGCGTGACGACATATGCAAGCTGGAACTTGGAAAATCCACGTTCGCAGACGTGAGCGCAATTTTTCCAAAATATCAGGGTTTCGTGCTCTCGCATGACGACATTTCATCAGCGTGCTCACCGGAGGGTTGTGACTATCTGCTAATAGTTGAGAACCCAATTTCAAGGCTAATTTCCATATTGCCAAGAACGGCTTTGTGCGCAAAGGTGCAAATATCTGAAAACACCTTAAGAACAAGGTCAATCCACATCTTCGAGTCGAACGGACAACTTTATCGAGAAGCGTTTGTACAGCAATCATTAAACTCACATTTCAGCGAGGACGTGCACGTCATCACGCGTTCAAAGATGCCAGCTGTTTAATGCTTCCGGGTATCTGCGCTGAACCAGATGACATGCTGCCCTTCCTTGCGAAAAAGTCGTCGGATTGACCCACTTTGCTGGAAGAGCGGGTACTGGGAAGAACCTTTCCGATTTCCGAACTTACGGGGAGTTGAGAGCATTTCGCCAAAACGACGCGTTTGACCCACAACGCACATCGATGCTCGCTCACCGGCGGACAGATTATTTCTTCGGTGGTTCGTATAGATCTTTGAGATCGGCGAACTCGAACATTTTGGCTTCAACAAATTTGTCTGTGGCGTTCCCGCTATAGGTTTTTCCACCAACCAATTCCAGTTTCTTCACAGGAGCGCCGGGCTTGAGGTCCAAGTCGTCCAATCGCACCCAGAAAGTTGCCGGAGTCATCGCAGAGTCAAACAGCACAACGTGGTTTGTGCTATCGCTTATGGTTCGCCAAATGGTGGATGAGACCCACGGCTGATCGTCAAGAGAATATCCCAGCGGAGTGCCGACACTGCGCATCAGCGATAACACGGACATCGCCGCCTGGTACTGAAACTTCTGCTCCGGCGACCCGCTGATGTACTTCGGGGAAACCTCGGTCGGGATTGCGTCAAGCAGGAAACTCGCTCGAACGAAGCGATCCGCAGCGCGTGAAGTGCCTGGCAGAGATTTCGACAGACCACCGGCGTCCTTCCAGTACTCCATGATGGCCAATTGCTGATCGTACGTGGGAGAGTTCGTCAGCACTTTGTACTGTTTGCCGTGGTGAATGACGAGCTTGCCATTGATGTACTCGAAGACGGCCGAGTCGCCAGAGGAATCCGAAATGGCCAGGTGCATGTTTGCGGGACGGCCAGTGGCCAGTATCACGGTTTGCACGCGGAACTCCTCCTTGCGGAGGTCATTAACGGCGTCGGCAACGGTCGCATGGTTGTCCAGAACATACTGCGCCCAGGTGCTCATCGAGATGACTTTGGCGCCTTCAACCGGCTTGCCGTAATCCGATTCGACAAGGGCGAGCATGTTGACGACCAGCCCAGCCTCGTTCATCCCCTCCGAGGTGCCGATATCGTAACCCGTTACGATGACGCTGCCATATTTCGATACCCAGGAGATCGTATTGGGACCACCCCTGCCGTCGCGCTTCATGCCACGCGGCAGCGCCCACATGTTTGAGCGCAAGTCCTCGCCCCAGTCCATCGATCGGCCAACGATTACAGTGCCGTCCTTCGCCACGAACAGTACACGGGTACAGGCCGCTGCCGAAAGCGCGGCGATGGAGAGGGCCAACACAACAATCAGGCCGACCGCAATAGCGCGAAAAGAATGACTGGTTCGCATAGCTCTCCTCCAAACAAATTACTCTAGAATTTCAAAGCCCGGCCAACCTTGTTCGATACGGCTCTTCGCCGCCGTTCGATTGGGACTTGTAGCAAATAGCAGGAAACTCTGCTGCTCACTTTTATACAGTTTCAATGCGGCGCGGCTCTGTGCTTGCGGTTACCAACTTAGCGGCTGAAAGTAAAAGCCCCGGACTCGAAAGTCCGGGGCCAGTCTTTGAAGGCAGTCTCATTCCCCAATTTTTTCCGCCCGAAAAAAACGGTTGTGATAAGCCAGCAAACTCGAATGATTTGATGATGTCAGTGTGCGCTGCCGATTTAGCGTAGATGCACGTTACTACCATAAAACCTGCATGGCAACTGGCAAAACTACTAGTTCAGGCATGGTAGGTTACCGGAACTCGCTTCCATTCAAATTCTTCGCAATTATTTTCCTGCTGGTGTAATCAAGTCTCCTTATTGAAATAAGGTCAGTTCTTTGTGCCGCATATCACCAGTGCACGAATCGCTTGGAGGTTATGCTCCGAATCGGCCATCGCACCCCCAGCTCCTTCCATGAGAAGGCCGGTCGGTGTCAAGGCACACGTTCACTTTCTTTATCTTTCTTGTTTTCCTAACCAGTCCTCACCAGCCAAGCCGCCTCTGTTGCCATCCTTCCATCCGCACTCTTTGGTGAGCGATATTCGCTCGGTGCTAGGTGGGTGTTCTCGTTCAGTAGGTGCTGCTACCTGGTAATCGTCCTCTCGTCCCACTTTTTCGGTGGGAGTCGGGCGCAGGACCTAGTCGCAGTCACCTGACTTGGCGGTTTGAGCTCGGCTGTTTCGGATCGAAACTCTCTAGGCCACTGCCCGCATCGCTTTTTGGCTATTGCGCAGTGGTTCGTATACCTCTCCGCTTACCCACAACCGATGTAGCAGTACCGCCAACTTTCGCGCCACGGCTACCACCGCTCGTTTCTTGGCGTTTTTTCCTCCTCGCTCCGCAAGCTTCAGTCCCCATCGCCGCAGATCACTGTCTTCTCCAAACGGTCCCAGAATGTAATGCGCGCCTTGCACCATCATCGTTCGCAGATACCGGTCTCCTGACTTGCTGATGCCTTTCTGCGGTTTGCTCTCTCCGGAGTCTCTTCGGCCAGGTTTTAACCCGAGAAAACAGCCGACCTCACGACTTTTCAGGAATCGATACGGATCTTCGATCGTCAGGACATAGGTCAGAGCGATCTGCGTTCCCACACCCTTCACCTGCTGGAGCAAGGACACTTCCGGGTATACTTCCTTGGCGATTTTCTCCATCCGTTGGTCATATTCCTGGATGCGCTGGTTCAGCGATTCGATTTCTGTAAGCAACGGGTCAAGAACATCACGCAACTCTGCACTCAACCCAGCGCTCAGCTCCCGGCTCACCTGCTGCGTGCCACACTTGGGTAGCCGTTCACCAAAGGGCTTCACCAACCCACGGGCTGCGTTGACCAAGGCCGTTCGCGCACTCACCAGTTCCGCTCGCGCTCGGATCACCGTCAGATGAATTTGTGCCTTTGCACTGCGATGCTGCACTGGCCCCAACAACTCGGGATCGAACCGCGCCAGTCGTGCCAAGGTTCGCGCATCGTGCCGATCATCTTTTCGATTGCTCTTGGTGATCAATTGCACTTTTTGCGCGTGCGCCACGATCACTTCGTGCCCCAACTCTGTTAACAGCCGGCTTACCCATGATGAGTGCGTTCCTGTCTCCATGGCGACGAGACTTCGCGGTATTTTTCCAAAGGTCTGCCTCATCGCTTCCGGTGTAGTCGATACTTTCTGCTCCAGAATGATTTTGCCTGCTTCATCTAAAACACAATAGAACGACCAACGATCTCCTATATCTATCCCGATCGTTAGCTTTTGCTCCTTCAAAATTTCATTACTAAATGCTTGCATGGTGCTAATCTTCTTCATCGCCGGTCTCCTTTTTTGTGCCTCGAGCACGTCGAACATCGGGAGCTTATCGCATCCCGCTGGAGACCGGCCTTCTCATCCCATCTGTCCTTTAGGGCCGCAGCGGCCCGCGAAACCTCATGAAAATCACTTCGAGGTAAGATCGAAACGCCAAGAGCGGCGAGGTCGAGTTTATCAGTGGAGAGTTCGAGGCCGTCCATCTGTCTGATCCGGAGCGTGCGTGTTTGAGCGAATAATTGGGCGTCGCTGTTTTCCTTAGGGGAACCACCGATAGCCCGTGACCCTGGTTAGAGTAGCTGCAGCACGCTCTCCACTCCTGGCTAGGAGGAGTCTATGCCCTACAGAATCGCGGGAATCGATGTTCACAAGAGGGTGCTGGCGGTAGTTGTCTCCAACGTCGAAGTTGAAAGTGAGTACCAGTTTGAGCGGAGAATGTTTGGCGCCAACCCCGAACAATTGCGTTTGCTGGCTGCGTGGTTGGTCGAGCAAGAGGCTGAGGAAGTGGTTATGGAATCAACGGCGCAATATTGGAAACCAGTGTGGGGAGCACTGGAAAGGTATTGGAAGCCGATCCGGGAGAAGCGGGAAGGAGCCAAGCGGAGGTCTGGAACGCTGCATCTTGCGCAGGCACAGTCCAATCGCGGACGGCGCGGGCGAAAAAAAGATTTCGTCGATGCTGAACGACTGGTGAAACGATTAGTAGCTCGAGAATTAACACTGAGCTTTGTGCCCGATCCGGAGCAGCGTCTATGGAGAGCGGTAACGCGCAAGAAGTACCAGTTGCGGCGCGACGTGGTGCGGTTAAACAACCAATTGGAGTCACTTCTGGAAGAGACTCATATTAAATTTTCCAGCCTGGTCTCAGATCTGCTAGGCGTCAGTGCCAGGCGTATGTTGAGGGCGCTGGCTGACGGAGAAACCAATCCTGCAGCGCTTGCCGCTTTGGCTCATCAGAGATTACGCGCTACGCCGGAACAATTGTGTGATGCGCTCGGCGCGTGCGCGGACCTCAAGCCCGTTTACCGACAGCTCCTGAAAATGACACTCGAACAATTGCAGTTCCTCGAACAGCAGATCAGTCAACTGGACCAGGAGCTAGCCACTTTGCTCCATCCGTACCACGATGCTGTCCAACGGCTAGCGGAGATTCCGGGGTTCGGAGTGGACTCAGCGCAGCAGATCATTGCCGAAGTTGGCCCTACCGCAGCGACGTTTCCCTCTGGGAAATGCCTCTCCTCATGGGTCGGTGCCTGCCCCGGCGACGAAGAGAGCGCTGGAGTGAACTACAGCCACCGATCTCCGAAGGGCAATCGCCACATGCGACGCTTGCTTAATCAGGCTGCCAACGCGGCCATAAAAGTCAAAGGAAGCATCTTCGAGATTGTCTATCGCCGTTGTGTCCCGCGCCTCGGACACAATCAAGCCATCGGGGTCATCGCCCATCGACAGTGCCGTCTGATCTGGTTGATCTTGCATCAAGCTACCCCTTACGAAGAACGGGGCCCGGCAGTCATCCAACAATCCAAATACAAGCGCACCTGGAGAATGATTCGCCAACTACGACAGCTGGGATATCAGATCGAATCGCCGAAACCTCAACCTAGCCAAGCACAGGCGCAGTGATTTTCGACCCTGGGAAACGTTAGTGTTTTATCGGAAGCGCGTTTTCGCGGAGCGGTGAACGCCAGCGAGGTACTCCGCGCGCGTTCGATAAAACCGTTTGAAGGTGGCCGCTGGCGTTTGCGGTGGATGCGGGCTAATGGCTGGAGTCGAGCTAACGGCTATGGGAATTGAATCTTTTTTCGTTTGCAGCTTATTGATTTTGCTTGGCTTAGGAAAATCAGAGAAAAGCGAATATCGAGGTTAAAAGCCTGACCGTGCGGCATAACGTGAGGAGCATAGCACGCGAAGCGTCCGCCGCGCCAGCGGCTACGTTCAAACGCGGTAATCGGAAAGATGGATACTAGTCCTGGCGAACAAACTTGATTTCGCGGATGGTCGTGTGCTTCTCTATTGACAACATGCATCCAGAACCAGAATGGTCTGTAAGGTCGAGGAAAAACGCCTGGGTTTTTGTCCGCGAGACGCTCCTCTATGGGATTGTCATCTTTGCTCTTCTCGCTTCCATACGTTGGGTGTGGCATCTCAATTTTGCGACTAATCTCTTCGAGATTTGGGTGGTGAGCACAATTGTATTTGCCCCTTTGGTCAGTGTCGGAAAACACTTATTTATCGATGCTTTTAAGTGGTGAAGACACTCGCCCGCCAGCCAAGTCCCGGCAGCCCAAATCGGAAACTTAAAGTACTAGCCGGAACCTTTCCGATTTTCCAACTAATCATGACTTGAGCCGTGTTGTGATAAAAGTCCGACATCTCACCCCGACATTCCCATACCCATATCGACTAGAAGTTTTTAGCGTATAAATACTTTAGGACTCGGTTGCGAGAGGAGTGGCCAAATGCGAATTGTTCGGGATGCTCTGATTTTATGGTTTGTGGTACTGCTTTTTGCTGTCGGCGTCTCGCCGCAAGACCAGCCAAAGGTTCCTTCGGCGAGCGAAATTCAGGAATTGCTTACTGAGGTGGAAACTGCGTGGCAGCAGTTTAGGCCGCTGTTCAATCAGCAACGGGAACTATTGGCAAAGAGCAGAAATACTGCTCCAGATGGTTATCTGCGAACCTATCCGCTGGACGCTGCTGTCCCGATGATGAAATATCGTCCGCTAAGTTTTAATGGACCTGATGGATTCTTGTTGTTCCAATGGTTGTCCGACGCGAGTAGAACGGCTGCATTATGTGCGAATACTTCTTCCGCTCAAGCAAGAATACCTTCAGCAGCAAGCAAGAGTGACCTTGCGGATGATTTCAACCGTTTGGGGAAAGGCTGCTTGGACGCATCTACGTCACTGTACAGCGTGAGTCAAAAAACTGCGGCTCTCTATCTAAGGTACCTCAATTCAGAACAGGAACGTCGCCAGAGTAGTGCCGGTGCAACCCAGAAACTCAAGTCTTGATTAACGCCGTTACCGTCCATGTGGGTACTAGGTGGTACGCTGGATGTATGGCACAAGAAAAGAGGTTCGCGGTCATTCAAGTTCCAGACTTGAACTGGCCAACCGCACTGAAAATACCCTCCAAGAGGTTCCGTCTGTTCGTAGCCGCGAATATTACGGACGTAAGCACGCAGATGGTCTCCGACTTTGCCCTCGCCGCCCTAAATCAGGGCATGGTGTATTTCTGCTCGTGGGGTCCAGACTGCTCGAGGTTTCATGACATCGTCGATGAGGTTCTTGTGGAGGATGATATCGGCGAGCAGAAGTTCGCAGGTCCCAACAGCAGCGACACCATCATGACAACTTGGCACGCGAAAAACAGCCTGGAAGACGCCATCGACTTCTTCGCAACCTGCGCGTACCCAACTGACGGGTTCGCATCGGATAGCGACTTTCGCCTTGTGATTTGCGTTGCAAATCCGCAGTGGGCCGCTCAAGCAAACAAATCCCTCCAATCCGCGCAGTTCTTCGTTTGACGCAAGATCCTGATTAACGCAGCTGAAACCGGAAACTTAAAGTACTAGCCGGAACCTTTCCGATTTTCCAACTTCCCAGGACTTACGAAGAGAAAAGCGGGTGTATTCTCGCCAAAAGGATTGAATCGCGAGTTGGGAGGAATCTCACATGTCTCAATGTAAGCGAGCCTTACTTTCTATGTTTTGGATGGCAACCACAGCATGGGCATTGGCCCCGCATATAGTCGCCGTTGGCGCCGGGTCGCAAGGCGTTCATGCACCCGAAGCCAAAAATCATGCGCCGTATCCTGATAGCACGCAAGGTCTGAAACAAGAATTAAAAGACATGCGTGAGTTGGCGCGACTCGGTAAATCGGACGAACTCCGAGCCATGATAACGGATTTGGAGATTCCAGATGCTCGGGCTTGGTATTTGGCAAATTTTGGGACGTCTGGGTTGGAGACAGCCCGTACGTACGAGGACAATCTCATAGCATCGGAGGAGCGGCTCAAGAATCAGATGACCGCGTTTGCTCGCGAGGATGGCTACTTTTCGGTAAAGAAGCAAGACGCCAAAAAGGTCTATCCAAGCCTCGTTACAGCCCCTGAGGTATTTCTCGCAGCCTGGGGAAGCAGATCGGTCTACGGAGAGCACCCTGACCCGACGCCGTTTGGGTATTTCTTCTTCGTCGATGGAAAGTTCCGCTGGGACAGTACGTTTATGTGGGTAACCGTTGATTAGGCATCGTCAAAATAGACATTCAGAAATAAAGACAATCCGAAGACGCCTTTTACCCGCCAACTCTGCTTAACGCCAAATCGGAAAGGTTCGTCCTAGACCTGATTCATCCGAGATTGTAGGAATTGCCGCACCGGTAGAGATGGAAAGTACTCGTAGACTGGGCCGAGAACCAGCTTCCGAAGTCTACTCCCAATTGTTTGAGGCTCAACTTCCTGGAAGTCAAAGTACTCCGTTCCGGCCAGTTCCGGCGGCCACAGCACACGCGATTTCCACTCCGTCGAATTGTGAAGCTGCGTTTCGATGTTCGCCGCCCAGCGTTGCCGTAGGTCGTGCAAGACTTCCTCAATCCCATCCGAATACAGGCTGGCCCTTGCCAAGCTCAACTTGTCAGTGTCAGCCTGTACAAACAGCAAGAAGTAATCGTCAGCCCAAGGCCCTTCGTTCGTTGTGTATTCTGCCACCATCAGAACTCCGTCCACCGCAACTTGCCAAAGTAATCGCTGCTCGAAATAGTATTCGATTGTCGATTTGTCGGAGCTGTACTTGAGTTGCGGCTTCGCCGTCTTATCCATGTTGCAGAGAGTTTAGCAACTTAAGACAGCAAGGTCTCGGTAAACGCGCTTACCGTACAAGTGGCAAGGCTCGCCGGAATCATCGCCCACAGCTAAACCGATTCGAGGAGTGCCTCGTGCCATTTTCCGGGTGCGTTTTTCAATTGGTAGAGGGCATCACCACCGTGATAGAAAGCGACACCTACGACTGAATCTTGCGTACCCGCATACGCAATTTGCTCTACAGAAATAGGATGATGGAATTTCCAGGTTCGCCGAAAATCTTCCAACTTCGCTCTGTCACTTATCCTTACTTCCGACCCAGCGGGGAATCTTTCGTGATATGGCGTTTCCTCTCTTTGCATGGCGTAAATTATAGCAATCCACATGCCTGATAAACGCTGCCGGTAAAGTTCAAGTTAGGGTCCGTCTGAGGCTTCTTTACTTGTTTCGGGACCTCATATCGCTTTTGACAGCCCAAATGATGACGATGATGATGTCGAACAGAATCCCTCTCGGGTGATAGTAGTCAAACCAACCATTTAGGGCCACTAGGACCGCGACGACGACCCAAAAGGACCAGGGATGCTCTGGCGGCCAGTCAAATAAACTGATGTGACCGCTGCCTGCTCTTTTGTCGTCGGGAATGCTCAGAGGGTCACTCATCGGGCGAAATTCTAACATGTCGCAAGCGACGAGCGCCGTGAGTTACTCCTGGTAAACGCCGTAACCGCCCAAGTACGTATCAGAACCCCAGATTCAAATTACTTGCGTCCACGAATTAAGATTCCGGCAAATGCTTGCGAACGAGTTCACGAAGAGCGGTGACCTCCGCTTGGTCCGCCAGGCAGCGCTTCGGAATGACGCGAGCCCATGCTTTAGTCACATATAGCAGAAAGCAAGAACGAGTTTCCTTGGCCTTTACGAACGCCGTCCAATTAAGCTCTCCGTTCCCGGTTGAATCTTCTATGAGCACACCAGAGTCAGAGAACTGATATCGGGTGGTTTGGACATTGCGTGGGTCAGCAAAAAATTTTCGCGCATTCAGCATTGGGCCGAGAAACACAAGGAAGAGCGGGATTACAAGAGCAAACAAGAGAGGTTTCGCCCCACGAAGGTTTTCTTGCCACTCAATTTCTGGATGCGGATTTATCAAAGCTAGGCAGTACAAGAAAACCATCAATACTCCGACGCCAACCCATATCCACAAAAATACCCGCAGTTGTTGGGCAACTATATAAACGTTGGCCCAATAGACCTCGGACTGCGTGAGTTTGATTTCGGCGTTAATCGGAAGTTGGGAGGGCATGCGCCGCAGGATACCACACACGACGTTGTGCAATCTCGATAGGTCTCCAAGGGGTCAGTCTAGGTCCCGATTGACGCCGTTACCGGACAGCTGTCCGGTTAGCCGGGTGCATTCGACAGGTCGATGCAACACCATCCGATATAAATCTGCATTGGGCTCTCCACACGCTTGCGTCCGTCACAATGATGGGTTCACGATAAATCGGTCAGATTGCTCTCCTGTTCCTTCGCCTTGGGCGCAATCTTGCTACTAAGTTGCTTGATAGCATTTTCCAGCCGCTGGCGCCGCTCCCAGAACTCGGCCCACAAATCACCTTTTACTTTCAGACGTTCGGGCATCGTTTTCATATTCAGCTTTTCGGGTGTCATGCCTGTCCGCAGCTCGCGGGGCAGCAGGGGGGTAGAAACAGGCGCCTTCGGAAACGCGCGGACCACGTAGGGTGCAACAAGTGGGCGACCTTGAGCGTTTTGTTGCACATCAATCAGCACCCGGCCAACCGGGCGTCGCGCCACGATCCGCTCATTCGTAACTAGGCTCGCGTGTTCTGAGGTCACCAAGCGTGTCACGATCTCCGCGAAAGTGCGTAATTGATCGTAGGTATAGACAGGCTCAACCGGAAGATAAAGGTGTATTCCCGTTGCGCCCGAGGTTTTCACAAATACACTCAGTTTCAATTCCTCCAACTTTTCATACACCGCCTTGGCAATCTTCAGGACCACAGAGAACTCTGTTCCCTCAGAGGGATCCAGATCAAAAAAGAGGTAATCTGGATGCTTGAGGTCGTCGCAGCGGCTGCTCCAAGGATTATGGTCGATGCAGCCGAGCCCAGTCAGGTAGAGCAGAGAAGCCCGGTCATTCGCGATGGCATAGTGAATGTGTCCGCCCCTCGTTTCGGAATCGATGGTCACAGTCTTGAACCAATCGGGAAGCCCCTCGCGCAAATCTTTTTGAAAAAACGCTTGGTCCTTAATGCCGTCTGGGTACCGCCGCAACACCAAAGGACGATCCTTCAAGAAGGGCAGAACATAGTTGGCTATCCTGTAGTAGTAGGCGAGCAGGTCACGTTTCGTGTAGCCCGATTCCGGGAAAAACACTTTGTTCAAATTGCCCAGCCGGAATCGCTTGCCGTCCAGTTCCAGGGTGACGTTATCCGCATGGCCTTTAAAGAGTTCCGTTTCAATCTGCGCCTCCGTACTTAAGATTTTCCCCACTGCGAATGGTGCATGTACCACGCTGGGAGGCTCCAATGTCGTTTCAGGCGCCGGAACTTCGCTTTTCCAGCGGCATTCTTCCGGCTTTGCCTCCTTTCGCAGCCCCAGGAATACGGGATGACGCAACCTATTTTCTTGCGTCCAGCCGCTGAAACTCGCGCGCGCGACCAGGCTAGGCATGACCCAGGTTCCTTTCGTGTTTGTTCCGGGAGCTATGTCGAAGGCGCATTTCTTTACCTCTAACTCTCTTAGCTTCGCGGCAATTTCCCTGTGAGTTTTGCCGTCGAATCCGCTGCCAACATGTCCGATGAAACGCAAGTTCTTTCCCTCGTACAGACCCAGTAGCAGCGAACCGAATGGGGCGCCCGGAGCACGAGGAGCCGTCCAGCCACCCACAACGGCATCGATGGTCTTCGATGTTTTCAACTTGAGCCAATTCGAGCTGCGTTCACTGACATACAGGCTATCGATTCTTTTCGCAACGACGCCTTCCAGCCCGTTTAGCTTTGCCACTTGAAACAATTCTTTCCCTTTTTCCACCTGATGATCGGAATAACGAATTCTCTCGGAGGTGTGCAGGAATCGATGGAGCAGCAGTTTACGTTCAAGTAGCGGCGCGGACCGAAGGTCGTATCCATCGCAATACAAAAGATCGAACGCGAAATAGACCACAGGAAACTCGGAAAGCAGCTTTTGCCCAGGATTGCGCACATGCATCCGATCTTGCAGTTTTCCGAAATCGCTTCGCCCCCGGCTATCCAGCACTACAATTTCTCCGTCGATCACAGCTTGGCGTCCGCTGAACGCTCCTGGAAGACCGGCCAAGTCTGGATATTGCGAGGTGATGTCCGCGCCAGACCGCGCTTGCAACTTCAATTTGCCATCGTTGATTCGTGCGACTGCGCGCGCTCCATCCCACTTTATTTCAAAAAGCCAGTTGGGATCAGAGAAAGGCCGTCTCGAGACCGTGGCCAACATTGGTGCTATCCGCGCGGGCATCGTGTTCTTCCGTGCCCCTAGTAATTCTGTGGGATGCAGCGGACTTGGACCGCGTTTCGGCGGGCCATCCATCTTGATTTCATCAAGGCCGCGTCCCGTCAGTACAGAGCCGCCGTGATCATCGATGTTCCATATTGGATCAACAGCGGCATCCTTGTGCTTGATCATCAGCCATTCATTGCCTTTCTCGCTGTTCTTCAATTTGACGATCACAAAGCTGCCGCGAAGCTTTACACCGTTTAGCGCAAATTTAATTTCGCCATGCTCCAATTGCTTTCCGGCGTCTAACTTGCCCTCCACTTGAAATGTCCCGCGGTCCCAGACCATCACAGTACCTGCACCGTAACTGCCCTCGGGAATATTGCCCTCGAAATTGGCATACTCCAGAGGATGATCTTCGGTCTGAACCGCCAGGCGCTTGTCGTTCGGATTCAGAGAAGGGCCTTTCGGCACAGCCCACGATTTCAGCGTGCCCTGAATAGCCAATCGAAAATCATAATGCAGGCGGCGCGCGGCGTGCTGCTGTACCACGAAAGTATTCTGAGCTTTGGGAGTACTTTCCGTCCCTGAAGGCTCGGGTGTGCGGTCGAATTGTCGCTTCCTTTTGTATTCTTCCAGTTTCGTAATCTTTACCATAGACGCATTCTATCTTAGGCATTCGACAAGGTTTCATGTGCCTTTTGGCACGTTTTAGCTCGTTTTTTTGGCTTGCATCCGGCAAGGGTGATCGTTAACCTTAAATACTCGTTTGCGGCCAATTCCCCTTGTGGAAGGAGTCTCGCTATGGCTACCACTGTCTGGAAGGGCCACCTGACCTTTGGGTTAATTTCCATTCCTATGCGTATGTTTGCCGCTGCCCGGGGCGAGCGAATCAGCTTTAATCAACTCCATAACGTTTGCCATTCGCGCCTCAAGCAACCGCTTTTCTGCCCCGTTTGCAATCGCAACGTGGAACGCTCCGAGATCGTGAAAGGTTACGAGTACGATAAAGACCAATATGTCCTTTTTAGCGAAGAAGATCTCGACAAGATTGAACCTCCATCAGCGCGCGTGATGGAGATCATCGAATTCGTAAAGCTCGATGAGATGGATCCGCTTTACTTGGATTCTTCTTATTACATCACCCCGGAAGATGCTGGTCTGAAGGCCTACACATTGCTGATGAAGGCCATGAAGGAAACTGGCTATGGGGCAATCGCCAAGCTCTCTATGCACCAACGGGAACATATCGTCATTATCCGTCCAGGCGCCAAAACACTAACGCTGCACACCATGTTCTATTCCAACGAAATTCGAGCCGCCGAGGAGATTCCCACGGACAAGATCGAAGTTAAAGATCAGGAAAAGAAACTTGCGGAGCAGCTTATTGAAAGCCTTGCAGTTCCTTTTCAACCAGATAAATACCGCGACGAATACACTGAAAATGTCCGCGCCATGATCGATGCCAAGCTCAAGGGCCAGCAAGTTATCGGGACTCCGCAGCCCCAACTGGCACCCGTGATAGATTTGATGGAAGCCCTCAAGAAGAGCATCGCAGAACAGCATTCCCCGGCAATGACGGTGGCCTCTTCGACACAGACTGGTCCAGTCGCCGTGCCTTCAGGCAAGAAACCTCCTGCTCGAGCCGTGCAACCGGTGCCTGCAGCCCAAAAACGGGGTAAGAAAGCAGTCGGCTAATTCTTGATGGGTGCCACGGATAGATTCTCGCCCGATGACGTGCAACGCATCCTTGGTCTGACTCGAAAACAGTTAGGCTACTGGGCCCGCCTGCGCTTAGTCTCCCCCCGTACCGACCAGGACGTGCGCTATTATGACTTTCGCGATCTGATCGGTTTGCGGATGATTAAGCAGTTGACCGAAACTGGTGTATCTGCGGGCCGTTTACAGCGCGTGCTCTTTGCCCTCAACGAAAAACTTTCGCAGGTTAAAACCCCGCTTTGCGAACTTCGCATTCTTTCGGACGGCAAGGAAGTTCTCGTGGAGCACGGTTCCGGTAGGCTTGAGCCGCTCTCAGGTCAATTTGCATTGAATTTTGAAACGCGAGAGCTTGATGCAAGTGTTCGATTCATTGCTCAGCGCAGCGCTGAAGATTGGCTTGCAATGGCCCTATCTTACGAAGCCGACGTAAAAAACAAAGCCGAGGCGATCAACGCCTATGACCGCTGCGTGGATGTCGATCCCCACAATGTCGCTGCGCTGCTGAACTGCGGAACCCTTTTCTATGAAGATGGAAATTTCGAGAAAGCCACAGAGTATTTTCAGCGGGCGCTTGCCGTCCAGCCGCAAGATTACTTGGTGCACTTCAACCTTGGTAGTGTCCTTGAAGAAATGGGCGAACTCGAAGAATCGCGCCGGCACCTGCGTCAGGCTGTAATCCTCAATCCTTCCTATGGTGATGCCCACTATAATTTAGCGTTCGTATGCGAAAAACTTCGCGCATTTCGAGAAGCGCGCGAACACTGGCAGGCTTACCTCAAGCTCGATCCCACAGACCCTTGGTCAGTCTACGCCCGCCAACGTATAGCTGCTGCACACGGGGCGATATCCGCGATCCGGTGAGGTGGCTGCTAGAGCTCCGTCTCCCTGGTTAGTGGCCTTCCGGCCACCTCCTGTCAATCCGCTCCAATACAAACGCAGCCTCAAGCGAGGCCATAAAGCTCGCTGATTCGGAATAAAACCATTCCGGTTAACGCGGAAACTCCGATACTTCACGGGGAATTCCCGGGCAAATCCCATCAGGTCCAGTGTGAGGCTTTTCGTTCTTCCCCCCTCAATATGGATGAGGGCAGTTCTCGTCACAGCTTCCCGTGAGCCGGCCAGAGACCCATCCCGGTCAGCCGTCTGGCACTCGCGCCCCGCTCTAGAAGGTTGTCAGGTTTGGGATTAAAAGCACAGGAATCCTCACTTATGAACATCGCCTCTGTTCATATCGATGCCCTCCTGTCCCTCGGCTACACGGAAGCTGAAGTCCGATTTTTTTACATCGTGGCCACGCATTCCGCCTACTTTGTAGCCGCCAATTCCTTGCTTTTACTGATGCTCACTGGGACGGCCGCACGACCACCTTCTGGAACAAACTGCAAAACAAAAACCATGCAGGTACCGAACGCTGTCCAAAGAGCGGAAAGGGCAGGGAATGGAAAGGGCACTCGGGTAGCGTTTCGAAGGATTGTATCGGGGATGGAAAAGCGGTCGTGTCAGTGAACTAGGCATCCGTTAGAAGGTTGGAACAATTGAAAGAAAACAAACCATCGGCTTCGCGACATTCTTACTGCGACGAATTGCTCCCGGTGAAGACTCCGCAAAGTTCGATTGAAGATTGTAAGAATTACGCTATTCACTTTTTGAAATTTAAAATTCTTCATACATCAAAGCCCTGAAGTCCTCTGAAGCCGGAAAGATACAAAGCCGAGGAAAGGAAAAGTGACCGTGGAAAAAAGGTTCAAATCGGGCGGGAGCGACCCCACTTTTTCGGCTTTCAGCCGCCCAAAAAGTTCGTGGGGTCGCTCCCGCCCAGTTCGGAAGTGCCGGACGAACCTGACGTCGCGTCCTACATCGACGCACGGTAAGGTCGAGTACGACCTGAATAAAGAGTTTGCATGCGCTCTTCCGTAAGTGGCGCATTGTCAAAAGGAGAAAATTAAAATGCCAATTCTGAAGTCGTCGCCGAAGCAGCCTAAGAATGAGACATTGCAACTTCGCATTGAGGGCGGCATGAAGCAGCGGCTCGCAAAGTATGCTGAGTTCATCGACTCGACCGAATCATACGTTGTAAGCGAGGCGCTAAAACTGATATTCCGCAAAGACGATGAATTTAGGGAGTGGCTTGAAAGGCAGGATGATAATACCGACTCGCAGCAATCCTTGAGCGCTCCCAATCTGTTTGAGGGAAAGAAGTAATGACTTCTAGCCCAACGGTAACAGGACATGCCGCTACTCGGGCGGCCACAGGCGAGAACGAGAGCAATTGCTCGGGATCTCCTGGAATCGATGCTCCAGCCCGCATAAAGAACAGGATAGACGCGTTTGAAACGTTGATTGATAGCGTGGAAGCTGCGCGCCTCTTAGGCGACATACACGTCAAAACTCTGCAACGGTACGCCCGGCGAGGAGAGCTGCCGGGCTACCGTGTCGGAGGTCATTGGTATTTCCGTGCTTCTGAGCTAGACGCGTGGCTGCGTTCTCGGATAAATTCATGATGCCATCCGTGCCGCTGACTAAGGAGGCAAAGTGAATGTTTAAGCGGACACGGTATCAGTTCGGATGGATACGTAGGAAACCCCGCAAGCGAGGTCCTGAGGTTTGGGTTTGGACTTTCAGATCCAAATCACCAAACGGAGGGCGAAAGGAAAATTCGGTGATTGTGGGAACGGTATTGAAGTACCCATCAAAATCCGAAGCGTGGAAAGCGACGGAGAGCCTGCGCCTTTCGATGAACAGTCCACATCTCGATGAAGAAATCATCTTCGGAGCAATAATCGATCGCTACATACGAGAAGCGATTCCAAGGCGGAAAGTAACCCAGAGTCGGTACCAATCCTGGATCAATAATTACATTAGACCGCATTGGAAAAACGTACTTCTCGCGAAGATGAAGCCTTTGGTTGTCGAGCAGTGGATCGAAAGCCTGAGTCTTGCCCCGAAGAGCAAAGGGCATATTCGTAGCATGATGCATATTTTGTTCAACTGGGCGATGCGGTGGGAATTGATTCCATTCCAAATCAACCCGATGAACCTTGTTCGTATCAAAGGTTCGTCCAAGCGCGAGCGAGAACCGCGAATTCTTACTATCGAGGAATTTCGCCGATTTATCGACCACGTTGTAGAGCCTTGCAAGACTATGTGCATCGTGACAGCTTGCCTGGGACTGCGCGTGAGCGAGACGCTGGGATTAAAGTGGAGTGATTTCGATTGGAATGACTTGCGTGTAAGAATCCAGCGCTCTTGGGTCGCTGGGGTCGAAGACGAAGTGAAGACAATTTATTCAAAAAAGTGGATGCCTGTCGATCCAGTGCTTGCTGAACTGCTACAACAGCACAAGGCAAGAACAACTCCCGAGGCAAAGAATACTGATTGGGTCTTTGCAAATCCGGAGAGTGGGAAACCGTATTGGCCAGGTCGCCTGCAGGAGCATCATCTGGTTCCGGCAGGAATGGCCGCCAAGATCGGGCGAGTTGGCTGGCATACATTTCGTCACTCGTATTCAACCTTACTGAGAGCGTTTGGTGTTGACGTGAAGGTGCAGCAGGAATTGCTCCGCCACGCCGACATTCGAACGACAATGAACATCTACACGCAGGCAGTTCCACAAGCAATGAGGGAAGCACACGGAAAAGTGGTTGAAATGTTGTTGCCTATTCGGAAGGCGGGATGAAAACGAGGCAGCTTTGGGGCAGCATTAAGCGTTCCCTTGAGTGTTAAGTCCTTTCTTTTTGTTCCGTAGAATGTTTTGAAAGTTCTTGAGAACACTGGTAAAGCGGAATTCGATCCCCACCGCCCCTACCAATTGTCCTTTCCGCTAACGACCTTGCGATTTGGCCAGGAGGCAAGATGCAGCAACGGCGACGCCATCTTTCTCGCATCGGGACACTATTTGATAATTCAAAAGGAAGCAATGAAACAACCTAATAACTGGCTTTACCTCGGGGAAACTTCGGCACATTGAGTATCGAGAGTTTTGTTGATTTCCCGTAAGAACGTTTACCACTTCCACTGCAGTTGCTGTCTAGGATGTAAAGATATCTAACCACAACTTCAGTGTAGTGTCCGTTCGCGGTACGTCGCCGATAATATACGGCCGATATTCTTTCTCATATCGCTCGCGGAGCGCTTGCGGATCCAGATTTTGTGATCGGAACAAGTGCTCTGCATCGTTCACATCAACATCTCCGTTTCGGTCCAGTTTGGATAGTATGCAGTCATAAGGGTCCGGTACCAATAGCTTCAGGTGTTTGAACTGCCCCTTGGCCATCTCTAGCAAACGCGATTCGTATTCTTCCGGCAGATTCGTCACGGTGACCTTGTGGAGGCATATTCCATATTTTTGATGAAGGCGCGAACCGTCTCCTGCTGCCTCAAGCAGGTTGAAGTGTGCAGGGACCGCGGCGTAGTAATCGACATCTCCCGTTGTACGAGCAAGACCATAAAAATAGACAAGAACGAAGCCCCCAATGCAATGAAGCTCAAGCGGCTCGTTTAGCGCCGCATCAATCTCTGCCAGGAATTCCTTCCAAGGTGAAGCCAGCGGTGTCTCAATTGACATACTGATGGTGCTCTGGTCGCATGCGCGTCAGGAGATTCCAGTGCGCCGCGTCGGGGGTCCGGTTTGCTCTTAGCCATTCCCTCTCGGAATCGGTGCGAGGAGGCCGCGGGAGAAAATCTTCCTTTACCAGGCGACTTTCTTCCAGCTTCTGTTCCAGTCGACTCAATTCAGAGAGTCGCAGGTGATTCCTGTTCTCAGCTACTCGCCTGGCCAAGGTAACAAGAAATCCCAGCTTATTTTGGAGATTGAATCTCCGGGCATTCTCCACAAGCCACAAATCGGGCTTAGCGAACTTAAGAACAACCCACGGTAAAGCCGCCGCCACACGCGCGTCGAGACATTCCTGAGACAAGGCGGTGAGCAGGAATTCCGAAGGATTCTGCTTGTGGGTCTTCGTGGCCAGATACCTAAAGCCTGGATACTCCAAACGCGCAAGCATCTCAGTCAGCCGGTGGTCACTGACAGGCTCGGGAGTGAAGGCTTCAGGGGTGGGTAGTAGCTCCGGTGACAAGTCGTACACCGCAGTGGCCCGACGAACCAAGTCAGGCGTAAGGCGACGCTTTCCCCGCTCTAAGCAATTCAGGTGAGCCTGAGATATACCCAACCTGGCTGCAGCTTGGGTTTGATTCCAGCCTTTGGCGAGTCGTGCAGATTTGAATCCGTGCGGTGTCATAACACCCAGTTTATAGCATATGTGCTATAAAATATCAATTAGGAATTAAGCGATATGCCGAGAGAGGCTGCTCTGTGCCCTGCCAGGCCTCGGAACCGAACTCGGAGAGGCAGCGGAATCAGCAATTGAAATTGGTAGCCGGCTGCAACGCCATCGAATCGCGGGACTTAGAATTAGGGGGTCGTGTTCGATCCCCACCGCCCCTACCAAATTCCTGATGATTCTACTGACCTTCGTTCACCGACTCTCGAAAAACGACCCACTAGAACCCCCTTTTTGGACCGAAATTGGACCGAACGCTTGCCAGTGACCTTTGTCTGGCTGGCAGCTGCGTAAGCCGAGCTATAAACAGAGCGTGAAGTCAGACTCAGTACATTTCGGAAGGAGATCCTTTAAGGCGAGATTTGGCACGGGAATGACGTCCGCAGTATTTTCGGTGTCCAGTGCCAGTCGAATGGAGATCGTTGTTCTGCGCCTCGCGTCTCTGGAGACACCGCGGATTCAGAAGAGTCTCCCGACCGCCTTTGGCGGCGTATCTGAACGTCCGCTGTTCTCGAGTGGAGATATTGCCGTCGGTCAAGGGACCGGTCAGACCCACAATGATCAGCGGATCAAAGCAGGTCGAACCGTCGACGTGCACTGCGCCGCTTACCGAACTGCCGGAATGGAGGCCAAGGCCCCTCGGGCCTCCGGCAGACCGGTTAGCGATCCCTGCTGTTCTAGGGGTCCTAGGAACACGCCGTCGCTGTCGATCTCAATCCAGTACAACTGCGTGCCACTGGCCTGATAGATGGACAGATCGAAAACGCGGGTTGCGCCGTCGATTGTGGCCGAAAGTGGATTTGGCGTCCTATTCGATTTTGACATCGTATAGCGCCCAGGATTCGCCGAGTCCGCTAGCGGTGTACCCGTGAACGAGCCGGTCGTCGTGGTCACGCTCAAGCCCAAGGTTTCTAACGGATCGCTGACCAGACCGTTGGTCAGGCTCAATGCGCCGCCCGATGTCATGGTCCCCTGCGCGAGCATATCGAACTCCATGAAATCTAGGTTCGTGTTCGAGCTAAAGGCGTTGAAATTCTGCCATCCAACGGCATAGCTGCCGTTGAAGTCGGCAACTGCGGTGGTAGCGTCGGTTTGCGGTGTCACCACGCCGATGCCGCTGGCGAGGATCGGGTCCGTGTCAAGGAAAAGAGCCCCTCCCAGGCCGCTGCTGGTGTTATTGGGGTCGTTGATGTTGAGATTTGGGTCGACCATGTAAATCTGCAGCGTCTGAACGTCGCCCAAGTTTTTGGATCCGATGGTGAAGTTGCCATACCCGTTGATACCGCTGATCTGGAGGGAATACGTGCCAGAGATCGCGGCATCGAGCGATTGGACGGCGTTATCCAGCTCGTTGTCGTCGGCCGTGCCCGAGAAGTTCGCAGGATCGGTGGTCGAGTTGCTGGTGGTGAACAGACCCGCCGCCGCGTATTGCGTACTGAGTAAGTCGCCCGCCACGCCGAATACAGACGCGCCGAGCGAGGCATTGTTGAAGGTGGCCGTACCCTGGCCAAAGGCAGAGCCGACCATCGAATCGTCAGCGTCGACGTCAATGATCCGGAGGACTTCCGGACCTACCCTGTAAGAGGCAAAGGTGACCGCCGTGGCAGAAACAGGATTGGTGAACCCGGTGACAACGGAGCGCCCGAACGTGTCAGGGGTTGATGTGGATATGCTGAAGGCCGTCCCCGTTGACACGGTTCCGGAGTCGTTGGCATCGACCGTGCCCTTAGCTCCACTGCCACCCATGGTAGTGTAAACACCGCCAAACGCGACCGAGTCATAGTTGGGATCCACACCGGACAGAGTGAAGGCAAAGCTGGCTCCGCTGCCGCTGTTCCCAGAGGTCTGCAAGTCCAGGCTTCCGCTAGAAGTTGCATTCCCGTCGTACTCGATGATGAGTGCGTGGTTGACATTCACAAACTGAATGCCGAAAGTCTCTGTGGTGACTGCCGAGCCCGCATCCATGGTCAGACTGAGTGTTCCCTGGCCGGTGGAGACGTCAACCGTTAGCGTTCCGCCTCTGATTGGGTCGGGCGTGCCTTTCCCGGCTCCTGATGTACGGCCCAAGGCATCGTTATAGTCTTGTTCGCCGGTGACGACAGTGCCGTTCGCATCGATGCTCACGGCTCCGGCCACGGCGTAGTAGGCAGTGGTGGCCTCTTCCCCGCTCGCGTAGAAGACGTAGGTTGTCATGGGGGTCCCGACCGCAATGTTCGTTAGATTGAAGGTGGCTGGCGTCAGCGTGCCTGACGAAGCGGTCACTGTGAAGCCGCCAGCCGTTGTGTTCGCGACAAGGTCGCTGGCAATGGCCTGACCGTTCGCACCGGTAGTTTGCATTTGTACGTTGTTGCCGGTACTCGTGAAGCTTCCGGTGGCGCCAGTCGTGCCCGTGTTAGCGGTGAACGTCACCTGAACACCCTGCACCGGGTTGCCGTCAGTATCGGTGACTGTTGCGGTGAGCGCTGGGTAAGTAGTACTTACCGTCACATCCTCAATGGCCGGCGTCGGAGTAATGGAGGTCGCCGGCCCGGCGTTGTCGGTCAGAGCGAATGTTGCTGGAGTGGCTGCCCCCGAGGTCGCGGCCGTTACGCTGTAAGAGCCAGCCGTCGTACCGGCAGTAAAGGTTGACGACGTGGCTATGCCGTTCGCCCCAGTGGTTTGCTTTTCCCCGGCCGTCCCGTTGCTCATGAACGTACCGTCCGCCGTCGATGGGGCCGTGAAAGTCACCGAAGCGCCGCCCAACGGCGAGCCGTTTGAAGTGACCAAAACCGAGAACGTGCCGAACGGGCTCCCTACCGGTTGTGGGGTGACGTATCCGCCGGATTGTGCCGCGATCGCTATGGTCGGAGGCGGAGGCGGAGGCGTTGAGGAACCGCCGCAGCCAACAAGGAATACCGTGGTGCTAAAGGCTAGAATCGAAGCGACTGGGACGGCGATTTTTGAATGAAGTTTCCGATTCATAGCGACTCTTGTTTCTGCGCAGCCTGCTCGCTGGCGCGATCACGGGATTGTGGCGAATAGGGGATACCGTACTTGTTCCGGATCTGGTATACCTGGCCGCGTGCCTTGACCGTGCGGGTGACAAACACCTGTTTTTCCTTGAGATTCTTCATCACGCCGGTCACTTCAACCGCCTCGCCTTGGGCGACAGACAAAGCTCCCTTGCCTTGCAAACCCCATCTGCCCAAGCTCGCATCGATGGTGCCGGATTGGGTTGCGAGTACTAGGTGCGCACCGGGAGTCATTCCGGCGGAGGGATGGTCGAGCACGCTGCTGACTGTGCCGTTAAGTGTGACTTCCTTCGTGATGTCGTAGTACGGATATGTTTGGTGCCCCGCTTGGGCAGACAGTGGTACTGCCAGGATCGCTGCCAGGCCGGCCAACAGTCCGGCGATCGCTATGCTGTGTGTGACGCGACTACTTGGACTACGCCTCATGGTTGCGCTCCTTGGGGATGGTTGGGGTCAATCTTGTGGGAACCGGGCCCCCCGTGCACCCACAGAGAAGAACGAGAGCTGAAAGAAGTCATAAAGTGCTCGCCCAGTTTTTCATCTGAGTCACCGCCTGATAACCGATGTGTTATCTTTGCGAAACGCTCTCGGTAATTCGTTGATTTCTTTCGGCTGCGCGATTTGTGCGAATTCTTGTCCTCGACGCACACTCGTTGCCTCCGACTCACCGCTGGCATCGACGTCCTTCACCAAAGTGCCGCTGACAACCGTGTTCGCGTCCGTCTCAACGGCAATTATTTCCTTCCCGCAGTCCACAACCACGAAGCTGAAATTCAGGGGGGACTGGCCCTTCGGTGTTATGGTGGCCGTGCCCTGGCAGTTGGCATCGACCGAGTAAGACCCTGTCACTTCTGCGAATGGTAGAAACGTGCCATCCTCGCTACCCGCCACTCGTCCGCGTATCACTCCTTCTCCAGAAGGGTTGATCGTTAACTTCAACTGACCGATGAATGCCACCGGTCCTGTGACGGGCGCGCCGGCGACGAAGACGCCGGTTGTTTCAAACCCAAAACTACCAACAACTGCGGCATTGGTGCAGGTCGGGGAGCCCTGCTTCACGGCGAATCCCTCCGAGAGAGCGTGAAGGGCCAGAAACCCTTTTGACGTAACTACAATGGAGAAGGGGCTCCCTCCCGAGGGTGTACCCGTGCCGGTGCAGTCCGAGGCGATTGTGTACGTTCCGGTGAGAGGCACGGTGACAATCAGGCCGTCATGGGATGCTGTGGTCTCTCCAGTAAATGTGCCTGTGGTTGAGTCAAACGTGAGCTGGGTCACGGCGGCGCTGTCAGGGATGCCGTTGCTATCCGTGGTGCCGTGCTGAAACCCGTAGGTGCCACTCAGGGAGGCATTTGAACAGGTCGCTGCCCAAGCAGCGGAACTGAGCGCAAAGCTGGCAAGAACAATCGTTAAAGCGATGTGAAACATTTTGGAAATCATGGTGCTCTCATCTTCTCTGTTTTTTTGCTTGCATTGGTCTATCTGGCCCGGGGCCCGTCATCCTATTCACTGATACAACTCCGCGGACGCCAGACCGGCAAAAATACCGCCGCCCGAAACCAATACGCTCCCATTCGGGAGCAGCGTTGCGGCGTGTCCCGAGCGCCCAATCTCCATCCCACCGGTAATGCTGAAAGCACCAGTTGTCGGATCGTAGATCTCAGCGGTGGAATTTTCATCGCCGCCGCCTGCTACCAGCACCTTGCCGCTCGGTAACAGCGTCGCCGTGTGGTAAGTTCTGGCTTCGGACATCGATCCGGTAACTGAAAACGATCCAGCGGCTGGGTCGTAAACTTCCACTGTTGCCGTCGGTTGCAAATCACCTGAGCCCGTGGAGGTTGTGCCGCCAACGATTAGCACCTTGCCGTCGGGGAGAAGCGTTGCTGTATGTTGTTCGCGGGCCGTCGCCATTGCGCCGGTCATAGTGAAAGTGCCAGTGGCCGGGTCGTAGACTTCCGCCGTGGCAACCGGGGCTGATGTAGAGGTCAGAGCACCACCCACAATGAGCACCTTTCCATTTTGCAGAAGCGTTGCGGTGTGCAGGAAGCGCCCCACGGCCATGCTTCCCGTTTGAGTGAAAGCGCCAGTGCTTGGATCATAAAGTTCTGCGCTTGCCAAGCCCGTTCCAGTTGGATCTTGATCGGCCCCTCCTACAATCAGTACTTTGCCATTTGCCAGCAGAGTCGCCGTATGGTCCCCGCGGGATGCGGTCATGTTGTCTGTCCCGCTGAATACACCAGTGGCCGAGTCGTAGAGATTTGCCTCGTTGGTTGAGCCGCTAATCCCTCCGTAGTCCCAAACAGAGTTTACAAAGCCCCCGGCGAGCAAAACCTTTCCGTTTGGCAATAGTGTCGCGGTGTGACCATATATCCCTGCGCCATCCTCTCCGACGATCTCCGCAAACGTGCCCGTGCCAGGGTCGTAAACTTCTATCGAGGAGAGGCCCACGTAACCGGTTGCGTTGGTGTATGAGCTACTGTTTGAGCCATACGCCACGAGCACCTTGTCATCCGGCAGCAAGGTGGCAGTGTGCAGGCCCCGTGCCTCGTTGAGACTCCCGGTAGGCGTAAATCTACTTGAAGAGGTCGTCACGGTAACGGTTGCACTCGCGGTGATCGCCGTTTCCTCGATACTGGTGGCGACGACATCATAGAAACCGGCAGCAGTCGGTGCGGTATAGAGTCCGGCGCTGTTTATTACCCCCCCAGCGCTCTGCTGAATTGTGAAATTTACAGCTGTATTGGTCAGCCCTGAGACAATTGCCGCGAACGTGCGCGTACCGCCAGGAGACAGTGTAACCGTCACAGGGGCAATCGTTATTTGGGGCATCGGAACAGTCACTACGGCTGCGCCAGAGGCGGCCGGATTGGCCTGGCTCGTTGCTATGATATGAAAGTTGCCAGCCCCATTCTGTGGAGGCGTGTAGAGGCCCGCACTGTCGATCGTGCCGCCAGAGCTTTCTTCCACGCTCCAAGTGACCACAGTGTTGGTCGTTCCCGTGACCTTGGCCACAAAGGCTTGTGTCGCATCCCGTAACACCGTGACGGAATTGGGTGTGACTATGACACTTACGTTAGGCGGAGTCGGCGTGGAAGCAGACGAGCCCGAAGCAACTGAACCTCCGCCGCAGCCGCAAACTCCGATTACCGCGGCTACAGTCGACAACAAGCTCAGCACCCGCTTTTTCATAGCTTCCTCTGAGGCTGGCGATTCCGTGCTGTGCCCCGCCTATTAGTAAAGGCGGAATGGAAGGGCAAACAGGCTCAAAAAAGTTGGGAATCTGAGAAAAACGTTCGCCGGGGCCTCAGCCGGGGCCTCAGTTGACTGGGCCGTACGGGAAAGGCTATCGTGGTCGGCAATCTGGGGGTGCGTGTGCAGCAAGTTCCGCCCCAATCATTACATAAACTGCTAGCTGACTGGCGGGCGGGCGACCAGAAAGCCCTGGATGCCTTGGTGCCTCTGGTTTACGGCGAGCTCCATGGTTTGGCGCACCATTACCTGCGCGGAGAGCGTCCGAGCCACACGCTGCAAACCACTGCGCTGATCAATGAAGCCTTCCTTCGGCTTATGCGACAAGGCCCTTTTCAAACGCAAAACCGCGGACAGTTCGTGGCCCTGGCCGCCAACCTGATGCGCCAGATTCTGGTCGACTACGCCAGAAGCCATCGCTCAGCAAAGCGTGGGAACGACTGCAAGGTCACCCTCCACGACGAACACGGCATCGTGATGAATGAAAGCATGGATGTGGTGGCGCTTGACGTTGCCCTCAAACTGCTCGCCAAGCGTGATGTGCAGCAGAGTCAGATCGTCGAACTCCGTTTCTTTGCTGGATTAACGGTGGAAGAAACTGCCGCCACTCTCGGTGTTTCCCCGGCAACCGTAAAGCGGGACTGGAGTATGGCCCGCGCCTGGCTGTCTCGAAAGATGAAACGAGGCGAGGGTGGAATCAAAGCAGGAGTGGGAAAAGATTAAGGAGGTTTTCGGGGGCGCACTGGAACGCAACGTCAGTGAGCGCGCTGCCTTTCTGGATCAAGCGTGCGGAGATGACCAGTCTCTGCGGCAAGAAGTAGAGTCGCTAATCAAGGCACACGAATCCAGCAGTGATCTGTCGCAATTCCCACTTCAGCCGGGACCGCCGGAAAACATCGAAGGCCGGTTCATCGGTTCGTATCAGCTTCTGAAGAAAATTGGCGAAGGCGGAATGGGGCAAGTGTGGCTGGCTCAGCAGAGCGCGCCCCTGCAACGGAAGGTTGCACTCAAACTGGTCCGCTGGGGTATGTACGACGAGACGCTTCTCCATCGCTCCCGTGCCGAGCGGCAATCTCTCGCGGTCATGAACCACCCGGCGATCGCCAAGGTTTTCGACGCCGGAGCTACCTCCGAGGGCCAGCCGTACTTCGTGATGGAGTATGTCGACGGCGTGCCCATTACCGACTACTGCAACCAGAAGAAATTAAATATCGCCGACCGGCTGGAGTTGTTGATCAAGGTGTGCGAAGGCGTGCAGCACGCGCATCAGAAAGCCATCATTCATCGCGACCTTAAACCGGCAAACATTCTGGTCACCGAAGTCGATGGCAAGCCCGTTCCGCGAATTATCGACTTCGGACTAGCCAAAGGCATCAACCGTGAAATCACCAACGGGACAATCAACACGCGCATAGGACATTTTGTCGGAACGCCCGGCTACATGAGCCCCGAACAATGTGATCCTGGCTCATCGGACGTAGACACGCGCACCGATGTCTATTCGCTGGGTGTGATTCTGTACGTTCTCCTGACGGGGAGCTTGCCCTTCGAGACGAAAGACTGGAAAGACAAGCCGCTTGAGGAAATATTGCGGGGTTTGCGCGATCGTGATCCAGTACGGCCCAGCGCGAGAGTCAGTGCAGACTGCGACACATCGGTCGCCACCGCCGAAGCCCGAGGCACAGAACCGAAGCAATTGGCTGGGGCCCTGCGCGGCGATCTCGACTGCATCACGATGAAAGCGATCGAAAAAGACCACACCCGCCGGTATGCTTCCGTGACCGCGTTGGCAGACGATCTTCGCCGCTATCTTAAACACGAAGCGATCAGTGCTCGGCCCGATACATTTTCCTATCGCACTGCAAAGTTTGCGCGCCGCAACCGCACCGCAGTAGCCTTGATCTCCGCCGGCCTCGCACTCGTCATCGGCAGCCTCTCCATCGGATTGTTAATCGCCAATCGCGAGCGAAAAATTGCAGAACGCCGGTTCGACCAGGTGCGGCAACTGGCCCTTAAATTCATAGGACTCGACGAAAAACTCAGAGGTATGCCAGGTTCGACGAAACTCCGAATGCAGATAGTTTCCGATTCGCTGCAATATCTGACCTTGTTGGGCAGCGACGTCCACGGCGACAAGGATCTGGCACTCGAAATCGCCCGCGCCTATGTGCGCGTGGCACACGCTCAAGGTGATCCCACATCGCCTAATCTCGGCGAGTTTGCCGAAGCGGAAGCAAGTCTCAACAAGGCGCAGACCTTCGTCGATTCCGTATTAAGGGTTGATCCCAAGAGCAGGCGAGGTTTGTTTATCTCAGCGACGATTGCCCACGATTTGATGAACTTGGCCGACGCGCAGAATCGCAGTGACGAAATGGTGCCTCGGGCCGCTACGGCCTCAGAGCGCGTCGAACGCTACATGAATAGCGGCAATGTCGATCCGACCGATATCTACAGCATGGGTTATTTTGAGATGAACATTGCGAGTCTCTATGACGACGCGAGGCTTTTCGACGATGCTTTACGCACCAGTCAGCGTGCGATGGATATCATCGAACCGGTTGCGGCAGCTCATGGAGTTCGTGGCAGCATCCTTGGTGCGATCGTAATGGCGCGCTGGCAGAAAGGCGATCTGGATGGAGCGCTGCAAGCTGCTCAAGAGACAACTCAACTCCAGGAGGAGCAAGCCGCCAGCGGACACGCAACGCTACGCATCAATCTGGCCAACGCGCTATACACACAGGGAATGATTCTAGGAAAGCAGGATGCCGAACCGAGCCTCGGTCGGAGTCGAGATGCGCTTGCCCTCTTCCAAAAAGGGATGAAAATCGGTGAAGAACTGGCGAAAACCGACCATATCGATTATCTCAGCCGCCATTCCGAGGCAACCATCGGGTTGGAGATCGGCAATATTCTCCGCCACAGCGAACCGCGGGAAGCTCTGGAAGTCTACGATCACGCGATCGCGCGCATACGAGAGGCGAACACGAATGTCAGCACGCAGCGCGATGAAGCTAGATTATTGGCGGCTTCGTCATATCCTGCGCGCTGGATGAGTAACGATGGGGACGCAGAGCGGCGAATTGCCCGGGCCTTCGAACTGCTCAAGCAAGCGGGTCGATATCCCGCCGCCAAAGTCGAGCCGATGAGCGACACCTACGATGTTCTGCGGGCTCAGGCCGATCACTACGCTCAGACCAACCAAACGAACAAAGCGACCGACGCCTACCAGGATCTCTCGGACAGGATGATGGCATGGAAACCCGACCTGCAGAATGATCTCCGCGACGCAACCTGCCTCTCCCGCACTTGGACCGCACAGGTCAGCCTTTTCCGGCGTGCCGGCCGTTCCGACGAAGCCAACCGCTTCGAGGCCCAGCGAACGGAGCTCTGGAACCACTGGAATGGGAAGCTTCCGAATGCTCAGTTTCTGCTTCGCCAATCCTTAAGCCAAATTAGTCCGACTGCAGGTCTCCACTCTGGGGCAAAGCAATAAACCTAGTAGGCCCATGCGATCTCGGATTGGCGTACTGTGCAGCTGCATCTTGCAAAGTGCCGGAGGCCCTGTAGCAAATGAAGTACTGTAACAGCGGAAACGGTAGCATACTGGTGTTCATGGAGAACACTATCGTACTGACCGATATGCCTCACCTTTTGAGTGCTGGATTCTTCGGACTTCTGTTGCAGATGCCCGAGCGAGAGGGCCGTGCTTGATTTTGGCTGCGTGAGCATGCCATCCGTGTACCCGCCGTGTACCTCAGTTCGGCTGTTCTGTCGTTTTTATGGTTTTTGTCCGAACGTGGAATGAATAACTTCCGTGCTTGCAATAGGCTTGATGGTTCGATCCCCACCGCCCCTACCAAAATCCTGATTCTATTGACCTTCGTTCACCGACGCTCGAAAAACGGTATACCACATGCGCCTTTTTGGACCGAAATTGGACCGAAGCGTTGAGAATTGGCACAGGAATGACGTCCCCAGCATGTTCAGTGTCCACTGTCATTCGATTGGCGATTGTTGATCTACGGCCCGCGTCTCCATAGACACCACAGGTTTAAGAACTACCCAGACTTGCTTCGGTTGCGCAGGGATACTACGATTCGCGCCGATTTACGTCTAATATAATCCTCCGCAATAGGAAGCGCGACTATGAAACTAATTTTGCTGTTATATCGGGCTGTTTACGCCTCCTTCCTGGTGATTGTCCTAGCGGGTATCTTAAGAGACGCTTCACATGGCCAAACGGCGAAGACATCTGAAATCGTCTTATTCTGGTTGTTTGTCTGTGCCTTGGTGTTTGCTGTTTTCGCGGCGTTCGCTTTCCAACGTATTCCCGAGTTACTGTTTTACTCTACCATGGCAGCGCTCTGCGCACTTTTCGCTTGGTATGGATGGTACAGCTCGGCCGCTCCATTTGCGCAGCATGAACTGCACACCTTCGATCCCATAAAAGCTGCCACCGAAAGCAGCAGGTACAGAGCTTACTCCTGGATCGGATACGCGGTCATGGTCTTGTGGCTTCTGTCGCTTCCCATTATCCGGTCCGTCTATGTAAGACGGCTGCGTAGATGACTGCGGGCTTATTGGACGAGGAGCAGGTGGCGCATCGTTCGCACAGTGCGAGAAGAGACGGGGGAAGTTGCTGTTTCTGCACTTCAAGTTCACATGCCTGAATCACCTTGTTGATTCGTGAGGAGTGCTTCATGGCTGAGTATTTGCCCAGTGAACTTTCTAGCCAAGACGAAAGCTCCGCTCTTATTGAGCCTACGGAGAGCTTCTCCAGCGCTCTCGTATGGGCACATTGATTGGCCAACGCGTTTTCCCTCGGAAAAAGAGAACCACTTTGGGACCAATTCACTTCAGTTGGGACCATCTTGGTACCAGAACACAGTGTTTTACGAGCATTTTCAATAGGTGGAGCAGCGCAAGGGCGATTTTGAACTTCCCAGCTTCACGGCTTTGCCAACTCCTTCTAACATTTCTAATAATTGGCTCGAGGTGCGGCTGGTAACGCCCTCAGTCGATGAGACTTAGAAGTAAGGGGATGCCGTTTCGATCCCCACCGCCCCTACCAATATTTCTAACAATTAGGTTGCAGATTTGCGCGGGAGAGTAGGGGAGCACCAAGCTCCGCTACCGGCGCCGGCAGCACCAGTCGAACCACTTTGCTGTTTGCTTCTCTCAAAGCGGCGGGAACCGCAGGCGCGACGATTGGGCCCCTCTAAACTCCTAGTTGACAAGTGTGTAAAACGTGTGTATCCCGTCTTATGTCTAGCCGGGAGATCATGCAACGCTTGAAGCAGGACGGCTGGTATGAGGTTGCCCATGTGGGGAGCCACAGGCAGTTCAAGCATCAGGTGAAGTCGGGACGGGTCATTGTGCCACATCCTGTTCAAGATATACCGATTGGCACGCTGAGAAGCATCGAAAAGCAAGCGGGCATTAGGTTGAGGTGATTGATGGACTATATCGCATATCTGCACAAGGATCGTAAATCGGATTTTGGCGTGAGCTTCCCAGATTTTCCTGGGTGCATTACCGCTGGCAGAACTCTGGAAGAAGCGAGGCGCAGAGCGGCAGAAGCCTTGAGCTTTCATATCGCTGGGATGATTGAGGATGGCGAGAAGGTTCCCAATCCATCAACCGTTGATGACGTGGCAGATGATCCTGCCCTTAAGGGCGCCGTGGCGTTTCTTGTCCCCGCCCATTCAGAACGGACAATCCGCATCAACATAACTGCTCCAGAGAGCCAGATTGAGAAGGTTAATCAGTTGGCTCGGTCTGCTGGACTAACTAGATCGGCTTTTCTCGTCCGGTCGGCCATCCAGTCTCGGCCAGCGAATGAGAAGCAATACAAGGGCAAAAAAGCCTCCGCTTAATCCGCCAGAGAAACAAAACTAAATCACTCTTTATTTCGAGTCGGGGCGTAGGTACCGATTGAGCCTTTTTATTCGGTACTTCACAAGGTGGGTTCCGGGAGAACTGCTGTAGAATGAGGCGAATCCAGAAGAAGGTCGTGAGTTCGATCCCCACCGCCCCTACCAAAATTCCGCAAAATTCACGTTGATTCGGAGGTCCTTACTCACTGCGGATTCCGATGAAGGTGATCGGGGTTCCGGGATGATCGTGATCAGCGTTCCGGGGTTGCTGTGATCAGCAGTCGGAGCGAAGCAACGCTGGCAGTTGGATTTTGCAGAAAGTGATCACGATCGTCAAGGGAGAGTTTGTTGTTGTTGGAGCTGTGGGAAAGTGGAAATCGCTCCTGCGATTTCCAAGGGCGCTTTTTGCCCGTCTTTTCCACAGCTTTTTGGCCGCCGATGCGTTCACTTTTCCTCCTGCTCTCCTTTCTTTTTACGCATGGAGTCCCCGCGCATCTCGATGCGATGCGCGTTGTGCACCAGGCGGTCGAGGATGCCGTCGGCCAGGGTGGGATCTCCGATCTGTTCGTGCCAGCGGGCTACCGGCAACTGCGAAGTCAGGATCATGGAGCGCGTCTGGTAGCGATCTTCCGCGATCTCCCAGAAGTCTCTTCTCTCCGGTTCCGCCATTGGAGCCATGACCCAGTCATCAACGACCAGTACATCGATGCGGTTCAGCCGTCTCAATAGTTGCCGCAGACTGCCATCGGCGCGGGCCAGGTGCAGATCCCGGAACAGCGCCGCGGCCCGCGTGTAGTGGACTCGATAGCCATCCCGGCAGGCTTTCTGCGCCAGTGCCGAAGCCACATAACTCTTGCCCACACCGGTGGGACCCAGCACGAAGATGTGCTCGTGGTTGGCAACCCAGGCAGACTCTTGGGCCAAGGCACGGATCACACTGCGGTTCAGTCCACGTTCGGCGCGATAATCGATGTTCTCGACACAAGCAGTTCCCCGTAAGCGCGCCGCCAGGACTCGTCTGGTGAGGGCCTGGTTCTGACGCCAGTTCCACTGCTGATCGACGAGCAGGGCCAGGCGATCGACGAAGCTCAACTCCCGCGTCGCTGCATCCTGTTCCTGATGTTCCAACGCCTGGACCATCCCTTGGAGCTTGAGAGCATAGAGTTTTTCTTTCATCGGTTGTTGCAGCATGAGCGTCTCTCCTTTTTACTCGAAGTACTCAGCGCCACGAATGTTGTCATGCGATGGCGGAAGGGATAGCGGTGGCGGTTCTGGGAGAGGTTGTTGGTCGAGTGAGTTCTTCAGGATCGATTTCACGCTCTGGAAGCGGCAAGTTCCGGTGCGTATGGCTCGCTCGGCAGCGGCTTCCATCCTGGTCGAGGAATATTCCTCGGCCAGGCGGATGATCCCGAGGCAGGATCGATAGCCCATCTCTGGATGCGGCTTCTCCGCGAGGATCCGTTCTAACAACTTGGCGGTGTGCGGTCCGATCTGTTCGGCCCAGTTCACCATGCGTGAGGGCGTCCACTCGAGATGTGCTTGGTGACTCTTCGGCCGGTGTTCTCGCTGCGTAAACACCTGCTCTCGTCCATGACCGCGGACGTGCGAGGCTACCCGCTGCCCCTTGTGAAAGATCTCAATGGTGGTTGGTGTCGCGCGAACTTCTACCGGTTCCTGCACCAGCGTGTAGGGCACACTGTAGAAGTTGGCATCGAAGACGATGTGGTAGTCGATGTTCACTCGGGCATAGGACCACTGGCTCATGTCGAACGGCTCGGCGGGCAACGGGCGCAATGCGTTGCGTTCCACTGCCGCGAACACGCTGGCACGCGATCCTTCGCGCTTCCGGAACGGTCGCTGGTTCAACCGCTCCAGCAGTTCGCGGATCGCATGGTTCAGATCTGCCAGGCGAAAGAACTTCTGGTGGCGTGGGGCAGCAATGATCCAACGCTCGGCAACCTGTACACCAACCTCGACCTTAGCCTTGTCCCGAGGCCGGTAGGGCCGCGCTGGCACGACCCCTACCGCGTAATGCATCGCAAACTCTTGATAGGTGGGGTTCAGATCCGGATCGTAGCGGCACGCGCGGCTCACTCCTGTGCGCAGATTATCCGGAACCAGTAACCTGGGCACCCCTCCGAAATACTCAAAAGCGTGTCTATGCGCACTGAGCCAGGCGGTCAGCTGCTGATCTCCCGTGGCTTCTGCGTAGGTGTAGGAACTCGCGCCCAACACCATCACGAACAGCGGCGCTGGCCAGACGTGGCCGGTAACCGGATCGTGCACCGGAATCGTGGCCCCCGCCCAGTCCACGAAACCCTTTTCGCCAGGCTGGTGTACCTGACGAAGAACCACATCCTGCTTCCTGCGCCACCGCCCGTAAAGTTCGCAGAAGCGACTGTAGCCGTATCCTTCCGGATGAATCTGCCGGTACTCTTCCCAAGCCAGTTGCAACGTCAGATAGCGATGCTGCAGCAACTGAGAATGCAAGGCGGGAAAATCCGGGAGGACTTGCTCGGGGAGTCGTTTTATTACCTGCCGCTCTCCAAACAATGCCTGCTCGACGCGCTTTTCGTCCCAGCCTTCCGGCAGTGGCCAGGAAATCCCGGCTGCCGCCACTTTCTTCAGGTAATTATGGACTGCACCCTGACTGATCGCACAAGCTCGGGCGATCTCCCGTTGTCCCAACCCTAGCTCGAAGCGAAGGCGGAGGACTTCGTTGATCCGACGCATAGACAATCTCCTCGTTGGCACGCTTCATCTCCCGTAAGTCGAATAGGAGAAATAGCTTGCCTTCTGTGATGTCCAGCGTCACTCCGCCTGTGGAAAACATTCCGGGCTCATCGTGATCACCGTTCCGGGGTTCGCGATCAAGCTGATCACGATCATCCCGGAACCAGTGATCATCTTCATCCCGGAATCCTGATCACGATCATCCCGGAATCGTGATCATGATCGCCCGGAACCCCTGATCACCATGCCCCGGAATCCGCACTCACCAGCCTTCCTCGATTTGTGCTCAAAAAGGCGGGGTTTTGCGCCCGTTTTGCGCCCAAGTTGAGAAAGCAGAAGATGTCTCGCTGAAATCCCAAGATTAGAGAGGCAGATATAAGACCCTCATGAGTATGAAGCCAGAAGCGAGCAAGTTCATCTCGCCCGGACGACATAGGCGGAACTGCAGGATCTGGCTCACAGATATCGCGAAGGGATCGAACATGAGTTCATCTGCTGGACCTCTGCCAAGGCTATTTCTAAACAGTTTGGCCTCAGGGATCGCACTGCAGTCTATCGACAAGCGCACGCTTTTGGCCTATTCGCAAAGCGTCAACGGAATGTCCGAGCTGCACTCGAAAAGATCATCGAACGAGCAGGGGATGTGGAAGTGAGTTCAGCAGCTGGTGTCTCGGCCGTGCAAGCGTACGCAAAGATCAATTCTCAAGGCCAATGGATCGAGCGAGTCTAACACGTGAGCATGAACGACATATTTGAGCGGATGACGCGTGAGGAGCTCGATTCCTATGCAAAAGATGGGAGTCTGCCCCTCTGGTTTGTGAAGGCGGTCGGCGCAACAAAATCCAACAGTCAGGAGGGGGAAAATAGTGAAGAATCAGGGAGATAAGATACCCTTATCCGCGACGGATTCAATGCCGGGGCCGGGAGGTTTCCCACTCGGTTCAACAGAATCGCGTGCAGCTGCACGCCGACGGGTCCAACTCTTGCTCGAGAGCCGCGTGAAGAACACTGTTTTGATACTAGGGTTGGAACTTTAATGAAATAGAAAAAGCGCACAACGCCGCAAACGGGAGGGGACGTCGGAAAAGGGCGGCCACATCGCAGTCCTTGGGCACGGAATCGGATTGGGCGACCAGATTGAAAGGGTGGGTCCTGTCACCCACTATTCGGCACGAGTTACTAAGAGATAGCTAGGTTTGCACACATGTTTGTGTAAAGAATCACTGCACATTTGCATACTCCGTCTTGGCTTGTTTCAGGATGGGGATGTCGGGGTCGGCGTCCTTCCAAAGAGTAAAGAAGGCTTGATAAGCGGTCTTCGCTTTCGCGGTGTCACCTTGTTTCGCGTAGGCCTGCGCCAGGCCGAGTTGTGAGAGCGGCTCAAATTGTTCCTGGTCCGGCCAACCACGGTTGTCAAGGACGGTCTGGAAGTCGACGATAGCCTTGGCCTGATCTCCCGCGGCCATATAGGCGCGAGCTCGATTGTACAGGACCACGACATTGTAACCCGGCTTGACGGGCGCGAGTAAGTCCACCGCGGCCCTCGGATTTCCCCGCGCTCGCTGGATGGTGGAGTGAGTGACGGGAAGGAGGACCTTCTGCTCGAAAGTGCCCTCAGGGGCCAGTTCATTCAGTTTCGCGGCGAGTGCTTCTGCGGCGGGTGTGTCCGCGGCCTGCCCGAGAGCGTGCGAGCACTCAAAAAGTCCGGAAGCGCTATGATTTCTGGCTTTGTCGGCCTGGGCGCACAGTTTGCGGGCTAACTGATAGTTCCCAAGGTACGCCTCCTCGTCGGCGTGCTTGGCGAGCTCCGCGGCGACGTTTTCCATTTGGTTGGCCTTCCTCTGACGACTAACCAGGGCGTCGCTGAGGGACCGAAGTGTTGCGACGTCGCCGCGAAGGAATGCCAGGTGCATCTGGAGATGGACCCAGGGCACATCCTCGCGGGAAGCTTCGCGAGCAAGGCGGTCCATGGTAGCGGTATCGTGCTCGATGAAGGCGATGCGATAACGAAAGATCAACTGAAACGGAGTGAGGGAACCCTGCTGCCGCCATTGGTCGAGCAGCTTTTTGGCGTCGTCAATGCGGCCGAGGATAACCAGAGCCTGGGCCGCATTGGAGTAGTGCTGAGCGGAAGGCACGGGGGAATGAGCGATAGCCCATTGGAACTGCTCCAAGGCTTCCGTCGTTTTGCCCATCATGGCGTAGTTGATGCCCAGGAGATTGGCGGCATCCACGCTCCGCGGGTAGACTTGGCGGTACGAAAGGAGGACAGTGGCTGCTTTTTCGGGATTTCCGGTGATGGCCGAATAGTACAGTGCGGTAGTTTGAAAATTCTCCTCCTGGGTAAGGCGGCGATCCTTGAGCTCGAAGGCTCGCGCGAAGCTGGCCCGCTCCTCCTGGCCTTGGCCTATGCTGTGTTGCGCTCTGCCGAGCAAGTCGTAGGCGGAACAAAACTGGGGGTCAAGTTCGACAGCTCTTTCAAGAAACGGGATGGCTTCCCGGCGCTTTCCGGAGCGGTAGAGAGTAAGCCCGGAGCTGTAGGCTTGCAAAGCCTCGAGCGAACTGGTGGTGGCAAGGTCGAGAGGCGCGTCAAATTTTTGGAGCGAGCTTAGACTCTCGCCGAGACGTCTTCGCAACTGCGAGCCTGCTTTGCCCAAGGCAGCGACCACTTGATTTTTGTTGTTTGCCTCGACCTGCTGCCGCGCAACGAGTTTTTGTTGTGCGCATCAAGGGCATCCAAGGTGATGACATAGGTGCTGCCGATCGCGGCAATTTCCGGCACGACGAGGGCCTTCAACCCATGGCGTTTGCAGATTTCGACGCCCAGATCCAGAGTCACGCGCTCGTCGGGATTGCGGCGCATCATCCGCAAGGTAGAGGCGACGTCCGCTTCTGAAAGAAGGCTAAGGAACGGGGATTCGGTAAGTTTGACTTCGAGAGGTTTATCGAGGGAGTTGTCAAAGATGGGGTCGCCGGTCTTGTTGACAAAACTCGCCAAGAGAATGACGTCGCTCCCGGTCAGCGCCGGCCGAGCGAAGAAGACGCGCCACGCGACAAAGGCGGCAACCATAAGGAAGGTCGCGACACCAGCCGCCACGATGAAGCGGTGTTTCTGCGAAGGTTCAGACCTTGTCCCGATCGGGGGAACTGTTGCGAGGCGTCTTTCGATGGGATCAGGAGCATGCAGGTCGCCATTTTCCACGCGAGCGATGAAGCGGTAGCCACGGCGAGGCAGAGTTTCGATGTAGCGGGGGTCGTCGGCCGAATCGGCCAGGACATCACGCAGCTTCTTGACGGCGCTGTTCAGACCGGTATCGAAGTCAACAAAAGTGTCCGCAGGCCAGAGTCTCTGACGGAGTTCCTCGCGCGTAACCACGTCACCTGAATGCTCCAGCAAAACGGCGAGCACCTGGAAGGGTTGGTCCTGAAGCTTCAGCCGGATGCCGTGCTTGTACACTTCGCCCGCACGTGTGTCCACTTCGAAGGCGCCGAAGCGCGTCCTGCGGGTTGGGGTAGGGGCTCCCATAGCAGGGGTTCCAAGAGCGGCGGTAGTCTATCACCAATATGCTTAAGGCCGAACGATATGTGCCGGGGCTCCCTGCAACTCCCCCGAATTCAATGAGCTGCACGATCAGAACCAAAACAGATACAAACCATTCGCCCACCATTGCGCCTCAAAGCCACTTCACGCCAATGTCGGCGAACTCGGGAAACAGGTGGCTCAGTCATCTTGTTCTCGGGCGATTTGTCGAACGCATTTAAACAAGGAGGCTTCAAATGCAAAAAAGATTAGCAATGGTAACACTCTTTAGCGTCGCAATCTTGGTCCTAGCGCTGCATCACACTGGAAAGGTCCATGCCACGCCGGTTCAAGGTTGTAGCGTTGCCAGCCTCAAAGGGACCTACGCCTACCTCAGATCGGGCTCTGTTATGGGGCAAGGCCCTCGTGCCGAGCTGGGTCTCGATCTTTATAACGGAGATGGGACACGTGGCATCATTCGCAACACCGGAGCCAGCTACACCGTATCCTTCGACTGGAGCAATTCCCCGTGGCCGAACGGAACCTACACGGTCGATCAGGATTGTACCGGCTCGCTGTACGCGACGGATGGTACAAAAGCCAACAACATCATCGTCCTTGACGGAGGCAAGAGATTCTGGGTGCTCACCGCTGGGCCAGATGGGCAGGGCAAGGTTATCTCGGGAGAGGGGACGAGGCTGGAGTGAAGGGGGAGGTCTAACGGTTGGCCGACTAGGTGGATGCAGAGTCTACTGTGACGCATAATGTCCGACACGTCATGGGGGAAGTACCGATTGGATGAAATGAATCGGTACTTCTGGGGGGCGGTAGAAACCTAAGCCCTATAGCGGCAAGGCATTAGAGTTTTAGGTCGCGGGTTCGATCCCCACCGCCCTACCAAAACATTCTCAGAACAAACGACTTACATTTAGAACCTGTAATAATCAGTACAATTGTAATGGTTGGACTTGGGCGAGTGCCGCGCGCTGTGTCTCCGAGTCCGCCTGAACATAGAATCGCAAAGTGGTTTTGATGTCTGTGTGGCGCAAGGTGCGCTGAACAATTGCAGGCGACACCCCGGCATTAGCCAGCGGCATGCCCAAGCCGTGCCGGAATGCATGCATTCCAGCCTTGCGAGTGGGCAGCCCCAATTTCTTCAGGATTGGGTGCAGCCCAAATTTCACGACGTTGGCCCGTCTGCGAGGCCGCCCTACACGGTTCGGAAACAACAACCCCTGCGGATTTTCCTTCCAATGGTTTTTCAAGTAAGCGCGTATAACGGTTGCCGTCTCTGGGGTGATCGGGACTGGCGTACGCGACTTCTTTGTCTTAAGGTCTCGCAGCTCTCTCGTCCTGTCGTCAGCTTGCTTCCGTGGGCAGACCATCAATCGGTCGAAATCAATATCAGCTACGGTCAGCCGAAGAAGCTCTCGGGCGCGAAGCCCGGAAACTGCGGCCAGCGTGAAGATGGTTTTATACGGTTCGCGTGCAAGTTGAATTATGCGGTGCGTGTCCGTCTGCTTGAAAAACATCGCTTCTGCTCCGTCACCGTCACCTGCAACCATCAATGCGCCCGGCTGAATGTCGGGCACTCGGATGTTGCACTTCTTGGCATAGGCCAGTACAGCGGTAACAGTGCCGAGCACGTTGAGGATGCTCTTGCGAAAAATCGTAAAGGAGAGTTCCGTCACGAATTGTTGTAGCGTTTGGATGTCAATGCCGATCAAGGCCATCGAGCCAAATCGTGGTAGGAGGTGTGCGTGCAAGTGGCTTTCTCGTTGCCGCACGGTTGCTATTGAGAGTTGTGGGGCGATGTCCTTCATATAGGTATTTGCGACATCTTCAAACGTTTCGCCCTTTGGCGCAGTAGGAACGGAACCACGTTCCCGGTTGACATGTTGGCGCAGACGATCATGCTCACGTCGAGCGGATAGCTCAGAAATCTCTCCAACTGTTCCGAAGTTGATTCGAGCAAGCTTTGACCGTATTGAACCATCTGGCATTGTTTTGTCGCGGTAGAAAAAGCTATAGAGATGCCCGTTCTCCCGCTTGAACAGCCCTTCTTGAAATCGTCGTCGTGCCACAGGCCCTCTTCTGCCCGTAGTTGGCGGCGTTGCGTCTTTCTTATTTAACGGTGTGTTCGTGCGAATCAAGTCTGGGATTCGCATTTTCCCGACTTGGGTGTTCGAGGTCCTTTCCCGCCAAGGCGCAGTACGAATAACCCATTTTTCGTCAGTACGCCAAAGCTCTTGTCCTAACGCCGGGAAATTGAAGAAGGTCAGGTCACAATCGGAACTTCTTTCAATTGTCGCGATTCCTGAATGATGTGGGTGATGACCAATGACGCGATCTGGTCAGGCCAGGCGTGTGATCCCAGGGAAGGCGTCAAACCCCGAATCGGATGTCAAGATCAGATCGATTCCATGCTGCTCCATGACGGCGAGATGGACTGCATCACGAGCAGAGAGTTGCTGATAAACCAAGACTGTTTGTTTCGCGCGCTCGACGAGGGGCCGGTCAACGGGAAGCACCTGGTCCACGATCTCGATTCGTGCATCAAATGCTGGTTGGATTGCGTCGCGACGGTTGATGGCAACATATCGGTGCAAAGCTCGGCGTCGGTGACCCGGCGCTGCCTGAACTCGACTGTAAATCATGACCATGGTATCATGACTATGGTGGTCTAAGAGGTGCTTCGTGAAGAAAATGGCAGCCGGTTCTTTCAAGGCTAATTGTCTTGCGGTCATGGACGAGGTTCAGGCCAAACACGAGACTGTCGTTATTACCAAACGCGGCAAACCGGTGGCGAAACTCGTCCCGCTGAATACCGAGACCGACGAGATCTACAATTTCCTGGCTGGCAAGGGCGCAATTACAGGCGACGTTGTTTCACCCTCGATTTCCACTGAAGAATGGGGCGAGCTCAAGTGATTCTCGTTGATACGCATGTCGTCGTTTGGCTTGCGTTTGATCAAGACCAGCTTTCCCGAAGGGCCCGAGTTGCCATAGACGACGCGCGCAAGCAAGCGGCTGGCTTGGCAATCTCGGACATCACTTTGCTTGAGTTGGCAACACTGGCGAGTAAGGGCCGGATTCAACTCGACATTAGCCTCGAATCGTTCCTACAGGAAGTCGAATCTCGGTTTGTTGTTCTACCGACGAGTGGCAAGGTGTGCGCGCGAGCCACGGAACTTCCAAGGACGTATCCCAAAGATCCAGCGGATCGCATTATAGGAGCTACGGCACTGGTTGGGGGACTGCTTTTGCTGACTGCCGACCGTCAGATCCGCCGGTCCAAAGTGGTTCACACGGTTTGGTGAGAGCTCTGTCAAAGAGGAACCCGCTCTTTGGCGCCGGACGCTGCTGTCCGTGAAAATATCCCTGCCGCACCAATTCTCCTATTTGTTCCGTTTGTTCCAGTTGGCGGGGCTAGGTGGTTGCAACGCATTGAGGGCAAAGACCTTAATTAAGTACTTGTCGTTTCGATCCCCACCGCCCCTACCAACCATCTTCCGGATGGATGGACACTTAACGAAAATACGCGGGGGCAAAAAGGGGCAAATGAGGCCGATGATCCGGTTCCGTTTTTCTTCTCAGCGGCCCGGGTGACAACCGGACAGGCCAATTTCAGCGTTCAATCCTTATTT
>CAWJHG010000006.1:0-1040114 GCA_963842585.1 Candidatus Acidiferrales bacterium
TCTAACTCTGCTTTCTGGAGCGTGGCCAGTCAGCCTACCCGGCATCCATCGCAGCATTTCTCGGCCGGGTTGGCTTCCGCCCCGATTACTCGAAGCCTTCTTTGCGCCAGGCTACTGGAGACTTGCCTGCCCATTTCTGGAAGGCTCTGGTGAAAGCGCTTGTTTCCGCATAACCCAACGCGTGAGCGATGTCGGTGACATTCATACTGGTATTTCCCAGCAGTTGTCGGGCTATTTCCAATCTTCCAAGATTCAGCAGACTACGAAAGCTGGTTCCTTCCGTTTCGAGTCTTCGATTGAGAGTTCTGGGGTGCATTCCGAGCTCCTTAGACACCTGCTCGAGGGTGACGGGGCCGCAAACTGATCGTGCTCTCAGGATTCGGACGACTTGATCCTTGATGCTCGGCTGCGTCACGAGCCAGTAGTTCGCCAGAACTTTCTCGAGTTCCATTCGAACTCGTGGATCGGCGCCTTTTACAGGGCGATCGAGGAACTTCGAAGGAAAGACAAGTGCGCTCTGATGTGCGTCAAAAATAGGCATCCGGCCGAATAGTTCGATGTAGGGACGCGCATCATCCGGAGTACGCCTTGCGATCCAAATCTGTTCGGGGGCGAGGCCTGAGAGCTCGGTCATAAGCTTAAAGCCCATGGCCACTACGAGATCGTTGCCTTGCTCGATGCCCTGTATGTCCGGAAGGTGAATGCCATAGCCCCAAATGGCTCTTTTCTCCTGCACCGAAAGATAGATAACCGATCCTTTTACGTAACGCTGCTGATTTACGCACAAGTCATAAATTGCGCTCCCGAGGGTGGGCGCTTGACGCATCAACTGCCCAACCAATCCGAGACTCTGCGTGCTTGCCCGCTGTCCGATTAGGAGCCCGAAGTGTGGACATTTCGTCGCAGCAACGCAGGAGAGAATGAGCCTTCCAAAATCCGCGAGAGATAACAGATTTTCGGGATTTTCAAGGACGTGTGTTGGAAATCCATTGTTCGAGAGAAATTCCGCGGGATCCTGACCGAATTGCTTTAGTAGACCAGGGATAGCCACCGATGCCCCGATCCTTTGGTAGCCTTCCATCTCCGTCCGCTCCGTCGAAACACGTACGCCCCAACCAAGACCGGAGCGTTGCCTGAAAAATGAAAGTGTCTGTAACGTCCCACAGATTGTCGCAAAATGTCAAGACTACGGCAGGTCGCATATGGCAATCTCCCGGAGCTCCCGCCCGGGCAACAAATCGATTTCGCGTGCATCTTCGTTAGGACAAGTTTGCTTACACACTTTGAGATTTACGGCGAACAGCCAGCCCTATTGGCAAGTTTCTACCGTAGTGTATTTGGCTGGGAAATTGAGCAGATGGAAGGAGTCGAGTATTGGAGAATCAACACCGGCTCTGAGGGAACCACCCCGCTAAACGGGGGTCTGACGTACAAGGCCCTGCCGGATTTGAATGGCTGGATGCTCTACGTGCAGGTGGCCGCACTGGATGAAACCGTGGAGCTGATTAAGAGTTTGGGCGGCGCGGTGATTCGCCCAAAGACTGCAGTGCCCCGAGCCGCATGGGTAACCATCGTGGCAGATCCCGCGAAGAACGTTTTTGGAGTGTGGCAGGCCGACCCGAAGGCATTCCCGCTGCCGCATCCGGACTAAATTTCAACCAGGTCGAAAAGGAGAAAGCTACTAATGTATTACACAGATAATTCGATTCTTCCCGAATACATGGAGCCGCTGGTCATCACCGCGGCACCGTATGGCCCGGCGTGGTTGCCGGGCGACGCGAGCGACATCGCACTCACCTGGGACGAGCAGGTGCAGGCCGCGGTGGATTGCTACAAAGCAGGCGCTACGATGCTGCACTTCCACGTCCGCAACCCTGCGACAGGCATGGGTTCGTCGAATTTTGACGAATACAACCATCTCTTGAAGCGAGTGAAGGATGCGGTCCCGGAGATGATCATTCAGGTGGGAGGGTCGATCTCGTTCGCCCCTCACACCGCCGAAGCCAAAGCGAAGTGGCTCGACTACGACACTCGGCACATGCTCACGGAACTAGATCCCAAACCGGAGTTTGTGACGGTGTCAGTGGGCAGCACCCTGTGGGACATCGCGTCGATGTTCACCAAAGATGACATTAAAGGGACGCATATGGACGATCCCAAGGTGCTTGCTGCATGGTCCGGGATGGTCGTGGACTCGACGCCCGCTTTCTACATCGAGCACCTCAAACGCCTTCGGAAGGGCGGCATTCTGCCTTACTTTGTTCCCGGTCACGTGCACCAGTGGGAACTGATCGAGCGACTCATGCGGGCGGGCGTATACATGGGTCCGCTGAACATGGCGCTGTGTGCCTATGGCGGTGGCACGCTCGGGAGAAATCCGTTCGATCTGATGCACTTCTTGCAGCGCGTGCCGCAAGGATCGGTGAACACCTTCTGGTCCAGCATGAGAGGGTTGATCTCGATTTCGGCGATGGCAGTTGTTCTGGGCCAGCACGTGCGCGTCGGCAACGAGGACAACCTCTGGGGCGCGGATCGCACCCGCAAGACGACCGTTGAGCAAATCGAAGGCGTTGTGCGGATTTGCAAAGCGTTTGGCCGCAAGGTGGCGACAGCGGAGGAGGCGCGGAGGATCTGCAAGGTCGGCACGTGGTACAACAGCGTCGAAGAAAGCTTGCAGAATAATGGAATGCCTCCAAATCCCACGGAGTTCAACCCGGGTTTCCTCACCTGGCCAACCGACGGGAAGAAACCAGCACCGGTGATCGCAGGCGACTCGCATCCGATCGCGGCCTGCATGAACGTGCCGGATCCCGTGCGCGCTGCACAAGCGAAGATCATGGCGAACAAGAAGTAGCCGAGACGGAGTTAGAACCGTCCTGTCCCGCCTTCCAGGTATCCTTGGAGGGCGGGGCTTTCTTTGATTCGGTGAGGGAGGGACGCATGGAAGCAAAATCAGTACCGGCACAACCGTCAGGCCCGTGGGACTCCGCGGTGGATCAACTACGGGAGTGGGATCCCAAATGGGCCGAAGCTTGCGTGAAAATGTCCACGAATCCATGGACAAGCGGAGTGCTCCCGCGCAAGTTAGTGGAGCTAATTAGCCTGGCGGTGAACGCCGCGTGCACTAACCTGAACGCGGATGGCACACGGCGACACATTCGCGGCGCATTAGATGCGGGTGCGAGTCGCGAGGAGGTACTGACGATTCTGAAAATGGCGTCGTTGCTATCGATCCACTCGTGTAGCCTCGGAGCGCCTATTTTGCTGGACGAGGCGAAGGCATCCGGTGCGCGGCCCACACCGAAGCCCAACGTGGCAACTCCGACGTGCGACAAGTTGAAAGCAGCCGGTCAATGGAACGATGCCTGGAATCCGTTTTACGAATTGGACCCAACGTGGACAGAAGAGTTTATGGCAGTCGGCGCGGGCATTTACCTCGGCGGAGTGCTATCGGCGAAAGATGCGGAGTTGCTGAGCATAGCGTTTGATGCTTCCATCACGCACATGTATGCGCCAGGTACGCGGCGTCACATTAAGAATGCGCTGAAAGCGGGTGCAACCATGGAAGAGATCATGGAAGTATTAAAGCTGTGCGTCGCGCAAGGCGTGCAGGCTTTTAATCTTGCACTACCCGTTCTGACTGAGGAGTTGCAGAGAAAGAGGTAGCGAGCGGAGGCCAGCCTGAAGGGCGGCGTGCCAGTCCTTGATAAAGAGATGAAGCTTGACCCGGCGAGTAGGTGAAAGTCACAGAGGATACTGGCGTCCGACCTCTAATTCGTGGATAGTTTCTCGAAGCTGTGCCAGGGAGAAACGAAATGCCCGGAACTAGATCGACTTTGAAGCAGAAGATTGTGGGTGGGATGGTTGAGTTTCTGGTGAGCGCCGTATATCTCTTCGTGGTATTGGCGTTATTCGATATCTACCGGTTGGTGATTTTACAGCAACAACGACTCGAACTTCTGCCCCTGGGATTAGCACTTGTCAATGCTTTGGCGCTTGCAAAGATAATGCTAGTCGGACAGGAATTACATTTGGCGGAAGGATTCCGTGACGCGCCGCTCATTTATCCGACGCTACTTAAGTCGTTGGTGTACACCGTTCTGCTAACCTTCTTCAAGCTTCTGGAAGGAGCGTGCGTTGCTCTGTATCATCACAAGCCGGTTGGTCTAAGCGTTGTGGCGTTTGCCGGCGGATCCTGGAGAGGAGTACTTGCGCTTGCGGTGCTGCTTTTCGTCGTGCTAATCCCGTTTTTTGCGTTCACGGAACTGCGGCGGGTGTTTGGTGAGGATAGAATCATTGGAGCGTTCTTTCGCCCGCGCAACTTGCTGGATCTACCAACTGCACGTTCGGAATCCGCAGTATGAGGAATAAATGGCAATGAATGTGGGCTAACCTTTCCGACGGCCGTTCCCAATTCCAAGGAAACAGTCTATGGTGCTGAACTTCGTTCGCGTGATGCTGCTTGCCTTCACCACCCTGTTTCCCGTGGTCAATCCTATCGGCTGCGCGCCAATCTTCCTGGCTCTTACGACTCGCTATCCTTCATCCGCGCAAAAACTCCTGGCCCGCAAAATCGCCGGCTACAGTTTCATCATTCTTGCTGTTTCGCTCGTTTTCGGAACTTCCATCCTCGGTTTCTTCGGGATCAGTCTGGTCGTCATCCAAATCGCAGGAGGCGTGCTCCTGGCATCCACGGGTTGGAACCTCCTGAATCAGAAGGACGACGCCTCTGCCAAAGTGGAATCGCCTCCAACCCTGGAGGACGCTCTAGATCATGCGTTTTATCCGCTCACCCTGCCCATTACTGTGGGCCCAGGTTGTATCGCGATGGCGATCACCATTGGCGCTCATCTGCGCCGCGACTCTGGCCCGGGCCTCATCCACGGGATCCCTCGCCATTTCTTAGCCGCTTTGCTTGGTATGTTCTTGCTTTGCCTCCTCGTCCTGATTTGTTACGGAAGAGCCGAACTCATCGCCCGCGCCCTCGGTAAGTCGGGCACAAGCATACTCATGCGCCTTTCCGCTTTCGTTCTTTTCGCCATCGGCGTTCAAATTCTCTGGAACGGGTTATCCTCCGGTGTCCCCCAGATGTTCAGCTTCCTTATCGGGCATTAGCTTTGCTCCCTCGCTTCCACAATCCCACCTTGTCCAACATTGAACCAAGCTGTGGCAATAATCACGACCAACCGCCCGTTAAGCATCCGGCCGGAATCAAATGCTTTTCAGTAAAAGGGAAATGAGTAGAATGTGAGGGCCAGAACTCCCCCGCGCGGTCGACGTCGACGGGGAATGCGAGGAAGTGCCCACAGGAATCCCTCTGCACAAGAATTCACGGAAGGAAGAAAATAATTCACGGGACCGATGGATTTTTCTTCGAGGGATTCCAACACTTTTTTGGCTATAGATAAGAGTAGGAGGCGATTCGCGTTGGAGCCCCTACCGAAGCAGAATAAATCTCAGACGGATCGCCGTGCACGTGGCCAGCGCTTCGCCTCATGAAACAAAGCTCGTTGAAACTACTCTCAAGCAACGCTTCCTGAGGGAAACTCCCGAGCGAATGATTAGTGATCGCGCTTACGACAGCGATCCTTTGGACCGGCATATTCAGCAACGCTACGGCGTGCAACTCATCGCACCTCACAAATTTGTGCGCGTAGCCCCCGCCACGCAAGACGGTCGCCGCCTGCGTCGCTACCGTCGTCGCTGGAAGATCGAGCGTCTGTTCTCTTGGCTTCATAACTTTCGTCGCATCGTCATTCGCTGGGAATACTACCCAGAGAATTTCCTCGGGATGGTTCAGCTCGCTTGCGCTGTTATCCTCCTGAGACATTTATGAGATGGCTTGTAGTTATTCGACGAAGCGATTCCTCCACGTGGCGCCCGGCACGGATTATCGGAAACTCGCGTACTTGCACTCACTTCGGTGGTTATGGCGTTACAACGCTAATCGGGAATTGGCTGCTGGGAAGAACGGGAACAACAGACTGGTAAGTATCCGATTCACTGGACCTGATTTAACGCCGTCGGAGACGACAAAGATTAAAGTTAGGAGGCTAGGAGTCTACGCGGCACCCCTCCTCAGTGAGAAGCAAACTGCCCCAAGAACTCCAATGCAAAGCAACAATAAGCTCGAGGGCTCTGGACTGGCAGTTGTAGAAACAGACCAAGGTGTCGGAGTTGGTGAAGGATTTGTGAGATTTATGGAGCCAGCCCCAAAGGTGGCACCAGGGATGTTGTAGCAAGAGTACGCCCCAAATTGGCCGTTGAAAATGCTTCCATAGGCAGCGAGGACGCTATCGGGAGCAGTTGTATCCGAGCATGTGTGATTCACAGTGTTGTCCTGGTCGAGCGTGACGTCCCACGCCACAATGTTGCCACTGCCATTGGTGGTGAAAGTGAACTGGACAAGGCCGATCGAGTCGGAAGAAGTGAACTTAACGTTCTCCCCGTCGCTGAAGGAAAATGATAGCGGAGTAACCGCCCCGTTGAAATTATCCCCCAGGGGAGTCGCCAGAATAAGAGAGCCAGTCACCTCGCCCACGCAGAAGGGTGTCGTTCCGTAGGTACCGTTACAGAAATTGCTGTAGGTTCCTATACCTGAATAGGTATAGGTTGAATCTGCCTTTGAGGCCGTAGGAAGGACCGACATCAATGCTAAAGACGCGAAAGCAGAAAGGAGCCAGTGTTTATGATTCATAGCCCTCTCCGTGAGCTTCGAACTATGGAGGAGTCCGCAATCAGGGTAACAAACGACGCAGAGGATAATGAGGCCCGCAATCGCTGTCAAGAGAAAAATGGGTACTATTGGTTACATTTTCATATGCGACAATGTGATGACAGGTGAGAAAAACGGTATTTGGAAAGCGTCAGAAGGCTTTCATCCTAATGCCTGGTTAGTGCCTGGGAAGTTCGCGTTCCCGGAGATGTTCCTCCCTGTACCGGCCCACCGTGAGGCCAGGGTACTGATACCTACTGTACCGGTTTCGGCGCGTTAATCAGGCAGTGACTTTCCGCCTACAATGTATCTGGGCAGGTCGGGCAAATGGAGTATCCACGCCGGGCTATGTTGCCAATTGGAAGAGGGAAAGGAGCTCAAGATGATTGAAGGGTTGAAATTGGATTTCAGCGCCAAAGAATTGCGAGAGCATCTAAAGAAGAAAAGTGACCACACTTGAGCGAAACCAGTTTTACAACAAGCAGGCTGATTCGTTAGTCGGGGGCGGCTTAGGGGTTGGGGGCACTGGTCTGCAGCAGTAACAGCCGCGGGATGAGACCCATGTCCCGATTCATGCGAGAAGTGATGATTCCAGATTCTTTATGAGGTCCAACGCGTCTTGGACTTCCTTTTAGTAAAGGGGAGGACGACCAGAGTTGGCCGCGGGGTTGAGGACGCGGTCGGTGCAAGCGATGATATCGTCGATAAGCTTGACCTGTCGGAGTCGTTCGACGTCTTCGGTTGATACCAGAGTACGAACTCGTTTTCTTTGGGTCTTGAGAACGCCTTTGGATGGCGCATCGAGCGCCGCGTTATTGTCAATGTCCTCGTCGGCGTGGGGAATCAAGAGGTTGCGATGGGCTTCCGGGGTGATGCGCAGCACCCTTTCGTAAAGGTCAGATTGCAATTCTCCGAGGATTCGGTTCTGCTCTGCCCGCAAGTGTTCTCGCAAACCAGTGAAATCCCCAGTCGGGTCAACCGTGTTGTTACGGTTCAAAAACCGCTGCGCCGTTTCCTTACAAGCTTTACGAAGGCATGAGGCAGCTTCGTCTGGATCGTCGCCGTGGAGATAGTCTTCGTCCTTCTGGATGTCGGTCTTTTCGTTCTTGAACTCAGTTTTGGCCTCAGCTCTGCCTTCGAAACGGAGAAAACACCATTCGGGATGACTTGCGCCGAGCTTGCGGCGGTGGGTTTTCCTTGATTATGAGGGACCGGATTTCCCAAAAATGCAAAGGATCCTTGAAGTCGTTCATGCTGGTGGTGAGCTTCGGATCGAGAAATTCCGGAGCTCGGTAGTTACATTGCACCGGTGCCGAGGCAGCCGTGCCCAGATAGCTCGACAGTAGCCGGGTCTTGATATCGTCCAGCACCTGCTTCGCCCCGGGTAGGATCTGTGGATTCTTGATGTGGGCCCGGGCTTGTAGCAGAATCCTGCGCCTCGGCGAATAGATTCGCCATACGCTTGTACAAGCGTAACCGGTATTTTTCACTCAATTCCTGGAAATGAACTGGGGTGAACCAGGTGGGAATTGGACAAACGGGAGAATGTTAGCGTTATTTTACTTGACTATTGAGTAGGTAGCTCAGTAATCTCTGCCACCAACTTTGCGCAGAGAGTTTGATTTTCTATGCGCCAACTGACGTAACAGGTTCCAAGGGCCGATCAATATTTAATGTGTTTGTCGTTTTCATAGCCTAGACGAGGTGCTGCGCCGTGGTTCACACTGTCTTGTTGATTGATCGCTCTCTCTCTCCCAATTCAAACCCCGTGCCTCGACTAGATCGCGGGACGAGGGACTTCGTCTCCAGGGCTTGCCGGATGTTATTGCCCAATCGAGCCGCGGCGATTCCGTCGCTGGCGATGATTTGCATACTGGCCGGACTCGGAAATACTGCCATTGCGCAGACGATAACGCCGAACGGGATTGGCTTCGGGAATGTGGCCGTCAACAACACGAGCCGCCCGCATCCCGTGACCGTCAGAAACAACCTCGCCACATCCATCGGAATTACCCCACCGACGATTACGGGGGACTTCGTGGTCGCATCCACGACGTGCGGAGCGAATCTGACCTCTGGGGGCAGCTGCGTTTATGAACTAACGTTCACGCCCCTTGCGACAGGAGCGGTCTCGGGCACCTTCACGGCCAACGTTACGGGCGGAACGGCCCTGGCACCTGTAACTCTCACAGGGACCGGGACGGCCCCGACAGCCTTGAATTCCACGACCGTAAACTTTGGGTATGAAGCCGTTGGGAACACATCGCCTATTTTCAAATCCACTCTTTATAATTACCAGAGTACCCCTTTGTCGATTTCTGCCCAGTATCCCACCGGTGAGTTCCAGGTCGTCGCTGACGGTTGTGGAAGCTCGCTGGCCGCCTTCAGTTCCTGCTCCTATCAACTTACGTTTACCCCCTCTGCACTCGGCCCGCAACCGACTGTCCCTGGTTCTGTAACCCTGACAATCAATACGAACGCGAGCAATAGTCCACTCGTTGCGACAATGGTTGGGGAGGGGGAACCCCCGGTTGCATTTGTCCCCAGTTCCGTGAATTTTGGCGACGAAGCGGTAAACAACTCTTCTAACGTTCGGACAGTCACGCTGCACAATTACCAATCGACAACGATCACGCTGACGCAACCGATTCTGAGCGGCGAGTTTTCCATCAGCGGAGGCACGTGTATTTCGCTCATAAAGCTGGCAGCGAACTCCAGTTGCACGTTCGGAGTGGTCTTTACCCCGACGACCACGAGTGGGAATCCGCAAACAAGCGTATTGAGTATTCTAACCTCCGCAAGCGGTTCCCCGGTTACCGCGACTCTGACCGGTACAGGAACCGGTCCCACGGGGGTCTCGGCGACCAGTCTCAATTTTGGAAATCAAGTCCTGAACACGCAGTCCGCCAGCAAGACTGTGCGGTTGTACAACTACCAGGCAACCGCACTGTCGCTGACGCCGCCGACGCTGTCAGGCGAATTTGCATTAGGGACAGGAACCTGCGCCACGGTCCTGGCACCCAACAGCAGTTGCACCTACCTGGTAACCTTCACCCCTTCAGAACTGGGTACGCAGCAGAGTGTACTAAACCTGGTTTTCAATGCGAGCACCAGCCCGACGTCGATTTCCCTGACCGGCGTCGGCATTACACCGGTCTCCGCCACTCCAACCAGCATTAATTTCGGTAACTCGCATACAGGGGTGGCAACTGCGGCAAAGACTGTAACTGTGAAGAATTTCCAGAGCGTGCCGCTAAATCTCCAGGCGCCTACAACCACCGGCGACTATGCCGTAACTGGTGGCACCTGCAACACGGAAACTCCTCTGGTTACAAACGCCACTTGCACCTATCTCGTGACGTTTACTCCGGAACAAGCGGGGACCAGAACGGGTTCGCTCTCTGTGAATGACAGCGCAAATAACTCCCCGCAAACCGTGGCTCTAACGGGCGTCGGCACAAATTCACCGGCATCGATCCAAAGTGTCGCACCAGGGGCGGGCCAGAGAGGCACCACCGTTCCAGTGACCATCGCTGGTCTCTATACCCATTTCCAGTCCGCTAATCCCGGCGTCACGCCTACTGTCAGTTTCGGCACAGGGATCACCGTCTCGAACATTTCGGTAATTGATGATACTCACCTGACCGCCTCGCTGGCCATCGCCGCGAGTGCGGTAGCTGGGGCTCGCACGGTGACCGTTACATCCGGAACGGAGAAGGCGACGCTTGCAGCCGGGTTTGTGGTATCGACAGCAAGCGGTTTGACCTTCACCAATATTTCTCCCTCCAGCGCGTCGCAGGGCCAGAGCTTGTCGGTAAGCTTGAGCGCCAGTGCAAGTCATTTTGTGCAGGGCACCACCCTGGCGGACTTTGGTGACGGAATAACCGTCAACAGCCTTGCTGTCACGGATTCGCTCGACGCCACGGCCAGCATCACGATCAGCAACACGACGCCGGCGGGCACCAGAATTGTCACCTTGGTGACCGGAGGCGAGTTTGTCACCGGAACTTTCCTCGTAACGCAAAGCAGTGCGACGCTTCTGAGTGTGACTCCTTCCACGGCCGAGCAGGGATCGAATCTCACCCTGACAATCCTCGGAGCCAACACCCACTTTCTGTCCGGTGCGTCTACAGTTTCTCTCGGAAGCGGCATCAATATCGGGAATATTACGGTCCTGAGCCCGGTCAGCCTGCAAGTGGCGGTTGCCGTTACGCCCACAGCTACGGCCGGTGCTCACAGTGTAACAGTGACGACGGGAGGCGAAACCGTCACCCTTCCCTCGAGCTTCACAGTGACTGGATCGACCCCCTACCTTTCGACTGTATCTCCCAGTTCGGGCCAACAGGGAACTTCGCTCAATGTCACCTTCACCGGGCAATATACGACCTTCCAGCAGGCGACCACCAGTGTGACGTTTGGAAGCAATATCACGGGAACTCGGTTACGGTCAATTCACAAACCAGCGTGACCGCCAACATCAGCATCGCTCAGTTGGCAGTCACTGGCGGAGTCCAAGGCACTCTCACTTCTGGCACAACGGCCTTCCCGTTCAGTTTCACCGTCACACCTTCGAGTGCTGCCATTTCTTCTATCTCACCGACGGGAGGACTACAGGGGACAAGTCTCACGTTGACGGTAACCGGCGCAAACACTCATTGGACGCAGGCCGATACCGCAGCGTCATTCCCGCTCTATCCCAGCTGTGCGAGCGTTCAGGTGAACGAAGTCACCGTTGAAAGCAATACAGCAGCGATGGTGAATATATTTATCCCGGCAGCCGCCTGCGTAGGGACCCAAACGCTGACGATGTCAACCGGGAGAAATAGTCTGTCAGGATTCAACGTTTTTGCAAACACTCCGACCGTCACCGCAAGCCCGTCGAACGGGCTTCCCGGAACCATGGCCACGGTCAACCCATCGGCGAATTCACGCACTTCGTCCAAGGAACGACGACAGCGGTTGTAAGCGGGAAGGCGTCATCCTGCAGAACTTTCAGGTGACCAGTCCGCAGAGTGCGACCGCACAAGTGGTGATCGATCGAGCCGTACTCGTATCGACTCATATCATTACCCTCACCACGGGATTAGAATCGTAACGACAGGGTTTTCCGTTGACCCCACCTATCTGAACTTCATCAATCCGATCGACGCGGCCCCCGGTACTGCATTTCCCATCGAGATCAAAGGAGTGAAAACTTGATTTGTGGGCCAGACCATGCTTGGATTCGGTCCGGACGTAACCGTCACCAATCTGAACATAATCAGCTCTTCGGACCTGACGGCAACTGTCAGTATCGATGCCACGCCGGCACTCGGTTGGAGAACTGCCTTCGTGAATACTGGTGCCGAGCAGTTGCAGGTTGGATTCCTGATCGATGCGCCTGCCAGCCCCACGGTCTCGTCGGTTTCACCGTCCAGCGGCGCCCAGGGACAGAGTCTTGCGGTCAACATCACCGCACTGAACACCAATATGGTCCAGGGTCTGACGGAGGTAATTGTCGGCGCCGGCATAACGGTAAGTAACGTTGTGGTGACCAGTCCGACGACCCTGACGGCGACGATTGCCATATCACCCACCGCCCCTGTTGGCCCGAACAGCGTGGTACTGATCACCGGTTCGGAAATCGCAAGCGGTTCTGGCATCGATGTCACGCCGGGAATTGCCCAGATTGTTTCCGTAACACCAAACCTGGTACCCAGAACCAGACGTTGACCATCACCCTGGTTGGGCAAGGGACGCATTGGTTGCAGGGAGAAACAACGGCCACTTTTGGAAGTGGTATCTCGGTGGACCAACTGAACGTAACTGATGCCACGGATGCGACGGCACAAATAACCATCTTGTCCACGGCCTCCCTGGGCTTTCAGCCTGTAACCCTCTATACGGATGGTGAGACAGCCAGCATCGGCCAAGGCATCGATGTCGAACAGGAAACGCCTGGGTTGCTGAGCAGTGCACCGAACAACGGTGTCCAGGGAACAACGTTTCAGCGTTCAGGTCCTCGGGAGCTGGAGCCATTGGCAGCCGGGAGTGTCCACGGCGAGTTACGGACCGGGCATTTCTGTCAGTTCCTTTACCGTTCAGGATTCCGTTACCGGACTCCTCAGTGTCAGTGTCTCCCCGACAGCTTTTGTAACGATCTCCCCGGGTTGCGCAACCCTGACGATCACGACGACAGTTACAGCGGGCACGGAGCAGGTGAGCCTGCCGAATCAACTCTGCGTTTTGCCGGGCCCAGCTGGAATCACTGCCGTCACGCCTTCAAGTGCGAATCAGGGACAGACTCTCACCGTTGCCGTTACCGGATATCTCACGAACTTTGCTCCGGGAGTAACGACCGCGAACTTCGGCCCCGGGATCAATGTATCCAATGTGCAGGTAATTGACGCTACTCACGCCACGGTAGATTTGGCAGTCACGACAAATGCACCCACACTGCACCCGGCGGGGGGAACGCTCGGCGAGAACGCGACGCTCGTGAACGCCTTCAGCGTCTCTCAGTCCGTATCTACCCTGAACGCCTGCGCTCCTCCCAGTCTCCAACAGGGGACTAGCTCGACCGTCCAGTGTATCGGACAGGCCACAAATTGGAACGGATCCACTACCGCCACGTTTGGTGAAGGGGTCACGGTCCAGAGCATCGAGGTGACGAATTCCGGCACGGCGAATGTGAGCCTGAGCGTGGATCCGCTTGCCTATATAGGCAGCCGGAACGTCACATTCACGACAGGTCCCGAGATCGAAAGCGCCAGCGTATTTTCCGTGGCTGCCGGCCCCGCCATCATCTGCCAGGTCACTCCAGCGGGCGGTAACCAGGGTCAGGAAATCCTTCTCAACATAACGGGGCAGAATACTCACTGGCTCCAAGGGCTCACGCAATTTTCCGTTGCCGGTGAGGGGATCGATCTTACGATCAACAACGTGATCATTAACAGTCCGACGAGCGCAACAGCGGACATCACCATCTCAACTACGGCAGTTCTCGGTGCCCGGTCACTGTATATGATTACGGCCGGGGAAGTGCTTGTCGATAAGGGCGGACTGGTAGTGACGGGTGGGATACCATCCATTTCTTACCTGAGCCCAAATTCGGGTAATCCCGGGCAACGGGCCTTAACGTAACCATCAATGGGTTAACAACGAACTGGGTCGCCGGACAAGACTACGGTAGACTTTGGACCAGGGATCTCCGTCCGGTCCTTCACCGTCAACAGCAATACCAGCATTACGGCCGTAGTCAACCTCGATGCGAGCGCAGCCCTGGGCTACCGCACGGTGGCCGTTCGAACCGGGAATGAGGGTGAAGCAGGCGTATTCCAGGTCGTGAATCCGACTCCACCGACGCCCTTCATTTCCTACGCCAGTCCGTTAGCAGGCCTTCCGGGACAGACCTTCACGATCAGCTTTGTTGGGGAGTACACGAGCTGGAACCCTGATACGACTCAGGTCGTCTTTGCCTCCGGTGTCACGGTGAACAGTTTCCAGGTGACCAGTCCGACGACGGCGCGTGCCAACATCTCGATCGACCCAACAGCACCCGCGGGCCAGCGGATCCGTTACCTTTACCACCGGGACCGGGACCGATACCGTTCCGTTCAACATCGTCATTGCCCAGCCGATGATTGCAATTGTTGATCCTTCATCGGGCATGCAGGGTGCCACTCTGAACGTGAACATCATTGGCCAATACACTACCTTCAACACCAACACGGTATTCGGTTTTGGCCCGGGAATCACCGTCAACAGCCAAAACGTGCTGGGACCGACCGTCGCCACGGTGAACATGTCGATCAACCAACTTGCGCAACTCGGCTACCAGCTAGTGACGGAAACCTCTGGAAGCGAGTTTGCGAGCACAGCCTACGCGTTCTCTGTGACGCCGAGCCAGGCGATCATTCAATCTCTAACGCCAAATACCGCCTTACAGGGCACGAGCATCTCGGTTCTTGCTACGGGGAGCAATACCCACTGGGACGGCACGACCACGTTTAGCCTGGGGGCCGGGATCACGGTTGCCTCGGTTAAGGTTAGCAGTCCCACCTCCGCGACTTTGGGTCTCATCATCGATCCCCTGGCGACGGTTGGCGTGTATACCCTTACTGCGCAGACGGGAGGGGAAAGCGCCTCCCTGGCCAATGCGTTCGTCGTGCAGCCCGGCACGCCGCTGATCCTCTCCTCCGGTCCCGGTTCCGCACCCCAACAGAGTTCTGTCACATTTACCATCCTCGGCCAGTCCACCAATTGGACCCAGGGGACAACAACGGTGAGCCTGGGCGCCGGCGTGACCGTCACAAGCATTACGGTGACTAGCCCGACCGCCATCACCGCGACAGCCATCGTCCAGGCCACCGCACTCACAGGACCGAGGGACCTCACGGTCACAACCGGGACGCAGCTTTTGACTTACGGCAGCGCTTTTTACGTGACCAGCGGTCCGGCAGCTATTGCGCTGCTTGTGCCGGCGCAGGGCAATCAGGGTCAAACTCTGAACGTTGCGATCACGGGATCCAGCACGAATTTCCTGGGCGGCGCAACGACGGCCAACTTCGGGCAGGGAGTTACAGTGAACAGTCTGACTGTGAACTCGCTGACCTCGGCGACGGCAAACGTTTCGATCTCGGCTTATGCAACGCCACAGTCGAACACCATCTCATTAACCACACTCGGTGAAACCGCGATCGGACAAAGCGCGTTTGAGATCGTCCAAGCTACCCCGGTGCTCACCTATGTAAGTCCATCGAGCGGTTTTCAGGGCACCACGACGACGGTCACAATTTCTGCCCTCTTCACACACTTCAACAGCAGCACAGTGTTTAATTTTGGAGCCGGTATAACCGTAAACTCCGTTTTATTACGAATTTGTATACGGCCAGCGCGAATATCACTATTTCCCCAACCACACCCGTCGGTCCACGAAATATGACCGCTACGACCGGGACGGAAGTGGCCAGTGGAACGGGTCTGTTCACGGTAGCCGCTGGCGGGGCGACCTTGCTCAGCGCCAATCCGAGCAGCGGCCAGCAGAACCAGTCAGCGCTCAATGTCACTCTGATCGGGCAAAACACACATTTCACTGCTGCGACCCCCACGGTCTCTTTCGGTGGTGGAATTACGGTCACGCAAACCCAGGTATTGAGCGATACTTCTTTGGTTGCCACGATCAGTATCGGTTCGAACGCAACGGTCGGGGCGAATACGGTAACCGTAACCACGGCTGGCGAAGTCGCCGTTCTGGCCAGCGGTTTTAACGTTACCCCTGGCACGCCCGCAGTCTCGTCGGTAAGCCCGATTACCGTGCCGGAAGGGCAGACGGCCGACGTAGTTGTGTTTGGTCAGTACACGCATTTCGTACAAGGACAGACAACCGCGTCGTTCGGAACCGGCGTAACCATCAACTCGGTTACTGTGGCGAATCCGACCCAGGCGACCGTGAACGTTACCGTCCAAGCCGCTGCCTCCCTCGGTACCCGAGTCGTCACCATGACGACAGGTCCGGAGACAGCCACGGGCACTGGCCTGTTCAGCGTAACGGTTGCACTCGCCTCCGTCACGATCCTGCCGACTTCTGCCCAACAGGGGCAGAACCTCACGGTCAGCTTCACCGGTACAAACACGCATTTCAGTTCTGCAACTGTTGTTGCCTTTGCAAATGGAATCACCACCAATAGTGTGTCCGTCACGAATGCTCTTACCGCTTCGGCTTCCATTTCCGTCGCGAACAGTGCACCCGTCGGGCCGCAAACCGTGACCATCACGACGGGTTCCGAGGTTGTCGCTACGACCTTCACCGTCGTCGCGGGGACCCCGAACATCAGCCTCATCAGTCCCAACACCATTGCCCCCACGCAGACAGTCGCCGTGACGGTAAATGGGTCGTTTACCAATTGGAATTCAACGACAACGGCCAATTTTGGCCCGAACATCTCCGTCGGTGGCGCCGCTCCTGGAACCTTTGGTCCCGTCACCTATGTAGGCCCGACCCAGATCGCTGCAACGCTGGCAACCTCGGGAGCAGCCCTCGGGCCGCAAAACGTCCAGGTTCAGACCGGTTCGCAGATCTTGAACGTCAACGCCGGCATCACCGTGCAGAACTGCACCACGACCTCCCCGACTGTTTTGCTCATTAGTCCGCAGAATGGTTCAGCGAATGTCCCCGTCAACACACAGATCACCTGGCAATTCAGCACGCCGATGAATCGTTCCAGCTTCAGCGTCTATAACCCGGTGAATGGACAAACGGGATCCATAGCTTTCCGGGATTCTACTAACAACACCTACCTGCCGGGGACCGTCAGCCTGGACGCGTCCGGCCGGATTGCGACGTTCGTGCCGGGTCAACCGCTCTCGGTGGGAACGCTTTATCAGATTTATCTGGGTTACTCCACGAATCTGCAAGATACCTGCGGAAACAACCTAGCGAACACCGATTTGAATTGGACGACGGATTTTGCAGCCAGCACCTCTGGTCCGACCTTACTGGTGACCGATCCTGCAAACGGGGACGGTGGTGTCCCCACGAACGCCATGATCACCTTGCAATTTGATCGTCCGGTAGATCCGATAACGGCCGAAAACGGCATCACTCTGCAGCAGGCAGGTGCACCCGTGACGGGCAACTTTGGCTTCTCGCCTGACGGCACGGTTGTCACCTTCACTCCCACCGCCGCTCTTGCCGCCACTACGGGATATGTTGTCTCCTATGGCTCCCAACTAACCGACACAGCTGGGAATGCCCTGGCTTTACCCGGAACGATCAACTTCACAACTGGTGCAGGACCCGCGACAAATGGTCCCACAGTCCTCACGATCGAACCGGTGAGCGGGGCGACGGGGGTAGGGCTGAACGTGCAACCGCATGTAGGGTTCAGCGAGGCCATCAATCCGCTGACGCTGACCAGTGGTTCGGCCTACCTTTACGACTATGCGACGTCGCAATATTTGTCTGCGACCGTGGTCGTTTCGGCGGACCGGTTGAGTGCGACATTTACACCCGTACAGCCGCTCACACCAGCTACGTATTATCAGTTCTATGTATCCAGTTATACGGATGTGGCCGGTAATTCCGGTTCCGAGGCTTACACCAATTTCACGACAGGTACGGCAGCCATCACCACGGGTCCGACGGTGAGCGCGGTCAGTCCGGCGAGGGGAGCGGGAGGAGTGCCGTTGAACTCCTCGGTGCAAGCGGTAGTGAGCACCATGGTGGATGCGACGACGCTGACGAACTCGGCGATTACGCTGACGCCGGCGGTTCCCGGGACGGTGAGTCTCGCGAATGATGGCGTCACGCTGACGTTCACTCCTACGGGAGCGCTAGCGGCAAGCACGATGTACACGGCAACCGTCAGCGGCTTCAAGGACGTGGAGGGGAATGGGGTTGTACCGTACACGTGGACCTTCAGCACCGGGACGGTAGTGAATGCGAGCGGGTTGGCGGTGACTTCGGTGAATCCGCCGAGCGGGGCCAGCGGGGTAGCGGTGACGAGCACGGTGGTGGTGGGCTTCAACGAGACGACACTGGATCCGCTGACGGTGAATGCGAATACGGTGCAGGTGACGACGTATCCGGGTTATGTGACGGTCGGTGGGACGTACAGCACCAGCAACGGGGTGGTGACGTTTACCCCCTACACGCAACTTCCGGGGAATACGGAATTCAGCGTGTACATCTATGGTGTGCAGGATACGGCGGGGAACTCTGCCAGCTATGGGCAGGTGTTGTTCACGACTGCGAATGTGACCGACACCACGCTGCCGCAGGTGGCGTCGGTATCGCCGACGAATGGAACGAGCAATGTGGGGCGGTACACGCCGGTGGTGGTGACGTTCACGAAGTCGATCAATCCGGGTACGGTGAGCAACACCTCGGTGACGCTGTTCAACGGGGATACGGCGTTGAGCGTTGGCTACAGCATGTCGGCCGACAACCGCACGTTGATTCTGAACCCGAACCAGGCGTTGCCGGCAGGAGCGACGATAACGGTAGCGGCGTCGAATCAGGTGCAGGATCTGAGCGGGAATGCGCTTACGGCGTTCACGAGTGAGTTCACGGTCACGCCGCCGGTACCGAATACGGCACCGGCCATTGTGAGCCAGCGACCGGGGAATGGAGCGACGCTGGTCTCGGTGAGTACGCCGATCACGCTGTTTGCGAGTGCGCCGCTGAATGCATCGACGGTAAATGGCGGGTTGCATGTTGCCGACAACGGAGTCGTCGTTGCGGGGACAGTGCAGATGCTGAGCAACGGGCAGGCGGTGGAGTTCACGCCGGGAGCGCCGTTCGGTAGCGGAGATGTGATCCAGGTCTTCCTGGACAGCACGGTACAGGACATTTACGGGAACACGCTGACGAGTTACAGCGGTTCGTTCACAACGGCGGGCTCGCCGATCAGCACCGGACCCCAGATGGTGGCAACGAATCCGGGGTACGGGACGGCGAATGTGCCACTCAACACGATCATCCAGGTGGCGTACGATCAGCAACTGGATCCATCGACGGTGAACACCACAAACGTCACGATGTATCAGTACGGGTATGGGTACGTGACGCCGACGGTCACCCTGACCGGCGGCAACCAGGTTGTTCAGATTACGCCGCCAGGAGGGGTGCTGAACGCGGGATCCTATTATGGAGTTTTTCTGAGCGGGCTCGCGAATCCGCAGGGCCAAACGGCGACCTATGCATCAACGTACTTCACAGCCGGGGCGGCGCCGGACACGGTCGCACCCAATATCCTGTATGTGACGCCGCCGAACGGAGCGGTCAACATCGGGACGAACGCAGGGATCACGCTCACCTTCGACAAGGGGATCGACCCGTTGACGGTGAGCGGTACGACGGTTGCGGTGAGTGGGGCCGGGATGAGTTGCCGCGCCGACCAGCATCAGCTTCAACTCGACCTACACGCAGGCAACGCTGACGCCGCAGACACCGCTGCCGGCCAGCACGCAGATGACGATCGCGATCAACGGCATCACCAGCGTGGCCGGGGTAGCGGTCGCACCGAAGACCACCACCTTTACCACCATGCCCGGACCCGATTTTAATGGTCCGTATGTCCTCAACAGCAGTGTTACTAGTGGCCAGACGGGAGTTCCTCTTAATGCAAACTTTGTCCTGCAGTTCAACGAACCGCTCGATCCTTCGACCTTGAACAGCAGCGTTGTGGTCCTGTATCAGTATTCCGGGGAAGGATTACCTGGGGGTTATCTCTCCGGGTCGCTGTCGATCAGTACGGATCTGACAACCGTCACATTTACGCCCAATTCTCCTCTCTATCCCGGTCACGCATATTCGCTCCAATCTGGCGGACTTCAGGATCTTTCCGGGAACACTCAGGCGAGCTTTGCGGCATACTTTACGACCGCTTTCGCAACGAGCGTTACCGGTCCGCAGGTTGTCGGGATCAACCCGCAAAATGGACTGACGCAAGTTCCCCGACAAATACGCAGCTCGAAATTGCTTTTAGCGAGCCAATCCAGCCAACCAGTTTCGGGCCAAATCACTCTCACGAGTGCCGGAACGCCCGTGCCTTTCACAATAAGCGTGAATAGCCCGCAGACTATCTATTTGACACCCCTCACACCGCTTGCTGGTAATGCGCCGTATTTGCTGACGGTAACTGGCGTCACCGACGGTGCAGGGAATTCCATGTCCAGCGCGGAAACCAGTGCCTTTACGACGGCTGCCTCGCTCGATCTCGTGGGTCCCACAGTCCTCACGATCGAACCGGTGAGCGGGACGACGGGGCAAGGGCTGAACGTGCAACCGCATGTAGGGTTCAGCGAGGCCATCAATCCGCTGACGCTGACCAGTGGTTCGGCCTACCTTTACGACTATGCGACGTCGCAATATTTGTCTGCGACCGTGGTCGTTTCGGCGGACCGGTTGAGTGCGACATTTACACCCGTACAGCCGCTCACACCAGCTACGTATTATCAGTTCTATGTATCCAGTTATACGGATGTGGCCGGTAATTCCGGTTCCGAGGCTTACACCAATTTCACGACAGGTACGGCAGCCATCACCACGGGTCCGACGGTGAGCGCGGTCAGTCCGGCGAGGGGAGCGGGGGGAGTGCCGTTGAACTCCTCGGTGCAAGCGGTAGTGAGCACCATGGTGGATGTGACGACGCTGACGAACTCGGCGATTACGCTGACGCCGGCGGTTCCCGGGACGGTGAAGTCTTGCGAATGATGGCGTCACGCTGACGTTCACTCCTACGGGAGCGCTAGCGGCAAGCACGATGTACACGGCAACCGTCAGCGGCTTCAAGGACGTGGAGGGGAATGGGGTTGTACCGTACACGTGGACCTTCGTAAAGCAGCACCGGGACGGTAGTGAATGCGAGCGGGTTGGCGGTGACTTCGGTGAATCCGCCGAGCGGGGCCAGCGGGGTAGCGGTGACGAGCACGGTGGTGGTGGGCTTCAACGAGACGACACTGGATCCGCTGACGGTGAATGCGAATACGGTGCAGGTGACGACGTATCCGGGTTATGTGACGGTCGGTGGGACGTACAGCACCAGCAACGGGGTGGTGACGTTTACCCCCTACACGCAACTTCCTGGGGAATACGGAATTCAGCGTGTACATCTATGGTGTGCAGGATACGGCGGGGAACTCTGCCAGCTATGGGCAGGTGTTGTTCACGACTGCGAATGTGACCGACACCACGCTGCCGCAGGTGGCGTCGGTATCGCCGACGAATGGAACGAGCAATGTGGGGCGGTACACGCCGGTGGTGGTGACGTTCACGAAGTCGATCAATCCGGGTACGGTGAGCAACACCTCGGTGACGCTGTTCAACGGGGATACGGCGTTGAGCGTTGGCTACAGCATGTCGGCCGACAACCGCACGTTGATTCTGAACCCGAACCAGGCGTTGCCGGCAGGAGCGACGATAACGGTAGCGGCGTCGAATCAGGTGCAGGATCTGAGCGGGAATGCGCTTACGGCGTTCACGAGTGAGTTCACGGTCACGCCGCCGGTACCGAATACGGCACCGGCCATTGTGAGCCAGCGACCGGGGAATGGAGCGACGCTGGTCTCGGTGAGTACGCCGATCACGCTGTTTGCGAGTGCGCCGCTGAATGCATCGACGGTAAATGGCGGGTTGCATGTTGCCGACAACGGAGTCGTCGTTGCGGGGACAGTGCAGATGCTGAGCAACGGGCAGGCGGTGGAGTTCACGCCGGGAGCGCCGTTCGGTAGCGGAGATGTGATCCAGGTCTTCCTGGACAGCACGGTACAGGACATTTACGGGGAACACGCTGACGAGTTACAGCGGTTCGTTCACAACGGCGGGCTCGCCGATCAGCACCGGACCCCAGATGGTGGCAACGAATCGGGGTACGGGACGGCGAATGTGCCACTCAACACGATCATCCAGGTGGCGTACGATCAGCAACTGGATCCATCGTACGGTGAACACCACAAACGTCACGATGTATCAGTACGGGTATGGGTACGTGACGCCGACGGTCACCCTGACCGGCGGCAACCAGGTTGTTCAGATTACGCCGCCAGGAGGGGTGCTGAACGCGGGATCCTATTATGGAGTTTTTCTGAGCGGGCTCGCGAATCCGCAGGGCCAAACGGCGACCTATGCATCAACGTACTTCACAGCCGGGGCGGCGCCGGACACGGTCGCACCCAATATCCTGTATGTGACGCCGCCGAACGGAGCGGTCAACATCGGGACGAACGCAGGGATCACGCTCACCTTCGACAAGGGGATCGACCCGTTGACGGTGAGCGGTACGACGGTTGCGGTGAGTGGGGCCGGGATGAGTGCGGTGCCGACCAGCATCAGCTTCAACTCGACCTACACGCAGGCAACGCTGACGCCGCAGACACCGCTGCCGGCCAGCACGCAGATGACGATCGCGATCAACGGCATCACCAGCGTGGCCGGGGTAGCGGTCGCACCGAAGACCACCACCTTTACCACCATGCCCCGACCCGAATTCGCTTCGCCAATCGTTGTCGGCCAAAGCGTCGGGAGCGGAGATACTGTGGGGACAAATGCAGTTTTCTTCGCCCAGTTTAACGAGCCGATCGATCCTTCTTCGTTCCAAGCGAGTGCGGTGGAGATCTATCAGGCTGGAAACTCGATTCCGACGACCGTAAGTTACAGTTCCGACCTGACGACAGTGATCTTGAAACCAGTGAGTCCTCTGTCGCCAGGGCCCACAACATTTTATGTACAGAGCATGGCAGACCTTTCCGGGAATCCTCAGCAGAACTTCTCGGTTAGTTTTGTGGTTGGGCCTGGACCCATCAACACCCCGGTTCAGGTTGTGGCCACAAATCCGCCGAATAATACGTTAGGTTTGGCGACTAACGCTCCGGTGCAAGTGCTCTTCACCAGGCCGATGGCTGACTTTCGCCAATTGCGCTTATGCTCGGGGGAGCAACTGTGCCCACTACCAACGCATCGATTTCAGGGGATATGGTGCTGCAATTGACACCGCTTGTCCCGCTGCAACCGAACACCAGTTACACGCTGAACATTGCTGGAGCTGTGGACGTAACCGGCAATCCGCTCAATACTGTATCCGCCGTCAATTTCACGACGGCAGCGAGCATCGATCTTACCCCGCCTGCTCTGACCTCGGTCACGCCCGCAAACGGGGCTTCTAGCGTACCCGTCACCACGCGCATTGTCGCGGTGTTCAGCAAGGCGATGGATCCGGTCTGGTTTAACTCGTCGGCGAGCTTCGCCCTCATTGATCCGAATGGCAATGTCGTGCCGGCGACCATCAGCTTTTCGCCCGATTACAAAACGGTGACGTTTACCCCCGTGACGCCACTTACATCGGGCGTGCTCTACTATTTCTATTACAGCTACTACTATGGTGGCGTGTATTTGACGGACTTCGCGGGTAATCCTTGCGGTGGCGGCAGCATATCGTTCACCACGCAATGAGCCGGTAGATTCTCTTAGTACTTTGCCCTGGACTGCGCCTCGTCGGGTCGATGTTTGGTTCACACGATCCGAACGCACTCTAGGCATGTTCAATGCCAGCGGAAACATCACTCTCCGGCAGTCGAATGCAAATCTTCAATTCACAGCGCAAGCGATTCCCGCAGGAGAATCGCCCCATGGGTCAGCTTGGTGAGAGGCATCTCCGCCTGTCGAGTTAAACCGAAATTGATTCTGATCATGCATGCCAATGAACTCACAATCTCGATGCCAGGGTGCTGTGCTCTAACGGCTCGGCTTCTTTTCTTTCGTACGCGTCAATCGCTGACCGTCTTGGCGACCTGGTTGACCAAAGTCCTGCCGGAACTTTTTCGCCGGCCAGCATGGTCAAGTTGGGTAGCTCATCCCGCGAGATCAGCAGATGGAATGATCGGGCCTGTCCTCGATTTCGCGCGATGAGCCCGCACCTTTCGAGTGTTAAGCCATCTGATGCACGGCCGGCGGTCAGACTCTGAAAACGGAGGGGGTCCGATAATACCCTCGCGGTCAGAAGGGAAGAGCTCTAGTTCCATGGTTCCCCCGGGACACCGGCCGCGGACGCTGAGCAACGATCTCAGACAGCGGCCCGTGTCCCGGGGAGTTCAGCTTTCGAAAAGCCTTCCTCATGACTTGCCGCATGTTCCGAACGGAAGTCAAAGGCATCGAATCCCGGCTCGCCTCGCGGCCAGGCCATCAGCTTCTAAGTGCCCCTTCCAGAGAAGATAGCCTTGGTCGTAAGGCAAAAAGTGAGTCCAAGTTACTTTCTAACAATTCTAACAATCGGCTTGAAGTGTGGCCGGTAACGCCTTCATTCGATGAGACCCAGAAGTGAGGGAATGCCGTTTCGATCCCCACCGCCCCTACCAAACATCATTTCAAGGTATTAAGCGACTGACGTTGTTCCAATTGGAACTTCTTCCAATTGAACGCTTGGTAGCGACCTCCACTGAATCACGGTGCGATTCAGGAATGAGGTGGGCGTTGTCCAATGACGCGATCTGCTCAGGACAGGCGTGTAATCCCAGGGAAGGCGTCAAACCCCGAATCGAACGTCATGATTAGATCGATTCCATGCTGCTCCATGACGGCGAGATGTACCGCATCACGCGCAGAGAGTTGCTGATAAGCCAACACAATTTGTTTCGCGCGCTCTGCGACGGGCCGGTCAACTGGAAGCACTTGGTCCACGATCCCGAGTAGGGCATCAAATGCCGGTTGGATTGCGTCGCGACGGTTAATGGCAACATATCGGTGCAGGATCTCTTGTAAAACTTCGGCGTCGGTGACTAGACGCTGGCGCTCCCCGACCACTTTCTCGAGCAATCGTCGCGCGTCGCTCTTGTGCACATGAGGAGCTCCAACCAGATACATGGGGATGTTTGAATCGACTAGAATCAAAGAGGCCCAACCGATCCGTAACCCCTCTCAATTTCGGCCAACATGCAACCGATATCGCTCACGGGGTATTCATGTTCCGCAGCCGCGCGGATTATCTCTAGCTTCTTGCTGACGCCGCTCGAAGGCTCGTGGCGTCGGGCCAGGTCCAATGCTTGTCGGACCCATTCTGCGATTGACATCCTCCGCAAACGTGCCACGCGCTGAATCTCTCGGTATTCCGGATCTTTCAGAATCACTTGTAAACGCTTAGCCATAGCGTGAGTCTATGTGACTCATAGGTATGAGTCAAGTGACTTCCAAGGACGACCGCGACGCGGGTAACCCAGCCTTTTGGCAGAATCGGCAAGACAGATGTGCTTCAGACATTGCTCACTGCACGGTGTTCCGTTCGTTCCAATTGGTGCGGCTTGGTAGCTGCAACGCATTGAGGACACAAGTTGTATTTAGACACTTCCCATTTCGATCCCCACCGCCCCTACCAAACTTCATTTAAATCAATATCTTGAGCGACCGCCCTTGGCAGAAATTCTCAGCAGGGGGCAGCGTGGAGACTCCAGGCGGAAGTTCGCCATTCCAACCCGGGGCTATCTTGCTTCAGCTTCCAGCTCTGACAACCGGCCTGACGGCACCGTAGTTCTTCGGGACCGATTCGAGTAGTTTTCCGAATGGCCCAAAGGCGGGTGCGAGAGTAGGTTTCAAGGATCGGATGGGAGTGCAGCTTTAATTTCGCAAGGGTATGGCAAGAAATGGTTTCCGACGTTCGAAACTGGGCAGACGCCTAGACCCAACGTTGGAGAGTTACGGTGTAATTGAGATACCGATCCGGTGGGAGAAGCGCGATGATTTGTTGCCCGGAGTGCCATAGTGCACGAATCCATAGATCGAGGCGCAAGGGCCTCATCGAGCGAGCAGTATTAGCGCTATTTTTTGTCAGGCCTTTTCGCTGTGAACGATGCAACTTCCGATTCTTTGTCTGGTCATTTAACGCCAATCCTAACTCGCTTAGGCGATCAACGGCGAATTGATTCTGTGCCTCGTCTTTGAAAAGTAAGCCTTGTTATCTGAACTTGTGAACGCTCTTCGGAAATCAGCGAAGTCATTGTCATGGAAATGAATATGCTCCCTCTCGCTTCGTTTTCAATGCTGCTCTTCTTCGTATCTCTCGGAGTTTGCCAACCAGCACTTGCTCAGCAGTTCGTTAAACCCGAGGTCGCGACTTCTACCGGACTGAGTGGGGAAGAGGTCGTAAGAAAGATGGTGCTGAGAAATGGTGAGCGCGCCAAGGAATTGAGCGCAATTCAAGGCACCAGAATTTATCGGTTGGAATATCGCGGCTTCCCGGGCTCCCGGAGTGCCGAAATGGTAGTGGATGTGAAATACCATTCCCCGGCTACCGAAGAGTTCACCATCCGAACCGCAACTGGCTCCAACTTCCTCATCGAGAGGGTGCTAAAGAAGCTTTTGCAGAGCGAGACTGAAGCATTCACTGCGGAGAACCGAAGCCGCGTAGCCCTCAACAAAGAGAACTACATTTTTACTTTGATCGGCAAAGAGGATACGCAGTACCGATCCTTCTACATCTTGTCCGTTGAACCGCGCACTGATTACAAGCTCCTGTACCGAGGTCGAATCTGGGTCGATGCAGAAGACTTCGCCGTGGCGCGGATCGAAGCAGCGCTCGCGGAGAACTGTTCGCCCTGGATGAAAGACGTCAAGATCGAGCACACCTATGCCAAGGTTGCCGATTTCTGGCTCCCCACTTCGAATCGCAGCACCAGCAACACGCGCCTAGGCGGTAGCGCAGTTCTCACCATCGAATATAGAAATTACTTGGTTACACCTGCGCCGATTGACAGCGATTCACCTGTCAAGGTCGCGGGTCGCTTCTAGCACAGTAGGCTAAGGCTCGATCTGAAGTGCCGATCTCACGAGTCTAGCCTGCCGCGGCCAAGCTCGGATAATTGGCTTGCCGACAGATTCGCAACCGTCACGCCGCGACTGTGAAAGAGAGCGGGACTATGATTTCGGTGATTTATCCATAATATTCATTCGGAGCAAATTCGGAGAGCCTGAGAGGGAAGATCGGCTTGGCAATAACCCCAAGAGATAGCTGAGCAACAGCCAATAGATTAGAATTCGAACTTGTGCACCGGCTCGTCGTTTGGCCGATTCCCCGGCCGGCTGAATTCCTTGCTCCGTTTGTTCGAATTGGCGGGGCTAAGTGGCTGCAGTGTATTGCCTTTGCGCGTGGTGCCGTTACCGGCGTGGATGCGGCAGCCATCGCCGTCGGAACCCTTCTCATTTTGCTCGAGTACAAAATCAATCCAGCACTGCTGGTCTGGGCCGCCGCTATTATTGGTGCTCTATCCTTCTAGCTCCACGGAGACTTCGGCTTTGGCGCTTGCCAAAATAAAGTTCAGGCCACTTCGTGGGGGGGGCAATGTGCAACGGATACGCCCCCGGTCCTTCTGATTGCGACCTTGAAATCGCCAGCTGGATTCGACCACTGTCCTGTCAGCAAGTCGCGACGCCGCCAGGGGAGTTCGAACTTCTCGAGCCGACTTCAATTCATGACGATCGTGATATAAGGGGTGTTCCGTGAGGAAAATGGCAGCCGGCTCTTTTCAGGCGACCTGTCTTGCGGTCATGGATGAGATTCAGGACAAACACGAGACCGTCGTCATTGCCAAACGCGGCAAACCGGTGGCAAAACTCGTCGCGCTGAATACCGAGACCGGCGAGATCTACAATTTCCGCCTGATAGGGGCGCTAGTACAGGTGAGATTGTTTGGTCCGCGATTTCCCGTGAAGAATCGGGCGAGTTTAACTGATTCCCCTTCATACGCATGTCGTCGTTTGGCTTGCTTTTGATAAGGACCAAATTTCCAGAAACGCCAGAGTTGCCATCGACGATGCGCGCAAGCAAACGGCCGGCCCCGCAGTCTCGGACATCACTCTGCGTGAGTAGCCGACATGTGTGAGTAAGGGCCTGACCCATCTGGACATCAGCCTCGAACGGGGCTGCAAGACGTTTGAAGGACACCCAATGCGCGGCTCAAGCTCTGGCGACTCACAGCAGGATCTGGGCGAAGTGTTGCAGAAATCCTGCGATTCCCGGAACTAATTCCAGCCGCCGCCGAGGGCTTGATAGAGCTGCACCAGCGCGATAAGTTCGTTGCCTTGAGCTTGCGCCAAGTTCAGCTCGGCGGAAAAGGAATTGGTCTCGTTCGTGAGCACTTCCAGATAATCTGCGGTGCCCGCTTTGAAACGAATTTCCGAAAGGTGGGCGGCATCCTGGGCGGAATCGACGAGCTGCTGCTCCTGGATGCGGAATTCGCGATACTTTTGATAAGCAATCAGGGCATTCGAAACGTCCCGAAACGCCCCCTGAATGGTTTGCTGATAGGTCAGCAGAAGTTCCTCGTGTTGCGCTTCGGCTAGGTTCACGCCGGATTTGAGACGGCCACCTTCGAAAATCGGCTGGACTAGACTTCCCGCCAACGACCATACTCCTGCCGGCCCTTGAAACAGATCGGTTAGCTTCGCGCTTTCGTAACCAGCCGTTCCCGTGAGCGAGATTTGCGGAAAATATGCGGCGCGAGCGACGCCGATCTGTGCGTTAGCAGCGACTAAATTCTGTTCAGCCTCGCGAATGTCAGGGCGCCGCTCCAGAAGAGCGGAGGGAACTCCGACCGGCACCTCCGGAGAATGCGGTTGCTCCGTCAGTTTCAACCCACGCGGAATTCCGCCAGGATCATTTCCGAGCAGGATGCTGATGGCGTTTTCCTGCTGCTGGATCTGGCGCTCGAGATCTGGTATTTCGGCAGCTGCGGTGTAAACCAGTTGTTCAGATTGCCGAACGTCCAGAAGCGAGTTCATTCCGTGTTCTTCGAGCGTCTTGGTCAAATTCAGGGAATCCTGACGGGAGGCCAGCGTGTTTTTCGAGATTTCGAGCTGTCGATCGAGCTGGCGAAGCTGGAAGTAGGAGCTTGCAACGTCGGCGACCAAAGTCGATACCACGGCGCGTTGTGCCCATTCATTCGCAAGGAGAGTGGCACGCGCGGCTTCCGTCGCCCGGCGATAGCGGCCCCAGAAGTCCAGATTCCACGAGGCAGTTGCCGCAACTTCTCCCAGGGTAGATTCGTACGCGGGGATCGGACCAACGGCGGGATTGCGCGCGCCGGTGACATTTCCACCGCCTGTCAGCGTGGGGAATTGATCGGCGCGAGTGATGCCCAGTTGTGCCTGCGCCTGCAAAACGCGCGCGGCCGCGATTCGCACGTCGTAATTGTTCTTCAATGCGATGCGAATCAGGTCCTGGAGCTCCTTGTCCTGGAAGACATCCCACCACTTCTCCTCTGCGAGGGAGGTGACTGGCGAACCGTTGGTGTCCGCGGCGGTGGTCGCCGGTGCTGGAATCGGTGCCTTGGTTGCAGGTTGCGGTTGCGACGAAGTTGGATTGGGCTCGCCGGGGTCCCGATACGCGGCTGGAACATTCACGGCCGGGCGCTTGTAGTTCGGGCCGACGGAGCACGACGCCAAGAAGACTACCGTCGTGGCATAGGCGGTTCTAGAGAGCAAGCTTGGGAATTTCCGAATGGTACGGATCATGGTCGCCCTAGTCTCCATCGCCTTTAGGCATGGCAAAGGCGGGGCTGGCTGCGGGAGCGTGAGTTTCCGAGGAAGCTCTGCGAGTCGACCGGAAGAAAGAATAGCGATCCAGCACCTTTTCCTGGAACTCCTCGAGATAAAGATAGATGGCAGGCGTAACGAACAAAGTCACAAACTGGGACACGATCAGTCCCCCGATCACTACCAGTCCGAGCGGCCGACGCGAAGAACCATCTTCTCCATAGCCGAGCGCGATGGGTAGGGCTCCAAGCAACGCCGCCATGGTGGTCATCATAATGGGGCGAAAACGCTCGAGGCTGGCGTCGTGGATCGCCTGATCGTCTTTGACTCCATAACGCACGCGCTGCTCGGCAAAATCCACGATCATGATTCCATTCTTCTTGACGATGCCCATCAGCATGAACATGCCGATATACGCGTACAGCGAAGCTTCGGAATGGAACAGCCACAGCGTCAACAAACCGCCAACGAGCGCAACAGGCAACGAGGAAAGAACCGTTATCGGGTGCAAGTAGCTCTCGTATAAAATCGCGAGAATCACGTACATTACGAACACGGCGACAAGCATCAGGATGGCCAGATCGTTGGCGGTGTTGCGAAACGTCAGCGCCTCACCTTGCAGCTCGCCTCGAACTCCCGGTGGCAGGATCTGCTTCGCGGAAGCTTCCACGAAATCCGTGGCCTGGCCCACGGTGTAGCCAGGCTTCATGTTGAAGAACAAAGTAACGCTGGTGAATTGGTTGATGTGATTGACAGATTGCGGCCCGATGATCGGATGCCAGCTGGTGACCGCGCTCAGGGGAATCATGCGCATGCCGTCGTCGCTCTTAATGTACAGCTTGCCCAGGTCTTGCGGCTCCGCGCGCTTATCGTCCGCCACTTCCAAGATCACCTGGTACTGATCGGTAGGCTTCTTGATCAGGTAGCTGTAATTTTGCGAGTAGGCGTCGTGCAGCAGCGTAAGAATCCGTGTTTCCGAAACGCCGTACAGCTTGGCTTGGTCGCGCAAAATATCGACCTGAAGATTCGGCGTGTGATTAAAAAGATCGGAGTTCACAAACAGAAAACCAGGATAGCCAGACATCTTCGCCATCATTTTGTTGGCGACATCATAGACTTCGTTCGGGTCGATACCGGAGAGAGCATACGCAAACTGCCCCTGGATATTGGCAGTTGCACCGGTGCTGATTTCGAGAACCGGATTTGGCTGTAGGAAAACCAGCACTCCGGGAACGGTGGACATCACTCCACCCATCAATTGGCCGGCAACCTGGTCAATCGGAGCGCGTTGCTTCGGATCCTTCAAAAAAGAGATCAGGAATGCTTGGTTGGCCGGCAGGAATTGGCTATTGCCGCTCATGGTGAAGGTGGCGGCGACCGCAGGATTGGCTTGCAGCACTTTTTCCGCGGCCTCTTGATACTTGTGCATCTGATCTGGAGAGGTACCTTCCTGGGCGACGAGCACGCCGCGAATGAAGGAGCTGTCCCCGACGGGGAGAAAGGATTTCGGAATGGCGTAGAACAGGTAGCCAGTCCCGGCAAAACAAAGCAACCAAATCAGCGCGGAAATCCAGCGATGGCGCAGGAAGAACCACAAATGCCTGCCGTAGATCTCAAGAACGCGATGTTCGATGTTGCCGCTCACACGTTCGACCCAGGTTTTCTTTGCTCCTGGTTCTCGCCCGGAAAGCAGGCGGGAGGTCATCAGCGGAGTCAGCGTCAAGGAAACAAGGCCGCTGGCAAGAATCGAGATAACGATGGTGATCGAGAACTCGCGGAAAATGCGCCCCACCAGTCCACCCATGAAAACCAGCGGGATAAACACGGCCGCCAGCGACAACGTCATGGTCAGAATCGTAAAGCTGATTTCCGTGGCCGATTCCAGTGAAGCTTGCAGCGCCGTGAGACCCGTTTCCATAAGGCGTACGGTGTTCTCCAGGAACACGATGGCGTCGTCGACCAAGAAGCCGATTGCCAATGTCAGAGCCATCAACGACAAGTTATCAAGGCTGTAGCCGAGCACGTTCATCGCGATGAACGTGAGCAGCAACGAGAGTGGCAGGGCCATCGCGGGAATTAGGGTGTCCGTGGCCCGGCCAAGGAAAAGGAAAATCACCAATACGACGAGAACGAAAGCGATGTACAACGTGGCCTGCACATCTTTAATACTGGAAACGATGGTGGCTGAGCGGTCGTAAGCCGTGGCGATTCGTACTGAACTTGGAAGTTGTTTCTCGATGGCGGGAAGCTCATCACGTACGGATTTGGACACTTCCACGGTATTTGCACCTGCGCGACGAAACACCGCGACCACTACCGTCGCTCCGGGCGTGGGATAGCCACGCGCCCAGAAGCGCATGTCAATGCGTTCGTCCTGCACTCCTTGCTTCGCGGTCGCAACATCCTTCAGATAGACCGGAGCACCCTTGTCCTGGCCGACGATGAGCTGCTCGTATTGCTCCGCGGTGCTCAACTGGCCTTGGGGCTGCAGCAGAAAGCTGAGATGCGGGCCATCGAATTGACCGGCGCCGGTGTAGCTCGTTCCATTCTTGATGGCCGTGGTCAGATCTTCTAGCGTGATATTGCGCATTGCCATCGCCGAAGGATCGGCTTTGATGCGCACCGCAGATTGCGTGCCAAACACTGCAACCTGGCTGACGCCCGGCAGAATGCTGATGCGTTCTCCCACCTGCGTGCTGGCGTAATCGTAAAGCTGGCCTTCGGTCGCGGTGTCGCTGACGAGCACCAGATATTGGATGGGCTGATCGTTCGGGTTGGTTTTTGTAAACGTCGGCGGGCTGGGGAGATCGACAGGAAGTTGTCCACTTGCGCGAGTAATCGCGGCTTGCACGTCGGTGGCTGCGGCATCCAGACTCTTGTTCAGGTCAAATTGCAGAACGAAGCTCGAATGCCCCTGTCCGTTGTTGGAGGTGATCGTTTCCAAGCCGGGAATCTGCATGAACTGGCGCTCGAGCGGCGTGGCCACATTGTTGGCCATGGTTTCAGGTGTCGCTCCCGGATAACCCACCTGTACCTGAATCACGGGGTAGTCGACCGCGGGCAGGTCGCTGACGGGCAGACGCTTGTACGCGAACAGACCAAAGAGGATGACCGAGACCGTCAGGGCAACGGTCATCACCGGGCGGCGGATGAAGAGTTCAGAGAAGTTCACGGTGCGCCCTTCTGGGAACTGCTGTCGTTGGCCCCAGGTGCCGCTGATCCGGAGGGCCCGTGCATGTCAATGTGCACCTTCCCACCGGGGCGCACCAGCAATTGGCCGGCGAGCACGACGCGCTCACCCGCGGAAAGACCGCTGGTAATGACGACATTGTTCCCTTGGCGCTGTCCCAACGTCACGAGCCGGAGCTCCGAACTATCGTCTTGATTGATTACGTAGACATACGGCCCTTGCTGGCTGATCTGCGTGGCTTGAGACGGAACGAGCACTGCTGCCTTTTCCGTGGAAAGCACGAGTTTTACCTGCACGAACTGGCCGGGCCAAAAGTGGCGATCGGGATTGGCGACGGTGGCGCGCAAATTCACCGTGCCGGTGCTGTTCTGCACGGCGTTGTCGAGGAATTCGACTTTGCCGACGCGCGCGGCCGCTTCCGGCTCGCCCGGCAGCCGCACCATGGCCTTCAAAATGCCCCGGGTCATCTCCTTTTGTACCGCCGGAAGATCGCGCTCGGTGATCGTAAATGTGGCGTAGATCGGGTCGAGCCGCTGGATCGAAAGCAGGGACGTGGTATTGGTTTGCACCACGTTTCCCACATCGACCAGACGCGCGCCGGCACGTCCGTCAATCGGCGAGTGGATGTAGCAGTAATCGAGATTGATTTGGGCCGTTTCGATGGCCGCCTTGGCGGATTCGATCTGCGCTTCCATAACATCGACGGTATTTTTCTTGGTGTCGTAATCCTGTTTGGAGATGGCACGTGTTCCGACCAGTTCCTGATCCCGCGCAAACTGTATTCTTGCGAGATCAAGGCCGGCTTTGGCTTGTTGCAGGCTGGCTTGCGCGGCGTCCAGTTGCGCTTTGTAGGGCCGCGGATCGATTACGAACAACAACGCTCCCTTTTTCAGATTTTCCCCGTCCTGAAAATGGCGTTCCGTGATCGTGCCCGAAACTTGGGGGGTGATCGTTACGGATTCAAAGGCAACATTTCGGCCGATTTCGTCCAAATATCTGGGCACATCCTCGGCCGATGCCCGGACCACCGTGACCAAGGGCGGCGGTAGAGTGGCCGCAGCTTCGCCGTGCGCGTTGCTGCGATTGCAGGACGCCAAGAACAGCGCAAACGGCAGGAGCAGAGCGAGCCCGAGCAATTTTCCGCTTGACACCGGGTGGCAAACCGCTGCCAACAACATCTGTCCACTGGATTTTCGATCATTGAACCTGCTGCTCCGCCCCATCGTTTCCCTCTCCTCCATCCCTGAGAGTTTCTGATCATTGTGAACCGGGTTTGCCGCGCGATTTCCGCTGTAGGCTAAGACGCCATAGGGGAAAGCAACGTTTCAGCTTGAGGACATCGCATAGGGAGACGACTCCATTGAGAAAACATTTTCCATTTCAAGCGTACGACCCTGAAAACCTGGGCCGTCTACAACCTGAGCGACCGGTTCACAAACCGAGGACCGGGGCGGCCTCCTCTGGCCCTAGTTATGATGTACACACCCGCCCAAACGGTACTTGCGCCGGCCCCGGCATTCATTCCACAGGAGGGACCCTGAAGCGCGATTTTCAGTCTGGCAATCCGTGGCCAGAGAAGGCAAGTTCCGTTTTGGACCTGTTTCCCGCCAAAATCTGATCCGTATTGAGAAATGGCGCGAATCGTCTTCTGCCTCGGATTGAAAAGAGAGCCTGGATTTGACCAAGAGTTGCGTTGAGTGACCCGGAACTCCTCTTCAAGCGAGGAACTGGGAACATGTGTCATCAGAATCTATCGAGCGAGCGACTGGAATGGAACGTATGCCCGAAGCATCGCGAGCCTCGAACTCAGGACTCCTCTGGCTCGGCTCAGGACACAAATCTCATCCGCAGTTTTAGCCGTATTCGTCTCCGTAAATTTCTAACCATTGCCTTGGGGTGCGGACGGTAACATCATCATTCAATGAGACTTGGTGGCGAAGTGCGGAGTGCTGAGCCCTGCCTTGCCTGTCGATCATCCTCATTTCCCGGAATGAGTTAACGATTTATCGAGGCGGAAAGTGGAGCCTCCGCGGTGGCAGCATTGGTCAATAGTGCGTAGATTTGATCCAAAGAATGGCCAAAGCGCCAGCGTCTGACCTGAGCTGTTCCGATGTGCGAGCCGTACCCGAGCTGCCGTGACTCCCCGTTGCACGACGGAATAACGGGGGATCGCAGTAACTTCGTCAATAGCGATCAGGAAGCTCTTGCATTGAGGACGCCCACGAAATCCAGAATCAACCGGACCACGGTCTCCTCACCGATCGCCGTATTGATCATCGCGTGGTAGACGCCACGGTCCGGCCATTCGACGCCGAAATATTTCTGGATGAAATCGGAGCGCTCGCGGTCGACGGAATCGACCAGCTGCTCGGCCTCACTCTCCGTTTTGCCGCGAGCCAACAGCCGTCGCACTTTAGCTTCTTTGGGAGCGTAAAGAAATACCCGCAACGTGTCCTCGCGAGTCCTGAGAAATTGCTGGGCTCCCCTGCCAACGATGACGGCGTTTCCGGACTTTGCCGCGTTCAGCACCACGCGTTCGGTGAATTTCAAGATGCTCTCACTGTCCACTAGCTTGAGCTTGTGGGCATTGAGGCTCCCCTCGTAGCTGCCCCGCAAAAAGGACTTGAACAGCCGGTAGTAAAGGGGATCGGTGCGCTCCTCTCGGACCTCAACGACAGCCTTGGGGCATTCGGCAAGCCTGGCGATTTCCTCAGTCAGCACCTGATCCCAGAGTTTCCATCCGAGCTGCGCCCCAAGACGCTGGGCGATCTCCCCTCCGCCGCTTCCATACTCGCGTTCGATGGTTACGATTTTGATCATCTTCTTTGAGATCCTCGTTCTCTTCTGCACTTCAATCGAATGCCCATTACTCCGCAAGGGCTGGACCGCCTCCCGGATCGTTCTTCTTCAAGACAAAAGCCAGACAAAACATGATCGCTGCCCCTACCGCAAGGACCATAAAGGTGTCGATGTAGGCCAGACTGGCCGCCTGCGCCTGCAAGCTCTGGTAGATTCTGGCATAAGCCTGGAGCTTGGCCTCATGCGTGCCCAATCCGGAGTTTGCTATGTGCTCGGTGAGGCCGCTGAGGGTATTCTGGAAATTGGGGTTATCTGGCCTAACGTAGCCGACCAACCTCCCCTGATGGAATTGCGAACGGCGCGCAATCAGGGTAGTCACCAGAGAGGTCCCCACACTGCTGCCCATGTTGCGCATGAAGTTGACGATTCCCGCGACGGAATTGTTCCGCTCCGGGGGAATTCCAATGTAGGCTACCAGAGTAATAGGGACGAATAGGAATCCCAGGCCGATCACCTGGGCAATCCGGAGCCACACGGCCGCATTAAAGCTGATCAGCAAGTCAATCCGCTTTGTGGAATAAAACATGGCGATGGACAAGGCCAGCCAGCCGAAAGCGATCAGGAATCGCGCCTGTAGTTTCGTTGTCAATTTGCCCATGATGGGCATCTCAAAGAGCAGCACCAGCCCCCCCGCAGAAAGCGCCAGTCCAGCCAGTTCCGAAGTGTAGCCAACGAGAGTCTGCAGAAACTGGGGCATCAGCACCAGGCTGCTAAACAGCAGGATTCCCAGAGTAAACATCATCAAGTTGGCGCTGGCGAAGTTGAAGCTTCTGAACATGCGAACGTCGATGATCGGCGCTTTTTGAAACCATTCCCAGATCACCAAAGAGACTAAACAAACCGCTGCAACGATGGCCAAAGTCGTGATGAATTGCGAGCCGAACCAATCGTCCTCTTGGCCTTTGTCGAGTAATATCTGTAGCGCCCCGATGCCGAGAGTGAGCAAAGCAATGCCGATAAAATCCAGCCTGATCCCACCCCTCTTGAGCCGGTTCAAATAAGGAGGATCTTCGACAAACCGACGGACCAGAAACCATGTGGCCACTCCAACCGGCAGATTGATGAAGAAGATCCAGCGCCAGGAATAGTTGAAGGTAATCCACCCTCCCAGAGTTGGCCCAATCGTGGGGGCCATGATGGCGGTGATGCCGTACAGGGCAAAAGCCAAGCCTCGCTGTTGCGGCGGAAAGGTATCTGCCAGAATCGCTTGGGCCATTGGCTGCAACCCACCCCCGCCGGCGCCTTGTAGAACGCGGAAGAAAAGAAGGAACCCGAGACTTGGGGCTATTCCGCAGAGCAAAGAACTGATCGTAAACACACTCAAACAGGACATAAAAAAGCGCTTTCGCCCGAGCGCGCCAGCCAACCATCCGCTGATCGGCAGGACGATGGCGTTCGAGACCAGATAAGAAGTCAGCACCCAGGTACTCTGGTCATTACTGGCCCCTAGATTTCCAGCCATGTACGGCAGCGCCACATTCGCGATGCTGGTGTCTAATACCTCCATGAATGCGGCCAACGCCACAACCACCGCAATCAGCCAGGGATTGTACTTGGGGCGCCACAAGTCCTGATCGGGGGTAGGTAGAGAGGTGCTCATCGCAGGTAGACGTTCGGCACGACATTCATGCCCGGCCGAAGGGCGAGATCGCGGTTTTCTCCGGGCTCGAGAACGATTTTGACCGGGATTCGTTGGACAATTTTTACGTAGTTGCCGGTCGCATTTTCGGGGGGAAGCAAGCTGAACGTCGGGCCTGTCGCTCCAGCGAAGCTGTCCACATGACCTCGCAGAGTCCGGCCCGTTGAATCGATATGGATTTCAGCCTTCTGGCCGACCTTCATGTGCCGGAGCTGAGTTTCCTTGAAATTGGCGGTAATCCAGACTTCATCGAGGGGCACAACCGTGAGGAGTTGTTGACCGGGCTGAACATTCATACCGACGACAACCGTTTTGTTCACTTGACCGGTGACCGGCGCAACGATCTTGGTGTACTGGAGATTTAGCTGGGCTTGTTCGAGCAGCGCCCGCTTTTGCTGCACATCAGCGATCGCCGCCCGGGCACGAGCCTTGGTTGACGATACCTGCTCTGGTGCAGTTTCCGCGTACTGATGATTGGCCTCTGCATCCGACAAACGGCTCCGAGCCTGCTGCACAAACTGTTGAGCAGCAGACTCATTGGCGCGAGCCGCTGCTACCGTTGCCGTACTGGCTTTGGCGGCTGCCAGGGCCTGATCGTAGATCTGTTCGGCGACCTCCCGTTTATCGACCAGCAGCTTGTAGCGGTGAAGATCGTCCTGTGCCCGCACATCGTTGGCCTCAGCCTGCTCCACTTGGGCGTGGGCAGCCGTCAGCTGCCGTTCCGCCGCGATGATACCGGCTTTTGCATTTTCAATGTCCGATGCTGTGGATTTTAATTGGCTGGAAGTGTTGACCGAGGTAATCGGTACCGTAATGTTGAGAGATTGAGCCGTCGCCTCGGCGTTGTCCAGGTTTGCTTGCGCCTGCGAGACTGCCACCTCGAAGTCCTTCGGGTCAATCTCTACCAGCACGGTGCCTTTCTGGACCCACTGGTTGTCATCGACATTGACTCGCACCACGTAGCCTGAAATACGAGCACTCACCGGATAGAGGTGAACATCCGCTTGTGCATCATCGGTCGATTCATAGCTGCTTAAATAACGCCACAAGAACACACCACCAAGCAGGAGAGCCAATAAAACAACCAAAACCAGGATTCTTCTGCGGATTCGTGGGCTGAGGTATAACCGCCCCGAAAATTTTCTTTCCGGGGGAGGCGGCTCGGGAGAAGTTCCATCGTGCGCCTCAGGCGCGGAACGAAGTGGGTTCTCTTCAGCCATTTTTAGTTTCCATTGAAGTACTCCTTGACACCCGCTTCTGCAATGCCCACCGCGCGGGCCAGAGAGATTTTTGCAAAATTGTAATTGTACAGACTCGAGATGTACTGCTCATGAGCGCTGGCTACGGCCTCTTCCGACTGCACTACTTCTACCGTATCGGTCACGCCAGCGCTGAATCGATCCCGTGACTGGAGTAGTGTTTCTTCCGCCAAATCAATATTGCTGCGGGCAACTTTGACTAGGTCGGCCGAGGACTGCAGGTTCAGCAACGCCGTACGAATGTCTGCGTCGATTTGGGCTCTGAGATTATCAAGCCGCTCCCGGGCCTGCTGCAGCCTGGCATCGGCCTGCAGAATGTCGGCATGAACGCTGTTTCCTTGAAAAATGGGGATCGATAGGGTTCCGCGCACATCGAAGACTTGTGTTGCCGTGGAAGGATGAGAACCTGCCGCACCGTAATTGGCGTTAAAGGAGAGTGAGGGGTAATAACCATCCACTGCGGCCTTGCGAGAGAATTCCGCCGCGCGCACATCGGTCATGGCCGCAAGATAATCAGAGCGCGAAGCGTAAGCGCGTTTTTGGGCTTCGTCGGCGGTCATGGCCTCGAACGGACGATAGGGTGATTTGTCCGTCAGTTCGATCTCCTGTCCAGGCGCCAAGCCGATCACACGCGCGACGGTCAGTTTCTGTATCGCAAAGTTGTTCTTCGCTTGGATTAACTGTTGTTGGCGGGTTTGCAGCTCCACTCTCGCACGGAGACCGTCAATGGCCGGCGAGGTTCCCGCATTCACCTGATCGGTTGCTTGATCAAAAAGCGCCTTCGCCGTCTCCACCTGGGCCTCCGCCGTCCGGATGCGAGCCTCGTCGGCAATAGCCTGCAAGTAAACGTAGCCCACCGCCAGCACGACCAGGTCGCGCGCATCTTTGAAAGTGTATTCGGCTGATTTGAGGTTCTGGCTCGCCGCACGGGCGTTGTTGAGTAACTTCGTATCAAAGAGAGTCTGGCTCACGTTCAGGCGTGCGTCAAAATAGGAAAACGGTCCTAAAGAGGGGGGGAGGGGGGTTCCTCCAAGGCTCGTAAATCCGAGTTCCGCGAGATTGATCTGCGAGTCGGCCACATACGGAGTCACCGAGGCATGCGGCAGGAGGGCACTGAGCTGTTCCCACCGCTGTCCGCGAGCCGAACGAATATTGGCATCAGAGAAGAGCAGTCCGAGATTTTGTTTCAACCCCCGATTGATTGCGTCCTGCAGGGAAAGGGCAAGGACACCATCGACCGGCTGAGCCGGAACACTGCCTGAAAATGGGCTAAGCCCTGATGTTCCGGGTATCGGTTGTCCGGGTGCTGTGGTGGTTTCCGATTGAGCATGGGACGCTCTCGCGCTCAAGAGCAAAACGCCGGAGAGTAACAGCGCACAATACCAACGGAGCCTCAAGGCAAGATACCTCCGAGACCTTAAACTCCGTCAGAACAGCTAACCTGGGAAAAGCATCGTAATTGAACAACCGATGCCGGACAACAAAAAAAGGAACCGCGTCACTGCAAAGTCAGACCGCCCTGTCTCCCGGCTAGATAGCTCCTAGTACTCCACACGATCCCAGAGCAATCCGGGTCGACCCAGCCCGACCAGTACTTTCACGCCTGCGCAGGAGGACGAGCCCCGCAAAGGCAACCGCCATGCTAAAATAAAAGTGAGGGATTGCGATGCTCAGAGAGTTTCGTCTACTCCTTCTGCTGCTCCTCTTACCGACTGCTGCGTTTTCCCAACGATACGGGCGGCCTTACAGCCTTGTGAATGATCCGCAGTTACTTCTCCAAATAAGTGTTAAGAGTGAGAGCCGTTACTTTCGGGCCGCGGACCTGCGCAAGATGCGACCCTCGGTCGTAACGCTCAGTGATCCGGTCACGAAGACTGCACATCTCTATGAGGGGGTTACACTGGAACAATTGCTTCCCGCCACAGTTTTGGCTTCACCTGTGGAGCGGCTCAAAATCGAATTTGGCTCTCACCAAATCAGCACTGTTTCCGGCGTGGAGTTGGATCCTCAGGTAAAACCGATGATTGTTTATCTGGTCGATGGAAAACCGATTTCTGACCATGCCCCCTATTACCTGGTCCTGAAATTCCGTGGCAAAGCTTTGGAAACAATTGTCGGCGTGGAGTCCATCGTCGTCGAAGCATCCAGATGAAGCGCCGCTCTGCCGGCAATTTCTGAATCCCGCAACCTGTCCGGTCGTATCGGGCGGAGCGAGACGACCTACCTACTTGGCTTTCTTGTCTGGCCTTTCAAAATCCGCACGATGGCCATTACGGTGTTCCAATTCCGCGTCGTCGCCGGCACACCAAACAGTTTGTCGATCTGGCCAAGATAACCAATCGTTTTCATGTGGCGTCGGTATTCTCCGAAGACGAATCGGTCTTTTGATGCAATCACTCGTACGAACCACTTCCCGCGCGGTGGAAGTGTGATCGGAATGGGGGGCAGGCCGCGGTCGGGTCTCGAGAGGATACTTACGAAACGCACGATGTCGTGTCGTGGCGCTCCAAACGGATTTTCCATCTCCAGACCGATAAGATCGCGACCCTGGCAGAGCACAACTTCCGTCTCGAATGGCAGCTTGCCGCGCAGTTCAGCACAGAATCTTGCTCGAGCTCCCGGTCTTTGCACCACAAAGGTACCTGCTGCACCCACATTCACGACACCATAGTCGCGCAGCGCTCCGGCTAGGAGGCTCGGACGAAACGTCCTGTGACCGCCAACATTGACTCCTCGGAGGAAAACAACGAGAGCCATAGCGGAATTATATACAAAAGCGGCCATCTCTTTCCTGCTCCCGAACCACGGGCAAATCGGAAGTCATCGAGCCTGCCGGGCACGGCGCCTCTGGCCGCACAGGGGACGAGGCGATTGCTGGCATCAGGCCGACATCCTGAGAGACGGGACGGACTGTAAGCGCAAGAAAATAAAGGTAATGACAGACCGGAGGGGATTGAAGCCCGGGCTCACCTGGAAATCTCCATCAACGAAGATAAGACCTGACCCGGATTTCGCCGGGGCGACGAAATTGGCAAAGCTCCAGAACCAGGTTTTCGCAGAAACAAAGGGAAATCTATCGGCCGGGAGGTAGAGAGATACCTGAGGAAGACTCAGGGGGTGCTCCAGCAATCTTTGTTTCGCCTTAAACCTGGCTTAGGCGGGTGTTGTCCGATCACGTTTGTGCGGCGGAGGCATCGATCAAATGACGTACCAGCGGCTCTCCGGAAAGATAACTGTAGATTCGTACCTCCAACTCACGGTCGGCTTGGGTTTGCCTCTCATGCTGACGCAGGTGCTCTGCCCAGGAGTCCACCAAGAATATCTCGAGATAACGATCCGCGACTTCTGTATGGCGGAAGATCGCCCATCGATACGCGCCGTCGCGGCGCCGTGTCCGACCATATTCATGCATTGCATCCACAAATTCTGCTGTTTGTTTTGGGAGGACGGCGTATTCGACGGTAACCAATACCGTTCCCTTCGCAACATCTGCTCCAACTCCCTCGACGACGACGGGCATGCGCCAGTGGTTCCAGGGACTCAGATCCGCGGTCGAATCAGGAAGTTGCGCGAAAAGGGTGAGTGCTGCGCTGGCGATTGTTCCGATTCCAGCGCACACCAGCGCGGTTCCAACGCCCGATCGTTGCGCGACGGCACCCCAAGCCGCGGTCCCAAGCGCATAACTCCCCTGATATACCAGAATGAAGATGGCGAGGACTCGTGCTCTTACCCAATCAGGCGCCAAGTTTTGGACAAGGGCATTGATCAGGGAGATGAAGATGACCCATGCTGCACCGCCGAACAGCAGAACTGCAGCCAGCGAGCTCAATCTGTGCAACCCACCCATTGCCAGAATCACTACTCCCAAAATCACGACGCCCGCCGACACTATAGATTCAATCGCCCACCGCTCACGAGCCGACTGCATAGCCAAAGCACCGATGATCGCTCCACCACCGAGGCAGCCGAGTAAAAGTCCATAGCCGCTTGCACTCTGATTCACGCTCCGGGAGACCGTCGGCAGCAATGCGAAGAGTGCGCTCGAGAAGAACATGACTACACCTGTTCTGAGCAATACCGTCAGGATTTCGGGAGAGTGCCGGACATATCGAATTGCCGCGATGGTAGCTCCCGAAAAGGATTCCAGTGGCGCGCTCCGCCTGCGGACCGGCCTTTTCCACCTGGCGATAACAAGAATGACACCGAAGAACGATAGGAAATTCACGACGAAGGCGGTGGAGACACCTGCGACAGATATGATTGCGCCGGCGAGCGCCGGTCCAACCGCTCTGGCGAGGTTGAATTCAATCCCGTTGAGCGCAGAAGCCGCTGCGAGATCTTCCTTGGGAACTAATTCAGGGAGGATCGCACGCCATGCCGGCGTTTCAAACGCATCTCCGGCTGAGAGCGCAAAGGTGAGTACCAAGAGTATCCATGGCGACATCACGCCTGCGATACTCAAGATCGCCAGAATCAACGCGACGCCCACCATCCACGACTCGGTGAAGAGAATTAGCTTGCGTCGGTCGACGATATCTCCAGCGGAGCCCGCCGGAAGGGCCAACAGGAAATATGGCAAGGAAGCAGCGGTCTGCGTCAGTGCGACGTAAATTGGCCCCCCGCCAATTGAGACCATCAACCATGCGGCGCCGACGTTCTGCATGAACGCGCCGGCATCCGAAATGAAGTCCGCTATGAGCAGATTACGAAAGACCGTGACTCGAAGCGGTCGCCACAGATTGGGGGAAGCGATAGGCTTCATTTCACTCCGCGGTTGTCTCGCAACTCTGGCCGCTCCCATAAGTTCGAGTCGAACTTGGGAATTCTGTATTCTTGTGCTGCGCCGGCGGTCAGTAAAAGTTCTTCTGCCCTGACCATTGAAACGTCAACCGAGTGCTCACCGGCGCTGCGAACACCTATTTGCCGCCCCTGGCAACCCAGCGCCAATTGTTCGCCGTCGGCGTGACCTGCTGCGACGCCCCCATCGCGGAGATCGCAAATCGGAAATCCATTCCTGAAATCAATCCTTATCACCTCTGGTGCCTTAGCCAGGATTCTCTTCCCGAGCTTTTTGATGTCCCACTAGGCCGAAGTTGGGGGATGCGCTATTGCTTCCGTCCAGTCGAGGCATCTTCCTTACTGGCCCGCTTGTTCCACCCGTGGAAACGCGAGAAGTCCCCCGCATTCCATGCCTCGCGGAGTCCAGGAGTACTCAGATCCCAGTCTGGGCGGATCTGGCTCGTCACAGCGCGCAGATCGTGCCAAAGATCGATAACCGAGGGACGCCCCCAGAACCAGTAGCCGTTATAGATGCTGTAAATTACCAGGCTCGGCTTGAGCACGAGAGTATGCGGAATCATAGGATTATGCTCGGGGTCGGTGTACTCCTGGATGTCAAGATCCTTCTGAATCGTTCGACCGGGGTCAGAAAGGAAAGTCCACACGGCTCCGACGGATGCACGGAATTCCTGAAGAGTATGGTGATCATCAGTGGCGATCGTGGCGATCTGAGTGTACCCGACGGCAATCTTCGGGTAGAAGGCGGCGAGTTCCAAATGCTGTTGGTGCTCCTTCGGGCAATAGTGACCGCGCGCGAGGGTAAGGATGAGCGGATCATCGCCCTGTAGCTCGCTGAGCCTGCGTACTTTGCCCGTGTGGTCGGGGAGTTCGTAGTCGGGGAAAATGCCTCCGGACACAATATCTGAACGCATGATTGGACTCCTCCTGTTTCTCTCAAAGATCCAGAGTGACGCCCGCGTTTGGCTGGGAACAGCATACGAGCACGTTTCCCGGTGCGGGCCTCTCCAACGGCTCGGGGTTATAAACAACCGATCCGCCAATCAGGCCAGCCATACAGGTATGACAGACTCCAGCCCGGCACGACCATCTGACCGGAACGTCGCACGCTTCTGCCAGCTCAAGCAAGCTCCCGAATTTCGGATCCCAGGCGGCGGTAATCCCGCTACGCGCGAATGAGACTGAGGGGCCAGATCCGGGCGGCCCCTGGGGTGGGTGAGGAGTGTGATCAACTTGCGCCATACCAGGGGTAATGGCCTCGAGAGACCCGAAGATCTCCGTGTGCACATTCCCGGCGAGCACACCCCAGTGTCGCAGCCCATCGCCCATACTCTGCAAGAATGAGGAGGGGCCACACAGATAGAAGTCGCTGCTCTGTGACACGCCAATTCTTTCGAGCAATGCTGTGTCAATGTGCCCGGCAGCGTCGAAGTCTGCCCCAAGGTGGTCGATTGCAGCGGGTCTGCTGTAGACGATGTATCCTCGTCCGCGAGAGAGCTGTTTCAGTAATGAACCTGATTCTTCTGCAAATGGATGGTTGACGCGATTGCGAGCGCCGTAGATCCACCAGATCTCTCGCTGCGATTGTTCAGCGACGAGTGAGTGCAGCATCGACAGCACCGGCGTTGCGCCCACTCCAGCGCTCAGCAGAACCACCGGATTCTCGCCGGCACGCAGAGTGAAGCTGCCTCGCGGTGCACTAACCTCCAGTACATCGCCTTCTTGCGTGCGGTCACACAGAAATGAACTTCCAATTCCGTTCACTTCGCTCTTGACGCTGATGCGGAAATGCCCGGCACCGGGCAGATCAGACAACGAATAGCTGCGAAGAACGGGCGGCTTTGCCGGATCGACGAGCAGCCGCAAAACCACATACTGACCTGCCTGGAAGATAGCGAGAGGTTGCCCCTCGATCGGCCCCAGAACGAAGGAAGTTACGGTAGCGCTTTCCTTATGGATATGTGCGACTCGCATCTGTCGAAATCCCGGCCAAGCAGGTGCTTGTTCCTCAAAGGCGAGTCCTGGATTTCCCTCGACGGGCTTCGGGCTCGACGCTTGGGCAAGCAGCGCTTGAAAGGAAGACTGCCAACCTTCGCTGAGTGCAGGGATCCGTAGTGCTCGTTCCAACTGTTCGCGAGAATGTCCAGGCAGATAGAGCAGGGCGTCAATCTCGGCCACGCTGATTCGCTCCGGACCGTCAGTAATTTTTACCATGTCGTCGCCCGCCCCAACCTCTCCCTCCTGCAACACGCGAAAGTAGAATCCTGGTCTGTGATGTGCTACGAGCAGGGCTGCCATTCGAGGTTCATTCATGCGAATACCGACGCGGTAGCACGTCACGCGCGGTTGGGTTACTTCGAATTCAGCCCCACCGATGCGGTATCGATCGCCGATGCACATCTGGTCGTCAGGAAGTCCCTCGACGGTGAAGTTTTCTCCGAACTGCCCGAAACTAAAATCGTTGCGGCCCAGAAAACGCTCCCAGTAATGGTAAGAATCCATCTGATAGACGAATACGGCGCGGTGCTCCCCTCCGTGACCTGTCAGATCGGCTTGCGCATCACCCTGAATATTGAGTTTGCGCACCATCCGCCGCCCATCCACTGGAGATTTCCAAACTGACGTTCGGACCGTTTTGCCGTTCCATTTCACGTCACGGGGAAGGCCGACATTTACTGAAAGCAATTTGGTCACTCATACCTCGCCGAGGTTCAGCACTTGACCAGAATCCTTGCCGTACAACCACACCGGGCTCAGGGACTGCGATAGTATCCTTCTTCTGGCTCCCGACGGACACCCGAGACGGAGAACCGATCTTACGAATCCGACGCACGCATAGCAGCTCACGCGGCGTGCCGCTGGGTCGAGGCGAACCGGGCGGGGCCCGTGTGCTCCCTCAGTTCGGAGTCTAGCTTTGCAATCTCATCATGCCCGTACGCGTCGGTCATTTGTTCTTCCTGGTCGTGAGCCCGGCGCGATCCAATGGAGATCTGAATCCCCCGTACGAGAGTTTGGAGAAATACAGCCGGTACGTCGCCAGCGCCGTACGCGGATGATCCCGGCGAACGCTCTTCCGGGGAGTCCCGATCACATCAGCAATTTGCCGGCGAGCCAGGAATCGACGCTGAACTTTCCGGGACCCGAGCAGAGCAGCCAAATAAAGAAGAGTACGTACAGGACTTCCGGAAGGTAGAGGAAATCGTCGAGCCAGCGAAGAGGCGAAAGCCCTTTAGGTATGGTGGAGAGTGCGCTGGTCAGGGTGGCGACAACCATATCGATCAATAGTGCCAGGCACGCCGGACTTGAAAAAAAACCTACAGCCACTAACGATCCGCCAACGAACTCGACACCTGATACAAAATAAGCCATCAGGCGGGGAAAGGGGATCTTGGCCTTAACCAGCGTGTCGTAAACAGGTTTCGTGCCGCCGGCGACGAACAGTTTGTTTGCCCCGGAAATGGCGAAGAACAGCCCAATCGAAGCGCGCACCACCAGGATGGCATATTGTTCCAAATCACTGCTACCCAACAACGCAAACTGGATCAAGCGATTCCAATCCATCTCTTGCCCCTCCATCGGGGAACGTGCTGTGAAAATCCCCCGAATCATACGGTTCGACAGAGTACTGAGCGGGTCTCTCGAATCAATCCCTGTTCTCGACAAAGATGCTGCAAGCCGCAAACGCTAATGTCGCTCGCGAACTCTCGCGTCTTGAGATCGTGTTTCGATCGGTTCGACCCACTGAGCGCGCCATGCGGGAGCGACGAATGGATCCGCAAAGTACTGTGTTTCCCGTGCAACCTTGTTGCCCCTGAACTCCATAATGCTCACGGTGTAGGACGGCTTGTCGTCGTAGGTCAGGATGTATTCGGTGATCCAAAGATCATCGCCACCGAGGATTCGTTGGACAGCGAACCGCTTTTTGTTCGGCTGACTAGCGCGTTGATTCTGTATGTTGCGTCGGCCGCGGGTTCGCTCGCCCGACTGCGGGTATTCCAGCACCGCGTCCTCGTGATAAATGCGGTGCTCCGTTTCAAAATCGTTGGCATCGGACGCCGCCCAATGTTGATCGAGCGCCGCACGGATCTCTTGATCTCGAACTCCGCAAGGCTGCTCATTCTTTTGTTGATCGTTCATCTTGAGCCCTCAATTGGCATCGTGCACCGGCCTAGCGCGCGATTTGGCCCAGGTAGTATCCGAGCCGATTTTCGACATCCCCCGGCTTGTGGAAGCCGTGCGCGATCAGCGTCTTGATCCCCTCCTGGGCGGCAGGTCGACCGAGCGAAGCGATGCACGCATCCCACCCGGCGCCGAGTTCGACGTCCGGCGGCAGGCTGGTATTGACGAGGCGCTTGGTCTGAGCGATCGCCCATTTGTCGAACTTGGCGATCCGGATCGCGAGCGCCTCGACGAATGCATCCAGATCGGCGTCGGGCAGGGCGCGATTGATGTAGCCGTAGGCCTCGGCCTGCTCTGCGCTGATGTCCTCTGAGCTCAAGAGCACCTCGAGGGCGCGGTTTCGGCCGATGAGCTCGGGAAGCCGGGCCATGGGGCCGCCGCCGGCGACCATCCCGACGCCCACCTCCCATTGCGAGAGGATGGTCTTCTCGCGGCTGGCAAAACTCATGTCGCAGGCCAGCGTGATCTCACTGCCGTTGCCGGTCGCACGGCCGCGGATGAGGGCGATGGAGGCAACCGGTAAACGAGTCAGACGCGCGAGAAAGTCCGGCCAAGGCGGCAAGCCCGTGGGTCCCGGCGGCATTGCGGTCAGGTCCTCGAGCTTGGCCGTGAAATCGGAGTGATTCAGGAAGTAGTCGTCGACCGCGCTGTCGAAGACGACAACCCGGACATGCTCGTCCGCCTCGAGAGAGTGGATGACTTCCTGGAACTGCCGAAGCATTTCCGGGCCCATGACGTTGATCGGCGGATTGTCGATCGTGACGCGCCAGTAGGCGGGCGACCGTCGGGTCACGCGGATCTGTACGAGCTTCGTAAGTGCGCTTGCTGTTGTCATGGCGTTCTCCCTCTCTATTTGTTGCGTCAGAAACAGATCCCAGCGCTTTCACGAGATTCGGTTCACTTGTACTTTGCCGGCGGTTGGTTGATTACCGCAGCGCCTGCCTTGCTGACGATCTCGTCCTGGGAGTCCGTTCCTCCCGAACAACCGATTGCGCCCATGAGCACCCCCTGTTCGACGAGTGGGATACCGCCTCGGGAGGCAATGATTCCATCGAACGCGAGCAGATAGTTGAGATGCATCAGCTGGATACCATCCTCGAAGAACTTGGTTTCGCGCCGGAAGGTCGCGGCTGCTCGAGCCTTGTGTTCGGCAATCTGAATGGAAGCAAGCATCGCGCCGTCCATTCGTTGAAAGGCGACCAGGTTGCCGCCGGAATCAACCACTGCCGCGTTCATCTTCCAATTTCGTTTCTTCGCCTCTGCCACCGCCGCGTGAATAACCGACTGGGCTCGGTCAAGTGATATCGGCGAGCCATAGGGGATGTCAAAAGGAATGTCTTCAGGCACAAAATCGAGAGGATTTTTTTCCGTTGGCTGCAGCGCTTGACTCGCAGGAACAGCGCTGCCTATTTTTGCGTTTGACATACGTCCTCCTTCGATAGTTCGCAACTTTCTGCGGTCGCCGTCATCGATAACAACGATGAACCGATGCGATCATCAATTTAAGCAGCAGCGTGAGCGACTCTACTTCCGAGAAGCTCCACAAACACTGGAGCCGTCGACGTCGAGGACGCGGGGTTCTGGCCGGTGGTGAGTCGGGCATCAACGACGTCGAAAGGCTGCTCCCCCCTTCAGTGAGGCGAGAGACAGCTCGATACCGGCATCCCCATAAAACAAAGTAGATGGCTGCCAATTCTTCAAGCCAAAAGTCCGGTCTAAGCTCAGGCCTGCCAAGGGTGTCGTGCGATGTGAGGACCCTCACTCTTTTCATGTTCCTTCCCGTCTGTTCTCTGTTATGGACGACCCGTCGCATTGGACGACATGCCGGCATCAGAACAGAAGTGCAGGAGGCAAACAATTGGACGAAAGTATCGTCGATACTTTCGTACCGGTCGGCACCGCCGGCCGTACCGCAACCGGGTCAATGTTATTGGGAGCCGCCCGCCGCCCCTGCCCAGCGCTTCCGGGGCTGAGACCAACGTATGGCCAATACCATCGTCCAATTGTCTCGTTTTGATGCCTCTGTTGTTATGTGTTCAGCATTTAAGAATCGATCCGGTGTGCGCGAACGAAAGACTCCTCGGGAGGACACCATGGCGCAAGGCAGTGCTGCCGCAAGGCGGGGCCGAGCAGGGGAGCTTGAGGCTGTTCGCTCCAGAGTTGGAAGCGACATGCGGGGCACGGCCATTCGATCTCGATACGAAGTCGTGCGGTCGGCGACGAACGCTCTTGCCGCAAATATTTCAGCTGAAGACCAGATGGTCCAGTCTTGTCCGGAAGCTAGCCCGATGAAATGGCACCAGGCACATACCACGTGGTTTTTCGAGACCTTCGTGCTGCGACCCTTCCATAGGGACTACAAGCCTTTTCGCGAAGAGTTTCATTGGCTTTTCAACAGCTACTACAACTCGCTCGGCGAGGAGATTCCGGAGAAGAGCCTGCGCTCGGTCTTCTCCCGGCCTTCGCTCGAAGAAGTTCTCGCTTTCCGCGCACACGTTGACGAATCGATGGATCGATTCCTCTCGGGTGACGTCGATGAGGAAGCCACACGGCGCACCGTGCTCGGTTTGAATCATGAGCAACAACACCAAGAGCTTGCCCTGACTGACATTAAGCACGCTTTTTTTTCCAATCCGCTGCACCCTTCTTATATCGTGGGCGCGCTCTCGGAAGAGAACGAGCCCCCCGTCTCCAAGCTGAGCTGGCACAGCTTTGCTGGGGGGCTGATTGAGATCGGTTATGCACCTCAAGCAGTGGATCCTCTCGATTTCTGCTTTGACAACGAAACTCCGCGCCACAAGGTCTATTTAGAACCCTTCCAGATCGCAAACCGCAAAGTCACCTGCCGAGAGTACCTGGAATTCATGTCGGATGACGCTTACACACGACCTGAATTCTGGCTTTCCGAAGGCTGGGAGAACGTGAAGCGGGCGGGCTGGCAGGCGCCTCTCTACTGGAGGCGTGACGCTCGTGATCCTACCGGCTGGCGTGTCTTCACCTTGAGGGGTTGGCACGGTCTTTCCGCGCTGCTTGACACGCCCGTCTGCCACATAAGCTATTTCGAGGCCGATTCGTTCGCACGTTGGAGTGGTCGCCGTCTTCTAGCGGAAGCCGAATGGGAGTCGGTCGCGAGCCAGACGCCCCCGGAGGGAAATCTACTCGAGACAGGGAGACTCCACCCCACCGCAGCACGAGGTGCGGGTGTTGATCAACTGTTCGGTGATTGCTGGGAATGGACGGCCAGCGCTTATACCGGTTATCCAGGGTACCAGCCTCTTCCCGGCGCGCTCGGCGAGTACAACGGCAAGTTCATGTCCGGCCAAATGATTCTACGCGGAGGATCGTGCGTCACTCCTCGGAGTCATATTCGTGCGGCGTATCGTAATTTTTTTTCACCAGCAACGAGATGGCACTTCGCCGGGATTCGCCTGGCGACTTGAAAGGATTCGTGCGCATGGCGACCTACCCTCACGTACTTGACATCGGGCGCGCGGAAACAGCGGAGACGCGCCGAGCACTGATCCACGGGGTTCGGCGCGGCTTGATCGGACAGCCGCGCTCGCTCTCACCCTGGATGTTCTACGATGCAGAGGGTTCGCGTCTTTTCGAGTGCATCACGACTCTTCCGGAGTACTACCCAACGCGTACAGAGAGAGACATCTTCGCGAAACACGCGGATGCGATCGTTGCTGCGGCTCGTGGCGACCGAACGTCGCCAATACGTTTGGTTGAGTTGGGTGCTGGCACAGCCGCGAAGACCGTCATCTTGCTAGAAGCTGCCTTGCGTATTTCGGACGATGTATTTTACATGCCCGTCGATGTCTCCTCGGACGCGCTCGAGTTGGCGTGCCAGAACATTGCAAACGAGTTACCCGAGGTTCGCATGCGGCCGATCACCCGGAACTATATAACTGACCCGCTCCAGCTTGAGCCCTTTGACGGCACCACACTCGCGCTCTATATCGGTACTAGCATCGGTAACTTTTCACCCGAAGAAGCGCGAATGATTCTGGGAAATCTAGGTTCCCAGCTGCAAGGCGGGGATGGGCTATTGCTGGGTACGGACATGGTGAAAAACGTGCCCATTCTCCTGGCTGCCTATGACGACAGCGATGGAATCACCGCTGCGTTCAACCTAAATGTCCTGCATCGCCTGAACAGGGAACTGGGAGCCAACTTTGACGCCACTCACTTCCGTCATCGCGTGCTTTGGAATTCCATCGAGTCTCGGATCGAGATGCACCTCGAGAGTACGCGAGAGCAGGATGTGAGCATCCGGCACGCGGAGATTGATCTTCACTTCCGCCGACGGGAAACGATTCACACGGAGAACAGTTACAAGTTCACTGACCAGAGCATACGAAGCACCCTCAGAGACGCCGGTTTTGAGATCGAGAGGTCCTGGAAGGACAGTCGCAACTGGTATACGGTTACGCTTGCGGGCCTTCGGTAGTCCTTGTGGTAAACCGGAAATCGTGACCAGCAGCCGCCCGTGTTGAGCATCTGTCCCGACTTGTTCATGAGTCACCGAGGTTCAAGTGCGTGTTTTCAAGAGGCAACCTGTGAAAGTCGATTGGGCTTTTTTGTGCAATCCGCTCATGCACTGAGCCGTCCCTTTATTGCGCGCCAAATTGAGTTCTGATCGAAACCCTTCGCGAATCTCGGGTGCCGCGCGGTGCCAGCCCTGGCGCCGAAAGCGCCTATTTCGGGGAAGGGAAGTTCACCGGAGCCTGGCTTCCGAAGAGGTTGAATATCCCTCTTGACCGCGATAGTGTGTAGGCCCGCCTTTTAGGTGGACCACTCCTTGGGAGGATTGAGTCATGAAGACCGCGGCCCCCATTGCTTTTGCGGGTTCCCAACTGGCCGAGACCCGTCACGTTTGTGCGTTCTTTCACAGCGAGGAAGAAGAGTATCGCGTTTTGCTTCCCTTCATTAAGGATGGATTCGCATGCGGCCACAAGGCCATTCATGTCGTGAACGCGCACCAACGGAGCGAGCATATGAAGCGGCTGGTTGGAGCAGGGATCGATCCGGTGGCGGCTGAACGGAGTGGTCAATTGGAACTTCGAACCAATGCCGAAACGTATCTCCACGATGGCCAATTTAATAAGGATCGAATGCTGCACGCTTTCGAGCAAATCGCGAGCGGCAATGCCACTGGAGGGTTTCCACTGAGTCGTATTGTCTGCCGAATGGACTGGGCGGCTGAAGGGAAATCGTACACGGACGATCTGATTGAATTCGAATCACGAGTAAACCATGTATGGGAGCATCACGACGACGCAGTGATTTGCACTTACCACCTCGGGCAATTCGGTGGTGATACCGTGATCGACATTATGCGCACGCATCCGATGATCATTATTGGAGGAATCCTCCAGCGAAATCCATTCTTCATACCTCCGGGCGAATTCCTTAGAGAGTTCAGCCAACGGAGAACTGGGGGCAGCACTTCAACCTCAGCAGGAAGCTAGCATGGCAGCCGAGCCTGAAAGTCCTTCCGAGGAAATTAGACGCCTTCGACGGTGTATCAGCGATTTGGTGAGCGTGCTTGCCCTGCCCGCCACCTGGACTGGCGGCGCACCGTCAGAGATTGTCGGCAATTCGCTCGATGCCCTCTTGAGCATGTTGGGTCTCGATTTCATCTATGCGCGGCTCAGAGAGCCAACCGGCATAGCATTTACCGAAATGGTGCGAGTTGGATCAAACTGGGGGGCCAAGCCTCGACCGGAAGAAATCAGCGAAAAACTACAACCTTGGCTGGTAAATGATCCTCAAAAGCTGCCGGCGACCGTAGGGAATCTTTTCGGAAAGCCTGCGATTACGCTGGTACCTTTGCAGCTGGGGCTCCACGCAGAAATTGGTGTCATCGTGGCAGGTTCTCAGAGATCTGATTTCCCCCAACAAACCGAGAGGCTCGTCTTGGATATCGCGGCGAACCAGGCCGCCATCGGGCTGCAGGAGTCGGGCCTTTTGAGCAAACAAAAGCAGCTCGCCAGCGAACTCGATCTCCGGGTCGCGCAGCGGACCGCAGAGCTTGCCGCCACTAGCGAAGAGGTAAGGAAGGAAATTGCTGAACGCAAGTCAGTGGAAGAAAGACTTCGTCAGGAAGAGACGGAACTTAATCGAAGTGAAGCGCATAAGGCAGCGATCCTGGACTCTTCACTGGACTGTATCGTAGCCATAGACCACGAAGGTCGCATTACTGAATTCAACCCTGCGGCTGTACGAACCTTCGGCTACGATCGAGAGGACGTCGTCGGTAAGCATCTGGCTGACGTTATCGTCCCACCATCACTCCGTGAAAAGCACCGCGCCGGATTTGCCCGACATCTAGCCACAGGCGAGTCACGAGTGCTCGGCCAACGCATCGAGATGACCGCGCTCTGTGCCGACGGAAGGGAAATCCCCGTCGAAATAGCAATCACGCGCATCCGGCAGGATGGACCTCCGTCCTTCACGGGCTATCTGCGCGACATTACCGATCGCCGGCGAAACGAGGATGCGTTGCTTGAGACCCACGCGAAACTCGCGCGAAGCGAGGAGCGGTGGCGGTCCGTGTTTGAAAATTCAGCTGTCGGTGTTGCACTGAGCGATCTGGATGGACGGTTTATTGCAGCGAACCCTGTTTTTCAGGAAATGCTCGGGTACACCGAATCGGAACTCGAACAACTTAGGTTCCTCGACATTACCGTTGAAGAGGACCGCGAGGCTAGCTGGAAGCTCGTTCAGGAGCTTCTGGGCGGGAAATGCCGACAATTTCAGATCGAGAAGCAATACCGACGCAAGAACGGCGGCGCCGTGTGGGTGCGTAATAGCGTTTCCATGGTGACAGGCTCTGAGGGAGTCCCACAATTTTTGATGGCGCTCTCCGAGGACGTCACGGAGCAGCATAAGGCCAAACTGGCCCTCGATAAGGCCCGATCCGACCTTGCGCATGTGGCTCGCGTTTCGACGCTGAGCGCTTTGACAGCCTCGATTGCGCACGAGGTAAATCAACCGTTGGCCGGCATCGTCACCAATGCCAGTACGTGCCTCCGGATGCTGGATGCCAATCCTCCGAATCTCGAAGGCGCGCGCGAAACGGCAAGACGAACGATTCGTGATGGTAACCGCGCGTCGGAAGTGATTATGCGGCTGCGAGCGCTCTTCAGCAAAAAAAGCGCGTCGCTTGAGCCGTTCGATTTGAATGAAGCGGCCAAGGAAGTGATTGCTCTATCGGGGAGCGAACTGCAGCGGAATAAGATCATCGTGCAGACCGATCTTGCCAGTGAACTGCCCTCTGTCTTAGGCGATCGGATACAGATTCAGCAGGTTATCTTGAATTTAATACGAAATGCCTCGGATGCGATGAGTGCAGTGCATGATCGCCCAAGGGAATTACTCGTAGAGACAGGACGCAACGGAGACGGTATGATCCGCCTCCGTGTGAAGGACACGGGAACAGGCATAAATCCTGAAATCGAAGAGAAGCTATTCGATGCCTTTCATACGACGAAGGGGGACGGCATGGGAATCGGACTTTCTGTCAGCCGCTCCATTGTGGAAAGCCACCAAGGATGCCTTTGGGCGATTCAGAACGAGGGACACGGCGCCACATTCTGCTTTTCAATTCCTTGCAGTACCAATACTTAAGTGTAATAGACGCGTCACCTGGGCAGCCGTATTCTGCGGTCATGAAGTCGCTAGACGGAGGGGGTAGTATGCACCGCCCCCTTGTGGCAGTTGTCGATGATGATGAATCTGTTCGTGAGTCGCTACCGGACTTACTCGGGGAGTTCGGCTTTGACTCTAAAGTGTTCCAGTTTGCAGAGGAGTTCCTCGTCTCCGATAGCTTTGGTAAAACGAAATGCCTGGTTCTAGACATAGCCATGCCGGGTATGACAGGATTTGACCTTCAACAGGAACTGAAGGCCCGGGGACAGAATATTCCAATCATCTTCATAACCGCGCAGAAGGAAGAGGCTGTTCGTAAGCGAGCGTTCGATCGAGGGGCGGTTGGATTTCTGCTCAAGCCATTCAGCGATACAGCTCTCCTTAAAGCACTCAATACAGCGCTGGGTTTGGATTGAGGAACAGACGTTGTCCCGAGGCTTACGGAGTTCGATCATTTGACGGAGGCGCCAGGTCATGAATAGGGGTCACTATCCATGTCGCACGCCGCGTCGATCGTGTTTGTGGTAGACGATGATATTTCAGTTCGGGAGTCGCTCGAATTGCTGATCCGATCCGAGGGTTGGCAGTCCGAGATTTTCTCGTCGGCACAGGATTTTCTCATCCGCCCGCGGACGCCTGCTCCGAGCTGCCTGTTACTCGACATTTCCATGCCAGGCCTGAATGGCCTCGAACTGCAGAAACGTGTTGCAGCCGAACACCCTGATGTGCCCATTATCTTCATCACAGGCCACGCTGATGTGCCAAAAACAGTGCAGGCCATGAAGGCGGGCGCCGTCGAACTCCTCACCAAGCCATTCAAAAACGATGTGCTGCTCGGCGCCGTTCGGCAAGCCCTCGAGCGCAGTCGGGTTGCTGTTGGCCTGCAATCGGAAATCAAGGAACTTCGGGATCGCTATTCGTCACTTTCTCCTCGCGAACGAGAGGTAATGGCGTTAGTGGTCGCCGGCCTATTGAATAAACAGGTCGGGGCCGAGCTCGGTATCAGCGAGATCACGGTTAAGGCTCATCGAGGGAAGGCCATGCAAAAGATGAAGGCCGATTCTCTCCCTGATTTGGTGAAAATGGCGGGCAAGCTCAATCCTACGTTGGCAAAACCCTGACCGAGTTTTCACGATCGGGGATCTTCTTTTTGTGCGGCTCTAAAATGGGCTTGATTAAACCACTTCGAAAATCAGCTCGAGCGCGACGGGCGTGCCGAGAGGCAGACTGCTGACACCGTTAATGAGGCGACTCGGGTTTTTGTCCTTACCAAAAAATGTCTTGCAGCAAGTCCGAAGCACCGTCAGCGACTTGGAGGTGCTCGCGGCAGTCTTCCGTTGTGGCCAAAGATACGCTCAGGCGGACAATGCGCGTGATTCTGTCGAGTGAACCAAGGTATTGGCGCGCGACCGCAAGACCATTGAGGGCCGCGAGACGAGCGGCCTCCCGACCGGTTGCCACATCAAATTCGGCACCAGCACGACCTACGAATTTGGCAGTGTGTCCTTCGGTCGGTAACATTCCGCTTAGAAATAAAAGATTTCCGCTGCGTACGGCTTCCGCGTACGAGCCAAAAGGAGTCGGAGGTGACGGAAGTTGGATGGCTAACGCCTTCAGACGGTCCTCAGCGCTTGCTCGCCTTCCTGTGGCGTGCAAGTTTCGAGCGGGTGCGGCGGCGTTCGAGGCTCCTAGTTGCATCACGAGATCCCCTTCCCTGCGGCTTTCCTTTTCAAGCGACGAGACAATAAGAGCAAAGACCCAGAAGTGAAACAATCGGACAATGGTATCGGCGATACCTACGTATCAAGGGCACTGTGGGAAGTCTCTTCGGCTTTGATCGATCTTCGGGACTAGCGGGAATCAGGTTGAGTTCGCCGCGGAAGCCGATGCGAGAGTGCGGGCGATACTATGGTCCAATTGCGCGGCCCATTTTCTTCTGGCTGAATGACGGCAGGTCTTTGTCGCCGGGTGGTGCGTGCCGCTCGCACGACGATTCGGGATCGAGGAGTTCATGAAACCTGGCGTTGCGTTCATCTTCTTGGCTGCCTTCTTGGCCCTGGCGACTGCCGTCCCTGGCCTGCGAATTTCGGCCTCCCCCAATCTGCAAACTGAGTCTGGGGTAGATCGCCTTTATGTGATCGACTGCGGCGACGGCAGTGGCCCCGATGAATCGCGTTGGACACCGGGAGCCAACGTCGGAGTGCCCGTCGGCTTTCCCGGACACTGCTACCTCATCCACCACAGCCAAGGGTGGTTCCTGTGGGACACGGGCGTCGATGATGCTGTGGCGCAACTGCCGAATCACGAAAAGGTGTTGCACGAATGGGGACCCGGCACCGGCCCGATTTGGCGCAAACCAATAACGCTCGCAGCTCAGCTCGAACAGATCCAGGTTAAGCCTTCGGACATCAAGATGATGGCCGTTTCACACAGCCACCCGGACCACGCGGGTAACGTCGAAATGTTTCCTAATACGCTGATGGTGGTGCAGAGAGTCGAGTACGAATGGGCTGGCAGTCGGCAAGATACCGTCGGCTTTGACAAGAAGCATCCGGTAAAGCTCATCGACGGGGACTACGATATCTTCGGCGACGGGAGCCTCGTGCTGCTCTCCACACCCGGACACACGCCTGGCCACCAATCGTTGCTCGTGCGGCTCCCCAAAACTGGACCGGTGATTCTCAGCGGTGACGTTGTGCATTTCCAGACCAGCTTCGAACATCGCTATGTCCCCGGCAATAATTGGAGTCTACCGGCCTCGCTCCAGTCCATGGACAAGATAGCAGCCATCATTGCGAAGGAACACGCGCAGCTCTGGATTAACCACGATCAGCCTCAAAGCGACGCACAAAAGAAGTTACCGGCATATTACGAGTGATGGCCCCCTGGGCACTTGTCGGAAAGGACTGGCCCGTTGGGGTGCCAGCCGGGCTACATGGCACGCGAGGCCGGCACCCGAAGTTCGCGACTCCGTCAAAAATGGTCGAAACTCAACCATCTGCTCATGGCAGCCAAAGGGTTACCGAACGCGCGGAGACCGGGGCGACGCTTAGATCTGTGCTATACCGCCTGGCTCGGGAGCGAGTAGCAGCCTGCAGAATATGAACCTGAAACCACCACGACATAGGGAGGCCTTGTGAATCGCAGAGATTTTCTAGCCGCGAGCGGCGCGCTGGCCGTGCAAAGGGGCAGCCGAGCCTTTTTCCCCCGCCTGGCCGGGATCGCTCAATCGATTGCGAAACCGGACTTCACCCTCCGCATCGCTCCGGTTTCAGTGGAACTAGCGCCCGGCAAAATGCTCAAAACCGTTGGTTACAACGGGATGGTTCCTGGCCCCTTGTTGCGCGTGCGCGAAGGGGTCCCGGTTACAGTCGATGTTTTCAACGATTCGGATAGTGAAGAACTTGTGCACTGGCACGGGCTAATGATTCCCTCTGACGTCGATGGCGCAGCCGAGGAGGGGACGCCACCGGTTCCCGCTCACGGTCAGCGACGTTACGTGTTCACTCCCAAACCGGCCGGTACACGCTGGTATCATACTCACAATGCAGCCGGTACCGACCTCACAAAAGGAATGTACAGTGGGCAGTTCGGCTTCCTCTATATAGAGCCAAAGAGTGAACCAGGAAATTACGACCGCGAAGTCTTCCTGTCGATTCATCAGTGGGCGCCGTCTACAGGAGTCCACATGGGGCCGCCCAACAACGGCCTGGAAGTTTCCTACCAATACGCCAGTTTCAACGGCAAGATGTTGGGTTACGGTGATCCCGTGCGCGTGCGCACCGGGGAAAGGGTGCTGTTCCGGTTGCTCAATGCAAGTGCGACCGATGACCTTCGCATCGCCCTGCCGGGGCATCCGTTTCAAGTAGTTGCCCTCGATGGCAATCCGGTACTCACACCCCGTACTGTAAACATTCTCCAGATCGGAGTGGCAGAGCGAATTGATGCCATTGTGGAAATGAAACGACCCGGGGTTTGGATTTTTTGCTCCACTTCGGATGAGGAAAGGCAAAAAGGGATGGGCGTGGTCGTCGAATACGCCGACCAGAGGGGTGAGCCGCAGTGGACTGCCCCCGAAGAGGAACCCTGGGATTATGGAGTATTCGGCAAAACTCAGATTCCGCCTGACCCTGACGGGAGATTTGAGCTGGTATTTCGAAAAATACCTGGCGAGCGCGTACGGTTTAATCGCTGGACCATCAATGGAAAGTCCTTTCCTTACACCGATCCCCTGGTCGTCCAGCAGGGCAAACGCTACCGCATGGTGTTCCGCAACGAAAGCGGCGACACGCATCCATTGCATCTCCACCGCCATACCTTTGAAATCACGAACTTCGCCGGCAAGCTCACTGGAGGTGTGCACAAGGATGTGGTGTTGGTGAGCCCTTTCAGTACCGCTGAAATCGATTTTGTTGCCGATAATCCTGGGTTAACTCTGTTTCACTGTCATGCTCAACTGCATATGGATTTCGGCTTCATGAACCTGATCAAATACGCTTAGCTGTGCGAACCTAATTGCCGTCGGCGGCGATCCCTACCCCGAGCGCCGATTCGAGCTTCGCTTCGTCGCCGCAAAGAGGTTGAACCGGGATGTGTAGCTGCTCTGGCAACAATGCTGGCGGGGGTAATGATTCCCCGGGAAGCTTCGAACGTCTTTCGGTTTATCACTTGTCAAATCAATTCGGTTGTCAAAATCGGCGTGGGCGACTTCAGTGTGTTGGCCGACCTCGACGAGGTAGCTGTCGGGATCACGCAGGAAGCTGCGCCATTCCCAGCTGTGATTGTCTACCGTCTTAGGAAGATAGGATCCGGCCGGATACCTCGGCGGACTCAAGGAAGCGTTTCATCCGCTGGGTGCCCCGTCACGGGCCGCTAGTGGAGGAGCGATTCCCAGTCGGCTGGCACTCTTCCTGGGGGTCCAGGTACGGGCTGATTTGTGGGATGTGATCGCGGCGGAACCAATTCCACACCTTGGATCATCTCGCGCCTGTCGTAGTCGTAGAACCAGTCCTCACCCGGCTCAAAGCTGTTTATGATCGGATGCCCTGTAGCCGCTGCATGCTTTGATGCATGCTGACTTGGAGAACTGTCACAGCATCCGATGTGCCCACACTCTGCACACCGACGGAGATGAAACCACCAGCCTTTCGGTGATGCCAGGCATTCAACACACCCATCGCCACTCGGCTTCGAAGCAGGGTTGATTCCGCGCAGGCTCTTTTTCACGTACGTTCTCCCTTTCGCGTCTTCTGTTCTCAAACTGGTCTCAAACTACCAGTAAGACCTTCCCGATACCACCGTGCTCCGCGGCGGCCTGAGCTTCGGCCGCCTGACCGAGTGGCAGCTTGCGGCTGATCGGGATCACCAGTTTGCCATCTCGGACGGCCTCGGCCATGAACTGAAGCGTTTTCGCATCAGGTGTCGCGTACACTGGGACCACCTTTACGGTTGGGAACTTCTCGGCATTCCGTGGCGCGCCGAGGACCGATGCAAACACCCCTCCCGGCTTGACCTTGGCGATCAATTTTTCAGCAGTCTTGCCGTTGACCGTATCGGCTACGGCATCGAGCATCGCAAGAGTTGCAATGGCATTCTCGTCATCGGTTGCGACCAACTGATCTGCGCCGATGGTTTTCGCTTCATCGATCTGGCTCTTCAGCACCCCTGCAATCACGACTGCTCCCTTTTGCTTCGCAGTGAATACCGCCGAACGTCCGACATTTCCAGCCGCACCTACGACGAGAACCGTCTGGCCCGCTTTGATTCCGGTAGCGGAAATGAGCTGGTTGCCAGTCGTCGTCACCAGCGGCAGGGCAGCCGCCTGAATCAAGTCGAGACCCTTGGGAACTTTCGCCAGAATCGCGGCTTTCACAACGCACAGCTCGGCGTAGGTGCCCGCCGCCATTGCAAACACTTGGTCGCCTGGGGAAAAGCCTTCCACAGCGGGCCCAACCGTGACGACTGTCCCCGCCACGTCCACTCCCAGCAGTCCCGGAAACTTGATGGGATAAAAGTCTTTCGTCAACCCGGCACGTCGCTTGTAATCGATCGGATTCACACTCGTGGCGGCGACCCGCACTAGTACCTCACCGATACCCGCCACGGGATCAGGGTATTCCTCAAACTTGAGTACCTCAGGACCGCCATATTGGTGGACAACAACTGCTTTCATGCTTCATCTCCTTGTGGGATGCGCGAACAGTTACCAACAAACCTTAGATGAGCGAGGCTAGAATCGGTCACTGGCGCCATGGACTCCCGAACTGGAAGCCGCCCGGAACAGGCATGGGGAAATCATCGAGTGAGAAACGAAGCAACGATTCTGACGCTCGACAAGGGCTCGGCTTCGCTGCAGTTCAGTCTCACGCCCACTTCTGCACGTCCCCGATCTCGCACCGCAAGTAAAAGCCTGATGAGATGAGGCGTCATCACCCCTCGCTAACGGCATCGCGAACCAGTTGCTGCACCGCTTCGCCGCCCGACATCGGCACTCGCTTGGCGAGTCCGATCTGTTCTTGGAATGCAAGCTCGCGTTCAGCAATCATCGAAAGCAATCCCAGCAAGTCGTCGGGACCAGCGAACCGGCCACTTGGGCCGTTACTTCTTCGGTCGTCCGACTCTCTGACTACTGGATTCCCGGCTCTGGACTCGGCGTTCGCGGGTCACGGCACTTTTCGCGGCAGCCTCTTTTCTGTTCCTTTGAGGGTGGACGCCCAGGTCATGCCATGACGTTTCCGCGAGGTTGACATCATAGTAGTTTGCAGCTTTCTCGATGTTCGCGAATGCCAATGCACGGTCGGCATCCGAGACATCGATGACCTGATCGAACCTCGCGACCGCGTTACGCACATGTTGTGCGTCAGTGAGGGGTTCTTTACGCTGCTTCGGAAACGCATAGACGCTGTCGGGTAAGTCGCTTTGCCTCGTCAGCCGTCCGTGTTTCTCGTGTGGTTTCCAGGTCGTTTCCGGCATGTTTTTGCCATCCTTTCTCTAAGTATTTGGCGAGAAGGCCAGCGCAGCCGCGGCCCCTGCACGAAAGCGATGATGGCACGGGCAGCTTGCAGCAATCGTTCCCCATGTCCTCATTCGAATGGCGGCTCGCATTTGTTGTTCTCCCATTGCCGCTGGAATCCCGTTCGGCTCTTCCCGAGAAGAGAGCAAGAATTGTACGGCCGGTGGACGATGAAAAGTCATCGCGAGTCAAGCGGCGAGCTCGTGTTCAAGCATTTTGATTTCGCCTAACCCGCCGGTACCCACGTCGAAAACGAAGCCGCGCACAGGGTCATTCATGGAGATCCAGCGGTGCGACCTCACTTTCTTGATCTGCTCCGGGGTGTTTTCCTCGGGGCCCCTAGGGGAGAAGAACGGCACCAGAGTCGGCCATGCATCACCGGGAGAAGCGCTCAACTTCGCATCCATTTCCTCATCTGTGAATGACGCGAACCCGCAGCCGGTGTGGTTGAGAAGCACTATTTCTGTGGTTCCGAGTATACGGTTGGAAAAACCCACTTCCCCGAGAACATCTTCTGCTACCGCGGGTCCGCCGGTTCGGATAACGCCGATGTCGGCTTGCGGGAGACCCAGCATTCCTGGGAGGTTAGAGAGACAAGGACCCATGAAGGTTACAACTACGATTTTAGGGGCCGGAAGCTTCCCCATCGCTCGATCGTAATTCTTCGTATCGTTGCGGTTTGCCTCGAGCGCGTCATCGATATTACTCATCGTCTGCCTCCCGACAGGCCAGCGGGGCGTCCAAGCCCATTTGTTTCTTCCGACCGGATCGGCCGCAATGAAGCGATTACACCCGAACGGCTCCGACGAATCAATTGGACGATGGTATCGGCGGCACCTTGGTATTGGGCCCCGTGGAATAAGGTACGGGCGCTGCAAGCCGCTTTCCGCCATTAAGTGGGGACTGTCGCCTTTGGTCCCCAAGCTCCTCTGCCTCTGCCCAGTGAGTGTGCGCGGGGACGTACGCCTGGCCGTCCGGTATGGCATCGCGCTGCAACCGAGTTCCAGCACGTTCTCGACCATAGTGGCATCGTTTGGAATTGCTGGCGGGGGTGTTAGAGCGCCTGGCGGTGGAGCGGGCCTACTCTCTGCAAGGGGAAACCTCCGGGGGATGTGAAATCGTCGTGACAGCACCAAGCTAGCCGATTCAGATTGCTAACATTTTTGTACCATCTCAACCGTGCACCTTGACCGCCAAAGACTTACGGTTGTTCTCGGCCGCAGCATTGTGACCACTGAAGACAGGGTAGCCGCGCTTCAAGAGATTGCTGACCTGCTTCGAAGCAGCGGTAATTATCGTTGGGTCGGTCTCTACGACGTGAATTACGTTAAGAAAATTGTCGAAAATATCGTTTTCAGCGGACCCGGTGCACCGGAATATCTAACATTTCCCATAACAAAAGGTCTAACAGCGCGTGCGATTTCCAATCGGCAAACGGTTAATGTCGTTGACGTTTCCGCCGATCCTTCCTATCTCACTGCATTCGGATCGACCAGGTCGGAGATAATTGTTCCGGTGTTCGACCGGCTGAATCAGAAAATGGTCGGGACCATTGACGTTGAAAGTGAGCAACCTTCGGCATTCAACGACGAAGTGCAATTCACTCTAGAAAATCTTGCGAAAGAAATCCGCACATTCTGGAATTACACAGAATAAGTTGCGCCAACTCTTGATTGGTCTTGCGTTCCTGAAGAAGGCCTAAACCCCGGCTGGGCGTGTTGAGGTAGGAGTCAAACAGGGCGTCAAACGCCCATTGAGGTGGAGCGCTTTTGGCTGAGAAAATCGGCGACAATCCACGCCGCTCCAGTTATCGCCAAATTCTGGGCATTGCCGGCCCAACTGATGATTTTATGTGGATCGGCGAAAGGTGCGGGGAGCCACACCAGCAGTCCGAAGAAGATCAGCATTGCGACAAGCAGGCGAGAAGCCAAAAGGGCCGTACGTCCGGAAAGAAGGGCGATGGCCGCAAGTGCAAACGCAAGCGTGGTCGTAATCGCCCAGAACATTTGGCCCGGGGGAATCCACTTGGGAACGAAGGCCGCTGTTCCGGACAGATAAAGGAGCTGTTCGGTCGCGAATGAAACAACGCAGAGGCCGAAAAAAATGTACCCGAGCCGAGCCGCTGTTGGCGGTCGTTGCGAACCGTTCGGGCTCGACAAGGCATAGACAATTAGGGCCCCGGAAACCAAAGAAAACTGCTCGAAGAAGTTACCCCAGCGGTAAAAACCCGCGGTTCCTCCAGAATGAGCGGCACCCAGAGCAACGCAAAGATAAGATAGAGGGAGATTAGTGCGATAGCGCCGGCTCGCGCGGTTTTAGTCCATTGAATCGCCACCACTCCGAAGATCTCGATCGCAGGCGCAAGGTATACGAGAAGCTCACGATGAGGAACGTTGCCGAGTGCCCGGATCTGTTGCCAGCTGTTAAAGTCACGCCATACGAAGGTGATCACGCCGAAGGCAACAGCGGCCAATCCATAGACGTGACGTCCCAGACAGATTCTGGCCATCTCCATCCTCAGAACTGATCATGCCAAGCCAGTTCGAGGAGTAAGACCATAACCATCCTCGAGTCTATTAGTCGTTGAGCGTCACAGGGAAGCGCGGTCACGCTGCGGCATATCTCTTGCACATCACAGTCTTGTCGTTTCGAGCCGAAGTCCAAGGAGCGTCATTCAATTGACCGTATACTGGAACGACCGTTGACGCGAGTACCGCGAGAGGGAAGAGAGAAAACGGCTGCGAACGATGTGGTTGTCCTCCGCTACGACTGTTTCAAGTCAAAATCTGCTCGATACGATCATCCCTGGGGAATTGTCGGCTTACCGGGCCAGCACCCGCAGAGGCGATTTTGGCGTTCCCGGAACTTGACCAGCGAGATAGACTGATTTTCATACGGCAGGGGAATCCAAGCGCGGTTCAACTTTTTCCGTGGACGAAGTGGTTCCGGTGCTGTCGCTGAGTTCTGGACGCACCGGAATTCGAGTTGTCCGGAGCATTTCAATCAAGCCTGTACCAAAAGACAGGTCACGCCGCGATTCGTCCAATGATATGCTCCTGCTTCCAGAGGAGCAGCATGAAAGCCCACGCCCGCAGGCAAGAGGGTTTTCCTTCAAAAGGGAGACGTTCAAGGCGTAAGCCAACCACCGAGACCACACCGCTTCCGCCAGCCCCTCCTTCCCCACCTACGAACCCAAACACTCATTACGAGGCTGGCTGGACCGACAGCTGGCAACATCGTCGTTGCATGCACATGCATCGGGCGCCGATAGAAGCCGCTCACTGTGCCATGCCACACGGATGTGGGTAATTTGTCTTCGCGGTAGTGAATGGCAAAGGACGCCAGTTAAACGGTGCTGAAGACGAAATCGTGAACCGCTATCGTTTAGCGCGAGAGTAGCGGCGGGCAGGGTGGTTGCGGTCGGTGAATTCGAGCAGTTCGATGGGCGCGCCGTTTTCAACTATGAAAGCGACGCGGACACCGTCGGATGGGCTGTTAGGAGGAATGAGGATTTCGCGGCCAGCCAGCTCGGAGGCAAGGTCAACTACTTCAAACGCGACGTGCGGGACTTGACGGACGAGGTCAGGAACTGCCGCGTCCGCTTCGAAACGCATCCACTCCACGCCGAATTCGCTTTTTTCGTGACTGACAACAAATACTCTCAAGTGTTTCAGGTGGGTCTCGCCAGGTTTCGGCTCGGTGGTGGGAATTCCGATGTGATGGTAGCGCCGCATTGTTTTTCGCTCCCCGTGGAATTAGCACAAATTCTACATACTATCGGACCGCAGGGGTACTGATATGCGTCGGGAATCGCTAACCGTGGCCCCTTTGGCGGACCCGATCTCCTGGACGGTTTCGATACCAGCGCGGTGCGCCTCGAGCTCGATGGCATTGCGGAGGGCACGGTCCAGGACTTCTGCGCGATCTTTGATCTGCTCGCGCTTCCTGCCGTCGTGCCACTACTCGATGTTGTAAAATCCCTCGAGATGGAGTTCAACTTTGCCGTGCACCAGGACCTTATCGCGGAGTTTGCCGTTGGACTCGACGACAGCAGGGTACAGGTTGCAGTCCTTGCCAACTCTTACTTACTCGAGGATATTGACGCGATTTTCGCCGCCAGAGTCGTTGCCACGTTTGGCCATGGTCGAAAGCCACTGGGCACGCCGGGAACGAGGCGGGAAGCGGCATCAAACAAAGAACATAATCGACATCATGGATTGTAAATGCAAGAAAATGAAGGAAATGGCGGAGAGGGTGGGATTCGAACCCACGGTACGGTTCCCCGTACGCTCGCTTTCGAGGCGAGTACTTTCAACCACTCAGTCACCTCTCCGCAGTGGTCGTAGATTGCATTTTAACAGACCCGTGCCGGTGATGGCTACGGCAGGATAGGAACGATGTAGAGCGTGATGGCCCGTGCCGCGAGCGAAGATGCAGTGAGTTCAACGCCGCGAGGAAAAAAACTCCTGGAGAAGGGAAGCGGATTCTTGCGCACCAAGGCCGGAAGTCACCTCGACCTGGTGGTTTAGTTTGGAGTTGGTGAGAATCTCAAAACAGCTTCGATATGCACCGCCCTTCGGATCATCTGCTGCGTAGACCAACCGGGGGATCCGCGCCTGGATGATGGCGCCGGCGCACATGGCACAGGGCTCGAGAGTGACGTAGAGCGTTGTACCCGCGAGTCGGTAATTGTGAACCACCCGGGCGCCCTCGCGAATCACCAGGATTTCCGCGTGAGCGGTCGGGTCATTGTCGCAAATGGTGCGGTTGCCGGAGCGGGCCAAGATCGACCCCTCATGAACGAGAATTGCGCCGATCGGAACCTCACCCGCTTCGGCGGATGCACGGGCCTCGGCGAGTGCCAATTGCATGAAGTGGAGGTCGGAAGGCATCAGAGAGCCTGAGAATACCATGCCAGGCGCTCACTTCGCCTCGGGCCGGCCAACCCCGATGCAGCCGGGGTCAAAAATCAGGGAAGTCGCGTGGTGAGCGACCTTGACAAGAGCACAGGGGAGAAAGAGACTGAGAACATGAAAGAACTGGTCTCCCGGATATTTCAAGCCGATTTTCTCAAGGGAATGCGCGTCACTTTTCGAACGCAATTTCCCAGCAATATCTACACGGAACAGTACCCTCTCGAGCGTCCCATGATCGCGGAGCGGTTTCGCGGAGCGCCACGGCTCAATAAGAACCCTGAGTCCGGCGAGACCCTGTGTATCGGCTGCAACTTGTGCGCGCTGGCCTGTCCGGAAAACCTGATTGTGGTCGGATGGGAGCGCGATGATGCCACGCGCCGAAAAGTGTTGACCACCTTCACCTATGACACTTCGCGCTGCATGTTCTGTGGCCTCTGCGAGGATGCCTGTCCCACCGATGCCCTGGAGTTGACACAGGATTTTGAGATGGCCTACTACAGCCGGGAGGGCGCCATTTGGGACCGCCACCGCCTTGAAGAAGGACCCACTCCGACGCGCTATACGCGATAGACAATTCATGGAAATCCGAAGAGATCCAGTCTCACAGAGTTGGGTGGTAAGCGGGCAACGCGAGCGCAGCGATGAAGCTGAAGCTCCCTGCCCGTTCGATCCCGGCCTCATCGAAGAGTCCAAAAGCATCCTCAGTTGGCCGCCGGAGGGCACGTGGCAAGTTCGAGTGATCCCTCACCCGAATCCTCTTTACCGCGTTGAGAATGACTCGGCCCGTGTAGCGGAAGGGATTTACGACAAGATGGGGCCGCTCGGCGCACATGAAGTCGTTGTCGAAACCAGACAACATGACAAGCGACTCTCCCAGCTGAGTGATGAGGAGATCGATCGGGTGCTATGGGTATGGGGAACGCGCATCGCCGATTTGAAGAAAGATGCCCGATTCAAGTATGTCAGTGTTTTCAAGAACCAGGGTGCCATGGCGGGCGAAGAGTGGAGCCATGCACACTCCGAAGTAACCGCGACTATTTTTGTCCCGCGCCGGATCAAATATGAATTAAGCGCGGCCCACGAGTGGTACAAGGACCGCGAGCGCTGTGTTTTTTGCGACATCGTCCGGCAGGAAGAAAAGCAGGGCAAGCGGATTGTTGATGTGCAGGGTGATTATTACGCCCTGTGCCCCTATGCTTCGCGTGTGCCGTTTGAAATCTGGGTGATGCATCGCCGGCACAATCATCTTTTTGAGCAGGCGCGTCCGGGTTCGAACCGGAGGCAGCTCGCGACGCTGCTTGGGCGGGTCCTCAGGAGGCTGGAAAAGGTAGCCCCGGCGTTTCATCTGGTGGTCCATACGGCGCCGAATACCCGAAGCAAGAAAGGTGAACTGGCCGGTTACTGGAAAACCCTCGCCGATGATTATCATTGGCATATCGAAATCATGCCCATTGTAGAAAAGCGCAGCAAGTCCTATAGCATCAAGGAAATCTACTTCAACGCTATCTTGCCCGAACAGGCGGCCGAGCAGCTTCGCGCCATCGATCCGAATACATGAGCAGGCCGTTTCATCGCGAGTCGGAACGCGGGGGAGCTCTCGCAAACCTGGTTGCCCTGCTTTTTGTCCTTGCCTTGTGTGCCTTGGTCTATTTTGCCCGCTATCCCATCATGCGCTTTTTGGCGGAATCATGGGTGGTCGACGAACCCGCACCTCACGCCGACGCCATCGTTGTTCTGGGTGACGACAACTTCTATGCGGATCGGGCGACTCACGCGGCCGAATTATATCGCCAGGGTGTTGCGCCCGAAGTGGTGGCGAGTGGCCGGAGGCTGCGGCCGAACGCCGGGATTGCGGAGCTCGAGGAGCATGACCTGATCGAGCGAGGGGTACCGAAAGAAAAAATCGTGCGCTTCGCCCACGACGCAGACAACACTCGCGAGGAAGCAGAAGCTGTGGCAAGACTTGCTGCCGAACGGCACTGGAAAAGCCTGGTCATCGTCACCTCGAATTACCACACTCGGCGTACCCGGTACATTTACCAGAAGGTGATTCCCACGGGCATTGCCATCAGTGTGGCCAGTGCGCGGGACGGCGATTTTGACCCGGAACGCTGGTGGGAGAAGAGAAAGTCCATCAAACTATTCACCAGGGAATTGGCCGGCATGGCCGAGGCCATCTGGGAATTGCGCGGGCCGGAAAATGCCGTCACCCCCGGTAGCGGTGCTGTGGAAAAGAAAACCGCCCAGCTGGGAAGAAGTGTGCACAAAAAAGGCACATTCCCAGTGAAATTCTCTGGACTAGCTCTTTACAACCTCTAAGTGCTGTACTATCATGAAGTTTCTGAGTCGCGCCGCAAATCCAGCCCACGAAATGCGACTTTGAAATTTGAGCCGAATTGTTGAGGTGTCCCCATGTGGCGCAAAGAAGATGGGAATCCGCAGGCCTCTCCTGATCCCTCCGCAAACCCTGTGAATTCAGCGAATTCTGCAAGACCAGGAGTTAGTGCTCTCAGTACCCAGCCGGTCTCTCTAAAGGCTGCGGCGTGTGTGAGCCAGGGGATCAAGATCAAAGGTGATGTGACGGGCACGGAGGACCTCTTCGTTGATGGGGTCGTCGAAGGGAAGATTACCCTGGCGAACTCCACAGTCACGGTAGGACCGAACGGCTCGGTGAAGGCAGAGATCTCGGCGCGGGAAGTGGTCGTGCGGGGTGCCGCCGAAGGTAAGTTTACCGCCACCGAGCGCATTCAGATTTGGCATACGGCGCGTGTGCATGGCGATCTCAAGTCCGAGCGAATTTCGATTGAAGAAGGGGCCGAGCTGCGCGGCAAGGTAGAAGCAGGGAAGCCCACCGCCACAGCGGCCGTCGCGGATGCCCAGCCGCAGACCAAGAAATCGGATGCCGGCAAGGTGAAAGACGAAGTTACCACGGATGCGAATGCCGCTTCCGGTGCGGCCAGTGCTGGGGCGGATTGATCCATGGGTCTGTTCAACAAGCTCGGAAACGTAATCAGCGGACAGTCGCCCCGGGAGGGCGCGAGGTCTGTACCGCAGGGAAGAAACGGCAACCACACGCACAGCGGAGCTGTTGCCACGGGAGCGCACCGTGAACCTGCGATGGAAGAGACCATAAGAGTTTCAAATGGCCTCAAAGAGTTCTTGTGGAACCTCGAAGGGCTTGGGCGCGGAACGCTTCTCGATCTTGGTCCTGCCTGGCAAACCACGCTCAGCTTCTTCATTGAGCGCGGCTTTCGAGTAACCTCCGACGACATTTTGCGGAGTTGGGCGGAGTTCCAGGGCAACGAACGGGCTCGGGGCAAAGAAGGACTGACAGCGGAGGAATATTCAAACCGGACGCCAGAAGCGCTCGCAAAGAAATTTCTGGATGAGAATCTCCCGTACGAACGGGATTCGTTCGATGCATTGTTGCTCTGGGATTTACTCGATTATCTTGAACCCACTTTGGTAAAGCATCTGGTCGGGCAATTGACGGAAATGCTGAGACCAGGTGGCGTTGTTCTGGGCCTGTTCCACAGCAAAAAGCCGGCAGGCTTTCAGCGTTACCGGGTGATGGATACCAATACGCTCCAGGTGCTGGGTACCAAGGCGATCTTGCCGTCCCAGAAGATCTATCAGAATCGCGAAATACAGGAGCTATTTGGCCGATTCCGCACCATGAAATCCTTTGTCGGCCGCGACCAGCTCCGAGAAACACTTTTCATCAAGTAACCCCACTAAATCAAGAGGCCAATGGTTTCTCGAGACCGGGGTTAAGTGTGTTCTCGAACATAATCAAAAAATCCCTTGCAGCCCACAACCCCGAAGCGTACAAGCAAACTGTGAGCTCCAGGAGCTTCGGAGGGAGATACATGACTCCACCGGGCTTAGAAGCGCAACAAAGCTGAACACACCGCTCTCGCGGTGCGAGTCGCTGGTGAACAGAGTGCCTCAGGAACTGCTCACAAAGTGACACAGCCACAAACGAAGAAAGGCCCCGGCATTGTCGGGGCCTCTCTTCTTCATCCCGATATACCTGCCTCAAATCAATTCTTCATCGGAGCACAGCGGCGTGATGGCAAAGCCAATTCCTTCACGCTCGCAGGACAGGGAAACTGCACTGAAGTCAAAGACTCAGGAAGCAGGTCAGCTTCCGAAACGCGATTCCAGCATGCGGATCACGGCGTGCTGTTTTGCAATGACCTGCGCTTGCCAGACGAGGACGATGGACATGACGCTCATCGCGAAGATACATAGGGCCAGGACAATCCCAGTCTGGGTTTCTGTTGCCGGTACGTGAAGAGTGCGGCGAATCCAATCCATGGTTGAGGGCTCCTGCGGCTGGAAGCCGGGTCTGGTCCGCCTCCAACTGCCTAAGATGACAGAAGTTCATCATGCAGAAGTGCAATCCAGTGACCAAAATTCAAGCCTGGTAATAGAACCATCAGTACGCATGTTTTTGCGGGTTTTCGCCGTTTTTTCATTTTGAGAATGTCGGAGCGAGCCGAGCGTGTGCAAAAAATCGCACACTTTGGAACTAACCTTTCCGATGGCTAAAATTGTCTGGTCTGAATGGCCTCAAGGGCAGCCGGCCAGCTCTGCGCATCGAAAAGAGGAACATATTTTGGTGCCGCACCGGAGGTTGGCTTCTGCGAACCCCGGACTCCGGAACGATCCGTCAAGACAATCGAGCGATCACAGGCAGAGATCAATTCCGCGCCCTCCGCTGCTGTTGCGATCGCGACCGAGAAGCAGTTCTTATGAAAAGCGCGATCATAGAGCTTGCGCAGTTCGCTCACGCAAGTAGCCACACTGGGGTTTACAGCCATCGACCACAATGAACCATGGGGCCGTACGGTAAATTTCTGAAGCGTTGCCTGCTGCCGAAATCTCTCGATGTCCGTTTCTGAAGCTCCGGCAAAGAAGAACAACTCGTCGAAGTCGCGCTGGCGAATACTTTCCGCATCCCGTTTTGGCAAGCCGCTGTTCTGGATGAGTTCGCGGGGAGAGAGCGACCGAAGAGGAACGGCTTCGATCCCTGTCTTTTCCACCATTTGATCGAGCGCTTCCGCCGCGGCCGGCAGGGGTTTGGCCACGGGAATACAGATAAATCGGCCGAGCCGGATGGTGCGCGCGGGCTTCAGGTGGAAGTAATCCTCCGCCATGTAAACGCAGCAGCCGCCTTCGGCGATAAAAGGCGCCGTCTGTCCGAGCTTGCGAAGGCTAGGGTCGAGTTGATGGCGGTTACGCCCGGTAAGCCATATGCAGGGTATTTCTGACTCCGCAAGGGATTCCAGAAACTCGGGAAACCCGGTGAGAGGATTGCCTGAAGCGGGAATAAGCTCATCGATCGCGCAGAACACGACAGTATTGGGAGACCGCATCGGATGGAGGCCCTCAGCCTGGAAGGGGAATTGTATCGAAAATCAAAGGATAGGAAAAAAGAAACGGCGGAAGGCTCCTGCCCTCCGCCGTCCCTCAGAATCGATTAAGCCGGATTAACGGCCGGACTTTGTCGAAGCGGTCACAGGCTGTGAATTCGCCTTGGGAACGCTCAAGTATCCGCTAATGGTGTTCTTCCCGACCTTGTTAATCACCAGCTCCTCCGGTTGGTGCGTCCCGGAGATGTAGAAGAACAAAGGCGAGTTGATGTTGGCATTCTTCGCCTCGTAGCTCTTGTCTTCGAGCGTGTAGACGATGTTGGACCGGTTTTTCTTCTCATTGACGCCCTTGAGCACGACGGTAACATTGCCAACCTTCTGAGGCTGGTTCTTGCCGGCGATGGTGAATTCAATGTAGTCCCGTTCGCCCTGGCGGCGGAGAACATCGATTTCATCATGATTGCGGGCGATGAGCGTGCCCAGTTCACTGCGCGCCATGTTCAGATCGCTGACCGTCTTGTCGAGGTCGGTACTGACCTTGGCCACCTTGGTGTCCACCGTCTTCACGTCATCCGAAGAGGCCTTGGTCGCCAGCTCCGTGTGCACGGAAGTGTCCAGATTCTTGACCATTTCGGTGGTCTGGGTATTCTTTTCTTCCGCTTCCATGCGGGCCTTCTTGAGCTGGCCCTGGGTGATCTTGAGCTTGTCGGTAACGACCTTCAGGTCGCCCTGGAGATCTGTATTTGCTTTCTCATCGGCTGCCAGCCGGTCCTTCAAGCCAGCCTCGTCTTGCTGGATGGAGGTTTGCAGGGCCTTGACTTGGTCAGTAACCGCTTGCTTGGCGGTGTCGAGCTTGGTCGAATTGCTCCAGGCCAAACCGAGGCCTCCGAGCGCAACCAGAGCCAAAATGACGATCGCTGGCAACTGCCAGGAAGGACTGCTCTTTGTTTCTTGGACAGAGTATTCTTCAGACATGGCGAAACTGTTCTCCTTACCCCGAAGGGTACGATTCGATGATTATGGGCAGCTGTAGAGGGCTGCCGAATGTGTCGGTCTCGGGTAAAGAGTGCACGACCATTGCCGCAATCATTGTGGAAAACGGCGTCCGTAAGTCGCTGTAGTAATAGAAGTTGACGATGTCTGTGGAAATAAAGGGCAGTACTAGATCCGGCAATCTTTACTCACAGATGAACGTCGGAGATGAATTCCTACGTAGTGACTGATCCTTCCACGGGTATGCCGAGGGAAGCCAGTTCGCGATAAAGCTGCTCGGGAGAGCGGAACTGGATTCCGATACAGCCGAGGGAACGAGCGGCGTCTGCATAGGCCCCGATATCGTCGATGTACACGGCTTGATTGGCATTCACCTTGCACGCCCGCAAGGCATCTCGAAAAATCAAGGGATTTGGCTTACTGGCTCCCACCGAACAGGAGTAGATACGCACCGGCTTAGGAAAATAGCGAAAGAAGCTGTAGGTCGCTTCGAGGTGCGCGACATGGATGGGATCGGTGTTCGAGAGCAGTCCAAGCTGGTAGGACTTGGACAGATTTTCAAAGACCGCATCGGAATGGATGGGTTGGGGGTCCAGCGCCGAATTCCATACCTTTGCGAACTGATCAAAATCCAGTGTAATTCCCAGCCGTTGGCAGAGGTTCTGGTGCCAATCCCGCGCAGTCATGCGGCCCTCTTGCCAGTCTGGCCAGCGCGGATCTTTCTCGATGGCCGACCAAAGCTCTTCGGGAGTGAGAGTCAGTCCTCTGGTCAGGCCGAGCTGCGCTTGACGAATGTCCACGCGGACCAGCACGCGGCCGATATCGAAAATGATGGCTCGAACCTTGGTATCAGGGCTCACTTTTGGCCCGCCTCGGGGGCTGTGGCGCTGCTTGCAACACTCGCTCGCTTCCCCCACGGCGGGAGCGAAGGAGGCCGATAATCGGCGGCAATATCGAGAGGAAGATGATCGTGGCAATAATGTAGTGAAGATAATGGCTGATATTCGGGATCCGCGAACCGGCGAGGTAGCCGCCGAGCAGCATACTACTGATCCATACCGTGCCACCCACGATGTCGTAGCTGAGATAGGTGGAGTAGGGCATCATCGCGGCACCAGCAACGGGAGGACAGAACGTCCGCACGATCGGAACAAAACGCGCCAGTATGACCGCCCGGCCGCCATATTTCTCATAAAATTCGTGAGCCCGGCGCAGATGACTTTGACGGAAAAACAAGGAGTCTTGACGCCGATACAGAGCCTGGCCTGCAGAGCGGCCAATCCAGTACCCCAGCTGATCACCAACAATCGCGCAAAGGATTCCAGGAACCAGAAGCCAGCGAAGCGGGATCACATTCTGGCCCGCGAAGATTCCTGCGGTGACCAGCAGGGAATCGCCCGGAAGAAAGAAGCCAACGAAGAGCCCAGTCTCCACGAAGATGATGAGGCAGACGAGCGAGGGTCCCCCCCAGCGGATTAATTCTCTGAGCCCGTCGGGATTGTAGAGCGAGCGGAGAAAGTGAAGGATCGATTCGAGCAAGCCGGTTCCTGCCTAACGAAATTGGGGATCGGGGCCAGAATACGGGTACGCAGCAATGCAAAAGTGCCCCAGACAATAAGGTAACAGAAGATCGCTGGATTCTCCCCACTTTCCTGCCACCGAGCCACGGCGGTGGAAACCGCGGGAAACAACCATTTCGTGATCATCATCGGAGGGCCTCAGCAAACAGAAACTCGCCCTGCCTGCCCGGCTGGAAAACATCCACTTTTTGCACCGCGAGCAGCTTCTTGATCTGCGGCAAGGCGCTATAGGCAGCGGCAGCACCGGCTTCGACAGCCTCCTCGATGCGCTCGAAATCATCCCAGGCAAGCGATTGAACCGCCGGACGAAGCACGATGTCGGCGTGACGTTCCCAACCTTCGAGCTGGTGCTTTTGTGCGGCGCTGACAGCCCGACTCACGACCTCGAAGATATTGGTCGGAGCGCCGCGCTGGCCGTCGTGCAGGCCAACCGAGATTCCCACCACAATTTCGGCGCCTAGCTCACGTGCGGCGCGAGTCGGAACTGGAGCAACCAGGCCGCCATCGGCCAGGCACCGGGTGCCGATCTGAACCGGCTCGAACAACCCGGGGAATGCGCAACTGGCCCGGATGGCATCCGCAAGGCTCCCGCGGCGGAAAACCACCGGATCGCCGGTGCCGAGGTCGGTCGCCACAATCGCGGTGGGAATCTCCAGGTCCTCAAATTGACGGGAATCGAAAAAGCGCAGCACCAGGGCCCCCAGCCGGTCATTGCTGGCCAGCCCAAACCGCGAAACGCGCCAGCGCGCAAAATCGCGGAATCGAATCTCGCGGCACTTCTCCACGATTCGGGAAAGTGGTGCACCGCTCGCATAGGCGGCACCGAGGATGCTGCCAATGCTGCTTCCGCTGATGCAGGAGATCGGAATCTGGTGCTCTTCAAAGACCTGCAGCACGCCAAGGTGGGCGTAGCCACGAGCGAAGCCCCCGCCTAAGGCCAGGCCTATCCCGGCGCGGAGACTGGGTTCCTCGGTGGCCCGAAATCGGGCATAGAAGTTGGAGCTCACAGAATGTACATTCGCAAAAGCGGGGCATTGCCGGCCATGGGACGCGCGTCCTGAACGGGCAGTACCGACGTACTCAGCGAATCGGGTGCTTTTTCGAAGGGAAAAAGTATGCCGCCAGTACCGAAATACTAGGGTAGTACCCTCGCTGTACCATTGTTTGAAACTGCCCCAGGCCCGAGTCTAGCAATCGAATCACACAACATCCTTCACCTGAGGGGCGGATCATGCAAACGGGCTATAACGTGTGGCTGGGACAGGCGGTCGTGCTGCAGGTGGCTCTGGGGGACATCCATGTCCCGCTGCGTGGCAGGCTCCTGAAGGAGGGTGGAGATACGGTTCGCATGAGAATCGGTGATGGATGGGACGTGGATATCTACAAGAACATGATTCTCGCCGTTGAGGAAGACTGCATGGCCCTGATACCGGCGTGAGGGAGGCACCATGGACAACCAGATACCGAAATATGTGACGCAGGCTCGGGCGGCTTATCTCTTGGGACTGCCAGCGAAAGAACTGTCGCGAATCTCGCATGAGGCAGGAATCGGTCACTTGGAATGCGCGGGAAGCGTGGAAGAGCGGTTTTTCACCTATGAGGAATTGCAGAAGATCTGCGTATTGGCGACGCATGAGCCCGTTGGCGCACACTAAAAATTAAGTTTTCCTCAGGCCCCCCTCAGGATGTAACCCCACCCCGGTTCGCTCCCCCCAGCGAGCCGGGGCTTTTTTTCTGCCTCGCATCGCCGGTTCGAGCTATTGAAACGGTTTTATAAAGCCTTTGACTTCCATGGGAAACCCGAGGAAACTGAGCGGCGATCAACAAATTCAGAGTGAAGGCGGAATCATGGCGGGTGATGGCACGGTCTTAGCGGAAAGCAACAAAGCAGGCTACAACCGCTTTCTCCTGTTGGTGGCTGGACTCGGCGGTTTGCTCTACGGTGTGGACGTCGGAATCATCGCCGGTGCCTACCCCTACCTCGAAGCGACCTCGCGAATGAATGCTGGGCAACTCTCCTTCATCGTAGCCGCCGTGCTCCTTGGAAGCGTTATTTCCACGTTGTTCGCCGGGCTGCTCGCAGACTGGATGGGCCGCAAGCCGCTGATGATCCTCAGCGGGCTGCTTTTCGTGATCAGTATTCCGGTCATCGCGCTTTCCCAAGGCTACGGCCCCCTGGTGTTTGGCAGGTTGTTGCAGGGCGTGAGCGCGGGCCTGATCGGCGTGGTCGTGCCGCTCTATCTGGCCGAGTGCCTTTCGGCATCGAGCCGGGGAAAAGGGACGGGCATATTTCAATGGCTCTTGACCCTGGGAATCGTTTCCGCAGCGCTGGTGGGGATCTACTTCAGCAAGCGCGTGGATGAAGTGGCAAAGCTCGGTGACGCCGTGAAGCTTTTCGATTTCAAGAATGCGGCATGGCGGGACATTTTCTGGGTATCTCTCCCGCCGGGACTGCTCTTTGTAGCTGGCAGCTTTCTAGTTGCGGAGTCGCCCCGCTGGTTGTTCCAGCGCGGCAAGAAGCAAGCCGCTTTGGCTGCCCTGTTGCGCTCCCGGTCAACCGATCAGGCCGCATCCGAGTTGTGCGAGATGGAAGAAATCTCTGCAGCGGAAAAGGCCAAGGACTCGGCAGGAACAAGAGTTAAGGAATCGCTGCTCCGCCGGAAATACGTGATCCCCTTCCTGCTGGCGTGTGTGATTTTGGCCTGTAACCAGACCACGGGCATCAACTCAATCATTGGATTCAACACCAATATCCTGTTGCAGAGCGGCCTTTCCGATCTACAGGCACACTGGGGCTATGTCATTTTCACATTGATGAATTTCCTGTTCACCATCGGTGGCGTTTTGCTGGTGGACCGGAAGGGGAGGAAGTTCCTTCTCTCGCTCGGCAGTGCCGGAATCATTCTCTCCCTGGTTTGCACCGGCTTCCTTTTTCATAAAACAGAGAAGCTGCGGGTCGATGCGCGCGACGCCGTGCAGTCGATGGTGGGGCCAGATCAAAAGCTCTCGTTACTCTATGACGCGAAAACCGCGGACGGGCTCTTGGCGGCTCAGGGTGAGGCGGGCAGGGAAGGGAACGGAAAGCCCACATCTCTCAGTCTGATCTATTCTTATGGAGATTTTCGAGCCGCTTCGAAGGTAGTCCGTTCTGATGATGTTGCGGCGAAGCCGGTTGAACTTTCCCGCGACGGCACGGTGCCGGCCAACAAGGTAGTCGCGTTCTTTTCCAACCCCTTCGGGGACCTGGACGCCGCGCGCTCGGCGCCCCTGAAAATCGAGAATGCGTTGATCACTCCGGTTCCCAGTCCGAGGAACGGGTGGCTGGTCGCGATCACGCTGTACATTTTCATCGCGTTTTATGCCGTAGGTCCGGGCGTCTGCGTGTGGCTGGCCCTTTCCGAGCTGATGCCCACCCGGATTCGGTCCAACGGAATGAGCATTGCCCTTCTTATCAACCAGGGATTTTCCACCACGATTGCGGCAATTTTCCTGCCGACGGTCGGCAAGTACGGCTACGCCACCATGTTCTTCGGTTTTGCGGCCTGTACCATCATTTACTTCGTGACCGCAGCCTTCTTCCTGCCGGAAACCAAAGGCAAAACTCTGGAGGAAATCGAAGCTCATTTCGAGGGTGCCAAGGCATAGCACCCTTTCCCCGATTGCGTAAGCGTGCCGCTCCGCCCGCGCGAACCGGGCTGCCTAGCCTTTGCAGGGCCAACTGTGGCATGGTAGCGGCTCATGCAACTCCCATCGACCCTGCAACCTCCTGAGGAATGACATCTCTTGGCAAGAGCGGAACGCACCACGCACTGCTGGCCGGCTTTCTCGGCTGGACACTCGATGCGTTTGATTTCTTTGTGGTCGTATTCCTCTACGACACTTTGGCAAGGCAGTTCCACGTCACCAAGGCGTCCATCATCCTCACTACCACCGCAACCCTTGCCCTCCGACCCGTGGGAGCATTGCTTTTCGGCCTGCTGGCTGACCGCTATGGTCGGCGTGTGCCCCTGATGGCCAATGTCATTTATTTCTCCATCATCGAACTGCTGTGCGGTTTTGCGCCGAATTTCACCGTGTTTCTGGTTTTGCGCGCCTTATTTGGAATCGGCATGGGCGGAGAGTGGGGCGTCGGTGCATCGCTCGCCATGGAAGCTGCGCCGCCCCGCTGGCGAGGAATCCTCAGCGGAATTCTGCAGAGCGGCTACTCGACCGGATATTTGCTGGCCTCGGTTGCGGCGCGTTTCATATTGCCCACCCTCGGCTGGCGCTGGATGTTTTGGCTCGGCGCTTTACCAGCCTTGCTGGCTCTCTACATTCGCACCAAGGTGCCAGAGTCCGAGGCGTGGGCACAGCACCGTGCGAAAAGCATGACCGATGTTTTGCGCGCAGTCGCTTCGCATTGGAAGCGTTTTGCCTACCTCGTCGCCCTGATGACTTTCATGATGTTTCTCTCTCACGGGACGCAGGATTTATATCCGGACTTCTTGAAAGAAGTGCACAGACTCCGCCAGGCACAGGTCGCGAATATCGCAATTCTCTACAACTGCGGGGCTACAGCGGGAGCCATTCTGTTCGGCGCCCTGTCGCAGCGGGCCGGCCGGCGCAAGGGAATGATCGCTGCCTTAGGTCTGTGCCTGCTGGTCATTCCGTTCTGGTCGTTCGGCGGTGGCATGCTGGCAGTCCTCGTTGCGCCGGTGTTCATGCAGATGGGGGTTCAAGGGGCGTGGGGCGTGATTCCGGTGCACTTGAATGAATTGGCGGCAGACTCCGCGCGCGGTTTGATGCCCGGCCTGGCTTATCAACTAGGAATTCTCTTTGCCTCCCCAACCAACTCGATTCAGTACGCTTTGCGGGAACATTTTGGCTATAGCTGGGCTCTTGCCGGCTTTGAAACTGTGACTGTTCTTTCCTTGGTACTGTTGCTGTGGTGGGGTGCCGAAGAGCACGGTAAGAGCTTCGTCCGCCGGCAGGACCCGGAAGGTATTTCCGGCTGATCGTCTGGGTGGAAGGCGTCTGGCCGACTATGCTACGATATTTATCTCACAGTGCGCCCGTAGCTCAGTTGGATAGAGCGTCTGGCTACGAACCAGAAGGTCGGGAGTTCGAGTCCCCCCGGGCGCACCATCTCTCATAATAAAACAAAGGCGATTTCGATAGAGCTTAGATCGAGGTCCGCCCGGCATGGCTCCAGTTTTAGTCCAGTGCTAGGTTTCGGGTCCTGGCGGGGATTTGCTTCCACCTTCACTTTCACAATTCACAGCCGGCACGAGCCGTGCGAATATCGACCGTGATGGACAAGTTAACGCTCAAGCGGGTACTGGGAGGACCTTTCACGACTAACCGGGAGTTGGCAAAGGTTGAGCGCAGAATTTCAGCGAGAACGACTGTAGCTTCGCGTACTCCGCTTTCGCAGCGATGAGGATCGGAATGTCAGGGTCGGCGTCCCACGGGGGCGAGTCATGACCAGTGAATTTGAAGGGATTCATAAATGGCCAAGCTCGTATAAGTCCGTTCGTTTTTCTGACGAACTCCGTCGCTTTGGTATCGTCAGTCCAACCTCTGGTAACTTGGCGAACCGGAAATGTGGTTCGGAGTATGGACTTCGGCGGTCTAAAGTTAATCATGCTAGAGGTGTTGGGGAAACCTGCAAACCAGGGTGCGCCGCCGCAGGAATTATCCCTGATGCTGGAACTAATCGGTTGCGGCGAGGGAATCCACCTTAGAGCTTCGTGTACGAGAGGTGCGCGTGGGCTCTGCAGGAAAACCAATTCAAAGAGGCTAGCGTCCAACACTCTTGGAGTTGCCTATGGATTCTTTCGCGGCAAACGGAGCGGAGACGAATGAAAAGCAGCACGGGGAAGACTATCGGGTCAGGATGGATCAAGTTGGCATGGTGCTCCAGGTTGACCATTTTCTTATTGTTGGTGGGAATGTCCGCGAATCTCCAGGGGCAACAACCGCAGACCCAACAACCCGAAACAGCTCAACCCCCGCCGCAAGCCGCAGCGCCGGCCAAACAGGGAGAGCACCCCAAAATCGCGGTGCAAGTGAAAACGGTGAGTGTGCTGGCCACGGTTCGCGACAAGCACGGAAAGATCGTCGCGAACCTCTCGAAGGACGATTTCGAGGTGCAGGAAGACGGGCGACCGCAGGTCATTAATTACTTCGCGCGGGAAAGTGATTTAGCCTTGCGGCTAGGGCTCCTCGTGGACACCAGCCTGAGCCAGCGTACGGTCCTCGAGCAGGAACGCAGCGCAAGCTACAGCTTTCTCGACCATCTGCTGCGAGAAGAGAAGGACTTTGCCTTTGTCGTGCACTTCGACAAGGAAGTGGAATTGCTGCAGGACTTTACCCCGTCGCGCCCGAAATTGCAGGCAGCGTTGCAGAAGCTGCAAACCCCGCAATTCGAAAGCAATCGCGGAAGCGGGAGCGGCGGCGGGCGCGGCGACGGGGGCAGCAGTGGAAGCGGCGGTGGCGGTCGAAGCGGCCACCATGGGGGTGCTGGGACATTGCTCTATGATTCAATCTATTTGGCATCGGAAGAGTTGATGCGCAAGCAACAGGGTCGCAAGGCGTTGATCATCCTCTCGGACGGAGTGGATCGTGGCAGCAAGGAGACTTTGACCGAGGCGATCGAAACCGCGCAGCGTGCCGACACCGTGGTCTACTCGATCCTGTTCAAGGACGAAGAGGGGCATAATCATCCGGGCGGCGGCATGGCGGGGCACGGCGGTCCTTATGGTGGAGGACGGCACGGCGGCGGGGGGTATCCGCAGGAGGAGCGGCCGGATGGCAAGAAAATCCTGCAGCAGATTTCGAAAGCCACCGGAGGCCGATTCTTCGAAGTCTCGAAGAAGGAGACGGTGGACAAAATCTATGCCGAGATTGAGGAAGAGCTCCGCAACCAATACAGTTTAGGATATACCCCGGCGAAAGCTGATGGGCCCGGCTATCACAGGATTCTGTTGACCACCAAACAGAAGGACCTGGTCGTGCAGGCCAGGGACGGGTATTACTCGGCAGAGTAATGGGCGCGGAGATCAAGGAGTTGCTGTGCCGGAAAGCAGTGCCTCGATGCGCCGGGCAACAGTTGGGATAGCGCCGCGCACGATCTCGGAAAGCTGTTCCCCCAGCACAAACGAATTTCCACCAACCGTAACCAGGTAAGCCTGTTCCGGGTGCCTCCCGTAGAGCTCTTCGGCAAGCAACAACAGCGATCCGGGTGAAGTGTGATGCGTGAGACTCTGGGCCGGCAGGGCCTCAGGCTGCAACGCGCTGCAGCGGATCGTGCCTGGCGGCAAGTCCTCCGCTGCGTCCAAAAACACTACGATGTCCACTTTGCTGATCGGTTCGGCTAATTCCGGCGTCCACTGGATGGAGGAGAGAATCTCGACCTCCCTATGGCGATCATCGTTGCGTAGATGGTCTGCCACGGCAGGCCCGACGCCATCGTCGCTGCACTGGGTGTTCCCGCACGCCAATACCAGGGCAGTTTTCATCGTTCCACGTATGAGTTCCCTCGGTCTGGCAGCCAAAGGTCTTGCCAGGCACGGCGACCGCGCCGACTACTTTTTCCGGACCGAAACAACAGAAGCCGTGTAGCAATCACCCCGGAGTATCGACACGCTGTACTCGATAGCAATTTCGTGACTGTCGAACGTGGTCTCCTTGATGAGCAAAACAGCGCTCCCTGCGGCTGCCCGCAGAACGCGCGCGTCCTCGGGACTTGCGATGGCCGCCCCAATCACTTCTTCGGCCCATTGCAATTTCCTTTTGTACACCTGCTCGAAGACGTGGTACAGAGATTGGCCCTGGAGATCTTGCTTGTCGATATCCGGGAAAATGGTAGCCGGGAGAAAACTGGTCACCACGGCAACGGGTTTGCCATCGACAAACCGGAGTCTCTTCAAACAGTAGATTTTTTCGCCGAAAGCCAACTTCAGCGCCTGCGTCACCTCGCCGTCCGGTTCGGCGAGTTCGAGTGAGAGCACTTTGGCGGAAGGCTGCAACCCGCGCCGGCGCATCTCCTCGCTGAATCCGCGCAGTTCCTGGAAATTCCAAGGAAGCTTGCCAGAACCAATGACCGGTTTCTTGCCGCGGGAAACTACCAATAATCTTTCGGAGCGCAGCTTTTGAAACGCCTGGCGTACGGGCATCTTGCTGATGCCCAGCATCCTCGCGATCTCACCTTCGGAATAGAACGTTTGACCCTCGAGGAGCTTTTGGTCTTTGATGAGGGTTCGAATTTGATCCACGATCTGTTCGTAATAGGGAACGAAGCTGCGTTGGTCGAGGAGCAGTCGGAGTGCAGGCATCTTCGGGGGGGCGGCTGGGCCTGCTGTCTTCTGTGCGAGCATGGAGTCGCCACCTGAACCTAGGTCCAACAAATCATACAACGTGTACAGGTTGTTGCAAAGTGCCTTCCTTGTCGATTCGTATGGCCCCCCATTCTTTTCGTAACGTATTGATAATACGGTGTGTATGTTCCGCTTGTTCGACGAATTGGACCGGCCTCTGGGCGCCAAGTAAATACTTGACAACAAATCCACATATGATGTTAAGTGTGGATGGTGTCTGGGCCGTGGTCTTCTGCACCTGCCTTGATTTGCTCAGCCCCGCGAGGTACTCACCATGTCCGCGACTGCTGTTCTTTCTTTCTGTCTTCGGAGCTGGTTTGTCGCCGTTATTTTCGGAATTCTGGCTCTCGGCTCCGTCTCCCCTGAGGCGCGAGCGCAGGTTGAATCAGGGAACTTCGTGGGTACGGTTCGAGACGCTTCCGGTGGAGTCATTTCCGGTGCCACGGTAACGGTCACCAACGTTGAGACCAACATCGCTCACAAGACCACCTCGAATGAGCAGGGCGAGTACAATGTGAGTCACTTACTGCCCGGTCTGTACATGGTCGCTGTTGAGCAGTCCGGATTTAAGACCGCCACTCAGTCCAAAATCAAATTAGACATTACCCAGGTCGTGCGCGTGGATTTCACACTCGTGCCTGGCGTGGTCACCGAGCACGTGGAGGTATCCGCTGTCGAACCTCTGGTTGAATCGCAGACCTCCTCGATCGGACAAGTTATCGAGGAGACCCAAGTCCACGATTTGCCCTTGAACGGACGCGATTTCGTTCAGCTCGCCTATCTAAGCCCGGGTGTCAATCAGGGTGAAGTCGGGGCGGTGCAGCAGGGGGGAATCCCGGAGAACGAGCGTGGCAACGGCTCGATTCATGTGAATGGACTGATGGCCACGAACAATAACTTCCTGCTGAACGGTTTCGACAACAACGAACAGCAGATTGGGTTTGAGGTCCTGCAACCCCCGGTAGAGGCGATCGATGAATTCAAGGTGCAGACCAGCAATTTCGGAGCGGATATCGGGAAGGGCGGTGCGGTGGTAAACGTGGTCATCAAGTCGGGAACCAACAATTTCCACGGCAGTGCATTCGAGTTCCTCCGGAATTCCTACATGGACGCCAAGAATTTCTTCGACAGTCCCACCTCTCCCATTCCACCCTTCAAGCAGAATCAATTTGGCGGTACGCTCGGCGGTCCCGTCATCAAGAACAACACTTTCTTTTTCGTCGATTACCAGGGCACCAGGGTTCGCGAGTCGCAGACCTTCATATCCACCGTGCCGACTGGCGCTGAACGAACCGGTGATTTCTCAGACCTGCTCGGAACAGATGCACAAGGCAATCCCACTGGCCAGATCTTCGATCCTCTGACGACCAACCCCATCACCAATCAGCGAACCGCCTTCCCGGGCAACATCATCCCGCCATGCGTTGGATCCACACGGCGCAGCGCCACTGGGGGCAGTTGCCTCGATCCTGCGGCCCTGAATGTGATGAATCTGTACCCACAGCCGAATATTCCGGGAGCGGGCAGTGCCAATAATTATTTGTACAACCCAATCGCCAGCAATAATCAGGACTCTTTTGACGTTCGTGTCGATCATCAATGGCGCTCCGACAGCATTGCCGGCACCTTCAGTTATGGAAACGTCGATTCCATCCAGCCGGATCCGTTCCCTGGAGAGGCTGGCGGGGGCTCCTTTTCCGGAAACATTCACAACCAGGCGTATGTCGCCGGCATCAGTGACGTGCATTCCTTCTCCCCCACCAAGACCAACGAGTTGAAAATCGGCTATACCCGTTACGTGGTGAACGCAGTTCCTTTCTTCGAGAATGTGGACCTGGCTACGCAGCTCGGAATACCTGGAATCAACGTTCCCGGCGATCAATATACCGGTGGCATGCCGAATATCATGATTGCTGGATACAGTGCCCTCGGCAATCAGGACTGGTTCCCGGAAAACCTCAAAGAGAACAACTATCAACTAAAGGACTCTTTCACCTGGACTCACGGCCGGCACTCGTTCAAAGCCGGCGGTGACCTCATCCGCCGCCAACATGGCTTTTTCCAGACGCAGAATCCCCGCGGCGACTTCACGTTCGACCAGCAGTTCACCGAAAACATCAACGATACCAACGCTGACCCTGGGAGCCCGCTGGCAAGCTTTCTCATCGGAAATCCTATCTATTCCTTCCGCGATGGTCTCGCCGGTTCGTTCGGAATGAGTTGGTGGGAGATCAGCACCTACTTCATGGACGATTTCCGGGTGTCACCGAAGCTCACACTCAACCTCGGTTTGCGTTACGACATTTTTACCCCGATGGTAGAAGACCATGACCGGATTGCCAATTTTAACTTTGCCAGCGGCGAATTCATTGCCCCCGGCATGCCCGGCGTGAGCGATACAGGCAATGTTCAGACCAACTACAAGAATTTCGCCCCCCGCATCGGTTTTGCCTTCACGCCGTTCGATGACTCACGTACGGTTCTGCGGGGAGGTTACGGGATTTTCTACAGTCTCCAGGCGGACCAGAATGATGCAGAACTTGCCTATAATCCCACGGGTCTTTTTCGCAATCAGACCGTTCAGTTCAACGCCAACTCCATTCCGACTCTCCAGCTCTCCACAGGATTTGCTACGCCTTCCGATCCGTCCGGAAGCCTCCCTCCTTCCAGTTTGATCGACCCCAGCGGCCGGGCGAGCGCGATTCCATTCCACAATCCCACGCCCTCGATCCAGGAGTGGAACCTCAACGTGGAACGACAACTCGCCAAGGATATGATCCTGCAAGTAGCCTATGTCGGCGTACACGGCGTGCACCTCACCTACCTGCGCAATTTGAATCAGGCAACCGAACCGCTCGATTCCAATTTCGAGGTTTGCCCGACTCCGAGCGATCCCTATTGTGCCGATGCCCTTGGTTCGAACTATGGACGGCCCTATTACAGCACGGTGCCGGAAATTGCCGCGATCCGCACTTCGAACAACGACGCCAGCATGAGTTCGAACGCCTTGCAGATCCGGTTCGAAAAGAGATTCTCCGCCGGCTGGACACTGCTGGCTGCTTACACTTTCCAGCACAGCATCGGGGTCACCGATGAAGATGAAGCCGTGGGCCCGGAACCGCAGAACACTTACGATATGAAAGCGGAGCGCGGTGACATCAGTCCCGACTTCCGCCACCAGTTCACGGCCGCCTGGACCTATGAGTTGCCCTTCGGCCCCGGCAAGCACTACCTGAACTCGGGAGGCCCCATTCGCTGGGCAACCGGGGGCTGGCAGTTGAATGGAATTGTCAGCCTGTATTCCGGGCAGGCGATCACCCCGTTGCTCTCCTATGACGACACCAACACCGGCTCCGGGGGAACTCGCCCCAACATCTATGGGAATCCCTACGCGTTCACCAACGCGACTCAGGCGGGATGCCCTTCAAATTCCCAGTCTTTGCAGTGCTGGTACAATCCCGTGGCCTTCGGTCAGATCAGCCCGGCGAATTTCCTCTATCCCGCGCTGGCTCCCGGGCAAACATTCGCGCGCTTGTATGGTGATGCCGGTCGGGGAATCTTGCGTGGCCCGGCGCAGTACAACACAGACTTCTCCGTCTTCAAGGAATTTCAGCTGAAGGAATCTCTGAACCTGGAGTTGCGCTGCGAAGTGTTCAATCTGTTCAACACGCCGCAGTTCGCTCCCCCCAATCCCACCGTGGATATCCCCGGTCTTTCTGGTTCCATTACCAGTACCGTTCACTCTTCGAGGCAACTGCAGCTCGCCGTGCGCTTCAAGTTTTGAGAGAATCTCGACGAATCGCTCCTCACAAAGAGGTCCAATGAAGAACCACAGGTACGATTGGCTCAAGAGTATGCTACTCGCTTGCGTGCTGCTCTCCTCGGCAGGCGCAGTCGCTGCGCAGGAGTCCAAGCCGCAGGCCGAGGCCAAACTCCCTCCCGTGCATCTGGACGGTACCTATTTTTCCGCCGGCGGCAAGCGCTTTCTTCCCGTGGGTGCACATTGGGTTCCTGCAAAGGCCGCGATGCAATGGAACGTTGAATGGGATCCCAAAGAAATCGAAGCCGACTTCGCCAAAATGCACGAATTAGGCTATACCGTCACGCGTTTCGACGTGATGTGGGCCTGGTTTGAGCCGCGCCCGGGCGATTACAATCCCGCCGCTTTTGAGCAGTTGGACTACCTGGTCTCCCTGGCCCACAAATACAAGATCTATCTTCACCCCAGCCTGTTTATCGGCGGGGAGGTTGGCGAAGCCTATTGGGACGTTCCGTGGCGCCTCGGCCGACACCCGCACGCGGATCCGGATATGTTGCGGCTGGAAACGAACTTTGCCGCAGAATTCGGGCGCCGCTACGGCCAGGAGACGGCCATCCTGGGGTGGGATCTGACCGACGAACCGCCCTTCTGGATCGTGCCCACCCCGCAGACCACCGATTCGATGGCCATCAACTGGACTCGCCTCATCGTCGACGGAATACGAGAAAACGACAAATTGCACCCCATCGTTGTCGGGACCAGCGGCGAGGAAATCGGTCACGGCCCATTCCGGGCCGATAACATTGCGAAGTTTGTCGATTTCTTCAGTGTTCACCCGTTCACCCTGTATTCCACGGACCTCTTTCCTGACGCGCTGCTCTCTACCCGGGGCACCTATGGCGCAGCTTTTGAGATCGCTCTTTCTCAAGGGGCCGGACATCCCGTGATGATCCATGAAATGGGCGCATCCACTGCGCAGTTTTCTCCCGAACGGGTGGCGGCCTATGATCGCGCGCAAATGTACTCGGGCTTGGGAGCGGGGAGCATCGGTGTCGACCTGTGGTGCTACACGGATGCTTCTCCCGAGCAGTTTCACAAGGCGCCCTACCTGCGCACTCCGCAAGAAACCGGTTGGGGGATGACCACCTGGGATCGGCAGGACAAACCGCTGGCTAGGGAATTCAAGAGATTTTCAGGGATTGTCGCGCAACTCGATCTCGCCGGTATCACCCCTGCTCCTGCCGACGTTGGCATCGTGATTCCCGACGAATGGGCGAAAGTCCATGGCGATTTTTCCCGTATGGGCCTCACCGGACCTGCCGTCACCCCCTATGTTTCCCAAGAAGACGGCGACGCCATTCCGGGACGACCGCAGCCGGACACCGGCGCCGCAAGCCAATGGCTCATGTCCTCTGCGCTCACCTCCTTCATCCTTGCCCGCCAGGCGGGTCTGAAGGCTGATTTCCCCCGAGAGAATGCCGATTGGCAGGAACGGCCCGCCCTGCTCCTGCCCTCTCCCCTCACCAGCACTTCCGATCCCTTCCTGGTGCACGTGCACTCCGATTTCTACGAGAGGGCCAGAAAATACGTCGAGAAGGGGGGATTTTTATACGCCTCGCTGGCCTCGGACGGCGCCGTGCCCGACATGAACTCGCTTTTTGGAGCGCGTATGGTGGACCGGGCCATCTCTTCGGAAGTGATCATAAAGATGGTTGAACCATTTGGAAATCTGAAGCCAGGCGACACCTTTCACTTCACTGTTCCTTCGGCCTCCGTCCAGTCATGGGGCGTCATTCTCGAGGTCTCCACCGGGAAGGTGATCGCCGTGGACCAGGATGGCCACCCTGCATTGGTCGTCAACTCGCTCGGGAAAGGCAAAACGCTCCTGAGCGCCTATCCGATCGAGCACTATCTCGCCGCTGTCCCGGCGGTCTTTGACAAACCGGTCGATGCCCGGAAAATCTATGAGGCTTTCCGGGATTGGGTGGGTGCGAAGCCGACATTTCATTCCGACAATTTTGAAGTGGAAGTTTCCTCACTTCCGGGTGCGCATCGGGGATACTTGGTCGTCGTGAATCACAGCGACCAGCCGCAGGATTCGGCTATTCTTTCTAGCATCATGGTGCACTCCTACTCTTCGATTACGCCGGAAGGCGCCCGACCTCTCGCGGCCGGGGGTGCAAATACCAAACTGCATCTGGGCCCGTACGAAGGAGCCATTCTCGAATGGAAGCAATGACCTTGACCTTTTTCTCTCAACCTCGGAGCCAACGATGATCGGCGCAGTGGATATCGGCGGCACAAAAATCGCCACGGGGATCGTCGACGGCGATGGCCGGGTGCTGACCAGCTCGCAGATGCCCACAGAGGCGAGCGCGGGTTACCGCCGTGCGATTGACGGTGTTGTAAAGATGCTCCGCGCCGCCGAAAAATCGGTCGGCCACAAAATTACCGGAATTGGCATCGGTTCGACCGGGCCCGTATATCCCTTGACGGGCGAGATCGGGGACGTCAATTTTTTCCCGAACTGGAAGGGAGAGAATCCCGTCAAAGACCTCGAGAGTGCCTTCGAGGTCGGAGTCGCCATTGAAAATGACGCAGATGCCGCCGCACTCGGAGAGGCTGGCTGGGGCGCAGGCCGGAACAAATCACGGCTCATCTATGTGACCGTAGGCACGGGCATCGGCGTAGGGCTGATCTTGGACGGCAAGGTCTATCGCGGCGTTGATTATTCGCACCCGGAAATAGGTCATCACCTGATCGATCTGTCCGGCCCCTCCTGCTACTGCGGCTTCACCGGCTGCTGGGAATCCCTCGCCACCGGGCCGGCCATGGAAGTCTGGATGGCCGCGAACCTCCCCGCCGATTATGCTCACCACGAGAATCTCACCGCAAAGAAAATCTGCGAGCTGGCGCGCAGCGGCGACAAGTTCGCTCTCCGAGCAGTGGAGCGCGAGGCGCGCTATCTCAGCCTGGGACTCGCCAACCTGGTCACTCTTTACGTCCCTGACGCCATCGTGCTTGGCGGGAGCGTAATGAAGAGCGCAGACCTTTTCATGGACACCATTCACAAAACCATTGCCACGAGCTGTCGTTTTGTCCCCTATGAACGGACAGAAGTGGCCCTTGCCTCGCTTGGAGAAGATGCCAACTTGATTGGCGCCGCAAGGGTCTGGCACCACAGATATTCTCCGGGCGGAGGCGCGCATGCCGGTTGACCTTTCAATCGTCGAGGGCGATTACTTTCGAGATTTGCTCAGCCAGCCTAAAGCTCTAGAGGACACGCTCGAACAGTTGAAGGAGTCCCGAGAGCTCGGAACTCTTGCAGCCCGCTTGCAAAGAGGAAGATTCAAATCGGTTGTTCTTACCGGGATGGGTTCTTCGTTCTACGCCCTGAATCCGTTGCTCCTTCAACTCACCGACGCGGGCTTCCCCGCGGTTCTCGTGGAAACGTCAGAGCTTATCTACTATCGACGACGACTCCTCGATTCCAAATCGCTGATCGTCGCCGTCTCCCAGTCAGGCCGCAGCGCGGAAATGATCCGTCTGCTCGAAACGAATCGCAGCCGTGCTCCGGTCATCGCCGTGACTAATACGGCTGATAGCCCATTGGCCCGCCGGACCGATGCTGTGCTCCTTACGGCGGCCGGTGAGGAGTTTTCCGTCTCCTGCAAGACTTATGTGAGTGCGCTCCTGGCGCTGAGGTTTCTGGGGGACCAGTGTTGTCGCGTGCCTTTCGGTCGAACGCGGCGGGAACTTCGCGCCGTTCTGCGGCCGGCGGCCCATTACCTGGCTTGCTGGAAGGAGCACGTTGAAGGCCTGCTCCCGATCCTCAAGGGTGTCCGCCAGTTTTTTCTCGCCGGCCGGGGACCATCGCTGGCCGCAGTTGGCACGGGCGCTCTCATCCTGAAGGAATCCACGCAGTTTCCGGCCGAAGGATTATCGAGCGCTGCTTTTCGTCACGGGCCTTTTGAGATGCTTGGCCGGGAAACGTTTGTCCTGATTTTAGCCGGCGATGCAAAAACCAGGGAACTAAACAAGCGGCTCCTCGAGGACATTCAAGCCAGGCACGGCCGGGCCGGGTTGATTGCGCCAGGTCCAGGTGAGTCCGCCTGGCGCCTGCCTGCGGCGTCGCCGGGCATAGTGCCGATCTTGGAAATCTTTCCGGTACAAATGCTGACGCTCGCTTTGGCAGTTACGACTGGCTCCCAGCCGGGGAAGTTTCGCTTCGCTACGAAGATCACGACGACAGAGTAGCGGGACACCGGCAGGGGCAGGATCCTCGAGGAGGCGCGATTCATGGTTCGCAGCCGTTACATTGTTGGTTTGATCCTGCTGATTTTCTTCGTCATGTCGTTCCTGACGAACATTCCCGGCGCCATCATTCCGGACATCATCACCGGTTTCAGCGTAAGCCTTACCGTCGTGGCGCTTCTTCCGTTTTTCTTTTTCAGTGCGTATGGGGTGATGTCGATCCCGGCTGGCTTCCTGGTGGAACGCTTTTCGGAAAAGCCAGTCATGATCGCTTCTTTTCTGGCGGGCCTGCTCGGCTCCCTCAGCATTGCCTTGCACCCCTCGTTTCTCGTGATCATTGTGGCGTCTTTCGTCATTGGTGCTGGAATGGCCGCCCTTCAAGTGGCGATTAATCCTCTGCTTCGGGTAGCCGGTGGCGAGGAGCACTTCGCTTTCAACTCGGCATTCGCCCAGCTGGTCTTTGGGGCTGCCTCCTTCCTCAGCCCGAGAGTCTATTCCTATATCGTGGAGCATCGTGGAACCTACGCGGCCGCGACAGGTTCTCCACTGAAACTTCTGGATCGCTTCACTCCGGGAAATCTCCCCTGGGTGGCAATCTACTGGATCTTCGCAGCGGCCAATATCGTAATGATCGCGATTCTATTTCTTACCCGTATACCCCGTGTCGAACGCACGGAAGAAGAACAGGCGGGTACCATGGGCATGTATCGTTCTCTGCTGAAGAAACGGGTGGTCTGGCTGTTCTTCGGCTGTGTTTTTGCTTATGTTGCTTCGGAGCAGGGAACCGCCAACTGGATTTCCCAATTCCTCGCGACCTACCATCACGCCGATCCACACACCACCGGCGCAAATACCGTCTCCTGGTTCTGGGGATTGCTTACCCTCGGCTGCCTCCTGGGCATGTTGCTCTTAAAGCTGTTTGACAGCCGTCAGGTGCTGGTGGGGTTCAGCGCTGCCACGCTTCTCTGCCTGACGTTCGCCCTGTTCGGCCCCGCAAAGGTCTCGATCATCGCTTTCCCTCTGGTGGGTTTCTTCGCATCCATCATGTGGCCAGTCATTTCCTCACTGGCTCTCAACTCCGTGGCCGAACACCATGGCTCCTTTGCGGGGATCCTCTGTACGGGAATTGTCGGGGGTGCATTTGGTCCCATTATCATCGGCCGTTTGGGTGACCTGTTCGGCCTCCGCCTGGGCATGTCGTTTCTCTATTTGACCTTCGGCTGTGTGCTGAGCGTCGGATTCTGGGCCCGGCCGCTCATTACCAATGCCACGATTCTCCAGAAGAAGGAGATTTGATCCTGACGCAAGGCGCCCAGACCAGTTTTGATCGGTCGCTCCCGAAGTTCCGAATCCGGAGAGGAGAAATGAATTGAAAAACGTTCACCTTTTGCTTGGCAGCTGGTTCATTTTTCTGCTGATGCTGGGCCCCGCGGCCTTGGCCCAGCAAAAGGAGGCCAGCCCAAGCCCTTACCTGAATCTCGGCACGCCGCGGTACGCTCTTCCCGAGGCCCAGGAGTGGGAGGGGAAGGAATTTCCCCATACCATGAGTGTCCTCGAGTTGAATCGGGATGGATTTCGCTATTGGGGATGGTACGGGCTCAACGAGGGGAAGGGAATTGGCCTGGCGCGCAGTAACGATCTCGTCCATTGGACGAAATACGAAAAGAACCCGCTGTGGACGAATGCTCGCTGGCCGACCGTACTCGAAAAGGCCGACCCGAAAGATCCGGGCCTGCTCTATTTTGCCATCACCAGGGACTATGATACCCCGAGCAGCCACATCGTTCTGGCTTCCAGCCGTGACGGACTGCACCTGAAGGAGGAAAAAATCCTTGTCCCTGGGGTGCCGAATCAGCGCAACCAGAATCCCAATCTGTTTCGCGACCCGGCATCAGGTCGGTTCTTCCTGACGTTCTACCGGGGAAATGACAACGACCACTTTGAAATTGTCAGTCGCAGCGCTGCAGCCGTCACGGATCTGGATAAGGCCAGCGAAAAAATCCTCATCCGCTCTTCGGAAACTGTCGCCGCGCCTACCCTGCTCTACGTGAAGCCCAAGGGGAAGAACACAGGGATCTACTACCTGGCTACGGAGATTTACCCCCACCGCTACAGCGACAATCCCGAAGGCGAGTGGCAAGTCAAGGTGTTCTCTGCCAGTTCTCCGGACGGCGATTTCGCGCCGGTTGCCGGGAATCCGGTCCTGAAGGGGCAGCGCGCCTGCCTGTTCCAGCATGTTTTTAACGGTCGATTCTATGGCTACGACTGCCATCTTGAGGCAAATGACAAGTGGGTTCTTGAAGAGGTGGAAGCCCCCTTGCCCTAAGGCGAGAACGGAGTGGCCCGCCAGCCTAGGCATCAACGGCAAGTTCACAAGGGATAAAACCTCGGTAACAGCGCTGGGCTGCAAAACTGTAACTATTGACAGTTACGCGAACCTATCTAACCCCATAGAATGTTCAAAGTCCGAGGCGTTGCGAGTATCTTCCGTAGGATGCTTCGGCCGGGATTTCTCGAATTGGCCCCTTCTTCTGGCCCACTTTCGGGCAATCCTGCGTAGCGAGCTTTGCCGTACCGTTGACACAAAAGTTTGGATTTTCAACGGGCAGTGAAGTATCTGGGATCTCTTGGGCGGAGATGTCCCAGACTGCGCAGGATTGTCAGGCAGTGGGCCGTTTTTTTTCTAACCTAGGCTTCTTCAGATTCCTGGGTCACGATGTGCACGTCGACCGGCGGCGATTCTCTCAGGAAACGGTGGACTGCGGAGAGGTACAGGTATTTCCGCCAATCACGGATGGGCGCTCTTCCGAAAATGACTTGGGTCACATGTCGGCCCCTCACAAATTCTGCGATGGTGTCCGCCACGCTTTTCCCCTTGAGCTTTACCACCTGAGCCCCCAGGTTTTCCGCGAAACGCAGATTGGCCTCCAGAATCTTGGGGTTTTCTTCGCGCGGCACGAACTCGCGTTCCACATGAAGAACGTAAAGTTCCGCATCCATTCTTCGCGCCATACGTGCCGCCCGGGCGATTAGGTACTGCCCTGCGGGGCTCCCGGAGACGCACACCGCAATCCGTTCACGCACTCCCCAGTTCTGCCGGATGTCCTTCGCATCCATGTACGATTCGAGACTCCGGTCCACCTGTTCGGCCACCTGCCGTAGAGCCAGTTCGCGCAAGGCGATCAAATTTCCACGCCGGAAGAAGTTCTTTAGGGATTGCTCTACCTTTTCGTGGCTGTAGACATCGCCGCGCCTCATGCGGTTCTGCAAGGCTTCCGGTGTCAGGTCCACCATCAAGGTTTCCGACGCGGAAAGCGGCACCCAGTCCGGAACGGTCTCCCGCACGGTAATTCCCGTGATCGCTCGCACCGTGGGGGCCAGGCTCTCAATGTGCTGGATATTCAGAGTGGAAATGACGTCGATTTTCGCGGCCAGCAACTCCTGGACATCCTCGTAGCGCTTCCGATGTTTGCTGCCGGGAATATTGGTGTGCGCCAACTCGTCAACCAGCACGACTTGGGGTTTGCGTTCGAGGATCGCATCCACGTCCATCTCCTCGAAAATAGTTCCTTTGTAGTCCAGTTCCTGGCGTTTGACCGCTTCGAGCTGGTTTGCCAGTTCTTGCACGCCTTTTCGCCCGTGGGTTTCGACAATCCCGATGACCACGTCTTCGCCTCTCCCTTTTCGGCGGAGCGCTTCACTCAACATGCTGTACGTTTTTCCGACGCCCGGGGCATACCCCAGGAATAACTTGAAGATGCCACGCGATTTCGGCGTTGGTGAAACTGCTTCGAGCCACTCCTCGGGTTTCTTTGGCAAGTGCGCTTTCTCTCCCCAGTTGGAATTCGCGGTGAGTTACAATACCCGTATGTCGCGTTTGGCTGCCGGGCGCGGGATCGGTTTTGTTGCTGCTGCCATCCTGCTAGCCACGATCACAATCGGTTACAGCAAGCTCTTGCACGTCAACCAGACTACGGTAGCACTCTCGTTTCTGCTCGCGATTTTAGCAGTTTCCGCCGTCTGGGGCATGGTCGTCTCGGTATTTATGTCGGTCACGGCCATGCTCCTGTTCAACTATTACTTTCTTCCGCCAATCGGTACTTTTACCATCGCCGACCCCCAGAATTGGGTTGCCCTGTTCGCCTTTCTCTGCACTTCCATTTTTGGCAGCCAACTCTCCGCTCGCGTCCGCAAGGAAGCCGATGCGGCCCACGGACGCCGGCGCGAAGTCGAACGCCTGTATGCCTTTAGCCAGAAGCTGCTCGGGGAAGGGAACGTCATCCAGCTGATGAATGCCATTCCCAATTTCATCGTCGATTGCTTTGAGGCCGGTGCAGCCGAACTCTTCCTTCCGCAGAAGGAGAAGTACTACCGATCCGGCTACGGGGCCGCCCAGGTAGACGAAGAGCAGATGAAAACGGCCTTCCTCCGGGACGAAACCTTCTCCGACAACCTCAGGGCCTTGTACTTCCTTCCCGTGCGGCTGGGTGTAAAACCGATCGGCAGTCTGGGGATTTCCGGGTCCCGGCTTTCGCGCCAGACCTTGGAGGCCATAAGCTCTCTCGTCGCGATTGCCATTGAGCGCGCTCGTGCGGTCGAGCAGATTGGCGAAACCGAGGCCGAGCGCCAGGGCGAACGACTGAAGTCGGCGCTGCTCGACTCCATCGCCCACGACTTCCGAACCCCATTGACGGCCATCAAAGCCTCCGTCACCGATTTGCTTGGCTCGGCCTCACCGGGGAAGCCGCAGGAGCACGAACTGCTTACCATTATTAATGAGGAATGTGACCGCCTAAATCACCTCGTTGAAGAAGCCTCGGAGATGGCCAAGCTCGAAGCTGGCGAGATCCAGCTGCATCTTGAACCCGTTCCAGTGGCGACCCTGATTGACGTGGCCCTGCAACACATGAAGAAATCTCTTGGTGAACGCCCGATCGTGATCAATATCAGCAAGAACCTGCCGGATGTCCGTGCCGACCTGGGCCGCACCAAAGACATCCTGGTTCAACTCATTGACAACGCTCATCTCTACTCTCCGAAAGATCAACCCATTGTCATTTCTGCAGAACTGACCGGCGATTTTGTCACCTTCAGCGTTGCCGATCGCGGTCCCGGCATCGACTCGTTCGAGCAGGGACTTATTTTCGACAAATTTTATCGGGGCAGGGACCAGCGCTACCAGGTGCGCGGCACGGGAATGGGACTGCCGATTGCCAAGGCCATTGTCTCCGCCCACGGTGGTACGATCGCAGTCACCAGTCAGTTGGGCAGTGGTTCCGTTTTCTCTTTCACTCTGCCGGTCGTGCCGGTCGGGAGCGATTCACGGTGAACTCCGCGAATATTCTGGTTGTCGATGACGAGCCGCAGATCCGTCGCGTCTTGCGATCCACACTGTCTTTCCGTGGCTATACCATCAGCGAAGTTTCGACCGGAGAAGAGGCCGTCGAGCTGGCCAACAAGCTCAAGCCGGACCTGATCCTCCTGGACGTGAATCTCCCGGGCATGAGCGGCATTGAAACCTGCCGCGAAATCCGCCGTTCGAGCGATGCACCCATCATCATGCTCACGGTTCGCAATGCCGAGCGCGACAAAGTGGTCGCCCTCGATGCCGGCGCCGATGATTACGTCACCAAACCCTTCGGTATCGAGGAACTTTTGGCCCGCATTCGAGCGACCCTGAGGCGTCATCCCTCTCCTGACGCGCTCGCCCCGTTTGTCTCCAAGGAATTATCTGTCGATTTCGAACAGCGCAGGGTCACCGCGGCCGGAGAAGAGGTTCACCTGGCTCCGAAAGAGTTCGAAGTTCTTCGCCACCTGATTGCGAACTTGGGGAAACCGGTCACACACCGCCGCCTGCTGCAGACCGTCTGGGGTCCCGAGTATGGGGAGGAGACTGAAAACTTGCGGGTGGTCATCAATCAACTGCGGAAGAAAATTGAAAAAGATCCGTCCCAGCCCAAGTTTATCCTGACCGAACCCTGGGTCGGCTACCGGTTCCAGCCACCCAAGACCAGCACCCCGAAAACTGCGTCACGGTCGCCCCGGTAGTCCACGAATTTGCACTGCGACCCGCGCGCGGTCGGTTTTGCTACTGTTTTACAGGCGTGGTTTCATCCAATGCAAGGTTTAGTTCCAGCACATTCACTCTGGCTTCGCCAAAAATTCCAAACTGGCGCGCCTGCGTATGCTTTGCCACAACCTTGCGCAATTCTGCCTGGCTGATTCCGCGCGCTTTGGCCACTCGCGGAATCTGGAAATCGGCCGCGGCAGGCGAAATATCGGGGTCCAGCCCTGAACCTGAGGAAGTTACCAGGTCGGCGGGTATAGCCACTCCGGGATTCTCCTGTTGCAGTTTGGCCACGTCCTGCTGCACACGGGTGACCAGCGCCTGGTTGGTCGGACCCAGATTTGATCCGCCGGATGCGGTGGCATCATATCCGTTTCCGGCCAACGACGGCCGGGGATGAAAGTACTTGTCCCCCTGGAACCCTTGGCCGATCAGCGAAGATCCGATGACCTGGCCGTTCCTGACGATCAGGCTTCCGTTTGCCTGCTTCGGGAAGATCCACTGACTGAGCCCGGTGACCAGGAGCGGGTACCCCAGGCCGAACACCACCGTGGTTATCAGGGTGAAGCGAATCGCAACGATCAGGTTTTTCTTCATGGTTTCCTCTACGCCAAATGCATCCACGTGACCAGCACGTCAATCAGCTTGATTCCGAGAAAGGGTGCAATCACGCCCCCCAGCCCATAAATGAACATATTCCTTCTGAGCAGCGCTGCTGCCCCGAGCGGACGATACTTTACCCCGCGGAGCGCCAGCGGGATCAGGGCGATGATGATCAGGGCATTGAAAATGACCGCAGACAGAATCGCCGATTCCGGCGTCCGCAGTTTCATGACATTCAAAACTCCCAGCAACGGAAACGTCCCGGCAAACATGGCCGGAATAATCGCAAAATACTTGGCTACGTCATTGGCCACGGAAAACGTGGTCAGCGAGCCCCGGGTGATCAGCAACTGCTTGCCGATCTCCACGATTTCAATCAGCTTGGTGGGATTGGAATCCAGATCGACCATGTTGCCAGCTTCCTTCGCTGCCTGTGTGCCGGTATTCATGGCCACGCCGACGTCCGCCTGGGCCAGCGCCGGGGCGTCGTTGGTCCCGTCCCCGGTCATCGCCACCAGCTTGCCCTTGGCCTGCTCGTGGCGGATCAAAGCCATCTTGTCCTCCGGCTTCGCTTCCGCCAGAAAATCGTCCACTCCGGCCTGTCGCGCGATCGCCGCGGCTGTCAAGGGATTGTCTCCGGTGATCATCATTGTCCGGATTCCCATGGCTCGCAGGTGATCGAACCGCTCGCGAATCCCGCCTTTGACAATGTCGGTCAACTCAATTGTGCCGTAGACACGATGGTTCATCGACACCAGCAGCGGTGTTCCGCCTGACTTCGCAATTCGCTCCACGCTCTCCTGGATCTCTGCTGGCACGGTCTGGCCCTTTTCCGTGACGTAACGCTTGATGGCCTCGGGCGCGCCTTTGCGGATCTCGGTGCCGTCCATATTCACCCCGGACATCCGCGTCTGGGCACTGAAGGGGATGAAAATCGGGTTGTGCGGTGCAAGTTCGCGTCCCCGAAGTCCGTATTTGTCCTTGGCCAGAACCACGATCGAGCGCCCTTCCGGTGTTTCGTCCGCGAAGGAAGCCAGTTGCGCTGCGCTCGCCAGTTCGCCTTCGGTCACTCCGGGCGCAGGGTGGAAGGCAGTTGCCTCCCGGTTGCCGAGGGTAATCGTCCCAGTTTTGTCGAGGAGCAGTACATCGACGTCACCCGCCGCCTCCACGGCGCGCCCGGACATGGCAATGACATTTCGCTGGATCAGCCGGTCCATTCCCGCAATTCCAATGGCCGAAAGCAGCCCTCCGATGGTAGTGGGAATCAGACAGACCAGCAGGGAGACCAAGGCGAAAATACTCTGCGGCGCACCGGAATAAATCGCAAACGGCTGCAGGGTGACCACCGCCAGCAGGAAAATAATCGTCAAACCTGCCAGCAGGATATTGAGCGCAATTTCGTTCGGCGTTTTCTGCCGGGACGCACCTTCCACGAGCGAAATCATGCGGTCCAGGAAAGTTTCGCCGGGATTGGAGGTGATCTTGACCTTGATTTCATCCGATAAGACGCGGGTTCCGCCGGTTACCGCCGAGCGGTCGCCTCCCGATTCCCGTATCACCGGCGCCGATTCCCCGGTGATCGCCGATTCATCCACCGAGGCCACGCCCTCGATTACTTCTCCGTCCCCCGGAACAAAGTCCCCGGCCGCCACCAGCACGATATTCCCCGACCGAAGTTTCGAACTGCTCACAATCTCGGTTGTTCCGTCTTCACGCAATCTCCGCGCCTCGGTTTCCGCCCGTGCCTTGCGCAGGGTGTCCGCTTGTGCCTTTCCTCGGCCTTCGGCCATGGCCTCTGCGAAATTGGCAAACAGCACGGTGAACCACAGCCACAAGGTGATCTGCAAGCCGAACCAGTAGCCACCGGTGTGTCGCACCAGATTGGACACCAGAACTACGAACGTAATCACCGCCCCCACCTCGACGACGAACATGACCGGATTCTTCACCATCAGGCGCGGATCCAGCTTCCAGAACGAGTCCACAATCGCGGTCTTCAGAATATTCCGGTCGGTTATCGAAGTGCTTTTTGCTTGTGCCGTCGTCATCTTGTCCTCAAAACGCCTTTCCGGCATTCATGAGCAGGTGCTCCAGAATGGGCCCCAGACTCAGCGCCGGGAAGAAAGTCAGTGCTCCAACAATCACGATTACAGAGATCAGCAACACCGTGAACAGGGGTCCCGTAACGGGAAACGTGCCGAGCGACTCCGGAACATGTTTCTTTGCCGCCAGGCTTCCGGCAATCGCCAGGATGGGAATGATCATGAAGAAGCGGCCCAACAGCATGGCGACGCCGAGGCTCGAGTTGTACCACAGAGTATTTGCGCCGAGCCCGCCGAACGCCGAACCGTTGTTTCCTACGGCCGAGGTGTACGCATACAGAATCTGCGAAAGTCCGTGTGCGCCGGGGTTGGAGATGGCGGTGGTTCCGAATTTCGTGACCACGGCAATCGCGGAAAAGATCAGGATGGTCAGAGAGGTAATGAGGATCGCGAGTACCGCCATTTTCACATCGAAAGCCTCGATCTTCTTCCCCAGATACTCTGGCGTCCGCCCCACCATGAGTCCGGCGATAAACACCGCCAGGATCACGAACACGAGCATTCCGTATAATCCTGCGCCTACCCCCCCGAAGATCACTTCACCGAGCATGATATTGATCAATGGCACCATGCCTCCGAGCGGTGTCAGCGAATCGTGCTGGTTGTTGATGGCTCCACAACTCGCATCGGTTGTCACGGTGGTGAACAGAACCGAATTCGCGATTCCGAACCGGACCTCCTTGCCCTCCATGTTTCCACCGGGCTGAAGCTCCGTCGTTCTGGTGTCCAATCCGGCGAGCAACGGATTCCCGCGCGATTCAGCCGCGTAGACAACGACGAGGCCGGTCAGAAACAGGATGGCCATGGCGCTCCACACCGCCCAGCCATGGCGCGCCGAACCTGTCATTCGTCCGAGCGTGTAGGTCAACCCCGATGGAATTGCGAAGATCAGCAGCATCTCGACGAAGTTGGTCAGCGGAGTCGGATTTTCGAACGGATGCGCACTGTTGGCGCCGAAAAATCCACCACCGTTCGTTCCGTACATCTTGATGACTTCCTGGGACGCCACCGGGCCCTGAGCGATCACCTGTGTCGCGACCGTGTCGCGCTTGACGCTGCCGTCTGCATTCTTGGTTTCGACAACTTGCGGCTCGGTCAGGGATGCCGTCGTGTAGGGCCGCAAGTTCTGGATCATTCCTTGCGACACAAAGAACAGCGCCACGACCAGGCACAGCGGAAGCAGTACCCACAGAAAGGCCCGCGTGGTATCCACCCAGAAATTTCCAATGGTTTTCGATTCCCGGCGGGTCACCCCGCGAAGCAGAGCGATGGCCAGCGCAATCCCCACCGCGGCCGAGGCAAAGTTGTGATATGCAAGCCCGGCCATTTGCGTGAGATAGCTCATTGCCGATTCGCCGGAGTAGGACTGCCAGTTGGTATTGGTGGTAAAAGAGACCGCCGTGTTCCAGGCCAGATCGGGAGCGACGTTGGCGAACTTCTGTGGGTTCCACGGCAACCACTGTTGCGAACGTTCGATCGCATAGAGCAGGACAAGCGAAACACCGCTGAACAGGAGCATTGAAGCTCCATACTCTTTCCAGCCCATTTCCCGCTCTTCCTCGATGCCGCCCGCGCGGTAAATCAGTTTTTCAAGGGGTCGCAGCACGAAATCGAGGAAGGTCTTCTTGCGCTCAAAGACCCGGTAGAGGAATACCCCCACGGGTTTCGTCACCAGCAATACGGCGGCGAAATACAGGAGTATCTGGAACCAGCCGTTCCCGGTCATGACTAAAAGTCCTCCGGTTTCAATAACGCGTAGAACAAATAGCCGCACAACAACAGCGAGATCACAATCAGAAGGATATTCCCTAGCATGGTGGCAACCTTTACTTCAGACGTTCGCAGCCCTTGAGATACAAAATGCCAAGTCCGAAAAACAGAACGGTGCACAGCATAAAAATGACATCACTCATGAACAACTCCCTGACCTTGCCTAGAGTGTACCCCGCCACTCTAAGAAAAGGGTGAGTCCCACATTAAGGAACCATAAGCACTCCCGGAGCAGGGAACTGTCGGCTCAGGCGAGCTTCGGCTCCTTTCCATCGGTTTTCTCAACTTGTCGCTCCATTCATCTTGTGCGACACTCCCCTTTCAATGTCCTCGTCCCCCACCGTTTCTGTCCAGCCCAATGCGCGGAATGAATGGCTCCTGCTCCATCTGAGCTTCATTCTGATCGGGATCATCACCACGCTGCTCGGCCCCATCCTCCCCTCTTTCTCCCGGCATTGGTCACTCACCGATGCCCAGGCAGGTTTTTTCTTCACTGCACAGTATTTTGGCAGCACGCTCGGAGTCATTCTCACCAGCGTTTTTCTCCCTCGTTTCGGCTTCTCCAAGGTATCGGCTGCGGGCTTTGTGGCCTTCGTGGCGGGATTTTCGTTCCTGGGGCTCGGCCCGTGGGTCATCTCCGCGACCATGGTGGGCGTCAACGGTTTGGGCTATGGCCTGGCCAACCCGGCCATCAACCTCCGCGCCACCGAGCTCCCTTCCAAAAACACGGCTGCTGCAGTCACTTTCCTGAACTTTTCCTGGAGCATTGGTGCGGTCCTCTGCCCATTCCTGATCGGTGCTTTTATCCCTTCTTATGGCCTGCGTCGTTTCGCGCTTGTGCTGGCCATTTGCTCTCTCGCCCTGGTCGCCATGCACCTGTCTTTACGCACCGCGCGCGCCTCGGTCGAGTCGGTCCGCGGAACCCATCCGCTCGACGACTGGCTGGCCCATCTTCGTCTGCCGCAGGCCATTCCTCTGCTGCTTCTCTTCTTTTTGTACGTGGGCGTCGAGGTGGCGCTCGGTGGCTGGGTGGCCTCGTTCGAAAAACGCCTCCCGGGGATGAGTGCGGTCACGCTGGTCATCGCTCCTTCGGTCTATTATGGAGCGCTGCTCTTTGGCCGGGGCGTCGCACCGCTCGCACTCCGTCATTTCTCGCAAGTGTTGATCTCGGCTGGCGGACTTTGCCTGGCAACTGCCGGTTCCGCCATCATCGCCCTCTCGCATGCTCCTCCTACCCTCTACCTCGGAGCCGCCATTGCCGGTTTTGGATTGGCGCCGCAATACCCCATCTTTGTTACCTGGCTGGCTGCAATTTTCCGGCATGATTCCACCTGGATCGGAGCACTATTCTTCGGGGCTGCGGGCATTGGGGGAGGCGCGCTGCCCTGGCTTGTGGGAATCGTATCTTCAACCACCAACTCGCTTCGGGCGGGCCTCTACATTCCTCTTCTGGTGAGCTTTAGCATGATCTTCCTGGTCCTGCGCGCGCGTCCCGGCACTCCGGCTCGGTAACCGGAGTCTCATTGAACGGCTTGCCGCTGTCAAAGAAAAAGGCCTTCCGCTCCTGGTCGAGAGCCGAAGGCCTTTCTTGTCCTGTTGCGAGCCAGGGCTATCGATCGACGGTAATCGCTTTACTCAGCTTGAAGGTGATTTTTGTTTCGGCTGGGAACACTACGTTTTGCCCGCCGGTTCCGGCCGATGCCGCCAATCCTCCACCACCTCCGACTCCGGCCCCGATTGCCGCCCCTTTGCCACCGCCAGCGAGGCCTCCGATGAGCGCTCCGGCAGCGGCGCCCCCGCCGGTCATGATCGCGCTCCGCTTTCCTTTCCCCTTCTCTGTCTGGGCATACGTGCTGGTCGATATGGGGTAATCCTTGCCACGCACCGTGATGGTACGCAGTCTGATGGCCAGGTTGGCTTCGCCTTTTACGGCACCCTGCTTCTTTGCATCCACAATCACCCCTCGCACTGTCGCACCCTTCGGGATCGCCTCTTCATCGTTGACCATGAGGGGTGCCGCCAGAGTCGCTTGAAATTCTTGTCCTACCTTATCGACCCTGGAGTCGAGTTGGCTCGAGAGGATTACCGGGATCGACTTCCCGGCTGGGATTTCGAATGGCTGCGGCGGTTCGGGGGGAGGCAGCGGCGCATTCGCCGGATTTGCCGCATCGGCCTGGGCCTGCGACGGAATCTGTACCTGGGCTGGCGCTGGTGTCGGTGCTGTCTCCGGTGCCGACGCTGGGGCTGGAGCCGCCTGGTTCGCCGTCGAATTTGCGTTGGGTGGATTGGCGGCCATCTGATTGCCGTTGTTGTCCGATTTGCCGCAACCGGCCAAAAGGAATAGGGCCGCTACTCCGCAGAGCATCCACTTTCTGTTCCTGCTCGCCGCTCGTGTCATCGCTTCTGTTCTCCCTGTCGCTTTCTGAAATTGTTAGCGAGCTTCCGCCGCACGGTTCGCCGCCGGCGAAGCCTGCACCGGCACGGAGTCTATCATTTCGAATCCATCCTGTGTAGTTCCTCCGACCGGCATTCGGTCAATCTCTCTCCGAGGAAAAAAAGCCCCCATGGAGCGTGATCGGGCGATTCTCTCTCAACGAATTTGCTCCGGGACAGCCAGGCCATTACAATTTTCGCATGATGCCTGAAGGCCGCGTGGCTCCCCCCATCTCACCAGCGGAAGCGGCTCGCACTGCTTTACATCTTTTTGGCCTGGAGGCTTCTGCCCACTCGCTGCCGGGCGAGTACGACGACAATTTCCATCTTGTCGCTTCCGACTCTCGGGCCTTTGTCCTGAAAATCATGCACTCCGCGCGGGAAGAGTCCTTCGTCGACATGCAATGCCGCGCTCTTGCTCACCTTGCGGAGCGGGCTCCGCAGTTGACCCTGCCCCGCGTCACTCCCACCAGGAGCGGCCAACCGTTCGCCCGTAGAACAGTCGAAGACGGCTCCGACCGGCTGGTCTGGCTCCTCACGTTTCTTCCCGGGATCACCTTTGCCGCAAGCCGGCCACACTCTCCCGATCTCCTAGCTTCTCTCGGTCGTTTTCTTGCCCGCATGGATGTGGCGCTGCTCGATTTTTCCCATCCTGCTGCGAGCCGGGAACTCAAATGGGACCTCGCTCGATCATTGGATGCCCGCGAGTTCCTCTCAGAGGTCCGAAATCCCGGGCGTTATTCTCTCGCCGAACGGTTCCTGGACCTCTTTGAGGCTGAGGCATTGCCGCGCTTTCCGCAGCTGCGCCGCAGCGCGATCTATGGCGATGCCAATGACCATAATGTGCTGGTCTCACCGCCCCTGCCACTCCCTCGCCGCGTGGTCGGCGTCATAGATTTTGGAGACATGCACATCGGCTTCACGGTTGGGGAAGCAGCCATTGCAGCCGCCTATGCCGTCCTCGGCAAAGCGGACCCGCTTTCTGCCGCCGCGGCCGTGCTTGCCGCGTACCACCAGGTTTATCCTCTGAACGAAGACGAAATTGCCGTTTTTTTTCCGTTCCTTTGCGCGCGGCTCGCGGTCAGCGTCATCAATTCCGCCTATCGCCATGCACTCCTCCCGGAGGATCCGTATGTCACGGTAAGCGAAGGACCGGCTTGGGAGGCTCTGGAGCGACTTGCCAGGATCCACCCGCGATTTGCTCGCTACACTTTCCGCGCGGCCTGCGGCCTTGCCGCTGTGCCGGGGACGGAAAAGATCCGGCATTGGCTGGCCGAGGACACCGGCTCGGCCGCTCCAATCCTCTCTACCGACCTGAGCGAAGGGGATTGCGTGGTCCTCGATCTTAGCGTCGCGAGCACTTTTCTCGGAGCCGATCCTGCCAATGCGGCGGAACAGCGAATGACGCCAAAGATCCAGGCTCTCCTGCGTCAAGCAAATGCGACGATCGCCGTTGGCCGCTACAACGAATGCCGCCCCGTTTATACCTCCGCACTGTTCGCCAGCACTGCGAATCCTGCCGACGAACGCCGAACCGTCCATCTTGGCCTCGACCTGTTCCTCGAGCCTGGATCTGCGGTCTACGCTCCGCTCGATGGTGCAATTTATGCGTTCGCGGATAACCAGGCGGCTCTCGACTACGGTCCGGTGGTTATTCTCAGACACTGTACGGCTGAGGGTCAGGAGTTCTTCACTCTGTTCGGACACCTCTCGCGTGAGTCACTCTCCCGCTTGCGCCCCGGGGAAAGCGTCGTTCGCGGTCAGGCTTTCGCTCGAATTGGCACGGCTGCCGAAAATGGTGGTTGGACTCCCCATCTTCATTTCCAGATCATCCTGGATCTGCTCGATCTCTCCACAGGATTTCCCGGTGTCGCTTTTGCTTCTCAGTCAGAGGTGTTTACCAGCCTGTCTCCCGATCCCAATCTGCTTCTGCGAATCCCGGAAAAATGCTTCCCGGCGGCCAGCGCTTCAGTGGAAGCCACACTTGCGGCGCGTAAGAAGCTACTTGGTGGGAATCTCAGTGTTTCCTACGACCGTCCAGTCAAAATCGTTCGCGGCTGGCGCCAGTATCTCTACGACGACGCCGGCCGGGCCTTTCTCGATGTGTACAACAACGTTCCCCTGGTCGGCCATTCTCACCCTCGGGTTGTCGCTGCCGTGCAGGAGCAGGTGGCTCTCCTCAACACCAATACCCGCTACTTACACGACAACATCGTCCGCTACGCGGATCGACTCACAGCACTTCTGCCGGCACCGCTCAGGGTCTGCTATTTCGTCAATTCCGGGAGCGAGGCCAACGAACTGGCGCTCCGACTGGCACGGGCTTACACCCGGCGCGAGGACGTCATTGTTCTCGAGCACGCCTATCACGGGCACAGCTCGACACTCATCGATATCAGCCCTTACAAGTTCGAAGGACCAGGCGGGAGCGGGCGGAAGCCCTGGGTCCACGTCGCTCCGATTGCGGATGACTATCGCGGTCTCCACCGCCGCGGTGAATCCGGTCTCGGCAAAAGGTATGCCCGGTACGTTGCGGAGATAATCGAAAGAGTGAAAAGAGAAGGGCGGTCCGTCGCCGCCTATATCGCGGAAACACTGCCGAGTGTCGCGGGCCAGATTGTGTTTCCGGAGGATTACCTGGCAGAAGTCTATCAACATGTCCGCGCCGCCGGTGGGGTGTGCATTGCCGACGAAGTTCAGGTGGGCTTCGGCCGGTTGGGCTCGCACTTCTGGGGATTTGCATCACAGGGCGTGGTTCCGGACGTGGTTGTCTTCGGGAAGCCCATCGGCAACGCTTTTCCGCTCGCTGCTGTCGTTACCAGCGCCCAGATCGCCGCCAGTTTCGACAACGGCATGGAATTCTTCAGCACCTTTGGCGGCAATCCGGTTGCTTGCGCTGCCGGGCTCGCGGTCCTCGATGTTCTCGTCGACGAAGGCCTGCAGCAAAACGCCCTACGTGTCGGTACCCGCTGGATCGAGCAGCTCAAGGGGTTGCAGGCCCGGTACCCGCTGCTCGGAGACGTTCGGGGTTCCGGGCTGTTCTTGGGCCTCGATCTGGTCCATGACCTCTCGACGCGCAAGCCAGCCAGCGACCAGGCTTCCTATGTCGTCAACCGACTGCGCGACCGCGGCATCCTCGCCGGCACCGATGGTCCTCATCACAACGTGATCAAGCTTCGCCCCCCGCTGGTTTTTTCTGACCGGGACGTGGACCTGTTCACCGCCGCCCTCGGCGATTGCCTGGAGGAAGACGCCGCCCAGCCCCCCCAAGGCTGACCTTTGAAGGGCCGGCAAAAGTTGTGGAGGTTGTATACAAGGACCGTATTCTCGTTGTAGGATGCGCTCGGTTCTGCTCCAGGTGATCGCTCAGCAGTAACCAATTTCCAATCACGACTTTCCAAATGCAGACAGGGGGGGACCCATGCCAGAGGCAGCACATTCTGACCAAGACGACCAGTCTATGTGGGATCGTGTGGCGGCTAGTCGCGAATTCCGCGACCTGATGGCGACAAAGAAGATCTTTATCATTCCCGCGTTCATTTTTTTTGTTGTGTACTACTTTCTCCTGCCGATTCTGGTAGGCTACGCGCCGCAGTTCATGTCCACCAAAGTATGGGGGAATGTGAATCTGGCCTATCTGTTCGCGCTCTCCCAATTCTTTATGGCCTGGACTATCGCTGGGCTTTACGTGCGCGCGGGCGATGACTTCGATGAAATCTCGAAAGACATCATCGACAAGGCGCTCGAGCATGAAAACTCCAAAGGAGTCAAATAACCCATGTCAGCTCCTCTGGTAATGTTTCTCCTGTTCATCGCCATCACTTTGGTCATTACCTATTGGGCCTCCAAGCGCTCCTCAGGCTCCAGCGCCTATTTTGCTGCCGGCCGCCAGATCAAGAGTTGGCAGAATGGCGTTGCCGTGGCAGGCGACTACATGAGTGCCGCCTCGTTTCTGGGCATCGCCGGGATTATCGCCTTCCAGGGCTATGACGGTTTCATGTTTTCGGTGGGCTGGCTGGTCGCTTACCTCACGGTCCTTCTGGTTATCGCAGAACCCCTGCGCAACGCGGGTAAATACACGATGGCCGATGTTTTAGCCTATCGTTTGAAGCCCCGTCCAGTGCGGGCCATGGCCGCCTTGAGCACCCTGACGGTCAGCACCTTTTACATGATCGCCCAGATGGTCGGTGCCGGCGCGCTGGTCGCGTTGCTGCTCAAGGGTTCGGGAATCTCCTACAGCACCGCCGTGATTGGCGTAGGGATTTTGATGATCGTCTACGTGGTGTTTGGCGGCATGCTTGCCACCACCTGGGTCCAGATCATCAAGGCGATTCTCCTGATGGGGGGCACGTTCCTCCTGAGCATCCTGGTGATGGCTCATTTTCACTTCAGCCTTGGGGAGTTCTTCGGCGCCGTCGGCCACGTCACCTATCACGACAAGGGACAGGAAGTGGTCAAAGACTTCCTTCAGCCGGGGCTTCGCTACAAGCCTCCCTACGGACCGCTGGAACTCATCTCCCTGGGCCTGGCGCTCATCTTCGGTACTGCGGGTCTGCCGCACATCCTGGTGAGGTTCTACACGGTTCCGGATGCCAAGACCGCCCGTCACAGTGTGGTTTGGGCCATGGCCTTGATTGGCAGCTTCTATATCATGACTACTTTCCTCGGCTTTGGTGCGGCAACCATCGTTGGCCGGGATTACATCACCACGAATGGCGGCACCAACATGAGTGCTCCGCTGCTGGCGAAGGCCCTTGCAGGTGACATCTTTTTTGCGTTTATCTGTGCCATCGCCTTTGCCACTATTCTTGCCGTCGTCGCCGGTCTTACCATCAGCGCGACGACATCCTTTGCGCATGACTTCTGGACCAACGTCATTCACAGGGGCACGGAGCGCAAACCGGGCGAAGAGGTTCGCGTAGCCAGAATCTCTGCCTTTGTCGTTGGCGCCGCGGCGATCACCATCGCGATCCTGCTCGGGCCCACGGCGAACGTCGCCTTCCTGGTGGCGCTGGCCTTTGCCGTTGCGGCGTCCGCCAATTTACCGGTCATCGTGCTCTCCATCTTCTGGCGTCGCTTCAATACCACGGGCGCGGTGGCGGGGCTCGGTGTCGGCCTCATCGCCTCGATCGGTCTTATCCTGGTCGGTCCGAGCCTGATGGCCGTTGATCCACCCACGGTGACGGGTGCGGCGCGCCACCTGATTCAGGCCAAAGCCTGGTTCCCCCTCGAGAATCCCGGAATCGTGAGCATCCCGCTCGGTTTCCTCGGCGCGATTCTGGGCACACTGCTCAGCCACGAGCCGTCGTCCACCCACAAATTCAACGAACTGCTGGTACGCTCGAATACTGGCCTGGGCGCCGAAAAAGCCAGCCCCGGCCACTGAGTTCGATTGCACCTCTCTCCACCCGGGGCGGCGCCGCGCCGCCCCCTTTTTTTCGTCCGGGGTCTGCCAACCGGCCATTCTCGAGCGAGCGAGCCCTGGAGTACTGCTCCCAGTTCCTTCCTCTTCGGTTTGTGAGCCAGTTCGCTCATCGTCTCACCGGGGAACGAAGGCCGGGCGGCACCAGTAGAGCTGGCTGGAAAAGGGCGGGACGCAAATGCCGGCCAATTTCCGTGGTAGATTTTGGGCGGCCGGAAAGCGGCTGGGAGGTGAATTATCTTTCTGCTCACTCGAGCGAAGAGGTTTGCTGGTTCCGTGATTGCGGTGGTTGCGTCGAGGCTGTCGCTCTGTGTGTGTCTCGGACTGGTTGTTGCCTCGAGCCAACCGGAGGCGGCTCAATCGGAGTCGAGGCGGGAGACTCCGCCCTATTGGGCTTACGCAATCAATCCGCCGGAGCAGCCCGCGGGTGAAAGGGCAGCTGTCGAGGATAAAACGCCGCAACGTGTTCCGGGAAGTTCGGTCACCTTCACGCTCCTGGAAGTTGCCGACATGTTTAAGGTGCCGGACTGGCATCCTTCCCTTCATCCACCGATGCCAGGGATTGTGGCGATGGGGCGCAAACCAGAAGTGTTTGCCTGCGGTTACTGTCACCTTCCGAATGGCCAGGGTCGTCCGGAGAATGCCAGTCTCGCCGGACTGCCGGTCGGATACATCCTCGAGCAGATGGCCGATTTTAAGAACGGGTTGCGAAAGAGCTCCGATCCAAGACATAAGCCGGTTGCCTCAATGATCGCCTATGAAACCAAGGCCAGCGATGAGGAACTACAGGCCGCAGCAAGTTATTTTTCTGGAATAAAACTGCAGCCATGGATTCGCGTGGTGGAAACAGCTCAAGTTCCGAAAACCCGTGTCGCAGGATGGATGCTGATTCCTTCGCAGCCTGGGGGAATGGAGCCAATCGGGAGACGCATCATCGAGATGCCCGAAAGCCTCGAACGGACCGAGTTGAGGGATGACACATCCGGATTTGTTGCCTACGTTCCGTCAGGCAGCATCAACAAGGGCAAGGCGCTGGTCACGGGCGGGGCAAACGGAAGAACGGTTGCGTGCGGAACCTGCCATGGAGCGGATCTGAAGGGACTCGGCGATGTACCGTCCATCGCGGGCCGGTCACCGAGCTACAACGTGCGCCAGCTGTTCGACATCCGAGGCGGTGCCAGACACGGGGCAAAAACGCAACCGATGACCCCGGTGGTAGAAAAGCTGACCCTGGACGAAATGATCTCCATTGCCGCGTATACGGCGTCATTGAAGCCATAACGGGAACGTCACTGACGACCAGCGAACCGTCCCAAGCAACGCGAGGTTAGGCAGTTAGGACCTTTTTCAGTCTTTCAGTGGTCTTGGCCAGCTGCTTTTTCAGAGCATCGACCTGCTTCGAAATTTCCTGAAGTTCTTCTTTCGTTACTTTGCCGGCCGCGGCGAGTTTCTTCGCGTGCGCGTGAGCTCGCTTGTCAGCTCTGCCAAGTGCGGTACCAATTCTCTGCGAAACTTCAGTGAGTTTATCTTTCTTCGCCATAGGATCCTCCCCGGTCAAGAACAGCCCTATGCTACCTCAGATAAGCCGGAAAACGGTCGAATAAGAAGATGCGGTCAGGGCGGAGGAGAGAGAGAAGCGTTAGGGTTGGTCGATTGCGGTCTGGACTCCCCGTGAGGTAAACAATTCATCGCCAAATGGATTGAGGTCGCGCCCGGGCGACAAGCCAGCATGTGGGAGGAATTATTCGGGTTCGCGATCTACCGGCTCGTTGTGGAAAAGCCGCGCGAGTTCGGCGTGTTCCATCACTACGGCAGGGTCTTTTTGGATGGCGGCGAAGTATTTTTTCTGGAAGGCGTCGCCGGTTTCCGAAGGCGCAAAGATTTTGCGGGCCAGGGAAATGGCGACGTGGGAATCCGTGCTGGTAACCCCTTCCGCGTTCGAGAGGGCTTCGTCAATGCGGACGACAAATTCAGAGATATTGTGCAGCCAGGCGAACTGCGGATCATCGACGACCAGGCGGAAAAGCTCGCCGGCGGTGAGTTTGCTATGTTCTTTTTCATACTCACGGCGCTCCATTTCAAGGAGCGATTTGTGGATGCGCAGGAGGGCCTCGCGCAGAGCGACCAACTTCTGGCGGGCTGGAGTGTCTCGTGAATCGCCTTGATTGGAGTACGGGTCTTTGGCTTGAGTCACGGTGCGCTCCTCCGGACGGGTGTGCAGCCTGTCACAGGCTACTATTCTGCCGCGATTCCTTTCGACAACACCACCAGATTGTTCTTTATACCGAGGACATTGGCAACCCTGCCGGCGCACCCGGCGGCAAGGTTCTTGTCCGCCTGGGATCCAACGAAACCTTCGAGGCTGACATGGCCATTGTTCACGATGATGTGAATTTCGGGAATGGCTGGAATACCATAACGCGCGAGCGTGGGATCTTCATAAATGGCCCGGTAGATGGCACGACGGAGGTCGTCGTCGGCAGGAAAGGTGGGGAGAACTTCGATGGTATTGACGACCGTGTCGACACCTTCCAGACTTTTGAGGGCGGCTTCGGCGTGATTTTTCAGGTTGTGGCGCAAGACTTGTCCGGAAAGCGTGACTTTGTTGCCTTGGAGCGTGAAGGTAATGAAGTCGAAGACCGAGTAGAAGGGAAGCATCAGAATCTGGTGGTGAATCTCCCGGGACAGGGTGGTGGGGTACCGCTCTCCGGCTTTTGCGGATTGCGGAGTGGAAGGGGACCGAGCCGGAACAGAAGGGAGCAGGAGGAGGGAGAGCAGTGCGAGAGAAGCAGGCCAGGTGAGCAAGTGCCGCATAGGAGAGAACATCATACTTTATTGAGCGAGGAAAGCGCCCTTATTTAGATTCACGCCGCATGCGGCAGGACAAGCAAGCGACGCCGAATGTACAGTGGTAGCATACGACAGGGAATCACGCTGCAGGTCGAATCGCAAACGGCGGGTGCCCACGGAGAAGATCCATTACGTGCTGGCTATAGCTCATCGAGGCGCATCGGGTTATGCGCCGGAAAATACACTGGCCGCATTTCGGCGTGCCGTTGCACAGGGGGTCTCGTTCATCGAGACAGACCTGCACCTGACGCGGGACGCCCATTTTGTTGCGATTCACGATGAGACTGTGGACCGCACCACCAATGGCCGCGGCGAGATCCACAATATGACGCTGGCCGAAGCGCGTCGTCTGGATGCAGGATCGTGGTTCGCAAGCGAATTCATGGGGGAGCGAATCCCGAACCTCGAAGACATTCTGGAATTCGCACGGAAAAACGACGTGGTGTTCTACCTGGAGCTGAAACCAAGTGGGTTCTGGGGCGGGGAGCACGCACTGATCAGTGCGCTGAGGGAGTCCGGGGAGATTCCCCGAAGCGTGATCATTTCCTTCGAGCCGGCGATCCTGTCGGCACTCCGGAAGATGGAACCGACCCTGATGACCGGACTGCTCTACGACGGCAGGATCGAGAACCCGTTTGAGAAGGCCCTCGAGATTGGCGCGCGGCAGATTGCGGTGCGCGGAGACCTGGTAACCCCGAATTTTCTGCAACACGCAAGGAGACGGGACCTGCAGGTCGTATGCTGGACCGTGAATTCGCCCGCGCATATGCGGTTGCTGGTCTCGGCCGGAGTTGACGGGATCATGAGCGATTACCCGGACCGGTTGCTTTCCGTACTCAAGAAATAGCTTGGCGGAGAGCGGCGAACTGCGCGATGGTCAATTGTTCGGCGCGAGCATCTTCTCGTAAGTTGAGTTCCCTCAAAATGTTGCGGACCCGCTCCGGTTCGGCGAGCGATCGAAGGTTGTTCGTGAGTTTCTTGCGCTTTTGGGCGAAGCAGACCTTGACGAAGTCGAGGAAGGCGGGGGCGTCGGCAATTTGCAGGGCCTTGTTCTGCCCCGGGAAACCGAGCGTGACCAGTGCAGAGTCGACCTCCGGAGGAGGGCGAAAGGCCTCCGGGGGAAGTCGCAGGGCCAGGTCAGGGCGCGCGTAAAGCTGCGTGAGGACGGAGAGGTAGCCATACTCCTTGCCACCGGGGGCGGCAGTCAGGCGCTCGGCCACTTCGAGTTGAATGACAATGTGAACTTCGTCGATCCGGTCCGCGAACTTAAAGAGATGTTGCAGGATGGGCGAGGTGATGTAGTAGGGGAGATTGCCGTAGATGCGCATGCGGTGTCCGGCGGCGAGAGCGCCGAGGTCGGTTTCGAGGACATCGCCGGGGACGACGGTGAGGTTCCCGTGATTTCGTGCGACACGCTGCAAGCTGGCGATCAGGGCGGGATCGAGTTCCACCGCGATGACCGGCGCACCTGCCGCCAGGAGATGCTCGGTCATCTCACCATGACCAGCACCAATCTCGATCCAGCAGAAATTGTCCCGGGAAGCGATCGGGTTTCGCTGCATGCCGTAGGGAGAGACCCGGATAGCGCGGGCAATCTTTTCGCGCCATCCCGGATCGCTTAGGAAGTGTTGACCGAGTCGTTGTCTGGCCATGAGTCTCTCCACTGAGTGTATCAGCACGGGGAGTCTGAAAAACTCATCCTGGAATCGTGTTAGCATCGAACGGATTTTGTGACGTGAGGGGAGACCGAATGGCGAAAGGCTACTGGATCACTTTTTATAGAAGCATCAAAGATGCCGGGGTTCTGGCAGAATATGCGAGGCTGGCGGGTCCGGCCATCGAGGCCGGAGGGGGCAAGTTTCTGGCCAGAGGCCTCCCCGTAAAGAGTTACGAAGCAGGCTTAAACGAGCGGACCGTCCTGATCGAGTTTGCGAGCGCGACCCAGGCGATGGCGACCTATGAGGGAGCCGCTTACCAGGTTGCTGCCAAGGTTCTGAACGGCGCGGTGGAGCGGGAAGTGCGGATCGTCGAGGGGGTTTGAATTGGGCGAAGGCCAGAGTTTTGTTTCGGCTCATCCTTTCTGGGCAGGTTCAGCAAAGGACCCCAGGGGAGGCTCGCGAGGCATTGCCGCTGCCGGTGCAGAATAACCCTCGCGCCGGTCGTAATTAAAACCGTGGCGGCCAACGTTCCGATAAATCGGCAGTTGGGGATACCTCAACCCATGGCCCCGGGCTCCGTCGCGGGCCGGTGAGTGTCTGTTCGGCGGAAGCGCAGCAGGAGAGGGGTAACGAGGTTTGTTCGAAACCTAATTGCTGCTCTGACCTCTACCGGCTGCGACCGCAGCACCGCTCGCGCCAATAGGTGCCGCTCAGCCGAGCGCATCGCTCGCGAAAAAGAGCAACGGATCCGAATCCCTCGGCGTCAGAGAATTCCGGGTCTGCTTTTTCAGTCACCGTTTCCCGTGGCGCGGGAATGCTCGGCCGCCACGAATATCCCTGGATCTAGCGCAGGCTAAGTGCCGGTCCCGCTCAGACTCAGCATCTGCGGGCTGTCGCCCGCATTGTCCATAATGACCACTTCGCCATTGGCTCCCCCGGCCACGGTCGGCTTGAATTCGACAGAGATCGAACAGGTTAATCCCGGTGCAAGCGACGTCCCGCAGGTGTTGGCTGAGATAAGGAAGGGACCTATGGCTGTGACACTCTTCAGTGTCAGGGTGACATTTCCATAATTCTCAACCGTAATTGTCTGCGCGGGGCTGGTGGTCCCCGGAGCCTGACCCGAGAACGTCAACGACGACGGCGAGACGAAGACCGCAGGTTCCGCCCCGTTGCCGGTGATCGGGATCGTTTGCGTGCTGATGGCCGCATTGTCAACCAGGGTGACCGACGCGGTCTGATCCTCGAAGGTCGACGGGGTGAAGTTCACGGTGACAGTGCAAGTTTTTCCTACCGCAATACTTCCCGTGCAGGTGTTGTTCTGCGTGAAGTCTGGCGACACCGTGCCTGCGATCGAGATGCTGGTAAAGCTGAGCGGCGCGGCTCCCGAATTCTCCACCGTTACGCTCTTTGAGCTCTTTGTATTCAAGGCAACGTTTGGAAAGGAAAGGCTCGTGGGCGTGAGTGTGACTGCCGGCAGGGCACCCGCCTTTCCGGTTCCGGTAAGGGTCACAGATTGCGGGCTGCCGGTGGCATTGTCGGTGACCGACACACTCGCGCTGCGCGCCCCAATCGCTGTCGGAGAAAAAGTCACGGCAATATTGCAGCTGAACCCGGCAGCAATTGGGCTGACACAATTATTCGTTTGCGAGAAATCGCCGGGGTCCGCGCCGGTAATGGCGATGCTCGTGAAGGTGAGGTTGCCCAGCCCGTTGTTGGTCAGGTTGATGTTCTGCGCTGCGCTGACCGTACCCTCCGCCTGGGTCGTAAACGTCAGGCTTGCAGGGGTAAGGTTCACCCCGGGCACATTTCCGGTGATCCCGGTGCCCGACAGACTCACGGTTCGGGCAGTACTCCCTGAAAGAGTATCGGTGATCTGGAGGGTTGAACTGCGCGCCCCCGCTGCGGACGGCTTGAAGGTAATGCGGAAGCTGCAGGCGGTCTGCGGGCTCACCAGCGTCCCCGCAACGCAGCTGCTGCCCGTCAGCTGGAACTCGGCATCCGCCTGGGTAACGGTATTAATGGTCACCGTGGTGTTGCCCTGATTGTAGTAATAGACGGTTTGTGGGGGACTCAGTGTACTCACCGTCTGCGGATCGAAGACGACCGCCGTCTGCGAGAGCTCAATGCCCTGACTGGCCAGGATTCCTGTGCCGGAGAGTGCGACGGTCTGTGGACTGCCTTTGACACTGTCGGTAATAGTCACTGTGCCGGTTTCGCTTCCTGTACCGGACGGTGTGAAAGTCACCCCGATGCTGCAAGAATTGCCGGCTGGAAGTTGCCCGGAGCAGTCATTGGAAAGGGCGTAATTCTTGCTGATCGTAACGTTGGTGAAGGTAAACGGAGAATTGCCGGTGTTGGTCACGGTGATGGTCTGCTGGCCGCTCGTGGTTCCGGAGACCTGAGGATTGAACGCCAGAGTCGTCGGCGAAACCGTCAGGGTCTCGCTTGGCGCAACGCCGGTACCTGTGAGAGTGATCTTCGTCGGACTACCCGGCGCGCTGTCGGTAACTGTGAGCGTGGCCGAACGCGCTCCTACTGCCGTGGGAGTGAACGTCACGTACACCAGACAAGTATTGCTGATCGGCCCCTGCGAGAGGGGGCTCGGACAGCCATTGCTGATCGCGAAATCACCCGGATTCGAACCTCCCAGCGCGATCGAGCTGATCGTCACTGGCGAAGTCCCGGTATTGGTGAGCAATACGGTAGGGGTGAGCGGGCTGGCCACGGACTCTACCTGGGGTGGGAAAACGAGGCTGGTTGGGCCAACTTCGAGAGACTGCGCCCCGCTTACACCGTTGCCGGTTAGGGTAGCCGTCACCGGGCTTCCAGCAGCTCCGGTGTAGGTAATCGTGACCGTGGCTGTGCGTGTCCCTGTCGCGGTCGGTGTGAAAGTGACCTCGGAATTGCAACTCAAGAACGGATTGAAGACGGCCGGCGTGATGGGACAACCGACCGTGAGTGCGAAGTCTCCCTTGTTGGTTCCACCGAGCACGATGCTCTGGATGGTGAAGGCAGTGTTGCCGGTGTTCTCGAACGTAATCGGTTGGTACAGACTGCTGAAACCAATCGTTTCGTTTGGAAACTCCAACGCACTTGTCACCAGTTGGGCGGAGGTCGAGGAGTTGACGGCGTAGCCAGCCAGAGCAACGCTCTGCGTCCCGGCACTGTCGGTGATGCTGATCGCAGCTGTCCGTTCACCGATTGCCGAGGGTTTGAAGCTCACATAGAACCCGCAGGAGGTTTCGCTCGCCAGGGTCGTGCTGCAACTGTTGGAGGTAATCGTGAAGTCCGCCGCATTGCTCCCGGTCGTGGCAAACTTGATTCCTGTGACCGTCGTGGATGAGTTGTTCGTCACCTCGACCGACAGATTGCTGCTCGTCGCGACCACCTGCGTGTTGAAGGCCAGACCGGCGGGCGAGAGTTGCACGGCAGGCAACGTCGTGGCACCGCTCCCGGTGAGCGTCATGGTCTGGGGGCTCCCCGTTGCATTGCTCTTAATGGTTACCGTAGAGTTATCAGTGGTTGTCACCGTTGGATCTAAGGTGATGTACAACTGGCAGTAAGAGTTCGCCAGGATGACTGTTCCCGTTGAACATCCACTCACCGAGTAATCGGTGGTACCAGAGACGACGCTTGCGAGGGTGACCGGTGCGGTTCCCTGGTTGATGAGGTAGGCGGTTTGCGCTGGACTCGAAACACCCTTCTGCTGCGGCTGGAAGGTCACTGAAGTCGGGGTTAACCCAAGCGCGAATGTCGCGGCCACACCCGTACCCGTGAGAGTTGCCGTCTGTGTTCCCGCGAGATTTGTAAAAGTCAGGCTGGCGCTCCGACTTCCTGTGGCCGTGGGTGTAAAGGTCAGAGATACCTGGCAACTGCGGCCGGGTATCACAACAACGTCCAGGCAACCTTGGGAAGAGATTTGGAAATCGTTGGCGTCGGTTCCGGTGATGGCAACATTCGTGGCGTTGAAAGCTAGGTTGCCGGTGTTTTCGAGAGTTACATTCAGTAGATTTGGAGAAGTCGTTCCCTGAGCCTGTGTGCCGAAGTCAATGTTGTCGGGCGTGGTAATCGCTCCGAGGGCGGCACCGATACCGTTGCCGGAAAGAGTCGCGGTTTGTGAGCTGACCGTGGCGTTATCTTCGATCACGAGCGTTCCAGCGCGCGCACCGATGGCGGTCGGCGTAAACTGGACATCGATATTGCAGGTCGCTGCGACCCGAAGGGTCGTGCAACCATCGGTGTTCAGGCGGAAATCACCCGTCGTATAGATGTGATTAATGGTCACGGTGGTATTGCCGGTATTGGTGATCTGCAGGAGGGCATTGCCGCTCGTCCCACCCACGGCCAGGTCGGCGAATTGCATCGACGGCGGATCAAACGACAGCGTGGCCGAGGGCGTTACGCCTGTGCCCGATAAGGTGAAGCTCTGCATACCCGTCTGGGCGCTATCCGCTAAACTCACTGTCGCGGTCCGGCTGCCGGGCGCGGTGGGGTCGAAATTGACCCTTATGCTGCACGGGTAGCCTGGACTCAGTAGCTGAACGCAACCGGTCTCCGTGAAATCGGTCGAGGCCGTACCGGTTACGGAAACACCAAAAATGTTGACGGGAATATCACCCGTGTTGGTGACCGTCACTGTTTGCGCGGCACTGTTGGTGCCCATGACTTGTGGGCTGAACACCAATCCCGCCGAACTGAGGGTCAGCGTCGGAGTGCCGACAACTCCATTTCCCGCCAAATTCACGGTGGTGGTTGCCAAATAGCTGGAATTGCTGGCCACCGACAACTGTCCGGTCGTAGGCCCATTCTGTGTTGGCAGGAATGCAATATTTACGGTGCACGTGGCGTCCTGTGCGAGAGAGGACGGGCAGTTGTTTGTCTGGGAGAAGTTAGCGGTTGTGGTAAACGGTGGACTGGACAAGGTCAGGCTGGTCTTCGCGCTGTTGCTTACCGTAACCGTTTGGGAAGGACTTGCGGTGTCCACGCTCTGGTCTGCGAAGGTCAGACTCGGCGGGGTTAGCGTGACGTAGGGTTGCGCTACGCCCGTCCCAGCGAGCGTCACCACGTTCGGGCTATTATTGCCGCCCTGCACGATCGTCAAGGTGCCTGGCCGAGAGGCGGCCGAAGTGGGATTGAATGTGACGGTGATAGCGCACTCGCTCCCCGCGCCCAGACTCGAACCACAGGTATTGGTCTCCGAGTAATCGCTCGGCGAAGGCGTGATGCTGGTAATGGTCATCGGGCTACTGCCCATGTTGCGTAGGTTTACGACAGACGGAGTACTGGCTACGCCAACAGGCTGTACCGTGGAGAAGCTGAGAGATGTCGGGTAGACAATACCGGTGGCTGCTGCAGCGGCCCCGATTTTCAACGCAAAGGTGTCTCGTTGCGGGGTTGCCGTAAGGGTCACGGGAAAGTTCGGCGAGCTGGTTTCACCCACTACGAACGCGTCGCCTGAGGCATCCACGGCAATGGCAGGGGAGTGTGCGGTGTAGGCAGTGCTGTCATCGGCCGCCCCGCCGATGTACGTCGAATAAACGGCTGCTGTTCCGGTGGCATTTAATACCGTGACGAAGGCGTCGTTCCCCGTCGCACCGTTCACCCAACTGGCATTAAAATCTTGAATGGGGTTGGTCAGCGGGAGATCGTTCTCTCCCGTGTATCCCGTGATGTAGGCATCGCAGGCAGTGCTGCATCCGGAAGCAATCGCAATACCTGTTGGAACGGTGGGATAGGTGACCCCGAGAGGACCGCTCAAATAGGTGGAATAAACAAGAGTCGTGCCAGTGGCATTCAGTTCGCTCGCGAAGCCAATCGGGTGGAGAGTCTGGTAGGCACCCGTTGTTGTGGGAAAGTCCTCCACTCCGACGGTCCCCGCCAGGTAAGCCCCTCCCGAGCCATCCACGGCAATTCCTGCTCCCTGACCCACGCCGAGATAGGCCGAGTAGACCAGGGCGGTGGCGGTTGGATTGAGCTTGGTAACGTACACGCCCCCCTGTCCTAGTCCTTGACCGTCGTAGGCAAAGGCCCCCTTGGTGATTGGAAAATCCGATCCCCCACTCCCCGTTACGTAAGCATTGCCTGTGGCATCCACCGCGATGGCATTCTCCGCCGCCTGCGTCGTTGGACCGCTCAGGTAGCTCGAGTAAACCAGCGAAGCCGAGCCGGACTTGGTCGGGTCGATCTTTGCGACAAATCCCGACTGGTACCCGGTGGCGTTCTTGGTCTGGATCACGCCCGGGGTCGTCGGAAACGTGGTGGAGGCGGTGTAACCGGTGACGTAAATCTTGTTCAACGAATCGATGGCCACACCGTTCGCCTGATCTGAGGCGTTGGTTGTCCCCGCCAGGTAGGTGGCATAGGTGAGGGCAGTTCCCGTAGAGTTCAATACGGCAACAATCGCATGGGTTCCACTCGTCACGGAGCCTAGAAATGCATTCGAAGTCGTCGGGAAATCTATCCCTGAATACCCCACAACGCACACATTGCCGCTCGAGTCCACTCGCATGTCCTCAATCTGGGCGCTGTAGGCTGGCGTCGACGTCAGGACATCCCGGTAGAGCACGGTTGCACCGGTGGAACTGAGCTTCTCAATGACGATTCCCCCCGTTCCCCGCCCGGCCATATAGAGGTTGCCGCTCGAATCAATCGCGGCCGCATAATACGTGTCCGAAGCTTGACCCACAAAAGAGGACCAAGTGAGAACGGGGTCAATAATGAGCGCCCGGCTGCGATCCCAGTCGGGAATGTCGAAACCAATCCGATCCGCGCCCCTCCTGACGTAGCGCCCTGCCACCAGCTGCCGGGTTCCGTCCGGAGCCAGCTGATAGATCAGCGGCTTCGAAAAACTCAGGCTTTCGCCCATCCCGTTGACATTTAATCCGCCATCTCCGGCGATCCGAACCTGCTGTGCATGGCCAATGTGTATGACAATTCGACGGGGATCCGCCTGCGGGGCCACTATAAAGTCGTACTCCAGGGCGCTTCGATTGCCGTAGTAGACCAGATCGATGCCGGGATAAACTCCGCGATAACGCAGCGCTGACCAGGTGCGCAGGTTTGTCCGCCAGGTGCGGGGATCGCCTGAGGGAAAGTAATTTACGATGCCGGGCAGCTGGCCTTCGGCCGAGAGCTGCGGGGCCCGGTTCGCTCCGGCCAACTCCAGTTCAATCGGCTGGTCCTTTGGCCTGCCAATTTGCGTCACTTGAATAGCCGCCCGATTCTGTTGGAATTGGAAATCTAAGCCGGCCACCGAGGCAATGTACCCTGCGCGATCCGGCGAAGAGGCACTGGCGGCCTCTTCGAACGTGAGCGTGTCATTGCCGAGCGCCTGTGCCGAATACTTTTGCGCGCAGGCAGCTGAAGAAAATAGGATGCAAAAAGCGAACAGAAGGAAGGCGCGGATGTGAGTCATGGAAATCTCTCCTAGTGACCGGGAGCTGGGTGGACGGGCCCAAGAGCGCGCGGAGTATATATCAGCGGAGTCGCGGGTACCACAACTCATATTGGGGCTTGTCGCCCATGACCTTGGGCGCGGAGAAAGGCCTGGGCCTGATCCAAAAGGGGTGCGGATGGTCATCGCGTCGGGAGCTTCATATGGCCCTCCAAGCAAGCGGGGGTGGCGGGCTGAGATGCGCCATTCAGGTTCGCAAGCAACCAGCGAACCTGCCGAAAGGGGAGGGCTCAGAGCAAAGAAGAGGCCCTGCGGGAGTTCCTGCGGGGCCTCTCTGTAGGAGAGGGGGGCATGACCTCTTAGCGGACGCTGTGACCGAGCCCGACCGGCGCCAAAGGCGCGGGACCGTAGCCTCTGCCCGAGGTCTTCGCTACCGGCGGATAAGCTGTGCCAGGACCTTCGGGAGAACTGCCGCGAAACAGAATTCAGCACGGCCTCGCGGAAGCGATTCAGAGAGAGGCAAGGGGAGGCCGGTTCGGAAAGGTACAATAAGGATGGTCATTTGAGACATGGTGACCGCGATGCGCAGCATGCGAGAATAGTGTTGCGGGGACACGGCATTCGATAGCTCAAAGTAAGATGCGATTGTCGTTGCAACACCAAACGGGCAGCCAAAAGTACTCTTTAGCAGACAGGAGACTCGCGCAATAAGAGATTACCCTGACCATGCGAATACTCTTTGTAGCATCCGAGGCTCTGCCGTACGCGAAGACCGGGGGATTGGCGGACGTAATTGAAGCGTTGCCGCGTGCGCTTGTGAAATTGGGCCACGAGGTGGCGGTGTTCCTGCCGCGGTATCGTGGCGTGAAAGCCAGTTCCGTGGCTTTGCCCAGCATGACGATTCCGCAGGGAACGCGCTTGCGCTTTCCGGCGATTGCGAACGGCGGACTGCATCGGGGGGTGCGGTATTACTTTCTGGACGACCCTTTTTATTTTGACCGTGAGGGTTATTACGGAGATAAGAACCACGAGTATCCGGACAACGCGGAACGGTTCACGGAATTTTCGCGATCGGCGATTGAGCTGGCGAAACAGATCTGGCTGCCGGATCTGTTCCACTGTCACGATTGGCAGACCGCCATGGTGCCGGTGCTGCTGCGGTCTTCCTACGCGGATGACCCCGCCGTGCGGGGGATCCCGGTGGTCTTTACGATCCACAACGTGGGTTACCACGGTGTCTTCCCGAAGGAATCAATGGAGCGAGCCGGAATTCCCGCCGGTGTGTTTCATCCCGGGGGAATCGAGTTTTTCGGCAACGTAAATTTCCTGAAAGGCGGCCTGATCTATTCGGATTACCTGACAACGGTGAGCCGGAAATACGCCCAGGAAATTCAGACTTCGGAATTTGGATTTGGGTTGGAAGGCGTGATCCGCGCCAGGGGTGATCGGCTGGTGGGCATCTTGAACGGCGTGGACTATTCGTCGTGGAGCCCCGACCGCGACACCCTGATCCCGATGAAGTACTCTGCGAAGAATCTGGCCGGGAAGCACGTCTGCAAGGAAGCGCTGCTGTCCGAATTCAATCTGCTGAAAGACAATCCGAACCGGCCGGTGCTAGGAATCGTTTCTCGATTTGCCGATCAAAAGGGGTTCGATCTGATCGCCCAGGTTGCGCGTGAACTCATGCAGGAGGACGTGCTCTTGGCGGTGCTCGGGAGCGGCGAGCGAAAGTATGAGGAGATGTTCAGGGCTCTGGCGAGCGACTTCCCGGGGCGCACTGGGGCGGTGATCGCCTACGACAATCGACTCGCGCATCTGGTAGAGGCGGGATCAGACATCTTTCTGATGCCGTCGCGGTATGAGCCTTGCGGATTGAACCAGATTTACAGCTTGCGGTATGGGACGGTGCCGGTGGTGCGGGCAACCGGGGGGCTGGACGACACGATTGAGCCGTTTGATTTGCAAAACGGGACAGGGACCGGTTTCAAGTTCTTGGAGTACACAGGCGCAGCGCTGCTGTATCAAATCCGGCAAGCGCTGCATCATTATTCGGACGAGGGCGTGTGGAGACGCATTCAGCTCAACGGGATGGCCAAAGATTTTTCGTGGAACACCTCGGCGGCAGAATATGCGAAACTATATGAAGCTGCCCAAGCAGCGCGAAACCAAAACGCAGTTCCATCATCTAATTAATTCAGGAAAGCGGCTGCCGGGTCGCAGCCGGTCGAGGACATAAGAATCGTTATGGCAGAAAACATTCTCACGGTGAATGACGGAAATTTTGAAGCCGAAGTACTGACCGCAAGCAAAGCACAACCGGTCATGGTGGACTTCTGGGCGGAGTGGTGCCGTCCATGCCACATGCTGGCGCCTACGGTCGCGGAAATTGCACAGGATTACGCCGGCAAGCTGAAGGTGACCAAATTGAACGTAGATGAAGCCATGAACTCGGCGGGCCGGTTCAACATCCGCGGCATCCCCACGTTGCTGGTTTTCAAGAACGGAGAAGTGGTAGAGCAGATTGTGGGCGCCGTGCCCAAGGATCAGATCACCAAGGCGCTCGAACGGCACATCGGATAACGGGCTATCGCGGCGCGCCCGGTTGAGAGCGGCCTGGCAGGTGCCTCGGCAACCGGTGAGGACCCTCCACCCGAAGGGTGGTCGGCTCTCAGTAACCTAGGTTGAACAAAAGCGGTAGATGTGGCTTGACCCGTCGAGGGTAAGCACATCACTCGAGCCATCCGGAAGCGAAGTCCATGAGCATCCCTGATAAGAAGTTGACGAGGTGTACCTGGGCCTCGAACGAAGTCAATTCCAAGTACCACGATCAGGAGTGGGGCAAACCGGTGCACGACGACCGGTTGTGGTTTGAGTTTCTGATCTTGGAGGGGGCGCAGGCCGGTTTGAGCTGGGACACAATTCTGCAGAAGCGCGAGCATTACCGGGATGTGTTCTGCGGGTTTGACGCGGCGAAAGTGGCCCGCTTTGACGGAAAGAAGGCCCGGGCCCTGCTGCGCGACCCGGGAATCGTTCGCAACCGCCTAAAGATTGCCGCCACGATCGCGAATGCCCGGGCCTTTCTGGAGGTTCAGAGGGAACACGGAAGCTTCGACGCATACATCTGGAAATTCGCAGGGGGAACTCCCATCCAGAACCGCTGGAAGACCCACGGGCAAGTACCGGCGAAAACCGGCCTTTCCATCGCGTTAAGCAAAGACCTGCGAAAACGCGGCTTCCGCTTTGTCGGGCCGACCATCTGCTATGCACTCATGCAGGCGACGGGCGTCGTGAACGATCATCTGGTGAGCTGTTTCCGTCATAAAGAACTCCGTTGAACGCAGGAGAAACGCTCCGACTGAATGGCAACCGGCAAGGTGCACGGGTCCGGGGGCGCACGTCGCAGGGTGATCACTCGACGCACCAGCCAAACCGGCCTAGGCCAGTACCTTCCCGGACGTTATCCGTGTCCACCAGGCTCTAGCTTCCGATAGGCCTGCGCCCACCCGGATGTTGTCGCTTTGCTATTGGAGAGTGCCCGCTTTGTTCCAATCAATAATGTTGACCAGCTTCCAGGGATTCTTGTGGAGCTGGAACTCAAGCTGGCCCTCCTTATTAATGACCAGCTGCGTCGCCGGGTAGAGAACACCGCCGCTCTTGTTCTTGTCAGCGTCGTTAATCTCAATCTCACCGGCGGTCAGGTTATACGCCGTGGATTGGGTGTTGTAATAATTTTCGCCGAATCTGACCAGGCGATTGGTAACGAAGCGGATCTTGCGGCCGGTTGGTGTCGGGACGAGCCGGATGAAACTGAGGTCGTAGCCAATCGTGCCGGTAATCGCAATGCGGCCAACGGATTTCATTTTGGTCAGTGCATTTACCAAACCTTGATTCTGCCCCTTCTTGAAGGAATCAACGAGGATCTGTCTGTCCTCTTCGGTAGAGTACTCATAGATGGTCACTTTCACGCTGACGTTCTTTCCCATCTGGGTGCTCGTGCCCATAGCCGTTGCGTCGATGGTTTCCACTTTTCTGTCATCCGCGGAAAGAACGAGTGTGGCGGCCGTCAGGACTAAGGTTGCGAGTAGCAGCCCGCCATAGCCGAATTTGCGAACCGTAACTTTCTCTGTATCGTTTTGTGTCATCATTTTCTCCCAAGCCGCGGCGGTGAGACGTATTTGCAAGCGAACTGCGTTTGCCCTTTGTCCTGCGCCGCGAAGATGTTATTAACCCCGCCTGATGCCCGTCGCTGGAATGGTAATTCTTGTGGCCCTGGTCTGTCGACTGGCAATACCGCCCATCCCTTCGCTGTGACAGCGGGCGCCTCTTGTCCAACTACCTTGGTATTCCGAGCGATCATCAGGCAAACCCGCACGTCAAATTGACGGTCCGCAAGCCAGGGGAGCCGCAAGATTGTTCCGTGACGCTGACTCGCCAAATCCATGGGCATTATTTGAAATCAACCACCAGGATCGTGATGTCGTCCTGTTGTCCTTGTTCGGCAGTCTGGCCCGACCAACGGGAGAGCTCAGTCAGGAACGTCTGGACGAACGGATCGGCCCCCAAATGCTTATTGTTTTCAATAAAACCCATGAAACGGTCCAAGCCAAACTGCTCCTCAGATGGGTTCGCGGCTTCGGGGACGCCGTCGGTGTAGAGGACATAGCGGTCACCCGGCTCGACAGGGAACTCAAGCGCTTCATAAACGGCTTCCTCAAACATCCCGAGAATCAATCCATTCTCGAGAACTTTGGAGCACTTGCCGGTGGAATTGCGCCACTGCAGAACGGGCGGGTGTCCCGCGCCTGCGTAGCGCATGAGGTTTTTCCCGAGGTCCACATAGACATAGGCTGCGGTGACGAAATTGTGAGTGAACTTGCCACAGAGCGCGCGATTCAGACCGGCGAGGACCTTGGAGGGCTCAGCAGCATGGCCGGCCTGCCCGGTGAGGGCAACCTGGAGCATGGAGGCGATGAGCGCCGAGGGCAGGCCGTGACCGGAAACGTCTGCGATGAGGATGCCGATGTGCTTGTCATCAATCTGGATGAAATCGTAGAAATCGCCGGCCACAGAAGTCATGGGAAGAAAACGCGCGGCGATTTCGAGGTCCGCCAGCTTAGGGATGGAGTGTGGAAGGATGGAGAGTTGAATCTGCCGGGCCATCTCGAGTTCGTTGTTGAGAGAAAGAAGCTGCGCGGCCAGTTGCGCGCGGGCTTCGCGAAGAAGGATGTGGCTGCGGACACGAGCTTTGACGACTGCGGGAGAGAAAGGCTTATGGACATAATCCACGGCACCGACCTCGAAGCCGCGAGTTTCGTCCTCGGCACTGGTCTGCCCGGTGAGGAAGATAACAGGAATTTCTCTTGTGGCAGGATCAGCCTTAAGCCGGGAACAGACTTCGTAGCCGTCCATGCCAGGCATCATGATGTCTAAAAGAATGAGATCAGGTTTTTCCTCGGCCGAGGCAAGCGCGAGCGCTTTTTCGCCGTTTGTGGCGACCTTCGTTCTGTAGGAATCCTTCAGGGCGCCGGAGATCACGCCGATGTTAAGCGGTGTGTCGTCGACAATGAGGATTAGCTTCTGTGCGCTGGTAGCCAGTTGTGGGGTGGCGGACATTCATTTACTCCAATCTTAGAGCGAGCCGAGCTGCGATTTCCGCGACGGAATGAAGCGCGTCAGAATAAGCAAAGTTGCCGACATGGGCGGAAAGGGAATCAATTTCGGCAGAGGTGAGAACCTCAAGGAGCACGGGCCGGGCATCGAGGAGAAAATCAGAGGCCTCGCCGTCGTCGGCTTCGAGGAGTTTTTTCAGTTGCGAAAGAGGTTGAACAACTGTGGAGGGGTCGGCATTTCTAGAGGGAGTACTCGTGGCCGAAGAGTCGGCGGGAAGAGCGGTACGAATCGCAGCGACGGTCAGATCGAGAGAACGGGAGAGAGATTCGAGTGCCGGACCGATGGACTGATTGGCGTCGATAGCGGCTTCGGCTGCGGCAGCGACCTCCGCAAGAGCATTAGCGCCAAGATTGGCTGAAGCGCCCTTAAGCGAGTGAGCCACGCGCTGGGCGGTGGCGGAGTCGTTGGCGGCGAGAGCCGCTCGAATCTCATTGAGGGCGTGCGATTGGGACGCCGCAAATCGTTGGAGGAGGGATTCATAACGCTTGCTGTTGCCGCCAGTGCGCTTGAGGGCTGTTACCACGTCAATGCCGGGGATGACCAGGCCGACCGGAGGGACGGGGTGACTAGAGATGGCGACGGGAGCGGGCACAGTCGAAACGGAAGCTGCGGCGGAAGCGGTCCGTGGGCGGATCCACTCAAGAAGCGCAGCGAATAATTTGTCGGGATCGATGGGTTTGGCGAGATGGCCGTTCATTCCTGCGGCAAGGCACATCTCGCGGTCACGGTCCATGGCATTGGCGGTCATGGCAATGATAGGAAGAGAGGCGAAGCGAGGATTCGAGCGTATGGCCTTCGTGGCAGTGATGCCGTCCATTACGGGCATCTGCATGTCCATGAGGACAAGGTCGTAATCACTTTTCGACAGCCGTTGGATGGCGTCGGCACCGTTTTCGGCCTGATCGATCGCCAGACGCGCGTCCTCAAGAAGACCTACAGCGACCTCGCGGTTAAGCTCGTTGTCTTCCACGAGGAGAACACGCGCTCCGTAAATGGGAGAGAAATCGACCCCAGCAGCGGCGATCTGGGGCTCGCGCGCTGTGCCACGGTCGTCGGAGAGCACCTGGACGACGGAGTCAAACAGCATGGATGGAGTGACGGGCTTGATCAGAACATTTTCGAAGAAGGTTTGTTCCGCCTGGCGGAGGATCTCTTCGCGCCCGTACGCGGTGACCATAACCAGATGAGGCGCGGCAGAGAGATTCGGAAGCGCATGGATGAGTTTGCCCGTCTCGATACCATCCATTTCCGGCATCTGCCAGTCGACAAAGACGATCTCGTAGGGTTCGTGGCGATCTTCGGCCTGCCGGATCAATTCAATCCCTTCGCGGCCTGACGGTGCTTCGTGCACCGCGAATGCCATGCTGGTGAGCATGCTCGAAAGCACCTCGCGGGCCTGAGCATTGTCATCGATGATCAGGACACGACGACCGCGGAGATCCGGCCGGGTGGCGCGACGCGTTACGGCCTCTCCCCTGGCTAGATAGGAGGTGAACCAGAACGTGCTGCCTTTTCCTGGTTCACTCGAAACGCCGACGTCGCCGCCCATCAGTTGAGCGAGCTTCTTCGATATGGCCAGACCCAACCCCGTGCCTCCATGCTGGCGCGTGGTGGAAGTATCGGCTTGTTCAAAAGCCTGGAAGAGACGCCCCATCTGTTCGTCAGTGAGTCCGATACCGGTGTCGCTGACAGAAAAGCAAACCATTTGGCCTCTTTCGTCTTCTTCCTGTACCCGGGCCTTCACGAGAATCTCGCCGCGCTCGGTGAACTTGACCGCGTTATTACAAAAATTGATCAATATTTGTCCCAGGCGCAGAGGGTCACCTTTGGGGTGAGTCGAAACCGCACTGTCAATATCGAAGATCAATTCCAGGCCCTTGGCTGTGGCCTTTTCCGAGATCAGATTGCTGACATTCTCCAGTACCTTTTCGAGATCGAAGTCGATGCTTTCGACCGTCAGTTTGCCCGCCTCAATTTTTGAAAAATCGAGGATGTCGTTGATGATACCCAGAAGGTGTTGGCCTGACTGCTGAATCTTGCGGACATATCCTTTCTGGCGGGGGTCGAGGTCGGTCTTCAAGGCCAGATGAGACATGCCGATGATGGCGTTCATCGGCGTGCGAATTTCGTGGCTCATATTGGCCAGAAATTCGGATTTGATCTTCGTGGCATCTTCGGCGACTTCCTTGGCGCGGCGCAATTCTACTTGGAAGGCTTCCAAAGCGCGATTGCTGGCCTCAAGTTCCTCCTTGCGGGCGAGTATCAGTCGTTCGGAAGCAGCGAGGGAATCGGCCTGCGCACGAGTCTGTTCAAGAAGTCGATTGGTTTCCAGGTTTCTCGAGAGGAGCTGTGCGTTCATGCCAACCAGGGGGAGAAGGGCGTCAAGAAAGCTTCGCTGACGGTCGGTGAGGACAGAGACGGTGGCAAGCTCAATGACGCCAACGAGCAGGTCATTACTTAGAACAGGGAGGAAGAGAAGTTTCCCGGGTATCACCGTGCCCATGGCTGTGGAGACGCGAATGGGATTATTTTCGTCCTGAGAGAGGTCCAGGACCCGGCGTTCAAGTGCGGCCTGACCGACCAACCCCTCCCCAAACGCGAACTCCTCGGATTCTCCTGGGCCTTCGAGAGCGAAGCTCCCGACGCGGCTCAGGCGAGAATGTGATTCTTCCGCAAGATAGAAAGAACCGCGCAGGATCGGGATGCATTCGGAGATGCGGGAGAGCAGATTTGCTGCGAACGCTGAGAAAGTTTCTGCAGCTTGAAGTCGCACCCCGGTTGCCGCGACTTCGGCTTTGACCCAGGACTGGGTTTCGCGGTCTTTGGCGCCATCTTGAAGGGTATGCAGAGAGCGGCTGATCTCGCCGATTTCGTTCGGCCGACTGAGGAAAGGAATAGGCTGATCCAACTTGCCGGACGCGAGTGACTGGATGCTGTTGCGCAAGGAAAGTAGTTCCTGAACGACATCGACGTGAAGCACATAGGAAGCGACGGCGAAAGTGACGAGCAGGCCGATAGTGATGACCAGCCAAGTCACCAGGATGGAACGATGCGTCCTGGCTGTGAGTTCATCGGAACGCTGATCAACCGCATTCAGCAACTCATCAGCAATCCGAATGATCTGTTCGTGAGTTTGTTGAAGTTCGGGATCGATGTTAGAGCGCATGATCGCGCTAGCCTTTTCCATGTCATTGGCAAGGGCGGCAGCACGAACGGGCCGCGAATCGAGGACCACCTTATCGAAGTCGGTCGCCGCCGCGGTGATTTCGGCGGTTCTAGCGGGTGCGAGGCGCTTGGCTTCGGCGATCTCTACTTTGTATTCAGAGTAGGTGGTATCCAACTGGCTGTCGATGACCTGCCTGCGGTCTGGGTCAGTCTCTACGATCAGGCGGTAGAGATAAAGGCTGAATCGTCTATTGAGCGCTCGCGCCGCGTCTATATGATTTACGGCTTTTACCTCATTGTCGATGAGCTGGCTGTACCAAGCGTCGATCCTCTTGCTTTGAATCGAAGAATACAGACCCGCGACGATCGCCATGACCGCTAGAGGCGCCATTGCGATCAGCAGTTTTCTACGTAGCTTGAGGTTTGCCAGCAATCCCATACTCGACTCGCTTCAAAGGATCCTGAGATTTGGGAACGGAATTAAGAGCCCAGGAAGGTCATTGCCCTTTCTAGTGCATGTTATTCAGTTTGCTTCCGCCGAACAAGCATCAATTCGAATCCGGTCACCGAGCCAGCTTACCGCTAATCTGACTGTTGGGACTTGACTTTACCGGTTGCCCTTTCTTGCGCTAGCTCAACTAATTGCTGGGATGCAGACTGAAGACAAAGCTGGAAATGCCAAGACACGACCGGGCTGCCTGAACCGCCAAGGCAGCATAAGGAGAGTGGCCAGTCTGTACTGGCAGACGCTCGGTTGTGTATAATCAAGACTCTAGAGAAAAGAGCGGGCGTCGTACAATGGCAGTATAGAAGCTTCCCAAGCTTCGGACGTGGGTTCGATTCCCATCGCCCGCTCCATAAACCTCGTGTACCGGTTTTTTCGTCATTTCCAATCTTGGCTTTTCGTTTCCAAATCTTCCCAGAACAAACACTTTTGTCACCTAACAACGTTAAGCCCGAAGGTTTTCTTCGCAGGGCAGATTTACTAAGCTACGCCCAATCTGCGACTTGAGTATTTTCTGCAAGAGCTGGTCCAAGTATTCAGGCCAACGTCTGAAGCTTGTCGGGCTTCTATCGTGGATTCAACGGCGAATCAGCAACTACATGGGCGGTGCGCGACGAACTCATGCCCACATCGCGTAGGCCTGTATTACTGACGTGGCCGAGGCTATGGGACCCTGCGGTCGATCCGAAACTCGTACAGATGATAGTTCTCCCAGCCCATCACCATTTGCAGAATCCGGTGGAGTTGCGCCAGCGTGGTGTCTTCCCAAACTCGAAATCGCCTCCAAATCGACGGGGAAATGCCACGCAGCACTACCTTGAATTGATATGACTCCCGAGTTCTTCTTGCTGCCACGATCAAGCCTTTCCAAGGTCGAGGATACCAGCCACAGATAGTGCTATTTTTTCATTAGTGCTTGTCATCGGCAAGCGATGTCGAGTGCGGACACAGTCCTACTCGTAAGCCGTTCACGTGGTGTTTCCTGCAATAGGTACTTATTTACATCTACCAAGAGGTTGGTACAATGGGAGCGAGCTCTCTATGCCTGCCTCTCCAACCGACAAACTCCTGCGGCTCGTCTCCGAACGACAAATCGTCCGCACAAAGGATGCGAGCGACCTAGGCATTCCGCGGAACTACCTCGGGCGGCTGGTGCGCAAGGGGATTCTCGAGAAGGTGCGTCGTGGACTCTATACCTCTCCCCATTTCTCGGGTACCGAGCATGTCACACTCGTTGAAGCTACCTATCAGCTGCCACGTAGCATAGTCTGCCTTCTGTCCGCCCTCCGGTTTCACAATTTCACGACACAGTCTCCTCATGAGGTCTGGCTGGCAATCGGACAAAAGGACTGGGCGCCAAGAATTTCCGCACCCCCGATTCGTCTTATTCGTATGTCCGGACCGGCCCTTCAGTTCGGTGTCAGGGAACACAAAGTGTCAGGGGTAGTACTTCGCGTCTTTAGCCCAGCAAAAACAGTTGCCGACTGTTTCAAGTTTCGAAACAAGATCGGACTGGATGTTGCCATCGAAGCACTGAAAGAATGCAGGCGCATGAAAAAATCGACGATGGATGACCTCTGGGTTGCCGCAAAGATATGCCGCGTGGCGAACGTCATGCGCCCCTACCTGGAGTCACTTTAGTGGCCAAGTCAGCCCTCAAAAACATATCGGCCTCTGTCCGAGAAAAATTACGCAAAATTGCCCGGCAGCGCAACGCCGACTTCGGTCTTATCTTGGTCAAATATGGCCTCGAACGAACAATCTTCCGCCTCAGTTGCTCCGCTTATCGAGAGGAATTCGTTCTGAAGGGTGCGCTTCTATTTGAGTTATGGACGGGCCAACAATACCGGCCTACCCGCGACGCAGATTTTTTGGCTCACGGAGACAATTCTCCAGAACGATCGCTCGAATCTTTCGAAAACTCTGTGCGATGGAAGCGCAATCAGATGGATTGCGATTCGACCCGGACAGTGTCCGCGCCGAGCGCATTGCCGAGGCCGCTGACTACGAAGGTGTACGTGTCACATTCGCGGCGTACCTCGAGCGAGCGAAAATTCCGATTCAGATCGACATCGGTTTTGGAGATGCTGTCACACCACCGCCGGTGGAAGGCGATTACCCGACACTGCTCGAATCGCCAATTCCTCGCCTGTTCATTTATCCAAGGGAGACAGTGGTTGCCGAAAAGTTGGAAGCGATGGTCAAGCTAGGGATCGCCAACAGTCGGATGAAGGACTTCTATGATTTGGAAGTTCTATCCCGCACATTTATCTTCGATGGGAATAAGCTCCTTGAAGCCATCCAGAACACGTTCGAGAGGCGAGGTACGGAACTACCGGTAGGTGGAAGCCCACTGGCGTTCACATCCGACTTCTACGAAGATGCAAGCAAAATCCGTCAATGGACAGCCTACCTTCAAAAGAACAGAAGCTATATCGAACAAATCGAACTCAGGGCTCTTGTCGCTCGAATCGCCAAGTTTTTAGTTCCTATCCTGACTGCGGCGCAAAACGGCCAACCTTTCAGTAAAACGTGGAAGCCCAGTGGCCCGTGGACTAACAAGAGCGTTTAGGAGGCCGTGCAGCGGTAGCTCCGTAAGCAGGGAAACGCTACTACTTAATTTTCAGCGAATTGAAAATCCCAACGTGCGTCCTACCAAACTCAATTTCCATCTAGTTTCCAATCAGAGCCCTCTTTCGAAACGATAAGTGCTGCCAGATCAATCGCTTTCAGGGTTTTATTTAGAGCTACCCAAGCTTCGGACGTGGGTTCGATTCCCATCGCCCGCTCCATAAACCTCAATTGCCCTTACGCGGCTAAGTTACTGAAATCCTCTCAAAGAATGGCAGGTTTTGGACGCTGGATGGACGCCGGCGGCTGCAATTGGACGCCGCATTTATTCCAAAGATCAGGCGCGGCCGTACTGATGCTGCCAGTTCGATTCGGGGGCCCGGATCGCACCACGTGTGCATTACGCCTTTAGTCTTCCATTAGCCGGAGGGCTGACGTCACAGAATGCTTGTGCGTAAAGGGTGTCGTTGTTGGGTGTGGCAATCTACTTGAACTCAGGGCCGCGTAGTTGCCGCACAAGACCGAACTGATTGACAGCGGCCTGGGGTTGGCCCTTCGCAACGATGTCAGGCTTTGTGCGCGCTCGCATCAACTCCTCGAACTTGACAGAGGGATAGCCCGAGATCACCGCGTTCAGACCCAGGTAAAAGGCTTCCGCCTCTTTACCCTTCATTGCTCCCAAATCTGGCGGAGGTGTTCGTTTGTCCTGTGCGACGGCCGTCGCCGCCACCTGTGCGGTCATAAATGGCGCTCCAATCAGTTTGTCATTATCCGTTCTATTCCTTCTCCGTCTGATCTCTTGCTATCGCAACTCAACGAGCACCTCGTCAATCTTTCCGTTGAAGGCAAACGGACTTCGGTCGAAATAATCCAGCGAAACCGGCGAGCCAAGATCGACGCCTACGTCGAAGGTTTCGCTTGCAGTAAAGGCAGCAGGTACGGTGCGCTTGACTGTCGTGCGTGCGACTTCAGTTCCATCGACAGCAAGCACAACCTCAGCTGGTGCACCTGGTTTGGCAACCTTCGTGTCCACTTCGATCTTGTGCTTACCAGCGGCTAACTTCTCTGTCGAGCGAGCGATGTAACGCTCGATTATCATCATGTTGTACTCGTAGACGAGCTGGCCTTTGTCCATGTACAGAGTCAAGCCACCGCCCGCGCCACCGAGAGCGTAGAGGACGCCTGAGGCGCTGTCACCCAGTTCGGCCGTTACCGTGACGTGGTTGCTTTCACGGCCCAGACCAGGTGCCGCGAACTCTGGCATGCGAGTCGTTGTCGAGTCGAAATGCCACGAGGTGTAGGAAGTCTTCTGGCGATCTTCTGGATGGAGGCGCAGCCAGATGCCTGCGCCGATTGGAAAGACCTGGTTCTCCTTCGCTTCCTTCAGGAACAGCGCCTTCATATCCGCAAGCCGCTTAGGATCTTTCCCCGCAAGGTCGTCCGCCTGCGAAAAGTCCGTTTGCAGGTTGTAAAGTTCCCAGACATCCTTGCTGGAATCCCAGGTAGCAAGTCCAGGACTCACCGTGAGCCAGGGGATCAGCGGACCGAAGGTGCAAGCGTACCAACCGTCGTGATAGATGCCGCGGCTGCCATTGTTGTCGAAATATTGAATGTGTTTCTGACCGGGCGCTTTGGGATTGTCGAAGGTGTAGACCATGCTCACGCCGTCCAGGGGATCCTGCGCAAAACCGTCTACCACTTTCGGCGGATTAATACCGAGGATTTGGTAGATTGTCGGTGCGATGTCGTTCACGTGGTGAAACTGTGACCGAGGTGTCTTGTCTGGCTTGATGTGCGACGGCCATGATATTGCCATGGGATTGTCTGTGCCGCCAAAATGCGAAGCGATCAACTTTGTGTATTTGAACGGCGAGTCACCCGCCCACGCCCAGCCAGCATGGTACATGCTATCTACTTTTGGTCCACCCAGGGCATCCAGCCCGCCGATCTTATTGAGTGCTTCAATCTGCTGCGCAATAGTGTTGGGAATCTGGTTTTGCGCAAGTAGCTCGCTGATTGTGCCGTTTTGCCCCTCGGCGCTGGAGCCGTTGTCGCCCCAGATGTAGAACACGATTGTGTTGTCGCGGATACCAAGTTCATCTAGTTCATCGATCAATCTGCCCGCTTGTGCGTCGGCGTGTTCCACGAAACCAGCAAATACTTCCATCAACCGGGTTTGGAACGGACGCTCTGATTCGGGAATACTGTCCCACGATGCCAGGGTGTCCGCGCGCGGAGTGAGCTTGGCGTCAGCGGGAATCCAGCCAAGTTCCTTTTGTCGCTTATAGGTTTTTTCGCGCAGTGCGTCCCAGCCGTCGTCAAACTGGCCTTTATATTTGTCTGCCCATTCTTTGAAGATCTGGTGCGGTCCATGCCCCGCTCCGGGGGCCCAGTAAATAAAAAATGGCTTGTCGGGGGCGAAGGCCCTGTGTCGTTTCATCCAAGTTATCGCCTGGTCTGCGATATCTTCGGTGAGATGGTATTTTTCGTTATGCGGCGGTTCGATGGCATTGAAGTTCTCGAACAGTCGGGGCTCCCATTGGGAAGTCTCACCGGCGAGGAATCCGTAAAAATAGTCGAATCCTATGCCCTCACCGGTTGGCCAGCGGGTGAATGGCCCCATGGAGGTGATCTCTGTGGCAGGCGTGTTGTGCCATTTGCCGAAAGCAGCAGTGTCATAGCCGTAATAGCCGAGCACCTTGGCAAGCGTCGCGGACGATCTCGGAATAACTCCGGTGTAACCGTCAAAATCGACAGCCCGTTCCGCAATGGTGCCGGAACCCACGCGCTGGTGATTCCGTCCAGTGAGTAGAGCGGCGCGGGTCGGAGAGCAGATGGCCGTTGTGTGAAAAGCGTTGTAGCTGATTCCATCGTTTGCTATCCGTGAAAGTGTGGGCGAATGGATCGGACCACCGTAGGTCTCAGCAAGTCCAAACCCAACATCATCGAGAAGAATAATAACGATATTGGGTGCGCCCTTTGGTAAGTGCTGGGCTTCTTTCCTCCAGACCATTTTCGATTCCTGCAACGTCTCTCCAGCAACGCTCGCCGAGGGAACCGGTGGGAAGGGCAGTACGGAGCCGTCTGTCGGATATGGTGCAGAGCTTTTTGTACCTTGGCCGTACGCGATGGGAACCAGAGATGCCGCCAGTAAGCAGCAAGTCGAGAGATTACGGATAACGTTTAGAGCTTCGCGCATTTCATCAAATCCTTTGATGGGTTCGGGTGTTCTGCACTAATGTACGACCCCGGACTCGAAAGTCCGGGGGTGTCTATTTACAGGGATTTTGTGTCTGAAACTTCCCCGTCCGAGAAAACTTCAGTTCAATCATCCCCATAAGCTCGTTGGGCGACGACTACATATCCACCCTTAGATAAAGGTGTCGGCCAGCTTTGACCACTCACCTTGGTATCCTCGCTTCTGCAGTATGGAATATGCCTTCCGCGCCGCCAGATAGCCATTAGGAGAACTACCAGAACGCCCTCCGAAGAAATACGGGTTCTTGGCATAGTTTGGGCACGGCCCAGCCTCATTTTGGGTACATATGAGAAGGCTTCAGGGGGACCTCTGGAGCTTTCTTTCTTGCTATCTGCTTTGTTGTCACCGAGCTTGTATTCCGTAAGAGGGGCCTGTGAACTGTGGAATACATCTGTTGACAGCCGAATGCTCTACCATTGAGCTACCGCCGACTGCTTTGTTTTACTGCAACATACGGGGCATGCAAATCGAGTTTAGGTCCATTTGAAACTGCTACATCAGTTTCTTACTTATGTTTGGGCTTCTCTTCCTCATATGTGATCTTGTAAGCCGCATACGCCTAATGGTCAACGTTCGAGTAGGTGCCGGGACACTTCCCATCCGGCGTGTCGCAGGCGAACATAAATGATGTGGAGAAGAGTTTTACGTCATAGGTCTTTCCAGCATTAGGGACAATGCAGATTACGTGCATCGCCATCTTCCCATCCTTGTCGAAGAAGTATGTATCCCGGCAAACCCCTCGGTACGTAGTCTCTGAATCCACGTCGCATCCTTCAACGTTGTACTCGGTCCATGATTGTGAGCCTGGGCCGGAGTTGTCCTGTCCTTCTGAGGAAGTAACTTTCGTCACGTGAAATGGAATAAGAGTGCCGGAGTCAGCAAAGACCGTCGGCGCTGTTGCACGTCATCTACCAGCGATTCAACGAGCAGTCAGAACGAAAAGCCCGAGCACAGCTATTCGTAGCGCAAGGTTTCCATGGGATCGATGCGAGCGGCGCGGCGAGCCGGCACATAGCTGGCGAACAGGGTCACCCCGATCAGCAGGAGCGAAATTAAAGTGAGCGTCCGCGCGTCGTGAGATTTCACTCCATACAGGTACCCGGCGAGAAAGGGAGTAACGAGAAAAGACGCGGCGGCGCCGATTGCTACTCCGGCGAAGGACAGAATCATCGCATGTCGCAACACCAAGACGAAAACCTGACTGGATCGCGCTCCCAACGCCATGCGCAGTCCGATCTCGTGGCTGCGCTGGTTCACCGAATAGGATGTCACCCCGTAAATCCCGATGGCCGCCAGGAACAACGCCACGGCCCCAAACAGTCCCAGCAATTGCGTCAAGAATCGCCACGGCCCCGCGGAATCGGAAACCGTTTGCTCAACCGTAGTGACGCCAAACACTGCAGAATCCGGCGCAAGCTCCACAGCCGTATGGCGCACACTCTCCAGCAATTCCTTCGAGACAAACCGCGTGCGCGCGACCAAGGTTTTGTGCAGCCGCGCTTCGGTAAAGTCCGAAATCCGCGCCGGCTGTTGCATGTATGATACATACGCTTGAGGTCGCGAGTCATGCGTTAACTGGCTCCCTTTTACTTTTCCAACGATGCCGATAATTTGCCGTGGGCGCTCATCTGGCGAGTTGTTAAAGGTGATCACCTGACCAAGCGGATCCTGGGTTGGCCAGAATTGATGCGCCATGCTTTCGTCAATCACCACCACCCATGGGGCGCTTTCCGTGTCTTGCTCGTCGATGCCGCGGCCTCGCAATATCGGAATGCCCATCACGCGAAGATAGTCCGGGCTGATTGAATCCATGTTGATGGTTGGTGTCTCGCCGGGCAAGCTTGGCGCTTGCCCGGCAATGCGGAGATTCGGATGTGCGTGCTGAGTATCTTGTGCAAGCGGCAGCCAGTCGGCAAAAGCGGCAGCTTCCACGCCGGGCAGAGTTTGCAGCCGTTCCAAAACCTGCCGGCAGAAAAGCGCCACCGGTGGGTGAATCACATTCAGGTCAAGATGCTCCGGATCACTTGAGTCAATGTACTTGTCTCCCGTCAGTCGCACCTGCATGGTCACCAGATGATCGGGCGCGAACCCTGGATTGGTTCGCAAGATCCGCGTCAAGGTGTTGATCATCAATCCCGCGCAGATCAGCAGCACCAGCGCTACCGCGATCTCCGCGATCACCAAAACATTCCGCGTGCGATTACGGGACACAGAACCTGTAGTGCGTCCTTCGCCGCGCAAGATTTCATTCACATCGTTCTTTGAAGCACGGAAGGCCGGGGCCAAGCCGAACATGATGCCGGTCAGAAGGCAGATCCCAAACGTAAACAGCAGGATTCGCGTATCCAGCGGGGCATTTGCGGTGCGCGGCATCCAGCTAGGGGACAACAGATCGAACAACTTAACACCCCAAATGGATAGGAGAAGCCCGAACAAACCGCCGGCGAAGGAAAGCATGATGCTTTCCGTCAGCAGCTGGCGAATCAAACGAGTGCGGCCCGCCCCCAAGGCAACGCGAACGCCAATCTCTTTGCGGCGAGAATCAGCCCGAATCAGCAGAAGATTGGCGACGTTTGTACAAGCGATTAACAAGACGAAGCCCACAGCCGCCAGTAAGAGGTACAAAAGGTGGGCAGACCAGCCGAACAGGCCTTGCTTTAACGGCTCGACTCGTACCCTGGTGCCCTTGTACTCTTCCGGAAACTCTAGCGCCAGGTGCTTTCCGGCTACATCCATGGCCGCCTGCGCCTGTTGGATCGAGATGCCGCGCTTCAGCTTGGCGATCGCAAACAGCCATCGCGGATCCCCGACTCCTGATTCGCCGGGATTTGCACTCGCGCGAAACAGGAAAATATCTGGAGGCCCCGTCTTGAACAGATCAAACTGGGGAGCGAGAACCACCATGATCGGCCCAGAACCGGTGTCCACAAAAATCATCCGACCAAGAACGTGGGGATCACTGACGAAATGCCGTTGCCAAAATTCATAACTGATCCCGATGCCAATCGGTTCGCTCTTCTCATCCGTCGGCATAGAACCTAAGAACGGTTTCACACCCAGCATCCTCGGCAGTAGCGCGTTGAAATGTTGCACGGCCACACGCTCTCCAGAACCGCCTCCTCACATCGCCACGATATCTGGCTCCGATACACCTTCAACCTGTTCGAACACCTCGGTTGCAGCCCTCCAGTGTGCGACATCCGTCCAGGAAACTGGCTCCCCCTCGTATCGCGGATATTTGGGGTCGTAGAGCGACACTCTTACTAGGCGGTCCTGGTCCGGATAAGGGAGAGGACGCAGCAGCAGAGCGTTGATGGTGGTAAAAATGGTTGTGTTTGCGCCGATCCCGATGGCCAAGGTGAGGAGAGCCACTATGGTGAACGCGGGCGCTCTGCGCAACCCGCGCAGCGCAAAGCGGATGTCTTGCACAAACCGCTCAAGCCACATCTTCATATTCCCGGCGCATGGGCAGTTCGCAGATTACCACGGGTAACCAGGTCGGGTTACCAAAGATCTCACAGTACCATCACGGATGGTTTGCCCGTCAAACGGGGCAAACTGCCTGCCAAGGTACGACGACCGCGAGTTGGGTCTACAGCCAGCCGAGTTCCATTAAGGCCAGTCCGGCGTTCCAGATTTTTGTCATGTGAACGATCTTGTCATCTTCAAACTGCATTACGTAGGCGTAGTCGGTAGTCGTGCTTCGTCCCGTCGGTGGAACAGGACCACCCGAGTCCGTGTGCGTCGCGTGAAACACAGCATAGGCAGTCACGTTCTTCCGAACTGCGTCGGTGGCGAACGACTTGACTTCATACCTAGCATCCGGCAGAACCGTCATTAAACCTTTCATCCAATCCGTGTACTGTTCAAGAGTCTTAACTTCAAACAGAGGCTCTGCCTGTGCGGAAAACGTGGCGTTGGGTTTGCAGTAGACTCCGCAAACCTTCCATCCTCCGCCGGTCTCGCAGGCTGCAAAGAAAGCTTCGGCAACATCCGTGATTCCTGACATGTATAGTCTCCTTCTCGAGTCGGAGAATGCCACAGGGACGATAGTGGCGGCCCATGCTCACTGCGCATTCTCGAGCACTCGGATTTAAATTTATTGTCGGGTCGCGCCGATAAGTCGGGAAAATCAGGACTTTAAATGGACGTTTACCAGATGGGATGAGGCTGTTTGCTCAGGTACCCATGAGGTCTCTCGGCTGAGCCCGTCTCATGATCGCATAAAAACGCATTGATTTAATGTATCAATACGAGCTAAAGTGTCGCGCGACGTTAGCTTCCATTTCTAATTCGTGATGGGGTGACTACTTGATACACTGCTGGCAGATCCTCTTCCGGTACGGGAGGCGATCGAAAACTTTGGCGCGCGCCTACTTTTCAACGGCTGTCTCACTACCGCTGGCGCAACTCTTCCTGCTGCTTTTGTGCCTTGCGCTGGGATCGTCCGCGGCATCGGCGCAAACGGGAGGGAGCCTTTCCGGCGTCGTGACGGATCAAACCGGCGCAGCACTTCCGAATGTCTCGGTGATGATCAGGAACGTGGACACAGGCGCAACGAGCACAATCGCAACCGACGGCATGGGGCACTTTCAGGCCTCCGGGCTGCCTGCGGGGAGCTTCGATATCCGAGTGTCAAAACATGGGTTCGCGGATGAAACGCGCACGGGAATCCGCCTGGCGCTTGGCCAGGATGCTAAGGTCGACATAAGGATGCAGCGGAGCACTCCCGATGCCTGCACGAGCGGCCACGAGTTTGCCACAACCGATTGCACACTGACGTGGCACGGCATCACGCTGTACGGTGCGTACGACGTCGGTGTCGGGTGGGTCAGCCACGGCTTACCGGAAAACGGCTACAACTATGAAGGCGAATCGCTGGTGAACCGAAACGGCTATCAACATCGATTCGTGGTCGCACCAAACAACCTGCAGCAGACGGGTCTGGGCGTCCGGGGCAAGGAAGAGTTTCTGCCTGGCTGGTCCGTTGTGTTCAACCTTTCCACTGGCATCAATCCGCAGTCGGGCCTGCTGGCCAACGCATCGGCCACCCAGACCGCCAACAACGGCCTTCCCAGGGCAAGCTATTCGTTCGCCATCGACGGCGCGCGAGCGGGCCAACCCTTCAATGACGAATACTATGGTGGTGTATCATCCGAGCATTTCGGCACGCTGACCTTCGGTCGTCAGCGCTCACTAGGCACCGATGCGATGCTCGTTTACGATCCGGCCAGCGGCGCCTATGCGTTTTCCTACATCGGGTATAACGGCACGATGGCAGGCGGCGGCGACACCGAGGACAGCCGCTGGGATGACGCCCTGAAATATCGAATCGGCTACGGGCCGGTGCATTTCGGCGCGATGTATAAATTCGCGGATGGTTCTGGGGGCTGCTACTCGGCATCTGCAACGTGGACTGCCGCCACCTGTACGCCGGAGTCGGCGCATAACAATGCGTATGGATTCGACGTCGGGGGAGGCCATGGGAAATTCTCCGCCGATGTGGTCTTCCAACACTACAACCAGGCGATCAGCGTATTGAACCCCTTGCTGGGCCCGCAGAGTCCAACGGCGCCATATCAGTCGACCACCAATAGCATCAATACCAACCCGATCACCGGGGCCAATCTGATTGACACGACCAACACCGTATATGGCATCGTGACCGACAACAGCGCCATCATGGGCGCCGTGAAGTATACGTGGGATCCGTTCAAGTTCTATGCCGGGTACGAATACATCTGGCAGAATAACCCGACGGACCCGTTGGGGGTCGGCGCTTCGGACCAGGGCGGCTATATCATGAGCGGAGTCGAAGACAACAATCTTGATTCTGAGAAATTGGTACAGGTCTGGTGGGCGGGCGTGAAGTACACGTACCGCGGCAAAACCGACTTCACATTCGCCTGGTATCAACAGCGGCAGAACGACTTCCGTGTTCCGGCGACTTGCTCGCCCACAGCAGGTTACCGCAGTTCCTGCGCAGGTTCCCTCAACGAGGGGTCGTTCTATACGGATCATCATTTCACGAAGCGTTTCGACGGTTATGCCGGAATTGCGGGTTCCTATGTGACCGGCGGTCTGGCCATCGCCATTCCTCATAAACCCGGCGTCCCCTACTTCTACAACAACAACGTTGCTCCGACAGTCGGCATTCGTTTCGCCTTCTGATCGCGTCCGTGACTTACCCGGACTCTGCGACCGGCTGACTCTTCAAAATCGGCGGAGACTTCTTTCATTGCATAGGTCAGGGCCGATGCAACAACGACCGTGGTTCTGTGCGGCGGACTTTACATGGACGGTCTCGGCGTTTACCAAGTGACCTGCTCCCTGTAGACATCTCCGGGGTAAACGTAAGTCCCGGTAGTACCGTCGATCCCACCGTCAACGTTGGGGCGACAAAATCAAATCCGTCGATAGCACCCGTCGCAGTGTTGATAGTGATGGAGCCCGTCAGAGTGGTAGAACCATTGTCATCTATCCTGGCAGAGACATTAAAGGTCGAGCCCACTTTGCTCGGAGCTACGAACAAGCTAAGAACCAACAAGAATGAAAGGAAGACCAACGTCGTCCTAAACAGTGACTTGGGTCTCACTATCGTCCTTCCCCATTTAAGGTCACTCTGATGGCCGTTTCGCACCTATTCAATCTCGTTCATTATGACTTTGGGCGGCGCAGCAGCCTGGTCGAGGCGATTAGGGGACAATTGAACTTCGCCAAAGATCAATTGGCGTGAGATTATATAAATTCCCCGCGGTATGTCAGGTAAAGGAATTGTCATCTCTGGTAACTCAATGACGGCGCGCGATTGCCCAGAGAATTGAAATTACTCCAAACAGTGATTGAACACGTACTCGGAGACTGAGCCGCCAGCACGGGCTGCGGGCTGTCGCGAAGCTCAAGCGATTCGCCGTTTCAGACTGTCACTTTTGACAATTTACAGCGCCGTTCCAACCCTAATAGATTCGCCCTTGCATATGAGCGCATCTGGCTGAGCATCAGTCCCTGCGCGGGGAAACAATCAAAAGGAGAGAGAGACATGACGAAACTTTTCTCAATCTTGGCGCTTATTCTTGTGCTGGTTTTTCCTTTCGCGACGACCGCACGACAGTCCACATCAGATCCCGCTTCCGGATTTTCCTTTGATGTGTACGGCGACTCGCGCTCCATGATGTACCTGCCGTATAAGCAGGAACAAGAAGGGGAAGCTCGCCAACTCATGGTGGACATGTTTGAACTCGTGCTTCCTGCAAAAGTTTCTCAAGAAATGGTCGATAAATACGTGAAACTCACGTACGACCCATCGAATCATGAGTTGATACAGATCGTCATGCCCTTTATGACCGCAAGCGAAGTAACCACACTCAAGGTCGACAAAGGCTGGGTCACTGAGGCGTCAGTGGAGGACGTAAAGCTACTGCCTGGAGTGAGCCGCACGATGTTCCGGCTGGATGGCGGAGACTGGGTTGCGCGCGAGGTGGTGAATGACATCAGGAAAGACAATGCCAAATTTCTGCTGAGCACGGGTGATCTGGTTTGGTGGGGCAGGCAGGGTGGCAAACCGTCTGAGAATCCCTACTGGAAATTGGTTAATGAAGACGTGCTGAAGCAATTGCCACATCCCGACAAACAGTTAAAGGCCGCTGGTCTGGATGGGCGTGTTTTTCCCGCCGTGGGCAATCATGAAGTGTGGGACGACACTGATGTGGAAGGCTTGCTGGCCTCGTTTCCCTATTTGAGGAAACTTGGGGTCTCCGACAAGCAGTTGACCTACAAATTCGATTTTGAAGGCGCGCGTTTTATCTTCCTTTGGACCGGCAAATACGACTATCGCGACCCCACCGGCTGGACTGGCACCCGGCCCACGTATGAAGAACAGATGAAGCAATTACGCGTGTGGCTGGATGAGGCCAAGGCCGCCGGGACCAAGAAAGTCTTCATCACCTTCCACAACCCCACCTTCTGCCGTTCGGGCATGGGACCCATCCCCGAAGCGCAAAATCCCCACAAAACAATTGCCGCGTATGCGAAGGACTTGGACATCGTGGTCTTCAACGGACACGTGCACACGACCGAGGCTTACGAAGTGGACGGTGTGAAGTACTTCGTACTCGGCGGTGGAGGCGCGGAACAAGACCCGATTCTCCCCGGCAGGACGCACATCAAGGTCCCCGATGGCTATCCGCTGGACCAGTATTGGAAGGGCGAAGCTCCCAAGGAGGACTACAACTACCTGCACGTGGAAGTGAAGCCAGGACAACCAACGAAGTTCACCATTAATCGCTTCCGGCCGTGGTCTGCTGAGCCGTTCGCTTCCGTGGAGCTGTTTAAATGAAATCTGCCATCCGCCTACCTGCTCTTCCTTTGCCCCCGCTTGTACTGCATCCGCCCTCGGCTCTGTTCCTCGGAGGCAGACATGTGTACCTCGCCGCGGATCATCTCTCGAAGATAATCTCTGGTGCGCGCAATTGGAACGATATCTGGTAGGGTTTTGGCGCGTTCACAGGAGCGTACATGTTGGTGGCGCTCGCAGCTCGAGGCCTTGCCGGTGGAGGAGGAGAAGACGGAACAAGAACGTGGTCACTACCTGACTCCGGAAGTTTTCGGCCAGCCCGAAGAGATGGGTATCATGTGGCTCTATCACGGCGACATGAAGCGCGAAGAGCAGGCCTTGGAGCAAAAGCGGCAGTCGCAAGTAGCGACAAGCCAGCCAAGAAAGCCAAGTGCAGAAGCGTCGGGTCTCGATTAGCCCTGGTAAAAGCGGGCTGCAGAGAGCCGGGTTTTCTCATTTTGATGCGCTTGGTTTCTATCAATAAAGTCTGAGCAAAAGCCTGGGCTGAGTCCTGACTTGCCGGACACGTCGCGGTAAAAGCATCCGAGGTTGAAATTGGTACGTCGGATTTTGTCCTCGGGCGGCGTAACTACCGCTGAGCGTGCGTCGTCAATGCATTCCAGGCCGCGAGAGAGTCCATATAGTCTCTCCAGTGGGCAATTTTTCTGTTGTCGATCTTTATAATTGAACAAAACCGATTGTTGTACTTCACGCCGGTTGCGAGGATCGTTCCATGAACCTCATATTCGATGACGACGACACGGCCGCTGTCTGCCTTGTGAGTAATCAACTTATCTGCGGAGTGGAGCTCGATGTTGTCGCAGTAGGCCCTGAACCGGGCCATCAGGTCGGCGCGTCCTTCGATAATGTGCGGCCAGCCGGAAATGTCGTAGCGAACCTCGTAGATCACGTCGTCCGCGACGATGTCGAAGAAGTGCTCGCCATCAACGAGGTCACCTAGCGCCCTTCGAACCAGATCGAAGTAAGGTTCAGCGGCCTCGTAAGCAGTGTATTCAGGCCTAGGCATCCGGCACTCTCCATGCACTTCGCAATGGTTGTTCACGAAAGGTGACCTACATATATATCGAAAGCCTGGATCGAACAAGGCAAGTCCTCGAGCGACTGACAGGATGTGCGAATCAGAGTCAACGGCCTATAGGCCGCGGCTGAGTGTGCCAGTCGCAGTGACGAGTTTGCCCTCCATTTCAGACTGAGGATCTCCCAAGGTAGACGAACCCCAGGGAACGAGAAAGCCCACCTGCCGATTGCCGACAAAACCCACGACAGCGATCCGCAGCGGGAACGCTTGCGGCAGCGCGGAATCGAACTGATCTGTACGCACGAGAGGAATTGCGCTCGGCCGGCAACCCAGGACGGATGAGTCTTACGACGTTACCAGCGGCGATGGATCGTAGAACGCACCAATGCCTGGTGGGGAAACTTCCGACGCTTGGTCGTGCGCTACGATCGTTCACTAACGATCTATGGTGTTTTTTTCATATCACCTGCTTCATGATCGTTTTACGAAGGGTTGTGCAATAGCTTCTAATCATTTATGTCAGTGGAACTTGTGTTAGTTCCGTTTTGATTGCTCACACCCGAAATAGAAGCCGAATTCCTCAGTAAGCACAGTTTTCAATTTCTCGAGGACCTCTTGCTCCGTGCCGTGATCGAAGGCGCTCTGGTAAACCTCCAATCGCAAATTCGTAGGACTTTGCACAATCGCAACGAGACTGTCCTCCGGCGCCCCCCCCGGGGGGATTGCGCATAATCTTAATGAGGATTTCTGCTGCCTGTTGTTGTAAATTGGGAGGCAAGTCACTCAGCGCCTTGTTGACCAGGTCTTCAAAAAGTTCGTTTGTCAAAGGTTTATCCCCAAAAGCAATAGATGGCAGCGCATCGAGTCCCGGACTTCGACGCAATGGGTGTCGCAGCCTTGCTCGTTATGGCACCAACGGCAGGCGGTCAGCGGAGCCTAAGCAGGCTATGTCATCATGAGCGCAGACTGCGTCTTCGACGCTTTGACCTGCTCCCCCGAAATTTATGCCAGACAAGAGTGAACTTCTTCGGGTCCGATAGGAGTCAAGAGTATACCGGGTGGTGCACCCGATAGGGTCAGGCTGATTTGGCTGCTAATAGGCGTGGATCAGTTCAACGCTCACCCCACCGATTTTGTCCGTATCCATATAGTGATATTGCCCGGAATCAGGCTTTCCGATATCCCCCCACGCTCCGGCCTGCCACACCGGAAAGCCGAGTTTTTCATATGCGGCAGTCTCTTTGGAGAGATCGTCTACGGGCATGCCAATGTGCTGGATGCCTTCGCCGTGGCGCTTGAGGAAATCTTCATAAATGTTGGCTGGAATAGACGGTGGCTGAATCCACTCATAGCTGATGGAGCCGACCCGTTGAAAGCCAACTTCAAACGCCAGGGAAAGCGGCTGGCCGCGATAGCGCGAATCGTCGCGTGGCAGAGCATGTTCCAGCTCAAAACCAGGGAAGCCAATCTTCTTCCAGAAGTCAGTGACGGCAGTCGCATCGCGAACAACCGGAGCGATGTGCGAAACGGTTTTCTGCTCGAGAGGCCTGGGCGCTCCGCCGGGCCAGTAGACAAGGCCAAGGACGTATTTGCCTTGTGGCTCCGTGTTGAAGTACGTGTAGGTCACCGGCGTGTGGTCGATTTCAAACGTAACCTGCTGCAGCACACCCACTCCGAGGCCGGCCATTCGCTGAATTTCCTTATCCATCGCCTCCCTGGTGGGAACCTCATGGACAATCGAGAAGATGCCGTCCTTATGCTTCTCGAGAAAATCATTGTAGGAGTTCGGCTGGTCTTCGGCTGGCTGAAGGAAGTTGACGGTCAGGTTGCCGAGGCGTCCCGTAACCTGCCAGGAATAGATGGTCGCAGGCTTGCCATGATCAGTCCCCACGGCCTTGATGTTCGCGTACTTGTGAATATCCGTCATTCCGAGTGCAACCCACGTCGGCAGAATCGCATCGACGTTCTGCGTGAGCCACGTGACTCGGTTGATGGTTTGATAGTACTCCGGCAACTGGGCGCGACAAGTTCCAACCAGACAGCACAGTACGGCAAGACAGCGCAAAAGGTTCATCTACTTCTCCGTTTCTCAGAAATTCCCATGCAACTCGGTCACAGAATGAAAGAGTTGAGCCAGCGAAAGTTTTTCGACGTTCAGGAGTTCCTCTGAGCCACTCCAAGAAAAGAGTGGCCACCGCGAACCCAACCGGATTCGCATGGGTAGAGACTAGCAGAGTTCTCTTGTTGGGTCGAAACCAACGCAAATCCCGATCACCGGAAACATTTGAGCTTCCATTCGAATCCTCGCTTTCTAGGTAGATAAGTTTACTTTTTCGAGCTGTTCCGCAAGGCGACGGCTTTTGGTCTGCGAATATTCGCAAAGTGCTGAAAACTTTCCCTTGAATAATCAACCATTGTTGAAAAGTACCTACTGTCATAAAAAGATCTCAATTACATTGGAAAGCAGAATCCGGGCGCGTACGTCCGCGAATACCCCGCGATTGACCTGGCGATTATTGTCTTACCTCGCTCGAAGAGCGAGTCCCGTCGGTGAGCGCCCGAAAGGTTATCACAAAATCAAAGGCCGGCGGACTAAATTCCATCTGATTCGCCGGATGTGGAGACAAATCAAGTACCAACCAGGATAGTTTGCTATAAGATCCTTCTCGAGGATTTCAGCGCAGAGGATAACCCATGAAGAATCGTGCTCCTTCTTGCCGAACCTGCAGTCGCCGGACCTTATTGAAGGCTGGTGCTTTGGCCGCAATTCCCGTACTGGATCCGGCGACGATGAATGCCTTCCAGCCGCAGCAGCCGATGACAGCGAACGGCGGCACTGAACCTTACCCAATTCCCTGGCTCGACAAGAATGGCAGCCATAATCAGCCTGCAGCCCTCAATCTAGAGCCTTCCCACATTTACCATTTCAAGGGTCGTGTCGCCCGCTGCAGCACGTTTGTTGGCATGGGAACCGATAACAAGGGGAATCGCATCGCATTCGGTAGCCCGACAACCGACTACGGGGTCATGTCGGGAGAATACTGGGCAGGCCGAACAGTTCAACACGGAACTTTCACACATATATGACTCACGCTCTTTCGGGGACAGTCTGTCCCTGCCAATCAGATCCATGATTTTCACCCTCCCATTTCACCCTGTGGACTTTACTGGGTCGTGCCTGTGCCGGAGGGGGCTCTGAGCGTCAGCGAAGACAAAAATAGCCTTATGCTTGAGATGAAGAAAGTTGCGGTGGTCGATCAGCCGAAGTGGCCGGCACTGGACTCCATCGCCACGCCGGCGCGAATGACCTTTAAGATGGTCTGGAAGGCGAACGGTGAGCCCGTACGGTATGAGGACAGCAGCAAACATTTCCGATTCACCGGAACTCGGGCAACGTGCCAGATGGAGGCCGCAGTTGAGGTGCCATCCATTGGTTTTTCGTGGAGGTCCGACCCAATGGATTCGTCGAAGTGTGATTTCGCGATCGTCGGTGACGAGGTGAATGGCCGTTATTACGACGGCTGAAGGGGCGACGGAAGAAATTGAATTGCACAGACGTTGCGCGTGGCCAGGGTGCTTAGCGTAGATACCGATTCATGCAAAACAGACGAGTCACGCGCACTACAGCTTCTTTTCCCGGGGAGGGCAGCGTTCATTAGGACCGAGGTGATATCCGCCGCATCATCCATGCGATTTGGCCCCGATTGTCCCTGGAATCGATAATTTTTATCGCAGAAAACCTGCGATGAGGATCCCAATTTGTATAGCGTGTGATTCTGAACCATGGCGACGGGTTTGATCAGGTGGTGTCGTTCTGAAACTGGAGGAGGGATTTGATATTCACGCGTACGGGCCCCGCGTGGTGGTCTCCGTTGATTTGTTTAGGGCTGACATTCTGCGTGCCGGCGCCCACCAAGGCAGCAACCATAAAGATTGTTGGGTACTACTATGGAAAAGGACGACCCGGTTATGAGCTTTCCGAGGTTCCGGTCAAGAAGCTAACTCACCTGATTTACTCCATGGCGAAACCTACCAGTACAGGGGCTTGCGAACTCGCGCACCCGGCCACCGATGTGCCCAATATGAAGGTTCTGAAAGTGTTGAGGGCCAAGAATCCTCGGCTTTTGGTATTGCTTTCTGTGGGGGGATGGAGCGGCTCAACCTATTTCTCCGACCTTGCTGCCACGTTCTCGGCGAGAAGGAAGTTTGCTGCATCCTGCGTTCAGCTTGTCGAGAAGTTCGGCTTTGATGGATTAGACATCGATTGGGAGTATCCCGTCACCGGTGGGAAGCCCACCGACCACAAGCGACAAAACGACAAGGACAATTTCGTCCTCCTTCTGGAACAGTTGCGGGACAGTCTGGACGCCTTCGGGCGCGGACGACACTTGCTTCTTACCGTGGCCACAACAGGTTACCGAAATCACCTGAATGACCTGTCTCTCAAAGCGATGGCCAACGTTGTGGACTGGTTCAATCTTATGGGGTACGACTTCAATGAGATGCAACCGAACCGCACCTCTCATCACAGCGGCCTATTTTCTTGGTCCGCAATTTCGACATTGGATGCAGATGCGATCAAATATGCAAATTCTGATGCTGCCGTGCAATGGTATTTAGATCACGAAGTGCCGCCGGAAAGGATTGTTTTGGGTGTACCGTTTTATGGACAGATTTGGTCCCATGTTCCAGATGAGAATGACGGACTTTATCAACCCTATAGAGGAAGACCTGGAGACGACGGCACAGTAAGCTACCGAGATATCACGCTCTGGTATCTTCCCGTTTACACGCGCCATTGGGACGACCGTGTTGAAGCGCCGTGGCTTTACAGTAAGGAGACGAAAATCATGATCAGCTATGAGGACGCAGAGTCTATAGCTCAGAAGGCCAAGTATGTCATTCAGCGGAACCTCGGCGGGATGATGTTTTGGGACCTCGGTCAGGACGACGACGGCGCCACCCTCCTTGAATCAATCTGCCGGCAACTCAGACCTGATTCGTTGCACCAGCATTAGAGGGCCGGTTTTTTCCCCAGTTAGGACCTCGGCCGAGGCGGCAACACCACGTGCTGAGGGAGGCAGGGCATTCCACGAGCGATCCCGCCGAGCGCGGCAAGAGGCTTCTGTCTCTTGCCAGGGCCCCATCATTCAAGTTCGAAAATCGGAGAAGCCGGCAAGATTTAATGCTCCGGGCCCGATTTTGTGATAGCCTTTCCCCCACTCATCGACGGAACTCGCTCTTCGAGCGGGGCAAAATAATACTCACCAGGCAATTTGTGAAGGAATCGCAGATGAACGCGACTAGCGGTGGAAACCGTTTCGCTCCCCTCCGATATGGGACCTGTCCCTTTGCAGCATCCTATAGTGACAGCAACGCAAAATGTTGCGCCGTTCTGTCGATGCGAACCGACCAGGAATCCGATTCGACCCACAACACGGTCATGGAAACATGAATTTGGTTCAGAAAAGAGTCCATAATGCCGCAACCTAAACAAGCAGAGGAATTCGTCGTAACCCCTCTCGAACAAGTGTTGTACACCGTCAAAACGCACACGACAGACGGCCGGGAGGGAGGTGCGTCACGTACGTCAGATGGCCATCTGGACGTCAAGGTCTCGATCCCTGGAACTCACGGCTCGCTGCGTCGGTGGCCAGGAGATATTTGCGAACAGTCGAAAGTCGCTGACGCCGCTGCGGAATTGCCGCAGACCGTATTCGGAAATGAAACGAGCTCGGACCGTCTCCGATCTGGGGTCGCCTGCCTTCCGCTCGGCATCCCTTTCGAGCTGGAAGTTGTCTTTGGGGTGATAGGGCGAAGGTGCGGCGGGCAATGGTGTGCTCACCTCGCCAGTAATTGTCCGTGCTGAGGCGCCACAGTCGCTGAATCATAGGAGGAGTTATGGCAACCACAATGGTCGCAGTGGCGCCGATGAAGGTGGCGCAGATATCCAAGGCGGGGGGCGATTTCGAGATCGTGGAGCGCGAGATTCCTGCGCCAGGTGCCGGACAGGTGCGGATTAAGGTGCAGGCCTGTGGCGTTTGCCACAGTGATGTGCTGGTGAAAGAAGGGATTTGGCCCGGCCTTCAGTATCCGCGCGTTCCCGGACATGAAGTGGCGGGCATCATCGATGAGCTGGGTGCCGGTGTTTCCGTGTGGAAAAAGGGGCAGCGCGTCGGTGTCGGCTGGCACGGTGGACAAGACGGCACATGTCCGGAATGTAGGCGGGGGGATTTTCGCAATTGCCGAAATTTGAAAATTGCGGGGATCAGCTATGACGGCGGATACCAGCAATACATGGTGGCACCTGTCGAAGCGCTGGCGGCGATACCGGACAGTCTCAGTGACACGGAGGCAGCACCACTGCTGTGCGCTGGACTTACGACGTTCAACGCTCTTCGACGCAGCGGCGCGCTCGGCGGCGAGCTTGTTGCCGTGCAGGGAATCGGCGGCTTAGGTCACCTGGGAATTCAATTCGCGAACAAGCTTGGGTACAAGGTTGTTGCGATTGGGCGAGGAATAGAAAACGGTGCACTAGCGATAAAACTGGGAGCGACCACGTATATCGATAGTCGAGCAACGAACGCTGCGAAAGAATTGCAAAAATTGGGCGGGGCCAGAGTCATTGTGGCGACGGCGCCGAACTCGAAAGCGATGTCCGAACTGGTCGATGGTTTGGGGCCGAACGGCACACTTATGGTGGTCGGTGCAACATTGGAACCGATTGAGGTCACGCCAATCCAGCTGATTACGGGAAGTCGAGCCATTCAGGGTTGGTCGACGGGAACTCCCAGCGATTCCGAGGATACATTGCAATTCGCAGAATTGAAGGGCGTACATCCGATGATCGAAACGTATCCCCTCGAAAAAGCAGCCGAAGCTTATGGGCGAATGGTGAGCGGCACGGCACAATTCCGCGTCGTTTTGACGATGTGAAATCAGCCCACCACGCAATCTGCGGAATAAGCCCTCCGGCCCAGGTCCGAGGGGCTCGAGGAGCTGGTCGATGGGTCATGTCAGCTCGCGGATCTTCAGCACGGTATTGATGGTTTTTGAGCTGCTCGCATTATTTACTTTGCTGACGAATGCTCAAGGAGGCACTCGGCTCATGGAACACGCGACCGTTTACCGCAGCACACAGATCGATGGGCTTTCTCTTTTTTACAGAGAGGCCGGACCGAAGGACGCCCCGGTGTTGCTGCTATTACATGGACTGCCTTCCTCCTCGCGGATGTTTGAACCCCTATTTGCCCGGCTTTCCGATCGCTACCATCTGGTCGCACCGGATTACCCGGGTTTCGGGCACAGCGATTGGCCAGATCCAAAGAAATTTGCATACACATTCGATCGTATCGCCGGGATGATGAATCACTTTACGGAAGCGCTGGGGCTCTCGCGCTACACACTCTACATGCAGGATTACGGGGGCCCGGTGGGTTTTCGCATGGCATTGGCTCATCCGGACCGAATTGAAGCTCTCATCGTTCAGGACGCGGTAGCACACAACGAAGGTCTGGGACCCAACTGGAAAACGCGGAGGGCCTTCTGGGCCGATCGAGCTGCTAACGAAAACGCGCTGCGCACGAATCTCCTTTCACTGGCGACGACGCGGACGCGCCACGTTGGGAACGATCCCAACGTAGAACGCTATGACCCCGACCTATGGACCGATGAATTTTGCTTCCTCAGCCAGCCCGGCCAGGCCGAGATTCAAAGCGATTTGTTTTACGACTATCGAACCAACGTGGATTCCTACCCGAAATGGCAAGCCTGGATGCGCGAGAAGCAGCCGCGCTTGCTGGTGGTTTGGGGGAAGTATGAGCTCTCCTTCGAACCCTCGGAGCCGGAAGCTTACCGCCGTGATGTGCCGAAGGCTGAAGTGCACTTCGTGGACGGAGGGCATTTCGCGCTCGATACCGCAGCAGACCAGATTGCGCGGCTTGTGCGGGAGTTTCTGAAGGAGCAATGAGCTTGGGAGGCGGTTGAACAAGGTGCCGGGGCAGTCGCGCGGTCTGTCTTGCACTGCGTCACGGCGTCGCTACTTTAAGTACCAGAGGAAAGAAACAATATGCCGGGGGAGATGATCGAGAATCGCCGCCACTTTCTCGACGCGAGCAGCGCTGTGGAACCACAGACCAGCAAGACAAGCTCGGCCGAGCCGCCAACATTCGGCCGCACGGCGGCGCCCTTCGGAAACCCGGATTACGTTGCTATCGTCATTCATAACCATCGCTCGCGGCTCGCACTGGCTGGAGGCGAGCCGAAGTCTGACGTTCTGAGAAAACGGCTTGCCGAAAGTCCGGTCATCACCGCTCCCAGTATCACACGCGAAGGTGATACCAATGGCGCGCCACAAGGGGGCCCCGGTGCCAATGCCGAGGAATTCTCGGGCAATTATGCGCACCGAACCATTACGGGTGTTGTCGAACACAATCTGCGGCGAATAGCTCCTCGAGGCTTCGTCAAGGCCATCGTTGACGTCGGTGGGGATTAGGGCAGCTTTTGTGCCCGGGCAGAAATCGGGTCACGAAAAAACCGTTGGGCTTCAATTCTTCAAAGGAGAGGAATGAATGTTAAATGAGCAAATTGGAATGAGAATACGTAAGAGCTGGATCGCTTGCTTGTTGGGTACAGTTGTAGCGACGACCGGAGCGGTCGCCTGGATGGCTCGCGCATCTGGACAGGCCGAGGGAGAGGCGACCCCGATCTATGGAATCAAAATTCCCGCCGGGTACCGCGATTGGAAACTGATCTCTGTGGCCCACGAAGAAGGCAATCTTAACGATATCCGGGCCATTCTGGGCAACGATATTGCGATCAAGGCCTACCGGGAAGGGAAGCTTCCGTTCCCGGACGGCACAATTATTGCCCGAATTGCCTGGACCTACGTGCCCTCGGAGGAAAACAACAAAGTCTTTGGCCGTCCCCAGTCTTTTGTTCCCGGGTCCGCTCCGGATTGGTACCTTCAGTTTATGGTCAAGGACTCGAAAAGGTACGCCACGACAGGCGGCTGGGGGTACGCCCAATTTGATAAGGACGGCAAACCCGCCGACGAGGCCAAGCTCAAGACCTGCTTTCCCTGCCACGAGCCTATCAAAGCTCGCGACTTTCTCTTCACCCGCTATGCGCCCTGATGGGCGAAAGAGGCGAGTGTTTCTGTTGATTGACGCTTGGACCCAACGAATCTGGATATCGATTTAGGTCAACGCTGAGAAGGAAAGAAAACAGCGTTCTAGAACATGGCTCAGGCACCAGAACTGGCATGAGCGCACCGGACTGTGTTTAGATGCATGAGTCGTCTACACCGTTCACTCCAAAAAGAGGTGCTTCATGCAGCGGAGATGGTGCTGGTTCCTGTGGTGCTTTCTGCTAGTGGCAATTCCTGTTGATGCAGCCAAACGCGCGTTCACAATCGAAGATCTTTATCGCCTTCGCGGAATCGAAGACTTGCACATTTCTGCCGACGGCAAGACCGTCCTCTTCACGCTGAGCACGAGCGACCTCGGAAGGGCGAAGAAGATCAGCCATATCTGGCTGATGGACGCCGACTCCAAGCAGGCACGCCAGTTTACGTATGGTGACAAGGGTGAATCGTCACCCGTCTTCTCGCCCGATGGCAAGTGGATCGCGTTCGTAAGCCCCAGGGACGGCGACGACAATCTTTATGTCATCTCGACCCGCAGCGGTGAGGCGAGGCAGCTCACCAACGTTTCGACAGGAATTTCCGACCCGCTGTGGTCCCCGGATGGAAAATGGATTGTCTTTTCTAGCGACGTTTACCCGGAGTGCGGCGCCGACGATACCTGCAACAAGAAAATCGAACAACGCTGGACGACGGGGCCGCTGCACGCTCACATGGCCGATGCGCTGCTGTACCGCCACTGGACCCAATGGAAAGACGGAAAGTGCACGCACCTTCTGCTTGCCGACGCATCGACCGGTATGGTGCGCGACCTGACTCCGGGTAACTTCGATTCTCCTCCCTTTCAGCTTGGCGGATCCTTGCAGTACGATTTCTCCCCGGACAGTAAAGAACTCGTCTTTGAATCAAATCATGATCGAGTGCTCGCTTCGTCGACAAATACCGATTTGTGGATCGTTCCACTTTCGGGCAATCAGCCTCCCCGCAACATCACTGCGGCGAACCCCGCCTTTGACGGTCACCCGAAATACTCTCCGGATGGAAAGTACATTGCCTATCAGATGCAAAAACAACCCGGCTATGAGTCAGATCTGTTCCGCCTGGCCCTCTATGACCGCTCGACGGCCACTTCACGCGTGCTCACCGAGTCGTTTCGCAATTGGGTCGATTCGTTCGAGTGGAGTTCCGACTCGAAATCTCTCTACTTCGGAGCTCCTGTGGAAGGCGAGAATCCCCTCTTCCGCCTGATTCTAGGGTCCGGTGCCATTGAGAAAGTGCTGGTGGACCGGACCATCGATTCCTTTGCTCTCTCCCCCGACAACCACCGCATCATCTACACCCGACGTTCGGTCAGCGACCCCGTGGAGATTTTTGCAGTGGATCTGGCTGACGGCAAAGCCTCGACGCCGCAGCGTCTTTCCCAATTCAACGATGCAGTCGTCAACGAGGTAGACCTCCGTCCAGCAGAGCGCATGTGGGTAAATGGCGCGGATGGAAGGAAAATCGAAGTATTTCTTGTCAAGCCTCACAACTTCGATCCTTCCAAGAAATACCCCCTGATCCTCAACGTGCACGGTGGACCGCAGTCCCAGTGGCAGGATTCTTTTCGCGGAGACTGGCAAGTCTATCCCGGCTTGGGTTACGTGGTGGCATTCGCCAATCCACACGGTTCCACCGGGTATGGGCAGGATTTCACGGCGGAAATTTCGGGAGACCATGGTGGCAAGCCATTTGAAGACCTCATGAAAGTAACCGATGAACTAAGTAAGCTTCCTTACGTGGATGCCGACCGAATGGGTGCCATGGGTTGGTCCTATGGTGGGTACATGATGGACTGGTTTGAGGGCCACACCACCCGTTTCAAGGCGATCGCCACCATGATGGGGCTTTTTGACCTGCGTTCTTTTTATGGCGCAACCGATGAGCTGTGGTTTCCTGAGTGGGACTTCAAAGGTCAGCCATGGAACTCCGACCTGTATCAGAAATTCTCCCCATCCTATTTCGTGAAGAATTTTCAGACACCCTGCCTGGTGATTTCCGGTGAACGCGACTATCGGGTTCCCTACACCCAGTCCCTGCAGATGTTTGCCGCGCTGCAAAAAATGAACGTCCCCTCAAAACTGATCATCTATTCGAAGGCCGGCCACTGGCCGAGCTGGTATGAGATGGCTCTTTACTATACGGCGCACCTCGAGTGGTTCCACCAGTATCTTGGAGGAGAGGCCCCTCCCTGGTCCACCGAGGAGTTTCTGCGCAACGCCGTCTTCGACCCGGCGACGGGCCAACGGTTTAAGTAGTCCGTCGCAGTGCTTTGACTGTGTCGGCGCTCGGAAAGGGTGGCCGGCTACCGCGGACTGATCCGGGAACAATGTTCTGGGGAACTTCGGAGAACAGGCCGTTCGACCTCGCATCCTATGCCTTGCGGCAACAGAGTAAGGCTGCGCAGATGGCTTCCGGGTGGAACTGGGCGTGACGGGAGCAGAATGGAGGCACCAAAGCTCCTCGCTGGATACCTTCGTTTAGGTTCGGGAAAGGAGCAGGGAAGACCGTCTTTTGTTTTTCTAGGAAGAGTCCAGAACTCTGGGCAAGCAGTCGATCCCCACCGGCCGCTCCATCGGCCGGGTGAGCTAATGGTGTATTAAACGGGCAGAACTTCTTTGACGAACGCCTCATAGCTGCGCGGTGCGTGTCCGAGGACTGCCGTTAGTTCGTCAATCTCCGCTTGCGTTGCAAGCAAACCAGCCGCGAGGAAGTGCTCGAACATGATCTCCAGGTCGCGCACCAGCCAACCGGGCATAAATGCACGCATTTGCGCGGACCAGGCTTTGAGATCATCGCCAACGTATTGGACAGGCTTGCCAAGATGCTTTGTCAGCGTCTCGGCAATTTGTGGTCCGGTCCACGCCCGTGGGCCCACAAGGGAATAGGTTTTGCCGGAATGGCCGGGCTCTGTCAAAGCAGTTGCCGCGACTTCGGCAATGTCGCGTACGTCGACGCGGTGCATTCCAACACTGCCTGTCGGTTGCGGGTAGACACCTGCGCGGATGGCATCCAGCACCGGAAGATCATTCTGGAAAAAATTGTTCGGCCGCAGGATCGTGTACTCGACGCCGCTCGACCGAATGACGCCCTCAACCGGAAGTTTAGAGACGAAGTGAGGAATGGTGAGTGCTTTGTCGGCCTGGTGGACACTAAGATAAACGATGTGCCGCACTCCTGCGGCCACGGCCGCATCCACGGCGTCGATGCCCTGGGCGGTCTCATCGCGGTCAAGCGGCGTTATTAGGAATAGCTTTTCGGCGGCGGCAAAGACCGACGATAGGGATTTCGGCTGGAGCATGTTGCCGACCACACCCTCGACGCCCTTTGGCAGAGACGCGATCCGTTCGGCAGAACGAGTCATTACCCTCACATCGGCCCCGCGCTTGAGTAACTCCCGGACCGTCTGACTGCCAACCGTGCCGGTACCTCCGATTACGATGATTTTCGCCATCGGTCACCTCCTCGGTTTTTGAAAACTCCTACCTTGCTCAAAAGTGCTGGGTCGGTGCGGCGGCTAGGACGATCGTGCCCTGCTGCAGCCCACCGAAGCATAACCAGGGACTTTCCCGTACACGCTCGCAAGCTGCACGTACCCAGGGGTACGAACTTATGTACTCATCCCCCGGGAACGGAGATGGTTATTTCCTGTGGCCGGAGTTCAAAAGTGGCCGAGGAAACATCCCCTATTGGGCGGGAAGCGCGCCGAGGCCAACCAACTCGCGGAATTCAGGATCCTCGTGCAGGCAAACCAGATCAGAATCTCTGGCGGCCCAGTTCAGATTTCCATAGCCCGAGGCGAACGCCTTTTTAAGCGTGGTGAGGGCCTCGGCTCTCCTGAGCAGGACTCCATATGTACAGGCGGCGTTGTAGAGCGTATTCCCGTCGTTGGGGCGAAGCGCGACGGCGGTCTGCAGGTGCCGGATGCTTTCCTCCGCCTCCCCGAGATAGGCCAGATTGGTGGCCAACAGGATGCGGGCCCGGACATCTTCCGGCACTAATTCGAGCTGTTTGCGCAGGACCACGTTCATACGATTGCGGAGGCTCTCCGCTTCTTTTTTCCGCCCCAGTCGTTCCAGGCAGACATTGAAGGGAATGTAGGTGTTGTAGTCATCGCCGTTCGATTCGATGGCATCCTCGGTGATTCTGGCAGCCTCTTCGTATTTGCCGCTGGACAAAAGCGCCCGGCCGAGGATATTCCAGGAGCCATCACAATCGCGCTTGCGCTCGATCGCACGGCGAGCCATCAGCTCGGATTCATCGTATTTTTTCTGCGCATAGAAGAGACGGGCGCGCGCGACCATTACCTCCGGCAGGTCCGGCGCCAGCGCCATGGCACGATCGCAGGCAGCCAGTCCGCGGGAGAGCCAGTCCGGGCTCTGCTCGCGAAGCTCATAGATAAGGCCGCAAAGGTGGGCGATGCCGGCATGGGCGAGCGCGAAGTTCTTGTCCAGCTGGATGGCCTGATCGAACATCTGCAGCGCGTAGTCTGTGTTCTCACGCCGGGTGTAGCTGCGGCCCCGCAGGTAGAAATCGTAGGCCTGCGTATTCTCGGTGGGCTTAACGCCGATGGTTTTTTCTTCTTGGGGGGTAAGGGTGATCCGCAGAGCTTGGGCAATGGATCGAGCGATCTCGTCCTGGATTGCGAATACATCTTCTAGCTGGCGATCATACCGCTCCGCCCAGACGGAATGCCGCGTGGAGCCCTCAACGAGTTGGGCGGTGATGCGCAGACGGTTCCCCGAGCGGCGGATGGTCCCCTCGAGCACGAAGGTGGCGCCCAGTTGCTGGCCAACCTGAGGAGCGGAAGTTGATTTGTCGCGAAAGGCCAGCATCTCCGAGCGCGGGAATACTTGCAGCTGGGTAATCTTGGAAAGTTCGGTGATGATATCTTCGGTCATGCCGTCGCGGAAGTATTCATCCTCTTTCTCCCCACCCTGATTCTCAAAATAGAGAACGGCGACGGACTTTTTCGTCGATGCGGCGACGACGGGATTTGTCTTGGAGGAATCGGACTTTTCGGCAGCTGCTCGTCGGCTGGAATCGAGATCGCGCTTAAGGCGCTTGAGGTCGGTGCGGAGTTCCGCGACCGTCTGGTACCGTAGGTCGGTATCTTTCTCCAGAGCTTTGCTGAATATATTTTCGAGAGCCAGGGGTAACCGTGAATTCAACTTTGTCGCGGGAGTCGGAGTGGTATGCAGGATGCCGTCAAAAATCAGAGCGACGCTGGAACCGGAAAAAGGAACCAACCCCGTGGCCATCTCGTAGACGACCACCCCCAGCGAAAACAAATCCGAGCGCGGGTCAAGTTCTTCGCCGCGGGCCTGTTCTGGCGACATGTAGGCCACCGTGCCAATTGAACTCCCGGGGCTCGTGAGAAGTGCCTCGTCCGAGACGGACGTCTGTGTGTGCAGGGAGGATTCACTGAGGGCTTCGGCGGCTTGCTGACGCTGGCTGATGAGCTTGGCAAGGCCAAAGTCCAGGATTTTCGCCTGCCCCCGGTCGACAAGAAATATGTTCGCTGGCTTGATGTCACGGTGAAGAATGCCCTTGGCGTGAGCGGCGTCGAGGCCGTCGGCAATCTGGATGCTCACCTCCAGGAGTTCCGTGATGTTAATGGGCTTGCCAGAGATGCGGTGCTTGAGAGTCTGGCCCTCAAGCAGCTCCATGGCAATGAAGGGGCGGCCCTCAAATTCCCCCACATCGTAGATTGTGCAGATGTTCGGATGATTGAGAGAAGAGGCAGCGCGCGCTTCGCGGTGGAATCGCTCGATGGTTTGCGGATCTTGCGAAATGTCGTCGGGAAGGAACTTAAGCGCTACATTTCGGCCGAGGCGCGTGTCTTTGGCCTTGTAGACGACGCCCATACCTCCGCCTCCAAGTCTTTCGAGGACGCTATAGTGGGAGATGCTACGACCAATCATGGAAGCAGTATCCGTCATGGGCATCGCAGTTTACCTCACGGTCGTAGAGCTTGCAAATGCGCCGGATCTGGCTCGCGCATGGACCGAACACCCAATCGGGTGGTCAGAAAAGCGCCGGACATGATAAAAGTCTTTTCAGCCACGGACGGACTGTGATAAATCTCACCAATCACAGCACCAGGTTGCAGTACTCTGTCTAAACGAGGCGCGCCTGTTTCCGTTTCGGAAGAATTCACTCCTGTCCGATACGCGGGTCGGAAGTGCGCGCTGACCTCTCCGGCCCGTTTGCAACAGGCGCTTGTTTCCATTTGCAAGGACGCGATCTATGGACATTTTGAAGTTCATTCGAGTGGTACTGTTCGCCTTCACCACCCTCTTCCCGGTGGTCAATCCCATCGGCTGCGCGCCCATCTTTCTCGCCCTGACCCGTCGGTATCCTTCCTCTGCCCAGCAACTCCTCGCCCGCAAAATCGCCGCCTACAGTTTCGTCATCCTTGCCGTGTCGCTCCTGTTCGGGACTTCCATCCTCGGTTTTTTCGGCATTAGCCTGGTCGTCATCCAGATTGCAGGCGGCGTGCTGTTGGCATCGACGGGTTGGAACCTGTTGAATCAGAAAGACGATGCATCCGAGGCACAGCAGGCGCCCCCGACCCTGGAGGATGCGCTCGATCATGCTTTCTACCCGTTCACCTTACCGATCACCGTCGGCCCGGGTTGTATCTCCATCGCCATTACGATCGGCGCTCATCTGCGGCACGACTCTGGCCCAGGCCTGATCCACGGTATCCCACGTCATTTTCTGGCCGCTCTGCTTGGTATGTTCCTCCTTTGCCTGCTGGTCTTGATCTGCTATAGCCGAGCCGAACGACTGGCCCACTTGCTTGGCAAGACCGGCACCAGCATTCTCATGCGCCTGTCGGCCTTCATCCTATTCGCGATTGGAGTTCAAATCCTGTGGAACGGCCTGGTCTCAGGCGTCCCCCAGATGTTCGCGTTCCTTGCCAGCCACTGATTTTGCTTTCCGTTTCCGCTTCGAGGCGCAAGTCGTACATCAGACTCCGCTCCTCGCCTGAATGGCCGAGCTCGTAAATTGGCTTCTGAACGCCGCAAGGTCGCTCCCGACAGGCCTCTCTTTTCTCTAGCATCCATCATTCCACAAGGCGCGTGCCGGTGGGACATTCTGCGCACCACTTGCGCGTTCATTTGTTGCGGACCGCAAATCAGCTGTTTGCCCGGCGGCTGAGAGAGCGGCTTTACGGACAGAGAGTGTTCATGAACGCCATGTGAAAAGGTCCTCACCGCCCGTGGCCGTCCGCTTCTTTCTCTTGACTCGGGCATCGCATTCGAATACGGTAGCGACGTGTCATGAGGGAAAACCTCGAGGACACAACCAGTCAAGAGCAGTTGGGCTGGCACCCCGCCCTTTAATCCCACGAACCAAACAACCCTGCCCAGAAAGAAAGAGAAGAAAAATGACTCCGGATGAACTCAATAACATTGCAGTTGAACTGAAGCGACTCGGCTCAGAACTAAACCTCTCGGATCATCAGAAGGAGGGTCTCAAGAGCTTTCTGACCGAGAAATTCGAGAAGTTGCAGGAATACAGAGCCGAACATCCACACGTTTCGAAGGAAGATCTGGCTCAATATATCGCCAAAAATCGCAGCGCCGGGCGCGAGAAACTCGAGAAGTTCTTGACACCCGAGCAACTCACGAAATGGGATGCTGAGATCGCTAAGGCCAAGGACTTTCTCAGTACCCGCGCCGCAACCGCCTAGTTCCTGGAAGCGGCTTAGAGAATCGGAGAATCCCAAGATCTGGAATCTTCGATGATCCTTAAGAAATAGAAACAGTCCCAGGGCGATTGTTGACCACAGTCGCCCTTTTTCTCGCTCGATCGCCCCGGAGACGGTCCACGGGCGCGGTGAGGAAGAGGCCGCCTCTTTCCCTCGCAGGGAACTCTTCGCAACTGCAGGTCAGTTCTCCGGGGGTTCACCGTAGGAATGAGTCGGCTGCTTTGCATCCCAGCAACTCCAGCACCCCGCTGCCGCAGGGGCAAGGAGCGTTACGCGTGGCCAGGTTCCTTCTCAACCCATCCGAGCCACGCGAAATGCAAGCTCCCGCACCCGTGGTATAAGAAGCATGCTGAGTAACGTAAATCAGCATGCCTTAGGGCTTTTTCGTTGTTCCCGGGCTGAGCAGTGTCAAGGCATCTTCGGCATTGAACGGGAATTGCCGAACGGATTGTTGCCCGGTACTGCTGAGGGTAATGTCCACGCGGCGGTTTTGCGCCAGGGTCACCACATTCAAGTTGCTCAGGATTTTGTCCTTCTGAGCCTGGCTCAGGTTGGGATGTTGTTCGACCAGCTGTTTCACCTGCTCGGGTGTCATGTTGTCTTCCTCTCCATAGGCTTTGGTCAGCAGGTTAGCTTCCGGAATTCCAAGTCCAACCAAGAAGCGTTTGGTGATTTCGACGCGCCGCTCGGAAAGGGCCTGATTGTATTGCTGGCTGCCCCGGTGATCGGCGTGGCCCTGAAGCTCGAGATGTGCGTCGGGTTTGCTGGCAAGATACTCTTTGAAGTCGTTCGCCAGTGACGTAAGAGTTTTTTGCTGACTCTCCACTAGCCCCGCATCCGGTTTACCGGGGGAAGGAAGGGCTGTCGGGAAATAGATGCTGCGGATGGCAAGTTTGGCTTCCACCGCAGGGGGAGCAGGTGCTTCCAAAGTAAATTCGGGTTGACAGACAGCCGTACCACCCCGGCCATCGCTTACCTGACCGGTCACAAAATAGTGTGCAGGGGCAACGCCCGCAGTATCGAGGTCAACTTCCGCACCGGAGCCAACGATGCGGCCCCCGTTTGATTGCCAGGTAAATGTAAGTGGATCGCGGTCGGGGTCGCTGGCCTTCGCAATGATGTGCACGCGTTCGCCTGGTCGGACCGAGCTTGGGCTCGCCGAGCAGCTGATCGTGGGTGGGCGATTGGGTCTTGGATCCACACGGATATCCGCCGCGCAATTCGTAACACCCCCGCGACCATCATCCACGCGCACTGTCACGGAGTAGGTGCCCACTGCCAAACCCGTGGGGCTCCAGCGCACTTCGTATCCGGTGCCATCGATTGTCCCGCCCGTGGCCGTCCAGGTATACATCAGCGGATCGAAGTCCGGGTCGCTCGCACTGGCGCGGACTGAAATCGTGTCCCCGCTTCCGCTCATAACGTGAGTCGGATTCGCCGAGCACGACACCACCGGAGGGCGATTGGCGGGCCTTGACGAAGCTCCGCCGAAGCGGAACTGAACACCCGCCTGGAAGCGGAAATTACTCTGGTTGTTGTTACCCGCCGAGAAATCATTGCCAAAGCGGGTCAACAAGTAGTCGAACTGCACGGGACGGATGGCGATGTGCTCGTTGACGGGAATATCGATGCCTCCGCCGATCACGAAATCAAAGGCATTGTTGCTCGGGGACTTGCTGGCGACCGAACACCCAAACCCGTTGCAGGCCTGGTAAAGATTCCCGTAAAAATTGCTGTGGGCCCCGCCGAACAGGGCCTCCACGAAGGGCTCGAAGTGGGGTGTGCGGTATTTAAAGACGGGCCCAACGTTGTAGGTGAACAGATTGCCCTGCACCGATACGAGGCAACCGGCCGGGGCGTCGCAGGAGGGACCGGATGGAATCCGGAAATTGTGCGTATAGCTGCCGTAGCCATTAAACTCGGCCTCGATTCCGACATACCTGCTGAAATAGAAAGCAGCTGAGCCGCCGCCTCCGTTCAGAGAGAAGGTCGGAATAATGTTGTTGTTTTGCGGGTTGGCGTGGATGTAGGAATAATCGAGCGAGACTTCGACCTTCGGCGGGGCCTCTTGGGCAAACGCGACCGCTCCCCAGAGCAAAATAATTCCAAGAATTGGTGCCATCCTGCTTTTCATGAGACTCTCCTTGCCAATTTAATGATCTTCCCGATGTTTTTGCGGGCGAGTGTCCTGAGGACCTAAAGAAAGTGGGCGGACGATCGGGTCCAGTCGTATGAAACGTTAAAGTCACCCAAGGATAGCCTTGCTTTCCTGGCTGGGGTAATTGTCAAAACTGACAGTACCGGGAATTGGTTCGAGCCCAAGAACATGGATAATCAGCAGTTGCCCTGCTGCAGCCGGCCGTGCAGTGCGAGGCCACCGCCCGGCAGGTTATGATTCTCGATTGCACGTTTCCGCCGGAGATAAGGGTTTCCGCCGTGTCGAATTCTCTCGAACTTGCTGCGCGCATTTCCGTGACCGTCTTTGTCGTCCTCAGCTCCTTGAGCGCGGGACTGCGCCTCTCCCTCCAGAACGTCCTGCAATCTCTCCGGTCCACTCGACTGGTTATTTCTGCGTTGGCAGCCAATTTCATTCTGGTCCCCTTGGTCGCCTTTCTGATCACCAAGGCCATGCCCCTTGAACCCTCTCTGGCCATCGCATTGTTGTTACTTGGAACGGCCAGCGGTGCACCAATGCTGCCAAAACTGGTCGAGTTTGCCCGGGGAGATCTTGCGCTGGGTGTCGGACTGATGGCGCTGCAAATGGCTGGAACGATCCTCTTCATGCCCTTCGTTTTGCCGATGCTGCTACCGGGAGCGCATGCCAGCGCGTGGTTAATTGCAAGGCCGTTGGTGGTCGTCATTGTTCCGTCTCTTGCTGCAGGTCTAAGTCTGCGGGCCTTTCGAGAGGCTCTTAGCCTGCGACTTCAGCCCATTTCCCAGCTCGCATCAAATGTGGCACTGGTGGTGGTGATCCTTGTGGCCGTCCTGAACCATTTGTCGATGGGAGTCGGCATGGGGAACCTTTCTGCCGCAGTTCTCGGATTGATCTTCTTCCTTATCTCCTTCGGGATAGGCTTTGCGCTGGGGGGGCCGGCGCCGGAGACAAGGAAAATCTTAGCCCTCGGGACAACGGTGAGAAGCTTTTCCGCGGCCTTCCTGGTTGCTCTCGAGAGTTTTCGCGAAACCGATGTCTTGAATGTACTAGCCACTCTGGCGTTGCTTGCACTTGTCACCCAGGTTCCTGCCGCACTCTTTTTGGGCTCACGTGCCCAGCGGCGTGCACCCGGAGATGGCCTGGGAAACTAGAATAGAGGAGGAGAAGGACGGGCAATGGATCGCCCGGCTCGAGGCGCCCTTCTGCGCGGTATTTCCCGTCCGGTCGCTGGTTTATCCGGATTTCGCGTCGGGGTGACGTGGGGTCCAGTCCTTCGGTGGAAAGGCCACGCGCCAGAACGTCGGATTGGGCAACAGGAACTCCACTCCGACCTGGGTTTGCTCGCCGGGGAACCTGTCGATATGGACCGCAATGCATTCGAGCGCCGCTTTTGTCTGAAGGTTCGAAAGGGTGAATCTCTGGCCCCGGTATACCGGGGCGGCGACGACAAGCAGAGCTCCGTGCCCGCTGATCGACAGGGTGTGAGTCTCCTCCTCAAACGGCAATCCATCACCGGCCTGACCATGAACGCGCACCGGGATCTTCATCAGGACCCGCTGACTCCTGCGGCGATTATCCGCAAGCCAGGAGGTTTCGCGGGACTCGGCGATCCAGGTATTCAATGTTCCAAGCTGTTCCTGTTGCACTTCAGTGAACATCAGGCCCATGCCTTTGCCGGGCTGGTTGTAGACGACTCTTGCACGGGCCTCCAACGATTTTGCACCTTTCGTGATGCACACATGGGTGACAACTCCTAGGCTGAGGGGTCTATCCGTGTCCACATAGCAGCCTCGCTGCCCCAAATCCCGCACGCGTGTTTTGATCCGTCCGCCGGGCTCGTCCGTTATGACTTCAATCGCAGCGGTGAAGGCGTAGCGCGGATGAACGCGCCGGTCGGCGCCGGTTGGTACTACGGTGTTCAGGGCAAGCTTGTCCCGAGCAACGAGCATTGCAGCGGGACCGGAGGGATTCCCGGTTTCCTCGAGGCTCTCTCCAGGGCTCGCCGAGTTTCCGGTTTCAACCTGTATCTCGGCCGGGCCGTCGCTCCTGGCTTCGATGACGATCTGCTCGGTTGGCTTCGAGTCCCGTTGGTTCTTCAGCTTTCGCTTGCGACGCTTCATGGCCGTCGGATTCGAATGCAGACCGCCCGGTCGCGTGCCTCTGGCAAGGACATGTCGGACTGAACCTCCGATGATTCTCAAATTGCGATACTTTGAGTTTACGTGATCCGGTCCCGGGAAGGTATGCGGCTCATCGAGGACTTGTGTCGCAAAGAGAATGAAGAAAAGGGTGCCCGTCTTGAGTCGCCCCGGTAGCTGTCCACAAGGGGACCTACTTTGCGACCTCGACGGCGGGTGGCTGCCAAGTCCCTTCGCCAGCCGGCAAGATTGAAGGTGGAGTTTCCTTTGGCCAGTACAAACGCATCACCAGATAGATAGGGCCGTTCGGCGCTGGTAGCCAGTTGGAATCTTTCTCTTTTCCCGGCGAATCCTTTTGGATGTACAGAGTCAGTGTGCCATCCGGGTTCTTTTTCATCCCCGGGAGCATCGGCGAGTTGATCAGGTAACGGTTGATGGGGTTGTCGATGAGGAACTGCGTCTTCCCGTCGTACATGGTCACCGACCAGAACGCATTCACGGGAGGCAGACTGTCCTTGGCGAACGTGAGCGTGTAGTTGTGCTTGCTGCCGTCGAGCGTTTCTCCGTTGCCACCCACCTTGGTCAGTGGGTACATCGCTTCAACGGCGCTGTTGCCGAAAATTCCGGCTTTGGCCGCAGCGGCCCGCTTCAGCCAGTCCCCATTGTAGAAAGCGCGATCACCGAAAAACGATCCGACATTCCAGCCGTTGATTACCTTGCCGCCGCTGCCAATATATTTGTCCACCGCGTCGTCGCCCTCTTTCATCCCGAGCAGCAGGGCGGCCTTGTGCTCCACCGACAAATCCTTCATGTCGAATTTCCTGCCTGGACCGATACCGATGCTGGCCAGCCTGGCCCGAATCCCGGCCTCCTCCGGGCTGGGCGGAATGTACTGCAGGGCAAAATCGAGCACTTGCCAAAACTCTTTTTTCGCAATCTCTGCATCGGCCTTTAGATAGTCGATCTTCGGCGGTGCGGCAGGGGCGGGTTGGTGCAGATACTTCGACAGTGACTGAACCTTGTAACCTGCCTGGATCTTGACGACATTCGGCATGTCCGCAGCATTAAAAAGTTGAGTACGAAAAAGGACCGCCGAAAACGGCGTGGTCGAATGGAAGACCTGTTTGACAGCAGCAGGCGTTTCGTCCTTCCAGTCAGGCCCAACAATCATATAGTCACCCGGCCCTGTGCCCGTTGTCCTGCTCCCCACGTACCCGTAGTTGAATGTATTCGCATCCGTCAGTTGCACCGAGTAATAACGCGGCTTCGGAACCGCGGGGACGGAAATGACGGTCGGTTCGGAGCGCAGGTCGATCTCCATCAGGGAATAGGGCGTGTCGCTGTTGGGTGTGATGACCGCAGTGTCCTTGGGAGTGAAGACCCGCGCTTCGTTGAACAGTTGTCCGATCGGGGCCCTGAATTGGGAGGAAGTGGTATCGACGAACAGTTCATAGGCCGACGTGTAGTACATCACGATGGGCAGTCCGAAGACGAATCCTTCCTGGGCTATCGCTTTGGTCTCCGCGAGAGACGGCACGGGGACGCCGTTGACCGCGTCCTTCTTCTCTGCCTGGTTGATCGCGTCGTTCTTGCCGCATCCGGCCGCAAGAAGTAAGCCGATTGCGCAGGCCGTCTGTGCCCAGCATCGTTTGTTTGGGACTTTCATTTTCCGGGGCTCCTCCGCCAGGATTTGTTCCTGCCGATACTACTACAAGCAGATTGTGAGCGAAACGGAGAGCCAGCGAAATCCCGACAAGCCAGGACGGCCGGCAATCCGGTTGTGATGATAATCACTGTAGGGCCGGCCGGTTCCGTTTAACCTGAAAGGTGGACCAAATCGCAGGCTGCCGCGCGGGCAGGCGATGAAATCGTGACGTTTTGCGGCTGGAACCTCGCCACAGAGGGTGGGCGGTTACCGTTGACGCGGATGCCAAGAAAACTTAGGGCAGGAATCCTCGGTTACGGCCGAATGGGGCGTGGATTTGTAGCCGCGATGCAGGAAAACGAGTGTTGGGAAGTTGCGGCCGTGTATGACATCCGGCGGGAAGCGCGCGAACTGGCCGCACAGCACGTGCCGGACGCGGCAATCTACGAACGCCCGGATCGCATCTTTGCCGACAGTTCCATTGATGCGGTGGGACTGTTCACCCTCGCAGATGCGCGGCCGCAACAGATTCGGCAGGCACTCCTTAACCGCAAGCATGTGCTGGCGGAAAAGCCCATTGGCGCCGATGTCTCTACGGAATGGCAGCTAGTTCGCGAGATTGAAGCGAGCGACCGCCTGGTGGCGGTCAATCTTTTTAATCGAAACGCCTGGTACCACAAGGACATTCAAGAATTCATGGCCGAGGGGGAGATCGGCGACCTGGCAGTGATCCGGGTCTGTCACATGACCCCCGGCCATATGCCGCAGGAGGGCCATGCTCCGGAGGGCCCACCGTTCCATGACTGCGGGATGCATTACGTCGATGTGGCCCGGTGGTATGCAAGGAGCGAATACCAGAGTTGGCATGCCCAGGGGTTAAGGATGTGGAATCACCCGGACCCCTGGTGGGTGCAGGCGCACGGCACGTTCGAGAATGGAGTGGTGTTCGATATCACGCAGGGATTTATCTATGGGCACTTGGCGAAAGAACAACCTCACAATTGCTACGTGGATGTCATCGGCACGAAGGGTGTCGCGCGCATGCGTCATGATTTCGCGGAAGCGACCATCGAACTGTTTGGGATGCACAAGACAATGCGCAAAACGGCGGCGTTCAACGACAAGAAATTGGACGTGATGGTGGACGTGTTTGCGCGGTCCATCCTCGCGGGGAAAGACCTGGGCCTCCCTCAGGCGCGGGACAGCGTCATTGCCTCCGAGGTGAGCTGGGCGATGCTGGAAGACGCAATCGCGCATGTTCCGCCTGGGCGCGGCACCCCCGAAGAGATGGAGCAGATTCTGGCGCAGCGCCGCAACATGGTGAACGGATTTGGACTGCCGGTGAGAACAGAGGAACTGGTTCCTAGCTCGCTCGTACGGGACTGATGGGCGCTGTCGATCGTACGCATGCCGTTCCAACCGACCATTCGCCCATCAAAAGAAAGAGCGCAAGGCTTACTCGGTAAGCCTTGCGCCCCGGGAAGCGCGTAAGGACAGGGAAGACCCGAATTCGCACGAGCGAATTAGGCGGCGATGCGCCCGTCGACGGAATCGGCGGCCAGTTTGGGCATCTTGATGTCCCAGGCGAGACCGAGCGTCCGTAGCACCCAGATCCCGTACCAATTCATGTCCACCTCATACCAGGTGAAGCCGTGACGCGCGGACTGGGGCTGGGCGTGGTGATTGTTGTGCCAGCCTTCGCCGAACGTCAGAATAGCCACCCACAGACTGTTGGTGGAGGTGTCGCCGGTATCAAAGCGCTGTGAACCCCAGATGTGCGTCGCGGAATTGACCAGCCAGGTGAAATGCAGGCTCATGACCGAGCGCACAAACACACCCCAGAAGACCCAGGGCCAGCCGCCGATGGCGTAGAAGATGACCGCGACGACCACCGAGGGAACCACATGCCACTTGCTGATCCAGAGATGAAACTTGTCCTTGCGAAGATCGGGTACATACGGCAGCAACTCGCTGCGGTCGCGGTGCATGGCGCGGCCGGTGATGATCCAGCCCATGTGCGACCAGAATCCGCCGTCGCGCGGTGAATGAGGATCACCCTCTTTGTCGGTGTTCTGGTGATGGATACGGTGGGTGGCAACCCAGGCGATGGGTCCGCCTTCAAAAGCCAGTGTGCCGCAGGTGGTAAGGAAATATTCCATCCATTTCGGAGTCTTGTAACCGCGGTGCGTCAGCAGACGGTGATAGCCCATGCCAATACCCAGGCTGCCCGCGACCCACCACATCACGATGCAGACAATCAGGGCTTTCCAGGTGAAGAAAAAAATGGCGCCAAGCGCGCACAAGTGCAGGGCAATCATGATAGCGGTGACGCCCCAGTTTACGTTCGAGGAAAAGGTTTTGTCATGTTTCAGAGAAGTGAAGAAGCTCATAGTCACTCTCTACTGTATCAGCTTATTCTGCGGATTCGTGGGAAATCGTGAGAAACAACGCAAAAAAGTAAGCGTGATTTTTTTCGTTAACCCCGCAGAACGGGGAGTGCCCGATCGATGTCGCGTTTTTCATCGGTTCGGAGTTGCCGGTGAGCGCCTTTGGCCAGATCGCCGAGTTGCAGGGGGCCGATCCGGATGCGGATGAGCCGTAGGACCTCGATTCCCAGCGCGTCGAGCATGCGACGGATCTGACGGTTTTTTCCCTGGTCCAGGACCACTTCGATCCAGGAGTTTTTTTCTCCCGATCGTAGCAGTCGCGCATGTTTGGCCTTGAGAACCTCGCCCCGGGGAAGTTCAACGCCGCGTTCAAGTGATTCAAGGAGTTGAGGGCCGGCGACGGCATGGACTTGCACATGGTAGGTCTTATCCAGTTGCGAAGCAGGATCGGTAATGCGGGCGGCCCAGAGAGAGTCGTTGGTGAGCAGGAGAAGTCCTTCGCTGGCTTGGTCCAGGCGGCCGACGGGCGCGATCCAGGAAGAGTCCGGAGGAAGAAGGGAATAGACGGTTGCGCGGCCCTTCTCATCGGAAGCGGTCGTGACGATCCCCCGGGGTTTATTGAGAACCAGGTAAATCTTCTCGGCCGGGCCCAGGAGACGGTCATGGACATGAATTCGATCGCTGCCCAAACGCACGGGGGATGCGGGATTTTTTGTGACCGAACCGTTCAGTCGGACCCTGCCCGCCTGAATGAGATCGAGGGCCCGGGAGCGCGAACAGAAACCGAGCTTCGAAAGCGCCCGGGCGAGGCCGACGCGACCGGCCGCACCGGGGGGACGGGAGAGTTTTTTTTTCGTTCTCACGGGAGGTCGCCTGCAGTGTAGCGCGAATTCCAGTCCGCGCGTGCACGGCGCAAAACGACGGGACGGCCCGGGCGGCGTAGACCGGGGGGAGATCTCCCCTGAGAAAACTCTCCGTCGACGCCTATATCTGTTACTGATATATCTGTGGCCGATCCAGCTGACCGAGGACCCGGCTCGATGAAGCCCAACAGGATTCCCGGGGAATTGCAGTAGTTGCTGCCGCTGACGCCAGCCGTATTCTTCGTGTTGTTTGCCCTTGCCGACGGCGACAAGCACGGCTACGCCACCATGCAGCAGATGGCGGAGCTGTCGAAGGGGGAGTTTCGCAGGGGACCGGGCACGCTTTACAGCACACTCCAGCGGCTGCTGGTACTGGCACTGATCGAGGAAGTTGAGGCCGCAGAAGCGGCCGCCCGGCGGGAGAGCCGCCGCCGCGAGTACCGTCTCGCAGCAAGGGGCAAGCTGCTGCTCGAGTCCGAGTTCACCCGTATGGATTCTGTGTTGCGACTGGCGCGAAAAAAAAGCTCGTGCCGAGACCTGCGGGTCTTAATATCCTGCCGGGTTGCGCGGCCGATTCGGCCGTGACATGGCGGAAGGATTTGAAGACCTGGGCTCGGAAGCGCTGGACGAGCCGGGGCTGGCGGAATGGCCGGGTTGTGGTGCGTGGCGTTCTGGGAATTCCGAAGCGTGGGACTATTTTCACGACGGAGGACCGGCGCGGTCGTCAGAGCCACACTGTCCTTTGCCGCAGCTTCCCTCATTGCCTGGGTGTTTTTTTCGTGCCGTCGGGTAGCTGTTGCAACCCTCGTCGTTCCGGAGAATTCACCAGGCCGGGTCCGATGCCGGTGGCTCTGTTCGCGATTCTCCCGGGTGCCGTTGAAACCGCCGCCAGCATGCAGCAGGTTGTCTATCTGGGTATTCTGCGCAGTGAGAGCGAACCGCTCACCATGGGTACGCTCGGAACCGTGGCCGGCGCAATGCTGCTGGCGGCGGGAATTGCGTTCCTTGTCGGTGCGCGACGGACCCGCACTCTCGTGCGGGCCGCCTGGGTGGCTGTCCCGGTGTTCTTCCTGATTGGCGTACTCAAGGACGATCCCGCCTTGCCGTCGACCCTGCTGGGTATCGTTTACCCGTTAGTTCTCTTCTTTATTCTGGGGGCTGCGGAACAACTCGAGGCACCCGGCAGGCGTCTGAGGCCCGGTCAACTTTTCTTTAGAGGGGCCGGTTCGGACTGTTTCACTTCGCCATAGCGGCCAGCGAGCCAGGAACGCACTTCCTTCGGATCGTACTTGAACGGGCCATTGCCGCCCTTGTAGGCCACATTTCCTTTTTCATCGAGAATGTAGAGCCGCTCCGGCCAAGCCGCGTAGGCATCGTTCGCGGCATTATTCATTTCGTCGATTCCAAACGGCACGGAGAACTTAAAACGATTGGTGAAATCATTGGCGATGGCAACACGGTCTTCGATGGTCTTCGGTTGCGCATAGCAGACATTGTCTTTTTCTTTCTGGTTCGATTTCATCTGCCACTCATCGGTCGGGTGTGCTTCGCGAATGTAGATGGTCAGAAAATCCACGTGGTCCTGGTAATCGTTGTAGAGTTTCTGAATGTCGCCAACCTGGCGACGGAAAGGCGGTCAAGTAAAGCTGCCGAAGACCAGGACCAGCGGCCGGCCTTTCGTTTTTTCGCGAATGTGGAAGGAAGAGGAACCGTCGAGCGCGATCAGCCGGGCATCCGGAGCTTGATCGCCAACTTTCAGAGTGCCGCGATGCATGTGGGGAAGCGCATAGCGGATCATATAGAAGGCGTCTTTTGGACCGCCGGCCATGATACTCAGCCCTAGGTAAGCGGCTAAAGCCAGGAAGAGAACAGAGATTCCCGACCATTTGAGCGCAGGGTTCATCGGGTCTCGGGTTAGTGGGTTTCGGCGCGAAGTTGCTCGCGCAGCGCCTTGTAGCGCGCCAGGGATTTTTCGATGATATTCATGGCCGCGTAAGCCGGTTTGATGTCCTCAACCTGCACCTGTTTGCCTTCGAGTTGCTTGTAGTCCTGGAAAAAGCGTTTGAGGACCAGCAGCCGATGCGGTGGCAGATCACGCGCCTCAAGATAGTCGCTGAACTCGGGATCGTTGGTGGCCACGGAAATGATCTTGTCGTCGCTCGCGCCGCCGTCGATCATGGTCATGACCCCGATGGCACGCGCCTTAATAAGCGCCAGTGGCTGAACCGGTTCCTGGCACAGCACCAGAACGTCGAGTGGATCATTATCTTCCGCGTACGTCTGCGGGATGAAGCCGTAGTTGGCTGGATAAAAAACAGCGGAATGGATGATGCGGTCCACCTTGAGCAGGCCGGTGGTCTTGTCCAGCTCATACTTGACGTTGGACCCCAGGGGAATCTCGATGAGCGCCTGAAAATCGCGGGGCAGCTCTTTGCCGGGCGAAACGTCATGCCATGGATGCATCAAGGTCGGCCTCACTCTCAAGTTGATCCCATCCATTATCGCCTGAGAATGCCTGGAATGGTAAGGTCCAGAATTCAGGCGATTTTCCTGGTCCAGGCGCCGAGGATGGCACCCATGAGAACCAGTCCGGCAAGCGGATAAAACTCGTTGATTGCGAACAACGTCTTCGGCCGCATCTCGAACATGTAATTCATGAAGGCGATCGGTCCCACGAATCCGATCCAGACCAGAACGCCGACGGAGGCGCCCCGTCCGGCCGTATTGGCGTTGCGCCAAATGCACAGTTGCGCCACGGAGTAGGCGACTAACAACTCCAGGAGGAAAGCAATCAGGTACGGGATCACCGGACTGCTGCTTTGGGCCTGCTCGATGGTCATCTTCTCCAGGGCCATCCACGGCTTGTTGAATAAGATGCCATACCAGAGAAATCCGAGAAACCAGTAGGCGATAGCAGCAACAAGAACAGCGAGGTAGTTTGTTCGCATGAGCATTCCCTTCCTGTAGGCGCCACGGGCGCCCGTGGCCGGCAGATCGCCTGGCAGAGTCTGTAGCCGGAGTGATGGGAAGTCAAGCCACTTCATGGAGTTATCGGAACTCCGGACGGCACGCGTTCGACGAAGAGCAGTCAAGCGCGAGCTTGGTCGATCAGCTGTTCCCAAACGCCCTTGGATTTCAGGATTAGCTCGATCGCGTCGCGGATAGCACCGTGTCCAGCGACCGAACGGGTGGTGAAGTGAGCGGCTTTCTTGACCTCCGGGACCGCGTCACCGACGGCTACGGCCAGTCCGACGCGGCGCATCACGGGAATGTCCGGGAGGTCATCGCCGACGTAAGCCACGGCCGACTCTGGGACGCCCGCTTTGCGGAGGATTTCCTCGTAGGCAGGAATCTTCGTCGGTTGCTTCATATAAATGAATTCCATCTTCATTTCATTTGCGCGGCGGAGCAGGGCAGAGCTCTCGCGCCCGGTGATGCAACCGGTGCGGATCCCTGCAGTGTGAGCGAGCGTGAGACCCTGGCCGTCGTGGGCGTCGAAGGTCTTGATCTCGAGCGCCGAGCCGTCGGGCTGGGAAAGCAGCGTGACTCCGCCGTCGGTCATGGTGCCGTCCACGTCCATGAGCAGGATCTTGATTTGTGCGGCGCGCTTCTTGAGAGCCGCTGAGACTTTTCGGGTGCTGGACACGGGGGCCTCCGTTGCCTACCGAATCCGCAATTCTAGCAGGAATTCAGGGGAGATGAGGTAGCGGGGAGCTGCCGACCGCCAACCAAAGCGGATCATCAGCAGTCTCCCAGGAATCCCTGCTGGCGAACTGGCAAGTGTCAGTGAACCGAAAGAGAATAGAGCTTGACCCTGACGTTGCGTCAGGCTCGACGATTCTTCTGGAGGATGACCGTGAAAACGGGACCCAAGGAACTGTATCGCGCAAAGGAATTCGCAAACCTCGCTGGCGTGACCGTGCGGGCGCTGCACTATTACGACCGGATGGGGCTGCTGCGGCCGAAACAGCGTTCGCAGGCGGGCTATCGCCTCTATGGAATGCAGGATTTTGCGCGACTGGAACAGATCGTGGTTCTAAAATTTCTCGGGATGCCTCTGAAACAGATCCGGCAGGTGCTCAGTGCGCAAGCAGACCTGGGCGAGGCGCTCGGCAGACAACAGAAAGTGCTCGAAGAGAAGCTCCGACAGGTGGACCGGGCTATTCTGGCGATCCGCACAGCGCAAAGGTCGGTGCGTCGGCACGGCGAGCCGGACTGGAAGCTGTTTCAAACTATCGTGCGGGAGATCGAGATGCAAAACAACAACGACTGGATGGATCAATACTACAGTCCTCAGGCGAAGGAGAAGGTGGAGGAACGCAAGAAACTGTGGTCCCCGGAATTGCAGGAGAGGGTGAGCCGGGAGTGGGCGCAACTCCTTGCGGATGTGGAGGCGGCGCTTGGGGAGCATCCGGCCAGCCCCGCGGCGCAAGCTCTGGCTGCGCGCTGGAAAAAGCTGGTGGAAGAATTTACCGGCGGGGATCCCGCAGTGCAGCAGGGATTGAATAGGATGTACGCAGACCAGGGTAACTGGCGAGCGAAAACACAGCAAGATTACGCCATCAAACCCGAAATCATGCACTTCATCAGCAAAGCGATGCAAGCGCGCAAGTGAAGGCGCCGCTCGGCGCAATCCGTCCGGCGGCCGGGGTCAATGGGTGCGGCAGGACCCGTCCCGGTCCTGGTTGTGTTCTTAGATGAGTTCGAGGGTCCAGAGGTCGTGCAGGTGGACAACACCGACGACCTTTTGCGTCGCCGGGTCGACCACCACGATCGAGGTGATCTTCTTTTTTTCCATTAAATTGAGCGCCTCGCTGGCGAGCAGGCTGGGGCTAATGGTTTGTGGTGTGCGCACCATGCAGTCGCCGGCGGCCATCGAAAGGGTCGCGCCCCCGTGTTTTTCCATGAGCCGACGAAGATCGCCGTCGGTGAGGATCCCAGCAAGTTTGCCGTCCGGGGTCGTGACCGTTGTCATGCCCAGCTTCTTCGCAGACATTTCATGAAACGTAGCCGGCATGGGTGTTTCCGGTGAAACGCGGGGCAGGGCCCCGCCGGAATGCATCAGGTGCTCTACGCGCAGAAGCTTCTGGCCCAGGCGGCCGGCCGGATGCAGCGCAGCGAAATCGTCGCGCTGGAAGCCGCGGCGCTCAAGCAAGGCGATGGCCAGCGCATCGCCCATGGCCATGGCGGCGGTGGTGCTGGCGGTCGGCGCAAGATTCAGAGAGCAGGCCTCTTCCTTCACGCCGACGTCGAGCACTTCTTCGCTCGCAGTTGCCAGCGTGGACTTGAGGTTGCCGGTAAGCGTCACGATCGAGATTTCCAGGCGTTTCAGAGCTTCGAGCAGGTTCAGTATTTCCGGAGTTTCCCCGCCATAACTGATGGCCAGAAGTGCATCGCCACGCGCCAGCATGCCCAAGTCGCCGTGCAGAGCTTCTGCGGGATGCAGGAAGAAAGAAGGCGTGCCGGTGCTTGAAAGTGTGGCCGAGATCTTTTTCCCGATGAGCCCGGACTTGCCCATGCCGGTCACGACGACGCGGCCCTTGCAGTTCAGCAGGAGATCGACTGCCCGAAGGAAAGAACCGTTGAGCCGCTCGAGGAGATCCTCGATCGCCTGGGCTTCAATGCGCAGGACCCGGCGCGCGCTGTCGAGGCTCATCGGTTGCTCCAGCTGCGGACGAGGTTAGAAAGCTCCTTCAGGCGTCCGAGCAACTGCGGCAGTTCGGACAGGGGCAGGGCGTTGGCGCCGTCAGAAAGAGCCGCTGCAGGATTATCGTGGGTCTCGAGAAAAATGCCGTCGACTCCCGCGGCGACACCGGCGCGGGCCAGCGTTTCAATGAATTCGGGCTGACCGCCGCTCGCCTGGCCCAAGGCTCCGGGGAGCTGCACGGAATGGGTAACGTCATAAACGACCGGGTAGCCTAATCTCTGCAACACCGGGAAGCTGCGCATATCGACAACCAGATTGTTGTACCCGAACGAAGCGCCGCGCTCGGTCAGGACAATGTTGCGGTTACCCGACGAAGAGACTTTCTCGGCCACGTTGCCCATGTCCCATGGGGAAAGAAACTGCGCCTTCTTGATGTTGATGACGCGGCCGGTCTTCGCGGCGGCAAGCAAGAGGTCGGTTTGTCGCGCAAGAAAGGCAGGGATTTGCAGGATATCAGCGACCTCGGCGGCCGGCCCGGCCTGCGAAGCGTCGTGGATGTCGGTCAGGATCGGCAACTGCAGCTCGGCTTTGATTTTGCCCAGGATGCGCAGGCCTTCCGTGAGCCCGGGGCCGCGGAATGCGTTGATCGACGAACGATTGGCCTTGTCATAGGAAGCCTTGAAGATATAGGGAATTTTTGCCTCGAGGGCAATCTTCGCGAGCCGCTCGGCCATCCTTTGTGCATGGGATTCGGATTCGATCACGCAGGGACCGGCGATAAGGAAGAGAGGGTTATTTCCGCCGAGGCGGATCTGGCCGAGGGTGAGTTCGCGCGTGGCAGTCATCTTGCAAATGAAGATATCACAACGAGGCCCGGGGCCCCCCGGGCGTGCAAAGCCAGGGAGAATCCGCCTGCACCCGGCTCATCGAATCCGCAAGGTCTGATGCGCACCCTGGAATCGATCCGCCGTATCGGTTCTTCCCGGGAAGGTGCGAGCCGTCAGCCGGAAGCGTGACTTGGTCCGCGGGACTTAACGCATGGTGCGCTTGTCCAGTTCCTCGAACCGTGCATTCGCCAGGACAAACGGAAGTCCGGGCAGATGGCGCCTCGGGCGACCAGGGCGCGGGTCGACGGGTGTCCGCTCGGAAATGATCCATGGTCTGCGCCTAGGCGGACGCTTGTGGCGCGGCGCGAAGCGCAGGAGCAACGGGTTTCGCCTCAGGAGCGCTCGAGACGGTTGTCGAGCGCGATTTCTGGATTTTATGCTCGAGGGACGCGCCAATGAAAGCGGCGAACAAGGGATGCGGTTCAAGCGGTTTGGATTTGAATTCCGGGTGGAACTGACAGCCGAGGAACCACGGGTGGTTCGGAGCTTCGACGATCTCCACGTAATTTTCATCCGGAGTGCGGCCGGTGATCCTCAGTCCGGCGGCAAGCAACGTCTTTTCATATTCGCGATTGAATTCGTAGCGATGCCGGTGGCGCTCACTGATTTCAGTCTTACCATAGGCCTGGTGAGCAAACGAGTCCGGTTCGAGCTTGCAGGGCCACGCGCCGAGCCGCATGGTGCCGCCCATCTCGTCGACACCGAGCAACTCGCGTAGCTTATAGATGACCCGGTGGGGTGTCTGAGGATCGAACTCCGTACTGTCTGCCTGCGTGAGACTTGCAGCGTCCCGAGCGTATTCGATCGTGGCGCACTGCATGCCCAGGCAGATGCCAAAGAACGGGATCTTGTGTTCGCGCGCATACTGAATGGTATAGATCATCCCCTGAATTCCGCGCTTGCCAAAACCGCCCGGCACAAGGATGCCGTCAAAACCTCTCAGGCGCTTCTCCGCCGTCTCGAGCGAATCGATTTCTTCCGACTCAATCCACTCGATCACCGTCCTGTGCTGGTGCGCAAGTCCACCATGAAGGAGCGCTTCCCGAAGACTCTTGTAAGCGTCCTCGAGCTGAACATACTTGCCGACAATGCCGATGCGTACTTCTCCTTTGGGATGGTGCAGACCCTGCAGCATGTCCAGCCAGGGTTGCATATTCGCAGGCCGGTCTTCGAGCCGCAGCAACCTGGTGATCTGAGCATCCAGGCCTTCCTTGCTCAACTCGACCGGGACTTCATAGATGGTCTTCACATCTTCCATCGAAATGACGCAGGACTCCGCGACATTGCAGAACAGCGCTATCTTGCGTTTCAGTTCAGTCGAAATGTGCCGCTCGCTCCGGCAAAGCAAGATGTCCGGTTGAATTCCGATGCCCAGCATTTCTTTTACGCTGTGCTGCGTGGGCTTGGTTTTCAGCTCGCCCGCGGCCGCGATGTAAGGCACCAGCGTAACGTGCACAAACAGGGTGTTCTCCGCGCCCAACTCCAGGCGCATCTGGCGGATGGCCTCGAGAAAGGGGAGCGATTCGATGTCTCCAACCGTCCCGCCGATTTCCACGATCACCACGTCCACGCCTTCCGAGACGCGCTTGATGCAGCGCTTGATTTCATCGGTCACGTGCGGGATGACTTGAACGGTTTTGCCAAGATAATCGCCGCGGCGTTCCTTCGAGAGGATGGTTTCGTAGATCCGTCCGGTAGTCCAGTTATTGTCGCGCGAGAGTTTTACGTGGGTAAACCGCTCGTAGTGCCCGAGGTCGAGATCGGTTTCGGCGCCGTCATCGGTGACGAAGACTTCGCCGTGTTGAAACGGACTCATGGTGCCCGGATCGACGTTCAAGTACGGATCGCATTTTTGGATGGTGATTTTAAAGCCGCGACTTTCGAGGAGACAACCGATGGAAGATGCTGCAACGCCCTTGCCGAGTGAGGAAACAACACCGCCGGTAACAAAAATATATTTTGGCGCCATCCGGGCCGCTCGCGTCTGCACCGAGCAGATTTGAGCTTCTCGAACCTCCGCAGGATTGACGTACATAGAATTATGTTCGGAAGAGACAAAAGTGTCAATGCAAAGTCTTGCGGTCACCGCATCAAAAATATGGTTGATCGGCCGCCTTGGAGTACTATCTGTACTTTCAAAGCCTGGTTGTCCATGTCGGTGTCGGGCCGCTTTGCGAAACAAGTGAATTTGCTGGTCCGGCGAAAGAGATTATGCTCAAAGACTGCCGTTGCTCTGCTCTGGAGGGCCACGTTCTTGGTGACGGCCGTTGACCTCAGGCCAAACGGGAGAACGGAGCATGGGCATCGAGAGGAAGGACACGATCGTGAGGCGCACAGCAGCGGGAATTTCGGCTCGGGAGGATTGCGGCAAGATGCCAGAGACACTGGGAGGTATTTTGTGAGGCGCCTGCTCTCGGCGGTGACTGCTCTCGGAGCCCTGGCCCTCAGTGGTTGCGGGGGCGGAGGGTCGAATATCGCACCACCGCCGCCAAACGGTGGCTTTTCAAACTCGAGCTTGAAAGGCCAGTATGCCTATTCGATGAGCGGGCAGGACCTGAACGGTGCCTTCATCGCGCGGATTGGCACGTTTACGGCGGACGGAAACGGAAATATAACCGGCGGCCTGGAGGATATGCTGGACCTCGGATCGGGGGAACCAGCAGCGGTAATTTCGCTTACCGGAGGGACCTACCAGATTCAGGCCAATGGGACTGGGGTGATCACGTTAGAGGCTGCCACCGCCGGATTGCAATTGAACTTGGCACTCGTGAGCGCCAGCTCCGGAACGGTGATCCAGACCGACCTGAATGCAACCGGCAGCGGGACCTTGAACCTGCAAACCAGCGCGGATTTTGTTCCCGCCGCGGTGAACGGACCGTACATTTTTGATTTTTACGGCGTCTCCTTCGCCGGTAAGGTCGTGGCGCCTATCTCCATGATTGGGCAGATCAAGGCCGATGGGAACGGCACGATCACGGGTGGAGTTATGGACACCAACGAGGGCGATCCTGCGACGCAATCCGGCCCTACGGTCGTGACGCCGGGAACCTATCAGTTGGACGCCGTGAACGGGTCCGCTTTCGGGCGGGGAGAGATGACTTTCGGCGGACGAAGTTACGCGTTCTATATCGTTGACGGCACGCACATCAAGGTTTTGGAAGAAGACGCTCTCGGCGGCGCCGCAGGCGACGCCCTCGAGCAAGAGGCCGGAATCCCGACGGAAAATTCGGGGTTTACCGGCGGCTTCGTCTATTTGACCGCCGGCGTCTCCACTTTGGGATCGGAAGGGCCGGTGACACGCGTCGCACGATTTACCGCCGACGGGAATGGCGGGCTCGCGGCTATTTCGCTCGACGATAATGATGACGGCCAAAATAGGCACATCTCACAGGGCTCGAATATCTCCGCAGCTAGCTATGCGATCGACACAAATTATGCGGGAAGTGGACGAGGGACCTTTACGTTCACCGATTCCGGCGGGGGAACCTACAGTGACATCTTCTATCTGTTTTCGCCTGGCCAGGGGGTGGTGCAGGAAACCTCCAAAGGAATCATCGCCGATGGCCCCCTTTACGCGCAGACGGGAGGGCCCTTTACGGCCAGCGGAAGCGCTGGAAGTTACATCCTGAACTGGAGCGGCGTGACGCTGGGATCCTCAACCGCGGTCCCCTACCAGGAAGACTTCGTTGGCCAGTTCGCGCTCTCGAGCGCCGCCAGCAGCAACATTTCCGGAGTCACCGACTACGCGCAGCTCGGTCTGAGCAACAAGACCCTGTTCAGCAATGTCGGACTGGGCGGCACAGTGACGATCAGCGGAGATGGAACAAAGAACAACCTCTTTCGATTTGTGCTCGGAAGCTCGCCGTCGATCACCGTCAACTTTCAGGGGTACTACGCCAATCCAAACACCGTCCTGCTCATTTGTTCCGACAGCATACGTACCGTTGCGGGAGTGTTGAAACTGCAGTAGACCGGCCCTCCCGGCCGACCAGGTGGTTCGAACAGGCCCGGAAGGAGCGTTTAACTCTCCCGGTGGGCTTCCCCTTTGAGCAGTGCTTCGACACGCGTGACATCGTCGGGCACATCTACGCTGACGGTGTCGTGCGGCACTTCCGCGACACGAATCCGCCAGCCGTTTTCGAGCCAGCGAAGTTGTTCGAGCTGTTCCACTTTTTCCAGTTCGCCTTGCGGCAAGGTGGGGTATTCGAGCAACGCGTCGCGCTGAAAAACGTACAGCCCGAGATGTTTCCAGTACTTCACGTGGACTTTGTTCTGCGTATCGCGAATCCAGGGGATGGGCGCGCGGGAAAAATACAGTGCATTGTCGTCGAAGTCGAGCACGGTTTTGACTACGTTGGGATCCATGATGTCGCCGGCGTGTCGAATCGGCGTAGCGATGGTGGAAATCTGGGCTGCGGGTTCCTCGAGGAGGGCGCCGATCGCCGCGTCGATTGCCAGGGGATCGATGAGCGGTTCGTCACCCTGCACATTGATGAATAGATCGCCTGCCTCGTGCGCGGCTACCTCGGCGATGCGTTCGGTGCCGGTACGGTGCTCAGCGCGAGTCATGCGCGCCTGCCCGCCAAAAGCCTGAACAGCCTCAACGATGCGCCGGTCGTCGGTGGCAACCAGCACCTCGTGGACCGTTTCGGCACGCTTGGCCCGTTCATAAACATGTTGAATCATGGGTTTGCCCGCAAGCGGAACGAGCGGCTTGCCCGGCAGGCGGGTAGAGGCGTAACGCGCGGGGATGACCACAACCACTCTCGGATCGGAAATCATGGGTAACGCTCCCGAGGGGACGCTGAAGCGATGCTAACACACGGTGACGGAGCGGCGACAAGCAGTCGGATGGACTGCGGATGGGGCTTGCCTTCCCGTCAACCGGTGCTATTATGACATCTCCGCGCGGCCCTCTCGGTGACCCGAGGGGATGGGGGAGCCGTGATACGCGACTGGAGCAGGACGCGTGTAGTTTTCTGGCTTGCGAACATTCGCCCTTTCGCGTGCGCGCTGGTCCTGTGCGTTGCACTCCCACTTTTCGGTCAAGATCCGCCTGCGGACCCCAAACTCGTCGCGCCTCCGGCGACTTCCATGGCCCCCAAACTGGAGACGATCTCGCACGACACGCCGTCGGTCAAAATACAGCCGGGAAAGGTGATACGCGCCGAGGTTGATCTGGCACTGGTGAATGTCACGGTGACCGATCCCTACAACCGGCTGGTCACCGGCCTCGATCCGGACAACTTTCGGGTGTTCGAGGACAACGTCGAGCAGGAGATTGTCAGCTTCTCCGCGGAAGACGTTCCGATTTCCATCGGTGTGATTTTCGATTTCAGCGGAAGCATGGCCAACAAGGTCGATAAAGCGAGAGAAGCGGCACTCGAGTTTTTCAAGACCGCCAATCCACTGGACGAGTTCTTCCTGGTGAGTTTTAACGAGCGCGCGGAACTGACCAGTACCTTCACCAATAGCGTGGAAGATCTGCAGAGCCGCATGATGCTCACTTCACCGAAGGGCCGCACGGCCCTGCTCGACGCCATTTACCTGGGTCTCAGTCAGATGCGGGGTGCACACAACGCCAAACGTGCCTTGCTCATCCTTTCCGATGGAGGCGATAATCATAGCAGGTACAACGAGAACGATATCAAGCGGTTGGTGAAAGAGGCCGACACCCAGCTCTATGCCATCGGAATCTATGATCCGCTTGGATATCGAAATCGTACACCGGAAGAACTCAACGGTCCGTCGCTGCTCGCCGAGATTACCGAATTGACCGGTGGCCGCGTCTTCGCCGTTGAGCATCTAAATGATCTGCCGGACATTGCGTCCAAGATCGGCATGGAGCTGCGCAATCAATATGTACTGGGATACCGACCAAGCAATCACGTCCACGACGCCCGTTGGCGCAAGATTAAAGTCAAGCTCCGTGCTCCCAAAGGCCTGCCGCCCCTTACGGTCTACTCGAAAACCGGCTATTACGCGCCTGCTCACTGAGTCCGCCCGTCGGGCGACACTCCGTCCCTTCCTGGTCTTCCTGGTGTGGGCAACCGGAACGTGCGCCCAGATCCCGATGCAATCCGCCGCCCCGCCACCCCCTCCGGGCCAATCGGCGCCGGGAAGCCAGGGCCCCGGGAAGATCTCCCTGAATGTAAACCTGGTCGTGCTGCATACCAGCGTCATGGATGACCGCGGCAAATTCGTGGAGGGATTGACACAGGATAATTTCCGCGTTTATGAGGACAAGGTCGAGCAGAAGCTCTCCATCTTCAAGCGGGAAGACATTCCCGTCAGCATGGGCCTGGTGATCGACAACAGCGGCAGCATGCGGGACAAGCGCCCGCGCGTAAACGAGGCGGCGTTAACGCTTGTTCAGAACAGCAATCCGCAGGATGAAGCGTTCGTTGTGAACTTTAATGACGATTTCTATCTCGATCTCGACAAGGATTTTTCCAGCAGTATTCCGGAGTTGAAGGAAGCGCTCGAGCGGATCGATGCCCGGGGCAGCACCGCACTGTACGATGCCATCATTGGCTCGCTCGATCACCTGAAAAAGGGAAATAAGGAAAAAAAGGTTTTGCTGATCGTGACCGACGGCGAAGACAATACCAGCCGAAATTCTCTCGAAAAAACCATTCGGGAAATACAGAAGACCGACACGGTGATTTACACCATTGGACTGCTGGGGCAGGAAAGCAAGAAGAACGCCAAGACCGCGAAACGGGCCTTGATGGAGATTGCCCAGGCCTCGGGTGGAGTGGCCTATTTCCCGGAAAATGTGGAAGATGTCCACGCAATCTGCGAGCAGGTCGCGCACGACATCCGCCATCAGTACACCCTGGCCTATTACCCCTCGAACACGGCCAAAGACGGCACCTTCCGCAGCGTACACGTGGACGTCATTCCGCCACGCGGTCACAGCAAGCTGACGGCGCGCACGCGCAACGGCTATTACGCGCCGGGCGGTGGCTCTTCCGCCTCGGGAAAGTAAATCACCGGGATCAACCCGGATTGCACCAGTTTCCTCAGACACCCGCCAGGAAGCAACCAAAAATGGAGATCTCCGTTTTTGTCGGGACCCGTGCCGACGGCTTTCTTGCACGGCCGAAGGACGCACTCGATTGGCTGCCGACGGACGGCGGCGAGCCGCATGGCTACGACGAGTTTTTTGCCGGCGTGGATACGGTGGTTATTGGCCGCTGGACCTTTCAGAAAGTCCTCACTTCTTGGGACTGGCCGTACGGAGAGAACGGGTGGTGGTTCTCAGCAGCCGGCCGCTCAACGTGGCGGCTGCCAGAGACGGTGTCGTAGAACAGATCGCGGGCGACCCGGCCGAGATCGTCTCGAAACTTGCCGCCCGCAGCGCCCGGCATCTCTGCGTCGACGGTCGAATCACCATCCAGAGATTCCTCAGGGCAGGTTTGATCGAACGACTGATCCTCACTCGAGCGCCGGTACGGATCGGGGAGGGAATTCTTCTGTTCGGCGTTTTGCCGCAGGATACCAACCTGCGGCACGTCGAGAGCCGGCAGCATTGAGCTGGCCTGGTCAGAAGCGAATACCAATTCGCAGTCTGACGGCACAAACTCTCGCCACGCCTTTATTGGAGCAAATTATCCGAGCAGGGGCAGGAAGCTCGAGCCGTGCGGGATCGCGCCACCGAAATTTTGCGCGATGGTTTGCCCCATGTCCGCAAGCGTTGACCGCGTACCCAGATTATTGCCCCGGACCTGGGCGGGGGAATAGGCGAGGATAGGAACGTACTCGCGGGAATGATCCGTGGTCTCCCAGCGAGCGTCGGGGTCGCAACCGTGGTCGGCAGTGAGAAGGAGAAGATCCCGGGGGCCGAGCAGCGGCAGGTAGGCGGTTAGGGCCGCGTCAAATTCCTCGAGCGAGCGCGCAAACCCCTCTACGTCCTTGCGGTGGCCATAGAGCATGTCAAAATCCACCAAATTGCAGAAGATCAGGCCCTTCTTGCGGTCATGGGCAGCAGTCGTAAGTTTATCCATTCCGTCGGCGTTGGACTTTGTCGTGACGTAGTCGTCTACCCCGCGACCGTTGTAGATGTCGTGTATCTTGCCGATGCCGAAGACCGGGACGTGCAGGTCTTTGAGAACGTCCAGGAGCATGGGCTTCGGCGGGTCGACGGCATAATCGTGGCGGCGAGAAGTGCGCGAGAAATTTCCCGGCTTGCCGGTGAACGGCCGGGCAATGACACGTCCGACGCGATGCTTCCCGTCAAGCAATCGACGGGCGATTTCGCACATGCGGTACAGTTCGGCAATCGGGATCACCTCCTCGTGCGCGGCAATCTGGAAGACGCTGTCCCCGGAGGTGTACACGATCGGTTTTCCACTCCGAACGTGCTCCTCGCCGAGTTCCTTGATAATTTCCGTGCCCGAAGCGGGCTTGTTGCCAATGGTCTTGCGGCCGATCTGTCTTTCGAAGGCGCGGATGACCTCGGGTGGGAATCCGTGCTTGTAGACGGGGAAGGCCTTGTCGAGCCACACCCCGGCCATTTCCCAGTGACCGGTGGTGGTGTCCTTGCCGGGCGAGCGTGTGGCCCCCATCCCAAACGAGGCCAGCGGGTCGTGGGGTGGGTTCAGGTGCCGCAGGGGGGCAATGTTGGCGAGTCCCAGCTTAACCAGATTCGGCAGCCGCAGGGGTCGCGATTCGGCAATGTGGCCGAGGGTGGTTCGGCCAAGGTCATCATAATCCCCGGCATCGGGCAGGGCGCCAATCCCAACGCTGTCAAGAACAACCCAGATGACACGCTCAAACGTGGCCATAAACCCATGCTCCTGTTCGATATCTGGGCGAACTGTAGCACGGGGCAGGCGGCCTTGGGAATTGACGGGGCGGGCTGCCGAGCCTAGGATTTCCTGGTCGGGCGCCGGTGGAACATCTGGCGCGCTCCCCGCGTATTAGAAAGCAGAAGGAGAAGGCATGTCGCGAGACCCTCGTGTGCGAGGCAGTTCCGTAGTTGGGCCGCTGCTCCTGATCGGCTTCGGGACCTTGATGCTGCTTTGGCGCTGGCTGCCGGACTTCAACCCCTGGCCGGTGCTCTGGAAATATTGGCCGCTGCTGCTGATTCTGGTCGGCGCGGGCATGTTTTGGGACCGTGCGCGGACAGGAGCGGACCGGGGGGCAGCTCCGGGGTTTCCGGTTGGATCTGCGATTGGCACCGTGGCCTTCTTACTTGTGATGGCTGCTCTTTTATGGCACGGGCGGGTCTATGCGCATCATGGTTGGATGCACGTCTCGGACAATCCCGGGCATCGCGACCATAGCAGCGAAATTGTGGATCCGCGAGACGCCAAGGCCGTGCGCATCTCCGTGCACCTGCCTTCCGGTGAACTGAAAATTGAAGGCGGATCGGCGCATCTTATGGAAGGGGACTTCTATCAGGGGCCGTCCTGGGGAGCGCCTTCGGTCGAGTATTCGGTTGACAAGGGCATGGGGTCCCTCGAGATCACCCAGCAGAGTTCCAACCAATTGATTGGTAATTCAGACAACTCCTGGCGGCTGAAGTTGAGCGAGCAGATACCTCTAGAACTGAAAGTCGATGTTGGCGCGGGGCGCGGGGACCTGAACCTGTCCAAAATCGACCTGACCCGGCTGGAAATCAACATCGGTGCCGGTCAGGCGATTGTGGACCTCACCGGTGATCGTGGCAAAGACCTGCGCGCCGAAATCCACGGAGGCGTGGGCGAGGCCGTGGTGAAGTTGCCGAAAACGGTTGGCGTGGTAGCCACAGTGCACGGGGGCCTCGGATCGATCGACACGCCCGGCCTCAAACAGGACGGCGGGCAATACGTCAACGCTGCCTATGGCAAGTCTCCTAACACCATTCACCTGACCGTCGAAGGCGGTATCGGCCACATCCGGCTGGAACAGGAGTAAAGGTTCTGTTCCGGGCCGTTCCTTTTGCCCATTTGCCCGCGCTGGCGGGGAGTCGTATACTTTGGGGTTTAGGCGGTGTGCGCAGAGCGCACTGACTGGGCTTCCCTTGGCAACGAACCAAACCATCCCTCCAACCACTGCGCAGCAAGAGGTGCTTCTCGTCCGCGGCGCCCGGGTGCACAACCTCAAGAACATCTCCGTCGAGATTCCGCATAACGCCTTGACCGTGGTGACCGGGGTCAGCGGCTCCGGCAAGTCCTCGCTTGCTTTTGACACCGTGTACGCGGAAGGGCAACGGCGCTATGTGGAATCCCTGTCCGCTTACGCGCGCCAGTTCCTCGAACGCATGGAAAAGCCCGACGTAGACGAGATCTCCGGGATTGCCCCGGCCGTGGCCATCCGCCAGAAGAATTCCACGCGTAATCCCCGCTCCAATGTGGCGACGGCGACAGAAATTTACGACTACCTGCGGCTGTTGTTTGCCCGTTGCGGACAGACCTATTGTATCCGGTGCGGCGTCGAGGTACGCCGTGATTCGCCGGATGAAATCGCAAATCGCATCCTGCAACTCACGCCCGGCAGGCGTTTCTATGTTCTCTACACCTTGAGAGTGGCAGGGCCTGAAGCACCGCTGACCGGTAAGAAGCCGGCGAAGAAAAAAACGCCGGCAACGCGGGCGCCCGAGGAACTGGTGCGTCCCGCGCTGCTCGAATTGCAGCGACGCGGATTTAACCGACTGTATCAGGACGGAAAGATACACGAGTTTTCCTCTCCCGAGTCTCTGCTGGATGTGAACTTCGCAAAGCCGGTGTACGTGCTGGTGGACCGGCTGGCGGTTAGCCCGGAATCGCGCGCCCGGCTGGTGGATTCCGTCGAGATTTGCTATCGCGAAGGCGGCGGAGAAACCATTCTCGAGTTTGTTGCCGATGGCGCCGGTCATCCCGCCGAGCGGCTCACCTTCAATGAGCGTTTTGAATGCAAGAATGACGGCACACTCTACCAGGAGCCTGAGCCGCGGCTGTTTTCCTTCAACAATCCCTACGGCGCTTGCCCGCGTTGCCAGGGTTTTGGCAATACCATCGATTTCGATTTGAACCTAGTGGTCCCGGACCCCAGCAAGTCGCTGGACGATGGAGCCATCGAGCCTTGGACCAAGCCGCGATACCGTGTGCTGTTCCAGGAGGCTCGCAAATGGATGCGCGCGGCGGGCATTCCGACCAACTTGCCGTGGCGTCAGTTGACCAACGAGCAGCGCCGCATGGTCCTCGAGGGCGATCCGGAGAACAAGTACGAGGGCGTGAAGGGCTTCTTCAACTGGCTCGAGCGCAAGAAGTACAAGCTGCATGTGCGTGTGTTCCTCAGCCGCTACCGCGGCTATGCGACTTGCCCGGAGTGCGGGGGAACGCGACTGCGGGCGGAGGCCCGCGCGGTGCGCATTACCGGCCGCTCCATCACGGACCTGTGCAAGTTGACGGTCAAACAGGCACGGAAATTCTTCACCGAACTGCAGCTCACCGAGAGCCAGGCGAAGGTTGCCGACAAGATTCTTCACGAGATTCAGACCCGGTTGCAGTTTCTCGACGAAGTCGGGCTGGACTATCTGACGCTGGACCGACTGACATCGACGCTCTCGGGCGGCGAGTCGCAACGCATCCAGTTGGCTACGTCGCTCGGATCGCACCTGGTCGGCGCCCTCTATGTCCTCGATGAACCGTCGATCGGTCTGCACCCACGGGATACCCAGCGGCTGATCGACATCCTGAAATCGCTCCGCGACCTGGGGAACACGGTGCTCGTCGTTGAGCATGATCCCGACACCATCGAGGCCGCGGACCGCGTTCTCGATCTGGGCCCGGGCGCGGGCGAGCTGGGTGGCAAACTGCTGTTCTCCGGCACCTACGCCGAGATTTTGCAGGATACAAAATCCATCACCGGTCGTTATCTGAGCGGGGAGACAAAGATTCCGGTGCCGGCGACCCGCCACAAGCCTTCCGGGAAATTCCTACGGCTGTACGGCGCCACGCTGCACAACCTGCAAAATCTCGACCTGATGCTTCCGCTCGGGATGCTGACCGTGATCACCGGTGTGAGCGGGTCGGGGAAGTCCACGCTGGTGCACAACGTTCTCTTCCGGGCGCTGACGGCTCGGCGCAATGGGGCAAGCATCAAGGAGTTCTGTGATCGCCTGGAAGGCGACCAATACATCCAGGACGTCGTGATTGTGGATCAGTCGCCGATTGGCCGCACTCCAAGGTCCAATCCGGCAACCTACCTGAAGGCCTTTGACGCGATCCGCGAGGTATTTGCCGAGACGCCGGACGCCAAGCGGCGCGGGTACGCAGCCGGCCATTTTTCCTTCAACGTACCCGGGGGCCGCTGCGAGACTTGCCAGGGAGACGGAACGGTCACCGTCGAAATGCAATTTTTGGCGGACGTCGATTTAATCTGCGAGGAGTGCCGCGGGCAGCGCTTCAAGAGCAGCGTGCTGGAAGTCCGTTACCATGGCAAGAATATCCACGACGTCCTGCAGATGACGGTGCGCGAAGCGCTGGCCTTTTTTGTGAATGTTCCCAAGGTGGTTTCAAAGCTGAGGGTGCTGAACGAAATCGGACTGGGTTACTTGCGGCTCGGGCAGTCCGCCACCACGCTCTCCGGAGGGGAAGCCCAGCGGCTGAAGCTGGCCTCCCATCTGACGCGGACGGAAAATCAGGGCCTCCTGTATATTTTGGACGAACCGACGACCGGACTGCATTTTGACGATATCGCCAAACTGCTGGCGGCCTTCCGCAAGCTGCTGGAATCGGGTGCTTCGCTGCTGGTGATCGAACACAACCTGGACGTGATCAAGTGCGCCGATTGGCTGATTGACCTGGGGCCGGAAGGTGGCGAGCAGGGCGGGAAAATCGTCGCTACCGGGACGCCCGAGCAGGTGGCCCGGAACGCGCAATCGCACACTGGAAAATTCCTGGTTAAGGTATTGGGAAACGGAAACGGACCCGGGAAGAAGCCGGTTCCGAAATCGGCCGAAGGAAAACAACCATCCAGTGAGGGCTGATGCGAGCGCGTAGTGTTCTTATTCTGGTATCGCTCGTTGCCGCTGGCGCCGGGGGACCGATGGCCCAGGCACGCCAGGGTGCCGCTCCAAAAACGCCGCCGGCCAACGCACAGAAAATCCGCAATCCCCTGAATGATCTGCTCGATGAAGCGCAGGCTGCCATGGACCGGAACGATTACGCGGCCGCCCTCCCGCCCTTGCAAGAATTCATCGCTGAAAAACCGGATGTGGCCTACGCTCATTTTCAACTCGGATACGCCTACACCGCGCTGCGACGGCCCGACGATGCCCGGGCGGAATACGAAAAATGCATCGCCCTGGACCCCAAGATGGCGGAGGCCCAGCTGAATCTGGGGATTCTGATCCTCGAAAAGGATCCTGCCGCGGCGGTCCGCCCTCTCGAGAAGGCCGTGGAGCTGCTGCCCTCGCAGAGCCGCCCGAGAGTCCTGCTCGGAACGGCGCAATTGCGCGCGGGGGACCTGGCGGGCGCGGCGGAGTCCTTTGCAGGGGCTACGCGACTGGATCCGAAGGACGAAAATTCTCTGGAGCAACTCGGCAGGGTGTACCTGGCCGAAAACCGTCCCGCAGACGCGGAAGGGAAATTCCGGGCGGCTCTCGGACTGGATGCAAAATCGCCCGGAGCCTTGCAGGGCCTGGCGCTGAGCCTGGATGCGCAGAAGAAACCCGATGCTGCTTCTGCCTATCGGAACTACCTGCTCGTTCAGCCCCAGGACCGGGCCGCGCGCACGCGGCTGGTCCACCTGTTGGTCGAAGATGGCCAAAACGACGCTGCGCTCGCTGAGCTCGACAAGGCTACCGAGGGTGGCGCTCCTGCGGTCGAGACCCTGAAGCTCAGGGCCGACATTCAAATCGCGCAAAAAAAGATGGATGCTTCCATCCTGACGCTGAAGCAGGCAATTGCACTGGCCCCGAGCGACGCGCAACTGCACGGCGGATTAGGGCGGGTTTACCTGCAGAAGCGCGATTTTGCCGATGCCGAGGTTGAATTGAAAGCTGCGCTCGAGCTGGACCGCAGCAATTTGACCTACTGGAAGGATCTGAGTTCGACCTATTACCTGGCGGGGAACTGCCAGGCCACCTTGGGAACGCTGGATGTCATCGCCAAAACGGAAACGCCGGGGCCCGGACCGTGGTTTATCCGGGCGCTCTGTTACGATAAACTCAATCAAGTTGAGCCCGCCCTGGACGCCTATCGAAAATTTCTGGCGCTTGACGAAAACAAGAATCCGGATCAGGTTTGGCAAGCGACGCAGCGCATCCATGTACTTGAAAAACGGGCCGAGAAAAAGAAATAGCACCGGTCGAAACGGGCTGCAGTTTTGGGCTGTCCTGTGCTCGTTTGTGATGCTGGCGTGCACTCCTGCCCGGAGCGCCGACCGGCTCAAGGATTTGCAGGACCGCTTCGATAAAGAAACCCGCGCGTCCGGCAAGGTGAAGGCTCTCGATAAGCTCGCCGATGCGCAGTTTGACGTGGCCACCAAGGCCGGCGAGGGAGGGGATTTCACAACCGTGGGGCTCACCCTTGAAAAATATCGAGACAACGTGAAGACCACCTTTGAGCTTCTGAAGAAACAGGAACCTGATTCAGAGAAGCACCCGACCGGGTACCGGCACCTGGAATTGCAAGTGCGTAGGGGCATTCGCGAAGTGGAACAGACCGTGATGATCGCTCCGAACGAATTGCGCCCGCCGCTCGAAATCGTGCACCAGGATCTTCTCGATATGGACGATGCACTAATCCGGTTGCTTTTCCCCAAGCACAGCAGCGTCCCGGAGAAGGTGGCTGAACTTCCGGAGGAGAAACAATGAAGCGGCGAGGAAGTTCCATTTCCTGGGCAAGCTCGCTGCTGCTGTTCCTCACGCTCTCCCTGAGCACGTCTGCGGGCGCCCAGAGACCGGAGAAGGACTACCTTTCCGACATCGAGGCGGACAAAATTCGCGACGCGGAAACGCCCAATGAGCGCGTCAAGCTCTTCCTGACCTTCGCAGAGGATCGGCTGAAGAAATTTCAGTACGAGCTCGAGCACCCTTCACCGAATAAGCACAGGGAGATGCTGAACTACCTGATGAACTCATATGGTGGATGCGTGGACGATGCTGCGGACCTTATTCAGGTATCGCTCTCAAAGCAGGAGAATATCCGGCAGGGAATCGACCTGATGGCTTCGAAGGCCAGTGATTTTCTGGCGGTATTGCAAAAGTACGCCAAGGAAGGGCCGGAACTTGATATTTACAAGGACAACCTCGATGACGCCATCGAAGGTACCCAGGACGCCATGAACGAAGCCGAGAAGGCAAAAAAGAAGGCCGCTCCTCCGCCCGTGAGGCGGAAAAGTTGAGTCCCCGACGGCGTAACGCGACGCGAGTCCCGGGCGGCGAAGCGCTGATGCAGCGGATGTTTACTCGGATCGGCTGTGACGGCAGACCGCCGCATTTTCAAGTCGAGTTCTACCCGTATAGCAGCCTGGTGCTGACCATCAGGCGCCGCGAAGATCTGGTGTATGTGCGTTTTTCCGACCTGCTCGATCGTGCCCCGATGGAGGTGCTGGAGGGGGCAGCGGCACTGCTTCTCGCGCGAGTCTACCGGCGCCGCCCTCCCCGCGCGCTGGTGCTCCCCTATCTCGAGCATGCCCGCTCAGACCGCATGCGCGGGCGAATCGACAAGATGCGCAGTCTCCGCGTGCGCCGGGTGCCGACCCTGGCGCAGGGCCAGCATCACGATCTCTCGACCCTGTTCGACCGGCTCAACCGGGAATATTTCGCTGGCGAGCTCGAGCGGCCGCACATCGGCTGGAGCTTGCGAAATTGGCGCCGCCAGTTTGGTTGTTACGATCCGGGGCCGAATCAAATCGTATTAAATCGCCGGATGGACCGCCCCGGTGTCCCGCAATTTGTCGTGGAGTACGTGCTATACCACGAGATGCTGCACGTGAAGCATCCCACCCGGCGCTCCGGTTGCAGTCTGATTTCTCATTCGCCGGCGTTTCGCGCGGAGGAAAAGCGGTTCGCGCATTTCACTTTGGCTCGCAAGTTTCTGGATCATCTGGCGCGCTGATCAGCCGGAGTTCTTTTCCTTATCAATTTCCTGATGCAGCTTTTCGATTTTCTTGCGGATTTTGTCGGCGTCTTCGGCATGCGGGAAAAGATCCAAATAGCGCTGGTAAGCCTTTACGGCCGGCTTTTTTTGGCCCTTCTTTTCGTAAGCCTCGCCCAGATAGCGGTACGGAATGGCGTAGCCCGGTTTGGCTTCGGCGGCGTCCTGAAAGCGGTCGATGGCCGCATCCACATCGCCCTTCTTCATGTAGTACTTGCCCACGTCGAGGTCTTTCTCCGCACGCAGCGGATCCCATTTTGGCTGGTCGTCGGCCGATTGGACGGCACTGTCGGCGTTGGGCTTTGGTTTCGGGGGATCCTGCTTGGGTGCCGGGGCGGGGGCAGGATCCTGCGCAGCTGCGACTAAGGGAGCGAAGCAGGGAACCACCGCTCCAGCCAACAGCACCGTCAGAAGCATGCGTCGCGTTCTCAACTTCAGGAATGCCCTTTTTTCTCCGGTTCGAACCCGTAGACCGGGAGCTGCCTGCCGATTTCTTCCCCAAGTATATCCGACTCCCGGGCCGCGGGCGTTTTGCAAGGCTTCGGCTGGGCGCAGCCATTCCCATTGCGACCAGAGTGGCCGTAAGATGAAAAGAGCGGGCTGTTGAGGCCGCCCGGCAGACCCCGAACCACATGGAGCCACGCGAAAAAGCCGCATTATTGCCGGAAAAGCCCGGAGTCTATCTCTTTAAAGATGCCGGCGGGACGGTGGTGTATGTTGGCAAGGCTCGCTCCCTCCGCACTCGAGTGCGCTCGTATTTTCTGGAGTCGCGCTGGACCGACGCGAAAACCGGCTCGCTGGCCCGCGAGATTGCGGATCTGGAGACCATCGTGGTGGCGAACGAGCGGGAAGCGCTCGCGCTCGAGCACAACTTCATTAAACAGTATCAGCCCAAGTTCAACGTCGTTCTTCGCGACGACAAGACCTACCCCTACATCAAGCTGACCATGGGAGAAAAGTATCCGCGGGTGTACTTCACCCGCAAAGTCAAAAAAGACGGCGCGCTCTATTTCGGCCCGTACTTTCCCTCGAGCCTGGCCCGCCGCATCTTGCATTTCGTGCACAAGAGATTCCTGGTGCCCTCGTGTTTTGTGGACCTCAGCAAAACCCATCCGCGGCCGTGCCTGCAGTTCTATATCAAACGCTGTCTCGGACCGTGCGTGGCGGGGCTGACCACGGAGGATCGCTATGCCGAAGCGGTTCGCGATGTCCGCATGTTCCTCGACGGTCGGCGCCACGATCTCATGAACAGCATCGAGCAGCGCATGCTGGCGGCGTCCGAAAAGGAACGGTTTGAAGAGGCGGCCTCCTATCGCGACCTGTTGCGGACCATGGAGGACATTGAGGAGCGCCAGCGCATCGCTGCGGCGGAAGGCGACGACACCGATGTCCTGGCCTACTACGCGGAACCGCCGCTGGTGGCCGCCGACGTGTTCCACCTGCGCGGTGGGCGCATTGTGGACCGGCGAGAATTTTATTGGGAAGAACTTGCGGCGTTCGATCCGCATGAATTTGTGCCATCGCTGCTGAAGCAACTCTACCTGGAAGCGGAGTACCTTCCGAAAAAGATCCATGTCCCCATGGACTTCGAAGAGCGCGAACTGCTCGAAGAGACCTTGAGCGATCGAGCGGGTCACAGGGTGGAGATCTTCACGCCCCAGAGGGGAAGCAAGGCGGCCATCCTGGACCTGGTCGAAAGCAACGCCAAGCATTCCTTCGAACAACGATTTCGTGTCCTGAAGCCGACATCGAAGGCCATTGCGGAAGCTCTGGAGAGCGCACTCGGTCTGCCCGAACCTCCTGAGCGCATCGAAAGCTTTGACATTTCGCACCTGCAAGGGACCGACACGGTTGCCTCGATGGTTGTTTGGGAAAAAGGCCGCATGAAGAAAGGGGACTACCGCAAGTTCATCGTGCGGGGAGAGCCCGGGCCGGGTGGCAGAGCGCGCCAGGAGAACGATGATTTTGCGAGCATGCACGAAGTGGTCACCCGGCGGTACAAACGGCTACGCGAAGAACAAAAATCCATGCCGAGTCTGATCCTGATCGACGGAGGTCTTGGACAGCTGCACGCGGCGGCACAGGCGCTAGAGGCCCTGCAGATCATCAACCAGCCGATGGCCAGCATTGCGAAGAAAGAAGAAATTCTCTACGTCCTTGGTCGCGAGCAGGAACCCCTGGTGCTCGAACGCCACTCGCCGGTCCTGCATTTGATCCAGCAGATTCGCGATGAGACACACCGTTTTGCGGTCACTTTCCACCGGCAGCGCCGTGCCGCCCGCCAGACCCGGACGGAGCTACTTGATATTCCGGGGATCGGGCCGCGGACGTCGGAGAGACTGCTGCAGCGCTATGGCAGCGTCGCCAACCTGAAGCGGGCTACCGTCGAGGAGCTCAGCAAGACGGTGCCAAGAAAAAGCGCGGAAAAAATCGTGAATTACTATCAACAGGCCGATAGGGTCGATTAACCGGTATATGCTCAAAAGCTGGTTAGGGGATATTGCGGCCTGCCACCCGCTATGTTACGGTTTTTGTGGAGGTTGTCATGGCTGATAACGTTGGATCCAAAGTTAGCTTCTTCCTAGTGGGGATCGGTATCGGGGCGCTTCTGGGCGTGCTGTTTGCACCGAAGTCGGGTGAAGAGACGCGGGAATACCTCGGCAAGCGCGCCGACGACGGCCGGGAGTTTGCCCAGAAGAAGGCCCGCGAACTGCGGGAGAGGGCAGATGAACTGATCGAGCGCGGCAAGGACGTTGCATCGCGCAAACGGGATTCTTTGAGCGCGGCCGTCGAAGCGGGCCGCGAAGCATTCCTGCGCGAGTCCAAGTCGTAGCGGATTGGCTTTCCATGCGTGGCTGGACCCGTGCGTTGAGCGGAGAGGGTGGGGTGTGAATGCAATTCTGGATGGAATTCTTTAGCATTGTTGCCGCCATTGCCTTGGTGGTGCAGGTAGGCATCCTGATCGGGTTGTTCCTGCAGCTGAAACGGACCACCGAGTCAATCAACCGCATGGTGAACGATCTGCACACCCGCATGGGACCGATCCTGACGCGGACGCAGATTCTACTGGACGATACGCAACCGAAGATTTCTGCGCTGGTCGAAGACGCTTCGCAAGTGGTCTATCTTGCCCGTGCCCAGGCGCAAAAAATGGACAAGGTTTTCACGGAAGCGTCCGACCGGTTGCGCGGCCAATTGGTGCGTGCGGACCGCATCTTGACGGGCACGCTCGAAGCCGTCGAGGATGCTGGGTCGCAAGTGCGCCGGAGTTTCCTCGGCCCGGTGCAGAAAGCCTCTGCGATCGTGCAAGGAATCAAGGTGGGCCTGGATTTCCTGCGTTCGCGCCGTAGAGGACCGGAGTCTGCCGGGGAGCGGCTGGAGCAGGAAGACGAACTGTTCATCTAGGGATTCCGATTTGAGCAGGATTTCAGCGGCGCGGGCAACCTTGCCCGCGCTTTTTATTTGATCCAACCGCCGGCAAGCACCAGGTCTCGGTCATAGAGCACGGCGGCTTGGCCGGGGGTGATGGCCCGCTGCGGCGCATCGAAGGTGATGCGGGCGCATTGGGCGGGCCGGGCCTCGACGGTGGCCGCAGCCGGTTCGTGCTTGTGGCGTATCTTCACGCGTGCGCGAATGGCTGCTACGGGTTCGGGGATGGAAATCCAGTTTACATTTTCAATTTCGAGTGTTTCCGCGCGCAGCGCGTCATCCTCTCCCACGGTGACGCGGTTCCGCGCTGGATCAATCGCCAGGACATAGACAGGTTTCCCGGAACTGAACCCCAGTCCCTTGCGTTGCCCGATGGTGTAATTGTGCACGCCCGTATGACGGCCGATAACGGTGCCGTCTTCGGTAACGATGTCCCCTTCTTTATCGTCCAGCATCTGGCCGTCGTGGCGCGCGTAGGCGTGGATAAATTGCACGTAATTGCCGTTGGGAACGAAGCACAGCTCCATGCTTTCCGGCTTTTCCGCCACCGGAAGGCGGACGCTCCGGGCGAGCGCGCGCACTTCTTCCTTCGACAACTCGCCGAGGGGGAACTCGCTGCGGGAGAGCTGCTCCTGCAGCAGGCCCCAAAGGAAGTAGGACTGGTCCTTTGTATCGTCACGCGCGCGCATGAGTTGGTAGCGGCCCGTTTGGGCGTCCTTCCGGATTCGCGCGTAATGCCCGGTCGCCAGCCGCTCGGCGCCAATCTGCCGCGCCATACGCAGTAATGGCTCAAACTTCACGTCGGTATTGCAATTGGTGCACGCAATCGGGGTGCGGCCGCGCAGATATTGTTCGACGAAGGGCCGTACGACGCGCTGCTCGAACTGCTCTTCAAAATTGACCACATAGTGCGGAAATCTCAGGTGCTCGGCGACCCGCTTGGCGTCGTAGACATCATCAAGCGAACAGCAGCGGTGCTGCGCGGGGCCATCCCCTTGAAGTTCGGGGAGACGACGCTGGTTCCAGAGTTGCATGGTGAGGCCGATGATGGGACGGCCGTGCTGGATGAGCAGGGCGGCAACGGTCGAGGAATCGACACCCCCGGACATGGCTACCGCGACCAGGCCGGGTTGACCGGAGGCGGCGGGCAGGGATTCGACTTGGGGCTCGGTGGTCATGCCCTTTCTATTTTACAGGGAAAGGGTCAGGGATGCGCGGGGGCCTGTTTTCTGTAGGCGGGCGAGAGTCCGCGCAACCGGGCGACGGCGGCGGGAACGATCTTGAGCGCGGCATCAATTTCTGTTGCGGTGGTGTTGCGTCCGAGGCTGAAGCGGATGCTGGCGCGTGAATCGACGGCCGGTAATCCGATCGCGGTAAGCACGTGGGAAGGCGCAACGGCACCTGAAGAGCAGGCTGCGCCGGTCGAGCAAGCCAGCCCCTGCAGATCGAGTGCGATGAGCAACGCTTCGCCGTCAATGCCAGAGAAAGTGATATTGGAGGTGTTTGGCGTGCGCGGGGCATCGGCGGCGTTCGCGCGCGTGTCCGGGACGCTTTCGAGCAGGCCTTGCTCCAGCCGATCGCGCAGCGCGGAGATTTTTCTGGTGTCTTCGCCGAGCGCGGTGCCGGCAAGCTCCGCGGCCTTGCCGAGACCCACGATGCCGGCGACGTTTTCCGTCCCCGGTCGAAATCCTCGCTGATGGTGTCCCCCGAACAGAAGCTGCCCGAGCCGGGTGCCGGTCTTGATGGCCAGGGCTCCGATGCCTTTTGGGGCGTACAGTTTGTGGCCGGACAGGGACAGCAGGTCGAGCGAGAGGGCCTCGAAGTCAACCGGGATTTTGCCCGCCGATTGCACCGCATCGGTATGGAAATAGACGTCGTGCTCGGCGGCAATGCGACCGATCGCGTCGAGGGGCTGGACAGCTCCGAGCTCGTTATTGGCATGCATTACGGTGATCAGAACGGTATCGGGGCGTATGGCCTTCTGCAGATCGTCCGGATCGATAAGTCCGTGCGAGGAAACCCGGAGATAGGTCACCCGGACGCCCTGCTTTTCAAGCGCCTGGCAACTGTTCAGGACCGCCTCATGCTCGATCGACGAAGTGATGAGATGCGACGGGCGAGCGGATGCTGCGATGCCGAAGATTGCCTGATTGTCCGATTCCGTGCCGCCGCTCGTGAAAACGATCTCCTGCGGACGGGCGTTGATGAGTCGGGCCACCTGCTCACGCGCCGTCTCGACCGCCGCCCGGGCGCGCTGGCCGAAGGCATGAATCGACGAAGCATTCCCAAAATCGGTGGAAAAATAAGGAAGCATGACCTCGACGACGGCGGGGTCGACCGGGGTGGTGGCGTTGTGATCGAGGTAGATGCGGTTCATGGAACTGGCAGAATCCAGAATAGAGGCGGCGCTGGGGAAGTGTCCAGCGCCAGGTGTCGCTCGGGCCAAACTCGCGACCGGAATGGGCGGATTCAAAAAAATCCGAGTGGCCGGGAGTCGGAGGGGGCGCTATTTTAGTGGGCTGCGGGCATGGTAATGTGGCCCGAGAGTGCCTGGTCGCAACCGAGCAGGGAGGGGTTCAAGCCATGGGAAGAATCGATCCTGAACAGGAACGAGCCCGCTTGGCGGCGAGATACAGAGGAATGAGCGACCTCGAACTGCAAAAGGTCGGCAGCCGTCCTGAGGCTTTGACGGAGTGGGCGCGGACTGCCCTGATCGAAGAGCTGGCCAGGCGCGGCCTCGTCTGGACGCCCGAAGCGCAGGTCGCCAAGCCGATTGCTGAGGGAGAAATACTCAACCCTCTCGAGGTTTTTCAGAATCGGAACCAAGCCGCCCTGGCCCGCGACTTCTTGGCCGAGCAGGGGATGATGGCGCACCTGCTCGAGGAAGCCCCGGGCGAGCGCGAATCCGCTTCTGGCGCTGGCCCCGAGGAGACCCGCCTGCTGGTCCGGGCGAAAGACCTGGTTGCGGCCCGGCAGCAACTGCAGGAATGGCGGAACCTGCCTTTGCCTGAACCAGGCGAGGCATCTGGATTTGCTGCTGAGGATCGTCCCCTTATTCTGCGCCGATATCGGGATATGCCTGCCGCATTTGTGGAGAAAAGCGTTCTCGAGGGTGCCGGCATTCCATGCTTTTTGCAGGACGACAACGTCGTACGCATGGACTGGCTGTGGTCGAACGCCATGGGCGGAATCAAGCTGTGGGTGCGGGAGAAAGATGCCAAGGATGCAGAGGAGTTGCTAAGCGCGGGAGCCCGAGAGCCGACCTCCGGAGAAGAGTTCTAGGCCCGGTCGAACGGTTCCCTCGTGTTTCGGTTCCTTCTGCATCGACCAGCCGTCTTCAAGAGCTGCCTTCTTTTGCGAAGCTGCGGAAGAGCATGTTAGTGTCAGCGGTTGAGCGCCTGTCGGCGGCAATCACCTGGAGGATGAAGTGGGATATGCGGATTTGCGGGAGTTTGTGAGGCGCCTCGAAAAAGAGGGCGAGCTCAGGCGGGTGTCTGCCGAATTGGACCCGGTTCTTGAAATTGCAGAAGTCGTGCAGCGCGCCCAATCGCTGCCGGGACCAAAAGGGAATCCCGGCGGAGCGGCACTGCTTTTTCTGAAGCCCAAGGGCTCTCGCTATCCCCTGCTGATTAATGCGTTTGGCAGTGAGCGGCGCATGGAGCTGGCCTTTGAGGTCGAGAAACTGGACGATGTGGCTGCCCGAATCCGCGGATTCATGGACATGCAAACGCCCCAGGGACTGTTCGACAAGATGAAGATGCTGCCGAAACTGATGGAGCTCGGCTCTTTCTTCCCCAAAACGGTCAAGGATGGTCCGTGCAAGGAGGTGGTAGAGAAGGCCAGCGATGTGAATCTGTTTGATTTCCCGATCCTGAAGTGCTGGCCGCAGGATGGCGGGCGGTTCATTACCTTCCCCTTGGTTTTTACGAAAAGCCCGGTGAGTGGAAAGAGAAATGTGGGCATGTACCGGATGCAGGTGTACGACGAGCGCACCACAGGGATGCACTGGCAAACCCAAAAGCACGGCGCGGAACATTTTCGCCGTGCGCGCGCAGCGAACCCCGATGGCCGGATCGCCGTGAGCGTGGCCATCGGCTCGGATCCTGCGACGACGCTCGGCGGCATTCTGCCCTTGCCGCCGGACCTGGACGAGATGATGTTCAGCGGCTTCCTGAAAAGAGAGCCCGTGGAACTGGTGAAATGCGAGACCAACGAACTCGAAGTGCCTGCCAACGCGGAGATCGTTCTCGAAGGCTATGTGAACCTGAACGAAATGCGCACTGAGGGGCCGTTCGGGGACCACACCGGGTTTTACTCTCTCGCCGGTCAATATCCGGTGTTTCATGTGGAGTGCGTCACCCACAGGAAGGACCCGATGTACCTGACGACGGTGGTCGGCCGTCCCCCGCAGGAAGACTTCTATATGGGGCACGCGATCGAGCGGGTGTTCCTGCCGCTGATGAAAATGACCCATCCGGAAATTGTGGACGTGTCGATGCCCGCAGAAGGCATCGTGCACAACCTGATGATTGTTTCCATTCGCAAATCTTTTCCCGGTCACGCCCGCAAAGTGATGAATGCGATTTGGTCCCTGGGGCAGGCGATGTTCACAAAGGTGCTGGTAGTGGTCGACGACGATGTGAATGTGCATGACTATCGCGAAGTGGTCTGGAAGGCGCTGTGCGCTATCGATCCGGAAAGGGATGTGCAGTTTTCACTTGGTCCCGTAGACACGCTCGATCACGCCGCCCGCATGCAGGATTTTGGTTCGAAGATGGGCGTGGATGCCACGCGGAAGTGGCCGACAGAGGGTTTTACCAGGCCGTGGCCGGACGAGATTGTCATGGATGAAAAAACCAAGGCGCGCGTCGAGCAGTTGTGGAAGAGTCTGGGGATCTAAAGATAAAGAGAGGAGTTAGTCCGCCGGGGCCGCAGGCTGTATGCGCGCCGACAAAAACCGATCGAGAGCAAGTCGAATGCGAGCAAAGGATAACCGTCCCGCGGGACAGGCCGGTTGTGGTGATAAAACACAATATGTAGTGGTACTGATAGCACTGAAACCCTACTAATCGAGATACCTGCCTACAATACCAGGTCAACTGCCTACGATAGCCGATGTTTTTAGGACAACTTCGGGAGAGAAAGGCTTGACGCTCGGGCACGCTCAATGACATAACGTGAACAAGGTTGCACCCGTGGGGGATCAATTGTCCGCAGTTAGGAACGGGTGCGAGCATGTCTCGAAGCGGGACATGGGAAGAGATAGGATGGCGTTCCTCGTGAGTGAATCGCGCGAAGTGATGAACGTACGGCAGGCTTCCCAGTATCTGGGAATCAGCCCGGACACCCTGTACCGGTACATCACAGAGGGCGAAATACCTGCGTTTAAGCTGGGAAATCGTTGGAAACTAAGGAAGACGATCCTGGATCGATGGATGGAACGCAAGATGAGCCAAGTGGTTGCAAGGCGCCGCTAGGTTCGCCGAGGCGTGAGGGAAAGAGGCCGCGATATGTGGTTACTCGGGGGAAAGAAAAGCAAGCAGCTCGTTGGTCTGGACATCGGCTCCAGCTCCATCAAGGCTGTGGAGTTGAAGACGACCAAGGCCGGGTATGAGCTGGTTAGCTACGGCATGGAGTCGCTCGCGCAGGATACCGTTGTGGACGGCGCGATTATGGACGCGCCGCAGGTCGCCAACGCCATCACCAAGATATTCGACGTCGAGAAGATCAAGACCAAGAGCGTAGCGACCTCGGTCTCGGGCCATTCGGTGATCGTGAAGCGGGTGCCGCTGCCGTTGATGACCGAAGAAGAGCTGTATGACCGCATTCCTTCGGAAGCGAGCCAGCACATTCCCTTCGACATCGCCGATGTGAACCTGAGCTATCAATTACTGGAAGCCATGGATTCGCAGATGGATGTCCTGCTGGTCGCTGTAAAGAAGGACAAGATTCTGAATCATACCAACGTGCTCGCGCAGGCCGGGAAGACCCCGGTTGTGGTGGACATCGACGCGTTCGGGTTGCAGAACTGCTTCGAAGTGAATTATGAGCCGGATGCGGGGCAGACGGTGGCGCTGCTTAACATTGGTGCCAGCGTGATGAACATTAATATCGTTCGTGGCGGGATACCGCTGTTTACCCGCGATGTCAGCGTCGGCGGAAACCAGTATACCGACGCCCTGCAAAAAGAGCTGGATCTCAGCTTTGACGACGCCGAGCGGCTGAAGAAGGGGGAAACCCTGCCGAGTGTGACGGACGAGCAGAAGGGGCAGATTCTGCGCAGCGTCTCCGACATCCTGACCCTGGAAATTCAAAAGACTTTTGATTTCTTCCGCGCGACAGCCAGCGGCGAGAATATCCAGCGCATCATGGTTGCGGGCGGGACGGCTCGGGTGCCCGGCCTGGTGGACCTGCTGCGGGAAGAGTTCGCGATGCCGGTGGAAGAGCTGAATCCATTCCGGAAGGTACTCATCAACCCTGGTAAGCACAGTGAAGATCAGATCCGTGATTTGGCGCCAAGGTTGGTGGTCGCGGTGGGATTGGCACTGAGGAGCTTCGACTAGCCATGATCCGCATAAACTTACTCGGACAGACGCGGCCTAAAACCGCACGGCGGCCGGTGGACACGGGAGCGGCAATGCCGCTGGTGTTCATTGGGGCCGGGGTGCTCTTGGGCGGCCTATTTCTCTTCTACTTCTACCATTCCTGGCAGACCCAGTTGAATGAAGAGAACGGCCGAATTAAGCAATTGACGGCACAAAAGACGGAACTCGAACAGATCAAGGTTCAAGTGGAAGCTTTCGAGAAGCAGAAGCAGGTTCTGCAGCAGCGCGTAAACACCATCGAACAGCTCCAGAAGGACCGCACCGGCGGTCAGGAACTGCTCGATCAGGTGGCCAATACGGTTTCGCGGGCGGAGAATCTGTGGCTGACTTCCCTGAGCAAGAAAGGCACGACGGTAACCATGGACGGTGCCGCCGCTTCGATCAATTCCGTAGCCAACTTCATCACCGCACTGAAGCGTTCCGGCTATTTCCAGAAGGTGGAGATCAAGGAATCGCATCAGGACGACAAGAACACCGCGGTGCAGACCTTCCTGTTCACGATCAACGCAGAAATATCGTCTAGCGGGCCCGATGTGGCGCCGCTGGCCAAGCCTGCGAACGTGCCAGCGCAAAGTGCCCCATCAAGCGCGGCACCGGCGAAGAAAGGATAAAAGGAAGCCATGGCGAATCCTTTCAGAGACATGTCGGTGATCATGCAGGGGCTGGTAGCCCTGGCCATCGCGGTGATTTTGGTGTTGGCAGGATTGTATGTCCCCTTTTCACCGGTGGCGCAGGAACGGTCGGCCTATGACACGGCTGTAACCGAACGAACCAAATTGAACCAGGAAGTGACCCAGTTGCAGGTGTACAAGCAGCGCTACGGAGAGCTGAAACAGCAGATGGACGCGCTCAATAAGCAACTGGACACCCTGAAGACCATCGTGCCGGAAGAGAAGGAAGTGGACGAATTTATCCGCCAGATCCAGGGAGCGGCCAGCGCCTCGAACGTCCAGTTGCGGCGCTTGACCGCGCAGAATATCGTGCCGAAAGACTATCACTATGAAATGCCGTTTGAAGCCCAGGCCGATGGTTCTTATTTCAACGTCCTGGATTTCTTCTCACGGCTGAGCCGCCTGTCGCGCATCATTAACGTCGGGGATCTGGAATTTGACGACCCGAGCGGCAGTGTGGTCAAGGGCGCCAAGTACCCCATTCGCCCGGGCGAAACAGTAACGGGAGTGTTTACGGTAACAACGTTTTTCACTAAGCCGGCTGACACCGCTCCGGCAGGAGCAGGCGGGGCAAAGGGACCTGTGCCGCCTGTGAAAAAACCGTGAGCAGGAATGAGCGAGCCATGCGTCGATTGAAAATACTGCTAATCGGATTACTGGTAGCTGCGGCGGGGTTCACTGCCGAAGCGCAAACCACAACGTCCAAGCCGGCCGTCAAGCCTGCGAAGTCCGGAGGCAAGAAGGTGGCGGCGGCGCCGGCCTCGGCCGAGCCGGAAGTCAAGGTGGCTCGTCGGGATCCCTTTGAATCGCTGGTCGGGCGCGAAAAGGCGCAGGCCGAAGCCTCGAAGAATCTACCGCCGGGAAAAGCCGGGCTGCAGGTGGCCTCTCTGCGGCTGGACGGCATCGTGAAATCGCCAAACGGCATGATCGCCGTGGTGACCAATCCGCAGGCGAGGACCTATTTCCTTCGGGAAGGCGATCAGTTGTACGACGGAAAAGTGGACAAGATTGCGTTGGATGGCGTGTCGTTCCACGAGATGGGGAAAGACGCGTTCGGGAAACCTGTGGAACGGCAAGTGAATAAGAGAATCTACTCCAGTGCAGGAGAACAGCAATGACGACGAACTGGCGGGCCTTACGGTGTGGCTGCCTGATACTGACGAGCGTGATGCTGGGCGGAAACCCAGGGATCGTTCGAGGGCAGGAGTCCGCTGGCGTGAGCACGACCGCGGCGGTGATCTCGAGCGTGGCAATCACGCAGGATCCAACGCGGGCGGCGGTTCGCGTCGAGGGAGCAGGACGCCTCGACGTGCATGCCGTGCGGATGCAGAATCCGGAACGTTTGGTGCTGGATTTTGCCGGTGCCCGGCTGAGCGTCCAAAAGACCTCGATCCCCGGTGTCTCTGCGCCGGTGCGCGCGGTGCGCCTCGGGCAATTCCGGCCGGACGTGGCCCGGGTGGTCATTGACCTGACCGGATCAGCGCCTTACCAGATCGCGCACGAAGGCGACGCGGTCGTCGTGTACCTCGAAACGCAACCGGCCGTTGAAGCGACGCCGGCGGCGGCAACCTCGACGGCGGCCGACAGCACCAAGAAACCAGTTTCCTACACTGCGAATGCTCCTGTCGTGAGCAAGCGCAGTGCAACGACAGCCTCGGTTGCGGCGCCACATTTTCCCTTGCCGAACGAACTGACCCAGCCCTCAGTCGCCCTGGCAACGGTGAGTGCGAAACCGGAACCGGCTCGGCCAGAAGCCAGTGCCCAGGAAGCCGCCCAGCAAGCCGTGCAGCAGGCCTCGACGGCCGCCTCGACCGTCGCGGCCCAGCAAGCGGCACCAACGAACGCTGCGCCCGCAGGCCGTTATACGGGGGAACCGATCTCGGTGAACCTGAAGGATGTGGACCTTAAGGACTTCTTCCGTCTGATCCACGAAATCAGCGGCCTCAACGTGGTGTTGGACCCCAACGTGAAGGGCACTCTGACGATCGTTCTTGATGAGGTGCCGTGGGATCAGGCGCTGGACATCGTGCTGATCAACAACGGACTCGATAAGCAGCTCAACGGGAATGTGTTGCGCGTTGCGACCCGCGAAACCCTGAAGAGGGAAGCGGAAACCGCGCGCGACCTGCAGAAGGCCCAGGCCGAGGCGGTGGCGCCGGTCACGGTGACCCGCGTCCTCAGCTATGCCAAGGCTTCGGTCATGAAGGACACGCTCAAGAAGTTCCTCTCGGCGCGTGGCGATATTTTCTCTGACGACCGCTCGAACCAGCTGGTCATCCGGGATATCCCTTCGGTGATCCCGACCATCGACAATCTGATCCGCCAGTTGGACCGTAAATCGCAACAGGTCGAAATTGAAGCACGCGTCGTGCAAGCTTCGCGTTCCTTCAGCCAGGATATCGGCGTGCAGTGGGGTTTTGCGGGCACCACGACGAGCGGACGCACGATTTTTGGCGGCGCTCCGAGCGTTGGCATCAGCCCGATCACCACCGGCGCCGGTCTGCCTCAGCCTCCGCTCATCGCCACGTCCACCAGCGGCGGAAGTTCCGGCACCGGGCTTCCCTTTAACGTGAACCTGGGCGCGGGCGCGCCGACCAGCGGCTTCTATTTTGGCAACCGCTCACCGAACTTCGCCGTGGACCTGTATATCACGGCCGCGGAAGCCAAGGGCGTCGGCAAGTTGCTCAGCAAGCCGAAGGTGATCACCCAGAACAACGAAAAGGCGATCGTGAAGCAGGGTACCAAGATCCCCATCCAGACCACCATTAACAACACCATTTCGGTCCAGTACATCGACGCGGTGTTGCAGCTCGAAGTGACTCCGCAGATCACCGCCGAAGGCACGGTTTTCATGGACGTGCTGGTCGAAAATACGCAGATCGACAACGGTATTCCCCGCGTTCAGGGGATCCCGGCACTCGATACGCAGTCGGCGCAGACCAAAGTGCTGGTGGCCGATGGCGGAACAGTGGTCATTGGCGGCATCATCGTAACCCAGCAACAGACCAGCGTGACCCAAGTGCCGTTCCTCGGCAGTCTTCCGGTGATCGGATACCTGTTCAAGGAACGCGCCGTAACGATCAACTCTTCCGAACTCCTGTTCTTCCTGACCCCGCGCATCATCCCCGGGTAGGGCCATCGACCGGGGCAGATGGTCGGATTGAAGCGCGCAGGCCATCTTCAGGTAAACTACATCGAGGAGACTCCGGTCTCCTCGATTTTTTCATGACCGAACCTTTCTCAAAAAGACGCCGTGCCGTTATCCGCGAGTTGGAAAGACGAGCGCTCGACTGTCTGCTGGTGACCCGTCCGGCGAACTGGTATTACCTGACCGGTTTCACCGGGGAGTCCGGCGCGCTCGTCGTCGGGCGGGGGGGAACAACACTCATCACCGATGGCCGGTTTACGGGCCAGGCCAAAGAAGAGTCCCCGGACATCCGCGTCGAACTGCAGACCGGCGCGCTGTACGGGGCGGTGGGCGAATGGCTGAAGCAGCGGGGCATGCGGCGCGTCGGTTATGACCCGGAGCAGTGGACCGTCGCCGAATGGAAGACTCTCAGAAAGGCCAGCGGAGTGAATTGCCGGGAGATTGAGGCGAGCGGCATCGTCGAGGCGCTGCGGACCCGAAAAGACGCGCTGGAACTGGCGGTAATGCGAAAGGCGGCCATTCTCGCTGGCGAGGTCCTCGAACAGGTGCTCACCCTGGTACGGCCGGGTGTGCGAGAGACGGAGATCGGGGCAGAAATCGACTATCAGATGAGGAAGCGTGGGGCGGCCGGGGCTGCATTTTCTACCATCGTGGCCTCCGGACCGCGAGCGGCGCTGCCGCATGCCCGGCCCACCTCCAAACGCTTGAAGAAAAATGAGTTGGTCGTGCTGGACCTGGGTGCTATACTCGGCCACTATTGCAGCGACATCACGCGCACAGTGTATGTAGGTCGGGCCCCGCAGCGGATTCGAGACTGGTACCGGGCAGTCGTGGAGGCGAATCAGGCCGCCACTGCCGCCGTGAAACCGGGTATTCCCTGCGGGGAAGTGGACACCGCGGCTCGGGACGTTCTGAAGAAGCACCGACTGGACTCCTATTTCATACACAGTACCGGGCATGGCGTCGGGCTCGAGGTGCACGAAGCTCCCCGCATCGCCAAGGGGCAGTCTATTCGACTTGAAGCGGGAAATGTGATTACCATAGAACCTGGCATTTATGTGCAAGGTTCGGGTGGTATTCGGATCGAAGATGATGTTGCAGTCGGTAGCGAAGGCAGGGAAGTTTTAACCCGCCTCAAGCGGGATCTCACTGAGCTCTAAAACAGGCATGAAACGGAAAAAGCCGTCGAAAGCGAGTGGCAGTTCATCGTTCGCGAACCCGGAAATCGGGCAGATTGAACAGTTACTGAAGTTCATGAGCGAGCACAACCTCGAGGAATTTGAATACTCACGGGGAGATTTGCGTATCCGGCTGAAGAAGCCGGGCACCCCGGCCGTCGTTGCTGCACCCCGGCCGGCGGCGGAAATCATTGTTCCGGCCGCGGTTCCGGCCGCGGCGCCGCCCGGCGCCGAAGCCAGTGCCGAAGCGGATTTACGCGGCGGGGAAGACCTGTTCCTCGTGAAGTCGCCGATCGTCGGAACCTACTATGCGTCGCCGAGCCCAGGTTCGGAACCGTTTGTGAAGGTCGGCATGTATGTGGAATCCGGGCAGACCCTGTGCATCGTCGAAGCGATGAAACTGATGAACGAAATTGAATCCGAAACCAGCGGGGAAGTGCTGCGGATTTTCGCAGAAAATGGGCAGCCCGTCGAATACGGGCAACCGCTGTTCGGAATTCGACCGAGCCGGAAACGGTAAGCGGCCTACCCGACTATGTTCCAGAAGATTCTCGTAGCCAATCGTGGGGAAATCGCCCTACGCATCATCTGCGCCTGCAAAGAACTGGGTATTGCCACCGTGGCGGTATACTCCGAGGCCGACCGCAACGCGTTGCACGTCCGGTTCGCGGATGAAGCGGTCTGTATCGGGCCGCCGCGCAGCAGCGAGAGCTACCTGAACATTCCCCATGTCATCAGCGCCGCGGAAATCACCAACGTGGACGCCATCCATCCCGGATACGGCTTCCTTTCCGAAAATGCCAATTTTGCCAAGGTCTGCGAGGCCTCGGAGATCACCTTTATTGGGCCGAAGCCGGAAGTGATCGAAATGATGGGGGAGAAAGATCGCGCCCGCCGGGAGATGAAGACGGCGGGGTTGGCCACCATTCCGGGAAGTGAAGGCGTCGTAGAAGGGGAAGAACAGCTGGCCAAGGAGGCCAAGCGCATCGGCTATCCCCTGATCCTGAAGGCGGCTGCGGGCGGGGGCGGCCGTGGCATGCGGGTGGTGCGTAGCAGCGAAGAATTACTGGGGGCCTACCAGACAGCGCGCAGCGAGGCACAGCAGGCCTTTGGAACACCGGATGTGTACATGGAGAAGTTTCTCGAACATCCGCGGCACATCGAGATTCAGGTGCTCGGAGACCAGCATGGCAAGGTCATCCACCTCGGGGAACGGGAATGCACGATCCAGCGGCGGCACCAGAAGCTGCTCGAAGAATCGCCTTCGCCGGTGATCGACGCCAAGCGGAGGAAGGACCTGGGCGGCAAGGTGGTCAGGGCGATGGAAGGGATTTCCTACACCAGCGCGGGAACCGTCGAGTTCCTGATGGACCAGGACGGCTCCATCTACTTCATCGAGATGAATACCCGCATCCAGGTCGAGCATCCGGTCACGGAATTCATCACCGGGGTGGATTTGGTGAAGGCGCAGATTCGCATCGCGGCCGGGGAACCGCTCGATGCGGCCGCCGGCGAGGTGAACTTCTCCGGGCATTCCATCGAATGCCGGATTAATGCCGAGGATCCGGAGACGTTTGTTCCCTCGGCCGGGCGGATCACCACATTCCAGGCTCCCGGAGGTACCGGGGTGCGCGTCGATTCAGCGGCCTATTCAGATGCCGTCATTCCGCCATACTACGATTCAATGGTTGCCAAACTGGTCGTGAAAGGTCGGGATCGCGCTGAAGCCATCAGCCGGATGAGGCGCGCGCTCGAAATGTTCGTCATCGAAGGGATCAAGACGTCCATCCCGCTGCAACGCCGGATCGTGGCGCACCCGGATTTCATCTCCGGGAAATTTGACACCCACTTCATCGAAAAACTTTTGAACAACGGTTCCAAATAAGCGTTCCTTGCGCCTTGTGATGATCCTCGAGGGTGTGGTATTAGACGCTGGACTGGTTCGAGGCGCCTGCACAGGTCATCAGCAATAGAATTTTGGGTTGAGGTGTGCGATTTTTGCGGCGCCGCCAAGAATGACAGCCGTCCGAGGTTCGGAGCACGACGGAGGCAGACGAACAATGGCAGGGTCCAGCAACGTCAGCAAAACACCGGTCGCCAAGACGGAGCATGAGTTTGTGCGGGCCATCGGGTTGTTCGATGGCACCATGATCGTGGTGGGCTCGATGATCGGCTCCGGAATTTTCATCGTCGCGGCCGATATCTCAAGGCAGACCGGATCGGCCGGCGGCCTGCTGCTGACCTGGATCCTGACCGGTACCCTGACCATCGCTGCGGCGCTCTCCTACGGGGAACTGGCGGCACTTTTCCCGCACGCCGGCGGGCAATACGTATATTTGCGCGAGGCCTTTTCTCCCCTTTGGGGATTCCTGTATGGCTGGACGCTTTTCCTGGTCATCCAGACCGGGACGATTGCTGCCGTGGCCATCGGGTTCGCCCGCTACCTGGGGGTGCTGTTTCCGCGCATCTCCCCGGCCACCTGGATCGTTCACCCGATCAATTTCTCTTCGAGATTCGCAGTCAGTTTGTCCGTGCAGCAGCTGGTTGCCGTTCTGATGATCGTGTTTCTGACTTTTCTGAACACCCGGGGCGTGCGTCTGGGGAAATGGATCCAGAATATTTTCACTTCGGCGAAGATGCTCTCGCTTCTCGGGCTGATCTTCCTGTGCATTTTCGTGGCCCGGAATGCATCGGCGATTGCCGACAACTTTTCGCATTTCTGGACCGTGCGCAACGCACAGACCATCGAGCCGGGCGCGAACTTCCTGCGCGGGCTCCTGCCGACCGTGACGGCAGGAAGCGGCTGGTTCGGCTTGCTGCTGGCGCTCGCAGTCGCCCAGGTGGGTTCGCTGTTTTCCGCCGACGCATGGAACAACATCGGATTCACTGCCGCGGAGGTGAAAAATCCCAAGCGCGATGTCGCGCTGTCCATGGCCTTTGGAACGATTATCGTTATTTCGTTGTATTGCCTGGCGAATCTCGCCTACCTGTGCGCGCTACCGCTCGAACAGATCCAGAATGCGCCGGACGACCGCGTGGCGACCGCGGCGCTGTCCGCGATTTTCGGGGTCAAGGGTGCGGCGATGATGGCGGTGGCGATTATTATCTCCACCTTTGGCTGCAACAACGGGCTTATTCTGGCCGGTTCCCGAGTGGCCTATGCGATGGCTAAGGATGGACTGTTTTTCAGAGCCACAGGGAAATTGAACGATCACGGTGTTCCGGGCACGGCGCTTGGCTACCAGGGCGTCTGGATTGTCGTTCTGATTCTGCTCCGGACGCGCAAGCCGGACGGCTCCTACGGAAACCTGTACAGCAACCTGCTCGACTATGTGGTCTTCGCAGCTCTGCTTTTCTACGTTTTGACCATCGTTGGAATTTTTGTTTTGCGCTGGAAACTGCCGAATGCCGAACGGCCGTACAAAGCATTTGGGTATCCGTTCCTTCCGCTCTTGTATATAGTGGCTGCCACGGGAATTATGGGCGTGTTGCTGCTGTATGAGACCCAGACGGCGGGAATGGGAATGGTGATTGTGTTGCTCGGCGTCCCGGTGTACTGGTTGTGGCATCGCCGGGCCAGGTCAGCCGCCGGCTAACGCCGGTTTCGAGCACTAGAAAACGCGACCGATGAAGGAGGAGTTGCATGGGCAACCCCTTATTTGCAAGGAAATCTATGGCCGCGCTGCTCTCTGAAGCGAAAGAGACCGGCGAGCACAGTCTGAAACGCACCCTCGGACCGTTTCAACTGACGGCGCTTGGCGTGGGCGCCATTATCGGTGCGGGTATCTTCGTGCTGTCCGGCCTCGGAGCGCACTACGCAGGTCCCGGACTGATGCTCTCGTTCGTGCTGAGCGGATTGGGCTGCGCCTTTGCCGGACTCTGCTATGCCGAATTTGCGGCCATGATTCCACTGGCCGGGAGCGCGTATACCTACGCCTATGCCACGCTCGGTGAATTGTTCGCCTGGATCATCGGCTGGGATTTGACGCTCGAATATGCGATGGGGGCAAGCACGGTTTCCTCCGGCTGGTCTAACCACTTTATCGAACTGCTGAACATTTTTCATATCAAGATGCCCCTGTGGCTTGCCTATGACCACTGGACGGGGCTGCTCACGGCGGAAAAAATTGTGGCCCGGGATATGGCTAGGGCGGCCGACCCATCGCTGGTTCCCGGCACCCAGGCTTTCCTCGACAAGGTCAGTTCCATGATGGCCACGCACTCGCCGGAACTGCTTTCGCGCGCGCATGATCTGGTACATGCCCCGCGGATTTTTGGCATGGAGATTGGATTCAATTTGCCGGCGTTCCTGATCGCCCTGGTCATTACCGCCATTCTGGTCGTCGGAATCAAGGAAAGCGCGCGGTTCAACGCCACCATCGTGGTGATCAAGGTGGCGGTCGTGCTGTTCGTCATCGGTCTGGGCATCCATTACGTGAACACCGCCAACTGGGGCAGTGACTGGCACAGTTTCGCGCCCATGGGTTTCGGGGGAATCGGTGCCGGGGCTGCCTATATCTTCTTTGCCTACATCGGGTTCGACGCGGTCTCAACCACGGCGCAGGAAGCCAAGAACCCGCAGCGGGATTTGCCGATCGGGATTATCGCCTCCCTGCTGATCTGCACAACACTCTACATTCTGGTCGCCGGAGTTTTAACCGGCATGGTTCACTGGCAGGACGTGAACATCGAAGCGCCGATCGCGCTGGCGTTTTTGGATCGCGGACTGACCACCGCCTCGCACATCATCACCGTCGGAGCGCTTGCCGGACTCACGAGCGTCATGTTGGTGATGTTGCTCGGGCAGACCCGGGTGCTCTATTCCATGGCCAACGACGGCCTGCTGCCCCGGAAGTTCTTTGCCGATATTCACCCGAAATTCCGCACCCCCTACAAGAACACCATCCTGGTGGGCTTGTTAGCCGCCATTGTCGGCAGCGTGACGCCGATCGACGACATAGGAAAAATGGTGAATATCGGAACGCTGCTGGCCTTTGTCATTGTTTGTGTCGCGGTGATGATCTTGCGGAACACGAATCCCGATCAACCGCGGCCCTTCCGCACGCCGCTGGTACCGTTCGTGCCCATTATGGGAATCTGCTTCAACGGGTACATGATGTATAAGCTCGGATGGATCAATTGGGCGCGCCTCATCGTCTGGCTGATTATCGGACTGGTCGTTTACTTCAGCTACGGCCGCTTCCACAGCCGGGTCCGTAACCCGGAACTTCGCGAGCCCTAGGGCCAGTAAGTCGACACCGAGACCAGAGCACAAATAGCCGATTCGCCGCTGCCGCGAATCAGGTAAAGTGTTTTTGTCACTCTCCCTGTCATGAACGGAAGAGAAAACCTGCAAAGCTCTTCGAGCAAGGGCCTGGCGCCCCTGGACTGGATCGCGCTCGCTCTTTTCGTGCTTGGCATCTTCGTGTACTGGGGCGGGAGCACGATTGAGACGCTGCCGGGATTGGGTGTTCTGCGGCTGCTCGGAGCCCTCGCTGCCGGTTATCTGCTGTACCGGTTCTGGAGCCGCTGGCGCAGTCAGTTGCTGTGGAGCCTGCGCAACCGTCTGATCGTTGCTTACCTCTTTATCGCCGTGGTCCCCATCATTCTGCTGCTGATTCTGGCCAGCCTGCTCGGGCAGATCATTTACTCGCAGCTCGGCGCGTATCTCCTCTTTCACGGCGTGGAGGATCGGCTGGAGATGCTCGCGAATTCCGGGGAAGCTATTGCGGCTGCGGAATCCACCTTGCCGGCGTCCATGGATGAAGCCACGCTCGAACGGGCCCTGGCCGGGCAAGTCTTGATCGCGGAATCGAAACAGCTCCCTGGGCTGGTTGTTGATTTCGGGGGCGACCCGGACTACTTTCACGAGCTTGCCGGGCAGGATGCCGAGTCGTTCACCGGGCTGGTGCAGAAAGGAAACCAACTTCACCTGCTCAGCTTGCGGCAGGTAGATTCGCCACGGGGCAAGCGGTTCATTGAACTGCGCGTGCCGGTGACGGCGGATTTCCTCGAGGGGCTTGCGCCGGACCTCGGCCCGATCGATGTGACCCTGGCGCAGACGGTCGAAGGGGGCTCGCAACAGACCGGAGTGCTCATCGGAAAAAATAAGTATCGGGCGGTCGGCCGGGTGGTGACCAAAAAGCGGGCATTGCCGCCGCCCGATTCCTGGCTCGACCCGGTGGTCAGCGGATTTTCGCAACTGGAAGCCACCTATATCGGGGGAGCCGGGGTGCTGGTGCCTCATCACCCGGTGTTCGCTTTTTTCGAGGCCCGGCGTTCGCGTCTCAATCAGCGGATTTTTGCCTCGCTCGGAGACCTGAGCGGCGCGAAGGTGTTCGAACTGCAGCTGATTGCGGTGGTCTTTCTGCTGATCGAGTTGGCAGCGCTGGTCATTGTCGTGGTGCTGACGCGAGCAATGACCCGGACCATCTCCGAATTGTCGCGTGCCACCGAGGCGGTTCAGGAAGGAAACTTCACGGCGCGCGTGCCCGTCGAGCGGCGCGACCAGCTCGGGATGCTCGGCGAATCGTTTAACTCGATGACCAGTTCCCTCAGCCGGTTAATCGACGAGCAGAAACACCTGCAGCGCCTCGAGAACGAAATTTCCATCGCGCGAGAGGTGCAGGACCAGCTTTTCCCGGAACATTTGCCGCAAGTGGCAGGCATCGAAATCGAGGCGATCTGCAAGGCGGCGCGCAGCGTCAGCGGCGATTACTATGACTTCATTCAATTGACCCCCACGCAGGTGGCCATTGTGATTGCGGATATTTCCGGCAAGGGAATTTCCGCAGCTCTGCTGATGGCCAGCCTGCAGGCCGCCTTGCGCAGCCAGCTGCTGACACCAGGCAGCGAGAACATGAGTACGGCCGAGCTGGTGTCGCGCTTGAACAAGCACCTGGTGCGCAACACCGGGGACGACCGGTTTGCGACGTTTCTCATTGCGATTTATGACCTGACCGCGCGGAAACTGCGCTATACCAATGCCGGACACCTGCCCGGTTTTTGCCTGTCCGACGGAAAAGCGCAGCATCTCGACATGGGCGGGATCGTGTTGGGGATTGTGGATGACTACGTCTACAAGGAAGGCTCGGTGGACGTGCCGGCCGATGCCGTTTTCATCGGTTACAGCGACGGGTTGGTGGAGCCGGAAAACGCTTACGGAGAGGAATTTGGTGTTTCGCGGCTCGAAGCTGCGGCGCACCGGGTGCGCCACGCACCGCCCCGAAGGATTGCGGAATCCCTCATGACGGCGGCCGAGGAGTGGTCGGGCAGCCCGGAGCAAGCCGACGACATGACCGTGATTGTGGCGAAATTGAAGTGAGAGTAACAGTCTCTTCGAACCGAAGGGGGATCCGGGTGATGGGCAAACACGCTTCTTTCCTGCTCTCTGGAATCCTCGCGCTGGGATCGACCGTGACGCCTTGCGCTGCTGGGCAGTCAACCCATTCGGCAGATCGGACCGGCGAGGATTGGCCCTACTACGGTCATGATGCCGGCGGGATGCGCTACTCTCCGTTAACGCAGATCAACCGGGAGAATGTCGCTTCGCTCAAGGTCGCCTGGACCTTTCATGTCGGAGATATCTCCGACGGTAGCGGTGGCAAGAGGCGCAGTGGCCTTGAAACCACTCCCATTCTCGTCGATGAAACGCTGTACCTTACCTCGGGATTCAACCGCGTATTCGCGATCGACCCGGAAACAGGCAAGCAGCGCTGGGTCTACGATCCGATGATCGAGCTCGCTGGAAACTATGGCGACGGCCTGATCAACCGCGGCGTCGCGGCATGGCTCGATTCGGCACGGGCGAAAGGGAAGCCCTGCCACAGGCGAATTTTCGAAACCACCCTGGATGCCCGGCTCATCAGCCTGGATGCCGCGACCGGCGAGCCCTGCGCGGACTTCGGCAACCGCGGGCAGATCAGCCTACGCGACGTGGCGCGCTATATCCCGGCGCAGTATCACATGACCTCTCCGCCAGCGGTGATCGACGACGTCGTGGTGGTCGGCTCGGCGATTGACGACAACTCGCGCGTAGAGATGCCGAGCGGGGTGGTCCGCGGTTTTGACGCCCGCACCGGGGTACTGCGCTGGAAATGGGAACCACTTCGAGCGAACCAGGCTCCGTCCGCGGCACAGAGCGCGGAGAAGCCCTGGCGGACCGGTGCAGGGAATGCTTGGTCGGTGATGGTGGTTGATCAGGCGCGCGACCTGGTGTTCGTGCCGACCGGCAGCGCGAGTCCCGATTATTACGGAGGCCTCCGTCCAGGCGACGACAAATGGGCGGATTCCGTGGTTGCCTTGCGGGGGAAGACCGGAGAGTTTGTCTGGGGGTTTCAGCTCGTCCATCACGACCTGTGGGATTACGATTCCGCTTCGCCCCCCTTGCTGGCCACTCTCGAGCGGGAAGGCAAGAAGGTTGCGGTCGTCATACAAGGCAACAAGACAGGATTCCTCTATGTCCTCGAGCGCGACACTGGCCAACCGGTGTTTCCCGTCGAAGAACGGCCGGTGCCGCAGTCGGATGTGCCGGGGGAGTTCAGTTCCGCGACACAGCCGTTTCCGCTCGCGCCACCAGCTGTCGCACCGCAGAAACTTGCGAGCGGGGATGCCTGGGGGATCACTCCAGAGGATCGCGAAGTCTGCCGCGAGAGGTTGAAAGGCCTCCGCAACGACGGACTGTTCACTCCACCAAGCGTCCAGGGTTCGCTCTCCGTCCCCGGCAATGTCGGCGGAATGAACTGGAGCGGATACGCCTACGACCCGCAAAACAGCCTGCTGGTGGTCAACAGCAATAACCTGCCCGCCAAGATGCGAGTCATTCCAGCGCAGAAATATTGGGACGAGGTGGATCAACACACAGAAGAGGGCGACTACACCCAGCAGGCCGGCGCGCCCTTTGCGATCTTCCGGACGTTTCTTTTTGCCAAGGCCCACCATTTGCCCTGTGCTCCTCCACCCTGGGGAACGCTGACAGCGGTCGATATGAGCAACGGCACCATTCGCTGGCAAGTCCCGCTGGGTTCGCTGTCACCCAGCCAGCCTGCTGTGCCTTTGGGGGCCCCGAGCCTCGGTGGACCGATCATTACCGCGGGCGGATTGATCTTCATCGCCGGAACGATGATTGATCCTTCGATTCGGGCATTTGACATCCAGACCGGCAAGGAGGTTTGGAAGGCCCAACTGCCAACCAGCGGCGGGGCTACCCCCATGACGTATCAGTCGCGGAGCAGTGGCAAGCAGTTTCTGGTCATTGCTGCAGGAGGCCACCGGGGTGTTAGCGAAGAGCCGCAGGATGACTCGATCGTGGCGTTCACCCTGCCCTCGGCAACGCGCTGACCAGGCAACTGACCGCGTGCTGGAATTGAGGTAAGGTAGTGGGGATGGGCGGAGTGGGCTATACTGGCACGTTTTCACGAGGATGACGAATGTCATTGCGAAACCGGGTGGCGGTGGTTACTGGCGGGACGCGGGGGATTGGCAGAGGGATCGCATTGGGATTGGCGCGGGAAGGGGCGCGGGTTGCGCTGGTGTACCGCGCGAATAAGGCGGCCGCCCAGATGGCCTTGAGGGAATTGCAGACAGTGGGTGCGGACTGCCTGGCGGTAGAAACCAACATTGCCGATCCGGCGCGGGCTGAGCAACTGGTCAAAACCGTAGCGGACCGCTACGGACGGATCGACGTGCTGGTCAACAATGTGGGCGATTTTCGCTGGGGCACACTTGCGGAGTCACCTGTGGAAGAATGGACCAGTATCTTCGATTCGAACGTCACGACCGTATTCTACATGTGTCGCGCGACGATTCCTGTGATGCGCAAGGGACGGTGGGGGCGCATCATCAATCTGGGCGCCGTGGGAGCAGAGCGGGCGTTCGGACAGGCGAAGATTTCGGCCTATGCAGCGGCGAAGGCGGCGGTAGTGGCCATGTCGCGTTCTCTGGCTCTCGAAGAAGCAAAGAACGGCATCACAGTGAACGTGGTGAATCCTTCGAGCATCGATGAAAAGGATCTGACGCTTGAAGAAGCCCGCAAGCTGAAAGATGCCCGGTATCCCATCGGGCGGCCTCCCACGGTTGAGGATGTGGCGGCCGCGGTGAACTTTTTTGCCTCGGAAGAAGCAGAATACGTTACCGGCCAGGTGGTGAATGTGAGCGGCGGATGGATGCTGTGAGCCTCCCCGGACATTAAGATGAAAGCATTGACGGCTTCTGAGATGCAGGAAGTAGACCGCCTGACGACGGAGCGGTTCGGCGTGCCGGGTCATCAGTTGATGGAAGCTGCCGGAAAAAGCGTTGCCGAAGTTTTCCTCGAACAATACGGTTACAAAAATGCCGAGCCCCCTGGCCGAATTGCCGTACTGTGCGGCAAGGGGAACAACGGAGGCGACGGGTTCGTCGCGGCCCGCTATCTGAAAGAGGAAGCCGAGCAGGTGGATGTGTACCTGTTCACTCGGCCGGAAGAGCTGCGCGGGGACGCCGCTGGAAACCTGGAGCGCTGGCGGCAGCAGGGGGGCAGCCTAACGACGCTCGAAACGGAGCAGGATTGGGAAAAAGCCTGGGCCGATATTTCTGGCGCAGAAGTCATTGTGGATGCGTTGCTTGGAATCGGGCTTCGCGGGGGCGCCTCCGGGCTCATTGCGCAGGCGATTGAAGATGTGAATCGCCTTACCTGTGGAGCAACGGCAGCGCGCCCGGCGTGGGTGGTGGCCGTCGATACCCCTTCGGGGTTGCCGTCGGATGGACAAGAGGCTGGCGGCCCGGTCATGAAAGCGCACTGGACCGTGACGTTCACGGCGCCAAAGATTGGCCAGTTGATCTCCGGGGACGCGGGCAGTTGTGGTCAGCTGGCAGTGCGTGGAATCGGGTCTCCCCTGGCGTTGATAGAGGAGGTCGGAGAGGGAAGTTTGCGCTGGGCGGGAGCGGACGAATTCGGCGGGCTCCCCCTGCTCAGATCGCAAGATGCCCATAAGGGATCCTACGGGCACCTCCTGCTGGTCGCAGGTTCGACCGGCAAGACCGGCGCAGCGGTGCTGGCCGGAGAGTCGGCGCTGCGCGGTGGGGCAGGCCTGGTGACCATCGCGACGCCGGAGCCCGCTTTGCCGGTGATTGCCGGCTCGCGAGCGGAATATATGACCGAAGGCCTGCCGGCGACGGCCGAAGGCACACTTGCCGGAGTGGGGATTCGCTCCGGCAAGTGTGCTGAAATGCTCCGGGGAAAGACGGTACTTGCGATGGGGCCGGGACTCGGCCAACCGGCAGAGACACAGGAGTTCATCCGGCGAGCGGTGGCCGAGGTAGAACTGCCGATGATCCTGGATGCGGACGGGTTGAACGCTTTCGCGGGCCAGGCAGCATTGCTTGGCAAGAGGAGAGCGAAGTTCCTGGTCGTGACGCCGCACCCGGGAGAGATGAGCCGGCTGCTCGGTCGTACCATCGCACAAGTGCAGCAGGATCGCCTGAAAACTGCAGTAGAAGCGGCGAGAAGCTGGAATGCCCACGTGGTCCTGAAGGGATTTCATACCATTGTCGCTGCTCCAAACGGCCAGGTGTTTGTGAACACCACGGGAAATCCGGGCCTCGCGAAGGGAGGCTCCGGGGACGTGCTGACCGGGCTCCTCGGTGCGCTGATTGCTCAGTTCGGGACGGACGACTTGCTGCGCATCGTTGCGCTTGGAGTTTACCTGCATGGCCGGGCGGCTGATCTGCTCGCTGAGCAGTCCGACGCTTCCGGCATGCTTGCCGGAGAAGTTGCGCAAGCCATTCCTTACGCCCGGCGCAAACTTCTCGAGGAGTTACAGGCGCTTGGCTGAAGAGATCACCACTCATTCCGCCGAAGAGACGATTGCCTGGGGTCGCAAGCTGGCGGAGACACTGGAAGCCCCACTCCTGGTGCTGCTGACCGGGGAGTTGGGCAGCGGAAAGACCACCCTGACCAAAGGGATTGTCGCGGGATTGCATGCTGCTTCCGAGGACGAGGTCACCAGCCCTACCTTTACCCTGGTACACGAGTACGGCAGCCAGAAAAAGGTATTCCATGGTGATTTGTACCGCATTGAGAGCTTCCATGACTTCGCGACCCTCGGACTCGAAGACGTATTCAGCCGGCCCGCGATCGTCATCCTCGAATGGAGCGAAAAGTTTCCTCTGAAAACCCCGTGGCCGCAATTACGGGTGCGCCTGGAGCACCTGGGCGGGGACACTCGCCGTCTGACCGTGCTCGGCCCTCCCGTTTCCGCTTGAGCGCTTACTCTCTCGCTACCCCTGTACCTTGGTTTCCTTGCCGGGACCAGGTGCGACTGCTAGGTTGGGAAAGAAGCGTACCTGGCGGCTGCATGGCGAATGGACCATCCCACAACGGCGTGACGGAAACGAACCGAAGCACGCTGAAGAGCTACAGCGTAACCTTGCCGATGACCTCATTGGCCATTGGCGTCGATAACATCCGGCATGACGTATTTCTGAGCCCCAAATTTGTGCAGGTGGCCCGGGACTACCTGTTTGACCTGATCCGTCAGAACGCCAGCAATAACTATCTGCCCGGCATTGAATTCCGGAACAGCAAAGCCTCCGATTCCTCCATGTTCCGCAAAGTGCTCGCCGAGCTGCTCAAGAATTCGCTGACCACGGCGAAACACCAGAAAAACATGGAGATCGATCTGTTGTTCCGCCTGGCGATCCTGCGATTTCTGACCGGTGAACTGCAGACTCAATTTGCCAACGTGATCCTGGATGCGAAGGAGTACATCCGCAAGCGCGGCGACTATTTCGAGCGCAGTCAGCAGGCCCATGTCATTAAAGCCAAGCTTTCAGAAATGCAGTCCGCCCGCCGCGACGTGCTGCGTCTGATTGGCCAGACGGTGGCCCAGATCCTGATCGACATCGAAGAGAGCGTCATCGTGAAATCCCGCCGGGCTCTATTCGGCGAGGAGTTCGCCTCGTACTACGAGATTTTGAAGAACCGGCTGGTTTTCCTCGATGGCGGCAAGGATGATTTCTTTTTCCTCGAGCATTACATTCTGTTGGGCAATTACGCTCGCGACCCTGACCGGTTTGAAGCAATCGATGCGTTATTTCAGGAATTTCTGCTGAAAGCCGGCGTGGACCTTCCACTCGAGCCCGCGACGGCGAAAGAGATGGAGGCCTACCGACTACTGTCGACAGAATCAGAGAAACTCCAGGCAGAAATTGCTTCGCTCGATGAGCAGCGGGATGGTTTGCGGAAAAAACTGGAGCGTGGGGACGGGTTGTTTAACAAGTTTTTGAATTCCGCCGACCCGGCGGAGTTGCGAGTCTTGCTCAACGATGTCGAAAAGCGTCTGAATCCGCTGCAGATCAGGCTCGAGGAACTGGGGCCGCAACTGGAACAAGCCCGACATCAAGCCGACTTCGTGAACAAGGATACCCAAGCGAAGCTCGGCGATTACCTGAATGACCCGGAGAACGCGAGGCAGTTGTTCGATCCGGCATGGGGTGAAGAATCCGATCGCGGGAATCGTGCCCGACTCTTGGCACAGTTAATCAGCAAGCTCGATGAAAGGGAACTGACGGTGCACATTCTGGCCAGTTACGAAATTCGGCCGATTGCCTCTGACTTTTGCCCGCCGGTCCACTTGCAACAATTGAAGAAGGCGCTGGTTTCGAAGGAGGAAGCGCGGCGCGTCGAAGAGTTGCTGAAGCAGGTTGCGGCGAAGCGGCTCTCGATGAAGCCGATCGAGGAGCTGAGCAGGAAGTTGCGGCGCTACTCACGGGATGAAATCCATGCGTATGTCTTGAAATTCGCTGGCGACTTCATGCGACTGCGCCGGGATTTGCGTGATGCGGAGCACCTGACCGCGTGCATGGAGCGGGTCAATCTGGTCACCGCAGAAAAAGTTCGTGAACTTTCGCGGATGAACAACAAGCTCTACGAATGTTTGCTGAAAGAAGAGGCCCGCCCGGAGCACGATCAGGTCGTGTCGCACGTGATTATCAAGGCGGACGTGCGTGGCTCCACAAAAATGACCCAGGACCTGCTGGCAAAAGGCCTCAGTCCGGCTTCTCACTTCAGCTTGAACCTGCATGAGCCCGTGAAGCGCTTGCTCGAGAGGTATTCCGCAAAAAAGGTCTTTATCGAGGGCGATGCCATTGTCCTGGCCATCTTCGAGACCGAAGCCAGCCGGGCCTATGCGCGGCCGGTGGCCAAAGCTTGCGCACTGTCCAAGCAGATCCTCACGGTTTGCAATTCCTATAACGACCAGGCCGCTTCGACCCAACTGCCTCCGCTCGAACTGGGTGTCGGAGTGGCGTTCCAGGGCTCCGCGCCAACCTACTGGACCGACGGGGAATCGCGAATCATGATTTCCAAGGCGCTGAATCTCTCGGACCGGCTGTCGGGATGCTCGAAATTGGCCAAGCGCATGCTCTCGGGCCAGAAGACCCTGTTTTCCGTCTTCCAGTTTCTCACCGCCATGGAAGGGGCTTCCGCCGAAGAGTTGGATGAGTTCCTGGTGCGCTACAACCTGAGTGGCATAGAGTTGAATGAAGAAGGTTTCGAGAAACTTTCCGAGGAGATTTCACTCAATACGGTGTCCACCAAACTCGAATATCCCTGGAGCAATGAAGAAGTGACCCTGTATTACGGAGAAGTGCCCATGGGCGATTCCGTAGAACTTTTGGTGCTTCGCAAAGGCGTGGCGCGCGAATTGCTGCCCGATGGGAAAATTGGCAAAAGCTCTGATCATAATTACTATGAAGTTTGTACCAGTCCCGCGCTGTACGATCTCGTTGCCGCGCTGATCCGAAGCCAATCCGTTACATTTGAACCCAGCCACACCTAGCCCCTATACTCTCCTGGGGGCGAAAGGGGTCCGGTGACCTTCCCGGCCTTCAAAGCCGGCGACGCGTTCCTTCGCGGAACGGGTGGTGGATTCGACTTCCACACGCCTCCGCCAACTTACTCACTCGAAAGCTAGTTAACAAATCTCTGACTCAGGGTTTTGGAGTCAGACTCCAAAACGGTACTAGGAACACCGAGCACAGTGCCAACAAGTTGATTCATTGCATCGCTTTGAGCGCCGCCGACGATGTGCGCGTAGCGCGCCAATGTGACCTTGGAATCGCTGTGCCGCATTTGACGCACAACGACTGCCAGAGACACGTTGCGGTCTGAAAGTTCACTGCAGACCATGTGCCGAAAACTATTCGAGATCGCCACCGATGATCTGGCAAGTGGTGCATTGTTGGGAGGCGGATTCGACCAGGCGCGAAAATTCCGCTTCCGTGATTTTGTCGGGATAGCGCATCTTGCATTGCGGTACGCCAGCGGCTCCAGCGAGTTCCTGCGCTTGCAAGTGTTCTCCAGTCATTTCCCCGCTCTCGTAGAGCACGTGATGACCGGCGGCGCATGCGCGCCTCCGAATTTGCTGCGCCAAGACCGTTTTTCCCTCGTTTCTCACTCGACCGGAAGAGGGCCGCGCCCTGGACCTTCCGACCGTCACGGAATCGCCGTGACCCTATCTCGTTATGTGTTCCAGCTTAGCGACACTCTCGCTGAGCCTCCTCGTCAGATAACGCCCCAGTGTTGACAATTCCGCGTCAGTGAACCGAGCTACTCTTTTGCGCCACATCCAGACCCGCTGACGCGGAGTGCCAAGGACCAGTGCCGTAGTCCGAGTACTGCTTAAAGACTCTTCTAATTCCCGGAGTTTTTCTTCCACCATGCTGCTACCCCTTCAGTTAGTTCCCGGTCCATCTACGGTCAGTAGACACTGGCAAGTGCCCAGCATCAATATCGAATCTTTGCTTCACAAAATTCAGGTGGGCCGCTTTTAACTGCTTTCAACCGCTCTCAACTGCTTTGCTCTGTGGAACAGTTTTCAAAAAGTTACCAGTATTCTCTTATTGCGAGCCCAGGAAAGCGTGCAAGCGGGAGGTGCGTTACTCGATTTGAGGGTATATGACTAATAGGGTATGATTGTAATACTGGTAATCTAACACATGGTCGCGTGATGTGCGTACAGGACGTTATCGCGAGGAAAGTGGAGGATCGCACAGATTCGGAAGTGCGGTCGGCTGCAACCGGCCACGCCCGCATCACCACAACTGAAAAAGGAGCTTTGAGCCGATGGCTACACCTAATCCAAGACCGCAGTCAGTAATACCGCAAGCGAAGGTCAGCACCCTCCAGACATTAGAAACGAGTCGAAGGCGGAACTCAGCCGCCGGGAATGTCTCAACTTTGGGGCTCTAGAGGATGGCTTAAACGTAATACGCGCCGACAGCGAAGTACTCCACTACACGGGCGAAGGCTGCCAGGGCCGGGGTGAGAGACTTACGATCATCGCCGCCGGTTTCGGTCAGGCACTGAAGGTCGCGCATGATCACATGGCCCGCGAAATTGAGGTGGAGTAACCATGGCGATTCAGACCGTAGAGTCGTTTCCCCAGAAACATCATCCAGCCAAACAAAATTCCGCAGAAGCTCAAAAACGCCGAAGATGGTTCCGGAGTCGAAACCACATCGATTGTTATAGGTGTCGTGGCGGCAACGGTGCCCTGGTACGCTCCAGAGCAAGTGTCGCCAAAGACTGAGCCGCAGTAAAACAAATCGACGGGAGAGGAGAAGCCGTTGACGTTGAACAACAAGCCAAACGGATCAAAGAGGTCCACAACCGAAGTAGAGCCAGTTGTGTAGAACAAGTTGTCGTACGTAAATGCATCGCTATCGTATTGGTAGTAAGTGAACGTTTGTCCGTCAAGGACGGTGGTTGATGCTGGCCCCGAGATAGGAATAAGCCCTTCGACAGCTGATCCGTTAACGGTGCCAGAAATGCCGGTCACTGAAAAAACACCGCTACCGTCCGGCGTGAGAGTCAATACCACATCGCCGGTGACTCCGGCGCCGCTGTAAGTGAGGCTCACACTGTCCGCATAAGTCCTGGTGCCGGAACTCATTAGAAATGCTGCAAATACAAAGAAAAACACTACCCGAGTTGGCGTTTTCATCTTGTTTTTCGCTCCATTTGAACTTGCTTACGGGGACAGTGATCGGAGAAAGAACTATACGCACAACATCTCATAAGTCAACTACGAAATCACCGTGGCAATCCCTTCAACAACAAGCCGTGACTGACCCTCATGCTCCTGGCCACGGGCCGAAGGGAAAGCCGGAGTTTTTCCTTGGCAACGCACCCTTACAAAAGAAGCGTCGCGTTATTCTGTGTTTTTCGCCCCCAAGTGCCAGCCTTTGCAATATATGCTTTTTCGGATTTGCAAAGTAATGATGCATTTCAGGGGTTGAGACTTAACAGGGAAGGCTGATCCGCAGCCGGGTCGCGTCGCCGGTTGGACATCGATGGGGAATCGGAAATCCCCGAAGGAGAGGAGGGAAGCACGATTCAGATATGCCGCGTGAAGCGGCCGGCATTGGAAGATGTACGACCCCTTGTGGATTCTATCGGAGTTGTAGGCTTCGAAAATGCCTATCCCATAGTGGACAATGCGCTCGTTCAACACTGGAACATCGAACGGGAACGAAGCATGTTCATCGGTGTCAGGGACAGGGAGATTAAGGAACAGAAGCAATCCGTGAAGCAGACGAAGAAGCAAACTAAGAAGCAACTGAAGAAGCGGGGCAAAAAGCCGTCAACATAGAGACTCCAGAACCTCTTGTCTTTCTTCTTTCCGCTTTGCAAAGAAGACACCAATTAATTCCAATCGAATCGGGTTGACTGCTGAATTACCTCCCGGAGAATGAGATCTCGCAACGTGTGTGGAGATTGAAAAATCAGGGGCGGGGATTTGTACCGATTTGTACATTGTGGGGCAGCTGTAACCGTTCTAGCCTCTACAGCCGTCTATAAGAATAAGTAAGTTACATGTGTTCAGTACGCCTTACGAGTTCGACTTCCACACGCATCCGCCACATCTCCTCAAGATTCAGAGGCGTGACATCCTGGCGCAGTTTCGATCCTTGCAGGATTTACTTCGGTTCCGAAGCGATTCGGAGTGGTCGAGTCGAGCGGAACTGCGGGGCCGCCTGTGCCGAAGAAGAGGATGTCTGCGGGGACGATGACGAACGGCGGCCGAATTCCAGTTGTACAGTGCTGGCGATGCATCGCCCCTTAGGACGCGCTGCGACTTGCGTTCTAACTCGGCCGCTTTACCGTCGCCCGAAGTGGTGTATGGAACTCGGAATGGCCGTCCAGCAAGTCGACAGATACCGACGCAAGTTCGCTGTATTCCTCGTCTTGATTTCTCTGGGCCGCGCTGAAACGCGGCTAATTCCCACGAACTCAGGTGCTTACAGAATGTGCCAGCTCTCGTCTTCTCCTCCGCACTTGGTACTCGGCGTGCCCCATCTGTTCTGGAAGACAAGTAGGTAAGATCCTGCATTTTTCCCGAGGCAGTGGGCGCCTGGCGGCTTCTTGACGCTTCGCGCAATTCCGAGCGTGGTCCTGTGCTCACCCAGATCTTGGCCGGAATTCGGATGCGAAGGAGGATTTCTATCCATGACCGTTGCAGCATACCCTTTCCAATGGACTGACATGTACACGGTGAACATTGCTGTTCTGGATCGCCAGCACCAAGGCTTGTTCGACACCATCAACGAACTCAACGACGCGATGGCTTTGGGGCAGGGCAACGCCGCCACTGAAGCGGTCTTGCGGAAGTTGCTCGATTACACGCATACGCACTTTGCCACCGAGGAAGGCCTGATGAGCAAGCACAAATTCCCCGGCCTGATGCAGCATAAGGCCGAACACGACCTGTTTGGAAAGAATGTCGTCCAGTTCCTGAAGGAATACAAGGAGGGAAAATCCGGCGTTCCCGTAGCACTGCTCATGTTCCTCTGCCACTGGCTGAAGGAGCACATCCTGGTCACTGACAAAGCCTACAGCGGCTTCCTCATTGCCCGCGGAGTGAAATAACTTAGCCAGTTATATTTGGCCGACGGCACAGCCATCGGCATTGTAATGACGCGTGGACTTAACGAGGCAACTGGTCCGGCTCTTGTGCGAAGTGTATTCCAAATCAACGGTTGATCGTGGAAGAACAAGCCGGTCGAACTCCAGAGTCTTGAAAAATCCAAAAAAAGAAGGAATCTTCAGCGTCGCGACTTTCCCGATTGGCCCATCGGCGTTAGGCTTGCACGCGGGCGACGCGGGAGGCCACTCAGGGTTGATGGCCGAACCCCTGTCGAAGGTGTACTATCTGCGGCGGAGTTCATTGCACCTTTATGGCCCGCTCAATTCGGCCCGAAAGTGGCTCGGGGTTCACTGACCATCGATTTCTAATACTCTTCATTTTCTTGTTGGCGACCCTGCTTCTCTATCCCTATGCCGAAGCCAGTCGCTTTGGATACTCCGCGTTTCGCGTATTTGCAAGCGCCGCGATTCTGCTGAGCATCTACGCAGCCAATCTCCATCGCAGGTTGCTTTTCTTTGCATTCGCACTCGCCATTCCAGCATTGCTCCACCGCATCTTTATTCCCGTGACTAATCCGAGCCTCCTTTCCATATCAAATATGGTGTTGAGCTTTGCCTTTGACATTTTCGTCGTTGTGGTCATTTTTCGCCATGTGTTTTCCAAGGATGAGGCCAACTCGGAAGCGGTCTTTGCCGCCCTTTGCATCTACCTGCTCGTGGGTTTCAGTTTTGCCAGCGTGTACGGCATGGTAGCCACATTGCAGCCAAATGCCTTTTATCTCGACCCGCGCACGAACTCGCACATCATTCCCGACCGATTCGATTTGATCTATTACAGTTTCGGAACAATGACCTCACTCGGTGCGACGGGGATTGCGCCTGTTTCGGCCGAGGCGCGTGCGGTCACAATTCTCGAAGCAATTCTCGGCGTACTTTACCTTGCCGTGCTCATCGCGAGATTGATGGTCGGGTACGCCCGGCCGAGGCGTTAACGAGGCAGCAAGACAAGAAGGTTGGCTCAGGAGCTGGACGAGGTACATGGTCGAGTTGCGCTGTCCGTTCCGGCGCCCGGTTCAAATCAACGAGATAGAAGAAGTCGGAATCGGATGTCGAAAGACATTTGCTTTCGTGGGTTGTATGGCGCCTAATCTTTGTATCCACGTTGCACTACCCAGTTCGACGGCACGTAGGTTTCTCGCAGAAAGTGACGGTTATTACCTACTGTTGTGATGACCGGCATGGATTTTAATGCACAGATTCAGAACATTCTGATTGTGGAATCGGTGGGATTGCCTGAAAAGAGGGGATAGCTGTCTTAGGGTCCGCCTTCTGTGTGACTCCGGTAGAAGATCCGATCTTGCAAAACCACAGGATCAAAATGAGGTGTAACTGAGAGTTATCCGGTACTTCAAGTGGTCGCTATTTCTTTTCGTCGTCTGTCTCGCCCACACCTCCTGCGCACAGGAAACAGTATTTGACGTTCCCAGTGCGGACGTTCTCGATCGAGGAAAAGTATACGGCGAACTGGATGGTACGGTGCGCGTAGTGGATCCTGTCGCCACGTTTATGCCGCGGATTGTTGTAGGCATCGGGCACCAGATTGAAGTGGGAGTAAATTTTGGCGGACTGGACACCGCGGGCGTTGCGGAGCTGGAAATCTCGCCGACGATAAAGTGGAGGGTCTGGAGGGCGGAATCATCCGGTTGGTCATTTTTAGTGGGGGATGACCTGTTTGTTCCGGTTTACAAGCCGAGTTACGACGCGGGGAACTATGCTTATGCATTTTTCGCGAAGGAATGGAAACACGGAACTCGAATTGGTTTCGGCGGTTACGACTTTACGAGGAATGTCGTGTCAACCGGAAATCGGGCGGGCGGGCAGTTGACTCTGGAGCAGGTATTGAACAAGCGATTGACGCTCGCTTCCGAGTGGTACACGGGAAATTCCTCAGTCGGATATGTGAATACTGGCGCAATCATAAAACTGACCAAGAAATGGACGCTCTATACGGCCTATCAAGTCGGAAACTCCGGAGTGACGACGGGCAATCACATGTTCCTTTGGGAGTTTGGCTACAATTTCAACTAGGCCATAGCGCTCCCTTGCTGCCGCTGGAAGAGAAAATGAAACCACGGCTCACTCGGGCAAAGGACCAACATTTGGAAATTCTTGCCCGCGACTGTGACGCGCCACCGGGCGCCTAGACTGTTCCAAATCGGCCAGTTGATTCGAGGGAACTTAACCACGAGTCTGTGGAAAGAAACGAAAACGGGCATGCCGAGCTCTGGGAGCTTGGATCGATGGTCACGGCACGAGCTGGGACTTAAACGATTTCCTCTCGAGCGTCAGGCCTGGCAAGCACAGCCGCCTTCCTGGCCCATGGCTGTGATATAAAGCTCTGTCACCTCATCTGCAATAAAATCTTGGGAGGATGAGGGGCTGCCCGATCAAGGCAGGGCGACGGTTTCGCGAAGCTGCAGAATCGATTGGCTCGATCCAGCTCCCGCGGTGTGGCACCATCGACTTGATTCGTTCCGTTGTACGAAGCGCCGGGCGTCCTTTGCTGTTGCCCCGGTTGCACAAAGGAACGCTCCCGACGATCGGCGCTCCCTTATCGGGACGCACAGGTGTACGTTCGATTGAAGCAAAATGAGAGGATCAGCGCCTAGTTCGAACCTCGGACGTCATGTGTTTGGAATGGCGGCAGTGGCCCTTGGCCTAACCACCTGGGCCTGGCACGACTACAACGGCTGGCATCAGCCGCGTTATCTCGTTCACGTCGCTGCCGCCGCCCAGATCCTCGGCGGGATCGCGATGCAATCGCGGCGGAGTGCGAAAGCGGGCGCCCTTGTCCTGAGTGCTGTTTATCTTGTCCTGGCCTCACTGTGCGTGCCGCAAATCGTTGCCACTGTGCAGGTCTACAATAGCTGGGGCAACTTTTTTGAGCAGCTTTCTCTCCTGACCGGAGCGGCGCTCGCCTACGCGGGCTGCTCATCGGCTCGGTCACCGGAAGCGCTGTGCCGGATCGGTCGCATTCTCTTGGGCCTGTGTGTCGCCTCCTTTAGCCTTGAACAGGCGATTTATCTCGGCCCAACCGCCGATCTTGTTCCAAAGTGGATTCCTCCAAGTCAGATGTTCTGGGCGGCGACGACAACGATTTTGTTTGCTCTGGCGGCTGTAGCGCTTCTTACCAATCGAATGGCGCTTCTCGCGACTCGCCTCTTGACCGCGATGCTGGTGTTGTTCGGGATACTCGTGTGGACACCCTTGCTTCTTTCCGATCCTCGTAGTCATAGCAATTGGAGCGAATGCGCCGAGACCTACGCCATTGCCGGGGCAGTGTGGGTTCTCGCTGATCTTCTCGGCGATTATCGGCTTCATCACCTTCACGAGGGGTGACCCGGGGTGCGCCGGCTGCGGTGAGGAATTCATCGCCTGAACAAGGATCCGCAGGAGCTCGCCGTCAGGTTGCTCCTCTCGGCGAACCGGCCAGGTTCGTAGCAGAGGGGCATCCCTTAATTTCGCGGCCCACTTCTTCGAGCGCAGAGGCACGGAACCATTGCGGGACGGGGAGAATGCAGCTGTGGGCGCGCGTCGTTACCAGGCGCAGGCTCCTCTCCTCCAAGCCGCTGTCCAGAGCTTTGTCGTTAACGATGACAGCCGTCAGTTCCTGATTGCGCAACTCGATTCAGTAAAACCTAGTGAGGACAGGCGGAACACCCGTTTGAGTTTTCAGCGAGAAGCGCGCAGGAGACTGTACCCCTGCTCTAATCTTTGGACCTAGTGACTGTCCCGAAGCGCTACGCTTCGTCCGATAAACGCAAACACGAGAAGGAGAACCGCAGAGAGCCACGCTCCCAGGCTGAAAATAGTTGGTAGGTAGAGGGCAATGGCTACGCCAGCGACAATCAGCGATGCGGACAGGAGAGCGAATTGCCACATTCCATAGAGAAAGACAAAGGGTAAATAGTGTGCTCCGACCACGACCATCATAGCGGGGTAGAACCAATTCAGCCGGTACAGGGTGGTGCCGGCCACCAGGGGCAGTGAGAGCGGAAGCACAAAGGCGACCTGCTTTGCCAAACCATTCATCGGGTGCCCCTTTGGTAAGGCATGGGGTCCACCCCGAAGGCGCAAAAGCAGCTGCGTCATGGGAAAAATAAAAAAGCCGCCCATCACCAGGGCGAGGATCGCGCTGCGGTACGATTGCCACGTGGCCATCGCCGCTGACACAAACCACACCAGGCTTGCGACCAACTGGCCCGCGAACCCGCCCACGAAAATGGTTCGCACATCTCTTTGCGCATCGTTAATGTCCACGGTGGCTCCTGTAAGGATTTAAGACCGTTCCCCTACATGCGTTCCGATACGGCAGGTAGAGACGTTGTAGGGCCATTTTAGGCAGGGGCGGGCGACACCGGCAACCGGGAATAGGACTGCGAAACCGATTTCTACACGCGCCGCCAAAGCCGCGCATCTGTGCGAAAATTGAGTTGCAATTCAAGTGCGCGCCCGCTCTCCCGGTGGGCAGGGATGAGTGGTGGCGAAGGACGTGGGACGATCAGTGCCTGGGGCAAATTTTCAAAATTTGATGTAACGGATTCTCGGGCCAACTACGTCTAAGTCCTTGAAACGAATGCTCTCGCGCGGCACGGTGCCAGGCATTGTTCACCGATTTCGCGCTCCCACCTTGGGAAGGATTCGGGGATTCACGGAGAAATGGATGAAAAATCATAATTTCAGCAGGAATCGCCTATCTTGCAAGGCATCCTTGATCCTTCTTTGCGCACTAGACCTGATTCTTGCGATTCCGAGCGTGCACGCGCAGGGAGACGCGCAGACTGCGACCGCTTTGAAGACGCCGCCGGCCGTTGGCACCATCAAGGCCATTTCCGGGAACCAGTTGACGCTTGCAACCGATGCAGGGGCAGAGATCAAAGTGCAATTACCCGACGGTGTGAAGGTTTTGCGCGTACCCCCGGGTTCCAAAGACTTGCGGGAAGCGACCCCGATTACTTTAAGCGATCTGCAAGCCGGGGATAGGATTCTGGTGAGGGGAAAGCCGGGTGAAGTTGCCGGATCCATCCTGGCCAGCACGGTCGTGGCGATGAAAAAAGCGGACATCGCCGAGAAGCAGGCCAAGGAACGGGAAGAATGGCAGCGGCACGGAATTGGCGGCATGGTTGGCGGGGTAGATGCAACCAATAATGTGATCACGATCAAGTCGCTCACAGCGACGGGAGGAAAGGAAGTAAGAATTCACGTGGGCAGCAGCACGATTCTTCGCAGGTACGCGCCGGGCTCCGTGAATTTTGATGACGCCAAGGTAGCCCCGATCAGCGAAGTGCATGCGGGAGACCAGTTGCGCGCGCGGGGTACGAAAAACGCCGATGGCACCGAGTTCACAGCAGACGAGGTGGTATCCGGCTCTTTCCACAATATCGCCGGAATGATCACGGCGCTGAACACCGCTACAAGCACCTTCACGGTATCTGACTTAGCAACCAAGAAGTCCGTTGAACTCAAGGTGACGTCAGACTCACAGATGAGAAAGCTTCCACAACCGATCGCGCAGCGCATTGCGATGCGACTGAAAGGCAACGGAGCTGATTCGAGTGCTGGTACCGGGACGGGAGCGTCGGCCGGTGCAGCGGCCCCGTCTTCCGGCACGCAGGGAGCGGCGGGCGCTGCCGGCGGCGGGGCAGGGGGAGCATCCCGTAACGGTAACGGCGATATGCAGCAGATGTTGAGCCGGTTGCCGGTGAGCCCACTTAGTGACTTTCAGAAGGGTGATGTGGTGATGATTGTGGCGACCGAAGTCCAAAATGACGGACCTTCCACGGTCATCACGCTGTTAGGTGGTGTCGAACCGATCCTGCAAGCGACATCCCAAGGGCAGGCAGCCTCTATCCTAACCCCGTGGAGCCTCAATCAAGGTGGCGGAGGCGATGCGGGTACCCCGTGAAGAGTGCAGAACGTTTAATCCATAGCAGCGACAGGAAAGAGACCTCTCGATGAGAACGAGTTACAGGAGAATTTTCGTGCATGGCTGGTGTGCCGTGTGGCTATTTATTCTGCCGGCAATCTATCCGGCGCTGGCACAAACCCCCGGAGGCATCCTGCGGGGCCAGGTGACAGACCCGTCTGGGGCAGCAGTGGCCGGCGCGACCGTGCTGTTGACCACGCCCACCGGCGCGTCGATGGACACTACGACAGCCAAGGACGGGACCTTTGAATTTAAGGAGCTTGCTGCAGGGAAGTATCAGCTGAAGGCCGTCGCGCAAGGCTTTGCGCTGTTCACCAAGGCAGATGTTTTGGTCAACGCCGGGCAAATTGCCCGGGTGAACGTGGCACTGGTCATCGAGGAGCAGCAAGAGAAAGTGCAGGTGAATGACACGACGACGCAGGTGGACGTCAACCCTTCGAACAATGCCAACACCATCGTGATGTCAGGCAAGGATCTCGAAGCGCTCTCCGACGACCCCGACGAACTGCAATCCGAGCTGCAGGCACTGGCGGGACCCTCGGCAGGACCTAACGGCGGCCAGATCTATATCGATGGATTTACGGCGGGCCAACTACCGCCCAAGGCTTCGATTCGCGAAATCCGCATCAATCAGAACCCTTTCTCGTCGGAATACGACAAGCTTGGCTACGGACGGATTGAAATATTCACCAAGCCAGGAACAGACACACTTCATGGGCAGATCATGGTCAGCGGGAATGCGTCGGCGTTCAATGCGCGCAACCCGTTTGAAATTCTGCCCGAAGGGACCTCTCCTCCGAGCTACAACTCCGAGCAATACAGCGGGAATATCGGGGGGGCGATCAACAAGAAAGCATCCTTCTTTTTCAATATCGAGCAGCGGGAGATCGGTGGATTGAACATCGTAAGCGCCACCGTGATCTGCGGCGACCCCTATCTCAAGATTCCATGCCCAGTCGGACAAGACCCGTTCAGCCAAATCCCGTACAGCGATCCAGTCACCAATCCGCAATCAAGGACGAATCTGAGCCCGCGATTCGATTACCAGCTTACGCCGACCAACACACTCACAGCGCGCTACCAATACTGGCGCGACTCGGAGACCAATGACGGCATCGGTCAATTTAACCTGGAACAAACCGGATACAATGAACTGAACACGGAGCAGACCTTTCAGCTTACCGATACACAGACCGTCAACCCGAGCACCATCAATGAAATCCGGTTTCAGTACATCCACGACAACACGCTGACGACTTCTCTGATCCCCGGTATCAGTCTCAATGTGGGCGGTGCCTTCAGCGGTTACGGGAACGGCGGCGGAAACGTTTCCGACGTTCAGAACCACTATGAGGTTCAGGATATCGTTTACAAAACACTGACCAAGCACGCCCTGAAATTCGGGGGGCGGCTTCGTTCAACAGCGGACTCAAATTCCACGGCCGCAAATTTTGCTGGCACGTTCACCTTCGGCGCGCGCGCCAATCCCGATACGACCTGTGTGCCCACGGCACAAAACGATTATTGCGCCATCACTCCGATCAGTGCTTACCAGATTACCGTGCAGGGGTTGTCCGAGGGACTGAGCTTTCCCGCGATTCTGGCGAGCGGAGGCGGCGCCAGTTACTACTCGCAGACATTCGGCACACCGCTCACCGCTGTGACGGTGATCGATGGAGCGTTGTTTGCCCAGGACGACTGGAAAGTTCGCTCCAATGTGACTCTGAGTTACGGATTGCGTTTTGAGACCCAGAACAATCTCGCCAATAAGGTGGATTTTGCGCCGAGACTCGGGCTGGCTTGGGGAATTGGTGGCAACGCAAAGAAACCCCCGAAGACGGTGCTGCGCGCCGGTTTTGGTATGTTCTATGACCGATTTACATATAACCTGCTTCTGCCGCAGGAACGGTTCAACGTCGTTGACCCGGCACAGCAGCAGTATCTGATTCAGAACCCCAATTTCTTCCTCACTACCGCGGCAAACCCGGCTTGTGTGCCACCGTTTACACTCCCGCTGGCGCCAGGATGCGCAGGTTCCGTGTCCACCGCGGGGACCATTGACTACCGCAGCAATCCGAATCTGCATGCCCCTTACACGATTCAGACCGGCGTGACGCTCGAACGGCAGCTCACCAAAGTCGCCAATATCGCCGTGACGTACCTGAATTCCCGCGGCGATCACCAGTTCTACACGGACAACGTCACGCCGATCGACCCGGCAAATCCCGGTCCGAATCCCCCCTCTCCCACCAATCAGTTTGAATCGGAAGGGGTCTTCAAGCAGAACCAGATGATTGTGAACGGCAGCATCCGCATGGGCACAAAGCTCTCGCTCTTTGGCTACTACACGCTCAACTATTCCAATAGCGATACCTCAGGCGCCACCAGCATGCCTTCGATACCGGGAGAGCCGTGGAAGGACTATGGGAGATCCAGCTACGACATCCGGAACCGGATATTTCTTGGAGGCACGCTCGGGTTGCCGTACGCATTTCGTCTGAGTCCGTTCATGATCTACAGTTCGGGGATTCCCTTTAACATCACGACAGGAGGCGACCCCTATGGTGATTCGGCCTACAATGTGCGGCCGGCCTTTGCTTCCTGTAGTGCGTCGGGCGCAATCGAGACAAAGTATGGCTGCTTTGCCATTCCTACTCCGTCGGAAGTAGCTACCTACACTCCGATACCGGCCTATTACGGGGAAGGGCCGGGGCGGTTCGCTCTGATGCTGCGTCTCAGCAAGACTTTTGGGTTCGGTCCAGAGATTCAAGGCGCATCTGGCGCGGGGCAGGGAGGCGGCATGGGCGGTGGGACTTTTGGCCGCGGCCCGGGCGGGGGTGGCCGTGGCGGCCCGGGCGGACGTGGAATGGACGCGGGCGCGACCAATCGACGTTACGCATTGACGTTCAGTGTGAGTGCGAGAAACGTATTCAATAACGTCAATTTACAGGCGCCGATCGGCAACATTGCTTCGCCCCAGTTTGGCGAATCGAACGGCCTCGCGGGCCGGCCGTACAGTGATACCAGTTCAAACCGGCGTATCGATCTGCAAGTGACCTTTACTTTCTGAGTTCCCTGAACGAAAACGCTCCTGCTCGACTGCGGGCGTTTTCTCCTGGCCGGCTTCCGAGAGACACTGGGAAAAGCAGACGATCAGCTGTTCAGCATTTGCGGTGGCCTTGAAGCGCTACTGGCGTAGTGCTAGGTGGACAAGTTGCTGGGATTGCGGAGACGGTAACAAATCCGGCGTGCTCTTCGCCAGATGCAATAGGGGGTTTCCGCCCGGTTGCCAAAACCGTCGAGCTTCAGAGACTCGTTTGTCGGGGACAAGGGTATTTCCATGGCTTTCGCGGTGAGGAAAATTGGGCTACTCTCGGTTCAGCTCGTCCCCCGTTGGGGTCTGTGCGATAAGGGAATTGACAAGTTGTGATGGGAGAGGCTCGAGTGGCTGACAGGAAAAAAGACCGGGAGCTTGGGATGCATCAGGAGATCGCGCGCCGCGACTTTCTGAATGGGATGAGTGTTGCCCTAGGAGCGTCACTGGTGCACCGTGGGGATTTTTGGTCCAGGGTGCTTGAAGATTCTGATAAAGCGTATGCACCGGAGAAGGAGGCCGGCTACTATCCGCCGGCCGAGACGGGAATGCGTGGCAGCCACGACGGCTCGTGGGAAACGGCCCACGCGATGTCAGCAGGGAAGCACTGGGACGATCCGGAACACGATTCGGATTCCTACGACCTGATTGTTGTGGGAGCGGGAATCAGCGGCCTGTCGGCGGCATTCCTTTACCGTCAGAAGGCCGGAGCGAAGGCGAAAATTCTGATCCTCGACAACCATGACGATTTTGGAGGCCATGCAAAGCGTAACGAATTCCATAGTGGCGACCGGCTGATTATCGGTTATGGAGGAACGCAAACCATTACCGGTCCGAATTTGTACAGCCCGCAGGCCAAGCAGCTATTCACGGACCTGGGCATCGATGTGAAGAAGTTTGAGACTTATTACGATCAGAACTTCTATAAATCTCGCGGCATGGGCCAGGCCATCTTTTTCGATCAGGAGACGTTCGGACAGGACCGGCTGGTGACTGGGGCGTTCGCGACCCCCTGGCCGGAATTCCTGGCTAAGACGCCGCTTTCGCCGGCCGCGCAAAAGGATCTGGCGCGCCTGTACAGCGAAAAAGTGGATTACCTTGCGGGGATGAGTGCGGAAGAGAAAAAAGCTATCTGGCGAAAACAAGCTACCAGGATTATTTGCTGAAAAATGTAAAGGTAGTGCCGGAAGCGATTCCTTTTCTTTTTACTTCGATGTACGGCCTGTACGGTGTGGGGATCGACGCGGTTCCAGCGGGGGATATGGCCGGCTTGGGGGCACTGCCGGGATTTGAAGGCTTGGGGATGAAAGACAGCGACGGACCTGGAATGGGTCTGGAGGTGACTCGGCAGGATCACGAGCCTTATATCTATCACTTTCCCGATGGCATTGGGTCGGTGCCGAGGCTGTTGGTTCGAGCCATGGTTCCGGGAGTCGCGGGTGGCGACACGATGGAAGACATTGTGCGCGCCAAGTTCAATTACGCGAAGCTTGACGACGAGGGTTCTGCGGTGCGGGTTCGATTGAACTCCACCGTCGTACATGTGGACAATCGAAAAGACCCTGCGGGCACGGGCGGCGTAGCGGTGACCTACGTGCGGGGCGGCAAGGCGCGCCTGGTGACCGGGTCGACCTGCATCTTGGCATGCTGGAATATGGTCATTCCCTACCTGTGCCCGGAGATGCCGGAGGAACAGAAGAAGGGGTTGGCCTACAACGTGAAGGTGCCGCTGGTTTACACCAACGTGCAAGTAAAGAACTGGAAGGCATTCGAAAAGCTGAAAGTTCACAGCATCCACTGTCCCGGGGCATTCTTCTCTGGCATCGAAATGGACTTTCCCGTCAGCATGGGCGGCTATGAGTTCACCCAAAAGTCGGACCAGTCCTGCCTACTCCATATGCAGTATGTTCCGGTCGGGCCAGGTGCCACGGCCCGGGAAAAGCAGAGGACTGGCCGGGTACGATTGCTCTCGACGAGTTTCGCCACCTTTGAGAGGAACGTCCGCGACCAGTTGGCGCGTACGGTGGGCAGTGCGGGTTTTGATCCGGCGGTGGATATTGAAGCAATCACGGTAAACCGCTGGCCCCATGGGTATGCCTATGAATATAATTCTCTGTACGATCCGGTATGGCCTCGAGGCCAGGCGCCCAACGAAATCGGCAGGAAGCCGTTCGGGAATATTCATATCGCCAACTCCGATGCAGGCGCGTTCGCGTATACCAACGAAGCCATCGACCAGGCTTATCGCGCCGTGCAGGAAATTGCGGGATCCAATACTTGAGATGAAGCGTCCCAAGAAGACACTCGATAAAGGGTGCGAGGCGCGCCGCGTCGCGCGGAAGTCCGGATTGGCACCGGCGACGACCCGCGTCATCCCGGACAAGAGGAAACTCCCTCCCAAGCACAAGCGGACATTGCTCGGTGATGAACTGCAGGGCTGATTGCGGGTAGGTCCGACCGGACCTAGTTCTTCGAGCCTCACCCAGGCTTAAAGGCCGGGACGACTTCGTCGGGACGAAACAAGGGTGCCGGAGGAGCTTGCTGGTGCTCGGCAAGTTCGTCGGTAATTCTCTCGAGAGCCGATTTATCGAACCCCATACAGCTGACCTTTACCTGGCCGTCCTCTGCAATCAGAAAAATTGTGGGAACGTTGGTGAGTCCGTACGCATTGGACGCGGGGTAACCGTCAGGGTCCAGGAGCGTGGGGAAGGTGACTCCATGCTCACGATTGAATTCTTTTGTGCTGCGTGGATCGTCCTGGGAAATCCCGATGACGGAAATACCCTGGCCCGAAAAACGCTCGAAGATGCGCTGAAGAAAGGGGAACGTGAACTGACAGACGGGGCATGAAATCTTGAAAAAGGCCACCACTGCGGGGCCGCGCTGCAGGAGGGCATTAAGTGAGTATTCCGCGCCGTCCAAAGCCCGCAGCGAGAACTGCGGTGCCGTGCTTCCGGTTTCGATATGTGTCAAAGGGGCCTCCCATCCGATCCTTCGGGCAAGTTTATTCCGCCAAGACATACTTCCATTTTAACGTGAACACCCCTCGGGGATAACGGCGGATTTAGGGATGGTGCGAAGAACTGTCGCCCATTCCTTCCCGGGGTTGCTCCCAGGAAGGAATGGACGCTCCATGCGGTTACTTCGATGGCGGTGTGTTGGACTGCCCGACCGCGCGGGCCTGTTCGAGTTGCAGGACAAAACGCTTCCCGCCGAGATAGATTGCGGTCAGTGCTTTTGTCCCGTCCGGTTCGGTGGATGCACCATAGGCGTCGGCTGAGTTCGGAGTCGCTTGTTCCGTCAGCTGAGCGGTAAAGGTCGTAACCGTGTCCTTGCCCTGCACCAGGGTGACCTGAACGGCTGGTCCGGAACCCTCCCACTCCACCGTGTATCTTCCCGCGTGCAGAGACTTGCCCTCGACGTTGACCGTCTCGGACAGTTTGAGAGTTCCTTTATTGTTGTCCTTTGCAAAGACGCTCGAGGAAATCAAGAGCGCTGCACCAAAGAGAGTGACTGCAATTCTCGATACCTTCATGAACAGCTCCTTTAGGTTTCCGCCCACGCTGTACAGGACACGGCACGCGTTGCCCGCGGAATCGTTTTTAGTTTGTGTTATGTAGTTAGACGGCCGACCCACCTGCAGACGTTACGCAAAATGCTCTCCCGTTCGGCAAATAAAGCGAATCGTTTACATCAAAAGTTTTCATGTGACAAAGAAGGGGGCCAGGCATTGCATGACGCGGGTCTTTTGTTGCCGGGGGTTAGGTATTCTGTCCAGAACGAGGGCGGGAGGAATGCTAGTGGATGGTCTTGGTTTTTCGTTGCATGTAGTCCATCAGCAGATACTGACCCAGTGTATAGGGCGTGGTGAAGTAGGCTTTGCCTTTGCACATCTGAGTAATCTTCTGGACGAACTGGACCAGGCTGTAGTCCGTGGCCAGCATGAAGGTATTGATCATGATGCCCGCTCGCTTGCACTTGTTCACTTCTTCGAGCGTTTCACTGACCACGAATGGATCTAGCCCAAAGGCGTTCTTATAGATGCGCCCGTCTTCGAGGGTAAGCGCCGAAGGTTTTCCATCCGTAATCATGATGATCTGCCGCATGTCTTTGCGCTGTCGAAGCAGAATGCGCTGGGCCATGCGAAGGCCTTCACGGGTGTTGGTGTAGTAGGGCCCCACCTGCACGCGGGCCAGTTGCCCGATAGCAATCTCTTCCGCCGAGTCGTGGAACAAAACCAGGCTCAATGAATCGCCCGGATATTGCGTGCGGATGAGATGAGAGAGGGCGAGGGCCACACGCTTGGCCGGGGTGAAGCGATCTTCCCCGTAGAGAATCATGCTATGACTGCAATCGAGCAGGACAACTGTGGCGCAGGAGCTCTGGTATTCGCACTGGTGTACCGTCAGATCCCGGTACTGCAGATCGATTGGCACTTTGGCGCCCTCGCGCCGGATGGCATTCGAGAGGGTTTGGCTGATGTCCAGGTTCAGGACATCGCCGAACTCATAGGGCCGTGAGGCGCCGTCCGACTCGACACCCGTCGAGAGATCGCGGGTGTCATGACGGCCAAAGCTGCTGCGTCCGAGCGAACCGAGGAGATCCTGTAAGGTCTTAAAGCCGAGGAAATCGATGGCTTTGTCGGTAATCTCGAAGCGGGCATCCGGGTTGCGCTCCGAAGGGCGGCCCAACTGCCCGCCGGGCGTCGATTGCGGGGGCGGTGTCACCTGGGGCGGTTGCTGCGGATTGATGAAGCCTTGTTCAGCCAGGCGCTCGATAATCTTCTCGATCATATCGCGCACTTTTTGACTGTTGAGAGCTCCGGGATCCTGCATCATCTTCTGAAGTTCTTCACTGAGGAGGTCTTCGGGGATGAGCTCGCCTTCTTGAAGTGCGCGAAGGATGGCGTCGCGGAGCGCCTCCATGGATTGCGCCGCGTCGAACTCCGACAGACCGTAGTATTGCGATTCAAAACCGCTCTGGAGGAAAAAGTCGCCGAGGCGCTTCATCAATTCGTCGAGATCGATCTCGTCGGCAGGCTCGCCTGTGTACTTCCGATATTTGACAACCTTCATCGTGGATCCTCAAAACCGTCTACCGGTCGCGTCATTCCGAGGTCAGTTGTAGGTCCGGCGGGGCCGGTTGGGGTTTTCTCTCTCTTTTGGTTCGGCAGGGCGTTGTGGTTTTTCGGCGAAAAAACCGCGTTCCTCGCTTCGGCCGATACGGCGATGTGCCCACAGCCCTTCGAGGATCATTTCCGCCGCGGCAGCTGCGGCCGGTTCGTTCTTGCGATTGGTTACACCGAGCTTCGAGATATGCTCGATAAGGTGTGGAATCTGGGCCAGCTGAGCGAAACGCTGGCTGGTGGGTACAGGGTCCGGAACTTTCAGCTCTCCGCCATTTTCAAACCACTGAATCAGCGGCTGAAAATTGACGTCCCCGAAATGTTTGCTGAACACGCGCCCGATGGCCGTGCGGATCAGTTCTCGGGCAATCACTTCGGCGCCTTTCAGCTCGCCCTCGTATTCGAGCTCGAGTTTGCCGGTCATGGCGGGAAGGGCAGCGTAGACATCGGCGACCCGCGCGACCCCATGTTCCTCGCGCGTCCTCGCGGCGTGTTGTTCGGCGCTGCTGACCACGCTTTCGAGTGTGGTAATGGGAAGTCTTTGGCTGACGCCGGAGCGCCGGTCGACGCGCTTGTCTTCGCGGGCCTGGAACGCGATTTCCTCGATGACCTCGCAGAGGTAATCGGGCACTTCCACCTGGATGCCCGAATCGCGCTTGGTCCATGCTTCCTGGCTGGTGATGGTCATTCCTTCCTGGACTGTGGAAGGGTAGTGGGTGCGGATCTCCGCGCCAATGCGGTCCTTCAGGGGAGTAATGATCTTGCCGCGTGCGGTATAGTCTTCCGGATTGGCGGTGAACACGAGCAGCACATCGAGTGGCAGACGCAGAGGATAGCCCTTAATCTGGATATCGCCTTCCTGCATGATGTTGAAGAGTCCGACCTGGATTTTGCCAGCCAGATCGGGAAGCTCATTGATGGCGAAAATGCCGCGATTGGCACGGGGCAGCAGGCCATAGTGAATGGTGAGCTCGTCGGAGAGATCGCGGCCACCGCGGGCGGCCCGGATCGGATCCACGTCGCCGATGATGTCCGCAATGGTGACGTCCGGGGTAGCCAGCTTTTCAACGTAGCGCTGATCGCGGGCCAGCCAGGCGATTGGTGTGTGGTCGCCTTCGGCGGCGATGCGCTCGCGACATGGCCGGCAGATGGGTAGAAGCGGATTGTCGTTAATTTCACAGCCGGCAACGACGGGGATTTCCGCATCGAGCAGCCCGATCAGCCCGCGAAGAATGCGGCTCTTGGCCTGACCGCGCAGGCCAAGCAAGATGAAATTGTGGCGCGAAAGAACGGCGTTGACGATCTGCGGGATGACGCTGTCCTCGTAGCCATGAACGCCAGGGAACAGGGGCTCGCCGCGCTCGACGCTGCGTAATAGGTTGCGACGGATTTCACTCTTCACCGACAGAGAACTGCTCCGCGCATCGAAGTCCGGGATACTCTTCAGCTCGCCAAGAGTGCGCGGCTTCGAAGGAGCCGCCGGATGCGCTGAAGTGCTTGCTGTCATGTGGCCTCTCTCCGCAGACCCTTTTTGAATCGTCTGCCAAAAGCTAGTTCAAACCCTGACCATTCCCGTGGCCGCGTTGCCGGACAGTGTCTATCTTCTGTAGATGCAGCGCCCATTCGCGAAGATACGTTAGCAGGCGGGCCTGCCTTTCCGCTTCCGAGCGTAGCTCGAGGATCTGCTGTTTCCACAGCAAGTCCATCGGGAGAGCGCCGGAGATGGCGAAAGAGAGAACTTGCGCTCCTCGATCCTGCAAACTCAGGGGCATTCCGGCGAACAGCAGGGTATAGCAGACTTCGTAAAGCGCCATAAGTTCCTCGCAGGTCCGGCTTTCGAGACTACAGTCCTGGTCCTCCAGATAGTCGACCGTACCTTGCAAAAGAGGGTCGTCGGTGAGCAGGTCGACGATACGGTAAGGGTCCCGGCCGACCGTGAGAATGTCCATGCGGCCGTCGTCGAAGCGCTTGGTGACCTGCAGGATTTCCGCCGTACAGCCTACGTGGGCAACCCCATTCGGAAGAGCCAGAAGCATGCCAAAGGGTGATTTTGATTCCAGGCATTCCTGCACCATACGGCGATAGCGAGGCTCGAAAATGTGCAAGGGCAGTTTTTCGCCGGGAAAAAGAACGACGTTGAGAGGGAAAAGCGGAATGCGATCCGGCCGCATGGGTCCCAAGTCAAGATACTACCAGAGGGGGAGGAAGAATGCTGCGTCCGTTCCTAGCGCATCGGATTCTGAGCTCCGCGCAGGTGCGCGCGGAGCCCGATCAGGCGCTGACGGCCAGGGAGGAGTTCGCTGCAGAACGGGATTGCAGGGTGAAGGGGATATTGAAGAAGGGTGTTTCGGCGAGAACCGATTGCAGGTCCGTGTCGTCGGCATAACGGCGTTTCGGGATACGGCGGGCCAGAATTGCGAATTCAAGAGGGTCGCGGCGGAAAGGATAAGGGTGGATGGTGAACTTGTTGTGCCCCTGCGGCCGTACCTCCCAGTCTACTTCCTTGCCGTCGTCGTTCATAGGGACGGCTTCGATCGTAGCGTCCTCCGTACCCCCCATGCAAAAGTACAAAGACAGACGGTCCAGTGCTTCCAGGCGCTGAGAGTTGGCCCTAATCAACTTTTCATCGGTGAACGACTTGGTGGCAGGATTGTTGCGGATGTCGACCTTCAGGCGAAGTTGCTGCAGGCGCAGACGCTGGATGAAGTCACTGGCATGATGCTGTTCCTGGGACTTCACATACTTCGCCGAGTAACCGGGAATGGTTGCTCGGGAGCGGTCATACAGGCCCATGCAGTGGGATGCCACCAGCAGCCCGGCATACAGATCGACTTTCACGATCCGATCAATCCCGCGCTGATACAGGGAGATGTGCTCTTCGGTTGGTACGGTCATGAAGCTATACGGGGTAAAAGTCTTGGGATCAGCCCCTGGGCTCAGCTCCCATTCCTGCCAACCGTTATCGTGCTCGGCGGCAGCCAGGCAAAAAGAAGCCAGCGGTTGGGGCAGCGAGAAGAGGTCATTCCCCCATTCCCGGGCAAAATAGCCGCATAGAAACGCGTGGTCGGTCTGGCGGATCACGGTGATAGGATCGCTCTGCTGAAGGATCACGGCGGCCTGGATCTCCCGGCGCCCGTTCGGGCGGTTTAAACATTATCTACCCCTCGGGAGCATGTTTCCATCGAAACGATAGGGCAGAGTGGTTCTGGCAAAAGAGGCGGAAATCTCAGTATTATGAGGAGTACCGTTGCGGGAGTGGCGGAACTGGCAGACGCAGTAGCCTTAGGAGCTACCGGACGTAAGTCCTTGGAGGTTCAAATCCTCTCTCCCGCACCATTCCATTGATCCCGCCTGGAGCGACCCGTTTCAATTTCATGTTTTGAGTTTTGACTAATGAAGTCGCCTCAGACCCGGACTTCAAGGAGGGGTGAAGGTCAGTGGACCGGTTCCTGAACGGATCGCTCTCCCAAGTAGGAGGATTCCTCCGTATCGGAGCTTGGTTCGGCAAAGAGACCGCAGAACGTGATTGGCGAGCCCCAGAATATTTCGTTTCTTCGTGATTTCATTGTGAACCAAATACTAGCCCAGTTCGGTGAGCAGGCCCTCCATTTCAGAACGGGCATGCTGATTGCCGAGGCGAATGGCGGCTTGAATGCCCTGGCCGAGGAGAGTTTTGGCATCCTCTACGCGATCATTTTGTGCCAGTGTTTGCGCGTACATCTGGTACCCGGGGACATAGTCCGGATTGCCTGTCAATAGGGTGCGAAAATAAGTCTCGGCGGAGGGGAAATCTCCCTGGTTGACGCATTCGAGGGCAAGGCCGTAGAGAGTGAAGGCATCATTGGGGTTTCGGGCGAGGAATTCTTCGAGCTTTTGACGTCGGGTTTTCTTTTGTTCGGTCATGGTGGTGTCTCGTATTATACGTGTAGGGAACAACCCATCCAAAGCCAGCGCGGAAAGAGGTTTCAGAATGGCACGATCTCGTACAAGCACCAGGACCGAGTTCAAGGAAGAGCCGAAGAAGGGAAAGCCGGTAAGTGCATCGGCATCAGAGATGGCCGAAGTTGTCTTGCCGGCCCAGACGAACGCCCTGGGAAAATTGTTGGGTGGCCACGTGATGCACATGGTGGACATCGTGGCAGCGATGGCGGCCAGCCGACACGCCAACAGCTATATGGTGACCGCTTCGGTCGACTACATCGATTTTCGGAACCCTGTCAATCTGGGTGAGATCGTAGTGCTGAAGTCACACGTGAACCGGGTGTTCCATACATCGCTGGAGGTCGGGGTGGAGGTGTTTTCCGAAGATATCCTCACCGGGGAAAGAAAACACACCACGTCAGCATTTGTGACCTTCGTGGCGATTGACGAGCATACTCGCAAGCCGCAGCCGGTCCCGCCTCTGATCGTGAAGACGGCGGAAGAGAAGCGTCGCTGGCGGGAAGCTGCGAAACGGCGGGAGATCCGGTTGGCGCACCGTGCCAGCGAAAAGCGGTAGAGGGCAAGCGTGGCCGCAAGCCGGGCGGAAAATGAAAAAGAGATCTTATCGAAGCACGAGCGGACGTAGGAGAAGGGAAGTATCGAACCTGAAGAAGTTGCCGGCGATCTCTCGTCAACCGGAGCCTGGCGACCTGGCCCCAGATTCCTGCCACCCTTTGCGTCCGGGCGGCGATCCATCGCATCTTTTTCGTTCGAGTGTCTTTGAACTCCCCTGCCGACCGATGAACCGATGTCGTCCACTCTCGAAAGAGCCAAGAAGTCAGTTGGCGAAGCTCACGCGGACTTCGTCGGCGACTTTCAGGGCATGCTCCACACAGGTCCCGATGGCGGGTCCGTTCAGGTAATTCCCGACGAGATGCAGGCCGGGAAAGTCAGCGCGTAGTTTCTGGACAGCCGACAGCCGGGCGACGTGGCCCAGGTTGTACTGGGGAAGAGCGCGGGGCCAAACCGTGACATTCGAGAAGACCGGGTCTGTGTGGATGGCCAGCAGCGGGGTGATTTCACGGTGAACCAGCGAGGCCAGATCCTCCGGCGATTTCTCGATGATCGTCGGATTCGTGGCACCGCCGACAAAGCTGGTGAGCAGGGCCTGGCCATCCGGGGCGCGTCCCGGAAACAGCGACGAGTTCCATACGGTGCCGAGGACGTTCAGCCCTGATGAGCGGGGCACCAGAAAGCCGAATCCTTCAAGACCATGCCCCACGTTTGCCTTCCGATAACCGAGCGACACCACGGCGACCGCGGCGGATTCGACCGGGGTCAACTGTAATTCGAACGCAGGCGCGAGTCTTGAAAGGAGGGCTCCTGCGACCTTCGGAGAAACCGCCAGGATCAGGCGCTCGGCCTCCACTTGCTCTTCGCCCCGCGGGGAGCGCAGCGTAACCATGAAGCGCGGGGCCTTGGGCTCCTGACTGGGAGCGAGCGGCTGGACGGCCGTGACCTCGACGCCACAGGCCAGATGATCGTCGAGTTTCCGCGCGAGCGCGCGGGGCAGCGTTTCGTTGCCCTGACGAAAGGTTTGCAGGGTGGCTTTTTCGCGCGGCGCATTGCCTCTCTTGGCCTTGCGCTGTTTCATGACCGCAAGAGCGCCGCGGATCACGCTTCCTTTGGCCGATTCCGCCTCATACAGGATGGGGAACGCGGCGCGGAGACTGAGTTTTTCTGGATCTCCTGCGTAAACGCCGGAGACGAAGGGTCCTACCAGGCGATCAAGGAGCGTGGCAGAGAATTTCCGGCGGATGAATCCGGCAACCGATTCATCGGGTTCCGGAGCGCGACTGCTCCCGAACAGATCTCGGAGGATGGCACCGCGGGTGCCGCCCCCGAGGAAAGAAGACAGGAGAATGCCCGGCCCCATGGGGACATTTTGCAGTTGGCCTTCGATCAGGACGTAACGGGCGGCCTGCGGGTCGGCTACCACGCGCTGATCCAGGATTTCCAGTTCCTGACACAGAGCGGTGATACTCGAGTTGCCGCTAAAGCTTTGCGGACCGCATTCGAGGAGGAACCCTTCCCGCTGCACGGATTGGATGACGCCGCCCGGGCGGGGTGCCGCTTCGACAATCAACGTCGAGATTCCGGACTTGCGCAAGGCGTAGGCCGTCGTGAGACCGGAAATGCCCGCGCCCACAACGAGCGCCTGGACCTGGCTGGACATGAAAGTAGACCTCGTTGGCTAAAGCGTCTTCGAAAACAGGGGCCGCGCGGCCAGTTGCTGCTGTTCGAGATAAGGATCGAACACCATCGCCAGGTTACGGATGAAAATGCGGCCGAGCCATGCGGTGCGTATTTCCTTGTCGTTGACGACCACCAGTCCATCTTGTTGGGGCAGTTTCAGGCGCTCCAATTCCGGAGCGAAGTAGTCGTCAAAATGAATGCCAAACTGCCTGGAGATCTCTTCCTTCACGATGACGGTGTGGCAAAGAAGGCGGCTGATGACTTCGCGGCGAATGACATCGTCCGGGGAGAGGCGATAGCCGCGCATGGTGGCGACTCCGCGTTCGTTCACTGCCTTTTCCCAACTCGGGATATCGCGGAAATTCTGAGCGTAGATTTCCTGAATGCCGCTGATGGCGGTGATGCCCATGCCATAAAGGTCCGCGCCGGCTTTGGTGGTATAGCCCTGAAAGTTGCGGTGCAGCGTGCGGTTGCGCTGGGAAACGGCGAGCTCGTCATTCGCTTTGGCGAAATGATCCATCCCGATATAGAGGTAACCGGATTCCAGGAATTTCAGCAGTCCGTTGCGGAAGATGTCGAATTTTTTCATGCCTTCGGGAAGATGCGCAACGAAGGAGCCTTGCTGTTTCTTGAGCCAGGGGACGTGGGCGTAACTGAACATGGCGATACGGTCCGGCGACAGGCCGACGATCTGCTCGACGGTGTGGGTGAAGCTCTCGCCGGTCTGGTAGGGCAGACCGTAGATCAGGTCGACGTTGATGCTGTCAAAGCCGAGTTGACGAGCCGCGGCAATGAGATCGCGGGTGACTTCGAAGGGCTGAATGCGGTGGACGGCTTTTTGCACATCCTCTTTGAAATCCTGGATCCCCATACTGAGGCGGTTGAAGCCCATGCGGCGAACCGTTTCGAGGTGCGCGCGGGTGGTGACCCGCGGATCGACCTCGATCCCGATTTCCGCATCGGGAGCGAACGTGAAGCGCTCGCGCGTGTAGTTGAACAGATCCTCAATCTGTTCCGGAGAGAGGTAGGTCGGTGTGCCGCCGCCCCAGTGAAATTGAGCGACCTGGCGGGATCTGGAAACGCCACCGGCGATGCGGTCGATCTCCTTTTTGAGGACCGCGAGATAGGGAGGGGTGACGCTCTTGTCCTTGCGAATAATCACGTTGCAAGCGCAAAACAGGCACAGGCTTTCGCAGAAGGGCAGATGCATGTACAAGGAGACCGGGGAGCCTTTCCTGTCCGCTTCTTCGATCGCGCCCTCATATTCTTTGGGGCCAAAGGTATCGGTCCAGACAGGCGCGGTCGGATAGCTTGTGTAGCGAGGACCGGGACGGTTATAGCGAGCGACAAATTCTTCGCCGACCGAAAGCTCCTGCTGCATTTCGTGTAAGGTCGGGTTCATGATGGGCACGGCAACAACCTCCTAGGGCGCTCAGCGACGAGCTTCGAGCGCGGGCGTGACACCGGGGAGCGCGGCTTGCTGGCCAGTGAGGATAAAGAGTTGCGCATTCTCAACGGGAGTATGCTGCAAAATTCCATGGCCTAAATTCAGGATGTGCCCGTGCCCCCCGAGTTCGGCGGCGATCGCCAGTGTGGCTTGTCGAATTTTCTCGGGCGGCCCGAAAAGGATGGCCGGATCGAGATTACCCTGGAGCCCGACGTGAGGCCCGGCCAGCTTGCGAACTTCCGTCAAGGGCATGCGCCAGTCCACGCTGAGGACATTGGCACCAGCCCGCACGACCGCGGGAAGCAGGTGGTGGGAGGCCTTGGTGTAATAGATGACCGGGACGGCATTTCCTAGACCGCTGATGACCTCTTGGACGGCCGGAAGAATGAACTCGGTATAATCCCGCAGGTCCAGTTCGCCACACCAGGTGTCGAACAGCTGGACCGCGGTGACACCGGCGGCGATCTGGCCCTTCAGGTACAGGACGGTGGCTTGGGCAATTTTGTGGAGCAGCTCGCGGAAGACTTTGGGCTCGCTATAGAGGAAGTTCTTTACGGTGGCGAATCCCTCCTTGGTCCGGCCCTCGACCATGTAGCAGGCTAAAGTCCAGGGGGAGGCAGCGAACCCGAGCACCGGTACGTCCGGCCCGACATATTTCACCGTACGTCGGAGCGCCTCCATCAAGAAACCGGTCTCAACTTCGGGGTCGAAGATGTTGAGTTTCTTTACATCAGCAGCGCTGCGGACGGGCTCAGGAAGGTTCGGACCCTTGTCCTCGAGCTCCAGCGGAAGCCCCATGGCTTCGGCGGGGATCAGGATGTCCGAGAAAATAATGATGGCGTCGACGCCTAGACGGCGAAAAGGCTGCACCGAAACCTCGAGCGCAAGGTCGGGAGTCTTGCAAACGTCCAGAAAGGAGTGTCTGGCACGGATTTCGCGGTATTCCGGCAGGTAGCGGCCGGCCTGACGCATCATCCATACGGGAAGGCGCGGCACAGGCTCTGAGCGGCAGGCTCGCAGGAACAGTTCTTTGCGGGTCAAAGTAGGGGCCGAGAGGGTCATAAGGGTATAGCAGCAGGATAGCAAATCGGGTGGAATATTGTCTGTACGGAAGCTCGCTGCGAGAACGCTGGGGAGTGCGCTATACTCGAACTATTACCAATTACGCGCAAACTGGGCATGGGCGCGCTCCCGCAACCACCCAGATCGGCGTGGAAATAGCCGATGACTCATACATTCGTTGTCATCACTGTGTTGGCCTATCTTGCAAGCATGGGCCTGTATCTACGCTTCCTTTTTAGCGGCAGGGAACTGACCGGACGTCTGGCTACCCTGCTGATGTTCCTAGGGTTAGTAACCCACTACCTGGCTCTGCTCATGCGCGCCAAGGGTACCCACACCGTCCCCTACCATGACCTGCAGGGGTCCATGGTTCTCTTTGGCTGGCTGCTGGCCGTTACCTACCTTTGTCTCGAGATCTACCATAAACAGAGGACGGTAGGGGGATTCGTTTTACCGGTCATCCTGGTGTTTTTCCTCGCTGCCTACCTGTTGCCAGACCATTCGAATGCGCCAACCAAGGTTCACGGCGTGGTTTTTGCGCTCCACGTCACCCTCAGCATTCTGGCCTACGCGGCATTTGCTCTTTCCTGTGTGCTCAGCCTGATCTACCTGGCCGAAGAGCGGGTTTTGCGTATGCGCCGACTCGGTGAAGTGGTGTGGCGCTTGCCGCCACTCGAACTGCTCGAACGTATGAGCCACACGAGCGTCCTCGTGGGCCTGGTCACAATCGCCGTGGGTACGTCGCTCGGATTCCTCACCGTAGACCGGCAGCTCGCGACCGAACACTATTCCTATTTCGATCCGAAGTACGTTTTCACGCTGTTCGTGCTCGCGCTGTATGCCGTTTATTTCCGGCTGGCCAGGACGGCCGCGTGGCGTGGGGCGAGAGCCTCCAGACTGTGCGTCTTTAATTTCGTACTCGTGGTGGTGAACTTTGCGGTGATCAATATCTACTTTTCGCAACATCACCGGTATTTTTAGGAGCGCGAAACACGCAGCATGGAAATTGTCCTCGTCGGCCTGAACTTTCGTACTGCACCTGTGGAGGTGCGGGAGAAGGTGTCTTTTTCCCACGAGCAGGCCTTGCGTGCGTCTGAAGAATTACGCTCGCGCGGGATCCTCGAAGAGACGCTGGTGCTGTCTACCTGCAACCGTAGCGAAGTGTACGGCGTGCATCCGGTTGGCAATCGCGAATCAGCCGCGGCGCTTTCTTCCTATTTGAGCAATTTCCATCAGGTCCAGCCGGAAAAACTCAACCCTTCGCTTTATCATCATTACGATCACGACGTGGTGCGCCATCTCTTCCGGGTCTCGGGAGGACTCGAATCCATGTTATTGGGCGAGGCCGAAATCCTCGGACAGGTGCGCGAAGCGTACCTGCGGGCTCATGAGGACCACGTGACGGGACCGGTGCTGAACAGGTTGTTCCAGGCGGCGCTCGAAGTGGGTAAGCGGGTACGGGCCGAAACGGAACTGGGCACGCGGCCGATGGGTGTGGCCTCGGCCGGGATGAAGCTGGCAGAACGCATTTTCGGAAAGTTGAGTGACCGCAGCGCCCTGGTACTGGGAGCCGGGACGATCAGTGAGCAGGTGGTGTCGCAACTCCGGGACCGCAACATCAAGAATCTGTATCTGAGCAACCGGTCTCGGGAAAAGGCCGAGGAATTTGCCAAGCAATATAACGGCAAGGTGATTGAGTGGGGCGAATGGGACACCGCGCTGAAACTGCCGGACGTGATCGTTTCTGCCGTCGGAGTGCAGGAACCACTGTTGACCAAGGCGCTCCTTGAGAAAGCCATGGCCGCGCGAGGCAACCGCGCATTGTTCTTGATGGATCTCGGACTGCCGCGAAATGTCGCGCCGGCCGTAGCGGAACTGTATAACACCTACCTGTATACGATGGATGATCTGAGCGAAATCGTGCAGCAGAATCGCAGTGCTCGACAGAGTGAAGTCCCCAAGGCCGAAGCGCTGGTCGAGGAGCACGTAGGGAAATTCATTTCCTGGCAGGCCAGCGTCGAACTGATCGGTGTGCTGGACACGCTGCGCGGCAGCCTGAAACAGCGGCGTGCGGCATTTCTAGAGGAAAAACTCGCGGGCACAAATCATTACAGCACTGCGGATCGCGAACAGCTGGGCGTCCTGATGGATGAACTGATCGAAAGGTTGTTGATTGCGCCGGCCGAACGGCTGCGCGCGGAGAAAGAGTTTCGCAAGAAGGTGCAAAGTCTGGAAGCAATCAGGGAATTATATCTATCGGACAGGGAGAAACCTTGAGGCCCCTTCGAATCGGCAGTCGTGGCAGTATCCTGGCGCGATGGCAGGCTGAATTCGTGCGCAAGCAGCTTTTCCAGGTGAGCGGCGTGGAAGCGGAAATCATCATTATCAAGACGTCCGGCGACAAGATGCAGCAGGCACCACTGACGCAAATCGGCGGGAAAGGCATTTTCATCAAAGAACTGGAGGAGGCGCTGCTCGAGGAGACTGTGGACCTGGCGGTGCACAGCGTGAAGGACATTCCTACGGAGACGCCGGGCCGCCTGTTTTTTCCGGCCGTGTGCCGCCGCGACGATGTCCGGGATTGCCTGGTTTCAGGCAACGGCACACCGCTCGCGAACCTGAAGCAGGGGGCCCGCGTAGGCACCAGCAGCCTTCGCAGACAGGCGCAACTGCGACACTATCGCCCGGACCTGGACATTCGCGAACTGCGCGGGAACGTGGACACCCGACTGCGGAAAGTGGAAAGCGGCGAATACGACGCGATTGTATTGTCCAAGGCGGGACTGGACCGGCTGGGGTGGAGTCAGAAGATTACCGAGCCGTTGTCGACCGATATCTCCCTGCCGGCGGTCGGTCAGGGAGCCATTGCGATTGAATCTCGGGTGCAGGATCAAGAGGCCGCAGAGGTCCTCGGCAAGCTGGACGACGCGGAAACGCGAACGGTAATCATGGCCGAACGCGCTCTCCTTTCGGCTTTGCAAGGCGGCTGCCAGGTGCCTCTGGGGGCTTGGGCACGGATGGAGCGGGGAGAACTGGTGATGGAAGCTGTGGTGTGCTCCGTCGATGGAGTACAGTATGTCCGGCAGAAGGCCAGCGCACCGCCGGAGAAGGCGACCGAACTCGGCCAGCATATGGCCGAATTGCTGATCGAAGGCGGGGCGAGGAATATCCTGGATGAGGTGAACCGCACCCGTGGGTGATGGCGCCACGAACGCTTTGCGGGCCAAGCGCGTCGTCGTGACGCGCGCCGCGGCGCAGAGTGAGCCCCTGGTCGAAGCGTTGCGCTCGAAGGGAGCACTCCCCGTGGTATTGCCAATGGTGGCGTTTGGGGCCCCTGACGATACGGCATCCCTCGACGAAGCGATGGCCGGGCTCGCTGGTTATGACTGGATTTTTCTGACCAGTCAGAATGCCTTGCGCGCTTTGCAGGAACGAAGCCACTTCTTGCAGATGGATTTGCCGCTGGCGACCGGCGGCGTCCGGATTGCTGCGGTGGGTCCGGCAACGGCAGAAGCCGCCTCGGGTGCGGGACTGGCGGTTAGCTATGTGGCCACAAAGCATACCGGAGTGTCGCTGGCCGAAGAACTGGCAATAGAGGTAAGCGGCAAGCGAGTTTTTCTGCCACGCAGCAATCGGGCCAATCCGGAACTGGTCGAAAAATTGAGGGGACTCGGGGCTCAAGTGACGGACCTCGTAGCCTACCGGACCACGCGCCCGAACAAGGAAAGTGAGGAACAAGTTGCGGCGGCCGTGCGCGAGGGAATCGATGCGGTCTTGTTCTTCAGTCCCTCTGCCGTCCATCATTTCCAAGAGCTCGTGGGAGTTGAGAGCTTTGTCGAACTTTCAACGCAGTGCGCATTCGCGGCCATCGGGCCAGTGACAGCCGAAGTGTTGCGCAAGGCAAAGGTGCGGCGGGTGCTCCTGGCAGAGGACACCACGATTAACGCGGTGATTTCCGTATTAACAGACCATTTTTCTCTGGCAGGCACCGGACTGCCGGCAGGGGTGAAACAAGGATGAGCTTTCCAGTCGACCGTCCCAGACGCTTGCGCAGTACAGAGAAACTCCGAAGCATGGTACGTGAAACCCGTCTGAGCACGGCCGGGCTGGTGTATCCGATGTTTGTTTGTCCGGGCGGGAACGTGCACAACGAAATCAGCTCCATGCCGGGCATCTACCAGCAGTCGGTGGATCAACTCCTCGAGGAGTGCCGGGAGGTCGAAGCACTTGGTATTCCGGCCGTGATCCTGTTCGGCTTGCCGGAATCGAAGGATCCCGAGGGAAAGAGTTCGCTCGAGGCGGATGGCGTAGTGCAGCGTGCGATTGAAGGGATTAAGAATGCAAAGCTCGACCTGCTGGTAATCACCGACGTGTGCCTGTGCGAGTACACCGATCACGGCCATTGCGGCGTCCTGAATAAGGGGAAAATCGAGAATGATGCCACGCTCGAGATATTGAGCGATCAGGCCCTTTCGCATGCCCGCGCGGGGGCGGATCTGGTTGCGCCCTCGGACATGATGGACGGGCGGGTGGGGGCCATCCGGACAAAGCTGGACAGTCACAACTTCCAGAATGTGCCGATCATGGCTTATTCCGCAAAGTACTGTTCCGGTTTCTACGGGCCGTTCCGCGAAGCGGCACAATCAGCGCCACAATTCGGAGACCGCCGCAGTTACCAGATGGACCCCGGGAATGCGCGCGAAGCTTTGAAGGAAGTGGCGCTGGATCTCGATGAGGGTGCGGATATCGTGATGGTCAAGCCGGCGCTGCCCTATCTGGACATCATTCGAATGGTACGCGACTCCTGCTCCGTTCCTGTGGCTGCCTACAACGTCAGCGGCGAATACTCCATGGTAAAGGCAGCCGCGCGGAATGGCTGGATTGACGAGAAACGCATTGTTCTTGAAATTCTTACTGGAATTCAGCGGGCCGGGGCGGAAATCGTCCTGACGTATCACGCCAAGGATGTGGCGCGCTGGCTGAAGTCCTGACAGCAAGGGGAACGAATGAGCACAGCAAAGACATCGGTGAAACCAGAACGACGGCGGTCCCGGGAGATTTTCGAACAGGCGGAAAAAGTGCTGGTCGGAGGGGTGAACAGTCCGGTTCGCGCGTTCCGATCCGTCGGCGGTGAACCCCTGATCATCGAGAAGGGAAGCGGCCAGCACCTCTATGATGCCGATGGAAATGTGCTGCTCGATTACGTCTGTTCCTGGGGGGCGATGCTGCTCGGTCATGCACATCCGGCGGTCAGCGCGGCGATCGCAGAACAGGCGCAGCGCGGAACAAGCTTTGGGGTCACCACAGAACTGGAAGTTGAGCTGGCCACCATGATCACCAAGGCCATTCCGTTTCTAGAAAAGATTCGCTTCGTTTCGAGCGGGACCGAGGCGACGATGAGCGCGGTGCGTCTGGCACGGGGAGTAACCAGACGCGATCTTATCGTCAAGTTTGAAGGCGGGTACCATGGCCACGCCGACAGTTTCCTGTCGCAGGCAGGTTCCGGCCTCGCGACGCTCGGAATCGCGGAATGCCCGGGAGTTCCCGAGGCACTGGCGGCGCTTACCTTAAATGTGCCCTATAACGACTTGCAGGCGGTGGAGCAGCTCTTTTCGAAGCAGAAGGACAAGATTGCCGCAGTTATCGTCGAGCCGGTCGCAGCCAACATGGGAGTGGTCTTGCCCGAAAAGGGCTTCCTCAAGGGGTTGCGCGAAATCACGCGCAAGAACGGGGCCCTGCTGATCATCGACGAGGTGATTACCGGGTTCCGGCTGCACTATGGATCGGCACAACAGGTTTTTGGAGTGGAGGCCGACCTGACCACCATGGGAAAGATCATTGGCGGAGGCGTGCCGGTGGCTGCCTATGGAGGCCGAGCGGAGTGGATGAACCACGTGGCGCCGCTTGGTCCGGTTTACCAGGCCGGCACGCTTGCGGGGAATCCGCTGGCCATGCGGGCGGGCATCGCCACGCTGAAAGAGCTGAGCAAGGCCGGGCTCTATGAGGGGATCGACGAGCTCGCGAAAAAGCTGGTAAACGGGTTGCGTAAGGCCCTCGCCGATGCGGGAGTTGTGGCGCAGGTGAACAGCATCGGGTCACTGTCCACGATTTTTTTTACGCCCCAGCCGGTTCGGAATTACGCCGAGGCAAAACGATCGGACACCAAACAATATGCACGTTTTTTCCGGGAGATGCTGAACCGCGGCATTTTCCTGGCACCTTCCCAGTTTGAGGCTGCTTTCGTGTCCGCGGCGCACACTCCGGCAGACGTCGTGAGGACAGTCGACGCGGCCGGCGAGGCCTTGAAATCCGTTTCCGCCCAGGCAATCGGCTGAGTCTGACCCAGGAGAGAAAACGCATGCATGAAGTGATGGAAGCTCATGAACACACGGAAGACAGTCCATACCTCCTTCCGGTCGCAGTAACTCTGTCTATTTTGGCGGTTCTGGTGGCCATCGCGACACTGTTGGGGCACCGGGCGGCCACCGATGAGCTGATCCTGCAGACCAAGGCGTCGGATCAGTGGGCTTTTTTTCAGGCCAAGAACATAAGGCTGCACGAGATGCAGAGCGTCGCAGACATGCTGGGAACGGTCACGGTCATCGAGAAGGAAAAGGCTGATGCTCTGCGCGAAAAGTATCTGAAAGAAGGCGAGCGCTACGAGAAGGAAAAGGACGAAGCCAGCGAACAGGCCAAGGATCTAGAAAAAGAACGAAACGTGGCGGGCAGAAAAGGAGACCGGTTTGATGCCGCGGAAGTGATCCTGGAAATTGCGCTGATCATCTGTTCGCTGACCCTGTTGACCAAGAAAAAAGCGTTCTGGTTCACCGGGATCGGATTGGGCCTGGTCGGGTTGATGGTCACGGTGAGCGGGTTTTTGCTGCACTAGCACGGATAGGCTGAAGTGCGGGTTCCGCGAAGGGACCAGCGTTGTTCCCATTCCCTTGTTAAGCGGGCGATGGCGGCCGTGTTGCTCGCAGGGTTGCAATTTCTTCGCGTAGCAGATCCACATGGGAAAGAAGTTCGCGGTGGCGCGCGTCATCGATGTCAGGTTTCTTGCCGATGAAGGAGAGCGTGCCACCCGGCTCGAGGATACACTGATCGACCTCCGTTAGTGAAGCAAATCCCTGTTTGCGAGCAGCGGCTTCCAATTGCGCCATGGTGATCAGTTCTTTTTTTAAGTGTTCGAGGCGCACTCGTCCGTTCTCCATCAACATGTCGGCCTTGCCTTCCACGATCTGATCCAGTTTTTTGTGATTATAAAGAAACCGGACTACCAGATAGTTGGTGGCCAGCAGTGACGTGGCTCCGAGGAGGCCCCCGGAAACCGAATTATCATCCCCGATGATTGCGTTCTGCACGGTGTTTGAAAGCGTGAGCAGCACGACAAGGTCGAAGGGGTTCAGTTGAACCAATTCCCGCTTGCCGGAGAGTCGCAACATGATCACGAGGAACATGTAGACGATGACCGGCCGCAGGATTTTCTCAAGGATCGGCAGGGAAATAACGAACATGTCTTTCCACATATCGTGCATGGCGCAAGAACCTCCGCGAAAACGGCTTGGTAATTCTCGAGGACTCGACCGAGAGCTGTGTTCGCAATGAGAGTAACATGGGCTTCGGACAGGCCAAACGGGGAGGACCGGGTCCACCTGTCCTAAAGGACAGTCATGTTTTGGCAACTGCGTGTGCAGTCGAGGTTTACGGTCGAGAGGGTTTCCACTATTGTGGGCTTAGGGTTGTGTTCGCTCGTTTGCAGAAGTGAAATCTAACGTAATCCCGAGGAGGCTTCCGAACGTCCCCATGGCGGTAGATTGCTCGCCCGCCCGGAGCGAAGCGCGAACCTAATGCTACAAAGATCCCTTTCCGAGCCAGGAATCACGCTCGAGGCTCAACAGCTCGCCATACTGCTCGATTCGACCCAGGAACTCATTGCCATTCTAGGGCCTGACGGAACTGTGCAATTCGCCAATGCCAGGTTCCAGAAAGTGCTCGGGTATCGTCCGGATGAGCTGTTAGGACGTAGCATTCACGCCATTGTTCATGCCCTGGATGTCGACGGGGTTAGGGAAAGTCTGAAAGAAGTGGCTTCCGTCGGGGGTTCTGTTGTTTCGGAGCGGTGCCGTTTCCGCTGCCGGGACGGGTCATGGCGGTGGATCCAGTTCACTTGTCAATGCCGACTGGGCGAGCCGAGTTTCGAAGGGATCTTATTCCACGCGAATGATGTGACTGAATTGCACCGGATGGAGTCCGAGCGGCAGGTCAACGCTGAGATCGTCCATGCGCTGAATGAAACTTCGAACCTCGATCAACTGCTGACCCGGATCCACGCGGCGCTCAAGCGGATTCTGCCCGCGGAGAACTGTTTCGTTGCCTTGCATGAGCCGGAAAACGATACCTTCTATTTTCCGTTTTTTGCCGACGAATATGACACTGCGCCGCCGCCGCAGAGAGTCGGGCGGAGTTGCACGGCGTACGTGTTTCGAACGGGTCAGGCAAAGTTGATCCCCCAGAGTGATTTTGACCGGCTCGCGGCGCTCGGAGAGGTCGAACTGGTAGGCTCTCCCTCGCCTGCGTGGCTGGGCGTTCCACTGAAAATACCGACGGCAACGATTGGTGTGCTGGTGGTCCAGCATTACCAGAACGAAAATGCCTACGATTTGCGCGACCTGGAGTTCCTGGATGCCGTCGGCGGGCACATCGCGCTCGCGATCGAACGGCGGCGCGCGGAAGATGAATTACGCAAAAATGAGTCCATGCTGCGGTTGCTGTTCGACTACAACCCGTTGCCGACATGGCTCTATGAACTGGACAGCCTGAAATTTCTACGCGTCAATCAGGCAGCGATCCATCTTTATGGTTATTCGGCCGAAGAATTCGAAGACATGACCATCCTCGAGATCCGCCCAGAGTCGCAGAGGGAAAAGGCACTGGCGTTCCTCAAGGAAATGGAATCGGAGACCCAGGAGCACGAATTCTGGCTGCACCAGGCCAGAGACGGCCGTACCTTCGAAGTCGAGATCATTTCGCACGAACTGACCTATGCGGGAAAGCGAGTGCGACTGGTGGTGGCCCAGGACATCAGCGAGCGGCGCCAGCTGGAAGGCCAGTTACGCCAGGCACAGAAGATGGAAGCGGTGGGGCGACTGGCCGGAGGCGTCGCCCATGATTTCAATAATTTGCTGATGGTGATCAAGGGACACACCGAGTTGTTGTTGAACGGACTCGATCCTGTCGACCAGCTCAGACGCAAGATTGAGCAGATCGACCGCTCCGCGGACCGGGCTGCGGCGTTGACGCGCCAATTGCTGGCCTTCAGTCGCATGCAGGTGCTGCAACCGCAGGTGATCAACGTCAATTCCGTCGTGGAGGAGATGGGCAAGCTGCTGCCGCGCCTGATCGGGGAGGATATCGAGCTGATCATTCGTGCTGCGGGGGATTTGGGCACGATCCGGGCCGACGCCAGCCAGATGGAGCAGGTGCTCATGAACCTGGCAGTGAATGCCCGCGACGCCATGCCGAACGGGGGCAAGCTGGTCATCGAAACGGCGAACGTGGAACTGGATCACGGCTACACCGCGAGCCACCCGCTGATGAAGAACGGGCCGTATGTTCAGCTCGTGGTCACCGACAGCGGCACGGGAATGGACGCGGAGACCCAGGCTCACATCTTTGAACCCTTTTTCACCACCAAAGAAAAAGGGAAAGGCACCGGGCTTGGATTGGCGACTGTGTACGGAATTGTGAAGCAGAGCGGCGGTTTTATCTGGGTTTATAGCGAACTTGGGAAGGGAACTTCCTTCAAGATCTATCTGCCGCGCGTGGACCAGGCGGAAGAGCATGTGGGCATCCCCCATAATTCGGTGGAATTGCCGATGGGATCGGAAACGGTGCTGCTGACAGAAGACGAGCAGGACGTCCGGGAGATTGCCCGGGAATTTCTGGAATCCGGCGGGTATCGCGTCATAGAGGCCAAGGACGGGAAAGAGGCGATGGAGCTGGCGGCGCAGCACCGCGGAAAGATTCAGCTTCTGGTCACCGATATGGTCATGCCCGGTATGACCGGCCAGGAGCTCGCCGTCCGGTTGCAAGCGGAGCACCCGGAGGTCTCGGTTGTGTTCATGTCTGGATACAGCGAGCATGCGGCAACCGAAATGGCGGATGCCGATCCGTCGGTCCGGCTGCTCACCAAGCCATTCAGCCGCGCGGCGCTGCTGCGAATGGTCGGCGAGATTCTCCACGGCGCATAAACGGCATAAAGTCGCAGTTCAACTCTTCGCCCGCTCCATGAGCGACGGATGCTGGCGGTGCCATTGGGTGACCTGTTGGAAAGCGCGGCCCGCCTGTAACACGGCGGTGTCGTCTCCTGCACGGCCGACAAATTGCAGGCCAACCGGGAGCTTCTTCTCGGTAAAGCCACAGGGCACCGACAGCGCCGGAAGGCCACAGAGATTGCCAATTCCGCCAAGAGGATCGGCGAAAGCCAGGCCTTTCGACAAATCCATGCTCAGCGGAGTTGCCGGCACGGGTTGCGTTGCGGTCACCAGCACATCGTAGTTGTCAAACAAATCGGACATTTTCAGTTGCAGGATTTCCCGAATGCGCAGAGCGGAAGTGTAGTCCGCGCCCGAGATCGTAAGGTCAACGTAACCTCCGAGGCGTCCGAGGGGATCCGCTAATTCGTTGACCTTGCCCGATCGGATCAGCGAAGCGAAGGCGGAACCGGCTTCACAAGACAGGATTACGTTTGCGGCATCTTCCCACGGCCCGTCCGGCAAGGCCGCGTCTTTTACGGAGGAGGAATGATGCTGCAGGATTTTGCGAGCGGCATCGATGGCCACGGCGACACCGGGGTCGAAGTCTTTTTCTTTCCAGGCATTGGTCAACCAGCCAATTCGAATCGCTCGCGGTCTCAGATCGCCAGCGGGGGATAGAGTGAAGGCGGCTTTGTCGATGGGCAAAGTGCTGCGGTCAAGGGGATCGTGACCGGCAATGGCGGCAAAGATGCGCGCGCAATCCTCCGCGCTGCGGGCCAGCGGTCCAATTTTGTCCATCGAATAGGCGAGGGCCATGGCGCCGTGCCGGCTGACGCGCCCGTACGTGGGGCGGAAACCGCTGACACCACAGAAAGCCGAGGGGCAGACAATCGAACCCCAGGTTTCGGTTCCGATGGCGAATACCGCAAGGCCGGCGGCCACAATGGCTCCGGAGCCGGAAGAGGAGCCACAGGTCCAGCAGTCGGTATCCCATGGATTTCGCGTTTCTCCTTGCAGGGACGCGGAGGCGTACATGTAGCCCAGTCCACCAGCAAGCTCGATCATGGCCGCTTTTCCGATGAGAATTGCACCGGCATGGTTCAGGTGTTCGATGACGGTCGCGTTGTAATCGAAGACCTGATTGGCAAAGGGTTTTGCTCCCCAGGTAGTCGGAATGTCTCGGACCGCGAGGAGATCCTTTGCCGCATAGGGAATTCCATGGAGGGGGCCACGATAATGACCGCGATGAATTTCTTTTTCTGCCGCTTGCGCCTGTTCGAGCGCCAAAGTCGGGGTAAGCCTGGCATAGGCATTCAGATGAGGCCCCAGTTTTTCGCTGCGCTCCAGGTAGCTTTCGGTAAGTTCCACAGGAGAGAGCTGCTTTGATTCGATCTGCCGGGCTAACTCGCTGAGCGACGCGTAAAGCGTGGATTCCTTCAGCATGCGCAAGTCCCCTCAGGATTTCTTGGAGCCGGAGGCGGGTTCGGACGGGTTACCGGTTTTTTTCTCACGCTCCACCAGTGGTTTCAGATAGAGAGCCGGGGCGTCTCCATTTTCCAGCGCGAAACTCCTCACGCGCTCGAGAGACGGCTGCAGATCGGCGCACATCTTCTTGAGATTTGTTTTCTGAGCTTCGTCAAGGCGATGGCCATAGAGACTGAGGATTTGCTGGTGACGCCAGTCGATTTCCGCCTGGCCGCCGATCGAGGTGCTTGGCGGCTCCTGTGAAGAAGTTGCTACAGGGGATTTCGGCAGAATCACTTCTGCGGGGACGATCGTGGCCGTCGCCGAGAGCATGGCAGCGCGCTGGGTAAATTCCCTGCGGGAAAGCAACGGCCTGGATGCTTTTTTCATGGTCCGATCCTCTGAATCCATAGCCAGCGGCACAGAACGCAAGGCGAGGCTAACGAATCCGGACAAGCCCGTCAACTGGGGGAAAGAACAAACCGTTCCTGCCGTGTCCGGGACGGCACGGCTCTTATTCCACCTGCGTCAGAGCGCGAACGTGAAGTTCAAGGGCCTGATTGTATTGCCGCTCGATCTGAAGTTCTGTTTGCAGTTTCTTGATCAGCAGTTCCAAGTGAGAAATCTCCGCGCGGAGCTTATGGATATCCGTTGCGGTTGCCGGAGGTCGGTGGGCTGGCGGGGCGATCGGCGCAGCCGGTGGCGGAGGCGCCTGATGCTGAAAAGCTTCAGCGAGCGCGCGAGGCCAAACAGACTCGGCCGGGCGAACCTCGGACGGGGGCGGCGGTTGAACCGGAATGGGAGCGGGAGGCGCGGCTGCGATGGAGGAAACGCGCGCTGATGGCGGGGCGGGAGCAAACAAGCTATCCAGAACGGAGGAGGGCACTGGGTGTTCCACCGGATGGTGCGCGGCCGGTTTTGCCGGATTGAGCAAGTTCCTGACACGGCTGATTAGTTCCTGCGGCTGAAAGGGCTTCCGGACCAGTTCATCGGCATGGACGGCGACGGCGCGATCGGCGACCGACTTGTTCACCACGCCGGACATTAAAATGACCGGTGTCTTTGTGAATTGGGGGTTTTGCTTGATCTGGCTGCACACGGAATAACCGTCCTGGTCCGGCATGATGACATCGGTAATGACCACGTCCGGCGGATGCTGTTCAAACTGGGCCAGAGCGGAGGAGGCATCGGCGCAGGTGATGACGTGGATATTCTCCCGCCGGAATGCGATCTTGATCACTTCGCGCATGGTGGCACTGTCGTCAATGAAATACACGGTCGGAGTCGTTTTCGACTCCGTAGCAGCAATCGGCGGCATTGCGATGGTCTCGCTCATGGGACCTCCTTGTCCGCAAGCTGGTCAATCTGGTCGCGCGCAGTTTCGTCGTACTCGCGCATGGCGTCGAGCATAAGGTCGGTCGCGGATCGCAATACCGTGCGCTGGGAGGTGGTTGCGCCGTAGACAAACTTGTACACGCCCGAACCGCAACGCACACAGCTTTTCAAGATGTCCAAAACTGCTTCATCGCCGAACAGCGAACCGCACTCGGCGTGAGTGATTTCACCGGCGTCGAAGAACAGGACGGCGTCAGTTTCCCCGGCGTTGATCGTTAAGGCGCCGGTTTGCCGTGCCTGCCCGAGCATCTGCATGACCCCGGTGAGATCGTGATGCGTCAGGTTGCCGCTGAGGCTGGTGTCTGCCTGGCCCAGCATCTGCGTGGGCTGGAAACCATCCACTTTGCTGATGATGATGTTCTTCACGTGGTTGGCGATGGTCGCGGGGGAAAGATGGCGGTCGATGTAATCGTCGCAGCCAGCCTGAAATGCCTCCATCAGTGCGCCCTGGCTGCCGTCCCCGGTGGCGATGATGGGCAGATTGGCGTTTTTTGGATCGGCATGGATGATCTGGGCAATTTCAAGGGCTCCCATTTCTCGCATATTCGTTGCACAAACGATCGCTGTCGGAGCGTCATATTCGAGTGCGGTCAGGGCAAAAGTGGCCTGGGTCGTGGCAGTCACGTCAAAACCTTCGCGCTTCAAAGCGTCGCCCAACCGCTTGGCGAATAGCACGTTGCTGTCAATCAGGAGAATGCGTGCGGGTCTGCCGGGAACTATCATGCGTGGGCCTCCGGCAGCGAGGCCGCGGCACCCGTTACTGCGACAGCCTTTTGTCCGGGTGTCAGGGCATGGAGATTGAGAACTTCGATGACTTCACCTTTGTGGGAAAGCCACGCCGCCACGTGCGGAGAATCCGCTGGTCCCGCCGGCGTCAGGTCGGCCTCGATCAATTCGCACTCGCCACTGACCGGGAGAGCAATCCAGTCGAGTCCGGCAGACTGCCGTCGAGTGGCGATGAGATAGAAACGACGTTGCTGTAATTTCTTCCCAATCAACTGTTCGGCGATGTCGCACACCGGAACAACGCGACCTCGGCGGAGGATGACACCATCAATTTCCGGCGTTTTTTGGGCAAAACGGAAGATGCGACTGGGAGCAGCCAGCTCCGCGACTTGGTCCGCAGCCAGAGCGAAGCGCCGCTCCCCCAGGCGGAGGAGAACGCAGGAGCAGGTATCGAGTTGGTCGAGCCAGGTCATAGATTCATTTCTGCGCCCGCCGCATCGGTCGAGTCCGGCAAGTCAAGCGGTTGCGTCACGGTGTCGAGCAACAAGATCTCTTCAAGCGTGAGGAAACCCGAGGGGTTGACGACGGGAATCACGTTCTGGTCGAGAACGGTTAAGCCGCGGTACCACAAGCGCTCCTCGTGGCAAAAGGCCCCGGGCAGGGCCTGCAGGTGCGTCATGGTGGTCATTTTTTCAATGCCGTCGACCAGCAAGGCGACGCGCGAATGGCGCAGGAGAAAGATGAGGGCTGCTGGCGTCGGGCGCAGTCCGAAGTGAATGGTGGCGTTGACGACGTACAGATTTCGATCGCCCCTGCGGATTGCGTGACGGACCTTGACCAGGGTGGGCTGGTTAATTTCCACAGCCGCCCCTGCCAGGCTGTCCACACTGCGTACCTCCTGCACCGAGGTCGAAGAGATTGCGAAGATCTGATTACTGGCACGAAAGAGGATGATCTGCTCCGTGCGGACCGGACTCGGAGCATGGGTTGCGGCCATCCGCATTAGCGTGCTCCCACGGGCAGGGGGCGACACAGTCCCAGAACGCGTTTTTCGATCGCGGGGTAGATTTCGTCAATACCCAGCACTTGATCGACGACCCCGGCCTTGATGGCTTCCGCGGGCATGCCGAAGATGACAGACGTTGCTTCGTCCTGCGCCAGGACGAAGCCGCCAGCCGTTTTGATGGCCCGCGCCCCGCGAGCCCCGTCGCTTCCCATGCCGGTCAGAATCACGCCGATGCTCATCGCCCCGGCAAAAGCGGCGACCGAGTCCATAGTGACGTCGATGTTGGGGAGATAGCCTTCGATTCTCCCCGTCGCGGAATCCAGTTCCACGCGGCCTGTTGCGGTTACCCGCAGGTGCTGTCCACCCGGACAAATATAAAGAGTGCCCGGTTGCAGGGCTTCGTTGGGCTCCGCTTCTTTTACACGGATGCCCGTAAATTCCGTCAATTGCAGAGCGTACTGCGTTGTGAAGGTCGCTGGCATGTGCTGCACCAGAATTACTGCTGCGGGAAAGTCGCGCGTAAATCCGGGAGCCATGCGCATTACCGTGGCGGGGCCGCCCGTCGAAGCAGCCAGAACGACAACCGGGAAGCGGATGTCATTCGAAGCAGGCAACGATGGCCGCGCCGGTTGCGAAACGGGCGCAGAAGTCGAGGAGGTCCTGGAGTTGGCCTGAACCGCACTCGCGAGTCGCGATGCGGTACGCACCACGCGAACTTTTGCGGCAACGCGAACCTTGCGGAGTAGGTCTTCCTTCACGCTCTGCATGTCCAGATCGATTCCGCTGCTCGGCTTAGTGACAAAGTCAATCGCCCCCAGTTCCAGAGCTTTTAAGGTGCTCGAAGCACCCTCCTTCGATTCCGAACTGACGATGACGATGGGGCGAGGGTTGTGGGTCATGATGTGCGCGGTGGCCTGAAGTCCGTCGAGGTGCGGCATGTTCAGGTCCATGGTAATTACGTCGGGTTTCAGTGACTCGGAAAGAGTGATGGCTTCACGCCCGTCTTTGGCGTGGGCGATTACTTGAAGCTGGTCGTCAGCGTTGAAAATGGATTCAAGAACCTTGCGCATGAACGCAGAGTCATCCACGACGAGCACGCGAAATTTCTTTGAAGCAGCGGTAACCATGGCTCGTCTATCCGACCGGCACGACGGGGCGTGCCGCCTCCGTTCCGATCAGTTGTTCCACAGCCGCCAACAGCTGATCTTCTTGGACCGGTTTGGTGAGGAATGCGGAAGCTCCTTCTTTCATTGCCCGATCGCGATGTTTTGCACCGGCGCGGGAGGTTACGACCATCACCGGAATTCGCTTGGTTGTGGGACTCTGGCGCAACTGGGCCATCAGTTCGTAGCCTGTCATGCGCGGCATTTCCAGGTCGGTGATCACCAAGTGACACCCGAACTGGGTGACAAGTTCGGCTGCTTCGAGTCCATCGGCGGCCAGCTTGGCACGGTATCCGTTTTTCTCGAGCATGCGACCGACAAATTTCCGCACGCTGATGGAGTCATCGGCGACGATGATGACCCGTTCCTGCTCGACCCGGTCGATGGCTTCAGACGGGATTGTTCCCCGAGCGACGGCGGCGGAACCAGGCGCGAAAACGCGCGATGCGCTGGCGCTGGCCTGTACGGCGCGGCGCTCATTCGGTTCCGTGGCCACCATGCGATTCAGATCGATCAACAGAATCAAACTGCCATCGGGAGCGATGGTGGTCCCGGGGAACAGTTTGACGCGGCGAAGGTACTCGCCGAGGTTCTTGATGACGATTTCGTCTTTGCCGAGCACTTCCTCGACAACCAGGCCAATCTGGCGATTGCCGGCGTTGGCAACCACCATGCGAAAATAGCCATTGATGGGTTCGAGGGGAGGTAAGCCGAGATAGGAGTCCAGCCTAACCACCTCGGTTACCACGTCGCGCACCTTGGTTAAGAGTTTCCCGCCGACATCCTCAATCTCGTCGGAACGCAGTCTGCGGATCTCTTCGACGACGGCGAGGGGCAAGGCAAAGTGATTGGCGCCACACCGTACGAAGAGCGCTGGCGAAATGATCAATGTCAAGGGAACTTTCAAGGTGAACTTGGTGCCGTGGCCCGGCTCGCTCTGCACTTCGATTTCCCCGTTCAGGGCGTTCAGGTTGGAGCGGACAACATCGAGGCCGACACCGCGCCCCGCCAATTCGGTCTTGACCGTGGCGGTCGAAAATCCCGGATGGAAGAGCATCTCGCGCAAGTCGCGTTCTGTCAGACGGTCGGCGGTTTCTCTCGAAATCAGTCCGCAATCGATAGCGCTCTGACGCACTCGCGGATAGTCGATACCGCGGCCATCGTCTTCGACCTCAATATAAATATGGTTTCCGCGATGGTAAGCGCGGAGCATGACCCGACCTTGTTCGGGCTTGCCCGCCGCTTCGCGGTCGGAGGGCGCCTCGACACCGTGGGCCACGGAATTGCGCACCAGGTGTACCAGGGGATCGGAAATCTGTTGAATGATATTGTTGTCGAGTTCCGTTTCACTGCCGGAGAAATCCAGCTCCACCTTCTTTTTCGAGGACTTGGCGGCGTCTCGGACGGCGCGGGAGAGCAGGGAGTAGAGCGTTCCGATGGGTACCATGCGGGCGGCGGTGATTTCGTCCTGGAGGTGATGGGCGAGCTTGGTGAACTCGTCGATGTCGCCTTCCACGCGGCTGGTATAGCTCTCGAGTTGGGTGAGCACCTCGTTGACGTCTGCGGAAATTTCCGTCATGGACCGAGAGAGAATGTTGAAGTCGTCGTAGCGGTCCATTTCGAGCTCGCTGAACTCGTCCAGGAATCCGCCTTCGCCGGCGGCTGCGCTGTTCAGCATTTTCTGGCGCTGACTATTTGCCCAAGGCAAACCGATCTGGGCGCGGATGCGGTTGAACTCGTATTTTTCCTGGAATTCGTTGACCTTACCCTGCAGCCTCTCTTTCGAAAAACTCAGGGTGTCGATCAACTTTTCGAGTTCGGCGACGCGGCCGACCATCTTGGTGCGGCTGATGACCAATTCGCCGACCGTGTTCATCATGCGGTCCAGGCGGCCGAGGGCGATGCGAACGGACTTTGCAGCGGCGGCTTGCTTTTTGCTGAGTGACGGAGTCGCTTTAGGAGAAGCCTTTTCGACGGGCTTGCGTGCGGTTTCCGCTTCGGACCGGTCCGCGGAGACTGCCGGCTGTTCCTCTTCTTCGACTTCCACTGGAGCGTATTGCGCAATTCGACCGAGCAGGGAGTCGACCCCGGCCCGCATTTCCACTTCGCCCGGCCATTCGCGGCGGAGCGTTTTGCGCAGCGTGTCAACGGATTCCAAGCACAGATCAACGAGTGCTGGGGAAGGCTCCAGCTCGCCGTCGCGCAGCCTGCCGATCAGATCCTCAACCCGGTGAGCAATCGCTCCGAGACGCCGCAGCCCGACCTGAGCAGCGGAACCCTTCACCGTGTGGATGGCGCGGAACAGGCGGTTGATCTCTTCGGGATTATTATTACCCTCGAGAGATAGCAGGCAATCGCTTACCACTTGAAGATGCTCTTCGGCTTCCGGCTGGAAGAATTCCAGAATTTCATCCGGCACCACGTCGTCCGAGGGGAGTGCGTCAAAATAGGAACCTGTCAGGCCTGTCTCAACGGGTGTCGGATCGAAAGCTCCGGGCTCGATGTTGGTTGTGGCTTCCTGGGCGACTGACTCGGGCATACTCAGATTCAAGGGGGGCGGTTCTGGGGGAAATGCGAAACGGTAGCGCTCCTTGAATGCCGCTATGTCTTCCACACTCTCTTGCCCGGAGTCGCTGATTTGCAGCAAGCTGTTTTCTAGGAGCGAAATGCCGTCGGAGAGAAATTCGGTCAGGGGGCCGTGCAGATCCTCGCCGAGAGGAGCGTTCAAGGCGTATTGGAAGACGTGAGCAAGTTTGCCTGCAATTTCGGAGAATTTTGGAAAACCGTAGCTTGCCGACGTTCCTTTGAGTGTATGGGCGGCAATATAGAGGCGCTCCATGTCCTCTCTCCGTGGCGCCATTTCCTGCAACACCCCGACGTATTCGCGCAAATATTGCAGATGTTCGGAAGCTTCCTGGAGGAAGAGTTCGACGGCTTCGCGGTCGGGAGTGCTCATGCGCGACCCTCCGCGACCAGTTCCGGCTTCTGCAGCTCTTCCGCCGTGGGCTTGCGATAGAGAATGCAGTCACCGAGGACGATGGCCTGGAATTTCACGGGCATTTTCGAGATGGACTCGGAATGGCCGAGGAATAGATAACCTCCTGGCTCGAGCGCGTCGTAAAAGCGCTGCACCAGGGATCGCCGGCGTTCCTCCGAGAAGTAGATCAGCACGTTCATGCAGAAAATCAGGTCCATGCGGCCGACGTACACGGGGGAAGCGAGATTCATTTGCGTGAAACTGATCAGTTTACGGATCTTGTTCTTGACCTGGTAGCCGCTGTCGGTGGCAGAGAAGTGCGCCGCGAGTTGTTTTTCGTTCACGCTCGCGATGCTCCGTCCCGTATAAATGCCGCGCTCGGCGTGTTTCAGCGCCTGACGACCGATATCCGTCGCGAGAATCTCCACTTGCCACGCATCGGCGAAAGAGAGCGAATCTAGAATCGTGATGGCAACGGAATAGGGCTCCTCCCCTGTGGAGCAGCCGGCGCTCCAGACCCGCAAGGTGCGCGGATTCTTCCAGAATTTCTTTACGTGCAACTCCGGCAAAACACGTTTCTCGAATGCTTCGAAGACCGCCGGGTAGCGAAAGAAGGTGGTTTCCTGGGTCAGCAACGGTTCAAGCAGCGATTCGTACTCGACATTGCTTTTGCGGACTGCGCGGAGCAGCTCGGTGCCGCGAGCGTAACCGTGGTCCCGCAGATGTTCACGGACTCGCGTCGAGAAGAATCTCTCGCGCGAAGCATCAAAATGAATGCCTGTCCGCTCTTCAATCAGCATGCGGATCTCGCTCAGTTCGTGTTCACTCAAACCGTGTCCCGCGCCGTGGCGCTCACTCATGGTCATCACACTCTTGCCCCACACAGATGCCGGGGCAGATTTTCTGTACTATCGAACAGCGCCTACCGGGGCCAGACGGTGATCCGTGTCTTCCGTGGCCGACCCGCCTTTTGCGTTTGCGCGGAACTGGGCAAGAGCTTCATTCAATTGGTCGGACAGTTTGACGAGCTGGCTCACCGTGGTCACCGTGCTGCGCGTGCCCTGAGAAGTCTGCCGGGTGATGTTGGAAATGATCTGCATGGCGTGCGCCACGCCCTCCGTGCCGCGCACCTGCTGCTTGGAAGCGAGCGAGATTTCCTGAACCAACTCTGCTGACTGGCGAACCACGCTCGAAATGGCATCGAGAGCCCGGCCGGCCTGATCGGCCAGGGTTGCGCCGGATTCCACTTCCTTCGTGCCGTCTTCCATGACGACCACCGCTTCGTTGGTCTCCGCCTGAATGGCCTTGATGAGGGCGGCGATGTCCTTGGTGGCGCTGCGGGAGTGTTCGGCGAGCTTGCGGACTTCGTCGGCGACGACAGCGAATCCACGGCCGGCTTCACCGGCGCGGGCGGCCTCAATCGCGGCATTCAATGCCAGCAAGTTGGTCTGTTCGGTGATGTCGTTGATGACGTTGATAATCTCGGAGATCTCGAGAGAGCGATCACCGAGCGACTTGATCTTCTTTGCCGTGGCCTGCACGGAAGAGCGGATGCGCTGCATGCCGTCGAGAGTGTCGCGGACGGCGCGGTTTCCTTGTTCGGCTGCGTCGAGAGCACGGCGGGCGGCTTCCGCGCTGGCTTCGGCGTTATTGGACACTTGTTTCATTGAAACCGTGAGTTCTTCGACAGCGCTCGAAGTATTGGTGATTTCCTGATCCTGCTGGGTAGCCCCGGCCTGCATCTCATCGGCGGCAACCAGAATGTTGTTGGAGCAAGCGGTAACTTCCATAGCGGCCTTGCGAACACGCTCGAGAACCTTGGTGAAGTTGTCGAGCATGTAGTTGATGGAATCGGCGACATTGCCGAGAGCGTCGTTGGTGACTTTGCCGCGGAGGGTCAGGTCACCGCGGGCGACCTGGTTGATCACTGCCAGCAGGTCGGTGATGCTGCGCTGGAGGGAATCGTTGGCTTCCTGGTTGAACGAGGCCTTGGAAACCTTGGCGACAGCGCGGTTGAGATTCTCGGCAATGTAGCCAAACTCGTCGTTCGAAGACACGTCCGCGCGGGCTTTGGAGTCCCCGGCAGCAAGGCGTTCGGAAAAGTCCGAGAGTTCGCTGATGGGAGAGAGAATCGCCCCGCCGAGCCGCCAGGCGAGGACGATGATCATCGCCAAGGCCAGGACCGCCGGGGCGATGAGACCGGTCGGGTCAAAGGCTGCGCCGTTGCTCGCCCGGCGCCCGGCGTCATAGGCCAGACCCAGGACTGCAAACAAAGCGACGCCGTTAAAGATGATCAGCGTCCAGATCGTTGTGCTTAGTCGCGATTTCATTACTTCCTCCCCAACTCGGACTTGAAATCCTTCAAATGCTCGGCCCCGGATACACTTCGAGCAGCCGGCGCAGATCGATCACCAGCGCCAGCCGGTCATCGTGACGCAACATGCCCACGCAATGCGGCACATTTTCCGGACCTTCATGCAAAAGATCTTCGGCGTCGTTCACCGAATACGTTCCGACTACTTCATCCGCCGCGATGCCCAGGCGCAGATCGTCATGACTGCCGTCACCTCGCAGGGATGCGACGACAACGTGTTTCGGAAGCAATCCCGCGCGCCTACCCTCGGTGAGCGCAATATCAATCAGCGGAACGATCGCCCCGCGGAGATTGAAGATCCCGAGCATGTAACCTGGCGCCAGGGGTACCTTGGTGACCAGCGGCCATTCGAGAACCTCTTCCACATCGAGAACCGGGAAACAAAAGCGTTCACGTCCGCTGCGGAAAACACAGTATTGGGATTCAGGCGGACGGTCGCCTGCGGGCGACAGCGCCTCGAGTAAGTCCCCCAATTCCGCGTCAGCGGGAATCGGCGTTAATTGGAAGTCATCACTCATACCATCTTTGTCCTCTCGCTCCTTCAGATAAAGCGACGAACCGCACGCAACAACTCTTCTCGTGTAAAAGGCTTGGTAACGTAGCCGTCCGCGCCCTGCTGTTGGCCCCAATAGCGGTCGCTGGCCGTATCCTTGGAAGTCACCAGAATCACAGGGATGGCATTGAACTTAACGTTGCCCTTCAGTTCACGGCACACCTGAAATCCGTTTCGCTCCGGCATGACGACATCCAGAAGAATGACGTTCGGCTTTTCCGCGGCGATGGCCTCTTCCACGCGCTTTGGATCGTTCAGACCCACGGGCCAATAGCCTTCGGGTTCGAGCAGGCCCTGAATCAACTTCACTTGAGCCGGCGAATCATCGACGATGAGGACTTTTTTGGGCACGAGCTTGTACTCCGCATAGTTCTCCACGGCAGAAAATTGCACGTCAGCGGCCAGCTTGTCGTTTTCCTCGATCCTGTTGTCTAGTTTTATAAGTGCAAGTAAACAAGGAGGATAGGGATCGACTCACAGTGGTTAAGGACGCGGGAAGGGGGATGCAGCGATCTCTTCTGTCTCAGCTTGAGAAGGCGTCTCAACCTCTCGCATTTCCGTCGCCAGCGATGAGAATCGCTGCATGACCTCGTTGATGCGCAACGCCATGGTGTGGATGGTCTTGATTTGTGCAAGAGACTGCGCGGAAAGTTCGCCCGGTTCGAGAAGCAGCAGTTCAGCGTTGCCCAGTAAGGAAGTCATCGCGTTATTCAGGTTGTGTTTCATGTCCATCATGTAGCGGCCGAGCACAGCGTGGTTGGCGTTTTCAGCGGCGCGTTGCTCGGACTGTCTGACCAATCGAAGGGCTTCTGCGCGGCGCAGGGACTCGCCGGCGACCAACAGCACCACCTGGGCCCAATCCTCACGCAACGGCACATGCAGCAGGCGAGGATACCTGTTGCGCAAAAAGCCGAGTTCTTTCGCATCTGACGGGACGCAAAGAATGATCGCGGTCCCGGAGGAAATGGAATCCAGGGCTCGGGAGAGTTTTCCCTCCTTAAGCGGTCCGACGACGATCAGGTCGGGGGAGATTTCCTCGCGGTTCTTCCACAATTCGCTATTGACCACCGAAAGGCCGGGCAGATGTCGCTCCATCTGCCAGCACGCGGAGAGCAAACGGGCGAATTCTGCGTCATCGGTGAGGATTAGTGCCTTCGTCGTTCGCAAGAGAAGTTCGCTCCCTGAGTGTCTTCCACGCCTGCCAGAATTGCGCCGCAGGGAATTAGAGTTTTTCGGCTTCGTCTAGCGCCGACAGCAATCGCTTCGTGCTGATGCCTAGATTTACAGCTGCTTCGGTGTCCTTGGCTTGCTTGGCTACTTCGACGCGTTCCTGTAACCGGGAGACTTCCATGCGCGCTATGGGCAACACGCGATCGAGCCAGGCAGCCTGGCCACCGGCCTTGGCCTTTTCGAGTGCGGCCGTTACCAGCGCCCGGGCCACGACGGCACGGCGCAAATCTTCCGCCGCGGGGCCGTCTTCGCTGACGAATGCCGCCACTTCCCATGAGGACATCAGCAGGCGAGCGCCACCGATGCGCACCGTCGTCATGGAGCGGCCGCGGGAGGGTGGCGCCGAAATCAGTTGTTCCCAGACCTGTTCCATGCAGCTCTCAAAATCGAGCTCCGGCTCTCCGCTGGCCGGCTGTTCGGTCCCGACGGTCTTATCGGTTGCCACAGGGTGCAGACCGGCAAGAAGCGCTGGGTGGTTTGGAGTGGTCGAAGCGGCCGGAGTATTCACCATTGCGGTGTTTTCGAGCGGTTTTCCGAGGACGCGCTCGACGTTGCGCTCCACGTCCGCACGCAGCGCCAGAAGCTTCTCAAATGCCTGATTTACAGAGCGCTCGTTGTACTCTTTCTGGAAAGGCTGCTTCCATTCATCAGCTATCTGCCGGACCTTCTCGACAGGCTCGGCGGCGCTAAGTCCAAAAGCGGCACAGCTCAGAGTTTTTGCCCCCGCGCTCTCCAGGTGATTAATGCCGGAACGAATATAGATGAGGTCTGCGTGCATCAATTCGATGAGGGTGCGCCGCAGCAGGAAGTTGAATCGCACAAAGGAGATCATTGCCGCGGAATCGTAGAACATTCCGCCGGCGGTTTCCTTGATTCGGCGACCCTGTTCTATAAAGTTGGTCTTCAGAATATCGCGCAGACTCTTGAAAGTGCGGAGGGTCTGGATGATTTTGTCCAGCGGCTCGCACCAGTTCAGGGGTGACGGATCGACTGCGCCAAGGACTGGCTTCATCACCTGGGCCACGTCGCTCAGTTCGATCTGCTTGTGATAGATCTTGGCGGGGGCGCACAGGGCAAAATACTGGACCAGGAGGAAGTCGATCTTGTCGCGGTCCGGGTTGGTTTTAGAAGACTTCCGCAAGTGCCGCATGATCAAGGCGCGCAAGCCGCTTTCGCTGGCATTCAGCGTGGTCATCTGCAGGAGATGCCGCAGCTGGTGAACTTGTACAGTGTGATCAAGGGCGTCCAGCCAGGCATGCACCTGGGTGGAGAACTCGGTATCCGGCTGCTCTGGAAGGACCCGTTTGTTCTGGGGAAAGGGAATCTCGAACTGCAGATGCTTCGCCAGCGCCAGATAAATGGGGAAAACGGAGCGGGTTTCCTCCCATTGAGCCAGCCGCGAGGCTTCGGATTTTTGGGGAGCAGGTAAATTCAGAGTTGTGATCAGTTTGTTCACGGGTGCATCATCCATTCGCAGGGGCCTTCGAGGAACCGAACGGCTACCGCTTTGCGCCCCTCGTGATATTGCAAAGCGATGACTGCGGCTTCTGCAGGACGTCCTCCGTCCCGAACCAGCCGGACTCGATCGTCAAATTCAAGAGCCAAGTTCGAAAGGAAAATGGCGTATTCCATGGTTCCGTACTCCACCACAGTGGTTTCCTCAAGCCTCGGCTGCCCGGGTCGCCGCGGTTTGACCCTCACGGGTATTCGGACGGCGGGAAGTTTTGGAAAGAAGCGCGCCAACTGCCCTGTGCATTCCCGTTCGTCCGCCGTAAGTGTCATGAGCCGAATCGCCCCGTTGCTGTCCGGGATATGCGAGCCCGAAACCCTGCTCGCGCCACATGTACGTACACACCTGGCTTGAACAGGGGCGCATTGTCCCGAGAAGGGAATTGCACGCCGAAAGCCAAAGAGTTGATTTCTTATGAGGGAGGGGAAGGCATTCGAAGGAAAGGGCTTACGTTTTTCCGCTGGTGAGGGTAAAGCGCAAACGTCTCACGCTGAAACACCCCGTCTCAACTCATTTTGCGCTGCCCGAGGCTCGGTTTGAGACGGGTCAGTGCCCCGCGGCACGGGCTTCCGATTCCGGTTCCGTCTTTTCGGCATCGCTGCGTGACCCGATGTTATACCTCTTCAGTTTGCGATACAGGGTCGCGCGACTAATCCCCAGCATTTTGCCGGCGAGCGCTTTATCTCCGTTGGCCTGCTCAAAGACGCGCAAGATGGTCATCCGCTCCATCTCGGCTAAGGCGGTGGTGGAAAGAGAAGTGACATCTGAAGAGGATAATTCCTGACTGGCGGTTTGTTCGGTGCGAATGGCTGGCGGCAAATCATGCACGTCGATGGTCTGGTGATCGCCGAGGGTAACTGCGCGAGCGATGCAATTTTCCAGTTCGCGCACATTGCCGGGCCAATCATACTGCAAGAAACTCTTCATTGCTGCGGCGGTTATCTGCAAGTGCATACCGGGGGTATAGCGGTTCAAGAAGTGATGGACCAGCATCGGAATGTCGCTCCGGCGCTCGCGCAGCGGGGGCAGATGTACCGTGACAACGTTCAGGCGAAAATACAGATCTTTTCGAAAGGTTCCCGCGCGGTACGCGGATTCGAGGTCGCGGTTGGTGGCCGCCACTACGCGTACGTCCACGTCGATCTTCTCGTTGCTGCCGACCGGCCGGACTTCTTTCTCCTGCAAGACGCGAAGCAGTTTCGCCTGCATTTCCAGGGGGAGTTCCCCGATTTCATCGAGGAAAATAGTTCCGCCGTTAGCGGCCTGGAACAGTCCGGCTTTGGTCTTGGTGGCTCCTGTGAAAGCGCCCTTTTCATACCCGAATAGTTCGCTCTCCATGAGCGTTGGAACGAGGGCCCCGCAATCCACGGCGATAAAACTCGATTTTGCCAAGGCCCCGCGGAAGTGAATAGCCCGAGCGACGAGCTCCTTGCCGGTGCCGCTCTCCCCGGAGATGAGGACCGGAGTGCGCGTGTCTTTCAAGCGTGAAATCATCCGGAGTACGTCCTGCATGCCAGCCGAGGTACCAATAATGCCGTCCAGGTCGTCATCGGTGTTGACCTTGTCCCGTAGAAATGCATTCTCGTTGACCAGGCGGACTTTTTCCGCCATGCGCTGTAGCAGCAGGCGCATCTTTTCGACGCGGAAAGGTTTCTCAATGTAGTCGTAAGCGCCAATTTTCATGGCGTCTACGGCGGACTCGATCGAGCCATGGCCGGTCATGATTGCGACTTCGGTGCGCGGCAACAGTGCTTTGATCTGTTTCAGTAGTTCGACGCCAGACTGATGCGGTAACTTCAAGTCCGTGAGAACGACATCCGGAGGATCTGTTTCCAGCCGAGATGCGGCGGTTTCCGCGCTTTCCGACTCGTCGCAGGAAAAGCCCAGGGAAGCGCCAATGGTCATGCAGAGCTTGCGGATGCTCTGCTCGTCGTCGACTACCAGTAGTTTGATTCTTAGATCGTCAGTCATGGTTTTCCGAACGTCGTCTCCACGATGGAAATTAATTGCTGAACACGAAAGGGTTTCTCGATACACGGCGTGGCGCTGCCGGACAGGAGCGACTGCGTTTCGCTGTTGGCGGTGTCCCCGCTGATTAGAATGATACGGCTGCCAAGTTCCGGGCAGTGAATCTGGATCCATTTGTGTACATCGGCGCCGTTGATATCCCCCGGCATGCGGATGTCAGAAATAACGCCCGCATATGCAGCCGAAGAGAGTTCCCGGAGACCTTCGGCGCCCGTGGCGGCCTGGACCACTTTATAGCCGCGGCGTTCGAGGGCGGCGCGGACGAAGGCACTGACCGAGGGTTCATCCTCGATCAGGAGAATGGGTGCCAGTCCGGGGTTTGTCTGCGAGGAAGTCATCAGCCGGCCTCGTTCGCAGCGGCGGCCAGTGCCGTCTCGGTTGCGATCGGAAGGCGGACGACAAAGGTGCTTCCGCTTTCCTCCTCGTTGTTCCAGCAGAGAATTTCGCCGCCGTGGGCACGGACGATCCCGTAACAAATGCTCAATCCGAGACCGGTGCCCTTGCCAGCGGGTTTGGTGGTGAAGAAAGGATCGAAAATGCGATCGGGCTCACTGACCCCGGTGCCGTTATCGATGAAAGCGACCTCGATGAAATCCGTGGTGCGCCGGGTACGGATGCGAATCCTGCCGCGATTCCCGGACTCCTGGATGGCGTCATAGGCATTGTTGAGAATATTCAAGAAGACCTGCTGCAACTGTTGCGCATCGCCCATGGCCATTTCCAGGTTTTCATCGAACTCTTCAGTGACTTCCACGCCGTGACTTGAGAAATCGTAACTGCGAAGTCGAATGGTCTGTCGCAGAATGGCGTTCACCTGCATGGCCTCGCGCTGCGCCGGTCGTTGACGCGCGAAGCTCAGTAGACCCTGCACGATCTCTTTAGTCCTTTGCGTTTCACGCAAAATAATCTGGAGTTCTTCGCGCGCAGATGCCGGGACGGCGGGGTCCTCGAGAAGCAGATCGGTGAACCCCAGTATCGCGGCGAGCGGGTTGTTTACCTCATGGGCCACGCCAGAAACGAGACGTCCGATGGTGGCCATTTTCTCCGTATGGGCCAGCTTGGCCTGCAGGAGGACAGCGTCGGTAATGTCGGTCATCACCACGACCAGGCTATTGACCTGGCTGGACTCGTCACGGCTGGGGCTGAGGCTGACAGAGAAATGGCCCATTGAGCCATCATTCCGCTTTATGCGCAATTCCAGGTTTTCTACCTGCTGCCCGTTGGCCGTGGTCTGCAGGGCGGCTTCGAAATCTTTCTTATGGGAGTTGTCGACCCAGCGGACCAAACGGTGCCCGATCAACTCTTCCTCGCGGTAACCGGCCTCAAAACAGCGACGGTTCGCATAGCTGATCAGACCCGCAGTATCGAGCACCATGATCATGCTTTGTGTAGTGTTGAGAATCTTCTGGTTGAAATCGCGTTCCCGCTGCAACTGAGACTGAAACATCCTCTGTTCGGTCACATCGAGCATCAGTCCGCGAATTTGAACCACCCGTCCCTGGACATCTCGTACTGCGCTGATGTTCTGAAGCGTATGCAGCAGGCTTCCGTCTTTCCGGCGCAACGTTTCTTCATAATTACGCAGTGCTCCGCGCTCGGCGATTGCACTGACAAGTCGTTCTTTTGCGGCGCGTGTGGGATACAAGTGAGCGCTGACGTCGGCGCGGAGCAGTTCTTCCCTGGACTCGTAGCCGAGCATGCGAACCATGGCATCGTTCACGTCCAGGAACTGACCTTCGGGGGTGGCAAAGAACAGCCCTTCCTGGATGTTGTCGAACAGTTCTCGGTAACGCCTTTCCGCTTCGCGGCGATCGCTGATGTCCTTCAGAACGTGAATGGTGCGGCCGTCTTCTTCGGAGAGTCCGCGAGTCCTTGAGGTGGAGACCAGGAAGGTCCGTCCTTCGTTGGTGGCAATGTACTCTTCGCGGGATTCGTGGGTGTTCTGGCAGAACGGGCAGGGAAGCGCGCTTCCCGTTTCAGCGATGTGCCGTAAACTGCTGACCGGTGCTCCGACCAGGGCCACCGGCGGGATCCCGAGGTGCGTTGCCAGGGACCGATTGGTGCGGACAATTCTCCAGGCCTGGTCGTGGACCACGATATAGTCGCTAATGGCGTCAATGTCTTCGACCCATTGCTTCTTGGAGCGTTCCAACTGAGAAAAACGACGCACTTTTTCCATGACCAAAGCGGCATAACTGCCGAGAGCGGTGAGTAATCGATGGTCCTCACGGGAGATGTTCTCGGTATCACGTAGCAGGCAAAGCGTCCCCATCAATTCCTGGTCGCTGGCGTAAACGGGGCAAAAAATCCAAAAGGAATCTTTTGAAGGCGACGGGGCTGTTTCGATGCCTGACCGCCGCTCAATCACTCGGTCCGAGAGCCAGATTCGTTCCGATTCTTCCGTCGGAATTGCGGACACCCGGCAGTGCAGCTCGACCTTGGTCCCGATGATCTCCCCGAGTCCTCCCCATTCGGCGCGCAACATGTCAGCCGCCCGCGCTGCCAGCCCGGCAAGAAAGGTGGGCAGCTCGCGACAGTGCGCCGCTTCGACAGCCAGATTCATGAATTCTTGAGAAACGTTGAAGGAGGCGCGCGCCGCAGATTTCCGACTGCGGTTGCCTGGCGGGCGCGGTTTCGAGATGCTGTTCTGCTTGGACATGGTGCTGGGTGGCATTCCGCGCGTCTCAAATTAAGATGCGCTCTATAAGTACGCTACTGAGCAATCTCAATGTGAGTCAATTGGCGTTCCAAAATGTGACGCGCATACGTTACCCTGTCCTTCCAGCCACTGTCATGGCAACGTCTCAGGCTGAGACCTCGAGGAGCCTCCCAGGCGGCCGTTGAGACGATCTCCATACTTTACGGCACGCGGTCCGTGCCCCAGGCCCACCGATATCTCCCTGAAAATAAAAGTGCTTATGGAATATTGACACCGGAAAATAAGTTTACGAAAACGTTTTAATACACTGGCATTCCACTTGCCTTCTCACTCATGGGTTAGTTTCCCGCCTGAGGAGGGCGTGGTGTCGATGCGATTTCCATGGGTTCGTCGAATTCTCGCGGCCAGCGCAATAGCTCTGCTTGGGGTGGCACTCGCTTCCCCTCAACAGACCAATGTGCTCGACGAGGGCAAGCGCAAGATCAAGTCTCGGGTCAATCCACAGTTCTCGGAACTGGCGAAGAGGATGGGCATTTACGGGAAGGTCAAGGTGGAAGTCGTTATCGCCGCGGATGGCCACGTCAAAAGTTCGCGTGTGATCGGCGGTCATCCCGTGCTGGCCCAGAGTTGCGTGGATGCCGTTTCGCAGTGGAAATTTGAGCCCGATCCGACCGAGACCACACAGGTCATCGAGTTCGAGTTTAAGGTCCAGTGAGCCAGCAGGCGCTTCGGCGTCGAAGTCCCGAGGCCCCGCAATTGGGCTTTGGCTGCATCGGGAAGTGGAGGAAGTAACGCAATGACCATCGGAAAGCAGCTCTATAAAGGTTTTGGAGCAGTCCTCGCGATTTTGGCCCTTCTTCTTATGGTGGATCTTGCTGCGCTGTGGAAGGCGCGGTCCGCAAGCAGTGAGGCTGCTGCCACGCTTGAAAGCGTGCGAACAGCCGAGGCTGTTCGCTATCAGATCATGCAGAACCGCCTGAACCTGAACAATTTTCTGCTGAGTGGCGACCCGCGCGATGAAGATAAGGTGAACCGTGGGTTCACGGATTTGAGCGACACGATCAAGCGGGGGCAATCGCAAGCCAGTAGCGAGTTTCTGCGTACTGCGCTGATCCAGGTTGAAAGCACGGAGGCCAGTTGGGCAGACAATTTCGCCAAGCCGTTGCTGGCAAAGCGCCACCAGGTGGATTCCGGTGACGCCACCGTCTCCGACCTTCAGATCTTTTATCTGCAGAAAGATCCGGCCTCCTGGCTCGCAAAGTCTTCCGCGGTGTTGGACCAGGCGAATTCCGATATCGGCAAGGCGCTGACGGATTCGCAGCTGGTGGCGTCACGAACCAGCACCATCAGTGGTTTTGTCATCATCATGGGCACGCTCGTCGCGATCGCGATTGGCGGATTTGGTGCCTATCGGACGGCCCGGTCGATTACCGAACCGTTGCAACACCTGATCACCGTGGCCCGGGAGATCGGGGATTCGGGCGATCTCGACCAGAACATCGATATTCACCGCAACGACGAGATTGGCGCTCTGGCGACGACCTTCAACAACATGGTGGCGTACCTGAAGGAAATGGCTGCCGTCTCGATGGCCGTTGCCGAAGGCGATTTGACGGTGGAAGTGAGCCCGCGGTCGAAGCGCGACACTCTCGGCAACGCATTTTTGCGGATGTCCCACGGATTACAGGAGATCGTCCGCACCACGCGCGACGGAGCTTCACAGGTCTCCGCCGGCTCCAATCAGGTGGCAAGCGCGGCAGATGAGTCGGCCAAGGTGAGCGTTCAGGCCTCTTCGGCGATTGAAGAGGTAACCAGCACGATGCACGAAATGAGCATCAACGTGCAAAACGTGGTGAAGAACACGCAAGTACAGGCATCGAGTGTCGCGGAGACTTCCGCTTCGATCGATCAGATGGTTACTTCCATCCAGCGGGTGGCGGACACTGCCAAGGTGCTGCTCGATATTGCCAACCGCTCCCGGGAGGAAGTGCATCTGGGCATCCAGACCATGGAAAAAACCACCGACGGTCTGAACCGCACCAATCGTGCGATTCAGTCTTCAGCGGAGATCATCAATATACTGGGGCACCGCGCCGACGATATCGGGAAGATCATCGAAGTGATCGACGATCTTGCGGAGCAGACAAACCTTTTGGCGCTTAATGCGGCCATCGAGGCGGCACGCGCCGGCGAACATGGACTGGGGTTTGCTGTGGTTGCCGACGAAGTGCGGAAACTGGCGGAAAAGTCGACGCAGTCCACCAAGGAAATCGCCGACCTGATCCAGAGCATTCAGCGGGAAGCCCGGCAGGCCGTTGAAAACATGGAGCACAGCACCCGGATTGTGGAGGAGGGGCTGAGCCTCGGCAACGACCTGGGCACGGCGCTGCACAAGATTTCCGACGTAGTGACCGAAGTTTACAAGTTCTCCCAGGAAATCGGGGCTGCAACCAACGAGCAGTCGGTCGGCTCGTCACAGATCGCCAAGGCCACCAACCGCCTGACGGAAATTACTCAGGAGATCAACTCTGCCGTCGAAGAGCAGGCTTCCGGAGCGCAAGCCGTTGTCCGGGCGATGGACAAAATGCGCGAACTGGTCCAGCAGTCGGCTTCGAGCTCTACCGAGCTGTCTGCCGCGGCCGAACAAATGTTGAAGCTATCGCGAAACCTGCTCGATAACATGGACCGTTTCGTCATCGACCGCTCCGGCTCCCTTCATCAACGCCGGGATATGACCGGGCTGAGGCGACCCTCCTCTTCTCAAGAAGCGCGCGATTATGAGTTAGCCGAAGTGGGCCGTTCCTAATACGGAGCTCCTCATGGAGAAAGACTGCCAACTCGTCGGATTTCGCATCGGCAATGAAACCTACGGGGTTCAGATCGGCTCGGTGCGTGAAATCGTGCGCGTCCCGGAGATCACTGCGGTTCCGAATGCCCCGGAATTGATCGAAGGAGTCATCAACCTGCGTGGGAAAATCATCCCGGTTATGGACCTGCGGAAGCGATTCGGAAGTACTGCTGTTGAGCCCGACAAGAAGAATCGGATTCTGGTGGTGGAACTCGAAGGCAGGTTGCTCGGTCTGATTGTAAGCGCCGCATCCGAGGTGTTGAAAATTCCACCATCGGAAATCGAACCTCCCGGAACCGTCTTTTCCGAGGGCGAATCGAGTTATGTGACCGGCGTTGGCAAGCTCAAAGGCCGCCTGATCATCTTGCTGGATATCGCAAGGCTCCTGCGGCAGCCGGAGTATAAGAAATTGGAGGAGGCCGCGGAACCCGTCGCGATGTAGGGCTAGTGCTTTCCGCATCAACGGAGCGCACCAGCCTTGTCGAAGGGACGCATTCATCCAGCATGGGAACGATTACAGCGCAGATCCAACTCACGGAAGCCGAACTGAAACTGCTCCAGACGCTTGTTTACCAGGAATGCGGCATGTATTTCGACGAGCGCCGCTCTCATTTTCTGAAGGACCGGTTGCAACGCCGATTGAAGGCTTGCCAGCTTGATTCCTTCTATAGCTATTACCGGCTGCTAACCAGCCGCGAAGGCCGCGGAGAACTGGCGCTGCTGCTCGAGAACCTGACGGTCAACGAAACAAGTTTTTTCCGGAATCGCCCGCAACTCGATCTTCTGCAAAAGGGCGTGCTCGAGGAGATCCTGCACCACAAGCAGGAAAGGCGCGACTGGAACTTGAGGGTGTGGAGCGCGGGATGTTCTGCGGGGCAGGAACCTTACTCAGTGGCCATCCTTATTTGCGATGCGCTTGCCTACTACTATCTGCGCAATCCGCTTCCTTTCGACATGCCGTCCCCCAAACCGCTAATCCCGCCGCCGTGGAAGCTGGAAATTGTGGCGTCGGATATCAGTTACGCGAGCCTGCGCTCCGGCCAGGAAGGGATTTATAACGAAGTTCAAATGGAACCGGTGGACTATACGACGCGGCTTCGCTATTTCGAAAAATCGTCAGACAAATATTCCGTCAAGGCGCAACTGAAGGAACTGGTGCAGTTCGACTTCCATAATTTAAAAACCGAATTCCTCCCGCGCCGCAATGACATCATTTTGTGCCGCAACGTGATGATTTATTTTGACGAAGCGGAGCAAAAACGGCTGATCGACAAGTTCTGGCATTGCTTGAACCCCGGCGGATATCTTTTTGTTGGCCACGCCGAAAGCCTGTTTGGCCTTACCCAGAAATTCAAGATGGTTCACGACAACAACGGTACCGCGTACAAGCGGCTCGAGGTGAATGTTTGAGCTTCTTGCCTGAGGATCGGGGCGCTGAGCTGCGCGAGCTCTTCTTTGAGAGCGCGGCGGAGCTGCTGCAGACCATCAACGAGGCAGGTCTGCAACTCGAGAAGAGCCCCGCGGATGAGGAACTGATCCGCGGCGTGCGCCGCGCCGTGCACACCTTGAAAGGGGACTCGGCGGCGTGTGGCTTTACGAAGTTGAGTGAAATTACGCACGAACTGGAAGACATCCTCACCCTTCAAGTCGCGCAGTCACACGGCGCCAAGCTCGCGGAAGTTATTCTTTCCGCGGTTGACCTGTTTGAGAGCATGTTGACCGCCTACCAGAGGCATTTGGACCCTCCTTCAGCGGACCCGTTTCGCGTATTGCTTCATCGTTTGCTGCAGGCACCAAGTTCTGCACAGCTTGCGCCCGAAACCGGGGCTTCGCCGGTCCCGGCGAGCTTTCGCTGGAACGAATACGAAGGTCTGATGATCTCCGAGGCCGTGCTTCGGGGTGAAGCCGTCTATAACATTGCCTTGCGGATCGACCCCAATAGCGCGATGCGGGCCGCCGCCTTTCAGCTGGTCCGTAACGTCCTCCATGCTTGCGGTACGGTCATTGCCCTCCGGCCAGAAGACAACCTTGCTGCCGCGTCGGTGGAAATTGTGGAGGCGGCACTCGCCAGTTCGTATCCGGTAGAGCATATTGCCCATCGCTGTCGAATCCCGGCCGTGGTTTCCGACCTGCGCGTCGAACAGGCCACTCATGGTGAGTCAGCCGACCATGAACTCTTGGGAGATATTCTGGAAGCACAGGCGGCGCAATTCAGCGCTCGCAGCGCCGAAGGGCAGGACAACGCCGGTGCAAAGCAGACGGCAGGTGCTTCGGCGGTCGCCGCGGTGACCGAAAGCTCGCTGCGTGTAGACGCCGCGCGCATCGATGCGGTCATGAACCTGGTGGGCGAGTTGATCATCGGGAAATCGATGCTGAACCGCACGCTATCTGAATTTGATCGGCAGCATGCGAAGGATCCGGTCCGCACCAAACTGGCAGAGGCGCTGGCGTTCCAGTCGCGTGTCCTCGACGAACTGCACAAATGCGTACTCAAGATCCGCATGGTTCCGGTCGAGCAGCTCTTCCGGCGGTTCCCCCGCGTCGTTCGCGACGTCGCCAAGGTCTGCGGTAAGGACGTGGCTCTGGAAATAGCGGGCGAGCACACCGATCTGGACAAGAGCATTCTGGATGCATTGGCGGAGCCATTGACTCACATCGTGCGCAACTCCGTGGATCACGGAATCGAGGCTGCCAGCGAGCGCTTGGCCACCGGCAAACCCGCCCGCGGCACGGTGTCTCTGAATGCCTTCCATCAAGGAACGCAAGTGGTGCTGGAAGTCAAGGATGACGGCCGGGGAGTTGACCTCGAATTGGTACGCGACCAGGCAATCCGCAGCGGGCTCGTGAAGGCCGACGATGCCACGCGGCTGCTCGAACAGGATCTACTAAATCTGATTTTCGAGCCGGGATTCAGTACCGCCGCTGAGGTCACGGAAGTCTCCGGACGGGGTGTTGGTATGGATGTCGTTCGCACGGTGCTGGACCGCCTCAAAGGCACGGTTCAGGTTTCCACCATCAAAGGACAAGGAACCACTATACAACTCCGCATGCCGCTGACCCTGGCGAGTATCCAAACTCTGCTCTTCCGTGTAGGGGGCAGGCTGTTCGCTGTGCCGCTCTCCTCGGTGATCGAGATCACGCGTATCAGCGAGCAGGACGTCCACCGGGTCGATCAGCGGGAAGTGCTCCGGCTCCGGGAACAGATCCTGACGCTGGTCAGGCTCAGCAAGCTCAGCCAAATTCACGCCGTGGAATCATCGGCCGAGAAGAAAAAGAGGAATTTTGTGGTGGTGATCGGGCAGGGCGAAAAACGGTTTGGGCTGGTGGTCGACAGCATGGTGGGAGAAGAAGAATTGGTGATTAAGGCGCTGCCCGGCGAAATCATCTCAAGTGACCTGGTCAGTGGCGCCTCCATCCTCGGGGATGGCACGGTGGTTCTGATCCTGAACGTTCCTGCGATTCTTTCACGATTGTCGCGATCCTTGCCGCTCGGAGCGATCGCATGAGAGAGAGAGTCCGCGTCCTGGTGGTTGATGACTCCGCTCTGATGCGGAAGCTTATTCCGCTCGTTCTCGAGCGCGACCCCGAGATTGAAGTCGTCGGCACCGCCATGGATGGGGCTTTTGCATTGAAGAAAATTGCAGAGCTTCAGCCGGACGTGGTGACTCTGGACCTCGAAATGCCGCGAATGGACGGCATCGAGACCTTGCGTTTAATCATGCGCAACTCTCCCCTCCCGGTAATCGTGTTCAGCACGCATTCCAGGGAGGGAGCCTACTCGACCTTTAAAGCCCTGGCACTTGGTGCGATCGACTTTGTTGCAAAACCCAAGGATGCCGCTGGGGGGCATCTGGACCCCATCGCCTATCAACTTGGAGAAAAAATCAAAGTAGCGAAGCGGGCCGGTGGGCCAAAGGCCATTCCCAGGGTGGAGGAGGAAGTAAAGACGCCGGCAAAGAATCGCTTGCGCCAGGCCATTGCACCAAACCGCATCATTGCCATCGGAATTTCTACCGGCGGTCCCAATGCGCTGCAATATCTGCTCTCACAAATTCCCGGTGATTTCCCAGCATCGTTCGTCATCGTGCAACACATGCCGGAGGGTTTTACGGATATGTTCGCGCGTCGCCTGGACGAATGTTGTCCTCTGGACGTGCAGGAAGCAAAGTCCGGCGATCTATTGCTCGCGGGACGTGTTCTGATCTGCCCGGGTAACCGGCACATGATGGTACGCCGCATGCCACGCGGAGAGATGGCGGTTCTTTCCGACGGTGCGCCGATCAATGGCCATCGCCCTTCTGTGGACGTTCTCTTCCATTCCGTTGCCCAGGAATTTGGATTGACCGCAGTCGGGCTGCTAATGACCGGGATGGGTGAGGACGGGGCGGAGGGGTTGGGTGCGATCAGGGCTGCGGGAGGAATGACGATTGCACAGAGCGAAGAGACCTGCGTTGTCGGGGGAATGCCTCGAGCCGCGATCGTGAAGGGTTACGCAAATAAGGTATTGCCACTCGACGGAATGGCAGCCTATCTGGTGAACCAGTACGGTGGACACCATTCCGGCGTTGAAAAATCGGAAGCCCTGGAAAAATCCGAAAAGTCTGAAAAGGTTCCAGTTCCAACTCCGCGAGCCTGACCGGGCCAGTGGAGCTAAAGGAGAAGGTCATGCAACAGTTTGCAGCGCTACTTCGGAAAGACCAACAGCCCGTCCGCTACCTGGTGGTGGACGACTCCGTGTTCGCCCGGAAGAATCTGATCAAGATGATCGAGCAGTTCGGCGGGGAAGTGGCCGGAGAAGCAGGAGATGGCCTGACTGCCATTGCGGAGTACAACCGCTCGAAGCCCGATATCGTGCTCATGGATATCACCATGCCGCAGATGGAAGGCATCGAAGCGGTCGAGCGGATCGTGCGCCAGCATGCCGACGCACGCATCGTCATGGTGTCGTCGGTGGGCTATCAGGAGAATATCCTGGCTGCCTTGCAGAAGGGTGCGAAGCACTTCGTCCAAAAACCGGTAAAGCCTGAAGTTCTATACGAGATTCTTCGCTATGTGCTGGGGGACGATCCGAGCGCTTCGGGCGCACCCGTGGCGGTCGCAGAGGAGCATCAGGCATGAGAATGGAACTGATTCAGCCGTTTATCAATGCAGCGGACGCAGTCTTTGCCGAATCCTTGCAGGCGCCGACAAAAATTGTGGACCTGACCATGGACGAGAATACCTATCGCCGGAAGGGCGTCGCTGCCCTCATTGCCATCAAAGGGGACATTGAGGGTCGGGTGATCCTCGATCTGGCTCCGGAAGTTGCCATGGGAGTCGCCAGCCACCTGGCGGGCAGCCCGCTTCCAGAGAGCGAACAAGTGATTCGCGAAACGGTTTGCGAACTCGCGAACATGGTTATCGGCAATTCCGTGACCATTCTGAATGACCAGGGCTTCCGTTTCAAAGTGTCGCCGCCTGAGATTCACATGAGCGAGCAAGGTCTTGGCGGAAACGCGGAGACCGAAGCCATGGTGCTGTGCATCGAGACGCCTTGCGGCGAAGTTTATCTCAACATCGCCATGCATTATCTGCATCGCCGCCGCCGCGAGCAAGCGGCTGTGCCTGCGCTGGACTGAGATGTCCTCCCCTGCATCGCAGAAAAAATAAGCGGACGGTCTCCGGCGCCAGGCGAAATCGAGTCAGGCAGGAAAGGAGGCTAGTCGGGAGGGCGCAAATAGGCTGCTCCATGCCGGAACAGTCCCGCCGTTGCGATCGGTTGAGAAAATACGATCCGGATCGGCACGAAGATCGCACCAGCTCCGGGTGTGTACGGCACCGCCACTTCGAGCCTCGTGCCTTCCGGATAATGATTGCGGCTGCGGAAGCTGAGTCCGCCTTTCGATAGATCCTCGCATACGGCGACTTCTTCCTGGAATCCGCGGCGGCGGATGCAGGCCAGGACCCGGGCCTTCACGCGCGTGCGATTGCGCCGAGGAATGACGCGCTCTTCTATCGCGCTTCGAGAGGGGAGTGAGTCCTCAACCGGGGACTCGGACTGTGCCTCAATCCAAATGGAAGGGGCATCGCAAGGTTTGCAATAGCGGGCCACACACTTGCGGATTTCGAAGGATTTCAGTTCCATCTCATTCAGATAGACGACTTCACGACGCTGGCAGAAGCTGCATTCCATCAGCAACCTGGCGAGCGCTTCTATGGCTTTGTGCGGCGCGGGAAACTCAATATCCCAAAAATCGTTCCGAGGTTCGAGGATGGCGATAGCGTAGATGAATCCTTCTGGCTCGCGATCAATTTCCGCAACAATCCGGGCACGCGCGGTCTTGCTCATGTCGCCTTCGAGGTTGCGTTGTAGCGTCAACTCCTGCCCTGGGAATAGTTTTTCCTGCAACCGAAGCACTCCACCGTTACGGCTGACCATCAGGGTTTGCGCGCTCTGGTGGACGGGGGCCCCTCCGGTACCGAGCCAAGACGCATCGACCTGCAGTTGCAGGTTGACGCGGTCGCTCTGACGGATTCCCTCGGCGCACATTGGATTGATTCGCGAGTGGGACACTATCCAGTTCAGGCTACCACGCGATATCCTCCCCGTTGTGGCGGGGGACAGGCTTTTGTCGTACCCACTAATAGCGCGGCGGGCTGGCACTTTGGACTGGTTACCCTTTCGCTGCCTGTGGTCCAGGCGACGCCCCTAATTGTTTCTGATTGCGGCAAGATATGGCTGATGGAGACCCCCACCGCCTTGGGGTGTGCTGTAAAGAAACCCATTTCCTGAGTTGGTCCCGTGAATAAAGTGATCCCCATGATCGGCCGATCCCCAGTCGCCACTCCGCGCTTAAGCGGGGTGCGCGATCGCCGCTATACCATCCGTTATCCGTTTGCCGCGGACGCCGAGCTGATCGACATGGAATCGGGTAAACAGGTCACCGGCGTGACTTCCGATATCTCTCTCGGTGGCTGCTTTATCTGTACCAGCAAAACCATACCCCCCAACGGCCGTGCCCGCCTGAAGCTGTCACGGAAAGGACAGCTCCTCGAGGCCCTGGTTATCGTGCGGATCGTGAAACCTCGCATTGGCCTCGGAATTGAGTTCTTCGACCTGGAAGCGCCGAATAATGAAGTTCTCGCCAACTGGATCGATGCACTGCGGCGCGGCCGCTAACAGGAGAGAGCGCTTTTCCGAGGAATTTCGTACGGCAACGCCCGTTCAGTGGATCGTGTCGAGCGGCGAAACGCTCTTCTCATAAAACTCCTTTTGCAACTTCAGACTTTCGTCATCTTCTTTGATCGCCCGGATGGCTCGAACGACCGTGTTGATCCAGCTCTGGATATCGGCCTCCCCCTGTTCCTTCGTCGCCGTGCTCCCGTCACCGGAATAGTGGTTAGGAAAGCGAGCGTACCACCAGATACCGGTGTACACGCTTTCCGGCAACTTGAGGCGCTTCTGGTCCGCTCCGGACTCACTTCCGGCGCGGTCCAAATGGACCAGATTCGGATGAGTAGCGAGAGTGTTGGAAGTTTCAGATTCGCCCGCGTGCCAGTCCGGTCCGTTCTTTTCTCCGCCCACTTTCTTGGTTGCTTCATGGCCCCACTGGACGTAGACGACGTAATCATGGGACTTGTAGAGCTGGGTCTGGGCAAAGTAGGGAAGCAGGCCCTCATTCCCCCCGTGGCCATTTACAATGACCACTTTTTTGCAGCCGTTGCGCGCCATCTCGTCGGTGGTTTCCTGAAGCAGGCGCAATTGCAGTTCGGGGCTATAGGCGATCGTGCCCGGTTCATGCTTGGCTTCGAAAATCTGTCCGGCGTAGTATTCCGGAAAAATGACGGCGTATTCCTGCTGCGCTGCATGCTCGGCTACGTATCTGACATTGAGCAAATCCGTGCCGAGCGGGAGGTGAGGGCCGTGCTTTTCGAGGATCCCGAAGGGCAGCAGACACGTTCCTTGCGCCTTGGCGACCGCCTCTTTGAACTCCGCGGCGGTCAGTTCTTCCCATTTCGTCGACAATCTTGGCTGCGCGTGGACAGTCGCCGCCATCCACACCAGAGTTGCCCCCAACAACGCGATCCTATAGCGCACAGTGTTCCTCCTCGGTCAGCTTGTCGCCCTCGATGGCGCAACAAAAGCGGGCCAGCGCGTGCAGGAAACCGCCCGGGCTGGCCTTGAAACTTCCCGCCGGGTCTCGCTCAAAGTACCAAACGCCGACCTCTACTGTTTTGTTTCCGCCCCGGGCATCACGTCCTTCAGCGGTTGCTGGAGTTGTTGCTGCAATTCCGGGTGAGGGAAAGGCTTGCGCGGCAGCATCTGGTCGCGCATTGCGGCGTTATAGACGAAAATAGCCTCCACCATCGCGGCTTGGGCCAGGTCCTCGGCCTGCAACCGCTCATACGTATCCATATTGGAGTGGTGGGTGCGCGTGTCGTAGTCCAGGGGATCCTGGATGAACTGAAACCCCGGCACTCCAACAGCGTCAAAGCTCAGATGATCCGTACCGCCGGTGTCCCGGAGGGTAATCGTGGTCACCCCGACGTCCTTCAGTGGTTCCATCCATTGCCTGAAAATCGGTCCGGCCGCTGCATTCTGCTGGAGATAAATTCCGCGGATCCGTCCGCTGCCGTTGTCAACGTTGAAGTAGGCAGAGATTTTCTGTTGTTCAGGTTTTACCTGGATAGGACCGGTTATTTTGCGCATCCGCTCGCTCAGTTTCAGCTGGTCGGGGTCGGTTGAGCGCGGGATGACTCCCAAATGATCGCGCGCGTAGCCTTGCGACCCGATCAGTCCTTGCTCTTCGCCGGTCCACAAGGCGATTCGGATGGTGCGCCGGGGTTTTACATGCAAGGTATTCAGGATGCGCATCACTTCCATGGCCACCACCGAGCCCGCACCGTTATCCGTCGCTCCCGTCCCGGATGCCCAGGAATCCAGGTGTCCGCCCACCATGACGACCTCCTCTTTGAGGAGGGGATCCGTGCCGGGAATCTCCGCGACGGTGTTGAACCCATGCTCGTGATCGCCGGTAAATTGTGATTCGATATTCACCTCGATGGTCACCGGAACGTTGGCCTTCAGCAGGCGGTAAACGCGGCCATAGTTTTCAATCGCGGTAACGGCCAGAGGGAGCGGGTTCGCGTGATCGCGCTGGTAGACCAGTCGGCCAAAGCTCGCCCCGTTGTCATCGAAAATCGTCCCGCCGGAGCCACCGCTGTCTTCCCCGTCGCGGCTCGGCAAAATGACGGCAGCGACCTGTTCGCCGGCGAAAAACTTGCCCAACTTCTCCCTGAGTTCCAGTCTCTGATAGTAGCGCTGCAGATCGCTCGGGTAGCGGTCCTGCCGGAGCGGATAGTCCTCAATCTTTTTCAACTCCGCTTCATCGTAGCGGGTGAACAGCGGCTTATCGACCGGCTTTACTTCTCTCATGTCGCCGAGCAACACGATCTTTCCCGCGAGCTGTCCCTTGTACTTGTCGAAATCCTTTTCCTCCTTGATGTCCACCCACACCGCCGCTCCGGTCACTGGGCCTTTCGTTGCCGGTGACCACGGCGCTGCTTGGGCGATGAAGACAGCCTTATCCGGGGCTGTCATGCGGATCCAGGTGTTCGACTGTTCCCAGCCCATGCCAAATTCACCCCAGTCTTCCAGGCGGGCGTTGCTGCATCCCATGGCCGTGAGCTGGTCACGCGTCCAGGCGTTGGCTTTCTTGAGATTCGGCGAGCCGGTCAGTCGCGGCCCGATTCCATCCATGAGCCCGGAGGCGTATTCCATCAGATGGGAATGGCCGATCGCCTCTGCGCGGATGCTGCCGTACATCTGGTAGTCCAGAGTTTCTATCTGAGGCTGAGGGAGCTCATAGGAAGGCTTGGCGGACTCCGCTGCGGTGGTCGGTTTCTTGTCCTTTTCGCCTGCGAACAGAGAAAGGGAAAGGCAGGCTAACAACAGCAGACTCACCGAATACTGTGTCCTCGATGACATGACGGTTTCCTTTGCTGGAAATTTCTCTGAGGAGCATAACAAAGGAGAGTGGAATCATCAAAAGTGCTTCTTGATTCGCGTGTCAGGGGTGCCGATTTCGGGAGTTCATGGATTCTCTCCGCCTTGTTTTTTCTGAGAACCCGGCGGAGCGCTCCTGCTGCACATGTGTGCCTGATCGATCTGGCTGTCCCCCGTTTAGAGAATCAGCAGGAGCTTGTCGCTTTTCGCTGGCTGACAGTATCGACAGCTTGCTCGGATGAAAGGATGAACCATTGTTTTGAGGTGCGAAGCATGCCGGTACGGGCAGAGGGTGAAGCCGCGCTCCGTTTGCGACAGTCCTTCTGCGGCCGACCTCGGCCCTCGTTGCGGAGGTCGAGGTCGCCGAGAGGCCAAGGCAGAGAGCCTGGGGGGGGCGCCGCGCGGTTGCAGGCGAATCAGGATGTGCTAAAGTACCGCACATCTGCTACAGGGAGGAGCTATGAAAATTGTCGCTCTGAGCGCCCGGATTCTGCTTGGCGTTGTTTTTACTGTGTTCGGCGCCAATGGGTTCTTGCATTTTCTGCCGCAACCCCCGATGCCGCCGGGATTGGCCAGTCAGTTCGTGACGGCGGTCGCAGAATCGCACTACATACTGGTGGCGTTTGCGGTGCAGCTTGTCGGGGGAGTTTTGCTGCTGGTGAACCGCTATGTGCCGCTGGCCTTAACCCTTCTTGGCCCGGTGATCGTGAACATCCTGTGCTTTCATCTGTTCCTGCAGCATGCCGGACTTCCGCTAGCCTCTGTCGTTGCCCTCCTGTGGCTGTTACTTTTTTATTGGCATCGCCAGGCATTCGCCGGAATCTTTGCGCAGCGCACACCGTAACCATCGGCACCGCACCGGAGAGAGAAAGGGCCGCGGCTGCTTGGTGTGGAATTACTTGACGATTTCGACCAGCAGCGATTCGGTCATGACCATGTCCACTGTCTCGCCGGCTTTCAACTGATCGAGGTTGGTTACTTTCGAGCCCAGCTTCACGGTTTCTTTCTTGCCATCAGGGTCGACGAGGGTCACCCGATGCTTGACCGTGTCAACCGCAACGATTTTCGCGCTGATTGCTGACGTATCCACCATGACGATTCCAGGCTTCGAACCTTTCGGTTTGACTGCAACGGCGCCCACCTCTCCCGCACCAGGGGCCTGGCTGGATTTGCCGACCACGATGATGAGTTCTTCGGTATAAGACATTTTCAGATGGTCGCCCACCTTGACCTGATCCAGATTTTGCACGCTCTTGTCGACTTTGAAGGTCTTGGATTTTCCGTTATCGAGCAAGAGTGTGACCTTGCGTTTCTCGAGGTCTATTTTCTCTACCGTCGCAGTCGCCTTAATTACTTCAACGGAATCTACTCCCTGGTCCGCTACGGTGGTCTGGGGCTCGGCGGCAGGCGAAGGGCTTGCCAGAAACAGCAGAACTGCGCCTAGCACGGTGATCGCTAGTTTCATAGAAAGTTCCTCCTGGGTTCGTGCTCTCCCTGCTGTCCACTTCTGGAAATTGCAATGCCCCCGGCAACTTTGGTCCGCACGCTCGCGAAGCGATTGCTATCATCGCCCTTGCGAGCTCGATTCAATTCCGAGACGTGGCTACTTTACCGCGCTGGTAACGACCAGTTCGAGGTCCGAATTCCCGCACATTCCATAGATGGTTCCGGGAGTGCAGGCGCCGAGGGTATACCGGTAGCATCCGGGTTTCTTTGCCACCACCGTGATGGGCCGATCGGAACCGCCCATGATCGTTCCCGCTGGATCAAAGGGAGACGAATCGGCAAAATCGACCATCAGACCGGTGTTCTTGCCGGCTCCTTGCCAGGTCACTTTCGCGCCCGTCAGGATGCAAAGCACCGATTCCTTCGGGAACTTCTCGATGTTCGGTGTTACCGACGCATCCGTGCCGCCACCGGTGCGCTTGACCTCCAAAATGCAAGGGGAACCGTTTGCTCCACAAGTATTTGCGGCAGTACAGAGTTGTTCGGGATGGGGATTGGAACAGAACGTCCCCTTGGTCTTCTTATCCTTCGCTACGCTGTGACCCGCCACAACCAACAACATCAACGCCAGTAAACCGCAGACAACCGCTGGGAACGACCTGGTCTTCATTTGCCACCTCAATTCAGGTAAGAGTTAGATTCCTTCAAGGCCCAACCCGATTTCGAGCGAACAGGGAGCGCTTCAGTTGACCCCTGGCGTCCCTTTCCAATCGAGGACATCCACCAATTTCCAGGCATTCTGGTTCAGTTGGATCTGGAGCTGACCGTCCTTGTCAATCGCCAGTTGGCACTCCGGATAAAGGACACCGGTGCTCTTGCTCTTGTCGGTATCGTTCAGGTCGAACTCCCCCCCGGTCAGGTTGAACGACGTGGATTGTGCGTCGGCCCAGACTTCTCCGTACCGCAATTGACGGTTGGTGACAAAACGGATCTTGCGACCCGTGGGTGTTGGAATCATGCGCACAAATGCCAGGTCATAGCCGAGTGTGCCGGTGATGGAGATATGACCGACGGCATGCATTTTGGTCAGGGCGTTGACGAGTCCCTGGTTTTGCCCCTTCATAAAGGCATCCACCAGTACTTGTCTCTCTTCCGGCGTCGAGTAATCGTAGATTTCCACGGAGATCCCGATGTTCTGGCCCAGTTGGGTCCCCGTTCCCATCGCCGTCGCCTCGATGGTTTCGTTCTTCACCCCTTTGGCCGAAAATGCGGGAATAACGGCCAACGCGAGCATTCCGGAGACCAATAAAGCGAGGAAGATCCATTTGTAGGGCGTGGTTGTGGCGTGTTTCGTTTGCGGCATAAAAAGCTCTCTCCTTATCGAGCGTAGAGACCCAATGCTGAACTTCCGTGTGACAATTTTGCTCCTCCCCCGCCAGAGAAGGGTATTGTCAAAAGATACAGTGTCTTCCGGCCGAGTGAACCTTGGCGGGCGGCCCTGGTTGCCTCGAGGCTGTCCGCACCCGGCTGAGCCCGCCTGCTAGCAGGTTCGTCGTGGTGGTTCGCATTTGCTTTCCGGGAGCACTCACGGCGATTCGCGGTCGAGTGTGGACCTAACAGTTTATTGCACGACGCCGGGTCGGCCGGGGCGATCCGGCCGTCCCGGCCGATCCGTTCATCCGATAAGGCCTACTTTGTTGTCGGCAGGGGCAGTTCGGTGCCGGCGATGCCTTTGTTCAGCAGGGCCCGAACCACGACCCGGCGGTTTTCCGCCTGTCCTTCGGCACTCTTGTCGTTGCCAACCTGATGGCTCTCCCCCATGGCCCCCGGAGCGAGCATGTTGGTCAACGGTACATGTCCCTGCTGTAAGAGGATGTTGGCGACGTTGTTGGCGCGCTCGTCGCTCAGCTTCTGGTTCAGCGAGGCGCTCCCGACCGAGGAAGCGTAACCCTTGACCTGGATGGTGTAACCGTTGTAGGTCGTGGCTTTCTGCACCAGAGCCAGCAAGGGGGCATTGTATTTGGGGTCGACCTTTACCTGGCCGTTCCCGAAGTACACCGTGACCTCGTCAAGAATGTAATAATCGTCAAGCTGGCCGAAGCGGGCGCTGGTCGCGGCGATGGAAGCCTTGTTGGCAGCGATCTTCTTATCCTGTTCGCTGATTGCAGCTTGCTGCGCTTTGAGCGCTTCGTTCTGTTCAGCCAAGGCGGCAGCCTGCCGCTCAAGGTCAGCCTGGTTGGCCGCGGCCTGCTGCTGGGTTTCGTGCACGCCAGCCTGGATGGCCTGGGCCTGTTCGAGATCGTCGCCCTTGAATCGGACAGACTTCGCCACTAATTGGTTGTTCGCGTTTAAAGTCCCCTCGACCTGAACGGGAAGGCCTGGAATCAGGGCGGCCATGGACATTTCTTTCTTGCGGGCCTTGAAGACACCCTCTACCTGGGACACATCGGTGCTGTCGGTCAGCAAAACGACGAGCTTCGGCGTATCTGCAGTCTGCAGAGTCATGGTGTTGCCGGCGCGTCCCTTGATGATGCCCTGCACCTTTTGCGTCTGGGCGACGGCGGTGGTGCCCAAAAAGGCGAGCACCGTAAGCGACAGGACTGCGATGAATGCGACTTGACGTGCTTTGCTTTGAGTCATTCTTTTTATCTCCTCTTCGATTAAAAGCCTTCCAAGATCAGAACCAACACACCCTTGCGTTCAGTTTTCCTCTTCTACGCCAACTCGAATGAGGCAATTTCGACCTGCCACCCATGCAGCACACCGGTTCTTCCTCTTCTCTTCGGAGGCTTTGCGGTATTCGTCTTCCGCGATGCCTTCCGTTCCCGTGACCGTGCTTTCCGATCCTGAAGCAATCCAAGCCGCGAGGTGGAACGGGCCAAGCGTGGTCTGACCGCTTCTGGCAATTTACCTGTCGGCATCCGCCCTAGCGGCGGAATCCGCCGCCCCCCCCTCCCCAACTGCGACCACCGCCGCCATACCCTCCCCAACTGTGATTCCCGCTCCCGTAGTGCTGACTCTGCATCGAACCGCTCTCCCGATTTTGTTTGTCGGAGTCCATGCTTTGCTGAGAAAAACCGCCGGAGGACTTATCCGAGTTGTAATTTGACTTGTCCTGCTGGGCGTTCGCCTGGCTGTTCGGATGCGACTGCTCATAGCTTGACTTGTCGCTCTGGGCGGTCGCTTGACTGTTTGGATGCGACTGCTCGTAACTCGACTTATCCTGCTCGCCGGTGGCCTTGGCGGTCTGGCTATTCACATCCGTCCATCCGCCGCTGCCGTTGGACTTCTGCCAGCCGGAACCGGTGCTCTTGTACACGTTGCCGTCGTGCCCCGCATACATGTCCCCGTTCGAGCTCTTGCCCGCGTAGGTGTCGCCATACTTGGTGGAAGTCCCATAGGCGTTTCCGCCCCCGGATCCGTGGGCGGAAGCGGCGGTTCCGTTCGCGGTCGAGTAATGCTGCGTCGTGGCGGACTTGTTCCCCTGTTGCACGTAGGACTGTCCCCATTGCGCCGTCGGGCTCGAACCCTGATGCGTCGCGCCATAGGATCCCGTATAGGGGTTATACGCTTCCCCTACGCTCTGCTTTCCGTAAGCCGTCGATGTGGAAGCGGTTCGCGTCGATGTGCCTGTGTAAGGATTGTAGGACGCCGTCCGCGTTGCCGAGCCATATGCTCCATAGGCAGTTTGCGATACGCCGTAGGCGCCCGTGGAGGTGTGGTAGTACGACGCGCCGTAGGCCCCGTATGCGCCGTAGCAGGCGGCGTAGGGATGGTAGATGGGATATCCGCCGATGGGATATCCGATGTAGGGCGGATAGTAATAGCCCGTGCCGCTGGCTACGATGGCACCGACCGCCGCGCCCATCACAAACGCTCCGAGGTAGCCTGCTGTGTAACTGGATTGAATGTAGCCGTCCGTCGTCGTGACCTGGGTCACATAGGTCACGTTGTACACCGGCGAACTCGGGGGAATCGAGTAGATCACCTGCGGGACAGAACTGGCCGTGGTCCAGGGACCGCTCGGGGTGGTGGACATGAACCACACACCCTGCAGGCAGAGATAGTAAACATCACCGACCTGGATGACCTTGTCGGGCGTATTTGTGGCGTACTCGAGGCTGGTCCCTTCGATCGGGACAAACTGCGGCTGACCAACGTAGCTGACCTTTGCCTGGGCGGCTGCGGTCACCGGATTCAGCAGCATGGTCGTGGGTATTTGCGCGATCAGGACCGCATCCTTGGCTTGATTTGTCCCGGGCACCGAGGCGAGGATCGCGCTGGCAGGGCTCGAGAGTGGAATGTTGGCAAAATCGGCCGGCAGATTCAGGGAAGCGAACGCCCACGGCCCGGCCAGATTTTGCGCGCTGAACCACCGTCCAGCAGCGAGGTAATAATAGGTCTGCGTCGCGCCATACAGGAAGATCGGGCTGTCCGTGTTATTGGCATACCCGAGCTGCGTTCCCGGAATCGGGGTATACGCGGGTTGACCGTCGAACAGAATGACCTCTGCCGGTACGGTGCTGTAAAACACCTGCGGAATTATGGGGCTGGCCACCTGCGGCGGCGGGATCATTTTCTTTACGTCCGAGAATCTGCCGGAGTCGGGCAGTTTCGAGAATTCCTTCGAGAGTTTGCTCACTCGTGTCCACGGACCATGCAGGTCGCCGGCGCTCAGCCACAGGTTGTTCACCAGCAGGTAGTACTGAGTTTTGTTCTTGTCTGTAAACAGCGGCCACATGGTGTTGACCACATACTTCAGATCGGTATTCGAGATGTCGGAGAATACCGGCTCGCCATCAATGCCCAAGAGGATCGCCGGGGTGTAACTGACAAAAATAAATGGCGGATCATTCTTGAGCGCAGCCGTCTTCACCGATTGCGGTTTGGGCATGTAGGCGATGATCCGGTCAAGCGAAGCGGTGAAGGTCAACGGCACAAAGGTGCGAAAGAGCTGATCTAGCTGTGCGGATGCGGCCGGGTCCTGATTCGGGAAATAGGTGTTCAACACCTGGATGTTGAACATGAAAACCGTGTGCGTGTCGGTGTTCACTTCCGTCGTGGCTTCGAACGTTGCAGCTCCTACCACCTGTTTCCCGCTGTTCGGCGTGAGCTGAAAGGCTGAGCGCCACTTGACGTCGGTAAAATTCTGCCATACGTCCACCTGCGGCTGGTAAATAAGGACCGTGCCCCCGGGCTTGACCAGCTTCCTCGGCCAGCCGGGATCCTGCGCCCAGGCGGCCGAACAGGCCATAAGGAGGAGTGCCACGACTCCGAAGCAGATTTTGGTGTTTCTCATAGCTGACTCCTTCTCGCGAAAACCGCGTCCCGGGCTGTCGCCCATCTGCTAAAACGAAAACTGCGCACCGACGATCGCGCCTTTTTGCGACAATTGCAGGCCGAGACGGTCTTGAGCGCCATTGACTGTGAGATGTGACGCCAGTTGGTAGCCGGCGTTGAGGCTGACGTGTTTGTTGATCGTCAGACCGATGGTATCGGCCGTGGATATGAAGCTGCCGTAGCCAAACAGGTACATCCCGAACAGATTCCCGTCCACAAAGACCCGGGGAGAGTCTGTCAGGTACAGGCGGAATTGCGGCCCGGCGACAGGAATGGGCGCGAGCAGCGAGCCACTGGCGCTTGTTGACGCAGACGTGCTTCCTCCACCCGAGACCTGTCCCGTGCCGCTGATCTTGGCCGTGGTGTTGAACAGATCGACTTGTGCGGCAATACCCAGATGCCCGCGCTTTCGCCGGATGATGTCGTACTGGTATCCTGGCGCAGCAAACCAAGCGTGAAGTTGGCTGTGCACTACCGCCCCGACTTCGAACGTCTGACCCTGGAAAGTGATAGTGCGGGTAAGCGTGGTTGTTTTGTCAGTAAAAAACGGGGTGGCCGCGATGTAAAAATGGTTCTTGTGGGTGAACTTCCAGTCGAGAAGCCCACTGAAAGTCGAATAGCTGTTGAAGCCAAGGTCTTGTTGAAAATCCACAGGGACTTGATCGGCGTGCCCCTGGATGGTTCCCGTCGGGCTTGAGTAGAACCAGAACGTGCTCAGCCGCAGCTTGTACTCGTCGAACTCTTCTTGCGCCGCAGCGCGCCCGGCGAAAACTGCCGAGAAGGACACGACGACAGCCAGGCCCAGCAATAGCCGAACGAGCCGACTGCGGGAATCGCTTAACTGCTTATCCCTAAGCATGTTGCGTCTCCTGTACGTTCGACGCTGCTGGTTTGGCATGAGTCGGAATGCCTGCAGCGGAACACGATTGATTCCCTCCATTGTATGCCCGATTCGGTTCTAAACCGGCTTTCCAGCCGCACACTCCGAGATACCGAGATTCTGACGCTCGCCCCCCAAGGGAGGGAATTGTCAAAAGTGACATGGTCCGCAAGGCCCTACTGCGGCCGCGGGGTTTCATTTCCTCTCCGCGGAGAAGTAAAGATACAGTGCCAGCCCTGCCGAATTCACCTGTTGGTTCGGGTGCTTGCCGGTGTTGTTGTCATGTTCATAGTAGGGATTGAACTCGACATGCTTTCCAATGGGGAAAAGGGAACCTGCATACAGGGAGGTGGTGCTCCACTTGTTGTACTGACTCTCATAAAACGGCTCGACAGCCACATACGGAATGAAGTGGTAGGAGTGGATTTCAAACGTCCGCTCGACGGTTAGTTTGTTCCGGTAGCGGTAAGTGAAAACACCATTTTTCCAGTCCAGATCGGCCCGGTTGCGGTCGGAGATGCGAAATTCAGCCGCAAGCGGAAAATGAAGGGTCACCGCCGTAATCATGCGGTTTTCTGGCGGTTCATTCGGAGCAGTGACGTAGCGGTAGCCGGCCTCGAGGACCAGGAATCTGGCCTTGGAGTCGTCCAGATCGAAGGTCCTCACCGTTTTCAGCCTGATCAGCGGTTTCAGAAAAAGTTGCACGCTCGGTCCGAACGAAAACTGACTAGGGTCCCCTCCCTCCCGATCGTCTTTGGCCTGCAGATAGGCATGGAACGCGGAATTTAGCTTGAGGTATGCATCCACCTCCGGGAGAAATTCTGTTTCCTGCGCGTGCAGAGGAGACCCTGCCAAGCAGGAGAAAATGAACAATCTCCACGCCAGCCTGAAGTTTCGATTCATCGTTTAAACTCAAGGGACAAGCCGACCAAGTCTCCGTCCTTTTGATTGGTCGATCATTTGTCGAACGGGAAAATCCGTTTCCAGTCGTCTTTCAAGCTGATGACGATCGAGCCTTTGCCCTTGGCCTCGGACAGCAGTGCATCGGAAAATGTGCCGACATGCGTGTCAGGCAGCCCTCCCGCCGGACCGTGGGCGTATTCGCGCGCGGCATCGTCGTGGTGAACCAGCATCATCAGGCGCGCTCCCTCGCCCGCCTGCGTCCATTCCAGCATCTGTTGATCGCCGCCGGAATTACCGAAAGCCGTCTGCGGCGGCTTGCCGATGAGCCGGTTGATGCCGACCGCCTTGCCCGGCTCATCGGCGATCAAAAAACACTTTGGGCTCTCGCATCAACTGGGCCTGCCGTCCGGATTCTCGTACCTGATTACAATGCTCGAACCAACCACCTGTTCCGGGACCACGCCAGAGTCCTGTTCGCTGTCTATCGGCACGAACTCCTTCCCGCCGCCGGTCACGATGGAGGTGCGGAGGCCCTTCTCCTGCAGATTCATCAGCATTTCCAGCATGGGTTGATCGACGAGGTCCGTGCAGGGCCGGTCGAATAGCGGTGCTTTGCAGTGGCCAGCGACTGTATCACCATTGCCTGGAACTCGCCCGTGCCCATCCCCGCGTGGGTCACGGCGATAATTCCCATCCAGTCCTGTTCCGTGAATTTGCCCATCGCTACCGTGTCGTGCTCGAGCCCTGCATTGACCGGCAGCTTGTCCTTCCATTCCGGGTGCTGCTCGGCCATTTGCCCGAGGCGCGCGAACGCAAACATCGCCTGCGCGTAAAGCAGGTGCTCTGTCGAGAGCATGCCTTCCTGACCGAAAGTGGCGATGCGATCGTTCGACTCGACGTAATTCGTACTGGATTTCTGCGTGGTGGCCTTAACGAAATCGACGATCGCCTTTTTCGCTGGCCCGCTATTCCAGCAGGGTAGGGGATCCTTTTCGGCGCTAACCATGCCGGCCGTGAATGACACCGCCAACAATCCCAACATCACCCTCAGGAGAATTCGGTAACGACCGCCGTGCTCCTGCATGCTCTGTTCCTCTCAAAACAGGGGTTGGCCGCGCGGGGGCGCGGCCAAGAGGCGCTACTTCAGGTTGAACGTCGCACCCACGATCAGACCTGGCATATCGACGTCATAGACGAACTGTTTCCGCCCGTTCGGACGGTAGTCCACGCTCAAGTAGCGAAACCCGGCTTGCAGCACGATATTGTGGGGCACCTGGTAGCCAAGAGATCCCCCAACCTGATAGTCCAACTTGGATCCACCTGCGCCTGCGTCTCCAGCAATTGTCACCATCGCCTTGGGCGTGAGGAAATACTGGAATCTCATTCCGGCCACCTCGTCGACCCAGTTGGCGGAATCGGAGAAACTTGGCAAGGGTGGGTTGGGATTCAAAGTCAACGTGCTGCCTATATGCCAGTAACGCGCCCCTATCAGCACATCGGCTTTGAATTTGTCTTGATCGAGGAACCGGTACCCGACCTTTGGTGCGATCATTGTTTCGTTGAGTTTCGCCTTAATCGATTCGGCCAACAGGTCATTTACGGGCAGCCCCTTATTGTCCGATAGCTTCATCCATAGGATATCGACCGGGAAGAGGATCCGGTTATAGCGGGGTTCCACCACCCCCATCAGGCCGATATTTAAGTAGGAGAAGATATCTCCAAAGCTGGCGTGTACCGCCGTGTCATGGCCCAACACTCCGGTGGTTCCGTGCATTCCCGCAAACCAGATATACGGTGTCACCAGGAAATGGAAACCGTCATCGTCGCTGGCTTCCTTTGCCTGGGGTGGGTCCGGCGTCGCTGTTGTGGCTGTTTGTGCGCCCGCCCGGGGCGATACGACCATTGCTCCAAAGAGGAGGATCAGGAAAAGCTGCTGGGCCGCCTTTGATCGCAAATTCATTTGAGAGTGTCCCTTTCTCTAGATGGGAGGTGCTTGGTTTCTTGGCCATGCTACCGAACAACGTCCTGCCGGAGGAATTGTCACAAATGACAATGACGTAGACCGACTTGGAAGAAGGGAAGGCAATAGGGGTTGCGGCCGGACTGGGGTGGGAAAGAGGAGGGCGGGCGCACAGCGCCGCCCTCCTCGGTCACGGTTGCTTTGTTAGTTGCTCGGGCCTTTGGCCGCTGCCTCAGCCTCGGCCATTCTCTTGCCCATCTCCGCCTTGATTGCGTCGAGGTTGAAGCTCGCGCCCCGCTGCATCGGTGGGTAATCGAGGAAGGTTTGGATCTCCTTGGCCATGATCTGCTGGACGAACACGAAGCGCCAGAATTCATACTTGAACCAATCGAAGTACTGCTGCGCCCCGTCTTTGGTTCCGTTGTTAGGCCAGCCCGTGCGTTCGAACGGATCGAGACGCAGGTTGGTGATGTAGGGAACGTCTGGGTGGGTCTTTTCGCCGAGCCAGCCGTTCGGTTGGTCGATGAAGCGGAATTTGTAATCGTCGATGCGCACTGCACCGACCGTGCTTTCGCCGAGATAGAAGATTTCATGGCGTGCGGATGGGCCCTTGCCCGTGATGGCGGCCAGCTGGTTGTAACCGTCCAGATGGTTCTTGTAGGTCCGGTCACCGATGGTCTTACCCTTCAGCAACTCGTCGGTGATGTTCGGATTACCGGCCGCAGCAACGAAGGTGGGCAGCCAATCCATGCCCGAGAAGATCCCGTTCTGGACGGAGTCGGCCGGCACATGACCTGGCCAGCGAAGGATCGCGGGCACGCGGAATCCACCCTCGAGGACGGTTCCCTTGGACTGTGCGAATGGCGTTTGACCGCCATCGGGCCAGGTAAAGACTTCGGTGCCGTTGTCGGTGGTGAACACGACGATGGTGTTGTCGTCCTCGCCCATCTCCCTCAGCTTGTTCATCACGATGCCAATGTCATCGTCCATTTGTGCCATGCCGGCTTCCTCTTCCGACCAGCCGTTCTCGGAGTTGCGCAGCGCTTCATATTTGGGGGAAAGATGCGTGACGATGTGCATGCGCGTGGGGTTGATCCAAACGAAGAACGGCTTGTTGTCCTTCTTGGCCTTGTCGATGAAGCTGATCGAGAGGTCGCGAATCTCGTCATCGACGGTCTCCATGCGCTTCGGGTATAGCGGTCCGGCATCCTCAATTCTCTGTTTGCCAACCTTGCCCCAACGCGGCATATCGGTCGGGTCATCCTTGTCGGTGGCCCAGCAATGTACCATGTTGCGCGGGCCGACCACGTTCAAGAGATTCTGCGGATAGTTGGGATGCGCCGGGTCTTCCATCGCATCGAGGTGATACAGATAGCCAAAGTACTCGTCGAAGCCGTGAACGCAGGGGAGGAACTCATTTTTGTCGCCCAAGTGATTTTTTCCGAACTGTCCCGTGGCGTAGCCCATGGACTTCAGAATCGTCGCAATCGTCACCGCTTCCGCAGGCAAGCCGACCGACGCGCCCGCTTGGCCGACCGTAGTCATGCCCGTGCGGATCGGCAGTTCACCGGTGATGAAATTCGCGCGGCCCGCCGTGCAACTCGCCTCGGCGTAATAGTCGGTGAACAACATCCCTTCCTTCGCGAGCTTGTCCAGGTTCGGCGTCTTGCCGGCCATCAAGCCGCGGTGGTAAGCGCCGATGTTCCACATGCCGATGTCATCTCCCATGATTACTACGATGTTGGGTTTTTTCTCCTGCGCTTTGGCGGCGGGTGGTAATGCCGTGCTGAAAAGCGTGGCCACCGTCGCCAATGCCAGACTTATTTTCCCACTCCACTTCATAAGCACCCTCCTTTTGATCTTTTCTCGTGGTTGAACGCAACGCCGTGGCAGTATTTCGCTGAACAGGGGGAGGTGCGAAATTTCTGTCAGGTCGGGATGTTGCCGCCTCTCGCCAAGGGATGGAATTGGCAGAAGTAACAATAAGGGAGTACCTGCAACTTGGCCTACGGTTAGGCTTGGTCGCAGTACCTCTTCCCACCCCGGTCTGCGGTGTGCCCCGGGGCCAACCCGTGATTGACCGGACCGAGAGAGTAACCCGGAAAACGGTGTTCGCGCCAGTGGTTTATGTCCGGAAGAATGTCTTCCGAGTGACGCTGTTTAGGTGGGTCAGGGAGATTTGGCTGTCGATTGACGCCGAACAGGAAAGGGGGCTGGCTCGTGCCTGAGGAGTAGGAGGAGGAAGTGCCCTCAGCCTCTGCGCAGCGGTTCGCCGCTTGCCAAGCGCCGGCAAATGTCCTTCACGTCGTTATCGATATGCCGCCAGTATCTGACCAGGCCGCTGCACAGATAGTTGAGTCCCGGTTCCCCGTCCGGCGTGCGGATCAGGCGATTCTTCGGGCACTCTCCGTTGCAGGCGAACAGGTAGTTGCACTTGGTGCACTGGCCCGGCAGGGAATTGAACTTGGCGAAGCCAAACTTGTTTTGTTGCTCGGAGAAAACCATCCGCGAACTGGAAGTTTCCAGGATGTTTCCAAGCCGGAACTCGGGATAGACATAATGATCGCAGGCGTACAGGCTCCCGTCATGCTCGAGCGCCACCCCCTTGCCGCAGAACTCGTGGTAAATGCAGAGCTGTGCATCCAGTCCCTTCCACTGGGCAACCGCGGTTTCGAAATGATTGACGAATACCTTCCCGATGTCCCGGTGATACCAGTCGTCCCAAATCTTGCACAGGAAGTAGCCCCAGTCTTCCGGATCGACCGACCACTCCGTAACGACCGATTCCGGGTGGCCGGGATGCGCCGGAGCGGAGTTCTGCACCGGTAAAACCGATGGATCCCAGTTCTGGGGAGCGGTGCGCTCAAATCCTTTTGGTTCGACACAAGGGATGAATTGAATTTCTCGCGGACGGACCTCATTTTTGAGAAACCGGTAGACGTCCAGCGGGCGCTTGCCATTCACGCGGTTCACCACGCAGAGAACGTTGAACGGAACGCCGTGCCGATGCAGCAGTTGTGTCGCAGCGAACACCTTATCGAACGTGGGCTTGCCGTCCTTGGCGATTCGATAACGGTCGTGCAGTTCCTTTGGGCCGTCCAGGCTCAGTCCGACCAGGAAGCCGTGCTTTCTTAGGAAGGCGCCCCAATGGTCGTCGAGGAGCGTCCCGTTGGTCTGCAGATCGTTTTCGATGCGCTGATTCGGTTTCTTGTACTTTTGCTCGAGTTCAATCACCTTCTCGAAGAACTCGACACCGAGCAATGTCGGTTCGCCACCTTGCCACGAGAAAACCACTTCGCTGCGGTCCTGACCTTCGATGTACTGGCGGATATGAGTTTCCAGGATTTCGTCAGAGATACGGTACCTGCTGGGGCTCCCGAGCAGGTCCTGCTTGTGGAGGTAGTAGCAGTAGCTACAATCCAGATTGCAGAGGGAGCCGATCGGCTTGACCATCGCATGGTAAGCGCGCCGGGCGCCTCCAGGGGCGGGCCAGGGTGAAAGCGCCACGGGTCTATCTCGGTCCACCATCGCTCGGATCCAATTCTCACCGCCGATTCGCAGGCGAGCGATGAGGCCGATCGACCGGCCACAAAGCCCGCAACCGCTTCTCAGGTGAACTCCAGTTTAACCCCGGACCGGGACCGCCGGATATTGGCAAAAGTGGCAGGCGGATCTGCCAGGGAGGGCGAGCCTTCGGCAGACTTTTCGAAAATGCTTATTTGCCGCTCAGAGCGTCCATTTGAGAGGGAAACCGGGATACGTATTCACGGCCCGCGAGGGCTTCATTGATTGCTGGAATCAGATCCTTCTCCATCAATACCTTCACCACGTAACCTAAGCCTCCTGCGGCCAGACAGGTTGCCAGGATGTCCAGGTCCTCATGGACCGTCAGAAACACGATTCTGGTCTTGCTGCCGCGTCTCCGGAGTTCTCGGGCGACCTCAATTCCGCTCATGCTGGGCATGGAGATATCAATGACGGCCGCATCGGGTTCGAACGCGGTGATGGCCTCGAGAGCAATCAAGCCATCGGAGGCCCGGGCGACGATATCAAACGACCCCTCGAGTAATTTGCCCACCGTAATGAGCACCGGGGAGAGATCGTCCGCGATTACCAGGCGTCTGCCGGCCATCAAAGCGGACCTCGGCGTTGTCCATCCGTTCCACTTGCCCGGAGGGAGAGAAAGCTAGCTTTGGCCTGGATAATAAATTGCCGCGTGAAGCTCATGTTTCCCGCACCCTGGAAGCCAGACTGCTGCTTGTAGGCTGCATCGAAATTTTGAGGATGGCTATTGGTAGAAATTACAATACGGACGCGAAACGTCCAGAAGCTAGATAGAGATGATTTTATGTTTGATGGCGTACTGAACCAAATCGGCATTGGTTCTCAGTCGTAGCAGTTCCATGACGGCGTACTTGTGTGCCGCTACGGTCCGTTTGGTAATCTTCAGAATCGAGGCCACTTCTTTCATGGAGCGACCCTCGGCCAGCAGCTGGATCACTTCTCGCTGCCGGGGCGTAGGTTCCGGAGAATATTCTCTGGCGCGTGGTTCCCTGAGGGCAATACTCGCCTGGCCCGCTGCAGCGCTCGGCGTAATGTAGGAACCCCCCTGGAGAACCTTTTCGATCGCGTCGGTTAACTCAAATGCCGCTGCCTGTTTCAGGAGAAAGGCCGAAGCTCCTGCCCGAAAGGCCTCCCTGACAATGTCCGGATCCTCGTTCATGGTCATGAAGACAATCTTGATTTTGGGCATGCTGTGCTGGAGTTGCCTGGCCGCGTCCAGACCATTCAATTGGGGCATCGCAATGTCCACCACTACCACGTCAGGTTGCCACTTTTTGGCGGCTTCGAGAAGCGCGCGTCCATCGCGGACGGTAGCGACCACCTCGAAGCGAGGCTCCAGTACGCCTTTCAGCGCATCAACCAACATCTGGTGATCATCTGCGAGCAATACCCGTGTTCGCTTCAAGAGTCTATCCCCCAACGACCTTTGAATTTACCTCCGGTACATCCTCGGCTGCGACGAGTGGCACTTCGGCGCAAATTTCCGTTCCGCACCCTGCCCGGGAGGTCACCCGAAGCCGGCCTCCGATCAACCGCAGTCTTTCGCGCATCCCGATCATCCCGATCCCAGAGTCCGGTTTCTGGATCAAAGGGTCAAAACCTCGGCCGGAATCGGAAACGCGAAGGGTGACAGCCGCAGAGCCGCTGCGGAGTTCAACCTGGGCACTTTGACTCTGACTGTGTTTCACAGCGTTCGTCAGGGCTTCCTGAGCAACTCGAAATAAGCACAGCGCCACATCTTTGGGCAAGTCAACAGATTTGCCGCTCTCGCCGAAGAGGATTTCCATTTTGTACTTTTTGCCTATTTCCGCACACAAGGCAGTCAGTGCGGGCCCCAGGCCCACATGTTCGAGCTTGCTCGAGTGCAGTTGATGGGAAAGCGTATGCAGGTCCGTGGACATCTCCATGGTTCCCTTCAGCATTTCCATGACGCTGCTGCGATCCTCCGCGGCATCTTCGGGAAGTTTCTTCCAGAGTTGTCCCAGGCTGATGCCGAGGAGTGCCAGGCGCTGGCTGAAATCATCGTGCAGCTCCCGGGCGATGCGGGCACGCTCTTCTTCCTGGGCGGAGATCAGGCGGCCGGTTAAATTGTGGAGGGATTGCTCGGCCAGCTTCCGCTCGGTGATATCCACGCCAATTCCTCCTACAAATATCTGCCCGGAAGTGTCCTGGAAAGGGAACTTATAGGTCAGCCAGGTGCAAGGTTCCCCCTCAGCGGTGATGGAGTCTTCCGTAAATTCCAGCGCATGGCCAGCAGCCAGGGCGGCCAGATCATTCTTCCTGAACTGGCTCGCGATCTCGCTTGGATAAACATCGAAATCGGTCTTGCCCAGCCTGTCTTCCAGCCGGATTCCGATCTGCTCGAGGTAGACTTCGCTCATATAGATATAGTGGCCCTGGGCATCTTTCATCCAGGCACTCGCTGGGCTATGGTCCATGAACAGCCGAAACTGCTCCTCGCTATTGCGCAGAGCCGCTTGCGCCCTCTTTTCGTCGGTGATGTCACGTGCAATCTTCGAAGCGCCCACGACCTTCCCTGTAGAGTCGCGTATGGGAGAAACGGTCAGAGAGATATTTAATTTCCTGCCACTCTTGGTCAGGCGCACCGTTTCATAGTGCTCAATGCGCTCTCCGGCCCGCAGGCGTCTCAGGATTTGATCCTCTTCACTATGCAGTTCCTCGGGGACGAGCATTTTGATGGGCTGACCAATGGCTTCGAATTCCGTGTATCCGAACAGTTGCTGCGCTCCGGCATTCCAGCTCGATATGATTCCGTCCAAGGTCATTGAGATGATCGCGTCGGCCGAGGATTCCACAATGGCGGCATGTTTAAAACGCGCCTCCTGCGCCGACTTGCGCATCAAGGCGTTCGAGAAAATCGCAGCGAGCAGTTTCAGCTGTTCAGTTTGCGCTGAAGTCCAATCCGGCCGGCGCTTTGCGGTTGCAAAGGAGATCGCGCCAAAGAATTGCTCTCCCGCCTTCAGGGGGACAATGGCAATCGAACCGGCTCCGGACCACTTGTTCTGGCTCATTTCATCGCTGGCTTCCTCGGGCGAAGAGGCTGTGTCCGGCAGGAGCACCGTCTCGCCTCGCCTGAGAATATTGGCGTGCCAGGGAAAGCTCCCCGCAGGAATGATTGCATCTACAGGTTGTATCGCATCGTTATGCCAGGCAATGGTCGTCTTGAGCGCTGCAGTTTCGTTCACATACTCGAACAATGTGATGCGGTCCAATTTCAAAAGCGCCGCAATTCGACCGAGGTTTTTTTCGATCGTCGGACCGACCCTCTCTTCGGGGAGGTTGATGAAGGTCGTCGACAGATCGGAGAGCAGTTTCTCGAATGCCATCTGCGTCAGCAGAGACTCGTGAAACGCCTTCTTCTTGGCACGGTGCCAGAGGAGCGCCAGGAGCAGGAATGTCTCGAGCAAGAACAGAAAGACGGCGCCCAGGATATACCACTTAAAAGCCTCCCAGACCGTCGGCCGACGGTTGGTGACAATGCTTCCCACTGGAAGGGATGCTTCAGAGATTTTCCAGCGCTTCAGTTGGCGCCAATCGAAGAGGTAGTCACTCCGTGCTATCTGATCCTTGGGGTAGCGGCCGGCCAGCAACTGCAAGCCCATCTCTCCAGCCTGTTTTCCCATCTCGCCAAAGCGTGTTACGAACCCCCCTACCGCGCCCGATCCGGTATCCGTGTCGAGGAGCACGTACACGGGTGCGCTCGAGACGGCGCTGATCTGGCTGGCCACCTCTGGCGATAAATAGGGATGGCCAACTCCGTCGCGGCCCAAACTCACGAAAAGGACGATATTCTCGGGTCCGAGGGTCGCCACTTTCTGACGGATGCCTGCTAATGCAAGATTCGTAAGATATACGGCAGGCAACGGATTCGGGTCGAGCGCTAATTGTGCACGGACCTGGTCAACCATATCCTTTTCAGAGGGGGAGCTGCCCCCGATGACGATCACCTGGCGAGCGCTCGGATGGAATCGTCGCGCCGCATCGAGCGTTTTCCGCGCGTCGAGCTCAATCCACAATCCGGCGGAGCGCTTGCTCGATCCCGGAGCAGCCGGAACCTGGCGTTGCGGGCTGGTGCTCAAATAGAGAAAGGGCACGCCAGGAAACAGGTCGGTCGGCACATCGCCGACCCCGATAACCAGGTCCAACTTTGCTCCGGCGTACCTTTTTTTGATCACCGCGACTCTTTCTGCCTGCATCTGTAAATCCGGAAAGTGGATGCGATCAAGATGCTCTCCGAAGATTAAAACGGCATCCGGGGCATCCGGGGACCCATGTTGCATTGTGGCCCGCACATTGTCGTCAATCGCCTTGAAAAGTGGCCAGCTGAGATCCTCCTGCATGAGGAGCAGCACTCGCTTGGGCTCACTCGATTGAGCAAATGTCGGTGGGGACGGGAGGAGGAGTGCAAGAAGCATGGCGGCAATGGCAGCAGTCCACTGCACCTTGCGGGCGCGGAGGGGGACCTGAATCAGGTTGTGCTCACCGACCTTGGGCGAGATCGTTGACATTCGGCGGCAGCCTCAAAACCCGTCAGTAATATGTCCAAACGAACAGTCTAGCGACATGACGGAGAAGACAGCACTCTGATCAAATTTGGATCAAAGGCCCGTACAGGTGCTCCATGGGCTGTGGAGTCTCCTGGCTGGACCTCTGGGGCGGGCAAAGAAACGCAAAAGTCTTGGGCCAAGGGACCCTGTTCGGAATAGGTGTACATTCTACACTGGATGACCGATATTTTGATCAACCCCGACTGTGACATCGATCACAGGTCGAAAATGGCCCTCGGACGAGCCAAAAATAGCTGCTTCGGTACCTGAACTACCCCCTTTCGACCTTGCCAAAGGGACCAAGCGAGGGCAATCTGCCGTGATTGTTAGTTTTGACAATTCTCGGACTTCGGCCTTTGGGGCAAGCTTGCCGGTGTTTGCTGAAGGGGTTCGATAAGGGGGTTTTCATGCGTTTAGCAGTTCTTTGCCTCATAGCCGTAGCTGTGTTCCCGTCCTTGGTCCGGGCACAGAGCCCAGTTTTCGTGATTACGCCGGAAGATAGCTCGGTGAAATTCTCCGTCAAGGCGTCGGTGGCGATCGATGGGAGTTTCACGAAGTGGCAGGCCACCCTGACTTTTCCATCCACCGACGTCACCACCGGCGTGTTGGACATCAAAATCCAGGCGGACAGTGTAAGTACCGGAAGCGGGATGAAGGACGACAAATTGAAGGGTAAAGACTTCTTCAACAGCAGTGAAGATCCGTACATTACGTTCCATTCCGAGAAGATTATCCAGACCGGGCCAAACACCTTTGAATTGCCGGGGAAATTTACGATCCGCGGAGTGTCCAAGGATGAAACCTTGAGCCTCTCAGTTGCCGGCACAAAGGGCTCTGGCAACGGCGACATCAAGGGAACCATGGCCTTCGACCGGAAGCAGTACGGCATGAACAGTGGCATTCCTTTCATCAAGATCGCAGACCGCGTCGAAGTGGCGGTTGCTCTCAAGGTGAAGAGGGTAAGTGGTCCTCCCTTGGTCTTTAAGCAATAGCCAGCGCACTGTCCGGAGTTCCTGCACCACCTGACCGATATTGACAGTTGTGTTGTCGAAAGTAAGCGATTGATAGCAGCGCGGCAAAAGCCGCGTAAGAGGCAGCCGCGTGGTCGACGAGCATTCCGGCGAAGACAAATGGATGCGCAGGACCGCCCCGGCCCCCGGCGCGCTTCCGGCCGTCGGAATAGCCGCGACGGTGTTCGTTTTCGTGGTTCTATCGGTTAACACCTTGCATTTCCTAGCCGCCACAGTGCAGGCCGAATCCATATCGCCGGCGGATGCGGACGTGCGATTCGGCCCGACAGTCGCGAACCCCCAACCGCCCCCTGGCCCCGCTCCCAAGGGGATGGTCTGGATTCCAGGTGGTGAATTCTCGATGGGCGCGCAGGACCCTCCGGACGGGAACATGGTTGGCATGCAGGCGACCAGAGATTCGCGCCCGATCCATCGTGTCTATGTGGACGGGTTCTTTATGGACAAGACGGACGTGACCAACGCGCAGTTTGCCGCATTTGTTAAAGCCACTGGTTACGTCACCATTGCCGAAAAAACGCCGGCCGCGGAGGACTTTCCAGGCGCGCCGCCGGAAAATCTCTACGCTGGCGGGGTGGTGTTTGCGCCGCCGGATCATCCGGTCTCGCTCGAAGATCATTTCCAGTGGTGGAAGTACGTGAAGGGGGCCAATTGGCGTCATCCGGCTGGCCCGAGCAGCAATATCATTGGCAAGGAAAATTACCCGGTCGTCCAAGTGGCCTACCCGGACGCCGCGGCGTACGCCAATTGGGCCCATAAACGACTGCCGACCGAAGCGGAGTGGGAGTTCGCTGCTCGTGGGGGGCTGGCCGGGAAGCCGTACGTTTGGGGTGAGAAATTCAAGCCCAACGGAAAGTGGATGGCCAACACCTATCAGGGGAGTTTTCCTGTGAAGGACACCGGCGCAGACGGATTCATTGGAATAGCGCCTGTGGCCCAGTATGCGCCTAATGCCTACGGGTTGTATGACATGGCGGGAAACGTTTGGCAATGGACCGCAGACTGGTATCGGCCAGACTATTACAACCAATTGGCGCAAGCGGGCGGAGTTGCGCAGAATCCCAAAGGACCGGACACCTCGTTTGATCCGGCCGAACCATCGGATAAGAAGAAAGTTCATCGAGGTGGATCGTTTCTTTGTACCAACCAGTATTGTTCGCGCTACATGGTCGGAACACGTGGCAAGGGCGAAATCAGCACGGGAACGAATCACCTGGGCTTTCGCTGCGTAAGAAATCCAGGAGAAAAAAATTGACGATACGGCCCGCTTTCAGGTTTGCAGGGTTTTTGGCGTTCGCGCTCATGGCACTGGCTCCGTGGGGGCGATCACAGGACCAGACGGCAGCTCCGCAACCAACCGCCAAGGAGAAAAAACACCCCGCGAAACAAGAGGCAGAACCCGAAGCCAATACCAGCGAGGGCACGGAGGCGTTGCAGAAAGCCACTCAGAACCCGGTCGCGAGTCTGATCAGCGTGCCCGTGCAGGACAACGCCAATTTTGGCGTGCAGCCCGGCTACCGGAATCAGAATGTGCTGAATATTCAGCCGGTGATCCCGATTGGGATCTCGAAGGACTGGAATCTTATTGTCCGCTGGATTGCACCGATCGTCTATCAGCCGATCCCCAATGCGCCCGGGGCTCCGGAAACCGGAGAGTACGGATTAGGAGACATGGTGCCCTCATTTTTTCTTTCACCGAAGAAGCCCGGAAAACTAATTTGGGGCGTGGGACCCGTTTTCCAGTTGCCCACGGCCACAAATACCTATTTGGGCCAAGGAAAATTGGGCCTCGGGCCTACGGTCGTGGCGCTGACGCAGCCAGGGCACTGGACGGTCGGCGTGCTGGCCAATAATGTCTGGTCGGTAGCGGGTGACGGAAGCCGCCCCGCCGTCAATCAGTTCCTGCTGCAGTACTTCATCAACTACAACCTGAAAAAGGGCTGGTTCATTACCTGGCAACCCACGCTGACTGCGAACTGGGAAGCCACCAGTGGAAACACATGGACAGTGCCTTTCGGGGGAGGGGTGGGGAGAATCATGAAACTCGGGTTTCAACCGGTCTCACTCACTGCGCAATTTTACGGTAATGCCGTCCATCCCGAGGGAACTCCGGCCTGGACAATGCGGCTGCAGATTGCGTTTCTGTTTCCAAAGTTAAGCAAGGAAGAACAACAGATGCTACTCGAGAAAAAATTGAAACAGTTGCAGGAGGGGCAGCCAGAGAAGAATTGAATGAGTTTTTCGTTACTCCAGGTTGTTGGCAGTGATTTAATTCTCGATCCGAAAAAGGAGACAGGTAATGAAGCAAAACAGGATGGCAAAAATCGCTGTGGGGCTGGCGTTGGCACTTCTGGCATGCAGTGCGGTATTCGCCCAGGATGTTACAACCAACTCCATGCCGGGGACCGATTTCACCAAATTTCACACCTACAAATGGGTGCCGATCGAGGGCGGCGCGCACCCGAACCAGATCGTCGATGCCCAAATTAAGCAGTCCATCGACAATCAGCTTGCCTTGAAAGGTCTTACCAAGACAGACAGCGATAAAGCCGATCTTTATATCGGCTACCAGATTGGGGTCGACCAGCAAAAACAGTGGAACGCCTACGGGATGGGTGGCCGCTGGGGCGGTGGCATGGCTTCTGCACAAAGCTCGACGATCAACATCGGGACCTTGGTGCTCGATATGTATGACCCGACGACCAAGCAACTCGTCTGGACCGGCCGCGCTACCAAGACCATTGATCCCAGTAAGAACCAGGAAAAGAACCAGAAAAACCTTGATAACGCGATGAAGAAGTTGCTCAAGAACTACCCGCCAAAAATGAAGTAGGGCGAATCACGGTACATGACTAGGAAAGGAATCAAATGAGCTATCAATCGGGACGGATCTGGAAGACCGCGCTGCTGCTGGCGTTCGCTTTGCCGGCAGGCTTGGCTTTTTGCCAACCGGTAAACGCACAAGGCCAGGAATTGCAGCAGCGTGTGGCCGAGCTAAAGGAAGCTTCGGTCAAGAACAAGCAGGCGATTGCACAGTACACCTGGGTCGAGCAAGTCACCATCAGCTTGAAGGGTGAACAAAAAAAACAGCAGCACTTCCAGGTGCGCCTGGGCCCGGACGGCAAGCCGCAAAAGACCTCGCTTGATCCACCGGCAGATACCCAGGAAAGCGGGGGCCGGTTGAAGAAGCGCATCGTTGAAAAGAAAAAGGAAGAGTATCAGGACTACGCGGATCAGATGAAAGCGCTGGCGCAGCAGTACGTGCCACCCGATAAGGATTTGATCCAGCAGGCCTACGCGCAGGGAAACATCACCCTGGGGGTGGTTGCGGGCAATCCCAATCAGGCAAAACTGGTGCTTCATAATTACATTAAACCCAATGATTCAATGACGCTGATCTTCGACAAAACACAGAAGCAATTGCTTCAGGTTTCCATCGCCTCCTACATGGATGATCCGAAGGACGCGATGAACTTGACGGTTCAATTCAGCCGACTGCCGGATGGCACCAACCATATCTCCAACATGGTCATCGATGGCGTCAGTAAGCAACTGAACATTGCCATCCAGAACTCGAATTACCAGCACCTCTGAGTCTTCCGGCGCCCCAAAAGAGGTTGCCAGGCGGATAGGATGCTGCCCGTGGGCGGACTTCGGGCTTGAATGTGCCGCGAAGTCTGGCAGCCGGACGGGGATATTGCCCTGCCCGGCTGCCGACGAGGCACAGAAAGGAGCGAAGGGGCTGCCGGTCCTGAAACCTCCGCGCAAATCGGGACTTGTGGGGGCAGGAAACTGTCATTAGAGTTTGGCTATTACTCGGCCAGGTCAGCCTTCTTGGAGATTGCCGAAAAGCAGGAGCTCTACCCAATGTCACTCAGAATTCGAGTTGCATTTGCCGTTCTCTTTTCTGGTCTTCTCTGTCTGTCCGGTGCCGGACCAAGCCTCGCCAAGGTTTCGCGTCGCGACACCATCATTATGAAGAACGGCGACCGTCTCACCGGCGAAGTGAAAAGGTTGGAACAGGGTGTTTTGTACGTGGAAACGGACTACTTTTCCGGCTCCGTGGGTGTGGACTGGCTCCAGGTTGAGAAAGTGGAGAGCAAGGCTACTTTTCAGATTGTTTTGAACAGCGGCAAGCGGGTCACCGGTTCCATATCAAAAGTCGCAGCCGAGACCGCCCCGGGGAAGGACCTCATCGTCAGCGTCGAAGGGGCGGAAGTGCCTATGGCTGGCACGGACGTGGTGGAGATACAGTCCCAGAAGCAAACCTTCTGGCGCCAACTGAAGGGCAGCATCGATCTTGGCTATAACTACACCAGTGGCAACAATCAGTCCTCTCTGAATTCTGCGGCAAACGTGGAATACCCGACGGTCAACTGGTCCGCCGGGGCCTCCTACACCGCCTCCTTCAGCGGGCAGACCGGCGGTACGACCACGAACTTATTCCAGGTCCAGGCGTTCGGAGAGCGGTTCCTGAACCGCAATTCCTATCTCGTCGGCTTATCTGATTTCCTGCACAGTACCCAGCAGGATCTGGTCCTGCGAACGACGTTCGGTGGAGGATACGGGCGATTCGTCGTTCGCAACAACCGCAATCAATTGAAGTGGTTGATCGGGGCAGACTATACCCGGGCAAATTATCAATCGGGTCTCAACCAGCCCGATCAGCAAAACGAGGAATTGTTGCTCGGGGCCGATTATGAGCTTTTCCACTTCGACCGTTCCACCCTGAATGCGCAATTCCTCCTCTTTCCTGGGCTGTCGGATTTTGGCCGCGTGCGATTTACAACCAATGACGTTTTCAGCGTGAAACTTTCCAATAATTTCCGGTTCAATATTTCGTTCTGGGACAATTTCGACAGCCGACCGCCGCTAAACGCCCAGAAAAACGCGACAGGGATGAGTACAGGGTTGGGTTGGACTTTTTGAAGTTCACTACCGAAAGATTGAGAGGGGGGGGAAGGGGATTTCCTTGACGGGGTAGGATCGAGTGGTTGCAAGCGAATAGGTTATCGAAGTTGAGTGAATTTACGGAGGAACGAACTTGAAAAAGAAATCTCTACTACTTCTGGCAGTGTTGGCCAGTCTCACTCTCCCGGCTGTCGCCGGGCCAAAAGTTGAATTTAGCTGGAAGAATCCAGACTACCCCGGAGGAACTTTCAAGAAAATTCTGATCCTGGCGATCAATGGAAACGCGGCGAACCGCGCGGAGTTCGAAGATGAGTTTTCAAGCGCCATCTCCCGCCCGGGAGGCAAGGCCTATCCGAGCTACGAGTTTATTGCCCGGCCCAATGCCACCCCGATCGACAAGAACGACTTGCGCGAACTCGTGAAGGAGCAAAACTTTGACGCCATTGTGGCCGTGCGATTGACAAAAAGAGACACAAAAACCACCTATGTCCCCGGCGACGTATACACGCCTTTCCCCTACTACGGCACTTTCTACGGTTATTACTCGGCGCTCTCCCCCATCATCTACTCCCCGGGGTATATGGAGACAGAGAAAGAAGCGCAACTGGAGATGAATATCTACTCCACCGCGAAGCCGGACGGGGAACTGGTATGGACTGGCATTACGAATACCTTTGATGTCGGTTCGGCCCTGAAGACGATCAAGGAGCTGGTTAAGATTTATAGCAAGGAACTCGAGAAGGAAAGTATCATCGCCCCGGAAGCCAAGTAACTCCGGGCGAAGCGATTCGAAGAGGCAGCGTGAATAGGCAAGGTTCGCTATCCTGGGTATTTGGGCAGGGTGAAATGATCCGAGAACAGGCGCTGAAAGTTGTGCTGGCGCTGGCGATGGTGCTCAGTCTGTATGTCACCCCGGGAATTTTCTTGCTACTGGCAGCGCGCAAGCCCGCGGCAAATCGCAGCCTGATTGCCTTCACCGCCTGGTCGAGTTTCGCTCACGCCACTGTTAAGTCCGTGCAGGCGTATCTGAAATTAATAGAACGCGGCGAACTATTGGGGGTGGCTGGACTGCTTGTTATCGGGGTAGCCTTGATTGTGCTGGCTCCGGCCAAGGGGTCGGGAGAGCTGGTCTCCGCAGCTACCGCATAGACCATACCCCCGGAAATACGGCCACAGCCGCGCCCGCATGCTCTCCCTCGGGCGAATAAACCGTCATTGCAGGCAGTGAGACGTTGCCGACCAAGCTGCACGGCCGACCGGCAAGCAGCGATTCCGTCACCGTTGGCGGGCGGACCTCCGGTCTCACGACCACTTGCGCATTGGGTATGGCCCCGGGGACCCCGTCCGGCATTCTTCTAGGCTCTCGCGAGGGGTGCCAGTCTGGCGTTTGGGCGCTCAGGACGCCGAACCCACAGGCAACAAAGAAAGATTAAAGATTCCATCACCCTATCCACCGCCCCATGAAAACCGCCAGCTGAAGCTGCAGTTTGGAAATTGGGTGCAGAAATCGCTTGCCGCGCTCTCGCCTGAGACCGCGGGCCCCCCGGTGGACCGCGATCGATAGGAGTTCTGTTTTGTCGAACTAGCCAAGGGTTGACCGCCTAGATCGTCGAACGGGTGATTTTTCCATGGGCGCGGTCAAAGGCCGCGAATCCTGGACGTCTCTCTCAAAAGCTCCACTAACCGTTGCCCGCACAGTGGTGCCGCTATGGCCCGAAATAATCTGCAGCTGCCCACCAATGAGTTTCACCCGCTCCATCATGCCGGCGATGCCCACCCCCGCTCGGAACGGTATTCCATTGCTTGCGCCTGCATTTTCCGCGGATCTTCCGCTACCAACATCACTAACCTCAACAGTTACTTGATCTGAGCTGCGTTTGAGCAGGATTTTGGCTAGCAGGCTTCCGGAGTGCTTGTGCACGTTCGTAAGACTTTCTTGAACGACCTTAAACAGAGCCAGCTCGAGATCTTTCGTCATTCTTCCGAAATTGTTCGTCACTTCGAGATTTACGAGGATTCCGCTCCGTTCCGTGAAACCTTCGACGAAGTGGCGGATTGCATCCGGTAGCCCGGCCTCTTCCAGCACGGGCGGATGCAATAAGTAGGAAAGTGTCCGAACCTCCCGGAGACTCTGATCGGCGAGCTGTTGACAGACCATTGCCTGCTTGCGGAGTTTTCTGTCGTTCATCGGCAGCGTATCCCGCAGTAAAGCCAGATTCGTCTCCAAGGCAACCAGGTTCTGTCCGGTGGAATCGTGCAGATCCCTGGCAAGTCTCCGGCGCTCCTCGTCCTGGAGGTGCAGTAGACGACTCGACAACTCTCGCAGTTCTTTTTCTGATCGCTTGCGCTCGGTAACATCCTGGAGAATGCAGGCAACTCGATCGATTCCCGAGGAGCCTTCAATGGGGAAGTAAGAAATAGACACGTCTCTTCTGCCTAGATGCGGGTACACATAACTCAAATCGTACTTAACGATCTTTCCTTCAAAACAGTCATCCAGTTTCTTCTTGACGATATTTTCGTAAATCTCTGTACTCAGGAGGTCGGCGACGGAAGTTCCGAGAAGCTGTTCTCTCTGGAGCCCCCGATAGTGCAGAAAAGCGCGATTTGCGAGGATGTAGCGATGATCCCGGTCGATTACCGCAATCATCTCTTCCAACCCTTCCAGCGTTTTTTGGTACTCTTGAACCGCATCCTCAGCCCGTTTTCGCTGGGTAATGTCTTTGGCGAGCACTGCAAACCCCTGTGGAACAGGTTCAAACAGGATTTCCCACCAGGTTTGGCGGGCAGCGTGATAGAAGGTCAAGACGCTCGGAAGGCGCTCTTCCATGCTGCGATGGCATTGGCGTTCCACCTCTGTGCCGACCAAATCGGGACAAATGTCCCATAGAGTCTGTCCCAGGATTTGCTCGCGCGGTCGCCCGATGGCCCGTATCGCGGGTTCGTTGACGTACAAATAGCGCCCTTCCCAGTCGAACAAAATATGGACATCCATCACGCTCTTAAGCAGAGAGTCGGTTAAAGCGCCGTACCCCTCTCGCTGTCGCGAGCGCTTCGATTTGGTCCGGTGATCTGCTGATCGAACCATGACGAGTTTCAATGTCCTCCACGGAACTGCACTGGGCCGCCTTGAGCTAGAGAGACCTAGGCCTAGTCATTCCGCGGGAATTCGAGTCGAACCACAGGGAACAACCCTGCATTCTTGACCGTGTTCCTTCGCAAGGTGCGAGCAGGCCACTTGAACGTCGGCTTGCGTCCCCGCGACGCAGTGAAAGGCCAGGTGAACGCGTGCGGCTGGTGCTTGAAAGGTCGCCGCGTTGCGGCATAACGAAATCGAATCGCAGTTCACCCCTCCTTTCTCGCGGCAGTCAGAAATTCCCCAAGAGCCAGACGTTGGCATCCGATGTTTGACCCTGAAAGGTAAGGAACCTGCCATCAGGCGACGGCAGTGGTCGAGTCATCCATTGCCTTTGCGCGTTGTTCAGAAGGAGTTTCAACTTGCCCGACAGCGCGACTCGACTCCAGTTCTTTCTGTCTGGCCGTGTTTCAAGCAGGAGGGCCCCCGCGGGAACGCCGGAACGTTCCGGTTCTGTTTCGCGGGCGACGACCTTGACGTCGGAGCTTCGATTGGCAACGGCAGTTGGGCCGGGCAAGGGAACAAATTGGATGGGGTGTTTGACCGGCTCGATAAAACTCACGGCAGCGATGAAACGGTACCCTCGGCGCGGAATGGTTTGCAGGTACCTGGGATTTTCTGCGTCGTCTGACAATACATCACGGATCTGTTTGATGCAGAAGTTAATGCCTCCCTCGAAGTCCACCAGTGTGTTGTCGCCCCAGAGGAAGCGTCGAATCTCATCGCGGGTCACGAGCTGACCGTGGCGCTCGGCAAGCAACAGCAGTACTCGGAAGGGTTGCGGGTGGATCTTCAGTGGTAGACCAGCTTTAGGTACCCCACCGCTGGCGGCGATGAGCTCGAATTCGCCGAACCCGATTACGAAGGAGGGATGAGCCGGTGAAGCCATAAGCCTGTTGTGGGATACAACGGCCGCGTATTGTATCACCTGGCGGACCGGCTGGAGAGGAAGATTCTGTCCCCAAGCAGCCCCCTGATATCCATAATAGATTCTGTTAGTTAGTCCCTCGGATTCCTCTCAGCTGCATCTCAGATTTTCCATTATTGTCATTCGCGAAGGGGGCGGCTAGCTTGCCGGTAAACCGGTCGAGTCGACCGTGGGCTGCCGCAACAGGGAAGGTCTTTCCACTTTAGATTTTCGAGAAGGCGGAAGCAAAATCCAAACGAACGAACACCATGCTGCTGGCGGCGCGAACCAAGGCACCAGAGCACCGGCGGTTAATGCCGGTGCCGCGGTCGTGGGCTGGTACATCGATCAAAACAATCTGAACCACGGGTTTGTCTGGTATCCGGGCGACCACTAGTCGAGCAAGGGCCTACCAAGGTTCCGGGAAACCGCCGTCCGGCCAGTACCGGGATGAACCGCTTGTTTCCTTCGGACTGGTTCGTTTCGCCTGGTCATCCTCTGCGTTTCGTGTGGCGAGCTTTTCTCGGGAGAAGTTCCCATGATCCGAGCTTGCGGCGCATTCTGTAGTTACGCTTGACGACCGACTGAACTCGCAAATCTAGAGACCAAGAGGTCAGCGGGGGCAGGCTTGCCTAGCACTTCCTGCGCGACAACCCCCACGAATTGTCTAGCCTCGGGTGACCCACCTTCACCTACTGTTCCGTCACGAGGAATGGCTCCACAGGGTGGAAAGGGAATTCACTTTGAAAGCCGCTACTGTCGACTGTATCGACGACCGAGCGAGTCGGGGCTGGCCCACTGGGTGCTTCGGAAGCGTCGTCGCACGTTGCCGAAACGGCTTCCCGTATTCTGAATGCGCTCCGGCCTGCGGGAGAAATGGCACGGCGTCTTCTGGTTTTCGAAGCGAATCCCGAACTCGCTGCCGATCCGAAGCTCCGGAGCAGTTGCGAGTGAGAGTCCGTCGGCCGTTCCCTGTTCTCGAGGTCCGGAGGTCCACCTGGCCGTCGCAACCCATTGCATGGCGCAAATCTTCGGAATTCGGTAGAATCCGCGTTGCAATCTGCTGGAAGAGGGATTTGTCCTTTTTTTCGGCCCAGGCAGGCCTCACCCGTTTCCAGAGCCTTATTGGAAAGGCTGAGAGAAGATGACACCTGGCGTCCCAACGAGCGGAGCTACCGAGCGCGGAACCACCCCCATCCGTGAAATCGACATACTATGGATGACGGCAGGACTCGGCTGTGATGGAGATACCATCGCCGTCACGGCCGCAACGCAGCCAAGCCTCGAGGACATCGTGCTCGGAGCCTTTCCGTGGATCCCCAAAGTCAATTTCCACAATCCTTTTCTCGCCTACGAAAACGGAGAAGAGTTCGTGCGCTTTTTCCAAGAAGCGGCCGAAGGAAAGCGATCTCCTTTTATTTTGGTTGTTGAGGGCTCCATTCCAAACGAGAACAACAAGCCGGAAGGCTACTGGGCCACATTCGGGACCGACCAAACAACCGGGCAGCCTATAACAACCTGTAACTGGATCGACCGGTTGGCGCCGAAGGCCTGGGCGGTTGTCGCGGCGGGAACCTGCGCAACCTACGGCGGCATTCACGCCATGGAAGGAAACCCCACCGGCTGCATGGGATTGCCGGACTATCTTGGCTGGACGTGGAAATCGCGTGCCGGAATACCCATCGTCTGTGTACCGGGCTGCCCGGTGCAACCTGACAATTTCACCGAAGTCCTGTTGTACATGCTAAATATGGCGGCCGAACGGGCTCCCATGATTCCACTCGATGACGCCTTGCGCCCGACGTGGTTGTTCGGGCAGACCGTTCATGAGGGTTGCGACCGAGGCGGCTACTACGAACAGGCGGAGTTCGCCGAGGGCTACGGGGCGCCGACGTGCATCGTGAAGCTCGGATGCTGGGGACCGGTGGTGCAGTGCAACGTCGGGAAACGCGGGTGGATGGGAGGTATTGGGGGATGCCCGAATATCGGGGGAATCTGCATCGGGTGCACCATGCCTGGATTTCCAGACAAGTTCATGCCGTTTATGAACCAGCCTCCGGGCTCGCTGCTTTCTTCGAACGCGGTATCGACCTATGGCCGCGCGATCCATGCCTTGAGGCGATTTACCCAGGCTTCGCTCAACAAAGAACCGTCCTGGAGAAGCCGCAGCCGGGAGTGAAGCTGCACGTCGAAACGGTGCTCGACAACCGAGACCATTGCAATCGGTGAGTGTTCGGTAAGAAGAGGTGAGAATTGGACCTGGATTCTCGCTCTGCATCAAAGGAAGTATCCGGGACCGCGCAGGCGATCGAGGCCGGAGGTGTGTCCGCGGGCGTAAAGGAAGCAGAAAGTACGCTCGAGGCGCTTGCCAGCGTTTTTCAGCAATCCCGATCATTGCCTGCCCGCGCAGAGTCCGATTTTGGTTCTCCCGCAGAGTGCAGGGCTGCCACCGAAGTGCCGTCTCCCAACATGGAAGAGAAGTACCGCGCGCTGGTCGAGCAGATTCCCGCCGTGGTCTTCATGGCCAATCTCGATAAAGGAATTGGCGAAGCATACGTCAACCCGCAGATTGAGGCCGCGCTCGGATTTTCGCAGAGTGAATGGCTCGAAGACCCTGTCAGGTGGTTCCGGCAGATCCATCCGGACGACAAAACTCGTTGGAGCACGGAAGCGGCCGAGATGTTTCTCTCCGGTAAACCCCTGCGATCCTCCTATCGGGTAATCGCGCGAGACGGCAGGGTGTTGTGGTTTCAGTGCGAAGCGAAGATGATCCGGCGGGAAGATGGCCGACCGTGGTTCATTCATGGGGTCGGAGTCGACGTAACGGAACTGAAACAGGCGGAAGGAGCTTTGCACCAGGAGCGCAACCTGTTGTCGGCCATCCTGGATACGGTCGGGGCCCTGGTGGTGGTGCTCGATCGTGCCGGGCGGATCGTTCAGTTTAATCGGGCCTGTGAGGAATTGACCGGATACGCGTTTGATCAGGTCCAGGGAAAGCCGATGTGGGATTTGTTTCTCGAGCCCGCGGAGGTGGAACCGTTCAAGCAGCTGTTTCAGCAGATCTGCGAAAGCAGGGCGCGTACGGAATATGAAAGCCACTGGGTAAGGCGCAAAGGGGGACCCAGAACGATTGCCTGGTCCGCCGGGGCGCTGCCCGGCGGGAGGCAAACGCCGGAATACATCATCGCATCGGGGATTGATGTTACCGAAAAGCAGCGGGCGCAAACAAAGTTCAGCGGATTGCTCGAAGCTGCACCGGACGCTGTCGTGGTGATCAATCAGTCCGGGAAAATCGTCCTGGTAAATGCCCAGACCGAGAAACTGTTCGGCTACCGGAGGGAGGAATTACTTGGCGTAGAGATCGAAAAGCTGGTCCCGCCACGCTTGCGCGGAAAGCATCCAGGGCACCGCAGAGATTTCTTCGCCGAACCCAGGGTTCGGCCGATGGGAGCGGGTCTCGAACTCTGCGGTTTGCACAAGGACGGGACGGAGTTTCCGGTCGAAATCAGCTTGAGTCCTCTCGAGACGGAGGAGGGGGTGCTGGTTTCGAGCGCGATCCGCGATATCAGCGAACGGAAACGCCTGGAAAAAACGATCTTGGGGATCAGCGAGCGCGAGCAGAGAAGGATCGGCCAAGACTTGCATGACGGATTGGGGCAGCATTTGACAGGGATCGCGTTCATGAGCAAGGTTCTCGAAGAAAAACTCTCCGAAGAGTCGATTGCCGAATCAAAGGATGCGGCCAAGATCGTGCAGCTGGTCAACGACGCGATTCGCAAGACCAAGGAACTTTCGCGGGGGCTTCTGCCGGTTGTGTCTGAAGCCCATGGACTGATGTTGGCATTGAAGCAGCGCGCCGTGGAAATCGAGGACCTGTTCCAGATTCGTTGCCGGTTTGCGTGCGAACAGCCGGTTCCGGTCGGTGATGTGAATGTGGCCACGCACCTATATCACATCGCCCAGGAAGCCGTGAACAACGCGATTCGTCACGGAAAGGCGAGAGAGATCGAGATCCGTCTCTCGAGCTCGGGCGACACCGGGGAGTTAGCCATTGTGGACGATGGAGTGGGCTTGCCGACACCTCCGAGCAGCCAACCGGGAGTTGGCCTGAGCATCATGAACTACAGGGCGGTGATGGTAGGGGGCTCGCTGAAAGTGCAGCCAAACCCGGAACGGGGAGTTGCAGTGACTTGCAAATTTCCCATTCGAACCGCGGAATAGGAGCCGGATGTGATGGCGACAAAGGCGCAATTCTTCTCGGAGACCAAGAAATGCAGGGTGCTGCTGGTCGATGACCACCCTATCGTTCGACAAGGTCTGGCACTGTTGATCGATCGGGAGCCCGATCTGTCCGTGTGCGGCGAAGCGGATGGAGCGCATTCAGCGTTTCGTGCGATTACCACCCTGCGGCCGGACATTGTAGTGCTGGACATCTCCTTGAGCGGCCCGGACGGGCTGGACGTGCTCAAGGAGATCCGCATGAAAACGTCGAGCCTGCCGGTGCTGATTCTTTCCATGCACGATGAATCTATCTATGCCGAACGCGCCATGCGCGCAGGTGCAAACGGCTACATTATGAAGCAGGAAGCAACGGAACGGGTATTGGTTGCGATCCGCAGAATTCTGCAGGGGGAAGTGTATCTGAGCGACCGGTTGACCAGCACCATGTTGCAGCAATTCGTGCGCGGGACTTCCCCGGCCAAGAAGTCACCCCTGGTGAACCTCACCGACCGTGAGCTTGAGGTCTTCCGCTTGATCGGGGAAGGGCACGGAACGCGGCAGATTGCGGACGAATTGCACCTGAGCGTGAAGACGATCGAATCCTATCAGGCGCATCTTAAGGAAAAGCTGGCTCTCCGAAATGCCCGTGAGCTCGTCCAACACGCGATTGAGTGGACGGTGAGCTTAAAAGGGGGGTATTGACCCGCCGACCACCGACGGAAACCGGATCAGGGAATCCCCGATGCCGGCCTGTGACCATCCCCGATGAAGATTTCGGCGTGTGCCTGATTGTTTCAGGCTGTCAGGATGTTGTAATTCTCTCCACTAAATTCTGACTCGAGTTGCGCAGCATCGGCTGGCCCTCCCTCCTGGGGGGAACCCGCCTCCCAACTTGGTCGGAGTTTCGGGACCTGCACTTCTCCTGCGATTGGCGGTGTCCCGGAAGGAGAGTTCATTCATGACCGCTGACGCAGTGCCGTACGGCCGAAAGACACAAAAACCTTCACCAGTTCCGGATGTGCACATTTTATGGATCACCGCCGGACTCGGATGCGACGGTGATTCCGTCTCCATTACGGCGGCGACGCAGCCCAGCATCGAGGACGTTTTGCTGGGGGCCATCCCCGGATTGCCGCGCGTACATCTTCACAATCCTGTGCTGGCCTATGAGAACGGTGGGGATTTCCTGAAGTATTGGTATCAGGCGGAGCAGGGAAAGCTCGATCCGTTCGTGCTGGTGGTCGAAGGGTCGATACCCAACGAAAAAATCAAGAAGGAAGGTTACTGGGCAGCGCTCGGAACCGATCCGAATACCAATCAGCCCATTCCGACAACCGAATGGATCGACCGTCTGGCGCCGAAGGCGTTGGCGGTGGTGGCTTGCGGGACTTGTGCAACCTACGGTGGAATTCACGCCATGCAGGGCAACCCCACAGGGGCGATGGGCCTGGCGGATTATCTCGGCTGGGACTGGAGATCGAAAGCCGGCTTGCCGATCGTCAACGTCCCCGGCTGCCCGGTTCAACCGGACAACTTCATGGAAACGGTGCTGTACCTTCTTTACCAGGTTTCCGGGCTAGCGCCGATGATCCCTCTCGATGACCAGCTGCGGCCAACGTGGCTCTTCGGCAGGACCGTGCACGACGGTTGCGACCGCGCGGGTTATTACGAACAGGGTGATTTTGCCGAAGTCTATGGCTCTCCGAAATGCATCGTGAAACTGGGTTGCTGGGGGCCGGTTGTGAACTGCAACGTGCCGAAGCGCGGCTGGATGGCGGGAATTGGGGGCTGTCCGAACGTTGGCGGAATCTGCATTGGTTGCACCATGCCGGGGTTCCCCGACAAGTTCATGCCCTTTATGGACGAACCACCGGGCGCGAAAGTCTCTGCCGCCAGCATCGGCATGTATGGCAAGACGATCCGGGCGCTGCGAGCGTTCACGAACGAGACGGTGAACAAGGAACCGAAGTGGCGGCATCCACGTGCGGAATTGACCACCGGCTATCAACCCAGGGCGTACTGAGAGAAAAGAGGGAGGAAATCATGGGGACCATGACAACCGAGGAGAAAAAGACGCCAACCGGTTCGAGGAAACTGGTGGAGATGAACTGGGATCCGATCACCCGAATCGTCGGCAGCCTGGGGATATTTACAAAGATCGATTTTGATAACCGGCAGGTGGCGGAATGCCACAGCACTTCGTCGATCTTCCGCGGATACAGCATTTTCATGAAGGGCAAAGACCCGCGGGACGCGCACTTCATCACCAGCCGGATCTGCGGTATCTGTGGCGACAACCATGCGACGTGTGCCACCTACGCGCAGAATATGGCCTTCGGCGTGCGACCACCGGCACTGGGGGAGTGGATTGTGAATCTCGGTGAGGCGGCCGAGTACATGTTCGACCACAACATTTTTCAGGACAATTTGGTCGGCGTGGATTTCTGCGAACAGATGGTGAAAGAAACGAATCCGTCCGTTTACGCGAAAGCGGAAAAGAAGGAGGCGCCGCACGCGAAGCTCCACGGATTTCGGACCATCGCGGACATCATGAAGGCGCTGAACCCCTTCACCGGGTCGTTTTATCGCGAGGCGCTGCAGATGAGCAGGATGACGCGCGAGATGTTCTGCCTGATGGAAGGCCGGCACGTGCATCCTTCGACGCTGTATCCGGGAGGCGTCGGAACCGTGCCAACGATTCAACTATTCACGGACTATCTGGTGCGGCTGATGAAGTACGTGGAGTTCATGAAGAAAGTGGTTCCCCTGCATGACGATCTGTTTGATTTCTTCTATGAAGCACTACCGGGCTACGAAAAGGTCGGACAGCGGAGAGTGTTGCTCGGCTGTTGGGGGTCATTTAACAATCCGGCAGTGTGCGATTACACCTACAAAAAGATGACCGAATGGGGCCGGGCCATGTATGTCACACCGGGTGTGGTGGTGGACGACAAGCTGGTGACGACCGACCTGGTGGACATCAACCTGAACATTCGCATTTTGCTCGGAAGTTCCTACTACGACGGTTGGGAGCATGCGGAGAAGTTTGTCAAGAACGATCCGCTGGGCAATCCGGTGGATCAAAACCACCCTTGGAATCAGACCACCCTCCCGAGACCCCAGAAACGCGATTTTGCTGGCAAGTACACCTGGGTGATGTCACCCCGCTGGTTCGACAAGCGGACCAACGAGCATTTGGCCCTGGATACCGGGGGCGGCCCGATCGCACGGTTGTGGGCGACGGCACTGGCCGGGATTGTGGATATCGGCTACATCAAGGCCACCGGTCGAAGCGTCAAAATGTACTTACCGAAGACGACATCGTTGCCGGAGGTCGAATTCGAATGGAAAATTCCCAAGTGGAGCAACGCCATTGAGCGCGACCGCGCGCGCACCTACTTTCAAGTGTACGCGGCTTCGGCGGCCCTTTATTTTGTTGAGCAGGCGCTGGCCGAACTCCACGCAGGAAGGACCAAAACGTGGTCCGATTTCACGGTGCCCCAGGATGCCATCGGTTGCGGATTCCATGAAGCGGTGCGAGGTGTGCTATCGCATCACGTGGTGATTCGCGACGGAAAGATCGCCAATTACCATCCCTACCCGCCGACCCCATGGAATGCCAACCCACGGGACATTTACGGAACCCCGGGCCCCTATGAAGATGCGGTACAGAATACGCCGATCTTTGAAGAGAACGGCCCGGACAAGTTCAAGGGTATCGACATCATGCGGGCGGTTCGCAGCTTTGATCCCTGTCTGCCCTGTGGAGTGCATATGTATCTCGGCAACGGGAAGGTGCTCGAGACCCATCATTCGCCCATGTTCGGAGTGCATTCCTGAAGCGTGGGACGTGTCGTTCCAAAGCGGGCGGCTGTACGGGGGAGAGGCCGGTTCGGGCGGACCGGTAGAGTCGACTTTTTCCATCGCAGCCGCTCGCTCTGGAATGCAAGCCAAGGAGATCATGGCGAAGGATACATCATTCGATAAGCAGATTGAGCGGATCGGAACGGTTGTCGAGCAACTTGGTGCGGCAGCCGACCCGAATACACGCGCGCTGGCGAGGGAGCTGCTGGAATCGGTGATGGCCCTGCATGGGGCAGGGCTAGAGAGGATTCTGGCGCTCGCTCGAGAGACCGGCGAGCCGGGCGAAGAACTCATCCGAAAATGTGGCCGCGATGAAAAGGTCAGCAGCCTGCTGCTGTTGTATGGTCTGCATCCGGAGGATTTCGCTACGAGAGTCAACCGCGCGCTTGAGAAAGCCAGCAGCTACCTCGTCTCGCAGGCAGCGCGCGCGGAGCTGGTGTCGATCGGCGAGGACGGGGCGATCACTGTGCGGCTGCACAGAAAACCGAATGGCGGCTGTGGCTCGGCCAGGCCACCGGTCAAAGAAACACTCGAAGCAGCAATCCGAGACGCAGCTCCGGATGCAGCGTCGATCGTTGTCGAGGAGATGGGAGCGGAGATGGCCGGAGCCGGCTTTGTTTCTGTCGCGCAGCTGTTGGGTGGCCCGCCTGCGGAGGCTAGGCCGGGAGTTCGGGTGGAGCGGGAGGCCAGCTGAAATGGCGTCGCTGGTTCCACCCCGCGAGGAGAGCGCGTTTACAGCCCTACGTCGTTTGGTGCGCAGGCCGACGACGCTTGAACGATGTGAGATGTGCGGCCGGGACCTGGCTGCCGAACACGAACATTTGCTCGAGCCCATCACCCGCAAACTGCTGTGCGCCTGTGCGGCCTGCGCGGTTCTGTTCCATGGCCAGAGCGGAGCAAAATTCAAACGGGTACCGCTCCGGGTACTGTTCCTCAGGGATTTTGAGCTGACAGATGCACAGTGGGACAGTTTGATGGTGCCCATAGAGATGGCTTTCTTCTTTAAGAGCACGCCACAACGGAGAGTGGTTGCGTTGTACCCGAGCCCCGCGGGTCCAACCGAATCGCTGCTTTCGCTCGATACCTGGGCAGAGATCGAAGCGATGAATCCGGTACTGGGTGAAATGGAAGCCGATGTGACCGCTTTGCTTGTGAATCGGGTCGGGCATGTCCGGGGGGCTATGCCAGCCGAGCACTATCTGGTGCCTATCGACGAATGCTACAGGCTGGTTGGCCTGATCCGGAGGCATTGGCGGGGGCTCTCAGGTGGGACGGAAGTTTGGCGTGAAATTGGTGTTTTTTTTGCTGTACTCAAGAAAAAGAGTTACCGCGGCCGAGAGGGCGCAGATGCCTGAATTACTGCTCACCATGCAAGGTGTAGAAGTTGTGCAGCATGCCGCTGTGCCACAGCTGATGTTCAAGGTCGGCATTGCAAACGAGCCCAGGGACGAAGTCATCCACACTCTGGTGTTGCGGGTGCAGATCCTGATCGAGGCGACACGGCGGAAGTACAGCGCAGAGGAACAGGCCCAGTTGAGAGATCTGTTTGGTGAACCTGACCGTTGGGGGCAGACGCTTCGTAGTCTGTTGTGGACGCAAGCAAACGTGGTCGTACCGGCGTTCGCCGGCAGCACACTCGCAGGAATCCCTGTCCCCTGCAGCTTCGATTTCAATGTCGCCGCTACGAAATATTTTCACGGCTTGACAAGCGGGGACTTGCCGCTCTGTTTCCAGTTTAGTGGAACGATATTTTATCAGGGCCGCGAAGGAACACTTCAGGTTGCGCCTGTTTCCTGGGACAAGGAAGTAAAATGCCGATTACCCGTCCGGGTCTGGAAAGATCTGATGGACACCTACCATCCGAACACCGCATGGCTGGCTTTGCAAAAAGATTCCTTCGGGAAGCTATATCAATTCAAAATCCGTGAGGGCATTCCGACATGGGAAGAAGCGTTTGAGAAGGCGCTCAGCGCCCTTGCGGAACCGGTGCGGCCATGAATGACGCGTTGGTCGACCAGACTGTGAGAGCCGTTCTGTACGAGGGCTATCTGCTCTATCCATACCGGCCATCTGCGGTGAAAAATCGCCAACGTTTCAATTTTGGCGTGCTCTACCCGCCGGCCTACACGGACGCGCACGGCGGCGAGGATGGGCCCACGATGCAAACCGAGTGTCTGGTGTTAGGCAATGTTGAAACCGAGTGCATGGTCCGGGTGAAATTCCTTCGTATGGTTGACCGTTCAATCTTGAAGCCGGGAGTGGTCCACGAGACTTTGACAGAAGCTCTCGGCAATGAGTTCGAACCCGTGGAACGGCTCGAAATCAACGGCAGGACCTATCAACCCTGGCAGGAGGCGGTCGAAGAAACCATCGAGGTGCCCGGATTCAATCTGAGTGCGATTGTCGGCCGGTCGATCGAATGGCCCTTCAACCTCTCCGCGAGACAGGAGCGGGAAGCAATTCCAGATGAGCGGGGAGTGCCTGCCGGAGTCATTTTGCGGGAGAAGAGATCGATCTCCGGGGCAATTGGGATTTGGGTGGAGAACTTGGAGCGGGGTGGCTTCAAGCTGACAGTACGCATCGCGAACCACTCGAGGGTAGAAGAAGTGGTGATCAAAAGGGAAGCAGCACTCAAACATTCGCTGGTCTCGACGCACACCGTACTGGGAGTAACCGCGGGAGAGTTTGTTTCCTCCATCGATCCACCCGAAGCCTATTGCAAGGAGGCCCGCGACTGCAAAAACATCGGGACCTGGCCGATTCTTGTCGGCGCTGAAGGCGAACGCGACACGATGCTCTCTTCGCCCATTATTCTCTATGACTATCCCGAGATTGCCCCGGAGAGCCCGGGCGATCTGTTTGACGGGGCGGAGATTGACGAAATTCTCTCCCTTCGGATCTTGAGCATGACCGATGAAGAAAAACGCGAAATGCGCGAGTCCGATGGGCGTGCCAGGCAGATCCTCGAACGTACGGAAGCATTGCCGGAAGAACAGTGGAAGAAACTGCACGGTGCGATGCGCGGACTGCGCACCCGGAGGAGAAAACACTGTGAATGAATTTGAATGGCAGCTTCTCGAAGACAAGAGCCAGCTCGGGGCGGTAGATATCCGGGGCGTTCTCGTCCGGCCGGGCGACAAGGTCAGACTTCGCCCGCAGCTGCGTGGCGATGTGTTCGATATCGTTCTTAACGGGAAGGTCGCCGTCGTTGAATCGATCGAACAGGATTACGAAGGGAATTTTCACGTTTCTGTCGTGGTGGATGAGGATCCCGGCAGGGATATTGGACTTCTGAGGCAGCCCGGACATCGGTTCTTCTTCGCCACAACGGAAGTGGAGACGATTGCTGAGGACCGAGTGACCGACAAGATTGCCGGCAAGAAGATCCTGATTGCCGGTATCGGCAATATCTTTTTGGGAGACGATGGTTTTGGGGTAGAAGTCACGGCACGCCTGACCCGGCAGACCTTCCCGGCGGGTGTCCATGTCACCGATTTCGGGATTCGCGGGCTCGACCTGGCCTATGCGCTGATGGAAGGTTACGCGACCGTCATACTCGTCGATGCTTATCCCGGCGAGGGAGCTCCCGGCACGCTTTTTGTGGTGCAGCCGGAATTAAGCGATCTCCGCTCGGCCAGTGCCCCACTGGGATTGATCGAGCCTCACGCGATGGACCCGTTGAAAGTGCTTCAGATGGCCTCCGATATGGGCGGGCAACTGAACAGGGTACTGCTGGTCGGGTGCGTTCCGGGAACGCTCGGGCCCGATGAGGGGCAGATGGGGCTGAGCGCGCCCGTGGCGGGCGCTGTCGAAGATGCGGTAAAGCTGGTCGGTTCGCTCGTAGAACGAATCATTGCGGGTGAGTGGCCCGCGAAGGAATAGGCAGGAATCTCATTCTGCAAGGGAGGCTGCTATGGCAGTGGAAATCATGAATCGACCGGATGAGTTGAACGGGCCGGACAAAGAGACGCTGTACATGCTCGGAGGGGTGGCACTCATGATTTTTGGTGCCGGGCTGGTGCTTTCAAATCCGACGATTCGCCGCTATCTCGGCCAGGTGGGGATGGGGAATCTGGCCTCGGCGGCACTGCCGGACCTCGAGCGCTACTTCCGCTTGCGTTCCATGTAGGAGAGAGTGGGCCACAAGCCAGAGTGGACCGCTCTTAGTGAAGATGTCCATGGCGGCGCGCCGAGATTGCCTCGTTGACGCGCCGCGCGGATCGTAGGGGAGATCGGGATGCAGAGCGCCGCCCGAAAAGGACGTGTCTCGGTGATTTTCCGAGTCGATAAAGCGGCAAGCCGCTTCACCGTGCAAGCCTACGCCACCGGGATTCTCTCTGCATTTGGCCACAATCCGAGAATTGAACTCAGGGCGTATGACGCGGAAATTCAGTGCCCGTCCGAGACCTTTGAGAATGCATCTCTGCGGGTAACCGTTCAAATGAATAGCATGGAAGTTCTGGATGAAATGAAAAGCGGCGACCGGCAAAAGCTTGAGCAGGAGATGTATGAGAAGGTCTTGGACAGCAGCCGGTTCCCCGCAGCAGGGTATGACAGCAGGGAAATTACGGTGCAAAAAATGAGCAATGACCTTCTGCGCGTCCAGGTTTTTGGCGACCTGTCGTTTCACGGCACGGAACGGCCGCAAACGGTCCAGGCCAGCGTTGCTGTCCTCGGGACGAATTTGCGGATCACCGGAGATTTTACACTGCGGCAGTCCGATTACGGGATCAAGCCGGTGTCGTTTGCCGCAGGCGCGTTGCGGCTGAAAGATGAGTTGAAGTTCGCGTTTGATTTGATGGCACGGAAATCAGAGTAGGGGAGGGGGGAGCTCTACCATGTGCCTGGCGATTCCTGGAAGGATCGTAGAACTCGACCCGCACAGCGCTCATCTGGCTGTGGTCGACGTAGTTGGCGTGCGCCGCAAGGTGGACCTGGGCTTGCTGCAGGATGACGAACCCAGTGTCGGAGATTGGGTGCTGATCCATGTCGGCTTTGCCATGAGCAAGATCAGCGAGGCCGACGCCTGCGACCAAATGCGCACCCTCTCAATGCTCGGCGAGACCCAGGCCGCGATCGACGAGGTTCGAGGCTATGGTCTCGAGAAGGAAGACGACCGGTCACCGGCTACAGGAGCGGAGCCATGAAATATGTGGATGAATTTCGGGCGCCGGAACTCATTAACCGGGCCAGAGAGGAGATTCGGAAGCTGGCCGATACTGGGCACCACTACCGCATCATGGAGGTCTGTGGCGGACACACGCACGCCATTTACCGTTTTGGACTTAAGGATCTACTCCCTTCGAATATCGAACTGATTCATGGCCCCGGTTGTCCGGTCTGTGTTTTGCCCATGGGAAGGATCGATGACGGGTTATCCCTGGCGGCCAAGCCTGATTTTATCTTCACCGCGTTTGGCGACATGATGCGCGTGCCCGGAACCCACGGTAGCCCGCTCGAATACAAGGCCCGCGGCACGGACGTTCGCATCGTGTACTCTCCGGCCGATGCCCTCCAGTTGGCGCGAAACAACCCGGAGAAACATGTGATGTTTTTCGCCATCGGGTTTGAAACCACAGCGCCATCCACGGCACTGACGCTCCAGCGCGCAAAGGCCGAAGGCCTCCGAAATTTTTCGGTGTTTTGCAATCACGTCACGATCATTCCGGCGATTAGGGCGATCCTGGATTCGCCGGACATGCGAATCGATGGGTTTGTCGGCCCCGGGCATGTTTCCACGGTCATCGGCTGCCGGCCCTATCATTGGATCGCGAAGGACGAAGGAAAACCCGTGGCAGTTTCCGGTTTCGAACCACTGGACATCTTGCAGTCCATTGTGATGCTTCTGCGGCAGCTGCGGGATGGCGAAGCGCGGGTTGAGAATCAGTACAGGCGGGTTGTGCCCTGGGAAGGGAACAAGGCGGCACTTCGCGTCATGGCCGAAGTGTTCGAGTTGCGGCCTTATTTCGAATGGCGCGGCCTGGGATTCATCTCGCAATCCGCTCTCAAGATTCGTGAGAACTACTCGGCATGGGACGCGGAACAGCGATTCACTGTTCCCGGAGTTCGCGTGACCGATCCGAAGGCCGCACAATGCGGCGAGGTATTGAAGGGCGTGCTGAAACCGCCGCAGTGCAAACTGTTCGGACGAGAGTGCACTCCGGAGCAGCCGGTTGGAGCGCTGATGGTCTCATCGGAAGGGTCGTGTGCCGCCTATTACAACTACCAGCATCTCAAGCCGGTTACCATCGCAAACGCGGTCGCGGTGTGAGTGAGGGATCATGGCCAGTCCTGCCTGCAAGATCAGATTCCGAGAGCCGCAGATTGAAATGGCGCACGGTGCGGGTGGCAAGGCGAGCCGCAGGCTGATCGAGGGATTGTTCGCTCCGCTTCTTTTCGGCACCGACCAGGCGCCGCTCGGTGACGCTGCACATCTCCAGATCAATGGAACCAGGATCGCCATGACCACAGACAGTTTTGTGGTGAGTCCATTGCGTTTTCCTGGCGGCTCAATCGGCGAGCTGGCCATCAACGGAACGGTGAACGACCTGGCCGTTTCTGGCGCTAGAGCTGAAGCGATTGTAGTCACCTTTGTTCTTGAAGCAGGATTGCCGACCGAAATTTTGGAAGCGGAAGTGCGTGCCATGAGCGGGGCCGCCGAACAGGCGGGTGTGCGGATCGCCGGGGGAGATACAAAAGTAGTTGAGCACGGCAAAGCCGATCGGATGTACATCACGACGACGGGCATCGGTCGTCTGCTCCCGGGAATTGGGATTTCGCCCCTGTCGGTGCGGGTGGGCGACAAGGTATTGCTCAGCGGTCCGATTGCCGATCACGGCATCACCATTATCCTTGCACGGGGAGAGCTGGCCCTCGAGGCCGAGCTGCGCTCCGATACCAGGTCCGTGCTGCCCCTGGTCCAGTCCTTGGCCGCGAAAGCAGGCCCCGGTGTGCGCTGGATGCGCGACCCCACGCGTGGAGGTGTAGCGACATCCCTGAACGAACTGGCGCGAGATTGCGGTCATGGAATTGTCCTGTTTGAAGAACAACTGCCCGTGCGCGATTCCGTGCGGGGCGCCTGCGAGCTTCTGGGGCTGGACCCGCTGCATATCGCTAATGAAGGGCAATTCCTAGTCGTCGTCTCCGCGGAGCAGGCGGACAGCGCACTCGAAGCTCTGCGGGAGACACCCGGCGGAGAAGAAGCGGTCCTCATCGGCGAGGTGAAGGATCATCCGGCGGGGATGGTCTCGGTGACCACACGGTATGGCGGAAACCGCCTGGTGGATATGCTGGTGGGCGACCCGCTGCCCCGGATCTGCTGAGGATAGAGATGGCCACAAGCATTGAAATTGCCACGCAAATTGGGCACCGGCTGCTGGTTCGCAATCAGGTGATGGAAACTTTCTTTGCCAAGGAAGCACTGAGGCTCGCCGAGGCTTGCCGCGAAATGTCCGAACGTTTCCTGCGCGGCGGGCGGCTGCTGGCTTTTGGCCGCGGACCTTACACGACCGACGCGCAGCATGTATCGGTAGAATTTGTGCACCCGGTGATCGTCGGAAAACGCGCGTTGCCTGCCATCGACCTTTCCTTCGCTTTTAAACCTTGGCTGCAAACGCTCGTGCAACCCGACGATATGGTCATGGGCTTTGGGCCACCCGGCGGCGACCCGGAGGTCTGGGCCACGCTCGACCTGGCACGGCAGCACCATGCAATGACCTTTGCGTTGCCGGGATACGACGGCTCCTATTTCACGCCCGCCGCAACCCGAGACCCTTTTATTCACCAAGAATTGATCGAAGTCCTCTATCACACCTTGTGGGAAACGGTTCACGTCTTCTTCGAGCACCGCGAACTGGGCCATGAGGTCGGAGATGCGGAGTTTCTCTATCCGTTTCTTGGAAAGAACAAACAGCCAATGCTGGACGTGGTAGCCCGGGTAGCTGATTCGATTCGGATGAAAGTGCAAGACGATTCGATGCTTCGCCTCCGAGTGGCGAAGGAAGAGGCGGAAGGAATCGGCGCGGCCGCCAGAGCGATTCGGGAGCAGGTTGACCGGGGGGGCAAGCTTATTCTTTTTGGCAACGGAGGCTCGGCCACCGATGCGAATGATTGGGCCATCGATTGCGTCCTGCCACCGGCAGGTGCTGACGCCGTCCCCGCCATATCTCTTTCGATGGAGCCGGCAAATCTGTCCGCCATCGCCAATGATGTGGGCACCGAGCTCATTTTTCAGAGGCAATTGATCGCACAGGCCCGGCCGAACGACGTCGTGATCGGAATTTCCACCAGCGGCGGTTCCAGGAATATTGTTGCGGCGCTTGAGCAGGCACGAAAGCAGAACCTGCTCACCGTGGCTCTGCTTGGGTATGAAGGCGGAGAAGTGCAACGCCGGGGTTTAGCGGATTTCTCGCTGATCGTACGGTCTGACTACATTCCTCGGATCCAGGAGGTCCAGGCTTCGATCTACCACCTGATCTGCGAACTCGTGGAGGGTTTCGGCCGTGCCTAACTTGGAGCTCTTTGGAACTGCAAGCTGTCCTTACACGAGTGAGATGCGCGAGTGGCTGGAGTGGAGGGGGAGCGAGTTCACGGAATACGACGTTGAAACCGACCCCCAGGCGCGCGAACGTATGCGCCAGCTCACGCCGGCGCCCTTTACCGTCCCGGTGCTTGTCGAAGACGGCGAAGTCATTCATGTGGGGTGGCAGGGCCGGGGTTGCGTTGTTGGATGGTGAGCGCATGCACGAGCTGTCGATTGCCATGAGTATTGTAGAGATGGCTCAGGAGGAGGCAGAGTGCCGCGGGCGACTGCGAGTCGAATCCGTACACCTCCGATTGGGACTTTTGTCCGGTGTGGCAAAGGAAGCTCTCCTGTCCTGTTATGAGCTTGCCTGTGAAGGCACGCCCCTCGAAGGATCGAAACTCGTGATCGAGGAAATTCCGGTCGAGGTGTTCTGTCCCAACTGTCGTATTTCCCGCCCGGTACACTCGATCCAGATGCTCTCTTGCCCGGATTGTGCCACTCCCACATCGGCGGTTGTACGCGGGAAGGAACTGGAAGTCGCTGCCCTGGAGATTCGAGAATGACCGTCGAGCCGCGCCTGGTCGAAATTCGCAAGAATGTCCTGAAGCAAAATGACGTGGTCGCCCGCGCGCTCCGTCAGCGTTTTCGTCAGGCAGGTTTGCTGGCTGTCAGTCTCGTCTCGAGCCCCGGGTCCGGTAAAACTTCTTTCCTCGAGAATACCCTGACCCTGCTTCGCCCCAGCTACCGAGTCGCTGCAGTGGTTGGAGACCTGGCTACGGAAAATGACGCGACGCGTCTGGCTCGAAGCCAGGCTCCGGTAAAGCAGATCCTGACCGGTACCCTCTGTCATCTCGAGGCGGGCATGGTGCAGGCTGCCGTGGAGGGTTGGGATCTCAATGATTTTGACTTTCTCTTTATTGAGAATGTGGGGAATTTGGTCTGCCCGTCCTCCTATGATCTCGGAGAAGACTTGCGTGTCGTCTTGCTGTCCGTGACGGAGGGAGAGGACAAGCCCCTCAAGTACCCTACCATCTTCCATAGTGCGGATGTCGCCGTCATTACAAAATCGGACCTCGCTGCTGCGGTTGAATTTGATGAAGCGGCGGTGAGAGGCAATATCCAGTCAGTGCGGCCGGGGATGGAAGTATTTCTGTTATCTGCTAAGACGGGGCACGGCATGAGGGAGTATCTGGAGTTTCTCCGAGGGCGGCGACTTGGCGCCCATTCCGCGGCCGTCTCTCGGCAGGCCGCCACTGCTCCCTCCTCGCCCCCGCGAGCCTGAAAATATCGGCGGTTGAGCTTCAGAAGTTGCGCGGGAGATAACCGGAGTCAGGAAGCCGATGCCAGTGCAATGGGGAACCAGACTGCGCCTGGATTAAAGAGAAGCAACGTTGTTGCGCGTAGGGACGATTGATTTCTTGATCTCCCGCCATATGTACAAGAATTCGCTGTCACTTGCTGTCGCAACCTTGAGTCCAGCTTTGCGGGTGGCCCGATTCAGCGCGGATCGGACCTTCTCCTTCGATTCAGCGAGTTCAGACAAGGGCACTTTCAGAGCTGCTCCGTTTTTTAAATGTCGGAGGTCACCCAGGATCGTTGAGACAATTAATTTATGTTTCCCCATGCGCCCCTGGGGGACATCTGCTTGTACCATGGTCTTGAAATGGGTCTTTCGGGTCTGGGCCGGGCGATTTGCCATAACCTTACTCCTAAAGACACGTTAGAACTCGTTACGTTATCGTAACGAATCATAATCAAACCTGACACTAAAAGCAATCTGGCGGAACTGAGGGAGCGCAGGCCGATTCATTGCGTCTGTTCATCTCCTAAAGATAAATCCCGTAGCAGCCCCCGACTGCTAGGTTCGTTGTCGGGAGGGGGTGCCATGTCCTGCCGTAAAACTCATTATGAACAGGTCGCCCTGGCGCAAGTTCTGTTCTCTCTCCAAGACCGGACCAGCCCGACGGGTGAAGAGGGGAGGGGCAAGAGCAAAGAGGGGAATCGGAAACTCCCGGGCGTCTCGAGATCCCCTGGAGTTCGGGCTGGATCCCGACGCAAGCCTGCGGGATTGTCCGTGAATCGAAAGCCTCGCGTGCTTCTAGCCGATGATCATCCGGCTCTCCTCGAAGTGATCCGGAAGTTGCTCGGATCCCGTTTCGACCTGGCAGGCACGGTGGATGACGGGGAAGCTCTGTGCGATGCGGCTCAGGACCTCAGACCGGACGTCATCGTCACGGATATTTCCATGCCGAAGCTGGATGGAATCGCCGCTGCGGACCGGCTTCGGGAATGGGGTTGCCCGTCGAGGATTGTGTTCTTAACGATCCACGATAGTCCCACTCTTGCGCGTAAGGCCCTCCGCACCGGTGCGTTTGGTTTCGTAGTGAAGACCTCGATGACACGAGATCTCCTACCCGCCATCCGCGCGGCACTCGAAGGCCGCATTTTCGTATCCAAGGAGGCGTCGATCTCATAATCAAAATCGTCCTGCAGGAAAAGCGTGGATCGCAGCACGCATGGATTTCGGAAGTAATCTCCCGCAATATTGTGCAATAGGGAGCGGCGGAGAGGGTGGAACAGGGTGGAAGAGGAAATGGGCCGTGAGACCAATCCCCCTGTGTATTCCATGCCTGAAGAGGTTGCATCCCTCGCGGAAAAAATCACTCTCCGGGCGGTGACCATGAATAAGGGGGCAGTGCGCATGTCCGAGATGGAAAGGAAGCTCATCCTCCTTGAAAGGGGCTTGCGGCCACGTAAGCGTCCGTCTTTTTTCGCGGTTTTTCTGTCTTTGAGCGAACAGCCAAAGCCATTGCAACGGGCATCGGATTGTCATTTCTGCCAATACCGTCCTGCACGGCTGGGTGAAAGGATTGCTGTTTAATCTCGAGAGAGATCAGAAAGGTCCCGACGGTGAACATCACATCCTCAAAAGCCGCTACGAAACTAAGACTCATCGCACTTGCGTCGGTGCTTGCGCTGGGGGGAGCGACAATCGCCTTCGCCGAGGACAAGGCAGAGCAGCAGAAGAAGATTCAGGCCGCGACGCAAGATACCCTTCAGCAGCTATACAAAGCCGAGCCAAGAACGAAGGCCGCCATCAAGCACGCATATGGCTATGCCGTGTTCAGCGACCTTGGCGTCAAGATTCTATTCGGCGGCACGGGCAACGGCAAAGGGGTAGCCGTCAACAACAAAACCAAGCACCAGACCTACATGAAGATGATTGAGCTGCAAGCCGGATTGGGCGTTGGCGTGGATAAATTCAGAGTGGTCTTTGTTTTTGACAATCAGGCAGCCTTTGACGGCTTTGTCAATTCCGGCTGGGAATTTGGAGGGCAGACCACCGTTGCAGCAAAGGCAGGGAATAAAGGCGACGCGATGGCTGGAGCGGTGGCGGTCTCGGACGGAATCTGGATGTATCAATTGACGGGCACAGGCCTGGCCGCCGAAATTAGCGCCACGGGCACCAAATACTACAAAGATGAGGGCCTGAATTAGAGGCCAACGGCACGATCTCCTGCTTGTGTGCATCTCACTTTGCGATAGAATAAGGCTCCCTCAGACCTTGATGAGGGACACGTATGGACGCCCACACTGATTCGTCCGTAACCGGAATTTCGACCGAGGTGTCTCTCGTACGCGGAGGTCCTTCCTATCGGGTCCAGCAGGCGATCGGGATGGTGCGTTCGAATCAATGGAATCTCGCACGCCGCATCGCCGTACTTCTGGCTATTGGCTGGCTGCCTCCGTTTTTGCTCACCGCTTTTTTCAATCCCGAAGGACTGGCTTCCTTTCTATGGGATTACCGTGTCCACTCGCGCATTCTCATGTCTGTTCCGATCCTCTTGGTCGGCGAAGTTCTTATGGATGCCCGCTTCCGCACCGTGTTTGCCCATGTGCGCAAGGCAGGTCTCCTGGACGCTTCGGCCCTGAGCCACATGGACGAAGTGATTGCGGGCCTGGTCCGTGCGCGAGACTCGCTTCTGCCCGAGTTTGTAATCCTGGTGCTCTTGATTGCGCACACCGTAACCGCATACAAGGGTCTAATTGATACCGCACCCTGGCTTTCGAGAGACTCGGGGGCTGGTCTGCACGTGACTGCGGCTGGCTGGTATGCCGTGCTGATCAGCACCTCTATTTTTCAGTTTTTGCTAGGACTGGGGGTGTGGAAATGGCTTCTCTGGACATTCTTCGCCTTCAAGTTATCAAGACAAAATTTGAGGCTGATTCCGACCCATCCTGACAGGCATGGCGGCTTAGGATTCCTCGGTCTAACTTCAGCCGCATTCGCTCCGCTCGCTTTCAGTGCCACCGCCGTGATCGCGTCTACCTGGAGGAATGACATCCTTTACCATGGTGCCCACCTGGTGAACTTCAAGTTTTCGGGCATTGCCTTGATCGTTCTCATCGCCCTGGTTGCGTTGGGACCTCTGGCTTTTTTTGTCCCTCGTCTGGCGGCAGTGCGTCGTGCAGGAATTCTGGAATATGGAATCCTTGGCCAGCTGCACAGCACTGAGTTTCACGAAAAGTGGATACTCCATCGTGCCGGGCATGAAACGGAGTTTCTAATGGCCCCGGAGAGCAGCACTCTCGCCGATTATGGAAGCGCTTACGAGAATATTGAGCAGATGAATGCCTTTCCGGCGGATAAGGGAGCGCTCCAAACGCTGGCCGCTGCCATATTGATTCCCGCGCTGCCGATGATCCTCGCTCAGGTCCCAATCACGGTCGTCCTAACTGACCTGCTAAAAGCCCTCCGCTAAATTGCCATCCGTCAAAACCTGCGCGCAACCCCAATGGTCTCGAGCTTAGTGGTGGCTAACTCACAATCCGTTCGGCTCGCCCCGGGGTTGGCATCTGGGCCTGATTCTCAGGTCGGAATCGTCAAGGCGCGTCCCAGCTTTCTTTGAGGAGAGAACGCACCCTCTGCTGCTTGCTCCATGGACGGACAAGCCCCGCGAAAGGAGGTAGAAGAATAGGCTGATTACGTCCCCAAAAAGGACAAGGGACAGCAGCAAGAAAAGGAGGGGCGCCGGGCGCTGCGTGAACCGAAGGTGGAATCGCCTCGCTGGAATCGAGGAAGCTGCTACGTGACCCGGAGTACGGGTGTGCGCCTGCATGGCCTTGGAACTTCATCCGGACCAACACGATCTTTAGGGTAGTTCATGCAGCTGGTGGATCTACAGCATGGACCGGCAAGCACCCTTCGACTTCCTTCGTCTGAGGTCCTGGAGGAAGCACCGGGGGATGACTTCTATGCGCCAGCGATGGACTCCGCTGTGGTAGCGCCGCCCGGAGGAACGACCCCGGAGGGCAAGATCAACTGCTGGTTGTATCTTATGCGCGAGAGACTTAACTCCAAAGGAAACCTTGGCTATGGAGGCAGTTCTGAACAAAGAGCCTAACCAGCAGACGAGCCGAGGCTTTGTCGTTCCACGCCCTTTCAAGGGTCAGGGAACGCGCGTCGTTGCACCGTAGTTCTCCCTGCACGAACCTAGTAGTTTTACGAGTAACTGCGGACCGGCCGGCGTCGTATGCTCCTCCCCAAGGGAGGAGTGATTGCAGGCTGAGCTACCCAGGGACAAAGTCGGTATTGAGCCTGGGGACCTGTTAAGTGGCTATGAGCTCCGTTCCATTTGGCTCCTCTGCTAGAGCGGTATTCCCTAAGGACGGTCTGGTTGTCAAGTGACAGTTGCCCCGCGCAAGGTCGAATCGCCCCGGCAGGAATCCTGGATCACCGTCGTTTTATGACTAAAGTGAATGGATCCTGGCGGCGTGTGGAGCGGGTGTTTCTGATTTTCGGGGTGGTGCTGGTGTCTACCTATACGATTGCCAGATTTCACAGTTCGATTTCCAGTCGGCTGGCTGTCGAGAGCTTCAAGCGCTCCCAAGCAACGGCCATCCCTGGGGTGCACGGAACCGAGGCTCCTCGTTCTTCCGGCGCCGTTGATTTCAGCATTTGGAGCCCGAAGCGAATTCAGGCCTATCAGGAAAGCTTGATCTCGAAGCGGGAGCTGCCTGAGGCGATTCTTCGAATTCCGAATCTACGGATAGAAGTTCCAGTCTACGAGGGAACGGACGACCTTACGCTCAACCGCGGTGTTGGCCGCATCCTGGAGACCGCGAAGATAGGAGAGCCAGGCAACATCGGGATCGCTGGACACCGGGACGGCTTTTTTCGTGGACTGAAGGACATCGTTCCTGACGAACGGATGGAGTTACTCACCGCGGAAAACAGTACCCAGTATGTTGTCGAGCAGATTGAAATTGTCCAGCCAGAAGACGTCCGTGTGCTTGCCGAGCGCGGGGCCCCTTCACTGACGTTGGTCACCTGCTATCCGTTTTATTTCGTTGGAGATGCCCCCCAGCGATTTATCGTGCACGCCAGGGCGGTCCCGACACATCAACAAGTTTCCCAGGTGCAGTAATCGATCAAATCGAATCAAAGGAGAAAGTAAAGTGATGTTAATACAAATGAAACGCGTGCTTCTGCCTGCCCTTTTTGCAGCGCTGACCGTCTCGGTGTTCGCCGCGACGGCCGGTGCCCAAGTGCAAACAAGCACGGACACGAGCGCGGCAGGAGCCGCAACCCAGCAGGTCAAGACCGAGCGCGGCGAAGTTGTGTACGTGTCGGGTAATGATCTGGTCGTCCGGGGCGAGGACGGGCAAATCCACCACTTCCCCAATGTCCCGGACAGCGTAAGGATTACCGTGGATGGACAGCAATTGAGCGTTCACGACCTGAAGGTGGGCATGAAAGTACAACGCACCATCACAACCACCACCACGCCCAAGATGGTTACGACCGTGAAGACCGTCACAGGGAAGGTGTGGTACGTGAATCCCCCGAACTCCGTCATCCTTACTTTGGAGGATGGAAAGAACCAGGAATTCAAGATTCCAAATAACCAGAAGTTCATTATCAACGGTCAAACGCTGGATGCATTTGGATTGCGGCCCGGAATGGTCATCACCGCGACGAAAATCGTTGAAGTTCCCGAAACCGTTGTATCGCAGCAAAGGAAGCTGACCGGAACAATGCCTCCTCCTCCTCCTGCGCCGCCAGCGGACCAACCGCTCCTGGTAGCCACTTCGAGCCCGAAACCGGTTCCTGCCACGACCCCGGCTCCGGCACCGACAACCCAGGCTGCCGCCGCTCCGGCGACCCGGAAGTTGCCCAAAACAGCAAGCCAGCTACCGTTGATTGGTCTCCTCGGCTTCGTGTGCCTCGTACTTTCTCTCGGCACCCGAATCTTCCGAGAGACTTTCGTGACGCGTTTCTTTCTCCAGTAGGAATTAACGGCCGAGGTCGGGACTGGCTGAGAGTTCGAATTCAGCCCGGTCCCGATCGAGTGCTGTCGAGGAAAGAGAACGGGAGAACTCCCGCATCGTTCTGTTGGGAGAGCTGCAGTGCTGGCCGCGCTTTGGGTGAAATACAAACTTGCTTTATCGTCTTCTCAACTTGGTTGTCGTGGGGTTGTGTGCCGGCGGTCTAGTTTCCGCTCAGGATCTGGCTCCCAGAGCCTACATAATCACACCAGTTCAGGCCAACGCAGTTACCCTGACATACTCCTACTATAGCGGAAACGTCCTCCTTGACGGCACTTCGCCGATCACGGGTGCAAGTGCATCCACCAGCATTCCTGTCGTCACGGTGTATCACTCCCTGAGTGTCTTCGGTCGTTCGGCCAACGTGCTCTTGGGGCTACCGTACGGAGTTGGCAATTTTCGCGGCACGATTGAGGGCGCGGAGAAGGACGCCTATCGTTCAGGATTGATGGACGCGGTGTTCCGTTTTTCCGTGAACCTGAAGGGCGGCCCCGCGATGACGGCAGACGAGATGCGCAAGTGGAAAGAAAAGACGCTCCTCGGAGTGAGCTTGAAAATACTGGCTCCCACGGGACAGTACAATCCGACGAAGCTGGTCAATCTAGGTCAAAACCGCTGGGCTTTTAAGCCTGAGCTTGGCTATTCGCATCGACGTGGGCATTTGGTGCTCGATGCTTATGGAGCCGTGTGGTTCTATACGACCAATCCCGAGTTTTTCTCTGACAACGCGTTCTATCCCGGAACAAGAACCCAGTCGGAAAGCCCGGTCGCCGCCTTTGAAGGGCACCTCAGTTACGACATCAAGCCGCGCCTTTGGGTATCGCTCGATGGGAACTTCTGGCACGGCGGAGAGGTCAGTCAGAACGGGGTGTCCCAGCCAAAAACGATCCAAAACAACTCAAGGATCGGGGCCACGCTTTCCGTTCCCTTGAACAAACATCAGTCCCTGAAATTCAGTTACAACAACGGCGCGTATATAAATTATGGGGGAAACTACCAGAACGTCTCCGTGGCCTGGCAGTATTCCTGGATCGGTTGGTCACATTAGGGTGACCCACTTCCAAGTCCTTTACCCGAACACCACCTCATGCCTCCAGCCGCAACTCTGTGCCAAAGAAGAGGTCGCAGGTACGGAAGGGACCGGTCTCAAATCCCTGCGCAAGGGAGCTTGGTTGAGAGGAACTGTCGACACCGTAGTTCCTCAGGGCAGGACGAGTAGTTTTCCTAATAGCCTGTAGAAGGTTGAGAAAGTAATGTGAGGGCGATGGAACGAGCAGCCATTGGATTGCGGCTCCTGATCTGTAATTGCAGGTTACTCACAGCCTTTCAAAGTACAGCTTCATGTCTTCGAGTACGGAGTCGACGGGAAGATTTGTCTTCGGCATGAGTATTAACAATGAACTGTCCATTCTGCAATGACGACCGAATACTGCAAGCACAACCGAGCGGGCTGCTTGAATTGCACATTCAGAACATGAGGTTTTTCAGATCATTCCGCTGCCACTGCTGCGGAGAGCACTTTTTCGCATGGGCGCTCAGAACATCTACGAGCGTCTTGCGCCCCATAAAGAGTGAAAAGTGCGAACTGACGCTGGCCGATCAAGACTCAAAGCAACAAAGTTGCCATTCTTGGGGCCGCCTGGAGCGTGGCCGATAGCATGGCCGCAGGCTACGGGTATGTAGGGCAGACTAAGCAAACCAATTTCGGGAACTTCAACTTAAGGAGAGTGTCAAATGTCATTTCTGACTTGGATTATTCTGGGGTTGGTGGCGGGTTTCATCGGCAGCAAGATAGTGAACAAGGCGGGCGAAGGTCTGCTCATCGACATCCTTCTCGGAATTGTAGGCGCAGTGGTCGGAGGATGGCTTTTCAGCACATTCGGCGCGACAGGCGTGACTGGTTTAAATCTCTATAGTCTTCTGGTTGCGGTGGTAGGCGCAGTGGTATTTCTCTTCGCTTATCACGGTATTCGTCGCGTTGTTTGATCGGCCCTGAATCAAGCATTTATATTTTGGCTGGGGCAATGACGGGGAGAGCAGAGTTCATGGCGGCGATGATACGTCGCCCCGTGATATGGCGGAGGCGATCCTATGGTCTTTGGCTTCTGGCCTGAGGCATTCGACTGCGGTATTTGATTATCGCTACCTGCACGACTGGCATGCGAGAGCTCGAAAGAAGATCCCATCAGTCATCGAGCATCGGAATGTACGAGACCGTTGGGCAGTGCTGATTTGAGGTAGCTCCTTGCGCTCTGAGCTCGGCGGACTCCGTATTTTTGCGGGAGGCGTTGTAGTACTTCTGCGAATGGTCGTCTGATTGCCCGCCAAGTACATTCGATACTGCGCAGGGCGAAAATCCCAGTGCGTAGGCGAGCGACGTATAGGCGCCTCAATCTCAATGTCGCGTGGAGCTCGCCCACCTGCGCGCTCGTGGGGTGCTGTGGACCGAAGCCGCTTGATGGTCATTGGAACTTCGTCAGGGGCGAACCCGTTTCCTCGGGCCGGGATCGCTCGGTATGGAGGACCCCGGGCCATGAGCCGATTGCACGCGCCAAGTGCTACCGCTATTTCACCTCTGGGCTTAGAACAGGGAAGCGAAGCTGAGTCTAATACGTGTTTTCAACAATGAGAGTGTTCAAAAATGAGACTTCATAAGAATCTGCCGCTGATGCTCTTCTTACTTTTTGGTGTGTCTATGCTCGCGTCCCCCAACGTTCGCGGGCAGCAAACGTTGAAACTCGCCGGGATTCCGCATTCGACGGACGAATTGGGTGGAGGGGGAATCGCACCGACGGCGACGGGAACGACGACAGTGGTTGCATCGATCATCAGTTGTACCTCGACTGGGTCAGAAAGACAGCACTGTACTGCCGACACGTCCGCGGGCGTGGTGATGCTACATCCGACGGGGGACGTCGCTTGCCTGCTGGGCCGAAACTGGGGTTACGACGCAAGCGGCGTATGGGTGACGGAAGGGTGCTCCGGAGAATTTGCTACCGGAAGTACAACGAAAATAGTTGCCAATTCTTCCGGAGGCAGCAAAGCTATCCCCGCGAGTGCGTTTACGCCGGCGGAATCGAAATCCATCACCACGGGAATAAATCCGGAGGCCGCCGATGACGGTAAATACGTCGGGCTCTTTGAACCTTATGGCAGCCTCCGTACCATCGTTGGCATTACGGATGACCAGGCACAAGTCCAAGACGATGCCAGTCGTGTGGGCATCAAATTCGCCACACTGGGACCGGTGAAGATATTTGCGCAAGCGGAATGGGGCGTCGCCCTGGTACAAAGCAGCACGGAGTTCAACGTAGGCGCCTCAACGGATGGAGGTTTCGGGACGCTTTCCACGGTGACCAATCCAGTCCTTGCTGCGCGCCTCGGACTTGTTGGGGTGGACATGGACAAGTGGGGTAGCCTTTCTTTCGGAAAGCAGAATTCCGTGTACTACGACATCACCAGCTACACGACGGACCGCTTCAACGTGTTCGGTGGGCAGGCCAGCGCCACCTACGTCGCGGAAACGGATGGCGGAGTGACCGGAACCGGCCGCGCCGACCAAGTCGCTCAATACCACAACACTTTCCTGAAAATTCTTCAATTTGGCGCGCAAGCGCAATTTCGCGGCGCCAATGTGGCCACTGCCGTGGACGGATTTGGCTTCTCTGTGCAAGCAAAGGTATTGCCCGAACTGAAAGTAGGCGTCGCCTATAACAAGACGTACTTCTCTAACCTTGTACATACAACCATTGCCGGTTTCCAGGGAGGCACGGATTACTGGGCATTCGGCGTGACCGGGAATTGGCGCATGATCGAATACGGCGCTGTTTTTGCTCGAGAGAGAAATGGCGACCTCACCTACATTGCCGACTCAGAAGGGTTTAATACGATTCCGGTAGTGTTTGACGCGAATGGTGTGGAATTGTACTCCCGTTTCCACTTCGGAAAATTTGCCGCAGTCGGCGGTTTCATCGACTACATTCCGCAGAACCTGAACGCCCTGATCAATCCGAATTTCCGCATCCGTTACGCCGTGCTGGGAGGGGAATGGCACGTCTCACGAGCGGGCTATGCCTTTTTTGAAACCCGGCTGGGGGACAGCGTCGATCAAAACGGTAAAGGTATAGGTAACGCGGCTGCTCTGGGTTTCCGTTACGACTTTGCATGGGCAACAGCCCACGTTCTGTGATTCGCTGTCGCACCCAGAAGCTACTGCCTACCGGGCTTCGAGGATAGAGGCTAGCGCGAATAGAGAAACTCTCGGAAATGCGGATGGGTTCGGCTTTTCCTATATTTATTTTCTCCCATTTCCGCAAGTCGGAGAGCTGCGTGAAACGGACAGCTTTCGGTGCCTGAACCATGTTGCAACCGTCTGATCTATTGCTTTGAGAGTTGCTTCCGAGTTGCCAGCCATCCGCCAAGAACGCTCGCCGAGACAAAAGTCCCTCCCAGGAAATATTACGGAGCGAGCAGGCTTTTCCATCGCTTCCACGCGTCTTCGCGGGCTTTCTTGTTGGCGTCGCTGGCATCGGGTGCTTCGCCGGCACGCATGAATCCGTGCCCGGCGCCGTCATAGGTCACGGGGTCGTAGGATTTTCCCGCGGCTTTCATATCCGAGATCGTGCCCGGAATTGTTGCGTCAATCCGGGCGTCATTCCCGGCGTAGAAACCATAGACGGGCGCCTTGATGCGCGACATCGCGTCCTTCGCGGGCGGGGGCCCGTAGAAAATAAAAGCTGCAGAAAGATCGCTGCGATTTGTTGCGAAGCGGAAGCTCTGTCCGCCCCCCCAGCAGAATCCTGCGACGTATAATTTGCCGTTCGCGGCCGGCAGCTTTAGGCCATAGTCGGCTGCGGCGTTCAGGTCCGCGGTCACCTGGTCGTCATTCAATTTGCTAACAGCCTCCGTGACTCCCACCGGAAAATCTTTTGTTCGGCCGCCATTCGGTGCCATGCCACTCAGCAGGTCTGGCGCGACAGCGATGTAGCCCGCAGCGGCCAGTTCGTCCGCAAGTTCCTGCGCCCAGTCGCTTAATCCGAAGATTTCATGAATCACTAAAACCACGGGCCGCTTGTCTTTCGATTCGGGGAAGACCACCAGCGTCTCCACGTTTCGGCCGTTGTGCTTCACCGTGACCCACTCGCTGTGACGTGGCGATTTGTCGATTCGCTCCCGCGCCCAGGCCTGAGACCATTCCTGTGCGGCAATCGTTTGCGCTCCCAGCAACATCCCCAACACCGCAATCACCACGACGAAAAGTCGTTTCATGGCTCACCTCATCCCGGAACAGTCCGAGCTATAGTAGTTGCACAAGGGAACTCCGACAAGACCATTTATGTCACAAGAAAGCGAGTCAGCATTGAAGCCGGCGGATCAGTGCGGAAACCCAATCGTGGATCACCTCTGAACTGCCTACCAACCGCAAAGTATCGCCCACAGGAACGCGTATTCTCGATTAAGAATTAACCCGGGCAGCCGTTTCGACTAAAGAAATGGGCTTGCCAATCTCCCAGTGGTGGCCGTACGGGTCGACGACCCTTCCCAGGCGCCAACCATGTTGGTTCCCGACGGGCCACACCGTCACGGCTCCGGCGGCGGCAGCTTTCGAGAATGCCGCGTCCGGGTCATCCACGACCAACACTATCCGGCACAGCCAACACCACCCGGATCGTCCCTCCCCCCAGGGTTTCAGGGCTGAAATTTATATTTTCGGGAGATTCGTCCGCCACCCAGAACTCCGCTCCGTTCATCGACAGACGAGCCACCACGGCTCCGTCAGGTGCATCCATGCGATACACAACCTCTTCACCAATGGCTGATTTGTAGAATTCAATTGCTGCGGCTCCTTTTCGCACGGAAAGGCTTGGAGCAATCGAGGTGGTTGTCATGGCGAGATTATCCAATCGGAAGAGTGTTAAGGCAAGACAGCGGCCCGCATTGTCGCCAATTCGGGGAGGCGTCGTGCTGCGAACAATTGACAGGCCCGAGTTACGGGCGAACCGGGAATCCGTCGTGAGAAGTGGCTTTGAGAAGAAAGTGGAATGACATGGGTAAGGACATGCCGACCACCATCGCATCGGACCGCCCCGTTGCCGTCAATTTCCAAGTGCTGAGTTCCCCTGGAACCTGTACCAGTCTCGAACTGTGCTTCGAAAAGCAGCGTTCCGAGGAACATCCCTTATGGCTGGACGGCAGGATAAATCCTGATCCAGTGGTTTCGCATGCGAGCCTTGATCGGCTTACCATGCACGGTGGTGACGATGAGGTCAGATTCCTGCACTGGCATATGGCAATCAACGCAGTTGTCGCGAATTTTTGCGCCCGACGTCCCAAATTCACCGCAATCGGTTTCTTTGTGACACTGCAGACACTTTTCCGAATAGGCCGCGGCCGGTCGCTCCGGTGCGTGGACTTCGTGGCAGGTCGAACAGGTCATCTGGGTGTTTTGATAGCAGCGACTTCTCTGCGTTAGCGCGACTTGATTACCGTGCACGTCGACCCGCGTATCCGTGTCGGGCCGCTGGAGTTTGATGTAATTGTCCAATCGTTCTCCGGGCACATAGGAAAAAGCGGGCGCGATTGGTTCGCCGATGCCGCCGTGGCACTGGGCGCAAACATCCATTTCGAGGTCGCGCGAGAGCCGGCCCGGGTTGACGATCAGCGAAACGTCCTCGCTGAGGCCGCTTCTAAGGCGCTCCAATTCAACATGCTTACGACCCGGTCCATGGCACCGCTCGCAGGAAATTCCTAGAACGACGCCTGTCTTCTTGTAAGAATTGCCGGCCTTCACGGATGCAGTCGAATCGAAATAGGTAGCATGGCATTCCAGGCACCGGGGTACGATGGGCCGGTCGAAGTCTGCAACGCCGTCGGTGAATCCGGGACTGTTGACCCAAGCGTCCAGTTCTGTCCAGTAAGACACCGGCAATTGAAAGAGTTGACTCCCTCTCCAATAGAGGTAGGTCTGACCCTTCTCCGCAGAGCCGGTGACGAAGTCGATGCGTTCGCTGCGAGTCTTCTGGTTTGGCGGCTGCCAGAAAACGGCGGTCTCATAAAAGCCGGTAGCCTTCGAGTCCATGCGGAAATAAAGGTCAGGGTCGCTCGTCTTCAATACATTCTGGCCATCCGTGAACTTGCCGGCAATGGAGGTTTTGTCTGGGAATTGCGAGGTGATGTAGTGAGCGGTGCCACGGTAAGAAGCCTTGATCTCCTGGTGGCACGTGCCACAAACGGAATCGCCGACGAAGTTACCGCGTTGGGGAACCGCCGTATCGCTCATGGACGATTTCGCTCGATCGGGAAGGGAAGGGCTCGCACTCCGCGCCGCGATTGTGTTAGGTCGTAGGGTGCCGGCGAAACTAACCGAACAAAGCAAGAGGATTGCGATGCTGTTGAGCGTGGTCATGAGCAAGCCGATTATCGCCCAGCAGGACGGGTGTGGAAAGGGTTTCTCAGGCGATAGAGGAAGTTGCATTTGCCGCGATGCCGGGGAATCCAATGCTCAGGCATGTGAATCGCAATGCCGGAAGCGACAGCTCCGCCGCACCAATCCTGCCTGGGAGGGATAAAAACATCAGCATTCCTTCAGAAAACCCTACCGACAGGCCACAGCTGCGTGACCGTTTGATCTTCGGACGATAACACCGTTGTACCGTAATCCGACTCTGCTCGTACCGCACCCCTCGCAGCGTTCACTCAGTCCGCGTCACCCCACTCCGGAAAAGCGCGCAGCGCATCGGCGAAATTGTGAATCACATCGGTATGCGCATCCTCTTGCCAGCCGCCCACGGTGGGGCTCTTGAACAGATCGCGTGGGCGGCCTTGCTCGTCGATGGAATACAACGTGAAAATCAGCGCCTGGCGAGCCTCATTTGCAAGATCTTTCGAACCGGTGGCTTGTGCATAGAGGGCCAGGACCGCTCCGTAGGTGGAATTCACGCCACCCCAAGCGTCTTTGTCCTCATCCTGCTCGTGACAGACAGTTATGCCAAATTCCTTATGCGTAAAGGTTCTGCGGACAAATGCTATCAGCGTCCCAGCGTCCTGCTGCCACTCTGGATCGAGTGCTTCGCGCTTCTCAAGAAGATACCGCGCGAGATTCAGCGGGGACCAAGCCGTGCGATTGCCGGGCGTATCGTGATCTTCAAAGAATTGCGCGAACAGGGCCCCTTGCCCGGACGCACTGGGGATTTGGACTGCTTTGATCCATTTCCAGAGCGCCTCGCGGGGAGCGGCAAATTCCTTGTAGCCTCGAACCAGGAGCGCGTCATAAAGGCGCAGTGCGTAGGTCATGTTTCCCGAGACGAAGCCCCGCGCCTCCCCGCTTCGATAGTCCGCGCGAAAGGGCCAAGGGGAATGTGTGGCGTCGCCGGGAACTTGATTTGCGGCAAGGACCCGTGCATTGTGCAGGGCCTGTTGCAGGTATCTTTTGTCGCCGGTGGCCAGGAACAGTTCCACTAGGGCATAGCCCGCGATGGCACCCTTATCCGGTTCGATTTCATAAGGATGATCGGCTTGGCTGCCGCAGTCGGGAGGCTGGGGAAAATTTCCTCGGATACCAGTGGAGCGCGTAAACCGCGGATATTTGCCCTCGTTTGGCGTAAGGGCTTGCTGCAGCAGATAATCGCCCATTTCGCGCGCGGTGCCCAGGGCGGCAGAGTTTCGCTTACCTCGGAGTTCGTAGAACTTCAGATAGGAGAGAATGCCCATACCGTCCTGCATCGCGGGAATCGTATCCGAGCGATCGGGCAGCGGCTCCCAATGGCCATCCAGAAAGGTGACGGAGACGAAGCGAGGATATCCATGGTCCATGGGGCATTGTTGGTAGAAGCGCATCTCCCGGTCCAACGCCGTGTTCCAGGCAATCCATGGGAGAAGACGGCCTTGCGCATTGAATCGGGCTTCGTGCGCCCCGATCCAAACAGGCGGCGTGACTTGTGAAGGGAGAAAGAATGGAATCAAAGACACAACGCAAAGGAGGAACCATCGGATTCGCATCAGTTCATTTAACGATAACGGGAAAGAAAGGAAAAGCAGCTGACCTGCCCCCGTTTGATCCGGATAGACGCCAGCACTCCGAAGTTCCGGAGGAGCTAACTTTCGCCTGGAATCCTCTTCGAGGGAACAGATCACTGACTTCCCGAGTGACCAACAAATGCGGGTACCTGTGCCCTAGCGAACTGCTTTCGAAAGCATAGGGCTCGGAGGCCAAAACCCATCGAAGAGCAGATGGCCGTTTATAAAAAGAGGAGAGCCTACCCTCTGGCCGCTCATGGCCCGAGGAAGCTGCGATACCCTCCAAGAGTGCGGGCTCTGTCGGGGAAGACTTCGAATCAGAAAAGAAAGCCGGGGCGATCTTTCCGCCCAGAGGACCATCCCGGCCCCTTTTGCTTGCAGAGAACAACTACGCTTTAGAACTGAAATCGTCCATCGGGGTTTTCCTGATATTTCGATAGGGGCAAATCCGATGCGAAGTTAGACCGAGTTAGGAAACGAGATGTTTTTGGAAGCGACTTGCCTCACCATCAGTCAAACGAACCGAGCCACTCAGTGGCCGGCCAGCCTATTCCAATTCTGATTTCCGCCGTTGAACCAAGTGCTCCGTGAGCTCTGCGATCTGGTCGTCAATCAATTTGATTTCAACCGCCAAGCAAGCTTTCATAGGAGTCTTGGAATATTCCTTGAGCAATAGATTCCGTTTGGTTCGCAGTTCGTCTCGAGTTTTCTTTTCACCAGTTGTTGATTTTTCCATTGTCGACCAATCCTCCGCCCTGTTGATACGCCGAACTGAGCTTTACACCAACTCGCACGCAGAAACGACTGTCAGCTTTGGCGTTCGGGAAGCCCGCCAGACAAACGACCACACGAGCCGCCGAAGGCGTGGACGCGAAGTGCACCGTCAACAACGGTTGAGAGAACTTGATTCAACGCTGGAAGGGTTGTGCGGTCGTATTGTTCGGCGTCTTCGTTATTTTCCCAGAAGGTGTAGACATAAAACATATGCCCGTTATCTGACAGGAGAATGAGGTGGTCGAGAAAACCCTTTTGCTTACGGAACAGTGGGATCACCTCATGTTGGACTCTATCAAGGAACTGGCTGACAGATGCTGACTTCAAGCATAGAGAAACCTTGCGAGCGTACATAGGGCTCTCTGTCTTTCTACCAAGGGAGTGGTTCAGGCGAATAGTAACCAGTCTCCGAAAGCCTGAGCGTGGCCTCGAATGGTGTTGCGCGAGAAGTTTCTCGAGCCAGCCTTGCATTTCGCCAGTCTGGCCCGGAAACATCGGAGGATCCTATCTGTGAGGCGACTTTAAAGCTGTTCAATAGTGGACAGTTCAAATAAATCGGATCTTTGCATACTGCGAGCACTTTGACTGCTTCGCCCGGGCCCCTGGGCTAAGCAGAATTCCCCTGGTCGGGGAATTACGGGGAGGCGGGAGCAGACCCGACCTGGCTTGCCTCCCGTAACTCTTTCAGGGCCAAAATAGTTTGGTGGTAAGCGACAATAATACCAAGCCTCTGACGTGACGGCCGAAGATAGGGACCTCGAGATTACCTGAGAAGAGTTGATCATCGGGGTTGGGGATTTAGACCATACTTCGCATGTGACCCTATCTATGATCTCTTGAGACATTCGCGGGGCTCAGTGTGGCGATCTGAAAGGCTGGATAGGAAACTCCGTCCAGAGCGAGGGCAACGGCAACTACGAACTGCAGCCCACGGCTTGGCTATAAAGTCCCGAGTGACCATGGCCATGGGGAACTGTCAAGGAAACGACCTAAGAGTTCTGATAAACGAAACCACAATAGGGTGCGCCGTGAATAGGTGATGGTCCGCACCGGGAGAACTCCTACTCGTTGCTCGCGGCTTTCGGCGCGCTATTTCTTGCTCCATTGCTCGAGATCATGGTCCCGTCACAGCGCATGGTATTGTGAAAACATCCTTCCCGGGCGGGGAGGTCCCGATGCCGTTATGTAATGAAAGATTCAAGCCTCCGCTTCACCGGCAAGCGACTTACCATGAGTTAGCCCGGTCGCCCACCGCCGAGAGGCAAGAAGTGAATGTTGCTTCAAGCAGACTCGCGTCGATGCTGCCGGCAGCACCAATCGCTACGATTTGCGTGCGAGGTGCGCGTTGGCCCCACTCCTCTTGGATGGAAATATCCACGCGTCGGCCGACCACCTGCAGCACTGCCCGACGCAGTGGTGCGTCCGTGCTGTAGACCACACCTTTGGCGCGGTAGATACTCCCTGGCAACTTGCGCAACTTCTCGCGTAACGCTTCGAGCCTCAGCGGCTCATTGGTCTCGTAGCTCCAGGTGCTAAATACCTTCGAGTGGTCCATCCCGTGGTGACTGTGTTCGTGATTCTGGTCAAGGCAATTTGCGCCGCAGCAGCGGCTGTCCACGGCGAACGAGTTTAGACCCGCTCGCGTGGGATCAAAACGCCCTACACCGAGCAGAATTTCGTAAGGAACCTCGCAATAATTGGTTTCGACGATACGCAGGCGGTTGAAATGTTCGTCGAGCCACGCCCGGACCTTCGCGACTTGGTCGGGACCGGCGAGATCCACCTTGTTCAGTATCAACATGTCCGCGAAACCTACTTGATGCAGCTTGAGCTCCATCAGCGGAGGATATTCAGGGTGCGCGAAGACCTGGTCAGCGTCCACCACGCAGATAACGCTGTCCAGTCTGATCCGGTCCCGTAGATTTGCGTCACTGAAAGTTGCAAAGATCCCGCCCGGATCGGCCACACCGCTGGCTTCGAGCAGAATGTATTCGACCGCCTCGGGGCGGGAGAGCAACGCAACAACTGATTCCACAAGGTCGTCGCGGATCTGACAGCAGACACAGCCGTTCGCCAGGCTGATCATGTTGTCGTCCACACCGACGACAAGTTCAGCGTCGATGTTGATCGAGCCGAAGTCATTCACCAGCACTCCAACTCGCAGGCCGTGATTCCCGGTGAGGATTCGATTAAGGAGCGTCGTCTTTCCCGCGCCAAGAAAGCCAGTGAGGATCGTTATCGGAACGGTATTGCCGTTGTCAGTTATGATTTCCATTGATTAAGTCTTTCTCCCAAAAGATAACGGCCAAAAAGAACCGTGCACGAAACGGTCCGGAGTGTCCCGCCGCGACAAACACCGCAGGACACCTCGAACAACCTATTTCTTGAATTTACTGATATCGATGCCCATCACCTTCGCCATCTCCATGAGATCGACGAGCTGCGGATTCGGCAGTTTGGTAAGTGGCACGCGATAAACGTCAGGCGGATAGTACTTGTGTGGATCGATTTCGAGATCCCGTGTTAATTGCTCCTGCTGTTGCTCGCGCGGCAATCTCGGCTGTGGAACAACACCCTGTCCCGTGTTGAGCGGCAGAGGATCACCGAAGAGCAACGTGGGATTCGGCAGAGGCTGCCCCGCGAATCCAGGCAGGACAGCATCACGTTGCCAGATCGCATCCTTGGTTACGTTCAAGGTCACGACGTCTGGCGCGCCGTAGAGGAAGAGACCCTTCCAATGCGCGCGAATATCGGCGCTTTGCTCGTTGAGAGTGTCATCGTCAAATGCCAAGTGCGTCGCCATACCGACGCGAGGGTTGACCTGGTTGATGAGATAGCCTGTGGCGTAAGCGACCGTATGATGGATGTCAACAGTGTAGTTGTACAGGAATTCGGGCAGACCGTACTTGAGCATGTTGAGGCGCGACAGGTCGGGCTGCAACTCGGTCACAAACACATCGACACCCTTGGCATACTTGGCAGTCAAGTCGTCTGGCCGCCCGTCTCCGGTCCACACGAACGAAAGGCCGTTCCAGTCCAAGCGGTATGCGGACGCGCCGTCTTTCACGTGCGAGCGCCGCCAATGACGGATCGTTACACCATTCTTTTCATAGCAAATGCCGTTCTCGTCTTTCCAGTCGAACTCGTTAACCTCCACTTCGTATCCGTCTCCTATTGGACACGCGTCGAACGCCTCCAAGTGCCACTTCAGCATTTGCTTCATGCCCGCGACCATCGCTTTCGTTCCGAGATCCGGCGTACGTCCAGAGGGTCCAGTGACTCGCAGCGGCATCTTCCAACGGCCTGACCACGCCGAAAACGGCAATAGATAGGACAGGTCATGATAGTGGTCAACGTGCAGGTGCGTGATGAAGATGTCGTTGATGGCGGGGACCGGCACACCCATGGACAGGATGTTCTTGACGCAGCCGGGCCCGAAGTCGAAGAAGAAACGGTCGCCATTTCCCAACTCGACCATGATGCAGGTGCCAGCCTGATCGCGGCGCGGCGGGAAAGGGCAACTGCCGACAAACGAGATGCGCATCTCGTCCGGCCCCAGGGACTCACTGCCAGGAAAATAATTCATCCGGCTCCGGACCGACGGTGTTGGCTTGTAATACGGCGGGAATTGCAAGCCGGTGCTGGGCCCGCCGCCATACGGATTCACGGGTTGCGGCTGATCATTTTTCGTCTGCGCACCCGCGGAGGTTGGGTCAACGGCGGATATACCAACCGCTGCCGCACCCGCCATCGCACCTTTGAGCATTTCGCGCCGGCTCATGTCACTGAGTAGCCGCTCCTTCTTGTTATCCTCATTTTTCATCCCGGCTCTCCTTTATGCCTTTGATTTCTCTTGTCGTACTTGAAACTTCATCACGGCTCTCGTCCCTAAGACTTCGGAGTGGCCGTTGGCTTGGGAATGGCCAAAGTCCAGGCGCCACCGAAACAGAAAGTGGTTCCCAAAGTGTGAGTAGAGGCTGAATACTCATGATAGCCCTTAAAAAAGAAGCTGAGATTCCTCGCGGGGAGGATGTAGGTCAGTTGACCACCTACCGCGTGAACCGAGTAATAGGGGATCTTGCTGGCGGGGAGGGGAATCCCGGCAACCGAAACCATACCGCCATTAGCCGTAACTTGCCACTGGTCGTAACCCACCACCCCGAGTTGAAGGAGCTGGCTCAGATCTTTCTTGAGGGGTAGAATCTGGCCTACCCCCCACTCATCGGTGAAAGCTTGGCCCGGCGTTTTGTAGGTACTGCCGGTCCCCTGGCGGGGGCCATGAACTTCCCAATCGGTGAACAGGTTCACACTGGTGCCCTTGTTTTTAGTGACGTAGTAGGTCGTCCCCGTCTGCAGATGATTTCCAAAGTATCCGGACCCGACGTTATTCGATGCGCCGGGTGAGTATCGACCCGTCGGAACCATAAAAGCGTCCCCCACCTGCACATCCCATCGCTTCAAGTGCCAACCGAGGGTGAACGGTTGAATCCAGAGATCGGCCAGGCCGGAGCCCCCACCTGAAAGGTTGAGGCCCGGGCCTCCAGGAATGGGCCCCTGAAAATCGCCAACCAGAGACCCGGTCGCCGGGGTGGGGAACATGATGTCGAATCCCAAATTCCCTCCAAGGAATCGGAGATTCGGCACATAGTAGAACAGATTTTCGACGGCCCATACGTTGTAGGTGCCTGTGACGGGAACTGCATTGCCTTTTGGTCCGTTGAATGTCCCCGCGTCGTAGTTCTCATCAATGTTCACGTAGGTGAAGCCGGGAGATGGCAGGATGCCCGCGTTCAGTCCGATTTGTCCGGGCATCCATTGCGGCTTTAACTGCGCTCGCACGCATGAAGCGCCGGTCAACAAAACGAGCGTAATAATAATAGATGCGAATTTAATGTGACGATTCACTCTAGTTTCCTTCCCATTGGAACTGTCGGTATCTATCTTCCGCTTTATTTGGCTTTTGTATAGCCAGTGAACTCCTCACCAGGTTTAATGTTCGGGTATTTGGCGATACTCTTCTCATACTCGGACACGTACGGCCAGACAACTTCCATCATCCAGCCGATGTCCATTTTGTCTAGGAACAAGCTGTTTCTCTCCCCGGGATCGCTGCCTAAATCGAAGACCATCGGAAACTGCGGCGCGACGATCGGTTTGTCGAATCCCTCGCTGTACCGAAACCAAACCTTGATGTTATGGGACTTGACCGACATGAGGGATCCGTCAGGTCCGAAGAACAGGAGGCCATTCCGGCCGGTAGTTTTGCTCTGACCGAGCAAGAACTTAGACGCATCGATGCCGTCCATGGGACGGTCGGTGGGGACTTTGTCTGAGGCTCCCGCGAGCGCAGCGAATGTCTTGTACCAGTCATGGGCAGAGAGCATCTCGTCGGTGACCACGCCAGCTGGAACCTTGCCGGCCCAACTGGCCATCGCCAGGGTTCGCATTGAGCCCTCTGTGGGCGGAGTCGAGAAGTCTCCACGCCAAGGTCCGTTCGAGCCTCCCCAAGCGAACGCGGGAACGTAAACGGTTGCATTGTCGCTGGAAAGCACGATGAGTGTATTGTCGGCGACGCCCGCTTCCTTCACGCTGTCGATGACCTGCCCAACCCGATAGTCCAACTCCGCAATCAGGTCTGCATACATTCCGAGTCGCGTCGGATCAGTCTGGTCGAAAGCCGGGTGTGCCCTCTCTGGTGGATGGATGTGAGAGAAGGCGATGTAGGTGAAGAAAGGCTTATTGCCCTTGGCAGCGCGCTTAATGTAGTCGGTGGCCTTGGCGGCGATCATCTCGTCAAGGAAGGGGCGCACCTTCATGTCGAGCTCGCCGGCGGCAGTGGACTTTTGCCCCTTTTTTCCCTCCCAGAGCTTGGGCGTCTCAATCCCGTGGGCCTTGGCCAATGCTCTGTAGGCAGCGTAAGCCGTATAGCCCGCTTCGTCGGCGGAGTTGCGGTAGCCCCACCATTCGTCGAAGCCCTGGTCGGTTGGCAGTCGGCCCTCGGTATCCCCGAGATGCCACTTCCCCCACAGGGATGTAGCGTAACCGGAATCCGAGAGCAGTTCTGCGATGGTGTATTCCCAAGGGGCCAAGCCGTTTTTACCTTCGCCTGGGTAGGGCACTCTGAAAGTGCCACTACGGACGGACTGACGGCCGGTCATGATCGCGCTCCGTGAGGGAGTGCACTGGGACTCGACCGTGTAATTGGTGAAGCGAATCCCGTCTTTGGCAAGCTCGTCGATCCTGGGCGTCGGTGTGCTTCCGCCGTACACAGAGAAGTCACCCCAACCGACGTTGTCGACGAGGATGAAAACAATATTGGGTTTCTTTGGGGGCGTCTCTTGCGCAGAGGCAATTCCTCCGAGTGCTGCTACGGCCAACAACGTCTTGCCCCATGTTCGCGACCAATTAAAGCTGCTCATTTCTCCCCCCTTTTTCAGCCTCGTCGCCCCAGATCTCGTTTAAGCCTCTCTATCGATTCGATGAGGCGCTGATATGCGGACGCACTCTGCACCACGACCTCCGCCCTGCCGTTCACCGTCAGTAGCTCGGGGCGGCCAGTTCGCTTTAGTCTCTTAACGTGCGCTTTGGTATTGCGGCTAAAATCCGTGAGTGACCCAATGTCATCCGGCCTGATCATGGTCTTCGTCTCCGCCGATCCATTCATCATAGAGTCAGCTGTGAATCACCTGTGAATTAACCCGTGGGTGAAGAGTAGGGGAGTGGTTCCACCGTGTCTATTCATATTCGGCAAAATTGAGACAATTCGGATCGACGCTCACGGTCCCAAGTGCAGAGTCTCGGAGGGCAGTTCGCCGAAGAGGAGGCGATAGTCCCGCGCCATTCGACCGAACTGCCAAACGCCAAACTGAGTTGCAATCTCGGCGACGGTCGTAACGGAAGGATCAGCGGCTTTGAGCGCTTTGCGAACCTGGTGGAGGGTTCTCCGGTTCAGATATTGCACGGGTGCTACCCCAAAGTACCCGACAAAGGCATTACGGAGTGTCCGCTCAGACACACCTGCCGCAGTAGCGAGCTGCTCCACGGACAGGCACTCGCGGTCATGTTGTTCGACGAAATCCATGGCCATGCGAATGATCTGCCTGCGAGGTACCTTGTGGCGGCCAGGTGCGCGCTCGAAAGTGTTCGTTACAGCAAGCAAGTTCCGGACCTCTCGGAGAAGTTTCTGCCCCGCTGCCTTCTGCCCGGCAGCGGATTCCAAGACCGCAGGCACCCCCTGAACGACCGCTTCAAGCTCCCCAATGACGGATCGAAACCTCGTGATCCGTTGACGTGACACTTGAAAAAAGCCACGCTTAGAGCCGACAGTGGTCGTCATATCCTTGTTTGCGTCCGCAAGCACCCGATTCGGAATATAGAGACCACACCAACTTCTTGGAGTGTTGGCTGCGGCTAAGCAGAAATCGGCGCCCGGCACATCGACCATCAGAGAAACTTCGTCAAACGGGCGCCCATTCCACCGCCATGCCCCAGCCGCCCGGGTAGGGAGGAAGATCGAGACGCCGCCCGCCCTCGGGGATCCCTCTACGACCGCCTTGGCCTCTGCCTGCCCCCATTGGATGCTCACATTGTTGAGAACCAGGGTGGAGAGTACCCAATTTTCACCCGCGGGCCCGAGAACCATCGCTCGCATGTTTGCGAACCGGAAAGCGTCAAAGAAAGCTTCGAACGAAACAAAGGTTTGCCTGGACATTTGGGCGGCACTCGCGGAAAAGATTACGACAAGTTGCATCCCCTGTCATCGGCAATCGCGAAGGCGCTTCAAACTCGGGAATGCCATTATTTAGCTGGGCTCGAAAAGTGGGTGGTAATCAGGAGGCCGTAGTGTTGTAGGTCGCAAACTTTTCCGAGCGAACCTACAGGAACTCTCAGATCGCGCACGACTGGATGGCAGAGAAGCGTGTTTCCTGCGAGCGAGTCTCGGGAAAGACACGCCGTCGGCATCTCGTGTCGTGGGTCATTCAGAGCGAGCATCGCCTGAGCAGTGGACGTCTCGATCAAAGACAAGCTCCCGAGCATCCACCGGGTGACCATTGTTCTTGATCCCGGTATCGCCCGCAATCCGCCGACGGTCGAGTCCGACAAAGGAATTTCGATGGTTGCACCCTGCCAAACGTGGTCGATGCGCAGGTTTCCGTCGATGTCCACATCGTACCCGGCGTTGGGAAACAGTTGGGCTGCAGAGAGTTGACCGCTCCGGTATTCTCTCCCGTCGTCGATGCCCCATCCAGGCTAACCGTGACGCGATCAGGTAAACTTCATTCGGTATCGGTCTGAGCAGCGCTGAGCATAGCTTTCAGGGACGTCCCATGACGTGCAGTTGCGCGACCGGAGAACCCGCCCAAATGATCTACGCGCCAGTCGCCTTGTGCTTTGTCGGCAGTCCAGTCGTTACTGGATCGAATGGCCACATAATCATCCAATGAGGGCCTACGTCTATAGACATGCTTGTCGTGTCGCTTGGGTCGGTGTCACTGCGCTGAGTGGCTCCCGCAAGCATGTAGGTGATGCCGGGAACCGTGTTGGTCGGCTTCGGTTTGTGAGTCTTGGCGTCAGCAAACCACTGCAAAGAAGCCGCATCGGCACACATGGGCGGAGATCCGACGACTTTTGAATTTCCCGGCATGCACGTAAATCCAATGCTGCCCTCGCGCAAAACGACTTCTTGGCCTTGTGCGTCGGTGTCGACGATTCTTGCCGTCGCAGCAATGCTGGTTGGACCCGCGGACATTGCCAGAGCGATTTTCTCTTGCTTGAGGTCGCCGGCAGCTGTGGGAGCATGTGCATCTGGAGCCTTTGCGCTTCCAGCTTCCCGACCAATGGCCATTGCCGCGAGCCTCATTGCAACTGCCACTCCAAATAAACCGAGCTTTTGTTTCACAAGACGCATATTTCCTCCTCTGACCGCATCCATCCTTACGTAGTCTCAACGTCGAGCCCGAGTGTTCCCTCACGGGGCGTCTCACGAACAGCGCACCCAGCCGCCGCTGCAGGCGCAGGCACCCTGCCCGTACATTGGCCCGAAGCCCCTCCCCGGAGAAAAAGAAGATGGAGGGCGGCACAGAGAGAAATTCCGCCGCTATCCTCGATTTGGCCGATATATGCTACATCCAGTCCTTTTCCACTACCAAGCTGTCTAGTGGCTGGATGGAGAGGGAACGGATAGCTTGCGCCCGAAGACTGGCCAACGTGAATTACGAGCATCCACAGTTTGAACGGTTGCCGCTAGCGTCGCTGGTGGATTCATCTTGATAGATCTGGTGGTCGACTACATCGTCACCCCGATACTCATGAGGAGGGGGGCGTTCTGCTGATCACGTTTTCTTTGGCGTTCTGGGGGGCGCTCCTCGGCGCCGCCGGCGGGATCCTGGCAATCCCGCTAACGATGGTCCTGCGAAAATTCATCGGCAAACCACATCACCGCCGAAAGGTTGCGGAAGCGCCGACAGCATGAGCAGTCAATATTTGTGGAGGGTGAAATGACGAGAACTGTCGTGCAGATCGCTGCACTTTTCACGCTGATTGCCGGTGTCGCGATGTCCTGCGGTGCACAAACGAGTTCTGAGCTGAATAATTATTTTCACCAGTACGTCGGGCTCAGTCAGGAGCAGTTAACAGCCGTTCGGGGAGGACAGGCGGTTGCGATGAACTTGAAGTCGCGCGTTCCCGATGAGATCTTCGTCTTCGGTGTGGTCTTCGTCGAAGCGGCTCCGGAAAGTTATGTCAAACTCGCTTATGATTTTGACCGCCTTCGTCACCTTCCCGAATTCCTGGCCATCGGAAAATTCAGTGACCCACCCGAAGCCTCTGACTTGAAGGGCTTCTCGTTTGACAGCGATGACATAAAGGCCTTGAAGGACTGCAGGCCCGAAAACTGTCAGATCCAGATGCCCGCGAGCGGCATCGAAGCACTTCAAAAGTCCATTGATTTGTCTGCTCCCGATGCGGCGGAGAAATTGGATCAGTATCTACAGCCGAAGGTGATCGAGCGCCTGCTCGCCTACCAAAAGGGAGGGAACCGAGTCCTCGGAGAATACAACGACAAGAAAAACCCCACGCAGGTACCGGAACAATTCAAGTACATGCTCAGTTACACCAAGGTTTTGCCGAATGAGCTGCCGGATTTTTACAACTACCTTCTCGACTATCCCGATAACAAGCCCGCGAACGTGGAGAATATGTTTTATTGGGCAAAGGTGAAGTTCGGTCTGAAGCCGACTCTGCGTGTGGTTCAGGTCGTGACGATGCAAAGCAACAATCCGCACAAGCCGGCCTACACCATCGCTGAAAAGCAGCTCTATTCAAGCCACTATTTTGAGACTGCGCTGGACCTTACCTTTTGCGTCCGCAGCGACGATCCGAAGCAGCCTGGCTTTTACCTCATCATGTTGATGGGATCAGAGCAGGCGGGACTGACTGGCTTCAAGGGCTCGATCGTCCGCAAGGTCGCGGTGGATAAGTCAGCGTCCTCACTGCAGAAATCGTTGGCATCGATCAAGAGCACTTTAGAAAAGAACCAATAGCGGCTGATTTCAACCATCCTTAGCTGATGCGCCCTAGTGGGCCTCACGATGTTCGTGCATGCTGGCGGTATCGCCCTGCTGCTGCGGGGCTCGAAGAGGTTGCACGCTTCTCCGCCAAACAAGCTCTTGGTCTGCCATCGAGGTACTCCTTCGCATGCTTTGGGGGTGAGGCCTGATCCATCCACTCGAGATTTCAATTTGGGGACTGTTCTATCTGTGGCGTGGGTGCCCGCCCGACGCCGAAGCCGCGTCCTCCTTGTCCAGCCCCACCTGCACGACCGCGAGCTACGGTGATTTGGTATTGGCGAAGCCGTTGCGGCTGGTGTCGCCTCTGCTGAGAAGGCGGCCGCCGAAGGCCTTCTCATGACAATCAGCCCATCGGTCGATGTCGGCGAGGGTGATGAAATCTGTTATGGCAAACCCGGTGCGCGGGGGCATCCCCTGGCTCCTTGGCTCGATTTGTGCGCTGCTCATTGACGCTCCAAACCCGACGAACGGTTTTCAACTGGCGGGTGATCCACACTTGCCTGGTTTTCAGGCGGCATCAGCGGAAAACCGCCGAACGTAGTTTTCATCGATAATTACGCCTGCCAAGTGTCGTCCCTTCCTCAATCCGCTTTTTCTGGGCGCCTTCGATTCTTATGTCGCTGAAACCGACCGCTTCTTCCCGGCGAGTGCCGGCAGAAGAAGTTTCAGAAGCGCTTGATCAGAGAACGGGTTCTGGCCTGAGATCAACTCGCGATCCTGAAGGACGTAGCTCTGCCATGGGCCGAGCACACTTACGTCAGCGCCCGCCATACGTAAGGCGTAGTCCGGGTAGAACAGCACCTTGCCACCGATCTCAAGCGGCTCCCGCTGCTGCTCTTCTGCTGTCGAAAAAACAGTCACCTTATACCCGGAATATATCCAACCTTGAGCTTTTGCGTGCGCTCCAGCGGCATCGCCGGCCGACAGCGCGGCGACTACCTCTGTCGAATTCGGGAGCGCCGCGAGAAGTGAGATCCCGCCATGGCAGAGCACTGCCGTAGGCTTAGATGTTTTGTGAAAGTGCCTCAGCACGGTGCCCGCGTCGGGATCATCGAGCAGGTCCATCATCGGACCATGGCCGCCGGGAACAAAAACAGCGTCATATTGATCCAGGCCCGATGCGATGACGTCCGAGATACGAGTTGGATTTTTCAGCCCGGTCAGGGTGTCGCGGAATTTTAGATAGTCCTGAAGCTTCGCCTCGTCTCCACCAAAGAAGTCGGCTACAGCTGAATGGACATCCATTTGCGGCGTGTTGCCTTTGGGGTTAGAGAAAGTGATTTCATAGGCCTCCTCCATCAGGGCGCGAACCGGAACCGTCAGCTCGTTGAGATAGTAGCCAGCGCCGGCATAAACCTTGCCATCCTTCAATGGCAAACCGTGACCGCTCGAGACCAGCACCAAGACTTTTCCTTTTGTTGTCATTTTGTTCTCCTCTTTGAAATCGAATTCTGTTCTCCTGAAAATGAGCTAGCACGTCGTCTGCGGCTTCCTCCAGAGTGCCCAAAGTCCGGCTACCGCGGTTGATGTGAGTTATGCTCCGGGGAATCCGAACATCAACCACGACTGATTGGCCACCCAATGCGGGTATAACTCCGTCATCTGATCGAATAGCGCCTGGTCGGACGTCGCGGTTTTCTGCAGCCGATCGAAGTCCTCGAGGTAACGCTTGGTATCCTCGATCGTCGAGGGAGAGTCGGGCGCGCCGGGCTTCTTGTGACCGGCGACAACCATCGTCGGGTTCAGAGCTGCCAACCGGTCCAGGTCCGCGATCCAATTCTTCCGGCTCTCTGGGGTGGTGTCGCCGACATACATGCGGCATTGGTTATACACAACGTCGCCAGCGACGATCAGGCCGATCGAGGGAACGTAGAGAGACGTCGAATCGGGACTATCGGTGCGGCCCTGCTCGAGGATGCGCAATTCGTGACCCTCGAGAGTGAACGTGTCGGGCTCGTAGGGCTCTGGTGGAACCAACTTTGTGGGCACTTGACCAGGAAACATACGGCGGGCCAACCGCTCCACAGTGGGAGTGAAAGACATCTGCATGGCCTTCAAAGTCTTTGGTGTTGCTATCGCCCGAGCGCCGGGGAAACGGTCGAGCAGAATGCTAAGGCCGTAGAAGTGGTCGAAATGGGCGTGCGTTATGTAGATGGTCTCCAAGTTGCGGTTGTGCAGAGCGACCCAATCCGCGAGAGCCTCGGCCTCGGCCACTGTTCCCATCGCGTCCACCAGCACCGCGTCGTAGTCGCCGAAGATCAAAGTCGACGTGATCGGGTCAAAACCGAGCGCTTCGCCGAAGGGCTTGGGCCGCTCCCCGACCATAGCCTTTCCGGGGGCCGTAAAGACGTTCACACCAAGTGTGTTCAACGCCACAGGCGCGGTCACGCGCGCGGCGTCTTTCAGTTCGTTCGTAACTACCATCGGATGCTCCTTTCGACGTCAGCGCGAGTGACCGTCCAACGCAAAATTGGCAGAACCGTAACAATGCGGCGCAAAGTCGGCATCCCACCCGGCCCGAGTATTAACCGTAGGCGAGGGTAGTGCTCTGTCCGACCTCGATAATGTAACCGTCAGGATCGCGGATGTAGCAGCGTATCTCCCCGTATTTGGGGATCGGCTTCGTGATGAACTCGGCTCCTCGACTTTTCCATAATTCATAGCATGCTTGAATGTCCGCGACGCGGAAATTCATAAAGCTGTTGATGTGATTCGGGTCGGGAACGCTGAGCGTTACCGTCGGCTTATCCGGGGTCGGCCCGCCCCCAACGTTCAGAATCATCCAGATATTGGCAAGCTGAAGGTAGGCAGGCGCGTTGCCGTCACCCAGAGTCAGAATGCGAGCGCCGAAGACCTTTTCGTAGTAGCGAGCCGATCGCTCGATGTCGCCGACGGTGAGAAATTGCGCGATGCTGATCCCCACTTGTGGAGGCATCTCATAGCTCTTCTGTTCGATTTGTACGGCGTTCATTGCTGGCTCCTTTCGGTACAGTACGCATTACGAGTACGGCGCACGGGGTCGCGCTTCCTGGCGCGCAATTTGCCCGAGATAGTATCCGAGCCGATTTTCGACATCCCTCGGCTTGTGGAAGCCGCGCGCGATCGGCGCCTTAATCCCGCCCTGAGAGGCATGTTTCCCCAGCGAAGCGATAAATGCATCCCAGCCGGCGCCGGGCTCGTCGTCGGGTGGCAAAGTGATGTCAACGAGGCGCTTAGTCTGGGCGCTCGCCCATTTGTCGAACTCGGCGATCCGGGTCGCTAGCGCATCTACGAACGCATCCAGCTCAGCGTCGGGTAGGACGCGATTGATGCAGCAGCAGGCCTCGGCCTGGTCTGCTCTGATGTCTTCCGAGTTCAAGAGTGCTTCGAGAGCGCGGTTTCGGCCGATGCGTCGAGGCAGCCGGGCCATGGGGCCGCCGCCGGCGACGATCCCCGTACCCAGCTCCGCTTGCGAGAGGATGGCCCCCTCGCAGCTGGCGAAACTCATGTCGCTAGCGAGCGTGATCCCGCTTCCGTCGCCCGTCGCGCGGCCGCGGATGAGTGCGGTGGAGGCAACTGGCAGGCGGGTCAGATGCACCAGAGAGTTCGGCCGAGCCGGCAATCCTGTGTGGTCGGCCGGCATTGAGGTGAGGTCCTCAAGCCTAGCCGTAAAATCGGAATGATTCATGAAATAGTCGTCGACCGCGCCGTCGAAGACCACGACCTTGACGTGCTCACCGGACTTGAAAGCATCAACGACTTCCTGGAACGGCTTGACCATTGCTTGGCCCATGACGTTAATCGGCGGGTTATCGATTGTGACCTGCCAATAGGCTGGTGACCGTTGTGGCAGGCGAATCTGTGTCGGGGCCGCGGGTGCGTTCATCTCTGGGAGTTTGTTAAGGGCGCTCATAGTTACCGTGGGATTTTCGTCCGCGGCCATTGGGCCAGAAGAAGATGGGTCGCGCAATTGGACCATGGTATTGCCCATACTTTCGTATCGACCGCAGCGTCTCATGCCTGAGGCATGAGGCTTTTCATGAAGCCAGTCCTGAAGGTCTATTAATGAAGGAAACTTCCTTCCCAACCGATACGAAGATAGGAGCAATACCAACGTCCAATTGTCTTTCTCGCTTGACTCTGGCCTAATCGCAACCGTTCGCGATGCGCGTTGATCAGTCTGTGAACTTTTCTCTGAGGGGAAAAATACATGTCCGAATTTGTGACGAAATCTGTGGCCCAAGAACAACAAACACAGAAGATAGAAACACGCACTGCCATGGCGCGTATCCCTGGATTGGCCCTCATTGTGACAGTCTTGACAGCGCTCGCCGTTCTCGGCGCCGCGGCCCTTTTCGCGCAAGCCCAAGATGGGAACAAGGACAAGTACTCGCTGGTATCGCCGGGCGGAATCGCGTTTTCCGACTTCAAGGGATACGAGGACTGGGCCGACGTCTCTTCAGCCCGAACTACCGAAATACTCAAGGTAATCGTCGCGAATCCCACGATGATCAACGCGTATAAAACCGGCGTTCCCGGTAACGGCCAGCCTTTCCCGGAGGGGTCTATGATCGTCAAGCTCCAGTGGAAGTTGAAGAAGAGTACGGAGGCCCCTTTTGCCGTGGAGGTGCCAGACGTCTTTTCCCAAGCCTTCGTGATGGAAAAGGACAGCAAGAGATTCTCAAAAAGCGGTGGATGGGGATACGCGGTGTTCAACTACGACCCCGCAACCGATAAGTTCACGGCCGATGCCAAAAGCCCCTTAGACTGCGGCTATGCGTGCCATACCCCCGTGAAGACGAAGGACTACATCTTCCACCCGTACCAGAAACGTTGAACCGCTGTGTGCTTCGAAAGCAAGTGCCCGGTGCGGCGCGAATTTCTGGCCCCTGTGGGGATGAATGCGACGATTCAATAGCGTTGGGTTGGATTGTGGGTTGGAGTTTCCGGTATTACGTCCGGTAACTCCTTGAAATGAAATGGCGGGGGCTACCAAGTCGCTTAAAACGACTGTAACAACCGTATTCTGTGGGTAAAATTGTGGATAAGAATCTCTCGTAGAGAAGGCGTTTTGCGCTCGAGAATCGAGCACCGATGCATCGTTGATCCGGTGGCCGCCACGGGCTAGGTACAGCAGGGGCTATCGCAGCTTCGCGTACTTCGCTTTGGCTTGCTTCAGGTGGGTAACCCCAAGATCATTCCACTCCGCTGATCGCCCAGATGTCGCCTCCCTGCGGACGGAAGCGGTCGAACATCACCCACTTGCCGTCCGGCGACCAGATTGGGTAGTCGATCCGCACGTCAGAGTCGGGGAATTCGTAGACTTTTTCTGGCTTCCCTCCGTTGACTGACGAGACCCAGAGCACCCTGTGTCCCACCACATCCATGATGCGCGTGCGATCTGGTGAAAACGACATGTGTGCGCCGCCCATCATCCCCTCGGCGAATCGTTGAGGATCGCCTCCGGCGACCGACACCTTCATCGTTGCAGGCTTTCCGCTGCACGTGCAGCGAAAGACGACAGCGGTGCTGTCCGCAGTCCATCGCATGAAGTGTCCCGTGATCCCAACGTTGGTCAACTGACGCGGATTGCTGCCATCAGCGTTCATGACCCAGACCTCCAGCCGACCGCTTTGGTCGGATTGGTACGCGATAAGCTTTGCGTCCGGAGAATAGAACGGATTCACGTTCTCGCTGGAATTGGAGGTCAGGTGCTTCAAAGCCCCGGTCGCGATCTCCACTTCCCAAATGTTCGGGTTCCCCGAACGCGAGGAGAAGAACACGATCTTTTTCTCGTCGGGCGACCAGTTTGGCTGGAAGTCGCCCCCGTGCCCAGTGGTGAGTTGACGTGTGCTCGAGTCGGAGAGTGTGAACAGCCAGATGTTCATGTCCCCGGCGCGGTCGGAGTTGAAGGCGATTATCGTGCCGTCGGGTGACCATGCACTCCTGCTGTCCTCCCGTGTCGTGCTGATAACAGCCTCCGGTGGTCCCGTCGCAAGCCCAGTCTGCGGGGAGACCGGAAGTCTCCAGATGTCGGCGTTCTGGCGTAGCGTGGCGTAAGCAAGGCGCTTGCCATCAGGTGAGACAGCTACCTCTACGTCCTGCCCGGCTCCGGCAGTCACCTGTTGGAACGAGCCGCTGAGGGCTCCATCCTCTTTCACTGGGGCTCGCCAGATGTTGATGCCACCGCTGCGATAGGAAGAAAAGTAGATGAACTTGCCTGACGGCGACCATGCCGGACGAATGTTGGTGAAGAAGTCGTTCGTGATCCAATTCATCTGCTTCGAGTCGAGATTTACCGTTCGGATGTCGAACTTTGTCCGCGCAAGGTTTTGGAACACGATCTTCCTGCCATCGGGAGACCAACGGGGCGCTACGTGGGCAACCTCCTCGCTCGTGTCTGTCGTGATCTGCTGCGGATTATGACCTTGGCGGTCAAGCAGCCAAATCCGACGTGGGCTTGCCCAGGACGCATCCACTGCGATGTGCTGCCCATCCGGCGAGTAAGCCGGGTTGAAGGCATTCTCGACAAGCTTGTTTTCCGAGCCGGACGCGAGATCAAGCAGCCATACGTCGGCATCTTGGAAAAGCCCGAACACGTCGCCGGGCTGGAGCTTAACGCCGGGCTGGCGCGCTCGCACGAACGCAACTTGCCTTCCATCGGGCGACCACGTTGGCTGGAGTTCATCAAAGTCACCGTGCGTCAGTTGCGTGTCCTGACCGGAACCCAAGTCCTTGCGGAAAATCTTCCGGATTGTGCCGACCTCGCCAGTGTACAGCAGCGACCCGCCATCGGGTGACCACGCGGGATATTCCTCGATACCCTCGGCAAAGGTCAGTTGCGACAGCATCGTCTGCGATATCGGACTGGAACCCTTCCGTCTCGCGCCAATCAGCACGACGACGGTGAGCACTGCGATCCCGACCGCAGCGGCAAGCCAAGGTGAGCGCCTCTTCGGCGGTGTCGTTGGCTGCGCCACCGCCACTCGCGCCGACTCCGTATCCCGAGTAAGCCGTTGCAGGTCGGTGCGGATGTCGGAAGCGTGCTGGTAGCGGAGATTGCGATCTTTTTCCAGACACTTGTTGATGATCTCTTCGAGCTTGGGCGGCAGATCGGGGTTGAGTCGAACCGGGGAAACCGGGTTGCGGCTAAGGATCGACTCAAAAATGACTCCTGTGCTTTCGCCACGGAACGGTAATGTTCCTGTCGCCATTTCATAGAGAACAGCACCAAAGGAAAACAAATCCGTGCGGGCATCCAGTTCTCTCGTTCGTATCTGCTCCGGCGACATGTACGCGATAGTTCCTACAGCAGTGCCTGGACTCGTGAGATGGTCAGGGTCAAATTCCCCTGTAGCAAGTGTTGGCTCGTTGCCAGTCGCGTTTTTGGGTGTACACACCTTGGCCAACCCGAAATCCAGAATCTTGGCATGACCGCGCTTGGCCAGGAAGATATTCGCGGGCTTGATGTCCCTATGCACGATGCCTGCGGAGTGGGCGGCATCGAGTGCGTCCGCGATCTCGATTCCAAACGACAGTACCTCCCCGATCTCCAAAGGCTTGCCGGCAATCCGATGCTTCAGCGTCACCCCTTCCAGATACTCCATCACGATAAAGGACTGGTCACCGTGCTTGCCGATCTCGTGGATGGTGCAGATGTTCGGATGGTTGAGTGCGGACGCAGCGCGTGCCTCACGTCGAAAGCGTTCCAATGCCTGCGGGTCACTGGCTAGGTCTTCAGGCAGGAATTTGAGAGCGACGAAGCGACCAAGTTCCGTGTCCTCTGCCTTGTAGACGACACCCATCCCCCCGCCGCCCAGCTTCTCAATGATGCGATAATGCGAGATGGTTTGACCGATCATGGCGCTCAGGCTGCAATAGTATGAGTGACCAGAAGTGAAGTCAACGAACGGGCTCAGAGGCGCGTCGGTGCTCCTCGATGTCGCGGGATTCAAATCGGGAAGGGGCATACAGTCGAAGCTGTGGATTGGATTGTGGGAAGGAGTTTCCGGTGTCACGTCCGGTAACTCCTTGGAAAGAAATGGCGGGGACGACGAGACTCGAACTCGCGACCTCTGCCGTGACAGTCTAGGCATACACGTCTTATCAGCGACTTACATTCTCGCGGGGGCTGCCAGTCGCTGAATGGGACTGTAGGAACCGTTCTCTGTGGGTAAATTTGTGGGTAAGCTTTTCTCGCGTTGCAGCGATTCTGGGCTTGGGAATTAAGCACCGAATCCGTTGGTGCGCCCTCCCATGGTCAGAACGTGTCTCAACTATTGCAGTTTGGCGTACTCGGCTTTGGCTTGCTTCAGGATGGGGATGTCGGGGTCGGCGTCTTCCCAGAGGGTGAGAAGCCCAGTTGCCTTCGCCTTCGCTACTGTGGCAACCCCACCTTCTGCACCAACTCGGCAAACCGTGGGTCGGAGCGGAGGGGGTCGAGTAAGAAGTCGGTCTTCAAACCCTCCAGCAGCCCATCGCGCTCCTGATAAGCGGTGTTGAGCCACTGCAAGGCTCGTTCTTTGTCTCCCAAGTCGGCATAAAGCTCAGCAATCCTGTACGCAGACGAGTCGCCAGTCTTGCGTTGCGGTAGCCGGGCTTCAATGCCTTTGCTGAGAGCACCCTTCCAGCCCCCTGAACGAAATCCTTGTTCCAGAGCAGAAACGAATTCAGATTCGTTTCGGTCACCAGAAAGCTCGCCATAGGTCTTCCATTCTTCAATCACCTGCGGGTACGTGCGTTTCCCCCAATACGCATGGGCCAAACAAGAGTGCGCCATGGCGAATGTCGGGTCATCATTTGCCAACTTCTTGCAGACGGCAATGGCCTCATCGAAGCGTCGTGCCCGCATGTGAACTTCTCCAACCGTGAAGCTGATGCTCGGTGACAGCGGCTCGAGCTGGTGAGCACGATTGACTTCAGCAAGGGCTTCCTGCTCCCTGCCCCCAATGAAGCCGATATCGTGCGCGTACCACTGGTGCGCCGTGGCATCGTTAGGGTCGAGTTCGAAAGCCTTCTTGTACTCAGCCTCTCCTCCGGCAAAATCCCAGTCGTAATCCATCTCGTTGCTGCCCAGAGAGGCATGGGGACGAGCCAAGGTCGAGTCCAACTCTAGTGCCTTGCGGGCGGCGGCATTCGACTTCGGATAGTCTTCGTTGGCGGTGCCACCAAAGTCAGGCAAGTCGCCATAGGCATCGGACAGACCCGAATACGCCAAAGCGTAGCTGGGGTCTTTGGCGATGGCTTGATTGAAATAGGAGATTGCGGTAGCAACGTCCGAATGAGTTTGTTTGTTCCAGTAGTAACGCCCCTTCAAATACAACTCGTAGGCTTCCGGATTTTGCGTACCCTGCTTGGTGACTTGCTGCTTTTCTGAAGTGCTGATCTTGGAACGCAACTTTTCTGCGATGTCGCCCGCAATCTGCTGTTGCAACGAGATGATGTCTCTGCTCTTGCCGCTGTAGTGCTGCCCCCAGATTTCGGTGTTGTCCCTAACATCGGTAAGCTCCGCACTCACTTCGATGCTGTCACCACGCGGCACCACTCTCCCACTCACCAGCGCAGGCACGCCAAGCTCATTGCCGACCCTTTGCACGTCAACATCCTTCCCTTTGTATCGGAATACAGAGTTGCGGGACTTCACCTTCAACTGCGGCACATGTGCGAGGTTGTCGATCAATGATTCGGTGATCCCGTCGCTTAGATAGTCGGTGTTGGCATCTCCAGCGCCGTTGGTGAAGGGCAGCACGGCAATGGAATCAATCTGAGTCGCTGTTCTGCCGGATCGCAAATACCAAGTACCAACAGCCGCCAGTCCGATGACGGCGACACAGGCAGCTGGAACAGCCCAGAGTTTGCGACGTTTGAGCGTCTGCTCAGACGATGCTTGTGTAGCAGGGGTCTTACCGCTATCAGAGTCCCGCTTCAGCCGTTGGAGGTCGGTGCGAATGTCGGAGGCGTGCTGGTAGCGAAGCTTGCGATCCTTTTCCAGGCACTTGTTGATGATGTCTTCCAGCTTTGGCGGAACGTCGGGATTCAGTCGAACTGAAGGAACTGGGGTGCGATTGAGGATAGAGTCGAACACCAGCCCCGTGCTCTCCCCTCGGAAGGGCAGCGTTCCCGTCGTCATCTCATACAGCACAGCGCCGAATGAGAATAGGTCTGTGCGCGAATCCAGTTCTTTCGCTCGGACTTGTTCCGGGGACATGTAGACGATGGTTCCCACTGTCGACCCGGGACTCGTCAGGTGCTCATCCAGCGTCACGGTCGATTGTGCGGCTGCGCCAGCGTCCAGCGAGCTTGGGACAGACGTTACCTTCGCCAGCCCGAAATCGAGAATCTTGATGTGACCGCGTTTGGTCACGAATATGTTCGCAGGCTTGACGTCGCGATGGATGATGCCAGCCGTGTGGGCAGCATCGAGCGCATCGGCTATCTCAATACCCAGCGACAGCACAGTTTCGATGTCTAAGGGTTTTCCGGCAATCCGATGCTTCAGCGTCACCCCTTCCAGATACTCCATCACGTTGAAGGACTGGTCACCGTGCTTGCCGATCTCGTGGATGGTGCAGATGTTCGGATGGTTGAGTGCGGACGCAGCACGAGCCTCACGACGAAAGAGTTCCAATGCCTGCGGGTCACTGGCTAGGTCTTCAGGCAGGAATTTGAGAGCGACGAAGCGACCAAGTTCCGTGTCCTCTGCCTTGTAGACGACACCCATCCCGCCGCCGCCCAGCTTCTCAATGATGCGATAATGCGAGATGGTTTGACCGATCATGGCGCTCAGGCTGCAATAGTATGAATGACCAGAAGTGAAGTCAACGAACGGGCTCAGAGACGCGTCGGTGCTCCTCGATGCCGCGGGATTCAAATCGGGAGGGGGCATACAGTCGAAGCTGTGGATTGGATTGTGGGAAGGAGTTTCCGGTGTCACGTCCGGTAACTCCTTGGAAAGAAATGGCGGGGACGACGAGACTCGAACTCGCGACCTCTGCCGTGACAGGGCAGCGTTCTAACCAACTGAACTACGTCCCCGCAGCTTGCGATGCGGTATGGTGGGCAGTGCAGGGCTCGAACCTGCGACCTCCTGCTTGTAAGGCAGGCGCTCTAACCAACTGAGCTAACCGCCCAAACTGCTCACATTTGTTAATCCTACAGGAAGCCGTCTGAGTCGTCAACGCAACGCGCATCTTTCTGAAAAAGTTCCACCTTTGTTGCGAATTTCTCCTGCAGCCAGTACACTCATAGTTCGCCAATTATTCAAGGAACCCGACCGACATGCTGCTGAACCGCGATTATGTGGGCCACATGGCCTCGGAAGTGGTCAAGAAACTTCTCGAGGGCAATCTGGTAGAAATTAAGGAAAAGGACCAGGAAACGGTGATTACCCGTGTCCGCCTCCGTATGCTCGAAGAGATAACCATTGAAGACAAGATTAACGAAGAGGTGCGCACGATTCTGACTCAATACCAGGATGAGATGCGCCGCACCGGGGTCTCCTACCAGGAGATGTTCAAGAAAGTAAAAGGCCAGCTTGCCCGGGACCGTAAACTGATATTGCGCTAAGGAAGGGATAGGCACTACTCAGAACCATGCGATTGAGCCGCGAAAAAATTGTCCGTATTTCCCATCAGGTCGTTGACCTGTTGGTCCAGACCAACGAAGTCGAGTTTGTCGAAGACCGCGACACCATCCGCCAGCACGTTGTGCAGACTCTCAGCAACGCGCTGAAAGAAGAAGAAAAGATGGAGGTCGAGGTTCGCAAGCGCATTACCTCGCAGAAAAAGGAAATCCTCGAAGGCAGCGAAGAGTGGGATGTGCTTTTCCGCAAATACTACGCCGAAGAACTTCGTCGCCAGGGTATCTCGGCGGCCCCTGAAGAGCACCAAAAGGCCGGCCACCGCTTGTAGAAATCTGCAGGCCCAGGACGCATCCCCGGCATTCGTCCCTTCCGTCACGAGCTATCGATCAACCTTGCTACCCGCAGGTGAAGCGAGCTTCGAAGATCAGGCAATCACTGAAATCAAATTTCGACGCGTCCGCCCCATCAATATCCGCCCCAGACTGGGCTTTGCGCTTTTTCTCCCTAAGAACCCTTGATACCAAAAGAAACAGGGGCGATGTTTAGTCGCCCCTCTTTCTGCTGGTAACTCGCCTTTGCTAAGCTTCGAGAATCACGGATTATTATTGGTCGGCGCCGAGCTATCGTCATCCGGCCGGCGCTTCAACGTTGGGCGATCGTCGTCGCTGCTGTTTGGATCCGTCTGTCCTTGTCCCTGCTTTGTGGTCTGCTCTGTCTTGGTGCGCAGTGTTGGTTTACCCGGGCCGTTGTCCTGCACCTTGCGTGCAAACATGACGTTGCGCAGTCGCGCTTTCACGGAGTCGAACTCCGAAGTTGTGACAATATACTCGTCCTTTTCCGGTAAAATCCGCGCAATCTCTTTCTGGGCGTCCGCAATTCTTTCCGGTGTCGGAGGGTGGGTCGAGAAGATCTTGGGAATAGTTCCCGGACGACGCTTCTCGTCAGCCTGGATCCGTTCAAAGAAGGTCACGTAGGAGTTTGGATCGTAGCCGGCTTTGTACATATACTCAATGCCGAGGAAGTCCGCTTCTTTTTCCGAATCGCGGGAAAACTTCAAATAGGACATCGGGATCGCGAGCTGCAGTGCCTCGTAAATGCCATAACCCGCCCAGCCCCCCGGGCCGAGCAGAATGAGCGGAATAGTGGCCAATTGCATGATTTCGCCCTTGGTCGCGTTCTTTGTGCCGTGCCGCGCGGTGACGTGCGATATCTCATGGGCCATCACACCCGCTAGTTCCGATTCTTCCTGCGCGCGCAGGATCAATCCGCTATTGACATAGAAAAAACCGCCGGGGAGCGCAAAGGCGTTGACTTCGTCAGAATCGATCACTTTGATGGTGAAGGGAACTTGGGCGTCCGAGTTTCGAACCAGGTTCTGTCCCACGCGGTTCACGTATTCCGTAACCACCGGGTCGTCGATCATCTTTGAGCTGCGTTCCACTTCCTGTGCGAGCTGTTTCCCCAAAGCAATTTCGTGTTCGAGCGAATAGAAGTTGACGCCCTTGCCGACGTTCCGGTTACCGATGGCGTCCACATCGTCCTTCGAATTCTTCGGATGGACCGTCTGCTGCTGAGGGACGGGTGTGTCTCCGGTCGCCTGGCCGGAACTTGCCGGCGTCGTTGCAGGGGTGGTACTGCTCTGATCCGGACAACCCTGGCTGTCGGTCTTGGTCGCCTGAGGCTGGGTGGCCGGGGCTGTTTGGCTACCGGTCGCAGGTTGCCCTTGCGCGGGCTGCTGCGGACACGGGTTTTGGGGCTGAGTCTGGGTTTGTGGGGGTGTAGGGGCAGGTTGGCTTTGTGCGGGTGTGTGGGCAGGCCATGTCAGCAAACAGGCCGTCAGGAGCAATCCGATGGCAAATTGTCGCGATTTTCGCATCCTTCTACCTCCCCACCTACCACGGAGTATACACCCGCAGCGTCCTTTAAACCTTGTCCCTTATCCTAGGATGTGTGGGCCTACGGGAAGGTTTCCTGCATTTCTCAGCCTGGGAGGGGCCGTCCCCTGGGCAACCTTCGTGAAACGACAGTTGACACTTCATTCCGGGCTATCTACAGTCATTGACAGCAACGATGACAGCACGAAGAATTCAGATCGGCCAGCTTTGGAAGAAATTGGAGACCGGGGACACGTTTCTGGTCACCCGAGTCTATACGGAAGCTCTCAGCACTATCGTGGTCTTGCGAAAGTCCGGCGCGGAAGACCAGCACCAGGTCCGCATCAAGGTGGAGCGCACCCCGGAAGGCCAAAACATCCCAGGCTTTACACCCGCCATGGAAGACGATTCTGTCTAAAGACACCCAGAGCATCACTTTTCGTCTCGTCTTTTTCGGTTGCAGAACGGCCTTCAGATTCGTACGGCCTTTTTACCCACTACATAGGGAGCGGGTACCTCGCTGATTGGAAGCTCCGTCCTAGGGGTGTAACCTCCGCAGGTGTTTGGTCGAAGCCCACAGGGATCTGGAGCTGGGAAGATTCGACAGGACATTTATGGGGGGAAGGACAGCATCGGCATCGCCAGCGCATTGAGATCGACCTCCTGTCGGGGTTTTAAGTCAATCAGGTCCGGTGCTGTGCCTTGCCACCGCGGCGGGAACAAGTTAGGGATCCCGCGGCGCGCGGTAGGCAGCCTCTGCCTTCCGCAGTCGAGAACCCGAAAACCTGAGAAATCCCGCATTTCCCTCGAATCGACCTACCGACGTAACTGAATGGAAGCTACGCCGTTGAAAACTGTATTCAACGCACCGATTACCCGACAAGATGGGATTTAATGAGCCCGGACCCATTCGAAGTCTGGTGGGCAAGGGTGATGAGGGCTGTCCATGAGTCCGAACGTTCTTTCTCCCTGGAGTGTCGATTGGGCTTGGAGCCTTCCGCTTATTGCCCTGACTGTAGTCATCCACTCCTTTGGGCTCGCAGAGATAGACAGACGAGTGGCGGTGGTGCTGAACAGAAATGGCAAGCACCATCTGCCGAGCACAGTTTCGGTGATGCTCATGGGTGGCACCGCGCTTTCTGCCACGATCCTGCACGGTTTTGAAGCGGCGATTTGGGCCGCTGCCTTCGTTCTGCTCGGAGCGGCACCCGACCGACGATCGGCCATGCTGTATTCGCTCAGCGCGATGACCACCTACGGCCATACCAACGTTCATTTGGAAGCGCATTGGCAGCTGATGGGGGCCCTCGAGGCATTGAATGGATGGATTCTCTTTGGTCTTACCACCGCGTTCCTGTTCACGGTCATGTACCGGGTATGGCCTCACGTCAAACAACACGATTAAGGTGTCGTTTTGCCAGTTTGAGGAGTCCTCAGGAGCGCACTTCCGCGGGTTTTTGATGCAAAGCACCGACCGCGGCAACGCGGCGTTCGTCGCGTGCACTAGGCAGCCGACACTCGGATTGGTAACCTGTTCTCGATGACCCCGGTCGGACGGTGCCCGGATGGGTGCGCCGGATCACTGTCCAACAAGCAAATCGGCGGGCTCAGATGGAGCGGACAGACAGCCTCACCACATCCTCTACGGCCATCAATTCTTTTTGCAGGAACGGTTCTCCGTAGCGAACGCCGATCATCTGACCAAAATGCCGCGCCAGCAAGTCCATCTTTGGATCCAGTTCATCGATGGCCAGGTACACCTTCTGCTTCTTCACGCTCGCTGCGGGGCGAAACTGCGAGCCGTATGCCAGAATGGCCTTGCGCCGCGCTTCGTACTGCCTGGTCACGTCCACGATGAATGTGGGAGGCATGCCTTCGAACGATGTCGCATACAAAATCTTGAACGGCCGGAAGGGTTCGCCGTCGATTGGCAGCTGCTTCAGCCCTGCCAGGAAGCATCCTTCATAGCCGAGGGTTGAGGCGTGATAGTGATCCGGGTGGCGCGCCTCCCAATAGGGAAGAATGACGGTGTGCGGGCGCATCCGGCGGATCGCTCTGGCTAGCCGCAGCTTGTGCTGCCGCGTGGATTGCACGTCGGAATCAGGGACTCCCAAGGTTCCGCGCCAGGAGACCTTGAGGATTTTCGCAGCCCGAGCGGCTTCCCTGGCGCGCGTCTCCCGTGTCCCGCGGGTACCCATCTCTCCCTCGGTCAGGTCGAGAATTCCGGTCTTGTAACCCTTTTGGGCCATTTTCAGCAGCGTACCCCCGCATGTGAGCTCCACGTCGTCGGGGTGGGCGGCAATCGCCAGCAGGTCCAGTTTCATCGAGGCACCTCATCTCGTCGCGATTCTATCAGGGGTTGTGCTACCTTTGCGGCATGGCAGAAGAAAAGAAATTGCAAGGCCGAGTAGCGCTGGTCACTGGCGCGGCAAAGCGACTCGGCCGCACTGTCGCCTTGCGGCTCGCGAGCGAAGGTGCCGATATCGCCGTGCATTACGGAAAATCTGCCGATGAGGCTCGAGAAGTCGTGTCCTCGATTGAAAAAATGGGGCGGCGGGCGGCTGCTTTCTCCGCCGAACTCAGGGATGTCTCCGCGATCCAGAGGCTGGTTGTCGATGCCGACGCTCACTTTGGTCATCTCGATATCTTGGTGAACAATGCCGCAAACTTTCTGGAAACCAAGTTTGGCACAACCACCGAACAGTCCTGGGACGCTTCTCTCGATACCAATCTGAAGGCTCCGTTCTTTTGCGCTCAGGCGGCTGCTCCGTACCTTGCTAAATCCGGCCGCGGAATCATCATCAACTTCGCGGATATTGGAGGCCTGCTCGGCTGGCGTGACTTCCTCCCTCACTCCATCTCGAAGGCCGGCGTTGTCCTTCTGACCCGGGTGCTGGCAAAAGAACTGGCCCCCGCAGTCCGTGTGAACGCTCTCGCTCCCGGTACCATCACCATGCCCGGCGACCCCCTGGAATGGCAGGAGGATTTTATGAAGCGCGCCCCCCTCGGCCGTTCCGGCCGCCCGGAAGAGATTGCCGATGCAGTCCTGTTTTTGATCTCCGCCGAGTTCATCACTGGGCAGGTACTGGTCATCGACGGCGGCAGGACTCTCTGATCTCGGTTCGCAGCACGGCGGAGCTGCCGCCCGCTTAGGCCTCCCCGTATCCGCGCGCTGCCGAAGCTCACCATTTGAAAATTCACTGTATCGAATCGAGAAAATCTCTACGCCGGTTTGTGCGCACTTCCGCTCGAAGGTGTATTCTTATAAATTGGGCGTGGTTGACGTATAAGTGTAAGTAATCCCGTGGTCGCCCGGCGGCAGGAAGGAAAGGCAATCGCTCCTATGGACCAGGAAACATTCGCTCCGCGTCACATCGAGGACGTTGAAATCCAGGAATGGTTGGAGTCCCTTGATTCGGTCCTGCTTTCGAGCGGACCGGATGTGGCTCGTGAAATTCTGGAGCGCCTGCGTGCCCATGCGACGGTCAGCGGCATCGACCTGCCCTTTACAGCGAACACCCCTTACGCCAACACCATCCCGGCACGTCTCGAACCGCTGTTCCCCGGCGACCAGCAACTCGAGCGGCGTATCAAGTCGCTTATCCGCTGGAACGCACTGGCCATGGTTGTGCGCGCCAACCGACTGGAACACAACATCGGCGGTCATATTTCCACCTATGCTTCGGCTGCGACTCTCTATGAAGTCGGCTTCAATCACTTTTTCCGCGCGCGATCGGACAATTTTGAAGGCGACACCGTCTATTTCCAGGGTCACGCTGCCCCGGGGATTTATTCGCGGGCCTTTCTTGAGGGCCGCATCAGCATCCAGCAGCTTGAAAATTTCCGGCGCGAACTCAAGGCCGGCGGCGGACTCTCTTCCTATCCACATCCCTGGTTGATGCCCGATTTCTGGGAGTTTCCGACCGTCTCGATGGGTCTCGGTCCGCTCATGGCCATCTATCAGGCGCGTTTTAACCGCTATCTTGAAAACCGGGGACTGAAGCCGCGGACCGATGCCAAAGTGTGGGCCTTCCTCGGTGATGGGGAAACCGACGAGCCGGAATCGCTCGGAGCCATCACGCTGGCTTCCCGCGAAAAGCTGGACAACCTCATTTTCGTTATCAACTGTAACCTTCAGAGGCTCGACGGCCCGGTTCGCGGCAATGGCCAGATCATTCAGGAACTCGAATCCGCCTTCCGCGGGGCACGGTGGAACGTCATCAAGGTACTTTGGGGCTCGGAATGGGATCCCATTCTCGAGCGTGATTCCGAAGGCCTCCTCGTCAAACGCATGGGAGAGATGGTGGACGGGGAGTACCAGAAGCTGGTGGTTTCCTCGGGCGACTACATCCGCCAGTTTTTCTTTGGCAGCGATCCTCGCCTACTGAAGCTCGTTGAGCCTCTTCCCGATGAGGCACTGCGCCGCCTTCGCCTGGGGGGGCACGATCCCCGCAAGGTTTTCGCCGCCTATAAGGCCGCTACCGAACATCAAGGGGGACCAACCGTCATCCTGGCCCGTACCATCAAGGGGTACGGCCTCGGAGAAGCCGGCGAAGGCAAGAACGTCACCCACCAGCAGAAAAAGCTGAACGAGGACGAACTCCGTGAATTCCGTTCCCGCTTTGGCATCCCCCTGAGCGATGCAGCCCTGGGTGAAGTGCCCTTCTACCGTCCTGCGGAGGATAGCGAAGAAATCCGTTATCTCCGTGCACGCCGCGAATCCCTCGGCGGCTACATGCCCGAACGCAAGGTGCGCTCGAAACCTCTGGTGGCCGATCACGACGAACTCTTCCGCGAATTCCATGATGGCAGCGACGGCCGCGAAGTTTCTACGACCATGGCGTTCGTCGCCATGCTTCGCAAGATGCTCAAGGACCCGGAAATCGGCAAGCTCATTGTTCCCATCGTTCCCGACGAAGCCCGCACCTTCGGTATGGAGTCGCTTTTCCGGACCGTCGGCATTTATTCGAGTGTCGGCCAGAAATATGAACCCGTGGATGTCAACACGCTGCTCTATTATAAGGAGACCAAGAACGGCCAGATTCTCGAAGAGGGAATTACTGAGGCCGGTTCCATGGCCTCCTTCATCGCTGCCGGCACGGCGTATTCGACGCACGGCATCGATACCATTCCGTTCTTTATCTACTATTCCATGTTTGGTTTTCAGCGCATCGCGGACTTCATCTGGGCGGCCGCCGACATGCGTTCGCGCGGATTCCTGCTCGGAGGCACTTCCGGCCGGACCACGCTGTCAGGCGAAGGGCTGCAGCACCAGGACGGCAACAGCCACGTCCTCGCGCTCCCGGTTCCGAACTTGCTCGCCTACGACCCTGCTTACGCTTACGAAATTTCCGTCATCATTCAGGATGGGATCCGTCGGATGTACAAGGACGGCGAAAATATCTTTTATTACATCACGGTCATGAATGAGCCCTATCCCATGCCCGCAATGCCCAAGGGCGTCGAGGAAGGCATCCTGAAGGGCATGTACAAATTCCATGCCGCGACCAACAAGAAATCCAAGCTCCGCGCGCAACTGTTCGGCAGCGGCGCTATCCTGAACGAAGTCATCCGCGCCCAGGAAATACTGGAGAAAAACTACGGCGTTGCCGCCGACGTCTGGAGTGTTACGAGCTACAAATGTCTCTATACCGACGCTGTCGAGGTGGAGCGCTGGAATCGCCTTCATCCCGATGAAACTCCGCGCGTCCCCTACGTTACCCAGTGCCTCGAGGGGGAACAGGGAGTTTTCGTTGCTGCCACCGACTATCTGAAGGTACTTCCTTCGATGATCTCGAAGTGGGTTCCCCGCCGGATCGCTACCCTGGGCACCGACGGCTTCGGCCGCAGTGAAGGCCGCGAATCTCTCCGCGACTTCTTCGAAGTTGACGCACGCTTCATCGCTGTCGCCACGTTGCACGAACTCGCGCAGGATGGCCTGGTCGGCGAAGCTACCGTCCAGAACGCCATCAAAGACCTGGGCATCAACCCCGACAAGCCGAACCCGGTCACGTCCTAAGGACGGCCATAGCGTGAGTCGAGCTCGAATCCACTCTGTGACAGGATCGCTGCTCCTGTCTTTTGCCCTATTCCATTGATTGCCATGGGCAGCCGGGGCGGGGCCGGGCGAATTCGAGCGACAGGTTTTCCTAGAGAAGTTGTCGGAGGCGGCCATCGAGCGCACGCACCATGCTGTTCGCTACGACCCTGCCTACGTGCGCATCCTTTATCCAGGCGGCGGTGTCCCAGGGAACACGGGTGTTTGCACAGATGAGGTCATCCGCTCCCACCGCGCTCTGGGAATTGATCTGCAAAAGGAAGTCCACGAAGACATGCAGGCCCATTTTTGGGAATATCCGAATCACCTGCGTTGGATGACTTTTCGTACCGACAGCAACATCGATCATCGGCGTGTTCCCAACCTGATGTTATTTTTTGCGAGGAAAGGTGAGCGTTTGCCGATCACCGGCAATGCCTCTGACTACCATCCGGGCGACCTGGTCAGTTGGGATCTTGGCGGCAATATCCCGCACATCGGCATCGTTGTGGATCGCGAGGCGGCTTCGGGCCGGTATCTGGTTGTTCATAATAATGGCCAAGGACCAAAGGCCGAAGACGTCCTGTTCGAATGGAAGATCACCTGACATTACCAGTATTTTGGGCCCGCTCCGCACTAACTCTGCAGTCGAAACGATCTTCTGGAAACGTCCGAGTTATTCTTTACTTTGCTGCAATAGGGCCAGTCGCGTTTGCGCTTCCGCGAACTGCGGTGCCAGCCTCAGCGTGAGCTGATAAGCCTCGATCGCCAGGTCCTTCTCTCCCCGCGCTTCGTGGCATCGCCCGATCCAGAACCAAGCGAGTGGAGAGGGTGCTCTTTTGCTCGCCTGGGTGAAGCTGGCCATGGCCTGATCGGTCTGTCCCAATTCAAAGTGCACCAACCCCATGCCCAGGTAGCTGTTCACTTCGTTGGGATTGAGCTGCACAGCCAGTTCAAATTGCTCGAGCGCTTTCGCATATTCCCCGCGGCCTTTATAGAGCACGCCCAAATTATTGTGCGTCTGCGCGAGTTCGAGCGGATCGCTCATCCGGGGAAGCGCCTGCTGGTATTGGTCGAGAGCCTCCGCCGTGCGGTCCTGGCGCTGGAGAATGGTCGCCAGGTCATAGTGTGCTACGCCCAAGCCAGGCGCATAGCGAATCGCATTTCGGAAATGTGGCTCGGCCAGGCCGGCCTGTCCTTGTTCGGTCAGCGCCTCGCCGAGATTCAATTCCGCCGTGCCATTCTCTCTGGTGACCGAAACGGCCTGCTCGAACAGCGTGTAGCTGTTTTTCCAATAGCCGATCTCGATCAGCGTGACGGAAGCATAAGCGAGCACGACGCCGGCTGAAAGTGCAGCGAGCAGGGGGGGCAAAATTCTCGAGTTCAGACACTCCGCCGCAGCCCAGACTACGGCCGCAAAAATACCCATCAGCGGGATGTATACGTAGCGATCCGCCATCCCCTGGCGACCGACCTGGATGATCCCGATCGCCGGTACCAGCGCCAGGAGGTACCACAACCAGCCCGTCAACAGATACCGACGCTCCCGCCATTGCCAGCAAAGAAGAGAGCAAACCACCAGCAGCAGGGCGCAACCCGCAACGAGCGCGGGGCCAAGCCGACCCTCGGGATGGGGATAAAACACGGCAAGAGGAACCGGCCAGAGAGCTTTGACAAGGTAAGCCACGTAGGAATAGATTGCGTTTTCTGCCCTGTACCGCAACGGTAAAAGCAGGGTCTCCCCGATGGCGCCTCCCCGGTGCTGCGCGATGATGGTAATGACCGCGCTCCCGATCGACAGGGCGAACAGCGGCAGTTTCTCCGCAAAGCATTTTACGGCCGAGAGCAGGAATCCGCTGGAAGAGGAGTCCGTTAGGGGAACCGCAATTCGATTCAGCGGCCAATAATCCAGAAGCAGCAGCAGGCAGGGAAGGGTGATGACCATGGGCTTGGCCATGAGCCCCAGCGCAAACAGCACGCTGACGGCCGCATAGCGGACCGCGGACTTTCTCTGAACGTAGGCTCCATAGGCGCCGATCGCCAGCAAGAAAAACAAAGTGGATAGGACGGATTTGCGCTCCGCAACCCACGCGACACTTTCCACATTGAGCGGGTGGACGGCAAAAAGTGCTGCCACCATGAGGCTTCGTCCCCGATGTCCCGTTCCCGAATACAGCAGCAGGAGCAGCAGAACCGCATTGCAGGCATGAAGGAGAATGCTCGTAAGGTGATGTCCGGCGGGGTTCGGGCCGAAAATAGTAACATCCGCCATGTGCGATAGCCATGTAAGTGGATGCCAGTTTGCCTCGCTCGTGCTCGCGAGCGCCCAGCGGAGATTCTCTAGCGAAAGACCCTGCTGAACCTGCGCATTTCGCGTGACGTATGCCGGATCATCGTAGTTGATGAAACCGTTTTTGAGCGTGCGGGCGTACAGCAGGAGGGTGAAAAGAAAGAGCAGTGCACAACACGCCCAGATGCGTCGGTCAAACACTGCCTCAGAACTGCTGCCCGGGAGGAGCACGGGCTTTGCTTCTGCCATGCGGTTCACTGGTCCTGGTATTTTCGAGTCACTTCGATAGCATTGCGCCGTCGAGCCGGGTCCGCAAGGGAGGAGACGCGCCGGTTGCCTTAGGCGCTACGGCACGGCCTTGCACCCTGGCTGCATCACACAAGGCGGTCGTGAATTAGGGAAGCTGCGCCAATACTTCCCCTGGCTTTAGCTTTCCCGTGGCCAGATGGCCAATCAACTCGAGATTGGCAGGCAAAAATTCGTACTGTCCCAACTCCTTCGGCAGCACCCAGGCCACTTGTTCGAACGTTTTCGGGGCGATCTCCGGTTCAGCAAACTGGGCGGCAAAGAAATGAATCTCCAGCTCTTCCCGGTAGTGCGCGTAGCGGTGCCGCACGCGGGCGATCTCCTGGCTCTTGGTCAGCGTCACGGTCAATTCTTCCCGAAGTTCCCGCGCCAGCGCCTCCTCTAACCTCTCCCCTTCACGCACTTTACCGCCGGGAAATTCCCACTTTAGCGGCGAGGTATCGTCCCGCCGCCTCTGCCCGATCAGCAGTCGCCGGTCTCCGCGTTCAATGACCGCCGCTACCACTTGCCGCAACCTCGTCCCAGGTACTTGCAGATCGCTCAAAACAATACCTCTCTTCAGATGCACTATCCAGATTCCCGCATTCCATAGCTGGCTGAGTATAATGCAATCCGCGATTCCATGAACCCGGAGGCATCGATGCGGCTGATCACTCTGATTCTGCTGGCCTTGTTTGCTACCCACCTCGAAGGGCAAGAGGCTCCGGCGCCAGCCGGCGGCGATACGGTCCACTACCGGGCCACCATCGACAACGTAAAGGCCACCTTCGGCCCCGCCGAACCGGTGGCCCACGTCAGATCGGGGGGAATCCTCGAAGCAAACTCTCTCGATTGCTTTGGAAACGCTCTCCAGAAGCCAGGCGATCCCTTTTCGAGCATCAAGATCGACAATCCTCTTACTGGCCCTTTCTATATCGATGGGGCCGAGCCGGGAGATACGCTGGTGATCCAGATCCTCGATCTCGAGGTCGACAGCAAGCAGGGGGTGGGTACCTTTGGTCCGGGTTTTGGCGCGGCAAACTCGACGCACTACACGCCCATGCTCGAGAAGGAGCCTCTTCCCGAGCGGGCATGGTATTACCCAATCGACGCCGAAAAAAAGCTGATCACCTTTCAGGCGTTGGACTCCAATTTCAAAACTCAGTTTCCCCTGAAGCCTTTTCTCGGCTGCATCGGCGTGGCGCCCGCTCACGGAGAAGTGCGCAGCTCCATCGTCCCCGCAGAGTTTGGAGGAAATATGGATGTGCCGGAAGTCAGCGTGGGAAACACTCTCTATCTGCCGGTCAGCGTCCCGGGCGCGTTGTTTTATTTTGGCGACGGCCACGCCGCGATGGGGGATGGCGAAGTTGCCGGCAGCGCCGTTGAGGTTCCCATGAAGGCACGCTTCCGGTTGGCGCTCGTGAAGGGAAAGAGCACGCAGTGGCCGCGTCTTGAAAACGATCACGAACTGATGGCCACCGGGATCTATCGGCCGGTCGACGACGCCGTGCGAATCGCCGTCACCGAACTGGTCCGCTGGATTCACCGCGACTATGGACTTTCCGACCTCGATGCCTACGAGCTTTTCTCCAAAGTGGGAAAGCTCCACCTTACGGAAATGGTGGACCCGAACTACGTGGTGATCGCAGCAATCGACAAGCAGTACCTTCCGCCTAAGAAATGAGGCCGAGCGCAGGCATCCAGATTGCCGTGCCTGGTCGGCCCTGCGATAATCCCCTTCATGTTCAGTGAAACGCTTCTCGATCATTTTCAGCATCCGCGCAATGCCGGTGATCTTCCCGGCGCGAATGTGAACATCGAGGTCAGCAACCCGGTTTGCGGGGATGTTCTCCATCTCGCCGCCACCTTAGAAGGAGGCAAGATCCGTGAAGTGCGCTTCCTCTGTCGCGGCTGCACGGCCTCGATTGCCTGCGCATCCCTGCTGACGGAGTCGATCAAGGGCAGGGAACTCGTTTCGCTCCCCCGACTGACGCCCCAGTCACTCGCGGCCTCGCTTGGCGGACTTCCGCCTGCCTCTCTCCATGCCGCGAACCTGGCCTGCGACGCTCTCGAAGAACTCGTCCGCAGCGCGCAGAAATACCCCGTTAAATAGATCGGGTCATCCGTTTGAAGGTGTCCGGGTCGTTCAAATTGAGGACGCAGCCTTGCTCGGTCGTATCGTACACCGTGGTTTCGAGTTTATGCGCCCACACCACGCTCCTCGCGCCCACTTCGGGCGGAGCTTGCTCGAGCTCTCCATACAATGCGGAAGAGAAAATCACCGGATGACCGCGCTGGCCCTCGTAGACGGGAACAACGATGGCTGGCCGTGTCTCGTAGAACTTCCGGATTAATCCGCCAACCAAATCGACGCTGATCAGCGGGTGGTCAATCAGGCAGAGCAGCAGGCCGTCAGTTCCCGCGGGAAGGGTCCGCAACGCCGCCAGAATCGAACTCAGTTGCCCCTTTTCCCAATCCCAGTTGACGACAACTTCTTCCTGTTTCAAGGCAATTGCTCTTGCAATCGGCTCGGCGTGGGCACCGAGGACCACCCGGCGCACTCCGATCTTCGGATGCGTTGTGACTTCCAATAAATGTTCAAGAAACGGCCGGCCCCGGTAGGGCAGTAAGGCTTTTGGCGAGCCCATTCGGCTGGAGGCTCCGCCCGAGAGGATCACCGCGGCCAGCATGGGGCCACCCTTCTATGTTTCGACGACGCTGCCCGTCTCCAGTTTCAATTTCTTGTGAGCGGCAGATCCCGCATTGCGCCGCACGGCAACCAGCTCTGCGACGATGCTGAGAGCAATCTCCTCGGGCGACAGCGCGCCGATCTCGAGTCCCATCGGGGCGTACACTCTCTCAAACTCTTCGAGGCGGAAGCCCTCTTTTTCGAGAGCTTTGTACACGCTCAACACCTTGCGTCGGCTTCCAATCATGCCCACATAACGCGCCTGGGTGCGCACAGCCCACGCCAGCACGCGCATATCCTCTTTATGCCCTCGGGTGACAATGACCAGGTAGCTCGAACCATTCGGTTGCAGTTTCCCGAAGGCATCCTCAAAACGGGTGAAAATTTCCTGTGCCATGGGGAACCGCTGCTGGTTTGCAAAGGATTCCCGGTCGTCCACGACAGCGATGCCGAAACCCGCTGCCTGGGCAGCCTTTGCTACGGCCATTGAAACGTGACCCCCGCCGAACAGGTAGACCACCGGTTGCGGCAGAATGGGCTCGACGAATACCTCCACCGAGCCGCCGCAGATCAGCCCGTTGTCGTAACTCGCCTCATTGTTCAGGTGAAAAACCAGCTTGCGAGGCGCCTCTTTCTGCATCACTTCCCTCGCGGCCGCCCATACATCGGCCTCCACGCAGCCTCCGCCGACGGTGCCGACGGCGGAACCATCTTCCCGCACCAGCATTCGCGAACTTTCGAAGCTAGGGATCGATCCGTTGGTATGCACAATCGTGGCCAGCGCCCCGCGCTCTCCGGCGCGCCGCATCCTCACGATCTCTTCAAACAAGTCCATGCCCTTCAGCCTACGGCCCGCCTTCCCCGCTGTCAATTCTCTCCCTCTGGACACGCCTGTTCGACCGGCGTAACGTCACCCCAGTGGACTCGCCAGCCGGGCGCCTCCATAATATCGTATACCGATAGATCGGCTGGAGGTCGGTGAGCCAGGCTCCTGTCTTGGGAGGTCGATCATGAAAGCCATCGTTTTCCACCAGCATGGTGATCCAAGCGTTCTGCATTATACCGATGTCAATGAGCCCCATCTCCGGGCTCAGGAGGTTCTGGTTCGTGTCCATGCCTGCGCCCTCAACCATCTCGACCTTTGGGTCCGACGCGGACTGCCAGGCGTACCGATCCCCCTGCCGCACATTCCCGGCAGCGACGTCGCGGGAGAAGTCGCGAAGATCGGACCGGAAGTTCACAATGTGCACATCGGCCAGAAAGTCGTTGTGGCTCCCGGCATCACCTGCGGCCGCTGCCCTGCTTGTCTGGCGGGACACGACAACCTTTGCCGCGATTTCAGTAATCTCGGTTTTATGACCGATGGGGGATGCGCAGAGTACGTTCGCTGCCCGGAAGTGAATTGCATGCCGTATCCGGAAAATCTCGATTGGGTGCACGCGGCCGCCGTGCCGCTCGTCTTTCAGACCGCCTGGCACATGCTGGTCACCCGCGCCGGACTTCAACCGGGAGAATCCGTGCTGGTTCTTGCCGCTGGGAGCGGTGTTGGAAGTGCTGCAATTCAAATCGCCAAATTCTTTGGCGCGCACGTCATTGCAACCGCGGGCAACGATGAGAAGCTAGAAAAGGCGAAGCAGATTGGCGCCGACGAAGCCATTCACCACGGCATCATGCCGATCGCCAAGGAAGTGCGCCGGCTGACGAACAATCATGGTGTGGATGTTGTTTTCGAGCATGTTGGTACGGCCACCTGGGAAGAGAGCGTCAAAAGTCTGGCCCCGGCCGGCCGGTTAGTGACTTGCGGTGCCACCACCGGCTACGATGCCAAGATCGACCTGCGTTTCCTCTTCACCCGGCAGCTTTCGATTCTCGGTTCCTACATGGGAACGAAGAACGAGTTGCGCACGGTCCTTAAACTCGTCGCCGAGGGCCGCTTGAAGCCGGTCGTGGACAAAGTCTGGTCGCTCCACGATTGCATCGCCGCACACAACTACCTCGAAAAGGGCAAGCAGTTCGGCAAGGTCGTCCTTACCATCCCGTAGTCATTGGAGTTAGCGGAGCGAGCCCACGGCAGGATGGGCTTCGAAAGCGGGATCTGCGAGCGCCTGGGCCTACTCAGATTTGTCTCCGGTTACCCCATATGCCAAAATAGAAGCGAGGACGATATGGAAACAACCCTGGGCAAAAGCGTCACTCTCACCAAGCCGGATGATTTCGGCGAACTGCTGCAGGATGAAGGCATCATCTTCACGCAGCTGGACAAGGCCGTAAACTGGGCCCGCAAAAGCTCCATTTGGCCGCTGGGTTTTGGCTTGGCCTGCTGCGCCATTGAAATGATGTCCATGGCCGCGTCCCGATTTGACGTGGCGCGCTTCGGCGCAGAAGTCTTTCGCCCGTCACCCCGACAAGCCGACCTGATGATTGTGGCTGGCCGCCTGTCCCAGAAAATGGCCCCGGTGATTCGCCAGCTCTACGATCAAATGCCGGAGCCCAAGTGGGTGATTTCGATGGGTGCTTGTGCCACTTCGGGCGGGGTCTTCAATAATTACGCCATTGTGCAGGGCTGCAATCAGGTGATTCCCGTGGATGTTTACGTGCCCGGCTGCCCGCCGCGACCGGAAGCCGTGCTCTACGCCATTCTCCAATTACAGAAAAAGATTGAGTCCGAAAAGGGCTCTTTTAAGCGCGCGCTCAATCTGGCCTAAGTTGTTTGCTCGCTTTCCGGTCCGTCCTCCCGGGGGCCGCAGGGTGAACCGCTCCCTCCATCGCTCCGCTCGCCCCTGGCACACAATTGTCTTTTCCACCTTCTCGCACTCTGCTAGCTTTATTTCGCTATGCAGCAAGACACGGTCAGTGCAAGAGGCCTGCTACGCCATTCCTTGGCCACCATTTCCTATCGCGCTGGAAAGATCCTTCGCAGTGCTCCGCAAGGCTACGTCGATTTTCAGGCGGGGAAGGGCTGCCGGACTCCGGTTCAAATCCTCGCGCATATCGGCGATCTGTTCGATTGGGGCCTCGCCATGGCCGAGGGAAAGCCCGCCTGGCACGATTCTCCTCCGCTTCCTTGGCCCGATGAGGTCCAGCGATTTTTCGATTCACTGAAAAGGTTCGATGACTTCCTGGCAGGCTCCGGGGCGCTTCACGCGTCGCCGGAAAAGCTGATCCAGGGTCCACTCGCGGACGCCCTGAACCATGTGGGTCAGCTTGCGCTGCTTCGCCGGCTTTCCGGCGCTCCGATCCGCGGCGAAAACTACTACAAGGCGGATATCTCGACCGGGCGCGTCGGCCAAGACCAGACTGCTCCAAAATACGAGTTTGACTAAGTTTTTGCTGGACCTCGGCAGGGGCGCCCTCTACACTTGCCGCTCTTGAAGGCTTTGCTATGATCGCTCCCGAGCAAAGACGCTACCCGCGCGTGAAACCCCCGAAAACTGTGGTGGTCGCCTGGCAGGCTGGCACACAACGGGGTGTTTCTTTTGTTGATAACCTGGGCGTCGGTGGCCTGTTCGTTCGTACCAAGGAACCCGCACCCCTTCGCTGCCTGGTGCAAGTCCTTCTGGACCTTCCCGTGGGGCAGGTACGCGGCCGCGCCGTGGTTCGTCGGGTTCGTGAGGGCTATGGTATGGCTGTCCAGTTTATCGCCATGGATCCCTCCGACCGCGCTCGCCTCTTCCAGCAGATGAAAGCGCTTCTACCCGCCTAAGTCCGGCTTAACCTGGCGCGGGGAGCGGCGTCGCGATCACGGTCGCCCTTTCCTTTCCGGTTTCTAGCAGCGACCCCGGGGCCGATTTTTCGCGTCGCACGTAGCCCATCCCGATCCAGGAACGGAGCGCCGGCGAAAATCCGCTCCGTGTGACCCAGCCCGCTTCTTTGCCATCTGCCAGCAACACCGCGTTTGGCGCGGGCGCGACCGCACCCGTGACTGCGAAGCTCACCCGCACACGGTTCACCTGCCCGCGCGAACGCACGCGTTCGACGATCTCCTGTCCCGTGTAGCAACCCTTGGTGTAGGAAATATGAGAATCCTCGAGTCCGGCTTCGTGGGGAATCTGCTTGTCTCCGAAATCGTACCCGAACCAGGGCGTTCCCGTCTCGAGCCTGACTGCGTTCAGCGCCTGATATCCCGACGGCCCGCCACCCGAGCGGCGAACTTCCTCGAGCAGCAAGTCCCAGAGTTCCTCGACGCGATCACCATCCACCAGGAACTCCGCTCCAGGGATTCCTCGCGGCGATCTCTTGGTCACCCGGCAGGGAATCGGTCCGACCCTGGATTCTCTGGTCTCGAGTTCGCCGAGAGTGGCGAGTTCCACCCCGCTTGCGGCGAGCGCCACTTCTGCGGCCTTCGGGCCTTCTACCGCCAGCGTTCCATAGGCAGCGGTCTGGTCCGTCAGCACGACATCGTCCATGATGATGTATTTATCCATCCCGGCAATCAGCCGTTCCCGGACCATGGCGTGGGAAACGCAGAAGACGCTCTCTTTCCGTGCATACGCCTCGATTTCTGCCTGGATATGGCCCTGCGGGCTCAAAAAAAGGGAAACATTGCCGTGGTTTTCTTCGAGGCGGCGGATGTCGTTGGTGAGGAGGGCATTCAGATACCGCACCCGGTCCGGCCCCGCAAATTCGAGGTAGGCGCGGTAGTTCTTGTCGAGCAGTCCCACACCCTCGCGCAGTCGCTGGTATTCGACTTGCCAGTCCCCAAAACTGTCCGGCAGCTCGCATGCGAACCACGCACCCATCTCTGCACCAACCTTGCGGTGCATCTCGCTCAACTTTGTAGTCAGGATCCCGGCCGGCAAATCCACTCGCTGCCTCGCTTCCTTCGTCCGCACCCCTCGGCCTCGACAAGGCCGCCTGTTCCTCACGCATAAGAAGGGATGCTTGGAAAGCCCAATGATATACTTTTCTCCGTGAACGAGTCGCACCCAGCGCACCGGCTCCCTGATGCTGCCAACCCGGAGATGATCTATCTGAAGATCCCGGTGGGCATGTTGCAGTGCAACTGCTCGATTATCGGCGATCCACGGACCCACGAGGCCATCGTGGTCGACCCGGGCGACGAAGTCGAGCGTATCCTGAGTCTTCTCGGCCGCTACCAGCTGCAGGTCAAAGCGATCGTCAGCACCCACGCTCACATCGATCACATAGGCGGACTGGCCAAGCTCTATCAATACACGGGCGCTCCGGTGATGATGCATAGCGACGATTTGCCCCTGTACCACGGCGTGGAGATGCAGGCTGCCTTCCTCGGCGTGCGGCCGCCTGAAGTCGTCGAGGTTCACCAGCTGCTGAAGGAAGGCGATGTTCTCCATTGGGGGAACTTCCTCGCCAACGTGATTCACACTCCCGGGCACTCTCCGGGCAGCGTGGCCCTGTATCTGCCGACTGATGGGGGGAATACCACGCTATCGCAGCCGCAACTCTACGCCGGAGACACGCTGTTTGCCGGCAGCATCGGTCGCACCGACCTGTGGGGCGGTTCGTTCGAGCAGATCATCGAATCCTTGAAAGACAAGCTGCTGCAGCTTCCCGATTCCACCATCGTTCATCCGGGACACGGCGTCAGCACCACCATCGGCCATGAACGCGACACCAATCCTTTTTTGAAGTAAGCAGCGTGCCGTCGGATTCGAGTCTTGCCCTCTCTTCCGGAGTGGACCGTGGGAAACGAACTGAACTGCAAACTCCGCTACGCCGGGGAATCCCTCAGAGGAAGAGCACTTCTTGAGACCTCGGAGATTCTCTTCCGCGGCGACCGGCGGCTCAAGATCCCCTTTTCTACCATTACCGGGCTTCACTCCGAAGCTGGCGAACTGCACGTCCGGACAAAAAATGGCGTTGCCATCTTTGCGCTTGGTCCACAGGCCTCCAAGTGGCACCACAAAATTGCCCATCCGAAATCCTTGCTCGATAAATTGGGAGTGAAACCGGGAGAATCGGTCTCCCTCCTGGGTGATTTTCCGCCGGACTTTCACGCCAGTCTCAAGAAACACAAAGCAGCCATCGTGCAAAACAAGGTGGCCCGGAAGACTCCCTGGATTTTTCTCGCCGCCGGGACGATCGATGCTCTTCGCCGGGTACCCGCGATTGCCAAGACCATGCGCGGCGCAGCGGCCCTGTGGGTCGTCTATCCGAAAGGGCAGAAGTCCATAACCGAAAACCATGTGCGCTCGACTGGCATCGAAGCGGGGCTCGTAGACGTAAAAGTCGCTAGGTTCAGTGCCACGCACACGGCGCTGAAATTCGTTATTCCCAAATCCCGGCGCTAGCCGGCGCCGCCCGCCCCGTGTCGCGTCTTGCGCATCTCTTCCATGACCGACTGGATCAGCTCTTTCGCGTGAACCAGTTCCTGGGAGATCATTCTCAGGTCCATGGCCGGCACGGCGGGGTTGCGCTGGCTGGTGCAATACACTCCGTGTTGACCGGTCAGCACCAGGGCGTTCGTGATCCGGTCGAGCGACACGGCTAACCTGCCTCGTTCCCTCCCGAACATCTGCTCGTAGCGGTCCAGTTCCTCGCGGTGCTCGTCAAAAGCGGACATGTACCCCATCCTTCCTCGATACCCGACCGTACCTGTTTGCGGCGGTTGCACTTCGGGCACAAGCCCCCGGCGCCAAACTTTACGCTAACTCATCCTCACTCCATAATCCATTTGAGCCTTACCAGAAAGCGGTTCTCGATCATGAGCCTTCCAGAGCAGGCAGCAAGCCAGTACGTCCCTTTCGGTGACAGGCCGGAAGGGAATTGGGAGCACCGAACCATGCGACGTTCCGATCTAGTGCAGTACAAAGAAAAGGAAAGCGGGCGCATTGCACGTACCTCGCAGATCGTCTTTGGGGAACGTCAACACCTGCTCCGGGTCCTCGATTCGCTTGAGGGCTCGAGCCTCCCCATCGCCCGGATGCAGCAGGAACGCCGCATGCTCGAAGAACTCATCCACGCGCGAACGCGGGAGCTCAATCACATCAATACGGCCTGGGACGAAAAGATTGGCCTGGTTCTGAGCGCTGAAGCCAAGCCCGAAATGCTGGAAAAGCTGACCAAACAGGCGCCCAAAGAGGATTTCTATTTGCTTCGCCTGATTAGCGAGCACCCCCGCGCCAACGCCAAGACCCTGAATCGTCTGGCGCATCACCCCTACGGAGCGATTCGCGAAAATGTCGCCCGGCATCCCAATGCCGACGCCCCAACCCTGACCTTTCTGAGCAAGGACAAGACCCAGCCTTTGTGGTATCTCGTAGCCTTCAACCCCAACACTCCCACTCCCTTGCAGCGCAAATTGCGCGACCGCCTGAAACGCCTCGGCGATGTTCAAGCCGGCCGCTGACCTTCTCCTTTCAGACCTCCTACGCCTCACCGATCGCGCACCTCGAAGGGATGCCCCGTCCTGTTTCTGGGGGACCCTAACGGCAACTCCCGGCACCTCATTGGTGTCCGAGGACGGAGGGCTTCCGCGGGAGGCGTGCCCGTGCTGCTTGCTCGACGAACGGGCCGTTGCCGCTCCCATTTCTTGATTGCGCTCCTTCTGACTGCAGATCGCTTCCCGCCCACCTTGAGGGCGCAGACTCCGAGTGATAGCGCGGCTCTCAAGAAGCAGGCGGTGGAACTCGACAAGGCAGGCAAGTTTGAGGATGCGCTCCCCCTTGTCGAAAAACTGAACACCGACAAACCGAACGATCCTATTGTTCTCGAGGGCTTGGCATTCTCGACCCTGGCCCACGCGCGCACGCTCAGCGATCCCGAAGCAAGAAACGGAGAGCGCATCTAAGCCGTCCAGTCTCGGTTGGCGACAACGGCAAGAACGCGAGGGGACAAGCACAGGTCAACATCGCGGTCGATCCCTCTACGCCCGGCGGCGAAGGCGAGGCCGACGGCGCGAGCGCCTGGAAGGCCTAGAGTCTGTCTAAAGCCGCCTGGCGCGGAGACCGATTCAGGAAGGAGTTCCCGGTTGAGAAGCAGTATCGCCACACCCTTGCCGAAGAGGTGGACAGTTACCAGCGCGTGGCCGACCAGGTTCGGGAGGGACTAAATAGCAACCACATTCCCAAGCTCGATCTTGCTTTCGCCAGCCTAGTAGAACTGTCCGAAGAGGGGCTGCTCGCGTCCTTCGTGCTGATCAGCAACGCCGACGCGGGCATTGCCGAGGACGATCCCTCCGACCGGGACGCCCACCGCGATAAGGTCACTCCATCCATCCACGAATGGATCATCCATGGTGCCGGTGCGCCGGCCGAGCCCCGGGCGAATCCGTCTGGGGCTGCACCAACCGAGGCGGGTCCCAGAGGATGATCGTTCAGTTTCCGCTCCCCCCGAGCTGCCACAGGAGAAAGCTCAGGGTGTCGGTCGCTTCTTCGATCTGCTTGTTCACCGGTCTTCCACCGGAATGGCCGGACTTGGTGTCATAAAGAAGCAGGATCGGTTTGTCGGATGCGGTTGCGGCTTGCAGCCGTGCCGCCATTTTTCGCGCGTGTAGCGGTGCCACGCGCGTATCCCCGTCCCCGGTAACGAACAGTACGGCAGGGTAGTTCACACCCTGCTTGACGTGCTGATAGGGCGAGTAAGCGTTCAGATAGCGGAACTGTTCTTCATTCTCGGCGCTCCCGTATTCCGATACCCAGTACGGCCCCTCGAGGAACTTCTGGAATCGCAACATATCCTCGAGTGGATATCTGCACACCACCGCCTGATACAGATCCGGCCTCTGGGTCAGGGCTGCGCCCACCAGCAGTCCGCCGTTGCTGCCGCCTTCAATGGCCAGCTTCTCCGGTCGCGTATACTTCTCGGCAATCAGGTAACCGGCGGCGGCGATGAAATCGTCGAACACATTTTGCTTTTTCTCCATCATTCCCGCCCGGTGCCATTCCTCCCCGAACTCGCCTCCGCCACGTAGATTCGGCACTGCCACCAGCCCGCCTCTTTCCGCCCAGACGAGCAGCGCGCGTTCGAAATCCGGCGTGAGATTGACGTCAAAGCCTCCGTAGGCCGTCAGCCAGACCGGATTGTCCGCGTCCTGCTTGAGGCCCTTCTTGGCAAACAGGAACATGGGGATCTTTGTTCCATCTTTCGATCGGTACCAGACCTGTTGCACCTGAAATTCGTCCGGGTTCAACCGCAGATCGTTTTTCGCCCAGACGGTTTCCCGCCTGGTGTCCAGATCATAACTGAAGATCGTCGGTGCGTAATTGAAGCTTGTGTATCGATAGTAAATCTCCGGTGACCCCCAGCGCCCGGCCACCTGCACCGTTCCCAGTCCCGGCAGTGCGACCTTGTAAGAGTTCCGTCCGTCCCCCTCGAACACCTTCAATTCCGTGCTGGCGTCTCTCAAATATGTGGCCACCAGCTTCCCGCCCGCCGCCGTGACCACATCGAGTTTGATGTCCGCCTGCGGCACCACCTCTTTCCATTGATCTTTGGCCGGATGTTCCGGATCCACGGCAAACACGTGCCACTGCGGGGCATTCCAGTTTGTCTGCAGCAGAAGCGTATTCCCCGCCCAGGCGGTCCAGAAAATAGAGTTCACATCGTTCACGACCGGCACCACCGGCCCCCGCTTCTTCAAGTTCTCGACGTACACCTCCGTCTTTTCCGAGCCCGTCCCGAAGATGACCAGGTAGTAGAGATAGGAATTGTCCTCGGAGATCTCGAGCGCCAACTCCTTCTCCTTGTCCAGTTTTTCTCCGAACACGAGTGTGTCGCTCGCGGGGTCCGTTCCCATGGCATGGTAGTAGGCCCTCGGGCCATCCGGCAGCGCCTTCGCGTAGTAGATCCCCTTATGGTCATTGGTCAGTTCGATGGAGAGGTAGTTTGCCGAAGGGAGTACGTCCGGCAAATCCCTGTGTGTGTCGACGTCTAGCACGTGCACGGTCACTTCGTCCTGGCCGCCCTCGCGCCTCCCGTAGCAGAGAAACTTGCCGTCGTGGCTGATCTTCTCGATCACCGCGCTCGCCGAATGGTCGGCCGACCACGGCAGCGGGTCAACCAGCATTACGTCGGCTCCCTTTGCCCTCTCCCGCATGAAAATCTGTGGCAGATCTTGTCCGGCCAGTTGTTTGCTGAAGAAGTAACGGCCACCGTGTTCTTCGGGCAGATCGTAGGAGTCGACCCTGTAGAGTTCGGCCAAGCGCTTCGCAATGGCTTCGCGGCCCGGGAGTTTTCCGAGCGCCGCTTCCGTGCACCGGTTCTGCGCCTCAATCCATGCCCGCGTCTGTTTGCTGTCCTGATCCTCGAGCCAGCGGTACGGGTCCACCACCACCGACTTTCCGTACCTGTCCTCTACGTTTTCGATCCGTGTCTTCGGCGGGCAAGTCCCGAGGCTTTCCTGCCCGCGCAGCAGAGAAGGGGAGATCAGCAGCAAGGCCACCCCTGCGATCCACGCTCGTTCCATTACGACAACTCTCATTGCTTCCCCCTCGAGAATTCCAGTCCGTAGAGAATTTCGGGCGGGATGCGATTTTCCCGCAGCGCTTGATTCAATCGGGCGCTAGAATACTCGAAAATGCCTCTTTCATCGAATGTTAATGTCCAGCCGGATCAGCTGCCTCGCTCTTTGCCCGCACCCGCCGCGCCCCCCCTGGGTCGTCCGGCCGCGAAGTATCTGGCCGTTCTCCTGATCTCCCTGCTGCTCTTGATTCCTTGCCTCTGGCACGCCCATATCGAAGCGGGAGACCTCGGAAGCCATGTTTACAACGCCTGGTTGGCAGAACTTGTCCACCAGGGGAAGGCCCCGGGTGTTTACATTGCCTGGCAATTCAACAATGTCCTCTTCGATCTGCTCCTGTTCTATTCCGCCCAGCTCTTTGGTCTTGCCGCCGCAGAAAAAATAGCCGTCTCGCTTGCGGTTCTCCTTTTCTTCTGGGGACTTTTTGCCCTGATGAGAGCCGTCAGCTGCCGGACTCCCTGGTTCCTCACTCCCTGTATTGCCATGCTCAGCTACGGGTACATCTTTCACATGGGCTTCATGAATTACTATCTGTCTCTCGGTCTGGCCAGTATTGGCTTGTCACTGGTCTGGCCCGCCCGCAAGAAGGGTCTCCTCGCTGCCGGTGTTCTCGCTCCGTTGATGCTCCTCGCCCACCCTCTTGGCTTCCTGTGGTTCGTCGGGACGGCGGCTTACCGGCTGCTCTGGCGGAAATTGACCGGGCTAGGGAAGCTCTTGCCGCCTGCCGGCGCAGTCCTGATTCTTCTTGCGGCCCGCCGGTATGTTGCTCATCACACAGGCTATGAAGTCGAATGGCGCCAGACTCCCTTCTGGCAACTGAATGGTGCCGACCAGTTCCACGTTTTCGGAGAGCGTTACGGGTGGTTTACGCTTGCGGTTGGCCTTTTCTTCCCGGTCGCCACTCTCCTTGCTCTGTCGAACCGATCTACGCGCCGTGAATTCCGGACCGAGGGCCCGCTCATCCTGGGACTCTATTTGGTCTCCTTCTGCACGACCGCCCTGCTTCCCGAAAATCTGCACACCGATCCCACCGGCGGCTGGATTGGCGCCCTGGTCACCCGCCTGACGCTGGTCAGTGCCCTGTTCGGCTTTTGCTGGCTGGCCCTGCTTCCACGCCGCAAATGGCATCTCTTTTTTTCGCTCGCCTGCGGGGCCGTCTTCTTCACCTTCCTCTATCAAGACACCGCGTTTCTCAATCGCATGGAAGCCGGCACGGAAAGCGTGACCAAGCCGCTGCCTTTCGGAACCCGCACCTTGTCCACGATCTTCGCACCCAATGACTACCGCACCATCTATCTGCACATTCCCGATCGCGCCTGCATCGGGCATTGTTTCCTGGTTTCTAACTACGAGCCATCCACGCGTCAGTTCCGCATCCGCGTGGAACAGGGAAGCCCTGTGGCGACTGCTTCTGTTGACGACAGCGAAGATATGCAGTCGGGGACCTACGATGTCCAGGAAGAGGACCTGCCCCTCAAGCAGATCTATCAGTGTGACGCGAAGGACCTGACGCATATCTGCATCCGGGACCTTGCCGAGGACGAAAAAAACGGGCGTCTCGGCTATCACCCGGTCACCAATCCATTCTTCTCTGAGAATCCTTAGCCGCTCCCGCCCTTGCCGTACAGCAGGCCACCTGCTTCCCTGAGAAAAGACATATTGGCTCTTTTATCAGGCCAATGTCTGCTAAAATAGGCGCAGGGTGAGAGACAATGCTGCCATTACACCTTCAGCCCGAAAGCCATATCCCTCTCTATATCCAGTTGCGCGACCAGCTCCGCTCGCTCGTCCATGCCGGTGACCTCCGTCCCGGGGACCGCATTCCCGCCAGCCGCGAACTCGCGCAGACACTCGGCGTTCACCGCACCACGGTCGCCAACGCCTACGCCGAACTGGAATCCGAGGGCCTGATCGAGGGCCACGTAGGCCGCGGAACTTTCATTCGCAACAATGGAAATGGCCTGAAGATCACCCCGCCCGCTCCACCGGCCCTCAATGGCCATTCCGACGGCCTGCGCTGGGAACTGCTCTTTGCTGATGAGCGCAGCGAAGAGATTCTCACGCGCCTGACCGCTTCGGCTCCCGACAGCGCCTTGTCCTTTGTCATGGCCCGCCCGGCCGAAGAGTTCTTCCCTGTGGAGGATCTGCAGGCCTGCTCGCAAACTGCTCTGCGCCGCGAGGGCCAGGAGATCCTCAATCTGGGTGCTTCCGATGGATACGCTCCGCTCAAAGAAGCGCTCATCGAGTTGCTCCGTCGCGAGGGCCTTCCCGCCAAAGATGAAACCCTTCTGATTACCGACGGCTGTCAGCAGGCCTTCGATCTGATCGCCAAAGCTTTCGTGCGATCGGGTGACACGGTGGTGCTCGAGAATCCTACCTATCCGGGCGCTTCTGCCGTTTTTAGCGGCGTGCACGCGCGCTGTCTGGGCGTTCCGGTTCGCACCCATGCCGAACCCGGCAGCCCGCTGGGCATTGATCTAGAAGCGCTTGAATCGACGCTGGCCTCGAATCGCGTCAAGCTTCTGGTCCTTACCCCGGATTTCCACAATCCGACCGGCACCTCCATGCCGGTCGCATCGCGGCGCCGTGTTCTCGAACTGGCAGGCCGCTACCAGGTACCGGTCGTCGAGGACCACATTTATGCCCGTCTCCACTCTCGCGAGGAGCGTTTGCCTTCTCTCAAGCAACTCGACCGCTCGAACCTGGTCATCCATATCGACAGTTTTGCGAAAGTCGCATTTCCGGGCCTTCGCGTCGGCTGGATCGTTGCCCCGGCAGCGGCGATTGAGCGGCTACGTCTGGTCAAGCAGATGACCGATCTGCACACCGATCAACTTGCGCAAGCCACCCTCGCTGAATTTTTGAAACGCGGGCTGTTTCACAAGCATCTGGTTCGCATGCGCAAGATTTACACCGACCGCTTGAATGCGCTCGATGAAGCCCTGCACAGGTGCATGCCCGAAGGGGTGCGCTGGAACCGGCCCGAGGGCGGCATGTGTTTCTGGATCGAACTGCCCCCCGGTTTTGACGCCAGTGAGTTGATGATGCATGCCCGCGAGCGCGGGGTGCTGTTCGCTCCCGGCCGCTACTTCTACGTGCAATCGCCGCTCCCGAACACGTTGCGCCTGGGCTTTGCGAGCCTCAACGAGAAGCAGATTGCCCGAGGCGTTTCGATTCTTTCCGATCTTTTGCGCGTCGAAATGCGCAAGCGTTTGCGGGGCTCGCGCCGCGCGGAACGCGCCCACGTGGCCTTGGTCTGAGCTTTGGAGAGGGAGATGGGAAAGATCCTCAAACTCGAGCCGAACCTGAACAACCGCTGCTTTGGTTGTGGGGCCGCCAATCCCGCCGGCATGAAGCTGTCGTTCGATCTCGATGTCGACGCTCGCCGTACCCGCGGCTCCTTTGTGCTGGGTGGCAATTACGCCGGTGGTGGTGGCTTTGCCCACGGCGGCATCATCGCCGTCGTGCTCGATGAAGCGATGGGCAAGCTCTCGAAACTCACCGAGGAGAGTGCGGTGACCGCGGAAATGACTGTCGAGTACCGTAAGCCCGTCCCTGTCGATAAAGCCATTGTTGTCGAAGGCTGGCAGGAAGAAGAGCAGGGCAGGAACCGTTTCCGCGTTGCGGAGATTCGTGACGCACAGGGACATCTGCTGGCCCGCGCGAAGGGCCGATTTGTTGTCGTCAATCGCGAGCACTTCAAGGGAGCTCAGACGAACAATCCAGTTTCGTGAAATTCGATGGTTGAGAGGAGAAGGTGTTATGGCAACGAAGAAATCAAATGGAAACGCCCCGAATCATGGAGCGAAAGGCTCGAACGAGTGGCGCGTAAAGGTCGGCCTGGCCGAAATGCTGAAGGGCGGCGTGATCATGGACGTCACCAACGCTGACCAGGCCCGCATTGCCGAGAAAGCCGGTGCCTGCGCGGTCATGGCCCTCGAGCGCGTGCCATCGGACATCCGCAAGGAAGGTGGCGTCGCGCGCATGGCCTCGATCAAGGTCATTCGCGAAATTATGAAGACCGTCACCATCCCCGTGATGGCCAAGGTCCGCATCGGCCACTTCATCGAAGCCGAGGTTCTGCAGTCGCTCGAAGTCGATTTCATCGACGAAAGCGAGGTGCTCACCCCCGCGGACGAGGAAAATCACATCTGGAAGCACGATTTCCGGGTGCCCTTCGTTTGCGGCGCACGCAATCTCGGCGAAGCGCTCCGTCGCATCGCCGAAGGCGCGGCCATGATTCGCACCAAGGGCGAAGCGGGCTCCGGAAACGTGGTCGAAGCGGTCCGCCATATGCGCACCATCGTGAGCGAAATGCGCGGCCTGACCACCCTCCGCGACGACGAACTCATGCGCAAGGCCAAGGAATATGGCGCGCCGCTCGACCTGATCCGCGAAGTTGCGCGTCTCGGCAAGCTGCCGGTGCCCAATTTCTCTGCCGGTGGAATTGCCACGCCTGCCGACGCGGCGCTGGTTCGCAAACTCGGCGCCGAAGCGGTGTTCGTTGGCTCGGGCATCTTCAAGAGCAGCGATCCTGAAGCGCGTGCCAAGGCCATCGTCAAGGCCACCACGCACTTTGAAGATCCGAAGGCCATTCTCGAGGCTCACGAGCAGCTGGGCGAAGCCATGCCCGGAATTGATGTTCGACAGCTCGAAGAGAAAGACCTGCTCTCGACCCGCGGCTGGTAATTGCGAACGGGGGGTTCTCAATGGACGGGTCGGGAGAGCGGTCCAATCAGAGGGGGGTACAAGGGCTCGCCATGTGCGCCACCTCAAATGAGCAGGCCATGCAAAAACACTCATCGCAGAACGGAAAAATCACGGTCGGCATTCTCGCTGTGCAGGGCGATTTCGCCGCCCACGCCGCCATGCTCCGGGCGCTCGGCGCGGACGCGGTCGAGGTCCGCACCGTCGCCGATCTCGACGCCTGCGCCGGACTGGTTCTGCCCGGAGGCGAAAGCACCACGCAACTGCAGTTCCTCGAGGAAGAGGGCCTGTACGAGAGGATTCGCAGATTTTCCGCCGACGGCCACGCGATCTTTGGCACCTGCGCCGGGGCCATTCTGTTGGCTACGCAGGTGAAAAATCCACCGCAAGATTCTCTTAAGCTCCTGGACATGACCGTGCTCCGCAATGGCTACGGACGACAACTTGCGAGCGACGTCTTCCTGGGCTCCTGCGCGCTGAGCAAAGAGCCTCTCGAGATGGTGTTTATCCGCGGGCCGATCATCGAAAGAACGGCGCCCGACATCACCGTCCTCGCGCGCCATGAAGGCAGGCCCACGCTCGTCCGGAAAGGTAATCTGCTGGCGGCTACGTTCCATCCCGAACTGACCCGAGATACCACCATTCATCGGCATTTTCTGTCGCTCGTCGGAAAACCGGTCAACGGGACAAAATCGATTCGCACGAGGAAACCATGAGCAGTCCTTGCAGTCAGGTCTCATCGTGACACAACCGAAGAAATTTCGAGTACTGTTCGTTTGCCTCGGCAACGCTTGCCGCAGCCCGATGGCCGAGTCCATTGCGCTCCATCGTGCACCGGACATCATGGAGCCATCGAGCGCCGGGCTCTCCCCGCTCGGACGCATTCCGGAGCCGACCCGCCAAGCTCTTCTCGCTCGTGGATATCCCGTCGAAGGACTTTTCTCGAAGCCGCTCAACCGGGAGGCGGCCGAGACGGCTGACCGAATCATCAATCTTGCCGGAGCTCCGAGAGATCGCGCGTTTGACACGCTAGCGAATGTCGAGGATTGGGAGGTTGAAGATCCCTATGGCCAAGACCCCACCGTTTATCAGAGAATTTTGAAGGAGATCGAGTCCCGCGTCCTATCGCTCGCGAGCCAGCTCCGAGCCGATCCGTCCGTGGACCAGCCCTAGATTCCCGGAGAACCTTTGCGTCGAGAACAGACCAGCGTTTCACAGGAAGACTACCTCAAAGCCATCTGGGAGATGCGCGAGGAAGATCAAGTCCCGATCAGCGCGCGTCTGGCCGAACAGCTCGATGTCACGCCTCCTGCGGTCACGGCCGCAGTCAAGCGCATGGCCAGGGATGGTCACGTGAAGGTGCAGCGCGGCGGGCACATCCTGCTCACTGCCAAGGGCCGCAAAGTGGCCCAGCAACTGATGCTCCGTCATCAGCTGGCCGAGATGCTGCTGACGGAGGTCATTGGCCTGCCGTGGAGCAAATCTCACGCCGAAGCCGAGCGCCTGGAGCACGCCATCTCTCCGGAAGTGGAAGCGCTGCTCTTGAAGCGATTTGCGGGGCACAAAACCTGCCCTCATGGTGTGCCGATTCGCGGCGGTGTCGCCCGGCTGCGCAAGCAGGGAGGCGTCCTTCTGTCCGAACTCCACCCTGGCGATTCCGCCGTCATTCTCTGCGTTTATGAAAAGGACGAGGGCTTTCTCGATTTCTTGCAGAAACTGCACCTGTTGCCCTCGAACAAGTTGGACGTCCTGAAACGGGGTTATGACGAGACCCTGACTCTCCGTGCTGCCGGGCAAACCATCCACCTTGGCAAGACCGCAACCTCCCGCATCTGGGTCCGGCGGTCGGCCAGCTAGCCCCCCTGCATCTTCGCCCCCGACCCGATTTACCGGGCAGCCAGTCCCTCGCGCCGATTGTGCTTGTACCTCGCGACTGGTTCGCCCGATTCGCCGTGTCGCTCCCTGTTGGCCGCAGACGAGCAGGAACCTGACAATGCTCGGGGGGCGTTTGCACTGTGGCTCCGCCTGTGCGACTGGCCAGTTTCTTCTCCCGGATGGGCGGCCTAGAGTCGGGACTGGGGGCATTCATGCAGACACCGAGAGGTCGTCTTCTTCCTTTTTTCCGAATGCACTGTGTTTTTGCGTTGCTATTCTGCACCCGCACCTTGCTTTCCTCCTGTGGCACGGCGCCGAAGAGCATCGAACTGGCCCGGCCGAATGGGGAGCAATTCCATTCGCAATTGGATACCGAGCAGTTCAGCTGCAGCTACCGAGCGTGCGACGAGAAATTCCACCAGGCGACTAGCGGGTCCGACTTCGTATAGCTGTTCGACGCCCTTCCATCGGAAGTTCTGGAGCGTTCAGTGGCCTGGCTTGTGCAAGACGGGTGTCGCCACGTTCGCTCGGCAGGGAGCGACCGTCACGCTCGTCTAGGACACCAGGTTTGCGGACGGAACAGGCATGGAACGATTTGTCTGGCACGTGAAGGACAAACGCGCGGCTCCCTCTAGCGACTACATCAATTCAAACGAGCTGGTGACAAAAGAGCAAAGTAGAGGGTAGTGTAACCGGGGATTTTTCCGAACCTGCTCTAGGGGGAATGGGCCAGGGGCGAAACCGGGCAGCGAAGCATCCAAAGGCTTCGTGCACTAATGGGAAGCAGAGCCGCCTTGCGAAGAGGACTTCTCCGGGTACATGCGTTCAAACTCGGGATCGCCATGAAGAAGGGTCAGGTCGGGATCGCGCCGCGCCCAAACCGCATCTTTCGAGCCTGCTTCCCAAGCCCTCCGTAAGGTGTCCAGGGCTTCCGCTTTTCTTTTCAGGATGCAGTACACGCAAGCGGCGTTGTAGAGAATCGAGGCTTCGTTGGCGCGCAAGGTGACGGCCAGGTTCAGCTCGCGCAACGCATCTTCTTCGCGTTCCAGTTCGGCATAAAAGGCGCCCAGCAACACGCGCGCCCGAGCATCCTCAGGCACCTGTTTCAGGTGGTTTTCGAGCGCACCGATCATTCTGAGGGTCATGCTGTGGCGGGCATCTTTTCTGCCCATTGAGCCGAGAGTGTTGATGATGGGTACGTAAACGTTGTAATCCTCGCCGCTCGCCTCGATGGCTGATTCAGAAACGTCCACAACCTCCTGGTTGCGGCCCGCGGCAAACAGTGCACGGCAGAGCAGGTAATAGGCGCCGTCGCAGTCGCGCTTGCGTTCAATGGCCTTCTTGACCATACGGACCGCCTCGTCATAAAGCCCTGCGGCATAGAGAACCCAGGCCTGACTGACATGGGTTTCCGGCAGATCCCAGCGCAGCGCCACCGCTTTGCCGGACGCATCTCGTGCCCGTTGCACCCAGACTTCATCGCGGCTGAAGAAGGAATAGTACATGGCGCAAGCGTTGGCGCAGGCCGCATAGGCCAGAGCGAAGCTCGGGTCCAGGGTCACCGCGTTCTCGAACATCTGCAGGGCGAACTCGATGTCCTGCCTGGTCAGTCGCCGAGCGTAACGCTTGCCGCGCAGGTACAGGTCGTAAGCCTGCAGGTTCTCGGTGGGCTTGTCGGCCAACGCCTCGAGTTCTTGCGGGGATAGCGTCACGCGCAGAGCCTCGGCGATCTTGCGGGCCATTTCGTCCTGCACCTCGAAAACGTCCTTCATCTCCCGGTCGAAGCGCTCCGACCAGAGAGGAAAATCGGTGTGCGTGTCGACCAGTTGCGCACTGATGCGCAGGCGGGTGCCGGCTCGGCGTACCGTGCCGGTGAGCACGTAGGCTGCGCCCAGTTGCTGCCCGATCTGCGCTGGCGTAACCGACTTGTCGCGGAAAGCCAGGACCGTCGGCCGGGAAAAGGTGTTCAACCCCCGGATCTTCGACAGCTCGGTTATGACGTCTTCGGTGATGCCATCCCGCAAGTATTCGTCCTCTTTGGCGCCACTCTGGTTTTCGAAATACAGCACGGCAACCGATCTCGTCGACGGCGCCGGCGCCGCCGCAGGCACATTGGTCACCGCGCTCTTCTCGGCCCCAGGCCTGCGGTTCGAATCAATGTCCCGCTTCAAGCGCTTCAGGTCGGCCCGCAGTTCGCCGGCAGTCTGGTAGCGCAAGTCGGTATCTTTTTCGAGTGCCTTGGTGAAAATGTTCTCGAGTGCCGGGGGCAGTCGGGAATTCAATTTAGTCGCCGGAGTGGCCTCGGAATGCAGAATGCCGTCAAAGATCAATGCCACGGTCGATCCGGAAAAGGGGACCATGCCGGTGGACATCTCATAGAGCACTACACCGAGCGAAAACAGATCCGACCGCAGATCCAGCTCTTCTCCGCGAGCTTGCTCGGGCGACATATAGGCCACCGTGCCGATGGAACTGCCGGGGCTTGTGAGCAGCGCGTCGTCCCCAATGCGTGTCTGGGTGCCGAATGCCGCCTCGGTCATGGTGTCGGCCGCAACCTTGCGCGGATTTGCCAGTTTGGCCAGACCAAAATCCAGAATTTTCGCCGGGCCCCGGCTTACCAGGAAGATGTTGGCGGGCTTGATGTCGCGGTGGACGATCCCTTTGGCGTGGGCGGCTTCAAGGCCGTCAGCGATCTGAATGCCCACATCCAAAAGTTCCGAGACTTCGATCGGCTTCCCGCTGATGCGATGCTTCAGAGTCTGCCCCTCGAGCAGTTCCATGGCGATGAAGGGGCGGCCTTCGAACTCCCCGATGTCGTAAATGGTACAGATGTTCGAATGATTGAGCGAGGACGCAGCGCGCGCTTCGCGCCGGAAGCGTTCGATGGCCTGCGGGTCCTGGGAAATGTCGTCAGGGAGAAACTTCAGGGCGACACTGCGTCCAAGCCGCGTGTCTTTGGCCTTGTAGACCACACCCATGCCACCACCGCCCAATTGTTCCTGGACGCTGTAGTGGGAGATCGTCTTGCTCACGAGAGAGGAGGTGTCCGCCATCGGCCTTGGAGTTTACCTCAGGCCTTCCACGCAGGCAAATGGCAGGACTCAGTGATCGGTTCGCGGCCGGGGAGTAGCTTACGGCTGGGCGGCGCGTTCCAGTTCCGCAATGTCCAGTTTCTTCATCTTCAGCATGGCCTGCATGGCCTTGGGGTGCTTGATCAGTTCCGGCAGCCGTGCCGGAACGACTTGCCAGGACAGGCCAAACTTGTCCTTCAGCCAACCGCACTGGCTTTCTGACCCGCCGAGAGAGAGCCTCGAATAATACTCATCCACTTCCTGCTGCGTTTCGCAACGCACTACGAAAGAGATGGCCTCGGTAAATTTGAACAATGGCCCGCCATTGAGCGCCGTGAATTTCTGCCCGTCCAGCTCAAAGGAGATGGTCAGCACGCCGCTCTTCGGCCCGTAGCTGCCCTCGTTATTTTCGACCGTGCCGAGGCGCCGAGAGTTCTTGAAGATGGCCAGGTAAAACGACACCGCCTCTTCCGCATTGGAATCGAACCAGAGAAACGGGGTAATCCGGGGAGAATTCTCGAGAGCACTCATGGAGAGAATCTCGCTTTCTGTTTAGGCCCTTGCCGCGGCCCACATTGTAACCATAAGTCGCTTGCATAGTGCAAGTAAAATGGGTACTCTGCTTCGCGAGCTTGTCTCGACTCGGCCGGGACCGTACTTGATTTCTCTCTGGAGCAACCGTCCATGAAACTAAACACCTATCTTAACTACGGCGGAAATTGCGAGCAGGCATTCCGTTTCTATGAAAAACACCTCGGCGGAAAAGTCAGCGTGATGATGACCCACGAGCAGCAGCCGGGGTCGAGCAACGTTCCCCCCGACTGGAAGAAGGCTATCCTCTACGCCAGCATGGAGATCGGGGAGACTGAACTCTTGGGTAGCGACGTCCCGCCGGATCGCTTTGAGCCGATGCGTAGTGTCTATCTCTCTCTACGGGTGGACAGTACGGACGAGGCCGAGCGCATTCACGCGCTGCTCGCAGAGGGCGATCAGATCTTCATGCCCATGCAGGAAACGTTTTTTGCTCATCGTTTCAGCATGCTGCGCGACAGGTTCGGCACATCCTGGATGTTCATTCACCAGCGCCCCGGACCCGCAAAGGTGTAGCAGCTTATCCCCCCCGGGGGAGCACTAGGCCTTGTCTTCGAGGAGCGTTTTCAGCCGCGCATAACCTGCGCGACTTACCGGCAATTTCACCCCACTCGTCAGGATCGCCACCTTGCTGTCTTTCCCGTATGGTTCAATCCGCACTACGCGTTCGAGGTTCACAAGATAGGACCTGTGAATGCGCACGAACAGCGCCGGGTCCAGTGCCAACTCGAGCCCGGAGATGGTTTGTTGCTTTAAGTGCTTTTTGCCCTCGCTCACGAGCGAGACGTAATCGTCCAGGGCCTCCGCATAGTCGAGCTTGCTGACCGCGATGAGGGTTACCTTCGGCCCGTCCTTGACTACGATCCGTTCTGCGAACTGCCCTGCGGGACGAGCCGCTAGAGCCAGTTCGGTTGCGGGGACGGATGGTTTCCCCTCCTGGCTCATGGCTTTCTCCAGGGCGGCTTCGAAGCGTTCGCTGCTGAAGGGCTTGAGCAAATAGTCGACGGCATGCACATCAAAGGCCTTCATCGCGTACTGATCAAACGCGGTCACGAAAATGACGGCCAATCCTTGGCGCTCGATCAGCTCGAGGACGTCAAATCCCGTAAGCTTAGGCATCTGCACATCGAGGAACAGCAGGTCCGGCTTCTGCACTCCCGCCGCTTTCACCGCCTCCATCCCGTTGCCGCACTCCGCTACCACTTCAATTTCCGGGTGAGCGTGGAGCATCTCCCGCAGCAGCTTTCGCGCTAGCTCTTCATCGTCGACGATCATTGCTTTCCAACGCTTGTTCGTTCGGCTCACTTGCGCGCCTCCGTCTCGGCAGGGAACGACAGAGTGACGCGGAACAGTTCCTCTTCCGCCCTGGCCTCCAGCTGCGCCTCTTTGCCATAGCGCGCTTCGAGCCTTCTCTGCACGTTCTTCAACCCCAGGCCGTTCCTCCGCGAACTCCCGGCTTCGGGGTCCCAGGTGTTCTCGACCGTCAGCGACACCCGGCTTCCGTTCCGCGCGGCCGTCAAGCGGATCCGCCCCGCTTCGCTCATCTGCGCAATTCCGTGCACCACCGCATTTTCAATGAGTGGCTGCAGCAGCAGCGGCGGCAGAAGACACTCGCTGGCTTCCGCCTGAATCTCCTGCTCAACGGTCAGCCGTTCTCCGAACCGGACTTTTTCGATGGCACAGTATTTTTCGAGCAGATCGAGCTCTTCGCTCAAGGGAATCACCGATTTTTCTCCCATTCCCAGGGTCAAGCGCAGAAAATCCGCGAGTGAGACGCACATCTCTCTTGCCCGCCCGGGGTCGATCGTGGTCAACGCGCTGATCGAATTCAGGCTGTTGTAGAGAAAGTGTGGATTGATCTGCGCTTTCAGTGCGCTCAGTTCCGCTTCCCGTGCCCGCACGCTCGATTCCGCGGCACGGGCCTGTGCCTCGAGGGAGCTTTGTTGTGCAGACAGAACGTAATGAAAAGCGACACAGAGCAGGTAGTAGGAAAAGCTGAGCCCATAAAACTGCGCCTGCAGTTTCGGGAACTGGGCCGCCATGGCGCGCCAGCCCAGGTTGGTTCCGAGCCATCCTGTCAGCAAACGCCCTGCGCTCACCCACAGGAAACTCATCATGGTGGCGGCGATCGCGTGCGTCAGCATCAGCCGGCCGATCTTTGTTCGTGCCAGTGGCGTGCTGCGGCTCGGATATTGCGCCGTCCAACCCATCCCTTGTGCCAGGGCCGCCATGGGCAGGGAAAAGGTCAGTGCCTGTCTCCAGTCCACCCCCCACGACCCCATGAGCAGGAAGCTGAGCAGCAGTCCCAACAGCACGAAGGCCACTCCAAAAGCAAAAAGCTGTGTCCGCTGCAGCTGGAATTCGCCCATCCTGCGCCTCAACTTTTCACGGTAATTCCACCAAACACGGCGCGGCCCCGCAGGATCAGTCGTTTTTTGGCTGGTGAACCAGGGACGTCCGGAAGGGGCGGCCGAGTCTCGTCGTTGTAGCCCCCAAATATGTTCTGGGCTTCCCATAGGATCAGCCAGCGATCGGGAACGGTCAGCTCGATTCCACCGAAGACCGCTTCCACGTGAATCACTGCCTCCTGGCCCTCGATCTCGGCCGAACGGAAGTCGACTTCTACTCCTCCGAACACCGCTGTGATGCTTCCGCCGGTGAAGTTGCTCATATGGACGCGACGCTCCACCCCTCCAAACAAGGCATATTCGTTGATGGAGTTTGGACCTCCCGATGCCGCGGGCGTCATCTTCGGCAGGTCGAAGCGTCCCCAGATCATCGCTGCGCCTGCCGCAATCAGGACCACGGGCCAGATGTTCTCCCATGTCAATGTCGTGTACCCGAGATGTTCCAGCATCAAAAACGTGCCCAGCAGAAGCAGCAACACCCCGCCGACCCTTTTCCCTTCGTTCACGATCTTGGCGATTCCGATGAGCACCAGCAAGAGCGGCCAGTACTTCCAGAGCAGTCGGCCGTTAATCACATTCATGTGGTCGAGCAGCACCACTGTCCCGAGGAGCATCAACAGGGCGCCGGGCAGCCAGCTGTTCCCGCAACGGCTGCCGGGGTAGGCTGCGTCGACCCTTGCTTTGATCTCGTCCTTAATGTGCTGATCCAGGCTCAAATCGTCTCTCCTGACCGCATTCTCTTTACAAGGTCGCGCGCCGCCTCCACGCCGCGGCGAGTCCGATCACCACTCCGAGGACCATTGTCGAAGCCACGGAAACCGTCAACCAATGGCCTATCGCGTTCGGTGGCACGCAGTCCCACAGGCTGTGTCCTGCAAGTTGGACCGAAAACAGCAGCATCTCCGGCAACCAACTGCCGATCATCTTCCACTGCTCCCAGAACCAGGCAGGAACATAACCGACAGCAGTCCCGAATGCCACAAGAAAGCTTGATGCCACTACGATCACGGCCAAGCGGTTGTTGCTCTCGTTCGTTCTGCCGTGATTTTGTTCCTTCATGTTCTCCTCCGGGCACGATCTCCTCTGCCCAAAGCGAGAATAAAGTGCCTGTACGCCGGGCGCACGGGCAAATCGGTGAACGCCATCCAGGTGCCGGCGAATGGCTCTGTCCGGTCGGTTGCTGTCGTCTTCTCCCCGCGCTTGAAAAGCGGTTCGATTCTGTCTATCGTAGGGGCAGTCAGTTCCAGACCGCCCAATCCAGAACATCCCGGGCGGACTCTTTTTTCATGAGGTGCAAATGTCCCCTGCTTCCCACGATTTGCGAGGCACCGGCGTGCCACGCCATCACTGGTTCCTTTATGTCCTTTTCGCTTTTGTGGCTGCGCTGGTTACGTTTGTCGGAGCGCGCGCGCAGCAGAGATCTTCCGATGACAGCATCTTCCGCAAACTGACCGACGACTACTGCGCTGCGTGGAGTTCAGGCAATCCGGAGAACGCCGCCAGGTTTTATGATAAGGAAGACAGCCTGGTTTTCTATGACCTCGCTCCCTTCTCCTACTCCGGATGGAAGCAATACGATGCCGGTGTCCGTAGGGAGTTTCTTGACAGCACCGAATCGGTGTCGCTTACTGCGGGGAAAGAGTTGAAGGTCACTCGCCACGGCAATATCGCCTGGACCAGCGTTCCGATGCACGTTACGATCAAGATGAAGGACGGCAAGACCATCGATTCTCCGGTCCGTTATACCGGCATCTGGGAAAAGAAGGGCAAGACCTGGCTGCTGGTCCACGAACATCTCTCCGCCCCCTACGGCGGTTAATCTTGCGTCTGCCCGCGAGGATGCTCGCTTTCTCGCGCGGCAGGAGAGAATTCGAGGGCGCCCTCTCACGGGCTAATCCGCTACAATACTGGCTTGAGAACCTTCCGATCTCATGTGGAACCTGCTGCAATTCTATTGGCTCTCCTCCCGCGGCTACCGGCTCCAGCCCTGGAATAGCCCATACATCCAATGGCGCTTTGAGACCTTCCTCGGCAAGGAAGCCGCTCACCTGGACGCCCGGAGGTTCTTTGCACTCACTTGGAAGTATCGTAACAACCTCAAATCCTTTTCCGATTGGGCCGCCGGGCGTCGCCGCGCCCAGCGCCTGAACTCCTGATTCCAGATGGCCTCGATCTGAAATCCCCCTCTAGGGAGCCCGTCGCTGCGATCCGGGGGAGTATAATCGCTCGAGAGGCCCGAGGATCATGTCCACACTAGAGATCCTCCAAAGTACCGCCGATCTCCACGAAGCGCAGTGGTGGGTACCGGAAGCAAACCAGCGCGTGCACTGCTATCTGTGCCCGCGGCACTGCCACATCGGTCCGGGGCAATCCGGTTTCTGCTATATCCGGGTTAATCAGGGTGGCCGACTCTATAGCCTCGGTTACGCAGCCCCTGCGGCCCTGCAGGTCGACCCGATCGAAAAAAAACCTCTCCATCATTTCTTGCCAGGCACGCGTGTCTTCAGCATGGGTACGGCCGGTTGCAACATGGGCTGTTTTTTCTGCCAGAACTGGGATATTTCGAAGTCCCACCAGGACCAGGTTCATGCAAAGCATGTTGCGCCGGAGCAAGTCCCGCTCCTCGCGAAGAGCTATGGCTGCGACTCGATCGCTTTCACCTATAACGAACCGACGATCTGGGGGGAATACATCATCGACATCTGTAAGGCCGCCAGGACTCTAGGTCTGAAAACCGTGATGGTGACCAACGGCTATATTACTTATGAGGCTTTCCATGACATCTACGATCAGATCGACGCCGCCAACGTGGACCTGAAGGCCTTTACAGAAAAGTTCTACGGAAAAGTCACCCTCACGCATCTTCAACCCGTTCTTGACACCCTGAGATGGCTGAAAAATGAAACGCCGGTTTGGTTTGAGATCACCAATCTGATCATCCCAGGCCTCAACGATGATCCTGTCGAAACCCGTGAGCTGGCCGATTGGATTCTGAGCAATTTGGGTCCGGAAATTCCGCTGCACTTCACTGCATTTCACCCGGATTTCAAGCTGCAGGACAAGCCACCCACGCCGCCACAAACCCTGCACCGGGCGCGAGAGATCGCCCGCGAAGTCGGGCTGCACTACGTTTACGAAGGCAACATTCATTCCGAGGCCGCGAGCACCTATTGCCCCCATTGCCAGCAACTCCTGATTCGCCGTTCCTGGCACAGCGTCGTTTCAAATCACCTGGCAGCGGGGAACTGCCCCGGCTGCGCGACTCCCATCCCCGGCGTGTGGTCTCGAATGACTCCTGCCTGACCTCGAGCCCGCGGGTTCGCAACTTCGCCTGGATTGCCTCCGGTTCAACCGCTGTTCGAGCAGCCCCTTGCCACTTCGCCCATCTCCCGGCACACTATCCGAACCCTGGCTATTCCATCAAGGAACCCCGCATGCCCGATTCCAATCCATCTCAACCGCTCCTCGGAGCAGAGAGCTCCTCAGTGCCGGCCTCCCGTTTTCGGTGGCTCAATTGGTCCGGTCTCTTTCTCGCCTTTCTCCAGAGCGTCTGCAGCGCATTCCTGGCGCTTCACGGCATCCGTTTCCTCGTCGGTGTTGGGGCGGTGGTCCTGGCTTCTTCCGCCTGGGGCCTTGCCGAACGACTGCACATCAACGCCATCCGCGTACCCATGATGCTGATTGCTTTCGGAGCCGCGCTTCTCAATCTTCTTGCGCTATGGCAAGTTGGCAGACTCCGCCGCCGTTCGGCCTCGGCATGGAGACAACAACCTCTCACTCCCGGAAAGCTCCGGTCCGAACGATGGCAGCTGGCGCTTTCCTTGCTCACCCTGTTTTTGTTATTTGCGGAAGCACTGGCCCATTTCAAGCTGAACGGCACTCTCTAGCCGGGAAATTCCTGACGGGTTCGCTTGCTGCTCTCTCTAGAGCGAACCTTCTCTCTCGATCATCGCCGTCAACCGCAGATGCAGTCTCTCGCTGTACCCCACAGGCAATTCGTAGGTACGGTCGTCCGCCGTCAACACCAGGATATTCCGCGTGGAATCGAGCACCGCCGAGCACACCTCGCAGCTCTCGAGGTGCCGTTCAAGCGCCGCGAGTAGTTCCAAGTCCAACTGCTTGTCCAGGTAGCCGGAAATGTTCTCCCAGACGTGCTTACACTCGAGCTTCATTGCCACCACCTTCGGAAGAATCCGCCCCGCGCCGGCGCCTGACTCTTCAGGTAGGGCACCAGGGTCTTCTGCAGCATCATCCGTGCCCGGTGCAGCCGCACCTTTACCAGCGTCACATTGATTCCGAGTGCCGCCGCGGTCTCTTCCTGATTCAATTCCTGTATATTCCGCAAGACAAACACTTCCCGGTATTTCTCCGGCAACAAACCCACCGCCTCTTGCAGTTTTTCCTTCAGTTCCTTACGTTCGAGCGCTTCGAGTGGAATCTCCCGCCAATCGGTCAGCACTGCCGGCGTATAGTCTCCCGCACTCTCCTCCGCAGGCTCGTCGAGCGAATCTTCCCGGGCCGTCTTGGCCTTCCGCAGCCGCTTTCTCGCTTCATTCATCGCAATGGTCACGAGCCAGGTGCTGAACTTGGCCTCGCCCCGGAAGGTCGACAGGTGCCGGTAGGCGCTGATCATCGTCTCTTGCGCTCCGTCCTCCGCTTCCGCTTCATTTTTCAAGATCGCAAAAAGGGTTACATAGACGAGCCTCTCGTAGGGCCGAATTAAGTCGTGGAACGCCGCGCCATCCCCGGCGATCACCCGGGCAATCAGCGCCGCCTCATTTGCCGCTGCTGGTTTCATTCCGTCCTGTACCGCATGCGCCGGATCACCACAGGCGACCGGAGACTTCTTTATAGGAGCCCCGGATCCCGGAAAGGTAACAGAAAATTCCTTCCTCTGCCCCGCTCTCCCGAGGCTGGCTCGATTTTCCACAATGCGACAATTTCGCTCCAATTTCCCCATTTTTCGTTGTAACCTTGCCCCGCCTTCTTGCTCACAAGGGGGCAGTCGCTTTTCGGCCACCTGGGTTAGCGATCCTTGACGGGGCTCCGGACAGCTCGGAACTTCGCCGACCCAATCGGCTCAATCTCCTCTCCGGCCAATTTTGCCGGTCCCTGTCCGAAGAGCGGCTCGAGGAACCCTAAAATTCAATTGGAGGGATGAACTACCCATGACTAAGACCACCAAAGCTCTCATTACCAGTGCGGCGATCGCGGGATTGCTCGCTGGCTCGGGCGCCGCAGTTCAGGCTTCGACCCTGCTCACGAGCGCCAAGGCGTCCTTCGCCGCGCAGGACAAGAAGGATGACTCCAAACCGGTAGAGAAGCATGCCTGTAAAGGCCAAAACTCCTGCAAAGGCAAGGGCGGCTGCAAGAGCAGTGACAACGGTTGCAAGGGCAAGAACTCTTGCAAGGGCAAGGGCGGTTGCGCCACCGACGGCTCCAAGATGCCGGCGGACAAAAAACAGTAACTCCCCCGCGACCTCTAACCTGATCCCACCGGAGGAGGGCGGCGTTGTGCGGTCGGCCCTCCTTCTGTGGATGGGAGTCTTAGAATGCCTCGGAATCGTTTCAACAGTTTCACAAGCTACGGAGTCGGGATAGGCCTGCGCATCCCGCACTACGACCACATTCTCTCCCGCAAGCCCACTTGCGATTGGTTCGAGATCATTTCGGAAAACTTCATGGTCGATGGCGGCCGTCCTCTCCAGATTCTCGACCAGATCCTTGAGAACTATAAGGTTGTCCAGCACGGCGTCTCCCTGTACTTCGGATCCGCGGAAAAGCTCAACCGTGAGCATCTTCGCCGCCTGAAGAGGCTGGTCCGGCGCACCAAAACCCCCTGGGTGTCCGACCACCTGTGTTGGGGCAGCGTGGACGGCCGTTACACGCATGACCTCCTGCCCATGCCCTACACATTCGAAGCCGCACGGCTTACGGCACAGAAAATCCGCCTAGTCCGTGACTTCCTGGAGGTCCCGGTGGTGGTAGAAAATGTCAGCAGTTATGCCGAGTACCACGTTTCTGAAATGACCGAATGGGAATTCCTGAATGAAGTGGTCGAACGGGCCGACTGCGGGATCCTTCTCGACGTCAACAATATCTACGTCTCCTCCCAAAATCACAGCTTCGATCCGGCGGTCTACGTGAACAATGTCCCGGCCGAACGGGTCGCGCAGATCCACATTGCCGGCCATTCGAAATACCGCAAGTACATCCTCGATACCCATGATCACCCGGTCATTGATCCGGTGTGGAAACTCTACGATCGCGCCATCGAGCGAACCGGTCACACGGCCACTCTGCTTGAGTGGGACGATCGCATCCCCTCGTTCGAAGAGGTCCATGCCGAAGCGCTCAAGGCCAACAAGTACTTGGCCAGCGCGTCTCTGGCCGCTGCCGTATGAAACTCCTCACTCTCCAGCGACGCGTTGCCCGTGCGGTGATGACTCCGTTATCACCTTCCTATCGTTCCCGCCGCGTCACCTTGGACGGCAAAGCGATGGCTGTCGTCGCACGGCAGATCATCAAACCCAATGCTCGCCTCACCTCTCTCGAGCGTCTGGAGATTTACAATCGTCAATACTGGTTTCGCGTGCTGGATGCTTTCTCCGACGATTTCCCCGGCCTCCGCGCCGTTCTGGGCGATCGCCGTTTTGACGCGCTCGCAAAGCATTACCTTACCGATTGCCCCTCACGCTGTTTCACCATGAGAGATCTTGGTTCGCGTCTCGAATCATGGCTTTTGAAACACCCGAAGTATGCCTCCGGACGGCTGCGGCTGGCCGTCGATATGGTCCGCCTCGAGTGGGCTGAAATCGAGACCTTTGATTCCGCTTCGCATCCTCCGGTAAAGGCGACCGATCTGGCAGGTGCGCATCCCACCCGGCTGCGCCTCGGCCTTCAGCCGTATATCCGTCTCCTCGATCTGCGCTATCCGGTCGATGACTTGCTTCTCGCGGTCAAGCATGGAGTTTCGACCGATGTTGCGAGCAATGCCATCGAGGAGCGCCAAAAGCGCAAGAAAGTGTCGGCGGTCGCCCGTTTGCAGCCTGCGCCGGTCTATCTGGCCATTCATCGCCTGGAGAACACCGTCTATTTCCGTCGCCTCGAAAGGGAGGAGTTCGCGATCCTCAACGCCCTCCAGCAGGGGCGTTCCCTCGAGCGCGCCATCATTTTCGGCTTTCGTTCGAGCACAATTCCGGCCGACGATCGTGCCGCCCACGCCGCCGCCTGGTTTCGTCATTGGTCGACTCTCGGCTGGTTTGTGAAATCGCAACGCGGGGCGAATCTGCTGAAGTTCTAATGTTTCTCTTGGCAACCGTTTTTGTTTTTCCGGGACCGTGTCCGGCCCGTAAACCGGGCGGTTTGATTTCGCGACTTTCGAAGTTCTCGGTTCGTTCCCCTAAGGAGCACTCACGATGAACCCTGTCGTTGGTCTGATCCGCAAACTTTACGCCATGGCCGTGCGGACGGCCAGCGCTCTCGAGTCCCCCTTCCTGCTCTTCGTCCGTGTCTACTGGGGGCTGCAACTTGCCCAAAACGGCTGGGGCAAGCTCCATAATCTCGCTCACGTCACTGCATTTTTCTCGAGTCTGGGTCTTCCGGCGCCTGGCCTAACCGCCGCCTTTGTCTCGACCGTCGAATTTACCGGCGGTTTGCTCCTCGCGATCGGCCTGTTTTCACGTTTCCTAGGTCTTGTCCTGTCGATCGACATGCTGATGGCCTACATCATGGCCGATCGCGAGGCGTTGTTCTCCATATTCTCCGACCCCGGTAAATTCTATGTTGCCGACCCCTACACTTTTCTGTTTGCCGCGCTTCTCATCCTGGTTTTCGGGCCGGGCAAAATCGCTCTGGATACTTATCTCCTTCGCCGCTTTCCCTATCCGGCAAACTAGACGGTTCGAGTCTGTCGGCGAAGCGGGCTCAGTCGGTGCTGCTCGGAGTTGCCGGTACGTTCACAACCGTCGATTCCAATGAAAGGACACGACCACCGGGGGAGAACGCAATCTTGGCAAAACGCAAAAACAGTTCAGTCGATGACTACATCACGAGATGTCCAAAAGAGGCGCACGGCGAAATGGCGAAGATCAGAACGGCCATACGGGCGGCAGCGCCTGGTGCCACTGAACGCACCGATTATTTCCAAATGCCGGGATATTCCTACCCAGGATTTGACTATGACGGGATGTTTGTTTGGTTCAGCTTCAAAAAGCCACACATCCGCCTCCATGTACGCCCTCCAGTGCTCCAAAAACATAGGAAGGAACTGGCAGGTTATGCAACAACCAAGGCCATTGTCAGCTTCCCGATGGGGAAACCAGTCCCCATGACATTGGTCAAGAAACTGGTGAAGGCGAGTCTAAAGGTAATGAAGGACAAGTCTGCATCGACCTTGGCAATCGACTCTCCTCAGCACTGGTCCACAAAACGGGGTTAGGCCACCTACATTCGGAACATGCGGAACCCCGGTCCGACGCGCATCGAATGATGCCATGCCAGTGGAAACGCCCACCACACCAGCGCTCCGAGAAAGGCCTGCCCAAGCGTCAGCGGCAGGATATTTCGCTCCGTCGAGAACAGCCACGCCATCGCGACCCCGCCGAGAAGCGTCAGCGGCACCAGGACGGGATTCGGCCAATGCAGCGCCGCAAACAACAAACCCGCCAGCAGTGCCGCCGGCAAGGGGCGCGCAAAAGCCGTCAGCAGCCGATTGGTCAAAAAAGAATTCAGCCCCACTTGCTGCAACAGACAGAACGCCAGGTAGCCACCGAATCGCTTTGGGTCGCTCAAGTGCACGGGTGTCCGTTCGAACATTCCGAGAAACAGTCCCGCGATACAGATCAGCAGGGAACTGGCGGCAAAAAACCATCCGGCCCGGCTCGTCGCTCGAAGCAAATTATCCGCCCTCCACCCGACGGTTTTCGGAGTGTCGCGCCGCAGCAGGAAACTTACGACCAGCCACAACAACAGGACCTGCCAGGTCCACGGTGCCTGCGCCTGTAATTTCCAGATGTACCATCCGACGAACCCCGTAAATGCCAGCGCTTCGACCAGGCAGGACCACCTGTAGGCGCCCCAGCTCATGCTGATTGACCCATGGCCTTGTCGCTCTTTTCAACCTGTAGCTCAGTGAGCCCCAGTAGACTCTCAAACAATCTGTCGATATCTTCCTCTACTCCGTTCCGTCCGAGATACAGTTTCCATTGCCATTCCGGGAACCCGAGGCCGGCGACTCGCCCGGGCAGCAGGTCCCGCAACTCTTTCGCGCGTACCTCGCCCGTCTGCACAATGGCCTCAAACACGGCCCGGTTCAGCCCGTCAGAGAACATGTATCCTTTCAGCATCCCGGCCAATCTCAGCCGGGTTTCGGGTTCGATCAGTTCCGAGCACAGCAGCCGTATAGCGTCCCGCTCGAGTTCCTCGCGCGCGGCCCTGTGACTCGTTCCGCTTGTCATCCTTTAGATGATGGGGCAGCCCGGCTTCTGGCACAATATCAGACGGCGTCCCCGGCACCCCTCGGGAGAGCTCCATGCCGGTCAAACATCGCATTCTAATCCTCGGAGGCGGTTTCGGTGGTCTCGTCGCCGCGCAGACCCTCAAGCACGCCGATGCCCAAGTCACGCTCTTCGACAAGCGCAATTTTCATCTCTTTCAGCCGCTGCTCTACCAGGTAGCCACCGGTTCACTCTCTCCGGGTGACATTGCTGCGCCCATCCGTTCCGTCCTGAGCCGCCAGAAAAACACGGAAGTTCTCCTCGGAGAGGCGGTCGATATCGACCCTCCCGCGAAGACCGTCGCTCTCCGAGATGGCTCCGTTTTCCCCTATGACTCACTGATCATTGCCACAGGATCGGAAACCTCCTACTACGGCAACAATCAATGGCGCGAAGTTGCCCCCAGCCTCAAAACCGTTGAGGAGGCGACTGCCATTCGCCACAAACTCCTGTATGCCTTTGAACGCGCAGAACGCGCTGCTACGGAGGCCGAGGCGCGCGCCTGGCTCACCTTCGTGATCGTCGGGGCCGGCGCGACCGGGCTTGAACTGGCCGGAGCCCTCGCGGAAATCGCCCGTGAAACCCTGCGTCATGATTTTCGCCGTATCCGTCCGGAGGAGGCACACATCCTTCTTCTCGAAGGCGGCCCGCGCGTTCTTTCCGCCTATCCCGAAGACCTCTCGGCCAAAGCCGAGCACCTGGTCGCGCGCCTCGGCGTTGACGTGCGCAAAAACACCTTCGTCACCGGCATCGATTCCGAGGGTCTGAACTACAAGCAGGCCGACTCGACAGGCAGGCTCGAAGCCAAAACGGTCCTTTGGTCAGGCGGAGTCGACCCCACTTCCTTCGGTATGCGCGTGGCCGAGCGCACCGGTGCCGAAACCGATCGTACCGGCAAGATTAAAGTCCTCCCGGATCTCACAGTGCCCAATTTCCGGGACATTTTCGTCGTCGGAGACCTTGCCTATGTCCGCGGCGAAGATGGCAAACCGGTTCCCGGGGTTGCCCAGCCCGCGATCCAGGAAGGTCGCTACGCTGCCAAAGTGATTCTTACCCGTATTGCCGGCAAGCAGGCGCCGCCGCCTTTTCGCTACTTCAACAAGGGCGATATGGCCGTGATCGGTCGTGCCGCGGCTGTAGCCGACATCTTCGGCGTGCATATCTCCGGTTTTCTGGCCTGGCTCGTCTGGCTCTTCATCCATCTGATGTACATCGTTCAATTTCAAAGCCGCGTTCAAGTCTTTATCCAGTGGGGATTTGAATATCTCACCTTCAGCCGTGGTGCCCGCCTCATCACCGGCTCCGCCGCCGCCGACTCGCTCGCGCGGTCCAAATCGATCGATTCGTCCCGCCCCCAGGATTAACTCGCTGCCTTACACTCCCTCCGTTCGAGCAAAGAAACACCCCTCACAATTCGTCATCCAGCATTTTCCGCTCCTGCTACGCTCAATTTATGGAGATCTCGTTCGATCGCCCCGATCACTGGACGCGTGTCTCTCGCTGGGGCGGAGCCGCCTGCCTGGCCGCCTATCTCCTCTTTCTCCTCTACGCCTGGCGCGACAGCTCTGGCTTTCTCCTGGTCGATTTCGTCAGCCTTCCCATTCATGAAGCTGGCCATTTCCTCTTCGCCTGGTTCGGCCACACCATCATGATTCTCGGCGGCACCCTTGGTGAGCTGACCGTACCGCTGCTTTGCGCCGCTTTTTTCTTCTTTCATCGCCAAGTCTACGGTCTGGTCTTTTCCCTGTTTTGGTTTTTCGAGAACTTTCTCTACATTGGCACGTATATGGCGGACGCCCGCACACTTTCCCTGCCGCTCGTAAACTCCGACGAAAGCGATTGGACCATTCTCTTCGGGCAGTGGGGAGTTCTCGAGTACGATCAGAAAATCGGCCACTTCACGCGACAAATTGGCTGGCTAGGCATGTTCACGGTGGTTGCCTGGCTGGCCTACCGTATGCTCCGCGACTCTCAACCGCAGTCCCAGCTTCGTCCGCTCGAAATGTGATCCGGCGAGCTCCCGCGCTCGACGCAGTGCAACGCCCTGCCTGATTCTCTCATCTCACTCGAGTACGATCATCCTCATGCGGCCCGCACGCCCTTCGCTTCGCTCCTGTCCTTGCTTTCAGGCAGGAGGGAAACTCGTGCAGTTGGTTCTCCTTCTGCTACGGACCGCTTCCCGCCGACGCGCCCAATCGTGTGCTGTTCTGGGGCATTATCGCGCTACCTTATAAACTGCAATTCGTCCCCATCCTCGACACGCGCTCCGGTTTTCCCTATTCGAAGCTCGATCAGAACTGCAACTACATCGGCCAGCGCGATGCAGCCGGGCGCTTTCCGGCCTTTGCCAGTCTGGACCTCAAGATTCAATACCCCTTTGATTTCAAATACAAAGGCCACCGAATTCAGTTCCTCGGCGGCCTCAAGGTGATCGACGTTACCAACCACTACAATCCCCGCGACGTTCAGCAGTACTTCGCGTCTCCGAATTACGGCGTCTTTTATAACTCCGTCGGCCGACTATGGCGCATCGACGGCGACTTCGACTTCTAGCCTGGAGGGTTTCTGTTCAACGACGGGGTGGGTGCGGCCTCTTGCTCAGCTTCCGGGTACCTTTGCACCGCGGGCGCCGTTCGAGCGGCCGAGTTTCGAATAATCCTTCACATAGGCAGTAAGCCCAAAATTCGGTTTGATTCTTGAGTACCCTGCCACCAGCTGCTCTTTGTAGTGATCCTGGTTCCAGTCGAGCGGATCGCCCGGATCCATGTCGAGGATCGTTAGATCCGCCTCGCTCATGGTGAGCTTCCCGAATCGCACCGGCCCGCCCGCAAAGCTCATGTAATTGCTCTTTTCAGCCGGAGGCGGCAGCGATCTTCCCCCGTCTCCAAAAACGATCACGATCACATCCTTCTCAATGCGCACTCCGCTTACCTTTCCCCGGATATGCGGGGGCGGCAAGAGGGTACCCAAATCCATAAGCAAGTCGTTCTTGTCCGTATCCATCCCTTCGATCTTGCTAGTGTTCACGACGTTTGCGAGTTCAATGCCGAACAGCCCCATCATGCCTTTGACGGGCACATGCAGTGCTGACACCTTTTCGGTATGCACGCGCAACCGGCCGTCGGAGGTGGTGCTGACGGTGCCCGCCGTTGTGAAGGGGATGTCCCCCTTGTTGTGTAGCTTCCCCTTGATGATCATCCGGTTTTTGTCGAGGGTAATGGTTATGTCTTTCAGGGGTGCATTTTGTCCGGCAAATACGTGATCGTTCATGATCTGTGCCAGCGAATCCGGCGTCACCGAAACGGTTCCATTCGTGACCCGAACCTCGAACGAACTCTTGTCGTCAAACACCACCATTTCGTTTTTCCCCGTGGGCCACATCTCTCCGGAAAGTATCTCGAGATGAGCAGCAGACCTTTCCGTCAGGTGGAACATTACGTTCCGCATTTCTGTCTTCAGCGCACGCGAGCTGGAGGGAGGCGCAGGTTCTGTCGTTGTGTCCATCGCAGGTGGACTGGTGGTGTTGCCGACTACGGATACGGGTTGCGCGGGTTTCGCCACATTTCCTGGCGAACCGCTCTTCGAACATCCGAGCGGGCTAATTCCCCAAAGCAAGATCCATAGGAGCTTGGCTGCTTTCATGTGCGGCAGGAATCCTTTCCCGATTTCCGACACTCCGGAAGAGGAACCATAGTATATCGTTCGCGAACTGCCATGTCCGGTATGACACAGACCGGGGGCACCGAAGGTCTGCGGCTCCGCTACCGCAGTGCCTTCTCTGGCTCTCCTTGAGTGCTGGCGGCACCGGGGGGCGCGGTCCAATCACCAGTGTTTCCAATTGTTTGCGCCTCAGGTCGAGCCGCTTGCTCTGAATCTACCACCATTCGGCACCGTAGTTCTTCGGGGATCGACTTGAGTAGTTTTGCGAATATCCGATAGGGTGCGCCCAAGCTATATTCCACTCACGAGAGCGAACTGGCAGTAAATGGGGCGACCGGAGTTACCAATGCCAACCCCATGGCACCCCCCAAGGGAATGACTCACAACGGTCGCCCACCTTCCTCGCCGAGAGGAGGGCACGGATTCGGGGCGAGGGACGCTCGGGACGGCAAGCCACTCGGTGGTGACGCCAGAAGGATTTATCGAGTTTGCAGGACCGCAATTTTCGAATTTTTCTCTGGGCGGGGGAAAATCCGGGGATTACGAATCCTGCAAAGCACGGCCTCGGGCCATCGGGTCCGAGGCCACTTTAATCTCAGGGCGATCCCATTCTCGTGAGCAAAACAGAATTCGGGATGAACCCCGCGCCACATAAACAATTTCGAACCGGCCTCGGACGACAAGGAGAGAACAGATGAAGAAGCGATTGGGAGTTTTGACATTAGTGGCGCTCGCGCTGCTGATGCTGGTTACGCAAGTTCGTACGCGACGTGTTTCGGCGAACAATCGGACGTCAGCGGCGACGGCGAAAAAAGCAGCTGCCGCCGATGACTCGGCCATCAACGCCGATGCCATTGCCGCACTGAACAGCATGGGCAGCTATCTGCGCACGCTGAAGACATTCCAGGTAGAAGCGGTAACAACCAAGGATGACGTGCTCGATGACGGCGAGCTTATTCAGTTTGACACTCACGTAAACCTGCTCGCGCGCATGCCCGATCGTCTTCGCGTTGAAGTGACCAGCTCGCGCCAGCACCGCTTGTACTTCTATGACGGTAAGAATTTTACGCTTTTCGCCCAGCGGGTGAATTACTACGCGACCGTTCCGGCTCCGGACACTGTCGGAAAGCTGGCCGAGGAGGTTGATGACAAATACGGCGTGCAGATACCCCTCGAGGATCTCTTCTACTGGGGCGGGCCGAAGTCCAAGGTCAGTGAAATCACCGGGGCCATTGACGTAGGTCCGGCGGAAGTGGGCGGCGTGACCTGCGAACAGTATGCGTTCCGCCAGCCGGGATTGAACTGGCAAGTCTGGATTCAGCAGGGCGAGTTCCCGCTGCCGAGGAAGCTTGTGCTGTCGACGTTAACGGACGAGGCGCGGCCACAGTACAGCTCCGTGCTCGACTGGAACCTGGCTCCTTCGTTTAACGAGGCGGCCTTTCAATTCGATCCACCGACCGACGCGCAGAAAATCGTGTTCGCAGGTGCAAATGCGTCTGACGGCGCAGGAAAGTAAAGGGAGAACGCCATGAACAAGACAATCGAGAAGTCTCTGGTCGCGCTCACCATAATGCTCTTGCCGTTTTCCATGATCGCCAATGCCGGACCGGGGGGTGGCAATCACTCCTCCCGCGGCAGTGCAACATCCAGCGTGAACCGGGGAAGTAACAATAATACCAATCGAAACACCAACACCAACGTCAACCACAACACCAACGTCAACTCCAATAAGAACGTCAACGTGAATTCGAACAGGAACGTAAACGTCAACGTGGACAATAATCGCGGCGGCTATTACGGCGGCTACAATAATGGATGTTGCTACCACCAAAGCGTTGGAGGAGCTGTGGCCACGGCGGCTGCAGTGACGGCGACGTCTATGGTAACGGCGGCTGTGATCGGATCCATGGTGAATACTCTTCCACCCTCGTGCACTTCCGTCATCGTGAACGGCATTGCGTACCAGCAATGCGGCAGCACCTGGTATCAGCCGCAGTTTACGGGCGGCAATACCAGCTACGTGGTGATTAACGCACCACGGTAAGCCCCGCGTTTGGCGCGCAGCCTCTGCGTGCCGATCTTCGGTTAGGTACATCAGGTCAGCGGTGCCGCCCTCGAAAGAGGGCGGCTCGCTTTAGGACGTGCAGTTCTAAGGGGATCGGCAATGTCTCGGATGAAAATGCAGACAAGTGCCACCCCAATAAAGTGCACGAAAGAAATTTCCCCGAAACGAGAGAAAATCATGCCTCGTGCCACCATCCTCCAGAGAAGATTCCTGAAGTTTGCCTACCGAGCGGCCGCGCTCGCTTGCCTGTTCCCCGTCTGCCTGCTGGGCGGGCAGGAACCTGCGGCGAGCGAGCCGCACCTGCTCCATACTGTGACCCTCACGGAGATGTTCACTTTCCTGTTCCTGATGCTTGGTCCGATCAAGATTCTCGGCCCCTTCGTCCAGCTGACCCGCAACGACGATGACGCCTTCAGCAAGCGCCTGGCGATCAGGGCGTTTCTGTTTTCCTGCGCCGCTCTGGTCTTTGCCGCTTTTGTTGGCGAACGTTCCATGCGGAAATACCACGTGTCCGTTCCCGTGCTGGCCATTGCCGCGGGAATCATTCTCTTCCTGGTGGCCTTACAAACCGTCATGCATCAGTTCGATTCCAGTGCGCCGACCCATCGCGAATACGAGCCCTCCATGAGGCTGGCCGTTTCGCCGCTGGCGTTTCCGACCATTGTGACGCCTTATGGTGTTGCCGCCGTGATTGTGTTCATGACCCTAACCCCGGATTTCGTCACTCGCGCGGAAATATTCGGGGCGTTGCTTTTGTTGATGCTGCTCAACCTTCTCGCCATGCTCTACGCAAAGCCAGTTCTTAAATATGCCGGCATGCCGCTGCAGCTTCTTGGAACGGTGTTGGGAATCATTCAGGTGGCACTCGGTGTACAGATTATCGTGGCAGGCCTGCGTGGGCTGAATTTATGGTCGACCAGATAAGAGCAATGGCCCCTCCCGTTTGCAAGCCCCGCGAGGCTCTCGTTCTCGCTCAACTAGTCAAACGGAATTGTTCCCGGGCGGGGAAGAATTCAGGCGCCTGACCACCCGGTGAAGCCGAGCCCCGTGGCCCCGGCCGGCGATTAGAGGCCCGCGAACTGCGCAGAGGAAAGGTCGAAGGATGCGAATGCGGGTCTTGGTGGTTGACGATGTCGCCCTCATGCTGGACGCAGTGACTGCATTGCTCAGGGAATCCTGCGATGTCGTAGGAGCGGTGACGAATGGACGATCCGCGCTCAAGAAGATCTTGGAGTTAGCGCCAGACGTTGTGGTGCTGGATATCTCGATGCCAGGCATGAACGGAATTGAGGTAGCCCTGGAAATGAAGAGGCAAGGAAGCTCGACGAAGGTCGTGTTTCTTACCAGTCATGAGGATCCAGAAGTGCAAGAGATTTGCGCTGCAGCGGGAGGGCTTGGCTATGTATTGAAAGACTCCCTTGGCACCGACCTGGTTGCGGCGTTGGGCGAAGCTCAGGCGGGTCGCAAGTTCGCCTCGGTGGCCTCCCCGCACAAGAGAAATGAGCCGGTCAAAGAGTGAAGGAAAGAGATGATCCCGGGATGCGGGCCGATCGATCGGAATTTCCTCAGGGGGCAATCGTGGCTGAAACGCCGTCGGACCTGCCCATTTCACTGATCCGCGGAGGTACGCTGTATTGGGTCCAGGAAAAGGCCCGGTTGATCGAACCGAATCAGTGGAGCCTCGGAAGAAGACTGCCTGTCGCGATTGGAATTACTTGGCTACCCCTTATTGTTCTGACAGTTCTGCACAGTGGCGCAAGCAGCGATCTTTATACACTGCTAACGGATTACCGCGTGTATGCGCGGGTGTTCGTGGCCATTCCGCTGCTCATCCTTGGCCAAATCACCATGGAGTCCCACTTTCGTGAGATGTCCCAGCACTTCCTCGATGCCAATCTGGTGCGCATGGGGGATCTGTCCCGGTTCCGGGCAATTATGGGAAAGGCGCGCAGATTGCGGGACGCCTGGTGGCCTGAAATTGTCATCCTGATTGCCGTGTTTGTGCAGATCGGTTATTCCCTCGAGTCCGGAGGGCTGCCCTTGACCTCCTGGGCCATGCAGCCGGGACCTGGTACGCCCACGCCGGCCGGCTATTACTCCCTGTTTGTCGGGCACGCGCTGTTCCTGAGTTTGCTCGGGCTGGCGTTCTGGAAGTGGGTGATCTGGATTGTTGTGCTTTGGGACCTGTCGCGACTCGATCTTCAGCTGGATTCGACCGATGGCGACCTTGCCGGCGGTCTCGGGTTTCTGGGCGAGATTCCGAAGGCCTTCGTGCCGCTGGTGCTGGCGATTTCCGCGGTGATTGGAGCGACGTGGCGCTGGCAGGTGGTCGAAGGCACGGCCACGTTGGGATCCTATAAACTGCCGGCCGCGTTGCTAGCCATTCTGGTCGTCCTCATCTTTTTTCTGCCACTGCTGCTGTTCACACCGAAGCTCATCAAGGAAAAGAAGGAAGGAAGCCTGAACTACGGGTCTCTCCGGCATCTGCATTCCTTGCAGTTCCGGGAAAAGTGGATGGCCCGTCGCAAAGAGAACGTGGGAGAGCTGCTGGGTACAGCAGATGTGAGTTCGCTCGCGGACATGTCCACCAGCTTCAAGAATGTGGAAGACATGGTTGTCTTTCCGTTTCAGAAGGGTGCCGCCATCGCCCTGCTTGCAGCGCTGGCCCTGCCGATGATCCCGGCGCTCACGGCCAAAATACCCCTCAAGGAGCTGCTGAAAAGCCTGCTCGAAGCTCTGCACTGAGAGCACAGACGATAGAACGTACCGTGCGAAGTTCATACGGAGGGCAACAGCGGAGCGAGATTGGGAGCCAGCGGCCAAACAACGCTCTGGCGAATCAGTGTGGCGACTGCTCCTGTTGAACTCGCGCTTGCACCGGCAGTTTTACTAAGATCTCCGTACCCTTGCCAAGGGTGCTGCTTACGATCAGTTTTCCGTTGAGGAGGCTCACGCGCTCCTCCATGTTGGTGAGGCCGATGCCTTTGCCGGTTCCCTCGCCCGCGTTAAAGCCCTGACCTTCATCGCGGACCCGCATTTCCAGTTGTTCTCCGCGACGCGAAAGGGTCACGTGGGCTCTTGGACTTTCCGAGTGCTTGGCGACATTCATCAAGGATTCCTGCAACACGCGGTACAGACAGGTCGCGACCGGAGGCGAGGCGTCCTCGTTCGAAGCCTGGGCCTCGAACAGGATGCGGATTCCGCGAGCGCGCTCGATGTCGACGCATTGCGCCCGCAGGGCCCCGATCAAGCCCAGCAATTCGAGCCGGGCCGGATGCAGCTGTCGCGACAGGCCGTGCAGATCTTCCGCGACAGAGGAGATCGATTCCCGGACTTCTTCGAGATCGGCATTCAGTTCGCCGGCCGATAGCGCCCGGTCGTGTCCGACCAGTTTGGTAATCTTCATGTTCACGATCGCCAGCCGCTGGGAAAAATCATCATGTAGTTCACGGGCGATCCTGCGCCGCTCTTCCTCTTGCGATTCGACCACGCGCCCAGCCACTGCGAAGAGCTGCTGCGCGGAGGCCTCGAGTTCTTCCTTTTGTTTCAGAAACATGATCTGTGCCCGGCGACGCTCGAAAAATCGTGATAACCGTTCGCAGGCGGCCGTGAGTGTGGCAATCAGTTCCTGATCGGACTCGACCGATCGGTCGCTGCCAAATTCGACGATTGCTTCGACCTTCGAGCCCACGACGACCGGGAAGTGCAGCCCCCCTTGCAGCCCGGCCGCCACGACCGCCGTAGCGCGGGGATACTGCGTGGGATCCAAATATTTTCCCTTCATATCGTGAACCTTGGGTCTGCCGGTCCGCAGAACTTCCCCAGGCGCACCCAATTGAGGGTCGAAACTCATGGCCTGGCTGACTTCGAACAGCGCGGCGAATCGCTTCATATCCTTGCAGTGCAGGATATGCGCGGGCTTCGCTAATCCCGGCTCGTCATCATAGATGAGCAGGGCATGACCTACCGGAAATGCCATGGTTTCGCAGATCACGTCGAGGCTGCGCTGCAGTGCTTCGCGCACCGTCGTCGCCGAATTGGCGATGACCGCCACGATGTGCTCGAGACGCGTTTGCCGGCTGGCTCTGTAGGCCGCCTCAATGGCGTGTTTCTGATCACTCAGATCCCATGCCGAACCGATATAGCCCGTGATCTGATTTTGCTCATCGAAACGAGGCAACCCCCGGTCTCGCACCCACCGGTATTCTCCGTCCCTATGCCGCAGGCGATATTCAAACTCAAACACCTGCTGTTGGCCCCACGCTACCTGATAAGTCCGCGACATTCTTTCACGGTCATCGGGGTGCACCAGCTTCAGCCAGCCGTTTCCAAGCTGTTCTTCGAGCGGCACACCGGTGAACTCCACCCACTCCCGATTGAAGAACGTGCAGGCCTCGTCGGGTCCGGACATCCAGATCAGTACCGGTGACGCGTCGGCAAGTGCTCGAAATTCGGTGTCCAAAGTCTGCTGGGAGGTCGTGGCCAGCTTCTCCGCTGTGATTTCCCGGTGGAGAACGATGGCATGCGCCCCGAACTGCTGCCACGGCCGCACGATTTTGCGGTACCAGCGCACGCCCTTCAAGGTGTGAGAAAGGTATTCGCGCTCGTATTGGAGGCTTTTCCCACTCAGCACGGATTCAATCCCCTGACGAACCTCTTCGAGTCCTTCTTTTGTTGATGTGGATCGGCACAGGGAGAAATAGTTCGCTCCGATCGGTTCGCCCGCCAAGATCGAAGAAACCTCACTCTGACGAACGATGTCCTTCCATGCCGCATTCACGGCAAGCACATTGCCAAAGCGATCGATGACCAGGCAGGCGTCGGGCAAAGCCTCAAGGAACGTCCGAAACAAGCCCTGACCCGAGACTTGCGATGTAGCCGCTGCGTTCAATTCTGTCTCCCTCAACGACAGGTAAACTCCTATGCGGACGTGTTCTGCACCTGAACACTGATTAAGCCGATTTTGATGGCGTATTGCACCAGTTCTGCATTAGTCCGGATCGCCAGCATCTTCATGAGTTGGTACTTATGCGATTCTGCGGTGCGCGTCGAGAGTTTCAATAGCGCCGCCACTTCCTTCATCGATTTCCCTTCGGCCACAAGCTGCAGCACTTCACGCTGGCGTTGCGTAAGCTTCGGCCCGTGCTCTGGGCTGGGGCGGCGTGCCGCCTCGGCGAGAAGGGTAACCAGGTCGCAAGGGAACTGCGGACTCAGGTAGTAACCGCCTCGATAGACGGTCTGGAGTGCTTCCTTTAACTCTTCCCCGGTGGCCGTTTTCATGACAAAGGCCGACCCGCCCGAACGGAACACCTCAATGGCAATGCTTAGATCAAAATGCATGGACATTAGAAGGAACTTGGTGTGCAGACCCATTTTCTTTACGGCAGTCAGCGCGTCCAGGCCGTTCATGATGGGCATGGAGACGTCACTCAAGATCATGTTCGGCTTGTGCTTTACCGCCAGGTCGACCAGCTCCCGTCCATTCGTGGCAACCCCGACGACTTGGTACGTTGCGCCCAAAAGGGATCGAAGGCTCTCGGCGAGCAGTTGGTGATCGTCGGCGATCAGAATCGAGGGCATCGTAACCTCAAAAATACTAGCGGTAGCTCCACGAAGAAGTTTCCAGCTTGAATCCAGTGGATGGGCGGCGGCAGGGAATCAGACCTGGTTTGTCTCCCGCGGAGACCTTACTACGGCAGTACACTACAGTAGTTATACGTAGAAGGTAACTGGTAGTTCTAACAGGTCTATCCGTTTTCGCCTTGCACCCGCAGTAAGTACCGGGACTTTCGAAGCGCCCGCTTGCTTCGGGGTGAGCGCATGTTGCTGAGCCCAAATCAGGTTAGCTCGCGTAAGTCTTCATCCGCCACTCGGTAGTTTTACGGCTATCGCTCTCGCTTTGCGCAAACCTACAATCGAAAGCTCACGAGCGTCCCGGGGAGTCTTTGGAAGAACCCGGCGATTGAAGGAGTCAACGATGACCAAGCAGCGAAACAACGAGTCGCGGCGGCGGACTGTTTGCGCGGCGGGTATTGGGCTGTCCTTTGCGCTCATCTCCGGTTGCGGGACCACGCCGATGAAGCAGGCGGGCAATCCGCCGGCAGCCGGCCAGGCCGAAGTCGCGCCGAAAGGTGTCTTTCAAGCGGACGAGGAAACCGGCGCGCAGGCTCCCGAGCCTGCCGCGAAGGTCGAGTGGAATCGTGATTATTCTCCCTATGCCAATCGAAAATATCCTACCCACGTCTATTTCGGCGACACGCACCACCACACGGCAAACTCCGGAGATGCTTTCATGGCCGGCGACCGGCTCGGTCCCGAGGATTCCTACCGCTTCGCGCGTGGCGAGCAGGTGATATCGTCCTCGGGCGTGCCCGTCAAACTGTCTCGTCCACTCGATTTTCTGGTGGTCTCGGATCATGCCGAAGGATTGGGGTTGATGTTTCAGGTGCTGCAAGGGAATCCGGTACTGGTGAGTGATCCGACCGTCGCGAAGTGGCAAAAAGCGCTTAAGACGGGTGGTGAGGAAGCGATCAAGGTCAAAAACGAAATCGTGGCGGCACAAGGTGCAGGCACGCTGCCAGCGGTCGTGAAGGATCCAAAAATCGTCGGACCACTCATGATGTCGGTTTGGCAAGAGTATCTGGCGACGGCAGAAAAGTATAACGAACCGGGACGCTTCACGGCGATGATTGGCTACGAGTGGACTTCCGTACCGGGCGGCAACAATTTGCACCGGAATGTTCTGTTTCGCGACAACAAGGATAAGGCCGAGCAGATCTTCCCCTTTTCTGCCTGGAATAGTGAGGACCCTGAAAAGCTCTGGGAATGGATGGCTAAGTACGAGGAAAAGACCGGGGGCAAGGTCCTGGCCATCCCGCACAACGGGAACCTGTCCAATGGTCGGATGTTTGCGCTCGTGGATTTTGAGGGCAACCCGATGACGGCGGATTATGCCAAGCGCAGGGCGCGCTGGGAGCCGCTCCACGAGGCCATGCAGACCAAGGGTACCAGCGAGACCCATCCGACCCTTTCGCCGAATGACGAATTTGCCGACTACGCCGTCGTGGGCTGGGACGTTGGCAACTTGACGCTCGAGGGCGCGCCAACCACTCCCGAAATGCGGCCGTACATGTATATTCGTGGTGCATTGATGAACGGATTAGCTTTGGAGCAGAAGCTCGGGACCAATCCATTCAAGATTGGAATGATCGGCGGAACCGACGTACACAATTCCCTGACCTCGATCGAAGAAGACAACTTTTTCGGCAAATTCGTGATTCAGGAGCCGCATCCCGGGCGTTGGGCCGGAGTTGCGAAAAAAGGGCTGGGCTTCACCCGCAACGACTGGATCTATACCGCTGCCGGATATGCAGCCGTGTGGGCCACGGAAAACACCCGCGCGGCATTGTGGGATGCCATGATGCGCAAGGAATGTTACGCTACTTCCGGCACGCGCATGACGGTGCGATTCTTTGGAGGCTGGGATTTCAATCCGGAGGATGCACGCACACACTATCTGGCCGAGGTCGGTTACCGCAAAGGCGTGCCGATGGGTGGCGACCTCACTTCCCCGCCTGCCACTGCCAAGGCGCCGACGTTCCTCGTAGCGGCAATGAAAGATCCCATCGGAGCGAACCTCGACCGCATTCAGGTGATCAAGGGCTGGCTGGACAAAGATGGCAAGACGCATGAGAAGATTTATGACGTGGCGTGGGGAAATGCCGACCGCCGGAAGCGCGGGGCAAACGGCAAGATTCCTCCGGTCGGGGACACGGTGGACGTTTCGCGTGCGACTTGGACCAATACCATCGGCGATCCGGAATTGACGGGAATCTGGAAGGATCCCGACTTCGACCCGGCCCAGCGTGCTTTCTACTACCTGCGCGTCCTTGAGATTCCGACGCCACGCTGGACGGACTACGATGCCGTGCGATTTGGAGATAAAATATCTCCTGAAGTACCGATGAAGGAACAGGAGAGGGCGTGGACGTCCCCAATCTGGTACACACCGACACATTGATAGAGTCGACGGCCGGCGGGTCGGCACAAGCGATCCGCCGTCGATTCTCAGGCACCTTCCTGAAATCCGTTCTTCGCGAACCTCTCGTTCATTTTCTTGTCCTTGGCGCGCTGCTCTTTCTCTTCTTTCAGTGGAAGGGAGGGGGTTCGGGGCCAGGCTCGAATAGGATTGTTATTACCCACGCACAGATCGAGCAACTTGCCGTCGGGTTTACGCGCACTTGGCAGAAGCCCCCAACGGAACAGGAACTGAAAGGGCTCGTCGACGAATACGTCAAGGATGAGATTGCCACGCGAGAAGCGGTGGCCATGGGGCTCGATCGCGACGACGTTATTATTCGCCGCCGGCTTCGCCAGAAACTCGAGTTTATTGCGGAAGGCACGGTCGCTTCTATCCCGCCGACCGACGCCGAGCTCACCGCATGGATGGATAAACACCCGACCGCCTTTCAGTCCGAACCGAAGCTGGCTTTCCGCCAGGTGTATCTGAATCCCGAGCGTCACGGCACCTCTCTCTCGAGCGATGCCGAGAAGCTGCTCGCCCGGTTGCAGGCAGGCGGCGCGAAAGTCTCAACCGAACATTTGGGCGATCCCACCATGCTGCCCGCCGAACAGCCGCTCACGCCGCTTTTTGATACGGCCCGGTCGTTTGGGGATGACTTCGCAAATGCGTTGATGAACGTGCAACCTGGACAGTGGGTGGGGCCGCTCGAATCGCCGTTTGGCTCGCATCTCGTGTTGGTTTTGGACAAGGTTTCTGCTTCTCAACAGTCACTCTCCGCAGTCAGGCCGCAAGTGGAGAGGGAAGTGCTGCTCGAGCGCAAAAAGAGAGAACTCCAGAATCTGTACGACCGGCTGCTCGAAAAGTACACGGTGAAAGTGGAGCAGATGCCGGCAGAACCGGGTGCGGCCGCTCCCACTGCCGGAGCAACAAAATGAACCACCGCTTTCTGGTCCTCCTGGCGGCCCTGCTGATCGTCGCCGATCGGCCGGTGAACGCGCACGAAGCACGCCCGGGCTACCTGGAGCTGCGCGAACTCGGGCCTGAGACCTACTCCTACCTGTGGAAGAGGCCGACAGGCGGTGAAGTGGAGCTCGCCTTGTCACCCATCATCCCCAAAGGGTGCACGTTAACCGCCCCCGACCAGCAGCAACTGACCGTTGGGGCGGTCGTCGTGCGTGGCACGCTGACGTGCCCGGGCGGACTCGCGGGCAAGACCATCGTGATCGAGGGACTGGAAGGCACGATCACCGATGTATTAGTGCGGCTGCACCACTCGGATGGACGTCTGGAGAGCTACCTGGTCCGGCCGGTTTCACCCTCGGTTACCTTTGGCGGGATCACGACGTTCACTAGCCGAGCCTTGAGCTATGTCCAGCTCGGCATCCAGCACATCTTGCTCGGTGCGGACCATCTCCTCTTCGTGCTTGGTTTGTTGCTGATCGTCAAAGACCGCTGGACACTCATCAAAACGATCTCCGCTTTTACCGTGGCCCACAGCATTACCCTGGCGATCGCCACACTCGGATACGCGAGAGCGCCGCTTCCACCCCTGAACGCTGCCATCGCCCTCAGCATTCTCTTTCTCGGTCCAGAGATCGTGCGCACCTGGAAGGGGGAGACCAGTTTCACGATCCGCCATCCTTGGGTTGTCGCATTCGCCTTCGGGCTCTTGCACGGGTTCGGATTCGCTAGCGGCCTTACGGCCATGGGACTGCCGAAGGCAGAAATTCCACTGGCCCTGCTGCTGTTCAACGTGGGGGTGGAACTGGGCCAATTGGGATTCGTGGTCCTGATCCTGCTGCTGGAGCGGTCGTTCCGCACCCTGGAAGTCCACTGGCCACGGATTGCGGAGCGCTTGCCTGGATACACCGTGGGCACGCTCGGTGCCTACTGGTTCATCCAGCGAACATTTATTCTCGTCGGAGGAATGCGATGAAATCGCGCCGGACTGCGTTTCTCCTCGCAGCCATGTTATGGCCGGCCATGGTCTGGGCACATGCGGAGAACGGCCGGGCGGAAGGCTTCCTGGCCGGTTTGCATCATCCCATCTCAGGTCTCGACCACATTCTCGCAATGGTCTCCGTCGGCCTGTGGGGCGCACAGCTCGGAGCACCCGCGATCTGGCTTCTGCCCGTTACTTTCCCGGTGGTGATGGCTTTTGGCGGCATGTTGGGATTAATGGGAGTTCCTCTGCCCGGCGTCGAGATCGGTATCGCTCTTTCTGGGATCCTGCTCGGACTAGCCGTTCTGGCAGAGTGGCGGCCCCCTCTCTGGGCTGCGGCAGTCGTGGTCGGAATGTTTGCGATCTTTCACGGTCACGCGCACGGCACGGAACTGCCCGCCGGTGCCAGCGGGATGCTCTACAGCATCGGATTTGTCATGGCGACAGGGTTGCTTCATGCCGCAGGGATCACAGCTGGGCTCGTTCACCGTTGGAATTGGGGGCGCTGGGCCCTGCGTGCCTCTGGAGCTGTTGTTGCCGTGGCCGGAGCTCGGTTTCTGTGGCTGGCGCTCGCGACATGACTCGCAATATTCCGAAGGCGTCTGTTATCACGCTCTGCCTGCTAGCGCTGCCGGCAGCCGCAGAGGCTCACCTCACCGGAACCGGGCTCGGGCCTTTTTATGATGGCGTAACGCACTTCTTTCTCTCGCCCGAGCAAGTGATACCCGTATTTGCGCTGAGTCTCTTTGCGGGGCTGCGTGGGAAGGAGAGCGGGAGGCTCGCCCTCTTTCTTCTGCCCGGCGCTTGGCTCGCGGGTGGATTGCTCGGCCTCGAGCACCCCGTGACCGGACAGTACACGCTGCTTGCATGCTTTTCCTTCCTGGTGCTCGGCGCCCTGGTAGCCTCCGATGCGCAGCTTCGGCCACGATCTGTCGCGCTCCTGGCGTTGGGATTTGGTTTTCCCCTTGGATTTGTCAACGGGTCAGACCTGTCGACGACCAATGTGGGCGGCCTCGGTGTTCTCGGGACCGCAACGTCCATCTTCGTGCTAGTTGCCCTCCTCGCAGCACTGGTTGCTTCGCTGCACCGACCTTGGACCCGGATTGTCGTCCGTGTCGCAGGGAGTTGGATTGTGGCCGCCGGTCTGCTCCTGCTTGGCTGGAGCTTCCATACGCGTACCGCAAAGCTACAATCCAATTCGCGAGAATCACAGCCGAGAGTCGCTGCCACCCGATCTTCTCTGCCACCCGGGAGTACCTGTATCTTCTCAGAAAAGCAGAGGTTTAAGACGCACCCGAGTTTTTCCTGAGGGTCGCCCAAGTAGTTTTCCGCATAGCCAATTTGTCGTCCTAAAAGTATGGTCTAAGCCTCGGCAAAGCGCCGCGCGGAGGCTTTCTAGCAACGGTACAGCCCGCTCGGCAGGCTGCCCATTCGGTCAAAAAGATCGACTGCGTAGTTAGGGAATTGCAGTCATCAACGAGGTCCAAGGCGCGTGGAGACTCGCCATCCAATGTCTCCGTCGTCGTCGCTATCTCTCACTGTTCAAGGAGGGCCTCAAGCAGAGAGACTAACGTTTCCTTAGGTCCGCCCCGTAGTTTTGAGAGCATCTCATTTGCAACCTCAAAACGGTTTTATCAACCAGATCCTCAGTGCAGCGCACCGATCTTCGGGAGACTTGTGGGGAGCAGGAGGCCGCTATGAAGAAGCAGAGACGAGACGACCTATGGTGGTGGGCGGCGGTCTTAGCCCTGGGCATCGGATTGGCACTGGCGTTCACGGCTGGGGTCAAGTGAAAGTCGGATCGGGGCGGTAGTGTGCAAAACAGTTCAATGCAGGTACCCATTCACGAGCTCTCAGGCGATTCTGTCTCTCGCCATTTTTGCCGCGTTCGCACTCCTCTGTGCGCCTGCCAACGCTCAGGAACTCGGCGCAGTTCTGCGAAGTGACATGGGCCTTAAATCAGGGACTCAGATGGCGCCGGGCTTTTACTTCACCATGCCGCTGTATTACAACGCGGACTACAGTAGCGTGCGTGGCCCCAACGGTAACGCACTCCCCGGGCAGGTGAGTACCGAATTGGACCTGATCATTCCGGTGTTTACAGTGACCACGAAGTGGAAGTTGCTCGGCGGGTACTACGGATTCAAGGTGGCTGAACCTTTCTCGAACCAAGCCCTTGCTTCCACGCTTGTCCCCATTTACAAGGGGAACAACTACGGATTTGGCGATCTTTACGTCGTCCCGATCATCATGGGCTGGCATACCAAGCGACTGGATTATCTGGCCGATTTCGGTTTTCACGCCCCGACCGGGGTTGGTATTCGATCTTTGGACATGTGGACGTATGAACTCTCCTTTGGGACTACCTACTATCTCGATGGGGGAAAGAAATGGAGCGCGTCAGGCAATGCGACGCTGGAAATTCACTCGGTCAAGAATAATAGCGACATCTTAGTCGGAGATTTCTTGACGATTAAGGGCGGGGTCGGACGATCCTTCCTGAAGGGCGCGGCATCGGCCGGATTGGATTATTCCCTGCAATACAAAATTACGCACGACGGCGGCACGGACCTGCCGGCAATTCTGCCGAACACCCTAAACAGGGCCTACGCCCTGGGGCCGGAAGTTTCCTTCCCCGTTTTCGTTAAGGAAAAGAAGAAGTTGGCCGCCTTTATCGGGGCGCGCTACGCGTGGGAATTCCTGAACCGCAGCAACTTCCAAGGCAATAACTTGGCGTTAACGCTGACGCTTGCCAAGTTCGATTAGCTCGCACCGTATTTCTTCGGAGGCTGGTTGAGTAGTTTTCCGAATGACGCGCCCATGGCCCTGAAGTTAAGCTCAGCCGGACTGTGGCTATCTATGGAAAGGAATATGGAAATGAGAATCACTCGTTTGGCATTACCCGCAATTGCTCTCCTGGTCGTGGCGGCGCTCTTCACCACCAGCACGCTTGTGCATGCGCAAATCGGCAAACTCGAAATCGTCAAGGCCATCTACGGCAAAAACGGCAAAGGAAATGACGTCACCCGACAATTGAACCGGATGATTGAGAACAATAGCCTGAACGTGAAGGTCAACAACGACAACATGGGCGGCGATCCCAATGTTGGCGCGGACAAATCCTTAAAGGTTGACTATACTTACCATGGACAGACCCTTCATAAGGTGGTCAAAGAAGGTGATCGGCTCAAGCTGCCCTGAGGCAGAATCCCCTGGCAACGCCCGACGATTACCGAAGACCATCGCTGAAGAAGTCTAAGACGCCGCTTATTAACAAGCCTGCATCGGAACACTGGGGCATGCTATGACTGCGTGCGTTCACGAACTCCAAGATCGCTGCATTTGAATAAAGGAGCTTTATGAAGAGAATGTTGCTTTGTGTTGGGATGGTAGCGGTCCTTGCCGGGCCCGCAATGGCCCAGAAAAAGGAACAAGATCGTGTCGAAAACTCTGGTCAGGTAATGCAGGAAATCCTGAACGCTCCGGATAGCATTCCGCAGAGTGTGCTCGACAAGGCCGACTGTGTTGTCATTCTGCCATCGGTCGTAAAACTGGCGGTAGGAATTGGTGGGAGCTACGGTCGGGGCGTCATGACCTGCCGGGGCGGGAAAGACTTCCAAGGCAAGTGGGGCACTCCGACGATGATGGCTCTCGAAGGCGGGAGCGCTGGGTTGCAATTGGGCGGACAGGCCACCGACTTTGTCCTGTTGCTCATGAATCCCAGGTCTGCCTCGAGCATCCTGAGCAGCAAGGTGAAACTCGGCGCGGATGCGTCGGCTGCCGCAGGCCCGGTTGGGAGAACCGCTTCTGCCGATACGGACGTGACCATGCGTGCGGAAATCTTGAGCTATTCACGGGCACGCGGACTTTTCGCGGGAGTTTCTCTCGAGGGCTCAACCCTTCGCGCCGACAACGATGCCAACAAGAACCTGTACGGCAAGAAGATAGAGGCGAAGGAGATCGTGTTCGATGGCACTGTGCAGGCCCCTCCGTGCGCGGCGAAGTTGCTTGCCACGCTGGACAAGGCCTCTCCGGTGAACAAGTCAAAGAATTAAGGACTGTGGAAATGGGCAGTACCGCCACGTCGGCAGTACTGCCCATTTTTCGATTTCCGCGCATCGAGAAGACGGGTCCCAGATCACAATTACTCCGAAGATCACGCCACCAGAATTGTCTCTTGTCTTTCCTGTCGAGTTCCGCTGACGAATCGTCCAACTGCTCGTTCAAAACGCAACTCCTGGTGAGATGTCCTTATTAACTTCGCCCGAGGCTGACTGACGAATTGTGAGTGGCCACGAGCAGGTCTCAGGCCACCTGTACGTAACGGCACGCGCAGGGAGCGAGCAACCCCAGGTAGGCGTCCCCGGCCGAAGGTGCCTTGTCGGCATGTCCGAGCCGCAGTTGGCAGGGAATCGAGAGAGGCGTGCGCCGCTCGGGAGGTGCGGGAATTGGCTGTAAACGAGCGTTCTGTAGTCTCGACCGTAGATCTCTTCGAGCCGCAGTCAGAAGCGTTCAATGTGCCGCAAGCCGTTTCAAAACCAGGGTGAAGCTGGCCCCTTTTCCGGCCCCGTAGTTTTACTCGTAAGAACGAGGAGTTTCCCGGATAGTCCGTCGACGGCTGCGAAGGTACGGTAAAGGGGAAAAACAGTAACCAGGTTCACCATTATGAAAGCTATTCCGGCCTTCATTCTTCGAGTTGTGCTCCTATCCTGCCTCGGGTTACCCAGTCTGGCTCAGACTCCACCCCCTGCACAAGCCACTTCTGGTTCGGGGGAGGATGGGCTGGCCCAGCAGGCGGCCGACCCCACGGCGCCGTTGATGGCCTTCAACCTCAAGGAGGAGTATTACCCGAGCTTCTACGGTTATGGCGGTTCGGGAAACGATTTTGTCTTTCAGCCGGTGATTCCATTTAACGCATGGGGAACACCGAACCTGCTTCGTGCTACCGTCAATTACAATCTCAATGGGCCCGGCGGGACCGAACTCAACAGCGTGTCGATTTTCGACTTGATTGTCTTCAATGAGAAATGGGGACGTTGGGGTTTCGGGCCGCTGGTGCAATTTGTGCCTAGTCAGGGGCCTGGGTCGGACACCGCGATGGCTGGCCCGGCCATCGGATTTGTGGCCAGGAAAGGGAAGTGGAACCTCGGGTTGTTCAACCAGAATCTCTTTGGGGCGAACACGCGGTTTTCGAGCCTGCAGCCGATTGTGGCCTACGTGTTGGGCAAAGGGTGGACCCTGGCCTCGGGCGACGCACAATGGAGTGTGAACTGGAGCAAGCCGCAAGTGGTATATATGCCGGTGGGGCTACAACTCGCAAAAGTACAGAAGCTAGGCAAGCAGCCGGTCCGCTTCTTGGTAAACCCCGAGTACAACGCTCGCACCCTCCCCGGCGCTCCGCACTGGACAGTCCGTTTTGGCTTTACCATTTTGGTCCCCACAAGGTAGAGGAGACCAGGCCCCCACTCGCAGGGGACTGATCTCTCGAACCTGGTTTACCTGAAGAGTGGTGGCTCGTCCCGGTTGCCAGACTGAGTCCGGCCATGGCGCCAAAATCTATGGACCTGCGCTTCGGAGGTGGGTTATGCTTCCCGTTGTTGGATGGTCCCGCCACATCTAGGTCTGCGGGGTTCAGCGCAAGATTCGTCGCGTGGGGCTTGCCGTGACAGAGCGCCATCATCACAACGTGCGCCGGTCTGCCAAGCACACTCAAAATTTACTTAAAGTCAGGACAGGTTCGAAGGCACTGGAAGAGCTCCTCCGTGCCAGCGAAGAACGATTCAGGCAGTTCTTTGAAAGCTGGCCAGAGTACTGCTACATGATCTCTCCGGGTGGCGACATCCTGGATGTCAATCCGGCAGCCTGCAAAGCCCTTGGATACAGCAAAGAAGAACTCATCGGCCGGCACATTTCCACCCTTTATGCTCCCGAATCTCCCTCTCAGATGGCTCATGTATTTGAGAAGTGGAGACGGACCGGAGAGGTTCACGACGAAGAGCTGGTAATTGTGACGAAGCAAGGGCGGAAGCGGGTGGTGCTGTTCAGCGCGAGCTCTGTGAGAGATGCAAAAGGGAGGCTCCTGCATTCCACCTCCGTACAGATGGATATCACCGAGCAGAAGCTAGCCGAAGCAGCAAGGCGCGAAAGCGAGGAGCGCTTCCGCTTGCTGTCGAACGCCGCCCCGATGATGATCTGGATGTCAGGCACGGATAGACGATGCACCTACTTCAATAACCCTTGGCTGGATTTCACGGGGAGATCCATCGAGTCCGAGATTGGAAATGGTTGGGCAGAAGGGGTCCACCCTGAAGACTTCAATACCTGCCTCAAGACCTATGAAAGGGCTTTCGATCGGCGGGAGAAATTCAGCATGGAATACCGGCTTAGGCGGCACGACGGCGAGTACCGATGGGTTCTCGATACCGGGGTGCCCACATTTAAGGAGGATGGTTCCTTTGCTGGCTACATTGGATCTTGTATCGATGTTACCGAGCAGAAGCAGGCCGAAGAGGCTCTCACGAGCATGAGCCACAGGCTGATTGAGGCCCAGGAGCAAGAACGCAAGCGGATTGCCGGAGAACTTCACGACGACATCTGTCAACGTCTCGCGCTGTTGGCTCTCGGCCTCGACCAACTCCAACAAGGCTCTCCCGAGTGGCCCGCGGAAACCCACACTCGTACCGACGAGTTGCGAAAGCAGACCTCCGAGATCGCGACCGATCTCCAGTCTTTGTCTCACAAGTTGCATTCCTCGAGACTGGAGCTGCTCGGAATAGCGGGGGCGATGAGAGCATTCTGCAAGGAGTTTGCCGAGGAGCAGAAGGCGGAGATTGACTTCCAGGCCAACGATTTGCCACCCACCCTGCCGCCCGACCTTTCCCTGTGCCTGTTCCGAGTGCTGCAGGAGGCCCTCCATAATTCCTTCAAACACAGCGGCGTTCGATACTTCGAGGTGCGCTTGTGGGGAACCTCGGGTGAGATTCATCTCACGGTTGCGGATTTCGGCAAGGGATTTGATCCGGAATCGGTTGAGGATAACCGGGGCATTGGCCTCCTGAGCATGCAGGAACGGCTTAAAATCCTGAAGGGAGCTCTCTCAATTGAGTCACAACCGAACCGGGGCACTACCATCCATGCCCGGGTTCCCCTAAGTAAGGCCACGCATCCAACGGCCAAGGCCTCTCAGGCGTCCTCCTAGAAGCACGAAGCTTCGAAAAATCGGGGTCACATCTCCTTTTTGCCGGCTATTCCTGATTGCAGAGAAGAGAAAGCAAAGCTTTTGAGAGGGTCCCGAGGGGGGACGGCCGTCTCGCAAAAGGGAATTGGAGTTTCTGGGGGGCAGGAAGAGCCGCCCCGCAGGAAAGAAACTATCTCAGAGCGGCGGAGAAGGGAGGCTCACCATGCTGAACATCGCTTCCCCGCGCACTGACTTTGTCTGCTCACCGGTGGCGACTCTGCAACTCACTGGGACAGATAGTGCGCAACTTTTTTTCCGGCGTCTTCGGTATAATACACCGTGATTTTGCTACCTTTTGCTATGCCCGCTCCGGTTGCCTTGCCTGCATCTTCCACGGCCTTGTCTGACACCTCGAACGTTTTCTCCGTTCCGTCGGCACCCTTGATCACCAGTGTTTTGGCATCTTTGTCGAACTTCTCGACGGTTCCTTTTGTGGCCATAAATCCGTCTTTACCCACTTTGCCGATCTCCGTGGCAGTTTCGTCGGCCCCTTTGCCTGTCGTGCGGGCAACGACTTCCGTGCCTTCCTTCAAGCCGTTAAATCCGTCCTTGCTACCTTTCACGACGGAGGCATCGGTGATCTTGATCGTGTGTTCGGTGCCGTCGGCGCTCTTGACGACGATCGTCTTCGTCGCGCTATCGACTTTTTTTATCGTTCCATGAAGGAAGCTCACCAAATCTTGCGCCACGACAATTCCCACTCCCAAAATGACGAACACTACCAGATATGTCAGTTTTTTCATGCATGATTCTCCTCGTGAGATTTTTGCAACTTGCGAGTGCGTGGTTCTCCCCATACCGGTTTGCGATCCGGGTACCAGCCTCCCCCGGCCTTCGTTCCTAGAGCGCAGGCTTCCACCCAGCGCTCGGATCGTATTCCGAGATCGTGGTTACGACGTCCGTGGTCTTTTCGCCCAGGTCCTTTTGGTAGACTACTCCGTCTTTGCCGACGAGGAACGTCATGATCCCCGAATTGCGGTATTCGGCGGGATAGGCGAGGATGGCAAATCCGCCAGGCATCTTTCCATTCCTGACGTACTCTTCCGCGCCGCCTTTTGCACCCGTCCCTTGTTTGGTCATAAATTTGAAGTAATAGCCACCAAACGCCTGGGCCTTGTCTCCCGCGTTGGTATACCCGGCTGCCTTGGCAAAATCCCGGAGGGTCTCAAACGGACTCGGTTTCTGCCCAGCCGAAACGGGCCAGTACAACCCATTTTGTGTTCCTTCATCGCTGATAAACTTCTGTGCGTACTGCTTCTGTAAGTTGAAGTATTTCGTCTCCGCCTCGGCGATCGCCGCGCACGCGGCAATGGCGGTCAGTTCATCCCTGCCGATCCGCCGGGCCAGAATCTCATCCTTACCGGCAGCGGTGTCGAAGACCCACTGGCCAGCCGCATTCTTCCCCAGGGGAATCGGGAACAGGTAGTTGTCTGCGCCGATGACTAGGACCTCTCCGCCCACCTTGATCTCGCGCCACCGGTGCATCTGGTTGTAGGCGGCAACAAAGTCCTGCAGGTTGTTCTTGTCCTTTACCGCATCCCCGGAAAACAGCGCCGTCTGACCTTCCGGGCCAAAAATTGCTACGAGCGCACCCTGATCGCCTGATTTGGCGGCTTCGAGGAAGGCAGCACCCGCTTCCTCTGGGCTCGCGAAAGTCTTCTGTGCGGAACTTTGCGCTGCGGGTTTTTCTGGAGCAGTGCCGCAAGAACTGATCGCTCCAGCCGCAGAGAACAGCAACAGCGCGCCCCATACCACCCCGGCACGCCCCACTTCATTCCTCGCATTCCTCATCCAGCGCAACATGCTCTTTCCTCCAAGCCTTCACTCTGTGTCCATGGACTTCCTGTGCCCGTAAATCTACCTGCGGAAGCCGCCGAATCTTCCACCACCAAATCCACCGCCGCCGAACCGGCCGCCGCTGAACCCGCTTGATCGCATACTCCCCCATCCTCGATTGCTATCGGCTCTTGACGACCAACCGTCCGAGCCGCCGAAGCCACCGGAACCAGAGTGCCCGCTCATGCCGCTGAACGCATTCGAACTTCCACCGCCCCAGCTCCCGTGGTTAGACCAAGAAGAGCCGCCCGAGTGGTCTGCACCGAAGTTCTGCGCGCTCTGTTTATTGACGTTGATCGTATTCCCGCTGATGTTCTTGTTGTAGCTGCTGTGGTTGAAGTTGTTGTACGAATTGTTTCCGTAATGGTTGTAGCTGTTGTTATAGCCGTAGCTGTTGTGGTATCCGCCGTTATAATAGCCGCCGTGCCACGCGGTATTTCCGTAGTAGCCGCCGCCGTGATAGACAACTGCCGTTCCGTGCCAGCCACAATTCCAACTGCTGTAGCCCCAACTGCAACAACCGCCGGCCATCATCGCACCCACGGCGATCCCGGCTCCAAATCCAATCACCCCGGCAGCCGCAACGTCCCACCCGCTGTAAGCATAAGGAACCACGTACGGTGTTCCGTACACGATGGTCGGGTTATAGGTAGGCACGTAGACGATCTGCGGATTGGTGGGCTGAATCACAATGGTGTCGGGGGACTGTTGGACGATCGTTATCTGAGGGGTGGTCTTCAGATTGCCCGCAGTCTTGGCCTTTGCCCGCAAGGTCTGGATCGCGGTCATCACCTCAGCCTGTTGATCGTGGTAAGCCTCGCCTAAGGAAGAAGTCCAGGTCAGATTTTTCGCCAAATTGTCCAGCACCGATGGAAATTGCGTCAAGGCCTTGACGCTAGGGTCCCAGGATTGCTTATCGACAGCTTGCATCAGCGTACTTCCTGTCAGGCTCTTGTTCTGGTCCAACCAGTAGTTGGCAATCGCGACCTGATCGGGGAATGTCGAAGCAGTCAAAATCTGTGCGACCAGCGAGTCGGGATACAAGGCGATCGGAGCCACCAGTGCCTGCAGTTGCTCGGCACTCTGCGGCACGGTTTCCGTCGGATTCCCCGTGTCTGTCGACGGTATTGTCGGTGAAGTTTGAAATCCGTTCAATAACCGTGCTGATGCGATTACCAATAGCAAAGTAAGAGCTACGGATAGCATTTTTTGCAAATGGGTCGGAATCATTCGGGTCACTCCATCTCTCAGTCACGATGTGGTAGTGAACTCAATCAGGGTGCCGCGTATTTCGATCGTTACGGTATTTGAGTTCGGAGTCTTGCGTAATCATAAAAAAGTCAAAATACAGGCAACCTCACCCGCGATTGGTCAAAGAGTCTTCGCTTGGGCGGCTCTTGCTCGCCGTCCTCTGTGGGGTCCAGGTCAAGTTGCCTGGTGAGGTCTTCAGTACGTTGCCGAGACACCGGAGTATGGCCCCAAGAGGCGTTGAGAGTCTGAGCCTCTAATCTATTGTATGGAATTGTCAAAAGTACCAATAAAAATGTAACGCAGCGAGCTCGTGATGGCCGGGCCATTTCGCCCACTCACGGTTGGCAGTCAAAGCTGCCCAGCACAATTTCCGCCTGATCCCACATCGAAATCGTTTGAAATCATCCCCCCCCCTTTTTCTTGAGCCGGCCGATCCGGGCTGGGAGGGTGCGTCCTGGCGCTCCTATCTCCTTTGGTTGCTCTATGTTTCCTAGGGCAAAAGGTTCCTTGTGGCAGTCCATGCCCGGCGCTGTCCGTGCGTCCCGGACACTTCAACGGCGCCGCGAACTCATGCAACGTACATCCCCTGAGTTATTCTCCTGACATCATCCGCGTTGCGTGATATAAGTCAGGCCCTGGAGGTAGCACACATGAATGCACGGTCGTCTTCCGCTCACGATAAAGCACCTATCGAACGCCCGGATCTTACCTCGGGCGGCTCCGTAGGAAACGCGTTTCGGGGAACCTGGTGCAGTACTCTTCTCGCCGCGCTCGCCATGATCCTTTTTGCGCTTAGCACCTCAGGAATGGCATCCGCCCAGACCGATCCATTTGTCGGCACCTGGAAACTGGATACTGCAAAGTCTACCCCGGCAAGGAAAAGTGAAACGCGGGTTGTCGCATCCTCTCCGAACGGATTGCGGGTCAGCGTTGACCGTATCAACGCCGACGGGAGTAATCAGCAGTTCAATTACACCGCGAACTTGGATGGAAAGCCCTACCCCTTTGTTGGCCAAGCGCCCTACGGAGCAGATTCGGTGGCAGTTACGCTGGGCTCATCGAATACGCTCACCTACCAGTTGTGGAGGGGCGGGAAGGTGATTGGGACTGGGACGATGGTGGTTTCGGCGGACGGGAAAACCGCAACGCTGAAGTCAAAAGGAACGAATTCGAAGGGGGAGAGCGAGAGCAGCGTCTCCGTGTATATCAAGCAATAGCTGTAATTCACTCGAATGAATAGCGGGGAGTGCAGCCCTTCGCAGAGGGCAGAGCGGAGCCTTGGGGAGTGAGCCTCCTTGAGTGCAATACTCGCCTAATTTTGCTTGTAGGCCTGCTTAGTTCTGGAGTGCGAACCCAGAGACCGAATCGGCGAATCGGTCACCCACTTTGCGACAAACGTCTTCGCGGTATTGAGTAGAGAGTCTTGCCAGCGGATCCTGGGCAGTGGCTGCCGACGGTAGGAAACCCGATCGTAAATTGGTGGCCGTGGCGCATTGCTACTTTTGACACATACGAGCAAGTAGCTCCGGCCATATCATGCCCGCATCATTGAAGTCACACCGCTCCTGTACCCACCCTCCTGCAAATGTGGCTTTAAATTGCAAGTTTCGTGATGGACGTGAAGCCTGCAAACCTGACTAGTGGACCTGCAAACAGTGTTCCGCAGCCCCTGTAGAACAAATCGCAATGATATTATTCCCCCCATGAAATGCTGTCATTCGAGGATGATGGTAGTGGCTAACCTTCTGCTATTTCTTTCCCCAATGTTTTGTGTGATCAGCGCCCACGCTCAAAACCACGTGGCATCGCAGCTAAGCACGTTCCAGATTGTTCGGGAATATAGCCTGCCGTTTCTTGCGTTAAAAGGCGCAGCTTTGTCGCCTGACGGCCAACAAGTTGCCGCCGCTTACTTTGGACACGTGGACGACGATCGCAATGGGGAAATCGCGTTTCGAGTGCAAATATGGAATGTCGGTACACAGGAACCCATCCTGTCAAAGCAACTGTATTTGACCAAGTTTCCAATTTCGATCTCAGATTCCGGACCAGAAGGCTTTGTGCAGTTCTGTGACCATGGCGCGGGAATCATGGTTGCCGACCCATACGGGACACTCTATTACTTGAATTCACGAACGCTGGAACTAATGCACGCCACGAACATTGGAAATCCGGTTCCCGGCCAAAACGTTCCACGGCGGATCCACTGTGCCGCGAATAGCCCACGAGCTGTGATCGCTTTCGGTGGCGCGTTTCTCTCGTGGGATTATCCTAACATCGCCTACTACGGCCCCGGGAACGGGCTTGTAAGACTCTATGACCTCACTTCCGGGACGTTCCTTAAGGAGTGGAATTCCACGGAGGGCCCCAATGGCTTCGGGGATGTCGCCATTTCTCCGAGCGGCAATCAAATCGCCGTTTCTCACATCCCGCGCAATCCAGTGACGACTCCAAAAGATGTGCCTTCGGTACCAAGTCAGAAAGACACAAGAGACCTCGAGGTCTTCGATGTGGATAGCGGAAAAATGACCCTGCAAGTGGAAACCGGACGCTGGCACTGGCCGGGTCGGATCAGCTTTGTGGGAGAAACTCAAATTGCCAGCGATGATACCCGAATGGCGCAGCCGTTTTACCCACAGCCTCGAATCAAGCTATGGGACTCCCGCGACGGGAAACTCATAAGGGAATTCGCCGACCCGAAGGTCGGGGCGCGGCGATTCGTCGAAGCCTCGAGTGACGGCCGCTCGATCCTCGGGTACATCCCTAAGGAAAGGCTCGATGGGTACCATCGGAATGTAACTCTGGAACCGCGATTCCGGCTCTGGGATGTCGCGACTGGCGGCACGATGGCAACCTCCCCCCTGTTTTTTCCGCACCCGAACTCTCCCCGGAAGCATTGGAATGCAACGATTGAACCTAGTATGGAGATGAGTGACAACGGTCGTGCCGTAGTCGTCTTTTGGAAGAAGGAAGTATTTCACATCTACGTATTCTCCCTACCGCCTGCAATGTCTCCCCAGCCCCAAGGTCACCCGAACTAGGAAGCTGCCCGCTTCGGCCGGCCACGCACTGTTACGATTGTTCAGGCCTTTGAGATGGAAGTCTTGTGTTCGACCATCGTATGTGCAGGACTCAAATTTGTGTTACGTCGAACTGTTCCGGACCATTTCACGGTCAATGCCTTTCATGTAGACTTTGTCCTTGCGATGGTTATCGCACCCGGGCCGGGCAAATCAACATCCCGACTCGTAGGAGCCGACCCATGATCAGAAAACGACCCATCACGTTATTCCTGGTTGCGCTGCTTCTGTTTGCCCCGGCAATCGTTATTTCACAAGGCGCGGGACAGAAACGCACGCTCATCATCAACGGGCAATCGACGCGGGTGCCGTTAATTACGGTGAGCGGTCATCCTTACGTCGGCCTGGAGGCTTTAGCCGTCGCCATCAATGGCTCAGTGAGCTCTTCGGGAAATATGTTTGCTCTTAGTTTTTCCGGCGGTTCTTCCAATAGCATTTCGCCCGCAACTCCTTCCGCGTCTGCGGCCTCAGCACCTGCGCCGCAGTCGCAGTCGGCACGATCGAATCAAGGGTTTTCAAAGCAATTTCTAAATGCCGGAATCGAGCAGATGTCCACGCTGCGCGAATGGCACGCCGCGCTCGCCACCGCGATCCAAAATGGAATCCCTCTGTCGACAGGCCTTCTCGCTCCGTATCAAGCGCAAGCCGCCACGAATCTTCACTTGGCCGAAGTCGCCGCCGTCACACCGAATGATCATAGTGCCTATCAGTTGTTGAGCAATGAATTTCAGAATATGAAGAAACTTGCCGATAAGTACGTCAATATGCGCACTAACTTGACTTATATTTCACCGGACGCGCTGCAGAATGACGATACGAACCAGCGCCTCATTGCTTGCGGTCACTCCCTGAGATCCATGGCCGCGAGCGGGCAATTTGTCGATGATGGTTCGTGCAACTGAGTGTGGGCCGAACCAGCTGAAAAGTTGCTGATCGCCAACTCATCCGTCTCGTTGGTTGTTGAAATCGACACTGTGGTTTCCGGCGCGCCCTTCGGCAATTAGACTAGGGTACCTAATTCGAGCCATGTTGCCGAAAGCCGGAGGCAGTCTATGTCTTCAGCGAAACATATTATGAAAACTGAGACGACGCCTAAGGGTACGTGGCGCCGCCTGGTTCGCGGATGGTAGTCTTACTGTCAATGCAAAACCTCACACGTCGCCAATTCGGGAAAATATTCGGCGGAGCGACAGCAACCGCAATTGCCAGTAATTCCTTAATTCGTACTGGGTTTGCGCAGACAGCTTCGCCGCGTTCGCTGCAATTCCCTCCGAAATTTCTATGGGGCTGCGCATCCTCTGCCTATCAGATTGAGGGCGCGGTGAATAAGGATGGAAGAAAACCATCCATTTGGGATACTTTTTCGCATACACCAGGCAAAACGTTTCAGGGTCAAACCGGGGACATCGCCGATGACTCTTACCACCTCTACAAAGAAGACGTGAAATTGCTTAAGAGCCTGGGGGTAGGCGCCTACCGCTTCTCCATTTCTTGGTCGCGCATCTTCCCCGATGGAAAGGGCCAGCCGAACGAAAAGGGCGTCGGGTATTACCAGCGCGTCGTCGACGAGCTGCTTAAGAACGAGATTGCTCCTTATGTCACGCTCTTTCACTGGGATCTGCCTCAGGCATTGCCAGGTGGGTGGCAGTCTCGCGACACCGCAAATGCATTCGCAGATTACGCTGGCTATGTTTCAAAACAGCTCTCCGATCGCGTTGGCCACTTTTTCACCATCAATGAATTCAGGAGCTTTACCGATGCCGGCTACAAAAGCGGCGAAAGTGCCCCTGGCCTGAAATTGCCAGACGCTCAGGTGAATCAGGTCCGCCACCACGCCTTGCTGGCCCATGGCCTTGCCGTCCAATCCATTAGAACCAATGCGAGGGCTGGAACCCAAATTGGTCTCGCTGAAGATGCTAGCGTCTATGTGCCGGTGATTGAGACTCCTGAACAAATCGCAGCTGCGGCGCGAGCCACGCGCGAAGAAAACGCCCCGTTTCTGACCGCAGTGATGGAAGGCCGCTATACCGATGGCTACCTGCAGCGCGAGGGCGCAAATGCCCCCCACGTCGCGCCCGGCGATATGAAGATCGTTGGCAGTCCGATCGATTTTATTGGCCTCAACGTTTACACGCCGGAGTATGTTCGCGCGGACACTTCACCGGCCGGCTACGTCGTGGAGCCGCGGCAGTCTTCTTTTCCGCATATGGAATCCCCGTGGTTGTTCATCGGCCCCGAGGTGATCTATTGGGCAGTTCGCAACGTGAGTGAAATCTGGCGACCAAAGATGCTGTACGTTACTGAGAATGGTTGCTCCGCCGCCGATGCGGTCTCAGCGGACGGACGCATCGAAGACACCGATCGCGTCATGTACCTGCGCAATCACCTGACGCACCTTCAGCGGGCGGCGTCCGAGGGATACCCCGTCAAAGGTTACTTTCTATGGAGCCTGCTCGACAACTACGAATGGGCGGACGGTTACAGCAAACGATTCGGTATTTACTACGTGGACTTCAAAACCCAAGCACGCACACCTAAGCTGAGCGCCGAGTGGTACCGAGAAGTCATTGCGCAGAATGCGGTTGAGTGACCGTGGCCCTGTGATCGCTCGAAATCGACAGCGAGCCCAGCATCCCCGTTGACTCGAATGAGGGAAGCTCTTCTAACTTGCGTTGCGTAAAGTGGGAGCCGTTTTTACATGCGTTGTGAAACGAGCACAGCAAGTCCCGGAGAATAGGCGGTTCGGAACCCAGCGGGCTGCCTGAGAGCTCACAAGAAAGTATCGGGATGCGCCCGAAGGCACGCACATGGAAAGGCCGGGCATGCTTCGCCTACCCCAGTCCATTCACTCTTGTCGTTTGATGGGTATCCCGAAAACTGTCCCGCGATGTCGCATTTCATTTGGGTCGCTCATCTTGTTGACGGAACCGTTCAGCAGGTATGTTTGCGCAGTTGTTTTCACGATGACTCGATGACCGGGCAATGTGAATTATCACCCGGCGTGCATTTTCCTATTTGTCGTATCGGCATGTCCAAACTGGAATATTGCTGTGTCGGCAACTACATCAACGAAGAGGAAAGACTGCTAATAGTGGATAGCAAGAAAAAAGGCGAGCTGCCGAAGCAGGGCATTTGGACCAACAGCATCCGTTCGGTTTCGCTTTCGATCACCGCGATGACCGGAGAGTGTTCTCAGCGAGTTGGGGTAAGAACGGGAGCGAAGACTCAGATCAACACCGACCTACTTAGCGATCGTATTCGACGTGCCGTTATGAGACTTCCCGAGAATCAGGAGTTAAGGAGTACGCGCAAGATCCAGAAACAGGACTCGACCGAGGACCGCCCCGGACGTTGCCTTGAACCTAGTCGCCGGTTAACGTCCACGGGGATCAGCCAAGTGCACACGGCACGCCGCAAGGATCGCTACCAGCCAGAAAAATAGCAACGCGGCAACAAATAGCTCAAGCCGGTGATTGTGCCAAAACAATCGATCGGCGCGGTAGCTCATGTGACTATTGCCGATCCGATACCCTTCCACAATCCAGTTCCATACCTCTCCGAGCAGGGCGCTGGTAGCCGCGAAGGACAGGGAAAAGAACAATGTCATTGCGATTCCAGACGTCCATTCCTCCTCGGCTGGTGGGTAACGGCGCCAAATCATGCGGACAGCTACGATTGAGGCCAGGCCGTAGAGCAGTGCGAAGGGCAGGAGCTCAGCAAGATCAGTGTAGGTGCGATTGCGGCCAAGCGACTGGGAGATTTGTCCAACCGGAACGCCATGCTGTTTCCCGATCGTCTCAAACAATCTCTCCCTGCATCCGTCCCGTTCGGCTCCATAATTCTCGCTTGGAGTTGGACTATGGCGGCCGAAGTGAGTGTCGGCATATCGAATCGCTAGATCTTCCGCGAACTCTGCGTCCGCACTGAGGTGGCGAGTACTAACCGGATGATTGGAGGTCTCTCCCGGCCATCTGCAGTCGGAATTAAGCCCGTCGCGACGGACGCATCCGCCCACGCACAGCTCGAATACAATCGCGATCACAATCGCTAGGCTCTTTGGAACGATCCCAGTACGCCCACTCAAGAGAATTCCTCCTTAGCGGGAACCGAAGAAACTTCCGAAGGCTATTAATAGCGGTACAACTCCGGCGAGACCTGCTACCGCCCATTTCCAGAGGTCGGAGCGAATGAGCCACTGTCGCAAGAGCGAGACCGTGGCATCCACGAGGAGTGAACCGCTGCCCCACCCATTTCCGGCCTCCTCGAAAATCAAGAGCATCTCCGGGCCGAAGCGCTCGCGGAAGGCCAGAGGATGCAGCCTGACAAGCAATGGGTACAGGGTACGCATCACGAGGCCTCCCTTGACTTGGCACCCCCAAGACGCACCCTAGCCTCACGCACGGCGATATCTAGACGCGAAACCTCAGCCAATAACAATTTGCGACCAAATCCGGTCATTCGGTAATAGCGTCGTCTCGGGTCGTCGTGTGCGGATTTCCGCGGCACTTCCTTGATCATCCCGAGATCGATGAGTTTTTTGAGATTGTCATAGAACGTGCCGGGGCCCAGCTTGTATTTGCCTCCGGATTGGCGCGACACCTCCTGCATGATTCCGTAGCCGTGGCGATCTTCGTTAGCCAGCGCCAGCAGGATGTAGAAAGTGGCAGAGGACAGCGGGAGCAATTGCTGCAGTTCTTCTTTCATGGTCGTACTCCGATATATCGGACGCCGACTGAGTTGTCAAGACCTAAATGCGAGCGCAGTATCAGGCTGAAGCTATAGTCCGACTGTTTCTCCACAAGAATGTGCAGAATGATCTCCCAGATTTCGATAAAGTTGGCCTGCGGGCTATCTGCCAGGGCGGCACCGTGCATTGGAAACAGTGAGCGACAACTTGCTTGCGACGGCCGGAGTCGGGATGTGCGCCCGGCGGAAGGAGGTGGAAACTGTTGTCGAGAGGTAGCTGCAAGGGATTCAGCGTGGGTACGGCGGAAGTTACGAGCTGCGGTGGAACATGCGACTTCAGGCCCGCGTCTCTCTAGAGCCGCATCCGAATCGTCAGGATATCGGGTTCGATTCGAGGCGTGTGTAATTTGCCGCTCCTCGTAACCAGTTAATACAACAGCAGTTATGGTTCGTTGTCCAAAGATGCTTGGCGAGATATCACAACTGGAGTATAATGTCATCATAAATGGAGGTAGTCAAATGGCAACGCTGCAGCAGGTCGTTGTCGGGTTCTCGTGGAATTCGGCTGTTGACCTGTCGCAACGGGAGAACCGGAACAGACTCAGTCGGGCCGCAATTAAAGGACTCCTCCGGATTGCGACGCATTGGAAACTCCGTGACGAAGATACCCGAGCTTTGCTCGGTGGCATGTCCAGTGGCAGTTTCTACGCACTGAAGGCTCAGCAGGCCAAAACACTGGATGAAGATAAGCTCACGCGAATTTCGCTTTTGATCGGGATATATAAGGCGTTGAATATACTCTACAGCCAAAAACTCGCAGACGCTTGGCTAGGGTTGCCGAACACGAACCCGATGTTTGGAGGAACCTCGCCGCTGAATTATGTCAAGAAGGGCGGCATACCTGCTCTATTGAGAGTTCGCCAATTATTGGACGCGCGTCGCGGCGGCAGATGATATTTCCGAAACAGATCAGGGTAGAGCGCGACAAGACTCATCGTCTTATACCGTATCGTTATAGCAATGGCGGAAGACCGATTCTTAATCTTCTCGCCCAGGACGACAACGACCTGCTCAGTGACCTTACTGAACTCGAAGGCGCCACGAATGAGAGATTGCTTGGGGAGAGTGGCGGGCTACCAGGCGTAAGCGCGATTGAGCTGGTTTCTGGCTTCCCCCTCGCACATATAGTGAATGCATCATTCACGCACTCGTCTCCGTTGGGAGGACGGTTCAATAGTTCTGCACGAGGAGCTTGGTACGCGGGTTGCGAGCTCCAAACTGCTCAGGCAGAAGTGGCCTTTCATAAGGCCGTCGAATTAAGAGAAGTCGGATGGAAAGCAGAGGAAATCTCTCCGTATAGAGACTATCTGGCCGATTTCAGATGTGAATTCCACGATATTCAGGCAGATCCAGGTTTCGCGGATTGCTTAGACCCGAACAGTTACGCCGTCTCCCAATCACTCGGGCTCAGGCTGTTGAGTTCTGGCTCGGCGGGGATAGTATATCCGAGCGTGCGGCACGAGAGTGGAGTCTGTATCGCCTGTTTTCGTCCCCCCTTAGTATTAAATGTGCGAGAGGGGCCTGTGATGACATTGAGTTTCCAAAATGCAGAATTGATGAGTGTTGCCGTCGGAAACTGACAGGGCGCGGCTCGGAGATGGTCAGCTGGGAGGAACGGCGCTCCGCGGTTTGCAAATTAGCGATAAAACCGCCGACGATTAAGCGCATCACGGAGCGTTTTCGCGCCATCGAGCAGCGACTGTCCAGCCTGAGGCTCTTTTGTCGTATTGAACTCGTTGTAGTAATCGCGAAGCTCTTCTTACGAAACCGCGAGTACATCGAGTTTGCCGAGGAGTTCGATCGCAAGTCATTTGTGAAGATAGAATACATCGCTCACCTCGCCGTCTGGTCTTCATAACCGGTTGCCAGCTCATGTAACCTGCGTTCGTCAGATTTCATTGCATCGGTCATAGCGACCTCCTCTATCCGGCGCTCGACGTACTGATCGTGGCCGGAACGTTTCGCGACCTCGTGGTCGATGCTCGAGTTAACAGGGTGTATCTGTATGTTTTTCCGGCCAGCTTTGTTCTACAGGCTTGGGCCGCGTACTTGGAGCGCGTGGATCCGAACTAGCGGCAATGCGCAACGCGGGCGATTCTCTTGTTATGGAGTCTGCGGCCGACGGTGGCGCCAGATGAGCCAAAGAAAAGAGACGATTCAGAGAATCTTGGTGTTGTCCCGGAAATGTCCTGAAAGTTGCGTTTGACTGCTCAACCTCCTGGAAACTGGGATGATTCGGGTTGGTACTTTAAGTCTCAGATTCTCGCTGTCGGAAGCCTGGCGAACGGACACCCATGCAGCTAAGGTCGCCTCGTAGACCGGGGAGTGCAACGTGGTGATTCCCACGTTGCAATTTCTAAGATTTGTAGTTAGTATCCAGCACTCCAGATAATTCCCCAACCCTCAGTTCTATGCCGCCGCCCAGGCCAGGGAACTGAGTCCCTATTTCGGTGCGTGTAAGATGAGACCCACGTTAGGTCGGTCAACTGCGCCAAGTCCCGCGAAGCTCTTCGGCGCTCATACTGCTTGGGTTCCGGTCCAGAAATTGTACCTTCGCGCGTTGCTCCCATTTCTTGGTGTGCTATCAATCGTCCTGACCTGCAATGGTGCAAGTCAACAACCGAGTGCGAAAAACGTGCTGGTCATCTTTAGCACCTTTGATCGCCAACAAACAGCATATTTGGACCTAATAGAAGCGCCTGTGCGGGCTCATTTTGAGGGTCCGGTCAATTTCCACACCACCTACTTGAGTCCGCTCAAAGTACTCGAGAAGTCTTATCGAGAGAGCCTGGCGGAGACACTCCGCCGCCAATATAACGACGTGAAGCTGGACGTCGTCATTGCAGTATCAGTTCCCGCGATTCCATTCGCGATGGAATACCGTGACAAAATATTTCCCGGTGTTCCTGTGGTCTTTGTAGCTGTCTCTGCGATCGAGTTGGAAGGGCAGAAATTGCTGCCCGGCACGACTGGTATAACAAGCGACGTGGGGATAAAGGGTACGATAGACCTCGCGCTTCATCTTCATCCGGATACGATGGCGGTGGCTGTAATCGACGCATCTGAGCATAATTTCTGGTGGGGAGTAACGCACTCCGAACTTCTTCGTCATCAAGGAAAGATAAAAGAGATTGACATACTGGGAGAGCCGAGTGCACAGATGCTGGAGAGAATTATGGCGCTCCCACCGCACACCGTGGTGCTTTTCCAGCTGGCGCCAGCTGGCTCAACAGAATCGACGGTCAGCAACTATGATGTCCTGAGTGCGGCCGCGCGCCATCTCCCGACCTATTCCGCTTGGTCACTCATGTGCCTGAATTATGGTTGCATTGGCGGAGCGTACCCGGAGTGGGAGAAAGATGCCGGATCGGCTGGCGAAATGGTGGCGCGGCTGCTTTCAGGCGATCGACTGGCAGACATTCCTGTTGTGCACAGCTCCAATATTCGAATCCGCGTCGATTCCCGTGCATTGCGGCTATGGAACATCTCCGAGGCGACTTTGCCGCCGGGCAGTCTGGTCCTGTACCGGGAGCCGACGTTATGGGAGCGGGACCGGAGATACTTTATCGCTGGCATGGGAGTCATCGCTGTTCAGGCATTGTTGATCATGGGATTGTTATGGCAACGAGCGCGAAAACGAAAGGCCCAGGCCGTGCTTCGCGAAAGCGAGGAGCGGTTCCGAGTTATGGCGGATACCACGCCTGCACTAGTCTGGATGTGCGACGAGAAGGGAAAGATCGCGTATCTAAATGAACGGCGACTCTCGTTTACAGGCGCACACGCAAGCCCCGGGTACGGTGACACCTGGATGGCTTACGTCCATCCGGAAGATTTAAAAACCGTGCTGGATTCGCTCTCGGCGGCCTTGAAAAGCCGACTTTCCTTTTCGCAGCAATATCGCCTTCGCCGACAAGATGGTGTCTACCGGTGGATGTTTGACGTGGCGTCCCCGCGGGTGGACGGAGACGGATCGTTTGCGGGTTTTATCGGGTCAGCGGTTGACGTAACCGATCAGAGGATGGCTCAGGAAGCTCTTGAGAAGGTGAGCGGGCAACTGATCGAAGCGCAAGAAAATGAGCGCAGCCGTCTTGCCAGGGAGCTACACGACGACTTCAGCCAGCGTCTGGCGCTTCTTGGCATCGGACTCGGACAACTTTGGAAGGCACTTCCTAAGTCAGACGCAGAAGCGCGAGCAAGAGTCCAAGAGATGCTTAAGAGAACCAAGGAACTGGCATCTGATCTTCATGCGCTCTCGCATCAACTCCACTCGAGCAGACTGGAACATGTAGGCCTAATCTCGGCTTTGAATGGCCTCTGCAAGGAATTCTCTGAGAAACACAAGATTGAAATTCAGTTCTCCGAGAGTGACCTCCGGTTGAATTTGCCAAAAGATGTGGGCCTGTGCCTATTTCGAGTCGCCCAGGAAGCGCTCAACAATATTGTCAAACACAGTCAGGCAAAGAGCGCTCATATTGAAATCAGTGCGAACGCGACTGGCGTGAACCTTCGCATCAGAGATGATGGCAGAGGTTTCGACAGTGGCGTGGTCAACTCGGATGGTGGAATTGGATTGACGGGCATGCGCGAGAGAACTCGACTTGTTGGGGGAAGCCTTCTCGTCAAGTCTGAACCCACGCGGGGTACAGAGATACTCGCGCAGGTGCCCCTGCCTGCCTCGATAGACGGACCGAACACAAAGGCGCATGTTGCCGGAAAATAGAATGTGTGGATGCCTGCGGGTACGAGCTGCGCCGAGTGGCGCTGCGTTTTACAGCACTTGTGCCCTCTAACCACTGTTTGTGCGCTCAAATAGCGTGATAGATCGGCCTGTTCTCACCTTACGGTATGGAGCGATTTGTTCTAAAGCCGGATGGAGCGCAACAGCTTTCTCCGAGTTCAGCCGACTGTATTGGCAAGAGCAATGCGATGGACGGCCCATTTGCAGTGTTGCAAGCGTTGAGTTCGATGCATACACTCTGCTTCGATTCCGGAGATTTGAAGATCAAGTCGACTCACTTGAAACATAAACACATTCCTGGCACCGTCGACCTATTTGAGGTGAATGATCCGCAAGAGAGAAAAAGACTCGCGAATGACCCAGTGATTGATCGCAAGTTCGAGACACGCACATGCCCTATCAATTGGTTTCTCTTGAAACGCTCTCTCACTGTGCTTTCGTTCAAGGGACGCCGCTTTTCAACGATGGAGCCACGGGATTGTCCAATGCGAGCTCGTGCGCTGGAGCAACTCTGGCGCGTGCTGAACGATCAGACCGAGGAGATCAAGACGGGTCCCATTGCTTTGGAATCTTTAGCGGAATGGGTTAGGGGTGTTGGTTATGATACAGAAGTCGGTATCCTCACGCAGCAGTTGTTGAGACGCCTATTTCGGAGTGACTTCACTGCAACAAAGGAGAGTTGGGCTGCAGCATTGGTTCTTGTAGCAGCTCCTCGTTCGTGGAACTTGCCGAAGCTGTGTTGGTGGTTTGTTACCGGAAAGGTCAGACGAGTCAAGCGCCTTCTGGCAGGAATCGTGGACGACGATCTCTCTGCCGTAAACGCGATCGGTATCGCTGTTCACAACGTCGTTAAGAGCTTTCAACACATGCGCTCACTCTACGCCGATGCAAGCTTGAGAGACAACCTCTCTGCCGAGGCGGCGACGAGTCAATGCTTACGCGCCCCCGTCAGTGTCTATCGCCAGTCCACGGCGCAGGGAATGCTGATGGGGAACAGCTTGCTAAGGACTCTCTATTCGTCCTGAAGATAGGTGCGGCAAGCCAACTTAATGGCGGTCGGTCGCTAGTGTTCATGGAGGAAAGCTGGAGCGGCTGCCCCGCATTGACCAGCCCGAGGTTTTAGTCCAGGAGAAGTGAGAGAGTTTTATATCACAGCCATAGGCCGTGAAGATGGATTTACTCCCCAGGGGCTACAGGCCGCGGGGGCGGGCGGCCTGTAGCCGAGCGCCGAGTGCGGCCGTTTCGTGTTGTATTCCACACGCCACTTTTCGATCACGATCTGTGCCTCCTTTAGCGAGTAAAAGATCTCTCCATTCAGACATTCATCCCGCAACTTCCCATTGAAGCTTTCACAGTACCCGTTCTCCCACGGACTTCCCGGTTCGATGTACAGCGTTCCCGTGCCCAACCTTGCCAGCCATTGCCTTAGCTCGTTCGCGACGAACTCTGAGCCATTATCCGAACGAATGTGTTCCGGGATTCCCCGGAACAGCATCACGTCCGCCAATGCTTCGATCACTTCGTACCTTCCCAGTCTTCTCGCCACACGGATCGCCAGGCACTCCCGCGTGTATTCGTCGATCAGCGTCAACATGCGAATGCTTCTTCCGTCATGCGTCCTACCGCTCACGAAATCGTAGCTCCAAACGTGATTCACATGCTCCGGCCGCAGCCGGATACAGGAACCGTCACTGCTGAGATGGCCGATCAGTGGAAGAAGACTGCTTTGGATATGCTTCACAAGTCTGAGCCAGCAAGCCGCACAGAATTCGTAAGTCAGATGCTGTTTGCGTGTGCGGAGATGCTGGAATACAAACTAAAGAGTTCGAAGGCAAATGCAATTGGTGGTGATGCCGGTGTCTAAGTCTAATTGAGCACTGCGCGTTACTTTGTAGATATGATATAAGGACATTAAAATGTGTTGCCTCAGCTGAATTGATTGATTATGAGTTTGGTGAGAACAACAGATTCTGGCATATGACCGAGGACAATATTGCCAAGGTCAGTCCGGAAAGCTTGCAAATTGTCGGAAATATGCTACTCGACATTCTAAAACTCCTAAATGGCGAACGCTCATTTGAATCACTGAAACCCAGCGTTTGAGATCTCCGACTAACTGGGAGCGTGGGCTAGTCGGGCACCGCGTTTTCAACGACCTTGGTGATATGCTTCGCAGCGGGCGAGGAATTGTCTTTTGGCGACCTTGGTTAACAAAGGCAAAAGAAACTATGAACTCCAAGCCTAAACAGCTGCTGATTATACTTCTTGGTTCTCTTGCTGGATGGTTAGTAGTGTTTTTACTCTTAGGATTTCCAGTTTTTCACTTAGCATTGAAAATTCCCATTGCGAAGATCGCCAGTTACCTGGGTGCCTGCTGCGCAGTCCAAGTGGTTATCAGCCCTTGGTTTATCTATGCTAGGAAGATACCTCAGCGTCCCGAGGGTCGTGTTACTCACCGTTTAATTGCGGTAACCGTTTTTGCAACGACGATCAGCATGCTCCTCTTCTACTGTCTCCGCCGCAGCTTTCCCAAAGATCCAGGTGCGCGTCAATTCACTTCGATAGGAATGGGTGTAACAGCTGTATCTTCGATTTCCTATCTCGTCATAAAGTTATTTGTCTCGCGACGCGACAAAGACTCCAGTGTCACCCTCAGCCATTATGGAAAGCCTGATTAACGTTCTAACGCGCTAATCGTAGAACTGGTTACCAGGACTCTGGCGTTCGGTGATCTAACGACGCTGTGGCTTTTCCACGCCCGATACTCCAGCGATAGGCAGTCTCCCACATCGATAGACGATCAAGTGCGCAAGTGCCGTGAGCACGCTGCGGCAAAAGGCTGGGCTGTAAAGCAAGAGCACGTCTACTGCGACGAAGCGATCTCTGGCGCAACCGATTCCCGCCCCGAACTGAAGCGCATGCTGGCGGCAGCACAACCCCATGAATTCGACCGCGTTCTCGTCGATGACACAAGCCGCCTGAGCCGCGACGTAGGTCACAATGACCGCATCATAAAGCAGTTGAAATTTGCAGGCGTGGCAATCGATTTCGTTGGAAACGGGTTTAGCACGGACATCGAGAGTGCGCCGATGCTGGGCGCGATTTATGGTGGCGTCAACGAGCAATTTCTTGCCGACCTTGGAAGGAAGACTTATCGCGGAGTTGAGGGTTTAGCCAAAAGGCACCTCCACACTGGGGGGCGTTGTTTTGGCTATCGTAACGTGCTCATTACCGATGAGCATGAACGGGATTCGCACGGACGGCCTGTAGCGCACGGCGTTCGCCTGAAAATCGATTCCGATCAAGCTAAGGTAGTACGCCGCATTTTCACCCTCTACGCGGAAGGATATAGCGTGAAGGGGATCGGCAAATTGCTCAACAGGGAAGGCGTGTTATCCCCACAGACTCCGAAGGGCAAGATTGCGCGTTCTTGGTGCCCGGCCGCGATCCGGGACATGCTCTGGAATGACCGCTATCGTGGGTTGGTGATCTGGGGCAAAACGAAGAAGATTCGAAGCCCCCAGTCGGGCAGAAAGGTTTACCGCCCACGGCCAGAAAGCGATTGGGTGAAGGAAGAGATACCCGAGCAGCGCATTATCTCCGATGAACTCTGGCGGAAAGTCGCCTCGATTCGAGAAGCGAAGGCTAAGGCATACGCCACGAACAAGGGCAAGGGCTTGCTCAATTCCAGTTCGATGAACAGCCCCCACCTGTTCTCAGGATTGCTGAAGTGCAGCGTCTGCGGTGCGAACTTGGTCATTGTTCAAGGCAAGGGCCGAAATAAGGCTAGCGCGAAGTACGGGTGCCCGTCCTACCACCAGCGTGGCGAAACCGTCTGCAAGAACGCCGTATTGGTAAGAAGCGATGTTCTAGAACAGTCCCTGCTCGACGGATTCCAGAAACAGTGCTGGCGTGAGGAAGTCATCGACTACGTACTTGAAAAATTCGAGCAGGGCTTGCTTAAGTCGCTGAAGGGCATTGATCGGGAGTTGAGTCAGATGCGGCGGAGGAAGGCTGTCTTGAAACGAGAGATTGACAACCTCGTGGCCGAGGTGGCTGCTGGGCGACGTTCCCCGTCGATTATGCAGGCTATTGCGGATCGGGAATCCGAGATATCAACGATCACGGAAAAGGCCGTCTCCAGCACTCCTGATTCGATTCGGGCACAAGTTGCCAATCTGAGGGTATCGGCCAGAGCGAAGCTAAGAGATCTGCGTCATTTGCTGAGTGAGGATGTGCATGTAGCGCGTGCTGCTCTACGGAACCATGTCGATAAGATCACTCTGACGCCAGAGGGAAAGACAGTCGAAGCAACGGGAGATTGGAAACTGCTAGGGGAATACCCTGGGATGGTGCCGGGGGCCAGAATCGAACTGGCTACGCCCGCCTTTTCAGGGCGGCGCTCTACCGGTGAGCTACCCCGGCACACAGTCTAAACAGTTTAGAGGCCGCATCTCCTTGTGTCAATTCGCGTTCGACCCTTCTCCAGAAATTGCTCCCCCGACAGAAACCTTCACGCATACTTAACTTTCACGAAAGTCGAGACCCACTAGCGGTTGCCCCCACGCCTCATTTATGTTCGACTACTCTCCATGACTACAACCAATGCAATCTCGGCCGAACTCCTCCCGGCATTTGATGTTCTTGCGAAAAACGCTGTCTCCTCTGAGGTCCTGATGAAGGGCATCGTCGCACTCCTTCACGAGAAGTTGACCCGCTATAACTGGGTCGGATTCTACATGCTTGAAAAAGAGCAGGATCGAGACATCCTGATCCTCGGCCCGTTTAAAGGGACCATGACGCCACACACTCGTATCCCGCTGAACCAGGGCATTTGCGGGGCAGCAGCCTCTACTGGCAAAACCATTGTTGTGGATGACGTCAACACCGACTCCCGGTATCTCGCCTGTTCTCTCGAAACCAAATCCGAAATCGTTGTTCCTGTCTTCGTGAAAGGCAAGGTGGTCGGCGAGCTCGACATAGATTCGCATTTCCGCGCCGCTTTCGGCCCCGAAGACCGCAAGCTCTGCGAATATGCTGCCGCCACGCTCGGAAAATTTCTGGAGTCCCATTCCTGACCGCACCCAGCCAGAAGAGACGAGCCGTAGCGCTGCGGACAGGCTGATTGCCCGATATTTCGCATAGGCTCCCGCCGTGCGCTCCTGGACCTGTTCGGTCGATTCCCCTGCGATCCAGCCCGCGAGAGCGGCCTCGATCGTGTGCGCTTCCGGTGCCATTAATCCCGTGGCCCAGAGCAGGGCTGCGGGCCCGTGGGCGCCGCGGGTTACTCCAGCCGCTCGTCCACTTCCTTCATCCAATCCCGCCCCTTCAGCATCTCTCGCGGCCGGGTTCCATCCGGCGGACCGGCAATTCCATCTTTCTCCATCAAATCGATCAGATGTGCCGCGCGGCCATAACCGATCCGCAACCGTCGCTGCAAGGTAGAAGTCGATGCGCGTCCCATCTCCAGGCAGATGCGAACGGCGTCCTGGTACAAGTCATCGTCGACATCCTCGCCGCCCGCGGACTCGCCGCCACTATCACTGCCTCCGCCTCCGGCCTTGCCCTTCGGCTTGTCGTCCTCGTCCTTTGGCGCTTCGAGCAATGCCTCGTTATATTTCGCCTGGGCCTGGTCTTTCCAGAACTCGCAGACGGCGCTGATCTCATCTTCGGTTACCAACGGCCCGTGAATGCGGTGCAGTCGCGCTGAACCGGCCGGCAAATACAGCATATCGCCCTTACCCAGCAGCGATTCCGAGCCGTTCGAGTCCAGAATTGTGCGGGAGTCCACCTTGCTGGCCACCCGGAACGAAATACGGGCAGGGAAGTTGGCCTTGATCAAACCGGTAATCACGTCGACCGACGGTCGTTGTGTCGCGAGGATCAGATGAATGCCCACCGCGCGCGCCATCTGCGCGAGGCGGGTGATCGATTCTTCGACATTGTTGGTGTCTACCATCATCAGGTCCGCCAACTCGTCAATGATGATGATCAGGTAGGGAAGTGGTTTGTGTTCGCTTTCTTCCACATTCTCAAAGAGCGAGAGCGACTGCTGCTTCTGAAAGGTCCGGTTGTACTGATCGATGTTCCGGACGCCGCGCTGCGCCAGCAACCGCAACCGGTTCTCCATCTCCCGCGTGGCATTCCTCAACACATTTGACGCCACCTTTGGGTCCGTGACTACCGGGGCAATCAGGTGCGGAATCCCCTCGTACAGATTCAGTTCCAGCCGCTTCGGATCCACCAGCACCATCTTCACTTCATCTGGTGTGGCCTTGTAGAGAATCGACATCATCAACGAGTTGATGAACACGCTCTTGCCCGTGCCGGTCGAGCCCGCAATCAGCAAGTGCGGCATGGAGGCCAGGTCCGTCACCCGGATTCGCCCGTGCAAGTCCCTTCCCATCGCCAGAGTCAATTTGCTGGGCGAATTGGCGAATTCCGTTGCCTCTACAATCTCTCGCAGTGCAATGGTTTGCCGCCGGTCATTCGGTACTTCAATGCCGACGGTCGATTTTCCGGGGATTCTCTCAATTAGGATCGATTCGGCTTGCAACGCCAGGCACAGATCCTCGGTCAAACCAATAATGCGGCTGTACTTGATTCCGGCTTCCGGCTTGAATTCGAACGTTGTCACCACTGGTCCCGGGTTGATCTGGGTCACGCGGCCTTCCACGCCAAACTCGTGACACTTCTCCTCAATCGCCCGAGCGCGCATCTTCAATTCGTCTTCATCCAGTTTTTGGCTGCCCTCGCCTTCCTTCAGCAACTGGATTGAAGGCAAACGGTAGTTGGTGTTCCCCTTGGCAATCTTCGGATCAGCCTTCTTGGCCTTATCGGCTTTCTCCGGACTCAGCATCACGACCGGTGCTTTGTGCCCGCTTTCTTTTGCTGATTCCTCCTCAGCTTGTTCGCTAGCCGCTTTCCTACCCTTGAAAATGTCTCCCAAATCCTCGAGGTGGATCGTTTTGGGCACCTCGGCGGCCTCGGGCTTACCCACTACCTGCGGTGCTACCGGCTTGCGTCCTGCTATCTTCCGTTCCTCGACCTCGCGACGCATCCGTGCCTCTTCTCGCTCATCGCGCCACTCCTCCCAACGCGCCCGTGCGCGCTGCAGGATTCCCAGTTTGTCCATCCGCCCAAGCGGCCCCTTCGTGCTGCTGGCCCATGCGTGCGCACCGCTGAAGCTGAATCGGGTGGTCAGGAACACGGCCGCAACAATCAGCGCGATTTCTACCAGGAGAGCGCCCCCAAAATTGAATCCGGAGCGCAGGGCGTGCGACAACGCTGAGCCGAGCAGGCCGCCGGCAGGGATCGCACCTCGCACCTCAGGGATGTGAATCAGCGAGAGCAGGGAAGGCAACGAAAGAAGGAGAAGTGTATAGCCGACCACAGTCGCCCATTGGGAATCCACCGCCCGGCTGCGGAACCACCGATAACCGAGGATCCCGATTGCCGCAGGCAGCAGAAACGCGGCGAAGCCAAAAATCTGGAAACTCAGGTCTGCCGTATAGGAACCGGCCGGGCCAATCCAGTTTCGCACCGGATTATCACCTAGTGCGGCGGCACTCACATTAAAGGCCGCATCGTGCGGGTTATAGCTCAGCAGCGACAGCGCCAGGACGATTGCCGCCATCATGCACAAAAATCCGATCAGCTCATTGAGCCGTTTATTCTCTGTTGGTGTTAGGAAGCGCACAAAATCTCCTCAGCTATTTGGGGAAGGCTGAGTGCCGCATGGGGGCGCGGCGCTGTTGCGCCCCCGAATTGGAGGAACAACGGAATGATACCAAACGCGCCAGGCAGTTCAAGGGTATCTTCGCTGGTGTTTCCATGCCTTCGAACTGTGCGTAAAGCGCATGCAGCAACCTTCCTCACTTCAACCAACGAGCTTCGATGCGAAGAACAGGACCAAGATCCCCACAATAATCCGGTAGATCGCGAATGGTCCAAACCCGCGTCGCCGCACCCAGGCCATAAACCACGCCACGCTCCCATACGCCACGATGAACGACACCACGAACCCGATTGCCAGGACGATCCATTCATGAGTATTGATACTCGAGACGCCGATGGGATTTTCCGTCTTGCTTCCGTGCAACGACTTGAACAAGGTGTACAGGGTCGCCACCGCCATTGTCGGCATCGACAAAAAGAACGAAAATTCCAGCGCCGACGACCGCGACATCCCCGCCAACTGGCCGCCTGCGATGGTGGACATCGACCGCGATGTCCCGGGAAACACCGCGGACAGGATCTGACACGCCCCGATCCACACGGCCTGCCCGAGGCTCATCTCCTCCATGTGCCAGGTGTGAATCAGTCCTTGTTTTGCTCCCTCTCCCGCCGCTTCGGACTTGCTGTTTCTGGCATCGATGAACCACATTACAATTCCACCGACCAGCAAGGCAGTCCCGATTACGTAGGGGTTTTCGAGGTTTTGTCCGATGACCTTGGTCAGCAAAAATGCTGGAATCGCCGTAACCACAAACGCCACCATGACCAAGCTCAAGGGATGCGTCAGCACGGTCCTGTCGCCGCGCTCTCCCTTCGGAAACGTCGAAATGAACTTCGCAATCCGCTCCCGGAAGTAGATCGGGAGTGTCAGGATTGCACCCAGCTGGATCACGATGGAGTACATTTTCCAGTACCCGCTCCCAAGACTTAGTTGCGGATAATGAAAGTGCAGCAAAGCCTCTGATATCCGCAGGTGGGCTGTCGAACTAACGGGAATAAATTCCGTCAAACCTTCCACAACGCCCAAAAGGACGCTCACAATATAATCATTCACGATTCTGCTCCTGGTTTTGTAGCGCCGTGCCCTCAGGCCGGCAACTTTGCTCTTGCTTCGTTAGTTCGATGGCGCCATGAACTTGAGGCTGCCTTCTCCTCCGTAGTTTGTGCGACGGTGGCGCTCACGGTGCGCTGCGGCAGGTCGTCTGCTCCTCGTTCTTGGATTGTCCTGCGCCATGAAGGTCCTAACTCGCCGCCCGTCAGTCACCCGACTCTTCGCCGAGCCGTTTGCGCATCTCGTACGCGTCCACTCGGCCAAGGTAATACCGTTTCAGCACCGCTTCTGTACGATATCCATGCTTTTCCCAGAACGCAATGCCGCTTTCGTTGTCCACGGACGTTTCGAGCAGCACCGATCGCACCTCGTGATACCGAAAATGCTTCTCGATCTCGACGAGCAGTCGGCTTCCGAGTCCTGTTCGTCTGTGGGCTGACGCCACATCGAGCGTAATAATGTGTGCCAGCGGCGGATTGGCCTCCGCCAGTAGGAATCCCATGATCTGCTTGCCCTCTTCCGCGATCAGGCAGTCGGCAGCGGGCAGGCTCAGAAAATATTGCAGCGACCATTTGCTATAGGCAATTCCCGCAGGAAAGCAGGCCTGATCAAGCTTGAACAGTGCCCCAAAATCGCGCGGCTCATAAGCACGAATGGTAATGTTCATAGAAAAGCGTGAGGATCTAGCACTGGTTGCGCTCGGTTGTGAAGTGCCGGACCCGTCTTGCCGTAGGCGCGATCGCAGCCCTTAAAACTTAATAACCGCGCTCCCTGATACCGGCTCGCTCGTCTTTCCGAATGGTATCGACTGCTCTCCGCTAAAGCTTCACCGTCACCGTCTTCACCTCGGTGTAATTCGCCAAGCCATACTCACCGAGTTCCCGCCCGATGCCGGATTGCTTGTAACCTCCAAAAGGCGCGGCAGCGTCAAACACGTCGTAGCAATTCACCCACACTGTCCCCGCTCGTACGCCGTCGGCAATTGCGTGCGCCTTGCTGATGTCCTTGGTCCAGACCGCTGCGGCGAGGCCGTACAAGGACTTGTTTGCGCGTTCCACCACTTCGCTGATGTCCTTAAACTTCAGAATCGACATGACCGGCCCGAAAATCTCCTCCTGGGCGATCTTCATGTTGTCCTGCACGTCGGCAAACACGGTTGGCTCGATAAAATACCCTTTATCGCCGACGCGCTTCCCGCCTGCCAGCAACTTGGCCTTTTCGTTCCTTCCGCTCTCAATGTAGCTCATCACTTTATTGAATTGGTCCTGATCCACCTGCGGGCCCTGCTCGGTATTCTTGTCGAACGGATTCCCCACGGTGCGCTTCTTGGCCCTCTCGACGCTCTTCGCCACGAACTCGTCGTAACACTTTTCCTCGACGAACAGGCGCGAACCGGCGCAGCAGCACTGTCCCTGGTTGAAGAACAGCGCGAAATGCGCTCCTTCGATCGCCTGGTCCATGTCCGCGTCCGCGAAGACGATGTTCGGGCTCTTCCCGCCGAGTTCGAGCGTAACCCGCTTCAGGTTGGATTCCGCCGCCGCCTTCATAATCAGGTGGCCCACTTCGGTCGATCCCGTAAATGCCACCTTATCCACATCCATGTGACGCGCCAAGGCCGCGCCCGCGGTCGGGCCGTACCCGGGCAGCAAGTTCACGACACCGTCCGGGAAACCGGCTTCGAGTATCAATTCGCCGACGCGCAATGCCGTGAGCGGGGTCTGTTCGGCAGGCTTCATCACCACCGTGCATCCCGCCGCCAGCGCTGGTCCGAGTTTCCACGCCTGCATCAACAGCGGAAAATTCCACGGGATAATCTGCGCTACGACTCCCACCGGCTCGTGCTTGGTGTAGGTGAAGTAGCGGCCCTGCACGGGAATCGTTTTGCCCTGAATCTTGTCCGCCCAGCCAGCGTAGTAGCGGTAGCAGGCGATGGTCAGCGGCAAATCCGCGGCCAGCGCCACTTGGTAGGGCTTTCCGTTATCGAGGGACTCGAGTTCGGCCAGCTCTTCCTTGTGTTTCTCGATCAGGTCTGCCAGTTTGTTCATCAGCACGCCGCGCCCGGAGGCACTGAGCTTCTTGCGCCACGGCCCGTGATCGAATGCCGCCCGCGCCGCCGCCACCGCCTTATCCACATCTGCCGCGTCCGCCTCGGCCACCTGGGCAATCGGTTCGCCGGTCGAGGGATTGATGGTTGGGAAGGTCTTCCCGGAAGTAGCATCCACCCATTTGTTATTAATCAGCAGCTTCGTTGCGCTGACTTTCACCTTCGGTTCAATCACAGTGGTCGCAGTAGCCATAGTCTCCTCCTAGCTGGGTTCAGAAAGCCTATACCCCAGCACGGTCAGAATCAACATTCCCGATGCATGCGATGCATGCAATCGAATCTGCAGCGCCCGGTCATCCGCTTTCCCCTGACACATCGAGGGGTGCTCGATCGTAGGGTCTCAATCCGTGCCCTTTTGCAAATCCCGGAACCTCTCGACCCTTTCTGTTCCAATCTTTTTTAGCCAAACCTGATGTTCCTTCTCTCCCCAATGCCCAACGGATACGTGATATCCGTCTGGATCGAGCAAAGTGAGCTCCCCGCTCGGCATGTATCCTGGATAGGTGATGGCTGGCACGTTCATCCCGTCTTTGATCAACTGAACGCGAAAAGCGGGCAAGTCCGGTACGTACATGTAGAGAATCACCCCTGGTTCGGCCGGTTTAACGACATGCCCGTAGTCCGCCCGCAGGAGCATGATGGCCCCGCCCACCGAATGGAGCCGTGCCCACGCGATTGGCCGGGAGCCCTCCGTGTCAATCGTCTCGAATCCCAACAAAGCATAAAATTCGATCGACTGCTCCACCTCGGTCACCGGAAACATCGGGGTCGACCATCCCGCCTTCACGCTCATGACTCCTCCTGCCCGGCCGGCATGTTTATTTACCAGTTCAGATCGCCTAAGCCGAGTGCTTCCGCGTCACCAGCACCGCCAGAACCATCGCGGACAACAGCAGCAGCGCCGCCAGATAATACGCTGCACCTGGCAACTGCCACCTGGCGTCTCGTGCAATGGTCGCCGAGAATACCTGCGTGAATAATACCGGACCGACCATTCCGGTCAGCGCTCGAACTGAATTAATGGCTCCCTGCAGTTTTCCTTGCGACGTCGCATCCACTCTTTGCGACATGAGCGACTGCATGGCTGGTCCCGCTACTCCCCAAAGGGCAATGAAGGGAATCGCCGCCAGAGCGCCCCAGCCCCGCCAGGCAACCGCAAATCCGACAAAGCCCAGCACACCATAAAACATCCCGCTGACCAGACTGAACTTTTCCCCAAATTTCTTGACGTAAGGCCCCACCAGCCCTCCGGAGACAATCGCCGCGCAGATTCCCACAACCGCGAGCGATAACCCGATGCTCCGTTGATTCCATCCGTAGCGGTACTCGGTGTAAAGCACCCACACGCTTTGCAGTGCCTGGTGCGCGAGGTAGTACAGCACCACCACCATCGACAACCCGGCCAGTTCCGGATGCGAGCGCAGCAGCGTTAGCGATCCCAGGGGATTCGCCATATGCCAGGCCGTCTTGGCCCGTTTCTCCTTCGGTAGAGATTCCGGCAGCACGAACAACCCGTAGAGAAAATTCGCCAGACTCAACACCGCTGCGGCCCAGAACGGCGCCCGAAGGTTGTATTGTCCCAATAGGCCGCCAACCGCCGGCCCCACCACAAATCCCACGCCGAAGGCGGCTCCGAGCATTCCAAACCGCTTCGCGCGATCTTCCGGAGCTGAGATATCGGTGATGTAGGCAAACGCCGTCGACACATTCGAGGCGGTGATCCCGCTAATCAATCGTCCCACGAACAACCAACGGAGCGAGGGAGCGAGCGCCATGAAGATGTAATCGAGCCCCAGTCCCAAACAGGAAATCAGGATGACCGGACGCCGCCCAAACCGGTCGCTCCAGGCGCCCAACACCGGCAGGAACAGGAATTGCATCAGGTTCCAGATCAACCCGAAATACCCGACCATGTCCGAGGCCCGGGCGATGTTTCCGCCCTCAAATTGCTTAATGAGGTCCGGCAATACGGGTGCAATGATTCCGAAGGCCAGGAAATCCAACATCACGGTCACGATAATGAACGCCATCGTCGCCCGTGAGGCGGCCGCGCCACCGGTTACGGGGGCAGGGAACTGCTCCGGCCCGGGAACAGAATTCTCAAGGTTGGTCATTGGCGTTTGATTTTAGCCTATTTGCCCTACTGCCGGGTCCCGGGATTGCCCGGCTTCGAGAATGAACTGTTACTCCGGATCAGGCCGACGAAAATCGGTGCCGGATCCCGTCCTGGACATCCGCTCCGGAGACATGGGCGAGACAGGGAACGGTGTAAATGAGGAGGCGCTAAACTTCCAGGATCACCGGCAAGATCAACGGCCGCTTCGAGGTCTGCTTGTTGATGTACTTCTTCAGATCCACACGGATCTTTTCTTTGATTACCGACCAGTCCGCCCGCTCTTCGAGGTTCGACGATTCCACCGTTCGCGATACCACATCGCGCGCCCCGGAAAGAAATTCGGGTCCGGTTTCGGTCATCAATCCTCTGGTCACGATCTCGGGCTCCGATTCCACCCGCCCGGTGTGCTTGTCGATGGCGATAATCGGAATCACTACGCCTTCTTCGGACAAGTGCTTGCGGTCTCGCACCACCAGTTCTTCGATCTCTTCAAGGGACCCGGAGTCAACCAGCACCCGCCCCGCGGGGACCGGGTCGCGCCTGTACGCCCCATCCTCTGTAAATTCCACGCACTTTCCATCCTCAAGCAGCATGATCTCTTCGCTCACGCAGCCCAACTGGTGCGCCAGCGCGGCATGTCGGAACAGATGCCGGTATTCGCCGTGTACCGGGATGAAATACTTCGGCTTTACCAGCCGCAGCAGCAATTTCTGCTCTTCCTGGCTCGCATGTCCGCTGACGTGGATCGGTCCGCCTGCGTTGTCGTAGTACACCAGGGCCCGCCGCCGGAACATATGATCCAGCATCCGGAAAATGGCTTTCTCGTTTCCGGGAATAATTCTGGCCGACAAGATAACCGTGTCGTTTTCGTCGATCGTCACGAGTCTGTGGTTGTCAACTGCAATTCTGGACATCGACGACATCGGTTCTGCCTGCGATCCGCTCACAAGAAGCAGTAGCTTTTTCGGATCGAATCCGCGAATGTCTTGCGGTCGCACCACCATCCCGTCGGGGATACGTAACCGTCCCATGTCGTGGGCGATCTCGACGTTATCGACCATGCTGCGCCCGACAAATCCGACCTTCCGTCCCACGCGCTCCGCAACATCGATCACTTGCTGAATACGGTGGATGGAGGAGGCGAAACACGACAGCACCACCCGGCGCGGCGCCATCCGCGTCAACTCTTCAATCCGTGGCACGACCACTCGCTCTGAAGGAGTGAATCCCGGCCTCTCGACGTTTGTCGAGTCGCTGAACAGCGCGAGCACCCCTTCATTGCCGTAGCGCGCGAACGCATGCAGGTCAAACGGCGCCCCGTCCACCGGGGTCTGATCGATCTTGAAATCGCCGGTATGAATGACCACCCCGACGGGCGTACGGATTGCGAGCGCCACGCAGTCTATGGTGCTGTGCGTTACGGGAATAAACTCGATCTCGTACGGCCCGATCTCGACCAGCCGCCCCGGTGTAACCTCGAACAATTTCGTTGATTCCAGCAGTCCAGCCTCTTCAAGGCGCTTTCTAACCAGCGCCAGGGTGAACCGCGTGCCGTAAATCGGCACATTCAGGTCGCGGAGGATGTACGGAAGCGCTCCGATGTGGTCCTCGTGCCCGTGGGTCAGCACAATCGCCTTCACATGCTCCCGATTCTGCTTCAAGTACGAAATGTCGGGAATTACCAGATCCACGCCCAGTAACTCCGATTCCGGGAACATCATTCCGGCGTCGACCACGAGGATGTCTTCCCCGTAGCGAAACGCCATCATATTCATCCCGAATTCCCCGAGTCCGCCAAGGGGAACAACGCTGAGTGTGTGTGTAGTGTTGCTCAAAGAGTGTTTTTCTCCGTATCAGAAGCTCAAATCGTATCACACTGCCCCGACGGCTGCCGGAACAGCCTCCCGAGTCGCCGGTCTCCTGCTTTCTCTCACCTCGGCCAAGCTCCGCTTGTTCGCCGGCCACTCTCAGAATGTGTCAGGAATTTTCAAGCTGCGACTCGGGGGGAGGGTTGCTATAGTACTCAACGCCGGGATCCGGTACCCGCAGTTTCTCCGCTCGTGCCAATACCAGCCGGCCGGGCGGGGAATTAATCTGAGGACGATCACTGTTCCATTTTCAGGAAAGGACCAAGTTATGAATCGCAAACTCGCTCCCTTGGCCAGTGCTGTCGCTGTTGCATTCGTTCTGTTTTCGGCGGGTGCTAGTCGCGCTCAGGAACTTACTCAGGCGGAGAAGGACAAAGCCCTGCAGTATCTCGAATCGACAAAGAAGGATGTGCTCGACGCCACGCGAGAGCTGTCCCCGGCGCAATGGAATTTCAAGCCCGCGCCCGATCGCTGGTCTATCGCCGAATGCATGGAGCATATTGCCGCCGCCGAAGACTACATTCGCGGCTGGGATGAGACCGGAGTAATGAAAGGGCCCGCAACTCCGGGCCGCGATGTCGCGAAGATTGACGCTGCCATCATGGAAAATGTTCCGGAGCGCAAAACGAAGGTCCAGGCTCCCGATGAGATCAAGCCCACCAACCGCTATGGCTCGCCGCAGGGTTCGATCGATCATTTTGTGGAGAGTCGCGCCAAGACCGAAGAGTTCCTCAAGGACACTCCTGGTCTGCGCGACCACACGGCCGACAGTCCCGCGGGCACCAAATGGGATGCCTATGAGTTTGTTCTTCTCATTGCCGCCCACTCCGAACGCCACACCAACCAGATCAAGGAAGTAAAAGCCGACCCCAACTATCCGAAGAACTGAGCGATATCCGCGGGGACGCAGCATTGCCCGCGGCGGAGTTCGTCTCATTGCGCCCCAGCGCTAAGGCTTCGGTCCTCTCACTCGCTCTTCCCGCCGAAAAAGAGATGGGCGATCGACACCACCACCACAGCACCCACAGTTGCCGCAGCGAGTGAAAACAGAAAGGTATTGGTGTGCACGATCCCCAATTTCGTGAAAATCCATCCACCGATGACCGAGCCGATCAATCCGAGCACGATGTCCCCGATGCATCCAAATCCCCGCCCTCGTGCCAATTTTCCAGCCAGCCAGCCGGCGAGCAGGCCGATGAGCAGCCAGCCGAGTAACCCGCGCTGCCATTCCACCACCACGATGTGTTCCTGAAGAAATGCAATTGCGCTCAATCCCGCCATCAGTCCTCCTCGATTCAAGATCGGTTGTCATCCTTGGCCCGCGGTTAACGCAGGCGCGGGATCTCAACCTTCGGGCTTTGCTTCGCACCCGTTTTCCTGCTTTTGAATTGTGCTGCTCTATCCTGGCGCCGGCTCCTGCTGCGTCATGCAGTGCAACGTTCCGAGGCCCAGCACCAGGTCCCGGCAGTGAACTCCCACCACTTCGCGTTCCGGAAAAAGTCTTGCGAGAGTCCTTAGGGCGGCCCCGTCGTTCGCATCATTAAACGTGGGCACAAGGACCAGCCGATTGGCGATGTAAAAGTTCGCATAGCTTGCCGGCAACCGCTGCCCGTTAAAGGTTACGCCCTTGGGCGTGGGCAGGGTCTCGACCTGCAGCGGCCGCCCATCCTGATCCGTCATCGTTTTCAGTCGCCTCAGATTGTCCGCGAGCGCTCGATGGTTCGGGTCGGCGCGATCTTCTTCCACGACCGTAACCACCGTCGTGTCGTTCACAAAGCGAGCCAAGTCATCCACGTGACCGTGCGTGTCGTCTCCTGCGATACCGCTCCCTAGCCACAGCACGTTGGTTACGCCCAAATAATCTCTAAACACAGAAGCGTAGTCTTCTTTCGTGAAGCCGGGATTTCGTTCTTGCACTTTACTCTGCAGACATTCCTCGGTAGTCAGCAGTGTGCCTTTTCCATTTACATCGATCGATCCACCCTCGAGCACGACCCGGCGCCCGTTGTGCGCGGGCAGGAACAGGCGACGTTTCAAGCGCGCGTTTGCCTTGCCCACCATCGCGGCATCTTTACGGTGGTTATCGTACTTGGCCCACCCGTTGAATTTAAAGTTGTTGTAGGCCACTTCGCCCGCCGGGTTCTTCACGCAAATCGGCCCGGAGTCCCGCATCCACCCGCGATCGGTTGGCACACGGAAAAACTCTACCGCCGGAAGCTCTGCCCCAGCCTTTTGCAAAATGCTTCGGACGCGCTTCTCAGCGGCAATGTTCTCCACCATCAGGAAAAGCCGCTCCACTTGCGAGACCAGCCGCACGATCTCCGCGAATGCCCACGGTATGGGAGCAAATTTCCCCGGCCAGTCGGTCAACTCGTGCGGCCACCCGAGCCACGTGGCCTCATGCCTCTCCCATTCCGCCGGCATCCGGTACCCCAGTTCCGCCGGTGTCTTGCTTACGGGCTGCTTGGTCATCATGGATTTACAGCGTCTCCGTTCGCTCTTTGCTCCCTCGACCGGCTACTGAGCTTTCGAGCTCCCTACGTGTTTTGTGTTCTTGTCTTCTTGAATTCGGTCTTTATTTGTCGCCCAGCCACCTTTCCGTTAGACCGCCGAACGCGTCAATCCTCCGGTCGCGGAAGAAAGGCCAATTTCTTCGCTGTTCCTCGTTCTTTTGCGGGTCGCATTCGACCACCAGAGTTTCTTCCTTGTCGTTCGACGCTTCTGCCAGCAACTGCCCGGACGGATCCGCCACAAACGAATTTCCCCAGAATTCGATTCCCGGGTCGCCCTTCTCAGGCCGTCCCTCGTAGCCGACACGGTTTACCACCGCCACGTAAATCCCGTTGGCCACTGCGTGCGCCCGCTGAATCGTCTTCCAGGCGTCCAGTTGCGCAGCGCCCGCCTGCGCCTTCTCGTGCGGATGCCAACCGATGCTGGTCGGGTAAAAAATCACTTGGGCGCCCTGCATCGCCGTCAGTCGTGATCCCTCCGGGTACCACTGGTCCCAGCAGATCTGCACACCAATCCGCGCGTACTTGGTGTCGAAGTTAAGAAATCCAAGATCTCCCGGGGTGAAATAGAACTTCTCGTAATACAGCGGATCATCCGGAATGTGCATCTTCCGGTATTTCCCTAGAAACACCCCATCGGCGTCCAGAATCGCGCACACATTGTGGTAAACGCCGGCCGCGCGCCGCTCGAAGACCGACACCACCAGCACGACCTTCTTTTCTTTGGCCACCGCCGCCAACCGCTCCGTCGTCGGACCAGGTACTGGCTCCGCGAGATTGAACAGCTCGGCATCTTCGGTCCGGCAAAAATATTCTCCGGCAAACAGTTCGTGTAGGCAGATGATCTCGGCTCCTCGCGCCGCCGCTTCGCGGATCTTTTCCTCCGCTCGCGTCAGATTTTCTTCCTTGTCGGTGGTGCAGCGCATCTGCACCAGTCCCACCGTAAACTTTTGTGCCATTCGTCCGCCCTCTTGTTGGCGCCGGCTTCCAACCGCGAGCTGCCGACCAGTCACGATTCTACTTTCCTTCTCTCTCCGTTTGTACTATCAATTCCCTTAGACATACAATCCTTCCACCCGCTTAGGGAAAACAGTTCGGGTGGATTCTTACAAAGCATTCATATTACTGTTCGAGGAGTTGCGATGGCAAAGCATCCGAGCAAGACCGTCACGGGTCGCGTTCTTCACGATCCTGTCAAAGACAAGCTCCGCCCCATTTATCCCCTCGATTTGTCCAAAATCAAGACCATCGACGATCTGGTTCGCGCCATGGGCGACACTGCCTACACTGCACGTCAGATCGGCGATGCAGCCGACGTCCTCGAAGCTATGGCTCGCGACAAGGACTGCTTCGTGGTCATGACTCTTGCCGGAGCTCTCACTGTCGGCAAAATGGGGTTGGTCTTCTGCGATCTCATCGAATCCGGCATCGTCAAGGCCATTGTTTCGACCGGCGCTCTGATGGCTCACGGCCTCGTCGAGGCTACCGGGCGCTCCCATTTCCGCTACGACCCGGCGAAGATGGACGACAACGAACTGTTCCTCGCCGGCTACAACCGCGTTTACGATTCGCTTGAGCCGGAAACCAATCTTGATCACGTCGAGGAAGTCGTCGATGCCATTCTCGAAAAATGGGATCCCGATGAGGTGGTCTGCAGTTGGAAGCTGCACCAGCGCATTGGCAGATTCCTGAAGGAGAGCACCAAAGGCAGGGGTATTCTCAAATCCGCGTTCGAACACAATGTCCCTGTCTTCGTCCCTGCATTTTCCGACTCCGAACTTGGTCTCGATTTTGCTCTCAATCAGTATGCCCGCAAGCGCGACAAGCGACCCGTTCTTCGCTTCGATCCCTTCGAGGATTTCCAGACCTTCGCCGACACCATGATGGCCACGAAGAAAATGGGCATCTTCACCGTCGGCGGCGGTGTTCCGCGTAACTGGTCGCAGCAGTTCGGCGTCTACGCCGAACTCATGGCTCGACGGGGCTACAAGAATCTGCCGCTCAAACGCTATGCTTATGGTGTCCGCATCTGCCCCGAGCCGGTCAATTGGGGTGGTCTCAGCGGCAGCACGTATACGGAAGCCGTTTCCTGGGGCAAGTTCGTTCCGCCCGAAGAAGGCGGCCAGCTGGCAGAAGTACTCGAAGACGCAACCGTGGCGCTTCCGCTGATCGTCGGCGCCGTCCTCGAGCGCATCGGCTACCTGAAAACGAAATAACTGTCGATTGGAAGGCTTTGCGCTCTGGTCTGACGGTCCCGCCGTGGTTTAACCCGCATCTTGCGTTGCGGACCGTTTCTACGCAGTTCCATACGCTCACTTGCCCCAGCCAGTGTCATTTTTCGAGCGAATACTGTATGTGCCTGCTTCGTCCCGCGGGGAGCCCCCTCCTCCTGTGCCCGCATTCCGAACGCGAGTCCAGCTTGCAAGCGAGCCCGTCGTGCTTCCAAAATCGTGCACCATGCGGCCGCGCGATGAATCCGGTTCATCGAGGTCACCATGATTTCCTCCGGCCCCGCGCTTCTTGTTTTTCTATCCTTGTGCCTGTCGTTTCTGCCAAACTCAGTAAAGGACTCTCCCATGACCCATCATGCAACCGGGCCTTTCGAAGTGAAGTTGGCTCCGCTCGACCCGGCTTTCAAAACCGAGGACAACTTGCTCGGTCGCATGTCCATCGACAAGCAGTTTCACGGCGACCTCGAAGCAACCAGCAAAGGAGAAATGCTCACCGCCGGGACATCCGTCAAGGGATCGGCCGGCTACGTCGCCATGGAGCGTGTTTCGGGCTCGCTAAACGGCCGTACCGGCACATTCATCCTCGAGCACCATGCCACCATGAACCGCGGAATTCCTCAGCTCAACATCATCGTCGTTCCCGATTCCGGCACCGGGCAGCTCACGGGTCTCACCGGCACCATGAACATCGTCATCGAGGAAGGGAAGCACTCCTACGAATTCGCCTATTCTCTGCCCGGCGCGTCCTGAGGCGAATGTAGGTGGGCCGCGGTGAGCATCAAGGGCTGCGCCAGGTGACACGTCGCAGTCAATAAAAAAAGCGCTCCGGGAAACCCGAAGCGCCGCACAGCTCTTTTCTTCCCAATCTCAGCGGGGAGCGAACAACTGTCACCCCTAGTCGTCATCCCCGTGCAATACCGCCGCTGTCAGTACCGTAGTCCACAATCCCCGTTTGTCGCCCACGGCGGACTGCGTGATATTCATCGTCCGCACAATCTTGTTCGAAATCCGGTAAACCTCTTTTTTCTCGTCCCAGGACAGATCCGGATCAAACTCCACGTTCAACGTAGTCGCCAGCATTTCCGCGGCCAGCTCTTCTGCATACTCGCCCGCCACTTCCTCGGTTTCGCCGAAGGAATGATGCTCGCTCAGGTACCCATACATCGGACGCTCGCTCGGCAGGGCCAGACCGATACTCGCCGCGATCAGCCGATGCGGCTCTTTGGTCGAATTCTCGCTGATCACCGTGAAAGCGACCTGCCCCGGTTTAATCAGCTTCAATCCCTCGCTGCGTGAAATCAGTTTGCAGTTCGGCGGAAAGATGGAACTCACACGGACGATGTTGCACGCCGCGATGCCCGCGTTTCGTAGTGCCAGCTCGAAGCTCGAAAGCCTCTCGCGATGTTTCCCCACGCCTTTGGTCAGGAAAATCTTCTTCGCTACGAACGCCATTTTTCTGGGTCACCGTCCACGTGGAATTTTTCTCGCAAAATATTTGCGTCAGTTTGAAAGTAACAAGGTTGCTTCCCACTGTCAATGCACAATGCTGGCCAAAGTCGGGGACTTGAGTGTTGTTTTTTTCTTGGACTTTCGACGGGAAGGGAAGCTCCCGAGAGCCATCTGCCACGCTCGGACTTTCAGGGTCAACTTCTTCGCACCTGCACTCGCCTTACTCTCCGGCCAGCTGACCCACAAGTCTTCCCAGTGGCCGGCAAAGCGCCTGCACTTTCCCTAGGTCCACGGCCGTAAAATCGGGCCCAGCGCTTGCCGCGCTCTCGCCTTTCCGGCTGATCTGCATCACGCCGACCACTTTTCCTTCGTTGGTAATTGGCGCGCTGATGATTTTCTGGATGGATTCACCCGTGGTTGTTGAAGCCTTTACCCCTTCAAATACGCTGGCGTGCCGAACGGTCGCGAAGCTGTTGTTTATTTCCGGCTTGGTTTCCCGCACCGTGCGAGCGGCCAGTGCCGAATTGCTGGAAAGGGGAATGAAACCCACATTTTTCAGAGCCTGTGGCACCAGAAAGTGCAAGTGTTTCCAACGGTTGGACACGGCCAGAATGGCTACCTCGTCCGTGTTCACCCGCAACTCCTTGGCAATCTTCTCTCCCAGCGCGGGCAGGGATACATCTGCAATGCTCGACTCATCGGCGGCAAGTGCACCCGCCAGTCGTTCCAGTTCAGAGACCAAGCTCGATGCCATAGTTCAGGGTATTGTCTCCGTCGCATGCAGGTAATGCGGTGCGGGGCCCTGCCGGAGATCCTCCGTTCTTCGTTCTTTCCATCTTCAGGCCTTCTTTTCCGCTCCGCAAGAATTTTTCGAATCTGTTGTGCCTTTCATGGCGATAGTCCGCTTGCATCGTCCCTGCTAAGCTCCTATACTGAGCTTGCCGCGATCCCATCGCGTCCCTGCTTTCACGCTCCACTGTGGTTTTCCGGGACTCCTGCGGCGGAGAGGGCATGTCTCCCACGACAACCGAGCCTCATCCAACGTCCTTGCTTCGATTTCTGCAAATGTTTTCCGGCATTATTCTCAGCGGACAGAAGGATCAATATATTCCATGAGCGCTACTGCGGTTAACCTTCCGGGCGGCGGTTTGCGATTCTGGCAAACCACCGTCGGCAAGAAAGTCATAATGGCCGTCACCGGCTTTGTTCTGTTCGGATTCATCGTCGGCCACTTGCTCGGCAATCTCCAGATCTACGAGCCCCCCGAAAAGATCAATCACTACTCGGCTACGCTGAAATCGCTTCCAGCCCTGTTGTGGGGAGCGCGCATAACGCTGCTGCTTGCGGTCGGACTGCACATCTGGTCTTCCTTTGAACTTTGGCTCCTGCAGCGCAATGCCCGACCCATTCCGTACGTCAAGAAGGCCAATATCCATTCGACGTACGCATCCCGGACCATGGCATGGAGCGGCCCGATTATCCTGGCCTTTCTGATCTTTCATCTGCTGCACTTCACTTTCGGAACCGTACACCCCGGCGGCCCCTTTGACGAACACAACGTGTATAACAACATCGTCACCGGCTTCCAGGTCTGGCCCGTTTCGCTTTTCTACATCATCGCGATGATCATGCTCTGTTATCACCTCTATCATGGGTTGTGGAGCATGTTCCAATCGCTTGGCTTCAGCCATCCGGTTTACACGCCATGGTTGCAGCGCTTCGCGAAAGTTGTCGCTGTCCTGATTGCGGTCGGCAACATTTCCATCCCGGTCGCCGTTCTGGCCGGCTTCATCAAGCCTGTCTAGGGAGCCTGAGTCCATGGAATTGAAATCCAATGCCCCCACCGGGCCGATCGAGCAGTCCTGGGAAAAGCACAAGTTCGATCTCAAGCTCATCAATCCGGCCAACAAGCGCAAGTACAACGTCATCGTCGTCGGTTCCGGTCTTGCCGGTGGCGCCGCCGCTGCCAGCCTCGGCGAACTGGGTTATAACGTCCAATGCTTCTGCTATCAGGACAGCCCCCGCCGTGCCCACTCGATCGCTGCACAGGGCGGCATCAACGCCGCCAAGAATTATCACAACGACGGCGACAGCGTTTACCGGCTCTTCTACGATACCGTCAAGGGCGGCGACTTTCGCGCCCGCGAAGCGAACGTCTATCGCCTGGCCCAGGTAAGCGTGAACATCATCGACCAGTGCGTCGCTCAGGGCGTGCCCTTCGCGCGGGAGTACGGCGGGCTGCTCGACAACCGCTCCTTTGGCGGCGCCCAGGTCTCCCGGACGTTTTACGCCCGCGGCCAGACCGGGCAGCAACTCTTGCTCGGTGCCTACCAGGCTCTGGAACGTCAGATCGGCCTCGGTTCCGTCAAGATGCACTCGCGCATGGACATGCTGGATCTGGTGGTTGTCGACGGCCAGGCCCGCGGCATCGTTACCCGCAACCTGTACGACGGCAAGATCGAACTTCACCTGGCCGACGCTGTCATTCTGGCCACCGGCGGTTACGGAAATGTTTTCTATCTTTCCACGAACGCCAAAGGCTGCAACGCTACCGCCATCTGGCGTGCCTACAAACGCGGAGCCCTGTTCGCCAACCCGTGCTTCACGCAAATCCATCCAACCTGCATTCCCGTCGCCGGCGATTATCAATCCAAGCTCACCTTGATGTCCGAGTCACTGCGCAACGACGGTCGCATCTGGGTCCCAAAGCAAACAGGGGACAAACGTCCCCCTGGCTCCATACCCGAAGCGGAACGGGACTACTATCTCGAGCGCCGTTACCCGAGCTTCGGCAACCTGGTCCCCCGCGACATTGCTTCCCGCGCCGCCAAGGCTGAGTGTGATGCGGGTCGTGGCGTCGGCCCAACCGGCCTGGGTGTTTATCTCGATTTCGCCGACGCGATAGAGCGACTCGGCAAGCACAAGATTGCCGAACGTTACGGCAATCTGATTGAAATGTACGAGCGCATCACCGGGGAGGACCCTTACCAGGTTCCCATGCGCATCTATCCGGCCACGCACTACACCATGGGCGGTCTCTGGGTGGACTACAACCTAATGTCTACTATCCCCGGCCTGTTTGTGCTCGGTGAAGCCAACTTCTCCGACCACGGCGCCAATCGACTCGGCGCAAGTGCCCTCATGCAGGGCTTGGCTGACGGCTACTTCATCATTCCCTATACCATCGGCAACTACCTGGCCACCGCCAAGCCTTCCAAGGTTTCCGCCGATGTGCCCGCGGCGAAGGAAGCCTTGGCCAACGCGACTGCCATCACCAAGAAACTTCTGAACGGTAACGGCAATCGCACGGTCGACTCCTTCCATCGTGAACTGGGCAAGATCGTGTGGGACTACTGCGGGATGGCTCGCAATGAGGCGGGCCTCAACAAGGCGCTCTCGCTGATTCCCGCGCTGCGGGAAGAGTACTGGAAGAATGTCCGCGTGCTCGGCGCCAATGAAGAGTTCAATCAATCCCTCGAAAAGGCCGGCCGCGTCGCCGACTTCTTCGAACTTGCCGAATTGATGTGTATCGACGCCCTGCACCGCAGGGAATCCTGCGGCGGTCATTTCCGCGAAGAGTATCAGACCCCCGAAGGCGAAGCGCTGCGCGACGATGCCAACTATTCCTATGTCGCGGCGTGGGGCTTCCAGGGTGACGGGCGCGCTCCCGCTCTGACCAAAGAGCCGCTCACCTTCAACTATGTGCATCCCTCCCAACGGAGCTACAAGTAATGAATCTCATACTTCACATCTGGAGACAGAAGAGCTCCCAGGATTCGGGCCGCATGGTGCGTTATGACCTTCCAGACGTCAGCGAGCACATGTCGTTCCTCGAGATGCTCGACGTCCTCAATGAGGGTCTCATCACCAAGGGTGAGGACCCGGTTGCCTTCGACCATGATTGCCGCGAAGGCATCTGCGGCATGTGCGGCATGATGATCAACGGCAAAGCCCACGGCGGGTTCAAAGGCACTACGGTCTGCCAGCTGCACATGCGGCATTTCAAGGATGGCGATGAGATCTATCTTGAGCCCTGGCGCGCCAAGGCCTTTCCGGTGATCAAGGACCTTGCGGTAAACCGCGGTTCTTTCGATCGCATCATCGCCGCCGGCGGTTTTATCTCCGTGCCGACCGGCAGCGCTCCGGACGGCAACGCCATTCCCGTTCCCAAGCAAGACGCCGATCTGGCGATGGACGCCGCCGCCTGCATCGGTTGTGGCGCTTGCGTCGCTGCCTGCCCCAATGCCGCTGCAGTTCTCTTCGTCGGTGCCAAGATTTCGCACCTCGGGCACCTACCGCAGGGCCGCGTCGAGCGCGACCGCCGCGCCCTGGCCATGGTCGAGCAGATGAACGTCGAAGGATTTGCCAATTGCACGAACATCGGTGAGTGCGAAGCGGCCTGCCCGAAGGAAATCAAGCTGGAAGTAATCGCCCGCACCAATCGCGATTACATCAAAGCTTCCTTTCTCGAACGGCCCGAAACGGAAGTCGCTGGCGCAGGCTGACTTCTTCCGCAGCGACCCTGCCGAGCTCGCTTAGCGGAGCGCGAGCTCTCACTCCTCTGGTCCGTCCGTCTTTGCACTTTTTCTGTAGGCGCTCTTTTTCGAACGCGGTTCGATTGCGGGCTTTAACTTCCAAGCCATTCTTCTGCTACTCTACCTAAGCTCTCTACTGCAACTCGGGGGAATCATGATTCGCGCGCTCAGCGTTCTATCGGCCTGTCTCTTGGGAGTCTTTTCGATGACCGTAACCAGTTCTGCCCAATCCGTTTCCGATCAATCCAAGAAGTTGCAGTCCTCCTCCATCGTGGTCGACACCCACGACGATACCACGCAGCGCCTTTTCGACCCCCATTTCGATTTCGCCGCTCGCCACACCGACGGCAACGTCGATATTCCCCGCATGAGGGACGGCGGCCTCTCTGCGATCTTCTTCTCTATCTGGATCTCCGGCAAAATATTCGGTCCCGATGCGGTGAAGCAGGCACTGGACCAGATCGACGCGGTTCGCGAAACCGTACGCAAGCATCCGGACGATCTCGTCCTGGCTACTACCGCGGCCGAAGTCCGCGAAGCCAAAAAGCAGAACAAGATCGCCGCCCTGATCGGGGTGGAAGGCGGCCACATGATGGGCGACGATCTCTCCGTCCTACGCGCCTTTTCGACTCTCGGCGTCCGTTACATGACCCTCACCCATATGGAGAACAATGAGTGGGCCGATTCTTCGACCGACAAGCCGGCTCACAATGGCCTCACTGATTTCGGCAAAGACGTGGTCCGGGAGATGAACCGCCTCGGCATCATCGTGGACATCTCCCACGTCTCTGACAAGACTTTCTATGATGTCCTGGCCACCAGCAAGGCTCCAGTCTTCGCCTCCCACTCCTCCTGCCGGGCCATCTGTGATGCGGCACGTAACATGACCGACGACATGATTCGGGATCTCGCAAAGAACGGCGGCGTCATCCAGATCAACTACCATGTCGGGTTCCTCAGCCAGGAATTCCGCGACTACGAGAAGACGCACCCGGAAGCGGAAAAAGCCATCAATGAAGAGGTAAAGAGGCGCTGCGGTGAAAACCAGGCCTGCAAAGACGTTGCCGGCGATCAGGTTGTTCGCGACCTCATGAACTCAGGGAAACTACCAAAAGTCGACTGGACGCTCATCATCGACCACATCGATCACGCCGTAAAAGTTGCCGGCATCGACCACGTCGGCCTGGGTTCCGATTTCGATGGCGCCGTCATGCCGCTCGGAATGCAGGACGTTTCCCACATCCCGCAAATTACGGATGCGCTCCTCAAGAAAGGTTACTCCGAATCCGACGTGCGCAAGATCCTCGGTGAAAACACGCTCCGTGTGCTCTCCGAAGTTCAACGGGTCAGCCAGTCTCTGAATAAATAAGGCCTGGCCTTCTGCCGGCTTTCTTTTTCACCATGGCACTTCGCTCGCGGAACGGTTCAGAATCGCAGGTAGTTCGGACCGTGAACCTGTTTTCGATCCCTCGGCGCAGCCGACACCGTCACGATCTTTACTAACTGCCTTCCTGCTCTTCACTCCACACATTCCGCTCTCCTCCGTTTTCGCGCTAGAATCTATCTGTACTACGAGCAATCATTATTTTGGAGGGATTCATCCCATGCGCTTCACCAGGTTTGTGACCTTTGCCGCTCTGACTTTCTTCCTCGCTTCCATCCCTTCTTTCTCCCAGACTTCCACCGCTCCGGCTGCTGCGCCGGCCCCTGCCAAGCCGAAGTCCAGCACCACGACCACCCCGAAGCCGACCGCATCTCCTTACGACCGTACCCTCCTGAAACCCGCGCTGCTGAAAGACGTCGCCCCTGCCACTTATCAGGTCAAGTTCCAAACCACCCGGGGTGATTTCACGGTGACAGTGACTCGCGCATGGGCTCCCACCGGTGCCGATCGTTTCTATAACCTCGTGAAGCACCACTACTACGACGGCGCTCGGATCTACCGCGCCGTTCCCGGTTTTGTCGTGCAATTCGGCATCAGCGCCTACCCAGCGGTCAACGCGGCCTGGGAAAAAGCCACCATCAAGGACGATCCGGTTACCCAGAAGAACCTTCGCGGCACTCTCACCTTCGCCAAGACGCCGGCCCCCAATTCCCGCACCACCGACATTTTCATCAGTCTCAAGGACAACACCTTCCTTGATTCCCAGGGCTTCGCCCCTTTCGCGGTTATCGACGATAATGGAATTAACACCGTAGAGATGTTTTACGACCAGTACGGCGATTCCGCCGGGCTCGATCAGGAACCCATGAAAAAAGGGGGCGAAAAGTACATAGCCACCAAGTGGCCGAAACTCGACACCATCAAGTCCGCTACCTTTGTCGGCGCCGCTGCGGCAGCCAAGTCTGCCGCGAAGCCGGCGGCGGGCACTACGGCCAAGCCCGCTGCGAAGCCCCAGCAATAGCCCTGTCCTCGGGGCGCCGGACTCCTCCCGCGCCCCAATTTCACTCTCTGCGCATGTATCCAATCCGCTGATGAAACGCATCTGATTATTGAGGCCACGTACTGGTTGACGCTCTCCTCAGCCCTGCGTAACCTCTTATCAAGATGACGCCTCTCTGCCAGTTCGGCTCTTCCTTGCAGGCCCTCGGCTGTTGCTGTTCCTGTTGTTGTCGGCCTGCCCACTCTGGCCAAAGGTGCTTCCGAATCTAGCTTTTTTCGATCTCCGATTCTCAAAGCCCACGTGCCAGATTCCGGCTACGTGGGCTTTTGGTTTTTTATGCTGATATAACCGTCGCCGGTTTTCCGATCGGCTCATTACGCCCGACGGGTAGTGCTGTTGGAAGGAAAAGGAAACGGGCCAGATGGCAGAACTTAAGGAACGCAAATCCCAGCGCATCGAGCGCCTGAAGCGCGAGAAAAATCCTTGGGACCACCTCGAGGAAATCCGCACCTTTGCCCGGGAGGGCCATGCCTCGATTCCACCCGAATGGTTAACCACCTACTTCCGCCCCTGGGGCATTTACACCCAGGGAGACGGTCTCGGCGTCATTGGCGGTGCCGGTGGCGAAGGGCGCGCCACTCCCTTTTTCATGGTTCGCATCCGAGTTCCCAACGGCCTGCTCACGAGCGCCCAGGTCCGCGCCATCGCTCGACTCTCTTCTGCCTATGGCAATGGGGTCGCCGATATCACCGTCCGGCAGAATATTCAGCTCCACTGGGTCCGCATTGAATCCATCCCCGAGGTTCTCGAGTCTCTCTACTCCGTCGGTCTCAGCACCACTGGTGCCTGCGGTGACGTCACCCGCAACATTACCGGGTGTCCGCTCACCGGAGTGCATGCCGAGGAGCTCGCCGACGTCTCCCCGGTCGCGCTCGCGCTCGACAAGGAATTCGCGGGCAATCCAGAGTTCTACAATCTTCCACGGAAATACAAAATCACCGTCACCGGTTGCCCGGACTGGTGCTCCTACCCTGAAGTCAACGATATCGGCCTGATCGCTGCTCGCCGTATCTCTCAAGGCCGGGCAGAACTGGGGTTTTCCCTTCGCGTCGGCGGTGGCCTGTCGACTCACCCCCATCTCGCCGTGCCTCTCAACGCCTTTATCCCCTGGGACAAGGTCGTCCCTGTGGTCCGCGCCGTGACCGAACTGTTCCGGTCGAGTGAGGTCCTGCGCTATTCCCGCGAAAAAGCCCGCCTCAAGTTCCTTTTCCTCGAGCACGGCTGGACTGCCGACTCTTTTCTCTCTGCTCTCGAGTCACGCCTCGATTTCCCTCTCGATCCCGCTGCACCTCTCGAGCCTCCCGCCCGGGTCCACCGCGATCATCTCGGCGTCATTGCACAGAAGCAAACCGGCCTGTTCACCGTCGGCGCCTCCGTTGTTCGTGGACGCATTACTCCCGCGCAGCTGACCCTCGCGGCCCATCTCGCCGAGCGTTTTGGCGATGGCCTGGTGCGCAACACGCTGATGCAAAACCTACTGCTCATCAACATCCCGCAAGTGCACGTTCCCGAAGTCGTCGCCGCCCTTTCTGGGGGCGGCCTGCCTGTCGAGTCTTCGCAGTTTGTGCGCGGTACGGTTGCCTGCACCGGCTCGGAATTTTGCAAGCTGGCACTTACCGAAACCAAGTCCTTCGCACGATGGCTCACCGAAGAGCTCGAAGCACGTTTTCCCGATCACCAGGACCACCTTCGCATCCACATCACCGGCTGCCCCAACTCATGCGGGCAGCATTGGATTGCCGATATTGGGATCGAAGGAAAGAAAATCAAGCACGGCGGCAAAATGATTGACGCTTACTATTTTTGTGTGGGCGGCAGTGTAGGTCAGTTCGCCGCGATCGCCCGTCCGGTCGGGTACCGTTGCCCGGCAGAGGAAGTTCCTAATGCCATCGAGCGCCTGCTCCATTTCTTCCGTGCGCAACGCCATCCGCAGGAGACCCTCCAGAAGTTTCTTGCTCGTTATTCGAGCCAGGACATCCGCTCCGTGCTTGCCGGTGGGGGCACGGAAATTGCCGAGCGTGATCTTCCCGAGGCCGCCGTCCCGCATTCCGTGGAGGATCGATGACGACTACAGGGTTGCACAATTTCAGTGAGTCCTTTTCCTCCATCGAGTATCGATTTTCGAGGTTCCATCCATGATTCTGTTCCCGGCATTCCTCAAACTTGACGACCGGCCCGTTCTCGTCGTTGGCGGCGGCGCTATCGCCTCTTCGAAGATTCCCGGCCTGCTCGGAGCTGGCGCTCGAGTCACCGTAGTTGCCCCCCGACTCTCTCCGAGACTCGTCCAATGGGTGCGCGACCGCCGGATCGAGTGGCTGCCAAAGCCTTTCGAAGGGGAAGACCTTCTTGGCATGTTTCTGGTCGTGGCTGCTACGTCGCTGTCCGAGGTGAACGAATCGGTTTTTCGCGAAGCCGACAAGCGCCGCATTCTTTGCAATGCCGTCGACGACATGGACCACTGTCACTTTTACTACGGCGCCGTCGTCCAGCGAGGCGACCTGCAGATTGCCATCTCGACCAACGGCAAAAGCCCTGCGCTCGCCCAGCGCCTGCGCAAGGAACTTGAGGAGCAGTACACACCGGAATATGCTGCATGGCTCGAATGGCTCGGCGCCGCCCGTGAGGTTCTCCGTGCCCAGGCGAACGATCCGGAAACTACCAGGCGCTGGCTTCATCTCCTCGCCAGCCGCCCGATGTTCGAACGCTTCCTCGAGGAAACCCATGAGGGTACTCCCGAGAGAGGAGCCTGCTGATGCAATCTCGGACTTCTGCTGGCGCTCGCTTCCAACTGGCAAACGGTCCTGGCAAGGTCTTCCTTCTCGGTGCCGGCCCGGGCGACCCCGAGCTCCTTACCGTCAAATCGCTGCGGCTGCTCCAATCGGCAGGGATTGTGCTTTATGATTCTCTTGTCAGCGCCGAGATTCTCGCGCTCATCCCCGCCGCCGCCGAACGGATGGACGTCGGCAAGCGCCGTGGCTTTCGCCTGCTCTCCCAATCCGACATTAACGCACTTCTGGTAGACGCCGCCTCCAGGCATGGAATCGTCATTCGCCTCAAGGGCGGAGATCCGCTCCTGTTCGGACGCGCCAGCGAGGAGATCGATGCGCTCCGTCGCGCGGGCGTTCCTTTCGAAATCGTTCCCGGCATTTCCGCTGCCTTCGGTGCAGCCGCTCGCGCCGAGGTTTCTCTCACCGACCGTCGCCTCGCCTCACACCTGCTGTTTACCACCTTCTCTCGCTCTGGAGATGCCCGCTCATTTTCCGGCCTGGCGATTTCCCCGGACACCACTGTCGTCGTCTACATGCCTGGCCCGGACTATGCCGAAGTCTCTTGCTGGCTCCGCGATTCCGGCCTGATTCCCGAAACCCCCTGCCTGGTGATATCCAAGGCCACGCAACCGGAGCAGTACAGCCGCCTTGTCACGATCGAGGCACTTGCGAGACAGACCCCGCTTCCCGCGCCCGCTCTTCTCATTGTCGGCCGGGTTGCGTCGCACTCCTCTGTCGCGGCCACTGCTTATGACTGGTTTCATCACAGCGCGCCGGATCATTTCGAGGTATCCTCTTTATTTTGATTTAAGGAGAAAAAATGGCCGACCAACAGCTTAAAGCGATTCGTAAGCCAGGTGCCAGCCTCTCGCTGGATACCTGGGCCGTTCTCGTCGCACTTCTCGCCGCTGCCCTCATCCGCTTCGGCGTAATCCCCCGGGTCCCGTGGTGACCCTCCGCAGTATTGGCCCGGGCCTGTGTTTTTGGGTTCATTCAGATCTTGGTTCCACCGGGATTTAGACTGCCGCGACGGCCGTCTAGCTCCCTTTTTTGTCGTTTCGCATTACGAATCCTACGCGTTGAGGTCTACATGGCTGACACAATCGCACTACCGCAGAATCCCCCCATTTCCCTGGGTACAAAGTTTTTTCGCCTCATTCCAGGAATCGCGCTGCTTGCCGTCATTGGTTTTGCCGGCAAGCTGCTTGAGAAAAATATCAACGCCTATGCGAAAAGTCGGCACGTTGCTTTTCCCAACATTGAATACGTCCTTTGGGCCATCCTCATCGGGCTGGTCATCTCGAACGTATTCGGCCTTGCCGATCTATTCAAACCCGGGGTCGCCACTTACGAATTTTGGCTCAAAGCCGGAATCGTCCTGCTTGGCTCGCGCTTTCTTCTCGGCGATGTCTGGAAGTTGGGCGGTGTCAGTCTGCTCCTCGTGGCAATCGAAATCCTGGGCTCTCTGGCGTTCATGACCTTCCTCGGTCGGTTGTTCGGCCTGCGGCCCAAGCTCACTACACTCCTCGCCGTGGGCTCGGCGGTATGCGGGGTCAGTGCTATTATTGCGACCAAAGGTGCGATCGACGCCGAGGACGAAGATTCTTCCTTTGCCATCGCCGCCATTCTTGCGCTTGGAGCCATTGCCCTGTTTACTTTCCCGCTCATCGGGCATGCACTCCATCTTTCCGATCATGCTTACGGCATCTGGGCCGGCCTGGCCGTAGATAACACCGCCGAAGCCACGGCTGCCGGCGCGCTCTATTCCGACGCTGCGGCAAAACTCGCCGTCCTTACCAAAACCACCCGCAACGCCCTGATCGGTTTCGTGGTACTGGCCTACGCCATCTACTGGGCCAGCAAGGGACAGGCCCATGCAGTCGGCAACAAAGCTGCCTTTCTTTGGCAAAAATTTCCCAAGTTTGTTCTGGGTTTCCTGCTGGTCTCGCTGCTGGCCACGGTGGGGTTTTTCACCAAAGAGCAAAATACGTCGCTCGCCAATCTCTCCCGCTGGGCCTTCCTGTTGACCTTCGCTGGTGTTGGCCTGCGCACTAACTTCCGGGAGATGCGTAAGCAGGGGTTCCGCCCGTTTGCGGTCGGTTTCATCGGCGAAATCGCTATCGCTCTGTTTACCCTGGTGCTGGTTATCGCCGCGGGCCATTTCTTCGGCTTCTAAACAGCAGGGGCGCAGCCTGGCTGCGCCCCTGCTCACGCTCATTTAAGACCGGGAAATAACGGCTTCTAGATTCCCAGCACGGTCACCAGTTCCTTGACTGACGCCGCCGACTTCTGGAGCGCCGCGTTCTCCTCCGCCGTCAACTTGATCTGGATAATCTCCTCTGCGCCGCCAGCCCCGAGCTTCACCGGCACGCCCACAAACAACCCCTTGATTCCGTACTCCCCATCGAGATAGACCGCGCAGGGGAGAATCTTCTTCTTGTCCTTCAGAATCGCTTCCACCATTTCCACCGCCGCTGCCGATGGGGCGTAATAGGCCGACCCGGTCTTCAGCAGATTTACGATCTCCGCGCCGCCCTTCCGCGTGCGATCCACGATCGCGTCGATTTTTTCCTTCGACAACAGATCCGGTAGAGGAATCCCGGCCACGGTCGAATACCTTGGCAGGGGCACCATGTCGTCGCCGTGCCCGCCCAGTACGAAAGAGTGCACGTTCTCCACGCTCACTTTGCACTCCATGGCCACAAACGAGCTCATCCGTGCCGAATCGAGCACACCGGCCATCCCGAGTACACGGCTCTTCGGCAATCCGCTGATCTTTAGCGCCGCCTGGGCCATGGCGTCCAGCGGATTGGTCACGATGACCAGAATGGCGTTCGGCGAGTGCTTTACAATCTGCTCCACTACACCTTTCACCACGTCGTAATTTGCCTTCAGCAGATCGTCGCGACTCATCCCGGGCTTCCGGGGAAATCCGGCCGTAATCACCACCACGTCGCTTCCGGCGGTCGCACTGTAGTCACCGGCGGCGGTGGAAATTCCTGTTGCGTGCGAATCCGTGCGCGTGATCGGCCCGCTTTCGACCATGTCGAGCGCTTTGCCTGCCGGCGGGCCGTCGAGAATATCTGTCAGCACCACGTCGGCCAACTCCAGATCCACAATCCGCTGTGCCGTAGTCGACCCCACAAACCCGCCGCCCACTACCGTAACTTTCTTCCGGCTCATTTCCGTCTCCTTAGGCTTCCATTCTCGAACTCACCGACCGGTCACGTGCTCTGCTGCTGGGGGGCAGCTTAGATACTCGGCCGCCAACCCGTGTTTCCTGCTTGCTTACATATTTTCAATAATCGCCGACGCAAAAGCCGAGGTCCCAAGCTTGGTCCCCCCGGTCATCAGGCGTTCCAGATCGTAGGTCACCCGCTTCTGCTGAATGGTCTTGGCAATGCCATTCTCGATCAGCCTTGCGGCTTCGCCCCAGCCTAGAAACTCGAACATCATCGCTCCCGAGAGCATCAGCGAACTCGGATTGATCACATCCTTGTCCGCATATTTCGGGGCCGTGCCGTGCGTTGCCTCGAATACCCCATACCCATCTCCAATATTGGACCCGGGCGCGATTCCGAGCCCTCCCACCTGCGCCGCGCACGCGTCGCTCAAATAGTCGCCGTTCAGGTTCGGCGTCGCAAGCACGCTGTACTCGTTCGGCCTGAGGAGCATTTGCTGGAATACCGAATCCGCGATCCGGTCATTGATCATCAGTTTCTTTTTCCACTGGCCCTTGCCGTGTGAAGCCCCGATTGCGTCGAGCACCCCCTGCACTTCCGCATACACTGCCTTCTTGAACTCTTCGGTTGCCGATTCCAGTCCTGGTTCGATCATCGCCGCGTTCTGTTCCACCGTGAGCCCCGGCTTCTTGTCCAGATTATCCAGGATCCAGCTCTCCCGTTCCGTGACCGTCTGTCCGCGGAACTCCTCCCGCACCAGGTCATAACTCCAGTCCCGGAAGGCGCCCTCGGTGAATTTCTGAATATTCCCCTTGTGGACGATCGTCACGCTCGGTCGGTTGTTCTCTAGCGCATACTGCACGGCCCGTCGCATCAGCCGTTTCGTTCCGGTTGGCGAGATGGGCTTGATCCCTACGCCGGAATCCCAGCGGATCTGCTTTTTCCCGTCCTTCAACATGTCCTTGTTCAGGAAATCCAGCAGCTTCTTGGCCTCCGAGGTTCCGCTCTTCCATTCGATTCCGATGTACACGTCCTCCGTGTTTTCCCGGAAGATCACCACATCCATTTTTTCGGGTTCGCGGACAGGAGAGGGGACTCCGGTGAAGTAACGCACCGGCCGCACACAAGCGTACAAATCCAGAATCTGCCGCAGGGCTACGTTCAGCGAGCGTATCCCACCACCCACCGGTGTCGTCAGCGGGCCCTTGATCGATACGCGAAAATCCCGAGCCGCTTCCACCGTCTCGTCCGGCAGCCACTGTTTGAAGCTGTTGAAGGCCTTTTCGCCGGCAAACACTTCGAACCACTCCACCTTCCGCTTTCCTCCGTAGGCCTTTTGAACCGCCGCGTCAAAGACTCTACGCGATGCCTTCCAGATGTCGCGCCCGGTACCGTCCCCCTCGATGAACGGGATTATGGGATTCTCAGGCACCTGCAGCAGTCCGCCACTGTACCCAATCGCTTTTCCGTTCGCCGGCACTGCCACTCCGTTATAGGTCGTCTTCATTTCTTGGGCCCCCTGAGGCGCAGCCATGTTCCTCGAAATCATTTCTGAACTGCCCGCTCTTGCGCAGATCGAAGCTACAGTCCCGACACACGATCAAGGGAAAGGACGGGTTTTCAGCCCCTCCATCACTTTGCCTCCCCCGATTCAGCTCCATTATCTTGCGGGCATCCTGCTTTTCCGCCGAGCGATAGCGAACCAAAAACAATATCATACCGCGCTCAATCTCCGAAATTCGGGGTTGCCTTCGAGCGGCTGCTTCCCAAGGGGAGACGGGGGCGAGCAAACCGCTCTTTTATTTGTGTCGGGCGAACCGGAGCGTCCCCGGGAAACTTCCCGCAGTCTTAAACCCGAGAGAGACCTTGGTGGAATCGTGGGGAGGGAGAAGTTCCGATCGATCGGAACTTCTCCTTCAGGCCCGAAACTGTCACGACCGACCGAGTCAACCCCGCGGTTCTCGCATCTTTCCCTGCCGCTCGCCCTCCCTCCGCGAACACGGCATCCTCCCACCCCGAACTTGACTCTTCGGCAGGAGCAACGCCATGCTTTTCGACTGGAACGTTTACCAGGCCGCACTCGGCAAATCCATTCCCGATTTCGCCAGGCTCTCCCCCGACTCGCTCCCGGTGTACCAGACCCTGACTGCCACCAATTCCAAGACCTCGCTCCTGGGCGAGAAAACGCGCCAACTTATCTCCCTCGCCGTCGCCGTAACCACCCGGTGCGCCGGTTGGATCACTTTCCACCCGGACGCCGCTCTGAAAGCTGGCGAGTCGAAAGCGGAAATTGCCGAAGCCGTCGGAGTCGCCATGGCGATGAACGCCAGCGCCGGCTGGGCGACTCCCTTCGCGCACTCGCTTCCTTCGACGCTCACCCCCCTAGGCCCTGACCCGCTGATCGGCCGGAGTCGCCGACGCTTCGTCCGGACTCTAGAGTTGTCAGGAAATGCCTTGGCTATCCCGTTGGGAGAAGGGAATGAAGCGCAATGCTATGTGCGGCCCCAGCCTGGGGGTGGTCAAGGAAGGAAGTGCCTCGAGACGCTCCGTGCTTTGGCCGCATTCAAGTATGACCCAAATTTTCCGTGGGGTCCTAAAACTGAAGATAGGGAGCCGCTCTTGGCCATCCTGCCCTGGTTCTGCCCGGGCCAAGCTCAGAATCTCGATCTCTCATTCGCGAGAGGGAACTGCTCAGCGAGGTCGCAAATCGCTCCCCTACGGACGCGCACCAGACTCGCGCCATCGGCCTTGGGATTCCGCCCGCCACCGGGGGCCTTCACGCATCCTAGGCGACGGGCCTTCGAGGCGTCCGCACTCTCTCCGAACGAACCCCTAACTCTTGTTCAGGTGAATCGAGCCGTCCCCGGTATGAATGGATAACGGCTGTCCCCCGCCATTCAATTTGCCGTGGATATTCGAGGAACTGAAAGACCCTTCCACGGTCATTTGCAGGCCTGAGCTGATGTGCCCGTCGTGCGTGCTGGCGTCCAAGTCCGCCTTCAGATCGCCCGGAAGTTCGAGATCCACGCTCCCGTCGCCGGTGCGAATCGTCCATCCGGTCACCACCTTCGACCCCGCATTGGCGCGCGCCGTAACACTGCCATCCCCGGTCTTGATGTTCAACCCATCAAACCGTCCCTCCACGCTGATGTGCCCGTCCCCGGCCGACGCATCCAGCATCCCATCCAGCCCGCGGCCTTCAATGTGCCCATCTCCGGAATGAAACCGCATCGTGCCTTTCACTCCCTGCACGGTTATACTCCCGTCCCCGGTCGTCACGTCCACGTTCCCGTTGATCGAATCCGCTTCGACCGACCCGTCGCCGCTTCTCACGAGTAAATCCGCGTCCTTGGGCATGTGAATTTCGACGCGCAGGCTGCTGTGCCGGACGCCCCAGTTCCAGAACCCGCCACCCATGGTCTTTGCGACAACTTCGACCGAATCCCCATCTTGCGAGGTACTCACGCGCAGATCCTTGTCCAGCTTGTATCCGGTGTACACCACGCGAATCTCTACCTGCTTGATGTCGCCCGTCGAGACCCGCACCGCTCCGTCATCGGTCTCTGCTTTCACCCTCACGTGTCCGGTCACAGGGAATGTCTTACTCACCTCCTCTGCCCGCGACGGCAGGGCACCGCCGAGCGCCAGCACCCCCGCGACCAACCCGATCGCCGTCATTTTCGATCCGGGCATTTTCCCGGGCAGGGAACTGCACTTCATCCAAAGTGTGTCCATTTTCATCTCCACATGACCTCCGCCAGACGTCCTATAACCATGAACGCACCCAGCCGCTAAAATGTTCCCTCATCCGGGCGCCGCCGCCGCCCCCTGTGAGTCCCTCCCGGGCAGCACTTTGGCTTCTTTGCTAACCGCGAGCCGTTTTCTTCCTGTTTCCCTTGAGTGCCCCCAAGAAGCCGGCGACTGGCAAGGTGTTGATCACGTCCCTCTTCTCAAGCCACCCCCTCCGCGCCATGGTCACCCCGTAATGGATGAAGCTCAGGTTCGCCGCATTGTGCGAATCGGTCGAAATCACCACGTTCACCCCTTTTTCTTTACACATCCGCAAATACACGTCTTTCAAATCCAGCCGGTCCGGGTAGGAATTGCACTCCATCGCAACGCCGTGCCTGGCGCAGGCATCCAACACCAGTTCCATGTCGTAGTCGAGCGGCTCCCGCCGCAGAAGAACGCGACCCGTCGGGTGACCGATGATCTGGGTATAGGGGTTCTCGATCGCCGCCAGCATCCGCTCGGTCATCGCCGACCGTTCCAGATTGAAATAGGAGTGGATGGAGCACACCACCACATCCAGCTGTGCCAGGATCTCCTCGGAATAATCGAGCGATCCATCCTTCAGAATATCCACTTCGGAGCCCACCAGCACCCGTATTCCCAGTCCCTTTGCATCGGCCGCCCGCAGTCGCTTGATATGCGCCGCCATGCGTTTTTCATCCAGGCCGTTCGCCACCGTAACCGCCTTCGAATGGTCGGTTATGGCTATGTATTCATGACCGAGCTTCCGCGCTGCGTCGGCCATCTCCTCAATCGTGTTCTTCCCGTCGCTGGCCGGCGTGTGCATCTGCAGGTCGCCCTTGATGTCCCGCAGCTCGATCAACTTGGGCAGCTGGTGCTTTTCCGCGGCCTCGATCTCGCCGGTATTCTCCCGCAGCTCCGGGGGGATAAACTCAAGTTTCAACTTCTCGTAAACCTCTTCCTCTGTCCGTCCGGCGACCCGTTTTTCGCCTTTCAAGGTGGCCAGCGCGTACTCATTCAGGGTGAACCCCATCTCATTTGCGCGCCCGCGCAAGGTTACGTTGTGCTCCTTCGACCCTGTGAAATACAACAACGCCGCCCCAAAATTTTCCTTCTCGAGCAATCGCACATCCACCTGCAGCCCGTTCTGCAGGGTGAAGCTCACCTTGTTTTCCCCGTGTGCCAGGATCTGGTCGATCCCTGGGTAGGTCAAAATGTGCAAGGCCACCCGATCGACAATCTCCTGCCGCGAGGAGCCGGCACCCTTGGTTTTTGCTTTACCCTTGGACTTCCCCGTCTCTTCCGCCATGGTCACCAGCAAATCCAGATCCCCCACCGTCTCCTTCCCGCGACGTAACGACCCGGCCGGAGTCACGCTCTCAACCGCTTTTCCCGCTTTCCGGATGTGCTCGGCGATCGCATTGGCCGCTGCTTCCGCCGTACTCGTGAGGAATCTTCCCGACGACTTCTTGAACACTTCTACGGCCTTCAGAATATTCCGCTCGCTCTTCTCCCCGAACCCCGCGAGGTCCCGCAACTGGCCCTCTCTCGCCAACTTCTCCACATCCGCCACGGTTCCGGCCTGGAAGTTCTTCCACAGCAACGCCACTTTTTTCGGCCCGAGCGACTGCAAGTTCAGCAAATCCAGGATCGTCTCGGGATATTTCTTCAACAGCTTTTTCCGCAACGAATAGTCACCGGTTTTCACAATCTCCGTCAGGTGCTCCACCATCCCCTCGCCGATCCCCGGCAATTCGAGTAACTTTTCCGGCGTCTCGACAAGTTGCGAAACCGGTTGCGGTAATCCTTCGAGCAGCTCCGCCGCGCGCTCATAACTCCGGTAGCGCCCAATGATCGCCCCATCGATTTCGAGTAACTGTGCGGTCTCCCGGAGGATCCGCGCGATCTGTTTATTATCCATAGTGGGCGATTATATCCCCCTTTGCCTGCGGCAACCCGGCAGGCGCTTTCCCGCCCACGATCGGAACAGCTGGTTCAGCCCGGGGAAGAGTCCGTCGCCTTCCAAAGAAAAGGCCGGCGGAAGCTTTCGCCTCCGTCGGCCTTTGGTTTCGATCCAAACTCTTTACGCTACCGGTTTGGAAACGTTCGCCGCTTGGGGCCCTTTCGGGCCTTGCACGATTTCAAATTCGACCGGATCTCCTTCCTGCAACGTCCGGTATCCATCGCCGACGATCGCCGAATAGTGTACGAACACGTCGGGGCCATCTTCCCTCCCGATGAATCCGTATCCTTTTGAATTATTGAACCACTTAACTGTTCCTTGCACTTCGTGTCTCCTTTGGCAGGTGACTCAGATGTTTCTTACTCTTGGGGCGGTTCAGAAACCAATCGCCGCCATGAGCACGAATTGCGCGAAGTGTACCAAAACGGATTTTGGAGTCAATAGTTCTCTGTGTAAAACTGTTCTCAGTTGTCTGATTTCAAACAAAAAAACGGTTTAACCCTTTTCTTTCCAATCCCAACCCTATCTCAGAAAAGTAAGGTAGTATAAAATCCCCGCAATCGATTTCCCGTCACGCAATTTTCCCGTCCGCATCATTTGTTTCAATTTTGCCGCCGTATAGGGGCGGGAGACGATATCTTCATCCGCTTCCGGTTGCGCTTCCCCGGCCGTTAATCCCTCTGCCAGAAGGATATGCATCCGTTCTTCGAGAAATCCGGGCGTCGGAAACACATCCAGGAACTCGGTGAATCGCTTTGCCCGATAGCCGGTCTCCTCCCGCAACTCGCGACCCGCCGCCACCTTTACGCTCTCGCCGGGGTCGATTCTTCCAGCCACCAGTTCCCATAAATACTGTCTGGTCGCATGACGGTATTGACGGATCAGCACGATCCGTCCGTCGCCGAGTACAGGCAGCACGACGACCGACCCGGGATGGGTGATCACTTCGCGGGTAACCCGCAGGCCATCGGGCTCCCTTACCAAATCCCGCCGCACGCCAAAGACCTTCCCCCGAAAGACCATCTTGCTCTTCAATACCTTTGCTTTTTGTTTAGCCATTACGCTCTCCTCAGCCTTCCACTTAAAACGGATAACTGATAACTTATAACTTCACTCGCCCTATGCCGATCACCACCATCATCGTTGACGACGAAAAGCCGGCGCGCGAAGAACTCGCCTTTCTTCTCAGAGCCTTCCCTGAAATCCAGCTTCTTGCTCAGGGCAAGAATGGACTAGACGCCGTTAACCTCATCAAGGAACACAGCCCCGACCTCGTGTTCCTCGACGTCCAGATGCCAGGTCTGGATGGTTTCGGAGTTCTGCAGAAGCTTGCCGAACGCAAACTGAAAGTACCCCACGTTGTCTTCGCCACTGCCTTCGACCACTATGCCGTACAGGCATTCGATGTCAACGCTGTCGACTACGTATTAAAACCCTTCGACAAGGCTCGGATCAACAAAGCCATTCAAAAAGTCAAAAAGGAGATCGAGGCCCAGACCAGCCCCACCGAACGCCTCGAACAGCTGGTCTCGCAACTTGCCGCTCCGAAGCCAGCCACGAACCAGCCGGCCAAAGTCCTGGTCCGCTCCCAGCAGCGCATGCTGCTGGTCGATTCCCGCGACTTGATCTTTGCCGCCATCGAAGGCGGCCTTATCTCCATCACCGCCAAAGACGCCGAAGGCAGTTCCAACTATCGCACCCTCGACGAACTGCTCGAAGCGCTCGATTCTGAGTCTTTTTGGCGCCCCCACCGCTCCTATCTGGTCAACATTCATCACATCAAGGAGGTTGTCCCCTGGTTCAAATCGAGCTTCATGCTCAAGATGAACGACAAGAAACAGTCCGAAATTCCCGTAAGCCGTCAACAGACCAAACGCCTTCGCGAACTCTTTAATCTCTAGCAAGCGGGAAGTGGTGAAGAAAACGACCGTCGGGACCAATCCGCAACACCGGCTCCTGTTTATCCTCATTCCATTCTCATTTTTTTTTGCGGCTGCCTTGCACTCGATGGTTGGATTACATACCATCTGGCTCCTCTACCGGTGAACCAGCTGGTCGTGAAGCCGCTCTTTTTGGCCGCGTCAGTGACCGCAGGGAAGCGTTCGCTCGTTGGGTACAAGTCGCAGCGCGCCAGCGAAGACGCCTGATCGTCCGAGGGTGGCTTGTTCCTTTCGGCTCCTGATAGGGCAGGGCTCCGGTACCGCTACGCTATCGACCATCCATCGCGCGAGCTTCATCCGTCCTGTTTTCATCCCCGATCGTCTCCCTCCGCCGCTCCTCTCTGGCTCCTTCGACCCGTGCTAAAATCTCCATCGGCCATGGACTTCTGCCTCTCCGATCATCAACTCCTCATCCGCGACACCGTCCGCGAGTTTATGTCGACCGAAGTCCGCCCCCACGTCAAGGACTGGGAGCGTACCGACCATTTTCCTCTCGACGTTATCCAGAAACTCGGCGCTCTCGGCTGCTGCGGCATGCTCATGCCCGAGGAATGGGGCGGGCCGGGCCTGGACACCATTTCCTACGTCCTCATGCTCGAAGAAGTTGCGCGCGTGCACACCGCGATGTCTACCGCCATAGCGGTCACCAACTCCGCCGTGCAGCTTCCTCTACTCGCTCACGCGAGCGAAGCTCAAAAATCCCGGTATCTCCACCGTTTATCGTCCGGGGAAATGCTCGGTGCGTTCTGCCTCACAGAGCCCGCCGCGGGGTCTGACGCCGCCGGTATCCAGTCCACAGCCGTTTGGGATGGCAGCAGCTACAAAGTCAACGGTGCCAAGACCTGGGTGACCAACGGTTCCGCTGCCGGTCTGTTCATCGTTTTCGCCAAAACCGATCCGGCAGCCGGCGGGAAGGGAATCACGGCCTTCCTCCTTGAGCCGGACACTCCCGGACTGAAAATAGGCCGCCATGAAGACAAGATGGGGCAGCGCTCCTCTCCCTCCGTCGAAATCCTTCTTAACGATTGCGTCGTGGCCGCCGAAAATCGGCTGGGAGATGAGGGTGCAGGCCTGAAAATCGCGCTGTCGGCTCTCGACGGCGGACGCATCGGCATCGCTGCCCAGGCCGTGGGCCTCGCTCAGGGCGCCCTCGACGAATCCGTAAAATATGCCCGTGCCCGTAAAGCCTTTGGCAAATCCATCGGCGAGTTCCAAGCCATCCAGTGGATGGTCGCTGACATGCAGACGGAGATCGAAGCCGCCCGCGCGCTCCTGTATCAGGCCGCTTTTCTCAAGGACTCGGGGGGAAGAATGGGTTCCGCTGCCTCTCGTGCCAAGCTCTATGCCAGTGAAATGGTCAACCGCGTCGCTTACAGAGCCGTGCAGATCCACGGCTCCCTCGGCTATTCCCGCGAATCCGAGGTCGAACGCATGTACCGCGACGCCCGGGTTATTTCGATTTACGAAGGCACCAGCGAGATCCAGCGCACCATCATCGCCCGCGACCTGCTCAAGTAGGCCGCGACTTCGTTCTTGCGAGCTCGGCAACCAGTGAATTGCAGATCCTCCGCTGGTCGAGCGTCGCGCGCTCTATGCACCTCCCGACGAAGGCCTCTCTGTCCGGGTGGTTCTCCCGAGTGCAATTTGACTTCTTTTGAAAGCACAAGGTACTCGCGTGGTCTGAGCTTCCCGCGACCAGAACGCAGTCGTACGAGACGCCGAACGAAAGCCTCCAGCCTGAACAGCCGGCCGCTTTTAAGTCCTCGATTTTTTCTCTCTTGCTCTTTTGCTTCTTCCTCCTGCGAAGCGCTTGCCGATATCTGCTATCCTTTCTAATTCGGCACCACCATTCCATTCACCGAGGCCCGAACGACTTGTCCACCGCCACCAAACGCGTCCTATCCGGAATGCGCCCCACCGGGCGTCTGCACATCGGTCACTATTTCGGCGCTTTGCAAAACTGGGTCAAGCTCCAGTCCGATCCCACAAACGAATGCTTCTACTTTGTCGCCGACTGGCACGCCCTTACCAGCGATTACGCCGACGCTTCGGCCATCGCTGAAAACACCATCCAGATCACCATCGACTACCTCGCCGCGGGCCTCGACCCCGCCAAATCCGTCCTGTTCGTCCAGTCCGAGGTCCCGGAGCACGCCGAACTCCACCTGCTGCTCTCCATGATCACACCCCTCGGCTGGCTCGAGCGCATCCCCACATACAAGGAAGCTCTCGACAACGTCACCAACAAAGATCTGCACACCTACGGGTTCCTCGGCTACCCAACCCTGCAAACTGCCGACATTGTCATGTATTCCGACCCTGGGAAATCTCTCTCCGTCCCGGTCGGCGAAGACCAGGTCTCCCACGTCGAGTTTTCTCGCGAGCTGGTCCGCCGCTTCAATCTTTTTTATGGCTTCAGCGTCAGCCCTGAAATGTTCACGCCCGAAAATCGCAAGCTTGGCCGCAGCGTTCTTCAAAAGCTGCTGGATGTATCTTCGACCGAGCCCATCCTTCCGGAAGGTCAGAAGATCACCTCTGACCAGCAGACGGTGGCCACCGCTTACATCCGTCAGCGAGTTCTCGAAATGGGGTTCGGTAATTTCTTTGAAAAACTTCCTCCCAGTCTCAAGCTTTTTTTTTCCTTCACGAGTGTGCTTGAAGAGCCCCAGGCACTACTGACCAAAACCCCGCGCATCCCCGGCCTGGACGGACGAAAGATGTCAAAGTCCTACGGCAACGCGATCACACTCTCGGAAACCGATGCCGACATCCGTTCCAAAACCAAGGTGATGGTTACCGACCCCGCGCGCAAGCGCCGCACCGATCCAGGCAACCCCGACATCTGTCCGGTCTATGACTGGCACAAGCTGTTCTCCCCGCCGGAAACCCTGGCCTGGGCTGCCGAAGGCTGCCGCACCGCCGGTATTGGCTGCATCGAGTGCAAATCCAGGATGGCCGACCAGCTTATCCAATGGATCGAGCCGGTCCGCGAGCGCCGCGTAAAATATGAGCAAAATCCGAAGGCGGTCCTGGAAATCCTGGACGCCGGGAGTTCGAAGGCAAACCAATCCGCGAAACAGACCATGTCCCGAGTCCGTGAATCCATTTTCGGCTGGAAGCAGAAGCGCGCCCGGCTGTAGCGGCCGGTTTCGGTGTGATCCACGTTGTTCCACAGCTTCGGTAGCGAACTGGTTTCTTTCTCCCGCCTCCTGCTATCCGGCCGCTGATATCTGCTATCCTTTTCCCCATGGCCTCACCCTACAAAATCACCATCCCCATGTATGAGGGTCCCCTCGACCTGCTGCTCGATCTCATCAAGAAGCAGGAGATGAACATCCATGACATCCAGATCGCCAAAATCACCTCACAGTATCTCGATTACCTGCATCAACTTGAAGTTCAGAATGTAGACGTCTCAGCCGAATTCATCTACATGGCGGCCACGCTTATCCATATCAAATCGAAAATGCTTCTGCCCCCTGACCCGCTGGCCACTCCCGAAGAGCAGGCCGCCGATCCGCGCGAAGAACTCGTCCTGCGCCTGATCGAGCATGAGAAATTCAAGAATGCCGCCCAGCTGCTCTACCAGAGGCAACAGATCGAAGAAAACGTCTGGTCCAAGCCGGACAAAACTCTCTATAACGATGAAGGCACCGAAGGCGAGCTGGTCGTTTCCCTCGTTGACCTGGTGCGCGTCTTCCAGCAGGTTCTCGAGCGCAAGAAAGAAGTCACCCGCATCGAACTGCAACACGAATCCTTCACCGTGGCGCAGATGATTGCGCAATTGCGCGGCCAAATCCTTGCAAGCGACATCAATACCGTCAGCCTGGTGCAATTCTTCGAAGCCTGCCCGTCCCGTCACGCCATGATCGTCGCTTTCTTGGCCGTACTCGAAATGGTCAAACTCCAGGCCATTGCCCTCTCCCAGGAAAGACAGTTCGGCGAAATCCTGATCAAACGAGCCAAATCCTTCGACGTGGCCTTTGATGAAACCGGCGCCCTGCGCATCGACGCCGAGTACCAGTAAGCCAGGAAAAGCTACGGCAGCCGAACGCGCGCTGGCGTGGGGATTATTTCCTGTGTGTCGCGCTGTCGAACCGTGATGCGCGCTTTTGGGGAGATCACTGGAAGGTACGGTTTCCGGTTGCCCGAGCGTGCAGTTCTGTCGGTTAGCTCAATCGCGAGATGCCCGGCGATCTGGATCGAGGGTGACGGGCCCGAGCGTCCGCCCACCCTTGTTTTGTCATTGCCCGGTTCGCCTTCCGCTTTTCCGCCCTTTTGCTCCCCACCCGCCGCTGCTACACTATTGATCCATGAACGACCTCGACCTTAAAGCTGCTCTCGAAGCCATTATCTACGCTGCTGACGAGCCCGCCATGCTCGACCAGTTGGCCGCCGCCCTCGGCGAAGACAAGCTGCCCGTCAAAGTTGCTCTCGACGCTCTCATCGCCTCGTATGCGTCGGAGGATCGTGGCATCGAAGTCCGTGCCGTCGCCGGTGGCTACAAGATGTACACCAAGCCGCAGCATCACGACGTCGTTCGCCGTTTCATCAAGTCTCTGCGTCCGCCCTTGCGCCTTTCGATGCCCGCGCTTGAAACGCTGGCGGTCATCGCCTACAAGCAGCCCGTCACCGCTCCAGAGATTTCCGAAATTCGCAGCGTCAACACCTCCGGAGTCATTTCGACTCTTCTCGACAAGAAGCTCATCACCACCGCCGGCCGGAAAGAAGTCATCGGGCGCCCCATCCTTTACAAGACGTCCAAAGAATTTCTCATGCGCTTCGGCTTGAGTGATCTCGACGAACTTCCCAGCCTCAAGGAGTTTGAAGCTCTGGCCCGCGAGGCCCTGGGCAGCGACGAAGGCGTCTCCGCCGATATCTCCGAAGACCAGGTGTCGGAGCTCCATCCGGAGACCGATGTGGCCAATATTCCTGGCGCGCTCGAGCACGTCGAGCAGGAACTAGAGCAAGCAGAAACTGTTCGCGGAGAAGAGGTCGCTGCCACTTCCGAAGGCATGCCGAGCGGCCAGCTCGACGAGGATCCTCCTGCCCCCAACGTCAAATCTCAATCCGCCTCCGACTAACCGTTCCATATTCACCTCTTGCTGACCTTCTTTGCTTTCTTCAGAGGACAGGAACGTTGGGCCCGGCCGGAAGCGCATCGACGGGACTGACGTTGCCGCTGCAAGAGCGGACATTTGCCCTGCAGGGTTCGGCGATTTCTTCCTCCTTTCCTCGCCGCCTTTTCTGCTTGCTGATATCCGATTGCTGGTATCCTTATCCCGCATGCTCGAACGCCTCCAAAAAATCATCGCACGTGCCGGTATTGCTTCCCGCCGCCACGCCGAACAACTCATCCTTTCTGGCCAGGTTCGCGTTAACGGAAAGACCGTCACCGAACTAGGGACCAAGGCCGATCCCGCAAAGGACAAGATTGAGGCCGCGGGCCGGACCATCGAATCCACGCCCCGCTCTGTGTATCTGCTTCTTCACAAGCCGCCGGAGGTGGTATCGACGCTTGCCGACCCCGAAGGACGCAAAACCCTTCGCAATTTCCTCCGCGGTTTTCCGGAGCGCGTTTATCCCGTCGGCAATCTCGAATATGCTTCGGCTGGCCTTGTCTTCATGACCAACGACGGCGACCTGGCGGCCCAGCTCCTCAAAGACTGGAATCATCTGGAGCAGACCTACCACATCAAAGTAAAGGGTATGCTCACGCTGACCGATCTCGAGCGGCTCAGCAAGGAGATGGGGGTCAGGCTGAAGACCATTCGTCAGCCTGAAGCCACGCGCCGCCACAGCGCCAATTATTGGTATCAATTGCAACTCGAGGGAGCCAAGCTTGATTCGCTCCGCCGCACGCTCGTCCGCGAACATCATCCCGTCGAAAAAGTCATGCGCATCGGCCTCGGCCCGTTATCGATCGAAGGCATCCCGCGGGGCCGCTATCGCCTGCTCGAGAAGAAGGAATTGGAATCGTTAATCAAGCCCAAGAAAGCGGCAAAATCGATGCCCAAGTCCAGGGCCCGCTGAACCGTTTTTTCCTCTACCCTTATTCCAACGATTCTTGAGCCTGCCGCAAAATGGGGCGGATTGCTGCAGGATCGCTGCTGCCCCTTCAAGCATCGACGGCTCTCCTGGAGCCGCTTCCCGCGACAATCGTCGCATCGAAGCGCTTTCACCCTCCCTTCTTCTCGACCGGGTTCGCTGTTACTCTTTACTGACCCGCTGCCATGGCCGATCGCCTCCAAAAAATACTCGCCGCTGCCGGCATCGCTTCTCGCCGCAAAGCCGAGGAGATCATTACGGCCGGGCGTGTCGCGGTCAACGGCAAGGTCGTCACCGAACTCGGCAGTAAGGCCGACCTGACGGCCGACACCATCACCGTCGATGGCAGGCCACTCGAGCGTCCCGAGCGCTTCGTCTATTTTCTGCTGAACAAGCCGAAAGGTTATGTCACCACGGTGAGTGACCCGGAAGGCCGCCCCACAGTCATGCAGCTCCTCGGCAATGTCCCTGAACGCGTCTATCCGGTCGGTCGCCTGGACTACGCGAGCGAAGGCCTTCTTCTCCTCACCAACGATGGCGCCCTGGCCCAGAAACTCACCAAGGCAGGCTCCCACGTTCCCAAGACCTATCACGTCAAAATCAGCGGCAGGCCGGACGAACGGGCCATTCAAAAACTTCGCAATGGCATCACCATCGCCCTCGAGGACAATCGCCGCGTCAAGACCTCTCCCGCCAAGATTCGCATGATCGAGGACGCCGTCAATCCCTGGTACGAAGTCGTGCTCATCGAGGGCCGCAATCGTCAGATCCGCCGCATGTTTCAGCAAGTCGGCTTCCTGGTAGAAAAGATCAGGCGGGTACAGCTCGGCCCTCTCACTCTGGACGTTGCGCCCGGGAGGTTCCGATCCCTTACGGAAAGGGAAGTCCACCGCCTAAAAAACCTTGCCGCGCCCCCTGAACCGTAGCCTTCGGCCCTCGATCTGCGTTCTGGCAACCGGTGATCCAATTTGCCGACGCCCACCCTCTTGCTTTGGAATCCCGCCGCTCATCCCGTATTCACTCCCGCAACAACCCCTACACAAACGCTTATCGCAGGCATAAACTAAACTCATGACCCATACCCTTGAACAGCTCATTCCTGATTACATCCAGGGCCTCCCCACTTACGTGCCCGGCCGGCCGGTCGAAGAGGTCGAACAGGAGCTGAAGATCCATGCCGTCAAGCTCGCCTCCAACGAAAATCCTCTCGGTCCTTCCCCTCGCGCCATGGAAGCCGCCCGTCGTGCTCTCGGCGAAGCCAACTGGTATCCCGACGGCGGCAGCAAGCGTCTCAGAGAAGTTCTTGCCTCGCGTTACTCCGTGAAACCGGAAGAAATTTTCGTCGGTCTCGGTTCGAGCGAAATAATCGATCTGGCCTCCCGCGTGCTCCTGCACCCGGGCCTCGAAGGCATCACGAGCGAAGGTTCCTTCAGCCTGTTTGCCATCGCCATCCGCGCCAGCGGCGGCAGACTCATTCAGACTCGCATGAAGAACTTTGCTTTCGATCTGGACGCCATTGCCGCCGCGGTCACACCCGAGACGCGCGTCATCTACATTGCCAATCCCAATAACCCCACCGGCACCGCTTTCGGGGGCGATGAGTTTGCGGTTTTTCTCAAGAAAATACCGGGCGACGTCCTGGTGGTCCTGGACGAGGCCTATTTCGAATATGCCGAACGTTCCGATCTTCCGTGCGCCATGCAGCTCTTCAAGGAGTACAACAACATTCTCACCCTCCGCACTTTCTCAAAGGTGTACGGGCTCGCCGGACTCCGCATCGGCTATGGCATTGGCCATCCAACCCTGGTTGCCGAAATGAACAAGCTGCGCACTCCCTTTAACGTTACAAGCGTCGGCCAGGCCGCTGCCCTTGCCGCTCTCGACGACACGGATCACGTCCGCCGTTCCGTCGAGATGAACCGCGTGGAACGCCGTCGCCTGCTCTTCGAGCTCACCCGTCTCGGCCTCTCGCCGGTCCCGAGCGAAACCAATTTCCTCTTCATCCCCATCGGCCCCAACGCCAAAACCCTGTGCGATGAACTGCTCCTTGAAGGAGTGATCGTTCGTCCCATGGGATGGATGGGATTCCCCGAGGCCATTCGCATCTCTGTCGGCAGCCCCGCTGAAAACACCAAGATGCTCGCCGCCCTTTCGCAAACTCTTTCGCATTCCTCGAGATAGCTCGGGTCTTGGGCTGAGGCTTTTGTATTTTCCTTGCCGGCGCGGTGTGGTGGATGCCGGTTTTTCTCTTGGTCTTTTACTTTTCCCCCGCTCTGACCTCATCTATCCTTGTACTGCTCCGATTCATCGAATACCCATGCGCATTCATCTCCCAGACACCGCTGCTCCCGGTCCGGATCCCATAACCGACCTGCTTCGCCATTCGAAAACCATCGCGGTGGTCGGGCTCTCCTCGAACCCTTTCCGCCCGAGCCACGAAGTCGCCGCCTACCTGCAATCGGCCGGCTATCGCATCATTCCCGTCAATCCCAACGAAACGGAAGTGCTCGGTCAAAAAGCATTCGCCCGCCTCGAAGACGTTTCCGAACCCATCGACATCGTGGACGTCTTCCGCCGCACAGCAGAAGTCCCTCCCGTCGCCGACGCGGCCACTGCCGTCGGGGCCCGCTGCCTCTGGCTACAGCAGGGGATCACGCACCCGTCAGCCGCTCTGAAAGCACGCGCGGCCGGGTTGCTGGTCATTGAGGACGCCTGCCTCCTTGTCGAACACAAGAGGCGTCGGCCCCGGTAGCAGAGGCGTCAGCCGAAATCTCGACGGTTCACCTTTAGTTCGATTCGGCCCGAACGCCGGAACTGGGAGCGATACGTGGGCCGTATCCCGGGCTCCTTGGCGGTGACTTTTCTCGCTCCGCCCAAACAAAAAAGGCGCCCGTAGTGGCGCCTCCTTCGTTTCCGGCTCTCAGATAGCGGTTCTCTCGTCAGGGAAGAAGCTTAGACACCTCGTGAACCACCCCTAGGTTCCGGTTCAAAACCCAAACACCTGCAAATTCCGCTTCCCCGGCAAGACGACTGCCAGGAATCTACCGTCCGCCGAAAGCTCGTATTCTCTCACGGCCAGGCCATGCAACAACTGCCTCGGCTCCGGCTCCGCCACGGGCACGCCCTGCCCTTTCACATAGGCCACAAGCGACGGCACAGTGAAACTCACGAGGTCCGCCGATTTCTTCTCTACGGTCCGCTTCACATAGATTTGCGTCTCATCGGCGTTCCACTGCAACACGCCCAACCCTACCCGCAGCCGTGCCACGCTATTGCTCTTCGCCAGGTCCCGGATCTCCAACACCTCCTTATCCAGAAAATAGGCCACCTTCGTTCCGCTCGGCGAGATGGAGAGGCCTCCGTTAAAGGATTCGAGGGTGGCCAGTTCCTTGTCCTCCTGCCCCAGCAAGTCGAGACGCTGTAGTCGCGGCGGTCCCTCCATATTCTCGTCGCGCTCGACCGCAATCGCCGCATTGCTCCCCGGGATCCTCACCGCCTGGATAAATGTCCGTCCCTCAAACACTTTCGTGGGCGGGCCGCCCGACATATACAAATACCGCATTGAAAACAACTCTCTGGTCGACTCCGCTTCGGTCAGATACACCAAGGTTCCGTTATCTCTCAGCCACATCGGCTGTTCCGCCTCTGATACCAGCGGATCCGGCCCGGCCGGATGCAGTTCCCGCCCCGAGTCATCGAGCAGCAGCAGCGCGCGCACATCGTCATGGTGTTCGTCTTCCGGGTCCACGGTCGTCGTAAACAGCTGCACCGCGATGATGTGTCCGTTCGGCGACCAAGTAAACGACTCCACTTGATAGGTAAACGGTTTGTCTCCATGCGTAAATTTCTGCCCCTCCAGGATTCGGCGCTTCTTCCCGTTGGCTTCGGTTATGAAGATATCGTCCCTCTGCATATCGTACTTCTTGTTCTTGAACATCCGTCGGACAGAGAAGACGATACGACCGTCCGGCGCATACGCAAACGCGGTAACCTCTTCGTCCACATTCATGACCGGCTTGTCCAGGTTTTGGCCCAGGATCGGTCGAGGGCAGGGAAGGAGCCAGAGCAAGAGCGCGAAGATCACCGGAATCAACGGACGCGAAGTTGCCCCGGACTTTGCATTTTCCGCAAAGGGCGGCTCTGCTGTTCTCTTGCCATGCCAACTGTCAAAGAACGTCATTTCGAAACCGTCCCCCGCTGGAGCGCTCGACTCCATTTTCCATTGTCCAATTTCCGTTTTTCAACCTATGGCTTCGGCTGGTTTCCAGTAAATTCCGAACAGCACGGCTTCTCGACCGGTGAAAATTCCATCAACTCGACTCTCGTCGCATCCGGGTCATATAAATTCAGTTGCCACTTTCCATCTTTCCCGATTTTTGGTGGTTCCGTCAATTTGACTCCGAACTTTTCCAGTTGGATGGCCGCCGTTTTGACGCTCGGCACACCCAGGGCAAAATGATTCATTACCCCGAGCGTTTGCTTGTCTGCGTCCGCCGGAATCTGCAGCATGTACTCGACCCAGTCCGTCCCATCAGGGACCTGCATGTCCACCCAGCTGGTCTGGCCATCCTGCATACCCCCGGACCAGTACAACCTGAATCCCAAAATATCCTTGTAGAACTTATCCATTGCTGCCCGGTCTTTCACCACAAATCCGGTGTGGATCACCCGGGTGGTGTGATCTTTCACCCCCGTACTCTTCTGCTGCTTGGCAAACGAGAGGGAGTGCCCTTCCGGATCGAGCAGGGACACGATAGTCCCCATTTCTTTGTCCGCTCCCTTGCTCTCGGTAAACGATACTTGATTTGCGCCCAGATATTTCTTGAGCAGGTCAATATTATCCACCCCAAAACGAATGTTGACGACCAGGTCCGCCGGCACAGGTTGTGGCATGGCCAGCACCTGAACCGCCTGGCCGCTCGAAAAAACAACTGTGTCGGCCGCGCTCTCTCCACACGACAAACAGGGTACGTCCAGCTTGCCGAGACTTCGGTAGAGCTTTATCGCATCGGGAACATCCGACGACACCAGGGTGATGCCCTGGATCGCAAGGATGTGCGGCCGCTTCGGTCCCTCACCCGCCAGGCCCGCCCAGGTCACCGAAGCCAGCAGGCCGGCACAGACGATTCGCCCGGAAAATGTCATCGTTTTCCCCTTTTACTCTTGCTTGGCCCTCTGACGCCCCTTCTTGATCTTTCCAATCTCTTCCATTCGTACCCGCAATCTGGCCTCAAACCCCTGATCGGTAGGTTTGTAGTAGGTCTTTCCCGAAAGGTTGTCCGGCAAACACTGCATCTCGGTCACCTTGTCCTCAAAATCGTGGGCGTACTTGTAACCATCTCCGTACCCGATATTCTTCATCAACCCGGTCACCGCATTCCGCAAATGCAGCGGCACCGGATCCGCTTCGGTTTTCTGTACATCTTCTTTCACATTTCCGTAGGCCACGTACAGCGCGTTCGATTTCGGAGCCAGAGACAAATACACAGCCGCCTGCGCCAACGCCAGATGCCCCTCCGGCGCGCCCAGAAAATCGAATGCCTCTTTCGCGGCCAGGGTCATCGCCAGCGCGCCCGGCTCTGCCATCCCGATGTCTTCGCTGGCCATGCGCACCATCCGGCGCGCCAGATACAAGGCGTCCTCGCCGCTTTCGATCATCCTCGCCAGCCAGTACAGCGCAGCATCTGGATCGGAATTCCTCACCGACTTGTGCAGTGCCGAAATCAGGTTGTAGTGTTCCTCGCCGGCCTTGTCATAGCGCAGCATCTTTCTCTGCAGGACGTCTTCGAGAAGCTCCTTGGTAATTGTCCGCACGCCATCGGCTGCGACACGCGCGCTCTTCACGCATAATTCCAAAGTGTTGTAGGCCGTCCGCGCATCTCCATTGGCAAAGGACGCAATTCGAAACAGCAGATCCTCACTCGCAACCACGTTCAGGTCGCCAAGGCCATGCTCATGGTCTTCAATTGCCCGACCGAGTAAGTCGACGATTTCGGGTGTGGTCAACGAGTCCAGCACGTAAACCTTGGTTCTCGACAGCAGCGGCGAAATCACCTCAAAGGAAGGATTCTCGGTCGTCGCTCCAATGAACAAAATGTGTCCAGCCTCCACGTATGGCAAAAACGCGTCTTGCTGGGCCTTGTTGAACCGGTGCACTTCATCCACAAACACAATGGTCCGCTGCCCCGCGCGTGACCGTTTTTCGGCCTCCGCCATCACTTCCTTGATCTCTTTGATTCCGCTCATTACCGCGCTGAATGCCACATACTCGCTCTTCGTCAATCGGGCAATCAGCCGGGCGAGTGTGGTCTTTCCACACCCCGGTGGTCCCCAGAACAGCATGGAGCTCAAATTGTCGGTCTCGATCTGTACGCGTAGCGGTTTGCCGGGTCCCAGCAGCCTTTCTTGCCCCACGACCTCATCGAGCGTGCTAGGGCGCATCCTCTCCGCGAGCGGCTGCAATCCCGCCGCGGCTTCCTGCGCTCGCATCTCTGGCCCAGCGCCAAACAGTCCCATAACCCCAAGTGTAACGCACCGAGTGCACCTGCGCTCTCAGCGGCTCGAACCGAACGGAAGTGCTCTCTCTTTTCCCTCGCTCGGGAAAACGCGCTCTACTCTTACCAACTTGCTGTCGGCTTAAAAACAATGATGCAGAACAAGTCGCATCAGGATGAGCCGCTTGCTGCCAGTATTTGGCTCTCATCCGTGCATTTCAATGGTCTATCTTGGATGTCCCACTTTTGATCAGTGACCTCCCGCAACTCTCTCCAGATAAAACTTCAAGAACGCATCACTGTTCGACACCAGACACACCTCGGCATTGGCGACTCCACTCTCCACTCGCGTATACCCGTCGGCATCGACCTCGAGCCGCATGGCCTTTGTTGGGCACAGCTCCGGCCGGATCGCATACCCTACCGCCACGGCGTCAAACATCGTTGGAGTTTCAAGGTTTCTTTCGTACGCCCACTGGTGATACAGCACGGTCAAAGCATCCGTCAGCGCTGTCCCCCGGCTGAAAATCCTCGCTCTTTCCAGTTCCTGCAGGCGAATCTGTGTTGAGTCGAGCGGCATCACGTAGAGTGACACGCCTGAGGTAAATACTTTCTGCGCTGCTGCTACGTCGCAGAAAATATTCCATTCCGCCGAAGGTCTCGGTTCGACCGTCGGATAGGCGAACCCCTCATATCCGCGATAGACCGAGCCGCCCATCACCACCACCCGCTTCAATTGTCGAAATGTTTTCGCGTCCCGCTCGATCGCCGCTGCCAGGTTCGTCTCCGGTCCAATGGCAATCAGGGTGATCTCCCCGGGGTATTTTCGAATCTCGCCAAGCAGAAAATCAACGGCACCAGGGAGATTCTTCTGCGGTCCACGCTCGGCATATTTCGCCTGGGTTAGGTTTGGATCCCCATCGGGGCGATGTTTCTCAACTCCCACCGCAATCGGAATCTCCGTTCGCCCGGTCTCCTGCAAAAGTCGTCCCACCAGGCGCGCTCGCAACGCGGTATTTCCCCATGCCGTGGTGATTCCCAGTATTTTTACTTCCGGGCTGCCGAGCGCCAACGCCAGGGCAAACGCATCATCGATGTCGTCTCCGATGTCGGTATCAATGATCACCAACTCCTGCGCTTTTTGGTGCAGCGGCGTTCCCGCCTCAGGGGCTGCCGATGGGCTTTGCACCTCCACTGGCAGCGGGCCCTGCCCGTGCGCTGATCCCGTGCACCAGCTCATCGCAGCGCCGAATAAAAGCGCGGCTTTAAAGATCCGCACCTCGCTTGCTCTTCTCATCGCGCTCGGTCCCCTTTGGCCTGTCGTAGTGAACTCTGCCGCCAGCAGATGCTTGGACTTGCCATTCGCTGTGCGATTCCTGCGGTAAACTCCTCGGTCTGAATGCGCTTTCCTCCCCTATCGGCGCTGCATCCTCTGTCGGTAGGCCTCGTAGAGCACTACCGTTGCCGCTGCCGCCGCATTCAAACTCTCCACCCGCGTCGCCATCGGAATATGAATCCGCTCATCCGCCCCGTGCACCACCTCTTCCGGCAATCCCGCTCCTTCATTTCCGACCAGCAGGGCAATCGGCTCGCACCACTCCATTTCCCACGGCGCCACCGCTTTCGCTGAATCTCGCTGGCTTCCCGCCTCCTGATGCACGCACGAGGCCACGGTCCGTATTCCATTCAGCTTCAACTGCGTCAACAGGATTCCGAGCGCCATACCATTCAGGATCGGCAAATGCAGCGCCGCTCCTGCGGAAGCTCGTATCGCTTTCGGCGCAAACGGACTTGCTGTCCCGCTCTGCCCAGTGGCAGTGGTGACGACGCCGGTGGCCCCAAACGCGGCGGCCGTCCGCACGATGGTCCCCACATTTCCCGGGTCCTGTACTCCTGCCAGCACCACCAGCAGCGGCGCGCAGACTCCTTCCGGGGTTGTCATGACGTCGGCCATTTCCATTTTTCGCGGCACCACCAGAGCCGCCACGCCTTGTGGATGTTCCGTGTCCGCGACCCCTTCAAAGAGGCGGTCGGTCGTGTACAGGACGGGAAATCCTGTCTCCGTCGTTCCGACCAGCGGAGCCAATCTCTCCCTGTGCCGCTCGCCGCTCTCGCTGAACAGTACCGCCTCAACGCGGCATCCCGAGGTCAGCGCCTCTTCGACCAATCGCACGCCTTCGACTCCCACAGCGCCATTTGACGTGGCCAACCCGCCGCGGAGCGCCACGCGAAACTCCTTCAACCAGCGGTTTTCCCGGCTGGTCAGCATTCCGGTGCCCGCTGCCATGACTCTCGCCGACTTTTCGCCTCTATGCGTCTCCGCCATGTCGCGAGCCTATCAAATTTCCCTCGCTCCCGACCACCCCCGCCCAGAGTTTCCTGGGCCGCGCTCCCGGCGTGCTCCCTCGATGGTCAAAACTCCTCGATCCGGGCTTTCTCTCCCTCCACTCCCGGAGTCGCCAAGTCTAGCTCTCTCACTTTCTTGTGCCCCGTCATTGCGTCCCTCTCCCCGCCTGTGTTAATTTGCCTGCAAAGGCGAATGGCTTAGTCGCCCTCGCTCCAGAAGAGGCTAGGTATCTTCGATTGTCCGCAGAGGTCTTAAGGATTAATGCTGCGAATCCGGATCCGAGGATCGTTCGCTACGCCGCCGGTTGGTTGAACCGCGGCTCGGTTGTTGCTATCCCTACGGACACGCTATACGCTCTCGCGGCGGATCCTGTAAATCTCTCTGCCGTCGAAGAAATTTTCCATGTGAAGGGACGCCCGGAGCACCGCGCCCTCCCGATTCTCATTAATTCGCTGATTTATGCCCAGGTACTGGCCAAGGATCTTCCGGATAATTTTTATCGGCTCGCGCAGGCCTGCTGGCCAGGACCGCTGACCATCGTCGTTGATGCTTCAAACCGCCTCCCACTGAAACTTACCGGCAACACCCGCCGGGTCGCGCTTCGCTGGCCCAAAAGCAAAGTCGTTAACGATCTCATCGCAGAGCTCGGCGTCCCGCTCACCGGTACCAGCGCCAATCTCTCCGGGTCGCCTACCTGCGAATCCGGCGATGAAGTTTTCCGCCAGCTCGGTGACCGCCTACCGCTCATCCTCGATGCGGGAGATACCAACGGGTCGCTGCCCTCGACCATTGTCGAACTGCGCGGCGACCTCTGGTGCGTCGGTCGCGAGGGCGCCATCCCGGTAGACGACATCCACGAAGCGCTCGAAGGCGACGACGCTGTCCCCGCCTGATCGTCCGATCTCTCTTCGCACCCTCGAAGCGAAAGGTGCTGTTTTACGTTGGAAGCCTGGCTCTTGCTGCCCCGGGCGGATCCGCGGCCGACCTACATCCTATCGTGCGAGAAAATCATAATCCCCTGTAGGTGTCAGTGGCACATCGCCCATCGTCTTCCGGTGGACGCTCACCACATCCACGTACCATAACGGCACGTAGGGCAATTCCTCGGCAACAATCTTCTGCACCTCGCTGCAAAGTGCTTTCCGCTTGTCCCGGTCCATCTCACGACGAATCCCCAGAATCAATTCATCCACCCTTCCGTTCCGGTAGTGGCCGCGATTGGCCCCATTCGGCGGAAACCGTTTTGACGAGTACACCAGATCAAACACATCCGGATCGTTATTGGCTCCCACCCAGATCGAATAACTTAATTGAAAATTACCCTTGGCCAGATCCGAAAACAGCGTCGCGGTCTCGAGCGGCCGCAGTTCGAGCGCCACTCCCACCTTTCTCCATTGCTCCTGCAGCGCAGCTCCGAGCAGCCGGGCCTGTTCCTGGGTCGTAACTTTAAGCGTCAGATGGACCCGCACACCGTCCGCTCCGCGACGGTATCCCGCCGCATCCAGTAGCCGCTCCGCTTCGCCCGGGTCGTAAGCGTACTTTTTGACATCCCCTTCATGCGCCCAATGGTTCGGCGGCAAGATCCCGCTCGCCAGCCGCGCTTCATCCCGCAGTATGTATTTGATCAATGACTCCCGGTCCGTTGCATACGCCAGCGCCTGTCGCAGCTCTTTTTTTTGCAGCAGGGGATCAGCGAGGTTCATACCGAGGTAGGCAAAGTTCGTCCCCGGCCTCTCCGACACCTCCAGTTCCGCTCGCTTCGCCAGTACCGGTATCATGTCCGGCGAGAGGGAACTCATCTCGACATCCGCCGAGCCCTTGCGTAGTTCCAGTGCGCGCACGATCGCATCCGGCACAATTCGAAACGTCACCCTCTCAAATCGCGGCTCTTTCTGCGATTGTTCGGGAGCTTCTTTGCCAGCTGTTTCTCCCTGTTTGTCGCTCCCAAAATAGCTTGGATTTCTTTCTAGCACCACCGCTTCGTCCTGCGCCGCACTCACAAAACGGAACGGTCCGGTGCCCACCGGATTTCTCCCGAAATCAGCCCCGGCATCGGCCGGCGCGATCCCGACCGCACTCTTCTCCATGTTCCACAGAAACGATGCGTACGGTTCCTTTAGGCGAAAAATCACCGTCCCACTGTCCGGAGTTTCTATCGAAGCGATCATCAGAAACGACCCCCGTTTCGGAGACCGGTTCTCCGCCTTCATCATGTATTCGATGGTCGCCTTCACGTCCTTGGAGGTCAGCTCCCGTCCATCTTGAAACTTCACGCCCTTGCGCAGGTGAAACACATAAGTCAGCTCGTCCGGTGTCTCCCACGACTCGGCCAGATCCCCGTGCAGATTCATCTGCGCATCCCGCTCGACCAGGCCGTTGAAGATCAGGCGGTCAATCCTCTGGGATTGCCCATCGGTTCCGAATCGAGGGTCCAGATTCTGCGGATTCGACTCAATCGCGAACACCACCTCTCCCGGCTCTCGCACCGGCCCCCGCCCACACCCGGCCGCCACGATTCCAGCAAGCAGAACCAGCCCGCACATCTGTTGCTTGTCCAAGACTTCTCCGTTCCCGGTCGATCCAACCGCAATGTCTCTGTCAGGGCCCTGTTTGGAAGCTTACTGCTCCTGCGTTCCTACCCTCTTCCCGCGCAGATCTTCCCGAGGATGACGGGTCTTGACGCACCCGTCGCCGACGGCAGATTTCCCGCTCTCCCGCGCCACGTTTCGTAGGCCAGCAGCGCGAAGGCATAGGCCTCCTTCGCCTCCTCATCCACTCCGGCCTCTGAAGAGGCAAGCACCGCGATTGGCGCCAGACCGGCCGTCAGTTGCGCCATGAGCAAGGGATTCTTCGCACCTCCGCCGGAAACGATTACCTGGTCAACCTCCACGCGCGGCAACACAAAACGGTTGAGTGCATCGACCACGCTCAAGGCGGTAAACACGGTTGCCGTCCTTACCAGATCCTCTGGCCGAATCCGGTATTTGCCAGCCTTGCGCAACAAATTTCCGACAAATTCCCGCCCGTAGTATTCCCGTCCCGTCGATTTCGGCGGCTGCAAGCGCAAATAAGGATCTTTGAGCAGTTGCTCGAGGAGGGAATTCACGCATCGGCCGCTCCTCGCCATCCTGGCATCCTTGTCAAATCGCTCCCGCCCTTTGGTGTAATGCGTCACCAGCGCATCCATCACCATGTTTCCTGGACCGGTATCGAAGGCCATTACCTGCGGCATGCCCGGGATGCGCCGCGTGCGGTTGTTGTGGGAGAGTTTGGGGCCGCGTCTTTCGGCAACCGCCGCCTTTCGACGGCTGCCTGTAGAGTCCCCCTTTTCGAGCACCGTCACATTTCCAATCCCGCCCAGATTCAGCGCCACTCTCCCCACCCGCACGTCCCCGAGCAGCAGCCAATCGATATACGGAACCAACGGTGCTCCCTGACCTCCGGCCGCCACGTCCGCCACTCGAAAATCTCCGACCGTAGTAATCCCGGTCCGGTCCGCGATCACCGCGGGCTCTCCGATCTGCAACGTGGACGCGGTCTTTTGTCGAAGGAAGGGAACCGGTGTGCCTTGATGGAAGATGGTTTGCCCGTGACTCCCGATCAATTCGATCTCTTCGAGACGGGCGTGAAATTTCCTGCAAGCAGAAATTGCAGCTGCGGCAAACTCCTCCCCCACCCGAAAATTCAGCTGGCTGATCTCCCCTGCCGTAGCGGGCCGGCCCTCTGCGATCCGCAGCACTTCCTTGCGCACCTCCGCATTCATTGGCAGAGTTGCATGTGCTACCAGTTCTCTGCGAATCCGGCGCGGTGCCTTGTGTTGTGACCGGACGGAAGTACGCCTGCTCCCCGGCCCTTCGTCGATTCGCGCGAGCGCCACGTCAATTCCATCGGCCGAGGTTCCGCTCATCAATCCGAGCACCAGCATTCCTTTTTTCCTCATGCGCTCGTTGTAACACACCTCAACGCGGCGAGCCATGTTCTTGGTTCCTCGCTGTAGCGCCAGGCGCACCCCATGCTTTTGCTTTTCCCTGTCGAAGGCAGGAATCCAGGAGCTCGAGAGGCTACACAGATGGAGGTTCGCTAAAGTGGGAGTTTACGGCCTGGCACCACAGACTCTCTGTTGCCAATCCCGCCTGGTCGAATGGTCTCGAAGAGGCACCCGGCATTCCCCGGATTTGCCGGTCAGCTTCCGCTCACTTGCTTCTTCAACTCCGCCAGCAAGTTTAATGCCTCAATGGGTTTCAGCTGATCGAGATCGGCCGCTTTCAACCGGTCAATGACCTCTCGGTCGAGCGCCGTGAACAACACACTCTGATTTCCATTTCCATTTGGGTGTGCCCCGGGAGTCAGTGTTTCGCTCAATGCATGCTCGCTCTGTTCGTGCTTCTTCAGGACTTCCCGTGCCCGCTCAATCACGCTCCGGGGCAGCCCCGCCAGCCGCGCCACCTCAATGCCGTAACTCTTGTCCGCGCTGCCTGGCTCCACTTTCCGAAGGAAAATAATCTCGTTGGGCATCTCTTTTACGCTGACATGCACGTTCTTCACCGTCGGCAGCAGCTCCGCCAACTCGGTTAATTCATGGTAGTGCGTCGCAAACAGCGTCCGTGCCCGGGTGTGCTTCTGCAAGTGCTCCACAACCGCCCATGCAATCGACAGCCCGTCGAAGGTCGCCGTCCCACGACCGACTTCGTCGAGCAATACCAGGCTCGCCGGGGTTGCGTGGTTCAGTATCCCGGCCACTTCACTCATCTCCACCAGAAACGTTGAACGCCCACGCGCCAGATTGTCGCTCGCCCCAATCCGGGTGAAAATCCGGTCCGTAATCGGTAATTTGGCCTGCCGCGCCGCTACGTAGGAGCCCATCTGGGCCATCAACACAATGAGTGCCGTCTGCCGCAGGTAGGTCGACTTTCCGCCCATGTTCGGTCCGGTGATCAGCAGCAGTTGTTGCCGTCCCGGCTCAAAGCACAGATCATTCGGCACAAACCGCTCGCCCTTCTGCTTCAGGAGCTCTTCAATCACCGGGTGCCGGCCGCCGATGATCAATACTTCGCCAGTTGCATTGAATTCGGGCCGCACGTAGTTGCGATCTGCCGCCAATTTGGCGAACGAGGCCAGTACATCCAGTTTGGCTATCGCGGCCGCCGTCCTTCTTATCCGCGGAGCCTTCGCCGCGACGCTCGACCGTACATCCACAAATAACTGCCGTTCGATCTCCGATATCCGCTCGTCGGCCGCCAGTATCTTCCTTTCGTAGTCCTTCAGTTCCGGCGAAGTAAACCTCTCCGCGTTCACCAGCGTCTGCTTGCGCTCATAATCCGTCGGAGCCAGGTGCAGATTGGCCTTGGAGATCTCGATGTAGTACCCGAAGATCTGGTTGAAGCGGATCTTCAGCGAACCGATAGCGGTCCTCTTTCGTTCTCGTTCCTCCATGGAGGCAATAATCTGCTTGCTGTGCTGGCTCAAATTTCGCAATTCATCGAGTTCCGCAGCATACCCGCCGCGGATGATTCCCGGGTCACTCGCCATCGCCGGAGGTTCGTCGGCAATGGCCTTCTCGAGCAGTTCGCGAACGTCCGTCAACTCGTCAATTTCCTGATACAGCTCGCGCAGGAGCTCGCTTCCACCGCTCGCCGGGGGGGTCACAAAATTCTTCAGTACTGGCAGTTGCGCGAGCGATTTCCGTAGGGCCACCAGCTCCCGCGGCAGAGCCTGCCCGAGGGTGATCCGGCTGGTCAGCCGTTCGAGGTCCTGAATCCCCCGCAGCTCCTTACGAATCTCTCCCCGCACCACCGTTTGTTGCAGCAGTTGCCCCACCGCGTCCAGACGCCCCGCAATCCTGTCCGGGTCGATCAGCGGTCGCAAAATCCAGGCTCGCAGCAGCCGAGCCCCCATCCCGGTCACCGTTGAGTCCAGCGCCGACACGAGCGTTGTCGGCCCGCTGCTCTTGGACTCTTCGGTGAAAATCGGCGACAGCAACTCCAGATTCCGCACTGACACCGGATCGAGCACCAGCGCATCCTGCTGCTGGTAGAAACGGATCTGGTCAAGATGCTGCAGTGCTTCCACGCTCGGCGCATCGTCTCCGCGTGCAGCGTTTTCCCGTAGATAATGCACCACGGCGCCGGCCGCGCACATTGCTTGCACGTGCGAGTCCAGACCGAATCCGGTCAGCTCCGCGACTCCAAACTGTTCGCGCAAGATCCGTTCTGTGTAATCCCGCTGAAAGATCCACTCCTCCAGGCGCGATTCCACGCCGCCTGCTCCGTCGAGCAGCGAATTCTTTGCCGTTTCGAACAACTGTTGAGGGCGGGGAAGCAGTGTCTCCCTCGGGCGGAGCAACTGCAGTTCATCCCGCAACTCCTCCTCCGCCGTCGCTCCCTGAAATTCGGTGGCCAGAAACTCCCCGGTCGAGAGATCGACGAGGGCCAGCCCAATCGTTGCTGCCGCAGAATTCTGGGCAACCGCGGCCAGGAAATTATTTTCCCGGGCATCCAGCACCGCTACGTCCGTCGCGGTTCCCGGCGTGATGACCCGAGTCACCTCCCGCCGCACCAGTTTTTTCCCCGGTCCCGGTGCTTCCATCTGCTCGCAAATCGCCACCTTGTATCCCGCGCGAATCAGGCGGGCGATGTATCCGTCCGCCGCGTGGTAGGGTACCCCGCACATGGGAATCGGCTGACCCTTCTCACGGTTCCGAGAGGTCAGTGTAATTCGCAGTTCCCGCGATGCGATCATCGCGTCTTCATAAAACAGCTCGTAAAAATCCCCCAAGCGGAAAAGCAGCAGTGCGTGGGGGTATCGACCCTTCACCGCATTGTACTGTTGCATTAATGGTGTTGTTGCTTCGCTCATTTAAGGTGTTCCGTCCCGAGGTGCAGGTGCTGATCGGGCCTCCGCGGTACCCGGCGCGCCGCAAGTTGAATGTCACACTCTCCCACTGTCGCTCTTCTTCTTCACCAGGTCCCGAGGCCGGCTCTCCGCTGCCGTCGTTCTTACTCTCTAATCCCTAACTCTCCGAGCACGAACGCATAATCGAGCGCAATCTCGCGCAAAAAATCATAGCGTCCGCTCGCTCCCCCGTGCCCGGCCCCCATGTTGGTCTTCAGCAGTAACACATTTCCGTCGGTCTTCATGGCCCGCAGTTTGGCCACATATTTGGCAGCCTCCCAGTACATCACCTGGCTGTCGTTCCAGGCCGTCCTTACGAGCATGCGGGGATAGGGTTTTCTCTCCACATTCGTGTACGGGCAATACTGCTTCATGTAAAAGTAGTCGTCTGCCAGCTGCGGATTTCCCCACTCCTCGTACTCCCCCACCGTCAGGGGCAGGGAGGGGTCCAGCATGGTGTTCAAGACGTCCACGAACGGCACGTGGCTCACCACGGTATGAAACAGATCCGGGCGCAAATTCACCACCGCGCCCATCAGCAATCCCCCGGCGCTCCCTCCTTCAATCACCAGTCGCTCGGTTGCGGTGTACCTCTTCGCCACCAGATAATCCGCGCAGGCAATAAAATCCGAAAAGGTGTTCATCTTATGATGCATTCGCCCGGCATCGTGCCACGGTTTCCCGAGCTCTCCTCCGCCCCGGATATGAGCAATCGCGTATACCATTCCGCGGTCCAGCAGGCTCAGCCGGTTCGAGCTGAACGTCACCGGCATCGACAGGCCATAGCTTCCATACCCGTACAGCAGCAGCGGCGCCGTGCCATCGCGCACCGTGTCCTTCCGCCGCACGACCGACATCGGCACCATGGTCCCGTCGGGCGCCCTGGCATGCAGCCTCTCGCTCATGTAGTTTGCGGGATCAAAATCGCCCAGCACCGGCTGTTGTTTCTTGAGGATCCGCTCGCCTGTTCGCAAGTCGAAGTCGTACACCGAACGCGGCGTCACCATCGACTCATACTGGAAGCGCACCATCTCGCTACGGAACTCCGGATTCGCGCCCAGCATCGCGTTGTAGGCCGGCTCTGCAAATTCAATCCTCTCTGAGGCGGCCAGTGCGCTTGGTGCCTCTCGGGTCAGATCCACGATCCGCAGATACGGCAGTCCGTCTTCCCGTTCCATCAACACCAGGTGGGTCTCAAAGGACTCGAGTCCCGCCAGCATTACGTCCGGTCGGTTAGCGATCACTTCGTGCCAGCGCGACCGGACTGGATCTACGGTCGGCGCGGTCATCAGCCGGTACGTTCTTCCGCCGCTGTTGGTCCGAATGAAAAATATTCCGCCGGCCTGGTCGTCCGCGCTGCCGGGATGATGATCTGCGTAGTACTCGTGGTTGTCCTCCCGCGCCTCGATCAACTGAAAGGCACTGAAGGGTGAGTCCGCCCGCAAATACCGCACCTCACTGGTGGTGTGACTGTTGCACACCAGAAATAGATAAGCCCCGCTCCGGCTCCGTTCCACATCCAGGCGGAACCGCTCATCCGGCTCTTCCAACAACAAGTCGTCGATGCGATTGCTCTCGAGCTGGCGCCGCCATAACTGGTTGGACCTTTTGGTCACTTCATCTTCGGTCACATAAAACAGGGTCCGGTTGTCCATCGCCCACGCCGCGCTGGTCACCCGCTCTGCCCGGAAGGGAAGCAAATCACCCGTCCGCAAATCCTTCACCTGCAATACGTACTGACGGAAACCGGTCGTATCGGTGGCATACGCCAGCCACTGATTGTCGTCGCTCACGACAAAGATGCCGAGCCCCATGTAACTGTGTCCGGCTGCCAGCTCGTTCAAGTCCAGCAGTACTTCCTCTTTTTGGGTCCCGGGCTGTTCGGCCCGACCGCTGGTCTCTCTTCTCCGGCAGTAGATCGGATACTGCCGGCCCTCGACCGTCCGCGTGTAATAGGAATAGTCCCGCAACCTGTACGGCACGCTCAAATCGGTCTGCAGGATCCGTCCCAGCATCTCCTGGTACAGCTTCTCCTGAAACCCCTGGCTCGGCTTCATCTCCGCATCGGCGTAGGCGTTTTCGGCCTCCAGGTACTCCTTCACCCGGGGGTCTTTCTTGTCCCTCATCCAGGCATAGTGGTCCATCCGCCGATCTCCGTGGATCATGTGTTCGACCGGCTCCCGCCTTGCCACCGGCGCCTCCGCAGGTGCTCCCCCGGCCTTGGCCGCCGTCGCGCTGCTCGCAAAGTCCACAGACCCTCCTCCCGCCTCTTCGGCAGCCATACGCCCCGCACCGACTGGGGAAAGAGCTACCCTTTCGAATTGATGATCGTCTCGCATCTTATCTTGATTAGCGCAGGCACGCTTGGACGCTGCCTGCACCACTTCGCGGGTTGGGCTTTGCTCAGCCTGCTTTCGGGCAAAGCCTGTAGCCCGTTATCCTATCCGAACTGGCTCCTCTTTTGTAGCGCCTGCCTCGAGGTGTGCAAATTTGCCTCGAACTGGGCGAACTTCAATTTTTCCGCCATCCTCGGGGTCAGCGGTCCCCGGCCGATTCTGAAGTTCTGCCGCCGGACCGGGCGAGACAACCTGGGTTTCTGCGATTGGATTCCGGATATCTGATATCCTTCCACCTTCACCCCATGCCACGCGAAATCGAAATCAAGCTCCGTATCCCCAGTCCCAAGTCCTTTCTCCGTCAACTGGCCAAGCTGGGCGCCAAACCCCTCTCTGCAAGGGTCCACGAGCATAATCTCATCTTCGACACTCCGGACGGCGGCCTCGCCAAACACGGCCAGCTCCTTCGCATCCGCACCGAAACGCCGGCCCCGGCAGGGAAGAAGACCTCCTCGAGAAAACCATCGTCCCGCTACCTGCTCACCTTCAAGAGCCCTCCCGAGCAACTCGCCATCCGTCCCGTTCGTCCATCCGACCGCCGCCATAAAGTCAGGGAGGAACTGGAGACCGTCCTCACCGATGCCGCCATGCTCCAGAAAATCTTCGAAGGCCTCGGACTCCGCGGCTGGTTCCGGTACGAGAAGTACCGCACCCCATACCGTCTCCCGGCTCGCTTCGCGTGGGCAAAAGACCTGGTTCTCGACTTTGACGAAACTCCCATCGGCACCTTCGTCGAACTCGAAGGCCCTGGTCCTGCGATCGACCAGGCTGCCCGGCAACTCGGGTTCTCTCCCGGCGACTACGTCCTCAAGAACTACCTGGTTCTCTATATCGACGACTGCAAACGCCAGGGCATCCAGCCCGCCCATATGCTCTTCCCAAGTTCAAAATAATCCCAACTCTCGCGGACTTCCGAATATTTTTCCCGCACGGGGCTCTTTCTTCTTGACAAGCCATCATCACGCGGTTTATTCCTAACTTCGGAGTGATTTCTCTCTGATGAGCGCGTCTAGCGAACTCGAACCTCACCCTAGTCGCCCCGGGCTGAGCGTCCGTCTTTCGTCCGCTAAACCGGTTTTTTCGCCGGTCCTGACCGTCGTCGTCCAGCCGTGCGTCTGGTCCGTCCTTGAGGGGCGTCGTGCCCGATTTTCGGTTTGGCGAGGTATCACCCCCGGGTAGCATTTCGCCATTTCTCGAATTTGCTTACCCGCGCCGGCATATCCCGTTCGCGGGTTTTTTGTTTTTTGTCTCCGCAGATCCGCCGCCCCGGCCTCAGGAAGAGAAGGCTTGGGTTTGTGTCGTGCGGCATGGGCACGCTTGCAAGTTCGGTGTCCCCAAGCGAGCGCGCCACACGGTTTCCCGTAGTTCGGAATACGCTTCTCGATCCTGGCCGTTACCTCGGCGGTGCTGGCCGCCGGAAAGGAGCCGCTTCATGCTCTATGCCACCGAGCTTATGGGCTCAGCCGCCTATGATGCCCAATCAAACTACGTCGGACGAGTCCGCGAATTCTTCATTGAGCCTGCCGACCAGCCGAATCGGGTCTCTCACTACCTGATTTCTCGCGGCCGCTTTCAACCCCTGGTCGCCCGGTTCGACCAGGTCTCGGGCGTCGTTCCCGGCCGAATCGATCTCAATGTCGGCGAGCGCGCCCTTGATGCCTACCAGCCGAACGAGTCCTGGCTGGCCGTACAAAAAGACCTTCTCGACCAGCAAATCATCGACACCTCCGGCCGCAAGGTAGTCCGCGTAAACGATGTCGATCTCTCAGAGATGCGCACCAACTCTCACGTCGAGCTCCGGATCACCCAGGTGGATGTCGGCGTACCGGGTGCCGTCCGGCGTCTCCTGCAGGGCATTGCTCCGGCCAGCCTGGTCCGCAGGCTGCAGAGCAAGCTCCCACAGCGTTCCATCCGCTGGGAGTTCGTCAATCTCATCGAGCCGGACCCTCTCCGCCGCGTGAAACTCCGCATCACCCATGAGAAGCTCGAAGACCTGCACCCCGCCGACCTCGCTGAAATGATGGAAGAGCTCTCTGCCGCCGAGCGCCAGGGCATCATCGCTTCTCTAGACGAGGAGACCGCCGCCGCCGTTCTCGCCGAACTCGATGAGCGCCTAACAACACAAATCGTCGAAAAACTCGATCCGGAGAAAGCCGCCGACATCATCGAGGAGATGGCCCCGGACGCCGCCGCCGATCTGCTCGCCGATCTCTCGAAGGAAACCTCCGACGAACTTCTCGAGGAAATGCCGAATCAGGAAGCGAACGACGTGCGCGAGCTTCTGGCTTTCGATCCCTCCACTGCCGGCGGCATGATGAACACCGAATTTGCCTTCGTGAGCGAAGCCGCCACGCGGGAAGATGTCCTCGACTGGCTCCGCAAGCAGGAATTCAACCTGGAGCAGCTCGACACCATCGTGCTGCTCGACAAACTAGGCCACTTCTCGGGCACCGTTCCCGTCGCTCGCATTCTCCTTGCCGTTCCCGATCAGCACATGAAGGAGCTGAAGACCGAGCCGCTCGTCAGCATCACTGCCGACGCCCACGAAAAAGACGTCTTCGAACTCTTCGACAAGTACAACCTCCGGATGCTAACCGTGCTCGACGACAATCACCACCCCATCGGAGTCGTCACCGTCGACGACGTGGTCTCCCGGCTGGTGAACGCATGAGGCCGTCGCGACGCCAACCGGATTTTTCTCTCGCGGCGACTCGAGCGCGGCGGGCGAGGTCGGTTTCCGCATTTTCCCGCCGCAGGGTGCCTGGGGTCCTCGCGCTGTTCCGCGGCTGGACTCCGGAACCCGGTGATTTTTCTTTTTGCTTCCTGGCCGGCTTCTGCCCGGCCACCGGTCGGTTCCGCCCATGAACCTTTTCTCCATTAATAATTTCATCGACGGGCTCCGTGCCGGTGTCTTCCGTTTCTTCTCCCGCGGCAAAAACTGGCGCCGACGCATCGCCCTGTTCCTTGCCGTCATCGGCCCGGGCATCATCACCTCGAATGTCGACAATGACGCCGGCGGCATTGCCACCTACACGCAGGCCGGATCCGCCTACGGCTACACCCTGCTCTGGTCGCTCATCCCCATGACCATTGCTCTCTATGTCACAGAGGAAATGTGCGCCCGGATGGGTGTTATCACCGGGAAAGGGCTTTCCGATCTGATCCGCGAGGAGTTCGGGTTCCGCTCGACGTTTTTCGTCATGATCACCGGTTTCTTTGTCGATTTGTTCAACGTTGTGGCAGAATTCGCTGGCGTCGCCGCCGCAATGGAGATTTTCGGGGTCAGCAAGTATGTTTCTGTTCCCATCGCCGCCGTTCTTGTCTGGTTTTTGGTCCTGAAGGGAACTTACCGTTTCGTCGAGATCGTATTTCTCATCCTCTGTACGTTCTATCTGACGTACCTCTTTTCGGCGCTGCTCTCCCATCCCGACTGGGTGTTGGCGGCGCGCATGACTGTCATTCCCAGCATCCACTTCGACACCGGCTACCTGATCACCCTGACCGCGCTCGTTGGCACCACCATCGCTCCGTGGCAGTTTTTCTACCTGCAGGCCGGTTTCGTCGAAAAAAAGGTGGGCCCGCGCCAATACCCGCAGGCCCGGCTGGACGTCCTGTTCGGCAGCATCTCCTGCATGGTGATCGTTTTTTTCATCATCATCTGCACCGCTTCCACGCTCAACCGCAACGGGCTGACCAACATTACAGACGCAGCCGAAGCTGCCAAAGCCCTGATTCCGCTCGCAGGGAAGTGGGCCGGCTTCACTTTCGCCTTCGGCCTGCTTAACGCTTCACTATTTGCAGCCACCATTCTTCCGCTCTCTACCGCCCACGTCATTTGCGAAGGTATGGGATTTGAGGCCGGTCTCGACCACAAATTCAAGGAAGCGCCGGCCTTCTACTGGCTCTACACCGTTCTGATTCTGGTCGGCGGTGGCATCGTTCTGATTCCCAACGCCCCGCTCTGGAAGATCTTCATCTTTTCGCAAGTCGGCAACGGCGTGTGGCTGCCGATCGTGGTCATCTTCATCCTGCTCCTCGTCAACCGCAAAGACCTGATGGGCGAGCATATCAACGGATTCTTCTTCAACCTCGTCGCTTGGGTGACGGCCGTCGCCATGATCATTCTCACCTTAGTCCTCGTGTTCCAAGCCATCGCACAGGCTCTGCATCCCCCGGCCACATAGCCAGAATCCCTGCTCTGTAACCGGTCGCCCGTGGATGACCTGGCTTCCCGTTTTTTTGCTGTGCCCCTGTTTTTGGTCTCCGCCTTCATCCTTTCTCCCCCGTATCATTTCCCACAACCCACGTTGCGCCTGCCGCCTCGCTATGTTAACTTTGCGCCATAAAGAGGATTCAACTGGATTCAACGTGTCCCCGTCTCTGACCCATTCCGGTTCTCCCGAAACCCTCGGCCCTGTCACCGCCGAAGAGGCCCGGCTGGTCGAGAAACTGGATTTTTCCCGCCTTCCACGCCATATCGCCGTGATCATGGACGGCAACGGCCGCTGGGCCCAGAAGCGCCACCTTCCGCGCGTCGCCGGTCATCGCGCCGGCACGCAGTCCGCACGCATGGCCATCGAAACCTGCGCCCGCCTGCGCATCGAAGCCCTCACCCTGTACGCTTTCTCGGTCGAGAACTGGCGCCGCCCCAAAACGGAAATCGAATTTCTCATGCAACTCCTTCGTGAGTACCTCCGCAAGGAGATGCCGCTGCTCCAGAAAAACAATATCCGCATGCGTTTTCTCGGTCGTTCCGATGAACTCCCCGAAGGCGTCCAGAAGGACACTCGCGAAGCCGTCGAAGCCACTGCCAAGAACACTGGTATGGTCCTCTGTATCGCGCTCAATTACGGCGGCCGGGCCGAAATCGTCGACGCTATGAATGCCATTCTCACCGCCCGTGCCGGTCAACTGAATGGCAATGGCCACGGCGCTTCGCCGATCACCGAAGAGCAGCTTGCCAGCCACCTCTATACCAGCAATCTTCCCGACCCCGATCTCCTCATTCGCACCAGCGGTGAAATGCGCATCAGTAATTTCCTCCTGTGGCAGATCGCCTACGCCGAAATCTTCGTCACGGAAACACTCTGGCCGGACTTCAACCGCGCTCGTTTGCTCGAGTCTCTCCTCGACTACCAGAAGCGCGAACGCCGCTACGGGGCTATCGCCGGGTCCCCCGCCTCGGCCGCCCGTTAATCGGTTCCTGAGACACTGGGAATCGCCAATTCCTGTTTCTCGGTCGCTCTAAGCCGGCGACAGATATCTGCTATCCTGTTCTTCCATGACCGGCACTCGCGTCCTGACTGCTCTTGTACTCATCCCGGTGGTCATTGCTATCGTTCTTTTCACCCCTACCCGGGCCGTTGCTCTGGCAACTGCCGTTATTACCATTCTCGCCCTCAGAGAGTATTTTGCCCTGGGCGACGCAATTGGCCACCGGGCCTACCGCCTGTGGACCATTTTCTGTGCTCTCCTGTTGCTCGCCCAATATCCAGGAGTCGTTCGGCCGGATGTTTACGTCTACGCCCATCTGGACTCGGGCTCCGCGCCTCTGCCGCTCTTGAATGCGCAGTCGATCTATAACCTGTTGCCTTCGGGCCCCTGGGGGGAGAGGCTGGCCATTTTTCAATCGCCCGGTACGGTCTTGTTTCTGTTCGTTTTGGGGCTAACGACGCTCACGCTCTGGTCCCGCCGCAAATTGGTAGAGGCACTTCCGGCCGCGGGCATCAGTGCGAGCGCATTGCTGTTAGTAGCATTTCCGCTTTCGTTTGCGGTCCAGCTGCACGGCTTGCACTTTTTAGGCCCCCGCCTGCTGCTCTTTGCGCTCGCCATCACCTGGGCGGCCGACACCACGGCTTATTTCGTTGGCCGTGCGGTCGGCAGACATCCTCTCGCCCCCCACATTTCCCCCAAAAAAACGTGGGAAGGTTCGCTCGGCGGCCTCATCGGTTCCCTGATCGTCGCTTACGCCTTCCACTCCTGGTTGTACCTTCCGCTCGGTCACCTTCTGGCCATGGCTGTGCTCGGCAATGTTGCCGGGCAAATGGGCGACCTGCTGGAATCCGCCTACAAACGTTCGGCGGGTGTCAAGGATTCCGGGGGATTGCTACCGGGGCACGGTGGTGTCCTCGATCGCATCGACGCCTTGATCCTGTGCATCCCCGTCATCTGGTACTACCTCGTTCTTGTCAATCCAGCAATTCAGTAGTGGGAGATTTCCTGCCGCAGTGGTTTTCTGCTCGCTGCGAACGGGGATCCACTGCGCTAAACTATTACCCGAGGAGCGGCGAGCAATCCTGAGGCGCCACCGACCAAGCTATGAAAACTCTCTCTATTCTCGGTTCCACCGGCTCCATTGGTCGCCAGACATTATCCGTAGTCGAGGCGCACCCCAATCGATTTAAGATCGTCGCCCTGGCCGCCGGCACCAATCTGGATATCCTCGTCCCGCAGATCGAGCGCCACCATCCCGAGCTTGTTTCAGTCTCGACTCCCGAGCTCGCCGACGATCTCGCTCGCCGCCTCCGCGAGAAAAATCTCGCGCCACTTCCGGCCATTCATCACGGGCGCGAAGGCATGCTCGCCGTGGGCACGCACCCTGAGGCAGAAATCGTTCTCTCTGCCGCTGTCGGCGTGGTCGGCCTCGAAGCCACCTACGAAGCCGTAAAACTGGGCCGTACCGTAGCCCTTTCGAACAAGGAAGTTCTGGTGGCTGCCGGAGAATTAGTCATGGCCGCGGCGGCCCGATCGGGCAAGGAGTTGCTCCCTGTCGACAGCGAGCACAATGCCGTCCATCAGTGCCTCCGGGCCTGCCAGCGCGATGAAGTTCGCCGCATCGTGCTGACCGCCTCCGGCGGCCCGTTTCGGAAGACCCCGCTCACTCAGCTCACCCAGGTCACCACCGAGCAAGCGCTCGCGCACCCCAACTGGAAAATGGGCCATCGCATCACCATCGATTCCGCCACCATGATGAACAAGGGCTTCGAAGTCATTGAAGCCCGCTGGCTGTTCGGTGTGCGTCCTGATCAGATCGATGTCCTCATCCATCCCCAATCGGTCGTTCATTCCTTCGTCGAATTCATCGATGGCGCTGTCCTCGCCCAGCTCGCACCCCCGGACATGCGCATGCCCATTCAGTACGCCCTCACCTATCCCGAGCGCGTCGAGTCCGAGCAGGTGCAGCTCGACTGGTCAAAGCTCCGCCGCCTGGACTTTCAAAAAGCCTCCATCCGCCGTTTCCCCTGCCTTCGCTTGGCGAGAGAAGCCATGAAAAAGGGCGGCGCGCACCCCTGTGCGCTGAACGCCGCCGATGAAGTCGCGGTCGCCGCCTTCCTCGACCACCGGCTCCCGTTCCTCGGCATCCCCGAGGTAGTCGAAGCGGTGCTAGAGCGCACTCCCCGCGCAAAAATCTCTTCGATCGCAGAGGTTCTGGCCGCGGACGCGGAAGCCCGCCGCCAGGCGATCGAAGCCGTCGCTCAGCTCGCAACCCGATCGGTCTCTGCCTAGCGCCACGTTCAGTTTGGCCCGGCTCCGACCGTTTTCGACCGAACACACGCTCATGCACCCGAATTCGGTACTTTTTCATCTATTTGTTAGAATAGTCTCAGGGAGCACCCTGCTCGAATGAACACAATTATCGGCATGATCCTGGTTCTCGGCGTCATCATCCTGGTCCACGAGTGGGGACACTACATCGTCGCCCGTTTCTTTGGCGTCCGCGTGGACGTCTTCTCGATCGGTTTTGGACCTCGGCTGTTTGGGTTCAAGCGGGGCGACACCGACTGGCGCGTCAGCGCCGTCCCGCTGGGCGGATACGTCCGCATGGCTGGTGCCGATCCCACCGAGATTGATTCCGGCGACGCCAAGCCGACCGGTGCCGCTGATGAACTGTTGTCCAAACCCCGCTGGCAGCGCGCACTCATTTCCTTCGCCGGCCCGGCCATTAATCTTATTTTCCCGGTACTGCTTCTCGGAGTTTCCTATGCCATCTTCGGGCTGCCCTCCGACGCGGATCTGTCGAAACCGCTCGTCGTGGCGGGCCTTCCAGCCGCGCAACAGGGCAGAGCCTCCGGCCTCGAGGTTGGCGACAAGGTGGTTTCGATCAACGGCATCAAGAATCCCACTTGGGAAAAGGCGCAGATCATTTCGATGGATGCCACCCCCGGAAGCATCCTCAAACTTCAGGTCGTCAACGACGGCGTGACGCGCGACGTGGAACTTCATTCCACGAACGATCCTTATGCTTGGACTTTTGGTTATTCTTCTGTTCCTGCCGTCATTGGTGAAGTCGCTCTCGGCACTCCCGCCGATCGCGGGGGATTGCGCGATGGTGATAGCGTCCGCGCTGTGAACGGCCATAAAGTTGCCTGCTGGGACGAGTTCGTGGATCTGGTACGCAACTCCGGTGGAAAGACCCTGCAGCTCGATATTGACCGCAAGGGCCAGCAGATCGCCCTTTCCGTCACCCCGCAGAAGGGAATTACGGATGGCGCAGAACAGTACTACCAGATCGGCATCCAGCGGGAATTCTCGGTTGCCTACGAACGCGTCGGTCCCGTCCAGAGCTTCAAGGATGCCGGCCTGAAGACCGCTTCTCTGGTCACCCAGACCATTGGAGTCGTTGGCAAACTGCTGAGTGGTCGCGTTTCCGTCAAACAACTGCAGAGCGTGGTCGGCATCTCGCGTTCCGCCGGTCAAGCCGTCGCTCAGGGAGCATACGCCGTCATTGGCTTTATGGCCCTGATCAGCGTCAATCTCGGCATTCTGAATCTTCTCCCCATCCCCATCCTCGATGGCGGTAACATTCTGCTTCTTGCGATGGAAGGAGTACGCCGCCGTGATTTTAGCCTGGCTTTCAAAGAGCGCTTCGTGCAGGTCGGTCTGGTGTTCCTCCTGGTCTTGATGGCCTACGTCATGTATAACGATGTCGCAAGGATGTTGATGCGTCATTCGTAGTGAAAAAATTCAACAAAACCGCATGTTGTTGAAAGCTCGTAGCTGCTGCAAAGTCCGGCGTATCGATAGCCACCTCAGCGATCAGGGTCTCAATCAGTCACCCGCCGGTTTTCACGTCCGATCTGGCTGCTGATTCGTCGGCGGGGCCTGAGGGGGAGCGGAAGAAAACTGCTGTTTTTGTGCAGAAGTCTGGTCAGCGATTATTTTTCCTGGTGACCAGCGACACACCTGTGAGTGATTTGCATTTGTTTACCACTTTTTCTATTGCTTCCCGAAAAAGAATGAACTAGTCTCGCCGCAACTTCCTTTTATTAGGGAAGGAGGCCCAATGAGGTCCTTCCTCCTCGTCATTGTTTTGTCACTCTTAGTCTTGTGCTTTGCATCTCCAGCTTCAGGAGACGGCGTTTCTATTCAATACACGGCGATCAACTTGGGCTCTGGAGCGTGGCAGTACGATTACACCCTGCAGGGTTCTTTCCTGGCAAATTGGGGAGTGGCCATTTACTTCCCAACTCCCAACTACGCTGGAGGATCCATAACGGATCTGGGAACCGGCGATTCTGAGTACTGGCTCACGTTTCCATTGCAGGCGGATCCCACCATTCCTGCTCCTGGTGAGTACGATATCGTCGCGCTTGTTGACAATCCTTCGCTGAGTTCCGTTTTCGAAGTCACCTTCCAGTGGAATGGCACAGGGACACCCGGGACGCAAGGGTTCAACCTGTACAACTTCACCAATGGTGCAGACCTGCTTGGTTCGGGGAATACCACGGCGGCGTCTATGGCTGTTCCTGAACCTTCGCTGTTGACGATGATGCTGTTCGCCGGGCTCGCATATCTTGCAGTGCTCCTGATTCGCCGCCTAAGCTGAGCTATGCCGCGATAGGTAAATCGGTTCGCTCCACCGAAGACAAACGGAACGCAAAGAGCAGAAAGTAGCCAATGGTGTGCCTTCCTGGGCCCCAGCAGGTTTTGTGTCTCTACGCAAGGAGGCTGACATGTTTCGTTTCCGCTCTCTGTTCCTTGGTGCCCTCTGCATTCTCCTAATTCCAGTTGCACTTCAGGCCCAGCAGTTCACGATCACCAATCAGCGGCTGGTCAGTTCCGTGCGGGTCTCGTTGTATCAGTACGACTACACCTATCAAATCACTGCACAGAACACAGGTCCGAACGCTAATTCGGTGGGCTGCGTCGTCACGAGTGCCACGCCGCAGACTATTGTCGAATCCGGCAACCTCACGTTTGGAAACATGCCATCCGGCCTTCCCTCCATCAGCACCACCACACTCGTGCTTCGCCAGGATCGCCGCGATGCATTCAGTTGGTCCAACCTGCAGTGGCGATGGTCGTCCGTTCCGGTTCCATCTCTAATTTCTCTGTCACCATCCACTGTCTATACCGGAACCGCAGGCTTTACGCTGACCGTGAACGGCGCGAATTTTATTAGCGGCGATATGGTCGAGTGGAACAACTCTGGCCTGTCTACGACGTTTGTTTCGGGGACGCAGTTGACTGCGACTGTGCCAGCCGACGACATCGCGACCCAAGGCAGCGCCTCGGTGACGGTTGTGAACGCGGCGGGGGGGAGCTCTGGCTCCAGTAGCTTATTCATGGTCCCCCCGCCCGTGGTCCAAGGCGCAACCGTCACCTCCACCATATCTCCGAACGGGGGCACTCTTTCCGTCCCCATTCCGGGTGGGCAAGCCACATTGGTCATTCCCGCAAACGCGATCCTCGATTCCACAGCCATTTCGATAACCCCCTTGAGCGAACCTCCTCGAAAAGGAATCACTTGGCTCGCAGGAGTCCAACTGGAACCGCGAGGCTTACAGTTCGTTCGACCTGTCACCCTGACGTTTCAACTGCCATCCTCGCCGAATCCCGCGAACACGGCGGCGTATGTTTTCCAGGATGACGGAACTCAGTTCTACCACGATATTGCACTCGTCGACGGCAATATGGCCAGAATTCAGCTCTTGCACTTCAGTGATTACGGTGTGGGTCCATTCCCCTGTTCAGGCGCTTGGTCGGCGGACCCCACTTGGACGCCGCAACAGCTGGCTAGCCAAGAGATAGCCAATCAGTATTACTGTGTTTCGGACCCAGAGCTGCAGCGCATAAACGACATAGCGTACATGACGTCCTGGTTCAACAGCTCCATCTTGCCAGGCCTGCAAAACGTTACTGACCTCCCCTCGTTCAAACCGGCCGCGCGCGAATACCTATGGTGGCTTAAAGAGAGTGACTTCCTCATCGACTCAGAAATCATTGGATTTCATGACCTCGACACACTCGAGCAAAGCGGTAACAACGCATTTCTAGTGGCGCTTGCTAATTTCGACGCGGATGAAGAGACAGCCTGTGTGTGTAGTACGGATCCAACATTGTTACAGAAGCATAAGAACAACCTTATTTCGCTTCAGGCGCTGCTCGACGACTTGGGAGACGCCGGTCCTGACGTCGATTCGCTGATTCGGACCTTGGGTTCCTTGTGTCAACCTTACACTAAGGTTGTTTTTGAGGAACCATTGGTCAGCCTCCAGGTCGGACAAGGCGAAAATCTCAGCGAGGTTTTCGATCCCAACCAAGTCCCGCCTGGATCAACCGTTCAGTGGGCATCAAGCCTCCCGGCTGTAGTAGATCTCGAGTCCGAACCGTTCGGGACTTTTATTACCGGTGAGTCACAAGGACAAGCCAATCTTAGCGCGACTGTGACGCAGTGCGCCGCCTCGCCTGTCGTCGGAAGCATTCCTGTCACTGTGAATCCGAGGACAACGGCATGTCAACCGCTAGCCCCACTGCAACTTCTGCAGTCGGAACTCACGCTTACAACTGGCCAAAGCGTAAGCGTTAGCCAGGTGCTCGATTCTACCCAATTTCCTGCGGGTACAGTTGTTGCATGGCAATCTGATCAACCTCGGCGTGTCAGTGTAGATAACAGAACGATCACGGCGGAGTGGCCAGGCCCTCAGGTAACCTTGACGGTCACCGCCATCGGGCAGTGTGGCACGCCGCAGAGCGCATCAATCACTGTGAAGGTCAATCCCGTCCAGCCGACGAACTATTACACCCTCAATTGGACTGCCGGAACGGTGGGGGGCTTGACAGGCTCGTTTGGATACTCGGACGTTACGTACTCTTATACTTCCAAGATAAACGCGGCTTGGTCCGGAACAGCCACCTTTGATAGCACCGGAAAGTGCCTCTCCGTTTCGACCGCGGGGTTGTACGACATCGCCTCTGATGTAACGGCCTGTGCACCTGCTGGGTGCCTTTCCGTGAACCAAAACGGTGCCTTTGAAATCACTGCCCCAGGCTTATTACAAGATGTCTTAGAAATCCTGCCCGTGTTGCGAGACGACCAGGGGCCGTATATGGTGGACCCCTTGTTCTACCAAGGCCCAGTGGACACATCGGGTGTCGATACCATGACGATAATAGCTTCGGGGATGGATGCAGGTTCTTGGACGAACACTTCATCTTGGGACGCACAGGGCGTTTTCATTCCCTATGTAGGTCCGAATGTGCTTCGACCTGACTTTGCGACGGGCACAATCTTCTCCAAAGACTACGAATCCACTGACGAGACGAGTGGCTTAACCACTTTCTGGAGGGTCACTGTAACAGTGCAGCCATCGCAACAGTGAGCACAGCTCGAGCGAATTCGTCGTCTTCCTGACCGACAGTGCGAGCGATCAGCCTTGAGGCTCGGAGATCCATGGGGTCGCTGATGAATAATCCGCGCACAAGAGCAGGATCGATCCCGGCGGCATCGCGCGAGAGGTAGTCGCTTCGGTCTCTGATCTGAATAGGCAGCACATTCGTTACATCGGGCACTACAGCCATTCGTCTCCTACAGCCGCCCCGTCCGAGTACACAATCGGTTGATTCAGGCCACTAGGAGTAGCAGGTGTCGCGGTTGTATTCGGCCTCGGGTTTCTGGTCGAATGCCTCAAGCGCCTCACAGGGATTTGAACTTTCCTCCGTCTCTGCCTCGTCTCTGTATCCACGGCCGCCCTCGTTGAGCACTTTTTCAACTTCTTCTCTGGTCAGGTAGCGAAGCCGCATAGAAGTGTCCGTTCGCCGTATGACTTCGACCAACCCGAGCAGCGTGGCCCGCTGAGCGCCGGTAATCTTCTCGTGGAGCAGCACCCCGGTCCCCTCGACCACTACAAACGCAGGAGTCTGTCCCTGGCCGCCGGTATGTTCAATCCATCGGGACGCGGATAAGGCGGGCGGGACGACCAGCACATCCAAACCCAAAAAAATAGCTTGGCAGGGATACAAAACACCGCCCTTCAGAATTCTGAGTGAGACTTCGTCCGTGGCCAGGGCGCGCAATCGATCGAAACGTGGATGCTCCGATCTGGCGAACGGCGCGATGTTCTCTAGCGCGCCGCCATCGGGGAGGGGAACGGCACGTGGAGGAATCATCAGCCTACGTTCCACGTCGTGCAGCAACTGTTCGGTTTCGGCGCAATCTTCGCCGCAGATGACCAGTCCGTGATTGGCAAGCAGGAAAACGTTGGTCTCCTTCGCTCGGGCCAGGGCCATCCCTATTTCTTGGGCCAGCGGAACACCCGAGGCGACGTAAGGAATCCATTGCCAGCGTAAACCTTTGAGCCGGGCCCCGAGTTCGTCGTGGCCATCCAGTCGAATCGCCCAGGCAATCGCATTAATCGAGTGCACGTGGATGACGACACGGTGAGGAAGTACGGCGTGCATTGCAGTTTCGATGGAAGGACGCATGGGAGTAATTGAAGCGTGCGGCCGGGTGATTTCCCTGCCTTGCCGCAAAGCCTCACATGCTTCAGACAGTGCAACCGGAACGAGCATATCTTCCTGGCCTGCTCGGGCAAGCCATTTACCGGAGCCCTTGATCCATAGAATTCCGCCGAGCTTGATCGAGGTGTTGCCATTGCTTGCCTGAACGAGCAGGGGATCACTTCCCAGGCGAGCGGATAACTTCCGAAGGTGGCCGATCTCTCTCTCCGGCCGAGTGAGCAACAAATCGGGTTGGAGTTCTGTCCTCACGGTCTATTTCGCGCTTGGTTCCGCGTTCGAACAACTGGAGTCTCGGACTTGCAAGATGGGCAGCGGCTCTCCGACTGGAGGTCGTCGTCCGGGCTTTTCTCTGGCTCGCGCCCTGAGCTCGCCAATTTTGAGAGATGTCCTGAATATGGCGCCCACCGGGAGTATCCCTCCCAATTTGTGCGCCGCGATTGCTGCCAGGCCCATCGATGCAATGCACCCGCAGGAAGAACAATCCGGAGTTCCGCCAAACTGGCAGGGAGTGATTTTTGTTTCAAGGTCTGCCGACAACGTCTGGGTCGTGCGCGCGAACACGCAATCCTGTGGATTTTGCGGTGGTGAGGCAAATTGCCGAATCACCGCTTCCGGCATATCCAGTTTTGGATATTGTTTACGCAATTGCAGCATTTCCGCAATGGCCAGTTGCCGCTCGTCCGGAGTCAGGATTTCCGGCATGTGGTCGCCGACCTGCGGTGTGAACAGACTGAACCAGACTTTCTTAATCTCCGGGCGGGGCGTCCAGAATTTGAGGAATTCGCCGAGGTAGCCGGGACGCTTCATCATTTGACCGGTAACCGTGCAATGAATGGTGACTCTTTGTCCCGCAATGTTGCGCAGGATGCGGTCGTAGGTTGCAGGTGCCCGCCGCGCATCATGTTCTGGTTGTAGTCCGTCGATGGACACGGCGACGTGCAGGTGGTCGAGTTGCGGCCAGGTGGGACCCAGGGAGCGAAACGCGCTGGTAACGATCTGCACGTGGACTCCGCGTGCCAGTAGGGGTGGGATCATCAGTTCCAGTTCGCGATAGCGGACCATCGGATCGCCGCCGACAATCGACAAGTGCAATGGCTTTAGGCGATCGACAACTTCCAGCACTCCGTCCACCAAGGCCTGGCCCCTTCGATCGTTCAGGTCGCGGAGTGTTTGTCCGCCCCCGCCGAGATGGGCATCGTCATAGGCGTAACAGCCCGGACATTTCAAGGGGCATTCCTTGGTGATTTCGATCGAAAGCGAGGGTTGCTCACCCTTGAGGATCTTGCCCCATGCTTGAAGAACTTCTGAGGTGTGCACCGATGGTTGCTCTCTTCCGACCGCCGCGCGGTGCGCGGTCTGTGGACCTTCCATTTGTAAGCTGGTCTAACGGAAATCCTAGCTTGGACTCTGTCTCGGATACAACTTGGCTACGGCTCTTCTAGAGCTGGGAAACTGGCCAACTGAAAAAGCAGGGAGGGAATTTCATGCGCTGTGAACGGAGCATTGGGCAGGAGCCAGTGCGCGCGGACAGCGGTGTGCGTGAAGTGGAGAATAAGTATTTGCCTTCCCAGTCAGCCTCCAGTATGCCTGCAAAACGCAACGAAAAGGGGGTTTTCTTCTACTCCGGCTTGGGGGATTCCTCGGCTTCGGCGACCGACGCCAGCTCTGTTCGGTGAGGCCCTCCTTGCGTTGAAGAAGTCCCCGGAAACGGGATGGCCGGAGCAGGTGAAACAGGAGTGAAGGGGGAACGGCTGGATCTGCGGGAGGTCAGGGAGGGGACCGAACCGGGCGAGCAGCGCAGTCGAGGAAATCGCTCGATTTTAATGTCTGGGGAGGCTCGGGGATGGGGAGGCCAGAACGCTGACTGAACCCGTTGTGCACCGGATACCCCGGGAATGGGCGCGAGCGTCGAGCGCGGTTTTGCATCAGTGGATGCTGACCAGGATCCTGGCATTAAGGCGGAACGAGGAGACACCAGGAAAAACCGAATGGTAGAGAAAAAAAACGGGTCAATCGACCCGGATTTGGTTCCTAGTGGCCTGCAAGAGCGAATCGTGCACCGAGAAGGCGCGATCAACCGGCATAGCAACAGCGTCATCGAGTCTACCGTGGCGGGCCTAGAGTCTACGAATGGATGTTACGGGTCGATAGGAATCAAAAAATCTGACTCTCGTCTGCTCATTCATCCGGTGCCGTCCTGGCCACCCGAAACCCTTAACCCCAGACCCGCCTTCCTGCTAAACTGTCGTTTCCGAGGATCGCTCCATGCCAGCTACTCCTACGCATCGTGTTTCTTCCGGCGAGCGCATCAACGCCGCTGAAGCCGCCGGACATCTCCAGCAGACTCTCCGCAAGCGACATATTCGGCTGACCCGCCAGCGCCGTGTCATTCTTCAGGTCATGGATTCCGCCGAACAGCATCTTGACGTCGACCAAATCCTCGAACGCGCCCAGAAAATCAATCCCGAAGTCCATCTCGTCACCGTCTACCGCACCATTGACCTGCTGAAAAAAGAGGGCCTCATCGACGAGCTTGATCTCCTGCACCTTCGCGGCGACCGCCACTATTATGAAACGCACGGCCCCCGGGACCATATCCACGTCGCTTGTCTGCGGTGCGGCAAGGTCCGCGAATTCGAATCCCGCCTTTACGAGCAGCTCAAGCAACAGATCGCCACCGACTGCGACATCCAGGTTACCGTTTCCCGCACCGAAGTAGGCGGCATCTGCAACGCCTGTCTAGCTGCCGAGGAGAAATCCTCCCTCGCCCAGCGCCCCTGAGATTCTTAGCTTTTCCTGGTTTGCCGTATTTGACGATTTTTCCCGCGCGCCCTACACTCTGTTGCGCCCTAATCGAAATCCATTCCATCACTCGGTCGAAGGAGCCTTCATGACCCCCGATCTTTGCGGCAAAATTGCGATTGTCACTGGCGGAACCTCGGGCATTGGCCGTGATTCCGCGGTGCTGTTTGCCAGAGCCGGGGCCAAAGTCGTCGTTGCAGGCCGACGCGAAAAGGAAGGGGAGGAGACCATGGACCTGCTTCGCCTAGCGGGGGGCGATGGTCTGTTCGTCAGAACCGATGTGGCCAAGGCTGCGGATGTCGCGGCGCTTGTTCACAAAACAGTTGAAAGATTTGGCCGTGTCGATATCGCATTTAATAATGCAGGCGTCGAAGGCAACTGGGTACCTATCGCCGAACAGTCCGAAGAGGATTGGGATCGCACCATGGACATCAACGTGAAAGGTGTGTGGCTTTGCCTGAAATACGAAATTCAGCAAATGACCCGACAAACCGGAGGAGGGGCCATTGTCAACATGGCCTCTGTCGCAGGTTTTATCGGCGCGGTGGGTGCTGCGACCTATTGCGCCAGCAAGCACGCCGTAATGGGTCTTACCAAATCCGCCGCCCTCGAGACGGCGCGCAACGGAATTCGCGTGAATTCGATCTGCCCGGGCATCATCGAAACGCCGATGGGCGAGCGTCTTTTTGGCGCGCCGGAAGTCAGCAAGTGGGCACTCGGCTTCTATCCCCTGGGTCGCTTTGGAAAGCCCATGGAAATCGCGGAAGCCGTGTTGTGGATGTGCTCGGAACGGGCCTCCTTCATGACCGGTCAATCCCTGGTCCTCGACGGCGGTTTCCTGGCCGGCCCGAACGCTGCCTGATCGTTCGCGGCCGTTCTGCTCCACCACAAAACGAAACGCGGCTCAATCCGTTCGAGCCGCGGTCCTAGGAGGCATTTTGACGTTCGGTCCTTGATTCCTTTCCTGACTTCACTATTTCCGCACTTCGCACAACCTAGGCAACTCCTTAGGCCATGCGCCGGTTATAGGACTCGCCCGCCCCCAGGGCTCCCGGCTTGGCCTTGGCCATCCGTTCCCGAACCATCTGTATTCGCAGCTGGGTCTCGGCTCCTGGCATGCCGGATCGCACCACAAAAGGCTTGTTCGCTTGCCCCCCGATCACCTTCCTGTGCGCTTCGACTCGCTCGGTCATCTCCCGGCGCTTATCCCCATACGTCCACTGAAACAGGACATAGATCAGGAAATCTATGCCCAGCACACACACGGCAATAAATACGTTAAACGACATCGGCTCCACCCCAGAATCGCAGGAGATCCTGCTCTAACATTCTGGAGGTTAGATTTTCAGATGCTGAAAAGTCCTGAGAACTTCGTGAGGATTTTGTTAAGACCGAACCCGGCAAACTGTTCTGCTTTCCTATTCCGCCGTCATCCGCATGCCCCTGGCCCGTGCCCTTCGCAACCTGGTAAAAAACGTATTCGCCCGTGCGATATCCTTGGCAATCTGTTCCTTCAACTCCTCCGGCCCGGCAAACTTCTTTTCCGCACGCAATCTCTTCCAAAACCGCACCTCGATAGACTTCGGTGCGAAGTTGCCCGAGTAGTCCAGCAGGTGCGTCTCGACGCTCAAGCCGGCTCCATTGAATGTCGGTCGCATGCCCACATTCGTTACGCTCCGGTGACTGCTCGACTCTCCTTCGAGTACCGTCCGCGTAATGTACACCCCTCGTGCGGGCAACAACTCCTGTTCCGGCTGCAAATTTAGTGTTGGGAATGTGAATTTTCTTCCCGTCCCCGTCCCGCTGACCACCGCTCCGGTCAGGGCAAACGGTCGTCCCAGCATTCGAGCCGCGCTTCGCACGCGACCCTCGCTCACCAGCTTTCGGATCAGCGTGCTCGAGACCACCTCCCCATCCAGCCGCACCGGTGTGTGGACCACTACCTCAAATCCATTCCGCATGCCCAGTTCCCGCAGGTACTTCACATCGCCCGCCTGTTTGCTGCCGAACCGGAAATTGTCTCCGACTACCACGGCGCGCACCTTTAACTGTTTCAGCAGTATCTCCTCGACGAACTCTTCGGCCGAGAGCGCCGCCAGCTCCTTGGTAAACGGCAACACCACCGCCGCTTCCATCCCTACCGCATCGAACCAGTCCATACGCTGCTGGTTGGTCGAAATGCGCGCTGGCGCGGTCTCCGGCCGCAACACTTTCAGCGGGGGAGGTTCAAAGGTCAGAGCTGTGGCTACCGCGTTGCACTCTTTGGCGCGTGCGATGGCATACCGCAACACTTCCTGGTGCCCCAGGTGAATTCCATCGAATGTCCCAATCGCGATAACGCTGCCCCGCCCGCTTCCCCCGTGCCTGGCCGCCCAGTCCGCTGCCGAATAGAAGACATTGATTCCGCCGGTTGGAATATTCACGTGCACCGAGAGGGCTTTCGTGGCCCGCTCTACGGCCGGAGATTCCGTTGCCACTTCCAGTCCCAATCCGTCGTAGGCCAGTTTCACGAAGGGGTAGCCGGCCTCGAGCAATCGCGCATTGGTCTCCTGGTGCGGCAGATCGTGGGCAATGTGTGTGAACCAGGCCCGCTCGGGCTTCAGGCGATCGATCAGCGCCAGCGCCTGCTCCACCGTCTGATGCATGGGATGCGGAATATCCCGCAGCGCATCCAGAATCAGCTCATCCAGATCTTCGAGTAACGGCATGCTCGATTCCGGCAACCGGCTGAAATCGGTCAGATAAGCTGCGCGGCCGAACCGGAAGCCCAATACATCCATCTCTCCGTGCAGCAAAGGCACAGGAATAAACGGAATCCCGAGCAGCGGGAACGGTCCGTTCACCTCTCTCAGTTCCACGCTCGGGATGCTGCTGAGCGTCGGCTTGTTGTCGAATACGTAGGAAAACACCCGCCTCACCACACGGAATGTCTCGTCCGTCCCGTACACCGGGATCGCGCCCTTTTGCCGGAAATTGTAGGGCCGCAAATCGTCGAACCCTAGAATGTGATCGGCGTGGCAATGCGTCAGCACCACCGCGTCCAGCCGGTCGAGCCCCACGCGCAGCGCCTGGGTCCGGAAATCCGGTGTGGTATCGATCACCACATTCTGTCCGCCGCGCGAGAGCAGCAGGGAAGGGCGCAGCCTCTTGTCGTGCGGGTCGGTCGAATCGCAAACCGCGCAGTGACACCCGAGCGTCGGCACGCCCATGCTCGTGCCAGAGCCCATGACCGTGATGCGTATCTTCTCCGCTGCCATCCCCCTATTGTATCCGCCTCGCGCTTGTTTGGGGCATCGGCACGGCAGCTCGCCCTGACAGAGGAACGGCCAGCTGCTCCGTCTTGATTCTCTTGTGTAGCGAGGCAACGCCGAGCCCCAGCGCAATCGAAAAAAAACGGCGCGATAAACATCGCGCCGTCCTCAACAAGCTGGTCGTCCGTCCCGGTGTGCCTCGGGCCCTCGGGGAAACTCCTTTACTTCTTCCCACCTTTTGCCTGGGCGGTGACCTTGGCCATCTCCGCCGCCATCGCCTTCGATATTTCGAGGTAGGTCAGCTTCAATTTCCCCAGCAGGTCGAGCAGCATCTCGTCCTCTTCAGGCGCCAGGTTTCCCTTGGTCTTCTGGTGCAGTGCGTCCAACATATCGATCAACTCCCGCGCTGCATCCGGGTCGAGCATCGGCTGGCCGGTGTTCGGGTCCGCATAGGCCCCCAGCACCATGGCTGCATTGCTCCCGATCATACGCACCAAATTCTCAAACGCCGCCAGTTTCTTGGGAGTCTCCGCTGCTGGTTTTGCGGCTTCGGCGTTTGCATTCGCGGCGGCTTTCGCCTCGGCCTTGACCTCCTCCCGCTTGGCTTCCCGCTCCTGCTCTTCGACCACATCCTTGCGGATCTCTCCTTCGGCCGTGAACGGCCGCCGGTCAATCACCTTGAATCCCTCTTCTTTGTGTTCCGACACGTTGTAATACCTCGTTCCTCTGGGTATCCACCCAGTTTATCACGGGAAGGGAATCGGCATCCCTCCTGGCCGACACCGACCCCCTCGCCCGTCAGGGCGTCCGGGACCTCGTCCCGCTAGCCTCGGAGTTTGTGTGTCAGGACTTGATGATGATCCGATTCCCGCCTCCGGCGGCTTTTCCTTCGCTGGTCAATGTGGCCCCCCTCTTGGTAACGCTGGTTCTGTACACGTTGTAGGGGCAGCTCTTCCCACTTTCGCCCGGGCCCGCCTGCACGACGACTGGACTGCTCGCGTCCAGATACAGCCACACCGCTGGATATTTCCCCGTGCTCTCCTCGATGAACTGCAGAAGGTAAGGGCCCGGGTCCCCTGCCGTAAACTCCACCCTCCCATCTGGTGGAATGGTCACTTCCTCCTGTCCCGGAAGAGGTGCCCCGTTCTCGATCGTCACCGTCCCATCCATTTTCCCGGTGGTTGCCATTGTTCCTCCTTCTTTACCGTCCATTGCCTCCACCCCTGTGGAAGTCCGCGTCCGTCAAGACGCCTTTCAAACCCGGTCGGGTCTTCAGATCATCCATACTGCTACCGTTTTTCAGGCTCTCCTCCGCCATCTTGATTGCGCCGGCCCGATCGCCCAGATTTTCGTCGACTTCTGCCAGATTCAATAACACCAGAGCGTCCTTTGGTGCAAGCGTCGCCGCCGATTCCGCCAGTTGCAGCGCTTTCTCTCTCTGTTTCTCCTCGCTCCGGAACAGGGCCATCCAAGACATGGCCAGAGCATCCTGCGGGTGGGTCGTCAAGTATATTTCCAACAACTTTTCGGCGTGTTCTTTGGCATCCCCCGCGCCCGACGCGTTATTCCGGTTGAGCTCATCGAGCATCAGGTTGCACCACACCCGATAATCCTTGTCGTTCAATTGCAGCGCGCGCCGCGTCGCCGCGGCCGCCTCGTCAAAACGAAACAGACCCATGTAAAAATTGCCGAGATTGGCATACGCCGGATAGGTCGGGGAGATCTGGATCGACTTCTTGAAAGCCTCTTCAGCCAGTCTGTTCGATGCCGCATCCCCCATCGCCTCGTATTCTGCGCCAAGGTTGCTGTAAGCCGCCGCATTGTCGGGCGTCAGCTCAATGACCTTCTTGTATTGCACCACTGCATCCGCGAATCTTCCTTGCTGGTCGTAAAATCCCCCCAGGCTGTTGTAGCTGTCCCAGTAATCCGGCCGCAATGCGATGGCCCTTTTATAGGCGCCTTCTGCGTCGGCGGTTCGCCCCAGGCGCTCGTAGACCCCGGCGATGCCAAGCAGGGCTGCAGGATCCCGCGGATTGATGTCCAGGGCTTTTTGAAACTCCTCGAGCGCCAGATCATGCTGTGCCAGGTCCGTATGCAGGCGTCCCAAGGAGTTGTACGGCCCGGCAAGCCGGTCGTTGAGTCGGACCGCATGATCAAGATTGGCCTTCGCTTCTTCGATCCATTTCGGGTTCGGGTCCAGCTGGTTCTTCAGCCGGTATGCTTCTCCGAGCGAAGCAAATCCCAATGCAAATTGCGGATCGGTCCCGACAGCGCTATTCAACTCGGAGATCGCCTGGTCCAGGTTCCCAGCTTTGTCGTACCGCTGCATATACCCGAGCGCCTTCAGGTAGGACTCATACGCTGCCGGTGCGGCTCCACCTCCCTCGGCGCGTAACTTCTCCGGCGTCACCCGGAGATTCATCATCTTCGCCAGTCGCGTCACCGCTTCGTCCTCGAGCGCTTCCATGTTTCCGGAACGGTCCTCGAGCGATGCGCTGCCGATCTGCCTGAGGTTCTTGGCATCGATCAGATTCACAGTCAGGTGGACTACCTGACCAGCCTGCTGCAGGCTGCCCATCACTACCATGGTCGCGCCCAGTTCACGCGCGGCGCCGGCCGGCTCAGTCACCTTCCGGCTCCGGACGACACTCGACGGCAGTACCCACAACGACTGCTGTCCTGCATCGAGGTTCGACAGCTTGCTCGTCAGCGAGTCCATCAACCCCTGCGCGACCGCTTGGTTCGACGCATCTCCTCCCGCATCTTCAAAGGGCAACACCGCGATGTGTTGCTGGACGCTCGGAGCGAGCAATCGCGCAATCTCGAGCCTTCCTCGTTCCGACAGCAGCGCGCCAACCCCCACGAGCAACGCCAACAACAACAGGCCAACGCCGATCCGAACGTTTCTGTTCTGGCCCTTACCCGTTTCCGGTGCCGCCCATCGTGGCTTGGACGCTTTCTCGGCGATCCATTTCAATTCGCTGGCTGACGGAGTTCGCACCGGTCCGCTGTTTTGCATCACCGCCGCGCCGGGCCCGGAAATCACCGCCCGCGCCGCCTGCAGCTCCGCCTGCATCTCTTTCCCGCTCGGGTAACGGTGTTCGGGCTGCTTTGAAAGCGCACGGAAGACGATCGGCTGCAGCCCGGGCGGTACATGATCGATCCCTCCCGGTGCCTGGTTCAGGATGGCAAACGTCATTGCCGTGCTGCTGTCCCGCAAAAAGGGGTGGATCCCGGTCAGCAGCTGGACCAGGATGACTCCAAGCGCCCAGACATCCGCCCTCGGATCCACAGGTTCGCCGAGAATCTGCTCGGGCGACATGTACGGCAGCGTTCCGCTCGTGTTTACCGTCAATGTCGCGTTGGTCGCGGCCACCACGCGCGCCAATCCAAAATCCACGATTTTCGCCTGATGGTCTTTGGTGACGATGATGTTTCCCGGTTTGATGTCACGATGCACGATGTTCTGTGCATGCGCTGCGGCAAGGCCCCCGGCAATCTGGATCGCCAGGTCCAATGCATCCCGCAAGGAAGGAGTCCCTCCGGCCAGTCGCTCGGAAAGTGTCTCTCCCTCGTAATACCCCATCGAGATGAAATACTTGCCGTCACCAGCGTCCTCGAGTCCGTAAATCACCCCAATATTCGGATGATCCAGGGCCGAGGCGGCCCGGGCTTCTTGCAATAGTTTCTCCCGTTCGGTCCGGTTAGCCGCCAATCCTGCAGGCAAGAACTTCAGCGCGACGGTTCGCTGCAACTGCTCATCAAGCGCCCGGTACACCACTCCCATGCCACCTGCGCCCAACTTTCCCTGGATCCGGTAATGGGACACGACCTCGCCGATAATCTGTTCAGATTCTGCCATTTGGCGCTCATATTAGGTTGCCCGCTTCTGCAAGTCAACGAACCAGAACGGGCCTGTCCTATCTATCCAAGTGGAGCTTGCTCCTGCTTTCATGTTTAGCCGCGCACCCGTTTTTCGCCTTCGATCCCTTTGCTGACTTCTCCTTCCTACGCCTTCCTCACTCGGCTCTCGGGACACTCACCCCTCATGTTATTCTGACGTCTACAACCTATGCGTTGCCTAACGACTCTCTTCTTGACCCTTTTCCTCGCCGCCTCGATCTCCGCTCGCCAGATGTCTCCTCCTGCCAGTTTTCCGCCTCTCGAAAAATGGCGGGCTGCAGTCCGCACGGGAGATCCCGTCGCCCTCGGCGCCCTCTACTCCAAAACTCCCGCACCACAGATTACCGGGCCCGACAAGAAGCCTGTCGCCCTTCAGGATGAAATCGCCTTCTGGTGCAATTGGAAATCCAAGGGCCTCACAAGCCTGTCCGCCGAAATTGTCAAGGCCGACGATTCACAGCCCGATATCCACTTTCTTCTCCTCGAGATCACCGTAAGCACTAAAGAGGGAAGTGCGGTCAAGAAGCAATACCTCGCTATGGCGCAGGGCTGGCTCCACCAGGGCGGACAGTGGCTCCTTGCGATCTCGCAGCACTCCGCTCCTGCCCGGCTTCGCCAACCCATCACAAATAAAGAGATCTATCCGCCAAACGTTGATGCTCAGAAGGAGATCTCGCTAGCTCTCTCTGCCGCAGCTGCTTCCCACAAACGTCTTCTGGTGGTCTTTGGCGGCAACTGGTGTTTCGATTGCCATGTTCTTGACGAGGCCTTCCACAGCCCCGAAATCGCCCCTACCCTCAACAAGTCCTTTTTGGTCGTCCATGTGGATATCGGTCAGATGGACAAAAACCTCGACATCGCCCAAAAATACGATGTTCCTCTTAATCGTGGCGTCCCTGCCATAGCCGTCCTTGCTGCCGATGGCAAACTCCTGTTCAGCCAGAAGCGTGGAGAATTTGAAGCCGCCCGCTCCATGGCTCCCGAGGACATTCTCGACTTCCTGAACAAATGGAAACCGCCTTCCCCGTGATCGTCCTGCGGTGCCGGACCTGTGGTCGATAGCCGGCCGCCCTGCCGAGTGAACCGGAAAACAAAAAAGGCGGGATACCGACCGCGCCGCCCCATGCACTTCTCCGCTCCCACTCTCCCCATCCGGTTTTTGTACCACCCCTTACGGTTGCTTGGTTATCGCCGTCTCCGCGATCACGTCGAGCGCCGTCTCCTTCGTCAGATTCGCTTGCACCGTTATCCATTCCGCTTTCCCATCATGCACGAAAGTCGCCGACTCGACCGCAGCTGCGGGCAGGTCCACGTCCTTCCCCGAACCCACCAGTTTGAAGACCCTTCCTTTTGCCGGCACCACCACCTTGACCGAGACGCTTTCCCGTTGCTCTCCGATTGCCGTGGTAACGGTCAACACACCCCGGATCTCATAATTCGAACTGTTCATGAAGCTGTACGATCCCCTGGGCGCCTGAATGTTCTGTGCCGTCTCCACATTAAACAGCTTGAAATTCGTAAACGTGTGCCGCCTGAAATAAACGTGATTCTTGCGCACCACGTGCAATTCCGCCTCGTTGGGCAGCCAGATCTCGATGTTCTGCGTCTTGAACCGTACCGGTGCGTACTCGATGGCGATTTGCTCCTCGGCCAGGAAAATCTCAGGAATCGGCGCCTGCAGTTCCGTTTCCATCCGCATCACCTGGAAGCTTCCGGGATCGATCCACGCGCGCCCCTGCAGATGAACCTGATAGGTAACTCCATTCAATCGATACGCCCGAATCCGCACCGGCTGGTCTACCCGCTGCGCAAAATGCACTTGCCAGGCGGCTCGCCCTCCCGCCCGCCCCAGGCCCTCGCACGTAAAATCGAAGTCGCCCGCCATCACTGGATGGAAGATCAAATCGAGTGCCGGTAATCCCATGGTCGCCACTTTCCCGGGGAATATCCCCGGATCCACGGTTCCGTCGCGGTCTTCGTCCAGCAAAAATGTCCCCACCCGGTTCTGCGACACCGTCACCAGATACTCGAACTGTTTCCGTTCCGGCGGGGGTTGGTGCTTGCCCGGTTCGAGCGCATAGTGCAGCACCTGTTCGGTCGCGGTGAACTTCTCAAGGTTGCCCACGAACTCTTTCATCCGCTCCGCAACTCCCTGCAGCACTTTTTCCGCCGGGCAGCTCACGCTCGGATTCACCGCCGGCGGAAACGTTTCCCACTCGTTTAACAACGGAAAATCCCTCTTCCACGCCTCACTGGCCTTAAACGCATCCACCGGGGAAACGGTACTGTTTCCCGCCGCCGGACCGGCAGCCGGCGTTTCCAGCTTTCCAACCTCTCTGATGGCAAGTTGCTGCGGCCTCATCACGACGTACAGCGTGCGTTCGCGCGGTCCCGCTTCGATCCCGCTGCTTACCTCCGTTGTCTCATACCCCGGCGCGGAAACCTCCACGGTGTACTTTCCAGGCACGAGACCGGAGAAGGTCGTCTGTCCCGGCACTGCGCTTGGTTTTCCGCGAACCTCTCTCCCTTCTTCCGTCACCAGCCGCAGTTCGGCTTCTCCGATGAAGGCAGTCTCATCCTCCATCCTCAGCTCCACGTGCAAGGTCGCTGCTCCTGCCGGATTCGGTCCACTCGACTTTTCGGGCGCTGCTTTCTCGAGCGTTACCGGCACCGGCCAAAACGGCTCCTTGGCTGCAACGAACTCGACGGGCACACCGTTTACAAACGTTTTGAGCCACCGCGTGCACTCTTCCATCCCGGCCTGCTCGCTCGGCACATGCCCGATCACGATCAGCGCTTTCCTGCGCCCCTGTGTCTCCGCATCCGCCGCGTACTCGACCGTCTCCCATTCCCTTGTTTCGCCGACCAGCAGAACTTCCACCTGATCGCGCTCGAGTGCGTGAGTCTCCTCTTCAAACCCCGCCGCTCCCGGGCTCAGCCCCACTTTGGTTACCTTCATCTCGGGGTTGCCTACCACCCGAACGACGGGCGAACCCAGTTTCTTCGCTACCTCTTCGGCCAGTTGCTTCACGGTCGTTTCCGGTAGCACGAACAAGTACTGATTCTCCGTGCTCTGGTATTTCTCCCATCCGAGGGCATGCACCGTTCCGGCCTCGATCCCATCCGGCTTCCGCATGTGCCAGTGATCGTGAAATCTCCATACCACCATTCCGTGTTTTTCGATGAACGCCCGCTTCTCCGCCCAGACCGGATCGTTCTCCGGCAGGCCTTCCGGCTTATCCAGGTGCGCGTAAAAGGTCGGTTCGTGGGTGATCACAAAATTCAACCCTTTCGCCGACGCCCGTTCCAGTACGTCCATGGTGGCCATCATCGTTACGGCGATCCCGGTCACCGGAGCATCCGGGTTGCCCGCCTTAAACGTATCAACGGTCTCCTTATTCCACGGCACACCCACGTGCTCCTGGATCGCCGCGACCACCTCCCTGGCTGTCGGCCGAGGCTTCTCCTGCGGCCAAACGCGGGGCGCAGCCAGCATCATCCACCCCAGCAACGCAATCCCCAGACTCCAATTCCGCATCCCCGTTCCCCCTAGCACCCGCTCTTATACTCCTCTGTGAGTTCGCTCCTCCTCACTTCCGCTCCTTACTTTTTGGCATTCCTCATGATAATTGTCTTCCCGTTCTTCGCCGACTCCCTCGCCGCGTCCAGAACTTCCGCCACCACCACGTTTACCTCAAGTGATCCGGGTCCCTCGGGCTTTAACCCCGAGAGCACCGCACGCAAGTACGCTAGCTCATCATCCATCGGCGGCAGCAAGCCCTTCGCTTCTACCCGTGCGGGCTCTTTGTCTCCGGCCTTCCGTAATTCCACCGCGCTTCGCCCGAGAGTCTTCACCTCGCCGGTCTGGCCGTAAATTTCCACGTCGCTTCTTCCGAACGGCCAATTCCAGGATCCTTGCACGATCCCCACCGCTTTCGAATACGTCAGGACAATCGTCGCATCGTCATCCACGTTAGGATACACGTCCGGCTTGATGTGCAGCGTTACTGCAGTCACCGTCAGCGGCCGTGCGCCGCCCATCGCCCAGGTTATGAAATCTACCCCGTAACAACCGAAGTCATAGAGCGCGCCGCCGCCATTCCGTTTCGGGTCGGTCAGCCACCCCAGAAACTCCGGTCCCACGCCAATCTCTTGCGGCCCGCCATGACCGTCGTGGGCCACGATCCTCCGTACCTCGCCGAGCACTCCGCTCTTTGCGAGCTCATACGCCGCATGGCGGCTCGGCTCCCAGGTCGTAAAGTAGTTCACGATCACCGTGATGTTCGCCTTTTCGGCTGCCTCCTTGATGGCATGCGCGTCTTCCGCGCTCACCGCCAGCGGTTTTTCCATCATCACCACAAAGGGCTCGGTCCGAGTCTGCAGGTTCGCCGACGCCCTGTACTCGGCGCAAATCTCCAGCACCTTTCGGTGATCAAACGTATCCGTGTACACCAGGACCGCCTGGGTCGGTGTGCTCTTCAACATCTCTTTCACATCGGCGTGATATAACTTGGCGTCGAGCCCATATTTCTTCGCATAGTGGTCGAACAGGGCCCGATCCGGCTCCGCAACTGCTTGAATTTCGATGTCATTGCGCTTCGCTGCCGCAGACAGAAATCCATCCACATGTCCGTGGGTCATTCCTACGATCACCACACCCAGCGTTCCCTCTACCCTCCGGCTGTCGAGCGGGACATCACCCGGTTTCTCCTGTGCCCAATTCCTACTTATTGGGCAAAGCGCGCAAATCAAAATCGCTGCCACGATCCACGCTCGAGGGACCTTCATCCGCATCGCATCCTCCCCACCCGCGCCTTCACTTTGCCGTCCATACAGCGATCCAGGCTACGGCTTGGTCTGTTCCTCAAACTCCCAGTGTCCCGACCCTACCTCTTCCACCTTCCCGCTTGGCATCTTCACGGTCGCCGATGTATTTGGCGGTACCTCGACCTTTAATTTCATCTTCCCGTCCGCGATCTCCCATCCCGACGATACTCTCCCGTACACGCTGTCGACCGATGCCGTTGCCCGTGTCAGCGCGCCTCCCGGCCTCGGCTCAATCAAGATATGCTTATACCCCGGCCGCTTTTCATCAATCTGTAGTCCCGCAACCACGCTGTACATCCACTCCCCAATGGCTCCGTAGGCATAGTGGTTGAACGAGTTCATCCCCGGGTCCTGGAAACTGCCGTCGGGCTTGATTCCATCCCACCGCTCCCAGATGGTGGTCGCCCCCTTGGTCACCGGATAGAGCCAGGAGGGGTACTCGGTCCGGTTCAGCAGCATGTACGCCTCATCGAGATATCCGTAATCACTCAATGCTGCGCACAGGACTGGCGTCCCGAGGAATCCCGTCGTCAGATGGCCGAAGTTCCGCACGTCTGCCGCCAGCCGGCCGGCCGCTTCTGCTCTTTGTGTTTCCGGCAACAACCCAAATGCCAGAGCCAGCGCATAGGCGGTTTGCGTGTTCGGTGACAGCCTCCCACTCGGCGTCACAAACTCCTTCTGAAATGCACTCTTGATCTTGGTTTCGAGTTCCCAATACTCCGATGCGTCTTCCTTCTTCCCTAGAGCTTCCGCCGATTTTGCCAGCAGCGCCGTCGATCGCGCAAAGTAGACCGTCTCGAGGAAGTCCTTATCCGTTGTCGCTCCAGGATAATCTGCATCCGTCGTCGCAAACGCCAGCCAATCCCCAAACGTGAATCCGCTCCTCCAGATCGCGCTGCTTCCGGCTTCCCGTCGCATGTACTCCACCCAGGCCTTCATGCTCGGGTACTGCTGCTCGAGAATGCGCTTATCCCCGAATGCCTGATACACCGTCCACGGGACCACAGTTGCCGCGTCCGCCCATCCCGCCGAGGCCGACGACTCCTTTCTGGTGTCATGGGTGAGTACATTCGGAATCACGTGAGGTACCGCTCCATCGTCCTGCTGGTCCAATGCCAGGTCCTTCATCCATTTCTCGTAAAAACCCGCCGTATCGAAATTGAAGGACGCCGTAGGCGCAAACGCCTGCGCGTCACCGGTCCAGCCGAGCCGTTCGTCCCTTTGCGGACAATCGGTCGGTACATCCAGGAAGTTTCCCCGCTGTCCCCAGAGAATGTTGTGCTGCAACTGGTTCAGCAGGGAACTGGAGGTTTCGAACGCGCCCGTTCTCTCCATCGCCGAATGCACCACCACTCCCGTAAACTGTTCCGGCTTAACCTCGCCCGGCCACCCGCTCACCGACACATACCGGAATCCTTGAAAGGTGAAGTGCGGTTGGTACAGTTCGGTTCCACCGCCCTTGGCCGTATACCGTACGATCTGCTTGGCCGCCCGCAAATTCTCGGTATAGAGATTCCCCTTGTTATCGAGCACCTCGGCGTGCCGCAGCGTTATCGTCGTCCCCGACGGCGCCGTCAGGCGGAACCTCATCCAACCCACCATGTTCTGCCCCATGTCCAGGACGGTTTCTCCGGCGGGCGTCTTCAACACCTTGACCGGCCGGATCTCTTCGATCTCTTTCACGGGGGGGCCTGCCGCTGCCACCAGTCTTGCCGGTGGGGCCTCTTGCACCGATACGCTGCTCCACCCCTGGTCATCGAAGCCCGGCGCACTCCAACCGTCCTTTTCAAGTCGAGCGTCATAGGTCTCGCCGTCATAAAGCCCGGACTCGAGTACTGCCCCTGTCGATGCCTTCCAACTTCCGTCGCTCGCCACGGTCTCCTTCGACCCGTCTGCCCAGGTGATCACCAGTTGCGCCAGCAGTCCCAGATTTTTCCCGTAATTGTTTCGCTTCATGTCCCAAGTCAGCGGCCCGCGGTACCACCCGTCCCCCAGCATCACCCCAAGGCAATTCGTTCCCGTTTTGAGCATTTCCGTTACGTCGTAGGCCTGGTATTGAAAACGAAAATCATAAGCCGTCCAACCCGGTGTGAAGTATTGGTCTCCCACGCGCCTGCCATTCAGTTCCACTTGGTACAGTCCCATCGCAGTTACATACAGTCGCGCCCGCTGCGGCCGCACTTTTTTATGCAACGTAAACTCTTTCCTGAGCAGGGGAGCCGGATTCGATTTCGTAGGATCCTCAATCAGGCCCGAGGTAATCCACTTCGCGTTCCAATCCGCCGCGTCGAGCAGGCCCATCTCCCACTTCGCCGTCTTGCTCCATTCCGACACATGCCCGTGATTGTCAGCGACCCGCACCCGCCAATAATAGATCGCCCCGCTGACGAGCGCTGGCCCTGCGAACTCCACGCCGACCGAGACATCTGACGCGACCTTCCCGCTCTCCCAGAACGTCTTTCCTTTGCTCAGATCTTCTTCGGATCGCGCCGTCTGCAGCTCATAGCTCGTCTGCATCACATTCTTGTCCGAACTCTCGAGTTCCCAGCTCAGACGCGGCTTCCGCACATCGATGCCCACCGGATCGATCTGGTATTCGCACCGCAGATGACTCACCCCAAGCGCCGTCTCCGCTCGGGCTACCTGCGGTCGCGGTATCAACAGTACAGCGACGATCCATCCCATTGCCGTTCTGCTCTTCATCACTCCGCCTCTCCTGTCGGTTCGGGCGCCTTCGGCCGAACCACGCAGCGTAACCCTTCCCGCTCCCCTTGCAAATCTCTTTTTATCCCTGCCTATGCTCGTCGACAACGATCCATTGATCAAGAGACTTAACTCCAACAAAAGGAACTACTTTGCACACCCGGCCTTTCCCTGCGCTTTTGCCATTTGAGGTAAGGTCTTCTCTTTGAGTGTGTTAGGTTTTTCACAGCGGTCCGTATCCTTTGGTCAGTAAATTGCACCGTTTACTCCTGCATCTGTGTTGGTCGGGAGCTCTCGCTGGCTTTCGGCTACTGTTTGACTCTGGCTCGGAGGAGAATCCGGAATGCGCAGTTACCTTCTGATTGGTGCTTTGACCTTTGCTGCCGCGGTTTCCGCTCCTCAGGTTCGGGCTGACAGCCACGATGCTGTGAGATTCGCGGGAGCTTTTGATTCCGCAAATAGCTTCTCTGGACCTTGGATTTCGGGGGTGACGGATCACCCCGAGGGGGGGCACCGCCACGGTGCTCGTTCCACGCTGAACCGCGTCGAGGGGGGACGTGTCATCTCCCATTCTGACAGCTGGGCAGGTTCCGAGGGTTTTGGTCCGGGCGGTGTCGACTCCACGAACTCTGGATCGGGGAGGATTCCTACTTCTACCTCCAGCACAGGAATTGACTACGCTCCACGGGATACCACGGGTGGTCGGGCCACGGTCGTGGGCGACGTTCCGACGCCTGAGCCTTCGACGCTCTTTTTGCTTTTCTCCGCGCTCCTGGCCTTTGCTGGCGCTGTGACGCTCAGGAAGTTGCAAGCCTGAAGCCCTTCAATCCCCGAACACTCGCCGCCTTGCTGTAAAGCGGGGCGGCCTTTTTATTTGGTGGGGGGCGATCTTTGGACGCGCACTCTCGAGTTTTGTGCATCGCTGTGGCTCAAGCCCGGCTGCTTCCGAGCTGGGACGGCATTCGCTCCTAGGTCGTTTCGCTCCGGGCACTCTGCGAGGGGGAGGTGGTCAGGCAACTCCGATCAACGAATATCGAACCGTTTGCCGCTCCCTCCGCTTGTCAAACCCTCTCTCTCGCCGTACAGTTAAATCTGCGTCGCTCCTCTTTCTTCCGGAATGGTACATGGCGCCCCGCAAATCGCAGCGGAAAAACTCCAAACGCACGGCTCGCACTTCGCGCAAACCGGAATCCTATCGTCCCTCCCGTGTTGGTCCCGCCTTCGAGGATCTGGTCGCCCTGATGGCCCGTCTGCGAGCGCCCGGTGGCTGTCCCTGGGATCGCGAACAGACCCACTCGACCCTCCGTACCTACCTGATCGAAGAGGCCTACGAAGTCCTCGACGCTCTCGACAGCACCGATGACGGCAAGTTCGCCGAGGAGCTCGGTGATCTCCTCCTCCAGGTTCTTTTTCATGCCCAGATCGCACATGAGGAAGGTCGCTTCGATATCACCACCGTCATCGGCGAAATCCACGAAAAAATGGTCCGCCGCCATCCGCATGTCTTCGGCGAAAAACAGGCCAAGGATGCCGCCGAGGTCCTTCGGAATTGGGAGATCATTAAACAAGAAGAGCGCAAGTCCAGATCCGGTCCTCGGCGTGGCCAGTCCTTGGCTCAGCCTGCTGCGGTGCCGTCGTCCCGCCGACAAGCCAACGCCTCCCCTGCCGTACCCGCCATCGAATCTCTCCTCGACGGCGTCCCACGCACCCTCCCGGCACTCCTCGAGGCCTATCAACTCACTCGCAAGGCTGCTCGCATCGGCTTCGACTGGCCCGATCTCGAAGGCATCCTCGCCAAGCTCCACGAAGAGACCCTGGAACTCCAGGATGCCCTCGCCGGACGCGTTGGTCACGCGGGCGAAGAGCCGAAATCGCAAGCCGGGCCCGGGCGCTCTGCCCCGCACGCGGATCCTTCCTCTCAAGCCATCGAATCCGAAGTCGGAGATCTGCTGTTCGTCGCGGTGAATGTCGCCCGCTTCCTCAACCTCGATCCGGAACTCGCTTTAAAGAAGACCAGCGCCAAATTTTCCTCGCGCTTCCGCGAAATGGAACGCATCGCCCGCGAGCAAGGCACGACGCTCGCCGAACTCCCCCGCCCTCAGATGGAATTCCTGTGGGATCAGGCCAAGGAGCGCGAACGCGTCGCCGGGCCCCGGAGGTGATGCGTCCTTGCCGGCCGCCGAAGCCAGCTTGTCCTCGGGTGGGCATCCTGCGAGGATGTTCAAAGGGCCTCGATTGCAAGGTCCTGCCAAGCGAAGTTCCGCTTCCCGCGCCCGCGCTTCCGGGTCGCCGGATGAGGCATCTGAAATCTACAACCATCGACTGAGAGCTGCCCCATGGCCAACGACATCACCGTCCGCTCGCTGCACACTCTCGACGAATTCCATCGTTGCGTCGCGATCGCCCGCGAAATCTGGCGCGACGATGAGCTCGACACCGAGCCGTACATCACCTTTGTCATCGCCCATCACACTGGCGGACAGGTCCTCGGCGCGTTCGATGGCGATACCCTAGTCGGCTTTACGAAAGCCCTTGTCGGGCTGCACGACCGCATTCCCTATCTCCACTCTCACATGACCGGGGTCCTCGCTTCGCATCGCGACCGCCGGATTGGCCGCCTACTCAAGCTTTTCCAGCGCGACGAGGCCCTCGGCCGCGGCATTCGTCTTGTCGAATGGACCTTCGATCCGCTTGAAACCAGGAACGCTCACTTCAATCTCAATCGACTCGGCGGCATCTGCCGCACCTACATTCCCGATTTCTACGGCATCACAACCAGTCCACTTCATCGCGGCATCCCGACCGATCGCCTGCTCGTCCAGTGGCACCTGGACTCTCCTCGCGTTATCGCCGCCATTCAGGAACTTTCTCACGAACCGACCGATGCCCCGGCCCTGATTCATCTCCCGACGCCTGTTGCACAGGCCGTTCCCCCCGATGCGGCTTCCATTATCGAGCTGCAATCCCGTATCCGTTCCGAGTTTACGCACTGGTTCTCCCGAGGTTACGCCGCCACCGGCATCCGCTTCACCGGCACCGGCGCCGACTATTGCCTCGCCCCCTGGTCCGACTTCTGATTCTGGTTTGCCGGAGGCCTCTTCATGTGGATCCGGCTGCCTTCCGGGAGGTGGCACTGCGGTTCCTGACCTACGCTGACTGCCATCCGGACTCTAGTCCGGCAGAGCCGTGGCTGCGCCGGGGACGGTCCGGACGGTGAATTCGATGCCCAATCCATGTTCATGCAGCACTTTGTTTTTTTTCAAAAACTGATAACTTATAAACGGCCACTTCATGCGCCTCAACTCTCTTACTCTTCGCGAAATTCGCCTGAAGCTCATCGCTCCCTTCGAAACCAGCATGGACTGTGTTACAGAGCGCCGCATTATCCTTGCCGAAGCAAGCGTCGGCGGCGTCTCGGGCTGGGGCGAATGCACCGCCGGGGAAACACCTTTCTATTGCCCGGAAGACACGGATACGGCCTGGCACGTCCTCAAGGAGTTCCTCTGGCCCATGCTGAAGGGCAGGGAACTGGCCTCGGCAGCCGACGTCTGGCCACTCCTTGAGCAGGTCCGCGGGCACAACATGGCCAAAGGCGCCGTCGAAACTGCCATTTGGGATGCCGAAGCCAAGCTCAAGAATGTTCCCTTATGGAAATTGATTGGTGGCGAGCGACAGGAGATCCCCTGCGGAGTCTCCATCGGCATCAAGAGTTCGCTCGACGAACTCGTCGCCGCGGTCAAAACCGAACTCGCCGCTGGCTACCAGCGTATCAAGATCAAAATCAAGCCCGGCAAGGATCTGGCGCCTGTTCAACGGCTCCGTCAGGATTTTCCCGCCATCAAATTAATGGTCGATGCCAATTCCGCCTATCGCAAAGAGGACTGGCCGTTGCTCAAGCAACTCGACGCCTTTTATCTCATGATGATCGAGCAGCCGCTTGGCTGGGACGATCTGTTCGGTCACGTCGAAGTTCAGAAAAGCCTTCAGACACCCATCTGCTTGGACGAGTGCATCCATACCTACGAACAAGCCGAAGCCGCCATCTCTCTCGGTGCCTGCAAAATCATCAACATCAAGCTCGGTCGCGTCGGTGGACTGCTCGAGGCCAAGCGCATTCACGATCTCTGCCGGAAAAATGCCATTCCCGTCTGGTGTGGTGGCATGCTCGAATCTGGCATCGGCCGTGCGCAGAACATCGCCATGTCCACTTTGCCGAATTTCTCTCTCCCTGGCGATGTCACAGCCAGCAAACGGTACTGGCATGAAGATGTCATCGAGCCGGAAGTCACCGTCACGCCCCGGGGCACGATCGAGGTTCCCCAGGGTCCCGGTATCGGCTTTACTCCGCGCTTCGATCGCATCAAGAGCATCACCGTCCGCGAGGACCGCCTCGCTTAGCCGGCTTTACCGATAAAGGAGAAGCGGTTTCCGGAAACCGATTCCATTGTAGCCGGCTACCACTCCCTCCTTCCGTTCCTCAGGCCCGTTTTTCAGCTCTCGGGTTGCTCCTCTTTTCCCTGGTTTCCAATTTCGATTCTGCGCGCTCTGATCCCTCACGTATAATTAACCGAATGGCCCCCTCGCAACTCTTACGCCCGTGCGCATAGAATCTCCTGGCGGTCGCCCACCGTCCCGCGCTGCCATTGCCATCTCGATCGCCTCTCTCATGGCCATCTGGGCCATCAACTTCCTGGTCGTCAAAATCGGCATCCGCCATCTTCCGGTCATCACCTTCGCATCCTTCCGTATTGTTGCCGCCGCTGTCTTCATGCTGCTGATCGGGCCCCTTTGCAGGCGTCTTCCTCCATTCCGCGAGTCGTGGCTCTCTTCTCGTGCCGCCGGTCGCACCCCGCTTCTGCCTCGGGACTACTGGACCTTTGCCTATCTCGGTTTTTTCGGCGTCTCCGTTAACCAGTTCTTCTTCACTTTGGGATTGCGTTACACGAGTGTCACCCACTCGTCCATCATTGTCGGGATGGCTCCGATCAATACCCTGGTCCTGGCGCTGCTGTTTCGGATTGAACAGCCCTCCCTCCGCAAGGTTACCGGTATGCTCATCGCTCTGATCGGTGTGATCACCCTCTCTTCTGGCGCCGGCCTCAGCACGCACTCTCCCACTATCCTCGGCGACGTCATTACGCTCCTCGGTTCTCTCGGTTTCGCCATGTACGTCGTTCTAGGCAAACGGGTCGCCGCAAAATATGACCCCCTCACCATGACTACCTGGAATTTCATCTTCGGCGGACTCGTCCTTCTTCCGGTCGCAATCCACAGCGCCTTCGCTCTTGGTTCCCTCGCCAACTGGCGGGCCGTTCCCTGGCAAGCCTGGGCCTCGATCGCCTTCACCGGCCTGTTCAGTTCTACCCTGGCCTATCTTTTCTACTTTTGGCTCCTGCGTTTTCTTGAAGCCTCGCAACTGGCTGCCTTCTCCTATCTCCTGCCGGTATCCGCTTCCGCCCTGAGCATCGGCATTCTCCACGAGCGGGGCTCTTGGCCGGAACTTCTTGGCGCGGCTCTGGCTCTGTTCGGTGTTTACTGGATCGAATCCGCCCGCAACCGTTGACCGGGCAGTGCATTCTTTTCGAGCGGGGCGGGCGTCTCGCGCGCGATTCTCCTCGCTCTGTCGATTTTCAGTCTCTTGCTCTGCGGCGCTCACACACACTCGCCCGCATCCGGAATCGCCCCGATTTTCAGATTTCCGCGGTTCGTTTTGGGATTGAGCGCCGCTAAGGCTCGGGCGTAACTACCAGCTGCAGTTCGGCGGCTTTCATCTGGTCCAACCGTTTTCGCATTTTTGCGAGCTCCGCCGATTCGTACAACAATTCATCTTGCTCGTATTTCCGACGGTCTTGCACGGACGCGTCGGTCTGCATGTTTCCCGGATCGTTGAGAAATGCCCGCTCATCATTTACAAACAAGCGCATCAGCAGCGCGATCCGTTTCTGTTTGTCCTGGATCTGTTTCTCAAGCGCGGTGATCTCCGCTCTCCTCCGGGTTCCCGGAATCGCTTCCTTCTCTGGCGGCAGCGTCGTCTTCCCTGCAGCTTCTGCAGGGGGAGTGACGGCAAGCGGGGTCTTCGATACGGACAACAACGCCACCCCATCGTCGGTCGTGACCCAACCCGAATCACGAACCGGCTTCTTTGGCCCGGACGCCGTCTGCGTTTTATCGGTTTCGGCTGGTTTATCCTGGCTTTGTGCCCAAGTCAGTTCACACACACTAACAGTTCCTGCGATTAGGGAGAGGGCTGCGCGGGGCAAAAAGACGCGGAGATAGTGTTTCATCATCGTTCTCCGTAGCTGTCTTGGGGGCCTTTACACGCACTGTACCGGGGTTCCCGAGTCTCGTATATAGTCCCAAAGTACTCTCCGAATCAGTAACCCCTGGTCTGCGTCTCGCGTCCCGCGTCACTCCCACCCCCCTCTCCTCATCACCAGTCTGAACCTGGCTCCAGTACCACCCCACCTTCCGGTGGTCCGTCTGGGGAGAACAGGGCTCGACTCCCTCCCGGTCCTGCCCTTGCGATGCCCGGTTTTCCAGTTTCGAATTCCGAGCCGAGCGGCTCGACCACGCGCTACAATCACTCCCCGTAACGCTTCCAGCCGAGCGCGCGTCATACGCCCAAAGGAAGGACCCAAATGCTCCGACTGAGTCTGGATCGCCGCAGCTTTCTAAAAATTACTACTGCCAGCACCGGCGGCCTGCTGATTGCCTTTTATGCCGACCCTATCGACACTGTTTTCGCGCAAGCCCCGCCGTCCAGCCAGAAGTTCGTTCCTACGGCTTTCGTTCACGTTTCCCCGGACAACCTTTTTACCATCACCGCAAAAAATCCCGAGATCGGCCAGGGCGTCAAGACCTCCCTGCCGATGCTCATCGCCGAAGAACTTGACGTCGATTGGAAAGATGTCCGCGTCGAGCAAGCCGACCTGGACGAATCGGTGTACGGCAGGCAAGTAGCCGGGGGCAGCACGGCCACGCCCGTTAACTGGGAGCCGCTCCGGCGAGTCGGCGCCGCCTGCCGCCAGATGTTTGTCGCCGCTGCCGCACAAACCTGGTCCGTCCCTGAGGCCGAATGCCGCACCAGTTCCGGCCGGGTTGTTCATCCTGCGACGAATCGCACCGCATCCTATGGTTCGCTCTCCGCCAAAGCCGCCACCCTGGCTCCCCTGGATTTGGGCTCGGTCACTCTGAAGGATCCTAGAGAGTACAAAATCATCGGGCACAGTACACCTGGCGTCGACAACCTGGCGATCGTGACCGGTCAATCGCTCTACAGCATTGACTACCGTGTTCCCGGCATGCTCTGGGCGGTTTACGAGAAGTGCCCTGTGTTCGGTGGCAAAATCAGCAGCGCCAATGTGGATGAAATCAAGAAGGAGCCCGGCGTCCGCCAGGTCTTCGTCCTGCCCGGGACTTCCGACCTTCTCGGCCTCATGCCGGGTATCGCGGTGGTTGCAGACACCTGGTGGCAGGCCAAGTCCGCCCGCGAAAAGCTGCGGGTCACCTGGGACGAAGGCCCGACCGCCCAGCAGAGCAGCGCCGGTTTCCTTCAACGCGCCAAGGAACTCTCCACAAAGTCGCCCGCCATGACTTTGCGCAAGGATGGCGACGTCTCCGCTGCTCTGCAATCGGCTGCAAAAACCGTGGAATCTGCCTATGACTATCCGTTCCTCGCGCACGCTCCGATGGAGACGGAAAATTGCCTGGCCCACTTCCACCAGGGCAAGCTCGAGTTCTGGTCGCCGTCGCAGACTCCCGAAAACGGCCGTCAGCTGGTCGCCAAAGTCCTGGACATTCCTTCCGCCGATATCACCGTACATATGAAGCGTGCCGGAGGCGGGTTTGGCCGGCGGCTCACTAACGATTACATGGTCGAAGCCGGCGCCATCGCCAAGCAAGCGGGCGTCCCGATCAAGCTGCTATGGACACGGGAGGATGATTTCCACCACGATCACTACCGTCCAGCCGGCTTCCATTTCCTCAAAGGCGGTCTTGATTCCTCGGGCAGGCTGGTCGCCTGGCAAAATCATTTCGTCAGCTTTGGCGAAGGAGAGAAGTTCGCCCCCTCCGCCGGCATCGGCGGCGGTCAGTTTCCTGGCTCGCTCGTCCCCCATTTCTTCTTCGGAGCTTCCCTGATGCCCCTCGGCATCCCGACCTATGCCCTCCGCGCTCCGGGCAGCAACGCTTTTTCCTGGGTCTTCCAGTCTTTCCTGGACGAGCTCGCCCATGCTGCAGGGAAGGACCCGGTGCAGTTCCGCCTGGATATTCTCTCCTTTCCGCGAGTCGTGAATCCGGATTTCAAGCCCGATAATCCGGATTTTGAGCCAGGCCGCGCCGCGGGTGTCGTCAAACTGGCCGCCGAAAAATCTGGGTGGAACGCGCAGAAACTTCCTCCCGGAACAGCCATGGGCGTCGCTTTCCAGTTTTCTCATCGTGGTTATTTCGCGGAAGTCGTTCAGCTCAGCGTGAACAAGCAAAAACAGGTGAAGGTTGAAAAAGTGTGGGTCGCAGGCGACGTCGGCAGCCAGATCATCAATCCGGGTGCCGCCGAAAACGAATGCCAGGGCGCCGTCATTGAGGCCCTGAGCTCTGTCATGAGTTACGAAATTACCATCGAGAAAGGCCGCGCCACGCAAGACAATTTCAACGACTACGAACCGGTGCGCATCAACCAGGTTCCTTCGCTGATCGAGGTCCATTTCCTGAAGACGGACAATCCGCCCACCGGTCTCGGCGAGCCGGCACTTCCTGCCGTACTGCCTGCCGTATGCAACGCGCTGTTCGCCGCTACCGGCCAGCGCATCCGCTCCCTGCCGCTCGCCAAGCATGGCTATTCCTGGGCCTGACCCGCGGGCAACCGGACCATGGATTGCCTGGATTCTTACAATTGTTCTTTTATTCTCTGTGGTTCGCCCCGGCCCCTCAACCGACTCGCACCCGCAAATCTTTTGGTATAAATAGGTAAGCCAGCAAGGCACCCAGTAGCAGAATTCCGGCAATCACATACAATGCGGCACTCGGATTCGTGGAAAAGTGTTTCGCCCACACCGGAATATTCGGTCCGATGTACCCGCCCAGATTTCCGACTGAATTTACAATTCCGATTCCGGCCGCCGCCGCCGTTCCCGCCAGAAATGCCGACGGCACCGGCCAGAACAACGGCATCGAACCAATCACTCCCAGCGTTCCGATCGACAGGAAAATAATTGCCAGTACCGGATTTGCCGCGAACAGCCCGCTCAGAATCAGTCCGATCGCTCCTGCCACCACATTTCCCACATAATGGAGTCGCCGTTCTCCGGTTCGGTCCGAATGCTGGCTGAGAAGAATCATGCCGATGACCGCCACTCCGTAAGGAATTGCCGTAATGAGTCCAACTCCCAGGTAACCCCTGATTCCGAAGGCCTTCACAATCGTCGGCAGCCAGAACGCGATTCCATACAATCCGATCATTAAGGTGAAATAAATCGAGCAGAGTACCCATACTTTTCCGCTGCGAAAGGCATCACCGATTTTGTGTTCGCTTTTATACCTGTCTTCCGCTTCCAGATTGTCCTTGAGAACCGTTTTTTCCTCCTCGGTCAGCCATTTCGCTTCCGAAATGCTGCTCTCGAGGTAGTAGATCACAACAAATCCAACGACAATCGACGGAAGCCCTTCGGAAAGGAACAGCCACTGCCAACCCGCCAGGTTCATCGCACCAGACAGCCGGTCCATAATCCAGCCGGAAATCGGGTTCCCGATCACGCCCGATACGGCGATCGCAGCGACAAACCATGCCGTCCGGGTGGATCGCATCCTCGACGGGTACCACAAGGTCAGATAGAAAATTACCCCAGGGAAAAAGCCCGCTTCGGCCAGACCCAACAGGAACCGCATCCCGTAAAAAGACCATTCACCTCTGACAAAAATCATGCACGCGGAAATGACGCCCCAAGAGATCATGATTCGCGCAATCCACATGCGTGCGCCGTACTTCTTCAGCAGCACGTTGCTCGGCACTTCAAAAAAGAAATATCCGATAAAGAAAATCCCTGCCCCTGTGGCGAACGCCGCATCGCTCAGTGACAGGTCCTTCAACATCTGCAGTTTCGCAAACCCGACATTCACCCGGTCCAGGTAGGCGAGGATGTAGCAGAAAAACAGAAACGGCACGACCCGCATATCCACTTTGTGGTACGTCGCCGTTGAAAAGGTCTCCTCAGATGTCATCGCGTGTGCACCTCACTCTGCAGAGCGCCCAGCCGGAAGGGAATTACCTGTTCACACTTCTCGCCTGCATCCTATGCCGTTCCTTCCGGGGACACAATGACATTGCGGCGCGCGGGATCATTCGCACGCCTATCGGAACGGAGATTATCCTGGGTCTCTGCGCGTAGGGTCAAAGTCAGCTAACCGAAGCCTCGCAGGGTGGCTCCCCGCTTTTCGAGTCCACTACGCTTTGGTCCAAGTGGTCTTCTGTCGCAAGCAAGATTACTTGCTGATACTCAACAATCGTACCTGTGTCGCGTCGAGCCGTTCGACAATGACGGTTGCAAAACGCTTTAAAATCTCGTAACCAAGGTCGTGGTCTTTTTCAAGTTTGGCATGCAGACACCGCGCGTCTATCGCAATTGCTCGCACGTCCTCGAGAGCGCGGGCATTGAAATGCCAGTGGTAGGGTGGCGAAACCCAGGACCAGCCCAGAATCTCTCCCTTGCCCACTTTTTGTACCGTGGAGGTTGGCCGGTCGGGCACCGTCAGCTCGATCGAAACCGAGCCTTCTAGAATCATGTAAAAGGTGTTGGCCGCATCCCCCTCCACGAAAATCGTCTTGCCTTCGGGGAATCGCTCGTTCTTGGCGCAGCCAGCGATAAATTTCAGATGTTTGACCGTTAATCCCTTGAAAAAAGGGTGCTTCCGGATAACTGACTCCAGGGTCTGAATCATTTCTATGCCTCCTCGGGCATTCGTTGCGAGGGCGCAGCACCAGCTACTGAAGAAAGCACGCCAGACGGTTCTGGAGCGGCAGGTTGGTTGCTCAGGAAGCCGATGCGCTTCCTGGCTTTTCAGCGAGCTCCGGGCCGGGACGCTGCCTAGCTAATTTACCAGCACAGCTTCTCCACTCTCGATATACTCTTTCACCGTCCAGAAAGCAACGACGTCCATCACTGCGCCTGTGCTCCGTCACAGCCTCTCTACCACTTTTTTCGCTTGCCGGGGGGCTCCTCGTAGAATCACTTTCTACCTCGATCCGTCACGTGAATCTCCCACCGGTCTGTCGAACGGTCTTTCGCTACCGACTCCTTGCACGTCTCACCAACACCTGTGACTTGAATCACAGCCCCCCTGTTCTCCCTCTTCCTATAGTTGGCCGTCTTGCAAAGCTGCGGTATGCCTTTGCCGTCCTCCTGACTCCTCTTTCGGGGATAGGGGGTAGCGCCCCGCGGCTCGGTTATCTGCACAGGATGCTCGGTAGCTCCCTGTGCGCTGTGGTGGTTCGAAGGTTGTCCACGCAGTGGTCCCTTTTTCGTGGATTATCGCTCAATCACCCAGCAGTCGTCGTGGCGCTCCTGCCTGGGGCCCCTCGGCCCACTACTCTTTCAGAAAGCGCCTGCCGGCCGGTGCCGGGCAGGTCGGGTGGAACTCTATGGCTGCTCCTCTCGCTCCGGAAAAAGGTCCTGTCCAGCCTGCCGCCCCGCCTCCGGCCAACCTGCTCGTAACCGCTATCGTCATTATCATGGCTGCTGTTGCCGCCGTCATTATCCTCAAGATTCCTCCCCTGTCCTCCCCGTGGGCCCAGCGCTATGATCCCCTCGGTCACTGGCTGCTCTCGACGATTGTCGCCGCCCTTCCCATCATCGTACTTCTTGGCAGCCTGGCCCTTGGCCACGTCAAGGCGCACTACGCAGCTCTTGCGGGCCTTGCCGCGGCCCTGCTCACCGCCATTTTCGCTTTCCACATGCCCGCGCGCCTGGCGACGGCGACCGCCGTATACGGTGCCGGTTACGGTCTGTTTCCCATCGGCTGGATCGTGCTGAACGTTATCTTCATGTACCAGCTCACGGTCGAGGCCGGCCAGTTCAATATTCTCCAGCACAGTCTTACGGGCATCACCCAGGACCGCCGTCTGCAGTTACTTCTCATCGCTTTTTGTTTTGGGGCGTTCTTTGAAGGCGCCGCCGGTTTCGGAACACCCGTGGCTGTTACTGCCGCGCTGCTTATCGGTCTGGGCTTCAAGCCACTGCAAGCCTCCGGCCTTTCCCTGATCGCCAACACTGCCCCGGTTGCCTTCGGAGCTCTCGGCACGCCGATCATCGCCCTCGCCAAGGTCACCGGTTTCAGCGAAGTCACTCTCGGTGCCATGGCCGGACGCATCCTGACCCCCTTCTGCATCCTTGTCCCTTTCTGGTTGGTCTGTGCCTTTGCGGGCTGGCAGGGCATGTGGGAGGTTTGGCCCGCCATTCTCGTCGCCGGCGCTTCTTTCGCCGCAACGCAACTCTTTATCTCGAACGTACACGGGCCCTGGGTCGTCAACGTTGTCGCTTCCGTGGTCTCCATGTCTTGCCTGATCGGTTTCCTCTTTATCTGGCATCCGAAGCGGGTCTGGACTTTCGAGGGGGAAGAGTCCAAGACCGACCACCATGCCAGCCACGGTTTCACCCGTGCACAGATTACACGCGCCTGGATTCCCTGGGTCATCCTGAGCGTCATCGTTTTTCTATGGGGCACGCAGACCGGCAAAGCCATCATGAACGCTCCGGAAAAGACGTTTTCCTCCATGGCTTTATGGGCCACGCCTCCGAGCCACATCACCAACCCGCAATTCCCGGTCTTTCCGCTGAACAATCTGGTCCTACGCGTGGAGCCTGTCGTTCCGAAGCCGACCAAGGAAGCTGCCGTTTTCAGCTTGAATTGGCTCAGCGCGACCGGCACCGGCATCATGATCGCCGGGGTTCTTTCCGGGCTGGTCATGGGTCTTCGTTTCGGGAAAATAATTTCAATTTACGGACGCACCCTCGTCAAAGTGCGATTCTCTCTCCTTACCATTGCCGCCATGCTTGCTATCGGCATGTTGACCCGCTACGCCGGACTCGACGCCACCATGGGCCTGGCCTTCGCACGCACCGGGCATCTCTATCCCTTCTTCGGAACCCTCCTCGGATGGCTCGGCGTCGCTCTTACCGGCTCAGACACCTCTTCCAACGTGCTCTTTGGCAGCCTGCAGAAGATTTCCGCCCAACAGGTGAACGTGTCCCCGGCCCTGATGGCTGCCGCCAACACAACGGGTGGCGTCATGGGCAAGATGATCGATGCGCAAAGCATCGTTGTCGCCAGCACGGCAACGCAGTGGTACGGCCATGAGGGTGCGATCCTTCGTTATGTCTTCTGGCACAGCATTGCGCTGGCCTGCCTGGTCGGAATTTTTGTCTTTCTCATCGCCTACGTCTATCCATTCACACAGCTCGTAGTGCACTGAGGAATGTTTGCCCCGGAGGTCCGCCTCGCCCGCGGACTTCCGCGCGGCTTAGGAAAGGCACGATGTATGAACGCCCTCCTTGCTCCCTTCAAACTCCGCGCCGAAGCGGTCAGTGCTGAAGTTCACGGATTTCCGCGGAAGAGCGAAGCGCTCGATTTCATCCTGCAATATCTTCAATGCGCTGGCGTCCGCAATTCCCGGCAGTCCCATGCCGTGTGGGCCGACTGTCCCTTCCTCGCCGGCCTCGACAAGTCCCGCCTTTCAGCCTCTGTCCCTGGCGTCCTCTTCGAGGTCAATCGTGAACTTGCCGCCAGCGCCAAAGTAGGTATCAGCCAGGTTGACTGGGCCATCGCCAACACCGGGACGCTCGTCCAGGACGCCGCTCCCGTCGAACAGAGGCTTGTCTCCACTCTTCCTGTCATCCACATCGCCCTCGTCCGCTCCGATCGATTGGTCCCCGATCTTCCGGCCGTTCTAGCGAAAATTCACCCGTCCCAGACTAACTATATTTCCTTTATCACCGGTCCCAGCCGTACCGCGGATATCGAACGGGTGCTTACCATCGGCGTGCACGGTCCGGAGAAGCTCATCATTGTTTTCTTCGACGAGCAGGGAAGTGCCGACTAATGGAAAAGCAATTTCGGGAATCCATCGACAAGGCGATTCATAACCCCAATCTCACCGGCGCACTCGGCAGGTTCTCGGAAGCCTACCGGATCAGCCGGGAAAAGGCGTATGAGGGCTACGACTTCGAAGCCCTGCGCACCCAGATCGCGGAACGCAAATCGTACGCCGCTTCGCACCTCGAGGAGCTCGCCGAGCAGTTCACCCGGAGCGCCGAAGCGCGTGGCACAAAAGTTTTCCGCACCAGCGATCCGGCCAAAGTGCGGGACTACATCCTCAACCTCGCGAAACAGAACGGCGTCAGCAAGGTCGTCAAATCGAAGTCCATGGCCTCAGAGGAAATTCACCTCAACAAGCACCTTGAAGAGGCAGGCATCGATGTCCGCGAAACCGATCTTGGCGAATGGATCATCCAGCTCGCCGGTCAAACTCCTTCGCACATGGTTATGCCGGCCATTCACATGACCAAGGAAGAAGTTGCCGCCGTTTTCAGCAAGGAGGTCGAGCCAGGGCAGAAGCCGGACATCCGGAAGCTGGTGAGATTCGCCCGGGGCAAGTTGCGTACTGATTTTCTTGATGCGCAGATGGGCATCACCGGAGCCAACATTGCCGTCGCGGAAACCGGAACGATTGTCATTGTCACCAACGAGGGCAACGCCCGGCTTGTCACGACTCTTCCCAGAATCCATGTCGCCATCGTCGGCATCGAAAAATTAATGGAGAAATTCGAGGACGTCGTCCCCGTTCTCACCGTCTTACCGAAAAGCGCAACCGCACAGTTGATGACCAGCTACGTATCGATGATCAGCGGACCGGTGCCCAATACCGACGGCTCCCCAAAGCAACTCCATGTCATCCTGATGGACAATCGCCGCACCGAGATGTCCGCGGATCCAAAATTCAAGCAGGCCATGCAGTGCATCCGGTGCGCTTCCTGCCTCAACGTTTGCCCGGTCTTCTCTGTCGTTGGCGGCCACGTCTTCGGGAAAATCTATACCGGGGGTATCGGCACCATTCTGACCGCCTGGTTCGACGCCCTGAAATCGTCTGAAGACATCCAGGGTCTCTGTATCCAGTGCGGTAATTGCACCCAGGTTTGCCCCGGCAAGATCGACATTCCCGGCCTCATCCTCGAACTCCGCCGCCGTATTGCCGTCGAACAGGGTCAGCCGCTCGCGCAAAAAGCCATCTTCTCAATCGTCAACAATCGCAAGCTGTTTCATGCCATGCTTCGCGTCGCCTCTCTCGCCCAAAAGCCGCTCGAGAAAGACGGCTTTATCCGCCATCTCCCCGCTTTTCTCTCGGGTATGACCGACTTCCGCAGCCTGCCGGCCATTGCCGAAAAACCTTTCCGCGACACTTTCGAAACCACCGTGCAGCCCGCCTGCCAGGAAAAAGTCGCCCTGTACGCCGGCTGCCTCATCGATTTCGCCTATCCGGAAATGGCCCTTTCGATTGTCAAGATTCTGAACAAAGCCGGAATCGAGGTGGTTTTCCCGGAAGGCCAGACCTGTTGCGGCGCCCCGGCACGTTACAGCGGCGCCTACGAAGTCGCCGCCCAGAATGCCACCGACAACATCGATGCACTCCTCGCCGAGCGGGTCGGCTACGTCGTTTCGGCTTGCCCTACCTGCACGGTTGCTCTCAAGCAGGAATTCGCGGGCACCCTCGAGAGCCTCGGGCGGACCTCCGAGCTGCCCCGCGCGCGCGAGTTGGCAGAAAAAGTGATCGATTTTTCCAGCCTGGTCAAAATGCTGGTCGACCAAGGTCGTTTGAAGTTCAAAGCAGGACAGCAACTCGGCCAGATTACCTATCACGACTCCTGCCACCTGAAGCGTACTCTCCATGTCAGCGACCAGCCGCGGCAACTCCTCACCCAGGCCGGCTACCAGCTGAAGGAGATGTTCGAAGCCGATATCTGCTGCGGCATGGGCGGGTCCTATTCGCTCAAACTTCCGGAAATCTCCGCACCCATTCTCGAACGCAAGCTAGCGCATATCCGGGACACCGGTGCTCCTCTCGTTGTCATGGATTGCCCCGGTTGCGTCATGCAAATCCGCGGGGGCCTCGACAAGCAAGGATCTTCTGTCAGGGTGGAACACACAGCCGAGCGCCTGGTCGACCAGCTTGAATAACTCTCAGTCGTTGGTGATGAATTGCCCTGGGCCCCACCGGTTCTCTGATCCTGCCGCGGCAGGCAGGCGACCGGGTTCGCTGTCCGATCTTTCCCGCGCTTTATGCGTTTCGGCGCTCTTCCGCGTCGCTTCAAACCGTGACCCGGGCTTTCCCTACCGTTGAGGAAACATGTAGGACTCCAAGAGATCCGCGCGCCCCTTGTTGTCTGCCGCCAAAACCTTTAAGAGGTCGCTCACCGACAGCATCCCCTGGTAGCGACCCTCGCCGTCCATAATCACCAAGTGATATACGCCGTGCTGCTCCATCGCCCGCAGGCTCTCCTCAAATGTCATTTCCGGACGAACCGTCAACAAGGTCCGGCTCATGATCTCAGAGACCTTCATCCACGCCGGGCACTTGTTTTCGGCCGCCACTTTGTCGGAAATGTCGCTTTGCGACACGACGCCGCTCAGCTTTCCGCCGGAGTCCACCACGCCGACAGCGCGCACCATCTTCTCGCGCAGGTATTGTGCAGCAGCCATCACACTGGTCTCTTCGGAGATGAAATAAATCTCTTTGCGGGACCCGATCAGATCCGATACTCGCATGGGACCTCCGGGGGAGCGAATGTCCCGAGATCCTAGCCCCCCGATTGCATTATTGCAACGGAATTTATCTCCACGCTCGGTTCGATCCGTTGCCGGCCTATGAATTTGCCGGTTGCATCCGCAGCCGGCCGGTAGTATCTTTCGCAAACGAAATCGTCGGAACAGGTCTTCGGCTTTTGGAGGCGCGGGTGTATGGTCCTGTTGACGATTGAACGCCTGCTGTTGAGTCTGCTCGCAGAGCTGGTTGAGAAAGCTCCGTTTCTCAGGGTCCGGGCTCCCGGGCCGCCTGCGCCACCCCTCCTCGCCTCCGGGATCCTCGACCTCGTTCCGTTCATCACCCTCGGCTCCAGAGCCGCGGGTATTTTTTGCCACCTTCGACTTCGCGGGGCATCAGAAAAAATCGCCTGAGGCCGGGTCGAGAATACACAGAGGAAGTCTTTGCAAAGGAGATAAAGAATGGCCACATTTACCACCAAGGACGGTACACAGCTTTATTACAAGGATTGGGGTGCGGGACAACCCATTGTGTTCAGCCACGGGTGGCCGCTGGACGCGGACGCTTGGGAGGATCAGATGGTCTTCCTTGCCGCGCGGGGCTTCCGCTGCATCGCTCACGACCGACGCGGCCATGGCCGTTCCAGTCAGCCTTGGGATGGCAACGAAATGAATACCTATGCCGACGACCTCGCCGAACTGGTCACGTCGCTCGATCTGCGCCATGCCATCCACGTCGGCCATTCCACCGGCGGGGGCGAAGTCGCGCGCTACATCGGTCGCCAGGGCACGCAACGCGTCGCCAAAACGGTTCTCATCGGCGCTGTTCCGCCACTCATGCTGAAAACTCCGGCGAACCCCGCCGGAACTCCCCTCGAAACTTTCGACCAGATGCGCGCCGGAGTCGTCGCCGACCGCTCTCAATTCTTTAAGGATCTCAGCGGCCCCTTCTACGGCGCCAATCGTCCCGGGTCCAAGGTATCTCCGGGGCTTCGCGACTCCTTCTGGCTTCAGGGCATGCTCGCTAGCCATAAGGCGTGCATTGACTGCATCAAGGCGTTCTCTGAAACTGACTTCACCGAAGATCTGAAAAAGTTCGATGTGCCTACACTCATCCTGCACGGCGACGACGACCAGATTGTGCCCATCGGCGCATCCGCTCTTCTTTCTTCCAAGTTGATCAAGGGGGCACAACTGAAGGTAATTCCCGGTGCTCCACACGGCATGTGTTCGACGTTAAAGGACCGGATCAATGCCGAGTTGCTTTCCTTTGCCCAATCGGCCCACCAAGCTTCCGCCTAGCGCAGTTCGCTTGGGCAAACTCGAGCCGACAGATTGCCGGCCGTATGATTCTCTTTGGTGGGGCAGAATTTCGTTTGCCGCGAGCCGGCGTGGTAGGTGTCTCGTAGCCTCGCAATCACAAAAAGTCACCGGGTGTCCGGGGGTCGTGCACGTGCTGATGACTGTTGCGACCGGGGGACCGCTCGGACGGATCGACCGAGGGACAGCGATGGGGTTGAATTTGTCCGCCTGTTCACATTAACCCACCCTCTCTCGCCAGCTTCAACGCTTCAATCGCCGCGCCGCGCGCCCCCGCTGTATCTCCATTCGGTATGATGTGAATCGGAATATTTTCCTGTTCCGCGCGCTGTACCGGCATGCCGAGTCGCACCTCGCCAATAAACCATCCCTGGAACTCGTTGCTCGCCTCGATCGCTCCACCGCCCACAATCAAGGCGTCCGGATCAAACGTATTGATCATCTCATCGAAAAACAGCCCCAAGGCGCGGGCCTGCACGCGGAACACATCCCTGCACAGCGCATCGCCCTGGTCCGCGAGTCCTCGCACCAGCTTCGCCGCTTCGTGTGCGCTCCTCTTCGCAAGCTCGTGCCCCGGATAGTTCGGCAAGAAATACGGGAGGATATTCCGTTCGATGGCGCCGAGCGAACACAGCGACTCGAGGTCTCCTGTCCGCCCGCAATTGCAGCCTGCCTGCATCCCAGTGGTCCCGGCAATGCTTTGATAGGGGATCAGTACATGCCCGAGCTCCCCGCCAAATCCGTTCTTCCCCTTCACCACATTTCCATCCAAAATGATGCCGCCTCCATTTCCCGTTCCAATGATGACCGAGATCGAAGTCTCTTTGCTGCCCGCTCCAAAAATTGCGTAGTGCCCCCAGAGCGCCGCCGCATTTGCATCATTCAAGTAAGACACAGGCTTGCGCAGTTTCTGCGCCAGGCCGTCGCGGATATCGAAATTCGCCCAGCTCGGATGCACGAAGTTCGTCGATCCCTTTGCGCTGAACTGCCCGGCTGCGCTTGCCGGACCCGGAGTATCCAGCCCCACAGCCACCACATCGGAGAGAGAGACGCCCGCTTTGCTGGCCGCAACCTCGAGGCCGTCGGCGATCTGCTTCAGGCATACCTCGGGCCCCTGTTTTGCGAGTGCCGGGTGTTCGCACAATCCGTCAATCAGAAACTTTTCCTGCTGGTCTACCAGCGTATAATTGACCGCCGTCCCGCCCAGGTCCACTCCCGCTACGACTGTCACGTTTGTCTCCTCAATCGTTCGATTCCGGGTTCTCGAGTTCTGGCAAAGGAGGGAAGGATCGGCCAATCCCTCCTCCGGTCATTTCCACTTCGGCCACCCGATCCAGTAATACTGCCATGCCAGCGAGATGTTCTGGTAGTTTCCACCGTAGTTAATGTAAGCGCCATCGCTGTAGCTGAGCTTCACCGATTGGTGCTTCGAAACCGGAAACGACACGGTCGCCCCCACTCGCGAATTCCTCTGATCCGTCTTTATGTTGGTAACCCCGTTCACCGTCGTCTGCCCGCCGAACCAGAAATTCCCGTCCGCGGAAATCCACAGCCGCGGTTTGAAATCGTAACTGAGATGTGCCTCAAACGCCCCTACCGGGCTCTCCGATTGGGTCTGCAGCCCGGGGACATATTTGTTGTAGGAAAAATATTCCTGGTTTGTGGTGAAGAACCACACCGCCCCGTAACCGTCCACCACCCAGTGGCCCCACCGTTCGGAATAGCCAATCTCCGGTTTGAAAGCCCAGCGGTTATTGCCCCAGTTCACCAGTTTTGTCGGATCGTATTGCCCGGTTGGGGCCACGATCTTCAGGCTGGCACCCAGAAGCATTTTCTGATGCCACTTGAGAAAGTCGCTCGGTGCCAGCGCCGGTCCGCCCTTCAAGTTCACTGAAAACCGATAGAACGAATCCAATAGTCCGGAACGGTAGGCGTGCGCTTCCACTCCGAAGGCTGTTCCAGTATACGTCCCGACACCGTATGGGAGCGCCGCGATGATATTGGCCGAGCGTCCAAAAAAATCCAGCGCGTGGTAGTAGGTGAGGGTCGGAACGCTGATCGTGGCATTCGCGCCCGTAATCGGTACCGCTCCGTCGAACTCCAGCCCCCCGTCGTAAAAGGCATACGTCAACGTCACCGCGTTCCAGCTCACCGGCGTAATCACATAAGCGCGCGGTGCAAGATCCTGTCCCCGGGCCACCCCGAAGGCGCAGAACTCCAGCGCCGCAGCAATCGCAATTATCCTAAGATTCAGCATTATCCCCGCTGCCGTTCTCCGCAGGCTCTCTCTACCCGCGATACTCGCTCGGCCTGTTCCGTCTCCACAATTGTCAGAAGTGCCATATCGCCTGAATCTCTTCCCGAGAGGCTTTCGGTTCTGTTCATTGGGACCGAGCTTTCGCGCCGGAATTCACATCCGCTGTGATCCGGTCCGGACCCCCCGGAGCTGCCAGCTGCTTCTGAGTTTCCACGGTCCGATCGGATCTCCCGTGTTACCATTTCTCCACCAAACGACACTCCGAAAAGGTAGCTACCGATGACCGCCGAAAACTCTCCAAACCCCACCTTCAAACAAAAAGCTGCTCACGAGCTCTCGGAACTCGCCATTATCACTGGCTATCTGGCATTCTTCTTCTGCTCTCTCGCAGCCTACACCAGCCTGCTGCTGGACGAGTATCACATCCCTTATTTCGCCTACGGTGCGGCTTGCCTCAACGCCCTCCTTGTCGCTAAGGTCATCCTGATCGGCGAATACGCGCACCTGGGTGCCAGGCATGAGAACAAGCCGCTGGTCTATTCCGTGATTTACAAAGCCTTCGTTTACGGCTTGCTGGTTTTCGCTTTTCATGTTGTGGAAGAAATTATCAAGCGCCTCATCCATGGTAATGGTCTTGCGGGCGCGTTCAGCGATTTTCGCATGGACGAGATGCTCATTCGCAGCCTAATCATCTTCGGGGCATTTCTTCCACTGTTTGCCTTTCGCGAGCTGGCCCGGGTGATCGGCCAGGACAAATTCCGCGCCCTTTTTTTTCACCGGAGAATGGAAGCCGACGCTGAAACCTCACGAAAGGCCTAAGTGAGCCTTTCGTTGGCGCCGCAGGTTCTTATTTCCAGGGCTTTCCGTTCCTCGTCTTGAGGTTCTGGTTTATGTAGCTCTCGATCCCGTATTGCCCCTTCTTTTTGTTCAACTTGATCTTCGCCGCCACCCTGTCCCCTGAACCAGCACTGGAGTTTCGCGATCCTCACAGCATCGCCTCGGTTCGTCACCTCTGCCGTGCGCTCCTGGTTCCGCGCGTATCTTTGCATACATAGCGGGCCGAGTATACAATACCGCTCGGTCAGGAAATCGCGCTCTTCATACCTCTGATCGGCGGGAAGCGACTCTATTCCGCCTCACAGACTCCCTGGCGGTGCCTGTCCTCCCTACTTGGAATTCGGCGGTGCGTCACGAGTCGCCTTTTCGTTCCGGTGGGAGTTCGTCCCAGATTGTTTGATTTTGCGTTGGAGGAATCACTTGCAAACCAATTTTCGGAACGCGCTGGCTGTCCGCCTTATCCTCTTCTGCGCCTTGCTTTTCGCTTCCCATCCCGTTTCGGCACAGACCGATTCTGCTCCCAAGCCCAGGCCTGCCGCGCCGACTTCTTCCGGCAGTAAAATCCCCATCCCGGACATCCCCTTCACGAAATTCGTCCTCCCGAACGGTCTCACCGTCATTGTTCACGAGGACCATAAGGCTCCGATCGTCGCGGTTAATACCTGGTATCACGTCGGTTCGAAGAACGAAAAGCCCGGCAAGACCGGATTTGCGCACCTCTTCGAACACCTCATGTTCAGCGGTAGCGAAAATTTTAATTTCACGTACATCAATGCCATGGAGCGAATCGGCGCTACCAATCTCAACGGCACCACCAATAATGACCGTACCAACTATTTCGAGAACGTCCCAACTTCTATGCTCGACTATGTTCTCTTTGCGGAGAGCGACAGGATGGGGCATCTGCTTCCGGTGCTCGATCAGAAGAAACTCGATCTGCAGCGCGGTGTTGTCCAGAATGAAAAACGCCAAGGGGAAAATCAACCCTACGGCGTCGTCTGGCAGTTGCTCACCGAAAACACCTACCCCGCCGGACATCCATACTCTTGGACGGTCATCGGCTCAATGAAAGATCTTGACGCCGCCTCTCTTGCCGACGTTCAGGAGTGGTTCAAGACCTACTACGGCCCCAACAACGTCATTCTGGTCATTGCCGGGGACATCACTCCAGCGGAGGCGCGTCAGAAAGTTGAAAAGTACTACGGCGCCATTCCTCCAGGGCCGCCCATCGCCCGCCAGGAAGTGTGGGTCGCCAAGCGCACGGGCACTCACCGGGGCTGGGTACAAGACCGTGTCCCGCAGGCGCGCACCTACCGGGTCTGGAACACGCCAGAAGCCTACTCGCCCGAAGAAGCGTTGCTCGATCTCGCCGCCAGCATTCTCGGGCAGGGCAAGACTTCGCGCCTCTACAAGCGTCTGGTCTACAAGGATCAGATCGCCACCAGCGCCACTTCCGAAAACGACACCAACGAGATTGCCGGTCAGTTCGATTTCACTCTCACCGCCAAGCCCGGTGGGGACCTGAACGCCGTCGAAGCAGCCGCTGAGGAGGAGCTTCAGAAATTCCTGAAGAACGGTCCCACCGAAGCCGAACTCCAGCTTGCCAAGACGCAGATTCTCGGCCAGCACGTTCGCACCATGGAACGGATCGGCGGATTCGGCGGCAAGAGCGACGTCCTCGCTCGCTGCGCCACCTTTACGGGCGACCCCGCCTGCTACAAGACTTACCTGCAGCGCATCCAGGCCGCCACTCCCGCTTCGGTAAAGAAAGCCGCCAACGACTGGCTCTCCGACGGAGATTACATCCTCGAGGTTCAGCCCTATCCGACTGACTTGAAAACTTCCGCGCCGGTTGACCGCTCCAAGGAACCGGCTCTCGGCTCCGCCATGTCTCTCAAGCTGCCTCCCATGCAGAAAGCCACTCTCTCGAACGGTCTGAAAGTTATCCTTGCCGAGCGTCACTCTGCTCCGGTCGTCAACTTCACGCTCCTGGTCAACAGCGGCTTCTCCTCCGATGTGACCGACTCACTGGGTACCTGCAGTTTCTCTCAACGCATGCTTGAAGAGGGAACTCCCACGCGAGATTCCCTTAAAATCGGTGAGCAGCTCGAATCCCTCAGTGCCAATTTCTCGGCCGGTGCCAACCTGGACTATTCGAGCGTGAACCTCAACGCTCTCAAGGTAAACATGGATCAGGCCCTTGACATTTACGCCGACCTCATCCTTCATCCCGCTTTCCCCGAGAAGGAATTCACACGGCTGCAAAAGGAGCGTCTGGCCTCCATCCAGCGTGAGAAGGTCACTCCCAACTCCATGGCCGTCCGCGTTCTTCCTGCGCTTCTCTACGGCAAGGACCATCCCTATGGCGGTTCCTTTACCGGCAGTGGCACCGAAGCCAGCGTGAGCAAAATGACTCGCGCGGATCTTGCTAAGTTCCATGATACCTATTACAAGCCCAACAACGCGACGCTCCTCATCGTTGGCGACACCACGCTCGGGGAAATCACTCCCAAGCTCGAAAGTCTTTTCGCCACCTGGAAGGCCGGCGATGTGCCGACGCGGGCCATCCCTGCCGCGGCGGAGCCTACCAGGGACATCGTCTATCTGATGGATCGCCCCGGTTCTGGACAGAGCCTCATTGTCGCTGCTCAATTGGCTCCGCCCTACAGCAGCCCGGACGAGATCACTCTCGACCTCGTCAACGACATCTTCGGAGGGAACTTCTCTTCCCGCATCAATATGAACCTCCGCGAAGACAAGCATTGGTCCTATGGCGTGCGCTCCCGCATCATCGCTGCTCGTGGCGATCGCCCCTTCTACAGCACTTCCCCAGTGCAGACCGACAAAACCAAGGAATCGCTTGAAGAACTCCGCAAGGAATATAAGAGCTTCGTCGGCGACAAGCCCATTACAGAAGCGGAGCTCAAGGATGAACAGTCCGACGCCACGTTGGCTCTCCCCGGCTCCTTCGAAACTGTCGGGCAGCTATCGGGCGCCTATTCGAATATCCTCCAGTACGGCTTGCCGGAAGACTACTACAACACCTATACCCAGAAGGTTCTCGCCGTGACCCCGGATTCTGCCAACGAAGTCGCCAGGAAATATATTCAACCGCAGCACCTAATCTGGATCGTGGTTGGCGACATGAGCAAAGTGGAAGCCGGCATCCGTGAACTGAACATGGGAGAGGTCTACAAGATCGACGCCGACGGCAACTCCGTTAAATAGCCCGACCAGCGGCTCTATCTTGCTGCCTTTCGGACCCGTTCTCGCAGTGGCCGCCATGGAGCTGGCCACTGCGGCTGGTCATTTAATCCAGTCACGATCCACCTCACATATCCCTTGCCCAAACCGGCCGGATCAGCCTTAAAATAGAGCTTGTGACTTCCGCCGCCAAAGCACGGGGCCACAAACCGCGCGCGGCCCGCTTTTTGGGCGCGGTCACCCTTCTCGTGCTCCTCGCTTGCAGCCCCGCTCGTTCTCAACAGAGCCCTTTACCAAATTCCCCCGCGCCAAACACTCTCGCCATCCTCTCAGGCGTTCTCGTCGACCGCAACGGGGCAGCCGTGGTCGGAGCGCACATCCAGATCAGTCGGGACGGCCAAGCGGTGATGCAGGAACTGCTCTCCTCAGAGGAGGGCGGATACTCTTTTTCGAATCTCCCTCCCGGTGCTTATCAATTGACGGTCGCTTGTCCTGGTTTCGCCCCCCAGAAGATTTCGGTTACCCTTTCCCCAGGGCAGAACCTCATTCTCCCGCCAACCACACTGTCTCTCGCCATGGAGACGACCGAAGTCCGCGTCGAGTTTTCCACGATCGAACTGGCCCAAGAGCAGCTTAAGGATCAGGAGAAACAACGCGTCCTTGGCCTGATTCCGAATTTCTACGTTACCTACGATCCCAAGGCAGTTCCACTATCGACGAAACAGAAATTCCAGCTTGCCTGGAAGACCACCGTCGATCCGGTCACCTTCGGCTTGAACGGCGCCATCGCCGGCATCGAACAGGCCCAGGATCGTTTCAGCGGCTATGGGCAAGGTGCAGACGGCTACGCCAAGCGCTACGCTGCCTCCTACGCCGACTTGGTTACCAGCAATTTCATCGGGGGCGCTATTCTGCCTTCGCTGTTCAAACAGGATCCTCGTTATTTCTATAAGGGTACTGGCTCCATCCATTCCCGTGTTCTCTACGCCGTCGCCAACGCTGTCATCTGCAAGGGCGACAACGGTCACTGGCAGCCCAATTATTCGGGGATCCTCGGCAGCCTCGCGGCCGGCGGTATTTCGAACCTCTACTATCCCTCTACCGATCGTGGTGACGCGGCTTTGACTTTCGAAAACACTCTGATCGGCATTGGTGCCAGCGCCGGCGCCAACGTGATCCAGGAATTTCTCTTGCGTAAGTTGACCCCCAATTTGCCGACGTACGAACCCGCCACTCCCTGATCGAAGCGCGCTAAAGGCTGCGCCAAGCGGATCAGCTGGCGCTTTTGCCTTTGGTTTGTTGCAATTTTGCGCTTGCAGGGTCGGCCATTGGCGGCAGATCTCAGAATCAAATCTAACGCCAACTCACTCCGACCGGCTTTGAGGGATTCTTGCGATTTGCTGATACGAACCGCCCAGGTGGCTCGAGAATCATGTGCACCGGACGTTTTTTGACTTTTCGGACCGACAAAATTTGCCGCAGATTGAGGGGGAAGTGCCGATCCTCGCCAGTGTCCTAAACGGACCGCAGAGGTCACGACCCGTAATTCTTTGAGCGTTAACGATTTATGGTCGCCTCGAGACTTGATGCCCTCACCGATCGGATTGGCATTTCGCTTGCACGTTTTCTCAGAAGATCTAGGGCGGAGATGCTCACTTGACGGAGAAACAATCTATCAAGGAGATCTCATGCAGAAACAGAAGGGCTTTTCTCTGATCGAGTTGTTGATCGTTGTGGCCATCATCTTGATTATCGCGGCGATCGCCATCCCCAACCTCATGCGCTCTAAAATGGCCGCCAACGAATCCTCGGCAGTCGGTTCACTTCGCACCATCAACACGGCAATGGTCACGTATAACAACAACTATCCAACCGTCGGTTTTGCGGCTACGCTCGCCGCACTCGGCGGAGCCGCAGCGGCGTGCTCCGCTGTTACCGGCGCCAGCTCCACGCAAGGCTGCCTGATTGACAACACTCTCGCAGGCGGGACCAAGAGCGGTTATGTTTTCGCCGCGGCCGGTGCCGGTGGCACTCCGGCCGTCAGCTACACTTCTCTGGCTACTCCTCAAAGCCAAGGCGTGACCGGTCAGCGCGCCTTCTGTTCCGATCAGTCCGGCGTGCTCTACTGGGACCCTTCGGGAACCGCTTGCACCACCGCGAGTACTCCTCTCTAATTCCGGAATTCTCGGCTGGCGGCAACGTTGTAGAGCGGGTCCATCGTGGCCCGCTCTGCAATTCCCCTGCGGAATCTGGCCTTTTCTTCTATTCGAGAGTTGGCTGCGGTTCGACGCCTTGGCCTCCAGGGTGATGTGTCGGTTCACTGTCGTACAGCGTCCGCCTCCTATTGACTTCCAGCACCACTGTGATAAATCCCTATCGGACTCCTCCTGGGCCTGGATCCTCGAATTCGATGCAGAGTATGAAAGAAGGTGCGTAATGAAGCGTTTTATTGCCCTAGCCCTGCTCCTGTCCTTCGTCGCTTTTCCTTCCCTGGGAAAGACACATAAGGAAGAGTATTCCGTATCCTGCGCCGTCCTCTGGTCCGCTGTAAAAGATGTCCTTCGCAATTCCGGTAAATACGGGATCATCGGGATCGATAACGCTGAGATGACCGCCTCTTTCAATATTGGCGGCACGCTCGGTGGGAAGCGCGTCAATTCTGTCCTGCTGAACGGCAAAGGCGACGCTTGCGAGATGCAGATACAAACGGCCTACAGTGGGATCGAACATAATGACGCCGGCGATTTCAAAAAACGCGTGGATGAATCTTTGGCCAAGCAACAGGCAGCCCAACCCGTTGCCCCGAAAAAGGACGACCCTCCTCCGCCGAAGAACTGATCCATTTCTCCTTCTCGTAGCGAGGCACGATGAGTTGGTGCCAATCGGAACGACGCAGGGATACTGCGGGCCCGTTCATGGAGTTTTCGTCTGCTGATTGGGCTCTTGCAGCGAGTCTCTATGCGCAAGCGGGTGCCGATGTTTTGAATCCTGGCAAGAGCATGTTCAAGGATTCCATGGTCAAGTTGCTGTGTTTGAGAAATTCATGGCATCAGTTGCCGCAATGTCTATGACCCGGGAACGTCCCCTCAAGCTAAAGGCCTGCCACGTCTACCAAGGAGTCGTGCCGGCCGATGGCTAGAACGCCAATTACTTTCGACACTATCCGCAAGATTGGCGCCACCTCGCCCGGCGTGAAGGAAGGCACCGCCTATCGCCAACGGGTCGCCTGCCTCGCCGCTCCGAAAACCAGGAAGCGCGCCGCCACTGATTTTCTGGCGGTGACTGCGGTACTGCCGAAAATCCGGGCTGGCCTCCGAACCGACGCCGAACGGAGTGCAAACAATCAACACCGGGCATAGTACTTGAGAGACGTTGAAGCGGGATGGCTCGAAGTACCTGAAGAACCATTCTGAGTTCAGCAGAAAAGCGATCTGCCAGATCACCCGCCTTTTGGTTCGGCGGTTCCAGCTTTTTGAGCGTAATCAGCTGTCCTGTGATAAAAGGTCTTTGCTCGAAAGGGGGGTATGGATGAAGATTCTGACCCGTCGGGAAGTTCTGAAAGCGGGATCCACAGTGGCTGTGTCTGCCATTCTAGGTCCGCCGGTCGTAGATGTGCGAACTGAACCCGGGGCAACTACCTCTGACTCCACCCTTCCCGCCGCGTCAAGCGAAGAACTCTGCTTTACCGAAGCTACCGTACTTGTGGAGCTCCTGCGTCGGAAAAAAGTATCCGCCGTCGAGGTCATGAAAGCGCACTTGAACCAGGTCGCGCGCGTCAACGACAGAGTCAACGCGCTCGTAACTCTGGTGAACGAGGAACAATTGCTCGCAGAAGCCCGGGCTGCTGACGATGCTCTTGCGAAGGGCGACTGGCTGGGCCCGCTCCACGGGCTACCCATCGGCGTCAAAGATCTGAACTCTACGAGAGGCATTCGCACCACATTCGGCTCGCCCCTCTTCAAGGACAATATTCCCAAAGCAGACTGTTTATTGGTGGAACGCGAGAAAAACGCCGGCGGGATCGTCATCGGCAAGACCAATGTGCCCGAATTCGGCCTGGGCTCGCAAACCTTCAATCCAGTTTTCGGCGCAACCCGCAATCCCTACGATCTGAGCAAGACCTGTGGCGGAAGCACCGGAGGTGGTACGGTGGCCGCGGTGTGCGGCATGGCGGCTCTTGCCGATGGCAGCGACTATGGAGGTTCACTGCGCAATCCTCCAAATTTTTGCAGTGCCGTCGGCCTTCGCCCTTCCCCGGGTCGAGTGCCCAATACTCCCGCCGGAATGGCCTGGCAGACGTTTTCGGTTTCGGGCCCGGTGGCCCGCAACGTCCTGGACTGCGCCTATTTTCTCAGCGTGTTAGCCGGTCCGGATGAGCTCATACCCATATCCATCGAACAATCCGGCAACCAGTTCAGGCAAAATCTCTCTGGCCGCAACTTCAAGGGCACCCGGGTAGCGATGTTCCGCGACATGGGCCTGCCCTGGGAGCCGGAAGTGAAGAAAGCCGTCCGCGCCCAGGCCAAGGTCTTCGAATCCTTCGGTTGCATCGTGGAAGAAGCCGAGCCAGATTTTGTCGATGCCAATGAATGCTTTCTTTCCTGGCGACATTGGATGATCGAATCGAGTTTTGGAGATCTGATGCCCACGAAAGGGAATCAGCTTAACGAATACGTTCACTGGCACGTCGAGGAAGGCAAGAAACTAACCGGCCCCTACCTTTCGCGCCTGGAGCAAAAACGTTCTGCTCTCTATCAGCGTGTCCGTGTGTTTCTCGATAAATACGAGTTCTTTCTCCTGCCGGTGAATCAGGTGCTGCCCTTCGACGTCGAGCAGCACTACCCCACCGAAATCGACGGCATAAAGATGGACAACTATCTTTCCTGGATGAAGTCGGCCTGTTACATCACCGTCACCGGCAATCCGGCAGCCTCTGTCCCTTGCGCTTTTTCGAACTCCGGTTTGCCGATCGGGATCCAGATCGTGGGCCGCAATCATGACGATTGGGGCGTCCTCCAGATGGCCTACGCCTTCGAGCAAGCGCGTAATCTGCAGAAGCCAAAGCCGGTTGCGCTCGGCTAGACACTGGCCAGGCCGGATGCCCCTGTGGCTACCCGTCTCGAAATACGATCGAGACTCCAACAAGGGGCTATGAACCGTTGAAGCCCGGCGGTGTCCTCTCCTTGCTGCCGGAATGGCGTATTGGAATCCGCTTGCCAAGGAACTGTTGCCAGTTCTTCAAGCACAACCTGCTGGTTTAAGAGTTCAAGCCGCCGGCCGTGAACTGGCTGCAAAAACTCCTGGTGGACGCAATCGGGGCCATTTCCGTCTGCGGATCGTCTGTTCCCGAGGAAACAATTCCTGGTGCGCTATGGTGCGAGATGGCCACGCTTTCTGGGTTCGTGCCGTTCAAAAGAGTCCGGAACGATTCCGTGGATACCCTCGGGGGCGTGGTGATGATCCTGATGGCACTCGACCACATCCGGGATTGTCTTGGCTAACCTATATGGGCGATGAACGTTATCACGCTTGATCTGTTATGCCTCTGGTTTGGCCGTTTTAAGCAGGAGCGCGGCGATCTCCGAGCGACTTTGTTTACCCCTGATCTGAGGGTACGGCTACAGCAAGGTGTCATTTCTTCGCTTCGCGGAGTAGCTCGGTGAGCCAAGTTCTGTTCAACCTGGTTCCAGCCAACGACTGGGTTTGCTGCCGCCTATGTCGCGGTCTGAGACGGCACATTGAATCGGGGCTTGAATCCAGATACCTGTCGGGACTTGCCAGGAAAATCGCTGACCCCGCGCACCATGAAGCCGGACTCAACGATGCAGCCGCCCGAAACGAGCTCTTTACTACGAGGATTCCGAGCTGATTGAGGGCTGGAAAGGGGTGTGCGACATAGAAGTGGCGGTCAGGCCGCCCGCCGCTGTTCCCAGTATTCTTCAAAGCAGCCGTTGAGATGAGCGCAGCGTAGGGCCAAGATGGCGTTGGCTCCTCGGACGGTCCAGAACATTCCCGATTGTTTCAGACGGGAACCGATCACCGTTTTGCATCCGGCTTCGATCACCCCGGAGCCGACGAACAAGTGCTGCCGGCGGAATGTGGGATAGCACATTCTCTGCGCATTCCTCTCGAAGTAGTCGGCTTCGCTGCGGATCTTTTCAGCCACTTGGCGATTGGCAGGATGGATGGTACGCAGTGCAACCACCAGCTTTTTGATCTTCCCCTTGTCTAAGAAGCGCTTCTGATGAACTTTCATCCAAGCCCGCTGTCGGACTTCCGCCTGCGGATAAAGCTGACGTGCCACCTCCCAGAGGTGTTGGCGAGCATGGTAGAGATCCACGATCTGGAGGGCGTCCGGGAACTGTTCCGCAACCACATTCCAGATCCACTCCGCTCCATCTCCGATCACCACCTTCTTTTTTGCACGACTCCAGCCACGCTTCCAAGCTTCTCGATAGATCCGTTTGCCGAACTCCACGGCGGTTTCGATGGCCCCGGTATACGTGGTGGAGTCCGGGTCGCGGATCGCGTAGCCCTCCTGATCCCAAGTAGTTTGTGTAAACACACAGCCCAACTTCACCTCCCGCGTGTGCGCGGGTTGACCGGCGATCTTGCCTTGGCGACCCACCGTCTCTTTCTTCACCACCGGAACTCCGGTCCCATCCATTTGTACATACAGGATGGAGACCGGGCCACCGAGGGGGATGGGCAGATCCAACTGCAGGGCTTTTTGGATCTCGCCCTCCTCGTGCCGGGCGATATCGCTGCCGATCGCTTCCGCCGTACGCTCCACCGACTTGGCCGTCACCTGCAAGCCGGCCAGGACCTGCAACTGTTCGCGGCCGTGCGCGAACGGTGCCTGCTGCCCAACCAAGGCCTGCATCCGGCGCACCCCAGGAGAAAATTCCGTTCTCGCAATGTCCAGCTCAACATCCAGCGGAAACTGCCCCTCATGGCAGTTGGCACACAAGTAGTAAGGACGGGAGATACACACCGGTCCAACGATCGTCAGCACCGCTTTCGAGCGCATCTCCTGGTATTCGGCTTGCTGGCCACAGCGGCAAGGTACCTGCCGCCGATCCGCGGTGGGAGCTGCGAACTGCAGTAGTTCGCTTAAGACGGCCGCTCCGGCATGATGCAGAGCAGTTCGCAGAGCGGACTCGACGGCCTCCAGATCGGTTCGGCCGTCCTTACGTCGTTGCGCAAAGAGGCGGCCGAGTAGTTGGTTTACTTCTCGCGCCACTTCCTCATGGATCGCAACAAGCGTTTTTTTTCCTGTTCCGTCCAGTTGCCGCGCTGCTGCTCGACCGGCCGGAGCCGGCAGATTTTATCGTTCAGGGCTACCAGGTCCTGGCTGAGCTTCTGGAAGCGGTGAAACTCGGCAACTTCCTGTTGTGCCTTGCGCAGTGCCGTAGGATTCGGAAAGGTTTCCGTCACCGTCTTGCCGGCCACCCGGCGCGTCAGGCGGAATTGCGGATCATGCCCCGGGTCGTTGTGTTTGGCGCAATGGCAGGAAGGCTTGCCGCAGCGCCGGGTCACGGCGGTGATGGAGCCCGGACGAAGATCACTCAAGGCGAGGAATTCCTGCAAGAGCTCGGATCGTTGGGCTTCTAAGGTGGCCAGATCGTCAGGCATAGGGGATGTCCTTTCTGTACCGCATCTAGTCTGGGCGTATAGATACGCTCAGAATGATACAATAAAGAAAGGAAAACTTGCTAGATGACACTTCTACGTCGTGCACCCGCTGGAAAGTCGCTACTTGCTCGCCGACTTCTTCACAATTTCCATTTTCACTTCTTTGCCGGTAGTGTCGAGAATGTAAGCGTGTTTTCCTTCAATCGCAATTTTTGTATATACGTTGACCGCAAGGTCGGGCGGCCGGTTATTGCTCTTCTTGTCCGGATCGTACGTGTAATCAACGTAATAAAGCCTGTCCGCCGTTTCTACCGTGTAGTGCACTGTGTTCTTTGATTTGCGCAATTCTCCGGATCTATCGGTTTCCGATTCTTCAACGATTCTTGCGGGCTTCCAGTCACGCGAATTCCCCAGTGTGGTTGTGACTACCAGCGTGATCAACATCAGCAGCGTGATCGTTCTCATTGGTTCCTCTCGGCAATTATAAGGCAGTCGCAGCGAAGAGTGCCCGATGACCGTTTAGGCGGGAATCGTGACCGTCACCACCGCCCGAATTGCGATTGACTCTATCACCTGTCTAGCCTACTGTCTTCGCGTCCCAAGGGAGCCACCATGATTCTTGACGTTCAGAACAAGAAGATCGACCCGGATATTATTGTCGTTCGTATGATTGGGCGTATCACCATGGGCAGCGACAGTCAGAAGATCGAATGGAGCCTTGCAGAGCTGCTCCATCAGAACCAGAAGAAAGTCATTTTCGATCTTACCGATGTCACATATCTTGACAGCTCCGGTATCGGGATCCTCATGATGTGTCACGCGAAGTTGAAGAAGGCCGGCGGCGTCTTGCGTATTGTAGGAGTCAGTGGCATGGTGCAAGAAACCCTGGAGCTGACAAGTCTGAACAAGATTATCCCTGTCCACCCCACGGCTGCCGACGCCGCCCAGGGTTTCGAACGCGCATGACCCGGCGTTGTTCTGAGCGGATCATGTGCGTGCCTGCAGCTGGTTTACTCTGTACTGAGATGTTGTGGTGGTGTAATCGACCTGCAGGCTCGCACTTGCTTGCTGATTCGCCGTGAGTTCCGGATGGCCGCACTGGAGCCGCAGGCATGGACTTGCACTCCAGCCTCCTGTAGCATCTCTGCCATGAAAAAGAGGAAATCGCTCAACCCAGGTCCCAAGGTGAAGGCCAGGGCCGTTGCCAGAACCGTCGACGAATACCTTGCCGGCCTCCCGGAACCGGCCCGCAGCAATCTCGGAAAGATGCGTGCCGCGATCCAGTCCGCGGTTCCGCCACAGGCCACCGAGACCATCAGTTATGGTATGCCCGCTTTCGAATACAGAGGTATCCTCGTCTGGTTCGCCGCGTTTTCAGACCATTGTAGCTTCTTCCCCACCGCCGGCATCATCGAAGAGTTCGCATCCGACCTCAAAAGCTTCACGACTTCGAAGGGAACAGTTCGTTTCGCCTTGAACAGACCCCTGCCAGCCGTTCTGGTGAGAAAGATGGTGAGAGCGCGGGTCGCGCAGGTCGAAAAGAAAAGAACGGCTGAATCGAAAGGGAAGTGATGTGCAAACTGCGGGTCCACGGCTTTTCCATTTCCATTGACGGCTATGGGGCCGGCACGAACCAGGGACTCGCGAACCCAATCGGTGATGGCGGTCTTGCTTTGCATCAATGGGCCTTCGGCACGCGGACTTTTCAGAAGATGATCGGCCAGCCAGGCGGTGCAACTGGGCTCGATGACGATTTCATGGCGCGTGGAATCGCAAACATTGGAGCCTGGGTCATCGGGCGCAACATGTTTGGTCCGGTTCGTGGTCCTTGGCCAGACGACTCCTGGAAGGGTTGGTGGGGAGGGAATCCACCTTTCCATGCTCCTGTCTTCGTCCTCACGCACCATCCACGCCCCTCCCTCACGATGGAAGGTGGCACCGTCTTCCACTTTGTCACCGACGGCATGGCTGCTGCGCTAGATTGCGCAAGAGAAGCCGCCAAGGGCCAGGACGTTCGCCTGGGTGGGGGAGTTGCCACGATCCGGCAGTACCTTGCCTCGGCGCTCATCGACGATATCCATTTGGCCATTTCCCCCATCCTGCTGGGTTCAGGCGAAAACCTATTGGCCGGCATCGACGCGCCAAAACTCGGTTATCACTGCGCCGAGCACGTCTCGACTCCGACCGTTACTCACGTCATCCTCAGAAAACGCAGTGGATAGCGTATTGCCTCACGATCCCCCGTGCCCTGCACTGTTCAAAAGTGAACAGTTCCGCGTATACCACTAAACGTATCTTCAATCAGACAAAAAGAGTGTTCTTGCGCTCGGACGGGCAAGCATCGTCCATGCTTTGAATGCGGGGATAGGATAGGGATAGCTTCTGCGCCTGATTCGCAGGGAAATCGTACGGCTGTCCATATCGGTTGCGGGTGTGGAACCATTTCCGCCCTCAAGCAATACTCACGCTAAGTCGCGGGTCTGCGTGAACGGAGAAACCGGAATAGACTGCTCTGCCAAACGACTTCCAATGCCGATGGTGTGGGCCCATGAATGGTGGAGTCTTGGGCGTGATTTGGCTTCCACGCTGCATGCAACTGTCCGACGAGAAAATCGGTGTGATCGTCCCAAACTAAGCCCAAAACTGACAGCCCTTCACGGCCGCAATGGCGGCGCACAGCTGAGTCGCCCAGAAACGAGCCCCATTTGAATCGTGCAAGGAATGCCTTTGTGTCACGGACCGGTGTAGTTTTCGGGCGGTCTTTCTTCCCACTCTTTGCCATCGTGATTATCGTGGGCGCAACGCTGTGGGGGCCCTGGGTGAGTCTGGCCGCCAGCGTCATTGCCATCGCAGTCGTCCTGAGGTTGATATGAATCAGGATGCGTGGACTGCACCAGCGTTGCAAAGACGTCGGCGTATTCTCTTGCACCCGCAAGACTGGCATTGCGTGTATTTCCATTTCATTTGCCTCGCTGCTTACGTTTGCGCGTTCTGGCTTTATAAACACCCACAGATGGTCGGGATCGCCGGTGCGTGGTCGCGCACCGCCTTTGTCGTCACCTCGGCTGTGATGCTCGGCTGGATCTCTGGCATTGATGTCGGCGTAAACTGCCACAATCATTCCCATCGCCCCCTCTTCACCTCCCACTCCGTCAATCGCTGGTTTGGCAGGTTCTGGACATTTTCTGGCGGCCGGCCATCTTTTTTTTGGGAATATTGCCATGTCACCATTCACCACGCCAAGCTACTGTCGAGCGCAGATTGGACGCTTCCGCGGCGGAACCTTGACGGCTCCTTTGAGAATTTTCAGAAGTACCTCTTCACTCATTGGCCTTGGCGCGCTTCCGTGCATCTCTGGAAAGACCTTACTGCACGTCCCGGGCTCCGCCGCAAAGCGCTTCTTGAGCTGGCCATCTTCCTGGCGCTTTGGTCCATCCCATTTTGGGTCGATCCGGTCATGGCCTTATGACTCTGGGTTCTGCCACACTGGATCGCCAACGCTTTCGTGATGGGCTCTGGTATGTACGTCCAGCATTCCGGGTGTTTTCGGAAGACGATTGCAAAGCCGGTCAGTCACTCCACTGTATTTGTCTCAACCTTCTTTAATCTGACAATGTTCAATATCGGTTTTCATCTCGAACACCATGAGTATCCCAGCGTCCATTGGTCCGACCTTCCGGAGTTCCATCAGCGACTCAGGCAGAAACTCATCGGAGGGGGCACCCATGTGGTCCCTTTTGGTGACGACCATGCCGCATTTTTGCTTGCAGGTGACGACAGCAGGCGCAAGCGCTTCGATGAGCGAGACCCCGGCTATCGGTTGCGGTCCGCCATTTCGATCTACGCCAAGCACTATTGCGAGGATCAGAAGAGTAAAATGTCCCGGCGGATTTCCTATGGGCACTCCTCTCTTCTGGACGTACGTCGCGGGCCCGCTGCTCGCCCTCTTGCCGGAACGCTGGCGGAAAGCTCTGCCAGCGGCCGTGTGCCCTGACTGGGAACGCTCCGCCACGGTCAGTGGATTCATGGAAATCCTCGTTTCCCTTGTTGGGCTGGGCTATTGGTACATCTTCGAGATGACCCGACGAATCGCACAGATTGTGGAAGGATCGGAAGCGGGACGAGTGCACGTCGGATTGGGAGAGCATCAGGTGCAAGGTGCGGCCTTGACGATTTTCTCTATGAGTCCGTTGACGTGGATTCTCTTTTATTTCCTTTTTGAAGGCGTACTGCGCCTGTGCGGCGCAGCGTTCGCGGAGAATGTGCTGGGGACTTTACCGCTTTGGCTTCTCGAGAGTGTGCTGTTCGTGTTCCGAAATAGACAGGAGGTTAGGCCGGGAGAAATGATCGCCTTTCACGCAAGTTCATTCCTCGAATCCGTTCGTGAGCGGGCAATAGTGGCACGACAGAAGAGGGTCCCGGACGCGCTGCGTTATACCCGAAGCGAGACGGAAGAGTTCTTGGAGATCCGGGCAAGCCACAGGAAAGAGGACTGGGTGCCTCCCAAGATCGTGCGTGTCGATGAACTCTACTATCGCCTGGAGGACAGTTCCGTCGAGCGAGGAATTCGCCCTTTTCGCTATCGCCTGAAGCGACTCGAAGCCGGTGTTCCTGGCAGAAACGTTTCCCTCTATAAGACCGACCCAGGATAGAAGGCTTCAAGTAGGCCCTCCTCCATATGCCCATTTCTATCGCTTGCGGAAGGTTGAACGACCAATTCACCGCACGTTTCTGTGTTGGAGGTTGCACAGGGGGCCGCGCTCGTACCATGAATATCGAAACCGGAGACGTTGGTTATGTCCAGAAAACGCTTCCTCACTTCGTCGAAAACACCGGCACCACGGACTTGAAATTCCTGGAAATGCTCAAGACCAGCAATTATCAGGACCTGGCGCATTCCAAACGGTTTTTGCCACACTCCGCCGGAGCCCGTCGCAACCCATTTACATCTCGACAAAGCTACCTTCGTTGGCCTGCCTAGAGAAAAAACGGTAATTATGCCGGAATAGAAACGCTGTTGCATGGAGTGTCAAGCGCGCCGTGGCGAAGCGCAACGGCGCCCCGGCCGTCAATCGGTGTTTGCGTTTGACGGAGGTTTACGCGTGCCGTAAAGTTCCTTTCCTGAACAGTCGCGCCAGCGGCGGACCCGCATTGGAGATCAGATGATCATAGTCAGCGTGATGTATCCTTCGAAGCCCGGAGCACACTTCGATATGTCCTATTACTGCGCCAAACATATCCCTTTGGTACGTCAACTCCTCGGTCCTGCTCTCTTGAATGTATCCGTCGTCGAAGGAATCGCAGGCCTAACCCCCGGCGCGCCCGCCCCATTTTTCGCGCTCTGTCATCTCAGCTTTGAATCCATCCTCAAGTTCCAAGAGGCTTTCGCGCCTCACTCTGCCAAAATCGTCAGCGATATCCCCAATTACACCAACTCCGAACCCTGCATCCAGATCAGCGATGTCAAAATCTAACCCGAAGCGATCCCGATAAAGGTCTCGACCGTGGCTTCAGCCGCTCGTTCCTATCTCCAGTGGCCATGTAGTCCGAGATGAGCCCCAGCTGTCCCCGCGCCGTTATCGGCCGCAAGCCTATTACGCTGTACGATTGGGCCATCGAGAACGCTGCGTCCTCCCGCTGACCAGCAGGCGCATTACCGGCAACCAGATCTTCTCTGAGCTGCGTCAAGAAATGCACGTATCTCAGTGTGCGTTCTTCGCCGCGGCTTCGCGTGAGGCGGCCGCCCGCGACAAAACATAGGCCTGAATCGTGCTTGCCTGCCGGGCGTTCAACGTGTCATTGAATGAAGGCATCCCTCGTGACTCGCGCGTTCCTCCAAGGACGATGGCTTTAAATTGATGATGGGTTTCCGCAGTCGAATAACGAAGGTCGGGGACACCGGAGCCAGAGACGACTCCCGCTCCGTGGCAGTAGAAGCAATACCGCAAGTACAGGAGGCTGCCTTCGTGGATAGCAGCCTCCGTGGCTTTCACTTGGATCGCAGGGGAAGGGGGTCCTGCATGTCCGAATGGCGGGAGATCCAGCCTTGCTTTGGCCCCGAGAGAAAAAGTAAGTACCCGGCCAAAGCCCTTCTTCACCGGACCACTCCCCGGAACATTAATCAGTCCGGCGGCACCACCCCAGCCCACCATCAGGGTGACGTACTGCACTCCGTTCAAAAGATACGTTACGGGTGGCGCCATAATCCCGGTGCCCGCGTCATACTCCCAGAGTTTCTTGCCGTCGGTTGCTCGAAAGGCACAAAAGATTCCGTCCGAGCGGCCCTGAAAAACCAAATTGCCCCCGGTCGCCAGGACCCCACCACTTTCGACCAAGGGAAGATCGGCGCGCCAGGCTTCGCGTTGTTCGGCGGGGTTCCAGGCGATTAGATGGCCTGTCATCGGAGGAGCCGCCAGTAGTTTGGACACAACAGGACCGTTGTACCCGGGATCTTCTCCACGGTTCCAGTGCTTAGGGTCGTACTTCCATTTCTTGTCCGCCGCGCTCAAAAAGGTCGAATTCTCTCGTGCCGGCACATAGACAAGGCCGGTGGCGGGATGAAACGCCATGGGATACCAGTTGTGTCCGCCACCCGGCGCAGGAGAAACAAGCGCGGGCTGCAGTCCGTCGTGCACGGTGACTGCTTCCTGCGGGCGGCCAGTACGCGGATCGACACCAATGGCCCAGGTAATGCCTTTCACGAACGCTTTAGCGGAGATGAATTCACCCGTCTGGCGATCGAGTACATAGAAGAACCCGTTCTTCGAAGCCTGCATAATGACCTTGCGTCGTGCACCCGCGATTGTAAGGTCTGCGAGCATGAGGGGCTGCGTGGCGTCGTAGTCCCAGTTGTCGCCCGGTGTCTCCTGAAAATACCAGACCAACTCGCCATCGCTCGCCCGAAGCGCCAGTATCGAAGCAAGGTACAGGTTATCGCCTCCGCCAGGGCTACGCAGATCCCGATACCATGCGGACCCGTTTCCCGTTCCCGTATAGATAAGATCGAGATCGGGGTCGTACACGATGGAGTCCCATGGGGTTCCTCCGCCGCCTGCAATCCACCACTGTCCGTTCCAGGTTCTCGCGGCGGATTCCAGTGCTTTGGACTCGAAACCCCTGGAGGGGTCGCCCGGGACGGTGAAGGTGCGCCACAGCAGGCTTCCAGATTCGGCATCGTAGGCGGAAATATAGCCTCGAACCCCAAACTCTGAGCCGGCGTTCCCAATGAGGACCTTTCCATTGGCGATTCGCGGAGCGCCAGTAATGGCATACGGTTTCGATTGGTCCACGGTAATGACGTCCCACACAGGCAAGCCCGTCTTGGCATCCAGTGCGATGAGGCGTCCATCTAGGGTGCCCAAATAGACTTTGTCTTGGTAGAGAGCGACGCCTCGATTTACAACGTCGCAGCAAATCGTCCGGGCCCGGGCGCGGGGTACTTTAGGGTCGAAGGTCCAGAGGATGTTGCCACTCTTAGCGTCCAGTGCGTAGGCAATGCTCCACTCTCCTGTCGTATAGATCACGCCGTTCGAGACGAGAGGTGTCGCCTCTAGACCTCGGGTCGTACCTAGTTCGCGATCCCACAGCAGGCCAAGTTGACCGATGTTTTTTTCGTTGATCTGGTCCAAAGGGCTGAATCGTTGTTCGTCGTAGGTCCTTCCATACATTGCCCAATCGGTTTGAGCTGCAACGGCCGCCGGGGCGGGGGCTTTCTTGCATGCTCCGAAGGAAAGGACCAGTGAGCTGACAAACAAAAGGGAACCGCTGACTCGCATATTCATAGGTCTCCCGAGATGCTTTTCCCTTGCCTACAGGGTGGCATGGGCCCACATCCGCGTGCCGTCAAACAAGAGGCTGATTAAAGTCCGAGATCACCGGCCTGTCAAGCTGACTCCGGCGCTCGCCCCGAACGCGTCTGCGTCCGAGGTTTTCAAGCACTTGCAGGCAGCGGTGGTATCCGTACGAACCAGGGGTGGGGCTACATACCTGATCATCCACCCCGTACTGGCGTGAGAACCTATGGGTGATCGCCGACAAATCGCAAGACACGCGCAACCGACAGGACTTGTTCACAATCTAGTTATAGGCGGGAATCGCCCGATGACGGTGGTTCAGCCTTGGAGTTGTCGGCTCTCCCGTCTATCAAATGTCGTCCATTCCAGCTCCGAACTTCCGTTGCTACGGACCAGCAGGCTTTCCAAGGGGGACCAGCGGCCAGGGACGCAAAGTTTTGCCCTCCCATGCGTAGAAAGGGAGAAAGGGGTACTCTCAAGTCTGCCCAGTTGTTCGGCCCCACGGTGGAGGTTGAAGATCATGGACGGAATGAAGGCCATGCCGCCGCGCCCCAGGGACAGAATGACCGGAGTCGTCTATTTGCTTTACTTCCTGACGGCTATCTCGGCCGAGCTCTTTGTTGGCAGCGGCAGGCATGATGCGTATCAAGCTGTCAACCTCATCGCGTACGGGTTGTACATCGTTGTGACCTTGCTCTTCTACAACCTGTTTAAGCCAGTGAACAGAATCCTCACTTTCCTCGCGGCCCTCTTCAGCCTGTTCGGATGCGCCATTGGCCTCCTCGGCTTTCTTGCGCTCGCTCCCCACCAGCTCAGCCCCCTGTTATTTTTCGGACCCTATTGCCTGCTGCTCGGCTACCTTATCTTTACGTCGACCTTCCTGTCTCGCATTCTTGGCGTACTGCTGGCATTGGCCGGATTGGGTTGGGTGGTATTTCTGACGCCACTTGAAACCCATTTGTCTACTTTTCTGAAGGTCTTTGGGTTCTTATCGGAACTCTTGCTTTGCTTGTGGCTTACCGCAAAAGGCGTGAATGTCCAACGATGGAATCACCTGGCCCGTAGTACGGAGCAACATCACTGAAAGTCACTTTCCAGGCCCCTGGCTCGATAAGATCCCTGCAATATTTCCGTTCCTCAATCGTCTACAACGATAGATGGACGAGCAAGCGAGGATCGCGGGGATGACCAGGCAAGACCTTCAGATCTCCGAGATCTTCGCGCAAGAACGCGCGCGGCTGCGGAATTTCATTCGTCGACGTGTCCCCGATCCATTCGACGCCGAGGATATCATGCAAGAGGTCTTCTACGAACTCGTCGAAGCCAATCGCCTGTTCATTCCGATTGAACACGTAGCCGGCTGGCTGTTTCGCGTCGCCCGCAATCGCATTACCGACCTTCTTCGCAAGAAGAAACCGGAGCACTTTAGCGGCGCTGCGGTGGATGGCGAAGGCGGCGAGGTGTTGCAGATCGAGGATCTCCTGCCATCTCCCGACGCGGGCCCAGAAGCGCTCTACTTCCGCAGTGTGCTTCTGGAGGAGCTTGAACTTGCGCTCGAGGAACTGCCGGAGGACCAACGCGCGGTGTTTGTGGCACACGAGCTTGAAGGACAGAGTTTTCGGGAGATGGCCGCCCGAACCGGTGTGAGCATGAACACGCTGCTCTCACGCAAACGATACGCTGTGCTGCATCTGCGTGAAAGATTGCAATCCATTCACGATGAATTTGCGAAACCATGAGGAATCGAACATGAAAAAGAAAATGATTGTCATTGTTCCGCTGGCGATTCTGGGAATGCTATTGTTCGCCTTCCTTGGCGGTGAAATTGTGATGCGCCTGTGGAATTGGCTGCTGCCCCCGCTGTTCGGCTGGCATCTTCTGGGTTTCTGGCAAGCGCTGGGACTGTTGGTCCTCTGTCGTATTCTGTTCGGGGGGTCTGGCTGGCGCGGCAAGGCGCGCTCCGGGATGCGCCAGCGCGCAGCAGAACGCTGTGAGCACAGAACGCCGGAAGAGCGCGAACAACTCCGCCAGCGCATGCGCGAACGCTTCGGCTTCGGCCCATCCGGCAGCGGAGCAAAGAGCCAGTAAAGACCTGTTCTGGATGCCCCTGTTCGTGGCCGTCGTCGTCCGCTACGCTTGCCTTATCCAACTATCGGTCTATACTCATCCGGTCCTTGAAATCACATTTATCCTTAGTGAATTGAGGGAACTCTCGATGCATTCGACCCCCGGGCCTTCCGTTCCATTGACCCCAGGTATTGTTTTTGAAAATCTGCAAGCCTATCAGCGTACCGCAGCCCTTAAAGCCGCCATTGAACTCGACATTTTCAGAGCCGTGGGGCAGGGACCGGGAGATGTCGCCTCGATTGCCCGCCATGCGTCCGCTTCCGAACGCGGCATCCGCATCCTCTGCGATTTCCTTGTCATCAACGGCCTGCTCCAAAAGTCCGACGGGCGCTATCAGCACACTCCTTCGAGCGCGGCTTTTCTCGACCCCACCTCTCCGAGTTCCCTGGCCTCTATCGTTGGATTCCTTGCTAACCCGGGTGTCCTGCAGCCCTTTGAGCACCTCGCCGGCATTGTTCGCAATGGCCGCACGGCGCTTCCAGGGCAGGGAACTGTCGAGCCGGAAAATCCAGTGTGGGTTCAATTCGCACAGAGCATGGGCCCGATGATGGCGCCTGTAGCCGGACCACTCGGCAAGATCGTTCTCGATGGCCGCACAGGACCCCTGAAGGTCTTGGACATCGCCGCTGGCCATGGCCTGTTTGGCATCGAAGTCGCCAAGCAAAATCCCGAAGCACGTGTCACTGGGCTGGATTGGGCGCCCGTCCTTCGCGTGGCTCTCGAAAATGCCAAAGCCGCTGGGGTTCAAGATCGCTACGATATGCTCCCCGGCAGCGCCTTCGATGTCGAATTCCCTGGTAACTATGACATCGTCCTACTGACCAATTTCCTTCACCACTTTGACGCCGACACGTGCATAAGTTTGCTCAAGAAAATCCACCGCGCGCTTAAACCCGGCGGCTGCGTCGCCACTCTGGAATTCGTCCCCAACGAGGATCGTGTTACGCCGCCGCAGGCCGCCGCCTTCAGCATGACCATGCTCGCCACCACCGCTTCGGGTGACGCCTACACTTTCCGCGATCTATCGGACATGCACACTCAAGCCGGCTACGCCAACATCGCCGCTCATCCCATTCCCCTGAGCCCCCATACCGTCGTCACTGCCCGCACCTGAGGTCTGGGTAAGGCAGAAGGCCGGGGCGGTCTTCCCGCCCCGGGCACCAACCCGTCTCGGTTTACTGTCCTGTCCCCCTTAAGCAAATAGCGGCACGCCGCCTGGGGAGCTCCCTGCTCTCTGCAACCGGGTGCCTTCTCAGGTTGTCCAATGGCTCAGAGAGCTCAGCTGGACTTGCCAATCTTCGCTTTGATTAGCCCCACAATGGCCATTACCACAGCTCCGCCGATCCCGCCGCCCCCCACGCTCGACAAGATTGAGGACATGTCCAGCCCGGAACCGGCCGCCGACACAGCCGAAGCAGCTCCGCTCGAGGTCAACATGCCTAGCAATTGACCACCGATTCCGCCACCGACTATTCCGGCGATGGAGTTCCCAATTGGCCCAAGATTGAAGTTCTTCAACAAAGCTCCAGCAATATTTCCGCCGACAGCTCCGCTAATCAGCTGAATGATGAGAGGTAACATAGTCATTTTCTCCTTATCCCTTTAGAGGGCTGACCGAGCTAATTGCGTCGAACGAATATAGGCTTCTATTTGGGCGGAGAAATGAAGAAACTTCCGAGGCAGAAAGCATAAAGTGGTGCGGCCCTGGCGATACAAGTGCGATCGATCGAAGGCCAAAAACCACTGGATGTCTCTTCAATGCGAGAGACTCTATAACACTTCTCGTGATTGGGTACATAGAAAAATTGTTCTGGTGGCGGGATACCCGGGAAGGTCTTCGAGACTTGAAAACGAGGCACCGCCCAATGCCAAGCGTTCGCCCCCTTCGCCTTCCCTTGCTACTTATTTCTCCGATCGGGGTGCCGGTTTTTCCGCTCGCCGCGCATGATGCAATTTCACTTGTGGGGTCTGGCCGCAATGTCCCAAGTCCGCTCTCCGCGGAATAATCAAGGCCGTAAGTCTTCCGAGCGGTAGCGATGATTGCCGATTTGTTCGTCGGTCTCCCGCCGCCACAACCTACATCGAGGATGAAGTCCTGTTCCTTGATGGCAATGTGCCGCAGGCCCCAGTCTGTTCACATTACGTGTCACCGATTCATCTCCCGCAATACGAGACGCCCCAGCCAGCCCTCGGGTTTCCGCGATCGATTGAGCATGGCATTCCTGTGAGTCGCAATTTCTCCTGACTGGTAATCTCTAAACAGCACGCCCGATTACCGGTGGCTGAGGAGATAGAGGTCTGCTTGGCCACCAGGTCGCGCAAACACAAAGGTGGACAAATCGTTGCTGAAATCGTACGCATTCCCTGCATATCCGCTTCGGAACGTGAACGGAAGTTTTATCGCCGGCTGCGCTGGCCCGCCGAGCTTCCCATCATGCCACGGCTGTCGGTAAATCGTGGTCTCGCCGTGGGACGCCGTAAGGTACAGGAATGACTTTCCGTCGGGAGCAACATGAATTTCGAGTGTAACGAGATCCGGCAACAGCGGAATGCATTTGCTTTCGGCGAGAGAAAGCTCGGAAATGCCAACTCCTCCGCCTGGCGCGGCCCCCGTAAGCAGATAACGGCCGTCATGAAAGACATCTTGAACATATCCGCAGGACTCTGAAATCTTCTCTGCGACAGCCCCATCGGAGTTTATTCTCCAGATCCCGACCTTGGCGGGGTCTTTCTCGTAGCCGCTGAAGTAAAGCACTCTTCCATCCGGACTCCACATCGCCCATCCCAGATTTGCTCCTGTCCACGGAATCTGGCGCACGCCGCTGCCGTCGCTCTTAATCATGTAAAGTTTCGCTGCACCGCCAGCCACATCCGCAAACGCAACGTGCGAACCATCGGGTGACCATGCCAGGGTTGTCAAACTGGCGGATGCCCCAAGTTTGACCTTATTGCTGCCATCGACATCGGAAACCCACAGCTCCTGGTGACCGCTTCCGCTCATGGTGATGTAATTTACACGCCGTCCGTCCCAGGAGAGCAGCGGTTGTGTCGCATTATCATTGACCAGATCGAAGGTTTGTTTCGTTTTCGGGTGGTAAATTGTAAGCGCTCCGGACACGATCCCGGTAACGAAGTAAATCCCCCTTCCATTCGGATCCACCATCGGCGACAGGTCCGGGCCTGCTCCAAAAGTGATCTGCCTCAAGGCTCCATCACTCAGTGTGTATTCCCAGAGGTTAGTGACGTCACTCACGGTGCGGCTCAACAGAATGGATTTGCCCGGTTGGCTCCAGACAGCTCCGGTAGGATTTCCCGGTATTTCACCCACCTTCACGGCGTTGTGGCTTGCCACATTCACCTTGTACAGCGTCTGTGTAGGCGGTGTAGACAATACGTCACTGCTCGGTGCGGCACAGACCAGCAAGTTCTTGCCATCGGGAAAGGGCAGTAGGTACCAGGGAATCATTCCCTGGCTCGCAAAATTGATGACCAGTTCTTCTCCGACTCCCGACTTAGCTTTGTGGTAGATCTCGCCGCTCTCGGATTTGACAAAGAAGAAGGAATCGTCCGCCGGTGAGGGAATCAAGCCTCTGCCAGAGGCCACATGCGTTGGCGCTCCGCCGAGGGTCGGCACGGCCCAGACATCGCCGCCACCGCTCTGCAATTCGTAATAGATTTGTGTACCATCGGGAGAAAAACTGTCCACAAACTTGTCGACTGAATCGTGGGTAAGTTGGAGAGGATCTCCGCCTGAGGCCAGCATCACAAATGCCTGGTCGATGCCGGACACCGGAGATGTGAACGCCACAGTTCGGCCATCGGACGAGAGAATCGCACCCGTCATCGGTTTGTTCCAGTGACTGACCCGTACGATCTTCGCCGGCTCATTTGTTTGCCTCGACCAGCCTCCCCAATGGTAGGCCGCAAATGCTGCCGCTAGCGCCGCCGCGCCAATAACTCCGAACCACATGAACTTCTTGGTGGATGAGGAAGCTCCTTGGGCGCTCACGGCTGCCTGGGAACCGCTTCCTGAATCTGCTGGAAGCGAGGAAACCGAACCGCTGCCGGTCGCCTGCAGTCCCCCGGAGTCCGTGTCCCTGCGTAACCGCTTTAAGTCGGTGTGAATCTCGGCAGCGGACCGGTAGCGCAGGTCTCGGTCCTTTTCAAGCGCCTTGACGATAATGTCTTCGAGCTTTGGGGGTATTACCGGATTGAGTCTCAGGGGTGTCAGGAAAGGCCGGTTCAAGATTGCATCGGCAATCACGCCCGAAGTTTCTCCCCGAAAAGGCAGCGCGCCCGTGGCCATTTCGTACAACACGACGCCAAAGGAAAAAATATCCGTTCGCGCGTCCAGTTCCTTCCCGCGAACCTGCTCGGGGGACATGTAGGCGACCGTCCCGAGCGTGCTCCCGGGACTCGTCAGTTGTGCCGTGTCCACTCCCAATGTGGCGAAGCTATCCTGACTTGTGACTGGGCCTTTTGCAGAACTGACCTTCGCCAGTCCGAAGTCGAGTATCTTGGCGTGCCCCCGCTCTGTTTCGAAAATGTTCGCTGGCTTGATGTCGCGATGAACAATCCCTTTGCTGTGTGCGGCGTCGAGCCCATCGGTGACGTCAATCGCCAACGTCAAAAGCTTTTCCAAGTCCAGTGCCCGGCCAGCAATGCTGTGTTTCAGGGTTTGGCCTTCGAGGAACTCCATTGCAATGAATGCTTTGCCGTTGTCCTCGCCGATATCATAGATGGTGCAGATGTTGGGATGGTTCAGAGCGGAGGCGGCCTCAGCCTCGCGCTGGAATCGTGCCAATGCCTGTGGGTCTTTGGCCACTGCGTCAGGAAGGAATTTCAAGGCGACGAAGCGGTGCAGGCGGGTGTCTTCTGCCTTGTAAACCACGCCCATTCCACCGCCGCCCAGTTTTTCGACGATCCGGTAGTGGGAGACGGTCTGTCCAATGAGCGTGTCGGATACCGTCATGTTGCCCGCCATTTTATGTTGGACCAGCGGTCAAGTCAACGAAGCTGACTTCGAGGCCAAAACAGCCGTACCCATCGGCGCATCGATAGGAGTGTTCATCCGGGCATGCCTGGGTGATTCCGATCATATCCTTCCCCATCCCATTGCAGTACAAGGCCCACATTCCCTCTATGTCGCCGCGATGTCCGTGACGGACAGCGCGGGCGCACACGGAGGTGATGGCTGCCTCCCCGAAGAGCAACTCCCCCCATCGGGACGCAACACCCTCCGAGGCCGGCAAAGGACCATGGGCTCAGGGCCTACTGAAAAAATATCGCTAGCGCATCAAAAGGAGGGAGGCAGGTTGCCCAGATCAGGCAAGTTCTGCACTCCTTGCCCTATGACGGAACAGAAGGAGAGTCTCCATGCAACATAAACTCGAAACACGGCCCGATTTTCCGCTCAAAAATACTGCAAAGCCACACGAAAGGGAACTCATGTTGCCGCATGATCTGGCAATGGAATCAGCGTCCCCGTGGCTTCCCATCAATCCCGCGCGCACAGCCAAGGGCGCTTGGGTCAGCCTGGCAAAACTCGTCGGTGAAGACAAGGCCCATCCGATCCCTCTTGAGTCTTCGACTGATCCAATGACTTCTTTCACCTTCGTCGCGAGGCAGGTCGATCTATCACTCGCCGCCAAGCTCGGCATCGGCACGATTTTTGGTGGTACTTTGAACTGGAATGACCAGGCATTCTATCTTGACGCGACCGCATACACGGATCGTTATTCGGACAATCCGGGCAATTACGTTTATGCCACCCGCTGGGGTGTTGGTCTACGTGTATTACTGCACGTCTCTGATGTAAAGGCGGGACTTTCGCTCAATTTCGGCATCGTCGGAGCAGCGGCTCAACTCGGTTTTGCCCGAGCTTCCTATGAAATCGATGGCATCGGCATCGGTCTGGAGGGAATGGAGATTGTGCTCCATGAAATGCAGACCGTTGGTGACTTTACGGGAGAGACCTATTATAAAATCCAGGACGCAATCCTCCCGAAGCTCTCGGATTACCTCAAGACCAATGCAGGCGCGCTGAAGCCCGAAGCTTACCAGGTCCAGGTTATTCAGCCTATAGACATCGATAGCATACTCGGGGCTCGGTCCATCGTCTTCACTATGCGCCGATTGCGGGATGGTTGTTCACTCAATGAAGCGCTGACGAAGTCAGCGGGGAAGTACGACCAAGAGGAAATCAAGTTCGTCTATGCCAAGATTATGCCTGCGCTCGGCCCGGATGATCACCCCTCAGAAAAAGCCCGAGACGATGCCAGCGAGTGGCTGAAGGACAACTGAGTGCCTGACGACATCCTATATGTAGAACCCAATCGGAAGTGCGCCCGGACGTGGAGTCCGGGCGCACCCGCACAACTCTCCTAGATCCTGATGCCCGACAACCGGGGCGCCTCCGTAAAAGGGTCGGGCCGGGCAAGCGAATGGTGCTCTTTTATTTCTTTAGGTCGAGGGCAGGCCCGCTGACATGCTTGGCTCTTAGGTGAATCCCTACGTCCACATGGTCGGCAATTTTGATGAACGGTATGCTCCCGTTGATCCCGTAATCTTTGCGGTTAAAAACCATTGCCCCTTTTATGTCACTGGAGCCGTTGCCGTTGCCGGAAACCGTCAACTTCAGTTTTTCTTTGTTGGACACTCCGTGAATTGTGAAGTCCCCATCCACTTCATAAGTATTGTTCCCGGTCGGCACAATTTTCGTGGACTTGAACGTGATCACCGGGTTGTTCTCCACATCGAAAAAATCTTTCCCCTTCAACTTATTGTTCTTCAAGCTGCTTCCCGTATCCACGCTTGCGGCCTGAATGGTGATCTCCAGTACGCCCGTCGTTTCGTCAGTGGAAGTAAACTTGAGGCTGGCATTCCATTTGTCGAACTTCCCTGCAATGGTCGTCGATGCCTTCACGTGAAATTTGACCGAACTGTCTATGGGGGTAATCTCGAATACCGGTACTTGCGCTTCACTCCGCACAGCAAAGAGAGTGCACAGCGATAGGCAAAGCATGATTATTCGCATGCCGCGGAGTGTCCTTCTTTATCGCTGCGATGTCAATCGCTGTTCTGGTGGCTTTGGGATCTCAGGAAGCGAACCTGACGGGAAGCGAATAGGTGAATGCAATCAAGCGGTTCAATCGATCTAGTGCGTGATTTCCATGCCGCTGAATTTCAGTGTGTGCCCCTCAACCGTTCCCTGAACCTGCACATGCTCGCCGGCGTAGGGTTCCACTTTTTCCTGGGGGTCGAGCAGATACACCTTCTTGTCCGCGTCATCCACGAACACATACCTCGCCCCTCGCTTTACGCAGCTCTTGGCGCAATCCTTGTCACCCGGATGAGCCCCCGCAGCCCCGCAGCGACTGTCGGTAATCCAACCCTTCCAGCTGCGGTCTGCCAACGATCCCCCGCAAGCGAGAAAAACCAGCATGATTGCCCCAACCACGGTCCGAAAGTTCAACATGATTTGTGAATAATCCTTGCTTTAGATAGGCCTGTTATTTCTTAACACAGAATTAGGTGGCAAACGGTGATTCTCGTCACTCCGCCACTAATTTTCTCTCCCTCATCCAGTGCAGCAACAGCGTACTCCATTCCCCCGCCGAGGGGTCGCTCAAATCCAGTCCCACTCCGTGATCAGCAACTTCAAATATATGCAACTCCGCCGGCACTCCTGCCTTCCTGAGCGCCAGGTAGAATGCCACGCTGTTTTCAGGTGGCACCACCGTATCCGTATTACTGCTAAACAGAAAGGTGGGCGGCGTCTCGGCGGTCACGTTTAATTCGCTCGACAGCTCCTTCACGAGGTCCGGTTTCGGGTTCTCCCCCAATAGCTTGTCCCGCGACCCCGCGTGCGCATAGTCGGCGACAAACGAGATCACCGGGTAGGCCAGGACAGCGAAATCGGGACGCGAGCTTACCCGTTCGACCGGGTCTGCCGCCTGGGGATCGCCGGGATCGAAATGCGTTTCTGTCGTGGACGCCAGGTGTCCACCCGCAGAGAATCCCATCACGCCGATCTTGTCCGGCAGCACCCCGAATTCTATGGCGCGCGCTCGTACCAGCCGTATCGCGCGCTGGGCATCCCCGAGCTGAACTGGATGGTGATACCGTGGCCCGAGTCGGTACCTCACCACGAACGCGGTAATCCCGGCACTGTTCAGCCAATTCGCAACCTGCCGCCCTTCATGATTCGTGGCCAGCCATTCGTAACCGCCGCCCGGAAACACGATCACCGCCACAGTCGCCGCCTGATCCTCTGACGGTTTGTACCAGGTAATCGTCGGCCGGTCAGCCGTCGAATCTCCTGTCGCCCCTGGAGCGTTTCCGTCCCAAAGCTGCAACACTTTCGGTTCCGCCGACACATCCTCAAGTTCCTTCTGAGTAGGCGGCGCCAGCTCCTGTCCCAGCGCTGTCGTCCCCATCACACCCAGAACAGCACACACGATCAACATTGTTCTCACTGGATCTCTCCTGTGACATCCTTGAGCCTACGTTGTCCTGGAAAAGAGAAGTCGTGGCGGTTCGCCAGAGGATAATTCCGTCAGCCGCATGAAGCGAGGCTGATGATTTTACTTCCTCTCCGGCGCCACCGCCCCGTTCAGAACTTCTCTGACACGCATGGCCAGTATCTCGCGGCTGAAAGGTTTCGTCATGATGGCTTGCCTTGGATCTGAAGCGTCGCGCCGCAGAATCTCGTCTTCTGTATATCCGGACATGTACAGTACCCGCAAGTCCGGTTTCCTTGCCGATAAATTGTCCCCGAGAAGCCGTCCGTTCATGCCCGGCATGACTACGTCCGTCAGCAGCAGCGCTATCTCCTTCTCGTGTTTGTCGAACAGGGTGATCGCCTCTTCCGCGAGCCCGGCTTCGAGCACGCGGTAACCGAGTTTTTCAAGCTGCTGTCTTGTAACTTCTCTCAGTGCTTCTTCATCCTCAACCAGCAAGATCGTTTCCGAACCTCCCGTGTGCCGTGCGGCTATTCGCAGCGGTTCTGCCGCCGGCGCGCTCTGAGAAACTGGCAGGTAAACTTCGAACGACGTGCCTTTGTCCGGTTCGCTCTCCACCCAGATATACCCCTCGCTCTGTTTGACGATGCCGTAGACGGTTGCCAGTCCCAATCCGGTGCCCTTGCCAACCTCCTTTGTGGTAAAGAACGGCTCGAAGATATGCGCGAGTACTTGCTTGGTCATCCCCAATCCCGTATCGATCACCGAGAGTTTTGTGAACTTGCCTGTTACTGCGCCGAAGTGGTTCCTAACGAATTCACGATCGAGCTGCACGGTTTCAGTCCGGATGGTGAGCTTTCCTCCTCTCGGCATGGCATCCCTGGCATTCACCACCAGGTTCATCAGCACCTGCTCCATCTGTCCGGAGTCGGCCAGCACTGGCCCGATCTTCGGCTCCAGTTCGAGCACGACATTTATGTCCGCACCAATCAATCGCTGCACCATATTGTTCAGCTCTTCCACAGCCTGGTTTAGGTCCAGCACCACTGGCTGGAGAATCTGTTTGCGGCTAAACGCCAGCAATTGCCTGGTCAAGGCCGTCGCGCTGTTGACTGCCATTCGGGTCCGTTCCATATGCTTCCCAGAACTATCGTCGGGCGGGATCCGCTCCCTCAACAGATCAAGGCTGCCTAATATGACACCCAGTAGGTTGTTAAAGTCATGCGCCACTCCTGCAGCAAGGCTACCCACTGCTTCCATGCGTTGGGCTTGACGCAGCTGCCGCTCAAGCAGTTCCTCTCCGGTCGTGTCTCTTGCCAGGGTCAGCATGCACGGAATGCCGTCAACCTCCAGCGGCTCCGCGGCCACCCGGAGACTGCGCGGCTTACCTAATTTCGACCTCAATTCGAATTTGAAATCTCGCACCGGCTCTCCCGTTCGCAGTCGCCCCACCAAGCGCTCTCTCGATTCAGGGGTGACATTGATTCCGGACTCGATCGAACTTCTCCCGATCAATTCTCCGGGCTCGCATTCGAGCATTCGTGCGTAAGCTTCGTTCACCTCGACAAAGCGGCCATCCTCCAGGGTCGAGATGCAAATTCCGATCGGACTGGCGTGGAACGCCTTGTAGAAGCGAACTTCGGCCTTGCGGCGCTCCTCTTCGGCCAGTTTCCTGTCCGAGATGTCATAAATCGTTCCGAGCAATAACTCTGGACCACCCTCAGGATCCTCGATGAGGGAACTGTTTTCCAGGCACCAGATCACGCTCCCATCGGCCCGCACATGGCGCGCCTCGTAATTGTAGGCTGTGCCCTTCTCCCGGAGTAATTGCAGAAGGTTAGCTCGCTCCGCCCGATGCTCGTAAAGCTGTTCTGTGGAAATGCGCAGCAATTCGGTCTTTGACGGGTATCCGAACATCTTCACCATCGCGTCGTTGCAATCGAGCAATTGCCCGGCCTGCGTCGAGATGTACACTCCGGAAATGTTGCTTTCAAAGAGCTTACGATAGCGCCCCTCGTTTTTCCTCAGGGCGGTCTCTGCCCGGCGCTGTTCGGTAATGTCCCTGGCAATGGTGGAAAATCCGACCAGGGTCCCCGCCCTGTCTTTCAAGGGGGCGATGGACAGTGATACCTCCAGGATCTTTCCGCTTTTCGTTTGCCTCCTGGTCATATACTGCCGAATGGTCTCGCCGCTAATTGCCTTGCGAAGAATATTCGCAAATTCCGATTCGCTTCCAGCGACTCCCAGCCTCGGCGCCGGGTGCCCCACGATCTCGTCGGCTGTGTAGCCATACATCCGTTGCGCTCCCGGATTCCAGGTGGTCACGATCCCCTGGAGATCCTTAGTGTAAATGGCGTAGTCCTCCACTCCGGCTATGAGTAGACGCAGCCGTTCCTCGTTTTTTAGTAGGAGCTCGTTCGATTCGCTGAGCTCTCTCGTTCGTGCCACGACGCGTGTCTCCAACTCTTTGCGTGCCGTATCCGCCGCCGCAAGCGCCACGTCCCTCCTCTGGCTTGCCCTTTGCAACCGGTCGTGAAATACGCTGAAGAGAATTCCCATGCACAGGAAAACCCCGGCAGAAATCAAGTCTCTATGGTTAGCGATAACGAACGAGAATTCCGGTGGAATGAAAAAATAGATCACCAGGAGGATGGAGAGAACCGTCGCGACGATACCCCCGACCAATCCCCCAAGCCACGAGCTCAAAAATACAGCGGGATAGAAAAACAGCCAGTATAGAGGTTTCACGATCGGCCAGAACGCCAGCTGTAATGCGGTTGCGGCCAGCGGCACCAATTGCGCCAACGTAGGATGCGTCCGTTTTGCAGGGCCCGGTTCGACCTTGTTTGTTTCCGCACCCGTATCGAGCTTCATCGTCTTTCACCGGATGGCCCGGATTTGTCCGATTCGAAACCGGCAACCAGGCACCGTGTTTCACTGCATTTGGTGATGCGGGACTCATCTGTTCGACGCGCGGAAATTGGCAGCGCCCCTGATCCGGGACACCGACAGACGCGGGAAGGAAAGGAACTACAGGGGCAACAAGTTGAGAGTATCCATCTAGCCTCTCGAAGTCAACATTTCCCGGCTCTCTTCTCTCGGGGTAAAGGGTGGTTCGCACATCTGCAGAGATCGCGCGAGCGTGACCCTTGAATTGAAGCTCGTGACGAATGTCGGATTTCGGGATCGCAACTGTTCCGCATAACCACTTGGAATGCAGGCACAGCCGACTGGGGAAGAAGGCTGTTGGCTTGATTTTGGACACCAAGCTGGCCGAGAGGCTGCACAGATAAGGATGACCTGACCAAGTGCGGCATCCGCTCCCCTTGAATCGCGATGACAATAACCGCGAAGCCCGTGAGTACGCCGGAAGGAAGGTCACAGTTACGGCAGATTCAAGGAACGTCCGCTGACTGCGGATCGGCCGTCCCTGTCGGAAAATACTTGGCAAGTGGTACCGTCACGCTTCCCATTGCCCCCGAGGTTCCGTCTCGCACAAAGACTCGCAATGTCTTCGTGGTCGGTCGAATCGATAACGGAGCTGCCAGCTGGTAACCCTGCCGCAGGATCGCTTGATAGTCCATCTCACCGAAATTCATCTTGTAAGTCAACGGATCCGCGGCGATAACTGTCCCCTCGGGCCCCAGCTGCAGGTAAACGGCGTCAATATTGCCTTTGTACTTATCCTGCACCTTGTCGAAGCGAAGCTGGTTTGCATCCACACTTACCCGCAGGTTCAGTCTTCGGTTGCTGAGTTCTACTGTATGAATGCTCACCTGAATCCCCAAGCTGGTTGCGTCAATGGGACTCCAGAAGGCGGCTTGCAAGGCGTCGCGCGCTTCCGACACGGTATTCGGCGGATCGGGCAGCGCATTGTAACCTTTCCGGTAGCGCAGAACCAGGCCGGACTCCTTGACGTGCAGCTTCAATTCGTGGAACTGGCCGTCCCACTTGGTGTCATTCGGATAGAAACCGAGCTGATAACTGAAATGGGATTCCGACAGCGTACGACGAATGGCCCCCTCAATATCGTTCGTATTGTAAAAAGCCCGGCCGCCCGTACGATCGGCGATCAGGCTCATCGTGCCTTGCTCGTCCTCCCCCACGGTTCCCTCAGGTACAAGGTTGAGAAGGAAGGCGGAACTGCTGGCATCAAACTCGCCACGGATCAGCAGCCCCCGGGGGTCCACTGGATACACCGCCAGATTAGATTGATTTAACGCGCGGGCCAGACGCTCAATCTCAGGTTCGAAGTTCTGTGATTTCGTATCAACAGGGGAGTTATCGTTGCTTTCGAGGGCGATGGAAATGGGAAAGCTGCCGGAAATCCAGATGAGATTCTTGCGCCCGGGGATGCCGGCCACGCGATTCGCGATGGCTTCCATGGCTTGCGCTGTGATCTGCATTCTGTTGAAGTTCGCTAGGTCGCTCGCCTTGCTGTTCACATCATTCATCAAGTTGGCCATGTACTGTGCAACCTTGGGGTCGCTGATTCCTGTGTCAGCCGCGGTCATGAAGGGTTGGGTGGTATCGGCCAGGATCGACGAGCCGAGGGCCCGGAACCGTTCAACGGCAACCGCTAGAGATTTGGCATCTTGTGTAAAATCACTGATCACTGTGAGCCGCCTGGTCAACAAGTAGAGCGCAACATGATCCCGTGGTTGCACCTCCTGCAAGAACGCCAGGATTCTTGCTCTCGCGTAGGCCTGGTCCTGCAACGATGTGTTCAGTGCGTCGAATAAAATAACGCTCACGCTACCTGCATTTTCATTGGCAGGCAGTATCCGATTCCCGTATACGTCGGGAGCTTCGTTATTCTTCGGGAGATCGATTGCCACTACGTGTCGATCCGTGCCACCACCTTCCGTTGAAAAGAGGGAAATCGCTTGAGGCCTTCCGTTGTCGAAGAGGGTAAAGTCATCTTGGGTGAGGTTCTCGACCGGGTTGCCCTTTTTGTCTTCGACAATTACATTCAACTGGACCAGGCGTGTAGTGGTCCGAACGACGGCTCCCGAATTGGCTGTCGAACGGCCTGGAACGCTCGTTTGCGGATTCGAACTTGGCGTCGTCTGGCAAAAAGAACCATCGGCGAAGCAAAGTGCAACCGCCAACGAGACGATGCGACACTCTCTCATGGCGACATCCTACGTGATCATGTTGATTCTGTCACCGAGACGACACGAAACGTGTCACGCATCCATCTCCGGTGAAGAGCAGCCTTTAAAATGACGGAAGAACCGTGGGATGCCGTAGATTCATCTGTGTTAGCTGAGACACATCTGTGAATTTGTTCCACCGCCTTCAAACGAACGTTCGAATCGATCCCGGCACTTTTGTTGAATTGTTCTCACTTCCCCCCCCCTATTGTGGTCGCTTTTCACTTCACTCAATCTTCCCCGGTGTTATAATTCAATTTCGCCGCCCTGCTGTGATGAGTTTTTGTTCTGCCCCGGGCCCTCTCCCGCTCCGAGTTGGATCCTGCATAAGGAGCAGCCAATGCCGAAGACGATTGATGTCACTGAGCTGATTCTGCGCGACGCCCACCAAAGCCTGCTCGCCACACGCATGGCTCTCGAGGATATGGTCCCCGCCTGCGAGGATATCGACAAGGCCGGGTTTTGGAGCGTTGAGTGCTGGGGCGGGGCCACTTTCGACGCGTGCATCCGGTTCCTCAACGAGGATCCTTGGGAACGGCTGCGGACGTTCCGCAGACTGCTCCCGAATTCCCGTCTTCAGATGCTTCTCCGCGGCCAGAATCTTCTCGGCTACCGGCATTACGAAGACACCGTTGTCGACCGTTTCGTCGCCAAAGCTGCGGACAACGGCATGGACGTGTTCCGCGTTTTCGACGCGCTCAACGACGTCCGTAACGTAAAACGTGCCATTGCCGCCGTTCGGCAGGCCAAGAAACACGCCCAAGGGACTATTTGTTATACGGTGAGTCCGCTGCACACTGTCGAGCTCTATGTCCAGCAGGCCAGGGAACTGATGGATCTCGGCTGCGACTCTCTCTGCATTAAGGACATGGCCGCCTTGCTCAAACCCCAGCCGGCCTACGACATCGTCAAGGCCATTAAGGAATCTCTCGGCGAAAGCGTTCGCATTCACATTCACGTCCACGCTACCACCGGGGTCACCCTCGTCTCGCTCATGAAGGCGATCGAGGCTGGCGCGGACGCCGTCGACACCGCCATCAGTTCCCTGAGCCTCGGTCCGGGTCACAATCCGACCGAGAGCTTTGTCGAAATGCTCGAAGGAACCGACTACGACACTAATCTCGACATGGTCCGCCTCATCCGGATTCGCGACCACTTTGCGACCATTCGTCCCAAGTACACCGAGTTCCTATCGAATATCACTGGGGTCGACACCGAAATCTTCAAGAGCCAAATTCCCGGCGGCATGATCTCCAACATGGAAAGTCAGCTTCGCCAGCAGGGTGCCGCCGATCGCCTCCACGAAGTGCTGGAAGAAGTTCCCCGGGTTCGTAAGGACGCCGGCTATCCACCCCTGGTCACACCCTCAAGTCAGATTGTAGGGACGCAGGCCGTGTTCAACGTCATCATGGGCAAATATAAGGTCGTCACCGCCGAATTTGCCGATCTCATGCTCGGTTACTATGGAAAAACGATCGGCGAGCGAAACGGGGAGGTCATCGAACAGTGTGAAAAGCAGGCCAAGAAGCCACCGATCACCCGCCGCCCGGCCGACTCGCTGAAACCCGAGTGGGATCATCTCCGTACCAACGCCATCGCCATCGATGGTTGCGACGGTTCCGATGAAGACGTCCTCACCTGTGCCATGTTCCCTAAGGTGGCACCCACGTTCTTCCCGGCACGATCCAAAGGCCCCAAGAGTGTTGCCAAGGATCCCCATGCGCATCCCGGGCCCGCAGCCTCCCATGAGTCTGCCTCCGGTGCCGGCCCAGTCCGCGAAACCATCAAGTACGAAGTGAAGCTGGATGGAAAGACTCATGAAGTGACCATCTCGCCCGCATAGCAAAGGACCGTCCCATGAAGACCATGGAAGAGCGTATCGAGGAACTCAGGCGCCGCCGCATGGAGGTCGAATCCGGCGGCGGCGCGGAAAGAATTGCCCGGCATCACAAAGCAGGAAAACTAACTGCCAGGGAACGGATCGATGAACTTTGCGATCCCCATAGCTTTCAGGAATCCGGGCTTTTCGCTGAACACCGCGCCACTCTGTTCGGCATGGAGGGCAGAGCATTTCACGCCGACGGCGTGGTGACCGGCGCCGGCACGGTCCTCGGCCGTCGCGTTCATCTCGCCAGTCAGGATTTCACCGTTGCCGGAGGATCGGCCGGTGAAGTTCATTCGCTCAAGGTCGCCGAGACCATGCAGCAATCACTAAAAACCGGCACGCCCTTCATTTTTATCAATGACTCCGGTGGCGCACGCGTTCAGGAGGGCATCGACTCTCTGTCCGGTTACGGCAGCGTTTTCTTTCAGAACGTTGTGTTGAGCGGCCTCGTCCCCCAGATCTCTTTGATCTGCGGCCCCTGCGCGGGTGGTGCGGCATACTCTCCCGCTCTCACCGACTTCATCATTCAAACTCGCAAAGCGCAGATGTTTATCACCGGCCCGAACGTCATCAAGCAGGTTACCGGGGAAGACGTCAGCGCCGAAGCGTTGGGGGGTGCCGACGCCCACATGGCCCGTTCCGGTGTCATCCATTTCATCGCCGAGGACGACAAGCATGCCATGCTGATTTGCAAGAAACTGCTCAGTTTTCTTCCGGCCAATAATGCCGAAGATCCTCCGGAAATCCCCAATGATGGCCGGGTCGATCCCAATTTGCGACTGAATGATCTCGTGCCCTCCGATCCTAAGCAGGCCTACGATGTTCGCGAAGTCATCGCCAATGTAGTCGACTCCGGTGATTTCCTCGAAGTACAGGCCGGTTACGCCCCGAACATTGTCATCGGTTTCGCCCGCATCGTCGGTCGCACCATTGGGGTTATCGCCAATCAGCCTTCGGCCATCTCCGGCGTGCTGGACATCAATGCTTCCGATAAGGCCGCGCGTTTCGTCCGTTTCTGCAACGCCTTTAATATCCCGCTGGTAACCTTCGTCGATGTTCCGGGTTTTTTGCCCGGCGTCGATCAGGAACATGGCGGCATCATCCGCCACGGCGCAAAAATGCTGTTCGCCTACTCCGCCGCCACGGTTCCCAAGGTTACGGTCATCCTCCGAAAAGCGTTTGGCGGCGCCTATCTCGCCATGTGCGGCAAAGATCTTGGCGCCGACCGCGTTTTTGCCTGGCCCACGGCTGAAGTCGCCGTGATGGGGGCGGAAGGTGCCGCAGAAATCGTTTTCAAGAAGGAGATCGATTCCGCCCAGGACAAAGCCGCCCAGCGCAAGGAAATGATCGAAAAGTATCGCGAAGCCTTTGCCAATCCTTACGTCGCGGCCGGGCGCCGCCTTGTCGACGACATCATCGAGCCCGCTGACACCCGTCGCGTCCTCGGCCAGGCCTTGGAATTCCTGCACACCAAGCGGGACCTGCGCCCGCCGAAGAAGCATGGTCTGATTCCTCTCTAGGACCTGGAGCCCGCCAGAATGCACAAAAAATCTTCTCAGGTTCTTGAGCAGGAAATCATCGAACTCCGGCAGCGCATTGACCATCTGGAGGCGCTGCTTGCAGCCAAGCCCGCTGCTGTACCGGCGGCGCAGCCGGAAATTGCCCCGGACATCCTTCTTGTCATCTCAGCCGCTGTCGCTGCTTTTCTCGGTAAGCGTGCCACCATCCGCCAGGTACACCTTTCCGGCTCTTCGGCCTGGGCTTCCCAGGGGCGCGCCACCATTCAGGCTTCCCATACGATTGTTCGAGGTCTTCGTTAAACCGGGGTCAAAATGAAGCTCAAGGTCACCGTCGACGGCAAGACTTACGAAGTTGAAGTGGAAGTGGCGCCAGAACCACCTACGGTTCTGCCCATGTTCCTCACGCAATCCGCCCCTGCGACAATCGTTGCCGCTCCCTCGACCGGCGGCGCGACGGGTGAAGCAGTTGCCGATGAGACCAAGGTCTGCCGCAGTCCGGTCTCCGGCATCGTCGTGAAATCGAACGTACGCAACGGTCAGACCATCGAGACGGGCGACATTCTCTTTGTCCTAGAAGCCATGAAGATGGAAACCGAAATTACCGCTCCGATTGCCGGGAAAGTCAAAGCCATTCATGTCAATGGCGGCGACAGCGTCAAGAGCGGTCAGGTGGTGCTCGAATGGGAATGAATGCTGGCAATCTCCGCGAGGTCCCCGGCTTTCTCTTCTTTGATCATGTTGCCATCTCCGTCAAACACGGCGACCTAGAAAATCAGGTGACCGCCTACAAGCTTATGGGTTTCACCGAAATCCACCGCGAGGAGGTTCGCGGCAAGGATCTCGTCCGTGAAGTTCTTCTCCGCATCGGGGACGGCCCCAATCTCATCCAGTTGCTCGAGCCGCTCTCCGCCGATTCTCCGGTCAGCAAGCAGATCGAGAAGAACGGTGGCCGCGGCGGATTTGCTCACATCGCTCTCCGCGTCGTGGACATTCACAAAGCTTTTGCTTACCTCAAAGAGAATGGCTTCCATATAATTGACCCTGCCCCGCGCCCCGGCTCGCGTGGCACCACGGTTTTCTTCCTTCATCCGAAAACCACGGAAGCTGCCGCACTCGGGTATCTGGTCGAAGTGGTCCAGGAGGCTTGAAGCTCATGTGGGAAGAGTTTCCACGCGTTAGCACGGCGGAATGGGAAGCGGCCATCCGGTCCGACTTGAAGGGGACCGATTACAACAAGCGCCTGGTCTGGCACACCGACGAGGGCATTGCCGTTCGGCCCTACTATCGCAGCGAAAATCTCCCCGCTACCACTGGCCAGGCACGCTTTACCGGCGTGTGGCAGGTCGCAAAGGACGCCGATATTCCAAAAGACGCCGTGCGCGCTGACGCGCTCCACGAGCAGGGCGCTACTGCCGTCCAGGAAATCGGGTACGCCCTCGCCGAATCGGCTCTAAAACGCTCGAACATCGTCTTCTCCGTAGGGGGCAACTATTTCTTCGAAATTGCCAAGCTTCGTGCTGCCCGTCAACTCTGGGCGCGCCTATCAAAAGATCCCGTGGTGCTCTGGTCTCGCACTTCGTACGCCAACAAGAGCCTCTACGATCCATCCGCGAACCTGTTTCGCTGTACTACTGAAGCGATGAGCGCTATTTTCGGGGGCTGCGATTATTTGATTGTTGAGCCGGCACGTTTCGACCAGCATCTGGCCGACAGTCTGGTTCGCATTCTGCGTGAAGAGTCTCATTTCGATCAGGTCTCTGACCCCGCAGGCGGTTCTTACTACATCGAAGCCCTCACCGACTCAATTGCCACCGAAGCCTCGAAGGTCTATGAGTCAGGGCTCGCTGGTCGAGATGCCGCCATTGCGGCCTCCCGCGCCGCAAAAGACAAATCGGTCGCGTTGCGCAAGCGCACTCTGGTTGGCGTCAACAACTACCCCGACATGAACGAAACACTGCCTCCGGACGCCGCGCTCCCTAGCACTCCCTGGCGCATGGCCGAGCCTTTTGAAGCCATACGTCAAAGGGTTGAAAAATCCGGCAAGCGGCCCCGCGTGCTCTTGCTCTCTCGCGGCCAGGTTAAAATGCGCATGGCCCGCGCCAATTTTTGTCTGAACCTCTTCGGCTGTGCCGGGTTCGACGTCAAAATGTCAGACACCCTCGAACCGGCCGATCTCGTCGTTCTGTGCAGTTCCGATCCCGAATACCTTGCTTTGGCCAAGGAAATCGTCCCGCAGACCAAAGCACCAGTGCTTGTCGCCGGCCATCCCAGGGATGAGATCGAAGCCCTGAAAGCCGCGGGAATTCGCGACTTCATCTTTCTCGGCATGAACGCGGTCGAGGCTCTTACCCGTTGGCAAGAGGCACTCGCATGAGCCGCCAGAACTGGCCGACTCCGGAAGGCATCGAGGTCAAGCCGCTTTACACGGCGGATGATCTCTCTGCCATCGAGCATCTCGACTATCCCGCAGGCCTTCCTCCGTTCCTTCGCGGCCCATACGCCACCATGTATGCCATGCAGCCCTGGACCATCCGCCAGTATGCCGGCTTCTCGACCGCCGAAGATTCCAACGCTTTCTATCGCCGCAATCTTGCTGCCGGGCAAAAGGGCCTTAGCGTCGCCTTCGATCTTGCCACTCACCGTGGCTACGACTCCGATCACGAGCGCGTTCGCGGCGATGTCGGCAAAGCCGGCGTGGCCATCGATTCGGTCGAGGATATGAAAATCCTCTTCCACGAGATTCCGCTCGACCAGATGTCCGTCTCCATGACCATGAACGGCGCCGTCCTTCCCATCCTGGCCTTCTACATAGTTGCGGCGGAAGAGCAGGGCGTCTCTCCGCAGAAACTCGCCGGCACCATCCAGAACGACATTCTCAAGGAGTTCATGGTCCGCAACACCTACATTTACCCGCCGGGCCATTCGATGCATATTGTCGGCGACATTTTCCGCTATTGCTCCGCAAATATGCCGAAGTTCAACTGCATCTCTATTTCCGGCTACCACATGCAGGAAGCGGGTGCCACGGCCGACATCGAGCTCGCCTATACACTCGCGGACGGACTCGAATATCTTCGCACTGGCCTCCACGCCGGGCTGGACATCGACAGTTTCGCCCCGCGGCTGAGCTTTTTCTGGGCCATTGGCACGAACCACTTCATGGAAATTGCCAAGATGCGCGCCGCACGCCTCCTTTGGGCCAAAATCGTGAAGCAGTTCAATCCCAAGAACCCCAAGTCCATGGCGCTACGCACCCACTCACAGACCTCCGGCTGGAGCCTTACGGCGCAGGATGTTTTCAATAACGTCATTCGCACCGCCGTCGAGGCCATGGCCGCTGCCATGGGCGGCACGCAATCCCTTCATACCAACGCACTCGACGAAGCGTTGGCCTTGCCGACCGATTTCTCCGCGAGGATCGCCCGCAACACACAAATCTATCTCCAGGAGGAAACCGGTATCTGCCATGTGGTCGATCCCTGGGGTGGCAGCTATTACGTCGAATCCCTTACCGCCGACCTCGCCAAGAAGGCATGGACCCTGATCGAGGAAGTGGAAAAACTCGGGGGCATGACCCGTGCCATCGAGACCGGGCTTCCGAAAATGCGCATCGAAGAGGCTTCCGCCCGACGTCAAGCACGCATCGATTCCGGCCGCGAGACCATCGTCGGCGTAAACAAGTATCAGCTTACCGACGAAAAAAACATCGAGGTGCTGGTGGTCGACAACGCCGCCGTCCGAGACAATCAGTTAGCCCGCCTCAGCGCCGTTCGTGCTTCTCGCAGTCGCGGGGAGGTGCAGTCGGCTCTTGACGCTCTGACGGAATGCGCCCGGACCGGCCAGGGCAATCTGCTCGAACTGGCCGTCTGTGCCGCCCGCAAACGCGCCACCCTCGGTGAAATCTCCTTGTCTCTCGAGAAGGTTTTCGGACGCTATCAGGCCGTCAATCACACGATCTCCGGCATCTATTCCGCTGAAAGCCGCCAGGACCCGGAATTCGCCAAAGCGCGTGCGCTCACGGAAACCTTTGCCAAGGCCGAAGGCCGTCGCCCGCGCATCCTCGTCGCAAAAATGGGCCAGGACGGCCACGATCGCGGGGCGAAAGTGATTGCCACAGCCTTCGCCGACCTTGGATTCGATGTCGATCTCGGGCCGCTTTTCCAGACTCCCGCCGAGGTTGCGCGCATGGCTGTCGAAAACGACGTCCACGTTCTCGGGGTTTCCACTCTCGCGGGCGGTCACATGACGCTGGTCCCCGAGGTTGTCGCGGAATTGAAGCGGCTTGGCCGTCAGGATATCCTCGTTGTCGTGGGCGGCGTGATTCCACCCCAAGACTTCGAGGCGCTTCGCAAAACGGGCGCCACGTGCGTCTTCGGGCCGGGAACGCGTATTCCGCTTTCCGCCCAGGAGATTCTGCACGCCTTGTTGGAGGAGCGGATTGCGGACACGCCGGCTGGCCACTGACCAATATGTCGCGGGAGTACTCTCGGGCGACCGTACCACTCTTGCCCGTACCATCACCGTCATCGAAAGCGATCTGCCGTCGGACACCGAACTTGCGGCGCAAATTCTCGACGCGCTCCTTCCGTACACCGGCAAATCGCGCCGCATCGGCGTCACCGGCGTTCCCGGTGTCGGTAAAAGCACTTTCCTTGACAAGCTCGGCCTGCACATTCTCCGTGATCGGGGAGAAAAACTGGCGGTGCTCAGCGTCGACCCTTCCAGCCCGGTGACCGGTGGCAGCATCCTCGGCGACAAAACACGCATGGAGAAATTATCTGCCGAGCCGAACGCCTTCATCCGCCCGACCCCGTCCCGAGGGTCGCTTGGCGGCGTTGCCGGCCGCACCCGCGAAGCCATGCTTCTTTGCGAAGCCGCCGGCTTCCATAACGTCATCGTCGAAACGGTCGGCGTCGGTCAATCGGAAATTACCGTCCGTTCCATGACCGATTTTGTTCTCTTGCTCCTCCTGCCCGGAGCAGGGGACGAACTACAGGGTATCAAGCGCGGCATCCTGGAACTGGTGGACGCCATCGCCATCAACAAGGCTGACGGCCAACAACTCGAGCGCGCTCAACTCGCTCGCGCGGACTACGAAAGCGCCCTGCACCTTTTCGCTCCCGGGGCCGGCGGCTGGACTCCTCCCGTCCTGCTCTGCAGCGCCGCCACTGGGAAGGGAATTGTTGAGATTTGGGACTGCATTCTCCGTCACGAACGGTTTCAGGAGGAAAAGGGGCTCCGCGCGGAGATCCGCCGCGAACAAGCGCTCGCGGCCATGCGGCAGAGGATCTCTGCCGAACTCGAATCCGCCTTCTGCCACGATCCCCAGATCGCCGCCAAACTTCCCCAGATGGAAGCCCAGGTCCGGGACGGCCGTGTCACCTCCTTCGCCGGCGCCCGCACCCTGCTCACTGAATTCCGCTATCCCCCTCCGAAGAAGCACTGATCCCCAACGGACCTGCCCTGCTTGCGGCCGCCGACGGCACGGCGAATCGTCGCGTCCAGTCCACTTTGTCCGCGTTGTGTCGCGGCCGCCTCGATGCGGATCGGTGACCAGAATCACATCGCTCCATTTCTGTGCCCCCTACCATTTATTCGTTGTACTCTGCTGTCCCACGCGCCCATCCGCGTTGCCGCAACGCGCATTCTCTGATTGCGCCTTCGGAGGTACCACTATGGCGTCGCCCAAGGTTTCTGCTCCTCCGCTCTCCTCCGAGCAGATCAAGGGATTCCTGGCCTCCTCGATCGAGAGTGGACGCATACTCGTCCGTCCCATCGACCTTATCGCCTATGCCTCAGACGCGAGCTTCTACCGCCTTATTCCCAAAGCGGTGGTCCGGGCGCGGAACCTCGAAGAGATCCAAACTCTGTTCGCTTTCAGTCATCAACACGGCATCCCCATGACCTTCCGCGCTGCCGGTACCAGCCTCTCCGGCCAATCCATTTCCGACGGCATGCTGATCGACATTGCCCGCTACTGGCGGGATCTCTCGGTCGAAGCCGGCGGAGCACAAATTCGGGTGCAGCCCGGCGTCATCGGCGCTCGTGCAAACGGCATGCTGGCCCCGTTTCGCGCGAAAATTGGCCCCGACCCTGCTTCCATCGCCACCTGCACTCTCGGCGGAATTCTCTCGAATAACTCGAGCGGTATGTGCTGCGGTGTCGAGCAGAACGCCTATCACACGCTCAAGTCTATGAAGTTCCTGCTGCCCTCCGGCACCGTCATCGATACCTCCCGCCCCGACGCCGAGGCCGAGTTCCACGTCCGGGAACCGCAACTGGCCCGCGGGATCATCGCTCTAAAGGAGCAACTCGAGAGCAATTCCGTTCTTCGCGATCGCATCCGCTCCAAGTACAAACTGAAGAACACCACGGGGTATTCACTCAACGCATTTCTCGATTACCAGAACGCTGCGGATATTTTCCAGCACGTCCTGATCGGCGCTGAAGGCACACTGGCATTCATCGCCGAGGCCATTCTCCATACCGTCCCCGATCTCCCCGTGAAGTACACTGGCCTGCTTCTCTTTGCTGACCTCTATGCCGCTGCCGATTCCATCGTTCCGCTGCGTAATTCTGGCGCAAAAGCTCTGGAAATCATGGATCGTGCCGCGCTCCGTTCGGTCGAAGACCAGCCCGGGATCCCGCCCACCATCAAAACGCTTCCCGGCGGCGCCGCAGGCCTGCTGGTTGAATTTCAATCGGCCGAGGAAAGCAGCCGTTCCGCGTTAGAGCAAGTTGCGAGCGAAGCCGTTGTCCATTTGCAGCTGATTGAGCCCGCTCGCTTCACACATCTTGCTGCCGAACAGGCACTGCTTTGGAAGATTCGCTCCGGGATGTTTCCGTCGGTCGGCTCGGTGCGCAAAACCGGCACCACCGTCATCATCGAAGACGTGGCCTTTCCGGTCGAGCACCTTGCCGATGCCGCGCAGGACCTCAACAACCTGTTCGGCAAGCACAACTATTCCAACGCCATCATTTTCGGCCACGCCAAGGACGGCAATCTGCACTTCGTGATCACCCAGAGTTTTAACGATCAGGCCGCTATCGATCAGTACTCCCGTTTCATGGATGATGTCGTGGAAGTCGTTGTCCGTCGCTATGACGGGGCACTCAAGGCCGAACACGGCACGGGCCGCAACATGGCACCATTCGTCGAAACCGAGTGGGGCGCCGACGCCTATCAGGTCATGCGACGACTGAAGCAGCTCGCCGATCCTTACAATCTCCTCAACCCCGGGGTGATCATTAACGCCGACCGCAGGGCTCACCTTGCCGACCTGAAACGTTTCCCTACTGTCGAGGAGGAAATCGACAAGTGCATCGAATGCGGTTATTGCGAGCCGAAATGCCCCAGCAGGGAACTGACTCTTACCCCGCGTCAACGCATCGTGGTGCGTCGTGAAATGGCCCGGCAGCAGGAATCCTCACCCGGTAAGTCCTCCGAACTGTGGAAAGCCCTCGATCGTGAGTTTCCCTATATGGCCCTCGAGACCTGCGCTACCGATGGCCTTTGCGCGACTGCCTGTCCCGTTGCTATCGATACCGGTCAACTGGTGAAACGATTCCGTAACCTTCGCGCTACGCCCGCCGAACACGATTGGGCCGCTCGTATCGCGACTCATTTTGGAATTACGGAAATCGCTGTACGCTCGGCACTGCGAATCGCGCACTTCTCAGAGAAACTCCTGGGTGACGATGCCCTGCGCGCCATCACTCGCTTCCTGAAGCGTTTCGCGGGAGACTACCTCGGCGAATGGATGACGGACACTCCTCATGCAGCCCCGAGCGTTCCCGCTACAAGCAAGGAAGGCGCCCGGGCCGTTTATTTCCCCACGTGCATCTCCCGCATCCTCGGTAGGCTGCCTTCTGAACCGAAGGACCGTTCTGTTGTCGAAGTTATGCTCGAACTGGGCCGCCGCGCCGGCGTCCCGCTCTATATTCCTCCCGACGTCGCCGGCACCTGCTGCGGTATGCCCTTTTCCTCGAAGGGATTCACGCGCGCGCATGCCATCGCAGCGAATCACGCCATGGAACGGCTCTGGGGCTGGTCTTCCGAGGGCAAACTCCCCATCCTGATCGACACGAGTCCTTGCACCTACGCGCTCAAAACGTCCTATGCTGCCCTGACCAGGGAAAACCAGGCCTGCTTTGAGAAACTCACCATCGTTGATTCCATTGAGTTTGTCCACGATGTACTGCTTCCCAAGCTCGCGATGAAATCCAAAGTCGAGCGGGTGGCCCTCCATCCCGTTTGTTCCGTCATGAAAATGGGTACGACGGCGAAACTTGAAAAAATCGCCAAATCCTGTAGTCAGGAAGTCTACATTCCCGCTGACGCCGGCTGCTGCGCTTTCGCCGGCGATCGCGGGTTCCTCTTTCCCGAGCTCACCCGCTCGGCCACCCGCCATGAATCTGCCCAGATCATTTCCAATCATCCGGATTCCTGCTACTCGAGTAGTCGCACCTGCGAAGTCGGGATGACGCGTGCCACCGGACACACCTATCGCTCCTACCTCTACCTGCTCGAAAAATCTACCCGTTGATCACGACAACGGTCGAGGTCGGCGACGCCTGCCCGCCCCTACTCGACCAGGGCGGTGTACAGAGCCCGCTTCCACCGCGCGTTATCAATCGTCCAGAGAATCCTGACCTTGCTGCGCGAGGCAATCGGTGTTGCCCATATCCCGCGATTGCGCTCGTCCCCCGCCACGTTCAGCCGGTCCACCACCGTCATCCCGCGCGTCAGCTCACTCTCAGTTTCCACGTCCACGAAATGCTCCGACTCTGCCGTCACAATCGACGGCTCGAGCGCCACCGCCATCGCAACCGGATCTGGGAGAGAGATCCCGTGTTCGCCGGTCTGCTCGAAAAATGCCTCCCGGGCCCGGCTGTTACACTCGATCGCAAAGTTGGCCAGCGGTGTCCGGAAATCCAGTATCTTTCGAATGTCCGCCAGGTTCAGCGCCGCTTCGCCCCGGCACAGGTGCCAGCCCACCAGTTCGATCGGCAAGCGGCTGTGCATCACCATGCGCGCCGCTTCGGGGTCGCACCAGATGTTGTATTCCGCCGCCGGGGTCACATTTCCTTCGCAGCACGGTGCCCCGCCCATCACCACGCAGCGGCTCACCCCCTCCGCAATTCGCGGTCGCTCTCGCAATGCCAGCGCAAGATTCGTCAGCGGGCCGAGCGTCACGATCACCAGCCCCGGATGCGCCTCGGCCGCTTCAAGGATCGCCTCCACTGCACTCTTCTTCTCCGGCCTTCGCTTGGCTGTCGGATAGCCGTGATCCCCCAGCCCGTCGCTACCATGGAACCAGCTCGCGCTGACATGGGGCCGCTTTAGTGGCTTCTCCGCCCCCGTGAAAACCGGCACATCGGATCCGCACAGCTCGGCCGTGTATAGCGCATTCCGGCTGGCCTGCTGCACGGGTACGTTTCCGGCGACCGTTGTGATTGCCACCACTCGTGCCGCCGGGCTTCGCAGGGCCAGGATTAACGCCACCGCATCATCGGAAGCTGTGTCCGTATCAATCAAGAAAGGAATTGTCATGCGCCAGAGAATAGCAAATCGAGCTCGAAAGCAGTAAATCCCGCCCTTCTCCTGGGTAGTACAGGGGGCGGACCTTTAGACCGGCCGCGCATCGATCTTCACGAAAAGAGGAGATCCTCTGCAGGTCAACTGTTTCTCACGGAGCCTGCAAGGACCGTTCGAGGCTGGTCAAATTTTGCGGTGCCACGCGAATAACACCCATTCGCGGGCTGTCGATATCCGCGATCAGAAAAAATGCAATCGCCAGAATAAACGGCAAGAACACCAGCCGTAGAGCTCTCCCTTCCGGGCGATGCGAAGCGTATCCCATCAGTAGATTCGCGCTCATGGCAATGATCAGCATCAATAACCAGGCTCCCATCGGGATACGATTCCACCAGATCGCCTGGGTGTACCCTTGGGAGTTCAATACGTCGTTCATTCCTGAAACCACCAGCGCCATGACTGGGGTCGGTTGCACTCCGGCTGGCGCCCGCACCGCGGCCCACAATTGATTCTGCAGTTGCGCAGTCCGGGCATTCACTTGCTCGAGCGCCTCATTACGGCGGGCCCTGTAAAAATTAATCCGTTCCTCCAGATACTGCTTCAGAAGCCGCCGTACCTCTGCTCCTTCGCTAGCTTCCAGTAAATCGGCTCGGACGTACTCGGTGCCGATCGCGTTTGCTTCTGCTTCCTCGTAGTTCTTTCTCTGGTCATACCGGTTGGTGGCCATGGAAAAGCTGAATCCGATAATTAGGCCCAATAGAGTCAGCGTCGCTGCCACGATCAGGTCCAGATCCTGGCTTAACCCTTCGTCGAGCTTGAGCATCCGCATCCGGTAGCGCACACCGATTTGTGCGCACGCCCACATCAACAGAAAGGACAGGATGAAAGCGACGAAGGGTGCATCAAATATGAATTTCAGAGCAGCTAGCACTTTATTTTCTCCAATTCCCAGCGTCCCTCCGCAGTTGTCCTCAATCCACACGGCTCCACAGCGGATCAGAATGCGGTCATTTCCTCTCGCGCATAAATCATCAGCACTATACCCATGGTCCCAACGAATCTCAATCCCGCTTTTCTCTTCTATCGGCAAAGCCGTTGTCGTAGTGTCCGAACAGCGTTACCATGCGCACCAGCGCTTTCGATTGGATTGCAGCTCTACCTGACGGGATTGCCTGGTGGCTGCGCAGCAGCTTCTTGTGATCTGTTCCGCTGCCAGGCTTCAGCGATCCGCCCGGAATTTTCTGTGAGAAGCGGTTTTCCCGGGTGGGTAGTAGGAAAGGAGTCGACAATGAGAAGCAGGCCCCCATATTGGGCAGTCCTACTCCTGCTCGCGACCCTGTTTAACGCTCAACCGGTGTGGTCGCAGGCCGTCGGCGGTCTCCTGCCCTTCGCCAATTTGCCCGCAGCCACTCCGGTTGCCAAGCCGAGCCTCGAACAGCGGGGCGGGCAACTGATTTTCTCCGACTGCCCGGAGCAATTGCTCGAAACCGGTTCATTGCCCGCTGCCATGTATCGGGATAACGTCAGCGGAGAATTTCGCGTCTTCTATCACCATCAAAACGTAACGCCTGCGGAGATCCGTATCGGCGCCGCGGTAACGAATCGTTCTGCAGAACCCGAGTTTCTTTTTGCCCGGGGCAGCGGGGTCGGAATCAATGTCTATCCGGATGTGGCGGGGCAGACCGCTCTTGCCAAATTCCTCTCCAGTAAGAGCGATGTCAGTTTTCTTGCGCTGCTTCTCCCAGGCCAGACCTATTGGACAACCCATACTGTTCGCTCGGGCAGCACGGGCTCCGGGATTATGCAGTTCCTCGCGATTTCGACACCTTCTTCCGCAGCACGACCCGCCCTGCCCGTGCAACTGCTCGAGGCCCTGAATTCCTCTGCCACCGACCGGGAAGGGGAGCCGCCCCAAAAGCTGTCGCTCCCACCCGATTTTGCGGCCGGAGCCGTGACGGTGACAACATTGGCCTATCGGGGCACTCGCCCGGCCGATCCGTTGACACTTCCCATCCTCACGAGCGATGGTAATACGCGCGGCACCTTCGCTCACTTCGATCGCGTTGGTGGTTTTAGCCTGCCAACTGCCGGGGGCCTAGGGTCGCTGGACATCGAGACTTCACCTCCGGGACAGCCCTACTCCGACGACATGCCCGGTGAATATGAATTGGGGGTTGACGCAGTCGACGGTGGAATTCAGGTTTATGACAACGGCAATTACGGCGTCCTGTACTACTTCTCGATAACGCTTCTCGACTCTCCCGCGTCCACCCCCGAGCCTTTTGCTCTTCTCATGAATCCCGCCGGGGGCTCGGGCCACTTTGTACTCATGACGGATGGTCATCTGGCCGAATCCGGCTACGTGGATTACACCTCCGCCTGGTGGTTCGACCAGATCTATCTCCACCACCCCAGGGAGGTCGTCCATCTGCTGACCAGTTTGACCGGCGGTTCTGACGGTCCCCAGGTGTTGCTGTTTTATCCAGGCTTCACCGGGAACTGAGCAACTTGCCGAGCGGCGTAGCAGCACCATGCCTCCCGGTCTCGGATATCCCTCGCTACCTGTGCTAACGTAGCCCTATCGAACCACCGGAGCCACTCCCGTGTCCAATATACCTCTTCGCAAAGGCGGTCCTCATGCGCGTATTGCTGTCATCCCCGGTGACGGCATCGGCAGGGAAGTTACCCCAGTCGCTGTCCAAGTGATCAAGGCCGCCGTCGCCAAACGCCGCCGACCGCTCGAATTCGTCGAGTTCGACTGGGGAGCTGACAAATATCTCCTCGAAAAAGTCACCCTGCCGGAAGGCTCCGTTGAGATGCTTCGCGACGAGTTCGACGCCATCCTCTTTGGCGCTCTCGGCGATCCCCGCGTCCCTTCCAACCAGCACGCCGCGGACATCCTTCTTGGTTTGCGCTTCAAGCTCGACCTTTACGTCAACGCCCGGCCGACGGAGCTCTTCCATGAGCGGTTTACCCCTCTCAAAGCCCGTATCCCGGACGATATTCGCTTGATGGTCTTTCGTGAGAATACCGAGGGCATTTACGTCGGCGCCGGCGGCTTCTTCAAGAAGGGAAGCGCCGACGAGATAGCCATCCAGGAGGACATCAACTCCCGTAAAGGGGTGGAACGCATCCTGCGCCACTCTTTTGACTATGCACGGTCCCGGGCGGTCCACCCCGGCACTCGCAAACCCCTCCGACTCTGCATGTCCGACAAGTCTAACGCCATGACCTTTGCCGGAGACCTCTGGCAGCGTACTTTCAAATCCCTTCGCGTCGAGTACCCGGATGTCGAGTCCCGCCACCTTTATATCGACACCCTAGCCATGGAGCTGGTTCGCGACCCTCGCCAGTTCGACGTCATCGTCACCAACAACCTCTTCGGAGACATCATTAGCGATCTTGCGGCCGAGCTCGCCGGTGGCCTGGGTCTCGCTCCATCCGGCAACATCCACCCGGGCCAGACTTCACTGTTCGAACCCGTCCACGGTTCCGCACCCAGTATTGCCGGGAAAGGTATCGCCAATCCATTTGGCTCCGTCCTAGCCTCGGGAATGATGCTCGAGTTCTTGGGATGGCAGGACGAGGCCGAGCTCTTAAAGCAAAGCGTGAAGTCCGCCCTCCTCGAAAACATGACCACGGCAGACCTTCACGGATCTAAAGGAACACTTGAGGTGGGTAACTGGCTTGTCGACTATGTATCCAAGCACTCATGAAACGGATGAGGTTTGGCTCAGCGGATTCGTGTGGTACTTCACATAGAGGCCTATGAGTCAAGGAACTGGCGCCAGGCCATTTCCGTACCTCCCAACAGCAAGCACTTAGAAACAATCGGCGGCGGTTGCCGAGTCTCTGTACCTGCCCCTGGAGGGCGAAAAAGGGCTGCCCCTACCTTTTCTGGTACTCTTCATACGTCGCTTTTGCCAATTTTGCAATAATGCGATCACTCTCTGTGCTGTTGAGTGGCGTATCTTTCAGGAAGATGGCCACAGCCAGGTGCCGCCCATCCGGCATCTGGATCACCCCGATATCGTTGATGGCCCATGTGAGGCCATTCACGGTATTCCCTGTGCCTGTTTTATGAGCAACCACAGTGCCCGGTGGGAGCAGCCCCTTGATCCTCCGAGGACCCGTCGTCACCTCTTCCATTTTCTGAAGGAGGAAGGCGGTGCTGTCCTTGCTGAGCAACTCCTGGCGAAATAACTTCTCAAGCAGTTGGACCGCGGCCGCAGGTGTCGTCGAGTTGGTGGCAAAGGACAGCGGGTCGTTCATCCGGCTTTCGGGAGTACCCACATGGAAGTCATCGAGACCCTTGCTCCGCAGGAACGCGGTCACCCGATTCGGCCCTCCGGATAGGCGCAAGATGGCATCACTCGCGCTATTGTCGCTCTGAATGATCATCCATTCGATTAACGCTCTCGCCGGGAACTTTCCCCCCTGGGGATGTTTATCCGCCAGGGGGCTCGCGCCGTGACCAACGATGTCCACCGGCAGGACCGTTACCTCCTCGTCGAGTTGGAACTTTTTCTCGTCCACCAGCTGCAGGAATGCCGAAGCAATTGCCGCCTTGTAAACACTGGCGGTGGGAAACTCTGACTCGGACGTCAGAAAGATGTCGCCCGGTGTCTCGACCCTTCCTGCTGCGAATCCGATCGAACACCGACATTCCCGCTGCAGTCCATTGACCGTCTCTCGCAGGGAAGGACCAGGGTCCTGGCCAAACCCCGCACCATAAGCGCATCCTGCGAGGATCAGCCCAGCTCCGAGGACCTGCGCCGGGAGGGATCGAACAACGGATTCTGCGTACACTGCCTTGGACCACCAGAGGATGCTCATGCTCGCCCGCTCCCTCCCTTCGCTCTTTCTCTCCATTGCCCGATGACCGGCATCGGCCAGCTCTTCTAGCGGCCGGTCTTCTTGACCAGGAGCGCTACAGCCATTCCCATTAGAAATCCTCCGATATGCGCCCACCACGCGACGCCGCCGGTCGCAGCCACCCCAAATTCACCGATCCCGGACAGAAACTGCAGCACGAACCAGTACCCTAGGACGAACACCGCCGGAATGGGAATCAGGAAAATGAAGAACAGCATCAACACCTTGGCCCGCGGGAACAGGACCAGGTACGCCCCCATAACCCCGCTGATCGCTCCGCTCGCTCCTATAGCCGGTAGGGACGACTGCCAGTTAAAGAGGGAGTGGATCAACCCCGAACCCACTCCGCAAAAAAGATAGAAGATCAGGTAGCCGAGATGCCCGAACTCATCCTCCACATTGTCCCCGAAGACGTACAGGAACAGCATGTTCCCGAGCAGGTGCATCAATCCACCGTGCAGGAACATGCTGGTGAATAGCGGGTAGAATGCCATCTTGAAGCCGAGATAGCCCGACAGAAAAGCCGGAATCCTCATTGGTACCGTGGCATTGGCGAGCAGAAAGGCCTTGGCCGCATGGGGTGGCAGATGAACCTGGTAAAAGAAGACCGCCACATTGATCGCGATCAATGCCCAGTTGACAAAGGCAAACGTGCGCGTCGGATTATCGTCCTTCAGGGGAATCATCGCGTAAGGCGCTCTGTTTTCCGTGGGCGCGCCCACGACAGTGTATCCGATTTCGACCGAGCCGCCGGGAGAAGGGAATCGACCTAAGTCTGCGTCCTATAATGTTTTTTCCACATATCGCTAGTTAACAGAACCTGACGCGCGTCGAAGGGGCGCAGGGGCACCCGTTGATTGGTTGGAGGATCTCCAATTTTCCCTTGCACCAAGGGACCAGCCGGAGCCGTTGAGTTCGGCATGCCCTCGCGTCGCCTCGGCACCAGAGATGCATTTCGAGTGCTCTGCAGCGCCGTGTTCTTTTTCGAGCTTTTCGGACTGCCTCCCGTTGCCATGCTCTTTGCCTTGTACGCCTGCTCGTCCGGAACGGCGGACTGCCCTGCTCGTCGCGGGTTGGTCGGCGCGCCGACTGTCCTGCGAGGTTTTTTCTCCACAATGATTGCTACGCCGTCATTGCGATACGTGACCGCGTGTGGTAAGTAATTAAGTTCTGCACGCGCGCCCGTTCCCCGTGGTATGCGGCCGTATCTATCCGCCCCGCGACGCGGGTCGGCGCGCCGACACAGCGCATGCCTGCCCGCGAAACGGAAGCTATCATCCTGAAGACCTTCCCTCTGGGTGAGGCGGATCGTCTGGTCAGTTTCCTGGGTCGCACCTCGGGACGCATGCGCGGTGTGGCTGCTGGCGCGCGCCGACTGAATAACCGTTACGGCTCCAGCTTGCAATTGCTGTCTCATGTGCAGATCTGGTTCGTCGAACGGGAGACGCGCGATCTGGTGCGCATCCAACAGGCCGATTTGCTCGAGTCCTTCAACAAGTCTCAGAGCGACTACAGCCTCAGCACCGGTCTCGCTCTTGTCAGCGAGGTCGTCGAACAGGTCCTTCCGGAGCACGAAGCAAACGAAGCCATGTTCCGGCTGATCCTGCTCACCGCCCGGGAAGTCGAGCGGCGCGGACTTTCGGCGGTGCCGATCAGTTACTTCGCCTTCTGGACCGTGCGGCTAGCGGGTTGGCTCCCACGGTTCGACGCTTGCGCCTCCTGTGGCAAGCCCTTCGGCAAAGGGACGGCGTATCAGGATGCCTTTCATCCGGGCCTGTATGATGGAGAGCATCGCCGCCCTGGGATGAAGACGGTTTCATCCGAAGCAAGAGAGCTGGCAGAGGTGTTTGCAAGGCAGCGTCTCGATCGGCTTGAAGATGCACTGGCCACACTTCCGGGCGTCAAAGAGTTGCGAGAAGCCGGGTTGAGTTGGATCGAGCATCATACCGAACGCAAGCTTCTGACCCGTACGCTGCTCGAAGCTTCGTAGTCGAGAAGTGCTGTTGTCGGTACGGCAGTCAGCTTTCTGCGAATGGCCGCAAGTGGGAAGCGCGCTCGTAACGGCAAGCATCCCGTTTCGTTGGGTAGGGAGGGGGTGCCGTCCTGCCAGCCGATCGGAAGGTCGGCGGGAAGAAATCACCGGATCCTCTGTATTGGGAGAACTCGTGACATCTAAAGTAAAGCTTGAGCATAAACCAAGGCGCCAGGGCCTCACCTTTCAAGAACTCATCCTGAAGCTTATGCACTACTGGGATCTACAGGGCTGCGTCCTGCAGCAGCCGTACGATACCGAGGTCGGTGCGGGCACAATGCATCCGGAGACATTTCTTCGCGTGCTCGGTTCGGCACCCTATCGCGTCGCCTACGTGCAGCCTTCTCGGCGACCAGCCGACGGTCGCTACGGTGAGAATCCCAATCGCCTCTACAAGCACTTCCAGTATCAGGTCATTCTGAAACCCTCTCCCGCAGACATCCAGGAGCTCTATCTTCGGAGTCTCGAAGCCATTGGCATCGACCTCCGTGAGCACGACATTCGCTTCGAAGAGGACAACTGGGAATCGCCCACACTCGGCGCCTGGGGCATCGGCTGGCAGGTCCTCCTCGATGGGCTCGAGATCACCCAGTTCACCTACTTCCAGCAGAGCGGCGGGATCGATCTCGATCCCATTTCGGTAGAGATCACCTACGGACTGGAGCGCATCTGCGCCTTTCTCCAGAATGTGGAAAGCGTGTATGAAATCCAGTGGACAAAAGACAAGACCTACGGATCCATCCGGCTCGCCGAAGAGCAGCAATTGTCTGAGTACAGCTTCGACCGTAGCGACGCGAAGGCTCTGCGTTCGGAGTTTGAGCTGCACGAGAAAGAAGCCAGGGAGCTACTGGAAGGCTGGAAGCATCTGCCCGGGAGTGTCGGCGCGCCGACCAAAGAGCGTGTTCGCTACCCGATCCTTGCGGCATACGATCACTGCCTGAAGTGCTCGCATCTGTTTAACTTGATGGATGCCCGCGGGGTCATCTCCACAACGGAGAGAGCCGCGTTGATGCAACGCGTCCGCACCGTGGCGTGCCGTGCCGCCGCCGCATACCTTGAACAGGTCGGAGGCAAGGGGAGTGCACTGTCGCCGACGTTGCCTGGGGACAAGGACCACGAGGTGCGCGCATGATCCGAGCAGAAGACAGCACGCGCAGCGATCGGACGGCTGCGTCGATTAAGAAGAGCCAAGCTGTCGGCGCGCCGACAGTCGACGGAAAACAGAGGATCCCGTCAGGAGACTGCTTTTCCGAGGTGGCCGCATGACCGCCGTTGCGAAACATTCGAAAAAGACTGTAGCCGCTCCGGCCAAGCCGAGGAGAGTCGAGCTATTGTTCGAGATCGGCGCCGAAGAGATTCCCGCCGGGATGCTTCCCCGCGCAATTGCAGAACTGAAGGCTCTCGTCGAAAAACACCTTGTCGCTGAGAACCTCAGCGAGGGCACCGTGGTCGAAGCCTTTGGCGGCCCGCGTCGTCTGACCGCATGGGTGCGCGGGATTCTTTCAAAACAGGCTGACGTAGAGCTGGTGGTCACCGGCCCCCCAAAGTCCGTGGCCTACGACAATGTCGGCGCGCCGACCAGGGCCGCGGTCAGCTTTGCGGAAAAACAGGGCGTGGCACTCCACGAACTCCACCTCGTCACCACCCCGAAGGGGGAGAGCATTGCTGCCCGCATCACGCGACGGGGCCGTACGGCGCACGAGCTTCTCCTTGAGATCCTGCCTCGCGTCATCCACGATCTCTCCTGGCCGCGGACCATGACCTGGACTGGACTTCAGGGGGCGCGATTCATCCGTCCGATCCGTTCGATTGTGGCACTGCTCGATGGTGAACCTTTGAAGTTTAGCTTCGGGGGAGTGGCCGCTGGCGACACTACGTTCGGCCATCGCTTCCTCGGCAAGGCCCGGATTCATGTCAGCGGCTTCCTAGACTATGAGAAGAAATTGCGTGCCAATGGCGTCATTGTCCGACCGGAAGAGCGTCAGGAGAAGATCTCGCGCGAGCTGGCGGCGATTGCCAAGCGTTCCGGGTATCACATTCACGAGGACGCGCACCTGCTCCAACTGGTGAGCTACCTGAACGAATACCCGAGCGTCATCGAGGGTGACTTCGATCCAGCGTTCCTCGAATTGCCCGACGAAATTCTGATTACCGTCATGCGCGATCACCAGAAGTATTTCGCCGTTGAGAAGCGGGGAGGGGAATTGGCGCCCCACTTCCTGGCAGTCATCAATCTTGCCAAGGACACCAAGGGCTTGGTTCGTGCGGGCCACGAGCGCGTGCTGCGCGCGCGCTTTGCCGATGCCCGTTTCTTTTGGGAGTCCGATCAGAAATGTCGGCTCGCCGACATTCTGCCGAAACTGCAGAAGGTCACCTACGAGTCACGCCTCGGTAGCTACTTCGACAAGGTGGAACGCACGCGCGCTATTGCCCGTTGGCTAACCGAACAGTGGTACAACCTAGGGGTACTGCAAGCCCACGTAGCCGACGCCGATCGCGCCGCAGAACTCGCCAAGTGCGATCTGGCTACGGAAATGGTCCGCGAATTCACCGAACTGCAAGGTGTCGTGGGCGGCTTGTATGCCAAGGCGCAAGGCGAGTCGGAAGAAGTGGCTGACGCCGTCTATGACCATTATCGGCCAGTCGGCCTTGACGATCCCATCCCGCGCAACCTCACCGGCTGCGCCGTGGCCCTCGCTGACAAACTCGATTCCATCGTCGGCTGCTTCTCGGTCGGACTAGTGCCCACCGGCTCGAGCGATCCCTATGCGCTGCGGCGGGCCGCGCTCGGCATCGTAAAGATCATTCTCGAGAAGAAGGTGTACGTGTCGCTGCCGCTCGTCGTTGCCGCTGCAGCCAGGGCATTACTCACCTATCCGCCTAAGAAAGCCCTCACCCCGCAACAGGAAGAGCAGATTCTCGAGTTCCTGCTCGAGCGCGCCCGCTTCGTATTCCGGGAAAAGTCCGGCTATGCCTATGACGAAGTGAACGCGGTCTTGCGGGCTGGAGCGGATGATCTAGTGGACGTCGAAAAGCGCCTGCGTGCACTGAAGGTAATTCGCAAGTCCAAGAACTTCGAGCCGCTGGCGGTGTCCTTCAAGCGCATCCGCAGGATTCTTGAGAAAGCCAACCTCTCGGCCGAAGTGCTACCGGTCAACAAGGACCTGTTCGAGAAGGATGCGGAACGGGAACTGTACGCGGCGGTAAAGAAGGCCGCGGGGAAGGTCAACGAGAGCAAGCGCGCGGGCCGCTATCAGGAGGCCCTCGAGGAGATTGCCGGGCTACGCAAGGCCGTGGACCAGTTCTTCCTCGAAGTGATGGTGATGGCGGAAGACGATGCCGTGCGGAAGAACCGTCTTGCGCTGCTCTCGGAACTATTGCGCGAGTTCACGACCATTGCCGATTTTTCAGAGCTCGGTGGCGAAGAGAAGTAGCCTCCCGGTCGGCGGGCCGACATTTGGCACGTCGGGAGAGAGCGGCAACCCGGGAGTTCGGCGAACAGGCGCTTGGGATCGTGACGGCTGCGGTGGGGTAAGGGTGAAATTCGGAGACCTCCGGGCGCCGAACGATGTCCCGCAAGTCTGGGGCGGCGCAAAGAAGGGCGTAAAGTAGTACTTGAAGAATTCTTTTCTTGAGTTTCGCGACAGATTTCTTCGGAAACCTGTCGGCGCGCCGACAGCGCAACCACTCCAAACCCAATTGAGTGGAGGCGGTCGAGCACGAGGTGCAGCAGTTGTAGTGGCTTGTCTTTAGACTGGCCAGCCCGCGGGCGGTTTGCGGCGGCTGGCCGATCGAAAGATCGGCCACTACGGCGGCTAGAGAATACAGAGAGAGGCATAACGTGAAAAAGTGGGTCTATTTTTTTGGCGCAGGAAAAGCAGAAGGAGACGGCGAGTGGCGTGACGTGCTCGGCGGAAAGGGCGCGGGCCTCGCGGAGATGACCAAGATCGGTCTGCCCGTCCCGGCAGGTTTTACCATCTCGACTGAAACGTGCGACTACTTTTATAAGAATGGCAAGAGGTACCCGTCGGAACTGAAAAAGCAGGTGGTGGACAACGTGGCCAAGCTAGAAAAGGTCACCAAGAAAAAACTGGGCGATCCGAACAACCCACTGCTCGTCAGCGTCCGCTCCGGTTCGGCGCGGTCCATGCCGGGAATGATGGAGACGATTCTCAATCTGGGCCTGAATGACAAGTCCGTTCAGGGCCTCGCCGGCGCCACCAAGAACGAACGTTTTGCCTATGACGCGTACCGCCGCTTTGTCCAGATGTATTCCACGGTGGTCATGGGGCTCTCGAAGGAAGACCTAGAGCACCGCCTGCGTGCGATGAAAGAGCGCGTGGGAGTGAAGCTCGACACCGATGTTCCCGCGAGTGGTTGGAAAGAACTGGTCCGGGAGTACAAAGAGTACTTCAAGGAGAAGGCCGGGAAGGATTTCCCTGACGATCCGATGGAGCAATTGTGGGGCGCGATCGGGGCGGTGTTCGGTTCATGGATGGCAGAAAAGGCCGTCACCTACCGCCGGGTAGAGAAGATCACGGGTTTGCTCGGTACAGCCGTCAATGTGGTGCAAATGGTGTTCGGCAACACCGGCGACAACTCTGGAACCGGGGTGTGCTTTACGCGTGACCCGAGCTCCGGCGAGAAGATTTTCTATGGCGATTACCTGACCAACGCTCAGGGCGAAGACGTGGTGGCCGGCATTCGCACGCCAGTCCACCTCACCGAGCTCGCCAAGATCATGCCGAAGGCATATGCGCAACTGGAGAAGGTTCGAGTAAAACTTGAAAAGCATTACAAGGACATGCAGGACATGGAGTTCACGATCGAGGAGGGCAAGCTGTACATGCTGCAGACGCGCACCGGCAAGCGCACCCCTTCAGCCACCTTCAAGATCGCCATGGACATGGCCAGCGAGAGGCTGATCAGCAAGGAAGAGGCCGTCCTTCGGGTGAAGCCAGAGGACATTGAAAGGCTCTTCTATCCGGTCATCGATTCCAAGGTCGACAAGAAGTCGCTGCAATCGAAGATCCTGGCGCATGGCATCGATGCCGTTCCAGGTGCGGCTGTCGGTAGAGTGTGCTTCAGCGCGGCGGAAGCGGAGGAGTGGGCCAAGCGCGGCGAGAAGGTGATCTTGGTTCGCCGCGAAACCAGTCCCGAAGATGTCGGCGGGATGGCCGTGGCGCAGGGCATCCTGACCGCGACCGGTGGCAAGACCTCGCACGCCGCCGTGGTTGCCCGCGGCTGGGGCAAATGCTGCATCGTCGGCGCAGAGACGCTGGACATCGACTACAAAACTAAATCCATGAAGGACGGCAAGAGCGGAAAAGTTGTCAAAGAAGGGGACTGGCTGACACTCGACGGCAGCGAAGGTGTGGTCTACATCGACAAGATGCCGCTGGTGGCACCCGAATTCCCGAAGGCCTATCAGACCATTATGAAGTGGGCGGACGAGATTCGCCGCCTGCGCGTCCGCACCAACGCGGATACTCCACAAGATGCACGGAAGGCCATTGAATTCGGCGCGGAGGGCATCGGACTGTGCCGCACCGAACACATGTTCTTTACTGACTTCGAGTTCCCGGAGAAGAGTCAAGAACGTCAGCGCGCCATCCAGGAGATGATCCTTGCCGACGACCGTGAAAAGAGAGTAAAAGCGCTCGACAAGTTGCTTCCGTTCCAGCGCCGCGACTTCGTCGGCATCTTCCAGGCCATGGACGGCTTCCCGGTCACCATTCGTTTGATCGATCCTCCGCTGCACGAGTTCGTGCCCCACGATCACGCGAAGCAGGCCGAGCTGGCCAAGGAACTCGGTATCGCGGTCGAAACTGTGGCCCGCCGCGTGGAGCAGTTGCACGAGGCGAACCCGATGCTTGGTCATCGCGGCTGTCGGTTGTCCATCACCTATCCGGAGATTCTGGAGATGCAGGTGAGGGCCATTATCGAAGCGGCCATCGAATGCCACAAGGGCAGAGTTAAAGTATTACCTGAGATTATGATCCCGCTCACTTTGGACAAGAAGGAACTCGGCATTCTCGTCGACGCCACGCGGCGCGTAGCTGACGACCTTCTGAAAAAGGCAGGCGTGAAATTGCCCTATCTGGTCGGCACCATGATCGAGCTGCCCCGTGCCGCATTGCTCGCCAACGAGATCGCCGAAGTGGCGGAGTTCTTCTCGTTCGGCACGAACGACCTAACACAAACCACCATGGGGCTTTCGCGTGATGATGCCGGGCGCTTTCTGCCGGATTATGTGGACGAGAAGAAGGCTGGAGTGTTCCAGGGCGACCCCTTCCAGACGCTCGATCAGAAGGGCGTCGGAATGCTGATCAAGTGGGGCATTGAAAAAGGCCGGGAGACGCGTCCCAAGCTAAAGGTCGGCATCTGCGGCGAGCATGGCGGCGATGCCGAGAGTGTCAAGTTCTGCCACCGTGTAGGCATGGATTACGTCAGCGCATCGCCGTTCCGCGTACCGATTTCGCGGTTGGCGGCTGCGCAGGTGGTGGTGGAAGAAAAGCTGAAGGCCAAGAAAAAGAAGAAGTAGGCTTGCGGGAGCAGGGAACCTTACTTCGGATGCGGCATCGAAGAGGGTTCCCTCGCTTCGGTCGTCCGGGCGAGTTCCTCTTTCGCTCCAGGGGAGAGGAACCGCCTTGTAGTAAAGCTTGAAGTCTTGCCGAGGCTAGGGGGTAGCTCCGGTGAAGCGACTTCGGATGTTTTCAGTGGCATTGCTCGCGCTTCACTTAATGAACTGCACGGGGATTGCTGCGGACACGCCCCTTGAGCTCAAAGCTCGAGTCTTGGATGAGAATGGATTGCCCGTCGCCGACGCTCAAGTGAAGCTTGAGAATGTCGGCGGGCAGACATTTACCGCTTCCAGCGACGAAGCTGGCTATTTCTCTCTCCCCAATCTCCTTCCCGGCGAATACACCGTACACCTTGAAAAGAAGGGTTTCTTCGTTCTGACCGGTCAGAAGATCCGGCTGGCGGCCGAGAGCGAGGACTTCACTTTCACACTCAATCACGAGGAGGAGGTGCGGGAGAAGGTGGACGTTCTCGCCACGGAGAATCGCATTGAACCTACCATGACCGAGAGTACCGAGGCACTGTCCCAGGATGAGATACGAGATATTCCGGTGGCCAGTTCGCACCTTTTGCAGCAGAGCCTGGTAGCGATGCCCCTGGTCCTCGAGGATAACCAAGGACTGATCCACATTGCGGGGGCCCGGAACACGCAGGCGCAGTACTTGATTGACGGGTTCGAGGCGGGTGATCCGGCAAGCAACGGGTTGGGTGCGGAGATGATTGTGGAGGCGGTGCGCGCTGCGGAGATTCAGACCGGTCGGTTTGGGGCAGAGTACGCGCATCCGGGCGCGGCGATCTTGGGCTACGAGACCCGGGAAGGCGATGACCGGTGGCGCTTCAATGCGGTGGACTTTATTCCCGGCATCCGGGTGCAGAACGGGGTGGAGTTTGGTAACTACTACCCGAGGGTGCTGCTCTCCGGGCCGATCATCGAGGACAAACTGTGGTTCTCGCAGTCATTTGATTTCATTCACACCCTAACGATCGTAAATGGCCTCCCGGCCGGGCAAACCGATCAGGCACCGCTGTGGGGCGGGGATAGCTGGTCGCGATTGCTGTGGAAGATCTCCACGAACAACAGCTTGCATGTCAGTTTCCTCGCCAATGTACAGAGCGCGGAGAACGCTGGGCTGGATGCGCTGCACCCGCAGTCGACCACGACAGATATTGAGTCCCGGCAACTGTTCGGATTTGTGAAAGAACAGAGCTACCTCCACAAAACGCTCCTGGAATTCGGCTTGGGTGTCGAGAAGACCCATGGAGACGAAGCTCCGCAAGGAACGGGGGTTTACAGACTGCTGGTGGACGGCGCCCAGGGGAATTACTTCCAGCGGAGCACGGAGGAGGCCAGCCGTTACCAGACATTCATGGACGCAATCAGCGCGCCGAAGCAGTGGTTCGGGACGCACACCCTGTCGGCTGGGGCGAACCTGTCGGCCGTCGATTTCTCGCAGAACTCGACGCGCGGAGAGATCGATGCGTACTTGAGCGACGGAACATCGCTCTCCCGGGTGACCACCTTTACGGGAAGTCCGGTGTTTCGCGTGGCCAATACGCTGGCGGGCGGATTTGTGCAGGATTCCTGGTCCCCGAACAGCCATGTAGTGGTGCAGGCGGGGGTGCGGGTGGATTGGGACCGGCTGTTCCAGTCGGCTCTCGGGCAGCCACGGCTGGCCGTGAACTACCTTCCGTTTTCAGACAACCGGGCGAAGCTTTCCTTCGGATGGGGGATGTATGACATTCCCCTGAATCTAACGGTGATCGGGCAGGCCTACGATCAGGCGGAAGTGGATACGCTGTATTTGTATGGTACGCAGTGTGTGCCGCCGCAAACCGTGTGTACGACCGGACCCGCGACGAGCCGCTTCGAGCTGCCGAACGGTGGCCTGGCAAGCCTGCAGCAGCCGTACTTCGACATTGCCAGCGCCGGATACCAACAGAGGATCGGAGCGAATACGGTTGTGAGCGCGGAACTGTTGGCAAGAGACGAGCACCACGGACTGGTGTGGGAGACGGTTTCACCCGGCCAGATCGGGTCGGAGTTTTTGCTCGAGAGTTCGCGTCGCGACAAATATCGCGGTGTGACCATCAGCGCGCGGCACAACTTTCCGAATCGTGCCGTGCTCTTTGGGAGTTATACCCGGTCGCAGTCGAGCACCGACCAGGTGCTCGATCCAGTCCTGGGATCGATGTATTTCGCACCCCAACAGGCGGCGCCGCTTGCCTGGGATGCGCCGAACCGGTTCTTGACCTGGGGAAGCGTGCCGACGCCCATTTGGGGAATTATGGTGGCCTTTTTGCTCGATTACCGGAGCGGGTATCCCTACAGCTCGATCAACCAGCAGCAGTTCCTCGTGGGGTTGCCAAACTCACTGCGATTTCCGAGTTACGCGGGCCTGACGATAGGGCTGGAGAAGAAGTTTACCTTCCGCGAGCGGGTTTTCGCTGTGCGGATTGAAGAGGTGAATATCTTGAATAGACAAAATCCGGATGTGGTAGTGAATAACGTGGACGCGCCAAATTATGGATCATTCACCGGCGGGCAGGGGCGGGCGTTCACGGCCCGACTGAGATTCGTAGGCAGGAAGTGAACGTACTTTTGAGAGTCGGGGGGCCGGAGGCTGGGTCCACGCGCGCATGTCGCCAGCCACAGGGTGAGGGGCTGGCTCGGCGGGGAGCTGGCAGCGGCGAGCATGAATTCGCTTCCGGCGCCGCAGAGGGAAGTGCCACCAGGGAGTACATGAACGGAATTCCCGTCGCTAGATGCCCGATGAAAGTGGATCTTTGCAAGCGCCTTCGCGACGGTTCTCAGCGGGTCCGAGCCGCTAGAGAACTTCACGCCTTGGACCTTGAAACCGTCGGCGTCCGGGGCACATTCAAGCAGAACCAGAAAAAGTCGACGCGCAGTGTCGGGCGGGAGTCTGGAATTCCTGTTCTGCGCAGTGGGGCTGAAGGCGAAGAGAAACGATCCTGAATCGAATCTCGACCGGGATCTGCCTGTGCGCGTTGCTGGACAGTGCCTGCGGAAATGGCAGCCGCAACAGAAAACAGTCAGCAATTCCAGTCCAAAGCATACCTACCGGTTCCGCTACCGGCCCGTGCGGGTGATCCGCCTAAGACCTTCGAATTTACAAAGCAGGGAGCGCCGAAGGAATGCCGATGTCGCGTAACAACCTGTCACAGTGCAAAAAATGCCGGTTAATGGCCGCCTGCGGCCGAGCCGGTGCTGGCAGCCTTCGGTTCTTTGTGATGCCACCAGTTGAAAAATCCCGGCGACGCATGCAGGGAAGCGGATTGGCCCTGGCGTGATTTCCTTCGCTGGGCCTGCGTCTCTCCCGATTTACTGCCCTTGTCCGCGCCAGCACCGGCGGGGCCGGCAGTATGATGGGGCCACCAGCCAAACGTTTTGCGGGAAGAATTGAGCGATGCGGATTGCATCGGGTGCTTCTTTTCGCGGGGCACGCGGGCAGTCTTGGTATTCGGGCTTTGTTCGGCTCCCGCGCCTGCCGGACCTGAATTGTGGTGCCACCAACCGGTGGACCTGGGGAAGGGATAGAGAGGCGCCGTCTTGTCCCGGTGGTGCTGTTCGCGCTGGGCTTTTTGCTTCTGGACCTTCTGGTCCGCACCGGCACCGGCAGGGCCGGCGTCATGATGCCACCAGCCTACGGATTTCGGAACAGAATACAGAGGAGCCGACTTCTCGCGATTGTGTTTTTCGCTTGAAGTCTTGGACTGAGTGGCTTTCTGGGTAGCCCCGACGCCCTGGGGACCCTGCCGCGGCAACACCGGCCGAGGCCCGACGAGGCACAAAAACAGGATACTGCAAAGCCCCAGGAGTGGTCGCTGCATGGAGAAGTCTCCTCTCGGACCTTTCTAGCATGCGGGTTGGAGGGGGGACTACTGTACTAAGGTACTTCTGTAGCGTGAGAGGGACGGGGACGGGGGCGGCTACAGGTACCGACCCTTGCGATCAGAAGTCTGGCAGATGGAACTGGTGGAACACGGGAAAACGCGAATTGTGGCAGCTCTGGAGAGCGAACGATCCCGTGGGATGGGTGCCGGCAACTACCCCGACGGCAATTACTCCGGATGGAAGCCGGATGGTGTTTACCCAGAGAAAACAGTTGTCGACTTTGTACAGCAGCGAGACGTTGCGGTGACCGGGCAAGGAAACCCGGGAAACCCCGGAGGAATCTCAGTCAAACGCAGCGAATGATCAGCAGGCGGTGCAGCCGTTACATTGGAGGGTGAACTGGACGGCGGGAATGAAGAAGTAAGAAGGCCGCAGAACAAAGAACCTCCGAACATTTTGCATGTTCACGATCGTGGGACGCACAGGCGTTGCCGATCAACGTGTCTGGGCCGTCGCATGAGGCAGTTTTCTGAGTGCATGGAGGGACGGAAAAGTGTCGCTCGCTGTCATAGGTGGAGTTGGGGGGCACAAGCGGGGTCGAGAGTAAACAGCAGGATGAACTGCGCGGAGCAGAACAGGACCTATGCCTATCAGGTGAGTCGAAGGCTGGGCCGGCTGCCTGTTGCCGACGGATGAGCGGGCGAGGGGCCAGAAAAAATCCGAAGGTTGCGCCGTCGAGCACCTGCGGCGCCGGGACGCATCGAGAGCCGGCTACTTCTTGTTGTCGGCGTCCCAGTGGGCCATGTGGACCAGCTGGAAGAGGGAGCCGGCGGCATTCGGCTGAATGGCAACGAGGTGCTGATCCTTCTTAGTACCGGATTTGTACAGCATTCCGCCCTTCTCTGCCTTGTCGTCGCCGCAGGTTAGCTCGTTTTCGGAAACGTTCTTGTCGGTATTGGTCCCTTTCATAGAAGGATGAGAGCAATCGAGAACCGCGCCGTACCTGGCGAGCGCCTGCTTGTAATAGTTTGCAATTTTCTCTACGGAGTCACCCGACTCCATTTTCAAAACAGCCAGTTTGAAGCCGGATCCGCCGCCCCAGAGGCTGAAGTTTGCGCCGGGAGAATCTTCGTCCTTATCCACGTGACGGCGCGAACCGGGATAGAGAGGAAGGCCGACATCTTTTGCGCTCGTTTCCGCGGAGAGGGTGACGCCGGTGCCTTTTTCCTGTTGGCCAGCGCACCGAGAGGTACAGAGAATGGTGCACCCGGAAATGAACAGAATCGAGAACGCCACCAACCGACGCGCTCGACAATGGATGCTGGAAGCCAGGGGCATCGAACCTCCTCAGGATTGCGGTGGCTAAGGAATGATACGAGGTTAGGAGAGTGGAAGTTTCAGAAAGGGGAGGCTGTACCGGGGGCATGGAATGAACAAGGAGTGCGCCCCTCCTGAGCCTAGGGCGGACAGCCTGGAACGACCCGCGTTGGTGTCTCTGGCTCGAGAGTGGAAAAATGCCGGCTACGCGGGCGGTTTAAGAGCTAGGGAGCCGGACGCTTCGATCTGGTGCGATTTGGGATGGGCGAGAAAGGCGACCACGGTCAGATTGCTGACAAGCCAGCTTCGATTGAGGTCGACATGGAAGGTGACCGGGGCGTCGAGAGGCAGCGAAAGAGCATGTTGCTTGCGAAGCAGACGGACTACCGGCGCGTGCTGAAGCGTGTGGCCGGAATTTTCGCCCGCGGTGACATCGGAGTGCAGATTTCTTTCGGTTACGGCAATCCATAACTCCAGCTTGGCGGACGTTGAGAAGGGTGAGGCGGGATCGAGGCGCAACTCGAAGGTACGGCTATTCTCTTTGGCCGAAGGAACCGGGGTAAGGAGCAGGCGCGGGCAATGTCGTGCGGCCGCCCTGAGGATCTGGTCTTGGGCCTCGTGCGTGCGGCTGCCGATGAGTTGGGTGCTGCCATCCACGATCATCTGTGGGGTATAGACACCCCCACCGTGGATCACGTCGGCGTAATCTTCCTGCCGAAGGGAGAAATCGGACGAGGAATACGGGTCGGTCCAGCCTTGCCTGTTCCAGTAGTCCACATGTTCTTCGAGAGCAATCACTTCGATGCCGTCGAGGGGCTGAGTGTCGCTGAGCAGGGCGAGGTTGGCATCGGCAGGGGGGCAGCTCGAGCAGCCTTCGGAGGTGAAGAGTTCGACGATGACGGGTTGCCGGAGAACAGTGGCGTTCGCGGAGGAGGGCGAACTGCGGGCGGGCCAATGCCACAGGGTGGCCAAGCTAGCAACGGCGGCGGCGAGGAGGAGAGCGAGGAGTCCTTTGGGCATGGTAATTCCCTGAAAGCATTAGATTGGGGAACGGAGCGGAAGTTACAGGAGAAGTCTCAGAAAAATGGAGCGGGAAAAGCGGATTACCTGATGCGGCGAAGGGTGAGAGACGGGGAACAAATCTTAACAACACGGACTGAGGCAAGCAGGGGTAGCCCGGTAGTCCTCGGGATCAAGAGCCATGACGCGAACGCGGAATGGCCCAGGAATACATGCAGGAGTGCCGGGCCACGCGCGGACCGGCGGGAAGATCGACTGGCACAGGGGGGACTCCTGGAGTTGCCCGGATCTGCACTAGCCCGTCGGTGCCAGGACCAGAGAATCGAGACGCAGCTCAAAAGGGGGAGAGCGATGCCTCGATCAGGGAGTGTTGCGTAAGCAACCGAAATGGGAAAGTGCTGGTTGGGAAGAGGCGTGTCGTTCGACCTCCGGTAGCGAGAATTCTTGTCCCTTCCCCAGGAAATCAAAAAGATGGAAGAAGATATGGCTTGTTCCGTGGCAGCGGCAGGTACAGTAATAGCACGCCGCGGTGGTCGGATCCCTCTCGAAGTGCCCATCATTATCCTCGGAAGTGACACGGAGGGAAGATACTTTTCTGAACAGACGCATACGGTTGTCTTGAGTCGGTTTGGTGCGGGCATCGTTTCCCGAGCCAAACTGATTCCTGAGCAGGAGCTGACCCTGCGTGCGGTCGCGGCGAATCGCGAGGTGGAGGTGCGTGTAGTCGGAGAGATTGGGCGCCAGGGAGAGCTGCACACCTATGGCGTAGCGTTCGTGAACGGTCGGGAGGATTTCTGGCACATGGAGTTTCCCTCCCTGCCATCATCGCAGGATGGTCCGGCAACGCTGGCTCTCGAGTGCAGTGGTTGCCAGGACCTGGTGGAACTCGAGAACGGCGAGTATGAGTATGACATCTGCGCCATCCACGGAGGGCTGGCCCGATTCTGCGACGAGTGCGGATTGCTGACGGTATGGCGACAATCAACAGACTTGCTGTCTGCCAGGCCGCGACGAATGGCAAAAGTGCGCGCGGTGGATCGGGAGGTGCGGCCGGATGCCCGGGAAACCCTGGTCGCGACGCCCCGGGTCGAGCCGAACCTGGTGCCTCTCGCGGAAACGACGGAAAGCTCGGAGCGTCGGAGCCGGAGGCGCGCCAAAGTAAACTTTTTTGCTTGCATACGGACCGAGTCCTTCTTGGAGGAGGTTGTGCAGTGCATCGACATGTCACGCGGGGGAGTAAGCTTCCGCAGCCGGAATAGTTATGAAAAAGGAATGCGTTTGGAGATCGCGGTGCCATACGCTGCAGAGGTGAAGGAGGCTCCCGCAATTTTTGTGCGGGGACGAATTGCGCATGTCAGGGACAGGGGGAAAGGGGAGATGCCGAAGTACGGCGTGGAGTTCCAAAGAAACTGAAGCAGCGGGGGAACATCGAACGCGGGTAGCAGCGGAAGGAGTGATGTGGCGGGAGAATCGGGTATGATGCTGCGGGCCCATGAAGGCAACCGGAAACAGGCTGATCCGAGCAATCGCACTATTCAAACTGCTGAAAGCGGTGGTACTGGTGTTGGTCGGCGTAGGCGCACTCCGCCTACTGCACACCGACCTTACGGCGTTACTCGAAGAGTGGGTGCCGCGACTGGGGCTGGAACCTGGCGGCCGGTCTGTGGGTCGCGCGCTGCGGATCGCCGCCACTCTGACCCCGGATAAGTTGAAGGACCTCGGGGTGGGCAGTCTTATCTATGCGGGGCTGTTCTTGACGGAAGGAATTGGTCTGTGGCTCTTAAAACGCTGGGCGGAGTGGTTCACGGTCATCCTGACCAGTTCGTTGGTGCCGGTTGAGATTTACGAAATTTTGCGGCATCCGACAGGGTTGAAAGTCTTGGTGCTGGTCATCAATCTGGCGGTGGTGGCCTACCTGGTTTATCGGCTGAGGAGCGAACCTCATTGAATTCACGAAGCCTGACCTGACAGACAGTCGAGGGGCAATGGATTTGTTGCTTCGGTTCTTTGCAGTCCTGGCGCCCCAGTTTCCGCGCGTGCGAGCGCTCTTCTCCTTCCCGCTTCTTCCGCTATCGGCTTGACCCGACAGGAATGGCAAACGCCCTGGTTTGTTGAGAAGGAGATCAAGGCAGTCCCGAGTGCGGTACGGCGACCCGGGTCATGAGGATTGCGGCGTGATGATGCACGGACGCCTCCGATTCCAGGAAAGTGGGCGCCACGCAGGCGAACAGCGTATGGCCGTCATCACCGCCCAACGCGCAGGCGAACACGCCGACACCCGGGAATTTTACTTCCTCGAGGATCCTGCCCCCTTCCGCCACGCGAATTAGGCGACTATGCCCCGCATCGGCGACCCACACTGCGCGATCCGCATCGAGACAGATTCCGTCCGGGATGACTTCCGCTTGGGCGAGCCTGTCCGTGATGCTGGTTGCTGTGGGAGTAGCTCCAAAGGCGGCCCAGGTGCGGCGGGGGCCGAGCGAGCCAGAAGCCACGTCGAAGGCGCTCAGGCGGTTCATCGTAGATTCGGCCACGATCATGGTGCGGCGGTCCGGGGTGAGTACGGTGCCATTCGGAAAGCCGAGCCCCTCGGCGGCGACTGCCGCGGTGCCGTCGGGTTGCACGGAGAGGAGCACCGTGCTGCAGACCGGCGCCCCGGCCATGAGATCGAAACCGAAGTTGCCCACCCACGCGCGGCCGTCTTGATCGACGAGCATCTCATTTAAGTGCCACGGCGCGAGTGCGGAGAGATCGGCATGCAGGGCGAGAGTTCCGTCGAGTTCGCGGCGCAACACCTTGCGGTCACGCATCGAGACGATCAGCAGACGGCCGTCAGGAAGGAACCCGAGACCGGACGGTTGCTTGGGAACGTGAGCCACGGTTTCCACCGTACCGTCCACGGCGACGGCGAGGACGCGGTGGGTGTAGAAGTCGGAAAAGTACAGACGGCCCTCCCGCCAACGAGGGGATTCGGTGAAGGACAGGCCTCTGATTAGGGTGGTGAATTCGGGCATGGGAGTCGTCCCTGCCATGTGCAGTGGCAGAAGTCGCGAGGAAGAATAGCATGGGACCCGCGCATGGCATGACTGTGACGGTTCACCCCTGTGCGGGAAAACAAGTCGTATTTGCCTTTCTGCCGACTTCGCGGGCAAGCAAGAGGCGATGGTTGCCACTCCTGGCCGATCCTTCCTCCGGCAGTGGCCAATTCTCTCGCACCACCACATCGTCGAAAAGGTCGGCAGCGGTATGGGCGTTGTGTAGAGAGCGGAAGATACGCGGCTTCGCCGGTTTTTGGCACTAAAGCTCTTGTCACCAGCGTCTTCCCGCTGTCGGCAAGCATTAATACGGTTCCACTGTGCAGCACGGGCCCAGTCCGCAGGAGATCAGCAAAACATCTGCCGATTTTAGACATTACCCAGCCGGCTGGTCGGGGACCCATCACGATGAAGTTTCTGGATGGCATAAAACGTTGAAGCACCGCGCTAGCGAAAGGCCAGAGCTCACCAGGTCCCCTGGTCGTCCTCGGTAACTGTTAGGCGCACCTACGTAGAAGTACGCAGATGCTTCGGGCCATAAGTCACAGCCAGATCCAGGCTATGATCCTGAAACTATAGTTATCCCGCATTCACAAAGGGAAGAAGCAAGAACAGGTCTCCGGATGACAGCGACACTGCGCAACCTACCGACCGATAAGATGAATGCAAACGGGCCGAACGGGCAGGGACGAGGGAGTTTGACGGATGGCTTACCTGAACTCCAGGCCACCGCGCTCGAAGTCGCGGCGAACCCGATCATTATCAGCCGGCGAGATGGAACCATTATCTGGGTCAATGCCGCATTTGAGGCTCTATCGGGATACACAAGGAAAGAGGCGTTCGGGCAGAATACGCGTTTGCTGAACTCCAGCAAACAGCCGCCATCGTTCTACAAGAGCATGTGGCAAACCATTCTGCTTGGACAAGTTTGGCGGGGAGAGTTAGTCAATCGCCGAAAAGACGGAACTCTCTACCCCGAAGAGATGACCATCACCCCGGTGATAAATCAGTGCGGGGAGATCACCCACTTTATCGCCATCAAACTGGACATTACTGAGCGCAGACGCGCGGAAGAAAAGTTGCGGGCCAGCGAGACCTACTACCGTTCGATCCTCGAGTGTGCATTTGACACCGTGACCGTCGCGGACGAGCAGGGCCGTTTCGAGTTCGTCAATGCGGCAGCCTGCCAGGTATTCGGCTATCCGCGGGACGAATTACTGTCGAAGAAAATAAATGACCTGCTCGCCCCGGAGGAGTTGCCTCGCCTCGAGCGGTTTCTGAAGCGGTTGACTGTCGGCGAGTTGGCCTATGGTGAATGGACTTCACGACGCAGAGACGGAAGCAGATTTACGGCCGAAGTCGGGGTCAGCAAGATGCCCAATGGCAGGACACTGGGCATCGGTCGCGACATCACCGAGCGCAAGTTGGCTGAAGGAGAGTTGAAGGCAAGCGAGGAGCGTCTCCGGCTGTTCATCGAGCACGCACCGGTTGCGTTGGCGATGTTTGACCGCGACATGCGATATCTGCACGCAAGTCGCCGCTGGCGAATGGAGTACGGGCTCGCCGAGCGAGAGTTGCACGGGGTGTCGCACTACGAAGTGTTCCCGGAGATTCCGGAACGTTGGAGAGAGGCGCACCGCAAAGGGCTTGCGGGCGAAGTACTGCAAGGTGACAACGATCGATTCGAGCGCGCCGACGGAACGGTGCAGTGGCTTCGATGGGGCATACGGCCGTGGCACGGTGCAACCGGAAGGATCGGCGGCATCGTACTGTTCACGGAAGATATATCCAAGAGCAACCAACTCGAAGCGCAATTGCGTCAATCACAAAAAATGGAGGCGATCGGATGCCTGGCAGCAGGCGTGGCTCACGATTTCAATAACGGGCTCGGGGTGATCCTGGGGAATATGGAGCTCCTAGTCGAGCGGGTTCCGCCGGACGAAATTTGCCAGAAATACTTGGATCGGGTGCGGATCGCAGTAAACAGTGCGACCGCTGTGACCCGGCAATTGCTGGCATTCAGCCGTAAACAGGTCCTGCAACCGGTGGTTCTGAACCTCAATCAATGCGTCGAGCGATTGAGCAAAATGACCCAGCGCATCATCGGAGAGAACATCAAGGTGGTGCTATCGCTCGATTGCCACCTGGGCTCTGTCAAAGCGGATCCGGGTCAGATGGAACAGGTGCTGCTGAATTTGGTCGTTAACGCCCGGGATGCCATGCAGCAGGGCGGCCAGCTGTTCATCGAGACTGCCAACGTCGCGTTGGGGGAAGAACCTGTCGGCGCGGATCTTGGCACAGCCCCAGGCCCATACATCAAACTCACCGTGCGGGATACGGGAATTGGAATGAGCAAGAATGTTTTGGCTCATATTTTTGAACCGTTTTTCACCACCAAAGAAGTAGGCACGGGGTCCGGGTTGGGACTGGCGACAGTCTACGGAATTGTGAAACAGAGCGGGGGACACATCGCGGCCAGAAGCGAGCCCGGTAAAGGAGCGACTTTCGAAATATACCTGCCTCGCGTGGACTGCACGCCGTCGCTAGAGAAGTCGGCAAAGCCGGCCGGTTGTGCGTTCGGTTCGGAAACGGTTTTGTTGGTCGAGGATGAACAGTTGCTTCGAGAGGTGATCCGGGTGCAGCTGGAAAAACTCGGATACCGCGTGCACGAGGCGGCCGATGCGGAAGGGGCCATGGCGCTCTTCGGTGAGCATATGGCAGCGATCGCCCTCCTTGTGACCGATGTCATCATGCCGGGAATGAATGGCCGGGCACTGGGGAACAAGCTGCGAGAGAGGAAAAAGGATCTGGGCGTTCTTTACATGTCGGGTTACACGGACGACAAGATGCTGAAGCAAGGAATTTCCGAAGACTGCGAAAAGGTGCTGATCAAGCCATTTTCGAGCGAACAATTGGCTTCGGGGGTTCGTGAAGTTCTGGATGGGCTCCCGCGGTCGACGAACCGTCGATGAGTTGACGCGGTAGATGTGCCGGGGCTCCGCGGACGGGGTGGCTCGAGCACACCACTGTGTGGGATCCCGCGGAAAGCAAACCCACGACTCGCTCTCCAAGCCCTGGCGCAGAGCGCCCACCCCTGGCGTTACTGCCCGTAGAAGCCGATCATGGTGCGATAGAAGTACCAAACGTCAACCTTTGAAGACATCTCGAACGGGGAGTGCATGGAGAGCAGGGGCACGCCGAGATCGATCACTTCCATATCTTGGCGAGACATGAACAATCCAATCGTCCCACCACCGCCCACATCCACCTTGTAGGTGTGCGTTTGCCAGGGGATTCCGTTGCGATCCATCAGGGCGCGGATTTTGGCGGTGTATTCGGAAGGCGCATTGAAAGCACCGCCGTAAAGTTTGATGGCCACGCCGAAGCCAAGCCGAGCGGCGTTGGTCGGTTCGCTGGTTCCGGGGAAAATAGGATTGATCCCGTCATTCGCATCGGCGGAAATGACTTCGGAATTGTGCAAGGCGCGACGCAAGTCCAAATCGGTGTAGCCGGCGCCTCGCTCAGCGCTGATGAGTTGGGCGAAGGCGGAACTCAGAAATTGCGAACCGGCGCCGGTGTTGTTCACTGAACCTTCTTCCTCGAAATTGGACAAATAGGCGAAGGCCGAATATTTCGGTGTGCCTTTCAGGTCCAGGATTGCGCGTGCCGCGCAGAAGGATGAGAGGCGGTCATCCTGACCGTAAGCGCCGACGAGGCCGCGATCGATGCCGACGTCGGAGGGATTTGCCACCGGGACCAGCGCAAGTTCCGCACTGACGAGATCCTCTTCTTTAATCTTGTAGGTTGCGGCCAGGGCGTTGGCCACTTCGGCGGCGACGGTGGTGTTCTCGCCGGGAATGCTGCCGGCAACCGGGTCGAGTTCCTCCCCTTGCAGCACGTCCTCGTAGGTACGGCCGCGCAGTTCTTTGTCGGAGTGGGGCGCGTTATCGGGGATCACGAAGACGGGATCGCCTGGATTGAGCCCGATCGAGACGTCGACCGTGCGACCGTCGGCGGTATCAATGCGGCCGATCAGCGCGAGCGGAATGTTGGCCCATTGGTATTTTTTGATGCCGCCGTAATAAATGGTCTTGAAGAGCGCGAACCCGCCGGCCGGGTAGATCGGGCGTCCTTTCAAATCGATGTGCGGGCTGTCGTGATGCGTTCCGACAACACGGGAGCCGGCCACGATGGGCTCGGAGCCGATGACCACAAGAAGGAGCGCGCGATCGCGGTTGGGAATGAGCAGGCGAGCGCCGGGCTTCACCTGCTTGGGGTCGGTGAGTTCGGCAAAGCCGGCAGCCTTGGCGCGACGGAGGACGTCGCGCGTCGAGCCCTCTGCGGTCCGGGCGACGCTCAGATAGGATTTGTAGTCTTCGGCGAACTCCCGCACCTGGCCGCGATCAGAGGCGGAGAGCAATAGCCATCCGGACTTCTTTTTTGCCCAGGCGCCGTCGTCCTGGGCCTTGGTAACCATCGAGGGCGTGGTCAGGAGCAGGAGCAGCGACGCGACCTGAAGGGATTGACGTGTCATGATGGAGCGCCTCCGGAAGTTATGAAAGCCCGGCCTGTTTTCGGGCGGATGACAGGGTTGCAGTAAGGAAACTATTTTACCGGATTTGCCTGGTGTTGCATGCCGTCGAGGGGGAACCCCTAGCCCAAAGTAAAAAAGAGGGTGCCGCGGCTTGGCAACCGGTTGCTTTCGCGGTCCGACAGCTCCTCTCGAGCGGAACCGGTTGCGGCTCGGGCCCGCTCGAGAAGCGCCGACTTTGCCCATGTTGCAGGGAATTTCGCATATCTCCCCTCCGGAGTCGCTGTCGATTCGGCGAGCTCAGAACAGGTAGGGAACCAGTGCGGAGACGCGTCGGGTGTAGGTTACGTAGGTTTCGCCGAACTGAGCGCGCATCCATTGTTCTTCGAGACGGAGTTTGTTCAACAAAGCAATGAAGACGAGCGCGAAGGCGAGCAGACCGCGCCATTGGCCCAGGGCCACGGAGGAACCGAGGATTCCGAGAAGTAACCCGGTATAGATGGGATGACGAACCAAGGCGTAGGGGCCGCTGGTGATGAGTTCGTGATCTTGCTTGACCGTGACGGCGCGACTCCAGTTCCTTCCGAGGTGACGGCGCCCCCAGACAGAAAAGAGCAGACCGCCAGCGGTCATTGCAACGCCGGCCCAGAATCGCCATTCGCCTACGGGGAGAAATCGGTGATAGAGAACGGGAAATGGAATACTCGGCGACCAGAAAAGGACCAGTGCGCAGGCAATCAAAATCAGTCGCAGAAGCCGCGACGAGCCAGCCTCTCTGCGCTGGGTTTCCTTCACGTCCCTCGACATGGCCCACCAGTAAACTGTGTAGGCAATCCACAAGACTAGGAAAAGGTAGTTATGGAGGAACGGCAAAGACGTTTCTCGCTCTCTGGGTCTGTTTGTCCAGGAGATGGCTCCGGCGGACGCAAAGAAGGCTACCACAGCGGGATGTTGGATTCGTGCTGCGATAAACGTACGGGGGAAATTCACCGGGATCCTCTCTCGATCCGGAATTGGGTGGGACGGGAAACTCGAGCGGATCGAATGGGATGCGGCGAGGGGAGGAGCACGGCTGAGAGAGTTGGCATTTGCGTCCCGGCATTTCGGGGCGGAGCGGCACCCGATTTTGCGGTTCGAGGGGGAACGCGCGCAGTAGGGCCTCGTGAGGAAGAGTTTGCCCTGGTGGTGTCGTGCAATGTGCTGCACGGGCAGCTCGAGCAGGATGCGCCGATACGTGCAGCGGTGAAGCGGGAAGGACGAGCGAGCGGTCTTCATTCCCGAGTTTTGCCGGCTGGATGTGACGCTCGTGCGGGGCGGAACGACCCGGAGGCGCTCCAAGGACGCTATATGAAAAACTTATGAGCGGATTTTAACAAAACGCAGGGAAGCGTTGACGGGCGTCCACGGTGGTACTAGGATTCGGGCAGGTTCAGCAATGATCGGTAAGCAATTTGCCCATTATGTGGTGCTCGATCGAGCCGGCGCCGGCGGGATGGGTGTCGTTTACCGTGCGCGCGACGAGAAGTTGCAGCGGGAGGTAGGCCTCAAGCTGCCTGCCGAAGGGGCGCGACTCACCGAAGATGTCCGCGCAAAATGGCTGGCGGAAGCGCGGGCAGCCTCCGCGCTGAATCATCCGAACATCTGCACAATTTATGAAGTCGGCGAGTTTGAAGGGCAACCCTACATCGCCATGGAATACCTTTCTGGGGCGCCACTGAACCAGCGGATCCCGAACGGAGGACTGCCGACAGAAACGGTTCTTGAGTACGGCGCACAGGTGGCGAGCGCGCTCGAGCACGCACACACCCATGGAGTGTTGCACCGGGATTTGAAATCGGCAAACGTGCGGTTGACGGGCAGCGGAGAAGTGAAGGTTCTGGATTTCGGTTTGGCCATGACTCTAGCGCCCGAAGCAGCGGGGAGTTCGACGCAGTCAAATACAACGGATGCGGGGCCGGTATCCGGGACACTGGCCTACCTGCCGCCCGAAGTATTGAGCGGAACTGTCCCGGATGCGCGAGCCGACATCTGGGCGCTCGGGGTGCTTCTTTATGAGATGGCCTCCGGAACGCACCCTTTTCCAGGGCGGACCACTTACGAAGTGTGCAGCGCGGTCCTGCGGGAAGCACCGAGGCCGATGCCGACGCACGTCCCGCCGGGACTACGGGCCATCATTCTGCGGTGTCTGATAAAACAGCCGGAGTCGCGGTATCAGCGGGCGAGCGAAGTGAGAGCGGCTCTGGAGGCGTTGCACTCGAACGGCGGCGTGATGGCTTCGGTCGAACGCACCGAGGCCGGAGCGGTAGAAGTGCCTGGGATCCCAAGAAAGTACTGGTGGATGGCTGGGGGACTGCTCGCTGCGATGGCCGCCGTGATTTATTTTGTGCCCGGCGCGAAGCCCCGGGTGGCGCCGCCCGGCCAGGGCGGGAAACTGCGGTTGCTGTTCTCGGCCGAAAGCTATATCGCGGGACCCGCGATTTCGCCGGACGCGAAGATGCTGGCATACATGGAACGAGGGGAAAAATCCGACGATCTGTATGTGAGCCGGGTTGCGGGGGGCGAGCGGGTGAAATTGACTTCCGATCTGTCGCGGAAGAGCGAACCGGCATTTTCGCCGGATGGGGAGAAGATCGCGTTCGCCCGGAAATTACCGGGCGAGACGGCGGAAGAGATTTGCACCATCGCAACGTTTGGCGGAGAGATTGTGCCGGTCGCGAAGCAGGGGTCGATGCCGACGTGGTCGCCTGACGGAAGCCGGCTTGCGTTTGTGTTGCGAAAACCGGCTGAGGCCGAAGCGTTGGCCATCACCTCACTTGACCAGGCGGAGCTGCGGACGATTCTGGCAGGTGACGCGATCTACCCCTTTCTCGGCAGGCCGGCCTGGTCACCGGACGGAAAATCGATCGCCGTATCGCGCAGCCGAGGGGGAGACAGCCGGGAGATATGGGTCGTGCCGGTGAACGGTGGAGTTGCGAGGCAGCTGACCCATGGCAACGCTGGCGAGTCCAGTGAATCGCCAGCGTATTCGGCGGACGGAAGCGGTCTGGTGTTTCAGTCCAACCGCGGAGGCGCGAAAAATCTGTGGTACGAAGAGTTGGGCGGAGGAACTCTGAAGCAACTGACGACGGGCCCCGGGCCAGACATGGCGCCAAGCGTGGCGCGTGACGGGACGATTGCATTCCTGAACTCGCGAACCCGGATGGTGCTGGTGCTTTACGATCTGGAGACCGGGCAAAGCAAAATAGTGGTGAGCGACGGGGCGATTTTATGGGCGCCCTCGTTCTCTCCCGATAGCGCCGAGGTGGCCTACGCACGCGGCGAACCAGACGGATCCTGGCATTTGTGGAGCGTGGCGCGGGAAGGTGGAGCAACGAGACAGTTGACGTTCGGCAAAGTGCCGGAGATTTACCCGCGCTATTCACCGGATGGGACTGAAATCTATTACTGCACCTGGGGGCCGGAGCCACTGAGCATTGGCATGGTCCCGCGGAAGGGCGGGGCCGCGACGCAGCTGGCACCGCAGGCGATGGCTAGTGATTCTTACGAGGATCTCTCGCCGGATGGAAGATGGATGGTGTTTACACGAACGGAAAACAAAACAGCTCATTTGTATGTGCGACCAGCGGACGGAACAGGAGAGGCGCGGCGCATCCTCGCAACGCCGGGGACCGTTGCGCGCTGGTCGCCGGATGGGAAGTGGATTGCCTTTAGTCCTGACCGGGGATTCAGCGCGGGAGTGTTCATGGTGCATCCGGACGGAAACGGGCTGAAGCGGGTGTCAGAGCGCGGAGGGTGGCCGGTATGGTGGCCGGACGGGACAAAGATCGGGATGCAAGAGGTGGGGCCAGACGGTAACGCGGAAATCTTGGTGCAGACCCTGGCGACCGGAGAGACCAAGGTACTGGCCGGATTGCACTTCGACGGTACGAATTTTCCCTTTGACGTGTCGCAAGACGGGAAATGGCTGGTGACGACGAATACCCAGCATGGGTCGGATGAGATTTGGTTGCTTGAACGGGAGAAGAAGTAAGGCCCTAGATTTCCGGGATTGCGACAAAAAGTCCGGAACCGAAAGATCGGAATGCTGTGGTCGAAAGCGCCTACCGGTAGAATCCAGCCGAACGGCATCCTCAGGCATGTGGGTGAGCGAGGTGGCAGGGAGTGAGCGAGAGGATGGAAAATCTGCGAGTGGTACTGGTGGCCACGCGGAATCCGCTGAACATGGGGGCGGTGGCGCGGGCGATGAGTAATTTCGGGGCGCTTCACCTGCGGGTTGTCCAACCGTACGAAAAAGCCTATCGCGAAGCGCGTTCGGCGGTGGGCGCGACGGCGGTGTTGCGCGAGGCGCAGGAGTGTACAAGCGTGAAAGAAGCAGTGGAAGATTGTGGGCTGGTGGTGGGGACAACCGCGATTGGGAACCGCGAGATCAAGCACCCGATGCGGAGTCTGGACAAGGCCGGTCCCTTGCTGCGAAGACGACTCGGACGGGACAAAGTGGCGCTGCTTTTCGGGTCGGAGAAGTGGGGACTGTCAAACGAGAGTTTGAGTTACTGCCATTGGCTGGTGCACATTCCGACGCGAGTGGAACATCAATCGATGAATTTGGGGCAGGCGGCGGCCGTTTGTTTGTATGAGTTGACACGAGGGAAGAGGAGTTTTGCAGAAAGAGTGAGGAGTAGCACGGCGCAGATGGGGACAGTGGAGCGGATTACGGAAGCCCTGCTCGACTGTCTGGTGCGGAGCGGATATGTGTCGGCGCGGAGCGAGCAGCTGGCGGAAGAGAAATTGCGACGGATGGTGAGGAGGTTTTCGCTGGGTGCGGCGGATGCGGAAGTGTTCCTCGGGATGATGCGAAAGATGCAGTGGAAATTGGGCGGGAAGGGGCAGAAAGAGTAGAAGCAAACGGGCACGGAGGCAAGACGAGAGGGAACGAGAGAGAAGCGGAGCTGGCAATCATAAGGCGGTGAAGCGCAGCACTTCGGATCTTATCAGAAAGTGCTGCGCCTCTGACCCGGGCGGAATGGGCGGAAACCTATTTCGCGAAGACGAGAAGAGTAAAGGTGTCGGGAACAATCGCAGGGCGCGGGTGAGGATTGTCCTGGGTGGCTTGCGGTGTGGGACCAAAGTCCGCGGTGACGAGATAGACAGCGTGAGTGGCGTAGTCGAGGGCCATGGTGCGAGCGCCCCGCTGGGTCGGAATCATCTCCACAAGAGAGAATTTAGTAGGAGAGTCTTCGTGCGCGACCGTCAGAGTGCCGTCGCCGCAGGAGGCGAAAGCGTATCCCGTAACGGGATCGAAGCGGTTGGCGTCCACGCCCTGCCCGATGGGCACGGTTCCGATGACCTTGCCAGTATTGCCGTCGACGAAGGCCATGAGTTTGTTGTGGCAGCCAACGACCAGGATCTCGTGCGCGGCGTCAATGGCCAGCCCCGAGGGTGATTCACAGGGAGCGAGCGGCCAGGTGTTTTCGATTTTCAGAGTTTTGGCATCGAATTTCACGAGCGAGCTTTTGTCTTCGAGGTTTACGAAGATTTTACCCTTGCCGTCAGTAGCGGCAAATTCTGGCCCCCCGCCGAGAGGAAAGCTGGCAACGGTTTGCCCGGTGGCTCCGTCGATGGCGGTAGCGGAATCGGCTCCCCCATTAAAGGTGAAAACACGCTTCGAAAAGGGGTCGTAGAGAATGGCATCAGGGTTCTTTTCGGTCTTGGCGCTGCCCAAGACCTTCAGAGAGGCGAGGTCAAAGAAGGAGGCATCGGCAGAGCGTCCGTTGGAGGTGAAGCCTTTGTTTAATTCATCGGCGAGAGCGATGCCGTGGACGCCCTGGGTGTCGGGAATGTCGCCGATGACCTTGCCCTGATCGGGATCGACAACAATGACGTGCATGCCACGGGAAACAAACAGACGATGAGTGGCGGGATCGACTTCGAGATAGTCCCAGCCGCCGGTGCCCCCGAGAGTGACTTTCTTCGCGAGCTTGTAGCCGGACGGACCGGCAGATTGGCAGGGCGCTTTGCCGGCAGCGAAAACCAGGGCGAGCGCGGCAAGGGCAAGTTTTCTGGACATGAAAGGCCTCCGGATGCAATGAGCGAAGAAATAGGGTACCGCAGAAAGGATGGACCCCGCGAGATAAACGCAGCTTAAATACACCGGCGGTTGAATGTTGTGGAAGGCCGGAAAAGTTATGCGGATGGCAAGACCAGGTCGGCGGAGTTTTTCCTTACCGCAACAGCACAACAAGAGCGGGCGCTTTCCCCGAAGATCCATCTGCGAACGAAGACCTGCGCCCGATGGGAACGGCGCACGAATCGGGAAAACAGCCGTGGAAGGAATCGTGATGGCCGTCGGATTGGCGGGGGCGCTGGCGGTTGGGCTTGCGAAACCAGGAGCAGTAATGACCAACCAGCAGCCGGGTTCGGGAGTGTCCTCGATGGAAAGCCAGGGGGATCCGGATCAGGAGATCGCGCTGCTCAGGCAGGACCTCAGGACGAAAAAGCGGCAACTCATCGGCCAGAATCTTCCGTTATCGGATCAGTAGGCGGAAAAGTTCTGGCCGGTGTACAACCATTACGCGGAGGAGCTCAAACAGATAAACGACGGACAGTTCGGGCTGATCGAGAGCCATGGCGAAAGGTGGGCCACGATGTCAGATCAGGATGCGCTGATTTACATCCGCCGATGGATAGAGGTGGGTGCCAAGATCCAGGCACTGCGGCTGAAATAGGTGCCCCGCGTGAGCCAGCTTCTGCCGGAGAAAAAGGCGGCAACGTCCTTTCAATTGGACCGGCGAATCAGCATGCTGATTGACGTGCAACTGTCTTCGCAGCTTCCGTTGGTACACGGGAGAGAGGGAGCTCCGAAGCTGAATGGCGTTGCACCGACGAATTGAAACACCGAAGGGGCTCAACCCTGCCGAAGAGATCGGCTTCTGACGAAGAGCAGTCGTCTCAAGGAGAGGTGCTCGACGCGTTGCGCGGTGAGTTAAGATGACTGGTCGAGTGGGGACTGGCGGAAAGCTTCCGCGGAGGTTTCCGTGACGCTCTGGAAGCAAATCCTGGTGATGGCGCTATGGGCCGGGGTGTGCGCAATGGCGTGCACCGGCCAGACAGAGGCGGGACAAACCGGGCAGGCAAACGTATTGGGGAAGGTGGTGCAGGAAACGAGCGGAGTCGGGATCCGGAAGGCCGTCGTTGAATTGAAGGGAACGGCGGGAGAGCAGGCGCCGGTCTTCTCGACTTCGACCGACGCAGCGGGGCAGTTCCAGCTCGAGGGAGTGGTCGCTGGCCAGTATACGATTTCGGTGACCCGCCCGGGATACTGGCCGATCGACTGGAAGCCTCAGGATCTGGTGGTCACCGTGACGGCGGGCCAGGATGTCACCGGACTGGTCTACAAGATGCAAGCTGCGGGCGTGATCGCCGGCAAGATTGTGGACGGAGACGGTGATCCGCTGGCAGAAGTGAGTGTGTCGGTCGCGAAGATGGGGAAGGGACCGATGCCAACGGAGAACTTTCCGACGCAATCGGCGGAAGGAGAAGACGGCTCGGCGACCACCAATGACCTAGGGGAATTTCGGATTGCCAATTTACGTCCGGGACAATACCGCGTCGAGGCGCAACTGCATGGCAATACCGGGCCGCCACCAAATCCTGCAGACAAGGGCAGACAGAAAGAACGCGCCGTATACGCAGTGACCTATTATCCGGGAGCGCTCGAAGACAAGCAGGCGAGTGCGGTGCGGGTGATCGCAGGGGGAACGGCAACCGCGAACTTCAGCTTGCTCGTGAGCCGGGCATACCACGTCAGCGGAACGGTAGGGGGCGCGGGGAGCTCGACCCACTCGGAGATTCTATTGGTCTCGACTACCGGGCAGGTAGTAAGCCAGAAACTGCAGGAAGGCGGACGCTTCGATTTCTCCTACGTCATGCCAGGAACGTATATGGCGCGAATTGTGGAGATGAATCTGGTGGGGGAGGGGCAGCCGCCGGAAGTCCGGGCGCAGTCGATCTCCGCGCCGATCGTGGTCAGCAACGCGGACGTGCTGGGACTGGTGCTGCAGGGCGAGGCGGGGGGAATCGTGACGGGGAAGTTTCAAATGGATGACGGAGAGCAGGTGTCGTGGAAAGAGTGCTATGTGAGCCTCCTGCCAATCGGGGAGGGCGTAGAGGCGATGTTCGGGGCGCAGATGATGCCCGCGACTGGGACGGTGAAAGAGGATGGTTCGTTCGAGATCAAGAACGTGATGGCGGGGAACTACCAACTCGAGCTCGGAGCGCAGGGAGACAGGTGGCGGGACTACTACACCAAATCGGTGATGCAGAACGGGAGAGAAGTGGCGGACACGGGATTTTCGGCGAGCGGGGAGACGACGCTCGATGTCACCGTAAGCGCAAAGGGTGCGTCGATCGAGGGGACGGTGGTGGATGGCAAGGGGCAAGTCGTGCCCATGGCGACGGTCGTGACCCTGCCGGGTTCGGGGAAGCTGGCGCGGCCGGACGCCTACCAGTCCGAACTGGCCGATGCCAGCGGGCACTTCGTCATGCGAGGAATCAATCCGGGTGAATTTGTGGTGGTGGCAATCGAAGGGGAAGCGGGGAATGTACGGCGAGGGGATTTCTTTGAGAAGTTCGGGGGCCGCGGTGAGAAAGTCGAATTGCAGGAAGGCGAGAAAAAGAACATAACGGTGATGGTCGTGGGAGAGGCGGGAGAATAGACCTTTGGACAAGGGTAGAAACGGGATAGAGTCAACGGGTTCGAAACGGGAAGGGGAGAGATGAGAAAACTTGTGAGTGTTCTCGCTGGGCTGTTCATCGGGGTGGTGCTTGCGGGAGGGCCGCGAGCGGTTGCCCAGGGGAGCTCGGCACCGCCAGCGGTGTCCGCCGCTGGAACGGGGTCGACCCTGTCGGCAGTTGCAGGACAAGCGCTAGAGAGCGGGCCCGAGCCGCGGATCACCAAATTCACGCTGTCGCCGGAACGAGACAAGAAGGCACGGGCGATTAGCAAGGTGCGTCTAAGGCTGGCAATCGTGAACCTGATCTACGGATTGATCGTGCTCTTGCTGGTGCTGCGTTGGAGGCTCGCCCCGAAGTTCCGCGATCTGGCGGAGCGTGTCTCTTCGCGGAGATTCGTGCAAGTACTCGTATTTGCGCCGCTGATCGCGTTGGCACTGGACCTGTTTTCACTGCCGACGGGGATTTACGAAAACTGGATCGACCGGGTGTACGGGCTGTCCGTGCAGGGTTGGGCTTCCTGGTTTTGGGACTGGACCAAGGGCGAGCTGATCTCCGTGATCATGAGCATCATCGCGCTATGGATCTTGTACGCGGTGATCCGAAAATCACCCGAGCGGTGGTGGTTCTATTTCTGGCTGGTTTCGTTGCCGTTGATTGTGCTGTTGATTTTCCTGCAGCCGCTGGTGATCGATCCCATGTTCCACAAGTTTGAACCGCTCGAGCAGAAAAACCCGGCGCTCACGGCCGAGCTGGAAAAAATGGTTCAGCGCGCGGGGCAGGACATTCCTCCGGAGCGGATGTTCTGGATGGGAGCGGGAGAGAAAACGACGGAACTGAACGCCTACGTGACCGGGTTTGGCGCCTCCAAGCGGATCGTGGTGTGGGACACGACAATTTCGAAAATGAGTACACCCCAGATTGTCTTTGTCGCTGGACACGAGATGGGACACTACGTCCTGAACCACATCGCCAAGGGGCTGCTCTTCGCGGCGGCCTTCCTGCTGCTCATTTTCTATCTTGGCTACAGACTGATCGGATGGGTGCTCGCGCGTTGGGGCGGCGCATGGGGGATTCGCAGCCTGGAAGATTGGGCGTCCTACCCCGCCTTGTTGCTTCTCCTGACACTGATTGCAACCTTTGCGGGGCCGATTTTCAATACCTTTTCCCGGCATCTGGAGCACCAGGCGGATCAGTACGGTCTCGAGGTAACGCACGGACTGACTCCGGATTCGGGGCAGGTGGCGGCGCAGGCCTTCAATATCCTGGGAGATGTGGATCTGGCGGATCCGGAACCGACTGCGTTGCGGATCGTCTTGTTCTATAACCATCCGGCGATCCCAGACCGGATTCAATATGCGCTGCATTATGATCCCTGGGCCGCTGGGCAGACCGGGGAATTTGTGAAATAGGAGTGGAAGCGGGACAGCCGAAGAGAAACGGCGATCCATGCCGCGCTTGATCGGGTCGCAGTCCCTGAGAATGGGCAGACCGTCGCGGCAACCGGTCTCGCTCGGCGAAACGGCCTCGGGGCAGGTTAATTAGGGAGCAGGGCAGTTGTGGTCAGGGTGAGCTTGAGCGAAAGGCCCGCGGGGGTGGGCAGGTTCGGAACAGGGGTGGGTTGGGAGGAGCCGAACCAGAGTTCGACGGGGCCGGCTGGAACGATACGCTGGCTCGTGGCGTCGACAACGGAAAGTTCGCGTGGAGAAAGAATAAACGTGACCCGTTGTGAGGCGTGCGCACCCAGGCGAACCCGGCGGAAGCCGGCGAGGGCGCGGAGGGGAGCGCCCTCCGTCGCGGGATGAGAGAGATACAGCTCCACCACTTCGTCTCCCGGTGCGTTGGAGTTGTTGGTGATTTTGCCAGAGACGTAGACGAGAGAAGTGCCTGAGATTTCTGTAAGCGACGGATTGTGAGCGGCTGAATTTTGCGCGTTCGGACGGCTCTGGAGTCGAACGCTGTCATTTGGATTCAAATCGGTGACGATAAGATCGGAATAGCTGAAGGTTGCGTAGGAGAGGCCAAAACCGAAAGGATAGAGCGGGGCTTCGTTCAGATAACGATAGGTGCGGTTGGACATGTTGTAGTTGGTATACGGCGGGAGTTGGGCGACGGATTTGTAGAAAGTGACCGGGAGACGCCCGGCGGGATTGTAATCGCCCGAGAGAACGTCAGCAACCGCGGTGCCGCCTTCCTCGCCGGGGTACCACGCCTCGACGATGGCGGCAGCGTGCTGCTCCGCCCAATTCACCGCGAGAGCGCTGCCGCTCGTCAAAACGACAATTAGTGGCTTGCCGGTGGCGGCGAGAGCTTCAAGGAGCTGCTCTTGCGGGGCAGGAAGGGTGATGTCTGTCCGATCACCGCCGAAGAAACCGGGATCACTGTTCTCGGACTCCTCTCCCTCGAGTTGAGCGGTAATGCCGACGACGGCGATGGTGACGTCGGATTTACGTGCGGCATCGACGGCGTCCTGCTCGAGATTTGGAGGCAGCCACAGGAGGCGGACGGCAGATTCCCAGGAATCGTGGAAATATTCGAGTTTGATGGGATAGCGGTGGCCCGCCTGGAGATGTACGAGGGTGGTCATGGTGCGCTCGCCGTGAGGAGCCCAATCGTCGATAAAGATTTTGTCGTTCAGATACAGTCGATAGCCGCCGTCGGAGCTGGCGCCGAGACGGTAGTCGCCGTCGACAGGCGGGACGAGGACTCCGCTCCAGCGAGCTGAGTAATATTCCGCAGGGACACCGGGAGCGGGAGCGACATTGTTCCATTCGAAGTCCAGATCAGGGTCGACGCGGGTCAGGACGGATGGGCCGGCGAGGCGGGTATTGGAGAAAAATTCAACGGTCAGACCGGGTTGGCCTTCGGTTTCCGGGCAGTTGGTGCCTTCCTGAAGTGGGTTGGCAGTTCGTTTCGCCTGCTGCAATACCGCGCCAGTACAGAGAGCCGAACGAGGAACAGGAATGGGGCGTGTTTCGGTGATCGGAGCGCCGACGGCGTAGTTGATCCGCGCGTTCGGATAGTGTTTGCGGAGGCCGGCGAGGATGGTGGTGTAGGAAGAGGGATTGCCGTTGTAGTTGCCGAGAAGTGCGTCCAGGGAATCGGCCGTGGGACCGACGACGGCAATGGACTTTACCGTCGGTTTGAGGGGCAGGGTGTTCCGATCGTTCTTGAGGAGAACGATCGATTCGCGGGCAGCTTCAAGAGCCACTGCCCGATTGGGGGCAGTATCGACATCGGCGAGAGTGAGTCCGGACCAGGGGACGCGAGCGGGGGGATCGAACATGCCGAGGCGAAACCGTGCTTCGAACAGGCGGCGGACAGCTCGATCGATGTCTTCCGGGGCAATGAGGCGATCATCCAGCGCGCGGTCAAGAACCTTGTATTGCGGGCCGCAGGTGAGGTCGGTTCCGGCTTTCAGGGAAAGAGCGGAAGCTTGATCGAGGGACAGGACGAAGCCGTGACCTTGATAGAGATCGTTCACTGCCCAGCAATCGGAGACAACGTAGCCACGAAATCCCCATTGGTTGCGAAGGAGATCATAGAGCAGCCGATTGGCACAGGCCGGTTCTCCTCGGACGGAGTTGTAGGCGCACATGACGGATTCCGCGTGGCCGTCGACGACCGTGGCGCGAAAGGCAGGGGTGTAGGTGTCGTAGAGATCGTGGAGGGAGACGGGCACATCCATGCGATGGCGGAGGGATTCGGGGCCGCTGTGAACGGCGTAATGCTTCGGGGTCGAGATGGTCTTGAGGTACCGGGGATCGTCTCCCTGGAGCCCGGTGACAAAGGCCACGCCCAGGCGACCGGTGAGAAAGGGATCTTCGCCATAGGTCTCCTGGCCGCGCCCCCAGCGGGGATCGCGAAAGATGTTGATATTGGGTGACCAGAAGGTGAGACCGTAGTAGCGGCCAAAATTGCCATGGGCGACGGCGTCGTTATATTTGCCACGGGCTTCGGTCGAGATGACGTCGGCGACACGATGAAGGAGCTCGGTGTCCCAGGTGGCGGCGAGACCGATCGCCTGCGGGAAGACGGTGGCGACGCCGGAACGGGCCACACCGTGCAGGCCTTCGTTCCACCAGTTGTAAGCAGGAATCTGAAGGCGAGGGATGGCTGGAGCGACGTCCTGCATCTGGGAGATTTTCTCATCCATGGTGAGCCGAGAGACGATGTCGTTGACGCGCTGGTCGATCGGCAACGCCGGGTCGAGGTAGGCAGGAGTGCTGGATTGCGCGAAACCGATGCCGGGGAGAAGGTAGGCGAAAAAAAGAAGACCAAGTTTTCTCATGTGCGAATTGTGGCGCGAGAGGATAGGGTACGTCTAGAGGGAAGACGTGGCGGCCGACGGCCGAAACCGGAACCGGAAATTGATCCCCTTGTCGCTCGGCGGGAAGAGCAGGGAACGGTCCGGCGCACCAGGGGTCCAATTCTGCATTCTCGGCTCTCATCCCAGCCGATTTGCAGAACCGCACGGGGCAGGAGCGAACGCTGCGATTGCTCTCAAGAGGCTGGTAATCTGGAATTCCCCGGGCAAGACTTTATCAGCAATCAGATTGTAGCCAGGCGCGTGCATGGTCACCTCGTTTGGCGTTCACCAAGCGATTAGAGTCATGACGTCACGGTCGAGATCGGAGGAGGAGTTGCACAGGCGCGAGGGTGAGAGCGGAAGCGGCATGGCGATTGTGTGGATGATCGCGCTCGGGACGGTCGCAGTGCATGTGGCGACCGGGTGGAGATATGGATTTAACCGGGATGAGTTGATGGCGCTCGACGATGCCCGGCATTTGGCATGGGGATATGTGCAGTATCCGCCGATGACCGCGTTTTTCGGGCGGGTGGCCCTGGTGCTGTTTGGGACGTCGCTGGTTGGTTTTCGATTTTTCGCGGCACTGGCACAGGCGCTGGCGCTGGTGCTGACCGGGTTGATCGCGAAAGAACTGGGTGGGGGGAAATGGGGACAAGCGGTGGCGGCGCTGGCAGGGGTGCCGTTCTGTTTGGGTGGCGGAGCGCTGATGCAATATATCTCGTTCGACTATATCTGCTGGGTGGCGGTCGAATACTGCGTGGTGCGAGTCCTCAGGGGCGACGAAAACCGGAAATCGGATGCCGGAACGGCGAAGAGCGGTGAGCGCTGGTGGATTGGGGTAGGAGCTGGGATTGGGCTCGGGATGTTGGCGAAGTACACGATGGGATTCCTGGCAATTGGCGTGGTCGCCGGGGTGTTGCTGACAACGGCAAGACGGTATCTACGGAGCGGGTGGCTGTGGGCCGGGGTGGTAGTGGCGGTAGGAATGTGGCTGCCGAACCTATGGTGGCAATGGCAGCGACAGTTTGTTTCTTTGGACTTCTTGCGATTTATTCATGCGCGGGACGTGCGGGAAGGTTTGACGGACTGGTTTCTCTTGGGGCAGCTGGAGTTGCTGTTACTCGCTTTTCCATTGGCGTTTGCCGGGCTTTGCTTTTATTTTTTTGCCGAGCAGGGACGGCCGTACCGGATGCTCGGATGGATGTTCGTGGTGCCGCTGGTTTTGTTTTTGGTGCTACGCGGGAGGGACTACTACCTTGCACCAGGGTATCCGCTGCTCTATGCGGCGGGAGCGGTGTGGCTGGAAAACAAGGTTGCCCGTACAAAAGCCATGCAGGAAGCAGCGGTTGCAAGCGGGAACGGCGATCGAACAGCAAGAGATCGGTGGCGGCTGAGGATACAAAGGTCGGTGTGGGTCGCCCTGCTCCTGGATGCCGTGGTGGCGGGAGCGGTGGCGCTGCCCCTGGCTCCGGTGAACTCGAGATGGTGGGATTTTGCCTCACGGGTGGACACGGTGTTGCCGGAAGAAATTGGCTGGCCAGAGTACGTCGAAACGGTGGCCAAGGTACGGGACCAATTGCCGGCGGCGGAAAGAGCCAGGGTGGGAATTCTCGCGGGGAATTACGGCGAAGTGGGGGCGCTGAATCTCTATGGGGAGCGCTACGGATTGCCGCGGGCCATCAGCGGGGTAAATTCGTCCTGGGAGAGAGGGTATGGAGCGCCGGCACCGGAAACGGTCATTGTGGTCGGATATTCGCGCGAGTTTTTGCAGCAACATTTTGCGTCGTGCCAGGTGGCAGCACGGGTGTGGAACCGCTACGGGGTGGCGAACGAGGAGACGGTCGAGGATCCGGATATTTTCGTTTGCCGGGGATTGCGGGAGAGTTGGGCGGAGTTTTGGAAGGCCGCGCGATTGTTCGCCTAGTGGGAAGGGCGGTGCTGCTGAAGCGCTGGCGGGATCTTGGAGATCCGCAACCGGATCGCCGAGCCGAGGGCCAGCAGTTCCGCCCGGATTCGGGGCCAGCCTGCCATGGGAAGGGCGGATGGTACGGAAGGCAGGGCTGGATTGGTACTGCACTGCTATAGGAGGACACAGTGGCCGCGGGTAGGATTGGCCCTGTGGGCGCTGTGTGTCTTCGTTCTGTCGCGCGTGTCCTGGCTAGAGTCGGAGTACCAACGGACGCGATGGGCAGTGATGGCAGGGAACTGTTCCACCAGAGGTATCGGAATTGAGCTGATCGGGAGGAATGACGGATGTCGCTATTACATTTTCGACGGGTGGAGCGCAGGCGTACGACGCGGGCCACGATGAGCATGAACGTGCTGGTGCACGGGGAAGCGGAAGCCCAGGGGAAATTCAAATATTGGACGCACACCGTGAGTGTGAGCGAGCACGGCGGAGTGGTTCTGCTCGAAGCGGCGCTCGAAGTGGGTCAGGAGTTTCAGATTGTGAACGAGTACAACGGTAAGAAGGCGCGGGCAAGAGTCGTCTCGGTGCGGAAATTGCGCGATGGGATTATGCAGGCAGCGTTTGCCTTCGAAGAAGGCGCGGAGAAGTTCTGGAGCATGGCGTTTCCGGCGCCGGGTGCGAAACCGCTGAGGAGACTCGTGCCGCGAACGGCGAGCGGTGGGTGAACCGACGGGAAGACAGACCATTCGACAACCGGGCAAGTAACCGGAGAGTCGTGGCTCAGGCGAAGGTGGCCTGGGCTTTTTGTTTCTGGGGAGAGCGGTGGGAGAAGCAGAGGCAGATGTCAGGTGGGCATTTTGAAGAAGAAATAGAGAGCGAGGAAGAAGAAAATTAGGTCGGGGGACCAGGCGGCCAGGAAAGGAGGCAGTTGGCCGATCCCACCCATGGCTTCCGTCAAGGCGGCGATGGCCCAGTAGGCGATGCCGATGCCGACTCCGAAGGCGATGCCGCCAACGGCGCCGCGATTACCGACAAAAAGGGCGAAGGGGATAGCCAACATCATGCTGATCGGAGCGATTAGCGGATAAGCGACTTTCTTGTGCCATTGGACGGTGAGGGTGGAGACGTCAAAACCGGCGCGCTGGAGACTGTCGATATAGCGGCGGAGGTCGCGCCAGCTCATCTGGAAGGCCTGAATGACTTCACGATTGAAATACGAGGGCGGCTCGGTGAGTTCGGGGAGGGTGGTGACCTTAAAAGGGGCGTAGCGTTCGACCGAACCCTGCGCGAAGTCGCGCACCCAGCCGGATTCGAGCACCCAGGTGTTCTCGGCGACGAGCCAATGAGCACGGGTTGCGTAAACACGACGGCGCATCTGAAAGCTGACGGGATCAAGTTCAAGGACGGTGAGTCCTCCGAAGAGCTTTTCGCGAGGGTCGAAGAGTTCGTAAGTGTAGACCTTGGAATTGTCTCCGAAGATCCAGCGTTCGGGTCGGGTGTAGGTCTGGGCGGGCTTGCCCTTGATGATGGCGCGGAGAGCGTCCTGGCGCTGGTTGGCATAGGGGAGGTAGGTGTCGTCGAGGATGAGGAGCGTGGCAGCGATGGCGAGTCCGGCGAGGAGAATCGGAATGGCCAGGCGGTAGAGAGAGATGCCGCTGGCCTTGAAGGCGATGATTTCGTTGTTCTTGCTGAGGATGCCGAGGGTCACGAGGACGGCGACCAGGGCACCAAGCGGGGTGAACTGGTAGACGGAATAGGGGATGAGAAACCGGAAATAGTTGACCACGATCATGAAAGGAACGTTGTGACGGCGGATATCCTCGGCGAGTTCGAAGAAGGTAAAGATCTCGAAGAGGAAAAGAAAAGCGACCATGATGACCACGAAGAAATAGAAGAAGCGCCGGAGGATATACAGGTCGATGATGGAGGGCAGGCTCGAGTAGGAGGGATGGGAGGATCCACCATTTTCGGTCTGTGAAGAGGATCGTGATTTGGAGCGAATGGTGCGGCGGCGAATCAGACGCCAGAGAGCGCTGAAGCGGGTTGAGAGAAGCTTGAAGGTAGGCGATTCGCTGCGATACCGCTCCATGCGCGGAAAAAGAGCGAAAGCCAGAAGGGCGACGACGACGTTGGCGGCCCACATACCTACGGCGGGCGGAACCACGCCCTGGCGCGCAAACCCGGCGCCGGTAACGAGCACCAGGTAGTAGCCGGCGATGATGATAATGGCGAGAAGAGAGCCGGCGGCGCGCCCACCGCGGCGGGGCTGGGCGCCCAGGGGAACGGCAATGAGAGCGAAGACCAGACAGGCAACAGGAAAGGCCAGGCGCTGGTGCAATTCGACGCGGGCATCGCGCCAGTCAGGACCACGATCGTTGAGGAGTTGCGTGAGAGGGCGTTCCGGAAAACTGATGTTACGCTCCGCCGGCGGAAGCATGGAGCTGACCTCAATGGGCCAGTCGGTACGGCCAAATGCGGTAATGGAGTAGTGATCGGGAGTGGCGTTGCTAAATTCATGGGTGGTGCCATCGTTGAGATGGAGCTCCAGCTTGCCGAGGGAGGGTTCGGCGATTACAATCGCACTTTCCGCAAGAGTGATACGGGAACTTTTATCCGGGCCGGGTTCAGCCAGGAAAACACCGTTCCAGTGTGTCCCGCTGGCCGCAACATCATTCACGTAGAGAATGATGTGGGGGAAGTGCTCGTCGAACACGCGCGGCTGGACCGCAAAGGAGACCTGGGAAGTGATGAGCGCGGCTTCGATATTGCGACCGGTGTGCAACGACAGGGGAGCCAGCCAGGCCGACATGGCGAGAGTGAGTCCGGCACCGGCGAGCGCAAGAAGGCCGACCGGAACGAGAATACGCTTGCGACTGATGCCGAGGGCGGTGAGGGCGATGATTTCACTGTCCATGGACATGCGCCCCAGGCCGAGCAAAACACCGATAAGCACGCCCATGGGAATGGTGAAGACCAGCAGGCTCGGGACGATGCAGAGGAAGAGAGTGAGGATCTGGGAGCTCGAGCCCGAGTGGCGGACAAAGATCTCCATGAGCTTGATGAGCTTGGGAACGAAGAGCACGAAGGTGAAAATAAGAAGTCCCAGGAAGGCATGGCGGGCAACTTCGCGGGCGATGTAGCGATCGAGGATGCGCATGACGAGAAAGGTGAGTGTAACATGGGAGAAGGGATGGAGCAGGAGCACGGGTGAGCCGGTCTCTGAGGTCTGAAAACAGAGATCCGCGAGCGGTTCGACTCGCTCGAGTCTGGAATTCTAGCAGTTCGCGAGTTGCAGTCCGGGAGAGACCAGGGGAATGAATAGGATACATTTGGCGGTGCTTTGGCACATGCACCAGCCGCAATATCGGGACCCGGAAACGGGCGCCTACGTACTGCCGTGGACTCGGCTACACGCGACAAAAGATTACTTGGGCATGGTGAAACTGTTTGAGGAATTTCCGAAGTTCCATGCCACTTTCAACATGGTGCCGTCGCTGTGTCTGCAGCTCGAGGAGTACGCGAGCGGGAAATTCAATGAGCCCTGGTTTCGGCTGGCGTTCCAGCCGGCGGAAACGCTGACCAAGGAAGGGAAGCGGGAGATTCTGGAACGGGCCTTCCAGGTGAACCACGAGCGATTAATGTCGCGTTGGCCACGGTTCGTGGAGTTGTATGAATGGTCCCGGGTGGCGGGGGGTGCGCAAGCGCTGGTGACCTTCACGCCGCGCGATTGGCGAGACCTGCAGTTGCTGTCCCAGCTGGCCTGGATGGACGAAGATTGGTTCACCAAGGACGCTGCCGTTTCCCGGCTGGCAAATCGGGGAAAAGATTTCAGTGAAAAAGACAAAGAGGAGTTGAAGGCCAAGCAGATTGAGCTGATGGGAATGGTCCTACCCGCCCACCGGGAAGCTGCCCGACGAGGACAGATCGAGATCAGCACCACGCCGTTTTATCACCCGATCCTTCCGCTGCTTTGCGACTCCGATATTGCCCGGGTGGCAAATCCGGGAACACCGTTGCCCAGGCGGGCGTTCCGTCGTCCCGAGGACGCCCGGGAACAGTTGCGGCGGGCGAAGGAGTACCACGAACGGATATTCGGGACCAAGCCGGTGGGACTGTGGCCTTCCGAGGGTTCGGTATCGGACCAGGCACTGGCGATTGCGGCAGAAGAAGGTTTCGAGTGGTTCGGAACCGACGAGGGTGTGCTCGGGCGGACGCTGAACGTCGGTTTTTTCCGGGATTCCAGCGGGATAGCGGCGAATGCGGACCGACTCTACGAGCCGTGGAAGCTGCAGCTGCCGAATGGGGCGGTCACCGGGCTGTTCCGCGACCATCATTTGTCCGATCTCGTTGGATTTGTCTACAGCCGGATGGACAGCGTGGCTGCGGCGGCAGACCTGCATGGAAGATTGCGGCACCTTGGCGAGACCGTGAAAGCGAACAAGCCGCTCACCGTGTGTCTGTTCCTCGATGGGGAAAACGCCTGGGAATACTATCCGGGGAACGGAAGGCAGTTTTTGCGGGAGTTTTACAGACGAATCAGCGACGATCAGGATTTCCGGGCCATGACGGCGAGCGAAACGATCTCCGCGGCGGGTGAAGTGCCCACGACCAACGGCATTTTCCCCGCTTCATGGATCAACGCCAATTTCGACGTGTGGATCGGAAACGAGGAAGACGTGGCGGCGTGGGAGTTGCTGTGGGACGCGCGGGAGGCGTTCGGCCGGGGGCTGGACGCAGCCGCCAGGGGACGAATCGATGCGCCGACCGAAGAAGGGTTAAAGCGAGCCAAGGAATCGTTGCTGGCGGCGGAAGGGAGCGACTGGTGCTGGTGGTACGGGCCCGAGCACAGCACAGCAAACGACGCCGAGTTTGACGCGCTGTACAGGAAACACCTGACCGGCATCTATCTGGCGCTCGGACAGGTGGCTCCGGAAGAGCTCGCAAAACCGATCAAGAAAAAGCCGGAGCGCGCCTACCAGCTGCCTCCGAGCGCGAATCTGAAGGTGAAGGTGGACGGTGTGGATTCCAGCTACTTTGAATGGCTGGGGGCGGGCGTGTATTCTCCGCTGCAACGGGGCGGAGCAATGCACGGGCGGGTGTTCTATCTAAAGGAGCTTCGCTACGGGTTTGAGGAGGAGCGTTTCGTGGTGCGGGTGGATTGTTTCTCGGAGTCGCTGGCGGAGCTGGAGGATCCGGAATTCCGGATCATCGTGGGTGCGGCAGAAGAGTTGACGGTGGTGGTGAACCTGGAGCGTGGGCGCATGAAGGAGTTTGCGGTGGAGAAGAACCGGGTGTGCCTGCTGAAGCCGGACAAGGTCGCCTCAGCGGCATTTCAGCGAACGCTGGAATTGGCGATTGCGAAAGAGGCACTGGACTTGAAGGGGATGACGAAATTTACCCTGGGTGTGGCATTGTGGCACGGCGGCTTGCCGATTGACGTGATGCCGGCCGAAGGCTTTTTGGAAGTGTCCCTCGGGGAAGATAATTCGGCCTGGGAAGTGCAGTAGCAGGAGCAAGAAAAGGTCCAGCGACAAACAGCCCGTCCCGCTCGAGCAGGGGCGATCGAAACGAGAAGGGAACAATCCGGGGTCCCTCGGCTCTATTCCCAACCGGCCCGGTTTGGTTCGCGTCATGCGCATTGGGGAGGAAGTCCTTTCCACGCCCGTCTCGAGCGGCGGAAGGAAAGTCTGAAGGCGGCCCTGCTCTCAGGAAAAATCTAAGCGGCTTTCTCTGGAGCCCTCGAGGAGCCTCTCGGGAGACTGTAGTCGGATTGGTCACGCCTGTACGCGGGTACTATGGCGCGGGGGAGGGGCGGCGCGAAAAATGGAGAAGAGTGGACCACTCGCCAGGCGGTCTTGGCACGTCTGTGTGATGGGCTAGAAGTGCGCCAACCAAGGGTTGGCGCAAGGATCCAATCTCGTGTCGTCCGCAGCGAATACTATGCCACCGGGGACAGAATCCGGCGGCCCGGAGATGACCGGGTCGACACGGCCGAATCCGGTTGCGCTTGAAGCATTGATTAGCGTGACGGGCGCGCGCCCAAGCGGTTCGTCGGGATCGCGCGATTTATTCACCGAAGATACTACGACCGTGCTGGTCTTTACGGACGGGGCGGTCATCCGCTTGTCGGCCGCCGTGTCGGCGGGGCAGTTGCTGTTCGTGACCAACAAGAAGAGCAATCAGGAAATTGTCTGCCAGGTACTGCACAAGCGCAGCTTCAAACCGACAATTTGCTATGTGGAACTGCAGTTCACCGAGAACCGGCCGGATTTCTGGGGGGTGACGTTTCCGCAAGGGAAGCAAGGGGACGCCGAATTCAAGGTTGCTGAGCAAGTGCAGGCGGAAGAAGTCACCGGAGATGACCCGAAGACGCCTGTCGAACCGCACAAGAAGGAAGACATCGATCAGCTGAAGCAGGAAGTAGAGGCACTGCGGGCGCAGTTGAGCGCTCTTGAAAAGAAGAAGATGCAGGAGTCGGCGAAGCCGGGTCCGGAAGAGCGCGCACGAGAAGACAGTGCGCGGGAGTTTGCGGCGATTGAGGCGGCAGCGCGGAAGACGGCGGAGGAAGAAGCCGCAATGCGCGCGGTGGAGGCGGCCGCGAAAAAAGCAAAGTCCGCGCGGGAAGAAGCGGAAGCAGAGAGAGTTGTGGCAACCAAGAAAGAACCACCGGCCCCGGTCGAGGAAAGACCGGCACCGGAGTCCAAACCGGAACTGGAAAGGATTCCACCGGGGCAGAGGATTGCGGCTTCTCCTGCGAAGCTCGAACTGGCCTCGGTCAATGATCCGAGTCCCGTCGTGGCGGAGGCAAAGCCAGAGGTACAGGCGCCTTTGATGCCGACTGCGACGGACAGGAAAGAGTCAACCCGTGCGGTGATTGGCATGGCGCTGCCGCTCAGGAAGAGCGAAAAACCGGCGCAGGAGACGAAAGACCCGAGCGAAGATCTGCTGCCGAAACCGGAGCTGGATTTTTCGAGGATGCCGCAGAGCGCGGCGTACCTGGATGAGAATCACCCGGATTCCATTTACAAGAAGAACGATCCAAAGGCGGAACGAGTCCGCGTCATGATCATGAGCGCGCTGCTCGTGGTGTTGCTGATTGGTGGAGCGTGGTACGGCAAGTGGTGGCAATATTTGCCGAAAAGAAAGGCGGCAGTTGCAGTTGCTTCGGCGAAACCGGCGAAGCTGAATCTGGCTCCGAGCGTCGCGCCGGCCGCCGGCGGTTCCGCCGCGAACGTTCCCACCGTGAGCGCAACCGTGACAACGGAGAGTGTGGCTCCCGCGAGCGAGGCGGGGGCAGCGCCAAGCGCGGACGCAGTCAGGAAAGAGACGGGAAGAAGCGCGAGTCCTGAGACCGCCGTCCAGGCCAAGAGCAAGCCATCGACTGCAGCCGCGGACCCGCCTGCGGTCCAGGCAAGGAAGAGCGTGGTCGTGAGGGAGAGGCCGCACGGAAAGGTCACGCCGGCGGTGGCCGAGGCCCGCACGGAGGAACCGGTCGCGAGCGATGCACCCGTGGAGCCGCCAAAGCTGCTGAAAGCCGCGACGCCGGTCTATCCACCGGACGCGATGCTGAATTACATAACCGGCGACGTCAGAGCGGAAGTGGTGGTCGATGCGGCGGGGCATGTTGCCGAAGTGAAGGTGATCTCCGGGCCGCGGGCCCTAAGAGAGTCGGCCGTCGAGGCGTTAAAACAGTATGAGTACGCGCCGGCAACCCAGGCCGGGCGAGCGGTGACGTCGAGGACCGTGGTGGTCGTGAAGTTCTGGTTTAATCCGTAAGGTTCAGATCAACAGCAGAAGAGTGGGAAAGGGTAACGGCTTGGCGTGGTGCCGGAGCTCCTTCCGTCGGTGCTCACCCGGTTCGTCGCCCCCTCGGTGCGGCGAGGCAGGGCGGCGCGGCCGGATTACGGGAATAGGTTGGGAGAGCAAATGGCCTGCGAAGCGCTCGCATAGAACCGCTCTGCGGAGTTGGGGCTGAGCACCGACTGGTAGCGATCGAGAAGAGCCGGATCGTCGACGGAGCTGTGGTGATGAACCTGACGCCAGTGATCTCGAAGCAGGCGAAAAATATGTGTGGTACGGAAGGCCAGTTCGAATACGGTGGAAGGACTTTCATAGCGGCCGCGCTCACGGCCAACGGCGTAGAAAGTGTCACCGGTAATGTGCAGGGAGTAGCTGCAGAACTCGACCGTGACACGAGCGGGACCAGAGAAGATGTGTTCGTAGGTGCGACGAATCTCCGGCCAGCCGCGCTTGATTCCACCAATGGGAATGTTCATGGAAATTTCGTCGAAAGGGCTCCAGTTTTCGCGCATGAGGATGAGGTCGCGCGTGTTGAACGCTCGATAGAACTGCGTGAGGGCGTGGCGAGGGTGGGTGAGGTCGCGCAGATCTTCATATCCGGTGATGGGGTCAAGCGATGCGGCAAATGCGGGTGATGCCATGTGGGCCTCCCATAGGATGGATTGGCTGAGCACAAATAGTTGGACGCGGGAGGTCTGCCGATGGTGACGGAAATTTTCAAAGGTTACGGGAAATTCATGCCTGGGTGGGAATAGAGCAGACCGCTCGTGCAATCGAGGGCGACAAGAACTAGGACGGAAGGCTCTCGATAAGACGTATCGGGGCCGATTCGAGTTTCCTCCGAGCTTAGTTGGTGGCTAGCTGGGTGCGCTGGTCAAGTGCGTTCATGGTTCGGTCGGCGATTTGCACCGGCGAGCCGGTTGCGGGAATGGCCAGCAGCAGACCCTGCTGCCGGTAGAACTGGATGAGCGGGGCGGTGCTGTGCTCATAAACCTCGAGACGAACGGTGATGGCCTCGGGACGATCGTCTTCACGCTGATAGAGGCCGGCTCCACAGTGGTCGCAGATTCCCGCCGATTTTGGCGGTTGCTGCGCGATGTGAAAAATAGCTTTGCATCGCTGGCAGGTGCGGCGACCGCTCAGGCGGGCAACGATCTCAGGGATTGGGAGCTCGTAATTCACAACCGCGGTGAGGGGAATTTTCTCCTCTTGGAGGAGCTGGTCCAGGGATTGCGCCTGAGAGAGTGTCCGGGGAAATCCGTCGAGAAGGAAGCCGCCGAGACATCGCAGACAGCCAGCACGTTCGCGGACCATCTCCCACACGGTCGAGTCAGGAACAAGTGCGCCGCGGCGCATGAAGTCGAGGGCGGTGGTCATGGCCGGGGACGGGGCGCAATCCTTCCGCGTCGCAGCGGCGCGAAAAACATCACCGGTGGACAGGTGACATGCGCCTAGGCGCTGATGGAGGAGCTGGGCCTGGGTACCTTTGCCTACACCCGGAGCGCCGAGCAGGATCAGTCTCCAACGCGGGTCGGCATTTCTGGGAATTGCGGAACATGCGGCGGCAGGACCTTGAATCCAAGCGGCACGATCGTGGTCGGAGGGAGATGGCATCAGAGACCTCGCACAGACGAATGTGTGGAGCGATGCAACGCGGGGGATGGGGAGCGTCCTTGAGCCTGCGTTACTGCTATAGGTAGCACCGTAGATTGCGGAAAGCAAGGGGCAGAGCCGGGGACGATGGCCTCGGAGATGTCCGCTAGAAGGTTTTTACGGCGAGGCGCTGGGGGTGTGCGCCGATGGGGATAAGCGTGAGGAGCGACTCGGTGCGGGTGCGAATCACGGCGAGATCATCGGACGATTCGTCGACGACGAGAAGCATGGGAGGCTTGGCCCCTGGCTCGGCCGGAGAGAAGCGCATGGCGGAAGGTGCGGACCCGACCGAGATGGGTTTGCTGACGCGGCGATTGTAAACGTCCACGGGAACGATGCGGGAAGCGGCACGATCGGCGACATACATGGAACTACCGTCGGAATCGATAATGGCACTGGTGGGAGCGGAACCGAGGAGCATGTAATCGCCCATCTCGTGGGTCCAAGTGTTGATGGCCTGGAGACCGTGCGCGTCGGGAGTGAAAACATAGAGTTCACCGCCATCTGGTTTGAGAATCATCTGCGTCGGCTTTCCGGCGAGTTGGAGATTGGTAAGAAGAACCGCCCGCTGGAGATCGACGACGGACAGACGGGACTCGGAGCGGCTCAAGACGAAGGCAAGCGAGCTGTCTGGCGTGATGATGACTTCGTCGGGCTGGGGAATCACCGGGATGGAGTTGAGCAGCTGGAGAGTACGGGCATCGTGAATGGTGAGCGTCGAGGCGCGACGGTTGACGACCGCAATATTTCTGGCATCCGGAGTGAGACGGGCTTGGACCGGCTCGGAATCGGTATGGGCGCGGCCGTAGATTTGCCGGGAGGCGGCATCGACAACGATGAGTTGATCGGCACCAGCAGAGGTGGTGTAGATGCGATCGCCCGAAGGGGAGAAATCGATCGAGAGTGGGGAAGGGCCAACGGGGATGCGGGTCACTTGATTGGTAGGGGCGTCGAGAACGAACAGGAAGCCGCCTGTGCTGCTGACGCCCCATATTTCGTCGCGATGGGCGTGTTCGCGCAGGTCAGAGATGGCCGGGCCGACAGGGATTTTGGCAAAGGCGTGGAGATTCACGAGGTCGATGACGGCGACAGAGCCGTCGGCGGTGGAAGCGTACGCGTACATGTGGAGATTGGGGCGGAGAAAGGAAGGACGATGCTCGCGCAGGAGCACCACGGTGGCAGCGCCGAGGAGAACGGCAAGAACGAAATAGACGCGAAAGTTTTTGGAATGGGACATTGCTTGATTGGATTTTACATGAGGGGAGAGCAGGAACGGAAATGCCGGAAGGAAGTGGGAAAATCGGACCTCGGCAACCGGATCCCGAGTGGTTTCGACGCAAGCGCACACTCCCCTCGAAGAGCCTGGGCCCGGACATAGAAGATTGCGGCAAGCCACCGGACTCGGTCGCCAGGACTCGATGCTCGGGCGTGCGAAGGTGAAACGGCGAGCAAGAAATAGGCGAACCAGACCGGGATTGCCCGATCAGTTCAGAGAGCGGTGGAGGACGGAGGCGATTTGCCCGACTTCAGAGACGAGGACAGCGAATTCTTCAGGGAGGATCGATTGGATCCCATCGGAGAGAGCCTTTTCGGGTTGATGATGGACTTCGACCAGCAGGCCGTCGGCGCCGACAGCGATTGCGGCGCGGGAGAGCGGGAGAACCTTGTGGCGCTTGCCGGTGCCGTGAGAGGGGTCGACCAAGATAGGGAGATGGCTGCGCTTTTTCACGGCGGGTACTACGGCGAGATCGAGGGTATTCCGGGAAAAGTCGGAGAAGGTGCGCACGCCTCGTTCGCAGAGCATGACGTTATAGTTGCCCTCGGAGAGAATGTACTCGGCGGCCATCAGAAACTCGTCGAGGGTGGCGGACATGCCGCGCTTGAGAAGGACCGGAAGCTTGGCGCGGCCGGCACGCTTTAGGAGCGAGAAATTCTGCATGTTGCGGGCACCGATCTGGATGACGTCGGCATACTCTTCGACCAGGTCGAGCGATTCGTTGTCGATGGCTTCGGTGATGATGCCAAAGCCGTATTTCTTACGGACGTGGGAGAGGATTTTCAGACCGGAGAGGCCCAACCCCTGGAAGGAGTAGGGTGAGGTGCGGGGTTTGTAGGCGCCGCCACGGAACAGGCGGACACCTGTGGATTTCAGGCGCTCGGCCACGGTGAAGCACTGCTCTTCGGTCTCGACCGCGCAAGGGCCGGCCACCATGGCGATGTGCGAGCCTCCGACAAGGACGTCACCGGAGGGTGTCGCGATCTTGATGATGGAGTCTTCTTCCTTGACGTCGCGGGAAACCAGTTTGTACGGCTTGGTGACGGGGATACATTCGATGACCCCGGGCATGGACTCGAGAACCCCGAGATCCACAGCCCCATTGTTGCCCGTAATCCCGATCGCGGTACGGCCAGAGCCGGGGATGGGATGGGCTTTGAGGCCGAGAGATTCGATGCGGTCACACACGGCGCGGACCTGCTCATCGGTAGCGTGCGATTGCATGACAATCAGCATGGGCGGTTCCTTGTCTGTCTTGTGCGAAGAGATAGTCTAATGGAAGCTCGCGGAGGGGGCAAACGGGACGGTTATAAATACAAGAGGGGAATGGCGGGTTACCGAATCTGGAAACGGTGGTAGGGTGGACGCAGAAAGGGGTGGCAGATGAGAGGAAATCTCAGGGACTGGGTGATCGCAGGGGCATTGTTCGGGGCCCTAGGCAACGGTTCGGCCTGTTTCGCACAGAGCAAGACCCCGAAGCCGGCGCTGCTGGTCTTGGACAAAGCGGCGGGCGAGCTGGCGATTGTGGATCCGGGCACACTCGAAATTGTCGGAAAGGTGAAGACCGGGCCGGTGCCGCACGAAGTGGCGGTGAGCGGGGACGGAAAGATCGCGGTGACAACGAATTATGGGGCGCATCAGGACGGGACGACATTGAGCGTGATCGATCTGGTGGAGCAGAAGGAGATTCACCGCGTCGATTTGCTGCCGCTGCGCGGTCCGCACGGGATCGTGTTTTTGTCGGGCAAGTTCTACTTCACAGTGGAGGGCAGCAACGCGATTGCCCGCTACGACGAAGGGACGAACCAGGTGGACTGGACGATGCCGACCAGCCAAGAGCGATCCCACATGTTGGTCGTTACAGGTGACGGCCAGAAAGTGTTCACGGCGAATGTGGTGTCCAATACGGTGACCTGTCTGGCGAAGAATACGAAAAGCGATACCTGGACGACCACGCAGATTGCCACCGGCAAGGGGCCCGAAGGAATGGATCTCTCGCCGGATGGCGGGGAACTGTGGACAGCAAATTCGGGGGATGGGACGGTGTCGGTGATCGACGCGGGAGCAAAGAAGGTCGTTGCGACCGTGGACGTGAGGACCAAACACTCGAACCGGTTGAAATTTACGCCGGACGGAAAGCTGGTCCTGATCTCGGACATTGGAAACGGAGATCTGGTGGTGTTGGATGCGTCTTCTCGGAGGGAAGTGAAGCGGATCAATCTGGGAAAGAGCGCAGAAGGGATACTGATCGTGCCGGACGGGTCCCGGGCCTTTGTCGCGGTGAGCGGGGATGACCGGGTGGCGGTCGTGGATTTGAAGACGTTGACGGTGACCCGCACATTTTCGACCGGGAAAGATCCGGACGGGTTGGCCTGGGCTGATTGAGGAGAAGATCGACAGTCTCAGAGTGAAATAAACGGCCGCTGCAGCCCCAAAGCTCGGGTGCTTATTTTCTGGGGAGTGCTGCGTCCCAGTTGGTGACGATCGACAGGGGTGTGCCATTGAACGAGGAGGTATCGCCGAATACCAGGAATTTCTGACCGTCCGGAGAAACGTCGAAGACGCCGAGGCGCGGGGCGAAAGGATGGACCTGGAAGAGCGGGGTGGGCTGACCGAGCGAGAGTTCGGCTCCTTTTTCCTGGACAGAAACCGACGAGATCGAACTGTCTCCCGGAGAATAAAAGAAAAGTTCCTTGCCGTCGCGGCGCCAGGTTGGGTTGAACCCACCGGAAGTGGAGACCTGATATCGGTGGGTGCCATCCGGGTAATGAACCACGGCGATTTCGCGATTGCCGGTGACGCGGGACTCATAGGCAACCCAGTTGCAGTCCGGTGAGAACGCGGCGCGAGAAGGACGCTGTTCCTCGGGAACGACCTGGAAAGGCTTCGGGTCGCCGGCCAAAGGCAGCGACCACATGCTGTTGCGCTGAGTTTCATTCACCGGCGAGCGCTGGAAAAGAAGGGTTTTCCCATCCCGACAGAGTGAAAGTGGATTGACGGAAAATCCGTCGAGGGCCAGAACGGTCTCTTCCGAACCGCCACCCCCCACGCTGACTTTGTGAATCTGGCCCTCCCTGGCCGACGGCTGCACCCCACCAAAATAGAGGGACTGCCCATCGGGAGACCAGATGGGGGAAGTGCCAAAGCCCTGGGTCAGGGGAGTCTTGGTGCCACGCTGGAGATCGAACTTCCAGAGCTTGGGAATCCATTCATTCGGGGAATAAGCACTTAAAGCCACAAAGGCACCTTCTGGGGAGATGGAAGAGGCGGTGAGGAACATCTGCGTGAGGGTATCTGACTTCTTGCCGGAGCGGTCGTACCACACCAGATTGGCTCCAGAGCCGCCCGACTGAGTCGGATAGTAGGCCAGCAGGCCGGTGTTGGAGGCCGAGAAAAGAGCGTTGTTCGCAGGAGAGAAAGTGCCGACGCGGTCCGGAAGGGGAACCGGATCGCCGGTCAATTTCAGGGATGCAGGATCGAATTTCTGGGCAAACAGCGCTTCGTCGCGAACGAAAAGAAGATAACCGGAAGAGACGTACGTCGCATTGAAGATGGTAGGGAGAACCAGGTGGGCTTCGGGATGATCCAACGAAGCCGCATATAGGCCGGTCTGATTGGGTTTGTCGGAACGCAGGATGAAAAGGAAGTGCTTGCCGTCGGGAAGGAATTGCGGCCAACGATGGCCGGTGATTCCACCGGCGAGATCTAGCTTGGTGACCTCAACAGGGGTACCGCCCGAAGCGGAGACTTTCATGAGCGATGCGATCTGGGAGGGAGCGAAGAGAATGGTGCCGTCTGCGTTCCAGGAACCACCGCGGCCGAGGGGAGCGTCGGCAATATTGTACGGGGTGCTGCCGTCGATATCGATGCGCTTCAATTTGCCGGTGGAAAAGAACGCGACCGAACGGCTGTCGGGCGACCAGAAGGCGTGACCGGACCCTTCGGTTCCGGAGAGAATTTTCCCTTCCGAGGATTGCATCGAGCGGAGCCACAAACGGACTTTTCCGTCGGCGTCATGAACTGGAGAGACGAGGTAACGGCCGTCGGGAGAGACTGCGGGAACACCACCCTCATCGGTCTCAATGGACGCGAACTGGGTCTTGTCGGGGGGCGGAATGTTCGCGCGCACGGTGGCGACTGCGGAAGAAACCGGCGGGGACGGTCGCAGACCGAAGAAGGAAGCGGCAGCGAGGATGGCCAGTGCCTCGATTAGGTAGGGGACATATTTTTTGAATTTGCTGCGACGAGGAGCCACGGCAGGACGGCCCGAATCCGTACTGGCGGTGGGAGTGGCGAGCCATTTCAGTTCGAGAGCGAGATCGCGCGCGGTTTGCCAGCGGTCCTCGGGATCCTTGGCCAGGCAACGGCGGATCGCGTGGTCGAGAGAGAGAGGCGTGAGCGGATTGACGGAGGTGATCGGAGCGGGCTCTTTTTCGAGAATTGCGGAGGCCACGCTGAGCTGGCTTTTCCCTTCGAAGGCGCGCTGACCGGTGAGCATCTCATAGAGGACCGTGCCGAGAGAGAAAATGTCGCTTCGGCCGTCCAGTTCCTTGCCTTCGATCTGTTCGGGAGACATGTACTGGAAGGTGCCGACGATGGTGCCTTCCTGCGTAACCGGGGAGTGCTTGGGGGCCGCGGAAGTGAGGGTGGCCAAAGTGGCCTGGGGAACGGTGGGCTTGGCAAGGCCGAAATCCAGCAGCTTGGCGCCGGACTTGGTGAGCATGATGTTGGCGGGCTTCAAGTCGCGGTGAACGACGCCGTTGCGGTGGGCCTTGTCGAGGGCATCGGCGAGCTCCGCGCCAATCTTGAGAACCTGCTCGGAAGGGAGCGCTCCCCTGGTGAGGCGCTCGGCGAGGCTTTCGCCTTCGATACACTCCATGACGATGTAATCGAGGTCACCGAGGGAGCCGACGTCGTGGAGCGTACAGATATTCGGATGATTGAGGCCGGAGATGGCCTTGGCTTCGCGCTCGAAGCGTTGTTTGCGCGCCGGATCGACGGAGAGATGGGACGGGAGAATTTTGATGGCGACGGAGCGGTCGAGACGGGTGTCGCGGGCACGGTAGACTTCGCCCATGCCCCCAGCGCCAAGAGGTGACAGAATTTCATACGGACCAAGCATGGTTCCGGAAGTCAGGGGCATAGGTGAGAGAGATTATAACGGGAAAGACAGCGGGTAAGAACAGCGGGAAAGGCCAGCAGAGCGATAAAGCAAAAGAGCAAAGACAGGGGGAAGGATTTAGCCAGTCACAGGAAGGGGATTGGCGACAAGAAATGCGCAATGGAAGCGGGGAGGGAGGCTATACTTGGGGCACTTCGGCCCGATGGACCGTTGACGAGATGAGTCGAATAGGGAGATCAGGCCATGAGATGGATGCTCGCGAGTGTGCTGTTTGTTGCAGCGGCGTACCCTGCTTTGAAGGAAATCCAGAACCCGACAGAAGAAAAAACCCCAGCGGAAACCCAGGCCGCTGCGGAGGACGCGAAGAAGGTGAATCCGGTAAAGCCGACACCGAATTCAATTGCACTCGGTAAAAAGGCGTACACGTCGGATTGCGCGATGTGTCACGGGAAGACGGGCGCGGGCGATGGCGATCTGGCGGTGGACATGAAGTTAACGCTAAAGGACTATCGCGATCCGGAGGCCCTGAAATCCATGACCGACGGAGAGATCTATTCGATGATCGCAAACGGCAAGGGCCAGATGAGCGGGGAAGCGGGAAGGATGCAACCGGCACAGATTTGGAATGTAGTGAATTTTGTGAGGTCGCTCGGAAAGAAGTAGCCCTGGTTTTCCCTTCAAGGGATCGAAACATCTGCCACAGAAGAACTCCGAACACGAGAAGCGAGGGTCGCGGGATTGGCGTCAGGATATCGCCGCAGAAGAGCGAGACTTTTCGCGGAGTTCGAGGATTAGGCGGTGGACGGAGTCGACATTGTCGATGTCGGCGAGCACTGGAACACCATCACCGACCGACAAGAGACTGAAGCCGCGTGAGCGCGCGCCTCGACCGGCAAATAGAGGATATTTAGGGCCGAGCCATACACTCCCGACAGCGTCTCCCTCCCGGGAAACTTCGGCGATGGAGTCAAGGTAGACAAAATTTGTTTTACGCTTCCAACCTTCCTGGAGAAGCAGGACGCGGCGGTTGGTGATGGCGTAGAAAGTACGGCGCTTGAGCCAGGCGTCGAGGATGAAGCGGCCCCAAATCATGTATTGGCCGACCAGGACGAAAGGGATACCCCAAAGAGCCATGAAATCGGAGACCGGGTGGGGTGAGGATTTCGACGTGTTCCAGAAACCCAAGACGCCGGTTTCCCAGAAGATGGCAAAGCCGCCCCAGAGCAAGCTGAAGGGGATCATGCCCCAGTCGCTCGCGTGAAAGAGTACGCTCGGATTGGGCATGCCGGCCCAGTAGATGGATTCGCCGGGGATAAGTTCGGGCTGGAGTTTTTCAGCGGCGCGCGGATCGATTGCGGTCATTTCCCTCCTGCGTTCGGACAAACCGAATCCAATGAAATGTAAGAAAGAAGGGTAGCGGTGTCCAGGGAAAAGAACGTGCCGTGTTCCTCGGGGAGGAAGAAAAATCGTGAAGGACTACAGACCGGGAGAGAGAGGGTGCGGGACCGGCGAACACGCAGATGGCTGGCGCCCGGGCACGAGGAAGCTGCAGCCCCGAAGGCCTGGGCCACCGACAACGCGTGGGGGCGGTGTGTTAGAATTGAGTTTTACATTGCTAGGAATGGACAAGCATGGCGGAATTTCCACTCATAGAAAATACGCAATTTGAGCCCGACGAGGAGTACATTCCCGAACCGGAACCAGAACCGCGGGCTCCGGCCTGGATGGACGGGAGCGTCCGCATCGGCATACACACGTCGATTGCGGGGAGCTATGTGAACGCCCTCGAGTCGGCGAAGAAGCTGGGGGCGAACGCACTGCAGATATTCTCCTCGAGCCCGCGGATGTGGCAGGGCGCGACGGTGCGGATACCGGACAGTGACGCGAAGGCGTTCCGGGTTCGTCGGGAGGAGCTGGGACTCGGGCCGCTGGTCATCCATGCCAACTACCTCGTGAATCTGGCGGCGACACAGCCGATGCTGTGGACCCGGTCGATTCAGGCGTTTCATGAAGAGTTAGTGCGCGGCGTGGTCCTCGGAGCGGACTACCTGGTGGTGCATCCGGGGTCGCGCGGCGAATCGACGATGGAGAATGCCATCGCCAGGATTATTGAGAGCGTGAAGCAGGCGGCGCGGCGGGTGCAGCTCGGGAAATTGCGAATTTTGATTGAGAATACTGCGGGGATGGGGGCGGCCGTGGGGTCGCGTCTCGAGGAAGTGGCGGCCATCCTAAAAGGACTGAATGCGCTGAATGTTGCGGCTTGCCTGGACACGGCGCATCTGTTTGCGGCCGGCTACGATATCAGGAGCGAAGCAGGGTTGGAACAGACCATTGATACCATCGACCGGACCATCGGGCTCGATAAAGTGCCGGTGATGCACTTGAATGATTCCAAGATCCCGCTCGGCGGGCGCGTGGACCGCCACGAAAATATCGGTCAGGGAAAAATCGGGGCTGCGGCCTTTGCGAGGATTCTGAAACATCCCCGCTTTGGGACGGTGCCACCGGAGGGATTGGTGGGGCGGGCGTTTGTGCTGGAGACTCCAATTGCGGAACCGGGCGATGACCGCAGGAATGTGGCCAAGCTGTGGGAACTGGCCTCCCTGCAGGGACCGGAGGCGGAGAAGGGATTTTCGATGTTGAGCCCGGCACTGAAGCGGGCGATGGACAAGGCCGGAAAAAAGGCGAGTTCCAGGCATTTGCCGGCGGGGAAAGAGAAAAAGAGCAAGGAAGCGGCCCCAAAGAAGAGAAAATAGTGCCGCCCGCGGGTGAGTGGCCCGGCCAGGCTGCGGTCAGATGAATTTGGAGGGACCACGGGGGGCTTCGAGGCTCCCGGCTCCTCAAGAGGCGGAGGGACGACCAGTCGTGGGGGACTACAAGCCGCAGGAGATTGAGACCAAATGGCAGGCGAGATGGGAAGAGAACCGCGTTTTTGAATCGGAAGCCGACCCCCAAAAACCGAAATACTATGTGCTCGAAATGCTCCCGTATCCGTCCGGGACGCTGCACATGGGTCACATGCGGAACTACACAATCGGGGATGTGGTTGCGCGCGTGAAACGGATGAAGGGATTTAACGTGATCCATCCGATGGGATGGGACGCGTTCGGACTCCCGGCGGAAAACGCCGCCATCAAGAACCACACGCATCCGCGTGAGTGGACCAACAGGAACATTGCAGAGTTTCAGAGAGTGCTGCGCCGCTTCGGGTTCAGCTATGACTGGCGGCGGGAAATTTCAACCTGCGAGCCGGAATATTACCGCTGGAACCAATGGTTTTTCCTCCGGATGCTCGAGCGTGGGATTGCCTACAAGAAGAAAAGTCGCGTGAACTGGTGCCCGAAGTGCACGACCGTGCTGGCAAATGAACAGGTCGAGAATGGTTACTGCTGGCGGCACGAAGATACGCTGGTTGAAGCGCGCGAAATCGAGCAGTGGTTCCTGAAGACAACGGCGTACGCGGAGCAGTTACTGGATGACCTGAAGCTGCTCGAGGGTGGATGGCCGGAACGGGTCATCACCATGCAAAGAAATTGGATCGGCAAATCGACCGGGGCAAAGGTCTGGTTTCCCGTGGAAACCGGGAGCGACGCGGGCCCTCGGGACAAGATTGAGATTTTCACCACGCGCATTGACACGATTTATGGGGCCAGTGCGCTGATTCTGGCCCCCAACCATCCGTTGCTGGGGAAACTGCTTCTCGGGACGCCCGGGCAGGCGGCCTCGGAGGCAAAACTCGGGCAGATGCGCCAGACATCGGTAAAGATGGAGGATATTGCGACCGCGGAAAAGGACGGTTTTTTCACGGGTCGATACGCCGTAAACCCCTTCAGCGGAGAGAAGCTTCCCATCTGGGTGGGGAATTTCGTGCTGATGGAATATGGCACCGGCGCGATCATGGCGGTCCCCGCGCACGACGAGAGGGACTTCGAATTTGCCGTCAAATTCGGGTTGAAGATCCCGGTAGTGGTGGAAAGGCTTGAGCAGGCCAGTGAGACGCCAGGTTCCCAGAGCACGGAGACTTCCGGGGCCTTCACCGAGTACGGAGTCAGCGTGAACTCGGGGAAATATTCGGGGTTAGCGACTGCCGATGCGATTGAGAAGATGGCGGCGGAGGCGGAAGCAGGAGGATTTGGGAAGAAGGAGACGATCTTCCGGTTGCGGGATTGGGGAATATCGCGGCAGAGGTATTGGGGCACGCCGATTCCGGTGATTTATTGCGAAAAGGATGGCATGGTGCCGGTGCCGGACAAGGATCTGCCGGTGGTGCTGCCGGCGAATCCGAAATTGACAGGCGAAGGACAATCGCCGCTCGCGACAGACCCGGAATTCGTGCATGTGAAATGTCCGAAATGCGGAGGCGCGGCCCGACGGGAAACGGACACCATGGACACGTTCGTCGACTCGTCCTGGTATTTCTACCGTTATTGCGATCCGAGGAATGACCAGGCACCGTTTGACCGGGCGAAAGTTGGATACTGGTTTCCCATCGACCAGTACATCGGAGGAATCACCCACGCGATTCTGCACCTGCTGTATTCACGCTTCTGGTGCAAATTCATGTGGGACATCGGGCTCGTCCAGCATCGCGAACCGGCGGCGCGACTGTTTACGCAGGGGATGGTGCTGAAGGGCGGAGAGGCGATGTCCAAGTCGAAGGGGAACGTCGTCGGCGCGATCGACATGGCAGAGAGGTTTGGTGCCGATACCGGGAGGCTGTACACGCTGTTTGCCGCCCCGCCGGAGAAGGACCTGGAGTGGAGCGAGGAAAGCATTGAGGGGGCTTGGCGCTTTTTGAACCGAGTGTATCGGCTGGTCGAGAAAAATGCGCGTCTGGGGTTGGCCTCCGGGGCACAGGGCAAGTCCGTCGATGGCATCACGGAAGCTGAGAAAGGGCTGCTGCGGAAGACGCACCAGACTCTCCGGCGGGTGACCGGGGATTTTGAGACCCGCTGGCATTTCAACTCCTCGATTGCACAGATTATGGAGTTGACGAATGCGATGTACGCGGCCGATGAGAACGTGCGACCGGTGGTGCGGCAGGAAGTGCTGGAGATCCTAACGTTGATGCTGGCGCCGATCACGCCGCACCTGGCCGAAGAGTTGTGGGAAATGCTCGGTCACGACGGAGGGTTGTGGGCCGTCAGTTGGCCGCCGTTTAACGCTGAACTGGCCAAGGACGAGGAAGTGGAAGTTGTGGTCCAGGTCAGCGGCCGAGTCCGGGGTAAGGTAAAAGTAGCAGTGGGAACGGGGCAAGAAGAAGTGATGAAATTGGCTCAAGCGGAGGCAGGGATTGCAGGGCACCTGGCCGGGAAGCGGATTGTGAAAGTAATTTTTGTTCCGGACAAGTTGCTGAATATCGTGGTCGCGTGAGGAAACGGTTGGCCGCGGAGAGGCAGGGCCCGAACGACAGGGGTTCCGTTCTAGCGGGGCAAGGGGGCGGAGCGATGGATGGCGCAGCGCTGAGGAAAGCGGACAGATTGGCGGGAAAGATGAAGACGGAGCTCGGCGGAATCGTGGTCCTGGATTTTGGCGGACAGTACACCCAGTTGATTGCGCGAAGAGTGCGCGAACAACAGGTATTCAGTGCAATTCTGCCCTGCACCACTCCGCTCGACGAGATCTGGAAGCTCGAGCCTGCGGGTATTATTCTGTCCGGCGGGCCGAGCTCGGTCTACGACCATGACGCGCCGAAATGCGACCCGGGCGTGCTGGCAATGGGAATCCCGGTGCTGGGAATCTGCTACGGAATGCAGTGGATTGCCAAGCAGTTGGGCGGGAAAGTGGAGCCCGTCGAACGGCGGGAATACGGACCCGCGCAATTGAATGTCGAGAAAGGCGCGAGCGATCTGCTGGGAGGTTTCCCGGAGACACTGAAGATTTGGAACAGCCATGGGGACAGCGTCCTCGGATTGCCGCCTGGTTTTCATATGACCGGCAAAACGGCCAACGCCATCGCGGCCACGGAAGATCCCAAGAGAAAGATTTATACCGTGCAGTTTCACCCGGAAGTGAAACACACGGAACGGGGGACGGAGATTCTGAAGAATTTCCTATTCAAGGTCTGCCGGGCCGAGCCGAAGTGGGGCGGGGCAGCCTTCATTGAGGAGACGGTCGAGACGATCCGGGCGAAAGTGGACGGGCATCGGGCCATCTGCGGGCTGAGCGGGGGAGTGGATTCAACGGTTGCCGCCGTGCTGGTACACCGGGCCATGGGAACGCGGCTGACCAATCTTTTTGTGAATACCGGGTTGCTGAGGAAAAACGAGTTCGAGCATACCCTGGAAATGTACCGGGAACGGCTGGGATTGCACGTCGTCGGGGTGGACGCGACGGACCTGTTTCTGGACAAGCTGAGGGGAGTGAGCGACCCGGAAAAGAAAAGAAAAATCATAGGCGGGGAATTCATCAACGTGTTCGCAGCAGAGGCGGAAAAACTGCAGAAAGGTGAAGCGGGCGGTGACATCAAGTTTCTGGTGCAGGGGACACTGTACCCGGATGTCATTGAATCGGTGTCGGTCAAGGGGCCTTCGGCAACCATCAAGACACACCATAATGTCGGTGGATTGCCGGACAAAATGCCGTTCGGACTGATTGAGCCGTTGCGGGATCTGTTCAAGGACGAGGTGCGCAGCATCGGAAAAGACCTGGGTTTACCACAAGAGATACTGGTGAAACATCCGTTTCCAGGACCCGGTTTGGCAGTCCGGTTATTAGGCGAGATTACCCGTAAGGACTTAAATACCCTCCGCGAGGCAGACGCGATTGTCGTCGAGGAGATCCGGCGAGCCGGTTGGTATGAAAAGGTGTGGCAGGCGTTTGCGGTGCTGTTGCCGGTCCGAAGCGTGGGAGTCATGGGAGATGGCCGGACCTACGGTTTGACGGTGGCGGTGCGCGTGGTGGGCAGCGAGGACGCCATGACCGCGGACTGGGTGAGGCTACCCGGGGACGTGCTAGAGCGAATGTCCACACGAATTGTGAACGAAGTTCCGGGTGTGACACGGGTGGTCTACGACATCAGCAGCAAGCCCCCGAGCACGATCGAATGGGAGTAAGCAAGGGCATCCGCCTTTCCGAGCAGCGAAGTATGGGAGAGATCCCGAAGGCAGTCGGAAAGCTAAAAGGCCGCTAATCTTGAGGATAGCGGCCTTTTTAGCGGGGCTCGATTATGTCCGGAGGGGCGTCTCCGGAAGAAGCTACTACCTATTGGCCATCTTTTGCGCCATGTAGAGAAGCAGCTTGCGATCTTCGTCGTCGGCTTTGCTCAGCAAGCGGCGGAGCTTGTTGAGATAGCGAGCCTCCTTGCCCGAAGTACCCCATGCGACGTCATCAGAAGACTTTCGCTTGGGGAGGTTGGGCAATTGAGGCGGCTCCTCACCGTCGTAGAAGAGTTGATAAAGTGGGCATTCGAGAGCGCGAGCCAGCTTTTCGAGCGTTTCGATGGCGGGGACGGTGTGGCCATTTTCAACGCGGGAAATATAGCACCGGAGCAGGCCGGTGCGCTTTTCGATATCACCCTGGGAGAGTTTCTTTTCTTCGCGTAAAGCGCGAAGTCGGTCACCGATAATCATGGGCTGAGTATTCTACAGTTAGTAAACGAAAGCAAGGAGAATTCTAAGCGGTATGAGGAAACGTATGTAGCAATCCTGGATAAAGGGATTAGAATGTCGTAACCAAAAAGCAATGACAAACGTCCCAAAATCAGAGGAACCAGAAGTGCCGGTGACGAGTGAGGCCCAAACAGCCCCGAGGGCAACCGTTGGGAAAGAGAACGATCGCGAGTTGGTGAGGCGGGCCCAGAATGGCGACAAGGCCGCCTTCGAGGTGCTGGTCGGGAGGCACCAAGGAAGAGTTTTTGCGGTGGCCGGAGGCATACTGCGAAACCGGGAAGACGTAGAAGATATTGCGCAGCAGGTTTTCCTGAAAGCTTTTTTTTCGCTCAAGCGGTTCGACCAACGAGCGGCATTCAGCACGTGGCTGTACAAGATCACCGTGAATGAGTGCTGGGACCTGTTACGAAAGAAGAAAGTGCGGCCGCTCGTCTACGAGTCCGAGTTATCGGAGGAGCAGGCACACTTGTATCAGTCAACCGAACAGGGCCTGGGGCAAGGGAGTGAGCAATCGCCAGATGTGAGCGAGCGCCTGGAAACCAGGCAGCAGGTCGAGCAGTGGCTCGGGTGCCTCGAAGAGCGGGACCGGGAGATGCTGATACTGAAAGAGGTGCAGGGTTTTACGGTTGAAGAGATCGCGGAAATGCTCAGCATCAATGGGAACACGGTCAAGGTGAGGTTGTTCCGGGCAAGGCAGCGGATAGCAGAAAAGATTCGGCGGAAGAAACGGGCAGCAGGAGTGTGAGGCGGAGACAGGAATCAGTGGAGAATGAGGTAAACACAGAATGAGCGAAATCGGCACTGGTGCGAACCTGAAGTGCGAAGAATTCCTAGATACGTTGGAAGGGTTGCCGCTGAACGGACCGGGAGGCGCCACGGCGGCGGGATTATTGCGGCAATTGCCGTCGGAATTGCGCGGACATGCCGCGAGTTGCTCGAGTTGCGAGTCCGCTCTCGACGATCTTGCAGAGACGCGGAGAGTCCTCAGAACGACAGCCGGGGAAGTTCTTGAGCCGGGTCCATTTTTCATCCGGCGGGTGATGACGGCAATCCGACTCGAAGAAGCCGAGCTCGAGGAAGAAAACAATGGGTTTTGGATCAGCATAAGACGCATCGCGCCTCGGCTGGCAGTCTTTGCCGCGGTCTTGCTGCTGCTCGGCGGGACCTGGGCGTTCGAGGTGCGGCGCGCCGATCACGGCAGCACGCCGGTGGTGCGACCAGCAGATGGGTTGTTTGAATCGGCTCCGAGCGCGCCGCCGAACGATGACATCATCGCAAGCGTAAACGAGGGACGGTAACAATGAACCCGGAGACACGAACGAAAGCAGGACTTTGGCTGGTGGTGCTGTTTGCGCTGGGAGGAGCGATCGGCGCGGTGTTTGGGTACAGTTTCGGTCACCGCACGCAGGCAGCGACAGTAGTGACGGCGCCGAATTTAACCGAGCCGGAGCGCCGAGCGAAACGCGTAGAGGAAATGACCAGGGAAGTCGGGCTGACGGCAGAGCAAGGCGCCAAGGTGGATGAAATCATTCGCGGAGCGCACCAGGAGATGAAGGAGATCCATGAGAAGGCGGACCGCGACGTCGACGCGGCGAGGCAGAAGGCTCGGGATCAGATACGGCTGCTCCTGACCGCGGAGCAGAAGCCAAAGTTCGAAACCATGGTGCAGCGGATGGATGCGGAGAGAAAATCGCAGGCGGGGCGGTGAGAGCTCGTCCCTTGAAGAGCGTGCAATGCAAGTGTACGAGCGAAGAGCGCCAGCGAGGAAGCGAAGAACTCTAACTGGTTCGTCCTTGTGCGCGAAATAGCGGTTCATTCCTCGAACAAGCGAACCGACTCAAAGCTCGACAACCAGTTTGCCGATGTTGGCCCCACGGAAGAGCATATTGATCGCTTCCGGGGCGTTTTCGAGGCCTTTCACGATCGTCTGCCGGTCTTTGAGTTTCCCCATCATTTTCCACATGCCGAGCTGTTTTCCCGCATCCATGAACCTTGAAACGTAATCGATGAAAATGAATCCCTCCACGCGAAGGCGCTTGATGATGACCTTGCCGAAACTGGCCAGGGCCGGATCCTGCCGGGTGTAACCGGAAATTAAACCGCACAGAACGACCCGTCCGTGAAGATTCATGCGATCGAGTACGACCTGCATAATCTCGCCGCCGACATTTTCAAAGTCGATATCAATTCCGTTCGGCGTTGCGGCGGCCAGCTGCGCCTTCCAGTCGGGATGCTTGTAGTTGACGGCATGATCGAAGCCCAGTTCGTCTTTAATCCATTTACATTTTTCATCGGAGCCGGCGATCCCGACGACGCGACACCCATGGATTTTGCCGATCTGGCCGGCAACGCTGCCGGTGGCGCCCGCAGCAGCGGAAACGACCAGCGTCTCGCCGGGCTGCGGCTTACCAATTTCGAGAAGGCCGAAGTAGGCGGTAAGGCCGTTAATGCCGAGAGTTCCGAGAAAATGCACATCAGAAAGGAAAGGGATGGACGGCAGTTTCTGAAAATTACGGGCTTCCTTGCCGGTGATCAGCGCGTACTCCTGCAGGCCGGTGAGACCGGTAACCTTGTCGCCCTTCTTGAAATCGGGGTGACGGGACTCGACAATCTCGGCGAATCCGAAAGCGCGCATGACTTCTCCAAGCTGGACAGGCGCCATGTACTGCGGGATGTCGGCCATCCATACCCGCATGGTGGGGTCGATAGAGAGATATTTGACGCGCGCAAGGGCCTGCCCATCCTCAAGCGGAGGGAGCGGGGATTCGGAGAGTTGGAGAACCTCAGGGGTGACCAGGTCTTTCGGGCGAGCCGCGAAGTTCCAGTGACGGTTGGTGGTGGACATGAGGAGAGGATATCAGAAATCCACAACCGCAAAGCATCCGGGACGCAATCCTAGGAAGCGAGCCGAAGAAACTCGCCGAGATTCGATTGCAGGGAATGAAATTCGGCAATCGAACGGTAATCCTCGAAGCCGGCGGATCGTTACTTGAGCTGGCGCATCAGGACGGCGGCGGACTGGGCGGCTTTCTTGATCTCGACGAGCGGACGGGCATCCGGCCCGACGGCGTGGAGCTGATCGGCGAGGATATCGGCGTTGGCGCTGATCACACAGAGAAGATTGTTCAGCGCGTGGGTGATTACCTGATTCTTCGTGGAAGGAAAAGTGGTTTTGTCGGGGGCATTCCAGCTGAGATCCATTTGCGAACCTTTCTGAACAGGAGATTGAGCCTTGGGATCTGCGAGACAGGTCAGAATGGAGCTGCGGAGCAGATCCGGGGAAAGTAGGTCGACCGGAAAACCGAGCGAGGCGCCGCTGGTGACGGCTTTGGCGTCGAATTCCGGAGCCGCGGGAGGATAGAGGGCAAGGATCGGGAGAGCGGGGTACACGGTACGGACCTTTTCGACAAAGAGGAGCCCCGCGGAATTCCAGGCGTGAACGTCCAGGGCTACCGCATGAAAACGGCCGACGGCCAGCACCTCGAACAGCCCGGCGAGAGAGTCCGCGCGGCGCGCATGAAGATTGGCGCCGAGCGATTGTGCCAGGACTTCAGAGAGTTTTTCCCAAGCTGCATCCTCACCAAGGAAAAGGATTTGAAGTACCGAGTCTTGCATTGGTCTTTCTGACTGCTCCCTGCAAAAAATTACACACCTGGCTTGCATGCGGAACGCAGGTCGTGTGCGCGTTCCGCAAAAGCGTTACCAGAATCAGTTGTTGCCCGTCCGGGGGCGACTGCGATCACCGGGAGAAAACAGGCGCTGGATCTCCGGCAACAGTCGCTCCGGCAAGTTGCTCTTGTGGACGAAGCTGTCCGCACCGTAGCGGCGGCATTCGTCGGGTAAGGAATGGCCATTGAGTTCAGAAAAGATAATCAGACGCAGGTCCGGGCTGGAGAGGCGGATTTGCAAGGCTGCCTCCAGCCCGTTGACCCGCGGCATGCTGAGATCGAGGAGAACCAGATCCGGCTTGTGGACGGACGCGAGTTGAATCGCGTTCAAGCCATCACTGGCGGTTCCTACAATCTCAAAACCGCCGGCAAATTCGAGGTAATCACATACCGATCGAAGTGCCGTAGGAGAATCGTCGGCGACGAGGACGCGGATAGATTTGGTAGCGTTCATCATCGGAATCGAATTGGCGCAACTGAGTACCCAAGCAGAATGGGGCAGCGGGGAAAAGAAAGAAATGGAGGGGAATGCGTAGGCAATCGACACTAGACGAACGGTGAAAACACACTTTCATGGGGAGAAATCTGGCTGCGACCTGACAATAACATCCTATCTATCAGTTGATTACGGCGGGCCCGCCAAGGGGGTGCACCCTCGGAGTCCGGCCGCGACCGGTTCTTTCGGTCCACGGAAGCGGTCGGACCGGAACGGCCGGATCAGGTATTCAGGTATTGATGATGTTGTTCCGGATGGCGTAGTGGACCAGTTCGGCTACGGAGTGGAGGTCGAGTTTGAGCATGATGTTCGAGCGGTGCGCCTCGGCGGTATTGACGCTGATGCCAAGAAGTGTGGCGACCTCTTTGTTGGATTTGCCTTCGGCGAGGAGTTGGAGAATTTCGCGTTCGCGAGGGGTGAGCCGGGAGCGAGTGGACCGCGCAGGATCGCCGTTGGCATCGCCGGGATCGAATGCACTCGAGACGCGCGTCGAGAAGTAGGGCCGATGCAGGCGAAGCGATTCCACGGCGGCGAGCAGTACTCGATCGGCGTCGTCCTTGAGGATATAACCATGGGCGCCGGCATCCACCACTTGCTGAACAAGGTCATCGGATTCATGCATGGTGAGAATGAGAATTTCCGTGTCCGGCGAGACGGCGCGAATCCGGCGGGTGGCTTCGATGCCATTGAGGAGCGGCATGCCGATATCCAGGATGGCGACGTCCGGCTTCAGCTTGCCGGCCTTTTCCGCGGCATCGCGGCCATCGGAGGATTCGGCGCAGACTTCCCAATGGGAACGGGATTCAAGAAGAGTGCGAAGACCGGCGCGAACAACTGAGTGATCATCCGCGATCAGAATGCGAAGGACTGCCATCGACCGTCTCCGTTTGGGCGGGAGCAGGTAGAGTAATAGTAGCGCGAACCGTGGTTCCGGTGGGGCCGGAAATGAGATGGAAGTGGCCGCCCAATTGGGAAATGCGCTCGCGCATGCCTGGAATGCCAACCCCCAGGTGGGTGTCCCGGGGTTGCGGACCGCGGTCCGAGGTGAGGGCCATGCCACAGCCAAAATCGGTCACTTCAAGAGTGATCTGGCGATCCTCCTGAGAGAGGCGGACCTCCGCCGAGGGGCTGCCGGAGTGCCGTTGAATATTGGCGAGACTTTCCTGGACGATGCGGAACAGTGCGAGTTCGAAGGCCTGGGGGAGGCGATCGAATTGAGCGTTGGCATGCAGCTGGGTGCGAATGCCGCTGCGCTCGGCAAAGCCGTGGGCATATTCCTTGAGGGCGGAAACGAGACCGAGGTCGTCAAGGAGAGGCGGATGGAGCAGGTAGGAGAGAGTGCGAATTTCTCGAGACATCTGCTGCGTGAGGGTGCGGGCCCGTTCGAGGGAATTTGCGGCAGCGTCATCCTGCGGGGAAAGAGATTGCCGGACCTGGGCCAGGCTGAGATTAATGGCCAGGACGGTTTGTGCGAGACCGTCATGGAGCTCGCGACCGAGGCGGCGACGCTCTTCGTCCTGGAGCTTGAGAAGTTGGGTCGAGAGCAGATGGATGGCTCGCTCGGCATTGCGCATGCGGGTGACATCGGCGAAAGAACTGATGAGACGGATCACGCTACCTGAGGAGTCGAATTGCGGCACGATGTTCCCGAACGTCCAAAGAATGTTTTCCGAGCCGGGGTGCCGGAAACCGATGAGCGCGTCGGAGACCGGCTGTCGGGTGCGGAGAACGGTCATTACGGGTCGCTCGGACTGGGGGATGTCGTTGCCGTCCTCGTCGACCGTGGAAATGCCAAGTTCAGGCAGGGACTTTCCGATTGCGGCACCATCAGGGAGGCCAAACATGTAGTGGGCAGCACGGTTGGCAAATTCGACTCTAGCTTCGGGTGAGTGCAGAACAACCGCAAAGTGAAGGTCACGGACCAGCAAGCGGAAGCGCTCTTCACTGGAACGGAGGATCTGTTCGGCCTCTTTCCTCTCGGTCATGTCGCGAACCACGACAAGGGTGCAGCGTTGGCCGTTGATATCGATGAGAGAAGCGTTCATCTGACCGACACGGACACGGCGGTCCTTGGTGCGGAACCGGAACTCGACATCGCGGGCTTCGCCGGATTCGATGAGAGAAGCCAGCACTCTATCCCGCTCCTCGGCAATCACCCAGAGATCCATCTCCCTGGGGGTCTTGCCGATGACTTCGTCGCGAGAGTATCCGGTAAGACGCGTAAAGCCATCGTTGACCTCGAAGTAGGGGCCGTTCGGGAAAGGATTGATGCTGAAGGCGTCGGGGCTGTTGCGGAATGCAGTAGACAGGACCTGTTCGGAACTGCGGAGGGCTTTTTCGGCATTGAGAAGGTTTTCCGAGATACGACTCTGATTGCGATTGGTGAGGGTCAGGCGGACGGACGAGCAAAGAACCGAGGCAGTGACGACAAGCCAGCCGAGAAGTACTTGTTCTCGGGCAATCGCGCGGCCCATAAAGATAACGAACAGTGGCAGGCCGACGGGGAGAAACAGGGTGGCAAAGAGATTGCCGGCGCGATTCGAGGAAGGAATCGCGGGTCCGGGAACCGGCTGCTTCCACGTGGCCGCATAGAAGATCAAGAGGAAGTTCGGTGCCAGCCACAGCAGGTCGCCCCAAGTGGCATTGCCTGTGGCGGTTTCAATGGTAACCGCATACAGGAGATCAGAGAGTCCGGCGCCCAGGAAGACACAGGCGAAAACAAGAGAAAAAGAGCGAAACCATGCGGGACCAGCGGCCCGGCAGCGCAGGAAGAAACCGAGGGAAAGCGCGAAATCGCGCGTTATATAGAGAAACAGAATTTGACGAAGGAGGGAGTATTGGCCGGAGTGCCACCGTGAGGGGGCGTAGAAGAAGTACAGGTAGACGGTGACGGCTACGATACAGACTTGCAGGAACTCGAGCACCCGTATGGCGTCGACGCCGCGGGTATCTTGCTCGGAAGGTGGAAGAAAAATCAGGAAGATCGGAGCCGCCCAGACAAAAAAGAGAATGTCGGAGGGGGTGGGGCTGAACAAGGCGCCAGGGACAAAGCTCTGATAGTAGGTATTCAGGGCCTGGGCGAAGGTTTCTATCGCCAGGGAGATGGTAATCAGGAGCCAAGTCATGCGCACGTAGCCGGAAGTGCGGAGTACAACGCGGAGAGAACACAGAGCGGCGAGGGCGATCGTACAGTAGATAACCAGGTTCGAGGAAAGCAGACGCCATGGGATGCTGTGAACAAAGGTAATAATGGAGCAAAGAGACAGGGCCAAGAGAACGGACAGGGCAACGGCGAAGCGAGGAAATTTTCCAGAAGCGAGCAAAGAAAGCCTCATCCTGCGGAAAGAAGCGAATTTCCGGAGAGTGGGAGAACGTACAAGAGTGTACAACGAAAGAGAGCAGCCGGTTACCGGATATCAGCGAGCCGGGAACAAAGATGGCCGCATCGAGAGGCGGAAGGAGGAGAGAGGAAGTACAATAAATAAAAGAGAAGAGACATTCGGTAAAGTCCGTAGAGCAGTGATAAGGTGACGGCGAAGAGAATGAGCGAGGAGGTCCCGATGAGACGACCACGATTGCTGGCCGCAGGCTTTCTAGCCATGGCCACGGTGGCATGGGGTCAGACTGGAGCGGGGCACTATCACGCGGCCGGAATCGCCCAGGCGGGGCGAATTGCATACCCGATGAATAGCCAGTCGCCGGGCATTGTGACGCTGGACGTGAGCCTGGACGCAACAGCAGCGGTACAAAATGTGAGCGTGGTGCGGGACTTGCCGCCGTTCACGGCGGTGGCACAGGCAGCCGTTCAGGGCTGGCAATACACGCCGGCGATGGTCGATGGGCAAGGTATAGCGGGGGCAGCGCGGGTGAACGTGGTATTTAACCCATTTAACCCCGGCGGAGCAGGACTGCCGGGGGCAACCTTGCAACCAGCCACCAATGCGGGGGGCGGTGATTTCCAGCCCGCGCAGGTGCAGACGGCGAGTTACGCGACCTACCCTCCGAACACGGTATCCTCAGGGACCGTGGTGTTGCAGGTTCATGTGGGAAACGACGGAAAGATCCACGGAGTGATTGTGGTACGGGGAAAAGGCGCACTGAGCGGGACGGCGACCCAGACGGTGAAGAGCTGGACGTTTACCGCGGCGAGTTACCAGGGAAAACCAGTGTCCTCAGATGTGGTGGTGGCGTTTGTGTTTGCATCTCCGCAAGCGGGAACGAGGTAAGCGGGACGGGGAGGACGAAGTAGAAAGATTCGAGAAGCGAGGCGTTCCCGGGAAGGAAATAAAAAAAGGCGGGAGGCTTGCGCCACCCGCCCGGTGATTCTCAGAAGTGGTTTAGAGAGGTTGAACGTTGGAAGCCTGCAGGCCCTTGGGGCCGCGGACAACCTCGAATTCAACGGCCTGACCCTCATTGAGAGAGCGATAGCCGTCCGCCTGAATCGCGGAGAAATGGACGAAAACGTCCTCGCCGCTCTGGCGTTGGATGAAACCAAAACCCTTGCTAGCGTTAAACCACTTCACTGTTCCTTGTTCTTTCACAGATGTATTCCTCTAATTATAAAAGCTATCTGATGCACTCTTTTTCCGGTGTCTCTTTTTGGGGAGCCCGGGCGTCTTTCGCTGATTCACCAGACACCGCGGTAAAGCGGGCGGGAAACAAAAAAAGGCCGCAAGTTGAATCCTGCGACCCTTTAAAACAAAAGGCGAAACAAGAGCAACAAACGCAGATATAGACTAGCAAGGAACTCGGACGAGTGCAAGGGGTATTGGAGAGGGCTGTGGATTCGGACCCGGCTCGATCCGAGACACAGACCAAAGAGTCGTTCGACAGGAAGGGCCGACAGTCTCCGAGCATAAGCTGAACGCCCGGATCGAAGGGAGGAGGAGATGGAGAAGGCAGACCGAGCGGAGACGCGGGGTGGTAGAATCGCGGGCTATGAACGGGAATGACAAGTACCGCGCTGGCTACCTGAACCGTCGCCCGACTGCGCGAGCGGCTGCAGGGGCGCTCGTGGTGGTGTCCGCTTGGGCAGGTGCGACCCTGGGCCAGGCGGTGACGAGTGTCGGAGCCGAAAGCGAGGAGGTCAGTCGGATCCGGGGGGTAGTGCTGAATCAGCTGACGCATGAACCGATCAGCCGGGCTCTGGTCTATACCCCCGGCGAGCAGTACGCGACACTCACAGACGACCGGGGGCAATTCGAGTTCAAGTTTCCCCCACAGCAGCCGGCGCCGACCGTAGACGAGACCATGCCGAAAGATGCCCAGCAGCGGATCCTGCAGAAGTACTGGGCGCAAAACTCGCGCCCGGGCAGTTTTATGGCCAAGAGGCCCGGGTTCCTTGAAAGCGGCGGCCAGATTTCCGGGACCGGGAGCGTGAGGATTTATCTCGTCCCGGAGTCGCTGATCGTGGGGCATGTGAACGTGCCGGGGTCCGACGGCGAGGTGCGTATTCCGGTGGAATTGTACCGTCACGAGAACCGGGATGGGCAGGGCCGGTGGGAATCGAGCGGGAACTTCCTGAGCTGGTCCGATGGGGAGTTTCGCTTCGCGGGACTGCCGGCCGGGACATACAAGGTGGTTACCGGCGAGCAGATGGATCAAGATCGATTCAGTTTTGTTTCGGGAGAGCAACTGTACGGCTATCCGCCGTCCTACTACCCGAACGCAGGTGATTTTGAAACAGCCGGCATGATCCAACTCGGGGCAGGGGAAACCTACCAGGCAAACCTGTCCGTCGCCCGGCGGGAATATTATCCGGTGAAAATTCCGGTTGCCAATATGGCCACGAATGGTATGCAGCTCCGCGTTCACGCATCCGGGCATCCGGGACCGGGGTATTCGCTCGGTTACAACATGATGGAACAGGCGATTGAAGGGACTCTGCCGAACGGGAACTACACGCTCGAAGCGGAAACGTTCGGAGGAGAGACAGGTTCGACAGGGATCCTGAATTTTTCTGTGCGAGGGGCGGCGTTCGAGGGGACCGGAATGAACCTGCTTCCGAATGCTACGGTTCACATCCGGGTGAGGGAGGAATTCAAGAACGCGCAAAGTGGGGTAGAGAGTCTTCCGCTGGGAGCCAACGGGCTGGACAAGGCGGTGCTGCGCCGGCGCGGCGATGTCCAGGTGCAGCTTAGCTCGATTGAGGAGTTCCCTTCGTTCCGGGGCGACGGTGGGTCGCGGCGCGCGGCGAACGCAGAGGACGATGAACTGGTGATCCCGAATGTGGCTCCAGGCCGCTACCGGGTGCGGGTGTTTGGCAATCCCGGATATGTGGCGTCGGCGCTTTCCGGGGAAGCCGACCTGCTGCACGGGGAACTGGTAGTCGGGCTGGGCGCAGCCGTCCCCCCGATCGAGATTACGATCCGGGATGACGGCGCGGAAGTGACTGGGACCGTGGAGGAGGCGGCAAAGACCAGCAGTGAACAGGAGTTGGGTCAGGACGGACCGCGTTTCATGGGGATGGTCTATTTCGTGCCAGTCGAAGGAACTGTCGGACCGGTGCAGGGAACCTCCATTAACGTGGATCGTACCTTCCGGCAAGAGCAACTGCCACCCGGGACGTATCGGGTGCTCGCGTTTGATCACGAGCTGTCGGAAGAAGCCTCGGTCGAGGGAATGAAGAGATACCAGACCAGGGGGGAAGTGATCCAGGTGAGTGCCGGGCAGCAGGCCAGCGTTCGGTTGAAATTTACTCCCGACGGCGAGGGGCAATGAGAGGACTTACTGCCTTTTGTTCGATGGCGCTGGGGCTCAGCGTCATGGTTCTCGCACCACCTGGCGTAGCGCGGGCGCGACAGATCGCGGGGAATGGCGAAGGTTTCAAGATATCGGGAACGATAGAGAACGCGATCACCGGGGCACCTCTGGCGGGAGCCAGGGTAACGATAGCGGATACGCGGAATCGACAACAGAGGATTGCAATGCTGACCGGAGCGAACGGCCATTTTGAGTTCGCGCAAGTCCCCCAGGGCAAATATTCGCTCGAAGGAAGGAAACGGGGCTACATCGGCGCTGCCTACCAACAGCACGAAGAGTTTTCGACGGCGATTGTGACCGGACCGGAATATGCGACGGAGAACCTGCTGCTGAAGTTGACGCCGACGGCGACGATCACCGGGCATGTGACGGACGAGTCCGGAGAGCCGGTTCGAGGAGCAAGCGTAGGGCTGTTCCGGGAAGACCACAGCGGAGGAATGACTCGTATCGAGCACGCGAATAGTGTGCGGTCGGATGATCGGGGGTATTATGAGTTTTCTCTTTTGCAGCCGGGGACGTATTTCGTTTCGGTAACTGCGAAACCGTGGTACGCGATTCATCCATCCAGTACCGGGGAGGAGGCGGAGAATTCCGCACTGCACGTTTTGCCGGGGCTGGATGTGACCTACCCTACGACATACTACGGCGGGACAAACGAGTCGGAGCGGGCCACGCCGATTGCACTCAGCGGCGGTGATCGCCAGGAGATCGATGTGCGGCTCAGTCCGGCGACGGCACTGCACATTATTTTCCGGGCGCCCGAGACTACCGCCGGAGAAGCGAATCGATTTCGACCCCCGGTGCTCGAAAAGCGGAATTTCGACTCCGAGGAGTTCGTGCCTGTAACGACGCGGATGGACTCCCCCGGCGTATATGAGCTGACGGGCGTACCGCAGGGGCGGTACACCTTGCGATTCACCGACCCCGAAAGCGGACAGAGGTTGGAATCGGGGGACGTGGAGCTGACGCGCGACGGGCAGGAGGTGAACGCTTCGCAAGGGGAGCCGATGGGCAGTGTAAAGGTGACGGTGAAGATGCCGGAAGAGGAGTTGCTGCCGAAGCAGTACGCCATGGGCCTGCAGAACGCCAAAGGCCGGATTGTCCTCTACCGGCCGGGCAGCCCGTCGGGAGAGGTTACGTTTAGAGGCATTCTGCCCGGGAAATATTCCCTGGTATTCGTGACCCAAGGGAATAGGTATGCGGTTGCGCGGATGTCACAGGCGGCAGGAGTTACAGCCGGACACGAACTGAACATTGCAGCAGGGTCGGAGATGGAGTTGACGGCCTGGCTGGCCGAGGGCGTGGTGAGAGTGGAAGGTTCCGTCGAAAAAGACGGCAAGCCCATGGCAGGAGTGATGGTGGCGCTGGTACCGAACGATCCGGAGTCCCATCTGGACTATTTCCGGCGGGACCAGAGCGATTTTGACGGTACGTTCACGTTACAGAACGTGTTTCCGGGCACCTACACAATTGTGGCGGTGGAGGATGCCTGGGGATTCGACTGGCTGCAACCGGGGGTGCTCACTCGGTACGCGCAGCGGGGACAAAATGTGATCGTCGGGGAGAAATTGCGGGGGACCGTGCATTTGCCGGAGGCGCTGGGGGTGCAGGGGAAGTAGCCGAAGCAGGGTCAAGGATGCCAAGAGATCCTGCGATCACCGGCTCGCCAGGGTGGAATCGATGGCCGCGAGGAGGTCGTCGTAGTCGAACGGAGCATCGTGGCGGTGGCCATTGATGAAGAAGGTGGGAGTGCCGTTGACGCCGCTGCGGACGCCGCCCGAGAAATCAGCGCGAACTTTGTTCTGGAACTGTCGCTGTTCGAGGGAGGAGCGCAGGTCGGCGGCAGAAAGCCCGAGTTGCTGGGCGAGCTGGACATAGAGGGCGGTCCCCAGGCGACCCTGATTTTCAAACAGCAGATCATGCATTTCCCAGAATTTACCGTGAACCGCGGCAAACTCGGCGGATTCGGCCGCCGATTCTGCGTGCGGATGTATTTCGCTGAGCGGGAAATTGCGGAAGACGAAGCGCAGACGCTTGCCGAAGTGTTTCTGAAGGCGCCGGACGATTGGATAGGCCCGGCCGCAGTGGGGGCACTCGTAATCACCATACTCCACCAGCGTGCAAGGGGCTTGCGGATCTCCCTCGAGGTGGTCACCTGGACCGACAGGGATTTTCAGAGTGGACATGACGACCTCCTCTTTCCGCTATTTGGGCAGCTGCTCGAGGGCCTCGAGAATGCCATCTGCACCAGGGTTGACGGCGACCGGAGAACAGTAACTCCAGGAAATAATTCCGTTTTTGTCGATTACGAACAGGGCCCGCTCCGTTGTTCCTTCCACGGGGCGATAGGCCCCGTAACTTCTTGCGACGGCGCCTTTGGGCTCGAAATCCGAGAGGAGAGGGAAATGGAGGTGACGATCCTTGGCAAAGGCTTCGTGGCACCACACGCCGTCGACTGACAGGCCGAGGAGTTCGGCGTTGAACTTGCGAAACTCGGCCAGGATTTCATTGTACAGAGCCATCTGGTCGCCGCACACTGGGCTCCAGTCTGCAGGATAAAAGGCCAGGATGACGGGACGACCGCGCAGTTCGGAGAGGGAGAGCGACTGGTCGGGCGTGACATGCAAGGTGAAACCGGGAGCCGGAGTTCCCGGAGCGAGGATCTCGGCCATGACGTTCTCCTTTCGCCGGAGCGGGCGGACAGGGGAATCCTCGAGAGTGTCTCATATTTTCGCCGAGTTTCTAAACTCGCACCGTAAAGTTCGACCTGTTGGGGCCTAGGATGGTGGTTGAGAGCTGCGTGACCGTCTGCTAGAGTGACGCCCCCGGGACCAGGTTGTTCCGGCGGAGGTTGCTATGGCCGGAGAAAACGTGGCATTGGCGCGACGGTGGTTCGAGGAAGTTTGGAACCAGAAAAGAACGGAAACGATTAGAGAGCTTCTTACGCCGAATTGCGTGGCGCATGGAACGAGCGAAACGGGAGGGGATCTCCTAGGCCCGGACGGATTTATCGGGCTGCATAAGAAACTGATCGAGGCTTTTCCGGACATCCACATCGAGGTACAGGACTGCATCGGGGAGGGGGACCTGATTGCGGTTCGCTGGACGGCCGCTATGCATCATCGCGGGAGGGGATTGGGGATGGAGGCAAGCGGCGCCGAAGTGAAGATCACCGGGATGGGATTTGCGCGGATTGTGAACGGGAAGGTCGTCGAGACCTGGGACAATTGGGACAGGCTGGCCATGTTCGAGCAGATTGAGGCGGCCAAGGGCAAGAGCGCAACGGCGTAAAGGGTGCTCCCCCGGTCGTTGCGCCGCTCGAACAGGGAGCCTCTCAAGCGGGCGAGGATGATGATACCGGGCCTTAGTTGACCGTGATCTGGACGGCGGCAGTGGTTTGGCCGTAGGCGTTGGCGGCGTAAAGGGTGTAGGTGGTCGTAGTCGTCGGGGAGACCGAGACGGACGTGCCGCGGGTCGCGCCCACGGCAGGAGAGACGATAACGTAATCGGCGCCCGAGACTTGCCAGGCTAGGGTGACGGCAGTGCCGGACGAGATGGAATTGGCGGACGCCGTAAAACTCGAAATCGTGGGAGTGGGGCCGCTCGGAATGTTGGCGCTGGTGTACAGGGGTGAAAGGACGATCACATCGAAATCGGCTGCGGTCGCACCATTTAAAAGATGGAGATCGCTGTTGTCCCAGCGGCTATCGGGTGCGCCGGAGATGTACATGGAGGAACCATTGTCAGCGAGTATCAGCCCGTATCTCTTCATGGCGTTGAGAATGACTTGGTTGGCGGCGGAATAACTGGAGACATCGAAGCTGGCTTTCAGACGCAACCGGGCGCCCATCGGCGGCGCAAAGCTATTCGTGCTGTTGGCGGCCCAGTGCGAAGCGGGTGGAACAAATCCCGCGCTGGTGCTTTGCAGCGTGAAGCGGATGGCGTGATGGATGGCTCCGGCAGCAACCTCGTCGTAGCGCACTAATCCAGGAAAAATGGGGAGACCGGCGGCGTCAGCGCTGGTCCAGGTATAGGGACGCTGCTCGTCGGCGAGCAGGTCCCAGATTGCGCCGGAATCGGCGTTCCAGCTGGAAGATTGCGGGTAGGAGTTATATGTCTCGTAGAGGAAACAGTTGGCATTATCGAGAACCAGAACGTGGCGGTCCCCGGTGCCCGGATTCGGGTACCCCTCAATGGGGGCGGTGAGCGGGATAGGCATGGGGCCGGGATCGCTTTCGCTGCCATAGGCCTGATAGTTGATGGGGATGAGAGGCTGCGTGCCGTCGACGACCGTATAGGGGATGCCGATGTAGGAGCCGTTGTATTCCCCGGAGCCGAAGTCGGGATGAATGCCGATCGTGGGGCCGATGAACTGAATGATGGCCGCGGAGTTCGGATCGACGCTCGCCGAAGAGATATCCCTGTTCCAGAGATTGTCGGAAGGGAACGGCAGGAAATCGTTGAGGCTGGCCCCCTGCCCCGTAGACATCTGCGAGCAACTGGATGCCTGTGTGGAGCCATTCACCTGAAAATTGAGCGTGGAAGAGATGGAGCTGCCAGGGTCGGGGTTTTCAACGGCGACCGTATACGCGCCTGCGGTGGAAGCTGTTCCGGTGGCGGTAAGTTGTGTGGAGGAGGTGAACGTTGTCGAGAGAGCAGTTCCATTAAGGAGAACCTGCGCGCCTGAAACGAAGCCTGTGCCCGTGACCGCGATAGAAAAATTACCCAGATTGGTAGAGGCGGGAGAGATGCCGGAGAGAGTGGGGGTAGGATTCAAAAGTGTTACGGTGCTGGTCCCTGATTTGGTGGCGTCTGCGGTACTGGTGGCCGTGACCGTAACGGTATTGGGCGAAGGGAGCACTGTTGGAGCGGAATAATTGCCGGAAGAGTTAATCGTTCCGAGAGCAGCAGAACCGCCGGGCGTGGAGTTCACCGACCAGGTAACGGAGGTATTGGTGGTGCCGGTAACGGAGACAGAAAACGGGTAGGCCGAGCCTGCTCGGATGTTCGCAGTCGTGGGTGTAACAGTGACCGTGACTTGAGGATTAATGGGCGGAGGCACGGTGACCTTCTTGGTTGTGCCGCATGCGGCGACGGACAGGCAAGCAAGGAGCGTCAATCGGAACAGAGGACTGCGTGATGGCATAGTGAGTTCAGTTTCGGAGAGGGGTTTGCGGCGGGCAACTGGACGGAGGTACAGAAAAGGGGGCATGGACGTGTGGGGGGGGAAGAGGCAGTCTGGCAATGCCGCGGGACAGAAGGAGAGGGCAGGGGCTTGACCGGTTGGCTCTCAGCCCCTCGCGAGATCGTGGATGTGCTTAGCGATTTTTTCGATTTGCTTGGAGTTCTTGACGAAAGCGGTAGAAAGAATGAAATTTGTATTGGTTAGCGCAAGTTCCTGTTTGAGCTCCGAGGCTAGAGCGTAGAGCTTGTCGACCTCGGAACGGAGTTCGGCCTGATTTTGCTTGTCGATGGCTTTTTGGTCGGGAGGAGTGGGACCGGGACCATTCATGCCCTGGGGAAAACTGGGATTGGGGGCGTTCGGAGATGGCAGGGGCTGCGGAGAAGCCGATGGGTGCCCACCTTGTCCAAGCAAAAGGGGAGAGGATAGGGAGAACGCGGCGGCAAGCGAAACGGCGGATTGGATCAGCTGACGGCGTGAGTTCGGCATGGTGGCCTCCAAAAAAAGAGATGCACCAGCGGTGGATCGGGTACACCGGGGTTCGCCTATAGTCACCCATGGCGCTCGCCAGGGCAAGTGGAAAGGTGGGGAGAAGAGACCGACCGAGAGAAGGTCCCGCGGCGCGTTCTAGGCCAGAGAAAAGAGCAGAATCGTCGACCATCGGGCGCGGTTCTAACTTGAAAGCGGCAGGAAGCATCGAATGGCGGGTTGAAGCACAATCACCGAAACGGGAGAACCGGCAATGGCAAAGAATCTGGCGGCGCAGGTGAGCAAGGCAGGCGGAGAATTTGAAATGCAGGAGCGGGAGATTCCCGAGCCTGGCGCAGACGAAGTGCGGATCAAGGTGGAGGCTTGCGGAATTTGTTTCAGCGACCATTTGGTAAAAGACGGGAGCTGGCCAGGAATCGTTTTTCCGCGCGTGCCGGGGCACGAAGTTGCGGGGGTTGTCGATGCGGTGGGCAGTCAGGTCACGGAGTGGAAAGTGGGCAACCGTGTTGGCGTGGGTTGGCACGGGGGCCATTGCTTCGTCTGCGAATCGTGCCGGCGGGGAGATTTTGTTACCTGCCAACGAGAGGCGATCACGGGAATCACTCGCGACGGTGGATTTCAGCAATATATGCTGGCTCGGCATGAGGCCGTGGCGCTGCTGCCGGAGGGTCTGGATGCGGCGAACGCCGGTCCGCTGCTCTGCGCGGGAATCACGACGTTCAATTCCTTGCGGCACAGCGGCGCGAAACCCGGTGATCTCGTGGGAGTGCTCGGCATTGGCGGATTGGGGCATCTTGGGATTCAGTACGCAGCGAAGTCCGGATACCGGGTGGTGGGCATCGGCCGGGGTCCGGAGAACGAAGGGCTTGCGAAGCAACTCGGAGCATTCACCTACATCGACAGCAAAGCGACCAAGCCCGCGGAAGAGTTGCAAAGGTTAGGCGGAGCGAAGGTGATCCTGGCCACGGCGCCGAATGCCAAGGCAATCGCAGATGTGATTGGCGGGTTGGGAGTCGACGGGAAACTGCTGGTGGTGGGAGCGCCGTTCGAGCCGATGGAGGTTTCCGTACTGCAGCTGATATTGGCGCGACGCGGGATCCAGGGCTGGCCGTCGGGGTCGGCGATGGATTCCGAGGACACGCTGCGGTTTTCTGTGTATGCGGGCGTTCGGCCCATGATTGAAAAGTATCCGTTGGCCAAAGTAAACGAAGCGTATGAGAGGATGGCCAGCGGGAATGCCCAGTTTCGGGTGGTTTTGACGATGTGACGGGACGGTACAGGGGAAATTGAGGGTGCAAAATGGCCAGACGGCGCGGCTTCGATCGCGCCGCTTTCTTGAGCGACACAAAGAGTCCGAGAGCCTGAGCGCGATCAACGGTTTTTGCTGCGCCTCTGGATCCGGCGTTCGGGCCCGCCGGCGGCCGGTTTCTTGACGGATCTGGCATTTTTGTCGGCGCGGAGTTTCCAGGCCGTGTGCAGGGCTCCGGCAAGGACATCTTCGGATGCAGCGGCGAGGCGGATGTGGGTGCTACCCATCCGGCCCCAGCCTCCAGGGATCGGCAGAAACACTTCGGGAAGCTCTCTGACGAAGGTCTGTTGCTGTTCGGGAGTGAGCATCAGGTTACCGTACCCTTGCTTGGCGGAAGCGAGAGTGGCGAAGATATGACCACCTACGCGAAAATCGGGATTACCCATGTGGGCAGACTCCTCCGCACCGGGAAAACTCAGGGCGATGCGGCGGAAATCTGCGATATTCATAGGACGATGGATCTGGTGCGCGAGGAATATCCTACACTACAGCACGAAGTAACAGCGCAAAAGAAGAGGACGCGTCAGGATCGAACCGGAAGCGTTCCGGCAAGCCAAACAGCCTGCAAGGATCGACCGGCGCAGCAGAACCGGTTTCGGGATACGAAGGAGCGGCAGATAACCTAAAAGGGGATATCTTCGTCGCCGATTTCCGGGCCGGAGCTCGGGCCCATGGCGTCATCGTGAGCGGACGGTCCCTGATCGAAATCTTCGGTGCGCGAAGCGGCTCCGCCTCCGCCTGCAGCTGCGCCATCGCCACGTCCACCCAGCATGCGGAAATTGCTGGCCACGATCTCGAAGCTGGTACGCTTCTGGCCTTCCTTATCCTGCCATTCGCGCGACTGAATCCGTCCTTCAAGGAAGAGGAGTGAGCCCTTTTTCAGATACTGCTGCGCAATCTCAGCCAGCTTGCCCCAGACAACAATTTTGTGCCACTCGGTCCGCTTCTGACGTTCGCCGCTCTTGTCCTTGTAGGTTTCATCGGTGGCGACGGAGAAATTGGCGACGGCTTGACCGCCGGCCGTATATCTTGTTTCCGGGTCCCGACCGAGACGGCCGACGAGGATGACTTTGTTCACTGACATGGAAAGGGCTCCTATTCCATGCAAGATAACATGTTGAGAGAGAAAAACGAAATCGCCGCGCCTCGCCCGTCTAAACCAGGCGCAGGGGGCACTACCGAAAGCGCAGAGGAAGTCTCCGGAGACAACGGAGAATCCGCGGCAAGAGGGGTCGGCGGTTGCAATACGGCGTGCAGGCAGAATAGATTTGTTGGTTTGGAGAAGGTGACATGAGCATGCAGATGACACTACCGGGGCGATACTACACTGATCCGGAGATTTTTCGCGAGGAGATGGAGCGATTTTTTTTCGGGATGTGGGTGTGTGCCGGACGAAGCGAGCAGATTGAGAAACCCGGAGACTATTTCCTGGTGGATGTGGCGGGGGAGAGCATCATCGTGGTGCGTGATTCCGGTGGTCCGGTCAAGGCGTTCTATAACGTCTGCCGGCACCGGGGGACGCGCATCTGTAGGGAGGCGGAGGGCAAGTTCCCCGGGAGGATCCAGTGCCCGTACCATGCGTGGACCTATGGGCTGGATGGGCGGTTGCTCGGTGCGCCGCACATGGAGGATCCGGGTTTTCACAAAGAGGAGTTTCCTTTGCGTGCGGTGCAGGCGGAAGTTTGGGATGGGCACGTTTTCCTGAGTCTGGCAAACCAGCCGGCGCCGCTGGCAGAGCAGTTGCGGGACCTCCCGGCAAAATTCGCGTCCTGGAAGATGCACGAGTTACGCGCATACAAACGGACCAGTTATGAGGTGCAGGCAAACTGGAAGTTGATTGTTCTGAATTACAACGAGTGCTTGCACTGTCCGGTGCTGCACCCGATGTTGAGCAAGATCACCGACCCAATGAGTGGAGAGAATGATCCGCCGACGCCAGGCTACATTGGCGGCTCGATGAAATTCCGGGGCGGCGCCGAGACCATGAGCGTGGACGGAGTGCGGCGCAGGGAGTATTTGCCCGGATTAAGCCGGGAGCAGTGCAAGCAGGTCTTGTACTATGCGATTTATCCCAATCTATTTTTGAGCTTGCACCCGGATTACGTCATGGTGCACCGGTTATGGCCCAAGGCGGCGAACAGGACCACAGTGCTGACGGAATGGCTGTTTCATCCGAGCGAAATGGCTAGGAAGGAGTTTTGCGGGGATGACGTGGTGGAGTTCTGGGACGCGACCAACAGGGAGGATTGGGGAATATCGGAGCAGTCGCAATGGGGGATTGCGTCCCGGGCTTATACGCCCGGGCCGTATTCGTCGAGAGAGGGCTTGCCCGGTGCCTTTGACCGGATGATCCTCGGGCGAGAGAAAGACTGAAAGCAGTCCGAAGGTTTCGAGTATGGCGGAAGCCGAGAATCATGGGAATCACGGGCAGGGCAGTTGTCAAAGAAATTGGGCGGAATAGAGGCTAGGCAGGAATCGGAATCGGCCTTCGGGCAAGTGGCTCTAGACGAAACTGCCGGGACAAGGAGGCCGAAGGGCAGAAAAGTGAAACCGCAAGGATTGTTCATGCGTCGTAAAGTTAGCAACGGGTTAATGGTACAGGCAGGAGGTTCCTCATGCGACGGGCCTCGATGTTGTTTCTGGTTGGTGTCATTGTCCTCAGCGGCATTCCTGCCAAAGCACAGCAAACAGCAACAAAAGAATTCATAGCTCCGCAAATGGTGTGGGTGAACTATGCGGAGGGTCAGGTAAAGTTCTCGCCCGGGCATAAGGGACAACCGCAACTCGGAAAAGACTGGATTGAGGCTTACGCCGGGCAGGTGATGGAAGCCGGCTACACGCTCGCAACAGAGCAGGGACGGGCGGAGATTGAGTTTGAAAACGGGTCGGTCGTGTACCTGGCGGAGAACTCCGTGCTGGAATTCCAATGGCTGATGGTTCGGGGGGATGCGACGGAGACGCAACTGAATTTATTGACCGGCACCGCAACGGTTGCACATCTGGTGGGGCAGGATCTGTTGTGGCTGAACACTCCTGCAACTTCGATGAAATTTTCGGGAACGGAAACGGCGAGCGTGGAAAGCACGTTCGATGGCGTAGTGGTCCGTGCCGTGTCGGGAGTAGTCGCGCCGTTGATCGTGGGGCAACCGACCAAAGCATTTTTGCAGCCGGGGGAATCGGTGGCGTATGTCCAGGGACACGTGATTACGCTGAAGGCATCCGAACAGGCTCCGCTCAGCGTGGAGTGGGATCAATGGGTCAGCGCGCGCCTTGCCGAGAGACGTGCACTGCTCAACGAAGGAATGCGGGAGGCGGGGCTCAAGGAACCGACTCCGGGGTTGGTGGGTCTGGTGCAGAGCGGAAAATTCTTTGATTGCCCCCCGTATGGGAAATGCTGGCAGCCAAATCCGATAGCCGTACCAGAGGGAGTGCGTGCCGACGCACTTGAAACAACGCAAAGCGGGCTCGCGCATGCGGGGACGCGACAGGGAACCGTGGTCGTGAACAACACCCTGTTGACCCGGTGTCCGATGGAAGCGTGGAGGATGACGGCGGCGCAAGGGAATCCGGCGGGAGGCACAATCCCATATGGCACCTGCTTTGCGGGAAGCTGGGATTCATCGCAAGCGGGATATTTCTACGACCCCTGCGCTTTCAAATATCGGTGGGATCCGCTTGATTACAACCGGCCGCAGTGCTGGGTGTACCCGACATGGGTTGCCGGCAGACGGCACCATCACAATTGCCACTTTGTAAAAACGGGGAAGCATGGAATCGGGATCGTGCCGCGACATCCTGCCGATGAGAAGGGGAAGCCGCTCGGAAATGCGAAGGCAGGCGTGCTGGTGCTCGCGCTTGAGAAAGGAAAACTGCAGGCGGGACAAGAGCCGGCACCGAGCAAGGGAATTCAGCTCGTAGCGAAAGCACCAACAGGAATCGAACGAGGGCTGCTTGAAAGTGCTCCACGCGTTGCCCAGCCGGTGATTGAAGGCAAATTTGCCGCGGCGATCCTGCCGCAGGGAACCCTAAGCGCACAACATGACCTGAGCTCCAAAAATCCGGCTGCGATCCGGTTCGATTATAAAACGGGGAATTTTATCGGAAGATCGGCAGGGGCAGGAAATGCGCAGGGTTCCGTGGTAGCGCATGTCGGGTCGGGAGGCGGAATGAGCGGCGGGAGTTCGCACGGCTTCTCTGGCGGCGGATCGAACGGTGGAGGAGGGGGGCATGCCGGCGGCGGCTCTTCGGGGGGCGGGTCATCCGTCTCGGCAGCTTCCTCATCGGGTGGAGCGTCGGCTGGTGGTGGCGGCGGGGGACATCACTGAGCAAGAGAGCCGAAGAGTCTGCGATGGAGCGGGTGGGACTGAAAACGGTAGTGAAGACACGGGAGGACCGAAGGGGGGATGCTCGGATCAGTGGGCAGAGGTAGCGGTTACAGCGATGCCCATATCCTTGAGCTTGGCCCGAGCGCGACGCTCCTCTTCGGTACCGGGATAACGCTTGACCACCTCCCGGAGTTCCTTCACGCCGGAATTCTTCTGATTCAGTTCGATGAGGGCCATCCCTTTTTTCAGGCGAGCCGGAGCGAGCTTGAAGCTCTTCGGATAGTTGGTGAGCACCTTGTCGTACTCCTGAACGGCTTGCTCATAATTTTTTTGGGAGTAGGCGATTTCGCCTAGATAGAACTGGGCGTTGGAGGCAAGGTCTGTATCGCCGTAGTACTTGAGGTAATCCTGAAATTCGGAGCGCGCCAGGTCATATTTGCCGCCGGTGATGTCGCGGAGCCCATTCGAATAGAGGGTGTCCGCGGAAGGGGGAGGGCCGGAAGGGGCCGCGGACGCAGCGCCAGGTCCGGGGCTGGGGGGAGTTGAAGTAGGAGTGCCGCCTGCAAGGCGGGAGTCGATGTTCTGGACCGAGTTCTGGAGGTCGACGAGCTGCTGATTGAGCTTTCCGATCCGGGACTTGATCTCCTCGAGATTGTCAGAAAGCCCCTGGACCTGGGTGGACATGGTATCGAGACGCGTGCCGGAGTTGGCCTGTACGTCCTGGACCGATTTCTGGAGACCACTCATGGTGCTGTTGAGCTTATTTACAGAATCGGAGGATTGTTCGATCAGGGTTTTCTGGACGGTGTGGTCCTGGGTCATCTGGGTCTGCAACTCCTTCTGACCCTGAAGAAGAGTGGTGACGTCGCGTTGCAGTTCAATCATTTCGCGAGCGACGGCGATGGCGGGCCTAGGACCAATCAGGCTGCCGGCAAGAGCACTCAGGAGCATGGACCCACCGAAAATTAGGATAGTTCGCGTACGCATGAAGAAGCCTCCACGGGATGGTGACGCTGGGATCAAGTGCTGAGCGAATCCCAATCTCTCAATTTACTGGGTGAGAGGGAATGGAGCAAGTGGTTGTGTGGGATTGCGGCAGGAGCACGGTGGAAAAGTAAGGGGGCCTGCGGATACGGGGCGGCAGAAAGTGGCAGGGGCCCCAGAAGCAAGGCGCAGAACCTCGTCGCCTTCGCACCGCGAGTGCGGCCGGGTTCAGTGATTTCGATTGAAGATCCATGACCCGCAGTTCGGGAGCCAGGGGAGAGCAAAAGCGGCCGCCCGCAAGAGTGCAAGAAGACCAGGGGCGCGGGCGGCAGCGGCGGCGCCCCTGGCAGAAAAGGCCGCGTTACTTCGATTGGGTGAAGTGGCCGCGGCGATTTTGGGCGTAGCAGGCTTCGGTCGATTCCATGCAGAAGGGCTTCTCCTTGCCCCAACTGGTGGTATTCAGACGATCCGAGGGGATTCCGAGGCCGACCAGGTATTCCTTGACGGCGTTCGCGCGGCGTTGGCCGAGCGCCAGGTTGTATTCGGTTGATCCGCGTTCGTCGCAGTGACCTTCGATCGTGACGCGCGTGTTCGGATAACTTTTCAGAAAATCAGCGGACTTACGAAGGGCGTCCCGGGCGTCCGGACGAATCTCCGCGGAGTCGTAATCGAAATAGGCGTCACGCATTTCCTTGAGAAAAAGTTCGTCGAAGGTGGCATTTTGAGGCGCTGCGGTTACCGTGGTCGCGGTAGGAGTGTTGACGGAGATGCGGACGCTGGCATCTGTATTCCCACCCGCAGAGCTGGCGGTAAGCGTGTAGGTGGTGGACGCACCCGGATTCACAGTGGTCGAGCCCTGCAGAGTAACGGCGCCGACTTCAGGAGCGATAGAGACATTGGTAGCGTCCGTCGTGGTCCAGGTCAGTTTGACGGATTCACCGGGATTAACGGAGGTGCGGTCGGCAGAGATGCTGGCCGTGGGTTTCACCGACGAGGGAGGAGGGGTGTAGCTCGACGGGGAAGCGGCCACGGGTTTCTTATTACAGCCGGCAGAGAAGGCCGCCAGGGTTGAAAGAGTAATGAGCAGAGCGCGAACGAGCGGGCGGTGTAACTGAGTCATGCGTGTCCTCCTAGACACCGTAATGTCCCGTGTGGGGCCAGCCGGATAGAACGATAGTAGCACCGGAGGGCCGGGTCCGGGGAATATGTCGTATCACGATATATTATAGCGGGGATTCCAGTGAAACGGAAGGAAGATGGCAGGAATGAGTTACCGGGAGGGCAGGGCATGGCAATTCCTAGGGTGAGTGACATCCGCTTACCGGGTGGACCAGTTGGGTGACTCGTTGTGGCCGGAGGTGGTGAGTTGATGCGGGGCCGAACCGTCGGCCAGCATGGTCCAGATCTGGCGCGAGCCGCCGCGCGTGGATTCGAAGACGATGTGCCGACCGTCAGGAGCCCAGGAAGGGCGCTCGTTGCGGCCTGCATCGCGGGTGAGTTCGCGGATCTGGCGGGAACCGATGTCCATTACGTAGATGTCGTAGTTGCCCGAGGGGCGTCGCCAGGAAAAGGCCAGGAGCTGCCCGTTCGGAGCCCAGGCGGGATCGATGACGTAGCCCATGTCCGGCAGGTCGAGCTTGCGCGTATCCGTTCCATCGGCGCTCATGACATAGAGCTGCGGCACTCCCCCGCGATCACTGACAAAGGCCACGGTCTGGCCGGTCTTGGGATTCCATGCCGGCGAAGTGTCGGCGCCGTTCGACGAGAAGGTGATGCGCTTGGGGCGATTGCCGCTGGCATCGGTGAGATAAAGGGCAGGATTTCCCTGCATGGAAGAGGAGAACATGACCTGAGAGCCGTCCGGAGACCAGGTAGGGGAGCTGTTGGTGCCGCGGAAACGGGCGAAGGAGACGAGCTTGCCGGCGTCAAGGGAATACATGCAGATTTGCGCGCTGACCGTGCCGTTGACTGGCTGGAAGCAGGTGAAGGCGATGCGCGAGGCATCCGGGGACCAGTGGGGAGTGAGCGAGACGGAGTGGAGGGAAGTGAGCGGGCGCTGATTAGCCCCGTCGTAATCCATGACCCAGAGTTCTTTCGCCCCGACGCTTCCCCGTATAAAAGCAATCTGCGTGGAGGCGATGCTCGGAAGCCCTCCGGAGAGTTTGCTGATGATCTCGTCGGCGAACTGGTGGGCGAATTTTCTGACCTGCGCATCACTGGGAGTGCCGCGATAGACCTTCCCGACGACCGAGTCCGACGAGGTACTGTGCACGTCGTACATCCAGGCGAAGACGGCGACTTCGGCTGAGGTCTCGGTGAGATTACCGAAAGCCAGGAAGTTGGCGTTCACCGGTCCTTGTGACCAGTCGAGCATGTGAAGTTCGCCCGGCTGCGACGGGGCGTTGGGCGGATAGAAGCTAGGGCTCGCGAGATCCAGGATGCCCGAGAAGGCCAGGTCGTCGCGAACGACGGAAGTAAAAATGGCGGAGTGGGATTTGGCGGAATCGGATTTGGGGACGAAGTCGGAAACGGCGATGCGCGGTTTTTCCACACCCAAACCGGTGCCGGTGCGAAACCAGTCCTGCGCGGAACTGGGGAGAGAGAAAAGAAGGACTGTCAGGAGCGAGCAGGAAAACAGGCCGATCCTCTTTGCAAACAAGTGATCCTCCAGGGAATGAAAAATGAAGCGGAACAGAGCGATTGCGAAACTACCCACAGCCCGCTGCCGGGCGCAGGGAAAGCGCCGCCCGAGACGGCCGAGACAGGAGCGGATGGGCGAGGGGAATATCATTTGGTCATGGACATGTCAAAATCGAAGGTGACATCGACAGAACTGTGAGAATAATCGGCGGGTAAGGCAGGAAAATGTTCGACGCTCAGCAGAGCGCGCTGGGCGGAATCGTCCATGGAACGATTGCCGCTGGACTCCTGGATGCGAATGTTCTTCACGCTGCCGTCGCGGTAGATCGTGAAGGTGAGCGTGGTCCTGGCTTTGCGAGCCGCACGGACGGCAGGGTCAATGGTGCTCTGCACCCAATTCTGATTGATGGCGCGCCGGACCGACTGCACGTACCAGCCGTAGCGGGTGGCGAAGTCGCCGCCACCCTGTCCTTGAACCGCAATGCCGCCGTTCAGAGGACCCGGGGTGTCGGAATAGCCGCTCGGGACGTTCATCTGACCGCCCTTGCCGTAAGGGACGGCGTTTTCCGGCTGTGGAGTTTTCTTATCGAAAACTTTCGAAGCTTTGCTCGGCGGGAGGGGCTTTTCCTTATCAAATTTTGGGATTTTTGTGGCGTCGGATTTGGGTTCGGGCAGCTTCGGCTTAGGCTCTTCCTTGTTCAGGCCTTTGGTGGGATCGACAGCTTCGCTTTCCGTGGGATTGGCGGTCGGAGGCATGGGAATGCCGGCGCTGGCGACCAGATTGACCTTCACGCCGGAATCGCCTCCGCCAACTCCGCCCCATGGATCACCTGAGCGTTGAATCCATACACCGAGAAGCAGAATGACCGTGAGAGAAACGTGCAACAAGACAGAGTAGGAGAAGTAGCGTTTGATCGGTAGGGGCTCGGCGTTGTAGAAGGCGTCGGTCATGAGTGTGAAGTGTTCGCGCTCCCTGCCGGTTGCGGGATGGAAGAATCGGGCAAAAAGCGTTTGGCAAGCACCATGCGCCCACCCAAAGATCGGTACTCACAACCGGGAGAGTTGAAAGGGCCGGCAGTCATTGGCGGTTCCTATCGGTGATGGGTTGCGTGACGATGCTGATGTTGGAGATGCCGGATTGCCGAAGAGAGTCGATAACCGTACAGAAGGCTCCGAAGGGGACGGTCTCGTCAGCCCGGAGGTAGATGACGTCATTCTGATGCTTTGATTGTCGCTTGATGCGGTCAGCAAGCTGGTGGATGTTGACCGCATCGTTGCCAAGGTAGATGCGCTGCGATTTGTCGATGGTGACAACCAGCCGCTGCTCGGTAATTTCCTTGACGGTGTGTGTTTTGGGAACGTCTACCTCGATGCCGGATTGCAGGATGGGAGCGGTGATCATGAAGATAATGAGAAGAACGAGCACGACGTCAATGAACGGCACCATGTTGATGTCGGAGAGGGAGGTTTGGGTGGATTTCGTTACCTGCGGCATGAGTGGACACCCATCTCAAGTAAAAGTTTTTTCGATCTGGGCAGCGAATTCGTTGGCGAAGGTATCCAGGCGCTGCGCGAGATCGCGAATGTCCTGAAGGAAATAATTGTAGGCGATAAGGGCTGGAATGGCGGCGAAGAGGCCGGCAGCGGTGGTAACCAGAGCTTCGGCGATGCCGGGTGCCACCGCGCGGAGGCTCGCAGAGCCGGCGGCGCCAAGGCCGGAGAACGCGTCGATGATGCCCCACACCGTGCCGAACAACCCGATGAATGGCGCGACGCCGGCGGTGGTGGCCAACCAGGACATGCCTTTTTCCACGCGACGGATTTCGTCCGTCGAAGCGAGCTGCATGCTAACGGTCACGGCCTGAAGAGACTTCAGCCTTTGCGGCGCGGGATTGCCCGTGCCGGTGACCTGAGACTGCAGTTCGCGATAACCGGCCGCGTAAACGTTGGCGAAAGGGGACCCGGCGGAGATCAAACCTTGCGGGTTGGCGACCCCCTTGGTGGCCCGGAAGATTTTGAGAAACTGGTCGCTCTGCCGCGCGATCCGTCCAAAGAGACTGAATTTCTGGAAAATGAGCGCCCAGGAAATCAGGGAGAAGAATAGCAGCAGAACCAGGACGCAGCGGGCGACCCAGCCAGTTTGCGCAAGAATGTCAAAGATGTTGCCGATGAAAATGGCGGATAGGAAAGAGATGATGTCAGTCCCTCATTCGAAACAAATTTTTACTGACAAATTAGCGTAGCAGACGGGTGCAGCAGGGTCAAAAGATATGAGATGCGGGCAGCGGTCGAAGAGTTAGGCAGCCCGTGTTCCGGTCGTGCGACAGAGAGCAGATGCTGTCGGTCAGGAGAAGGCGCGGAGCAGTTCGGGACTCGCAAAATGGGCACCCGAGACGAAGTTGAGAAGGGGGCCGAAGGTCCAGGCTGCGGGCTTACCGACAAAATGAAGGCCAGGTACAGACGACTCCAGGCCGCGGGTAAGAACGGGATAACCGCGAACAGTCTTCAAGGACTTCTGCAGTTGCGGGCCGAAAAACTCGAAGCGGCCGCTGTCGACACGGTAGCCCGTCGCAAGAATGACGTGGTCGACCAGGCGCTCAGTGCCATTGTCGAGTTTGACGCGAACCTGGTTGCCAGACATTTCCGCCGATCGGACGCGACAATCGACAGTGATTTGGACTTTAGAGAGGTACGGGCGCATCCACCCGGTGCCGGCGGGTCGTGTAGCGCGCCGACTGATGGTGTCCTGCACGCGGTGCGGCAAGAGCTTGAAAAGATTCGGAAAGCCTACCAGTCGGCTGATGCCGGCGGGGCCGACGTCGTAGGTGGAATAGAGGCAGCGAGAAAGGAGAGGGACATGATGCAGCCAGGCGTTCAGGCCGACCCAGTTGATTTCTTTTTGCTTGGCGACCACTTCAACCTCGGCATCCGAGGCCGCCAGGAGGCGCGCGGCATCAAGAGCACTCTGACCGCCTCCGACCACAAGAAGATTTTGCCGAGCGAAACGACTGAGATCGTTGTGATCGGAAGAGTGTGTGACGTGTGTCGAAGGGAGGGAGTCGAATTCTTTCGGGCGCCAAGGGAAGGGAGCGATGCCGGTGGCGACAATGACGCGCCGGGAGTGGGCGAACTCTCCGTCGCCGAGGGTGACCTTGAAGCCGGCCCCGTTTTGCTGAATGGAGGCCACCTGGCGGCGGTCGAGATCCGCGACTGCTTTCTGCTGAAACCACTTGCCGTAAGCAACGAAGTGCTCGAGAGGGATGGGTTGGTTGAACTCTCGACCAGTCTCCGTCCTGAATTCATCGAGGGTGAGTTTTTTCTGAGGATGGGAGATATGCGAGGCCAGCCAGTTGGAACGCAAGAACATGCCCCTGGGCATGTGATTCTGCCAGAAGCTCATGGGGTCACCGAAGAGTTGGACCCCGATTCCCTTGTCCTTCAGATAAGTGGCTGCCGAGAGCCCGTACGGGCCGGCGCCCACGATGAGGGCATCAAAGTCCATGCTCTTGCCACTCCTCTTTCTCTGCGAAACTGGATGCGCTGGTTGCCCTTCACCGGGCTCCCGGAAGGTCCTCGGGCTAGAAATAGATGGCCTGCCTTTCGCTAAATTGCAGATAGCAAGCCACTTGGCGAAGCCAATAGAACGCTCCGCCCGTACCTGTTGATTATAACTTGGGCAGGGTTAGGGCAAGCGAAGATCGGTTCGAATGGCGCGAGTACGGTACCTCGTCCCTTGGGGTCATTTTGAGGTGATGGAATAGCGCACCACAAGACCTTCGACGTAGGTAATCTCTACACGGCGGTCCGTGGTCAGATATTCGTAGACTTGGGTTTTCAGGCCGCCGTCGCCAACGGATTCAGAAAGCTGTTTGCCGCTGCCGAGCAGTTTGCTGACGTCTTCGATTTTCATGCCACGTTCGAGCTTCGCGGTCGCGGGAACGGAGACGTCCGGTGCTGCGGTCTGCGCCGGTGCACCTGCGGATCCAGCGGCGGGAGTGGACGCAGTCACGCTGAATGTGACGTAATCCGTCAAGCGTTGCATGACACTTTCAGGAGTGAGCTGATCGGCTGGAATGGAACCGGACCACCGGAGATTGAAACGCGATCCCCCTTCCATGCGCTTACCGGCAACCTCCTGGGCCTTCATCTGGCTGGCGACCTGCGCTTGATGCTGATTGACAGAATCTTGCCGTTCACGGCGCGCTCGTTCGCGATCGAGGTCCCGCTGGAGAGAGGCTTTTTTGTCGGGGTCATCGGTTTCAGAGATCTGTTTTTCGAGGCTCTTCTCATAGTCACTTTTTTCCAGGGGCTTGGCCGTCACGGTGGTCGTGGTGTCGTCGCCGAAAGTGCCGAACCCTCCGCCATCGAGCTGGAATTCGATCATGTCTTTTTTGACCACGACAGAAGTAACGCGGGCCGTGTCCCCTTTACGGATGGCGATGCCGAACTGCTTGATCCGGCTGGAATACTCTTTCCAGTCCATTGGATTGGGTTTGTTGAAGCGCAGATCGACGCCTTTTTGTGTGCCGGGCATGTCCACCTTGAGGACCACTTCTTTGCCGGCGAAATAGGATTCAACCGCGGCGGCGTTGTCCTGGGCGAACGCGGGCCCGGCAGTAGCAGCAAGAACCAGGAGAGCGATCGAGATTGCGATGCGATGCATTGCGAGAACCTCCTTACGGGTTGAAGAAAAGTACCGGCAAGAATTCACGGCAAGATCCCGAGCCGGCCTGGAGGCCCACTCTGCAAACCAGCCAAAAGGAAGAGCCTGGTCGAACAGGACTCCGCTCCCCACGACCCGGGGCGGCAAACTGCGCCCAGGAAGCGACTGGGCCATCCGACTCCCGTTGTCGAGCCAGCCAGGACATGTCGAAAGCCGGTCATCTGCGTCATTTGGAGATGATGGAATAACGGATGACCAGGCCGTCGACGTAGGTGATTTCGACGCGTCGGTCGCTGGTCATATATTCATAGACCTGGGTCTTCAGGCCGCTGTCGCCGACGGACTCGGTGAGCAGCTTGCCGGATCCGAAAATCGCCGAGACTTGCTCGATTTTCATGCCGCGCGCCAGTTTGGCGGTCGGAGGAAGGCTCGCATCCTCGGGTGTCGGCGGGGCCGAGCCAGCGGCAGGGGGTCTTACTGTGGCGGTGACAGCAAAAGAGACCCGGGAGATTTTTTGCGAGTGTTTGATCGCGTCACAGCTGCCCTTGCTCGCAGAATCGTAGTCTATGGATACGTGGCCGCCGCCAATCGTCGCCTTGTAGGTGCCTGGAGGAGCGCCCTGCTGGCTAGCGCTGATTTCACCGTAGACGGTGGCAGAACCAGTCTCCTTTTCCGAGCGGCCAATGGGGACGTCGATCGTCGGGCCCTTTGACTTCCTGAACCATGAAGTCCATGGAGTGGAATGGCTTTCGTCGGAAAAAAGATTGAACTGAAGCTTATGGCCGGCGCCGTCGTCGAGCTGGCCTACGTCGCCATAGTCCCAGCTCGGACAGATGCGAACCATTTCGCGACGGTCACCGGTGCAAGCGTAGGTAAAGGTGCCGGTGGCGGCAAAAGTTTTGCCTGTAGAGAGGTCGATTGATCCGAAGGAGATGTTGGACATGCCGAAGCTGCAATTGATGTCCTGCGAATTGGCAGGGGCAACCAGAAGGAACAGGAGCGCGGCAAGGGCGGGCAGGATTGGAATCCGAAGACCAACAAAGGTCGGGAAAAACGCGCTGCGCATCACACTCTCCAGGTGGCCAGCAGCTTCCGAAAGGGTGGGTTCTGTTCCGGCAGCCGGCTTCGGCGAATCGTTCCTTAAAATTGCCGGCGCGGGCGGTGCCGGGAGGTCCGGATAAGTTACATGGAAAGGCAAAGGGAGGCAAGTCCTCGCAGACGGAGTACTATCTGGATGAACCGGCGAAAGTCCGGATGTTTTCCTTCATGACCATAGCCGGCAAAAACAGAACAGAGCGGAGGGCAGAATGCGATTCGGGACCGGAAGGGCAGTCGGGCTCGTGGTGATGATGGGACTCGCCGTCACGATGGGCATCTGGAGAGTCGGTCGATCCGAAGAGCGGACAATCGAGCGCGCGGGCACAGGAGCGCAAGCGCCAACGAAGTACCAAGCGACGATCGAATCGCTCAACCGGCATCCTTTGCCGGAATGGTATGCCGACGCGAAGCTCGGAATCTTCATTCACTGGGGATTGTACTCGGTGCCCGGATGGGCGGTCCTGACTCCGGAAGGGGAAAAGATGTCCGAGCAGGAATACCTCAAGAGAAATCCTTATGCCGAATGGTATTTGAATACGCTGCGGCTGGATGGATCACCGACGCAGGCTTACCACAAGGAGCATTATGGGGCGACGTTCGATTACTACAATTTCGCGGAAACCTTTAATCGGGAGATTCTGAAGTGGAGGCCGGAGGAGTGGGCCAAGGTCTTCAAGGATGCAGGAGCGCGGTATGTGGTGCTGACTTCCAAACACCATGAAGGATTCACCTTATGGCCGAGCGATACGCCGAACCCGACATTGCCGGAAAACCGGCAGCATGCTTCGCGGGACCTGGTCGGGGAGTTGACCCGGGCCGTGCGCACGCAGGGGATGCGGATGGGACTGTACTATTCCGGTGGATACGACTGGACCTTCCTACCCGGACCGATCACGGACTGGACCGAAGCGAAGAGCGTGGAACCGCAGACTGAGGCGTATGGTAGCTACGCCGATGCACACATGCGGGAGCTTATCCGGAAATATAAGCCCGAACTACTGTGGAATGACATCGACTATCCGAAGTCCGGGCACCCGCTCGAGATCATGGCGGAGTATTACAACGCCGTACCCGATGGAGTGGTGGACGACCGCTTCGGCGTGGCGCATTCGGATTTTGTTTCGCCGGAGTACGAGACGTTAAGCAAGATCAGCGAGAAGAAGTGGGAAGAGTGCCGCGGGCTCGGCAGATCGTTTGGCTATAACCGGGCGGAAGGAGAGAAGGAGACCATTGCCAAGGATCAACTGATTTATCTGCTGGTGGACATCGTGAGCAAGAACGGGAATCTGCTCCTCGATGTGGGACCGGAAGCGGATGGAACGATTCCGGCGGTGCAGATGGAGCGGCTCAAAGCGCTCGGAGCGTGGCTCAATCAGAACGGCGAAGGGATTTACGGGACCCGGCCCTGGAAGAGGGCGGAAGGGGAAACGACCGAGGCGATGAAGGTGCGCTTTACGCAGAAGGACGGAGTCGTGTATGCATTTTTACTGGGGGAGCCGAAGGCAAAGACCGTGAAGATCAAGGAACTCACTGCAAGGAATGGGGCGACGATTACGATGCTGGGAATGAAAACAGCCTTGCAGTGGAAGCAGGAGGGCCCGGGTGTTGTGGTGACGCTGCCGGAAACATTGCCGGGGAAATATGCTTATGCGCTGAAGATGGTAGGGGTCGAGTAGGTTACCTGTGAAGCGACGTTGCCGGTCTCACTCGGAGTACCGACCGAATGCGGGAAAAGAGGGGGGCCCAAAGTCCCAGCCGTCGAGCGAGAGGTCTTGGGCGGCCTGGGTGGTCCCGTCGTACACCGCGTCAGCCGGAGATAAATCTGAGCGCCAGGCCCCTCGGATGGGACTCCGCTCGTGAGCTGGCATTTTGCAGCAAGGACTATGCATTGGATGCAATCAGGACAGCGATGGTAAACTGAGCGTATATGGGGAATTTGTTCGATATCAGCGTCGAGAGGCTTTCGGCCGGGGTTGTGCATGGATCCGGAGCGAGCCAGGGGCCCGCGCAGTATGCCCCGGCAGGAGTGCCTGCGCCCGGCGAACCAGCCGATCCTATGCCCCGCGATACAAGAAACGAGGAGCGGGGAACGTTCTACCTGGAGACCTTTGGGTGCCAGATGAACGAGCACGATTCGGAGAAGGTGGCCGGCGTGCTGCTGGCTCGCGGTTACCGCCAAGTGGATACGGTGGAAGCGGCGTCGGTCGTTCTGTATAACACGTGCTCGATACGAGAGAAGGCGGCGCAGAAGGTTTATTCCAGACTCGGAGAATTTCGGCCGGAAGAAGGAGACCCTGAGTCGAGCGCATCTCTACGGCGGGGACAAACGGAAAGCGGGCTGCACCGGAGTGGCCGATTAAAAGGTCGGCCGGCGCAGGGAAAGATTATTGGGGTTCTGGGATGCCTGGCGCAACAGGAGGGCGAAGATATTTTTGCGCGGGCGCCGTGGGTGAGCCTGGTTTGCGGGAGTGCTAGTTACCAGAAATTGCCGCAGTTAATTGCGGAGCTGGAAGCGGGAAACCGCCGGGTGAAGGGGCTCGAGACAGACACGGAGGAGACGTTTGAGACGGAAATGACCCGGCGGGATAACCCCTGGAGGGCCTACCTGACCATTATTGAGGGATGCGACAAGGCTTGCTCGTATTGCGTGGTGCCGTTCACGCGTGGGCCGGAGCGGAGTCGAGTGAGCGCGTCGATTCTGGAAGAGGTCGGAAAGCTGGCGGATACGGGATATTCCGAAGTAACCTTGCTCGGACAGACCGTAAATTCTTACTCGGACCCGAGCGCGCGAAAGATGCGATTCGCGGAGTTGCTTGAGGCTGTGGCAGGAGTACCTGGAATTCGGCGCGTGCGATTCATGACCTCGCACCCGCGGGACTTCGGAAGGGATATTGTGGACGCGATGGATGCAGTGTCCGGGATCTGCGAGCACGTGCACCTGCCTGTCCAGAGCGGGTCGACGAAGGTGCTGCGGGAGATGACCCGGACCTATACGCGGGATGAGTATCTCGAGAAGGTGGAACTGCTGCGAGCGTCGAAGCGGGAGATCAGTCTGACCACAGACATTATCGTGGGCTTCCCGGGAGAGACGGAAAAGGAGTTTGAAGAGACGCTGAGCCTGCTCGAGGCAGCACAGTTTGATGGGGCATTCTCTTTCAAGTATTCGCCCCGGCCGAATACGCCGTCTTTGCGGATGGGGGACACAATTCCGGAGCAAGAGAAGTCGCGGCGACTGGCGATCTTGATGGAAAAGCAGCGGGAGATTCAGCGGAAGCGGAACGAGACGCTGGTGGGACGGGTGTTTGAGGTGATGGTGGAAGGAAAGTCTCGGCGGGACAAACAGTGGTCGGGACATACCTCGGCGAATCGACTGATGAATTTTACTTCCCGAGCGGAAGAAACTCTGGGAGACTACGTGCAGGTAAAGGTGGTCGGGGCAACGCCGAACAGTCTGGTGGGGGAGCGAGTTTTGGAGTAGCTGCGGTCGGCAGAGGTGAGCCAAGGAGGACGCGATGGAAGTGGAAATGAAGATACGCGGCCTGATGATGGACCCGGTGACGCAAATGCCGATTGTGGTGCTGAAGGATGTTCAGGGGCAGGCGGTACTGCCGATCTGGGTAGGCGCCTACGAGGCGAACGCCATTGCACTTGAAATCGAAAAAGTGTCGACGCCCCGACCGATGACCCACGATCTGCTCAGGAATGTGCTGTTGGGACTCGAAGTATCGGTGCAGAAAATTGTAGTCAATGATCTGCGGGACGATACGTTTTACGCGCTGATCTGGGTGGAGCGGGATGGCGAATTGATGAGCATCGATTCCAGGCCGAGCGATGCACTGGCCCTGGCGCTGCGCATGGATTGCCCGATCTTTGTGGATGAAGTGGTGCTGAAAAATTCGAAGGTGAGTTCGGCCCTGGCCGAACGCACCACCAACGAGCAATTGCGAAACTACCTCGAGGGTTTGAGCGACGAGGATCTGGGGCGGTACAAGATGTAAAGGGACGCTCTCTACAGGGGCAGTGAAAACGAACTTGGAGAACGGCGCGGCTTCGGTCGCGCCGTTTTTCTTGTTTTACGGAATCGAAAGGTGCAGCGACGGTAGGACAAAGCTGTCGCTGTTGTGCACAAAGATCCGGACGGCGAGCTCGGCGAGAAAAGACGCCCTGCCCGGAAAACGGCCACCCGAACGGCGGGGCAAGGTCCCTTGCGCACTGGAAGATCGGTCGCGAGCGTGTTATCTCGGACGCAGAGGCCGGAACGGCGGTTCTAGGGATGCGCCGCCGCTTTTTCCGAGCTTCGGGTCAGCTGGAGGGAGCGGCGACGCCAGAAGGCGAGCAGCAGGATGCCGATGAGGATGAGACTAAGGCTCAGGCCGATCCACAGACCCAGGGCGCCCCAGTGGAGATGGAAGCAGAGATAGTAGCCGAGGGGGAGGCCCATGAGCCAATAGGCGGAAAAGTGGCAGAGCATGGGGGTGCGGGTATCGCCGGTGCCGCGAAGAGCACCGGTCGCGACGCACTGGATACCGTCGAAAAGTTGGAACGCGGCGCCGGCCATGAGGAGGAGGGTGGCGCTGTGGATAACCGATTCGTCGGCGGTGTAGATGCGCGCGATGATGTGCGGGAAAACGACTAGCACGGCGCTCATGATGGCCATGAAGGAAGCGCCGAGCAGGATTGCTGTATTGCCCGCATTGCGTGCGTCAACAGGAGAACGGCGGCCAAGGGCCTGGCCGACGCGGACGGCGGCTGCCGAAGAGAGTCCGAGAGGGACCATATAAGTGAAGGCGACCGTGTTCAGCGCGATCTGGTGACCGGCCTGGGCGACAGCGCCCAGCCGGGCGATGAGGGAGGCAACCAGAGCGAAGACACTGACTTCGGCGGTGATCTGGATTGCCGCGGGGAGGCCGAGAGTGATGAGCTGGCGAATCCGAGTGAGATCGGGCTTCAAGGGAGTATTGAGAAGCTCCGTCTTGTGGTGGGCGTCGTACCAGAGGAGATAGACGACCAGGACTAGGGCAAGGTAGCCGCGGGAGAGGCAAGTGGCGATGCCGGAGCCGGTGACGCCGTAGGCAGGGAAACCGAGCTTCCCGAAAATAAGTACGTAGTTGCCGAGGAAATTGATGAGATTGGCAGTGACCAGGGCGAAGGCGATGGGGCGAACCATATTCATGCCTTGCAAAGTGCGTCGGACCGCAAAGTAGAGAAGCAGAGGGATGAGTCCCGCAGAGAGAGTGCGCATGTAGGGTGCGGCAAGAATGGCGACGGGGTGGGTGACGCCGAGCCGCTCGTAATAGTTCGGTAGAATCCAGACCGGAATGGCCAGAAAGGGAGCGATGGCAAAGCTGAGGTAAATGCCGTTGAGGAGAGAGGTGTGGCAGTCTTCGCGATGACCTGCGCCGAAAGATTGCGAGACCAGGGTATCGAGGCCAATAAGAATGCCTTCACCAAAAAAGGCGAAAACGATGAACAGGCTCGAAGAGATGCTGACGGCGCCGATGGCTTCGGCGCTGTAGGGGAGTCGGCCGACCATCATGGTATCGACGATGATCATGCTCATCCAGCCGATTTCGGCAAGGATGAGCGGCAGCGCGAGGCGAAGGGTGGGGCGGAGTTCGTTGCGGAAGGTGGGCAGGAAGGGCATGGGATCGAAGGAATGAAGATAGCAGATATTCGGAGCCAGGCACGCGCAACCCAGAAGAGATGTGGCGGCCGACCTGCGATCCTCGCGCCGGGTGGTGACTGATAGGAGATTCTGGGAGGTAAGTTCCATTGACGCTGGAGCTTAGGAACCGTACGTTGGGTTGTCGGGAAAGGTTTGGGGAGGGGAAAGTGAGTGCATCAAGCGAAATGAACTATGCGCTGCGAATGCTGCAGTATATGCGTGCCGGCGCGCGGGTGAATTCGCGCGTGGCGGTGGAGGTGGAGTGGAAGGAAGGCGGGTCGACGCACCGGGCGGCTGGACATACCATCGATATCAGCCCGAAGGGATGTCTGGCGATTGTGCCGCAGGGATTCGCGGTGGGACAGAAGTTGCGGCTGAAGAATGGAAGCAATCAAAGGGCGTCGGATGCAACGCTGATCTGGCGGGGACACGAGGGGCGCTCGGGGTGGGAGTTGGGTCTGGAGCTGGTCGACCCCCCGGCGGATTTTTGGGGCGTGGAGTTTTAGACCGAAAAACAACGGTGCTCTGCTCTCAGGGAATGTGCTCAACGGCGCGACGCAAATCGCGCCGTTTTTCTTTGGGGTGACGTCCGGGATTGCCGACGGTAAACCACGGGATGCGCAAGGGAACTCGGGTGGTGCCGCTGACCGGAGTCGGGGTAAGATTTCCACTGGCAGGCGGGAAAACGGCACTTTTCGCTTGCGCGGGGAAGGCTGTGGAACATAGAGTAGGCGTATGCCATTGGGCCTTTCTGCCGGCATAAATACCAAGAGAATCGATGAAGTGTCGGTCGTTGAGGGGCGGAAGTTTGTTTGACGATAGCCGTGACGAGCGGCCAAGCAAGAGAGAAGTGGAAGTGGAGGCGGTAAGTAGATGACGGCGATCATCACGGTTGCGAACCAGAAAGGTGGGGTCGGGAAGACGACGACAGCCATCAATTTGGCAGCGGGAATTGCGACAAAGGGAAGGCGGACGCTGCTGATCGATCTGGATCCGCAAGCGAACTCGACGATTGCGTTTTTCGACATGGGGGATGTGAAGGAGTCGATGTTCGAAGTGCTTGGCGATGCGCGGACCCCCATTGCCAACATCATCAAGCCAAGTAAGGACCCGATGTTGAACGTCGGGCCCGGGCGACTGTCGCTTGCGAAACTGGAGACGGTGCTGAGCGGGCAGTTCGATGCACCATACCGGCTGAAGGACGCCCTGGCGCCGGTCCTGAAGGATTACGACTACATTGTAATCGATACGCCGCCATCGCTCGGAATCCTGACGGTGAACGCACTGGTGTCAGCGACACATTTGCTGGTGCCGATCCAGGCGGCGTATTTCGCGATTGAGGGCACCGACGACCTGCTTGAGACGTACGAGAGAATCCGGGCGCGCCCAAATCCACAGTTACGGATGCTGGGTGTGGTGATCACGCTGTTCGACAAGAGAACCAATATTTCACGGGACACGCACGGGCAGATCAAGGCGGTGTTTGGCGAAGTGCTGTTCAAGACAAAGATCAGCAAGAACGTTAGGCTCGAAGAGAGCCCCGCGTACAAAGAAACGATTTTCGCGTTTGCACCCAAGTCGCCGGGTGCGATCGAATACAAAAAGCTGGCAACGGAGGTCGTCCAACGTGTTGAAGAAAGCCGGGTTGCCCGTCACGCTGAAGATGCGGCATGACGCGCACTACGTAGAGTCGCTGACAAGTTATAGCGGTGCGGCGGTGGGTCGGATGATCCCCGTGGACCAGATTCGGCCGAATCCGGACCAGCCGCGGAAGGCGCTGGGAGATCTTCGGGAGCTGACTGAATCGATCCGGCAGAAGGGCGTCCTTGAACCCCTGCTCGTGCGTTTTGTGCCCCGCGAGGACTGCTACTACATCATTTCAGGCGAGCGACGGTATCACGCTTCACGGGCAGCCGGGTTGCGCGAAGTGCCGGCCATCGAAAAAATGGCGGACGACGCGGAGACCCTGGAGATCGCGCTGATCGAGAATATTCAACGAAAAGATCTGACGCCTTTTGAAGAGGCGGAGGGGCTGCACCGACTGGCGGAACAGTTCGATTATACGCACGACGATGTGGCGAAGAAGATCGGAAGAGCGAGGAGTTCGGTCAGCGAGATTCTGACGCTCAGAAATATTCCGGAGCCGATCCGGAAGAAGTGCGTCGAACACGGAGTGCTGGCAAAAACGCTGCTGCTGCAGATTGCCAAACAGCCAACCGAGAAGAAGATGCTCGAGATGTTCGCTCGTATTCTGCAAGGCGGGCTGACGCGGGACGAGGCAAGGAAGGAACGCTCGGAAGAAAAGGCCGGAGTGCACCGACCGCAACCGTTCATTTTTCACTATGAGCCCGAGAATGAGGCTTTCCGCTTCCGTCTGCAGTTTAAGAAGAGCCAGGTTTCCCGGGATGAGTTGATCCGAACGCTGCGCGACATCCTCGCACAACTGGAGGGAGCGGAGGCGGATTCAACGGCGGCCTGAGCCATTCGGAATTTGAAAATGGTTGGACGGCGCAGCTTCGGCTGCGCCTTTCTTTTTTTTGAAAGCTAAGCAGGAGAGCCAAAACGCTCAGCAGCAATGGGCATAGGGCCGTGCTCTACCGCCGGGAAACGACCGGGGAGTGTATAATTTGGCCCGATGGATCTGACACAACAACAGGCGAACAAGTTGAAAAGGCTGTTTGCGGCTGGATTCCGGCCAATCGCGATTCCCCCGTACGAAAACGCCTTGTGCATTCACCGGGGGGAGTATGTGGCGGTTCTGGCACCGGTCGAGAATGGCGGATTGCGATTGCTGGCGCCGGCCACATTGCTGGTGGATGGGAATTTTAGCGTGAGGCTCAAGAAACCGGCGGGAGATGTGTTTGTCTGGAAGAAAAGGGAAGTGGCAGCGACCGCGGAGAGGCTGGGTGAGTTGGAAAGGTTTCGGCAGGAGCTAGTTGAGATTTTGGAGTTGACGGATGAGCAGTAGGCTGGATTTGGTGAGTCAGCGCAAGAGAGATGGCGTAACAGAGCGGGGGATTGGGGCGATCCAAAGGACATGACTACTTACGACATAATTTGTGTGGGGGCTGGACCGACCGGTTTGGCCTGTGCAATGGAAGCGAAGAGAGCAGGGATGCGGGCGCTGGTCATTGATAAAGGATGCCTGTGCAACTCGATCTACCACTATCCGGTGAATATGGTGTTTTTTACAACACCGGAACTGCTGGAGATTGGCGATCTGCCCATGGTGTGCGGCGGGGAGAAACCGACCAGGACGGAGGCGCTGAAGTATTACAGGAAGGGGACCGAGCACTATGCTCTCGAGTTGCGACTGTTCGAGAAGGTGCTCCGTGTCGACGGACATAAGGGCGCGTTTACGGTGGTGACGGAAACAGAGAGTGGAAGTGAAGAGCGGTACCAGGCCAAAAACGTGGTCGTGGCTACCGGTTATTACGATTTGCCGAATGAGATGGGCCTGCCAGGAGAACACCTTCCCCATGTAAGCCACTACTACACGGAGCCACACTCGTACTGGAATCAGGACGTGGCGGTGATCGGAGGGAAGAACTCGGCGGTCGAGGCGGCACTGGATTTGTGGAGGAATGGGGCACGTGTGACGCTGCTCGTGAGAGGCAAGGAACTGGGGACATCGATCAAATATTGGGTGCGACCCGATATTGAGAACCGCATCAAGGCGGGCCAGATCCCGGCGGTCTTTGAGGCGCGGATTAGGGAGTTTGTGCGCGACGGGGTGGTCCTCGAACAGGGAAAAGGACCGGAGACGGTTGCGGCGAAGCAGGTATTTGCGCTGACGGGATATCACCCGGATTATGCCTTTATTGAAGGCCTCGGTGTGAAGCTGGATCCGGAGAGCCGCAGACCGGCCCTCGATCCGGATACGCTCGAGAGCAATGTGCCAGGCATTTATTTGGCGGGAGTGGTGGTGGCGGGGAAGAATACCAATGAGATTTTCATTGAGAATGGGCGGTTTCATGGGAAGCAGATCATCGCCGCGATCCGGTAGGGGTGCGGAACGAGACGTTTGCGGGACTTGGCGGGGGTTTGTTAGACTGGCAGGGCAATGCTAGTTTGCAGTTGCAAGGTTCAAGATCCGTCGCGCCGATGCGATGGATGTCCGGATTGCCGATCTTAGAAATGGGTCGTTACAGGGAGATATGGGATCACTGATACAGGAAATTGGGGCGACAGCAGTTGCGCTGGTCAAGGGGTTCAGCGTCACGTTTAAGACGATGTTCGAGAAAACCGTGACGGAAAACTACCCGGCGGCGCCTGTGAATTTTCAGCCGCGATACCGCGGAATTCATGTGCTTCAGAGGGATGAAGAAGGGCTCGAAAAGTGTGTGGGCTGTTTTTTGTGTGCGGCGGCGTGCCCATCGAACTGCATCTACATTGAAGCAGCGGAGAATACCGAAGCAACGCGCATATCGGCCGGGGAACGTTACGCGAAGGTCTACAACATCGATTACTCCCGCTGCATCTTTTGCGGGTATTGCGTGGAAGCGTGCCCGACCGATGCGATCACGCACGGTCACGGTTTCGAGCTGGCGACGTATGACATCAATTCGCTGGTGTACCGGAAAGAGCAGATGCTCGAGAATTTGAAGGGTGAACCGCCCGTGGGAGCAAGGGCGGAGAGCCGGGAAGAGATTCGAACGCGGTAGGCGAGCAGTCATAAACTGGTTCTGGGGCGCGGCTTCGGTCGCGCCTTTTTTTGTTGGCGGGGGAGTGCGGAGAGGCGCCGCGATCAGGACACGGAGCTACAAGGTCAAGCGATCGCCTACGCGAAGGAGTTTACCGGACTCGGTGGTAGGGACACGGGTATTGGTCGAGAAGCGATAGAAATGATCGAAGCGCGGGCGCGGAGACCAGGCGGGAAGCGAGGATTCGCGCTCGATCGTGAAATGTTTCTGGAAGCCGTCGAGATTGATGCCGGTCAAGGGATCTCGCGGAGGGACGGGGCAACGGCCGCAGGGATTACTTCCTTCGAAGGCCACTTCTCCGATGGTGAAACGTACCACGCTGCGCTCGTTTTCGCCGAAAAGCTGGTCTTCCCAGAAGGGTGGGACACCGTCTAGCTCGAGAGTGGTGCGAAAACGGAGACGCATATCGTCCACGGTGAGGCCGGGGAACCACTCGGCTACTGCCCCGAGCGAAGCGGTAGAGACGATGGTCGGGCCGTTGGCGATTGGGTCGTCAGGAAAGCCACCGGGAGAATAGCGGACGATGATCTGTTGTTCGAAGAAAACACTGAACCATTCCGCAGCTTCTTCGTGGCCTTCCGGGAAAGCGAAGGCCCGGGTAGGGATGTTGCGCCGGTCGGCCGGCACGGAAAGCGTGACGGAGCGGAGATCGGGTGAGTAACTGGCGCGAATGAGATGGATGGCGGGGGTGCGCTTGCCGTTGACCCATTTGCCGTCAACAGAATAGAGAGCCCAGGCCCGATCGAGTTCGAGACCGCCGGATGGAGAGATACGGGCTTGTTGGACGAGGATGGGGTCGAGAGATTTTATGGGGTGCAGACGGATGTTGGCGAGGCTGGGGGTGGGCGTAGAAATAGACACCGGGAGATTTTAGCAGATCACGGTGAGGGAATAGACAGGTTCACTCTAGCCCGAGGAAATGGGCGCAGCCTCAGCCGGCCGAGGCGGAGAATGCACGGGGCCGCGGGACAACCCGGTAGGAATGAGATCCGGATTTTCGCTTGGCCTCATAAGCCTGCCAGGCGGTGAGGAGTTGGGTGGTGTGAATCTGGGCCACGGCACCCCCCGCGTAGAAGGCTACCGATAGATCGTCCAGGGAGACCGTTTCCGGGAAGTCGGTCAGAGCTAGAACGTCGTAGGAGTCCTCCGTGAAGAACGCATCCAGCAGCGTTCCGCCAAGAGATTCGACAGGTTTACGGATGTCGGTGAGAGGGTCACGCGGATTTTGCACCAAGTCGAACCAAGCAGAGCTGGTGAAGCTGATCTGATGAGAGAATCGGCACATGAACGGTTCTTTCCGAGGGGAAGGGTCGATCGTGGTTCAAACAGTTTGCGCGGACAGGACTTTGCTGTCAAGGCGAAAGCAATAAGAAATCGGAAGTATTGACGCTGAGCGCACAGAACGATCTCCATTCAGGGAACAGCGGCAATTGGCGGTAGTTCCCCCACTCACAGCGGCTTTCTACTGCTTCGGAGTTGGCGGGCGCGCCACGGCTGGGTGGGCAAGGATGATCTGCAAGGATGGCCGGACGTTCGAACTGACCCCGGAATTCGAGCCTTCTAGCTTGCCGGCACTCGCCCATAAATAACATGTTATGTTAGGGGCGATTTCAACAATAACTGTATCGTGGGCGACTCGCTTGATTAACTGCCCCAGAACTTCGGTGCGAAAACGACTTTCGCGATCGTTGCTAACATCGCACAATGGTCAATTCGCGGTAAGTTCTTGCCCTGCACGTCGAATTCAGCAACTGATTTGCTCGCTGCTGCGGCTCGTAGGTGCGTCCAGGCGGAACATCTCCGCTCTCGAGTAAATTCCGCGTCGCGGACCAATCACAAGCTGATCTATCTCGGACCATAAAAGTGTTTCCCGCCGTCTGTCGGAGGCCTCGCGCGATTAGCTCCTGTCCTGTCGCTGATGCCGCGTTGTCTTTTATTACCGGCGAAGAACTACCCTCAATTTAGAACCACTGCATTCGTCGGATCGAGGGTCATCGAGTTCTGCCCTGGCTTGAGTTGCACGGCCTGTCCCCACATGAGCGCCTGGTTGTTGTAGCGAGTCGAGATCATCAGGTAGTAGCTTCCCGGGGGCACGCCAGGAAAAATTCCGCCGCCGTTCGCGTCGGCGCGGACGGCCGACGCAGCCGCTACCTTGATAGCATCCGTGATCTTCTGACAGTCGGGAGTCCTGCTGGCACAAGCATTGGCCGCATATTTATACGGCGACATTCCTGCCGGGACCGATACGCCACCTTTCGCGAGGGAGTTTGCGTAGCTGTCACGCAATAGGACGTAGGGGCGTCCGGCAAGGGGATTCGGGGTACCCTGTTGCGCGGGAAATCCGGAGACGATGGTCAAAGTAGCATTGCCGAGGGGTGCCGCCGGCGTCGAGAGGGTGCCGCCGCCATTGGCTGTCCCTGCTCCGGAAGCTCCCGCAGAGGCAGTCATGGTTGCTGCGGTGCCACCGACAGCGGGAATTTGCTTACTGGGTGACAGCACGCCGAGATTACAAGTTTGTTCCATTGGCGCAAAGGTGAAATCGCCGTTGTCGTTTTGGCCAGTGACGATGCGTCCGTGCACCTGATAGGAACCCGAACCGGCATCGAGTGATCCGTCTGGCTGAAAAGCGAGGGTCAGGGGATGATCCGGCGCATCGATTTTTACCTGCGCCCTGGCGCCGTCGGCGACAACTGAATAGGGATAGGCGCGCGCGGCGTCGGGACCACAACCGAGGATCACAGATTCAGGATAAAACTCTGCGCTGAACCCGGTGGAGGCTGCGAAGATGCCGCGCATTCGGATGCCGGGAGGCGTGGGTGGGCCTTTGTCGCCGTCGCTGAACATGGATTTTAGTAAATCGGTTTGCATCGTCTGCACACCAACGCCCGCTCCTTTAGAAGTGAGGTTAAGCGCAGGACAGGTGGCTTTTCTGGGAGAAAAGACAGTGTGCCCGGCGTTTTCGTTCCCCGGGACGCGGTTACCAGCGGCATCGTAGAGGTTGCCATACTGGTCCTTGTACTGAGCGTTCGTCCCTGCGGCACCGTTGACGTAGCCAGCGGCCACGACACCATCGATCGTCACCGGGCCCGGACCGACGATGGTTCCATCGGGTTTGAAGGTCAGGACCAGAGGCTTGGGTGTAGTGTCGATGGTCAAAAGAGTGTGGCCATTTTTCAGTTCGAGCGTGTAGTTCTGCTGGTTCGGCGATAGGGTGGAGCAGTTGACCAGAACGCCCCCATCGATGAAGTCGAGTCGCCAGTTGCCGGCACCCTGGTACACCCCGGCCATCACCGGGCCTGGTGCAGGCTCCTTGGCGGCGGAGGGTAGGACCGAGGAGATCATCTGACCGAAGGCCCCGAGCAGGGAATTGCCGGTGCAGGTGGCGACAAGACGCCCTGAGCTCACACAGCGGCGGATGGCGCGTTCTTCGGGCGTTTTCGGGGGACGAACCAGGGAAGCATTGCCGGCGGTCGGCTGCGCGCTCGCGGACGGAGGCGGAGAGCTGGCTTCATTCGCTTTCTTTACGTTGGCCTCATAGAGGTCGTTCTGTTTTTTCTCTGCGGCTTTGGCGCGCGCAATTTGGTCGGTGGAGGGCTGCTTGCAGGTAGGAAGAAGTTTCTTGAGCGTGCCACGTGTTTCGGTGGTGTACTTCATGATGCCGTTCGGTAGAACAGTATCGGGATGCCCTACCATGCAGGTGGAGGTGTCCGAGAGATCGCGGATGTTACAGCTATCGATCACCAAGCGCTCGCCGTTGCAGACATAGACGACGTTTTTCTGCAGATCTTGAGCGAAAGCCACGACAGTCGAAAGTAAGCCTAATACTAAAGTAGTTGCGACAGGGCCTATCCCAGTGTTCATTTCGACATCTCCGTAACCGTGTTCAGACTCTCATCAGGAACGGCAGACGGAAGCGAGCGGGAAGAGGTGGAACGCCAAGATCCATTCGGCTATGCCGCTCACTCTATGGTCCGTCTCACTACTAGGGGCGACTGGCCTCCCGCGCGGTCACAAGCTCACCACGAGATCTTGGAACCGATTGGGCGGTCTATTAGAATGGCGGCCGCATCATCCACTTGCCTGAATCCTTATCCTTATAAAACACGCCGAAAGAAAGATTGTTATAAATCGAGGCACCAATATTTCTCGAGGTGACCTTCACATCGAATGTGCATCGGAAGCCCTGCGGAGTCGGATTGTCGCAAGCTTCTTTCTTGAAAAAAGCAATCTTAACAGGATCGCCAACGGTTTCGCCGGGCGGGTGATTCATGGCGTACTCCATGGCTTCCTTCATCTGTGCTTCCGAAGGCTCTGTGCCGCCACCGCCACCACAACTCGCAAGGCCCAACGCCAAGATGGTACTCAGAGCCGACTCTCGATAGCCGAATCTCATCGCCAGCCTCCTGCTTTCGCGCGTCAGGCGCCTTCCGCTCACGGCAATTCGAGGCGCTACTCTAGTGCAAGGGTGCGCCTAGCGCAACTACAGTTTATTGGGGCCCTACCGCGGGCGTCGTGATGCGGTCACAGCTCAAGTACAGGCGCGAATCAGCTCGCATGTTTTCGGGAAGGATAGCGCCCCGTCATCCTCCGCTCATCGAGCCTTGTTAAACTTTGAATCTGTCACGCCCCTTGTGCACAAGGGGATTCCAAATCTCGTCGAATCCGGCTGGCAGAGTTTATCCAGTTTTCCCGGAGTTTCCGCTCCGCCCGCCTTGCCATCTGCGGATATCTCCGGTCATATCCAGGCATTCTCGGACATCCCTAATCCTGGTTGGCAAACGCCCCGCCTACCTCAATTTCGGCAAGTTCGATGCCTGTTCTGCGTTCGCCTTACCAAGCGACGCAAGCTTGCTGGACCACTCAAGGTCGCTCCCCACCCTTTAAGGCTACGGCCTGACTACGAAGGATGGGCGGAGCCCTTTCCGCGATCGTGATTTCCGATTCTCCCCGCCACTCTGTGCACCTAGCCAAGACGCGATTGATAGCTACCGGAGTCTGCCTCTGTGGACATCTCAATTTGAGCCGGAAGACTGACGACCATCGCCGGAGCAGGGAACTAAGGGGCGACTTTTGCCCCAAACTCTGATCCCCTGCTGCCGGTTCAGATCTTCTCAAAACTCCCAGACCGTAAAAAAAGTGCGTCTGTAGCACCTCTCCGGTCCGATAGAAAACCTGCGCGATTCCGTAGAAGGCCGATTGCAATTTGCTTCTGGCGCCATTCGATCGAGCCAGCAAGCCCCCGTTTCAAGGGCAGGGAGAGGGGGAGGCATGAGGGCAGCCCTCGGGCGACTCCATGCGCTGGGAACCATCAAAATCCCCAGGATTTCCTTAGGCGTCGCGTCCTATAAGCTATATTATGTTAACTACGAAATCAGGCTGAATATAAGGTTGGGCAGGAAGCCTATTAGGGTACCCAGATGGGGCTTCCCTCTCCTCGTTCGCTCTCTACCATCCCGGCAAGCGGTTCGGGATCGCCAGTCTATGGTTTCTTCGGCTGCTTCAGCCGGGCGACCTCATAGTCGATGTATTGCTGCAGCGCGTGGGGATCGGCGCCGGCGAGCCGGCGCCCGTTGACGAAGATGGTCGGGGTGCTGCGAACGTCGAGCAGTTTGCCGTTGGCGAGACTGGCGTCGACCTCCGCTGAAGCCTGGGGACCGCTCATGCAGGCCTTGAAGGTATCCGCATTCAGGCCGATCCGCCCAGCATAGTCCACCATCTTGTCGTAGACATTCGAGGCCGAGATAATCTCCTGGTTGTCGTAGATGAGGTCGTAGATCTTCCAGAAGGCCTTGGGGTCCTGCTGGTAGGCGCAGCGTCCCGCCATGGCAGCCGTTCGGGCCCAGGGATGGATGGACTCGATCGGGAACTCCTTGAAGATGAATTTAACCTGGGGGTAGTTCGGCAGCATGCCGCGGATCGCGTCGTGGAGATTCCGGCAGACGGGACATTCGAAGTCGGCGTACTCGACGATCGTGATTGGAGCCTTGGGGTCACCGAACACCGGGGCACCTTTGAGGTCAAACTTGGCTATGTTCTCGGCCAGAGGATCGCTCGTGAGGTCGTTTACTTCCCCGCGGATCAGGTAGCGGCCGTCGGCCGTGAGGAACATCTTTACTTCATCCGAGCCTTCCGGCGTCTTGACCTCGATAGGAACTTCGGAGAGTCCGGAGGTGCCGATCGGCTTGGGCGTGCCAACGGTGATCGTGATATCTGCACCCAAGGCGTAGTAGTTGCGAAGGAAGGCCTCGATGGTTTTCTGCGTGGCGGCGGGAACGGGTTGTTGAGCCGCCGCAAGAGTGGCTGCCAGGGCCAGGGATGTCAGTACCATCAGCTTCAGGGTAGTTTTCACGCGTGACCTCGTTCGTCAGTTTATAAATCCTAAAACAGATCGTGCTGGGACTAAAGCCCCGAGTCCGTCGGGTAATGCCCTGTCGGCCTAAAGCCTCCCCGCACCAGTGACTGCCTGCCCGAGAAAAGCATATGACCCTGGTTCATGGGATGAAGCGCTGGGCAATCGGAAATGGGCGGCCAAAACCGAAGGCGCGGGACGTGAGTTTAAGTCCTGGAGCGGCCTGCTTACGTTTGTACTCGTTACGGTCGACCAGTGTGGCAATGTTGCGAATCAGAGTGATATCGAAGCCAGTCTCGACGGCGATCTCTTCGGGGCATTTCACTTCTTCAATATAGGCTTTCAGGATGCGATCGAGGACATCGTACGGCGGCAACGAGTCCGAGTCCTTCTGGTTCGGGCGTAGCTCGGCGGAAGGAGGTTTCTCGAGGGTCGAGCGGGGGATTACTTCCCTTCCGCGATTGATATAGTTGGCCAGCTCGTAAACCATGAGCTTCGGGACGTCGGAAATAACCGCAAGGCCGCCTGCCATATCGCCGTACAGGGTGCAGTAACCAACGGCGTTTTCTGATTTGTTGCCGGTACTGAGAACCATGGAACCGAATTTATTCGAAAGAGCCATCAGGTAATTGCCACGGATGCGCGCCTGAATATTTTCCTCCGTGGTGTCGGGCGGACGGCCAGCAAAAGTAGCGGCCAGCGCCTGCTTGTAGGTTTCGAAGACAGAACCGATCGGGATCGTGAGGAATTCTATATTGAGGTTGCGTGCGAGAGCCTGAGCGTCGGTTTTGCTGCCTTCCGAGGAGTACGGCCCGGGCATGGAGACACCCAGGACGTTCGCGGTGCCCAGGGCAGAAACTGCGATGGAAGCGACGACGGCGGAGTCCACCCCGCCACTCAGACCAACGATGGCTTTGCTGAATTTACATTTGCGGACGTAATCGCGGGTGCCGAGGACCAGGGCTTCATGGGCATAGGCAATTTCGTCCGAGGGCAGGTCATGGAGCTCGCCTTCGCCGGTTACGGTGTCGAACAGCACCAGGTCCTCTTCGAAGGCTTTTGCCTGGGCTGCGATTTTACCGTTGGCGTTGAGTGCGACGCTGGCGCCATCGAAGATGAGCGAGTCGTTGCCGCCGACCTGATTCACGTAAATGACGGGACGCTGATGATGGAGCGCGATCGAGCGAAGCATGCCTAGGCGGAGGAAGCGCTTGTCGATCGTGTAGGGCGAAGCGGAAATATTGATGAGGACACTGGTGCCCTGGGAAAACAGCTCCGTAACCGGATCGCGCGCGTACATGGGAGAAGCCCAGAACGTCTTGTCGTTCCACACATCTTCGCAGATGGTGATGCCCAGCTGCTCCTGGCCAAGGCCGTAGACGTATTGCCTGTCGCCGGGCTGGAAATAGCGGGACTCGTCGAATACGTCATAGGTAGGGAGAAGCATTTTGGACTGCTCAAATACCACCCGGCCTTCTTTGATCAGGGCCGCTTTATTGGCGATGGACTTCCCTGCCCGCTGGTGATCGTGATCCACACGGCCGGCGTAGCCGACGATTGCAGGAAGCGGCATTTCGGCGGCGATCCGGTTCAGGGTGTCGTGATTCCGCTGGATGAAGGCGGGGCGTTCGAGAAGATCGAGAGGCAGATAGCCGCAAATACAGAGTTCGGAAAACACGGCCAGGTCCGCGCCGAGGCGCTTGGCTTGCGCCGCCAGACTGAGAATACGAGCGGAATTGCCTTCGAAATCGCCAACCGTGGGATTGAATTGAGCGAGTGCTATTTTCATTCGGGCTTGAGATTAGAATAATTGGGGAGCGGGGGTGAATGCAAATGCGGCATAACGAGAACCCCGGACGGCGGATCCATGGCTGGCTCCAAACGACAACCGGCCTGTCGGTCGCCTAGGAGTTCCCTACCGCGGAACGGTGCACGAAGGTGGTCAGAGGGGTGAGGCCGAAGGCTTCGAGTAGGCCGGTTTGCAGGCGCTCGGTGAGATCGTTGATGGCGTCGATTCCGAGATCCGCGACGCTGACCCGATAACGCAACTTTCGTTGGCCCGCCGGCGTTTCCACGATGCGCAGCACGGCGTCGGCGACTTCCTGGGCATTGCCACTGGTGCTCGTGAGGATGTTGCTCACCATGAGAGGAAGCCCGGCCGCGGGGCCATAAGTGTCTGCCCGGGCCGTGTCCGAGGCGCTGACCGCGTTGACGAAGACCGGAGTCTGGTAGGCACCCGGCTCAACAATAGAAGACTCAATTCCCTGCCCGGCCAGCTCATAGTGGTAGGCCTCGGCGAGAGCTTCCATCGCAAATTTACTGGCGCAGTACAGGGCAAAACTCGGAATGACCATGCGGCCGGCCCCACTGCTGACGTGCAGCAACAGGCCGCTCTGCTGGCGGCGCAGGTGTGGGAGCACGGCGCGATTCACGCGAACGGCACCAAAGAAATTCGTATCCATAATCTCCTGGGCCTGCTTGGTGGTGGTAGCCTCGGCCAACCCAATGAGACCGTACCCCGCATTGTTAATGGCGACATCGATGCGTCCAGCTTTTTCGATCGCGGCCTGAACGGCACGATCGACTGAAGCGTCATCGGTAACATCGAGTTCGAGGACGTGCAAGGGGAGGGATTCTTTCTGCGCGAGGGACCGGATCTCGGAGGAGTTCTTGGCGTTGCGGCCGGCTGGATCGCGCATGGTGGCGAAGACGGTGTGGCCCTTCCGGGCGAGAGTTTCGGCGCTCAGTCTGCCAAAGCCGGTGCTGGCGCCGGTGATGAGAACGGTCTGTTTCGAAGCCATGAAGTCCTCCAGGGGGAAATATGGTGACGGTGCGAGGCCAGAAAGTAAAGTGGATTGGTGTGGTTGACGGGTGGAACGAGATGGCAGTGCCAACAGGAAACAGAACCTGGGCGGCACGAGGCGGAACTGGCAATGCCCCAAAGTAAAGGCTCCCGTTTTACCAGGAGCCTCGGAGACGATGCGATTCTCAGGCCACCCGGAGGCGGCCGCCAATAAGTTTAGACGCTAAAGGAGCTGCCGCAGCCGCAGGTGGACTTGACGTTAGGATTGTTGAACTTGAAGCCGGCCCCTTCGAGAGTCTCGACGTAATCAATTTCGACGCCGTCGAGATACATCGAGCTCATCTGGTCGACCGCGACTTTGAGTCCGTTGAAGTCCACGACTTCGTCGGTCTCGTTGGTCTGATTCTCAAACGCCATATGGTACTGGAAACCGCTGCAGCCTCCACCGACGACGGCAACCCGCAAGGCTACCGGGACGGGATTTTGCATGCCCATGATTTCCTTGACCTTAGTTGCAGCAACGGGCGTCAAATTGATCATAATTCTTTTGGCCTCCGCTCGCGGAATGCCGCGAGAAAATTGACATCTTCAGTATAACACAGCCGGAAAAATGGCAAATGGTCAACACAGAATGTGTCGCTGCCGGCCCGCTAGAACCATCGGAAATCAGCAGCCTGGCATCCCGCCCCGAGCCGGAACCGCCCGGCCCCGCTCAGCTCCCTGCCCTGCCTTCCAGGCTCAACAACTCTGCGCCACAAGACAAGCCGAAGGGCTTCCCTTAGAATAGATGCATTATGAAACATAAAGTTACTTTGTTGCCGGGTGAAGGAATTGGGCCGGAAGTCTCTGCGGCAGTACGGCGGATTCTCGATGCTTCGGGCGTACAGATTGAATGGGAAGTGCTCGAAGCGCGGGCCGAACATACCGATAAAGGGACCATTGGCGCCGAGGTATTGAACAGCGCAGCGATCGAATCGGTGCGGCGAAACCGCGTGGCGCTGAAGGGACCAATGGCAACGGCTATCGCCGGCGGCGCGAAGAGCGTGAACGTAGCGCTGCGCAAGAGCTTGGAGCTGTACGCAAATTTGCGACCGGTGAAAAATCTGCCGGGGGTAAAGTCGCACTTTGAAGGCGTGGACGTGGTGATTGTGCGGGAGAACACCGAGGATCTGTACTCGGGGTTGGAGCATGAGGTGGTGCCGGGCGTGGTAGAGAGCCTGAAGATCATTACCGAGAAAGCTTCGACAAGAATTGCGAAATTCGGATTTGAGTACGCGCGAAAGGTCGGCCGGAAGAAGATACACGCGATCCATAAAGCGAATATCATGAAGTTGAGTGACGGACTGTTCTTGCGATCGGTACGTGCGGTGGCCGAGCAGTACCCTGAGATCGAATATAAAGAATTGATTGTTGACAATGCCTGCATGCAGATCGTCATCGACCCGGGACAGTTTGACATTCTGCTGCTGCCGAATTTGTATGGCGACGTGATGAGTGATCTGGCCGCAGGACTGGTGGGCGGGTTAGGCGTGGTGCCGAGTGGAAATATCGGGGCCGAGGGCGCGATCTTTGAGGCGGTGCACGGCACGGCCCCGGATATTGCGGGCAAAGGTGTTGCCAACCCGACGGCCCTGCTGATGAGTTCGATCTTGATGTTGAATTACATTGGCGAAGCGTTCACGGCCGACCGGGTAGAGCAGGCCCTGTGGAAGGTGTATCGGGAAGGAAAGCACATGACCCGGGATTTGGGTGGAAGGGCCACCACAGTAGAGTTTACCGACGCCGTGATTGCCGCACTTCCCCACATCTGAGCGTCGCGCCGAGCAGACGGTCTGTAGACGACCCCCTTCCGCCCCACTCCTGTACCGGTCACCTTCGGACCGTTATTATATGCATCAGCGGAGTGATATCGCCGCCGCCCTTAAGGTGGGATCCTTCGGGCGAGAAATCTGCTTCTCACGAGGGCATGCACGCCTCCAGCGGAATCAAAACTTGGCGCGAGCAGCGATCTCGCGGATTTCTCTGTTTTCGATGATCCGCCTGCGCAGTTTTTCGACGGTGGCCTGGAGCATAGCTCGGCCAAGATCGCGGCCGTCGATGTACAGACCAGGGAATGGCGTCAGAAGACGGCCGATGGGATGCAGGAGAGCGTAGATTTTCGGGAGTGTCGAAGAGGGTTTAGCGTCGATAAAAGCAGGGCGCCAGCAATCGGCGGCAACGAGTTGGATGAGGTCGAGTTCAACCTGGGCTTTTACCTGCGACCAGAACATCCGGCTGCCGGGCTTCGTTCCCTGCCCGCTGATGTAGTGGAAGGCCGCATCCGGACACTGAGACTTGAACATCTGGGCCGCGGCCAGGGTGTAGGAGTACGTGACCTTGCGGTAGTCCTCTTTCGAGACTTGCGTCGAGGAGACGCCGAGGCAGAACAGGCAGGCATCAATGGAGCGGAAGGCTTCTTGCACGGTAGAGTAATCGAGGAAATCCTTGTGGACATAGGTGCGGAGCTTCGCATGCGTGTTCATCAAGGGGCGGCGCGAGATGGCGCGGACTTCGTCTACGATCGAGGCCGAGAGGCAGGCATCGAGCGCGGCAGCACCTGCCGAGCCGGTCGCCCCGAAAAGAAGGATCTTCATGGATAGTCTGATGCTGCGGAATCCCAAAGCGTATCACCTCCCGCGGGCGGGATGGCCCGTTTTCTTGGCCTTAACCCCGTCTCCCGAGGCTTGCTCAGATTTCGCTTGCCATTCAGTGCCTTCGGGTTAGAATGAGTCGCCCGCCTTCGTAGACATGTTGTCAGTAGGCCCGCAGTACCATTTCGGTATTAAACATACAGCAACTAGCGCGCTGCGATCCGCCCATCGCGACTTGCAAAATTTATTCCTGAGGAGACGCAATGAACCGCAGAAACTGCTTCGCAATTCTATTAGCAATGGTTTTTTTGAGTTTCCAGTTTGTTGGTTGCAGTAGTACGCCAAAACTAGTTATTTCCGGGTCGTTGGCAAGTTCCGGAAGTACGGGTGCGGCATACACCGGCACGCTCACTGGTGCAGGGGGAACGCAACCCTACACATGGACCGCCACCGGCCTGCCCCCTGGACTAGCCTTGTCCGGGGCCACGACCACCACACTCACTGTCTCTGGTACGCCGACTACCGCGGGAACCTATGCCGTTGTTGTAACTCTGACGGATTCGAAATCTCGCACGGCAACTTATGACGTGAGTATCGACATCGCCGGCGGCGCAGCTCTCGTAATCACCCCGACTTCGCTCGGTGCTCTGGTAAACGGCACTCCTTTGCCCAACCCAATTGCGGTGTCCTTCACTCCTGCCACCACCGGCCCCTATACCTGGACTGTCACCCAGGGTGCCTTGCCAACGGGTTTGGTTTTGAATAATGGCACCGTAACAAGCTCGACGACACTCACCTCGACGGGCACTTCCATCACTATCACAGGAACACCTACGGCAACGGGGCCATATTCCTTCAGCCTCTCGGTAACCGATTCGGCGACGCCGCAGGGTTCCGGTCTGCAGGCTTACTCGGGAATCGTGAGCGGATCCGCGGCTGCAACTGTATGTTCTCCCACTACATCGGCACGAGGAAACGAAGGGGCATTGACGCTGCCCTTCGCGTTCTTGGCGCAAGGTAGCGACATTAACGGCGAACCTATTGCATGGGCTGGAAGCTTCACCCCTGCCGGAACCTTTCCGACCACTGGAAACGCCGGAATCACGGCTGCGGATGTTGACTTCCTCGGCTTGGCCCTCGGACCCCAACATTTCACAGTGGACCTCACCTCGAGCTTCTACACCTACGGCGTGGATGGTCGAGGCTGCCTATACCTTGCTTTCACTACCACGAGCGCGGACAACGCCAGATCGACAGCCAAGAGGCGGACTCCCGGAGCCAAGCATAGCTCCCTCCGCAATCTGGCAAAGTCGAAAGCAACCCCGCAGCAGTCTAGTCTCCCTGCTTGGGTACTCTACAGTTTCTCCGTCAGCCAGGGCTATACAACCGGACGCATCGAGGAATTCGACTACGCAACTACCGGAGCCGCTGCCGCGGGTAGCATGTACCAGCAGACAGCGACCGATTTTGCGGTCTCGAGTCTCGCGCCCAGTTTCGCTTTCGGTCTGCAGGGATGGTATGTGACAGACTCGAATGGCGACAGTATCCGAGCCGGGGTTGCCGGTAACTTTACAAACACCGCTGGGACTTTGGCCGGTACAGCAGACGCAATCGTCACTGCACAACCGCCGACCGGCGAACTATCCGGGGGAAATGGCGCCCTCAACTCCGCCTCCACAACGACCGGTCGTGGGACTGGGAGCTACACCATCACTGCCAACGGTGACACTTATATCGCATTCACTTTTACCTACTACATTGTCAACGCAGGGGATGTCTTCATCCTCTCGAACAACGCGAGCTCGAACGGGACGCCCCAGTCGTTCCTTCTGAGTGGCCGTGCTTTGCAGTCGTCGACCACATCGGGAGTCTTTAACGGGTACTATTTAACTGCGACCAACGGGTGGGACGCTGACAACATCGGCAATTACGTATCCATCGGCACTGTTCAGGCGACCAGCACCGCGACCGGCGGGACCATTTCAACGGCGACGTTCTACAGTAACGACGCTGGAATCACCGCCACGACTCCCTACACCAATGCAACTTTCTCTACGACCAGCACAACCGGCGGGCAGCGGATCGCCTTTACGGGGCTCGGCAGCGCCCCTCCCATCGCTTACCTGACTTCAAGCTCTCCCGATGATGGCATTGTGGCCTTCCTCGTGGGCACCGACTCCTTCGCTACCACCGGGATCTCGGTGCTACAAGGAACCGCTGCACCGAGTTTCTCGGCAACGAGCGTTCAGGGCAGCTACGCGAACGGCACAGCTGAGGACCCGGAAGCTTCCAATGGCTCCGAGGTCGGGACGTTCAACTTCCCCGGCAATAGCACCTATACGGGTACTATCGACACCGTTACCACTACCGGCGAGAACGCAGGTCAACAGGCGGCCGTACCCGTGAGCGGAGCAATAACGATTAACACGGACGGCTCTGGAAACTTCGACGACAGTAGCAAGCTTCTCGTAACCAACGGGCCTCTTATCCTGGCCATCGACAATAACGGAGATAACACCCAACCGTTGCTGTATATCTTCATCAACCAAGCTGCTGCCTCGAACTGAAGAGGCTTTGCCACAACTCATCCTGGGCCGACCCGAGAAATCGGGTCGGCCCAGTTTTATTTTGGCTCGGATTTCGAGTCGTCTTTGACCGCCAGGCTGGCCTCTCGAACGCCCTCCGCTTACGATCTCAGTAATCGGGGAAAGCAGGGCCCGACAGGGCCGAGAGTGCAGCACAATTCTCCCGGAAGTTCGGCATGGCGGGTCCGCCGTCGAGTTGGCTTAGTTCGGCGCGTAGATTTGATAGACCATCAGGTACACGATGACTCCCGTGACGGAGACATAGAACCAAAGTGGAAGAGTCCAGCGGGCAATGATGCGGTGCTTATCGAATTTCTGCAGCCAGGCACGACGGAGGGTAATGAGAATAAGCGGGACGATCGCGACCGCAAGGATGGTATGCGAGAGGAGCAGCGTAAAGTAGACCGGGCGGATCCAACCCTGGCCCGCGAAGTGGATAACCTGATGAATGCGGTAGTGGTAAATGAGGTAGGAAACAAGGAAAGCGCAAGAGACCAAGAACGCGCTGACCATGAGCTTCTTGTGCAGTTCGCGTTTGCCGCTGCGGATAGCCAGATATCCCGCGGCCAGAAGAATGGCGCTTATACCGTTCAAGGTGGCGTTTAGAGCGGCGTGGGACATGAGTTGGTGGACCTTTCCGTTCAGACGCAGCTGCGGGATAACAGTCTTTGGAATTTCCAGAAAACAGGAAAATCGAATTCTCTGACGTAGTCACTCCACCGCAAGCCCAACTGTCAGCGAGGGAGTTTGTCGTACATCATCAGGCCTAAGAGAATCGGGATATGCAGGACCGTGGCGTGCATGAGCCACTTGGCGCGGGTATTGGTCTTTGCGCTGGCGGCCCACAGGCAGACCTGCAGGCTGGCCGTGCAGGTGACCAGGGCGCCAAAGAAGTAGAGCACACCGGCGAACCCCATAACGGCGGGTAACAGGCTGATGGCAATGAGGGCGCTGGCATAGAGAATGATCTGGCGAAACGTACGGGTGCCATCTTTGTCGACAACAGGAAGCATGAGGATGCCGGCACGGGCGTAGTCTTCGCGGTACATCCAGCTGATGGCGTGGAAGTGCGGGAACTGCCAGACGAACAGAATGGCGAAGAGCAGCCAGGCGCCTGCGTCGAGCTTGCCGGTGGCCGCTGTCCAGCCAATCATGGGCGGAATGGCACCGGGAAAGGCGCCAACGAACGTGGCCCAGACGGTGCGGGTCTTGAGCGGCGTGTAGGCCAGCAGGTAGCTGACGCTGGTGGCGACGCCGAGCAGACAAGGGATGTAGCCGGCAACGAAAAAGAGGTCGATGGCACCAGCAACACAGAACAACAGACCGAAACGCAGCGCTTCGTCAGGCGTAAGCTGCCCCGTGGGGAGCGGCCGCGAGGCGGTGCGCCTCATAGAGCGATCGGATTCTCGCTCAATGTAGTGGTTCAGGGCGGCTGTGCCGGCAGCGATCAGCATGGTGCCGCAAACGACGTGAATCATGTGCAGCCATGGAATAGGGCCGCGGACACCCATAAAGAAGCCCGCACCAGTGGTCATTAGGACAAGAAAAGAGACGTCCGGCTTGGTGAGTGCAATATAGGCGCTGAGCTTCGTAGGCTGCGCGAGCGTGGCAGTCCGGGAGTTCGGCATTAAGCAGGCACCTCACCTTTCGTTGTGGCGAAGATCACTTCCCTTTTCGTTGGGACCAGACGATAGCAGACCAGAACAGTAACAATCGAGGCGGCGAAGAGTGTGGCCCCAACAACGGTGTGGATCACGGTCGAGAACACAACCGGGGGCAACGGCTGCGGATCATCGGCAGACCGGATGCGGGTCCAGAGTGCGAGGAGCCCGAGGAGAATCTGAATGCCAACCAGAGAATGCAGCAGGATCCTGACGCGGGCGATGGCCTTCACTTCGGGGAAGCGGCGGCGAAGCGTCGCGGCAGTCCAGAGAACCATCGCGAGCACGATAGGAGCGCCGAACACGTGCGGCTTCAGGGAGATATATTTATGGCGGAAACCGGCACCAACGAGGACCTGGAGAAAGATCACGAAGGCATTCAAGGTAACGATGGAATGGATCGAGGGTGAGCCGTGATCGGTGTACTGCGGGAGGCTCTGCATGTACCAATGGCTGGTAAAGAAGGCAATGCTGACGAGGATGGCGAATTCGATCTCCGCGGTACAGGCGTGCATGACCGGCAGCCAGTAGTGGAGCATCTTGAGGACCGTCAGACCGCCGAGGATGCCTTGAAAAATGACTCCGACCAGGGCGGCCACGCCAAGCCATTTCATCCAGGGCCGCTCTTCGTACCGCCACAGGAGGAAGGCAAGGCCGATGATGAGCACACCGAGGCCTGCCGCAATCAGACGGTGAGAGTGTTCAAAGGCGATGCCACCGACCATCGGAGGATTCAAGGTGCCGTAGGAAAGCGGCCAGTCGGGAACGGCCAGGGCCGCGTCTTCAGAAGTGACCAGTGCGCCGGCGGTGAGGAGCACCGCGGCCCACAGAACGAGAAAGACGGCGTATTTATGAACGCCGGAATGATAAGTAGCCATCATGAATTTCGGGCCCCAAACCCGAAACACAGAGTATATCGCAACGTGAAAAGAGAAATAAGGCGACTGCCCTGAACCGGGGAGGAGTGTATCAAGGAATCGATGACAGGAAAAGGGGGAGGGAGAACCGGGGCTCGAAACCAGGAGGCGGTGAGCCTCGTACGCACTCACCCTGCGATCAAACAGCTCGATTGCTGTGCCCCCGACTTGGCGCACCGCCCGAGAATCCCGGCCCTATACGGGGTGGATTTCGACGGCGCGGAGAACCAGATCGCGCAGGGCAGTAATGAAGGCGGGGGAATCGCCCACCGCGGGCATCATACGAAAGCGCTCGATCCCGGCCTTCTTGGCGTCGGCACGGCCCTCGATATTGATTTCATGGAGTGTTTCGATGTGTTCGGTGACAAAGGAGATCGGAACAACCAGCATCTCCTTGACGCCTTCATGGCCGAGGCGCTCGAGAGTGCCAACGAAGGAGGGTTCGAGCCATTTGGCGGGACCGACCTTGCTCTGGAAGCAGAGAAGATGGATCTTCGGCCAGTGAGAGAATTGCTTGGCGCCCTGCTCGCAAACGAGGCGAACCGTTTCTTCCACGTGGCGGGGATAGGGATCGCCCTTCTCGACCAGGCTAAGCGGGAGACCGTGGGCGCTGAAAACGAGATGGATGCGGGAGGAGTCGGGAAACTGCCTGAGGATCTTGCCGATGTTGGTCACCAGCGCCTGAATGTATAGAGGATGGTCGTAGAAATCCTCGATCGTGCGCTCGGGGAGTGTGTCAACGGGTTCACCGTACACCCGGCGCCACTCTTTCAAGCTGCTGAGAGTGGTCGCGTAGGAATAGTGGGGATAGAGCGGGAGAAGGACGAGTTCGTCGAGGCGCTGCTCGTTCTTAATCTTGGCGACGGCATCCTCGGTGAGGGGCTTCCAGTAGCGCATGGCGGTGACGGCGACCGGTTCGATGTAGGGTTCAAGAGATTTCAGCAGGCGAACGCGCTGGCGTTCGGTCAGAATGCCGATCGGAGAGCGGCGGCCGATCTGGGCATAGCGGGCTGCTACGGGAACGCTGCGTTTCTTGGCGATGAATCGGGCGAGAGGGCCGCGAATAAAATTGACCGGGCCAAGCGGGATGATGTCCGGATCGAGGAACAAATTACGGAGGAAGGGCTCGACGGTGTCGAGCGAATCAGGGCCGCCCAATTGAAACAGGACGATGCCGACGCGTTTCTTGTTGCTGGTGCTCACGGGTGATCCTTTTCTTCGGGCACGAAGAACAGAGTCCTCGGGGGCTTGAGATCCGGCTCCGAGTCTACTTTGCGTGCGGGAGCAGCGCCCTCAGGCGTTCGATTTCGGTACGCAGATCGGAAGTTCGCTTGGCGATGGTGAGGTAGAAAACGAAAAAAATACCCCACCCGATGACGTACGCCGCAAATACGCTATCCAGGTTCTTCATTAGGCCTCCGCTTCCCGCTGCAGAATATCCACTTCGTGCTTCAGTTTCTCAAGAATATAGCGCTCGACAATCAGGAACGCCGCAAAGACATTCATGGCCAGGACCGTGAAGAAGAAAACCTTCTTCATGGTGGGATCGAGACCGGAACCCTGGCCGCCCATGATCACCGGGGAGGGGTGCTGGGTACGCCACCAGCGTATGGCGCCGAAAACCAGCGGCACATCGAGGAAAGCAAAGATGCCGAACAGCGAGCTGAGCAGGGCGCGGCGATCCTGTTCTTCGACGAGAGTGCGCAGGAGGAGGTAGGAGACGTAGAGCAGCCAGAGAACAAAGGTCGACGTCAGGCGGGCGTCCCAGGTCCACCAGATCCCCCAGACTGGATGCGCCCAGATGGGACCGGTGATCAGGACTACCGTAGTCAGGACCAGGCCGACCTCGGCAGAGGAGACCGCGAGCCAGTCGTACTTCGGCTGGCGGCGCCAGACATAGAGAAGGTTGGCGATAAAGCAGACCAGGAAGGCGTCCATACCGGCCCAGGCGCTGCCCACATGGAAATAAAAAATGCGCTGGATCACGCCCATCGTGCGTTCTTCGGGCGCAATGTAGAACGAAGCGTAGGCCGACGCGATCACGAGCAAGATGGCCACGGCGCCGAGAAGGATACGTTTAGCCATGGTGAATTACTCCTCCAGAAGATATTCGCCGAAAAGCCACAGCGCCGTCAAAAAAACCAGATCGAAAATCGCCAGGAAGCCGATTCCCTTCCACAGAACCACGGGTTCACGGTCGAGCAAGCTGACACTGACTGTGGCGCTGACAACCAGGATGGGCGTAAGTAAGGGCAGCAACAGCAGCGGCAAAAGCAGTTCGCGCATCCGGGCTTGCGCGGAAATGGCGGACAGGGCCGTGCCGGCAATGGAGATCCCGAGACTGCCGAGGAACAGGACGAGAAGGAGATAGCGGAGTTGCGGAAGGATCGGGATGTTATAGAACACCGCGAACAGCGGCAGCATCAGGATTTCCGTGAGGAGCAGGAAAAGCGTATTGGCGACAAGCTTGGCGAGGAAAATGGCGAAAGGATCGTCCACCGCCAGACGAAGAGAGCTGAGGGTGTCGTTGGACTGTTCGCGGAGGAAGCAGGGTTGCAGCATCAGCGAGGCGGCGAAGAGGATTGCAAGCCAGAGAAGTCCCGGGCCAAACTCGCGCGACTCCTCCGCCGTGGGGCTGATGGCGAAGCTGAAGAGAATGAGAACGACCAGAATGAAGACGACGGTGGTGGTAAGGAGTTCCCGGGAGCGGAACTCGGTGCGCAGTTCCTTGCCGAGAAGTGTGGCGGTGTTCGTGAGGAGGCTCATGGTGTGATCAGGCCCCTCCGAAGGTGAGGATCGAGTGGAGGGAGGCCCCGTTCCTGGTATCGGCGACGACCGAGCCGGCATCCAGCTGAACGGCGCGGGTGGCCAGACGAGAGATTTCCGATTCCCCGTGAAGGCTCATGACCACGGTACAGCCGGAACGGTTGACTTCACCAAGAGATTTGGCGAGCCAGGAGATGCCCAGAGGATCGAGGCCCGTGGCCGGTTCGTCAAAGAGAAGAACCGACGGGCGATGCACCAGGGCACGAGCAATGGCGATGCGCTGGCGCATTCCGCGCGAGAAGGTGCGAACGAGAGAGGCCCGGCGCTCGTAGAGGCCCACTTCACGAAGCAGCTCTTCGGCCCGCGCCGCGGGCTCCGATACACCCTGGAGTTTGGCGAAGAGGACGAGATTTTCCTCCGCCGAGAGCTCGTCGTAAACCATGGTGGTGTGGGCAACGTAACCGGGTCGGCCGTTTCCTGCCGCTTCCGAGGTAGCGCCCGGGAAGGAGAGCTTCCCTGCCGTTGGGCGAACAATGCGGGCGGCGATGCGAAGAAGGGTGGTTTTACCGGAACCGTTGCGGCCGGCCAGGACCACACATTCACCCGGGGCAATCTCGAGCGAGACACGACGGAGGGCGAAGAGTCCGCCAAATCGCTTGTCAATGTTCTCGAAGCGAAGGCCTGTTGGCGAGAGCGTGGGTGTCGGAGGCACAGGTTTTTTCCGTCATGCGCCCGTGAATCCGGGCAAATTCTATTTACCTTGGGTGGAGCGCCCGAGGCTACCAGCCTTTCGAGAGACCAGCAAAACCGCCCATACGCGAACGGTTAAAGCCCAACATTTGCTGATCGCAGACTGCCGGAGCTGATGGCCCGGCTCCTCAGTCGAGCGCAAAAAGGAGCCGCTAGCCTTGAACCAGGTCGCGAAGAAGCTTCTCGAAATTGGCTTTCTCGCGTACATAGTCTTCCTCGGAAATCGTGCCGGCCTGGCGACGAAGCTCCAAACGGAAAATCTGGTCCTTGAGTGACTCCAGGGTGACCCCGGCCGGCATCTCTACGGCGGCAGCAACGTTCGCCGGAGGAACAGGATCCGATTTCTTGGACTTGCCTTGAGAAGCAGCCTTCTTCGACACCGGAGCTTCGTCTTCTTCCTCGGACGAAGTGACCACGACCTGCTTGCGGCTCAGCAGGAGTGCCCCCATGGCGAACAGGGCCACCAGACCTGCGACGAGAAACCACTTGAAATCGTCCAATCGGCTTGGCGCAGCGATGACTTCCGGACCCTGACGGGAATTTCCTTCTTGGGTTTCTCCCTGCCCCTGGCTCTGGTCGTCACCGGCAGGCTGCGGAGCGCCGACCCCGGACAGGCTCACGGAGAGAATACCCTTTGCTGGCAGTGGTTCGTGGGTGTAGACCAGCATGCCCTGCTCCTGTCCCGCGGCGGTCAAACCATCCGCCTTCACCGTCACGCCAGGAGGAACCACGACAAGTATCTTTGATCCGGCGTAGGTTGCCGGCAGCTTGAGTGTGGCGGAGTTGCTGGTATAGGGCAGTTCGTAGGAGAGACGGACATTGGTCTGGCCCGGGCGGAAGGGGTAAGCGATGGCGATACGCCCCTTGCCCTTGTCGATCGAAGCCTGCGAGACGGCCATGCCCATGGTCGTGGTCGTGCTGACCTGGCCGAGAGTGGCGCCTTCGGGTATCGAAAAATCGAAATTGCCTTCGCTGCGGTAATAGGCGGAAGCCGGCTGGGACACGTTCTGAATGGAGTACTCTTCGGCGCCGACCAGTTTGCCATTCTCGGGTTGAAAAATGATGACGTGTGACGGAACGGTGATGGTTTTGGGGTCCTGCGAGATATCGAAGACTTCCACTTCGACTTCGGGACGGCCCGGCGGGGCAAAGGTATTAAAGCTAACGTCGTGAAAGGTGGCGCGGATGAGAACTGGCGCCATGCCGATGGAATCCTTGGTCACGCTGAAGTGGCCCTGGGCGTCGCTCGTGGCAGTCGCAAGTTCGGCCATCCCCGCGGTGGGGCTCAGAAGGTCCAGAGCGACATTCGGTTCCGGCCTGCCGGTGGTGCGATTGATGACCGTGCCGCTGAGCGTGCCCGCATGGGCCGCGGCGGCGAGAGCGAAGAGGATGAGGAGAATGGAAAGGAAGCGCGAACCGATCGCCTTCATCGAGCACTCCGCTCGGGGACAACAGGGCGAGCTGGGCGTGGGCGTCGTATCTGGGAATCGGTCACCTGCTCGATTTCGGTAAGAACGAGGGCTGCTTCGCTTTCGAGAGAAGTTTTCATGAGTTCGTAGTCGCCTTCGGAATATTTGCCGGCGCGATGCTCAAATTTGAGGTCGCGGAGATTGTCATAGATTGTATCGCGACGCTCCAGCAGTTGATCGAGCTTGGTGCGATGGGGGGCGAGATCGGAAGCGTCCGGCTGAATGTAGAAGATGAACAGGAAGACGGCCGCAGCAAGCGCAAAGCAGGCGCCCAGAGCGGCCCAGTCAGGCACAGCGGCGAACAAGAGTAGGTGAATCGAAGCAAACATCGTGTCAGTCCTCAGTCTCGCGAGCCGCTTGCGCACGGGCCCGGTCGAGAGCTTCGCTTGGAACAGCGGGCAGAGCCGGAGCAGTCGCAAGCTGGCGTTTGCGCCATTTGTTGACAATGAAAACCAGCAAGCCCAGGCCAATCGCGGCGTAAAAAACGGGCATCAGCCAGGCGACCAGCCCAAAGCCTTTCTTGGGCGGCTCGACGTAAACGATGGAACCGTATTTGGCCACGAACGCTTCGATGATCTGCTGCTCGGATTCGCCTTTGGCGAGGTGCTGATCCACTTCCTGAAGCATGGACTTGGCAGTATCACAGGGGCCGGAGAAAGCGCCTCCTGGATGGGCGCAGCCACCTGCGGACATATCACAGCCCCGGCACATGCACTTGAGGTGCATGCCGATCTGTTTGGCGTGCGCAGAATAGGCGACCTGGGCGACAACGAGAGGCGCGAGGGCGAACGCCACGAAGACGACTAGAAACGCGATTCGCTTTCGACTAGTCATGACCCTCTCGCAATGTGGCTGTCGGATTGAGCGCCGGTGTTCCTGGAGGAAGAATGGCTTGAGCAGCCGGAGCCAGAGCCAAGCCAACGCGGCGGTTGGGCATCAGGGCAAGCAAGGTCCCCATGACCACCCAAACGCCACCGAGCCAGATCCATTTTACGAGCGGATTCAAGAAGGCGTGGATCACGGGCACGTTCGTTTCCGGGTCCATGCCGGCGTACACGACATACAGGTCTTCACGCAGCGTGGAGTAGATGGCGACCATGGTGCCGGCGCCCTGCTCGGTGCCCTGGAATTGGCGCTTCTCCGGATAGAGCAGCATGATCTGCTTGTTCCCTTTCAGCACTTCGACGATCATGCGCTGCGCGGTGTAATTCTTGTCGACCTTGGTGTCCCCACTCTGCAGAACCAAAGTGTATGGTCCCAGTTTCATGGAGTCGCCAACGCTCATGGCTTTCTGCACTTCGCTATTGAAGGCCGATCCGGCAAGGCCGATAAAGATGAGGACCATGCCGAAGTGCACGACGTAACCGCCGTAGCGGCGGGTATTGCGCATGGCCAGTTCGTGCGCAGCCATCATCAGACTCATGCCGGTGCGGGCCCGAATGACCTTTGCGCCGCGGTAAAACTCCATGGCGATGGTCCAGAAGACGAAACCGCACAGAGCCAGGCAGAGCATCGAAGCAGGGTCACGATAACCCATCAAGAAGACCGCGACGGCGGTCAGGATGCCAACGATCAGCGGCCAGCCGAAATTTCGTTTCAGGCTGTCGACCGACGTGCTGCGCCAGGCAAGGAGCGGGCCAACGCCGGTCAGGAAAAGAATGGCCAGGCCAATCGGAATCATGACTTTATTGAAAAAGGGAGCGCCTACGCTGATGCGGTTGCTCGTGAACCACTCCGAAAAGACCGGAAAGAGCGTGCCCGAGAGAACGGCGATGCAAGCGACCAGGAAGAGCAGATTGTTGAACAGAAAACTGGATTCCCTCGAGATCATGGAATCAAGAACATTTTCGCTCTTCAGGTAGTCGCGGTTCTTGAGGTAGGCGACCGAACAGACACAGATGGTCAGGATGATAAAGCCGACAAACCAGGGGCCGATGTGGGAGTTGGCGAAGGCGTGAACAGAGCTGACGACGCCGCTGCGGGTGAGAAATGTCCCGAGAATACAGAGCAGGAAGGTCGAGAAAACCAGCCAAACGTTCCAGACCTTCATCATCCCGCGCTTTTCCTGCATCATCACGGAGTGGAGGAAGGCGGTGCCGGAGAGCCAGGGAAGCAGCGAAGCATTTTCGACCGGGTCCCAACCCCAGTAGCCGCCCCAACCGAGAACGGCGTAGGCCCAGTGGGCGCCCAGTAGAATTCCAACGGACTGGAAGCACCAGGCAACCATGGTCCATTTGCGGGTCAGGTGAATCCACTTCTCACCGGGATAGCGGGCCAGCAAGGCGCCGAGAGCAAAGGCAAAAGGAATGGTGAAACCGGTATAGCCGGAGTACAGGTTCGGCGGGTGGATCACCATTTCCGGATACTGAAGCAGCGGATTGAGGCCGTTGCCGTCCATACGGGTGAAGGCCTGGAGAACGCCGCTCGAGTTGACCGTCGCGAGGGTTTTGAAGGGATTCTCGACGAAGTTGTTCAACGTCAGAAAGAAGATCTGGACGCCGGCGAGTATGACACCGACGTAGGGCATCAATTCGCCGTTCTTGTTGCGATAGGCGATCAGGACAGAGATCACGTAGATCGAGAGAAGAGCGCTCCAGAACAGCAGCGAACCTTCCTGGCCGGCCCACAGCGCGGCAACTTTGTAGAAAGCGGAGAGATCGCGGTTCGAGTGGCTGACCACGTAGGCCATCGAGAAATTGTCGGTAAACAGGAGATACTCGACGCTGAAGGTGGCAAAAAAGATCAGGACGCAGGTGGCGATGCCGGCCTGGCGCGAACTCTTGATAAGCAGCGGATGCCGCGTGATGATGGCGGCGATGCCCCCTGCAAAAGCATAGACCGCGCACACAAATGCGAGCAGAAGCGAAAAACTACCGAATACATCCATAGGCCTTCCGCCCTCCCCCTAGACTAGATTCAACGGGCGCGTTACATGCTGCTGGTTTGCGTCGTGCCAGTGGACGCCGGTCGATCGCCACCGGGTGCGGCTTCATATTTCGACGCGCACTTGGCCTGAACATGTTCAGCGACAAACTTGCCATCATTGGAGGGACGGCCTTCGACCAGGGCCTGGGACTTGTCAACAAAGGTGTCCGGCAACGGATCGGTGCCCACATAACTGACCGGCAGGGTTTTTCCCTCTTCTTCCAGGACAAAATCGACCCTCCCCGGAAGGTGCTTGATGGTTCCGGGAGCAACCGTCCCGGCCAAGCGCATACGATGGTTGCGAGCGGAGCCTTGAAGAGTCTGATATTCCGCGATGGTGTGGTAATAGGTCTTGCTCTCGCCGTAGCCGAGCCAGGCCAGGAAGGCCAGCGACACTACGATGACTCCAATACCAACGCCGAATTTCGCTCGAGTCTGCACAAATCACCCCACCAGCAGTGTGTTCAGAATGAAATCATAGCATACCGAGAAGCATGACGTACGACTGCAGTATCGGTCACGACGTCACCCGAGACAGTGACGCCCGTCACATTGCAACGTCTAGATAGCAGGGGTATTAGCACCGGACAGGGCCGCTTCGAGGGCGCGAATGTCTCCTGGTGTAGGGTCATTCGTCGGAAGAAAAATCTCCCCGGCCAATGGCCACACGGGGCATCCAAGTTCTGCCCCGCGGAGCGCTTCTGCCACGGGCTCGATAGTCGGAGAAAACAGGAGAACACGCTTCGGTTTCAGGGAGCGCCGAATCCGGGCGACGGTCGAGTGAAGCTGCCGTCCGAGCAACTGGGCGGAATCGAAATCCGACGTGTCCTTCTCGAGCGGACACTCGACGACGTGCACCAGCATCAACCCGCGCTTCTGGAATTCGCCAAGGATGGCTTCAGGGGACTTCCCTTTCGTGGAAATCTGGGCTGCACGAAGCAGGTTGCCGGCCTCCCCTGCAAAGGAGGATTCCGGCGCATACAGAAATTCGGAATCGAGGCTGGCAGCGATGCCTCCAAGGAGCAAACTCTGGATGTGGACCGGCCGAAATCGTGTGGACCAGGCGAGACGTTTGAGGCGCCGCGAAATGTGGCCGGAGCTCACCAGTTGGCCGCAGCCATCGCAAGGGAGAAGGACAGGGTCAGGCATGGTTAAAGACAGCCTAGAGCAAGAGAGGCTGCGAGGCAAATCTGCAGAGAAGACCCGCTTTCGGGCTGCCAGCTGCAGGCACTCGCGCACGCTAGCGAGGGTCGCGACGGTGTGAGACGCACAAGCAGGATGCAACGGTCTGCCGCGTTATTTGGATACTGCGGCGTCTGAGGGAAGCTTGGAGCGAAGGCACCACTTCAATTCCTGGCTCATGTCCGTGACTTCCATGCCCGGCATGACGATGAATTTGCAGGAGAGCATTTCGCGGGGTTCGTCGTCATCGGGAAGTTGGCACAGGACCCGACAATATTGACAGTCCTGATTCCAGCAAAAGCGCCCGTACGGGATCGTTTCCGGGCTGATGAACTGGAAGCAGCGAAGCAAAGAATTGCGCTCCGGGACCTGGAACTTCTTCCCCATGATGGTGATATCGACAAGTTTTTCGTACGGACGAAACGGTTCCGACATGATGAGGCCTTGTCCTTTGCAAGCAGTGCGGAGAAGAGTCCCCCGGGGCGTTGGGTCACTTTGCCTATTCAGAGTAGTCGGGAGAACCAGGCGGGACAACGACAGGATGCGGAGGAGGTAGCGAATGTGCTACGGGGGGTGGGTAAAGAGGCCGGAAGCCAGTTAGCAGGACCTACGATCAGCGAAAAGTCCGTTCGAGATGGGCCGCGCGACGGGGACAGAGGGGAGACCGAGCCCTTTCTTTCTTGCGACGGCAAAAAACCTTCCACCGTGGTACGCCGCGGCACTCCGGACTAGGAGGCCAGGTCGAAGTACTGACACATGCGGCGAAACTTTTCATAGCGGTCGTTCAAGAGCTGGCGAGCGGGATGGGTCGTGAGTGCAAGGAGTTGCCGCTCGATGACGTCGCCGAGCAGCTTTGCAGCACCCTCATGGTCGCTGTGGGCACCGCCATCCGGCTCAGGAACGATTTCGTCGATGATACCGAGGTCGCGCAGATCGGGCGCCATGATCTTCATGGCGATGGCGGCCGTCTCCGCTTTGGTGGAATCGCGCCAGATGATGGAAGCGCAGCCCTCCGGAGAGATCACGGAATAGAAACCATTTTCGAGGATGTTGACGCGATCCCCGATGGCGATGGCGAGCGCTCCCCCCGAACCGCCTTCGCCGGTTACGGTGACGATCACGGGTACGGGCAAGCGTGCCATTTCGCGCAGATTGAGGGCAATCGCCTCTCCCTGGCCGCGCTCTTCGGCGTCGATGCCGGGATACGCACCGGGCGTGTCGATGAACGTAAGGATCGGGCGGCCGAATTTGGCGGCGAGTTCCATGACCCGGAGAGCCTTGCGATAGCCTTCGGGCTTGGGCTGACCAAAATTCCGAATAACGCGCTGCTTGGTATCCCTTCCCTTCTGCTGGCCGATGACAGCGACCGGCCGGCCACGGAACTTGGCCAGACCGGCGACCAGGGCCTTGTCGTCAGCGAAACCGCGATCGCCATGAAGCTCGATGAAATCCGTGCACATGAGGCTGATCCAATCGAGGGTGTGCGGTCGCTGCGGATGCCGGGCAATCTGGGCTCGCTGCCAGGGGCCAAGATGGGCGTAAAAATCGCGCCGCAGGGCCAGGACTTCCTGCTTCAGACGCTCGAGCTCGGCGTCTCCGTCCTGGGTGCCGCCGGCGAGGCGGCGCAGTTCTTCAACGTCCTTTTCCAAACGGTCAATCTCCTTCTGGCGTTCCAGAGCCTGTAAGGCCTTCTTCTCTTTTTTCGCAGCTGCGCACATTAGGAAATCCTCTGAATTCCTTCGTCGCCGCAGATCCGGTCGAAAGCAGCGATAAAGTCAGGTGTGACGCGTATCTTACTCTGAGATTGGACGACCGCAGTAGTGCCATCGTGGGCTTTGACTTCAAAAACAACGGTGCTCGGGCCGGCGGCCTTGGCGAACAGATCCTCCAGTTGCTCAAGGGCCGCCTCATTGAGGCGCTGCAGATCCAGCTTCACGCGAAATTCGGAGGGGCCGACGCTTTCGACAATGGCCTCGAGCCGGCGTGCCTCCTGCAGCGACAAGCGGGTTCCGGCCTCCTCGACCTGCACGCGGACTTTGAGAAGCAACGGCTGACCCGGCTTGAGAAGCGGTTCGAGGCGGGCAAAGCTCTCCGGGAAGGCCAGCAGTTCCTGGACACCGGTCATATCCTGCAAGGTAAAGATGGCCCAGCGCGCACCCTTTTTGGAGCGCATGGGGCGGGTCCCGACGATGAGACCGGCAACAGCGATCTCCTTGCCGTTGCGCTGGCCTTCCACCTCGTCGAGAGAGATGACCCCCAGATCCCTCAGGCGGGAGGCGTATTTTTCCAGCGGGTGGCCAGAGACGTAGAACCCCAGCATGGCGTATTCGCTCGCCAGGCGTTCCTCTTCGGTCCAGGGAGCGGCATCGCGGAGTTCAAAGTGAACCTTGGGTTCCGTCGCCGGGCCGCCAAAGAACAGGCCATGCTGGCCGGACTCCTTGGCGCGGGCAGCGCGCTGGATCGCGGCGATGGCGTCATCAACAGAGGCCACCATGGATTCGCGCGGGCCGAGGGAATCCACGGCGCCGCACTTAATGAGACTTTCAAAGACCCGTTTGTTGAGAAAGCGGGATTCAATGCGTTCGCAGAATTCATACAGGGACCGGAACTCACCGCGGCTCAGGCGCGATTCGCGGATGGCTTTGGCCGTGTTTTCTCCGACGTTCTTGATGGCCGCCATCCCGAAGCGAATCGAACCGCCAACCGGCGTGAAGAACAGATCGCTCTCGTTCACGTCCGGCGGAAGGATGGGAATTCCCATGCCGCGGGACTCATTAATATACTTCACCTGCTTTTCCGCGTTGCCGGTTTCTGAGGTCAGGAGCGCGGCCATGAATTCCACGGGATAGTGCGTCTTGAGATACGCGGTCTGATAAGCCAGGACGGCGTAGGCGCAGGAGTGCGATTTGTTGAAACCGTAGCCAGCGAACTCTTCCATCAGATCAAAGATGCGGATCGCTTTCTTCTCGGGAATCTTGTTTCTTTCGCAACCGGCGAGGAACTTGGCGCGCTGGGCAGCCATCTCTTCCTTTTTCTTCTTGCCCATGGCGCGTCGCAGAATATCGGCTTCGCCCAGGGAGAAACTGGCCAGGCGATTGGCGATCTGCATCACCTGCTCCTGGTACAGGATCACCCCGTAGGTCTCCTCGAGGATGTCCTTCAGCTGCGGCAGTTCGTAGCTGACTTTCGTTTTGCCATGCTTGCGATTGATGAAATCGTCAATCATGCCGCCTTGGATCGGGCCCGGGCGGTAAAGGGCATTGAGCGCGGTTAGATCCTCGATACGCGTGGGCTGGTAGCGGCGGAGGATGTCGCGCATGCCATGCGATTCAAACTGGAAGATGGCAGTCGTGTCACCTCTGGCAAAGAGCTTGTAGGTAGCCTCATCGTCGAATGCCAGGCTGTCCAGGTCCACCTGGACGCCACGATTCTGTTGCACCATTTTCACCGCGTCATGAAGGACGGTGAGCGTGGTCAGGCCGAGGAAATCCATCTTCAGCAGCCCGATACGCTCAAGAGCGGTCATGTCGTACTGCGTGGTGATTTCATCGCGGTTCGTCTTGTAGACCGGGACAAGTTCGGTGAGCGGTTGCGGAGAGATGACCACACCGGCAGCGTGCGTCGAAGCGTGCCGGGACAGGCCTTCCAGGCGCAACGCGACCTTCATCAGGTCCTTCAACCGCTCATCGGCATCGATCGCGGCCTTGAGCTGCGGGGACTCCTTGAGGGCAACGTCCAGTTCAATGCCGAGCGTCGCGGGAATGAGCTTGGCGAGCCGGTCCACTTCGCCATAGGGAATATCCATGGCGCGGCCGACGTCCTTGACCGCGGCCTTGGCGGCCATGGTTCCGAAAGTGATGATCTGGGAAACATTGTCGCGGCCGTACTTTTGCGTTACGTAGTCGATGAGTTCCCCGCGGCGGCGCATACAGAAATCGATATCGATATCGGGCATCGAGACGCGCTCGGGATTGAGAAAGCGTTCAAAGAGCAGGTTGTACTGGAGAGGATCGACATCGGTGATGCGCAGAGCGTAACTGACCAGACTGCCGGCTGCCGAACCCCGGCCGGGGCCGACGGGAACTTCCTGCGCGCGGGCGTAATGAATGAAATCCCAAACGATCAGGAAGTACCCCTCATAGTGCATCTTCTTGATCATTTCGATTTCGCTGGTCAGGCGGTTTTCGTACTCCGAAAGTGGATTGCGGAGCAGGTTCTGCTTGGCCAGGCGCTCGAGATACGGAACGCGCTGCGCGAAGCCCTCCCTCGCCACCTTTTCGAAATAGCTGCCCGGGGTGTGGCCTGCGGGAACCTTGAATTCGGGAAGCGCATTGGGAATGTGATCGATCTTGACGTTGCAACGGGCGGCGATATCGACCGTGCGAGACAGTGCCTCGGGAACCTCGCCGAAAACCTTGGCCATCTCCTGAGCGGTTTTGAAATAGAACTGGTCGGTCGCGAACTTCATGCGGTGCTCGCTGCTCATGGTCTTACCGGTCTGGATGCACAGCAGCACTTCCTGAGCGTGGGCATCTTCGTGGTGAAGGTAGTGGCAGTCGTTGGTGGCCACCAGGGGAATGCCGGTTTCCTTCGACAGGCGGATCAGATCCCGGTTGACTCCCTTTTCGATGGGGAGATTCTGGTCCTGGATTTCCAGAAAGAAATTACCCTTGCCAAAGATGTCGCGGAGACGATAAGCGTTTTCACGGGCCTTGTCGTATTTTTCCTCGACGATGCATTCGGTGACCGGGCCCCGGAGACAAGCGCCGAGAGCGATTAGACCTTTCGAGTGTTTGTTCAGCAACTCGTAGTCGATGCGCGGTTTATAGTAGAAACCTTCCAGATAGCCGGCCGAAACCAGCTTGATGAGATTGTGGTAGCCCTCGAGTGATTCACAGAGGAGCACCAGGTGGTTGCTGCCGCGGGTGCCGGGCTCGAAATCGTCGCGATCCTCGGTCACCGGGCCGGACTTTTCGCCGCGATCGTGCCGGCTGCCCTTGGCGACGTACACTTCGCAGCCGATGATCGGTTTGACGTCCCGCTTGCTGGCTTCGTAGAAGAAATTGGCTGCGGCAAAGAGGTTGCCGTGGTCGGTGATAGCGACGGCCGGCATTTTCTGCCGCGAGGCCTCATCGAGAAGTTCGGTGGTTTCGCACGCCCCATCGAGAAGGCTGAAATCAGTGTGAACGTGCAAATGAACGAACTGCGGATTCCCCATGGAGCTTCATTGTAAATCGGGGGAAGGAGAATTGCGAACGCCGATTGTGGAAAACACGATCGGCCAAGTCGCGCTCAGGTGGGCAGCCCAGGAAAACGGGCCTGCGCCGGGACTCACCCGGAAACTCTCGCTGGTGCTGGTGCAAGCGCTCGAGGCGGCCGTCGCCGGAGACCGGCTGCGATTTCCCCTGAACCGGCAGCCGTACTTAGCCTTTGGCCTTTTTTCGGGCGGCGGCGGCTTTCATCCCGGCTTTGACTTTTTCCTTGGCAGCATGCTGTTCGGCGGCGGTCTTTTGCTTTGGCGGAGCCGCCACGGGGGCCGGCGGCTTCTCGCCCGCCTTCGCTGGCTTCTTCTCTTTTTCCTTTTTCTTCGGAGCTTCCTTAATGCCAGAGAGTTTGCGGAGGATCTTCACCCGTTCTTCGGGGGTCTTGCCGCGGCCATTCAACTGCGCGGCGAACATCTCGTTCACAACCTGATCGAACTTGGGCCCCCGCGGCATCCCAATGGCTTCGAGCTCGGTAGCAACGACGGGCAAGGCCTGTCGAATCGGCCGCCACTTGTGGAGATAGGCCTTCAACTTCGAAACGGCGGCAGAATTGTTGGATTCTGCGAAAAGATAGGCGATCGCTTCGAGAGGAAGTTTTTCGATGTATTGAAATGCATCGATCGGAACTTTGGTTTTTTTGCCGGTAAGATCCTTCTGGATCTCGGCGATTTTTTCGGGGAATTCCTCGATAACGGCGATTTCCGCCGCTCGAAAGCCCAGCTTGGCGAGAAGATGACCGATTTCGCGATCCTTCAAGCGTCCGAGAATTGCCAGCATCATGGGCGTACCGAGGCGGGGGCGAAATCCCGCCATGAACAGTTCGTCGCGCACCTTGAACAGGCGGGAGATGGCCTCATAGTCCGGATGTTTCTTGGCGAGGAGCGGATGGACCAGTTCGAGGAGATCCTGCTCATGCCATTGCTTGAGAGTCAGATGCGGCCGCTCTTCGCGGGCCAGCGCGCGGAGCTCCTGACCGGCCTCTTCGGGAGTGATGGTTTTTTGCAATTCGCGCTCGATCGCCAGGTTAAACCATTCCTGGGTGCGTGATTCGAGCTGGAAGCCCATGCGCGCGGCGATCCGGATGGCACGAAGGAGCCGTGCGGGCTGATTGGTAAAACTGTGGATGGTCAGGGCGCGGACTTCCCCGTGTTCGATATCGGAGAGCCCGTTGGTGGGGTCGAGCAGCAGGCCGCGCGATGCCGGGTTGAGAGAGATCGCGATGGCGTTTAACGAGAAATCGCGCCGACGCAGGTCTTCCATGATGGTGGACCAGCGGATCTCCGGACGGGTGCCCGGACGAACGTAGTATTCATCGCGAGCGGCGGACAAACTGCCGTCGACATCGCCGGCAAAGAGCAGTTCCACGTGCCGCAACTTCTCGTCTTCCACCAGAACTTTCGCGCCACCCTTCTCGAGTTCGCGGGCAACCTTCGAGGGATTCCCCTCTACGGTGAAATCTAGATCGCGCAAGGTAGCGCCGGTTATCAGGTCGCGGACTGTTCCGCCTGTGAGATAGACGTTGAAGCCCAGGGCAGCGGCCAGTTCCTGGACGCGCAGCATGGCGGCGCGCTGTTCCGGGGAGAGACGGCTTTCGAGCAAGAACATGTAATCAGGCATTGCACTCCTTCCACATTAAGGGTGGGCGGCGAGGAAGCGCAGCCGCACCCGCGATAAGTTCCCTTCCCGAACGCTAAGCGCGCGGGTGGTGAGCCTTGTAGATCTGCTTCAACCGTTCTTCCACAACGTGGGTGTAGATTTGCGTCGTGGAAATATCACTGTGCCCAAGCATCAACTGAACGGAGCGGAGATCGGCGCCCCCTTCGAGGAGATGGGTGGCAAAACTGTGGCGAAGCATGTGGGGGGTAAGCGCCACACGCAGGCCCGCCTGACGGCCATAGGCCGAAAGAATCTTCCAAACACCGACGCGACTGAACCCACCGCCGCGGCGGTTCAAAAACAGGACGGGAGAGTGAACGGCGTGGCCCTTGCCAACAAGCTTCGGACGCGAATCGCGCAGGTAACGATCGACAAGAGCCATGGCCTTCTTCCCGACCGGAACAATGCGCTCCTTGTCGCCTTTGCCGATGCATCGGACGTATCCGGCTGAACGGTCCAGATCCATGACCCGCAGACCGGTGAGCTCGGAGACGCGCAGACCGCTCGAATAGAGAACCTCGAGCATGGCCCGATCACGCAATCCTATCGGGGTCTTGTCGTCTGGCTGAGCCAGGATTTTTTCCACCTCCTCGAGACGGAGATAGTCGGGCAACGAGCGGCGGATCTTCGGTGATTCCAGATTCAGGGAGGGATCGTCGGAGATAAGTTCCTGCATCTGGGCAAAGCGGAAAAAATTGCGCAGGGTGACGAGATGCCGTGCGACGGTGCGGCTTTCGAGCTTTTGGCGGTACAGGCTGGCGAGGAAGTCAACCAGGTCGTCGCGCCGAATGGCCAGGAGCGTGAGCTTCCGTTTCTTGGCGAAGCCATCAAACTTCACCATGTCCCGGCGATAAGCAGAAACGGTGTTCGCGGACAGGCCTTTTTCCACGCGAACGTGGGTGAGGAAGGAGGTGATGGCGGCGGAAATTTCCATCAGGAACCAGCCAATTCTTCGGCGGTCTCATGGCGCATGGCAATGCCATAGACTTCCTCGATCTCCGGACAGCGGAAAATCCAGGTAAGGCCGATATAGAGCAGCGTGGCGCCCCCAATCAACGCGATGAAAACGAGCAGCTGGGTGAAGAAAGCGGATTGCAGCGTGTAATTTGCGTAGTGATTGCCAATCAGGCAGCCAACGCCCATGATAGCCGAGCACAGAGTGATTTTGCCAATGGAACGGAATATCTGCAGCGTCCCGAGAGCTCCGTAGCGCAAGCGGAAAATAATGAAAAGAGTAAAGAAATCGAACAACGTGGCGAGCACGGTGGCGAGCGCCGGGCCGCCATTCTGAAAGCGCTTGAAGAAGAAATTCAGGAAGACGATATTCAGGCCGATATTCAAGAAGAAGGAGATCAGGGCAACAATGACGGGGGTCTTGGTATCGCGCGCGGAATAGAACGCAGGCACGATGAGCTTGACGCAGGCGAGTGCCGGAAGTCCGGCGGCGTAATAGAGCAGCGGACGGGCGGTAAGGCGAGTGGATTCGGCGACGAACTGACCGTGCTGGAACAGCATGCGAATGATGGGTTCGCGAAGAATCATGAGCCCGATGGCGGCGGGGATGGTGATGTAGGCCACGATACGAACGGCAAAGGTCAGGGTGCGCTTCAGTCCTTCGTAGTCGTTGGCGGCAGCCTGATGGGACATCATCGGCAGAATAGCCGTAGCCACAGCAATGGCATAGCCGCCGAGCACCAGTTCCATCACCCGGTCGGAAACGTACAGGGCGGCGAGGCTGCCGCGGGGCATGCGGGAAGCGCTGGCGAAAAAGGTGTCCACGAAAAAGTTGATCTGCGCGATCCCCATGCCAAAAAAGCGCGGGAACATGAGCCGGGCAAAGCTGCGGATTCCGGGATGGGTGAACGAGATGCCGAAGTCAAAGCGCATGCCCCTGCGAACCAATTGGGGCACCAGAATCAGGAACTGGAGAGCTCCGCCGACCAACACACCGACAGCGAGAGAGACGGCCGGGTTCTGGAAATAGCGCCAGACCATGGCGGTAGAAAAGATAATGATCGAAAGATTCAGAAGCACCGTGGTGGAGGCGGGCAGCGCAAAATTGTGAAAGGAGTTCAGGATGCCCATGCCCATGGCCGCCAAACCAACGAAAAAGATGTAAGGGAAAATGATGCGGTTGAGGGTAACCGCCTCCGCCCAGCTGGATGCCCGGTCCTGGGGAGAAGAGAAGTTCTGGATCACGGCGGGAGAGAAAATCATGCCGAGGACCGTGACCACGGCCAGAGTGAGAGCGAGCGTCCAGAACAGCCGGTTGGCAAAGGTCCAGAGCTGCTCGGGAGAGGAGTCCCGCATATAGGTCGTGAAAACGGGGATGAACGAGGCAGCGACGGTACCCTCGGCGATCAGCCGACGAAACAGGTTGGGGATCCGGTAGGCAAGAACGAAGGCATCGGCAGACAGAGTGGTGCCCAGCAGGAAGCTGATGCGCTGGTCTCGAACGTAGCCGAGAACCCGGCTAACGATAGTAACCAGGGAAATGATCGAGGCCGATTTGAGGATCTCTTTCTTCTCGGTCAAAGGCGGCCCCTCTAGGGACCTAAACCCATTAAAAACAATGAGTTGACAGGAAAATCGTGCTTAACATAACATACCTCTCAGGTAGAAGGCAAATGTTTCCTGACGTGGGACGAAAGAATCCTCTTTGAAGACGAAAGCACCGGCATCCACCCATAAGAAAGTAGTCATCGAGCTTCTCGAGAAGAAGCTTCTGCGGGGATACCTGAACCCGGCACGGCTACCTCAGGCGCTGCTGGTCGACCTGCTCACTCCGGACGGGACGCATGAGGAGGTCCCGCTCGAGAAGGTGCGGGCCATCTACTTTGTGCGGGACCTCGACGAAGATATTGAGATGGAACGGAAGAGCTTTTTGAGCAGGCCAAAGCTCGACGGTTTGTGGGTACGGCTACGATTCCGGGATGGGGACAGCCTGGAGGGAGTCATCCCCAACGATTTACTGGGATTTCAGGACAATGGACTGCAGCTGACACCGCCGGATTTCAACTCCAATACCGATCGGATCTTCGTGCCCCGCGGTGCGTTGACGGAGCTGACGGTGCTGGGCGTGGTCGGAATTGCCAGGCGGAAACCAGCGGCAGCCGGAACGTTGCAGCCGCGCCTGTTCAACGAATAGTCAAGTCAAGGCGAAGAGTAACCTTGTGGCTACCAGGTGCCGATCCGGACGACAGCCTGGGTCGAGATCTTCAAGCCTTCTTGTGGGTGAATGGGTCCGACACTGCTCATCCAGGAATGCGTGTATTCGACGTTAACGACGCGCCACGCAAAGGGGCGCGTGACCACCCAGTCAAAGCCGCCGCCCGCTGCGATGCTCGGGCCGTCCTGGGAAGTTTCGAACTCGTAGGCGCTCCGCATCGGGTAGTGCCCCAAGGTTCCGCTGCCATCATTCCATTCCTTCAGCAGCGTTTTCTTCAGGGAAAGATTGTCGATTTCCTGGGTCACTTTTCTGCCGCCAAACATGAATTGGCCGAACGGGGAGAAACGGCGAGCCGCCATGGGAGTCCAGCGGAAGCCACCGCCATAAAACAGGGAGTCCGCGCTGTAGTTGTAAAACGGCTGATGCATGATCAGGCAGCCACTGACTTCGGTAAGAACCTGGAATTTGGGATTGACACGTGCCGCACCGGTTCCGCCGCCGCCGACGCAAGAACCGCCGCCCAAGAAGGTCTCGTAATAAGGAAACGCGGTGAGCTCGATGTCGGCCTCTTTGGAATGGGGATGGACAAAATCCACGCCTTCCGGCTTCCACGCGTCCTTGACGTAGATGAAAGGCTTCTCCCCTTCCCCGTTCTTGTAGTCGGCAACCAGGGCCTTGCGGATTTCGTAGCTTTCCCCGAACAGATTGAGGCGCGTCTCACGAACCCAGGGGGGTTTGAAGGCCATCATGTTGGCGAAGGTGCGGCCGGGATTCAAAAAGCTCCGCGCCAGGATGATGATGGCCCGATTCGAGGTGCGATTTTCGAGCCCCATAATCAGGTAACGATCCGCGGCATCTTCGGCCAGCATGGTGCAAAAGCCGAGCGTAGGTGTATCGACCAGGGTGATAAATCCAGGTGAGGCGTGAAGCATCACGTTTCCGATGGAGGCTTCGCTCGCCGGACCGATTTTCCACTGCGTGTGCCAGACGGCGGAATAAGCCATGGACCGCAGCATGCTGATCCAATATTCGCGACCGTCGCCCCATTGCACGAGGCGGAACTGCAGATCGTTCTGGCGCTCGATGAATCCGAAGACGGACCCTTCAATCGGATGGCCAACATAAGGGGCCATAAAGGTATCGCTATCGCTCCACCCACGGAGCTCTGACACGGAACGGGTGTAGTCCTTAAACCAGGGACCGTTCAGGGCGTCGCGTGTGCCGGCTTCGGTCGTGAGGTCGAAGGTGTGCATGATTCCCGTGTAGAGCAGGGATTCACCAATGGCAGGCACCCAGCGAAAGTGAGTGCTTTGGCTCTTCTCCGACTTGGGGACCTGCGGGACCGGACGGATGCTTCCGTTTTCCGGCTGGTTGGATGGTTTGTCGGTGGGATGAGCATCGGAGCTGGGATCGAGAGCGAGGAGATAGGAGCCGCGGCTCGCAGCGGTGTCGGCGGTTAAGGGAATCGACCAGGCCTGATCGATGGACTGCAGAAGCTGCGACTGTGCGTAAAGGACATCGCGAGGGCTGGAGGCGAGATCCAGCGTCTCCTGTGCGCACAGGGGCGCGCTGGGCAACCAAAAGCAGCCAAACAAAAAAACGAGCAGGCAATTACGACGAAGTTTCACTGCAACAAAACTCCCTTGAACGAGTTAGAAGACATCTTCGTAACCTGGCCTGCGTGGCGGTCGCAAAACCTGGACCCGGATTCGGGGGCCCACAAACGATTGCTCATTATAACGGTTCCGATGCAAACAGGAAACCCGAACTTACTTGTCAGGCGGACCCTCCTCGGAGCCGCCTGCCCAGACTGACGCTGCCAGTGCGCTCCAATCCGCAGGGGATCAGACGCTTCCCGCACGCTGTCTCGCCCGAGCACCGGCCCCGCCACGTCGACCGATGAAACGGGGCCGGGAGGGAGACCTGCTTGCGTCAGAACGGCTACAGGTGATGATAATTGGTGTTCAGGACTTCGATCGTAAGCTGCTTGCTCACGCCGTTGATGGTCTCGGTGGCGACGTGGAAAGGACCGCCACTGGGCATTTTGCTGAACGCCACACTCACGGTCACCGCATCGCTTGGGTCGTTCAGATAGGTCGAGATGGACACGCTGACCGGTGAGAGAGTGTTCTTGTCCATGACAATGGTCAGGTTATCGCCCTGTTTGATGTAGTTGGTCACCACCACGCGATACTCGCTCGGCTGGCCCGCGGCCGGGCCGATCATCACATTGCCCTGCTGATAGGACTGCTGGAGCATATCCTTATCCGGCGGAACGTACTGCTCGATCAAAGTCCTGATGGAGTTGGCGTACTCCTTGTACTCATCGATTTTCTTCTCTCGGATTCGGCCGCGAAGCCCACGCGTCTGCCGGTCGTTGTCGGAAACCGAGCTCGGATCAACCGGGGTTTTTTGAGGCTTCCCGTCGGGGCCGTACTGAACGTTGTACAGCTCTTCTTTCTTTTGTTCGCCCTTGACGCTGACGATCTGCTGCTCGAGCCACGTATATTGGGCAAGCACCTGTTTATTGAAGGCCAGAGACTGTTTCACTTCAGCCAGACGTTGCTGCATCTCGGTCCCTTGCGCGCACATTTTCGGTGCGAGAGCGACGGTCAATGCGGCACAACCGACGACTAGGGATGCCAAGCGAAAGCCCTTTCTAGCAGATGGATTCATGTGGATCATGACTCTCCTTAATTGAGATTGCGACGCCTCAACGGGGTCACTGCCTGCTGCAACTCCCGGAACCAATTCTGCGGGGCCAGTCGAGGCTCGGAGGAAAGAAAGCCCGGTCAGCCCCGTGGTCCCGTCAAATGGGGATTACCCTATGCTCGAGCAGTCCGGGGAAGGTTGGAATTGTCAAAACTTACAATATCCACCGGCGCGCAAGTGAGATAGATTCTCCGCAAGTTCTGCCGAGCCGGGTCACGGAGTATCCCTGCCGATGCAGCGCTTTTCTGACGGGGCGCATTTGGGGAACTTGCCGCCCAGATTCTGGCGATTCCCCGATTTCCGCTTTTCGCCTGGGACCCATACGACGCAAAGGATGCTACGCACACGACATCTCGGGATGTTGCTGGTCGCCGCCGCCTGCAGCGTGCCACTCGCCGCCCAAACGGAGGCGAGCACCACGACAGGGCGTTCGTGGGATTTCAACGCGAGCCTGAGCGGTTACCTGATCGAGGACGGACAATCCTACGTTTCCCCGACATTTTCGGGCGATCGCGGAGCGCTCCATCTGGAGGCGCGGTATAACTACGAGGCGCAGCAGACCGGATCGTTGTGGGCCGGCTACAACCTGAAAGCGGGCAAGGAACTGGTGCTCGAGGCAACCCCCATGATCGGGGGCGTGTTTGGCAGGGTGGATGGAGTGGCCCCGGGCCTGGAATTCACTCTGACTTACAAGAAACTGCAACTGTACAGCGCGAACGAATACATTCTCTCGACCAACAGCAAGGCGGACAATTTTTTCTATACCTGGACACAAGCGACCTATTCGCCGACCGCTTGGTTCAGTATCGGCTATGTGACCCAGCGTACTCGAGCGTACCGCTCGCCCCTGGCTATCCAGCGCGGCCCATTGCTCGGCTTTTCTCACAAGAAGTGGAACTTCACCACAGCGGTTTTTAACATCGGCGAGACCGATCCAATCGTGGACTTCTCGCTTGGATTCAGCTTTTAGGCCCGTTGGAAGGAAAGAGTGAAAACAGGTGCAGCTCCGCGACAAGGTAGTTGGCCCGATTAGAGTTGCCAACGGCCTGCAATCGCAGTGACGCATTCGCAAGTTTTCCTGAACGTGCACTGGACGGAGGGAAGGTCGTCCGATAGCATGCCGTTACCAAGGCAAAAGGCGGACAACAATTGAGCTCAATGGCCATCAGCGGTGTCGTTTTCCTGTTCGTGTTCGCCGGTTCGATGCTGGGGATGCTGCTTCGCTACGTTCTACCGAAGCATCATCTTGCGGACGACTCGAAAGATGTCGTGAAGATGGGGATGGGGCTGGTCGCCACGATGTCCGTCCTGGTTCTCAGCTTGGTGATCTCCTCGGCGAAGAGTTCGTTCGATGCGCTCAGCAGCGAGGTGATCGCATCGTCTTCGAGAATCATCTTGCTGGACCGAACCTTGGCGAACTATGGCCCAGAGACGAAGCAGGAACGCGAACTGCTCCGCGCTACCCTGGCAAAGGTAACCGACAAGATAGAGTCGAGAGTAGGCCCCAACCCCGAGGATTTCGGCTCCTCGACCCGCGCGATCGACTCACTCTACGAACAGCTTGCGGGACTCGTGCCGAAGGACGCGAGCCAGCGCTTACTGCAGTCCCAGGCACTGTCGATCCTCGCGGAGTTGCGGCAGACCCACTGGCTGATCTTCGAGCAACAATCCACGACGATTTCACTGCCTATGCTGATCATCCTGATTTCCTGGCTCACCATGCTGTTCATCAGCTTTGGCCTTTTTGCCCCGGCCAATGGGACGGTAATTGCGAGCCTGTTCATCTCGGCGTTGTCGGTATCTGCCGCCATACTGCTCATCCTCGAGCTGTATCGCCCCTATGAGGGGCTGATCCGGATATCGACCTCACCACTGCGCGCGGCGCTCACCCAGTTGGGCCACTAGGACCATTCTCGAAGCCGGCCGGACACCCCCCCGCCAGCAGAACCGGTCCGCCCTGCCGCAGCCTCGCGTGTCTGCCTGCTCGCATCGCCAAAGACGAACAGGCTGAAGCGAGGCGCATCTGTACTTCCCGCTCAGGGCTATGCGAGACTCGAACGTTAACCCGAGATAAAGCTGCTCAGGTTGGGTTCAGGAGCGGACTCCATGAAACTGCAAGAACTCGCGCATAAGCTAGGGTGCCGGCTGGAAGGAAATCCGGGAACGGAAATCAGCGGCGTAGCAGGAATTGATCACGCGACGGCGGGGCAATTGACGTTCCTGGCGAACCGGCGGTACTCGCCGCGACTGAGGACCACCAACGCCACCGCGGTACTGGTCGAGGAAGGCGTAAAGGTGGAGCGCGAGAAGGGCGCACAGCCGCTGGCGGCACTGCGGACGCCCAATCCATACCTGGCCTTTGCGCAGGCGATTGAACTCTTCTACCAGGGTCCGACCTACCAGGCGGGGGTACACCCGACAGCCGTCGTCGCCCCGACCGCGCAGATCGGCGAGAGAGCCCATATCGGGCCTTACTGCTATGTCGAGGATGGAGTCGAGATCGGCGAGGGTGCAGTGCTGCACAGTTTCGTAACCATCTACCGCGAGGCGAAGATTGGCGCGAACTTTTTTGCTCACGCGCATGCCGTGGTGCGGGAGGGTTGCCGCATCGGTGACCGGGTCATCCTGCAGAACGGGGTGATCATTGGGGCCGATGGGTTGGGGTATGCCAAGCGCGCGGACGGAACCTGGCACAAGATGGTACAGTCGGGCCCGGCAGTACTCGAGGACGACGTGGAGGTACAGGCGAATGCCTGCATCGACCGGGCGACGGTCGGAGAGACGCGGATCGGACGCGGTACGAAGATCGATGACTTGGTGCTGGTCGGGCATGCATCCCAGGTGGGAGCGAACACCATGTTGTGCGGGCAGGTAGGGCTGGCCGGATCGACCAAGATCGGGGACAACTGCATCCTTGCCGGCCAGGTAGGGACGGCCGGACACCTGAGCGTGGGAGATGGCGCGGTGATTACGGCGCAGAGCGGTGTGCCGAATGACGTGCCGGCCAAGGCGTTGTATTCGGGGTACCCCGCGGTAGAGAACCGCGAATGGCTGAAAATGATGGCCGCCTTGAACCGGCTGCCGGAACTGCAGAGGCGTGTGCAACAGTTGGAAGCGGAGCTCGAGGAAAGGAAAAAGTAGCCAACCTAGAGATCGCTGGGCGGCTACTGGGCGCCGGGAAATCCGGTGGGCCGCTGATCGGGGGGAAGGCCGGCGGCCAGGCGATCGTGGAGCTCCTGGACCAATTCTTCCTTGTTTTCGAGCGAGTACTCGGTGGCATCAATGGGTTCGAGAAATTCGACCAGAATGTCTCCGGGATAGATGTTCAGTTCCCTTTTCTTCATGATGCGGTGTGCGCCAGAACAAGCCACGGGCACGATGGGCACTCCGGCCTTGATGGCCATGACTGCCGCGCCCTTCTTGAACTCCTGCAAGCGCCCGTCCGGGCTGCGCGTGCCTTCCGGATAGATTAAGAACGATTGACCGTCGCGCAGGGACTGTGTGGCTCTCTCCACGCTCTCGATGGCCGCTTCACGATTGGAGCGATCGACGGGGATAAAATGTGCCTGATAAAAGGCCTGGCCGACAATAGGCCAGCTGAACAGGGAGCGCTTCAGGAGAATGGCGATGCGACGAGGAATGGCCCAGACCACTGCCGGGGCGTCCGCTGACGAGGTGTGATTGGCGGCGAAGATGCAGGTGCCCGCGGGAATGCGTTCGGTGCCCTTGACTTGGACGCGGACACCGACACGGTTGACAAAGAACATCACGCCTTTGATGGCAGCCCAATAGAGCGGATCCACATTTTTTGTGAAATAGGCGTACAGGATAAGCGGTGGTCCCGCAATCAGGATGTACAGCGAAAGAAAGAAGCAGATGAAGGCGGCGCGGAACATTTTGTCAGTACTAAGTTATAAGTTTTCCGTTTTAAGTCAAAGTGAAGCTAACGGTTTTCTGCCGTACTAGGGTCCGTCGTGCCATGGAGCATCCCGTCGCGGATGCGCTTGGCGCGTTCGACAGCATCGCTAACCTCCACGACCTGGTAGGACTTTTCGCGGGCTTCTCCGAGGATGAGATCAACATTTCGCCCTTTCTCCCCGCGACGGATTTGCAGATGCAGGCCCTCGCCCGGTTTTTGCTGTGCAGCCCACCGATCGGTGCGATGCGGTGGATCTCCGCCGTTCCAGCGAAGAATCTCGTCACCCACCAGCAGGCCGCTTTCAGCGGCGTTACTGTCGGGTTCCACGCTAGCAACCGTCAGCGGGGCGTTCGGCTCGCGCTGGACAGTGAACCCGAGCGTGGCACGAATGGACTCCTTCTCCTCGAGGGCGAGGCCCGCTTGGGCGAGCACGCTCGCGTAGGGCAGCGGATCGGCGCCGCTGATGTATTTGGAGAAAAATTCCTCAAGCGAACTGCCGGTAATTTTCTCAGCGGTAAGTCGGACGTCCAAACTGTCGCGATAGAACCTGCCGGACCTCGCGAAATCCTGATTCATGGCACGCATGACGTCATCGAGGCTGCGCTGGTTGCCGGTGCGATCGCGGATCACGATATCGAGCAGAACACCGAGGACCTGGCCTTTTGTGTAGTAAGAGACGCTGCGCTGGGGCTGGTTGTAGAGCGCATATTTGTCCAACCAGGTGTCCAGGCTGGACTGTTCAGCGCTTTGCCATTGCTCGGCTGGGCGGGCTTCGAGTTCGCTGATCTGGGCGGAGAGATCCTGGTAAAACTCACGCTTGTTCCAGATTCCGGAGCGGACCAGCGCGAAGGAACCATAAGTGTTGGTGATGCCTTCGGCGAACCACAAGGCACGGGTGTACATTTCGTGGGTGTAGTCCACCGGTTCAAGCGTCGCGGGACGAATCCGCTTCACATTCCAGAGATGAAAATATTCGTGGGCCGACACGTTGGCGAGATATTCGCCTGACGGAATGTAGATGGCCGTGGAATTGGCGTGCTCCATGCCGCCACCCCCGCCGGCGGCGGCTTTGCCGATGTGAAAAATAAAGGTGTACTGGTTATAGGGAGCGCCGTCCATCAGCTTCAGTTCGTAGGCGCAGATTTTACGGAGCGCGGTCTCGACATCGTGCCGCTTGTAATTGTCTCCATGAATCACGACGTGCACGGGAGGAGAGAGATCGTGAATGGTGAATTCCTCGAAATTGGAGATTTCAACCGGATCGTCGGCAAGCGCATCGAAGCTCGCAACTTCCGTTACATACCCAACCGCCGCATTGGACTGGACCGGGCGCAGGGCGGCAGCCGAGGCGGCTTTCCAGCCCGCGGGCAAGTCCTTCAGAAACAGTTCGCAGGCTTCCGAACGGCGGTCCGGTAGGTACAGGAGGATGATCGCCGGATTGATGAAAGCGTGCTCGGAATCGAGCTGGGAGTTGAACGGGCCGGGATCGTCCCAGAAAGTAGCGTATTTGACGGTGACGGCACCGGTGGCTTTGACTTGCCAGGTTAGCTTGTCGAGCTTCTCGATAGCGACACGCTGGCCATTTGCGTACGCCTCGACCTGCTGGACATGACTGCTGAAATCGCGGATTTCATAGAGAGCATACCAGGCTGCCATTTGCAGTTTGACTTCGCCGTGGACATCGGGGACTTCTATCGAAACGTGGAAGAGATGGTGTTCGGGGTGGGCAAGGGAGACCTCGTAGCGGATGGCGGCTCGAGTCGGGGCGGCAGGAAGAAGCGAAAGAACCGCCGCGAATAAGGCAAGCGCACTTGCCCGGATCGCTGGCCTGCCACGCGCGACCAGAGAATGGCAGAGCGACCGAGGAACGCGCTGATTCACTGGGCGTGGGCCCCGGTTGAGGGTCGTCGGTCGGAAAGCCGCTTGAGAAGTTTTTCGCACAATCCATCGAAACTACCATTGGACATAACCAGGAGCAAATCGCCGGGGCTGGCCTCGGCAGCAATGAAATCGGCGATGCCGTCGGCGCTCGGGAAAACACGAGCGTCCTTGCCGAGAGCGCGAACCGATGCGGCGACGGTTTCCGGGTCCAGGCGCTGATCGTCCGCCAGTTGTGAGGAACGGTGCACACCGCCGAGGATGACCCTGTCACCCAAGGCCAGTGCCCGGGGCAGAGCGTCCTGAAAAACGCGGCGGCGCATGGAGTTGGAGCGGGGTTCGAGAATGGCCCAGAGACGCCGGCCGGGCCAGCGGAGGCGGGCGGCTTCAATCGTGGCACGAATGGCGGTGGGGTGATGCGCAAAGTCGTCGACGATCACGATATCGCCAATTTCTCCCTTCACATCCATTCGACGTTTCACGCTTTGAAAGGTCGCTAGGGCTGCCACCAGCGAATCGATGCGAATGCCCCTTCCCTGCGCGATGATGATCGCAGCGAGGGCGTTCAGAACATTGTGGTGACCGCTGGCGGCGAGCAGGAATTCGCCGTACAACTGTCCTTTGTAATGGACCTGAAAATTCATTTTGTCGTCGACCACGCTGACATCGCTGGCGACCCAGTCATTGCCCGGAGCAAAGCCGTAACGGATCACCGGGCAGAAGGCTTTGGCGGTGACTTGCCGGGCCGCTTCGCCCGCTTCCGGGTCGCCCCAGACCACGATGCGGCCGCGGCGCGGTACCAGGTTGACCAAGCGCCGGAACGCAAGTTGATAGGTATCGAAATCCACGTAGATGTCCGCGTGATCGAACTCTACGGAAGTGATGATCAGGTCGTCCGGACCGTAGTGCAGAAATTTGGCAGCCTTATCCCAGTAAGCGGAATCGTATTCGTCCCCTTCGAGGATGAATTCCGGGCCTCCCGCCAGGCCGTAGCTTTTGCCAAAATTCTCTGCGACGCCACCGACAAGAAAATTGGGGTGCTTCCCGGCAACCTGGAAGATCCAGGCGAGCATGGCGGTGGTGGTGGTCTTGCCGTGCGTGCCACTGACGACAATGGAATGCTTGCCGGGGAGAAATTCTTCTTCGAGGATCTGCGGAAGGGAGCGGTGCGGGAGTTTGCGATCCAGCATCTCCTCGACTTCCGAGTTGCCGCGTGAAATGGCATTGCCAACCACGATCAAATCCGGGGCGGGCGTAAGATGGGCAGCGTTAAACGTTGAGAAGAACGGGATGCCAAGGGATTCGAGCAGAATCGAAGCCGGGGGATAGACGCCGGCGTCGGATCCGGTGACCCGGTAACCGCGTTCGCCGAGCATGCCGGCGAGCGGGGCCATGGCTGACCCTCCGATTCCAATCAGGTGGATGTGCTTTTTCTTCTTTTTCGCGATGGCCATCTCATTGCACCACGGCAGGTTCCAGAATTTCCAAGCGACCGGTGCCCGAAGCGATGAGGCGCGCCTGAATACCGAGAGGCAGAGTGAGCATGGGTCGCTGGGTATGACCAACGGCAGTCCCGAAAACAATGGGAACGCCCAACGGACCGAGGATTCGCTCGCACACGTCCTGGACGGTAGGGCTGCTCTTGACCGGAGGCTCGGAATCAGGAAATTCGCCAAGCACGATCCCTTCAAGCGACTGTAGTTTCCCGGCTTGCTTCAGGTGCATCAGGGCGCGATCCACCTGGTAGGGCCGCATGCCGCGATCCTCGAGGACCAGGATGGTGCCCGCGGTCTCGATCTCCCAGGGAGTGCCAAGGGTGGTTTGCAGAAGTGTGAGGCATCCCCCAAGCAGCCGTCCCTCCGAGACCCCTTTGACCATGCTCTTGCCGCCTAGATGAATCTCCCACCCGGACTGAAAATTCCCGACCGCCTGTAAAAAGGAGTGCTCGTCGTAGCCGTAGGCGTCGTCCGCGCCTCGATTCAGGCCCGCCGCGACCATCGGTCCATGAAAGGTAACCCAGCCGCATTTCTGCCACAGATAGCATTGCAGCGAAGTGAGGTCGCTGAACCCGATCACACATTTCGGCTCGAGCAGCTGGCAGGAGAGGTCTTTCTCGAGGAGGTAGTTCGCTCCATAGCCGCCGCGCAGAGCCATCAGGCCGGCGATGTCCTGCTGCCGGACAGCCTTCAGAAAACCCTCGCGCCGCGACTCGGTCGAGGCGGCGAAATACCCTTCGGTGCCCGGCAGCTGCACGGGCGTGAATTCGTAACCAAGCCGGCGCAGTTCCGCCAGGCCGGCAGTGACATCCAGCTGTTCGGCTGGAGAGGCCGGCGCAAACACGGCAATCTTCGACCCCTTGCGGAGTGCTTGGGGCTTGCGCGGCGCTCCTGTGGGCGTAGTCAAAAGCAGATTCCTTGCTCCGCCGGGAACAGTGGCTTCCCGGGCGGCCGTAGTAAACCACAGAGCGATTTTAGCGGACCTAGAGTTTGAACTGGGTCAGTTTCGAGAAACGGCGTGCTCTGGCGTGTATCTCCGTCCGTTTCAGGGACAGTAAGCGTTCCAGCCCGAAACGTTCGACGGCGAAGCTGCCGAGGACGGATCCATAGACCATGGCGCGGCGAAGAGCGGCGTCGCTGGTGCTCTTGACGCTGGCCAGGTAACCCATGAATCCGCCTGCAAAACTGTCGCCTGCCCCGGTGGGGTCGTGCGGTTCTTCCAAGGGGAATGCGGGAACGCAGAAGACGCCATACTTGTCGACCAGCATGGCGCCGTATTCGCCGCGCTTTACGACCAGCGTGGAAGGGCCCATCTTGAAGATGTGGCGGGCGGCACGGAGGAGATTATGCTCGCTCGACAGTTGCCGCGTTTCGGAGTCGTTGATCATCAGGATGTCGACGTGCTTGAGGGTTTCGCGCAGTTCGGCGTTGGTGCGCTCAATCCAATAATTCATGGTGTCCATGGCGGCAAGCTTGGGCCGGCCCTTCACCTGGTGGAGAACGTCGCGCTGAAGGTCCGGGGCGATGTTGGCGAGGAAAACGTACTTGGAGTTGCGGTATTTCTCCGGGAGCCGGGGTTTGAACTCAGCAAAGACATTCAGATCGGTCGCCAGGGTGACGCGCTCGTTTAGGTTCTCCGAGTAGCGGCCGGCCCAGAAAAAACATTTTCCCTTAGCGCGTTCGAGCCCCTCGATATCAATGGACCGTTTACGGAGGATGGCTTCATCTTTGGGGTGGAAATCATCGCCGACGATGGCGACCAGATTGACGTGTGTGAAGAACGCCGCGGAAACGGAAAAGTAGGTGGCCGCGCCTCCGAGCGTGCGTTCCACTTTTCCATAAGGACTTTCCAGTGCGTCATATGCGACAGAACCAACGACCAGCAGGGACACAGGCATCTCCTAGAAAATATACTTACCGATTATGGGGCCAAGATTCTTCTTTGTCTTCGCGGAAACGACCTTCGGGTCGGTCAGGATCGCGTGCTTCAGTGCGTCGCCGCACTTGCACTGGCGATCGGCGGGCAATGCCTTAATCGCCTGGCGGAGAACGTTCTGCGCGTTTGCGGCGTTCTGATTGAGCGTGGCGATGATGGTCGAGACGGTGACCGAGTCATGTTCGGGGTGCCAGCAATCGTAATCGGTGATCATGGCGATGGTGGAGTAGCAGATTTCGGCCTCGCGGGCCAGCTTGGCTTCAGTGACATTGGTCATGCCGATGACGGAGAAGTTCATGGCACGGTGGAAATGGGCTTCCGCCAGGGTGGAGAATTGCGGGCCCTCCATGCAGATATAGGTTCCCTTTTCGTGCACCGGAACGCTTAACGAGCGGCAGGCCTGGCCGAGGGCACCGGAAAGCTGGGGACAGGTGGGCTTGTCGAAGGTCACGTGGGCAACGATGCCGTTGCCGAAGAAAGTCGAGACGCGGCCCTTGGTGCTATCAAAGAACTGGTCGGGGATCAAGAATTCACCGGGCCGCAGATCTTCCTTTAAGGAGCCCACGGCGCTGACGGAGATGATGCGCTGGACACCGAGCAGTTTCATGGCGTAGATATTGGCGCGGAAATTGAGCTCGCTCGGAAGAATGCGGTGACCACGGCCGTGACGGGCCAGGAAGGCGACCTGCTTCCCTTCCAGCGTGCCAACGATAAGGTCGTCGGAAGGATCCCCGAAAGGCGTTTTGACACGAACCTCGCGGGTGTTGTTCAGACCGCTCATGGAATAGAGACCGCTGCCGCCGATGACGCCGATCTCGACGACCGGAGCTTTGCTCCGCGCACTCTTGCCCTTTGTTCTTTTCGAGCTCAACATTCCTATTTCCCCTAGGGAGTTACCGGTTCAGGTCCACCGGTTCGATTTCGATCTTTCCGTCGCGCTGGTGCAGCGTGGCCGCGGCAAAATCCGGATCGTGGCCGAAGACCGTGACCCAACCTTCTGTGAGCAGCCGCGGTAGCCATTGCCGCTTGGTTTCGAGCGTCTCGAGCGGATAGAGGTCATAGGCCATGATCCAGGGCAAAGGAATATGGTGCCGTGTGGGGAGCAAATCTGCAACAAAGGCAAGCGTCTTTCCCCCACCCGAGATGGTGACGGCCTGCATGTCGGCGTTGTGACCCGGGATCCGCGTGACAGCAATGCCCGGATGAATCTCGACGTCGCCTTCGACGAGATTCCAACGCCCTTCCTTCGAAATGGGTGCAAAGTTCTCCGGGAAGTAACTGGCCCGGTCGCGCTCGGTCGGATTCATGGCGTGCTCGAGCTCACCGCGCTGGACGATGTATCGGGCATGCCGAAAGGCCGGACGGGGGCGATTTTCCACCATGCAGGTATTGCCTCCGGCATGATCGAAATGCAGGTGGGTGTTGATGACCAGGTCGATCTGATCGGGCTGCACACCCGTCTGCCCGAGGGAATGCATGAGCGGATCGCCGTCCTCAATGCCGTAAATGCTGCGCTGCTTTGCGTCCCACTTGGTGCCATTGCCGGTCTCGACGAGGATTGTTTTTCCATGCCCGCGAACCAACAAGGAGTTAGCGCGCATGCGGATGCGGTTGCGCTCGTCTGGCGGAGATTGTTTCTCCCACAGCGGCTTCGGTACCACGCCGAACATGGCGCCGCCATCGAGCGAGAATTTCCCACCGTCGAGATAGCGAACTTCGTAGTCGCCAAAGTGCATCAGCTCGTTCCCTCGCTCGGGATGCCGCCATCCTTCAGGAGTTCGCTGACCGCGGAAAATGGATCTTTCCTGCGTTCGGCAACCGCCACGGCCAGCGCGCGCAAGCGGGCTTCACCGTCCCTGCCGCCCAGAACTTTTTCAAGCAGGCGTGATTCGAGCAACTCGACGAGACGCTTTTGCCAGTAATCGATGTGTTTCTGGCGGCGCTGGGCGCCGGATTCAAACTGCTTGCGGAATTGATCGACGGTGGCGGCCAGCTCCTCGATGCCGCGATTTTCTGTCGCCACGGTGCGGAGAACCGGGGGGTGCCAGCCATCGCGGGGGGTGACGAGCGAGAGCATGGCGTGAAGTTGCTCTTCCAGCCGGTCGGCGCCTTCGCGATCAGCTTTATTCAAAACGAAAATGTCCCCGATCTCCATCAGGCCGGCTTTCATGTTCTGGATGTCGTCGCCGAGACCGGGGACCAGCACCACCAGGACGCAGTCGGCGAGGCGTACGATGTCGACTTCGTCCTGACCGACACCGACGGTTTCTATCAGCACCTGGCGCTTTCCTGCGGCGTCCAGCAGCAGCGCCACCTCGGCCGTCGAGCGCGCCAGGCCGCCGAGAAAGCCACGGGTGGCCATCGAGCGGATGAACATGCCGCCGTCGCTTGCGTGGCCTTGCATGCGAATGCGGTCACCAAGTATGGCTCCGCCCGTGTACGGGCTAGTCGGGTCAATGGCCACGACTCCGACCGGTTCCTCGCGCTTGCGATGGACTGCAGCGAGGCGGTCGACAAGCGTACTCTTGCCCGTGCCAGGCGCCCCGGTGATACCGGTCAGATAGGCGCTTCCCGTATGCGGGAACAGCCGTTTCAGCAACTTTTCGGATTCGACGGTGTGATTTTCAATGGCAGTGATGGCGCGAGAGATGGCACGAATGTCGCCGGCGAGGACCTTGACGGCCCAGTCCTGGGTGGTTGGCGCGGTCGGGAAATCGGTCCTCAAGAGATCGCTTCCTCACTCGGGCGCTGCCATCTAGAGGGACGAGCGTCTCTGTCTTGGGGAGGTTGCATATCCTATTATTTCTTGCCGAGCAGCTGGCGCGCAATGACCAAGCGCTGAATTTCGCTGGTGCCCTCGCCGATGGTGCATAGTTTCACGTCGCGATAATACTTTTCGGCGGGATAGTCCTTGGTAAAACCGTACCCTCCGTGAACTTGCACGCACTCGTTGGCGACCCGGACGGCTACTTCGCTGGCGAAGAGCTTGGCCATGCTGGATTCGCGGGTGAAGCGTCGATCCTTCTGGTCGGCGAGCCACGCGGCCTGATAGACGAGCAGCCGGGCGGCTTCGACTTCCGTGGCCATGTCGGCAAGCTTGAACTGGATGGCTTGAAATTCGGAGATGGGCTTGCCGAACTGCTTGCGCTCGCGCGCGTAGCGGGTCGCGGCTTCGAGTGCGCCTTGCGCCATGCCGAGGGCCAGCGCGGCGATGGAGATGCGCCCGCCATCGAGAATCTTGAGGCTCCCGATAAAACCTTCCCCGAGCGAGCCCAGCAGTTGACCGGAGGGGATACGGCAGTCGGTGAAGATCACCTCGGAAGTATCGCTGGCCCGCATGCCGAGCTTATTCTCTTTCTTGCCGGGGCGGAAACCGGGAGTTCCCTTCTCGACAATGAAGGCGCTGATGCCGTGGGATTCCCTGGTTTTGTCGGTGACGGCCATGGCGACGCAGATGTCGGCATAGGTGCCGTTGGTCGTGAAGGTCTTTGAGCCGTTCAGGATCCAGTGGTCGCTTTCGCGGCGAGCGGTCGTGCGCGTACCACCCGCGTCCGAGCCGGCTTCGGGCTCGGTTAGGGACCAGGCCCCGAGTTTCTTGCCTTGCGCGAGAGGAACCAGATACTTTTTCTTTTGCTCCTCGGTGCCGAATTTGTAGATGTGATTGCTGCACAGCGAATTGTGGGCAGCGACAAAAAGCCCGACCGAGCCGTCGACCCGGGCAAGTTCCTCGATGACGGAAGCGTACTCGACGTAACCGAGCCCGGCACCGCCATATTCTTCCGGAAAAATGACGCCCAGCAGCCCCATTTCGCCCAGCTTGGGAAGCAGTTCGGAGGGAAAACGAGCGGCTTCGTCCCACTCCATGACGTGGGGGCCGATCTCGCCCTCGGCAAATTCGCGGACGGATTTGCGTAGATGTTGTTGCTCGTCGGTGAACGTAAAATCCACGGTTTCCTCGTATCCTATCGTTCCCTAGACTCACTCAAAGTTTAGCTGATGAGGGAGCTTTCCGCACTGGGGCTGCCCCGCAGAGTTCCGTCTGCGTCTAGAGTCTATCGCCGCCGGAACCTCAGAAGAAACGGCCCTTCCGGCTACCGTGAAGAAGATGACTACCAACCTTCCGGGTAGTTGTTTTTCTTGTTCTGCTCGTCGAGCCAGGCCTTTAGGGGAGCAAAATAGTCGGCCATGGCAGTTGCATCGGCGTCTTTCTCGCCGGTGATCACTTCCATCGCTTCAGGCCAGGGCTTGCTGGCTCCGAGCGAAAGCATCCGGTCCAGTTTTTCGCCGGCGGCTTTATTGCCGTAAATGGAGCAACGATGCAGCGGGCCTTCCACCCCGGCGGTCTTGCAGAGGGCGCGGTGGAACTGGAACTGATAGATGGCGGCCAGGAAGTAGCGCGCGTAAGGGACGTTTCCGGCGACATGGTATTTCGCACCGGGGTCAAAATCAGCTTCCGTCCGGGTGACCGGTGGGGCGATGCCTTGATATTTGAGCCGCAAAGCCCACCAGGCCGCCGTGTAGTCGGCAGGCTTCACCTGGCCAGAGAACACTTCCCAACGCCACTTGTCCACGACCAGCCCGAACGGCAGAAAAGCGACTTTTTCGAGCGCTTTCTGCAGGAGATAATCGGTATCCCCGGACGGGGGTGGGACCGTGTCAATCAGGCCGATTTTTTTCAGATATTCAGGGGTCACGGAAAGAGCGATGGTGTCGCCTACGGCTTCGTGGAAACCATCGTTGGCACTGCCCTCGAACAGGGGTGGTTGGGACTTGTAGGCGCGCTGATAGAAATTGTGACCGAGCTCGTGGTGGATGGTACGGAAATCCTCTTCGGTGATCTGGATGCACATCTTGACGCGAAGATCATCCTTCGAATCGACATCCCACGCGCTGGCATGGCAGACCACGTCGCGGTCTGCAGGTTTGCTGAGCAGCGAGCGCTCCCAGAAAGTTTCCGGCAGGGGAGCGAAGCCGAGGGATTTGAAAAAGTTCTCGCCGTACTTCACCATCCCCACGGGGTCGGTCTTGCGGTCCACCAGAATTTTCGTGAGGTCATAGCTCTGTGCTGGCTTGGGTGAATCCATTAAATCGTAGACATTGTTCCATTGCTGCGCCCAAAGGTTGCCGAGGAGATGGGCAGGGATCGGGCCGGTTGGAGGAACGACGCCGGGACCATACTTCTTGACCAGCTGACCGCGGACGTAGGCATGCAATGACAGATAGAGGGGCCGGAGTTGCTCCCAGAGGCGATCCATATCCTTGGCGAACGCGTCAGGAGGCATGTCGTAGTTCGATCGCCACAGGGCACCCACGTCGGGGTAGCCAAGCTGGCGAGCGCCCTGGTCACCAAGTTCCACCATCCGGGCATAGCGTTCACGCATGGGGATACCGACGGCGTGCCAACCGAGCCAGGCGCGCTTCAGTTCCTCCGGATCGCGGCTGGTGGCCATGAGTTTCTCGACAGCGGTGATGTCCATGCAAGGCTTCTTGTCGCCGTCGGGACACCACTTCCCTTTTCCGTAGTCGCCGTCCAGAGAGGAGAGAATCTGCGCGAGCTCCTTTTGTGCTTTGGGGTCGTCGGGAGCAGGGAAACCGGCGGCCAGTTCGAGCAACAGGCGTTTACGGGCGAGTTCGGGTGGGAGCGCAACCTTATCGTAACGGTGGGCTTCTTTCGCGTACCGCGTGGCAGCCGTATTGGCTTCTTCGCCGGCATCGGCGGCGATTTGCTCGGTATCCAGGGTGATAAAGTTCTCCTGGACCCAAGCGGCACGGCCGGCCTTGATGCCCAATTCAAACAGGCGCTGTTCGGCGGCTTCGATGAATTTCTTCGCTTCTTCCGGAGTGGGCGCCGGACCCGATTGCGCCCCGGCCGGGCCCGATACAAGCGTTGCGCACAGCAGGGCCATTCCCAACCACTTCCATCCTTGGTTCATCGAGATTCTCCTTGCCATCACGCGGGTGGTTCCGGAGACCGAACGGCGATTCATGGTACGGTGCGATCGATGAGATCCCGTCAGTCCGCCGGGCCAACGCGCGTTTTCCTAAAATGTCTAGGCGCCGCGACCACACGTGGCGTCAAGCGTAGACCGAAGTTCGGCAAGTGCCCGTTCGACGCCAGAGCGATCGACGTTCCAGTGGGTTACCATGCGCACAGAGTACGGAGCGGTGTCCTGCGCCCAAACCCCCTTGGTGTGAAGCGCGTCGCAAAGCTCGACCGCCGTCATGCCCGAGGCCTGGCAATCGAAGATGACGATATTGCTGCGGACGGCAGCGGGATCGATCTTCAGGCCCGGAATGCGCGCGATACCTTCCGCCAGATACCTCGCGTTTTCGTGGTCGATATGCAGGCGGGAGGGAGATTTTTCGAGCGCCACCAGCCCCGCGGCCGCGATGACGCCGACCTGACGCATTCCTCCGCCGAACATCTTGCGGTACACCCGGGCGCGTTCGATGAAATCGGAAGAACCGACGATCATCGAACCGATCGGGGCGCCCAGCCCCTTCGAGAGGGAGAACATCACCGAGTCAACTTCCCTGGTCATGTTTGCGACGTTATCGTTCAGGGCTACAGCGGCATTGAAGATGCGCGCGCCATCGAGGTGGACTTTCAGTCCGAGAGCGTGGGCATTCTTGCAAATCTCGCGGACCCGCTCGGTTGGATAAACCGTGCCGCCGGCCATGTTGCTGGTGTTCTCGAGACACACTAGGGCGGTCTGCGAGTCATAGTAGATTTTGGGGCGGATAGCGGCGTGAACCTGCTCCCAGGTCAGGATGCCATCCGGGCCGCCCCGCACCGCCCGCGGCATGCAACCGGCGATCGCGGACATGGATGCAAGCTCGTAAAGATTGACGTGACTGCGCTCCTCGCAGACAACCTCGTTGCCGTGGTGGGTCCAGATACGGATGGAGATGAGATTGCCCATGCAGCCGGTCGGAACAAACAGGGAGGCTTCTTTGCCAAAGAGTTCGGCGGCACGTTTCTGCAGGCGGTTGACGGTGGGGTCCTCGCCGTAAACATCGTCTCCTACTTCGGCAGAGGCCATGGCCCGGCGCATCTCTTCGCTCGGGCGCGTGACGGTGTCGCTGCGGAGGTCGACAACGCCCTCGACCGGGGAGAGGCGATCCGGATCCACCAGTTGATTCGCTTTCGCGACCGTATGAGTCATGTTGCCCCCCACGCCATTGCCGCTCATGATCGAAAACCGCGGCTAGGAAACGTCGCGCTGGCTCAGTGCGCGCACCCTAGCGGAGCAGTTCGACAAGCACTTCGTTCGATACGCTGAGTTTCGCAGGAGCCAGACGAACTAGGTCACCATACCGTTCTACCATGCCATGGGACGCGAGGCGGGTGATCTTGTCCTGCAGATCGACGCCATACTGGCGCTCAATCCGTCCGAGGTCGATGCCAGCGAGCTGGCGCAGCCCGAGGAATAGCTCCTCTTCGAGGGCCAATACGGCCGTAACCGGCGCAACGCTCTCAATCGCCGGCTTTCCCGAAGCGATTGCCGAGACGTAGTCCTTGGCATCGTGAACGTTCGACCAGCGCTGCTGGCCGGAAAAAGAATGTGCGCCCGCCCCAAACCCGAGATAAGGCTCGCGACGCCAGTATTTCAGGTTGTGCTTGGAAGCGAAGCCGGGCTTGGCCCAATTGGAAATTTCATACTGTTCGTAACCCGCAGATTTTAGTTCCGCTTGCGCCAGTTCGTAGAAATCGGTCATGGCCTCCTCGCTCGGGAGTTCCCTGGCGCTGTAACGCGGGCCGCTCGAGAGAACCTCCAGGCCAAGTCGGGAGCCTTCGTCAATTTCCATCATGTAGATGGAAATATGTTCGGGAGAAAGTGCGATGGTTTCAGCCAGGGAATAGCGCCAGGATTTTCCGGTCTGTTTCGGAAGGCCGGCAATCAGATCGAAACTGATGTTGCCAATGCCCGCTCGGCGAAGGACGGGAACCGCACGGTAGATATCGGCAGCGCGATGCATGCGGCCGGCAGCCTTCAGTTCCTCATCCACGAAGGATTGTGAGCCGAAACTGATGCGGTCGATTCCCGCAGCGACCCAGGCCCCGGCCTTCTCCGGTTCGATGGTCTCGGGGTCGGCTTCGAGAGTGACTTCTTCCCAGGAACAAGGAAAGGAATCCCAAATCGCCGCGAGAACCGTGGACAAAAGCTCGGGATCCAGGAGGCTCGGCGTGCCCCCTCCGATATAGACGGTGTCGACCGTATCGTGGGGAATGAGCTTGCGCTTGAGCAGATCCCAATCGAAACCCGCCGGCCAGACGACGCCTGCCACACGAGAAAGTTCACGGACCGATGTGATTTCGCTCCGCACCGCCTCGATGTAGGGAGCGAAACGATCCGCGGAAACGACTCCCGTGTGGAAGTTGCAGTAGGTGCACTTGGTCTGGCAGAACGGCACCTGGACGTAAAGGCCGAGCGTGGGCATCTCTCAAGACTCTAACATAGGTCGGGACGGGCTCTGCCGATCCCCGGGAACGGCTACCTGGCTGAAATTTGTGGCTTCCTTCATCAGGGTTCGGGATCGGGTGGTTGCGGGAGATTGGGGATGGCCGCAACCACGCCGGGCGGAAGAGGCCTTAGCTGGAGTTGATCGGTGAGGAAGGCGACCCGGTCGCGGCGGGCTTCGGCATTAAGGGCGTGCGGTGCATCATAAAGTTTGAACTGTTTCGGTTCGCTCGCAAGCGCGGCTGTCGCTCTGGCGACCTCCGGGGTCAGGAATTTTTCCTGGGAGGAGTATTGCAGGAACAGAGTTGCCGGAGCCGCATGCGAGATATACCTCCCGGCGTCCGTCCAGGAATATTTGGCGAGAAAGGCATCCACCTTCTCGGGCCCCGTTTTCTGCCGGAATTCCAGGAAGGCAGGGCTCTTCTCCACAACTTCGTCGGAAAGGTCACCGGCCATCAGGACGAAGGCGCGGAAGCGCTTATCGACGCCGCTGACGACGCCACCCGCCGTGGCGCCGCAACTGTGACCGACATAAGCGAGCCGTTTGGGGTCAACAAAGGGGCGCGCAAGAAGCAGATCGGCACCGCGGCGGATGTCCACCACCTGCTCAACCAGATTGTCGACGTCCTGAACGGAGAGAGGATCCTTGTCGGGGACATAGCCTGGACGCGCCTGGGGAAAATCGATGAGCAGAGAGGCCACGCCAGCGGGAGCAAGAGCGACGGCTTCGTCAAGAAATTCCTTGCGGTTGAAGAACTCCGAATTCTGCCAGCACCAGTGACCCCAGATAATCGCTGCAAATGGCCCTTTCCCGGGCGGCAAGACCAGGTAGGCAGGAACGCGACCGCCTTTGGGGCTGGCGTAGGATAAATCGTAGATCCCGACAGTGCCCCGGAATTCGGCGCCCACGTCCTCGGTCGCCAGAGGAAGCTTCGGGTCGTACTCGAAAGGATGCGCTTGGTCCGGTTTTTGAGCGACCGCGGAAAAGCTCAGAAGCAGAACGGCTGCAAGCAGGCGGTGCATAGCGCTCCTTTGTTGCGCACAGTCTATGCCCGGGCGCAGGAGATACAAGAGGAGATTTACGCTCGCGTTTTAGACGCGGTCGGGTGCGACTTTAACGTGGATTTTGCGTTCGCGCGGACCATCGAACTCGGCGAGGAAAATACCTTGCCAGCGGCCGAGGACCAACTTCCCTTCCTCGATGAAGACGAATTGCGACATGCCACTGAGCATGGTTTTGACGTGCGCGTCGGAGTTTCCCTCCGCGTGCCGATAGGGACCGGCCATGGGGATGAGCCGATCGAGCGCGCCTTCGGCATCGGTGCATACGTCGGGATCGGCATGCTCATTGATCAGGATGCCTGCGGTCGTGTGCGGCACGAACAGGAAGCAAGTGCCGACGCGCACGCCCAGTGCGGTGACGATGCGTTGAACGTCTCCGGTAATTTCAACCAGTTGGGTGCGGCGCGTGGTTCTGACGCCGATCGATTGCATGCGGTCCTCCGATCTGCCGGTGGCTGGAGACGCCCCCTTGCTCTTCGGCTGAACTGCCAGGACCGCCAAAAAGCCACTCCGCTCTCGGGAGCGGAATCACGGGATCGCCAGGATCTGGTGGCGACCGGGCTTCTTCGGACTGGCGAGCTTCTGCAGCTCGTGAAGACCGCCGGTGCCCCATCGCGCCAGAAAAGGCAGGAAGCAGAGATCACGCGACTGCAATCCCTTCTGCGGGTAGAGCAGGTTTTCGAGAAATCTTTGTTGCTGGCCAACGAGCTTATCGTGGCGGTCCACCGCTTGACCGGTTTTATGCCGCAATTTCTCGAGCTGATAGCGGATACGCTTCTCGGCCCGGGCAATGCTGCCCTGAATGGTTGGATCCACTTTGGCGATGGCTTTATGCAGGGAGCGAATATTCTTTTCCAGCTGCTTGAGACTGGCATCGAATTCGCGGGCCAGCCGTTTGGGAATGGCGGAGTTGTACATGTGGTTGCGGAGGGACTGCGAACCGCCCCAGACGTCTTCCACCTGCAGGCCATACTTCTTCAGAATGCGCTCGGCCTTGGGGTCGACCAGGGTGAAATCCGCACGCGGAAGCAGCACCGGCATGCGGCCAAGGAGTTTCCTGTACAGCACTTCAGATTGCGCGAAATAAGCGATTTCTGCAGGGCCACCGAAATAGGCCACCGTGGGCAGAAGAAAATCCTGCAGCACCGGGCGCAGCAAGGCGTTGGCACTGAACTTTTCCGGAGAAGATTCGACGCGCAGCAGCCACTGCTCGCGAGGCAAGAGCTGGGGACCGCTCGAAAAATTGCCGTTGGCGGCGCTGATCACCTGGCGCTTGCCTCCGTCCATGAAAAACAGCAGCGTGCTATTGGAGGTAACTTTCACCTGCGGAGCGTAGCCGGCCAGGTCCAGTTCCTTGCCCCGGCCGAGCAACAAACCGTTGAGCTCATCGCGATGGGCGAGCGCATCGCGCAACAGCGGGGCGGCGACCTGGTGCAGGCGATCGTCGAGCGGATCAAGGAGAATCAAGCCGAACTCGGAAAAGATGCGCGCAAAGAGCCCGGCGAAGGCACTGCTGTACGTCGCTGCCGGGGTGTACGTTTCATGCAGGATGTCCCCGAAGGTTTGACCGAGAAGTGGCCGGGCGCGGGCCACCAGGTCAGAAACTTCACTCCCCAGACGGATACGACCAACCGGAACGGCGTCCGCGGGAGGTTTCGGGAGAGCAAAACTCAATAGCTCGCCCTGATCGAACCAGGTCACGTGACGGACTTCGTCGACGTCGTGGTCTTCCGTCGCCATCCAGAAAACGGGGACGGCGGGAATTCCCTTTTTGGTGAGCTCATGGGCGGTTTGAATTGCACTGAGAGCCTTATAAAAGGCGTACGATGGGCCGCCGAATAATCCCACCTGCTGGCCGCTCACGACGGCGAAAGCGCCGTCTCTCAGGCGGTCCAGGTTCTTCTGTGTTTCGGCGCCGCTGCCGTAGACCAGATTTTGTGAAGCGAGTATTTCCGCTACCTGAATGCGGCGCTCCCCGGGAAAACGGAGTTTTTTCGCGTACCGCGCGGCGGCTTTCAAATCAGGTGGGTGCGCGAAGAAGGGTTGCAGTTTCGAGAAATTCTCAACGAAGTCGCGGAACAGCTTCGACGTGTGAGGCAACTGGTGAGGCAAGAGGGCGCGACGGTCCATGAACGCTTAGATGATAAACGGTCGTAAAAGTGACGGCAAATGGCGAATTCTCAGACCTGCGCCGCTGCCGGGTGCAGCTCTGAAATGAGAGACGCAATGGCGCGCTTTTTCTCTTCCCCGAGCGGCAAAAGCGGCAGCCGGGGCACGCCACCGCGATAGCCACGAAGATCCATGACGTATTTCACGCCGGCGATGCCATGTTCCGACACAATCCGCCTGGAAGCCTGGACCAGCAGGTGCTGGAGCCGCCTGGCACTGTCCGCTGGCCCGCTGCAAAAAAGATCGTAGAGCTCGACGCATTTTTCGGGAAGCGCGGAGGCCAGTGCAAGAATGGCGCCCCGCGCGCCCATGGCCAGCGCCGGGTAGATGACCGCGGCTCCCCCCGTGAGCACCTGGAAGGAAGCTGGGGCGCCAGCCACGATTTCCCCGACGCGCTGGATGTTTCCGGAGCTGTCCTTGATGCCGACGATGTTCGGATGCGCGGCAAGAGCGAGGATTTCCGGAGTCTCGAGCGTGATGCCGGTGAATTGCGGTACCGAATAGAGCAGCACCGGTAGGGGCGAGGCATCGGCAACGGCGCGGTAATGGTGGATGTAGGTTTCCGCGCGGTAGACGGGCTTGTAGTAGTAAGGAGTCTTGACCAGCGCCACCTGGTATCCGATCGCCGCGGCGCGCTTGGTTCGGGCGATCGTCTCGGCCGTGGATTCGGCACCCGTACCGGCGATCAGGAGTTTTTCCGGGGCGGCAGCCTCTTTCGCAGCAGCGAGGACAGCATCTGCCTCATGGCGCGAGAGCATGACCGATTCACCGGTGGAACCGAGAACGACATAGCCTGCCAGGCCGGTCTGGTTGTAGCGGCCGATGTTCTCTCTGAGCGCGGACAACGACACCGATTCATCGGAAGCAAAGGGAGTCACGAGCGCGGGGAAAATGCCACGGATTTCCATGGGTCAGTCTCCCTTCGCCGAACCGCCGGTTGCGGCAACGCTTGAACCGTGAAGGTCTTGCAGGCAATTCACTTCGCGCTGAAGCTCGAGGAGCGAATGAATGCCGCGAACGGCGGCCTGGGCGGCAGAGAGCGTCGTAATGCAGGTGATGTTGTAGCGAATGGCGGCCCGGCGAATGGATTTCTCGTCGTAAAAGGATTCGCGGCCGAGCGGAGTGTTGATCACCAGGTGGATTTTGCCGGTCTTGACCAGATCGACGATGTTCGGTCGGCCTTCATTGACCTTGAAGACCTCCTCGCAGGGAACACCGGCGGCGCGGAAGGCGGAGCAAGTGCCGCGAGTGGCCACAAGTTTGAAGCCCAGGGAGACCAGATCCTTGCCGACAGGGCCGATGCCGCGCTTGTCGCGGTCGTTCACGCTGATAAACACGGTGCCGCCACTCGGGAGTTTCTGTCCGGCGGCAAGTTGCGCTTTGGCGAAGGCTTGGCCGTAGTCGGTCGAGATGCCCATGACTTCGCCCGTGGAACGCATCTCCGGGCCCAGGATGGTGTCGACACCCCGGAATTTATTGAAGGGAAAGACCGGGGACTTCACGGAGAAGTAGTCGCGCACGGCAATTTCAGCGACGCCGTTATGGTGAACGATCGGGAGTTTCATGTCGGAAAGGCGGCGGCCGACCATCAGCCGGGCGGCCACCTTGGCGAGCGGCACACCCGTGGCCTTGCTCACGTAAGGGACGGTGCGGGACGCGCGCGGGTTCACTTCCAGGACAAAAACCGTTTCGCGCTGAATGGCGTACTGCACGTTCATCAAGCCGACGACTTTGAGGGCCAGCGCCAGGCGCTTGGTGTAGTCGCGAATGGTTTCCAGAACCTTCGGCGAGAGGCTGACAGGCGGCAGGACACAGGAAGAATCGCCGGAGTGAACTCCGGCTTCTTCGATATGTTCCATGATGCCGCCGATCACCACGTCGGTACCGTCGGCGAGGGCGTCGACGTCGACTTCGGTCGCTTCTTCAAGGAACTGGTCGATGAGCACCGGCCGCGCAGGGCCCATTAAGGCGGCCTGCGCGACATACTCTTGCACGGTGTTGACATCGTAGGCAATGACCATGGCACGGCCCCCGAGCACGTAACTCGGGCGAACCAACACGGGCAGGCCTATTTCCCCGGCGACGCGGGCGGCTTCCTCGGGAACCAGTGCGGTGCCGTTGCGCGGCTGCGGAATCTTCAACTCTTCGAGCAGGCGCCCAAAGCGGCGGCGATCTTCGGCAAGGTCGATGGATTCAGGCGCCGTGCCGACGATCGGCACGCCATTGCGCTTCAATTCCAGAGCTAGGTTGAGCGGCGTTTGCCCGCCGAACTGGACGATGACGCCGTGCGGCTTTTCTTTCTCGACAATGGCAAGAACGTCTTCGAGCGTGAGCGGCTCGAAATACAGGCGATCGGATGTGTCGTAGTCGGTCGAAACCGTCTCGGGATTGCAGTTCACCATGATGGTCTCAAAACCATCGGCGTGCAGGGCAAAGCTGGCATGACAGCAGCAATAATCGAACTCAATTCCCTGTCCGATACGGTTCGGGCCGCTGCCGAGAATCATGATTTTCTGCTTGCCGGAAACGCCGGCCTCGTCCTCTTCCTCGTAGGTCGAATAGAGATACGGCGTGTAGGACTCGAATTCCGCCGAACAAGTATCGACGCGCTTGAAGACCGGGGCCACCCCGTAACGGGCGCGCTGCAGGCGGACCGCCGCTGGCGTGGTCTTCCACAATTGTGCGAGGTGTTCGTCGCTCGTCCCGATACGCTTCACCTCGCGAAGCAGTTCCTTTGAGGCCGTTTGTACGGTGACCGAGGCGGCGCGGTGGTTGACCTGGATGATCTCCTCGATCTGATGGATGAACCACGGATCGATTTTGGTCAGCTCACAAACTTCCTGAGCGGGCAGGCCGCGCTCGAGGGCGGTCAGAATCCAGTGAATGCGATTCGGTCGGGGCGTGGCGAGTTTTTCGCGCAACAGTGAATCCGGCGTTTCCACCGGCGCTCTCCATGGCGTGCTCGGTTCGAGCGAGCGAATGCCCTTCTGCAGGGCTTCCTTGAAGGTGCGACCGATAGCCATGACCTCACCGACGGATTTCATCTGCGTACCGAGAGTGCTGTCTGCGCCGGGGAATTTCTCGAACTGCCACTTGGGAATTTTCACGACCACGTAGTCAATGGTGGGCTCGAAGGAAGCGGGCGTTTTCTGCGTGATGTCGTTCGGAATTTCGTCGAGCGACATGCCCACGGCAAGGCGCGCAGCGATTTTTGCGATGGGGAACCCGGTAGCTTTGCTGGCCAGCGCCGAACTGCGGGAGACGCGCGGATTCATCTCGATGACGGTCATCCGGCCATTTTCCGGGTTGACGGCGAACTGGACGTTGGAACCGCCGGTTTCGACGCCAACTTCGCGGATGATGGCTGCGGCGGCGTCGCGCATCCGCTGATATTCCTTGTCCGTCAGGGTCTGTGCCGGCGCAACGGTGATGGAATCTCCGGTATGCACGCCCATGGGGTCGAAGTTCTCAATGGTGCAGATCACCACGAAATTGTCGCGGTAATCGCGCATCACTTCGAGTTCGTACTCTTTCCAGCCGAGAACGGATTCTTCGACCAGGGCTTCATGAACCGGGCTCATGTCCAGAGCGTGGGCGATAGCGTCGGCAAACTCTTCCTTGTTGTAGGCAATCGAGCCGCCCGTGCCTCCGAGCGTGAAGGAAGGCCGTATGACCAGCGGGAAGCCGAGCTGGTCGCACAGGCGCATGGCATCCTGCGCGCTGTTGACGAGCGCCGAAGCGGGCACTTCGAGGCCGATCTTGCGGCAAGCGTCCTTGAACCACAGGCGATCTTCGGCCACCTTAATGGCCCGCAGCGAGGCGCCGATCATTTCAACCTTGTGTTTTTCGAGGATGCCGCTTTCGGCAAGCTCGACGGCAAGATTCAGTGCCGTTTGGCCGCCAACGGTCGGAAGCAGTGCGTCCGGTTTTTCCTTGATAATAATCTCTTCGAGATACTCTTTGGTGAGCGGCTCAATGTAGGTGCGATGCGCCAATTCGGGGTCGGTCATGATCGTGGCGGGGTTGGAATTTACCAGCACCACTTCGTAGCCCTCGGCGCGCAGGGCCTTGCATGCCTGAGCACCCGAATAGTCGAATTCGCAGGCCTGACCAATGACAATGGGGCCGGAACCGATGATCAGTATCTTTTGGATGTCTTTGCGTTTAGGCATCTTTCCTCAAAGTGGATTGCTCGCGTCGCTCCCGGCCAAAATCCTCATTCACCATTTCACCCCGTTGCGGTTCAAGACTGCCTCGACTTGCTCGCGGTGATTCAAAAGCAGCGCGTAAATCGCAATGTAGTGATCCCCGTGCTTCCACTCGATCACTTTTCGGGCCCGTTTTTCGCCGACCAATTCTTCCAGGGCCTGCCATTCGAGCATGCAGACAGCAATGTGGAAATAGCTGCTGCGGGGATCGCCGTCTCCCTGGGGTATCCGAGCATCGAGGCCCGGAAACGTCCGCTCCAGGTCTTCAAGCAACGCCGGGTTCCCGGCGCGATGGCGCTCCATGAGGACCCAATGGCCCTGTTCGTGAACGTAGGCGGACAGCGCCAGGTCGTCATTGTCGAGAAAGCGCAGGTTGAGCGTCAGGACCGGATAGGAATGATTCATGGCCCCGCGCTCGATAACGATATCGCGCGTGATGGTGTACCTGCTGAGGTCATACTGCTGGGCCAAGCGCTCCATCTGCTGCTTGCGCTGTTCTTCCTGGGGCAAGTGGTTCTTGGTGCGAATGTTCAGTTTGGGAGTTTCGGCGAGCAGCACAGCAGCCAGCAGCGCGGCTGCAACAGGCGTCCAGGCCCTGCCCCGCGACGTGCAATCCCTCATTGGCGCAGCTAGATTCATGGTCAGGAGCGCGAACTCCCTGGTTGAGCGAATTCCTTCATCATGTCCGTGAACTGGGTGAACAGGTAATGGGAATCATGCGGGCCGGGCGAGGCTTCCGGATGATACTGCACGCTAAAGAGAGGCAAATTCTTGTGGCGCATGCCTTCGTTGGTATGGTCGTTCAGGTTGAGGTGCGTCACTTCGACATCGCCAGATGGCAACGATTCCGGATCCACGCAGAATCCGTGATTCTGCGCGGTGATTTCGACCTGATTGGTCAGCAGATTCTTCACCGGGTGATTCGAGCCGTGGTGCCCGAATTTCAGTTTGAAAGTCTTGCCGCCGAGCGCTAGGCCGCAGAGTTGATGGCCGAGACAGATGCCAAAGATCGGGACCCGGCCAGCCAGCTTGCGAATATTCTCCTGCGCATAGGTGATCGGTTCCGGATCCCCGGGGCCGTTCGAGAGGAATACGCCATCCGGCTGGAGCGCAAGAACATCGCCAGCGGAAGTGCCTGCGGGAACTACGGTAACCTCGCAATGATGATCGACGAGCAGGCGAAGGATGTTCTGCTTGATGCCGAAATCGTAGGCGACGACTTTGAACTTTCGGACATCGTTGCCGGCGCCGGATTCGCCCATTTGCTCGGCCCAGGGTGACGTCGCCAGTTCAATGGAGCCTTTTTGCCAGTCGTAGGATTTTGCGCAACTGACGCGGCCGGCGAGTTCCTGTCCGGCCATGGGCGGGACCTGCTTGGCTTCGTGAATCAACTGGTCGGCCGGAGTACCGTCGGTAGAAACTATGCCCCGAAGTGCGCCGACCTTGCGGATGTGGAGAACCAGCGCGCGGGTATCCAGGTCCCAAATGGCCGGAATCTTGTGGCGATTGAGATACAGCTGGGCGCTTTCGACCGACCGCCAGTTGGAAGCGAGTTGAGAGAACTCCCGGACAATGAGGGATTCGATATACGGGTGGGCAGCCTCTTCGTCGTCGGGATTCGCACCCACGTTCCCGATGTGAGGGTAGGTGAGACAGACAATCTGCCCGGAATAACTGGGATCGGTGAAAACTTCCTGGTACCCGGTGAGGCTGGTATTGAAAACGACCTCGCCGCCGCGGCGCGTGATCGCGCCGGCAGCGCGGCCGTTAAATATGCGCCCGTCTTCGAGCGCTAGGATGGCGGGTCGGTGCAGAACTTCGGTCAGTGTGTCCTCCGTCCAGATTCATTTTTCATTGGCCTCGGTCGTCGACAAAGAGCCGAAATGGTCCACTGGCCAGTAGGCAAAGACGGCGCGGCCGTAGATGAACTGGCTGGAGACCGGACCAAAAACGCGTGAGTCATTCGAACTGATTCGATGGTCGCCCATGACGAAATAACTTCCCCGGGGAACTTTCATCGGGCCGTAGTCGCTGACATCGGCGTACTGCGGCGGCACATAGGGCTCGGAGATGACATTGCCGTTCACGTAAACGGTGCCACGGCGGATCTCAACCGTTTCTCCAGGAAGAGCGACCACGCGCTTGATGAAGGACTTGGTTCGGTCCAGGGGGTACCAGAACACCACGACGTCGCCGCGATCGATGGGCTCGAACCGGTAAACAAACTTGTTGATGAAGATGCGTTCCTGATCGGAGAGCAAAGGCGCCATGCTGGTACCTTCGACTTTGACCGGCTGATACAGGAATACGATGATGACCAGAGCGAGGCCGATGGCGATCAGAAGATCGCGGGTCCAGACACGAATTTCGTGGCGTAGCAGCTGGTGCGAGGAAGGGGCCGCATTTTCGTGGGCAGGGGAAGGCAAAGGCTCTAACCGCAAAGGAGATGGAGTGGCGGTGGGAGCGTCGCCTTGGGGAGGGGAGATGTTTTTCTCGTCGGGTGTCATCTCGTACTGCCTTTCATTTATAACATGGCGTCCAGAATTTAAGCCAGTCGCGATTTGAGACCGGCGGCGACACTTTTGTCCGCTTGGTATTGGATTCGACCTCGCCGGCTTCCTGTTGCTTGCAAACGAAGGGGGTAGCGGTGTGGGTCACTCTCCGTTGGACGGATTGTCGGAGCTTTCGGGTGCACAGACCGAGCCCGGCGCTAATCGCCGGACAGAGCGAACTGCAGGGCGGACAGCGAAGCGATAACAGCGGTTTCGGTCCTAAGAATGAGCTTCCCGAGCGAGGCTTCTCGAAAAGAGGCGGCGCGCGCGGCGGCAAATTCAGAGTCGGTCCATCCGCCCTCGGGGCCGACGGCCAGAACGGCCGAGGCGAACGGCGCATCAGGGAGAGCGTCCCTGAGGGGTTTGGCCTCTGCGGACTCCGAGAGCAGGATGCGCACGGCCCCCGTGGCAGAGGAGAAGGCAACACCGGGCTCTCGGAGCGACTCGAGCACCGGCAACTGTACGCGGCGGCATTGCTGCGACGATTCGAGAAGGATTTTCTTCCATCGCTCGGCGCGCTTAACGGCGGCCACCAGCAGCGCTTTTTCACTGCGCGCCGCGCCCAGAGGAACGATTCGCGTGACCCCCAGTTCGGTGGCCTTTTCAATCGCCCATTCGAACGCATCGAACTTGACGACCGCGAGGAGCAAGGTGATCTCAAGCTGTGGCGCGCGGGCTGGAAGCTGTTCGACGAGCTTAAATTCCACCAGGTCGCGCCCCAGCTGATCGATCTGACCCAGCCACACGGTCGCACCGTCGCTGAGTTCGTAAAGCTGCCCAACTTGCGCGCGCAGGACGCGCCCGAGGTGATGGGCAGCGTCGCCTTCCATGGACGCCCGACCAGCGTCGAATTTGTCTACGAAGAAGCGGCGTCGCATGGATAAGAACTAACCGAAGATATCTTTCACCTTGTCAAAGAGCGAAGAGCCGCGCTCGGCAGGTTTGTTGTCTACTCGGATGGTTGTGTTCAGCTGTTCGAGTATTTTCCGCTGCTCTTTGGTCAGTTTTGTGGGCGTGACAACACGCACGTGGTAATAAAGGTCGCCGCGGCCCCCACCATGCGGATCAGGAAGACCTTTGCCCTTGACGCGGAAAACCGCGTCGCTCTGCGTGCCTTCGGGAATTTTCAGGCGCTCTTCGCCATTCAAGCCCGGAACCTGGAGCTCGGTACCGAGCGCGGCCTGGGCGAAGCTCAGCGGAATGGTGCAATACAGGTCGGCTCCGCGGCGCTCGAAGAAGTTATGCTCCTTCACTTCGAGAACCACGTAGAGATCGCCGGCCGGGCCACCATTCGGGCCGGGTTCGCCTTCCCCCTGAACACGAAGGCGCGTACCGGTATCGACTCCGGGAGGAATGCGCAGTTCGATGGTCCGCTCGCGATCGACGCGACCCTGCCCCCGACAATCGGCGCAACGCTCCTTGATGATTTGTCCGGCACCCTGGCAGGCGGGGCAGGTGCGATTAATGGTAAAGAAGCCCTGCTGGTAAACCAGCTGTCCACGCCCGCCGCAGGTCTGACAGGCGACCACGCCAGTTCCCTTTTTCGCTCCTGTGCCATTGCACGATTCGCAATATTCCTGGCGCGGCAGGCGAATCTTGGTATTGACGCCAACCGCTGCTTCTTCGAAGGTGAGGGTCATGTCATAACGAAGATCGGAACCGCGGCGGACGCGCGTTCGGCCTCCGCCCCGGCGGCCACCCCCAAAGAGATCCTCGAAGCCGAAGAAGTCTCCAAAGATGTCGTGGAAGTCCTGGAAGATGGTCTCGTTGAAGCCCGTCTGTCCACCAGCCCGCTCGAGCCCCGCGTGGCCGTAGGTGTCATAAATCTGGCGCTTCTGCGGGTCGCTCAGAACGCTGTAGGCTTCCGTGCATTCCCGGAAGCGGATTTCCGCCACTTCCTTGTTTTCAGGATTACGGTCGGGATGCCACTGCATGGCCGCCTTGCGATAGGAGGATTTGATTTCCTCGACGGAGGCGGTTTTCGTGACTCCCAGGATTTCGTAAAAATCGTGCTGTTCGGCTCGTGCCATGTCTCAATGTGTCCGTTCCAGTTCTGAATTTTAATGTTACCAGCGTTCCTTGCCCGGGATTCCGCAGGAGAAGATCACTGAGCGAATCTATACCCGGCGGGTCCTGGCGGGGATTAGACGACAAACCTATTCGATGCAGGATTCGGGTGAACCGCTACGCGAACCATGGCAGGCCGCAGGACGCGGCCGTGAAACACGTAACCGGGCTGAAATACTTCAAGCACCGTACCATCGGGATGTTCTTTGGTTTCCGCCCGGTCGACCGCCTGGTGGAGATGGGGATCGAAAGGCGTACCCACCGGGTCAATCCGCTCCGCGCCCAGACGCGCCAGGTTGTCGAGCAACTGTTTGTAGATGAGCTCAAACCCTTTGCGATAGTTGTCGTATTCCGCCTCGCGGTGCGCGGCCAGGGCGTGCTCAAAGCCGTCCACCACGGGAATCAACTGTTCAATGACACGCCCGGTGGCCCGCTGACCGGCTTCCCGGTTTTCCTTCTCCGCCCGCTTGCGGTAATTGGCAAAATCCGCCTGATGGCGGAGGAGCGATTGGCGCAACTCCTCGGCCTCGGCCGACGGTTTTTTCTGGTCGGCGTCCTCGGGCGCGGCTTCCTCGGCGGCAGGTTTGTCCTCTCCACCTTCGTTGTGGGCAAACTTCAAGTTGATTTCAGGGTCCTTCATGAATCATTCCTCACTCTGTTCGAACGGCATTAGTCAATCTTGCTCAAAGCTTCGCTGAAAAGCTGGGCCACGTAGGCGACGGCGGTCATGGCGCGCTCATAATGCATGCGCGTCGGGCCGAGCACGCCGAGAGAACCCTGCACCTTGTCGTGGAGGGAGTACGGCGCACTGATCAGCGCGATATTTTCACCGGACTGAGAGATTTCCTTTACGCCGATCTGCACGAAGACCGGCTCGGGCGTTTCGATGCAGGCGTTCAGGACGGTGATAAGCCGATGCTTCTCCTCGATCGCTGCGAGCAGTTCACCCAACTGAACCTGATCGGAAAATTCGGGTGCGGTAACGATCTGCGCCGTACCCTCAACATAGAGCTGCGGCCCCGGTTGGTCGCCAAGCACCGCGGGATCACAAAGTGTCAGCGCGCTGCGGGCAATCACTTCGTATCTTTCACGCTCATTGGCCAACTTCTGGAGCAGGTCCGCCCGGATGGCGTCGAGCGTCCACCCTGCATACTGGCGGTTGAGAAAATCCGCGGTCGCGTCGAGTTCCTGTTGCGTAAACAGCCGCGCAGGACGGAGTACCTTGTCGCGGGTGTTGCCGCCCGGGGAGATAAGCACGACGACCACCCGGCCATCGGGAATCAGCCACATGCGCGCGTGTTCGAGAACGGTCATCCGGAGGGGCGGGGAGACGACGATGCCCACGCCTTTTGAAACTTCCGCGAGCACATGACCGGCACGCTCGGTAAATTCCGCGGGGCTCGAGCCGGCAGACATCTCGCGGCGAATCCACTCGCGATCTTCGACGCTCAGGGTGGCTTGCGAGGCAATTTCCTGCGCGAAAAAGCGATAGGCCGCAGCAGTCGGCACTCGCCCGGCCGACGTGTGGGGTTGATACAAGTAACCACCATCCTCCAGATCGGCCATGACCCCGCGGATGGTGGCCGTACTAAGAGGTTCTTCGTAGCGTTTGGAAATCAGGCGCGAGGATACAGGTTCGCCCGTTTCGATATAGGTGCGGACGATGTCAGCCAAGACCTGTCGATTGCGACGTTCCTGTAGAGCTGGGTAGCGCATAGCAGCACTCCTCAGCGGGTGCTTACTCTTATTCTAAGAAGCCTGTCAAGAACGGTCAACGCGCGTCTTGAACTATAAGCGAATTCGCCATCAATTGTTGTCGATCTGCGCGCGCTGCAGTTTGTCGGAATAGTCGATGTAGATGGACTTCCATTCGGTAAAGAAGTCGATGGCGGCGACGGCAGCCTCGCGGTGGCCGTTGCCGGTCTGCTTGGTTCCTCCGAAAGGGAGGTGCGTTTCTGCCCCGATGGTGGGAGCGTTCACATAGACGATGCCGCTGTAGAGATCGCGGATGGCGGCGAAGGCCGCGTTCACATTGCGGGTATAGATGGAGGCGGACAGGCCGTAGCGTACCCCGTTCGCGACCTCGATGCCCTCCTCCAGGCTGCCGATCGGGATGACCGAGACGACCGGGCCGAAAATCTCTTCCTGGGCAATGCGCATCTCCGGAGCGCAATCGGCGAAGATGGTGGGCTCATGAAACCAGCCCCGGGCGTAACCACCCTGCTCCAAACGGTGGCCGCCAGACAGCAGTTTCGCTCCTTCCTTCTTGCCGATCTCCACATAGCTCATCACCGTCTGCAACTGTTGTTCATTGATGACCGGCCCCATCTCGACGGCAGGATCGAGGCCATCGCCGACTTTGAGATTCCTGGCGCGTTCCACCAGGCGGCCGATAAATTCACGATAGACAGATTTGTGCACTCCGATGCGGCTGGCGGCCGTGCAACGTTGCCCGCTCGTCCCGAAGCCTCCCCAGATCGCGCCATCGACGGCGAGATCGAGATTGGCGTCGTCCATCACCAAGATGATGTTCTTGCCGCCCATCTCCAGGCTGTAGTGCTTGAAATCCGGGGCACAGCTCTCCGCAATGATCCGGCCGGTCGAGGTGGAACCGGTAAAACTGAGCACCGGCACTTCCTTGTGCCTCGCAAGCGGCGATCCCGCGCCCGGCCCGTCGCCGCAGACTAAATTCACGACGCCGGGAGGAACACCTGCTTCGGCCATGATCCGGACGAGATGGTAGGAAGAAAGCGGCGTATCCTCCGCAGGTTTAAGGACCACGGTATTACCGCAAACCAGCGCAGGCATCATCTTCCAGGAAGGGATCGCCATCGGGAAATTCCAGGGGGTGATCATCCCGCAGACCCCGATCGACTGGCGTACGCTCATGGCAAATTTATTGGGCAGCTCGGAAGGACTGGTCTGGCCAAAGAGTCGGCGGCCCTCGCCGGCCATGTAATACGTCATGTCAATGGCTTCCTGAACGTCGCCGCGGGTCTCGGCGAGGACCTTGCCCATTTCCCTGGTCATGTCGCGAGACAGCTCTTCCTTGCGCCGAAGCAGGGTCTCGGCAACGCGAAACAAGATCTCCGCCCGCTTGGGGCCAGGCATGAGGCGCCACGTTTTATACGCCTGGCAAGCTGCAGAAACGGCAGCGTCGACATCGGCTTGCGTGGAAAGTGGAAATTCGCCGACGGTCTCGGCAGTGTTTGCGGGATTGACATTCAGTTGCGTTTTGCCGCCGCTCGGCGGGACCCACTCTCCGTTGATGAAATTCCTGTAGACGCCCCTCGTAACCTCCGCTGCCATGCAACCTCCTGAGAAAAGCCGAGTCTATCGACCATGGGATGGGGCGTCAAACTCCGCATACGCTCTGAGACCGGAAACTAGGTCGTGGAAATCCACGGAATGGCGGAGCGCCGTAGGACGAGGCCAAGGAGTAAGCCGATTCCCGTCTGCCAGACCACCCAGAGCGAATAGAGGTGCCCGGAATTGCCGAGCGCGTTCTCGGCCGTTTGGTTCGGAGAAGTCAGGCCGAGTCCATGACACGGGGACCACCGGCCCATCCCGAGGGACGATCGAAGTGCCCATCCCAAAACGCCCAACAACCCGCCGAGGGGCGCCAGGCAGAGAATCGGGGGGGATACCGGAGTCGAGGAATGGCTGGTCGAAGCTGATGGCCCGGTCAACACTTGCTGCCGAGGCCAGCGCTTCTTCTCTCGGTCCTCCCTGAGGCGCCACGACTGTCCTTGTATCCGTTGCAAAAGGGAGATTTCCTGCGGTTTTGCCACGGCCCGGACAAGAGGCATCTCCTTGCGAAACGAGCCGGAGGTTTGGCACGGGCACTCGACCGTCTAGACGCTCGAGTGCCTGCACAAACGAGCGGGCGATCGTCAGAACTCGGTGAAATCCCGCATCGAATCCATGTGCGCGGTGACTTTTCTCTGCAGGAAGTGCAGGTTCCAACTGGCAAAATGCGCCTGCTTGTAAGGCACCGGCAGGCGTCGGATCGCAGAACCGTTGGTGTAAAAATCATGCCGAATCTTCCTGATGCGCCGGACCAGCTCGTCGGGAGAAAAGCGCAGCGGCTTGAAATGGCAGGACAGCCCGGGCCAGCGCTCCATGTTGGCTTCGTCGATCAGTCGGCCTTGCTCCTTGAATTTCTCGTGCATGGCCGTGCCTCGCAGGGGGACCAGAATATTGAAATAGGCAGTCTGCGCCTTGTGCTCGTGGAGCAGGCGGAGGGTCGAATCAAACACCGTCTCATCGTCGTCGTCGGTCCCAAACACGAAGTTGAGGGAATAGCTGATGTCCCGCTTGGTCAGGTTCTTGATGATGCGCCCGTATTCTGATGCCTTGTTGAAGCTCTTGTGCATCGTTGCGAGGGTATGCTGGTTGATACTTTCGATCCCCATATTCACGTGCAACAGCCCCGATTTGGCGGCTAGGTCCATAAACTTTTCGTCCAGGCAGTAATGGGCCGAGAACAGTGTGGACCAGCGGATTTTCAGAGGGATGATTGCTTCCATGAGTTCCATGGCGCGGTCGACGTTGCCGGCGAACTGGCTGGCCGCGAAAAAGATATGTTTGCTGCCGCACCGTTTTATGTCCTCAGCGACCTCGGCCGCGGGCCGGTAGCGGTACCCATAGTCGCCGTTCAACCTCCGCTCGGCGCAAAAATCGCAGACGAACGGACAGCCGCGGGAATACTGGATGACATACGGCCGGTAGAAGACGTATTTCTTGGGGTCCAGCAGGTCCCAGCGCGGCGTCGGCATCCCCTCCAAGCTCGCCACCGTCTCTCTACGGTAGAACTTCTTGAGTCTGCCTGCCGCGGCATCCTCGAGCATTCTCGGAAAGACTTCTTCCGCTTCGCCGATACAGACTGCATCGGCGTGTTCTGCGACCTCGTCAGCGTAGAACGTGGCGTGCGGGCCTCCCATGAGGACGGGGATCCCCCTGCGCCTGAATTTTTCAGCGATTTCGTAACCCCGCAACGAGGTGACCGTCCTGATGGTAATCGCCACGACGTCGACATCGGCATTGAAGTCGATCTCCTCTGTCGCGTCATCGACCAGCGTTATCTTCCAATCTTTCGGTGCCAGCGCAGCCAGGTAGGGGATAACCGCGCCGACCAGTTTTCGCTTCCTTAATTTGTAGGGTTCGAGCCGGCCTCGAAAACGGTACCCCGTCGCCTGCGTGATGAGGAGTCTCGGCATATAGAGAAGAATAACTTTTGCCGACAGCTCGAGCATGCGTCTGTGATTGTAATCACTCGATCATGTCCGCGTGAACAATGGGACTCAAAACAGGGGGGAGCACGGGTGGAAGTGATCGGGGAGTCTCTTCAATCCCCCCCGGGCGATCGAAAGCAAGGAAAGAGTACCGCTCGAAGTCTCACGCTCGGTCGCCCCGAGAAGACTGCGGGCACCGGGATCAGGCGCTGCCCGAGTTTGCCGTTCAGTTGCTGACTTCGACAGGAGAAGAGGTCTGGTTGCGCAGGCGATTGGTGGAGTTCGGAGGAGGAGTGGGAGCGGCCAGTCCGGCGGTTTCCGAACCAAGGCCAAGTTTCTGCAGGGTCAGCGCATCCAGTTTGCCTGAAGGCGTCAGCCCGTTCGAGGCCTGAAACTTCTTCATGGCTTCGACTGTGGAATCGTCCCATTTCCCGGAAGCGGTGCCGGAGAGGGCGCCCTTTCTTGCAAGCGCTTCCTGGATTTCGCTGATACGTTCCGGCGTCGGAACTGCCTGCCCCTTCACCTTCTTCCCGGTCTTCCTGCTGGAACTCTTGCTGCTCGTGGATTTTCTTGTCGTCGTGCTGTTCGCGGAACTTGAGGTGCCCGATCCTGATGAACTCTTGTGCACCGGCTTTTTGACCGGCGCGACGGTGCTCTGTGCGGAGGCGGCGGGCACACCGAAAGCACCCGCCGCCAGAACCGCGAGAATCAGACCATTGCGATTTCTCTTACAGAGCAGTAGACGCATGACTCGATGAATGTGCCTGCCTACTTGGTCTCCGCCGGAACCACACCGGCAAGGAAGACGGTCATGATCTGGTCTGCGGGACTGCGCCGCAGCACCTTGAACACGACGTTTTCGCCCGCCTTGAGTTTCGACACGGTCTTGCGATAGTCCTCGACCGTGGTGACGGACTGACCGTTCACCTCGGAGATGACGTCTCCTTGTGTGAAGTTGATGTCTTCGGCAAAGCTGGTGGGTTCGACCTCGCTGACCAGCACGCCCTTCTGCCCTTCCACACCGACGCTCTTGGCGCGTTCCGGGGTAAGGGATTCAATGTGCAGGCCAAATTCGGCCGGGACGGCTTCGTCGGGAGTGCTCGAGACGCGCCCAGCGGTATTCGGGAAGACATGGGTACGATCCTCGACCACGGCAGAGGTTTCCTTCTGTTGCTTGTCACGATAGTAGGTGATCTTTACCTTGCTGCCGATGGGGGCGGAGGCAATCGGGTTAACGAGGTCATTTCCGTTCTTCACCGGGATGCCGTTGATGGCGCTGATTACGTCGCCGCCTTTCAGTCCGGCCTTTTCCGCCGGGCTGCCGGCCTGCACCGCCTCAATGACCACGCCGTTCGGCGCACCGAGTTGCTTCAGAGTGATCTGATTGGTGCCGAGATCTTCCTGGAACTGCACGCCGATCGAACCGCGGGTCACACGGCCGTTCTTGACAATCTGATCATAAACGCTGATCGCCGTCGTCGAAGGCATGGCAAAGCCCACGCCTTCGTATCCGCGGCCGCCGGTGAGGATCGCCGTGTTGATGCCGATGACTTGTCCGGCCATATCAACCAGTGGACCGCCGGAATTGCCGGGATTGATGGCTGCGTCAGTCTGCAGGAAGCGCTGAAACTGGTGGCCCATGCCGCCGCGATCTTTGGCACTGATGATGCCCGCGGTCACCGTGGCGTTGAGTCCAAAGGGACTGCCGATGGCCAGAACCCAATCACCCACCTGAACGCCGTCGGAATTGCCGAGCTTGGCGAAAGGAAGATCCTTGCCTGCGTCAATCTTGATGACCGCAAGATCGGATTCCTCGTCGACGCCGACGACTTTGGCGGTGTACTTGGTGGTATCGCCGTTCAGTTGGACCTGGATCTTGCTGGCCTGATCAACCACGTGATTATTGGTCAGGATGTAACCGGACTTGTCCAAAATGACGCCGGAGCCCAGGCTACGCTCTGCCTGCGGCTGGGTCGGGCCGCCGGGGCGGCCATCGAAAAAGTGGAAGAAAAAATCTTCGCTGGGATCGTCCTGCTGGTCGTTCGGGGACGCATGATGCCGCTTAGCTTTCTGGTCGATCACTTGGGTAGTGGCAATATTGACGACCGCGGGTTCCACCCGATTGACAATCGACGAGAACGAATTGGACGAGGGGACGGGATCAGGGAGCGCCAGCGCCGTTGCATTGGTCCCGGCAAATGAAAAGCCTCGCATTGCCGAGACCCTGCCGGAAACCAGAGTTCCAAGGAAAATCCCAACAACGAGCGTAGCTGCGATAGACACGATCGCGATGAATTTCCTGTGTCGTGTCCAGTCCGGTGTGTTCCTTACTTGGTCCATCTGTATTGCTCCTGTCTATATCCGTGGCCCAGTCCACTTGCGGAGAGTATAACATCCTGTTTTGGCAGGGTCTGCTCTCCCGATGGGATGCGCCTCTAGGTTAACTGGCCATCCGGCCGGGTCCAACTGGAAGTGTTTCTGCACCTCCCTATTGGACGCAAAAGGTACACAAAGTGTTGTTAGCGATTAAAACCCGCTAACTTTCGACTTGACAAGTAGTTCGAGTTCTAGCATAAAGAGACTAGCCGTGAATGCGGCATCACGTGGCGATTTAGGGCGACTTGCTCCACGTAAAAAACTGCTAAAGAGCTGGTAGAGTTCACAGACTTCAGTCTTCTGAAACCCTCCAAGCTTTTTGGCACGGAGGGTTTTTCATTTCCCCCTCCGCGCTGCCCTTAGTCAATGTCACGTCATTTCACACATAGGCCCCCACCCAGGCGGCTGGCCATGGTGGAACCTAGCGCGAGGTGACTTATGAAGGAAGTCTATTTCTTACGGTGCCGGGAATGCGGCAAGAAGTATGCCAATACCCCGCAATCGTTTTGTGAAGAGTGCTTCTCCCCGCTTGAAGTGAGCTATGACTACGAAGCGCTCGGCCGCACGGCCAAGCGCGAAGCGCTCTCCCACCGGGCATTCAATATGTGGCGGTACTCGGAGTTGTTGCCCTTGCCCGAAGGCTTTACTCCCTCATTGGCGATCGGCGGCACCCCGCTCGTGAAATCGCGGAAGCTGGCTGCCGCATGGGGGATTAAGAACCTCTATTTCAAGAACGATGCCGTGTGTTTCCCGACTTTGTCCTTTAAGGACCGTGTGGTTGCAACGGCACTGGCAGCAGCCCGCCGGTTCGGATTCAAGACGGTCGGTTGTTCGTCGACCGGGAATCTTGCGAATGCAGTGGCAGCGCAAGGGGCGCAGCAGGGATTCGACACTACCGTGTTCATTCCCGCGGACCTCGAACCGGCCAAGATCCTGAATACCGCCGTGTATGGAGCGCGAATTATCCGCATCGACGGGAACTACGACCACGTGAACCGGCTTTGCACGCAGATTGCCGACCGCTTCCCGTGGGGACTGGTGAACGTGAATTTGCGGCCGTACTACGCAGAAGGCTCGAAGACCCACGGCTATGAAATCGCAGAGCAGTTGGGCTGGGAGTTGCCAGACAACGTCGTTGTGCCGATGGCAGGCGGATCACTGATCGGGAAGATCGCCAAAGCGTTCTGCGAATTGGCGCATCTCGGCTGGGTGGAGCCGAAACAGGTGAAGTTCTTCGGGGCGCAAGCTACCGGCTGTTCGCCGATTGCGGACGCGGTGAAGAGAGGACTCTCCCGGCTGGAACCCCAGAAACCGAACACCATCGCGCGATCACTCGCGATCGGCAATCCGGCCGATGGCCACTACGCGCGGCGATTGATTTCGGAAACCGGGGGCTGGGCCGAATGCATCACCGATCCGGAGATCATCGATGCCATCAGGCTGCTGGCGCAGACCGAGGGCATCTTTGCGGAAACGGCCGGCGGCGTAACCGCCGGGGTCACCGCGAAGCTGATCGAGCAGGGCCGGATTCGGCAGGACCAGACGACTGTGGTTTGCATCACCGGCAACGGACTGAAAACCACGGACGCCATTGCGGCAGACTTCCCCGCGACGGAAGCCATTGCACCAAAACTGGAGGCATTTGAAGCCCTGGTGGCGCAGCAGCTGGACGAACCGGTCCGCACGAACTGAGGATTCGGGTTCTGCCCGAACCCTCTGCACAAGCTCGACCGCGGTGCCGGAAGCCCTGCTCGAAAATCTCTTCCGGCACGAGGGCCCTACGCAGAGAAGCTGCCGGCTGTTTTCGAAGACTGTTAGAATCTGATTTCAGAATCGGAGCAAGAACATGGCAATTACGATTGAGATCCCCACAGCGTTCCGGAGATTCACCGACGGGGCGCCGAAACTTGAAAGCGGCGCCAGCACGGTTGCCGAAGCGTTGAATGAACTGGTCACGCGGTTCCCTGCTCTGTCCCGGCACGTGCGCGACGAACAGGGACAGATCCGGCAATTCATTAACGTTTACCTGAATGACGAGGACATCCGCTTTTTGGGTGGAGAATCGTCGGCACTGAAGGACGGGGACAAGTTACTGCTGGTACCGTCGATCGCCGGCGGATGATGCCGGCACTTCCCGGTTCACTCCTCAAAACCCCGTCGCCGCGCGATCCTCGAGCTCGGAGCTCCGCCCGTCCCCGTCCTTCCCCTAAAATCTCTGCCCCCTCGAGCGCAATCCCGGTCAACGAAAGAGACAGTGGACGGGCTGTGCGCTGCTAACCAGCCGCGTTGCGGATGAGCTGGCAATAGAACTCGATCGACAGCGCAAAATTGGCAATGCCGATGCGCTCGTTGGTGCCGTGCAGACGCCCGACGTCTTCAGCGGTCATCAGGATCGGTGCGAAGCGGTAGATGTCATGCGTCAGCGGGGCATAGTGCTTGGAGTCGGTCGCGGCGACGAAGACAAAGGGTACCACCACGGCTTCGGGAAAGACCTGGGCAATGGTCTTCTGCATCAGCATGAAATTCGGAGAATCAGCCCGGGAGCGAACCGAAGGTTCCGCCGGGGGCTCGCCAGCCAGCGGCTCCATTTTTACGCGCGGGTCACCGACCACCTCGCGAACGTGGTCCGTGACGCTGCTGACCGTATCACCGGGGAGCAGGCGGAAATTGACGACCGCCGTGGCCCGGCTTGGCATGACGTTGTCTTTGGTCCCGGCACGGAAGATCGTGGCGGCGGCGGTGGTCCGGAGGGTGGCATTGCTGTCGGGAGAAGATTCGAGGATGCGTTGCACCACCGGGCCGAAGAGCCACAGGTTCTGGTAGACCACCCGCATGGGAAAGCTGGCGCTCCCCGCGCCGTACTCCAGAAATTCGCCAATGGGGCCGTGCACGTGGGCGGGCATGGGATGTGTTTCGATCTGGTGGATGGCTTGGCTGAGAATGCCGATACTCGAGGAACTTGGCGGGACCGAAGAGTGGCCACCTGCGGTTTCGACCGAAAGCTCGAGACTGAGATAGCCTTTTTCTGAAGTGCCGATCATGGCCACCGGAAGGCTCACGCCGGGCATCATGTCCTTCGAGAGGAAGCCGCCTTCATCGGTAACAAACTCCGCCTGGACGCCACGCGACTTTAGAACCTGCGCAATTTTCTCCGCCCCCTTCCAGCCGCCAATTTCTTCATCCTGACCAAATGCAAAAAGAACCGTGCGCCTCGGTTGGAATCCTTTGGCCAAAAGGGTGTCCACGGCGTCGAGAACCCCGACAACATTCATCTTGTCGTCCAGAGTGCCGCGCCCCCAGATGAATCCGTCGGCGATCTCTCCGGAGAAGGGCGGATAGGTCCATCTCTTCTCCGTGCCCCCTTCGATCGGCACTACATCCTGGTGACCGAGCATGACGATTGGCTTGAGAGAGGGGTCACTGCCTTTCCAGGTAAACAGGAGATTGTCGCGACCGATGACTTCATGATCGAGCTTCGAATACACCACCGGAAAGGTCTTCTCGAGATAGGCATGCAAGGCCGAGAACGCTTGCTCGGTGGCCTGCCGTTGTTCCTCCGTGCCGCCTTGCTCCCAGGAAATCGTCTGAAAGGGAATGGCTCCGGAGAGTTCGCGGGCGGCCTTCTGCGCGTCCACCCCTTCCGGAGTGCGAGACAGGGGCCCCATTTGCTTCGAAGGGAGGAACAAGGTTCGGGCAAGAACCACTGCGAGAAGCAGGAGAAAAAAAACGCCGAGAGCTTTCAACAGTTTTTTCATGGGCGAACTCCGCCGGCTTACTCCCGTTCGATGTCCCGATGAACCGTAGCCTAACACGCCTTCTTTCCGGCAGGATGACCAGGACCGCAGGCCAGCAAACCGTGTCTCTCGCACCCGGCAACAGCGTGATAGGCTATTGACGTGTTGGTCCATTCCGTCTCCGGGGAGGGATCAAATGGTAGTGCGATTCTGGTCGGCCCGAACCACGCAGGTGCGGTTTCCCGATTACCTGAGACACTTCAACGACCACGTGTTGCCGAGATTGCGGGCCGTCGAAGGTTTTCTCGAGGCGCGCGTCATTTCGCAGTCCGACGGCGTGGTCGTGAAGTTCATTGTGGAAACACTGTGGGCTTCGACCGAAGCGATCGACCGCTTTGCCGGGCCCGACCGGGAAGATGCCGTCGTGGCCAACGAGGCGCTGCACCTGCTGACCTCCTACGATCGGCGGGTGCTCCACTACCATGTGGATCTTTGCCTGAACCGACCGGAGAACCCTACCCCGGCGTAAGCCGGCGGTTCTCCCCCGCTTGCCGCCTTTTTCCGGAATGCTAAACTACAGGGGTACCCCTATGACACCCAAAACCCTTTACGAAAAAATCTGGAACAATCACCTGGTCTACGAAGAGGCCGGCAAACCCGCGCTGATCTATATTGACCGGCACCTCATCCATGAAGGAACCTCCCCGCAGGCGTTTTCCGGCTTGCAGGCGGAAGGGCGCAAAGTGCGCCGGCCGGACCTGACTTTTGCAGTGATGGACCATTCGGTCCCGACCAAAGACCGGTTGCTGCCGATTGTCGACCAGGACGCCAAGCTACAGTTTGAGGCACTCGAGAAGAATTGCCGTGAGACCGGCGTGCGACTGTTCGATATGCATAGCAAGAACCAGGGCATCGTCCACATTATCGGGCCGGAACTCGGGATCACCCAGCCCGGGCAAACGATTGTCTGCGGAGACAGCCACACCTCCACGCATGGTGCGTTTGGTACCCTGGCGTTCGGCATTGGCACGAGCGAAGTGGAACATGTGCTGGCGACGCAGTGCCTGGTGCAGAGCCGGTCGAAGACCATGCATATCCTGGTAAACGGCAAGCGGCCCAAAGGAGTCACCGCGAAGGACATCATCCTCGCGATTATCGGAAAGATCGGCATCGGGGGCGGCACCTCTCACGTGGCGGAATACGGCGGTGAGGCCATTCGCGCGCTGTCCATGGATGGCCGCATGACGGTCTGCAATATGACCATCGAAGGCGGAGCGCGAGCGGGCATGGTCGCGCCCGACGACACCACCTTTGCCTATCTCGAAGGCCGGCCGTTTGTTCCACGCGGGAAGGAGTTTAGGGAAGCCGTGGAGCGCTGGAAGCTGCTCGCGAGCGACGAGGGAGCGAAATTCGACATGACCGTGGAGCTGCGCGCTGAAGAGATCGGCCCGCAGGTGACCTGGGGAACGAATCCCGGAATGGTCACGAGCGTGACCGGCCGGGTGCCAGACCCGCACGATTACAAGGACCTGAACGATCAGAAGGCCACGGAAAGCGCCCTGAAGTACATGGGGCTGAAGCCCGGCACGCCGATTGTGGACATTCCCGTGGATCGCGTTTTCATCGGGTCGTGCACGAATTCGCGGCTGGATGATCTGCGGGCTGCCGCCCAACTGGTGGCGGGCAAGCATGTCGCCAAAAGTGTAAAGCAGGCGCTCATCGTCCCGGGCTCACGCGGGATCAAGGCGCAAGCCGAGAAAGAGGGCCTGGACAAGGTATTCTCGGACGCAGGCTTTGAATGGCGCGATGCGGGCTGCAGCATGTGCATCGGCATGAACGCCGACGTGTTGCCGCCGCACGAGCGGAGCGCCAGCACTTCGAATCGCAATTTCGAGGGCCGGCAGGGGCGCGACAGCCGGACGCATTTGGTCAGCCCGGTGATGGCGGCAGCGGCGGCGATTGCGGGGCACTTCGTCGATGTCCGCGAATTCGACGTTGCCCATGTGGAGTAATGGCGTCGAGAGTGGCTCGACGCGCGATGAAACACCGCCCTCGGAGCCGGGAGTGCCACTCAGCACCACAGGGAAAGATACGAGACGGGAGACCACATAGAACATGAAACCGTTTATTACCCACACCGGATTGGTTCAGCCCATCGATAAAGTGAACGTCGATACCGATCAGATGGTGCCGAAACAGTTCTTGAAAGCCCTCACCCGACAGGGATTTGGCCGCATCCTTTTCTATGACTGGCGCTATCTCCCGGGCGAGCAGCCCAATCCTCAGTTCGTCCTGAACTTCCCGCGCTACCGGGGCGCTTCGGTGCTTCTTGCACGCGCCAACTTTGGCTGCGGCTCCAGCCGCGAACACGCTCCGTGGGCCATCGGCGATTACGGATTTCGCGTGATTCTCGCGCCGAGCTATGCCGACATTTTCTACAACAATTGCTTCAAAAACGGCATTCTGCCCGCCGAACTCAGCGAAGCCGAGATCGAGGAGCTCTTCGTGCGCACCGAGAAGGAAGAGGGCTATTCGCTCACAGTCGATCTGCCGAGCCAGACAGTCAAGGACAGCCACGGCCTGGAATTCAGGTTTCAAATTGCGCCTTCGCGCAAAGAAGTTTTGCTGAAGGGGCTGGACGATATCGGCACTTCGCTCTTGCATGTGGATTCGATTGACGCATACGAGAAGACCCACGCGGCTACGGCGAAAATGTATGAGGCAGTGGACGTCAAGTACTACACCAACGGCAAGTGAACGGCTTTAAATCCTTCGCCACCAGGGCTTGAAGTAAATTCGGCCTTCGAAGATCGGCTCCGGCGCTTCCGGAGCGGCCGGTTCGCCTAACAGTTCCGCGATGACGATTCCTAGAACCACCAGGCTCGCGCCTTTCCAGGCGCGCGCGCTCAGATGCTCATGCAGCAGGAGGTAAGAGGTGATGACGGCGAAGACCGGCTCGAGCGCAAACAGAATGGCGGCGTGACCGGGCGAAGTGAATTGCTGTGCCCACAATTGAACCGTGAACGCAACCGCCGTTGCGAACACCGCGCAAATCAACAAAGAGAGAAACAACGGCCAACCCCAAAGGAAACGCACCGGTTGCCAGTGAATGGCCGCGGCGGCGGCCGTCAACGGCCAAGCCATCGCCGCGCAGCCGGCCACTTGGATCAGGCTGAGCGCGGAGACCGAGTGCTCCTGCGAGTACTCACCGACCAGGATGATGTGGACGGCGTAAAAACCGGCGGCCACGAACGTCAATACATCGCCGCGGTTCAGATAACGGAGGCCCTCGACAGGAACCGTCAGGAAGTACAGCCCGATGAGCGCAGCAAAAGCCCCGGCATAAATCCACCGGGTGAGGCTGCGTCCCCAGAAAACACCCAGGAGGAGCGGCACCAGAACCACGCTCGAGCCGGTGACAAAGCCGGAGTTTGAAGCTGTGGTGTACTCGAGTCCAACCGTCTGGAAGCAGTAGCCGGCAAACATGAAGAAGGCCAGCCGCATTCCGGCAAACAGTTCGTCTCTTTCAATCCTGCCGATCACCTGAGGTCGAAAAAGCGCCATGAGCGCGGCGGCAATGGTGAAGCGGACGGCAAGAAATACGAAGGGAGAGGCGTGATCGAGCCCGGTCTTCACCACCACAAAGCTGGCGCCCCAGATCAGCGAGCAGAACATCAGCGACAGGTCGGCTTTTAGTTTGCGTTCCAAATCGCGATCCTCACCACGGACACCCGCGAGTGTAGCTCAAATGGGTGGCTCGTACAGGATCCCTTCCCTGCTCTCTCAAACCGGCGATGCTATTGACACCCGAGTCCCTCTTGGACATCCTCGTCACATGACTGCCGCCCGTCGACTGTGTGGCCTGGCTTCCTTTCTCGGCCTTCTGATTTTCCTCCTCGCAGAATCTGCTGTCGCAAAAGACACCTGGATTGAGGTTCGTTCTCCCAATTTCACGGTCATCAGCAACGCAGGCGAAAAGGAAGCACGCAGGATTGCCGATCAGTTCGAGCAGTTTCGCGAGGTCTTTCACACCACGATCCCTAAGTTGCGTATCGATCTCGGCAAGCCGCTGATCATCTTCGCGGTGAAAAACGAGGATTCGTTGAAAGTTCTTCTGCCGGCGTATTGGGAGACCAAGGGTCGCGCGCATCCGGCGGGACTTTATGCGCAAGGCGAGGACCGGCATTTCGTTGCCGTGCGCACAGACGTCGAGACCCCCAACCCTTATCAAATCGTGTACCACGAATATACGCACGCCATCATGAACCTGAACTTCCGTGGTTTGCCGGTGTGGCTCGGTGAAGGGTTGGCGGAGTTCTATGCGAATTCCACCATTCACGACAAGGATGTGGAAATCGGCAAGATCGCCCCCTACCACCTTCAGGTCCTGCAAACCGAACGGCTGATCCCCATCGATGCGCTGCTCGAAGCTGACGCGCAGTCGCCCTACTACAACGAACAGAACCACACCTCGATGTTCTATGCCGAGTCCTGGGCCATCGTCCATTACCTGCTGATGGACCCGGAAGCGCGCAAACGCCAATTGCTGACCACGTTCGTCACCGCCTGGGATGCCAGCGGAAATCAACTCGAAGCCGCCCAGAAGACCTTTGGCGATCTGAAGAACTTCTCTTCGTCCATGGAGGCCTACGCGCGCCAAAAGAGCTTCTATGTGGGTAAGGCAAAAACAGAAATTCGCAGTGACCCGAAGAGCTACTCGAGCCGCGTTCTGCCGCCTGCGGAACTGGACGCCGAGCGCGCTTTATTCTACGTGCACACCCAGCGACCGAAAGAGGCCATGACGGCAGTCGACGAAGCGCTGAAAGAAGATCCGAATCTGCCTTTGGCCCACGAAGCCCAGGGATTGCTTGCCTATTCGCAAGGGGAGTTCCTGGTGGCGGAAGAAGCCTTCAATCGCGCCATTGCGCTCAATACCACAAGCTATTTCCCCTATTACTTCGCTGCTGAGGCGCAACTGCGCCATGGGCTTCCTTCCGAGCAGGAGTCGCCCCAGCTGATTGCCTGGCTCGAGAAGACCATCCAGATGAACCCGCAGTTTGCTCCGGCCTACGCCTCGCTTTCGACCATCTACTCGGTAAATCCCCCGACGCGGGAGAAGGCCATTGTTCTCGGGCGCAAAGCGATTGAACTCGAGCCGGGAAATCTCACCTTTGCGATTGGTTTCGGTTACGTGCTTGTCAATGAGGGCAAAACGGCCGACGCCAAGGTGCTGGCGGGAAGGATCCGAGAGGCCGCCAAATCGCCGATGGATCGGGAGAATGTACAGCAATTGTTCGAAGCCATCACCAACCGAGAGGGATTCGATCGCCAGGCAGCCGTACTGGCACGGCAACCAAAACCGCCTGAGAGTACGACCGTCGTGACCCCGACAGAGAGAAATGCGGAGGTACCCGGGAACCGGAATACCGCCGCGCCTCCGACGGCGTCCCAGCCGGCCGGGGCCAAAGCACCGGCCTCCGGCAATTCGCATGAAGGTAGCGAGTATGCTGCGGAAGGAACGGTCGCGGCGGTCGACTGCGGAAACGGCCCGGGAAAGATCACGCTGGCAGCGGGCAAGTCGTTGATGAAATTTCGCTTTTCCGACCTGGCGGCACTCCAAGTGATCTTGCCCGCAAAGCACGAGTCCGACGCGACACCCCCTTGCTCCCTATGGAAGGGCCGTCGCGTCCGGCTGTACTTCTACAAGATAAAAGACAAGGAAGTGATGGGCGATCTCGATTCGATTCAGTTCTTCTGATAGACGGTCTTTCCACCGGTGACCGTGCGGAGTATCTCCGTGTTCAGAAGATCCTTCGCGGGAATCGCCGTAAGGTCTTCGGAGAGTACGACAAAGTCGGCAAACTCACCCACCTTCAGCTCCCCCTTCTTCCCTTCCATGAACTCCGCATAGGCGGATCCCGACGTATAGGCGCTGATACAATTCGCCAACGGGAGTCTCTCCTGTGGAATCCATCCTCCTGCCGGCACGCCTTCAGCCGTTTCGCGCGTTACGCAGGCATACAGGCCGCGCATCGGGCTGAGCGGCTCCACGTCATAATCCGTGCTGAACGCGAGTACGGCACCGGCCTTCTCGAGTGAGTTCCACGCGTAGGCGCCCTTGGACCGCTCCGGCCCGAGCCGCTGTTCCATCCAGGGCAGGTCGCTCATGGCAAAAGCAGGCTGCACGGATGCGATGACATGCAATTTGCCGAAGCGCTCAAGGTCCTCCGGCGAGACGACCGACACATGTTCGATCCGGTCCCGGCGATCGCGGGTAGGGTTCACCCGAAGCAGGGATTCAAAAGTGTTCAGTGCCAGACGATTGGCCTTGTCGCCGATGGCATGAAAGGCCAATTGAAAGCCCAGGCGATCGCGTTCGATGGCCATGGCTTTCAGTTTTTCAGGGTCCACGGTGAGGATTCCGCTGGTCGAAGCATCGTCCGAGTAGGGCGCCAGAAGTGCAGCCGTTCGAGTGCTCAGCGCACCGTCGAGGAAACCCTTGAGCGCGCCGGTTCTGAGCCAAGGATCGGTTGTGCCGCCCTGGGCGCGCATGTTCTGAAGTTCGTCGGTAGAATGAGAAAACGGCAGCCACTCGGTAATCCTCACGGTCAGTTTGTGTTCCTGCTTCAAATCCATGTACACCTGGAAGTCTTCCCAAGCAGAAAAATCCTGCACGGACGTCACCCCGTGCTGGGCCAGGTCCTCGAGCACCATCTCAATGCCCTTGCGGCGCTCGGCCTCCGAGGGATCGGGGATGCGTTGCGACACCATCTCGATGGCGTTCTCTTTCAGCAGACCGGTCGCTTCGCCATCGGGGAAACGCTCGATCTCTCCGCCTGCCGGATTCGGTGTTTCGCTACTGATTTCCGCGTGCTTCAAGGCCAGCGAATTAGCGATAGCAATGTGACCCGAGACGTGCTCGAGAAGGACCGGGTTATTCGGCGCCACCTGGTCTAGATCGCTACGCGCCGGATACTTCGGATCGGCCCAGCGAGTCTGGTCGAGGCCACTGCCGAGAATCCATTCACCCGGTTTGTGCTTGTCTGCCGCCGCTTTGACAAGTTTCAAGACCTCCGCGGCCGAAGGCACATTGGTCAGCACCAGTCCGAGCCTGTCGCGGCCAGCGCCGCCGATATGCACGTGGGCATCGTTGAAACCAGGCATGACGAAGCGCCCCTTCAGCTGGACGACATCATTCGACTCGGCGCCGCCACAATCGAGAAGAATCTGGGAAATCGTGCCGATGCAAAGAATCTTCTCATCCCGCACGGCCATGCCTTCGGCCCAGGGATGCTTGGGATCATTGGTGTAAATCTTCCCGTGCAGGTAGTAGGTGGTGTGGTGGAGAGGTGTTTCGGAAGATTGAGCGGACGATTGCCGGGCGAACGACAGGTCTGTAAAAAAGGCCAAAAAAACGGAAGCGAGAACCACGGCGGAGCGCCTTTTCACTGCCCCTTCTCCGCCGCCACTCCCGAAACGCCAAGCAAGGTCAGCAGGACGCGCTTCAGGCCGATCTCGCGACCTGCCGGTTCATACCACTCTTGCAACGAGTGCGCACCCCCGCCGTTCCCGCCAGCCCCGATGGCCATGGCATCAATCCCCATCGAAAGAGGAATGTTGGCGTCTGTCGAGGAGCGTTCCAGGCGCGACTTGTTGCCGACCATGTCGTCGGCGGCGCGTAACGCCGGCAGCAAGCGGGAATCGGCCCCTAGTTCCCCGCCCGGGCGGCTGCCAATCAGATTCACCTTCCAATCCAATTTACCGCGGCTGCGATCGCGAGAATTGTCCATTTCATCCTTGACCCCCGCAGCCATGCACTCCCGGAGTGCCTTCTCCAGGCGGGTGATTTCGTCATCGTTTTCCGAACGCAAATCCACCTTCAACCTGGCTTCGTAAGGAATAGAGTTGACGGAGGTACCCCCTTCCACCTGCCCCAGGTTGAAGGTGGTGCGCGGAGAGCTGGGGACCTTTGTGTTAATGAATCGCACCGACCCGCGGACCAACGCGTTGATCGGATTGGGCATCCCAAAATCGGACCAGCTGTGACCACCGGGTCCGACAATCACAACTTCAAGGCGGCGCGAAGCCAGCGCCTTGGTGGTCACGTGATCGATGCCGGAGCCATCGAGGACGATCACCGCCGCCAACTTCGCCCGGTAGGCATCGATCAGGGCGCGCATCCCGCGCAGATTGCCTTCGCCTTCCTCGCCCACATTGGCAGCAAAGAGTATGGTGTGCTGCGGCTGGATCTTCGCAACATGAATGGCGCGGGCAACGGCGAGCACCCCGGCAAGACCGGTACCGTTATCGGAGATTCCAGGGGCCAGGAGCCGGTCGCCCTCCCGTCGGACTTTCACGTCCGTCCCGGCAGGAAAGACCGTATCGAGGTGGGCGGCAAGAAGCACGTAATCCCGGTCTTCGACTCCGCGGAGTTCACCGATGACGTTGCCCATGCTATCGGAGCGAACGGTCAGCCCCTCGGCTGCCAGCAATTGCTTTACGGCCTCGGCACGTTTCTCTTCCTCGAACGAGGGAGCAGGAATCTCGGTCAGTCGTATCTGTTGATCCGTGGTCCAGGCAAGATTCTCTTCGAGCCAATCGAGGGCCACGCGAACTTGTGGTTGATCTTCAAGCGAAGCGGAGCGGGCAGGCCGCGTCGCCCGGGTGGTTACCGAAGACCTAATCGGCATAGCGAAAAGAATAGCGCAAATGGTCAGCCGTTTCACTGCCACAAAGGACAGGTGTGGAAGGGGTGACCTTGAAGAGTTACGCTGCTGGTCGTCCATCGGCCGTCACGCCCGGATTGTATACCACGGCAAGGGAGGAGCAGCATGCCCTCACGGGTTACTCCCTGCTCGCGTGCCCGGCGCAGCGCAGAGCGCACGCACCTCGGCATCGGTCAAAACACGGGTCGAACGCTTGGCGGCATCGAAGATGCGATTCACGACTTCGTCGGTTTCCGGCACACCGTGGCGAGCCAGCCAGTAGATTACGTTCGATTTTCCACTCATCGGGCCGATCTCGACGATCTGCTCGAGTCCCACCAGGTGCGCGGGGACACCGCTGTAGACCGCGTCGGCAAGCTTGCGATCATGATTGCGGAGAGCTTTGATGATCGCCGCGGCATGCACGCCGGTCGCGGTGCGGAACGCATCGCGGCCAAACACCGGGTAGTTTGGCGGAATGGTCGTGTGGGTGGCTGTCGCGATTTTTTCGCAGTACGCGCGCAGGTAGCTGAGGTCGTTCTGCCGTAGCCCGAGCAGCCGCAAATTGACCAGCAGCAATTCGAGCGGGGTATTGCCCACACGTTCTCCGAGCGAAAGCGCCACGCCATGGACCTGGCGGGCCCCGGCCGCGATGGCGGCGAGCGAATTGGCGATTGCCAGGCCGCGGTCGCGATGACCGTGCCAGTCGACGCGGATGTCTTCCCCGCAGGGTTTCACGACTCTCTCGATGACGAACTTCACCACATTGTATGCGCCTTCCGGCGTCGCGTGGCCAACGGTGTCGCAGAGCACCACGGCGCGCGCGCCGCTGCGGATCGCGGTTCTGTAAAGCCGCTCGATGGTTTCGGGGTCGGTGCGCACGGTATCTTCGGTGACAAACATGGATGGCAGGCCCTCGGCCACGGCGAACTTCACGGCCTTTTCCGTGGTGCGCTCCAGGTGATCAACGCTCCAGTCTTCCACCAGCCTGCGGATCGGACTGGTTCCGAGAAAGGTCGCCGCCTCGATCGCAATTCCCACACGCTGAGAAATTTCAGCAATCGGGCGGATGTCCGCTTCGACAGTCCGGGCCGCGCAGTTTGGCCTGATCCGCATGCGGCAGGTGGAAATCTCCCGTGCCAGAGCCTCCACATCCTGCGCCGCGCGGGGTCCGGCTCCGGGCAAACCAATGTTCACCGAATCGATGGCCAGGGCTTCCATCAGGTGCAGGATTTCTATTTTTTCTTCGATGGTGGGATCGTGAATCGAGGGATTCTGCAGGCCGTCGCGCAGGGTCTCGTCGTTGACCAGAACTTGCGTGCCCGGCGCGATGGGCACATGGCCGGCCAGATTCCAGTCGTAGATCAGTTCGTTTTCGGACACGGCGGAGCGACCTCCCTGTCCGGCCTAGTAGCGGACGGTATAGCTGTTCGGCAACTGCTTCGGATCGGGGCGATACAGGGTCTTGCAGAACTCACAGCGGTAAATCTCCGCGTCCCGGCCCACCAGGGACACGATCTCCGTCGGATATTCGAACCAGCGCTTCAGGTGTCCGGCGCAGAGCTTCCCTTTTGCGTCCTTCTCGTCGCAAGCGCGCTGTTTCGGCTTGCGGGTTTTCACTTTCGGCAGTGACGGCTGTTGTTCCGCTGCTGCCGATTGAACCGGCACCGCCGGTGTGGCTGCTGTTTCTTCCGCCAAGAGTTTTCTCCTTCCCCTTTTTCCTTACAATCCGCGATCACGGAAAACGGTCTTCATCGCCGCGCGGGCGTATTTGATCCGCGCGGCAATCCCTCCGCCGAACTCGAACTGCAGAAAGGCATCGGCGGCTTTCTCAAGATCCGCACCATAACGATACCACCAGGGCTTCTCCATGCGCGGCAACCGGTCCACATCGAGGTACTTCACATGAACCATCTCGAGCAGACCGGCCTTGCCGTGCGTCCGCCCCCAACCGCTCAGTCCCGAACCACCGTGAGGTGCTTCGGCAATGGCAAACCCGCAGATCGCGTCATTCACCATCACGGTGCCCGCGCGCAGTCGGCCGGCGATCGCTTTGCCCCGCGCCTGGTCGGCCGTCCAGACGCTCGCCGCCAGAGCGAACTCCGTGCTATTGGCAAGATGAACGGCCTCGTCCGCATCGCGCACCACTTGCACAGCAAGGATGGGGCCGAAGGTCTCATCGCGGAACAGTTGCATCGAGGAGTCCACGCCGGTAATCACGGTGGGCTCGAAAAAGCTGGGACCAAGATCGGGCCGCGGTCGGCCACCACACAAGACCCTTGCGCCGCGCTCAACGGCATCGGCAATCAGATCACTCATGCGCTGGACATGCTGTGGTCGGATGAGCGGACCAACATCGGTCGCGGGATCCTGGCCTGGTCCGAGACGCAGTTTTTCGGTCTTGGCCACACAGGCTCGGAGAAATTCCTCGCTTACGGGTGCCTCGACAAAGATACGTTCGAGCGAGAGACAGACCTGGCCGCAATTGGTGAAGCTTCCCCATACGGCGGCACTGGTGGTGACGTCCATCGCGGCATCGGCAAGGACGACCATCGCGTCCTTTCCGCCGAGCTCTAGCACGCTCGGGATCAGCTCCCTGGCGCACGCTTCCGCGACATGGCGGCCGGTGAACACGCTGCCGGTGAAAAACACCTTATCCGGCTTGGCATCGATCAGCGCCTGGCCCACATCCCCGCCGCCTTGCAGCAGGGTCACTAGTCCTTCCGGAAATCCCGCGTCACGAAAGAGTTTCTCAATCAGCACACCACATTCCGGCGTAAAGTCGCTGGTCTTGCAGAGCACGGCGTTGCCAGCCGCTACGGCGGCAACGATCTGGCCGATGGGAATGGCCAGCGGATAGTTCCAGGAGCTGATGATTGCCACGACCCCGAGCGGCTCGTAGTGCAGGGTACCCGATTTCATCTTTGCGGCCATGCTGTGGTGCGGGACCGTTTCAGGCTGCAGCAACGCGGGCCCGTGTTTCGCGAAATAATCGGCCGAATCGAGAGCCACGAACACGTCGGCGAATTTTGCTTCTACCCGGGGCTTTCCCGATTCGCGAACCACGACATCTGCGAGAGTATCCCGCGCTTCAAGAATCTTCCGCTGCAGCGCCGCGATGCGCGCGCAGCGCTGTTCGACAGGAATGCTTGCCCACGCCGACTGGACCGCCCTGGCCTTCCCGAGCAACTGCGGCACCTCGAGCGGCGGAGTGCGCGCGAAACTGCCGCAGACCTTTCCGGTCGCCGGATCGATCGACGCAACGGTTTCGAGGGTGACTGGACTTGCAACCATAGTTGTGATTCTAACCGAACCCGGGTGAGAGTTCACGGACCCAAGTCCGCCCAGCGGAGAATTGCCCCACGATCGCTCAGGGATTGTACTTTCTCGAGCCAGTGCTTCGTTTCCGGGAAAACTCCGCGGGACGGCTCGGCCCGCAAAAGGTGCTTCGTTTCATGACCGGGATTCCAAGCAAGTCTTGCGGGATGGCCGATCGCACCCGAACTTCTGTAAACCGCTGGTACTTTCGTACCAATTGAAATGATTACCTTCGGGGCAACTCTTTCCGACCGCCCGGGTTTGAAAGGCTCATCGGGCTTGCCGAGTCCTCGCTGGCCCGCGGTGGTTATACGCAAAAAGGAACACGAACACAAACAAATACGTGAGGCCTCGCCCCTCTCTAGGAGATGAACGATGAAGTCTTATTATTCGCGACTGATGCTGGCTGTGGCTTCAGCCACATTCCTGCTTTCTTCGATCGGATGCTCGTCCGGCAGTTCCAGTTCGCCGGCACCGACCCCTCCCCAGGCGCAAAACGGGCAGGTGAGCGTGGTGATCAGGGACAACTCTACAGAAGATTGGGCGACGATTGGGGTCAGGGTGCTTTCCATTTCACTGACGCCGCAGGGGGGCGGAAGTGCCGTCACACTCTATACTGCGCCAGGATCAGCGCCTTACGTCAACTTGCTCCAACTAGATCAACTGAACGAAATTCTCGGCAATGCATCGATCCCGGTGGGTACCTATACTGCGGCGACCATCACCCTAAGTGGCAATCCGGGCGACGTCCTGCTGACCACTTCGGCCGATCCGGAAACGGGCTTCGCCGCTCCTCCGGCAACCACCATCCCGGCGAGCCAGATTCAGATCCTCGGTACTACGGGCAGCGCCGGGAGCCTGACCGTTCCGGTTCAGGTCACTCTGGTTTCTCCCCTGGTCGTCACCACCAACCAAAACAATGCTCTGGACCTGGAGTTCGATCTCTCTCATCCGGCCTTCCTGGTCGCGCACATCCCGCCGGCAAACGGGGGCACCACCCTGTGGGCAGTGAATTTCAACGGCCCGATCCGGCATTGTCCGGTGCACGACATTACCAGGCTGATTCTGCGTCATCACTACGGCTCGGTCACTGGCGTGTCCACGGAGAACACGGCATTGACCTTCGACAAGGCCTATCCGGTTTATCCCCCTACGACGCCCGAAACCGCCATCGACGGCGTCCAGCCGCTCTCGATCCTGGCCGATTCGACCAATGGCACCCTGTACTACGACCTCGATGCCAAGACCCACGCGACGATCACGGATTTCAGCTCGATTGCATCGACGATCGTTGGAAAGTACATTCGCGTTGCCGCCCGCTATCAAGTGGACGGTTCGCTCGTGGCCGTGCGGCTTTGGGCCAGCAGCTCGTTTAACAATGTCTGGATCAGTCCTGAAGGGCACGTGCTGCACGTGAATACCAGCACCAACACGCTGACGGTCGATAACGAACTCGGCATCGGCGTCCCCCTGGTTGTGGATGCGAACACGTTGTTCTACTTCCGCACCCCGTGGAGCGCGCAATCGGACGCCAATTCCATCGGTCAAGGCAGCGCCTTCCTTTCCAATCTGGTGCGCGGATTCAAGGTGCATGCGAGCGTCGCGGATCCGCTGGCCAACCCGCTGGTTGCCAGCTCGATCGACATCGAAACCGCACGCTACGACGGCATGATCACCGGCAGCAACCTGAATGGCTTTACCTATACTCGTAATTTCCACAATACCAACGACGACTATACGGTGCTGTTGCCATTCCTATCCTCCAGCACGCCTAACGGCAATGATCCGATGACGGGCAACCCCATCCTCGGATACAAGTGGTGGAACTTCACCTTCCCGACCGTGGTCGACAGCGGCACCGGCGCCATTCTCGACTTCGACAACGCCACCAACGGTGCCGTGAATTTCGGCGGTACGGTCGGTCTGATGAAGGCAGCGGGAGAAAGCTTCGCGACTTGGGACGATCCGAACGGCACAAACGGCTGGGAGGCCCCCTGGACGGTGCTGACCCCGACCAAGGTTCCCCTGGGCCTCGCCGCAACCTCCTACAGCAACGGCAGCTTCACCGTATCCGTCCCCGGAGGTGCGCAAGCGATAGCGGTCGACCTCAACACCAAGCCGGGTTCCGGCACCCTCGTCTACCAGGCCAACTGGAATAACGGCTTGATCACCGTCAGTCCCGTGGACGTGACCACGTCGGCAGGCCAGGGCACGCTGACAACCAACCTGGTGGCCACCACCCCGGTGAAGGTCTACGGAATTCCGCAGGCCAGCGGCGCCATCAACGCGTATGTGGTGACGTACTTCACGGGATTTGGGCAGGCCACAACCAACTAGAGCATCACCCCCGGCAACGGCGCCGCCACCAAGGGCAACCTTCTGGCGGCGCTTTTGTTTTCCGTGAGTTTGTCCGGCCGATGTTACAGGTCAGAAAGGCGAAAGGCCTCGTCGTGTTCTACACGGACCATGAAGAGCCCCTGTGGTGGAACCGTGGGTCCGGACTTCGAGCGGTTCTTGATGACAAAAAGCTGGTCGATATCTTCCGGTCTTAGTTTCCCTCGGCCCACTTCGAGCAGAGTGCCGACCATCTTGCGGACCATGTATCGCAGAAAGGAGCGACCGTGCACGGTGAACCACAGTTCTTCCCCGTCGGTGGTGCGCTCGAGTTCGCTCGAGAAAATCTCCCGCTCCATGTTGCGCTCTTTGTCGTCCTCCTCGGAACCGGTTGAGGCGGCGAAGGAGGAGAAATCATGCCTGCCGACGAATCGCGCCGCGGCATCCCTCATCGCCTGCTCGTCAAGGGGAAACGGATAGTGCAAAACGTAACGCCACAGCATGGGCGGCACCACTTTTCCCCGGTAGAGACGGTAGCGGTACACCTTTCCTTTCGCCGACCACCGCGCGTTGAAGTCCGGCCCGGTCTCCTCAGCACGGACGATGCGAATCGTTTGCGGTAAAAGCGCGTTCAACGCCCGTTGAAATTCCCCGGCCGCCAAGGGAGATTGGGTGCGAAAGCTCCCCACCTGGCCGAGAGCGTGCACACCTGCATCGGTACGGCCTGCTCCAAGCAGCTGAATGTTTTCTTGGGTCAGCCGGCGGAGGACCGCCACAATCTCGCCTTGAATGGTGGGTTTGTCTGCTTGAAACTGCCAGCCGTGGAAGTCGGTGCCGTCGTAGGCAATCGTGAGTTTGAAATGGCGCATGCAGGAATCGGCCGGAAGATTCTAGGAGGCCGCGCGAACGAAACGGCTGCCGGGCTTTATGGCTACGCTCCCCTGGCGGCACAGCGGGCAATCCTCGGGTTCGAAGCTTTCGATCGAGAGTTCCATCAAGGCGTTGGACTCCACGGGAAATTCGATCTTGCCCCCGCTGCGGTCGATCAAAGCGCCGGCGGCAATCACGCGGCCCCCGGCTTCTTCAACCACGTGGATAGCCTCCTGTGTGGAGCCACCGGTGGTCCAAACGTCTTCCACGACCAGAACATGCTGGTCGGGTTGCAGGGTAAACCCGCGGCGCAAGGTCATCGTTCCGCTGCCGTCACGCTCGACAAAGATAGCTGGCACCCCTCCGCCGATCGAATCCTTCGGCGACGGCAGGGCGCGAGCCACTTCCTGGCCGATAACCACGCCGCCCAAGGCCGGGGAAACAACAACGTCGATCCTGGCATCCGAAAACAGGCCCGCCAGCGCCTGGCCCAGTTTTTCGGCAAAACGGGGGTATTGCAGGACCAGGGCGCATTGCACATAAGTGCCGCTGTGCCGCCCGCTCGAGAGCTCAAAATGGCCGTGCCGGATGGCCCCGGCGGTCTCAAACATTTGCAGCTGTTCTTCTCGCTTCACCATGGTGACCATCATAAGCCAAAACTAACCATTTCGGACTGCTAAACGTCGAAACGTCAGGAGATTAGCCGCCAGTTCTCGCGTTGTCAAGGATTGCGGGCCCCTGCTACACTGACTTTTCCGTGTGGTCGGGATTCCTTGCTCGCTACACCGCTCCTATTAAGTCCTCTGGTTGTGAAACAAATTCGGTGTGGCGAACGTTTACACTAGAAGAAGCTCAGAACTACGGCATTCGCTGTACACGCTATGTGTTATCCAGAGTAAAGGTGAGGAAATCCATGAAGAAGACGTTCTTTCGACCGTTGCTGGCCGCCGTTCTGGTTGGGGTGATGGCTGGCGCGCCGACCCTTCCTGTTCTTGCACAGGAGCCTTCTTCCCCCGCTCAGGCCAAGGCCGCGGCCCAGGGCGGCGTCCCGATCTCGCTCGGTGTTTCCAAGTTCGACTATTCACGCCCGCCGAGCGCATGGCCGAACTTAATCAACCCGTACCGGATGCAAAATGTTGATCCAGGGGTACTCGCCAACTCGCCGCGCCTCGAACAACTGATCCATGACGGGAAGCTGCCGCTCAGCCTGCAGGATGCCATTGCGCTGGCGCTCGAAAACAGCATGGATATTGTCGTGCAACGCTATAACCCCTGGATGGCAGACGTCAGCCTGCTCAAGGCCCGCGCTGGCGGCTATGGCTACGGTACACCGGGCAGTATCGCGGTCGGATCGACCGCCAACCTTCCCGAGCTTTTCTACGACCCGGTGATCTCGCAGTCCATTGCTTTCGCCGATGCCACCACGCCGATCGCCAACCCCTTCATTTCCGGAACCGGTACCCCGAGCAACGCAACCACCGCCGAGCCTCTTTTCTCCCACACCGCGCAATACAATACCGCCTACACGCAGAACTTCGTCACCGGCTCGTCTCTCAGCGTGGCCTGGGATAATACCCGTTCTTCTTCTACCGCTGCGAACTTCTTCAACCCGTACGTACAATCGTCGCTGTCGATCGGATTCCAGCAGCAGTTGCTGGCCGGCGCCGGTAAATTCGTGAATCGCCGCAACATCATCATCACGGAGAATAACCGCAAGATCGCCGACCTGGCCTTCGCCCAGCAGGCCATCACGACGGTGACCAGCACAATCACCGCCTATTGGGAGCTGGTGTACGCCCGGGAAAACGTCAAGGTGCAGCAGCAGGCGGTGACGGTGTCGGAAAAGCTGTACAACGACAACAAAAAGCAGCTCGAAATCGGAACCATGGCCCCGCTCGACGTGACCCGTGCCGAATCCGAACTGGCGACCGACCACCAGAACCTCATCGTTGCGCAGACCACGCAACTGCAGGATGAGCTGGTGCTCAAGAATTACATTACCAAGGACCCGACGGCCTCCAATCTCATCAGCGTGGAGATCATTCCGACCGACAAGCCGGAAACACCGGCGACCATTGAGACGGCTTCGTTCGCGGACGCTGTCAAGGAAGCCTTCCAAAAGCGGCCCGATCTGCAGGAACAGTACTTCAACCTGAAAAACGCCGAGGTGGATGTTCGCGCGACAAAGAATGCGCTCCTTCCGACCGCCACCGTCGGAGTCCAGTACTCCGCCTACGGCCTTGCCGGTAATTCCTATACCACCGACACACCTCCCATCCTGAACAAGGATGGTTTCGGAACCGCGCAGTCGCAGATCTTCCGCAGCGATTTCCCGGTCTATTCCGGGCAGCTCACCGTCAGCCTGCCGTTGCGCAATCGCGCGGCGCAAGCCGACAATATCCATGCGCAGTTGGTCGAGCGGCAGTTTGAGGCCGAGGTGCAGCAGACCAAGAACAATGCCCTTCTCGACGTCCGCAATACCACCATTGCCGTCGAACAGGGCCGCGCGCAGGTGCAGGCGGCCAGCAAGGCCCGGGAGCTGCAACAGCAGACCTTCGACGCCGAGCAAAAGAAGTACCAGCTGGGCGCTTCCACGGTTTATAACGTCATCCTCACGCAGCGCGACCTGATCACCGCACAAGGGACGGAGCTGCGGGCACTCGCGAATCTCGCCGAAGCCAAGGCCAACTACGAGCGCGCGCTTGGCCGCACGCTCGAGGTCAACAACGTGACCATTGCCGGGGTGAAGAAGGGCGACATTCCAAAGGACACGCTGATTCCAGGCACCTTGAACGGCCAAGTGGTTGGTACCGAGTCCCTGTTCAAAGCACTGGAGAACTCCAGTTCCGGCCAACAATAGGCGCCCAGTTTCCTCCGCTTTCCGAGACCTTGTGCTTTTCACAGCGCGAGCCCTGGTTTTTGCGGGCCTCGCTTGCCCCTCACAAGGCTTTCGCATACATTACTTTTTGTGACTCCACGCATATCCCGCCGCTTCTTCTGCCGAGTGCGCTCGGCAAGTGCGATCTCACGCTCCGGGAGAGCGCTAGCCGATGAATGATCCGTTAAACAAGCAGAAGGCTATTCCCTCCATGCCGGCAAATGCCCGCAAGCCCTCGCCCGCCGAAGAGGCCTGGGAGAGGAACACCCTCGCCCCGGCTCTCGGAAAGAGCCCCGAACGGCAGCAGGAATTTACAACCACCTCGAGTTACCCCATTCGCCGTCTGTATACAGCGGCCGACCTGGCCGGACGGGACGCAGAGAAAGACTTGAGCTTCCCGGGTGAGCCCCCCTACACCCGCGGGATTCACGCCACCATGTTCCGCACGCGGCCCTGGACCATGCGGCAGTTCGCCGGGTTCGGAACAGCAGAAGACACCAATGCGCGCTTCCGCTATCTGCTGGCCAACGGCCAGACCGGTCTTTCCACGGCGTTTGATCTGCCCACGTTGATGGGTTACGACTCCGATCACGCCCTTTCCGAAGGCGAAGTCGGTAAGTGCGGGGTGGCCATCAGTTCCCTGGCAGACATGGAAGTACTGTTCGACCAGATCCCGCTTGCCGATGTCACCACTTCGATGACCATCAATTCCCCCGCTGCCGTGATCTGGGCCATGTACCTGGCCGTTGCAGAAAAACAGGGCGCGGACTGGAAGAAGATTTCCGGAACGCTTCAGAACGACATCCTGAAAGAGTACATCGCCCAAAAAGAGTACATTTACCCGCCCGAGCCCTCGATGCGCCTGGTGATTGACACGTTCGAATTCGGTATGAAGCACACCCCCAAGTTCAACGTTATTTCCATCAGCGGATACCACATCCGCGAAGCCGGCTCGACCGCCATCCAGGAACTGGCCTTCACCCTGCGCGACGGAATGGAATATGTCGAATGGGCCATGCGCCGCGGCCTGCCGGTGGATGAATTCACGCCGCAGCTCTCCTTCTTCTTTAATGCCCATAATGATTTCTTTGAAGAGATCGCCAAGTATCGCGCCGCCCGCCGCATTTGGTACAAAGCCATGACCGAGCGCTACAAATCGACCAACCCGCGCTCCTGGGCATTGCGCTTCCATACCCAGACGGCCGGTTGCTCGCTAACCGCGCAGCAGCCCATCAACAATGTGGTGCGCACGGCGATCCAGGCGCTGGCTGGCGTGCTTGGCGGAACGCAATCGCTGCACACGAACTCTCTCGACGAGGCCTGGGCACTGCCGACGGAATTCGCTGCCACGGTGGCCCTGCGCACGCAACAAATCATCGCCCACGAAACCGGAGTGACCAACACGGTCGACCCGCTGGGCGGCTCTTACTTCGTCGAGACACTGACCAATGAGGTCGAACAGGGGGCGTGGGAATACATCCGGCGGATCGATGCCATGGGCGGCATGGTCGCGGCCATCGAGAAAAGTTACCCGCAGCGGGAGATTGCCGAGGCCAGCTATCGTTACCAGATGGCGGTGGACCGGAAGGAAAAGATCATTGTGGGCGTGAACGATTACGTCACCACGGAAAAACCCATCGAGATCCTGCAAATTGACGAAACTGTAGCCGATCGGCAGGCCGTGCGCCTGAAGAGCTTGCGCGCCGAACGATCCTCCGCCGAGGTGGATCGCCGACTCCTGGCCCTCTGCAAGGCGGCGGAAGGGAGCGCAAACCTGATGCCGTTTATCTTCGACGCCGTGAAGGCTTACGCCACCCTCGGGGAGATCTGCGGAGCCATGCGCACGGTGTTCGGCACCTACGAAGAGGTTGCCATTACCTGACGGAGAGAGACGAGCTCATGCCGGAAAAGAAAATACGAGTTTTGATTGCCAAGCCGGGGCTGGACGGCCATGACCGGGGCGCCAAGATCATTGCCCGGGCACTCCGGGATGCCGGGATGGAGGTCATCTACACCGGGCTGCGTCAGACGCCAGAGATGATCGCCTCCGCCGCCGCTCAGGAAGATGTCGATGTGATCGGCCTTTCCATTCTCTCCGGTGCGCACAAGACCATCTGCCCTCAACTGATGAAACTCCTCGACGACAAGGGCATGCAGGACGTCACCGTCCTGGTCGGAGGCATCATTCCGGAGGCCGATATTCCGGCGCTGAAACAGTCGGGTATCGCCGAAATTTTCCTCCCCGGCACTTCCACCCAAGACATCGTCGAGTTCATTCACAAGCGCCTCGCACAACCACATTAGCCCTCCCCCCCGTTAGGTCGACTGCAGGACGCAGGGATCTCCTGCCAACCGCCCATTGGCCTTCTTTCGCGTGTAGTCAATATCCACCCGGAACGTGAGCCCGACGGATTGCTCGAGCTAGGAATTCCAAAAATCACATGTGTAGGAAGAGTCGCTCGGCAAAGCTCCCTAGAAAAAGTGGGGAACGTCGACCGGCCGCTGCACGCCTCCGCAACGCGTCGGGAAAACGGCCGGTGTAGGGAGCCAGTGAAAACTTCCGATCCGACCCGTATTGGCGAGATCTCATTCCCTGCTGGGAGTAGATTCACGGCGACAAGGAGTCTGGACCGGTCGGGTCGCAAGGTTTGAACGGGCCTTTCCCAGGGAATGCCCAACGGACCGGGGAGAGGGGAATCCGTCACTGTCCGCCGCAGTCTGAATGAAAATAATAAACCGAGTAGCCCGGCTCAACCTTTGCTGGCGCGTTCAAACTTGACGCGTGTGTAGAGGGTCTGGAACCCCTTGCGCATGATATTCCGCTGCGACGCGCTTCCCGGCTGTGCGAGGCTCATGGTCAGTTCACAACCGGCTTCCGCGGCGCGCTCCAGTCGTCTTTCGAGCAGGGCCGTTTGCACGCCGCGCTTCCGGAATTCCGGCAGGGTGCTGGCACCAAACATGCCCGCAATTCTCCCCCGAACCGCCAGCGTCGCACCGCCAACAACGCGTCCATCGATGCGCGCCAGGTAGCACTCTGTATTCTTGCCGAGCGCGAACATCTTCATGACGCTGAGAATCTCGTTGGTCACCGGATAGTTCTCCGCGAAACCCTGGGCGACGGTCAGCACCCACAGGTCCAGTTCGTCGCGGCTCGCCAGATCGATCCGGATGCCACCGCAGGGGACGCTGGCGCGCTTACCCTCGACCGGCCGCACCAGGACATTCGAAAACTCCGTCGCGTAATATCCCCTGGTCTTGTAGTGCTCGAGCAGGCTCGGATCCGCGAGAGGGCAGGTTTCAATGCGCACCGGCTCGTTCCTACTGAAATAAAACGCCTCCAGTCGGTCAAATTCATCCGCGCTGACCTGCCCGTCGAGCCCGAGAGCCACGGCCTGGGTGACTGGATTGCCCGGGCCGCAGTACACCGCATAGCCGCCGGCAATTCTCTCTACCGCCCCGACGGAGCCGGCTTCGAGCATTTTCATCCTGTCCGCACAGCCGACTGCTGCTTCCGCCTCTTCGAGTTCGATTTCGCGCGCCAGGTCCAGGGCCAACAGTGGATATTCCATGCAGCGAGTCTATCCCAGTCCGGGCCTTTTGCTTCTCCCCGGCCTTGCTTCGTATACTTCCATGTCATCAATTCGTCTGCCGAGGTAGCCGCGTGTCCACCCTGAAATCCGCCGTGAACCCCAAGTCACCGCAATTCGAGAAGAGTACCCACCAGATGGTGGAGCTGCTCACGCGCTTCAAGAACGAAGAGGAAGCGATTCGCGAAGGCGGCGGCAGGAAAGCCATTGAATCACAGCACAAAAAAAATCGCCTCACGGCCCGGGAACGCATCGCCGGACTAATCGACCCGGGCACCCATTTTTTCGAACTGGGCATCTACGCGGCTTACGAAATGTACCAAGAATGGGGCGGCGCCCCGGCCGCCGGAACGATTACCGGCCTCGGCCGTGTTTCCGGGCGCTTGTTCATGATCATCGCCAACGACGCCACGGTGAAGGCCGGAGCGTTCTTCCCCATGACGGCGAAGAAGGTCATCCGGGCGCAGAACATCTCGATCGACAATCGCATCCCCACGATTTACCTCGTCGACTCAGCGGGTGTGTTTTTGCCGCTGCAGGAAGACGTCTTTCCCGACGTCGATGATTTTGGCCGGGTGTTCCGTAATAACGCGGTGATGAGCGCGATGGGCATTCCGCAGATCACTGCGATTATGGGCATGTGCGTCGCCGGAGGCGCCTATCTCCCGGTGATGTGCGACCACATCCTGATGACCGAAGGTTCCGGCCTGTTTCTGGCAGGCCCGGCGCTGGTCCAGGCCGCCATCGGCCAGAAGACTTCCGCGGAGGAGCTGGGCGGGGCCAAGATGCATGCGCAGATCAGCGGCACGGTGGATTTCCGCGAGCCGGACGATGAGTCCTGTCTCAAGCGGATTCGCGCGATCGTGGACAAAATGGGTGCGCCGAACCCGCCGATTTTCAGCCACGCGCGCCTGGCGGAACCGCTGTACCCTGCAAGCGAACTGTACGGCATCTTTTCCGGCGATCCCGGCAAGCAGTATGACATGCACGACATCATTGCCCGCCTGGTGGATGCGAGCGCATTCGAGGAATACCGGGCCGAATACGGCGAAACGCTGCTCTGCGGCTACGCGCGCATCGGGGGCTGGGCCGTGGGTATCGTCGCCAATCAGAAGAAACACGTGCAGACGCACGCGCCGCACTCCGATCAAAAGCGGATCGAGTTTGGCGGTGTCATCTACACGGAGTCTGCGGAAAAAGCGGCCAGGTTCATCCTGGACTGCAACCAGAACCGCATCCCGCTGGTGTTCCTGCATGACGTCAATGGTTTCATGGTTGGCAAGGATGCGGAGTGGAGTGGCATCATCCGGGCCGGCGCAAAGATGGTCAATGCCGTCGCGAACAGTGTGGTTCCCAAAATCTCCGTGATTCTGGGCGGCAGCTTTGGCGCCGGGAATTATGCCATGTGCGGCAAAGCCTATGATCCGCGGTTCATGTTCGCCTGGCCGACGGCAAAATTTGCGGTGATGAGCGGCGATGCCGCCGCCAATACGCTTGCGGAGATCAAAATCAAGCAGCTCGAGCGGGAAGGCAAGAAAGTGGACGAGAAAGCAAGAAAGGAACTCCTCGATTCCATCAAGGCGACATATGAGCAGCAGACCGATCCACGCTACGCAGCCGCGCGGCTCTGGCTCGACGCCATCATCGACCCCGCGCAAACCCGCGACTCCCTGATCTGGGCCCTGCAGGCCGCTGCCCTGAACACCGAACTCCGCGAATTCAAGACCGGCGTGCTGCAAACCTAAACATGTGAGCTCCCATGGACGCCATTAAACTCATCGAATGCCCGCGTGACGCCTGGCAAGGATTACCTGACTTCATTCCCACCGAGACAAAAGTCGCCTACCTGAAGTCGCTCGTCGCGGCCGGGTTCGAGCACATTGACGCCGTCAGTTTTGTCTCCCCCAAGCACGTCAAACAGATGGCGGACAGCGAGGAGGTCATGTCAGGACTGCTGGCCTCCCTGCCCGACGGGAGCATGCTTCCGGAGATCATCGGCATCGTGGTCAACGAGCAGGGTCTCAAACGTGCCCTCTCGACTCCGGGCGTTTCGACCATCGGCTACCCCTACTCCGTATCCGCCTACTTCCGGCGCTCCAATGCCAACATGAGCCGTGCGGAATCCCGGCAACTCGTTGAGACCTTGAAGAAGGAGACCAAGGCCGCCAACAAATCCCTGGTTGTCTACGTCTCTATGGCCTTCGGCAATCCGTATGATGAGCCATGGGGACCGGAAATCGTCCAAGACGCTCTCGATTGGCTGAAGGACATCCATGTCAGCACCGTTTCTCTCGCCGATACGGTCGGGAACGCGACTCCCGACCTGGTCCATGCCGTTTATTCTCAGGTGAAAGATCACGTCGCCGGCATCGAACTCGGCGTGCATCTACACTCGCGGAACGAAGACGCCGAAGCGAAAGTGCTTGCCGCCTATGCCGCTGGTTGTCGCCGCTTTGATTCCGCTCTTACCGGTCTCGGGGGCTGCCCGTTCGCTGGAGACGAGCTGGTGGGAAACATTCCCACCGAGAGCGTTCTCGCCGCCCTGCTTAATGTCGGCGTCCAACCGGACCTCGATGGCGCCAAACTAGCTGGCGTCATCGCCATGACCAACGAAATTCGCGCCAAGCATTCCCACGGCACGGTTACCGGCTAAGGGGGGCATCATGAAATTTGAAACGCTCATTCTCGAAACGTCGGGCCACCTCTCTACCATCACGTTTAATCGCCCCGACAAACGGAACGCTCTGTCCACCCAGATGATCGCCGAGCTGCAGTCCGCTCTCGATGAGATCGAAAGGACCCATGCTCGCGTCGTCATTCTGACCGGAACGGGGAAGGCTTTTTGTGCCGGTCTCGATCTCGAACTGCTCCAAGCCATTTCCCGGCAGACGGCCGCCGAGAATCAGGAAGACTCCCGGCGCATCGCAAGAATGTTCCGCAAAATCTGGAGCTACTCACGACCCCTGATCGCCGCGGTGAACGGCCACGCCCTGGCGGGCGGGTGCGGAATTGCCACCCTTTGCGATTTCACGCTCGCAGTTCCGGAAGCCAAGTTCGGTTATACGGAGGTGAAAATCGGATTCCTCCCGGCCATTGTCTCCGTGTTTCTGACCCGGCAAATCGGGGAGAAGCGGAGCCGGGATCTCCTGCTGACCGGCCGCCTGATCGATGCCGTCGAAGCCCGGGAGATGGGACTGGTGAACGAGGTCGTTCCCCCGGAGAACTTGATGACGCGGTCCCAGGAGCTTGCGGAGACCATTCTTGGCGCCAGCCCCAGCAGCGTCACCAGGGCCAAACATCTCCTGGTCTCGGCCGCCGCCGCCGCTGTCGACAGTGACCTCGAACGAGCCGTGCTCGAGAGCGCCCGGGTGCGCTGCACTCCGGATTTCAAAGAGGGCTTGGCTGCCTTCCTTGAAAAGCGCAAGCCTGTCTGGCGGGGAGAACCTGATAAGCATTAGTCGGGAGCGCACGATTGACCGCCAGCACGGGACAATTTTCTCAATGCCGCTATTTCCGGCATACTAAGAAGCAATCATGATCGAATATCACGATGTCACCGTCCGCGTGCGTTACGCCGAGACCGACCAGATGGGCGTGGTTTACCACTCCAACTATTTCATCTGGTTTGAAGTTGGCCGGGTGGAACTGATGCGGTCGCTCGGATTCGACTACAAACACATGGAACTGGAAGACGACACTTACATCGTCGTTGCCGACGCGCATTGCCGCTACCAGTATCCGGCCCGCTACGACGAACTACTTACCGTGCGGACCCGCATCCTCGAAGCGAAAAATCGGGTGCTCAAATTCGGGTATGAGCTGTTCCGCCAGGGAGATCAGAAGTTACTGGCCAGTGGGCACACGATTCACATCGCCTGCACTCGCGCCGGCCAGGTCAAGCATTTCCCGGAAAAATACAAAGCCGCATTTCTCGCGATCACAGCTGCCCCTCCTTCCGACCGGAGCCAAGTATGAGCATCTCTCTTACCGGAAATGACCTGACATTCCAGCAGCTCTACGCCGTCGCGTTCGAGCACCAGCCCGTTCGACTCTCCCCGGAATCCACCGCCCGCATGCTGGCTTCCCGCGCGGTGGTCGACAAACTTGTCGCCGCGGGCCAGACCGCCTACGGAATCAACACCGGCTTCGGCAAGTTGGCCAGTGTGCGCATCTCTTCCGAGCAGGTTCGCCAGCTGCAAGTCAATCTGGTGCGCTCGCATGCCGCTGGCGTAGGCACTCCGCTCTCCGAGGCCGAGACGCGGGCCATGATGCTGCTTCGCGCCAATGCTCTGGCAAAAGGCCTCAGCGGCGTGCGCCCCGTCGTGGTCGAGACACTTTGCGCCATGCTCAATAACGGCATTCATCCGGTCATTCCTTCGCAGGGTTCTGTCGGGGCTTCCGGCGATCTGGCGCCCCTGGCCCATCTGGCCGAGGTGGTCATCGGGGAAGGCCAAGCAATGTACAAGGGCGAGAAATTGGCGGGCGGCCAGGCGCTCAAGCGGGCCTCGGTGACCCCGGTTACCCTCGATGCCAAGGAAGGCCTCTCGCTGCTGAACGGCACCCAAGGCATGCTGGCTCTGCTCAGCCTGGCGCTGCGCGAGGCAGATACGCTTACCGATACGGCGGATGTCGCGGCCTCGCTCTCGCTCGATGCCTTGCGCGGGAGTCCCGGCGCGTTCGACGCCCGTATCATGCACGCCCGACCCTACTCGGGCGCAGCAACCACGGCGCGCAACCTTGCTCACCTGAACGACAGCAGCCAGATCCGCGAATCACACCGCGCCCCGGACAAAGATAGCCGCGTGCAGGATGCCTACAGCCTCCGCTGCACCCCGCAGGTGCATGGCGCGGTTCGTGACTCGCTCTTGCAGGCGCGCGAGATGGCTCTCGTGGAGCTGAATAGTGCCACGGACAATCCGCTCGTCTTTGTGAAGGAGCCGGGCAGCGGAGATATCATCAGCGGGGGCAATTTCCACGGCCAACCTCTGGCCATGGCCGCCGATCAAGTGGCGATTGCCCTGGCCACACTCAGCGGGATTTCCGAGCGGCGCATTGAACAGATGACCAATCCGTTGACCAGCATGCTCCCGGCATTCCTCACGCCCGATCCCGGCCTGAATTCCGGATTCATGATCGCGCAGGTCACCGCCGCCGCACTTACCAGCGAAAATCGTGCTCTGGCAACGCCTCATTCCGTTGATTCCATTTCGACATCCGGCAACCAGGAGGATTACGTCTCCATGGGCATGAGCGGCGCGCGGCGACTTGAACGCATGCTGCAGAATCTTCGTTATATCCTGGCGATTGAACTCCTCTGCGCCTGCCAGGGGATTGACCTGCTGAGTCCCTTGCAAACCGGGACGCTCGCAAGAAAAGCGCAAGAAGCGGTGCGCGCCGTATCGCCCAGAGTTGCCGCCGATCGCCCGCTGGCCCCGGACATCAATGCCGTCACGGCCATTGTTGCAGATGGCACCATTGCCCGCGTTTTGCATTGGAACCAGATGTCTCCGAGCGGGAGATCCGAGTCCTGACGAGCGCCTGCGGGCTTTCAGGCTCTATCAGCCTCCGTCCCAAAGGGATTGACGACCACAAGTGCATCGACGCCCTGCTCTGGCTGGTCGTCTTTGCTGAGAAGAAGCTTTTTTGGTCTGCGACAACGATCAAGGAATCTCAGAACGCAAAGGCGAATCTGTCTTGGACCCATTCTGCCCCTGAAGCACCTTTAGGAAGACTTCGCGGTCCACATTCGAACCGCTCGCTACGATCGCCACGCGTTGCCCCTGCAATTGCTCCCGTTCACTTAACGCAGCGGCTAGCGCCGCCGCACCTGCCCCCTCGACGATGTTGTGCGTATCTGTGAACATATGGCGCATCGCCGCTTCCACCTCCCGATCGCTCACCCGCACCACGTGATCGACATTTCCGAGAAGAGTCGACAGGGCCTCCTCGTCGGGCTTGCGGCAGGCCATCCCATCGGCAAGGATGGTCGTCGAGGGCGCTTCGACAACCTTCCCCTGCTCAAACGATTCCGCATAGCTCGGGGCATGCAAAGACACTACCCCGACGAGTTTTGTTCCGAGCCCCAGCCCATTCCGAACGGCCACCGCGGAACAGATGCCTGAACCCATCCCGATCGGAACGTAGGCGATGTCGATATTCGTTACCGTGATGAACAACTCCAACCAATAGGTGGCTACGCCGCGGAGGATGTCATAGTGGTAGGGCGGGACCATGTGCAGCCCCTGCTCGGCCCCGATCGCCATGGCTCTCTCGCGTGCCGCCTGATAATCCTCCCCGTACTCGACGAGTGTCGCTCCCTGCGCGCGCATCGCGGCGTTTTTTTCGCGGCTGTTGCCGTGCGGTACCAGGATCGTAGCGGGCAAGCGATGGTGCTTGGCTGCAAGCGCAACCGCTTGACCGTGATTTCCCCGCGTGGCCGTGATCAGTCCCCGGGTGGTCGGTTCTCGCCTCATCAGTTCGTCCACATAGACCAGGGCAGTTCGGGCCTTGAACGCACCCGTGGGAGTCTGATTCTCATGCTTGACCCAGACTTCCGTGCCCAACCGCTCGCACAGCAATGGCCAGCAATACTGAGGGGTCGGCAGCATCGTGCGATAAACCCGCTCGCTTGCAGCCCGCACTTCGTCAATCGTTGGTAGATGCGCGCGCAGACGAACCTCCTTCATTTTTTTCGATGGTCCAGGCTCATCGCCCTACAACACCAGGTGAACGTTGATCCGACCCTTGGTGGGCCTTCTGAACCGAATGTCGAAAGCGTACAGCTCTTCGACAGAAACCCTGACTCGCCGCGCTCTGTTCACTCATCCGAGGGCCTCGAGGAAATACATGAACATGCGGTACCCCGCGACGTAACTGAATGGCGCGAGCTCGAGCGAATAGTGACCGACCGGCAATTCCAGCGTGCCAGGGTCCGCCCCGTGGCGGCGCAGGGCCCGCAGCATTTTGTGCGTCAGGTCCGGCAGGAACGTCGGGTCATATTTGCCGTACACCATGAACGTGCTGCGCCGCGCACCCATCCCGCGTTCCACATAAGGCATGGGACTGATCGGCGCCCAGTATCTCCGCAACTCCTCAACCGTGACCTCGTGCCGTAAGCCTTCCCAGACGTGGTTGGTGGTCATGCCCTGGCTGACGACATCGGCAAAATACGTGGACACGTGGAAGAATCCGCCCGCCCGCACCCTCTTGTCATGTACCAGGGCGATGTATCCGACCGAGGAACCGATACTGGTTCCCAGAATTCCCAGGCGGTCGTACCCCTGCTGCTCGAGCCAGGTCAAGCAGGCCCGCGCATCCTGCACCGCCTGCCGATTCGCCGCCAGAGTCAGACCGATATTCGGGCCGACCAGCTGGTCGGCGCGTTCATGTCCCTTGGCCATGCGGCGGTCGTGATAGGGCAGGCTCATTTTCATCGCACTGATGCCGATGCGCTCGAGCCAGTGGCACAGCGCTACCTGTCCATGCCATTTCGCATTCCAGTTGGGTAGGACCAATACGGCCGGACCGGCCTTGCGTGCGGGGAAAAATTGCGCATGCACGGTATCGTTTTCCGGCCAAGGGGACTGCAAAGGACTGGTGAAAGTGAGCACGTTGTCAGAGTCCAGGTGGTAGTCGCGCACCTGGCGGGGGGCATACCAGTCCTCGCTGCGCGCGATGGCCTCACTGGCATACTCGGCGACAAATTGCCGTGGATCGTCCTGCCCGGGGCGCCCGTGGATGTGTTCGAGCCCCCACTCGAACGGTCGCACCATGCGATTGTCGTCCGTCGTCCAGCGACGATGCTCGTAACGCCTGATCCAGTGCTCATACCTGCTCATGGCCATAACCTTCAGTTTACCGGACCGCGCCCGCTCTCCCAACTTCGGGGCGCCCGTTTCCCGCTCCCGTTAGCCATCCGACACTCCCCTCCGCCCCGCACATTGAGCCCTCCCGACGCCTGTGGCACAGTCAAACCTGTGATCCCGTTCTTCTTTTTCCTTTTCGGCATCGTCATCGGCAGCTTCCTGAATGTTTGCATCTCCCGCATTCCGGAAGAGATATCGATTATTTCTCCAGCCTCCCGCTGCCCGCGCTGCCAATCGGCCATCCGGCCCTACGACAACATTCCGGTCCTCGGTTGGCTGCTGCTACGCGGCAAATGCCGCAATTGCCATCTGCCGATCTCCCCCATGTACCCCCTTGTCGAATTTCTGACCGGCGCTCTGTTCGTTCTCACCTATTACACCTTCGGGCTGACACTACCGGCATTCAAGTTTCTTGCACTGGCCTGTTTGCTGATCATTTTGATCGTTACGGACATCCGCGTGCGGCTGCTGCCCGATGCGGTGAACTGGTTCGGCTTCGGGTTGGCGCTGGCTTTCGCCACGCGCATCCCGCCGGACGGAATGAATGATGCCTGGTTCCGCGATCGACACATCTCTCTCCCGATCATCGGTATTCTCGATGCCTTGCTCGGCGCCGCCGTAGGCAGTTTCTTTCTTTGGGCCGCCGCTGCACTGTACAAGCTGCTGCGGAAGCGCGACGGGATGGGGATGGGCGATGTCAAGATGATGGCCATGGTGGGCGCCTTCCTGGGGGCCCGGGGAGCGTTTCTCACCATCCTGATCGGCACGCTGCTTGGCAGTGTGGTCGGAATCGTGCTGGTCGCCAGCCTCTATGGCTTCGGCTGGCGCCGGTCGGTCGCCGAACGCGCCGAGCGCAGGGGCCTCGGAGCTGCCTCGAAGCTGCGCTGGGCGCTTGCCGCACAGTACCAACTGCCGCTCGGGACATTTCTCGGCATTGCCGCGCTCGCTGTCGTGTACGCGCTTCCCTGGTTCGGGATCACGATTTCGCCGGGTGCACTCTTCTTCCGGCATTGACCACCCCAGGACGAGCCTAGCCGTTACCCTTTGGCGCACGGGTAAACCCTGCCGGCGATAAAGGAGTAAAATGGAGATTGGTCGCAATCAATTGCGTCTCGGGAGCTTCCTGCCCGCTCCGGTGGAGGTCAACCAAAATGTCCCTTAAGACCCTGTTACGCCTCGCCGCTGTCGTCGCCCTGTTCGGGCTCACCGCTCTTGCTCTGCCGGCTCAGGACCAGAATACCGACGACGTTGCGGCCGCGGCTCGTAAAGCCCGCGAGCAACAGAAAGATGCCCCGAAACCCGCCAAGGTCATAACCAACGACGATTTTCCAGCCACAAAGCCCACTCCGCCGGCAACCGATGCAGGCACTCCCAAGGTCGAGGGCCAGCAGGATGCCGCGCAGGCGACGGATGACAAAGACGACAAGGATCCGAAGAGCGAAGCTTACTGGCGTAAGCGCTTCAAGAAGACGCGCGACAAGCTGGCGCAATCCGAGCAGGAACTTGATGTCATGCAGCGCGAGCTAAATAAAGACCAGGTGCAGTATTATCCCGACCCGCAAACGGCGCTAATGCAGCAACACGACCGGTCCGACATCAACGACAAGACCGCCAAGATTGACGCGAAGAAAAAAGAGATCGAAGACCTCAAACAACAACTCAGCGACATGGAAGATGAGTTGCGCAAGGCCGGGGGCGACCCGGGTTGGGCTCGTTGATTTCCCTGAAGCCTTTTTTCTTGTAATCGCTCGAGAGTTCCCCGTATTCTCCCTTCTGCACGATCGCTTAGGGCGTGCTGAGGCGCGTGCTGGTGCTCGTTCCCTCCGGAGCCAGATCCATGAGCCCGCTGCATGACGAATCCCCCGCTTTTCAGCAGGCGCTCCTCAGAAGTGAGCGTTTGCGCATCTTCATTTTGTTCGTAGCACTCGGGCTGGCCCTGCTGTTTCGTTTGATCCGCACGCTGATCGCGTGGAATCCGGAAAATGCTTCCGCCCTCCTCTGGCTGTTGGTAATCACTGGAATCGTGGTTCTATTCGAGTCGCTTGTCCTGCGCGCCGTCGACCGGGCCATCGCCTCCGGTACCACCCTGAGGCACCCCGCATGGATGCTCAATATTCTTCTCGAGACGGTATTCCCGGCCGCTTGGATCGCCTTCCTGCCCGGTCCCGAACTGGCACCGGAATTTCGCCCCCTGGCAAACCCGGCCTTCCTGCTCTACTTTGTGCTGATAACCCTAACCACTCTGCGGTTGAAGCCCTCGATCAGCGTACTTTGCGGAGCGACCTCGCTTGTGACCTATGTTCTTGCCGCTATCAGCCAGGGGTGGAGCCCTCGGTGGATCCTCGCCAACGCATCGCTCTTTGCTCCCGAGAAGATCGTATCCGCCTACGCCGTCAGCATCCTGATTGCTGCCCTGGCCGCGGCTCTGGTCGCCAAGGAGATTCGCAATCAGGTCGAGGCAGCGCTCCGTGAGGCGGAGATGCGCCGTGAGGTCGAGCATCTCGAGCACGACCTCGACGTGGCCCGCGGCATCCAGCAATCCCTGCTTCCCAAATCCATGCCAAACGTGCCGGGTTTCGATCTTGCCGCCTGGAATAAACCTGCCGACCAGACCGGCGGCGATTACTACGACTGGCATAGCCTACCCGGTGGGCGCTTCTTGATTGCCATGGCCGACGTCACCGGGCACGGCATCGGGCCGGCGCTGCTCGCTGCCGTGTGCCGCGCCTATTCGCGCGCGACGTTCGGGCAATATGTCGATTTCCTGAGTGCTATGGAGCAGATCAACACCGCCATCGCAGCCGACGTCGGCGAGGGCCGGTTCATCACCTTTGTGGGCGCCATCGTCGGACCGGCCAGCTCGAAGGTGGAGCTGCTTTCGGCCGGGCATGCACCTCTGTTTCTTTACTGGCTGAAGCATGACCGTTTTGACGAGATGGAAGCGCAAGGCTTGCCCCTCGGAATTCTCCCCGAATTCACCTCTGAGCCGCCACAGGTTCTGGATTTTGGCCCCGGCGACCTGCTAGTGCTTGCCACCGATGGCTTTTTTGAATGGGCCAACGCCTCCGAGGAACTCTTCGGCAGCAAACGCCTGGAAAACAGCATTCGAGCAAACCGGGATAAACCTGCGGCCGAAATCATCTCCGCCCTCTACCAGGACGTCATTCTCTTTTCCGGCGGGACACCGCAAAAAGATGACCTCACGGCCATCGTGATCAAGCGAAACTAGACTTTCTCAGTTTTGAAAGAGCGCCCATGCAGGATGCGTGGGGCTGGTGCCGACAGCTTCTCCCCGCCACCGTCGGTCGCAGGCTTAATTTATGTATCCGCCCTCAGGCAGCTCCAACTCGCCTTCCTCGAGAATCGCCAGTCCCTCTTCGAGCATCTCGGTGCCTTTCTTGAGTGCGGTCCAGGCCACCCGCTCGGACTCTTCCGCTACTAATTCGAGGCAGCCCCGGATCGCCTCGGCATCTCCCAGAATCTTGGTATCGAGGAGCGGGACCATCTTCTCCATGGCCTTGTCCTGAATCTGCTGGAAAGCCATCTCGACCGGGACCTCTTCCATGCACAGACCGCACGCCAACTCGGCGAGCGAATCTTCCAGGTGAATCCGGCGGATCCGCCCCTTCAACTCACTCTTGGCAGCTTGAGCGATTCCGGAATTGGTGGCCATGCGTGCTTCGTTCATGTCCGAGTCTCCCTTGCCTTGACCCTTCCATCTCCGGTGAGACTACAGGCTCTAAGCCTCCGCCACAATAAGTACTCCGTACCAGCCATTAATGAAATGCACACATTTCCGCGACCCTTGCGGACCGCTAAATTGCCGTCAGTTGGTTGGATGTCCCTTCTTCTTGGAAGGTTTCAAGGTATGGCGCGAATCCTGCTCGAGGCGGCGCACAAACTTCGTCACCCGTCGTTCGAGCGTACTCTGTTGTTTCACAGCGGTGAGATAGCGGACTACCTGGCGCCGCAGTGCGGTCGTCATCTTGCGGAATGCGGATTGCGCTTTCGGAGATTGACGCAAGGCAAGCAGCAGGGCTCGAGGCAACGCCGGCTCGCGCGAATCCTCATCGCGACGGATGGCAACCTCAACCAAATCTCCCGTATCCACCCTTTGCTTCCTGCGAATGTCGCCGTGAATCGCAAGTCGGAAACACCCTTTACCGCGCGACACGAGCGTGCTCCGCAGCGGGACGCCTTGTACTTCGCCCGCAACCGGTACATGGGCCGTCCCACGGCTGATCGCCCGCGACACATCGGGCGGCACATCCACAAAACGGATGAGACCTATTTTGTAAATCTTGCCGGAGAACACGTGTACGCCGTCCATTTCGCGGGAATAATACCGCAATCCAATCGCTTATGGGCGAACCGCGAGGTGCAGCGCGACCGAACCTAGCGTCATGAGGTGGTAACGCACTTGACGGTAGCCGACTCTGGCGAGGACCGAAGCCAATTCTTCCGGGCGAAAGAACCGCGCTACCGATTTCGGCAAATAGGCATAGGCATCGGCGTCGCCCGAGATCCACCCGCCGATTTTCGGCAACAGGGTTTTCGTGTAGAAGCGATAGGTGTCACCGAGCAGTCCCGGAGCAGGTTCGGCAAACTCGAGGATCCCGATGGTCCCTCCGGGTTTCAGGACCCGGAAGATCTCCCGCAATCCCTCTTCGTAATTCGCCAGATTCCGGAAGCCGAAGGCGGTCGTAACCAGGTCGAACGATTGGTCGGCAAAGGGCAGTCGCAGGGCGTCCGCTTCGAGAAATGACATCGGCCGGCTGCCATCGGTCGCCCTGGCCTTCTCTCGCGCGCGCACCAGCATGGTGTGAGAAAAGTCCGCACCGAGGATCCGCGCCTTGGCCCTGCGCTGTAGCGAAAAAGCCAGGTCACCCGTGCCGCAGCAGAGATCGAGCACCAGCGCGTCCGCCCGAGCCAGGATCGGCTTCAGCTCCCTAGCCGTGCGCGCGCGCCAAAGACGGTCCATCTGCGCCGAGAGCAGATGATTCAGCAAGTCATACTTCGGAGCGATTCGGGTGAACATCTCCCGCACTTGCTGCGAAGCTTCCTGCTGGTTTCTTGCTCCTTCGGGTGCTGTGCCTTTCGGCAAAGGGGCCGGCTCAACCATGACACTTCCCGAGTTCCACCGCCTGCCGGAGTACCAGCTTCGGGCCAAACCGCAGGACGCACTTGGCCAGCCGCTCGGGCACATCGTCGTACGACCCGGCTCGGCCGAGCTCGGGCGACAGGACAAACCGCACGTTTCCAAATTTTGCTTTCTTGTCGGCCCGCATGACCGCGAACAGTTTCAAAGGCGAAACTTCCGGCCATCCCGGCAGGGGTCCGATTCGCCTCACCAGCGCAATAATCCGCGCCACATCATTGGCAGGCGTCTGGACCAGCTCATGCCCCAGCAGCGCCGCGCACATCATCCCCCAGGCCACGGCCTCACCATGTTGATATTTCCTGTATTGGGTCACGGATTCGAGGGCATGGGCAAAGGTGTGCCCGAAATTCAAAATCTCCCGCAGGCCCGTCTCTGTTTCGTCCTGGCTGACCACATCCGCCTTGATCTCGATCGATCGACGAAGGACATGTTCGAGCGCGCGGCGGTCGCGGAGCAGAATCCTCTCCATATTGTTTTCGAGGAAGGCGAAGAACCCGGAGTCTCGAATCACGCCGTATTTGATCACCTCGGCAAGCCCGCCGCGAAACTCCCGCTCCGGCAAGCTCGCGAGCACATCCGGGTCGACCAGTACCAGGCTGGGTGGATAGAACGCACCTATCAGATTCTTCCCTTCGGGCAGGTTCACCCCGGTCTTTCCCCCGACCGCACTGTCCACCTGCGCCACGACCGTCGTTGGCACCTGCACAAGAGCCACCCCGCGCAGGTAGGAAGCGGCCACAAAGCCGGTCACATCCCCGACCACTCCACCGCCAACCGCGATTACCAGGGATTTGCGGTCCGCGCCCGCCCTGACCAGTTTTCTTGCAATCTTCTCAACCGTCCCGAGGCATTTGGCGCTCTCCCGGTCATCAAACAGATGCACCTTTATGCGCACCCGGGCGGGAATTCCCGCTCGCACCTTTGCACCGACGGCGCCCCAGACCCGCTTCGAACTGACCACGTGCACGCTTGAAAAAGTGCCCAGCTGCGCGATTTTCCGCCATGCCTGCCGGAGAACGCCCCGCTGGCACAGCACAACGTAATCGCCGGCAGCGGCGCGTACCCTTACGACGTGTGAATCAGTGTGTTTCATCGTCCGGTGTGGATTCACCCAATGTAGCACAAGCCCCGGGGGCAAGGAGAACCTGCGGCGCAAAAATGCTTCGTGCTAACATAAGCCTGCTGTGGAAGCGGGATTTCGATGACTCTTTCCCAAAGGGTTTATCACGTGGATTACGCGGTCGTCGGCTCGGGCGTTGCCGGTGTGCGCGCGGCGATTGAATTGAGCCAGGCCGGCAGCGTGCTGGTCCTCGCCAAATCCTCCCTCAGCGAATCGGCCACCGCCTATGCACAAGGCGGCATTGCCGTGGCCCTCAGCGACGAAGATGAAATCGCTCTTCATGGACAGGACACCGTCAATGCCGGCGACGGCCTTTCGAACCCGGAAGCCGCTGCTCTCCTCGCGGAAGAAGGTCCGAAATACATCACCCAGCTGATTGAATGGGGCACGGAATTCGACCGCGCAGGAACGAAGCTCGCCTTCACCCAGGAGGCGGCGCACAGTCGCTCCCGAATCTTGCATGCCCGCGGCGACTCCACTGGCCGAGAGATCAGCCGTGCCCTGCTTCTACGCGCGCACACCATTCCCCATCTTCATCTTCGCCCGCACGCGTTCACGACGCGGCTGCTGATCGAGAAGGGTCGCGCCGTCGGCGTGCAGTTCATGGACGAACATGACGGCTCCCTCCACGAGCTCCGTGCCGGCGCCACGCTTCTGGCTACCGGCGGGCTGGGCCAGATTTACCGCGAAACCACCAATCCCGAAGTTACCACTGGCGACGGCATGTCTATCGCCTATGAAGCCGGCGCGGTGCTCTCGGACATGGAATTCGTGCAATTCCATCCCACGACCCTGACCGTAAAAGGGGCACCGCGATTCCTGCTCAGTGAAGTGCTTCGCAGCGAGGGCGCCATCCTGCGCAACATTCACCTGGAACGCTTCATGAAGCGCTATCACGAAGCGCACGATCTCGCGCCGCGCGATGTGGTTGCCCGCGCAATTACGAGCGAGATGTACCGCACCAGCAGCAAGCATGTGTACCTGGACATGACCAGCAAGCCCAAGGAGTTCTTCGAGAAGCGCTTCCCTCGCATTTATTCGACTTGTCTCACCTACGGTCTGGATTTCTCAAGCGATCTCGCTCCGGTCAGTCCTGCCGCACATTTCCTCATGGGTGGAGTGAAGACCGATCTGTGGGGACGCACTTCGATCCCCGGCCTGTATGCCGCAGGAGAGATCGCCGCCACCGGCGTTCACGGCGCCAATCGCCTGGCGAGCAATTCCCTTCTCGAGGGTGTGGTGTTCGGTGCCCGTGCCGGCGTCGCCATGATCAAGGACGCCCCGGGCTCGAAAAAGAGCCCGGCGCACCTACCCGGCTCCACGGCCCCGAAGACCTGGAACCAGGCCGAGAAGCCCCCGGAGAGAGCGAAACCGTCGGCCAGCACCGCGGCAGCGATCGAAAAAATTAAAGAGGTGATGTGGAAACAGGTCGGGATTTTGCGCAGCGGCAAGGATCTGAAGGCTGCCGTGGAAGCGCTGACTCTGCTGGAATTACCGGTAGCCGAAAAGCCCGGGCGATTCGAACACGAGCTCCGCAACCTGCACACTCTAAGTCTGCTGGTCGCTCGCTCCGCTCTTGCGCGCGAGGAGAGCCGCGGTAGCCACTACCGCAACGACTTTCCCTACCGGGACGATGACAAGTTCCAGAAACATTCGGTCGTCAGCAAGGACCATGAGGTGAGATATTCGAGTTTAAACGCCGGTAAGCCTTGAGGGCCAGTTGCTAGCCCACGGCCCGGATTTGCCGTGAGTCCGGTTGCCCGATCCGCGCTGGCCAGCAATTGGCTTCGTGAGTTGGTCTTTTACTTCTTCTGCAGTTCGTGCACTGATTCGAGGATGGTGTGCCCGGTGATGGCCAGAGTCTTCGGGCTGATCTTGTCCATGGTGTCCTGCGGGGTATGCCAGTACGGCACGTCACGCGCGATGTCCAGATCGATGATATCCACCGAAGGAACATGCCGTGCCGTGAAGGAGAAATGATCGTCCCCTCCCGGACCGCCGGCTTCGCTCACAAATACATCAGAGTATCCGAGTTTCGCGGCAACGTTCCAAATCAGGTCCACGACCCATTTTGTAGAATCAGGGTCGCGCTTGAAATGCGGCGTACGCCCACCCACCAGATCGGCAAGGATGAACGCTTTGACCTTCGGCAGGTCGCCACTCGCCGCCATTTGCGCCGCCAATTGCCGGCTGCCGTAGCAATGATCCAGATCCGCGTCATTCCATTGGACCTTGAATGCCTCTTCCGCGTCAAAAAACGCGATCCACACTGCATACTTTCCTGCCGGCTGTTTGCAGAGGACCCGCGCCATCTCGAGCATCACCCCGGTCGAAGATCCGGCGTCATCCGCTCCGAGGAAATTTTCCAGTTTCTTGGTGTCGTAATGCGTACCGAGCAGAATAATTCCCGGCGATTGTCCCGGAATTTTCACCAGAATATTTTTCATCGGGACCCGCCCGTCGGGAGTATCTGCGGAAAACGAATCGGTTTCAACCGCACAGCCGTAGGACTTCAGCTCGGTCACCATGTAATTCTGCAACTGGGCAAGCGCCGGAGAGCCAGGCGGCCGGGGCCCGAAACTCACCTGCTTCGCCACCTGGTCGTAAGCCCGCTTGCCGTCGAAGCCTCCCGTTTTATCGGGCGGAGGTGCTTCATCGCCCGGCGCCACGGTCGGCGCGCTGCCCGCCACGGCGCTCATAAAGGGCGGTTGCCCAGGCCCTGGCTGCGCCGTGTTTCCCGACTTGCAGCCGGGTGCCAGTAGCACACAAAAGACCGTGAGCCCCAGCAGCAGCCGGGTTCGAAGCTGTCGTCCCGTCATTTCGTTTGACCCGCGCTTTCTTCCGCCAGACGCTTGTTCTTCTTGCGCACCACCATGGCGGAAACGCCGATTCCCACGAAATAGAGCAGGATCATCGGCATCATGAAGATCAACATGGTCTGCGCATCCGGCGTCGGTGTAATGATGGCCGCCACAACCGCAATGATCGCGATGGCGTAGCGGAAGTTCTGCCACAGGAACTTTGGGGTCACAATGCCAAACAGGGACAAAAAGAAGATCAGGATCGGCAATTCGAACACCAGGCCCAATCCAAGCAGGATCATCAGGATCAGATCGAAGTACTCATTGATGCTGATCATCGGGACGACCGGCCCCTTGAAGCTCACCAGGAACCTGAGGACATAAGGGAGGGTGACGAAATAGCCAAACGCAATACCCGCTAAGAACAGGAAGACGGTGGAGAACAGGAACCCCGTCACCGCGCTTCTCTCGTGCTTGTAAAGAGCGGGCGCCACAAACAACCAGACTTGGTACAGCACCACAGGCGATGCCAGGACAATGCCCAGGTACACACCGAGGGTAATGACCATGTTGAGGTAGCCCGCCGGGTGCGTATAGATGAGCTTTTGCTCGAGCCCGGCATCCTTCAACGCCTTGATCATCGGCTGGGTAACGAAGTAGATGAACTTCTGCGAAACGTACACGCCGACGAAGGCGCCGATACCGATCGCATAAAGCGAATTGATAATCCGTTTACGGAGTTCGCTCAGATGCTCGAAAAACGTCATCTGGCCCCCGGCCGCCTCCATCCGGGCTGCTATGGAGTTGTCAGGCTGGTTGCTGTTGGTCATGAGAGGGAGGGGCTTCTATAGAGGGTTCCGTTGCCGGTTCCGTCGCCGGTTTCGCTTCCGTTTCTGCGCTTGCTGCGTCCAATCGTGGGATAGCCTCGGCCACAGGCGTAATCACGGGACCATCGGGTGAGTAGCTGTTGGCCTGGGCCTCCGCGAGAGCGGTCGTGGGGGGATTAGTGGCAGGCAGATTCGGATCGAGCGCGCCTTTGATTGCAGCGTCGGCAGCGGCATTAGCCTCCGCTGCCTGCTTTCTCAACTCGGCGACACGGGCTTGCCGTTCGAGATCCCGCATCTCCTCTTCAAAGGCATTCTTGAAGTCACTGGAGGCTTTTCTGAACTCAGCCATCAACTTGCCGAAACTGCGGGCCAATTCGGGCAGTTTCTGGGGTCCAAAGACCACCAGCACCACCACGAAGAGCACCAGCATGTGCGGAATGCTTAGCATGATTGAACTTAGACGTCCCTAGGAGTCCAAATAGTACCCTGTGTGCATCATAGAAAGGGTACGCACCAGAGTCAAATAGCAGTTGGCACGGTGCATGTTATACTGGCCTTTTAGGCTAGAGGCGAGGGTACCTATGAATCCAGAACGGCGTGGATTAGTCCTAGTCATCGTAGTCCTTGGCATTGCGGCGGTCCTGGGTGGCATTTATGGCCCCTCTGTCCGCGCTACGACCACCACGACAGACGACTACAAGTCCTCGGTAGAGAGTTTCACGCATGTGCTGGACGTGGTTCAGTCCAACTACGCCGAACCGGTCGACGTCGACAAAGTGGTCTATCAGGGTGCCATTCCGGGCATGCTGCGGATGCTCGACCCGCACTCCAATTTTTTCGATGCTCGTCAGTTTGCCCTGCTCCGGGAAGATCAGCGCGGAAAATACTACGGCGTCGGCATGGTCATCGCCCCCAGGGATAACCACACGATCGTAGTCGCTCCCTATGTCGGTGCGCCGGCCTTCAACGCCGGCCTGCGCCCGGGTGACGTGATCGCCAAAGTGGATGACAAATCGACCGACGGCCTGTCCACGAGCGAAGTCGCCGACATGCTCAAAGGCCCCAAGGGCACCATCGTCAAGATTCAAGTCATGCGCGAAGGTACGGCTGACCCGCTGGTCTTCAGCGTCACGCGTGATGAGATTCCCCGCCACTCGGTAGACATTGTCACCATGCTGAAGCCCGGCATTGGCTACATGCGACTGACTCAATTCAACGAAACCACCGACCGCGAGATCGCAGACGCCTTGAAGCAACTTGGCGCCAACTCACTCGACGGCCTGGTCCTCGATATGCGCAATAACCCCGGCGGCTTGTTGAATGAAGCGGTTGCCGTCGGCGACATGTTCCTTGAGAAGAATCAGCTGATCGTCTCCTATCACGGCCGGAGCGCACCGGAACGCCGCTTTTACGCGATTCGCGGAAACCAGGGCATGACCGTTCCTCTGGTTATCCTGGTAAACAACAATTCTGCCTCTGCCGCGGAAATCGTCACCGGTGCCGTGCAGGACCATGACCGCGGCCTGGTAGTTGGCGAGACTACCTTCGGCAAAGGCCTGGTCCAGACCGTTCAGCCCCTGGCCGAAAACACCGGCTTGGCCCTGACCACGGCGCGTTACTATACCCCCAGCGGCCGGCTGATTCAGCGCGACTACAAATCGATCTCGCTCTATGAATATCACTACGAGCGCAAGGTTCCTGACCATCCGACCGAAATTCGGCAGACCGACAGCGGCCGCCAGGTCACCGGCGGAGGCGGCATCACTCCGGATATCGTCATCGACGAGCCCAAGCTCACCAAGTTCCAGGAAGATTTATATCGCAACGACGTGTTCTTCCCGCAAGAGCAGGGCGTCGGAGGATTCACGCGATTCTTCCTGGGCACCAAACCGTCCATCACCCACAGCTTTGAAGTGGATGACAGTGTCTTGAAGGAATTCCGCGACTACCTGGCCAAGCACAACGTCCACTACACGGAACCGGAGTTCGCCGAGAATCAGGACTGGGTGAAACGCAAGATCAAGCAGGAAGTCTTCATGTCGAATTACGGCACCCAGGAGGGCTTTAAGGTTCTCCTCGAAGCCGACCCTCAGGTACAAAAGGCCATTGAGGCCATTCCGCAAGCCCGCGCGCTGTATGAAAACGCCCGCAAGGTGGTCGCGGAGAAAAGCGGGTCATCCGGGCGCTTCAACCAACCATAATTCACATTCTCAATGAACCCTGCCAAAACGGGCGCCGCTTGGGCGCCCGTTTTCTTTTCCCGGCCGTGACGGGCCCGTGCGCATGATTCCCGCCACCCCTAAAATCCGGCGCTTGTTGATTGCGGGAATCGAGACGGCAAGGATAGCTGTCAGAGTGGTCGGCAGCACGGCCCGCAGACTGTTTTACCAGGATTTGAGTAGGGCTTGGAAACGTGGATCGCCACGTAAAGTGTCCAGATCGGAATCCTGCTCCGCCCACACCTTATGCAAGGAGCCCGAGGAACTTTGCGCCATCACCTTTTCGAGGCAACCGATGGCCTCTTCGTTCAAACCGAGAAGCGCGTAACTGCAGGCCACATTGTAGAGCACCATGGGATCGTCGGGGTCAACCGAAAGAGCTCGGCGCGCCCATTCGAGAGCGCGTTCGCGTTGCCCGGTTTGGAAGAGCCCGGCAGCACCCAGATACAACGCGCGCGCATCATCCGGATGCAACTCGAGATGCCTCTCGATGATGCGCAAAGCGCGCTGCCTCACGGCTTCGCCTTCGAGTTTCCGACCCAAACCGAAAAACGTTTGGCCGAGTAGCATGGGGGCTTGAAAGTCTTCCGGATTCGCCCAGCAAGCCTTCTCGTACAATTGCGCGGCTTCTTCGAGTTCCCCGCGCTGATAGCGGAGTCGAGCATAGAAATAATAAGCGTCGAAGAGCTTGGGGTTCAGATGAATTGCCGTCTCGAACTCCTTGTGCGCTTCGTCGTATTTCTTGTTCATCTGCAGCGCCAAGCCGCGGGCGACATGCGCTTCCGCGAGCTCCGGATCGAGCTCAACTGCTTTGCGGCTGGCCACTTCCGCTTCCTTCATGTTGTCGTCGCTGGCGTCCCACCAGAGATAAAGAAAGGAGCAGCAATCCGCCACGCCCGCATAGGCCAGGGCATATTTTGGATCAATGACAATCGCGCGGGCGAAAAGCTGGCGGGCAAAATCAAAACTTTTGCGTCGGAAACTATGAAAATACTGGCGACCCTTTAGATAGTAGTCGTAAGCCTGGACATCGGTTGTGGGAGTTTTCTCGATCGCGCGCTTTTCCTGTTCGGTAAGCATCAGCTTCAGGGCCTTGGCGATGCTCTGCGCAATTTCGTCCTGGATAGCGAAGACGTCCTCCATCTGACGGTCGTAGCGTTCGGCCCAGACCGAACGTGCGGTGGTGGTTTCTACGAGGCGAGCGGTGATCCGTAAACGATTTCCGGCGCGACGAAGGCTACCCTCAAGAACGTAAGCCGCGTTCAGTTCGCGGCCTACTTCGGGTGCAGTAACGGGCTTGTCGCGGTAAGCCATCACGGCGGACCGAGTCAGAACCCAGAGTTCCTTGATCTTGGAAAGCTCGGTGATGATGTCTTCCGTGATGCCGTCGCGGAAATACTCATCCTCCTTGACCCCTCCAGGGTTCTCGAAATAAAGAGCGGCCAGAGATTTTTCGGCACCCTTTTCTGCAGCGACGCGGCCAGAGTCCGATTCGTGCCTCAGTTTTTTCAAATCGTCACGAAGCTTGGCAGCCGTTTGATAGCGAACGCGACGGCTTTTCTCCATGGCTGTTTCGATGATCTGTGCTAGTTCCGGGGGAAGATGAGAGTTCACGCGGGCCGGAGAGGAAGGGGTACGGTTCAGAATGGCGTCAAAAATGATCGCGGAGGTGTTACCCGCAAACGGCTGCCGTCCGGTAGCCATTTCATACAGCACAACACCGAGAGAAAAAAGATCGGTGCGCAAATCCAGCTCTTCGCCACGCGTTTGCTCCGGCGACATGTAGGCCACCGTGCCGAGTGCCGTGCCCGGACTGGTCAAGTTATCGAGCGTGCCCGCCTGAAGGGTATGTCCCGCCGAAACCGCCAGCGGCTCCTCCAGCGCCGAATGGAATATTTTTGCCAGTCCGAAATCCAAGACCTTCGCTTGCCCCCGGTCGGTAATGAAAATGTTGGCTGGCTTGATGTCCCGGTGAACGATGCCCTTGGCGTGAGCCGCATCGAGAGCATCTGCGATCTGCGCACCGAGATCAAGAATGGTCTCCGTCTCGAGCGGCCGCCCACTGATCCGGTGCTTTAATGTTGTGCCTTCGAGAAGCTCCATGGCGATGTAATGCCGACCCTCATGGTCGCCGATGTCATAGATGGTGCAGATGTTTGGATGATTTAAGGCGGAAGCCGCGCGGGCCTCGCGACGGAAACGTTCGATCGTTTGCACGTCCTTTGCGGTCTCTTCGGGCAAGAACTTTAGCGCAAGGCTTCGGCCGAGGCGCGTATCCTCCGCCTTGTACACTACACCCATGCCACCGCCGCCGAGCTTCTCGATAATGCGGTAGTGGGAGATGGTTTGGCCGATGAGTGAAGGGGTGCTGGACATGTGCAGGACATATTAGGGTGCGCTCGAAGGCAAGTCAAACGAAGAAGGGACGAAGAAGACGGAGAAAGGGTGCAGGAGCACCAGGGAGTGAGCCTTTTTGTGAACCGAGGGCCATGGAATTTCACAGAACGGGAGAGGAGAGTTCTTTCTTTTGTTTTTAAAAGGCGGGCCAAAAGGAGATCGCAGACCGAGCGCAACTCTCTGGAGTGGCAGTCAGGGCTTCTTCGCATCAAATGTTCAGCAACAACCGACATCCGAACACGGAGTGAGCCAGCTCGCCTGGTTTCGGAGTAAAATTGGGGTCAACTCCAGCTTCGAAATCTGCTTGGGTCTTTTCGTTGAGCTCAACACCTAATCGACGCAACCTAGTCACTCCATTCAACTTCTGCTATACTTTTTTTTGCATCTACGGAGGGCGTGTAGCTCAGCTGGGAGAGCGCGTCGTTCGCAACGACGAGGTCGCAGGTTCGAACCCTGTCACGTCCACCAATAACGCCTAGCGAACGTAAACCCACTTGCCACCCATCATCAGCGCTCAAGGTCTTGCCAAACGTTTCGGCGTTTCCCCGCTCTTTAAGAATCTCTCGTTCATGGTTTCTGAAGGCGAACGCATCGGCGTCATTGGCCCCAATGGTTCCGGCAAATCCACTTTGATGGAGATTTTGAGCGGTCGGCTGCAGCCGGATAGCGGCGATCTCGCTTTTCGCAAAGGAACACTGGTCAGCCTGGTGCGTCAGGTTTCGGAGTACCCAGCCGGAGAGACCATCCGTTCGGTCCTCAGTAAAGCTCTCGACCAAGCCAATGTCCCGGAAGAAGATCGGATTGCCCGCATGGCCAGCATCCTCGGGCGCGCTGGCTTTAACGACCAGGACGCCATCGCCTCCACACTCTCCGGTGGCTGGCGGAAGCGGCTGGCGATCGTCGAAGCGCTGGTGCGCAAGCCGGATGTGCTGCTCCTGGACGAACCGACCAACCACCTCGATCTCGCGGGTATCCAGTGGCTCGAAACGGTACTCCAGAACGCGCCGTTTGCCTGCGTCGTGGTCAGTCACGACCGCTATTTCCTCGAAAATATTGCGAACGAAGTGGTGGAAATCAATCCTGCCTACGAGAATGGCTCGTTACGCGTTTCCGGGAACTACAGCACTTTCCTCGAAGCCAAAGAGGAATATCTTCACGCGCAACGAAATCGTCAGGCAGCGCTCGAAAACCGAGTGCACACGGAAATCGAGTGGCTCCGCCGCGGACCCAAGGCTCGCACCACCAAATCCAAGGCGCGGATTGACAAGGCCCACCAACTGATCGGCGAACTTGCCGACATGAACGCCCGCACCCGCTCAAGCAGCGCACAAATCGACTTTTCTTCCTCCGACCGCAAAACCAAGCAGCTCATTACCCTCGACGACATCAGCTATGCCTTCGGCGAACGCGCCTTGTTCGACCATATCCACTTCATCGTTACCTCCGGTATGCGGGTCGGCTTGGTCGGGCCCAATGGCAGCGGCAAAACCACCCTGCTCCGCCTTCTCAAGGGCGATCTGAAACCCACCACTGGGAAGCTGCGCCAGGCCGATTCCCTGCGCATCGTCTATTTCGATCAGAATCGCGTTCTCGAACCGGACATCACCCTGCGCCGCGCACTGGCGCCCGATTCCGACTCAGTCATCTACCAGGATCGCGTGACGCACGTCGCGTCCTGGGCTGCCCGTTTCCTGTTCACCGGCGAGCAGCTCAACCAGCCGGTCGGCCGGCTTTCGGGCGGCGAACGAGCGCGCGTATTGATCGCGCAACTGATGCTTCAGCCTGCCGACGTGCTGCTGCTCGACGAGCCGACCAACGACCTGGACATCCCGACACTTGAAATTCTCGAAGAGAGTCTGCTCGAATATCGCGGTGCCCTGGTGCTGGTAACTCACGATCGCTACATGCTCGATCGGGTCTCCACGGTTGTACTGGGCCTCGACGGACTCGGCCACGCCGAGCGCTTCGCCGATTATCCTCAATGGGAAGTCTGGCAGAGTGCGCAATTGACGGCGGCAAAACACAAACCGGCCCCGGCCTCGCAGCTCGTGGCCACCGGTTCGCAGCCCGCAGCCTCAGCGCCGGGTAAGAAGAAACTTTCCTACAAAGAGACCCGTGAACTCGAAAACATTGAGCAGCGCATCGCCGATGCCGAACGCGAACTGCAGGCTCGCCATGATGCCCTGCTCGATCCCGCAGTCGCGAGCGACCCGGAGCAACTTCGTACCTTGTCACTCGAAATGGAGGCGGCCCAGAAGACCATCGAAAGTCTTTACGCCCGCTGGGCGGAACTCGAAGCAAAACTCCAGGGCTCTGGGGGAGTGACTTGATTCTCGGTTATTTCACGGCATTGCCCGGCCCACCGACCGGGTGCAGCCGTGGCAACCTCTCTTCGACCGAGGGCAGCGACGGAAACGCCGCATGCGGTTCTGTCTGGTACCAATACGCTACGGAGAAATAATTGTCCGACCGGGTATTCGCGTGTCCGTGCTCAATCGTGGCCTTGATTGATTTTGTGAAGGGTACCGGCGAATCCAGGTGGAACCGGTAGACGCTGCTGCGGCTCCCGGCCTTCTCCTCGCCCACGACCGGCGCTCCATAGAGCGCATAGGAGAATGGCTTCCCTCCAAAATCGTAGGCACCGAGGAAATAGTCTTCCGAGCCGGTTCCGGTAATCGACGGTTCTCTTGCGCCGTCGATGAAAAACATGTCGTCGCCCTCACCCCACCAGTAGTCCTGGTTCTGCAGGACGGACATGGTCACGCCTACAAAATGTCCGCGGCCGGTCGCCTCCAACCAGACATAGTTCCCCTCCCCGCTCAGATTCTTCTTGTCATTCACGAGCGGATCGCCGTTGTCCTTCCATTCCCGAACCAAACCCTGGTTCGGCGACGCTTGCCGGTATTGTGCATGAAAATACAGCGTATCCTCCGCCAAAGGCTTGTTATAGGCCTGATAGTCGATGTTGAAATAGAACGCGTCCACGATTTGTTGCCCCGCGTTGCTCACAGTAATCCGAGCGTGCTTCACAAACGGCATCGGGAAGAAAGAATTCAGCCCGTGATTCGGAGCTGCAGAAAGGGGCAGCGCCTCATAGGTAAAGTATTCGCCCAAACCCAACCCGAAGAAGTCACCCAGGGGAGCTTCCACGCTCGGTGTCGCCTCTCCGTCCCAATACATGCGCAGCACCAGCTTCTTTAGGTGATAGCTTTCATCCGATGCGAGCGTGAACCAGATATGGGTAATGACGCCGGGGCCGGCTTCGTCCAGTACGGTCAGCGTTTCTCCGGCTGCAATCGAACGAAAGTCCGCATTGCCGCCGGAGCGGTCATAGCTCGATACGCGTTTCTGCACGTAATCGCGCGGTTCTGTCAGATGCGCAAGCCAATCCATTCCCTGCGCAAACACCGGCGCACCGCAAGACGCCACCAGCACCGCCAAAAGCCCGCACACCCTGATCCGTCTCATGACTTCTCCTGTTCTTCGCTTCGCCCCTCTACCCCGCCTGGCACAGCCTACCGAAGTTGCTCACCTTGCGGTCGCCACACCCAGCTTCTCTAACATTTCCGTGATTTCCGGATTGGACATGAACAATTTCCAGACGAGCCCGGTCCGGTAGTTCTCGACCATCACCACAATCGGCGCCTGATTCAGGCCCATGTACAGCGGTGAGATCCAGTCTTCGCTTGGATTATAGGCATCACGCGGACCGTAAATGTCCCACAACTGGCCGCCGAGATCGCGATAGTAATGCTTGAAAGCGAGCATCGATGCATCGGGTGTGTAGGGGAACGACGAAAGGGCTCCGGTCGGCGTGAGGGTGCCAAAATCGTCGCTCGAATCGGGCGCGTGGGCAACGTATCCATGAGGTCCGTCGCTGGCCGTGAGCCCCCACGCGTCCGGCCCATACCCTTTAAAATGCTTCGGGTTCGCCATGACATAGGCACGGTTGATGCGCGCGATATTCCGGTTGTTCTCAAAATATGACGAGGTAAAGCTGTCCCCGAGAGCATGAGGATCAAATCCCAGGTACGAGTAGTGGGTGAAGAAAAGCGGCCCGCCGGTTCCTACGCCGACGTCCAGCTTGATTCCGAAATAAGAGCTCCCGTTGCCGTAGTGGTCCCCGTCTTTTGAACCCGACCAGCCTTCTCGATACTCGAGTGCCCTTTCCGATTGGCTCGCCCAGCCAGAGTAATAAAGTGCCGCGGGCACTCCATGCGTGGGGGAGGCGATGGCCAGAAGATAGGTAATCATCACCTCGTTGAATCCGATCAATGGATGGTGGATCTGGAAGCCCCAATGGGAAGACCAATGCCAGTAAAGAAAGTCGCTCTGCCTATTCTCTCGATACCAATCCCATTCCACACCTTGCCAAAGGAGTGTAATACGCCGGTACAGGGAGGCCTCCTCGGAGCTCGAACCATGAAAATACTGACGGGCGGCAAGCAGTCCCTCGATCAGGAACGACGTCTCGACCAGGTCTCCGCCATCGTCGAGCATGCCAAACACCGGCATGGTCTTCCCGGTTGTGCCGTCCATGTAGTGAGACCACGCGCCATGGTAGCGCTCGGCCTGCTCCAGGAATCCCACGATTCGGCTTATTCGCTCGACGCCTTCTTTGCGCGTGATGAATCCCCGATCCACTCCCACAATCAACGCTGCGATCCCGAACCCGCTGGCCCCGGTCGCGACGATGCGGCCATCCCCGGGAATATTCTCCCGGGCCATTCCCGAATGCGGGTCGGCACCTTCCCAGTAATAACGGAAACACGCTTCCTCGAGCATGGTCAGCAACTCGTCGTCGCTGAACTCGCGCGTCTCGGCACTGGCACTCTCGGACAGCGCCGACTGCCGATAATCGCGGTCCGATGCCGCGACCTTGTATTCCGCCTTTGCCCTAGCCTTGCCGAGAAAATCCTCATAGCGGTTTATGCCCGGTAGCTGCATTCCCACCGGCTCGAATGCTCTGCCCTCCAAAGAACGATAAATGATGTACCGCGCCACCCGAGTTCCCGCCGCATCCCAACGCAGTTCAATGTGCCGGTCGTATCCTCTCGCCCGCACATTCTGCGGCGTCGCGGGCGGCTCGCCAGACCGCTCCCCCGCACTTGCCGAATCCTCAGCATCGACCTGGATCTCGTCTACGATCAACGTATGCCGCACACCGTCGGCTCTTCCCTGGTGAAAAATCACGTTCTGCACGAAACGCGGCTGGAACGGGTAGATCGAGGCGCTCTGAAACTCTGCGAAAGGGATGCGAACCTTTACCCATCGATCGGCCGGGAGATTTCCTGCAAATTTCCCGAGCGGCACCGCCACACTAAAACTCCCCGGAAATTCAGCCACCTGCAGACCTTCCCGGGTGTTCGACAATGTGAGCACGGGCAGATCCGCCGCATCAATCGCAGCAGGCGCATAGCACCAGAACGATAGTCCGTCCCCATCAAAACCCGGATAGCGGTTGCGGAAGTCGACCACGCGCACCTCCGCTTCCCATCCTCCTCCCGGGCTCGACTGCCACTCCACCCGCAGCGCATTCGGCGGTGTCAAAAATAGCTTCGTCTCGACCGGCAGCTTGCCCTTTTCACCGTCGAGAAGACTGGGAGCAGTAGCATGAGCGGAGCTATAAAAGTAGAAATCGCTGGTCAAGCTGTTGTCGAAGAAGGTGTGCCGGTAATACTCATCGTTCGCTCGAATCCTCGCAGCGCAGACGAGAGCCAGCAGCAGAAGCGAAAGCAGTCGCAACTGCCATCCACTTCGCCGGTTGGTTTGCGAAATCGTCAGAATTTCCATTGATGCTTACCCCGCAGAGCTGGCCCGGCAGTTCCAATCTTCCTTCGGAGTCTACTCGAACTTGGCGCATGGGAGAAAGTTGTCGTTGCACATTATTTAATTCCCGCGAGTCCGACTGATCGACTCTCGGGGCGGCCGTGCTATTCTCTCGCGTTGTCGGTTCGACAATTCCGCCTTGGGAATAAATTATGCGTATCGTTTTCTTTTTTGCCGTCCTGCTCTCCTTCGCTCCTCAAGCCTTCTGCCAGGAGCCCCAGGCGATCGTGATTGATCTGTCGGCCAAGGGCACTCCTTTCCCTCATTTTTGGGAACAGTCATTTGGTTCTGGACGGGCCATTCTTTCTCTCCGCGAGTCCTACCGGAACGACCTTCGCGAAGTCAGAAAGGTCACCGATTTTCGCTACGTGCGCTTCCACGGGGTGTTCCACGACGAACTTGGCGTTTATGACGAAGACGACGCCGGCAATCCGATCTTCAACTTTACCTACGTCGGCCAGGTTTACGACGGCCTGCTCGACAACGGCGTTCGTCCCATCGTGGAGATCAGTTTCATGCCCAGGAAACTCGCGGCCCACCAGGATCTACACCCCTTCTGGTACAAGCAGAACGTCTCGCCACCCAAGGACTATGCGAAGTGGGACGCCCTGATCCGCAACTTTGCCGGGTTCCTGATTTCACGCTACGGTATCGACGAAGTTTCCCAGTGGTATTTCGAAGTCTGGAACGAACCCAACATCGATTTCTGGTCCGGTGACCCGAAGCAGGCGACGTATTTCGAACTGTACGACCACACCGCTCGCGCCCTGAAGTCCGTCAGCCCGCGTCTTCGGGTTGGCGGGCCGGCCACGGCGGCGGCTCATTGGGTGGACGATTTCCTCACCCATACCGCCAAGGAAGATTCGCCCGTCGATTTTATTTCCACGCACGGCTATTCCGATGACTCGGTAGAGGATCTGTTCGGTACGCACCAGGTCGTACCCATCGAGAAGCGCGCCTGTACAGCGGCAGAAAAGGTTCACAAACAGATCAAGGCTTCCCCGAAGCCATATCTGCCGCTTTTCTGGACCGAGTGGAATGTTTCGGGCTACGGGGACCTGCACGCCGGAGACACCAGTTACTCGGCGACGGCTACCGCGCAGACCATTCACGATTGCGACGGCCTGCTGGACATTCTCTCCTTCTGGACTTTCAGCGATGTATTCGAGGAGAACGGTCCTGCTCGCAACCCGTTCTTTGGGGGCTTTGGCCTGATTGCCCCCGGCGGCATCAAAAAGCCCAATTACTACTCCTTTGCATTGCTACACAAACTCGGCACCGAACGGTTGGCCAACACGGCGGAGAACGTTCTGATCACGCGGCGCGAGGACGGCAGCTTCGCGATTGCCATCTGGAACCTGTCGCCGCCAGACCGGCCGGGCCTGGCGCAGTCCTATGATCTCGGTTTTACAGGACTTATTCCTCCCTCGGGCGTCCGCGTTTCACGCATCGACACCGATCATAGCAATACCCTCGCGGCCTACGCGCGAATGGGCAAGCCGCTTTACCCCACGGAAGCGCAAGTCCGCCAGTTGAACATGGAGACTGCCCTCGAGCCTCCCCGCTCCATGCCCTTGAAAAAGGGCCATTTACTCCTGACCTTGCCGGTTAATGGGTTTGTTCTCCTCGAAGTCGGACCCTAATGTAAAACTCTCACCAAGCTTCGGCAGGCAGCTTTCCGGCGGATGCAAACTTCCGATTCAATGGATCACTGTCGGGAAACTTGATGCTTGACATTCAATAAGACCATTCTTATACTCGCCCCCAACGGTTGCTTAACCGATTTACTAGCGGGTTTGGTGCAACTTCGCTGCGGTTTCTTAAGAGAATTCTAGGTCGAGCGGAGGAGTAAGCATGAGCCTTTCCAAGACGTTGCTTCGTTTTCTTTCTGTATTGGCAATCCTTTTGGCGGTGACCTTCACTGCAAGTGCACAATATCGCGCCGGTATACAGGGTACAGTTCTGGATTCCCAGGGCGCAGCCGTCGGCGGTGCGAAAGTTACCGTTGTAGCGAAGGATACGGGCTTGGTACAGGAAACAACCACGGATGCAAGCGGTGTTTACTTCGTTGGCCGCCTGGCGCCCGGACCGTACAGCGTCACGATTGAAAAAGCAGGGTTCAAGAAATTCGTTCTTGATAACGTCCCCATCAGTGGCGATCAAGTGAATCCAGTGAATGCCACAATGGATGTCGGGGCAGTCACCGAGTCCGTAACCGTCAACGGTTCAGAACTACCGACGATCGACACGGAATCGGGCATGATTTCCGGTACAGTGACGAGCGACGAGATCCAAAAGTTGCCCTCCTTCGGCCGCGACGTGTTCCAACTCACTCAGCTTGCACCGGGCGCGTTCGGAGACTCTGCTCAACAGAGCGGTGGAGGCTCCTTCCAACTCCCTGGCACAAACTCCAGTGCATCCGGTGCGACCGATGGCATTTTCAAGACGGAGAATGCTCCGCAGATCATCGCCAACGGTGGCCAACTGCAGTCGAACAACATCACCCTCGATGGCGTAGGCATCACCAGCGTATCGTGGGGAGGCGCAGCCGTTGTCACACCCAATGAAGAATCCGTAAAAGAAGTCCAGGTCGTCACCAACAACTACGACGCCGAAGATGGACGGTTCAGCGGCGCCCAAATCAAGGTTATTTCGCAGAACGGCACCAACAATTTCCACGGTAGCCTGTTTTTCAAAATGGATCGCCCGGGATTGAACGCTTATCAATCCTGGAATGGCCCCACTGGCACACCGCAAAGAAACACCGCCCGTTTTAATCAATGGGGCGGAAGCGTGGGTGGGCCGATTTGGAAGAACAAGCTGTTCTTCTTCTTCTCCTACGAGACCATCCGCAATGCCTCCACGGTGACAGGTACCGGCTACTACGAGACTCCTGCCTTTCTCCAATTGGCACCCGCCGGCAGCATTGCGGCAAAGTATCTTACCTACCCGGGGGAGGGCGTTTCATCCAGTTCCTTAGCCGCCAACGGCAATACCTGCGCAGCGATTGGCCTGACGGAGGGTGTGAACTGCCTGACGATTCCTGGCAAGGGCATGAACATCGGGTCACCGCTGACAACTCCTCTCGGTTATGCGGACCCCACCTATGTCACCAGTGCAAATCCTGGCATCGGCAGCGGTCTCACCGACGTCGCCGATATCGCAAACTACAATACAACCGGTCCCAACAATCTCAATGAAGCGCAATACAACGGGCGCGTGGACTTCAACGTCACCAACCGGGATCTGGTCGCCTATTCCATGTACTGGGTTCCGGTGAATACAACCTCGTACAACGGCCCGGTACGTGCCGCCAACCTCTATCACCATTCCGCCATCAATGACGCCTTCACGTTGCTCTGGGATCACACTTTCGATCCCACGCTCGTCAACCAGGCTCGTTTCAACGCGGCGGGCTGGCGCTGGAATGAAATAGCCACCAACCCTCAGGAACCGTGGGGTCTTCCGACGGACAACATTGATAGCTACGCCAACATCAGCCTGCAATCCTACGGACCTCCAGGTCCCAGCGTTTTCGATCAGTGGACCTACAATTTCAAAGATACTTTGACCAAGGTTCACGGCAGCCACACCATTAAACTCGGTGGTGAACTTACCCGTCTTCTCTTCGTTCAGGAAGCTCCCTGGTCTGCGAGGCCAACCTACAGCTTCCACAATATGTGGGATTTCCTAAATGACGCCCCCTACAACGAAAACGTGACCACCGATCCCCAGACCGGCGTTCCAACTGAGGTGAGGAAGGATACTCGGTCCAATATTGTCGGCTTCTTTATTCAGGACACTTGGAAGGCCAAGCCCAATCTGACCTTCAACTATGGATTGCGGTACGACTACTTTGGTTCACTGACAGAAAAGAACGATCAACTCTCCACCGTGGTCCTCGGCCCAGGAAACGAGGCTCTGAGTGCCATGTATCTCCGGATAGGCGGCCATCTCTATAATCCGTCCACACTCGACTATGGCCCACAACTCGGATTTGCCTGGAGCCCCGGCGGCGTGCTTGGCCATTCCTTTAGCAGCAAGCTCGTGATCCGCGGCGGTTTCGGCATAGGATACACCGGGGAAGAGGAAGCCATTACTCTGAATGGTTGGGGAAATCCTCCTTTCGTCTCTTCCTTTGGTGCTCTCAATACCACCTTCAATGCCACGACGGGTGCGCCCACTGGTTCAACCGTTGTCTATGCCGTTCCGAACGACATTCACTCCTTCGGGCCTTATCCAGCCAACCCGAATGCTGTGCTCACTTTCAGTGGCAACAACATTCCAACCAGCGGATCGCCCGTCGGCGTTACTGCATTTCCTTCATTCATGAACACTCCCTATACCTACCGCTACTCACTGGAAGGTCAGTATGAGATAGGCCGCAACTGGATTGCCACTCTCGGCTATCAAGGCAGCACATCGCACCATCTGACCCAGCAATACAACGTCAATATCATTGACGCCCCATTGGGTATCCCGTTGAATCCCATGGTCAACGACGTCGACTATTACTCGAACAGCGGCAATTCCAACTTCAATGCCTTCCTGGCCGAATTGGAGCATCGTTTCTCCCACTCGTTCTCAGTGGACGCTCAGTACCGCCTGGCGAAGAGCATGGATGACGGCACACAACCCTATAACGTAGACAACTATCAGTGGGACCGGAAGCTTGCTTGGGGTCCATCGGATTGGGATATCCGCAACGCGATTAAGGTGTGGGGCGTTTATTCGCCTACGTTCTTCCACGGAGATCACAGCTGGATGGAAAAGGTCTTCGGCGGATGGAACATCAGCGGCATCATGAACTGGCACACTGGTTTTCCGTGGACGCCGGTCATCGGACCAAACGGTGGCAGCCCGACCTGTAACGTGGTCCTGAATAGCGTTCAGAACTACAATGGCTCGAATTGCGCCCTGCGGCCGCTCGCCTACCTCGGCGGCGCAGGCGACAGTCTGAGCAATTCGACGTTCAAGAAGCCGGGAGCCAACTACCCCAATGGTGCCCTATCCTACTTCAGCATCCCGAGTTATACGCAAGTGACGGCACCGTGGCCTGCGTACGGCCCGATTCCGGAAGCGCCTGGTGTAGGACGCAACACACTCCGCGGCCCGCACTATTTTGACATCGATGCGACCCTAAGTAAGTCCTTCGGACTGCCTCGCATGCCGATCCTCGGTGAAAATGCCAAACTGGAGCTTCGCGGTAATTTCTACAATCTGTTCAACAACCTAAACCTGCTGCCTCCGGGGAACTACAACGGCGTCAACACGGCCATGATCAGTCCTAACGCCATCGCCGGGCAGCCTCTTTGCACCGGATCCATTACGACCAACTGCAATAACAACAACTCGTTGTTTGGAATGTCCCCGGGAGCCCTTGGTTCTCGGACCATCGAGTTGCAGGCGCGGTTTAACTTCTAACCCTCTCCGGAGTCGCTCAGCACCCCTGGCGCCTCCGTTTTAGTGCACAGTAAGCTGCCAACGAGCCTTCCTCACCCCGGGAACCTGACTCGTTGGCAGCTTTTCTTTTACACTAGAAGCTCACCGATGCCCTCCTTACGCTCTAATCGCGAGAGACGCTGCATGCAGATGTTCCCTCTTCTCATCGGACTGTTCTTTTTTGCGATCCCGTCAGCGCCCCAGTCCAAGCCGGATCCTGAGACTTTCGACTCTCTGGCACAACGCGCAGATGCCGCGCGTGATGCGGAACGCCTGGAGGAAGCCGTTCCCCTGTACAAGAAGGCACTGGCGTTGCACGCAAACTGGGCCGAAGGCTGGTGGTCCCTAGGAACGATTGAATACGACCGCAATAACTATCCGGCCGCTGCCCGTGCCTTCCGCAAACTCGTCCCGCTTGCACCTAAGGACGGCACGCCTCAAGTAATGCTTGGCCTGTGCGAGTTCGAACTAGGCCAGGATGATGCCGCCTTGAAGCACATGGAAGCGGGCAGGAATCTCGGGGTAGCGGACAATCCGGAGCTGCGCCTTGTTGTGCTCTATCACGAAGGCGTGCTTCTCTTGCGGGCCTTGAAATTTCAGTCTGCCCAGACTGTCCTCAGCGGCTTGTGCCAGGATGCCATCCCGAACGACGATGTACTTCGAAGCCTCGGCTTGGCTGTCTTTCGGATTACGCCGAAAGAGGCCCCGGCGGAGAGCACGCCCGGGGCGCAAATTATCCTGCGGGCGGGACACGCCGCGTGCCTCTCTGCGGAGAAGAAATATGAGCCGGCACACCAGGAATATGCGGCCTTGGTCAGCGATTATCCCAACTATCCGGGGATCCACTATGTGTATGGAAAATTTCTGATCGAGAGCAGCGACGTGCCCGCCGCCATCGCCGAATTCCAGCAGGAACTCAAGAACAATCCCGGCGACATCCATTCGCGGCTGGAAATTGCCGCCAGCGAATACAAGGTCGATTCCGCCGCAGGAATTCCCTACGCCGAACAAGCCATCCACTTAAACCCGCACATTCCATTCGCGCACTATCTGCTGGGTCTGCTGTATCTGGACACGGATAACTTCGCGAAGGCCATTCCGGAGCTCGAGATCGCGGAGAAGGCCTTCCCCAAGGATGCCAAGTTGTATTTTGCCCTGGGTTCCGCCTATGCACGGGCCGGTAGGAAACAGGATGCAGAGAAGGCGCGGGAAGCCTATCGCCTGCTGAGTGAAGCTTCGATGAAAGAGCCCCAGCCCGGCTATTGAGCTTTCCTTGTGCCGACTGAGCCGCGAAGGTTATTTCGCGGGCTCTTCGACGGTCATAACTCTGTCGACCTCCACATCTTTCAGGGCTTGCTTGATCCCGCTTGGCCAGCGAATTTCCATCACTTTGATCTTGGTATTAGCGCCCAAGCCAAAATGCACGCGCGGATCACTCGACGACGCGTAGCCTATTGCCGTCGTCGCCTCATTCCACTGGGAGTTCCCGTCCTCCGTAATGATGTGAATCTGTGCGCCCAAGCCCATGCGATTGCTCTTCGTCCCTACCAGTTTCAGCAAAATCCAGTGATTCTTGTTCTCCGAGACGTTGTGAAAATACTTCAGCGGGCCATTAAGTACGGACACCACCATGTCCACGCGACCATCGTTGTCCAGATCCCCGAAAGCAACTCCGCGGTGTGCCGCCTCGAGCTGAAAATCCGGACCGGCCATGCCGCTGACGTCCAGGAACTTGCCGTTTCCCACGTTCCTGAACAAGGAGTTGGGCTCCTGGTAGCGACGCGCCGGGTTCTGTTCGCTGATGTTGTCCATTACATTCGAACGCGCCACAAACAGATCCTTCCATCCGTCGTTATCGAAGTCGGCCATGCCATTGCCCCAGCCAGACATGTCGTTGGTCTTGCCGAGGCCGCTTGCGATCGTCCGGTCGTCAAATTCGCCCTTTCCCGCATTCATGAACAACGGGAATCCTTCATGCTCGACCGCAGTGTGCCAGATGTCCGGCAGCCCATCGTTGTTCACGTCACGAAAGTCGGCCCCCATCCCGGAACGCGCAATGCCGTCGAGAGCGAATCCAACGCCGGCCGCCAGCGCCACTTCCTCAAATTTCTTGCCCTTGAGATTATGAAATAGGAAGTTCTGGGTCGTGTCGTTGGCCACAAACGCGTCCAGGTAACCGTCCCCATCGTAATCGGCAAAAGTCACGCTCATCCCCTTGCCAAACTGTTGGGCGATTCCCGTCTCCTCGGAAACATCGGTAAACGTTCCATCGCCATTGTTCCGGTAGAGCGTATTGTGCAGCGGGGCATAGTACCTCGGGTGGCAGAACCCGCGCACCCCTTCTTTGATTCTGCAATACGGGTCCTTGTTAACCTCCCACTTACAGTAATTCACGACAAAGAGATCGAGCAGCCCGTCATTGTTGTAATCGAACCAGCCCGCCCCGACCGACCACATCTTCTTCCCGTCCAGCGTGGCACCGCTCAGGCCCGCTTTGGCGGTTACCTCCGTGAAGGTGCCATCTCCGTTGTTGTGGAACAACTGGTTGCCGGTCACGTTGGCAAGGAACAGGTCAGGCCAGCCGTCATTGTCGAAATCGCCTACCGCCACGCCGCTGCCGTAGCCCGCGCCTGCCAGTCCGGCCTTTTCGGTGACGTCGGTGAACGTGCCGTCATGGTTGTTGTGAAACAGGCGGTTCCAGTAGACCGGCGATTCCTTTTTCAGTGAAGGAATCGCGGCGCCACCCACGACGTACACATCCAGGTAACCGTCTCCGTCATAGTCGAACAAGGCCACTCCCGCCACCATCGTTTGCGGTTGATTCTTGTTTTCGGTACTGTCGGTCGCGGTTACGTACTTCAAGCCCGCCTTGGCGGCAATCTCTTCAAAACGGATAGGCCCCGCGGCCGCAGCTGGTTGGGATGTTTTCGAAGGGATGTCCTGGCCAAAAGCAGGAAGCAACACCATCCCCAGTACAAGGAGCAGCCTGCGCATGCATCTATACCTTATGGAAGCCCGCCTTGGTCATAGCCGCCTGTATTTCCGGATTCTTCATGAAAGTATCCCACACGAGGCCGGTACGATAGTTTTCCGCCATCACCATGGTGATGCCAAGGTCAATTCCCAGCACATCGGTATCGTACCAGCCCGTGAGAGGATTGAAGGCATCAACGTAGCTATAGCGTCCCCAGCCTTTTGTAGCGTAGTTACCGCGAATGTTCCGCAGGACGCGGATACAGTCTGCGAAAAGAAACGGTAACGAGCCGCCGGTCGCACAGGGCACGATGCTCCCATCGATCGGTCCCTGGCGCGGCGGGCCGCCCCAGGCCGTATAACCCTTCACATAATCGGAAGCCGAAATTCCCCAAAGATCGTCGGAATAGTCTCCGAATTGCGGTGCGAGCGAAAGGCAGAACAGCTTGTGGGCCTTTGTCGCGGTGACGGAATTTTCAAAATAGTCGGCGTAGGCATCCCGCTTCTTCCTAAAGTCGAACCACGCTTGGGAATATTGGTGCGTGAATATCGGGTCGTTTCCGGAAATGTACGTCAGTCCCTGATAGGTGATCGTAGGGCGGGTCCAGGCATTCCAGGTTTCCGCGGAAACGGGATGGGTGGTCGAACCGATCCCCAGCAGATAAATCATCATCAGTTCGCAGAAGTGTTCCCAGCGAGAATCCAGGAAACCGTCCTCGGGATGCCAGCCCATCGAAAAAGTTGGGCCGCCATTCAGCATCCACGGCCAGTCCACGCGTTCGTAGATCTTGGTCGCCAAGTCCTGTATCTCCGTGTCCCGGAAATACTGCCGGGCCGTCAGGACACCACAAAGCAGCAGCGAAGTATCAATCGAGGACAGCTCGCACTTGGCCCACCGCTGCCCCGTATTCATATCCACAAAGTGATAGTAGAACCCGTGAACGTTGGGCATCTGCTGATAAAGAAATCTGAGGGTGTTTCGAACCCGAGCCGTGATGTCCGGGGTTCTGCCGTAACCGCGGGCATCGCCAATGCATAGCCCGGTCAATCCGAATCCCGTGGCCGCAATGCTGGCCATGGTACGGCTGTCGTTCCCGTCGAGGAAAGCGCGGTCCTTTACCTGTCCAGTGGCCGGATTAGTTTCATTCCAGAAGAACTCGAAGCTGCCCCGTTGCATCTCGTCGAGGAGTTGTTCATCCGTTCCCTGGTAGGGATTCGCACCTGTAGGCGGAGTAAAACGGGGACTTTTCCCGCAGCTGAGCAGAGACGCGAACGGCAGAATGGCCAGTCCTTGACCACCCCAGCGCAACAGTTCCCTTCTGTTTTTTCGGCGCAATTTCATCGCAACGTTAGAATTATTCGACGATTTCGAGATCAACTGCCTCACCACGTCTGGAATCCGGGCTCACCCAGATACTTGCCGCGCTCTTCTCCACTTTGCGCTCATTCTGAATGTCCCACAAGGCAAAGGCTTCCGGCCCCAGCGAAAAGGTGACTTTTCGTGTCTCTCCCGGCGCCAGTGCGACGCGTTCAAACGCTTTCAGTGCCCGTACAGGCTCTTCGACACTGGTGCCCCGGAGCCGGACGTAGACCTGCACGACCTCTTCAGCGCTCACCTTTCCAGAATTTGTTACGTTGGCACTGACCGTCAAGACCGTTTTCCCCACGGTCCCGCGACTGCGCAGGTCCTCGTTGAGTTCTTTCGCGCTCAATTTTCCGGTACTGATCTCCGGACTCGAATACCGGAATTCTGTGTAAGATAAACCATAACCGAAGGGAAACTGCGTCGTATTCGGCTCATCTACGTAGCCTGAAACAAATTTCTCCAGGCCTTCTCGTAACGGCATATCAAGCCCAGATTCTCTGGCCGGACGCCCGGTCGGGAGCGAGTCGTAGTAATCGGGAATCTGCCCAAGCGAGTGGGGCCAGCTGACGACCAATTTCCCGGTCGGAACGGAATCTCCATACAGTGTTCGCACCAGTGCCGGCCCAGCCTGCACCCCCGGAAACCAAGCCTCGAGAACTGCCGGCACATGCGCAAAAGCCCAAGTCAGCACGAGCGGCCTCCCACTGAATAGCACGAGCACCAGGGGTTTCCCCGTGGCAGCCACTTTTTCAAGCAACTCTTCCTGGCGTCCGGGCAAATCGAGATGTGCCCGCGAACCGGCCTCTGCAGTCATCCGCGGCGCGTCCTCTCCGAGCGCCATAACGACCACATCCGCCTCACGCGCCACCGCCACGGCGGCGTTGATCTGCTCATCGGTCGCCTGGATAATCTCTCCCCCTTTGGCGTACTTCACTCGCTCTGCGCCCAACCGGGCAGTCAGCGCAGCTTTCAGAGTGGTGACGTCTTTTGCCTGGCCGTGTGCCGACCACGAACCCAGCATCTCCCCGGCATCGTCCGCAAGCGGCCCGACGAGAGCGACATTCTGTGCGTCGTTGCTCAGTGGCAGCATATGGCGAGAACCAAGCAGGTCATTTTTCAGCAAGACGAAGGACCGCTCGGCAGCGGCGCGGGCCAGTTCCAGGCTCTCCGGCGGCAACACTCCGTGATTCTCCCTCTGCTCATCTGTATATGGGTTATCAAACAGGCCCAGCGCGAACTTTACCCGCAGTGCATGGCGAACGGCACGATCAATCTGCGCCTCGGTTACCTTTCCGCTCTTCACCAGGTCGAGCAAGTGCTCGTGATAGAGATTGCTCTCCATGTCCATGTCAACCCCAGCGGCGAGAGCCTTGTACGCTGCCGTCTCTCCATCATTGGCTATGCTATGTGCGATCAATTCTCCGACAGAGGTCCAATCGCTTACCACCAGCCCAGGAAATCCCCATTCGTTGCGGAGGATCTGGGTCAACGTAAACGAGTTGGCAGTGGCGGGAACTCCATTGAGCGTGTTAAACGCGCTCATAATGGACGCGCCACCCTCATCGAGGGCAGCGTAAAAGGGCGGTAGATATACTTCCCGCAAGGTGTGCTCGGAAATCTCCGTCGTGTTGTAATCGCGGCCGCCCTCAGCCGCTCCATATCCGACATAGTGCTTCGGACAGGCGGCAATACTGTCCGCCGCGCCCAAGCTTTTCCCCTGGTAGCCGCGCACATAGGCGCGCGCCATCACGCTGCCGAGATAGGGATCCTCCCCGGCCCCCTCAATAATTCTTCCCCATCGGGCGTCCCTCGCAATGTCGACCATGGGAGAAAATGTCCATCGTACGCCCGAAGCGGATGCTTCCTCGGCCGCAAGACGCGCCGCTTTTTCAACGACCAGTGGATCCCATGTGGAGGCGAGCCCCAGAGGCACGGGGAATTCCGTGCGGTAACCGTGGATCACATCCAGCCCATTCAGCAAAGGGATATGCAACCGAGATTTTTCCACGGCAATGTGCTGGTACTTGTTTGCCGCATGGGCATCCTCTAGATTGAACAGCGATCCCACCTGGCCCTTGGCAATCATTTCCTGGTAATCGCTGCGACCCGTTCCCGGTCCGGTTGGTGTTCCGACCGAATACTGCACCAACTGACCAATCTTCTCTTCGAGCGTCATCTGCTTCAATAGTGTGTCGACCCTCGCTTCAATAGAGGGATCGGCAAGATTCGATCGCACAGGCAATCCGCGGAAGAGGGCTGGAGGGGCGGCTTGCTGCGCTCTTGCATTGGGGAGTGAAAAAAAAGCTATGGCAAGCAGAATAACGAACTGGCGACGGGATTGGGGCGACACGTGAATTTGGCTCCTATTCAATGCGATCCCGCTGAACTTCTCTGTCGCACTCTTCTCCGTTCCGTGTCACAATCTGTCGAGCGAAGCGCCTCTGTCTGGTTCGTCCGACCCGGAGGTGGCTCTCTTTTCAGCATGACGCAGAACCAGCGGATTCTTCTTCCGGTCAATCCAGCGGTCCCATGGCTTTAGGCCTTCTTCGCTCTGCCGGACCGACCCTACGATAAATCGATTTATTAGCGACAATCTATCACAGTTCCTCCCCTCCCTCTACTGTTTTCCTCTTTTTTTGCTTCTCCTCCTTGCCCCGCTGCAACCCTTGTGACAGACTACGGCCCATACACCCCATGGCTAGGGCAAAAAGCAACCAGGCCGGTAACGAAGCTCCTCAGGTCACACCGTCGATAAGCCTGAAAGAACTGGCAGCTTCACTCGGCCTGTCCTCGGCCACGGTCTCTCTGGTCATCAACCGGTCGCCCGGTGCTCGTTCGATCCCGGCGGTTACCCAGGAGCGGGTGCGCAAGGCCGCGCGCGAGTTGAACTATCGCCCCAACCTGATGGCCCGTTCTTTGCGCCAGAAGCGCAGTTTTACGATCGGCGTGGTCGTTCCGGAAGTCAGCGAGGGGTACGCCGCTCTGGTGCTCTCCGGTGTTGAAGACCATTTGCTTCAGGAGGGTTATTTCTATTTTGTGGTCAGCCATCGCCACCGTGCGGACCTCATTGAAGAGTATCCCCTGCTCCTCCAGCAACGCGCCGTCGAAGGCATCATTGCCGTGGACACCGTCCTTACCGAGGCTTCTGCCCTTCCTGCCGTAGCCATCTCCGGCCACCATCATGTTCCCGGCGTAACCCGGATTGTTCTCGACCACACCCTTGCCGCACACCTTGCTCTCGAGCATTTGCAAAATTCCGGCCACACCAAGATCGCCTTCATCAAAGGTCAGGACTTCAGTTCGGATACCGAAACTCGCTGGCGTGCCCTCAACTCCGTCGCCCGCTCCCTCGGCATCACCGTCCACGACAAACTGGCGATTCAGCTCGACGGCGATTCGCCTTCTCCGGCCGTCGGCTACGAGGTCACGAAGAAGCTGCTCGAGCGCGGCGAATCATTCACGGCGCTGCTGGCCTTCAATGACATTTCCGCTATTGGCGCCATCCAGGCCCTCCGCGAATCCGGACGCCGTGTCCCTGAAGATGTCTCCGTTATCGGCTTCGACGACATCCAGAGTGCCGCCTATCAAAATCCCGGGCTGACTACCGTGCGCCAGCCTCTCCGGCAAATGGGCGTAATCGCCGCGGAAACATTGCTGTCACGTATAAACTCACCCCGGCAAGCCGGCTCTCCTCGGGAAATTGTCGTCAAGCCCGAATTGATGGTGCGTGGCTCCACAGCACAAGCGAACTCGGTGCTTCCCGTCCTTTCTGTTTCAGATCGCACCTGACTTCCCTTCATTGACACTTCTCTGTATGATTATCTTGGAGACAGCGCCGTGTTTCCTATCAGTACATGCGAAACACGAAAATGACCTAGTCGAAACATTCTCGTAACGTACCCCACGTGAAACTCGCTTCGTGCGGAGGCCAACAGTGAGAACGGTAACCGCCCAGCCGCTCTTAACCGAAACTTCTCTGTTCCGAGTCAGTCTGGCGCAGTCTCCGGAAGAGTTGGTCGAGTGCCAGCGGCTTCGCTACAACGTCTTCAATCTTGAATTGGGAGAAGGCCTCTCCACCTCCGAACGCTCCGGCCTCGATATCGATCCTTTCGACACCTTCTGCGACCACCTGATGGTGCACGACCTGCAGACCAGGAAACTGGTGGGTACCTACCGCCTGCAAACCGGCGAAGTCGCAGGCAGGAATTTCGGCTATTACGGCAATCAGATCTTTGACTTCTCCGTGTATGAACCGATTCGCAGGGAGCTCCTCGAGCTGGGTCGGGCGTGCGTGCACATCGATTTTCGCAACATTATGGTGCTGCATGCTCTCTGGAAGGGCATCGCCATTTACGCTACTCGCACGGAGTCACGCTATCTGTTCGGGTGCAGCTCCGTTACGTCCCAGGATGAGGATTACGGCGTTGCCATGTACAACTCGCTCAAGGACAGCTATCTGGTTGATCCCGCGCTGCGTACACTACCCCAGCCAGGTTATGCGTGCGAGGCCAAGGGCAACGCAGTCGAAGCAACTCGACCGCCTCGTCTGTTCCGTGCCTATCTCGAAATCTCCGGCCGCATTTGTGGTCCGCCGGCTATCGACCGCGAATTCAAGACCATCGATTTCCTGACAGTCGTCGATCTTGCCAATCTCCCCGAACGAGTGCGCAGCCGTTTCTTTTGACCCGACTCGACGGATTGTGCTGCCAGCGTCCGTCTAGGGTGGCCGCCAAACCGAACGACAGTTCGCTCAAATGCGAGTGCGTACCTTTTCAAGGCATTCACGCATCCCACTTGCCGGGTGTAAACTCCATTCCGAGGTCACTACCGATGAATCCCATTACTTCTGAACAGGCTCTGTTTCTGCTTCAATACACACTTCCCTCGGTCAAAAACGAGCACCGCTCCACGCGTGCCGTTATCGACGCCATCCCACAGGCCAACATGGAGTATCGTCCCGACCCGCACTCGAAGAGCGCGATCGAACTCGCCTGGCACATCGTCGCTACCGAACAACGCTTGTACGGAGGCGTCGCGGCAGGTGGGTTCGATTTTTCGCCGATCCATCGTCCGGAAAGCGTCAAGACTCCGACGCAGATCGGCCAGTGGTATGAAGACTCCTTCACAAAGAACTTCGATGCCCTGACGAAGCTCTCCGGCGATCAACTTGCCAAAATCATCGATTTTAGGGGCATGTTCCAGCTTCCGGCAGTCACATTCCTCAATTTTGTGCTCAACCACAGCATCCATCATCGCGGCCAACTCTCGACTTACCTGCGTGCCATGGGCGGTAAAGTCCCTGCCATCTACGGAGAGAGCTATGATTCCGCCGAAGCCAAGAAAGCGGCCCAGGCCTGATCGGATGCTTTTTTGTGGGGTGGAGTCATTCCGCCCCGTTCCTTTTCTGCCAGGCGATGTCTGGACTTCTCTTTTGCCCTAGGGTTCGCACCCCGAGATTAAATATTTCCTATTTTCCGATTGCGTCAGGCAAACCGCGATAGTAACGAAATCCCTCTACCGGCTTCCCATCCCTGGTCCGGATCGCCTCCCGCACGTTCGCCTTCATTTCTTTTGTTTCCGCTTCGCTGGGATTCGGATTGTAGCTCTTCCATCCCGGCCCGAACTGACTGGTGTAGTGCGCCCCGGCATTCACCCGCTGCTGCACGTAATCGCTGATGTCCACCCAGATGTTCTCGTCCTGATAATCGTAGTCGGTGTAGAACATGTACTCGGGGATCATGAATTCCCTCAACCCTTCCTGCGTTATCTGTCCTTCAAACAATAGCCTCCACATCGCCGCGCGCGCCGCATCGGCAGCCAGGTACGCTGCGGCGCGGTGATCGGACTTGTGCCAGCGCTGGTAGTTCTTCCCTGGATCCCAAGCGAAAAGCACATCCGGCCGCAGTTTCCTAATCAGGCGCACCAGGTTCTCGACCACCGCCTTGCGATCCTCAAATTCGAGCATCCCGTCGTCATACCCCAAATTAATATAGTGCTCGCCGGGGATGCCTAATTCTTTGAGCGCCGCCAACTCCTCCTGGCGGCGGATTTCGGCCAACTGTGTCCGAGACAGTTTTGGGTCTTGTGTTCCCACATTCCCCGTCGTCAGCGTAACGACGTAGATCTGATTACCGTGCGCCTGGAGCATCGCCAAAGTCCCGTGCGACAGTGCGTCATCATCCGCGTGTGCCCCGACCAGCATCACGGTCTTTCCCGTCCATTTCTCCACCGGCTCAGCAGGCCTCGGCACCTGTAACTGCGCCATCGCGCCCCACGCCGTAGTGACGATCCCCGCCACCAGTACCAATCCGCTCCAGAGTATCCTCATTGATCCTCCTCCGTCGTGCACCCTAATCCTACTACCAGCCGTGCCAACTCATTGCCAGACGAATCCCATTTTCTTTTCTCCGCGACTGCGACGCAAACTACTCCGAGTAGTGTAGAATTGGTCCTCATTGCTGTAGCCCTCACGGACGGATTTGACGGAGAAGACAATGCTGCGATCGCAGAAGCTCGGTAACGATTCATCCCTGAACCGCGATGACAGTGGCCCTCACGCTTTTCCTGATGGCGCTGATTCTTGCACCGCTCGCGTCTGCGAAGACGGCGGTCGATTTCGATCCCGGCCTGGATTTTTCGAAGTTCAAGACCTTCGCTTACATCGGCGGCACCAATATGGTGCAGTTTCGCCAGCTCAATCCAAATTATATTACCGACCGCGTGCATTCCGGAGTGGCTCAGGCCCTGACGGAGCGAGGCCTGAAGGAAGTCCAACCTGATCAGCAGCCGGACCTCGTGGTGCGGTATTGGGCCAATAGTCAATCCAGCATCGTCTCGCCGGCCGCCGGAAGCTGGGATCAATACGGGGGACTGCTCGCCGGTTACTGGGCCTACACCTACGACTTGATGAAAGCGGAAAGCAGCCTGGACGCATCTCTGGTCATCGATCTGATCGATCCCAGAAGGAAAGACCTGGCGTGGCGCCTGTATCTGGAACAGAAAATTGTCGACGACGATAGCATCTGGCCGAAGGTACTCGGAGAGATCTCCAAGGGCTTCGATCACTACCCTCCAAACCAAAAAGAAATTGCTGAGAAGAAGAAGGAGCGAGCGGAGCACCCCCCGAAGCCGGAGGCCCAGTAATCCATCAACTGGACTTTAGAAGAGCGCCCTTCTTCGACTTGCTTTGGTGGCATGATTTCGGATGTACGGTTGATGACGAACTTCCCTTCACTGCTCGGTCCATCCTTCTTTCATTATCGTCAATCAGGCGCTTGGTTTGGTTCCTCGGCAACCATGCGTCGTTCCTGGAGATTACTTCTTCCAATAAACGACGATCTCGGCTATCTGGACGGTCCGCCGCAAAACTCGCATGTGGGACTGATTGTGCTCACTTTCTTCGGTGCCTCCGTCACACGATGAGAAGTTCTTCAAGGCATTGATTCCGTTCCAGCCTCAGAAACAATGACACACGTTTTTCTATTCTCGAAGTTCCGTGCAGTCTTCTGTCTTCGGCTAGGTAACTCCGGCACCAGGTACACAGTGCTTTCCCGTCATCTCTTGGTGGTCACGGTTTGTGCACTGGCATTCCCCGTCGGTCTCGTTCTTTCCGTTGTAAATCTTCTTTGGGGCCGGGCCCGTCGGAATACGCCGCCCAACAGGGGACAAGATGCAATTCAAAACCCCGGGTCATATGGCCCGGGGTTTTGAATTCACAGTCCGGACCGATCCCGTCGGTCCACGCTCGTAATCTGTCTGCGCCTTCCCGGGAAGATTCACTCGCCTACAATCTGAGTCACAACCTCCGCGGGCGGACACACCACGCCTCTCGGAAGAGCAGTTTGCCGATCAAGCAACAGCTCCTAGTTGTTTTCAGTCGGTCTTGGAACAACCGGCGTCGGGATGACATGCGCATCCCGTCTTGGAGGAGCCACTTTCGGCACTGTCTTCTTCGGCTTCTTTTTCTCGCGACCGCCTTTATCTCGGTTTCCCATGGGGACAGCTTGCCACAACTCCTCTCTGATAGCCACTCCTCGTCACCGGGGATGCTTTCAAGACAGCCCCCGTCGACTCCTACTCTCTGCTGGCGGATATCTAATATCAAGCTCGGGAATTGCCATTTAGGAGGCAGCGTTCCGGCTGACATCCGGGCGGTTCGATACCCGTCCTTTTTCCCGAGTTCTGACAGCAAGGGGTCGGTACGGCAAGCCGCGCCCCACCTCGTCCCGCCACCTAAGCCCTCTGCTTGCAGTCCATTGCCACTAGAGGCCGGGGGGAGACTCGTGTGCCAGACCGTTAGCCTACTCACAACCCCCTGTGACGCACCGCACTGCGCCCTTCAGCAAATGGGTCCAGCGTCTCAAGAGTAAGTGCGCTCTTCGCGCAGTTGGGTCTGCGGGCCCTCCCACTGTGCAGTGATTCGCATTCAGACCCCCTTGCTCGCTATTGCGCGAGCCTAATCGAAGACAATTCGTTGGAGGATTCGATGCTCCACTTGGACACCGGCAATACCGGATTCATGATCTTGTGCACCAGCCTGGTGATGTTAATGACGCCTGGGCTGGCTTTTTTTTATGGCGGTCTGGTCGGCAGGAAAAACGTCCTGGCCATCATGATTCAGAGCTTTGTCTCGATGGGCTGGACTACAGTGATTTGGTACGCCTATGGTTATTCCCTGTGCTTCAGCGGGGACTGGCACGGCGTCATTGGCAACTTTCATAATGCGTTCCTGCGTGGAATCACCCTGAACACGCCCTCCCCGAATGACACGATCCCGGCTCTGGTCTTCATCGCCTACCAGATGATGTTCGCTATCATCACCCCGGCGCTCATCTCCGGCGCATTCACGAACCGCGTCTCCTTCAAGGCATACATGCTCTTCCTCACCGGCTGGCTGACCTTCGTGTACTTCCCCTTTGTCCATATGGTGTGGGGTGGTGGTTTCCTCGAACAGTGGGGCGTAAAAGATTTCGCTGGCGGCATCGTGGTCCACAACATCGCGGGAATGGCTGCCCTGGCCAGTGTTTTATATGTCGGCAAACGCCGCGTCGTCGATCGCGGGCCCCACAGCATTCCTCTGGTTGCCCTCGGTACCGGGCTGCTTTGGTTCGGGTGGTACGGTTTCAATGCCGGCAGTGAAATGCGCGTGGATTCCGTCACCGCCACGGCCTTTCTGAACACCGACGTGGCCGCTTCTTTCGCCGCAATTGCCTGGCTGGCCGTCTCCTGGCTCAACGAGAAGAAGCCGAAGTTCCTCGGTCTGCTCACCGGCGCCGTCGCGGGCCTGGCGACCGTCACACCCGCGGCCGGGTACGTGTCGCCCACAACCGCAGTTATCATCGGCATCGTTTCCGGCGTGGTCTGTTACTACGCGGTGGAAATGAAGAACAAACTCCATTGGGACGACGCTCTGGACGTCTGGGGGGTTCACGGAGTCGGCGGCTTCCTCGGCATCGTCATGCTTGGTATCTTTTCGACGAAGGCATTCAATCCCGATGCCGCCAACGGCTTGCTGGCTGGCGACCCCACGTTCCTTCTGAAACAGGTAACCGCGGCCGTCTTCTCCTCCGTCTGGGCGTTCACTTTTACCTACGCGATGCTGCGCATCATCGACATGTTCACTGCGGTCAAGGTTACCGAGGAGACCGAAGAGGTTGGGCTCGACGAAGCGCAACTCGGCGAACACGCTTACGAGGTTGCCGGGGATTAAGCTACTGCCCCACCAGTTGCTTCGCTAGATCAAGCGCCGCAGCACTTTGCCGCGGATCGGTCAGCTTGGCGCGCACAAAGTCACGCGCTCCGCCGCCTTTGCCCGGTATGGCTCCGAGCACTCTCTTGAGGACGGAAGGAAGGTCCTTCCCCGCCCCAGGGGATTGCGCAAGGACCAGTTGGCCGGTCGATTCGTGGACCAGCAGCGCAATTGTCTGCTCCGTCCGGGCCAGTTCTGTGGCCAGCGGCAACAGCAGGCCGCCGGGATGCGCGGAACTGAGGAGCGCGACCACCACGCGGGAACCATCCGCTGCAATAGGCGTGGCTGAAAGCAGCCTATGGGTCCAGGATTCTGCAAGCAGTCCAAGGGCCAGCTGCAAGTTCTTGAAGTTGCTGTCACGCTCGGCGGCAGATTTTTCTATGACTGCCGGTAGTTCCGTCGCCGCACAACTCAGCTTTTCAGCGAGGGAACGCAGAAGCTGTGCATCGTCACTGGCCGTCCGCTCCGCGCGCCCACCGCACGCAAATTCGACCCGCCAATCCTGCCGGATCTTTGTGCAGCGACGAATCAGAATAAGCCCGATCTGCCCGGTGCTCTTCACATGCGTGCCGCCGCAGGGCTGCAGGTCCGCACTTTCAATTTCAATGGCTCGCAAGATGCCTTCCCGCTCCACTTCCTTGCGTACCCCTTGCGCTGCCAATTGCTCGGCCGTGCCGTACCTGACGTTTACGGGCCGGTCGTCAAAGATAATCTGATTTGCCGCACGTTGCGCCCCGCGCAGCGCATCCGCGGTTGGCTCTGGTCCGCGAAGGTCGATCGTGCATGCGTCGCCGCCCAGATGGAAAGACACGGTCGGCAAACCAGAGCGTTCCTGAAACACGGCCGACAGCAGGTGTTGGCCGGTGTGCTGCTGCATGTGATCAAAGCGCCGGCTCCAATCGATGCACCCCTCCACAGGACCCCGGGGAAGCTCCGCATCCACAAGATGTAGGACGTCTTCCTGCGCATCTCGAACGTCGAACACCCGGGCTTCTCCGAGACGCCCGAGGTCGTGCGGCTGCCCCCCTGAAGACGGGTAGAATGCGGTACGGTCCAGCTGTACCTCCCAGGCCGGCCGAGGGCCGCCGGCAGTGGCTATGGGTTCTGCAGGAAGACAAGCCAAAACGCGGGCCTCGAAGTTCTGGAGAAATGCGTCATCGTAGTACAGCCGGTGAGTGGCCATGAGCGGGGCATTTTAGCACAACCAAATTGGCGGGCTTCCGTGCAGCCGCAAAGCCGGTTCTTCGTTAGCCTCAGGCGGGTTCCGGTAAACTAGGGACATGGGCATTCGCTTCATTGCGCTGGATATCGATGGCACCCTGCTGAACAGCCGTTTTGAAGTCTCTGCAGCCAACCGCGCGGCAATTGCTCTCGCAACCGAGCGCGGGATTGAGGTAGCGCTGGTGACCGGCCGACGTTACGACTTTGCCATGCCGGTTGCGCAACAAATCGATTCCCCTCTCACCATGATTGTGAACAATGGAGCCCTGGGGCGAACCAAGGCGGGGGAAACTCTCTGGCGGCACCTGCTGCCGCGCGAAACGGCCCGGCGGATCCTTCTGGCAACGGCACCCTGGCGCGAGGCAACGGCGGTGGTGTTTGATCGGCCCAGGGCCAATCAGGTGATGCTGCAAAGGATCGACTGGGACGACCCGGCGCGAGGCGGCTATTACACGCGGAACCGCGAATTCCTGGCCGAAGCTGCGCCGCTGGAAAGCTGCCTGGACGAAGACCCGATTCAGGTCATGTTCACCGGGGGCGTTCGAGCGATGCGGGAAGCCGAATTGACCCTTCGGCGCGTCCAATTTGCAGTGGAGTTCGCTCTTGCTGTGACCGTCTATGAAGCAAAAGATTTCTCCATGATTGATGTGATTCACCCCGCCGTTTCAAAAGGTGCGGCCCTGGCCGAGTGGACCGGTGCTCGGGGTGTGGCACGCCAGGAAATCATGGCCATTGGGGACAATCACAACGACTTCGAGATGCTATCCTTTGCGGGAGTCCCGGTGGTCATGGAAAACGGTGTGCCGGAGTTGAAAGAACGTGGATGGCACGTGACGCGGTCGAATGACCAGGACGGGGTCGCTCGTGCCATCGAGCGGTTTGCACTCAGCGAGGCGAAACTGTGAGCTTGCAGTTTAAACAACTTCTGCTCGGCGGACTCCTGGGGATGGCCGTACTGCTCGGCGGAGCCTGCGCTGCCCGGGCAGACTATGTGGTCCTGCGCAACGGAGCGCGCCTGGACGTGACCGGCTACGAAATCCTGTCCGACCGTTATATCTTGCACCTGAAGGGCGGCGTGGCCGAGGTGCCCCTGGAAGACATCGTAGGAATTGAGCCCGAAGAGATATTCGAGCCCATCGAAGAGCCGCTCGGTGACAAAACGCCATTTCAGAGAATTATTCGCGCCGCAGCCGAGCGCTACGGGATGGACGCCGACCTGATTCACTGTGTGGTCGCCGTGGAATCGAACTTCAACCCGAAAGCCGTTTCGCCAAAGAATGCGCGCGGTCTGATGCAGCTGATGCCGCAAACGGCCGCTCATTATGGCGTAAAGAATGTGTTCGACCCCGAAGAGAACGTCAATGCGGGAACACGGTACCTGAAAGAGTTAATGGCCAAATACAACAACCTGACTCTGGCCCTGGCCGCTTATAACGCTGGGCCCCAGCGCGTGGATCGCTACGGCCGGCAAGTGCCTCCTTACCTCGAAACCATGAAATATGTGCAGCGCATCGCCAAGAGCTACGCCAAAATCAAAGCGGAAACCGCGACACCAAAGCAAAACGGCTGAACATTTTTGAGCCCGGACCGATACCCGTTAATTGGGAGGCGGGGCCTGCAACGGCGGGGTTGCGGGGGGATTGGGAGTACCGGCGGGATTTTGCGACCCGTTATTCATTCCAGGCGAGTTCGGCGAACTGAATGGACTTCCCCCATTGGGACTCCCGATCGGAGACCCGAAGGAGTTACTGCCATTCTGATTTTGCACCGGCGTGCCAATGCCTGCAGACGCACCGCCCACGCGAAGATCCTTTGACGGGTCCCAGAGAAACTCAAACTGTTTGTAGTTCTTTGCCTTCTCGTACCACAGAAACGACTGCTTATTGATCTTGCTGCCGACCCCGATGATGTTGCCCCCGATGATATTGCTGGTATCGAGGGACGTAGCAATGGAGTGGGGCTGGCCGGGGTCGGTCGAGCCGTCCGGATTGACTCCACCGGGGTTGGTCGTAGAGGCGGGATTCTGTGAAGCAGTGCCGGTCGCGGAGCTCAAGGCGCCGTTCTGGGTGCTCGCCGCGTTCTGGTTCAAGGCGGATGAAAACGCACTCGATTGCATGTTGGTTCCGAAACCTGCACTTGTCCCCGCACCGCCAGCAGCTCCCGAGAACAACGCCGATCCTATGCCCGTCGCGCCGGCTTGCGCGCCAACCTGCCCGGCGAGAGAGATATTACGATTCATCAGGCTGCCGATCAGCTGACCATTCGGCCCGACATAGATCAATCGCCAGGTTCCGTCCACCGCGTTCATCGGATCCTTATACTCCTTGCGCATGAAACGGATGCCGGTCTTTGGCTTGGTCAAGTCGTCAAGCGAAGTCGGAAAATGATGCATTTTCTGATAGTACAGGCGGACGCCGCGGGCATACTGCCGGCCTCGCCAGACCATTTCTGACTCTTTTTCACGCTGAATGCTGCTGAGCACCGAAGGGGCAACCGCCACCGCGCTCAAGACCAGAAGCGCAAGCATGAACATGACCATTAACAGGGCGTACCCTGTTTCAGCCTCACGCGGCAAGCGTTTGCGAGAATACTCCCTCATACCGGCGGCGGTGGCGTCTCCATATTCTTGGTATTCTTCTTGCCCGTGTTGACGTCTTCAAATTCGATGCGGTCGTTGCCGATGTGGGTTATCCGGATGTGATTCTGGATCATTTCGCCCTCGCTCACAATCCGGACCTCGTCGCCATCGAGAAGAAAAGCGCGTCGCTGGCCGTTGGCCGGAAGCGTGCCATACCCAAAGAAAGTCATAGACAGTTGCGGAATCGGCGGCTCTGGTGGTTTCATGGGTCCGGTCGGAGGAGGCACGGGCTTCGTCGGCTTCACTGTCGGTGCATTTTCCGCGGTCACCGGAGCGGCCACGGCACCGGCAACGAAGATATTCCTTCCCGATGATTTATATTCCGTGGACTGGGCACTTTTGAGCTTCTCAAAAACGACGCCGTAATCGACGGCATTAATCGGCACGTAACTGGTCGACGTGACGACCCCGGTTCCAGGGCGCTTCCTGCCGAACGAGATATACCAGACGATTGCGGCAACTACGAGTAGCACCGCAAGTGCGATTCGCTCTTTCTGCTGTTTCGTCTGTGCCATCAGGCCTTCCGGAAAAAAGTCTTTATATGCAAGACCACCCGCAACGCACCAACCTGGCCCTGCCCGCTGGCCTGCGAGTCGACCGCCAGTGAGTCCACAATGTAATTGTTCTTCGAGCGCTGTAGATGATTGAGGAAACTCACAATGCCGCCGTAATCGCCGTTGACCGAGGCTTCCAGGGTCATTTCCGTGAGGTTTCGTCCGGTCACTTCCTTTTCGTGGAACCGGGCATCTTCCACGATCAGGTGGGTTTCTTTCGCGTATTCGTCCAGCTCCTGTGAAACGACCGAATAGCCTTTCGATGCCGGCAGCAGCGTGGCTTCAAAATCATCGAACTGCTTCACAATTTGCGGGATCTTCTCGCGGATAACGGTGGCGCGCTTGATGTCTTCCTTGACCAGCGCCAGCTGCCTGGTCTGCGTGGATAGCACCTGCTGCCGGCTCTGCTCGGGCGACGACAGCTTGGCATTGAAATAGAGCAGCCCGGCGTCCGCCAGCAGAAGGACTGCCAAGCCGCCGATGATCAACTGCTTCTTGATCTGGAAATCCTGCATGGTCAGATCCCCGTGTAGACCGCAGAGAATTCGATCGTGAACAAATCGCCTCCGGAGCTGCTTCCCTGCCTCGGCAGTTCCATCGAAAGCAGCTCCACATGCGAAAAAGATCTTGACCCCTCGAAGGCCTTCAATAAACCCAATTTCGCGTCCTGACTGGAGGCTCCGACGATCAGCTTGACGGCCACCGATCCATTCTCGAGTTTCGGTTCGATTCTCACGACATGCACGCCAGGCGGCAGGGTCTGTTCGAGGTCCATGAACATTTTCGTCCAGTTAAAACTGCGCGCATCGATCACCTGATCGATGAATTTTGCCCGTTCCTGGAGGTCCTGATTCTGCGGCCGATCGTAGAACCTCTCGAGGTCATTGCGTTGCTCCTGCAACCGGTCCATTTCCCCCTGGATTTTTCCCAGCCGGGCACGGAAGTCCTCATCCGCTTTGCGCAAGCTGTAGAAATGCCAGCCGAGGACGACGAATAAAACGCTGCCGACGAGCCCTAGAGCGGCGGCACCGACCAGGAAACGGCGGTGACTCACCAGCGGCTTGGTAGCGAGATTGAGCCTTACGTACATACGTTTCTCTATCGCATCCCTTTCAGTTTCGGTGCAACATCCAGCCGACCAGGCCGTCCAGTTCATGGTCGGCAAGAGGCCGGGCATCGGCGCGCAAATTACCATCAGAAATTGCCGCGCTCAACAAGGAGCGCACCGAGCATTTGAATTCGTCTTCGAGCGGCCGGACGAACTCCGGCAAGCGGGTTCCGAGGCCGGCAACACGGACCGCCTGAATGCCTTCCTGCCAGGTATCCTGATAATAAGCCGCCAGAGGATAAATCTCTTCGAGCAAGAGATGCGGAGTCAGCGCGTCGGCATGGACAGGCAGCTCGGTGCAACGGTACCCGGCGAGAACACCTTCGCGAACAATCGCCGTGGTCAGGGAGGTACCGGAAATGCGCGCTAGTAACGTTGGCTTCTGATCTTCGAGCAAGCTGATAGCGGCCAGCGTGGTGCTCATGACAACTCCTGGACGCAAGGTGACTTCGTCCAAGAGCCCTTCATATTCCTTGACGATGCGAAGCCGTGCGATGGCAGTGACGACATCCACTCCGTCTGCCCGGGGCGCCTGCCGCATATAGGACAGCAGCGTCTCCTCGACTTCAAACGGCACGCTCTTCTTTAATTTCCAGCGAAGCATCGGAAGAGCTTCCTCCGCATTTCGCGGGAAATCCTCAAAGTGCTGCACGAAGACGCGAATTACCGGATCCGGCACGAGCAGCGCAGCATCCTCCGCCTTGGCTTCGAGTGTCTGGCAAACATTGCTGACCGCCGCCTTCACGGCCGCCGCATTGATGATGTTCGGTTCGATGGCCGAGGGCACCAGCGCACCCTTCGGGAGTTCCTCAATCGAGTAGCCACCGATCGAACCGGTGCGACTAAAGCGGGCTCCGGCAACCTGATCGGCAGAGATCTCGATCGCGAGCGGAGGGTGCGGCGTCGCTTCCATCCATCGCGAGATCCGGTTGAACACATCCGCCTTGTGGACCGATCTCTTTATTGTGGCGCTGCTACTCAACGAAGGTCACCTTATTGATCTCCCGCAAGGTCGTCACGCCGGTGCGTACCTTGGCCAAAGCGCTTTCGCGCAACGTAATCATACCCCCGGTGATGGCGGCGCGCTTGATTTCGGAAGTCGGTCTGCGATCCACAATCATTTCACGGATGTGATCGCTGAGGTCAAGCAATTCGCAGATAGCGGTCCGGCCATGGAAACCGGTGCCGGAACACTCGAGACAGCCGGCGCCTTCGGCAAATTGGCAGTTAACGGCGGTGGCGGGATCGATGCCGGACTCCGTCAGTTCAATCGCGGTGTACTTCTTGGGACGTTTACAGTTGTCACAGATGAGCCGGACCAGGCGCTGGGCCAAGATGCAGTTCAAGGCAGAAACGAAGTTATAGGGCTCGACTCCCATATTGATGAAGCGGCCAATCACGTCGGTGACATTGTTGGCGTGGACGGTGGTAAAGACCAGGTGGCCTGTGAGGGCCGACTGGATGGCAATCTGTGCCGTTTCCTGGTCGCGGATTTCGCCGACCATGATCTTGTCCGGATCATGGCGCAAGATGGAACGCAGGCCGCGGGCAAACGTCAGACCCTTTTTTTCATTTACAGGAATCTGGGTGATGCCGCGGAGTTGATATTCAACCGGATCCTCGATGGTGACGATCTTGTCCTCATCGGACTTGATTTCGTTGATCGCAGCGTAAAGAGTGGTGGTCTTCCCGGATCCTGTGGGGCCGGTGACCAGCACCATGCCGTACGGCTCACGAATATAGCGCCGGAAACTCTTGGTCTCTTCCGGGGAAAATCCAACCACATCCAGACTGAGACTTTGAAACTTTTCAGAAAGCGTTTCCTTGTCGAGGACGCGAAGTACGGCGTCCTCTCCGTGACTGGCAGGCATGATAGAAACACGGAGGTCAATAAAACGCCCTTTGTATTTCACGCGGAACCGGCCGTCCTGCGGGACGCGCCGCTCGGCAATGTCCAGATCGCTCAGCACCTTGATACGGGAGAGTACGGTCGAATGCCACTCTTTGGCGATCGGCTGCATGGCGTGCTGCAGAACGCCGTCAATGCGGTATTTCACGGCCACTTCGGTGTCGCGCGCCTCGATGTGAATATCACTCGCGCGACGCTCGAGCGCCGTGAAAATGATGGTTTCCACCAGCCGGACGACCGGACTGACGGTGGTATCGCGGGTCAGTCGGTCACCGGAGATGGTCTCTTCGCCCTCTTCCTCGTCTTCCTTGGACACTTGCAAGGTGAATGCTTCTGTGGCCTGTTCGAGGACGCGCTGCGACTGCTCGGTGCGCTTCAGCAGGTCACCGATCTGGCGCGGGGTGGCGACTTTGTAGGTCAGCTTTTTGCCAAGGAGAAGCGGCAGTTCATCGCTAAGGATGACAATGCTCGGATCGGCGACGGCGATAACCAGTGTGCCGTCCAGCACGGAGAGCGGCACAAAGTTATAACGAAACATCAGGTCGGCGGGAATGGTTCGAAACAAATCGGCGTCGATGCGCTGTTCCTGAAGATCCACAAACGCACAACGGTAGCGCGTTGCCAAGCGGCGCGCCTGTGCGCGCTCCTGCTCAGCATCGACCGGCCCGCCAACGGGCGCTCCGGCATTCGGAAGATTAGATTCAGGCGTGGCCATAAAATTCCTTACCTTGCCGTTCCCGAGACCGAAAACGAAAAAATCGGCAGATACAATGAAATCAGAATGAACGCTACCACCAACCCCATGACAATCAGCAGAAGAGGCTCGATCAGAGAGACCATCGCACCCAGCTTCAACGCCACTTCTTCCTCATAGAATTCCGCGACGCTATTCAGCATGGGAGCCAGCGCGCCGCTCGACTCGCCCACTTCAATCATGTCCAAGGCCATTTCCGGCATCACGCGATTGGAGGACAACGCCGCGTGCAGTGACTCTCCCTCGCGCACCATCTGCGTGCTGTGACCGACGGTTTCACGCAACAACCGGCTGCCAATGGACTCGGCCGCCGTTGAAAGAGCCGCAACGAGCGGTGTCCCGCCGGTGAGGAGGGTTCCGAGCGTGCGGCAAAACTGCGCGACCTGAAACTTCAAGAGCGTCGGGCCCAGCACGGGGAGTCGGAATTTGAGGCGATCAAACGCGACTCCGCCTTGTTCGCTGCGCGACCAGAAAAAGATGCCTAGCCCGGCCAGCACCAGAAGAGCAACGAATCCAAGAATATACATGCGATAGTCAACTGTAATGGCGATCAGTACCTTTGTCGGCGTCGGCAACTCCACCCCGAGGTCGCGGTAGAGCATGCCGAATTTTGGTACCACGAAGGTAACCAGATAGGTAACGATGGCGGTCGCCGTAACGATCAAGAGACTCGGGTAAACCAGCGCGGCAACAATCTTCTTCTGCACACCGGTGCTGACCCGCTGGTAAGCGATGTAGTATTCGAGGACGCCAGAGAGGTTTCCGCTCTTCTCTCCCGCCAGGATGGCCGTGGAATAGACCTTTGAAAAGACCCCTGCTTCGTCAACCGCCTCAGAGAGCGACTTCCCCTCCCGGACCCGGTCCCGGATCTGGGTCAGGACCGGCCGTAGCTTCGGAGCGCTGGCACGCGTGGCCAGCAGGTCCAATGCGCGCAGGATCGGCAGGCCGGCCTTGATCAACGTGTTGAACTGCTGGTTCAGAACCAGGAAGTCGTTTCCGCCAATCTTGCGCTCCCGGCGCACACCCAGGAATCCGCTGATCAGCGTATTGCGGGTATCGACCGAATAGACATACAACCCTCGGTCGGCGAGTTTCTGGCGCGCCTCTTCCTGACTGGCGGCAGCTTCAACGTGAGAGAAGACACGTCCATTGGCGTCGGCGACGCGGCAAACAAATTCGCCCATAGACTAATAGTTTACCTCAAGCAGAGCATACCGGAAATTGCCGTAGCACAGTCAAGTAGTCTACTGGGCAAGTCCAATATCTCCTATTGCTTACTGACGCAGGCCGGGCGTATCCGGTAGCAAGCCTTCGACGATCACCGTGTCTGGGGGGGGCTTGAACTGAAAGACCGCGGGTTCTAGAGGCGGGTTCCACCGCCAGGCCGTGAAGGAGAACTCGATCTCTATTCCACCCTCCTGTGGGATGACGATTCTGCCGAGCTCTCCTGCGGTTGAGAGTTCGAACAGGACCGATCGGGGAAGAGACTCCGGAGAATCCGGGGATTGCCGAAGCACGCAATGGAACACCGTATTCCCTGCCTCAGCAGGTTTAGCCTCCAGGGCGGCTTCCACTTTCGAGCAGAGGCGCGAGAGCTTCATGTGCGTTGTAAGGAAAGCCAAGGGGGTGCGCCAATCTTCGCTGCGCTTTGTTGGCATACGCGTAACGGTGTGATCGGAGGGAGAGTAAAACCACACATATTTGCCATCCACCAGGAAGGTGTTCTTCTCGGGGGCCGCGTAGTCCCAGCGCATCCTGCCTGGCCGCAGGAAGTAGGCATCGCCGGCCTCCACACGCACTACCCGTCCGTTTTCGAGATAGCGTTCGAGAAACCGCGCCTGGAGGGTTTCGGCAGAACTATAGTGCGATTCAAAAAGTCGCAGGATCGGGTCTCTGGCAGTTTCGGCCGGAGTGACGGCCGCGAAGAAAAACAGCAGGATGAGGGTGAGTCGCACCCGAATAGTCTAACAGTAACGAGCTACATGGGATTGCTGGCGGAGTTCGCGACGGCGCCGACAGCATAACGAATGACGTTGCTCTGGTCGGAATAAAAACCTTTGTTCCCTGTCAGATTCATGGTTATCGGGTCGCCATTGATCGTGAACCCCTGGGACGGCGTGACAGAAGTATCTTGCGTGTAGGTGAACACGTAGCCCGACTTCGTCCCCGTAGCCAACGCCGGGTCGATGAAGCAAGAGGCCGTTGAGGTAGCGGGGCAAGGAGATGCTCCCCCCGTGCCGAGATCGGAAAGGAGCGCAGAATAACCGATCAGCGGGTACAAATTGGAGTAGCCAATCTCTGCCGTATCTACCGCGTGGACCGATGAAACTGCGGAAGATTCATTGGCAGTAATCTTGGCCTGCATGAAATTCGGAACCGCGATCGCGGCGATGATCAGAATGATCGCTACAACCACCAGCAGCTCAATTAGGGAAAACCCAGCCTGACGACTCTTCATCGGAGCTGACTCCAGAGCGCTTGAACGTAGACCAATCCCGCGTGATCTACACCAAGATAGTGCATGTGCAGTGCCAAACTTTACCGGGAGATTCCGTCCAGAGCAGTATAACGCCTTTCTTATCAAAGGAAACTTTCTCTCGAACAGTGCTCCGAGTTTCAAACTGCCAGGAACCGTCACCTGACAGTCATAATATGTCCATGAGTTCCAAGTACAGGGGAAGCCAGGATCGGATCGTTCCGGCAGGCGAAGCCTTGCACAAAAAAAACAGAGCGGGTTGAGATCAACCCGCTCTGCCGATTTGAACCACGTACCGTACCGACTCTTAGAGCGCCGTACCGGAGGCGTTCGTGCAAGCCGTGCCGCTCGCGTTGTAGTAAATCACGCCGGACTGGTCGGAGCAGAATGCGCGCTGACCGGTCACGCCTTGGCTCTGGGGGGTAGCCAGGGAGGTGTAGCTGACTGCTGGTGTGCCGCCTGCGCCTGCCGCTGCGAAGACATAACCGCTCTTCGTGCCGGCGGCCAGAGTGTTATCGATCAAGCAGCCTTGCGTTGAGCTAGCGCCGGTCACCGCGGAACAAGCCGCAGCGGTCCCGCCGAGAGCGGCCAGAGTGCCCGCGAAGCCAACGGTCGGATAGTTGTTCGAATAGGTCACCATCGCAGTGTTGATCGTACGGAGAGAACCGACTGCCGAAGACTCATTCGCTGCCATCTTCGAGCGCATGAGGTTCGGGATTGCGATAGCCGCGATGATCAAAATGATCGCCACGACGATCAGTAGTTCGATAAGAGAGAAACCCTTCTGCTTCTTCATGAGATCTCCTTGAGAGAGTGTTTAGTGCCAGAGCACGCCGGAGGAATGTGCAAGGGGCGTGCCATTGCCAGTAAGCCGAGTACCAAGGTACTAGAATTATTGCAACCAACTGCCTTGTAAGGACTTAGAATCAGTACTTCGCCTGAACTGCCCTCTCTATGAGCATACGCCTGACTCCCCATTTCTGCATAGCGACACTTTTTGTCATTCCCCTAGGTCACAAAGCGTCACCTCGAGAGGGACCATCGCTTGATTGCCATTCCTACGGCTGGGATCTTATCTCGTTGACGGCCGGTCCAATCCGGAATTCGGGCTGGCCTAACCGCTGCTGCGCTCGCCGATTCTCGAACGCAAGTTTGCTCCCCCATCTCCTTCTCACGTGACTGATCCGGCGCTCTCGGTTCAGCTTTCCCTAGGCAACTGACCAGACCACCCGTAGACTCGGCTTCGGTACCTGTTAACGGAGATCTTTCCCTGCCCCTCATGTCCGACGTGCCCGCAAACCCGGAGAACCTGCCCGCGTCACCCGCAGCTGTGCCACTCCCTGGCGGAAACAGTACCGTTCTCCTGGGCCTACTCCTGGTTGCCCTGACGTTTCTCTTGTACAGCCCGGTGCTTCGGCATGGGTTTGTCAGCTACGACGATGATCGCTATGTCACCGGAAATCCCCAGGTCCAGGCAGGTCTGACCCGAGCCACTCTCTCCTGGGCTTTCACCACATTCGAACAGGCGAACTGGCATCCACTTACCTGGTTGTCGCACGCTTCCGACGTCCAGCTGTTTCATCTCCATCCCGCCGGCCATCATTTCACGAGCGTCTTCCTGCACGCCATGAATGCCCTGCTGCTGTTCCTGATCTTGCGCTGGTTCACGGGATATACCGGGCGAAGTCTCCTGGTGGCCGGCCTCTTCGCCGCGCATCCCCTGAATGTGGAATCGGTCGCCTGGGTCGCAGAGCGGAAGAGCGTGCTCAGCATGCTATTTTTCCTTTTGGCCGTGGCCGCTTACGGTTGGTATGTCCGCAGGCCGACCCCGCCCCGCTACCTGGTCGTCGCATCGCTGTTCGCCGCCGGGCTGATGTCGAAACCAATGGTCATCACCTTGCCATTCGTTCTGCTCCTCCTGGACTACTGGCCGCTTGGTAGAATGCACTCAAGCGGCCCTGAGGATTCCGAAGTTTCAGGATTGAACGCCGAGAACAGGTTTGCGGCCAGTCCGGAATCTTTCGCGAAGCTGTGTGCCGAGAAAATCCCACTCCTGGCGCTCTCGGCCGCGAGCGCGGTTATCACCATGGTCGCGCAGCACCTCGGCGGCGCCATGGTCTCGACTGGCAAAATCTCGCTGCTGTTCCGGCTGGAAAACTCGATTTTGAGCTACGGTCTGTATATCCAGAAGATGCTCTGGCCATCCCGTCTCGCGGTAATCTATCCATTCCCCGAATCACTGCCTTTCTGGAAGGTAGCTGTTTCGGCCTGCTTCTTGATTGGCATTACCGGCCTGGTCCTGAACGATCGCAGGCGCCGCTATCCTCTTGTAGGGTGGCTCTGGTATCTCGGGACCATGGTTCCCATGATTGGCCTGATTCAGGTCGGCAATCAGTCCATGGCCGACCGCTACGCCTATCTCCCGTTGATAGGGCTCTTCGTCTTGATCGTCTGGGCCTTGGCCGACTGGGCAAGATCCCGGCAAATCGAAACGTACTACCTAGCCATCGCAGCGATCGCTGTCCTGCTCGGACTTGCATCGGCCACCCGCGTTCAGCTGGCTTATTGGCAAGACGATCTTCTTTTGTGGACCCACGCGTTGACCGTCAGCCCGCGTAATTTTGTCGCTGAAAACAATCTTGGCCTGACGCTCATCCGACGGGGCCAGCGCGAGGAGGCGGTTGCCCATTTCCGCGCCGCTGCGACGCTCGCCCCGGCTGACCCCACGAGCCAACTGAATCTCGGAATTTATGCCCAGGAGCAGGGTGATTTCAAAGCCGCCGCCGAGCGCTATCAAAGGGTGCTGAGACTGTCTGAGGACGACCAACTGCGCGCCTCCGCCTATGCCAATCTAGGCACCATTTATTTTGCACTTCACGATTATCCTCGCGCGCAGCAGAATTTCGACGCCACCTTGAAGCTCAAACGTGAATTTCCAATCGCCTTGCGGGATCTGGGCCTCATGGCGCAGAAAAAAGGTGACTGGAACATGGCCATTGGCTACTTTTCGAGGCTGGTTTCCATCGAGCCAAGCGACGTCGCCTACTTTCTGCTTGCCCAGTCTTTCCAACAAGCTGGGCGGGAGGACGACGCCAGATGGGCCTACCAGCGGGCGGTTCAACTCTCGACCGACATCAACCAGACGAAGCAGATGGCCAACCAACTTGCAGTTCAATAGGCCGAAGTCAGCGAAGTTTCCCCCGAACTTCCTACTTCGAGCCATCTGAAGGAGCAGGGTTACTCGAACAACGCAGGGCCTTCCAAACGAAGCACAGCAGCGTTCGAGGGGTGTGCTATCCTCGCCCCTAGCGGGAGGAGCGCCGAGTGATTAACGGAAAACGCGTTGTCGTGGTGATGCCTGCCTATAACGCCGCGAGAACTCTCGAAAAAACCGTTTGCGAACTCCCTGAAATTGTAGACCTCACCATTCTCGTCGACGACCGCAGTACCGACGAAACCGTCCTCATTGCCGAACGACTGGGCTTGCATGTTTTTGTGCACGACAAAAATTATGGTTATGGCAGAAACCAGCAGACCTGTTACCGGGAAGCCCTGGCTGCCGGAGCCGACATCGTGGTGATGGTTCACCCCGATTATCAGTACACCCCTTTGCTCGTAACCGCGATGGCCAGCATGATCGCGTTCGGAGTCCACGACGTGGTTCTCGGCTCGCGCATCCTCGGCGGCGGCGCACTGCGCGGCGGGATGCCCTTCTACAAGTACGTGGCCAATCGTTTCTTAACGGCTTTTGAAAACCTCTTTACCGGCGCGAAACTCTCGGAGTACCACACCGGATTCCGGGCCTTTTCGAAGGAGGTCCTGATCGCCTTGCCGATCCTCGAAAACTCGGACGACTTTGTATTTGACAATGAAATGCTTGCGCAAAGTATCTGCTTCGGCTACCGCATCGGGGAAGTTTCTTGTCCTACGAAATATTTCGACGAAGCTTCCTCGATCAATTTCTCACGAAGTGTCAAATATGGCTTCGGAGTTTTGGGCACGACCTTCAAATGCTGGCTGCAGCGGACCGGAATCGTGCATTTCCGCCTGTTCAGCCCAGTCGGCAGAAAACTGATGCTGGACTATTACGTCTCTGCTCCCTTGCGTGAACAGAAGGAAGTCAGCCGGAAGGCGTGAGCCGACCTGAGCCCCGGCATGCCCCCAAAACTTGCCACAAACAGGAATCGAGCGGATGGCGAAGAGCACGCTTCGGAAGGGACGGGCGGCCTGTTCAGCTCGCCGGAGAAACGGAATTCTGTCCTCTGCCTGCTGCTGGCGCTTGCCGCGCTGGCGCTGTACAACCCGATCAACCGACACCCGTTCGTGAATTATGACGACGACCGCTACGTCACCGAAAACCCCCATGTTCGCGCAGGCCTCAGCTGGAATACGGTCTCCTGGGCACTCACCTCGACCGAGCAGGCCAACTGGCACCCCTTGACCTGGATGTCCCACGCGCTCGACTTCTCGGAGTTTCACCTGAATCCGGCCGGGCACCATTTCATGAGCCTGCTCATCCACGTGCTCAACGTGATTTTGCTTTTTCTCCTGCTCGTCGGAGCCACAGGACGAGCCGGACCAAGTTTAGTGGTGGCCGCACTCTTTGCGCTGCATCCCATCAACGTGGAATCGGTGGCCTGGGTGGCCGAGAGGAAGAATGTGCTGTGCACCCTCTTCTTCCTGCTCACTCTGATGGCCTACGGGTGGTATGCACGGAATCCGCGCGCGAAGCGGTACCTGACGGTGGTGGCGTTGTTTGTAGCCGGCCTGGCTTCGAAGCCCATGGTGATTACCCTGCCCTTCCTGCTGCTGCTGTGGGACTACTGGCCGCTCGAACGCGACCGCGGTGGTAGTCGCGATTCCGGCAACTCCCTGCCCTTGCGTTCCTGGACACAATTATTGATCGAGAAAGTACCGCTCCTTCTGCTATCGGCTGCGAGCGCAATTATCACCCTGCAGGCCCAACGATCCGGTGGCGCGGTGCGCTCGACCGCCCAGTTTTCGTTTGCCGTGCGCATGCAAAGCGCGGTGTACGCTTACTCGGAATACCTGTGGAAGATGGTCTGGCCCGCCCGGCTTGCCCCCATGTATCCTCATCCGGGGAATTCGCTGGGGGCCTGGCAGGTCGGGCTGTCGGCGTTGGTCTTGCTCTCTCTTTCACTCCTGGTTTATGGATTTCGCGCCCACCGATATTTGACCGTGGGCTGGCTCTGGTTTCTTGGGACCCTGGTTCCTGTGATCGGGTTAGTACAGGTGGGAGACGCTGCCATGGCGGATCGCTACGCCTACATCCCTTTGATGGGGATTTTTGTGATGATCGCCTTTGGCGCTGCGGACTTTGCCGCCCAAAAAAGGATTGGCGTCGTTTGGCAGGCGATTCCTGCGGCAGGAGTGTTGCTGCTTCTCGCGTTGGTCACCTCTCGTCAGATCGGGTATTGGCAGAGCAGTCAGGATCTGTGGACCCACACGCTTCAGGTGACCCAAAACAATTTTGTGGCGGAAGACAATCTGGGCGGGGCACTGATAGCGGAAGGCAGGCCGGATGAGGCTTTTCCTCATTTCGAAGCGGCCGCACTCATCAATCCGCGGGACCCCATGAGCCACAACAACCTTGGCGTGTACCTCCAGACTCATGGGCACACTAAAGAAGCGATGGCGCAATACCAATCGACGATTTCACTGACCTCCGATCCCGGGTTGTCGGCCCAGGCCTATGCCAACCTGGGGGCCGCACAGCGAGAACTCGGTGAAGATGCGCTTGCAGCGCAGAACTTCGACAAGGCCCTCCGCGTAAACCCGAATCAGGCCAATGCCTGGCTTGGAAAGGGACTCCTCGCGGAGAAACAAGGCAAATCGAGCGACGCGATCAATTACCTGTGGCATGCGATTGAACTCCAGCCTAGCGGCGAAAGCTACCTCGCGCTCGGCAAGAGTCTCGAACAGTCGGGCCGCAAGCAGGAGGCTCTCGAAGCGTATCGACAGGCGCTCAAGATTGCGCCGGGTCTGGCCGAAGCCCAGCACGCTGCGGACGCGCTCAGCGGTCGCGAGCCGTGACCGCCTTCCACCCGCGGTAACGGCAGGGCACTTGCGTCTATGGTTTCGGCAACGCCGTTAAGGACTGGTTCAAAATCCCCAGGAGATTTTGCGCCTGCACGTTCGTGGGGTCCAGTTGCAGGGCCGTTTCCGCGTCAGAGCGCGCCGCTCCTGTCTCCCCGCGTTCGAACCGAAGGACGGCCCGGTTGGACCAGGCACGCGTGGAGTTCGGGAATCGCGTGGTTTCCTCATCCAGGATTTTCAGTGCGTCTCCGTTCGCGCCGAGCTTCATTTCGACGGCGGCTAGGTTCACGGCAATGAAGTCGTAGTTGGGGCTTTCCCGGGAAGTCAGCGACAACGCCTTCTCGAGCAATCTTCGGGCTTCCGCTTCGTGCCCCCTGCCGAATTCTACCAGCCCTTCATAACCCAATGCGTCCGGAAGGTTCGGGTAGATGCTCAAAGCTGTCTGCAATTCCCGGCTCGCCCGATCGACTTCCCCGAGGGAGAAATACTGGGCTCCCAGATTGGAATGGATCTTGGCGCTGCCGGGAACGGCTTTGGCATCGGCCGAGAAAAGACGGATGTTGTCGTGCCAATCGCGATTCCGGACCACGGTTCGCACGGAGAGAGCGATGACCACGATGCCCAGGAGAGCCCAGGCTATCGTCCGTTGTTGTTGTTCAAACCGCAACCAAAACAGCGCCACCAGCAGGCAGAATCCAGCCGAAGGCAAATAAGCTAGCCTTTCGCCCATGATCGTTCCCGTCGGCAAAAGGATGTTCCCGGTCACGGCGAAGGCCGCGAGATAGATTGCCCCGGCCAGTACCCATTCCTTTCGCCCGGTCCACAAAGCCCAAAACCACAAGGCCAGCACCAAGGCAGCTGCTATCAAGGCCGGGGCGGTGTGCCGAGCATTGGCATAGAGTGGAATGGCGTTGTAGGAATAGTCCGAGGAGAGGGTGGCCGGGTAGACGTGCAAGCCAAGGTATTTCCACGCGATCCGAAATGCGTTCAAGATGCGCACCGTGGCGGGGAGATGCGCCAGCGGATTATCGAGGAAGTTGATACCCTTTTCCCCGAAGCGCCCCCCTTGCACTCTCCAAAGTAACGCCAGGTAGGCAACTGCCGTCGCGAGGATCGCACTGTAGCGATGCCAGGGTTTCATCCTGCCCCGGGCGTAGTCCCCTGCCAACACCAGCGGCAAGAAGACCACTGCTGATTCCTTCGAAAGCAAAGCCACCAGAAAACTGACCAGCGCAAGAAGGGGAAGATCCTTCAGATGCAAGAGCCACGCCGCCAGGAGGAATGCCATGGCCAGCAGTTCCGACCGGCCTGCAATGGACGCCACCGCCTCGGTGTGCAACGGGTGCACGGCGAACAACAACGCAGCCACCCATGCCGCGATGTCTCCCTGTGGGACGGTTGCCAACAGTTTCCGCAACACCAGGTAGAGCAGCAGCGTGACGAGCGCGTGCAGAAGAACATTCACCAGGTGGAAAACGGCTGGGCGGGCGCCTCCGACGAACCAGTCCAAGGCATAACTTCCGAACGTGGCGGGACGAAAAACGTTGTTATACGGAGTTGGTGCGAACAAACCTTTTAGGGTAAAGTGCGTTACCTGGGCATTACTCACAACATACATATTGTCGTCCATGGTGAAACCGTTCACGAGCGTGTTCCCATAGACGAGCACCGCTACGGCTAATAATGCCCAGATGCGCACCCGTTCGCTCATTCCGACTGACCTCTCGGAACCGCGGTTGACCGGGTCGGCTGGCCGTATTCGCTAGAGTGCATGCTTTTTCGCAAAGTGGCGGAAAGAACGGTAACTGATCTTGAGCAGTTCGGCAGCCTGCGTACGAACCCCGCCGGCACGCTCGAGCGCCGCTTGCAGATAGCGCTTCTCGGTTTCCGCAATGACCCGCTCAAAGTCCACACCCTCGGCGGGAAGCTGGAAGCTATCCTGCTGACCGAGCCCGGCCGAAAGGGCGGCCGAGGCCCCGACAACACGGTCCGGGAGAACAGCGACGGAAATCTCGCGGCCACTTTCAAGCGCGACGGCACGCTCGATGGTATTTTCCAGCTCCCGCACATTTCCCGGCCAGTCGTAGGATTCTAGCCGCCGCATGGCCTCCGGCGAGATGCCATCCACCGTCTTGTTCATGGAATTTCTGAAGGACTCAAGAAAATGGCGGGCCAGCAGCGGAATGTCTTCCCGGCGGTCGCGCAGGGACGGTACATGAAGCGGAATGACGCTGAGACGATAGAACAGATCCTCCCGGAACTCACCGGCGGCAATCGCCTTCTCGAGGTCCTTGTTGGTCGCGGCAATGACCCGCACGTCGACGTCGATCTCCTCGGTGCTTCCAAGTGGGCGTACCTTGCCCTCCTGCAGTACCCGGTACAGCTTTACCTGCATGGCCAGGTTCATGTTGCCAATCTCGTCCAGGAAAAGTGTCCCTCCATGTGAAGCCTGGAACAGGCCGCGGCGGTTCTCGTTGGCGCCCGTAAATGCACCCTTTGAATACCCGAACAGCTCCGATTCCAACAGCGTTTCCGGAAAGGCTCCGCAATTGATGGTGATAAACGGAGCCGAAGAACGTGAACTATTCTCGTGGATCGCCCGGGCCACCAGTTCCTTACCGGTCCCGCTCTCACCGGTGATCAGGACGCGGCTATTCTGTGGCGCTACAGTCTGGATCAGGTCGAAAATGGCCTTCATCTTCGAGCTCTGCCCAATGATGTTGTCGAGGCCAGTGAGGCGGCGCAGTTCCCTGCGCAGATAACCCGCTTCCTTTTTCCACTTCAGGTTCTCGGTCACCTCGCGGACGGCAACCCGTAACTGCTCTACCAGATCGTGATCCTTGATGACATAGCGATTGGCGCCTTCATTGGCAGCGGCAATGGCGGTCTCGAGGGAGGGGACTCCGGTAATGAGCACGAAATAGGATTCCGGTGCAACCTCCCGGGTGAAGCGGAGAAGTTCCACGCCGGTTGCCCCAGGCATGCGAACATCGGAGATTACGATATCGTAGAGAGAAGTCTCCAGCTTGCGTTTGGCCGCTTCCACACTGTTGGCCACCTCGACCCGGTGGCCCTCCTTGCGGAAGGTGATTTCCAGAAGCTCGCAAATGGACTTCTCGTCGTCGACCACCAGGATATGCGCCATCTCGCGGCCGGTTGCTTTAGGAGCGATTTTTGTAGCCTGCATAATGCCTCATGAAAGACGCGGGAGTTCAATAACAAACTCCGCACCTTTATCCTTTTCACTGAAAACCGTGATGCGTCCGTTGTGGGCCTGAACGATCTGATAAACAATGGCCAGGCCGAGACCCGTACCACCCTCGAAACTCGATTGCAGCGGCTCAAAGATCTTGGCGCGCTCCTGGGGTTCGAGGCCCACCCCCGTATCCCGAAAGGAGATGCGCAGCCAGGCGGGATTTTGCTCGATTCCGACGGTCAATGTTCCTCCACCCGGCATCGCACGCAGAGCATTGTCGCAGAGATTCCAGAACACCTGTTTGATCTTGTTGGGGTCCACCCGGGCCTTCGAAACCTGTCCATTGAAGGCCCTCACCAGATGGACCTTTTTCACCAGATCCGGCTTGCGCTCCATCAGCAGCAGGGTCTCTTCGAGGAGCGCGCGAACGTCCTCTTCCTGAAAGGCATACGACTTTTCCCGCGAGTAATTCAGGAAATCCGTGATGATGTGATTCAGGCGCTCTGATTCCCTGCTGACGATGTTGACCAGGTGCTTTTCGTCCTCCTCAAGCGGCACCAGACGCCCCAGCTCTTTCACGGCCCCGGCGATCGCTGTCAGCGGCTGGCGAATCTCATGCGCAATCGCCGCCGAGAGCCGGCCGACGGCGGCCATGCGCTCCTTGGTCGCCACCTCTTGCTCCAGGCGTCGCAGTTCCGTCAGATCCTGAAAATTGAAAACATAGCCGCTGCGGGTAGCATCTCGGGTGCGGAGCGGAGATACCGAGATGCCCAGGAAGCGGCGTTGCCCGCTCGGAATACTGACTTCGATTTCCCGGCGCACCGACAGCCTTTCGGGAAGCGCCGACATGTCATCGAGCCAGAATTCCGAACTCACTTCCCGGAGATCACGCCCGCGCAGTTCGCTGAAAGACCTCCCAATGATCTCCTCGCCGGTGCGATTTAACAGCACCACGCGCCCCTGCATGTCCGTGGTAACCAGGCCGCCGCGCATTGAGTGAATGATATCCGCCGTGAAATCCTGCAACTCGAGTAACTCTTCCCGCTTCTGTTCGAGCTCGCTGCTTTTCTTGCGCAGCGAAACAGCGAGCAGGCTCGACAGGTAAGCAACGGAAAGAAAACCGAAGGTATTCCACAAAAACCACAGTCGAATATTGTCAAACGTGGGCGCCGCGACAGAAGTTCGCGGAATTTTCCCGCTATAGACCAGCGCGGTCGTCAGCGCAAGCGATGAAAGGCAGAACATCGCGGTAAGGAAAGTGAGCTGCCGGGAGAAAAGAATACTCGCGACCAAGATGACCAGGAGATAAAGAGAGGCGAAATTACTGTCCTGCAATCCCGTGGCATAAACGATCGCCGTGATCATTCCGACGTCGCAAGAGACTTGCAGGGCACCTAGCCAGGAAGCCGAAGGAAGCAGGCGGACCAGGATCAGGTGAAGAATCCCGATGGTAATCCACAGAATAATGATGGGCAGAAAATAACGCGTCGTCCCGCTGGGAGGTGAGTACTGCGGCCACACCACGCCAACGCCGAGGATCAGCGCGATCATCAGCAGGCGGACCTTGGTCAGCCACTCCAACCATTCGCGACGCGTAAGTGTCTGTTCCATGGACAGGAAGCGCAGCATGCCGCCGCCTTCCTTCCCCCAAGACCTATCCTAGACAGAAAAGGGAGGACAGTGGTTCGCCACCGACCCTCCCATTTCCGAAGAACAACTCCGCTTAGTGCGCCTGACTGAGTTTTCCAATCAGCGAGAACAGCGGCAAGTACATGGAGATGACCACGCCGCCGACCACCAAGCCGAGGAACACGATCATGATGGGTTCGAGAGCTGTGAGCAAATCTTTAACAGCAACGTCGACTTCATCCTCATAGAAATCAGCAATCTTCTGCAACATGGCGTCCATGGCACCGGTCTGTTCGCCGACGGCGATCATCTGGGTCACCATGCCAGGGAAGACTTCCGATTCCTTCAAAGGCTCAGTAAGGGACTTGCCTTCCTCGAGCGACTTGCGAACCTTGGTAAGTGCTCGCTCGACAACCGCGTTACCGGAAGTCTTGGCGGTAATGTCCAAACCCTCGAGGATCGGAACGCCGCTTGAGATGAGTGTGCCCAGGGTACGGGTGAAGCGGGCCACGGCAATCTTGCGCATCAAGATACCGAGGACCGGAAGCTTCAGGGTAACGGTGTCCAGGGCGAATCGGCCGGTAGGAGTTCCGTACCAGATTTTCAGGCCAAAGATCGAGGCAATGAGGCCCACAAAAATCAGCAACCCGAAGATACTGCCGACGAAGTGGCTCAAACCGATCACGATCTTGGTCGGGAGCGGGAGGTCAACGCCCAATCCGGCGAACAGGGTTGCGAAAATTGGAACCACCTTCCACAAAAGGAGGGTGATGACAGCAGCGGCAATGCTCAAGACGCCGATAGGGTAGATCAGGGCCGATTTCACGGCAGCCTTCAACTTCACGTTCTTTTCAATATACGTGGAGAGGCGCTGCAGAATGGTGTCCAGGATACCGCCCGTCTCACCGGCTTCGACCATGTTGCTGTACAGCGGGTCAAATACCTTCGGGTACTGTTTCATGGCGGCCGACAGCGTGCTGCCGCCCTCTACCGCGCCGCGCGTGCCGACCAGGACCTTCTGGAAGGTCTTGTTCTCCTGCTGGCTGGCAAGGATCTCCAGGCACTGCACCAGGGGTAAGCCGGCGTCAATCATGACCGAGAACTGGCGCGTAAAAATAGCCAGTTCCTTGGCTTTGACGCCGCCGCCGAACGTAGGCAGGTTGAATTCCTTCCCTTTCTCGGAAACCCGTGTGGGGGTAATCTGTTGACGCCGCAGCAGACTTTGCAACTCCGTCTTGTTGCTGGCGCTCATTTCTCCAGCCACCGAAGTGCCTGCTCGATTCGTTCCCTTATATGTAAAGACCGGCATGGTATCTCCTCCTCAGCGGCCGAAACCTATCTCCAAACTTGGACCTACTGCCCTTCCCCGGAAAACCTAGTGGCGGACGCCAGCCGGCGTCTTGCTGCCTGAAACTCTTCCCGCGGAGGGTGTCGAAGCCACGCCGCGGTTGATCATGTCCTGCAATTCGTCGGGATTCGACGACCGGGACAACGCCATATCCAAAGTAATGAGCTTGGCAAAGTAGGCGTTGGCCAGGCCTTGATTGAAGGTCTGCATGCCCGTCTGCCCGGTACCGGTTTGCATGGCCGAATAGATCTGGTGAATCTTGTCTTCGCGTACCAGGTTGCGGATGGCTGGCGTGGGAATCAGGCATTCCATCACCATGACGCGGCCGCGACCGTCACTCCGCGGCAGCAGAGCCTGGCAAAGAATGCCCTCGAGCACCATCGAGAGCTGCGCACGAATCTGCGGCTGCTGGTGCGCGGGAAAGACGTCAATAATACGGTTGATCGTGGAAGCCGCCGAATTGGTGTGCAACGTGGCGAACGTCAAGTGGCCCGTTTCCGCGATACGCAGCGCGGACTCGATTGTTTCGAGGTCGCGCATTTCTCCGATCAGCACCACGTCGGGATCTTCACGCAGGGCAGCGCGCAAGGAGTTCGCGAAAGAGTGAGTATCTGCGTGAACCTCGCGTTGGTTTACCAGGCACTTCTTGTGGTTGTGCAGGAACTCGATCGGGTCTTCGATCGTGATCATATGCTCTTCGCGCTCGGCGTTGATCTTGTCCAGCATGGCAGCGAGTGTCGTGGATTTGCCCGAACCCGTTGGTCCCGTTACCAGAACAAGCCCACGGGGCTTATCGCAAAGGGTCTTCGCCACCGGAGGCAGACCGAGGGCGTCGAACCCCTTAATCTCCCAAGGAATGGTACGGAACACCGCTCCGACTGCGCCGCGCTGATTGAATACATTGCCGCGGAAGCGCGCCAGGTTTTTCAGGCCGAACGAGAAGTCCAGCTCCAGGCTCTCTTCAAAACGGTGCTTTTGCGCGTCAGTGAGCACGCTATAGGCAAGCGACTTGGTATCGGCGGCGGTCAGCGGCGGCATGTCCAGCGGGCGCAGGCGCCCGTGCACACGCACGCGGGGCGCGCTGTTGGTGGTGATATGGAGGTCGCTGCCGCCCATCTCGATCATCTTCTTGAGCAGTTCGCTTAGTGTTATGCCAGCCATAGTCGCCTCTTCTCCGTTCTATAAAACCGTTTCGCGAATTACCTCTTCCAAAGTTGTCTGTCCCAGCGCGGACTTGATCAGGCCGCTGCGGCGGAGCGTGATCATGCCCTGTTCAATAGCCTTCTTCTTCAGTTCCAGAGCGGAAGCGCCTACCAGGATGAGCTCCCGGAGCTCGTCATTGATCTCCATGACCTCATAAAGGCCGGTACGTCCTTTGTACCCGCGTTTCCCGCAGGTCGAGCAGCCTTTGCCGTGATAAATCTTGGTGGTCTTGGCTTCGTCCGGGGAATACCCGGCATCGATCAGAGCCTGCTCCGGGATTTCCAATTCTTCCTTGCAGTTCGAGCAGATGCGCCGCACCAAACGCTGCGCGCAGATCAAATTAACCGACGTCGCCACTAGGAAAGGTTCAATGCCCATGTTCATCAGACGGCTGATCGTACTGGGAGCGTCATTGGTGTGCAGGGTCGAGAGCACCAGGTGGCCCGTGAGCGCCGCCTTCACGGCGATTTCCGCGGTCTCAAAGTCGCGAATCTCACCGACCAGAATGATGTTCGGATCTTGGCGGAGGAAGGCGCGCAAGGCGGCGGCAAAGTTCAGGCCGATCTGGTCCTTCATCTGGACCTGGTTAATACCTTGCAACTGGAATTCTACCGGGTCCTCGGCCGTCATGATGTTGGTGTCCACCTGGTTGAGGCGCGCCACCGAGGAATACAACGTGTTGGTTTTACCCGAACCCGTCGGCCCCGTCACCAGCACCATGCCGTAAGGTTTAAGAATGTTGCGCTCGAATTTCTTCAGCGACTCTGGCTCAAAACCCAGCTTGGTCATGTCCAGCCGCAGGTTTTCCTTGTCCAGCAACCGGAGCACGATCTTTTCGCCGTACAGCGTGGGGACCGTCGAAACGCGAAAGTCCAGTTCCTTCTTTTTCCCCTCGGCCTTGTACTTGATCATGATGCGGCCGTCCTGGGGCAGGCGCTTTTCCGCAATGTCCAGCTTGGCCATAATTTTCATACGGCTGGTGATGGCGTCGCGCAGCTTCAGGGGCGGGCTCATGACCGTCTGGAGCACTCCGTCCACGCGAAAGCGTACGCGCATCTCGTTCTCGTAAGGCTCCACGTGAATATCGCTGGCTCCGCGCTTCACGGAATCGGTCAGGATCAGGTTCACAAGCTTGATGATGGGCGCTTCTTCGGCGGCTTTTTCCAGCATCGCCGCGTCCATCTCTTGCTCTTCCGCCGCCAGTTCCAGCTCCTGGTCTTCTTCCACCAGATCTTTCATCAAGGTGCTGAGCTCTTCGTGGCTCGAAGCCCCCCCGCCATAGAATCGCGAAATCGCTTCGCCGATCGCGGATTCTGAAGCCACCACGGGTTCCACGTTGAACCCGGTCATGAACTTGATGTCGTCCATGGCGAACACGTTGGTGGGGTCGGTCATCGCGATCGTCAGAACGGAACCAACGCGAGAGAGCGGAATCACCTGATAACGCAGCGCCGTATCCTGCGGGATCAGCTTGATGACGTTAGGATCAATCTCGTAATACTTCAGGTTGATGGAAGGAACGCCGTACTGGCGGGAGAGCACACCCGTGATGTCATCATCGGTAATGAAGCCCATCTTCGTCAGGCAGCTTCCGAGCTTGCCCCCGTTGGAACGCTGAAATTCGAGCGCCTTCTCCAACTGGTCCTGAGTGATCAGGCTCTCTTTTAGTAAAATCTCACCTAGACGGACCGACATCCGTAGTACTCCCTAAACACAGTGCACCCAACGCTCAACATAGCAAAGAGAGCGAAAGGGCGTCGTTCGAATTTGCACCACCGTTGTGAATTCGCTAATACCTGTACACCAGAACAGGTCTGGAGCGCACGGCCAGTGCCTATTTCTTGACTTGCAGTCACCGCGTGGCTATCTTGCGAGTGAGATGTCTGCCACCCGCATTTTGCCGACTGGCCCGCCTCCGGCCAACCGCCCCGCGCGAGTCCTCGCTCGACCGACCGTGCCGGAACTGGCTGTTTACTATGATGCTTTGTTCCACGCTTATGGACCGCAACACTGGTGGCCGGGACGGTCCCGATTTGAGGTTATCCTGGGGGCCATTTTGACGCAGAATACCAGTTGGACGAACGTTGAGAGGGCAATCGGGAACTTACGCAGCAACCGGCTCCTTTCGCCCGGCGCCATCGAACGCATTCCCGTCGGGCAGCTTGCCCGGCTGATCCGCTCTTCGGGATATTTTCGTCAGAAGGCGCGCAAGCTCAAAGCGTTCGTACAATTCCTGCGAAAGCGCTACCAGGGCTCTCTCGACAAGCTATTTTCCACAGAGACTTCCCTGCTCCGCGCACAACTACTCGGTGTGCACGGACTTGGGCCGGAGACCACCGATTCCATCTTGCTGTACGCCGGCAAACATCCCGTCTTTGTGGTGGATGCTTATACGCGGCGGATCTTCGAACGTCACCGGCTCCTAGAGGGAAATGAGGACTATGAGGACATTCGGGAATTGTTCGAACGAAACCTGCCCCCGGAGACTGCCCGGTTCAACGAGTATCACGCCTTGATCGTCCATACCGGGAAGCACTTCTGCAAAAAGCGGGAAGCAGCCTGCCTCGGTTGCCCGCTGCGTCCCTTCTTGCCGACGACGGCCGAGGTACGACCATGAGCCCCGCGCCGAGCAAGGGAAGAACCCGGCTGGTGATTGGGGGAGTTCTCGTCACTCTCCTGCTCGCTGCAGTCTTCACCCTGGGCTCGCTCGATGTGCCCTTTGAGCCGCATTCCTGGAACGAGGTCATCGTCCTGTATGCCGTGTCCAGTTTCATTACTGCGGCGTTGCTGATCTTCGGGCTGATCTTCATTCGCAGCTTCGTTCGGTTAAGCATCGAGAGCAGCAAGTCGCAACTGGGAGCGCGCTTCAAGACCAAGATGGTTCTCGGAGCCGTAGCCGTCTCGCTGTTGCCGGTCATTTTTATGTTCTTTGGCAGCTACTCCCTTCTGAACCGCACCCTTGGCCGCTGGTTCCCGCGTCCGCTCGAAATCGCCTCGGAGGAAACTCAGAAACTCCTCAATGATCTGGGACGCAATACCCTGCCTCGCTTGCACACCCTCGGATTCCAGGCCGCTCTCCATGCCGACGAAACTCCGGAAGCATTCCTGCAGCACTCCCTGAGCATGGGGCTCGATGGGGTGTGGCTATTCGACAATCAGGGAAGATTTGTGAAGGGTGGAGTGATCTGCGACGACCAGCCGGAAGACCGCTCCGCAGAACTTTGCACCGTGAGCGGTGTGCAGGCAACGGAGCAACAAAAGCTCCCAAGCGGTGTGGAGATCTGGATGGCCAAGGACAAAACCTATTTCGCGGCCCGCGTCCCGGCAAATCAAGCGGATCCATCGAAGGGAACGATTGTCGCCGCCTACCGCACCAATCCGGATTTCCTGACCCGCTGGACGACCATCCGGGAGCAAACCGAAGAGTATGAAAAAGTGAAGCAGAATTTGCGTGCCCTGAAGAGCCAGATGCTGCTCATCCTCTTTTTCTTCACTTTGCTCGTGCTTTCTGCCGCTACCTGGGTGGCGATCTTTCTGGCCAAGCAGGTCACCGTCCCCATCCAGGCGCTCGCGGACGGCACGCGCGAAGTTTCCGCCGGAAATTTCGATTACCAGGTTCCGGAGCAGGCACAGGACGAACTCGGGGTGCTAGTCCGCTCCTTCAATTCGATGACCACGCAATTGCGCGACAACCGCGCGCAGATCGACGAGTTCACCCGCAATCTCCAGCAAGCCGTGCAGGAACTGGAGCGCCGGCGGCAATTGATGGAAACGGTCCTAGAAAACATTCCGGCAGGGGTCATTTATCTGGATGCCAACGGAGGCATCCAGCGAACCAATACGGCGCTCGAGAAAATGTTCCAGTCCTCCTTCAAGGACGCCGGATCGCTTGAGAGCCTGGTGGGACCGGAGGCGGATCGCATTTTGCTGCAACTGATGAGGCGCTCCTTGAGAATGGGCGTCGTCTCCCGCGAAATTGAGGTTGTAGTCAGCGACCGGGTCCTGCATTTGGCCGTCACGGTCAGCTCGCTCGGCCCGCGGCGGGCCAACACCGGCTACGTCCTGGTATTCGACGACCTGACCGAGGTGCTCCGCGCGCAGAAATCCGCTGCCTGGCAGGAAGTGGCACGTCGCATCGCACACGAAATCAAGAATCCGCTTACCCCCATCCAACTTTCGGCGCAGAGAATCCTGCATCATCTCGAGCGGCAGCCAGGTGACAACGCCAAGTCCAAGGATCCCGATCTCACGCGCATCGCTCAGGAGTCCTCGAAGTTGATCGTTCGCGAAGTCGCCACCCTGTCCGCCCTGGTGAATGAGTTTTCCCAGTTCGTTCGCTTCCCCGCTGCCAAACTGCAACCGACCGATGCCAATACGGCCGTCCACGAAGCGCTGGAGGTCTTTTCGGGCCGGCTGGACGGCATTCAACTGAGAACTTCACTCGAAGACAACCTGCCGGCCATCCGAGCCGACGGTCCGCTGCTTCGGAGTGTGATCATCAATCTGATCGATAATGCCGCCGAAGCCCTCGAAGGCGCCACGTTGCGCGAAATCACGGTAGCCACCCATTTGCGTGCGGAATCCGATACGATTGAGATAGCCGTCGCCGATACCGGATACGGCATTTCGCCCGAAGACAAGGACAAGCTCTTTCTGCCGCATTTTTCCACGAAGGATCGCGGTACCGGACTCGGACTGGCCATTGCCGCCCGGATCATTTCCGAGCATGGCGGCTCTTTGCGTGTGGAAGACAACCGGCCGGCAGGCTCTCGATTCCTGATTGAATTGCCCGTTGCGGAATTGTCCGCCATCGCGGGAATGGAGCGCTCCGGCGCGGATAAGGATCGATGACTTTCCATCCCAAACTCCTGATTGTTGACGACGAAATAGGCATCCGCGAATCCCTGGCTTCCATTCTCCGGGACGAGCGCTATTCCGTCGAATCGGCAGCTTCCGCGGAAGACGCGTTGCGACTGATCGCCAAGGGCGAAATCCAGGTTGTTTTGCTGGACATATGGCTACCGGGCATGGATGGAATGGAAGCGCTCAAGCGCATCCAGGATCTGCCGCGCGCGCCGGCCGTGATCATGATATCCGGACACGGAAATATTGAAACCGCAGTCCGTGCGACGAAGCTAGGAGCGTTCGACTTCATCGAGAAGCCGCTCTCCCTCGAGAAGGTGATCGTGCTGGTGCGCAATGCGTTGCAGCAGCGGCGCCTGGCCGAAGAGAATGAAACCCTGCGGGACGAGTTGGTTCACCGGTACCAGGTAATTGGCGACAGCGTCCCGATGAAGGCGCTGCGCCAGCAGATTGCCGTCACTGCTCCGACCAACGGCCGCGTGCTCATCTACGGGGAGAGCGGTACGGGCAAGGAACTGGTGGCCCGGGCGCTGCACGCCAACAGCCTGCGCAGCAAGGGGCCGTTCGTCGAGGTGAGCTGCGCGGCAATTCCCGAGGAGCTCATCGAATCGGAGTTATTCGGTCACGTCAAAGGCAGCTTCAGTGGCGCCACGGACGATAAAACCGGAAAATTCCAAAAAGCTGATGGCGGCACGCTCTTCCTGGACGAAGTGGGCGACATGAGCCATCGCACGCAATCAAAGGTGCTGCGGGTCCTCGAGGAACAACGCATCGAACCGATCGGCTCCAACCAGACGCTGAACGTCGATGTTCGCGTACTCGCCGCAACCAACAAGAATCTGGAGCAGGAGATTGCCCGCGGCGCTTTTCGCCAGGACCTCTTCTACCGCCTGAATGTGATTCCCTTCCATGTGCCGCCATTGCGCGACCGCAAGGAAGACATTCCCGTGTTGGCCCGGTTTTTTCTAAACGAATTCAGTTCCGAATACGGAAAAAAGACCCGGGAATTGAGCGATGCGGCACTGGAAATTCTGGTGCGGTATCCCTGGCCCGGCAACGTGCGGGAACTAAAGAACCTGGTCGAGCGGCTGGTCATCGTCTGCCCGCAAGCCCGTATTGAACCGCACCATCTGCCGCCGGAACTGTTCCGCGGTGTGGCCGAAAGTCCGCAGCACCCCTACTCCACCCTGCACGAGGCGCGCAGTGCCTACGAGCGGGAATTTATCCTGCGCAAGCTTCAGGAACACCGCTGGAACATGACCCAGACCGCGTCCGCGCTGGGACTCGAGCGCTCTCATCTCTACCGCAAGATGAAATCCCTCGGGATCGCGGCCCCGGAATAAACTAGTCTTCGTCGCGCTGTGAGGGCTGTTTTTCGACCAAAGCCTCGAGTTGCGAATGCCAGTCGAGCTCTCTTACTTTCTGCGGATTCTCCCGCCAGTCTTCAACCACCTTCACAAACATGGCCAGAAATATCTTTGTTCCCAGCAGTTTCTCCAGTTCCTTGCGGGCGGCCGTACCGATTTTCTTCAGCATGTCGCCCTTGTGGCCGATCAGAATTTTCTTCTGCGAATCGCGTTCAACATGCAGTGTGGCGTGAATCCGCAGAAGCGACGGCTTCTCCTCAAATTGATCGATCACCACCGCCAGCGCGTGTGGCACTTCGTGATAGGTGAGGTCGATTGCCTTCTCACGGATAATCTCACCCACCAAGAATCGTTCCGGCTGGTCGGTGATCTGATCGTCCGGGAAGAACGCTTCCCCCTCGGGGAGATGCTTCAGGATCTCCTGCATCAACTCTTCGCAGCCGTCACCCCGCAACGCCGAGATCGGCACCAGCGCGGCAAAGGGAAAGGCCTTTGCGAATGCATCAAGGAGCGGCAGCAACTTCGGTTTCGGCACGCGGTCGATCTTGTTCAGGGCCAGGATGGTCTTCCCGACAAAGCGCTGTCCCTTGTCCAAGAGGAATGAGTCGGCGTGCGGCAGTGTTCTCGTGGCATCCACCATCATGAGCAACACATCGATGCCTTCGAGCGCCGCCGCCACCTCGCGCATCATCTGCCGGTTGAGTGCCGTCGTCGCTTCATGTATTCCGGGCGTATCGACAAAGACGATTTGCCCTTCGGGTCGGGTCACAATTCCCTGAATGCGGTTCCGCGTAGTCTGCGGTTTAGAAGTGACTATCGCCACCTTCTGACCGACGAACCGGTTTAGCAGCGTCGATTTCCCGGCATTGGGCCGTCCAATAATGGCCACAAAGCCGGCCCGCTTCTTCTTGTCTGTTGCCTGGACTTTTTTCGGTGCCACGGTGCCTCTCACTTTACGATGGGGAGTTCCAAAGCACTGGGGTGCTCGGCATCGTGCAACAACTGAATATGCGCGGTGCGCGCATCCTTGCCGGTCTCTCTCCCGACAACGCCACCACTATTGTAGTTCTTCTCAGCTGAAGGCGTATTGACACTGGCAACCAGCAACCGCAGGCGGCTCCCCTTGGCCACCTGCCGGGAGAAAAAGGTAAAATTGTCAAAGACATACTTCTCTGGTTTCCCGGCAGCCACCGGTCTTTCCACCCTCAGGGACTCGCGATAGCGCGCCCGCATGCTGGCGGTGCTGAGCTGGATGGAACTCCCATCGGGGAGAATCTCGAATAATTCCACTGCCAAATCCGTGTCTGGCACATCCATCGTGAGCCACACGCTGGCAATCGGAAAACCGCTCACTTCCGTCGCCGCCGTGAAGGGTTCGCTATGGTAAATGGCGCCTTCTCCAAACAGGTTCGTCATCCCCGCCTGGCTGGTCAGATAGGAAGGATTCTCGGCCGGCTCGGCGTCGCCGGGGCGGGTGTCCAAGGGATCGTAGGTCCAGGAATCAGGCGCAGAGGAACCGGCAACTCGCTCGGGGAGTAGCGTCCCGGAATGAAAGACATCGGACGCTCCGCCATTCGAAGAAAGATAAAATATGAGTTTTCCGTTCGCGATGGCTTCCAGGCTATCAGCGTATTTCCATTGTTCCGCGCCCATGACGTAATAGGCCACCCTCTTTTTGAGAAACTCGGGCTTGGGGCCGGCCTTCATCGTCCAGGCATACCAGTCGTTGTGTAGTTTGTTCAGGTCCAGCGCGCTGGCTTCCGCGAATTTGAGCCCGCCCATTTCCGTCTTGGGCGTCCGTGTGCCCGCGTGATCCCAAGGTCCGATGATCAAGTAATGATTGGCCTTCGCTTGTGCCGAACCTGATGCCATGTGGCGCCGGTAGAAGGTGAAAGCGCCCGGTTGATCGCCGTCATAATGGCCGGTGATGGTAAGAATCGGCAGGTTGATTTTGCCGTACTGATCGGAACTTGGAACCATGGCATCGTAGTAGGCGTCCGGCGTCGGATGTTCGAGCCACTTTTGAAAAATGGGAGAAGGGTTGCCCACCAGTGTGTCGTACTCTTCGAAGGCACTGTGCGCCTTGTACATTTCGCGCGCCTTGGCGCTCCAGAACTTGTCGTTTCCGAACGTATTGCTGTTGCCCGTGCGCCCACTCGTGAAGGTCAGCCACTGCATGTCGTAAGGATAAAAGAGGTTGTATTGAAAGGGAAAATCCACGCCAGGGTGGGCTGCCGCGGCCGGCACAATCGTCGCGAGATGCGGGGGGAATTCCTTGGCCACGGCCCACTGGTCGAACCCCGCATAAGAGCCGCCCCACATGGCCACTTTTCCCGTGGAGTAGGACTGTTTCGAAAGCCACTCAGTCACATCGTAGCCGTCGCGCCCCTCGTTCGCGAACGGTTCAAAGCTCCCTTCGGAGTTTCCCCGCCCGCGCACATCCACGAGTGCGTAGACGTAGCCGTGGCTGGCAAAATACATCGCGCGGTCGGTGTAGGAATCGCCGATATAGGGAGTGAACGTGAATATGACCGGCAGAGGCTCTTTTTGGTCGCGCGGTCGATAGACGGTGGCATTCAGCGAAACCCCGTCGCGCAGGGGGATCTTAACCCCCCAGGTCATGTTGACATCTGAGACTGCGGGTGGAGCTTCCTGCGCGGGCAAAACCGATGCGGCGCAGAGTGCCAGCGAAAAACCAAAAACAACGCGCGCGAACCCATTTGCAAATAATTTCATGTCTCTCCCCCCGGGATCCTCGATTTCGACCGGTTCACGCAGCCCCGGCCATCAGGAAATGAACAGCCTCAAACTCGAAATCTGGTTCTTCCGTAAGGATGGCTTTAACCGGTTGCTGCTAGCCGCCGAGCACGTAGACGCAACACCTTGCGCTGGTTCGCCTCTAGCACCTCGAAGCGAAAACCCTCCAGATCGATTCTGTCTCCTGGAGCGGGTACTTTGCCCAGCGCGTGACTGAGAAGACCGGCGACCGTGGTTACCGTGTCATCGGAATGATCGCCGAACCGTACGGCAAGGAGTTTCTCAGCATCAGAGATGGACATGCTGCCCCGAAGGATCAGGCTGCCATCCGGCTCCCGAACCGCGTCCGGTGCCAGCTTCATCTCATCGGCGCCGCTCTCGCCGACAATTTCCTCGACCAGGTCTTCGACCGTCGCTATTCCCGCCACCGAGCCGTGCTCATCGATCACCACCACCATGGACTGTCCCTTTTGCCGCATCTCCCGCAAGAGATCGGAGCCGGCCTTTGTTTCGGGAACAAAAAGAATCGGCTTGATCAGTTCCCGCACCTTCCGCCTCGGAAGGTCGGTGTCAGCAATCTGCAACAGATCCTGCGTGTGCACCACGCCGATAATATCGTCCGGCGTATTTTCATACACCGGCATTTTCGCAAACTTGGTTTCCAGAAACTTGGCGTGCAGTTCCTCGAGCGAAGCATCCGCCTGAATGGCGACCACATCCGGCCTCGGGGTCATGACTTCCCGCACCCGCTTGTCACTGAATTCAACCACCTGCTCGATCAGGTCGGCCTGCTCCGGCTCGATGATCCCTTCCTCTTCTGCGACTTCGACGAGCGCTTCAATTCCCTCTTCCGTTCGCTGCTCCTCGGTTCGTTCGACTTCCTGTTCGGAAATGCGCGCCAGCGATTCGGCGCCTTCGAGGAAAACCCGGATTGGCCACACTAGCCACATGGCGGTCCGGATCAGCGGCAGCAGCGGGAGCAGCCACCGGCCGGTGGTGCGGTAGAGCAGCATGTCCGGGATGAAATGCATGGCAATGACAACTTCGAGCGTGAGGAACACCAGAAATTGCAGGCCCGCTTCCCAACTATTGGGAACCAGGTACACCACCCCGCGGGTGGTCTCGAGAACGACAAACGCCAGCCAGAAGTGGCCGAGGATGCGGAACGTCCGGCCGCCACTCCTGCGATTGATCTGCAGCTTGGGCTCGATTTCCGCCTCAAAGATGTCCAGGTGTTCGTGGACCCGCCCGGTGGTCATGCGCCCGAGTTCGCGGTAGATAAGCGTGAGATAGGAAAAAATCGGCAGGCCCAGCCCGAGAACCAATAAACTGCCGACGTAGGCCCAAAGCCACATCAGCTCAGCCCCAACCGAATCCGCAGCTTGGCTTCCACACGTTCCATTTCACCGCGATCGGTCTCGTGATCATATCCCAGAAGGTGCAAAACACCATGTAACAGGAGAATGCAGATTTCTTCTGTCATGCTTCGGCCAAACGTTTTCGCATTCCGCCGCGCAACGCGCGGCGAGATGGCGATGTCCCCGAGGAAGACGCCGTCGAGCGCTCTTGTGCGGCGGCGGAGATCTGCGGGCCGAGTCCGCGGTTCCGAGGGGAACGAAAGTACGTCCGTGGTTTTCTTCTGGTGGCGAAACTCCCGATTCAGCCGAGCCATCTCCTGGTCGGTAACGAAACGAACGAACGAGGAGTCGGGCTTTAGACCTAGCTCCCGGTTCAGGCGCTCCAGGAATCGCACCAACACCGGCAGCGAAATAGGCACCGACTTCTGGCAGTTTTCCATTGCAGTAGCGTGACGCTCGGTCACGGGGACCCCGGGCTCGCGTCTGTGGTTCGGCATTCTGGACTACGACAGGGATTTCTCCGGAGCGGGGGCATCCTTGCCGCGCCCCTGACTGTTGCCACTTCTTTGCGGGTGCGTGGCGTCATGCTCCTCGTACGCACGAATGATCTGCTGCACCAGGTTGTGACGCACCACGTCTTTTTCTCCGAACTGGTTCACGCTGATTCCCGGGATGCGGCCGCAGACCTCCATCGCCTCGACCAGGCCGGATTTCTTCCCCGTGGGTAAGTCGATCTGCGTGACGTCGCCGGTGATCACCGCCTTGGAGTTGAAGCCCAGGCGCGTCAGGAACATTTTCATCTGCTCGCTGGTGGTATTCTGCGCTTCGTCCAGGATCACGAATGAATCATTCAGAGTGCGCCCGCGCATAAATGCCAGCGGAGCCACTTCAATGATGCCTTTTTCGAGGAAGCGCTCCAGTTTGTCCGCGTCCAACATGTCGTACAGCGCGTCGTAAAGCGGGCGCATATAGGGATCGATCTTCTGCTGCAGCGTGCCGGGCAAAAATCCCAGCCGTTCTCCGGCTTCGACCGCGGGCCGTGCAAGGATGATGCGATTGACCTGCTTGGTAAGCAGGGCGCTGACCGCCATGGCGACGGCCAGATAGGTCTTCCCCGTGCCGCCCGGGCCAATGCCGAAGGTCATGTCATGGTTTTCGATCTCTTCCATATACCGGCGCTGGCTGGCGTTTTTCGGAGTTACCGTTTTCTTGCCAAACGACCGCGTGCGCCCGCTCTCGAACATGCCGCGAGGCGAGGTATTCGGCTCCTCGGTGGCCACGCGCATGAGTGCCTTGATTTCAGCATTCGAAAGCACCCGTCCGTGGCGCGTGAGGTGGTTGTACTCCTCGACGATTCGCACCGCCTGGTCGACGGACTCCTGCGCGCCTTCGATCGTAAGCCGGGTATCGTTCAGGTGGGTCCGCACCTGAAGTACGTCCTCGAGAAGGCGTATATTTTCGTCCAATGTTCCGAAGAACGGTTCCAGTTTCCCGGAAATGTGAATGGTTCGCTTCATCCAGTTGGAAGGTTGCGTTGCTGCCCGAAATGGGTGGCCGATGGGTTTCCTCCCGAAGCTTTTCGGCTGTCGCACAGCCTGAATACGGAGAAACTCCCTTCAAGCTAGCGCACACCCGCGCAGGGGTCAAGTTAGACTACTGTGAAAGAAATGGAGCCTGTGGATGGATTGATCAAGGCTTCCCCGACAGCGCCAGCAAAATGGCATTCTCCGCCAATGGCGCCATGACCGCGTAGCCCTTGCTGTTCGGATGCAAACCATCCGCAGTGAGTTCGCTCTTGAGCAGACCATGCCTCATCCGCCATGGCGGCAAAATAGTCCAGGTAAACATCGTCGTTCGCCGCGGCATATTTCTTGATCCACTCGTTAAGCGCGAGGATCTTTTCCGGGGGGCGCCTCTCTGTCTGGAGGATCATCTTGCCGTCCGGGGCGATCGGGTCGCTTACCGGCAGAACCGAACAGAGCACCACGCGAACACCGTTCGCATGCGCCAGTTGGGACATAGAGGCCAGATTCCCTTCAATCTCGTCCAGCGTCATAGGGCCGGTATTTCCTGCAATGTCATTGGTGCCCGCCAGTATCACCACTCCGCGCGGCCGCAGCAGTAGCACATCCGGCCGGAAACGGAGCAGCATCTGCGGAGTCGTTTGTCCGCTGATACCCCGGTCGATGTACGGCCTCCCCGGGAAGAATCCGCCAGACTGCGGGTTCTGCCAGCTATCTGTGATCGAGTCACCGAGGAACACGACGCGTTTTTGGTCCTCCGCGGGTGCGCTCAACTCCGCATTCGCTTTGCGGTACCGGGAGAGTCCGGGCCAGTCCTTTAGTTGCGTCTCGAGGGCCTCCATTTTCTTCTCGAGCGACGACAAATTCTCGCAATTTTCCATCGCTTTCTTAGAAGCTTCGGCGGCGGGAGATTGCCGGGCCCAAAGAGAAACCGGAAGCAACAACACGCCCGTGCACAGCAGCATAGGCTTTTTCATGAGACCACGCTCCAGTTGGTTCACCTGTACTCCGGTACAGAATTCCGGGCCAGGGACAGTGGCGCGGAAATTACCTGTACTCTGGTACCCGAGAACTATAGACGCTAACACCCCCTCACCCAAAAATCACACCTATCGCGTGGTGCAGTACCGGGATAAAGAAACAACTGAGGGAGGAAAGTTCATGTTCGGGTCCGCAAAACATCTCATCCTTGCTTCCGCTGTCGTGCTGGCCGGACTGCCGGCGTCTGCCGCGGAGGAAACACCAACCGTCGCTCCCGCGCCGGCGTCAACGGCGGTGGTCAAATGTCCCGGCGTTACCAGCATCCCCTTCACAGCCGATGAACAACAGGCGTTACCCTTGCGAATCGTCGGTTCACTCGCCTGCGGCGATACCGTCGTTATCCTCGCCGACCGCGAAGGATACACGGCGCGCATCCGGACCAAAGGAGGGCAGGAAGGCTACGTGGCGCGGATGTACCTGATCACGGAGTCCGATGAACCGGCGGCTCCTGCCATCAAGCCGCTGCCCTCGGTCGCAGCGGCGGTCAATGGCGTGGCACGATGGGAAGCGGGCGCACCGGGTTGCACGGAATTTATCAGCCGGGGGCGTCACGTTGAATCCATTACCGCGAACGGAATCACCGTGCAGGTCTCGTTGCAGGACAGCGGATGGAAGTATCGGGCGAATGTGGCGATTTCCAACCAGGGCGAAACCGCGGTCGAAGTCGTACCCGGGATCGTTACCCTTGATGAGCTGATCCCGAATCTGAAAGCCCTGTTGGCTACCTCGCCCGAAAAGGTCGCCCACGCCCCCACACACCAGGTGCTTTGGACCAGCGCCGATGCGGTTCCCTCGCCAAGTGCTGCGGTGCATCCGGCCGGCGCCGTTCTGAACCAGCAGGCGGACCGCAATTCCGCAACCCCGGATTACCTGAATCCCCATGTGGCGCAGGCTTCGGAAAAGCATGTCGCCTTTGCCCGCAGCGAATCGGTCGACCTGCAAGCGATTGCCCTCAAGCCCGGTGCCCTGCCGTCCGGCCAGAAAGCCGCTGGCGTGATGTGGTTTGAGCGCGATGCGAGTGCCCACGAGCTTTCCCTTCGCGTGCCGGTGGGAGACGTGGTCTTCGATTTCCCGTTTACCCTGGAACAAAAAAAGTAACAGCCCCCCTACGGGAACGGCCCGGTGCTCCCCCACACCGGGCCGTTTTCAGTCGGCAGGTGCAGCGCGGCTCTTGGCCCACTCGCGGATCGATGTAATCTCCTCCGCCCGGGTCACGCTGAGCGGCTGGGTCGAGTGGATCTCTCCGAGAAGAACCTCCGTCGAGAGCGGCTGCTTTTGACTAAAGGCGGTATACAGCCCGGAAACGATCGCTTGCTCTATCTCCGCACCCGAGAACCCTTCACTCTCCGCGGCCAGTTTGGCCACGTCGAAGGTGCTGGCATCGCGGCCGCGTTTCTTCAGATGCAATGTGAACAGGGCCGCGCGAACGGGTACATTGGGAAGGTCGACAAAGAAAATCTCGTCGAAACGCCCCTTGCGGAGCATCTCCGGAGGCAGCACCGTGATGTTATTGGAAGTGGCCGCCAGGAAGACGCCACTTTCGCGTTCCTGCATCCAGGTCAAGAGAGTCGCAAGGAGCCGCTGCGAAAGGCCCGCATCCGCGTCGCCGCTGCTCCCGGCCGAGGCGAAGGCCTTTTCAATCTCGTCGATCCACAAGACGACGGGTGAAAGCTTCTGCGCAAGTTCGAGCGCTTTGCGCAACCGTCTCTCGCTTTCCCCGACAAATTTGTCGTACAGCGCGCCCGCATCCAGGCGCACCAGTTCATAGCCCCATTCCCCGGCGACGGCGCGGGCAGCAAGACTCTTTCCGCAGCCTTGCACTCCGGTGATCAGGATCCCCTTCGGCGGAACCAGGCCAAAACGCTGACCCTCCGGTGTCCAGGCACTCTTGCGCTTGGCAATCCAATCCCTGAGCCGCTGTAATCCGGCCACGTCACTGAACGAGGCGTCGCGTTTGACGTTTTCGAGCAGACCTTCGGTCCGCAGCGCCTGTCGCTTGGCCTCAAGGACGTCGTCAAGCAATCCGGCATCGGACTTTCCGCGAGCCAGCACGGCCTGCCGCAGAACGCGAAGCGCCTCTTCCTCGGGGAGGCCGGTAAGATTTTTGGCGAGTTGCCCGAGGCCGACGGCATCGAGAGAATTTGGCAGACCGTCCCGGGCGTTCATTTCCGCAAGAGTAGCCTTCACTCCCCCGAGCAACTCTTCGGCTGACGGCAGACCCAGCTGAAACTCCACCGCATCCGCGCTCAGCTCGGCGGGCAGCGCGAGCGAAGCCGCCAAAAGGACCATCGAGCGCCGTGCGGTTCGGAATCCGTCGGCGAGTTCGCGAAGTCTCCTGCTCACCCGGTCGTTGTCGCAATACCGCACGAAATCCTTCAGCAGGAATATCCCGTCACCCTGAATAGTGGCGATGTTGGTGAGCGCCTGCTCCGGTTGGTCGGAATTGTATAGCGCCACCCCGCCAGCTCGAGCCAGCCCGGTCGTCACACTCCAGGTGTAAAGAGGCAGGGACAGACGGTCGGCAACCCGATCGAGCAAGAGAGAAAACCTCTGCTCCTCGCTGGTCTCGACGGTGATAATCGGGTTGCGTGAATTCACGAGCAAGCACAATTGGTCGCGCTTGGCGGCTGAAAAGGTTCCGGACACCGGAGGTCCGTCCGGTCTGCCAAGCTGCGGCAGATTTGCGCCCAGGGGCACACGGGCTGCGGGTTTTACGTCGTTTGACAAAGAGTGCTCACTCGCTTCAAACTAATAGTTTGAACAAAGCGCATAAGGAGCGTTAGATGGCCCAAGGTCAGGCTACCAAAGTTAAGAAAAAGAAGAAGTCCGTTTTAAAGCGCGCGGCGCAATCTCGTCAACGTGCGGAAGTGAACCGCGCGAACCGCACCCGTGTCCGCAGCGTCATCAAGCACCTGCGTACTGCAATTACCGCGGGCGATGCCACGGCTTCCGCGAACCTTCTACAGCCCACGATGTCGGCAATCGACGCGGCCATCGCCAAGGGCGTATTGCACGAAAACACCGGGAACCGCTATAAGTCCCGCCTCGCACTGGCCTACAACCAGATGAAGGCCAAGTCTGCAAAGTAACCGAATCCTATCGTGAATTTCCGGCGGGCAGAGCAACGCAATGCCCGCCTTTTCTTATTGGGAAAAAATCAACTGGCCGCGGCGGCGCGGTCACCGCTGAGTCTCCAGACCAGAAATTCCATAATCGCCCGCACGTCCTTGGCACCCCCCTTCAGTCGGTTATCCGCTTCCTGCAAGGCCCGCAACCCATCGAGCAACCGGTCGCGAGGAATTTTCCGCGCGCATTGAACCGCCAACTCCGCCTGTTCGGGACGCATTCCGAGCACTCTAGCGGCCTGCCATCCGTTCATCACGCCGCGCACTTCGCTGGCTTCGACCAGCTTTCGATACATCCAGGCCAGCCCGCCGACCATCACCACGGGCTCCTCGCCGTCGCGCAAGAGGCGGTCAATAAACTCCAGCGCCTTGCGGGGCTGGTGCGAGGCCAATAGATCGGCGACTTCCCAGATCGTGGTGGCCTGCTCGGAAACCACCAGCGCGGTAACATCCTCCCGCCGGACGGTCTTTCGCTCCGCGGCATACGTAGCAAGCTTGTCCACTTCCGTCTTTAGCCGCAGCAGGTCGCCGTTGACGAACTGCGCCAGATCCTCGGCCGCACCCTTCTCAAGGGTGATGCTCCGCTCCCGGGCCAGGGCCTTCGCCAGGGCTTCGGCAGCGACCAGCCGTTCTTCCTGTTTCTCACCGAGCCCAACTTCAACCACCAGCGCCAGTTCGGCAAGCTTCTTCCCGAGAAGCATGCGCATATCCAGCTTCTCAGCCTCGATGACGAAGACGGTGAACGGGGCGGGATCCTGCAGATACGCCATGATTCCCTCGAGGGCCTCTTCGCGGGCCTTCTCTCCGAGCTTCTCGATCGCTTCGGCCTCCTCGAGAAACACCACTTGCTGAGACGAGAGCATCGGTAAGGTTTGCGACTGATCGAGCGCCGCCTGGGTCTCTCCGCGCGCGGCCGAAAAACGCGAAACCGCCCAGGTGCGGGCCGCCTCCGGCACGTACTTTTCAATCAGTGCGGCGCGGCACGTGTCGCGCAGGTAAAACTCGTCTCCCATCAGCAGAACGCAAGGGATCACCTTCCCCTTTTCGAGTCGTTCCCTCAGTTGTTCCACATTCAGACGGGCCATCAGTAATTCTCTGTCACCGCTGCCACCAGCCGAGTGGCAAAATCTTGCGCCATTCGGTCCATCATTGGCTCACCTTCCTGAAAGAATGTCTCGACCTGGCCCTGGGTGGGTGTGGCGGCTCCGGTCGAACCGAGCTGGTATTCATTGCGAAAAACATAATTGTCGGTGTGGTAGAGGACTTTGCCATTATCACGCTCGGTCAGCGTGATTTCGCATTTCATGGTGACCAACATCGCGGTTGCTTGTGAAGTGGTCGAAGTCGAAGTCGCGCTCTGGAACAAAAGCGGCACCACCTCCATGCTGAGCACCTTCCCTGTTAACACCGCGTCACTGCTCTCCGGGTCCGAAACTACCTTGTAGCGGGTCTTGGTCAAAAATTCGTGGATCGTTGCCGCGGTCAGCTTCTGCTCGACCTTGAACCCGTTGGTCTTGTTTTCGAGCGCCGGGACGGCAATGACATGAATGCTCTTCGGCAGCGCGTCCGGACCATGACCGGCCAGATGATAGCCGCACCCCCCCAGGAAGCTGCAAAACGCCAGCCCGAAAAAAAGCGCGCTACAACGTCCGAGGCTCATCCTTCCAGTCCTTCCGCAAGTTTGCACCCGCTCCAGGCGGGCAATCGCAAGTTGTCTGCCGCTCCCCAGAACCACCAGGCACGGTCGCGCGAAACATCCGGCTCCGGCGACCGCAAGTACACGGAACTCTCTCCTGCAACGCTGACGTTGCTGGGCCCCGGCTCGCTCGCCGGTACGATCGAAAATCCTGCATCCCTGCAGACACCGGTGAGCTCCGCCAAATCCGGTTTGGCCCCGAGATCGGCGGAGGCGCTGAAAGTCGTCCCGTAAAACACGGGTGCGTGAACCAAATTCAAAGTGACCTTGGAGTCGTTGCCCGTGTCGCGGAGGACCGCACTCATCTCCGCGCGGATCTGGAGCAGGCTTTGCTGCAAATTCTCATGGCTCTCGCTGCCAAATCGGGGAAGCAGGTTAAACGCCGTCTGGGTGCCGAAAACCGGAGAGCCGATGCCTTGAAACGAGAGCAATTGTGTCGTCTGGATTTCCAGTTCCTCAATCCCCGCCCGGCCGGCTTCGGAAACCGGCTGGAATACGACGGCAACCAGCCTCTCGAGACCCACCGCCTGCAGGGCCAGCGCCAAAGTGGCCAGGGCCGTGCCGGCAGCGGAAAAAACACAAAATGTCTTGGAATTCTTCATCACGCTTTTCCCTGTCAGTGCTTCAATGCGGGGGAACCAAGGCGTAGCGTCCGGGTCGGAAAGGCTGGCGCGCGAATAATCGATAATAGTCGCGCCGGCTTGCTTGGCAGGCAGGAGGCACTGCTTGGCAAAGGCGGTTGAACCGGTCAGAAAAGCATAGCGCGCGCCTCGAAAGGAGTCTTCCTCGACCCGTTGAATGATGGCTGCTTCCCCGGCAGCCTCGGTGAGCGTGCCAGCAGCAAGGTCCTCGTCGACCAGCCGGATGTCCCAGCCCGCAAACCGGCTCTCTTCGAGAACCGATTTCAGTTCGCCCCCGAGGAGTGAAGAGGCGCCGGCAATCACGATTCTCTCCGCGTGACGGTCAGGTGCCATGGGTCAAGCAGTCCTGGCGCCGGAGCGATGCCGGAAGGCCCGCAGAATATGCAGAATAATTCCCGTGATGGCGTAGGTTCCTGCCAGGACAACCAGTGCATATTCCGAATAACGCCAGATTATGCCCACAAACATGACGACCAGGATGATGAAAACGGAAGGCTGCTTACGCGCCCAGGGAACATCTTTGAAGCTGTAATAGCGCACCGTACTGGTCATCAGCGCCCCAAGCACAAGCAGCAGCACAAACCACGCATACGACCACCGGTGATCGCCAACCGGTCCGAGCCAATGGCAGGCGTGCACAATCGCCGCCACCACACCGGCGGCGGCAGGCGTCGGCATTCCCACAAAATTCTTGTTTCCGCCCGGTTCCATTCCCTTCACGTTGAACCGCGCCAGCCTCCAGGCCGAGCAGATCAGAAACGCCAGGCAGCAAAGCCAGGCAAAATGCCCGAGGAAAGAGTCCCCGTTCACCGCGGCCAGGTTCCGGTAGCCCCAGGCATAGGCGAGAATGGCCGGGGCAATACCAAAACTCACCACATCGGCCAACGAATCGAATTGCACTCCAAACTCCGTATTCGTTCCGGTCATTCGGGCGATGCGGCCGTCCAGCGAGTCAAACAAAATCGCGATGCCAATGGCTTTCGCGGCGTGATCAAAATCTTCCCTTCCGCCCATCAGCGCGGCGATCGAAGCGTAGTACCCACAGAGCAAATTCGCGCCAGTCATAAGACTGGGCAACAGGAATATCCCACGGCGAAATCGTCGTACCTGTTTCTTAACCTCAGGAAAGGGCATGCTTTGCTGTTCGATTGCGTCCATTGCGCGTCCGTTTACCCCACCAAAGAGTACTACGAGCCCGGGTCTTGTTCCATTTTCTGCGAGGATTTTCCGGAACGCGGAACGGTTCCGTCGGTCGCGACGCTGGCCGGAGCAAGCATACGGGCGAGCACGCTCGACCCACCCCGCACCCGCTGTCCGATCTTTACGACGATTTCCGGCTCGCCGGGCAGCCAGACGTCCATGCGGGAACCAAATCGAACCAGGCCGATGCGCTCACCTCGTCCCACCGTATCACCCGCCTTCTTCCAGGACACCACACGGCGCGCCACCCAACCTGCGATCTGCTTGTAAACGATCTCGCCGTGCTCGGTAGACTGAGTAAAAATATTCTGCTCGTTTTCGAACGAGGCGTTTTCATCCCAAGCGGCCAGAAACTTTCCGGGCTGGTAGTCCACCCGGAGGATCTTCCCTGCAACGGGCGCACGGTTCACGTGCACATTCCAGACTGCCAGAAAAATACTGATCCGCTTGCCGGGGCATCCGTCGCGGGCTTCCTCCTTCACCACCACGACGCGACCATCTGCGGGCGACACAATCAGGCCAGGCTCACCCGGTACGATACGGTCCGGATTGCGAAAGAAGCTGAACACAAAAAGACCGAGAAGAAAGAGGACTAGACCGGCAGCAAGCAACCAGTCTCTTCCGAAAACCAGAAGCGCTACTCCCAACAGAATTGGCGGCAATCCGAACCAATACCCTTCCCGGACCATACCCTTCCCTGCTCCTTCGCGGCGATGGCCGCGGGACGGCTTTGGTCATTCTACGACAGTTCGGTCTGCCGGGTAGGTGATTAACGGCGGGCTACTGCGTATGTTTAGCGCGCGCACTGTGGGTGTGCGCGGCAATGCGCTCCATTTCATCCTTTACATGAAGCTTCAGCTTTTTTAGCCGGATTTCTTCGATGAGGTCTTCGGAACTGAGGTAAGGCGACTGCGAGAGTTTCTGAAGTTCGACTTCGTACTGGTGGTGCTTTTCGGCCAGACGCTGATACTCGGCGTCTGATTCGAAAATTACGTCCCGAGGACTCCGCTGCGCTGTGGCCATGCGTGTCTCCTCTTGACTGGAATGTGAACACTACATGAACGCAGACTAGCACCGGGAAAATCCCCGTCAAGAGTAAATCGGTACCTGGCCTGTGAATTTTGTTGGACCTTCGGTACCGTCAGGTAGTACCAGCCCGCGAGAGATCCTCGAGGCCGAGCACCAATGCGGCCTCTTTGGGCTCCCGATAATAGCCGTCTCGGCGTCCCACTTCGCGGAAACCCATGCTTCGGTAGAAGGAGACCGCATTCCGGTTGGATTCGCGCACTTCGAGGAACACATGCCTGACATGTTCCCGCACAAAGAGATCGAGGAGCGTTTGCAGCAGGGCCTTACCAACGCCCTGGCGCCTGAATCGCTCCCTCACCGCCAGGTTCAGGATTTCGCCCTCGTCTGCGGCGACTCTCCCCGAAATAAAGCCCGCCAGTTCCGGACCGCGCCACCCGATCAGTAAATGGTCCGGATCCTGTTGATGGATTGCAGCCAAAGCAGCACGGGACCAACCCGAGGCCTCGGGCGAGGCCTCCAGAATCTCCCGGACCTGGTCTAATTCCTCTCGCGGACATCGCGCCACCCTGGTCAAATTCGGCGCCGATTCAGGTTCCGCGCACATGGGCCGCTGGTTCCTTCCAGAAAATCTCCGCGTCCGACCGGCGGACGTAATTCGCATCGAGCAGGAGTGGATCGCTGAAATCGCCTTGGGAAGCGCGCTTCTCGGCCAGTGCGCCGATGACCGAGGCCAGCTCCGTCGTGCACCGGTCGAAGGTGTCGGCGACGGCAATCCGTGCTTTCAGCTTGTCCACGTTCTCGAGCAACCCCGGATCGAGTGACACCCAGGAGACGGCTTCCTTCCCGGCCACGTTCTCCACCCAATCGACGAACTCTTCTGGAGCGAGCACCCGCTCGTCGCCGAACCGCGAGGTCGTTCCGGAATGCGGTCGATATAAGGCCCCAAAAAGCTGGCCCCGGCTGGCGTCATAACAGGCGGCGATGAATTCCGACCGTGCATCGAGTGACCCTGCGATGGCCTCCAGTCGCGACACCCCGACCGTAGGCTTCCGATAGACCTCAGCCCACGCCTTGACCGTTGTCAGTCCCACGCGCAGGCCGGTAAAGGAGCCTGGTCCGGTAGCGACGGCAAACAGGTCCACCTGTTCGAGTTTGGTCCCCGCTTCGATAAGAGCCTGGTCGACGGCCAGAAGCAGCCAGGCCGAATAGTCAATCCCGTCGTTATGCTTCCGGGCGGCAAGTAAAGCTCCATCCCGACGAACCGCGACGCTTCCTCGAGATTCACAAGTGTCGATCGCCAGGGTGAGCATGCAGCGAAATTATCCCTTCCAAAGCCAGCTTACTCCTTCATAGCAAAAGATTTGCAACAAAAGTTTCTCGTCTTCCCTGCCGCCCCCAGGCGCTGCGAACCTTGCTCCATGGCAGTTTTCGCGCGCCGGAACGGCCGCCCCTTGAGCAATTTCACTGCCAAAGCAAATCAGGACCCTCTCTATCTGCCTGATTCCACAGGATATATCTTGACTCTTGCAGCACACTCATTTAAGATCGCTTCATCCTTCATGGGGGCCACCGAAGCTATGGAATACAAGATCGGCGACAAAGTCGTTTATCCGAACCACGGCGTAGGGGTAGTAGAACAAATCAGTTACGGAGTCCTGAACGGTAGAACCGAACGTTACTTCATGATTCGCATTATTTCCAGCGGCTTGCGCGTAATGGTTCCATCTTCGAATGCGCCTGCGGTTGGTTTGCGATCCGTTATCCGCTCGATTGATGCCAGCAAGGTGCTGGGCTTCCTCGAAAAGGGCAAGCTCAATTCGCACCATGACTGGAAACACCGTTTCAAAGAGAATTCCGAGCGCATGCGCACGGGTTCCCTCCTCGAAGTGGCCGTCGTTCTGAAGAGCCTGGTATCCCTCAGCCGAAGCAAGCCTCTCTCCTTCCGCGAAAAGAAAATGCTGGAGCGCGCCAAGTACCTGCTGGTGAGCGAAATGGCCACGGCACGCAACCTGACCGCGGAAAACGCTGAAGGTTTGGTGGTCAAGTCTCTGGCCAAAGCCAAGTTGCAGTTCCCGACCATGCAGGAGAAAGTCGACTAGCTTCTTCTCTTCACAGCAACATTGCGCGGGCAATCTTCGGATTGCCCGCTTTTTTTGGCTTCGATTTAACAGCTTGGACGGTCCGTACCTTCCGTTCGCGCTCATGCAAGCGGCATGCTCGCCCGTGCATTCAGGGTCACATCCGCGAACTGCTGATGCTGGAAGCGCGGATAGGCCGCAGCGGCGATCATCGCCGCGTTGTCGGTCGACAACGCCCGGCTGGGGAAATAGACCTTTACCCCGCGCTCCCCGGCACGGTCTTCAAACGCAGTCCGCAACTGGCTGTTCGCCGCGACCCCGCCCGACACCAGGATCGTCTGGACGCTACACTCCTGCTGCGCCAGCATGCTCCGCTCGAGTAGATCGCGAACCACGGCGTTTTGAAATTCCCGCACGAGCCCCAGCGTCATCGGACTGCACAGGGGCAGCAGCTGCTCGAAGCTTCGTCGTCCGGCAGAAAGCGCTTCTTCCCGGCTTCGGATCTCTGGATAGTATTCCGGATGCTCGCGGATATGGTAGAGAACGGCGGTCTTGAGACCGCTGAAACTGAAGTCGAGCGGATTGCCCCGAGTCTTGGTCGGCCCGAACTTTGTCGGAGCCGGCGCACTGCCCGCCGCCCCTGCCAGCCGGTCAAGAATCGGCCCACCGGGATATCCAAATCCGAGGAGTTTGGCCACCTTGTCATAGGCCTCGCCGGCGGCGTCATCGCGTGTCTGCCCGAGCTTGCGGTAGGCAAAAGCCTCTCCGCGCGAAAGGTCTGCTGCCTGCACCTCATACAAGACGGTGTGGCCGCCCGAGACGATCAGGCAAATGGCCGGAAGCCGAGGCTCTTCCCCCTGCTGATGCGCTTCGAGAAATGCCGCGTGGATGTGCCCTTCGAGGTGATTTACGCCAATCAATGGTTTCCCGAGTGCCGCGGCAAGTGTCTTGCCATAGGTGATGCCGACGAGCAGCGAGCCGACCAGCCCAGGACCTTGCGTCACGCCGATGGCATCCAGTTCCTCGAGACGCAGTCCGGATTGCTCCATGGCTTCGCGCACCACCGGGACAATCTGCCTCAGGTGTTCACGCGATGCCAGCTCCGGTACCACTCCTCCATACTTGCGATGGATGTCGATCTGCGAGGCGACCACGCTCGAGAGGATGGTGCGTCCGTCCACCACCACGGCCGCCGCCGTCTCGTCACAGGATGACTCAATGCCCAGAATGCGTGTGCCCGGCGCTGTCTGCGTTTCCATAGGAAGGTCGAATTTCCATGCTAGCATACCGCTCCGCACGGTCTCCGCATGGCTGGCCGCTCCGCGGTGGCCATAAGAATCTGCCGGTACACAGACTGGGCGTCTTGGTTAGTCCGAGGTTGGTGACCCGATCGGCATCCATTCCTTGCCGTTGAACTGGATGAGGTAGAACTGCTTGATCGGTTGATAGTCCGTCGGCCGGGTGGTCACGCGAATACCCGGCCGGAGCATGCCAAGCTCCACATCTAGACTGGCCGCCTGCTTCATTACATTGTCCCGGCTGAGGTCGTCACCACATTTCTTCAATACTGCCACCAGCGCTTCCGCGCGCTCGTAACCGGCGACATTGTTCTGGTCGCGAAGGCTGGCATGAGGATTGTATTTGTTCATCCAGTCGAGAAACGCCCGCACGTCCGGGTCATCCTTTGACCGCGCACTCTGCCAGCTTTTCGAACGGGCGTTGGAAATCACCCCGGAGGACTTACTCAAGCCAGCCGGTTCAAGGAAAGCAGCGACGGAAAGCGAAGCATTGGAAATGAACTGTTTCGGGTGCCACCCCAGGTCAAAGGCTTTCCGGATCGATTGCGTCGCAAAGCCGCCGAGTGAAAAATTCATGAACACATCCGCCCCAGATTCCTCGAGTGCCCTGAGCTGGGGTTCCAGATCCGAGTCCGAGAGGTTGTAGCTAGCTTCCTTGACGATCAGCGCACTGGCCCGGGTTCCTAGCCCGTCGCGCAACCCTGACACATATTCCCGCCCGGAATCGTCATTCGCGGCCAGGACGGCAATTCTTGCGTTGGGTTTGTTTTCCAGGATGTATTTTGCGTAGGCCAGCCCCTCGGCGCGATAGGTCATGAAAAATCCCATGGTCCACGGGAAGTGAGCGGGATCATCGAAAACCGCGGAACTAGACTGCAGAAAAAGCTGCGGGACCTTTTTCTCGTTCATATAGTCACGGATGGCCAGATTCGACTCTGTTCCCATCGTACTGAAAAGGAGCAACACGCCCTCCTTCTCGACCAACTGTCGGGCGAGAGCGACGGCATTCCGACTGTCGCACCCATTATCCAAGCTGACGAAATTGATCTTGCGGCCGTTGACTCCGCCTTGATCATTGACCATCTCGAAATAGGCCGCTTCGGCGACGGTAATGGAGCCGTAACCCTGGGCCCAGCCCGTCGAGCAGGCGATGTTTCCAATTTTGATTTCGGTTGCGGTGCCGCCCGTGCCAGGTTTGTCTTGGGCTGCCAGGTCGACCGGGAGGACCGCCCCCAGAAGGAAAATGGCCGTGGACAGGAAGGTGGCCTGAACGTTCATCACGGATTTCCTTTCCTCTCGGGCCGTCGCACCCGGGCAGGCAATGCGCCGATTCCCCCTGCTGCTCAGAGGTTCTCTAGCCCGCACATGCTAGCACGGAAAAGTTTCGATTCCCGCTTCGCTTCGCGAGGGCGATACAACCGACCCTGTTTGCCGTTTCGGCGCCCTCGAAAGAGTTCTCCCTGGGCCCATTCCGGTTCTCCCGTACACTGAAAAAGAGAGTCACAGCTCCGGGTCTCCATAGCAATGGCAGTCTTATCCGCGACCTGCTGATGAACCAGATGCAAAAGTGGATCAACGTCCTACTAAAACTCTTCTGGAGCACCTTCCTCGTGCTCAGCTCTTTCTATGCCCTGCTTGCCTCGCTTCCCTACACCTACTACGCCCTCATCAAATCTCCTGCCTACGCCTGGATGCCCTGGTTTGCCAACCATCATGCAATGCTGTCCGGCCTTGCGCTGCTGTGTGCCGCGCTGGCCTACCGCCAATTCCTCAACCGTGCGATTTTCCGGATTTCCTTCGCCCTCCTGGCGCTGGTTGTCGTTGCCCTGCTGCTGAAGCCCCTGCTTCCCACTCTCGAGCCTGACCGCACCTCCTATTGGGCCGGTGTGATCGCTTTGTGGCCGATCGCGTTCATCGCCTTCCTGGGGATTTGGAGCGAGAGTGGCGCGTCGCCAGACACCCACCGGACTACCGGTCACCTGTCGTACACGACAGGGGTTCTCTTGGCGACAATGATTGCCCTGCTGTACGCCGCGGCAACTCGCCTGCAGGGCTACACCGCCACGCGTACCGTGAGTTTCACCGTGAAGGACCTCTATCTCACTGCCTGGAGCGTACTCTCCCACATTGTCGTGTTCCTGAGTTTCATCACGCTCCTCAATCTGGTCCGCATGGCTGCTGAAAAAACTTCGCACCCGAGGTCCTGGCGCTGGGCGCTCACCTCCCTGCTGCTCTTTTTTTTCCTTTCGATCATGGCCGGACGTTTCCTCGAGGGAGCGATGAGCTTCGAAGGGTGGCAAGTGCAACTCTACGCGGCATCGCTCGCGGCGGCACTGGTGCTGCTCGGGCTCTCGATTGCCGCTCCCTTTCTGCTCGCGACAAAGACAGCTTCGTCGTTCGACCAAGGGAACGACACCTACTTCGTGTCGGCCGTCCTGCTTGCGTTCCTCGTCGCATTGTTTGCCATGCATGCACTCATCGGGGGTGCCGACTGGAACGGATTCCTGCAAGGCACATTTGCACTGGTATTTTGGATCGTTCTGGCTGTCTGCCTGTACCGACTGCGCCGCCAGGCTTTGACTTATAAACTCCCCGCGGCGCTGCTCATCATCGTTTTGGCCTTCGCTGCGTATAAGGGTTTGCAAGCCGGCGAAATCCTGTGGGCCAAACCCCTCGGGCAAACCGACGACGACATCCAGCACTCCTTCGACCAGTACGCGGAGCGCGACGCCTCCTTCCATCTCGTTCACCATGTACTCGGAAACGGCAAGTCCGAGCCCTGCGGCGAGGCCTGCCGTGTCATGCGCGCCTACACCAACGTCCCGAATGTCAAAATCACGTTCGATCTGAAACTGGTCGATCGACTGGTTCGGACCACCGCGGGCCGGCCGAACATCTTTTTCATCGTCGTGGATTCCATGCGCCCGGACTACCTGGGGGCCTATAACAACAAGGTGGATTTCACGCCAAACCTGGACGCCTTCGCGAAAGAAAACATCGCTCTCACGCGCGTTTACTCACCCTATGCGGGCACGTCCCTTTCTGAGCCGGCCATCTGGGCCGGGGCGCTGCTCCTGCACTCCCACTACATGCAGCCGTTCTCTCGTCTGAACAGCCTGGAAAAATTGCTGCACACCGACGACTACCAGATGTTTGTAAGCGAGGACGAAGTCCTTTCTGAACTCCTCCCTCCGTCCCCGGAGATCACTCGCCTGGACACCGGGAAACGTTTGTGGAACCAGTTGGAGCTCGGTGCTACGCTCGTCGAACTCGAGGGACTGCTTGAAGCGCGGCCGAGAGAAGCTGCGCCGGTTTTCTTCTACACTCAGCCGAAAAATGTGCACCAGTTTGCGACCAATCAGCTGCCTTCGCCCGCAAGCACCGGATGGCAGGCGCGCCCCGGATTCAATTACCGCATTTCGTTCGAAGTACACCAGGTGGACCAGGAACTCGGGAGCTTCTTCTCCTGGCTGAAAGCCCGCGGCCTGTATGACAACAGCATCATCCTCATTACTTCCGATCATGGTGACGCTACCGGTGAGTTCGGCCGCAGCAGCCACTCCCTGGTCCTGTATCCGGAAATCATGCGGGTTCCCTTGCTCATCCATTTGCCTGCATCCCTCCGCAAAAATCTGGTTTACGATGACTCCCGGGTCTCTTCCCTCACCGACATCACTCCCTCGCTATACTACCTTCTCGGGCATCGCCCGATCGTCGCTCATCCGCTGTTCGGCCGCCCGCTGTTTGCCTCCACTCTGGACGAGCTTCGTTCCTATCACCGCGAGGATCTGTTCCTTGCCTCCGACGTCCGCGCCGCGTACGGCCTGCTTTCCGGAAACGGCAGGTATTTTTACGCCAGCTACGATTCTCCTCCGCAGTCCTACCTGTTCGATTTGTCGCGTGACCCGAACGGCGAGCACAACATCCTGACCGACACAGAAAAGCGCCTGTATGACCAGCAGGTAATCGATCATCTTCACGCCCTCGGTGATTTCTATGGCTATAGACCAGGCTTTTCTTCTCTGGCCGGCGTCTCCGGCACCACCCGCTGACTACCGCCCTACCGGATTCTCCGTAAGTGAAATTACGGGTGACTAGAGGGACAATCGAACCCCGGTTTCGTTGACAAGCCTTGCGCGCCGCGGCTACTGTTTTGAAGGTACAAATTCTCACGGAACGTCACCCATCACAACACGCCAATGACCGAAGACTCGAAGAAATTCCCCTTGAAGACCGCTGCTATTCAAAAAGTCCGCAAAGCTGTCCTGCCTGCTGCCGGCCTCGGCACGCGTTTTCTCCCGGCCACCAAGGCGCAGCCCAAGGAAATGTTGACCGTCGTCGACAAACCGCAAATCCAATACGTCGTCGAAGAGTGCGTGGCTTCCGGTATTGAGCACATCATTATCGTCACGGGTAAGGGCAAAAACTCGATCGAGGACCATTTTGACAATTCCCCGCTTCTCGAGCGCTTCCTTGAGGAACGTGGCAAGAAAGATCAAGCCGAAATGGTGCGCCGGATCAGCAATATGGTCCAGGTCAGCTACACCCGGCAGAAAGAGCCGCTCGGACTGGGTCACGCCGTGCTGGTGGCCAAAGATCTGGTCGGAAACGAACCCTTCGCCGTGCTCCTCGGCGATGTCCTCATTCCCGGCCCAAATCCTGCCACCAAGCAGTTGATTGATGTCTATGAGGCTACGGGAACCGGGGCGATCGCCGTCGAGGAGGTGCCGCGCGACAAAACCCAGCTTTACGGAATCGTGGCCGGTGAACCAGCACCGCTCGCGCCGTTTGGCGAGCGCCTGCTAAGGATTCGCGACCTGGTCGAAAAGCCGAAGCCAGAGCAGGCCCCCTCGAATCTCGCGATCACCGGACGCTATGTGCTTCCCGCGGCGATCTTTGCATGCCTCGAGCGCACCAAACCCGGAGCTGGCGGCGAAATTCAACTGACCGACGGGATGCGTATTCTCGCAAAAGAACAGGGTCTGTGGGCCTATATCTATGAGGGAATTTCCTACGATGCCGGTGACAAACTGGGCTTCCTGAAAGCTACGGTGGAGTTGGCCCTGCAAAACGAGGAGTTTGGACGGGATTTCCGCGCTTATCTCAAAACCCTGAAACTGTAGCCTCCGCGGTCGGCCCGGGGAAGCACACGTACCTGACGCAAACTACTTCTTCGCCGGTTTCTTTTCCTTTACTTCTTTCGATTCTTTCGGCGCAGATTCTTTCGAGGATTCCTTGGCGTTCTCTTTCGTCGAGGTTTCCTTGGTGGAGCTTTTTTCCGCGGCCGCACTCTCGCTGCCCCCGGCGTTCTTTCCCGCATAGTCGGTGACATACCACCCCGCGCCCTTGAACTGGATCGCCGGCGCCGATTGCAATCGCTCCACCTTACCGCCGCAGTGCGGACATTTCCTCAAATGAGGCCCCGAAACGCTCTCAATTTTCTCCGTCTTCTTGTGGCATTTCTCGCACTGGTACTCGTACAGCGGCACGGTCCGTCCTCCTCGACTGGATATAAAAATCAGATTATAGCACGCGCCCGCAACAGACCCACGGGCCGTGCTAGACTCATCGAGTAGCAGGCCATGCCAGAGAACGCGCATTGCGAATCGCAGCAGAACGGCGGCCTCCGCGGCTGCTTGTACCTGGTCGCCACACCCATTGGCAATCTCGAAGACATCACTCTCCGTGCCTTGCGCATTCTCAAGGAGGTGGACCAGATCGCCTGCGAGGACACTCGGCACACACTGAAACTTCTCAACCACTTTGATATTCATAAACCCCTGATCAGCTACCACGAGCACAACGAACTGACCCGCGCACCCGAACTGGTTCTGGCCATGGAAGAGGGTGCCTCGATCGCGCTGGTCAGTGATGCAGGTATGCCGCTGGTTTCCGATCCCGGCCATCGCCTGGTCACGCTCGCCATCCGCCACCACATCCGGGTGGTGCCGATCCCCGGTCCCGCCGCACTTCTCGCCGCCCTGTCGGCTTCCGGCCTGCCGAATGAGGAGTTTCTCTTTCTGGGGTTTCTCCCGGCCCGCAGCGGGGAGCGCCAGCGCGCACTCGAACGCCTTCGCATCGAAGAACGAACGCTGATTTTTTACGAAGCGCCGCACCGTATCGGAGACACCATTGCCGACGCGGTCGCCATTCTCGGAGATCGGCCGGCTTGCATTGCACGAGAAGTCACCAAGCTGCATGAAGAGTTTCGCCGCGGGAGACTTACCGAGCTGTTCCAGTCTCTGGAACAACATCCGGCCAAGGGCGAAATCACTCTCGTCATCGGGCCTCCGGAAAAGGGGGCTCCCGGCGCTTATACGGATACCGCGCAGTCCCTGGCAGCCCGGGTGGAGGAATTGATGCACCAGGCGAAACTGGACCGCAAGGAAGCGTTGAAACTGGCGGCAAAAGAACGTGGCATACCAAAACGGGATGCATACAAGCAGTTGGTGGATGAAAACGAAGAGGATGAAGGAAAACAACCGCAGGAAGAATGAGAATTACAGAATCTGCCGAGCGGAGCGGGCCGCCTGAGCGTAAACGTCCTGCCCCGAGAATCAGGCGGTCTTACGCCGCGGATTCGGAACGAAACATCCGCTGGAACCGCGGCCCTTCAAAATGCACGCCCACCAGTTTTTCCCCCTCGGAGTGCCCGCTGCTGACGTGCACAACACGGCCCTGGGTCTCGAAATCGTTCTCTTCCCTGCGGGTGGCTGCACCTTGCAGGGGAATGCGAATCTGCAGACTGGAGCCGATCGCAACATCGAAGCGGGTGCGAAAGGCGGCACCGCTGCGGCACAAGTTTTCACTGGATGTATCTTCCTCGAAAGCAAACCCCCGTGCGTCGCGGCCCCGGACGCGCAAAGGCAGTCGGACGGAGATTCTACGTTCGGACCGTTGCCGCGCGGTTCTCTCGATGGTCTGGCTCATGGGCTGGGTTCTCCCCACTGGCCGCTTTCCGCTCGAAGAAGCGTTCTACGTTCTCAACCACTTCCCCCGGCGTGCGCGCCAAATGAACGATTCTGCGCAGCTCGCTGCCATTGCCCACCCCATGGGTAAACCAGCAGGCGAACTGCTTCATTTTTCCCATGCTATCCGGTGCATTAGAGTTAAGAATTTGCCTGTAGTAGCCAGACAGTAAACAGTGCCGGTCAGCTTCGCTTGGTTGCGTATAGCGCCCGGTTTCCCGGAATTCCTTCATTTGCGCGAAAATCCAGGGGTTGGTGGCCGCGGCCCGGCCGATCATCACCGCATCGCAGCCCGTCTCTTTGACCATGCGCGCGGCATCCTCAGGGCACTGGATATCGCCGTTTCCGATGACCGGTATCTTCACTACCTGTTTCACTTCGGCGATGATGTTCCAGTCGGCCTTCCCCGCGTAACCCTGCAAGCGCGTTCTCGGATGAATGGCTGCCGCCTCTATCCCCACCTGCTCGCCCATCTTCACAACTTCCTTCGCCACGATCGAGTTTTCATCCCAGCCCGCGCGCAGCTTGATGGTCAGTGGAATTTTCACGGCCCGGCGCACGCTGCGAAAAATTTCCTCCAGCAGCGGCAATTCGCGCAGCAAGCCGGAACCACCGCACTTCACTACCTTCTTCGCAGGGCATCCCAGGTTGATGTCCACTGCGTCGTAACCGAGATCTTCGACCATCCGCGCGGCATCGGCCATCACCGTCGGATTTGCGCCGAACAGCTGTGCGGCGATGGGCCGCTCATCGTCTTGAAAATAGAGATAGCGCAGTGCCTTGCGGGCGCTCCGGGTAATCCCTTCAGAGCTGGTGAACTCGGTCATCAACAGCCCGCAGCCCCCGAGCCCCCGAATCACGCGTCGGAACAAGGTATCGGTCACACCGGCCATAGGCGCCAGCACGGTCGCCGGGCGGATACATAAATCCCGCACCCGGTACACCGCAGGAATGCTTGCGGAATAGGCGCTATCGATCGGGCGTTCCCCGTCTCCGAGGAGCTCGCGGGCCCGCGCGGTGAACTGTGGATTGTCGCAGTTAATGTTTCAGTTCCTTTTTCAGAGTCTCGGCCGGAGCCACAGCCAGATACTTATCAAGACGCAGGAATTTGCGGCCGAGCGCGCTGCTGTAGACCGACCAGTCCTCTTCGCCGGAATCGCTCGACATTGCGGTCCGCACGGCGGCCACCTTGGAGTCCAAGTCGTCCATGTAATGGAACACCAGCGCTTCGCGGATCATGGGCAGCTTGGGTGAACCGAATTCATACTGTCCGTGATGGCTGATCAGGATGTGTTGCACGACCGCCTTTAATTTAGCGGGAAAGCCTTCGATCTCCTCCATCGCTTTCGTAACCGTTTCCAGCTCCATGACGATATGGCCCAAGAGTTGGCCCTCGGTCGTGTATCCGACCGAACGCTCGTAGCAAAGCTCATCGAGCTTGCCAACATCGTGCAGCATCGCTGCGGTCAGCAGCAGATCGACATCCAGCTCCTTATAATGCGCGGCCAGCTGCTTGGCCAGGCCGCAGAGCCCGACGACATGTTCGAGCAACCCGCCCAAATACGCATGATGCATGACTTTTGCCGCCGGCGCTTTTCTGTACCGCGGCGCGATTTGCGGGTCGCTCAAAACCTTTTTGACCAGCTTCTTCAACCAAGGGTTTTTCATCCCCTCCGCGTATCCGAGCAGCTCGCCGTACATCTCGTCGACGTTATAGGGGGTGTGGGGAAGAAAATCTGCAAGGTCTATTTCCTCGGGCTTGGCCAGACGAAACTGCTGCAGCGAGAGTTGCGGCTTGTTGCGATAAATTTCTACGCGCGCCTGTACCTTGACGAAATCGTCGCGACTGATGTCCTTGGCAAGGACTTCAAACTGGTCCCACATTCGCGCTTCGATCGTGCCGCTGCGGTCGCCAAGTTCCATCCGGAGATACGGCTTCCCCGCGTTGGTGTTCCGGACCTCCTTCTCATGCACGAGGAAGAATCCGGTGATTGCCTGCTCTGACGTCAGGTCCTTGACGAGCGGGGTCTTCATGATTTCGGCTCAGTGCTTTTCCCGAACAGCAAATACTTCTTGTGCCCCTTCTTTTCTTTTGTCGCTTCCGGAGTGGCGCTTACCTCTTCGATTTCGGAATTACCCCCACCGGCCATCTCCTGGTAGCCGGGTTTGATGACCACATAGCTCTGCTCGCGAAGGGTTTTCAGGTATTCGCGGAGCGCCGGTTCCATCTTTTCGTTGTACAGATGCTCCTGGATCTTGTTCTCGACCTTGCTGAAAGGCTGTTCCCCTTCGTCGTAATGCTCCAGTACCTGAAGGATCAGGAACCCCTGCTTGGTCTCGATGACCTGGGTCATCTCGTTCTTTTTCATCTGGAACACAATGTCTTCCAGTTCCTTCGAGAGTTCGCCGCGTTTGTAAATACCCAGGAACCCATCCTGTTGCGCGGTGGAGCCATCCGAGAAGCGCTTGGCCAGTTCCCCAAAATCCTCGCCTTCCGTGACCCGGTCGCGCAATTTCTGCGCCTTGGCCTTCAATTCCGGGATTTCGGACTCCTTCTTGCCTTCCGTTTTGATTTCGATGGCCCGCAGGGCGACCTGCTCCTGCATCTCGAAGTCTTTCTTGTGGTCCTCGTAATACTTCATTTCATCATCATGGCCGATGGTGATATGCGATCCCACCTCACGACGGATGACTTCTTGCGTCAGGATGCGGTTCCGGATGTTGTTCTTGAAATCGTCCCAGTTCATGCCCTGCGCACTGACCGCCTTCTCCAGGTCGTCCAGGTCCTTCAGCTTGTTCTGGATGCGGATCTGGTCGAGCTGTTTTACGACCTCCGGTTCGACGCTGATGCCCATGTCCTTGCCGCGCTGCGCCAGCAGAGACTGGTCGATCAAATCGCGGAGCGCGTATTTCTGGCGGTCTTCCACAGCCACCTGCAACTGCTCGGGCGTACATCTCCCGCTGCAATCCTGCTGGGCGTCTTCCGCGGCTGCGGCGCGCGCCTTATCCAGCTCGGAGCGCGTGATGATCTCATTGTTGACCCGGGCAATAATCTCCTCGACCACCTTGCCCTCGGTTTCAGAAGGCTTCTTTGCGGTCTTGGGCGCAGGGTTGTCCTTCTTCAGGGGCTCGGCAGGCGCCGGCTCGGGCGCTTCCATCTGTGGCTTTTCGAGCACAGGAGGGTTCTGCGCCGGCGGGTTTGCGGCCGGAGGAGTCTCAGCCGGCGGAGTTTGCGCTGGCGGAGTTTGCGCCAACAGCGGCCAGGAAAGGAGCAGACTGGCCAGCAATACAATTCTTCTCATGAATTTCCCCATTCTGAAAGTTTAGCTTGGATTCCCTGCCTTGTCAGCTTTCGCCTTCCCCGTTCAGGCCCGCCAGCACTTTCCGGAGTGCGCCCGTTGCCTGCTCCCCTCGCTCCAGGTCCATCCACAGTACCCCACTTGGATCGAGTTTAATTCCCTTGCGGGACCGCACCACCTTGACCACCGCGGCCGGCTCGAGCGTGGTTTCGGGGTGGAAGCGCAAGGCAATCTTGGTCCCCTGGCGTTCTACGGCCGCAATCCGCAGGCGCTCACACATCGATTTGAGGACGGCGAACTCCAAAAGGTTTTCCACCGATTTCGGAGGCGCGCCGAAGCGATCCGCCAGTTCCTTATGCACATCCTGTTTCTCGGATTCATTGGAAATCGAGGAGATGCGCTTGTAGGTCCGCAGCCGCAGGTTTTCGCTCGGAATGTACTCCGGTGGTATGCGGACGTCCATCCCGAGGCTGATGGTGGTGCGCAGTTCGGGTGCCGTCTCTTCCCCCTTCAGTTTGGCAACCGCGCGTTCCAGCATCTGAACGTACATGTCAAAACCGATGGCCTCAATGTGCCCATGTTGCTGGCGACCAAGCATATTGCCGGCCCCCCGCAATTCCAGATCCAGTGCAGCGATGCGGAAGCCTGAACCGAGTTCGCTGAACTCTTTCATGGCGGCCAGTCGTTTGCGCGCAACATCGGAGAGCACCACCTCCGGTGGTACCAGAAGATAGGCGTAAGCCCGCTGGCTCGAACGTCCCACGCGTCCGCGCAACTGGTAAAGTTCCGCCAGACCGAGCCGGTCGGCGCGATTAATCAGGATGGTATTCGCGCGCGGGATGTCCAATCCGTTTTCTACAATCGTGGTCGCTACCAGTACGTCCGCTTCATCGCGGATAAACTTCAGCATGACCTGTTCGAGTTCCCGTTCGCCCAACTGGCCATGACCGACCACAACCCGCGCCTTGGGGACCAGCCTGCTCACCAGGCTTCCCAGGGAGTAGATCGACTCCACACGGTTGTGAATAAAGTAGACCTGGCCGTCACGCGCCAGTTCGTTCTCGATGGCCTTCTTCACGATCTCTTCATTGAATGGTGCGACAACGGTCTGGATGGCCAGTCGGTCGCGCGGCGCAGTCTCGATCACCGACATGTCCCGCAGGCCGACCAACGACATATGCAGGGTACGCGGGATAGGTGTCGCGGAAAGGGCCAGAGCATGCACGTTTTTGCGCATCTCTTTCAGGCGCTCTTTGTGGGCCACCCCAAAGCGTTGCTCCTCGTCTACCACCAGCAGTCCGAGGTCCTGGAATTTGATGTCCTTTGAGAGCAGCCGGTGCGTACCGATGACGATATCCACCTTGCCAGCCTCCAGCTCCGCCATGATGTGCTTCTGCTCGGCCGGGGTCCGGAAGCGGCTGAGCATCTCGATGCGGGCGGGAAAGGCGGCAAAACGTTTCTTGAATGTTTCGAAGTGCTGGAACGCCAGCACCGTGGTGGGTGTGAGAACGGCCACCTGCTTCCCATCGGTGAGGGCTTTGAAGGCGGCGCGCATGGCGACTTCGGTCTTGCCATAGCCGACATCGCCGCACAGCAACCGGTCCATGGGCGATGTTTTTTCCAGGTCACGCTTCACATCGGCGATTGCGGCCAGCTGGTCGGGAGTCTCCTCGAACTCGAAAGCATCTTCGAACTCTCGCTGCCAGTTTCCGTCCGGAGAAAAGGCATAACCGTTGGCCGTCTTGCGCTCCGCATAGAGCACCAGGAGCTTGTCGGCCATGTCCTCAAGGGATTTCCGAACGCGCGTCTTGCGCGTGGCCCAGGCTGTTCCTCCGAGCCTGTCGAGCGGAGGATGCGTGCCTTCGACGACACGGTAGCTCTGCACCAAGTCCATGCGCTCGAGGGGCACATAGAGACGCGAGTCCTCCGCGTAACGCAGCAGCATGAACTCGCCCCGCCGACCATCGGATTCAATCAGACGCAGGCCTTCGAACTGGCCAATTCCGTGATCCACATGCACGACGTAATCCCCGGGCTTCAGCTCGGCAAAATCGGCGAAAAACCCGGAGGTGCGAATCTTCCGGCTGGGTCTCTCGACGGCGGGAGTTACGTCGAAAAGATCGGCGTTGCCGTATAACGTTAGGTTCACCTCGGGAAAGGAGACACCCGCGGCGAACGGAGCCCGCACCAGCAGCAGTCTCGCCGTCTCCGAGGCACTCTCGGCGGTAAATCCCGCGGCTGCTTCTTCGGTCTCGCCGAGAACGTAAGGCACCTCGTACTCCCTGCAGATATCCGCGTAGCGCTCCAGTTCCCCGGCGCTTGCCGAGGTCAGAAACACGGTGCCCCCGCCGGCAATTTGCGATTTGACAGCCCCGAGGCAGGCCACCACGTCGCCATGGAAGCGGGCGCTCGGCCGCGCACTCAGTTCGAACCTCTTGCCCCCGGACTCGGCGAGATGGAGTTGTTCGAGTTCAATGCGGGAGGTCTTCTGGAGTCCTTTCTCCCATTGCTGTTCGGTCCAGAAAAAATCCGCAACCAGCGGCGCATCCGCCCGTCCGTGGCGCTCGTAGTTCTCCGTAGCTGCCTCGAGCAGTCGTTTGCGTGCCTCCGCGAGGGCTCCCGGCTCGTCCAGGAACACGATGGGCTTCAAGGAACTTTCGGCCAGTTCAAACAACGCGCTTCCACTCGGTTCTTTCCTGGCGCCAAACCACCCACCGGGTTCCCATTCCGACGCTTCGTGGCTGCTCGGTGCCGGAATTGCCCACTCCGCCAGCGGAAGGATGGTGGTCTTTACGACCGGGGCGATCGAACGTTGGGTACGCGGGTCGAACTCGCGGACCGATTCGACCGTATCGCCCAGAAGCTCAATGCGCACCGGGCGTGGTGCTTCAGGAGAAAAGACGTCCACAATCCCGCCGCGCACGGCGAACTGACCGGGCAGTTCGACCATTTCCGTGCGCGCGTAGCCGATGCTCGCCAGGTGAGTGATCAGCTCCTCGTGGTTCGCTTCCGAGTCTTTCGACAAGGTGCGCGCCAGAGTCAGGTAGACATAGGGGTCCTGGTAACGCCACAGCGCCGCCGGCGCAGGCGCAAGCACGACGGAAGCCTCGCCATTCGCCAGGCGATACAAAGTCGCCGCCCTCCGCTCCAGAATATCGGCATGCGGAGCTTGGGGTTCCCAAGGCAGACTGTCGAATGCCGGCAGCACGGCAATGCCCCCGGTCGGTCCGGGGAAAATCTGCGCAAAGAAGCGCAGTGTTTCTGCCAGCTCCTCGGCTCGACGATTGTTCTCGGTGATGAAGAACGCCGGGCGGCGTAATTCATGGACGATATGGGCTGCGACCAGGGGTTTTGCAACATCTTGCAGGCCGGAGAGGCCCACGAGATTGGAGCCCGAGCGCACTTCTCCGACCACGCCCTCGACGGATGGGTGGCGCAGGATGGATTCCAGTCGTTCTCTCACCGCCGGCAGTATCATCTCATCCTGTGGGCGGGTCCTATTGCTCGGCGCGCCAGTTCAACTTTCCTCTTCGTCTCTAAACTTTTTCCCCGCGGATCCGATTGAGGATTTCCGTGGTCGAATAGCCCGGCACCAGTTCCACAAGCACTACCTTTCCTCCGGCGGCTTCCACCTCTTCGCGGCCCACGATCTGATCTTCCGGCCAGTCTCCGCCTTTCACCAGGATGTCCGGCAAGAGCGCCGCTACCACGGTTTGCGGTGTGAGCTCGTCGAAAACCAGGACCGCATCCACGCACTCGAGGCTGGCCAGAATCTCGGCACGTTCCCCGGCGGGTGTCACCGGTCGACCGGGACCTTTCAGCGTGCGCACGCTTTCATCACTATTCACTCCCACGATCAAAATGTCGCCGAGTGCCCTCGCCGCTTCCAGGCTCCGAATGTGACCTGGATGCAGGAGATCGAAACAGCCATTGGTAAAGACCACCCGCTTGCCGTTGCGTTTCTCCCGGCCAAACCGCACAATTATTTCTTCCAGTGTCAGAACTGCAGGATGCAAAGGCTCTCCATGTTCGGTGAATACAGCTGGTCAATCTTCGGCTTTGCAGGTTCAGTTTATCATGCCCCCCGATGGGGTCGTTTTCGAGGGCCAGCCCGTTGAATAAGAAAAATCAGTTTCTGCAGGCGGTTGCCGGGATCCTGTGCCTCCTCATCGGCGGCCTGCTCGCTCTCCACTCCGCCCGTCGCTACGCAGAGCGCCGTTACGTCGTGGATGCCGCAGCCTGCCGGATGGACCTGCTGGTCGTCAGCCGGGCGGATCTGCTGCCAAGACCGGACACCCCGGCCGTGGTTTTGCTCCACGGACTGTCCGCCAATCAGCTGATCATGCAGTACCTGGCGCGAAGCTTCGCGGAATCGGGCTTCGAAGTCTTCGTCCCGGATCTGCCTGGCCACGGCCGTTCTCCAGGTCCTTTCTCCCCCGCTCAGGCCGAGTCCTGTTCTGCCTCGCTCGTTCGCGGTCTGGCTGCACGCGGCATGATCGTTCCGCAGCGGACGATTCTCGCAGGTCATTCGATGGGTGCAGCGATCGCGCTGCGGATCGCAGACAAATTTCGCCCCGCCGGCGTCATCGCCATCTCTCCGGCGCCCATGGCGGCGGCTCACGGTGTAGGGCCAGAGAATCTCCTATACTCGACCGTGCCGCACCTGGTGCCGAATACCCTCATTCTCGCCGGCCAATTTGAGCCCCAGGGCTTAGCGGACAACGCGGCCGATCTCTCCCGGGCGAGCGGGGATTCCAGCGTGCAATTCACCGCGGTACCCGGCAACTCGCATGTCAGCATGCTGTTCTCCCCGACCGTGGCCCGCGAATGCGAACGGTGGGCGGCGCAGGTGCTCTCTCTGCCCAAATCCGTGTCCCTCCCCTCGCACGCCTACCTGTTTGGCTGTTTGCTCGGGATCTTCGGAATCGTATTGATCGGAGGGCCATTCCTCCGGGAAATGCTGCCGAGCGGTCAACAAGCCGCCGAGGACTCGGCAAACTCCCCCTCCCGCATCCGGGCGGCGCTCGAACTGACCGCGTTGTCGTTCTTCGTCTTGCTCCCGCTCCGCTTCTGGCAGCCGTTCCGGATTCTTCATCTCTTTGAAGGCGGTTATCTTGCGAGTTTTTTCTGCTTCGTGGGACTGGGGCTGCTGCTCCTGCGCCTCAAAGCTGCTCAGGCGCATTTCCGCACTCCTTTTCGCGCGCTGCTCGGGGCGGCCGTGGCGGGCATCCTGTTGCACTTTCTCATCACCGGGTGGTTCGAGCTTACAGCCACGGTCGCCTGGTTAAACCTCGCTCGCTGGGCCCGTTTTCCGCTGTTCTTTCTCGCGGCGTTTCTGTTTCTCTACGGCCTGGAATTAATGGCCGGGCCGGCAACTCCGGGGCGCAGACGATACGGTTTCTGGTTCCTTCTGGTGGTGCTTTCCTGGTTGCCACTGCTGTTCGGAGTCCTTTACCTCAGAAGCGGCGAGATCCTGCTGGTACTGCTTTCGCCTTATTTCGCCCTGCAATTCCTGCTCTCCGGACTGGGTATTCAATTGGTACGCCGTCAGTCGGGCTCGCCCACGGCTACGGCAGTGTTCGGTGCTATACTTCTCGCGGGGTTTTGTCTGGTGCTCTTTCCTTTATCCTAGGAATCGCCCGCCCCAGATGAGTTGCCCATCCCTCCTGCGCCGGAGATGGAAACATACGGAACTTGCGGTGACAAATGGCTGACTATGTCATTGTCGGTGGTGGACCCTCTGGTGCCATGTGCGGCGAACAACTCGCTCGTGCCGGACATTCGGTAGACATTTACGACGAACATCTGGCGTGGGAAAAGCCTTGCGGCGGCGGCTTAACCTATAAAGCCACACAGTGCTTCCCTTTCCTGCTGGATAATTCCCATCCGAAGAAACTGATCCAGAAAGTCGAGATCATCAGCGCGGAAAATCAGCGCGCCAGTCTGGATCTGCAGCATCCCATCGTCATTTATTCCCGCACCGTTCTGAACGGTCTGTTGCTCGACCGGGCCCGCGAGGCCGGTTGCCGGATTCATCACTCCCGCGTGCAACAAGTCGACACTACCACGGATCGACCGCGCTACTCGATCGACGGCGATTGGCAAAGGACCGATTTCGTCGTGCTGGCCGGCGGCGCGCGCAACCAATTCCTGTCCGGCACACGGGCGCTCGCGCGCGATGAACTCGAAATGACCCAAGGTTATTTCGTGCCGCAAACTGCGGAACAGATCCTGATCAAATTCCTGCCGGAGTTCGAGGGTTATATCTGGTCATTCCCCCGTGCCGACCATCTTTCACTGGGAATTTGCGGAAGCATGGAGTCTCACACCAGCACGGAACTTCGCGGGCATTTGCACCACTTTGCCGCTGCGGAACAAATTGAAACGGAACATGCGAAATTTTACAGCCATGTCTTGCCTTCTCCTCAGGTCCGAACGCTCTCCGACCGGGCAGTCATTGGTCGCAACTGGGCCCTGTGCGGCGACGCCGCGGCGTGGGTGGACCCGCTCACGGGCGAAGGGCTGTTCTACGCCATGCGCTCGGGGGAAATCCTGGGGAGTTCACTGGCGGACGGCTGTCCGGAAAAATACCCTGCCATGGTGCGGGCCTCCTTCTCTCTCGAACTGGAGTTCGCTGCGCGCATCGTGCGGCGCTTTTACCGCGGCTCATTCCTCGGCACGGCCGTCACCACACGCATGGTCCAGTTTCTCCAGCGCAATGCCGTTTTCCGCCAATTGTTATCGGATCTGTTCTGTGGAACGCAGGACTACACTTCGCTGAAGCAGCGGGTGCTCAACCATTTAGGCGGAACGCTCAGCCAGTTCGTGACCAGCGTTCTCCGTTTCGATGGTCCAGCCACCAAGACTCCTGCGTCGGATCCCGCTGCAGACTGATCACGCCCTCCGCGAAAGCACTTTCTCGAAACGCTCGAAGGCCCAATCAATCTCCTCACGTCGAATTACCAGCGGCGGGGCGATGCGAATGATCCTGGAATGCGTTTCCTTGCAGAGTACTCCCTCATCCTTCAGCGCTTCGCAGAATCTGCGCGCTTCGGTGTGCAGCTCGACTGCGATCCACAATCCACGGCCGCGAACTTCCTTTATCAGCGGACTCTTGAGGGTCTCGAGCTTGGCGAGGAAGTAAGCGCCCAGTTCAGCCGAGCGCTCCACAAGCCTCTCTTCCAGCAGGACCCGCAGCGCACTTCGCGCCACCGCACAGGCCAGGGGATTGCCTCCGAACGTGCTTCCATGATCGCCGGGGTGGAAAACTCCGAGTATTTCCCTTGCAGCAAGCACCGCGGAGACGGGATAGAAGCCGCCGCCAAGGGCTTTGCCAATGATCAGCACGTCCGGTTGAACGCCCTCATGCATATAGGCAAAGAGCTTGCCCGTGCGACCCAACCCGGATTGAATCTCGTCCAGCATGAGCAGCACGCGATGCTCCCGGCAAATGGCGGCGGCCTCCCGCAAAAAGCCTTCAGGCGGGATCACGATTCCGGCTTCCCCCTGAATCGGCTCGCAAAGGAAGGCGCAGGTATTCGGCGTAACGGCCTCGCGGAGAGCGCGCGCATCGCCAAACGGAACGATCCGAAATCCTGGTGTCAACGGCCCGAACCCCTGACGGTACTGCTGGTCACTCGAGAAACTGATCACCGTGACGGTTCGTCCGTGAAAGTTTCCGGCGCAGACAATAATTTCTGCCTGGTCTTCGGGGATGCCTTTTACCGTGTGGCCCCACTTCCGCGCCGCCTTCAGGGCAGTTTCGACCGCCTCCGCACCGGAATTCATCGGCAGGGTCATTTCCATGCCGGTCAACTCGTGCAACTCCTTGTACAACAGCGGAAGTTGCGCGTTCCGGAACGCCCGCGAGGTCAATGTGACTTTGCGTGCCTGCTCGATCAGGGCTTCGAGGATGCGGGGATGACAATGCCCCTGGTTGACGGCGGAATACGCTGCCAGGCAGTCCAGGTAGCGCTTGCCATCCACACCGTAGACCCACACGCCCTCGGCGCGCTCGATGACGACATCGAGCGGAAGGTAGTTGTGGGCCCCATACGCGTCTTCGAGTGCAATCAACTCTTCTGCGCTCAATAGTTGTTCTTCGGTCAGAGGCATGAGTTCACCTGGTTTTTCTACCCGGCTGCCCCGGCGCGACGGGTCGATCCGCAAGTCATACGGGCTTCCGGGTTTGCCCTAGATACACCCAGCGCAACAAGCACCTGTGGGGACTGTCCGATGGCAGGGAGCGAAGGAACGGCACCGGGACCTGCATCGTGTTGCAACGCGCGGAACGAACTACCCAGATCATGGCACCCCCATCGGCATTCCGCAAGAGCCGGTATCCCATCGATACTTGCCAATTTGGCCGCGCGTCGCGGACGGGTTGGCATGTATCCCAGGGCTTGCTGGGCGCGTCCAACAGGCTGGACCCTCCTGCAAAACCCAACTTCGGTATGGTCTTGCAAGGTCCGGAGGCAGCGATGAAGTACCGAACTCTAGGCGCCGTAGGAATTGCTCTTGCCGGGGTGCTGGTCGCGGTGGCCACTCCGAAACACCACCCGCCTGCATTGCCAGGGGAAGTCACCGAGTTGAAGGTCACGATTCGGGAATGGACCGTGCCCACAAAAGGCGCTCACCCGCACGATCCGGCCGTCGGTCCCGACGGGGCGCTCTGGTTTACCGAACAAATGACCAACAAACTGGGACGGCTCGATCCGAAGACGGGAGAGTTCAAGGAATATCCCTTGGCCGAAGGCAAGAACTCCGGCCCACACGGGCTGGTGGCGGACGGCCAGGGGAACATCTGGTTCACGGCAAATTTTGGCGGATATATCGGAAAGCTGGACCCGCGCACCGGAAAAATCACGGAATACAAGATGCCCAACGAAAAGGCTGACGACCCGCATACCGCCGTGTTCGATGCCCATGGGATGCTCTGGTTCACGGTGCAAGGAGGGAACATGGTGGGTCGACTCGATTCGAAGACCGGAAAGATCGAATTGAGAGAAGTCCCGACGGAGAGTGCGCTGCCCTATGGCATTCAGATCAACAGCCTGGGCGTCCCTGTTTTCTGCGAACTGGGCACCAACAAAATGGCCTCGATCGATCCCCAGACGCTGAAGATCACGGAATATGTTCTGCCGGAATCGGCACGGCCCCGGCGTCTGGCAATTGCCCGAGACGACACGGTGTACTTTACGGATTTCAAGAGCGGCCATCTTGGAGTACTGAACCTGTTCACAGGGGCCGTGCGGATGTACCCGTCGCCGGGAGGAGCAGAGTCGAATCCCTACGGCATTACCATCACGCCGGATGGGATGGTCTGGTATAGCGAATCCGGAGTGCAACCGAACACCATCGTGCGCTTCGACCCCAGCAACGAAACGTTTGCGCGCGCTCGGATCCCCTCCGGTGGCGGGGTGATCCGGAATATGGCGGCCGCGCCCGACGGACGCGTGTACATTGCCTGCAGCGGCGTCGATAAGGTCGGTGTGGTAGAGATGGCGAAGTAGTTCGAGAGGACACTCGAGAGTACAAGGCGCGAACCCCTGAAGACGGGCGGTCGCTCAAATCGCGCTGCCATTCGCCTCCTGGAGCGCCTCCAACCGGGTCGTCGACGACGCATGGACCGAGGGGCACAACGACGTTTTACAGCTCTTCCTCCTCGCCGAAGACCAATGCCCGCACTGTAGTTCCTTTGCGCCAGGAGGCATCGAACAGGTATCCTCAACAGCACGCGAGATATCTGTGGCCACAACTGCGACAACCGCAACGGTGACGGCCGAGGCCGGCACGAAGAAGGCAAAGAAAAAGGTCGACTGGAAAGCCCTCCCCCAGATTTGGGAGCTGATCCATCCCCGCAGAGGCTTGCTGCTTCTCGGCTTTGTACTGATGGCCATCAATCGGGTTTCGGGCCTCATTCTTCCGGGTTCCACCAAGTATCTGGTCGATGATGTCATCGGCAAACGCCAGGTCCACCTGCTCTTCCCGATTGTTATGGCCGTGATTGGCGCCACCATCGTTCAAGGCCTGACGTCATTCACGCTAACGCAGTTGTTGTCGAAGTCCGCGCAACGGATGATCACCGACTTGCGAAAGCAGGTGCAGGCGCACATTGGCAGGCTGCCGGTCAGCTTCTACGATGCCAACAAGACCGGCGTGCTGGTGTCGCGGATCATGAGCGACGTTGAAGGCGTCCGCAATCTGATCGGCACCGGACTGGTAGAATTTGCCGGTGGCGTTCTGACCGCTGTCCTTGCGCTCATCTATCTTCTGCGCATCAGCGTGGTCATGACGCTGGTCGCCTTCGGGGTGCTGGTGGTCTTTGCCTTCGCGCTCAACAAAGCGTTCTCGACGATTCGGCCCATTTTCCGGGCCCGCCCCAAAATCAATGCCGAGGTGACCGGGCGGCTGACCGAATCCCTTGGGGGAGTTCGTGTCGTGAAGGGCTACCACGCGGAGGACCGGGAAGAAAAAGTCTTTGCCGGCGGAGTCCAGCGGCTGCTCGACAACGTTCTGAAAACCCTCACCGCAACTTCGCTCATGAGCCTTTCCGCGTCTGCGCTGATGGGGATCGTAAGCGCCATCGTGATGTTCCTCGGGGCGCGACAAATTCTCGCCGGGACTATGACCCTCGGCACGTTTTTTACCTATATCTTCTTTCTGGGCCTGCTGGTTGCCCCGGTGTTTCAGATCGTCGCGATCGGAACGCAGATCACCGAGGCAATCACCGGGCTCGAGCGGACGCGGGAAATCCTGACGGAATCGATGGAAGACCAGGACCCGAAACGGACGGTTCAGCTCGGCCGCATCGAAGGGCGGGTGCAGTTTGACAATGTGTATTTCTCCTATGAGTCAAAGAAGGAAGTCCTGCATGGGATCAGCTTCGAGTCCGAGCCGGGAACGGTAACGGCACTCGTGGGGCCCTCGGGCTCAGGAAAATCAACGATCATCGGATTGATTTCCGCATTTTATGTGCCACGAGAAGGGCGCGTTCTGGTGGACGGGATCGATGTGGCTACGGTTCGCCTGAGCTCCTACCGCACGCAGCTCGGCGTGGTCCTGCAGGAAACCTTCCTGTTCGACGGCACGATTCGCGAGAATGTGTCGTATGCGCGCCCGGAAGCGAGTGAAGCAGAGATCCTGGCCGCCTGCCGGATTGCGCGGGTGGACGAGTTTGCCGAGGGGTTCGAGAAGAAATACGACACCCTGGTCGGTGAGCGCGGCGTCAGGCTCTCCGGAGGGCAGAAGCAGCGCGTATCGATTGCCCGGGCGATTCTCGCCGATCCTCGTATTCTGATTCTCGACGAAGCCACCTCCAGCCTGGATTCGGAATCGGAAGCACTGATCCAGGAAGGGCTGAGATATCTGATGCGCGGCCGAACCACCTTCGTCATCGCCCACCGGCTGTCGACCATCCGACGGGCGGAACAGATCCTGGTTATTCAGGACGGAAAAATCCTCGAACGCGGAACGCACCAGAGCCTCTATACCGCGCAAGGCCGCTATTTCGAACTGTACAACAAGCAGCATGCGGTGGAGTCAAACCTGTTCCTCGCTCCCGGGGAAGGCGACAAGACCGAACCGGATCCGGACGAGGCGTCTGCCAACAGCGGTGCTGGAACTTCCCTTCCCGATGCCATCCGGCTGATCCGCTCGCGCAACCCCTGAAAAACAGAACGTGCGGCCCCGAGAGGTCGCACGTCAAAGCTCCAATTCGATGAACAACAACCTAGAGGGTCGTTCGGCGCAGCGCAGGCTTTTTGGCCTGAGCGGCCTGGGCCGGGAGCAGCGTAGCCATCTTGCGAATCATGGCCAGAACCAGCCGCTTATCGCCTTCCGACAGCGTGGTGCTGTATTTCTTGATTTCGGCGAGGAAGCGGATTTCGTCCTGCGAGAGTTCGCCCAGCATCTTCTGGGTTTCCTTGTCGCGCGGAGTTTCCGTACCTGGGAAAAAATCGGCCAGGGAGATTTCCATCGCTTCGGCGATCTTCGCAAGAGTCTCAAGCGAGGGAACCGTGTGGCCGTTCTCGACGCGGGACAGATAGCAGCGAAGCAAGCCGGTACGGCGTTCGATATCACCCTGCGACAAGCCGCGCTGGCTGCGGTAGGTCTTGATCACCTCGCCGATGTTTACTTGTGGTTTCTCTTTAGGCACGGGTTCCTCCAACAGAAACAGTATCTTAATGGCTAACAGTAGGACTGGCAAGGGGGAATCGCAAGTTATTGGTTCCCAAAGGGTAACCGGGTGAGACCGGAACACTTTCTCACCTGGGGAATTACCTATTGGGTAGCCTGGACCAGGATTCGGGTGATTTCTGCCATCAATGCGGCGCTGTCCCGCTCTGCTGCCAGGCCACGCACGAGAATCACGAGAACGAACGGCCGGGGAGCATACACGATGGCCGCATCGTGATGAATCTTGGTAATTTCGCCGGTCTTATGGGCCACGCGGGTACCTGCCGGAAGGCCCGCGGGGATGCCGTCATTGAACTGCTGGCGCTCCAGGATCTCGATCATCTGGCGGGAAGCGTCCCGATCGACGGCCTTTCCCTCCGCGACGGCCGTCAGCAGTACCTGCAGTCCCCGCGCGGTGGTCGTGTTGTTCAGTCCTTTTTCGAAAGCTTTGCTGTCTTCGACTCCGCGCAGGACATTCATGCCTTCCGCGCCGAGCTGCTGGACCGCAGCGCGGATGTTTCCGACACCCAGCTTTTCGATCAGCAGATTGGTGGCCAGGTTGCTGCTTACCGTAATCATCAGGTCACACAACTGGCTGAGCGTGCGGGTCTGTCCTTCGGCTTTGTACAGGTCCGATTCGGAATCGTCCGCGGGATCGAGTTTGTAGGGAGAGCCATCCACGATCGAAGCAAACTGATTGTGAATCGTCAGCGGGTCGTCCAGGTGCAGCTTTCCTTGCTTGCTCTGCTCGTAGAGCTCGATCATCACCGGCACTTTCATGGTGCTGGCGGCATGGAAAGAGTCGTCGGCGCGGTAGAACCACTCGGCCTGCCCGTCGATTGTGCGGAAGGCCACGGCTACGTCTGCGCCGGAGTCAGCGATACGTTTTTCGATCTGCTGCTCGGCGGCAACGAGCTTGGGCTCTTCGGCGCCGCAAGCGGCTACGGAAACGAGCGCGCCGGCAATCCCGAGCACGGCGAAGCGCAGTCGCACAAATCCTCCTCTCGGCAGTTCGTGAAGTGTACGCGGAAACCCGCGCGGACGCCCCAAGGATCGCTCGCGAACCCGCCCGCAGGCGGTTTCGGCCTCGAGGCACAGCAGCGTTGTGCCTTTTGTCGGAAGCTGCCCGGGTGGTTGTCGGGCTCAGTGCGAAGGACTCGCCGTCGCCGCGACTACATTGTAGCCGTCCAGTTCAAGAACCGGCGATTTGCCTTCCGCATCCGATGCATCGTAAGTCGCGCTGACGGTCTTTTCCTCGCCGGGCAACAGGGAGAAATAGTTGTCGTCCCAGAAAATGGGAACCAGGTCGTCGCCGCCCTGTCCCTTGGTCACCCGGAAGTGCACCTGGAACGCCACGCTGGTGCTGGGATTTTTCACCGTCGCGGTTACGATTCCCTTCGTCCCTTCCTGCCGTGCGGAGGAACTTAGATCCAGTTTGACCGGCGGCAGCGAGTTGAGGCCCGTGAGATCGGCGAACTCTTTCTGCGGTGTGTAAACGGTGTCCTTGCGGTGGCTCCAGTCCATGGTGTCGAGTTTGGTGGATAACCAGTAGAAGTTATCGCTCAGCAGTTTGCCGGAAGCGTCGTGCAGATAGAGCTTCAGGAAATAGGTAGTGGAGAGGTTGGTCGGCTTCGGCAGATCGAAGGCCTTGGCCGCAGCGTCTGCGGCGATGTCCAGATTGGCCTCATGCGAAGCCACTTCCTTCCCATCGATATTGATGAGCTTGGCGGAAACCTTGAGACCCTTGATCGGTTCGTAGGTTCCGTTCACCACGGCAACGCTATTATCGGTGTAACCGTACTGAACGTGAACGATTTCCTGTGCTTTCTTGGTGCCGAAATACCCGCCCGCGGGCACCAGGTAGTAGTCGTAGAGATGCCAGATGAGGGAAGGCCAGGCGTTGTCGAGCATCCACTGGATGACCCCGGTCGAGGTGTACTTGTTCCGGCCATAGGCTTCAAACATGGAGCGCTCGTTATCGTAGGCCGTCGCCTGTGCTTTGCGCTCGTAGTCATCGAGCGAAGTGGGTGCGCCGTAGCGTTTCGTCACCGCGTCCGTAAAGACATTAACCGTGGCAAAACGATCTCGCCCGGAATGGAAATTCCAATATTCGTCGATCGGCCAGAGGTGGTCTTTGGGAATGAATTTCTCCAGGCTCTCCTTGGGAGGAATTGCGGGGCCGGGGCTGGTTTCCGTGTTGTAACTGTAGGCTCCCCCTGCCTCCGTATCCGCAAGCCAGTACACGGGAGGCACGTATTCGTAAGGTCCGGTCATTTTCACGCCGGATTTGCCGGTGATGGTGGTGGATTGTTCGCTGGCCGAGGAGACGGTCGGATTCGGCCAGGCCAGGTCTTTCAGGATGCCGAGGTACAGGTTCTCAATGTCCGGCGGCGGTGGATTATCGCTGCCATAGAGCCAGACGAAAACACTGGCATGGTTGCGCAGTCGGGAGATCTGGTCGGTGAGGGAGGCGGAGGCGATCGCCTTGGTCTCCGGCGTCCAGTGCTTCCAGCGTTCCCACGCATCGCAGCAGATCCACCCCGGCATAACCAAGAGGCCGAGCTGGTCGGTCTTGTCGAAGAATTCGTCGCGATCGGTTTTCCCTTCCAGTCGAATGGCGTTCAGTCCCATGTGCTTGACGTAGTTCAGGTCGGCGTCAAGCCGCTTCGAGGACCACCGCAGGAGCATGTCCGGCGCCCATGCCGCACCGCGGATCAGTACGTTCTTTCCGTTGATCTTGAACAAGCGGGTGTTGGGACCGGTGATCTCCGAGGTGACTTCGCGAATACCGAACTTCACTACCGCGCTGTCAGAATCTGCGCCGCCCGCGGCAACGTGGAATTTCGCATCGTAGAGATAAGGTTCTCCCATCTGATAGGGCCACCACAAGCGGGGATGCTCGAGCTTGAGTTGCGGGAACTGCTCGGGGGTCAGGCGTACCGTCTTGGTCTCTTTTGCAGCCAGCTCTACGGCCTGACTGACTTGCACGTCGGCCAGGTCGACTTGCAGCGTCGATTTCACAACATGATCCGTGGTGTTGGTGAGTACGGCGCTTACGGTGAGTTGCGCGGACTTATAATCGGGCCCCAGCTTAGAGGCGACAAAGGGCCGGCGCAGCGAAACGTCTCCGGATTCCGACAAGAAGACTTCGCGCCAGATGCCCATGTCTTTGTCCGGCGGCGTGGGATTCCAATCCACCCAGGTCAGGCCCAGGTCATATTTTTCCGGCGCAAAGATCTCTACGGCCAGCGCGTTTTTGCCCCCACGCTTGAGAACATCATTCACCCGGAACTCAAAGGTGCGGTAGGCACCGGCCACGTCGGCGCGATCGCCGATCTTCTTGCCGTTTAGCCAGACGTTGGCGCGGTAGTTGATGCCAAGAAAATGCAGCCACGCAGCGGATTTCGAAGCTGCCGCAGGCGAGTCAAACTCGGTGCGAAACCAGTACGAACAACGGTAGGGGCTGTCGGCAGGCATATTCTGAGTCGCAAAAAGCCCTTTCGGGTCGGAAACAAACCCGGGAAATGATTTAAGATTCATCCCGTAATTGGGGTCGGGCAAGGTCTTGTCCTCGACCAATGCACCCACAACCGTCCCGGGGACCTCCGCGGGGTGCCATTTCGACGTGTCATAGCCGGGAAGAGACAGTTGCTCGCCTTTGGCGCTGTCTGTGCAGGAAGACTGCATACGCCATGTACCGTGTAAATACTGCCGGTTGGCCGGGGTCTGTGCGACCAGAAACGGTGCGGCCAGCAGGCCCGAGAAGATCAAGAAAACGAAAAAACGGAAAGTGCGGAGTGGAGACATCGTAGCCCTCGCAAACTGCGGATTACGGGAATAGGTTTTTCCGGAACGACTGGCGCAAGTTTACATTAAATCGATTCAATTATGAAAATGATTCTTGAGTGACGAGCGTCTGCTGGCCTCAAAAAGTGTCTCCGGGAATTTCGACCGAATGGGGGACCCAATCCGAGGGCGGGAACGCGACTCGCCAAAAATTAGGAGCTGGCTTCATAAACTCGATGCCCACTTCGGCCTTCCCCTCCCTTGCCGGATTCACCCGGATGACACGGCAAGACTGCTCTTCACTGGTCTCGGGATTCTGCAGGATCACCACTTGCCCAACGCGTACAGGAAGGTCGAGGGCGATCAGTGCCCCATGTGCGTTGACGACCAGGGTATGGGTCTGTTCGCGCGCCATTTTCTTGTCTGTCCCAGGGGCGATGACCGCGATGGGAATCTTCAGGAGGACACGTTGGCTGCGCCGCCGATTGCTCATCGGCGCGAGATTCGAAGAAAGAGAAGACATAGGGCTCCGTCGTTCTGCGAGAAGTGTGTCTTCAACAGAAGGTGTCGTCAAGAGGCGGGAAGTACCAGTTTTCTAAAGCAAACCACGGCCCTGAAGGAGGGAATCGTTCCGCAGTGCCTAGTTGAAGGCAGGAGTGAACAGTGCGCTCGCGCCTTACCTTCACGCTCGATTGTCCCGGAAAGCCAAAGAAGAGCGCAGGTGGCCTGCACCGGAGATTTCCCTGTCGACGGTTCGGAGCAGATTTAGCCGACGTCGGAGCAGTCGGCACTCCGTAAAGTCACCTCGCGAGAAAACCAATTGCGACTACAAATACGATTCCCCGCAGAGAGGAGCATTCGAGGTAACACTCGCTGAAATGACCGGATCAAGAAACGTGATCATTCTTGCGCCAGGTTCGTCAACCTTGGAAACCAGTGCATGGCGTTATCGTGGTAGAGCTTTCGGAGGACCGAATCCGGCAACTGCAGACCTTGGACCTTCCGTCCTTGAAAATCGACCGTTTCGTTGGTAGAAAAAAAACTCCAATCCCGCAGATAGGTCGACTCCCACTCTTGCAGGCTATCTGCATCTCCTTTCCGTCCATATTCCAGATCCGTGCCGTAGAGCACGCGATCCTGGTACTTCATCAGGAAGGCCCGCACTTTGTCGCGCGGCTGAAGCGCGAAGTAGGCAACGCGGGCTGCCGTGTCGACGGCAAAGTTGGGGTAGCGATCGAAGCGTTTCGCTATTTCGTCCACGTCCACTTCCATACTGCCCAGATGCGCGCCTACGACACGCAAGTTCGGATTCTCAGCGAGCAGGTGGTCGCGCGCCGCGAGTATTTGCGCCTTGGAAGGGCGATCGGTCTTGCCGTACATGTACCACTCTGGATGCCCTTTGTAATAGTCGTAGTCAGGACTGGCCGCGTCGGGAGGTTCCCAACAGGAATTCGGCTCCGCCAAGTGAGCGATCAGGGTCATATTGTGTTCGGCGATGACCCGGTAAATCGGTGTAAACACGGCATCGTCAGGCATCACAAATTTACCTTCCGGAGTTTTGAGTTCCATGCCGATGTTTTTCCAGATTTTGACGGCGACGGCACCATTGCTGGAATCTCGATCGAGCTGCTGGACCGTGTCCGCCGTAAAATTGGGAGAACGAAATCTGAATGGGTCGAAAGTCGTGCAGAGGGACACATGACCCTTGGAGGCGCGGGTTACTGCCAATGCGGCGTCGATCTGGGCCTGCAAGGTAGGAAAGGAAGGCTCTTGGTCCGTGAAAACGCAAATGTTCACCAAGTGCAGGTGCAATCTGTTCAGCATCTCGTGGAACGCTGGATCGTTCTCGAAGACATGCGTGTGCGTGTCAATGGGGTCGAGGGAAGCGAGGTGTTTTAACTCGTCGTGCAACTTCGGAGCCTGCTGCTGCCTTGAAAGCGATCCAGAAGCCGAGACACTGAGGAACCAGGGCAAGCTTGAGAGCGTAATTAATACCGCGATCATGGCGCAGCCGGGCGGTTTCTTCACGGTTCCTCCATGGGCATCTCGAGTTTCGTGTCAGCCGATTTTAACTCAGAAGCAAGGAGATCCGGCTTCCGACCTTCGTCAGGATTCAAATGGGATGGTAGGTAAAGTTGGTGACGGCCAGGCGATGCCACAACACTCGATGCGGAATAGCCGCTAAAGTACGGAGAGGTTTCTTGGTCCCGGAGGAGGGAGTCGAACCCACACGGGGAGTGATCCCCGGCAGATTTTGAGTCTGCTGCGTCTGCCAGTTCCGCCACTCCGGGAGAACTCTTATGAAAATAGCATGAGCGGCAGGACGGGTAAAGCCAGAGGGGCAGATTCCCGCAGGGTAAGATCTTGCATGGACTCTTTTGGCATGGACAGCGCGTTGCTTTCCCTGAGCTGCGGGTGTTCAATACCAGCAAGACTGCAAAAGATCATCGCTCGATACGAGGAAACCATGAATCGAATTACGCGTCGTGGCCTGTTGCGCTCATCGGCGACCTTGGCCGCGGGGGCCTTGGCGTGGCGCCCCAATGCCATGGAGCTGTTCGCTGCCGACAGGCATACCGGTCCGGGTGGTCCGGAATTGAAATTCCCCACCGCGGCGCGGGAACGTTTGGCGGTGGCTTCCTGGCCGTTCCGCGCTGAAATCGAAAGCGCCACGAACGAATATCGCGACAAGAAAGTTCCGGGAATGGATCTGCGGGATTTCGCGGTAAAGGTGCGAGAGCGTTTTGGTGTGCCCGGCGTGGAGCCGTTGAGCGCGCATTTTTCCTCGACGGATGAAACCTACTTGAAGGGCTTCCGGGAAGCGATCGAAAAAGCCGGGGTGCATGTCGTCGACATTCCCGTCGACAACTCCCACAGTTACTACGACGCTGATCCGGCAAATCGCACCGTGGCGATCGACAACGGGAAAAAATGGGTGGACGTGGCGGTGCTGCTGGGATCTCCGAGCGTGCGCACCTCCATTGCCGAGACCCAGAATGCCAAGCCGAGTGTGGACACCGCGGCGGAAAGCCTCAAGACATTGGTCGACTACGCGGCCCACAAGAATATTGTCGTGAACCTCGAAAATGACGACCTCATCAGCGAGGACGCATTTTTCGTCGTCAGGGTAATTGAAAAGGTGAACCACCCCTTCCTGCACGCCCTGCCCGATTTCTGTAATTCCATGGCCAGCGGCAGCGAGAAGTTCAACTATGACGCGGTAACCGCAATGTTCAAGCGCGCCTACAACATTTGCCATGTAAAAGACTCTGAAGTCGGCGACCAGGGAAAGGTATACCGGGTCAACTTGAAAAGGACTTTTGCCATCCTGAATGCCAGTCACTACAAGGGCTACTGTTCGATGGAATGGGAAGGGCCGGAGAGCCCTTACCTCGGAACCGAGAAGCTCATCACCGCGTCCTTGCAGTTTCTCACTTGAGCGCGGCAGAGCGCCACGAGACCGGAAAACGGGCTAGCGAAGGGCCGGGCTGTCCGGGAGCCGCGCGCCACACTGCTTGCAGTGCACGGCGTCCCGATCGTGGTATGGAAGTCCGCACTCCAGACATTTCCGGCCGCCACCTGAACCCGTGGCGCGGGCTAGCTCAAAAGAGACGATCCCCGTCGGAACGGCGATAATTCCGTAGCCGAGGATCATGAGCACGGATGCAAGCAGGCGCCCCGGAACAGTCCTCGGTGAAATGTCTCCATATCCGACCGTCGTAACCGTGACCACTGCCCAGTACATGCCTGCAGGAATGCTGGTAAACCCGTTGGCTTCGCCCTCAATCTGGTACATCAAGGCGCCGACAATGATAACAATGGTGATGACGGCAAAAAGAAAAACCGTTATTTTCCGCATGCTGGCGACAACCGCAACCCGCAGCGCCGCCGCTTCCCCGACAAACTGCGTCAGTTTCAATATCCGGAAGACGCGAAGCAGGCGCAGGGACCGCAGCACGGCGAATGAGGGGGAGGCGCCGAAGAGCAGGCTCAAATAGACAGGGCCGACGGCAAGGAAGTCGACCAACCCGAAAAAGCTTCGGGCGTAGCGCCCGGCGTCGGTGGCGGTGAGCAGGCGCGCGATATACTCGATGCTGAAAAGAATGGTGAATACCCACTCCGCTGCCCGCAGAAAAGGCCCATGCGCGTCGCGGATGCTGGCGACACTTTCAAGCAAAACGGTGAGGACACTGAGAAGGATCAGAATCAGCAGGATCACGTCAAAAAGACGCCCGGCAAAGCTCTCGTGTCCAAAAATGATTTCATTCCAGTGATCGCGCCAGGGCGCGCGCGGAGCGGGCCGCTCTTGAAGATAGTTCATGATCGCTAGACCGGACGAATGCCGCAACCGGGGTAAAGAATACAAGAAGGCCGGGACAAGAACCAGTAGCGCCTCACAGCCGTCAACCGATGGTTGCGGGGCCTGCCGGGAGAAGATAGACTCGCTTTCTTAATGGTGGTTCCTCCAGGTCAATCCGGTCGACCAGTTCCGTCGAGCGATCCGCGCGGCGGTCTGCTCGGCTTCTGGGCGCTCATCTTTACGCAATTTCAGGGCGCTTTCAGCGACAATGCCCTGAAATGGCTGGTCAGCTTCCTGGTTCTCGGATCGGCCATCAACAGGGAGCAGCGCGATTTCCTGTTCATCCTGGTTGTCCCCCTGGTCTTCGCGGTTCCCTTCCTGGTCTTCTCGATCCCCGGCGGCTACTTCGCCGACCGCTTCAGCAAGCGCAGCGTCACCATCTGGACCAAAATCCTTGAAGTGTTAACCATGTGCGCGGCCACCTATGCGCTCTGGGTAAACCGGCTGGATCTGGCTGCCGTAGCCCTGTTTTTTGTGTGCACCCAGGGGGCAATCTTCGGACCCTCGAAGTACGGTCTGCTGCCGGAATTGCTCCCGGCGACGAAATTGAGTTGGGGCAACGGCGTAATCGAGTTCTGGACTCTGGTCGCAGCCATCGGCGGAACCCTGGCGGGCGGATTTCTGGCGCACCATTTTCATGGCCGACAGCAATGGTCGGGAATTATTCTGGTGCTGCTGTCTCTGCTTGGATTGCTGACCAGCTTCGGTATCAGCCGGGTGCCCGCCGCAGATCCGGCACGACGATACCACTGGAACTGGGCCAGGCAGTTCGTCGAAGAGATCCGGCGCATGCGGCAGGACGCGGTCCTGTGGGTCGCCGTCATCGCGAACACTTTTTTCTGGTTCCTGGGCGCAATCCTGCTGCTGAACATCGTTCTTTATGCCACGGACATCCTGCAGGTGGACGAAGCGCACAGCAGTTACATGCTGGCCGCGCTGAGCCTGGGCATCGGTGCGGGGAGTTATCTGGCCGGGTCTCTATCGGGGCGGAAGATTGAGATGGGGATGATCTTGCCCGGAATGACCGGCATTGTGCTCGCGACGGGTACGTTATTTACACCGGGATTGGGCTACCAGCCGGTTATGCTGCTGCTCTTCGCGTTGGGGATGTCCGCCGGTTTTTTTGTGGTGCCGATCAATGCGTTGATCCAGAACCGGCCGAAGCCGGAGGAAAAAGGGCGGGTCATTGGTGCGGCCAACTTGCTCTCCTTCGGCGGGATTGCTCTGCAGCCGCTCGCCCAGTACGCCATGCTGCGTTTGGGACACCCCGATCCGGGCCACGTTTTTCTGATCTGTTCCGTTGCGTCGATCGCCATGGGGTTTGTGCTCGCACGCATGTTGCCCGAATTATTGCCGAGTGCCCTCCACTGGACGCGGCTGCGACAACGGGCTAGCCTATAGCTGGAGCCGACAGGGGCCACCCCAAACGGGTGGTTGCGGCCAGGCAGGAGTCATGGGAACCGTATCTACAGTAACCGGCTCACGCGGCGAGTCCCGGGGTTTGCAGTTCTGGATGGAGCGCGTCCTCAAGGAGATGGACCCGGTCGGCAGCTCGGCTGAGGCAGACGCGGTTCACGACCTGCGCGTGGCAATACGGCGTTGCCGCTCCGTGGCAGCCGTCATGGAAGAAGTGGACCCCGACCCAGCCTGGAAGGACATGCGCAAGCTCGGCCGAAGACTCTTCCGGCAACTTGGCGAGCTGCGTGATACGCAGGTGCTCGAAGAATGGGTCAAGAAACTGGGTAGCGCGGCCGACCCGGTTCGAGAGCGACTACTCGCGAGGTTTGCCGGCACAGAGAGAGAGCAGCAGGAAGCGGCACAGAAGGCGGTGCAGAAGTTCAACAGGAAAGCTTGGAAAAAACTGGAGCGCCGCCTGCAGCGGCGCAGTCGCCTGGTGCCGCAGGACCGTTTGGCGGCGGAGTGTCTTGCTCTCGAGCGGCTGGAAGCGGCCAAATCCTTGCATGTACTCGCCTTGCGCAGTGAAAAACCGGAAGCGTGGCATGCCCTGCGCATCGGGGTAAAGCGCTTTCGCTATACCGTGGAAAGCCTGCTCCCGAGACGCTATGAAGAGTGGGGCGAAAACCTCAAGCACCTGCAGGATTTGCTCGGTGAGGTGCACGACCTCGATGTCCTGTCCGGAACCATCCTCGATTCGGCGGCCGATCTCGAAGAGCCGCGCACCCACTGGACCGAGCGCATCGCCATTGAGCGGCATGAACGAATCGAGGCTTACCGTCGCCTGACCGTTGGCGAAGGCGGCTTGTGGCAATACTGGAACCGTGAACTGCCTGCTGGGAACCACTTGCAATCGGCAGTGCTGGCGCGCCTGCAAGTCACAGCGCGCGCCCTCGAACTGAATTCGAAGCGGACCATGCTGATTTCGCGGCTGGCAAACAGACTGTTTGACGCCTTGGCGCGAGTGCACGCCGCTCCAATCCTGGCGAACCGTGATTTGCGCAAAATCATGCGCGCGGCGGCCCGGCTCCACGCAATCGGTGCCGGACTGGATGAGCATTCGCCTCAGAAAGCAGCGAGAAAATTCTTGAAGACGATGGCCCTGCCCCCGGGTTGGACGGAGACAGAATGGGAGGTCATGGCCAACATTGTCCGGTATCATCGTGGCGGCCTGCCGCAGGCCAAGCACAGGGAATTTTCGCGTTTTACGCCCGAAGAACAGAAGCTCATCTCTACCCTGGCAGGCATTCTTCGTATGGCCCGGGTGCTCAGGAAGTGCGGTGTGCAATCGGCGACGGGAATGGGCGTGGAGAAATCGGTGGACGCGTTGATTCTGCGAGTTCCCGGCCTGGCAGAATCGGAACAAAACGCGGCCCGCCTGGCGGCCGGTAAGTATTTGCTTGAGAGCAGCCTGGAGCGCCCGGTGATCGTCAGAGCTGCGCCATTGCTGTCGGGTGTATTGCAATTACATCGAAAAGAAGACCAGCCGCAGGTCAGCGCCGCGGCCTCCGACTAGCCGTTACTTCCCTGCCTTTCGAAGCAGCTTCGGGGTAGCCAGCCAGACCAGTTCCCCGCTGGGCGGCACCAACCGCTTCAACTCCACGAGCGCGACTCCCGATTTCTTCAGTGAAGAAATGTGGTGTTTCGCGCCAAGGGCAGTGGCTATCAGGTCATCCAGATGGGGAGCATGACCGAAGACGAAGACCGTTGAGAGATCCTTATCTTTCGCCAGTTCCCGGAACAACTGCAGGGGTTCCGCGCCGGGCAGCAGCAAGTCGCTCTTCCGGATCTTCTGTTTGGGGTGTTCAAAGACCGAGGCAAACACTTCCGCCGTTTGTACAGCGCGCAAATAGGGGCTGCTCAATAGCAGGTCGGGAACGGCCGCCACTTCTGCGACGCCTTGGGCGACTTGCTTGGTCTTTTCCAGGCCCTCATTCGTAAGAAAGCGGTCCGGATCGGCCGGGCATTTCGGATCTTCCCGATCGACGGCGATCCCGTGGCGTACGATGTACAACTCCATGCGAAGCTCTCCTCCTGTAGTCATGATACAAAAGCCAATGTGTATGGCGCGTAACAAGCAGCCAATTGATGTGTATGAGTAAGGTCGGACCGGGCTGCTAGCTCCGGAGCGTCAATCCTGGGCGGGAGAGCGAAAGAAAAGCTGGACGTGAAACTCCTTTTCGAACAGGTTGGAGCTTCGCTCGGCATCGCGCAAGTCCTCGGCGGCGTCGCCGCGGGCTTCGATCTGAAGGGTAACCGCGCTGCGCTGAAAAGAAGCGCGCAGGTTCAGGATTCGCTGTCGGTGGGAGTGGTCCAGCCCCTCGGCAATGCGAACGATGCTGGCCAGGCGGCGGGCAATGCGCTGGTCATTGTTATTCAGCCCGGAATAGGCCGGGTGGTGGCTGTCCGGTTCCGACTTTCGGTTGTGATAGCGCACCACGGCGGCTACCATGTGCCGGTCGCGCCCCTCGAGCCCGGGAATATCCCCGTTCAAAGCAAGATACTCACCATGCTTGTGGTGGCCGCGGTGGCTGACCCGGTGGCCGACGTCGTGCAGCAACGCCCCGGCCTCCAGCTGAACTCTGGCCTGAACCGCCATGTGGTGGACGGGCTGGAGTTGATCGAAGAGCATGAGGCTCAGTTCACGAACGTGTTCGGCGTGGCGCTGATCGTACTCTAGGCGGCGGCCGAAACTGCGGGTGGCCACGAGCATCTGGCGCGCGTCCGCGTTGTAGCGATGCGGCTCCTTGCGGGAGAATGCTTCCCGCGCAATCTCCTGCAGCAGTCCCTCGCGAAGGCCAACGCTCGGAATGGCGAAAGTGCGGATATTGAGATAACGACCGAGGGTCACAAAAATAAGTGCAGCAACGGCCATGACGTCGGCTCGGTCGCGCCGCACTCCGTAGGCTTTCATTCTTTCGCGCACATCGCGCTTCAGAATATCGGGCAGGCGTTCTCGCAGCAGCGACACTTCGAGGGTCGGCAAACCGTCCTGGCGCGGGCCGGGTGCGACGTTAGAAAGCGTTTCGGCGTTCCCGCCCAAAGCCACGGCAACTTGATCGGCCAGGTTCGGCCGGCCAGGCAGCCGGGATTCCAGAAGTGCTCGGACGTAGCGGCGCACCTGTTCCGCCTGGACCGGCCGGATGACCCCGGGCAGGTTGAGGGTGCTCATCAGCCGGACGGTTCCCAAGGGAATCTGTGCGCCTTGCGCCACATTATGATCCTTAAGAATGCTGAGTTCGAGGCTGCCGCCGCCGAGATCGGCAATGCAGCCCGGCTGCGCTTCCGGCCCGAGGGCTGCGAACACGGCTTCCCGTCCTAATCGGGACTCTTCTTTTGCGCTGATCACTTCAAGCGCGATGCCGGACGTTTTCTTGACTTGACGGACCAGCGCCTTCCTGTTTTGCGCTTCGCGAGTCGCGCTGGTGGCCACGGCGCGATACTTGGTGACCCCATACTCGTCCATGATCTCGCGCAAATGGCGGAAGGCCTTGGTGCCCTTTTTCAGGATTTCTTCGCTGAAACGGTGCCGAACGAAAACACCTTCACCGAGCCGCAACGGGTAGCGCTCGGTGATGAGTGGCTCGATATCCAGAGCGGAATAGGCGCGGGCAACCGAGAGTCGCACTGCGTTTGAGCCGGCATCGATTGCGGCGATATGAACGGGCTCTGGCATGGTCCGGGTTACCGCCAGAGATGGGCGAGAGCGGAGGACGGGGTGTATTTCGTGGCGCGGATTCCCAGGTGTTCGCCAATGCGCTGACGTAGTTGCTTGTTGACGGAGGAAACGCTGGCCTCGCCATCCAGTTCGATGAACGCGTTGCGCTTGGCCATCACTTCAAACTCGCGCTTAATCATGGTCTGGTAGCGCACAAATGACCAGTACAGATCGTGAGAGAGGGACATGTCACGCCCGGCTTCCCAATAACTGATGGCCTGAGCCTTCTTGAATTCGCGCGCGAAGGCCGTCTCGGGATGCACGTTGAGCCAGAAGGTTAAGTGCGGTCGGATCGCCATCGCGTAGAGACCCGTCAGGTAGTCACGGTTGATTCCGCGCACCACGCTGCGGGCAATCAGGGTAAAGATGAAGCGATCCGCCAGCACGACGGCGCCAGAGCGAAGAGCGGGGACGATCCGGTGCTCCAGCTGGTCAAAAAAATCTGTGGCATACATCAGCCCCAGCGTGAGGCGGGTCACCGCATTCTTGGCCAGCAGTTCGTCGATGTCCCGACCAACCAGATTCGAACGGCGCAGCCCGCTGGTCTGCACGGCAAAACCTTCGCTTTCGAGCCATTCCTGGAGCAGGGCGATTTGCGTGGAACGCCCTGAACCATCCAGTCCTTCAATCACGATCAGATTTCCGTGCAGCTCGGAGGGATCGAGCCCCACCAGATGCTCCCCGAAGAAAACCTGGGAGTCCTCGGCCTCGGCTCCAGGCGATTTGGGAGCCGCAGGATCGGGCACGATCGAAACGGGGGTGACTCGCTCTCTATCTTTCTCCTGGTCGGGCATGGTCACTCCCCCACATCGGCGCGCGGGGCAAAGCGCTTCAGATCGATTTTGGCGGCAACGATATCGCGCATCTGCTTCTGCAGCTTGTTCACGGGCAAAGTTCCATCCAGGACGACGAAATTATCACTGTCTACCATCTTGTCGTATTCTTCGAGGATTCGCGCCTGAAACAGCTTGAAACTTTCCGTGCGCTCATAGGAAAGTCCCAGGTCCATGCCGGCTTCGTAGTACTTGAGCTTCGGGCGCCCACTCAAAATGCGATGGACGGCGACATCGAGTGGTGCACGGAAATAAAAGACGATATCCGGCACCGGCGCGAATCGATAAAGATTGCGCAGCCACCGCTGCGCGCAACCACGGGAAGCGTCCCGCGCGAAAGCAGTGTAGATATAGCGGTCCGCCAGGACCAGATAATCGCCCTGCAACAGCGGCATGATCTGGCGTTCGCAGCGGTCGGCAAAATCCGCGGCGTGAAGGAGGGAGAAGGTGGTGGGGGTGAGCAGGCGCTTCTGCTTTCCGCGGCGGGTGGCAGACTTCACCAGGGGCGAAGAATTCCATTCGGTAAAGTGCAGACGATAGCCGCCGATTTCGAGCCACCGCTTCAGAAGATAGAGTTGCGTGCTCTTTCCGGAACCATCCGTACCCTCGACGACGATCAGGGCGCCGGGGTAAGCGCGGCTGGGTACCGGGCGTCCAGGTTGCGGCAGCGTGGTCTTTGAGGCTTCCGGCCGAGGCGGCCTTACGATCGTTTCTTGATTTTCCATGAGAGCGCTAAACAACTGCCCTTCAGAGCGTTGAGGGTAGTCTGTCATTGTTACAGAAGCATTACAACACAGTCGGTGCGGGCGTGCAAAAATCGGGCGGAGGCCACGGCGGTGATTTCGTTATCGGGCAGCGGCCGTTAAAATTCGCAGCCCGGGGACCGGCTTCAGAAGAAGGAAAGCCGGATGGACAGGAACTTCTTCGGATTCTTCTGGAATTCCGAAATCAGGGTTCGCATTTCCGCGCTCAGTCCGGTGAGGTTGTCATAAAGCTGCGGGTCGTTGAACAGTTTTCCCGCGGTATTGTTTTCCTTATTCAATTTGGAGGTGGCTTCGGCAAGGTTGCTACTGGTGTCCCGCATCTTGTTGTACAGCGTTTCGTCGGTGGCCAGCTTGCCGAGCGTGCCCTTGCCCGCGCGGACATCTCCGATCACCGCGTTGCCGTTGGTGAGCGCTTCCTTGGCCTGATCATAGAGGGTGGGGTCATACAGCAGCTTGCCAAGCGTGCCCTTCTGCGCCCGAAGATCGGCAAGCATGGTGTTTACCTGATCGAGTGTCGACCCGACCTTATTGCCTATTTCGTCGTTCATGAGCAACCTGCCCACAGTTCCCTGCCCGGATTGCACGTTGCCCACGATCTGATCGCCCTTGGCAAGAATGCTGTTCAGGTGGTTGTAGGCCTGGTCATCGTTGATCAGCTTGCCGAGCGTGCCCTTGCCCTGCTTCACGCTGGTGACAATATCCTGAATCTGTTCGCTCAAAGTTTTCAGATTGGCCAGAACATCCGCACTCTGCTCCACCACCTCGGTGATGGCTTTCTCCTCGCCTCCGGTCACCGCCTGCCCATCCTTCAGCGGCACGCCGGTGTAACCGCGCTGCACGTTGACGTAACGATTTCCCAGCAAACCCTCGGTGACGAGCGTAGCCACCGAATCGGTCATAATGTCGTTCTGGTAGTGACGGTCCAGCCGCATCCCCACTTCAATGTTATGCATGTGGTCCGGCGGCTTGCCATGCTCGCGAGGCACCAGGGTAATGCGCTCGACATTTCCGATCTCCACGCCGTCCAGCCGGACCGGTGCGCCGGCGGCTAGCCCGGCAACCTCCGGTAGAAACGTGTTCAGTCGATATTTGGGACCCCAAACGCCCGCGCCGGTAACGTAGAAAATCGCGACGGCAAGCACCAAAAGCCCGACCAGCACAAACAGCCCTACGCGCAATTCGGACCACGTCATCTGTTTGCTGCGCGCCATTCTCAGATTCCTCCGAAAACCACGGGGCGATTGCTTGGACAACTATACATGGAGTTCAAATTAAAAACCGTTGTAAATAAGGATCCTTGGCCTCCAGCATCTCTTCCGGAGATCCCTCGAAGTAAATTCGTCCTTCTCGCAGGACCAGGAACCGGGTGACGGCCTGTTGCGCCACGCCGGAGGCAGCGCCGCGCCGCACCGTGCGTGTTTTGGAATCGAAATGAAAATTGGCAAGCGCGAAGCCGTCCTGGAGACGATGCGTGGCCATGAGCGATGTCACCCCGTAAACATCGCGCAAGCGGAGGATCAGGGTGATTATCGTCTGCGAAGTAATCGGGTCCAGGCCTGCCGTAGGCGAATCGTAAAGCACAATCGGCGGTCTGGTGATCAGGGCACGCGCAATCGAAACACGCCGGCGCATCCCGCCGGAGAGCTCCGAAGGCAGCAGTTCGCTGGTGTGTTCGAGTTCGACGAAGCGCAGCACTTCCTGAACGCGAGGGGTAATCTCATCTTCACTGATTCCATCTTCTTCCAGGCGGTAAGCGACATTTTCGCCAACGGTCAGAGAATCAAACAGCGCACCTTCCTGGAAGACAAATCCGACGTGCCGGCGAAATTCCAGTAATTCCGGTTCTGATTTGCCGGACACATCCTGCCCGAGAGTCCGGACGGTTCCGCGATCCGGGCGCAGCAATCCCGACGCCAGTTTCAACGTAAGCGTTTTGCCGGTTCCCGTTTCACCAAGAAGAATGAGGGTCTCGCGCGGCCGGGCGCTGAAGGAAAGGCCTTGCAGGATCGGGCCTTCGTCGAACCCCAGCCAAACGTCGGAAAAATGTATGGGGGCTTCGGCGGCTGGATCGAGCGCGGCATTCTGACTGCTGGAAGTTGCGTCTGTAGTCATCAGCCGACTTCACTCGCCGTAGAGAATGTCCGCGCGACGAGAAGCGCCCCGGCGGGTCTTTTCAGGCCATCCCGGGCTCGCGCAACCACTTCACCTGCTGCATCGGGAAGCAGCCCGGAAACCGACGGAATCTCCGGAGAGTTGGCCGACGGTTGGCTGACCTGGCGAGCAGTATCGGACACGGGGTTCTCGTCGTAAACCTCGCCAGAAGCGTATCTGGGCTTGGTCACAGCGTCAAGGATCTTGAAACTGTCTGTCCGCCCCTGCGACGCGCTGGACGTAACTCGCGGTGGCCGATACACTGGATAGTTTATGCTGCGTTTCTATACGGCGGGGGAATCACACGGGCAGGCGCTGCTGGCCTTCCTGTCCGGTTTGCCGGCGGGATTGCCGGTGGACATTGCGTTGATCAACCATGAGCTCCATCGCCGGCAGCTCGGCTATGGCCGCGGCGGCAGGCAGAGGATCGAACGGGACCACGCAGAAATATTTGCTGGGGTGCGGCATGGGCAGACCATCGGCGCACCCATCGCTGTGAAAATAGAAAATCGCGACTGGGCCAACTGGGAGAAAATTCTGCCCGTCGAAGCGTCCGGCTCGCCGGAAGCTTCTTCAAGAAAACTGGTTGCGCCGCGGCCGGGGCATGCCGATCTGGCGGGCTCGCAGAAATTCAATTTTCATGATGCTCGCTACGTGCTGGAACGTGCTTCCGCACGGGAAACCGCCGCGCGCGTCGCGGCCGGAAGTTTTGCCCGTCAGTTGCTTGAGCAATTCGGCTTGCGCATTGCCAGTCACACCATCCAGGTCGGCCATGCTCGGCTCGAACGAACTGTCCAGTGGGAGGAAATTTACGCCGTATGCCAGGACGCGGACTCCCCGTTGCGCTGCGTGGACCTGCAAGTCCAGGAGCAGATGAAGTCCGAAGTGGATGCCGCACTGAAAGCGGGTGACACTGTCGGGGGGGTGTTTGAAATTGTTGCTCACGGCGTTCCGGTGGGACTCGGGTCCCACGCGCAATGGGATGAGAAGCTCGATGGCAAATTGGCGCAGGCTTTGATGAGCGTTCAGGCCGTGAAGGCCGTCGAGATCGGTTCGGGGATCCTGGCCGCAGGCTCGAGCGGCAGCAAAGTGCAGGATGAAATTTCCTACGACAAACCGGCCCGCAGGTTTCACCGGACCAGCAACCGCGCCGGCGGCTTGGAAGGCGGCATCACGAACGGAGAAGACGTTGTGATTCGGGGGTTCCTTAAGCCCATTTCGACCCTGCGGAAACCACTTGGCACGGTCAACATGGTGACCAAGGAACCGGTGCAGGCCGCCTATGAGCGCTCCGATTGGTGCGTGGTGCCCGCCGGGGGGGTGGCCGGAGAAGCCATGGTTGCACTTGTACTTGCTGATGCTTTTCTGCAAAAATTTGGAGGAGATTCTCTCGCCGAAATGCGACGGAATTTCGACAGCTATGGCCGACAAATCGACGAGTTCTGAACCCATCACCGCCGTGCCGCCGGCCGAGGGCGTCCTCGCAGCCCCGCCGCGCAAGATCTATACCATCGTGAAATACGGCGATCCGGTACTCGAGAAGCCGGCGGCAACGATCAAGAAATTCGACGCCGAGCTCGAACAGCTTGCCGACGACATGTTTGCTTCGATGTATGCCGCACAGGGCGTGGGACTGGCCGCTCCGCAGGTTGGCAAAAGCCTCCGCTTGACGGTCATTGACGTGTCCAACGGCAAGAACCCGGAAGCCAAAATCGTTCTCGTGAACCCCGAGATCATTCATGCCGAGGGCGAAGTTCGCGAGGAGGAAGGTTGCCTGTCGATCCCCGGCTTCCGCGGCTATGTGGTGCGGCCGCAGTTTGTGACCGTGAAAGCGCAGAATCTGAAGGGCGAGCCTTTTGAAATCCGCGGAGAGAACCTTCTGGCGCGTGCTTTCTGCCACGAAATCGATCACCTGCAAGGAGTCCTGTTTCTGCAACACCTGAGTATGCTGAAGCGCGACCTGATCAAGCGAAAGATCAAGAAGCTGCGGAAAGAAGGCGAGTGGTAGCTTTGGCCTGCAAGCGGGTGGTAACCGGGTGAGCCGCCTCAGAATGGTTTTTTGCGGCACCCCGCAGTTTGCCGTTCCTTCCCTTACAAAACTCCTGTCGCAACCGGATTTCCAGATTGTCGGTGTATTTACGCAACCCGACCGACCGCGCGGGCGCGGCCGGGAGATATCCCATTCTCCGGTCAAGGGAGTGGCCGTCCGCGCCGCGCTCCCGTTGTACCAGCCGGAAACGATCCGCAATCCGGCAAGCGAGGAACAACTCCGGAGTCTGTCGCCCGACGTGATCGTCATCATCGCTTATGGACAGATCATTCCTGCCCGGCTGCTCGATATTCCCCGCCTGGGGTGGGTCAACCTGCACGCCTCCCTGTTACCGAAATACCGCGGCGCGGCCCCGATCCACTGGGCCATCGCAAAGGGCGAGGCGGTGACGGGGAATACGACCATGCGGATTGACGCGGGCATGGACACGGGCGACATTCTGCTTCAGGAGGAGTTGGCGATCGGACCGGAGGAAACCTCTCCCGAACTTGCAGCGCGGCTTGCCGAATCGGGCGCCGAGCTCATGGCACAGACTTTGTTCGGACTGCAGTCCGGGCGGCTGACTGCCCGGCCCCAGGATCATTCCGCCGCCAGCGTCGCACCGATCCTGAAACGCGACGATGGACGGATCGATTGGACGCACCCCGCTCGGGAAATTTACAACCGCATGCGCGGCTTCACTCCCTGGCCGGGGGCGTATGCCGACTTTCGCGGACAAACCTGTCACCTTTGGGGCCACCCGGTGCCCCAGTTCGTGTCCAGCGAACGGCCGGGGACTGTAGTCAGACAGGGCGGCACTCTCGAGGTGGTTTGCGGGGCAGCAACCGGAATGGCGCTGACCCACGTCAAACTAGAGGGGCGCAAGAGAATCTCTGCCGCCGAATTCGCAAATGGCGCGCGTTTGCAAGCCGGCGAACGCTTTGGGCAAGCTTGATTTGCACAACCTACCCTGCTCAGGCATACTCGCGGATTGCGTCACTGGTGGTGAAGGCAATGTGGTACTGGGAGCCTAATTTTCATGAAAAGCACGTCGCGAAGGCGATCCGTTCCTGGAATTTCTGGTTTTTCCCTGTGGTCGGTGCGGCCGGTGATCTCGCTGGTCTTGGCCGCGCAGCTTGCCGGTATCCCGCTCCTGGCCGCTCCCGATAAAGCTGCCGCGCCAGCCACCGCTGACGTGGTCTTGACGACCATGCAAGCAGAACTGAACCGCGCCAAGAGCGATCTGGCAAAGAGCGACCCTGCTCCCTACTTCATGAGCTACACAGTCTACGACCAGGACCAGATGGTCATCGCCGCCTCCTACGGCGGGATCCTGTCCGATTCCACGGTCAGACGGCGCTCGGCCGATGTCACCATGCGGGTCGGTACACCGCAACTCGATAACACCCACGGCCAGAGCCGTTCGAGCGGCATGACTTCGGGCTCCTTGCCGCTGAACGACGACGCGGATGCAGAAGCGCGCATTTTATGGGAACTCACCGACCGCGCCTATAAGCGCGCCGCACCCGCCTACCTCAACGTGAAGACCAATAATGCAGTGCAGGCCGAGGAGGAAGACAAATCTCCGGACTTCTCGACCGAGGCTCCCCAAGTACGCGTGGTGGAAAAATTGAAGGAGCCTCCTTTTGATCGCCCGGTGTGGGAAGCGGAAGTGCGCCGGCTCTCGGCGGCGTTCCGAAATTACGCGGATGTCTACTATTCCACCGTTATGCTGCAGGTTTCTTCTTCCAATTCCCGGATGGTGTCGAGCGAGGGCACGGAACTGGCCACGCCGAGCGCCTCGGTCCGGCTGGTGATTGAAGCCCAGACCCGCGCCGAGGACGGCATGGACCTGCTGCGCGTGGAAACATTTCAGGCCCCGGCTGCTGGCGGCCTGCCACCAGAAAAAGAGTTGATGGGCAAGATTGATAAAATGGCCGCAGACCTTGCGGCATTGCGCAGCGCCCCGGTGGCGGAGCCCTACGACGGTCCCGCGCTGCTGAGTGGCCGCGCCGCTGCGGTCTTCTTTCACGAGGTATTGGGACACCGGCTCGAAGGCCACCGGCAAAAGGACGAAGAAGAGGGCCAGACGTTCACGAAGAAGGTGGGTCAACAGGTGCTTCCGACCTTTCTGAGCGTTGCCGATGATCCGACAATAAAGGAGATCGAAGGGGTAAAACTTGCCGGGACCTACTCGTATGACAACGAGGGTGTGCCCGCCCAGCGCGTGGAGGTCATTCAGAACGGAATCCTGAAAAACTTCCTGATGTCCCGAATGCCCATCAAGAACTTCGACAAGTCCAACGGTCATGGCCGCAACCAACCCGGATCGATGCCCACGGGCCGCCAGGGAAATCTGATCGTGTCCTCGAGCCAGACCGTTCCCGAAGCTGAAATGCGGCAGAAATTGATTGAGGAAGTGAAGAAAGAGGGGAAACCCTACGGACTGTACTTTGATGACATCCAGGGCGGATTCACGCTGACCTCACGCTCGCTCCCGCAATCCTTTACCGTGCTGCCCGTGATCGTCTACAAGGTGTATCCCGACGGACGTCCAGATGAACTGGTGCGCGGGGTCGATATCGTTGGAACCCCACTCGCTGCCTTGACGCGCATCATCACGACCGGCGACAAACAGCATGTCTTTAACGGCGTGTGCGGTGCGGAGAGCGGCTATGTACCGGTTTCCGCCGTTGCGCCGGCGATGCTCTTCAGCGAGATGGAGGTTCAGAAACGCGCCCACGGGCACGACCGTCCGCCGATCCTGCCGCCACCGGGACTAGAAAATTCGGGCGCAGCGAAGGAAACGACCAGAAAGGCGGAGGCAAAACCATGAGGGCCGCTACGATCTCTGCTCGCTTGCTTGCCGTCACCCTGCTCGCCGCCCTGGCCGTCGGGTCGGCACTCTGTTTTGCCAAACCCGCCGGTCCGTCTGACGCAAACCCGACCGAAGCAGCGCGGGAAGCGGCCAAGGGGGATGTCCTGCTCGAAGCGCTTTTGACGGAATTGGATCGCTCCAAGGCGCATTTGAAGATGGATCAGGTGCTGGCGCCGTATTACATCGAATATCGGGTCAACGATGTGGATGATTTTAACGCGGAAGCGGCGTATGGCGCGATCCGCGATAGTGCAAGGGCTCACCTGCGCGTGTTGCGCGTCGTGGTGCGCATTGGAGACTACAAGCAGGACAGCTATTACGGCCAGGGAGTCGGAAGTGCGACCATCCTGCCTCTGGACAACGATCCCATCGCCTTACGGCGCCAGATCTGGCTGCTTACCGACGAGGCCTACAAGAGCGCCGCGGATGCTTATGCCGAAAAACTCTCGGCCCTCAAGCAATTTGCCGCCGATGCAAACCCGGTCGAAGATTTCGCCCATGCGCCGGTGGTTTCCGCGGTCGGTGAGACGGTCAGCCTGAAATTTGACACGAGCGAATGGGACAAGACTCTAGAGGAAGTAACCAATATCTACCGCCAATACCTGAATGTGCAGCTGGTGGAGGCGAGCGCACGGTTCAGCGCAGTGAATGATTACTTTGTAAACTCCGAAGGCACCATCGTGCGACAGGGCCGGACCTCGGCGACGGTCACCGTTTCCGGCTCTACCCAAGCAGCCGACGGGATGCGCTTGGCCCGCAACCCGTTCTGGACCGAGGAGCGACCCGAACAACTGCCGTCGCGCGATGAGCTCGTGAAGGAATCGAGAAAGATGCTGGACACGTTGCAGGCGCTCGAGAAGGCACCCATCGTCGATGAGTCCTATCGCGGGCCGGTGCTGTTCGCCCCCGATGCTGCAGACGACATCATGGCGGGGCTGATCGGTGCCAACATTCTGGGGCGCAAGCCACAACCTGGCCGACCAAACCGGACTACCGGCGCATTTGCGACCAGCTACAAGACCCGTGTGCTGCCGAAATTCGTTACCGTCATTGACGATCCGACGATGAAGACCTTTGAGGGGAAGAATCTTCTGGGAAGTTATGACGTGGACAACGAAGGGGTAAGGGCACAAGCCGTGGTGGCGATCGAGGACGGATCCCTTACGAACTACCTCATTGGCCGCCAGCCGCTCCGGGACTTTCCGTCATCGAACGGCCATGGCCGCAGCGCTCCTGGCGCCGCCCCGCAGCCCAGTCTCGGCGTGCTTCTGATCAAGACCTCCGAACCGCAATCACCCAAGGATCTCACCGACAAGCTGAAGCAGATGGCCGGTGAGCAGGACAAGGCTTACGGCTACCGCGTCGATACCCTTGGACCTGGCAACTCCCCCCGCCTGCTCTATCGTGTTTATGCTGGCGACGGCCACGAAGAGCTGGTGCGTGGCGCCGTATTCAACGAACTGGATGTTCGTGCGCTCCGCAACGACCTCTCCGCCCTCGGCAATGACCCGCTGGTCAGCAACCGCATGAGTGGACTTCCGCAAACCATCATTTGCCCTTCCCTGCTGTTTGACGAATTGGAAGTGAAGAGAGCGGACACGACGAAAGAGAAATTGCCGGAATATCCCGCACCGGAACTCAGGAAGTAAAGCGGATCCCATAACATAAGAACCGCGAAAAGAGAAAAGAATTGACCGGCGGGCATTGACGTTCGAAAGTAATAAGCATGACGTTACGCGAGCGAGTCGAATGGGCGAGCCGGATCGCTTTCCTGATTTTCATCCTGGCCTCCGCTGCCTTCCTGAGTGCCATTACCGCCATGCGCATCGCCATCCACGGGCGTGAAGTGACCATGCCGAATCTGGTGGGCAAGGATGTCGGTGAGGCCAGCAGCGCGCTCCGTTCCAAAGGACTGATTCTGCGCGTGGCGGACCGGGTGTACAGCGATGTCCCCATGAATCAGGTAGTGCGGCAAACTCCTTCGCCAGGCATGTTGATGAAGGTGTCCCAACAGGCGCACGTCGTCCTCAGCCTCGGTCAACGCCAGCTGGAAATCCCCCCCCTCGAGGGAAACACTCTTCGCGTCTCGCGCATCGAGCTGCTGCGCAGTGGCTTGCAGGTCGGCGAGGTTTCGACAGCAAATCTTCCAGACCGCGCGGCGGACATGGTCCTCGAGCAGAATCCCAAGCCCGGGCGCGGAGCCGCTACCCCCAGGGTGGATGTTCTGGTCTCGAGCGGGCCGAAGGAACAGGCCTATGTCATGCCCTACTTTATCGGTTTGAACGAGATCGATGTGCAGCACCGCCTGGACCAGGCCAATCTACACCGCAAGATCACCTACCTGGCAGCGCCGGAATGGCCGCACGGCTCTGTGATGGACCAATCTCCCCTTGCCGGAACCCGTGTCGGCGCCGGGACCGAAGTTCAGTTGACGATTGCCAACTGAACCAGCCTGCGGGCTCATCGGCGATCACTGGGATAGCCGGTTCCCCGGAAACCCGGATTTGCCCTCTTCCGACGGAACTTACCGGCGACAAGGTTCGTTTTACAGAAAGAGAGAAAACTGCGGAGGTGCGTCGAATGCGAGGTCTACAGGCGATTCTGGCTGCCGTCACCTTGCTCGTCTCCGCCATTGCAGCACAAAAGCCCATTCGCGTGGATGTAAACCTCGTCAACGTGGCGTTTGCGGCGAGAGATGTCAACGGTGCGCTCCTCAGCGACCTTACCAAGGGCGATGTGGAGCTCAATGAGGACACGGTTCCGCAGAAAATCGAATTTTTCACCAAGAGCACGGACCTGCCGTTGACCCTCGCGCTGATTATGGACGTGAGCGGCAGCCAGGAGCATTTCGAAAAGAAACACGAGAAGGACCTCGAAGTGTTCCTCCGGGAGGTGTTGGGGCCGAAGGACCGTGCCTTTATGGTCTGTTTCGGGAATCACCTGCGGTTGGTAAGCGACTACAGCAACTCACCGGAAGAGATTCTGGACAATTTCAGGGCCTTCGACAAGGGCAAGAAACATTTTCCCGAGATCGGACCGGAGGAGGACCGCGACCTGGGTACGGCGTTCTACGATTCCATTTTTTACAGCGTTACGGAAAAACTCGGGCAAACGCAAGGACGGCAAGCCATCCTGATGTTCAGTGACGGAGAGGACAATTCGAGTTCGCACAACATGATGCAGGCCATTGAGGCGGCGCAAGCCGCAAACGTAGTCGTCTATACCATCCGCTATACCGAAACGAACAAGCACGGGGTACTGAGCGCGCGGAATAAATACGGCATCAGCGTCATGGACCGGATCGCCAGGGAGACCGGCGGGATGCACATCGACGCCGAACATACCGACCCGCACACCTATTTTCGTGAGATCGCCGAAGAGCTCAGGACTTCCTACGAGTTGGCCTACTATCCGACCAATAGGACTCACGACGCCACTTTCCGGAAAATCGTGATCAAACCAAAACAGGAGGGGGTTAAAATCCGGACCAAGACCGGATACTTCTCCGAGTAGCAGACAAAGTGTACGAAGGGTCGGGCTGTGGGTTACACTCTCTGGCGTTATGGCGCAGGCGGCCAAACCCTTACACGCACGACGCCCCGGAAGCGGCGGCCCATGTTCTCTCTGATCACCAGCCTGCTCCGTCCCTACCGCGGCAGCCTCGCCGTGATCCTTGCCGCCATGCTCCTGCAAACGGCGATGAGCGTCGCTGCTCCGTGGCCGCTCAAGATCATTCTCGACAATGTCGTCGGAGTTCACCACCTTCCTCCGCGCCTGGATGCGTTTCTCCACCCTTTCCTTAGTAATGCAAACAAGATGAGCATCGCTGTGGCCGCCGCCGTGGCCACGATTGTCATCGCGCTCCTCGGCGCCATCGCTTCCTATGTTGGGAACTACTACACCACCAGCGTCGGCCAATGGGTCGCCAACGACCTGCGTATGCGCACCTACCACCACTTGCAGCAGCTCTCCCTTCAGTACTACTCCGAGCATCAGACGGGAACGATCCTGAGCACCATCACGGCCGACGTGCAGACCATCCAGGCCTTCGCCTCTTCTTCCACACTCGGCATACTCGTCGATCTCCTCACTATCGTCGCCATGCTGGTCATCATGTTCTGGCTCAACTGGGATTTCACCCTGATGGTCGTGGCGCTGACGCCGATCATGCTGTTGCTGATCTCCCGCTTCAAGAAAGCCATAAAGAAAGCAACAAAAGAAGTACGCAAGCAGCAGAGTAACATCGTGCAGGTCGTGACCCAGGACCTGCAGTCCATGCGCGTCATCAAGGCATTTGGGCGCCAGGACCTCGAGCAGGAGGAACTGAGCGAAGTCAGCAAGGCCACGGTCGAGGCGGCATTGCGCGCCAGGAAGGTAAAGGCGCTGCTCTCGCCTTTGGTCACCGTAACGGTCTCCCTTTGCACGGCGTTCGTGCTGTGGAGAAGTTCTGCGCTGATCCTCGCCGGAGCGATGACGGCCGGTTCGCTCACCGTCTTTCTTTACTACCTCACAAATTTCTTCAAGCCCGTCCAGGATCTTGCGAAGATGACGAATTCCATTGCGCAGACGGCGGTCGGTGTCGAACGCATCCGCGCGATCCTGGATGCGGACGAAGTCATCCCGCAAAAGGCAGCCGCTCGTGAGCCCGAGCCCTTTCGGGGAGAAATTAGCTTCCAGAATGTCGCTTTTGCCTATTCTTCCGAAGCGCCGGTGCTCAAAGAAGTCAACTTCAAGATCAGGGCGGGCCAGATGGTGGGCATCGTGGGGCCGACCGGCAGCGGTAAATCCACCGTCGTCGGACTCATCCCCCGCTTTTACGACCCGAGCAACGGAGTCATTGCGATCGACGGAACGGACATTCGGGAATTCAGCCTGCATGGACTCCGGGATCAGATCGCCTACGTATTGCAGGAGACGGTACTTTTCCGCGGTACGGTGGCCGACAATATCGCCTACGGCCGAGGTGGAGCGACACGCGAAGAAGTGGTGGCGGCGGCGAAACTCGCGAATGCCGATGAATTTATCGCGAAAATGCCGCATGGTTACGACACCATGGTCGGCGACCGAGGCGACACGCTGTCCGGCGGACAACGCCAGCGGATCGGAATCGCCCGTGCCATCATCCGCAACAATCCCATCCTGATTCTGGATGAGCCGACAGCCGCACTCGATACCGAATCCGAGCAACTGGTGATTGAGGCGCTCGAACGGTTGATGAAGGGGAGGACGGTGATCACTATCGCGCATCGTCTGAGCACCATCCGCGATGCGCATAACATCCTGGTGTTGAAGGACGGCGTTGTGGCCGAGCAAGGCACCCACGACGAACTGGTGGCGCGGGGAGGAGTTTACGCCGAGCTCTATCGTGTACAATTCGAAAAGCAACCGGCGAACCCGGCCGGTCAGGCAACCGCCTGAATCGAGACAAATCGCGATGCAACCAAGGTCTGAAACCCCAAAACGCAGTGCAGAGCCGGAGGCCATGTGACGCATAGCCTGATCGTTCTTCCAGACGATTCGTCAAAGCCGCTCCTCGACGCCATTTCCGCGGCGCGCAAATCCATTCGTGTAAAAATGTTTCTGTTCTCCGATCCTGCCTTGCTCAAAGCTGTCATTGCCGCAAAGAGGCGGGGCGTTTCGGTCCGCGTGATGTTGAATCCCGCCAGGCGTAGCGGCGAAGCGGATAACAAGAAAACCGCGAAACTTCTCAAATCCGCAGGCGTCGAAGTAAAAGACAGCAATCCGGCTTTCGACGTAACCCACGAAAAGTCCATGGTGGTTGACGACAAGGTTGCCTTTGTCAAGTCTCTCAACTGGGTTACCAAGAACCTCACGGAAACTCGGGACTACGCCGTGAGTACCACCAAGGCCAGTGAGGTCCGTGAAATCGTGGCTTGCTTTGAAGCGGACTGGAATCGCAGACCCTTCCGCGCCGGCGACCAGGCTCAACTCATCTGGTGCAACGGTAACGGCCGGGATCGCATTTCCCGCTTCATCGACGGGGCACAGCACACGCTGTTTGTACAGAACGAACGCTATCAGGATGCCGTAATTATCGAGCGGCTGGTCCGCGCACACGAACGCGGCGTGAAGATTCATGTTATGGCTCGCCCGCCGCACAAGCTCAAGAAAGCCAAGTTGACCGAAGGCGTCGGCGGCTTGCGCATCCTGAACGATGTGGGTGTGAAGGTCCACAAGCTGAAACATCTGAAACTTCACGCGAAGATGCTCCTGGCGGACCATTCGCGCGCGATCGTGGGCTCCATCAATCTGGCCCCGGGGAGTTTTGATAGCCGGCGGGAGTTGGCCATCGAGGTTTACGCTCCCAATGTTGTAAAGCGTCTGTCCCGCGTAGCCCGTCACGACTGGAAACATTCTCATCCGCTGGACCTGACCGACGAGGGGCTGCTTGCCGAGCTTAAGCAGCACAACATGGATGGTTCGCGGGAACTGGCACTGAATTGTGACTCCAACAAGGGCAGCCATCGCAAGAGGGGTTGAGGTCTTCCCCTCCCTAAACCAATCGACAATGATTCTCCCCAATGAAACTGGGAATCGCCCCCTGGCCAAGCCCGGGAACGCGGGTGGCCCCGCCCCCCGCCAGAACGACCAACTGGACAGGAATTCACGATGAAGCGGCACGGCCAGCTGGTGTTCGCTGTCCTTGTGTTAATGCTCCTGCTCGCCCTCAGCTTTTTCTACGGACTGCGCAGGAACCGCAAGACCGTCCAGACTCAAACCGCAGGCGCTTCCCACGCCGGGGCGACTTATGCAGGAGCGGAGGCCTGCAAGGCCTGTCATCAGTCGGAATATCAGGCCTGGGTGGGGTCTGATCACCAACTGGCGATGCAGGAAGCAACGGCCAGCACCGTCGAGGGCGATTTCCACGACGCGAAGTTCACCTATTTCGGCGTGATCTCAAGATTCTTCACCCGGGACGGAAAATATTTCGTCACGACCGATGGCCGGGACGGCAAGCTTCATGACTACGAGATCAAATACACTTTTGGAGTCCATCCGCTCCAGCAATACCTGATTCCCTTCCCGGATGGGCGCATTCAGGCTCTTTCGATTGCCTGGGACACCCGCCCGAAGGAACAAGGCGGCCAACGATGGTTTCATCTGTACCCCAAAGAGAACATCCGCGCCGGCGATGAGCTGCACTGGACCAACGTGCAGCAAAACTGGAACTTCATGTGTGCGGAGTGCCACTCCACAGATCTGAAGAAGAACTACAATCTTCCATCCAACACTTTCAAAACTACCTGGAAGGACATCAGCGTTTCCTGCGAAGCCTGCCATGGCGCTGGTTCAGAGCACGTGGCCTGGGCGAAGAATCACCCCGATGAAAAGGTGTACGTCGCGGGTACCGACGATGGACTTCAGGCGCACTTCGATGACCGGCACGACGCTTATTGGAAAATAGACTACATCACGGGGAATTCCAGGCGGTCGCGCCCGCGGAGTAATACTGACGAGATCGAGATGTGTGGCCGCTGCCACGCCCGTCGCAGCGAACTGTCGGAGGATTTTGTCCCCGGCCGGCCGCTGCTCAACACCCATCTCGTCTCCTTGCTCGAAAGCCCTCTCTTCACCGCCGACGGGCAGATGCAGGGCGAGGTCTACAACTACGGATCCTTCCTGCAAAGCAAGATGTTCCACGAGGGAGTCACTTGCAGCGATTGCCACGACCCGCACACCCAGAAGTTGCGTGATGACCGGGAAAAAGTCTGCGGGATCTGCCACTACCTTCCAAAGTACGCCGCACCGACGCATCACTTCCACAAAGCAGGTACTCGGGAGGCGAGTTGCGTGGCCTGCCACATGTCCGTGCGCACCTACATGGGTGTAGATCAGCGTCACGACCACAGTTTCCGGATTCCCCGGCCCGATGAATCGGTCAAATTCGGAACTCCCAATGCCTGCAACGACTGCCATACGGACAAGACGGCAGCTTGGGCAGCCAAATCAACCGACAACTGGTATGGGCCGAATCACCAGGGCTTCCAGCAGTACGCGGGCACGCTTACGGCGGCACGCACGGCTGCAGCAAACGCTTCTTCCCTGCTGGTTAGTCTGGCCAAAGATGAGAAGGCTCCGAACATCGCCAAAGCGACGGCCCTCGTCGAACTCCAACCCTATCTGGACGTGAACACCTATGCGGCTGCACGCGCAAATTTGAATTCCGCGGACCCGCTTTTGCGGACCGCAGCGGTCGAATTGATCGCCGCTGCCGATCCGGCAACGCGCTGGCGCATGCTGTCTCCGCTGCTCGCCGACCCCATTCGCGCCGTGCGAATTACCGCCGTCAGCGAGATTGTCGATGCCATACCCGAGGACATTTCCCCGGCCGACAAGGCCACATTCGACAAGGCGCTTGGGGAGTTCATCACCGTTCAGCAGTTCGACGGCGATCGGCCGGAAGCACATCTGACGCTCGGCAATCTCTATGTGCGGCAGGGCAAGACTGCCGAGGCGGAATCGGAATACAACACCGCGCTCAAGCTCGACCCGGATTTCATTCCCGCTTATGTAAACATGGCGGACCTGATGCGTGCGGGAAACCGCGACGGGGAGAGCGAACGCTGGCTTCTCGAAGCGCAAAAAAAGGTCCCGAAGAGTGCCGAAGTGGCGTATTCGCTCGGATTGTTGCGCGCTCGCCAGCACCGCACCGCGGAAGCCCTGCCGTTCCTCGAAAATGCTGCCCGCCTGGCTCCGGAGAATCCGCACTATGCCTACGTGTATGGCGTGGGGCTGTACTCGGCGGGGCAGCGGCCTCAGGGAATTAGCTTCCTCGAAAAAGCCACGGAACGCTTCCCGGGCAACCGCGAAATCCTCTTGGGGACCGCATCGCTCTGCGCCGATGCGGGCGACCTGACCGCGGCCAAGGCGTTTGCGGAAAAATTCAGGGACGTGGCCCCGGCCGACCCTCGCGGAGAGATGCTGCTCGAGGAACTGAGCAAAAAAACGCAGCCGAACTGAGCTTCACGGAAGAACGGTCGCTTGCCGGCAGCACTATCTCAGGTAGCCCCAGTTGTGCAGCTTGTCCGAGTCCTCCCCCCAACGGTCGCCGATGTCGGTGCGGTAATACATGTTGGGGATCAGGATATTCTTGATGCGGGAATAGGCCTGTGCCTGGGCTTGCTTCATGGTCTGACCCGTTCCCACCACGATCAAAACCACGCCGGAGGTCCCTGCAACCAGCCACTGCTGGTTGACGATCTTCACGTCTTCAATGTGAATTCCTTCATTTGCCGGCCGCTTAAACACGATCGCGGCATTCTTGCTGAATGATTCGAAGGTGGCTTCGTCGTCGAACGGGAAGGGGGGAACCACGATGCGCACGCCGAGCTGAAAACCGCTGCGCGTACGCCACTTGGGCTCCTGACCGTTTGCGAGATCCCAAAACAGGTCGCTGATCGGAGTCAGAATCCCTTCCTGTTGAATACTGATCGTGGGGTAGCCAAAACGCGAGGTGAACTCCAGAGGATAAATTCCGTTGTTGTTCACAATGCAATTCAAATCGATGTAACCAACGTAGCCTTCTTCCGCCAGCTTGGGCTCCATCTTGAGCAACGTGCGGTTGAATAGCGCGTTGGGCTCGCTCCAGAACATCGCCGTGCCCATTTCTCCTGTGGGAGGTCCCACTTCCCCCGGAAACAGCTTCTTGTGCTCGAAATTGATATTGATGGGAGTGACGAACTTCTTACCATTGAAAAATCCGCCCACGGCCACTTCCACGCCGTTGACGCGCCGCTGTAACTGAAACACTTTGATCTCTTCTGAGAACGCTCGCTTGTAGGCTTCGAGCATACCGATCACGTCGTTACCGTCTTCTTCTTCCCCGACAAACAGGCGGCGCTTGACGTTTTGCGCCTCACCGCTCGGCTTGATGACGTAACGGTCCGGGTTTTTCTTCACGAACTCAATGGCCGGGTCGAAGGAGTCGAAATCCTGATAAGGGATGATGGTAACGCCGGCCTTTTTCAGCTCTTCCTGGCCGAAGGAACGATCATCCTCGAGATTATCCGTATAGGTGGTGCCGCCGATCGCCGGCTTGCCCGACGCGCGCAGGGCCTGCGCCTTGGTGCCCTGGCCGAGCGTATCGTCAAAGACGACAATGTCCGCCCACTTCACATCTTTCTCATAGTCGCTCGATTTGGGCACAAAGCCGTCGGCGATGTCCCGCTCTTTCTCGTTCTCGACGTAGTAACGGACTTCGTGGCCTTCCTTTACGACCTGCCAGGCAATGTCCCCGATCAGACTGGAAAGTGAGGCAAACAGAAATTTTCGTTTTTCCATGAGTGGGGCCTTTCACATCCGGTGCGAAAGGCATGCAAGCATTGTAGTTAGACCGGGGCGTCTTGGATATTACAAATCGTTAAAAAATGGGAGGGGTTCCTCGGCCGTCTTCCGCCGGTGACTCGGGGGAGAATTTGGCCGGCGGTCTACCGGGTCCTCTGGCGTCAAATCAATTGCGGTGGAAAACCAGCAGCAGGGCCCACCGCATCTCACTCGGAAGCAAACGACCCTGTTCGCTGGGACAAAGTTCGTGCCATACCTGTTCCAAAGATCAGGTTATACTGGGAATGGTCTGAGCCGGGGGAGCGGGAACTCCCAGTCCGGCCATACGCTTCGGCCACGGACCAGCAAGCAAAAAGAGAGGTGAGGATTGCGGCGATTTGCGCTTCTTCTCATGTGCGCACTCACGTTGGTTTGTGCCAGCCAGTGCGACGCCCAGATTCTTCATAAGAAGAAACCCGTGGATAAATCCACGGATACGTCGAACACAGTCGAGCCCGACAAGCAGTTGTACGACAAGGCCATGAACGATATCAAACATGGCCGCCATGAGATCGGCCGCTTGGGCCTGCAAACCCTGATCAACACCTATCCGGATAGTGAATATCTGGCCAAGGCCAAGCTGGCAATCGCCGATTCCTATTTCAAGGAGGGCGGGACCTCCAATATCACCCAGGCGATCAACGGGTACAAGGACTTCATCGTTTTCTTCCCTTTCCTGCCGGAAGCCGCGTACGCGCAAATGCAGGTGGCCATGGCCAATTACAACGAGATGGCCAAGCCCGACCGTGATACCACCCACGCAAAGGCCGCCGAAGACGAGTTCCAGACCTTTCTGTTGAAGTATCCGAAAGACCCGCTGGCACCCGAGGCACAGCAGCGACTCCGGGAAGTCCAGGAAGTGTTGGCTGAGGGTCAATTCCGCATTGCCTACTACTACTACGTCAAAGGCGACAAGCGTGCCGCTGCTGGGCGCCTGATTCCTCTGGTTCGCCGTTACCCGCTCTATAGCCAGTCCGACACCGCACTCTGGATGCTCGGCGACCTCTTTGAAAAAAGCGAGCGCAAGGATCTGGCCGGCGGTTATTACACACAGATTGTAAAAAACTATCCACTCTCCACCCATGCCCCTGATGCCAAAGCAAAGCTGAAGGCCTTTGGAATGCCGGTACCCCAGCCTGATCCGAAGGCGCTCGAATGGATGACCGCGGAACAGAACACGCCCCGCCCAAAGGAAAACCTCCTGCACAGAAGCGGCGGGATTATGCACTCCGGACCCGACGTGCATGCGGCAGCGCACAATGGCTTGCCAACGATGGAACCGGAAACCGATGATTCCGGCGGCGATGTTCTGAAGGGCGGTGGCAGCAGAACCGCTCTGGTTGCCAATTCAAACGGCACGAGCCCCGGTGGCGCCACGGCTCCGGCCAATGGCGACGCTAACGCGGTCGTGGACGTCGTAAAGCCCGGAGATCCGGCACCTGCAACAAGCGCCCCTGCCGAAGAAGCGAGCCCCGCTGCCACCAGCGATCCGGCGAACGCCACTGCACCGGTTGAACCCTCGGCCACAACCACCGCGCCGGATGGTTCAACAAGCACAACGACGGACGGCGCCAAGGCGGACAACACGCAAGCGTCGAATTCGACGACCGATCAGGATGCGAATCAGAAAGAGTCCAGCAGCAAGAAGAAAGGTTTACGAAAACTTCTGCCCTGGTAAATCTCACGGCAATAAGGCATTAGGACAAATCAAGCAGTGGCCAAGGGGTGCGGAAGCTCGCACCCCTTGCCCTTTGGTACAGGGTTACGAAATGGAACAAACCATGTCTACTTCCGACACATAGGGACAGCGCCGCAATTGACGCCTTCCCGGCCGAGTGCTCCAATTGAGTTTGAAACTTGCAGTTTGGGTAGCGTCTGCTGCTCGGAGGACGTTCGGTGGCCAAGATACTGGTTGCGGACGACAACAGTAATATTCAGAAGATGGTCGGGTTAGCCCTGAAAGATCAGGGCATCGACGTTGTTGCCGTCGGCAATGGCGAAGCGGCCGTTCGCAAGATCTCGGACATTAAACCCGATCTGGTGCTCGCCGACGTGTTCATGCCGGTGCGCAATGGCTATGAGGTTTGCAAGTACGTCAAGGAAGACCCTGCTCTTGCTCATATCCCCGTGATTTTGTTGGTGGGCGCATTTGATCCGCTCGATGAGCAGGAAGCACAGCGGGTTGGCGCGGACGGTGTTCTGAAGAAGCCCTTTGTTCCGCCTGATCCTTTGATCTCGATGGTTAAATCGGCGCTGATCCGCGCAGGAGTTCCCGTTGGCCCCGCGCCAGCAGCCGAAAAGGCGCCTGCAATAGCGAAGCGTTCGACCTCCGACATTCTCAGCGCCGGAATCGCGGGGATGAGTTCGAAACTCGCCGCACTGGCTCCGGAAAAGCTTCCGGAAGCGTTTCCGGAACCAGTAGAGGAGTTTCTGACGCCGCCGGCCGGCGTAAAGATCGCGGCTGGCAGCGAACCTCTCGCTTTTGGAAGCCTGCTCGATACCCCGGAAGCCGAAGAAGAGGCCGCCGTCACAGCCAAACCGATGATCAATCTGTCGGAAGCCCGCGAGTGGGCGGAAGAGCCCGACGAGGTTGCCGAGGAAGACGAGGAATCACCGCGCAGCGGATGGCAGCCCAGCGCTCTTGAGGAAGACCTCGAGAAGGCCGCCAAGCCTGCCAATGGAACTCCCGATTGGCGCGAAGAAGCGTTTCACGGAAATTCTCCCGCAAAGAACCACTCCTCGAAGCGATGGGCACCCTCGCTCGAACGGCCTGATTTTGCCGAGGCTGCCGAAGCGCAATCGGTTGCGGTTGCCACGATTACCACCAAGCCCGATGAAGGGCCGGCTCCCTTTTCCGGTGATGCGTGGGCGGCGGCGATGGCGGCTGGCGTCGAAGAAAAGCTCGCGCAAGCAAAGGATCTGGCGGGGCTCGTTCCAGAAGCGGTTGCAGCTTCCCATGCTTCCGAGCTGAAGCCTGAAGAAATTGCCGGTACCGTTACGGCCGCGCTCGAAACGAGCTCCGCTGCAATCCATCCCGCTATCGAAGAAACCAAGGCGGCAGAACCTGCGAACTGGGCAGCAGTTCCTGAAACCGCGTGGGAAATGGAAGCAAAGAAAGCTTCCCTTCTGGCGTCCACCTGGGATACGCCGAAGACATTTTCCGTTGATGAAACGCAGGAGATTCCTGCCTACATCGCGGAAGCCCCCAGAGAGAATTCCGAACTGCTCGCTGCAGCGCCGGCCGAACTTCAGGCCGGAGTTCAGGCCGATGCCTCGCCAGAGCCATCTCCTTATTCCGCAGAGCCGGTGATCGCTCCAGAACCGGTTGAAACAGCCGAAGCGCCGATCGAGGAATCGCCGGCCGAGCCCGCCTTCGAAGCCTCCTCCGAGCCAAAGAGCTGGGAAAATGCATGGGAAGCTCCGGTCGTTCCCCCCGCCCCGGCCCTGATCGAAGATCTGCCCGAGGAAACTGCGCACCTCGAAGAGCATCACGACCTGCCCCGGACGGCTTCCGAAGAGAAGCTCGAGATAGCTCCGGCCGAGCCGACGCAACCCGACATGGACGAGATTGTGGCTAGGGTTCTCGGCAAAATGAGTCCCGAGGTACTTCAGAAGGTCACTCGGGAAATCCTGAAACCAGTCATTGAAGCCATCGTTCGCGACGAAATCAACTCCAAGAAGTCGTAAGCCGTATCTTCACAACCGAGAATCCGCCGAGATGACGACGCAATGTTCTCCCGGCCGGCCGTGGATTCGCTGTCTTCTGGAATGGACATCCACGGGCGATTGCTCCTACTCAAGATCCTCCTGCCGTCCTCCTAGCCGCCCGGTTGACTTGGGTCCTCGTGAAACAGCGCGCCGGCCCGGTCCATCCCACGGACCGCATCCTTTTCATCGATGTTCTGCGAGATTTGGCGTTGTTCGGGATGCTGGCCGCGAACCTGCGTGGTTTGCGCCGCTCGTCTACTGCGGGTAAAGCAGAGTGCCCCTCGATCGCCGTGCGGACATTTTCAAGCCGTTCGACCTGGTTCCTGTCTACCGACGGGCCGTTGTGCAGGTGAACCTGCATCCGATCGGTTGGTCGCCGAAGTAGCCTACCTGCTGGCCAGAAATGGGTCGGGAGTCATCCCTTTCCGCGAATTGACGCACCCGACTGCCTGCCCGTATATTCAAAGATTGCCCTGCGAGGAAAAGGGTTGGCCTGATGTGTCCTACGGGAAGACGAGGATGGAATGCCGCGAGAAATAGCCAAGGCGTACGACCCGAAGCAGATTGAGCCGCGATGGGCGGAGTTTTGGGTAGAGCAACAGCTCTTTAAGGCTGACGTGGACGCGCCCGGGCCGGTCTTCTCGATCGTAATCCCCCCGCCGAATGTGACCGGGATGCTGCACATCGGGCACATGCTGGATCACACGGAGATCGACATCCTGACCCGCTGGCACCGCATGCGGGGTTACAACACTCTGTATCTGCCTGGAACGGACCACGCAGGGATTTCCACGCAGCGCGTGGTAGTCCGGCAACTCGCCCATCAAGGCATTCACTACCGGGAGCTCGGACGCGAGGAGTTCATCCGCCGCGTTTGGCAGTGGAAGGAAGAGAGCGGCGGCACCATCCAGCGACAGATGAAACAGATCGGCGAGTCCTGCGACTGGTCGCGGGAGAAATTCACGCTTTCGCCCGAACTATCCCGCGTAGTCCGCGAGGTATTCGTCCGCCTCTACGAACAGGGCCTGATTTACCGCGAGAAGCGCATGGTGAACTGGTGCCCCGGCTGCCGCACCGTACTGAGCGATCTCGAAGTGATTCACGAAGAAAAACAGGGGCAGCTCTGGCACATTAAGTATCCCGTGGCAGGCACGAGCGAATACCTGGTCGTCGCTACTACCCGTCCAGAAACCATGCTCGGCGACACAGCGGTTGCCGTCCATCCGGAAGACCAGCGTTACCAGCACCTGCTCGGCAAAAGCGTACTTTTGCCCCTGATGAATCGTCCGATCCCGGTCATTGCCGACGAAATGGTGGACCGTGAGTTCGGCACCGGGGCCGTGAAGATCACCCCGGCGCATGATCCGAACGACTTTGAAGCCGGTCGGCGGCACAGCCTCCCCCTCATCGACGTGCTGACCGACGACGCCCATATGAGTGAAAATGCCGGGGCCTACGCAGGCCTGGAACGGTTTGCCGCGCGCAAGAAGATCATTGAGGATTTGCAAACCCAGGGGCTCGTCGAGAAAATCACCGAGCACATCCACGCAGTCGGCCATTGCGAGCGTAGCCGAACGATTGTCGAGCCCCGCGCTTCGACCCAGTGGTTCTGCTCGATGAAACCGCTCGCGGAACCCGCAATTGCGGTCGTGGAGCGTGGCGACATCCAGATCATTCCGGACAATCGCCGGGAGGAGTACTTCAACTGGATGCGCAATATCCGCGACTGGACGCTTTCCCGCCAACTGTGGTGGGGACACCGTATTCCTGCGTGGTACTGCCAGAAGTGCGGAGAAATTATCGTTTCGCGGGAAGACCCGGTCAGTTGCCCCAAGTGTGCATCGGGGGAGCTCGAGCAGGATCCGGATGTGCTGGACACCTGGTTCAGTTCCGCCCTGTGGCCTTTTTCCACCTTGGGCTGGCCAGAAAACACTCCTGATTTCCGAAAATACTATCCCACGAGCCTGCTGATTACCGGCTACGACATCCTGTTTTTCTGGGTGGCCCGCATGATCATGATGGGCCTGCACTTCACCGGCGAAGTTCCCTTCCGCGTGGTGTACCTGCACTCGCTGGTGCGCACGGCGAGCGGCGAAAAGATGTCCAAGTCCAAGGGCACCGGCCTCGATCCGGTTGCGCTCAATGAGGCGTATGGCACCGATGCTATGCGTTTCTGCCTGGCCTCCATGGCCGCTCCGGGTACCGACATCGTCCTGTCCGATGACCGGCTGGGCGGAGCAAAATCTTTTGCCAATAAAATCTGGAATGCCGCACGGTTCCTATTCGTCAACCTCGATAAATTCGAAGAGGGGGGGGCCGCACTAGCAGAGCTGGCCTCCCCGGAGATCCGCGCTCAGGCACCGTACGCTTTTGCTGGCCACGTTCCGCTGGCGGATCGCTGGCTGTTTGCACGATTGGCGGAAACGTCAGAAACCGTGAACGGCGCGCTGGCCACCTATCGATTCCACGAAGCCGCGCAGAGCGTCTATCAGTTCTTTTGGGGAGATTTCTGCGATTGGTACATCGAGTGGGTGAAGCCGGAACTGCAACACTCCGATCGGGCCCGCGCAACGGTGGGCTGGAAGAATCTCTTCGCGGGTTTTGACGCGGCGCTGCGCTTGCTGCACCCGTTCATGCCTTTCCTCACGGAAGAGTTGTGGCACCAGTTACCGCAGAAGCCCGGTGCGAGGTCCATTGCGCTCGACAGCTATCCCGACCCGCGGGAAACCTGGCGGGATGCCGAGGCCCTCAAGGCCTATGGCCTGGTACAGGAAATCATCCAGGCGTTGCGCACCATCCGTGCGGAGATGAAGCTCGACCCTAAGAAAAGAGTGGGGGCGGAGTTCTTCAGCGGCGACGGGTGGGCCCGGGGAGTCATCGAGGCAAACCGGGAGGGGATTGTGCGGCTGGCAATTCTTTCTGAGTTTGCCGTGCTCGCGGAAAAACTCTCCGACGGGGGCGGGGGTACACGTTCGACGGCTCAGTTTGATGTTCGCATCCCCTATCGAACCGATACGGTGGACGTCGCGGCGGAACGTGCCCGTTTGAAAAGAGAGAGCGAGGGCCTCCGCAAGGCTATTTCTTCGAAGGAAGCTCAGCTTGGCAATGAAACTTTCCGCGGTCGTGCGCCGGAAAAGATCATCCAGCAGATGGAAGAGGCCGTGACGGGCCAACGAATCGAATTACAAAAACTCCAAGAACGGCTAAAGCAATTAGGAGAAGACTAGGCAGATTCCCGCAATAAGTCTAGTCTGCCGTTCGCACACGCGGCCTGGTCGCGGACACACTCATGGACTGGAATTCCAGTTACATTCGGGGATTAATCTCGACGGCTTTGGCCGAGAATGTCGGCGACGGCGATCTAGCCGTTGCGGCGACCATCCGTGAACGAGCGCGCGCGCAAGCTCGTCTGGTTGCCAACCAGAATCTAATCTGCGCCGGGCTGCCTCTTGCAGAGAAGGTCTTTCAGGGACTCGACCCGCAGATGAGCATCGAACTTCGCGCTCGAGACGGCCAGGAGGTCACCGAGGGCGGCGACATTTTGCAACTACGCGGCGCGGCGCGGGCGATCCTGACAGGAGAGCGCACCGCGCTCAATTTCCTGGGGCGCCTCTGCGGCATCGCCACGCAAACCAGGCGATTCGTCCAGCAGTTGGCTGGCACGCCGGTCAGGATTCAGGGGACGCACAAGACCATGCCCGGTCTGCGCCGGCTGGAGCAATACGCCGTCGAACTGGGTGGCGGCGGGGCAAACCACCCGGGCTTCGGCGAGGCCATTTTGCTCACGGCCAACCATGTTGCCCTGGCCGGAGGCGTGAAAGCCGCTCTCGATCAGGCACACACCTACGCCTCTTCTCGGATGAATCCCCGCTTCATGACAGCTTACGAGGCAGGGGGAGGCTCTCGGTCCGAGGAGGAAGAGACTTCCCTTTCCATCCAGATCGAAGTGCGCAACGAAGTTGAACTCCGGGAGGCGTTATCGGCCGGTGCGGAATTTCTGCTTCTCGTCAACCTGCTCCCGGAACAAGCGGGCCATCTCATCCGCATCGCCCGCACCATGCGCGCGGACTGCCGGGTGGAAATTCTCTCCGAAATTGCGCTGTTCGACGTCCGTGCCTATGCCGAGACTGGCGCCGATTGCCTTTCCTCTGGCGCGCTGACTCTTTCCGCCCCCCAGGCCGCCGTCACCCTGCTTGTCGACAACCTCCAGTAAAAGTAAACTACATCCGGCAGCTACACAGGGCCACAGCCGAATGCCCCACACACCTTCTCTACCAGGAATAACCGATCGACGACTGGCAGCCCTTCTCACGCTGCTCACCGAGAACTCCACCATTGTGATCAGCGGAACACGCGTTGCTCGCGAAATTGGCGTTTCCGGGACCACGGTGTGGCGCTGGGTCGAACAGTTGCGAAAGCTCGGTGTGCAGGTGAAAGGTCAGCCGAGCTCAGGGTATTTTCTCGAAAAAGTACCCGACATCCTGACGCCGAACCTGTTGCGGAAGCGGCTGAAGGGCAACGTGTTTGGCAAGCGTGTCCTCCATTTCTTCAAGACCGATTCCACCAATCGCGTGGCTATGGAACTCGGCTATGCCGCTGAGCCGGAAGGCACAGTAGTGCTCGCAGAATCGCAGACCGAAGGACGGGGCCGTTCCGGACGAAGCTGGCATTCCGAGCGCGGGACCGGACTGTATTTCACGGTGCTGTTGCGGCCGCGTCTGTCGCCCGCCCAGGCTCCCCTGCTGACCATGCTCGCCGGCATCTCCGCCCACGCGGCCATCCAGGCACAAACGGGCCTGGCGCCGGAATTAAAATGGCCGAACGATCTCTTGCTGAACGGCAAGAAACTGGGCGGAATCCTGACCGAAATGCACGCCGAGCCAAACCTAGTGCGCTTCGTCATTGTCGGCATCGGCCTCAATGTAAATCAGGAGAAGTTCCCGCCGGAGATCTCTTCCATTGCTACTTCCATTCGCAAGGAATCGGGCAGGCTCACTTATCGCCTGGAGCTACTCGCCAGGTTGCTGTCTCAATTCGAGAGCGATTACAATCGATTCCTGCAAGAGGGCCCGGCCTTCGTGGTGGATCGGTTTCAGAGCGTGACTTCCTTTGCCCAGGGCCGCCGGGTCCGCGTGGATACCGGCACAGAAACTTACCTGGGAACGACGGGTGGCCTCAGTCCGGAAGGTCTGTTGCTCGTGACGAAGGACAACGGGCCGCTGGTAACTGTAATCGCAGGCGATGTAACCGAGGTTCGCTAGAAGATGCTGCTGACCATCGATGTAGGCAACACCAATACGGTCCTGGGCGTATTTCGTGGCGACGAGCTCATCGCCAACTGGCGGTTGACTACCGCCCGCACGCAGACCGTCGATGAATACGGCGTGCTCACACGTAACCTCTTCTCTCTCGCCGGGCTCAACAGGGAGATGATCAGCGGGGTAATCATCAGCTCTGTCGTACCCCCGCTCAATTGGACCCTTGCGGAAATGTCGCGGCTGTACCTTGGAAAGAAGGCGTTGTTTGTGGAGTTGGGTGTGAAAACGGGGATGTCCGTCCACGTGGACAATCCTATGGAAGTGGGTGCGGACCGCATCGTCAACGGTGTCGCTGCTTTTCACCAGTATGGAGGCCCTTGCGTGGTCGTGGATTTTGGCACCGCCATAACGTTCGACGTCATTTCCGCCAAGTGCGAATTTCTGGGCGGTGTGATCGCGCCGGGGCTGGGTATTGCATCCGAAGCGTTATTTTCGCGGACCGCTCGCCTTCCGCGGGTGGAGATCAAGGATCCCGGCAAGGTCATCGGCACAAACACGGTCACCAATATTCAAGCCGGCCTCTACTACGGTGCGGTGGACATGGTCGACGGGATGTTGGCGCGTATCAAGACGGAAATGAACGCCGAGCCTGCAGTCGTGGCTACCGGTGGGCAGGCCCGTCTGGTTGCCCGTGGCTCGAAGCACATCCAGCACGTCGACGATTTCCTGACGCTTACCGGTTTGCGCTACATCTGGGAAAAAAACCAGCCGGGAGATGCGCATCGCGGTGCACCCGTCTCAACGGACGCGACACCAGAACTCCCCAAAACGAAGAAGGCGCCCCGCTGAGTTCCGGACTGTTTACCGTGCACTCTCATCATGGACAACTGGAATTACTTTAACTACTTTACGGAAATCGAAGAACACTTCTGGAAAAAGCGTGGGGCCCACCTGCTCGTCTCTCCGCTCGATTGGGCCATCATGGAGACCTGGCAGAAGGCGGGAGTCCCGCTCGAAGCGGCCCTCAAGGGAATCGATCGGGCTTTTGAGAGCTACCAGCGTTCGCGCCGCGGGGCCGGCAAGCCGCTCAAGAGCCTGGCCTACTGCACCGATGCTGTCCTCGAAGCGGCCGAAGAGCAACAGGAGGCTGCCGCGGGTGCGCAGCCTAAACCGACCGCTGAGACCCGCGAGTCCTTTGCGCGACCAGACTTGCTCGCCTATCTTCGCGGCAATGCGGAGCTCCTCGAGAAGGCGGCCACGCGCCACTTGGCAGCTCAGCCCACCCTCGCGACTTTCTTGCGAAGTGCTGCAGATTCCGTGGCTTCCTCTGAGACACTGTTACAGGCCCCGGGAAAGCTCGACCTGGAGGACCTCGAACGCCGCCTGACGATTCTGGATGAGAAGATCCATGCCGCCCTGCTCACCCATGCCTCCGAGGAGCTGATGCTAAAGATCCGGCGAGAAGTGGACTCGCAACTTTCGGCATATCGGCGCAAAATGAAAGGCGAACAGCTTGCGCTGGTTGAAAGGCAATACTCGCAAAAACGTCTGCTGGATGAATACCAGTTGCCGCGCCTTAGCCTTTATTACTTTTCTTAAGAGCACCGCATTCAAGCACGCCGCGACAGAAAAGACAGGACTGGAAAACCATGGCTGATGAGTTGATCGTGTCCATCGAGAAGATGATTTACGGCGGGGAAGGCTTGGCGCACGCCGATGGAAACACCGTATTCGTGCCCTACGTACTGCCGGGCGAACAAGTCCGCGCCGCCGTGCGGACCCGCAAAAAGAAACTGATTCATGCTGGCCTGGTGCAAGTCGAGACGGCCTCGCCGCTGCGGATTGCCCCAACCTGCCCTCATTTCAGCGTCTGCGGTGGCTGCCACTACCAACACATTGGAATCGCCGAGCAGGTTCGTCTGAAAAAGGAGATTTTGCGCGAGACCCTTTCCCGACTCGGCGGCGTACAATGGTCCGGACCGATCGAGGAACACACTGCCGAACCCTACGGCTACCGCAACCGCGCCCAATGGGCTTATCGGGACGCCCTGCCCCGCGCTTTCGGCTATTTCCTGCCTGAGAGCGCCCATATTCTCCCAATCGATCAGTGCCCGGTGCTATCGCCCAACCTCGCCACTACATTCGCCGAACTTCAGGAGTTGGCCCGTTCCAATTCCCTCCCTCCCGGAATTCTGGAAATTGAAGCGTTTGCCGATGGCGCGGATGAAAAAATCGCCCTGAACGTTGCGTTCGAACGGTTCCCCAAGCCTGCCAAGGCCCTGGCCGCCGACTTCAAGGCAGCCCTCCCCCGTCTCGACAGCCTTTTGATGCTGGATCAAAGCAAGAATCGCTTTGAGTTGGACGGTCCCGGCTACCTGATTCAGCGAGCCGGCGGATTCACGTTCAAGGTCAATCATCTGTCGTTTTTCCAGGTGAATCGATTCCTGGTGGAGGACCTGCTTCAGACCATGGTGCGAGGTGCGAAGGGCGGCTATGCGCTCGATCTGTACGCCGGAGTAGGTTTCTTCTCCTTGCCCTTGAGCAAGACCTTTTCTAAGGTGGTCAGCGTCGACGCCAATCTTTCTGCCACCCGCGATTTGCGGGAGAACACCGAAGCAGCCGGTTCGCAAGTGGTATGCGAGAACGAACACACCGAGGACTTCCTGAAGAAGGCCCAGGAGAAGCCGGATTTCGTGGTCCTGGACCCTCCGCGGGCAGGCCTCGGGGCGGAAACTGCTGCCCGGCTCTCCGATCTGGGGGCCGAGGAGATTGTCTATCTTTCCTGCGACCCCGCGACGCTCGCGCGCGATCTTGCAGTGCTGACTGCTACCGAGCGCAAGCAAGACAAAGGCATCGCATCCATCCACAAATACGAGATTGCGGAAGTTCACCTTTTCGACCTGTTCCCCCAGACTTTCCACATCGAGACAATGGTGAGGCTGCGCAGGGTGTCGTGAAATTTCCGGGTGCCGCGCGCCGGACGGCTTGGATCTCTTCGGGAAACACCCGCCTGTGCGGCCCGCCGTACTGGCAAAAGGCTTGAGGGAAACAGTGAAAGTGGTCCGGCCGATGATGATCTGTCGAGCGCGGAGCCGTCCGAGATCTCACGAGGTACCTCGCACCGCAGGCACGGAAGCAACTCGTGGGTCTAGGGCAGGCGCAGGTGCCAGATCACGGCAAGCCCGGCGAGCAAGAGCAGAAAACCGATGGTCGCCTGGTGCTCGTGGTTTTTTCTGAATTGTCGCCAGGAAAAACTACGACTTCCGGTCAGCAGGCCCTTTCCAGTCGCCGGCCGGGGGAAAAACAGGGGCACGGCCTCCGCATAGGTATCGAACGCCGCGCCGTGCTGCTGGCGCAATTCCATCTCTTCCCGACGCATTACAAAACTGTACACCAGCGTGAAATAGACCAGCAGGAGTCCGGCTGACCACCAGGAGTTCATGGCCACTGCAGCGCCACAGGCCAAGAGGCTGCTCCCAAAGTAGAGCGGATTACGAGTCCAGGCATACGGACCGGTCATGGTCAACACCTCTTGCTTGTGCAGATAACCGGCGGCATACGCGCGAATCCCCAAGCCCACCATTCCGATTGCAGCACCCATGAGGATCGACCGCGGCGTGGGCCTGGCCAGCCACAACACCAGGACAGCCAATCCGTAACCCAGGCGGACGCGCCAGCGCGCAAAGAAATCCATCGCCGTCACGCGCGCGCCTCCAATCGCTGCCTAACGGCTGCGAAAACAGTTTCGACGGAAAGCTCGAGCAGGGATGGATCAGTGCCTTCCGAGCGCGTGTAGGTGGTCCTGGCCTTCTGGCTGCGGAGAACTGTCTGCCCGATGGGATAGGGGCCATTGCGTGCCGGATCGGTCGGCCCAAACAAGGCGATCACCGGAGTTCCCAGGGCCACGGCCAAATGCAATGGGCCGGTGTCTCCGCCCACCAGGCATTGCGCATTGCTGAGAAGCGCCATCAACGTTCCAAGCTCCCCATCGTAGGAGCTTGGCTTGGGCTCTCCACTGGACGCCTGGACTTCGGCCGCCAGAGATTCTTCCCCGGGGCCGTAATTGATAACACATGGAATTCCCAATTCTCGGCGAATCTTTTGACAAAGAGCCCCAAATCGTTCGGCGGGCCAGCATTTGGACCGCCAACCTCCCCCCGGGCTGATCACCACATAGCGGTCAATCCCTTCCCTTTCTAGGTCGGCGCGCACCCGAGCCGCGTTACCGGCGTCCACCCGCAGCCTCACCCGGCCCACTGGATACTTTGCACCTGCGCGCACACTGAGCTCACCGTTTTGCTCGGCGATATGTACTGCGTGGCTGGCCACTTTGTCGGTGTAGAGGATGGGCACTCCGAACTCGCGAATCGTGGCGGAAGAAAAACCGATGCGCTTGGCAACCCCCCCGAAAAAGGGCAGGACGGCTGCTTTCCACAATCCTTGATAATCAAGCGCCGCTGCCCACCTGCGCGACCGGATCTCCCGGATGATCCGTCGAACGGAGGCAATGTCACGCGAATCAACGGCCCATATCTCGCTGGCCAGCCCGCTGCTATTCACGAGTTCGACCCACCGCGGATGCGTAAGCCACACAATTTCCGCCGCCGGGAACGACTCGCGTAACGCAGCCACCGCGGGGAACGTGTGCACGATATCGCCGAGCGAGCTGAGGCGAACCACAAGGAATCTCTGGTTAACCATGCGGCGCCTTGCGAACCGCATCGAGGAAGGAGCGAGTCGAATGGTCCTTCGGGTCACCGACGATCGCTACGCGAATCCCTAACCGCTCGGACACGGCACGCTCCGGCACATTCGTCGCCGTATAATCCGTTCCTTTTGCGTGAACATCCGGGAGCAGTTCTTCGAGCAGCTCTTCCACATTCGGTTCGGCAAAGAGCGTTACGATATCCACGTCGCGCAATGCAGCCACCAGCAGTAAGCGCGCCTGTTCGTCCAGTATCGGCCGCCCCAACCCCTTCAATCCGCGCACGCTCTGGTCGGCATTAACCGCCACGATCAGGACGTCTCCTTCCCGCTTCGCTCCGGAAAGATAACGAACATGGCCGACGTGCAAGGTATCAAAGCAGCCGTTTGCCAACACCACACGCTTGCCTTGGCGCTTGAGCCTGGCGATGGCTACACAGGCGGCCTCGCGAGAGATTATTTTGGTTGGGGCGGACCGCATGGACATGGTCTAGGTGGCCGTCCCCGACGCGGCGTCGCGGATGGCTCCGAGCAGTTCTTTCCGCGAAACGATGGCAGTGCCGCGTTTCATTACCACCAGCCCCCCGGCGATATTGGCAATATGCGCGGCCTCCACCGGCGTCGCCCCGCTCGACAGACTGAGTGTGTACGCCGCCAGAACCGTGTCACCAGCCCCGGTCACGTCCACGGCCTGGTCGCTCCCGTGTACCGGTATGTAAATCGTGTTCTTACGGGGTTGAAAAACGGCCATGCCGTCCTTCCCGCGCGTCACCACCAATGATTCCAGATTCATTTCGCGCAGCGTTTGCTGTCCGCAGCGCTCTAGTTCTGCGGTGTTCCGACCGATGGTCGTGTGGTGCAGCGCTTCCAGCTCCGCCTCGTTGGGCGTGGCCGCGGTCACCCCTGCGCGCTTGTAGCCCGTCAATCCGTATCGTGAATCCAGGTTCACCGGGATGGAGCGCTTTTCCCGCCGCGTGACGTCGCGCAGAATCTCGGGGGCGGCCACACCGAAGCCGTAGTCGGAAATTGCGACGGCATCCGCCTTCCTGAATCTCTCGCGAAACAGTTCCCCAACCCTTTCTTGATACGACTCTGCAAGCCGCAGCTCTGGCTCATAATCAACGCGCAGCACCTGCTGCCCCGTCGTATGAGTCCACCCGGCGAGAAAACGAGTTTTGGTAGGGGTGATGCGGCCTTTGGCGCGCACAATCCCTGAAACATCCACCTTCTGGTCGCGGAACGATTCGACCAGCCAGTCACCCGCAGCGTCATCGCCTACCGCCGTAACGGGCAGGACCCGTGCCCCCAGAGCCAGAAGATTATTGGTCGCGTTGGCGCCGCCACCGGGAACGATGCGTGTTTCGCGATGGCGCAGGATCAACACCGGCGCCTCCCTGGACACCCGGGTGATGTCTCCATACTGAAAGGAATCGGCCACAAAATCGCCAAGCACCACCACGCGCTTGCCCTCAAAGCGCTCTACAATGTCGGCCAGCACTCTCAAATCTGCCGCATCCGACGCGCCGATCGTCCTCTGGTTCCGCTTCATCGTTTTTGCCCCAAGATCCATTCCGCTGCCCGCTCCAAATCGTCCAGCATCGCATCCGGTTTTCGCGGCCACTCCTTGGCATGCCAGGCTTCTTCGCCCAACCCGTAGCCGGTACGAACAAAAACGGCCTTACATCCGGCGCCGAACGCCAGCTCCATGTCGCCGTAGCGATCGCCGACCACGTACGACCGTCCAATATCGAGATGGTGTTCCTGCGCCGCCCTCTCAATCATCCCCGTTCTCGGCTTTCGACAGTCGCAGCCGTCAGTCGAACTGTGCGGGCAATAGTAAACTCCGTCGACCGAGGCACCCACAGCTTGCAATTCACGCAGCATCCGACCGTTCACTTCGCGGACCAGCTCCTCGGGGAAATAGCCGCGCGCCACACCCGACTGGTTGGTCACCACTACCACAGCCAAACCGGCATCCTTCAACCGGCGAACCGCGGGCGCGGTAAAGGGAAACATACGAAATCGGTCGACATGATTCAAGTAACCGACCTCCTCCGCCATTGTCCCGTCGCGATCCAGAAACACGGCCGCTTTGCGCACCCTGGCATCAGCCACCAGCCACCCCCGACAGTTGCTCGCGCATCGCCGCTTCGACCGCGTCAACGGTCACGGCATTCATGCACCGGTGATCGGTTGGGCAACGACGGAGGAAGCAGGGACTGCAGTAGGTCTTCTCCCGGACGATGCTTGCGCGCGGCGTGACCGGCGCTGTTCCGTCCGGATCGGTAGGCCCGAATATCGCTACCACCGGCAAGCCCACGGCGGCTGCGACATGCATGGCACCCGAATCGTTCCCGACGAACAGGTGGCATTGCGAGAGCAGCCCCGGCAATTCTGAAATCTTCGTTTTTCCCGTAAGGTCAATCGGCGGTTGCCGCAACTGGCCGGCGATCGCGGAAGAGACAGCCAGTTCAGTCGCGGTGCCAAACAAAATCACGTCGCCATCCTTCCCCCTTACAAAATCGTTCAGGGCCTTTGCGAAGCGCTCCGGGGGCCAACATTTGGCCGATCCATACGATGCGCCCGCGCCTACAGCCACTCGCAGGGCATTTGGTCGCGCGCCGGCCTCGAGGAGCGTTTCTGCAGCGCGTTGCCGGGCAGCTTCAGAAACCTGCAGTGCGATGTGCTCGTCATCCGGTAGCGCATCTATCCATCCGGCCCTGCGCAGCAATTCCAGGTAATAGAATTTCTCGTGCGCAGCGATCTCGCCCGGCCGAGGCACGGCGATCGCTTTTGTCAGCAGCACGCTCCGGCCATCGCGTGCATATCCGATCCGCTCCGGCACGCCCGCCCTCCAGGCCAGCCAAGCGGCGTCAAAGGCATTTTGCAGCAGCAGCGCGACATCAAACTTCTTTCCGCGCAACTGCTTAGCGAGCTGTTCCCTCCCAGTCCAGTTTCGGTGTTCGCCTTGGGGATCGTAGGGAATAAACTCATCGCAGATGCCCTGATCGCGATAGATATCCGCAACATACGGACGCGCCACAATCGAGATCTGCGCATCGCAGACCTTCGCCCGCACCGCGCGCAAGGCCGGCAGCGCAATAATGGCGTCCCCTACCCAGTTCGTGGCACGAATCATGACCTTCATGCCGCAGAGGTCCTCGCTTCCAGTTTCTGCCGGATTAGATTCAAGAGCTCCTGCTCTTTCGAAATCTCAAGATCAATCGCGGTGATAAAGACCGGCAACTTCGCGAAAGTCACGCCCGCGAGATTTTGCGCATCTTTCTCCGTGGTAAGCAACGCGCTAGCGCCGGCACCCTGGGCGGCAGCTTCCAGTTCTGCGCCATCCCTCGAATCATAGCGGTGGTGGTCTGCGAACTCACAATGGCCCGCAAGCGATAGATTCCAGTTTTGCAGGTCCCGGAAGAAAGCACCTGGATTGCCAATGCCGCAGAAGGCGTAAAACGGCCCTGTCCCCAGTCCATCCGCATCGAGCAACCCGGTCTCCGTGCCGAACCGGCGAAACCCGAGCAGCCGCGTCGAGGCGGAAAACACGGGATAGCCTTGAAAATTCGCAATCGCGGCCCCGGTTCCCTGGACCGTCTCCGTCCGGGTGAAAATCAGAATGTCGGCTCGCCCTATTGCTGAAATCGGTTCGCGCAAACGCCCGGTCGGCAGCATCGCTTGCTTCGCCAGCGGCTGAGCAGCGTCAATCAGCAGAATATCCACAGCACGCGCCAATGGCAGATGCTGAAAGCCATCGTCGAGCAGAAACACATCCACCCTGGGCTCGAGCGCTTGCCCATGCTGGTATCGGTCCGCGCCAACGCCGAACAATACCTGATCCTGTAGCCGGCATTTCATCAATTCGACTTCATCGCTGGTTCCTTCCCTGCCCTTGTAACCGCGACTCAAGATCCCTACGCGCTTCCCGTCCGCCGTCAGCCGCTCTGCCAACCAGATCACCATCGGCGTCTTTCCAGTGCCGCCAACCGTCAGGTTGCCCACGCTGATGACCGGGCGGTTCAGCCGCTTCTGCTTGAGAGTTCCCTGCTGATAGAGTCGCACGCGCCATTGCGTCCCGGCCCCGTAGAGTGCCGACAGCGGCCACAGCAGCAAGCGCGCCAGAGGCGGCAGCGTCATCGCCGCTCGCCACCGAGATGCCGGGCGATTTCCGCTATCGCGCGCCCGAGCGCCCCTCGACTGCCCTCCACCTGTCGCTTCGCTTCTCCACCCATTCGTTTCATTTTCTCCGGATCTTTTAACAAGTGGATCCACTCGACGCCAGCATCCTCCGGGCTCTCCACCTGGATTGCCGCTCCGGCACGAACAAATCGCGCAGCGATTTCTGAGAAATTTTCCATCGAAGGCCCGAAAACCGGCACTTTGCCAAACGCGGCAGGCTCAAGGATGTTGTGGCCGCCCGCTTGCACTAATGATCCGCCGACAAAAGCACCGTCCGACAAGGGGTAGAGCGAAGCGAGTTCCCCGATACTGTCCAGCAAGAGCACGGTCGCATCATCGGGAATACCATTCGCATTGCCGTTCGACGGGGGAGTGATTCCCGGACCGGGCACCGGCAATTCCGATCTTCGGACAAACTTCCGATGCGACTCCTCGATGAATTCGGCCGCAGCCGCAAAGCGTTCCGGCTTCCGCGGCGCCAACACCAGAAGCGCGTTTCGAAAGTCCCCTTGCAGGACCCCAAACGCAATCAGCGCCAGCGGTTCTTCCGTCGCTACCACACTTCCCGCCACAATCACGGGCCATCGTTCCTTACGCTTGCACTCCTCGGCCAACCAGACAGAAAGCGGGGTCGGTTCTGGCAAGACCATGTCGTATTTCAGATTGCCGCTGACCCTTACCCTGTCCGCTGGCGCCCCGAGCGCCCGAATGCGTTCCGCATCCGTCTCAGTCTGCATCAGAAAGGCCGTCGCGTTTTTCAAAGCAGAAGCCAGGAACGGCCGCAGGCAAAATCCGAACGCTCCGAGATACTTCTGATAGCGAGCAAAGGAGCGATCCGAGATCCGCCCGCTGACGAATAGTACGGGAACGCCCCGACGGCGCGATTCGCGCAGGAAATTAGGCCAGATCTCTGTCTCGAGAATGACCACCAGACCGGGGTTCACAACGGCCATCGCCCGGCGTACACAAAAAGCCCAGTCGAAAGGAAAATAGATCACCGCATCGGCAAACGGCATGCGGTCTTTCGCCAGGGCGTAGGCCGTCTGCGTCGTCGTCGAGACCACCAGCGGTCGCAGCGGATAGGTCTCTTTCAACTGCCTCGCGAGCGCAATTCCAGAAATGGCCTCCCCCACGGAAACCGCGTGGAGCCAGATGGCCTGCGGGTGCCCCTCGGGGAGTCTTTCTAGGGGCGGCCGGGAAAATCCGAGCCGCTCACCGAGATTCGTGAGGTATTTCCCGTGCCGCCACCCTTGAATCAGCCAATACGGTGCCGTCAGCAGGGCCGCTAGCCCCATCATCACGCTGTAGAAAAGATACACTCGATTTGGACTCCGGTTTGGTCCGGGATTTGCAAACACCCGAGGCTTGGAGGAAAGCAACCCTGTTTCTTTCCCTGGAATCGAAGGCCTCAGGACCTAAACAGTTTATTATAGCCTTATGAGAATTCTCTTTGCCTTTCTTCTCGCCTTCGCAGCCGCATTCTCTGTTTGGGCCCAATCGAGCGATACAACCCCCGCCACGGCCAAGAATCCCGCTCTGGCCCGCGCTGCCATCGAGGACACCCATGAAGGCCTCACGATCGGGATTGAACCCTGGAGAACGGCCAGCCGTTACAAGGAAAAATTCCCTAAGAAATCTCCCTTCTCGAAGGGCATTGTGGCCATCCATGTCAGCTTCCGCAACGAAAACGACCATGGCCTGAAGGTGGAACTCCGGAGCATTCGGCTGCTGGTCCAGCTCGACGAAGATAATCGCCAGGAACTTGTCCCGCTCACAGCCGACGACGTCGCGGACATCGTACTCCTGAAAAACAACGGCAAGGACCCCACCACGAAGCGCAATCCCCTCCCCCTGCCGCTGCCGGGGGGCATCCCGAAGGGTTCACGGGACGCCAATTGGACCGAACTGCGGGACACCTGCCAGAATGCCGGCGTGCCTACCAGCGTGGTGGCGGCTCACAGCACGGTCGAAGGCTTGATCTACTTTGATTTGCGCGGCGAAGTCGATCTGCTCGAGACGGCCCATCTGTACCTTCCAAACATCAACACCATGGGCGACAATCAGCCGCTATCCTACTTTGATATTCCCTTCGGTCACGATTCCTCCAACTGATTTCGCATTCCGTTTTGAAAATAAAATCCACAGGCGGCCTTCTGCCGATTTGCCCGCCTTATCAGCGTCGGCTACCATGGAGTGTCGATATAAAATCCACTCCCCTCGGGACCAATGCAAAATCTCCTAGATCAATTGAATCCGGAACAGCGTCTTGCCGCTGAAACCAGCGAAGGCCCGGTGCTCATCCTGGCCGGGGCGGGCACGGGAAAGACCCGTGCCATCACCTTTCGGATGGCCAATCTGATAGCCAAAGGCACTCCGGCGGAGTCCATTCTGGCAGTGACCTTCACCAACAAGGCTGCCGAGGAAATGCAGAACCGCGTCAAGGATCTGTTGCTGCGTTCCGGCGTGCCCCCTGCCCGCCCATGGATCTCCACGTTCCATTCGCTTTGCGCGCGGCTCTTGCGCCGCGAAGCCGTTCTCGCCGGTTTGCCCAAGGATTTTGCGATTTACGATGATGATGACCAGCTTGCCGCGGTCAAACTGGCGATGGGGCGTCTGGGAATTGATGACGACGACCTCACCCCGCGCAATGTCCTCAGCCGCATCAGCTATGCCAAGAATCAGGCGCAATCCCCGGCGCAACTGCGCGCCGATGCATTCGATGCGGACATGCGCCAGGTCGCGGACATCTACGCCGCTTACGAGGGCCTTCTGAAGCAGAGCAAGGCCGTCGATTTTGACGACCTGCTGCTGCGCTCCGCACAGCTGTTGCGTGATTCCACCGATGTGCGCGACCGCTGGCGCCGGCGATTTTCCTATCTCCATGTCGATGAATATCAAGATACCAACCGCGTCCAGTACGATCTCCTGCGCCTGCTCACCAACGAGCATCGCAACATCTGTGTCGTCGGCGACGAAGATCAGTCGATCTACCGCTGGCGTGGCGCGGATGTCTCGATCCTCCTCAGCTTTTCCAAGGATTTCCCCGCAGCCAAAGTGATACGCCTCGAACGAAACTATCGTTCGACGCAGGCCATCCTGGACGCCGCTGCCGCAGTGGTTTCCAACAATCCCGATCGCCTGGGAAAAAACCTACGGGCTGAAAGAGAGCGGGGAGTTAATCTCCGTTATTACGAAGCCCGCGACTCCCAAGCGGAAGCCGAATTCATCGCTGGCGAGCTCGAGCGGATCCTCAGCGACGATCCGGAGCAAACCTGTGCCGTTGAGTACCGCACCAATTTTCAGTCCCGTTCGTTTGAGGAAGTCTTCCGCCGTCGCGGCATCCGTTACAAACTGGTGGGCGGTTTTAGCTTCTACAACCGCGCCGAAGTGAAGGACGCTCTCGCCTATGTCCGCATGGCACTGCACCCGGAGGACGACATCTCCCTGTTGCGCGTGTTGAATGTGCCTGCGCGCGGCATTGGCAAGACCACGGTAGATGCCCTTCGTGAAATCGCCGTTCGCGAGAAACTGCCCCTGTGGGACGCCATCGAGTCCTTGATGACCAATCCGGCTTCCACCCGCGCCCTTGCCCCGCTCCGCGCCTTCCGCGAACTCGTCGTGCGCCTGCGCGAAGGTTACGACTCGAAGGAGCCTGCAGAGTTCTTGCGTTTCCTTCTCGAAGAAACCGGTTACATGACCATGCTTCGGGATCGCAACACGCCTGACGATGTCGCTAGGATGGAAAATCTCGAAGAGCTATGCCGAGCCGTTGCCGAAAGCGACGAAGCAGGCGAATCGTTCACCGACTTCCTGGATGCCGCCGCGCTGGTCAGCGATGCCGATGCTTTCGAAGACAAACCGGGCGTCACGCTTATCACCCTGCACAGCACCAAGGGTCTGGAATTTGACCATGTTTTCCTGAGCGGCCTTGAGGAAGGCATTTGTCCTCACAGCCGCTCCATCAAAGAAGAAAAGGGCATCGAGGAGGAGCGCCGCCTGGTTTATGTCGGCATGACGCGCGGGCGCCAGTCGCTCACCTTGACGCGCGCCGTTTATCGCCGCATCTTCGGCAACGAGCAGCAGATGCGCGCCTCCCTGCCCAGTCGCTTCCTCGGCGAGATTCCGAGCGAACTGGTGGACACCGTTCGTGGTTCTATGGCGGAAATAGGTGAATCCCGCCGCTACGAGCCCGATCCCGAGTATTCCTACTCCGCTGAAGAATTTGTGCGCCGCGCGCGTGGCGGACCCGCGCCGACCTCGCGCACCCAGCAGCGCCGCGTCTCCGCGCCCACGGCTCCCGCTTTCGGTTTTGGCGCCAAGCAACGCAGCAAGAACGCGGATCCTCTGCTCGGACGGAAAGTCCGGCATCCTGAATACGGGGTTGGCACGGTCGTCGGTGTGGAAGGTGAAGATGAGGATCGCCGCATAAGCGTCAGTTTTGCTGGCCGCGGCACTAAGAAATTTATAGAGCGCTACGCCAACCTCGAGCAGCTCTGATCGCACGAATCCTGATGGTCATTGTGGTTTGCCGGAGTCCTGTTCCCATAGACCTCCAGCTGCGAAACCCTTCTGCCGTATCCCAGGGCTAATCCCTGCGAGCTTCAATTCATCAATCGTCAACGTCGGGCGTAAGGCCAGCATCGATCCGTCCTGGTCCTCGATCACGGTCGTGAAACTGGGACGGACCGATTCGCCCCCCGGTTGCCCGTATTGAATTCGCACATCGAGAGTCGCAAACTGCTTGCCGCCCGAATCCGTTACCAGCATGCCTTTCGAGTCCATGTCCACCCAATAGAGATTCCCTGCGCGGTCGAAGGCGAATGCGAGCGGCCAGCGATCTCTGCCGAACGGCCAGATGCCTTTTGATTCGCCTTCCAGATCAAACGTCTGAAACCGCGCGTTGCCGGACTCGAGGACAAAAAGCCTGCCGTGATGCAACAACAGTTCCTGTGGCGTCCGCAGTGCTCCAACCTCGGTGCCGGATTTCCCAATGGTCCGGAGTAGCTTCCCCTCCAGGGAATACACCTGAATTTCGTCGAGCCAGCTGTCTGCCACGTACAGCGTGTCATTTGCTCTATCGACCACTAGACCCGCAGGGGCATTCAGAGTTCCCGCGCCAATGATGCGCACAAAATGCCCGTCTGGCCGAAACTCCATCACCTCCCCAAGTAAAGGGTCGCTCACGTAGATATTGTCTTTGGCATCTATGGCGATGTAGGTCGGGAACACCATCGGCCGTTCACGATCGCCGTGAATTTGCCACCGTTTCCTCTGCTCGGTGTCAAACACCTGCACCAGCGAGAGAAACGGCTCGGTGACCAGGATTCTGCCCTGCGAATCCGTCGCCATCCGGAACGGCACTTGTTGCGGTAGCCCGCCGGAGAGCCGGTCCTTCAGTGTTTCCTCGAACTCTGCCGGGGTGACCTTGCGAATTGCCTCGATATTTCTTGCCGCTTCTGGTTCTGCCGCTGTCTGTGCTTTCACCGTGTTTAAGCGGCCCGGCGACACCCCTACGAATGCCAGCAGCACCATGGCGAAATCCCGGAGTAGATAGCCACGCATAACGCCGCCTCCAAACACGCTCGTTCTTGGTTACGTTCGGTCTGTTTTCTGGTTGACGTCGGCGATCTTTCCGATCGTTGGCGGGAGCGACCGCAACAAGGAGAATCTATACGCATGAGCCGTCGAGCGCAATGAGAGCAAAGTACCAGATTCCCTTAGCGTCACTGTCCTGGGGATGGTATTCGGCGCTGGTAAAGGACCGGGAGGAAAGAGCCCACCAGCGAGCAATCCTGTGCAGCATGGGATATCTCCGCCCAAGAGATCCCAAAGGTCTTGTGGCCAGCAAAACCAATTTCTTGGTTCAAGCCTCCACAAAATTTCCCGCACAGGATTGCCCGCCAGTGGGCCAAGAGAAACGGCGTAGCGGGGAATCTGACGAGCGTGGCCAGAGTGGGCGCCGCGCTCGGAATTGTTAAAACCTTAATGGAACTTTACCCCTCGTGAAACTGTCAATAGTTACAGTCCTAGTCCTGGACTGATCCTGCTCTTCCAGGGCCGCGAACGCTTCTCCCTGCGGTCCTTTCGACCCCTACGTAGTTACCTGTATATACGCAGTTCGTCTCCCACCTTAAACTTTGGACAAATGGCATGGCTGCACTACACAAGTGAAACTGTGCCTCCGTGAAAAAAGAAAGCAAGGGAATCTGGGTGGCCCCTCAAGCTGTTCTGGATTCCCTTGAGATCTCCGGACCGGGAAGGCCCTCGGTCGGCAAGCGACGCGGGAAGAGTTCCGTCGCGCTTCGAGCGGATGAGTCGAACACCAAGTCGATCCTTTCACCCCTGGACCAGGCTGTCTGCGGAGAGTTGTCAATCTCAGCAGGGTCTGAGACCTTGGCCGTGGCAAGGACGGTCCGTTTCCCTTGTTTCAGCGAGCAGAACTTCACGCGTTGGGTTCAGATTGAAAGGGGCTACCGTTCCCTTCCAGGACCCTGACCGCATATCCCTATTCCCCGTAGCAGAATCTATGTCCCGCCACGGGTCGCAGTTGCTGAACCGGCTGGTGTGCCTCCCGAGAGGATTCAGAAACCGTTCACCAGCCAAACGGATTGCCATGCTCATCGGCAAAATTATTCTGGCCGTTCCATCGCCCTGCAGTGAACTTTCCCGGTCTCCGTACAGGAACGGGACACTCGCGAACGCCGGGAGGTTTACTCCTGCGCACCGCTGCCTCCCGAGGCTTGCAGGAGAGATGCTACCCTACCAACTGGGCATTCCCGGAGACCTTGGTATGCGGAACTTATGGTGTGCCGTCCTGTTGGTGCTGGTAGCGGGCGCTGTGGCAGCGGCCCCTGCGGCCCAAAAACCTGTCAAAGCCGACGACCTCTTGAAGGCGGCCAAAGTGAAGGCTGTTGACAAAAACAAAGCCATTTTTGTGGCGTTCGGCGCGTCCTGGTGCGAAGCCTGCCACCAGCTCGAGACCTTTCTGGCTGCTCCCGAAGTTTCCTCCATTCTGGACAAGTATTTCGTCTTCGTGAACATCACCTACGGAGAGCTCGCCGCGGGGCATCCGGAGTGGGACAATCCGGGAGCCGACGCCTTGATGGAACGGTTTGACGGGGTGAATTCCAGGGGTGCGGTCAGCCTGCCATTCGTCGCGCTACTTGATCAGAAAGGCAAGCTCATCGCCAACTCCAAGCAGCCCGGAAAAACGCAGGATCCGAATGCAAACGCCGGATTCCCCACGGAACCGGAAGAGATCGCCTGGTTTCTTGGCATGATCCGTAAGGGGGCCCCGGCCCTAACCGATGAGGAAGCTCATGTTCTACAAACCGGATTGCGAAAAGCTGCCGTTGACCAGTAGCCCTGTTCTTCTGGTTGGGTCGCCATGTTGCGAAGCACGGCGTATCGCGATAAAGTGAGGCGCTATCAAACCTAATTACCGTATCCGGACCTTACTAGGGTTGCAACGCTCCCCGGATGCGATCGGAGAGAATGAGTGGCGTCACCCCTATTCCGCTGTAAAAGTATCGATCAGCTTCTGTCCGACTCCGAAAACGCGGAAATCAAACTAAAAAAATCACTTGGTTGGTTGAGTCTGACCTCCCTCGGAATAGGCGCGGTGATTGGCTCCGGGATCTTTACAGTGGTGGGAACAGCCATCGCCGGGCAGAAGATGCAAGTCTCCTCGGTGTTGAACGCTCCTCTCCTGCAGTACCTCATCACTCATTCCACCTCCTTTGGCCGTCCCGGTGCCGGCCCGGCCATCGCCCTATCGTTCGTTCTGGTGGCCATCGTGTGTGGGTTTGCCTCGGTCTGCTATGCCGAGCTTGCCGCGATGATTCCGATCGCCGGTAGCGCTTACACCTACACCTACGCAACGATGGGTGAGCTGATCGCCTGGATCATCGGCTGGGACCTGATCCTCGAATACGCCGTAAGTAACATGGCCGTGAGCGTGGGGTTTTCCGCGCATGTAGTGGACTTGCTCGACTGGTTTGGCTGGCACCCCAACCCTAAGTGGATTTCACCGGCCTATCTCCCGACTGGATTGCAGGACCTGACCGGTAACGACATATACGGGCCCGGCTGGCATTTTGGCTTCAACTGGCCGGCTTTCATTATCGTGATGCTGCTGACGGTGATTCTGGTGCGGGGCATCAAGGAATCGGCGGAGACCAACAACATCATGGTGTTCCTGAAAATTGTCGCCATCATGGTATTCGTCAGCTTCTCTGCGCGGTTCATTCACCCGGCAAACTGGCACCCCTTTGCACCGAACGGCTGGCCGGGCATTCTGACCGGCGGCTCTATCGTATTCTTCACTTATATTGGATTCGATTCCGTCTCGACCGCGGCCGAAGAGTGCAAGAATCCGCAGCGTGACTTGCCGCGAGGCATTATTGCGACTCTGGTGGTTTGCACGGTTCTGTATATTGCCGTGGTCGTGGTGCTAACGGGACTGGTGCCGTGGCAAACGCTGATGGACGACGCTGCGCCGGTGGTCAATACCATGAAGAAATTGCATTTTGGCGGCGTGCGCCTCATCGTACTTTGCGGCGCGCTGATGGGCATGATCTCCTCCCTGCTGGTGTTCCAGCTGGGGCAGGCGCGCGTGTGGTTTGCGATGTCGCGCGACGGGCTTTTGCCGCGTATTTTCGGCCGAGTGCATCCGCGCTTTCATACCCCGGATTTTTCCACATGGCTGGCCGGCTTCGTTGTGGGCGTCCCCGCCGGCTTGCTGGACATCGGCACGCTCGCTGACCTTTCCAACATTGGTACCCTTTTTGCCTTCGCGCTGGTCGCCGGCGGCGTGCTGATTCTCCGATATCGCGAACCAGACCGCTATCGAGCCTTCCGCGCGCCCGGAGGCCCGCTCGCGCCGGTGCTCACGATACTAACTTGTCTACTCTTGATGGCCGGATTGCCGATCATGAACTGGATACGCTTCTTCCTGTGGCTGATCATCGGCCTGGTGATTTATTATTTTTATGGACGGAGAAAGAGTACGCTAAGGTTAGCCGCCCAAAGCAAGTAGAGATCTGCCAAGGACACGATTCATGCCCCGGCAAGGTTTGGCGAAGATAAACCGCAGCGGAAGGGCGGTGCTGATAGTTGCATTGCTCAATCTTTCTCTGCCAGTCTGGCTGTTAGCCTGGGGAACGAATGCACAACGGGTGATTGTGAACCACGCCGTGGATGCCCTGCCCTATGAGTTGCGGCCGTTTTTTGAAGCCAATCGCAACTACCTCGTCCAACATGTAAATGACCCGCTGAACCAGCTGGACAAGAACCCCAACGAGCGGCAGAACCATTTCATCGAACTGGACAAGTATGGCAAGTTTCCTTTTGACGCCCTGCCGCGAAATTATCGGGCCGCTTTGGCCAAGTACAGCAAGTCGAAAATAGATTCCACGGGGCTGCTGCCATGGCAAATTGGCGTGTACAGCGCCAAGCTCACCGAAGATATGAAGAATGGCCGTTGGGACGAAGCGCGGGAAGATGCGGCTTTTCTCGCGAACTATGTTGCCGAGGCCCACGACCCGTTCAACACCACCGAGAACTTTGATGGCAAAATGACCGGGCAGAGCGGTGTAAACGAGCGGTTCAACACCGTGCTGATCGACCGTTACGGCTCCTTTTTCCCACTGAACCCGCACGACGCATTTTTCATCAGCGATCCCACGGACTTTGCTTTCGATGCCTGCCTGAACGCGCACAGCCTGGTCGAATCGCTGCTGCTGGCAGACCGCAGCGCCAAGCGAGGATTGAGCTCGTACACGGACGAATATTACGATCGCTTTTATAACCTCACCGCCGCATCCCTGATCCGGCAGTTGTCTGACGCCTCGACCGACGTTGGTTCCTACTGGCTGACCGCTTGGACCAACGCAGGCAAGCCGCAGTTGCCGCACTGATTGTGCCTGTGAATCATCCCGAACCACGCTCAGAAATCATGGGTCTTCCGAAGGCAGAGTTGCATGTACACCTGGAAGGCTGCATTCGTCCGGAGACTGCCACGGTCTTGGCTGCGCGTCACGGCGTTGCGCTTCCCGAAGCAGAGGTTCGCGAGCGTTATGGATATACCGATTTCACTTCGTTCATTGAAACGTTCAAATGGGTCACCTCGTTCATGCGAGAGCCGGAGGACTTTGCTCTGATCGTCAGGGATCTGGCCGAGCAACTCCTGGCGCAGCACGTGGTTTATGCCGAGGTGACTCTCTCGGTGGGCGTGATGCTGCTCCGCAGACAGGATCCCCAGGCTAATTTCGAGGCTGTCCTCGCCGCTGCCGAACCCTACGAAAGAAAAGGGCTTCGGATGAACTGGATTTTCGACGCCGTACGCCAATTCGGCGCCGCCCTCGCGATGGAGGTGGTTGAGTGGGCCAAGCGCTGCCGTTCACCGCGCATCGTGGCGTTTGGAATCGGCGGGGACGAACTGAGCGTGGCCACCAGGGAGTTTCAGACCGTCTACAGACATGCGGAGCACTGCGGATTTCATCGCCTGATTCATGCCGGGGAGATTGGCGGCCCCGACCAGATTCGCGAGGCGATCGAGCTGCTGGGTGCGGAACGCATCGGTCATGGGATCGCCGCAATGCATGATCCTGCGCTGATGGACTTGCTTGCAGCCCGACGGATCGCTTTGGAGGTTTGCCCGGTGAGCAACTTGCGCACCGGGGCCCTGGCGCGCCAGCTGGGAATCGAATCGCCGGCGATCCGCCAGCACCCGCTGCCTCAACTCTTCCGTCACGGGATTCCGGTGGTCCTGTCCACAGACGACCCGGCCATGTTTCATACCAGCCTTAACGAGGAGTACCGGCACGTTCGTGAAATGGGGCTGACCGAGACGGAGTTGGCACAACTCGTCGCCAACAGTTTTGCATTCTCCTTTCCAGCGCCCGAAGACAAAGCGCTCCCGGTCTTTAGGCCAGCATGAGAGAGCGACGGTCAATGTTATACTTGGTTTATGAAAGCTCACGTCTGGGTAATGCCAAAGCGCACGGTACTCGACCCCCAGGGACAGACAATCCAACACGCCCTCTCGGGCCTGGGTTATTCGCAGGTTGCCGACGTTCGTCAGGGTAAATTCTTCGTTCTCAACCTTAACGGCTGGAGCCGGGACGAAGCACAACAACAGCTCGAGCGCATCTCGAAGGAAGTCCTAGCCAATCCGGTCATCGAGGAATACCGCTTCGAGATCGTGGAGTAGACCGATTCAATGGCTGCGCTGCTACGCTCCGATCAGGCATTCCGCCGGCCCTTGCAGGTGATTGTGCTGCTGCCGTTGGCAGTCTTGCTGCTCTTTGGGGGCTGCAAGCAGTCGAACAAGGTGGACGATCCGCAGCTGAAGCCAATCCAGGACATGATCGACCAGAACCTGCCGGTGGGCTCTCCTGAGGGCGCGGTGACACAGTTTTTGTCCATGCGAGGCTACCCGACCGAGGCCTCCGAGAAGCCCGGCACACTGATCGCGATCATTCGGCATATCGACACAGTAAGACTGCAGCCGGTAACTGCCCGAGTCACCTTCTACTTCGACGCCAACGGAAAGCTCAACACATACGAGATAGTGCGCACCATGAATGCGCCTGTTCCGCAGTAACTTTCCCGCCTTTCTGACTGCCTTTTTTCCTGCCCCCTTTGGTGCCCGTGCTAACCTGAAGTTCTCTGAACAGGAGATCGACCGCATGTGTGGCATCGTCGGCTATATCGGGTCAAAGAAGGTCGTCCCCGTCATCATTGAAGGCCTGCGCAAGCTCGAGTACCGCGGCTACGATTCAGCCGGGATCGCCGTGGTCGATGCCGCGGGAATGCTCCATATCCGGCGCGCCCCGGGGAAGTTGCGGAACCTCGAAGAAGTTATCCGGAATTCGCCGATGGAAGGCACTTACGGAATCGGCCACACCCGGTGGGCCACACACGGGCGACCCACGGAAGAAAATGCACACCCGCACCGCGATTGCTCCGGGCAGTATGTGGTGGTGCACAACGGGATTATCGAGAACTACCTGGAGTTGAAGGAGAAGCTCCAGAAGGAAGGCCACAAATTCCTTACCGAGACAGACACGGAAATCGTGGCGCACCTGGTCGAAAAATACGCAAAGGATCTCTCGTTTGAAGAAGCCGTTCGACGGACCTTAAAAGAGCTGCGTGGCATATATTCGCTGGTGTTCCTCTCGGCAAAGGATCCGCAAAAGCTGATCGCTGCTCGCATGGGACCCCCTTCTGTTATCGGTCTCGGCGAAGGCGAGTTCTTTGTGGCCAGCGATATCCCCGCGCTGCTGCAGCACACTCGAAACATTTTCTTTCTGACCGACGGGGATGTCGCGATCCTCACTCGCGACGGAGTGCGTGTGACGGACCTGGGTGGCCAGCCCGTGAATCGTCCGTCGCATCAGGTGAGCTGGGACCCGATCATGGCGGAAAAAGGCGGCTACAAGCATTTCATGTTGAAAGAGATTTTTGAGCAGCCGCGCGCCGTGCGTGACACCATGCTCGGTCGAATTTCGCAGGATACCGGAAAGGTATTCCTGGACGAAATGGAGATTTCAGAACAGCACTTCCGCGAGTTTCAGAATGTGCGGATAGTCGCCTGCGGGACAAGCTGGCACGCGGGACTGGCCGGGAAGTTCATGATTGAACGGCTGGCGCGCCTGCCGGTGGAGGTCGATTACGGCAGCGAGTTCCGTTATCGCGACCCCATTCTCGATCCGACGACCCTGACCGTCTGCATCAGCCAGTCCGGCGAAACGGCCGATACCCTCGCGGCGCAACGGGAAGCCAAGCAAAAGGGCTCGCCGACGCTGGCGATCTGCAACGTGATGGGCGCGATGATCACGCGCGAAGCAGCGGGAACCATTCTTACCCACGCAGGTCCCGAAATCGGCGTTGCCTCCACGAAAGCTTTTACTTCCCAGATTGCCGCGCTGCTGCTGTTGGCCTCCTATCTCGGCCAGGTCCGCGGGAAGCTGCCTCCGGACCATGCCCGCAAACTGATGCTGGAATTCACTCAGATTCCGCACAAAATCGAAACCATCCTCCAGGCAGATGAGTCCGGCTTGTATGAAAACCTGGCGCGCCAGTTTTTCCGCCAGTCGGATTTTTTGTACCTTGGCCGAGGCATCCATTACCCGATCGCGCTCGAAGGTGCGTTGAAGCTGAAGGAAATTTCCTATATTCATGCGGAGGGTTACCCTTCGGGTGAAATGAAGCATGGGCCGAATGCCCTGATTGATGAAAATCTCCCGGTGGTGGTGCTGGCGACAAGAGATGAATCCGATCCTGCCTCAATGACCCTCTACGAGAAGAGCGTATCTAACATCCAGGAGGTCAAGGCGCGCGATGGTATCGTCATTTCCGTCGTGACAAAAGGGGATCATCTGGCCCGCCAGGCCTCCAACCACATCATCGAACTGCCACCGACTTCCGAACTGCTCTCCGTCCTTCTCGAAATCATTCCGCTGCAACTGCTTGCCTACCATATCGCGGTGCGGCGCGGGTGCGACGTGGATCAGCCCCGCAACCTGGCAAAATCCGTGACGGTTGAGTAACGCCGCGCTCACGGCGCGTGATGACCGCCTTTGCGCAGCTCTCCGGTTCGCTCTAGAATCGAGTTGCGAGGGTTCTCCGCATTTCGGCCGGCGGCGAACGCCCAGGGGAGGTACCCATGAAGGCATTTCACGCCAGGTGCGGCATCGCGGCCCTTCTTGCATTGCTGACCACAGGCCTGCCCCTTTTTGCGCAAACAAGTTCGCCAAAAGCCATTGCGATTACCATCGACGATCTTCCGGCCGGTGCCGCCAATACCATGACGGGCGGAGAGATTCTAGAGATGACCAGGAAACTGCTGAGCACGCTTCATCAGCAGAACGTACCGGCGGTAGGCTTCGTGAACGAAGAAAAGCTCTACAAGATGGGAGAGGTGGACGACCGCATCAGCGCACTCCGTCTTTGGCTCGACAACGGTTTCGAGCTTGGCAATCACACCTTCGCTCACACTTCCCTGAATCGCGTCACGCTCGAGGCGTGGGAGGAAGATGTCGTGCGCGGAGAAACTGTGACGCGGATGCTTCTGGCACAACACAACAGGAAGCTGCGTTATCTCCGTCACCCGTATCTGGACGCTGGCCGCGACCTGCAGACCCGCCGGGAGGCGGAAGCATTTCTTTCCTCTCGCGGCTACCAGGTCGCTCCGGTCACGATGGACGCCTGGGATTGGATGTATGCCGGTGTATATGCGGACGCGCGAAGGCGCGGTGACGTCGCCATGGAACAACAGCTGGTCTCGTCCTATCTTTCCTACACAACGGCGGTGTTCGACTATTACGAAAAGCTCTCCCGGGAGCTGTTTGGCTATGAACCGAAGCAGATCCTGTTGCTGCACGGAAACTGGCTGGAGGCCGAGCATATCGGCGAGCTCATTGAGCTATTGCGAAAGCGGGGGTACAGTTTTGTGACACTGGAGGACGCACTCGGCGACGGCGCCTACAGCACCCCGGACGAATACGTAGGCGAAGGCACGGGTTGGGTGGATCACTGGGCGGATACTCGTGGCAAGCCGGCACAGAACGCACCGGCCTTTCCCCAATGGGTGATCGACAAGGCCAATGAGATTCATCGGGCTCCAGCCGGTCCCGCTCCATACTGAGCGATTGGTTAAATTGTGGTTGTGAGTCGCAAACTCCTTCAATTCGGATAGAATACGTTCATGGGGCACCGCCTCTGGTCTCTTCCGCTCGCTTTTCTGATTCTCAACGCCGTTGTACCCAGCGCTCACCCACAAACCGCGACGCTAAAGGAAATTCATGCTGAGGGCATGAAAACTTTCTCCGAAGCGCAGGTGGCAGTTCTCTCCGGGTTAACCATAGGTTCCGCGGTCGGCCGCCAGGAATTGCAGGATGCTGCGGAACTCCTGCTTCGCAGCGGCCTATTCGCGAAGGTTACCTACAAATTTGATACCCGCAACGATGCCGTCTTGCTGACTTTCCACGTCGAAGAAACGCCGCGTTTGCCGGTCTCCTTCGATAATTTCCCGTGGTTCACCGACGCCGAATTGACCGACGCAATTAAGAAGAATCTTCCTTTCTACGACGGAACGCTCCCAGAAGGCGGCACGGTGGTTGAGCTGGCGGGCAATTCCCTGGCCTCGTTCCTGACCGCGCACGGTCTGAAGGCAGAAGTCCAGCATTTTGTGCTGGCCAATCCCCTGATTGATGCGTCGCAGCAGGAATTCCAGGTTGCCGGAGTACCACAGACAATCGCGAGCATGGAGTTCAGCGACAGCAGTTTGAGGGATAATCTGGCGGTTCAGCAGCATATGCCGGAGATTCGGGGCAAACCTTACTCACGACTGACCATTGACGTCTTCTTGTCCGAAGCCATCCGCCCGATTTACCTGCAGCAGGGATTTTTGCGGGCAAAAATCGGGCCTGCCGAAGTGCGGCTGTCCGGCAATCCCAACCAAAAATTCCCCGAAGACATCACTGTGTTCGTGCCCTGTGTGCCGGGACCGGTTTACCACTGGCAGGAAGCGCAGTGGCATGGGAACAACGCCGTCTCCTCCGAGACCCTGAAGCGGGCGCTGCGACTGAATCCAGGGGATGTGGCCGACGGGATGGCCATTGAAGGCGGCTGGGATCGCGTACGGGAGGAGTTCGGCCATCTCGGCTACCTGGATGCAAAGGTAGAACCGGTCGCGACGTATGACGACCAGGCGCACACCGTGTCCTATTCCGTTGCCATCACCGAGGGTCGCCAGTATCGATACCATGACATGACCATCACGGGAATGTCCCTCGCGGGAGAACGCATGATTCGCGACGCCTGGCCATTGAAACCCGGAGACATCATGGACAAGACGACTTTCGAGAAGTTCCTCTTGCAGCTGGAGTCTCACCGCTCCACCATTTTCAAGGATTTGCCAGTGCACTACGACGCGGTCGGACACTGGCTGCAGACCGACGCCGAAAAGGGTACGGTTGACGCTCTCCTGGACTTCAAATAGTTCCCGCCCGTCATCGGATACCGCGAACGAAACTCCCTGCGATATACTCAAAGTGGCCATGAAAAACCTGGTGCAGATTCACGCGGGTAATGTGTCGGGCGAACTTCCGGACGGGAAAGAGCAACTGCTCTTTTCAGAGCTCTCGGATTTACCCTCCCTGATTGTGGCACTCTCTGGTGGAGTGGATTCGGTCTACCTTGCCTGGGCGGCGCACCAAGCAATGGGGGACCGCGTGCTCTCGGTCACTGCCATTTCCGCGAGTTATTCCGCATTCGACCGAGAGCAAGTGGAGAGTTTTCTTCGCACCACGCCGGTACGGCATGAATTCGTCGTCACCAGCGAATTAGAGAACCCGGCCTACCGGGCGAACGATGCAAATCGATGCTATTACTGCAAGGATGAGCTCTTTTCCGTGCTAGATGCCCTGGCGGCGGAACGCCGGATTGCGGCGGTAGCCTATGGAGTTAACGCAGATGACACTTTCGACTTTCGCCCGGGGCATCGGGCTGCGACGGAGCATCGGGTACTGACCCCGCTCCTGGACGTGCGGCTCGGCAAGCAGGAAATCCGTTCCCTAGCGCAACGTGCCGGGTTGCCGATGTGGGACCGACCCGCCTCGGCCTGCCTGGCGTCTCGGCTGCCCTATGGAACCGAAGTCACCGAGGAGCGCCTGGCCCTCATTGAGCGCGCTGAAGAATCGCTGCGGAAGCTTGGATTCCGGCAGTTCCGTGTGCGACTCCACGACAAACTGGGGCGGGTCGAAATAGCCCCCGACGAATTGCCCCGGGCGCTTAACCAGGAGATGGTCCGGGCGATCTCCTCAGCATTGAAGTCGGCCGGATTCACCTATGTGACCTTGGACCTCGAAGGCTACCGCCAGGGTTCCCTGAACGAGGCCCTGGCCAAGTCCGCGGGAACATAAGCACCGGCGATTGCGTATCTACCTTCAGGAGGGCAGAGTAGCCCAATGAATTCCCTAACCATGAAGACCCGTCGAGTCTGGATTCCCAGCATTCTGGTTTATTGCGCGGCAGTGATGTTGTCGCCGGCCCCCGCGACGGCCAACGACACCTTTGATCGCACCTTTACCGTTGCCGGCCACGTGCGCCTAGAACTGAGCAATGGTTCCGGCAACGTGGACATTCGCGGCAGCGCTGACGGGAAGGTTCACGTCTTCGGCAAGGTCACGGCCGGCTGGTCCGTGTTCGGCGGATCGGAAAAGAACATACAGGAAGTGGCTGCGAATCCACCGCTCGAGCAACATGAAAATGTAATTCGGATTGGAAAAAACAGCTCCTCGCTGAAGAACATTTCCATTGAATACAAGATCGAAGTGCCCCGCGACACCGAGATTGACGCTGGGGTAGCCTCCGGAGGAATGACGATCGATAACGTGAAGGGGCCGGTAAAAGCCAGTTCGGCCTCCGGCTACCTGCATGTTTACCGCGTGGAGCTTGATACGCAGGTTTCAGCAGCCAGCGGCGCAGTGGAAGTATCCACAATCGGCGGAACCCTTCGTGCTTCTAGCGCCTCAGGCGATGTGCAGCTTTCCGACGTGAAGGGTGACCTGAGCGTAAACGCGGCTTCCGGGTCCATTCGTATCGACAACCCGGGCAATCGAGTCGAAGCGTCTGCCGCGAGCGGCACCATTCAGGTAACCGGGGCCAAGAACGATTTGAAAGTTCACGCCATCTCCGGGGGCGTTAATGTCACCGGGGACCCGAGTGCGGACCGGCTTTGGGAGTTGAAAAGCGTTTCCGGTGGCATCGATGTGCGCGTCCCGACGAACGCGAGTTTCCTATTCACGGCCGAAACCACATCGGGCGACATACGCACCAACATTCCCGTGGTCCTCGAGGAGCAGGGTAAACACTCGCTGCGCGCTCACATCGGATCTTCTTCGGGACGGATCGAGGTCCACACCGTTTCCGGCGGAATAGAAGTTCGAGGATCCTGACCGCATCTGATGCCGGGGACCGGGCGGCGTTTAACCCCCGCTATGGCCAAATGCAATAGGTCGGCTGACGAATTCCAACAAAAGGATACGCGGCCCGGTACAATGGGGGTGTGCCGATATATCGCCTGATCCTCACAAAAGTTCTGCTTCCCGTTTGCGTGGCGTTCTTTTTCTATTCTTTCGCCCCGGCTCAACAGCCTCCATTAGCCGCACCGGCGACGCCTGAAATGAAACCACAGGCGGCCGGCACGGAAAAAGAGGACCTCCAGAAAGCGATCGACGACGCCGCGAATGACCGCGCGGCTGTGGTGAAAAATCTCGAAGCCTTTCTCAAGAGGTACCCGGAGGCGTCTCAGCGGCCTCAGATTTACCGTGCGCTTGTGGAATCGAGCCTGCAGCTTCGTGACTTTCCACGGGCCCTGGACTACTCGGAACGGCTGGTGTCTCTGAATCCCGATGATATTTCGAACACCGTTTTGACCATTCAGCTTCTGGACCGGTATGGCGACACACCGGGATACCGGCGCGCTGTTTTCTACTGTAGCCGGGTGATTGAATACGTCGAGCACACTTCCCAGTCGGACAAATCTCCGCGTGTCTCACCGGAAGATTGGGAACTGTCGAAGAAGAAGGACAAATCTTCGCTTTTGCAGGTACGCGGCGGCCTGTACCAGAAGCTGAATGACATACCCGATGCTCAGAAAGATTTTGAAGCCAGCTATGCCCTGGTCCCAAGCGCAACGGCTGCGGAGAAACTGGGCGAAATCGCGGAATCAAACAAAGACCTGACTTCGGCAATTCATCAGTATGCTCGTGCGTTCGCTCTGAGCGATTCGTCCGTCGGTGCAACAGCGCGGGTGGAGCTGCGCAAGAAAATCGGCAATGCCTGGCGGTTGGCGCACGGCTCGGAGGACGGACTCGGCGATTACTTATTACATGCATTTGACGCCAGCACAGCCGCGGCTTCACCGGCAAAACCGGCTAGGAATTCGGGTGGGAAGGATCCGTACGATTTCGTCCTACGCAACGTCGCCGACGGCAGCCAGATTCACCTGTCCGATGCCAAGGGCAAGATTGTAGTGCTCAGCTTCTGGGCGACTTGGTGCGGACCCTGTCGCGAACTGGAACCCCATTTCGAAAAGGTAGCCGCGCGGTATTCCGCAAAGCCGGACGTAATTTTCTATGCACTGAATTGCGATGACGATGAATCTTTGGTGCTCCCCTATTTAAAAGAAGAAAAGCCCAAGACACCGGCACTGTTCGCCGATGGTCTGGATCGGCTGCTAAGCGTGAATTCGTTTCCAACCACCGTGATTCTGGACCGCGACGGTAGGATCGCATTTCGCGTGGATGGATTCGATCCGGACGGGTTTGAGAAGTCGTTGTCCGACGCAATCGAGCGCGCGGATCAACCTCCGGCCGGTTCGGCTCCTTCGGCAGCGCTAAAGCCCTGATTCCTCGCGTGGCGCGAGTGCGGAATTTCTCGTGCCACTTCCTTCGCGGCGCAAATCGTGTTGACGTGGATTTTCACGGTGTCCTGCACGCGACGCGCATATCCTCCAGCCAGCGTCGTAGCGATGGGAATTTCCCGTTTTCGCGCCTCCTCAAAGATCGCCGCATCGCGCCGTTTCAAACCGTCGAGCGAAAGGTCCAGGCCACCGAGCTGGTCCTGACGATAGGGATCCGCTCCGCCCACATAGAACATCATGTCGGGCTCGAAATGCTCGAGAGAGCGTTGCACCGCCGGCAACAGGACTCCCAGGTATTCCTCATCGCCCGCGCCATCTTCCATATTGAGGTCCAGGCTGGAGGGCGGTTTGTGGGCGGGATAGTTGTTCGCCTGATGGATCGAAAGGGTGAATACGGAAGGGTCCTCCGCGAAGATGGCTGCCGTGCCGTTGCCGTGATGGACGTCCGTATCCACCACCATGGCCTTGCGAATTGAGCCCTTGTTCTGCAGATGCCGGATGGCCACCGCAACATCGTGAATCGCGCAAAATCCTTCGCCATGACCGGGGTAGGCGTGATGGAAGCCACCTCCTAAGTTGCAGCCGAACCCGTCATCGAGCGCCAACTGAGCCGCCGCAATCGTGCCACCAGCAGCCAGCCAGAAAGCGTCCACCAATTCGCTCGAGTAGGGTACTTCGAGTTTCATGAGATCACTTGGCGTCAGTGTGCCGGTCTTTAATTTCTCGACCCACTCCCGAGTGTGCACACGCAGGATATCGGATTCACTGGCCGGGTCCGGACGGACAAAATCGCTACTTGAAGCGATCCCGTCCGTCAGGAGCTGCTCCGCGATGAGTCGATACTTTTTTGAGGGAAAGACGTGCGCGCCGAGATTCAGGTCGTAGCCTTGGTGATAGACGAGTTTAAAGGGAAGCACAGCCACCTCAAAAACAAGGGGGTGCAGCCAGGCTGCACCCTCGACAACTCAAATCCATTCGCCGCGAAGGACCCTAGTACTCTCTTTCCAGGATGAAATCCGGGAGGGTGAGCAACGCCCTGCCGTATTCCGCATCACCATTTCCGTTCAGGCACTCCTTGGCGCGACGGACGTAATCGCAAGCCAGATTGCGGGTGCGATCGAGCGCGCCAGAATCGCGCACCAGCGCAACGAGTTTTTCGGGTTGAACAGAGTTAAATTCTTTTTCTTCGAGCACTCGGGCGACCAGTTCGCGCGCCTCGCGGTGACCATTTTCCATGGCATAGATCAGGGGTAGCGTGACCTTACCCTCTTTGAGATCACTCAGCACCGGTTTCCCGAGCTGCTCGCTCGATGCGGTGAAGTCCAGCAGGTCATCAACCAGCTGGAAGGCCAGCCCGGAATAACGCCCGTACTCGGCCAGTGCCTCCTCGTGCTTCGGATCAAATCCGCCAATCACCGCCCCTAGGCGCGCGCAACCGCTGAACAGGCAGGCGGTCTTGTGGGTAGCCAGCTTTAAGGCATCCTCTTCGGTAACATCCATGCGGCCGATCTTTGCGAGTTGGATCAGCTCCCCTTCGACCATCTTCTGCGTGAGGTCGATCAGGATGTCCAGGATATGAAAATTGCGTTCTTCGAGCGCGATCTGGAAGGACTGCATGTATAGCCAGTCACCCGCCAGAACGCTGCGGTGATTTCCCCATCGGGAATTGGCAGATGGCCGCCCGCGGCGCGTGTCCGCGCTGTCGATCACGTCGTCATGGATCAGGGTCGCACTGTGCAGCAACTCCACCACGGCCGCCAACTTTATGGCACTACGCCGATGCCCACTCCGACCGGCGGCGTAGCCGTTACATAACAGGAGGAGTGCCGGCCGCAGTCGCTTCCCTCCTCCCCCGAGCAAATAGCTGGTAATCTCCGAAACCGGTTGGTAGGCGGCAGCGCTCTGGCGGGACAATTCCGACTCGACCTGAACGAGGTCTTCCCGGACCAGCTCAAAAATCTCTTTTACAGTGAGTAAAGCTATGACCGTCCTCCTGGACCCGTCTCGCCCGTTTGGCGGGACCCCCCAGCCGGGGACGCACTCGGCTGAGCAAGTTTGAAGAAACGCCGGAAATTCCCTGCCGTCATCGCGGCCGCCTCTTCGGTCCCTAAGTTTCTCACATTCGCAAGGGACTTGGCCACCTCCGCCACAAAGGCAGGCTCATTTCGCTTGCCGCGGTAGGCCTGTGGTGCGAGATACGGAGAATCCGTTTCAATCAGAATGTTCTCGAGCGGCAAAGCTTTCGCAACGTCGCGAATATTCTGCGCCTTCGGATACGTCAAATTCCCTGTAAACGAGACCATGAAACCCATTTCGAGCCCCCGCCGGGCGTGTTCGGTGGTACTGGTAAAACAGTGCAGAATGCCGCCGAGACCGGTCGGTTTCCAGGCATCTTCAAGGATATCCAGGCAATCGGACCAGGCGTCGCGGCAATGGATGACGATCGGCAACTTGGCAGCACGGGCCAGTTCCATCTGCTCCCGGAAGACGCGCTGCTGCACGTCGCGGGGAGAGTGGTCGTAGAAATAGTCCAGCCCGATTTCGCCCCAGGCGATCACTTTCCGGTGTTTCGCGAGGCGGGCCAGGGTGGTCAGATGAGCGGGGGTGACTTCCTTCGCTTCATGCGGGTGGATCCCCACGGTGGAATAGATCCAATCGTGCGCTTCTGCAAAGGGAATGGCGGCGTCCAACTTCTCCGGACCGGGGCCGGTACCAATGGCCAAAATCGTACTTACGCCAGCCGCGCGGGCACGTTCGAACATGGCGTCGCGGTCTTCCGCAAACTGGGGAAAATCGACGTGAGCGTGGGAATCGATGAGGTCCATGCGTGGTTAGAGTTAAATGCTTTCCTTGTCACAGGCGGATACCGGCAAGCAGGCCGGTCGCCTTCTCGACGTTTGCCAACTCCCGGTATGCGGCAGCTGTACCCTTGTTTGTGATCATTCTCCCTACTTCAGCCGCGAGCCGACCTCCACTTCTTCGTGAAAACCTGCAAGGACGGGTCGTCCATCGGGGCCCACGGAAGCGGCCACAATCATGCCATTTGATTCGACGCCGCGCAGCTTGCGCGGAGCCAGGTTCACCACCACGACCACTTTGCGTCCGATTAGAGTTTCTGGTTCGTAGAATTGTGCAATGCCCGCACAAATCTGCCGAACCTCCGTTCCAATGTCCACCGTGAGCTTCAGCAGCTTGTCCGCGCCCACGATGCGTTCTGCTGTTTTGATCTGCCCGACACGCATTTCTACTTTGGTAAAATCCTCGATGCCGATCTTTTCCGCCGGTCCAGCGGCGGGAGCTGCGGCACCTGCTGCCGAAGCGCTCGTGACGGGGGCGGCTGCCGGTGCGGCTGTCGGATTCAGTTCTTCGTTTGCCATTGCTTCGATCCTCTCTATTGCCTCGGTTTTTTCTACCCGGGGGAATAATGCCTGGAATCTCCCCAAACTCAAGCCTGGTGCCAATTGTCCCCAGCGAAGTCCGTCGAGGGCGGTCGCGCTAACCGCGGTGGTTTGGCCCAGCAGGCTCCAGACCTTTGCAGTGCTCTCCGGCAAAACGGGGTGCGCTAGCACGGTCACAATCCGCAGAAGTTCCGCGGTGGTCCAGAGGATAGTGGCTTTGCGCGATTCCTCATCAGCGGAATTCCCGAGCGCCCAGGGTTGCTCGGTCGTCAGATACTTATCGGCGGCCGCGATAACACTCCAGATAGCCTCGAGAGCACGGGCAAACTCGAATTTATCATAGCGATCGAGCACTTCACCGATGGCGCTCTGAGCCTCCTTGGCCAGGGCCTCATCCTGAGGCAGGCTGCGCCCTGGTTTCGGAACTTTTCCGGCAAAGTTTTTTTCCAGCATGGCTGCCGTCCGGCTCGCCAAATTCCCTAGCCCATTGGCCAAATCGCTGTTGTACCGCGTGACTAGGGCGTCATAACTGAAATTGCCGTCCTGCCCGAATACCACATCGCGCAGAAGAAAATAACGGAGTGCGTCCATTCCCAGCATGTTGACGATCGGACGCGGCAAGACCACGTTGCCCTTGGACTTGCTCATTTTCGTCGCATCCATCAAGAACCAGCCGTGCGCCCAGACCTGTTTTGGCAGGGGCAGCATAGCGGCCATCAGGAACGCCGGCCAGTACACCGTGTGGAAACGGATGATGTCCTTCCCAACCAGATGAACATCAGCGGGCCACATACCCCGCTTCTCATAGTCCGGTCCACCCACCGCGCTCAGATACGCGGTCAGGGCATCGAACCAGACGTAGAAAACGTGTGGCTCCTCACCTGGAACGGGGATTCCCCAGCGAATCGTGGTGCGGGTGATACTCAAGTCCTTCAGCCCACCTTCGACGAAACTGACAATCTCATTCTTGCGGGTTTCTGGCTGGATAAAGTCCGGGTACTTCTTGTAGAAATCGAGCAGCGGTTTCTCGAACGCAGACAGCTTGAAGAAGTAATTCTCTTCGGTCACCGTCTCCGTGGGCCGCCCGCAATCGGGACAGGGATCCCCGGGCTTGGCTTCATTCACATACGCATTGTCATAGATGCAGTACTGGCCTGTATAGTGGCCCTTATAGACGTAGCCATTCTCCTTGCAGAGTTTGAAGAGCCACTGTACCGTACGCACGTGCCGCAGGTCTGTGGTGCGTACAAACTCATCGGCGGTTAGGCCGAGTTCGTCCCATAACGTACGCCAGGCATCTGCCATACGCGCCACATACTCGGATTCCGGCACTCCAGCCTTTTTTGCGGCCCGTTCCACGTTGACCCCGTGCTCATCCGTACCGGTGGTCATCACGACTTCATAGCCGCGCATTTTCTTGTAGCGCCGAAGCACGTCAGCCACCACGGTCGTATACGTATGACCGATGTGGGGCAGGCCGTTCGTGTAGTAGATCGGTGTAGTTATGTAGAATTTTTCTTTTTTCTCAGCCATTCTGTGTTCTCAATTTCCCTTATGTCGCCGCGAATTGCACAGGCCGCGCTACTTCTTGTCTTGCTCTCTGAAACGAAGCATGGCCTGGTCCATGACTTCCTGTAAGGGCACATTCTTCTCTTCAGCCAGTTTACGGCAATCATCAAATTCCGGCGACGCATGTTGTACACGGCCTTCGCTGCGCGAAACCTTCAAGCGCACTTCGCCGAAGCTGGTGGTCACTTTGACAAACTCGCGCGACAGGGCCCGTCGCTCTACAAGGTGACTTCTGACGCCGAGGGTGGTTGTTTCGGCGAAAAGCATCTCCCGGAATTTATTTTCATCCTCCGGCTTGCAAAGAATGGTGACCAGGGTTCCGGGCCGGCTCTTTTTCATCTGCACCGGTGCAGCGAAGACGTCCAGGGCGCCCGCAGCGAGGGCCTTCTCAAGCAGGTAGCCAAAGATCTGCGGGTTCATGTCATCCAGATTGGTTTCGAGCACGCGGATCGTGCCGCCATGACTTTCCGCAGCCTCAGCGGAAGCATCCCCCACCATAATCCGCAGGACATTCGGCTGCGTATCCAACTCAATGGTGCCCGCGCCATAACCAATGGCGCATACCTTCATGGCCGGCTGCGGTCCAAAGGTTTCACACAAGGTGGACACAATCGCGGCACCCGTAGGCGTCACCAGCTCCTTTTGCAAACCGCTCGAATAGGTGGGCTTGCCCATTAAGAGCCGCGCGGTTGCCGGCGCCGGCACAGGCAGGATTCCATGTGCCATTTTCGCTGTCCCACCGCCCACGTTGAGGGGAGAGCAGACAAATTTTTCAAGGCCCAACTCGGCAATGCCGATAGAGGCGCCGACAATGTCAACAATCGCATCCACGGCACCAATTTCATGGAAGTGAATTTTCTCTAATGGCACATCGTGAACGAAAGCTTCCGCTTCTCCCAGCCTTGTGAAAATGGCAGCTGCTCGTTCCCTAACTTGAGGATCCAGTCTGGACTGCTCCAGGATTCCCAAAATGGTCGTCAACGAACGGTGGGTTCGGGTGTCCTCCGTCTTCACACGCACGTGCGTGGCAGCAATGCCGTTCTTCCATACTTTTTCGGCAGAAACCTCCCAGCCAGGCACTTCGAGCCCCTGTAACTTACCGCGAAGAACATCCAGCGGGCAGCCGGCATCCACCAGGGCGCCAAGCGTCATGTCTCCGCTGATCCCGCTAAAACAGTCAAAATACACAGTTTTCATCGAACTCTCGTGTTGAGGTGCTCTTCGATACTATCGGCCCCTCCTCACGACGTCAAACACCTGGCTTCGTGTCGCCCCCGCGCACTCACCCGCAGCTGCTCCGTCATGCCGGAGTCTATATCCCCCGCCCGATTGGGGGGTGAAGCCGATCTCTCCGCCAACCGAGCGTGGAGCTTGACCGTGATTATTCGCTCCAGCCCACAAAATCACTGAATCAGCCCAGGCAGCCCCGCTTCGTAGCAAAGCCAGCAAGCTGCAAGACTAGTTCTCTTTATTGGTGGTCCTCCAGGTGCACCGTGCTTGGGCAGATCGATCACGACGACTTTGAAGGACTGTCGACTGCCAACGGGGCCAACCGCCGCGCCAGCGCGATCGATCATCGCCGGAACCCTTGATTCAGGCCACCCGGAATGTTGCCACGGGTCTGCTTTGAATCGATGCTGCTATACTGGGGAATTCCAGGTTGTAACCTGTCGAGACTGAGGACCCGTGTACCTAACGATTCGTAACCGACTTCGCCATGCGCTCGCTAGCCACATTCAGAAGACCTATAACGTTGAAATCCCGGTTGTTCTCGAGCGCCCCCCGCAACCTGAAATGGGCGAGGCCGCTTCGCCGGTTTGTTTTGAGCTTGCCAAGCGATTGAAGAAATCGCCTCGGATGATTGCGCAGGAGATCGCAGGAGCACTGCCGAAAATTGAAGGGATCGCGCGTGTTGCAGTAGCGGGTGGGGGCTATCTGAACGGGTTCTTCGATCGTTCCGCGTTGTGGAACGAGTTACAAGCCGAAACGGTGGGTGGATGGCGCGGTACGCTGGCGCAGCACAAAAAGGTGATCGTCGAGCACACCAGCATTAATCCAAACAAGGCAGCACACATCGGGCACCTGCGAAACGCAGTCCTCGGAGACACCATGGTCCGCCTGTTGCGTCAGAGTGGCCATGAAGTTGTCGTTCAGAACTACATCGACAATACGGGCGTTCAGGTCGCTGACGTGGTCATTGCGTTCCAATCAATGGAGAAGAAATCTCTCGCCGAAGTGAAAAAACTTGCTTCCGAGCCACGATTCGATTATCTGTGCTGGGATTTGTATGCCAAAGCCACGCATTTTTTTGAAGAAGATAAGGCACGCGCAGGGCAGCTACGAGGCAAAACATTGCAAGCGATCGAAGCGGACACCGGAGAGACGGCCGAGATGGCCGCCGTCATTGGTGACACGATCGTTGGTTACCACCTCCGCACCATGGCCCGTTTGGACATCTATTACGAATTATTGGCGCGAGAAAGTGAAATTCTGCATTTGCACTTTTGGGATGCTGCTTTTGAAAAACTGAAGGCGAGCGGAGCGATCCAGTTTGCGGCCACGGGAAAGAATGCGGGTTGCTGGATTATGCCCTGGGGAAAGGATGCCAAGCACAGTACGGCCGGGACAGATGCCTCTCGATCCGCTGCTTCCGCCTCGGACGAAGAGGACCAAGCCAAGATCATTGTCCGCTCCAACGGCACGGTCACTTATGTCGGCAAGGACATCGCATATCAACTCTGGAAGTTCGGTTTGCTCGGCAAGGACTTTCGCTACACCAAGTGGCCCGATCCTCCCGCCGGCAAGACAGTATGGTCAACCACAACTGGCCCGAACGAAGCCGGAGCGCCTCGATTTGGCGGCGTCGACGTGGTGTATAACGTGATTGACACGCGTCAGGCCTACTTGCAGGACGTGGTCGCTGAAGGGGTTCGCGCACTCGGCCACCCGAAGGAAGCCGACAACTCCATTCATTTCGATTACGAAATCGTCGCGCTTACCCCGCGCTGCGCTGCTGAAATGGGCTATGAGATCAGCGCCGAGGAATCCAGGTCGTATGTCGAAGTCAGCGGGCGCAAAGGTCTGGGGGTAAAGGCCGACGATCTGATCACCCGCATGCTGCAAGCCGCGGAAGCCCGCGTAAAGCAGAAACAATCAGAGATGGATTCCGCAGAAATCGCCAAGACAGCGAATGCGCTGGCGGTGGGAGCCCTGCGCTTTTTTCTTCTGAAATACACCCGCAACACTATTATCGCTTTCGATTTCGAGGACGCCTTGAAAGCGGAAGGCGAGACCGGACCGTATTGTCAATACGCAGTGGTCCGGATTCGCGGCATTCGCCGCAAGGGCATGGAAACGACGGCGATCCGACCGGCGATCACTGCAGATTCGCTGAAGAAATTTCTGGACGGTCCGGAGGGCGCGGACCTGTGGGAATTGGTCCTGCTGAATGGCTCTCTTGATTATTCGGTGGACGCGGCAATCGGTGCACAGGAACCCGCTTTCGTTGCCAAGTATGCCTTTCAGCTCGCGCAGGCGTTCAACAATTTCTATCACAAGCACCACATCTTGTCGGAGCCGGACGAACAGAAGCGCGCCTTCCTGCTTGGCCTGACGGAGCTTGTCGAGCGCCGGCTGGTGCAGTCGTTGAGCCTCCTCGGCATCGAAACCCCCGAGAAAATGTAGACAAATAAAGGGGCGCGGTGGTTCGCGCCCCAGGCTATTCGGGCAGGAACTAGAGAGATGTAACTAATTGCACGAGCGTGCGCAGGGCCACGCCCGTGGGGCCTTTCGCGAGCCAGGGCTTGGCATCATCGTTCCAGGCGGTACCAGCGATATCCAAGTGAATCCACGGCGTATCTCCCGCAAACTCGCGTATGAACCACGCGCCGGTGATGGAACCACCGCCCTTGCCGCTACCGATGTTCTGGATATCTGCGAAGCTGCCCTTGATGAACTCTCGATACTCGTCGTCCATCGGCAACTGCCACATTTTTTCGCCCGCAGCCTTGGCACTGGCCAGCAACTTGTCTGTCCACTGCTGGTCGGAGCCGAACACGCCCACGTTTACGTTGGCGAGTGCCACGACGATGGCCCCCGTCAGCGTTGCGGCATCCACGAGGTGAGTTGCGCCGAGTTGCCTCGCGTAGTGAACGCCGTCAGCCAGAATCAACCGGCCTTCGGCGTCGGTGTTCAGAACTTCAATTGTCTTCCCGGACATGGCCGTTTGGATGTCGCCCGGCTTTTGCGCTTTTCCTCCGGGCATGTTTTCCGTTGCTGGCACAACGCAGATCACCTTGACGCCAGGTTTCAATGCGGCGAGAGCGCGCATGATCCCGATCATCGTCGCCCCCCCCGCCATGTCGTACTTCATCTTCTCCATGCCATCGGCAGGCTTGATCGAGATTCCACCGGTGTCGAAGGTGACGGCCTTTCCGATGAGGCCAATCACGGGAGCTCCAGGCTTCATATTCGCTGGCGTATAGGTAAGCACGATGACTCGAGGCGGCTCGACACTGCCTTGGGCCACGCTTAGCAGCGCCCCCATCTTCAAATCGGTAATTTTCTTCTCATCCAGGATCTCGACCGCTAGCCCCGCTTCCTTGGCCATGGCTTCAGCCTTTTCCGCGAGAATCTTGGGGGTGAGTTTGTTGGACGGCTCGTTGACCAGGTCACGCGCAAAGTTCTGAGCATCACCGATGACGCGGCCACGGGCAATTCCCTTTTCGCCAGCCGCTTTCTCCACATCGCTGTAACCGGTAATAGTTACGCTGTCAATGAACTTGTCCTTCTTTCTGTCCGTCTTGTACTTATCGGTCTCGAAATCTGCAGTGATGCTGCCCTCGGCGATCGCTTGTGCAGAGTCGGCAGTGGCATCGCCTTCGCGCACGGCAATGGTGAGACTGTGTACGGATCGTGATTTCAGATAGCGAACTGCCACGCCGGCAATTTTTCGGAGTGTCGCTGTGTTGAATTGCTCGCGCTTCCCTGCCCCCACGAGGAGCAGTCTGGCCACCTTCAATCCCGCCGGAGCGTGAATAAGCGTTGTCTCAAGCGATTTCCCCGTCAACTCGCCGCTCTTGTTCAGTCGGGCAAGGAGACCACCCAAGTGCTTGTCCAGTTCCGCGGCGCGGCCTTGCGGACCGTCAGAGTCGTCGAAAATGTAAGTAACAAGCGCTTCCCCTTCAATTGCGGCAAACGATTTTGTATCTAGTGTGATTTGCATGATCGGTCTATCGCCTCCGGTTGCGATACATAGCCTGCTCCGCTTCTCTGCGAGCTTCCTTGGTACGCTCGTCCTGGCGGCGGTCCCAGGACTTCTTACCCTGTGCCAAGGCTATTTCGACCTTGGCAATGCCATCGCGAAAGTAAATTCGCAAAGGGATAACGGTCAATCCTTTAGAGTCTGTTCGGCCCGAGAGTTTATAAATCTCGCGCTTGTGGAGCAACAGTTTCCGATCGCCCAGCGGTTCATGATTCCACGGTCCTCCGGGCATATACTGCGCGATATGGGCGTTTACAAGGTACGCCCCGCTCGGTTTGAAGTCCACATAGGCGTCGCGAATGTTGGCTTTCCCTTCGCGCAGGGCCTTCACTTCCGTTCCGTGCAACACCAGCCCCGCTTCGAGCTTCTCAAGAATATGGTAGTTGTAGGAGGCGGAACGGTTCTGGGCAACAATCTGTTCAGCGGGCTTTTTCGAATCTTTGCCCTTTTCCGCCCTCTTGCCCGGTTTGTTGTTTGGCTTCATCACGATCTTTCATTTTACCTGATGCTGCGTCTAAAGACAGGGAAGCGCACGGGAGGTCTCTCGCCTCGCCCCCCGACCCTGCCCCTGCCGCCCAGGCTCATGCGGCAATGACGGTTGGGCAGGACTCACTTCCTGTCCCAAACAGGTGTCTTCCAGGGAGAACTGATCCATGGGACGGTGGCTGAGAAGGCGCGGTCGGACGGGCGCGGCTTGCCCGGCAGATAAGCCCGATGCTAGACTGCAAAGGCTAGGAAAGACGGAATTTGCCTCCAGTAGGGTTCTCGGAGAGTGTATGCGCCGCGGGTGTCAGGTTCTTATCTGGATTTGCATGGGAGTGGCTCTGGCGGGTTGCCCATCTTTGGGCGGCAAGGGCAATCAAGCCTATAATTCTGGCGAAAAGGCCCTCCAGGTCAAGGACTATGACTCCGCCGTGGATTATTACGGCAAAGCCCTCGCGGCCGACCCGAATAACCCCTTTTATCGCATCAAGCTGAACGACGCTCGGTTCGAAGCCGGCCAACTCCACCTTCATCAAGGACTTAAGCTACGTGACAAAGGCGATTTACAGGGCGCCATTGCCGAGTTGCAACGCGCGCAGATTCTTGACCCCTCGAGTGTGATTGCCGACCAGGAACTGAAAAAGACCCTGGATATGGTGGCCGAACGGGTTCGCGCGAATGATGCACAAAACGAAGAGCCGCTCGTTGAAAATGGCCAACCCGCCCTGGCCAGCAAGCCACCTGAACTGAAACCCTTGTCGCGCGCACCAGTTAATCTCAAGATGTCCAATGATGAGAAAGCGGTATTTGACACCATCGGAAAACTCGCCGGCTTAACCGTCATCTACGATCCGGACTTACAGGCCCGCCGCATCACCGTCGATCTGAACAACGTCACTCTCGAGCAGGCACTGGATATTGTCAGCGTCGAGGGCAAGGCGTTCTGGAAGCCTATTACCGAAAATATCATCATCGTCATTCCCGACCAGACCCAGAAGCGCCGCGACTATGACGAGCAGATGGTCAGGACCTTCTACCTGAGCAATGTGTCCATTGCCCAGGACCTGACGGAGATCACCACCGGCTTGCGGCAGTTATTGGACATAAAGCGCATGCAGCAGGTTAACGCACAAAATGCAATCATTGTGCGCGACACGCCGGACAAACTGGCGCTGATTGACAAAATCCTGAAGGACATCGATAAAGCCAAGCCGGAAGTGATCATTCAGGTGGAAATCCTTCAGGCCAGCACTGACCGCATGAAGAACCTCGGAATTCTGCCTCCGCAGAGCACCACCGTCACAATCAATCCCAACAACTCCACGAGCAGTACTAGTTCAAGCACGACCACGGGGACAACGACGACCAATTCGAGTAACGGAATCCAACTCAACCAACTTACGCACTTGAATCAGAGCGACGTGGTCTTTACGATCCCGAGCGCCACGGCCAATTTTCTAATGACCGATAGCGCCACAAAGATCATCCAAAATCCTGAAATCCGGGCCATTGATGGCCAGCAAGCCAAACTGAACATAGGGCAGCGGGTTCCGGTGGCCACCGGCAGCTTTCAGGCAGGCGTCGGCGTGGGAACGACCTCGGTCAACCCGCTGGTTAACACGCAATTTCAATATATCGACGTCGGCGTGAACATTGACGTCACGCCCCACATTCATCCAAATCGCGACGTCAGCATGAAGCTGCAAGTTGAAGTTTCTTCCGTGGCGAGTTATGCCACGATTGGCGGCATTCAGCAGCCCGTAATCGCCCAGAACAAAACACAGGAAGAAATCCGCCTTAAGGAAGGCGAGGTCAGCATCCTGGCCGGCTTGATCCAACGGATCGATACCAAGACATTGAATGGATGGCCATGGCTCGCGAATGTGCCGATCATGCGTTATCTGTTTTCCGCTGATAACACCGACCGCCAGGACAGCGAGGTTTTAATCGTCCTCACTCCCCGCATCGTTCGCATGCCGGATTGGACCAAGAGCAACCTGCGTGCACTGTATTCAGGCACGGAGACATTCCCTTCCGTCCGGAAGGAATTGGATATCAAGGCACCGACAGCGAATCCTGCGCCCATTGCCACACCTCCTGGCGGAGGCGTAGGACCGGCGGGTGCTCCTAGTGCTCCGGGCAGCACTCCTGTTCCAATGGTCACGCCGGCCAGCGGCACGCCAGCACCTGGTGTCGGAACCACGGCTGCGCCCGCAGTACCGCAGGTCTCCAGTCCTAGGGTTCGCTTTGAACCATCCACACTGACGCTCAGCCCCGGGCAAACCTCAACGATTGCGGTTCTTGTGGACAGTGTTTCGGACTTGCATTCCGTGCCGCTCATGCTGCAATACAATCCCGCCGTGCTAAGCGTAGAGGAAGTGCGTCAGGGCGGATTCCTCTCTGGCGGTACGCAGGATATTGCTCTGGTCCAACGCGTCGATAAAGAACACGGACAGGCAATCATCTCTGCCACGCGACAGCCGAACACCCCAGGCGTCAGTGGAAGCGGTACGCTCCTAGGAGTCGTTGTGAAGGCCCTCGGACCGGGTACGACAACCCTCTCGATCGTTCAGATCAACGCCAAGGATTCCCAGGGCAAGCCCATCCCATTGGTTACCGGCGAGGCGGCGATTAAGGTGCAGTAGGAGTTCCTCGCCAGGAAATAAGCATGATCAGCGATTCCCACAAACGGCAGCGGCAGTCCGAGACCGGAATGACGTTGCTCGAGTTGATCATTTCCTGTTTCATTCTCATGATTCTCTCTTCTGCGGCACTTCCGATTGCCCGCTGGACAGCGTACCGGGAGAGAGAAGCAGAGTTAAAGCGCGATCTTCGCTCGATAAGAACGGCTATCGACCGCTACAAGGATCTTGCCGATCACGGCCAGATTCGCGTAGATGTCACCACCGGCGGCTATCCGCCGGATCTCGAAACGCTCGTTAAGGGCGTGGCTTTGGTTACCACGACAGCAGGAACGGGTTCCCAATCTAAGAAAATTCGCTTTCTGCGCAGCATTCCGGTGGATCCCATGACAAAACAAGCGGACTGGGGACTACGGTCTGTCGATGATGATCCGGATTCGACTAATTGGGGCGGCAAGAACGTATTTGATGTCTACTCCAAATCCACCGGCATGGCAATGGACGGTACGAAGTACTCGGACTGGTGAAATGATGCGCCCTGGAACATTTGCTCGCTCCCTCTTCCAATCTCCCGACGCGCGCTCGGACCGACGCACATCTGCGCGCGGCGAGCTTGGGTTCACCCTCCTTGAATTGATGATCGTCATCTCCATCATCTTGATTCTGATCGGAATGGCCGCCGGCATGTATCAAAAGTCGATCCAACACGCACGCGAAGCGGTCTTGAAGAAAGACCTGCAAACCATGCGGGAAGCAATCGACAACTACACCTTGGACAAGCAACAGGCTCCGCAATCTTTGCAGGATCTGGTGGATGGCCACTATCTGCGGCAGGTTCCCATCGATCCGGTCAGCCAGGCAAACGATTGGGTGCTCCATTATGGAGATACGGTCATGACCCCGGACCAGACCGGCTCGGGCGTGGATGACGTTCACTCCGGTTCTGACCAGCTCAGTAGTGACGGCTCGCCTTACAGCAGTTGGTGATTCTCTTTTTCATTCTGCTTTTCCCTTTTGCAGGCAGATCGGAGGGATCGCGCTGCGCTTAAGCGCTGTGCAGAAATTTGACGGATACCCCGCTGTTCGCTATAGTGATTGTGCGGGGTGGAGCAGCCTGGTAGCTCGTCGGGCT
>CAWJHG010000007.1:0-235418 GCA_963842585.1 Candidatus Acidiferrales bacterium
TTGAGCGCCAGGTTGGTGGCGATCCGAAACAGCCAGGTTGTGAATTTGGCGCTCGGTACATAGTCCTCTCGCGCGCGGTAAACGCGCAAGAACACATCTTGAGCGAGATCTTCCGCCTGCTCCCGGTTCCGCACCATGCGGAACAGGAAGTTGACGAGTGGGGTGCGATAGCGGTGCAACAGAAGCTCAAAGGAAGCTTCGTCACCAGCTTTTACGTCCAGCATGAGTTGGACGTCGGTTCTGGCCATAGCACCCACACTGTACCAAACACATTTGTTCTCAGAAAGTTGCGGCTCGCGGGGTGCGGCCAGGGAGGCACGGGAGGGGTGAGCGGCAAACCTAGGCGTGAAATAACGCCTTCAGAATCAGCATGCTAGCGACGCCCACAAAGACCAGGAGAGCCATGCGCCAATTGGGCTCGCGGTTCACCTCCGGCAGCAGGTCGGTCGCTGCCACATAGACGGTGACACCGCCTGAAAGCGGAAGGGCATATTTGAGCTGGCCTTCGAGCTGGCTGGTCAGCAGCACGCCGGCAAGCGTCGCGGCGCCGAGCAATCCCGCGGCACGCACCGCACTGTGCTTGCCCTGCCCGCTGGCCAGCACGACCGAAGCAATCGTAAAGCCCTCCGGCAACTTGTGCAGAAACACGGCCAGGAAAATAACCACGCCCAACCAAGTGGAAACCAGAAAGCCTGCGGCAATGGCAACGCCATCGAAGAAGGTGTGAATGGCCATGCCGAGCAACACGGTGCTGCGGGCGTGGTCGACATGCATCTCCTCCGTATGGGTCTCTTCGCCAAAATGGAAGTGCGGCGCAATGGTGTGTTCAAACAGATGAATCAGGAAGTAGCCGATCAGAACGAACAGCAGCGCCTGCTGTCCGGCCAGATGAATGGATTCCGGGATGACCTCGAGGAAGGCGACGCTCAGCATGTACCCTGCGCCGAGCGCCACAAAATAGTTCAGGTATTTGCGGGGCCATTCGCGCCGGACAACAAAGTAACCGCCCAGAACGTTGCCACCAGCAGCGACCAGACCCAGCAGGGCTGCAAGTGCGATGCGAAATGGCAGATCATGCATCATGGGAGAACAAGGCTCCGCGTCTTCTGCAAGAGTCGAGGGTCAGAGGCCGCGATTCAGGGCGTTTGATTTGGGACTCTCCACAGGACTAACCGCTGTGGCGGAAAAGGATAACATCTCCCTCTTGGACGATATACTCTTTCCCTTCCAGACGAACCTGGGCCTTTTCTTTGGCCGCGGCGATGCTCCCGGCTGCAAGGAGGTTTGCGCAGCTGACCACTTCCGCCCGAATGAAGCCTTTCTCGATGTCACTGTGAATTTCGCCCGCCGCCTTAACGGCGGTCGAGCCTTTGCGAATCGTCCAGGCACGAACCTCGGGCTCCCCGGCCGTAAAAAAGGGGAACAAGCCCATCAGATCATAAGTAGCGCGGATCAGTCGGTTCAGGCCGGGCTCCTTGAGACCATAGGAGGCCAGCAGTTCCGCGGCTTCTTTCTCTTCCATTTCCACCAGTTCCGCTTCGAGGCGTCCGCAGACGGCAACCACGGCGGTGTTCGGGCGCCCTTCAAGCGCGGACAGTTTATGCTTCTCGACCGCCTTGTCCATCTCGGCGGCTTCGTCGTCTCCGAGATTCAGCACATACAGCATCGGCCGCTGGGAAAGGAAAAGAAATCCGCCGATCGGCTTGCGCTCTTCGGCCGTGAGCTCGAGTTCGCGTAAGGGCTTTTCCGCTTCGAGGTGCGCTTTGCACTTCTCGAGAACGGTCTTTTCCAGTTCGAAGATCGGGTCTTTCTTTTTCTTCAGATCTTTTTCCAGGCGTTCCAGGCGCTTGGTGATCTGCTCGTGGTCGGAAAGGATAAGCTCGAGGTCCAGATTGGTCGCGTCCCGCAACGGGTCGATGGTTCCTTCCGAGTGCGGCACGCTCGGGTCGTCGAAGACCCGGATTACGTGGGCAATGGCATCCACATCGCGCAGGGTAGCAAGGCTTTCGCGCATGCGCTCCTTCTGTACGCCGGGAAGGTCGACATACTGAACGCTGGCGTAGGTGATCTTCTTCGGATTATAGAGCTTGGCCAGCTCGACCAGCCGCGGCTCGGGCACCTTGGCAACGCCAACATGGGCTGCCTGCGCGCCCTTGGCGTCCACGTTCGCCTTGGTCAGAATCCGGAACAGGGTGGTTTTTCCCACCTGTGGCAATCCAATAATGCCTGTTTGCATGAATCTAGCGACCCTTCACTCGCGAGGCTCGGTCAGGTGACTGTTTTTTGCAGCAGACCGCCGGCGACAGCGCAGAAATTTCCATTCATTCAATCACGTAATTTTAGCACATCGCCCCCGGAGACAGACCTGGCCCGGCTTGCCGCCGCATTTGCCGCTTACCAAAAAGACGCGCTTGTACTATGTTTGTTTTCCGGCCATGACCGTCAACACTCCGCCAGAGAATCTCGCTTTCGATCTTGCCGAGGCGCTCCGGCACCTTTCCGGCCGCGACGAATGCCTGAAGCGGCTGATTGCCGAGACCGCGCCCTTTGAGATCGACGCCGAGCAGGCCGAGTCACCCTACGAAGTTCTGCTCGAGTCCATCGCCTACCAATCGATTTCCGGCAAGGCGGCGGCGACGATTTTCGGCCGGGTAAAGGCACTCGGAGAGAACGGCCGCCCGCCGTCGCCGGAAAAAATGATGAAAATCCCGACGGCCAGACTTCGCAAAGCCGGGCTGTCCGGTGCCAAGGCTCTGGCCATGAAAGACCTGGCCAAAAAGGCGCTCGCGGGCATCGTGCCGTCCCACGAAGAAGCTCTGTTGCTGTCGGACGAAGAACTGGTCCGGCGGCTGGTTTCCGTGCGGGGAATCGGAGCCTGGACCGTCGAGATGTTTCTGATTTTCCGCCTGGGGCGTCCGGATGTGCTACCCATTCACGATCTGGGCGTAAAGAAGGGTTGGTCGGTGGCCTACGGGAAGAAGCACATGCCAACGCCGAAGGAACTTCTGAAATTCGGGGAACGCTGGCGGCCCTACCGCACCGTCGCCAGCTGGTACATGTGGCGCGCGTTTGAAAAGGCCGGTTACGCCTTCACCAACAAAATCCGGCCTCGCAAACCCCGCCGCAAGCCGAAACCAGGCCAACCGAAACGAGAGAGAAAATAGCAGATTCTTGCGCCTGCCGGACCAAATTCCTGAAAAGTCTGTTTGGCACGCGGATGCGTTGTAGGGTAAGCTCCGGCGCACCCTGTCGTAGAGCAGAAACCCGGCGTGCCCAAATTCAAACCGTAGAGGAGTGCCAGCCCATGCGTCGTTTTCTGCCGGTCCTTGTTGCGGTCGGTTTTTTGTCGCCCAATTTGCTTCGAGCTCAATCGAGCCGGCCCGAGAGCAAACCGGCGGACTTGTCAATGACGGCGGTAGGGCGGCAGCATCACCCCATCGCGACCGAAAGCCAGGAAGCGCAGGATTATTTCGATCAGGGGCTCACCTTGATTTACGGATTCAACCATGAAGAAGCGACGCGATCGTTCGAGCGCGCCGCGGCACTCGACCCGGCCTCTCCCATGCCGCTCTGGGGAATCGCCGTGGCGGTCGGGCCAAATTACAACGCCGACGTGGATGCCGACCGGGAGAAGCTGGCGTTCGAAACGATTCAGAAGGCCAGGAAGCTCGCGGGAAATGCGCCGCAAGTCGAGCGGGATTACGTGGAGGCCCTGGCCGTGCGGTATTCGAGTGAAGCAACTCCCGATTACCGGAAGCTCGCGCACGATTACGCCGCGGCGATGCGCGCGCTGTCGGCGCGCTATCCCGACGATCTCGATGCCGCAACGCTGTACGCCGAGAGCTTGATGGACCTGAACCCCTGGAAATTGTGGACCAACGACGGGAAGGCAGCGGAAAACACAGAAGAGATTGTGCGCGTGCTCGAATCGGTGCTGGCACGGAATCCGTTGCACGCGGGCGCGAACCACTACTACATTCACGCGGTGGAGGCCTCGCCGCATCCGGAGCGGGCGTTGCCGAGCGCGTACCGGTTGGACACCCTGGTGCCGCAAGCGGGGCACCTGGTGCACATGCCCGCGCATATCTACGAGCGAACCGGATTTTGCGAAGAGGCGGCAAAGAACAATCGACTGGCGGCGGCTGTCGATCAGACGTACGCCGAAAAGGCCGGGCAGGTCGGCAGTATGTACGACCTGATGTACCACAGCCACAACGAGCACTTTCTGGTGATGGCGGCGAGCATGGCGGGAAATTACGCGCAAGCGAAGAGTGCCGCCGATGCCATGGTGGCGCGCCTCGAGCCGCACGCCAAGATGATGCCGACGCTCGATGTATTTCTTGCGGCGCCGATCTGGGTGGATGCGCGGTTTCAGAAGTGGCCGGAAATTCTGGGATCGCCTGAGCCGGCTCGGGAACTGCTCGAAACCCACGCGTTGTGGCGTTATGCGCGCGTCCTGGCCTACGCGCAGACCGGGAAAGTCGCCGAGGCGGAGAAAGAAAAGACCCTGTTGCTCGAGGAGGTCGCAGCGTTTCCGGCCGAAGCAACGTTCGGTGGAATGAACAAAGCACACGATGTGTTCGGCGTGGCCGTCAACGTTGCAGAAGCGCGAGTGGCCGCGGCGAAGGGGCAAACCGACGTTGCCGTGCTCGACTGGAAAAAAGCGGCGAGCATCCAAGATACCTTGCTCTATGACGAACCGGCAGATTGGTATTATCCAGTGCGGGAATCGCTCGGAGCGGCGCTGCTGGCTGCGGGAAAAGCGGCCGAAGCGGAAGAGGTGTTCCGCGCCGATCTGGTAGCGAATCCGCGGAACCCGAGGTCGCTGTTCGGCTTGCAGCTGGCGCTCACTGAGCAGGCCAAGCGGAGCGACGCCCGCTCGGTCGAAGCGCAATTTACCGAAGCGTGGAAGAATGCCGATAGCAAGCTGACATCGGCCGGGGATTTGTAGAGGCGTTGGTTCTTGCCAAGAGAGAAGACCAGATCCCCACGGCACGCGGGTCGGGAGGAGGGAGGGGCGGCGTTCCCAGGCGAAAACGACTGTTCAAGCCTCGGCTGCAGGGGCTGCAAATTCGATACCCGCAAAACTGCCTGGGCCACTCGGGCGGAGCCTCTAACGGCGGTCTCCTGAACCTGCTAAGGCTTCGCGACCGCTTCCCTGACCAACAGAACCATGCCGGCAAGCGCGAGCAGCAGGACCGCCCCCTCGTAGCGCACGGAAACGTGATGCAGCTTGTTGAACTCGACACGCCGCGGATCGGTCTCCGGGGTGTTCTGCACCGAGACCATCTCCCTCTTCAGATTTTCCATGCGATTGCTGATCGTGAATTGCGAAGCCGCCGTCAGCACCACCATCAACACCACGCAGAGAGCCGCAGGTGTAGTGAAGCTGGCAAAATCGCGGGTGCGCAACAGCCGCGCCACGAGAAAGAGGAATCCGAGGAAGATGCCGGCGAAGTGCAGCCGGGCAAGCGAGTAACCGACCATCATCCCGGCCGCATCCCGGTTCCCGAGGATCGCAAAGGCTCCCGGTGCCACCACAAAGCTCAGGAACGCGTCGGCCCCGAGCCACAGGGACAAGCTCAGAAACTCAAGACTGCGTAAAATTGTCTGCATTTTGCCACTATACAAGAGGCCTGCCCCAGCGGCCAAATGGCTAGTTCGTCACAAAAGGCCCACGATCCTGCCGCATTTGCTTCTGTACCTGTGGGAGAATCCAGAGGAGTGGTGGGCGATAAAGGATTTGAACCTTTGACCTCTCGCGTGTGAGGCGAGCGCTCTAACCGCTGAGCTAATCGCCCGTCTTGAGAACGGGGGGGTCATTGTTGCCCGCGGTGAAACGCCGGCGCAACTCCCTTCATCTATTTGTAGCAGGAAGAGTAAGGGTTTTCAACCAATGCCAACCGTCACCTCTCAGGTGGTCACACAGCTGCAGCGATCGATCGCCCGCGCCATTTTCGGCAAGGAAGATGTGATTCAGCTGGCCCTGATTACCCTGCTGGCCCGCGGGCACCTGCTGATCGAGGACGTTCCCGGCGTCGGCAAGACCACCCTGGCACAGGCGCTGGCCAAGTCCTTCCACTGCACCTTTCAGCGCATTCAATTCACTTCCGACCTGCTGCCGAGCGACGTCCTCGGCGTGAGCGTCTACAATCCCGAATCGCGCGACTTTGAATTCCGCTCCGGACCGATTTTCGCAAACGTGGTGTTGGCCGATGAGATCAACCGCACCACACCACGAACGCAATCGGCGCTGTTGGAAGCGATGAACGAAGCACAGGTGACGGTCGATGGCCGCACGCTTCCCTTGCCGCAACCCTTTCTCGTGATCGCCACGCAGAACCCCGTAGAGCATCACGGCACCTATCCGCTGCCGGAGTCGCAGCTCGACCGCTTCCTCATGCGCATCAAGATGGGCTATCCCTCGCACGAAACCGAGCGCCAGATCCTCCGCAGCCGCACCACCGATGATCCCATTCAGAACTTCGAACCGATTGCCGATGTTTCCGATGTGCTGGCCATGCAGGAAACCGTAACCCGCATCAAGGTAGACAGCAGCCTGCACGACTATGCGCTCGAGATTGTGAATCGCACCCGCAAATCGGATCAGCTGGCTCTCGGCGTCAGTCCCCGGGGAACCCTGATGCTGCAGCGCGCCGCACAGGCCCGCGCTTTCCTCGAAGGGCGGGAGTATTGCCTACCGGATGATTTCAAGCAACTGGCTGTGGCCGTCTTCTCACATCGCGTCGTAGCCAGCACCCGCCACGCTTCGCTGCAAAAGAAATCGGAGACCACGGAAACGGTTCTTCGAGAGATCGTCGACTCCGTACGCGTACCCCTGTGAAGCTGCGCGCGTCGCTTACGGACTTCTGGGACAAGGCGGACCGTCCCGGAGTGCGCGCATTCTTCCTGTCTATGGCGGCTCTCAGCGTTGCTTTTGTCCTGGCGCTCTATTCCGGAGCGGCGGCTCGGCTCGGAAATGTCGCCCTAGCCAGCGCAACCGCCATGTCCGCGCTGGTGGTGGCGGCGTGGGTGGGAATTACGCTGGTGCCGGTTCTGGCCCGGCGCACCCCGTTGCGCTGGATCGGTTACCGGATGGAGTACAAACTGCCGCGGGCAGGCTGGATCTACCTCGCCGGGATTGTCCTGGTGTCACTGGCCGCAATCAACACCGGAAACAACCTGCTGTTCCTGATCCTGGCTTGCCTGATTGCCAGCATCCTGATGTCCGGCGTGCTTTCTTCGCTTACGCTGCTTGGGCTGGAAATCAGCCTGCAGCTTCCCGAACACATTTTTGCGGGGCAAGCCGTGCGCGGCACGGTCGAGCTGAAAAATGAAAAACAGACCCTCCCTTCCTTCTCCTTGCGGGTGGAAGGACGGGCGAAGCGGGGCCCTGCTACGGCGGTTCTGGCCACACCGGTGTTCTTTCCCTATGTTCCGCGACAGGAATCCGTGAAACAGTCCGTGCCGCTGCATTTTGCCCGGCGCGGGTTGTACCGGCAGGAAGCGCTGCGCATCGTCACCCGATTTCCCTTCGGATTCCTCGAGAAGGCTCGCCGCCTCGACCTGGCATCCGAGGCGCTGGTGTATCCCTCCGTCGAACCAACCGAAGATTTCGAGGAAGTGCTGCCGGGAATCAACGGAGCGATCGAGAGTTTGTCGAAAGGCCGCGGTTCCGACCTGTACGCGCTGCGGGATTATGTGCCGACAGACAGCGCGCGGCACGTGCACTGGAAAGCTTCGGCCCGGCAAGGATCGCTGATGGTGCGCGAGTTTGCGCGGGAAGACGATTGCCGCGTCCTGCTGGTCCTCGATCCACACAGCCCGGCCGCGAGACGGTCCGCACCTGCGGCCGATACCGCGCGCTTCGAGCGGACCGTCAATTTGTGCGCCGCAATCGCCTGGAATTTCCACGAACGGGGAGCACTGCTGGAATTTCGCAGCGCTGCCGTGAATGTTCCCATGGCTCCGGCTTCAGAGAATATTTTCGCTGTCCTGCGCCATCTGGCGATCGTCGAGCCCCTGCCGCCCGATGTCGGGCAGGGGTTGCTCACCGAACTGGTTGCCGAGCCCGAAGCATTTCGCATCATCGTAAGCTCGCAGCCGCGCGGCTCGATCCCCGCGGGAGTGTGGAATTCCTCCTACGTGGTGTTTGCCGAAGAGATCGCTGATTAGGTCACTTCCGCCGGACCTCGGGGCTCTTGGTTCGAGCGCTTCTGTGCGAAACTAGGCACACCCCATGCAGAACGGCCCGGCACTCACGCGCTTTCGAGAAAAACTGCTCGGGTGGTTCTCGCAATTCCAGCGCGACCTGCCCTGGCGGCGGACGGAGGATCCCTACCGTATCTGGCTGTCGGAAATCATGCTGCAACAGACGCGCGTTGCGGTCGTGATTCCTTATTACCAGCGATTCCTCGCCCATTTCCCCGACGTACGAACCCTCGCGGAGGCGCCAGAAGATCGGGTGCTGCGGCAGTGGGCCGGTCTCGGCTATTACTCACGCGCGCGGAACCTGCAGAAAGCCGCGCGGCAGATCGTTGCCGAATACGGCTCTCGCTTTCCCCGGGAACCGGAACAGGCCCTGGCCCTTCCAGGCATCGGTCCCTACACGGCGGCCGCCATCCTGAGCATTGCTTACCAGAAAAAACTCGCCGTACTCGACGGCAACGTCGCTCGAGTCATCGCCCGGCTGGAGGCCATCCGTGGTGATCTGCGCGCGACTGCCCGCTGGAAAAAGTTGCAGCAAGCCGCCGATCTGCGGCTCGCGCCGAATGCCCCGGGGGATTGGAATCAAGCCATGATGGAATTGGGAGCCACAATCTGCACCCCGCGCTCCCCCGACTGCCGGCTCTGCCCGGTAGGGGAATTCTGCCAGGCCAGAAAATCGGGACTGAGCGATGTGATCCCCGAAAAGCGCAGCAAGCGGTCGACTGTGGAGATTACCCTGGCTGCGGTTGTCCTCGTCGACCCGAAGGGGCGCACGTTGCTCCTGCCGCCGCCAGAATCCGGTGCCCAGTCGACGATCGAGCAGGATGTCCCGGCGCTGCTGTCGCGGTTGTGGCACTTTCCAACAATCCATGTGCGGCGGGAAGCGGCCGAGGAGCTCGGGGCATTCGTAAAGAAAACGATCTTTGCCGGCCGGAACTTCCGCCCCACCCTCGACCCGCTGCCGATGGTCCGCCATGCGGTCACCTATCGGCAGATCACCCTGCTCCCCTTCCGCCTGGACGTCCTAAAACTCCCCCGGGTGCCGCAGGCACGGGTACTGCCGCTTGCGGATCTGTCCGACGTGGCTGTCTCGAATCTGACGCGCAAAGCCGCCCGGGCCGCTCTTCGGTAGGTGTCCCCTGGTTACGGGAACCGGTGGCGGCAATGTTGTCAGCCCAACCGCAGAACCCAGTCTCCCGTACAGTTATCCTTTGGACTGCGACAGGCCAGTGCGCCCTGCCAGGGTGCTATCCTGAATTTCACCCATGGATTCCTCGATCGTATCGTCAGCCCGTTCCCTGCCGGCGGACCGCTTCTACCGCACCGCACTGTTTTTCCTGGTGCTGACTTCGGTCCTGACGCTTGCGGCGACGGGCAAACTGGACCTACTGACGGCCATCGTGGCCCCGACCCTGGTTTTGTACAAGGGGCTGCGCTGGTGGCAAGGCAAGCCCCCTGAGTTACGCCAGTCCGTAGCCACCCGCCTGGTCGTGGCCTATCTTTTTGTTTTTCCCGTCGACATTTTTTTTGTTTCCCGCCTGCTCGCGGGCGACACGCAAAATCCGGCTCTCTATGCCGCACTGCTTGCGGCGGTTCATTTCCTGCTGTTTGTAACCTTGGTGCGCTTCTATAGCCTGGTCACCGACCGCGATGCGCTATTTCTTTCGATGCTGGCCTTTGCCGGCGTATTGGCCTCCGCAATCTTCACCGTAGACACTTCCTTCCTGGCGTTCTTCGTGATTTTCCTGCTTTTCGCTGTGGCAGTGTTCGTAGGCCTGGAGATCCGCCGCGGGGCGGCGGGTGCCGTCTTTCCCGCGCTCGACGGGGATGTCCGTCGCGAACGCAGGTTTTACCGGGCGTTGTCCCTGGCCTCTCTGAGCGTGGCGGTTGGCGCGGTGGTCATCGGCTCGGTGCTCTTCTTCCTGTTCCCCCGCTTCAGCGCCGGCTATTTCGCGCGAACCGGCACGCAGCCTTCGCTGATGAGCGGATTCACGGATAACGTGGAACTCGGAGAGATCGGCGAAATCAAGAAGAACAACACGGTGGTCATGCGCGTTCAGACAGGCGTCCCCATCAACTACCCGTTGCTGCGCTGGAGAGGAATCGCGTTGACCAATTTCGACGGCCGGCGATGGTTCTCGACCGAAAGCCGGGTGCAGTTGCACGAACCCACATCGAATGGCTGGATCACCCTGGCCACCCGCGCCGGAATGGAAGGTCGGCCTGCGGTTCAAGTTGATTTCACCACCCTGCTGCAACCGCTCGCGAGCGATGCCCTTTTCGCGCCCGGACAGCTGATGGTCGTGCGGGGCAATTTCTCCGGTGAGGGGGGGACCTACGATGGCGCTTCGCGGCACAGCATTCTGAGTGTCGACTCTACGGGCTCTATCTTTAACCCGTCGCACAACTTTTCGCCGGTTCGCTATCAGGGCATCTCCCTGCTCCCGGTAGCCCGCCCCGCACAGGCCCGCTCTGCGGGGACTGCCTATCCGGAGCTGATCCGCGAGACCTACCTGCAGCTGCCTTCGAATCTGGATTCCCGCATCCCCGCTCTGGCGCGCAAAATAGCCGCCGGAGCCGACAATCCCTACGATCAAGCCCTGGTGATCGAAAATTATCTGCGCACCAATTTTGCCTACTCGCTCATCCTTACCGGCAAGCCCGGTGCCGATCCGCTGGCGCACTTCCTGTTTGAAACCAGGTCAGGGCACTGCGAATATTTTGCGTCGGCCATGGCGGTCATGCTGCGCAGCCTGGGAATTCCGTCGCGCGAAGTAAATGGATTTCTTCCCGGCGAATACAACGACGTTGGCGGAGACTACATCGTGCGCGCCAGCGACGCCCACAGCTGGGTCGAAGCTTACTTTCCCGGCACCGGTTGGCTGACCTTCGATCCCACGCCGCCATCGACCGATCAGGCGACCGGGCTGTTCTCGCGCCTGGCCATGTACGTGGACTGGTTCCAGTTGACCTGGAACGAGTGGGTGATCAATTACGATTTCTCCCACCAGATTTCCCTGGCCCGCAACGTCGGGCAGGTTTCGACCGATTGGAAGGGAGCGCTGCAAAAGAAATTCCGGCATTTCGAGGATCGCGGAATGGAACGCCTGACGGACTGGCAGCGCGAACATGGATTACTGCGATTCCTCTTTCCGGTTGCGCTCGTGCTTCTACTCCTGGTTCTCCGCATGGACTGGCTGCGCAGGTTCTTCCGATGGCTCGCGCTGGCCTGGCAATCGCGTCTGCCGGCTACGGAGCGCAATAATCCCCAACTGGCTTCCCGGCTGTACACCGAGCTTTTGCGGATCCTGGACAAGCGCGGCTTCACGCGCCGTGAAACACAAACACCGCACGAATTCGCAGCATCCTTCGCCCTGCAAGGTGGACTGGCCCCGACGATCGACGAATTTGTTGATCTGTACGTGCAATCCCGCTTCGGCGGCGTCCCCTGCGACGCCTTCCGCCTTCGAGCACTCCTCGAACAGGTCCGTTCCGCTCCGCACTCCCGATAGTTACCGGTTATGCGCTTGCGGCATCAACCGCGCGAAAGAGTTTTGTACCGACTCCCAGGCTTGGTCGTCCGCTTCATGGGCTCGATATTCAGGGAGGCCACCAGGACGTGTTACCTCTCCGCCCACCGTCGAGGCCGCCCGATCCGGGTCTCTAGCGATCTCACGAATCGATGAACCGCAGGCGATCCCTCGAGAGCGGTCTTCTCGTTTCGACCTTGTGAGGGCTAGACGGGAGCGCGGGTGCGCTAGGGGACGGATTCCTCCGCAAAGCAACAACGAAGCGCAAATGGGGGGATGTGACTTGTCAAAGGTTCGCCCCATCTCATGGTGCGCCTGTGCTGTCTTCGAACGGTTCAAGACGATACTCTTCTCGATCGCGGAAAGCCCAAACCGCATTCCTGGCCTCGTAGAACACCACCTTGAGAGCGGATTTATATCAGATGATGTTGCATCAACCTACTGAGACGACCGCGTCAAACGGGATCTGGGGTATTCGATCGATGTCCCCGATCGCCGTTTGACCGTGCGGGGCTGATCTCCGGGGATGCGACGGGAATAGATCTCGGGGACGAACAAGATGGCAAGGGGGGAAGTGTTTGAAAATCGTTCGGAAGAGCGCCAGGTTTAGGCTTTGAGATTTTGCCGCAGTCGTTCGGAACGGACCTGCGCTCATGGACTCGGTCGGATGATTGCTTTCTGATCGTAGTGGCTATAGGTTATCGGTTAACTGGGAGATCCAAAAATGGAAATTGAGGTTTAGCGGACTCGCATGTTCAACGCTTCGGTCGTGACGCTGATACAACATCTGCTCTTCTTGTCTCTCCTGGTCGTTGCTCCTCTTTGGGATTTGTACTCCACGCGGAAGTTGAAGCGTAATCCCAGTTCGGAGCGGAAAATTCGCTACTATAAGGCGATTTGTACCTGGCTCTGGATTGCCAGTGCGCTCGCAGTTGTTCCCATTGGCTTCCGCCCGCTGTTCACCATCACTCCTTCGCCCGGTGAAATCCCCTGGCTATTCCTGCACCTTTGGGTTCGCCTATTGGTAGAAGCTCTGATCGCCATCCTTGTTGTTATTTCCGTGGTACTTCCAGTCGGCACCGTGATCTGGAAGAGGCTCACGAAGCGGCCACTCAAGTATTCCTCTGCCGCCTTAAGATCGTTCAGCTACTTCTTCCCCTTAACCTGGACTGAACGCCGCTGGTGGGTGTTGGTATGCATCACAGCAGGAGCTTGCGAAGAAACTCTCTTCCGCGGCTTCATGCTGCACTACTTACACGTTTTTCCCTGGACGCTGAATCTTACGCTGGCGCTGCTGATTTCCTCAGTGATCTTCGGACTTAACCATCTCTATCAGGGTGCTGGGGGACTCGCAGGGACTGCCATCGTCGGCTTTCTTTTTGGCCTATTGTTTCTACTGACCGGAAATCTTGCGCTTCCGATTCTCGTCCATGTCGTGATGGATCTGCGCATGCTGGCCATCTTGCGGTCTCCGGCCGATTCACCGTCCTGAGAATCAAGTCGGCTTTCCGCACCTCCCGGTACCAACACACGCGCGGACGATAGGGCGTTTACCAGTTGGAGAGTTCACCCGATGAAGAGTCGAAAAGCGCCCGCTACCGAGTTCCAGCACCGACTTTTCCGATCAGTGTTAATCAGGACGCCTGTACCTGCCTCTGAGTCGTTCTACGCCATGGCCGGGGAGTAAAATTGTCCGCTCGGACATTTTTCTTGTTTAGCGAGGATTCTGATGGAACATAAGCTGGAGTGGAGTGTGAAGCTCTTGGAGCGGATGCCTGGGACGCTAGATGTTCTTTTGCGGGGCTTGCCGGAGGCTTGGACTTTGGAGAATGAAGGCGGAAATACGTGGAGTGCGCGTGACGTGATCGCCCATTTGATCCATGGGGAGCGCACCGATTGGATGCCGCGGGCGCGGATGGTGCTGGAGTTCGGGGAGAGAAAAACGTTTGTCTCGTTTGATCGATTGGGGCACCTACAGGAAAGTGAAGGAAAAACTCTGGAAGAATTGCTGGATGAATTTGCGCAGTTGCGGACCGGGAATCTGAAGGAATTGAACGGAATGCGTCTGGGAGAAGCGGAGTTGGCATTGCGCGGACGGCATCCTACCTTAGGAGTCGTGACGTTGTCAGAGTTGTTAGCGACTTGGGCGACTCACGATTTGACGCATTTGCACCAGATATCGAGGATTTTGGCGCACCCGTATCGGGACACTGTGGGACCGTGGAATGCGTATTTGGGGGTGTTGCGGTGTGCAGGACATGGGGATTGATCGGCCGGCCGACCGCAACCTATTCGGATCGAAGAATCGACATTGTTATGCGATCAAGTGGCTACCAGTACTCCGGTCGCTCCCGTTGAAACAAAATAAAAATAGAAAAGCTATTTGGCGCGCGGGGATGTCCCGCTCGCATTGGTCGTAACTCCAGGTCATTTTTGACGATAGCCGCTGGTCCCGGCAGAAGTGTACGATCGGCTTATCTCTAGAATCTTATCGCTCCGATTCGTAAGGTTCAGTTCACATTCTTTAGAATGCTCGGCGGCTTTTCACGCTCTAGGAACCATCATCGCCTTCGGCGGCGCATGGACACTCGCTATTCCGATCCCTGCGGCACCAAAATCCTAGCAGGAAGGCAGTTACACAATGAATGCACAATCTGACCTGAGTGTGAGAATGGGTCCTCAAGCGACCGAGACTCATGGCGCAGCAGTGCGCGAATCGGTCGCTTCTGGCGCCGCTTTAACCGGTCCCTATCTAGCCATGAACCTGGCTGCAGCACTGATTGCCGGATTCGGCCTGATAGAGAACTCTCCCGCGGTCATCATTGGCGCGATGTTAATTGCCATGCTCTACGGCCCAATCATAGGCATTGCTCTCGAACTGGCCGAGGCAAACCTACAACTGCTGCGCCGCGCCCTGCTGGCGGAAGTTGCAGGCGCGGTAGTAGTCTTGGCCGCTGGCCTCTTGATTGGCGTATCGAGCCGCGATCTCACGATCGGCAGCGAGATCATCGGTCGCACCTCTCCAAGTTTGGTTGATCTCTTAATCGCTTTGGTTGGCGGACTTGCTGGAGGATTCACGTTCGTCTCGACGGGTTTGAGTGGCGTGGTGGTCGGCGTTGCTATCGCCACGGCATGAGTCCCCCCACTGACCACCTGCGGCATCCTTTTAGCCCGCCATTTACCAGGCCCAGCCTCCGGCGCCTTTCTCCTTTTCCTCGCCAACTTCGCGGCCATCGCCCTTGGAGCAATGATTGTCTTCTTGCTCTCTGGACATCGTTCTGCTGCCGCCGATAAAGCCAAACAGGTTCTGGCGCCGCGCTTGATTTGCCTGGTTTTGGTCCTGCTCCTTGCTTTTCATCTGAACGGAACTCTGCGTCGCACGAGCGCTCACTTGATCTTGCAGAACCGTATCCGAAAGGCGCTAGCAACGGGAGTTGTGCAGATTCCCGGAGCTCGCTTGGTCGACGTCACTCTCGTGGAGCGAGACAATAAGACGACCGCGTGGGCAGTAGCGCGCACCCCGCAGCCCATTTCACCCGAGCAGGTCGCCCGACTCAGCAATCTCGCCAGCAGCCTAGCGGAGCGCGAGATCAGCCTTACGGTCAGGTCGGTGATCACTGCCGAAACTACTCGGTACGGCAACGTGTATGAACCCGATTTGCAGCTGGGTGAATTTACCGATCGACGGTGGGCGCGTCTGAACAGAAGTTGAGTGCTCTCGGCGCTTGCGCCAAGTTCCATCTGGTATGTTCCTCTGGATGCACAGCTGCGGTTTTGGAGCAGGCAAATTGTAAGAAAGGGTGAAACGCAGCGGAAGGTAAGGTCCAGAATATTTCTCGGGCAGATGGCTCAAGGGAGCTGCCTTGCGGACCGCTTGCAAGCTTGCTGCCTGGCGAGTCTCCGGTCTGGTCTCCGCTGTTGCTGCACCGGCCCAGGTGGCACCCGGACCAAGTGGACTGCCTCGAGCATTCCAGGTGCGGCGATTAGGGCTGCCTCATGGCACATGATAAAATTACCAGGTTACCTCGAGGCATAGCTCGCTCCATGACCAAGGTTGGATTCATTTCGCTCGGGTGCCCGAAGAACCTCGTTGATAGCGAGGTGATGATGGGTATTCTGGCTCGCGAAGGCTACGAACTGACGCCCCGCGCCGACGAAGCGGAGATCCTGGTCGTCAACACCTGCAGCTTCATCGAGCCCGCGCAAAAGGAATCGGTCGACGCCATCCTCGAAATGGCGGAACACAAAAAGTTTGGCGCGGCGAAAAAATTGATCGTGGCCGGCTGCCTGGTGGAACGCTACCGCGACCAGATCCTCGAGCAGGTCCCCGAAGTCGATGCGGTGGTCGGCACGGGAGAAGTCGAGCGCATCCTTGAGGCCGTCAACGGGCAATTAAAAGTCCTGCCCGCCGAACCGCCTTCGTTCCTCTATCATGACTTGACGCCTCGCATTCTTACCACGCCGAAGCATCAGACCTACATCAAAATCGCCGAGGGTTGCGACCACCCCTGTTCGTTCTGCATCATCCCCGAGCTGCGCGGAGCATTCCGCAGCCGGCGGTTCGAATCGGTGGTACGCGAAGCCGAAAATCTGGCCGCGGCCGGCACCCGCGAAATCACGCTGATCGGCCAAGACACGACTTCCTACGGCGAAGATCTTGGATTGCGCGACGGCCTGGCGCAGCTACTTGAAAAGCTCGCCGGAATTGAGGATCTGCTGTGGGTGCGTTTCCTCTACGCTTACCCCAATCGAGTTACGCAAAAAATGCTGGATACACTGGCAGCGCACCAGCGGTTGGCAAAATACTTCGATATGCCTTTGCAACACGCCAGCCGCAACGTACTGGCACGAATGAAACGCGGCTCGAACGGCGACGCCTTCCTGAAGCTGCTCGAACGCATTCGCAACACCATTCCCGGCGTGGCGCTGCGCACCAGCTTCATCGTCGGATTTCCCGGCGAAACCAAGGACGACTTCGAGGAGCTTTACCAGTTCGTCGCTGCCGCGGAAATCGACTGGATGGGCGTGTTCGAATATTCCGATGTCGATAACGCGGCGAGTTTTCCTCTGGACGGAAAAGTGGACAGGGAGACGATTGCCGAACGCCGCGCGCGTTTGATGGCCTTGCAAAAGAAAATTTCCAGGGAAAAGCTGCGCGCGTTCAAGGGACGCACGGAGATCGCGCTCGTCGAAGGGCCTTCGAAGGATAATCCGCTGGTCTGGGAAGCACGACTGGAAGGCATGGCCCCGGACATCGACGGCAAGCTGTACTTGACCGACATTGAATTGCCTGGTGGCCAGGTGGCGGCCACAGGCGACACGGTCAAGGTCAAGATCACCAAAACCGACGCCTACGACCTGATCGGCGACGTCGTGGAAATTCTTCCCCGGCCCGCCACCCGCCCCCTCGCCAAGGCACCTGCCGCCGCGCCGCCCGAAAAACTGACTCGCATCTCTACGGGCGCAGCCCTCCGGGTCCTCGGTTGAGACATTTGTCTTTCCACTCCCTCTGCGCTCTGTGGTAAAAGTCTTACTTTGCCATGAAACACAACTGCCCCATTTGCAGGAAACCAACCGACTCGGAAACCGACGCGGAGTTCCCATTCTGTTCCGAGCGCTGCAGGTTGCTTGACCTCGGCGCATGGGCTTCGGAAAAATACGTGGTGTCCGACCCGATTTTTGACGAAGAGGATGTTCCAGAACCTGACCGTCGCGATCTAGCCGAAGGCAAACGAAAAACCGATGAAACCGTCCAATAGCGCACCTGTCGCCGGGGTCGGGGAAAAACCCCGTTTCGCCTATGCCGTCGCGACGGTTTTCGGCATCGGCTACCTGAAACCCGGCCCGGGAACGTGGGGATCGCTCGCGGGACTCGTGATTGCCGTCCTGGCCCATCCCTACACGTGGTTCCTGCTGGTTGGAAAAGGTCTCGAACTCAGCGTCGGAGGCGAAGCTCCACTGCTGTCGGGACCGGCTGGCCTGCTTCTCTTGCTCGCCCCTTCTATCCTGGTGTGGTTCGCCCTTGCCTCTCTGGGGGTGCGCAGCAGTACCGCAGTAGCCGATTTTGCAGGCGTGAAGGACCCGCAGTATGTGGTGATCGACGAAGTCTCGGGTGTCCATCTGGCGCTGATTTTGGGACTGGCGCCGCTCGCCGCTCCCGGGACTTTGCTGCACGCTTCAGAGGCCGGCATGTTCGCGCTCTATACCGGCATGAGCATGCTGAACTGGAAGTACCTTCTCGCCGGATTCCTGCTCTTCCGCCTTTTCGATATTGCGAAGCCCTTTCCTTGCCGACGGCTGGAGGGACTATCCGGTGGCTGGGGCATCATGGCCGACGACTGGATGGCAGGTCTCTATGCTGCCATTTGCCTGCGTCTCGCGTTACACTTTCATGTGCTATGAAGTTTGGGTTCGGCAGTACGCCAGACAAGAACGGCATCCCGCACATCGACCGCATCGCCCCCACGGCGGCAATCCCAGGCGGGGAGATTACCATTTACGGCAGCTCGTTTGTATCGCGCCACGGTGTCCGGCCGCTGGTTCGCTTTGGCGAATCGGAAGCAGCGCTGGCACTAGCCAGCAATAACCGGCTGATCGCCCGGGTTCCGGAAAGCGTTTCGAGCGGCATGATTCAAGTCGTCAATGCGCAGCATCAGAGCCAGCCGTTTCCGGTCACCCTGGCCTACCAGATCGCCGACAATCTTCACCCGGTGTCAAATCCCGCGGTCGACGCGCAGGGAAATATCTATGTAACGTTCAGCGGGCCGCGCGGCCAGCGTGTGCCGGTGTCACTCTACAAGATCGGCCCGAACTATGCCGTGAAGCCGTATGTGACTTCCTTGATCAATCCCACTGGCCTCGCAATCGGGCCCTCCGGCGATCTGTTTGTCTCCTGCCGCCACGACGGCACCATCCACCGCGTGGCACAGAACGGCCAGTCCGAAGAGTGGATCGAGGGCATGGGCATCGCCACCGGGATCGCTTTCGACCGTCTGGGAAACCTGTTTGTCGGCGACCGCAGCGGCACGATTTTCAAGATCAGTCCGGAGCGCGAGATTTTTGTGTTTGCCACGCTCGAACCTTCCGTTGCCGCTTATCACCTGGCGTTTCATCCCTCTGGCGAACTTTACGTCACCGGCCCGACCACCTCGAGCTATGACCGCGTTTACCGCATCACCCAGGGCGGCGAGGTGCACGTTTTCTATCGCGGACTCGGACGCCCGCAGGGTCTGGCCTTCGATAAAGATCTGAATCTGTATATCGCCGCATCCTTCGCGGGACGTCGCGGCATCGTTCGTATCTCGCCCCAGGGCCACGCCGAACACGTCCTCGGCGGCTCCGCGCTGGTCGGCCTGGCCCTTCTGCCGAGCGGCCGCACGATTCTGGCCGCCAATAACGCTCTGTTCACCCTGGACTGGAACGTACGCGGATTACCCCTGCTCGGCTAGCTTGTGGCCCGGACCGTACCTTGGTTGCCTGGCCGGTGAGCTACAATACGGGATATGAAAGCGGAAATCATTGCCGTCGGTTCAGAGCTGCTGACTCCGGACCGGATGGATACCAACTCGCTGTTCCTCACCGAAGAACTGAACAAGCTCGGCATTGAGGTCCTGCGCAAGACCATCGTCGGCGACAACCGCGAACTGCTGTCGGAAGCATTTCAAGACGCCCTGAATCGCGTTCCCGTGGTCATCTCAAGCGGCGGTCTCGGGCCAACTGAAGACGATCTGACCCGCGAGACCCTGGCGGAATTGCTGGGCCGCAAGCTCAAGCGCAATGAAGAAGTCGTGCGCGCCATCGAAGCGCGTTTTCGCAGCTTCAAACGCGATATGCCCGCGGTCAATCTGCGCCAGGCGATGGTGCCGGAGGGCGCCGAAGTGCTCGAAAACCTGCGCGGCACAGCTCCTGGCCTGTGGCTTGAAGACCAGGGCCGCATGATCGCCCTGCTTCCCGGCCCGCCACGCGAACTGAAACCGCTGTTCATCGAGCAAGTGCTGCCGAGACTACAGCGCCGCGCTTCCGCCCTGCGCATGTTTCACCGCGAACTGCGGGTGACCGGCCTCGGCGAATCTCACGTCGAAGAGCGCATCAAGCCCATTTATACGCGCTACAAAGAGGTGAACACCACCATCCTCGCGGCGCCGGGCGAAATCCAGATCCACCTGCGGTCCTGGAGCGGGGATGCGGCCCAGTCCAACACCACTCTGGACGAAATCGTGCGCAGCTTTGAGCTGGCTCTCGGTGATCGCATTTACGCGCACTCCGCCCTGTCGCTCGAAGAAGTGGTCGGACGACTGCTGGTCGAGCACCGGGCCACGATTTCGGCAGCCGAGAGTTGCACCGGCGGCTTACTTGCCGAGCGACTGACGCGCATTCCGGGCAGCTCTTCCTACTTTCTTGGCGGCGTGGTCTGTTACAGCAACGAATTGAAGACGGCCTGGGCCGACGTGCCCGCCGAACTCATTGCCGTGAAGGGAGCGGTGAGCAGTGAAGTGGCGATTGCGCTTGCCGAAGGCATTCGCCGTCATGTGGGTAGTACCTTTGGCGTGGGCATCACCGGAATTGCAGGCCCCGGCGGAGGCAGCGAAGAAAAACCGGTGGGCACCGTGCACATTGCGCTAGCCGGACCGGGCGGCGTGAAGGAGCGGCTGATGCATCTGCCGGGAGACCGCGAGGGCATTCGCTTTTACGCCTCGCAACTCGCCTTGGACATGGTGCGCATGCATTATCTCTACAACAGGCAGGCCCAGCCGCGTCGGGTTTCGAACTCCTGACCGAGGGGAACCAGCGGTGCGCTTATTTACGGCTCTCGGAATTTCTCCCGAAATTCGAAACAACCTGACGACTTTCCTCGACGAGATGAGCCCGCTCGCACCACGAGCAAAATGGGTTCGCCCGGAGAACCTCCACGTGACGGTGAAATATCTGGGCGAGACGGAAGCATGGAAGCTCAGCGCGGTCGGCCAAGCCCTCGCTTCGATTCGCAGTGCGCAACCCGTCACCCTGGAGTTCCGTGGCCTGGGTTTCTTCCCGAACGAAAAACGGCCGCGCGTGTTGTGGGTCGGCATCGAAGTGTCGGCCAATCTGAAAGTGCTTGCCGAACAGATCGACCGCAGCCTGCTCGAGCTCGGATACCCGCCGGAGAGCCGTGCGTTTACGCCCCACCTCACTTTGGCGCGTCTTGACCCGCTCGGTCTCCCTGCGCCGCTCGGGGCAGCCATGGCCCGGCATGCCCCCCAGCATTTTGGCTCGCTGGCAACGGCCGAGCTTCACTTAATCGAAAGCCATCTCAAACCCACGGGAGCGGAGTACACTACCGTGCAGTCATTCCATTTTGTGACGGAGATCTAGCACCCGATGGCCAGAGCTTCGCTGACGACTGCCCTTCTGCTGCTCGCCGGTTACCTGCTCGGCTCCATTCCTTTTGGACTTATCCTCTCGAGAGTTCTGGGGGGAAAGGATGTGCGGCAGCACGGCAGCGGCAACATTGGCGCTACCAACGTTTCCCGGGTGGTTGGCCCGCTCGCAGGAGTCCTGACCCTGCTCCTCGACGCTGCGAAAGGCGCCTCGGCGGTCTGGCTCGCGGCACGCGTAACCGACCATAGCGCGAGGGCCATGATGCTGACCGGATTGGCTGCGCTCGTCGGTCATTGCTATCCGGTGTGGCTACGTTTTGAGGGGGGCAAAGGGGTGGCCACGGCGCTCGGAATATTCACCGCGCTCTGCCCGCTGGCGGCGCTTACGGCGTTTCTCCTGTTCCTGCTGGTTTCCGTTTTTTGGCGTTATATCTCACTCGGATCGCTTTCGGCCGCTGCGGCGATGCCGTTGCTGATCTATTTTCTCTGGGCTCCAGCTCACGCGCCGCCATGGAGCATCATGCTGGGCACGTTGATCGCCTCCGGTCTGATCTTCTACAAGCATCGGACGAACATCCAGCGCTTGCTCAACGGAACAGAGCCGCGATACGCAACAGAAAGATCGAAAGGCGAACAAGCATGAGCAGAATCGCCATTTTGGGAGGCGGCAGTTGGGGAACGGGCCTCAGCGTGGTCCTGGCCCACAGCCGGCGCAAACACCAGATCCGCTTGTGGGCCCGGGAGACCTCGCTCGCGCGCGCCATGCAGGAAAACCGCGAAAACGAGATCTATCTCCCGGGTGTCACTCTCCCCCCCTGCATTCAGATATCGAACGATCTCGGCGAAGTGCTGCAGGAAGCGCAGATTGTCGTTGGAGTCGTGCCCTCGGCTCATGCCCGAACGGTTTACCTGCGCGCCGTCCCCTACCTCGCTCCCGAAACGGCCATCGTCAGCGCGACCAAAGGTCTCGAGCCGGCGACGCACCTGCGCATGAGTGAAGTGATCCAACAGGTTTTCTCTTTGCGATTCATCCCGCTGATCGCCGTGCTCTCCGGCCCGTCGTTTGCTCTCGAAGCGGCGCGCGGAGAGCCAACGGCCGTGGTCATCGCTTCGCAGAATCGTCCACTGGCCGCCTTCCTCCAGGAAGAATTCTCGGGCCAGGGATTCCGGCTGTATACCAATGAAGACGTCCTCGGGGTGGAACTGGCCGGCGCCATGAAGAATGTGATCGCGATCGCCGCGGGCACCTGTCAGGGACTGGGCCTGGGCGCCAATTCGCTCGCCGCGCTTATCACTCGCGGGCTTGCGGAGATGAGCAGGCTCATTGTGGCCCTAGGCGGCAAGCAGGAAACCACCAGCGGCCTGGCCGGAATGGGCGACCTGGTGCTGACCTGCAATGGCGCTTTGAGCCGAAATCGCCACGTTGGGTTTGAGCTCGGTCGCGGCGGCTCGCTCCCGGAAATCCTAGGACGGATGAAAATGGTCGCCGAGGGTGTGGGGACGACGGACGCTTTGCTCGGATTGGGGCGCGACCATCACATCGATCTGCCGATCACCCAGCAGGTTCACAGCATCTTGCATCTCGGCAACTCTCCGCGCGACGCCATCCGGGCCATCATGGAGCGGCCGCTGAAGCCTGAGTAGACAGGGTGGTCCTTGCCCTTTAGTACCCGGGTCCAGTAGCACTTGCGCGTCGCCTGTCCCTTAGGCCAGCCCGTCCCGTGACCGCCACTCTCGTAAAATCAATGTGTCGCGATGGCGGTCTCAATCCCATCCCTGTTGACGCGCCTCCGTACCGGCCGGGTGCGCATCCTGTGGCTCGTGCTCGGTGCGCTCCTGCTTGTCAGCGCGCTCCCGATCGGCTTGTATCACCGTCAGGTTCTGGAACTTAGCCAGGAAAAACTAGTCGATACAGAGCGCGTGCAGCAAACCGAGCTGACCCGTTCTCTGGCCCAGGAAGTTCAGTTCTTCGAATCGAATCTCACCCAGCAACTCATCAGCCAGCGGCAAATTCTTACTCTGACCGGCCTGATCGACAATGTCACCGACCCGGTCGCAGAACCGAAAGTCACCAGCCTTCTTGAAAACTTCGTGGATTCCAATCGCAATACGTTCATCTACCTCACCGCGGTCGGACGTGACGGCAAAGGGGAAAGCGCTTCGCAGGGAAATTTCCGTGCCGAGCAGGATCCCTTCGTGTCGAAGGCGCTGCAACGGGCCTTCGTCAGTTGCGTGCAGTCTGTGAAATTCCGCAGCGACCCTCTGGCCCTGGCACCGGACAATCGCCCGGCGTTCGTGATTGCGGTGCCGCTCACCAACGGGCATAACAACTTTACAGGAATGCTGGCGGCGGTCGTCTCGCTCGATCCGATCCTGCGCCGCCTGCAGGATGCCAGCGTGCGCGGGCGCAGCGTCTTCGTGGTCGATCACTACGGCCACATCGTGGCGCACCCGGACACCAAACACTTTGTGCCCGGAGAGGATCTCAGCGAGAAATCCCATCTGGTCCAGGAAATCAAGGCGCTGCCGCGGGAACTGCGCAACACGGAAACCGTTCGTTTCACGGAAAAGGAAAACAAACGCGACGTGGAAATGGTCGGAACCTACAGCACTTTTCCCGAGGTGAACTGGGCGGTGGTCGCAGAGCGCAGCGTAAACGAGGCCCGCGCCGACGCCGGGGTCACCGATCTGAACCGCCAGGCGCTGGCCTTCGTCAGCGTCGTGGTGTTGATCGCGGTACTGTTCGGATATTTTTTCGCTGTCGGGATCAGCGGCCCGATCCGCAGCCTGGCGGCGTCGACGCGCGCCATCAGCCGCGGCGAATTTCACCAGCGCACTCCGGTGCGCGGAGCTTCCGAGATCAGCGAGTTGGCGGAAAACTTCAACCTGATGGCCGGAGATATCGAGGAGTACATTGAACGGCTCAAGGAAGCGGCGGAGGAAAACCGCGAACTGTTCATTGGCTCCATCCGCATGCTTTCCGCCGCCATCGACGAAAAGGATCCCTACACGCGTGGTCACTCCGGGCGGGTAGCCAAGTATTCGACCATCATCGCGCAGGAATTGCGCTTGTCGGCGGAAGATCTGGACAAACTGAAGATTTCCGCGCTGCTGCACGACGTCGGCAAGATCGGCGTCGATGACCGGGTGTTGAAAAAACCCGGCTCGCTGACGCCGGAAGAGTTCGAAATCATGAAGACGCACACGACCCGGGGCGCCAACATCATGCGTCCGGTTTCGCAGCTGAAGGATATGCTGCCCGGCATCGAACTGCACCACGAACATCTCGATGGCCGCGGGTATCCTTACGGCCTCTCCGGGCCGCAGATCCCCCTGATGGCGCGGATCATCGCCGTCGCCGACACCCTGGATGCGATGACCACCAACCGGCCTTACCAGACCGCCATGGATCTCGACTACGCGCTCGGCCGCATCAAGGCGCTCACCGGTTCCAAGTTCGACCAGGCGGTCGTCAACGCCCTGGAATCCGCTGTCAAAGCAGGGAAACTCCGGCTCTCGGCCGTCGAAGTCCACGTCTAGCCGTCCCCGTCCTTCCCCATCTGTTACAATTTTGTGTTGCGCCCCTGGATGCGCGCTGACCTGTATGATTAGCCTGTTTGGGAAACCTGAACCGACGCTGCTCGAACGCCTGAAGGATTCGGTCAGCAAGACGAAGAGCGCCCTTGCCGATTCGCTCGACAACATCACCAAGGGCGGCCGCCAGATCGATCCGTCGGTCCTCAAAGAGGTCGAAACCGCATTGCTTTCCGCCGACCTGGGCGTGAAAACCACCCGTGAAATCCTGGATTCGGTAAAGGAACAGATTGCCCGGAACGTGCTTTCCGACGGCGACCAGTTGAAGCGCGAGATCAAGGCCCACGTCTTCCGCACCTTGAATGTCTATGGCAATAGTCCGCGCCTGGTCGGGCCCGGAAACGGAAATGATCCACGGGTCATCTTCATCGTGGGCGTGAATGGCGCGGGCAAGACCACCAGCATCGGAAAGCTGGCCAACCGCTTGCGCCAGGACGGGCGCAGTGTGGTGCTCTGCGCTGCCGATACCTTCCGTGCCGCGGCCATCGAGCAGCTGGAAATCTGGGCGCAACGGAACGGCGTCGAAGTGATCAAGCAGAAGTCGGGCTCGGACCCGGCCGCGGTGGTTTTCGACGCCATGGCGGCAGCCAAAGCGCGTCACGCCGATGCCGTGATCGTCGACACCGCCGGGCGGCTGCATACGAAATCCAACCTGATGGCGGAACTCGAAAAAATGAAGCGCACGGCAGCCAAGGTGATTCCCGGCGCGCCGCACGACGTGTTGCTGGTGCTCGATGCCACGACCGGGCAGAACGGCTTGGCGCAAGCCCGGGAGTTTACGACCACTGTCGGTGTGACCGGCATCATTCTCACCAAGCTCGACGGCACCGCCAAGGGCGGCATCGTTGTCGCCATCTCGCGGGAGCTCGGACTGCCGATTCGGTTCGTCGGAACCGGCGAACAGATCAACGACCTGGTTCCGTTCGACGCCGAGACCTACGCGAATTCGCTGTTCAACTAGACCCGTGAATACCCACGACCTGCACTTCATGGAACACGCTCTGGACCTGGCGCGGAAGGGCGTCGGACTGGCCAGCCCCAATCCCACGGTCGGCTGCGTCCTGGTCCGGGATGGCGCAATGATCGGCGATGGGTTTCACCAGTACGCTTGGCGGAAGCACGCAGAAATTGTGGCGCTCGAACAGGCCGGGGAAAAGGCGCGCGGGGCAACCCTATACGTCACTCTCGAACCGTGCAATCACACCGGTCGAACCGCCCCTTGCACGGAAGCCATCATCGCCGCCGGAATAGCGCGGGTAGTTGCGGCGATGGAAGACCCCAATCCTAAAACCCGTGGCAGCGGCTTCACCCGGCTGCGCAGCGCGGGGATCGAGGTGGAAACCGGGGTCCTTGAGAGCGAGGCGGAAAAACTGAACGAAGCCTTCGCCTACTGGATCACTTCGCACCGACCGTTCCTGACCCTGAAATCGGCCCTGACCCTCGACGGGCAACTCGCGTTGCCCGGAGCGCGCGGCAGCAAGAAACCCGCCTGGATCACCAGCGAGGAGTCCCGTGCGGAAGTGCAGCGCATGCGCCACGCGTCCGATGCACTGCTGACCGGAATCGGGACCATTCTTGCCGACGACCCGCTGCTGACCGACCGCAGCGGTCTCGAGCGGCGCCGGCGCCTGCTCCGGGTCATTCTGGACACCCGGCTCCGTCTTCCTGCAAAGGCTCGCATCGTCGAAACGGCCGATGACGACCTGCTGGTCATCACCACGGCCCCGCTCAAATCTCCGAAAGCGCGCAAGCTCGAGCAAGCGGGAGTGGAACTGGTTTCGCTCGCGGCGCGTGGCGGAAAACCGGATCTGCAGGCCGTGTTAAAAGAATTGGGCCGGCGGGAGATCCTGAGCGTTCTGCTCGAAGCCGGGCCCCGGCTCAACGCCGCTGCCGTCGGCGCTGGGGTGGTCAGGAAGCTGGTCCTCTTTTACGCGCCCAAACTCGCTGGAAACTCCGGCGTTCCGTTCCTCATCGGGGCCGGCGAGCAATTCCCCCCGCTGCTGTTGCGCTCGGTCCGGCAGTTCGGCCCGGATGTGGCCATCGAAGCTCAGCTGCGCAGTTCCTGATTTTTTTGCACACCGGCGAAAGAATGTTCTGTCCAACCAGCCGTTTCTTTGCGACGATTTTGCATCGCTTCGTGCTTCCTGCACGCACACAGGGGGAGGCTGTTCGGGCATGTCTGACGCTGTTCGTTCCTGGCGGCTCGGTTTCTGGAGCCTGATCGCCACGCAATTTCAGGGCGCGTTCAACGACAATGGCCTGAAGTTCCTGGTCCTGTACCTGATCATCGGCACCAACCTGACTCCGGACGAAGAGGAGACCAAGGTCCTGCTGGTCGGCGCGCTCTTCGCGCTCCCTTTCATTCTTTTTTCGATGACCGGCGGCTATCTGGCCGACCGCTTCAGCAAGCGCAGCGTCACCATCGGCACCAAGCTTTTTGAAATCGCGGTGATGCTCTTTGCGATTGCCGGCTTTGCCGTGCACAGCATGCCCATGTCCCTGACCGCCCTGTTCCTGGCCAGCACGCAGGGCGCCCTGTTCGGCCCTTCGAAATACGGCCTGTTACCCGAAATCCTGCCCGAGAACAGATTGTCCTGGGGCAACGGCGTCATTGAACTCGGCACCTTCCTCGCCGCCATCGTCGGAACGGTGGTGGCCGGGCAGCTTCCGAAGTGGTTCGGAACGCATCAGGAGTACTCGGGCGCCTTCTTCCTGCTCTGTTCCGCGGTCGGACTGGTCACCAGTCTCGGAATCACACGAGTCCCAGCCGCCGATCCGGCAAAGAAATTCAAGCTGAATTTCCTGGGCGACCTGTGGACCAACGGAGAACGCATCCGCAAAGACCGCGTGTTGTGGCTCGCGATTGCCGGAAATACCTATTTCTTCTTTCTGGGCGCGCTGTTGCAGTTTGACATCGTGTTTTATGGGCGCGACGTGCTGCAGGTTGGCTCCTCACGGGGCAGCCTACTGCAGGCCGCCATTGCCATTGGCATCGGACTCGGCAGCCTGGCTGCAGGGTATCTCTCCGGCGGAAAAATCGAATACGGCCTCATCCCCCTCGGCGCCATCGGCATCACTGTTTTCGGTTTCCTGCTCGCGCTCAACGGATTGCCCTTCCAGACCGTCCTGCTCTTTCTTGCCTCGCTCGGCTTCTTCGGCGGCTTTTTCATTGTGCCAATCAGCGCTTTGCTGCAACACCGCCCGGAGGAAGAACATCGCGGCGGGGTACTGGCGACTGCCAACCTGCTCTCCTTCGTCGGCATTCTGGCCGCGTCGGTTGTCTACTACCTCTCTAAACACTTCCTGCATGTGGGTCCGATCGGAATTTTCTTCTGGGCCTCGGTCGGGACTCTGGGCGCACTGGCTTATGTGCTTTGGCTCTTGCCGGATTCCCTGCTGCGTCTGGTGCTGTGGATTGCCGCCCACACCCTCTACCGGCTGGACTTGCGTGGGCAGGAATTTATTCCCGCGCGCGGTGGCGCTCTCTTGACACCAAATCACACCTCCTGGGTAGACGCCGTTCTGCTGATCGCCGCCACCGATCGCCCCATTCGCTTCCTGATGTTCAAAGGCGTTTACGACCATCCGGTCATCAAGCCGTTCGCAAAGATGCTGAAGATCATTCCCATCGCCTCGGACCAGGGCCCACGGGAGATGATTCATTCGCTGCGCGAGGCTTCCGAAGCGCTGCGGAACGGAGAGGTGGTGTGCATCTTTCCGGAAGGAGAAATCACCCGCATCGGGCAGATGCTTCCCTTTCGCCGCGGCTTCGAGCGCATCATCAAGGGCATCGATGTCCCCATCATTCCCGTGAACATCGACGGAATCTGGGGCTCCATCTTCAGCTTCTCCGGCGGCCATTTCCTCTGGAAGTGGCCACGCAGCATCCCCTACCCGGTGCGGATTTCCTTCGGCAAGCCGCTTCCTTCGACGGCGACGGCAACCGAAGTGCGCCAGGCGGTCCAGGAGCTTGGCGTGGACGCTTTCTTCCGTCGGCGACGGTACATGAAGACGCTGACGCGCTCGTTCCTGCAGGCCGCACGGCGCTACCCGCGACGCTTTGCGATGGCCGACGGACGCACGCCCAAGCTGAGTTTCGGCGATTCGCTGATCAAAACGGTCTTCCTGGCCCGGCGTTTGCGGCCCCTCTGGCATGACCAGAAGATGGTCGGCATTCTCCTGCCTCCGTCGATTCCCGGTGCCCTGGTGAATTGGGCCGCCTTGCTGCTCGGCAAAATCCCGATCAATCTGAACTACACCACCTCGAATGAATCGATCGCCTCTTCAGCCAAGCAGTGCGGATTAAAAACCGTGGTCACCTCGCGGCAGTTCCTTGAAAAGGTGCCCCTCGAACTACCGGGGGATCCGATTTACGCAGAAGACCTGGCGCTCCATCCCGGTGCAGGCGAAAAGGTCGTCGCGCTGCTCGTAGCGAAGCTCCTGCCGGCGCGGCTTCTCGAACTGTTCCTGGGCGTTGCCAAGCCAGCCGCGCTCGATGACACCGCCACCGTCATCTTCTCGAGCGGCTCCACGGGCGAACCAAAGGGCGTGGTGCTTTCTCATTTCAATCTGGCCTCGAACGTCGAGCAACTCGAACAGGTTTTTCACCTCCACGAGGGCGACCGCATCCTGGGCATACTGCCCTTCTTCCATTCCTTCGGTTTCACCGGAACTCTTTGCCTTCCGCCGCTTTCCGGCATGGGCGTGGTGTTTCATGTGAGCCCCCTCGATGCCCAGGCGATCGGCGCGCTGGTCAGCAAATACTCCGTCACCATGCTGCTTTCCACGCCCACTTTCCTGAACTCCTACGCCCGGCGGTGTCCTCCGGAGGCTTTTGGCAGCCTGCGCATTGTCATGGCCGGTGCCGAGAAACTTCCGGACCGCATCGCGCAATCCTTCGAAGATCATTTCGGCATCCGGCCGCTCGAAGGCTACGGTTGCACGGAGTGTTCGCCCGTAGTAGCGGTAAACACCTACGATTTTCGTGCCGCCTATTTTCGCCAGGTCGGCGCAAAACGCGGCACCATCGGCCATCCCCTGCCCGGGATTGGTGTGCATATCATCGATCCGGAAAGCGGCCAATCCCTGCCGGTCGACCAGCCCGGCCTGCTGCTGGTCCGCGGACCGAACATCATGGTCGGTTACCTGAATCGCCCGGAGAAGACCGCGGAAGTCTTGCGTGACGGGTGGTACAACACCGGCGACATTGCCGCGGTCGACGAAGACGGGTTCTTGCGCATCACCGACCGCCTGAGCCGCTTCAGCAAGATCGGCGGCGAGATGGTTCCGCATATCCGGGTGGAAGAGAAGCTTCACGAACTGCTCGGGGCCGACGGCCAGGTCCTTGCCGTGACCGCTATCCCGGACGAGAAAAAGGGGGAACGCCTGGTGGTCATTCACACACTGAAAGAAGAAACGCTCAAGGAGTGCCTCGAGAAACTCGCGAAAAGCGATCTTCCGGCGCTCTGGAAGCCACGGCCCGATCAGTTCCTGTTCGTCGAGAAATTGCCTTACCTGGGGACGGGAAAGCTGGATTTGCGGAAACTACGGGAGATCGCGCTCGCCGGAAACAGCGCCGCTCACTGAGCGGGCCGACGGGTTTGGGCTAGTCTGCAGAATCAAAATTGTGCAACAGACAGCTCATGGCGCATTTCACCTCGCCACTGGGCAGCAAGGAGCATTCCGTGACCGACCAGTCTGCATCGTCCGCCGGCATTTTCACGGCGGCGATGTGGGCAACCTTCTCTTTATTGGGGCAGACGACGTCTCGAAAGCGGAAACTACAACTCTGCAGGATGCGGTCGAGAATCTCTGGGTCGCTCATTCCTTCCCTCCGTCAAGAGTTTTAAGAGTGGCCTAATTTCTTGAAATAGTGCGCCGCGTTAAAAACCCTGTCAAGGTCACGCAAACACACAGAAATTCCCCAGTGAGTTCCCCCTGCAGCCGAGTCGCCGGCCGGGGCTATTCTTCTGTCAGCCTCGCTTGCGACAAGCAGTCCATCCCGCAGTGAACCGCCCCCGGCGGCAAAATCGAGCAGTCAATCACCCGCCAACCGCTCCAACCTTCTTCACTCATGGTCCAGTTGGCAACGACGATTTCTGCGTCACGATTATGCTGGGAGCAATGTACTTTCTGAGGGTAGGTCTTTGCGGATTCGGGGTGTGGATCGGTCAGCTTCGGTTCGAACACAAGCCACCTCCGACCCGGAGCGTGGTCTGCCAACATCTTCCACCCTTGCCCGGTGCCCGTCAAGGTCTTCTGTCAAGCCCTTCTGCTGCACCCCGGGAGGCTCCTTTGGGCCGTCCCAAGTGGCGGGTTTTGAGTTATAAAGGAGACCAGAGCAGAGCGTGCGCCGGCGGGCTTTTCCTGCCGCATGTCGCGTTTCCTTGAGAGGATTTCATGTTCACGGGAATTATTGAGCATCTCGGCACCGTCGACTCCCTGAAACTACACGCTGCAGGCGGCCGGTTGACCATCCACGCCCCGACCGTTGCGCCTCATCTCGAAATCGCCAACAGCATCGCCGTCGACGGCTGCTGCCTTACCGTAATCGCATGCGATAGAGAAAGGTTCTCCGCAGATCTTTCGACCGAGACGATTCAGAAGACCTCCATCGGCGAATGGAAGCCCGGTATCGAGGTCAATCTGGAACAGCCCATGACGGCCGGCAAGGAATTCGGCGGCCATTTTGTTCTGGGGCACGTGGACACCATCGGACGCGTGACGCGCCTCGACGCCGAGGGGGAAAACTGGTGGTACGGCATCGAAGTGCCGGAACCGTTTGCAAAATACATCGTCCCGCAAGGTTCCGTCGCAATCGACGGCATCAGCCTGACCGTCGCGCGCTGGCACCAGCCTATCGCGGAAATCGCCATTATCCCGTTCACCTACCAGCACACCAATCTCAAAAGCAAGAAGCTCGGCGCTGCGGTGAACCTCGAAGGGGACGTCCTCGGCAAATATGTGGAACGCTATCTTGAAGCACGCAGCGGCCTGAAACTTGCGGGCCATCTCACGATCGAGCAACTCGTCGGTCAGGGCTTTTAAGGCCGTCCCTAGCGAGGTTTTTTTGGGGGGGACGACACACCGCAGGGGATTCTGCTCGAAGAACGTTACCGCCCCGAGCCGCCTTGCTGTGCTTTTGACCGAGCTCCTCGCCAGTACAGAAGCAACCCGATAAAAATGGAAGCCAAGGTACCGCCGACCAGTCTCAACTCAAAGCTCCACTTGTTGATGCTGTCGCCCGGCGGCACCAGGGAAACAAAAATACCAACCAGCACCACCAGAAACCCCAGGATGCCGCAGAGCCATAATCCGAGCGTGCCGCCGGGTATCAGAACCGCATGCGGATTTTCTGCGCGATCCTTGCGACCAGCCAGTTTGATTACCGCGGCGAACATGTACAGGAACGGAATGAAGTACAGGATGATCGCCGCGTCGATCAGCATCTGGTAGGCCGACTGCACGGTTTCACTCCTGATCTGACTGAGCAGCAGAATCGCCCCGGAAATCCCGGCCTGCACCAGAATCGAAATGTACGGAGTCTTCCATTTCGGATGAATCTTGCCGAAAGCGGCGGGCAAATAGCGGTCAATCCCCACCACAAAGGGAACGCGCGCAATCCCCGCAACGGTGCTGCCCACCCCTCCCGCATTTCCGACCGAGACCAACAGTGCCGCGAGTACGCCGAGAAACCCGACCTTCAGGAGCACCGAGCCCATGGTAATTGCGTTGAATACGCCGCTCTTCGGATCGAGGTCCGCGGCCGGCACGAGAGAAAGAATCGCGAAGGTCCCGACGATATACATGAATGCGATCAGTGCCCCCGCGCCAAAGACGGCTCGGGGCAGGGTGCGGCGCGGATCACGCACCTCTTCGCTCATGGCGGAGACCAGTTCCAGGCCGGTGAAGGCGAATGCAATCTGCGACCAGAAGTTCACCGTGTCCCAGTTCCAGGTGGGCATCATGTTCGACCAGGTAAAGTGGGTCACCGAACCGTGCTTGAAATAGACCAGCACGGCGATCCCGACCAGCATCAGCAGCGGCAAGTAGGTCCCGACACCGCCAGCGTTTTGCAGCCACTTTCCAATGTTCAGTCCAATAATGTTCAGCACCACCGCCACCAGCAGCAGAACGATCGAGACCACCAGCAGGAACGTGCGATCCTGGGACAGCACATCTCCCTTCTGGCCGAGCACGTACGCGCTCATCGAAGCGCTGGCCAGCAACAGTCCCGGAAAATAAAAGACCGTGTAGATCCAGTAGGTCCAGCCGGCCACGAATCCATGGAAATCCCCGAACGCTTCCTTGGCCCAGACGTACAGGCCACCTTCATCCGGGAACCGGGAGGACAGTTCATTGATCACGAACGCTCCCGGCACAAAGAAGAAAAGCGCGGCGATCACCCACAAGCTGATGGAAGAAGTGCCGTTGTGTCCGGCGGCGGCGATCCACCTGGGGCCCAAGACCGTGGCGATGTTGAAAAGCAAAACATCCCAGAAGCCCATGGTCTTGCGAAGTTGTGTCTTGGGGTCCTTCGGGCCGGCACCGGAAGAGGTCACAGGGTCACGTCCAGAGCTGGAATGAGTTCATCCTGCATCAGGAAATCCTGGAGGAACGGATCCTTTGAATCTGCAAACTCCTGCCACGAGCCAAAGACCTGCCCTTTGCCGTCCTGCAGGAACACGACGGTGTCGGCCAGGCGCCTCGCGAGGTGCGTGTCATGGGTCACCACAATCGACGTCTTGTGGAAGGTCTCCTTCAGACGCAGGATCAAGTCGCCCATGTGCCCGGCCATGATGGGATCCACCATGGTGGTAGGCTCGTCGTAGAGAATTGCTTCAGGATTTTGCGCCAGCGCCCGGGCAATCGCCACGGCGCGCTTCATTCCAGTCGAAAGCTCGCTCGGGACCTTTTCGAGCACTTCCTCGACTTCCAGCATCTTGGCCAACTTCATGACGTAGGCATTTACATCTTCCTCGGTCAGACCGGGCTGCCCGTCCAGGGGAAAGGCGATGTTCTCGGCAATGGTCAGCGAGTCAAACAGCGCGCCGGACTGAAAAACCATGGTCACTTTTCGGCGAATTTCCTCGAACTGCCGCTCGCTGAAGTCAGTGACGTCCACGCCGTCGATGAAGACGTGTCCGGAATCCGCATGCAGAAATCCCATGATGTGCTTGAGTGAAACGGATTTTCCCACCCCGCTGCGCCCCATGATCACGCAGGTTTCCCCGCGCTTCACCTTGAAGCTGACATCATTCAGGACCATTCGCGCGTCGAAACCCTTCGAGACATCCCGAAATTCAAAGTAATTCTCCGCAGTATTTCCCCGGGCCTTTGCAGAGGTCAACCCGGCTTGGTGGATTTCTTCGCTCATCGGCTCCGACTCTCGAGAATGCGCCGCGCTTCGTCGAACTCCTCCGGCGTGTTCATGTTCCAAAAAAGGCGGCCTGAGGTATCAAATCGTTTCCAGACGGTCTCGTCAAGCACTTCCATCGGCAGGCGTTTCATGGCCTCGGTCACCTTGCGGACCCCGGAGGCAAAAGCCAACCGCACGTCCGCAGCGGAACTCGCGCGCCAGCAGGCACACAGAGGCTCGAGGCCGCTCACAGACTCCGGCACCACGACCTTGGCCTTGCTCGTCGAGGCGCGCTCCCGCAAGTAGGCCAGGAACTCCCCGGTCAGAAACGGCATGTCGCAGCTCACGTTCAACGCCCAGAGTTCGGGGGAATCGGGACTCTCGCTTGCGGACAGGGCGGTGAGAATTCCTCCGAGCGGCCCTTCCCCGGGCCAGCCATCGGCCATCACCGGCCAGCGTCCCTGCTTATACTTCCCGGCTCGGGCAACCAGGGTCACCTCTTCGCAAACACCGGCCAGCAATTCGGCGGTCCGCTCGAGCATGGACTTCCCTGCGATCTCGACCAGTGCCTTATCGACGCCGAACCGAGAGCTCGAGCCGCCGGCTTGCACAAACCCGTGCAAAATCATCCTTCGTCGTCCATTTCTGGAATCTCCTGACCTGGGCGCCGGATGCCAAGCTCGCGCAAGCGTTCCTGCAAACTCTGCCGGTGCAGCCCGATGGTCGAAGCGGTTCGCGAAATGTTCCAGCGATGCGCCCCCAGCTGCCGCCGGAGATAGGCAACCTCGAACTTGCGCTTGGCGTCCCGAAAATCGGATTCATTCAGTCCCAAGTCCGTACCCTCCTCGCCGACTTTCGGCAGCACCGGAGAGCCCTTGACCACCTCTTCGGGCAGATCGCCCACTCCTAGCTCTTCTGTCCGGCAAAGCACCATCGCGCGCTCCATGGCGTTTTTCAGTTCCCGGATATTTCCCGGCCAGTCATAGCGCTCAAGCGCAGTCAGTGCTTCTTTCGCTAACCGCCCGGTCCGGCCGAGCCGCGCCGCGTGAACCGACAAAAACGCATCGGCCAGCGCAGCGATATCTTCTTTGTGCGAACGCAACGGCGGAAGCTCCACGGTCACCACCCGCAGCCGGTAGAACAGATCTTCCCGGAATTTTCCGTCGCGGATCGCGAACGGGAGATTCCGGTGCGTCGCGCTGATCACCCGCACATCCACGGGAATCGACTGCGTTCCACCGAGGCGTTCAATGGTGCGGTTCTCAAGCGCCCGCAGCACTTTCGATTGCGTCACCGGATTCATGTCGCCAATCTCGTCGAGAAACAGGGTGCCGCCGTGCGCCTGTTCGAACCGCCCCTTCTTCTGTTGCGCAGCCCCGGTGAAGGCGCCCCGTTCATAGCCGAACAATTCGGATTCGATCAACGTTTCCGGCAACGCGGCGCAATTCACGGCCACATACGCCTTCCCGTTTCGGGGAGAGCGCGCGTGGATCTCCTGCGCCAGCAAATCCTTTCCCGTACCGCTTTCCCCGAGAATCAGCACCGTCGAATCGGTGACGGCGACGCGTTCGGCCAATTCAAACGCGCGGCGCATCCCGGCAGATCGGCCGATCATCCGTCCGAAGTTTCCCTCGGCAGCCAACCGGCGCCGCAGCGTGCTGTTCTCCTGTTCGAGAGTCGCCAGTTTCAGCAGGTTCGCAACACGCTGCCGCACCTCGTCCAGTTCGAATCCCTTCACCAGATAATCCGCCGCGCCCAATTGCAGGGCTTCGACCGCGCTCTTCGCCGTGTCCAGCGCGGAAACCATCAGCACCGGCAACTCCTGCCCCTCGGCGCGCAGCCACTTCAGAAAGGCCAGGCCGTCCTCCCCCGGCATCACCACATCGAGGAGCAACAGATCCGGGGGATCAGAAACCATGGTCGCCCGCGCCGCCGCTGCTGAATCGGCCTCCAGCACCCGGTAGCTGCCTTCCATCGCCCGTCGCAGTCCGTAACGGGCCGCCGGCTCATCGTCCACAATGAGAATGGTTTTCATGGTTGCGTTTCCTTTATGGCCAGCGGCATCGTCACGCTGAACCGGCTGCCTCGCTCGTCCCGGATCGGGCTGTCGACCTGCAACGTGCCGCCCAGTTCCTCGACGCGCCGCGCCACAATGGCCAGCCCGAGCCCGGTGCCGCGCGCCTTGGTCGTGAAAAACGGCTGCAGAATTTTTTCCCGAAGGGCCGGCGGAACCCCCGCCCCATCGTCTTCGACCGAAACACGGCAACAGCCGTCCTCGGCAACCAGCGCGAGGTCGACGTGTCCGCCGGCCGAAGCTGCTTCGAGCGCGTTCAGCAGCAGGTTGGACAGAATGTCGTTGGCCACTTCCGCGCTTGCGGCCACGGTCAGCGATTGCGGTTCCACTTTCAGTCCGAGCGCGATGCCGCGTTGCTCGGCTTCGTGCCGGAAGACAGCGGCAACGCTTTCCGCAACCCGGCTCAAGTTGCAGCCATCCTGCACCCGGCTGCTGCGCACCCCCGGCCGGCTGAACTGCAGTAGCTGGTTCAATTTCTCCGACAACCGGCGGATCTCGTCGAGAACCATCTGGGTTTCCTGCCTCCGCGCCACGGGCAGGTCCTGGCTTTCTAACTGTACCTCGAGGATGGTCTTGATAGAGCCGAGAGGATTTTTCAGATTATGTGAAATGCTCGCCGCCATCTGGCCGACCAGCGCCAGCCGTTCCCGTTCTGCCAGTTCCCTTTCGAGCACGAGCTTCTCTTCAATCAGGCGGCAGAGGTCGAAGGCGGATGGCAGCTGTTCAGAGAGAAACTCGACCGCCGCGTAGGTTTCTCCGGAAAGCATGGCCCCATGCGCACGCACCGAGAGCGAACCGAAGTGCTGCCCGCCGCGCCTGAGATCGAACGTTTCCGCAGCCCCGCCTTTCGGGAGGTCCAGGCCGGGAGCGCCACCGTCGTCCGTCCTCAGCCTCACTTCCGCCAGTTGCAACTGCTCGCCGATCCAACGCTCGCTGAATTTCCCGAGCTTGTCCGGGTTGCCGAGCCGCGCCACATCGTTAATCGGCCCCATCAACCGCTGTGCCCGGTCCACCTCGCTCTGCGCGGTCTTTCGCAGCAAGCGTTTCATGGCTCGCTGCAGCGGCTCGAGGAAAACGACGGGAAGAAACAGCAGCAGCGCTGCCGTCGCTTCGGGCGGGAGGAAAGGCGTCAGCACCAGGCTCGCGCGACGGATCAGGCTCAGGTAGAGGAGGGCCAGGAAGACCAGGAACACGGCGTAGATCAGATTCCTCTGCCGCCCGATCTGCAGGAAATTGAACCGCTGCACCTGGGTGATCAAGCCTCCGAGCGGCACGAGTGCAAAGAACAGGGCGAGGAGAGAGCTCGAGGCGCCTTGGCCGGGGCTGAAGATCCGCAGCCCAAAGAGGACCACCAAGCAGCCCGTCAGGGCACCGAGAGACCAGCATAGTTTCTTGTGAAAATTCCTCTGAACCAGGTCCGGAGCGCTCTTCGCAAATCGCCATTGCCAGTAAACTCCGAGTCCGATGGCAACCACGAGCCAGAGCTCGAAGGGAATGCCGAGACGTTCGGATGGGGTGAGGAAGGCGAAAGGCGGTGCCGAGCGAAGCGCGCCAAGCAGCCGAGGAAGCAACACGACGGCCGGCGCCCAAGCTGAGGCGAACCAGACCGTCCTCGGCAGTCCCGCTGCGAGCAGCCCGCGGATCGAAGCGTACTCGACGTGGAGATGGAGAACCAGTGGCGCGAGGAACCACAACCCGAGGCAGAGAGAGATCCAGGCAAATCGCATCAGCCCTGATGGTGCGGCGCTGTAATAGAGATCCGCATTCAGCGCCAGCAGACTGCCGCCGAAAAAACAGGTCAAGGACAGGCAGAGAACGAAAAAGACTCTCTCGAAGTCTCTCTGGCGGCGATGCCCGAGAATGACGACCATCCAGAAAAACGGCAGAAGTGTGCCGGCCGTAAGAAGAATCAGCCGCAGATAGAGGAGCCAGCGCATTCGTTCCTTTCCGCGAGTCTATAGCTGGCTGTTCGGCAGGACAATGACCAACTGCAAGGAAAATCTGGCGGCTTCAAAATATTGCAAATACATGACTTATCTTCATTGCAGAGAGATGAAATCTGCGTCTAGCACACTCACATTGCAAGGAAAACGCTTGACTCGATAGAAATTCCTGCTATATTAGCACTCGGCAGTGAGGAGTGCTAAGCGACCCCTTCGGCACCCTCCGCCACAGTCTCTCAGACTTACTTAGTTCACTTAAATGGAGGTTTTTCCAAGATGGCAGTCAATCTGACACCGCTACACGACCGTGTCATCGTGAAGCGCATTGAAGAGAAAGAAACCGTGAAGGGCGGGATCATCATCCCCGACTCCGCGAAAGAAAAGCCGCAAGAGGGCGAAGTCATTGCCGTCGGTGCGGGCAAGCGGGAGAAGGGCGAGCGGATTCCCCTGGACGTCAACGTTGGCGATCGAGTGCTGTTTGGCAAGTACAGCGGCAGCGAAATCAAGATCGACGGCGAAGAGCTCCTCATCCTCAGGGAAGAAGAGATCCTCGCAAAGCTCGGCGGCGCCGCAAAAGCCGCCAAGAAGTAAGCAAGGTAGCAACGAAGGTAAGAATTTCAGAAACGAATCTCAGGAGGAATGAAGAAATGGCGAAGCAGATTGTTACCGGGGAAGCTTCCCGCCAGGCAATTCTACGTGGCGTGAACGCCCTTGCGGACGCAGTAAAAATCACCCTGGGCCCCAAGGGCCGCAATGCGGTGATTGAAAAGAAGTTCGGCGCACCGATCATCACCAAGGACGGCGTCACGGTTGCCAAGGAGATCGAACTCCGTGATCCGCTCGAGAACATGGGCGCGCAGATGGTTCGCGAAGTCGCCAGCAAGACCAGCGACGTCGCCGGCGATGGCACCACCACCGCCACGGTTCTGGCTCAGGCCATCTTCCGCGAAGGCGTGAAGACGGTTGCCGCCGGCGCCAGCCCCACCGCTCTCAAGCGCGGCATCGACAAGGCCGTAGAAGTCGCGGTTGAAGAGATCAAGAAGCTTCACAAGGACGTTAAGGGCGAGATGATCGCCCAGGTCGGCACCATTTCCGCCAACAACGACAAGCAAATCGGCGGAATCATTGCCGAAGCCATGAAGAAGGTGGGCAAGGACGGCGTCATCACCGTGGAAGAGTCCAAGACCATGGACACCACGCTCGAAGTCGTCGAAGGCATGCAGTTCGACCGCGGCTACCTCTCCCCCTACTTCATCACCGATCCCGAGCGCATGGAATGCGTCCTCGAGAACGCCCTGATCCTCATCCACGAGAAGAAGATCAGCTCGATGAAGGACCTGCTCCCACTGCTTGAGCAGATTGCCAAGCTCGGAAAGCCCCTGCTCATCATTGCTGAGGAAGTCGAAGGCGAAGCCCTCGCTACCTTGGTCGTGAACAAGCTGCGCGGCACCCTGCAATGCAGCGCCGTCAAGGCCCCTGGCTTTGGCGATCGCCGCAAGGCCATGCTCGAAGACATTGCCACCCTCACCGGCGGCAAGGCCATCACCGAAGACCTCGGCATCAAGCTCGAGAACGTGAAGATCGAGGACCTCGGCAAGGCCAAGAAGGTCACCATCGACAAGGACAACACCACGATTGTCGAGGGCGGCGGTAAGGCCAGCGAAATCGAAGGCCGCGTGAAGCAGATCCGCCAGCAGGTGGAAAACACCACTTCCGATTACGACCGCGAGAAGCTCCAGGAACGCCTGGCCAAGCTTGTCGGCGGCGTTGCGGTCATCAAGGTGGGCGCTGCGACCGAAACCGAACTGAAGGAAAAGAAGGCCCGTGTCGAAGACGCCATGCACGCGACCCGTGCGGCCGTCGAGGAGGGCATTGTTCCCGGCGGAGGTGCAGCCCTGTTGCGCTGCCTGAACGCCATCGACAAGCTCAAGCTTCATGATGACGAAGCGGTTGGTGTCGGCATCGTGAAGCGGGCTCTCGAAGAGCCAGCGCGGCAGATCGCGCACAACGCCGGCTTTGAAGGCGCTGTCGTGATCGGCAAGATCCGCGAATCCAAGGACGATAACTTCGGCTTCAACGCAGACACCGGCGAATACGTCGATCTCGTTAAGGCTGGCGTCATTGATCCGGCCAAGGTTACCCGCCTGGCGCTGCAAAACGCGGCGTCCATCGCCGGCCTGATGCTCACCACGGAAGCTCTCGTGGCCGAGGTCAAGGAAGACGAGAAGAAGGCTGCTGCTGCCGGCGGTCCCGGTGGTCCAGGCGGCATGGGCGGCATGTACTAAGACTCACCCAGCGAGCCGAGACAACTCAATCGACGAGAAGGGCGGCCGATTTCCGGCCGCCCTTCTTTCCTTACATCGCCGATTCTTTGGCCGTCCCTCGATCGCCCTGTAGGCATCTGCCACGATCGCCCTCCTCTCCATACCCTCCGGAAGCGGGCGGTCCTCAACTTGCGATGCATCTCGGGGTATCACCGCTTTCCTTGTCTGCTTCCATCAGAGTCGATTACACTTAGGACGCTACACTTCGCTCCTCAGGGGGGAGCAAGGTACCATGCCAGGATTTCTTCAGCGGTTCATGCCGCGGGACGGAGATTTTTTCGTCCTTTTCCAGAAGCAAGCAGAAAACATCGTTGCCGGCGCCCAGGCCTTCGTGAGTATGCTCGAGCACTACACCGGCGTGCCCGAACAGGTGCAGATCATCAAGGCCATCGAGCACAATGGGGACGAGATCACCCACCAGATCTTCCGCAAGCTCAACCAGACTTTCATCACTCCGTTCGACCGCGAAGATATCCATGAACTGTGCAGCACCATGGACGACGTCATCGACCTCGTTGACGCCGCTGCCAGCCGTTTTGTGCTCTACCGCGTCAGTGAAGTTCGTCACGGCACACTCGAACTGACCCGGGTCCTGGCCGCCGCCACCGTCGAACTGAAAGAGGCGATTCATGCCATGGAATCGCCCGACAAAGCCCTGCACCGGGTCATCGAAATCAACCGCCTCGAGAACGAAAGCGACCGTATCTGCCGTACCCTGATCGCCCAATTGTTCGAGGAGGAGAAAAATTCGGTCGAAATCATCAAATGGAAAGAGATTTATGAGGTCATTGAAACTGCCGTCGATAAGTGCGAAGACGTTTCCAACGTAATTGAAAGCGTCATCCTGAAGAACGCCTGATCCCTGTGAATAGTTTCACACTGGTTCTCATCACAGTTTTCCTGACTCTGGCCTTTGAGTTTTCTAACGGCTGGCACGACGCCGCCAACTCCATCGCCACCGTGGTATCCACGCGCGTGCTCACTCCTTTCCGCGCCGTCCTGTGGGCCGCTTTCTGGAATTTCATCGCCGCGTTCGTTTTCGGTACCGCCGTCGCCAAGACCATCGGGAGCGGCATGGTACACATTGAGATGGTGGATGAAAAGGTCCTGCTCGCGGGCCTGATCGGCGCCATCACCTGGAACCTGATCACCCTGACGCTCGGCCTGCCGACCAGTTCCTCTCACGCTCTCATGGGCGGCTACGGTGGTGCCGCTGTCGCGCACGCGGGTTTCCGGTCGCTGATCCTCAGCGGATGGACCATGCCGGTCCTGTTCATCTTCCTCTCGCCCGTTATCGGCATGGTGGTCGGATCCCTGGTCACCATCCTAACCACCTGGATCGTCAAAAGTCAGCGTCCTCGGAAAGTAGACCGGTGGTTTCGCCGCCTGCAGTTGCTTTCCGCTGCTGGTTACAGCCTTGGCCACGGTACCAACGATGCGCAAAAAGGCATGGGGATCATCACGGCGGCACTGGTCGCCGGAGGCATGATGAAAGCATACGCTGTGCCCTATTGGGTCATTATTTGCTGCCATCTCGCGATGGGCGGCGGCACCATGGCAGGCGGCTGGCGCATCATCAAGACCATGGGACAGCGCATCACCAAGCTCACTCCCTTCGGCGGATTTTCGGCGGAGACGGCCGGCGCGCTCACGCTGTTAGGAACGGCGCATTTTGGCATTCCCGTGAGCACCACGCACACGATCACCGGTGCAATCGTTGGCGTCGGCGCCACTCGCCGCCTTACTGCCGTTCGTTGGGGGGTCACGAGACGCATCGTCTTCGCGTGGGTGCTGACCATCCCGGGTGCGGCGATCCTCGGCTCCGGGATCTATCACGTCCTCATCCGGTTCCTCGCCTGATCTATTTCTCATCTTCGCTGTCCTCAGAACGCGGTCGGGAGGGGAGAGCAACAGAATCGAGTCGCTTTTTCCTTCTTTTTGTCGGAATTACACTCCCCAAGCGCTTCCCTTAGGATCGCCTGGAAACGCGCCACATCTCCTTCGCAGAAAGGGCCTTTAGATGAGGTGATTAGGCCCTTTTGGCATGGCAGCAAACTGGCCTGCCGAGCGATTTGTTTGGCACCCGAAGTGCACTGTAAGGAATGGAACAGAACGCGACTCGATGAAGCTGAGAAGATGATGGAGCGATGGAATCAACAAATCAAAGTTTCAAGAGAAATACGGCGCTGCGACTGCGCTTTTCGCTCGGTATCCTGGGCGTCCTCACGTTACTCGGCGCAACAACAATCCTTTTAATTGTGCTTGGCGTAGGAAAATGGCTGGTCCGGGAGGACCCGCTGCAGCAGGCCACGGCGATTGTGGTGCTCAGCGGGAATATACCGACTCGCGCGCTCGAAGCGGCCGAGCTATACCACCAGGGCTACGCAAAAGAAATCTGGCTGACTCATCCCGACCCTCACGACGACGCCCTGAAACTGCTCGGCATCTCCCACCCGAGCGAGGACGACTTTAATATCCGGGTGCTTCGCCGGGCCGGCGTTCCGGCGAAGGCCATCCATGTCCTCGAGACTCCCATCATCAATACCGTCGAGGAACTGGAGGTCATCAGCGAGTCCCTCAAAGAGAAGGGTGGCCAGAGGGTGATCGTGGTCACCAACACGTCGCATACGCGGCGCGTTCATATCCTCTGGGATAAATTTTTCGCCTCACGCGGACAGTTGATCACTCACGGGATTCCCGATGATGATTACGTGGCCGACCATTGGTGGCGCGACTCGGGCAGCATGTCGCAGGTTACGCACGAAGTTATGGGCATCTGCAACGCATGGGCGGGCCTGCCCGTTCAAGCGAGCCCCCATCCAACCCATGCCGTTGTGGCGGCGGGCGCAGCGGCCCGAGGACCTTCGAGCGCAGATTGAGAAAGCGCGGCTTCCGGTATACTAGGGAATAGGCCGGAGTTGCCATGACCACATCTCCCACTCCCTTCTGTAGCGTCGAGGAAGCCGTCGAAGAGATTCGCCAGGGCCGCATGATTGTCCTGGTGGACGACGAGGATCGCGAAAACGAAGGCGATCTTACGCTGGCCGCAGAAAAGATCACCCCCGAAGCGATCAACTTCATGGCCAAGTTTGGCCGCGGGCTGATCTGTCTGGCGCTGACCGAGCAGCGCTGCGAAGAACTGAACCTTCCCCTGATGTCGCCCATCAACACCTCGGTTCACGGAACGGCCTTCTGCGAAGCGATTGACGCAAAATTGGGTGTAAGTACGGGAATCAGCGCCTCCGACCGGGCCATCACCATCCTGACGGCCATCGATCCGAAAAGCCGACCCCAGGATCTGGCCCGTCCCGGCCACATGTTTCCGCTGCGCGCGCGCAACGGCGGTGTGCTCGTGCGCGCCGGGCAAACCGAGGCTTCGGTCGACCTCTCTCGCATCGCCGGCCTCAATCCATCCGGAGTCATCTGCGAGATCATGAACGAAGACGGCACAATGGCGCGGGTGCCTCAATTAATCGAATTTTGCGAGGAGCACGGTCTGAAGATGCTGACGGTGGCGAACCTGATCGCCTACCGCATGCAGCACGAACGGTACGTGCGAAGGATTGCCGAGACGGTCGTGCCCACACTGTACGGCGAATTCCGCATGATCGCCTACTCGAGCGATGTGGACCACGATCAGCACATCGCACTGGTTCGCGGAGAACTCGACGGCCCGACACCCCCTCTCGTGCGGGTCCACTCTCATTGTCTGACCGGCGATGTTTTCGGCTCGGTCGCCTGCGATTGCAACCAGTTGGTAGCGAAATCCCTCGAACTCATCGCCAGAGAAGATCGCGGCGTGTTTTTATACCTGCACCACACCGGACGTGGATTTACCATCGATGCGCCGGAGGCGCCCGGCACCTTGCCGAAAATTCATTTTCATAGCCGCGGCCAGCTCGATCGCGAACTGGCTCGCCAGCGCATGGTGCAACACGAAAGCGGTACGGGCGCCCAGATCCTGATCGACCTCGGGCTGAAGGACATCCGGGTGGTCACTAACCACCCGAAGAAGGTTGTGGCACTCGAAGGCTACGGCATCCGCATTGCCGACCAGGTTCCCCTGGATCTCTCTAGGCCCAATGTCACCCACCAGCCCTTCTGACTCGGTCGTCCCAAACGATTGGTTACAAGTTGGAACGGAAGGCGCCAGGCCCCTCCGTGCGCTGTCTTGCGCCTCGCCAGAAGATTCCAGACCGAGAGCTTATGGGCAAGGCGAAGCTGTTGACCAAGGGTTCTCAACTGGCGGCGGGCCGCTCACCGCCCAGTGCTTCCGCCCCTTGCCCAATTTCCACGTAGGGCCGGCCTGGCCCGCAAACGGAAGAACTGTCTAGGCCCCGACCCGCTTGCCCTGGTTATCGTAAAACTCGATCGGTCCAAACAGTCCCGCCTGCTCTTCAATCTGCGCTCGGTCGCCCACGACCACGATCTGCAGGTTGGCCGAATCGAAATACTTTCGCGCCGTGGCCAGCAAATCGGCGCTGGTCAGAGCCCGCACTTTATCGCGATAGGTTTCGAGATAATCTTCCGGCAGTTCATGCAGTGCGGCAGTCGAAAACTGGGACAGCAGGCCTTCCTGTGTCGCCAGCCCCATGGAGAAGAGTCCGGTCAGATAGTTCTGGGCGTCGGATAGTTCGCTCGCGGGCACGGGCAAAGCGCGCAGCTTGTCGATTTCGTAGAAGATCTCGGTCAGCGAGGCTGCCACCACGTCGTTGCGCACGGCGGCCGAAACCGAGAAGTACCCGTGCTGCCGGAGGGGCGTGACTCCACTTCGCGGACTGTACGTGTAGCCCTTGTCCTCCCGGATGTTCATCACCAGCCTCGAATTGAACGCTCCGCCATACAAACTATTGGTCAGCCCGAGTCGAATCCAGTCCGGGTGCCGGCGCGTTATGGCGTGGCATCCCAAAAGGATCTGCGTTTGTACCGAACCGGGATTGTGCACCAGGAATACGCGGCGCCCCTCGAACTCAGGCAACGCCGGCGATCCCGCCGCGGCCGGACTCTTCCCCGTCCAATCGCCGAAAATCCTCTCGATGCTTCCGAGCATGACTTGCGGCTCAAAATCGCCCACCAGCACCAGGAGCGCGTTTTCCGGGGTATAGATTTCCCGGTACACGTTTGCAAGGTCCTCGCGCCGGTAGGCCGCAACCTGTTCCTCGCTCGGTGAAACGCGCGCGTAGGGATGCGCGCCAAACAGCACTTTGCGCAACCGCTCCCCGGCCAAAAACCCCGGCGAAGTGCGTTCGAGTTTCACCTCCTCCAGTTTTTGCCGACGCTCCCGCTCAAACTCGGCCTCCGGAAAAGCAGCCTCCCGCGCCAGTTCATTGACAAGTTCGAGCAGCGGTTCGGCAAATTCGCTGAGTCCGGCAAAGGATATGGCGCTGGTGTCCTGCCCCGCCGATGCGCCCAGATCCGCACCCAGTCGCCGCAGGTCTTCCTCGATCTGCCGGCTGGTCCGTTTTTTCGTGCCGGTGCGCAGTACCGTGGCGGTCAGTTCGGCCAGTCCGACCGAGCGGCCGGAGACCAGTGCCTCGCCGGCCCGGAAAAACAACTCTCCATGAAATTTCGGAATGGAATGCGCTTCCGCCAGAACCACGTGCAGACCATTCGATAGCCGAGCCCGGGTTCGTTTTGGCCAGGTTACCGCCCGCTCCGGCGCCAATGCTGGTGCTGCGATTGCCTCTTCCGGTATCCGAGTCGCCGTCACGCGGCCTCCTTTTCTTGCTTGTTCACCGGGGTGCGGAAGACGATGGCGCGGTTTTCCGGGCGCAGATATTTCCTGGCAACCGCCTGAATCTCTTCCCGCGTCACCGCCAAAAATCCATCCAGGATGGTGTTGACGAGCTCCGGCTGGTTGTCGAAGAGCGTGAAACACGCGAGCAGGTGCATCAACCCGTAACGCGGCATGTAACCGCCGCGGCCGCCTTCGAGGGTCGAATAATAATCCGACCGCCATTTTACTTTCAGCTGGTCCAGTTCCTCCTGCGGAATGCCGTTTTCCGACACTTGCCGCAAAACGGCATCAAAGGCCGCAAGGGTCTGCTCGGCCGAATATTCCGGCTTGTGGAGGATTCGCGTGGTCATCTGCGTCGGACCGTTGTAGCCAAAAATATCGTCCACCCCGCCATCGGCCTCGACCGCAATCTGCTTTTCGAGCACCAGTTCGCGATGGATGCGCCCTGCGCGGCCGCCATGCAGCGACTGGTCGAGCAGCGCCATGGCATACCATTCCGGCGTACGTCGTTCCGGAAGCACATAGGCGATCGCGATCGCCGGCAGGGTCCCGAATTTTTCTTCCACTTGGCCGCGGCGTTCTTCGGCCTGCGGCGGCTCTTTAGGATCGGCAAAGGGCGGAGCGGCTCCCCGGGGGATCGGCGCGAAGTACTTTTCCGCAAGCCGCTGCCCCTCCTCCGGATTTACGTCTCCGAGCAGCAGCAAGACCGCATTATTCGGCACATAGTAGGTGCGGAAGAACTTCTGCACATCGGCCAGACTTGCGGCGTCCAGGTCCGCAAAATCTCCGTAAAAATTGTGGGCGTTGGCCCAATTGCGAAAGGCCACCGGCGGCATATCCAGCCACGGGAAACCCCCGTAAGGCTGGTTCAGCACATTCACGCGCACTTCTTCCTTGACCACGTCACGCTGATTGGTCAGGTTCTCCTCGTCCACCTTCAGCGCTCGCATGCGGTCCGCTTCGAGCCACAGAACGCGTTCGAGCGCATTGGACGGCACCGCTTCGTAGTAGTTCGTGACGTCGTACATCGTTGAGCCGTTCAGCACCCCGCCGCTCGAATTAATCAGCTTGATGTGCTGCATCTTCGGCGCATTCTCGGAACCCTGGAACATCATGTGTTCGAAAAGATGCGCGAAACCGCTGCGCCCCTCGGGCTCCAGCCGGAAACCGATCTTGTAATACACCCCCACCGTCACTACCGGGGCAATCGTGTCTCGAACAATCACTACCCGCAATCCGTTCTGCAACGTGGTGCTGTGGATAGGAATCTGCAGTCGACTCACTGGTAGCCCCCTTTGGCTGTGCCACTCGGTTTTACGCTTTCTGAAATCGCATTCAGTTTCCGAATCACGGCCGCCGGATTTTTCGCGAGCACCCGGGCCGCCAGCCGGCTCACGGCCTGGTAGGCACCGAGGAACTCCGGCGGTAACCGGCAGAGCGCTTCCTCGTGGACGGCAACCACACCGAAATCTCCCCGCGACAGCGGCCCGGTCCAGGCTTTCCCGGGCCCCAGCTTTTCATAATTCTCGAGCATCTGGCGGGTCAACGAAAGCAGAGCCTTTTCTGCCTCTCGCCGCCCGAGGCCCGCCGACAGCAACATCTCGACGCCGGCCTCTATCATTGCCAGGCTCAACCCCGCAGCGAACGCTCCCGCCGCGTGATAGAGCGGCTTGTTTTGCGCCGAGATGCCGACCGGCACCCCGCCGAGAGACCGGGCGATTCTCCGCGCCACCTTGATCGCCCGCTCGTCCCCATCGATTGCAAACACCTTTCCGGCAAGCGGCGGCGCGTTGACCCCATTAAATGTCTGCAGCGGATGCATCGATCCCACCGCTGCGCCGCACCGGCGGAACGGTTCGAGGACCGACGGGCCGAGCGCCCCCGAGGTATGCAGGATGACTTTCGCCTGCATCCGCTCGCCCGCCGCACGCGCCAGCTCCGAAGCCACCCGAGCGATGGCGTCGTCCGGTACGGTAATTAGGATCGTGGCCGCTCCCGCCAGGGTCGCCGGAACACCCGCAACCGGCCGACCGCCTCCGATGAACCTGGCGGCCCGCTTCGCGCTTCGATCCGACTGGGTCACGACCACGGTGATGCGCCATCCCGCTTTGCGGAGGGATCGGCCGAGCGCCCGCCCCACGCGACCCGCTCCCACGATAGCAAGGCTCTTTTGCATCCATGCTAGGATACCCTGAGGCTGGCTCAGGCTTCCAATCGGCATGCATCTGCTCGGAATACTCTGTTTCGGTCTGATCGCTTTATTCTGGATGACCCACGGCCTCAAGGTCGCCTATGGAGCCGTGCGTCTTCCCTGGCTCAGGAATTATGCGCCCGCGCTCGATTCGGATTGCCCCAGGATTTCGCTGATCTTTGCCGCTCGCGACGAGCAGGAAAAGCTCCCCGCCGCACTCGCGACCCTCGTGGCCATCGATTACCCTGGCCTCGAAATCATCGCCGTCGATGACCGTTCCTCGGACGCTACGCCGCAAATTCTCGACGACTTTGCCGCCGTTCACCCGCAGCTGAAAGTTGTGCACATCGCCCAATTGCCCAAAGGCTGGCTCGGAAAGCCCCACGCGCTGCAAAAGGGTTTTGAGGCTTCCGGCGGCGAACTGATGGTATTCACCGATGCGGACGTGAAGATTCAGCCGGACGCGCTCCGCCGCGCGGCGACGCTGCTGGGCGATCGCGGCCTCGATCACCTGACCCTTCTCGGGGACGTGGAACAGAGCGGTTTCTGGGATACCGTGCTCATCTCGTTTTTCGGCATGGGTTTTCAGTTGGCCACCGATCCCTATAACGTGAGCAATCCGAATTCGCGTTCCTATGTCGGCGTCGGCGCGTTCCAGATGCTGCGCCGCACCGCGTACGAAGCCAGCGGTACCCACCGACGCCTGGCCATGGAAGTCGTCGACGACATGAAACTCGGCAAGATCGTCAAACGGGCGGGCTTCCGCTCCGGTGTGGCCGTGGCGCAACACTATGTCTCGGTGGCCTGGCACCTGGGTTTGCGTAACCTGGTCCGTGGCGTGGAAAAGAACTTTTTTGCCGGCGCCCAGTTCCGCGTTTCCGTGGTCGCAGGGCAAATCCTGGCGCTGCTGGCCATGAATGTTCTTCCCTTCGCCGGCCTCGTTTTCGGTCACGGCTCGATTCGCGTTCTGGCCGCAATTTCGGTTCTCGTCGGCACGTGCTTCCACCTGGGCGTGGACCTGGTCATGCGCATTTCGCCGCTCTATTGCCTCACCTTGCCGCTAGGCGCAGCCATCTTCGCCTACATGGTACTGCGCTCCACGGTCATCACCCTGCGCCAGGGCGGCATCGTCTGGCGTGACACGTTCTACCCTCTTGAGGATCTGCGCCGGGGCCTGGTGTAGCGGCCGCTCTTAGAGGTGATCCCTCTTTTATTGGGCGTGATCCGTCGACGTCACTCGGTCGTCCCGGGCGTTTCTGGACTGTCCTTGCCAAACATCCCCGCCAGATCCTGCTGCTTGAGTGTCCGGATGCGGTCGCGCAACTGCGCCGCTTTTTCAAATTCGAATTTCTTCGCCGCCTCTCGCATCTGGCCTTCGAGCTGTCCCAGCACTTCCGCGAGTTGTTCTTCGGACTGGATCGACGCTGCCGCCCTATCGAGCGCATCGCTGTCGAGCGGCACGGTCACATAATCGGCCTCGACAATGTGCGCCAGTTCCATGTCCACGCTCTTGATAATCGACTGCGGCGTAATGTTGTTTTCCTTGTTGTAGGCCAGCTGTTTGGCGCGCCGCCGGTTGGTTTCGCTGATCGCTTCATTCATCGATTTCGTGCGCACATCCGCGTACAAAATGGACCGCCCGGAGATATGCCGCGCGCAGCGCCCCATGGTCTGGATCAGCGAAGTGGTACTGCGCAGGTAACCCTCTTTATCTGCATCCAGAATGGCCACCAGCGAAACTTCCGGCAAATCCAGGCCTTCGCGTAGCAGATTGATGCCGATCAGCACGTCGAATTCGCCCTTGCGTAGATCGCGCAGTATCTTGATCCGGTCGAGCGTCTCCACCTCGGAATGCAGATACCGGCAGCGCACCCCGATCTCGCTGAAATACTCGCTCAGATCTTCCGCCATGCGCTTGGTCAGCGTAGTGACCAGCACACGTTCGTTTTTCTCCGCGCGGATGCGGATCTCCTCGAGCAGGTCGTCTACCTGCCCCTTGACCGGCCGCACTTCCACTTCCGGATCGATCAACCCCGTGGGACGAATCACCTGTTCCACAAATTGGCCGCCAGACTTGGTCAGTTCATAGGGCCCGGGGGTAGCCGAAACATACAGCACCTGGTTCATGCGGTTCTCAAACTCTTCAAACGTCAGCGGCCGGTTATCGAGTGCCGAGGGCATGCGGAATCCGTAATCGACCAAGGTCTGTTTGCGCGATCGGTCGCCGTGATACATGCCGCGCACCTGCGGGATGGTGGCGTGCGATTCGTCCACAAACAGAAGGTAATCCGTCGGCACGTAATCGAGCAGCGTCGGCGGCGCTTCTCCCGGCAGCCTTCCGCTCAGGTGCCGCGAATAGTTCTCGATCCCGTGGCAGTAGCCGATGGTACGCATCATCTCGATGTCGAACATGGTGCGCTGGACGACGCGCTGGGCTTCCACGTACTTCCCCTGCTTCTCCAGTTCCTTCTTCCACCAGCCCAGCTCTTCCTGGATCCCCACAATCGCGCGGTCCCGCTGCTCCTGCGGCATCACGTAGTGCGTCTTCGGATAAATCGGCACCCGCGGCAGGTCTTCCTGCCCGGAACGGATCTCGCCGGTCACCGGATCAATCTGCCGGATGGTATCGATCTGGTCGCCCCACATTTCAAACCGGTAGCCCTGATCCTCGTAGGTCGGATAGATTTCGATGATGTCTCCGCGCACGCGAAAGGTGCCGCGTTTCAGATCATCGCTACGCTCGTACTGGATATCCACGAACCGCCGCAACAGGGCTTCCCGGGAGATTTGCTGCCCCTTTTCTACCATCACCAGCATGCCGTAGTAGGCTTCCGGGGAGCCCAGGCCGTAAATACAGGAGACCGAGGCAACGATCACCACATCGCGCCGCTCAAAGAGCGAGCGGGTTGCGCTCATCCGCAGCTTATCGAGCTCGTCGTTGATGGTCGCTTCCTTGTCGATGTACAGGTCGGCGGAGGGCACGTAGGCTTCCGGCTGGTAGAAATCGTAGTAGCTGACGAAATATTCGACGGCGTTTTCGGGGAAAAACCCTTTGAACTCGTGGTACAGCTGCGCCGCCAGCGTTTTATTGTGGGCCAGCACCAGCGCAGGCCGGTTCGCCCACGCGATGACCTTCGCCATGGTGAAGGTCTTGCCGGAACCGGTCACACCGAGCAAGACCTGATTCTTGTCGCCGGCTTCCAGTCCGCGCGTGAGCTGCTCGATGGCCGCGGGCTGGTCTCCGCGTGGCTGATAGTTGCTGCGCAGCTTGAAGTTCATCTCGAGCTCTCCTGCCGTCGCGCCGGCCCCCGCCGAAACCTCCATTATAGCGCGTCTGGAAAGGCCTGCTTCCGTTCGTCCGTTTCATCGACCTTGCCCAGGGCAACTACCGGCCTGGGGGAGGAGTCGGCCGTGGACCGCTCGGGAGAGTGTTCCCACGTTTGTCCGGGAGGTTCACCGTCGTTCAGAGAGCTGGCGCTCAAGGCGGGTCAACCGAGCGATAGCACGGCAGCACTTCGCCGAAGGGAAGAAGTTGGTGTTCTGCCGAGGGAGGATAATACCAAATCGGCCAAGTAGAGTGTTGCTTCGGGTCTCCTTCGGTCGTTCCAGGCAAGGCAGCGTCGCAGCCTTTTTCCCGAATCACCCGGAAATTCTGAGTCGAGGGTTTCGCGGAAATCCATGCAGGTGACTTGTCGCAGGGAAGAGTGAAATCCACTCGAATCAACCGGGATTGGGCATCTTGCGGCCCTTGCGCACGGATAAGAATCGACCAGTAGGCCTGCCCATTGAGGCAGGCGAGAGAATTCGAAGAGTACGCAAGGACGCTGCCGGCAATCGTTTCGGCGTCAGAGGGGGGAGCAGACCGGGCAGCTGGCACAATCCCGGTCTCGAAATGACTCGTCACCGTGACCAGGTACTGCACCTGATTGCTTCCATCCACCTTGGCAATCGTGACGTCCATGAACTGCTCCAGATCTTCGGTCGCGCGCACCAGCAAGCCGGTTTGCAGTGAAACGTACAGCACAATTTCGTTCGCACCTTTCGCAACCCCTGAAGTCTTCAGTCCATGCAAATCATAATCTTCGGGCGTACTGTCGTCTTGAGCCGATTTCTGCTTGAGCGTGGCTTTTACGAGAAACACGGCGCATTGTTGCTCGAAGAGGATCGGGCAGGTGTCGTTCTGAACATAGCTGGTCTCCCGATCCCAGGTCAGCCCGGCAATCGGCATGGGAGTTTTCTCCGCTTCCACGGTCTTCCATTTTTCGCCGGGCTTCACGCCGGCCCCCGGCAGCGTCCAGCCAAAAGCAAACTGCGCCACCCAGAACTGCCAGCTGATGCGCTGCTCCGGATCGAGTTCCTCTAATCCGTCGGCCCGTGCTAGGCCTCCGTCCCCGGCAATCGTGAAGTTCACTTTAGGGATTTTCGGCGCGCTAGCTCCCCCGGCAGCCTGCTCGACCGGGTCCAGCTCCGTCTCCGCCGTCAGGTACGGTCGTTTGTCCATCATCTCGAAATCCTGAATGGAGAGTTTCAGGCCGGTCGCGAGGTCTCGCTTCAGCTCTCCGGGTTCCATCACCGTAGCCACGTTGCTCTTCGTTTTGATCAGCCGGCTCACGCGCGCGTGACTTTCGTAGAAGAGCGTCTGGCCGTTCTGCAATCGCGGCAAGAGCACCACCCGGTCGTCGCTGCCCGCCGTACTCGCGGCCAGCAGCACTCCCGCAGCCAGCAAGAGTGCTCGAGAACTCCCGCCCCACCGGCCCTCGGCCATGCCACTCATTTTGCGGGCGCACCCAGCTGGCGGTCGAAGAAATCACTCTCCGCGTGATACGCCTTCAGCCAGTCCTGCTGCAGCAGAAAGTCATGCACCTCGTCCGGGAAGACCAACTGCTCGATCTTTACTCCCTGCGTCCGCAGCCGCGCAACCAGGTCCACGGTCTGCGAGAACATCACGTTGCGATCGTCGTCCCCGTGAATGAACAGCACCGGGGATTTCCAGCTCTCCACCGCCGTCACCGGAGACGATTCGTGAGCCAACTTCACGAGATCGGGCGGAATGTGCTTCCCTTCCCAGTTGTCTGCCGGCCAATCGTGCACGCCGTGGAAGTCGACTCCGGCCCGGAACAGATCCGAATTGCGCCCCAGACCGAGCGCCGTCAAGTACCCGCCGTAGCTCCCGCCCCATAGACCGATCCGGTTGCCATCCACATCAGCGCGACTCTGCAGGTATCTGCCCGCGGCCAGGACATCCTGGTATTCCGATGCCCCACGCCCCGCACGGCCCGGCGTTTCACGAAACGCACGACCGTACCCGATTCCGCTGCGATAGTTTAGCGCCAACACCACATACCCATGGCTCGCCAGATACTGGTTCATACCGTAGGCGTTCGAGTAGTAGTACATGTAATGCCAGCCAAGCAGCATTTGCCGCATCGGACCGCCATGCAGGAAAATCAGTGCCGGGTGTTTTTCCCCCGCCTGCAGATTCTTCGGAACAAACAGCTGCCCATGAATTTCCATTCCGTCGCCGGACTTGAAGATCACCTGAGCGGGTAGACTCAATTCCTCGGCTGGAAAATCGGCGGGTTGCGGCTGATTGCCAACGGCCGTAAAGGGGGCGTTCGAGGCCACCTTGCCGACGAAGATCTTCCCGCGCATCTTGGCATCGGAGGCAAAGAACGCGTAGTTCTGCCCATCGCCGAGCGAGACCGGATTCCACTCGATCCGGGAGGGACCTTCGCCGGGAGTCAGCTGCTCGAAAATGCTTCCGGTCAGGTCCACACGCCACAGATGTCGCCCGTCTGCATCGCCAAAATTCGCATTCAGAAGGACCGTCTTCCGGTCCGGCGAAAACGACCACTGTTCGACTTCGCCCTTTCCTCGGGTGAGCAGTTTCGCTGCGCCGCCCTGTGCCGGAATCGCGTACAGATGCTGCCAGCCATCCGCCTCACTCGCAAACACCAAGCGGTTGTCCGCTGCCCAGTGGAGCACCCCGCCGCCGGTGTCTCCCGCCATATACGGGTAGGAATCCTCGACGGCCGTGCCACTGTGCCAGATCTCCCTGGCGCTCCCGGTCTCGGCGTCGGCCACCCAGATTGCCCAGGGTTGCGGCCGGTCCGGCTCTATGAAATAACCTTCGGGCGTATCGCGCGGGAGGGCGGGCTGGCGCGTAAACGCAATGCTCTTGCCGTCGAGTGACCAGGTCGGGTCACCGTCGGAGTCGACCGTGGGGGCCAGAAATTTGACGCTCTCGGCCTTCGGGTCATAAATCCCGATGAAACTGTGATCCCCACGATCCGAGACGAAGACCAGGCGCGTGCCATCCGGCGACCACTCGACGGGATCGTTTTTCCCTCGCACCACGATCTGTTTCGGCTTTCCCTCTGCATTCACCGATGCAAGCCACATCTCTCCGCCCCGGTGGTAGGCAATTCGCCCTTCTGCGGAGACGACCGGACCGCTGCCTGCGTCAATCCTCACAGGATCTCCGCCGCCCCAGGCGACCACCCAAACGGCCTGTTCGACCCCCATAGGATTACTGGTCGGATTCGCGTAAGCGCCTGCCGAGTCTTTCCCTTCTCCGCGGACATAGACGATCGCGTTGCCATCGCCTGAAAAACGCAAGCTCGAAAGCTCTCCACCGTCATCTTCCGTGTAAGCGGTCAGCTTCCGCGCGGAATACTCCGGACCCTCGGCCACCCAGATATTGCGCCTCCCCTGCTGGTTGAGCGCCCAGGCCATGCGATTGGTATTCTTCGCGGCCACCAGGTCTGACGGAAACGGTGCGCCGAGCACCTGCTCCAAGGTGAACGGCGTCTGTGCCCCTGCGGCAGGCGCCAGAAGGAATCCCACAATGACCGCGCTCCATAGAGATCGCTTCATTCGCATTTCCTCCGAGATAGACGGTTTGAAATCCCTTCCGTTAAGGCTGCTTCCCGGATGCACCGAGAGGCTGCACCGCTGCCATAGGGTTTTCCAGTGGCCCGCTCAAACGCAGTTCCCGTGCCTGGGAGATCGTATGCGTGCCCGGGAGTGCGTGTGGCAGGGGCGAAAACAGGAGGTTCCCTTCCATGGCAAACGAAATGGTCCCGGACAGCCGCGTCTTCCCGTGAGCGCCACTCAACTCGATGGCGTCGAATCGCATCCTCTGCTCACCGACGGAGAATTCGCCTGCTCCGCTGGGCCACTGGGAAACGCCACGGGTTGCCCCGCCTGCTTCTGCACTCGCCTCCACATCCCAGCCGCGAAATTCAACCTTGCTCAATTTGACTTCACCGCCTCCGGCCAGCTGCTTCAGCAGAGCCTCTCTCCCTACGCCCTCCGTGCTCAGGTGCATCCTTCCCGAAGCCGCCCCGCCCCACCGTTCCGCCCATTGCAGTGGCCACGGCAATTGCGCGAGGTTTACCCGATCGAGCTCCGCATTCACCTCGTATTTCGGCAGCGGGGAAAACACCGCCTGCATTCCCCCCCGCACTGCGCCGCCGGCCCATTGCGCCTCGACATCCGTCGCTTCCAGATGCAGGGCGTGGAGGGATAGCCTGGCCCGCGCCTTCACGAGCTTGATCTTCTCGATGGTGATGGCATCCGCACTCAACTCCCCGGCCGCTGAAACCCGCCGCAACAATTCGCTGGCCCGCCCCGCCGTTTCTGTCCCGCCGAGCAGCGACGGCAGCAGCCGTTGCAGCCAGTTTGGCCTGGCCCTCGGGCCAATCCAACGATCCAGTTCCTTTGCGTCCAAATGGTCCGCATGCAATGCAAATCCCCAGTGACTCTCGTCACTGGCAGTTCCATCGAAGGGTTCCGAGATGTTTCCAGACCAGGCGGCTCCAAATGCCTCCACCTTCCCGAGCGTGGCACTCTCTACTCCGTCCTTCCATTCCAGGCGCGCCTGTTCCACCCTGACCGGCTCGTTCAGGCCGGCCACCTGCAACTGAGATTTCGTCAACTCGATCGATCCTGTGCGATGCGCCTCTTGCCAAGTGGTTTGCCAGTTCCAGGCGAACGAACCCGAAGCCGTCCCGGTGTACTCCCATCCCTTGTTCAATGGATATCCGAACGCGGCGGTGGTCTTGAACACGGGAGTCGTGTCCGCCAAATGCAAATTCAGGCGCAGTGCACCTCCCTGCCCCCCGGAATCGAGATCGAGCAAAACTTCGACCATGTTTTCCGGCGCAGCCACGGTGCGCGGTTTGGTGGCTCCCTTTTCGTTGGCCGCCTGGGGTGTCGGTGCTGCCCCCCATTTCAGGCGCAATCCCTCTAGGTCGAACTTCCCCTCCCTGACCCGGGCATGAAAAGGATCAATCCGCGCCAGACTCGTCCCCGGAACGCGCAAAGTGCCTGCCGAACCCTGGACCGTCCCGTCCTCCCACCGCAAGGGCCAGCCGCCCGCGCTCACCTGCCCGGTGATTCGCTCGTCGAGCGTCACCTCTTCGGCAACGTCCGGATGAAAGGCCCGGTACCATGCCAGCAAATCCGTTCCCTCGACCGCCATGCTCTTGAACTGCCCCTGCCAGTTGGCCGGGTCCGCCGTCTCGACGACCGCAGATCCGACCAAGTTCGATCGCGGCAACTCCACACGCAATTCCTCCGCCCGGACTTCGGCCTTGGCAATATCCCACAGCCCCTTCACGTTCACGTTCATCCGCGGGTTGTCGCCGCGCTCGGTCAAGTCCCAGCGGTGAATCTCTGTCGCGCGTGCCTCGAGCGCAAAACGCCAGGCCCGGGGACTCGGGTTCGCAGAGGCGGCGTCCCGTCCCACACTGGCACTCCCATCGAGCGAAAACTCCCCGCGTACTCCGGAATCATTCCCGGTCGCGAGCCGGAAAAGGTCGGCAAGCGAGACCTTTCCCCAATGCAAGCGGAGCTCGGCCGGTTGCAATCGCGCCGACGTGCCTGCGACATCTCCGACCACCTGCACGGTGCCGGTTGATTGCAGGGACACCCCGCTCCTCCACGGCTGGGCTTCGAGCCGCAACTGCCAACGGCCTTCGGAAACCTGTTCCACGCTTCCCGATACTTCAATAAACGCGAAAGGGCGCTTTTCCTCGCCGTCCTTGAAATTGATACGCCCGTCATCAAAATCGATTTCGCGGAGGTGATGCGTGGACTCGACGGCGGTTTGCCCGCCGGCCCCGGGGCGGCTTCCGGCCGTGGCGGGGCCCGCCGGCGGCAACCAGTCTTCGAGGTTCCATCGCCCGGCTCGGTTGCGCACCAGGATCAGGCTGGGGCGCGTCAGCGACATGGTGCCAAACTCAAAGTGTCCCCGGAGCAGCCCCAGCCAACGAAACTGCGCGGTCATATGCTCGGCGCGCAAGAAATATTCATGGCCGAACACGGGATTTTCGCCGATGGTAATGGCAGCCACGTCCAGCTCCGGAATGGGCAGGACGGTCACCGAAAGACCGCCCACCTCGACGGGCCGGCCAAACGCGCTCTCGAGATGTGCAACCAGGTAACCGTGCACCCGGCGCGTGCGGACCAACAAGGAAACGCTCCCCTGCGCCGCAACCAGAACCGCCACAACCACGAAAGCGATCCTGCCGTATTTTCGAAGCCGGCTCATGTCGAAGGGAGTTTCTCAGACCCGTCAGGAAAAGTGTAGTGTCGCACGCACACGAACTGGTCAGTGAACGGTGTGCAGCATCCGGTTCCATCGCGTTCGTGCCGGGAGGTGCACCAGGGTGTCAAAGATGCCAAGGATCCTCTGTCCAAATGTACTGCTGCCGTAATCCGCGCTGTTTGCATCGATCGACCAGTAAATGAGAAACGGCCGCCCCATGATCGCGTCGCGGTCGACGAAGCCCCAATAGCGGCTGTCCAGGCTGCGATCGCGGTTGTCTCCCATGGCGAAATACTTCCCTGGCGGGACCACCAGCTCATCGCCCTGGATATAGTTTCTGATTTCGTGGGCCCATTCCGGCTGCACCTGGGACAAGGACATCTGGTTGCCTACCGGCGGAAAGTTGTAGTTGAGCGGATCTCCGTATCCGTAGGAAGGATCGTGTACCACATAGGGTTCGTTGAGCAGTTTTTCATTTACGTACACCTGCTGGTCCACGATTTTCAGGTGATCCCCGGGCAGACCGATCACGCGCTTCACAAAGTGCGGATGGTCCTGATAGGGAAACTTGAAGACAATGATGTCACCGCGCTGCAATTCCCGGTAAGGCAGGAATCTGTCGTACCACGCGCCACGTCCGCCGAAAACAAACTTATTCACCAGTAGGTGATCACCCACGAGCAGGGTCCGCTCCATCGATTGTGACGGGATCTTGAATGCCTGCACGACGAAGCTGGTTCCAAACAAGGCCAGAATCACCGTGACCAGCAAGGACTCCAGATATTCGGAGAAGGTGGTCTGGTTGACGTGGGTGTCGTCCTGGTGATCGGCCTCGGCCTGCGCCGGAACTGCCTCGCCGGACGGGTCCTGCACGATGACGTTGTCCGGACCAGGCGTCTCATCCGGCATTCGGTCCGACCTCTTGGCTGGTTTTCTGGTCCGCTTGCTGCAATTTTTCGAGCGCGCTGCGGGCCGCCTTCTGTTCGGCTTCTTTCTTGGTGCTGCCCTCGGCGCTGGACATGCACTCTCCCTTCACCCACACTTCCACCATAAAGGTTTTCTGGTGGTCCGGGCCCGATTCCCCCGCCAGGCGGTACTCGGCCAACTGCCCGCCTTTTCCCTGGAGAAATTCCTGCAGAGCGCTCTTGCGGTCGGATTCGGCGATCCGTTCGCCGTCCTCGCTGGCCAGCAACAAAACGGTTTTCTTCAGCAAGTCCCGTGCGGGCTCGAGCCCTCCATCCAGATAGATCGCCGCGACCACTGCTTCAAAAGCGTCGGCCAGCAACGCCGGTTTCTCCCGACCGCCGGTTTTCTCTTCCCCGCGGCCAAGACGCAGGTGATCTCCCAAGCCCAGATTTCTCGCCGCGATTTCGAGGGAATGCGCGTTTACAATCCTCGCGCGGCTTTTTGAAAGCTGCCCCTCCGACCATTCCGGGAAATGGGTCACCAGAAATTCACTGGTGAGCAATTCGAGCACCGCATCGCCCAGAAACTCCAGCCGTTCGTTATCCTGCACCGCGGAACCGATGAACGCGATGTCCTCCCCTTTGGCCGCACGCAGTTCCGGGACCGCCGAACTGTGCGTCAATGCACGATCCAGCAGGTGCTGGTCACGAAACACGTAACCGAGCCGTTCGATCAATCGCGCATCATCACCGCGAGTCATGAAGTCCGCTCCTGCCGTCCAACAGCCCGGCTGGGGTTATTTCGGTGCGCTCAACTGCGTGGCCCCGAGTTTCTTTGCCTCATCGATCGACTGCTGACAGGTGGCCTGCACGCCGCCCGGAATGGCCGAACACTTCGTGAAATCGGTCACCGCGTCTTCGAAATGAGCTGTTTTTTCGTTGCAGATGCCGAGAAGGTAGTAGTTCACCGGATCCGGTTGCGGGTCGATCTTCACGGACTGCTCGAAGTTCGGGATGGCATCGACAAACTTGCCCCTGCGGAACGCCACCAGTCCCAACCCGCTATAGGCCATAGCCGCTGTCTGATTCTTGGCGCGCAGGAACTGTTCGTCCGTCATGCCTTCCGGCTTGGTCATGGTGGGCAACACGTCGAGCGCCTTCTGACAGTATTGCTCGGCCTTGGCGAGCCGCTTCTGTGGTTCCGGGGTCGAGGCGTTCATGGCCCGCGGCAAGGTCGATCCTACGATCACCAACGTTTGCGCGTCATTCGGCGTCAGCGCGAGTTGCTTGTCTCCGGCTGCTTCCATCTTGTCCACTTCGTTCTTGCTGAGGAAGTACCTCACCTGCCAGCTGTACACTTCCGCGCAATAGCGGCTTTGCGGGTATTTCTGCAGGAAGGTTTCGGCGGCCTGATTCTTCTGGGTCAGGTCCTCCGGTTTGCTTTCGCGGAAGGCCTTGATCGCCGCATCTTCTTCGGCGTTGACCGGCGCCGGCGTCGATTCAAGCGTCAGCGGTGCACCCTGCTGCGGCGCGGCGGGCTTATCGCCCGCTGCCGGGGCGGGCTGCGGCGGCGGCGCCGTGCCTGCTGCTTGTCCATAGGCGGCCGCAGTTCCAGTCAGAGCAACCGCTAGAACCAGTGCCATCCTCGCCTGCTTGCTGTTCACCTTCATAACCCGTTCTCCTTTTTTTCGTTTACGGTCGCTCGGACGGCTTTCTCAAATCCAGGTCACCCAGTCCCTTTTGCGCCGCCTGCTGCGCCTGCGCCGGGGCTCCCTTTACTTCCAGCACCGCCTGATATTCCGCCCTGGCCTGCTCGGAATGCCCTTCATCGTCATAAATTCGGGCCAGGTAAACATGCGACCAGGCCATCACCATCGGATCCTGCGTCGCGGCGTGTTCTCCGGTTGTCAATCGGCCAAAAGCTTCTTTGGCCTTTTCTGCATCGTGGTCGAGCACCGCCACCATGCCCATCCCGTACCAGGCACGCGGCTGGTTCGGGTACTTATCGAGGACGGTCTTAAAGCAGGTCTCCGCGCCCCGCGGATTCTTGGCCGCCAGTTGCTTCTCGCCTTCGGTGAGCGCCGCGACGGCGATCGGGTCGCTCGGTAGCGTAGTCACCCGGGCCATTTTCTTGCTCACGCTCTCGCTGTTCAATTGCTTGGTTTCTGCCGCGGTGGGGGTCGGAGCAAACCGGATTGCGGTGACCCGTGCCAGTTCCGTTTTCTCGTCGATCTTGCGGATCAGATCGGGAAAATAGCTGTTGAAAGAGGGCTCTCCCTTCTCATAGTCCGCCAGTCCCTGAAAAATGGGCCGCACCAGGATGTAGCCGTCCGCGTCATTGGCTTCGAGGGCCAGTTCCCGCTCGCTCGGCGACATTCGCCTGAGCTTCAGCTCCACCGTCCGCACCGTGCATTCCCCGAACCAGCCGGGAAAATCGTCGAGAAGGTCCGGCGCAAGCTTCGGCGCCTTCGCGGCAATCTCAAACAGCGGCCGCTTGACCGAAATCACATGCGGGTACATAAGCGGCAGGGGGTCCAGCAAAAAGTGCAGATAGGCATGGCGTACCACATCGGTCGGAATCTCTTCGGTTCCGCTCAGCACGATCGCGTAGTGATCCCCGAAGCTCCGTACGTTGGTAATTCTCCCGACCAGTGGTTCCACAACGATCGTAAAGGTCCTCTGCATCGCCGGATCGACCACCGCTCGAAGATAGGTGCCGGCGGTAAAAAGAATCTGTGACACCGGGTCGTGCAATCTCTCAATTTCCCGATCGTAGAGCGGCTGAACCTCTCTCCAAATCTTGCCGATTTTCTGCTCCGTATAGTAGTTGGAGAGGACGTCGCTGAAGCCTTCGAGTTCCAAAACTTCCGGAGGAAGTTCGTCGCGCCGCAGCACCGGTTGAAATTTGGGTGCCGGACCGGACACCAACCCGAACCACACAAAACGCGACAACATCTCCCCGGGATCGCGGAATTGATGCCCGCGGTAAAATTCCTTCACCGCCACCACCGCCGGGCCTTGCTGGTTCTTCAGTCTTTCGCGCATCTGGGCACGAAAGGTGCCCCAATTGTCAGGGTTCACGTCGCCCTCGTAGCCAGCCGCGTAGAGCGCGCACATGGTGGTGAACATGGCTTCGCTGACATCGATGCTCGAGGCCGTGGTCGGGGCGGCCTGCGGCCTCGGCCGCGGCGGGGGCGCTTGCGCACTGGCTTCAACAGCACCGGCAGCCAGCAGGAGCAAAAGGGCACAAATCTTTTCGCAAATTTTATTCGGCATCTCGTCTTTGTCTTGCGCTAGGGTTCTGTCTCTGACCGCGCGCACGCCCGGGCAGGCTCATGAGGCTTGGATGGCGGTATCGACTGAGGATACGGACATTCAGGAATCACGCTGCCACGTACTTTAGTCAATGTACAGGCGCCCTTTCTGCGAGTCAAGGAAGCGTCTTCCTTCCCGCGCCTGCGGGGTCGTCGCTCCTAGGGAATGGATGAGCCCGGGCGACCCATCCGTTGCCCCGCGCTCCAGGAACTCGCTCGAACCGGAAGGGGGGTCCCACGGGAAGGGCCACGGGAGGGGCCTTGTCAGCCCTCGCTCCTTTTGTTAGGAATAGAAGATCCGCCCGGCTGGGACCCGGCGGGTAGAAAGCCTATGCAGAACCTCTTCTTCCTGCTTTTCTTTTCGCTTTGCCTTACTCCGCTCGGCCAGCCGGGAAGCCCGAACGCGCAGAGCCCGGCTTCCGCCGGGCCGGCCGCAACCAGGAGTTCGTCAAGCGCTGCGCCTTCTACCGCGCAACTCCTTTCGAAGGACTTCACGCTCGAAGGCAGCAAGGTCTGGACCGATACGGGCATTTCTCTCGAGCCGGGTCAACGCGTGGTGGTCACGGCCGCGGGCAAGCTGCGCTATTCCGACGCCAAGGTGGACAACGGGCCGGCAGGCCTGACGCGCGGCTTCAAAGATCTGATTCGCATTTTGCCTTTCAATGACGCCGGACGCGGCGCACTGATCGGGAAGGTGGGAGACCCGGATATTGCCGAGCCGTTTCTGATCGGTACGAGCAAGGACGTCATCGCACCGGTCAGCGGCAAACTCTCTGTCGGCATCAATCAGACGGCGAGCGACACCGGCGAAGGCTCCTATACCGTGACCGTGACGGTCTACGCAGCCGACGCGAGCGCCCCGAAGGAGGTCGCGCGCCAGGTGCCCTCCCTGCCGGGCATCGACAATGCGCTGTTCGGCAAAATCCCGCGCCGGATCAGCGACCGGGAGGGCAATCCAGGAGACATGGTGAACTTCCTGATCCTGGGCAGCGAAGAGGAGATGAAGAAGACCTTTACGAGCGCCGGATGGGTCCACGTCGACGCGGACGTTAAATCCACCATTCTCGCCGGCGCCATCGCCAGCCTCTCGAAAGAGTCCTATCTCACCATGCCGATGAGCCCGCTCTACCTCTTCGACCGGCCCCAGGACTTCGGTTGGGCGCACGCAGAACCCATCGCCGTAGTCGCCTCGCGCAATCACTTGCGTATCTGGAAGGCGCCCTTTACCGTAAACGGTCAAACATTGTGGGTTGGCGCCGCCACGCACGACATTGGATTCGAGAAGGACCAGCGCAACAACGGTCTGACCCACAGGATCGATCCCAACATCGACGAGGAGCGGGACTACGTGGAGAAAACGCTCTGCAGCACCGGCCGGGTCGCCGAGGTGACGCACTTCCTTCCGAAGAATCCGCTGCAGCAGGCCAAAACCGCGACCGGCGGGAGTTTCTATTCCAGTGGACAGGTGTTGGTGTTGAGGCTGGCAAGCGCGGACGACCGTTCGGCAAGCGCAACGTCCGGCAACGCGAGATTGCCTGCGGAGCTGGAACTTACGGCTTGGTTTTGGGACTCTCGGCAACTCGCAGGGATTTACGGCTGAGCAGGGCGGTTTTGCCGTAGTGCTCGCCTTCGAGAATGCGCACTTCGCACCAGCCGGTGCGGTCCTCCCGGGCCAGGAGTCGCACTGTTTTCGCAGCTTCGAGCAGCAGCAACCGCTTCTCCGTAATCATCATGGAGACACCCACGTCGTCGTCGAGTCCGGTCAGACGACGCCACTCCTCGAGCGATTTCCCGTCAATCGGCGCGAGCAGGCACTCCGTCCCCTCCTCCGCGACCAGCCTAAAGACCTTCCCTTCGAGGTGGCTGCCCCGGGGCTTGGCCACCGCCTTTTGCTCACCCGCTTCCACGCTCGGCAGAAACCGGTAACCGCGCCTCGGCAGCGTTTCGACAAACTTGGATTTCTGGGCGCGATCGCCCAGTGCCATCCGCAATTTCTTGACCGCGGTGTTCAGGCTGTGCTCGAAATCGACAAAGGTGTCTGCGGGCCAGATTCTCTTCCGCAGTTCCTCGCGGGTGACGATATCGCCCGACTTCTCAAGCAGTGCGAGCAGCACCTGCACGGGCTGTTGCTGCAACTTGATCTTCTTGCCGCCCCGGTACAGTTCACCGGCGCGAGGATCTACCGAGAATTTTCCAAATTTCAGCAAGGTGTTCTGCTGCCCAGAGGAGCCCACGCTCCGTCCCCGAATCAGCGGGGAATATACCAAACTTCGCTGCGATTCCGTATCCCGATCGTCTGCCCCAGGCTCGGGAGACCCGTTCCCCGGGCGAGTGCGCCCCCGCGGGGCTATCTGACCCGATAGGAATGACTTACCAGGCCCGGGGCAGTTCACCCGCGGTCTACCTCGAGTTCACCCCGCGTGCATTGTCGTTTTCTCGGTCCTGCGGCAAAGTACCGACTGTCATCGGGTAGTCACAGTAATTCCATCACCTGGAAGACCGGGTGACGGGTTGGAGGACCCCATGTCGAAAGTGATCCTGATCTCTGGCCCTGGCCCCTTAACCTTGGCCGCACCATCCAGGCGCGGCAGACGCAATTCGCACGGCTTGTCCACAAGCGATTACCGTCGCCTGCTTTCTCAATTGAGCCAGCGGCCGCCTTCTGAGCGCGCCTTCCTGCGCAAGCTTTTAAGCCGAGCGCTCTTTGCCGGAGCGCCCGCACGGTTCCCCGTACCAAACCGCGATGTACCTAACCCCGTGAATCCATCCTAAACATCCCACCACCGGAGGCAGCGTGTTATCCCTGGCGCGACCTTCGGACCCTGAACCAGAGGAAGCCCGGGACTAACCCCCCCGGGCTTCACTCTTTCTGGGCGGTTCCGCTCGCCCCCCTCGCGATACTCACACAATAGCCTTGACCCCCCCGTTGCAATTTGCTACACCTGCGAGTGTTCTGTCCCCTCATTAAAACGATTCAATGGCGCGTTTCGGCCCGGAGGTGGGTACTATGAGTTTTCTAAAACGCATGCTGACTGTTCTGCTGGTTGCCGCTACCGCTCTGCTGGCGCAAGCATCGGCACAGGATCCCGGCGACCGGGAGCACCGCCAACCCAAAGTGGTCGGCTACTTCCCACAATGGGGCGTTTATGGCGGATACGTATTTGGCAGTTATTTTGTCAAAAACGTGGTTACCACGGGCTCCGCGACTCGCCTGACGCATCTGAATTACGCCTTCGCGAACGTGGTCAACAATCAGTGCGCCAGCTTCGACACCTACGCCGACTATCAGTACGCGTTTACCGCCGATGAGACCGTCAACGGCGTTGCCGATAGCACCGATCCCGGGGCTTTCGTCGGCAATTTTCATCAGCTGCAGGAACTGAAGAAGCGTTATCCCGACCTGCAGATCGTCATGTCGGTCGGCGGCGGCAGCGCCGACCCGAACGCCTTCAGCACCGCCGCTCTTCCCGAGAATCGCGAAGCTTTCGTAAAGAGCTGCATCGACATGTACATCCGAGGCAATTTCGCTCCCGGCCTGCACGAGCCCGGAATCTTCGAAGGCTTCGATATCGACTGGGAGTTTCCGGCCACCCCGGAAGACGAAACGAATTTCACGGCATTGCTCCGGGAGTTCCGTACGCAGCTCGACCGCATCCGCCCGGGGATGACTCTGTCGATCGCGGCGCCGGCCGGGAGTTGGGCCTATCAGTACATCGACCTCAAGACCGTCCAGCATTCGCTCAGTCATTTCAACCTGATGAACTACGATTTCGACGGACCCTGGAATTACACGACCGGGTTCGTCGCTCCGCTCTACCAGGCCGCACTGGACTCCGACCCGACCAACAACGCAAATTATGCGGTGGAAGCGTATCTCGGAATGGGCGTCGAACCGGACAAAATCGTTTTCGGTGTGCCCTTCTATGGATACGAGTGGACCGACGTGCCCGATACCAACAACGGTCTGTTCGATCCCGGCACTCCGGTCGGCTCAGGCTCGGAATACAACTACATTGTCACCATCAAGAATCAGCTGACCGAATACCGCGATCCGACCACCCAAGCCCCGTGGCTCTACGACGGCACCAACTTCTGGACCTTCGACGATCCCCTCGAGCTGGAATTCAAGATGGACTATGTGGTGAAACACCATCTTGCCGGCGTCATGATCTGGGAGATCAGCGGCGATCTACCCGATGGCTCCTTGCTGAAGACCCTGGTCAAAGGCCTCGAAACGAAGCCCTGCGACCACTAAAAACAAGACGTCCACAGACTCATTTGCAGGCAATGCTCCGGCTTACCCCGGCTGGGGAGATCTGCTTGCTCTTGGAGAAGACTCTAGGCCCTCGGGAAGTCCGTTCCGGGTTCTGGAATCAGTAGGTTTTCTGCCCCTCACAACCCGCCGTGGAGGCGTCCAAACGCGCGTGCCAGCATGAGCGCCATCACGAGAATGCCCGCCCCGAGCACCAGCACGTGCTGGGTCCTGCGAAGACTGAAATTGCCGACACGGCAGACCAGCAGGTAGCCGATGGCCAGATTGAACAGGCCCCACAGGACATTGACCGTCGAGGAGGACAAGCCGACCCCCGGCGGTGATGCGAAGGGACTCTGGAAAGCATTGCCAGAGATTCCATTGCCGAGATGGGGCAGCGCGTTTGCGAGGAAAGCGCCGCCGAAGAAGTACGCCACGTATTGATACCAGCGCATGATTGCTCCCTTCTGCTTCCTGGGCCGATAGTAGCAGGTTTAGCGACTCTCGCTCAGCGGCTTGGCCGAACCGCCCCGAACTGGACCTCACGAGCGAAGCGCCACAGGACCACCCTCCGCGTACGAGCCCACCGCCCGGACTGTCCTCGATTTTCGCCTGTCCTCTATTGCTGCGCTGCAGCGGCGACCAGTTCCCTCTTCCGCGCCAGCTTCCACAGTTCAATGTACGGCTTCAGTTCTTCCATCATGCGGGCAAATTGGCCGAGTTCGAGCGACTGGGCGCCGTCACTGATCGCCTTCTCCGGCGCCGGATGGGCTTCGATGATCAGGCCGTCGGCGCCAATGGCCACGCCGGCGCGCGCCAAGGCGGGTACCAGGCTGCGCTTCCCTGTGGCGTGGCTCGGATCAAGAATGACCGGCAGGTGGGTCATCTCATTCAGCACCGGGATCGCAGAGATATCGCAGGTGTTGCGGGTGGCGGTTTCAAACGTGCGGATGCCGCGTTCGCAAAGAATCACATCGGGATTGCCGTGCGCAGTGACGTACTCCGCGCTCATCAGCAGCTCCTTGATCGTGCTGCTCAGGCCGCGCTTCAGCAGCACCGGGCGCCCGCACTTCCCGAGCGCCTTCAGCAGCATGAAATTCTGCATGTTTCGCGCGCCCACCTGCAGGACGTCGGCGTACCTCGCAACCAGTTCCACGTCGCGATCGCCCATCACTTCGGTGACAATTGCGAGACCGGTGGCCTTTTTGGCCTTCTCGAGCAGTTTCAATCCTTCCTCTTCCATGCCCTGGAAATCGTAGGGCGAGGTGCGCGGCTTGAACGCGCCGCCGCGAAGCAGCTTCGCGCCAGCCTTGGCCACCGCTTCGGCCGAGCGCATGATCTGCTCTTCGCTCTCGACCGAACACGGCCCGGCGATCACGATAAATTCGTCGCCGCCGATTTCTGTGCCGTTCACCCGGATGCGCGTCTTGCCCTTGCGGAATTCCTTGCTGACGAACTTGTACGGAGCGGTGATGCGCATGACGTTTTCAACTTGCGGCAGTGATTCGACCGACTCCAGGCAGGCGGTCACGTCACCTACGCCAACGACGCCGACGACCACCCGCTCTTCGCCCTCGATGCTGTGCACTTTGTAACCAAAGTTCTTCACGATCCCGCAAACTTCGTCAATCTCCTCGCGCGATGCGTGCAGTTTCATGGAAATGATCATGACGGTTCTCTTTTCCCTTCGCCGTATGTGCCGGCCCAAAATAAAAAAGCCCACTCGCTCTGAGTGGGCCGAAGATCTCTCAAATCAACCTGCCTAGACGGCGGCCCCTCGCTCTCGATAGGAACGGTATGTAAATCGCCACCAGGAGGAATAGACCTGCGAATTCATGGGTGCCAGTCTAGCGGGTAGTGTAGAAAAGGCAACTCCGAATTCCTTATGGGCGGTATTAGTCAGGGGAATGGGTTCGATTAGTACAGCAGGATGGCGATGCGGAAACGGGCAAACTCCGCCGAGCCCCCGGATTGGCAGGCCCCCACGGCCGCCTGGTGATATCGGCCGGAGGCCAGCTTCTGCTCGATGTCGTCCGGGAGCCGCGCGAGGCTTGAAACCTCGTAGCGCAGGACGCTCGCGGGCTTCTGCCCCGCATAGCCGCGGTCGAGTTCGCAGGTTTTGCGCGCGTCGGCCGAAGCGTTCAGCAGGTGAAGTCCGTGCGCCGCCAGTTGCGACGCCACCTGCTGCTCCTGGGCGTCGACAGAAAGTGCAGGAACGGCGGTCGAGAAGTCTTCTACGGCAAAGAGCATATTCCCAGCTTGCACCACCGAAATGCCGACGGAGTTCAGGTCCGGATCGAGAAGGTTGGCACGGTGCGGCGGCGAATTCATCCACTGGGTGTGCAAGCCCGTGACGGTGGGACCTTCGGCAACGTTCTCTGCGATCAGGCTGAAGCGAGCACCGGCCTGGCGGGCGCGATCCTGCATGGGAAGTTCGCCCGGAAACTGGTGTGAGAGCGTATTCGCCTGGGCCATGCGGACCGCGTGCTGGTGCGCGGATGCGGCGAGTGCGGCGTCCCATTCGAGGGGAGGCAGCCCGGCGGCCGAGCGGTCGCGGTTCGCGGCATTGAACAAGGTCACGTCGGCGGCGCTCGATTGCGGAGGTGCGGCGTGGAGCGTGGGCGTAAGGAGTAACGCGAGCAGCACGATCGTGGCAATGATCATCAAGCAACGCAGTACGGTGGCCATCTGGGAAGCTCCTGCTTCCATTGAACACCGGGGAGGGAAAATGGATGCGACAACGAGGGACAGTTCTAATCGGAAAAGCTATCTGGTCGGAAGGACAGGGGCAGATCTGTGCGGCAATTCCGGGACTGATTCTCGAGGCCTGGTGGCCAATCAGCCGCGGACATGAACGGCGCTGAAGCTCAAGACCACGTGGCCGCCCGCCGTGGGCCGGCCAAAACTGAGCATCGGCCGGAAGCGGGAGAAGAACAGCATTTGATCGAGCTGATGCCGCAACTGGGGAGAGTCGGAACCGGCGATGATATTGTAGTTGGTCATCTGGCCCTGGGCATCGACGGTCACATCCACCAGCAGATCGTGCTCCAGGTCCACATCGGGATGCTGCACTTCAGCGACAATGGCATCCGGGTATCCGGAAAGCGAGATGAGTTCCGCGGGCCGCAATAACCCGAGGGGAATATCGTTGGGATCGGCTTTCACGGTAATCCCGGGCATGATCATGTGCAGAACGAAAACAAAAACGATAATGGCAGAGAAAAGACCGCCGGTTGCGGGGACGGTAAGGGGACGAAAAACGTTATCCAGCAGAATTTCGCCGCGGTCCTGCAGACGTTGCCAACGGCGCGACCAGCCCTGGGACTCCTGGGCCTGGGAAGCGGCGACTTTGATACGAATTGCGAGATCAGCAGGCGGCACGGCGCGCGGCATTCGGGAGAGCAGAACCGACAACTTGCGGTAGCGCTGCAGTTCTTCGCGGCATTTTTCGCAGCGATCCAGATGCTGACCAATTTCGCGGCGCTCCTCGGGGCGGGGAGCACTTTCCACGGCATCATCGAGATAGCCGGCAAGGCGCGCACGTACAGTCATGCACTTCATGATAGATCCTCTCGCGTCACATCAGGACGCACGTTCCCCTCGACCGGTGCCGAATCGGCGGCCCGCACGTAGGCCACCTGTAAACCAACCTGGGCAGCAAACCCCATCGCCGTCGATGCCACTTGCTTCTTTGCTGCGATGGAACCGTCTTCCTTGCGCTTCATGGCTTCGCGTTCACCCAGCAGCGGCTCAAGAATTTCCTTCAGGGCCCGGCGGCCACGAAGGATGCGCGACTTCACTGTGCCGACGCTGACGTCCAGAACTTCGGCAACTTCCTCGTAGCTCAACCCTTCCAGATCGCGGAGGATCACCGCGCCACGAAAAACCTCGGGGACCTGCTGCAGCGCGCCCTGGACGGCGATCTGAATTTCCAGTGCCGCAAGCTGATCGAAGGGAGTGGCGCCAAGATCCTCGATATCGATATGGGCAAATCCCTCTTCCGGCTCCGCATCGATGGAAACGTTTTTCTGCAGATGGCGCTTGAACCAACGGCGATGGTTCAAGGCTTCGCGAATGGCGATCCGGTAGAGCCAGGTCTTCAAGGAACTGCCCTGCCGGAAATGGCGAATCCCCTTAAAAGCTTTTAAGAAAACTTCCTGAGCGGCGTCGGCAGAATCGGCGGTGTCGGCGAGCATGCCGAGAATCAGGTTATACACCGGCCCGTGATAATGGGTAACCAGCCAGTCGAACGCCGTCTCCGAGCCAGCCTGCAGCTCAGTCACAAGTTCGGCTTCATCTCTGCCCCACGACAGGGCGCTGGCCCAATCGGACACGGTCTGCCTTTCTTCACCTGCGCCCGAGAAACGGGCACCGGCGAACCGGCCTGGCTTGGTCGGGCAAGAAAGCCCCAACCATTGTCCGCTCTAGGTATTAGACACCGGAAGAGGCGGAACGGTTTCCAGCCACTGGCTGGCCCCGCAAAGCGGGCTAAGGGCTGATTGTGGCACCGAGATCCGGAGAGCGCAATGGGCAGGAGGTAATGGGAGGGACTGGGGCTAGGCGGGATGCTATGGACCAGAAAAGACGGGGCTTACTGGAACAAGAGGGGGCACACACGACCTAGTTCAGGTCGAGGGGTACAGAGAGTGTTCCGAGCAGCCCGCTCTGGTTGTCCCGAACGGCGAACTTGATTTCGTATTTGCCGGGCGGAAGAGCGATTTTCTGGGGAGTTCCCAGGCTCGATTGGAGTATTTTCTGCATCCGTTCAGGAGTGAGCTTGCTCGCGATCGTCTGGGAAATGCTGGCAACGGCCTTGTGGCTGCCATTGAAGGCGAGTGTGGTCACCTCGAGGTTAATGGCGTTTCCGTTTTGCCGATCGATGAATATCGAATCCCCCATGATCGCGAGCATGAACTCGGCCGGCCTCGGCTCCGCCGTGGATGCGGATGACGGGGCCGCCGAGGGCGGCAAGAGGCGGGCATTCAGGCGTAAGCCCGTGTAGTCGACAGGCGACGCCAGGGCGTCAACGAGCTCCTTGCGCCGGATTTCGGGTGTGTCCGTGAGTCTGGGGGCCACGTAGAACTCAGTGCGGTAGCGGACGTGCAGACCTTCCGGCACCATTCTGACCTTCAGTTTGCGCCATCCGGGTTCTGTATCTCCTTCGAGATAGTAGCCGAGGAGATAGTAGTCGCGCGAATCGTCAACGGCCTGGGCAAAACATCTTTCTAGTTCTGCCACCGTGATACAGGCGCGGCCGCCGGTTGCGTTGGCGAAGGCGTGCAAGGTCAGGCGCTGCTGGATGGTTTTGTCGTAAGGCAGACGGATCGGGCTCTTCAGGCCATTGGTTCCGCGCATATCCGCGATCTGCGAAGAAGAAACTCCGGTATTCGCGCTCGGCAGTGACCCGCTACGGACGTCCATCTCATTTAAGTCGACGGGATAGACGGCGATGTTTGCGGAATTCAGGGTGCGCCACGCTTCTTCATATTCGGAACGCAGGTCGTCGCCCTGACGGGCAAACGATTGCGGGTCGTCGATTGTGAACGGGAAACCTCCGGTAGCCCACAGGAGGGTCTTGCGGCCGGGAATGGTCTGAAAGGCGCGAGCCAGCTGGGTCAGGCCGTCGAGGGTCTCGCGGGTCGCCAGGCGCTGGTCGTTGGCGGTGATTGTCGCATCCAGATCTTTCAGCGCGTCCGACATCAGCTGCTCTTCATCGGAGGCTTGCTGCTGCGAGGACGAAACGTCGGCAAGCTGCTCTGGCGGTTGAGTGCGTTCTTCCGAACTGAGCGAGAGCTTGAGCTTTTGCAACGCTTCGATCAGCACCGCAGTGTCAGCGGTGAAGGGATGGAGCTGGCGAAGGCCGTTGGGAGCGAGCGCAAACAGGGCCATGGATTCGTCGCGTTGGGCACTGCGTAACAAGTAATCGACCAGTCGCTCCTTGGCCTCTAGCTGCCGCATCGAGGAGGTATTGATCAGGTCGAGGACGACGATGGTCATTCGCCATAGATTGTCGCTGCCGGGGAGAAAGTTCGAATGGACCTCAGTGACAGGTTGCTTTGCGAGGCTAGAGGGATTTTCAGTTGTTGCTTCTTCAAAGATCGCAGTGACCCGGACTTTGCCGTTCTCCTCGATCCGGAATGCATCTTTCTGCAGGCCGGATACTGGCTGGCCGGACTTGTCGGTCACGATGACGGGGACGAGCACCAGATCGGAGCGGGCCGTCAGCCTCACCATTTCCTGGGCGGGGAGTGCGGCGCGATTTTCGGGGAGATCTTGACGAGGGACCTGGCTGCCAAAAGAGTCAGAGGCTAAGACCAGAAAAGCAAGAAGTGGAAGGTTTGTCCGGACCATGAAGAGAACCTCGTGCCGGAGAAAGGTAGCAACCCCAGGCAACTGTAGCACAGCGGCACGCGGAGGCATGTTCCCTGCGGGTTATGTACTGGACCCGCGATACAGCACAGGCGTTCCCTGTCGCGACGACGAGAGCCAGGGCGCTTGGCGCGCATGGACGGACCTGCCAGACGCAGCGTATCCATGCGAAAGCAGGATAAAAAAATTCTGGCTCCCTTCCGAGTGAGCCTGGCAGATTGCAGAATGCGTCGGAGGCGAGGTTACAGGCCGTCTCTGATGGCCGTCCCGGCAACCGGACCGAGGGGCTGGCAAAAGGGTGGTTCTACTCTTTCGCTGGCTGTGGGTAAAGCCCGTGGGAACCGGCGGGTCCGGAGATCACTTCTTCTCCATCGCCTCTCTGGCCTTTTCGAGTTTTTCTTCCATCAAGGCGGCCTCTTCGACGGCTTCACGGAGTGCTTTGCGCCACTCATCGGGTGAGTAGGCGGGGTCGGTGCGACTGCGGCGTCCCATGGCCACGCCGAAGGCAACACCGGAAGAGAAGATCTCCACTATTTCTGGGTCTGCGACCGCCCACGCTTCGCTCAGTCGCCCTTCCGCTTTCCAGCTCTGCGTCAGTCTTTCCTGCTCCGCCCTCATATCAACGAAGCTGCTTCTTGGTGCCATGCGCGAGTCTCCTTGGCGTTGCTCCCAGTGTGCAAGGAATCACCCGATTGTTGCACGATACCGAACGGGAAGCTTGCTCAAACGGTACCGAGTGGAGCAAACCCCTGAGGCACGGCTCGGATGAATTGCAGCGTTCGCAGCCGCGCAAAGACTGAGCTCGTCAACGCATCTCCCCCCGGACATGCCCCGGGACGACAAGCCAACCTGAAACCCGACTCTTGATTGGACATTATAAACAACGTCCGGCAGCGGCGGCAGAGGCCCAAGCCCACTGGAAATTGAAGCCGCCCAACTGGCCCGTGACGTCGACCACTTCGCCGATGAAAAATAGTCCGGGCACCGTCCGGGACTCCATCGATTTGCCGGAGAGCTCACGGGTATCCACGCCACCCGAGGTGACTTCGGCTTTCTCGTAGCCTTCGGTCCCCGACGGGAGGAGCGTCCAGTCATGTAGTTCCCTTTCAAAGGCGGCGAGCGCGGGATTCGTGTAGCCGGACGGAGCGTGAAACTCGAGCCAGCGCTCGGCAAGCCGATTGGGGAGAAATTCCTGAAGCGCCCGGCGCGCCGCGGCTAGATCGCGGCGACCCGAGCTGCGGAGGGGAGCGGTGGCATCGCGTTCGGGAGCGAGATCGAGACGGATCGGCTGGCCCTCGTTCCAGTAGGAAGAGACCTGGAGAATGGCAGGGCCGCTCAGTCCGCGATGCGTGAAGAGCATTTTTTCGCGAAAGGAGATTTTACCAACGGCTGAAGCGACGACCTCGGTCGAGACACCGGCGAGTTCGGAATAGCGCCGGCAATCGGAGCGATCGAAGAGCAGCGGGACGAGCCCGGGACGCGTGGGGATGACTTTCAGGCCAAACTGGCGCGCCAGGTCATATCCGAACGAAGTGGCGCCCATTTTGGGAATCGAGAGGCCGCCGGTGGCAACAACGAGTACGGGCGCGCGAAATTCATCGGCATCGGAGCGGAGGATAAACTCCGTGACGCGAGAAACCTCGGTGACCCGAGTGCTAAGGAAAATCTGGACTTGCGCAGCGCGACATTCCGATTCGAGCAGGTCGGTGATGTTGCTGGCGGAATGGTCACAAAAGAGCTGGCCGAGAGTTTTCTCATGATATGGGATGCGGTGTTTCTTAACTAGCGCCAGAAAATCGGCGGGCGTGAAACGGGCCAGAGCGGATCTCGCGAAGTGGGGATTCGCGGAGAGGAAATGATCAGGCGTGGTGTGAATGTTGGTGAAATTGCAACGCCCGCCGCCGGAGATGAGAATTTTCTTGCCGGGACGGTCGGCATGTTCGACGACGGCGACGCGCCGCCCGCGCTTGCCGGCCTCGATGGCACAGAACAGTCCGGCGGCACCGGCACCTAGGATGAGAACGTCAAAGGAACGGGACAGAGCGGCCTCACGGGAATTGCGTGGGGAACAAGCGACCTCGCAGGTTAGTTTAGGCCAGAAAGCGCAGTCGGAAAAGGATGGATTCCCCCGGGTGGCTCTCCCGGGGCGGGTGGAGCGGGCCAAGGCGACGCTCGAGCGTCGACCCTGTGGAGGCCAGGACGTACGTTAGTCGAACGTGGTCGGAAGCTCAGGATGGCGGAAATGTTCGAACATGTGTCGGATCTGGGCAGGAGTGACGCGGGACAAAGAAAGCGGAGGAATATGGTCCTCCTGGAAGAACTGGGCATCTGCGGTTTCCTGGCTGTCCCTCGATGAACCTCCCGTGAGTTCGCCAATGAAAAAAAGTTTGTAGGCATGGAACGCATGCGGGGGATGACCCTGAACATCACGGTCGTACACGGCAGCAAGCTTGGTAATCCGGACCTCATAGCCGGATTCTTCGCGGACTTCGCGAGCGGCACCGATCGAGGGAGGCTCGCCGACATCGGCCCAACCCCCGGGGAGGGTCCAGCCACCGTCTTCGAGTTCGCGGACCAGCAGAATACGGTGGTTCTGCGATACTGCCACGCGGAAATCAATTTTGGGTGTGGCGTAGCCGGACTGCTGCGCAAAAAGCTCCGTGATGGGTGCGGCACTAGGAAGGGCAGCCCCGGACGCCATCATTTCTGACGAGATCTCGCGGATCTCGTGATAACGCTGGATGTCGAACTTGTCCTTGCAGTAGGTCAGTCCGGATTGCGCGATGGCCTCGAGACGGCGCGCCCAGTTCAGCCATTGAGGAGTGGACATGAAGCCATTCTGGCAGCGGAACAGGCTGCGAACAAGCGTACGAGGTAACCGGTGGGTTACACGAGCCGCGGAGAGGGCACATCCAAAGCCGGCAGAGTTGGCGTACTATGAGTAGGAAAACGGGAGCGGGACTGAGGTGTTGTGAGGACAGAAGGAGCAACGGGAGAAGCCACCAGCGACTGGTCGTTACTGGCGCGCGTCGGGCAAAAGGATGAGGGGGCCCTCTCCGCACTGTACGACCGATACGGCGGATTGGTGTTTTCCGAGGCCAAACGGATTTTGCGCGATACCGGCGCAGCGGAAGAGATCCTGCAGGATCTGTTTTACCAGGTATGGAGAACGGCGGGGCGGTTTGACCCGGCCAGAGGATCGCTGGCGGGTTGGCTTCTCGTGGCAGCGCGGCACAGGGCGATATCGAAACTGCGCCGGAAGAGCGGGAAGAGCGAAGAGCTGGACGAAAACGGTGTGACGTTTGGTGTAGACGTGGAATCACACGCGGCGCAAAGCCTGCTCCTTGATAAGGTGCGCACGGTCATGGGAAGCCTGCCGGACGGCCAGCGGGAGGCGCTCGAGTGCGCATACTTTGAAGGCATGTCGCACACCGAGATCGCGGAGAAAACGGGCCAACCACTCGGAACCGTGAAAACCAGAATACGGAGCGCGATGGAAACGTTGAAGAAGGTGCTGAGTTGAGCAACGAAGAGCACATTCGGTCGGATGAGCTGGAGCTGTTCGCCCTGGGCGCTTTACCTCTGAGCGAAGCAGCGGCTCTCGAGACACACCTTGCCGGGTGCAGCGAGTGCGCGACAAAGCTGGCAGAGGCGCGTGGAACGGCAGCACTGCTGGCGTTCGCCGCGAAGCAGGAACAGCCTGCGGGAACGGTGAAAGCGGAATTGATGGCGCGCATCCGGGCGAACCACGAGGCGGAAGAGCGCTCTGCGTGGCCGTTGAAAAAAGAGGTGGAGATGGGGAAGGGCCGGATGGATGCGGACACTCGAAGTTCCTGGTGGAACTGGGTGCTGGTGCCGGCGGCGCTGGCACTGGCGGTAGTGAGCTTTTTGCTATCATGGCAGAACCAGAGAATCTCGACGCAACTGGTACGAGAGCGCCATGTGGCGGAGACTCTGATTCACGACCGGGATGAGGAAGAAAAGCTGGTGAGCGTGCTGACGGCGCCGGACACCATCACAGTCAAACTGGCAGCCACGGGAGATGCGGCAAACGCCAACGGACTCGTGAAGTACAACGGGAAGCTAGGGGTCATGGTGTATTCGGCGGAGTTGCCGGCACTGCCGCCGGATAAGAGCTATCAGATGTGGCTGGTTCCCACGAATGGAACGCCCATCAGCGCCGGCATTATCGGACCGGGCGGCCACGCGTGGGGGAAGTTGTGGACCGCGGAAGTGCCGGCGAATACCGAGGCAAAGGCGTTTGCGGTGACCATTGAACCGGTTGGGGGCGTCGTGCAGCCAACCGGGCCGAAGGTATTGCTGGGGGCGAGCTAGGCTGGGTCTGATTCCCCGCCCGGAAAGAATAAACGGGCCTAGCTCTGAGCTCCAGGAGGTCAGATGCGCCTCTCTGAGTGATCCGCACTTTTCTGGATTCGGCCTCGCTCCAACCTGAATTTCTCTTCAATCCAAAAAGGAAGTTGAGCGCGTACTCAAAGTGGAACGACACAGTTCCGCTCCGTCAATGACGCGGGGGAGCTCGTTGCGCAAGCTGGGCTCCCCCGTGATCTTTGCAAATCGCGCGACATGCAGAGGTCCGACCACGGGCCGAAGCGGAAGGCTGTGTCCGAACCGAAAAAGGGGGAGACATGAAGACAAGCGAAGCAAAGCTGTTCGGATTGGGGCGCAGAAATTTCCTGCAGAAAACAGGTGTGGCCGCGGTGGGATTTACCGGCCTCGGGCTCTTGGCCGGGGTAAACGCCTCCGCAGGCCCATCGCTCGCAGCACAGGAAGAACCGGATGGCGATCGCGACGACAAACATTCCGACACGGCGCAACAGATCTTCACTGCGGCGCTGATTGCGGAAGACCTGGCCACGACCATGTACTACAACTCACTGGTCGGCGGCGTGATCGATGATCCGAATTTGGCGGGACCGGGTGGCTCGCTGAGCAACCCGGCGAACCTCGCGAACGTGGGCTATCTGCAGGGCGCACTCTCGGCGGAGGTGGCGCACGCCAATCTGCTGCGGGAACTGACCGGGGGAACCGTTGCGGGTAAGGACCCGGTTCAGACGTTTTACTTTCCAACCGGGACCTTCGACACGCTGAACAGTTTCCTGCCCATCCTGCTGGCCCTCGAAGATGCATTTATAGGCGCGTACCTGACGGCGGTGCATGAGTTCAGTCTGATGGCGGCAAGGATCGAACCCTACCGGCGGGAGCAGCGGGACCCGACGGGAAAACCCTACAAACCTTCGGAACTCGCGTATTTCGCGCAAGTGGCTTCGGCAATCCAAGGAGTGGAGAGCGAGCATCGCACGCTGGCGCGGGCGTTGCCGGGGATTACGGTCGGGAACACGGTGTTTGCCGGAATCAACGTATTCCCGGCGGACAACCTGACCTATGAGCAGACTGATGGTCTCGAGACGGTGTACAACGGCACGGCCTCGGCAGTTGTTGCCCTGACACCGTTCCTCACGCCAGGCTCCGGGAAAACGGCATTTTCCTTTGCCATCGCCTCGGCCGGTTCGAACAAAGTTTCCGAACCGACGACCGGAGGTCTTCCGTAACGGGCAAACCGGAGGAAGCGGGGTCGCCGCCAGGAAACCCGGCGGACATGGCGGTGGCCCTGCAATTTGAAAGCTCTTTTTGCCTCGAGCGGATGGATCGCCAAGCAGGAGCAGGGATGCAGAACTCCGTGGAGGCGATTACATGGGAATCGGATCGTTCGCGTGACGGGTAACGTACCAGCAAGGGCGGTTGCCGGATCGCGGGAAAAGCGCGTGAGCGCAGGGAACGTCCTCTTCCGGCTTGGCGGAGTCGATTTCGTAATCAACCCGGTTATTTTTGATGGGCACTGCGAGCAAACGCACACGATGGACAGAGCCCGTAGCCAGGCCTAATTTCGGGAAATGCAGGCGGAGCTGGTACCAGGAGTAGTCTGCAAGATAAACAATCGCCAAAAGGCCGAGCACCGGAAGGAAAATTCGGCGCGGCGAGTAAGGCCTGGAGCCGGACGGAATGGATGGGTTGGGCATGAACTAGCAGGGCTCCTCGGTGCAGGGTAACAAAAAAGCTGCGAGATCAAACCAGAACAACAATGGTGATGCCTTCGTTGCTGCGGTTAAGGTCACGGTCAGAGCGAAGTTCCGGGCAGCATTCGATGGCATAGCGGGCATTCTCCTCGAAGACATCCCATTTTTCACCAAAAATCACGCGGGTGACGAGCCCCTCCTTTTTGCGGCGCAGCAATGAGCTGCGCAGGGCTCCTCGCAGAGCGCCGCCTTTTCCCGTGGAGCCGTAGCCATGGATGACCTTAACGGCGGCGACGCCGGCCTGCTTGGCCTGGCGAAGTTCGGCGAGAAGACGCTGCCGAGCTTCTTCAACCGTGGGCATCCCCGCTTCGATATTGAGAGTTTTGAATGGAGGCATAGGAGAACTAGAACGAATTGTGCCTGAGTCGGCCGTGCAACTCAAACCGGTGGGCGGGAAGACGCAGGAAAGTGAACAATGACGCAGGGACGGATCGATCCGAAGGGAGATGGACTGAGAAGATGGGGGTTAGCGGGGAGAATTCTGGCGCCTCGAGTGCATCCGTAAAGGTCGGACCGGAACGGCGTGGGGTCGACTTCACGCTAGCACTCGGTCTCTCCTCAAGCTCCGGCACACCCCACGCCTAACTCACCCGAAATCGAAAGCCCCTCCCTCGTGTCCCAAGTAGTACAGTACGGTGTACAAGCAAGGTATATAAATAAGGACTGCCCTGCTCGGGGCAGCTGGAGGAGGCTATGATGAGGATCCTGGTCGGTTTGGATGGGTCAAGTTCGTCCGACGCAGTGATTCAAGAGGCCGCCCGGCGGCCGTGGCCGGCAGAATCGGAATTTGCGCTGGTGACCGTGGTTGATCCGTTCTTTTTTCCAAAAGCGCCCCTATTGCTCGAGGAAGCCAGGCAAGCGACGCACAAAGCTCTGGAGGAACAGGCGAAACCGTTGACCGCACTGGGCTGGAAGGTCAGTCCGAACGTCATTCTGGACAACCCGCGGCATGCGTTGCCGCGGGCGGCGGGCGAGTGGAAAGCAGATCTGATCTTGATGGGATCGCATGGGCGCGGTGCGGTTGGGCGACTGCTGATGGGTAGCACGGCGCAGGCGGTGTTGCGGCATGCTGAATGTTCTGTCGAGATTGTCCGCAGCGCGCTAGAAAGAGATAACGCGGCAGGATCGGGAATGCACGTACTCATTCCGACCGATGGTTCCGAACATGCGGAACAGGCTTTGCAACGGGTTTGCGAGCGACCGTGGCCGATCGCCAGCGAGTTCAAAGTCATCTCGACCCCGGAGTACCCGGTATTGGTGGGAGAGTATCCCTACTACGCGCCTGAGCAAGTGGCAGAACTGGCAAAGAGCAGCCTGAATCATGCAACGGAAGCAGCAGAAAAAGGTGAGAAATTGCTCAGCAAGGCAGGATTGAAGGTGTGTCGCGAGGTCACCGAACCACGGGACACGCCGGCCCACTCCATCCTGGCCGCTGCGGCCGCGTGGGGCACCGATCTTATCGTGGTCGGATCGCACGGGCGCAGAGGGTTCGACCGACTGATCCTGGGGAGTGTCTCGGAGACGGTGGCGTTACACGCCTCGTGCTCGGTCGAAGTGGTGCGATCTCCGCTCCTGGTGCTTTAGCCACAACTGAACTTAGGAAGTACCCGACGAATTGTCTCAGGACCATTCCGCTGGCCTGCCGTTGTCCCTCACGAGCGGCCCAATAATCAAGCACACGAGGAGCGCTTTGTATCGGCGAAGGTGGAAACCTGTGATGCGGAGTGAGCTAGAAAGGGCCTAGACAGCAGCTCGGACGGCAGCGTCTGGCGTTGGAGCCTGTGCAAACGTGCAATCTACAATCTGGTCGATGGCGTATATCGATTCCCTTTCACAAGAACGGCAACGCAGAACGAAAACGCGAGAGATGAGATGGAACTGCGTGTCATCCGCATCGTGGTGACCGTGGTTCTCGCTGTCCTTGCGCAGCACAATCTTCGGGACTCGCACTGGCTTTCCACAATAGCGGCATAATACGCCACGAAAACGTTGCGACGACAAATCGGCGGGCATGAAGACTACTCCTTAGACACGCTTGGCTAGGCCGTGGAAGCTGGAGGATACCGGATGGCCAGTGAAGTTGTCCATCGGGAAGATAGCAGGGGGATGAGGAAAAACAAAGTGACGGTGGTCACTTTAAAAAATATAGTTAAAGCACCTATTATCTGTATCTTAAGAGCATGGGGATGCGCAAATTGGGGGATTAGCCAATTGAGGGGTGTGGAAGAAATGGCTCAGGGTTCATCTGGTTGTAATGTGTCGGTCATATGGATTTTGAGTGCACAGAAGAAGGTAGGAGATGGGCATTCAAGAGGGAGAGTCAGAGTCAATGGAATCCTGGGGCGTCGATCCAAGCGAAGTGAACAGGAAGGCGAAAAAACGCCAGTGTGGTAAACTGTTTTTTGCCGTGCGGTGGGGCCGTGGCGCAGTTGGGAGCGCGCCTCGATGGCATCGAGGAGGTCGTGGGTTCGAATCCCATCGGCTCCACCAAATCAAACGTGTACAGTCCGGAGACATCCCTTACAGAACGTTCCTGAGACATAGTTTACACTTTTGGACCAAAGAGGTTGTTTAAGGGCTGCAGAGTTTTCTCCTCCAGATCGATGTAACCGAGATCATAGTCCATAAAGCTGACCAGCCAGATACCGTCGTCGACCTCCTTGATGCCCACTGCCTGACCCGCGAGAGAAGTACTGAGATTTATTTTCTTTCTGAAAATGCAGATCCTTCCGCAGCAGGTAACCAGAACCGTCCGATCGTGGAAAGGATAGGAGAGCTCTCCGATGCCCCGATAGGGCCGCGTGGAAGGCTTATAGACTTCGACGGGGCACTTCATATCGAGAGCCTCATGGGGGCGCTCGTGGTTAAACTCGTGAACGAAGACATCGAACTTGGCTTGTTGCTGAAGGAAATTGGAACCGGCCGGCCGGGTAGCTTCCATCTTTAAAGTTCGGTGCATGCGTTCGTGGCGGCCGTTCTGTTGCGGATGGCCTGGCTGGATACGCTCGATGGTAATGCCGAGGCGAAGCCACCAAACGGCCAGTCTACTTAGGTTGAAGAGACCATTGGGTGAGGCAAAAGGAACGCCGTTGTCGGAGCGAATGGCTAGGGGCAGACCGCGTTCCTTGAACAGGCGCTCAAAGGCGGTAAAAGCACCCTGTTCCTTGATGGACTCCATGGCTTCGCAGAGCAAAAGATAACGGCTGGCGTAGTCCGAGACAGTGAGGGGATAGCAATATCTTTTATCCCCGAGCATGAACTCGCCCTTGCAGTCGGTGCACCACAAGGCATTCGGAGCAAGCCCTTCGGATAAGGGTGTACCTTGGGCTTTTGTGCGTGAGCGCCTTTGCCGAGTCACCAGCCCATGACGGTCCATGATGGCGTGGATGGTGCTGCAGGCGGGTATACGGACATCGTTGGGCAACTTGCGTAACAGCCGCTCCCTAAGCTTGCGAGCGCCCCAAGTTGGTTTCTCTCTCCGCATGGTGACAATCATCGCTTCGATCTGAGCGGGGAGCTTATTGGCATAGCGGTAGGGGGTTCGTGCGCGGTCTGTCAGTCCTTCTAGCCCGCATTCCTTGTACCGTTCATAGATTTTGTATCCGGTAACCCGGGAAATCTGGAACTCACGGCACAGCGATGCCATGCTCTCCCCATCCTTGAGCCGCAACACAAACCGCATGCGTTCTTCCACGACGGACCGCTCCTTCCACGGCATCGACACCTCCTGGCTGGATTAATCCAGCCAGGAGGTGTAAACCATGTCTCCGGAACGTTTTGTATAGGGATGATCCGAACGCACAACGTGTACGGACACATCACCGTGCTCTTCAATCCCTGGCGGTTCGACGATTCGTACGTCGAGCGTGTAGGAGAAGATCGCAGCAGCAACCTGACGCGCATGGTTCTTTCCGGCCGGGTCGTTGTCGGGGAAAATCACAACGTGTTCGCCCGTCAGGCAGCCCTAATCGGAAACATGGGTAATAGCACGGGTTCCGAACTCCCCTTCAAAATGCCAGCCGCAAGATGCTGATTCAGCAAGGCAAGAGCGGACGGATGAAGAGGCTCCGAAAACAGAAGTTTCTGGAACGTGTGCGGGAAGCGCTCGTCCCTACCAGTGCGGATTCCACATAAACAGAGGAGGTCACGCGGGTGCCCCCGGATCGAGTTGCCACGGTGGAAGTCCCTACCTAGCAGGACACCCTTAACCTGGCTAAACTTCTGGAAACGCTGCACAGCCTCGTGCAGCGTGCCGTCCTCGATGTCGAAGAGGAAATTCTGGCCTAGATCCTGTTATGCTTGCCGCCCACGCCTGGAGTGAACCGACTGCAACACGACGCTCTCAAGTGCCCGGGACAGGTGAAGCCTCGTGCTTGGCTTGGGACAATGCCGGTATTCGTATCACGATCTCGGTGCCCTTGCCAGGGCGGCTGTTGATTATCAGCTTCCCGTTCAGGAGGCAAACGCGTTCCTCCATGTTCGTCAAACCAATGCCCTTGACTTCTGTCTCTCCGGGAATGAACCCCTGTCCTTCGTCTCGAACGCGCATTTCCAGTTGGTCTTCGACCCGGTCGAGGGTCACGTAGGCCTTCTTACTGCCAGAATGGTTGGCAATATTCATCAGGCTCTCCTGAAGCAAGCGATAGAGGCAGATGGCAGCCTGTGGGGATGCATCCTCATTGGAGACCGAAGCCTCAAACACCGTCTCAATCCTGCGAGTACGCTCGAACTCACTGCACTGGGCCCTGAGAGCGCGCACTAGGCCAAGTAATTCCAAGCGTGCGGGGTGAAGCTGGCGCGACAAGCCGTGTAAGTCTTCGGCCACGGAGCTGATCGATTCTCGCACTTCCTCGAGATCTGCCTTCAACTCCTCCGCCGAAACCTGGCGATCACGTCCGGCAAGATTCGTGACCTTCATAGATATCAGCGCCAACCGTTGAGAGAAATCGTCATGCAGCTCTCTGGCAATCCGGGTACGCTCCTGCTCCTGGGCCTCGAGCAAATTACGGTTCACGCGAGCCATGGTCATTTCTGCCACTTTGCACTCGGTGACGTCGACGCCGATTCCGATGTAACCAACAAAGGAGTGCTCCTGATCAAACCTCGGGACGCCAATGTCGAGAATCCATCGATATTCACCGTCATGCCGTCGAAGGCGATACTCCGTTCTGAACTCCTTCCGGCAATCAAAGGCCTGCCCGTAGGTCTCTTCGCGGCGCCACAGATCTTCGGCGTGTACCGCTCCCGACCATCCGTTCCCGAGTTCGCAGTCCGCGGAGCGACCTGTAAAATCGAGCCAAGACTTATTCACGTAAGTGCAGAGCTTGTCCGTATCTGACATCCAGATGAGCGCCGGGGCTCTGTCGGCGATCAGGCTGAATCGTTCTTCGCTTGCACTGGTCTCGCGGAGAACTGCCTCCAACATCTTCAGTCCTTCTGTGCGATGGCGATCGGTCGTGTCGCGAACTGCAAGAACCAGGAATGTGCCAGCCTCGATGGTTAAGAGGTTGAGCCTGATTTCCACGGGGATTTCGGTGGCATCCTTACGCCAGGCAAACAACTGCAAGCCCGTGCCCATCGGTCGGGAGCATAGGTCGCCGAAGAAAGATTCTCGATGTTCTGTGTGCTCGACGCGAAGCCTGGGAGGAATCAGAGACTCCGCAGATCGGCCAATGAACTCCTCGCGGCGATAACCGTAGAGCTTCTCTGCTTGCAAGTTAGCAACAACAATTTCGCCCGCTCGGTTGACTATCAGGACGGCGTCTGGGATAAGATCCAGCAGCGATTGGCCCCTTAGCTCGAAGCACTTCGCCAGATGTTCCTTTGCATCAGGCTCAGGATCCAGGACCTTCGAGAGGAACCCCTCAATCCGAGGGTATGGGCTAGAATTCATAAGGGGCCCCGCATCCCTGGCTTGATTTTTCCACCGCGACGAGTGCAGTAGGGACCGATGTTCTCGAATCATATTGTTTCTTCTCCGCAGAAGCTTCTATCTGTAGAGGCGTGAAAGGAGGGTCAGAACTGCAATGGGATGAAAATAAAGTGGAAGAAAAAGAGGACAGCGAACCGGGGGCCAGACGGCCGATGGCGGTTAGATTTTTGCCGGTCTCAGAGTGTAAAGTATTGAAACAAAGGAGACTTGGATGGGTTTGCCTTCCACCCACGAGATCACTCAACTGCTAGAGGCGTGGACCGCCGGAGACGAGCAGGCTCTAGAGAAACTCGCTCCATTTGTGTACCAGGAATTGCACCGAGTGGCGCGCCGCTGCATGGCGGGGGAAAGAGCAGGGACTCCCCTACAAACAACGGAGCTGGTCAACGAGGCCTACTTGCGGTTGGTGAACTGCAGACAAATGAATTGGCAGCATCGTGCGCATTTCTTTGCCATGTCGGCGCAGCTGATGCGTCGCATCCTGATCGACTTTGCCCGCTCTCGCGATTACCAGAAAAGAGGGGGAGGTGTGCATCCGATCTCTTTGGATGAGGCACCCTCGGTATGCAAGGAGGCAGATAGCAACCTGGTGGCCCTAGATGATGCGTTGAAGCAACTGGCGACCGTTGATCAGAGGAAGAGCAAAGTTGTGGAACTGAGGTACTTTGGAGGGTTGAGCGTAAAAGAGACGGCCGAAGTATTAGACGTTTCGGCCGAGACCGTGGCGCGGGACTGGAGATTGGCAAAGATGTGGCTGCGACGAGTGCTGAGCGAGGGAAATCGACGTGGAGCCTGAACTCTGGCGTCGAGTCGAAGATCTCTGTAACCGAGCCCTGGAGCTCGACGAGAGCCTCCGGGCAGAATTCCTCGAACACGCATGTGGGGGCGACGAAGTACTTCGACGCGAAGTGGAGTTGCTGCTTGCTCACGAGAAAAGCTCCGAGCACTTCATTGAATCGCCCGCACTCGAAGAGATGGGCGAACTGTTTGCCCGCGAAACAGGGGACGGTGGAGCGAATCTGACCGGAACTGAAATCTCCCATTATCACGTTTTGGAAAAGCTCGGTAGCGGTGGCATGGGAGTAGTGTATAAGGCGGAGGACATCTCGCTTCATCGTCCGGTAGCCCTGAAGTTGTTGCCCAACCACCTCGTCAAGGACAGGCAAATGCTGGAGCGGCTTCGGCGAGAGGCACAAGCCGCTTCGGCACTGAATCATCCGAATATCTGCACAATTTATGAGATTGGCGAGCACGACGGAGAGCCATTCATTGCCATGGAGTATTTGGATGGCGTGACGCTGAAACACCTGATAAACACCCGCACCCTTGATTTGGAACAGATCCTTTCCATTGCCATCGACGTTGCTGACGCACTGGATGCCGCTCATGCCCAAGGCATCATCCATAGAGACATCAAGTCTGCCAACCTATTCGTTACCAGGCGTGGCCATGCCAAGATTCTGGACTTTGGATTGGCGAAAACACATGGTTCGAGCACGAATGAGCTGACCAGCCGGGGCACTACCCTAGGCACGGTTGTCTATATGTCGCCGGAACAGGCCCGGGGCAAGCAACTGGATGCTCGAACAGATTTGTTTTCGTTCGGAGTGGTGTTATACGAAATGACGACAGGGGTGTTGCCTTTTCGCGGCGAAAGTTCTGGGACCATATTCAACGCAATCCTGGAACGACAACCGGTTCCAGCAATGCGACTGAATCCGGAGGTTCCAGCCGACTTGGAGCGCATCATCAACAAGTCTCTCGAGAAAGACCGGGACCTACGCTATCAGCACGCCTCGGAGCTTCGCGCTGACCTGAAGCGCATTCGAAGGGATACGGATTCGGTTCGAGTTTTGCAATCGGGGAGTGCGGCAGTTCCGGAACCCACTGCCGGGCCTTCCACGCACTCGGTCGCGGCGGTCCAGGCGTCAGCGGGACGTACACGGAACCGATACCTTGCATTCGCCGCTTGCGTAGCACTCCTTGCAGTGGGCTATGCGGCATACCTTTCTTGGTCCCGCTCGAACACCCCACGTGGCCCCGCTAAGATCACGCAAATCAGCCGGTGGAACAAACCCATGAACGACGCGAGGCTTTCTCCTGACGGCCACGGCGTCGCGTTTGTCTCACAGGTGGGCCGCGTCACGCAAGTGTTCCTGATGCTCACTTCGGGCGGCGAGCCCCTCCAACTTACGAGTGACGAAGGCGACAAGGATGTGGACACTTTTTCGCCCGACGGAAAAGAAATCTACTACGAAAGGTCCCTAGGCCACGATGAGATTTGGGCGGTGCCTACTCTCGGTGGGGTTCCTCGCCGTGTAGTCTCCGGTTGGAATACGGTTTCTTCGTTAGATGGCGCATTCATTTATTATTCGAAGTCTGATAGCCCCAATATTTTTCGCTCGGACAAATCGGGGCTAAACGAAGAATTGGTTTACAACGCCGAGGGTACTGGCCTGTTGTTTTTCCCGAAGCTGCTATTTCCAGGAGGAAACGACTTGCTCGCTGCTGGTGTTTCACTAACATCCTCACCCAATTTCCGTCTTTACAGAATAAACGTGACCAGCCATGAGGCAGTTGATTTAGGCGAGGTATCAGGGGCGTTCGGCGAACGGCTGACGAGGCCGGGTTATATCATCGTGTGGGCCGAACCAGGGAAGACAGTGCTGTTCAGCCGTACTGTAAATGGGCTGACGAACATCTGGAAATACAGCCTGCCGGACCGGAATCTGACGCAAATTTCTTCCGGAACCGGACCGGACTTCTCGCCCATGCCAGACCCGGGGGGAAGAGGGATTTACTATGTGAATGGGAAATCCTCCGCGTTCCTGACCGCTTACCACGTTCAGTCAAAAGAATCGACGGACATTGTGTCGGAGGACGCAACTCAGCCCATCATCTCGCTGGATGGAAGGCGCGTCATGTACATTACGCTCACTGCACCTCAGAGGACCGAACTCTGGGTGTCGGACATCGAAGGGGGCAACAAAGTGAAAATCGCCACTGGAGAATGGCTGGGGACGGGGACTTGGGCGCCGGACAATTTTCACCTGTCTTTTCAAGATATGAAAGTCGGTGGAGAAGCCAAAGCCTACATAGTCGGGGCCGATGGCAGCGGTCTTCATCAGCTACCACTAACAGTGGACAACGTCTGGTATTCGGTGCTGAGCCGCGACCAGAAATCCATTTATGTGACTGGTGTGGAGAACAAGAGTCGGGTGCCGACCGTTTGGAAATTGAGTCTGGACGGTTCGAATCTGGAGAAACTCGTGGACAACTGCGGCGCACTTACGGATGCTGACCCAGGTGGGAAGTACCTGCTTGCCGTCGTATGGAACGGAGAAAAGGCTGGAATCTACGAGGTCTCCATCGCCGATAGGAATTGCATCCCTTTACTTCCCGGGGTAGAGACTAAATATGCGACTATTGCTCGCGACGGCAAGTCGTATATGTACGCGGTTGCCTCTCGTGGACTGATCACGATTTACCGTCAGCCTTGGAAAGAAGGTAAAAACATTGGAACGCCACAGGTCGCGTTGAAGGTCCCCTTTGCCTTTCCCCTGGACTACGCCGGGCATGCTGCCTATGATTTTTCTCGAGACCTTTCCACCATCGTCTATGTGCGCCCGAGTGGACACGCAGACCTTTATCTTTTGAGCCAGAAATAAACTCTTGTTGCGAGATTGAGCTATGCTGTGAGTTGGACTTGCAACCAACAAGCCCCCTCTTTCAGAGGGATTGTAGCCATGGCGATGGTTTGAGTACACATCTCAGACCGTTCGGCCAAATCGTGATTCAGCTAGGATTATTCAATAAGGCCCTCTCGGCATTTAATTGAAAAGCCTCAAGCTTTGGCAGTTTCCCTATCTTCGGATACGACCAAGTCATGCCCGTGTTCCGCTTGGTCATCGCGGGGAACTATAGAGCCTAGAGGACGCAGGCCCTGTTTTGTAGCTCGTGATTAGCTTGCCCACCCCCAATGGGTACTCTTTGTTTTATCTCGATAGGTCAATTCGTCTTCATTGGGTTGGATGTGTTTCGGCTGCACTTGATGGGGAAGCCGAACGCGGTAGTTTCGTCGTTGGACCTCGCCCTGTGTATCGCGGGATTTGGTTCATGCATGTCGGCATGCCCGAGAACGCCTTCGCCACGGCGGTCGTCAGGTACTAAGAGGAGCGCGGGCAGGTGGTTGTGGACACCGGTCCCTACCACGTCGTGCGGCATCCGATGTACTCCGGCGCAGTCCTTCTTTTCGTCGGCATGCCCCTGTGGCTGCAGTCCTCCGCCGGCACGTTGCTGGCGATCGTTTTGATCGGACTGTTCGTGCTGCGCATTTTCATCGAGGAAAGCGTTCTCTGGCCCGAGCTTCCCGGGTACGTCGCGTACGCGGAACGCGCAGGGTACCGCCTAATCCCGTTTCTCTGGCAGTTTTGGCGGGTCAGTCGGTCGTGTCACACCCAACGTACCGGAGTGCCACAACCGATTGCTCCCGGATCGTCGGTTACCCCGAGAAACAACCTTGAAAGTCGCAATTTAGGCGGTCAAGTCCCGGCAAACGCTGGTACTTCGAGACCGGCAGGAGCAATTTGATGTAGCCAACGACTTGAATTCCCTTTGCGTTAAAATTCCATTAAAATTGCACAACCTAATTGACCGCGCTGCGGGACGGCATTACTCTCCACTGGTCATGAGCAAAGCTAATCTTGATCAATTGCGTCTTGCCTACAAGAAAGCTGTTGATGCCTGGGTTGACGCCATCCGAGCTGAAGAAGCCTTAGCTACTCCCGATCACTCGATGGTGGCTATGGAGCACTGGGACGCTGCGCACTTTAGGGAGCAAGACGCACAGACAAAAGCTAAGGAAGCGCGCGAAGCTTACAAAGACGGCCTTCGCAGCGTGAATTATGACATCTAGCTGAGTTCAATCCGGCTTGAGTGTGGCGCGGTTATCGAAGTATGCATGTTTTCTTGCGGACTTCCCCGCCTCCCGATCAATCAGCCGCCCACTCGGAACTCATCCATCTTGAACTGATAAACGCTGTCGGTAAAGTTCGTAATGGCACGTAATTGCCTGGTTATCCGAGGCAATTTCACTCCTTCACGTTTCGACCAACGCGACGCCTGAAATTCCATGGCTTATCGCTGAGTTCGACCGATTCGACCTCGGCAGGGTTGGTATAATTCGGAGCAGCGAAGTACTCAGTAAACCCTGTGTACACTGCAATTGTGCCGGTCAAACTGGCGCTTGTAACCAGCTGACCGTTCAGGAGACTTTCAGCCATTTGTTGAAGATACACTTGTTGCCCAACATAGAGATCGTTGTAATTTACTGTCACGGTCAAAACGTTTGATGCGACAGAAGTAGCAGTGATCGAATAATCAGTCACTGTAGAGGCGAGTTGGATATCCCCGTTTCCTCCCGCAAGTAAGATAACTACCGCATTTGGCACAGCAGGGCTGAAAGGCGCGCTCGCTACATTGTTTACAGGTAGCGCTGAATCGTTTCCGAATACCGTGTGTACAGGAAGGACACCAGAAGCAAGGCCACGCCAAGGATAATGAAGGTGATATATCGATCCGAACGCTGCTGACGCCAGACGTCGAGCACGAGAATTTTCGCCACACATCCAAGCAGCAAGCTCAACCCCGCGAGCCGGAAGCTGCGCTCACCCACCACCAAAGCAAACAGGAAGGCCACGACAGCTTCAATTCCCCAGGCAATCGTCACTCGGCCTGTTGGCACCTCCTGCAAAATCAGGAAAGTCACCAGGATCATCGGTACAAAGAAGTAAATCTGCTCCGGGCGACGGAGGAAGCGAGAAACGGCAGACACGATGTCGGACACAGAAGTATCTTCCTCCTCTGCGACGGCAAGCCGGGCGCGCAACGGAAAGGCAAAGGCCTGGCATGAGAAGAGGATCGCGCAGGCGGCCGCGACGTACCAGACACGGTTGCTGAACAAGGGGCCTGTAGGGTGAAGACGCGCGTAGAATTCATACGAAAATCCACGCAGAAACAGTAGAAGCGCGAGCACCACGCTCTGATGCAGAAAAATATCCTGAAACGTAGTCCAGGCAATCGCGATGAAGAGCAATGCGAGCATTGCCCAGGCAATCAGCGACGGTCCCGTATTGAAGTAACTACGCGTAAAGAGCACGAGCGTTGCCGAGCCCAAATAGGCAAGGATCGCCGGAGCCTGAATTTGCGCGTCGAACGTGAAGCCAGCGGCGAAATCACCACCCGTGATCAGCGTGAGGCGCACGTAAGCGTAGTAGAAGACCAAGGCAACGGGCAGGGTATAAAGAAGCAGGTCGTGCGGTGCGGCCGAGAGATTCAACAAGCAAAGCCGAAAAAAGGCCAATGCGAGCGTGGCGTAGCTCTGCAGACGCCAGTTCAGTGATTTCCGGAAAACCCCAAATTCGAAAAGGGCCACGCCAAAAATCGCCCAGCCAAGCGCAACCGCCGCACTATAGAGTTCGTAGTGGAGAAGCACCAGCACGAGGAAAGAGGCGGTCCAGGCATATGCCGCGCCCACGAAGGTCGCCTTCGGGACAAACTTGGCTTCAGCTGTCCAGCGCCCGCACAGATAAAACAGAACTGCGACGATCGCGACGGTAACCAGACGGACCGAAACGCTAGGGAACAGTGGGAAGGGCTGCGTGGCGAAGATGTTGACGTTGAACAGTTGAAACAGGCTCAGTACGGACAGAATGTTGGCCTGGTAGTGCAGTTCCTTGCGCTTCACGCGATCGCCGATCACGAGTAGGAGGAAGGCGAACAGCGACCACGAGACCACAATCCAAGGCGACGCAACTTCCAGAAACCCCAGCACTGCGAGCATCAGCGAGCCTGCAGATGTTTCGAATGCCGAAGCGAGTCTTGCATACACGGAATCGCGCGGTCCACTGAAGCACGCACATAGATACAGGAGAGCGGCCATTAAGATGAACGTGATCAGTCGTAATGTCAGGTGCCCATATTCCCGCGTGGCGTCAACATTGAAAAGCAGGGTTCGTACACATCCGGCGAGTACCAACACGTGTCCGTGCCAGCTGAAATCGCGCCGACCCCGGTAAAAGCCCACGACAGCCAAGGTGAGCGCGATTCCTCCCCACGCTATGCCGATCCAGGCCCAGTGACATTCTTGGTAAGCGAGCAACGCCACAAGGAATGCGGCAGCTGTGGTATAGAGCTCCGAGAGTTGCAACGCGGGGCCACTCTCATCGAGTCTCAGCCAGCGGGCGCACAAATACAGCAGCGCAACGATCAGTGTGAGCGTGACCAGTCGCAACGTAAGGCCGGTATGCAGATAAGGAGCTGTACTCACACCGTTGACGACAATCGCCCGAACGAGCGAGCTGAACCCAAAGAAGTGGGCGTGAGCGGCTAGATCGGAGACCGAGAGCGACCGAGCGAAGACCAAAAGTGCAAAGGCCGCCACCGCCCAGGCCACCGCCATCCAGAAGTTCGGGAATGCCAATGCGAGACCGACAAACAGCATCACCGCGCCGAGATAGGAAAGCGCGCGATAGCAAGACTTTTCCAGCACCGTCTTGACGAACGGATCCAAGCGTCGCGGAATGACAACCGCGTTCACATAAAACAGCGCCGCCGCGACAAGAAAGCTGAACGACAGTTGGTCGTGCGGAAGCGAAGTCGCAGGTAGGAGGGGAGCCAATGCCGACGACGCCGCAGGGAGCAAGGTCGGGATGCCCTGGTTGAGGAGCATATCTCCCGCTGTCAGGAGCGCCACCAGAATGCCAAAGCCGCGGAAGAGCTGTTCGCGTACCGCTACGCCGGCAATCAGTAGGATCTGCGCCTCCGCCAGCCAGAGGATTGCCATGTCCAAGCCCGAGAATTTAAACGGTATAGCGGCGATCAGCAGCACAGTTCCGATGCTCGAGAGAATCACGAAAGCAGCGCGGCGGTGCCGCACCGACGGAAGCTGCGCGATCGCAAGTTCAGTCGCGCCCAAAATGAGCAACGCATAGAACGCCCATTCCGGGTGCACAGATTGGTATTTGAAGAGCGAGAGCAGCAGCGAGGTATTCAGGACGGCCGCTACCGTTGAGACAGTTTCCTGCGAAGCCCGTTGGACCCGGCGGGTAACATATGACCAACGATACACCGCCCAGTACAGGCAAAGCAGCACGCAGCTCGGCATAAACTCCGGGAACATCCGGTGGTGACCGACGACCGGGATCACCATTCGCGTCAGCCAAATGAAATGGTTCAGATATGACACGAGAATGCCGAAAATCTCCAGCTCGAACCAGCTACGCCGGTGCACGATCGTGACCAGGCCCAGTGCCAGGATCACGCCGGCTGACAGCGAGTAAATCGTGTTCTGACTGACGGTGACCGTGGTAAAAGCTAGCAGAAACGCAAGACCGGTCACGACTTGCGAGTCGTAGCGCAGCGTATGCACCACCATCACCGCTGCCACCGCCAGAAGGAGTACGAGGTCAACCCACTGCGTCTCGATTACCCGCGTATACGGAACGAAATGCATCGCGTAGGTACTGAAGAATGTCAGTGCCCACCCTCCGCCGATCAATGCCCGCGCGAAGATCCGGTAGCGATCTCTTTTCTCGAGATAAACACCACTTCCGAGTATGGACGCGCTCAAGACATACCCGAGACCGATTTTCTCGAAGTTCGTCAGGGAAGGAAACTTGATCGCCAGGAACAGTGAAATGCCGATCACCAGAATTGTGATACCAATTTTGTTGAGCCAATTGGTGCCGAGCTTCTGTTCGAATGCGCCGCCGATTTCGCGCGCCGGGGGGTGGGCAAACCTGGGCGGTGACCCAAGAGGCGCACTTGAATGGGCCGCTGGCTGTGGTGTCGGCTGGGGCGCTCCAGAAACATGACTATTGGGCGGTGCAAGAAGTGGGTTTGGAGGGCTCACGGGTTCCGGTGGTTTTACTGGGCCCGATGAAATAATCGGCGCTGGCGATTTCGATCGCTCCCGTGATTCAGGGACTTCCCTCGGTTCCGTGGGCCAGGGTGGAATCCGTAAAGGTGCAGGGATCTCGGCCGGTTTGGTTTGAACGGCTGCAGGTGCTGGCGTTTCAGGGGCCACTGGTGCTGCCGAAGCGGCAAGGACACGAAGCTCCAGCTCGTGAAGCCGCTTTTCGAGCGCCTCGATCTTTGTTTGCCCTCGATTTAGGGAATCTATGACGCGCGCGAACCGCTCGTCATCCTTCTGCCGCCAGTGGCGCAGTTGCAACCAGCGCACGAATACCCACAACGTCAGGATGAAAATCCAAATCTCCATGACACCTCAGGACCGCATGGAGCGAAATATCTCGTTAGCTGAGTGTAACAATAGGGGAACCTATGGATAGAAAGTATGCGAAGCGAGGTGACAAGTTGGTAGCTGCCGAAACCGGGCAGCCGGTACCCGCCCGACTCTGGGTATTCGAGCCCCTGAGGCCCATCACAACTGCTCGCATTCGTGTCGCAATTCGTGCCACATTCGTGTCACATTCGTTGACTTATCCGAGGCGCGCAACCTAAGATGTTCTCAACATGACCGGTAGCGACCCCCTCATCGGTCAGACCGTCTCCCACTACCGCATCCTTGAGAAACTGGGCGGGGGCGGGATGGGTGTCGTGTATAGGGCCGAAGATAGTAGGCTCGGTCGTCCTGTTGCCCTGAAATTTCTGTCGGACAATTTAGCGCAAGATTCACGTGCTTTGGAACGTTTCAGGCGCGAGGCCAAAGCCGCGTCCGTCCTAAATCATCCCAACATTTGCACCATTTATGAGATTGATGAGTGTGCTGGCAAAGCGTTCATTGCGATGGAGTATTTGGAAGGCAAGACACTCAAGCACGCCATCGTAAGACGGTCGATCGATATCGAGAAGCTCCCTGGTATTGCGATTGAAATCGCAGATGCTCTAAATGTCGCGCATACGAAGGGCATTCTTCATCGCGACATCAAGCCCGCAAATATATTTGTCACCAATACCGGACACGCGAAGATTCTGGATTTTGGGCTGGCAAAACTGACGCCTCCGATGAGGCCCATGGTGGAAGGAATTTCTGCCACCTTCGAAGCCGCGACCACGGAAGAATGCTTGACGAGCCCTGGAGTGCCACTGGGCACGGTGTCCTATATGTCTCCAGAGCAGGCGCTTGGCAAAGAGTTGGACGCTCGAAGCGATTTGTTCTCGTTTGGTGTCGTTCTCTATGAGATGGCAACGGGGAGGCTTCCGTTTAGGGGTGAGACGTCGGCAGCCATTTTTAATTCCATTCTAAACAAGACTCCGGTGTCTCCAGTTCGTCTCAATGGTGAGATCCCTCCAAAACTCGAAGACATCATCAATCGGGCGTTAGAAAAGGAGCGAGACCTGCGCTACCAGAGCGCGTCCGATATGCGTTCAGATCTGAAGCGCCTGGAACGCGACACCGGTTCGGGCCGTTCGCTTGCCAGCGGAGCCCCGATTGGGGAAACGGAACCAACAACGGATGTAGAGCTGGCAAGCGAGAGGAAGAAAACTGCTTCCGCAAAAGCATCTGTCAGTTCGGAGCTCCCAACCGCGCAAACGTGGGGCATTCTGGTTTCAGTCACAGCTTTACTTGTTGCTTTGGCTGCCGGCGGTTTGTACTGGCGCTCGCACAAGGCGGCAAAACTGACCAACAAGGACACTATCGTTCTGGCGGATTTCGCCAACAGCACGGGAGACCCGGTCTTTGACGATACGCTGAAGCAGGCCCTCACCTTTGCATTGAATCAGTCGCCGTTCCTGAACGTGCTATCGGAGAACAAAGTCGCCGCGACCCTGAGCCTGATGGCCCGCCCGGCGAATGCTCCACTCACACCGGAGGTGGTGTTCGAAATTTGCCAGCGCGCCGGCAGTAAGGCTTACGTAGCAGGATCCATCGCGGGACTTGGAAGTCAATATGTGCTGGGGTTGAAGGTGGTGAACTGTCAGAGTGGAGACCTTTTGGCGCAAGAGCAGATCACGGCAGCGACCAAAGAAACGGTACTGGTGGCGCTGGGTCAAGCGGCGGCAAAGCTGCGCGGCGAACTGGGCGAATCGCTGACGACGGTTAAACAATTCGATGTACCGCTCGAACAGGCCACGACCTCCTCCCTCGAAGCTCTTAAAGCATACAGCCTTGCGGGCAAGACCCTTCGCGAGAAGGATGGAGTCGCTGCCATTTCGCACCTGCAACGCGCCATCCAACTCGATCCTAACTTTGCCATGGCCTATCTGATGCTGGGCCTTGATTACTCGAATCTGGGCGAGCCAGGGCGGGCCACTGAGTACTACACTAAGGCATTCGAGTTGAGAGAGCACGCCAGCGAGAGAGAGAGACTCTCGATCACCGCCAACTACTACCAGTCGGTAACCGGAGAATTGGACAAAGCGTTGCTGACCCAGCAGGAGCTGATCGCCAGCTATGACCCACGAGATGCCACTCCATTTCTCCTCCTGGGAATCCTGTATTCGGCCCAGGGACAGTACGAGAAAGCAGACGGAGCGTTTCGTCAAAGCCTTCGGCTCGAACCGGATAACCATTTTCCGTATACCAGCCTTTCTAATACCCTGCTAGCCTTGCAGCAGTTCGACGAAGCCCGAGAGATCATCCGACAGGCCCAAGGTCGAAAACTGGATGATTTCATACTGCACAATGGTCTCTATGCTCTGGCTTTTTTCAGGGCAGATGACCTGGTTATGGAAGAACAGCAACAGTGGTTTGCGGGCCACCACGAATATGAGAATCTCGGGCTTTCGCTCGCGTCCGACACCGAGGCCTACCAGGGACATCTAGGGAAAGCGCGAGATTTAACCAGACGGTCTGCGGAGTCCGCTCTCAACGCCGACAACAAGGAGGCGGGAGCCGTCTGGTATGAGAATGCGGCTCTGCGTGAGGCGGTTCTTGGCAATATTGCAGAAGCGAAACGGGCCGCAGCAGACGGTCTGAAACTCGCTCCCACGAGCCAAGGTGTGGGTGCTGAAGCGGCGCTGGCATATGCGATGGCCGGCGAAACCTCGCGCGCGGATTCCTTGGCGCAAGACCTGAACAAGCGCTTTCCACTGGACACCCAGCTGCAGTCGCTTTGGCTCCCGGCAATTCGAGCTCAAGAGGCCCTGGACCGGAAGAATCCGGCGGCCGCTGTCGAAAGTTTGCGGGCTGCTGTTCCCGTGGAGCTGGGACAAATTTCCTTCGTCACCAACATTTCCTGCCTCTATCCGACCTATATTCGGGGCCAAGCTTATCTTGATGCGGGGAAGGGCGAACTGGCCGCGGTTGAATTTCAGAAGATTCATGACCACGGTGGTATCGTCTGGAGCTGCTGGACCGGAGCCTTAGCACATCTGGGCTTGGCTCGCTCCTATGCCCTGGAGATGCAGTCCTTGCAGGGTGCGGAGGCTGACGCCGCTCGCGCGAAGGCGCTTGCCGCCTATGGAGATTTCCTCGGGCTCTGGAAAAGCGCTGACTCCGACATCCCAATCCTGAATGAAGCCAAGGCCGAGTATGCGAAACTGCAGTAGATCGCGATCCTTGTATCGCCATTCGCTGGTGTCTGCGCTTGACAGATCTGTCTACAGCGAGGCATCGACAAGCATCCCCCGCTGATGGTAAAGAGATGAACTTCTCGGTCTCTATGTGTTCCGTTCTCGGAATGCTTTCGCCACATCATCGAGTGAGTCGTAGTTGATCTTTTTAAGCGCATCAATCTGTTCTTTGTCCAATTGCAGATTGTGACTTTTCGATAGACTCGCCGGGTCCTTCTTAAGTTGTTCATACCATTCTTTGTTGGCCATAACCTTGTCGACGAGCTCTTTTAGTTTCATGGAAGATCCTCCCAGGCTTTTATTTCGCTTTCGAAAATACCACCTAATCACCGGTCAGTATGTGCGCTAGGTTCCGTAATGCTAGCTACGTCCCTGAGCGTCTGAAATGCTTCGTTGATTCTAACTTTCAAGTTCGCCAAAATTGTTTCTCGAGAGTTCAGATAGCGAACGACATCGGGACTTTGTAAAAAAGGGACAAGGCGGTGCAAAAGGGAGAGTTCGTGCTGCAATTTCTCCATTCCCTGCCGAAATCCCTCAGAAATCACCCAAGCTTCGACGGATTCAAATTCTTTGTGGCGTCTGGCCTCGGTAATGAAGTAGGACGTTTTGTGATGCCGCAGGTCACCATGCCAGTCAAACAAGTCGTCTTCCATTTGCGACCACCGCGCCAGCGCTCGCGTAAAGTCCTCCCAGGAACGGAGGCGTTCTCGAGCATCGTAATGGAAAGCTGCGGCGGTCACCGGAATAATGGCTCCCGCGAGTTTTGCCACAGCAACTTTCTCAAACTCAGCATAGTCGATGCGTTCTAAGCTGACTTCTCGCGTCACCGCATCGCTGGCGGAAAACCAGGCCGAGCGGAAGATCTCCCAGAATGGATCTTCAGCACAGAAGTACCGTTGATATACGGCCTGAAATTCAGTGTGAAAGAAAGCCGTCGCAGGCAGGATTTCCAACTCGACCGTAGAGTGGCCATCCATAAGGTTGTCGAGCAGGCGTATGTAGTAATAGCCATTGACAGTAGAATAGACGACATCACCAAGAAATTCGCGATCGGGTTCATCAACGAAACTTTTGGCGGCCCACCAAGGCAAGTGCAACAATGGAAACGAACGGGGTTGCAGAAAGTACTCAGGCGCTCTGCCTGTCGGGGACAGGTTCGCCATCCAGCTGCCTAACCGTTCACCCAGGAACGGCGCACGGCGACTCAACTCAGCCTGAATCCGGGCGCATGCATCGGCGACGAGCTCCCGCAGTTGATCGTCCTGAAGCGGCTCTGACTGAGGTGTCGAGATGTCGTTTTCGCGCAATATCATCGGCGTACACGGAAGGGCAAGAACTAGTACGCGATCCTACTCCTGAAATAATAGCGCGTCAAACGATCTGAATCACTGATCCGGAGGCTGGAACCGGACGTTTCTGGCTTGCACAAAACCCAGAAAAACTCTGAAAAACCACGAAAACCCCAGGGAAAGTCCACGGAAATTCTTGACCACAGGGTTTGCCTGACCTATGATCCATGCCCTGAATCGGAGCGAATCCCAAACTTCCAAACTGCTTCAGAGGAACACGCCATGAAAACAACTGTAACCGGGGTGGCGGCGATCGTCGCGCTGGTGGTAGCTGTTCTGGGCGGCAGGTCCGGCTCTGCGCAGGATCGGCAGGACAAGTACACTCTGCAAGTGCCAGGCGGGCTCGCCTTCTCTGAGATCAAGGGATACGAACAATGGCAGGTAGTCGGCCCTAGCCTCACAGAATCCGCAGACGTGATCCGGGTGATCCTCGCCAATCCGGTAATGATCAAAGCCTACGAGGAAGGCATTCCCGGCAACGGCAAGGCTTTCCCCGACGGCTCCAAGATTGTGAAGCTCGAGTGGAGGCCGAAAAAGTTAACAGATCCACCTTTTTCCGCGAGCACTCCGGACACGGTGCCTGGCGACCTGACGGAGGTTGAGTTCATAGTGAAGGACAGCAAGAGATTCTCAGACACCCACGGATGGGGATACGCGATGTTCGACTATAACGCGGCATCCGGAACGTTCGGGCCAGCCACGTCGGCCAGCAAGCCGCCGCAGGGGCACGATGCCAAGTGCGGCGCCGCATGCCACACGCTGGCGGCGTCAAAGGATTATATTTTTACGGCATATCCCAAAAGGTGAACCCGATTAAACGCTATTCAAGTCGCGATTTTTCGACAACCCAGAAACTATCGTGTCCCTGCCACCTGGATGAGCAGTTGGCTATCCGTGTAATCAAATTCTCGCAGCCTTTCTTCGCGCGATTGCAAAGTTAATAAAGGCTCTTCAGCATCAAGCCGTAGATGTTGACTTAGCGAATCAACGCTGATTCGACAATTGCAACTGGCCCGAACCGATTGCGTTTGCATTCCCTTCGGCGGCATCTCACTGCGATTGAGGAACGACGTGGGCATACAGTACGGCAAAAAGTTCCTTTGCACCTGGTTGTCAGCTGATTTGATCGATGCGGGTGGGCTAGCTTGGTCGGGTTCTGACCGCGGCTGCTGAGCTACGCTGAGCGGGATTTCTTCCAACTCAGAGGGGGCAGTTCCGCGTCGGCGACGCGGCGAAGATATGCCCGAGCGTGTGCTGCCGCGCTCTCTTTCCCTTGTTCGATATCATCCACGATCTCGGAGGGAGCAATCCAGTTCTTTGCATTAACGTTGTAGACGGAAGCTTGCACTCCTTGTGCGCTGTGCTCCGAGAATAACCTCAGGTGTTCAGCACCGACTTTGAGTTCAGCCCAGACACCTTCATCTAACATCGTATGACTCCACAGGAGCGAAACATCTTTACCCAGTTTACCCTGAAATCCCAAGGATTAGAGTTACCGGCCAACTTTCGTAAGACTTAGTTTCCGATTGCAAGGTCGCATTCTAATTTCTTTGTTTGATGAGTGTACCGAACACGACAGAAGGCCCATCCGTTCCCTGCTACTAGAAGCCATCTCAGAAATGTCTCAGGAGGATAACGGCGCAAGCGAGCTGAACCATCCCGAGGAAACGCTCTGGGTAGCATTCCCTGCGAATGACGACGCGGCGAAAGTCATGAAGTCAAGCGAACAGGGGCTCGTTCTTCCAACGGCTGTGGTAGCGACGCAGACGAAGACCGTCTTGTGTCGCTGGGGCTACACTTACAAATTTGTGAGGTGCGATGAATTGCACACCGTAGCGTTGCTGGATATGCCGATCTGCAGGATCGCTGTCGTAAGCACGGTCACTAGTCATTCGCCCGGGAGTTTCCCTGGGGAAGCGTTGCTTGAGCGCAGGTTCAACGATCTTTGTTTCATGAGGCGAGGCGCTGGCCACGAGCCGGCGAAAGGAAGACCATGGCCGTCTGCGTTTGCCATAAGTTTCAACTGCCCAGCCTGCCGAAAGTGATTATGAGTTAAATTCTACCTGAATCATATCGGTGTACTGGGTTACTTCATGCGGGTCAAGGCCGCACGCTGCTTGAGTTGCGGTGTTGCCCACTTGATCCACGCGTAGTGCAGCGGCTCGTGTCTCGCCAAGATCTCATCCGTGCAGAAAACCGCGGAACCGGCACCCGCAGATTGCATCTCACTATATAGCGGTGATTCGACACTGCTCTTCGAGAGCTTGGAGTACATTCAGAAGGCTTCCACCCAAATCCTCTGCCATCAGCTCGGAGGCACAACCAAACTGAAGAGGCTGGTGCTCGAACGTTAATTTCAAAACCGGGCCTCAAGCAAATCTTCTGAGCGTCGGTAGACTTTTCGATAGCTCAATGGAGGCCTTTCTCGAACTCGAAACCCGCTATTCACTGTTGCAAGCATCCTCGAATATGCGAGTGTCCAAAGGACCTCAAAGGGTTTCTAAAGGACGTGACGACAGTCGGTAAGGGGCAGGAAACACTGGTGCTTAGCGGTTTTTTCAGTTTTCTTCGGAGGCCGATCTGGGATCCCATCGGCCTTACCATTTTCAACCTGACGTTCCAAACAGCCACCCGATCCCTGCGGTCACCGCCATGGCCAGTGCACCCCAGAATGTAACGCGAACAGCACCTAAGAGCACTCCTGCGCCACCAGCGCGTGCAGCCAGTCCCCCCAGAATCGCAAGGAACACCAAAGAGGTTCCCGCGACCAGTGGGATGAGATCTCCCCGCGGGGCGAAGGCCGTGACCAGTAAAGGCATCGCCGCTCCTACAGCAAAACTGGCCGCGGAAGCCAGGGCCGCCTGAATGGGACGTGCCCGGAAAGTTTCGCTTATGCCGAGCTCGTCGCGGGCATGTGCGCCTAACGCGTCATGTGCCATCAGCTGGTTGGCAACTTGTTTCGCGAGTGAAGGATCGAGCCCACGGGCAACGTAGATTGCAGCCAATTCCTGGTGCTCGCCCTTGTCATCTGTTCTGAGTTCCGATCGCTCAAGATCGAGTTCAGCCGCTTCGGTATCTTCCTGCGAATGAACGGAAACGTATTCACCCGCGGCCATCGACATGGCACCGGCCACAAGACCCGCAACGCCAGCAACCAACACGTTGCTGTGCGTTCCATGGGCTGCTGCGACACCAAGCACGAGACTCGACGTAGAAAGAATCCCGTCGTTCGCTCCCAACACCGCCGCGCGGAGCCAGCCGATACGCCCTGTGTGATGCAGTTCCCTGGCGCGAAGAGACATTCTTGAAACTCCTTGATTACCCCGAGGATATCTCGAAAGGACTGTTCGTTGTCCCGATTCTACCCATTGCTTTCATCCTTCCGTATGCAGTCAATCCCAACAAAGAGGCTCTTCGACTCAAGATCGTAGAGAATATGCTAAATTTCAACTATCCCTTTTCGCACAGCGTGGGAGACTCAGCGTGTCCTCAAGTGAACAGTAAAATCTCTTCCTGCTCCCTAAAATACCGGATGGACTTGAATCACAACTATGTTGCCCCCTAGGAGACAACCACATGCCAAGCGATTCACATCAGAGAGCCGCAGAATTTCATGATCTTGCAGCCCACGCCCATCGAGTTGCCGCCACCCACTACTCCAAGGGAGACCACAAGACCGGGCAAGAATTTTCCCGGCAAGCTTTGGAACATTCGGTTAAGGCTCACCAGTTGGCTCAGGAAGCGTTTCGTAAGTCAGAAAACGTCGCAGGCAAGTAGGGCAGAGGTGACGCGAATGAGAGTGCACAGCGTCCAAGCGTCGGCTGGACGTACCTTTTCAAATCCATCGCTTGCGTAATAACCATACCTTGATAACCTGCGTCAGTCCCATGTAGCCGAGCAGCGTGAGCATGAGGATGGGCCAATACATCCACGGCAAGTGCGTGAAACCAAGAGCAGAGGCCAAGGGCGAATAGGGCAGCCACATTCCAAGAACCATGATGGATATAGTTGTGAAGGTGAGTGACCAACTGGCCCGGCTCTGAAGGAACGGAATCTTGTTGGTCCGGATGACATGGATGATGAGCGTCTGGGTCATCAACGACTCGACGAACCAGCCGGTCTGGAATAGCGAAGCCCGCGATGGGTCCCAGCATTTGAAAATCCACAGCATGACAAAAAATGTCGAGTAGTCGAAGATCGAACTGATCGGGCCGATAAAGAGAATGAATCTTTTGATTTCCCCTATGTTCCAGGGACGCGGGGCGGCCACTTGTTCTTCGTCCACCTTATCTGCTGGAATCGGCACTTGCGAGAAGTCGTAGAGGAGGTTATTGGTAAGCACCTGAATCGGTGCCATCGGCAGAAACGGGAGGAACGCACTCGCTCCCAGCACGCTGAACATGTTGCCGAAGTTAGAACTTGCCCCCATCCGAATATACTTGACAATGTTTGCGAAGACCTTCCGGCCTTCGACAACTCCCCCTTCGAGCACCATGAGATCTTTCTCGAGCAAGATCAGATCCGCTGATTCCTTGGCAATGTCCGTCGCGGTGTCGACTGAAATCCCTACGTCCGCCGCGCGCAAGGCGGGAGCGTCGTTAATTCCATCACCCATGAATCCGACGACGTGGCCCTTTCCCCGCAGGACCCGGATGACCCGTTCTTTATGCGCGGGGGAGAGTCGGGCGAACAATGCCACCTTCTCCGCTGCTTCAGCCAGTTCGACATCGGACATTTTCTCGACATCCCCGCCGAGCAGCATGGGGTCGGCGGAAAGACCAACGTCTTTGCAGACCTTCCGGCTTATGAGGTGGTTATCCCCGGTGAGGATTTTTACGCCGACGCCATGATTGTGCAGGGCCGCAAGGGCGTGGGCCGCCGTGTCTTTGGGGGGGTCCAGAAAAGCAACGTAACCACGAAGCACGAGTTCATGCTCGTCAACCTTCGTGCAAACTTGTTTGCCGGGAAGATCCTTCGTGGCAACCGCAAGCACGCGAAAGCCATCGTTACTGAGGCGGTCGTATTCTTCTTTCAGTCCGACCGTAAACTCCGGGTGCATTTCGGTCAGTTTGCCGTCAAGTTCAAAATGCGAGCATTTCGCGAACACCTCTTCCGGTGCTCCCTTGGTGAGCAAGATCGCTTTGCCTTCCGGATCAGCGACCAGGACCGACATCATGCGCCGGGTGAAATCGAACGGCAGTTCATCCAGTTTCTTATACTTCTCGACTAGCGCCTTGCCGTGAAAATCCGCGCTCTCCAGAATCGCCCGATCCAGAAGGTTTTTGAGGCCGGTCTGAAAATAACTGATCAAGTATCCGTCCAGCAGCACGTCATCGATTTCACGACCAGCAACGTTGCAATGCCGCATCAGAACCACGCGGTCTTCTGTCAACGTACCGGTCTTGTCGGTGCACAACACGTCCATGGCGCCGAAGTTTTGGATGGAGTTGAGCCTCTTTACGATGACCTTCTTTCGGCTCATGGCCAATGCGCCATTCGAGAGGCACACGGAAACGATCATCGGCAGCATCTCGGGAGTCAGGCCTACTGCGACAGCCATCCCAAAGAAGAACGCCCCCTTCCAATCGTGTTTGGTAAAACCATTAATCAAGAAAACCAGCGGCACCATCACCAGCATGAACTTCATCATTAACCAGGTGAACCGGTTGAGGCCCTGGTCGAAACTGGTCTGCACGCGCTCACCTGTGATCGACCGCGCCATGCTGCCCAGGTAGGTTTGCGTTCCCGTTGTAACCACTACCGCCGTCGCGGCGCCACTCTCGACGCTCGTCCCCATGAAGCAGATGTTCTTCAGCTCGATTGGCGAGCTTTCCGTTTTCGGTTCCGGCTCGTGAAACTTCTCGACGGGAAGCGACTCCCCAGTGAGGCTCCCTTGGCTTACGAAGACGTCTTTTGAAGTCAACAGCCGCACATCACCAGGAATCATGTCGCCGGCGGCCAGCTGGATCAGGTCACCGGGTACCAGATTTCGAAGCGGGACTTCCCCCGCCGCGCCGTCGCGGACAACGGTCGCGGTCACATGGATCATGGCCTTAAGCTTTTCCGCGGCAGCGTCTGCCCGGGCTTCTTGCCAGAAGCGCAGTCCTACACTCAGCACCACCATGCCAAGCATCACGGAGCCAGCACGCATATCGCCGGTCAGAAAGGAGATTATCGACAAAGCACTCAGCAGGATCACGAGAGGGTTGCGAATGATCTTCAGGACCCGAAGGAACCAGCCTTGCTTCCGTTCTTGCGCGATCTCATTCAGACCGGCAGTCCGCGCTCGCTCGTCGGCCTCCGTTTGCGTTAACCCCGATGACGAAGTTTGCAAGTCCCGAAGCAACTCCGCGCCATCCTTGCGTGAGGCGTCCAAAACGGCAGCCGAGACATGAATGTTCTGATTCTTTGTTTTTGTGACACTCGGCGGTTGAGTGGAGGGATCTAGTGGCGCCGTAATCTTAGGGGCTGCCGTTCCAGGGTGGTTGATCGCGGCTCGTGATGTGCCTTCCCCATCAGGTGTTGTCATTTATTCTCTGACCCTGGTCACGAAAGATCTTCCGCCGGGGACCGGCGCTTCAGACATTCTCTTCGGGCAGCGATTCCTCACCCAATTGAAAGTTCCGTATCCTTCACATCTGCGGTATCCACAATGAACTGTTTGACCTTCTCCTGAATTTCGTCGCGCACGCGGCGCATCAGTTCTTTTTTCTGGGTGGTCAATCCAGAGCCGGGAGTTGGGTCAACGATATTCCAGTGCAAGACGCCGAGTGCGAAGGGAAAGATCGGGTCCCTCTCCTTGGCCTTGTCGCTTATGGTAACGACGTGCCCGAAAGGCTCTTTCAATGACTGGGCAATCGTTTTCGGCTTTTGGGTCGAAATATCAATGCCTGCTTCCTTCATCACTTCGCTCACCCAGGGATTAAGGTTGCCGACTTCGACTGCTGCACTTACGGTATTAAATCGGTTGCCTGTAAGAGCATGGAGAAAACCTTGGGCCATGATGCTGCGTGTGGCGTTGCCCGTCGAGAGGAATAAAACGTTCGGCTTGTGGCGTGTCATTTCGCCTCTGTGTAGTCGCTTGTCTTGTCCGTGATTTTCAATCTTCTCGCTTCGAAACATCGCTAGAAATTAGAGAATGACAAAGCGCATTCTGATCGTCCTCATGGTTGCTTTCGCATTTCCGCCAGAGAGGCAAATGGGCAAGGCCTTAGGGAAACCCTGCCCACGATTGTCTCGAGAATCCTAAACGGTTGCTGTTTTTGTCCCTTCATGCACGTGCAACAGGCACTGGTCAGGATGCGTGGTTCGGGTAATGATGTCCTTCGCCTTTGCGACTTCGAGAGCGCTCCCGTGAACGATCAGCAGGAACTGATCGGTCTTGAGGGCCGCTTCATACTTCATAATGCTATCCTTAGGGATTCCGATGCTATAGAGGCCGGCCCCTACGGCGCTAACCCCACCGACGAGAACCGCACTTTCTAGAGCTCCGACGATCCAAGCAACTGCGGGTCCCGCAACCAGGATCGGTCCGAAGCCCGGAATCATGAACAGTGCCGATCCGAAAAGCAGTCCCCAGAAGCCTCCCCAGAAAGCACCCATCTTGCCCCAATATTTCATCCGGTCGCCGGTGTTGTAGTAACCCACGGCGTGTTCATCGGTGTGATATCCCTTTCCAATGATCGATAAATTGTGCAGGTCAACGCCGTCGCGCTGAAGCTCTTTCACAGCCGAGTCTGCTTCCTCATGCGTGCGATATACGGCTACAACCGAATTAGTGGTCATTTCTTGTCTCCCTTGGTACTTACCGTCTCTCTTAGACCATTCTGCTAAGTCCGATCTTGAACTATGACCCTAAGCTAAGGACGAAGCTGTCCGGTATTGGACAAGAGCCTAAAGATGCGGGGTTAAACTTGCTTCTCCCTTACGTGTGCACGGGCAGGTCGTGCAGCGCAAGGAACGCCTTCAACAGAACGCGCGTGTCGTATTTGCCTCGGTACACGGGGGGAGGAGTTCGCTCGAGCCCAAGCAACGAATACACCGCCAGTTGTGCTGAGCGGATGGAATACTCCACGGTAAACACCACGTCATCTGGTAGTTCGCAAAATTGGCCAACGAAGGCGAGGTTCTTCGAGTGTGCTGCTCTGACCGGAGGGCGATCGCCCTTCGTCCTTCTAAGGAACTGGCTGGTGATGAAGGGCATCATGCAGGGAATGCAGGTGCAGCATTCAACTATCTTGATTGCTTGGGCACCGATTCCCAGGTGCCCCAGGATCTCGGTCATTATTTCTCTGCCTGTGCAGGCAGACATTGCTTTCTTTACAAAGTTGCCTGGCTTATCCACGGCCAAGCCGTATCCCCAGAAGACTTGTACATCCTCCGGCTGCCCGATGAAATGGGGTTGGTAAGGTAATACGATCGATGCCAACCATCCGGATTCCGGAAAGGAAATAAGGCCGCCCTCTCCCGGAACGTTACCCGTCAGATCCCGAACCAATTGAAAGAGGGTTGGGTCGTGAAGCGTCGTGGTGAAAGAAATCCACTTGGATTCCTGGACATGCTCGGTGAAGTTAGCCGGGCGGCCGAACTGCGATTGCCCAGAAGCGAGTTTTTCCCAAAGTGCCCATGCGCCTCCGCCCGATTTGTCTTTCAGCGCTGGCGCGGAATCCATCGAACCGAGGCTCGAGGCCTCGGTCATGGAACCAAGTGTGACAATGACGAAATCTTTGGCGCCCACCTTGATCTCTTCCGTTCTCCCGCCGCTCTCACAATGAATGCCCTGTACCGAGTAATCTTCGCCGACATGATAGAGAGAAAGGTCCGTCACACGGGCGTGGAGCCTGAATTTAACACCACGCGCCTCGAGCCACTTCTGTAAGGGTTTCACCATGGAGTCGTACTGGTTGTAGACCGTTCGCATAATCCCGCTTAGGGTGTTGAATCCGGACACCATATGGGTGAAACGCACGAGATAGCGCTTAAACTCGACTGCACTGTGCCAAGGTTGAAACGCGAACGTCGTACACCACATGAACCAGAAATCGGTCTCAAAGAACGACGGGTCGAATTGCTCGGCAATACTGCTTCGCCCAAGCATTCCCTCGGGTTCAATCTCCAGGCGCCCAAGATTCAGGATGTCCTTTTCACTTAAACCAAATTGGGGAGCATCGACTCTATGGCCGCCGCGAAAGAGGCGCGACTTGGACGAGGTTTTCATCGTCTCATTCCAATCGAAGATTTCCTTAGTAACCGTCCTGCTCCCATCGAGCGTGGGAATTGAGGAAAAGAGACCGAAAGTGGAGAGATACTTGCTCTCGAGCATCCGGCCGCCTCGCATGCTGTAACCGTTTTCAGGAGTCCCCGCGGCGTCAAGGCTGCCACCAATTTTTGCTGATTCCTCGAGGATCGTGATGCAATGACCGGGAATGTCTCCGTCGCGGATAAGGAAGGCAGCTGCTGCAAGGGAGGCGATTCCACCTCCAACCAAGTAAACAACTCTGGCCTCTTCAGCGAGTTCTTTGGACATCAAAACACACGTCTTTCCGCTTGCTGTGACGGCCTGTCAGCACTTCCAGCGTATCCGGATCGACTGGCTGCAGCATGGCAGACAGATTGTTGATCAGAAGTATCTTCTTTGCTGTCTACAATTGAACAGCGATTCAACGCCCAGGGTGGGACACTCTAGTTGCTGTCGACTCTTCGCTAAGATTTGGATTGGATCGCTCATGAGCGTTTCGCTTCAGATTGTGTTCTTGTTCATCCTCGCCATCCCGATTGCATCGGTGGCATGGACTATTACGCATGAGGAAGTCGTTCGGGAATTCCACGACCTTTGCGTAACGAACAGCAAGATTTGTCGACGCATTGTCGAACGCAAGTTCTTCTATCTGTTCACCTGCGAATACTGCTTCAGCCACTATGTGACTGCCGTTTTCCTGTTCATCACCCGATACAAACTTCTGTTTCCGGACTGGCGTGGGTACCTGATTGCCGGTTTTTCCCTGGTCTGGGTTGCGAACATATACATGAGCTTCTTCGGGAGGATCCGACTCGACATTAGGAAGGAACGCGCCGACATCTCCACGGAGGAACTGGCCTTGGCGCACTACAAGTGAGGTTGGCATCACAAAGTGAAGTCCATTCCAAGTGGGCAATCTGTTTTCCACGACAGGTTGCAGTGTTCCATTCTGTACAGAAGCCATTGCCAGTGAGGATTAGAATCTAATGGTCAATGGTTATACAAATCTCAAGGTCGTGAGGAACAAATGACCCCTCCAAATGCAGTAAAGTGTGCACATCCAGTTTGTTCGTGCCTGACGACTTCAGGTAAGTACTGCAGCGTCGAATGCGAGGCCATGGAAAAAACGCCGGACATTGATTGCCACTGCAAACATGCGGGGTGCAAGGGAGAGATAGATCACAAAACTTCCTGAATATCTGCCCTCCACTCCTGAGTTCAACCGCGAAAGAGATGCGAACAAAAGCCCTGTTATAGGCTTGGGCTGTCCAGGGGCCCTCCGGTTGGGGGGAGCTTGTGTATTCTTGCGTATCGAGAATACCTCTGATCTTAGCCACGGACCGCGGCAATCCGGAGCCGCGCGTAACACGGCGCTGCTCACGAATTTGCTAGCTCGGTGACCGTAATCTGTGCACCGCTGGCAACGGACCTCGCGGCGATCTCGTTCACGTTACGGATCCGATTGGCTCAAACCAAGTCGGAGATCAACCTAAATCGGTCGGAGTTGCAGGAATGTAAAACAGACGCTTCGGGCACGGCCACCTGCTGGTTAGCTGAAGACTCGAATCTCCCGTCAAGCATTGGGGCTTTCCTGGATGTAGTTCGCAAACCGCAATGTTCCGCATTTCCAGCGCATCCACTTTAGCGATGCGGCGTTTGTGACGTGCAGCAGCGCTATCGACGTTTTTGCTCTGTTCGATCTGCTGGACGTGCCAGCCAAAGGCAGCAAACCGAGCCATGCGGTCTTCGGTAAACGCCAGTTGGGTGCTGCCTTCGATCGGCTGTGGTTATTCGCATAGAGAACGAGGAGTTTGCCCAGTCGCAGATGACCCGCATCATAACCCGCCTCTGAAGAAATTCCCTCCTCCAAACCTCCATCGCTGGCTAGTACGTAAGTGTCATGGTCCACAATGGAATGACCCGGTCGATTAGAGCGCGTTGCAAGAGCCACTTCCCAGATCGCCATGCCGACGGCATTGGCCAGACCATGCCCAAGAGAGACTGTAGTTGCTTCGACACCGGGGGTTTTACCGTACTCCGGATGTCCAGGTGCGCGATTCCCCCGTTGCCGAAACCTTCTCAACTTTTCCATTGGCAGCTCGAATCCCGTTATGTGTAGCAAAGCGTAGTGCACATCCGTGCCCGGCTGAGAGAATGAAGCGATCCCGATCGGGTCAGGAAGGATCGTGGGGGGTAAACTGCAGCGAGCGATCCCCGAGTGCGTAGGCCATGGCCGCCGAACCCAGAGGCAACCCTAGATGACCTGAATCGGTTTTTTGGACCATATCCACGGCCAAGAAGCGTAAGGCGCTGATACACAGTTCATCCAACGCAACCGGAACGAGTGTCGCTGCTAATGCAGTCGTGAAACTCATGGTGGGGTTTTGACTCTTCATTGCTTTGATGAAACCGGTTTCGCAAAAATGCCCCGCTTCTTGCGGAGCGGTTTTGCTGAACCATCGAATAATTTGGCGGTATAGAACCAGCTGACCGCACTGAGCGATCGCCTTTGCTGCACCCTGGACCACGTTTTTGCTTGCTCGAGACTCCAGCATGTCACTGGAGGGGGCAATAATCTGTGCTGTTTTGGTCGTAGGGGGTAGGTGCCAGAGAATTAGGAAGGGTCGTCGATTCAGGCGTTGCGTCTGCCGGGAAGGACACGGCCATTTCTCTCGTAGACACCGTTTCCGGTCAGAACATCCTTGCAAGCAACCTACTCCCGCGCCCCCCTGTGCAAAACGGCACAGCTTCCACCTCTCCTCTCTAGGATACTAGCCGCATTGGACTGCCATCTGGATCGTGGCGGAACCGCACCAGGAGAATATTCCTCCACCTTGCAAGAGGATGAAGTGAACGGGCGGTGCGGGGCGAGAGAAGCCACCGGTGGGCGACGATGTTCACACCGCAAATCTGGCGAGACTGGATCTTCTGTTGAGCAAGCCTGCTGCAATTTCGAATCAAGGCACCATTCTTTCGGTACGGGGCGGCGTCGTCGATGTGCGATTTGACCGGTGTTTACCCCCTATCTTTACGATGCTTCGAGCTGGAGCACAGGGACAGATCGTCGTTGAAGTGATGGCACAAATTGATACCAATCGGGTGCGAGGCGTTGCGTTGACACCGACGCAAGGCTTGGCACGAGGAATGGTAGTCGAGGACACCGGCGGCCCGCTCGAGGCACCCGTCGGCCCAACTATCATCTCGCGAATGTTTGACGTATTTGGTCATGCCATTGACCGCCGGCCGGCTCCAGTGAGTGTGCAATGGCGTTCCATACACCACGGGCCGCCGCCGCTTAACGAACGTTCCACGAAGTCAGAGATCTTTGAGACCGGAATCAAGGTTATTGATGTTCTGGTGCCTTTGGAGCGGGGTGGCAAAGCGGGCTTATTCGGCGGCGCTGGTGTGGGCAAGACGGTGTTGCTCACGGAGATGATCCATAACATGGTCGGCCATCAGAAAGGGATGAGCATCTTTTGCGGGATCGGAGAGCGCTGCCGAGAAGGCGAAGAACTTTACCGCGGAATGAAGGATGCCGGCGTGCTCAAGAATATGGTGATGGTCTACAGCCAGATGAACGAGCCACCGGGGAGTCGGTTCAGGGTGGGACATGCGGCTCTGACGATGGCTGAGTATTTTCGCGACGAAGAGCATCGTGACGTTCTCTTGCTGATTGACAACATCTTCCGCTTCATCCAGGCCGGCATGGAAGTTTCAGGTTTGTTGGGACAGATGCCGTCGCGCCTCGGCTATCAGCCCACGATGGGCACAGAGTTATCGGGGTTGGAGGAGCGCATCGCCAACACTCGTACCGGAGCGATCACTTCCATTCAGGCAGTCTATGTTCCCGCTGACGATTTGACCGATCCAGCCGCAGTCCATGTCTTCTCACATCTTTCCGCATCAATTGTGCTCTCGCGCAAGCGAGCGAGCGAAGGCCTTTATCCGGCGATAGACTTGCTGCAATCCAGTTCAAAAATGGCCACTGCCGGCATCGTCGGCGAACGCCACTACAATCTGGCGCAGGAGATCCGGCGGACCATGGGGCAATACGAGGCACTCAAGGACATCGTGGCGATGTTGGGCATGGAGCAGCTTTCTCCCCAAGACCGCGATACGGTCGCGCGAGCGCGGCGACTGGAACGGTTTCTGACGCAGCCGTTCTTCACGACCGAGCAGTTCAGCGGGCTTGCAGGAAAGATGGTCAGTCTGAAGGATTCGCTCGACGGCTGCGAGCGCATTCTGCGCGACGAGTTCAAGGATTACCCGGAGAGCACCCTTTATATGATCGGCGCGATTACCGAAGCGAAAAAGCCGGGGCCGCAGCCAAAATCGAAAGCAGCAGGCGCCCCATGAATCTTAAAGTCCTTATGCCCTACGGAATATTCTTGCAGAAGAGAGATGTGTTGAGCATCGTCGCCGAGACTTCCGGGGGATCGCTTGGAATACTGCCCCATCGGCTCGACTGCGTTGCTGCGCTTACACCTGGGATTCTGACATACGAAACAAAAGAAGACGGAATCGTTTACATCGCGGTCGATGAAGGCGTGCTAGCAAAAGCCGGTGCTAACGTGCTCGTCTCCGTCCGGCACGCGATCGGCGGAACAGATCTCAGCCACCTCCACGAGGCTGTAAAGCGCGAGTTTCTGAAACTTGACCAACAAGAACGGAACGTTCGCACGGCGACGAACAAAATGGAGACTGCTGTCATCGGGCGCTTCGCGGAGCTTCAACATGGACGATGAGTCCACAAATCGATCCACCGAGGAAGGGCAATCCTTCGCCCGCGACGTCGCCGATAAAGCTACCCGCAAGCTCAGAGTGCAAGGCGAAGGAAAGCAAGGCGTGTGGTTTGGTCTAGGGATGTCTGGACTGATCGGTTGGTCGATTGCGGTACCGACACTTCTTGGCGCGCTGCTCGGAGCGTGGTTGGATAGGCATCATCCTGGAACGCATTCCTGGACGCTTATGCTGCTCGTCATTGGATTAGTGATTGGCTGTGCCAATGCCTGGCGTTGGATGGATCAGGAAGATCGGGCCATGCATGACGGACCGGAGAACAAAGATGAATGAGGGGTTCGCAGTCATACTGGCGCTCCTGGAGGGCGTCTTGCTCGGTTCGATTTTCTTCGGCGGACTTTGGTGGACGATTCGGAGAATCGCCTGGTCGAAGCAGCCGGCACTTTTGTTCTCCGGCAGTTTAGTGCTGCGAACCGTTGTCGTCGTCGCTGGCTTCTATTTCGCCTCCCAAAAAGATTGGCGGAGGTCGATTGGATGCATCGTCGGATTTCTGGCCGCGCGCATCCTGGCGACCTGGCTCACAGGAGTGCAGCGTGAACAGAAAGCCCAGGTCATCGAAGGAGGTGGAGGGTGAATCTAACTTCCGATCAGCAGGTCTTCTGGCAGCACGGTTTCGTCAAACTCAACGGGACCATCGTAACCACATGGGCGATGATGATCGTCATGTCGTTGGGATCCAAGCTGATCACGCGCAAGCTCGCGACAGCAGGGAAAATCTCCCCTTGGCAAAGCACGATGGAAATCATCGTCACCGGGCTAGAGGAACAAATCAAGGAGGTTGGTCTGGATGAGCCCAAAAAGTACCTATCTTTTCTGGGCACGCTCTTCCTGTTCGTCGCAACGGCCAGTCTCTGCACCGTGCTACCTGGGTTCAAGCCTCCCACGGGTTCGCTTTCCACTACAGCAGCGCTCGCGTTTTGTGTTTTTGTTGCCGTGCCTGTCTACGGCATCCGAGAGCAAGGCTTGCTCGGCTACCTCAAAACATACATGAAGCCGACGTTTATCATGCTGCCGTTCAATATAATCAGCGAACTTTCACGCACACTTGCCCTGGCAGTTCGCCTTTTCGGCAATATGATGAGCGGGGTGATGATTGTCGGAATTCTCCTCACCATCACGCCACTTGTTTTTCCAATCTTCATGACAGCGCTCGGCCTACTCACCGGGATGGTCCAAGCCTATATTTTCAGTATTTTGGCCGCGGTTTATATTGCAGCTGCCACCCGAGTGCCCAAACGAAAGGCTGATCTCAAGCCCCAACCTAAGGATGTTGATTTACCCCCAGTGCATTCGCAATGAAAAGGAGCTCCAATGGATAGCAATACGGTCATCGCAGCCATTTCGATCGCTACCGCAGGCCTGACCACCGGTATAGGCTGCATGTGCCCGGCGCTTGGCGAGGGCCGGGCCGTCGCCACGGCCCTCACTTCGCTGGCCCAGCAACCCGACGCATCTGCCACCATCACCAGGACATTGTTTGTGGGCTTAGCAATGATCGAGTCGACGGCGATTTATTGCTTCGTGGTCTCCATGATCATTATTTTTGCAAACCCCTTTTGGACCCACGTTATCGCACAAACCGGAGGGAAGTGACACATGCTTATCGACTGGTTCACCATCGCAGCCCAAGTGGTGAACTTCCTTATTCTCGTTTGGTTGTTAAAGCGCTTTCTCTACAAACCCATTCTCCACGCCATCGATGCTCGGGAAAAGCACATCGCCTCGGAAATGGCGGGTGCGGATGCCAAGAGAAGTGCGGCAGAAAGAGAAAGGAGCGACTTTCAAAACAAGAACAAAGCATTCGAAGAACAGCGCAGCGCTCTTCTTAGCAAAGCCATGGACGAAGTGAAGATCCAGCGCGAACAGCTGCTCAATGCAGCCAGGAAAGAAGCTGACAGCCTGCGCGAAAAACAGTCGAGTGCATTGCGAAATGAACAGACCAGGATGGGTGCGGAAATCACCCGTTTAGCGACAGAGGAGGTTTTTGGAATCGCGCGAAAGGCGCTGGCGGATCTGGCCACAGTGAGCCTTGAAGAACGCTTCGGGGAGGTATTCACCCGTCGCCTGCGCGAGATGGACGGCAAGAACCGGGACCTGATGGGTGCGGCCCTGGGGAATTCGGCGGATCCAGGCGTGCTGCGAAGTGCGCTTGATCTGCCCGTCGAGCAGAGAACTGCAATCCAAAATGCACTCAATGAAACCTTCTCAGCTGCGGTGCGCGTCCGGTTCGAGACTAAGAAGGAGTTGGTCTCTGGTATTGAATTTACGGTGGGCGGCCAAACAATCGGCTGGAGCATCGCGACTTACCTATCCGCGCTCGATCAGAAGGTCAGTGCACTCGTGGATGCTCAATCGGCATCAGAAGCGAAATCCACGTCGATAACAAGTGCGGAGAATGCGCCGGCTCTAAAATCGTTAGCCCAGGCTGGAGCCAAATGAGTACGTTTCCCCATCTGCTGGAAAGCGCTGTCGAGCGCGCCTTCACCGACCTGCGTAAAGCCCGGGAAGCTTACCACCCCGAACTGCAGCCAAGTGAAGTTGGCGCAGTGACGAGCGTTTCGACCGGGATCGCAACCGTTTCCGGTCTTCCCAGTGTAGGGTTCGAAGAGTTGGTGAGCTTTCCGGGTGGGCTGCTCGGCATCGCATTCAACGTGGATGAGGATGAGATCGGCGTCGTCCTGCTAGGTGACTATCAGAATCTGCATGCCGGTGACCAAGTGGAGCGTACCGGACGGGTGATGGACGTAGCGGTGGGAGATGGCTTACTGGGTCGGGTGATCGACCCGCTGGGAAAACCGCTTGACGATAAAGGGCCAATTGATGCCGAGAAGCGATTGCCGGTCGACCGTCCGGCACCGCCGATCATGGACCGGGAGTCCGTCACAGTACCCTTACAGACTGGACTACTGGTGGTCGATGCACTCATTCCGGTCGGGCGCGGCCAGCGCGAATTGATTCTCGGTGATCGGCAGACGGGCAAGACGGCCATCGCGATCGACAGCATCCTGAACCAGCGCGGGCAAAATGTGATCTGTGTCTATTGTGCGATTGGCCAGCGCGCCTCTTCCGTTGCAAAGGTGGTGGCCAAACTCAGCAAAGAAGGAGCAATCGACTACACCGTGGTGGTGGTCGTTGAAGGTGATGACGCTCCCGGTCTCGTCTATATCACGCCATATGCAGCCACCAGCATCGCAGAATATTTCATGGAAAAAGGACGTGATGTGCTCGTCGTATATGACGATCTTACGCAGCACGCCCGAGCCTACCGCGAGATTTCCCTGCTGCTGCGCCGTCCGCCAGGCCGCGAAGCGTTTCCCGGCGACATTTTCTATATTCATTCGCGGATGCTGGAGCGGTCGACGCATCTGATCAAGGAACGCGGGGGTGGTTCGCTTACGGCTCTTCCAGTGATCGAAACCACGGCGCAGGATATCTCCGCCTATATCCCGACCAATCTCATTTCGATTACCGACGGACAGATCTATCTCTCGCCCACATTATTCGAACTGGGGATCCTGCCCGCAGTAGACGTCGGCAAATCCGTTTCGCGGGTAGGAGGAGCAGCACAGCAAGCTGCTTATCGGGCAGTCACAGGCCACCTCAAGCTTGCTTATTCGCAGTTTGAGGAGCTGGAAACATTCGCGAAGTTCGGAACGCGCCTCGACGAATCCACGCGCAAGATTATCGATCATGGGCAACGCATTCGTTCATGCCTCAAACAGCCGGAATCCCAACCGGTCTCGATGATCGAACAAATCGTAATGCTTCTTGCTTTGACGGCGGGACTTCTAGATCGGGTCCCACTCGAGAAGGCGAAAGACGCCGAGAAGCAGCTGCAAAAAGCTGCAAGCGGGATCCCGGCGGATATTGTGGCTCGATTAACCACCGCGGCGAAATTCAGCGAGACGGATCGGAAGGGTATCCTGGAAATCGCCACGAGGGCGCTAGATTCGTTCCTACCCGCTGAACCAAAACCGGCCGCGAAGGCCAAGCCATGACTGGCAGCACCGAAAGCTTGCGCCGACAAATTGCCAGCGCAGGTGATCTGGAGGGTGTCGTCCGCTCGATGAAGGCCCTGGCCGCATCAAGCATTGGTCAATATGAAAAGGCGGTCCAATCGCTGGAAGACTACTACCACACCGTTGAGCTCGGATTGGCCGCATGTCTCCGCGAGTCCGGGCCTGTCTCCTTCGTGCAGGAAGACCCCGCACGACATCCGGAAACGATTGGGGCGGTCGTGTTTGGTTCGGATCAAGGCCTGGTCGGTAGGTTTAACGAAGTCCTCGTAGAATTGGCCTTGAATACGCTGTCAGCGTTGCCAAGCAGAAAAACGACAATTTGGGCAATTGGCGAGCGCGCAAGCGCGCTCATCGCAGATGGAGGTCTTGAGCTGGGGCGCCGGCTTTCTGTTCCAACATCTGTCAACGCCATTACTCCTCTGGTCGGCCAAATTCTGATCGAGATCGAGGCAGCTCGTGAGAAAGGTGCGGCGGATGAGATCTATGTCTTCCACAACCACCCGAAGCCGGGAGCCGCTTATGAGCCCGCGTACATACGCCTATTGCCACTAGACCACATCCGGAAGAGCGCACTTGCCGCCACACCTTGGCCCACAAAGAATTTGCCGCAGGTGATCGAAGGAACCACATCGCCAGTTCATGCTTTCCTCCGTGGGTATCTGTTTGTGGTGCTCTTTCAAGCTTGCGCCGAATCTCTTTCTAGCGAAAATGCCAGCCGGCTGGAGGCCATGCAACGCGCGGAGAAGAACATCGAAAACATTTTAGAACAGCTAAATAGCGAGTTGCACCGTGTTCGACAGGAATCCATTGATGAAGAGCTGTTCGACGTTGTTTCCGGTTTTGAAGCGCTCACCGGCAAGAAGCACCGCGCCTAAAGCATGATTGCGGGCATCATCGGCATCCTCGATCCGGGTGACCCGTCTTCCGCTACTGACCAATACTGAACAGATTCCTAGCCCCAGAACAAGGATGATGTTCCTGAGAGAATGAAAATCAATTCAAACGATTTCCGCGTGTCACCCGGCGAGCGCAATAAACTGAGTGACTGGCCGACAGCCGGGAAACCCTATTACCAGTCAAAGAAGCGGTATCGTCGACATTTGGAAGCACACGTTGAAAAGCTCAGTGCACTGCAAAACCTTCACTATGCATCGAATCGATCCGCGCTGCTGCTGATTTTTCAAGGACTAGACGCTTCGGGCAAGGATGGGGCTATTCGTCATGTCATGTCCGGCATCAATCCGCAGGGTTGTGAAGTCTCCAGTTTCAAGCAGCCGACGGCTGAGGAACTGGAACATGATTTTCTCTGGCGTTCGTCCTACCGCCTTCCCGAACGCGGACGAATCGGCATCTTCAATCGTTCTTACTATGAGGAAGTGCTGGTCGTAAAGGTGCATCCGGAGATCCTCCGCAACGAAGGGCTCTCGGAGAAGTTACGGGACGAGAAGGCCCTCTGGAAGGGTCGTTATCGCTCCATCGTGGATCTGGAGGAGCATCTGTACCGTAACGGAACGCGCATCATCAAGTATTTCCTGCACCTGTCGAAGAACGAGCAGCGCAAACGCTTCCTCGAACGCATTGATGATCCAAAGAAAAACTGGAAATTAAGTTTGGCCGACATTCACGAGCGGGCTTATTGGAAAGACTACACGAAAGCTTTTGAGGCTTGCCTGGAGGCGACCAGCACCCATCACTCGCCTTGGTATGTGGTTCCTGCAGACAACAAAGAGAATGCACGGTTAATTGTCTCCCAAATCTTGATTGATACATTCGATGAATTAAATCTGGCGTATCCCAAGACGAGCGCAAAGCACGAGTTGGAATTGCAGTCCATTCGCAAGCAGTTGACGAAGTAAAGTTCTGCTCAAGTGACCAAGTCTAAGGCCGATATCCGCTCCCGGGCCGGTCAGCCGGACGCGCCAGTCGAAAGGACCAAAACAGATGCCCATTCACGAGCAAACCATAAGCATTGATCGGAACAAGAAGCGGAAGGACCAGACACCGGCTAAGAGTGCCAGATCAAGTGATTTTATCTTTGAAGTGGCGTTGTCGACTGCGATCGCCGCCGATGGCAGACACGAAGCCATAATTCCACTTCCCAAGGGCCCTCTCAAGCCCGACATGCTCGACAAAATGAATCGCTACTGGCGCGCCGCAAATTATCTGTGCATTGGCCAGATCTATCTTTTTGAAAACCCCTTGCTGCGGGAGCCGCTCAGGGCGGACCAAATCAAACCTCGATTGCTTGGCCACTGGGGAACTTCGCCGGGACAAAACCTCATCTACATTCATCTAACCCGCCTGATTAGGGACCATGATGCGGACATCATTTATATCTCCGGCCCCGGACATGGCGGGCCCTCGCTCAATGCGTGCTCTTACCTGGAGGGCACCTATACGGAAGTTCATCCGGAAATCACGCCGGATGAAAATGGTCTCCGGCTGTTATTCCGGAAATTCTCTACCCCGGGCGGCGTGCCAAGCCATTGCGGGCCACACGTTCCAAATTCCATGCACGAGGGAGGAGAACTGGGCTATTCAATGGTTCACGCATTCGGCGCGGCCTTCGACAATCCTGAACTGATCGTTGCGTGCGTCATAGGTGACGGAGAATCCGAGACTTGCCCCCTCGAAGGGAGCTGGAAGTCCGTCAACTTCCTCAATCCGGTACGAGACGGTGCCGTTCTTCCGATTTTGCATCTCAACGGTTACAAAATTTCCGGACCAACGGTTCAGGGTCGGACAGGCGATGAAGACCTAAGGGCGCTCTACATAGGGCGCGGTTACAAGCCATATTTTGTCGAAGGCGACGAGCCTGAGGTCGTGCATCAACTCCTGGCTGGAACTCTCGATGCTTGCTATGCCGAGATTCGAGCTATTCAGCAAGAAGCCCGCAAGAACGGATTCAAGAAGCAGCCAATCTGGCCGATGATCGTTCTCCGGACACCCAAGGGATGGACCTGCATGAAGGAGGTGGACGGGGTCCCGATTGAAGGTACGTTCCGCGCCCACCAGGTTCCACTCGCCACGGTTCGCGAAAACCCTGAACATCTCCGGATCCTGGAAGCTTGGATGAAGAGTTACAAACCAGAGGAACTTTTCGACAGCAATGGCAAATTCATCGATGAATTAGCTGCTCTCGCGCCGAAAGGCAATCGCCGGATGGGCGGCAATCCCCATGTGAATGGCGGACGGCTGTTGACCGCGCTGGATATCCCGGACTTTACAAATTACGCACTGGAGATTCCGGGACCGGGTCAAGTAGTAGCGGAAGCTCCACGCAAACTCGGAGAGTTTTTTCGTGACATTTTCAAACTGAACCCGAAGAACTTTCGCATGTTCTGCCCTGACGAGACGAACTCGAACCGCCTGAACTCTGTGCTGGAAGCGACAAAGCGCTGCTTCATGGCAGAAACGGTTTCGATCGATGATGAACTCAGCCCCGATGGCCGCCTGATGGAGGTACTGAGCGAACACTGTTGCCAGGGGTGGCTCGAAGGCTACTTGCTCACTGGACGCCATGGGATGTGGTCTTCCTACGAGGCATTCGCGCAAGTGGTGGACTCAATGTTAACGCAGCATGCCAAGTGGTTGGAACAGTGCCGCGATTTTCCTTGGCGACGGCCACTTGCATCCCTGAACGTTCTGCTGACCAGCCATGCATGGCGTAATGATCACAATGGCTTCAGCCATCAAGCTACGGGATTTGTGGATAACGCACTTGCGCGTCGTAGCGAGACCATCCGCGTTTACTACCCGCCCGACAGCAACTGTTTGCTGAGCATCTTCGATCATTGCTTGCGTAGCCGCAATTACGTGAACATTGTGACCTGCGGCAAGCAGCCTCAACTGCAGTGGCTGAACATGGACGAGGCGCTCGATCACTGCTCGCGAGGCGCATCGATTTGGAAGTTCGCGACTAACGACGGTGGCGAAGAGCCGGATGTGGTGCTGGCTTGTGCTGGCGATGTTCCGACCATTGAGACTTGCGCCGCGGCGTGGCTGCTGCAGAAGCATGTTCCCGGCATTAAGGTACGCGTTGTCAACGTTGTGGATTTGAGCGTTTTGATGAGTCCGGATGATCATCCCCACGGCATGGACAACATGTCCTTCAACGCACTATTCACCGAAGACGCACCGGTCGTCTTCGCCTTCCACAACAATCGATGGCTCATTCACACCATGGTCCATGGACGCTCCAATGAAAACCGCTTCCATGTGCGAGGGTACATCGACCGCGGAACCACCACCACGCCATTCGACATGGTCGTGCTGAATAAGATGAGCCGTTTTCATCTGGCCCTGGATGCACTGAAACATCTTCCGAAATTGCGTTCTCAGGCTTCTGACGCAGTCGAAATGTTTAACCGCAAACTATACGAGCACAACGATTACATTCGACAGCACCTCGAGGACATGCCGGAAATCCGGAATTGGAGATGGACGGCCGACTTCAGGGAGACGAGCGCACCCCCACCGCTAGCGAAGGGGCATCCTCGGGGAGCCTTGTTCAGTGACAGTTAGATGTTACAACTGTGTCGAGAGAGTTGGGTTGCATTAAAGCCTAGTATTGTAAAGAGGAAAATCAACCAAAATGACTAAGCTAACCTCAGTTGAGAGAAAGTGACTTCCAGCGTCGGACTTTGTGGAACACGGCACCAGAGAATATCCGATCCCCGACGCGGCTCATGCACGCGACGCTCTGGCGAGGAGTTCCGGTAAGCCGGAGCATGCAGCCGTACTCGCCGCTGTGAAGCGCAAGTTTCCGCAAATAACCATAAAGAAGCAGAGCGATTGAGCTAGACGGACTCACCGGCGAGCCAACATGGATCGTCGCTTATGCAATTGTTTGGCCCATTTGCTGATTTTTCGAACTTGCGGCACTAGACTCGTGTCTCCGGTGGATAGGCGTTTCCACCTGGCGGTAAGGAATCCGGCAGATCAAGACGTGCCACGCCAATACGGTAATCGGCCATTCCATAATAAACATCGAAGCGATTTGGTAAGCCAAGATCGTCGCGTCGATCGATGCCCGTTGGGAACACCACGTTAGCGACTGTACCGTGGCGTTCCTCTGGCAGTATCGGTGTGAGCACTGGTTCCGCCGAACGATAGAGAATCACTCGCGGATGCTCCCTGGAGAGCACCATAACTCCCGCTGAATAGCATAGCGGGTGCGCTATGCCTCCGGGTTGCTTCAGTTCGCAAACACCGTGGTAAATAATGAGCCAGCCGTGCCGAGTAAGGATGGGAGGAGTGCCCCCACCGACTTTAAGCCGTTCCCAGGGCGCAACCGGCGCGGCCAGGCGGTGATCACAGGTAAACTCAGAAAGGCGAGACGGCTCTGGGCCATGGAGGACGGTCGGACTGTACGATATCCAGATGCTCTCGCGGTCGAGATCGACCTTTCGTAATGCGGGTTGCCTGGCAGTTTCCTCTGGACGGGTGCCGGGAAACAGTGGGCGGTGGAGAACGGCGAGTTCACAATGCCCGGATGAATTTGGAACTCCCACGGGGAAAAGGCTGGCATCCTTGTCGTCCACGTTGTCCAGTTCGATGCCGTGATACGGAGCAAATGTTGCCAAACCCAGTCGGCGCCAATGAAAAAGATCTTCCGACAACGCCGAGGCAATTCGTGGACCTTCTGGTGAGAGTGCCGTATACGTCATGAGGTAACGCTTGAGCGGTTCCACGTACGTGACCCGCGGATCTTCACAGCCACCGCTGCCGTCAGGGCGCCGCTCATAATCGCACTCGGGCTCAAGTGCGATACCAAGCCGCTCGACGCCGACAGGATCGCCTGAAGCATTGAATCGCACTTTGGCAATCCCGATGCGGGAGTAATTTCCTTTCGCGACCAGCCTCGGAAAAAGGTAAAGATCACCTTTAGGACCACGAACGGCAGCTGGGTTCAAAACACCCTCCATCTCCTGAGGATTACTCGGTTCCGGCTCCATGACTATTCCCAGGCGATGCAAATCAAATCCACTCATGAATTCCCTCGTAAGATCACACGAACTCTCCGCAACTTACGCTAGGCAGGCGATGAACGCTTCTGTTACGCATTTTGTCTCGTTGGGTCCGCGAACAGCGATGCACTCAACGCCAGATTGCTTGGCCGGGTAATCGTTGCCTCCCACGAATATGGCATCACCGACATAGATCATCTCGTTCAAGGAAGTACCCAGAATCTCTCGCAGTTTTCGGATACCATAGGCCTTGTCGATGCCAGGTTTGGTGACGTCGATGGAAGTGGATCCGCCGATTCGCACAGAAAATTCTGGAATATAAGTATCTAGAATGGCTTTGATCTTCTTGCGCTTAGCATAATCAGGATCCCATTTGTCCTTGTCCTTCAGGGGAGCCTGCTGACCTAACGCGGAAAATGTGATCTGGCTTCCCCGGTCTTCAATGATTTCGCCCCAAACTTGTTCGACTTTGTAACCTGCCTCCCCAAGGGCCTTCTTCAAGGAAGTGATGATTTTCCGTTTCTGATCACTGGTGAAGTCTTCCTCATAAAGTTTTTCCCAATGTCCTGCGTACCGGTAATACTTTGTTCCGCAGGTGGGAAGAAGAGATAAATTCTTCAGACTTTCATCGTGAGGAAGATGGGAGAGCAGTTGTTGTTCGAACTGTGGCCAATCCCCGCCGGAAATCACTGCTACTTTAACGATACTGAGAAGGCGGTGCAGCAGCACCGACATCTGTTCATCAAGCGATGATTTGCTTTCGGCGAGTGTGCCATCTAGATCAAAAACAATTAACTTTTTCACGGTCAGTACTCCTCTGAATTCTTGTGGCTTCGATAGCTGCTTCGGGCACCGTCCATCTTTTGGTCGCCTGTTTGAAGACTAGTCCGGCAGAGCAATTTCCAACAAGTTCACGGCACTGTTTGGACGAAAGGTGCATGCTCCAAGGATTGCAGGCAGTAGAAACGCATCGCCTTTCTTAACATGGTGCGAACCACCATCCTGCTCGATCTCCCCTACACCCTCAATGCATACCAGCACGCGCGGGCGTTCGGCGTCACCGACGGTAAACGGCGAATGTCCGCGCACTCTCCACAGCTGGAAAGCTCGGCACTGAAAGACTGACTCGCGCTCCACGGGTGTCGTCGATTGCACCACGGGCTCTGTGAGTCCGGCGATGCTCTTTGTAAAAGTGATGCACTCGAGTGCCTGATCTACCTGGAGCGACCGTGGCTTTCCGGTCTCGGGTTCGATATGACCCCAGTCGAACAAGCGGAACGTAACATCGCTGTTCTCCTGAATCTCGAATACGACGATGTCACCACCCAGAGCGTGAACCGTCCCCGCCGGAGTGAAGACGGCGTCGCCGGGCTTCGGAACAAACGATGCCAGGTCGTTCACCACTGACCCATTTGCGAGTGCCAACCTCAGAACATCCTTCGTAATGCCTGGTTTCAGGCCCGAATAAATGCGGCTGTCTGCACCGGTCTCCACGACCAGCCATGCTTCGGTCTTTCCTGTCTCGCCCTCAGGCAATAGTTCCTTATGGGCATCTGAAGGATGAACCTGGACGGAAAGCATCTCGCGTGCGTCCAGAAACTTCAACAGCAGGGGGAATCGGGGAAAACGGTGGGCGAGTTTTCCCATCAATTGGTCTGGGAACTTCTGAAGCAACTGGCGGATGGTTAGCCCTTTCAGTGGTCCGGCGGCTACGCGACTCGGATGGTCTTCGCGGTCGCTGAGTATCCAGGCTTCACCGATAGGGCCGGTCCCTGGAAGGGGTGCTGAGAGCAGGTCAGCGAAACGACGGCCACCCCAAATCCTATACTGATAAATGGGCGCGAAGCGCAGCGGGTACAGCAATGTTTGACTCATGAGATCTCTCTTTACTCCGGTTTCTCACAAGTGGGTCTGGTCACGACTCAGCTGCGGGCACCGCTTCTTGGAGTGTTTTTGGGCACCACTATTTCAGGGGCGCATCTGACTGAGACTGCTGTGGATGGCTGCTGGGTACCAACGACAAGTCGTCGCTCATGAAATAGGTAGTTATGGCTGCGCACATAAGAAGCACCCCGAGCCAGAAACGCCAATCACGATGGGCCCGTCTCCAGTAAGGGGGAATGTCCTGATGAACATGCTCACCATCCACTACTTCATGCGGCTGAAGGTTATGCTTGCTCTCATGCATTGGTTTCCTTCTTTCTTGACGCCAGGTCAAACGATTCTACGCTCGGATCAATAAGGTAAAGTTTCGTTCTTTTGTAGTTCCATATCCTTAGTGCTTCGAGCGGCTGTTTATGGAAATCAAGCTAGAGCATGACGATGCATCGCCGAAGTATCTGTCGGCTCCATTGCGTCTTTGTACTCGCCGCGGCGTGCAGCCCTGTTGCACATCGCTCGATGAAGGAGAGCGTCCTGCGCAGCGGTTAACTGCGACTTCTCGCCTCTCCAGATCTCCAAGGCCGGCTGCTGGATCGCACGGGCAAATGAAAATCCCAATGCCCACGGCATACGCGACTTGAATCGAATATTCATGGCGTTCAAGCGCGCCGAGGCTAGTTCAGCTGGTTGGCCGCCTGACAGGAACGCAATCCCCGGAACAGCCGCGGGAACGGTTCGCAACAGACACTGTACTGTTGCGTCGGCCACTTCATCCACATTTTCATCCTTGCAGCAGATCAGTCTCACCTGAGACTGCTGCTCGCCGATGGTCACTTCTTCAACCGTTTCCTGCTGAGGGTAAGCCAATCCCGGAAGCACCATGTTGGGTTTCAGGATCATGCCCTCCAGCATCACCCGTTGGCTAGAAAGCTCGTCAAAAACGGTCCGCAGGACGTCTTCGGTTACCTTACAGCATCGCTCCCGGGTATGGTGGCCATCCATCATCACTTCCGGCTCCACGATAGGCACCAATCCAACTTCCTGACATAGCGCAGCGTAGCGCGCCAACGCTTGGGCATTCGCCCCGATGCAACCTCGACTAGGAATACCATCACCGATAGCGATCACCGCACGCCACTTGGCAAAGCGTGCCCCCATTTGAAGGTATTCGGTCAGGCGGCCGCGCAATCCGTCAAGACCTTCCGTTATCTTTTCGCCCGAGTGACCAGCCATGTCCTTTGCGCCGATGTCCACTTTGATGCCGGGGATAATCCCCTGATCTATAATGACCTTCAAGAATGAGGTCCCATCTTCTTTCTTTTGCCGGATCGTCTCGTCGTAGAGGATGATGCCGCTAATACACTCACTGAAACCAGGAGTGGTGATAATCAACTCTCGATAGGAGCGTCGAGCTTCCTCGGTTTGGGGAATTCCAAAGCGGGCAAACCGCTTGTTACAGGTACCGTTACTCTCATCTATCGCCAGCAGGCCTTTGTCGTCAGCGACCAGTATCTTCGCAGTGCTTCTGAGCCGTTGTGTATCCATTTAAGCTTGCTCCACTTTCATAGGTTCGAGATTTCAGGCCTCTCCTGGTCGTGCCGGTTCTTCAGGGCGTCTCTTATCCACAAAGTTCAAGAACGCAGCAAACCGACTTAGCTATCACCCGCTCCTCGTCGGTGCGAACCACACGGACCGTGACTCGGCTGACAGGTCGGGAAATGACGCCCTCATTGATTACGTTTAGTTTCGGTTCGAGTTCAATCCCAAGGAATCCTAATCCATCGCAAATCCGGGCCCGGATAGCCGGCGCGTTCTCTCCAATGCCGCCCGCAAAGACCAGCGTATCCAATCCACCCAACGCGGCTGCGAATGCGCCGATCCATTTCCTGACCTGATAACAAAATAGGGCAATCGCCTCGGCTGCCCGCACATCCTTATCTTCATGATCGAGCAAGTCACGCATATCGGAACTGGTTTCTGACATGCCGAGCAACCCTGACTGGAAATTGACCATTTCGTTGAATCGTTTTGCATCGCAGTTCTCCGCCCGCGCCAGGTACTCTACCAATCCTGGATCGAGATCACCCGAACGGGTGCTCATCGGTACTCCGGCAGTCGGTGTGAAACTCATGCTTGTATCTATGGATTTACCGTCACACACCGCGGCAAGGCTCGCACCATTGCCCAGGTGTCCCAGAATAACTCGCCCGCTCTTTGCCGCTGGATCACCGAGGCGCGCAAGCTCCTCCATCAAGAATTGGTAGGACAATCCATGAAAACCGTATCGCCTTACGCCCAGCGCTTCGAACCGGCGCGGGATCGGCAATAAGCGCGCCACCTGTGGGAGATCATGATGAAAAGCTGTGTCGAAGCAGGCCACTTGGGGCAGGTCGGGAAATCGGTGATGAAATGCCTCGGTCAACAGGATTTCCTCCGGCATATGGTCAGGGTCGAAAGGGATCAGCCGGCGCAACTCCTCAACCAATTCCGGGGTGATACGCTGCGGGTAGAAATATTTCGGCCCGCCATGAACGACGCGATGGCCTACCGCAGCCAAGGGTTCGCCCGCGCTGCGCTGAGCCACCCAATCCATCAGTGCGCCGACCGCCACCATATGATCCGGTGCCAGCACCGGCCGAACAAAATTGTCGACCGGCCTTATGCCCGTCACTCGCAAAATAGAGTCTGGCAGCCCAATTCGTTCAATCCCGCCCAGCAGAACTCTCTCGATAGAGCCGCTGGCCTCGAATAGCGCGAATTTGATGCTCGACGACCCACCGTTGATCGTCAGAATGTGCCGAGCCAGTGGTTTCATATGAATCCGTTGCCATCGTGCAGACCGATTAACGCGAGCTTCGCGGATGTGGACCTGTAATCTTTATGAAGAATGCTGCGAATTCCCAAACCCTCAGCGATCTGAACGAACATCGGAGTGTCTTCGATATAAATTACTTGCCTTGCAGCCACCTGCGCGATGTCCAGCGCATAGCGAAAGATATGCGCGTCGGGTTTGCGAACATGGACGAAGCTCGAAGAAATAAAGCAGTCCACAAACTCGTTCAACTTGAACCTACGTATCCGGTGCGAGTTCAGTTCACGCGCCTCGTTGCTGACAACTACAATCTTCAGGTTATACCGAGCTCTAAGGCTGATGACCAGGTCGATCATTTCGGGGTAGGCTTTCGATTGCGCAAACATGAAGCGCCGGAACTGGGCCCTGCTGAAGGTTCGTTTTTGGTAGAAGACCACCAGGCTCAAATATTCTTCCAACGAGAGCCTTCCCTCCTCGTAAATCTCGAACGCCAGGTGGTGCCTGTCCTCCATCTCGGTTCGATTCAGCTCGAAAGCAGTCGCCGCCCGTTTGCGGGCAAGGCGATCCCAGCCGTCCGTGAGTAACACTCCCCCGATATCCACAAACACGCAGGTGGTTCGAGCGGCTCGCTTCATCTTTCCTTTCTTCCCTGAATTGCATCTTCTGAGCCTGGTGGTTTGAGGCCCACCCAGATGAATCCTCAACTAACCACGAACCGGCAGTTCCATGTCACTCTGGCTTTATATTGCTCACTACAGTTTTCAGGTTGACAGCAATAGGCTCGAGGCCGGCTACGGGCGGTACTCGCGTGGCTGTTCCCGCCCAATGGATGAAGTAGCGGCCTGCGTCACACGCGACCACTCCACCGAAAATTAGCAACCCCAGCATGACAAGCGGCAAGATAAAGAAGAGCCAGCAAACCAGAAGTTCCCGGACCTGGTAGGAGAGTAGACTGAGTCCTATGAGTAGTCCCGAAAATCGAGCAACGCGCAAATTCTCATGCAGCGGGTTCAAAATGCCCTCAATTTCGCTCCTCTTGATGGGGAGTCCGTTTTCCACACTCAGTAGGGGTTGCCTCACAAAATGGTCGTTACAGCACGGGCGCCCTTTGACCAGCAAAACCGTTGCATTTCAAGTTCAGCCCATATCTTAAGGACTCTCACGAGAGAAGGATGCTCTGTTTTATACAGTCCACAGTGAGCCTCTCATGCCATCCAAAGTGTCTCTAATTGTACAGCGCCTCAGTTGACGGGGAGCGATACTTCAGACTGGTTCTTTATTCGCCAAGAGCAGAGTTCTGCTTTCGACTGTCTAAAATTGGGCGCAAGTGTAGTTATCGCTGTTCAGAAGCACTGGTGCGACCGTGCCTGTCACAACTGATTCACTCGTCCCCGCTAAAACGACATCGGTTACAGGCGATGGCGTATCGGATGGCCTCACGAGTTCCGAGGCACAATCACGGCTTGCGAAATACGGCCCGAACGCAATGCCAAGCACTGCGATTCGACCATGGCATCGAGCGCTATCCAAGTTCTGGGCACCGGTTCCCTGGATGCTGGAGGCCGCGATCTTCCTTCAGGTTGTGCTCCACGAATACGTCGAGGGTGCGGTGATCGCCATCCTCCTGGTGTTTAACGCTGCTCTTGGGTTCTTCCAAGAAGGGCAGGCACAGGCTACCCTTGCCGCCCTGAAATCTCGTCTGGCCCTTACGGCTTCGGTACGGCGCGATGGCGTTTGGAAGAATATTCCAGCGACGGAACTGGTTCCCGGCGACATCCTAAAGCTTTCGCTCGGTGGTGTGGTTGCCGCGGACGCAAAGTTGGTCGGAGGATCAATCCTGCTCGACCAGTCCATGCTCACCGGAGAGTCTGTCCCGATTGAATCTGGACCTGGCCTGCAAACCTATGCTGGGGCGCTGGTGCAACGCGGGGAAGCAACGTCGCTGGTTACGGCGACCGGGGCAAATACAAAGTTTGGGCATACGGCAGAACTCGTTCGCACAGCACATGTGGAGAGCACACAACAAAAGACCGTCGTCCGTGTAGTGCGAAATCTTGCTATTTTCAACGGGGTAATCACAGTCTTGCTCGTCGCGTATGCCCATTATCATAGTATGCCGATGAGTGAAATTATTCCTCTCGTTCTCACCGCTGTTCTGGCCTCCATTCCCATTGCGCTGCCCGCCACGTTTACACTTGCTGCCGCTGTCGGTGCCCGGGCCCTCGCACGCTTGGGTGTGCTCCCAACCCGGTTGTCCGCCGTGGACGAAGCCGCAACACTAGACATTCTATGCTCGGACAAAACGGGCACACTCACTCGCAATGAACTGACGGTTACTGCTATCCATCCTGAGCCCGGCGTAGAGGAAAGCCACCTACTGGCCATGGCGGTTCTCGCCAGTTCCGATGGCGGACAGGATCCTGTGGATACCGCCATTCGCTCTGCGGCCGGAAAGAAAAGCACTGACAGCCAGCTGAAGCTGACCAGTTTTATTCCTTTCGATCCGGCGACAAGAATGTCTGAGGCGACAGGAGTGGACACAAAAGGCGAAACGCTGAGGGTCGTAAAGGGAGCCTTTGCAACGGTTGTCAAGCTCACTGAACCCGTGCCAAATGCGGCTGCGACGGCGAACGAACTTGAGCAGAAGGGTTTCCGCGTTCTTGCCGTCGCTTCCGGCACCCCAATGGCGCTGCATCTTGAAGGGTTCATCGCGCTAAGCGATCCACCTCGCGCCGATGCAGCAGAACTCGTGAAGGAACTGGGCAGTTTGGGCGTGCGCACCGTGATGGTGACCGGTGATGCGCCTGCAACGGCGGGAATCATTGCCCAAGCAGTGGGAATGACCGGAGCGATCAGTCCTTCGGGAGCAATCTCGGACACTTCAAATCCCGAAAACTTTACTATCTTTGCCGGAGTTCTACCGGAGGACAAATATCACCTGGTCAAGGCCTACCAGCGGAGCGGCCACACGGTCGGAATGTGTGGCGATGGTGCTAATGACGCACCGGCCCTGCGCCAGGCACAAATGGGCATTGCAGTTTCGACCGCGACCGATGTCGCCAAGTCCGCCGCCGGCATCGTTCTGACAAAGCCAGGGCTGGTTGGAGTTGTGGCTGCCGTAAAGGAAGGCCGAATTACCTTCCAGCGCATCCTTACCTACACCTTAAATTCCGTTACAAAAAAGATCGTGCAGGTGCTGTTCCTGGCGGTAGGTTTACTGATGACCGGGCGCGCGATCCTGACGCCGATGTTAATGGTCATCATTATGATTACCGGAGACTTCCTCGGCATGTCCTTGACCACGGACAACGTGCGACCTTCTCCTTTGCCAAACAAATGGCAAGTGGGAAATCTGACCATCGCGGGCGTTTTTATGGGCGTCTTGGAGCTGATCTTTTGCACCGTAGCACTGACCATCGGCAAATTTCATCTGGGCCTGGGAATAGACGCCCTTCGAACCCTCGCCTTCCTGGTCATCATTTTCGGCAATCAGGCAACAACATATACAAATCGAGCTCGTCAGCGCCTTTGGTCCACTCGCCCAAGCTTCTGGCTGGTACTTTCTTCATTGGTCGATCTATGTATCGCCTCAGCGTTGGCATATCGAGGGATCGCCATGGCGCCCCTTCCGCTGTTCCTGATCACAGGAATCTTCGCGGGGGCGGTCGTATTTGCGTTCATGGCAGACACCCTCAAAGTACCCGTATTCCGTCGACTAGGGTTCACCTGAAAATCTGCAACAGTGATTGAGAAATATCGCCCCTGACTTCCGCACGATCAAGCACATTTCAATACGGGAATTGGCCGCAAAGTCGGCTTCCTGTAGTCAACTCTGGCATGCCAAGGTCATTGCAAAGAGGACTAAAGCGGCAGGATGATAAACTACAGAAGTTTTACTGGCAATCAACGCTTTAAGCATCTCAGGAAATGGGATAGAATCCCCTCCCATGCCGCGCAAGCGCATATGGATCGAGAATCCGAGCTTTGTTGGCTTTGGCTGCTCCGCGTGTAACTGGCTGTTTCGGCCCTCAGGTGCGTTGGTTGGCGGATCACTGGATGAGATGAAGCGCTCTTATGAAGCGCAACTCGGCAGAGAATTTGCTGCTCATACTTGTGCCCAGTTTCCCAAGAAATTGAATCCCAAGATTTAGCGTACCGCAACGGAGGAACACTGGTGGGTCGGCGGGAAGCTAGTCTGCTCCATCGGAGCAGGCTAGCCTTGGGTTATGGTGGGATGACAGACCTTACCAACAAAGCCGACACCATACTGTGCTGAAGTGTACAGCGCGCCATCCAGAGTATCTCTATCATCGTTGAACGCAAGCGTGTACCGCTGTGACCACGGATGAACACGGTAGTCGGACGGGCGTAACTCTCGAAAAGTACATGTCCGGTCCAGCGACAAAACAAGATTTGGTCTACCGCTGCAAGGCCGGCTACGCCTAGAACTCTGATCCGCAGTCAGGACAAAGTGAGGAATGACTACCATGAAAATCACACAAACCTTTCGGTCGGCAGACGATGAACTCGACATCAGCACAATGGAGATAAACGGCTCCTCCTCTACTCCGATTCGGGCTGTCGGGGACCACGTCGAGTGGATTGATAAAGACCACACCTACTTCGGCAGCGTTTCTTCCCGACTGATCTCCTATGGCACTCCAGAATCTTCCGTTGGAAGGGATGACGATTTTGATATTCACGTAATCCTGAACGTAGAAGTCGAAGAAAATAGTGACTGATTCCGGTTCTCAGCCCTTTGGATGCACTGACTCCACGGGGTCGGTGGGCTTTCTCCCATGGCTATAGCTGGGCGCGAGCTAGTCAGGACTGCAGGGAGACTTGTCCGTCTTGCCAGCGCAGGAACGTCTTACTAGAACTGATTTGGTTCGTCATTGACCACGACATTAGGCGCTTAAAGGCCTTCCAAGGGAGCATATTTTATGAAGATTTTGTTGGCGATCGATGGTTCGAAATATTCTGAAGCAGCCGCTCAGGCGGTGTTCTCAGGGTTTCGAATGCAGGGTACAGAAGTGCTGGTCTTGCGGGTCGTAGAACCCTTCGTGTTTGCCGCTCCTCCACAGATGGCGCAGGGATATGCGCCGGAACTTGAGGGTCAGTTGAAGGACGCGAGGGAGTCCGTCGCGGGTAAGGCAGATATCCTCCGCAAGGCTGGCTTCAAGGTAGAAACACGCGTGACGGAAAATGAGATCCGAACGGAAATTCTCGAGATTGCCAAGGATTGGAATGCGGACCTGATTGTCGTCGGGTCACATGGGGAAAAGGGTTTGCGGAAGTTTCTGATAGGCAGCGTCGCCGAATCGGTCGCTCATCATGCGCACTGCTCTGTTCTGATTGTGCGAAAGCCTTGAGATCGAGGAGTTGTGCTCCCACGCCCTGAGAAATGAGCCTTAGCAGCTTGCGCGGCATTTCAAGTCACACTGCTTCTCCGCCGCTCACCGTGGCCTGCAACATCTTCGATCCCAGTGAATGGTGAACTTTGACTCTCTTTCACGCGACTGCCCGCTCCGTTCTTCTCGAAACTTTATTGATTGCTCTCGGCTCGCTGTTTTCTGCTTCTCCGTCGCTTGCCGACCTTCACAAGCATCCCGTGGTTTTGGCCGCAAGCGTCGATGCCTCTAAATGTCTGACCTGCCACCAGGACAAGGCCGCGGGAAAGTATGTTCACACGGCTGTAACGATGGGCTGCACAGTGTGCCACACTGTTGCCAACGTGAAGGGCGCGACTTACATCACTCTCTCGTCTTCGCCCGATCACCTCTGCTTCACGTGTCACAAGCAGTCCACGGACCCTGTGCTGCACCCCCCTTACAAGGAGGGTAACTGCGACTTTTGCCACTCCCCGCACGCCAGTAATTTCCCAGGGCATCTACGCGCCTCTCCGGAGAATGTCTGCATGGCTTGCCATGTACGCGGCTTGATGAAGGTGGATCACAAGGCACACACGGTCACTTTGCCATGGGGAACAACAATTCCATTCAAGGAAATGAATTCCTGGTACTACCTGAACTTGGACAAAACGCACAAATTCAATCACCCTGTGGAAGGACATCCCGTGTCTGGCCCCAACAGCGCCTTGGGAAAGGACGCTCCTCCCATAACTTGCCTTAGCTGCCACGAACCACACCACTCCATGTTGGCTAACCTGATACCTGCAAAATACAAGGACCCCACGACTTTATGTTTGTCTTGCCACGCTTTCCCGGGCTGAAGGCGAGTCAAGAATAGGCCTCTGAATTGGATGGAGTTACTTTAGCCACGCCGTGGGTTGTACGGACATGCGCATTTTCGCCGGCGAATTGAACCTGCGACGCAGCATAGCCAGCGAAGCTGGCCTTAGCCTGATCCAGCATCGTATGGGAGTCACGGGGATCGAGTTCGACGAGTAACTGGCCGGGGGTACGGTCGCAGGTCGATTGCGCCAAGCGTGGTCCGCGTGGTAGTACTACGCTTGAACTTGGAACTTCATACGGAGTCTACATTCAGCTCATCGAGTTGACCAAGTTGACGCAGCGCCTCGAAGACCCGCTGCGCCTCCTGTTCATTTACCACGGTCAGCGCGAAGCCTACGTGAACCAGAACATAATCGCCAATGTGACCCGACTCCCGACATGCGGGCGTATGAGCGGGTCAACTTTCACACCGTACATCTATCCAACAAGAAGGAAGGCAAGAAGTCACTGCAACCGCCAGCATTGCCGTTTCTGCCGATGGTAAGAGGTGCTCCGTCTCCTCCCACGGACCGGACACCAAGAGTGTGAAGATCACTAGCACAGCTGCCTACGACACGGCGTAGTCGCCAGTATTCTCAAGCCCCGACTGGCCGCGCCTTCGCTCGGTGTCCTAAACAGGACAGAACTCGGCCTTCGATGCGTGTTATTGCTATTTGTGGGGGGAAACCATCATGCGGCGAAGAAAAAGCATACGTGAACCCCAAATGTCAGCCGTGCACACTCGTTCGCAACATCAAAACAGCACCCCGAGGCTAGGTGAGGCAATTGAACCTGACTTTCAAGCTCTCACGAACGAGAGCGTTTCGGTCAATCTGGATTCCGCAGTGCGTGATAGCTCTTTTCTCCTTGAAAGTAGGTTCGAACTCAAAGATTATTTCGTGTCTAAGGAATGGCATAGGCCCTACTTCGAGGCTTTGCTTGAAACCGATGGGGACAAACTGGGGGAGCTTATTGCCCAGGCTGAGCGTGCCATTCTCGGCCGCTTCTTAGAGCTATTGATCTCGCCGGATCCGAGCGGTGAAATTCTCGACCTGCAGGACGCCGCCTACGCTATAACACAACTCAAGGAAGCCTGCGTGGTTGTCTATATCCCACAGCATTTGGTCGCCTGAGGGATCCCCATTTCTCGATTGAGTCGCGGCGACGTGTGAATCCAACAAAATCCTGCAGTTAGACCTGGCAGCACCCAATTCTTGCCGTTAGTACCTTGGAACTAGCCAAGAGTACCAGAGTTCCATTTACTCTCCCCTTGGTGGGTGTCACTGTGTTCGTTACCTGCCCAGCCCCAGCAAGATGTGAATCTGTCGTCGTCTTTAAGAAAAATGGCAAAAACCCTCGCCAACCTTCGGCTACGGACCAAGTTCCTGCTGTCTATGGTATTGGTGATTGCGGGCCTTACCTGGGTGGCGCTACTTGTTGTGCGCCAGACGGTTCAGGAACGGGCGCGCCAGGAATTGACCACAAGTGCTCAAAACTCCTTGGTGATCTTCGAAATGCTGCAACATCAGCGCCAGAAGGTAATGAGCCGCAAGGCGGACCTTCTCGCTACCGCCGCATTTCTTTCCGGTAGCGACGCGACTGAATTCACAGACTCCGCCAATAATCCGTTCGATGCGTCGATAAGCGATTTAATGGCGCTTGCCGACCCAAGTGGCAAGATTGTCGCGGTGCACACCGCGCGTGCCGGCTTGTCGGCTGAGGGTGTCGAAGCACTCCTGCGCGCCTCTCTAGCCAAAAATCGAACTTCCGATTGGTGGTTTAACCTTGGGCATCTCTATCAGGTAGAGCTCCAGCCGATCGGGCCCCGGGCCACAACGAAGGGTGGCCCATCAGCTATGGTCGTGGTGGGACAGGAGCTCGATGAGCGCGGCATCCGCGATTTGGGCCGCCTTCTCTCGAGCGAGGTATCGCTCCGCCATCAAGGGCGCACAGTCGCCAGCACCCTTGATCCCTTCCGCGAATCAGAACTTTCCTCGCAATTGCAAGGTCGCCCCGTGCCGGACCAGGTGCAGCTGGGAAGCGAGCGATTTTTCGCCAGTTCCGCGGAACTAGCCACCGATTTGCCAGGTGAAGCCACCCTGATCGTTCTTCGGTCGGATGCGGAGACTACCGCCTTCCTGCAACGCCTCAATCGCCTCCTGCTCAGAGTCGGCTTTATTGCCGTCCTGACAGGAGGTTTTCTTGCATTCTTGCTATCCATCACGTTCACCAGGCCCCTCCACAGACTCGTCCAAGGTGTCCATGCGCTCGAGAAAGGCGATTTCGACTATCAAATGGAGCGGGAAGCCGGCGGCGAAGTTGCCGAAGTAACACTGGCTTTTGATCGCATGCGCCGCACTCTGCAAAAGAACAATTCTGAGAGACAACAGCTCGAGGAACAGCTTCGTCAATCGCAAAAGATGGAGGCCCTCGGTCGCCTGGCGGGTGGAGTCGCGCATGACTTCAATAATCTTCTTACGATCATCAAAGGTCACAGCGACTTGTTGCTCGACTGGATAAAAGTCTCTGAGCCCTCCCACAAAAGCTGCCAACAGATCCACAAGGCCGCGGACCGGGCCACTGCACTCACCCGCCAATTGCTCGCCTTCAGCCGAAGGCAAGTACTACAGCCGAAAGTGCTGGACCTGAATCTTTTGGTCACAGAAATAGACAAATTGCTGGAACGTTTGATTCGCGAAGATGTTGAATTTGTATTTCTGCCAGGTCCAGCGCTTGGCAGTGTGAAGGCCGACCCGGGGCAAATCGAGCAGGTCCTTTTGAACCTGACGGTCAACGCCTGCGACGCCATGCCGAAGGGTGGAAAGCTGACGATCGAGACCCGCAATGTGACCGTGGGTACAGAATTCGCGCAAACCCATCCCGGGCTGCAACCTGGTTCCTTTGTTTCGCTTTCCGCGACCGACACCGGCCTGGGAATGGACGCCGCCACAAAAGCGCGGGTCTTTGAACCTTTCTTCACGACCAAAGAAGTAGGCAAAGGTACGGGCTTGGGCCTGGCCACCGTCTATGGAATAGTCAAACAAAGTGGCGGTTTCATTTGGGTGGACTCTGCTCCGGGTAAAGGGAGCCGCTTTGAGGTGTTTCTCCCGCAGGTTTCTGAGAAGGGTGACCCGGTGCAGGCTGTCGAAGTAGTTCTATCCTCCCCGGTGCCAGGAGCACCCACGATCATGGTGGTAGAGGATGATGGGGCGGTTCGAGAGCTTGCAGTCAGCTTCCTGACCGCAGCTGGCTACCACGTATTGGCAGCAAAAGACGGGCTAGAAGCGCTCCATGCCGCGACGGGTTGCGTTCAGCCCATCAGTGCGTTGTTGACAGATGTGGTCCTGCCGAAGATGCGCGGAACGGAACTGGCTGCACGACTCGGCGATCTCCTTCCTGAGATCAAAGTCATCTTTATGTCCGGTTACCTCGAACACGCAGGAGGAAGTGACGACCTTCTTGCGGTTGGCGCTTTCCTTGAAAAACCGTTCACGAGGGAGAGCCTTCTTCTCAAAGTGAGTGAAACGCTTCGATCTGCAAGCTTGGCGAATCTCATAAGGTAAAATCGCTTTGGCGCATTTCGGAAGCCCAATTGACTTGCATATCTGGAACTCTCTTGCGCGTCAATAATGTAGATCCAGAGACTGAGATCACAGGATCCTGCCACAGCATATGGATCAAGGTAGAGTTAACCGATCCTCCGGTCCGCTCCCTCGGCCGGGTTTCATTCCGGAGCGCCCGGGCAAGTAAGGGATCGTCCGTTTCACAATCGTTTCGGTACATTCCATCCGAGGTGGAACCGAGCGCGAGGGCCGTGCCTGCATGTCAACTAAGTGACCTAACCACGAATGTAAATCCGCGACATTCTGACGGCCGCTGCAAGCGGCACAGCAACAAGCAAACCGGTCACTCCCCACAAAAAACCCCAGACGAGAATCCCACATTCCCTGCGTCGCTGATCATTTCAGCATTGGCGGGGTAGTCGCCGGTTTCTCCTGAATTGGCTGCACGTTAACAGCCACACGGTACAAGGCGGCAACGGACGCCACATCAGAATCTCTGAGAAAACCGTTATGAGATGAACCGAATTCATTGTCCGTGGCTGCGACGACCGCCGCCAGGTATAGTCGTTCGATTGACTTGACCAAGCCCACGCTCTCATTCTGCTGAAACCCACAGGACAGCGCGCAACTGCAGGACCGTGCTTTTTCTTGGTGCGGCATGGGTTGAATCGATCTCCCAATCATTCTGCATACATTATTCGCATCGTGTTGGCCGCTGCTACACTTCATGCACCGGGGCCCAACAATTCACGGGACGCGTGCTCATTGCGACAGAGCGACAAACCCCATCCTACTAACCTCATTTTAATGATAGGCTCGCCGATACGTTAAGAAAGGCACCAAGATGTAGCAGAGAGATTGTCCCGTTTTTCGGCGACCCTTCGAGAAGAAACAATCTACAGAAACGGTCCCCTGCCCATGCGGAAAATATCTCTAGAAGGGCTAGCGCTCCCATAGATTACCGCCATCTCATTGCGGCGTCGCTTCCCACTGCACTGCGAAGTGTGCGACATTGGCTGTTTCACCTCGGCGGCTTAGGCTTGATCCCATTGGGGCTGCTCGATAACTCCCCCATTCCGCTTCCCGGCATCATGGATGTGGCAACGATTGCCCTGTCCGCCCGCCAAGAACAATTGTGGCTCTACTATGCTTTGATGGCGACCGCTGGTTCTGTAATTGGAGGCTTTGTCTCCTATCGGCTCGCTCGCAAGGGAGGGAAGGAAGCTTTCGAACGCAGATTCTCGCGACGGAAAGTGAATAAGGTTTGCAAACTCTTCGAACGTTGGGGCTTCGGAGCAATCGCTATTCCTGCTCTGCTACCCCCGCCAGTGCCTATGACACCATTTCTGTTTGCGGCTGGCGCTCTGCAATATCCAGTAAGAAAATTCCTGATTGCGCTCACCCTTGGACGAATCTCCAGATATTTGATCTTGTCTTACTTGGCCGCGCGCTACGGGCGGCAAATAATCGCGATCATCACAGAACGCGGGCACCCTCTGCTGGTGGGAATCGTCGTGACGCTGATCGCTGTCGCCGCGCTGGTCTACTACTTTTGGGGAGGGAGGAAGAAGAGGAAGCGAGCATAGAGACTGGGAATTTGACGCTTAGCTACTGAACTAGTAGATGCGGGTCAGGGAAGACTGGGGGCGATGCTGCCCAGACAATGCAGATAACTTCGTTTACGCTCGAGCACGCCCCACAAGAGCTAGCCTTGGCATCACAACGTCGAGTCTGCCGTCGTTGAATGTCGCTTTGGCTTTCGAGGGATCCACCTCACAAGGCAAATTGATAACGTGGAACATCAGTTGCGCGTGCCGATGCGAATGGGGGTGCTTTTCAGCTCTGTGGTTTACGAGGGGCTCGGTCTTTCCGCTCATGCTCAGCCGGCGTGGTTCGAGGCTCACATTGATCTCGTTCCTGTGGAATCCAGGAAGTCCTGCGCGTACGGTGAGCTGTTCTTTAGATTCCGAGAGGTGCAACTTCACGGGGGTAAGAAGTTCGGATTCGGCGAGGAACCAATCCCGCTCGTCGTTTCCGTGGATGCATCCATGAGCCTCGAAAATCTCGAAGGCGCGGAGAGCGATTAAATTGAATACGTCCTGTGTATGTTCGAGAAGCTCACCAACGGACACGAAAGTCACATCCGTGAAGATTTCGATCGAAGACTCATCCAAAGGCTGATCTTTCATAATTTTCTCGCTTTCTGCTGAAACCACCTTTTTTGACCAAGAGGACTGTCCCGGAGTCGGCAGGCACCCCCTTCGCAACGAGCTTCATGATGTCCCTGCCTTGCTACACCGAAAGGAGGTGGCCGAAAAACGATCTGTAGCGACGCAACGCAAGACGGAGATTCTCGGTCGATACCTTATCGCCGTGATCCCATTGGCCCTCGAGACGCTCCCTTCCCACGGCAAACATTTCAGTCAGCCGCTCCATCGTCTCTGTGACGAGATTTTCTACCTGCTCTACGGCCTGTCGAGGTTCGTCGACAAGGCTAACTTGGATCGCGTACCACTTGGGGCGAAAATCCTCGACTCCGTCCGCGGCAAAGGGCGCCGCCGCCTGAACGTCGACAGCTGGGGCAGTTGCTGTTCCTGCGGATGAAGCGCCGACGACGCTAGACCTTGGAGCAGCGGCGACTCGCACTTCCGGTTTCGGGCCGGCTCCGGCCAAAGTTACAGTCGGCAGTCCCACTTCCGTTGGTTCTTCCCTCATTTCTTTAGTTTCGTTCAAGAGATCTTCTTCTCTTCGTGTCTCGCACTCTCGATGAGCCATCATGGCCGTTCGCGTTTGAACTGAGGTCTATTAAACTACCTTGGCACGAGCCAATTCTGGCTCGCCAACCAGCTCATCGAAAAGCGTCCGGTAATGAATCATCGCCTGGCGCAATTCTTCCGTACTGGCCTGCCCATGTGTCTGACGAATGGCAATTTCGTGAGCGGAGCGGTAATGCTCAAGAACCAGTGGATGATCCACGGAGATGTCCGCGGCGCGTTGTTCGAACTCACTCACCGGATAGCCGCGCGTTGACATCACGTCGCCCAGCAACTGATCGGCTTCTGTCACTGCCCCTCCAGGGCCATCAACAAATCGCGCCTGCACCCTGCGCCAGGACTCCAAGAAGCGAGCACGATCTCCCGGACCGATCGGCTGGATGTGCAGATTCTCCACTCGATCGGCACGATTATCGAGCACCGCTTCTGCCTTCTCCCGGCTTCCACCCTCTTTCACGGCGCGGGTATACTCTGCACCACCAAATTGAGTGCGTAGTCTTTCTGTCCTTCGTTTACGAAGAGAAAGCACGACTGCGATGCCGGCGACCAACATCACAACCACAGCGACAATTAAGGCTATCTGTGTGGTACTTAATGCGAACAGATTCATGACCTACCTCCACTCATTGTTCGATTCTCCCCAAGCAACCATCTCAAACGTCATTTACTCTGGGTAAAGTAATTGACCGAAGACTCAAGCATCCCTTGCTGTGCGGAATGCCTTTTCACCAACTGCTACCACCCCGGCTACGTTGGCCTTTACGTCGGCCACTGTCTCCAGGGCGTGTCGAGACCATCGCTTCCCGGTGGATGCGGCTTCATCTAAACCGTGCTTCACGTTTCCTGCGATATAGTTACGCGTTTTCTTTCCTGAGGCTGGCGCAAAAAGCAGCCCCACGAGCGTGCCAACACCGACTCCCACGACAAATGTAGTGAATGTGTTGGACCATTTATTCTGACTCATCGTATCCGTCCTCTTTATGCGAGCTGACTGTTCCTCGCTCTTGCGAGCGAGTTCGCGATCTTTTTCCGCTATTTCATTCTCACAAATCGGTGTCATCTTGCTTTCCCCTCTGCAAAGACTTGGATCTCGGCTCAAAGCTCGGTGCGCTTTGGCTAAGGCGCGAATCCATCCGGTGAATTCAGTTATTCGCTTTCTGTCGAACGGTTAGTGTCTTTGCTCTGAAGGATGGCTCTGTGCAGGCGGTGCACTCTGGTGCGGCTGCTGCTGTGTCTGTACCTTCTGCTGTTGCGCTGTGTGCTTTTGCTCGAGTTGCTGGGTTTGCTGGCTGTGGCGCTGTTCCATCTGTTGTTTTTGAGCGTCGTTCGTATTTTTCTTGGCCGCCTGCTGGTGCTCTTTTTCTTGTTGCTGTTGTAATTTTTGATGTTCCTGGTTTTGCTTAGCGGCTAGCTTGTCCTGCTGTTGTTGATATTTCTTGTCCGTGGCAGCGTTCCCGCTCGTGGGCGCACTGTACTTGTGGGGCTGAACCTCGCTTGCGTGAGTATTGGCGGCTGTATGCCCCTCGGTCCCGATTGCCGGCCGAGCTTCATTTCCAGTCGTCGTTCGTTCGGGGGCCTTGTAAGGCGCGCCGGCTTCGCGGGCAGGTACTGCACCGCCCTTAAAGTCCCCTGCCTTAGCTGTGGCTGCGACGGGAGGTTTGCCCTGATTCGCGGAGGCGCGCAACTCCGGGTTCGAGCGAGCCTGTTGCATATGTTGATTTTGTGCTGCAACAGGACCGGTGTGGTGTTCTTTGTCGTAGGTTTCTTCTTGGGCCGAGGGACGCCCACTGACGCCGCCGTTCCCGCCATTGTAGCTGATGCGGCTTTCGGACGTGTTTTCAACCCTGGTGTTATAGGTGTTGTGAATGACTGTGTTGTTTATGCGATTTACAGAAGTGTTGTAGTAGAAATGATTGTTTTCCCATCGGCCACCTTCGTAACCGTGACCTCCGTAACCGAACCCGTAGTTTATGCCACCATAGAACCCAACATGGGGGCCCCAATAACCTTCATGGAAGAAAAATGCACTGCCCCCCCATCCCCAATATCCGGGAGTCCAAAGAAAACCCACCTCGGGAGCCCCGATCCAAGTACCGGGCACCCAGTAGTAGTCATTACCGTCCCAAGCCCAGTAGCCCGGTGTCCAGAGATAGCCATCCATGGGACAGATGGGTTGTTCATAAATAGGAAGCGCAGGCGGTCCAAACGCGACTGAGATACCGATTTGCGCGAATGAGCCACCCGCGAAACACATTAATATCAGTGCAAACAGTATCGACCGAATCACGAGCTGACTGCGCATTGTGGTTCCTTCTTCCTGTTTATCCCCCTTTTACCCAGTTCGATACGTCACGTCAGGACGCGGAGTTAAGAGGGCGGTCATTGAACCGCGAACGGATTATCCAGCTTCGCGAAGGCCAATGCTGTTCGATAGTGCACATCTCATAGGAGCGTATAGTGAACACCACACATTCCATTTCAAAGGAAGAGCGCCTTAACGCTGCACACTTTTCATCCGATTCTCATGATGATTGCAGTATGCAGAGGCGCTTCCTCCAGCTTCCGGGGGCACCTACAGAAAGGGAATCCCACTGCGGGATCGATGAGGAAGGTGTGCCTGTTCAAAAGTGACTGAAAAGCCCAATCAGTATAATGAAAGGAATCGGTACGCCAAGGAACAGCAGCAAAATTGAACGCATGTGAATTCTCCTTTTTGGTAACAGATTTCAGACAACTACCGCACAATCGCGCTGCCTCCCGCCAATCGTTGCGGCAAAGCTCGCGAAGAAAGCGCCGACCAAGAGAGCCAGAAATGTCCAGTACATTGTGTGGGCCATGGCTTTGCGGGCGCGATCAGCAGCTTGCTGAGCGTTAGCATAAACGTCTTCAACACGGTTCTCAGCCTCGGGCTCGTTAAGCCCGGTTTGGGAAGCCACCATTTGCGCAAGATACGATTTGTCAGTAGGAGGCATGCTCCCCTCCCGCAGACTATGCAGAAGTATGAGCCCAATTTCACCACGCACGGATGCACTCGCGGAGGCCGGGCTGGACGCGTTTGTTCGCAACAAGGAATCTACAAAATACCCACTCTGACCGACTCCGCCTCCGGCGTGAAAGGAGCCCGATGTCTCCGTAGCGGTCTCAACAGCTCGCGCGGCTCCGCCAACCAGGGACGTAGCTGCCGAGGTCAAAAAGGCGGCAGTAACAACGAGGCCCACAGCCCAGGCAAGAAGACCGTGCGCAGTATCACGGAAGTAGACCTCATGAGTGTGTACATTGACCCATTTGGTACGCAGTCGGCCTGCCAAGTATCCCGCCGCCGAGGAGGAAATAAATTGCACCACAACGAGCCAGATGATGGCAGTCCAGCCTATGGCCGACGCAGTCGTGCCAGAATTGGCCCACGGCGAAACGGACGAAAAACCAATGCCGGTTCCCAATGCAACGAGTGCGAGCGACAAGGCTGCCGCAACGAACGCGCCGGCAATTACGGCTCCCCAAGAAACGCCTGAGCTGTTGGAATCATTCGGGAAGTCAGTTGCAGTTGACACGGCATTCTCCATTTTGACCTGCCCTTTCGATCACAAGATGTTTAAGAAAAGAGGAAGCCTAAAGGAAGGCTTCCCCTGAACTGACTAATGACCTGCTCGTGCGGCCTTGGAATCGACCGAAGCTTCACCGGTGGACGAAACATCTTCAGCGCCGGTGTTTTTCAGCACTTCCTTTGCACGCTTTATCTCGTCTGAGGTATCACAGTGGACCGAGAGCAGTATCCCGCCTTTTTGTAAACGACCTTCATAACGCTTCGCTTCGAACTCCGGAATTCCCATACCGATCAAGGCTCCCGTGAATCCACCAACTGCGCCCCCAACGCCAAGCCCCGCGAGCCCCGCCATGATGGGGCCGGCAGCAATGAAGGGGCCCAATCCCGGAATGGCCAGGAGACCAACGCCAGCAAGTATGCCGAGAGTTCCACCAATGACGCCTCCCGTGGCGACACCTGCTGTGGCACCTTCAGGGGCTTTCGTAGCCTTCTCGGTTCCCATATCCTTCAGGCCCCCGAGACTCTCCGGTAAGAGGACGGAAACATCAGAAGCCGGAAAGCCAGCGCGGACAAGCGAGTCTGCCGCGTTTTCAACAGACGTGCGAGTTGAATAGATTCCGAATACGCCTACCTTTTTTCCAGACATTTTTTCTCCTTTATATTTGCCTAAACTTCACCGTGAACTTTTCAATTACTTTGAAGGCGCGATCTCCAATAGATTGGTGACATTCCCGTCGCCTGCGACTGCTACGGCTTTGGCCTGTGAGGCCTGCTTCTCATCCTCAGTCCGGACTGGTCCGCGAAGCGTAACTTTCCCGTCCTGGCTAATGATTTTTATGTTGTGAGCGTAGGCGGACAGGGAATTGTCCTGATGGATGGACTTACGGATTTTTTGGGTAATTTCGCGATCCGATGCATTCATTTTTTGATCGGCAACCGTAGGCCCCGGCTGATCCTTATTCGTCCTGGTATTGTCCGGCGCCGGTTGCTGAGCGTCCTGCACTCGCGGATGGGGTGTGGCTATCAACGATGTGCAGAACACCAATGCGCCTAACGATAGAGTGATACTTTTGTGTTTCATACAGTTTCCTTTCATTTCTATTTTCTATTTCGATGTAACGACTTCAGTACGACGGAACTACGCTCGCTGAGCCTTAGTCTTCGACTCAGAAGATCTTCCAGACTGCTTTTCATTCGCATGAGAATTCGCGGCTGCGATGTTGATCTTCGTCGACAGCTCAGTGAGTTTCTCGTTCGTCTGCTTCTCCTCTTCCGCAGTTTTTCTCTAAAGCAAAAGGGCATGATCCCCGCCTAAAAGCTTGGCGTAAGCACACACGCAGCCATAGGCTGCAATTTCATAGTGCTCCACACGTTGTGCTGCGGAGATAAGCCTCACGTCCAATCCCTCAGAGCCTAGCTCTTCCTTGATCACTTTGGCGCCTTCGGCGATCAGTCCTTCCATGCCCTTACATTTTTCCCCATTCGGAGTTTCGCCAAGCTCTTCAAAAATCTGCTCGATCCTTGCCACGTGTTCCTGGGTTTGCTTCAGATGCTCTTCAAATCCAGAGCGAAGATCCGGAGATGTTGCAGCCTTGGTCATCTTGGGCAGGGCTTTCACCATCTGGCTCTCAGCGCGGTAAATGTCTTTAAGTTCTTCAACATAAAGATGCTTCAGGCTGTTCTCTTTCATTGAGGTCTCCACTAGAGCTCCGTTACCGTTTCTCTGCATTTGATTCTCCTCCCCGATTTTTCTAGCGAGCCTAATTCACTCGTTTGAAACGTGGATAATTCGTGCACCTTCTATAAACAACTTCTAACCCGTGATGGCCATACAGTGAAGGGAGTAGGGACGCAGAATGATCGCTGGATCGAAAAGAACCAGCACTTCTTACTGCAATGGGTAATTGCAGCTTCACACCCGAGAAGTATTTCTTCCGGACGAATATACCGAGTTGCATCAGCTGTTGGCCTGCCATTCCGGGTGTCCATGCTCTGTTCGGCCCCAAGTGCGGGTGGACCCCGGCTAGCCTAAAGCTGACTTTGCCCACGGCAAGACCACACCGAAGCTCACGAAAGCTCGACGTGGGTTCAGAAACTCGGGCAGGTCAACTCAATGGATCACTGTATTGTCGCGGGAAGGAAAGAATCCTATGGTGCCTGGGACCAGCGCGGAGACTCCATGAAGCGCATTTTCACCGTTGATCGCCTTGAGAACTCGCATCAGATCGTCTCGCTTCTTGCGTTTATTGTTCTGGGTCTTACGGTCACCTTCTGCTTCTTTGCCAGTTCCCTGTGCATTACCCTACTCTTATCCACATTCTTGTCCATCCTTATGGATCCAGTCGTCACTTCGCTCGAGCGGCTTCGCGTTCCTAGATCCCTTTCCGCTGGGATACTGATTCTTATCGGCATGCTCGCAATTGGCCTGGGATCCTACACTGCATACAATCAGTTTTCTGTTTTTCTGGATTCAGTACCGGCTTCTGTGGACAGAGTCCGGATCATGGTGGCCCCTTTAAATCAAAAGATTGCTAAGGTCGAGGAAAGTGCTGGGCGCTTGGCCTCACAACCCCCGCCGAAAACGACCCAGGTCCAAGTAAAACAACCATCTGCGTGGCCCTCTTACCTCGTACGTGGCTTTGGCTCAGCCTCGAGCGTGATTCTTGTCCTCGGTGTGGTTCCATTTCTGATGTATTACATGCTAATCCGAAAAGATAAGTGGCATCGCATTATGGCCGGGTTTTTGGGATCCGGAGTTGATGCCGCTGAATTCACCGATCGTCTCACCTCAATTGTCCGTGGATTTGCCCTTGGCAATTTGACGGTTGGAGCTTTTATGTCCCTCGTGACAATTGCGGTGCTTTCCATCCTGCGTATTCAGGGCGCAGTCGTTCTTGGAGTCCTGAGCGGATTCCTGAACCTAATTCCCTTTCTAGGAGTGGTTTTTGCGGCCGTAGTGCCCTTGGCCGCTGAGGTCATGCAATTCTCTTCTGGTACTGCGCTTGTAATCGTCGCCATGACAGTAATCCTGCTTCACGCGTTTTCATCTAACTTTGTGCTTCCTCGCTATCTCGGTTCTCGAATGAATATGGGGCCTGTTGCTGCAACCATCGGCATTCTCTTCTGGGGATGGCTGTGGGGAATCGCTGGTGTCCTCCTGGCAATTCCACTAACCGGAACCGTGAAGTTGATCGCGGAAAGTTACCCGTCGCTTAAACGTTTCTCGGAAATTCTGGGAGAGGGTCAATCACCAGTACAAAGAACCGCCACCCGGAGTGCCCGTCACATCTTGAGCCACGCCCCCCCAACTGAAGCTATCGAGTGAGCATTAAACTCCGTCACCCTCATTACCGTTCGGCCGAAATCATGAGCGACGAGTTTCTTGAGGGATGTGAAGAGAAACGAGTTCGCGTGAGGGGAGACCAACCAACAAGCAAAGCCATGGGCAGGCAAAACCTAAGCCCATTCCATTGCCATCTGCAAACGTTCCAACGAGTATTTCGTAGACTCTAATTTTTTGGGGGGGGCGGCAACTGAATCTGGTCGTAGCCCTAGTCAAATCACCTGTCGAGGACTAGGACGTTCCCAACTGAGTCCGTTCATTTCTTGGCATAAAGATCGATATGACCCAACTCGAAGCCTTCATTCTTATGAACGCAGGAGTATTCGTTCCCCATCGTGGCACTGGAAACTTCACCGCTCCAATACCTATCGTTATCAGGGTTTCAGAGATTGGCCGACCGCTCTCAGTTGTCGAAAGTCCCAATTCCGGAGACCTGCTGTATATGAGGCGCCCGTAGAGGAAAGGAAGTCTCAATTTCATGGGGGAGCGCCCTCGTGGCAGTTACTTGCTGGGTCAGCGAAGTATCATTCCTAACCCTTCCGAACAGTCTCTGAATCCCCGCGGCTTAAGTAAGCGGACCCACAATTGCGAACAACCCGTTGCCGCAGGCTGTGATTCTTTACCGCCCTGGGGTAACTTCCGCTCTTACTCGCGGACCACCTCTAAATGCTACCCGCGGGTCGTCGATCTCTTGGACCGCCATGGTTGGCGCCGGACCTTAGGCTTGGCTCGCGAAGTCCATTTACTGCTCGGGCTCCCGGACTTAACCGGCTTCCGCATTGCTTTCGTCAACCTTCTGACTTTGCGCTTGCGTAAATCTGCTGCGATCTTCTTGCTGGCGGCACGCAAGTTACGTCTTCCCATGCGGAGGAGCTTCCGACCCTCGCTCCCCACTCTCTCTACAACATCTCCGTGGGTCAATGCTTTTTGAACAGCAGCCCCCTTCGCTGCGATGGCTCCCAGCTTTGATCCGATGGATTCCGCTATTTGTTCTAGAGCACTGTTTTCGTGTTTCCTGCTTGACGCACGAGGTCTCATGATCTCTCCTTGTAGTTCTCGAAGTATCTATTGCGCGGAATGGCACAATAGCACCATGGTGTCCGAGGAATACTAAATAACGTTGTCGAAGGAAAACATACATTGAAATATTTATTTCCGAAATTGAGATCCAGGAGACCACTTACTGAAAATACAAAGCTCCGTTAGACGCACGGCAGGAGGCAATGAACCGAGATCAGTCTAAATCGCCGGGAAACGCAATACCCCGGCTCCGCTAACCTATTTTGGGCACATCCACACCCAATGCGGTCGCCAAATCGATCAGATGGTCCTGCTCTTCCAGAAGAATTTGTCGAATTCGCTCCGCCATCGCATATTCTCCCAAAGCTTCACACTGCCTAACCCGTTGGCGATAATTCCTGATGGTCTCGGTCTCGTTTTCGAGATCAAATCGGAGCATGTCTTTGGCCCTGTCTGAGATCTTAACGGGCTTCGGAACGACCGCGGGCTGCTCGCCAAGATAGTCAATTTGCTGAGCGATGGCCAAGGCATGCTCCAGTTCTTGTTTCGCATGGATTGCCAGCTGATCCGCAATACTCATGTACTCAGCTCCCTTCAAGACTTGGGAGTAGACAACATAGGCAATTATCGCCTGGTATTCGCGGGAGAGATCTTCGTTCAAGAAGCTGGCTAATTTTTCACGGGTAATCACAGATTCCTTCTGTTTCGTTACGCGAGATGTAGGCATTTTAGGACTCCCTAGGTTCTCTTGGGATGAATTGAGCTCGATTGGCAATATGAGTGCCACGACTCGCGAAGTCCATACAGCGTTGACTGTAGATTAACCCCCTTCCCGTGGAACGGCATCCGACTGCATTTTCCAATCGGTTTTGATCTTAAGCAGGAATAAATTTGATGAACGTGATCATCACAAAAGGGGTGGCACGGTGCAGATCGCAACATATTTGCTGATTGAGCGCCATGGCGGAAGGAGGAATTCGAAGCTCCAATTGGAGTTTTGGCCACTACCACACTTTGGCAAATTGCCCAATCGCCTTGCCAGGTGTTCGGAATCAATGGGTTAGATTCGGAAGAGAATCGCTCACTGGTTGTAAATTTCTCCTGTTTGGGAGCGATTCTGCAACCATTGTGCATCTAAAGCTACGAGTGTATCCCGGAATTTCAAACCAAACAGGTCACCCTGAATATCCACACCCGCTGCGGAATGAACCCCGACATTCTTAACAGAATTGTCGAGCCGTTTTTTTGCAACGAAGGACCCCGGTTAAAGAACCAGGCCTGGCCTCGCGACTGTCGACGGGGTCTTCAAACAGGGAGATGCCAGGGAGTGAATTCACGACCGGCAGGTAATTGTCAAATGCCGTGTCCAATCTGGCGGACTATTGATGGCGAGGTATCCAGTCGTGATGCCAGAGATGAATGGCCGCATGCTGGCCGACGAACTGGAGCAGAAATGCCCAGATTTTCCGGTGCTGTACATCTCCGGTTACACCGACGACAACTTTCCCCGCCAGGGCGCGCATAGTTCGAATATCGCAGCATAGTAGTTACCGTAGCTGGGTGAGCCGCGCTCCAAATTACCTTGCCGCGCTTGCGAGGCGTCAAAAAAGGGATGACGTCATATTACCAAGGCCGAATTGCCCTCCCGAGCTTTTATCCGGGAAGGGTTGCTCGGTGATGGGTAGGATAATTCGACTGACCAGCATCCAGTTCTTACTAAGACTTAGCGGAATGATGGGTTCAAGCGTAACTACGTTCTCGGTACGGCGGTAAGGACCGATACTGAAGTTGGTCGTGTTTTGAATGGGAATGCTAAATAGGTCTGCTACCGGGTTTTCCGACGCCTTCAGTAAGTCGTCGGTGGATTCGCGGCTGGTCTTGAACACAGTCGCCGATTCAGAATCGGTTGCTGATTGCCCCGAAGTTGATGAAGCGAAGATCAGGAAAACCAAAGCTGCAACAAAAATCAAGACAGTGTGGGCGAGAAGTTGCGACCCTTTGGTGCTTAAGCGCATACAGAATTGGGTACTTTCCGTGAGTTCGGCTGGCTATTGGGCGCTGTAGGTGACTTTGCCGTTCATCATCGTTAGCTTCACCTTGGTGGTGCTGATATCGCTCGTTGGAATCTTGTAGAGATCTTTTTCCAGCACGACGATGTCGGCCAACTTCCCGACCTCCAGCGAGCCTACCTGCTTCTCCAGATCAAGCACGTAGGCCGAGTCGAGGGTGTACGCTCTGAGCGCTTGGTCAAGCGTGATGCGCTCGTCTAGGGGGGGCAACACCGGCAGTATTTGCTTCCTACCGTATTGCGGCAAGATGGCGCGGGTTATAGCTACTTGGATGAGATCCAGCGGACGATAGGTGGAAACGTACCCCGACGCAGGCCAGTCGGTGCCGAGCGCCAGACGGCCCCCTGCCTTAAGCACAGAGTTGATGCGGCCGTACTCCGTAAATACCAAGTCTTTGCCGAGTATTTCCGTCATCAGTTGCATCGTTGGATTGGGATCGAACCAATTCGTAGACGTCTGCAGCGTGACGTTCAGTTTCGCGAAACGTGGCACGTCTTCATCGCTCAAGAACGTGCCATGAGCAATTGTGTGCCGCGACGGGCTGTTGGGGTATTGCCTCTCGGCTTCGGCCACGATGTCCAGGTACTTACGGTTAGTGGCGTCGCCGTAACAATGACAGTGCGTATCCACACCGTTTTGCTGCGCCTTCAGGACTGCTGCCGCAACCAGTTTGGGATCGAGCAGGTAGTCGCCATAGAAACCGGGCCGATCAAAATAGGGCTTCAACATCACTGCCGTGTGTTGCGACTCGCCACCATCGAAGCTGACCTTCAACGTTTTAGCCTGCACCAGCTCAGAGTGATATTTTTCCCGCAGTGGCAGCACTAGCGCGACAGGGTCTCTTACGTTGGGATTGTTCCAGTAGTAGCTGCCTACCACTCGCACTGGCAACTTGTTTTCTCTTTCCAATCTCTGGAATGCGTCGAAGCCCTTCTCGGTCGGCATGGTTACGATTCCAGCATCAAACACGGCTGTAATGCCCGCCGCCGAGAATTTCGGCAACATCTCTGACATAGCAGATATAACTGCATCTTCGGAAGGCGGTTGTAACTTGAATAACACGGCTTGTTCCGCTGGACCCTCGACCAGCCAACCTGTCGCCTCGCCTGTCTTGGGGTCGCGCTGGTAAAAGCTGAAGCCGGGTACGGGGTCCGGAGTTTTGGCGTTCACGCCCGCAAGTTCGAGGGTCTTGCTGTTGACCCATCCGCTGTGAACGTCAATCGCCATCAGAAACACAGGTCGGTCGGGGAACATCTTGTCCAATTCTGCTTTCGTCGGGCCAGTGGTGGGGAACAGGGAATAACGCCAGCCAAAGCCGCGAATCACTTTGGCATCCGGGTGAGCGTCGGCCCACTTCTTCACGGCTGCCAGCACCTCCTCCACGGAATCGAACTGCAAATCGGCACCTTCTACTGCCAGGGCCAATGTTGGGTGGCTGTGTGATTCAACAAACCCGGGAAGCAGCATCTGACCATCCAGATCAATGACCTGCGTCTTGTCGCCTACGAACTGCGCTACACCTTCGTTTGTTCCTACATAGATTATGTATTTGCCCGAGATCGCAATGGCTTGCGCCGTGGGGTTCTTGCTGTCAATCGTGTAGATCGCTCCATTTTTGAAGACGTAATCCGCCTTCTCCGCTGCGATGGCGCTTGCTGCCAGCGCCAGTATCAGCAAGAGATAAAAGCTAAGAAAGCCTGCCCACTTCATAGTTGTTCTCATTGGCCCTCCTCCATTCCGTGCGTGTATTGAAGTGAATCTGATAGGAACCATCGTTGCCTTCGGTTGAGTGGACTCATAATTTCCTTACTCGCGCGATAGGTGATGTTTCCGTTCATCATTGTCATCTTCACCTTGTGGTGCTCATGTCTGCGACCGGCACGGCGTCAAGCGAAGGTCGGGAATCGACCGTCGGCGAAGAGGGACGGCCAAAGTCGAGACCAGTTGTCCGCGAATTGAAAGGTGTCGAGGTCGGTGAACGTCTGCCCAATTACCTGCATGCCTGCGGGCATCCGCTCTTCGGTCACGCCGAGAGGTACGTCCACGATTGGATAGCGGTTGAGGAGGTTCCACTCCCACGTCAGCGCGAAACCCAGCCCTGTGCCCGTCCATGGATCCAGTCCCTTCTCCTTGCTCTTGAACATATCGGCGCCGACAAGAGGAGTCGCCATGGTCGGCATTAACAGGATGCGGTAGCCCTTCCCAAAAACGCGCTGCTGGACCTGTCGATGCCAGCGTTCCAGCAACTCGTCCGCCTCCTCGGCCTGACGCGGCCCGATGGCTCCGACCATGCCGAGCATCTCCGTCATGTAGGGCGAGAGCTGATCGCGATGGGAATTTGCTAACTCGATAAAACCACCAATAGACGTCGACATGAGTCCTCGCAAGAAGACAAATTTGTCTTTCTTCGAGAAGCCGCAGTCGACCTCATCCACGACGCAACCGGCGTCGCGCAGCATTTTGATTCCTTTCAGCATCGCGTTCTTCACCGACGGAATGGTGTCGGCAAGACCGGCACCCCAATCCGCGGCGATGCGCCACCCCGAAATATCCGCGTATTGGGAGGGATATTCGAGGGGTGGTCGAATCGCGGCCATGATCTTCTCGGAAGGGCCGACGATCGCGTTCTGAAGATGGACAAGGTCGTCGAAGCGTCTCGCCATCGGGCCCGAGGTCGAGAAGGGGACTTCACCGCCTGCGACCCGCCCGAACGGCGGCCGGAATCCGTATACACCGTTTTGCGAGGCGGGAATTCGGATCGAACCGCCCATGTCCGAACCCAGGGCGAGCGTCGAGAAGCCGGCCGCAAGTGCCGCCCCGGATCCCGAGGATGACCCGCCAGGGGAGTATTCGAGGTTCCACGGATTATGGGTCGTGCCCCAGGCGCGGGTCGAAGCGCCGAGGAAGAGGTAGAATTCCGGCACCGTCGTCTGGATTGGCATGACGGCGCCGGCCGCTTCCAATGAGTCGATGATGGCTGCGTTTTCCGTTGCGAGCGGCGAGTCCTTGAAGATAAGCGATCCCTGCGTAGTCCGCCAGCCGGGTCGGCTGAACTCATCTTTAATGGCGACCGTAATTCCCTCGAGGGATCTTGCGTCGCCGCGCCGGTAGCGATCTTCAGATTGTTTGGCTTCCTTCAGCGCCTGGTCGAAGTGCTCATAGGTGATGCAATTGACCTTTGGATTGAGCGCTTCGATGCGCTTGATCTGGGCCTTAAGCAGATCGATCGGCGAAGCCTTCCGCGCCTTGAACATGGCGATGAGATCGTTAACCGGCGCGTAGCAGAGCGGATCGTCTGACTCAACCAAGGCCGCCGGAGAAGGAAAAGCCGACTCGAACCTCGCCTTCATCACGATGGGCGCGGCAAGCAGGCCAGAAGTAAAACTCCGCCTATCGATTTGTAAGTTTCCTGTATGGCCTGTGAGTTCCTTTGAAATCTTCATTGTTCATTCCTTTTCTTGTTGCCATCGACCTCGCTGTAGCGCGGGTCTAAGTGTAAGGATCGGTCCCGAGGCCACGCGAAAGATAGGCCGGTAGCTACATTGCTTATTCGGCCTTATAGGTGACACTTCCGTTCATCATGGTCATCTTCACCCTCGTGGTGCTGATGTCGCTGGCCGGAATCTTGTGGAGATCTTTCTCTAGCACGACGATGTCGGCCAACTTGCCGACTTCGAGCGAGCCGATCTGTTTCTCCAAGTCCAGCACATACGCAGAGTCGAGGGTGTAAGCCTTGAGTGCCTGGTCCAGCGTGACGACCTCGTTCGCGGGCGGCATAACCGGCGCGAACTGGATTTTTTCGTATTGCGGCAGAATGGCGCGTGTCAGTGCCACCTGAATCGCGTCGAGCGGACGATAACTGGAAAAGTAACCTGCTGCCGGCCAGTCGGAGCCGAATGCCAGCCGGCCTCCCGCCTTCGACACTGAATTCATGCGGGCCCACTCGGCATTGACCACGTCGTTCCCAAGAATCTGGATGAGTTTTTCGCTATACGGGTCAGGCGTGAGCCATTGGGGCGAAGTCTGCATGGTGACGTTGAGTTCTTTAAAGCGCGTTACGTCCTGATCTATGATCAGCAGCGAATGTGCGATCGTGTGCCGTGAAGGGCTTTGGGGATATTGCTTTTCGGCTTCGGCCACGATGTCCAGATACTTATGGATCGCGGCATCTCCGTAGCAGTGGCAGTGGGTGTCCACTCCGTACTGCTGTGACTTCAGGACCGCGGACTCTACCAGCTTGGGATCGAGCTGATATTCCGCATTGAATCCCGGCCTGTCGTGATAAGGTCTGAGCAGAACGGCGGTGTGCTGGGCCTCGCCACCATCGAACATGATTTTTAGCGTTTTGGCCCGTACCAGTTCTGAGTTGTACTTGTCCCGGAGCTTCAGGACGGTCTCGACCGGATCTTTTACCTCGGGATTATTCCAGTAGTAGGTGCCTACCACCCGCACCGGTAGTCTGTTTCCTCTCTCTAATTGCTGGTAACCGTCGTATCCCGTCTCGGTGGGCATGGTTGCGATTCCCGCTTCAAACACGGCCGTGATGCCTGCCGCCGAGAGCTCGGGTAACAACTCTGCCGTGGCAGCCATCTGGGCCTCTGGAGTCGGAGGCGTCAGTTTGGCCAACACGGCTTGTTCTGCCGGTGTCTCAACCAGCCAGCCGGTAGGTTCGCCGGTCTTGGGGTCTCGCTGGTAAATGCTGAAACCGGGCACGGGATCCGGAGTCTTGGCGTCGATACCCGCAAGTTCGAGCGCCCTGCTGTTGACCCATGCGCTATGCACGTCAATCGCAACGAGGAGTACAGGACGGTCGGGGAACAGTCTGTCGAGATCGAGTTTAGTCGGGCCAGTGGTAGGAAACAGGGTATAGCGCCACCCATAGCCGCGAATCACCTTCTCATCGGGGTGGGCTTCCGCCCATTTCTTTACGGATGCCAGCACCTCTTCCACTGAGTCGAACTGCAAATCGGCACCTGCTGCGAACAGGGCCAGCGTCGGATGGATATGCGAATCAACGAACCCCGGCAGCAGCATCTGCCCATGCAAATCGATGACCTTGGTCTTTTCACCTACTAGAGGTTGGACTCCTTCGTCGGGCCCTACATAGGTTATGTATTTGCCGGTGATTGCAATGGCCTGCGCCTGCGGGTTCTTGGCATCGATCGTGTAGATCGAGGCGTTCTTGAAAACATAGTCCGCCTTCTCTCCAGCGAGTATTTCTGTCGTGTGAATGAGAACAGCAATTCCCAGGCCGAGAATGAATGCTAGTTTCCTCGACATCTTCATATCTGCTGATCCTTTCTGTGTGCGCGTTCCGCGCGAATGCGATTGAGTAAGCGCTAACTCGTCCTTAAAGTTCGTCGTCCCCCTCGGTTCAGCGTGCTCGGGCTCTCCCCCTGACTGGTCCACAAATCTCAGAACCTTAGCTGCCAGCTCATTCCCGCGTAGAGTTCGCTAGTGAAGCTACGGTTTCCCGGCTGGATTACCTGAAAATCTGAGGCAATACAAAGCCATCGCGTAACCGCAAGGTTGTAGAGGGCTTCCATCCCTCGTTCATCGCCAAGTTTGAAGTTAACTGTGTTTTCGAGACCGTGTTTCAGCGCATCGCTGGAGTAGTAATGGAAGCAACTGACACCCGCTCGATCGAGAGGGCGTCCCTCCAAAAGGCCAGTACCGCCTAGGTCGACGAGGGCACTTCCTCCTAATGGATTCGGGTTGGAGTCTGTGATAGACAGCTGCGCGGACATTCCCCAACCCGTGCTCTCTCGCCTCTTGTTCTGATGCGAGTACTGCTGAACTGCATAGCTGCCGAAGTAATATCCGGATTTCGCGCTTAGGACGTTGCGTGATTCAGGAGGCGGAAGAAGCTGCGGAAAATCTTCGAGGTTTAGTCTCGCCTGGCTGGATGAGGCAAACGTCAGTGTGTGATAACCGGGCAGGCTCCAGGTCTTTGCACGGAAACGTGCGTAAATCCTGCCGGTCATGCCTTGTGTTCCCCATTCCTGAAGGCCAGCCTTCTTCTGGGCATTGGTCGGGTCGTAAAGCATCTGAGTGATGGTTGCCGGCTTGGTGCTGATTCCTGCATGTCCGCCGGCCATATAGAGAGGAAGTACACCGCTCGGCGGCGCCGCGAACGCAATATTCCAAAACGTGTCGAGGCCTCCGCCACCGAGTGGGGGAGTATGAGACGGGGCATTGAACAGGTCGAAGTTCCATATGCGTAGAGATATCCGGTCACCGAACTTTTTGGTGAAGTTGAGCGAGAAATCACCTCGTGTACCTCCATCTTGGGGAAACGCCAGTGCGGTGTTTTCCACGAGAATCGTGCCGCCCATGCCGTTCACATTGGTGCCGTTGTTCAGCTCGCCTGTCATGTTGAGCAAGAAGCCTTTCCATAAATCGAGCTTGGCGCCATCTAAAGTCGCTTTTCCCCGCATTGTTCCGCCGAGCGGCCAGATATTGCTGCTGTCGCCGACGACCAGCCCCTGAGCAAACTCCGTGTAGGAAACGGTCAGGTTGATACCGTGCTGATGCGAGCTTTCGAGTAGGCTGCCCGGTCCATCGAACAGATCCGGACGGTCCTGCAGGGCCATCTGCTGTGTCTCGGGCGCTGGAGTTCCGTTGCCAGGCTGCGACAAAGCCGCGTCTGGAGGGATCCAGAGCATCGAGAGCAGGGTAAGTGAAATCCGGAAAGGCACCGAAGGCCGCCTGTCTATTGCCCTTGGGGAAACAGCAAAGTCATCTGCAGGTTCATCTGCCAGGTGGGCATACCGGCCGGCGTCATCGCATTGCCGTAAAACGTTGCGGCGAAATCAACGGGCCGGGACCCGAAAGTGACCAGCTTGCCCACACCTCCTCCAACTGGCACGAGCCATCTGTTACCAGCCTGCGCGCGCCAATCCGCAACCAGAACTGGAGCAGAGGTCAAATACCAATCGTGTTTCAGGTTGTAGGCGAGAAAATATTGAAAGGTCATTCGGTTCACTGGAGGGCGACTCCCCGATCCCGCCATCGACCAGACATTGCTCACCAGGGCACCCAAAGTCCACTGACCAGGCTGAGCCAGGACGACCACCGACGGACCAAGGCTGAACTTGCCTTGCCCCAGAATGTTGCTGGTGGCAGTGGGAATGACCATGGCTGGGCCCGCGCCCCAGATCACGCTGCCAGGATTGCGCGGCGCGAGAAAGAAAGAGGGTGTCATGTCACCGAGACCGAACTGCCCGCCTGTGTTGTTATCTGGGTAAGGCTGCCAAGTCAGGGGCAGGATGATGCGGCTAATGAGCATCCAGTTCTCAGTCAGGTTTGCCGGAATCACCGGTTGTGCTGCAAGAACATTTTGCCCGCGGCCGTAGGGACCAATGTTGAAATTCGTAGTGTTTAAAATGGGGACACTAATGAGATCCGCTACCGGGTTTTGTACCGATTTGAGGAGACTATCGTCCGACTCGACCGACGTTTCCACAGCAGCCGCACCGTTCAGTTGGTTTTGAGTTTGCGACTGTGCCCGATTCGCGGGACAAAGTACCAGGAGACAAAAGGCCGTTGCGCTGCTGAACCACACAGAACCACGCCAAATCCTCCGGTCGGCGTTCATCGGACGCAATAACTTGTTGCGCTTTCTCATGATGAGCTTCCTTTCCCTTCACCGTTTTCGGGCGCAGACTCCTCCTAACGAAGCTTTAACGCAGCAATTCAGGGACCTTTCTGCCGATCGTCGCTTCTCTGGGATTCCCCTTGAAATCAGCACTTACCGAACCAGAGGAACAGGTGCATAGATGCGTTCGAAGAGCTTTCGTTTGGAATTCAGTTCAAAATCTAGATTTTGAACAATGCCGGGTGCTTTAGGTTGGCACCTGTCTTTCGTTCTCTGCGTACTCTATTGATTAGATAGGCGGTGAATAGCCATCGCCGGGCGGCGGATGGGCCCCTCAAATGCTTCCACCAATTCACCGGGCTAATCGCCTGCGCCAATACAATCGCGATGGAGGCTCCATGGCCGCGTCTGATGCGTACAAGAAAATGTCAGCTTGTCAGATTATCTTCCTGGTTAGATTTGCAGCAGTCATCACTTTCTTAGCTCTTTGCTCCTGTTCCACTTTTGCTCAAACTCGTTTTGAAATTCAGCCATTTTTCGGATACAAATTCGGTGGCGGTACCGACGTTGGCCAAAACCCCATAGGTCTGAGCCGTATCAACTTCGACAGCAGCATCGCATACGGTTTGACAGCGACGTTAGATACTTCGGAATACACGGGTGTCGAGTTCCTTTGGAATCGACAGCCGACAAACGCGACGGCCGTGCTGTATACCGGCGGAACCTATCCGACTAAAATCGCCACCGCGATCAATCAGTACCAGGGCAATTTCCTATGGTCGCTCAAGGGACACGAAAGTGCCGTGGAACCTTTCCTCCTATTTGGTTTAGGCGCAAGCAACATCGGTGGCGGCGGATCCTCGACCACCAAATTTTCGTCGGCATTGGGCGGCGGCGTAAAACTTTTTTCTACACGTCACTTAGGTTTTCGCGTTCAGGCTCGTTACGCTCCCACTTATCTCTATTCGACGACACGCGGGGTCTGGTGTAATTGGTGGGGCTATTGTTGGGTGGTTTCCAATAATCATTTCCTGAACCAAGGGGATGTCACGGCTGGCCTAATTTTACGGTTCTAGGGCTGCAGCATGTTGTCGATTCGTGCGATAAAATACTGTTCGATTTGAGGACAATTCAGTTGTGACGGCACGACGGTGCTGCCGTCTTGGCCGGACCTTTCGGGAGTCCAAGGCATTCGCTCGGAGCATCACTCCGCCATGGCTGCGCTTTCCTCGCCGTCACGATCTGCGATGGGCTGACCAGGCAGCGCTCGCGGCCCAACCTTGCATCCGCGCACCTCGTGCTCGCAGCGTATACCTCAATATCGCTGTACTAGGCGGCCCGGAGACATCTCTAGGAACCACGGTTGATTTGCGGGGCCATGCCACTGCTGGTCTCTCCTGCTGTGTTTCGCGATATGCGCTTGAGATTGCGACCGAAGGCGATATGCCGGCGATCGCAAGAAGACTCATCCAAACGATCTTGGTCGCCTGCAATCATCTGGGTTCTGACTACATACGTAAATTACCGTACTGGATTAGGTATGTTTTTAAGTCATAATCCTCTTTTTTCATAAAGGATGTGGATCTGTAACCCAGACAACGAAGGCAAGCCCGAGGTGACGACTGCTGATCTTCGATTCCTGTCGGGGGATAATCCCGGTTTCAATGGAGAGTCAAATGAACAAATGGATGTTTGTTGCCCTTGTTCTGCTGGTTGTCGCAGTGGGCACGGCAGTCGCACAGGATGTGCGCTATGACTACGACAAGGACAAGGACTTCAGTAAATATCACACCTACAAGTGGGTCACCATCAAAGGAGCCGACCAGGCTGACGAATTCACTGCGAAGCGGATTATCGCCGCTGTCGATGCGGTGCTGACGGCGAAAGGATTCACGAAGACCGATGGCGACAACGCTGACTTTTATATTGGCTACCAAACCGCGCTCGGCAAGGAGAAACAGTTTACCTCTTACAATACCGGTTGGAATTATGGCCCGGGGTGGGGCGCTGGCTGGTACGGGCATAACGGAGGTATGGCGACCAGTTCGACCTATGGCTCGACCTCCACGGTTTATGTCGGTGAGTTGGACATCAGCATGTACGACCCGGCGACGAAGCAGCTGGTCTGGCGCGGCGAGGCCTCCAAGACCTTGGATCCCCGGGCAAAACCGGAAAAAACAGAGAAAGAAATCAACAAGGCCGTGCAAAAGTTACTGAAGACTTTTCCACCGAAACCGAAGAAGTAGCTTTGCTACATCACCAACGCAATCACGCCCAGCGACAGACACACGCCGGCGCCGCAGCAGACAGAGCGACCCATGCTTTCAACAACGGTGCGTTCCGAGAATTCGAATGCGCGAAACACTTCAGAGCGAAATGCCTATGCGAAAAGGCTATTCAGGGTAGCGCCGGGATTGGCCGCCCTGTGGCCCTACGAACGTCGAAATTTGCCTTTCGACTTCAGAGCGGGTCTCTCGGTCGCGGCTGTGGCGGTGCCGGTCGGTGTCGCCTACGCGGAATTGGCCGGTTTCAATCCTGTGGTGGGACTCTATTCGAGCATTCTCCCGCTTGTGGCTTACGCTATCTTCGGGACCTCCCGCCAACTAATCATTGGCCCTGATGCCGCGACTTGCGCATTGGTCGCCGCCGCAGTTGCTCCGCTTGCTGCTGGCGACCAACTTCTTTACGCTTCCCTCTCCGTTAGTTTGGCTTTCCTCGCAGGTCTCTTTTGTATTGGGGCTCGATTTCTGCGCTTAGGTGCCTTAGCCGATTTTCTTTCTAAGCCCATCCTTGTGGGCTTTCTGAACGGGATTGCCTTGAGCGTCATTCTTGGTCAACTCGGCAAAGTCTTTGGTACTTCTCTCAAGTCACGCGGGGTCGTGCCAGAGATGATTGAGTTCGGATCGAACTTGGGCCTTACACATGGGCCGTCGCTCGCCGTGGGACTTGGCACTTTCCTGGTCCTTTTTGCTGCGCCTCGATGGTTCAAGAGAGTACCTGCAGCCTTGTTAGCCATGGTGTTGGCGGCAATTGCGGTCCGCCTGTTCGGCCTCGAACAACTCGGGGTCAAGATTATCGGCAATGTCCGAGCCGGCCTTCCACCTATCCATGCGCCGCACTTCTCTTTGGACCTGACAGCGACACTATTTGCGGACGCTGCTGGTTTGGCGTTGGTCACTTTTTGCAGCATGATGCTCACTTCGCGGAGTTTCGCGTCGAAGAATGGGTACGACGTGGATGCGGATCAGGAATTTGCCGCTTTGGGAATGGCCAACATCGTTTCCGCACTGTCTCAAGGTTTTGCGGTAAGCGGGGCCGATTCCCGCACGGCGATGAATGATGTCAGCGGTGGACGCACACAAGTCACCGGCCTAGTCGCTGCAGCGACAATCTCCGTGATTTTGCTCTTCTTTACCGGTCCACTACGCTACGTTCCGATTCCTGCTCTCGGCGCTGTCCTTATCAAAGCTGGATTCTCTCTCATTGACACGGATGCCTTGAAATTGATTTATAACATTGACCGCAAAGAATTTGCCTTATCAATCGTGGCTGCGCTGGGCGTCATCGCCGTGGGCGCGATTCATGCAATCCTGTTCGCGGTGGCATTGGCGATCTTGCAGTTTGTACGGCTAACGGCCCGTCCAAAGGTCGAAATCCTCGGACGAATCCAAGGAGCACCGGGCTTTCATTCCGTTGAACGCCATCAAGGCGCCGCAACAACTCCGGGTCTACTCTTATTTCGCTTTAATGCGCCCGTCGTTTTTTTTAACGCTCCTCATTTCAAGCGCCAGTTGATTGCAGCGGTGAATGCTGCAGGCCCCGAGCTGAAATGGGTGGTGCTCGATTTGCTCCCCGTGACCATGATTGATGCCACTGGTCTTTACACTACTTACGCACTTGTAGAGGAGTTACAAAACCGTGGAGTTGTACTTGCTGCGGCAGGGCGACAAACCGAATGGCACGATTGGACAGAAGCGAGGAGATCTCTTCCCCGATCCGTCCAACTCTTTCCCACATTGGGTGCCGCCTTGAAAGGCTACCTAACTCGGCGAGAAGCCCAAGAGATCTTCTAAGCGAACCGTTGAACCGATATGTCAAAAGTTCGAAGAATCTCACACATTCGATTCCACGATGGGAAGGTTCAGTATTTGTCAGCACTCTTTAGCCTGTAGGAAGTGCTGCTTCCCCCCATTTTCTCTTGCTCCAGCACTCCGATATTGATCAACTGTCCGATGTCGCGAAAGGCGATCCGCGAAGGAGCTTTCGTCAGCATCGTCTGCTTTTCGCGGGTTAGCTTCCCCAGCATCACCTCGTGCGACATCCGATGTACTCCGGCGCAGTCCCCCTTTTCGCCGGCATGCCCCTGTGGCTTCAGTCCTCTGCCGGGGGCGTTGCTGGTGGACGTCTTGGTCGGACGATTCGTGCTGCACATTTTCACCGAGGAAGGCCTTCCGAGGGATGAGCTCGCCGGATACGTGGCGTACGCCCAACGTGCACGATACCGCTTGATTCCGTTTTTCTGGTAGTTTTCCCGAGTCAGGCCCGAAATACGGGCTCCACGGAAGAGACCTTGATCTTCAGCCCCGTCATTTCGGCCGCGCTCAACTGGGGCAGGGGTGCGGAGGCAAGCTCCAGCGCCAAATCAAAGATTCGCTCATCACCCGGTGGCACGATAGCAGTGATCTCCTTGTTGAGAGCGAATCGCATAGCCGAGCGAGCTGTTTCAGGTTCGTCGATCGGTTGATACCAACACTTCGAATACTTGCGATCGTTCTCTTTCATGTCGGCGGGCCATTTACCAAGTGCAAGTGCCTTCAACCCCATGCGAGCCATCCCCTTCGATTTCGCTTTGTCAAGAATTTGCGGGCCGAAGCCGCCGTTCTCCCAAGCGTTGACATTGACCGGGAACAGAACGCTGTCCAATTCGAGGGCATCCATCAGCCTCAGAGCGGCCGGAACATTGTGGGCGGAAAAACCGAGGTGGCGGACTTTGCCTTCCTTCTTCGCTGCAACAAAAGTCTCCGCGGCTCCGGCAGGCGCCAAAATCTTGTCGACATCGTCCATAGAGCTGACGGCGTGAAACTGGTAGAGGTCTACATGATCGGTGTGAAAACGCTCGAGCGTGCGTTCCAACTCCCCTCGTGCACCCTTCGCGTCACGATGTCCCGTCTTTTCCGCAAGGAAGACCTTGGTGCGAAATGGCTTCAAGGCTTCGCCGAGTTTGCTCTCCGCTTCACCGTCGAAGTAGGACGGGGCACAGTCAAAATAGTTCAGGCCTCGATCGTAGGCTTCGGCGACGCGTCGCGAAGCCTCCTGCTGGGGAAGACCACAGACCACGATGCCACCCATGGCGATGATGGAGAGGTCAATTCCGTTCTTATAAGGACGGCGGGGCAGAGGTGCTGTCCAACCATGCGCGGTCGTGGCTGTTAGAGCTGTTGCAACGCCAATAAACTCGCGACGATTCATAGGTTGGTCCTCTCTCGACGCAGTGTAGTACGCGGATCATCGATAGGCAACGATTGCTCTAGAAGCTAGATAGTGCAGGGTAGCAAGCGGCCCTCTCGTGGAAGGAGGCTTTGTTCATTAACCGGGGGATAAAATTCCCGACGCCTTCAAGGTACGAGAAGGTCCCGGTGCCCAAGTTACCGGTAAGCAAAGACTTAACCCCGATTCCTGGTGGTAAGTGCCAAGTGGACGACAAGGCATCCGGAATGTGCCACTTTCGGCTCCATTTGCCTGTATGTTGCTGGCCCGCGCTCGCGGGCTAGCGCCAACGCTTCAGTTTTGGCCAAAGCTGGGCCAGGTTGCCGAATTTCGCGCGCTTGCAAATGAAGACATCGATTTGTTTTTCCAGAGCGTAGGGGTTATCAGCAGATGTGCCCACGTACTCCACGTGTTCCCAGAGACTTTCGAGAACCTCCTTGCGGTCGTCGAGGACGATCATGCAGTTCCCGGAGTAGCCACGCGGCCCCCAGAGGAACCAGGTCTGATGGCCGCTTAGGGCCGGTGGGAGGCCGTCGAGGCGACCGAAGAAATCGATCGCCCCAGCCTGGCCATAGTCTTGGGCGAAAATGCCACAGTCGTGGCGCTCCTCGGGTGGGATGCGAGTCCAAGCGACAGCTGCTTCGTCTGCGATTTCTTTCCAGCCGAACTGGTCGGAGTACCACTGCGGCAGTGCGGCCCGTGCATGGGAGTGTTCCATGACCGGAAGTTTGAAGGGGAGATATTTTGTGTATTCGAGAAAGCCTTCAGGAGAAAGAATCGGCACAACCACCGGAGCAAGATGTGCGCCGCTGGCCAGCAGAACAAATGCGATGGCCGGTTTCAACCATTGCCGGCGGACAGGGGCATTTTCACGACCATTAATCGCGGATTCAAGTACGACGGCGCCAGCAGCCAGCAACATGGGATAGATGGGAGCGAGGTAGTAGTTTTTGCCATGGAGAAGGAAGAAGACCGTGTAGCAGACAATGTAGCACCAGCCCAGCATACGGTAGGGTTTGAGGCGCGTAGAGAACAACAAAGCGAACAACCCCGCGAGCCAGAGGGGAGCGGTGAGGGGATTTACGAGCAGTGTTTGCTGAAAGAAATAGGGAAACGGCCCCAGCACCACATCCCTGCCCTCGGCGCGGATGCCCCGCATGAGTTGAAAGAAGGGCCAGTCGTGCCTGATGTTCCAGAGCAAGTTGGGAAGGAAAATGAGAAAGGCTGCGAGTCCGCCGAGCCAGATCCATTTATTGAGAAAGACGCGGCGTTGTTCGGTCAACAACAGGCCGACGACGATCCCAACACCAAAAACGACAATGGAGTATTTCTCTTCCAGGCCAAGACCGGCGATCACGCCAAACCAGAACCAGTTGCGTGGCTCATTGTGCTTGATGGCGAGGATGGCGAAGTAGGCGCAGCCCATCCAGAGGTTGGGCTCCAGACAGTTCGTCCCCAGCAGGCTTCCGTTGGAAAGGTATTGCGGTGCGACGAGCGCACAGATGGCGCTGAGGATCAGTGCGTAACGGCGGCCGCCGAGCTCACGGGCGATGGCGGCAGTCTGCACGATCAGAAAGGAGGAGGCCAGAGCAGGGATGAAGCGAATGCTGCGGAGCGAGTCACCTAGCACCGAGCGGCAGATGTGAATCAGGAAGGGGATAAGTGGTGGCTGGTCGACATATCCCCAGGCGAGGTGATCGCCGCACGACATGTAGTCGAATTCGTCCCGGAAATATCCATAGCGGTTGTTGAAGTAGCAATGGAACAGCAGATTCGCCAGGGCGATGGCCCAGATGGCGGCCATTCCCGTTGTGAAGAACGGCTGTTGATTGGTGTCGAGTGCAGCGGGGCTAGAGCCAGGGCTCGCCATACAGGCAGGTTAGGATAGCAGAAACATAGTCGAGAGCTCGAGGATTGTCTCTTGGCGTGTCTCTTGGCGAATCGCCGTCCTTTCCCATCCCATAACTCGAAGAGGGACAGGCTCGTTGCAGTATTATGTCCCGAGGGATCTAATCCAAGGAACAACACTGACATGTTCGCTGCTATCTCCGACGATGACCGGTTATTGCTAATCGCGCTCGGGATAGCTGTTCTCAGCGCGCTTTTCTGGTGGTGGAACAAGAGAGGAATGAAGTGGCTGGAGGAACTCGGTAGGGTTGAAGCATTGCCGGGCAGGCTCGAGCCACTTGGAGATGGCGGACAACAAAAGCCTGGAACAACCCTGAGATACTCGGAGCAGGAGTTCCAGGAAATGGTAGAGAAGGCCCTGGACGAAGTTCCCGAGGAGTTCGACAACGAGTGGGACAACGTTGCGGTCACCGTCAGTACAGACGCACCCTCGGACGTCGACAAGCAGAAAATGGGCGTACCGGAAGGGCATCTCGTCCTCGGAACCTACTCTGGGGTGGATCGGGCACAGGGATCTCGAGCTTCCGGTAGTTCCAGACATGTCATCGTGATTTACCAGCCCGCACTGGAACAGCTGTGCGGTTCGGATAGAGCCAGAATAGAGCGAGAAATCCGTCGAGTGGTGCTCCACGAATTGGCGCACCACCTTGGCATGTCACATCAGAGGATGAAAGAAATTGGGTTGTGATCTCCGAACAGATAGTTAGACCATGCGATGCGTTCAAATGCCGGACGATTACGGAGTTCTCCGGTATCGTTTTGTCCAATTTCTGGACTTCGAAGCGCTTCGCCAGAAGATTCACCAGGGAAATTTGTAAACTCGCGGCAGTGAATCCTATCCAACAAATAAATACCCCTGCGCGTTAAAACTGCGTTGCTCCCTATGTGCTCATCGCTTATACTCTGTACTTCTTAATACCGTCTCCTCCGTTACCCGCCCGGTAATCAGACACCCAAGAACAAAATGCCTGTCCCCCCAGGAAGGTTGTATGTACCCGGGAATCGAACTTCGTTTGTGTCGCTACGTAGCCGTATTGGCAGAGGAGTTGAACTTCACTCATGCGGCCTCTCGGCTGAATGTCACGCAGCCTACGCTCAGCACGCAGATCCGTGATTTGGAACAGGAAATCGATGTGCAGCTGTTTGAGCGGGCGAGGGGCGGGCAGCAACTCTCGCTTACCGCTGCGGGAAAAGCATTCGTGGCGGAAGCGCTACTCGCGATACACCATGCGAATCGAGCAATCGAGGGAGCGCGTGCCGCGCATGGACAATATGCCGGGGTATGGAATCTGGGCTATTCCTCGTTGATCGACCTTCGCCTTTTTTACAAAGTGCGCCGGCATTTGTCGGAAGCATATCCCTCGGCAGACCTCCGGTTTTTGAGCGGGCACACCGCCGAACATATGGACGGAGTGATGCGGGGACGGATTCAGTCCTGTCTGGTGATCCTGCCGACTCGAGAGAACCGCGTAACCTTCGAAAGGTTGCACCGCGAACATCTTATCCTGGCGCTCCCTGAACAGCATCTACTGGCCAAGAAGAAGTACATCGAGATCACCGATTTACATAAGTTGCCACTGGTGACACTTCGTGGGGATATCGAGCCGCGCTTCGGCGAGAGCTTGGCACGTATTTTCTCTCTTATCCGCATTCAGCCCCGTATTATTCATCAGGCTACAAATCTGGCGGAAGCCCTAGAAATCGTCTCGCAAGAGGCCGTTGCGGCACTGACGATGCCGGCAGCCCGGCATTTAGCCACAGATCGAATCGTCTTTCGTAAATTCCGTGATGAAATTCTTATCGCCGACACGGGTCTAGCTTATCTCGGAGAGCCAATCTCCCCGATTTTGAAGTCCCTTCGGGAGTTCTTGTTGGAGACGTTTCAGCCGCTGCCAGAGAAGCCGGAGAGAGCGAAAGGGAGAAGCCAGATGCCCCTGTTCCCGCTGGGATGCGAAGGGTAAGGATGCCTGCACTGTCCACCTCTTCCGCGGCGAACCTATAGATTGATGCGGGATTACCGCTAAGCCTGCAGCAGCAACGACTTACATGTCTCTATTGATTCCGTTCACAAAACATGCCCTGACCTCGCCGAGCGGCCGGGGGTACCGAGTCAAACTCAAGTTCGAAACTTGCCTCTCTTTCCGTGGATGCGTTCGTCGAAAGCAGTAAAGAAACTCTCGCGCCCGCAGTCACCTTCGCCGTTGACCTGGCTCCCCCGGTCTCGGCATTACCAACCGTACTTGAGTACTGGGAGATCGGGGTAAGGGAGATTGCCTCAAAAGCGGGATAGATGGATTTGGCGGAAAGCCCTATAGTGATTTCAGGTTCACAGCGATCCTCAGAGTTCGCGGTGAGCCCGGCAGGGTGCGCATCGGGCGGATTCGCACCCTGCAATTTTCCTCCCCGCTGTTCTTTACTGGACGACCATACACGAGTGAAGCCGACCGATAAGCGATCTCGCGCCTCTCGTGTCGCCCTTCGGCCTCCACAACCTCTCCTCAAACAAGGTCTTCACTCGAATCCCGACTGGGCGTAATTCCCGGCCGAGCAGAGACTTCCCGAAGGGGAAGGTCAAGCGTTCTCCCCACTTCTCTGCACCCGAACCGCAGCTGCGAAACGACTCATCCATTCCTTGATTTCTTCAGGGCGAACCTCGCCGCGCTGTACCTATAGCTCCCGTCTATACCGCCATAGGAACGAAGTATTGGACGTACACCGCAGCCACCGCTTACCTTCGCGATGCAAGTTGATTCAATCGCACGCATCAGGCTGGGAGGCCAAGGATTCTATGGAAAGACACTCTCGACATTCGGGAACCACTTCGAAACACAGCGCTGGGAGGTTAGCAATAGCCGTCAGTATCACGCTTTTGACCGCAGTAGGAACATTCGCCCAAGCGGCGGGAACTTCTCCCTGGGAGAACGCCGTCACCGTGCTGCAGAACGCCTTTACCGGTACCATCGCCAAAGGACTTGCGCTTGTCGCCATTGTAATCGGTGGCCTCACCTTTGCTTTCGGAGAGGGTGGGGCCAAGCGCACCTTTGCCGGTATCGTCTTCGGCATTGGCATGGCGGTTCTTGCGGTCAACTTTCTGACCTGGCTTTTCGGGGTCTGAGGGGGAAACCGTGCGAATGAACCCCGTGTTTCGAAGCCTCAATCGCCCGCTGACCATCCTTGGCGCAGAGAGAAAACTGTTCTTCTTTGCGCTCATTGTTGCTGCTTGTGTTTTCAATCTCTTCGACAGCCTCGCAGGGGCGCTTGGGATGTTCTTTGCCTTGTACTTCTTCGCACGCTGGGCGACGGAGACCGATCCCCAGATCCTTCGCTTCCTGCTCAATTCGAGCAAGATTCGCACTCAGTACGACCCCATGAAATTCGAACCGTTCGAGTTACGGAGGCTCCCGGATGTTTAGGCTCGAGCAAATTTCAAGAGACTACAACCGCGCTCCCGCGCTGTGCTCGCAAATCAACCTGTTCGGCTTCCTCGATGACGAAATCTTCCTCACCAAGAGTGGAGACCTCGGAATTGTCATGGGCGTACATGGCGTTGACTACGAATGCCTCGACTCCAGCACCATTGAAAGCCTCACCCGGCGCCTGACGGCCGCGTTTCGGCTCTTCGATGAGAAATGCCGAATCTACCAGTATTTGTTCAAACGGAACCACGAAGGCATTCCCTCGAAGACCTACAGCAACAAGGTCGTTAATGCGGCGATCCAGAATCGCATCGCGTTCCTCGCGAGAAAAGCCGATTCTCTGTACGCGTGCCAGATCTACTATGTCGTCCTTTTCGAGGGGTTGCGCTACAAAAACTCGTTTACCGCGAGTCTTGCCAAGCTATCTTCCGATCCGCGGCAGGCCATTTCGAACCTACGGGGGCTTCTATCGACACGGAAACAGATGCTGCTGCTCGATAATGAGCTCGAGCGCGCCAGAATCGCGCTCCGGGCAAAAGCCAGAAGTTTCCAGCTGCAGATCAGTGATTTCGTGGAAAGCCGGATACTTCCCAAACAAGAGGTCTTTCGGATGTTGAAACAGATCCTCAACTTCTCGCCGCTAAAGCTCGAGAATGCCCGCCTCAAACACGATACCTTCCTCGACTATTACCTATGCGAGTCTCATCTCGAATGCCATCGCGGGTTCCTGCGACTGGACAACTATTACGTCAAGGTGCTGACGCTTAAAGAGCCCTCCGCGCAGACCTTCCCATTGATTCAGAAGAAACTACTGGAAGTCCAAGCCAACTATTTCATCTGCACGGAATGGGCAAAGCAGGACCCGGCCAAGAGCCGAAGCTTGATCCATTCCAGACGGCGCCACTTTCACAACACCAAACGCTCGCTGGCCAGCCAGGTCACAACCTCCGATCAGCCGCAACGGGTTGACGATGTGCTCGTTGACGAGTCCAAGGAGGCACAAATTCACGACCTCGGTGAGGCTCTCAAGGAGCTGGAAATCAAGGGCAATTACTTCGGGAAGTACTCACTCACGGTAGTTATCTACGACGAAGAGTTGGCCAAGGTCGAGAGCGCTTTGGCGGATTTTTATAAGGTCTTCAGTGTTCATGATGCTCAGCTGTACGAAGAAAAATACAACCTGTTTAACGCCTACCTTGCAACGGTTCCTGGCAATTACGCCTTCAACCTTCGCTCCATGCTCATCCTCAATACCAACTATGCCGACTATTCGTTCCTGTTCACGCTGCATTCGGGGCGCAAAACCAACGATCATTTGAAGGAAGAGTATCTCGCCGTTCTTGAAACCAATCACCACACTCCCTACTTCTTGAATCTGCACTGCAAGGATACAGCCCACAGCGTGATTCTCGGGCGCACCGGTTCCGGCAAGTCTTTCCTGCTGAATTTCCTGATTACCAATCTTCAGAAATACGATCCCTATACGTTCATTTTCGACCTGGGCGGCAGCTTCGAAAGCTTGACGCGGTTGTTTGAAGGAACGTACGTCAAGGTCGGTCTAGGGTCGCCCGACTTTAAGATCAATCCGTTCTGCCTGCCGAAGACAAAGGCCAATCTCGATTTTCTTGCGCTCTTCGTGCAAATCCTGGCTGAGGGAACGGGCAACCATTCCCTCTCGCCCGAGGAGGAACGTGAACTGTACGAGCAGATCGAAAACCTCTACTGTGTCGAACCGGAACTCCGCACCCTCGGCGTGCTCGCGAATACTCTGCCCCGGAGTCTCGGCGCAAAGCTCCGGAAATGGACGGCGGATGGCCAGTTTGGGTTCCTCTTTGACAATCCCGATGACACGGTAAGTTTTTCCCGGTTCCAGTGCTTTGATTTCCAGGGCATGGACCAGTACCCGCAAATCCTGGAGCCCTTGCTCTTCTACGTCCTGCATCGTGCCAATCATGCCATCATAAACAAGGACATCACCCACACCTTTAAGGCCTTTTTTATCGATGAGGCCTGGACCTTCCTCCGTAATCCTCGGATCAAGAGCTATATCGTCGAAGCACTCAAGACCTGGCGCAAGCAGAACGCCGCAATGATTCTGTCCACCCAATCACTCGATGAACTGCGTAAATCGGACATCGTCGACGTGATCCTCGAAACCTGTGCCACAAAGATCTTCCTTGCCAACCCGGATATGGATCGCGAGCTGTATCAAAACCAGTTTCATCTGAATGAGACGGAAATCGACCTCATCGCCGGCCTGATTCCGAAACAGCAGTTCCTCATCAAGAATCACGAGATCGCGAAGGTTGCCAACCTCGAAGTCGATGCGAAGAGCTATTGGCTGTACACCAACGACCCCTTTGACAACCGAAAACGCGCGGAAGCGTTCGATACGCACGGCTTCGAACGAGGACTTGAGATTTTGGCGGGAGGAAAACAATGAACGAAAAACTCGTTATTCGTGAACTGCCTCTCGCACCAGCTGTTGTTGAAACAAAGACAATTCATCAGGAGGAATCGATGTTTTTGAGAGTTCGTAGTACTTTAGTCGTCTTATTCGCATTACTCGGTTGTATTCCTGCCGTTTACGGGGATTCCCCGGCACGGACAGTCAAGTACTCCGAAACCGACATCATCGCCATTCATGCCAAGGTTCGCTTCTCTACGCTCATCGTCTTACCCGTCAATGAAGAGATCCTCGACGCCACGACAGGAGACAAGGAGTTTTGGATTATCAACGGAGCGCACAATCTCTGCTATCTCCATCCGGCGCAGCAGGGAATCCGCAGCAACCTCAACCTCATCACCTCCTCAGGCCACGTCTATTCCTTCCTGCTGACGGAGATCAGCGGCGAACCCAAATCGGAGCTCGATTTGAAAATTTTTGTCGAGCGCAAGGACGAATCGACCTTGGGCGGCCCGCTCGGCACCCCACCTCTAGCACGCGCGTCTGAGGTGCAGGCATACAAGACGGCAGTGGAGGCGGCACGCACAGATGCAGCCATCGCTGTGCAAGCTGCCGAGGACCGGGCGCAAAGGGAGATCAGCCAGTACCGGGAGCAGTATGCGGGCAGGCTGGCTTTCGATTACACCTACAACGCAAACGCGGCGCGGCCACCGTTTTCGATCTCTGCGATCTACCATGACGACAAGTTCACCTACATCAAGTGCAGCGCGCAGGAAAAACCCACGATTTACGAAGTGAAGGAGGGCAAACCCAACCTCATCAATTTCGAGCTGGAGAATGGGGTGTATGTCATTCCAAAGATTCTGGACCAGGGCTATCTCGTCGTTGGGTCGAAAAAGCTGAATTTTGAGCGCCACGGAGCGGCGTCGTGAAAACGGACCCCGAGAATTTCCTGTCAGAAAAGACCGAACCAGGGACGCAAGTCGAGCCCGGGTCCACAGTGCGCGGCGCGATTGAGGATAAGGCCAGCAAGCCCACAGGACTCTTGCCAAAGAACACCCAGCAACTCGTCATTCTGGGAGTCGCCGTGACCATGGTGCTCATCATGTGGCTGACTGGCGGTTCGAAACGCGCCGTGAAAACCGTCGCAGCGACGACCGGCGCCGCAGCTACCCATGGCCTTGATTCGACAGCGGTCGAGGACTTCAGACAGACCATCCAGAAAGAACAAGCGGGAAAGCGCCAGCCAATCTCTCCGACCGACCTGGCGCGGCTTCAGGCCTTGGGACTCGCCGGCGACGTGCCGCCTGGCGGCCAGCTCGTGCCTCCGGAAGCGAGTGCACCGGCAGCCGGGAGTGTGATTGGAAGCGTAGCTCCGGAGCAGTCATCCCCGCCAGACCCGGTTCAGGAGGACAAGAAGAAGCGTCAATACCTTTCCCTGTTTGCACCAAACGTCGCGTTTACCTTGAGGAAGGAAGCCGAGAATGCCCAGCGGGTGGGGCAGAACGGGGGCGCTAGCGGCGGCAGTCCGTCTTCCCTGCCCCCGATCGCTGGCCAAGAGCTCGATGGGCAGCTGCGGAGTGCCCAGTCTCAGCTCGAACAAGCGAACCGGATGCCGGCCCAAACCTCTCCGAGCAATCAAAACGTCGCTCTGGCTCCGGGACCACAGGCGAAACAAGAGCTCGAAGCAAAGAGTTCCAAGGACGTGGCATCTGCCGCCCTCAATCCGTTTGCAGGAAAACAGTACGTCGTATTCGAAGGAACGATCCTTGAGACGCTGCTGATCAATCGGCTGAACGGAACGTTCTCGGGGCCCGTGAACTGCCTGGTGACGACGGACGTCTATTCTCATGACCGGCAACATGTGCTCATTCCTGCCGGCACCAAGTTATTCGGGGAGACCAAGAAGGTCGAAGCGCTTGGGCAGCAGCGACTGGCGGTCTTTTTCCACCGCCTGGTGATGCCCGACGGCTTTTCGGTCAACCTTGACGAGTTCAAGGGACTGAACCAGATTGGCGAAACCGCCCTCCGTGACAAGGTCAACAACCACTATCTACAGATCTTCGGGGCGTCTCTTGCCGTGGGGGTACTCGGCGGAATCGCCGAAGCCGGGACCGGAAACAGCTACAGCAACTCGCCGTTCGATCAGGCCCGCGCCGGATTCGGTTCGAGCCTGGCCAACTCCTCGATGCAGATCCTCGACCGGTTCCTGAACATCCTGCCCACCGTGACCATTCGCGAAGGCAATCGCGTAAAGGTCTATTTGTCCGGTGATCTGCTGCTACCGGACTACCTGGAGCACACCATGCAGCAAGATCTCTAAATCGCAGCAGCACAAACGTCAGGAGATACTTACCCGAATCCGTTCCTCGCAAGCCCAGGTAGTGCCAGTTGAAAGGAGCAACACCCAAATGAAACGTATCACGAAGAAAACAACTGTGGCCGTGGTGATCGCTGTGATCCTCCTCCTGCCCGCGGTATCCCGCGCTCAATTTGGACTCAGCGGAATCGTCTACGACCCGACAAACTATCTGAACGCCCTGCTGCGTTACAACCAACTGGTGCAGCAGCTTGCGCAGCTCAGGCAGACCTATCAACAGGTTCTGAACCAGTACAACCTGGCTGTCCAGATGGCAAAAAATCTCGAGAACATGCCCGCACGTTACCGGGCGACCTTCTCGCAATGGCGAAATTTCAGTGCCAATGACCTGTACGGAAATACGGCGGGCTGGGTCGGCGCTGCAAACGGGGCGGGCGCCCAGACCGTCGCTCCTGCGTATCAGCAGGCGACCATCCCCCTGCTGACCTACAACCAGGGAGACCTGAACGCGATCAATCCGGCCGATGCCGGCAATCTCCGGTCCGCCTATGCCTCACTCGAACTCGCGGATGGCGCGAATGTGTCCGGACTCGCGACGGTAGGCAACATCCGGGGCAACGCCCAAACCGTAGAGCAGCAGATCGCGAATCTCGAACAGGACTCGCTTTCGGGCGACCCGGCCTTGAATACCGAGGTCAGTGTACTGAACAAGATCAATGCCTCAAACGTCCTGACCCTGCGCACGCTCCAGGATGCCAACAACCTTCGGGTTGCTGCCCTTGAGCAACAGATCCTCCAGGCCAAGCGCCAGCGCGATCTGGACGCGGCCAACCTCAACTACGCCATTCAAATGCGACAGCAGGTCACCCAGAACTTAACCCCCTTCAATAGCAATCTGACGCAGAGCCTCAACAGCTATCGTCTGCCATAAGGTGACCAGGAACCGGAAAAATGAACCTCGGGAGATGCCATGAACTTCTTTGATGCGGTACTTCAAGCAGTCAATACGCTCGTCCAGCAGAACCTCGCCGTCTTCGATGGCATGGGGCAGAACCTGTTCCGCGCCTTCGCTACCATCCTGGTCGTCTGGTACGGCATCAAGGCAGGGCTCGCCGCTGGGGAGCATCGCGGCGGATTCCACTTCGGTAACTTTGTAAGCCTGGTCCTGATGATCAGTTTTGGCTTCGCCATGGTGAACTACTACGACTCGCCGATCCCCGGCTTTGGTCGCGATTTTCACCATCTCATTACCGACGAAGCGGCCTATCTGTCGAACCAGATTGGCCAGGCAAACGCCCAACGGATTGCGGACGACACGACCTATGTATTGAGCAATCTGGAAGCGCCAGGCATCACCCAGCCCATTGCGACGTTTCTCTACGCTTTGTTGTGGCTCGCGGCCGTTGTTACCGAAGCTCTGGCCCTCATCATTGTGGCGTTTGGCCTGGTCGCCACAGCACTCTGTATCCTGCTCGGGCCGGTCTTTATTCCCTTCTTCATCGTCCCGCAGCTCGATTGGTTGTTCTGGGGCTGGCTCAAGGCGTTCATCCAGTATTCCTTTTACCAGGTGGTGGCCGCAGGAGTTTTGTACATCGTCAGCCAGTTCACCTATGGCATCATCCATGCCCAGATTACGGGTCTTATGTCCGCTACCGACCTCCTGCGGATCTCGCCCGTCTTGCTCGTCACTTACATTGCAGCGATCTACGCCATCGTCAAAGTGCCCACACTGACAAGCCATATCTTCACCGGCACCACGGGTGTGTCTTCGGTCGCGTTATTCGACAGGGTCGCCGTGGCCTTGGCAGGTGGGGCATGAAAAACGACACTACGTTTAACGAGGCCAGGCAGTTTTACCTCGAGCAGTATGCTTCCGCCATTGTCACCAGTGGGTATCTGAAAATAGCCGTCGCGGTGCTCTCGCTCGTGGTCCTGGGCCTGGTGCTTCTGAACCTGAAAGCCGTTCGGACCCTTGAGCATTTCAGGCCTCTGGTCATCCGCATTGACGAGCTTGGGCGAGCCCAGGCAGTCGGCTATGAGAGCCTCACCTACAAACCCGAATACAAGGAGACCAAGTATTTTCTGACTCGCTTCTGCCAGCTTTACTATCGGCGGAATCACTCGACCATAAACGACGATTTCAGCCAGGCAATGTACTTCCTCGACGGCAAGCTGGCCAGCGACACGATCCAGGAGTTCAAGAGGAAAGGGACCATCCGGGCATTCCTCAGCGACAACCTGGCTCCGGAAAGCGATATCGACGTCGAGCAGGTGGTCATCGAGCCGATGGACAAAGCACCCTACAAGGCAACGGTCGATTTCTACCAGATCGAGTATTCGCCCGTCGATCATTCCGTCGCGAAACGGAAACTCTATACGGCGAGTTTCCTGTTCACCTTCCGGGACAAGGTCCCGAACGAAGAGATTCTGACCAATCCACTGGGCCTCGCGATTACGCATTTCCGGGAAGATGAGGCGTTCAGCAGATGATCCGGAATTCCCTTTTCGCCACCGCCACGCTCTTGGTTCTCATCCTGTTTGGCCTGATGCAACGGCTGGCGTTCCTTGCGCCCGCCAAACGGGCCCTCTTTTTTCACTGTGGCGCCGGCATGGCCGTTTTCAGCGCCATCCTCGGGTTGAACCTCTTTGGTGCCATTCACGTGATCAACCGAAAACTCCTGCTGAAGGACACCGGGAGAAAGCTCTCGCACTTTGATAACCAGCTGCAGGCGGAAGGCCCACGCGCCTTGCCGCCATTTCTCGCGGCGGAACGCTAACGATGGGCCGGTGGGACATTCTGGACGGTGATAACCGTCGAAACACCGAAGGGAGACAGTCGACGGCGGAAACCAGGCAACAGCCGATTGCCACGGGTGTTTCCGTGGGCCGGGGACCGGCAGACGAACCGCCCACGACCTCGCGGGAAAGGACTGAGCGGGCCGTGGAACTCCCAGGGGAACGATCACCGGACCAGCGGATCCGTTATCGGGATAGGGACAATACATACTATTTGCGCGGCTCCGAGATCGCGGCCATGGCGGACATCGGCCGCTTCCGCACGGTGGACGTTCGTGACCTCTCCCGTTACGCCTATGGCAACGATGAAAGTCGGATGAAGCGGGACATCAACAATCTGCGGAAGCAAGGCTTAGTGGAGGAAAAAACTCTTCTTCGCGCTCACCAAGACTCTCGCACGCTCGTCACGCTGACAAAACAGGGCCACCGGATTGGCAGGAAAGCCAGTGGTCTTCCAGTGGATCAACGGATGTATCACGGCTTCGTAAAGCCGCGCGACACGAACCATGACGCCGATCTGTACAAGGTCTACCAGCAGGCCGCGAAAGCGGTTCGGGAGAAGGGCGGTAAGCCTCTCAAGATCCGCCTCGATTTCGAGCTGAAAGCGATGGTGCAGCGCGAGAAATGGGCCAGTAAGGATCTCTCAAAGGAGGAGCAACGGGAGCGGCTCGAAAGGCTTGCCAAAGAGCAAGGACTTACCGTCAACGGTGCGACCGTGCACGTGCCGGACATCCAGATGGAATATGAAACACGAGAGCAGCAGCTCGAACGGGCAAACCTGGAGCTGATATCCGAGCACTACCGAGGAGATGAAATTCGAGGCAAGGCTGATTCAGGCTTCACCCTGTACGCGCGTGGCGGCGATACAGCACGGGTGCGCCGGGCACTTCCGGACACCCACACGATTGAGAGGATCCTGAGCATATGAATCCTCGTGAGGAACGCCTCAACAATCTGGTCCGCGCCGGCTACACAGAGGAAGAGGCCCTATTCCTCTATATCGTGACGACCCACTCCGGTTACTTTACCGACCGCCAGTTTTTCGCGTTCTCCGGCAGGATGAACGGCAAGCACCCACAGAGCTTCTTCGGCAAGCTCCTGGCGCAAAAACATGCCAGCTATCACACCTATCAGAGCAAAGAGCGCGTGTACCATGTTTTCTCGCGGACGGTTCTCAAGGCGATTGAGCGCGAGACTCTCCAGACGCGCCACCGGCACTCCCTCGACTACATCAAGACGCGCCTGGTATTGCTCGATTTTGTGCTTTCGAATCTGGACAATGGCTATCTCGAAACAGAAGCTGAGAAGGTCCCTTTCTTCGAGACGGTAATGAAGGTCAGCAGGGATGTATTGCCGTCGCGGATGTACACGGCAAAGGCTTCGGGGAGCAAAACCAGGCGGTATTTCGTCGACCGTTTCCCTGTCTTTCTAAAACAATCTGCGTCGGGTTCGCCTCTCGTCACCTTCACCTACGTTGAAGCAGGATCTACGGGGCTTAGAGCATTCCGCACGCACCTCGAGGCCTACCGGACCTTTTTGCGGTCCCTTCCGGAGTTTGCATTCCTCTACCTCTCCCCTTCCGATCGCTGGTTCAAGGCAGCGGAAGCCGAATTTTTCCGTATCGTCACAGGGCCGGTTGGCGGCAATTCCGGCGAAGAACTGCTTCGGTACTTTCACGTCCGAAGGGCGTGGGAAACAGGCGTGCGGGTACCCGCGATAGAGGTCGTGTTCCTGAATGCGGCAAGGCTTCAGTTCTATGGCCAAGCCTTCGAGACTCTGTACCAGGAATGGGTTGCGGGCTCAGTCGAAGATGGAGAAGTGGGTCGTTCTGCGGCCCTTTCCGTCTTCCCTATTTTAGCGACATTTCGAACACAACGATGTGGTGATTCGCTGTCGGCTTTTTGTCTTGCAAGCGAGAAGTTAGGCGAAAGATCGCCAAAAATATCGAGAGACAAATTTTCATCCCTGTTTGCACCCTATTTTCACGGCTAGGGCAGTCCCCGGCCCAGAGACACAAGGGTTCGACTGTTCAGGGAACATCGGAGTGGGACGACAAAAATTGGCTTTTGGCGGGAGCAACCCCACCGTCGAGCGGCGACGGGCTATCGAATGCCACAGTCGCCGGGAGGTCGGTGTCACCCAGGTTGCAAAACAGACTTGCTGGCTCCGTCGCCAGCCAAGTAGCGCGGGAAAGCAGTCGGTAAGTTTGCATCAAATCAGCTACAGGAGAACAACAGATGGCCCTGATTCCAAAGATCACACCCAAGCAGGAGAAGAAGAAACTCTCAATGCGTCTCGACGAGAAAACGCACAGCCTGCTTCGCCGTTACGCAGCTTTCCTCGGAGGCGCAACGTACGAGCACATCATCGGCACATCACTGAAACGCCTATTCCTGCAGGACAGGGAGTTCCGTGAGTGGCTGGAAAAGATCCGCCTAGAGTCGACTGCAATCTCTGATTCGCCTCAGCCCGCAATCCAAACGGGGGAGATTGCCACAAGCGCTGTAGAAACGGCATCATGATTCAACGCGTCCTCAACTCGAAGAACTTCCTGGCAGTCTTGTTAGCTCTGGTGACGGGGACGGCTCTGTACTTCAAGATGCCCTGGCCCATGACGACATCGATCGTTCCTCTGTCGTGGAACGAATACTACCTGCGATTACTCGCACTGCGGGACCCTTGGACCTATGCGGGGCTGAAAGCCTCTTATCAAGTGATGCTGTTCACGACGCCCTATCTGGGGTACTCCTTTCTGTTCTCAGCGCTGTACATCTTTACGTTGAAGCCTCGGAGAGCGGGAAAGCCACAACCGTTGCCACCATATCCGGTTGTAAAAACACGCACCAGGTTAAGCCTGGTACTGGGGGAGGTCCACAATCCACGCCTTCCGGTCCCCGCAGGGAAACCGAGTTGGCTGATCATCCCGGAGCGCGGACTGTTTACCGGCACGATGGTCATCGGTGCGGTTGGCAGCGGAAAGACCAGTTGTTGTATGTATCCCTTTACCGACCAGTTGTTGGGTTATCGCGCTGCAAATCCTGAAGCGAAACCAAGCGGGCTCGTGCTCGAAGTCAAAGGGGATTTCTGCCACAAGGTAAAAGAGATCCTGGCTCGACATGGTCGCGAAGAGGATTACATTGAAATCAGCCTGGATTCCGACTGGGCCTACAACCCTCTCCACAACGACCTGGACGGCTACGCGCTGGCCTACGGAATTGCATCCTTGCTGAACAACCTTTTTGGGAAGGGAAAGGAGCCGTTCTGGCAACAGGCCTACACGAATCTCATCAAGTTCATCATCATTCTGCATAAGGTCGGCTTTGGATACGTCACCCTCTTTGATGTCTATGAGTCGGCCATTTCACAAGAGGTCTTTGAACGGAAGATGAAAGAGGCCGAGCAGAACCTCTCCCGCAAATGCACCCTCAGCGTTTCGCGCGCGACGTTTCAGCCGCACGCCAAGGAACTTGCGGCAGTCGGCTTTGAGGCGGACGAGTCCGGCCGGGCATATAGCGTCTATGACTCTCCCGAAGCAAGAAGGGTCCTTCAGAAGCTGGCCGTCAAGCCAACTGTCGGGTACGATCGCCCGGCTGGCAGCGGTGACCCGGACAGCCAAGAGCAGCTTGAGGCCGTGAAGCGTTGGTATAACAGTGATTGGAAAAATCTGGACAGGAAGCTGCAAACCTCCATCATCGAAGGCATCTCCGTTTTCCTCTCTTTGTTTGATGACAATCCTCGTGTGAAACGGACGTTCTGTCCACCAGCGGAGCTTTTCCGCGACATTGAACCGAAACCCGGAACCCGCAAACCCCTTCCTCCGATCGCAACACTGCTCGAGCAAGGCAAGGTCGTCGCGCTCAATTTTCCGGCAAGCATGAACCCCGGTTTGGCCCGGGCCATCGGCGTGATGCTAAAAATGGACTTCCAACGGGCGGTCCTGAACCGGATTCCTCAGATTGCCGCGAAGCCAGCTAGACCCTGGCGACCCATCGTCTTCATCTGCGATGAATATCAACACTTCGCCACAGTGGGAGAGAACGAGCCGAGTGGCGATGAGAAATTCTTTACCCTCTCCCGTCAGGCCAAGTGTGTCGCGGTTGTCGCAACACAAAGTATCAGCTCCTTGAAAACAACTCTCCCGGGAGACACCTGGCGTACCTTATTGCAAACTTTCAGGACAAAAATCTTCCTGGCGTTATCCGACGATTTCTCGGCCAAGATTGCCAGTGAGCTGTGCGGCCAGGACGAGAAGTGGCGGGTCAACTACAACATCTCGGAAAGCGGGCATGATTCGAGAGTCAGCTATCTGACCGGCAAACCTCTGGCCGACAAAGCCCACATCAGCACCTCCAAGTCCTACAGCCAGCAGCGGGACTATAGGTTTGATATGAAGACGTTCATGGAACTGAAGAACGCGCAATCTGTCACCTTGGCGTATGACGGCTTGGACCCACTCCCTCCGACGTTCTGCTACCTAAAGCCCTATTTCAACGATGTGAATCGGTCCTACTTCCTTCAACTCGCTGATGGGCAGCTCTGATGAATGGGTTCGAGCTGATTCTCCCGTTTCTCCGTCCGATTCAGCATCTGATTCTGGACCCTGACATCAGCGAGATCATGATCAACGGACCGGAGCGGATCTTTATCGAAAAGGCCGGCTACGTTCACGCTGTCCCTGACGTGCAACTGACTGCTGCTTCGTTAATGGTCGCGGTGAAGAACATTGCCCGGCGGCTCGGGGACGACATTTCCGAAGCGAAACCCATCCTGGACTCTCGCTTGCCCGATGGCAGCCGCGTGGCGGCGGTGATTCCACCATGTAGTATCCACGGTGTGGCTCTCACCATTCGAAAGTTCAACTCTCATCGATTCAAGATGAAGGATCTGATTGAGCGAGGAACGGTTACGGCGGAGCTTGCGGGCCAGTTGGGGGAGTACGTTCGACACCGCAAGAACATCCTGATCTGTGGAGGAACAGGGAGCGGTAAGACCACGATCGCTAATATCTTGACTGAATTCATTCCCGACGACGAGCGGATTGTGTTGATTGAGGACACCGCTGAGATACAGATTCACAAAGAGAATGTCCTCCGGTTTGAGGCTCGGCGCGAGCAAAACGGTCTGCCCGCCGTGACCATCCGAGATCTTCTGAAAGCAACGCTCCGTCACCGGCCGGATAGGATCATTGTCGGAGAGATTCGGGGCGGAGAGGCATTTGACCTCCTGCAACTGCTCAACACGGGACATAGCGGCACGATCTCAACCGTGCATGCCAACTCGGCTGCCCAAGGCATTTCTAGGTTCACAACATGTGTATTGCAAAGTGGTGTCGAAATGCCCTATCGCGCCATCAAGATGAATATCGCAGAATCGTTAGATATCATCGTTCAGATTGAGCGCAGGCCAGGTGTGCGATTTGTCTCCGAAGTCATTCAAGTTTGTGAATTTGACCCCGAAACAGACCGTTACGAATTCCGGTCCATTTATGCTCGCGGGCCATCCTGCCTAGGGTAGGTCTCCTTTCCTGTGGGACTCTTTCGTCCCTGACACCAGGCCGGTGTATCCGAGCGCACCCTGATCAAGCTGGAAAGGCGGGTATCAAGATACCATTCACCATCAGGAAATTCATTACGGGCTTGATACGGTTGCCGACAGAGATGGCGGGCTCTCGATTAAGCAACCCGTATACCACTCACAACAGGCTTGCGAGAGCAGAGGTCGTCCAGGTCGCCAACAACTGAACGGGAGCATTCTGGGTGCGTGTGAAATAGGACTTCGAAATGGACGGAAGGATCGCGAATGGTTGGACAATACCGGTAATGATCATCAAGGGCTCAAGAATCCTCAGCTATCTCACGTGTCGCTCTGGACCCAATCGAATGATCCCGGTCCTCCGGATTCTCCCTCCTGGCCGCTAGTACATTTCAGGAGTGACTAGCTGCAGCAGGAATGGATTTTTGGCTTCCACCCCGACTGCATTGGAATATGTGGCATCCCCACGGCGCCAATTCCACGTACAACCCGGGAGACAGCATGTCGTCACCAACACGATCGTAGTTCGCGTCCGTTAAGGCGTCAGACAAGCGCCAGGTTTGCCCACGTAGCTCTTCCCACGGCACTTGTATGCGCGCCTGGACAGAGCTGTTACTGAGATTGACAACAATGAGGCGTCGATCATCACTCTTGACCCAGCACCAGGCCACCAGGTTTTGAAAGGTCCGATTGTCGGGCCATCCGGCCCGGTCACACAGCTTCCATTCGCCATCTCGGAAGATCGGACCATGAATTGCCGCCAAAAGCTTGGCGTAGAACGCCCGTAAGGGTTCATCGACAGACTCAGTCGGGCGTCTACTCAGAAAAACGGGCAGTCGTACTTTTCGACCCTCCAATTGCCCTTCGTGAAAAAGCCTCGCCCCCGGCAGCGTGGCAATTGTGACGGCCGCGGCCCGTTCCTTTTCGGGAGAGAATGCCGCCGCGGCGCGTGGTTCGTCGTGGTTTTCAAGAAAGCGCAGCAGCTTTTGCTGGTAGGCGAGATCGGCGGAGAGATGCGCGCGAACACTCTCCGCATTGTCATGCTCCAGGCGATCGTAAAGCCTCTTGTCGTAGCAATAGTCGAATCCCTGCTGTTGCAGCTCCCACTCCAGGTCCCAGTAGGCCTCGGCGATGAACTTGAATTCCGGATGAGCTTTCTTGGTGGCGGAAATGACGTCACTCCAGTATTCCGCTGGCAGCCGCGGACCTGAGCGATTGCTCCAAGTGCGTTCGAAGATCCCATTTAGCAAGAGCATGGCCATGTCACAACGTACGCCGTCGCACTGGCCCGCAATGCCGGAGACGGTTTCGATGACCGTCTTGCGAAGACCTGGTTGAAAGGCATTGAGTTGCAACACATCCGCCCAAGGTGGAAAGTACGGGTCCCGTCCGCAGGCGTAAACGCTTCCTTGCACCTCTATATAGCATCCCGGGTTGTTCCTCGCGTCATCGCGGGAACCTCGGATGAAATATTCTGGATGCTCGGTAACCCACAGGTGATCCGGCGCGACATGGTTCGGCACGAAATCCAAGAGCAGCTTCATGCCCCGCTGCGCGAGTTCGCGTCGTGCGATGGCAAGACCAGCAGGGCCCCCGAGGTGCTGATCGACCACATAACCTCTGACGCAGTACGGCGATCCAACATTGTCGGCTGGTTTAAAATCGAGTAGAGTTCGTCGAAAATCATCTGCCAGATTCTTGTTTTGATTGGCGATTGCAAGGCCCGCAGGACTTCGCTCCCAGACTCCCATGAACCACACGGCGTCGAAACCAAACTTGGCTAGGGCATCCCATTCCGCTGCGGGTACGGAACTCAAATCGACGCGTACCTTAGTTTTCAGGCTGAGTTCCGAGAGCCAGACCCACGTGTTGATCTCATAGATGGTGGGATATCGAGGCCAGGTGAACATGGTGAATACCTCTTTCCGTCGGTCGTTGGCAACGGTCCATTGTTAGGGGCGACCCCGAAACCGCTTTTCATATCAAGTGCGGTCACTTTTCAGAGGAAGCTGCCTTTGCAAAGGCACCCGCTTTGCCGGCATCGAGAAATGACTGCGCGTCTAGCCGTCCGAAAAGCTCGATCATCTTCGCAACTACACCCGTCCAGCCGGTCTGATGGCTGGCACCCAGGCCGGCGCCGTTATCCCCGTGAAAGTACTCAAAGAACAAAATGTAATCCTTCCATTGTGGATCAGTTTGGAATTTCTCCGTGCCTCCGTACACCGGCCGCCGGCCGGATTTGTCCCGGAGAAAGATGCGTTCCAGGCGATTGGCTATATCATGGGCGACCTCGAACAGATTCATTAAGTTGCCGGAGCCTGTGGGGCACTCGATCTTGAAGTTGTCGCCGTAATACAAGTAGAACGACAACAGAGCACGTATGAGCAGCGCGTTTACCGGCATCCAGATCGGCCCACGCCAGTTGGAGTTTCCACCGAACATCCCGGTATCGGATTCTGCGGGAAGGTAGCTCACCTTGTATTCCTGTCCTTGCACCTGAACGACATAAGGATGTTCGTCATGGTAGCGGGAAAGTGCCCGGATCCCGTAAGGGCTGAGAAATTCACGTTCGTCGAGCATGCGCGTCAGAATCCGGCGCAACCTGTCCCCATTCACTAATGCAGCGATACCACGTTTGGCATACCCCAAGTGACCGGGCCCGGTCGGATGAATGCTGCTGCGGAGTTCGGGCATACGTTCCAAACGTTCCCGCAGGATATTCGTTAGCCGCGGCAGCCTTTCGCGCTGCCAGGGTTCGATCACGCTGACGGCACACAAGGGCAGTAGCCCCACCATGGAACGAACCTTGAGGCGGCGGGCATTCCCATTGGGAAGGCGCAGGACATCGTAGTAAAAACCATCCTCCTCATCCCACATGCCCTCGGGACCCATCTGATTCATAGCGTGAGCGATCCAAAGGAAATGCTCAGCCAACTTCATCGCCATGTCTTCGTAAAAAGGGTCGTGGGCCGCCAGCTCAACGGCGATCTCCGACATGTTCTGCGCAAACAAGGAGACCCACGCAGTCCCGTCCGCTTGCTCGAGGCTGCCACCGGTAGGCAACGGAGCACTGCGATCGAAGACGCCGATGTTATCCAGCCCGAGAAACCCACCTTCAAAGAGGTTCTTGCCAAAGCGGTCTTTGCGGTTCACCCACCAACTGAAGTTCAGCATTAGTTTGCCAAACGAGCGTTTGAGGAACTCCAGGTCGCCTTGGCCCTTAAGCGCCTGTTCTGTCCGGTAGAGGAAAATTGTCGCCCAGGCGTGGACCGGCGGATTGACGTCGCTGAAGTTCCACTCATACGCAGGGATCTGTCCGGTTGGGTGGATGAAATATTCCTGCAGCATCAGGTCGAGCTGCTCCTTTGCGAATTCTAAATCCACCGTCGAGAGCGCGATGGTGTGAAAGGCTAAGTCCCAGGCGGCATACCAGGGATATTCCCACTTGTCCGGCATTGAGATGATGTGGTTGTTGACCATGTGGAACCACTCACTGTTCCTCATTTGCTTGCCGCCAGGCTTCATCGGATCGAGACCATGTTCGGTGAGCCATTTATCCACGTCGAAGAAAAAATACTGCTTGCTCCAGAGCATCCCAGCTAGCGCCTGGCGCATGACCAGGGCCTCATCCTTGCTGACTCGCTCGGGTGTGATGGCTCGATAGAACTCATCTGCTTCCCGTTGGCGAGTCCCGATGATTTCGTCAAAGCCTTTGAAGGGGTCGCCCATAGTTGCAGGCGCCAGATCGCTCAACCGGAGGCGAACCGTAGCTGTCTTTCCTGCACCCACATTCAATTGATAGTGAGCCGCAGATTTAGTACCGGTCTTCTCCGGATTAACGGCCTCGTGATTTCCTTGAACCACATAGTTATTGATCCCATCTTTTACATATGGAGAGGTGTTGTCCGTGCCGAAGACTCGATTGTTGTTGGTCTCATTCTCCGTGAACAGGAGCTGGACGTCTCCCTCACAGTACAGATACCGCTCGCCTAGCTTGGCGTGCGATGCGACAACTGCCGGCCCGCTTTTCGGGCCAGCGACCTGCTTCAAGGACGGCTTGGGAGTCCCGGGCCACCAGGTCCAGGTGTTGCGAAACCATAGGGTCGGCAGGACATGGAGTATAGCTGGCTCAGGCCCGCGATTAATGACGTTGACTCGGATCAGCAGGTCCTCCGGAGTCTGCTTGGCGTACTCCACGAAAACATCGAAGTAGCGATCCTCGTTGAAAACACCGGTATCGAGCAGCTCGTACTCCATCTCGCCACGATTCCGCTGCCGGTTCTTCGCAATCAGATCGCCGTAGGGGAAAGCAGCCTGCGGATATTTGTACAGGTACTTCATGTAGGAGTGCGTGGGTGTGCTGTCCAGGTAGAAGTAGTACTCTTTCACATCTTCTCCGTGGTTGGCCTCACTATTCGTAAGCCCGAACATACGTTCTTTGAGGATCGGGTCTCTGCCATTCCACAATGCCAAACTAAAGCAGAGCAACTGGTCGAAATCGCTGATGCCGGCAAGGCCATCTTCGCCCCAGTGATAAGCGCGGGACCGAGCCTGGTCATGGGTGAAATAATCCCAGGCATTGCCGTCCAGGCTGTAGTCCTCACGAACCGTCCCCCACTGCCGCTCGCTCAAGTAGGGTCCCCACTTCCTCCAGGGCTTCTTGCCGGGCCCTACCTGTTGTTGGAATCGGATGGTTTCGAGCGTGCTTGCCTCTTGGAGCCTGGCGGATTCTGGGTTGTGCAACATTTTGGACCTCTCGTGTATTGGGGATTCCCCCTGGGGGCACTACCATTGAGCTCGCTCGCGGAGGAAAGTGAGTACGTTCAGTCGTTGGGCGGGGACCAGCAGGCCGGGACCAAGCCCCGTGTCAACCGACACGATAGCTCCTATCCCGGGAGCTCGCAATGGTTAAAAGAGACGGCCCGAGCCTGTTCCACGGAAAACAAGTACTGGGTGGCTCTCCTTCCCAATCTCTCCCGAAAATCCCATCGATGTAGAAAATCGCCCCACTCGTTTCCTGTTTCGGTTAGAAAATAAGGCGTGGATTCGTCGAAGAGCTGCTTCCCAGTTGCTTTGAGGAACCCGGAGTTTCTCCTGAGGCGAGGACCGAAGCAAATGGCGCGTACTTATCTATGTCAGGATCAGACGAAAGTCGATACGGACTATGCGGCCGATTGTAGCGATGATACGGCCAGCGGAGTCGATCCTGGAAAGGACGCACGCTGACGATATAGATCGAATCCTGTAGTTGGGAGTTCACTTCCTCAGTCCAAATTGCGTATGGTCTCCTTGGGCGCAGAGGATGTTTCAAAGAGCAAACGTTTCAGATCGCGTTGGTTCAACGCAATGACAGGATCGAGGAGATGTCGTCGACTGCTTTCGACCCACCCTATCCTGCGCTGTTTGGAGAATCCGCAGAGAAAGCTTGCACATGCGTGGAACCGAATGCGTTCCTCTGCGCCATTCGGCTGAAACTCTTACTTTGCCGCTTGATTTGCCTGCTGTGTCGCAAGATCGCTCTTCAGGCCGGCTATCTCCGATTGCAGGGACTGCAGCTGCTGTTGCTCGTCATCGAGCTTGGCTTTGCCGGCGGTATCTTCGGTGTAATTGGGCTTCGAATAGTAAGTGTCCCGGTCCAAATCGAACAAGCGCTGTAACTGCTTCAGCTGTTTTTCGGCGGAATCGAGCTTCTCCTGGATCTTCGCTTCCTTCGGAGAGTCGCAAGCGATTTGTGAGTCCTTTTTCAAGGACTCAACCTTCTGTTCGAGAATGACCTCGTTGATGCGCTCTGGGGACTGCGGTTGGGTTTCAAGAAGCGGGGGAGACCCGAAGGCAAGCCCTGAGGAGCCCGGTTTGAAATTGGTCATATCGACGTTGTCGCCAGAAATGACCGGGCGATCAGCGGAAAGGCCTCGGTGAACTTGGTCCAGTTCTTCCCGGGCGGCCTGCAACTCTGCTCGAAGTCTGTCGTCGTCAGGTGAACTGCAGCCCGTTGGCGGCGGTGCTGATGCTTCGGCCTGCTTTGCAGAAGACTCTTGAGAAATCGCCGTTTCGCTCGCCGGTGCAGACGCCACGGCCAGGTCATCGTTGGTAAAGACTTTCGAAGACGCAGCGGGATTCGGTTTTTGCGCGCGGGCCCTACGCGCCGCGTCTGCGATGGATTGCGCTGCCTCGGGCGGTTGTTGAGATGGCGTGGGCGCGCCAAGCGCCAGCGCCAGAATGGCGATGGTTATCCACGTCGTCCAAGACGCCCGCAGCACGTGCCGTTCGAGGCGTGCCGAAGGGAGAATGGGCGGTTTCATGCGATCCTCTTTCCCACAACCGGATACTACACCTGCCAAAGCTACGGGTACAATGCTCGCCTTACCCTGGCAGGGGCCTGGTCCACCGGTGTCTTGTCCCAACAAAGTCAACCTCCCGGGCGCACCCGATTTTCCGGCCAGGACTCATCCGGGCGAAAGGTGTACTGTGCAAGAATTACCTGGCCCTTCCTGTCAATCGAATACCGGTTTCATGTTGACCCGATAATTCCGCAAACCTAAAATTTGAAGCGAGAGAACGTTTACCGGAAGAAGAAGGTCCTGGCCCATGCACCGTTACATCCTCGTGTTTTTGTGCCTGCTGATTGTCCTTACCTTCCAGGCCCATGGGCAGAAGAACACTGCGGAGCCGATCCATGTGGCAGCAGGGACGGTTCTAGCCTTCCATTTACAGACCCGCCTCCATCCGGGTGCCGGGAACGAGACGGACATCCTGCCCAAAGGCACCGTTGTGCGCGTAAAGCTGCTCGATGCTATCGACTCGAACGTGGACCGGGATGGCTCTGAATTCAGGGGCGAGGTTGTTTCTGCGCTTTCCTCGGGGAATGAAATTGTTGTCCATTCCGAGTCTCAGGTGTGGGGCTTGCTCGCTTTGCTACGGAGCGGAAGCCACCCGGAGGGATTTCGCTACGAGCTTTTGCTAACCAGGGTCCGTGACCACGGCAAATCCTACGATTTAACGGCTTCGTTAAATCCCTCTTTCCTCGATCGAGACCACCAGACGGAATCGGCTGCAAAAACAGAGGGCCGGAAGGTCCCCGAGGGCAACTCATCGACAGGTGAAAAGTTGCCAGCCTCAAACTAAATGGTTGAGTCTTCTTTCTGGCGGCCGCGGTCATTTCTTCGCCTAGCAATCCAATCCCAAGAAGGTTCATGGGCCCTCGGACGGAAATCCGCAGAGGGCCCAATTTCCATGCGCGCGATGAAGATCTGTGGGTTACGAGGCAACGTGGACGCTGACGGCGACGTTATTGCCGCGGTCTTGACGGTAGGTGACGTCTGCATTCGCGCCGACCTTTAGTTTGCCATCCACAGTGGTGTTCTTGTCGATCTGGAACGTCATGGAGTTCGGAGCAGCTTGCTGCATTTGCTGCCCCTGGTTGGAATCGGTTGATCCAATGGTGAGGGTGAAGGAATTCTTCGCCACTGCGGCGACGGTTCCAGAGACAGATTGCGTTGGGGCAGATGCCTGCTCATTTGTCGCTTCCTGTCGTGAAGCCCGGGTGGTATTTGCACTGAGCGGATACACCGCCGCCAGCATCACCAGAAGAAGTAGTCCGCCGATGACAGAAAATGTGATCCGTGTTTCCTTATTCATCTGTAAAACCTCCTCAGAGTATCGGCTGGTTGCTGGTATCGTTGCTGTGCAGCTCGAGAACCAAAAGTGAATTTCGCAAACAAAGTCGCATCCGACTCTGAGTGTTGGACTTACGGCGAATAAGCCTGGCGGGACAAGCATCTCAGGAAAGTACTGGGACAGGAAATCTCTTCACGATGCGGTTCGAATCTTACCTGCGTGACTTGATGCCGAATTGTCATTACTGGGATCAGCCTCGAGGGGGGCAGGAATTTTCTGTGGGGTCACAAAACGACATGGACCTAGAGGCTGCTGGACCAGATTCCATCCTGCGCGTTTCGTCAGAGCATCGGGCAACGGGAACGCCCCACACACCTCTAGTCCCAGCGCCGGATCGCGTGGGGGCGTGTAGTTCCTCCGGAAGTTGCTGGCAGCCCGATCAATTCAGGTACTTGACGATGGCAACCTCGTTGTGCGCTTCGTTGTAAACCAACTCATCCACTAGCGACTTGACCAGTCGAATTCCGAAACCTCCCGCGCGCAGGCCTCTTTCCAGGCGAACGTCGCCATGCTCCATCGGACGGTCTGGGTGGGACGTGACGGCCGCATACTCTGCTCCGGCGGGATCAAATCCTTTTCCCGGATCTGCGATGCGGCACATCACGAATTTACTGGTGCGCAGATAATCAATCTGTGCTTGCGATTCCGGATTCAATTGTCCGCCCCATTCAATGGCGTTCATCAGTAATTCGTGCACCGCCATTCGTACCGATTGCCTCACTTGAAGTGGCAGCTTCATATTCAGTTGATCCACAAAATTCTCAATTCGTCCGGCTATTTGCATTTCGCACGGGAACCGCAGCTCTACCCAGTTAGGCTCCGCCGACACCACTTCGATCGGATCCGGGCCAGGGGGTGACTGGAGGGTTTCCGCAATCAAATCTTTCAAATCCTCAGGGTTGAACGGCTTGCTGATAAACAAGTAGGCTTTCTCGCGGAGAGATTGCAGGAGAATTTCCGGCGATTCATCTGCGGTCATCACCACTGCTTTCGGCCGCGACTGTTCTGGAAGAAGCGCCAAGAGCTCGAGTCCGTTCATCCGCGGCATCCAGATATCGACCAAAAGCAAGTCGAATTTGTCACCTCGAATCTTGTCGAGCGCTTCTATTCCGTCTGCCGCTGAACGCACGTCATATCCTGCTCTCTGGAGCAGACGGCATAGACCGTTACGTTCATTTGAACTGTCATCGATTACCAGTATTTTGTTCATGGCATCCTTCCGCTAAGTGCTTGCGCAAGAGGTCCTCCAAACTCATCGTCGCTGGCGTCTTCCGTCTCTAAGGCGTTTGGTCTCAGGAACTAGCGAGAGTTTTGTCGAGAGCGCTCGGGCCAAGCGAGACAGTACTAGCTCGCGCAAAAACTGCAGCTCCCTTGCCGTGGGCAACGAGACGGGTACGAAAGAGGCAAAACTCAGCCGCACTTGGGAAAGTCGAGGAAGAAGTTTGTTCACAAAGCTACACCTCGATCAAGCTCGACTCAGTCCAGTGCGTCACGCGATTTTTCGAACAGGCGTGGACTTAGAGTGCTCTCCCATTGAGCCACGGCAGTTCTCTCATTCCGCCGCATCACTGGTCGGGTACCATGACCGGGAGAAAATGGCTTTGTTCATGAAATAAATGCCCGAAATGTTTTGTGTGTTTTTCTAAGTCTCACGCTGCGCGGCGCTTAGAGACCATTCGGGTTGGCTCATCGATTGCGTCATTGCTTACGTCCAGTCACTTTCAACTTTCGAGGTGACTCGTGATTCGAAGACGTCCAGGGAGACTTACTCTGGGAATTCTTGGCACGGATCTCGCCATGGCAGGCGTGCTGCTTGTTCAACTTCCGCGAACTCAACTCGACCGTCCTCAACTGTCGCAGATCCAAGTTCCTTCGCGAGGGAAGGAGGACGCAGATCTGAGATTTTACACCGGGAAGGTCGTTAGCAAGGACGGCAAGTATGTGCTCGAAGCGGAGTCTCCCGGCGGTCCGTATCTGCTCGATGATCAAGGAAAAGCCAGACCATATGAGGGTAAGCACGTGCGCGTGATCGGCGTGCTCGAAGTGGCCAGTAACACACTTCATGTCCGTGAGATCGAGGAGGCTGCCGGCTGAGACACGCAAACCGAAGAGTAGCTCGAAACGCAGGCGATCGTGACCCCTTGCTCTTCTGGGTAGGCTTGCCATCCCCTTGGGAGATTCAGGGGGGCAATCTATAAGCGTCCAGCGTGCTGTCCGCGAAATGGGAGTTTCAAGCAGAACCTCGCTCTATCCTCGTTTGGCCCAGGAAGTGAAACCTGCTCGTAAACCCACTTCTCTCAGGCGGGGTACTCGGCATCAGCCCCGTTGCAAGCATATTCCAGCATGGCAAGGAACAACTCCTCTTCAGAGCAAAACGACGCGTCCCTGAAGTGTTGTTGATGCAGGCCGTTTCACGGCCACTGGGAAGAAACGGCAATCAGGTCTCACGTCCCGCATCCAGGCGGGTGCCTTTTCCGATGGTGCCCTTCAGGCAGCACAAAGAGGGGTGGTAATTTTTCCTGGGTCCGCCGAAAAATCGAACCGATATTCCTGCACAAAAACCGTTCGGTCCGAACTATATTGTCCCGCGTAAAAGGCCCGCACGAATTGCATCGCTGCCTGAACTTGGCCGGTCCGAGTTACGGATTGGCCAGGATGTAGCAAATCAGCTGGATCATTTCGCAGGCTTATACCAGATGGGCGAACTCCAGGCGCGCTCCTGAATTGTCGCTTGCACATCCGCCAGCAGCGGCAAGCCGTTCTTGACGGCCTCATAGGTGCTCCAACGCGGCGTGGGGATTTCGAGTACGCGCGCGTAATAAAGTGCATGCTGAGACGGGTCGAACTCTTTGTCCGTCCAGCTTCCACCGAGTTCTGGACTTCCGATACTGTTCGCGTACGTGGCCGTCTTAAGATCGACGGTATTACCGACCGCCGGTAGCTTCCCATTCGCGCCCACTTTGCGGTCGCCGGACCATACCACGTCCACGATCTTTTCGTGCTGTTCCCCGTTCTTGTCCACCCAGCCCTTGATGATCTGGATGCGGTCGAGATTGCCGCTGTCCGGGTCTTTCATTGCGTAGACCGTAAAGCTCGGTCCCTTAGTCAACCCAGTCAGGGTCCCTCCCATGGGCACACCCTTTTCATACCCGGTCTTGACCATCGCAACCGGATCTTTTGTGTCTTCTGGCAAGCCAGCCCCGCCGAAAAAGCGGACCTTGATACGGGGGCCGCTGGTGGCAAACGTTTCGCGGTTCTCCATAGCATCCCAGATTGCAGCTCGGGTATTTTCGGTGGCCCATACGCCGGTAATTGCACCGGGGTTCAGGTCCTTTCCCTTGGCCCATCCTCCGACTCCTCCGACGCGGCGTGCCTGCACGGAGCCGTCTTCCTCTCCGTGTCCGCCGTTCCAGCCCTTCTCCGCTACTTCGGAAGGCAGACCGTTGTGGTCGTCGGTGCCACCGACGAAGCCGAGCTTAAAAGGATCGACGCCCAGCTTTTGTTCGTAGGCCAGTCCCTGGATGATGCCCCATCGCACGTAGTTCCGTTTGTCGAGCGTCCGCCCGGAGTTGTCGGCCAGCGAGTCCGCGTTTTCGAAGTTAGCGAACTCATCGGCTGCCCAGAAATTCCGGTGCACTTCGGAGTTGCCCTTGATCTGCATCATTTCAATGGCCCGCTCGAAGTGCTCGCGCGTCTCGGCGTACTTCAGGTCGATGGGCTTTCCGCTGGAGTCCGCTGTGGGGAACATCAGCGTCTTGCTGGCATTGGAATTGTGCGGAATGGCCAGGGGCTTCATGCCCTTCGCTTCAAGTCCGCTGAGCCAGTCCCACAGGGCCTCTTCACGGGGGACTTCATACGCACTGACCGGAAGGTCGGGGACATGGGCATCGCGGAAGATGATGTTGCGATGAAGATTGGCCCCGCCGGGCGCAGAGGTCCACTCAAAGGCCGCAAATGCCGTGAAGTGCCCGGGGTTGTTGTGCTCCTCGGCAGCAGCAACGGCGACCTTCCACGCACTCTTGGTAGTCTCCGGTCCGGCGTAGAACGGCGGGTGCTGCGGATGCTCGCCCCGGTTGTTGCCGGACACATAGGTCGCGAACCACTTCCGCCTCTGGTTAAGATCGGTCATGCTGCGCAACTCTTTGAGCTGGTCCTGGTCGTGACCGGGCGCTCCCTCGACCATCGCCGAGTACATCTCACCGATGTATTCTGCATGATCGGTGACGGCAACGAAGTCGAGTGGCCGATCGATCTTGTGGATCTGGCCATTCACGGTAACGGCTTCGCCTTTCGCAAAGCGATAAGCATCCGACGGCGTCAGCCGTGTACCGCCAAGGAATGCATCGAGCGAGTACGCCGTGTGAATGTGGGTCTCGCCGAAATAGGCTTCCTTGAGCGGGTTGGTAGGAATAGCGGTGGCCATGCCGGGATTGGACCCGGTTGTCGCGGTGCTGGCTACCTCCGCCTGATTGGCTGTCTTTCCACATCCCACCGACAGCAATGCGATCGACACGAAAAATGTAAGCGTTGCCACATCAGCACTTCTGCTCATTTCGATGCTCCTCTGCTTCTTTGCAGATATCCAGTAGGCGGGACAATGCACTACGAGCTTAGTTGCCGAGCTGGGAGCGCGGTATACGTAAAACTACTGATCCGCGGTCAGAGCGGGTGTCCTGTAGCCAAGAAGGACTTGGCTTTTAACCGACCTTAAAGAGCAGGGGGATGAACGGATTCATGGATTCCGGGAATACGGGGTTCAGTAACCGGCTTTTGCCGAGGACCAGGTCAGGGGGGCTTTCCCGATTACCGGACTTCCGGCTTGCTCACCAACCAAGCACCAAGGGGACAGAACCGCCGTTGTCAAACCCCATCTTGAGATGAGAGCCTTGCACTATTCTTCTTGTGGGGAATGGTGATGAAACCCTTACTCTTTGCTCTTTGTGTTGTCTCAGCCTTTGGCAGCCTGAGCGCGCAGAACTCGGTTTGGCAGCCATCGCCGGGACATACGCAAGTTCCGATTTGGCCGGGGACGGCGCCGGATCAGCAGCCTGTCGGGGGACCGGAACTGACTACGCCAACACCTGAGAATTGGCAGGATACAGGCAGGCCGGTTACGGGAGTGGCCAACGTAACGCGCCCCACGATGACGGTGTATTCGCCGCAAGGAAAAAATACGGGTGCAGCCGTCGTCGTCTTCCCTGGCGGAGGCTACCAGGGCCTGGCCATCGATCTCGAAGGCACGGAGGTTTGTGATTGGCTGACACCCAAAGGGATCACCTGTGTGCTGTTAAAATACCGCGTGACGGACATGGGGGAGTATCCGAAATCAGGGCCATATCCAGAATCACCAATGGCCCTCGAGGATGCTCAGAGAGCCGTGGGGCTGGTGCGCTTTCACGCGGCGGAATGGCACATTGATCCGCACAAGATTGGAGTGCTTGGTTTTTCCGCCGGCGGGCATCTGACGGCAGCGATGAGCACGCACTTTGAAAAGCGTTTGTATCCGGCTGTCGATGCCGCCGACAAAGAGAGCTGCCGCCCCGATTTTGCGGTGGCTATTTATCCGGGCCATCTGTCGCGGTCCGCAGCGGAGTGGGATACCAAGCAAGGCGTCAAAAAGTTTGCACTTCCTCCTCCGGATCGACTTTCGATGGCCGATAAAGGTCTCGGGTTGAACCCCGATCTCCAGGTCACGAGGCAAACACCGCCTACGTTTTTGCTGCAGGCAGAGGATGACCACGTGGACAATGTAGACGACTCTCTGGCGTATTTCATTGCCCTAAAAAACGCCGGGGTGCCCGTGGAGATGCATTTGTACGCGCACGGCGGCCACGCGTTTGGGCTACGACGCACGAAGTTACCCATTACAGGATGGCCTCGATTGGTAGAGACCTGGCTAGCGACAATCGGGATGATTTCCGAGTAGGTGTCCCGGACTTGCCGATAACAAGCGGAATTGCTCAAGGTTCAGGCGCTCCTGATGCGGCAGCTGGCCGCCAAGCCCCTGGCCACGGACTTCGCATTGTTTTTGATGGAGGGTAGGCGCGAGAGAGTCGCAGCACAGTAGTTCTCTCAAGGAAGACTCGCCGGAGCCCGATAGCCCGGTTGGGTCTCCGTGTCCCTGCCAGTTTCCGCAAGAGATAGCTCGATTCGGTCCGTCTAAGAGTAGTCCCGAAGGGTCGGCACTTCGAAGACGACTCCCAAAGTCGCGTGTCACGCGGCCTTATTTTACCGATGATTCGACTCCCGAGTTGAGCCAACACGGCGCAACAGGACGCTGGTTCTAAGGTTTGCCTTGCGTGGACGCTTTCTTCTTGGCCTGCTCGGCGGCCTTTTTAGTGACCTCCTCTTTGAAATCCTGAAAAAGGACCAATTGGGGTGTCGCGAGTCCGTCCTTGAGGCTCTCTTGCCAGATTGGACCATTTAACTTTCCCTCGGTATTTCGCCAGTAAACCCATAACAAATCGTCGTTCGGACCGTTTTCAACCCCGCTCCGCACCCCCCCACCGGTCCCGGTCGGTGAAGGAGCATCGGGCGATTGACGGCCAGTTTGTACGTGTACGCTGTTGTAGGGATGCGAAGCAAGCCCTGTCCGAACGAAGATAACCAGGTCAGCGTCGGCTCGTCGCATCGCCTTTTTGTAATAGCCCCACTTCTCCAATGCTTCGAGGACGTTGGCGACCGCATCCCGGTCATCGGCACTCACATTCGGGTCATAGATGGAACCCTCATTACTCGGGCCGAGATAGGGTTCAACAAAAACGGACTGTGCGGTCGTCAGAATGGTAGCTGTATCCGACTTCTTGGGTGGCTTATTGGACTGTGCGCCGACAAGCGAAAGAATTGTCAGTAGGACGAAACATGGAACAACAAAAAAACGCATGTGCCCTCCTCGATAAATTGGGGCTCACTGGGTGCATGGATGCGAAAGATGACGCCGCTGTTGCTCCAAGTCAACTGCAAAACGCCGAGCACACTGAGGTCCCTCGTTAAGGATGGGCCGCCTCGCTGCTCGCAACTCCCGTTTGGCGCCTCATTCTTTGGCCAGCTCGGAATCCCTCCACCCAAAAAGAGTTGTTCTAACTCGCTAAATGGCAATCTAGAGTGCCAGACCGAAGATGGCCCGCTTGCCGACTCTCCGAGCGAACTGTTGTCAAGTCCTTTCAAATCAGGAGGTCATTCGAGGCATGGTCTTGGGACGAGCGACGCGTCTAAAACGCAGATAGGCTGATCAGGATTTAATGCGCCGATCGGTCGGTTTGTGCTAGCCTTTTCGCCTCTTCGGACGGACCCCGCTTTTCAAGCGGAATAAAATCAATCACGGCCAGGTCAGCAGTGGGAGGACTGCCCCTTCGAGGGGAATCGCTTCCTCGCATCCGATTCCGGTTGGAAATGCAGAAAGAATCTAGAGCGAGTCAGAAGGAGAACACCATGACCCAAGCCAGTGCTACACAACGAGGCAGCGAGCAGCCAGATGCAATTCGTCCGTTTCATGCGGACGTTTCAGACGCGGAGTTGACCGAATTGCGCAGGCGCATTAACGCAACCAAGTGGCCCGAGCGGGAAACAGTCACCGATGCATCGCAAGGCGTGCAACTCGCGACGATGCAAGCGCTGGCGCGCTATTGGGCGACAGATTATGACTGGCGCAAGATCGAAGCAAAAATGAAAGCCCTGCCGCAGTTCCTCACCGAGATTGACGGGCTGGACATTCATTTCATTCACGTCCGGTCAAAACACGAAAACGCTCTGCCGCTGATCGTTACGCACGGATGGCCCGGGTCGATCATCGAGCAGATGAAGATCATCGATCCGCTGTGCAATCCCACCGCTCACGGAGGAACTGCATCCGATGCGTTCCACCTGGTGGTCCCGTCCATTCCGGGTTATGGCTATTCAGGCAAACCGACCGCCACCGGGTGGGATGTCGCCCACATCGCGCGAGCCTGGGTCGCGCTGATGAAGCGCCTCGGGTATACGAAATTCGTGGCGCAAGGCGGCGATTGGGGCGCGGTGATCACGGAAGAAATGGGCGTGCAGGCGCCTCCGGAGTTGCTCGCCATTCACACCAACATGCCCGGCATCTTTCCAGTCGACATTGACAAGGCGGCTTTTTCCGGCGCGCCGGCGCCATCCGGTTTCTCAGCCGATGAGAAGGTCGCATACGAGCGTTTGCAGTTCGTCTATCAAAAAGGAATCGCCTACGGGTACCAGATGGGGCTCCGAGCACAGACTCTCTATGGAATCGCGGACTCACCCGTCGGCCTGGCGGCTTATTTCCTTGATCACGACGCACGCAGTTATGCGCTCATCGCGCGCGTCTTTGACGGACAGTCTGAGGGTCTCACCCGCGACGACATCCTCGATAATGTCACCATCACCTGGCTAACGAACACAGCGCTTTCTGGCGCCCGCCTCTACTGGGAGAATTGGGGCAAACTCGGGTATTTCAATGCCAAAGGTGTCTCCATCCCCGTCGCCGTGAGCGTCTTCCCTGACGAACTCTATCCAGCCCCGCAAAGCTGGACAGAGCAGGCGTTTCCCAAACTGATCCATTTCAACAAGCTCGACAAGGGTGGGCACTTTGCCGCGTGGGAACAACCACGGCTCTTTTCAGAAGAGGTGCGCGCGGGCTTCCGGTCCCTACGCTAGCTGGGGCGAGGATTCCATTGCCAAAAAAGCAAAGAGATTCGGCGGAGGCTCTCCTGCTCTGACTCCGTGCAAATGCTGGCAAGCCTTCGACGGGAAGGACACCAAAACTGACTGATGTAGAGGAGTTGACTGCTGTTCTGCTCATTGATCCGTACAACGATTTCATTTCCGAGAGAGGCAAGCGATGAGATCTCTTAAAAGGCGCTGCGGAGGCCAATGAGCGTAATCCTCTGATATTGCGGGTCCTGGCTGCTGGTAAAACGCAGGTCGTTCATTGGGGTACTGACTAGCCTCAGCACCTCCGGCAATCAATGCAAGCAGGGTCTTGGCAAGACATCGTAAGCAAACTAGAATGGCGCCTTATGGCAACGAAAATGAATCCCAAAGTAGATGGATTATTGCGCAGAGCCAAGAAGTGGCAGCAAGAATTCACGAAATTGAGGACGATAGTCCTTGATTGTCAGCTGACTGAAGAATTGAAGTGGGGTAACCCTTGTTACACGCTTCAGAACCGAAACATCGTTTTAATCCATGGGTTTAAAGAATACTGTGCCCTTCTGTTCTTTAAAGGTGCGTTGTTAAAAGATGCCAAGCGAATTCTCATCCAGCAAACCGAGAATGTGCAGTCGGCGCGGCAGATTCGGTTCACCAATGTTCCCCAAATCGTTAAGCTGGAACCCATACTGAAAGCCTATATTCTTGAAGCTGTGGAAGTGGAAAAAGCCGGCCTGAAAGTGAAATTCAAAAAGACCGCACAATTCAGGATTCCCGAAGAATTCCAAAACAAGCTAGATGAACTCCCTGCCTTGAAAACTGCCTTCGATGGATTAACGCCGGGACGTCAAAGATCATACCTCTTTCATTTTTCTCAACCCAAACAATCCAAGACTCGACAGGCGAGGGTTGAAAAATACATGCAACGGATTCTCAATGGAAAGGGATTGGATGATTAGAGCTCTCCGCGTACCTAAAAGACTCTCGTTGACCGGCGCGCGGTTGGTCGGCGATCTTGCTCCGGTCTGGCACGGGTTGACACACACATTCACGGAAGTCTTGTTTTCACAGGCGGCACGAAGGACTGCTCGGCCAGCCGTACTCAGGTGGGGTTCCCCAGGGGTGGGAGCTTACGAGAAAGTCTGCAAAGACATCAACGGCCAGCCCGAACCTGGGTAAGGCCAAACTTTTCCAGGTAGGTGCTGGGCCCTGATTTTTCCCGTTTCCGGACTGCCATAAACTCGTCGATAAGCTCTCGGGGTCAGCCCTAGGTTGATCGGTGGCGTCTGTTTCGAACGCTCCGAGAAGGGTGGACTCCAGAATCTTCCCGATTGCAGTGAAGTCCACCCATAGGACAAATGAACCTGCGAGTATTTCCACAGCCAGCTATTTGTCTGTTTGTGCAAGTTCCGGGGCCCCACTCGCTGGTTGCTCTTTCATTGCCAAGGCCGCCGCGCAGGCACCGTAATTTTTGACCACCTCCCGGACTTGAAATGCACGTGTTCCCGATCGGTCATTGACTACTGTCCCTTTGAGTTCGACGAGCTCTCCCGGCTGCAAGAGCTTTGCGCTCGAAAGAAGCACGTAGGTCTGGTTATCGTTGTCATTTTTCAAACCAATTCCCTGAAGCAGGGATTGCGTGCAACCCGCAAGAGAAGCATCGGAGCTCGATACCTTGTGATGGTGATGAATGAGCAATGCGATCCCCACACCTGCTGCCGCCGCGACTCCCACCCCGATTCCGATCGCCTTTCCGGCGCCGGAGCCGGTCCCGCCGGAACCTCCGGTCGATCCACCACCATATTGAGCCGACGCCGTAGCGCCTACCGCAAGACAAAGCAAAAGAACGCCTGCCAGGCGAGCGAGGGTTGGTGCCAAAACCCCGTTCCGCCCGTGATGGGGAGGAACTTGACCGGTGCCCCGGCTTCAGTACCCGTCGGACCACCCGCACGCTAACACCCGCATCCTATCGGAGCAGTCCGATTGAAGCACGTCACAGGAAGACGAAATTGGAGCCTCCAATGACCACGCAATTTAAGCGGCTGGTGGTGCCCGCATCGGTTGCCTTGTTTTTGGCCGTTCTGTTCCCCCGTGCGTCTCGTTCGCAAAGCTCATTCGACGGTACTTGGGTTATTGATACCGACAACAATCGAGACTTCGCGGCTGAAAAGGCGGTCACATTTTTGCTCGCCAATGGCATCTTCCGGGATGGCAGACGGGTGCTCAAAGCAGATGGTGAAGATCAGCAGGTTCCTGCCACGGGTTATTGGGATACAGTCAGCGTCCGCGTTGTGGACAACCGGACGGTCGAGGTGACGTCGAAAAAGGCTGGGAAACCGATGTTCACGGAAACGGACACTGTTTCTTCAGACGGAAAGACTTTGACCCAAGTGGTCAAAGATACGACAGAAGCGGAGGCGGTTACCTTTCAGAGTGTGTTTCGACGTATAGCCCCCGCGCCGGCCGGTGCCCACGTTCTTTCAGGCTCGTGGCAGATCTTCAAGCAAAGCCGATCGGCGAACAGTACGGTCATCTCCTACAAGTGCACATCAGAAGGATTCAGTGCGGAGACTCCGCTCGGAGAAAAGTTTGACGCGAAATTCGACGGCAAGTTCTATCTGATAGAAGATGACCCGGCACGCACCATGGTCGCAGTGAAACGAATTAATGCCAACACGGTCGAAATGACCAATCAGCGCGACGGGAAGATCGTGTTCGTGGTTCGTTTAGAGGTTACCCCCGACGGAAAAGCCATTCACGCCTCGTCAGTGAGCAAGGAAGACGGAAGCGTGAAAACTTGGGGGTTACACAAAAAGTCCCAACAGGTACCTTAGGAAATCGATGGCTCCGAGTGCGCGCAAACCGCCCATCGAGGTACTCGGCCGAAGCCTACCGGTGACCCGGCTCGCCTGCCACCGGGCTCGCACCTTTCACACTCGGATTCGGGGACGATCCACTGCCACGCAGGGATACTGGTGATGAAATCACGCTGCATGGTGACTCCCGTCCTTTGCCAAGCCTGTCCGTGGCAATACCGTTAATTGTGAAAGTGCTGGACCAAATTGGCCCAGTTAGTCCAATTAGACGGGGGTGAAGATGCCTGCACCGCGAATGTTGCTCATGGACAAGTTCACTTTGGTTGCAGAAGCCCTCAAGAATCTCCTCGAAACTGACCTGCGGCTTCAAGTCATCGGAATTGCCGGTGATTCCGATTCGCTATTCGCAGCCGTCGAGGGAGGCAGGCCCGACGTTGTGCTTTTCAGCGTCTACAGACCTTTCCGGGATGGCCTGGAGATCGCACGACTTCTGAAAGATGCCTACCCCACGATCAGGATTATCGTCCTAACGACCAACGATGATGCCAAGACGGCCGCGGAATGCGTGAATCACTGGGCTTCCGGGTACCTGCAGCTGACCTCATCGGCAGGCCTTTTGAAGGCCGTGCGAACGGTCATCCATGGCGGACGATTCTTAGCGCCGGAATTCCATCGCAGGCTGGCGGATGCTCGCTCTGCCGACGCCCGTTATTCAGTAGATGGAGCACTCACGGAGCGCCAGTGTGAAGTTGTCAGGCAACTCTGTGTTGGTCGCACAATGAAGGAAGTCGCTGCCAGGCTGCACATCAGTGCCCGGACCGTTGCCTTCCATAAGTACCGCGTGATGGCCCAGTTCGGTGTGAAGTCAAACGCCGACCTTTTCCACCTCGCTGTCCATCACCGAATTATTGAGATCTAAACAGCTGAGCCGGTCCAGTCTTCCTCTGGCAGACATACACCGCTCGTGTGGTGAGCCCGATGCTTCGACATGCGCGGATCGCTCGAGCCGACGAAACCGGCTCGGAATACTTCAAATCCTGATTGACGCGGAAATCGGAGATACCCGGCCTTATCCTTGACTTCCCTGGTTACCCGACCAATCCATTGTCGGCCTGAACACTGCGCCCGCACTCTGCGCAGAATGACCTCCTCATCCGGGGATTCAACCGGTATATTGACCTCTGGCAAATGCAAGAGAACCGGGTTCATTGACCCTTTTTGGGAGCGGACATGATGCAGACATACCGTCGAGTGGGTGTGTTATTCACCATCTTGGCGACCGCGGTCGCTGCGCACGCGCAGGCGCCAGCCGTGCTGAAACCCTTCATCAAGGAAGACGCGCCGCTGCTGGTCCTCGACCATGTCCGCGTCATCAACGGAACTGGGTCCGCCGCCGAAGAAGATCAGCGCTTGGTCCTTGACCACGGAAAGATCGTCTGGGTCGGGCCCGCCGCATCGGCACCGGCGCTGCCCGCGGGCGCCAAACTCCTGGACCTCACCGGCAAAACGGTCTACCCCGGCCTCGTCGGCATGCACGAGCATCTTTTTTATCCGCAGCAGGGGAGCCAGCCGGATCTTGAGCGCTTTTACGGAGAAGGTATTGACAGCGCGCCGCGGCTCTATCTTGCCGGCGGCGTCACTTCGGCGCGCACCGGCGGCAGCGTCGAGCCGTACACAGACCTTTCTCTGCAGCAGCAGATCAGTGCCGGCGAGGTTCCCGGACCGCGCCTCTTCCTCACTGGCCCCTATCTTGAAGGCCCTCCTTCGCTCGGCCCACAGATGCACACACTCACGGGCCCGGAAGACGCTGCGCGCCTCGTGAATTATTGGACTGCCGAGGGCGTGACCTCCTTCAAGGCCTACATGCACATCACACCTGAAGAGCTGAAGGCGGCGATTGGCGCCGCACACGCTCACAGTGTCAAGGTCACGGGCCACCTTTGCTCCGTCGGCTTCAAAGAGGCGGCGGCTTTGGGCATCGACAATTTGGAACACGGGTTGGTCGTGGACACGGAATTTGATCCGGCAAAGAAGGAGGGCCTCTGTCCGGCTGTCGGCCCCTCCCGTGAGGCAATGGTCAAAATGGATGTGGAGGGGCCCGAGATTCAGTCGATGATCGCCGACCTGGTCGCGCATCATGTGGCCGTTACCTCCACCCTGGCCATCTTCGAGACCTTTGTTCCCAACCGCCCGCCGATGAGCGAGGAGTTGCGCGTGCGCCAGTCCGTTGCGCCTCAGGGATGGGCCGACTACGCAACCACCCGCGCGGGCATTGCCGAACAAGGGGATAAGTGGAGGACCGCCGGCGGCTCCGCGCATTCGGTATGGTTGACACTGTTCAAACAGGAGATGCAATTCGAACGGGATTTTGTAAAGCAGGGCGGCCTCTTAATGGCCGGCTGCGATCCCACCGGCTATGGCGGCGTGCTCCCCGGCTTCGGTGATCAGCGCAACCTCGAATTGCTGGTCGAGGCGGGCTTTTCCCCTGTCGAGGCAATTCACATCGCAACCGAAAACGGTGCAAAATGGCTGGGCGAGGAGGCGCACTTTGGGACCCTTGCTGTAGGCAAGAATGCAGACTTGGTGGTCGTCGACGGCAACCCTGCCGTGAGGATTGAAGACGTGGAAAAAGTGGAAACGGTCTTCAAAGACGGCGTCGGCTACGATCCTCGCAAGCTGATCGAATCCGTCCGTGGGCTGGTGGGGGTTCGTTAAGTCCGGTCTATTTCTCTCTGCATGTCGAAAGCTCCTACGCGGAGGATTCGGTCAGGGGCAGGCGACCTTAGGTCTCCCTTCCACTGGTCTGGATCGAAATCAGTACCGGGAAACGCCCTGATGGTCATTGACTGACTCCCGAATTGTCCGGCATACCGGAAGCTATCGAGAAACAGGATTCGAGCCAATCATTGACGATGTCCGCGAACCGGACTTGAACTCCCTTCCTCCACCGCGCTTCCGATCTAACAGAAGGACTTCTGGCCCGAAATGGCTTCCGGTCAGCCCGTTAACCATGAACCACGAAAGCCTGCTTGCACGCTGACCACTGCGGATCGCGACCGCGACGTTTTCTGCGAGTCATCGGTCCCTCGGAATCCTCGGCTAGCGTAAACCAGGTACTTTAGGTCCGGCCCTCAGCGCTGGCAAGAAAACCATTTCTCATGATATGTCTCCTTCTGGCATTTCGGAGATGATCGAATTTGCTCACCCAACGGGTCATTGCGCAGCAAGCCGGATGAGCATGAAAAAAGTCGGAGGCGGTGCGCGCGAGCGCAATGAACGCACCCAGCAACCTGACGATAATGGCCACCCGGAGGGAGACCGTCCGACGGCCCCGGTGAAGTCGACGTGCCGAGCGCCGCGCTGTGGGGAGCGCAAACGCAACGGTCGCTTGAACACTTGCGCGTAAGGGCACGACTAGTTTTCAAGGAAGGCGCGGTTACTCATTTCCTACCGGATTCCATATGAGGCTGCCTGATGCAGCAGGACTCGAATAACGACGTCATGAGCTTGGAGGATCGTGCCGACCTGGTCCTGGCCATTGCCCGGGTTCAGTACGTCAACGGCCAATCTACGGACCAGGTTTTGGCTTCGGCCAAGCGCTTCGGACGCGCGCTCGGACTGCGCGCTGAGATCTTGCCGCGCTGGGGCGAGCTGCAACTCAAAGCCCAAGACTGCGCCAGCGGCGCCGGACTCTTCTCTCTCGTCGGGGCCGTTCCGACCGGCGTAGCCATGAGTCGCGTAGCTTCCACGATGCGCAAAATGGAAGACATCGCCACTGGCCGGCTGGCGCCCGCCGCCGCGAGGGAGGCGATCCGTGCGGCCTCCCAAGCGCCTCTGGCGCCGACCTGGCTGTTTGCACTCGCGGCGGGGGCGGGCGCCGTGGCGCTGGCGGTGATTTTCGGCGTCCAACATCGATCCGCGGCGGCTCTCATCTTTGTGAGTGCGGCAGCTGGCGCCCTCCTTCGTCGCGGTTTAGCGTACTACAGCGCAAATGTCTTTCTTCAACCGTTCGGCGCAGCCTTGCTCTCTGGCATCATCGGGGCGCTGGCGGTTCGATACCAGTTGAGCTCGTCCCTGCGCCTGGTCGCGGTATGCCCATGCATGGTCCTGGTGCCCGGACCACCCGTCCTCAATGGCGCGCTCGATCTCGCCAATGGCCGCGTTCATCTCGGCGCCGCCCGCGTGAGCTTTGCAGGGCTCGTGGTTCTCGCGATCTCACTCGGGCTCCTGCTCGGGCTCACGCTTCTCGGTATTTCCCTACCGGTCGATCAGGCCGGCAGAACCGTTCCCCTGTGGCTCGATGCGATGGCCGCTGGCATTGCAGTCGCCGCCTATAGTGTCTTCTTTTCCACACCGCTGCGCATGATGGCTTGGCCGGTGGCGGTCGGCATGCTTGCCCACGCTGTTCGATGGTGGTTACTTGTTGTGCTCGGCTGTAACGCTGCGATCGGCGCCCTCGTCCCTTGTGTCATCGTCGCGCTGATTCTCACTCCCGTCGCACGCCGTTGGCACATGCCGTTCGCGGCCATCGGCTTCGCCTCCGTAGTTTCAATGATTCCGGGCGTCTTCCTATTCAGGATGGCGAGTGGGCTTGTACAACTTGCCGACAGCTCGCACAGAACATTCGAGCTCATCAGCTCGACAATCGCTGACGGCGTCACCGCCATCACCATAGTTGTGGCGATGTGCCTAGGTCTCATCGTCCCGAAGATGGCCATTGATCGCCTGAGCGACAGATCGATGCAGGCGACCTCCTGAGGGGCGTGAATGGCGGCATTTGCATCCCGTTCCCTTCAACCAGCCGTCCCGCATCCGCATCACCGCATTTTTCAATCGCTCCCGTGATCGCGATTCCGAAAGCAGTCACTTTCCCGATCTCCATCCCCAATCACCCTAGCTAGACGCCTTTTTGGATCGCTCAGCCAAACTCATTCGCGAAGGGTCGTAGACGGACGGGGATCCCCAAGGGGAAAGCCTCTTTCCTCAGTATCCGTGCTCGAGAAATGAGTATATAGTCCTGCGCACCTTTGCAGTCAGAAGGAGGTTCCGGATGTCACGGGACCGAAACACAGTGCGTGACAACCGGCGACCGGATCATTTTCCTTAAAGGAGGAAGAACATCCATGAAAATCGCATCGTCGGTTGCTTTGGGCGTCGGATTTGCACTTTTGGCTGTGGCCTCCCTGCGGGCGCAAACTGTCACTGGCACCGGCACAACAAATGACATTCCCCTCTGGACGAGCAGTAAGAAGATAGGTAACTCAATCATTTCCCAATCCGGAACGGAAATTACAGTGAAGGGTATGATCGTGGGTACCAGTACAAGCAGCGGCGGAATCTTAGGCGAAAGCAGCACCGCCGCGGGCGTGACCGGAATGAGCAAAACCGGGGACGGTGTCGAAGGCTCGAGTACCAGCAACTACGGAGTGGCCGGCGTCAGCGTCAGTGGCACCGGGGTATTCGGCTCAAGTATGAGCTTCATAGGGGTGGCCGGCAGCAGCACCAGCGCCACCGGGATCTATGGGGTAAGCAAAAGCAGCTTCGGCGTACAGGGCACCAGTACTTCGAGTGAAGGTGTCAAAGGAATGAGCAGTACGAAAGCCGGAGCGGTTGGCGAAAGCACCACCGGCGATGGAATAGGCGGCCTGTCCTGTACCTCGTGCAGTGCCGCCGCGGTTGTTGGAATCGGAAAGCTCGCTGGTGCCTTCACCGGCAACGTGGGTATTGTCGGGACGCTCTCGGTCGTAGGACTGAAAGCTTTTCGCATCGATCACCCCCTCGATCCAGCCAACAAGTATCTGAATCATTTCGCGATTGAATCGAATGAAGGGCTGGACACCTACAGCGGGAATGTCACGACCGACGCGAGCGGCCAGGCCACGGTCGAACTGCCGGATTACTTCGAAGCTCTGAATACGAATTATCGCTACCAGCTTACGGTTATTGGGCAATTCTCACAGGCCATCATCCTCGAAGAGATCCAGAACAACAAATTCATAATCAAGACGGACAAGCCTGCAGTGAAGGTGTCATGGCAGGTGACAGGGGTACGGTCGGATGCGTATGTGAAGGCACATCCGGTCCTCGTGGAAGAAGACAAACCGGAACAAGAACGAGGCCGTTATCTGGCCCCGGAAGCTTTTGGTCAGCCAGAAGAGTTGAGCATCTCCTGGCTATATCACAGCGACCTCATGCGTGAGGCAAAGGCACTGGATCAGAAGCAGCAAGTGCAAGGAGCGACAATCCCGCCCGAAAGGCCGAGTCGGGAAGCTCCGGGTCGAGATTAAGCCGGTTAGTCTTTGCATCGGGACTCCTAACGCGGGAGCGAACCGAGGCAGCTCTTACCTATGAAACCACTAACTTGAATTTCGAGTTGACCCGGGCACGGGTCTGTTCTGAACGGATCGAGCATGGCCGCCAGAACCAGCAACCGCGCCCGGTTCGGGTACCGGTAGACCATATCGCGCGCGCGCGGCAGCGGGTGCTTTGCCAAGATCTGGAGGTGGAGCGGGCATGAGTTGCATGGTTCGCTCCTTGGCCCAGGCATAGTTCCGAAGCGCTTCGAATTGTGCCACGAACTGGTCGCGCCATTCAGGCGAGCTGAATACCATAGCGGTATTCACTTGCTTCCAGGCGCTCAGCGAGAAGTTTACCGAACCTTCCCAGCACCAGAGCGCGCCCCCCTTTGCAGCATCGGAGACAATTCCTTTGGTGTGGCAAATATATTCGCTGCCGGCGGGGGAAGTGCCGATGGTGACTTCGATCCCCGCGCTCACAAGTTGCTGCAAGCCGGGTTTCTCCGAGGGTCCGGTCGATTCCGAGTGGTCGAGATAAATGTGCAGCGGAACACCTTTCTTGTGAGCTTCCAGCAGGTCCTCGATCATATCCGGCAGGGTGAACGCATAGGCGATGATCCACGTCTCACCGGGATCGAGCAAGTTTTTCAGGAAAACCTGCTGGGCTATAGGGCCGTCGCCGGGAAGCAGATAGCAGGTCACGCTGGTCTGGATCGTAAATGGCATGGATGGAAACCTCCGTGCTCTGGGAACTAGTGCCTTGAAAGCGCCAGCGAGTCGCGGCAGGGTACCTGGCGTGAGATCGGCCTGGAGAATCGCTGGGACGCGCATTGACCCGTACCGGCAGGGCGGGCGAAAAGAAGCGAAGCCGGAGTTGCGTTTAAATTTCCGGGAAGTTTAGCGGCGAAGAATGCAAAAGTCTAGAGTTTCTACATCTAGTCGGGGCAGAATCCACTGGCTCGCAAATGGCCGGGTGCGTGCCGAGATCGTCTACGCGAGGACGGCGACCGGTTCCCGAGAGTCAATGGGTAATTCGCTTCCGGCAAAACCCGTCGCAACTACGTTTCTCATGTTCCGCGCAGCAGGGTCATTTGCAGGACGCCACACGAGGCCGAATCTACCCGATGAGGACGGACCGGCTACTTGCTGGACGGCTTGAACAGTCGACTAGTGTTTCTGTGCCTCGGGCGTGTACCAGATCGGCGAAGTCCAAGCCCGCTGCTGCACCGTTGTTGGCACCCCGGGATTCGGAGGAAGGTTCAACTTCGCTGCCCAATAGGTTGACCATCGCGGGGTAGGAATCTCGAGTACGCGTGCATAATAGGTCACGCTGGCTTGTGGATCGAAAGAAGGATCCGTCCATTCGCCGACCAATTCCGCCGCTCCGATGGTGTTTGTATAAGTCGCTGTCTTTACGTCCACGGTGTTTCCAACGGCGGGAACTTTACCGGTTTTGGGATCGGGTTTCCGGTCTCCGCCCCAGACCACGTCGTAAATCTTTTCGGTGCTCTTTCCGTTTTTCGTCGAAATCTTGATGATCTGGATGCGATCCAGATTCCCGCTGTTTGGATCCTTCAGCGCTTGCACGATGAACGTCGGGGCGGTCTTGGTCGACGGCGCGTGAAGATCGCCGCCCATCGGCACGCCGCCATCGTAAGCCGCCTTCACCCAATCGGAGTTCTTGGTTATGTCCTTCGGAAAGTTCCAACCAGCAAACATCCGCACTTTGATTCGCACCCCGGAAGTTCCGAAGGTTTCCTTCCGCTTCATTGCGGCAAACAGCGATTCCCGCGTGTTCTCCTCTGCCCATACTCCGGTCAACCCGCCGGAACCGAGACTCGTCGGAGGTTCCCCGCCAATCGAAGTGGTCGCACTGATGACCGTCTTCGGATCGCTGTCCTGAAGGCCATGAGAACCCGGATAGTTGCTTGCCTCCGTGGAGGAGAGCGCAGAGTGAAAGTCCGTTCCGGCTTCGATACCGTATTTGAACGGGTTGGCACCGATTTTGGCCTGTAGCTCCTGCCCAACACCGTAAGCCTGTCTGATAAAACTCCCGGTAGCCGATTTTGCGGGTGTGCTTGTGCCAATCAGGTATTTCCAAGGTTCGAAATTCGCAAATTCATCCGTTGGAGAAATGGCCGGACTGGTATCACTTTGTCCCTTACCCTGAATGATTTCGGCTAGCGGCTCATTGGCCATGCGCCGCTCGGCGTATTCGAGGGTCAGTGGCTTGCCCGACATGTCCCGGGTGTTGAACATCAGCCCGTTGCTGGCATTTCCATTGTGCGGCACGGCAATGACGTCCAAACCCTTGGCCCGCTGGGCTTCGAGGTAACCCCACAATTTTTCAGGATCCAGCGAATCAAACGCCGAGAAAGGAATTTCCGGCCCCTTATCGGCAAAGATTACGCAGCGGTGCAGGTTCTGAAATTCCGGTGCCGACGTCCACTCAAATCCGATGAACGAGGTGAACTTTCCAGGCTTGTTGTACCTTTCCGCGGTGGCCTGATAATTCGTCCAGGTGGAGCGCAGTAGTGTGGGATCGGACAATTCTGGCAATGGTTTGTTGGTTACAAATGTCCCGACGACCTTATGGAAAGCCGCTGCCGCCACGGCCGGATCCTTACTGGTCATATTGGTATACCAGTCGGTTTTTGCGAAGACACCATTCGGGTTGATGGTTTCCGGTCCGACACCCAGATATTCCGCATGGTCGGTCAGCGCGAGAAAATCGAGGGGCACGATTCGTTTTTGGGGCTTGCCGAAATATTCAACGGTCTCCCCCATCGCGTAGCGGTAGGCATCATCCGGCGTCGTTCTCGTCCCCATCGCGAACGCATCCATGGAAAAACCACTGTGCAGATGCAGGTCTCCGAAGTATGCATTGCGCAGAGGATTGCGCGGTGGCCGCGCATCGGCGGTTGTGGTCTGAGATCCCTTTTGTTCCCCTACAGGAGCGGAGGACTGATCCGTCGTTTTTGAACAACCTGACAAGGATAAAATCAACGCTGCAGAAGCGAGTAGAACTGAAGCTGCATTGGTTTTGGACACGCGTCCTCCGCGATCAGTAAAACGTAAGTTCCCAGAATCGCCCGTGAGTATACCCCAGTTATCGTATCGTTCAAGACTTTCGCTTGGTTGAGAAGAAATTTAGGGCAAGCTCGTCGCAAGGGCCAGCAAAGAGCTCCTCAAAGGCATGCGGGCTATGCCGTTTGGGAGCCACGGACACCTTGCTGATACGTAAGGCGTCCCCGGGTTCTTCCGGACATGTACATCGGAAGCTTGCGGGCTTTTCCGGTGGCCCGACGAACGATCGGTCCTGGAAGAGTCACCTGGTCATCCATTCGCGGACGAGATTTCCTTGGCCTGGATTTCATAATGGAAATGATCGGGGTCAAGAGCATCCAGGCGGCCTTCCTCTGTTTCCGCCTGCGGATACATCAAGAATCCGATGGCTCCGCCTTTCGAGCCGGGTAGCGTGACGTCGTGAGCGAAGTTATATGCCATCCAGTTCATTTCCCAAGCACCGAAAAGGCGCGCCCGAACAGTTTTCACCATATCGTCGTCGAGCGGACGATTCCCGGGTGGTTCTTCGAGCACAACTTTACGGACATCGGCGGGGTCGACGGGAACCCACCCATACTCCTGCAGGTAAACCTCAGCTCGGCAGTGCTGTGCTTTATTGATGTTCGGTGTTGACGGGCCCAGGCTCTTGTATCCGAGATCCGATTTGGCGACCCGGATGCCATAGACGTCGCGAGCGGGGAGGCCCGCCGCGCGGGCGAGACCCACGTAAAGTGCGTTGAGATCCGCGCACTTCCCTCCCAGATCCTTGGTCTCGAGCATGTAACGAATGTCTCCGGTACCGCAGCCGCGGGTCTTCGGATTGCGAAAGGTATTGATCACGATCCATTCATAAATCGCGCGCGCCTTTTCCATGTCCGTCTTGCTTCCGGCTGTGATTTCCTCCGCTGTCACCTTGACAATCCCGTCAGTCGGCAGCAGTTTTGTCGGTCGTAGAAAATATTCCAGTCCCGCACCCTTCTCTAGTCCAGACTTGTTTGGTTTGGAAAGGTCGACGGCGTAGTTCCTGGTTAGGATTCGACTGGTGAGAGTCACCTGCGGCTTCGCCCCGGCCGGAAACTCGGCCACAACGATTCCGAGAGCATCCTCACTCTCTTCGACCAACTTCGCTCGGCCTCCCTCGGCCTGGAACTCATTTGCGAGCGTCTTTTGAAAGGGGGTTGCGCCAAGCAGGGCTGCCGGCAGCCATACGCGCGTGGAACCAGACGGCTTCAGAACTTCGACGCGCGTAGTTACTTCAAACAAACGCCAATCCGTCGGGGTCGTGTCCGGCAGGAATGCCTGGTCCACGCCAGAAAATGTGGCAGCTCCCGTTGCGCCACTCGCATACATCAGAAATTCTCGACGATTCATCGCCTCTCCTGGCACGCCATGCTAAGCCCGCGCCCCGGCCAATCGTTAGGAGCGCTTGCGACTGGAATCCCGCTGCAACGCAGGATAATATCCCAGTTCGGGTCAGAATAGGATGGTGTCCGAGGAGGCGAAAACGTAAAGTCCTGCACTCTCGATGAACGCTAAAGACACATCGTTTTTGCCCTGCATCTACGCGGTCCATTTGGATTTGAGGATTCCTTTCCGCAACATTCCATTCGCTTTGCTTTGCGTGAGTTTTTTTCCATGTCTTCCTGCACAGCGAACCTTTCCAGCGTTGCGCCGGCAGCAACTTAGGCGGCCGGCGCGTGCTGATTCTTGATAGTATTTAGCAGAGACGGCAGGGTCATTGGACGGAGACCTATCCTCCCTTCTGCATTCCCCAGGATGCTTGACCATGTTCTTCTCAGCTCGAATACCGGATCAGAAAGGTGTGCGACTCGTGAATCGTACTTTCGGCCAGCTGCTACTCATTTCTGCGTGCGCTCTCCTGCTTGCCCCAGCCGCGTTTGGGCAGAAGATTTCGACAAAATCCGATGACCAGTACAACTTTGCGGAGCATAAGCGTTATGCATGGCAAGGGAACCGGCTCATGACCCGCCAGAATCCCGACACCAACGAAGTTATGGACCTGAAGATCGTCAAAGCGGTCAACCAAGTCCTCGCCGCAAGAGGTTTTGTGGAGGTCAAAGAAAAACCGGATTTCTATATTTCCTACGATGGCGGAGGCAACGTGCAGCTCGGTGCCGGCGGGGCCAGTCAGGCAGGCTCGGGTCCGAATACCACGGCCGACATATCGCCGGACTACGGTCTTGGCAATGGTCCGACTCTGGCTCCTACGACCTGGATGAAAGTAAATGGCCAGATTGAGTTTCACATCGTTGACGCCGCGGCGCGGAAGCCGGTGTGGGAAACGACCTACAGCAAGAACTTCCGTGATCCCGACAAGGCGCTGAAGAACATGGATAAAGAGGTGAATGAACTGGTCACAAAATCATTCAAGGACTTTCCGCCGGGAGCAAAAAAGTAAATTCGCGGACGCGGGATAGCGCAGGCCCACCCCAAGGAAGGCGGCATGGTCCGTCAGGGAACGGAACCGAGCCCAGGGCGGGACCCATCCTGATTCCTCCACTACTCATTTCTTCCTCCCTGCCTGGGCTTCTCGAGTCGACCTAGTCCTCGTTCTTCAACCGATTTAATTCTGGCCACGGACGGCACCTCACCAGGGGGAACTGGTGTATGCTGCACTGGAAATCCGCTCCCTCGAAAATCAGGCAGGCAACCCTACCGCAAGGGACCGGGGGCGGCCGGATTCCGGGATAACTTGCGGGGAAGCTGGCAGGGAGGTTCGTATGGCAAATGGAGTGAAGCGATGGATGACCGGAATGGGATTCGCCGCCGGAGTACTGGCTGCAGCGAGCGGAGCGCTGGCGCAGCACATTGTCGTGGATGCTTCGCCCTCGCATGTGGCGAATGTGTTCAGCCCACCGCACGCGCTGGGCGGAGCGATTGACCGGCTGAGAGCGGGAGAGGGTGCTCCGGGGGGGGAAGATACAAAACTCACCAAAGAACTGGTGGATAGGAATACCGATACGCTGCTGCGTGATCCCGTACTGAAGGACATCCTGAACGCGGGTTGGCAGACGGTCACATACAGGCAGAACACCGAACTGATGGTGGAGGCATGGCATTGGAATGCGGCTGGAAAATGGAGCAATGCGGAGAAGAAAGAGGGATATTTCACCGGTAGCGAAGAGCCACAAGAGCTGATACGCCACTCCTATGCCTACCCGCTGCCGCACCGAGGGTTCAGTCGGGGAGACGGGAACGGGTGGTCGCGACTTACCGACGGCGATGTGAACTCCTACTGGAAGAGCAATCCCTATCTGACCAGGGACTTTACGGGAGAGGATGACGCGCTGCACCCGCAATGGGTGATCATCGATTTGGGTGCCAAGGTGGATGTGAACGCGATTCGCATCGCATGGGCGAACCCCTATGCGCGCCGATATGCGGTGCAGTTCTGGACCGGGGTGTTGGAACCGTTTTACGACGGGACGGAAGCAGGAACCTGGCAGACTTTTCCGAAGGGCTACATCACCGACGGGCAGGGCGGCACGGCAACACTCAAGCTGGTCACCGGAACCATCTCCGCGCGTTATCTGCGAATCTGGATGACCGAGTCATCGAACAGCTGCGACACGCATGGATCGGCAGACAAGCGAAACTGCGTCGGCTACGCGATCAACGAACTGTATGTGGGGACCTTGTCGGCAGGCGGCAGCTTCAATGACGTGGTCCAGCATTCACCGAGTCGGCGGCAGACCATAACCTGGCCGTCGTCGGTGGACCCATGGCATGCAGAAACGGACCTCGATTATTCGCGCGGGGATCAGATCGGGTTTGACCTGTTTTTCACCAGTGGAATTACCCGCGGGCTGCCGACCATGGTGCCGATCGCCATGCTGTATGCGACACCGGAAGATGCGGCGGCGGAAATCGCTTATCTCTACAAACGAAAGTACCCCATCTCCTGGATCGAGATGGGCGAAGAAGCCGACGGTCAGCATATGTTGCCGGAGGATTATGGTGCGCTGTACATACAATTTGCGACCGCGATTCACAAACGGGTGCCGGAAGCGAAACTGGGCGGACCGGCATTTGAAGGAACCTACGGCGATGTGGAGGTTTGGCCGGATGCCGCGGGCCGTGTCTCGTTCCTCGCGCGGTTCCTCGATTACCTGAAATCACACGGACATATGGAGGACTTCACGTTTTTTTCGTTTGAGCACTACCCCTTCATGGATAAGAACGAGACGGCATCCTGGAACGACCTATACCTCGAGCCTGGCCTGGTAAGCCATGTGGTGCAGGCGTGGAAAGATAACGGCCTGCCCACGAACCTGCCGTTTTTTATGACCGAGGGGAACATGGGCGGAGGCGGCGGCCCGAGAGACGTCAAGAGCGCACTGTGGCTCGCAGATTATGTGGGCGCGATGATGACGGAAGGCGCAAGCGGGACGTTTTATTTTCACTATATGCCGACAGCCGGAGGGCATGGACAATTCCTCATGCTCGACAAGAACTATCAGGTAATCAACTATCCGCCGCAATATCTGGCGGCGCAGGTGATTACCAAGGAGTGGGTGCAACCGGTCGACGCTCCGCACCGGCTCTTCAGAGCAGCGAGCGACGTGACCGATGAAACGGGCAACGTTTTGGTAACGGCGTATGTCGTGGAACGACCGGATGGACAGTGGTCCTTGATGCTCATTAACAAGGACCGAGACAAGGATCACGAAGTGAGCATCTCGTTTGCAGATGAAGAGAACAAGCACACACGTCATTTCATCGGATCGGTCGAGCGCGTTACGTTCGGTCCGGGCGAATATCAATGGCATGAAGGAGAGAACCGCGGTCATGCAGAGCCGGACGGACCGGCGACGAAAACGACCCTCGAGGGCGGAACGGACGTTCTCTACGCGCTGCCGAAAGCATCGATCACGGTCTTGCGGGGGAAAATCGGGGACTAGCAGGACAGCACCTGGCTGGCGAACGGAACACCGGCGCTTGGCCCCGGCGATATCCGCCGTGCCAGCTCATCCCGAGATTCTTTTTCGGCTCGCGGGTGCTTGCAGTATATTGAGTCGCTCGGCACACCGCGGCGAATCGGCCCGGGTGCAGTGACTCCGGCGGAGCGCAGCATGAAGAAAACGATGATCGCCTTCCTCTGCTTTTTGGCTCCCGGCCTGCGCGCGGGGTACCCGCAGCCTGCGCCACAGGGTACGTCGGCCGAAACAGCGGCGAAGGTACTAGTCCTGTCGCAGGCGGATTATCTTGACCGCGTTCAGGCCATCTGGACTGCGCAGATGATCGCCCAACTGACCGGAGTCCGCTTTGAGCATCAGCAGGCCTCGGCTCTCCCCGTTACACCCTTGACGCACCTCCCCGGATACGCCCCCGTCGACGATGATTACTACTATGAAATGGTTGCAGTTCGTGCTTTCGAGAAATACGGCACCGGCCTTACCGTCGAGCAACTCGGACAACAATGGCTTGAAAACAGCGCTGGTTCCTGGGGATCGAGCGAGCAAGCGCTCCTGCTGCTGAAACGAGGAATCAAGCCGCCGGACACCGGTCATCCGAGATACAACAGGCTGTGGTGGACGATCGGGCCACAGTTCAGCAGTGACGTTTATGGTGCGCTGACCCCGGGAATGCCGAACGTGGCTGCGACGCTGGCCCGCAATCTCGGCCATATCAACGGTTACGCCGAGGGGACGGATGGCGCCGTTTTCGTTTCCGGGATGATCAGCATTGCATTTGTGGAAAAAGACACCCGCTCGATTGTCCGCTTGGCTGCCAGCCTGATTCACCCGGATTCCCCTTACCGCCAGTGCCTCGACATGGTCATTTCCATGGCGGAGGCGGGTCGCACGGCGCCGCAGATTTTCCGGGCGGTCGACGAACGTTGGGGAATCGAATATCCCGCTACCAATAACGCCGTCGTGAATGGCGGTATCGTGGCAACCAGCGTCTGGTTTGGCGCAGGGGATTTCGCCAGGACCCTGCAACTCGCCGTTCACGCTGCCGACTTCGCCGACACGGACTGCAATGCAGCAAACTCTGCTTCCGTCGTTGCAGCCATGCATGGCATGAAAGCGCTGCCTCCCGAACAGGTTGCGGAACTCCATGATCGGATTCAGGGGAAGGAACTGGGGCCGGTTCGACTCACCCCTGCGGTCGACGAGAGTATTTCAGAACTCGGGCGACGCACACAACGGATCGGCGAAGCGATCCTCCTCTCGCACGGCGCAACGCGCGAGGGGGCCTCGCTCCGGATTCCCATCGAGCAGCCTCACGCTCAACCGGCAGAACGATTTACGCTTGCTGATCTGATGCAGTATTGGAACCCGGACTGGACCCTGGAGCGGGCAGGGTTCGGCGGTGCCGGCGGCGGGATGCCGGGGATCCGAGGAATCACCTATTTGGACGGCCCCGTGCTCTCGACTTATCCTCGAGACGAAGTGCGCGGAACCGTACTGAGGCGTACCGCATCTCTCGGCCCTGCTCCCTCTTTAAAGTTCAAAGCCGGCGTTGACGTGGGACGGGCCTGGCAGCTGGAGGTCTTTGTCAATGACACCAAAATACTCGACCAGCTCATCGAGGGCCTGTATGCCACGGGAGAATCCGATTCGCGCCATTGGGAAGAGATCGATCTCGATCTATCGGAATACAAGAACCAGACCGTCGTCTTGCGACTCTACCAACGTGTGCTCATTCCCTTTCATGAAGCCGGCAACGCCTACTGGCAGGATTTGATCGTCCAGTAGTCATCTCCCGGAACCAGGGACTTTCCTCGGTGAGCGTAGTCCAGTGGTGAATCTGTGACGGGTCACGCCTGCAGTTCCTGTCGCATGGCCACGTTGCCTCTGGCTCCGTGCCCGCGTTGCCCCTCTGGCAACAGAGCCCGTCGCCAGCAGGCGAGCCGGACGCGGCGCCCGGAAGGCGACCTGCTGGACCCACGCGATCCTGCCCGGACCGGACCGCAAACGAAAAAACAATTTGACAACACACTTGTACCTTGGTACATATCTACCCAGATGTCCTGGAGGCAACGATGATCGAAATCGAACGGGTGCAAACAGGGGTACGCATGGAGAAACGATTGCTGAAGGTTCTGAAAGCGTTTGCGGAGCTGAAAGACATCACTCTAGGCGACTTGCTCGAGGGCATCGTGTTGCACGCCTTTGAAGGCAAGGCGCCTTTCGGGAGGGAGTCGCAGGCGCAAATCGCTGAATTGAAGAAGATCTACGGGATGACCCTGCGCGCGACCGACAGCCACAAATTGAAGGAAAAGACGTCCTAGCGAGCGGGCGGACGGGACTTCCTCGCGAGAGGCCTCATCCCGGGTGTCCATGCGAAACTTATTTCAGTAAAATGCTCGCGCCATGCTGTCACTCACTTTCCGGGGGAGCCAATGAACGGAAGGGCCCATTCGATCACGAGCGGTGTTGCCGCTGTCATGGTGATTTCGGCAACGTTGGCATTGCCGGCAATGAAGGATGCCACACCGGCCTCGAGCGAGAAGTACTACAAGATGAAACAGGTCCAGGTCATCGATCCTTCCGGTTTCAGCAAACCGATGCCGGTCGAGGATCTGCTGATTCCCACAGACTGGAAGTTTCAGAGCAATGTGCAATGGGCCAATCGAGGGTGCTTTGTGGATCTGGCGGCTGTCGGTTTCGAGGCCCAGAGCGCGGACGGAAAACTGGTCCTGGAGGCATTTCCTTCCTTCTCCTGGCAGTTTGCGAAGGATCCGGCGGTGCAAAAGTATCTGGTGATGGAAAATCAGGCGGGAGCGAAGGCGGGACTGAAGCCCTGCCCGGTCAACCAGCCGGTGCCCGCCGCGGAGGTGTTGCGCAAGGTGGTGCTGCCGCAGTACCGGCCGGGCAAAGAGGTTGTGACGGTCGAGCCGATGCCGGAACTCGAGAAGTTCATGAACAGCCGGGTGCAGAACCTTGAACAACAGTCGGCACGGGCAGGGCAGGCGGTCCAGTTTCGCGCAGACGCGGCCAAGGCCCGGCTGAAGTATGACCTGGACGGCCAAGCGGTCGAAGAGTGGGTCACGGCGGTGAGTGTGGCACAAGCGTCGTCCGTCCCGACCGGTTCCGGCCCGACCCTGGGTGTGGATTGCCGCGCCGTGATGCTCTACGCGTTTCGCGCGCCGCTGGGGCAGCTGGATGGCAATGCCAAGCTGTTCGAGATGATCCGTTCGAGTCTTCGCATGGAACAGGATTGGCAGCGGCAGTATCTCGCGATTGTGAGCAAGCTCGCGGAGGCGCAGCAGGGGCAGCGGATCAAACGCGCCCAGCTGATTGCGCAATTCCAGCAAAAGGAAATCAATACCATTCAGTCCGTGGTAGCCAACAGCCAGCGCGGCGCAAATCAGGCATTTGCCGGGGCGGACCAGATTATTCGCGGGGTCGAGCCGTATCGCGATCCGGCGACGGGGAAAACCTACGAGCTTAGCAACCTCTACGGACATGCATGGCTGAACGGGAACAACGAGTATGTGATGAGCGACGATCCGAACTTCATTCCGCAATCGGTCTTCAGCGGAGATTGGAAGCCCCTGGAGCACGTCCAGCCGGTGCCGTGAAGCGATCGGTGATCCCCCTGCAAGAAGAAGATGCCGGGCAAGAAGCGAGCGCTTCTTGTGTACCGGGGGGATGGGTGCAGCCGAACCGAGATTAGGATAAGGTGGGGGAGCAACTCATTGCTCGGGTGAAAGAGTCCATGGCGAAATTAACTTTTTTGGGTGCGGCGGGATGCGTAACGGGAAGCAAATATCTGGTGGAAGCGGCGGGGAAAAAGCTGCTGGTCGATTGCGGCCTGTTCCAGGGCACGGACGACTTGAAGGACCGGAACTGGAATCCGCTGCCTGTCGATCCGAAGACGATCGACTGCCTGGTTCTGACGCACGCCCATTTGGACCATACGGGTTGGCTGCCCGTGCTGGTGCGGGACGGTTACAGAAGGACGATTTTCGCAAATCCGGCGACTATTGAACTGGCCGGACTGCTGCTGAAGGACTCCGGTCACCTGCAGGAAGAAGAGACCGCGGATGCCCAGAAGCACAACTGGAGCAAGCACGCCCAGCCGCGCGCGCTCTACACCTCCGAAGATATTGAACCGGTGTTGCAGCTTCTGAAGCCCATGCCACGCAGCGGCGGGTTCGATATCTCGCCGGAGTTTCACGTGGAGTCCTACGACGCGGGGCACATTCTGGGCTCGTCCAGCCTGGAACTGACCATTACAGAGAATGGCAAGAAGAGCGTGGTCGTGTTTTCAGGCGACGTGGGCAGATACGATCAGCCGATTCTGAACAATCCGCGGACACCGGCTACCAAGCAGATCGATCTCTTGCTGTGTGAATCGACCTACGGCGACCGGGAGCATGAAGCCGGCGACCCGTTGCAGGTGCTCGGCGACATTGTCAACCGGGTGGTGAAGCGCGGCGGATCGATCGTGATTCCGGCCTTTGCCATCGGGCGCACGCAGACGTTCATGTACTACATGCGGCAGCTCGAAAACTTGCAGCACATTCCGAAAGTGCCGGTCTATGTGGACAGCCCAATGGCGCTGAGCGCCACGGATTTATATCTGAAGTACAAGGAGGATCATGACGCGCAGTTCGCTCGGGACGAAAACAATGGCGGAGATCCTCTGAGCGTCCACGAATTCCATCTGGCCCGGAGTGTCGAAGAGTCCAAGCAGATCAACAACGTCACGACGCCGTGCGTGATTATTTCGGCGAGCGGAATGTGCACCGGCGGACGTGTCCTGCACCACCTGCAGCAGCGCCTGGGAGATAAGCGCAATTGCGTGATCCTCGGAGGGTTCCAGGCCGTCGGCACGCGTGGCCGAGCGCTCCAGGAAGGCGCAAAATCGTTGAGTTTATTTGGGCAGAATGTGCCGGTCCTCGCGGAGATCGTCGAGATGGGCCAGCTTTCGGCTCATGCCGGGAAAAGCGAATTGTTGCGCTGGATGACGGGACTCGAGGTGCCCCCGAAGCAGGTGTATCTGACCCATGGGGAACCTGAGGCGGCGCAAGCCCTGCAGCAGGCCGTCACGGCGCAGTTCAAGTGGCGGGCCGCAGTGGCACGATACCTGGATAGTATTGAAATATAATAAGTTAGCTATGGGTCCGGGAGTGTGTCGCACCACCCTCACGCACAACCGGTGAGGACGCCAACAAATTTAAGAAATTTACTTGGGGCGAAGAAACATTTGGCGGGGAATGCACGTCTATAGAAACAAGACCACTCGCGGGGTAGGAGATTGACCACCACAGGGCAACCGACCAACAATCTCCTACCCCTATCCTAAACCCAGAAACCAAGCTTCATCGTACCCCGAACAGCAGACCCGGAGGATCTGGATCCTCTCCCCCCTGCGCTTCAGCGCCTCAGCCAGCCGCCACGACCGATTGGCCAGCGCGGGCTTCCTGCGACATGGCCGGGACTTCTTCCAACTGCAGGCCCGCCACGAACAGGGGAGTGGGAGCGACTCGGCCCCAACGGTTCAATTCCCATCGTGCGCGAAGAAACTTTACCTCCGGTCGAAAGCTGACGTCTAGCACCATTTTAGTGGTGCCGCGATAGAACTGCTGCGGGAGCTTGAGGAGCGGTTTCTTGCCGAAATCCTGGCCATCGGCGGAGCCCCAGATGGACACATCGAGAGATTCCTGTTCAATTTGCTCGGTGACCGAAAGCACGCAGAAGAAGGTGCGGGTCTGACTGCCGGAGATGTCCAAGGGCTGGCCATCGCTGGTGGATTCCATTTTGGTTCCGGCCGGGATTAACGATAGATCAAGAGCCACGGTTCGAGTTCCCTTCCTTATCCAGCGGAAGTTTAACACAAGGCGGAAAAAGGGAGTGTGACCGATACCTCGGCATCGCTCCGTCGTGGACTGCGCCGCGCCAGCCCTCGGCTGCTGGCCTCTCGAACGCATGGGACTCGTCGGACTAGCCCTCCGCGTGCAAGCTGGCAAAGCGGGCTTCGGCGGCTGCCAGAGTCTCCTCTCTCTTGCAGAAGGTGAAGCGGACCTGCTGCGCGCCATCCCGGGGGTCGTTGTAGAAGCTCGAGCCGGGAACGCAGGCCACGCCGACCTGTTCGACCAGGTATTTGGCGAAGGAGACGTCGCGGGAACCGGCGGGATAGCTGCTCTCGTCAAAATGGAAGCGGGAAATATCGGTCATGATGTAGTAGGCGCCGCGGGGCTTATAGACGGTGAACCCGGAATTTTCAAGGATGCCCAGCAGGCGCGCGCGTTTTTTTGTGTAAGTGGCGGCGAGATTGTCGTAGTAGCTTTTCGGGAGTTTAAGGGCGAGAGCGCCTGCCTGCTGCAGCGGGGCAGCGGCGCCCACGGTCAGAAAATCGTGGACCTTGCGGATGGCCTGCGTGACTTCCGCAGGAGCGATGGCCCAACCAACGCGCCAGCCGGTGACGCTGTAGGTCTTGGACATGCCGTTGATGACGATGGTGCGGTCGCGCATGCCCTCGATGCGCGCCATGGTAATGTGCTCGGTCTGGTCATACAGAATATGCTCGTAAATTTCGTCGGTGATGCAGTAGGCGTTCCATCGCATGCACAGATCGCGGATGAATTCGAATTCGGCGCGAGTAAAGACCTTGCCGGTGGGATTATTGGGTGTGTTGAGGATGATGGCTTTTGTGCGCGGGCCGAAAGCGGCGGCCAGTTCCCGTTCGTCGAAAGACCAGTCGGGAGGGCGAAGTTTGACGAAGCGCGGCGCGGCGCCAGAGAGAATTGCGTCCGGGCCGTAGTTTTCATAGAAAGGCTCGAAGACCACCACTTCGTCTCCGGGATTGATGATCGCCATCATGGAAGACATCATGGCTTCGGTAGAGCCGCAGCAGATGGTAATCTCGCGCTCCGGATCGGCGGTAACGCCCTGGGTCTGGGCGAACTTTTCGACAATGGCATCGCGGAGTGCTTTGGCACCCCAGGTGATGGCGTACTGGTTGATGTCGTCGGAAATGGCCTGGCGGGCGGCTTCTTTTACTTCGGCGGGCGCGGCGAAATCCGGAAAACCCTGCGAAAGGTTCACCGCGTTGTGCTTGATCGCCAGCCGGGTCATCTCCCGGATCACCGATTCCGTGAACTGCTCGGCCTTGGCGGACAGCATCCGGCGCGCGATGTGCGTCATGTTGGCCTCGGGTGTGGACATGGAGAAATATTGTAACGCAGCTGCCTCTAAAACCTTCGGCTTCCCCGGAAAACCCTCCCGGCGAGCCAGCAAGAGGCAACCGGGAGCCGCCGCCCGGGAGCGGGAAGACTGCCAGGCCAGAAATGACGGTGCTTAGCGGTTGGTGTGGGCGTTTGAGCGAATGGCGGCGGAAACCGTGTTCTTCGCTTGTGCGCCGTACAGGCGACGATACATGTTGGCATTGCGGATGACGATCTGTACGTACTCGCGCGTTTCGGTGAAGGGGATGGACTCGACAAGCTCGGGGATTTCGTCGTAGCTGCGCTCGGAGCGCCACAGGACAACACGATCCTCGCCTGCATTGTAGGCGGCAGCGGCATATTCGGGCGCGCCGGTCGAACGGGTCAGCTCGGCGATGTACAGCATGCCGAGTTCGATATTGATATTGGGGTCGAAAAGCGACGCGTTGGTGTAGCGAACCTTGCGCTGCTTGGCGAGGCGGCGGCCTTCCTTGGGGAGAATTTGCATCAGGCCGATGGCATTGGCGTGAGAAACCACGTCCGCCTGGAACGTCGATTCCTGGCGGATCAAGCCCGCGGCAAACATGGGATCGAAATCGTTGCGTTCCGCTTCGCGGCGGAGCTGCGTTTCATAAGGAAGCGGGAAAAGCACTTTCCAAACGGAGGGAGGAATTTCACTGAGTTTACGGGAATCAAACCCGGGCACCGCCAGGCGTCCATAGGCCATGCCGGTCGAGAAGTGGCCCTGGTCGAAAGCCGCCTGCGCCGCTTCGACGAGGAAGCGCGGTGAAGCGGTCGTGGCATAGGCCGCTTTCAGTTCGAGCTCGGCGGAAGCATCAAAAGCGATGGTGCGAAGCGCCTGCGCGCGATTCCAGCGATCGAGAACGTTCGCCGCGATGGGTTCGTCGAACGCACGAAGCGGCGGAGCCGGAGGAATCTGGGCGAGGAAGTCGGGCGCTTCCTCTTCGCCGGGTCCGAGTTTGTCCAGATGGCTTTGCGCGTAGTCGGCAAAATAGGTGGTGGGGAAACGGTCAATGGCCTTCTTATAGTAAGCGCGCGCGTGGCCCGGATTCCCGCTTCGTTCCGCATCACGGCCGAGCCAATAAAGCGCATTCACGGCGCCGCCGGAAACCGGATATTTGCGCAGGAAGACAGTCATTTTGTCGTCGGCGTAAGGCTGGTGATCGAGAAAGGCGACCCAGGCGATGCGCCATTCGGCGCTGTACGCGTTCTTGTCGCCGGGGAAACCTTCGAGGACGCGTTCGTAGTAGTGCGCTGCCTTGGTGCGGTCGAGCAAAACCCAATAATAATTCCCGGCCGCCATCAGGGCTTCTTCGGTCCAGTGGCTCTGCGGATATTTCTCCGCGACTTTCTCAATGTTGCTGAGCATGGCCACTTCGTTCTTTTCCGATCGATAGGCCTGGGAGAGAGCGTAGAGGCGCTCGGCGTCGGCTTCCGGGTCGCTGAGATTCAAATTGACGAAGAGCGCCGGCGCCGCCTTCGGATGCTGGCGGCATGCGGCGGCGCGGACGAGCGCGCGCTGGCGCGTGGGGTTCGACGGATCCTTCAACAGAGCCACCAACTTCTCGTATTCGGCACGCGCTTCGCGCCATTTGTGGGCGTCATAGAAAATCTGGGCGCGCTGATCCTGCATTTCTGCCGTGGCGTAGGGAAATTCGTTGTGGAGCTGCTTGTTGAGCTTCGAAAGAGCCGGCACGGCCTCCTTCGATTCGTCCGTTAAAGGAAATTTGTAGTACAGCGCTTGGTAATCCTTCACCGCTTCGGTGAGCTTGCGCGCCGATTCAAAAGCGCGGGCGCGAGCGAGCAGCAGGGCCGGCTTCGAGGAGGCCGGCGGGTAGGCCGCCAGAGCGTCGAGAGCGTCCTGAACCCGGCCGATATCGATAGCCGTGGGAACATAGGCTCCGAGCACCTGTTCTTTGATGGCGGTGTTCGGGTAGTCCTTCATAAGAGCGGCAAAATCCTGTGCGGCTTCGCCATTCTTGTGCAGCGCGCGTTCGCATTGCGCCGTCCAGAACAGGGTGTATTCCCGCAGCAGCGGGTCGGGCTTCGCTTTCGCTAGCCAGGCGAGCGCTTGTGGAAAGCGGGACTTCGCGTAATCGTCGTATCCGAGCGCCAGTGCGGCGCGCTGTCCCCAGACGCTGGTACTGTTTTTATTGGCGAAGGCGGCCACTTTGTCGTAGGAACCCGGCGCCGCATGGTGCAGATCGCGCGCGAGAACTCCCAGTTCCTTCTGGGCGGCGGCATCTTCCGGTGTGGCGGCATCGAGTGCGGGCGCAGTGGTGTCCGGCTTGCACCCGGTCTGACACGCGGGCGATTTCGGATGGGTGCTCTTCTTCTTTTTTTGCGGCGTGGTCTGGGCGAGAGCGCCAGCGCTCGAAATCAAGAGAAATGCGGCGCACACCCCGAACGCCAGGGTGCGCGACAGAGCGACGCGAAAGGCGCGTTCGTCAGCGCGACTTGCTGGCCGTGGCGTAAGGATATTCGCCGAGAGCGGAAGCGTCCCCTTCGGCGAGAATTTCCACCAGCCAGCGATAAAAGTAATCGACCGGGTGGTCCATGATGGGTTTGAATCTGCGATCGTATTCTCGATGAGCTTTCTCAATGTCGTCTTTCAATCGGATGCAGATATCTTTGTGTTCCCGGCCCAGTTTAACCTGTTCCGGACGCAACATTTTTATGTCCTGCATCGAAACTTTAGCCACGCGATTGGCGCGCCGGTGAAGCTCCTGTTCCTCAGGAGACAACCGGTTGATGTCGAATTCCTCGCCGGCTGCAGCGGCAACTTCTACCCGCTCCAATTCTACTGGAATATGCGGTTCCGTCGTGGGCGCAAAGTCCTGGACCGCGGGCTCTACGGGTACTGCGACGGAAGCAGCCTGGGGTTCAGGCACCGGAGGAGCTGTCGCAGCCGGGGCGGTCACGAGGGCTTGCCCGATGGCCTCGGTGAGCTTCTCTTCGAGCGGATTGCGCGGCCCGGGCTGCAGGGCCATCGTGATAAACCGGGCCAGCACATCGAGAGCGGCAGTGAGTGAAGCAGCTGAAGTCTGCGCACGTAACAGAGGAGGCAGCGCATTGGTGGGCTTGCTGCTCGAGCAGGCCGCGACGACGTCGTTGACGGCTTGTTGAAGCTCGTCACTGGTCCGCTGGATGCCGACGAGATTATCCCGAAGAGCGCGAGCAACGGCCTGTTCTACCGCGTTGGGTTCTGGTGACATTCCGCAAATCGGGGTCTTTTACCCCCAATTCCCCCGTTTTTCATTTTGGGGGGTAGGGGGAGGTGCGTCAACGGGGGAAGGAAGCAGGTGTGCCTAAAGCGCTGATGAGGAACCCCGCAGGGGCGTAACCAGTTGGGGACCAGACCCGGTCCCCGGGGGGACTGGGTCCCTGGGTCCCCCCCTAAAGGACACCTCGGATTGCCGCGGACAACCGTTAAGGGACGACCGCGAGCACCAGTGCTGAGGGATGCGCTCGATCGTGCAGAATGGTGTTCGAAGCGGTGGCCAGTTTTGTCGAGGTGGCGGCGGACTCACCAGTGTTGAGATTGCGGTCAAAGCGAGGGAAATTGCTGCTGGAAACTTCCAGCCGGATGCGGTGGCCGGCGCGGAAGACGTTGCTCGTTGCCCAGAGATCGATCGAAAGCGGATAGACCTGGCCGGGAACCAGGGGAGTGGCCGTGGCCTGAGATTCGCGGTATTTGGCCCGGAGGATGCCTTCGGTGAGATTGAAGACGGTGCCATCCGGATAGACATCCTCGAGCTTGGCGGTGAAATCGGTGTCCACGGCAGAGGAGGAAGCGAAGAAATCGAAGCGGACCGGACCCGTGACTTCAAGGTCGTGATCGAGGGCAGCGGTCGAATAGACCAGCACGTCGTCGCGCCCTTCGAGGGATTGTTGATTGCGCGGGCCAGGGGCCAGGTGTTGCGTATCGCAGCAGAGCGGGCCTCCGACGGTCGGGACCGGCGTGGCAGGATCGTAAGTGAATCTGTCTTGCGGCTCGGAAGCAGGCAGAGAGGTTGAGAGCGAGCCATTGCCGCGGGAAGAATTCGCTTGCCCGCCCGAGTGCAGGAAATACTTGGTGGATTGGGCCCGGGAAAGCGGCCACTCCTCTTCATCACGCCACTGGTTAAGACCCATGACGAAAATCCTCACGCGCTTACCGGTGGCAAACTCGTTCTCGACCCCTTTCAGGAGAAAGTCATACCAGCGGAGGATTACGTCGTCCTCATTGTGTTTCTCTGCCTCCGGGCCAAAATCGAGTTCGCCGATTTTTCGGCCGTCGCCAGCGTGCCCGCCGATGACCACCCGGAGCCGCTGGCCCTTCCGCGCCTCTTCAGTAGCTGCCCCCGCTTTCAGCCCGAGATAGTTGCGCAGCGAGCCGCCGAGGAAAATGTCGTACCAGGCGGCAATGTGAAGGGCAGGAACGCGCACGTCACCGTAGTGCTCCTCGATCGACCAGCGTTTCCAGTAATCGTCATAGGCAGGGTGCGCGAGCCAGTCCAGATAGTAGGGGGCAAGAGCAGGGGTGGATACAGGCACAACCCCGGGAGGCGTGAGATTTAAGAGGGGATAGGCCGTAAGGGGCAGGGTGTTTACCTGTTCCGGAGCTTTCCCGAGGCTGTCAAGTGAGCGGGCCAGCGTGTCTTGCGCGAGGCCGGAGGTCCAGGATTCGCTGAACCATTGTTCGAACGCCCCGCCCTGATAGGTCCAGCCATCGTGGTAGTTACTTGCCGTGACTCCCGGACAGATTCCGACCAGATGGGGTGGGTGGGCGATGGCAGCCAGCATCTGGGTGGCGCCCACGTAGGAACCGCCGAACATCCCGACTTTACCGTTGGAAAATGGTTGCGAAGCGATCCATTCCACCGTGTCGTAGCCGTCCTCTGCTTCGTGAAGGAAGGGATACCAGTCGCCATCGGAGGTAAAGCGCCCGCGAACATCCTCGAGGAACACTACGTAGCCGCGGGCGGCGGCGCGCTCGGCAAATTCGATCTCATAGCCCCAGGGAGCGCGGCGGTAGGGAGTGCGCTCAAGAAGGACGGGAAATTTACCGTCGGCGTCAGGACGAAAGATGTCGCCCCGCAGGATGACGCCATCCCGCATTTTGACAGCAACACCGCGTTCGATCTTGACAGAGTAATGATCTTCGCCGATGGAGCGAGAGGGGAGCAACGAGAGAACGAACAGGAGAGCGAAAACGAGACGCGTCAACTTCATGCCTTGGCCTCCGGAATAAATCTACCCGCTAGAGACAGCTGAACAGCCGGCCCCATTCTCTCTTTGAATCCACTTCAAGGAAAGGGGAAGAAGTAACAGCAGAACGCCAGAGCCAGAAACGCTTTCCGATCATCAGCCGTTGAGCGATTTGGACATCAGATGGCGTTGGTGTTCGACAAAACTCCGGCGGCGGTAGAGTTCGATGGCCGGATTACCGTTGTTGACCTCGAGGTGCAGGAACTGCGCGCCGTGCTCGCGAGAAGCCGTTTCGGCAAGATCAAGAAGCCGCGTGCCAATTCCCTGCCCGCGATGGGAAGGTAGGACGAAGAGCTCATCGACCCACGCGCCTTTCCCGCGGTACTCCAGGCTAAAATCGAAGCAAATGACGAGGTACCCGACGGGGGTCTGACCGTCGTAGGCAAGATAGAGGATGCCGTAAACCGGATGCTGCAGGAGCTCGGTGAGGTTTTTTCTTGCGACCGGCTCGCCGAACGGCAGAGACCAGGGATCGTCGGCTTGCATGTGGCGCATGAGCGTGAGCACAGAATCGAGATCGGCGGGAGTGCCGAGTTGTAGGGTGATGGACATAGGAGCCGAGGCAACCTCCTGAAATTCAAGTCCGCGGCGACCGCGGCTCCTATTCTAGCGGTAAGGGCGCCCAGTGGCGCACTCTGAGGCAGTTCCTTCGGGGAACAAACAGGCCCTAGACCGGCGCGAAAGCCCTGTGATAGAAGGATTACGTCGGAAAAATCCCAGTCGCATCGCGGGACCTCCGCCTGCCCAACGCGCGACGCAATCCAAGGAGCCTGCCATGTCGCGACGTGCATGCCTTGTTTGTTTCTTTATATCTTTGTTCTCTCTGGCCATGGCTTGCGCATGCCCCGCACAAGTGGGACTGCAAGGGCGTTCGCAGTACGGAGGATTGCTCCGGAACGTGAACTCACAGAAATGCATCGACGTATTCGGAGGCAGCACAAGCAAGAACGCAAATGTGCAGCAATACTCGTGCAACGGCGGCGCAAATCAGAGATGGGAGTTTATCGAGTTGGGCAACGGCCAATTCGCCATTCGGAATGTGAATAGCGGCCTGGTGCTGGACGTGGCCGGAGACAACAGGGGGAATGGCGCGAACGTGCAACAGTTTCCCTGGAACGGCGGCGCGAACCAGCGGTGGGTGACGCGAGGATCGAACAACAATTTTGAGATTGTGAATGTCAACAGCAGCAAATGCCTGGATGTGTTGGGCGGCGGCATGGGGAATAACGTGAACATTGTCCAGATGCAGTGCAGCGGCAGAGCGAATCAACGCTGGTATGCAGGATATTCTATGCCAGGCGGACCTGGCCCCGGCGGCCCGGGAATGCCACCACCACCCCCACCGGGAATGGGCGGAGGGCCTTCGGGCGCCCGACAGTTCACGGGGATGATTCGTAGCGTCGGGTCGAACAAATGCGTGGATGTGTATGGCGACAGCCGCCAGCCGGGCGCGAATGTGCAGCAATATGGCTGCAATGGCGGAGCAAATCAGAAATGGGTCTTTGTAACCGTCGGTAGGAACGAATATGTCATCCAGAATGTGAATAGCAACCTGGTCCTGTCCGTCGCTGGAGCTGACCGGAGAAACGGTGCAAACGTTCAGCAATCGGTCTGGAACAACGGCCCGAATCAAAGGTGGCGCGGTAAAGGCCCCAACAACAATTTCGAATTGGTGAATGTGAACAGCGGAAAATGCCTGGATGTGCAGGGCGGGGGCAACGGCAATAACGTCAATATCGATCAGGCCGACTGCACCGGAGGCGCGAACCAACGTTGGTTCATCGGCTACACCCAATAGCGCCGTTTTACGAGGAAAATGGCGTTCCGAGGCCAGTCGTGATCCCGTTGGGCACGCAGCGATCCTCTGCCGCCCGCCTGGGGTCGCGCGGTTGGCTCAGGGCGTGTTCATGAGGAGTGGATGCCTGTGACGTGGTAAAATAGGATCTTCAGGGGGCGACACGGTTTCGACGGAAGCTGTCGCGTCTCGGAGGCATGCCGGGGGCCAACCACCCGTAATCGGTCGGAAACTAGAAATGCCAACAATAACTTGGCACTTGCTGCTTAATTAATTAAGCGCAACGCTTCCCCGGGCTTTGCTCATGGGCCCGGTCAGAAGCGTCACACAGTGAGCTGGCCTGAACCTTTCGGTCCGTAAGGCTCGGGCGAGAACCATCGGACTAGCCGGCTGCGTTTCTTGCTCGTTCTAAGCGTGGCGGGCGAACCAAACGGAACTGAGATAAGCATGTAGGCTCCGTGGCGTAGCGCTTTTCGGACGGGGGTTCAACTCCCCCCGCCTCCACCATTTATCTGCGTTCTATAGTATGTACAAGTTATCTCACGACGTTTGACTGTTTTTGTCTCTGTCTCCGCGCCAGCGGAATCTGTGAGTGTGCGGGGCACGCGGCGCAGATCGTGATGGCTGCCCAGATCCAGACTTTTGGCCCGAGTCATCGGACTCGGAGCGAGCAGACCGACTGGGAGAATAACTTCCGAGTCGCGCCCGTACAAGCGGCTTCGTTCTTGCCCGTGACCCGGGCGCAATCGCAGGAATTGTCCACCAGTCAGACTTAAGTAAAGCTTTGCTGGGCACTTGCGCGAAGAACTACTCGTATCTCAACGCCACCATGGGATCGACGCGCATCGCACGCCGCGCCGGCAAATAGCTCGCCAGCCCTGCTACTGCGGCGAACAGAATCGCGCTGCCGATAAATACAATCGGGTCTGTCGCGCTGGTCTCAAACAAAAAGCTGGTCATCAGATGCGTCAGTACAAATGAAGCGACGAGCCCGACGGCAATTCCTGCCAGCGCGAGTTTCAGCCCGTTTCCAATCACCAACTTGAAAATGTCTGCAGCGGATGCGCCGAGGGCCATGCGAATCCCCAATTCCTGGTTCCGCTGCGCCACCGAGTACGCGATCAAGCCACAAATTCCGACGAGTGCAAGAAGCAGCGCCGTCGCCGAAAAGACGCCGATCAGCAGCATCATCGATCGCGTTGGCGCGCTGGCCGATTCGAGACGTTCTACCATCGTCTGCACACCGGTGATGGGCTGGCCGTGATTTACCGCCGTGATTTGGCTGCGCAGCGCCGAGGCCAGCGCGTGCGGCTCGATCGCGCTGCGCACGGTGAAGTAGAGTGTCGGCGATGCCAACTGTGGATACGGCAAGAACACTTCCGGTTGCGCGGGGGTCGCCAGCGTGTTGTTCTTTACGTCGGCAATCACGCCGACCACCCTGGAGGCCGGAAGCGTCCCGACCCACACTGATTTCCCGATCGGATCGTCATGCGGCCAGAAGCGCCGCACCGCCGCTTGATTCACCATGACCACCGGAGCCGCTTGCGCGTCATCGAGATCGTTGAAATCGCGTCCCTCCACCAGCGACATGCCCATCGCCCTGATATAGACGGGGCTGACTGACTCGATCAGCACGATGGTGCGCCGCCCGAGTTCAACTTCGGGTTCGCCTTCGAAGCGCGCCGGCGCTCCATGCGTGGGCAGCACAGGCAACGCAGTCGAAATGCCCGCGGCTACCACGCCGGGAATCGCTCGCAGATTTCGCAACGCATCGTTATAGAAAGCGATGCGTTGGGCGGGCTGCGGATAAACCGTCGGCGGAAGGAACGTCTGCGCGGTCAGCGTGCTTTTCGCCTCGAATCCCGGGGAGACCATACGCAGCCGCACGAAGCTGTGGATCAATAAGCCCGCGCCAATCAGCAGCACCATCGAGAGCGCCACTTGCGCGGCAACGATCGCACTGCGCGTGCGATTGCGCCGCCGGCTGCCCGCAGCGCTTCGTCCTTCATCAGACAAGGCCGCCCCGGGAGTGTGCCGCGACAATTGCAGCGCGGGCGCCAGCCCGAACAGGATTCCACTGAATACCGAAATCACCAGTGTGAACGTCAGAACGCGCAAATCCATCGGCACGCCGGCCAATTGCGGCAAGTTCGTTTGCGCGAATGCGGCTAACGATTTCGTCCCCAGAATGCCGAGCGCAATTCCCAACGCCCCGCTCAGCACCGCCATCAGCACACTTTCGGTCAGCAATTGGCGCATCAGCACCAGGCGCGGCGCTCCAAGCGCGCTGCGAATCGCGAATTCTTTACGCCGCCCGAGCGCCCGGGACAGCAGCAAGCTGGCTACGTTAGCGCACGCGATGAGCAATACGAAACCGACGGCCGCAGAAAGAATCAGCAACGTTGGGCGCACATCGGCCACCAGATTCGATTGCAGATCGCTGACGCTCATCACCAGGTCCGACGTCGCGTCGTAATTGCGCGGCTTGTCCTGCTTGTATTGCTGAAAGATGAGGTTCGTTTCCGCGCGCGCCTGCGCCGTTGTTACGCCCGGGCGCAGGCGTCCGATCAATTCGTAATACATCCCGCCGAGATTGATGCGTTCCGGCGTAGTCATGCTGAATTCGAAAATGCGCGGCAACCAGATTTCCGCCTGGCGGCCGAGCAACTGCACGCCGAATTTCGGAGACAGCACGCCGATAATCGTGTAGTCCTTGGAGTCAAGCACCACGTGCTGGCCCACGGCATTTCGCTCGCTGCCGAAAAGGCGCGTCGCCAGCTCGTAGCCGACCAGCACGACCTGGTTTCCGCCGTGGCCATCTTCTTCGGGCGTGAAGGTGCGTCCCGACAGCGGCTTTGCACCCAGCACATCGAAGAAGGTCCAAGTCACGCGTTCGGCGTCGATTTGCTCGGCCATGTCGCCGTTCACCAGGTTGGCGGTTTCGAATTGATAGGCAGCTACACCTGAGAATGATTGATTGGATTCCGCCAGCAACGTGAAATAAGGAAGGGAGGCACAGCAACTGCCGTCGCGATTCGTGCTGATGCGTGCCAGTTGCGCTGGGTCCCGATAAGGTAGCGGTCGCAGCAGCAGAGAATTCTCGACGGTGAAAATCGCAGTGTTGGCACCGATTCCGAGCGCGAGGGTAAGAATGGCGATAAGCGTGAAGCCGGGAGATTTGCGCAGCGCCCGCCGAGCATATTTCAAATCCTGCCAGAGCGTCTGCATCGGTACACCTCTGAAATCCAAAGAACTGAGTGCGGAAACACTTCCGAACTTCCTCTTAGTTAAGTCTAATCGCTATCTGAGCTTATCAGCATATCGACAAAGAGGAACGGGCCGGAATTGTTCACTTGCGGAAGGAAACTGTTGCGGAAACGGGCAGCGGTCTACGGTCAGATTCCGAATTGTCGGCAAACCTCGCCTTGGGATTACTTTAGGGTGGCCCGTGATCCGTCCGGAACCGGTGTTGAGGCGATTTCCCACCTCGGGACTTCTGGAGCGCCTGCATTTGGTGGTTCAACTTCCGGGTTGCCCGTTATACGTGCCCCGGTGTCTTCCACAGTATTTGTTCTTAGCGGTGTCAGCTAGGTGGGGAACGACGGGTCGGCTGAACTACCGCAGCGTCCCGCGAAGCACGGTGATTGAGCCGGCTGGCAGTGTGTACATGCCATCCGGTGTGGCAGCCATCCTGATGTTCTTATTCTCGCTAGGATTGTTGGAATACTGGACAAGGGCTACAGGGCCGACGAAAGGATGGCTGACGTGCTTGGCATCGTCGATGACGAGAAGCACCGGATGGGCGGCGTTCAAATCGTGGTTAAGCAACATGAACGACCAGTTCCCGTCCGGACGTTTGACGGCGTATGAGGTAACTACGGTCCGGCCGGCAGCGTCCTTAAGGTCCGTCGATGCCGGGAAAATCTTGTTCGCTCCCGCCTCGTGCTGCAGCCATTCGAAATTAATGATGTGTGCGGAAGTATAGGGAGTATACGCCGGCGTGCCGTACGCACCGCCGCCGTCCGCGCCACCCTCGGGGCTGAGGCTTCCGTGACCAGCCGCGCCGTCATTGATTGCCGGGCGATAAAACGCTGTGCCGCCCTGTTCAAAGAACGTGCCAAACGCATCGCACTCCCAGATGGACCGCCCAGTCACGCCCAGGTAGCCTGGTCCGCTTGGTCCAGCAACGATTCCACTCTCGGAAATAATGAGCGGCACATCCGCGGGGACGCCGTCCTGACGCCACATGTGCAGCACGTGCTTCATAATTCCAGGTTCCATGTAAAGCGTCGCCCAGTCGTTCGGCGGAGTAGATCCATTGATCATGAATGGGTAATGCTCGAACGACATGAATGAGAGATCCTTTAAATGACCCCTGGCTTTCAGGTAATCGACGAATCTTTCCAGCCAGGAAGTGCGTCCCTGCTCGTCTGCCCAAAGGGTGATGTCTTTATCGACGCCTTCGAAAACTGGACCGCCCAACTTGGCGCCGGGCGTTAGCTTGTGAACAGCATCCGCTACTTGAATATAGATGGCGCCATAATCTTCCGGCGTCATGTGCTTGCCGTCGCATTCTTCCCCGACTTCAATTCCCGCCACCGGATAGCCGCGCTTGTAAATGTAGGAAACCTCATTGGCGCAATCTTCGGGAGTGTTATAAATCGCCGCACAGGCAACCAGCGCCGGATGGCCCATTGTCAATCCACTCGTAAAAAAGTTGTCCATGCCGTTGTATTGATCGCCGCCTCCGGTGATCAGGTTGTCGGCCTGGTGCCAGGGATCGATGGAAGAGGCGAAAAACGATCCGGCCAAGTCCGCCTCCGAACCGGCGATCACTTCCTGCTCTCCAGCGCCTTCCAACTCTGGCGGCGGGCCAGGTGCGGGCTCTTTGCCGTTCGGCGGATAAACTACCGCGTAGCTCCCGGCGGCATCGATCGTACCGGCAGACAGCGTCTGTAGTGCGTAGCCGACGCAGTTGCGAATATCCTGCGACCCGTGAGTGTCGCAGGTTCCGGACGACTTCGACATCAAAACGCGGACGAAGCGCGTCGTGACGGGCGCATCTGAAAGTTTCAGATGGACATCTCCGCCGCGACCGTTCAGCACCGCGCCCGATGTGAAAGCCTTCCACATGCCGTTCGGGCCCATGTCCCAATCCATCGCGTTCTTGTCGCCGACCCAGTACTGCACCACATAAACGATGGCATACGGATTTACCCACTGAATATGGATTGCATTGACCGCGCGGGCCGTGCCCATATCGATCACCACCCATTGCGGGTGCAGCATATCGCTCTCGCCCGTGAAATGGCTTGTCAGGTAAGGATTGCTCTTCCAGTAGCTTTGAAAACCAGCCACCAACGGTGAATCGCCGCTGGTCATAAAGTCGCGATGAGGCAGCGAATACGAATAGCCGTAGTGGATGGGTTCGCCTAAATCTGCGCTTCCGACGTAGTAGCCGCTCTTTGTCGCTGGATCGCTCCATGCACCGTTCTCGTTCCAGTGCCATGCCGAAAGACGCAACTCGCTGTTGTTGCGCATGGTGATCGAGCCCCAACCCAAGTTCTTGATCCCCTGAATCGTCTCGGGCCTGCTCAAATTGTCCACCTGCGCCTTGCTGAGATCATCCATCCACGCTCCAGTCGCGGTATCGGGATAGATCGTATTCAGCACGTGAGCCGGCGTCACATCAACGTGGACCCTGGCAACCGGATCAAGCGTGCCCACCGGGGCAACCGAATCCGCCGGGAGTTCCTGTCGGCCATGTCGTGGTTGAGCCGTTTGTGGTTGAGCCGTTTGTGCATAAACATGCAAGGGAAAGTGATTGGACACGGCGATCAGTCCAAGCGCCGCAATCGCGACACACAACCAAATGCGAGACGAGACCCGTGAGTCAGAACCGATAATCATGATGTTATCGCCCCATATTAAAACGATTCAATTTTGAAAGAAATCGCACCTCGAGTTTACACGAAAGAGCAGACAACTGTTTGGATCGGTGCATGCCGCCGCTCGGCGGCGGGCACAAGCATTTCGACGGTGACCGTAGCACTGAATAGACATAGTTTCCCGGTTGTTTCTGGCCGGCAGCGCAAATACAACAGAATTCAAGTTCTTCGCCAATTCCCTCAACGAGCAAGTTGGAAGCGATTGTAGCCGGCTTGGACTCCCATGTAGCTCGGAATTTTTGTCGGCTATGACAGCAGATGTGACGGAATTGGGATAGGAATCGACTGCACGAACTCAACTAGTGTTAGCGCAGTCGGCCCGGCAACCGCAGAGATGCCTGTTTGCCGAGAGGTGGGCTTAGGATGATGAACTTCTGTGTCGTCGGCCAACCGGAAATTGGCCATAAACGGC
>CAWJHG010000008.1:0-585594 GCA_963842585.1 Candidatus Acidiferrales bacterium
AACGAAACGGGCCTGAAGTCCCGATCAAGGGAGTGTGGTTCCGGCAAACTTCGCTGCGGCTTCATCTCCTCGAACGCCGTTTCTGGCCAACTTCCAGTTTGCCGACAATCCCGAACCATCTCGCACCGCGATGATGGTGAACACACCATTTGTACGTACTGCGAGTTAGCCGGCCAAGTGGGCGCAAGACCTTGAATAGCTCCACAATAAGCCAACTTCTCGGTACGAATCCGGCCACGTTCCTCGAACGTCGTATCTGGCCCGAGGACTCCAGATTAGGGGGACGGTGGGAAAGGGCCGCGGGAGGAAAGCCTACAACACCGTCGGATGGGGCGTCCTGGTAGTCAATCGCAGGGATCTGCTGGTTGTCGGGTTTGCTTTGGAGCCTGCGCGATGCGCACGCCCGCCGACAATCTTTCGCACGTTCTTCTGCTCGAATTGGGACAGTTCTTCATCTACTTCCTGTAGTATCCGTACGAAGATTTCCGCGATCGGAGACAGACTGCGGTGCGTGATCCGAACAATCCCAAAATCAACGTTAAGTGCTGGCGGGGCGAGTGAAAGCACAACCAACTTCCCGGCTCGGACTTCGTCCGAAACAACGTTGAGAGGTAACAAGGTGACGGTATCCGTCTCGGCTACAATCATCTTCATTACCGCTACGGATTCGCAGGCGATGGCAGGAAACGATTTGGCATCGGAATGTTTCGAGTTTTTCTTTTCATCGATCAGAAATTGCTTCAGCAATGAAACTGGGAACCTCGAAGTCATCGCCACCGGAAACTGCAAGATTTCCCCTGGGGTTGGAGCGTGTTTTGCTCTCAAGAGTGGATGCCCGTTGCGGACAACGAAGTAACCCTGGTGCCGATTTAGCCCTGTGACCTGAAGTTCAGGTTCAATTTCGATGTCGGCCACGGTGATCACTATTAAGTCCAATTCACGTCTTCGGAGTGGGGGCAATAACTTCTCCCTGTTGTCGGTGTGCAGTCGGAGACGTATTGTGGGATGCGCGCGTAGCAATCGGACAACCGCGCGATCTACAAACATAGAACAAGCATAAGTTCCTGCTCCAATGCTAAGTTCTCCTTTTTGGAGTCCTCTCAGTAAATCCATCTCCCGATCAAGATCCGAGGATTGTGCAACCACTTTGCGAGCCTGTTCGAGGAAAATTCTCCCTGCATCCGTAAGGAGCACCTCTTTAGTGCCTCTGTCGAACAATCGAGTCCCAGTTTGATGCTCAATTTCCTGGATATTGCGCGAGAGTGTAGGCTGAGACACTTCTAGCGCCTTGGCTCCCCGTGCGAAGTTCTTGTGCTCGGCTAGGGCGAGCGCACAGCGAAGCAAGCGCAATTCGATGGTCATACGCATAGTGTATCGCTTTTATGCGTTCGTTGTATTGGACAAATGGGTGAACCGTGTACTACGCTTTCGCCAATCGCTCGAACCGTTTTTCAGGTCATCCAGATTTTGCTCAACCGCCCTTGAGAGGATTTTGGTGAGCGTAGGCTGTGCGCGCCGCGATCGGCAAACACGCTACCGGTCCGTGACCATTCACACATCGATTAGTTCTTACAGAAAATACTTGGGTAAATTCACCAAGGTTAAGGAGGTGCTCTTCGAGTGAAGGGGATTCAAGTGCGGGAGATTGGTACATTTGAAAATTAAAGCCAGTCGATCTGCGGCATAACCTCTCCACGACATTGACGTTTTCTTGCTCCACTCGGCCCGGCCGGGACAACGCTCTAGGCGAACTCAGAAAAGAGAAAGGAAGTGCAAGCATGAGATATTTTGCAAAGGCAGTGCTTCTACTGATGGTGTCTTTTACGGTGTTTGGGCTGGTGGCATTAATACCGACCTCAGCGCAGGAAAAGAAACCGAACATTGTTTTCATTATGGGGGATGACATCGGCTGGATGCAGCCGAGCATCTACCATCGCGGATTGATGGTTGGGGAGACGCCAAATATCGACCGTATCGGTCATGAAGGTGCGATGTTCATGGACTACCTTGCCATGCAGAGCTGCACTTCCGGGCGTAACGCCTTCTTCACCGGCATGTATCCTCTGCGCACGGGCATGATCCCGCCGCAACTTCCCGGTAGCCCGTCTTATTTGCGGCCTGGCACACCGGCACTGGCTGTCTTCTTGCGCGATCTCGGCTACACAACAGGCGAGTTCGGCAAGAATCACCTTGGTGATCACACCGCTTCTCTGCCAACCGCGCACGGCTTCCAAGAGTATTGGGGTTGGCTCTATCACCTGGATGCGATGCAGCAGGTGAGCTTCCCCGATATCAATAGCAGCCCGACCGTTCAAGGCTTCGCACCGCCATGCATGAACACGCCGGTGCCCGGACTTGCAGAAGTTCCCGGAGCCGTTGACCCGCGGACCACGACTTGCCTGACCCCCCCACGGCCGATCGTGTGGTGTCATTCATCCGATGGAAGCGAGAAGAATCAGACCTGCAAGGATGAGGGGCCGTTGACGTTGGAACGCTCGAAGACGGTGGACGAGGAGACCTCGGCTAAGGTGATTGACTTCCTGGACCGCAACGACCCCAAGAAGACCGGGAAGCCGTTTTTCGTGTGGTACAACCCGGCACGTATGCACGTCACGACGGTGCTATCGCCGAAGTACGAGGCAATGATTGGAGAGGCCGGAGGAAAGGACTGGGGCCTCAATGAAGCCGGCATGAAGCAGATGGACGACAACATCGGCTACGTGATCAAGAAGCTCGAGGACATGGGACAACTGGATAACACCATCCTGGTCTTCACTACCGATAACGGCGCCGAGACGGTTAGTTTCCCTGATGGCGGCATCACGCCGTTCAAGGGCCAAAAGGGCGAGGCTTGGGAAGGCGGCTACCGTGCCCCCTTGGTCGTTCGCTGGCCGGGGCACATCAAGCCAGAGACGATAAAGAACCAGATGTTTGCGGCCCTTGACTGGTTGCCGACGTTGGTGGACATAGCGGGAGGCCCCAAAGGCGATGAGTTGAACAAGCAGATTCAAGCCGGAAAGTACCCTGGGATTGTCAAAACCATGCTCGACGGCTTCGACCAGCGTGAATATCTTGAAGGGAAGTCTGACAAGTCGGCTCGAGATGTCTTCTTCTATTACTCGGGCGCGACCCCATCCGCAGTGCGCTACAAGAACTGGAAGATGTATTACTCGATGGCACCAGGCGGAGCAACGGGCTGGTTCCTGCCGCTGGTGAACTACCACTGGACGCTTGTCGGTAACGTAAAGCGTGATCCCTTTGAGCAGACGGTGAGTTTCGGAGATGCAAAATCGGCGATGGCCTTGGGCGGGGCCCTTGGCTCCCCATCGACGGCATATCTGTACGACTGGAACATGTTGCCGGTCGGCCAGTTGCTGTGGATGAAGGAACTCTATACTTTCAAGGAGTTTCCGCCACTGCAAGCGGCGGAGACCTACAACCTCGATGGCATCCTGAAGCAAATGGAAGCGCAGAAGGGCGACGACTAAGTCGTCCTGAGATCGTTTGTCATCTTAATTCAACTGTGGGCGCTCCAGACGGGGCGCCCATTTCACCTGAATTGTTGCTGTTCATAGTGGACGCGAGCCGTGGCCCTACGGTCGCAACGGGAAAGGAGAATTTTGCGGAAATGAATCGTAGAGATCTGTTCAAGACGTCAGCAGCGATTGCCGGGTTGGCAGCGATGAGTCGAGTGGCCCGTGCAGCGGACGACCCCCTGCCCTCTTGGAATGAGGGACCGGCGAAGAAGTCCATCCTTAATTTCGTAAACGACACCACCGACCATGCCAGCCCCAAGTTCGTCCCGAAAGAAGAGCGCATAGCGACATTTGATCAGGACGGAACGTTGTGGGTGGAACACCCGATGTACTCGCAGTTGGTGTTTGCACTAGACCGTGTCGTAGAGCTTGCGCCGAAACACCCCGAATGGAAAACCACCGAGCCGTTTAAGGCGGTGTTAACGGACAATCGGGAGGCCATGGCCAAGTTCACGATGCCGGATCTGGAGAAGATCCTGATGGCCACGCACACCGGCATGTCAGTAGATGCCTTCCAATCGACTGTGAAGGAATGGACCGAGAAAGCCAAGGATCATCGTTGGAAGCGAAACTATACCGAACTTATCTACCAGCCGATGCTGGAAGCTTTGCACTACCTTCGCGAAAACGAGTTCAAGACGTATATCGTGACAGGAGGCGGGCAGGACTTTGTGAGGGTCTACTCGGATAAAGTCTACGGCGTGCCGATCCAGAACGTGATCGGTTCAGCGCTCGATTTGCATTACACCCACAACGCTGCGGGCGACGGAATCCTGATGCGGCCGCCGAAGTTGCTGCTCAACAATAATTTTTCCGGCAAACCGGAGGATATCTATTTGTTTCTCGGACGGCATCCCAAAGCGGCCTTTGGCAACTCCACCGGCGACCAGCAAATGCTCGAGTACACGCAGGCAGGTGGTGGCGCAACGCTGATGATGATGGTCCTGCACGACGATGCGGATCGTGAATACGCATACGGCCCGGCGCAAGGGCTACCGGACACCAAGGTCGGCACATTTACTCAGGCGCTCTATGACGAAGCTAAGTCCAAGAACTGGTCCGTCATCAGCATGAAGAACGACTGGAAGCGAATTTTGCATTTGAAAGTTAATGAACCGACGAGTTCATGGCGTTTTGGCCGGCTCGAGAATTTGTGACCAATGTTACCGAGCAACGGCGGGTGCAGAGAGAGCGGCGCAGGGAACATCGATCGAACAGGAAGAACGTTTACTATTTTCTACACGCTCGAACGCGGCCACCAGGAGCTCGCCTTTGAGTGCGCCTGGGGATTCTGGGGAAGCACCAGCGCGGTAGTTTGCTATGCGCACGTTCAATTCCTTCGGTAACGCGAATCGCAGCAATCTCAACGATTCTGGTATTCGTGGTCGCCGTTCCCGTGCTGAAGGCGCAACAATCGGAAGAGCTCGATTGCTCCAAGATCAAATTCAGTGCCGGATGGTTTTACTCGAACCCGACCGGAACTATCCGGGTGCAGGTCGATACGGTACCTGTAGATGTCAACAAAGACTTGAACTTCAATCTCGTATTCGACAGTTGCGGCAACATCGACTTCAAATTCACGCACAAGATCGCTTATACGTTAGTGCAGGCTCCGTTCTCGAGTTCGCAACCATGCGCTCATCCGAGACATCAGGTCGGCACGGGCTCAACCGTTCCCCCGGGCGCTCGATGGAGGCACGAAGGCCAGATCGGACCAGCTGCCGCCTGGCTCTCAATATGACATCATTTGGCGGCAGCATATGCATCTGGGAATTACCATACCGATCGAACTGTCCACATCCCTACGGAAAGAGAAAGCGGACGGCCAGATTACTGAAGACGGAAGGTACTATGCGGCGGCTTGCCGGCTGAAGACCCTGCCCGCGCCCAATTCCGGTTGCTTCTCGCCGGGAGTTCCGCAACTACCTAACCGAAACTCCGCGCCTGTTCATCTAGGGAAATGTCTATGGCATAAAGCTGTTCGGCTACGACAATCTTTTCCTATGCGGTCGATATCGGAATCACGGTTAGCAAGCACATGAAGGCCAACGCGGGATATCAATGGGAAGCCGATTGAATGTGAAAGGAAACTCGGATCGGTGGGATTGGACTTGAGCGAAAGGCCGGTGGTCGGCATGGAATTTTGGTTACAAAGGAGGATGGGTCAAGTCCGACATCGAATGCAGAGCGTGTCACCGACTTAGCTCCAGTTTTTTGTTGAGTCTGACAATTCGCAAAGGAGAACTGCATATGAAGAAGCTGGGAGTTTTGTTAGGTTGCTTGATTTTTGCAGCGGGTATTTGTTTGGCGCAAGACCTGGTCAGCATCATCCACGGAACCATCAAGAAAGTAGATAAAACCACGAAAACCATCGTCGTCAAGACAGCCGATGGGACGGAACACACCGTGAAAGTCACAGATGCCGCCGTTGTCAAGGGGACGAAAGACGGATTCGATGGTTTGAAGGAAGGAACGGAAGTTGTCGCGCGGACCACCGGGAAGGGCGCTGACGAAACCGCGACGGAAGTCGGCAAGATCAGTAAGGACGGATTCCATGCCACGAAAGGGACCGTTGAGAAGTTGGATAAAGATACCAAGACGATAGTGATTAAGGGCGCCGACGGGACGGAGAAGACCTTCGAGCTGAGCGGCAAGGCGCTGGAAGATGCGGGCAGAGCTACGGGAGCGGGAGTCGCGAAGGGCGCGAAGGTGACCGTGTATTACACCGAGGAGAGCGGCAAGAAGGTTGCGCATTATTTGGCGCAGTAGCGGCCGATGATGAGGAAGGGCGGCTCCGGACACGCACGTAGCCGCCCTTAACGGGCAGGTGGCCGAAGCAAAGGCCGGCTGCGATCACGTGCGCATGTGATTCTGTCCGCTGCAACAAAAAATGAGCGGTTGTTGGATTTAGATTTTCCAACGGAAACGGGAGAGATTCGATGAAGACACAAACACCCCAGAAAGTGCTAGCGGTCGTTCTCAGCGTCATTCTCGGGCTGGCCTCGTCGCAACTGGCGCTTGGCTTCCAGACGGCCACTGCTACGGATGCGCCGCCTATGATTCCGTCGGAGACGACAGAGCAGACTCCTGAGCAATTGCAGGCTTTGGTAGCGCCCATTGCGTTGTATCCCGACTCACTGGTGGCGCAGATTCTGACCGCATCGACCTTCCCGGATGAAGTGGCCATTGCCAACTACTGGATGGGAGAGAACAAGAATTTGACGGGAAGCGCGCTGATGCAGGCGGTCGATAAGCAGTCCTGGGACCCGAGCGTGAAGGCCCTGACGGAATTCCCGTCGGTGCTGGACAACTTGTCCAAGAACCTGACTTGGACATCTTCGTTAGGCGAGGCCTATCACGATCAGCAAACCGAAGTGATGAAAGCGATCCAGACGTTGCGCGCCAAGGCCAAGTTAGCGGGAAACCTGAAAACGACGCCGCAAATAACGGTGGTTCAGCAGTCGCCAGAGACGATTGTGATCCAGCCGACGAATCCACAGATCGTCTACGTGCCCTCGTATAACCCGACGATTGTGTACGGAACACCGTATGTGGTGCCGTACTCGTACAGCGGGTGGGACGTCGCGGCGGCCGGCGTGATTGGATTTGGCGCGGGGATCGCGGTCGGCGCAATGATGGCGGGCGGTTGCTGCAGCTGGGGCTACAGCAGTTGGAACTGTGGATGGCACGGGACGGCCGTGGTGTACCACGGAGGGGGATACTACGGAAACAGTGCCTGGCACGGCGGGTATTACAACGGCGGGTACCACAACAGCTACGGATACAACAATAACTACAACCACTACGGGAACAACTACAATTCGAATTACAACCACAACAGCTACAACAAGAACATTAGCGGAAACACCGTGAATGTGAACAAGCAGAGCGAGTCGAACTTTGGCTCGGATCACTCTGGGAGCTCATCATGGGCCAACCACAGCAGCTGGGGTGGCGGAAGTTCGAATGCATTTAGTGGCCTCAGCGGACATTCGGGTGGATTCGGCAGCTCCGATGGGTGGTCGTCACGCGCGGAAAGCAGCCGCGGATGGGGAAGCATGAGGTCGAGCGGGTTTGGTGGAGGCCGATTCGGCGGTGGAGGATTTGGCGGCGGCGGGTTCGGTGGATTCCGCAGGTAAATGCGAGCGTGTGGAAGATTGCAGACTAAGAGGGGGCGATGATGCGAGTGAGACGGAATATAGAAATTGCTGTGAGACGTGCAGGGACGGTGTTGTGCATGGCGCTGCTGGTTATGATTGTGGGCGCGGTGGGTTCTTGTGGCAAACCGGAGAAATCGTCGACGGAGAGTACGGCACAAAAGACTTTCGCCACTCCGGAAGCCGCGGGTGCCGCGTTCTTGGAAGCGGCGAAGTCTGGCGACCAGGCTGCACTGCTGGCGATTTTTGGAGCCGATGGCAAGTCGACGTTGTTCTCCGGCGACTCGGTAAAGGATAAGAACAACTTCCAGGAATTTGTTGCCGCGTATAACCAGATGCATCGCTGGCGCGAAATCAAGGCGGGCGGAGAGGTTCTTTACATCGGCGCGGACAACTATCCATTTCCAATTCCACTGGGCAAGAATTCGGCCGGCCAGTGGGTGTTCGATACGGCAGCGGGCAAGGATGAGATTCTGGCGCGGCGAATTGGCAAGGACGAGTTGACCGCGATCGCGGCAAGCGGCGCGGTTGCCGCAGCGGAAGCGCAGTACTTCATCACACAAAAGCAGTACGCGCAGAAGTTCATCAGCGACGAAGGGACGAAAGATGGATTGTACTGGCCAGTTGCGGCAGGCCAGACGCCGAGCCCCTTGGAGGGTGTGCGCGACTTCGCCAAGGCTGTCGGTTACAAAAACGCGGGAGATAAACCGCAGGCGTTCGAGGGCTACTACTTCAAATTCCTGACCAAGCAGGGCGCAGACGCGAAAGGCGGCGCGAAAGATTATTCCACGGACGGAAAATTAACTGGCGGATTCGCGATGGTGGCCTATCCGGCCGAATACCGGAACTCTGGAATCATGACCTTCCTCGTCGGGAAGGATGGGGTGGTCTACCAGAAAGACCTGGGAGAGAAGACGCTGGAGAGCGCGGGAGCAATGTCGGAATACAATCCGGAAGACGGCTGGAAAGCAGCTCTCTGATCACGGCGACTCAGTGCACAGGAGGAAAACGCCGAAAGTCGGAAGTTATTGCGGGTCAGAAGTCTCGTTCGAGGACATCGCCCGTGATCTCCCCGAACGCCGTATCTGGCCCGTGAAAGTGGCGCTGACGGCTCCCCGATTGCTTCCGCATTGCCGACAAACCACCACCAATCCGCCCTGAACAGAGTGGCACCTGAACAGAGTGGCGCTTTGACTTCCTCGGTAGCATGGCCCTAATATACGGCACCTGAGGTTTCTGCAGCACGCATGATCGGTCAAACCATCTCGCACTACCGCATCGTCGAACGACTCGGCGGTGGCGGAATGGGAGTAGTGTACAAGGCCGAGGATACCGAACTCGGTCGTTTCGTTGCTCTGAAATTCCTTCCTGATGACCTGGCAAAAGACCCGCAAGCCCTTGAACGATTCCGACGCGAGGCTCGCGCCGCTTCCACCCTGAACCATCCCAACATCTGCACCATCCACGAAATTGGGGAACAAGACGGCAAACGCTTCATCGCCATGGAGTTTCTCGACGGCATAACGCTGAAGCATCGCATCGGCGGAAGGCCCGTGGACACCGGTGTTCTACTGGGGTTAGGGATAGAGATCGCTGACGCTTTGGACGCCGCACACACCGCAGGCATCGTTCATCGCGACATCAAGCCTGCCAACATTTTTGTGACCAAACGAGGACACGCTAAGATTCTGGACTTCGGTCTGGCGAAAGTAACCTTCACAGGAGCTGGCCCATCTCAAGCGACGGTTCCGCCGGAGATGACCGAGGGCGTGAGTGCAGAGCAACTGACCAGTCCGGGTTCTACGCTCGGCACGGTTGCATATATGTCTCCCGAGCAAGTGAGAGCGAAAGAGCTGGATGTGAGGAGTGACCTGTTCTCCTTCGGTGCAGTGCTCTACGAAATGGCTACGGGCACGTTACCCTTTCGCGGTGAGAGTACGGGGGTGATATTCGAAGCGATCCTGAACCGTGCTCCGTTGCCTCTCCTGCGATTGAACCCCGACTCGCCACCCGATCTGGAACGCATCATCAACAAGGCGCTCGAAAAGGATCGCAATCTGCGTTACCAGCAAGCCGCCGAGATGGGGACGGATCTGCAGCGCATCAAGCGCGATCTGGAATCGAGCGGGCGGCCGCTCGCGGCTGCTGAGGAATCGACCCCACCCTCCGGAGTTTCGACCGCAGTGCCTGTGGCGAGCGCATCCTCAGGGCAATTGTTTGGCGCCGCGAGTTCGGCTGCTCACGCCTCAGCGCCCTCCGCGTCTTCATCTGCCGTGGCCACGGCACGGCGGCACAAGACAGCCACCGGGGCCGCTCTGCTCGCCGGACTACTGATCGCGGCAGCCGCCGTCTACGGCGTGTACACGCTTCTGCGACGCCCCGCCATCGCTCCTTTTCAGAACTTTTCCATTACCCAGCTAACCAATACCGGCAAAGTTCTGAATGCCGCCATTTCTCCGGACGGCAGGTTTCTGCTCAGCGTGCAATCCGATAACGGCAACGAAAGCCTGTGGCTGCGAAACATTCCTACCGGCAGTGACACCCAAGTGATTCCCGCATCGGGGCAATCGTTCGCTTCGCTCATCTTCTCTCCCGACGGCAACTCTTTCTATTTTCGAGAGACGACGGGTGGCGCACAGGCGTTTAATCTTTTCCGCGCTCCGCTTCTCGGCGGTTCACCCACCTTGCTGGCCAAGGATGTGGATGGGGGACCGGTGTTTTCACCCGACGGCAAACGCATTTTGTATTCCCGCTACAACGATCCCGAACTGAACAAATGGCGACTGCTGGAAGCCGACGCCGACGGCGGGAACGAGAAAGTGCTGTTTTCCGAACCCGCGCCGGGCGGCCCCGCCGCCCAACTTTCCTGGTCTCCTGATGGCAAGCGCGTCGCGATTTCAACGTTAACTTCGAACAGCAAATCTCTAAGCCAGATTCGATTCTTTGATTTTGCGCGCGGGAGCATGCAGCCATTCGTCGCGCCCGCCGACAAAATCATTTTGGGCAACGCCTGGGCGCCAGATGGACGAGGAATCTTTGTCAACTATGTGCCCCGCGGGGAGCATCTGTCGGTCAAGGAGCAGATCGGGCTGTTCTCCTACCCGGATGGCGCGTTTCGTCCCATTACGAACGACCTGACCGACCACAACTCTATATCGATTGCAGGCGATGGCCACACGCTGGCAACTGTGCAGAAGGAGACTTCAACCCAGATCGTTCTTCTGCCGCCCAGCGGGGCCGGGCCCCTCACGCTCGTGCCCGGCATCGCTGCTCGTGAAACCCTGCCAAGTTTCTCCTGGACAGGGGACGGACAGTTGCTTATCTCGCATGGCGATCACCTGGTCCGGCAGCACACCGACGGCACCCGCGCCGTCACCATTCTGAGCGATCCGACGGCTTGGATCAGCGCCCCTTTATCGTGCGACAACGATCGCTGGATTGCTTTGAATTGGATGGTTCACGGCGAAGGCAGCGGCAACCGACTCTGGCGGGTAAATTCCGACGGCTCCGATCCGGTGCCGCTCACCTCCGGGGATTTCGGCAGCTTCTGGGGATGCTCGCCGGATGGGAAGTGGCTGTACTACACCGAGCAAATCACGAACGGCGTGTTGCGAGTCTCTGCCGGCGGCGGCAAACCCGAACTCGTACCGGGAGCGAACCCTTCCAATTCGCTCACGGTTCAGGCCACACCTTCCCCCGACGGCAAGACGCTGGCGATATTTACCCAGCTCCTGGATCCCAAATCGAAGACCTACTCCAACCGGATCGTGCTCGCCAGCCTGGACTCCGGCGTGCGAAACCTCGATCTCGATCCCGGTTTGAAGGCGGTATTCCGTTCTCAGGGACCGCCCGACAGCGCCGGCTTCCACTTTTCGCCTGACGGCAAATCGCTGGCCTTTGTGATCGACGAAGCAGGGCAAGATAATATTTGGGTCCAGCCCTTGGACGGATCCAAGGGAAGAAAGCTGACTCAGTTCAACGATCCGCAAAAGATCCAGGATTTCCGTTGGTCCCCCGACGGCAAGGCTCTTGCCCTGCTGCGTTTTAGCTCTGTCTCCGATGTCATCCTGCTACGCGACACCGGCAACAGCTCGAGGGTTGCTCACTGATGTGCCATCTTGAGCGAACGGAGGCCATCGCCCAGAGGAGCTCCAGTAGTTCGACTGGTCCTCAAGGAACGCGCGCTCTCGGCTTCGAAGTTATTCGGGATTGATTGTTGGGATTCTTAGGATACCCGAGGATGGAATTAATCGAGCCGCCAAAGAAAGTTCTTCCGAATCAACAGGGAGTTAATATATTTCAGCGTCATGAACCAATCAAAAAGACTTCTCCACGCCCGAAAGTTCGCATTGATCGCTTCCTTTACCGCGATTTCTCTGATGATAGCCGCCGGGTATTTTTACGCCTACGGACAGGACAAATCGGGTTTCCCCGATGGCTTCGATGCGGTGCAAGCTGCCCCGAATAGTCACAAAGTGATTTTCGAAAATGAATTTGTACGCGTGCTCGAAGTTACTATGCCACCGCCGGGCACGACGGAACCGATGCACCACCACCGATGGCCGAGTTTCTTTCTTGACTGGGATACCGGAGGCGTAACGCCGCATATCCGCTATCACCGCCCCGACGGAAGCGTTAGGGAGAGCCCTAGCACGGAAGAGCCAACTCACCCCGGTACTTGGAGTGTGCATTGGATGAAACCGGAGCCGATGCACTCCATCGAGGTCGTGAGGAATCCTAAGAGTACCTCCACTCTTCGCGAGGGCGCTCCCAGCCTTCTTCGAATAGAAATCAAATGCCACCCATAAAGGGGACGAATCCTACAATTTGTTTTGCAAAGGGAAAATGCGACAGTCGGGATGATTGTTGTTAATTGCTTGGCACCAATGACCCGGACTGGCTAGACTCTTCGGGCGGATGACGAACAAACCGGAAGTTATTCCGAGTCAGAGTCCGGTTCGAGGACATGGATCGCTGACCTCCTCGAACGCCGTTTTTGGCCAACTTCCGGTTGGCCGACGATCCGGCAAGTGACACCGGTTCTTTCCAGTGCTTGCGAAGCACTGCTCGACCGTAGAGGAAACTTTCTGGATATTGCGATTACCAACTGCTGACCGGAGAAGCTACTGCGGATTCCACCGTAGGGAATAGATTTGCACGACGCTGGTGTCGCTCATCATAGCGGGTCGCCCGTCGGAAGTAATCGAGAGAAGATTCTCGAAGCCATCCGAACTGATGCTCAATCCGTTAAACGTGGTAACCAGAGTCCATTTGCCATCGGCAATATTCAACCGGTAAACTCCCTGCTGCTCTCCGGGTTCTGCGGCTGTTTTTGCCATCAATATGGACTTGGAGTCGCTTGACCACCTCCAGTAGCCCCAGTCAGCCCCAAATTGTTTCAAGGTTCTCCAAGTTTTTGTTTCTCGAGAATAGACGACCATGCGTTTCGGTGGGTTTGCGATCGCTACCATGTATTTTCCGTCAGGCGACCAGGAAGGGACGTAAATACCCTCCGAGCCGGGCCACACGGACACTTTTTTGCTCGCGAGATCCAGAACCTGGATGCCAGGGAAGTGTCCCGGAAACGGAAAATCATTGAACTCGATGGATGCCCCGTCCGGAGACCAAGTGGGAGCGACCTCGAATTTACCTTCCGAAGTCAGCTGTTCGGGAATGCCGCCATCGATGGAGACGCGGTAGATTTCCTTGAAATTAGAAAAGACCACCCACTTGCTATCGGGAGACCATTCCGGCATCCATGCTGGAATGTCTGTCAATGGGAGCCTTTCGCTGCCGTCAAGCCTGCTGCGCCATAAGAAATGACGGGGGTAGTCGGCGTAAACCATCCATTGCCGGTCAGGAGAAATCACGAAACATGAGGCAGCCAGGCCGCTCAAGTATGGAATGAAACGCTGCACTTTTGAGTCGTAAACCTGCATCGATCCCTGCGCGACCCTGCCGATGACAAGCAGGCTGGTGCTGTCGCGGGTCGGGGTCATAGCTAGGACACCCATCTGCTCCGGTGTCAGACGTACAGCCGACGCTTTCTTCCAAAACTCGAACCATGGCGTAGAGATTAGTTCGTATGCGCTGCTGAACCCGCCACGGGTTGAGGTAAATACGAAGTGCCTGCCGTCGGGGGTCCACTGGCCGTCCCATTGATCGGCATCAGATGGCCAATCGAGGGAGAGTGGGTGAACATTTCTGCCATCTACGTTCATTTCGAAAATCCGCGTTGGGTCGCCTGGTTTTTGTCCGTTCACCGACACGCGAATTCGCTTGGAGTCGGGCGAAAAACGGGGCCAACCCTCAACCATACGATTTGCGTTCCAGATTTCTCTCGAATTTGCACCATTCGCATCGCTAACAAAAACAGAGTTCAAATCCGAATATACGAGCGAACGCCCATCCGGTGACCAACTTGCGCCACGCGCCATCAGGTTCCCTAGCCTTCGCGGCGAGCCACCCAGGACCGGAATGGTCCACATGGAGCCGCGTGATGTCTCGTCGTTCACATCCGGTTTGAACATCATCAACTGGGAAGCATCAGGAGAGATGCCAGAAATCCTCATCCCCGAAACAGACGCCTGCAGCGGTTGCATAGTGCCTCCGGTGACAGACATTTCGACAGGGTGCCCATCGCTTTGAAAATAGAGCCTTGCCCCGTCGGTAACCATCCCCCCATCTTTTTTGTCACCAGTAAAAGTAATCTGCTGCATTTCCAGTGGGGTTGTTGGGCCGCTAGATCCACTCAAGCTGAAAAGAAGTACGACGAGAAGTATTGCCGCAAGTGCCGCCGCCGCAGCAAGCAGCCACAGCCAGACCTTCCTTTTCGTTCGTACGCTGCTTGACCCGGCTGAGAAGGTTCCACTTGTCGCCTGTGTGCTCAAGTGGCGCAAGTCAACCGCGATTTCTTTGGTAGTTTGGTATCGGTCTTCCGGGTCCTTGGCTAGACACTTGAGAATAATGTCGTCAGCTTTCGCCGACAGCTTCCGATTGACGATGCTCGGCGGAGAAGCCGGACGATTCAGAATTTCATCAACCAGCCGTGCATGCAGCGATGAACTATACAGGCGCTGCCCCGTGGCAATCTCATAGAGCACAACCCCCAATGCATAAATGTCGGAACGCGCATCGAGATTCTCGCCGCGCAGTTGTTCCGGCGACATATACGGCAGTGTGCCCGTGATCGTGTTTGTTTCGGTCAACGTGGTAGCGCCGAATTGATTGGCCTCAGCCACCAGCTTTGCCACACCAAAATCCAGGACTTTTACTAGCCCCGATTGAGTAACGAAGATATTGCTCGGCTTGATGTCGCGATGAATCACTCCATTGGAGTGTGACGCTGTAAGCGCCTCGGAAATGGGCATTCCCAATTTCGCGACAAACTCGGTGCTCACTGCCGGGCGGCCCGCCATATACATAGCTAGCGTTTGCCCGTCGAGATATTCCATCACGATAAATTCGCGGCCCTGGTACACGTCGATATCGTGAATCGTGCAAATATTGGGATGGTTCAGCGCCGAAGCGGTACGGGCTTCGCGGCGAAAACGTTCTAACGCGCCGGAATCCGCCGCCATGTGCTCAGGGAGGAATTTCAGCGCGACCAGGCGGCCGAGTCTAGTGTCCTGCGCCTTGTATACCACTCCCATGCCGCCGAAGCCAATTTCTTCAAGAATGCGGTAATGTCCAACCGCCACGCCCATCAAGTCAGGTCGGGGCGCTGTTGTGGCGGAGGGAGCCCTATTGATGTTCACTTCGTCCGCAAATGCGGGTTTCTCGATGAAGCTTGCGGAGTCGCTATGATGAGCTAGCAGCGATTCCACCTCGCGGCGCAGTTCTGCATCACCAGCGCACGATTCTTCAATCACAGAACCGCGCCGGCTTTCGTCCGCTGCAAGGGCTTTATGAAAAATGCTTTCGACTTTTCCCCAGCGCTCAGGCTTCATCGGATTTCTTCTCACTCAATTCACGCATTAGCCAGGCCTTGGCCAACCGCCAATCCCGCGCAACCGTGTCGGGTGAAACCTTCAATACTTCGGCAGTTTCCTCGACGCTAAGGCCGCCAAAAAAACGCATCACTACCACCTGGCTCTTGCGCTCGTCCACCTTGGCCAGCTCATTGAGAGCGTCATCCACTGCGACCAGATCAGCACTGGGTTGCGGAGTGATTACCAGCGCCTCATCCAGCGAGACTGCTTGCGCACCATCGCCGCGTTTGTGCGATTGCCGGGCGCGGGCCTGGTCGGTGAGAATGCGCCGCATTTGCCGGGCGCAAAGCGCGAAGAAATGCGCCCGGTTCTGCCAGTCGATCAGCTTCAGATCGGAGAGACGCAGATAAAGCTCATTGATCAGCGCCGTGGTCTGTAGAGTATGGCCGTCGCGTTCCCGAGCCATGCAACGCTTGGCGGCCAAATGCAGCTCGCGATAAACCTGAGGAGTCAGCTTGTCCAGAGCACCTTCGTCGCCCCGGCGCCATGCCTGAAGCAGTTGGGTGATCTCGTGTCCGAGAGCGTCGTCCATCCAAAATCCTTGGGCCGGGGGAGCGGCCAATTGCCGTAAACATTACCACACTACCAGCAGTTTCAGCCCAGATCAGCCGCCCAAGAAAGCTCCCTAGCGCTTACAGGTTTGCGCCGCAGTTCTCGCTATATGAAGTGAAGGCAAACTACAGGCGCGGTGAGAACGAAAACCGCGCCCAAAATCAAAGGAGAGACGGATATGAAATCGACATTCAAGAAGAGGTACCCGCGTTTTGTGGCCCTGCTCGCTGTGGGAATTGTCGCGGCGATAGGAGTCGCCCATGCAGATGGCTGGCGAGGCGATGACGATCGACTGGCCCAAGTGGCTGATTTGGAACAGCAAATTCACGCGACCTTTCACGCGGCAGTCAGCGTGCACGATCCGATAAATGGCGATTCGCCGGAAGTGATTACCCAGCGAATCCGCGACGTACTCTCGATCTGGACTAAAGACGCCGAACTCACGGTTGTCAACACTACTGCCACGGCAGGAAACTATATCGGCAACGGGGATCCTGATGATCCCGCAAGTTGCCCTCTACCCTCGGGCGACACGTCCGCCAGTGGTCAACAGGGCACGCTGTGCACGTTCTTCAAGTATGTTTCCGGCGGGTTGCAGCCAGCCAATAAGTTTGTGTCGCTTTCCCCGGCGTACAAAACGAAGTATGTCCCTGTAAGGGATGATGACGGCCAATGGAAATCATCGGTGTATTTCGAATGCCATTACTTCGACGTGTCATTGAATCCAGCCACCGGCCAGCCGTTTTGGACAGCCAAGAGCCACGTGGACCTTGACGGTGAAGCCAAAAAGATCAACGGGCGGTGGTTGTTGACGAGGGTCAGCTCATCCGCCGTTCCAGTTCCGGTTCCAGTTCCGGTTCCGCTTCCGTGAAGCAGAACACCAGATGCACGCGCTTGCCAAGGGCGCAGCGCGTGCATCCGGACTATGCCACCACTTGGGTATCTTTGATGCTGCCTTGCGGGTTGATAAGTGTGACGGCGATGTTACGTCAATGACCGTTGACAAAGAGACGATTCGATTTCTTCGGTGCGCTTTTTGAGTTGTATTAACTGCTTACGACGGAACGGTGGTCGATAGTGCATTAGTGCAGCGGCATGCAGACGGCCCCGAGATTATGAACTCGGGGTTGCGGCCGCCGGCTTCGGGCAACTTCTCCCTTGGTGTGTGGGAGAACTTGGGTGCGGGAGTCTACAAGCTGAATCACTTCGGCATCGGCTGGGACCCGAGCAATCTATCGGGACCGGTAGGGCCGGGACAGATCAAAAGAGAACCTTAATTCTGGCGAAATATCAGAATGCGGGCTCAGGAAAGTTCACGATCGATCAGTGTGATGAATCGGGAAAGCTTCTGGCGCATGTACAGGGAACAATTTCCGTGCGTCGGATTGTGGTCGACACGCACGTGAGACAGATTTTGTAAGCGTTGTGGGGGCGTAACAAAAATGGCGGCTCGGCATAGGGATATCTGGGCCGTTTTTTATTGAGAGGGATGCCTGACCGCCACCCTGTCGCAAAAGGCGCGACAAGGGCGGGGGAACCGATCATGGACGGGCGAGAGCGCCCGTCGCGTTTGAAGTGACCGACCTCTTCTCCGCGCTTGCAGGCCGCGAAATCCTGATTCCCCGAACAGCCCCTCCGACGGTGTCCGCTTCGCATTCATCGTCGAGAACCGAGCGCCCATCGAACTTCTCGAATTTACCAACCCTAAACACCCAGCCCGTTTATCGAACCAGATGGACGAGTATCGCCGGAAGTTATTCCGTGCCAGAAGTCCCGTTGGGGGAAGTGTGAAATTCGGTTGTCGTGTGCCGAGATTTCGGTGAGCTAAAAACCCCACTCGAAACGCACCAGCGAACACCTCTATATAAGGCAGGGCCAGTTTTGACGGACGGAAAATAGTACTTTGTCGCTCATGTTAGACGATTCGCGACCATTCGGGTGCCCATGTTCTAATCCGATTAGCTGACCACGGGTTAGCATGCTGGGATCTCCAAGAACGAGGCTTCTGGAGAAACGAAGTAAAGACTGTGCGTTGTTGTCCAAGTAGCCGGAGCAAACTCTGGCTGCATATTCCATTTTGGCAGAATTGAGTTAACGTTCGTTGGGGGCAGGACTCGCGAGGGGTGACTCCACGAGCCCTGCAACTAAGAACTACTGCAGCCTTGCGAACTCCAACTTTGCGGCGAGGAGGATCGGGATGTCGGAGTCAGCGTCTTTCCAGAGCGCGAAGAAGTCCTGATACGCGGTCTTAGCTTTCGCCGTATCCCCCTGCAGACCATAAGCGCGTGCGAGACCGAGATGCGCGAGCGCACCGGTTGCGCAATTCTGTACCAAGCTTCGGTGATCAATGATTTTCTCAAACTCTACGGCTGCCAGCGGACCCTGTCCAGTGGCGAGATACGCTTGCCCGCGAATGTAGGCTGGATAGATACACGAATAATTGGGCTGCTCGACTCCGGTGCTCAACTCAATTGGGACGGCAGGTTGTAAAAGCTCGATCGTTGCTTGCGGAGTTTTTCGATCGATAGCCAATTGCCCGCGAATCGCGGGTAGCCAGATTGATTGCGTTACTGTGTTCAACGGAAAATTTCGATTCAATTCATCGATGAGCTCTTGGGCACGCTCAGCGTCACCGGCTAGCGCCATAGCTAAACCTGCCACACTCACTGTGTCACGACTTCCGGCTCCAAGCTTTAGTGCTGCTTTCGCTTGTTCCCTCGCTGCACTGAAGTTGCCAAACAAAGCCTCCCTGAGCGCCCCGTCGGCTGTCCAAAAAGCAGCCGCCTCTTTGTTATGGGCGCTGATTGCGGACACTACAGTCTTCTGCGTCAGCTCGCGAGCTTTTTTGAGCCTTCCGTAGCTGCCTTCCGTACTTGATTCCAATCCGAGCATTTCATTCTCGACGTCAAGCTTTCCCTCGAACCAAGCAACTTGTTTAGTCATTTCAGCGGAATCATTTTGCAGGAAAGCCAGGCTATAGAGATTCGTGTGTAAGGCTTCTTCGTCCAGCTTCCGTGCAAATGCTTGGTTTGTGACATCCTTCACTTCGGCGAGTCGACCCACCGCGAGGTAATACGTTCCGAGATTTTCGTAGGCAGTTACATTTTCGGGATAAAGCTTCAATGACGCGAGTGTCGCCTCTGCTGCTTTTTGATATTGCCCAATGCTCCCGTACGCAACCGCAAGGTTTAATAGGGGGAGCCAGTCTCGCGGGTAGGATTGGGACCACAATTGATAAGCTTGAATAGCTTTTTCTTGTTCGCCAGTTACGAACTGGTAGTAAGAAGAAGTAATCCGAAGTTTGTCACGTTCACTCGCGTGCTCACGCAGCTTGAAAGCTTCAGTGACGTATTCGGTAGCCCGCGCGGGCTGGCCGATATTACGGTACATAATGCCCATGCGCGCATAAGCCGCCGCGAAATTGGGATCCAGTTCGATGGCACGCTCGTAAAAGGGTATCGCGTCCGCACTACTTTGTTTTCTTCCCAGGCTGTAAGCCTTCAAAGCGTCAAGTGAAGGCGTCATTGCCTGATCAAGCGGCACGTCGAATTGTTGTACGGAGCGGAGCGACTCGCCCAACTCGGCACGCAGCTTTGCAGATGCGCTGCTTAATGCATCGAGCACTTTCTCTTTGCTAGCCGCTTGCACCTGTTGTCTGGCAATCGGATCGCCGGTAGCGCAATTGATCGCGTTCAGCCCGACGACGTATTGGTTCCCGATGCCTGCGATGGACCCAGCTATGAAAGCCTTGCTTGCCGTTCTTTGGCAAACTTCGCGCGCTATTTCTTCCGTAAGCTTTTCACCTGGTGCACGGGTCATGTCCTTCAAAACCGCACGAACTTTGTTATCTGAAACGACGTTGATGAAAGGCGATTGACCCAAATCGACCGCGAGAGCTTGCTTTAGCGTGTCGTCGAATACTCCGTCGTTTGTAGTGTTCGTGAAATCCGAGAGAACGACTGTGTCCTTTTCCGTCAGGGCATGTGCCGGGCGCGTAAATACTAGCCATCCGACAATCGTAAGAATAAGTCCGAGAACCGCAGCCAGTGAAATCCAAGCAGTCCTTCGGCGCCTGATTTGGTGGGCGGGAGTCGCTACGGGCCGCTCTGGGATTGTTGATGGGTACTTGTGCCCAGACTCCATCTCACGCTTCAGCTGTTGCAGGTCCGTTCGCAACTCGGCGGCGTCTTGATAGCGTAGATTCGGGTCTTTCTCGAGTGCCTTATTGACAATCCGTTCCAGCCCCAACGGAAGCGCTGGGTTCAGCTGGATAGGAGCTGCAGGAGCGCGATTAAGCAAACCGTCGAAGATATCCACGGCGGAGTCACCGCGAAATGGTTGAACACCTGTCCCCATCTCATACAGCACAGCGCCAAAGCTAAAAATATCGGTTCGCAAGTCCAACGGCTTACCACGCGCTTGTTCCGGAGACATATACGCCACGGTGCCCATGGTTGAGCCGACCGTGGTCAGCGACGGATCCAGTGTCGCTTCCGTATCTATCTCGTCCGCTCGGTTGGCGACCTTCGCCAAACCAAAATCAAGCAGCTTTGCATGCGCGTCGCCGGTGACAAAAATATTCGCTGGTTTGATATCGCGATGGATTATTCCTTTGGCGTGTGATGCCCGCAGCGCATCGGCGATTTGGATGGCAAGGTTCAACAGCAGCTCTGCATCAAGCGGTTTGCCATTAATCTGGTGCTTGAGTGTCTGACCATCCAGTAGCTCCATGACAAGAAAAGGTTGGCCATTCGATTCGCCGATGTCGTAAACCGTACAAATGTTTGGATGGTTCAGCGAAGATGCCGCCTCGGCTTCACGACGAAATCTCTGCAAAGCCGCGTGATCAAGGCCCATTTCCTTAGGAAGGAATTTGACCGCAACGGGCCGGTGGAGTCGGGTGTCTTCTGCCTTGTACACCACGCCCATACCACCACTGCCGAGTTTCTCCTTGATTAAATAATGAGAGACCTTGCTGCCAATTAATTGCACCCCATCCGGGGTTACTCGCTGCTCACCGGCGAGTATTGTGCCCATAACGTCTAGTGCCGGAGACTCAATAAAATGTTTGGCGGTATCTTCATGCGAGAGAAGCGACTCTATCTCTCGCCGAAGTGCTTCGTCGTTCCCACAAGAATGCTCGAGGAATTCTGCGCGTTGACTCTCGTCAAGCTCTAGAGCTTGATTGCATAGCTCTTCGATTCTGCGCCAGCGTTCAGACTCCACGTTGATTCCTTCCGCCCAATTCTCGCACGAGCCAAAGTTTTGCCAGCCGCCAGTCCCGCGTCACCGTTTCAACAGAGACACCTAAGACTTCGGCTGTTTCTTTTATGCTCGATCCACCAAAAAATCTCATTTCCACAACTTTGCTCTTCCTCAGATCAACTTTGGCCAATTCCTTCAAGGCGTCATCCAAGGCGACCAGGTTCCTATCGGGTTGTTTGCATACCGATGGTGCCTCGTCCAGAGATATCGGGCTCACACCGCCGCCCCTTTTCTGGTATCCGCGGGAACGTGCAACATCGATCAAAATGCGTCGCATCAATTGCGCTGACATTGCAAGGAAATGCGCTCGCCCCTGCCAATTCATTTGCGCGCAGTTTACGATCCGGAGGTAAACCTCATTCACAAGCTCCGTCGTTTGTAGAGGATGACCGGGGGCTTGCCCAGCCATGCAACGATGTGCCACGCGGTGGAGTTCGTTGTGCACCAGCGGAGTCAGCTTCTCCAGAGCTTTTTCGTCTCCGGCAGTCCACGCCTTCAGTAGCTGAGTGACCTCGTGAGTCGATGGCAACTCCATCAAATCTCCTGTCTTTTGAGTATTTTACATCTCTAATCAACAAGTACCTAGCTTCCAATTCCGTGGCCCCCGCTGGGGCACCAGTTTTTCTTGAACTCTTTTTTCCTTCGGTTACCAATTTGACCCTCAATTCCCGTCTTCCTATATAGAAGCCCCTTCAGAGGAGAAACTCTCAATGAGTCAGGAGCGTCGAGGTCAAGCGCACCCCTTCCCACACCGGAGGGTTCGGGGGAGCGATTCAGAGGCAATTGTGTATGCGGGCCAACACGATCGTGGCAAGACATTCCTGTCGAGCTTCTCGCATCTTGGGACAAAATCCGAGATTTGTCAGCCCGAGTGGATTGGATCGGGCGGCCAGGCGCTTCTGGATGCACTCCCAGACGCGACGCTGATCGTCAATCGAAACGGGAGAATCGAGAGTGCCAATCCGCAGACGGAAGCGCTATTCGGATATCACCTAGAAGAATTGATCGGGCACCCAATGGAGTTGCTAATACCAGCCAGGCTTTGTGTCGAGCACGCGCGGCATCGCGATACCTTCTTCAGTGATCAAAGTGAACGAGCGAGAAACGTGCGCTTTGATTTCATAACCTTACGTAAGGATATGACCGAAGTTCCCGTGGAACTCAGCCTCAGCCTACTATCCAGTCAGGATGGCACCTTCGTCGTGACTGTAATTCGAGATACGACGGATCGAAACCACGAAGAAGGGCTGAAGGTGTTAAATGCAGTTCTGCGAGAAAGCGAAGAAAGGTTCAGCCAGATTCTCTCCGGATCCACGCAAGAATTCTGCGATCGTGTACATCCGGAGGATCGCGCCCGATTACAGGAAGCCTTGCACTTTGCCAAAGAGAACAAATCTCGGCCTTGTGAACAGTTTCGTGCGGTCTGGCCGGACGGCAAAGTGCACTGGTTGCAGTCCGCTGGTAGGGAATCCCACGGAGCGAATGATGATCTTGAAAGCAATCGGGAAATATTGATCGAATTAACTGAACACGAATTGTCAGAATTTCCCCTGGCGAGCGTGAGCCGTAAATTGATCGAGGCGCAAGAACAGGAGCGCACTCGGATCGCCCGGGATCTACACGACGATTTCAGTCAGCGCCTGGCGATGCTCTGCATTGGTCTGGGACAGTTATGGAAAGCACTTCCGGTGTCAGATATGGAAGACCGCGCAAGAGTGCAGAAGTTGCTCAGCGCGACGAACGAATTGTCATCCGATCTTCACTCCCTTTCTCGTCATCTGCACTCAAACAGGCTGGAGCACGTCGGTCTGGTCTCGGCACTGGCTGGACTGTGCCAAGAAATTGGTGAGAAGTACAAAATTGAGGTACAGTTCACTGGTTGTGACGTACGTCACAACATTCCAAAAGATGTCGCCCTATGCTTATTTCGACTCGCCCAGGAAGCACTGGTAAACCTCGCGAAACATAGTCAAGCCCTTCATGCGCATGTCGTGCTCGGCGCAAATGCAAATGGCGTGAGTCTTCGGATCAAAGATGATGGCAGGGGCTTCGACATTGAAGCCACCAAAGCCGGCCCGGGAATTGGACTGGCCTGCATGCGAGAAAGGGTTCGCCTTGTCTCGGGAAGGCTATCGATAAGTTCGCAACAGATGGTTGGGACTGAGATCCTTGCCGAAGTGCCACTGCATAGCCCAAGTGATGGGCAGCAGCTATAAATGCGAATCGGAATCCGAACGTTCTCGAAAGGCGTGTTCACTCCCCGAGGAGAGACATAAGACTCAGGGCTTTCCATGCCTAGTGGAGATGTTCCAAGGGTTTCGACTCATTTCGCGACAGTTTCAGACAAGGCTTAGACGTAATACAGGAGGATTCAATGAAGTTAGTTCGTAAAGTAAGTTTGATGTTAGCCGGATTGGCTACGGTGTCGACCGCGGTTATTCCGGTGCGCGCGCAGGAAGAGACGAGGGCGGAGCAGCAACCTCCCGCGAAAGGAAAGGCGGCAGGTCCAAAGATGTCGCCCGAGCAATTGGCTTTGTTGAAAGCGTGGACTGGTTCGTTGGCTGTGCAGGCCGCAACGTACGGCGCGCCGCTTGTCGCAATGTATAACCTACGAGCGAAAGTGGCCTTCGGAGAGAAGCCGAAAGCGGCACCCAATTCAATCTGGAGGTTGGAGGACATCTCCACGCCGAAGTTGTCCGCCGAATCGGGTTACGTTTCGCCGAACGTAAACGTGGTGTACGGATTTGGCTTCGCAGATTTGGGCGCGGAACCTGTGATCCTGACCGCACCGGACTCTGATGGTCGCTACTACATGATCGAAATCTGCGATATGTGGACGAACGCGTTCGCTTATCCGGCTGGCGGACCCTCAGGTTATAAGGGAGGCAAATTCGCTCTGGTTGGCCCGGGATGGCAAGGAACCTTGCCGTCTGATGTGAAACGAATCGATGCCCCGACGCGATGGATTGAACTCCAGCCGCGTGTGTATGTAAAGAATGAAGCCGATCTGGCTGGCGCACGAAAAGTGCTCGACGGCGTCACGCTACAAACACTCTCGCAATACACCGGTGGCTCTGCCCCTGCACGCCCGACCTACAATTATGAAGTACCGAAGCTGGACCCAAAGATCGCAAGCAGCCATATGCCGTTTGACGATCCTCTGCAATTCTGGTCGATTTTTTCGGCAGCGATGAACGAAAATCCACCACCGAAGAATGAGATCGAAGCCGTCCTTCCGCAGTACAAGTATCTCGGCATCGAGCTTGGCAAACAGTGGAAGGCAGAGAACGTAAATCCTCTGATTTTGGCCGAGATGAAAAAGGCCGCGCAGGACATAGCCGGATTAGCGTTAGGAACTATGCCACTTGCAGGCCGCTTGGCCAATGGCTGGGTGATTCCTCCCGCCAATACTGGCAACGGGGGGACCGATTATCTGTCACGGCTCTGCGTTGCGGTATTTGGTCTGACAGCGAACACAGTCACGGAAGCGATTTATTACTCGGGAGTTCTGGACGGCAACGACCAGGTTATGACTGGCGCGAAGAAATATACGTTGACGCTAAAAGACCCGATGGACTACGCCAAACCGATTCCTCCGGGATTCTGGTCCGTAACGATGTATGACAAAGTCACGAGCTTTAGCGTGCCAAATCCGATTAACCGGTACGACCTCGGCAGCGACAGCAACCTCAAGAAGAACGCCGATGGTTCGATCACTCTCTATCTGCAGCATGACAACCCTGGGCCGGACAAAGAGTCGAACTGGCTCCCCGCACCTCCGGGGCCGTTTTACCTCATTCTGCGCAATTATGCGCCAGTGCTCGAACTCGGAAAGCAGCTGGAAAACTTGGATACCTTCCAAGGGCCGCCACCGGTAGTGCCGGTCAGCAGCAATTAGTTTCTGCGAATTACGGATGTAGCGGGCGGCCTATCGACGATGCAGCCCGCTACGATTCGTAAACAGTGTCGGAGCCCGGTCCGGGCTACAGATTTGGGATGGAGAAGACGAAATGAATGTTTATAAATGGATTCGATCAGGTGCGGCGAGCACGCTAGCGATCACGACGATGCTGCTGGTGGCATGTAGTTCAGCGCCGCCGCAACAGAGTTCCACACCTCTGCAGGCGCAAAAACCACAATCTCTCACATTTAGAGAACTAGACAGCCGTACGATACACCGCCGCGCAGTGGACGCGGTCATCTGGGGATTGCCGCTCGTTAGCGAGGACGCAGTAAAACAGGCGTACTTCCGGGACGGCAAGGCGAGCTACAACGACATCGTTTGGTGGCCTAAAGGCGGCGGTTGGAAGAACCAATCTCCTACCCCCAACGTCAACGCTCGCTACATGTATTTTTTCATCAATACAAAGCAGGACGGACCTGTGGTGGTGGACTTGCCACCAGCCGTCCCCGGAGCAAGCTTCTACGGCACCATTGAAGATGCATGGTACGTGCCGTTGGTGGACATCGGTTTCGAAGGCAAAGGCGGTAAGTATCTTGTCCTGCCCCCCGATTACACCGGAAATGTTCCTGCTGGATACACCGCTGTACGCCCTAAAACCTACAACACCATGACGTTGTTGCGCTCCATCCTTGCGTCACTCTCCGAAGTAGACGTGAGTGCTGGCAATGCATTGTGCAGGAAAGTCAGAGTCTACCCGCTGTCCAAAGTTGGCAACCCACCAGAGCAGCGGTTGTTGGATATGACTGATGTTATGTACAACGGGCTTCTACCGTACGACGAAACCTTTTTCACCAGTCTCGCCCGGGTGCTAAATGAAGAAACGGTGGAGCCTCGCGATCTGCAAATGTTGGGAATGCTTCTTCCACTAGGAGTCGAGAAGGGTAAGGAGTTCAAGCCTGATGCCGCGACAACCGTAGAGTTGAAAGCGGCGGCAACCGAAGCGCACGCATGGATAATGTACAAGTCCGCGACAGACATCACTCCGTTTTGGCCCGACAGCCAGTGGGTCATCCCCAGCCCTCCAATTACGATACCAAGCGGATTCAAGTGGGAGACGCAGAACTATTTTGATGTGGATGCGCGAGGGATTGCGCTATCGCAATATTTCTGCCCGACAGCCAAGCTTGGGACTGGCAGCTTCTACTTTGGTTCTTTTCACGACAACAAGGGCAATCAGCTCACGGGCGGGAATAACTACCGCTTGCACGTTGCGGCGGGAGTGCCGGTGCGCGAATTCTGGTCTTTCACAGTGTACAGCCTGGAAACGTCAAGCTTCTTCCTCAACGCGAAGCACCTCACCATCAGTTCGCTCGACAAGGATTTGCAGAAAAATAGCGATGGCTCGGTGGACATTTACATTGGCCCCACCGCACCAGCGGGCCATGAAGCGAATTGGCTTGACACTCCAGCCGGACAACCATGGTTTACGTGGTTTCGTTTGTACGGCCCAGAAAAGGCAGCGATGGACAAGAGCTGGAAGTTGCCAGACATCGAAAAGTTGAACTGAACGACAGGCCCTGCGTTGCTCGACCTTTTTCGAATTTCGAGGATATACCACGATTCGATCTTGCGGAACCAGGTTATGAGTTTGCAAATATAAGACGGAGGAAAGGAAATGAATAACTATTGTTGGATTCGATCGAGTGTGATTACGGTGATGCTAACTGCCGCGCTATTGCTTGGTGGTGCGGTATTTGCTGCTGATCACGTGAGCGGGCAGGTCACCATCGGAGGAGCCCCCTGGACAAAGCGACAGTAACTCTGTGGGAAGCAAACGCGGGCGCACCGAAGAAGGTGTCGGAAACGAAAACAAAAGACGATGGGAAGTTTGACGTTCGCGGATCGGCGCATGCGGATTCGATACTTTACTTGGTTTCCACGGGCGGCGCGCTGAAGGGCAAGAGTGACAACCCCGCTCTGGTCCTGCTACTTGTGCTGGGCAACAAGCCTCCAGAAAAGGTTGTCGTAAACGAACTCACGACTGTCGCGTCGGCATTTACAACGGCTCGATTCATCACCGCGAACGGAATCTCCGGAAATCCGCTGGGACTTCGCATAGCTGCCGGGAATGTGCCGAACTTAGTTGATCTGTCCACCGGTGGATGGGGTAAGGTTTTGCTTGACCCGCTCAACAGCTCAATGACCACGACGATGGCCAGCCTGGACACGCTCGGCTCGCTCATCACCGCCTTTACCACCGTGGCAAACGACGACTGGCGCGCACGTTTCCTCAAGGCAGCCACTCCGACCGGTGGAGAAACTCCCAAGAATACGTTTGACGCGATGGCTGGCATCGCGCGCGAGCCGTGGACCGCCCCCAAGGAACTTTACGGATTGTTCGACGAAGCCTATCCGCTGCCGGCACCCGATGCGCGGCGCAGCGCCCCCTTCATACCGTATCTCGTCTACGCCCCGGACGATTTCGCCCTCTCGCTGTGTTTCTCGGGTGGCGGAAACTACGCCGCCGGCAGGATCATGTTCGATGCTGAGGGCAACCTCTGGAGCGGCCAAAACTGGCTGCCCGGCTCGCAGTCCGGCGTCAACAAGAGCACCGGCGGTGGTGTGCTGAAGCTCACCCCTAACGGAACGGCGCTCTCCCCGCCAATCACCGGCTTCACCGGCATGGGCATTGACGGCGTTGGCTGGGGCACGGCTGTGACGAAAGACCGGATATGGATCTCCAGTTTCAACGGAAAAATTCTTGTGATGGATTTCAACGGCAAGCCGGTCGCCAGCGAAAGCGATTTCCCGTTCAAAGAGAAGTTTCTCGGACTGATGGGTATCGGCGTTGCCCCGAATGGCGACGTCTGGATTGCCGATGGCTCGGACAATCAGTTGCTGTACTTTCCTGACGGGAGAATTAAAGACGGCAAGATTGTAAAGCCCGCGGGATTGAAATCTCCCTTCGACATCGTAATCGACTCACAGAATCGTGTCTGGGTCGCCAACTCCTCGTCGGATACAGTCGTCCGGTTCCCGGCCAACGATCCCACCAAGGTGGAAAGTTTTCGCGCCGGGATCGGCGTCCGCGCCCTAGCCTTGGACTCAAAAGAAAATGTCTGGGTGGCGAGCAACATGGACCTGAAAACCCCACAACCAAAACTTCCCGATGGCATATCCATCATGGAGCAGTTCAAGCTTATTACTGCCGCTATGTTTAAGTACGTCAGCGGGCCACCGCCGAGGCCGACCGGTGCCGTCAATATGATTCGCCCAGATGGCACACAGCCAGCGCCGATGGGCTTCACTGGTGAGGCGATTAACATTCCGTGGGGCTTGAACATCGATGGCAATGACGATGTCTGGGTCGGCAATATGTGGGCACGCTCCGTAACGCTCATCGCCGGCGACAATACAAAGGGCCATCCCGCAGGCACGAAAGTCGGCGATGTCATCCACATGTTCCAGAGTGGGAGCATCCAGATGGTCACCGACGCATCGATCGACCCCGCTGGCAATGTCTGGCTCGCGAATAATTGGAATCTTCTCGAAGCCGCCGCCAGCCCTGATCCAACCCGTCCCACTTCGACTTGGGGCGGCGGCTCCGGCATTACCGTAATCTACGGCGTGGCAGAGCCGGTCAAACCGCCGCGCATGGGTAAGGTACGCACGTACTAACCATTCCCCAACAGAAATCTCAGGGCCGATCAGGGCCCTGAGATTTCTGCAGAAGAAAACATTGGCACTAAGCTCGAGCTCTTCGCCACGCACTCTGATTTACGTGTGAGGAGGCGGAGAGTCAAACGGTAGAGGTATGCCTTGATGAAGATAAGGGAGAATCCGATGAACCAACACTCGCTAAGGAAGACGGCAATTTTCGTATGTACCTTGATAGTAGCATTCACTCCTGCTGCGTGGTCGCAAGAGCAGTCGAGTACAACACCACAGACCGGGACAAGCACGGTTAAAGCGAAACCGGAAGCCACAGAACCGGAAGCTGGCTCCAGCGCAGCCACCGAAGCTCTACAGAAAGCTACTCAGAATCCGGTGGCGAGCCTGATCAGCGTTCCCGTACAAAACAACAATAATTTTGGCGTCGAGCCTGGCTACCGCAACCAAGATGTCCTTAACATTCAACCCGTCATTCCGATCGGCGTTTCAAAAGACTGGAACCTCATCATCCGGTGGATAACGCCGATTATCTACCAACCGTTACCCAACCAGCCAGGAACTCCCGAAACGGGTGTTTACGGTCTCGGTGATATGCAGCCTACATTTTTCCTCTCGCCGAGGAAACCGGGCAAGATCATCTGGGGCGCTGGACCCATTTTCCAATTGCCTACCGCCACGGATTACTATCTCGGTCAAGGCAAACTCGGCCTCGGTCCGTCTGTTGTCGTGCTGACACAGCCCGGCCACTGGACTTTGGGTGCGCTTGCGAATAACGTCTGGTCGGTAGCTGGTTCGGGCACCCGTCCCGCCGTCAATCAATTCCTCTTGCAGTACTTCATTAACTACAACTTGAAGAAGGGCTACTTCATTACCTGGCAGCCGACTTTGACGGCGAACTGGGAAGCAGCCAGCGGCAACCAATGGACTGTGCCATTTGGCGGCGGCTTGGGAAGAATTATGAAACTCGGAAATCAGCCTGTGTCGCTGACTGCACAATTTTATGGCAACCCCGTCCGTCCGGCGAACACTCCGGCCTGGACTATGCGGCTCCAGATCGCGTTCTTGTTTCCTAAACTGACCAATCAGCAAAAGGAGATGTTGCTGAAGAGGAAACTGCAAGAGCTAGAAGCAGAGTCGCCGCAGAAAAATTAAATGAGTTCGGGCTTAGTCCTAATAGTGAAGCCCTCAGCCGTTTCGCGACCGAGGGCCTCAGTCTTTGAAGATACGTCTAGGCCCCACCTTTCGCAGCGAAGGCAGCCTGGAAATGCTTGGCGTCAACACCCGCCTCGGCTCGCTGCGCCCATGTCATCTTCGGTCCCTGTGGTCCGTAAACCTTGATGAAGTTGGCTTTCGTTGGGCGTCCCGCAAGAGCATACAGCCGAGTGCCTTCCGCGATATTGGCACGGGCTGAATTGCTGCGGGTGACTCGGGTGGCGGGTGGACCGAACTTGGTAGCCGTTTTCGCCACCTTCACTGCTTTTATCGCGACCTTACTCCGCTTCGAATGCTTCGTCGTCTTCCTTGATTGCTTCGATTTCTTTGCCATTTCGTCCCCTCCACGGAATTCGTGAACCATACGCGTGTCTAGAGAGAAGTAAAGGGCTAATAAAGGTGATTATGGCGTGTGACAGAGAAAGGTCTTGGGGATTGAGAGAAAAACAAAACTAACGTCAGACAAATTCCGTATTTTTCGATTTCGTTAGACCTAAATTCTTCACCTGTAATTTCACCTGTAACGATTCCGTCTTAGGCGTACTTACACGTTGTTAGGCGGCCCCCCACACCCTCGAAGTCGTTGGCCGTACATAATAAAGCGGCTTTGACACGGTAGAGGTCTGGGGTTCGAGTCCCCACGGGCCTACCATTTATTTCAAGGTCCGACCCGGACACATGGGTAACACTTTGTACCTAGGACATAGGTAACACTTTTGGGCCGAACGGATTTTCGAGTGGTTCGAGCACCCGAGTCTCCAGATCGAAGTATCCTAGATCGTAATCCATAAAACTCACAAGCCAGATATCGTCGTGCACTTCTTTGATGCCCACGGCTTGGCCAGCAAAGACCTGACTGAAATTGATTTTCTTGCGGCCCAGACAGATTCTGCCGCAACGGGTGACCACGATGGTTTTGTCGTGGAGCGGGTAGTCGATGTCTGGCAGTCCGGTGTAGGCACGGTTGGAGGGTTGATAGACTTCGACCGGACACTTCATGTCCAAGGCTTCATGAGGACGTTCGTTGTTGAAGACATCGATGAACTTGTCGAACCTGGCCTGCTGTTGCAGGAAGTTCCGTGCGGCCGGTTTGGTGGCTTCTTTCTTCAGCGTGAGATGCATCCGTTCGTGGCGGCCGTTTTGTTGCGGATGGCCAGGTTTGATGCGTTCAATACCGATGCCCAGGCGCAGCCACCACACCGCGAGCTTGCTCAGGTTGAACAAGGCGTGAGCGGAAGCGAAGGGCACACCGTTATCGCTACGGATGTTGGCAGGCAGGCCGCGTTCCTGAAAAAGCCGCTCAAATACAGTAAAAGCGTAGCTTTCCTTGGTGGAAGAAAGCGCCTCGCAGGTCAACAGAAAACGGCTGGCGTGGTCGGTCACCGTCAGCGGATAGCAGTAGTGCTGATTGCCGAGCAGGAACTCCCCCTTGTAATCGGTGCACCATAGTTCGTTGGGTCGCTGACCGAGTGAGAGAGCCGTGCCTTGCGCACGACGACGCCGACGGCCGCGCCGCTCGACTAGTCCATGGCGATCCAGCACCGCATGGATGGTGCTCTTGGCAGGAATCGGGATGTCGGAGAACCGGCGCAATAGTCGTTCCTTGATTTTCCGCGCACCCCAGCTGGGGTGCTCACGCTTCACGTTCAGGATGAAGTTCTCGACCTGAAACGGAAGTTGGTTGGCGTAGCGATACGGACGTCGGCTTCTGTCCGTAAGTCCCTGAATCCCGCATTCCTGATAGCGATCGAAGATCTTGTAGCCAGTCTTGCGGGAGATCCCAAACTCCCTGCAAAGCTCGGCCATCGCCTCGCCGGCTAGCCGGCGAGCCACAAACTGCATCCTCTCGTCTGTCACCGAACACTCCTTCCAAGGCATCTTTCCCTCCCTTCATGGGAGGAAAGTGTTACCTATGTGTCCGGTACAATGTGTCACCTATGTCTCAGGTCGCTCACAATGGGTTAGAGAGTTTGCTTCAGAGTCCCACAAAAACTTCACCTGTAATTCTTCACCTGTAAATTGGGTTTTGCGTAGGTCCCACTCGTTGACTTGCCTTTGGGCACGACCTAATATTGCCGCACCATGCCAGGCACTGACTCGCTCATCGGCCAGACCTTTTCGCACCACCGCGACCTGGAGAAGCCCGGGGGCATGCGAGCCGTCTATGTTTCGCTTGACTGCCAGAGAAAGGTGAGATAATTTCCGCCATTTGTTGGAATCAAGAAAAATCAGAATAACCTCGTCCGAAGGAGTATCAACCATGAAGCGTTCGACCTTGAAGATGTTCGGATGTGTCGTGTTGGCTCTCCTAGCGATTGCAGGCCTTTCCACTTGTGCACGCGCAGGTGACCAGAGGCCCAATATCCTTTTTATCGTCGCTGATGATCTGGGGTGGAAGGATGTCGGATTTCATGGCTCCGATATCAAGACGCCCAACCTCGACAAACTCGCCGCCAGCGGCGCACGCCTCGAGCAGTTTTACGCCCAGCCGATGTGCACTCCGACGCGGGCGGCCCTGATGACCGGTCGCTACCCTGTGCGCTACGGTCTGCAAACTATGGTCATTCCCTCGCCTGGCAAATACGGCCTGGCGACCGACGAATGGCTCCTGCCCCAGGCGCTTAAGGAGACTGGCTATACCACTGCAATCATCGGCAAGTGGCACCTCGGCCATGCTGATCCAAAGTACTGGCCTCGGCAACGAGGATTCGACTACCAGTATGGCCCCCTGATCGGCGAGATCGACTACTACACTCATGAAGTTGACGGCGTCGTGGACTGGTATCGCGACGGCCAGAAGCTCAACGAAGAGGGCTACTCCACGACTCTGCTCGGAAACGATGCGGTTAAGTTCGTCAATCAGCATGACCCGGCCACCCCGTTCTATCTCTACTTGGCCTTCAACGCTCCGCACACTCCTTATCAGGCGCCGCAGGAGTATCTCGACGGGTACAAAAACATCTCGGACCCGGCTCGCCGCGCTTACGCCGGCAGCATCACTGCCATGGACGACCAGATTGGTCGCGTCTTGGAGGCGCTTGCAAAAAGGAAAATGCTGGAAAATACGCTCGTCGTCTTTATGAGCGACAATGGTGGAACGCGCAGCGCGATGTTCGCCGGTGCAGCTTTCGACGTCTCTAAGTCCAAGATTCCCTGCGACAACGGCCCCTACCGAGAAGGGAAAGGGACGAACTACGAGGGCGGCACGCGCGTGGTGGCGCTTGCCAGTTGGCCCGGCCGCATCAAGGCCGGCGCCAACAACGAGATGATGCACGCAGTGGACTGGTATCCGACGCTTGTAGGCTTGGCCGGGGGGAAGCTAGGAAAGAACAAACCCCTGGATGGCATGAATGTGTGGTCGACTGTCAGTGAAGGCAAAGCGTCACCCCGCACTGAGATCGTCTACAACGTCGAGCCTTACCGTGCCGCGGTCCGCCAAGGAGATTGGAAACTTGTGTGGCGAATAATGCTGCCGTCCTCGGTGGAGCTCTACAACATCCCGCAAGATCCATCGGAGAAAAACAATGTGGCCGCGCAACACCCCGACATTGTGGCCGCATTGCAGAAACGTGCAAATGAACTGGCTGCTGCAGGGGCCAAGCCGCTGTTCCTGGTGGAAGGATTTCAAGTGATTTTGAAATGGGCCGGCGAGCCTCCAGCGTTTCCAGGCGAGGAACTTGACTTGGACACGGAGAATTGAAGGAGCCAGCAGCGTGACCATCAGCCGCAGGGGTGGAGGGAGTATAGACTTCCGCGGGACACTTCATATCTAACGCTTGGTGCGGTCGCTATTCTCCAAGGCGCGGAGATCAAACGCCCGAGCCACATCTTCGTTCACGCAAGCAAAGACGCAAGGTGCCGAGGCTGCAGGCGAATTTCAGAAGATAATCGACCATCCCGGGATTGTCGGAAACGAGCCAATCGGTGCGCTAGCCCGTCTCGGCCTCGCGCGGGCGTGCGTGTTGCAAGGCGACACCACCAGAGCCAAGGCGGCCTATCAGGATTTCCTTACGCTTTGGAAGGACGCCGACGCTGATATTCCCATCCTGAAAGAAGCCAAGGCCAAGTACGCGAAGCTGCAGTAGCTGGCCGTGAAGAGTGTGGGTCCCCACGGGCCTACCATCGTTTTCAATCACTTAGAGAGATTTCTTCTAAATCCCACAAAAACTTCACCTGTAATTCTTCACCTGTAAAGTGGCTTTTTCGGCGGTCCGAGTCCGCCAAATCCGGTCGCCAAATCCGATTGATGTCAACGCAAAGTAGAAATGTCCGGTTTCTAGCAAGATAGAAATGTCCGCTTCCACGGTTTTCTCCAAGGGTGTTCTGCAGGCACGTGGTATTTGGTTTTGATTTTGTTTTGGGGTTTCGGTGTTTGTTCCGCAAGTCCTGAAGGCCGTAGGCCGGAAGGACTTGCGGGCGGCCGCACCGGCTCTGGGCAGTCTCGCAGGTGCAGGTAACGGCCCCGGTAGCGCAGCCAGTGACTTCCGTCCAGCCGCCGTTCGATCTCTACTGCAGCTCCACGCAGCCCGGCACAAACGTCTTCCCGCAGTAGCCCCCAGCGTTTTCCATCCCAGCTGACCGTGTGATCCTCGGCCACCCTTCGCGCCACCCGCACACTCAGGATCTCTTCCAGGCGCTGTTCCTGTCCCAGTCGTCGATGGGCATTGCGGGCATTCCGCGGGACCACCGTGAACCGCTGTTCCCAATCCGGAAGAAAGCGCATCTCCAGGAAATGATTGGCTCCCTCCAGGCTGTCGATTCCTGCCAGCCGCATCTCCTTCACCAGCCGGTCCTGCAGCGTTTCAAACAGCCTCTCGATACGCCCTTTCGCTTGCGGACTGTGGGCCGCGATCCATTCGATCCCCAGTTCGTTCAACGCCCGCCCAAACTGCGTGCGCGACGGATCTCCCCGCAGCTGTTCCGGAACGGGCTGCGGGCCGGCTTTGCAAAAGATGCTGTTTTTATCGGTGTAATGGGCCAAGGGCCGTCCATAGCGCCGCAACCATCCTGCCAGGGTGCGCATGTTTTCTTCCGTGGTGTCGTGCTCGGTGAACTGCCCCCAGATGCGACTGGTGGCATCGTCGATCAGCGCGATCAGATGGCAAGCCGGCCCGCGGTCCTCAAGCCAGCGGAATGGGGAACTGTCCTGCATCACCAGCTCCCCGAAACTGGCTCGGCGCTCCCGCCACACGTGCACGGCCTTTACCCGCTGGGAGCGGGGCTGCCAAAAGGCCGCCTTGGTCATCCACTTCCGCAGCGTTTCCCGGCTCACGGCGAAACCCTCCTGGGCCAAGTGCTCCGCGGCCAGCGTCGGTCCAAAATCCGCATACCGCTGTCGCAGGCGCGCCAAAATCTTCTGCTCCAAGCGGGCCGCCAGCTTGCGGTTCGAGGGCCGACCGCGCAGCCCATGAACCAGTGAGCTATCTCCTTGTTCGCGAAGACGGAGCAGCATCCGCCGTACCTGGCGGTCGGTCACCTTCAGCCGCACCGATGCCGCTACTTGTGTCAGCTGCCTCTGCTGTACCTGGTGCAACACTCTCAATCGGTCCCGTTCTCGTTGATTCAAAGCGATCCGCTCCGGTTCCATGGGCCCCTCGGCCTCCCATGGAACCGGACATTTCTACTTTGCACAAACCGGACATTCTCATTTTGCGGCGACACGCCAAATCCGATTGATGTCAACGCAAAGTAGAAATGTCCGGTTTCTAGCAAGATAGAAATGTCCGCTTCCACGGTTTTCTCCAAGGGTGTTCTGCAGGCACGTGGTATTTGGTTTTGATTTTGTTTTGGGGTTTCGGTGTTTGTTCCGCAAGTCCTGAAGGCCGTAGGCCGGAAGGACTTGCGGGCGGCCGCACCGGCTCTGGGCAGTCTCGCAGGTGCAGGTAACGGCCCCGGTAGCGCAGCCAGTGACTTCCGTCCAGCCGCCGTTCGATCTCTACTGCAGCTCCACGCAGCCCGGCACAAACGTCTTCCCGCAGTAGCCCCCAGCGTTTTCCATCCCAGCTGACCGTGTGATCCTCGGCCACCCTTCGCGCCACCCGCACACTCAGGATCTCTTCCAGGCGCTGTTCCTGTCCCAGTCGTCGATGGGCATTGCGGGCATTCCGCGGGACCACCGTGAACCGCTGTTCCCAATCCGGAAGAAAGCGCATCTCCAGGAAATGATTGGCTCCCTCCAGGCTGTCGATTCCTGCCAGCCGCATCTCCTTCACCAGCCGGTCCTGCAGCGTTTCAAACAGCCTCTCGATACGCCCTTTCGCTTGCGGACTGTGGGCCGCGATCCATTCGATCCCCAGTTCGTTCAACGCCCGCCCAAACTGCGTGCGCGACGGATCTCCCCGCAGCTGTTCCGGAACGGGCTGCGGGCCGGCTTTGCAAAAGATGCTGTTTTTATCGGTGTAATGGGCCAAGGGCCGTCCATAGCGCCGCAACCATCCTGCCAGGGTGCGCATGTTTTCTTCCGTGGTGTCGTGCTCGGTGAACTGCCCCCAGATGCGACTGGTGGCATCGTCGATCAGCGCGATCAGATGGCAAGCCGGCCCGCGGTCCTCAAGCCAGCGGAATGGGGAACTGTCCTGCATCACCAGCTCCCCGAAACTGGCTCGGCGCTCCCGCCACACGTGCACGGCCTTTACCCGCTGGGAGCGGGGCTGCCAAAAGGCCGCCTTGGTCATCCACTTCCGCAGCGTTTCCCGGCTCACGGCGAAACCCTCCTGGGCCAAGTGCTCCGCGGCCAGCGTCGGTCCAAAATCCGCATACCGCTGTCGCAGGCGCGCCAAAATCTTCTGCTCCAAGCGGGCCGCCAGCTTGCGGTTCGAGGGCCGACCGCGCAGCCCATGAACCAGTGAGCTATCTCCTTGTTCGCGAAGACGGAGCAGCATCCGCCGTACCTGGCGGTCGGTCACCTTCAGCCGCACCGATGCCGCTACTTGTGTCAGCTGCCTCTGCTGTACCTGGTGCAACACTCTCAATCGGTCCCGTTCTCGTTGATTCAAAGCGATCCGCTCCGGTTCCATGGGCCCCTCGGCCTCCCATGGAACCGGACATTTCTACTTTGCACAAACCGGACATTCTCATTTTGCGGCGACAGCCAAATCCGATTGATTGACTTGTGTGGAGAGATACTTCTAAGATACGCCGACAATGGGGGACCCACGCACACCACCTGGCGAACAGCTCCCAACATCGCGATACCGGATTGTCGAGAAACTTGGTGCTGGAGGAAACGGGGTGGTGTACAAGGCCGAGGACACCCGGCTTGGACGTTTCGTGGCCCTCAAGTTTCTTCCACCGGAAGGACAGCGGGATGTCCAAGTTCAGGCTCGTTTTCAACGCGAAGCACAGGCGGCATCCGCGCTAAATCACCACAACATTTGCACTGTTTATGATATCGGCGAGCAGGACGGCCAGACGTTCATCGCCATGGAACTGCTCGAAGGGCAGACGCTGAAGCAGAAGATCGGAACGCGCCCGCTGCCGCTTGAGACGTTGCTGGACTATGCGATGCAGATCGCCGCAGGGCTGGAGATCGCGCACAAGAATGGGATTGTCCACCGCGATATCAAGCCATCCAACATTTTCGTGACATACCTGGGTGTGGTGAAGTTGGCTGACTTCGGCCTCGCTAAACGCGTGATTCTGAATAGCACTCCGCTTGGCGAGTCTCCAACAATTTCAGCCTCGATCACAGAACGCGGCACCATCGTCGGAACCGTGGCATACATGTCCCCGGAACAGACACAGGATAAGGAGATCGACGCCCGCAGCGACATTTTCTCGTTTGGGATTGTTCTCTATGAGATGGCGACCGGAAAGCAAGCGTTCCCCGGAGAGTCTCCCGCAACGATCATCGGGGAGATTCTGCATAAAGCGCCTAAATCCATTTGCGAGGTGAATCCCCAAGTACCCGAAGAGCTCGAACGAATCGTTGTGAAGGCTCTGGAAAAGGATCGCGAGGACCGTTATCAATCGGCGCATGAATTGATGGTGGATCTGCGTCGGCTGATGAAGAAGGAGACGGAACGGTCGCAGAGCGGATTACCTGCAGAACTGGCAAAACAAGAAAAGTCGAAGAAATGGATCTGGATTGGGGTCACGGCGGTGATATGCACCCTCGCGTGGGTTGCACTCGCCGGCCGCGGTACGCCCGCCGAGTCTGCGCCACTGGCTATGGAACAGCTCACGTTTTCGAGCGAAACAAAAAGCCCCTCGATCTTCACCGACGGATCGCGCGTCTATTTCTTCATTGGAGCTGTCCCCATGGAAATGTCCATAAGAGGAGGAGCCACTGCTCCTCTCCGCGCCGCGATCGGCGAGATGAGTATCCTAGATGTCTCGCCAGATGGCTCTGAGTTTTTACTGCAGCAGAGCAATCTGTACGACGAAACTCAGCGCGGAACGATATGGACCATGCCCGTTCTCGGAGGTCCGGCGAAGCGCTTAGGAAATATCACGGCACGCGGCGCAAGCTATTCCCCGGATGGCAAGCGGATTGCCTTCAATGAGAAAGAATCGGTCTACGTGTGTGACAGCGCAGGACAAAACGTAAAGGAGCTCTGGAATACTCACCACATGGTGCCGGGCAATCCCGTTTTCTCGCCAGACTCCAAAAAACTTCGCGTGACAGTGTCGAGAAGCACCCTGGAGGTCGATCTTACGAGGATCTGGGAACTGAACGTGGATGGCAGTAATCCACATCTTCTTCCTCTTCCTGATCACTGGGCAGAGGACACCGACGTCTCTAACGGAATCTGGACTCCAGGTGGAAAGCATTTTGTATTCAGCTCCTACAAAGGTGGTGCCAACAATCTCTATGAATACCTAGAGCCAAGGTGGTACGAATTTTGGAAGAAACCGTCTGCAGTGCAATTGACGCCAGGCCAACCCGAAGTAACCGCAATGGCTCCAAGCCGCGATGGCAATGGAATGTTCGTCGTAGGGCGCCTAGCTCAGGGCTCAATGCAATATTACGACGAGAAAGAAAAACGGTTCTTGCCGTACCTGGAAGGATTACCCGCAACACAGCTTGTGGTTTCACCAGACCAAAAATGGATAGCATACACGGATTATCCGAGAGGTTATTTGTGGCGCTGCAAGCCCGATGGTAGCGAGAAGCTGCAACTCACAGACAGCCTGGCGCAGATGCCCACGTGGTCGCCAGACAGCAAGTGGATTGCGTATTCCGACTGGAAGGAGCTTTATCGCGTCAGCGTCGATAGTGGCGCACCGGAAAAGCTGACCTCGGAGGGTTTCACGGAAGTGCTACCGAGCTGGTCGCCGGATGGGGAGTCCATCTACTTTAACGATTACCCGATTGCTGGACACCTGCGCATCCGCATTCTGGATCTGAAGACGAAGATGGTGTCGACCATGCCAGGCTCGGACGGATATTATGCGCCATTGTGGTCACCTGACGGGCAGTACCTGGCCGGAATTCAGAATCCACCGAAGAGCCTGACGATTTATTCCGTGAAGACAAAGCAATGGAAGCAGTTGAAGTTATTTGAACACGACTGGGGATTTTTTGTGTGGGCGCCGGATTCGAAGTCACTTTATTTGATGCGCGGCCCGTCGGAAGCGGCGACCGCCGAGCAAAAAGGAATCTACCGGCTGACGGTGCCAGATGGGAAGTGGGAGTTATTCTCGAAGTTTACGGGGTTGAACGCACTCCTGGGTGGGGTGCAGGATTTCGTATCCATCACGCCAGAGGGCAAGATCGCAACGATGAGCGATACCAGCGTGACCCAGATTTATCAGATGAAGTGGAAGAACGCGGAGTAAGGCTCCCAGGGGTTTGCGCCTGGTCGCCGAGACCGCGGTAGATGTCTGGGGTTCGAGTCCCCACGGGCCTACCATCGTTTTCACTTAGCAAAGATCACCAGAAAGCTTCACTCGAGAATGGTCCGGAGCCACACCCGCTAACAATTCATTGACTTCCCCTCCACCCCCTCTCTAACATCGCAGCGCGGAGTTCTGCTCCAAACCATGATTGGCGAAACCATCTCTCACTACCGCATCCTTGAAAGACTCGGCGGAGGAGGTATGGGCGTTGTTTATAAGGCAGAGGACACGAAACTCCATCGTTTCGTTGCCTTGAAATTCCTTCCAGACGGGTTCGCGCCAGACTCACAAGCTCTAAGTCGCTTTGACCGTGAGGCACAAGCTGCCTCCGCTCTGAACCATCCAAATATCAGCACCATCTATGAAATCGGTGAACACAACGGGCAGCCGTTCATCGCGATGGAGTTTCTCGGCGGGCATACGCTGAGGCATCTCATCGATGGTCAGCCTTTACCGCTTGAAAAGGTCCTTGGACTGGGAATTGAGATTGCCGATGCGCTCGACGCTGCTCACGCCAAAGGAATCGTCCACCGCGACATCAAGCCAGCGAACATTCTTGTAACCGAGCGTGGTCACGCCAAGATTCTGGACTTCGGGCTAGCGAAACTGGTCCCTGTTGGCCCTAGTGTCGGCGTGTCGCAAATGCCGACCGCCACGGCGGGGGAACTCTTAACCAGCCCCGGCACGACGATGGGCACGATCGCTTACATGTCGCCGGAACAAGCGCGGGGGGAAGAACTGGACGCACGCACGGATTTGTTCTCGTTCGGGGCAGTCCTCTATGAGATGGCGACAGGCCGGACGGCGTTCTCAGGCAAGACGACAGCCATCGTACACGACGCAATTCTGAACCGAACGCCCGTCCCGGTGGTAAGACTCAACCCGGAACTCCCACCGAAGTTAGAAGAAGTCATCAACAAGGCTCTGGAGAAAGACTGCGACGTTCGCTACCAGTCCGCCGCCGAGATGCGGGCTGATCTCAGGCGACTGAAGCGGGACACAGAAAGCGGCAAGGCTGCTGCTACGGTCGCAGATGCGGGAGCCAGAACATATTCACGCCCACTGCTTTGGCGCTTGGTCGCAAGTGGGGCGGCAGTGCTAATTGTCGGTGCTGCGTTTTTGGCGTGGCGCTCCCTCACTTCCCGCACTTCAGATGCAACACCAATTCATTCCATCGCCGTACTTCCGTTTCCGAATGCGAGCAAAGACCCCGAAATGGACTACCTCGGGGAAGGTATCTCCGGGGAGATCACCAACTCTCTTTCCCGGCTCCCGAATCTCCGAGTGATGGCTCGGAGCACCGTGTCCCACTACAAATCTCGGCAGGACGATCCGCAAGGGGTCGGGCACGATCTGCATGTCGATGCCGTGCTGACGGGGCGCGTGGTGGAGCATGGCAGTGAACTCAATGTCGAAACCGAGTTGGTCAACGTCGCAACTGGGGCGCAACTCTGGGGCAAACGCTACACCCGCAGCACCAAGGATGCCTCGTTGTTGCAAGCCGCCATCACCCGTGACATTGCCAGCCAACTGCGTCCGCAGCTAAGCGGAACCGAACAAGCAAGCGTCGCGAAAGTCGGCACGAAGGATGCCGAGGCCTATCAGTTTTACCTGAAGGGGCGGTATCGGCTCGAAAAGTTAACCCAGGGAGATTATAAGGCAGCAGCCGAGTTTTTCGACAAGGCGGTTGCCAGAGACCCGAACTATGCCGCGGCGTATGCCGGGCTGGCAGATGTCTACACCTATCAGGCGTACTATGGCCACTCTGGCCGCGAGGCCATCGACAAGGCGCGAACCCTAGCACTACGCGCACTGGAGCTTGATCCTCAGAATCCCGAGGCTCACATCTCGCTGGCGTCGGTTGATATGTTTTTCTTCCGGAACTTCTCGGAGGCAGAAGCGGAGATTCGAAAGGGTCTGGCACTTGACCCCAGTTCTGCCTATGCCCATGAAGTCTCATGCTGGTTCGACGCTGAAATGGGAAGACCTCAGGAGGGGATCACTGAGTGTCGCAAAGCCGTGGAGCTTGATCCTCTCTCGTTGTTGTATAACACCGGGCTTGCGCAGGCGTATTACAACAACCGTGATTACACTCAGGCCATCGAGCAGGCGAACAAAACGCTAGAAATAAACCCCAAACATGTTGACGCGGTGGAAAGCCTTGGAGACGCATATGAGCAAATGGGGAACTATAAACAGGCGATGGAGCAATGGATCAAAGTCGAGCAGTTAAAAGGTCACGAAGCGCGTGCTAGCGAACTTGGACAGGTTTTTGAGAAGTCGGGTTATACAGGGTACCTCAGGAAGAATGCCATAGACACAGAAGCCAAAGGCGACCACTATGGCGCTGCTGTAGATTACGCAATGCTCGGCGAGAAGGACAATGCATTCGCGGCTCTGGAGAAAGCCGTTGCTGCTGGCAATCATGTCGATACGATCAAAGTTGACCCGGAACTCGACAATCTTCGCTCCGACCCGCGCTTCGCCGACCTGTTGCGCCGGATAGGACTGCCGCAATAAGAAACTCTTGTCAGAAGTCCAGTCGTCTGAGAGAAATCCCTGCCGTTCTAATCAGGGCGTCTGGTCGTCGGCTGATCAAGAATCGCGCTCAGCACTTGCTCCTGCGTGGTGATCACCAACTCCATCGGCGACTGCGTGTAGAGTTCAATCGTAATCGCCTTCCTCGGCACGAGCAGAATTTCTTCACCTGTAATTTCACCTGTCACGATTCCGTCTTAGGCGTACTTCCAGGTACTTAAGCAGCCCATAACACCCTCTAAGTCATCGGCCGTACATAATAAAGCGGCTTTGACACGGTAGAGGTCTGGGGTTCGAGTCCCCACGGGCCTACCATTTGTTTCAGGTCCGACCCGGACACATGGGTAACACTTTGTACCTAGGACATAGGTAACACTTTTGGGCCGAACGGATTTTCGAGTGGTTCGAGCACCCGAGTCTCCAGATCGAAGTATCCTAGATCGTAATTCATAAAACTCACAAGCCAGATATCGTCGTGCACTTCTTTGATGCCCACGGCTTGGCCAGCAAAGACCTGACTGAAATTGATTTTCTTGCGGCCCAGACAGATTCTGCCGCAACGGGTGACCACGATGGTTTTGTCGTGGAGCGGGTAGTCGATGTCTGGCAGTCCGGTGTAGGCACGGTTGGAGGGTTGATAGACTTCGACCGGACACTTCATGTCCAAGGCTTCATGAGGACGTTCGTTGTTGAAGACATCGATGAACTTGTCGAACCTGGCCTGCTGTTGCAGGAAGTTCCGTGCGGCCGGTTTGGTGGCTTCTTTCTTCAGCGTGAGATGCATGCGTTCGTGGCGGCCGTTTTGTTGCGGATGGCCAGGTTTGATGCGTTCAATACCGATGCCCAGGCGCAGCCACCACACCGCGAGCTTGCTCAGGTTGAACAAGGCGTGAGCGGAAGCGAAGGGCACACCGTTATCGCTACGGATGTTGGCGGGCAGGCCGCGTTCCTGAAAAAGCCGCTCAAATACAGTAAAAGCGTAGCTTTCCTTGGTGGAAGAAAGCGCCTCGCAGGTCAACAGAAAACGGCTGGCGTGGTCGGTCACCGTCAGCGGATAGCAGTAGTGCTGATTGCCGAGCAGGAACTCCCCCTTGTAATCGGTGCACCATAGTTCGTTGGGTCGCTGACCAAGTGAGAGAGCCGTGCCTTGCGCACGACGACGCCGACGGCCGCGCCGCTCGACTAGTCCATGGCGATCCAGCACCGCATGGATGGTGCTCTTGGCTGGAATCGGGATGTCGGAGAACCGGCGCAATATTCGTTCCTTGATTTTCCGCGCACCCCAGCTGGGGTGCTCACGCTTCACGTTCAGGATGAAGTTCTCGACCTGAAAGGGCAGTTGGTTGGCGTAGCGATACGGAAGTCGGCTTCTGTCCGTAAGTCCCTGAATCCCGCATTCCTGATAGCGATCGAAGATCTTGTAGCCAGTCTTGCGGGAGATCCCAAACTCCCTGCAAAGCTCGGCCATCGCCTCGCCGGCTAGCCGGCGAGCCACAAACTGCATCCTCTCGTCTGTCACCGAACACTCCTTCCAAGGCATCTTTCCCTCCCTTCATGGGAGGAAAGTGTTACCTATGTGTCCGGTACAATGTGTCACCTATGTCTCAGGTCGCTCACAATGGGTTAGAGAGTTTGCTTCAGAGTCCCACAAAAACTTCACCTGTAATTCTTCACCTGTAAATGGGTGTTTCTGGCTGTGTTTTCAAGTTGGGCATAATGGGTCAGTTCCGTAGAACCCTGACTACGGGCCGACGCCTTCGGCCCAAATCGGATTCAGAACGAGTTGCGTCGCATTGACTGTACCGAGTCCGGTGGCGAAGTCCCAGCCCACTCCAGCCTTGTACGCAGGTTTGTACGTGCTGTCTGACAGAGAGAGAACTCCGATCACTCCCGCCCCAGCATCAGGATCGTAGCAGTTGTACGGGCCAACACAGTCGATGTCGTTGTCGCCCACGGTGACGTCGTTGAAGGTACAGTTCCAAGCGGGACCGCCTGGAGCGAAAGTATCGCAGGCCGGGTTTCCATGCGTTCCATACTGACTGCGGGCGATGGCGTAGTAGACGGGTGCCGGGTTGCCTTGGCGCCCGCCCCAGACCTGATTTACAAGCGCCTGCATGCCGGCCATGATCGGCGTACCGAATGAGGTGCCTCCACCTAGAGACCAGTTGCTCGGCACTCCGGTGCACGGTGCACCATAGTTGCTGGTATTCGAGTCGCAGTACACGTAGGCGTGATTCCATGCGCCGTCGGCTGCGAACAGCGAGATGTCAGGTATGTCCCGAACGCCGTCCTGTGGGTTTCCAACAATGTGCTGCCAGCTCGGCTTTTTCCAGCCCTTGCAGGTCCCATCGGCCGGAATATTGCCGGCGCTGTCCGGGATTTCGACGCCCGTTGCGCAATTACTTGGACCGCCGGCACCTGCCCAAGGCTCTGTGAAGTAGACGCCAGCGAACGCACAGAACCCGGTTGCGCCGTAAGTCGCCGGATATCCGAGGAAGTTAGAGATGAGCGTGCTCGCACAGCTATCGTTCCAGGGGATCTCCGGAACGTATCCCAGCGCAGAGCCATAATGGTTCCCATTGGTTCCCGACCAGTAACTCCCCGTTGTGCCTGCGTAGGTATCGCCGAAGTCGGTACCACCAACCGCGATGTCGTAAGCCGTCGAAGCAAACGCGTTGACGGAAATTCCAGATGCAGCGGGGGCCAGGTATTCACAGAAATCTGGCCCATTATCTCCAGCGGCCACGAAGATCGACACGCCCTCGAGCACCGCCTGCAATGAGACGGCCTTTTGTGCCGCATTCGCCGCTGCACCATTTGAAACCTCACATTCTCCATAGCTATAGCTGACGATCGCCGGGACTTGAGGTTGATTTACTAGGTTTTGCATGGCGATGAACCCGCCAAAGAGGGTTGCGGTATCGGCGCAAGAAATCATTTGAAGGTCGGCGCTAGGAGCCGCGGCACTGGCCCACTCGACGTCCAAGATTGCTTCGTAATCGAACTGCGCAACTCCCGGATCGGTGCAGCCCCCAGGATGCACGGTCTTGAACGACCCGGCGCCGTAGGCGTCGAGCCCAAACGTCTTCCTGAACGTCTTCCAGTCGTTCGGATCAAAAACGTTCGTATCCTCTATCAAGGCAATGGTCTGCCCCTGGCCCGTGATACCCTCCGCAAAAAGTGGGTTGAACCCGTAGATCTTTGCCAGGTCCGACGGCGTAACGGCGAAGAATGTCGAGCCTGTGATTACCCCATTCGTTGGAAACGTGAACTGAGACCTATGTACGACCGAGGAACGCGGCCGAAAATCGTGCAGGGACACAATGCCTTCGATCGCCGGTTCGAGGGCAGTGGGAATCGACGGGTCACGCACGTTTGCAATGTGTCGCTCGCCTTTGACTTCGAGTATGTGGATTTCAGTGCCAAAAGCCTCGCGCACCTGCCCCGCAGTACCCGTGAAATCGATGGTCATCCGGCTCACGCTGGGCGCGTGAACCGTGAAGCCATGGGTGCTAAGCCACGCGCTGATCTTGGCGATGTCTTCCGGGGCTGCACCGAATTGTTCGGCGTACTGCTCGGCCGTGAGCCATTGATGAAACCGGGCAGAACCATTTCGCTGGAGTTCGTCGGCCATCTCTTCAGCAGCTTTCTCGCGCTCAGGAGAACGCCTCAGTTGCAGTTGCATCCCATTCAGCGGGAACGAGTCCTCGACCGGACCACGGTCGAACTCGGGTCGAACCTCGCCGCGAGTATTGCCTGCCAGCACAACTCGATTGGCCTCGTCGATGGGAGCGACAATGAGGGGAGTGGGCACCGTAGCGGTGTTCGTTTGAGCATAGCTTGACGGTGCGGAGAGCAAGGTTGCTGCTAGGATCCCGACAAGCGCGACGCTCTGCTGAAAGATTCGCGCAACTGCTTTATGGCTGCGGTTTGTATTCATGCTAAGTCTCCTTGGTCGTGCTGTCCTCTCAAACATAAAAGAGCCCACTTCTAAAGTTCGCATTCGACAATTTCTTTGGGACCCTGCCGCCTTGATGGTTCTGCGTAGAGGGGATTCCTGATCCGCCGACTCGAGAGGCTGGAGACAATGCAGCTCTCGGATGGCGACAAGACGCCCGCATGTTTCTCGCTTGGCATGTATAGCAGAGATGTGCGCTTAGTGTCTTTTGTCGTTTTTGTCCTTGCGAGATTCCTCCCGACCATCGCCTTTTTCATCGTTTCATAGGCTTTAATCAGATCCTCATTCTAGCCCAGCTTGTCTGATTTCATGGCTTCCTCTCTTATCTATATAGAACGGAATCTGTGCCTGGAATGGCTCAAGGTCCTTGAAGATCGACACAAGCATTTTGTAATCCTTGACGCACTTGAGTTCGCCAGAATAGGCTCTCGCATATTGGTTGCTGAACTGGAAATCCTGACTAAGAGTTTTGGGGAGATCGGGATGAGACACAGCGTAGCAGTCCGGGTGAGTTCGACGCAATCATCGTGTGGCGCTTTGACCGCTTCGCTCGCTCCACGAACACCTGCGTTTGGCGTTGGAGGAGTTCCGGTCGCTTGACATCCAGTTCATCTCTTACCAGGAGAACATCGACACCAGTAGCGCGTTGGGTCAGGCACTTTTCACGATTGTGTCGGCGGTCACGCAGCTTGAGCGTGATCTGATCCGGGAAAGGGTAAGTGCCGGGATTCGCAACGCACGGGAGAATGGCAAGAAACACGGTCGCCCGAAGAGCACAGTGGACCGCGAGAGGATTTTGGAGTTGAAGGCGCAAGGCCTAAGTCTGCGAGAGATAGCTAAGAAACTTGGAATTGGATATGGAACGGTCAGGGCAAGGCTCCTCATAACGCCCGAGACTCAATCTCAGGGTTAGCGACCATCTGATTTTCACTTCCCCGAATGCCGCTTCCGGCCCGTGACCTGCACTTTCCCGTGTACGCAAGTTATGGAGCCTTGCCCGCCACACTTATTGAACGGCCATCGAAGCCTTTGCTTCCTCCTCAAGCATCCGTTTTCTTTCTTCGTCCGACAGTTTGTCTGGTTCGAGAACTACAACAAGTTTCTTGAGCGTGCCCGTGAATGCGAACGGCATTTTGTTCACGTAGTCCTCTACAACTGGAGTCCCCGTGTCTTCTCCGACATCGAAGGTCTCATCGAGAGAGAAACGGATTGGAATCGTTCTCGGAATCTGCCCTTCCCCAACCTGCTTACCGTCCACGAACAGAACTCCGGTCGCCGGTTTCCCGATTCCCCCTCCAGAGTACTTGAAGGTGAGCCGTATCACATGATTTCCCGCCGTAAGCGGCTGGTCCGAAGTGATGCGGTATTTATGCTCAGGTTGGTTTGAGAATGCATACACGAATTGAGGTTTGTTGTCCTGCAACAGCAACGCCCAACCGCCATAACGTCCGCCAATCGTTGCCAGCACGCCATTCGCCCCGCCGTCGGGAATGGTCACCTCTGCGCCAATCGCCCAAGATTTGTTTTTGAAGTTCGGAGCGGAACCTTCTGGGATTCGAATCATACCCGGATAATATGTGAACTCATTACGCCCACGAGTTAGGCTTGGTCGAATTGTCGGGTCGGCACGCTCGGCAAAACTCGAATCGATGGGGTAAACGTTATACTTCTTTGCCTCAACGTCGAATGCGTCTTGAAGTTCCTTGAGTTTCGCGGGATTTTTCTCTGCCAAATTGTTGGCCTGACTGAAATCCTCGTTGATGTTGTACAACTCCCACTTGAAGTCGTCAGGGTTTGGTTCCGAACCGCTAGTCACCCAAGGCAAGCGCAATGGCGTTGTGCTTGCCATCCAACCGTCCTTGTAAATTGCGCGATTCCCGACCAACTCGAAATACTGCGTGGTATGGCGCGTGGGCACCTTTGCATTGTCGAATGTGTAGACTAGGCTCGTGCCCTCCAACGGTTTCTGTTCCACTCCATCCATGATTCTTGGAGGAGTGATACCAGCCGCTTCGTAGATGGTCGGGACGATGTCGATGACATGCGAAAACTGGGAGCGTATCCCGCCTGCATCCTTGATGTGCCCCGGCCAGGAAATCACCATGCCGTTGCGGGTGCCGCCGAAGTGTGAGGCAACTTGTTTCGTCCACTGCATTGGTGAATCCATGGCAAGTGCCCAACCAACGGGATAGTGGTTATATGCGTTGGGTCCGCCCAATTGATCCATCATGGAAAGCAGATAGGGCAGGCTCTCAGGAACACCATTAGCGGCAGTGCCTACCTCGTTTGTCGTGCCTTGCAGTGTGCCCTCGGCACTCGCGCCGTTGTCTCCCATTATGAAGATGACCATCGTATTGTCGAGTTGTCCTGAGTCCTTGACGGCATCGAGCACGCGCCCGATTTGATTGTCAGCGTAGGAGAGTGCGCCTGCGTAGACTTCCATCATGTGTGCGAAGAGGCGTTTTTGGTCGGGTGACAAAGTATCCCAAGCGGCAAGCTGTTCCGGGCGTTTCGTCAATTGCGTGTTCGCCGGAACGATGCCGAGTTGCTTCTGCCGTGCGAGTGTCTCTTCACGAACCCTGTCCCATCCTTGGTCAAACTGCCCTTTGTACTTCGCAATCCACTCTTTCGGTGCTTGATGGGGTGCGTGTGCAGTACCCGTTGCGTAGTAGAGAAGCCACGGCTTATTCGGAGCGAGTGCGTGTTGTATCTGCATCCAGGTGATTGCCTTGTCGGCTAAGTCATGGTCGAGAATGTAATTGGGATTTCCAAGATAGGGTTCAATCGGCACGGTGTTCTCATACAGAGCCGGATGCCATTGGTCGGAGTCACCACCGAGAAATCCGTAAAAGTATTCAAAGCCCAGACCGCTTGGCCACAAATCAAACGGTCCAGCCTGGCTCGACATCCAGTCTGGCACGTTGTGCATTTTGCCGAACCACGAAGTGTTGTAGCCGTTCTCCCTCAGAACTTCTCCCACGGAACCTGAACTCTTGGGCACTAGCGAGTTGTAACCCGGATAACCCGTCGCCATCTCTGTGATGACGCCGCTTGCGTCCGAGTGATGATTGCGCCCGGTAATCAGCGCGGCCCGGGTCGGAGAACAGAGTGCGGTGGTGTGGAACATGGTGTAACGGAGTCCGCTGTCCGCGAGTCGTTGAAAGTTAGGCGTCTGAATTGGTCCACCAAAAGTGCTGCTCGCTCCAAAGCCAACGTCGTCGGTCAAAATCAAGAGGACATTTGGAGCGCCTTTCGGCGCTTCGACACCTTTCGGAAAATCGGGAGTGGAATCCTTCGCGGTGCGTTCGATTTTGCCTTTGAAGGGTGGCTGTGGCTGAGGCAGCACATCCTGAGCATTAGCTGGAAACGAAAGAAAGCTGCTTAGTGCGAGACAACTCCAAGAGGCAAGAGCGACACCGACACGGCGCAGACGCCTCGTTGGGAGGTGCTTCGCTCTATCGGCACTATTAAACGTCACAAATCTTTCTTCAGGTGTCATTTCTACGTTTCCACTCGTTCCCAAACCACAGGCGGGTATGCCGTGCTGGTGGTGCCGTGGTTAGTAACGGGAGTCTATCACGTAAAAGACCTCAACTTGAGAATTGCGCCGATCTCGTCAATGTGAATTCGTCGAAGCGGGCGAGATGTCCCGTCGGGGGAAATGTGAAATTAGATTGCCGTGTGCCTATCTTGGTTAATGTTGTCGCCGATGTTGTACGTGACCGGCTCTGTGGCGCAGACGGCAACTCAACCCACAACACAGCAAGCGATTGTGCTACACGCAGGTCGCCTCTTGGACATGAAGAACGGCCGTCTGTTAGAACCCGGCGAAGTGCTGGTCATGGGCCAACGAATTGTGGAAGCGGGTTCGGAGGTGAAGCATCCTGCGGGCTCGCAACTGCTCGATCTTGGTGATCGGACGCTCTCGCCAGGTCTCATCGACGCGCACGCACACCTGTTTCTCCATCCGGGGGCGGAAGATCTCCAAACAGTTGAGGAATCCGTTCCGCAGCGCACGATTTCCGCGATCTTGGCTGCTCGGGATGACCTCCTAGCGGGGTTCACAGCGGAACTGATTTCGATACTTTGATTTGGCCCCACTCTACTGAAAATCAGCTACCGTAGACTCCGCTTCGGGCTCAATCGCACAAAGGGAGGCCGGGTGGACAGGAGAGCCAAGGTGGAGCTATTCGAGCAGGTACGAAGTGAGTATGAGCATGGTGATGGAACGATTCGAGGGATCGCCAAGAAGCTGGGGATTCATCGGCGCATGGTCCGTGAAGCTGTGCTGAGGGCAGTTCCGATAGAACGAAAGACACCTGTGCGAGAGCGACCAAAGCTGGGACCGGTGATGACGTTCATCGATGCGCTTCTGGAAGCGGATAAGAAAGCGCCACGGAAGCAACGGCACACCGCGCATCGCATCTGGTGCCGGATCCGAGCAGAGATGCCGGAAGTGCAAATAGTCGAGTCCACGATTCGAAGTGCGTCGTGAGAGTTTAACTCGCGAGGTCAGAGGACGACTATCCTCGAACGCTCCTCGTTGACTTGACTAATCGAGCATCCTAAGCTTCGCCCACGAAAACCAAGTGCCCGTCATGCTTGGAAAAACACTGGGACACTATCGTGTCGTTGAGCTAACCTACGGCAACCTGTTCCAGCCGGTCGAGAGTGTCTGGAAAGGTGCGGACTAACAGGACTAGGGCCGCAGCTTGGGGGTTTGGCTTGGCGCGGCCCTGCTCCCACTTTTCCAGGGTGCGCTCGTTAATATGCAGGCGGCGAGCAAAGACGGCTCGTGAACAATGGAGCCTCTTGCGGGTGTCGCGAATCAATTTCGAGTCCACCTTGGGAAGTGGCGCCACCTCGATCTTGTAGGTGCGCAATGTGATTTTCCCCTCGCGGTGACTCTTCATCGCCGCGACTCCTTCCATCATTTCGTCGAAAATCTTTCTCTTGCTCATAGCATTTGCCTCCGTGATTTCGTTCGCTTTCGGAGCTTAGCGGTCTGCCGGACCCGGAGTTCATCCTCAATGGCACATTTCAGTGCCTGCTTTTGTTTGGGCGTAAGGTCCGACACCTCATTCTTGGCGTAGAGCGTCATGAGCCAAATCTGTTGCTCACTCGGAAAATAGTAGTAGATCACCCTCAAGCCGCCTCTTTGTCCCTTTCCTCGCTTCGGGTCCACCCAACGAAGCTTTCGAAATCCTCCTGTCCCCGGAATCATATTGCCTGTTTCCGGCGCACTCGCCAAGCGACCTTGCATTTCACGGTACTCGTCGTCAGGCAGATAACTAGAAACGTAGCGGGTGAAGACGGGAGCTTCAAAGAATTCCATTCGACTCCTTGTACGCCGCTAGCGTATACTAACTACTATACGCTATTAGCGTATACAGTCAACTGCCCGAATGCAAGAAATGCAAACTGATAAGCCTGATCATCTATGGCTCAGGTGAACATAAGCGTCTGAATATTTCTAACCCACAATCCAACCCACGGTGAATGATGTCTTGCACGACTTCCGCGTATTTTGGCAGTCCCCGCGGTCTTGTAAGTTGTTGTAAAACCTAATCACGACAGATTGACACGGTAGAGGTTTGGGGTTCGAGTCCCCACGGGCCTACCATATTTTTCACTTAGAGAGTTTTTCTCGGAATCCCAATAAAATTTCACCTGTAATTCTTCACCTGTAAATTGACTTTTCGGCGGTCCGAGTCGTGTTGGTCCGAGTCGTGTTGAACCTCAGTGATAATGTCCCCTTTTGTCCTCGATAGAAATGTCCCCTTAAGCTGAGCTCCTTTGGGAGGTCAGCGTGGGACGGACAGAGATGAGCAAGCGAGAGTTAGCAAGGGTAGAAGTTCTGGCACGAATCCGAAGTAAACAGCTGCGGGTGGTGGATGCCGGGCGGCTGATGCAAGTGAGCTACCGGCAAGCGAAGCGACTGTGGAAGAGGTATCGCGAGGAAGGGGCGGCCGGGCTGCAGCACCGCAGTGCGGGGCGGTCTTCGAATCACGGTCACGAGAAGAAGTTTCGGCAGAAGGTGCTCGGGCTGGTGCGGGAGAAGTACGGCGGAGAGGTGGGCGAGCGGTTTGGGCCGACGCTGGCCGCAGAACACCTGGCGGCCGAGGATGGTTTGCAGGTGGACGCCGAAACGCTGCGGCGTTGGATGCTGGCGGAGGGTTTATGGAGTCGGGAGCGGCGAAGGCGGCGCCATCGGCGACGGCGCGACCGCAAAGAACATTTTGGGGAGATGGTGCAGATGGACGGGAGCTTCCACGCATGGCTGGAGGAGCGCGGGCCGGAGGGGTGTCTGATCGATATGGTCGATGACGCCACGAACAAGACGCTGGCTTGGCTCGGGGAGCAAGAGACGATCTGGGCGGTGGCCGACACGCTGCGTGCATGGATCGAGCGCTATGGGGTGCCGCTGGCGCTGTACGTGGATTGGAAGAACTTGTACAAGCGGCCGGCGAACGCCGGGGAGCGGATGCGTGGGGAAGAGCCGGTGACGCAGTTTGGGCGGATGTGCGCGAAGTTGGGGATCCAGCTGATCGCCGCGAATTCTCCGCAAGCCAAGGGGCGCGTAGAACGGCAGCACGGCACCCACCAGGACCGCTTGGTGAAAAAACTGCGGCGGAGGGAGATCCACAGTCACGAAGCGGCGAATGTGTACCTGGAGCGGGAGTATTTGCCGGAACACAACCAGCGTTTCGCACGGGCTGCTGCGCGGCCGGAGGACTATCACCGTCGGGCGCCGCGTGCGGCAGAACTGGAGCGGATCTTTCGGTTGGAGAGTGAACGCACGGTCAGTGACGATTGGGTGGTGCGGTACGACAACCACTTTTTCCAGCTGGAACCGCAGAGCGGGCACATCGTGCCGGCGCGGAGCAAAGTGTGGGTCTGCGAGGGGCGATACGGCAGGATAACCATCGAGTACGGCGGGCAGGCGTTGCCCTGTCGGGAGATTGCTGCGCCAGTGCAGCCGCAGGGTCTTGAGACAGCGGCCCGCAAGGCGAACCCACGGGTGCCGATTTCAGTCAAGAAGCGGAAATGGACGCCGCCGCCCAGCCATCCATGGCACGAACCCCGTCGCCCGGAGCTGCAGAAGCGCGCCTCCAAACTGGCTTGGCCCTACGCTTCGCCCTAAACGCTCCGCCCTGCGGGCTACGCAGGGCTGCGCTCCGGGCCAAGCCAACAGGACGCAAAATTCTTCGGAAGAGAGCAGCCAAACGAAGGAAACAGAGATAGAAGATAAAAAAAAAGGGGACATTTCTATTGAGGTAAGGAAGGGGACATTTCTAAAGAGCTTTGACACAGTGTTGGTCCGAGTCGTTGACTTGCCTTCTGCCCCCAACCTAAGATGGCGGCTCTATGACGGATCCCGACGCGCTTATCGGCCAGACCATCTCCCACTACTGTATTGTCGAGAAGCTCGGTGGTGGCGGGATGGGTGTGGTTTATAAAGCGGAGGACTCTCGTCTTCGTCGCTTCGTTGCGCTGAAGTTCTTGCCCCAGGAGGTTGCGCGCGACCCGCAGGCGCGCGCTCGTTTCCAACGCGAAGCGCAAGCCGCATCAGCACTCAATCACCCCAATATCTGCACGATATACGACATTGGCGAGCAGGAGGGCCGCTCCTTTATTGTTATGGAGCTTCTGGAAGGGATGACGCTGAAACATCGGATTGATGCGCGTCCTCTGCCAATGGGGGCGATTCTATCACTGGCAATTGAGATTGCCGACGCGATGGAAGCAGCCCACGCTAAGGGTATCGTGCATCGCGACATCAAGCCGGGCAATATTTTTGTGACTAGCCGAGGGAGCGCGAAAATTCTAGATTTTGGTCTGGCGAAAGTCTCGGAAATAGGGAGCGAGATGACTGCTGCGACCTCGGATTTGCCACAATATCTCACCAGTCCAGGTTCAGCAATTGGAACAGTTGCATACATGTCACCTGAACAGGTGCGGGGTGAGGAACTCGATTCGCGAACGGACCTGTTTTCATTTGGTGTGGTGCTGTACGAAATGGTGACAGGAGCTCTGCCCTTCCGGGGCGAGACCTCCGGCGTAATTGCGGAGGCGATTCTGAATCGCACGCCAGTTGCGCCCATGCGGCTAAATGCCGACCTTACCCCAAAGCTCGAAGAAGTAATCCATAGGGCTCTGGAAAAAGACCGAAATCTGCGTTACCAGCACGCGGCCGACTTGAAGGCAGAATTACTGAGGCTGAAGCGAGACAGCAGCTCGAGCCGCTCGCATGCGCTGCCTTCGGGACAAAGTGAAGGCCTAGTAACCGAGTCACAGCCGGGCGCTTCGGGCGCGGCATCAAGACAAGCGAGAAGAAAAAGCTACTACTACATTGCAGCTTTGGCTATTGTGCTGGCGGCTCTGGTTGGAACGTTTTTCCTACTTCATTCGCTTCGCAGCGGTCCTCGTCTCAGCAAAGATTGGGAGCAACTCACTTTTTTTACGGACTCCGTGGTGTACCCGGCCCTGTCTCCGGATGGACGCATGCTAACCTTCATCCGCGGAAGTGATTCATTTTTGGGGCCGGGACAGGTCTACGTAAAGTTCATGCCGGGCGGCCAACCCGTCCAGCTCACACACGACTCCTCGGTAAAGTTAAGCCCTTCCTTCTCTCCCGATGGCTCGAACATTGCATACAGTACGGTCGATCCCTGGGACGTCTGGGACGTGCCGGTTCTTGGCGGTGACCCACGCCTATTTCTGCCTAACGCTTCCTCATTAACGTGGATCGAAGGCGGGAAGCGCCTACTATTTTCGGAGATTAGAGAGGGACTCCACTTGGTTCTTGTCACTACGGATCTGGGCCGCGGGCAGAGTCGAGACGTTTACGTTCCCCCCGGCGAGCGCGGCATGCTCCATCATTCCTATCTCTCCCCCGATGGTGAATGGGTGCTTGCCGTCGAGATGGGAAGTCGCGGCAACATTCTTCCATGCCGCGTGGTTCCCTTCCAGGGCCATGGTGACGTGAGGGTCGTCGGCCCCCAGAGCGGTGCGTGCATTTCAGGTGCGTGGTCTCCTGATGGAAAGTGGATGTACCTTTCGGTTGAGACCGATGGTCAATTTCATATTTGGCGCCAGCGTTTTCCGAACGGAGCGCCTGAGCCACTGACTTCCGGCCCGACGTCGCAGGAGGGCATTGCGATGGCCCCTGACGGCAAATCCCTAATCACCGCCGTTGGATCGCAGGACAGCACGGTGTGGTTCCACGAAAAGGATGGCGATCACCAGATTTCCTCGGAAGGTTATGCTCTGAGGCCTTCTTTCTCTTCCGATGGAAAGAGGCTCTATTACTTGATGACGAGCGGCCAGACGCCGGGTTACGAACTCCAGGTTAAGGACTTGATCGGCGGGAACACGGAGAGTCTTCTGCCGGGTTATTTCATGGAAGACTACTCGGTTTCCAAGGATGGAAAGGAAGTCGCGTTCGCGGTGAACGACAAGAGCGGGCACTCAGGCCTTTGGGTTGCGCCAACAAATCGTCGCTCCTCGCCGACGCGCATTTCACCGCCAACAGCCATCGAGGACTCTCCTTTTTTCCTGCCTGATGGTGATCTCGTTTTTCGCGCAATCGAAGGCGACTCGAATTTTCTCTATCGCATGAAAGCGGATGGAACAGATCGCCGCAAGATATCCCCGCAGCGGGTTCTCGACGCCATTGCAATATCGCCGGATGGCCGTTGGTTCGTTGCCGCATCGCCGAGGCCCGATCAAGAGCACACGGCCCAGGTCACTGCATTTGCGGTGGATGGCAGCACATCTGTGGTGCTGTGCGTGTCTTACTGTTCGCTTACGTGGGATACCTCCGGAAAATTTGTGTATGTGTCCTTTTCAATGATGCGCGAGGGAAGCTACTCACTCCCCGTGCTGCCTGAAAGGGGACTGCCGAAATTGCCGTCAACTGGAATTGCACGAATGGAGGATTTGAAGAATGCGTCAACGGCTCCCGTGATTCCCCAATTCGTGGAGTCCGCTCTGAGCCCATCCATATACGCCTATACGCACCGGAGCACCCGCCGCAACCTCTATCGCATCCCGTTGCCTTAGCTGACGCATTTGCAAGGCGACAACGCCAAAGCGCCGTATCAGAATTTTCTCACGCTCTGGAAGAATGCCGACCCCGACCTTTCCACCCTGAAAGAAGACAAGGCGGAGTACGCAGAGTTCCAGCAGTCACTCGTGAAAAATCTGGCGCTCGAGTCCCCACGGGCCTACCATCGTTTTCAATACGTTGAAGAGTTTCCTTCGGAATATCAGAGAAACTTCACCTGTAATTCTTCACCTGTAAATTGGCTGAAGCGACTATCTCGTGCTCCTCGCGGCCGTTCTCGTCGGGACCAACCTTGATCCGCACCTCTGATGTAGAACGAGGCGGCCTGGGGAGGTTCCTGTGGACATTAAGCATAGCCGTCACAACTTTTTGCAAACTGCAAGCGCAGCCGGGGTAGCTGCTGCCGCTGGAAAAGTGGGTACCGCCGCCGCGCATTCGAATCCCGACCAGGGCGCCCGCCGTTTCCACTGCGTTCAAATTGACGTGTTCACATCGCACCGCTTAGAGGGCAACCCTATTGCTGTGTACACGGACGCACGCGGTTTGAGCGACTTGGAAATGCAAGGCTTGGCTCGCGAGACTAACCTTCAGGAGACGACGTTTGTATTTCCTCGGGACCCGGCAACCGAGCAGGAACATGGAGTCAAAGTTAGGATTTTTGTTCCTGACGAAGGGATACCCTTCGGCGGATACCCGACTCTTGGTACTGCTATGGTGCTCCGCAACCTTCCGATGGCACGGGCAAACTCCCGAGCCACGGATTGCTCCTCCGTGGTGCTCGACCTCAAGGTGGGCAAGGTTCCTGTCGACTTCCGTGAGGAGACCTCTGGGAACGCCTTCGGGGAGATGCATCAGGTCGAGCCTGTGTTTGGACCAGTTCATGACCGAGACACGATCGCGGCTCTCCTTGATCTGTCTCCCAGCGATATTTCCAGCGACGTACCGATCCAGTCTCTTTCTACTGGCCTGTTCCTTACCATTGTGCCGATCAAGAATCTGTCCACGCTTCAGCGTTTAACGGTAGCTCCGCGAAAGCGTATGACTACCTCAGCCGCCAAAAGCTACCTGGACTTTCTGATTTTTATTACCTCACGCGAGATACTAGCGACCCCACGACTGGTCTGCGCTCACGAGGGATCTTCTCCACCAGCGAAGACCCCGCTGCTGGGTCTGCCGCCGGATGTACGGCGGCTTGGATGGTTCGATATGGAATAGCGCAGCCGGAACAAACTGTTCACATTCTCCAAGGCGTGGAGATCAAACGTCCGAGCCACATCTTCGTTCGCGCAAGCAAAGACGGGGACAAAGTAACGAACGTCCGAGTCGGCGGTCATGCCGTAGAAAACATGGAGGGGACATTCTCCCTCTAAGCACCATCGCGCTAACCTGTGATTCTTACCTGTGAGACTGTGGGGTTCGAGTCCCCGCCAGCCTACCATCTATTACACTGCCGGAAGATTTAGAAAACCACAAATCGCCGGTAGGGGGCACAGGGGTGTAGTACAGTACTCGACTGACATTCGCCAACGATTACACCGAGAACTGGATCCGCGTGCGACCAGTCAACCGCTGTTGGGATGGCATGTTTAATTGAGAAGAATCTCTGACAGTTAATGCCGACGGTCAGGCGAGCCAGGGGTTGACGACCGACACAGAGAGATCTTCAAAATGGACCACGTTGCGGGTTGCCAGTGTCGCGTGGCGTGCGACCACAATGCCAGCGATCATGGTGTCGCGTAAATCAACCGGCCGACCCTTGCGCTGGCGAAAGGCCATCAAGTCTGCGGCCTGTATGGCCGCAGAATCGTCAAATGGAGCGATGCGACGACCCATTTTCTCGAGGACAGCTTCAAAGGCCTCCAGCAATAGAGCCCTCCTTTTCCCGGTGGCCATGATCTGAAGTCCAAACCTGATCTCAAGGATTGTTACTGATGTTGTCCAAACGGATGTTCGAGGCTGCTTATCGAGCCAGGCAATGACCTTAGGATCCGGTGATTGCTGCATTAGAGCTGAGAGTACATTCGTGTCCAGAACGATCATGGCTCAAACGTTGCCGGCTTGATTGCACGTCCACGGAGTTCAGCTACATCCATGTCGAGAGCAGTTTTCACAAATAGCCTGGAGATGTCAGTTCCGAGTCCGCCACTAGGAATTTCCTCTTCGCTGACTGCACTGCGGAGAATATCTCGCACCTCTTCCTCCATGCTGCGGCCATGCCGTTTGGCACGACGCTGCAACCGTGTTTTTACCGCATTCTCAAGGTTCCGGACCAACAATTGTCCCACGATCCACCTGCCCTCAATCAATTATGATATCATGCTATCATACACTCTTAGGACGAGTCAATTGGGCAAGTGAATCGCAGATCCGGACATTCCATTCTCGGAGTTCCAACCCGCAACCCAACCCACAGTGAATGACGTCTCGTACGACTCCCGCGTATTTTGGCAGTCCCCGCGGTCTTGTAAGTTGCTGTAAAACCTAATCACGACAGATTGACACGGCAGAGGTCTAAGGTTCGAGTCCCCACGGGCCCACACACAATCACTTAGAGAGTTTTCTTCGGAATCCCCGAGAAACTTCACCTGTAATACTCCACCTGTAAAGTGGCTTTCGCGTAGTTTCCTATTCGTCGGCCTTTAGAAACAGCATTCGGGAGTCTTATTCCCAAACGCAGATACCAACTGACCACGATTGAATCCTTGGAAGATAAAACCATGCCCGCCGGCATATTCAGTTGCATTAACCTGCAATATTAACTACGCTTAACACCTAGTTATTGGAGCTGGTGACCATGTTCGTCAAATCGCTCCCAATCATGGTCCTCGCGTGCTGCTTTCGTTTGTTTGTGCCCGCCGTTCTTCTCGCCCAGGGGGAAACTACGAGCGCCATTGTCGGCCAAGTTACCGACGTCACGGGTGCCGCCGTCCCCGGTGCTCTCGTGTCCATCTCCAACCTCGAAACAGGGCTACAACGTAGCGCCACGGCTGACAGCCAAGGCCGATTCAATTTTCCCCAGCTCAAACCGGGCACCTACTCCGTAAAAGTGAGTGCTGACGGATTCGATCCTCAACAAAATCACAATGTCGCCGCTGACCTCGGGCAGAAACAAGCGGTTAACTTCACTCTAAAACCAGCCAAGTCTCATCTCACGGTCGAGGTAAGCGGCGAAGCGCCGCTCCTTAATCCTGCGAACGCGAACACTTCCACAAATCTTAGTGCTCCGATGCTTGAAAATCTTCCCAACCCTGGTGGCGACCTCACGTATCCATTGCAATTTGCACCTGGCGCACTCATCAATACCGCTGGCAGCGGAAATGACTTTGTAGGCGGCACCAATGGATACGGCAACGTCGAGTTCAATGGCCTTCCCGCGCTCTCGAACGGTTATATCGTCGATGGCCTCGAAACGAACGACCCATTGACCAACCTCAACAGCGGACTCTCTACAAATCTCGTCCTCGGTCTGAACTCTATTTCTGAGGTTACCGTCAACACCCTCTCTTACGCCGTGGACCAGGGCCGTTACGGTGCCGCGCAAGTGAATTACGTAACAAAATCCGGCTCCAACCAGTTCCACGGCAATCTCTATGAACTCTGGAACGGGTCGCGTTTCAATGCCGCCGACTTCTTTACCAATTCCACCCCCGGAAATCACAAGCCGCGTTCCACGGTCAATCATTTTGGCGGCAGTCTCGGTGGGCCCATTCTTCATGACAAACTGTTTTTCTTTTTTGATACCGAGTGGGTCCGCATCGCCCTTCCAATTGTTACCGCCGCCACCGTTCCGACCCTTGCGTTTCAGAATTATGCCTTGCAGCAACTCCCTGTCGGAGGAATCGATTCGGTCACCGGGAGTGTTTACAAACCATCTCCCCAATCTGTGCCGTTCTATCAGAAAATGTTCTCGCTTTACGGAAACACCAGCGGTACGCCTCTTTCGGTTCTTGGCTGTCCCTTCGATTCAGGCGGTTCCGCTCCCGCAATCGCCAATGACGGCGACGGTTGCGCCAATCGACAAAGCGTTTCCCACTCCAGCGACGACCACGAACAAGTGCAAACCACCCGCATCGACTACAACATCGATGAAAACAACACCACATGGTTTCGTTTTCAGGCTGACACCGGAGTCCAGGCAGCCTACACCGACCCCATCAATCCGATCTTTGACGCCGTTTCCCCACAGCCGCTGTATTCTTTCGCCGCAGGCTACACGCATGTCTTTTCGCAAAATCTCGTCAACTATTTCAATCCCGCATTCTCTTGGTACGAAAGCCTCTTCGGTCCCGCCAATATCCAGCAAACTCTTTCGGCTTTCCCGATTGTCCTAGAAGGCCTCGGCGCAAACGCTCCTTTTACGACCATCGGCGGTTTGGATAATACGTGGATTCAAGGCCGACGCGCATCTCGTTTCTTTGTCAACGATAATCTCGCCTGGAGCCATGGCGCACACGAATTCCGCTTCGGCACGAACACGCGGATTTTCCACCTGAATGACTACGATTTCGGTGAAGGTTCCGTCCCTACCGTCACCTACACCACACTCCCACAGTTCATTTACGGGGTCGCTTCTACTGCCTCGCAAACGTTCCCCACGAATGCCAACGAACCCTTCAATTTCTTCAATCTCGACCTGTACGCTCAGGACACCTGGAAGCTAACGAAAACGCTGACCTGGACGATTGGCTTGAGGGACACTCTGAATTCCAATCCGCTCAATCCTCATGACCACATTGCCCGGCTCAGCGGAGCATTTGATGAAATTTCTCATGACGTGAACGAGCCGTTGAACACAGCTATTCACACGGCGCTCGGCAATGTTTTCGCCTCGACGCCGCTTGCGATTCTCCAGCCGCGCACCGCTGTCGCATGGCAATTCACCCCCAACACCCTTCTTCGCTCAGGCTTCGGTCTTTTCAGCGACATTCTCCCGGGCACCATCGCTGATGTTGTCGGAAACAATCCGCCCTACGTTCAAACATTTCAAGGCGGCCTGCTTGGCACGGTTGGGGGCACGACCATAGCGCCGGGAGTGCCTGACAGTGCGCTCGATGCTGTTGCTGCCGCGCACAAGATTTTCACCTCAGGTTTTCCCCTTGGCGCATATTCCTGTGTCTCCACTCTCGCCAACCCAGAAACGTGTATTCCCCCGGTGAACATCACCGCCGTCCCCAGCGGAGAACTCCACGCCCCATTCTTTATGCAATGGAGTCTCGGTCTCGAACATCAATTCGGGCAAACGGCAAGCATACACGCACAATACGTAGGTACCCGGGCTGTCAATCAGCCTTACCTCACTCAAGTGAACGGCTACCAAACTGTCTGTGACGGGTGCTTTGCTCCCTATCCCTATTTACGGCCGACCGATCCTCGTTTCGCGGCTGTCACGCAATTTTCAACTGGTGCCAACAGCCACTACGATGGGCTCCAACTCTCTGCCGTCAAGCGCCTCGGGCACGGTCTTATGGGACAAGTAAATTACACGTGGAGCCGCTGCATGGACACCGTTTCCAATGGTGGTTTCCTGCAATTCTCGTCTGGTGGCATTCTCTCTCCGCTGCCTGGAAATTTAGGAAGAGATTACGGCCCTTGTGATTACGACATCCGCCACAACCTGAACGCCCAGTATATTTACGAACTGCCTTCCAAATTAAAGAATCGGGCGCTCGCCTACGCCCTCAATGGGTGGCAAATCTCTGGAACCGTCTTTTGGCATAGCGGCATTCCCTTTTCGGTGCTGAGCACTCCCTATTCCGCGAGTGGCAACGGCATCGTCAATGGCGGTGGCCCGCAGTTTGCCAGCGCCATTCCCGGTGTCCCACTCTATGAACACAAACCTATCCCCGGAGTCACGCAACCCGGCACAGTCCAATGGCTTAATCCAAATGCCTTTGTCTCGGCAGTGGACCCCAGCACTGGAGCGTGCAACGGCGCTGACAGTCCACAGAATTGTCAATTTGGCAATCTCGGCCGCAACGCACTTCGCGGTCCCGATTTCACATGGAGTGACTTGTATCTTACCAAACGGTTTCTCTTGACGGAGAGAGTTAAACTTCGGTTCGACATTCAGTTTTTCAATGTCTTCAATCATCCGAACTTCGGATTGCCCAGCATGGTGCTCGCTGGAATCCCCGGCAAACCCTCGACGCAAACCGGTTTTGGCGCTCTCACATACGCTACATCCCCCCCCACCGGATTGCTCGGTGTCGGTTTGGGCGGCGATAGCACGCCTCGTATGATTGCTTTCCAACTCCGATTAGAGTTTTGAGGTTAGTCGGCCTGCACCTGCCCACCTGTGATCGTTATCGCAATGTCTCTCTGCGCCGCCAACTTAGACTCGTCAATCGCCTGCGAATAGAGGTCAAGAGTAGTGCGCGACTTGGCATGGCGAAGCAGTCCCTGAATCGTCTTTACGTCCTTTCCCTTGTTGATAAGAAAGGGCGCGAGGCTGTGGCGGAAGTTGTGAAAGCCGAATCGCTGACCGTGTACTAGCCGGATGCCAACCTTCATCGAAGCACGGCGAACTTTATCCTTCGCCATCATACTGGCGCTCAGCGACCATCCACCCCTGGCCCTCGGTCGTCAAGAAATCCAATCTCCGGGCCCTTCCAACAAGCTCTGCCGCCATGCCATCAACTTGCCGCTGGGCCAAAACTACAGTTATACTGCGGGTATGAAAACTGCCGTTTCTATTCCAGAAGACGTATTCAAGGGGGCCGAGCGCCTGGCTCGCAAGACCAAGAGATCCCGCAGTCGCCTCTTTAGCGACGCCCTTAAAGAGTACCTGGTCCGCCACACTCCAGACAGTGTTACCGAGGCGATGAATGAGGCTTGCTCCGAGCTTGGTGCTGCCAAAGACGAGTTCGTTTCCACTGCGGCCCGTAGCGTACTGGAGCGAAGCGAATGGTAATTTCCCAAGGCGAAATCTGGTGGGCGGGTCTCCCTGCTCCAACGGGGTCCGGTCCTGGTTTCAGGAGGCCAGTAATTGTCGTGCAATGCGACGCACTAAACGAGAGTCGGCTCGCCACAACTGTCTGTGTTCCGCTGACCAGCAATCTCAAATGGGGCACGGCTCCAGGAAATGTGACCCTCTCGGGACGTCTCACGGGGCTGCCCAAGGATTCTGTAGCCAACGTTTCTCAAATCGTCACCTTGGACAAGGTTCTCCTATCGGAGCGGGCTGGGAAACTCCCGCGTCAAAAACTGGAGTTATTGCTTTCCGGTATCGATATTGTGCTTGGAAGGTAGTCCTTGCGCCATTGCTCTCGCACCTGACGGGTTCGACACGAATTTCTTTACCTGTAATTTCACCTGTTACGATTTGAGCTTAGGTATACCTACACATACTTAGGCGGCCCTCTAGACCCTCGAAGTTGTTGGCCGTACATATTATTAAAGCGGCTTTGACACGCTAGCGGCCGTGGGTTCGAGTCCCCACGGGCCTACCATCGCTCAACGGAGAATCGCAAAAATTCTCCAGCCCGTGATTCCGCGAACTCAGGGCTTCAGCATGGCTTCCAGCTCTTGATGCTGCGCCATGGACAACCCTGAATAATCCCAGAACTCTGTTTGCGCGGGTATCGTAGGTCTCGTTTAGCTGCTCTGGGTAAGGGGATCGGATGCCATGAAGCGCAGCCCAGAAGTAGATGACAGGGTTCGAAGCCGGAGCGTTCCATGGGCAAGCGGCTGGCAAGGCGAGAGCTACTTCAAGAAATCAAGGTGGAGCGGGAAGCGCTCAACACGCTTCTCAAGCAGATCAAGCCTCGGCGGATGACGCTGCCGCGTGTTACCCCTGGCGGATGGTCTGTAAAGGACATACTGGCCCACGTCGTGGGCTGGCAAGGGCGAATCCTGAAATGGCATGAAGCAGAACAGCGAGGTGAATCCCCGGCCGTACCGGCGCCTGGTTTGACGTGGGCGAATTTGAAACGCTTCAACGAAATAATTTACCAGGAACATCGCCGCCGTGTCCTCAAAGCGGTATTGCTGGACCAGGAGATCTTTTACAACCGCATGACCGACCGGATCGAAGCCATCTTCGATGCAGACTTGGTGGCGGTGGGCCAGTTCAAGTAGATGGGGCCTACCTGAACGCTTAATAACTATTGCGGCGCGGAGACTGCAAGTCACTATCGTTGAGCGTGCAGGTGGATTCGCCGCTGGAAGCGTGCACAGGACCAGACCTGCGGGGATCCCCCCAGGGTTGCCGCACTCGCCGATCAGACCAAGGCTGGGCGAGTACACCAGCCGGGACGTACACAGAAAATCACAGGGATGTGTAGTTGTGGTCACTGACATTCGTCGTGTATTGGACCACCTTTCGCATAAGTGGGTTTGTGCCTTTTCCCCCTTTCCGGGCAAGTCCGCTTTGGCATGACGTCGTGACTGAAAACGTTAGTGTAGCTTATCGCTCAATTGAGCTGGCGCTGCGGTCCCGGTGTGGCATCTCATCGCATTGCATCACAACAACTTTTCCGAGGAGGTAGGGCCGTCATGGATCCCAAAACAGGTGTTGGCAAGATTGTGGTCGGTGCATGGGTACCCATGGTCTTGATGGGGGTCGGTGGAATAAGGGCGGATGCGCAAACTGCGCCTGCGCAGAAGCCGAACATCATTATGATCATGACTGATGACACGGGCTGGAGTGATTTTGGAGCGTATGGCGGCGGAGCGGCGCTTGGACACCCGACGCCGAACGTGGACCGGTTGGCGCGAGAAGGGGCGTTGTTCACAAGTTGGTATGGGCAAGCGAGCTGCACAGCGGGGCGGGCATCATTCATCACCGGACGGATTCCAATTCGTACCGCGCTGTCGATCGTGATCGGTCCGGGCGACCGAAACTTCCTGCGGAAAGAGACGCCGACGATTGCGGAGTTTTTCCAGAAGAATGGGTACTCGACGTACTTCTCCGGGAAGTGGCATCTGGGAGATACGCCGGAGTCGTATCCCATCGAACACGGCTTCGACGAGATGAAGCACTTCGCGGCCTACTACGCAGGCGCGTATGCGTACAACGACACCGACAATTGGGCGCATCCGTGGTTTCCGTCGTTCAACCCGCAATTTGAGAAAGCCTTCGATGACATCGTGAACCTCGGCGAATGGGAAGGGGTGGTCGGGCAGAAGGCGAAACTGACGGGAAAGATCACATACGACGCGCTCGCCACCTTCGACATACGGCAGACCGATTCCGCTGTCACTTACATTAAGGAACACACCAAGAGTGGGAAGCCGTTCTTCATGGACGTGAACTTCATCAAGATGCACAACCCGACGAATCCGGCGCCGTCATTCCGCGGTAAATCGCACCTCGGGAATTATTCGGATTCGCTCATGGAGATGGACTACGACATCGGGCGGATCATGGACGAGGTGCGCGCAGATGCGCCGAACACGATCGTGATCGTGACGGCGGACAATGGGGCGTGGCTCGACGCGTATCCGGACGCAGGCACAACGCCGTTCCGCGGCGACAAAGGGACGCCATTTGAAGCAGGGTGGCGGGTTCCAGCGATCATGTGGTGGCCGAATCACATCCCGACAGGTGTGCGGTACGACGAGATGATGTCGCACATCGACTGCTGGTCAACGCTCGCGGCGATGGCCGGGCTCACTCCGCCTCCCCATGGCGCGTGGAAAGGCAACGACGGGAAGCCGATCTATTTCGACAGCATCGACAACAGCGCCTATATTCTGGGAAAAGCGACGCATTCGGCGCGAATGTCGTGGATTTACATCAACGGAGAAAACTATGGCGGTTTGCGAGTGGATATCAACGGCGGCCCCGACGAACCGTGGCTGCACATGGCGTGGAAGTCTCTGCACACTTCGAAAGACGCCTGGCTCGGCCCGCAGCAAGACTCAGGCGGGATCGGGTCGCTCTACAACCTGACGATGGATCCCTATGAGAAGTACGACATGGTATTTAACGCGGCTTGGTCGGGTCGCATACCAACCACCTCACCCGGCAGGTACGCTGGGCAGGACAATGGTTGGGTGGGAGCGCTGCTTGGGCCGGCAGTATTTGAATTCGACAAGTCGATCATCGAGTTTCCCAGCATTAAGAGGGTACCGGGAGGGGCTTCCAGCGACACGAACCCGGATCTGCAGCATCCGGAAGACCCGGCACCGCTGGTTAAAGAGTTCCTACAACACCCGCTCCCGATTCCGGTGAACGATTGAGCGGCGAACGCGAAGCGGGATTTCTCCGTTCGTGGACCACGTTGCTTCGAAGGAGTGGGTGACCTTCAGATTTAGCCTGCTTGGGCTCCGGTGATGGACTGAGCCAAGCGTGAACAAAAACACAACAAAAACAATGGACCGGCAGGTATCAAGGAGACGCACATGTCACACACTTTCATTTCGCGTCGTGGACTACTCATGTCAGGAACTGCGTTTGCGGGTGTTACTGCGATGCCGTCTTGGTGGTTCGCAGAGCCCGCGGTGAGTCTCACAGACGAACCTGAGCGTGCGGCCAAGGACTCGCCCCTGGTGCGGCAGCTCTACGGTGGGCGTTGGCCAAGCGCTGCGGAGACCCAGAAAGTCTACGATGAGTTCCTGCTGCAGCGGGCCATTCAGGCGTACATGTTTACGCTTCCGGCGTTGAATGTAATCGGGATGCGGGACGGATCGGAAGCAACGTTTGGGCGCGGCTACAACGTGCTGCCGATCTGGAAGGACCGCATGGGAGCGAGAACTTGGGTGCCAACTCCCAATTGTGATGTTGTGTATTCGATGAGCTATTTGGATCTGAAAGAGGCTGGGCCGTTGGTCGTGTATGCGCCGCCGGCGGTGATTGGTATGTTCACAGACTTTTTGCAACGAACACTGACAGACGTGGGCGCGGCCGGGCCCGACCAGGGACGCGGCGGCCTCTACCTGTTGCTGCCACCGGAGTATGACGGCCCGTTGCCCGGGGGGTATTACACGTTCCGGTCGCGAACGTACAATGTATTCCTGTTCTTCCGTACACTGCTGGAGGGCGGACCGAAGGGTCCAGACACAACAAAGGCGGTGGCCTTGGCGGAGATGACGCGGGTCTACCCGTTGAGCAGCTTGGAACGGAACCGTACACCAATGAAGTTTCCGAATGCGTCGCCGGTGCGGGTGAACATGATGTACCCGACCAATTTCAGTTATTGGGAGAAGCTGAAGCAGTTCATCGATTATGAGCCGGTGGAATGCCTGGAGCCGAATGTCCGCGGCATGCTGGCAACGCTCGGGATCATCAAGGGACAGCCTTTTGGTCCGGACGCGAGACAACGCGAGATTTTGACGCATGCGGTGCAAGCCGCCGCCGAAATGATCTTTACGTTGCGCACTTACCCGGGTGCCTTGCCGAATACGAAGTCCTACACAGACCGCCAGTACATTAATTTATGGGGCGGCGTGGACGCCAATTTCATGGGCCCCACATACCAGTCGATCGATCAACGGGCCGCATTCTTCCAGCTCGCGTATTCATCGGCACCTGCCATGGTGGTGGATGCGATCGGCGTCGGCTCCAAATATCCGTCAACCGGCCGCGACGCCGATGGAGATCTACTGGACGGCAACCGGAGCTACAAGCTGCGCTTTCCCCCGAACATCCCAGCCGCGCTGTTCTGGTCGGTGACGATTTACAATCCCACCGACGGAACTATGCCGGAGACCTCACAATCGTTCCCTTCTCGGAACCAGTACGATAATGTGGTGACGAACTTGGATAGCTCGGTCGAGATTTATTTTGGCCCGGAGCGACCGGCGGCGGCTCCGGAACAAAATTGGATTCAGACGTTGCGCGATCACGGTTTCATGGTCTCCATCCGCCTCTACGGAACCAAGTCCTCCTTTTACGACCAGACATGGAAGCCCGATGATGTCGTGAAACTAAAGGCGTGAGCGATTCCGCAATCACCTCAGGAACTTGTGGATAGGTCTTTTCAAATCAAGAAACCGTTGCGAAGAAATTAATGGCCCTAGACAACGCGTCGCAGACGCAGTCAGGCTAATAAGGAGAGTTGCAGCGCGTGGCAGAGATAGGTCCCGGGGATTGTAGAAAAACAATACAGCCTCTGACAATTTTCGTATCATATATCTCATTAGGCGGAATTTCTTCACCTATACTTCTTCACCTGTAAACGGTACTTCTCCCGCCATCAGACGGGTGTACCCGATTGAGGCATCCCCCACTGCGACTGTGATGCGCAGTACGATTTGTGCGGCCCTAGATGTCTTCCCGATAAAACAGTTTGAACTATAATGCCGAATACATCTATGGCGTTGACCTTTGGTTCCAAAGTTGGACTTTACGAAATAGTATCGCCGCTCGGCGCGGGAGGCATGGGTGAGGTGTATCGCGCTACGGACTCAAAACTGGGCCGCGATGTAGCCCTCAAGGTACTGCCCGCGGAGATGGCGGGCGATCATGAAAGGCTGGCGCGCTTTCAGCGAGAGGCAAGGGCTCTGGCACAGCTGGACCACCCGAACATCGTCACGATCTACTCGGTGGAAGAATCCGAAGGCGTCCACTTTCTCACGATGCAGCTGGTCGAAGGGCTACCGCTGGATCGCTTGATTGGTCAAAGCGGCCTGCCGGTCGAGCAGATCGTCGAAATCGCGGAAGCGCTAGCCGACGCGCTAGCCGCCGCACATGAAAAGGGCATCGTTCACCGTGACTTAAAGCCTGCCAACGTCATGGTTACGAACGAAGGCCGTGTCAAGGTGCTGGATTTCGGGTTGGCGAAGGACATTCGCAGTGCTGAAATCGGCGACGTCACACTGACTTTCTCAGGTCAGACGCAAGCGGGCGTGGTGATGGGAACACCGGCTTACATGTCACCCGAACAGACTTCCGGCCAGCCGCTCGATCATCGCACCGACATTTTCTCACTGGGCGTATTGCTGTATGAAATTTCGACCGGGAAGCGCCCGTTCGAGGGCACTTCTTCCGCCGAACTCATTTCGGCGATTCTCCGCGATAACCCGCCGCCGGTGAGCGATATCCGGTCCGACCTGCCAAGCGACCTGGCGCGCATCGTACGAAGGTGCCTGGAGAAAGATCCGCGGCATCGCATCCAGACGGCGCGTGACGTAAGCAACGAGTTCCGCGACCTGGCGCGAACGACTACCCGCCGCACGCCGGTTTCGACCTCATCCGCTCGCGTGCCGGTTTCTGCCGACTCTGGCAGCGCGCGTGCAGATGAAGGCTTCTGGGTCGCCGTGTTGCCGTTCAAATACGCGGGCGGCAATCAGGACCTCGAGGCGTTGACCGATGGCTTGTCCGAACAAATCATCACCGGGCTGTCGCGTTTTTCTTACTTGCGAGTGATTGCACGCGGTTCCACCGCGAAGTACGCGAGTGAGTCCAGCGATGTTCGCGCCATCGGCAAGGAACTCGGTGCGCGCTATATTATGGAAGGCAGTCTGCGCCAGGCGGGCAACAAACTGCGCCTTGCGGTACAACTTGTAGACGCGGTTTCTGGCGCGCATCTCTGGGCAGAAACGTATGAACGGGGTTTCACTCCCGAATCTGTCTTCGAATTACAGGATGATCTGGTCCCACGAATCGTCGCAACCGTTGCAGACCAGTATGGGGTTCTGCCCCGCACCATGAGTGAGACCCTGCGCAGCAAACGCCACGATGAACTGACGCCGCAAGAGGCTGTGCTACGCACCTTCAGCTATTTCAGCCGAATCACACTCGAGGGGCACGCTGTAGTGCGAAATATCCTCGAGCACGCTGTCCGCGAAACCCCCGACCATGCCGATTGTTGGGCCATGTTGTCCATGATCTATCGCGGTGAGTACGCGCAAGGATACAACGCCGGCCCTAATCCGCTGGATCGCGCTCTGGTTGCCGCGCAGCGCGCCGTCGATCTCGCACCCATGAACGCTTTGAGCCATTACGCACTGGCGACGGTGCATTTCTTTCGCAAAGACAAAGTGGACTTTCGTGTCGAGGCAGAGCGAGCTCTCGCGCTCAATCCCTATGACGCTGCCGCTAAGGCCTATCTAGGTCTACTGATCGCTTCGGCCGGTGAGTGGGACAAAGGCTGCGAAATGGTCGAGTCCGCCTTGCGTCTGAACCCCAACTGTCCCGGATATTTTTATTTCGCGCGGTGCTGGGGCAGCTACCGCTCGGGTAAATATGAAGAAACGCTGGAGGCCTTGGCCCGCGCCAACATGCCCGATTACTTCCACGTTCCCGCGATCAAGGCGGCCGCGCTCGGCCAACTCGGTCGGCACGACGAAGCGCGTAAGGCCGTGCAGGAATTGTTGGCGCTGCGTCCCGATTTCGCTACCGCGGCGCGGCAGGAATACGCCAAGTGGTACGACGAAGAGCATGTCGAGCAGGTCATCGCAGGTCTGCGTAAGGCAGGCCTCGACATTCCCGAGGAGCCCAAAAAAGTCTGAGAGGGACTGTTTCGTTTGACCGTGCACAGAGGTCCGCGTCCTAAGCACCAATAAAATTCCACCGTAACAGTAAGAAAGATCCGTTCGCAAAGATTTCCAGCCCTTTCCTCTACCAACCCTAATGGCCGAGGCTGTGGTTTCGAGTCCCCACGGGCCACTATATTTTTCAATCACTGAGAGAGTCTTCTTTAGAATCCCATAAAAACTTCACCTGTAAAGTGGGTGAATTGTGGTTGGTTGCGTGTGATCGCGAGAAACCCAAGTGATTTTCCTCCGGAATTTTTGCAGTCGGGCCAATTAGCAATGAGTATTTGGATGGGGGCATCAAGGTTCGAGCAGCCGAGGAGGAGAAGCAAGAAGCTCCAAACCTGGAGTAGATGCTTACCTGCTGTGCCTGGCAAACCTTTGGGAGAACGGGGATCCTCAGCGGAAATTATTGGAGAGCATGATGCTGGCGTTGTTCTCCGTATACATCAGGGATAAAGAAAACCACCAAAATTCTCCAGCCCGCGATTAGCCTGGGATTCCGCGTGCTCAGGTCTCCAGCCTAGCTCCCATCACTCGGTTCTGCACCCGGCCAACCGTGAATCATCCCGCTGTCAGAGTTGCCGGCGATTCGCCCAAAAAACGGCTGTAGCTTCCCACAACTCGTTTCTCGCACGTGACAGGCACTTCCACGATCTGCTGAGCAGGAATCTAATCCACAAAGTCGAGGGTCATGCCTTCGTGACGATAGAGAAATCCTACAAACTTGCCATAGTCAGGAGATGTTACGTTGTTGTAGACAGTACTGAAATTCCCATGGTTGGTGACGTTTATCGAGTAGGCTCCCAGGCGGAAATGATGTTCTTTTCCGTTCTTACCTTTGAGGTATGGGATCCGAAATGTGCGATAAGCCTTCAAGTCCAGTGAGAAATAGGTCGGGAAGCGCTGCTCGTTCGGTGTGCCCACATATTGCTGCGTGACGTCGATCGACGAGTAGGGGAAGCCGGAGTGAATGTCAACCAGCGGACTGAAGGTAATCTTCCAGGGCAGGGCGAAGATTCCCCAGGCGACAAAGCGATTGGGAATATCGGATGCTAGATTGCCGTAGACATTGGGGCGAAGTACAGGCGCGGCAAACGGGATCATGGTGCTCGAAAGGTTGTTCAGGTCGCCGCGCGCCTGGCTCCAAATGTAAGAGGCTTTCAACTGGTCGCTTTCGTGAAAGGCATAACGCACCGAAGTTTCCAGTTCCTGGTACTTGGAAGAACCGGTATTGGTGAGCCCCATAAACGACTGGTCCGCGGGCGATGCGGCGGTAAACGGCTCGACGACAAAGAGATAGCTAGTGTGGCTGTTCAGGTAGCCCACGTCCAGTTGCAGGTTCTTGCGCAATTCTCGAACTGCGCCGAGATTCCAGGTAATGTTGCGGGGCGAGGTATCCGGTTGCGCAGGCAAGACCGGGGAAGACAGCGGATTCAGGCCGGCCGTGTACACGTTCGTATAGGTAATCGGTGGCCCAATCGGCAACCCGGCGGCATTGAACTGAGTGATCGTTCGAGATGGATTGTTCGCCCAATTGGCGGCGAGCAGCGGAAGCACGCCATAAAAAACCCCCGCGCCGGCGCGAATGACTGTTTTTTCATCCTTGCCGGGGGCGTAGGCCAACCCCACCCGGGGAGCTGCTCCGGCTGGCCAGCCGCTGGTTTCCGTGCTCAGGCGGAGGCCCAAGTCGGCGCTCACGTGTGAATTCAAGAGCCAATGGTCCTGCACAAACTCGGCAAAAACGCTGTCGGAAGGCGTTTGCGGAGGCACCGAACTGAAACTGACCGTTTCTGCCGGCGAATTATCCAGACTCAGGATCTGAATCGGATGCGATTCGGTGGTTCCAAAAAAGCTCCGCCAGTCAATATCTACGCCCACGCGAATTTCATGCGAGCCGTGCCACTCTTTCTTCGGGAGCTCGTACGTTGAGAGAAACTGAAACTCCTTGCCGCGACGAGACCATGTGTTGAAGTAATTCCCGCCATAGCCTTGGGGGGTGATCAGCATGTCCTCCGGACCATAGCCGTGGGCATTGCTGTCGAATCGCGTGTACTGGGCGATGGTGGAGAGAACGGCGTGGGAGGCGAACTCGTACCGATCCGACAGAGCGATGGCCGCACCGCTCTGATTCAGGCTGTTGGATGCGGGCTGCGGAATCAGTGCGCTGATATCGATATGGTCGGTTCGCAGCGGAAATGCATTGACGGTCAACGTCAACAAATGGTTGGTTCCGAGAATGGCCTCGAGTGTCGAATAAGAGTTAAATCCTTGCTTCTTGCTGATGTCATCCGGCCAAGGCAGACCTTCGACCGTGGTTTTCTTCATTTCGTATTGGAAGGCTTCCGAGAGGAGCAATTTGTGGGCGATTAGAGGGACGTCAAAGGAGATGGAGGGATTTGCGCCGCCCAGCCCGGAAATGTGCCCATTTTTTCCCAAAACGGTGATTCCGAGTTTGGTGACATTGAAGTCCAAGTCATCAGCGGGGGATTTCGTTGCGATGGTGGTCAATCCACCAGAAAAACTGCCCAGGCTCGCGTCATAGGGTGTCTTATACACCGCGAAGGACTCGACCGCATCGGTAGGCACGGTAATGCCAAAGCTGCCGGTTACCGGATCCGTGTTCCGCGTCGAATTGATGATCAGCAGGCTCTGATTCTCGTCCGAGCCCTTGAATACGAGTTTGCTGTCGAGCGTCCGGACCACGCCCGGAGTTATGGGGATCACTTCCTTCACTTGTTCCTGCTGGGTGGGCAAGGTGACCAGCTGCGTGTTGGTGACTACGGAAACTGGAGCAGAGGAGCTCTCGGTCGAGATGATCGTCGCCATTCCGGTCACCTGCACGGTTTCCGCGACGGTCTCGACATCGAGACTGAAATCCTGAACATTCTGGTCTCCGTCTTTCAGGAGCAATGCTTTTTCGGTTCTTTTGAAGCCCGACCCTTCAACGGAGATCAAGTAGTTTCCCGACTGTAGATTGTGGAATTCGTAGTGTCCGTTCTCGTCGGTTTCTGCGGTCGCCGGAGCGCCTATGGGTGGATCCTTGGCGAGCTTTACGGTAGCTCCCGCCAATACGTCGCCATTTTGCGTCGTAACTGTCCCTTTCAAAGAGGTGCCCAGGCCGTTCGTGGCCTTAGGCGTCTTCTGGGCCAAGGTGACGAGTGGTGCCAGGAGAAAGAAAAGTGCGGCCGCCAATGGCCAAAGCCATGGCCGCGTCAGACTTAAAACACAGCCGTTTGGGCGGGTAAGCCACACAACGCGATAGCGACATGGGGACTGATACATAATTATTGTGCTCATATGAGCTTACAGAATAAGCCACCGCGCGCGCACATTTCTTGCATCCGCGGCAATCGAGTTTCTTGTTTGAACCCAACCGGGAAAGCCCTGCCCCCGTTCTTATCTCTGTTGGCATCCATCTTCAGCGGGCCAAGTCCGTGTCCGACATTACCGCGGCCTGCCATGTGCGGAACCCTGCCGAGGCAGCAGGCACCATTTCCCGGCATGGTCGCGGGAGCTCCCTCATAGCTTTTTGAATCTCCCGAAGGCGCCTTAGATTCGAGGTTGTCGCTCCGAAGTAGTCGGTCAGAACACTCCCATTGCTTCCATTTGTTCCCGCCAGACGTTCAAAAAGTTCCACATAGGATTGGGGTGAAAACCCGGCCGCCGCTGACGCGTACAAGGCCACGTGATCTGCCTCATTCTGAAGACTCCATTCCTGTCGTTCGACGATCTCCGCAGCCTTTCTCAATGACTTTTTGTCGTGGTCGATGCTGCCCAACATCCGGTTCAACTTTTCCAAGATGTCATTCCTGTCGCCGACGGCATTAACACCCAGAATCGCACGAAACAACTGGCTCACAATGACGGCATTCTGGTGGTTTAGGATGTGGCCCAGTTCATGGCCCAGCAAGCCGGCAAGTTCGTCGTCATTCCTGAGCGACCCAACCATTTTTCGCGTGATATAGATTCGTTCGGGGCCAATGCTGAACGACTGCGCTTCAGGAGCATCAATCAAAATGACGTGAACCGGGACCGAATCGCCCGGGAATTGAGCTAGAACCCGGCCTGCGATGGCATGGAGATGAGCGGCGAGTTCCTCATCGTGAACCGCCTGGTAGTTGTTCTCTACCCATTCCGCTTCGATATCCCCCAGTGCCCTTTCCTGCTGAAGACTGAAGATATTGACGGCCGGCGCAATTTTCCGCGCTCTGGTAACCGTGCACGACGGCTGCCCTCGAACCGTGCCCCCGGCAAAAACGGAGAGGACCAGCAGAAGGAGAGTAGGTAGGACGACCAACCGCGTGCGAACTGTGCGCATGGATGTCTGTCTGCCGGAGTACAGCAGATCATCCTCCTATTGGCGGATTATTCGGTGCCGCGAAAGAAAATGGCTCTCCCGACAAAGGTAGTTCCGTCACTGTTCACTATCGGAGGGTACTTTTTAAGTTTGCGGATATCTGATGGGCAGATATGTGACCTGGGTCACAAGTTTGCCAAAGCTGCAAGCCCGACTCATTTTTTGCCGTGACCTCTTCCCTTTGGCTTCCTCTGTGTTCGAACCTGTCCTGGATCCATGGAGGCCTCTGTCCTGCATGACGCGATGATTAACGGTAAAGTCGTTCTACAAAGGGGAGAAGCGGAGTTCACGGATTGCCCGTTGGCCGGACCGAGCGGCGACCGAACGGCCCCAACTCAAATTGTCAAACCGTCATCGGCCAGGCTTGTAAGGATTTATGGGGGTTAGCCGTCTCCCAGCGTTCGCGGAAGTCCTTGGAAATACTGGTTCAGTGGACCTGGACACGGTAGAGGACTGGGGTTCGAGTCCTCACCGCCATGGTGTCGCTCAAAGAAAAACAACACCTTGGAGAGTTTCCTTGTGAAGCGAGGAAACTATCACCTGCAATTCGTCAACTCCCCGTTGGACTTCGTCCTGCGACTCCCGTGCAAGCTCTTCGCGGGCAATTCATTCGCGGAGCCACAGTAGACAATTTCGAAGTCGCGTGTCGTTCGCCTGGCAGCACGCGAGAAGAGTGATTGCCTGCTGACCTACGCGTCTTATGTCCTGAAGGTCCGACGCAACTTTCTGACTTTCCGTTTCTTCGGCTGCGAACACTCCTTGCAGCTCCACGAATTCGGTGGCGGCAATTCTGCCTTTTATGTTTAAACCCCAAGGCCACCGTTCATGCGTATTCCGGTTTTCCGTCTAAATTCTCTTCTCCCCTCCCGATTGGCACTTCAAAGCCGGGCTCGAGGAGCGGAGGAACCTGGACAGCAAACACATGGATCCTGTAAAACAGGTCGCTGCGATGGGTGCCGGTGGCATAGCATCGGGCAAGTCGACGAGCGGGAGACGGGAGCGGAATGTGTTTCCCACCCCGTAGCTCAAGTCTAAGGGAAAGGGTTTTTATTCTTGGCAGGGGACTCGCATGACGATAACTTCAGAGCGTTCTCGATCGAATTTTCAATTGCAGATGGGAGAGTTCTGGTCCGGCGATCTTGGGCTTACTCTAATCACCGTTTCGCTCATTCTGCTGGTATTCATCATCACACCACTCCGCGAAGCGGGCCTTTCCTGGCGTTTCGCGGTCGATCTTTTGATGGTCTTTCTATTCGGTTTCGGCGCGCTGACGATCGAGCAGAGCCGTCTTGCAAAGTTCTCGGTGATCGCTTTCCTCCTGCTCACTGCCGGGTTCCTCGGCGTGGCCCGCCTGCACCCGAGTCCGCTGCTGCACCAACTCGGCAGCATTCTTTCCACAATTACCCTGCTTCTTTATGCTCGGATCGTACTGGCTGTGATGTTTCGGGCCGGACCGATAACCTGGAGCCGGATTCAGGGCGGCGTGAGTGCGTACCTTCTTCTGGGGATGGCTTGGGCTTCCGCTTTCCAGGTTATCGAACAGTTCCATCCCGGGTCATTTCGTTTTGTCACCGCACCCGCGGATTTTGACCAACTCATTTCGAAGCTGACCTACTACAGCTTTTGTACCCTAACGACCGTTGGCGGCGACGTCGCTCCTGTTTCTCCCATTGCTCGCTCGCTCACTATCGCCGAATCGATGATCGGCCAACTCTTCCCGGCGATCCTGATCGGTGCGCTGGTAGCCATTGCCGTTCAGTCGCGCACAAAATCCTGACGAGTCCGAACGTTTTAGAGGCCTCCGCTTCGAGTCCCATGGGCCTGCCAAGGGCTTACAGCAACGACGCTCAGAAAACTACACGTGTAGAGTGGGCGGCAAAGGTTCGGTCCTATTCGCACATTCGTCGGCATTTGAACGGGCGCGGAGCTGGAAGGTACGCAGAGGAGACACACTAGTTCTGGAGCCATTGCTCTTACCTTTACCCGCGGTACGAATTCAGGACGCGCGTACTGATTTCAGTCTCTTGAACCCGAGCGGGGACAAGCGTGACCTGAATGTGCCACGGCTCGCCGCGGCCAATTCACCCTCGGCCCGTTTGACCCCTATACCTTGGTAAACTGGACGTTTGTAGGTTGTCCGCCGGGGACCTGCAAGCAGGCTGCGATCAAACCCCGGCTTCCTGGAGGAAAGCATGATTTCAAGGCGAACGTTTCTTGGTGCGATGTCACTCTTGCCCGTTCCTCATATTCTCGGTGCGGAATCGGTCCCGAATGGTGCGACTGATCCGCTCTCATCGCACGCTGATCCTCCTGAGGACGTGACTCAGTACGTCAAGATCTCCATCGGTACGGGAGGCCACGGGCACACCTATCCAGGCGCTTCAGTCCCCTTTGGAATGGTGCAGTTGAGCCCGGATACATTCAATAAAGGTTGGGATTGGTGCTCCGGATACCATTACTCCGACAGCTCCATCATGGGTTTCAGCCACACACACTTGAGCGGCACCGGTGCAAGTGACATGCTCGATGTGCTGCTGATGCCAGGAACCGGCCCGGTCAAGATCTTTCCGGGGGAACGTGGCAATCCGGGCGAAGGCTATCGCTCTCGCTTCAGTCACGAAGATGAGATTCTGGAGCCCGGCTACTACGCGGTCCTGCTGCGAGACTACGGGATTCGGGCCGAGTTGAGTGCCACGGAACGTGCCGGCATTCACAAATACACTTTCCCAAAAAGCGAGAGCAGTCATTTCATCCTCGACTTCACCCACCGTTACAACGACGACGGCCCGGGAATCCTCTCTTCGCACCTGAAGGTCTTGGGTCGCGACACGCTGGTCGGCGGGCGCACCGTGCAAGGTTGGGCTCCCGGACGGCAGATCTACTTCGCCATGAAGTTCTCCAGGCCATTTGAGTCCTACGAGTTACTTTCTGATGATCGGTCTCTTGGTGCGTCCATTCAAGAAGCGAGCGGAACTTCGCTCAAGTGGCTGGCTCACTATCAGACCGGAGAAAACGAGTTCATTTACGTCAAAACCGGGCTCTCCGGAGTCAGCGTGGAAGGAGCAATCAAGAATCTGGAAGCGGAAATTCCCGAGTGGAACTTCGACGCCGTCCGCCATTCCGCCCGGCAGTCCTGGCAGAGGAGCCTCTCGCGTATCCGCGTTGAAAGCTCTTCACGTCGCCGCAAGGAGATTTTCTACACCGGGCTCTACCACACGATGCTCGCGCCTACTTTATTCGACGACGTGGACGGGAAGTACCGGGGCATGGACGACAAGGTCCATCAACTACCCGACGGGTTCCACAATTACAGCACCTTTTCCCTGTGGGACACCTATCGTGCGACCCATCCGTTGTACATCCTCTTCCAGCGTGAACGGGTTCCTGATTTCGTGAACTGTCTGATTCGTATGGCGGTAGAAAGCCCCGCCGGCATGCCTGTGTGGCCACTCCAGGGAAGAGAGACTGGATGCATGACCGGATACCATTCGAGCATCGTGATCGCTGAAGCCTCCGTAAAAGGCGTTCAAAATCTCGACCTCAAGAGCGTCTATCCCGCCATGCGGCGACGCGCCATGGCGGATGACTATCGAGGTCTCGCGGACTACCGCCGATTGGGTTACATACCCTGCGACAAAGAAGAGGAGTCCGTAAGCAAGACGATCGAATATGTCCATGATGATTGGGCCGTCGCTCACGTGGCCAAGGCCCTTGGGCAGACTGACGATTACAAAGCCCTGCTGCGACGTTCCCAGAACTATCGCAACCTCTTTGACAGCAATACCCTGTTCATCCGCCCGCGTCTTGAGAGCGGTGCATGGGCGGAACCATTCAATCCGACGGAGATGGGGCATTCCGAGAAGTGGCGGGACTATACGGAGTCCAACCCCTGGGAGACCACGTTTGCCATCCAGCACGACCCCAAGGGATGTGTTGAACTGTTTGGCGGGCCCCAAGCCTTCGTGAAGAAGCTGGACGAGTTGTTTACCTGCGACTCCAAACTCCCTCCCGATGCACCCAGCGACATCGCCGGCATGGTCGGACAATATGCCCACGGAAACGAGCCGTGCCACCATATCGCCTACCTTTATGCCTATGCCGGCGTTCCCTACAAGACACAGGAGCGGGTGTGGAGTTTGCTCGAACTCGAGTACGATAACCAGCCGGACGGCTTGGCGGGCAATGAGGATTGTGGCCAGATGTCGGCCTGGTATGTGATGAGCGCACTGGGTTTCTATTCCGTCGATCCCGTCAGTGGCAACTATGTCTTGGGCACGCCGCTGTTTGATCGGGCTGAGGTTGACCTTGGCGATGGCAAACGGCTTGTCGTTGAGGCGATCCGCCGGTCGCCTGGAGATAAGTACATACAGTCGGTGACTTTCAACGGTAGCCCTCACGAAAAAGCGTGGTTCAGCCATTCCGACATAGCCAATGGCGCGACGATTGTTTTCACCATGGCCAGCACGCCCAACGAGAAATTCGGAAGCCAGGAGACCACTTTGCCGCCATCATTCGTCTCCTGATGGGCTTCCGCATTAGGTGCCAGCTTGGAGCATCACCCGAACAGAAGGAGATGTACTTCTGAACCAGCGGATGAACGGCTCGCCCAATACCGTCATTCACAGCCAAGGAACCACCCTGCGCTTTGGTCTAACGTAGGAGCAGAGCGGCTTCGGCACACCGAGCAGGACGATGCCGCCTTTCGCGCGCAAGTTCATGCGAAAGGATACCGAACCGTTGCCCAGGAACAAGATTGCTGCTTTGGTGCCGCGAATGCGAGAGGCGCATTCAATGCCCGACCCTGGAAAAAGTCTCGCTTCAAGAGTTGCGTTCCGCTGGTTTCACGAACCCAACGCTCCTAGGCGGATCGGGTCTGGTTCGATGATTTGCGGATGTTTTAATAAAACGAATTTCACCAAGAACTATCTGGAGAACTTCCGTATCTGCGCTGATCCGCTGCTGCGTAAGGAAGAGTTCGGATTGCAGGCGATTGCCGCGCGGCAGCAGATCACACCGTGAAGCGCCCCTGTCGAAACCCTGCATTCGAAAGCTTTGACTTCGCGCCGACAAGTGAATAACATCACGTCTGCTCAGCTATGCAAAATCAGGTTATCGGGCAGTACCGTATCATCGAAAAACTCGGCGGTGGCGGCATGGGAGTCGTCTATAAGGCCGAGGACACCAAGCTTGGACGTTTCGTGGCGCTTAAGTTCCTTCCGGACGATGTTGTCGGCGATCCACAAGTTCTGGAGCGCTTCCAACGGGAAGCACGCGCTGCTTCGGCGCTGAACCACCCGAATATCTGCACCATCCATGACATTCAGGAGCATGACGACCGGACATTCATTGTCATGGAACACATGGAAGGAAACACGCTCAAGCATTTGATCAATGGACGGGCGTTAGAACTGGATCAACTGCTCGATGTCGCCAGCGACATTGCTGATGCACTCGATGCGGCCCACAGCAAGGGAATTATTCACCGAGACATCAAGCCCGCCAATATCTTTGTCACCACCCGAGGACATGCCAAAATTCTTGATTTTGGTCTCGCAAAGCTGACTGAGGCCGCTTCGTCGGGAGACACCAAGACGAATTTCTCGGTGGACGACAAAACAGGCGGGCAGTTGACGGGCGCCGGCAGTGCGGTCGGAACCGTCGCCTATATGTCACCGGAACAGGCCCTCGGCAAACAACTGGATTTGCGGAGCGATCTTTTTTCCTTCGGAGCCGTTATTTATGAGATGGCGACCGGATTTCTCCCGTTCAAAGGGGACACTTCGGCCGCGGTGTTTGATTCGATCCTTCATCGAGCCCCCGTCGCCCCTGTCCGGCTCAATAGCGAAGTTCCGGACGAACTCGAACGCATCATTAATAAGGCGATTGAGAAGGATCGCGATCTACGTTATCAGCATGCTTCCGACATTCGGGCAGATTTGAAGCGCCTGAAACGGGAAACTTCCTCCAGCCGCACAAACGTGGCTCAAGCACATACCGAAGCGCATGAGTCTTCCCCCACAACTGCCGTCAAACAATCCAGTGGCAGCCGCAAACCTGCCTCCGGCTCCCTTCCAATTGATCCGGACGCTGCTCCACCATCCGGTTGGCTAAAAAAAATCATTCTACCGACCGCGGCGATCGTAGCGCTCTCGCTGGTTGCCGGATGGGGCTACCTGCATTTCTTCAATAAGCCCAAGCTCACGGACAAGGACACAATCGTCCTTGCCGATTTCGACAATAAAACAGGTGATGCGACGTTCGATGACACTCTAAAACAGGCGCTTGCCGCGGAATTGGCGCAGTCCCCTTTTCTGAATATCCTTTCGGAACAAAAAGTTGGCGAAACACTGAAGATGATGGGGAAGCAGCCCACGGACCGCATTACGCGTGACATCGCCCATGAAATTTGTCAGCGCACCAGCAGCACCGCACTGCTTTCCGGGTCAATCGGCCAAATAGGAACGCACTACGATCTCATCTTGAACGCGTTCAATTGTTCAAATGGAGACTTGCTTGCCACTAGTCAGACAGAAGTGAGCGACAAGGATCATGTTCTTGGTGGACTTGGAAAGCTCGGCACCGAACTGCGCGAAAAACTCGGTGAATCTCTTACCTCGATTCAAAAATACGATAAGCCCTTGGCATCGGTCACGACTCCTTCGCTTGAGGCACTGAAGGCTTACACACAAGGAGAGAAAGCGGCATCGGCGGACGATCTTGCTGCCATTCCTTTCTTTAAACGCGCAGTCGAACTTGATCCCGAATTCGCCAGCGCGTGGGTCAGTCTCGGTGTCCGTTATTCGAATCTTGGCGAAAATGGATTATCCAATGACTGTTTCAGCAAGGCGTTCGAACTGCGCGAACATGTCAGCGACCGCGAGAGATTTCGCATCGAGGGCGTCTACTACATGTATGCGGTCGGGAACTTGGAGAAAGCCCGTCAGACATTCGAGTTGTACTCGCAGGCTTACCCCAGGGAAACGCGTCCTTGGAACAGTCTGGGTATCTTGTCGATGGTTTACGGACGTTGGGACGAAGCGATTCGTCAACTAAGCGAAGCGAGTCGACTCGCTCCGGACGTGCCAATCTCCTATTCCAATCTTGTCGACGTGTATACTTTCGCCAATCAATTTGAGAAAGCCAAAGCCAAATACGCCGAGGCCTCCAAGAAAAACTTACTGGACAGTGACACCCTTCGCGGCCGATATGGTCTTGCGTTTTTGGAAAATGACTCCGCCACGATGGTGCAACAAATGGTTTTAGCCGCGAAACTGAGCGACGCCGAAGATACGCTGCTGACGACAGCTTCAGATACGGAAGGCTACTTCGGACGGCTCAACAAGGCCCGTGAGCTCTCTGCGAAAGCCGTTGCAATCACGTTGCGTGAGGATCGCAAGGAAACCGCCGCATTGTGGCAGTTGAACGATGCATGGCGTGAAGCGGAATTTGGCAATCAGTCAGAAGCCCGAAAGAAGGTAGCTGCATCGATCGCACTCTCACCGACCCACGACGTTAAATTCTTTGCGGCGCTCGCGCTCGCGCGCGCGGGTGATTATGCGGCTGCACTGAAGCTTGCCGATGAGCTTTCCAAGCAATATCCACAAGACACACTCCTCAATCAATATTGGCTGCCCACCGTCCGCGCCTCAACTCTGGTTCACTCACAACCCGAGGAGGCCATTCGTATACTCGAACTCTCAACACCTCTCGAGATGGGGCAAGCGCTTCCGCAAACGCAGGTCGGAGGGTTGATGCTGCCGGTTTACATACGCGCAGAGGCATACTTGGCGCTGAAGCGCGGTGAAGAAGCGGCCCGTGAATATCAGAAAATGATCGACTCCCGGACCATACTTCAGAACTGCCCACTGGGCGCACTGGCGCGCCTCGGTTTGGCCCGGGCACACGTCCTCTCCGGAGATCGAGAGAAGGTCAAGGTCGACTACCAGGAGTTTCTAAACCTCTGGAAGGATGCTGACCAAAATATCCCAATTCTCCAGCAAGCCAAGGCGGAGTACGCGAAACTGCAATAGCCCGGCTCCCAAAAGAATTCGCGCTTTTTTCCGTTCCGGTTCGTGGCTTTGGTCGTCGGGTGACCCGAACTCACCCGTCAGAGCCGTGCCAGAATTCAGTTCGCGGGTTTGGCCTTGGCTGTAGCCGTCTTCTGCTGCTCTATCCAGGCCGTTACGCGTTGATCGAGCAGGTCCAGTGGCAGCGCCCCGCCGTTAAGAATTTCATCGTGGAAAGCCCGCACATCGTACTTTTTTCCAAGTTCCTCCTGGGCCAACTGGCGAAGCCGCAAGATATCAAGTTGCCCGAGTTTGTATCCGAGCGCCTGGCCGGGAATTGCGATGTAACGGTCCGTTTCCGCCTGCACGTCCGGTTCATCCTCGGAAGTGAACTCATGGAAATAATCCACCATCTGCTGCCGTGTCCAGCGCTTGTAGTGCACGCCGGTGTCCAGCACCAGGCGAACGGCTCGGAGCATTTCGCCTTCCAGTCGGCCATAATCTGAATACGGATCCTGGTAGAAGCCCATTTCTTTCCCCAGCCGTTCCGCGTACAAAGCCCAACCTTCCACGTAGGCATTGTAGCCACCCTCCTGCCGAAATTTTGGCAGCTCCGGCAGAGTTTGTGCGATCGCAATCTGCATGTGATGTCCCGGGATGCCTTCGTGATACGCCGTGGATTCCATTTCCGGGGTGGTGCGGTGCTGGTAATCGCCCGTATTCACCATTACCGCCCCGGGGCGGGATCCATCCGGCGTACCGGGGTAATATTGCGCGCCGGCGGCTTCTTTTTCTCGGTACTCCTCTATAGGCCTCACCTCCACGCGGGACCTCGGCAACAGCCCGAAGTAGTTCGGCAGTTGCGGCTCCATCTGCGCGATGTACTGCCTGTAGATCTGCAAAATCTGTTCCCGTGATGACGGAACGAGCTTGGGATTGGTCTTCAGGGATGCCTGGAAAACTTTCAGATCCGTGAACCCGAGTTTCCGGGCAATGGCAAGTTGCTCTGCCTGGATTCGCGCGACTTCCTTGAGCCCCAATTGGTGGATCGTTTCCGGATCCATGCTGGTGGTGGTCTGCTGCCGGATGTAAAAACGGTACAAAGCGTCCCCGTTCGGAAGGGACCACACTCCTTCGTTCTTGCGGCCCTTGGGAGCGTAATCCGAGGCCAGGAAATTCTGGAGCTTTTTGTAAGCCGGCCGGACTTCGGTGTCAACAGCGGCAAGGATTTCGTTATGCAGTCGCTTCTGTTCCGCTGGGGGAAGGGAATCGGGGAAATGCGTGACGGGCAGGCCAAAGGCGTTGGCTTCTCCAGCGGCCTCGGCAACGGCGCTGCACTGTGCGACAGTCTTATCCAGCAAGAAAGCCGGCGGCACTAAGTTTTCTTTTTCTCCCTGTTGCAGTACCTCAATGACCCGATCGAGCACCTGTGGCACATTGTGCAGTCGCACCAGATACTCTTCGTACTGCTTGGTGGTGTTGAAGGGAATGAAGCTGACAAAACCCGGCAAGTTCAGTTGAATTCCGGAGAATTGATCGACGGGCATTAGATAGAGTTTCAGGTCTGTGGCTTCGATGCGCTCTTTCAGGTTTCGGACCATCAGTACCTGACTGAGTTTTTCCTGCTCGGGAAAGCCTGCCGTGTCCACCGCTGCAAAACGAGAGAGCCATTTCTGGAGATCGGCCCGTTGCTGTGGCACATGGCCGAGGGAGTTATCGCTCCACTTGTCGTTATACCGATAGTCACCCACGACGGTCGCCGATTCGGGGGATTCGCGCATCTCGTACTCCCACTCGTCGGCGATCAATTGATTGAATTCCTTGCGGCGCGTCTCAAGACTTGCCGTATCGGTGCTGCGGGCAGGCAGCCCAACTATTCCCATCATCAGGACCAGGCCCGCAGAGAAAATCAGCTTTTTCATGTCTCTTTCACTCCCTGCAACAAAGCAGGCATATTACCACCATTCCCGGCCCGTGGGCCCGGACGAGAAGAGTCGGGTTCGAGACACAGCCGCTTCCGTTCGTGTTGAACCTCAGTGATCATGTCCCCTTTTGTCCTGCTCCGAAAATTTCAGTGGGTGTCGCGAAGCGACATGACCACTCGGTAGAAATGATTGCATCACAATGCCGGCTCCCTCGACCCGTGTAAACTTTGGTTGCTTGACGACCAGAGGTTCGGGCGGAAGGAGCCGAACGTGTTCAGGTGCTGGAACGAGATCCGTCGTTCACCCCTGCCCATTTTTACCTGTCGCAGGTTTATGCGACGTCCGGCCGCTATGCGGATGCAGTGAGTGAACTCAGGAAAGTCGGCACGTTTAAGGGTTCCTGGAGCCCGGACGCTCAAGGCTACCTGAAGCTGATGCTTGAACCCGCTATGGCTGTACCTCCGACGAACATCGCCGTGAGCTACGCGCTCGCGGGCGATCCCAAGAGAGCGATCGATTATTTGGAGAAGGCCTACTCCGAACAAGACTCTGAATTGATGGCCTGCATCCGCTCTCCGGCGTTCGACTCTCTCCACTCCGATCCACGATGGATGGACCTGATGCAGCGGCTCGGTTTGCCGGAACAGGCAAGAGCGCCGATGAAAGGCTGTCGCGGACCTTCCGAAGGGATCCGGTCCCGGGCGAAGCGGTCGGTTAGGGTTTTTGCTGTGGCGGATAGTTTTTGAGAAGTTTTTCGATGGCCTTGTCCATGTGCTTCTGCTTCTTGTCCGGCTTGGCGTTTGCATCGATGGCCTGCGACAGCACGCCGCGCCAGACCAACTGCTTTCTTTGCGAGTCGTACATGTCCAGTACCAACTGTCCGGAATGAACGGTAGCAGTCGTGGCCCCCGCCGTGCCAGAAGTTGCCACTGCTGCCGAACCGTAGGCCCCGCCGATGTTGAAGTGACTCAACTGCTTTTCACTTCCGCGTGCGATTTGATAGCCGATCAGGAGATCTGCCGCGTCCGATGGCGATTTGGTCAGACCTTTTTTGGCAAGCGCAACCTCTACCGTACCCATCAACTGGTCTGCGGTGAGGTCATCCAAATGTTGAGCGTTTTCGATATTCACCCATCTGTAGGTCTTGTAGCTCGAGAAGACCGCGCCCTTGTCAAAAGTGTAATTCACGCTCTGGGCGGCCACTTGGCACGCCCCCAGAGCACACAGGACATAAACCATCGCGCGATGCCTCTTCATCGGGGCTTTATCCTTGGTGGCCAGAGATCCCTCAACTCGCCAACTCTCAGAATACACCAGTGTATGCGGCGCACGGCCATGCCGGCAGTTGGCGCTTCCGGGCGGCATCCGGGATGGCGGTATTTCATTGTTCGATTGCCCGGCGAAGACCGCCGAATGGCCAGGTTGCGGCCGCAGAGCGCGATTGCTCGGCCACGGCCAGCGCAGTAAAATTCGGTCGAACTCGGGGGTGGTGCATGTACAGGTTATGCGCATGAATGTGGGATCCGTTTCGCGAAGAAGCTTTCTGGCTTTTACCGCCACGCTGCCTTGGGCCTGGCGGGCAGGAGCGGCGGCGGCAATTCCCATGGGTCTGGAAATGTATTCCGTGCGGGAAGCCCTGCAGAAGGATCCGCAGGGAACGGTCAAGGCGGTTGCCGGGATGGGCTACCAGGGGCTGGAATTCTACGCCCCTTATTTTGAATGGACTCCGGCGCAGGCCAAAGAGATGAAAGCGCTGCTCGACAGCTTGGGTATCCGCTGCTTTTCCACCCACAACGATGCGTCTTATCTAAAAAAGGAGAAGATCCAGACGGCCATTGACCTCAATCTGATTCTGGGAAGCCGGTATGTGGTCATGGCCAGTTCACAACCCAAACCGGGCCTGGACGGCTGGATGGATGTCGCCGAGGCCCTGAACTTTGCCGCGGATACGCTAGAAGCTGCAGGATTGAAGGCCGGGTACCACAATCACCAGCTTGAGTTCACTGTCGTCGACGGGACACGGCCGATGGAGATTCTTGCGAAGAACACCAAGTCCTCGGTCATGTTGCAGCTCGACGTGGGAACGTGCGTCGAAGCCGGAGCGGACCCGGCGGCATGGATTCGAGCGAATCCCGGAAGGGTCCGCTCGGTCCATTGCAAAGACTGGTCGCGGGAAAAGGGCGTGGGTTACAACGTGTTATTCGGGGAAGGCGTGGTCGACTGGAGAGCCGTCTTCGCAGCGGCAGAAGGTGTCGGGGGCGCCGAATATTATTTGATGGAACAGGAGGGAAGCCGCTTTTCAGAATTGGAGACGGCAAGGAGATGCCTGGAGACTTACCGCGCAAACAAATTCTAGGGCCGGGCAATGGCGAGAAAGAACCGGTCCGGCCTCGGCAGTTCAGACCATCTTGTGGACGGGTGATAAAAATCGCTCGAGAAGCAGACTCAAATTCTCCATTCAGCCCGTGACTGCCGGTTGCGCCTCCGCAGGATGCGGATAGCTTCCTCGTTTCGCGGTGGAAGCGTTTGCGAGCCCCAACAGCGGTCCTCTGGCAGGCGCTAGCGGGACGGCGCTTTTGCGGCGTCGCTTTCATAACGCGCCAGATCCGAGCGCAGGCTTTTCTCCAGTTCTCCGTCGTGCTGTTGCGTTGCCAGTTCGAGCGCCTGCTTTGCGGATTGAATGGCCTCGCCTGGCTGGCCGGCTTTGTCATAGGCGTCGGCCAGCGCCGCGAGGCAGCGCGAATCCTGGCCATGACTGAGTTCGACGGCTTTCTGGAAAGTAACGATAGCTTGCGCATAGTCCCCGTGCAATGTCAGCGCGTAACCAAGATCGAAGCGATATTCGACGGAAGTTGGTCGGAGTCGAATGGCCTGCTGCAGTTGGTCAAGAGCCTCATCCATTCGCCCCATCTGCGCGAGAGCAGAACCGAGATGATTATGGCCATCGGGGAAGTCGGGAGCCATAGCAACGGCCTTGCGCAGATGCTCGTAGCCCTCCTGGGTTTTCCCCGTTTCGAAAAGCGCCACTCCCAGGTCTGCCTCCACACCGGGGTTCGATGCATCAAGCGCGAGCGATTTCCGCCAGTTGACGATTGCCCCCTCGAGGTCGCCGTTCAGGGCCAGCGAGACGGCGAGGTGGGCAAACCATGCCGCGTGATGATCGTCGAGAGCGCAGGCCTTGCCGTATTCTTCCACCGCCTGGCTTTCCTGGCCGCTGGCAGTCAGCGCAGTTGCCAGGGAGAAATGTGCTAAGGGATCATCGGGATCCATCTGCAGGGCCTGATGCCAGACCTGAATGGCTTCGGCCATCTGGTTGTTCTCCATTAACTTGTAGGCCTGCGCAAACAGGCGATAAAACTCGGCCGCCTGCGGGTCGATCTTCTCGAGACCGCCCGGAGGCACGTTCACAAACTCCGGGATATTCACGGCCCGATTCGCGGCGGTGGTGTTATCTACAATGATCGCGGGAGAGTCGTTACCATCGCTGTCCATGTGCGTCAGCATGAGCCGGGTGTACGGCGTGCGCGCCTTCGAGGAGAATGCCAGCCAGCGCCCGTTCGGCGAAAAAGTATGCCACGAGTTCATCAGCGTGGTGTTGCATTTCATGAGCCGCGCCTTGCCACCAGAGAAAGGCACAATGTAGAGCTTGCTATCCGGGCGCATGAGCAACCCGTTGTGGCACTCGACAAAGACAATCCAGCGGCCGTCCGGAGACACTTTGGGAAAGTTGTTGCTCATGCCATTGCCGGAGGCGCCGATCACCGGCTCGGCCCTGCCGCCCCGGCCTTCATTAAAAGGAATGCGGTACAGGTCGTATTGGATCTGTGTCTCGTTCGGGTCGTTGGCGTACTCGGGTCTCTTGGCCCCCGGCGGATAGGAATCGCGGGCTTCGGCGCGGCTGAAAATCAGGTACTTCCCATCTGGAGACCAGAATGCACTGGTCTGTACGAAACGCGGATCGTCGGCGCCCGGCAGAGGCCGCAGTTTGCCTTCCTTCCGGTCGTACCAGGCCAGAATGCCGCGCGTCGGATAAAAAACCTGCAGAAAACGGAGGTCCTTATAAACGACGCTGAACAGGCGGTCGGACAGACCGGGCGCGAAATCGGGGTTTTCCTTTTGATGGGTGTTCCCTGCAGCTGGCGGCCCGATCGAAGTGATGACGTATCGGCCGTCCGGCGAAACCTGCGACATGAATCCGAAGCGCTTCACGGCAGGCTCAGAGCTCCTGGCGCCGAGGTCTTCCTGAAACGAACTCCAGCGGATGACATCCTGATTGCGGATGGTCATGTCCTTCGAGACCGAAGCGAGGGCGTACAGCCCCTTATCGTTTTTCGGGCCATCGACGTCGATGCCGAGCGTCTTCCCGTCGAGCGAGAAGGAATGGCAGTTGGCGCAGGTGTACAGGTTCTCCATCACCACCCGGCTCTCGGTCTCCCCGATGTTGCGCACCCGCCATTTGATGAGCGGAATTGCGGTCGGAGGCAGCGGCTGAATCGATCCCTTCTCAGCGCTGGGGGAAGCCATCAACGGGACATCGCGGTAGAAAATGGGAGCACCGACAGGATCGACGGACGTGGAAATCGTCACCTTCCCGCTTGAGACGGGCTGTGCCGGATCGTCGCTGGCATACCCGGCGAACGAGATGATCGCCCGTGACTTCACGGAGTGCCGTTTGATCTTCGCCCAGGTGGTGGCGTCGGGCACCCAGGTCCGCGTGGCGGCCTGTTCCGGAGTCAGTTGTAGGAGCGCATTCTGTGGACCCGCTTGCGGGTCTATTTCGCCCACCTGCAGGTGCTCGCCGCTCGCCTCCAGGTGGATGCCGCTCGATTGGTCGGCGAAGGAGATTTCGATGATCCAGCGTTTTGCGGCGTCACTCGAATCGCGCCAGAGAAAGGTGGGTGGGGTGATCTCCGGAGGAAAAACAGAACCGTCGAGCGGGTAGTCGACGGTGATTTTGGCCGGTGGGTCCGCAGGCGATGCATGTTCCCTGTGCAGGGGACGCGACAGTCCGGCCCCTCCTGCCAGGCACAGGCAGCAGACGCTTACCAGGCCGGTCATCAAAACTCTGGCTGCAGGTCGCTTCATAGGCCTCTTGGAGCAAGCTTTACCGGGGGCCTCAAGTCCGATCCTTCACGGAGGCCGATCTGGCTGGTCAGAGAGCCTGCTCGGGCGCAGCCGGCGTCAAGATGCGTTTGCCAGTCGATGGCCCTTCCGGGTTTTCGCTCGGCCTACGCGACGGAGCGGACGCCTGTGGCAAGCAACAGAGCATACGGCATGGGATGAACACCCATCAGTGACGACAATCACGTGCATAGGGCGAGGAAGAGGGGGGAAGAAACGGCAACGGAGACTGCGCTCGGCTCTGACTCCGGGAGTTGGCCAGGGCAAAAAAGAAAAACGGCGGCTAAGATCAGCCGCCGTCTAGGGATTCGAGCTGGCCTGAACCGCTCGCTCACGAGCGTCGTCGGGGTTACTTCTTGCGATGCGGAGACTTGTGATTCAGCGTGCGGATCAGCAGGCTGGCGCTTGGCGGAGCCTTCACTGCACCCTTCAACACGACGGCCTCGGCGTTGACCTCCTTGCCGTACAGCTTGGTATTCGCGTCGTTGTCCGGGCGGAGTGTGGACCCTTCGAGGGATACACCGGCGAACGCGCCGCGGGCACGCGAGTAACTGAGAATCTCCGCGCGCATGGTTGCATCAGTTGCCGCCGAAGCGGTACGGCCCTTTGGTCCGGCCGCGGCCGAAGCATCCGCACCCAGCTTCACTTTACTGGTGAGAATCCCCTTCGCACTGCGGTCACTCATGAGCAGCAGGACGAAGTCCGTGGCTTCGCCACCGATCTGGAAACCAACGCTGCCGCCTTCGAGTGCCATCATCGTCGGCGCACCCCAGGGACCTTCAAAATTCGCGCCGCTGCGGCAGGTCATCACACCCCGCCCGTAACTGGCTCCCACAATGAACGCGGCTTTCAGGACCGAAGGCAACACCACGACACAATACGCTTTGTTCAGAATATCCTGCGGAATGTCGTCCGGCACATTCAGAATTTCGGTCATCACCTGACCCGCATTTTGTACCCGATCGGTCTCCTTGGTGTCATCCGCAGCGAACAGGGTCGTGGAGGTGAAAGCAAACAAGAGCGCGGCGAGCATTGAAATACAAACCTTTTTCATTCGTTAGCTCCTTAGGGCTATTCAAGCTGGAACCTGACCGACACTCGGTCCGGTGGGCGGGCTGGTGCGGAAAGCATTATAGGTCAGAGTCGATGGGTAAGCATAGGAGAAAAGCCCGGGAATAGAAGGCGGCGAGCGTGAACAAAGTCAGGAATGAGTAGCCCGAAATCAGGACCAATAAAGTCCGCATTAGGATGATGAATTTTTCATCAGTTTTAAGCTATTTTGTTGACAGTTTCATCGATTGCTGCAACGATTGTTTATCCTTTCGAGTTTTCGCCTCGGCAGATTTTCAATCGCGGCGAAGCTATTTTCTTCCACTCTCCTTGCCCCACGGTTGATCAGGTTGCCGGGAATCTCCCCGAGCGCGGACGTATTTTCTGTAGGCTTGGGAATTGACTTGCAACGAGGAATAGGCGTGAGACGCTTCCGGATGGAATTGCAAAGCACTGGACAGCAACGGCCTGATAGGATTATTACGGATAGCACGAAGATTCGAACGGTTCATCTCAGGGGCTGTCTGAAGATCGGTATTCTACGGACAACCTGATCATGTACTCCGTGCAATTCGGTCTTAAATACGGGGGGAAGCACGAACGGTCCTCGCCGAAATTCAGTCAGGAGAAAAAAATGGAAAAGAGCATGAAGAACTTCGGAGCGGTGACGATGGCCGCGGCGTTGCTGGGGGGCATCTGCCTGTTCAGCACATCGGCAAAGGCTGATGCCACGGCCGGCGAAGCGACGTACAAGTCCAAGTGTGCAATGTGTCACGGAGCCGATGGCAAGGGCAAGGCTTCCATGGCCAACAGCGACCTCACCGCCGCGGACGTTCAGAAGAAGAGCGACGCGGATCTGAGTGGGACGATCAGCAATGGCAAGCCGCCCAAAATGCCGGCGTTTAAAACCTTGACCCCGGATCAGGTAAAGGACGTAGTTGCCTACGTTCGTTCGCTGAAGAAGTAAGAAGGCGGTAGCAGTCGAATTTCGTTTCTTGCGCGAAGCGTGGACGCTCCTGCGCGCTTCGCGCAATCAGTACCAATCTAAGGAGGAAGTGATGAAGAAAGTTTTGACAGGAATCGCATTGGTTGCCATGTTGTGCCTGGTAGGGTCCGTTTCTCGCGCTCAGGATGCCGCCAGCGGTGAGAAGACTTTCAAGGCGAAGTGCGCTGGTTGCCACGGGGCGGACGCTGCGGGCAAGGAAGCCATGAAGTCGCCTTCGATCAAGGGCAAGACTGCCGATGAAATCCAGAAAGAGATCGCCACTTCGCCGAAACACGCCAGCTTGAAGAGTCTGAGTGCGGACGATGTGAAGGGGCTCGCCGCTTATCTGGCCACTCTGAAGTAGTTCGAACCGTAACCGCAGGTCTCGGGTTTATCGGTTGGAATTGGGCTTCGCCGGAAGTTGCCCACACGGGGTGCCCGGCAGAATTGTCGTTGAAGGCGATCGTGCCTGTGCCCGGCTGCGACAAGAGGCCCTCGGATGCGGAGGTTTTTAACGTGATCACTCACGCAGGGAGCTTCCGCAAGTAAGTTCGCCGGTGGGTCTGCCGAAGCAGACACACAACAGGTTGTTTGTTGACGAGCCCCGGCGCATCCTTCGCTGGGGCTCGTTGTTTATCAGATCGAACAGAAAATCCATTCTGGCCATAGAAGGCGAGGACACTCCGGGTATGACTCCGACGAATACTCTCAAGGATTGGGCCAGGCTGTTCTACTTCTTCGGCCAGAACACCATCAGCCTGATCGGCGTGGTTCTCACGACCAGCAGTGCCCTGACCCTGATTGCCTTCTGGTTGTACGACTTTATGCTCCCCGGGCCTCCACACCCGTACGTGGGCATTCTGATCTTCCTGGTTCTTCCCGGCATCTTCCTCCTGGGATTGTTGCTGATCCCGACCGGCATCTACTTTCGCCGCAGAAAACTGCTCGCCGAAGGAGCGCTGCCCTCGATTTACCCTGCCATCGATCTTAAGAGCTCGATGGTGCGGAACAGTGCCATGTTCGTGGGTCTGGCCACACTGATGAACGTCCTGCTTTTCGGATTTGCCAGCTACCGCGGCGTGTCCTACATGGACACCACCACCTTCTGCGGCCAGACGTGTCATACGGTGATGGCCCCGGAGTTCAGCGCCTATCAGGGCTCTCCGCACTCCCGGGTGGATTGCGTGGAATGCCACATCGGTCCGGGGGCCGGATGGTTTGTGCGCTCGAAGTTGTCCGGATTGCGCCAGGTTTTTGCGGTCACTTTCAAGACCTATTCGCGCCCGATCCCCGCTCCGGTGAAATACCTGCGACCCGCGAGGGAAACATGCGAGCAGTGCCATTGGCCGGCCCGATTCAGCGGCGATAAATTTGTGGTGAAGACGAATTACAAAGAGGATGAGAAAAACACGGCGTTAACCACGGCGCTGGTCCTGAAACTGGGCGGCCGGACGTGGCAGGGGTCGGTCGGCATCCACGGACGACATCTGGACGCCGGCTCGCGTATCCATTACATCACCATCGACGAACAACGCCAGATCATCCCGGTCGTGTACTACACCGATGACAGCGGGAAAACCGTCGAGTTCATCTCGACCGACATCAAGGCCACCAAGGAGCAATTGGAAAAAGGCGAGAAACGCGCGATGGACTGCGTCGACTGTCACAATCGACCGACGCACGCGTTTGAATTGCCGGACGCCGCCGTGGATCTGCGCATGTCGCGCGGCCTGATCAGCACCGATCTGCCGTTCATACGGAAAAAGGCGGTGGAGTTGCTGAAGGTTGCTTACCCTGACCGGGATACGGCGAAAGCCAAAATCACCGAGGGCGTCACGGGTTATTACCGCACCACCTACCCGGAGATTTATACCACCAAGCGCGCAGCGGTCGACCAGGCGGCAGACACCATCGCTGCCATTTATCTGCGAAATATTTTCCCGGATATGAAAGTGAACTGGGGCGTACACCCGAGCAACCTGGGACACGATGGCCCCGGGCAGAATGATGCTCCCGGTTGCTTCCGCTGCCATGACGGGTCACATACCAGCGCCGACGGCCAGACGATATCCAATGATTGCACTGCTTGCCACAACCTTCTGGCAGTGCAGGAGGAAAAACCCAAGATACTCACCGATCTTGGATTGCAGTAACCGACAATTCGTGGGCCTTCTGGCCCGGAGGTAGCGCCTTATGAGCTCCAAACGAGCGGATAGGCACGGCCGCGATTGGATTTTGAGCGGCTTGCTGATTGCGCTGGCGTGGGTGCTCGCTCCCACTCTCGCTACCGCGAAAACAGGAAATGGTCACCCTGCGAAACAGGATGAAGCGTGCCTGGCTTGCCATGGCACGGCAGGAATGAAATCCGGCAGCGGAAAAAACATCTCCATCAATCCTAGCAAGCACGCGGCCAGCGCGCATGCGGTTCTCGGTTGCCAGGATTGCCACACCGCCATCAAGGATTTCCCGCATCCCGCAAAAGTAGCCAAGGTGGAGTGCTCGACCTGTCACGACCAGGAAGCCAAGAGCTTCGCGACCAGTGCCCATTCCCTGCTGGGAGACTCCGCTTGCGCCAGCTGTCACGGAAGTGTGCACGAGCTGACCAGCGCCGAAACGCTGGCGCCGGCAAAGTGCAAGGAATGTCACGCCGACGAAGTGAAAGAGTTTACCGACAGCATCCACGGACAGGCGGCAAAAAACGGCGACAAGGATGCGCCAAAATGCGTGTCCTGCCATGGGGCAATTCATGATGTAAAGGCGGCGAGCGAGCCGAGTTCCACGATTGCTCGAAAAAACCTCGCCGATACCTGCGCCAAATGCCACAGTGATGCCGGATTCCTGTCCCGCCATCAGATTCCTGTCGCCCATCCCGTCGAGTCCTACAAACAGAGCGTCCATGGCCGCGAGTTGGCTGCCGGAAACGAAAAAGTGGCCGACTGCAACAGCTGCCACGGAAATCACAATATCTACCCGGCGCGCGACGAACGGTCCCGCGTGAATCATTGGAGAGTCTCGGAGACCTGCGGCGAGTGCCACAAGGAGATTGCCAAGACGTACAGTGAAAGTGTTCACGGCATGGCCGTGAAAGCGGGGGTTAAAGATGCACCAGCCTGCGTTGACTGCCACGGCGAACATCTGATTCTCGATCCGAAGAACCCTGCCTCGCCGGTCAACGCCGCCAACGTGTCTGCGGAAACCTGCGGCCGCTGTCACGCCAGTGCGCGCATGGCGCAACTCTACGACCTTCCGGCTGACCGCGTCCCGTCCTATGCGGAGAGTTACCACGGTCTGGCACTGCGAGGCGGAAAGTTGACGGCGGCAAATTGTGATTCCTGCCACGGGGTCCACAATATCTTCAAGTCCAGTGATCCGCGCTCGACGGTGAACGTCGCCAACCTCGGGAAGACCTGCGGCCAATGCCACAACGGTGCGAATGAAACGCGTTATGCCATCGGTCCGATCCATGTGCAGACCGGTGCCGGCCCGAACCACCCCGTCGTGAAGTGGATTCGCTGGACGTACTGGGTGCTGATCCCCTGCACGCTGGGTTTCATGTTGCTTCACAATCTGCTCGATCTGCTGAACAAGTTGATTCGCCGGCGGCCGCGCCGCGAAAGCAATGAAGTGGCGCTGCGGATGAATCTGCGCTTCCGGATCGCCCACTGGGGCATCATGGCAAGCTTCCCGACGCTGGTCGTTACCGGGTTTGCGCTGAAGTATCCCGACAGCTGGTGGGCCAAACCGTTGCTGATGTGGGAGTCCGGCACGGGCGTGCGGGGCGGATTGCACCGCACCGCGGCCGTGGTCATGCTGCTGGCGACCGGCTATCACTTCATCCATCTGGCCATGAAGAAGCGGGATCGCTCCTTCCTGTGGGCCATGATCCCGACCCTCAAGGACGCGACCGACATCTTGGACGTGTTCCGCTACAACTTGGGCCTGACAAAACAGGAACCAAAGTTCGCGAAGTTCAACTATGCGGAAAAGATGGAATATTGGGCTTTCCTGTGGGGCACCATGGTGATGGCCCTTTCCGGCTTCCTGTTGTGGTTTAACAACTTTGCCTTGCGCCACTTCCCGAAGTGGATTACCGACGCCGCCACCGCCGTGCATTGGTATGAAGCGCTGCTGGCAACCTTCTCGATCCTGATCTGGCACTTCTATCTGGTGATTTTTGACCCGGCGGTTTATCCGATGGACACCGCCTGGCTCGACGGCAAGATCCCGGCCGATCACTACCGCCATACCCGGCCCGCCTATTACCGCACGCTGGTGCGCGACGGACTGGTCGAAACTCCGGAAGAAGCAGAAGAGTCCGGCAGTTCACCTGAACCGGCACGTGGCGACGACTGAGCTGCCCGGGACGGACGACGGGTGGCGCGCGCGGCAGGCCCATAGGGCACGAGCGGTCTACCGAGGTGTGGTAGTGTTTGCAGGGGGGAGCCTGCCCCGGCCATGTCCATTCGCACCATCATCGAACCGTTTCGCATCAAAAGCGTTGAGCCGATCCGCGCGACCACTCGCAAGGATCGGCAAAAGCTGATCGAGGAGGCCGGGTACAATCTCTTCCTGGTGGCCTCCGAAGCCATCCTGATCGATCTGCTGACCGATTCCGGCACCTCCGCCATGTCGACCGAGCAGTGGGCCGCCATGATGCGCGGCGATGAATCCTACGCGGGTTCGCCCAGCTTCGTGCGCTTTCGAGCTTCCGTGCAGGCCATTTTCGGCTTTCGCCATGTAATTCCAACCCACCAAGGTCGCGCCGCCGAACGCATTCTGTTCAATGTGATGTGCAAGAAAGGCGACATCGTCCCCAACAACACGCATTTCGACACCACCCGCGCCAATTGCGAGTACGTCGGCGCGCAGGCGGTGGACATTCCCGTCCCCGAAGCGAAGGAGCCGGCTCTTCTTCATCCCTTCAAAGGAAATATGGACACCGTTCGCTTGGCCGAACTGATCGATCGCCACGGCGCGAAGAAAATTCCGCTGGTGATGCTGACGGTGACCAATAATTCCGGGGGCGGCCAGCCAGTCTCGCTCGGCAATATCCGCGAGGTGAAACAGATCTGCAAGAAACACGGCATCCCGCTGTACATCGATGCCTGCCGCTTCGCAGAAAACGCCTATTTCATAAAGCTGCGCGAGCCCGGATACGCCGATAGATCTCCCCGAGAGATTGCCCGCGAGATGTTTTCCTATGCCGACGGATGCACGATGTCGGCGAAGAAAGACGGCCTTGCCAATATCGGCGGTTTTCTCTGCACCAACGACGACATCCTGGCCCAGCAGGAGAAGGATCTCCTCATTCTCACCGAAGGGTTTCCGACTTACGGAGGTTTGGCGGGCCGGGATCTGGACGCGATCGCGGTTGGTCTGAACGAGGCCCTCGAAGAGGACTATCTGCATTACCGCATTGCTTCGACGGCGTTTCTCGGAAATCACATTTCGAGTGAAGGAGTGCCGATCGTGCTGCCGCCCGGGGGACACGCGATTTACATCGATGCGCGCGCGTTTCTGCCGCACATTCCGGTCACCCAGTTCCCCGGCGTGGCGCTCGCTGTGGAGCTCTATGTCGAGGGCGGCATTCGTTCGGTCGAGATCGGCACGTTGATGTTTGGGGAACACGCGACCATGGATCTGGTCCGGCTGGCCATTCCACGTCGCGTCTACACCCAGAGCCACATTGAATACGTGGTGGAAGTCATTCTGGACGTATGGCGACGGCGGGACAAAATTCCCGGCTATGAACTGGTCCATGGGGCGCCGTTTTTGCGGCATTTCACGGCCCGACTGAAGCCCCTCGGCCGCTAGGAACTCCGAGCGCGAGGCCAACACTGGCCTCGGTCTTGCTTTATTCCCAGCTAGTTGCTTGTTGATTCCAGGTCCTGCAGGGGCTGTGCTACCGGATTTGGCCCCCTGTGTCGGCTTAACTGGCTGATAAGTTTGATGTTACGCAGTCGGCTGGTGGGATGGGTGGATCGGCTCGCTGGCCCGCAGGAGAACCCATCGCCGCCGACCGCGGGAATCCCCACAACCGCTGAGTCTTCTCGCTCAGCGTCTGACCAAAAGGAGTTCTCCGATGAACCCCCTTTCTTTGCATCGCGGCCCGCGGTTGAACGTGGATCAGCTGAAGGCTGCCGCGGCGGAAATGCGCACCATGGACATCGTCAGCATATTCGCCGCTGGCTCGGGCCACCCGGGCGGCACTCTGTCGGTGATGGATCTGGCGGCGGCACTCTATCTGAACGTCCTCAATCACGACCCCGGCAATCCGGATTGGCCCGACCGCGACCGCGTGTTCTGGTCGGCCGGGCACAAGGCTCCCGCGCTTTACGTTGCCCTCGGCCGGGCCGGCTATTTCCCACTCGACGATGTGGTTCTGCTGCGGCAGCTGGGCGCGAATTTCGAAGGTCATCCGAACTGGTTAAAGGTTCCGGGAGTGGAGATTTCCAGCGGCTCGCTGGGACAGGGACTTGGCGCGGCGGTCGGAAATGCCCTGGCCGGGAAACTGCGCGGTGCGAACTACCGGGTGTACGTGATCATGGGGGATGGAGAGCAGCAGGAGGGCAGCATCTGGGAAGCGGCCATGTCCGCCGGACACTATAAGCTAGAAAATCTCTGCGCGGTCGTGGATGTGAATCGCTTGCAGATTGACGGTTGGGTGAGCGAGGTCATGAGCGTCGAGCCGCTGGCAGAGAAATATTCGGCGTTCGGCTGGAATGTGATTGAACTCGATGGCCACGACCTGCCGCAAATTCTGGATGGCTTTGCTCGCGCAAAGCAGGAAACCGGCAAGCCGACGGTGATTCTGGCCCGCACGGTCAAGGGCAAGGGCGTTTCGTTCATGGAGAACGAAGCGGGTTGGCATGGCACCGCACCGAAGAAAGACCAGTTTGAAAAGGCTTTGGCGGAACTCGTGACGCCGGATTGCCCACGCGCGCGGGTGGAAGGCTTGCTGCAGCGCGCGGCTTCGAACGCCCGCGAAGTGGCGCGCCGGGCCAAAGAGAGTATCCCGAAGTTCGCTCACGAATATTGGTGGAACTCCCGCGAGTCCATGAAAGTCGAGATGGACCCGACACGAATGGGCTTTGGCCGGGGACTCGAACGCGCCGGGGAAGATCCTCGCATCGTCACCTTGCACGCAGACATCTCGGGATCGATCCGCATTACGGATTTCGAAGCCAAGCATCCCGAGCGCATGAACCGCGTGTTTAGTGTCGGCATCGCGGAGCAAAACATGATGAGCGTCGCTGCCGGAATGGCCCGCGAGGGATTGATTCCCGTTACCGGCACGTATGGGGTATTCGCCTCGGGCCGTGCCTGGGACCAGATTCGAACCACCATCTGCTACTCCAACCTGAATGTGAAGATTGCCGGCGCTCACGGAGGAATTTCCGTCGGGCCGGATGGCGCAACGCACCAGGCGCTCGAAGAAATCTCACTGACCAGCATTCTGCCGAACATGAACGTGGTCGTGCCCTGTGATTCTCTGGAGACCCAAAAAGCGACGGAATACTCACTGCTGTCGCTCGTGGGCCCGTGTTACCTGCGTTTCGCGCGGGAAGCCACACCGGTGGTCAGCAGACCCGATACCCCCTACGAGTTCGGCGTTGCCAACGTGATTCGCTACCGCGGCGAACAACCGAAATTCCTGGATGCTTTCGAAACGATCCTCGGATCCCGCTATGCCGGTGAACACGAACAGGTTGCGATGATTGCCTGCGGCCCGATGGTGCCGGAAGCCATGCGCGCCGCGTGGCTGCTGAAAGAGGAATACGGGGTCGAGACGCGCATTGTGAATGTGCACACGGTTAAACCGCTGGACATCGCCACAATCGTGCGCGCCGCTGAGGAAACTCATGTGGTCGTCACGGCAGAAGAGCATCAGGTCGGCGGTTTCGGGAACATTGTTGCCGGAGCCATCCTGGAGCACCGTCCCAACTTCCGCCAACCGCTGCAATGGGCCATGGTGGGGGTCGCCGATCGCTTCGGCCTCTCCGGAAATCCCTGGGAACTGGTCCAGCATTTCGGCCTGACCGCGGAGCACATCGCCAAGCGCGTACTGGATGTGATGGACAAGAAACTGGCAACGGCGCGACCCGTCCCGAGCGGGGCGAATCCGATTCATTGCGCGCGCTGCGGCGCAAGCGTCCCGATCGGTGAGTATGCGAAGGAACTGCCTTCGCCATCCGATGAACTGTGCGCCGACTGCGAGTACCAATCCCTGGAACTGTGCTCGGTCTGCCGTGTCGAGTGGGGCAAGGTGAGCCACAATTCAAACTATATTTGCCTGGCTTGCCGCGCCAAGCCGGTTTTGCGCTGAGTTCCGCAGGCCGCCCGTGGCGGCCCCTTTTTCGCCCGGGAGTGATGTGCGAATCCCGCTCCCGTCGGGTATTCTTAGGCCCATGGCCAACCTTACGATTGACCCCGGCCTCAAGCTCAAATGTCCCCGCGCCACCCTGGGGTTTCTTACCGCCCGCGTGACCGTGAAAGAGACGCCGCCGGGGCTATCGGAACAGATGCGAGCGCGCGAGATGGAGATCCTGAATCTTCCCGAACCTCGCGCAGTGCTCGAATCTCCGAAAATTCTGGCCACCCGGGCCGGTTACAAGGCCCTCGGGAAAGATCCGGCGCGGTATCGTGGCTCGGCGGAAGCGTTGCTGCGCCGGATCATCAGCGGGAAAGGGCTGCCGCAGATCAACAGCGTTGTGGACGTCATTAATTTCCTCTCGGTCGAGAGCCGTTTGCCCGTAGGACTGTACGATCTGGCGCACGTGAAGGGAGACATCGTTTTTCGCTCCGGCCTGGCCGGAGAAACCTACAAGGGAATTGGCAAATACGATCTGAATCTGGAGGGTCTGCCCGTTTTTGCCGACGAGCAAGGCCCACACGGCAGTCCGACCAGCGATTCCGAGCGCACCATGGTCACGGCGGCCACCAGGGAAGCTGCGGCCATCCTGGTTTCCTTCGGTGGCGCCGAGGGGCTGGAATCTTCCTGTCAACGGATGTCTGCGCTGCTTGAGAGGTATGCGGATGGTCAGGACATTCAATTCCAGATACGCTGGTGACCCAATCCATGGACAGGCGTGAATACTCTTTCGAATCGGCGCGAGGCTGTTCGCCCGGCTCACTCCGTGGAGTTTGTCCTCGATGACCTACCAGATCCACCCTATCGCCAGCCTGTTGGCCGCGGTGGCCCGCGGAATTAGCGGTGTGCAGGTGCAATGGGCGGGATGCGAACCGGATGAGCGGCAGCGGATCTATTTCGCCAATCACAGCAGCCATCTCGATTTTGTGGTGCTCTGGTCCGCGTTGCCCTCGGAACTGCGCGCCAGAACGCGGCCCATCGCTGCGAAAGACTATTGGCAGGAGACGCCGCTGCGCCGGTATCTGACTCGAAATGTATTCAACGCTGTATTTCTCGAGCGCGGGAATTCGAACAAAGCAAGAAATACGGAAGAAGGGCACTTCCCGGGGCGCCATCTGATCGAGGAGCTGGCAGAAGCCCTGGGAACGGAGAACTCCCTGATTTTTTTCCCGGAAGGCACCCGCGGTAGCGGCGAAAAAGTCGGGCCGTTCCGCTCCGGTTTGTACCACCTGGCGTTGCGCCGCCCGGACGTGGAACTTGTTCCGGCCTATCTTGAAAACCTCAACCGCATTCTGCCCAAAGGGGAGTACGTGCCGGTCCCCATGTTGAGCCTGCTGACCTTCGGCAAACCCGTGCATCTGGAACCGGAGGAAGACAAAGAAGCATTTCTTGAACGCGCCCGGGCTGCTGTCGCGAGCCTTCGCCGGATCGGAAACGCCTGATGTTTCGAGCCTTCCACGACGCAAGATTCGTCTGGTTTTATTGCGGCGTTTTGTTCCTGCTCGCCGTTTCCACCCTGGTCGGCGGGATGCTGAAGCGCCACCGTTCGGACGCGAATCGCAGCACCATCAACAATCTGAATGACCGGGTCCGGGCGTGGTGGAAAATGTGGGCCATTTTCACCGTGGTTATCCTGATTGGGCGGATCGGCTCGCTCATCTTGTTCGCCATCATCTCCTTCCTGGCGCTGCGGGAGTATATGACGCTGGTGCCGACGCGCCGCGGGGATCATCGCACGCTGTTCTGGAGCTTCTTCGTCATCATGCCGCTGCAGTACTGGTTTCTGGGATTTCGCTGGTATGTGTTGTTTGCCACCATGATTCCGGTGATGGTTTTCGCCTTCATCCCGACCAGTATCGCCATCTCCGGAGATTCCGAGCATTTTCTCGAGCGCGGCGCGAAGATCCAGTCCGGCATCATGATCTGCGGCTACTGCCTGAGCCATGTCCCGGCATTGCTGCTGCTCGAGATTCCCGGGTTCGCGGGCCATAATGCCCGCCTGCTTCTGTACCTGGTGGTTGTGGACCAGATGAACACCGTCTTGCAATACGTGTGGGGCAAACGGATCGGAAGAAACAAAATTGCCTGGCGCATCAGTCCGAACAAGACCTGGGAGGGTTTTGCAGGCGGCATTCTGAGCGCTACCGCACTCGGCACGGCACTGTGGTGGGCAACGCCTTTTACACCGCTGCAGTCGGCCGGGATGTCCCTGACGATCTGCATCCTGGGCTCAGCCGGAAGCCTGGTCATGAACGCCATCAAGCGGGACATCGGGATCAAGGACTTTGGGATCGTGGTGGACAGAAACGGAGGCATGCTGGACCGCATCGACTCGCTGTGCTTCGCTGCCCCCGTCTTTTTCTACCTGATTCGATACGGCCTTGTTTCCTGACCGAACGGCCTTTAGCGGGCGGCCTGCTCGACCGCGGGTGCCTCCGCTTGCCGGGACTTCAACAAACCGCGGGAGGCCAGCAATTCCGCATTGAGCAGTGCCGCACCGGCCGCACCACGCACCAGATTGTGCGAGAGTAACGTCAGTTTCACATCCAGAAGTGGACATTCCCGCACCCGACCGACGACGGCGGCCATGCCATGCCCGGTGTCGACGTCCTTGCGCGGCTGGGGCCGGTCCTCCCCCTCCTGCACCACAACCGGATGTTTCAATGCCGTAGGCAGGGAGGCCAGTTCATCAGAAACTTCAAAGCTCCTGAGCGCTTCCCGCACTTCTGCGATCGTTGCTGTCTTTTTCAACCGCACAGAGATGCATTCGAGGTGTCCATCGACCACCGGTACCCGGTTGCAATGGGCGCTGATTCCGAGCCCGGCATCGATGAACCGGCTGCCATCCCATTTTCCGAGTAATTTCTGCGGCTCGGCTTCCATTTTTTCTTCTTCGCCGCTGATGAAGGGAACCACGTTCCCGAGCGCATCGAGCGCCGGAACCCCCGGGTATCCTGCACCCGAGACCGCTTGCAGCGTCACCACAAACAGTTTTTCCAGGCCGAAGGCGTCGGCCAGAGGTTTCAGCACCAGCACCAAGCCGGCCGTCGAGCAGTTCGGGTTGGTGACCAGGAAGCCGGTATCGTAACCGCGATTTTTTTGTTGCACCGGGATGCAGCTCACATGTGCCGCGTTTACTTCCGGGATCAGTAACGGCACGTCCGCATCCATGCGGTGATTTTTCGAATTGCTCACCACGGGATAACCGGCCCGGGCAAACTGCTCTTCGGCTTCTCCGGCGACCGAAGAATCCAGCGCCGAAAAGACAAAATCGCAATCGAGTGTCGGCGTGAGGTCCTTCACGACGAGCCCGCGCGCCCGTTCGGGCACCGGGCCTTCCAGATGCCAGCGCGCTGCATCCGCGTAGCACTTGCCGAAGGACCGTTCGGAGGCCGCCACGGCGGTCAACTCAAACCAGGGATGATCCGACAGTAACTTCACCAGCCGCTGCCCGACCATGCCCGTAGCGCCCAGAACACCAGCGCGCCATTTTTTTGCAGTTGCTCGAGCGCTCATGCCACACCTCCGTTTTGTGGAAAGCCGATGCGGGTTCCGCGCGTGTGCGGCTTGAAGGTGTTGCGGACCCACACGGTCATCTCCGTTTGTGCGGCGAGAGGAAGGACATGCGGGTGAAGCACGGTCGCGCCGCTCGCCGCCAAGGCATGGGCCTCGTCGTAGCTCAACTCGTCGAGAAGCCTTGCTTCCGCCGAGGTGTGCGGATTCGCAGTGTAAATGCCGTCGACATCGGTCCAGATCACCAGTTCCTCCGCATCGATAATGTGCGCAATCAGCGCTCCAGAAAAATCAGAACTGTTTCTACCGAGGGTGGTGATTCGTCCGTCCCCGGTCGCCCCGATAAAGCCGGTCACTACGGGCACGATTCCTGCTTCGAGCAACGGCAGCAGGATTTCCCGGCCGCGCTGCCTGGTTTGTTCAAGGTGCGGTTTCGCGTTCCGAAAATTGTCGCACGTCAGCACAAATTCCGACGAAGCCACCGGGGCCGCCGGCAATCCCGCCTTTCCGAGCGCAGCGGCAAACAGCCGGGCCACGTAGCGCTCGCCGAACGAGGCCAGACGATCGAGCAAGGCTCCGTCTGCCTGGACACGGCCGCACCAGGGCGTCTCGTGCAGCAGGTCGTGGCTCAAGCGTTCGAGCTCCTGTTCCACGCGGTCGTGCTCGGCCGGCTCCACCTGTAACTCCCGCAAAGTGGCCAGGTGAAGTTCGGCGATGGCCTCCGCTTCCTTGCGCGCCTGGAGGTTCCGCGACTGACCGAGCCATTCTCCTACGCGGAGCAGGCGGTCTGTCACTCCTTTCATGGCGGATACGACGACCGTGACGGGGCGCGACGACCCTGCTTGTCTGACCAGATTCGCGGCGTGCAGCAACCGCTCTGCTCCCTGCAACGAGCTGCCCCCGAACTTGAAAGCGATGACGTTTTCTTGCAGAGGATACTCGGCCCGGAGGACCAGAATGCTCTCTAGACTACCCCCTCGCTCGTGTGCGCCGAGCGCGCGCGTTGCATCCAAGCTGACTTCCTGCCGTTCCGGACTCATGGTAACCGCTCCTTGGTCATTTCCGCTGGAGCGTCTCTGGAGGGGGTTGAAACTAAGAAACCCACCACCAGGTTCGCTTCTGGCGGTGGGTTTGGAAACTTTTTCTAGCTGGCTAGCTGTTTCTCCCCGCGCCCGAAGCGATGGTAGTCGACATAATAGTCGTCGTAGTCGACGTGGAGGACTTCGTCGACAGGGAGGCGATCCGCTTCGTGGCAAGAGCCAACATAGGGAGAGAATAACATGCCCGACCCGATTTCCAACCAAAAAAGACGGCAGGTTGTCAGATCGGTTACAAGAGCACGGCCTGCAAGGCCCCACTAGCTCAGGGCATCAAACAGCAGGCTCGAGCAGGTCAGTCCCGATTCCGCTTTCTGCAACTCGCTGATATCGAGCGGTACAACGCGGAAACCGCGGCATTCGATGTTCTCTTTTGTTTTCGGGAAAGAGGCGGGGAGGATAACGGAATCGCCAATCGCCAGGCAATTTCCGGCGTGTGCTTCCGTTGGGTGCACATCCACCCATTCAAATCCCGCTAATCTCTGCCAATCGAACCACGCACGGTTTCCGAGCAAAGTGTTGCGCCCGAGGCTGGTGACCGCCGATTTCAAGTGCAGGCACCCGGTCACCGGCACGGCGGTGACATTGTAACGGTATTTTTCGAGAATCACCGCGAGCTGCCGGATTCCCTCTGCATTGCTGCGCCGGTTCAGTCCGACGAACAGATTTTTCCCGACGCGAAGAACATCACCACCCTCGAGAGTCCCCGGCAACCTGATATGGGCCAGGTTGCGATATTTCTCGAGAGCCGCAGCCAGCGTGGGCGCTTCTTTTCTGCGGGTCTCCGTGCCCAGCGTGCAGATGACCGCGAGTTCATCGACGACGATGGCCGGATCCTCCACAAACATGGAATCGGGTAAATCCGGTTCTTCCGGGAGCGATACCACCCGTGCTCCCAGAGCGGCAAGCAGCTCCTCGTAGGCCTGGTGTTGCGCGCGGGCCTTTTCCATATCGATCGGTTTTCGTTCGATGAAACTCAGCTCGCATTGCGCGAGTGCGGAACTTACTTTCCTGGTGATGGCAGTCAGCATTTTTTGAATGTACCAGAGAATGCTCCCTGAAGGCACGTCCGGCTCTGCGACCGGCCACGGATGCGGTTGTCGCTCCTTGCGATTCTCGGTAGACTCCGAACGTTGTCTTCCCTCGGGAAACGGAAGGGGTTAGTGGCTATGTCCGACGTCACGCGGAAGGTGATTGCGCTGTCGATTCTGATCCTTGGCGCCGGACTCCTGTGGGCCGGCAGACGCTCGAGCGATGAAGCTGCGACGGCCAAGAACGAGATGGATGCCACGATTCGGCAAGCGCGCGAACGCGCCGCTTCGAGCGATCCTCGCCTGAGAAATGCCTACCGTTTCGAGCGCGGCGGCTGGGTTTACATCCACCTGGAGGGCGACCCCTCGTCCATCGGTTTTCAGCATGGCTTCTTGCTGGCCGAGGAGATTGCGGACGCGTTTCCGGCGGTTTCGACCGCCATGATGCATTCGACAAAGCGCGACTGGGCCTTTTTCCGGGAAGTCGCGCGCGCGCAACTCTGGCCCAAGCTGGACCCGGAATATCAGCAGGAATTGCAAGGCATCGCGGAAGGCCTCAGCGCGCGCACCGGATCCTCGCTGGACGTCTATGACATCGTGGCGCTGAACTCCTTCGAGGAAGTTCCTGACTATTACGTGCCCTGGCTCGACAAGCGGGAAAAACGACCGAATGCGCCCAATTTGAAGAGCCCGGGAAACTGCAGCGCTTTTGTGGCCACCGGGAGCTGGACCAAGGACGGGCAGATCGTGATCGCCCACAATAATTGGACCAGCTACCTGAACGGCGAACGGTGGCGGATCATCTTTGATATTCAACCGACGCACGGTTACCGCATTTTGATGGACGGTTTCCCGGGAGTGATCGCCAGCGACGACGATTTCGGAATCAACAGCGACGGATTGATGGTTACCGAAACCACCATCACCCAATTCGAGGGCTGGGATCCGAACGGCAAACCCGAATTCATGCGCGCGCGCAAGGCGCTGCAATACGCGGGCTCCATCGACGACTACACCCGTATCATGCTGGACGGCAACAACGGCGGTTACGCCAACGACTGGCTGCTCGGTGATCGCAAAACCGGGGAAATTGCGCAACTCGAACTGGGGTTGCGGGCCAGTAAGCTCTGGCGCACCAAGGACGGCGTCTTTGCCGGCTCCAACTGGGCACGCGATTCCAACGTGTTGAAGGAAGATGCGCCCGAGTTCGATTCGAGTAATCTGGCCAGCTCACCGAATGCGCGGCGGGTGCGTTGGGAAGAGTTGCTCAACGAGAACAAGGGCAAGATTGATGTCCCGCTGGCCGAGCAGATGCTGGCCGACCACGTCGACTCTTTCGAGAAAAAGAGCGGCGCGAATGAACGCACGCTCTGCGGGCACCTGGAAAATACCGCACAAGGCATTTCCATCTGGGGCTGGGGGCCGTACTATCCGGGCGGTGCGGTGCAGGGCAAGGCTGCCGACTCGGTCATGACCGGGGAGATGCGCTTCATGGCGCGTATCGGTCATCCGTGCGGTGACAATTTCCAGGCCAAGCCTTTCCTTGCCGCTCACCCCGAATACGCCTGGCAGGAGCCGTATCTTCGCGACATGAATGCCGGTCCGTGGACCCTGTTTCGCGCTGGCGAAATTCCCGCAGCAGTCCATTGACGGCTTCAGGCAAGCGCGCACGCTCAGCTCGATTTCCCCGTCCCTTGCCGCAACCACCCGGCCGAGCGGCGCAAGCGGGCCCTAGTGCCCGGCGCTTTCCGGCACAACAGACACCTCGACGCTCGAAGGGGACTGGCTGGTGCGGTAGATCTTCTGGGTCGCCGTCTGGTAATCGGCTTCCTTGGCCGCGAAGATATTGGGCACAAATTTCTGCGGGTTCCGGTCGTAGAGAGGGAACCAGGTGCTCTGCACCTGCACCATGATGCGATGGCCCTTCTTGAAAACGTGGTCGGCGGTGTGCAGGTCGATGGCATAGGGAACGATCTCCCCGGCAGCAAGCGGTTCCGGCTTCTGGTAGGATTTCAGGTAACGACCGCGAAAAATCTCGTCGGCAATCATCAGTTCGTAGCCGGAAAGTCTCCAGTCGGATTCCACTTTTTGCGGATAGACATCGATCAGTTTCACAACCCAATCGCTGTCCGTGCCGGTCGTCGAGGCGAACAATCTGGCGGTGACCTTGCCGGCAATGGTCAGGTCCTCTTGTAATTCGTCGGTTTGCCAGGTCAGCACATCCGGGCGGTTGTCCACAAACCGCTGATCCTCGACCAGCCAGGTGTACCAGCTTCCCGGGTGGTCATCGGGATAGGTCATGTCCACGGGCCGGTGACGGTAGGGCACGGGATGCGCCGGATCGCTCACATAGCTGTCGAAAGCCTCTGCTGCCCCTGCCTTCGGAGCATCAAACGAGAGTTTTCCCCCCGCGCCAAAATAGAGATTCTTTTTCTGGGCCTCTTTTGGCGGCCAGGCGTCGAAACTGGTCCAGGTATCGCTACCGGTTTGGAACAGCAGTGCTTCTTTGAGAGGCAACGTCCCCTTTTCATGCAGCCAGTAGGCAAACCACGGCACTTCCACTTTCTCCCGGAAATACTGCGCCGTGTTTGAAGCAAAGGGAATTTGGCCCAGGGAATCTCCCGGGCCGTGCGCCCAGCCACCGTGATTCCAAGGCCCAACAACAACATAATTGAGGTGCTTGGCGTCCGTTTTTTCCAGGTTTTCGTAAGTGCGCATCGGCCCGTAGAAATCCTCCTGGTCCCACCATCCCGCCACATTCAGGTTCGGGACCGTCGCCTCTTTCAGGGCCGCCTCGACAGCGTGGATCTGCCAGAAACTGTCGTAGGCCGGGTGGTTCACGAAGTTGTTCCAGGTGGGAATCTTGCCGTGGAAATAACGGTCATTCGCGTTCGACAGCACTCCGAGACGCAGAAACCAGTCGTACAGATCGAAGTTGTCATACTGAAAGCTGAAATTCTCTTTCGATGTTTCCATCAGTGCCGCGTATTCGAAGCCATAGCTCAGGCGGAAAGCCCCATTGTGAAAGAAATCGTCCCCCATCCAGGCATCGCCCATACAGGCCTGCTCGGAAACCGCCTTGAGCGCGGGATGGGGATTCACCATGGCCATGGCGGCAAGAAAGCCGCCATAGGAAATGCCCCAGACGCCAACGCGCCCGTTGTTTTTCGCGACATGGTTCACCAGCCACTCGATGGTGTCATAGGTGTCCGTGCTTTCATCGACGCCCTGACGGTCGTTGGCCTCGTGCAGCGGCCGGTTCATCTCGAAATTTCCTTCCGAGCCGTATCTTCCGCGAATGTCCTGATAGACAAAAATGTAACCGTCTCGATAGAAATCCTGCGCCGCATAAAGATGGTGGCTGAAGCCTTGTGGGCCGCCCGAGATGCCGTAAGGCGAGCGCTCCATCAGCATGGGCAGGGGTTCGTGCGCGTCGCGCGGGGTGTAAATTTCGGTGTGCAACTTTACGCCGTCCCGCATCGGAATCATCGCTTCTTTCTTCTCAAACAGTTTCGGCAGGTCCGGTCGCGCCGCCATTTGGTCCTGGCCATTCGCGCCAAGCGCAACGGCCAGCCCCACCACCACGATGCACATCGCTTTTTGCCTCTGCCTCATCCGGCTCTCTCCATTCCCATTGAGTTTCTCTCCCGCACACGAAAAATAATGGTCAACATACGATATGCAGCTTTGCTCAGCCCTGCAAGTTGCGCGCAACCAAAAGGGATACTCCTCGCGGCAAGCCTCGAGGAATTAGGGATGAAAAATAGACTTATACTTTGTGATAAAAAGTACTTGACAACAAGAAGCACTGGTATATCTTGGCTTTACCTGCCCGGGCTTTCCTGCCGGCGGCCCCTAAGGATGGGAACTTCCGGTCCAACCCGATCGCCTGTCGTTCCCGAAACACCCTCCGGTCCGTTTCGGCAGCTCCTCGGTGACGCGATGCGGTTCTGGGAACCACGCCGCCTGCTCTACAACAGTGTCCTTTTCGGGGTGCTCATTCTGTGGCTGGTCCTTACCTGGCCCCATTTCCGCGCGGCGTTGACCTGGTCTTCACTCCAGATTCTCACTGGCCTCGGTTTGCTCGCCAACGTCTGCTACTGCGCCGCTTACCTGGCCGATGTTCCGATGCAGCGCACTTCTGCGCGCGCTTCCTGGCATCACAAGCGCTGGGGACTGTGGCTCTTGGGAATGCTGGTCGCCGTGATTCTGACCAATTATTGGATTGTTGACGAAATCTATCCCTTTGTCCGTTGATCCCGGGCCGGGTCGGCGAGCAGGCGCCCGGGCGGAAAAGCGATCCCGCATGGGCCGCGGGGCTGAATCCTTCGGTGGCCTGCCGGCCGTCGGTCTGGTAAAATGGTGTTTCATAGACCGCACCTGTAACCGATGAAGAAAGGGAGTCGTCCGGGCTGCTGGTTGTATCAGCAGCTATTTTTGTCTAAAGACGCTTGAACGAACATGAGCCAAGAGATTCGCAACATAGCAATTATTGCCCACGTCGATCACGGCAAAACCACCCTGGTCGACACCATGCTCCGGCAGTCCGGCATATTCCGCGCCAACCAGGAACTGATCGAGCGGGTGATGGACTCGAACGACCTCGAACGCGAGCGCGGCATCACCATTCTGGCCAAGAACACTGCCCTGTTTTTCCACGATACCAAGATCAATATCGTGGACACCCCCGGCCACAGCGACTTCGGTGGCGAGGTGGAACGCGCGCTGCGCATGGTCGACGGAGTTGTGCTGCTGGTCGACGCGAGCGAAGGTCCGCTCCCGCAAACCCGTTACGTTCTGCAGAAGGCGCTGGCAGCGAAGCTTCCCCCGGTCGTGGTCCTGAACAAGATCGACCGGCCGGACGCACGGCCTGAAGAGGTCCTGAACGAGATCTATGACCTGTTCATTGATCTCGATGCCACCGAGGATCAACTGGACTTCCCGATCGTCTATACCAACGCCCGCGCTGGCGTGGCCCATCGCAAAGTGGGTGACGATTCGAAGGATCTGCTTCCGCTGTTCGAAGCGATCGTCAACAAAATTCCCCGTCCCACAGGGGACCCGAGTGGCGTGCTGCAGCTGCAGGTCACCAATCTGGACTACTCGGAATTCCTGGGCCGCCTGGCGATCTGCCGGGTTTTCAACGGCACTCTGCATCGCGGCGAAGAAGTCGGCATCAGCAAACTGGACGGCAAGCTGATCTCGACAAAGATCACCAAGCTCTACACCTTCCGCGGGTTGGAGCGCGATGAAGCCGACGCCGTGGTGGCAGGCGACATTGTGGCCATCGCCGGCGTCGAAGGAATCCAGATCGGCGAAAGTATCACCTCGCTTGAGAATCCCTCGCCCCTCGAGCCGCTGACCATCGATGAGCCCACGTTGGCCATGATTTTCTCCGTCAATTCCGGACCCCTTTGCGGTCGCGAGGGCACCTATCTCACTTCGCGCGATCTGCGCGATCGCCTGGCGAAAGAGTTGCTCACCAACGTTTCCATCCGCGTGGAAGATACCGACACGCCGGAATCGTTCCGCGTCCTCGGCCGGGGTGAGCTGCAGCTTGCGATTCTGATTGAAACCATGCGCCGCGAAGGCTTCGAGATCATGGTCGGTAAACCGGAAATCGTGGTGCGCAACGAAAACGGCAAGAAACTGGAACCGGTGGAACGCCTGGTGATCGACATCCCGGAAAATTTCATCGGAATTATCATGGAGACCATCGGCAGCCGGCGCGGTGAAATGCTGAAGATGAGCAACCACGGCTCCGGCCGCGTGCGACTGGACTTCAAAATCCCTTCTCGCGGGTTGATTGGCTTGCGCAGCCAGCTACTGACCGATACGCGCGGTACAGCGCTGATCCACTCCATTTTTGAAGGCTGGGTCGAATATGGGGGGGACATGGCACTCCGGCCGACCGGCGCGCTGGTGGCCGATCGCCCCGGCGTTTCGACGGCCTACGCGCTGTGGGGCCTGCAGGAGCGGGGCGAGTTGTTTATCGGACCAACCATCGAAGTATACGAAGGCATGGTGGTCGGCGAAAACTCGCGCGAACAGGACATGGAAGTGAATGTCACCAAGGAGAAGAAACTTACCAACATGCGTTCCTCCTCGGCGGACGAGGCCATCCGGCTGATCCCGCATCGCCAGCTCAGTTTGGAACAAGCCATCGAATTCATCGCCGACGACGAATACGTGGAGATCACGCCCAAATCCATTCGCTTGCGCAAGAAAGTTCTGCAGTACAACAAGCGCCCCCGCCGCTGGCAGGAAATCCGCGCCAGCCAGGAAGCCGCGAGCTGATTCCGAAAGATCGACTCCGCCCCGGCTGACTCTTTCGGTCGGTCCATTCGGCTGGCGGGGTTGGCTTGCTTCCCGCGCATCCTTTGGCGGACAATCGAGCTCATCTCGAGGTGGCTGATGCGCGTTTTTCTATTGCTTCCACTGGCGGCCCTGCTGGCCACGGTTCCCTTCCTGAACTTAGATTCGAGCGCTCTACCCGATTCCTCGGCCATGCCGCTGCCGCAATATGATTCTTCCGGCGCGCTGCTGCAGCCGAAAAATTTCGAGCACTGGACTTTTGTGGGCTCCAATATCGGAATGAGCTACGACTCCGGCGAGCAAAAGGGTCCCGGCGAATTCCATAACATCTACACGCAATCCCAGGCCTTCGATGCCTACCAGGCCACCGGCAAGTTTCCCGATAAGACCATGTTCCTGCTGGCGGTCTACGAACCGGCGCAAAAAGTCTCCATCAATAAGGCCGGCTATTTCGAGGGTCAATACACGGGCCTGGCGGTTTCGGTGAAGGATCCGGCTCGTTTCAAGGACGGCTGGGCCTATTTTTCGTTCGGGGAGGGGGGCAACCTCTCTCTAACGGCAAAAGCTCTGCCATCCTCGATGTGCTTCGCCTGTCACGATCAGCACGCCGACGACGATCACGTTTTTGTCCAGTTCCACCCCATCCTGCGTCAGGCCCACCACAAGTCTCTTCCCTGATTTGCTCCCGCCGGCGACGGGACAGACGTTTTAGGGGAGCAGTGCTTTGCCGTCGGCGGCCGGAAGAGCCAAACCGGCCTCTTTTGCGAGCGTGGGAGCCACGTCGCGCATGTCGATCAGTCCCAGATCCTTGCCTGCGGGCACTCCCGGCCCGACCAGGAAAAATGCCGCGCGCAAATCCGGAAGATCCGGCAACTCTCCATGAGTCCCACCCGGTTTCACTTTGCTAACGACCGGGCCTGTGAGCAACGCACCGGTGCGCCAACCAGGTTTCAGGCTCACAAAGAAGGATGCGTTCGGGTAACCGCCGCGCTGGTGCAACGGTTCGGCTTCGACGACCCGGTCGATCCCATTGGCCGGATCGGCCGCCAATTTCATCAGCAACTCGCGCACCTCTCCAAGTGCCGCACGATCTTGTGGATCTTTCAATACAATCGCCGCCGAGCCGCCGGTCTCCCAAGGCATGGCTCTCCAGTCCGAAATGCTTCCTTTTTCGTTTGTGGTGAACAGCTTGGCTTCACGAAAGGCGGACAGCAGATTGAGCTGTTGATCGTAATTTACAAATCCATGGTCGGAGACGACCGCCACGTAAGCACGTCCCGGGGCTATTTTTTCCGCCGCAGCCCATACTTTTCCGATGACCGCGTCCAGTTGTTCGAGAACCGCAACCGATTCCACGCTGAACGGTCCGGTTTCGTGCTGGATGTGGTCGAGAGCCGTCAGGTGCAGGGTCAACAACCCGGGCTGCTTGTGCTCTAAAATCCACACCGCATAGTTGCCGCGCACCACATCCCCTTCACTCGACGTATCGATGCCGCCGCGGTACGGCCCAATTTCCGCCCCCGCTTCCTCAAGCAGCCCTTGGGTGGAAACTGCGTGAATCAACTTCGCGTCCTCCGGTGTCCCGGCGCGCCAGATCTCCGGAATGTTCCAGGTGATGGTTGCACCCACAGTGACCGGCCACTGAATGCTGGCGGTCGTCCGGCCGGCCTGTCGCGCCACGTCCCAAAGAGTCGGCACGCGGATGTCCTCGGAATACCAATACCATCCCTGGTAATTCTTCTCGAGCGGATCGAAGGTGGCGTTGGCCAGGATGCCGTGTTTGGCCGGCCACACGCCGGTCACGAGCGTGGTGTGGCTCGGGTAGGTCACCGTGGGCACGACTCCCACAACGCCGTCGGCGTAGGCACCCTCGGCCATGAATCTCCTGAGGTGCGGCACCACGGCCCCATGGGCGTTGGCGGCAGTCACGTACTCTGGGCGCAAGCCATCGACGGAAATCATCACCAACAGGGGCGCCGCTTTCCCCTGCCCCAGGGCGGCCGGCACGGCCAGAAGCAGTGCGCCCAGCCAGCAGCAGATCCGGGTTTGCGACAGCACTCTTGCTCGGTTCATGGTTCAGTCCCCCTAGCCGGGAACATTTTCAGGCGTCCGGCATTTCCCCTGCGCAACGATTTGATGTACAGTTAACAACTACATGCTTCCGCCCTCCAAGGGCGATTATCTTCATCGGTTGTCGATCCATATTGGGAAGCTAATATTACCGGGTCAGGACGGTGCACTTGAACTTGTCGAAACAGGTCTCTTCGAACGGGCACTCTTCGGTCGCTACCATTTCCGCCTCAGCTACCGCGTTACCCCCGTACCTTATCACGCGTGACGACGTGAAATACTACATGGGGAGGGTCTTTGACATCCCCGAGCGCCGCTTAGAGGCCATGATGTCCATCGTGGACAACGCTCAGGTCCATCAGCGGCACGCCATCTTCCCGATCGACTACACGATCGAGCCGCGGGCACTGGCCCAGACCAATAATGAATATATTGATCACGCCGTCAAACTCGGCCGGGAAGCCGCCGAAAAGTGTCTCACGCGCGCCGGTCTGGTACCGGAAGACATCGACCTGATCATCACGGTTTCCTGTACCGGCTTCATGATTCCCTCGCTCGACGCCCATCTGATCAAGCTGATGGGTTTCCGCTCCAATATTCGCCGCATGCCGTTTACCGAGCTCGGATGCGCCGCCGGTGCCATGGCCATCTCTCGCGCCGCCGATTACATCAAGTCCAATCCTGGCTCGAACGTGCTCATTATTGCTGTCGAGCTGCCCTCGCTGACCTTTCAGCGGAAGGACATTTCGCAGGCCAACTTGATCTCTTCCATTTTATTTGGCGACGGTGCGGCCGCCGTCATCGTGACCGGGCAGAACAAACCGGGCCCGCGGGTTTTGGTTACAGAAACCTATACCTTTCCCGATTCGCTGGGCGCCATGGGCTTCGATTTGCGCGATTCCGGCTTTCATATCCTGCTCGCGAAAGACGTGCCGGAAATGATCGGTGCGAAAATCAAGGAGCTGGTACACGGTTTCCTCGAGCGCCAAGGCAAGACCCAGGCAGACATCAAGGGCTGGATCCTTCACCCCGGCGGCGCGCGCTTGCTCGGAAATGTCGAAGAAAAACTGGGGCTTTGCAAGTGCGATACCCAGCCATCCTGGGACATTCTCGCCAATGTCGGCAACCTTTCGAGCGCCACCATTCTGTTCATTCTTCAGGAGTGGCTCGAGAAGCGTCCCCTCAAGACCGGCGAGCACGCCATGGCCGCCGCGTTCGGTCCCGGCTTCAGCGCCGAATTCTTATTGCTGCAATGGAACTGAGTGTCAAAGCCTACCTCGGCCTCCTGGCTGTAGTTGCGCTTTTGCGTCTCTATGAACTTCAGATCTCGCGTCGCCACCAGCGCGAGATGGTCGCCCGGGGCGCTTCGAAGGTCGTTGATCCCATTTTTCGGACCATGGTTCTGCTGCACACCGGCGTCCTGGTGGGCGCCGCTCTCGAAGTCGTTTTCTTGCATCGTCCTTTCTATCCGCTGCTGGCTGCTATCTGCTTGGTTATCTTCCTGGCCGCCAACGTGGTGCGTTGGTGGGTCATTCGCACCCTTGGTGAGCATTGGAATGTGGAGGTGATGAACTCTACCGGGATGGGCGTCATCACGACCGGCCCATTCCGCTATGTTCGCCACCCGAATTATGCTGCTGTTTTCGTCGAGATGCTGGTGCTCCCGCTGATGCACTGCGCCTGGATTACCGCCTTTGTTGGTTCCGCCGCCCATGTTCTGGTTTTGTCGCGACGAATTACCACCGAGGAGCGCGTCCTTTTTTCGGACCAGCGCTATCGGGAGGCCATGTACGGGAAGCCGCGCTTCCTTCCCGGGCTCTTCTGAGGCAGGTGAACCATGCGGGCTTTCAGTCTTTTGCTATGGGCGGGCCTTTTGGCTCTGGCCTGGTCTCCTGAACGCACTCCCGCACAGGCCATGGGCCCGGCATTCACTTCGATTCCCGAGCTCGAACAGGGCTACCGCCTGCTCTATGAACAGAAATTCCCCCAAGCTCGTGAAGTTTTCGCGCAATGGGCGGCGCAGAATCCCACCGAGCCTTTTGGCCAGGTATCTCTGGCCGCAAGTTTCCTGTTCGAGGAGTTTTATCTTCAGCAGGTCCTGACCAGTGATTATTTTCTTGATGACAAGCGCTTCCTCGGAGGCATTACCGGCACGCCGGATGCCGCCCGCATCAGGAATTTTCAAGATTCCTGCGGCCGCGCGCACACGCTTGCCTTCGCGCTGCTGAAAACCCACCCGCGCGATCCGGAGGGGTTGTTCGCCTTGACGCTCTGCGCCGGCATGCAGTCCGACGCGGACAGCATGCTCCTGAAAAAACATTACGACGCATTGAAGCACCTGAAGGAAGCGAATAGCAACGCGGAGCTGCTTCTTCACGACCATCCGGAAGCCTATGACGCCTATGTCGCACCGGGCGTCGCCTATTACGTCATCGGCTCTCTGTCTTCTTCGGCGCGCTTTGTCCTGTGGTTCGGCGGCATCCACGGGGACCGGGAACTCGGCATGGCCGAAGTGCAGAAAACGGCCGACAACGGCCATTACCTACGAGCTTTCGCGAGGATCCTGCTGGCCCTTTCGGCACGCCGGGAAAAGCAGGATGAACTGGCCAGGAAAAATCTCAAGGAACTTACCGAAGAGTTCCCGGGCAACGAGGTCTATGAAACCGAATACGCCAAGGCCATGGGACGCCCCATACCGGCCAGTATGGGCCCTGCCAACTGAAGCGGCCTGCTCGCGAATTGGACCTCGGCACAACCTCTCGACCGTGAATCTCGACCCAGAAACTGCGTGATTTTCATCACACCGGAGAGGGGCTGGTGCGTTTTCCCACGCAGTCAGTCAGCGTAGTTTCACCTGCCGATTTTCCTATCTTTCCTTTTATCAATCACTTGCGATCAGACTAAAGTGGTGCCCCACCTGCTTTTTGACCCGCAACGAACGATGCGCCCATCGGTCGTTGGGTCTTGAAGTGGCTGTCGATGGAGGGTTGGGAGACATGCAGCTCAAAGAGGCGTATCTGGACCGGGTGGTGGGCGAAGTCGAGGATTTGGCCTCTCGGGTGGCTCTCCTGAAGGGCCGGTTTGCAAAGCAGAAGGTGAGCGTCAAGCTCGAACACTACTGGGAACTCGAGTATGTCCGGACCCGTTTCGCAGAGTTCAAGCTCCGCATCAGGGAACTCGAAGATGCGGACGACCGGGAACTTGCCCGGATCCAGGAAGGTGTTGAGCTGGCTTGGAAGGATTTGCTTCACGCTGTGGAGGCACTTCTGGAGGCGCTTCCCTGACCGTCGATCGGCCCTCCAGCCGCCTTCGATTCGTTTGAGGAGGGATCCGAGAGACTGTTCGGGAAGCTATGCGTGAGCCGGTTGGCCAAAGGTGGCCTAGAGCCGGCTGCCTCGAGGTACAAGGTCGGGAAGTGACTGTTCCTCAGCGTCATTGCGGCAAGCGGTTCGCCGCTTCCGCGCCAGGGCGGGGTGGGTCCAGGTCCCCATCCCGCCCTCGTTCTTTTTTATGTCCTCGGCGGTGCCTCCGGCCTGAATCACACCGTCGGGCTCGAGCCTCAGGTTCCACTGCTACAATGCTGCTTTCCACCGGAGAGGGGGAGCCATGTTCCAACCCGATCTTCTGAAAGGTCGCGCCATTTTCCTGACCGGCGGCGGCAGTGGTCTCGGCCGCTCGATGGCGGTGCAGTTCTCCAAACTGGGCGCGCGCCTGTTTCTTATCGGACGGCGCGAAGCGCCGCTGAAGGAAACCTGTGCGGAAATTCATCGCCTCGGCGGAGCGGCGGCATTCCTCAGCTGCGATGTCCGCGAATACGCTGCGGTTGAATCTGCTTTCGCGGCGGCAGAGGATCATTTCGGGGAGATCGACTCTCTGGTCAATAATGCAGCGGGAAATTTCATGGCCCGCACGGAAAAGTTGTCCGCGAACGCGTTCAATTCGGTGGTAAATATTGTATTGAACGGCACTTTCCATTGCACGCAGGCCTTTGCCAGACGGCGCATTGCAAGAAAACTCGGCGGCAATATTCTGAACATAACCACGACCTATGCGGCTGCCAATTCCGGGTCGGGCTACGTGGTCCCGTCCGCTTGTGCCAAGGCGGGCGTCCTCGCGCTAACGACTTCACTCGCCGTCGAGTGGGCTAAATACCACATTCGTGTCAATGCCATCGCCCCTGGTCCCTTCCCGACCGAAGGGGCGTGGTCTCGACTGATTCCCTCGAAACAGTTCGAAGAGCACGCCATCAACAAACACCCCATGAAACGATTCGGGAAACACGCTGAACTCACCAATCTCGCTGCATTTCTCCTGAGCGATATGGCCGAATACATCAATGGTGAATGTGTGGTGATTGATGGCGGCCAATGGTTGCGCGGCGCCGGCGAATTTAACGATCTCGCCATGCTGCCGGACGCGGTATGGGAAGAATTGGAAGCGGCGCGGCCGAAGAAGTGAACCGCCGAGCGCTATTGCGGCAATCCCGCCGATTTTAATCGCACGCGCAGTTTCACGCCCCCCGCCGATTTGCCTCCCGCTTCTGCCTGGACGGTTACCTCTTCGGTCGTCGCTTTCTCGAGCTGTGCCGCGCTCAAAGCAGGGGTCTCAATCAATACCGGCAGCGAAGTGGACTTTTCCGCGGGCAGCACGAACGATCCTCCGCCCTGCGTCACCTTCCATCCTTCGGGCACATTCACGGTGAGACGGATGGGTAGGGCGAGCGCGGGATTGTGGAGAACGAGCAGCGGGATCACCAGGGTAGTTCCGCCCTTCACACCGATCTCGGGAATCTTCGCAACCGGGAGCTCTGTCAGCCCATGCGCCGGATAAAACCGAGCATAGAAATTCCACGGACCACCCAGTTCGAGTTCCGGCTGTGGCTCTCCTCCTGGGCCCCCTGGCAGGGGCACGCGCCGCAAAAGCGATTCTTTTACCGGTTGGTCCTCGGTGTGCGCGAACACGTCATCGGTCGCCGCCCCACCCACAACCGACTTGCCGAAGATGAACGTGAGCGGTTCCGACCACCACGCCGAGCTCGGGTCGCTCATCATTTTTTCCAGCTGGGCATCACTCATCTTCGAAAGCCGGTCGATATCGTCAGGAAATTGCGTTCGGTGAGCCATGGCGGAATCGAGCGCCAGTCGCCAGTACGGCCTGTGTTGCGACGGTGAAATCTCCCGGACCGAGTACGCCGGACCGCTGCCGTCAAACTGCTTGTTGTCTGCCGCATCACTGCCGAAGTAGATCTTCCTCGGCTGCCAGGTCTGCAGATTCGACAAGTTGGTTTCGTAATGGTTCATATCGCCGGCAAGTTGCGAAGGAAATACGGCTGGATCGGCGGCCAGATCGAAGGCCTCGACGACCAATACGCCGGTCGCTTGATGATCTCCGTGGTTTTCTCCGATGAATATTCCCGGCAGATGCGTGAAGATCACTTCTGGTCGCGTCAACCGGATCAGTCCGACGAGTCTCTCGAGGTTGGCGCCATGCCCCCAGTTAGCCAGCGAGTTCAGCACATTCTGAGAAGCGGTATCCTTGCCATCGAGAAACCAGACATTCGAGATGCCCAGTCGGGCGCAGGCCTCCCGGGCCTCGATCTCCCGCTCATTGGCCATCGCCGGCCCGCGTTCGCGCGTGAAGCGGTTGACTCCGCTGCCGCCGTGCGTACTGAACACCACCGCGACGCGCTTGTGCAGATCCTGGATTGCTCTGGCCAGGTAAGGCGTGAAAAAGGCTTCGTCGTCGGGATGCGCCACCACCACCAGGATGTCGGCCTTGAACCGGTCGTCCTGCGGGTTTACCCTCTGGGGGCTCTGCGCCCTGAGGAGGCTAGCCATCGTGAGCCCGACCAGCAAAACAACGGTGTTCAGGAAAAGCTTCACGCCATCCCCCTTCGGAAATCCCCTGGAGTGTACAAGGGAGAGATTGTACCGTTCTTGCCGGGAAAAGCGCAGTCCGCGGCGGGACTTCCGGTTGCGACGGGGATCCGCTTTGGCTACAGAAGATCCCTCGCGAGTGCTCGCCTCGTTCCGGTGCCGAGCGATAGCCAAGCATCCACGATTGCCTGCCGCCCTCGGTCTGCTGCCTTGCTCCGGGTGGCTCTGCGCTACGGGCATTTGCCAACGGCCTGGACACGGAAAAGGCCTGCGGCTTGACCCCTGCGCCACCCGCCGATACTCTAGCTAGTTAACGACAAAGCAGATTTCTGCATGTTAGGACAGCCGACCATGGATCAGATTCGCGTAACCTTGCCCGACGGCAGCGTCAAGGACCTTCCCAAGGGAACGACCGCCCTTGAAGTTGCCAAATCCATCTCTCCGCGGCTGGCCGACGCCGCGCTCGTCGCCAGAGTGCGCGCGACCGATGGCCGGGGAGCCCCGGCAAAGACCGGTATCTTCTCGAATTCCGTCGATCCAGCCGAAGATGGCAGTCTGCTCTTCGACCTGCGGCGTCCGCTCGAACAGGATGTGAAGTTGCAGATCCTTACGGAAAAAGATCCCGATGCGCTGTACGTGTTCCGGCATTCGGCGGCGCATCTGCTCGCCGCCGCGGTGATGGAGCTTTATCCCAACGTCAAACTCGGCATCGGCCCTCCGGTCGACAACGGGTTTTTTTACGAATTTCTGCGCGAACAGCCGTTCACGCCGGAGGACCTGGAAAAAATCGAAAAGAAAATGCACGAGCTGGCCGCTCGGGACTTGCCGAATGAGCGCAAACTCCTCCCGAAAGAGGAAGCCCTGAAGCTGTATAAGGAATCGAATCAGGTCTTCAAATGCGAGCTGATTGAAGAAAAAGCCGATGAACCCATGGTCTCCTTCTACACCACGGGGAAATTCATCGATTTCTGCCGCGGCCCGCATATTCCGTCTACCAGGCGGATTCAGGCCTTCAAACTCATGAGCGTTGCCGGCGCCTACTGGAAGGGCCAGGAAGGCAACGCCCAACTGCAGCGCATTTACGCCGCCGCCTTCTTCAGCCAGAAGGAGCTGGACGAGTATCTCCATCGTCTGGAGGAAGCCAAGCGCCGCGATCACCGCAAACTGGGCACCGAACTGGAGCTGTTCAGCATCCAGGAGGAGGCCGGTCCCGGCCTGATTTTCTGGCATCCCAAAGGCGGCCTGATCCGCACCTTGATCGAAAACTGGCTGCGCGAGGAACTGCTGAAGCGCGGCTATGATCTGGTGTTCACACCGCACATTATGCGCTTTGACCTTTGGAAGACTTCCGGCCACGCCAATTTTTACAAGGAGAATATGTTTGGCGCGGTGGAGGTCGAGAAGGCCGACTACCAACTGAAGCCGATGAACTGCCCGGGCCACATTCTGATTTACAAATCGAAACTGCGCAGCTATCGCGACCTGCCTGTGCGTCTGGCCGAGCTCGGGACCGTGTACCGCTACGAACGGAGCGGCGTGCTCCATGGCCTTCTCCGTGTCCGCGGTTTTACGCAAGATGATGCGCATATCTTCTGTACTCCGGACCAGATCGAGTCGGAGGTGGAAGCCTGCGTTGATTTTGCGTTTGCGGTCATGAAGAATTTCGGCTTCGATAAATTTGAGGTGGAGTTGTCGGACTGGGATCCCAAACACCCGGAAAATTACGCCGGGAAGCCGGAAGACTGGCATCGCGCCACCGCGGCACTGGCGAGCACCATGGGGCGGATGAACATACCTTACAAGAAGATGGAAGGCGAAGCCGCTTTCTACGGCCCCAAAATCGACGTGAAGCTCATCGACGCCATCGGCCGTCCCTGGCAACTCACGACCGTGCAGTTCGATTTCAATCTGCCGGCGCGGTTTGGCCTGGAGTTCGTCGGCGATGACGGCGCGCGCCACCAGCCGCTGATGGTTCACCGGGCCCTGCTCGGCTCGGTCGAGCGCTTCTTCGGAATCTTGATCGAGCACTATGCCGGCGCATTTCCGCTGTGGCTCGCGCCCACCCAGGTTGAAATCTGCCCGGTCAGCGAAAAGGTGGCGGACTACGCCAAGCATCTCAAGGAAACACTGAAGAACCACGGCATCCGGGTCCATCTGGACGACCGCAACGAAAAACTGCCGGCGAAGATTCGCGACGCGCAGATGCAGAAAACGCCGTACATGCTGGTCGTCGGGCCCAAGGAAGCCGAGGCCGGCACCGTCAGCGTCCGCCACCGCACCAAAGGCGACCTTGGCCCGCGTCCGATCGCCGACCTGGTCACCGCGCTGCAACAGGAGATCGACGCGCGAGCCACGGCCTAGCCGGTCGTGGCTCCCCACGGGCGGGATTGCCTCTTGTCGCCCTCCGGGCGCCACATGCTATACTTTGTAGTCTGGCCCATGCTGCGGAAGCGGCTAGGGTTAGCTGTCCAAACGGGGTGTGATCCCGCAATGCGGGATGCCTTTCATTTTCCTAGGGGGATTTATCGCAGAGCGGAATTTCCGGCAAGCCGACCGTACCCGGATCAACGAACGGATACGCGCTCGGGAAGTTCGAGTGATTGATGAAGAAGGCGGGCAGTTGGGCGTCATGCAGCCTTTCGAGGCTCTCCGCCTGGCGCGCGAAAAGGGTCTGGATTTGGTGGAGATTTCACCGACGGCGGATCCCCCGGTTTGCAAGATCACAGACTACGGTAAATACCAGTATCAGCTCAGCAAGAAAGCCCACGAGCAACGGAAAAGCAGCCGTGGCTCGCAGCTGAAGGAAGTGAAGTTTCGCCCCGCGACGGCCGAGCATGATTATCAGGTTCGCAAGAACCAGATCATCCGGTTCCTCGGCGAAGGCCACAAAGTGCGCGCGATGATTTTTCATCGCGGCCGCGAAATGGCGCACCAGGAAGTGGGACGCGCCAAAATGACGCGGCTCCTCGGCGAGATCGGCGAGCACTGCCAGATCGAAACCATGCCGCGCATGGAAGGCAATGTCCTGGTTGCCCTGCTGGCCCCGAAAAAGGGCGCAGGCGCTCCGGTACGTCCGGCAAGCTCGACGCAGCCGAACGCGTAATTCAACGGGAAATTTTCAGGGCTGGCTCCGGCCGGCTCCCAGGGAGAGGATTCACAGCAATGCCACGCAATTCACTGAAGCCGAAAATGAAGCTGAAGACCCATCGCGGCGCCAAGAAGCGCTTCAAGATTACCGCCAACGGCAAGATCCTGCGGATGCATTCGGGCAAGCGCCACCTGCTCGGCACCAAGGCCGCCAAGCGCATGCGCAAGCTGAAGAAGCTCACGCAGGTGAACAAGCGCGATGTCGCCGCCGTGCGGCAAATGCTCCCCTACGGAGCCTAGAATTTTGTAAGGGCCGGGTTCGCCCGGTCCGTGCAAGAACTGCGGAACCATCGTTCCGCAAAACGTGCCAGGCAGCGCGCCACGGGTGCCTGCCGGCCGTTTCGCCCCGCTCGCGGGGCAACCCGCTGGGCTTAGCCCAGCCGTTGTAGCGGCGGCTTCGGCCGCCACGCCGCAAGGCGCTACAACAAAAACACACCGGAAACAAACCCGTTGCAGGAAGCGCCTCGTCGCGTTTCTCCGCAACCTGTTTGGTTTCCCAAAATACGAAGGAGAAAACCCATGCCACGCGTAAAACGCGGCACCAAACGCCGGGCCCGGCGGAAGAAGTACCTCAAAAGGACCAAGGGCTTCTTCCTCACCAAGAGCAAGTTGTACCAGTCCGCACAGGAAGCCGCGAATCGCGCCGATCGCTATGCCAAGCGCGATCGTCGCGTCAAGAAGCGTCAGTACCGCCGCCTGTGGATTCAGCGCGTCGGCGCCGCGGCCCGCCAGAACGGAATTACCTACGGGCAACTGATTCACGGACTGAAGGCTGCGGGCATTTCCGTCGACCGCAAGGTGCTTGCCGATATGGCCGTCAAGGACATGCCCGGATTCGCGCAGCTCGTCGAAAAGGCCAAGGCTTTCAAGCCCAAGCCCGCCGCAAAAAAGGCGTAACACTGGAGCGCCGGGGGCCGTCCGAGAATTTTTCTCCCGCTCGCGGCACAGGATGCCGTGGCCCTTCTCGTGCGGCCCGCCGGGCGCTTCGCTTTTTTCGTTCCGGGTGCGTCGCGGCGCGCCTGACGTTGTATCCTGTCCTGAACCATGTCGACACCGGATTCGAAGCACTCCCAGACCCTCGCCGCTCTCGGCATCTCCTCCGCCGAACAGGTTCCGTCCCTGTTCGCCGATTTTCGCGCGCGCTTTGACTCCGAAGCGGCCACGGCCACGGATGAAAACTCCTGGAAAGCCTTGCGTGACGCCTGGCTCGGCCGCAAATCCGGCGTCCTGACGCTGGTCACCGACAATTGGCTGAAGCCCGCCACGCCTGAACTCAAACGCGCCGTGGGCGCCTCGTTGAACGAATTACGCAAGCATGTCGATGCCGGGATCGAAGCGCGTCGCACGGCAATTGAAACCGGGGCGCAAGCGAGCTCGGGCCCGAGCCAGCGCGTGGACCTTTCTCTGCCCGGCGTGGTTCGCCCGGTCGGCTCGCACCATCTGATCCGCACGGTCCTTCAGGAGATCGAAGATATCTTTTTCTCGATCGGCTTCTCGGTTGTCGAAGGCCCGGAAATCGAATCGCCTTATTACAACTTCGAGGCCCTGAATATCCCCGAGCATCATCCGGTCCGCGACGACATGGACACTTTTTATCTCGAATTGCCTGCGGGAGCCCCGGGACCTCTGCTGCTGCGTACCCATACCTCGCCCGTGCAGATTCACACCATGGAGAAGCACCAGCCGCCGGTGCGCGTTATTGTTCCCGGCAAGGTGTACCGCCGCGACAACCCTGATGCCACGCACTCCTTCATGTTTCATCAGATTGAAGGTCTGGCCGTCGATACTGACATCACTTTCTGCGATTTCACCGGCACCATCGACTATTTTGTGAAGCAGTTCTTCGGTGCCGGCGTGAAAACTCGCTTTCGCCCCAGCTACTTCCCGTTCACCGAACCTTCCGTGGAGTTCGACGCTTCCTGTGTTTTCTGCGGCGGCAGCGGTAGTGCGAAAACCGGCGGCACCTGCGGCAAATGCAAAGGCTCCGGCTGGATTGAGCTGTTCGGCGCGGGCATGGTGGATCCCGCAGTCTACGGCTTTGTCAATTACGACCCGAAAAAGGTCAGTGGTTTCGCCTTCGGCATCGGCATCGACCGGTTGGCCATGCTCAAGTACGGGATCGACGACATCCAGGTCTTTTTTCAGAATGACGTGCGCTTCCTGCGCCAGTTTCCATGAGCAGCACGATGACTTTCCCTGACGCCAAGCAGCGCTTCTCCGGCCGCGTTGCGGACTACGTCCGCTACCGGCCCGGTTATCCGCGAGAGGTTCTGGATCTGCTCCGTACCGGGTGCGGACTCCGGCCGGACCAGGTGATCGCGGACGTTGGTTCAGGCACCGGCCTGGTGAGCGAGCTTTTCCTCGAGCACGGCAATCGCGTTTTCGGGGTCGAACCGAATGCCGAGATGCGCGCCGCAGGGGAGAGCCTGCTCGAGGCCTCGAGGAGGTTCACGAGCGTCGCTGGTTCGGCCGAGGCCACCACCTTGCCGGACGACAGCGTTGATTTTGTGGTCGCCGGCCAGGCGTTCCATTGGTTCGATTGCATTGCCGCTCGCCGGGAATTCCGGCGCATCCTCGGGACCGGTGGCCACGTGGTTATCCTCTGGAATGAGCGTTTGCTCGATGGCAGCCCGTTCCTGACGGATTACGAAGCCCTGTTGCGCCGTTTTGGCACCGATTACGCGAGCGTCAAGGAGAGCTATCCGCGCCCGGACCAGATGCGGGAGTTTTTCGGCGAGAATCTGTTTACCTCCCACGCGCTGCCGCACCGGCAGGAATTTGATTTCGCCGGATTGAGCGGCCGGCTGCGCAGCAGTTCCTATGCTCCGACGAGGGAACATCCGAATTTCGTTCCCATGATGGAGGAATTGCAGCGCATTTTTTCGGCCGGTCAGGAAAATGGCGTCGTTTTCATGGACTATCGCACCCGTATGTATGCCGGCAAGTTGGACTTGATAGGATGAGCGTATGAAAGTTGTCTACGAGTGGCTGAAAGAATTTGTGGACGTCACCGCTTCTCCGGAAGAGGTTGCCTCACGTCTCGCTCTTGCCGGCACCAATATCGCCGGCATTGAAAAGGGCCCGCACGGAGCGGTCATCGACGCCGAGGTCACTTCGAATCGCCCGGACTGCCTTGGCATGCTCGGCATGGCCCGTGAAGTTGGCGCGATTTATCGCCTGGCCCTCAAATCGACTCCGCCGAAGCCGGCCGACAGCGGCCGAGCGAAGGTCCTCGACGCCGCGAGCGTCACAAACGAGGTTCCCGAGCTTTGCGGGCGGTTCACGGCCCGTGTCCTCCGCGGGGTGAAAATACAGCCTTCGCCGGTATGGCTCAAGAACCGCCTGGAGGCCGCCGGAACGGCCAGCATCAACAACGTGGTGGACATCACCAATTACGTGATGCTCGAGCTCGGTCACCCGCTGCACGCCTTTGATTACGACCTGGTTCGAAATCACAGCCTTGTCGTGCGCCGCGCCCGACCGGGTGAAAAAATAAAGACGCTCGACGGCATCGAACGCACACTCGATCCCGGCATCTGCCTGGTTTGTGACGGTGATGGATCGCGTCCGGTCGGTATCGGCGGCATCATGGGCGGCAGTGAAACCGAAATCTCCTTCTCGACCAGGAATGTCCTGATCGAGTGCGCCTGGTTTGACCCCATTTCCATTCGTCGCGCCGCGCGCTTTCTGAAACTGCACACCGAAGCCAGTACGCGTTTTGGCCGCGGCGCGGACCCGGAAATGGCCGAAACCGCTTCCCGGCGCGCGGCTGAGCTGGTTGTCGAGCTCGCCGGAGGCGAGCTGCTCTCTGGCGTCGTCAATGTCTATCCGGGCAAGCGCGCGGCCAAGAAAATTACCATGACCCGCGCGGAATTTCTCCGCGTGATGGGGGCCGATGTCCCGGACAAAGAGATCGAGGCCATTTTGTCTTCCCTGGGCTTCGCTCCCGTGCGCGTCGATCCCCATCGCGGTTCGGCGAACTCGCTTCTTGCGGCCTGGGAATGCACGCAGCCTTCCTGGCGAGCCGACGTCGATCGCGAAATCGATCTGGTCGAGGAAGTTGCGCGTGTCTATGGCTTGGACAAGTTTCCCCCGCGATTGCCTGCGGCACGCAGCGGCACAGCGCGACTTCCCCATCAAGAAGCGGAAAGCCGCTTGCGTGAACGCCTGATCGGCCTCGGCTACCATGAAATCCTCACCATCCCGCAGGTGGCCGAAGAGCGCAACGAGCTTTTCCGCCCTGCACAGGCGGTTGCCCTGAAGCTTTCGAACCCGTTAAGCGAGGAGGCCGGAGTCCTGAAATCGACCGGTGCGGTCACGGTGGCCGCCGCCCTCGAGTGGAACCTGAATCACGGCCAGCGCAACGTGCGCCTGTTTGAAATCGGTCAGCATTACCGGCTCGTCGATGGCCAATCTGTAGAAACCCGAATTCTCACCATCGGAGCGACCGGTGCTGCGCGTGCCCAGGGCCTTTACGACACGCCGCGCGAATACAATTTCGGCGATCTGAAGGGCGATCTCGACGCCATCGGCGCGCTCTCTGGAGGCCTGCGGTGGGAAAGCGCGGGTCCCGATTGGCTCTCCCCCGCGAGACGGGGCACGATCTATCTTGGCAAGGAAGCGAATGCGCCGCTTGGGGTCGCGGGCCAGCTCGCCAAGCGGGTGGCCGACAAACTTAAATTCCGCCAGGACGTCTATCTTGCGGAAATCGCCCTGGGCCCGCTCTATTGCATGTACTACGGCGTGAAAAACAGCCGCCGCTATGAGCCGTTGCCCCGTTTTCCGGGCGTCGAACGGGACTTTTCCCTGTTTCTTGCCGACGGCGTGACGTTCGCCGAGGTCCGCCAGGCCATCGAAGCGCTGCAGATTCCGGAGATCCAGGCGATCGAAGCCGTCGACCTGTTCCGCGGCAAAAATGTTCCGGCAGGAAGAGTTTCACTGCTTGTGCGGGTGACCTTTCAGAGCCGGGAATCCACCTTCACCGACGCCCAGATCCATGATTTCTCGAGCCGCATCGTCGCGACCCTGGAAAAGAACCTGGGCGCTTCGCTGCGCGCCAGCTGACCGAGCGCTAATCCGACTGTTTCAAGGCTCTCTCAACCAGCGTCAGGCAGCGTTCGGTCTGTTCCCTGAGCAACTCCTCGCGATCGCCTCGTTCCTTCTTCAGGCTGTGCAATTCGTCGGCGATGGCCAGCGCCGCGAGTATGGCCACCTTCTGGGTGTCCACCGTCGGGGTCATGTCCACGATCGTGCGCATCTTTTCGTCGACATAAGCCGCCAGTTTTTGCACGTAGGCCTCGTCGAGGTCACCCTGAATCGGAAATATCTGGCCGAAAATTTGTACTTTGAAGCTTTGTGCCATCAGGTTCTCTCTTACTGCGACCAGGAGGTCGGGTTGCGGTCCCAGCGATGTTCCCGCAACTTCTTTCGCAGTTCGACCGGCAGCGCTCCGGCTGCGCTCGCCCCGCAATTCGCTTCCACATTCTTGATCTTTCGCATTCCCGGAATGGTCGTGCTGACATCAGGATTGCCCAGGATAAACCGCAAGGCCATCTCGGCCATGGTGCTGCCGGCTGGAACCAGCGGCCGGAGCGCTTCGGCATGCGCCACGCTGGTCTTCAGGTTCTCCGGGACGAAATAGGTGTTCCGCCAATCGCCGTCAGGCCATTTGGAATCGAGCGTCAGTGCTCCCGTCAATGTCCCCTCGTCAAACGGCACGCGCGCGATGACGGCGGTGCCGGTCTGCCGGCAGGCCGGAAACAGCGCATCCTCCGGGTTCTGGTCAAACAGGTTGTAGATGACCTGGACTGCGTCCGCCTGCCCTTCGAGAACGGCGCGGATGCCGTTGTAGGGCTCCCAGCGGTTGATGCTCGGCCCGAAGGCCCGCACCTTCCCGCTCTGCTTCATTTTTTCAATGGTCCGGGGAAGTCTCTGGTCATTCAGCCAGCGATCTTCCCAGGTGTGAAACTGCATCAGGTCGATGACCTCGGTCCCGAGATTGCTCATGCTCTTGTCGATGTACTCCTCGACATAGTCTGGCGGATAGCAGTCATCGAGGGTAAACGTGCGGGTGCTTGGCCAGCGCCGGTTCTTCGGCGGTATCTTCGTGGCCACGTACAGATGCTTGTCCGGGCCGCCGGCGGTCTTGTCGTTCTTGTGCTCCTTGAGGATGGTGGCCAGGATCTGTTCGCTCTTCCCGTCACCATAGGCCCACGCGGTGTCGAAAAAATTGCAGCCCAGCTCCACGGCGCGGCGCAGCGAGCGCAGGGTTTCCGCTTCGTCCGAGCCACTCCATCCCGCCAGTCCCCACATCCCGTAGCCGATCTCGCTCACCTTCCAACCCGTTCGTCCAAAACACCGGTAGTTCATCGAATCCCTCTCCATGCCAATTCGAGCCATTGTAACGGAGAATGCGCGGCCGGTGTGGTGGTCGGCCTTTTTATCCGGGTTGCCACTACAGGGTGGCCAGAGTCCTGCGGTACCGACGCCACAGCAATACGGCGGGCGAAACCAGAATGAGCAACCAGAGCAACAGGGTAAGACCGTACTCGGCGAAAAACAGGACGATTCCGAGGACGGTCTCCGATGCATTGCGGAAACCGGTAACCAGCGCGTTATGGAGGCGCGTCAAAACGGAAGCTGCGGGCGCATTCAACTGCGCTTTGTACTCTTCCACCAGGTTCAGATTCAAGGCCGCGAAATCAACGCGATGTTCGAGCGTCTGCTGTTCTGCTTCAAGTTGCTCGATTTCGCCGCGCACCCTGGCGATCTCCTGTTCTACCTGCAAGAGGTCGGTGATCTTCCCGGTGCGTTGCTGCAGGATGGCCAGAAGCCGCTGCTCGGTCGCCCGCGCGTTTTTCAGCCGCGCGAGCAGATCGGCATGTTGCTCGGTGACCTCTTCGCCCGACTGGGTCTCGTTTTCTACGCGACCGAGCATCTTCAAATCGTTCAAGACCAAGCCCAGCTCCGGTGCCGGCACACGCAGCGACGCCTGGAGCGACCGCGGGGCATTCTCGGTCGTGTTGGCCGTCAGTTCCGCAGCATAGGAATGGTGCCGCTCGAGCGTCCGATCGAGCGTGGCGCGCGATGCCATAAAGTCCTTGACCACTATGGTGAGCGAGATCTTTCGGGCGATCATGGGCGCAACCGGGAAGTCGCTCTCGAGGTGATCGCCCGGCCCATGGACGGGACCGTTTGAAAGTGATCTGGATTTTGGTTCGAGCACCGGTCCGCCGACAGGCGACACCAGGTGTTGCGTTTCGATGGCCTTGTCGGAAAAAGCCCATTGGTACCGGTCCGCCGGATCCGGAGCGCGCATGCGATTGGGAATTGCCATGGCGAGCAGCAAAAGCAAGGAGGCAGAGACGATTGCAAACCCGCCAGCCCATCGTTTCCAGGTCCAAAAGCTGGCCCGAATAAAAATGCCGGGTCCCGGGACCTTGCACCCCGTGCGTTTTCTGACTGCCAAATCCATGACGGAAGCCGTCAACCGTGCGGGGGCGTTTTCAACCTCCCACTGCGAGAGTGAATTGGATGTGCTTCTGAACAGCCCGGCGAGTTTGCTGCATTCCACACAATCTTCGAGGTGCGCCGACACCGTCTGCGCGGCGGCGGCGGATAGTTGGCCGTCGAACAAGGCCATCACTTCGAGAGGGGCAAGCGGATGGAGTGTGATGTTCATAGGCGTCCTTCCGATTCGGCAAATCTCCTGCTCGCTCTTTTCTCGGCCGGCGCCGCGAGCAGTTCGCGCAACGCCATGCGCGCCCGGAAAAGCCGCGAGCGCACTGTGTTCACCGGCAGACCCAGCAACTCGGCAATCTCCGCATAGCTCAACTCCTCAAATTCGCGAAGCAACAGGATCTCCCGGTCGGTACGTTCCAATTTCCCGATCGCGTCGCGGAGCGAAACCTCCGCATCGGTGGTGGTGTTGACCGCAGGTTCGCGAAACGCTCGGGCAACTCCAAGAAACGTGGCTCGAACTGCCGCCTTTCTCCGGTACGCGCGCAGGATCCTGAAACCAATCGCATAAAGATAGGTTCGAAACAGGGCCCGGGGCTCATAACGCGAAGACGAGCGGAGAATGGCGAGAAAAGTCTCTTGCGTCAGTTCTTCGGCCAGTGCGGGATCGGCCAACCGCCGCCGGAAGAATCCAAACAAGGGTTGACGGTAGCGCCGGAACAGCTCATCGAAAGCTTCCGCCGTACCTCGGGAGAAGGCGACCATCAACTCCTCGTCGCTTCCCGCCGCGGGTGGCTCGTGCTGCTCTGTTTTTCCCGGCATGTCGTTCATGGTGTTTTGCTCTGTCATCTCCGGGCTTAGAACGAAAGTCGGCAGCGCATCTTGCAGGGCTGTCCGCCTGAGCTCTTCTCTACTGGTAATGACGCCAGGGAGCCAAAAGTTGCACCCCGGGATAGAACTTACGGTGGCCGGAGGCGGTCTGGCAGGATCCCGCTACTTCGTCGTGAGGACCGACTTGGCGAGAGAGAGTTCCGGTCGGTCGGCACCGGCCGGGCACAGTTCGAGGAGTTTGCTGTAGAACGATTGCGCACTGCCGGTGTCGCCCGTGGCTTCGGCGGCGCGGCCGGCTCCGAGCAAAGCATCAAACCGATTGGGGGCATTTTTCAGCACGATCTTGTACTCCGCCAGCGCAGCAGAAGGCTTTTTCAGTTCCGCCAGCAGATCCGCCAGCATCTCTCGCGCGGGCACGCTCACCGATTCGCCGCCATTCTTTTCCTGCCGCTCGACGGCTGCACCCATCTCACCCAAGGCCAGTTCAGTTTTTCCTTGCGCATAAAGGAGCCAGGCCTCGGCTTCAGCGAGGTCCGCGGCCTTCCCCGGCGAAACAGGATAACCCTCTTGGCGCGCGCGATTCTCCCGCTCGGCCACGCTCTCTGTGAGCCGGGCGACGGCCGCTTCCGCCTCCCGGACGTTCCCGATTCGTGCGTTTCCGATGGCACGCGCCCATCGCGTCGAGTCCAGCAGATCTTTGCGGATTGCCGGATCCTCGAGCTCAGCCGCCTCAGTCCAGCGGTGCAGTTCGACCGCCGTACGCGCCGAAAGGTAGGCACGATGTTCGGCTTTGTTCTCCTCACTCGCTCCCACCACGTGGTCCATATGCCCGATTACTTCCCGGGCTTTGGCTTCCTGGCCGCTCTGGAGGTAGGAATAGTTCAAAAAGTCCATGGCATGGGTCTGGTAGTGCGACTCCGCTTTATGTTCTCCGGCCAGTCGTGCGGCGGAAGCGTCGGCAGCAATATTCGAAGAGATGGAGTCCTGCCAAAGGCCGAGCCGCACAAAGATGTGGGATGGCATGTGCAGCGCGTGGGGGGAATCGGGTGCGATGGCGGCATAGCGGCGGGCCGCCGCCAGTCCCTCCCGAGCCAGTTCCGGCCGGTCTGCGGCATGGATCAGGTAGTGCGCCACTCCCGGATGATCTGGGTACCGCTCAAAGAGCGGATTGAGAACGGCAATCGCCCGCTTCTGGTTCGCAAGGCTATCGACCTCCTCTTCCGCCAGAGCGACCAGCGACAAGGCATAAAACGAATCGATCTCGACGTCTCCCGGAATTTGTACGCGAAGCTGTCCGAGCGCGGCAGAATAGGCTTTGCTGCGCTCCGCGTGGCTCAGTTCGGCATTTTTCTGGTAGAAAGCCGCGGCGGCCGTCAGCAAGCCCTGTTCCTTCAAGGTCCGCGGCTGCAGCTCTTGGGCCTTTCGAATCTCCTCGTGTCCTGCTGTCAGGGTCTTCGGGTCGGGAAAGTCCCACAGTTGATGGTACAGCCCCAGGGCCATGCCCCAGTGGGCCATGGCGCAGTCGGGGTCCTCCTTTTCCGCCTCCGCGAAGGTCTGTTCGGCTTCTTCATATTGGAAAGAATGGAGCAGCGCTAGGCCCCTGTCGATCAGCGGCTGCAGGTGGACTGGGCAAGAGGTCGGGAGGTAGACTTTGCCCAGTTGATCGGGGGCCGGGCTCAGACTCTGGCCATCCGTCGGGATGGCGGAAAGAAAACACATCGCCAGTAGCGCGATTTTGAAATGGTCCGGGAAAAGCCTGGCCATGGCCACACCTCGGATGGGCCGGGACATTCTACTCCCTGCTGCTCGCCCGGGCCGCTCAACTTTTTGTCCTTCTCTCGCGGCCATGGTTGGACGCCAGGCCGGACTGAGAGGATAATACGCAGTGGAGCGGTACTTCGAGGCAGGTGAGGGCGCGAAAGCCGTTTGAACCGTAACGAATCTCTGGGGTGCTGCGGATAGTCAGCCTGTGTGCACGGCCTGTCCCGCCGGCGAGTCTCTAGGGGACTCGCGGCCGGGGCAGGAAAGCCTAATGGTTGACTCGTGGTGCCCACCTATTTCAGAGGTTCACGGCCTAGCTTCCCACGGCTGAGCAGTCCGCTCCTTTTTCTTGATCGGCCGAAGGACCGATCCCTCGGGCTTATGCGCGTTCTTTTCATCGGCGACATCGTCGGTTCACCCGGCCGCCAGATCGTTCGCGACCGTCTCGCGGACCTTGTCGAGCACCAGCACATCGATCTGGTCATCGCCAATGGCGAAAACTCCGCCTCCGGCTTCGGGATCACTCCGCGCATCGCCGAAGAACTGTTCGAGTGTGGAATCGAGGTTCTGACCGGCGGCAATCACAGTTGGGATCGCAAGGAGATTTACGATTTCATACCGCACGAGCCGCGTTTGCTGCGCCCGGCCAATTTTGCCGAGGGCAACCCCGGCTCCGGCCTGTATGTCGGCACCGCCAAGAATGGCGTGAACTACGCCGTGTTAAACCTGCAGGGCCGGGTATTCCTCGCGCCGAATGACGATCCTTTCAAAAAAGCAGACAGCGAGCTGGCCCGGTTGCCCGCCGATGTCGCCTTCGTGCTGGTGGATATCCACGCCGAGACCACCAGTGAAAAAGTCGGTTTTGGCTGGTACCTCGACGGACGTGTGAGCGCCGTCGTCGGCACCCACACCCACGTGCCTACTGCCGACGAACACATTCTCCCTGATGGCACCGCCTACATCACCGACGTTGGTATGACCGGCCCGCACGATGGCATTATCGGGATGGAGCGCGCTGCCATCATCAAGAAATTTATGGATGGACTGCCCACCCGCTTTGAGGTCGCCACAGGCGATGTGCAGATGAACACGGTGCTCATCGAAACGGATGATGAGGGCCCGCGCAACCACGCCGGCCGGCTTCGCGCCAAGTCCATCTCGCGCCTGCGCCTGCGCCTCGATTGACGCGGTTCGAAGCTTCCTGCTTCCCGCCGGCAGGGGTGTTGCTTGATCCTGCAGAATGACCAGCAACGCGAATCTCGAAGCAACTGCGGTAAGGACGGGGTAATCTGAAAGAGCATGCGGAAGATAATCGCCATTCTGGCGGCGGTCGTGGCTCTCTTGCCGATCGCGGGCGCTCTGTCGGCGGGCGCACCCGAGATCGATGACGATCTGTTCGCCAAGCGCCGGCTTTTCACGAACATCGGCCCCGGGCTTCGCGCCGTCCGCCGCGCCGCCAACGGCAACTACGTGGTCCTCGCTTCTCCGGCCGTCGGCGTCACCGTGTTTGACTCTCAGGGCAGGCGACTGGCGGTCTTTGGCCCTCCCCCGGAAGCCCCTGCTGCCAGCAAAGCGGAGCGCGCTGCCATCGGTTTCGGGGAAGACTGCGATGTCGACGCCCATGGCAACGTGTATGTCGCCGACCGCGGATATAACCAGGTCACCGTGTTTTCTCTAGACGGCAGGCAGTTGCGATCCTTTCCGGTCCGTTCTCCGAGTTCGCTGGCTGCCCTCCCCGACGGAGAAGTCGCCGTCACTACCGGCGAGCAAACCCGTCACGTCGCTATCTACGGCGCGGACGGAAAGCTTGTGAGGGAATTCGGGGAAGTGGAATCGGTCTCTTCGCGCCCCGAGGTGGATCACGCTTTGAACCTCGGACGCGTCAATTCCGATCCTCAGGGGCGCATCTACTACGGATTCACCTATATGCCGGAGCCGCTGGTTCGACAGTACGACCGCTTGGGCACTGCCGGCCAGGACTTTGAATTTACCGGCCCCGATGCCTTTCCGGAAGCGCACGCCACGCGCAAAGCCATCGAACGGGAAGAGGGACGGAGCGATCCGCCAATCTTCCGTCCGATTCTGACCGCCTTCGGGGTGGATCCTGCGAACGGCGACGTCTGGATGGGTTTGCACAACACGCTGGTCCATTTTGACAAGGATGGCATTCGCCGCTCCGAATATCAGATCTACACTCCCAAAGGCGCGAGTCTCGATGCGTCGGTCATTCTGGTCGAGGAGGAGCGGCTGTTGATCGGCTCTGACCCAGCGGGCGTTTATGAATTCCTTCGACCGGACCGAAAACACTAGAAAATATCCCGAGTTTTCCTCAGCCAGGATTGCACCACTTCAGTGCATTTCACGGCAAAGCGCACTTTCATTCCCGCAAATACCTGCATTTTCCCTGCCTATATTTCAACACTTGCACTATTCTTGTGCTTGTGGAAAAGTTGTGAATGGCATGTGAACGTTAGTACTGGTCTTCGTACACTTTTCGCTTGCTCGATTCGAGACAGTGCGCGAGAATCCATCCAGTTTGAAGCGGTGCAAAGTGGTCCTGCAAATCTGAACGGACCGCGCGGAACCACAGGGGCAAATGAACATTCGTTCCTGCGCGGGCAAGAACTCCAAGGCGTGATGCTTTAGGGCTATTGATATGTTTCCACAGGTTTTTCACAGCTGTGGAAATACAGTACTTTTGGCATATCTGATGACGATGACGACTGCTACTCAAGTAGGTCGCGAGCGCGACACACAAAATGTTTGGGACAGGTTTCTGGAACTGATCAAGTCCCGGATCAGCATTAATACCTATTCCACCTGGTTCCAGCCCACCCGGCTGAGCCGCCAGGAAACCGATACTTTGTACGTGCAGATTCCGAGTGCGGTGTTCCGCCAGGTTCTCACCCGGACGTACGGCGAAATCATCAAGGCGGTCTTCCATCAAATGGGGACCCCGAACACCAAGGTGCAGTACATCTGCACCGAGGAAGAGCCGGTGGCCGCGGCTCCCGTCGCTACCGGCGTGAAGCAGTCCAAGCTGGACTTTGAGAGCAGCGATCACCAGCTGAATACCCGCTACACCTTCGACTCCTTTGTGGTCGGCAAGTCCAATGAGTTTGCTCATGCGGCTTCTCGAGCGGTCGCTGAGTCGCCTTCAAAAGCGTACAACCCGCTGTTCCTGTACGGCGGCGTGGGCATGGGCAAGACCCATTTGATGCACGCCATCGGGCACACCATCAAGAAGCGGAATCCGGCCATGCGTCTCAGCTATGTCAGCGCGGAAAAGTTCACGATCGAAGTGATCAACTCCCTGCGCTTCGACCGCATGATCAGTTTCCGAGATCGCTTTCACACCGTGGATGTCCTGCTGGTAGACGACATCCAGTTCATCGCCGGCAAGGAACGTACCCAGGAAGAGTTCTTTCACACCTTCAATGCTCTTTACGAGCAACAGAAGCAGATCGTCATCTCCTCCGACTGCCTGCCAAAGGACATTAATTCCATTGAAGAGCGTCTGCGTTCCCGTTTCGAATGGGGCCTGATCGCCGACATCCAGCCGCCCGACCTCGAGACCAAGATCGCCATTCTCCAGAAGAAAGCGGAAAACGATCGTTTCCACCTTCCGGACGAAGTCGCCGAATATATTGCGCGGGCCATCAAGTCCAACGTCCGCGAACTCGAAGGGGCATTGACCCGCCTGATGGCCTACGCCTCGCTCACCGGTACGACCATCTCGCTCGCGACGGCCCAGCAGGTTCTTCGCAACATCATCGCTTCCCAGGAGAAGCGGGTCACGATCGATCTCATCCAGAAGCGCGTCAGTGAGCACTTTAACCTTCGCGAGCAGGACCTCAAGATTCGCAGCAACACCCGGGCGATCGCATTCCCGCGTCAGGTAGCCATGTACATTGTCAAGCAGCTCACCACCGCGTCCCTGCCTGAAATCGGCCGGCAGTTCGGCGGCAAACATCACACCACGGTTCTCCACTCCATCAACAAGATCGAAGAACTGCGCCGTTCCGACAAGGAATTAAACCGCACCATCACCCGGCTGATGGACGCCCTGCAGTAAGCGAGTCTGATCTCGCAACTCGCCGAACCGACCCCTCTCGTTTTACTCCGTCTGCTTTTGCCGCCGCGGTCGCTCGGGTAGCCCGCCAGAACTTTTCGCACAACGCGCAGATGTTGCTCGGGAGAGTGCGCCGTCGCGAGAACTGGAGCGCCTTACCGGCGTATTTGGTCGCGAACTCGAGGTTCCGAATTGCGCGGGTGATCAATACGGTCGCCCTGTTTTTTGACCTCCGACAGTTTTCTTTTTCTACCTCCCGCTGTGCTGTTGTTGTGGAAATCCGCATGGGTCGCAGTCGCTTGGATGCTTTTTTGTGCACTGTGTCATCCCTGACGGATGTGGAGAAGGTGTGGGGAACAGGTGGGAATGGTGCGGACGGTTTGTTGAAGGAATTCAAGGAATGCGCGGCTTGTTGAAAAGCGCGCACGTTTTCCGCATGGCCGCGTAAAAATCCACTGCACACCGCGAGGCTTAAACCCAATCCCTGTTTTCCTTTCTGGACTTTTCCACCGATCCACAGCGCTCATCACAACAAGAAGAGTAGTTTTAAACTTTATTGGAAGGAATCCGGTGACAGCTCTTATGGTTGTGAAAATAGTTCGTCATGTGGTTGCCGCCGGCCCCGGCGGCGGATTCTCCGGCAACCCTTATTTCCACAGCTTCTTTCTCCCTTGCGGTCTTTATACTTTGCAAGAAAACGAGTACAGTACGCTAGCGGGACTTATGCACCGGAGAAACCGATGACCGCAACTGGAACTGTTCGCGAGGAAACACAATCGATGGAATTCAGCGTAACCAAATCCGCACTCCTCAATGAACTCACCACCACGCAGGGAGTGGTGGAACGCAAGACCACCATCCCCATTCTCTCGAACCTGCTGGTCGAAGCGAAAGGCAACCGGTTGGCCATCACCGCTACCGACCTCGAGCTCAGTGTCCGCACCTCATGCGAAGCCAAGGTCAAAAAAGAGGGCGCCGGCACCATTCCCGCCAAGAAACTCCTCGAACTGGTCCGCCTGCTTCCGGAAGGCGAGATCAAGTTCAAACTTCTCGACAATCACTGGGTCGAAATCATCAGCGACAAGAAGAAATACAAGATGGTCGGTATGGCCAAGGAAAACTTTCCGGCGCTCCCGGCCATGCCGCATACCCTGGTGAAGATTCCGGCCGTGGTACTTGAAAACCTCATCGGCAAGACCAAGTTCGCCATTTCCATGGAGGAGTCGCGCTATACCCTCAATGGCGGCCTGTTGATTCTCAAGCCCGATACCCTGGCCATGGTGGCCACCGACGGCCACCGCCTGGCCCTTGCCGAAACCGATCAGAAGCTTTCCGGATTGAACGGCGAAGTGCGCGTGCTCATCCCCAAAAAAGCCATGGATGAGGTCGAAAAACTCTCTGCGGCTGCCGGTTCCGATGCGCAGATGGAGTTCGCCAAGGACGAAAGCCATCTCTTCTTCCAAGTCGGCCACCGTCTGCTGATCTCCCGCATCCTCACCGGGCAGTTTCCGAACTACGAAGCTGTCCTCCCGCGCGAGAACAATAAGACCGTGGTCCTCGAGCGCGCCGAGCTGGCCGATGCCGTTCGCCGCGTTTCGCAACTTGCCGACCAGCGTTCGCACGCCGTGAAACTTGCCGTTTCAACCGAGGGCGTTGAGATCTCCGCCTCGAGCCCCGAATACGGCGAAGCCAAGGAATCGATCGAGAAAGAATATAAGGGCGACCCCATTGCCATCGGTTTCAACTCCACCTATATGCTCGATTTCCTTGGCGCTGCCGCCGACGGCCCCATCAGTATTGAACTGAAGGACGAGCAATCGGCCGGACAGATGCGGCCGCTCGCCGATGAAAGCTACCGCTACCGTTACGTCATCATGCCCATGCGCATCTGAAGCGCCGCCGGAGACGATTCCGCCGCAAAGCGGTGGTTTTTTTGGCCCCGCGGGACACTCCAGGGAGCGCACCGTCGTCCCTGTTTTTCTATAAATAACTCAATGAAAACAAATCACTTATTTATCCACAGCCCACACCCTCGCGCTTGAGAAAACAGCCCGTTTCCAGTAAAATCAAGGTGTTGTCGGTGGGTGATTTTTCTTCCCCATCGACACGTCCGCCAAGTGCGGGTGAGCGGCAAAAGCCCTGCGCCAGGGGTTCTGTCACCGACTTGGAGAACATAAGCCTTCGCCGCGTCCCGGAGTGCGGGACGGGATGAAGCGGGAGCCCTACGAGCTTCGATCCGGAATTCCGGATCGTGGTCAAAGGGTCAGGCGACGAATGGGGTTTTCCAACATCACGCCTTTCCTGGCTTCACACAAATTGAATGGAACGATCGCTCCGACCGGCCCGTGGTGCGCCGGGCGCTGCACCCCAGCAGGAATTGCGAGCGATGCGATTGCCGTAGGCACGCACATCAGGAGATCAAATGGGCGATAAAGAAACCGTGGCAGCCAAGGGCGGTCACCAGTACGACGCGAAATCGATTAAGGTTCTCGGCGGACTTGAAGCCGTTCGCCTGCGCCCCGCAATGTACATCGGCTCCACAGGAGAGATGGGGCTTCACCATCTGGTCTGGGAAGTGGTGGACAACTCTGTCGACGAAGCCATGGGCGGTTTTGCGGACGAAATTAACGTCACGGTGCACGCCGATAATTCCGTCACCGTTGTGGATAATGGCCGCGGCATTCCGGTGGATATGCATGCCACGGAAAAACGTCCGGCCGCCGAAGTCGTGCTGACCGTGCTGCACGCCGGCGGCAAATTCGACAGCGACACCTACAAGGTTTCCGGCGGTCTCCACGGCGTCGGCGTTTCCGTGGTCAACGCTCTGTCGGACTGGCTGGAGCTCGAAATTCAGCGCGATGGGGCGGTCTGGGAGCAGACCTATGAAAAGGGCAAGCCCACCAATAAACTGAAGCAGACCGGCAAAACCCGCAAGACCGGAACCAAGGTCACTTTCCATCCCGACCCCTCCATTTTCGAAAAGACCGTCTTCAGTTACGACACCCTGGCCACCCGGCTGCGCGAATACGCTTTCCTCAACAAGGGCCTGAAAATCACGCTGAACGATGAACGGACGGAAAAGAACACCGAATTCCGTTTCACCGGAGGAATCGCGGAATTCGTCAAGCATCTGAACCGCGGCAAATCCACCCTTCACGATTCCCCGATCTACATGGAAGGCAAGAAGGGCAACGTCGAAATCGAAATCGCCCTGCAGTACAACGACACCTACGGCGAAAACGTTTTTGCTTTTGCAAATACCATCAACACGGTCGACGGCGGCACGCACCTTTCCGGCTTCCGTTCCGCGCTCACCCGTTCGATCAATACTTTTGCCTCCGCTGCGGGGATGCTCAAGGAACAGAAGGACGAAGTGAGCATTTCCGGTGACGACGTACGGGAAGGCCTGGTCGCTGTCGTCAGCGTGCGCTTGCCGCAGCCCCAGTTCGAAGGCCAGACCAAGGGCAAACTCAACAGCGACATCAAGGGTGACGTCGAGCAACTGGTCAACGAAAAACTCGGCGAATGGTTTGACAAGCACTCGACCGTCGCGCGCCGCATTATCGGCAAGTGCATTGACGCCGCCCGTGCACGCGAAGCCGCCCGCAAGGCCCGTGAACTCACGCGCCGCAAGTCCGCACTCGATTCGAGCGGTCTCCCCGGCAAGCTAGCCGACTGCCAGGAGCGCGATCCCTCCCGCTGCGAACTGTTCGTCGTCGAGGGGGAATCGGCCGGCGGCTCGGCAAAGCAGGGCCGCGACCGCAAGTACCAGGCCATCCTTCCCCTGAAGGGCAAGATCCTTAACGTCGAAAAAGCCCGCTACGACAAGATGCTCGGCCACGAAGAAATCCGCGCCATCATCACCGCGCTCGGCACCGGCATCGGCAAGGATGATTTCGACGCCGGCAAGCTCCGCTATCACAAGATCATTCTGATGACCGACGCAGACGTCGACGGATCGCACATTCGCACGCTGCTGCTCACTTTCTTCTTCCGGCACATGAAGGAGTTGATCGATCGCGGGCACATCTATATCGCCCAGCCGCCCCTGTACCGCGTCAAGCGCGGGAAAACCGAGCGTTACATCCGCGACGAGCGGGATTTCGCGCGCGAGCTGATGAAGCGGGCGACCGAGGATCACGTCGTGAAGGCCAAGGAAGGCGTCGTCCTGCAAGGGGCCGGGCTCACCAGTTTCCTTCTGAACGTGCAGGAATTCGGCGGCATTATCGGCAAACTCGGGCGCCGCTTGAAAAACAACAACCTCGCCGAAGTGCTGGCGGAAAGCGGCTTGGACAAAAAAACGGACTTCGAGGAGAAAAAGTCCGTCGAAAAACTTCTGAAAGATATCGACAAGGCCAAACTGAAGCTCGACGGCAAGGTCGCCTTTGACGAAGAGCACAGCCTGTATGAAATCCAGTTCGACCCGCCCGGCAATCAGAAGATCGGCTGGGCGCTGGCCTCGACGGCCGAGTACAAGCGCCTGCGCGCTCTGGCCCGGCAGATCGAGGATTACAACAAGCCACCGTTCGTCATCACCCGCAATGGCGACAAGGCCACCAAGGAAAAAGCTTCCGACGTCCTCGGCTACGTACTCGAAGATGCCAAGAAAGACTTCACCATCACCCGGTTCAAGGGTCTCGGCGAAATGAATCCGACCCAGTTGTGGGAAACCACGATGAATGCGGATACCCGCACGCTGCTGCAGGTAAAACTGGAGGACGTTGTCGAGGCCGAGAAAATCTTCACCACGCTCATGGGCGAGAACGTGGAAGACCGCCGCAAGTTCATCGAAGAGAACGCTCTCGACGTGGTGAACCTGGATATCTGATGCCTTTTTTCACCCCTACCGGGGCGGCCGTTCCCCCCGGTGAGCTTCAGGTAGGCGCGGAATGATCTATCAGCTAGGTTGGACGACTTTGCCGGGTCTGCGGGGATTGAGCGTGAGCGAGTTTCGCGCCACGCCGACGGAGCACCCGGATCACCAGAAAGGCGTTGCCGTCGCTTTCGAAACGGAAGCGGGCCGCGAAGCCTTTTTGCAACGGATGGAAGCGGAATTTCTGCCGCGTCGGTTTACCAACGCGGCCGATGCGTTCGACACGGTAAAAGCGTATGTGCTCGAACACGTCGCAAAGGGTATTTGAACTTTTCCCGAATCACGAGGACACATGGCCGACGAACAGAATCAGTCCGTACTACTACCGGTAGACATCGAAGCCGAAATGCGCAAGTCGTACCTCGATTACGCCATGAGCGTAATCATCGGCCGCGCGCTCCCGGACGTGCGCGACGGGTTGAAGCCCGTGCATCGCCGCATTCTGTTCGGAATGTACGAGCTCGGCCTGACTTCGACAAAGCCTTACCGCAAGTGCGCCAAGATCGTCGGTGAAGTTTTGGGCAAGTTCCACCCGCACGGCGACGCCCCGGTCTACGACGCGCTGGTCCGCATGGCCCAGGACTTCAACATGCGCTATCCGCTGGTCGACGGCCAAGGCAACTTCGGCTCGGTCGACGGCGATATGCCGGCGGCGATGCGGTACACCGAAGCCCGGCTCGCAAAAATCGCGGAAGAACTCATTGCCGACATCGAGAAGGAAACCGTCGATTTCATTCCCAACTTCGACGAAACCGAAAAAGAACCGACGGTCATGCCCACCCGGGTGCCGAACCTGCTGGTCAACGGCGCCAGCGGCATTGCCGTCGGCATGGCCACCAACATCCCGCCCCACAACCTCCGCGAAGTGATTGACGCCACCGTCGCCATGATTGAAAAACCGGAGCTCACGCTCAAGGAAGCCATGAAGTTCGTTCCCGGCCCGGACCTGCCGACCGGCGGCTACATCGCAGGCCGCGAAGGCATCGAACAGGCTTACCGGACCGGACGCGGCAGCTTCACCATGCGCGCCAAAGCGGCTATCGAAGAAGCCAGCAAGGACCGCGAAAACATCGTGATCACGGAAATCCCCTACCAGGTGAACAAGGCCCGCCTGATCGAACGCGTTGCGGATCTGGTTTCCAATAAGAAAATTGAAGGCATCTCGGACGTCCGCGACGAAAGCGACCGCGACGGCATGCGCATCGTCATCGAACTGAAGCGCGGCGAAGAGTCGCAACTCATCCTCAACAACCTGTTCAAGCACACCCAGATGCAGGAATCCTTCGGCATGATTCTGCTGGCCATCGTCGGCGGCCAGCCCAAGGAAATGGGGCTTCTCGAGTTCATCCGCCTGTTCATCGATCATCGTCGCGACGTCATCCTGCGCCGTTCCCGCTTTGAACTGCGCAAGGCCCAGGAACGCGAGCACATCCTGGTCGGCTACCAGATCGCCCTCGACCACCTCGATACCGTCATCCGCATTATCCGGGGCAGCTCCAGCCGTGCCGAGGCCAAGGAAAATCTTTTCAAGTACTTTACCGAGCAGGACGTCACCATTTCCGAAAACGGAAAGTCCCGGAAGATCGAAGGGGTCAAGCTGGACGGCCGCAAGTATCGCTTCGCGGGCGCCCCGGAAATTGAAGCCGCCGGCCGGAGCGCGGGCCTGGGGCTTTCCTACGCCCAGATCGACGCCATCCTCGAACTGCAACTGCACCGCCTCACGCAGCTTTCCATCGACGAAATTCTCAAGGAACTGAAATCTATCCGCGAAAAGATCGCCGAACTGGAAGAAATTATCGGCAGCGAAAAGAAACTCAAGAGCGTCATCATCGCGGAACTCAAGGACATCCAGAAAACCTACGGCGATGATCGCCGCACGCAGATTGTCGACAAGGTCGATGAGATCAAGCTCGAAGACCTGATCGCCGACACCGACATGCTCATTACCGTCTCCCATGCCGGCTACATCAAGCGCACTGCGGCCGAAACCTACCGCCATCAGTCCCGCGGCGGCAAGGGGCGCATCGGCGCGAAGACCAAGGAAGAGGATTTCGTCGAGCACCTGTTCATCGCCTCGGCCCACAGTTATATTCTGCTGTTCACCTCGAAGGGGCGCGTTTACTGGCTCAAGGTTTACGAACTACCCGAAGCTGCCGCGGCCACCCGCGGCAAGGCCATTTCGAGCCTGGTGAAGTTCCAGGAAGACGAAAAACTCACCGCGCTCGTTGCGGCCACGAATCTTGAGGAAGAAGGCCGGTTTGTTTTCCTGGCCACCAAGCTCGGCACGGTGAAAAAATCCGCGCTCACGGAATTTTCCAATCCCCGGTCGACCGGCATCATCGCCATCAACCTGGAAGCCAAGGACGAGCTCATCGGCGCCAAGCTGACCGACGGCAAGCAGATGATCTTCCTCGCCAGCCATGAAGGCCAGGCCATCCTGTTCCGGGAGACCGAAGTTCGCCCGATGGGCCGCAATGCAGGTGGCGTAAACGGCATGGACCTCGACAAGGACGACTACGTTGTCAGCATGGACGCGGTGCAACCCGACTTCGAGATCATCACGAAAGAGCACCAACAGACTTCGCAGAATCTTGAAGAGCTCGAAAACGAGCACATCAAGGATTCGCTCACGACCCTGATGCTCACGGTCGCTGAAAAGGGCTACGGCAAGCGCACCGCTCTCGCCGAGTACCGCATCACTTCGCGCGGCGGGAAAGGCGTCGTCAACATGAAGACCACCGACCGCAATGGTTCCGTCGTCGCCACCCTCCAGGTCACCGAAGAGTCCGACGTTATGATCATCACCGAGCACGGGAAAGTCATCCGCGTACACGCGAACGAAATCCGCGAAGCGGGCCGGTCCACACAGGGTGTTCGCCTGCTCCGCCTCGACGACGAGGATTCCGTGGCCGCCGCCGCGGTCCTGCATGAGGAAGATGAAGAAGAGAAGAAGTAAGCGGCCGCCCGGGCGGGGACGATTCGCGCTCCCGGTGCGGGTTTGCCTGCACCGGGGAAACGGAACCAGGGGCACCCTTGGTGCCCCTTTTTTATTTCCATCTGCGTTAAACTAAAGTCCCATGAAAATCACGCGCCGCCTGTTTGCAGTCGCTGCTTTCTCTACCACCCTACTTGCTCTTGCCTTCACCGCGGCAATCGCGAAACCAGTTGCGGATCGGCAGGAGTTCGCACTCGTCGGCACCTATACCGGCGAAACGGGCAGCAAGGGCATCTATGCCTTCGATTTTGACCCCGCTTCGGGCACGCTGACCCCCAGGGGCCTCGCCGCCGAAACAGTTGCTCCTTCCTTTGTGGTCATCCATCCCAACGGCAAGTACGCCTACGCCGCCAACGAAGCCGGAAAGAAGAGCACGGTCACTGCCTTCGCAATTGACGCGAAGACTGCCAAGCTAACCCAACTCAACCAACTGCCGGCCCTTGGCGAGGATCCCTGCCACCTGTCTTTCGACCAGACCGGGAAATACCTTTTCGCCGCCAACTATTCTTCCGGCAACGTGGTGGTCTTCCCGATTCTTCCCGACGGAAAACTCGGCGAACCCACCGCCAACCAGAAGGATGCCGGCCCGCTCGGCCCCAACAAAGAGCGCCAGGACGGTCCGCACGCCCACTGGGTGCAGATCTCGACAGACAATCGCTTCCTGTCCGTCTCCGACCTCGGCCTCGATGAAATCCTGAGCTATCACTTCGACGCCGCTACGGGCAGCCTGACTCCGAACCAGCCGCCCTTTACCAGGCTCGCCGCTGCCTCCGGACCCCGCCACGGCGCCTTTTCACCGGGCGGAAAATTCTTCTATGTGGTCAGCGAGCTCAGTTCCACCGTCACGGCTTTTTCCTACCAACCGGCTCAGGGGACGCTGAAACAGCTGCAGGTCATTTCCACCTTGCCCGCCGATTTCCATGGCCGCAACGACACTGCGGAAATTGCCGTCCACCCGAATGGCAAATGGCTGTTCGCCTCAAACCGTGGCCACGATACCATCGCCGTCTTCGCGATCGACCCCGCCAGCGGCACGCTGTCTGCCGCAGGGGAATTCTCGACCGGCGGCAAGGAACCCCGGCACTTCGCCATCGACCCGACGGGAAACTTCCTGCTGGCTGAAAACCAGAACTCCAACTCCATCGTGGTTTTCCGCATCGATTCCTCAACCGGGGCGCTCCGCAAGGTTTCAGAAGCGGACAACGTTCCGTCACCGGTCTGTCTCACCTTTCTCCCGCACTAGCGCCCGAAGCACGGGGCGGTGCGCCGGGCCCGCAAGTTTTTTTCTAGCCGGGTGATCTGCGTTAGAATCGCGCTTCACTCTTTCAAGGAGAACTTCATGCGCCGTGCATCTTGGTTGAGGCTCAGTCTGTTCGTATTCGCAGCACTTCTCTCGGGCAAAGCCCTGTATGGCGACGGCGAAACGCTAGCCGCGCGCGACCCCAAGCAGCCGATCGACGAGGCCTATACCGCCAAGATTCGCAAATACACGACCGCGCCCTATTTCTCATCCCCCCTGGTCGACTACCTTCCCGCGAGCAAGAGCGTCCCCACGCCCGAAGTCGTCCTTGGCGACGTCGCCGGCGCCCCCGGAATCCTTCCTTATGCCGAGGAGGTGTACAGATACATGCGCCTGCTTGAGAAGGCCACGCCGCGGGTGAAGGTTTACTCCATCGGCATGACCGAAGAAGGCCGCGAGATGATTGCCGTAGCCATCTCTTCGGAAGCAAATCTCAAGAATCTCGAACAGAATCACCAGCGGCTCGCCAAACTCGCCGACCCACGTACCATCCAACTCGATGACGCGGAAGCCGACCAACTGGTCGCCCAGGCCGTTCCCGTTTACTACATCACCGGCACCATCCATTCGACCGAGACCGGCGCGCCCACCGCATTGATGGAACTTGCCTATCGCCTCGCCGTCGACGAGAGCGCCTATGTCCGCGAAATTCGCGACGGGGTCATCACCCTGATTACCCCGGTCGTCGAAGTGGACGGCCGCGACCGCATGGTCGATCTGTACAAATGGCATCTTGCCCACCCCAAGGATTTCTATCCGCCCCTGATTTATTGGGGCAAGTATGTGGTCCACGACAACAATCGCGACGCCATGGCCGTCACTCTCAAGCTCACCGAAAACGTTTTGAATACCTACGTCGGCTGGGACGCCCAGGTTCTCCACGACCTCCACGAATCCGTCCCGTATCTTTACGACAACACCGTCGGCGACGGACCTTACAATGCCTGGGTCGATCCCATCCTCGTCGATGAATGGCAGATGATCGGAGCGCGGAACGTCGCCGATCTTTCCGCCTTCGGCATGCCCGGGGTGTTCACCCACGGTGATTTCGACACCTGGTCTCCCGGCTACCTGATGTTTATCGCTGCCATGCACAACGGCATCAGCCGCCTGTATGAGACCTTCGGCAATGGCGGTGCCGATACCCGGGAACGCACGCTCGAACCCGACGAATACTCGCGCACCTGGTACCGTCCGAATCCGCCGCTCCCGAAAGCCCTGTGGTCCCAGCGGAACAACAACAATTACGAGGAAACCGGCCTGCTGACCTCGCTGCACTACTTCAACCAGAACAAGCAGCTGTTCCTGAAAAATTTCTATCTGAAGTCGAAACGCTCCATCCAGAAGCCCGCCGCCGAAGGCCCCGCGGCGTATGTCCTTCCCGCCGACGATCCGCGCCCGAGCGTGCAAGCCGACTTGTTGCGCATCATGCTGAAGCAGCATGTCGAGATCTCCCGCTCGACAGCCGCCTTCGAGGTGGCCCTCCCGGTGAAGAAGGAAAAAAAGCCCGCCAAGGCGCCCGAAGCCGGCGAGAAACCGAAGCCGGCTGCTCCGACCACGCGTGATTTTCCCGCCGGCAGCTATGTCATCCGCATGGACCAGCCCTATTCGCGCGTGGCCGACGCGCTTCTCGACTACCAGTACTGGAGTCCCGACGATCCCCAGAAGACTCCTTACGACGACACGGCCTGGACCTTTGGTGAACTGTTCGGCGTGCAAGTCCTGCGGGTGACGGACCAGAAAGTTCTCGCCGTTCCCATGGAGCGGCTCGCCCGACTGCCGGCGGTCGGCGGCCTCGAGGGGGAGGGCGCGCTGTTCGCCATCGATAATCATGCCGAACCCGCTCTTGCCACGCTGCGCTACCGCTTGAAGGATGCGACGATTGACGCCGCCGAGGAACCCTTTACAAGCGGCGATCGCAAGTTCGCCCGCGGCACCTTTCTCCTGCGGGGGGCCACACGCTCCGATGTGGATGCGGCGACCCGTTCACTCGGTCTGCGTGCCATCGGTTTGGCTGCTGCTCCCAGCGTGAAAACGCATCCGGTTCGCGCTCCCCGCATTGCCTACGTGCACACCTGGCTCAGTACCCAGGCCGAAGGCTGGTGGCGCCTGGCCCTCGACGGCCTGCACATTCCTTACGATTACATGAGTACCCAGGCGCTTGCCGGGATCCCCGACCTTCTTGCCCGGTACGATGTGATCCTTTTTCCTCCCGTCGGCTGGAATAGCAGCCCGGCCACCATCGTCGACGGCCTGCCGACGACCTGGGGCAATCCTCTCCCTTGGCTCAATACGCCGGAAACGCCCAACCTCGTCGGCAAGAACGACTCGACCCCGGACATGCGCCCCGGCCTTGGCTGGGACGGAGTCGCCAGGCTCGAGGAGTTTGTTTCAAAGGGAGGCATTTTGCTGACCGCGACCGACACTTCGCAATTTGCCGTGGCCATGGGCCTTGCCGATGGTGTCACTACGGGCAACTCGGAAAAGATGAAGATTGTTGGGGCCATCGTCGGCACACGCCTGGTGGATCCCGCAAGCCCGATCGCCTACGGTTACGAAGAGAAAGTTTCCGCCTATTGCGACGACGGTCCCATTTTCTCGGTCAACAGCATGCTCGGCTCCCGCCGCCGGCATCTCGGTCCGGACATGAAAACGCGCCCTACCGGACGCGGCACCAAGGACGATCCGGACTTCGTCGTCGGCCGCCCGGCCTCTGAAATCCCCGACGAGCCGGAACGCGAGCAGTGGGAGGTTCCGGTCCCGACCGATGAACAACGGAACAACAACCCGCGGGTCATCCCGCCGGCCGACCGCGCACGCGTCATCCTCCGTTACGCCGACTCGAAAGACCTGCTCATTTCCGGTCTGGTTGAAGGCGGCAATGACATTGCCGAGCACCCTGCGGTAGTCGATGTGCCGCGCGGGCGAGGCCATGTCATCCTGTTTTCCATCAACCCCATGTACCGCGGCGAAACCGAGAACACCTACTCGCTGGTCCTGAACACCCTGCTTCACTTTGACAGCCTCGAGTCCGGCCGCAAGGACGCCGAGAAGTAAACCGGGGGTTCTCCTTGCGATTGCTGCCGATTGGAGTACAATCGCCGCCATTATGCCAAAACGAAAAGTGAAGAAGTCCAGCAAGCGACGCCCGAACCGCAAACGGCACGGCGTGAAAATCAGCAAACTTCCGAAAGGAGCGCTCACCCTGGTTGTCACGCTCCGGGCAAAGGAAGGCCAGCATCTGCTTCTTGAAGCCGAGCTTCGCGCTCTGGTGGCGCCAACGCGCAAGGAAGAAGGCTGCCTGCAGTACGATCTGCACCGCGGGGCCGATCAACCCGGCAGCTATCTTTTTCATGAGGTCTGGGCGAGCCGCGAGCACCACGTCGCGCACACCCGTACGCCGCACTTCCTCCGCTGGAACGCACGCAAGGACTCGCTGCTGGCTTCGAAGGAATCCGCTTTCTGGCAGCAGATCATCTAGTTTTTCGGTCGGGATCGGGGGCTCGGAGCCTCAACTCTCGGGCGGCGCCAGGTAGTAACCCGGCCGCGCCCGCACGGTCAGATCCTGGCGATCTACGCTCACATGAATCTCGTGGTAGCCCGTCGCCACGTCCCCGGTCGGAGTGTAGGACAGCGTGTACTGCGAATGCAGCTCACCGCCCATGTCGTCAATGACCTTCTCGATCGTCTGGTTCTTCCAAGCGGAAACATGCTGCCCACCGGTCGCCGCCGCTGCAATTTCGAGCTGATGCGCGGTCACCTGATCCTTGGCATGCAGGATGGCCCAGATCGCCAGCGCTTCGACCGCTGCCAGGGGACTCCCGGCTTCAGCGCCCTGCTCTTCGGTCGTCGGCGTTTGGACCGTGCCTGGAGGTGCCGGCATCCCGAACGTGCCCTCCGGTGTGGCGCTCGGCGGAGGCGTGTAATTGGGCTTTTTTTTCAAATCTGCCCGCGTACTCGAAATTCCCACCGCGTAGATGGTGATGTTCTCCAGTTGCGCCCGCCGCAGCACTTCGCCCAGTTTTTTCTCGCTGCCGGTATCGTGGGCTTCCGCCAAGACCAGCATCACGCGCCGGTGCCCCAGATCGGTTTCTGAAACTTCCGGCCTGCTGCTCAGCAGGTCCACGGCCCTGGACATGGCGTCGAACAGCTTCGCCCCGTTGTCCCCCTCCCGCAGTCGGGAGACGGTCTTTTCGAGGTCATCCGCGCTGGTCGTAAAGCCGAGCAGCGTCCTCACCTCACCGTCGAAGCCCACCACGGCGCCTTCGCCGGTCGGCCCGGTCACGGTTTGCGAAATCAGAATTCCGGTCTTGCGAATCTCGGCAAGCAGCGGCCCGATGCGCGAGCTGGTTTCGACCACCACCACGAGCGAGATGGGGTCGCCTCCGAGATTGAAGTGCGTTATTTTCTGCGGCACGCCGTTGTCGGTAATCCGAAAATCAGAGGCTTCGAGACTGTGCACCATCTCGCCCTTTCCGTCTTTTACGGTCACCGGCGTATTGACCAGCACTGTCTGCACCTTGATCTTTGGCGGCGCTTTCTCTATGGCCACTCCCGGCTGTGGGGTCATCGGTCCTTCCGGCGCCTGTCCATGCACGGCCAGCGGCGTGGCGACCAGCAGTGCCGTGAAAATCGTCCGGGTCATTTTTTTCATGGTGTCACCAGCGCCCGACCGCGGCGGCGTTGTCCGGTGTACTCAGTTCGACGCATTTCCGCCCAAAGGCGTTGCCGGAACCCCCCGCTGCTGCCTACAATCGTAACTCGACTTATCTGGAGATCGTTCATGTCCGACGGAAAGCGCCCCAAACCCCAGCACGCGCCCAAGGCTCCCCACGAAAATCAGGCTTTTATGCGGAGCACGCCCGCCCGGCCCATCCGAATTCTCGCCGAATATATTCACCCCCTCGCACAACTCAAGCAGCAAGGCATCGGCGATACCATCGTCATGTTCGGCTCGGCACGCATTGAATCTCACGAAACCGCAGCGGCGCGCTACACCCGGCTGAAAACCACGAAGACCGGCCGAATGAGCAAACCGAAGCGCAAGCAACATCAGGCCGCCCTGCGGGATGCAAAAAGCGGTCTTGAAATGTCCCGCTATTACGAAGAAGCCCGCCAGCTTTCTCACAAACTGACCACCTGGGCGCTGTCTCTCGGCCCGCGGCCGCGCCGCTTTGTGGTTTGTTCGGGCGGCGGACCCGGAATCATGGAGGCCGCCAATCGAGGCGCCTACGAAGCGGGCGGAAAATCGATCGGCCTGTCCATTGAATTGCCCCACGAGCAGTTTGCCAATCCCTACATCAGTCCCGAGCTCAGTTTTAATTTTCACTACTTCTTTATGCGCAAACTGTGGTTCGCGCAAATCGCCAAAGCGCTGATCGTGTTTCCCGGCGGCTTCGGCACCATGGATGAACTCTGGGAGATGATGACCCTGTCGCAGACCGGGAAGATGCCGAAGCACACCCTGATCCTGATCTACGGCCGCAAATACTGGACGGATGTACTGAATCTGAAAGCCATGGTGCGCTGGGGAACCATCAATCAAAACGAATACGATTTGCTCGAGTACGCCGACAACGTGGACGAAGCGTTCGATCTCATCCGCGCCGGCCTGGAAAAATACCACCTGCAGGTCGATCCTTTCCTGCAAGCCTACTGAGCGACCGAGCCCGCTCTTTTGCAAGCCCCCTCGCGCGGCAAGAAAAAGGGGCCCCGCTTGAGCAGGGCCCCTTTTCGGTCCTTTTTCCGTAGTTACTGGATCGCTGGCATCAACGGCTCATCGGAAAAGACTGCCGTAAACCGCCGTGTTTCTTCCTGATCGTGCAACAACACCACCGGTACAACCCGCATGGACTGCTTGCAAGCATGGCACTGCACGCCTTCCCCTTGCAGGTCCTGCAGGAAACCATCTGTAAAGCGATACTCGGTCCGTTCGCGCCGCGCCTTCTTCTGACCCTCGGAACCGCAATGAGGACAGGTAAACTCCACAATGTCCTGCTGCGGGTCGCGGTCCAGGGCAGCCCAGCCCGTACGGCGCACTCCGACTACCTCTGGAATCTGCTTCTCCATCTGCATGCTCCTCCTCGGATCCACGTCCAGCTCATAAGATGCCAATCGGTGGTTTGAAGATGCATCCCGAAACTGCACATTTTCGCGAACCTTGGGCTGTTCCTCGCGGTTTGTTGTCGCAGCTCCGATTCCCCGGCTAATCCTTTTCTGCTACTTGCGGGGAACTTGTACTTCTTCCCGGTGTCAAACCCTGAAGAGGACGCGCGCACCTCACATCCCTGCGAGAGCGGCGCCGGTCTCCTGAAGGCAACCTCAGGAGGCTGGTGCCGCAAAATCTCTCGCCCCCGCAGGGAAATTTCCGGAGGTGTGTGATGGCTCTCTCTACCGGCCCCGAACAACGACCCGGTTTTCTTCGCAGCTGTCTTGTCGAAGGCGATTCCGAGGAGGAAAGACGTGTCCGTCGCAACAAGCGGCGGGCCATCCTGGTCTCCATCATTCTGCAAATTCTGGTGGTCTCCGGCCTGATTCTTTTTCCGCTCCTCAGCCGGGGCGAGAACATTGCCCGCGGCGTCATTGTCGTCCCCCTCCCTCCCTATGCCCGGAGCGGCGGCGACCGGACGAGAGCGAAACCTCACGAGCATCCGCATCCCAATCGTTCGTTCTCCCGCTTCACTCCGCCGGATGTGATCCCGCGCGGGATCGTGACCCGAGATCCGACACCGGCCGAGCCAGAGCCCGAGCCGCAGCCGGGCGAGTCCGAGACTTCCCGTTTCGGCGCTCCCGGTGGCGATCCGAACGGTATTCTGAATTCGGATTCGACGCGCGGGCCGAAGCCGCCGGGTGAAACGCAGGCTTCGTCGAAGCAACCGCCGCTGCGGCGCGCCATCAGCGAATCGGTCGAGCAAGCCTTGCTCTATCATCGGGTCGAGCCGGTCTATCCTTTCCTGGCCCTACAAACCCGCCGCGAGGGGCGAGTCGAGCTTCATGCGGTCATCTCTGCCGACGGCTCCATCCAGTCTCTCGAAGTCCTGAGCGGAGATCCGCTGCTGATTCCCTCCGCGCTCGCCGCCGTGCGCGAGTGGCGCTATCATCCGACCCTGCTCAACGGCCAACCCGTCGAGGTGGACACGCACATCACCGTCATCTACACCCTAAACCACTGATGGTCTGCTGTGCTGCGGGTGCTTCCGGTTTTGCCCTGGAGAAAACTGGGTAGGGAAAGGGTGCGTTCAGGAAGTGAAGGTCAGAGCAGAGGTTCGCCCGAATACCGGGCAATCACTTCGCGCGCTTGATTGCGCAACCGCACAATTTCCTGCAAGTGATTGGGGTCCGCGCTCGCGGCCGTCGGTTGCGGGTAAATGGGAGGGGACAGCGTAATCGTCACGCTGGTTGGCCGGGGCAAGATGGTCCGGTCTCGCAGGAACGTTCTTGTTCCTCGCAGCGATACCGGGATCACCGGCGCCCCGGTCAGGACGGCTGCGCGAAACGCTCCTAGCTGAAAGGGGCGAACCCCGTCTTCGGGAGTAAAGGTTCCTTCGGGAAACACAAACACGGAATCCCCCTGCTTCAGGCACTCTTCAATTTCATCCACCTGTTTCAATCGCGAACTTGCATCATGCCGGTTGAAGGACAAATGCCCCATCTGGTTCAGAAACGTGCCGATGAAGATCATGTCGTTCACTTCGCCCTTGGCCACGAAGCGGTACGGCACGCCAAGCCCCATCATCAGCGGCAGCACGTCGAAATAGCTGGCGTGATTGCAGGCGTACACCTTTGCCCCGGGCGTGTCCATGTACTGCTTTCCGACCACCGTTACGCGTATCCCCGCCAGCGCAAACAGGAGTTTGAGCGCCGCCGAAGTGTAGCGTCCCGCGGCACGGTGATCCTTGTACAACCGCACAATCGCGCAGGCCGGGATAATCCACAAAACGAAAACGACCAGGAAATAGACGCCGTAGATCTTTTGAAGCGCCGTGCGCATCCCGCCGATCAACGTGCGTGCGGCGCCGCGCAGGAACGAGCCCGTTCCCAGTCGCGCGATCTGCACCCATGCCGGAGGTTTTGCTGCCGACAGTGTTCCGGCGAGATACAGTTGCTTGGTCTCGTCGCGGCGTAATTTGCCGCTGGACGTTTTCGGAATGCTCCCCGGCGGGATCAGCTCCACGCGGTCGGGCGGCAGCCCCAATCCCCGGGATACCTGCTCGTTGATCGCCGCCACGACCGCGGCCCTGTTCTGGCGATCCTGTTCCCGCGATTCCGCCACGATCACCAGTTTTTCCGTTCCGGTTTCTTCGCCTTTCAATCCGAAGGCGACCACGCATCCCTTTCGAATCCCTTCGGCGCGTGAAGCCAGTTCTTCGACTTCATGCGGGTAGAGGTTACGCCCGCCTTTGATAATGATGTCCTTCACTCTTCCGGTAATGTAAATCTCGCCGTCGGCCTGGTAGGCCCGGTCACCGGAGAGCACCCACGGATAATCGCCTTCGGCATGCGCGGGTCCGCCTTCAAACAATTTTCCTGTGGCCTCCGCGTTCCGGTAATACCCGCTGGTTGCCGAAGCTCCGCGGAACCATAAAAATCCTTCGGTCCGCTCCGCTACCGCGTTGCCGTCCTGGTCGGCGATCAATACTTCCATTCCGGGCAGTGCCGTTCCGGAAGACACAAAGGCGATTGCATTTTCAACCCCGCCAGCCGCCTGGACCGCGCGCCCCTCGGTCGTGAACGTCTCCCGCTCCACACGATCCACCTGCGGACCGCGGTTGAGCGGCGGGAAGGTCACGCCGAGCGAGGCTTCCGCCAACCCATACACCGGCAGCATGGCCTCAGGCCGGAATCCATGCTTGAGAAACCGGCTGGTGAAGCGCTCGAGAGTCTCCGGGTTCACCGGTTCTGCCCCATTGAGCGCCGCACGCCAGGAACTGAGGTCCACCCCTTCCATGGCCTTTTCCGGGATCTTCCGAACGCACAACTCAAAGGCAAAATTTGGCGCGGCCGCAATGGTTCCCTTGTACTTCGAGACCGCCTGCAGCCAGCGTTCCGGACGGGTGAGGAATGCCAGCGGGGAAAGGACCACCAGCGGAACACCGTGCAACAGCAACGTCAGCCACGCCCCGATCAGGCCCATGTCGTGATAGAGCGGCAGCCAGCTGATTCCGACGTCGCTTGGCCCCATCTCGAGCGCTCCCGCGATGGCCCGCATATTCGCGAGCAGATTGGCGTTGGTCAGTGTCACGCCCTTCGGATCGCCCGTAGACCCCGACGTATACTGCAGCAGCGCGATGTCGCTCCCCTTGCGCAGCCGGCTGCCGCTGAGGAAGGCAGGCAACGCACCTGGCGCTGGCGGCGGCTCTTTCTCTGCCGCTTCGAGCAGTTTGCCCGCGTCTGCCACGCCGAGCAGGGAATGCACCCGCGGTTTCAAGAGCTTGGCCACCGCTTCCGCTCGCCGGAAGGTCAGCAACAGGCACACCTCCGCATTGTTCAGGATGGCGGATTGGCGTTCGGCGTACTCTTCGATGCGGTCGGCGCGAAAAGGCGGGTAGATCGGCACCGGCACAGCCCCAGCCAGCAAGATCCCCGCGTAACAGACGAAGAACTGCCGCGAGGTCGGCAGCATCAAGGCGACTCGCCCGCCGGCCGGCACGCCCCGTCGCGCCAGTTCTTCGGCGCACTTCTGCGCCGCCGCATACAGTTCGCCAAACGTCAGGGTGTGCGCGTGTTCTCCCTGCTCGTCGTCTTCGGTGATGACCAAATGGGTGCGGTTCGCGTCATGGACTCCGCGCGAGCGGATCACTTCGACGAGCGTCTCCGCTTTTTGTACGATCGAGCGGGCGCTCTCTTGTTCGAGCCTGCCGGTCACGACGGCCGCTCGCAGCGCGGAAAGCTCCTCGTCGTTTCGCTCGACCGTGCCCGGCACCTTCAGGATCGCTTCGATCAGTTCTTCCGGGGTATTGACCTCAGCCGCAAGGGTGTCCGGCAGACGCACGTCGAAGGCAGTCTCGAGCCGGGTCAGCAACTCCACGCGCTCGAGGCTGCCGAGTCCGAGATCGCGGTCCAGGTTTGAGGTCGTCGTAAGCGTATCGATTGCGCCGTGGCTGCCTAACTCCTCGAGCAGCCCGCGCACCACGTCCAGGACGCGCTCGCGCACGCCCGGCAGGTCTACTTGTGTTGAGGTTGTCGCCAAAAGTTTGCCTTCAACAGCAGATTGCGCGTGAGGCTAACACGCAGCGATCGGATTTTCCATCTTGGCCTTTTGCTTCCACCCGCAGCTTCGCGTCTGCGACTCCCCCAGAGGAGGGACCATCCCGGGACGGTTCTGAAAATCCCTTCAGGCGCCGGGCTTCTTCACTGTGTATCCCGGCGGCAGCAGGGTTGTCGACAGATCCACGCCCGACAGGTCGGCCTTGCTCAGTTCGGTTTCGCGCAGGATGGCAATGCCCATGTCTGCGCCGCTAAATCTTGCCCCGTCCACATGGGCATCACGGAAATTTGCATTTCGCAGCAGTGCCTTTTGCAAATTCGCGTTACTCAGGTCACAGCGGAAGAACTCGACGCCGCTCGCCTGCGCTTCCGTCAGGTCCGCCCCGGCCAGACTTGCCTCGGTCAGATCGGTGTTCCGCAGGTCGGCTTTTTTCATCCGCGCCCCCGCAAAGTCTGCACCCGGCAACCGCGCTCCCCGCAAGTCGCTATTCTCGAGGTTGGCATTGCGCAGGATGGCCCCGGCCAGATTGACCTTGCGCAGGTCCGCCCCGGCCAGGTCCGCCCCGGTCAGGTCCGCCCGGGTCCCGTTGCCTTTCCAGAACTGCTCGTGCAGTTCGAGGATCGTAGTTACCGGTTTCCCGTTGTGTTTCAAGCTCTTCAATTTGCGTAGTCCCATCGTCCCTGTTTCCTCGCCCTCGGCAATCCCTTAGTTTACCTAATCCCGCCCCCGCGAGGAACCCGCAGGCCCCTGCCTCCCGCTCCGCAACGGAGTATGCTAAGTTCCAGGCTCGAGCTGTCAGACTGGCCCCCGGAAGGAAGTCGATGCGCCTGATCCGATTCCTGCTCGCGGTACTGTTCCTTTTCGTGCCTCCGGCTCTCGGCCAGGAGGATGAAATCGTCGCCAATCTCGCTGGCGGCAGGGTTCTCCTCTACGTTACCCGGGACGCCGTGGTTTTCGGTGCCATCGACCATCCCCTCGAGGCAAAATCCGTTCCTCCCCGTGTCGCCTCGGTCGACAACTCCCACATCGGCATCTTCTTCGGTGCGTCCGAGTGGCAGGTGCCCGCGCAGCCCAAAGCCATCCGCCTCGATCGCCTGGTCGAGCCCGTCCAGACCTCCAAGGCTACGGGATATCGGCCGCCTGGTTCCGGCGAAGCCGACCTCGAGGCCATTGGTGTGACCTACCTCGAGAAGCTTCGCCCCTTGGTGTCCCAGCTGCATCACAAAATCGATCTCAAGCCCGACGAGCCGCTGGTCGAAATCGTGCTCATCGGCTACGCGCCCGAGGATTACGGTCCGGAAATCTGGGTCATCGATTATGGCGCGGAGCAGGAATCGGTGAGTGCAAAGTCCGATTTCTGGCAGACCCGCATTCTGCGCCCGCGCTTCACCCAGCTCTATCCTCCGGAGAAACACCAGGGCAAAACGCTCGTCGAACTGCGATTCCCCGCCGATCTGCCGGTGGTCCCGCTCCTTGGGCTGATCCAGCAGAATGATCCCCGCATCACCCGGGTCGTCACTTCCGAGCCTCGCTTCGGTAAAATCGTCGAGCAGTTGCAGCGAGGCCAGGCCAACAAGGCCACTTCCCAGGATGCGTCCGATTTCCTTCGCGCGATGTTACCCGTGCTGGCCGGAACCTCCAATTTCATCGAAGGCAAATTCAGCGAGGCGGGCGGCTTTGAATGGATCGTTACTCCCGAAGAGCCCGTCGAGAAGGCCAACGACCAGGACAAGGACCGTCCGCCGGATGCCCCGACGCTCCGTCGCAAGCCAAATCCCTGATTCTCTCCCGGGAGGGAGCCTCCCGGTTTTGCCCGGCCGCCGCGCAGCACCCGGCTCAAGGTGTCCTGCCTGCCCGCAGCTCTTGCCGAGCGCGGAGCGCAGGCACTTCGAACCCTACCGCCGTGAGATTCTCTCGAAACCTGCCCGGTAACCGTTCGATCGAGCGCAGCGTCTCGATCTCGAGCAGCAGGACCTGCCTTTTTTCGTTCGGACCTGCGCACACGCTGCGAATCCCGCTTGCGCGACCCCACCCGTGCCCCGGTCGGGCTATGCCGCCGGCAGGCGCTCTCCTTGGGCGCGAACGAGGCAGAAGAACTTGGCCAAGCTCAGGAATCTCCTGCCGCCGTCCGCTGCCCGTGCCGGCCAATATCCTGCCGGTACTGCGCGCCGTCGAACTCGATCCGGCCCGCGGCCTGGTAGGCTTTCTCGAGCGCCGCCGGCAGAGTCGTTCCCGTTGCTGTAACTCCTAAAACACGTCCACCATTGGTAAAAAATTGATTACCCTTGCGCAATGTACCGGCATGCAGCACCTTCACGTCCGCGATTTTCGCCGCCTCCTCGAGACCGCGAATCTCCTTGCCGTTTTCGAACTTTCCCGGATACCCGCCCGAGGCCATGACCACGCACGCGCTGGCCCCGGATTTCCACCGCAGTTTCTCCGGCTGCAGTCTTGCCGCCGTCACATCGTTCAATACTTCCGCCAGATCGAAGTCCATCCGCGCGACAATCGCCTGCGTCTCTGGGTCCCCCAACCGGCAATTGAACTCCAGTACCTTCGGCCCGCTCTTGGTCAGCATCAAACCCACATACAGAAATCCCTGGTAGCGGATTCCGTCCGCCGCGAGTCCCTTCATCGTCGGTTCCACAATCGTCGTGGCAATCACGCGCCGGAGCGCTTCCGGCAACAGTTCATCCGAGGAGTATGCGCCCATTCCGCCTGTGTTCGGTCCCTCGTTGTTGTCAAAGGCCCGCTTGTGGTCGCGGGTCGGAACCAGCGGCGCATAACGTTCCCCGTCGCTCAGCAGAATGAACGACAGTTCCTCGCCCTCGAGCGCTTCTTCAAACATCACGCGCTTCCCTCCGGCGCCCAACTCGTTCTTCTCCATGACCCGCTCGAGGAAGTCGGTCGCCGCATCGGGGTTGGGCGCCACAAACACGCCTTTTCCCGCGCACAATCCGTCCGCCTTGATCACCACCGGCCAATCCACTTCGCACAGCGCCCCGTAAGCGGCACCGGGCGAATCGTACGCGCCGTACATCGCCGCGGTCGGAATGTGGTGCCGCTCGAGGAACTGTTTTGTGAACACCTTGCTGCCTTCGAGTTGCGCCGCCTGTTGTGAAGGGCCGACGACGGGCCAGTTCCGCCGGGCGAAGGCGTCGGTCAATCCTTCGACGAGAGGCAGCTCCGGTCCCACAACGGTCAGATCCGGCCCAATTCTCTCTGCGAGGGTGACGAGCCCGGCCACGTCCCGAGAGCCGGCGGCAAGGCATTCCGCCTCTGCTGCGATTCCGCCATTTCCCGGCACGCACCAGATCTTCTCGACCCCGGCGCTGCCCTTCAGCTTCCACACCAGAGCGTGCTCGCGCCCGCCGCCGCCGATCACCAGAATCTTCATTCGCGCATCCTCATCTCCACAACTTTTGAAAGATAGTCTGCCGCCTCCGGCGTGTCAAACACGCTGGCTCGCTCGCGTCGGTCCGGCCGGAGAGGGCCGAGGAACCCCCCGTCGGGCCATCGACAGGAGACGGGCTCCGTCCTCTTTCGTGTTGATCTGCTGGCGCACCGGGACCGGGCCCAGTTCTCCCATTTTGTCCCGTTCGATCGACGACCGAACCGGATGAACGGCTCTGGCCGGGCGCCGGGCACGGTTCTGCCATCCTGCACGCACGGTCCCAGGCCAAGGAAGTGAGGAGCCTCGAGGAAATGGAATAACCTATTTATAGCTTTTTACAGGTTAGGGGGAGGTAACAGCAAGTGGATACTCAGGCTTGACTCATGGCTCGAATCGGAATGGTCACGCCTGCCGCCGCATCCGACGATGCCAGCATATGGCAACGTCCATCGAAGATTCCGCCCGGATCGATCACCATGCAAGGGGAATGCACTTCTCCGGTGACCACACCCTTCGGCTGAATTTCGACTCGACCCTTTGCAAAAATGACGCCGTCGAACCGACCGGCAATGACTACGCGATTCCCTTCGATCTGGCCCTCGACCTTGGCATTCTCGCCAAGCACCACCGTCTGCTCCGAGATTATATTGCCCTTCACGTGACCGTCGATGCGGAAGGTACCTGTCAGTGTCAAGGTGCCTTCGAGCGATACGCCCTGATCAATAAAGCCGGTCCACTCTTCATTCAGACCGTTCTTCGATGTGCCTGGCCACTTCCATGCCATGGAATTACCCCCAGAGGATGCAATACCAATGTAGCGTGGGCCCGGAAGAAGTCAACGCCAGTCGAGGGTTGAGTTGTCGAATGCAATTCCTGAACGATGGGGCAGTCGCACTCGCAAATCGCGCCCGGGCTATTTCATGAGCCGATCGTAGATTCCCATCAGCTGCGCTTCGTCGTAATACTCGAGCACCAATTGTCCTGGCCGCACTTTGGTCTTCTGCCGCAGGACCACCTTGGTTCCGAGGTGCCGCTGCAGTTCATCGAGTGCTTCGCGAATATTTGGGTCCACCTGGGCTTCGGTCAGAGTCCTCGCTCCGCGCGACCGGCGGGAAGCCAGCCGTTCGATCTGCCGGACGGTTAGCCCGCCCCGTGCCGCACGCTGCGCGTAACGCATGCGCATCGGCGAGTCCGATACCGCGAGCAACGCCCGGCCATGCCCGGCACTCAATTTCCCCTCTTCGATCCAATCCTGAATTGTCGGTTCGAGCTTAAGGAGCCGGATGGCATTGGCGACCGTCGCCCGATCCTTGCCGGTACGTTCAGCGACCGCCTCCTGGGTGGCATGAAACTCGTCCATCAATCGCTCGAATGCCCGGGCCTGCTCAATCGCATTCAAATCTTCGCGCTGGATGTTTTCAACGAGAGTCATCTCGAGTGCCAGCTCGTCCGGCACCTGCCGGACAATTGCAGAGACGGCCTTTAATCCGGCGCGCTGCGCCGCTCTCCAGCGCCGCTCCCCGGCGATGAGTTGAAAACGATCGCCGATCGGCCGAACGACCAGCGGCTGGATGATCCCGCTCGATTGAATGGAACGCGCCAGTTCATCGAGCGCCTCTTCCCGAAAACGCGTTCGTGGCTGATACGGACTCGGCTCAATCAGATCGATGTCAATCTGAAGTGGCCCGGACAGAGTTGGGCTCATTGCCGGGGCGACGGCCGCAGCCGCTCCCCCCGACGAGGGCAGACTTGCAACGGCCGGTGGATGTCCCTCCGTCGTCCTCAGAGGGACCTGCGGTTCAGGCTCCCGTATGAGCGCTCCGAGTCCCCGACCCAGTGCGTTTCTCGGCATTGGCAATTACCTCCTGGGCCAGCTGAGTGTAGCCCTCAGCGCCCTTACTGTGGATATCATAGAAAATAATAGGCTTACCGAAACTCGGTGCCTCCGCGAGCCGCACATTGCGGGGAATCAGGCTCGTGAAAACCTGGGCTCCAAAGAAACTTCTGAGGTCGGTGGCGACCTGACGAGATAACGTGGTTCTCTCGTCATACATGGTCAGCAGGATTCCCTCGATTTCGAGCTTTGGATTGAGCTGGCGCCGGATGCGCATCAAGGTGTCCAAGAGTTCGGAAACCCCCTCAAGCGCCAGGTACTCACACTGAATCGGAACCAGAACCGCATCCGCAGAGACCAGCGCATTGATGGTCAGAAGATCGAGCGCCGGCGGGCAATCGAGGACGATGAACTTATATCTCTCCCGAAGCGGCTCGAGGAACTCCTGAAGCTTGTATTCACGATTTTCTGCATTGACGAGCTCGACCGCAGCCCCAGCCAGATTCTTGTCGGCGGGAAGGACATCCAGGCCTTCGACCTGCGATTTCTGCACAATTCTGTCGAAGGATTCGCCGAGGATGAGGGCGTGGTAGACCGTACGCCGGGCGGGGTCTTTCGGGAAACCGATGGCAGCCGTAGCGTTTGCTTGGGAATCACAATCAATGAGCAGCGTGGATTGCTCGGCGGCGGCAAGGCAGGCGGCGAGGTTAACGGCGGTCGTGGTCTTACCCACCCCGCCCTTTTGGTTGGCAACTGCAATGACCCGGGCCAAGACACTCTCCCAAACCGATTGAAAATAACAGAGGCACCCGAGCGATGCAAGTTGTTTCACGTGAAACAAAGAGAGGCCTTCGGATTTTCTGTGGAATCTGCAATGTTCCACGTGGAACATTACTATCTATGCGATTCGCAGCAAAGGACTTACAGTGACGGTCTTCGAAGACCCGACTTTCAACAGGGTTCCACGTGAAACAATTCTATCGCGTAAAATGGCCGTCCAGGAACCTTTGGGTAGCGCCGAGATTGCCACCGGTCGCAATTGTTCCACGTGGAACCATCGCCTCGGTACTTCCTAGACCCTTAACGTGGATTCGTTCCACGTGGAACAAGTCGAACCACGCAGTGCAGAAAACGTTCCACATGGAACATTCGACACTGTTGTGTAAGGAAAAAGGTTCCACGTGGAACCTTCCGCGAGCAGGGTCATCCCATTCGTTCCACGTGGAACGAATGGAACTCCGCACTTGAGATAGGAGGGGAGCGCTTGAAGTTCAGCGCGTTCTTCCGCCCGAATGTCGTCAGACCGACGCTCGGGTCTTCCTGGTCCCGACGAGCAGATAGCGGCGCAAGGATTGCGGTACGGGGATGGGTTCCTGCCAGTCCCACAGGGGTGATTTTCGAACTTCTTCGAGGTCCCGGCCGCCGATCCACAACAAAGTTCGGCCCGCAGACAATCGCTCGGAAGCGGCCCACGCGAGGAACGGACCGAATTCGCCGAGCGCGCGCGAACAGACGTAATCGAGGGGGGCGAGCTCCTCGGACAACTCTTCGTACCGGCTAATCAGCACTCGAGTGTTTGCAAGTTCAAGCTCACGAACAACTTCCGCAAGAAATGTGCCTTTCTTGATGTTGGACTCGACGAGGAAGAGTTCCATCTCCGGCTGCAAGATCTTCAGCGGAATTCCGGGAAAGCCCGCTCCGGAACCGATGTCGGCGAGCCGACCGAACTGGACAGGCACGGCGATGGCACCGAACATGGATTCACAGAAGTGACGATGTAGTATTTCGAGCGGGTCGCGAATTGCGGTCAGGTTGAGCTTCTCATTCCAGTGCAGCAAAATCCTTATATACTTCTGAATCAAAAGGACTTGTCTGTCATTGACAGGGATCTCGAATTCGCCCAATGCCCGGCGAATCGTGTCTTCGGAAACCGGCTTGTCCACGCTTGTTGTCATTAGAGTAACTATCCTGTAATTTAATGATTCAAAAGCAGTTACGATACCTTCTGGGCTTGTAAGAAGAACTTCCGTCCGGCCATCCCCGCGGCCACGTCGACCGCCGAATGCCATGCCATTCCGGGACCAAGGCTCGCGAAGACGATCCGCGCTGCGCCGAAAAGCAATCCCAAAACGGACGTCCCGATGATTCCGCTCTTTCCCTGATAGGCATGAGCCAGACCAAAGAGCAGGGAGGTCGTCGCCACCACCGCCCAGGGCGCCATTCCCATGCGCGTGATCGCTGCCATCGCGAAGCCGCGATAGAGAAACTCTTCGCAAACTCCCGCGGTGATTGCGAGGGCGCAGTACGGCAAAAGCTCCACGGCATTGCCCGGCAGTAACCGCTCGGCCAGCCTGCGCATGAAGTCTGCGGCCGGCCCGGTCAAGCGAGAGACGCGCCGCAGATTGAACCATTGCAGGACCCCGAGCAGCACCGAGCCGACCACGGCCGTGAGCCACAACCCGAGAGTGAATCGCCGGTCGAGGCCGAGCTCGGGAGGCGTCAAGCCTCGCGCCACGGCACGCCAGGCCACCATTCCCGTGAGGATCCATTGAAACGCAATCGTCGTTCCGTAGAGGGTCAGCTTTTGTTTCGTCCCCGTCACCGGCTCGGCGAGCAGGCGCTGCAGACGAACCCGGCCTCGCCAGGGAATCAGCACGCCGAGTATCAGGAAAATCAACCAGAAGTCCCAGGGCATCGACCGATGAGAACATTTTCTTGACCCGGAGCGCAAGTTGTCCCGTGGGCCGGGTTCCCGCGTCTTCTTGTCAGGCGCTCCAGGAGGAATGATGTGGTATCTTCCCAACCGTGAAAAGCGAGGACCCGGCCGATGGCTGTCGCAACAGGTCGACTTCCCTGGTGGGCATGGAGCTGGCCGCTGCTGGCCTGCGTGGTTTTGCTCCTGCAGTTCTTGCTGGGCTCCGGCGGACCGCTCGCGGCCGCCGAAGCCTTCGCTCTCATCGCCACGGTCTTTGCGGCGGTCTATCATGCCGAAGTCGTCGCCCACCGCGTCGGTGAACCGTTCGGCACGCTGGTCCTGGCTCTCGCCGTCACGATCATCGAAGTCGCCCTGATCGTCTCGATGATGATCACCCACGGGGACGACTCTGCCTTCCTCGCCCGGGATACCGTGTTTGCAGCGGTCATGATTGTTTGCAACGGCATCGTCGGCCTGTGTCTTCTGGCGGGAGGAATGCGCCATCGGGAGCAGGCCTTTCAACTGCAGGGCGCCAACGCGGCACTCGCGGTGCTGATTGCGCTGACCACGCTGACCATGATCTTTCCGAACGTCACGACCACCACTCCCGGGCCCACGTTCAGCCCCTCGCAGTTGATCTTTACGGCAGTAGTCTCCCTGATCCTCTATGGTTCCTTCCTGTTCGTGCAGACCGTCCGCCACCGCGACTATTTTCTTCCCGCCGATGGCGGCACCGAAGGCACGCATGCGCCGCCGCCAACCAACAAGGTTGCGCTGCTCAGTTCCGCGCTGCTGCTGGTCTCCTTGGTCGTCGTCGTGGCGCTGGCGAAAGCGCTCACTCCAATCATGGAATTTGGCATCGCCAAGGCGGGCGCGCCTAAAAGCGTCGTCGGCATCGTCATTGCCGGACTGGTGCTGCTGCCGGAAGGCCTGGCTGCTTTCCGTGCCGCCAGAGCCAATCGTTTGCAGACCAGCATGAACCTGGCGCTCGGCTCGGTGCTGGCCAGCATCGGATTGACCATCCCGTCGGTCGCCGGCGTTTCGATCCTGCTCGCGAGACCGCTGACGCTTGGCCTCGGTCCCAAGGAAACCGTCCTGCTGGTCCTTACTTTGGTCGTCAGCATCATCACCCTCGGCACGGGTCGCACCACCGTTCTGCAGGGAATCGTGCATCTGGTTATTTTTGCCGTCTTTCTGTTCCTTTCTGTGGTGCCCTAGTCCGGTTCTTTTTCTCTCCGCGGAATCCACCCGCGCGAGCAGGATCGTTCCAGCCTCGCTATAATCGATGCGCACGATCACGAGGTGCCGCTTGCCGGAAACCGTAAAACTGACTTCCATGGCCAAGGCAGCGGGGTGTGCCGCGAAGATGGCTCCGGGAACCCTGGACGCTGTCTTGCGTCGCCTTCCGCCGCAGTCCGATCCGAACGTTCTGGTCGGCTTCAGCACCAACGACGACGCCGGCATTTATCTGCTGGGCGAGCGACTGGCCCTGGTGCAAACCGTCGATTTCTTCACACCGGTGGTCGACGATCCCTTCACCTTCGGGCAAATCGCCGCCGCCAACGCGCTGAGCGATATCTACGCCATGGGCGGCCGCCCCATTTCCGCGCTCTCGATTGTCGGGTTTCCGGAAAAAGGCGATCCCACGATCCTCGAGCAGATCCTCTCTGGCGGTCTTGACAAAATGATGCAGGCCAAATGCAGCGTGATCGGTGGTCACTCGCTGCGCAATGAAGACATCCAGTTCGGTTACGCGGTCACCGGCCTCATCGATCCACGCCGAGTTTGGAGAAATGTCGGCGCGCAGACCGCCGATGTTCTTCTTTTTACCAAACCACTCGGCACCGGTGTGCTGTCGACGGCCGTCAAGAGAGGCAGCGCCAGCCAGGAATCGATCGATGCCGCGATCGCCTCGATGAGCCAACTGAACGATGTTTCCTGTCAGGCGCTGCGCGAGGTCGAGGCTGTAGCCGGACCAGGTTGCATCCATGCGGTCACCGATGTGACCGGTTTCAGTCTTCTCGGGCACGCGCGGGAGATGGCTCTCGGCGATCCCGCGACCGGCCTTCCGCCGGTCTCATTCGAAATCGAGCACCGCGCCTTTACCCTGTTACCCGGCGCGCTCGACGCCATCCGCGCCGGCATGATTCCGGGGGGGTTGAACAATAACCGCGACTTCATTGGCGATTGCGTGGTTTTTGCCGAGAGCGTGCCGGCGGAAAATCGCGCCATTCTGTTCGACCCGCAGACCTCCGGCGGCCTGCTGGTGGCCATCGCTCCCGAAGCTTCCGGCACTGCCGTCGAGGTGCTGCAGAGCCACGGTGTGCATGCCGCGCGCGTCGGCCGGGTGCTCGAAAAAACTTCTCCGTTGCTTTCCGTTCTCTGAGGATTTTTCCCTACCACCACCCATGGACACCATCACTCACGGAATCGCCGGTGCACTGATCAGCAAGGCTGTTTTCCGCGGCCGCGATCTGTTTCCACCGACTCCGATGGAGAACCGCCGCCTGGCAACCTGGGCGCTGATGCTCGGGGCAATTTTTCCGGACTGCGACGTCATTCGCGATTGGTTCTCGGGCGATCCATTGCTGATGATCACCTGGCACCGCAGCATCACCCACTCGCTGCTCTGTTTGCCCCTCTGGGCGGTGCTCCTGGCTTCGCTCACCGGCGCAGTCGCGCGCTCGAGAAAGTGGGCGGCGCCCTCCTTCCTCGAATTGACCGGCCTGTATGCGGTCGGAATTCTCAGCCACATTGTGCTCGATCTGGTGACCACTTTCGGAACCATGATCTGGTCGCCGCTCGAATGGTCGCGCCCGGCCTGGGACATTATCTTCATTGTCGATTTCACGTTCACGGGGATTCTGCTGGTTCCTCAGCTGCTGGCCTGGACCGGGGAGGATCCGAAGCACACCCGTTGGCGCGCCGCTCTTCTGTGGGTCATCTTCACTCCCGCCCCGTACCTGATTTCGCGTTTCGCGCTTTCCGTCGGTGCGCCGGTTGCGAAAACGGCCACCATACTCGCGACCTTGTTCTTCGCGCTGCTTTTTCTTTTCCCTGCCGCACGGGGCCGGGGATTGCGCCTCGGCTATGAGACCTGGAACCGCGGCGGTTTGACCCTGGCGGTGCTCTATCTTCTGGCCGCCACTTTTGCGCACCGGGCGGCACTGCAACGCGTCAAGGAGTTTGCCACAATCGAAAAACTCGAGGTCGAAAACATCGGCGCACTGCCTCTTCCGCCCTCGTTCTGGCATTGGGACGGCCTGGTGCGCGCTCCGCGCGGTGTCTACGAATTTCGCATGGATCTGAGTGACACGCTCTCGGGGAGCAGACCGGCGGGAAACCCCGGCGTGCTCGAACACTCCTATTATCCGGACGCCCCGCCGAATGCGTACATCGAAACCGCCCGCCAGTTGCCGGAAGTCCGGAAGGTACTGTGGTTTGCGCGTTTTCCGGTGACCCGCTTTCACAAGGAAGACGGCGATGCGATTGTGGAGTTTTCTGATCTGCGTTTCCCGCAGATTCGCCGCGATCGTGCGGCGTCGTTTACCTACCGGGTGCGCTTTTCCGCCGACGGCAAGACGGTCACCCAGGGCTGGGTCCGCCGGTAGCTTTATTTCGCCGGCTGAATCACCACATGCCGCTCTTCGCCTATCCCGATACTCTCGGTCCGTACGCCCGCGAGATCCTTCAAAGCCAGATGCACAATCCTTCGTTCTCGCGAGGACATGGCGTTTAACTGGAAAGGTTGTTTGGATTCGAGCACGCGTTCTGCGGCCACCCGAGCCGTCATGCGCAGCTCTTCAAACCGCAGCGCCCGAAATCCGCCGCAATCGAGGTGAATTTTTTCGTGGAAAGCCGGCTCCAGGCCCAGGGCGCGAAACGACAGGTGTTCGAGCGCCTTTAAAACCTCTCCGCCGCGGGCCACCAGAATCTCTTTGTCTTTGCCGTCGAGATCAGCGAAGAGTTCCGCTTCGCCCTCTTCGGTTCCCGACGATGGCTCTGCCGCCCAGACCTTGACGTTCAGCTCAAACTGCCCCGCTTGCACCATCTTTTGCAGAAACTCGCGCAAAGCTATGGCGGCTGCCTGACGGTCGAGCTTGCCCTCGCGAACAAAATCCTTGCTCATGTCACTCCTGGCTGCGCTGACGAAGTCCCTCCGGAAAGCTGTGTGCGCTTACTTCTTGGCGCGCGTGGGCTTAGCAGGGGCGGGAAGAGGGTGAGTCCGGTTCAGGTACCATTGCTGCAGGATGCCAATCAAACTGCTGGTTAGAATATACAACGCCAGGCCGCTCGAAAACGGGAAAATAACGAACATGACCGACATGCTAATGGGCAGGAACTTCATCATCTGGGCCTGCTGCGGGTCGGTCGTCTGCATGGGCGTCATCTTGGACACCAAGTACATGCTGATGCCCACCGTCACCGGCAGGATGTAATAGGGATCTTTCGAAGCCAAGTCGTGAACCCACAGCCAACTCGCATGCCGTAATTCGATGGCATAACGCAGCGCCGTGTTCAACCCGAACCAAATGGGCATCTGCAGGAACATCTGGAAACAGCCGCCCACCGGGTTGATGCCTTCCCGCGAGTAAATGGCCATGATTTCCTTGTTCATCTCGGCCTTGCGCGGGTCGTTCATCTTGTACTTTTTGTATTTATCCTGGATCTGCTTGATCTCCGGCCCGACGCGCTGCATCTTCAGCGTCGTCTTGTAACTGGAAATGCGCAGCGGGAAAAACAGCATGTTGACCAGGATGGTCAGCACGACGATCGCCCAGCCCCAGTTCGGAATATAGTTGTGCAGCCATTTCAAGGCGTGAAACAGCGGGTCGGAAATGAACTCGAGCCAGCCAAACTGCACGAGCGAATTCAGCGGCGGGTGCATGGCCTTCAAGTCGTCATAGTCTTTTGGACCGACAAATACCCGCAGTGCCATGGGCACGGCGGAGGTAGCCGTCGCAAGCTCGGGCACGGACTCGGATTTCTGCGCCCCGGCTACCGTGACGGTGTCCCAAACCTTCCAGTAGCGGGTTTCGAGTGTCGTCCCTGGCGCATCGCTCGGAGCCATGAACGTGGCCGTGAAATAGCGGTCTTCGATGCCTGTAAAGGTCTTCCCCCCGGGCCAGGTGGTGCCCCACTTGTCGGGGCTATCGAGCTTCTTCTCCAGAAACGTGGAGAGCTTGCCGTTTTCGCTGTAAAAGGTGTTGATGGTCGCCGACGGAGCGGGGTCGGTCACGGTCACGTCGCCGAAGCCGCCGCGCCAGGCCAGACCGGCCAGCACATGGGCTCCGTTGTAGTTGCTGGTGGTCTCGACGGTGACCACGTAGGAATGATCGAAGTGGAACTTCTTGATCACTTCGAGGTGCCCGTCGCTCCAGGAGAAGGTCACATCGGCCGGCGCTTCAAGCGTACTGCTGCCACTGGACACCTGGTAGAGACCGCTGTTCGCCGCCTTTTCCATCTGCGGGTCGTCGAAGACCAGCGAAAACGGCCAGCCCGTCTGGGCGGCGGAGTCCGGATGCACCAGGTCGAGCGTGCGCTGCGGCTTCGCGTCATCCTTATATTTCTTGAGCTGCCAGCTCTTCACCACCGCGCCGCGATTGGAAAACTCCACGCGGTACAGAGCGTTTTCGACGACGATGGTGCGCTCCGTCGCGTCTGCGGTCGGCGACACCGTTGGTGGTGCGGCCGCAGTCACCGTTGCCTGGCTGGGGAGTGCCGTTGCGGGACTGCCGTTTAGAGCGGCACTGGCCGGTGTCCCCGGGGTAGCCGGCGCGCTCACGGCTGGCCGGTCTTGCGGAGGGTGCACGGGCGGTTTCGGACCGAAGTACTTGGCCCAGACCAGTATCACCACCATCGAAAGCAGCGACGCCACCAGGATGCGCAACTCCGGCGTGAACTTGTCCTTCTGCGGCCCGATGGGCGGCAACTGGTTCATCGGCGGAGTGCTCACGAGCGCACCTCGCACGATAGCCGGCGGTCTTCAGGCTGGTTATTCTGTGTACTCTCGTTGCAGCAATTTCCTGGCATCTTTTCCCATTTCTCCGGAACCGGGTCGTACCCAAATTTCCCTGACAGTGGATGGCAACGCAGCAATCGTTTCCCTCCGAGCCACACTCCGCGCGCCACCCCGAATCGTTCGATGGCCTCGTAGGCGTATCGCGAACAGGTCGGTTCATAGCGGCAGGTCCCGGCAAGCACGACGGAAAGGTAGGCCTTGTAGAAACTCAGCGCGAACAGCGCCGCTCGCACGCCCCAGGGTCTTGGGGCGCGCAGCTGCTCTCTCTCGCCCGTGACGCAACTGCTTCGCGCGGCCGAGTCCTCCCGGCTGAAATGCGGCGACCCGCTCACAGTTTCCCGAGCAGCCGCGCGAGGTCCGCTGCGAGCGTCTGAAACGGCACTTTCGCTACCGTGCTTTTCGGATGAATGACGATGTCCCATCCCGTCGCTATCTCCTGCCGCAGGCACCGCACCATTTCCCTCAATCGCCGCCGGATGCGGTTGCGCACCACTGCTCCGCCCAGTGCCTTCTTGATGCTGAAGCCGAAACGGTTCAAGGCAAGTTCGTTGGCACGAACGAAGACGGTGAAGTGGCTGCTGGATAGGCGCTTTCCGGCCCGGTACACGCGGTCAAAGTCGCCGCGGCGCACCAGGCGTGCTTCGCGTGGAAACGTCAGGCCCTTCGCGGGCGCGCCGCCATCACTCGGGCGTGAGGCGATGACGTCCCTTCTTGCGGCGCGCCGCGAGCACTTTGCGGCCGCCCTTGGTCTTCATGCGCACCCGAAACCCGTGAGTTTTTGCGCGGCGGCGTTTCCGCGGTTGATATGTACGCTTTGGCAAGTCATTCCCCCTTAATCATTTCTACGTCCGTGCGTCTCGCTGCGTATGTCGAAGTTCCCCTGCAAGGCGCAAAAAAAACACCCCGTTGCCCTTCCGAGCGGAGGAGCGGAAGCGAGGAATCTCTCCCCGATTCCCACTAGCTTGGCTCGTTTTGGGGTTCTCTCCGTCCAGCTGGCTGCCACCGTTCAGGCAGCTTTCTGAATCTACCAGTGTACTTGTCGTGCGCGCACAGGGTCAAGAAAACCGCGGGTTAGGTTACCGAGCGGGAAAATTGATACACCCCTACGATACGGTTAGGTGGCGGTCGCGTTTCTTGCTAGGCGCTCCCGCACGGCGAAGGCATCACATAGAAGTTGCGCTGCCGGCGAAACCGCGATTGTGCCCACAAGTGGGTCGGATGGGGCTGATAAGCCGTGATGGACTGGAACAGAAGATCCCTGTCTCGAGCGAGAGCCCCTGGGCGGAGTTGAACCTCACTCCAAGGCGGTGCACTGAGGGGTCATCGGCCCGACACAGAACGGGACCACCAAGTCAGGCTAAGTGCACCAAGGGCAGAGGCAAACCAACTGTCCGTTGACGAATGCCGGGAGCAGGCTTAAGCGGAGGATGCAATGGTAAGGCCCGGTCTGATATGCCAGTTTACCGGCCGCGCTCGGGGAAAATCCGCCGTATGGAATAATCGGGGGGATAGTAGAAACGTCGGCTACATTCGAAGCCCGCTACGCGCCACCGTGCTACCCGACTGCGGGGGCTCGGGGTAACTCCTGTCCCTACCGCAACACTCGAACGGTTCGGCGTTAACGGGGACTTGCGCCGGTCTCGGGGTTCCGAGAATCTCATTTTGCCAGCGTCGATCGTTCGAGCGTAAGTTTGTACGCGACATAGTATTTGTAGATGTTGCTGACGTACTGAACGGTTTCTTGCCCGATGTCCTTGGCCGCCACAAGCTCGACATTCCCGAACCATTGGTTCGGATCGAGACCTTCCGCTGCTGCCTGTTTCCGCAGTCGCACAATTCTATTGGGCCCGGCGTTGTAAGACGCGAGCACCATAAGCGTCTTGTTCAGAGCGTCGAGCTTGGGATCATTGAAATAAGTGTCCGCAATGTTGCGCAGCATCTTAGCCCCAGCCTCGATGTTGTTTTGGGGAGTATCCACATTGGAAATGCTGATTGGCGGTGCAGCAGCGTTTTTGGGAATCACCTGCATGATTCCCACCGCACCGCTGGGATTCTTTCGACTTTGATCTAGAAGTGATTCCTGATAGCCCTGTGCAACCAACATTAGATAGTCAAAATTGTATTCCGCCGCATATTTCTTGAAGTAACGCACGTAAGCCTGAAACTTTGCCATTTCTTCGGTGGATGTTGAATCTTTTACCCACTTGGTGCTTTGGGTATAGCGGCGCGCCAACGTATTGCCAAACGAGGTGCCGACGGCGTGACCCTTGATGAATTCGTCGAGGAGTTCTCTGAGTTGCGGACTGTCTTTGCGCGTTGCCCAAGCCAACTGACCTTCCTCCTTGACGACGATGTCGTGATGGACGGTCAAGTGAGTAAATATTTGAGCCCAGAAGTCTGCTCGGACAGTTATGGTTACCGTTGCAGGAATCAATCCGGCGTTGACCATCTCCAGCAGGTCTTCATCGTTCAGATTAGGATCGGCCGCTTTGATGAGGATGGGAGGTTTCCCGGCCTTTTGGAGCGACTCGCTCAGGCGTTGCAAATTTTCGTAGTAGACGGTCAGGGGATTGACGTAAACCTCTTGACCACTCAAGTCTTCAAGGGTGTTGATCTGCGCTAACTTAGGACCGGTGACAACTACTTGCTTCACAGTGGGATGAATAGGGGAGGTGAGCAGGGCAACTTGCTCGCGTTCCGGCGTGACAGTCAGGGGAAACCCAATCACATCACCCATCCCCTGCAAAAGAGCTTGCTGCAGTTGTTCGATTCTCACCGGAAGATAGGTGACATTAATCTTCAAGCTGCCGGACTTGTATTTGGCATTTACGAAACGCTGAAACTCATCGAAGGCTTCGTAGTAGACCCCGTGTGGCTGGCCCTTATCGTAGAAAAAGCCGGAACGGCTGGGGATAACCAGGACACGGATCTGCCGTCTCTTCACCATGCCATCCAGATCGCCAACGTGCCGCTCAAAGCTAATGGGCAATTCAAGCGAACGACTATTCTGCTGGTTTGCCGGGGATTGTAGAGTCGCTCTCGACCGATGGGCAGCAATCAATGCAAAAAGCAAGATCAGCGATAAAAATGTGGGGACTACTCTGACACGGGAAACCGACATTAACTCGCCTCCGATCGGAAGGCCTAATCAGGGCCGGCAGGAGTGAGCGCAACAGATTTGAGCCAAATTTATCATAGCTTGGCCGCGGCGGCCGGGTTGTCGTGCCGGGCTTTTCGGGACCAGTTGAAGCCCATTGACGCACAATCCGAAAGTTGCATCGGAAGTGTCTCTACAGAACCCACGGGATATTTTGACAACGGCTTTGTTGTTACATAGAAAGCCGGACAAAACGAACCGCCATAAAGCCGCGCAGCCGCGGTGGAATTTTAATCGGTGTTTGCGGAGTGGGGGTGTATCACTTTTCCCCCGTCTGTAACCGTACCCGTCAAGAAAAGTGTTCCGCCATCGACTGGCGCGATTTCTGCTATCCGAGAGTTGTTTCCGTTGCGGCCGCCCGGGGCTGCTGCGGATCAGTTGTTCTGCCCGGCCCCGGCCCCAGCTTTCTCTGCCTGCGAGCGCACTTTCGGCCAGTTGTACACCGGATACTTCGGCCGCTTCACGGGTGGCACGGGATGCTCCTTTAATTCCGTGAGTGCAACGGAGACGCCCTTCTCGAGCTGCGGGTCGTGCCCTTGGCGCCACAACAGCGGATCAAGGTCGACCTCGATATCCGGCGCAACGCCCTTGTTCTCGACATCGAATTCGCCGGTCTTCGGATTGAACAGGCCCCAGCGCGGCGCGGTGATTCCTCCGCCATCCATCAGTTGCGGATAGCCGCCGATGCCGATCAGTCCGCCCCAGGTGCGCGTCCCGATGAGCGGGCCGATGTTCAGTTGCTTGAACATCCACGGCAGTGCATCACCGCCCGAACCGGCATACTGATTGATCAGCATCACCTTTGGTCCGAAGACAACGTTCGGGATGTAATTGTCTTTGCCCTCTCTGGTCATGGCCGCGAACAGTAACGGACGATTCAGCCAGTCCACGATGTAGTCGGCGATCCAGCCGCCGCCGTTGAAGCGCTCGTCGATTACCGCTCCCTGTTTTGTGTTTTGCGGAAAGTAGTAGCGGTTGAAATTGGTGAACCCGCCGACTGCCGTGTCCGGCAGATAGACGTAGGCCAGTTTGCCGCCGCTCAGCTCATCGACTTTGCGACGGTTACTGTCCATCCAGTGCCGCAATCGCAGATTATGCTCATTGCCGACCGGCACTACGGTTACCGTGCGCGCGTCTTTTCCGCCCGGGTCCGGTCCCACTTTCAACTGCACCGCCTTGCCGGCCCGCTCGATAAAGAAGCTGTAGATTTCGTCGCTGCCGTGCACCTCGCGGCCGTCCACAGCCAGCAGGTATTCGCCTTGCACCACGTTCACACCCGGCTCGGTCAGCGGCGCACGCAGGTCCGGATTCCAGTTCTCGCCGAAGTACACCTTGGCGAAGCGGTAGCGATCGTGATCGATGGTGTAATCAGCTCCGAGCAGGCCCACGCTCACGGGCTTTACCTCCGGGCGGTCGCCCCCCGTGATGTAGACGTGCTGCGCCGTGATATCGCCCAACATGTCGGCAAAGATGTAGTTCAGATCCGCGCGACTCATGACGTTGTCGACGTAGGGCTGATAGGCGGCCATCATGGCCTTCAGGTCCAGGCCATGCAGATTCGGATCGTAGAAGAAATCGCGCTCGATCCGCCAGACATCGCGGTACATCTGCTGCCATTCCGCGCGGGGATCGACATACACCTGCATCGCTTCGAGGCGCAAGGTGCCGTCGGGCTTTCCCGGCTCGCCGGGTTTCCCGAGTGCGTCCACCGGCTTGATGGCCCACGTGCCGTGGGCAGGACCGCCGCCGGCGGCAAGGGGATTCCTCGGAGGCAGTTGCTCGTAGAGCGCCTTCTCGCCATTGAACGAAACGCCGAAACCGCCGACATTGTCGAGAAGTTTTTCCGTTTTCCGCGAACAGACGTCAAACTTGTGCAGGGTGCGTCCGCTCGGTTCTCCGTCCCCGATCACCGGGCTTTCGAGCAGATACAGAATGTGCGTCTTGCCGGCCACCATGGCGTCGTAGTTCTCGGCGGGAATAGGCAGGGCCAGAATGCGTTGGTTGATATTCTCGAAATCGATCTTCACATCCTTGGTCTCTTTGCCGTTCTTTGCACCCTGCTCCTCCTTCTTCTCGCCGGTGCCCTTATCTGCGGCCTTCTCCGCAGCGGGTTCTGCGCCCGGTTTGGCCTCGCCTTCGGGCTTGCATTCATCGGTCTCCCCGGGGGACGGGGGAGCACTCAGAGCGGCCGATTTGTCGGCCGGCAGGGTGACCTTTTCTTCATCGCTTTGCGGCGCCAGGGGAGATTTCAGGTCCTTGCGCAGAACGATCACGTAGGCGCTGCGGGTGACCGGGATCTTGAACGCGCCCATGCTGCTGGCGATCGTGGGGCCGAAGTCGGTACTGGCGAAGAAGTAGAGATATCTGCCGTTCTTGTCAAAGGCCGCCGAAGCGGCATCGCTCAAACCGTCGGTGAGCTGGTGAGCGGTCTGGTCTTCGATGCCGTAGACAAACACTGCGTTCACCGAGCTGTCGAGCTGCCGCGTGTAGGCCAGCCAGCGGCTGTCGGGCGACCACACCGGACTGAAATTCGCGCCCTCGTAAGGATTGGTATCCACGCGAATCGGGGTTCCGGCAGCAATGTCCACATACCAGAGATTCAGTCGCTTGTCGCTGTAAGCGATCTTCTTGCTATCCGGCGACCAGGTGGGCGAGTAGAAGAACGACGGGATCGCGCCGAGATTGATCTTGCGCACTTCGCCCATGCCGTCCTGCGATCGCAGGTTCAACTCGTATTCGCCGGACTCATCGGAGAAATACGCAATCCATTTTCCGTCGGGCGACCAGGCCGGGTCGCGTTCCGCGGCTCCCGGAGTGTTGGTCAGATTGCGGATATCACCGTGCTCGGCTGGGACGGTCAGAATTTCCCCGTGGGCCTCAAATACGGCGCGCGCGCCGGTCGGAGAGATGTCCGCGTTCTGGATCTGCTCGGCGGCATTCAGGTAATGTGGCCGCACGGCCGGAAAATCGCCGGTGACCTGGATGTGGACGGCCTGCTGCTTGCCGCTCGAGGGATCAAACAGGTGAATCGAACCGAACTGTTCGTAAACAATGGCGTCCGGTCCCGCAGAAGCCGACTTGATGTCCTGGCCATTGCTTGGAAGCGCCAGGCTCACCTGCTTGGTTCCCGGGTCGTAGACATACAAACCGACCGGTCCGTCGCGATCGGAAAGGAAATAGACCTTGTTGCCGACCCACATCGGGGTCGAATCGTTGGAATCCTTGCGCGGCACTTTCACGATACTGGAATCGGAAAGGTTGGCGATCCAGACGGGAGAGGCGGTGCCGCCGCGATAGTGCTTGAGGCCGCGATAGCGCATGGACGATTCGGCAAAATTCGTGAACGGCACGTAGGCCAGATGCGAACTGTCGGGCGAGTAGGAACCCTCAACGGCCATCGGCAGCGGAAGCAATTCCGGCAGGCCGCCGGAAAGCGGCACGGTGTAGAGCTGCGCGAAACGGGAATAGCTGTCGCGGCCGGAACGGAACAGAATGCGTTTGCCATCGCGCGTCCAGCCGACCACCTGGTCCGCGCCGGGATGCGAGGTCAGGCGCTTCGGAACACCACCCGCCGCGGGGATGACGTAGACGTCTTCATTGCCGTCGTATTCGCCGGTGAAGGCGACGAGCGTACCATCCGGCGAAAAAACCGGGTCAATCTCAATGCCGATGTCGCTGGTAAGCCGGCGGGCCTCCCCGCCGCTACGGTCCACGATCCACAAGTCGCCGCCGTAGCTGAAGGCAATCTGCGTTTTGCTTACCGTCGGTTTGCGCAGCAGCGCGTACTGGTTCGCCGCTTGTGCCCGGAGCGGCGTTACCGCGAGGAACAGGAAGAGAACGGCAAGAAGAGCGACTGCCGCAGGGCCTAGCAAGGACGGGCGAAATCTGTTTGACATGCGAACCTCCGATTGGCGCGAAAAAGAAAAAAGCGGTAGTAGCGGAAAATAAGAATGGAGCGTTGGTTGAATCCAACCAACCAGCAGGAGTCTACCATAGCCCTCTCCGCCGGGCAGCGGCTTCAGTTTTGCCCGGCAAGCACCAGGATCAGGGCAAATCCGTCGTAACCCTTGCTGCCGACGGTTTGAATTTCTGTTGCGCTTACCCGGGGCTCCCGGGCCAGGCGTTCATTGAAACGGCGCACGCCCTGAATATCCGGATCCGCGCTTGCTCGATCAAGGACGGCGCCGTCGCGGATCACATTGTCGGCGATGATGACACTGCCGGGGCGCGAGAGCCGCAGCGCCCAATCGAAATATTCCGCCATCGAGGATTTGTTGGCGTCGATAAAGATCAGATCGAACGGGCCGCGGCCTTCGGCGGCGACGTGCGGCAGGGTTTCAAGCGCCGGGCCCTGACGCAAATCAACCACTTCGGCCAGGCCGGCGAGCGCGAAATTGGCCCGGGCAACCTCGGCATGTTTCCCGTCGGCTTCGAGAGTGAGCAAGCGCCCGCCGGGAGCCAGGGCGCGGGCCATCCAGATCGTGCTGTAGCCGCCCAGGGTCCCGATTTCGAGGATGTTCCGGGCGCCTTGCATGCGCGCCAGCAGATGGAGCAGCTTGCCTTGCGAAGGGGAGACCTGAATCGGCGGCAACCCCGCTTTTCGGCTGGCCTCGATCGACGCGTCCAGTGCCGGATCGCCGGGCACCAGCAATCCGTTGATGTATTCGTCGACCGAGGTCCACAGTGGCTGGGTCATCGTTTTATCTCCCGAGCAAGATCATTGCTGATTAAAAGCGCCATCCATAGCCGAGTATGAATTGAATGCTGTGCTGGAGGTTGCCGCCGGGCACCGGCTGGGGGGTGCCATTGACATTCAGATCGCGGGTGCCGAACAGAATGTGCGTGTCCCCTACCTCCATGCGCAGCGTGCTCCGTTCGCTCGGATACAGTTCAACGATGCCACCAAGATCGAGCGCGAAATTGGTGGACCGTCCGTAGCCATACACCGGCGCCGACTGACCGCTATCGGTGATACTCGTGAGTGCCGCGGAGTAGCTATTGAATCCCGGGCGCACCTTGCCGAAGAAACCGAAACGGTTGCGCCGAATGCCACCCTTCAGGCCGAGGAGTCCTTGCAGGATGGTTCCCCCGTCGTGAGGTCCGGCACCGTTCGGGCTGGTCGGAAAATAGAGCAGGTCACCGTCCAGGTAGAACACGCCATAGAAGCGATAGGAAGCGTAGCCACCGAAGCCGGGTTCGGTGAGCACGTTGTTCGCCACGCCCTCGCGCGCGATCATCAGGGCGCTGAACAGCGGTCCAACCTCCCATTTCCCGGGCACGTTGGTCTCAGGTTCGTTCTCGACCTGGGCCCCCGGCCGGTAGGCCACGCCGAAACTCAGTCGCGTCGTGTCATTGATCTTCCCGGGAAGGACCAGGGACCCTCCGGCAAAATAGGCCGGCACGCGGTACGGATCGCCTTCGATGTCGGCGCGCAGAACCCAGCGAGGGGAGGGGTAATATTCGATGCCGCCGCCGAGATTGAGTACAAAATAGGTGGCCGGCTGCTGGTAGAAAGAAGAACCGCCCTGACTCGAAAGAACTTCCACCCCCGTAAAGTGCAGCAAGCCCGGGCGGACCAGTCCGAAGACGGAAAGACGGCGCGTCTCGATGACCTTGGCGCGAATACCGAAAACGGCCTGTAACGTCTGACCGCCCTGCACCAGGGCCAGGGGCGCGCCGTTTTCCGGGAAAAAATCCACCTGCGATTCAAACGCCAGGCGGCGGCTCAGGTTCCAGTCAAATCGCCCGCCGACCCCGGAATAATTGGTGCCCTGAAAGTTGGAATTGGTCTCGCGAATGGTGGAGTATTCTGCGCCCCATTCCGTGCGTGTGTAATTGTCCTGCGCACCGAGGGTCGCCGCCAGCAGCAGCGCGGGGAACAGGAACCTGATCGGAAGGAGGAAGAGAGATTTACGGGACATAGTTCACAGGCGAAGCTGCGGCCTTCCGTTCACCAGAAATAGATACCGGGACTGCCGAAAAAGTATGGCATGCCAGGCGCGTCACGGCTATGCCGCAGATGGATCAGACCGGATGGGTATTGCGATACTCATCGCAGGCGGCGAGAAAGCGGTCGATATCCGTTTTTGACAAGTAATAAGGAGTCGACAGGCGCACTTTGCTCGGCAGCCCGCCGCGTATACGGATCTTCTTCTCCTTCCACAGCCAGTTCTCCGGTTCCGGCATTTTATAGGGCTCGATGGTCACGGTGGCGATTCCGCAGCGCAACCGGGCATCGGGCGAGGTCCAGGAGTGGGCGCCACGGTCCTGCATCCCGGCGAGAATATAATCCGCCAGCTTGCGGTGGCGCTTTTCGATGCGCTCGAGGCCGATCTGATTCGCAAATTCGATCGATGCCTTCATGCCACAGAGCGCGGGGACGTTGGAGCTGCCGATACGCTGAAAGCGCTCGGCCCGGATCTTCTGGTCCTCCCAACCTTCGGTAGCGATGGTATTCCAGACCCGGTCGATCACTTCATCGCGGACATACAGAAAGCCGGTGCCCTTCGGCGATTGCAGCCACTTGTGAGGGCTGGCCGAATACATATCGCAGCCGAGATCATGCACATCGAGCTTCATCATGCCGGGAACATGCGCCCCATCGACGGCCGAGAGAATTCCCTTGGAGCGCGCCAGCGCAGCCAGTTCTTTGGCGGGAAGAACCACGCCGGTGACGGTCGTGATGTGGCTGAAGAACAGGACCCGCGTTCGCGGGGTGATGGCGTCGCTAAAAAGAGTGAGGACGGTTGCGGCGTCCGGCACCGGCCTCGGCAGAGTGACCTTCTTGACCACAATCCCGTAGCGCTTGGCGCGCAGGTTCCAGGGATGTTCGCCGCCGGGATGCTCCTGATCGGTCATCAGGACTTCGTCTCCGGGTTTCAGGTCCAGGCCGTTGGCCATGTAGCTGTTGGCTTCCGTGGCGTTTCGCACCAGTGCCAACTCATCGCGCTGGCAGCCGATGAATTCCGCCAAAGGGTCCCGAAACTGGTTCCACGCCGCGTAACCCCAGATGGGGTAGTCCTCCGGTTCGACCTGCGCCAGGCGTTCGGAATCCCGATAGCCTGCAAACACAGCCTGAAGGACCGGCGTCGGGGAAGAGCCCACCGTTCCGTTGTTCAGATAGACTTCGTCCTCGGGGATGAGAAACAGTTTTCGGATTCCCGACCAGTACGCTTCTTCGTCGGTCTCATAGAGGTTGCGATCGGGCATTTTCTCTGTCGCGCCCGGGAGAAGGTCCTGGCAGACATCGGGCCAAGGGCCGCCGGCTACGGCGGTCAGGCTTGCGAAAGAAGATAAGAACCCGCGGCGGTCGATCATCCTGCCTCCCAAATCCCGACGGCGAATTCTAACTCGATTCGCCGGTGGCAGGGAGGCGATTTCAACCCCGGTCCTGCCATCGGCCGGAGCAGTGGCGGTATACTAGCGTGTCCGCGGAACCATACTGTCGGGGAAGAATGAAGCTCGCTCACAAACTCCTCTGCCTGACCTTGCTCCTGGTTGTTTCCGGCAGCCGAGCGCTTTTGTTTGCGCAGAATCCGCGCGGAGCGCTTCGCGGGACGGTGCAGGATCAAAGCGCGGGCCGCGTGCCGGGCGCCAGAATCAACCTGAGCAGCGCGGAATTGTCGCTGGCCCGGGAAACCGTGTCCAACGAGCGTGGCGAGTTTCAGCTCGAGGATCTGCCGCCGAGCACCTATCTGTTGACGGTAGATGCCCCCGGATTTGCCATGGCCCGCTCGGAAGTCGTCGTGGCGATCAGTTCGGTCGAGCAGGTCAGCGTCGTCCTCGAGCCGAAATCGCTCGCCGAGAAAATTGTGGTCCATGCCGCCACACGGTCGATCACAACCGAGCCGCTCGATACGGCGAGTGCGGTGCATCAAGCGGTCATCTACCGGCAAGATCTGGACACCATTCCGCTGGCCGCGCGCAGTTTTGCCAACATTGCCTACCTAGCTCCGGGGACCGAGCCCGTCGAGCCTTCCGATCCGACCAAGGCGCGGATTACGGCGGTGTCGACGGGCGGCAGTTCCGGGCTGAACAACGAGCTTTCCGTCGACGGCGGAGACAACTCCGACGATTACATCGGTGGTTTCTTGCAGAATTTTTCGCCCGATGCCATCCAGGAATTCGCTTTTCGCACCGCACTGGCCGATGCGGACACCGGCCGCACCACGGCGGGTTCGGTCGTGATTACGACGCGCAGCGGTACCAACAACTGGCACGGTGAATTCTCCCTCTACGATCGCGCGGCGGCCCTGAATGCGCGCTTTCCGATCGATAATCCGGCACCCAATCCCAAGCAGCCGTTTTCCCGGCAAAATTACGTCGGCACGCTCGGCGGACCGGTGGTCAAAGACCACCTGTGGGTTTTCAGTTCCATCGAGTACGTGCACGAAGATGCCAGCATCGCCTACAGCGACGCGAGCACCGCGCAATTCAATGCGCTGGCCGAAATCGCCTCTCTGGGGCTGATTCCCGGGGTAAGTTCGATCGCCGTGCCGACGAGCGTGCCGGTGCCGTTCCGCGACTATCTCGGGACGGTACGGCTCGATTGGGCGCAATCGGAGCGGTCGCGCTGGTTTCTGCGTGCCGCGCTCGATACCTACACCACCCACAACGCCCTGGTGCAGCAGGGGGCGCTGCCCTCGACCGGCGTGACCTCGCACAACAATTACTTCAACGGGGTCCTTGCCCAGCAATTCACATTTTCCCCCGACTGGCTTGGCTCCCTGGTGCTGGATTTCAGCGACCTGCATCTGACGCAAGCGCGCAATGGCGATCTCGGATTCGCCCTGGCCTTTCCGTTCACGACCACCTCGAGCGCGATCACCGGATTTGAGACCTATGGCGACAACCAGTTTGTCACCGGCGTCGCGGATTTTCCGGTTCTCCGCAACCAGCAGAAATACCAGCTGCGTTACGACGTCACACATGGGATGGGCAATCACGTGCCGAGATTCGGCATCAATTTCATTCACGAGCCGGTGCTCAGCGGCGCGCTGAGCGCGAACGCGGAAACCTTGATCACCTTTCCGCACGATCCCACCTACTACCTGACCAACCTCGAGCAGTTTCCCGTCGACTATGCGGCCGGGAGCGTCACGACACCCGCCGGCGACGGCAGTTTTTCGCAGAACGTGCAGCGGCTCGGGCTGTACGCGGAAGATTCCTGGCGAGTCAGTTCCCGTCTGACGGTCAATTACGGCCTGCGCTATGACACCACCTTCGGCCTGTTCGTCGCTTCCGGCCGTGACCAGAGCTTCAATCCGGCGCTGGCTACCGGGCTCGTAGATGGAATTCCGCATGATTACCGCAAGGCGTTTGCGCCCCGCCTGGGCCTCGCCCAGACGCTCGGCGAATCGCAGAAGACGGTCCTCCGCGCGGGTGTGGGACTGTACTTCAACGACCTCGCGCAAACCGGCTGGGTCAACGCCTTCCGCTCCGTCAACGCGGGCAGCCTCGAGAACGGACCGCCGGTAGCGGCGCTGATCGATCCGAATTACCACACCCCGTATGCCCTGCAGGTCACTGCGGGACTGCAGCATGCCCTGAACGCCAACTGGATTTTGAGCGCCGACTGGACTCTCGAAACGGGAATGCACGGCTATCGCAGCTATCCATACCCCGCCGCGGAGGTGTTTCGTTCAGACAACCGCTCGAGCTACCAGGGGATGTCGGTTCGCTTGCAGGGAAACGTCTCCCGGCGGATGCACCTGGTCACCCACTACACGCTCTCCTCGGCCAAGACCTGGGGGTGCGTGCTCGGAGAGCTGTTCGACTACGTGAATGGGGTGTGCAATCCGGCGAACGCTTTTGCTCCGGGCGACTACGGGCCTTCGGGAGAGGATGTCCGTAATCGCTTCGTCTTTGTCGGCACCTTCGATCTGCCCGGCGGTTTCGAGTTGTCCACGCTCGGGCAGGCGGAAAGCGCCAGGCCGTTTACAATGACCACTCCGCTCGGCACCCGCGCCGTCGTCAACGGAAGGGAAACGACACTCGATGAGTTCCGGGGGACGCCCTACATCCAGGTGGATCTGCGCGTGAGCCGCCCGTTCCGTTTCGGGGAAAGCTGGTCGGTGACGCCTTTCGCGGAATTTTTCAACCTGTTCAACCGCAACAACCCCGGCGCCTTCTACGTCACCAGCCTGGCGTCGCTGCCGACACCGGTCAACAATCTGGCCAACGCTACAGCCTTCTGCCTGAACTCTTCCTGCAGCGAAACGCAGCCGATTACCAGCCTCAGCCAGTTGCGTGTCCCGGCCGGCGCACTGGGCGATTTCTTCGGGCCGGGTACAACCGTCGGCATACCCTTCGCCGCGCAACTCGGCGTCAAACTCAATTTCTAGGCCGGCCGCCCGAACGGCGACACATCCGCGCTTCCGGCGGTACAATAAGTGGATCTTTAAAGGGCAGCAAAGACCATGTTTGAGAACCTCACAGATAAACTGCAACGAACCTTCAAGAACCTGCGCGGACAGGGGAAGCTGTCGGAGGAGCACCTGGACGCGGCGCTGGTGGAAATTCGCGAGGCGCTGCTCGAAGGCGACGTCAATGTCGGCGTTGCCGATGAGTTGCTCGGAAATATCCGCGCCAAGGCGCTGGGGTCGGAGGTGATGCTGCAGCTCTCCCCGGACCAGCAGGTGGTCAAGATTGTCCGCGACGAGCTGCTGAACCTGCTCGGCAAACATGCCAAGCCGCTGTTCGCCTCCCGGCCGCCTTCGGTGTGGATGATCGTCGGATTGCAGGGATCCGGTAAGACCACCACCACCGGCAAACTGGCCAAATGGCTTGCGCAGCATGGGCACCGTCCGATCGTCGTATCGACCGACGTGTACCGCCCCGCCGCCCGGGAACAGTTGAGCCAGGTGGCCAAGTCGATCGGCATCGCGCTGTGGCCGGGAACAGGGACGGACAAGCCGCTCGAAATCGTCCGCGGTGCGATCAAGGAAGCCAAACTGTCGGCGAGCGACGTCATCCTGGTGGACACGGCGGGTCGGCTGCACATCGATGACGACCTGATGAACGAGCTGTCCACGCTCAAGCGCGAACTGCAGCCGAGCGAAATGCTGTTCATTGCCGACGCCATGATCGGGCAGGACGCCGTGCGGTCGGCCGGTGAATTTCACAAGCGGCTGGGCCTGACCGGTGTGATCCTGACCAAGCTCGACGGCGACGCGCGCGGCGGCGCAGCGCTTTCGATCAGCAAGGTTTCCGGCGCGCCGGTGAAGTTTGTCGGCTTGGGCGAAAAATATGATGCGCTCGAGGCTTTTTTCCCGGAGCGGATCGTTTCCCGCATCATGGGCATGGGCGATATCCTCTCGCTGATCGAGCGGGCGGAATCGGCCTTTGACAAGAAGGCGGCGCTCGAGCTCGAACGCAAGCTGCGCAAGGAAGAGTTTACGCTCGAAGATTTTCGCGACCAGCTGAAGCAGATCCGGAAAATGGGCCCGCTCGACCAGCTGGTGGACATGCTGCCGAAAGTCGGGCCGCTGCAGAACCTGCCGAAGGATGCCTCGGTCGATGAGGGCAAGCTGAAGCAGGTGGAAGCGATCATCAATTCAATGACCAACGAGGAACGCCGGGACCACAACGTGATTGATGGCAAGCGCCGGAAGCGGATCGCCAAAGGCAGCGGCACCACGGTGCAGGACGTGAATCAGGTCATCAAGCAGTACCTGCAGATGCGGACGATGATGAAGCAGTACGGGGCCATGGCCGCGCGCGCCAAAATGAAAGGCCTCGGCAAATTGGCCGGCATGGGCTGAACGAGTTATCTCTCCGCCAGAAGCAGATCGGCGACTTTCAAGGACAATTCTTCCGTACGGACATCCGTGCGGTTGCTCAACACCACGATGGTCAGGTGATCGTCGAGGAAACGTTCGATGGTCGAGCGAAAACCCTGGGTCTCCCCGCTGTGATAATTCCGCCGGTGGCCCCGGTAAGGATCGAGAAACCAGCCGAAGCCATAGGCAATGGCCACGGGTTCAGCGGGAGTGGCCGCGTGAGGGTCGGCCGGCCAGTAGGGCAGTTGGCCATCGGTGAGTCGTACCGGGGTAATCGCCGCCTGCATCTCCTCCGCACCGAGCAAGGTGTGCTCTCTTAAGCCTTGGTCCCACTTTTGAAGGTCCACGAGATTAGAGTAGATTCCTCCGTCGCCGAGCGTTGCCGAACTGGCGCTTTGGTCCCGTTCGAGGAGCACGCCGTTTTCCCTGCTGTAACCAAAAGCGCGGTGATCGACTGCATTCTTGCCGTTCTGGTAGACGACCGTATGGTCCATTTTGAGGGGAGCGAAGATTCGCCGGGCAAGGAAATCGCGATACGGCATGCCGGACACTTTGCTGACCACCAGCCCGAGAACGACATAGCCCGAATTGCTGTATTCCCAGCGCGTTCCGGGAGCGAACCGTCCCGCGGGCTCTCGTTCGAGCAGAGCCAGAACCTCGTCGTCCTGGATCTGATGAGCCGGGCTCCAGTTCGGCCCTCCGTTTTTTTCCTGCCGTTCCATGAGTTCGTCGTAATCGGGCAACCCGGAGGTATGCGTCAGCAGATTGCGGATGGTCACGTCCCGTCCGTAGGCGGGGAAGCGAGGAAAGAGGTCCGTAAGACGGTCGTCGTAACGGAGCTTGCCGTCGTGGACGAGCAGCATAATGGCCATGGCGGTAAATTGCTTGGTAACGCTGGCCAGGCGGAAGTTGGTCTCTCGGTCAATCGGCGCGCGGTCGGCAAGGTCGCGCACCCCGTAGCCGCGCTCGAACAGGATCTTGCCGTCTTCGAGGACCAGCACGGCAACGCCCGGTTCACCAGCCCGGCTCACCCCGGACAAGAGTCGATCGATCGCCTGGGAGTCCGCAGGGCCAGGCGATCGCCCGGCCGCGAATCGCGCGGCAACGAGGATGAGCAGCAGGGCCAGAGAGAAACGGGCCGAAAAAAAAGTTGGCATCGAGCCCCCAGGTACGTTGCGAGCATAGCACCGGGACCGACGTTTATCTCGGTGTAACACATCTGAGATACTTGTCATCACTCGCCCAGGATGGTTTATGGCTCGCATAGCGCTCGACGACCCGCGGTTTTATCTGAACCGGCATCTGCAGTGGATGGCATTTAACCAGCGGGTGCTTGAAGAAGCGCGCGACCGCCGGAATCCGTTGCTCGAACGGGTGAAGTTCCTGGCCATCACCGCCAACAACCTCGACGAATTCGTCGAAATCCGCGTTTCGAGCTTTCTGCAGAAGATTGAGCACGGCTCGCACTCGGTCAGCCCGGACGGACGGACCACCGCCGAGGAGCTCGAGCAGGTTTCACTCGCCATGCATCAGTTCGTGGCCGCGCAGTACAAGTGCTGGAATGATGAGTTGCTGCCGGCGCTCGCAAAGCGCCAGATTCGCGTGCTGGCGGTCGACCAGCTGAGCGAAAAGGCGGTGCGCCTGGCCAAGAGATTCTACGACCAGCGGGTGTACCCCATGCTGACTCCGGTCACCGTGGATCCGACGCACCCCTTCCCGCACGTATTGAACAAGGCGCTGTGCATCGCCTTTCTGCTGCGCCGGCGGAAGCGCGCCAGTGAAAAGCCGGTTTTTGGCGTGGTCACCGTGCCGCGGGCCCTGCCGCGTCTTCTTCGGGTGCCCACAGGGAACGGCGGAATCCATTTCGTGTTTTTGCAGGATCTGATTTCCGAGTTTGCCGCCAAACTCTACCGCGGCTATGAGATTGTTGCCTCGGCTGCTTTCCGGATCACGCGGAACAGCAACCTGTATCTTGAAGAAGAGGAGACCCGCACGCTGCTCGAAGCCATCGACTCGCAAGTGGCGCAGCGGCGCAAAGGCAACGCGGTACGTCTGGAAATCGAGGCCGGTGCTCATCCGGAGATCATTGCGCATCTGGTGTCCACCTTCGAGCTGGATGAATCGCTGGTGTTTCGCGTGGCCGGCCCGGTCAACCTGCAGCGGCTGTTTCATCTGTATGAGGAGACCCCGCGCCCGGATTTGAAGTACACGAAGTTCGTGCCGCGCCAGATCCACGTCGGGCATGACACCGACTCGATGTTCGAAGTGCTCCGGTGCCAGGACGTTTTGCTGCATCACCCCTACGACTCCTACGATCCGGTGGTGCACTTTCTGCAAACCGCGGCGCACGATCCACGGGTGCTCTCGATGAAACAGACGTTGTACCGGACCAACACCGATTCGCCGGTCGCCCAGGCGCTGCTCGAAGCCGCGGGCAAAAAAGAGGTCACCGTGGTGGTGGAGCTGAAGGCCAGTTTTGACGAGGTGACCAACATCCGCTGGGCGCGGAGTCTCGAAGATGCCGGGGTGCAGGTATTTCACGGGCTGGCGGGTCTGAAGACCCACGCAAAGCTGGCGCTCGTGGTACGGCAGGATCCTGACGGGAAGATCCGCCGCTATGCGCATCTCGGAACCGGCAACTACAATCCGTCGACCGCACGGTTCTACAGCGACCTGAGCCTGTTCACCGCCGATCCGGCCATCACTTCGGCGGTTCATGACGTCTTCAATTTTCTGACCGCCTACGCCGACAAAGCGCACTACCGGCCGCTTCTGGTGGCGCCGAAGGATATGGCCAAAGCCGTGATCGGACTGATCGACCGGGAAGCCCGGAACGCCCGGCGCGGCAAACCGGCGCGCATCATTGCCAAGTGCAATGCCGTAGTCGATCCGCCGGTGATCCGAGCCCTCTACCGGGCTTCGCAGGCGGGTGTCGAGATCGACCTGATCGTGCGCGGACAATGTACCCTGGTGCCCGGCCTGCGCGGCGTCAGCAGCCGCATCCGGGTCAGGAGCATTGTGGGACGGTTTCTCGAGCACAGCCGCATCTTCTATTTCGAGAATGGCGGCACACCCGAGATTTATCTGGGCAGCGCGGACTGGATGCCGAGAAACCTGTACGAGCGGGTCGAGGTGCTGTTTCCCTTGAAAGACCAGTCATTATGCGAACGCATTTCGAAGGAGATCCTCCCGGCGTATCTGGCCGATAACCGCAAGGCCCGGGTGCTCGGTTCCGATGGCCAGTACACGGCGCTGCGCCGCAGGAAAGGCGTGAAGGGATTTTCCGTGCAGGAGCATCTGATGGACCTGGCCGGTGGCAGTCACAACGGACAGCGAAAGTCCGGGAAACGGCAGCCAAAGGTTGCTTATACTGCGAGTGAGCCGGGGAACGTCCCGGCCGGAACAGCACCGAGCCTGGAGCTCGACATAGAGGATTCCACGAATGCAACAGTATGATCTGGTGGTGATCGGATCCGGCCCCGGCGGACTACGCGCGGCCATCCAGGCCGCAAAAGCGAAAAAACGGGTGGCCGTGGTGGAAAAACAGACCATGGTCGGGGGCGTCTGCATTAACACCGGAACCATTCCCAGCAAGACCATGCGCGAAGCGGTGCTGCACCTGTCTGGGTTTTACGATCAGGCGTTTTACGGCTCGAACTATCACGTCAAAGAAAATATCACCATGAACGATCTCAATTTCCGCGTGACCCGGGTGATTGAGAATGAAGCTGCCGTTCTGCAGGACCAGCTGAAGCGAAATGGAGTGGATCTGTATCACGGGGTCGGCGCGTTCACCGATGCCCGCCACATTCGCGTGGAGAATTCGACCGGATTCAACGAACTCGAAGCGGACTTTGTAGTGATCGCCACGGGTACGAAACCGGCGGCCAATCCGAAAGTGGCCATCAACGGCCGCAACATCGTCAACAGCGACCAGATCCTGGGGATTCCCGCGGTTCCAAAAACGCTCATCGTGGTCGGCGGGGGCGTCATCGGCGTCGAGTACGCCTGCATGTTCACGACCCTGGGAGTGCGCGTGATTATCGTCGAGAAGCGGCCGCGCTTGCTCGAATTTGCCGACGCCGAAGTCGTCGAAGCCCTGAGCTACCACATGCGCGACCGGCGCGCGACCATGCGCCTGAGCGAAGAGGTGGAAAGCGTGGAAGAACTGCCGGACGGCAAGGTGGCGGCGAACCTGGTCAGCAAGAAGCGCATTATTGGCGATGCGCTGCTGTACGCCGTCGGGCGCCAGGGGAATATCGAGAGGCTGAGCCTGGCCTCGGCCGGAGTCGAAGCGGACGACCGCGGCCGCATCAAGGTGGATGCGGAATACCGGACCACCCAGAAAAACATCTTCGCGGTCGGCGATGTGATCGGATTTCCCAGTCTGGCATCGGTTTCGATGGAGCAGGGACGCATTGCCGCCGCCAAGGCCTTCGGACTGCAGGCCGAGTCCGACCCGGCCGGATACCCGTACGGGATTTACACCATTCCGCAGATTTCGTTTATCGGCAAGACCGAAGAGCAATTGACGGATGAAGATGTGCCGTACGAGGTTGGCGTCGCCTATTACCGGGAGATCGCGCGGGGGCAGATCAGCGGACATACTGAAGGCCGGCTGAAACTGCTCTTTCACCGGGAGACGCTCGATTTGCTGGGCGTGCACATTTTTGGCGAGGACGCCGCCGAGCTTCTGCACATCGGACAAGCCGTGCTGCTGCTGAAGGGCAAAATCACCTATTTCATCCAGACGGTTTTTAATTACCCGACTCTGGCCGAGTGCTACAAGGCGGCCGCGTTCAACGGCTTGAACCGGCTGAACTAGAAACGGCCGCGGAATCTCGACGCGCCGAACTGCCGGCGCGAAGGGATGACAAAAGCCCTCTGTTTGGTCCCGAGCAGTAGCGCCGCTCGGCCGCCCGGCATATAATCGCGGCGCTCGCGCAGTTGCAGCACAGAACACCCCAAAGGATATCCATGAAACGGAAGAGACTGAACCTCTTGTTGCTGGTCGTCGCTTGCCTCGGGAGCCTCGCGCCCCTTGCCCGGCCGGCCCGGGCGCAGCATCCGGAAGCCCCGTCCGGCTCCGCGGACCTCCCGAGCGAGACCCCCGGCAAGTTTGTCCCGGTGACCGGCAGCTTCGACTACCAGCGGCGCGAGGTCATGATCCCCATGCGAGACGGGGTGAAACTGCACACGGTGATTCTGCTGCCGAAGGGGGCGGCCAGAGCTCCCATGCTGCTGACGCGTACCCCGTACAGCGCTACCGGACAGACCAGCCACGCGGCGAGCGCCCATTTGGGGGCCGTCCTGAACGGCTACGACAACGCGACCGACGTCATTGTGGAGGACGGCTACATCCGCGTTGTCCAGGACATTCGCGGGAAGTACGGCTCCGAGGGCGACTACGTGATGACCCGGCCGCTGCACGGCCCCCTGAACCCGACTCCCGTCGATGAGTCGACCGACACCTACGACTCGATCGAGTGGCTGGTAAAGAATGTTCCGGAAAGCAACGGCAGAGTGGGAATTCTGGGCATCTCCTATGACGGTTTCTTGCCCCTGATGGCGCTCGTAAATCCTCATCCGGCACTGCGGGTCGCCGTGCCGATGAATCCGATGGTGGACGGCTGGAAAGGCGACGACTGGTTCCACAACGGGGCCTTCCGCGAGCAGAACATGCCGTACATCTATGAACAGGAAGCGACGCGATCGAATGACGTGGCCTGGTGGACCAGCACTCTTGATGACTACGATCTGTACCTGCGGGCCGGTTCGGCCGGGGAATTGGGACGCCAGCATGGTCTCGAGCAGATGGGCTTCTGGCGAAAAATCCTGGAACATCCAAGCTACGACTCCTTCTGGCAGCAGCAGGCGATGGACCAGATCCTCGCGCGTGAACCCCTGAAAGTGCCGACCCTGCTGGTCGGGGGATTCTGGGACCAGGAGGATATTTACGGAGCGACGGCGGTGTACAAGGCCATCAAGCCGAACGACACCCTCAACGACAAGGTGTATCTGGTCATCGGCCCGTGGTTTCACGGGCAGCAGATCGGGGACGGCAGTTCGCTCGGACGACTGAAATTCGGAGCCGATACCGGCCTCTATTTTCGGCAACAGATCCTGCGGCCGTTCCTGGCGCAATACCTGAAAGAGGGAGCGCCCTCGGCGGAGGTTTCGCCGGTAACGGTGTTCGAAACGGGAACCAACATCTGGCGGCGCCTGCCGGCCTGGCCCGCCGGCTGCGCCACCGGATGTACCCTGAAACCGACGCCTCTGTATTTAAATGCCGGGCTGAAACTCGGCTGGACAAAGCCGGTTGCCCGGGACGCGGGGTATGAGGAATATGTGTCCGATCCCGCAAAGCCGGTGCCCTTCCGGGCGCGGCCGAACCAGCCGGTCGGCTACGGCAACGGATTCACCTGGACCGAGTGGCTGGTGGATGACCAGAGGGAGGCGTCCGGCCGGCCCGATGTGCTGGCATTCGAGTCGGAAGTCCTCACGGAGCCGGTGAAGATCAGCGGGCAGCCCATCGCACATCTGGTGGCCGCAACCTCCGGGACCGATTCGGACTGGGTGGTGAAGTTGATTGACGTTTATCCCGATGAAGTGGCCGGGCAGCCGGCCATGGGCGGCTATCAACTCATGATTGCCGCAGACATCTTTCGGGGGCGGTATCGGGACAGTCTCGAAACGGCAAAACCGCTTTCAAGCGGTACGCCGCTCCTGTACCGGTTCGCTCTGCCGAACGCGAATCATGTGTTCCTGCCGGGACACCGCATCATGGTCCAGGTGCAGTCCAGCTGGTTTCCCCTCTATGACCGGAATCCGCAGACGTTTGTGCCGAATATCTTCTGGGCCAAGCCGGGAGACTACCAGAGGGCGGTCGAGCGGGTTTACCATAGCCCCGGCGCAGAGAGTTATGTCGAATTGCCGCTGGTCGGGAAGCCGTAAGCCGGGTGAAAACAGGCGGAAATCGGGCGCGCCCGGTCCGGTTCGAGGAGCAGCGAGGATTGTTTGCCGCGCGGCAGGGAGTCACGCTAGAATGGGAGGACTTTAGGAGGACGTACTTTAGTGTTAACAATTCGTCTAGCTAGAATTGGCAAAAAGAAAAAGCCCTTTTACCGCGTGGTGGTGATTGAACGGACGCGAGCCCGGGACGGGCGTGTGCGCGAAGCGGTGGGAACCTATGACCCGCTGAAGAAACCCGCGGAGATCAAGTTGGATTCCGAGCGTATTAAGTATTGGCTTGGCGTGGGAGCGCAGCCGAGCGATACGGTCCGGAGTTTCATCAAGCAGCAGAAAATCGCTTAAACCAAGGTCAAGCTCAGGTTCACGTTCGACTTCGCTGGTGCTCAGGTCCCGGTGGCTTCATTGAGTGGCGCGTCCTCTGACGGACAGGGGGAGGTTCGCGTGTAGTAGTTCGACAAGCGCAGTACACGCGGGGGCCCTATGAAAGAACTCGTAGAGGACATTGCTCGAGCGCTGGTGGATCATCCGGAGGGAGTGCAGGTGAAAGCAGTGGAGGGTACGCAAGTCACCGTCCTCGAACTGCGGGTTCATCCTGAGGATCTCGGAAAAGTGATCGGACGCCAGGGTCGCACGGCCAAAGCGATTCGCACGCTTCTCGGTGCGGCCGGGATGAAATTGCACAAGCGGTTTACGCTTGAGATTCTGGAAGATTGAGTCCTCCCCCTGAATCAGACCGTCGGTGGTTGCTGGTAGCCCGGATCCTGAGGCCACGCGGCAATAAAGGGGAAGTTGTCGCGGAGTTGCTGACCGATTTCCCCGAACGGTTTTCCACCCGCACGGAACTCTATCTGAGCAAAGGCGACGGCCAGCCACACGCGGTCGGACTCGAGCATTTCTGGCAGGACCGGAATCATCCCGGAATGGGGGTGTTTCATTTTGCCGGGAGCACCACGATTTCCGAGGCGGAAACACTGCGCGGATCGGATGTGCTGCTGCCGTTCGCAGAGCGTGTCGAACTGCCTGCCGGGCAGTACTTCGTCACCGACCTGATCGGCTGCACGGTATTCGAACTGCCGACGGAAGAATCGAAACTGTCGTCCTCCCCGTGCGCAATCGACGATACCCCCAAGCTTTTGGGCGCAGTGCGCGACGTATTGTTCACCGGAGAGAGTGTCGCGGGCACACCCATTCTGCAGGTCCAGACGGCCGGAGGAGAACTGCTGGTTCCGCTGGCCGAGGACATCTGTGCGCGGATCGATGTGGCGGCGCGGCGCATTGATGTCCGGCTTCCGGAAGGGTTAGCTGACGTGAACGCCCCGGAATAATCCACTGTTCTCAAGATTGCTGAAGACGGCGCTTTTCACCCTGGTCATGCCGGGAACCGTCGGCGTGTACCTGCCGCAATGGCTCAAGAGCGGCGGCGTGAAACTGCCCCTGGCCGCCGAGAGCGCGGGAGCGGTGCTTTTCCTCCTTGGCGCGCTGGTCTATTTCTGGTGTGCCTGGGAGTTCGTTTCGAGCGGACTCGGGACCCCGGCGCCGATCGACGCACCGCGCCTGCTGGTCCGGCGGGGACTGTACCGGTTCACGCGCAACCCCATGTATCTCGGCGTGTCGGCTGTGATCGCCGGCCAGGCGCTGTACTACGGCGCCTTCTCCCTGGTTATTTACGGCGCGGTCGTGCTGGCGGGCTTTCATCTGTTCGTGCTGTTTTACGAAGAGCCTGCGCTAGGCAGACGATTCGGACCGCAGTATGAGGCGTATTGCCGTAGCGTGCCACGGTGGGTCCTCCCCCGATCGCTTCCCCGATCACCCGCATGACAGCAACACCCTTCCTTCATTACACTCGAAGGCGATGCAATTTGACCTGATCACCATTTTCCCGGAATTTTTCTCCGGTCCGCTGGACCACGGAATCGTTCGACGCGCCCGAGAAGCGGGCATCGTGCAAATCCGCGTGCAGGATTTGCGCGAGTTCACGCGGGATCGCCACCGCACCGTCGACGACCGTCCGTTTGGCGGCGGCGAAGGCATGCTGCTGAAGCCGGAACCGCTGTTTGAAGCCGTCGAGAAGCTACTCGGGGAGAGCGTAGGAGATGCGGGACAGGAGAAGAGAGGCCAGCCGGGAACGGCCGTTGTGTTGCTGTCTGCGGCGGGCCGGCTGTTCACCCAGCAGACCGCACGGCGGTATGCGAAGCTCGAGCGGCTCATCCTGATCTGCGGGCGTTATGAAGGCGTCGACGAACGGGTGGCCGATCACCTGGCGACGGAGGAGATGAGCGTCGGCGATTACGTTTTGAGCGGCGGCGAACTGCCGGCGGCGATCGTGGTCGATGCGGTGACCCGTTTGCTGCCGGGTGCTCTCGGCAATGAGGCCTCGACCGAGAACGAGTCTTTTCAGGATTACCAGGGGGTGGGCCGGTCGAGGGGAGCCACGCTGCTCGACTTTCCGCACTACACCCGCCCGGCCGAGTATCGCGGCTGGAAGGTGCCGGAGGTGTTGATCGGCGGCAATCACGCGGAAGTCGCCAAGTGGAGAAAACAGAAGGCGTTAGAGAAGACACGGCGGAACCGCCCGGAGCTGCTCGGAGAAAACGGCTAGGAAAAAGGAAGCCACTTGGCTATAATTGGAGTTTGCCTTAGATGTGCTGGCCCCGCCTGAGTGGGTCTGCAGGGAATACAGAAAATGAATCCGGTCATTCGTAAGTTGCATGAAGCGCAATTGCGCAAGGATCTCCCCGAGTTTCGCCCCGGCGATTCCGTGCGGGTGAATGTTCGCCTGCTCGAAGGCGAAGGCGAAAAAGTCAAGGAACGCATCCAGGCCTTTGAGGGTGTGGTGATTTCGAAGAAGGGCCGGGCCAGCAGCGCAACGTTTACCGTGCGCCGGGTCAGCTTCGGCACCGGCGTCGAGCGCATCTTTCCGCTGCACTCGCCCTCGATCTCCTCGATCGAGGTCGTCGGCAAGGGCAGCGTGCGCCGCGCCCGGCTCTACTATCTCCGCGATCTGAAGGGCAAGGCCGCCCGCATCAAGCGCGCCGCGCGCGAAGAGGTCGCACCGGCCGCAACCGCGAAAGCATAAGCGAAGAGCGAAAACAGGTTTGTCGAGGGACAGTGCCCGGAAAGGACTGTCCCTTTTTTTGTGTCCGGCGAACCCGGGACGGAATTCCGGAACCTGGCCCTCCCCTGCTCCTTCTACGTGCTAGAATTCTCCCGGGTATTTTCACCAACACCGTTCATGAGCCGACTCTGCTCTTCCCGTTTCGAGCGAACGGCGCGAAAACGCGGCTGGACGCGCATTGCGGGCATCGATGAAGCCGGACGCGGCGCGCTATTTGGCCCGGTCGTCGCCGCTGCCGTCATCCTCAACCCCAAACGCAGAATTGTCGGTCTGGACGACTCGAAGAAACTCACCGCCGAGCGGCGCGGGGAGCTGGCAGATCGCATCCGGGACCATGCGGCGGCCTGGGCGGTCGCGGAAATCGATGCCCAGCGCATCGATGCCTGGAATATCTATCAAGCCAGCCGGCAAGCGATGACCGCCGCCCTCGAACTGCTTTCTATCCGGCCCGATTACCTGCTCATCGATGCCATGCAGCTCGATGTGTTGATCGAGCAGAAATCCCTGATCAAAGGGGATGCCAGAAGCGTCTCCATTGCCGCCGCCTCCATCCTGGCCAAGACCCACCGCGACGCGCGGATGGAAGAGTGGGACCGCGTGTATCCGCTCTACGGTCTGGCGCGGCACAAAGGGTACGGCACCCCCGATCATCTCGAAGCCTTGCGGCTCCACGGGCCCACCCCCCTGCACCGGCACTCCTTTGCTCCCGTGCGCGAAGCCGGTTGCTGGGCGGCCGGGGCGGTTCAGGAGATGCTACCGCTCGAAATCTGGCCGCGCGTCGATTCCACCGACTAGTCCTAGAACCACCTCGTCGTTGACAACCGACCCGCGGCAGAACCGTGCGCGGCAACGTCCGGATCACGGAAGCCCCTCGAATTTATTCTTCGCCATCTGTTCTCCCCCTTGGTTTCGTATCCGCCACGGGGATAACTGCCTGCTCACAATGGCCCCCGCTTTGATTGACGGCCCCCACGACGGGGCGTAGCGTGAAAAAGGTAGGGTCCAGAGGAAACTCAGCGCCTTTACTGCGTCCAGGAGAAAGTCGCGACGGCTGGATGAGCCTAGCTGTCGTCTATTGCGCATGGCTTATAACAAAAGCAAGTTTGTCGAAGCCGCACAGAAGCTGCTGAACCAGGGGAAGGTGGCGCAAGCCATCGCCGAATACCAGCAGATCTTGAAGTACGAGCCTCGCGACCAGGTCACGCTAATGACCATCGGCGAGCTGTATATCCGCCAGGGCGAGACCATTCAGGCCATCGATTACTTTGAACGGCTGGCGCAGCTGTTCGTCAGCGATGGCTTTCTCACCAAAGCGATTGCCGTCTACAAGAGAATTGCCAAGCTGGCGCCCGAAGAGGTACGGCCGCTTGAGAAGCTTGCCGACCTGTACGTGCAACAAGGGGTCATGAGCGAAGCGCGGCCGCTGTTCCTGCAGCTGGCCGAGTTACATCTGAAAAACAACAAGCAGCCGGAAGCGGTGGCGCTGCTGAAGAAATTGCTGTCGGCCGAACCGGACAACCTGCGCATTCAGGTGCGTCTGGCGGACCTGTATAACGCCATGGGTCAGTCGGGCGAAGCGCTGGGGACCTATGTGTCGGCCGCGCAGCGGGCCCTGGCACGCGGCGACCACGCGGAATGCGAAAAGCTGGCCGACAAGGCGCTGCAGATCGATCCGAAGCAACTCGATGCGCTGATTGTCAAAGCACGCGCCTACTCGACGACCGGGAATGTCGCGCAGGCAGCGGAAATCCTCGAGCGCGTGCCGGAGCTAGAAAAGGGCGGCGAGCCCGCGGAACTGCTGCTGGACCTGTATCTAAAGAATGCCAAATGGGACGAAGCGACGGCCCTGGCCCTCAGGATCTTCTCATCGGATGAAAAGAACTTTACCGCCACACAGAAGGTGACCGAAGCGCTCCTCGAAGCCGGGCAATCAGAACGGGCGATGAGCATTCTCTCCCGGATCCGCATCCCGATGATTGACGCCGGAGAACATGAAGGGGTCACCCACCTGCTCTCGGAGCTGGCCACCCGGTTGCCCGGAAGGCTCGAGCCGCTCGAATGGCTGGTGGACACCTATGGACGGACCAGCGATTCGTTCCGTCTGCCGGACGCTCTCGCCCAGCTGGGCGACGCGCTGGTGGCTCAAAACAAGCTGGATCGCGCCAAGGATATTTTCGAGCAGTTGGTCGACCGTGAACCGGAAAGCGACGCCGCCAAGCGCAAACTGAATGAAGTGCTGAAGAAATTGGGGCTGCTCGCTGAAGAGCCCGCGCCAGCGGCTGATATTGTCGTGGTGACCGAAGATTTGCAGACCGAACTGCCGAAAGCCCCGGCCCCGAAGGTGCGTCCGGGCCTGGAAGAATCGACGACCGAGGTTGCCGCCGAGGCTTCTGCGCCTGTGCCGAGCGAGCCGGAGCTCGATGAGGAGACCCAACGGTTTATCGCGCAATCGCTGACCGATGTGGACCTGTTTGCCAGCTACGGATTGACGCAGAAGGCCATCGGGTTACTCGAAGCCATTCTTCGGCGCGCTCCAACGCATACGCCAACGCTCGAAAAGCTGCTGGACTTCGTCCTCGGCGCAGGCGACGACCGCCGGACGGCGGAGCTAGCCGCGCAACTCGAACATATTCACGCGACTCGCGGTGACGCGCGGAGCAGCGAGCGGTTCGGTGAGCTGCGCAGGCGCTTCCAGCGCGCCGCCGGATTGACCGATGAGGAGATTGCCTCGGCAGTGGCAGCGGCCATGCCGCAGCCTGTCGAGACCGTTCCTGTCGAGGAAGTTGCGGCCGCAGAGGTTGCGGCGGAACGGGCCGAGGTTTCTCCGGTTCCCGAAGCGGCCGTTGCCGAGGTCCAAGCCGCCTCACCCCCGGTGGCTGAACCGGAGCTGCCACAGATCGAAATTGTGGAGCCCACGCCGAGCGAAGCCGCGGCCGAACCGGTGGTTGAAAGCGCGGCAGAAGAGGTCGACCTTTCGGCGGAGTGGGCTTCGCTGCTCGAAGAGACGAAAGAGCCCGAGCCGGTTGCCGCGGCGGCAGGAACGCCCGCGGCTCCCCCGGCACCGGAAGCCGTGGAAATTGAGCTCCCCGAATTCATTGTTGAAGAAGTGCATGCGGAAGATCTGCCGGCCGAAGCAGTTCCGACCGAGCCGCTGGTGGCTGCCTACGAAGAGACCGGCCACGCCGAGTTTCACGTTCCCGTAGAAGCGGTAGATCCGGAGGACTGGACCAGTCCCGCGGCGGAAGCAACCATTGAGCCGCTCGAGGCGAAGGAAACGGCTCCGCAAGTGGACGCGGAAATCGGCACGGAAGTCCAGGGCCTTTTGCCCGAAGAGGAACTGACCGCCCTTCCCATTCCCGAGCACGCAGAAGTCGCCGCGGAAGGACATGAGCCCGCGCTCGAAGAGCCGCAAGCCGCGCTTCCCGAACCGCCGCCACCGCAACCGGAGCTGGAGCTCGACCAGGAATTTGAACTGGTGCTCGAGGCCGAGCCGGTCGTGCCGGCGCACGAGTTGCTGTCGGAAGTGCCGTCGGAACCGGCACCGGCCGAACCGCTGGCCCTCGGAGAAACTGCCGAGGTGCCGGAAGAAAAAGTCATCCAGCCGGTTGCTGGCAACGCTTTCTCATCCGACCAGTTTCTTTCCGAGCTGGCGCGCGAAATCGACGAACTGGGCCTCGATGCTCTGACGCCCACCATGGCGCAACCGGACGATGCCTCCTCGGCGGAAACGCCGCCCGCCACAGAAGGCGCCGAAACGGTGGTGGCAAACACAGAAGCGAGCCCGCTCAAGGAAGTATTTGACGAGTTCCGTGCTGAACTCGGCGAGATGGGTGCCGAGGACGAGGACCTTGAGACGCATTACAACCTGGGCATTGCGTTCCGGGAAATGGGCCTGCTCGAAGAAGCCATCGGAGAGTTCCAGAAGGTCGCCAAAGCGAACGATCGTGGCAAGGCCTTCCGCTATGCGATGCAGTGCAGCACGCTGTTAGGGCTGGCGTTCATGGAAAAAGGACAGCCGGACATCGCGGCCATCTGGTATGAACGGGCCCTCACGACGCCCGGTCTCGATTCGGAAAGTAAACTGGCATTGCGGTATGATCTGGGAGTGGCGCAGGAATCGGCCGGCGATCTGGAAGCGGCACTGAAGAGTTTTTCTCAGGTCTACGCGGTCAATATTGATTATCGCGACGTGGCGGAGCGAATCAGTTCACTCCAGAAGCCGGCGCGCTGAGCACCCGCCATACTCTACCTTGGGTTCCTTCAGGGAAAATGAATCGAGTTCTGCGCGCATTGACGGTTGTGTTGTTGTTTGAGATGGGCGCTCTACTGCTGTACCTGCCGTGGTCGAGCTTCTGGGAACAGAACTATTTCCTGAGCCATTTTCCGCGGTTGCTGCCGATCATCCTGAATCCATCATTCCGGGGAATGGTGAGCGGCCTCGGCGTATTGGATATTTTTGTGGCTTTTGGAATGTTCAATTCCCGCCCGGAGCCCGGCCCGGTAACTCCAACTTCAAACTCCGGATCCTGAGCAGTCAGCCTTCCTCGAGCCGGCGAAGCAGCCGGATCTGCCCGGCGTGATAGACGTCATGGAAGGCGACGCCATACAGCATGCCGAGCTGCTTGCTCGAGCAGGGTGAGGCGAGCGCTTTACGGACGGCTTGAACCAGAGCGCGATGCTCGCGATCGAGAATCGCGCGATCGGCCCGCCACGCCGCTTCGCCAGCTCTTCCCTTCTCCGGGCGGGGGAAGAAGTTGCTGCCCTTCAGCGCGAAAGACCCGCGCTTCCCCCCTTCGAGCTCGCGGCGCACGGCATATTTCCAGTACGCGGCATGGAGCGTCTCCTCCCAGATGTTGTGTCGGCCGGGAGCAGGGCGCCAGGCGGCCTGTTTCGCGGTGACGCCTTTGAGCGACTGTCGCAGGTTCGGTCCGTGCCAGGTTTTTGCCCGGAACGCTTCGTCGAGAAGAGCGAGGATTTTCGCTTGGTTGCTCATGAACACCCCTCCGGCAGGCAGAGATCTTAGCGCAATTTCGAAAACCAGGGCGGCCCCGGCTGCCGAGGTTGCCGACAGCAGCCGGCCCCCTAGTTCAGAGGAGCGACCGAGCGGGCGGCATCGTTCAAGATCATCGCGAGACGCACTCCTGCCCGAGCGATACGTTCTTCGACGATCGGAGCGGCGGCCTGCTGGTAACTCTCGCCAGCGAAAACGTGAAGGCGCAGCATGCGTTCGCCGATCTTGTTGTCATCGGCGCAAGAATGAACAGCCGTCGGGGTCTCGACGGGAATCGCCGGAAGCAGCGCGCCATAGACCGTCGATTCGGCCAGGTCATGACTCTCCCAGGCCCAATCCTCAATCTGAATTCCGGCGGCCTGCCAGGCGGCGAAGTCGGGCCTGAAGGCCTCGGCGAGATAGTCGGCGTATTCGGCAGGTTCCGCGCCCTCCATGTCCCGCTCGACGATGGCGGTGTCCCAGACGGAGTGCAGATTGGGCGAATAGGAATTGTGGCTCTCGTGAGGACGCCGCCGGAAGTAACGGACCGGCACGCAGTTGCCGCCCTCGTCGTCGTTGGTGGTCGCATGGAGAGGCATGTGCAGATCGCCGACAAAATGAATCAGGTAACGCGCCGCGTCCGCTCGTTTGTGCGGGTCCGCGTTCTTGTCCTTCAAAATGGCCAACTGCTCGGCGATTGCCTCGGTGACGCAACCCTGGTTGCCGCAGTACGGCGCAACCGGTCCGCGTGCCGCGCCGCGCGGGATGTCAATGTAATGCCAAGGGCCATTCTTCAGACTCGAGCGGACGTCGTCGGGCCAGGTGGAAGCGTCGGCCAGGAGGTCGCGCGAGGGGTTGCCGCAGTAACGCTTCAGTTGCGGGTCAACGGGGTTATCGGAAAGCAACTTCTCGAGCCACTCGTGTGCCTCGGGTGTGAGTTGCTTCTCGGCGAGCAAGGCCACTGTCTGGTGGCCTTTGCATCCCCAGGCCCGGGCCGATGGCGCACCCGCAAGCAGCAGGAGGAGCAGCAGGAAGGGAACGCAGCGAACACGCAGGGTCTTCATCCGACACCTCAACTTCATGCAGGAAGAAAAAAAACTTCAGGCGCTCAGCCAGCGGGCTACCGGCTTCCAGGTCTGCGTATGATCGCACACCACGCGGAGCGCTGCCGTGATGGGGATGCCGAGGATGAGACCCATTCCGCCCCACACCCAGCCCCAGAACAGCAGCGAGATAGTGATGGCCACGGCGTTCAGTTGTACCTGGCGGCCCACCAGTTGCGGGGCGATGAGGTTTTGCGCCACCACGTGAATGCCGGTAAGAACCAGGGCAATGATGCCGAAGTGGCTGACCGCCTTCCATTTCAGAATGGCCAGAAAAAAGCCCGGCAACCAGGCCAGCACCGCGCCGATGTAGGGAACCATGTTGAAGACGCCGGAAGCGATACCGGCGAGAACAGGATAGTCCAATCCGAGCAACAGAAAGAAAATGCTGCTGAGCGCGACCACCACGAGTGTGACCACGGTCATGCCGATGAGGTAGTCGCGGAGAACATTGCGCAGGTCGTCGAGAGTCTCCTTCACCTGCGTACGGCGCGCGACCGGGAAGAGCTGCAAGGTCGAATGCCAGGCCTCGCGTTTTCCCGCGAGCATGAAGAAAACCAGGAAAGGAACAAAAGTTCCTTCGAGCACCAGGGCATAGAGAGAACCGATGCCCCGCAGGAAGAGCGCGTGCACGGTGCCCGTGTCGGCGGAGGGCGCAGCGGATTTCGCCGTTCCGGTCGGCGTGGTCAGGTCGCTGACGCCGCCTTCGATGCCGCTGATTTTTCCCTGCACGGCGCCGGTGGCCTCGCGCAGGATATCGCGGTACTTGGGCCAGTTGGCGGCAAAGTCCGAGCCGCGAACCCACAGTCCATAGCCGACGGCCCCGATGACGGAGATGAGGAGAAGCACCATGATTAGTGCGCCGATGGTTCGCGGGATGTGCACGCGTTCGAGCAGTTCGACCGCCGGATCGAGGAAGTAGGCCAGCAGGACGGAAAGCAGCAGCGTAATGACCACACCCGCCGCATAATAAAGAAACAGAAGAATGACCGCGCCGGCCAGGATGCGCAGGCTCGTGGAAGTTTTCGGAATGTGAAGAACCGCTGGCGGCGTTTCCGTAGTGGACAAGAGACACTCCCTCCGGACGAACACGGTAGCACACTCAAGGGCCTCCTGGTGCACGCCTCGGCGAACGGCATGCAGGGAGGAGCAATCGCTCCACCGCTTCCGGATCACCGGCGCGGCCGACCGCGAGCCGGGGGCCAGCGAAGGCTGTGTTAGACTTCGACGAGGTCAGCCGCCCCTCTGACAGCACACCTATGGCCAAAGAACTGTTCGGCACCGATGGAATTCGAGGAGTTCCAGGTACACCTCCTCTTGACGATGCGACGTTATATGCGGCGGGGCGGGGTTTGGGCGAATTCCTGCGCAAGGAACACGGTCGAGCGCACGTTCTGATCGGTATGGACACCCGGGAGTCGGGTCCGCACATCGCGGCACTGCTGGCGGCGGGACTGGAAAAAGCCGGCGCCACGGCAGAGTTTGCCGGAGTGATCACCACTCCCGGCGTGGCCTGCCTGGTGCGCCAGAACGACTTTCAGGCTGGCGTGGTCATCTCTGCTTCGCACAATCCCTATCACGACAACGGGGTGAAACTGTTTTCGCACGCCGGGATGAAATTTCCCGATGCCGAAGAAGAGAAGATCGAAACAGAGATTTTCCGGTTGCGAAACGAGCCCGTGCCCGGCCGCCGCACGGGACTCGTGGCCCAGCACGCGCTGCACGTGGAATACCTGGAATTCCTGCGAAGCCACGTCTTGGCCGGAGCCGCGCTCGCCGGCCTGCGCGTGGTGCTCGATTGCGCGAATGGCGCCGCCTATCAACTGGGGCCGGAGTTGTTCCGCTCGCTCGGAGCGGAGGTAGTCCCCATGGGAATCGATCCCGATGGACGCAACATCAATGCCGGTTGCGGATCACTGTATCTCGACGGACTGCGGGAACGGGTTTTACAAGAAGAGGCCAAACTGGGTGTCGCGTTTGATGGCGACGCCGATCGGGCGCTGTTTGTCTGCGGCAGCGGACGGATCGTCAATGGCGACGGCGTGTTGTTAGCCGTGGCCCGGCACCTGAACAGAGAAGGCACGCTCAACAATCGGCGCGTGGTAGCAACATCGATGTCCAATCTGGGGCTTGAACGGGTATTGGCAAACGAGGGAATCTCGCTTGTCCGCGCCGCGGTCGGCGACCGTTACGTCCTTGAAGAGATGCTGAAAACGGGGAGCAACCTCGGCGGCGAACAGTCAGGACACATCATTTTCATGGACGACAGTCCGGCCGGAGACGGCCTGCTGACCGCCGTGAAGATCGCTTCCCTGGTCGCGAAGAAAGGTTCGCTCGAGTCACTGGTCGAAGGGCTGAAGGATTATCCCCAGGTGATCGTCAATGTGAAGGTGAAGTCGAAGCCTCCGCTCACTTCCTTGCCCGGTGTACGGCAGGCGCTGGCCGAAGCCGAGGCGGCGCTGGGCGACAACGGAAGGGTCGTGCTGCGGTATTCCGGGACCGAGCCGCTCGCACGAGTGATGGTCGAAGCCGAACACCAGGCCGATGTCGCGCGCTATTCCACATCCATTGCCGATGCGCTTCGCAACTCTATCGGAGCGTAGGCCATCGAGGATACACAATAACGTTATTGTAAGTGACGAGAAACTAAGCCGCTTGCGGGACATTCGCGAGCATGGTTCCAAACTCTGTAGGAATCCTGTTACAGTCTGTGAAATTCTGTAGATTCTGTCGCCGGCGCACTGCGGCAGTTGCCCAACGCTCCTCCCTAAGTCGTTCCGCCTCAATGAATTATTTGAATGTGAGAGAAGCAGGGGCACTTGGCAAACCGCGTGCAAACTAGATGAGTAATTCATGACTTTGGCTTCCCGGGGTGGCCGGAGCTTAACCTCGACTGAGTTTCCGGTTATTGGGGGGTCAGATCACTAAAAGGGGGCTTGCACCGGCCCCCTTTCTTTTTTCTCCTGCCTCATTCAAGTCCCTCTCGACGGCAATTGTTGCGGGCCAGCGGCTTTTTTTGCGGGTCTTGTGCAAACCCGGGTCACTTCGCGTGGTCCGGAAAAAAAAGTGAGCGGCCGGTGGGGGTGCCGGCCGCTCTGGCGTGGGGGATGGAGGGACTTCGATCGGCAGTTCAATTCTTCTTCGGAGAGGCCGGTTGTTCGACTGCGCTCGCCAGCAGTAGAACAACGCACAGGAGCAAGATCGCTATGATCATCCGCCGCTCCGGAAGCCGAACCGAACTTCCGACCACGGAGTGAAGTATGAGCAAGCGGGCAGCGAAGGTCACTAGGCTGGGAGATTCAATCAGAGTAGTACCCTCTACTGGCACTTCCGTACCTCTCCCCCGAGGGACGGTGAGACCGGCAGGACTGTGGACGCCCGGCTCTGTTTCGGGTCGCTGGCCAGTGGCTGCCGGCCTACGCTATGCTTGTAAAACCATGCATGAACTGAGCTACTTCCGGGACCACCTGGACGAATTCGCCGAGATGGCGAAAAAACGCAATACCACGCTGGATCTCGACGGCTTTCGCGCGCTCGACAAAGAGCGCCGGGAGTTGATTACCGAAAACGAGAAGCGCAAGGCGCAACGAAACAAGGCCAGCGACGAAATCGCCCGGTTGAAGAAGGCCAAAGAAAACGCGGACGCGCTGCTCGGGGAAATGAAGCAACTCTCCGAGCGCATCAAGCAATCCGATGAGCGCATTGCGGTTCTCGATGCCACCCAGCGCGAGCTGCTGCTGACCATTCCGAATCTTCCGCACCGAACGGTTCCCTACGGAAAGGGTGCTGAGGGAAATCAGGAGGTGCGCCGCTGGGGCAGCGCGCCGAAATTCGATTTCGCGCCGAAGCCGCACTGGGAAGTGGGTGAACGCGCGGGAATTCTGGACCTCGATGCGGCCGCCCGCATCACCGGCGCGCGATTTGCGGTTTATAAGAGTTGGGGTGCGCGGCTCGAGAGAGCGCTCGCGAACTTCTTCCTCGACGTGCACACCCGCGAGCACGGCTATACGGAGATTCTGCCGCCCTTCCTCGTCAATACGGCATCGCTCCTCGGCGCCGGGCAACTGCCGAAATTCGCTGCCGATCTGTTCAAACTCGAAGACACCGATTTCTGGCTCACGCCGACCTCCGAGGTCGAACTCCACAATCTGTACCGGGACGCGACGCTGACCGAGCAGCAACTTCCGATTCTGGTTACCGCCTGGACGGCCTGCTTCCGCTCCGAAGCCGGTGCGGCGGGAAAAGATACCCGAGGAATCCTGCGGCAGCACCAGTTCCAGAAAGTCGAGCTGTTCAAGTTCACGCACCCGGACAAGAGCTATGAAGAACACGAAGCACTGGTGCGCAACGCGGAAACCATCCTCGAGAAATTGGGGCTGCACTATCGCACCATGTTGCTGTGCAGCGGGGACATGGGTTTCGCTTCCGCAAAGACCTACGACCTGGAAGTCTGGTTGCCGTCCAGCAATGAATTCCGGGAGATTTCGTCCTGTTCGAATTGCGAAGCGTTCCAGGCGCGCCGCGCCGGAATTCGCTTCAAACCGAATGGCGGAGGAAAGAGCGATTTTGTGCACACGCTGAACGGCTCGGGCCTGGCCGTCGGTCGAACCTGGATTGCCGTGGTCGAGAATTACCAGCAGGCCGATGGATCGATCCTGGTGCCCGAAGTTCTGCGGCCGTATATGGGAATTGACCGGATCCCGGCGGGCGCCTGACCGCCGGCCGGGCCGGAACCTGGATATCCAAGTAACTCTTTTACAATGAAATAGTTAGCAGATCTTTGCTGGCCCCGGGTGGGCTGGGGCCGGGAATCGATACGCCGCGCAACCCCTTGAAAGTACAGCTTTTCGTTTGACTCCCCGAGAAGCGCTGCATACACTCGGCTCAACGCTGCCTGCCTGCCGTGAGAGCTTCTCACGGGGCGCGGGTGGCGTGAAAGATCCTGGGATGACATTCATCGTTCGCATGCTGAGGTACTTGTTCTGGCTGGTGGTGGTTTCTTCGGCCTTTGCCCTGCTGCGCCGGCTGGTCGGCAAGATGGTGGGCGGCGGCGCTGCAGAACCATACGCCGACGCGCCGAACAAGGCCGTGAATCAGAAGCTGGTCCGGGATCCGGTGTGCGGCATGCATGTGGCCGAAGGGTTGGCGCTCCCGCTCACACAAGGCGGGGAGCTCCTGCACTTTTGCTCGACCGAGTGCCGTGACAAGTTTTTGCGTGAAACGCAGAAATTTTCCGCGAGCGCCTGAGACGGAGATTCTGCTGCCGCGGGAAGCCGTGCAATCGGGCTTCGACTTTGACGCACGTAGAAAGATGCAGCGCATAGGAAAGGACCGAACCGAATGGCCACGGTCGCAAAACCACCCGTACCCAGCCGCACTGTGAATGCTCCACCGATGGTGCCGCGCATCGCCCCGCGGGAAGAACTGAATCCGTTTCGCATCGCGCAGATTCAGTTCGATATTGCCGCGGAGGTCCTGAAGCTTGATCCCGGTCTGCGCCAGGTCTTGCGCACTCCGAAGCGCATCCTCGAAGTGTCGCTGCCCACCAAAATGGACAACGGACAGGTGAAGGTGCTCACCGGTTTCCGGGTGCAGCACAACATCGCGCGGGGCCCTGGCAAGGGCGGCATCCGTTTTCATCCCAATGTCAGCCTGGATGAAGTGAAGGCGCTGGCCGCGTGGATGACCTGGAAGACGGCGGTTGTGAACGTGCCCTTCGGAGGCGCCAAGGGCGGCGTGATCTGCGACCCGAAGCGCATGTCCAAGAGCGAACTGGAGCGTCTGACCAGACGGTATGCCAGCGAAATTCTGCCCTTGATCGGGCCGGACCAGGACATTCCCGCCCCGGACGTTTACACCGACGCGCAGACCATGGCGTGGATCATGGATACCTACTCGATGATGCGGGGCCACACGGTGCCGGGCGTGGTAACCGGTAAACCGATTTCGATTGGCGGCTCCTTGGGCCGGGCCGAGGCCACGGCGCAAGGACTGGTGTACGTTGTCGAAGAAGCCTGCAAGATGAAGAAGATCTCGCTGCGCGGTGCGACCGTGGCGATTCAGGGCTTCGGAAACGCCGGGGCCACGGCAGCACGACTGCTCGCGGACAGGAAAGCCAAAATCATCGCGCTCAGCGATACCCGCGGCGGGGTGACCAATTCGCGGGGCATCGATCCGATCAAGGCGATCCGGTACAAGGAGCGCTCCGGGACGGTGGTGGGCATGCCGGGCGCTTCGCGGATCTCCAACGACGATCTGCTGACCATGAAGTGCGACATTCTGATCCCGGCGGCGCTCGAAAACGTGATTACCCTGCAAAACGCGGAAGCCGTGAAGGCCCGCGTCGTTGCCGAAGCGGCCAATGGGCCGACCACGCCGCACGCCGATGAGATTCTGGCGCGCCGCGGGATTACCGTGCTGCCCGATATTCTGGCCAACGCCGGCGGAGTCACGGTGAGCTACTTCGAGTGGGTGCAGAACCAGGAAGGGCTGCTGTGGGATTCCGATGAAGTGAATGTGCGGCTGCAGAAGATCATGGTGCGGTCGTTCCACGATATGGTGGAAGCCATGCGCAAACACCATGTCCCGCCGCGCGCTGCGGCCATGAGCGTCGCCGTCGGCCGGGTTGCCGAAGCGACACTGGTGCGCGGACTGTTTCCCTGACCAAGGCCGGGAATTTCCTTGCGGAATTCCCTGGCATCTCTCTTGAGGCCAATCCAATGAACAAAAACGGACCGGCGCGCCTTCTGGGCGCGGTTGCGCCGGTATTTCTTGTCCTGTTTTTCTTCCCCTCTCCGGCCCGGGGGCAGGCAACGGCTCAGAAAAGCGCCCCTGGCGGAGCAGCCGCTGCCGAGCGCGTGGCAGAGGAGAATCTGGCGGCCGCACGGAGGAATCCACTGCAGCTGCGGCACTTCCTCCTCGGGATGCCCAAGGGCGCGGACCTGCACTACCACCTGAGCGGCGGAGTGTACGCCGAGACCCTCTTGCAGGAGGCCGCCCGAGCCGGACTCTGCGTGCGGGTGAAAGAGTCGGCGCTGCTCGACTGCCCGACCGAAAGCAGCGGGAAAAAAACCGAACCGGGCGAGTGCAACGAATCCTGGAAGACACAGGAAATCGTCCCCGCCGCAGCCGTTTTCTGCCAGCCGGCCCTGTACGATGCGCTGGTCGACGCCTTCTCCATGCGGGGATTTGTGCCCTCCGCCGGAGTGACAGCCCACGATCATTTCTTCGGCGCATTTGAAAAATTTTCCGTTGTGGAGGCCGATCACCTGGGCGAATGGGTGGACGAAGCGGCCACCCGGGCAGCGGCACAGAACGAGCAGTACCTGGAATTGATGGAAACGCCGGATTTCAGCACGGTTGAAAAAATGGCCAGCGAAGTTCGCTGGACGAGCGATTTTGCCGAGCTTCGCAAGCAGTTTCTCGATCATCATCTGCGGCAAAACGTCGATCGTGCGGTGGCTGCACTGGACCAGGCGGAGAGCCGCAGGCGGCAAATCGAGCGCTGCGGACAGCCCCAGGCGAGCGAAGCCTGCAAGGTCGAGGTGCGGTTCCTTTACCAGATCCTGCGGGGCAAGCCGAAAGAGACGGTGTTCGCCCAGGCGTTGCTCGGATTTGAAGCGGCACAAGCGGATCCCGGGAGAATCGTAGGCATCAACTTCGTCATGCCGGAAGACGGCGCCCTGGCCATGAACGACTACGCGTTGCAGATGGAGATGGTGAAGTATCTGCATGCCACCTACCGGAACGTGCACATTGCGCTGCATGCCGGCGAATTGGCCTATGGCCTGGTCCCGCCGGCCGGATTGTGTTGCCACATCCGCTTGGCGGTCGAGGCCGGAGCCGAGCGCATCGGGCACGGCGTGGATGTGATGTACGAAGACCGGCCGCATGAGCTGATGAAGGAGATGGCCCGGCGGCACGTAATGGTGGAGATCAATCTGACCAGCAACCAGGAGATTCTGGGCGTAAGCGGCAAGAATCATCCGCTGTCTCTTTATCAGCGGTTTGCAGTGCCGGTCGCGCTTTCTTCCGACGACGAAGGGATTTCCCGGATCGACCTGACCAACGAATACGGGAAAGCCGTCGAAATTTACGGTTTCGGTTACCGCGACCTGAAGAAAATGGCCCGCACCGGAATGGAACACGCCTTTTTGCCGGGCCGGAGTGTGTGGGCGTTACCGGATGTATTTTCGAAAGCGGTCAGCGAGTGCGCCCAGGACGCCGTGGGGGCAGAAAAGCCTTCAGCTCGCTGCGCTGAGTTCCTCAAAGGGAATGAAAAAGCGCAACAACAATGGGAGCTCGAGCGCAGGTTCCGCGCGTTTGAAACCGGACTTTGAAACAACGGTCTCCTTCGGGGCGAAACCGCGCCGCTCCTCGCGGTGTTTTTTTGGCTCGCCTGGTGCAGGACAAGTTTTCTGTTGCGCTAAAGAAATAAACGAGCGTACATTCACAGGTGCCGGGCGCTTTCCGGTGCGAGCGGAAATTTCGCACCACGAGAGCGTTGCCGGCTATTTTCTTCACCGAACGAGGCCGGACAGAAAACCACATGAGCCATCTTCATGGTCACGGAATCTCGGTTCCTCCGATTCTCCTGACAATTGCCGGCTTTGACCCCAGTTGCGGGGCTGGCGTGGCGGCAGACTTGAAAACCTTTGCCGCCTACGGCTGCTACGGAGTCGCGGCGATCACGTCGCTGACGGTGCAGAACACGCAATCGGTCGAGGCGGTCCATAACACGCCGAGCGCGGAACTGCGCGAACAACTGGAAGTGCTGGCCAAGGACTGCGAAATCGCGGCGGTAAAAATCGGCATGCTCGGCAATCGCGGAAACGCGGTGGTGGTCGGAGAGTTTTTGGACGCCCACAAGTTCGCCCACGTCGTGCATGACCCGATGATGAAATCGTCGAGCGATTCGGAACTGCTGGACGCCGGCGGAATCAAGTATCTGGCCGCGGAACTTCTCAAGCGCTCGAGCGTGATCACACCCGATGTTCCGGAAGCCGAAATCCTGACCGGGATGGCCATCACAGATGTGAGCGACATGGAAGCCGCCGCGCGAAAGCTCGTGGAAATGGGCGCCAAAGCCGTGATCGTCAAGGGCGGTCACATGGACAAGGCCACCGACGTGGTTTTCGACGGAACGACCATCCACCAGCTGGTGGGCGAGCGGGTCAAGCTTGAAAATACGCACGGAACCGGCTGCACCTTCGCCGCCGCGCTCACCGCGCAGCTGGCGGCGGGCCGAGGACTGCTCGAAGCCGCGACACTCGCGAAAGCCTATGTCATGAAGGCGATTGAGAAAGCCTATCCCGTCGGCAAGGGACGTGTGCCACTCGATCATTTTTACCGCATGAAGATCGAGCCGCTGGCGCGCGGTACGCACGAAGTGCCGCAACACGGTTTGCATCCGGCAGCTGAACCAGCGGCGCACTAGCCCCGGGGACCCCTCCCCGGTTCATGAACCCGTCCATCTGCCGTGCCGCAGAAGCGGAGGCGCCTGAGAGCTCGAGTATTGAGCTAACTCTCCGTACTTGTTACTCTCTGGTCGGATGCGGATCGGCATTTCCCCTGGAAATCTGAATTTTGAATTAGGCGGGCTATGTCCGTTGCCGTTCCTCATGGGAGGAGAGCCCACAGCATGTCCACCGACCAGAGCGCAACAAATCGCCTGACCGATCGATTGCCGTTTTTTCGCGGGCTGCGGCCCTGGGTGTGGAGCGAAGTGCCGCGCAACCTGCTGGCGGGAGTGACGCTCGCCGCCATGAACATTCCGCAGTCTCTGGGCTACACCAAAATCGCGGAGATGCCGGTTATTACCGGCCTGTATACGCTTCTCCTTCCCCTGCTGGCCTTCGCCACGTTCGGTTCTTCGCGTTACCTCGTCGTCGCGGCCGATTCGGCGACCGCCGCGATCCTGGCGGGCAGTCTGACCGGCATGGCTCTGCCGGGCAGTGACCGCTATGTTGCCCTTGCCGGACTGGTCGCGCTCCTGACCGGGATCTTCCTCCTCCTGGCCCGCCTTCTGAAGCTCGGTTTTCTCGCAGACTTTCTTTCGCAAACCGTGCTGGTTGGCTTTCTCACCGGAGTCGGCTTTCAGGTGGGCATTGCGGTGCTTGGAGGCATGCTGGGGGTTGAGGTGCAAAGCCGGCGCACGCTCGAGCAGTTACTCGAGGTGCTGAGGTCCTGGCCCGAGATTCACCGCCTGACGCTCGGAATTTCAGCCGCCGTGGTGGTCTGTATCCTGCTTTTCCGTCGTCTTGCCCCCCAATTGCCGGGACCTCTGGTCGCTGTTGCCGGCGCCATCGCGGCGAGCGCTTACTTTCACCTCGAACAACGCGGTGTCGCCGTTCTTGGCCCGGTGCCCGGCGGCTTGCCGCACCTCGGTTTCGGCAATCTCAGCTGGAGAGACACGGAGCTGCTTTTCCCTGTGGCGCTCTCCTGTTTTGTCATGATCATCGCCCAGAGCGCGGCTACTTCCCGCGCCTATGCCACCCGTCATCACCAGCAAGACGACGAGAACGCGGATCTGGTCGGACTTTCCGCCGCCAATGTCGCGGCGGCCTGTAGCGGCACGTTTGTGGTGAATGGCAGCCCAACCCAGACGGGTATGGTGGAAAGTTCGGGCGGCAGCAATCAACTGGCGCATCTGACCACGGCCGCGGTCGTGGCACTGGTGCTGCTCTATCTGACGGGCCCGCTCGAGTTTCTGCCCCGCTGCGTTTTGGGCGCGGTGGTCTTTACCATTGCGGTGCGGCTCATCGATCTGCGCTCGCTCGCAGCCATCCGTCGCGAAAGTCCCGGCGAGTTTGCGCTCGCCGTGACCACGGCAGTGGTGGTCGTTCTTGTCGGTGTAGAACAGGGCATTCTCCTGGCCATGGTGCTGTCCCTGTTCCGCATCGTCCATCACAGTTACCGTCCGCACACCGCAGTGCTCGAACAGGATGGCATGGGAATCTGGCACCTGAATCCTGTCGTGCCCGGTACGGTCAGCGAACCGGGACTGGTCATCTATCGTTTCGGCGCACCGTTGTTTTACGCCAACGCCAACCGTTTCTCGGAAGAAGTGCGGTTGCTGGTCAGCTCGGCCCCCTCCCCGGTGCACTGTCTCATGATCGATGCCGGAGCCATCACCAATGTGGATTTCACTGCGGCGCGGGTGGTGCGCGAGACCATCGAGGAACTTGCCGCCGAAGGCACGGGCCTGGTGGTTGCCCACGTGCAGTCCGACCTGCGGCCGGATCTCGATCGCCATCACCTGGTCGAAGTGATCGGACCAGAGAACATTTTTGACACCTTGCACGAAGCGCTCGCGGCGGTGCGCAGCAGCTTGCTCGCAAAGTCCTGAAGCTTCGCTCACGCCCATGGATTTTGGACCTGTTCAGGAGCAGCACCGACTTTCTGCCGCGGTCCCGGGGCGGGAGCGAGCACGGAACAAACAGTGGTAGATTAGGAAGCCTCGGGTCTGGAGGGGACCCTCCAAGCTGGCCAGGTCTGGCAGGGAGGGAAAGTGCAGAAGATCTTTCGTTGCAAGAAGTGTCAGCGCGGAATGCGCATCGTCGGATCTACCGGCCTCGGAAAAGAAGTCCAGAGAATTGCGGTTTGTCCCTATTGCAAGGTCAAGAACAAGGTGTCCTGGCCACGCGGGGACGCCTTTCGCATCCAGCGGATCGCCACCCGATAAGAGCGTCTCACACCGTAACCTGCGGAATCGCTCTGCCAGTTCGAGAGCCGTTTCCTGCCGAGCTTCCACATCGTACTCGAGGAAAAAAACGCTAGCCGGAAAACAAGCCGGCCAGATGCGAGAGGCCAGGCCCGCCAGAACTAATTTTTGAACGCGATCTTGCCGGCGACGATGGTGGCCACCGGGCCGCCCTTGAAAGTACGGCTGTCAAACGGCGAGTTGCGGGACTTGCTGGCGGACTCTGTGACCGCGTAGGTCCATGGCCGATCGAGCGAGAAAATCGTGAGGTCCCCCGGCTCACCGACCGCCAGTTTTCTCTCCTTGCCGAGTACACCCGCCGGGCCGGTCGTGAACAGTTCGACCATGCGCATCAGGGAGATGCGTCCGGAGTGCACCAGTTGTTCGAGGGCCAGCCCGAGGGCGGTCTCGAACCCGAGAATCCCGAACGGCGCTTTGTCGAATTCCACGTCCTTCAGTGCCGGCTCATGCGGCGCGTGGTCGGTTGCGATGGCGTCGACCGTTCCGTCGACCAGGCCCTCGAGGAGAGCTTCGCGGTCCTCGCGCGCGCCCAAGGGTGGATTCATTTTGTACTTCGAGTCGTAGGTCACATCCTCGTCGATCAGCGTGAAATGGTGCGGGGTGACCTCGCAGCTTACCCGCAGCCCGTTCTGCTTGGCAAAACGCACTTGCGCGAGCGAAGACTTGGCCGAGAGATGAGCGATATGCAGCCGGGCGCCGGTCAATTCCGCCAGTTGCACGTCGCGCGCGACACAAACCGATTCGGCGGCTGCCGGCATGCCCGGAAGACCCAGGCGCGTCGAAGCAGTTCCTTCGCGCATTACGGCCCCGGCCGCAAGCGAGACATCTTCGGCGTGTTCGATCACCAGCACGTCCAGGGAACGGCAATAGTCCATGATCTGGCGGGCAAGTTTGGCGGTGGCGATCGGTTTGCCGTCGTCCGACACAGCCACAATCCCGGCATCGCGCATGGCGGCAATCTCGGCGATGGCTTCGCCCTTGCTCCCGATGCTGGCAGCGCCGATGGGCCAGACGCGAACGTGGCCGAAGGCCTTGGCACGGTCGACAATAAAGCGGGTGATGGAGGCGTTGTCATTCACCGGCCTGGTGTTGGGCATGCAGCAGATGGCCGTGAATCCGCCGCGGGCCGCGGCGTGCGAACCGGTTTCGATGGTTTCGGAGTTTTCCTGCCCCGGCTCGCGAAGATGGGCGTGCATGTCGATGAACCCCGGGGCCACGATGAGCCCCGTGGCGTCGAGAGTTTGCGCGCCGCCGGCGCGGGTGATTTTCCCTGGAGCGGCAATCTCGACGATGTGCTCGCCATCGAGAAGCACATCGCGCGAGGCATCGGTCTTGGACGCAGGGTCGAGGACGCGCCCGTTCTTAATCAGAAGCATGTGCGGATTCCTTCGGTGCTGCTGCTGCGGTCTTTCCTTCTAGAGCGGGATGCGTGCCCTCGTTCGCGCCGACCATGAGCAGATAAAGGATGGCCATGCGCACGCTGACGCCGTTGGTCACCTGTTCGAGGACGGCAGAACGCGGCCCGTCGGCGACATCGGGCGTAATTTCCGTGCCGCGGTTGATCGGTCCGGGGTGCAGGATCAAGGCGTCGGGTTTGGCGAGCTTCATCCGTTCGGCGTTGAGCTGGTAGAGCAGGATGTAATCGTTCTGCGACAGCGAAGGCTCGTGCAGTCGCTCGGTCTGGACCCGCAGCACGATGATGACATCGGCATCCTCGAGGGCCTCTTCGACGCGGTATACGCAGCGGATGGGAGTGCCGGGCGGCCCGATGTGCTCGAGTTCCCGTGGCACCCACATCGCCGGGCCGCAGAGCGTGAACCGGCAGCCGAACTTGCCGAGAAGATGGATGTTCGATCGCGCCACGCGCGAATGCGCGATGTCGCCGAGAATGGTCACATTCAGGTTGTCGAGCGAGCCCTTGCGGTCGCGGATGGTCAGCGCATCGAGGAGTCCCTGGGAGGGATGCTCGTGCGTGCCATCTCCGGCGTTCACCACGGGAATCTCCAGATGTCGGGCCACAAAGTCAGCAGCGCCCGAGGAGGAATGGCGCATGACGAAACAGTCCGGCTTCATGGCATTCAGGTTGTTCGCGGTATCGAGCAGGGTCTCGCCCTTTTTCAGGCTGGAGGCTTCGGCCTGCAGATTCATGGTATCCGCGCCAAGCCGGGCGGCGGCGGTGCCAAAACTCAGCCGGGTGCGCGTGGAATTTTCAAAAAAGGCCAGAGCCACGGTCTTGCCGCGGAGCGTGGCGAGCTTTTTCAGGGGATTACGCTGGATCTCCTGGAAGGGTTTGGACTGATCGAGAAAATAGGTGATTTCATCTCGACTGAGCGGTTCAATCGCCAGCAGATCACGGAAGCGGTAGTTCACATTTTTGCTCGTAAGAAACGGAGGCGCATCTCGGAACGAGGAGGGTAGCTGCACCCCGGATGGCAATCATTTTACGCGGACAACGGCCGCGAAGCAAAAAAGATCGCAAAAAAATCATTCCTCCAGGCGGTCGACCAGAACGACTCTCTCTTCGTTGTCGATCTCCTGCAGGCGGACCTCGATGATTTCGCTGTCGCTGGTCTGCACCGTGCGACCAGTGTACTGGGCCTCGATGGGCATCTCGCGATGGCCGCGGTCGATCAGGACACACAGAGAGACGCGCTTCGGGCGGCCAAGGTCGAACAGGCCGTTCATGGCGGCGCGGATGGTTCGCCCGGTATAAAGAACGTCGTCGACCAGCACCAGGTCCATGCTGTCGACGGCAAAGGCAATGTGGGACGACTGCAAGACCGCCTGCGGAGCGACCTTCGAGAGGTCGTCGCGGTATAGGGTGATGTCGAGCGTGCCGACGGGCACTTCCACACCATCGATGCCACGCATGGCCCGCGCGATGCGCTGGGCCAGAGGAACGCCCCGGCGGCGGATGCCGATCAGAGCGAGATTGCGCGTACCGCCGCTCTTCTCGACAATCTGATGGGCAAGACGCTGCAGGGTCCGGTCGATTTCGGCGGCAGACATCAACTGGCCTTTTTCAATGATTCGCATATTCGCGTAATGCTAACACAAGTCTTGAAAAGTGAAAGTGAGCTGACGCGCTTGCTCGGACGGGCACTGCCGGGGGTTCAGGAGAGCGTGCTAGACTTCGCTAGAACCAACGGGAGAAAAAGCCATGAAGGACAACAAGACAGCCTGCTCGATGGTACGGCGGAGTGCGATCGCTGTGATCCTGGCGGTACTGTTCCCTACCGGCGCGCTCCGGGCCCAGGCGCCACCGGCAAAACCGGCGGCGTCGAAGACCGTGACCACGGCAGGACGACCGCGACTGGTCGTGGTCCTGGTGGTCGATCAGATGCGCGCCGACTACATCGATAAGTTCCGCGGCCAGTGGACGGGCGGCTTGCAGCGGCTGGTCAGCGAAGGGGCCTGGTTCCGCTCGGCCGCTTATCCGTATGCGGCGACCGAGACCTGCGTCGGGCATTCCACGATTTCGACCGGAGCGTTTCCACTGAATCACGGGATGGTCGGGAACGGGTGGTGGGACCGCGACACGCAAAAGATGGTCACCTGCACCGCAGATCCCCGTGCGAACAACACCGCCTATGCCGGCGGCACGACCAAGGGGGGCGATTCGGCCTGGCGGATGCGCCTTCCGGCGTTTGCAGAGGAGCTGAAGTTTCAGGACGGCGGCCGTACGCGGGTGGTGACTTTCTCACTGAAAGCGCGCGCAGCGATTACCATGGCGGGTCATCGGGCGGACGCGGCGACCTGGTTTGATAGCGCCACTGGAGCCTGGGTAACCTCTTCGGCCTATGGCACCATGCCGTTCATCGAAGAGTATGTGAAACGTCACCCGGTGAGCGCGGACTACGGCAAGAGCTGGTCTCTCTCCTTGCCTCCCGGTGCCTACTGGTATGACGAAAAAGCGCTGGGTGCCAGGATCATAGAGGGCTGGAGCGCGTCGTTCCCGCATCCGCTGCGCGGGAAGGAAGGTGCGACGGCGCCGGATCCGGCCTTCTACGAGCAGTGGGGCACCAGTCCTTTTGCCGATTCCTATTTGACGCATCTGGCGGAGCAGGCCGTCGATTCGCTCGGATTGGGCCGCAGCGGAGCAACGGACTATCTCGGTGTGAGTTATTCCTCGGTCGATTACGTCGGGCACATGTTTGGTCCGCACAGCTGGGAAATCCAGGACATCCTGGCCCGCCTGGATCAGGATCTGGCAGAACTGTTCACCCATCTGGATCAGAAGGTCGGCCGCGGGAACTATGTCGTGGCCTTTACCGCCGATCACGGCGTGGCTCCGATTCCCGTGGACATGCAAAGAACCGGATTTGACGCTGGCGTGCTCAGCCTGGCCGATCTGCAAGACCGCATGGAAAAAGCGCTCGAACCCTTCCATTACGCGACGCCCGCAATTGCGCGGATTGCCGGCAATGAAGTCTATTTCTCGCCAGGCGTGTACGGGCAATGGAAGCAGGATCCGGCGGCGATGAAAGCTCTGACCGACGCGGTGCTCCGGACGCCCGGAGTGGCAACGGTATTTCGCGCCGAAGAGTTGGCCAGCGCGAATAAAACGGTTTCCGAGGAACGCAATGCTGCCGAGCTGAGCTATTTTGCCGGACGGAGCGGGGACTTGTTTGTTTTGCAGGCGCCGTACTGGCTGCTCGATGGCTCTGCCGATGAAGCAAAGCGTTACACCGGCACGAACCACGGCACCCCTTATTATTATGACCAGCGGGTGCCGGTGGTCCTGATGGGCTTCGGGATCCAGGCGGGAGACTATTTCGGGCCGGCGACGCCGGCCGACATCGCTCCGACACTCGGTGCGTTGACCGGCGTGACCCTCGCAACACACGACGGGCGGGTGCTTGCCGAAGCGCTGCAAAAGCGCGCCGGGAAGTAGGGTTCGGGAGCGGCGCATTTCTTCGCTTGCCCGGGCGAGACTCATGCTATGCTCCTGTCCCAGTGTGAGTCCCTCCGACCGCGTTGACCTCTCCGTGCAGGTTGGCGCTCTGCGCCTTGCTAATCCCATCATCACCGCGGGTGGCACCTTTGGCTATGGGGTCGAATTCGCGCACCTGGTCGATCTCAACCGGCTGGGCGGATTCGTCACCAAGGGAATCTCGAACGACCCCATCGAAGGAGCGCCGGCCCCCAGGCTGTGCGAAACCGCTTCCGGCATGCTGAACGCCGTTGGACTGCAAAATATTGGCGTCCGGGCGTTCCTCAAAGACAAGCTTCCCCTGTTGCGAAAATACAACACTCACGTCATCGTCAACGTCTTTGGGTCCTGTCTTGAGGAGTATGTGGAGGTGGTCCGGAGGCTTGAGGAAGCCGACGGGATCTCCGCCTATGAGTTGAATATTTCCTGCCCCAATGTAAAAAGGGGGGGTATGCAGTTTGGGAGTAACCCGGTTTCTGCGGCGGAAGTCGTCAGTGCGGCGAAGAAGGCAGCGCAAAACAGACCCCTGTGGGTCAAGCTGATGCCACTGGTCACAGACATCGGGCAGATTGCCCTTGCGGCGGAGGCTGCCGGCGCCGACGCGCTGACCGTTGCAAACACCTATCCTGCGATGGCAATTGATGTTAGGACCGGGAGGTCGCTGCTCGGGAACCACACCGGCGGACTGTCCGGTCCGGCCATCAAGCCCATCACCTTGCGCCAGGTCTGGGAGGTCCGCAAGGCAGTGAAGATCCCCATTCTAGGGTTGGGAGGGATCGAAACGGCCGGGGACGTGCTCCAATACCTGGCGGTGGGCGCGTCGGCCGTACAGGTAGGCACGGCCAGTTTCGCTGACCCCAAGGCCAGTGAGGGCATTTTGCGCGGTTTGGCAGCCGCTCTAAACGACGTTAAAGCATTGTCTTTCAGTGAGATAAAGGACAAATTCGTACGTGAAAATGGTTGACATAATGCCGTATTTGCGCTACACTTTTTAATAGTTTCGTAGCTAAAAGAACACACTATGCGACGACCACTCTTTATCGCCTGGGCCGCCATCCGCTGGATACCTCTGATGTTCCTCATCAGTCCCGTGATGGAAGCTCCGCTCGTGGCTCACTTGAGTGCTCCGTTGAAACCCATTAAGGTCTGGGTTGGTAACGCCAGCTGGTATGGACCGGAGTTCAACGGCAAGGAGACCGCCAATGGAGAGAGGTTCAATGCCGAGGCTTTGACAGCCGCCCACCCGAACCTCCCGTTCGGATCCTGGGTGCGCATCGTGAATCCCCGTACCGGGCAGTTTGAGATTGCGCGCATTAATGACCGCGGACCCTACCAAGAAGGACGCGAAATTGATGTATCCTATCGAATAGCCCGGAAGATTGGTCTGATCGGTTCGGGAGTGAGTCAGGTGCGGCTCGAGTTGATGCAGCTGCCACCGAAGCACACCCGGACGGACGCTGGTCAGAACTGAACTGCTTCGGGCAGCGCCCCGAACCTTGAGCTTCGACGCCCATCCACGCAGCAGTCTCATCGTCGCCCTCGATTTTGATTCCCTGACTACCGCCGTGAAATTTGCCAAGCAAGTGGCGGATCTGGTTGGCATGTTCAAGATCGGCAGTCAACTGTTCACCAGCGCCGGGCCGGAAGCGATTCGCCAGATCGCGCAACTGGGTTCAGGGATCTTTCTCGATCTGAAGTTTCATGACATACCCAATACGGTCGCCGGAGCCGTGCTGGCTTCGGCAGCGATGCCGGGCGTGCAACTCCTCAACGTGCACGCGCTCGGCGGGACGGCCATGCTGCGCGCTGCCGCTCAGGCGGTCAGCGCTGGGGTGCCCATGGGCGCGGACCGGCCGAGACTGCTGGCGGTCACCGTGCTGACCAGCATGGATCAAAAAGCCATCCGCGAAGTCGGCATCGGTGGGCCGCCCTCGAGCCGGGTGCTGAAACTTGCGAAACTGGCGCAACAGGCGGGTGTCGATGGCGTGGTGGCATCGGTGCAGGAAGCCAAGGCCATTCGCAGGGCTTGCGGCCGTGAATTTCTCATCGTAACTCCGGGAGTGCGGCCAAAGGACCGCAGCGAAGGCGCGAAAAAAGACGATCAGGCGCGCACGGCAACCCCGCGCGAGGCGATCAAAGCCGGAGCCGACTTCCTGGTGGTCGGCCGTCCGATTCTCGCGGCGCCCGATCCCCGCAGAGCGGCCGAGGAAATTGTGGACGAAATCGCTGCAGCCAAATCGTGACGATCCGGTTTGCGGTTCCGGTCTTTTCCAGGCCGCAACTGTGCAGGTCATTTCAGGGTCGTAACCGGGTGCCCGCTCAGTCATCCATTCCCGTATGAGTCATCCCCTCAAAAGTGTGATTGTCGGCACGGCCGGGCATATCGATCACGGAAAGTCCGCGCTCGTTGAAGCCCTGACCGGTACGCATCCCGATCGCCTCGAAGAAGAGAAGCGGCGAGGAATTACCATCGATCTCGGATTCGCGTTCCTTGAAGAAGGAGGAGTGCGGTTTGGATTTGTGGACGTGCCGGGGCACGAGCGCTTTGTAAAGAACATGCTCGCGGGCACCTCGGGAATCGATCTGGTGCTGCTGGTGGTCGCGGCCGACGAGGCGATCAAGCCGCAAACGCGGGAGCATTTCGCCATCTGCCGGTTGCTGGGTGTCGAGCGCGGCCTGATTGCGCTGACCAAGTCCGATCTGGTAGACCGCGAGGCAGCCGACCTTGTCCGGCTGGAACTCGAGGAGTTTGTCCGAGGATCGTTTCTCGACGGCGCCCCCATTCTGGCGGTCAGTGCGAAAACCGGAGACGGACTGGCCGCGCTCAAACAGGCACTCCGCGAAGCGGCGGGGAAAATCGCGGCCAAGCAGACCGGCCACTACGCCCGGCTGCCGATCGACCGCTCCTTTGCGGTAAAGGGATTCGGGACGGTGGTGACAGGAACGCTACTTTTCGGGCAGATTGCTGCAGGCGAGGAAGTGGAGTTGCTGCCGGAAAAACGCTTGTTGCGTGTCCGCGGTGTCGAGACCGCTGGCACCGCCGTTGAGCGGGCCGAAGCGGGTCAGCGGACGGCGGTGAACCTTGCCGGAATCGAACCGACGGCCATCAGACGAGGCATGTTGCTCGCCCACCCAGGGAAGTTCAGCAAGACGCGCAGGGTGGACGCGCGCCTGGAGCTCCTCGCGAGCGCACCTCGAATGAAAAATCGGACCCGGGTTCATTTTCATTCCGGAACCGCGGAATGCATCGCCGAAGTCTTGCTTTACGATAGGACCGAACTTCTTCCCGGACAATCCTCTCTCGTTCAGCTTCGGCTTGCGGATGACGTCGTTGTGGTGCGCGGGGACCGCTTCATCGCCCGCCAGTTTTCACCGGTGACCACGATCGGCGGCGGTCGAGTTCTCGATCCGTTGGCCAGGCGGCCCACACCGAAAGACCGCGGGCGTGGCCCGTTCCTGGCGACGCTCGAGCAGGGTTCGCGCGAGGAAATTCTCGGCGCCCTGGCCGAGCGGAACAGCCTTGGGCTCGGGCTCCCGGACATTGTGGCCCGAACCGGTTGGCTCGAGGCGGAAGTTCTTGGCGCTTGTCGGAGGCTCGGAAGCGCGGGAACGATTCGCGTGGTGAGTGAGGAGCCGCTGCTGTTGCTGCCCGAGCGGATGTTCGAGGAGATTACGAAAAAACTCCTGGTGCGGCTGGAAGCCTTTCACAAGGAAAATCCCCTGTCACCCGGCATGTCGCGCGAAGAGTTGCGGGTGAGCGCGGGCAGACGCGTCCGAGCAGAGACGTTTCGGGCCGCGCTCGAAGAGTTGGCGCGTCAGAAGAAACTGGTAACCGTAGGGGAGTTGGTCAACACCCCCGGACGGGCCATCACCCTGACACCGGAAGAGGCCCAGGCGAAGGAACAGATCGCCCGGGCGTTTGCGAAGGCCGGGCTGGCAGTGCCGTCGGTGAAGGAGGTTCTCTCGCAACTCGCCATGGACAGCCGCCGGGCGGAGAAGATCCTGCAGATCCTGCTCCGGGAAAAAGTGCTGGTGCGGGTCTCCCCGGAACTCATTTTTCACGAGCAGGCCCTCGGGAGGCTGCCGGAATTGTTGCAGAGCTACAAGAGATCGAGGGGCGAGCGGATCGGGGTACCGGCCTTCAAGGAATTGACGGGGATTACCAGGAAATACGCCATCCCGTTACTCGAACATCTCGACCGCCAGCGGTTGACCCGGCGTGTCGGGGACGAGCGTGTTATCCTGTAGCGGACAGTCAGGATGTGCGGTTCGACGGAGATGAACCTAGCCTGCCCGGATGCATGCGGGCAGCCTAGGGAATTAAAGTCGGAGTGGAGAGCGATCATGGGTGAGTTCAGTATTTTTCATTGGCTGGTAGTCTTTGCCATCATCTTGATTCTTTTTGGCGGACGGAAAATCCCTGAAGTCATGAAGGGTTTGGGGGAAGGAATCCGCAGCTTCAAGGACGGCATGGCCGGCGCCTCGCAATCGTCCGCTTCGCCTACGCAACTCTCCGCCCCCACCGGAGTCGCAGCCAAGCCCGGAAAGGGGCAGGTGGTCCTGAGCTGGAGTGCAGCGGCGGGCGCAACCACCTACAACGTAAAGCGTTCGGGAACCAGCGGCGGCCCCTATGCCTTGATCGCCTCGACGGCCGCGACCAGCCACGCCGATGAAGGACTCGCAGGCGGCACGTTCTACTATGTGGTTTCCTCGCTCGGCGCGGCCGGAGAGAGTCCCAATTCCGTAGAGGTCGGCGCGACCGCCAGCTGAGCGGTTGTTCTCGATCGTACCGGCTTCCCTCGTTTTAGCTGCTGCGACTGTCTCTTCCTCTTTTTCCGGTCCTTCGGCAGGCGCCTGTTTTGTGTCCAAACAGTTACCCCAGACATTCCCAAGAACAACACCACTGCTCCTCCGACCAGTCGTCCGGCCGCAACTTTTTGCTCACACTTGGGTATTACCGACTACCTAGGGACTCAGTCGAGCACGAAAGAAAAGGAGAAAAGGTCATGAGCCTCAAGAACTCGAAGTGGACGATTTTACCGGTAGCCATGTTGCTCTTCGGCGCGGTTGCGGTGGCCCAGAATTCCGGCAGCACTTCTGCACCGGCCAGCACCCCAGCCAGCACCACGCCCGCGAAGCCAGGCGAAGTTGCCGAGCGGAAGGAAAACCAGCAGGACCGCATTGCCAATGGAGTCCAGAGCGGGCAGTTGACGGCGGGCGAAACGGCCAACCTCGAAAACAAGGAAGCCGCGATTAACGGGGAGACCCGCGCCGACCGCGCCGCCAACGGCGGAAAGCTGACCGCAGCCGAGAAGCAGCAGGTCAACCAGCAGCAGAATCAGCTCTCCAAGCAGATTTACAACGACAAGCACAATGCCAACACCGCCAAGTATGGCAACAATCAGGTCGGCCAGCGCCGCGAGAACCAGCAGGACCGCATTGCCCAGGGCATCAAGAGCGGGCAGTTGACGGCCGGGGAAACCGCGAAACTCGAAAACCAGCAGAAGAACATCAACCAGCAGGTGAAGGCGGACCGCTCGGCGAACGGCGGCAAATTGACCCAGGGCGAAAAACAACAGGTCAACAAGGAACAGAACGGTGCGTCAAAGAACATCTACAACAAGAAGCACAACGCCAATACGCAGGGTGGAACGAAAAAGTAAGTGCCGAGGATAAACCCGAACGTCGAAGCGCCCCGAGAGTTGCGAATCACCGGGGCGCTTTTCTTTTGCGTCGGGGTGCGGACGGAGTCGCTACATGGATTCGTGCTCTTCCGACCAGCCGAGCTCCCCGAGAGCGCCGACCAGGCGCGCGAGCGGCAGGCCAACCACGTTGAAGTAACAGCCTTCAATGCGGGGAATATAGCGGCCGGCATGGCCCTGGATGGCGTAGGCGCCGGCCTTGTCGTAGGGCTCTTCGGTTGAAAGGTAGCGCGAGATTTCATCGCGGGTGAGGGTTGCAAAATGGACGTTGGTGGTTTCGAGGAACTCGCGGCGATCCATTTCCGGCAGCCGGATGACACAGACTCCGGTCAGAACCGAATGGGTGCGGCCGGAGAAGAGTTCGAGCATGCGGCGGGCGTCTTCGGTCGAGCGCGGCTTTCCGAGGATTTGCCCGTCCAGCACCACCACCGTGTCGGCCGCAACCAGGATGGCCGGCCCGACCGTGCGGGCCGCCACCAGTTCCGCCTTCGCCCCGGCCAGTCGCTCGACCATTTTTTGCGGGGACTCTCCCTGGTAGGGAGTTTCATCGACGGCGGAAGAGACCACGGAAAAAGAGATGCCGGCATCGCGAAGAATCTGTGCGCGGCGCGGCGAGGCGGAAGCAAGGATCAGCTTCATCGAAGGATGCTCGCGGCCAGAATACTACAGACCCAGAAACGTGACAGCTGTGCTTTGGAGCGGGCCCGGGAATAAGTCCGACCGGACAGGCAGTGAGGATCGGATCTCTCTATAGATTCTTTTCCGCATCCTTGCGGATCTTCAGAGCGAGCGCGCGCGGCGAAAGGAGCTGAAGGCAAAGAACACGAAAAGCAGGGCGACCGCAATCGAAACAGCAATGAGCCAGTGAGCGAGGTCCCGGGTCCAGGCGCGCAAGGCCATATTCAGCCAGGCCAACGCCAGGATCGCGAACAACGCGCCGACCGCTTCGTAAAACAACTGTTTCACTACCCGCCATAGCCGCCTGAATCCTCGCAGCTCTGGCGAGCGAGGGGCCATTCCCGCCGCCGTGGACATAAGGGAATCTTAACGCAGAATCGCAGAACGGTGCGGCGAGCAACCCGTCCTAACGGACAGGTAGTAACACGGATGGACTGTGAATAGATTGAAGACAACGACAAAAGGTCAGCTTGTATCAGGTAAAGCGTAGGCCTAGAATCAGGAAGAGTGGTACTGGGGAGCCGGCCTTGCAACTCGACGATCACCTGAAGAATCTTTTGCGCGAGCTGGGGCACGCAATCAATGATACGGTGTCGGAGTCGGACCGCATTACCGGAGCGATCGCGGGAGTGCGCGCCCACGGCTATGACATCGTTCTGAAACTGGATGCGACCATCGGCCTGGCGAAGCGGGACGGCAGCGAAATGCCGAAAATCACTTCGCAGGACCGCCGTTTTCTCGAGTCGCTGCGCATTCAGGTGGACCAGGAATCGCTCGATCAGGAGCCCGACAAGCGGCAACCGTCCCGGCTGAGCATGACCCCCCAGGATGTACGGTTTTTGAAGTCACTGCGGATTGCGACGGACGATATCGAATGAACCGGAAATCCACCATCGCGGCGATGGGTCTACTGGGTTTTGGCGTGCTCGGTGCGTTCTCGGCACCTCGGGCTGCCGCGCAGGATCCTATTCTGACGCCGATCATCATTAAGGACGTGGTGGTGCCGGCGGTGGTGAACGAGGTGGCGCCGATTATTGTCAGCGCGGTGGCACCGAAGCCCAAGGTCACCGGTCTGCAGAAGTTCGAAGGATTCATCGTGCACGCGAATGTTGCGCAGGTGACCGTGCGGGCCAAGGGCAATGATCTGGGCATCCAGACCTTCGCGCTCAACCAGACCGTTGCCGGCCAGATGCAAAAGATCGTCGATAACGGCGGTTACCAGTACGGCGACAAGGTCACCGTGTATTACGATCCCACTTCGCACACGGTCGTAAAGCTAAAAGGAAAACCGTCGCGGCCCCTCTAGATCAGGAGGGCCCTATGTTGCGTCTCCCCGCCGTTGCCGGTCAGTTCTATCCAGGCACTCCCGAAAAACTCTCCATAGCGGTCCGGATGTACACGCAGGAAAAAGTCCACGAGGAAAAAGTGCGGGCGCTGGCCGCTCTCGTGCCACACGCCGGCTATGTCTATTCGGGCGGGGTGGCCGGAGCCGTGTTTTCCCGCCTCAAGCTGCCGAAGAAAATCCTGCTGCTCGGAGTACGCCATTATCCGCGCGGCGCAGCGCTGGCAATTCTGTCGGAGGGAGCGTGGCGGACGCCGCTCGGGGATGTGCCGATTGATACCCCGCTGGCCTCGCGGTTGAAGAGCGAATGTCCGCTCCTTGAGGAGGACAGCGTGGCCCACAGCCGCGAACATTCACTCGAAGTGGAGCTGCCCTTTCTGCAGATGCTGGCTCCCGGCTTCTCTTTCGTGCCGGTGGCGGTCGGCACGATCCGGTTCGAGGATCTTCTCTCGACCGGCGAAGCCATTGCGAGGGTACTCGGGGAGAGCAAGGAAGAGATTCTGATGGTCGCCTCGTCCGATATGAATCACTACGAGGATGAGGAGACCACGCACCGAAAAGACCGCATGGCCATCGACCGGCTGCTGGCCATGGATGCCAAGGGTCTGTACGAGATATGCCGTGAGGAAGAGATCTCGATGTGCGGCCTCGGGCCTGCGGTCATCATGCTGACGGCGGTAAAACGGCTGGGGGCGACCAAGGCGGAGCTCCTGCGGCATGCCACGTCGGGAGACAGCAACGGAGAACGCGACGCCGTTGTCGGCTACGCCGGGATGATTTTCCGATAATCCTCCGGATCCCCTTGCAGGTCCGGGCAGAAAGAAAACGGCTCGCGGTTAGCAATCGCGAGCCGTCTTTCCGTTTTCGTACGTGAGGACTTCAGTGATGTCCGCCGGAGGAGTGACCGCTTGAACCGGTCGTGGTCGTATGCGAGGAAGGACTCGCCGAGTTGTCAAAGCCATTGGGGTTTCCGTTCCACGTCCCGCTGCCTGCCGTTGCCGAAGCGCTGTGCGCAGGCGGCGTAGGCGGAGTAATCGCGGGCCGCGCATGGACGGCTTCGCGCGAGCTCGGCGGAGCATTCGGGGTGCGGGCCGCAAGAGCCGCCGCTGACGCCGATTCCTTGCTGGCGTCGGACGGACCAGTTTCGGTCTTCGCCGTTTTCCCTTCTTCCGGAGCCTGGGCGGGTTCGCTGCTGTTCACAAAGCGGTGCTGGCCGGCATCGTAGACAATCGAAGAATTGCGGCTCAAGGTGACAGAACGGCTGCCGGAATTCCCGGAGAGAATGGTTCGCGTGACCCGCGCCGGCGGGGTCGTCGACGCCAGGGCCGTTGTCGTCAAGGCGTCGCGCGGCGGATTTTTTATCACCGACCAGGTGTCTCCCGCGCTCGAGGTGGGCGTGGCCGCGACGCTGTTCTCATGCAGAGCGTATACACCTTGCGCGAGATTCACCGGGGTCCTGCCACGGCCGTCGGCCGGATGCAGCGGAACCAAGCCCGTTGCGGTCCCCGAATGCACCCAGATCCCGGTCACCGGACGATAGTAGATCGGGCCGGAAGAACCAAGCCCGGTCGGTAACCAGACCCAACCGTACACCGGGTTGAACACCCAGCCCCCGTAGTGATAGGGCAACCAGCCCCAAGGAGCGGAGCTGATAAAGCCCACGCCGAAAAAGGGGTCCGAGTACCAGCTGCCGTAGGAGAACGGGCTCCAGCCAAGTCCCATTCCGAAAGGCTGCCAGCCGTAGCCATAACCCGGGAGGTTGTAAAACGAGCCGTAATTGTAAAGATCGGCAAAGCCGGAGCTGTAGGAGGGAGAGCTAACGTACTGGCTCGCGTAGTTGGTCGCGGTCGCCACGCTGTCGATCCTTCCGGAAACCCATTTGTCGAAATCGTCGCTGTCCGGGCTGCGGCCAATCTCTGCGCTACCGCCGGCATTCACGTTGATCGAATAGGACTGGCCTTTTTCGAGAAACTTCGAGTCGTGGTTGCGCAGCACTTTGATGTGTCCCTGCTCCACGTTGACATTGCTGCCGTCGTCAAAATTGTCCAGCCGGAACGTGGTGCGTCCGTCGGCCTCCACGCTGAAATCACCGCCGGTCACGCTGAAATAATCGCCATTGGCGGGCTGCACGTAAAAAATGGCGCTGCCCTGGCGCAGGATCAGTCGCGTGATGTGCGCGCCGTCGTCGAGAGAGAGATCGTAAAACTCGATCAGGCTGTTTCCACTGAGGAAGGCCATGGCGCCGTTCTCGAATTCGATTTCCGCGCGGCCACTGCCGCCGGTAGACAGGGCATAGCCTTCGCGGATCGGAAGGTTGAGCGGAGCGATCTCCCACTCCGCCTTCGCGTCTGTCAGCGAATCTTTGTGAAATTCGTGGGAAAACCGCACATCGCCCTGTACCAGGCTGAGCCGTACGATGCGGGCGTGGCTCGAATCGGCCGTAGCAGGAGGGGCAGCCACGAGCGACAGCACGGCAAGCGGAAGGATAGAGAGCAGTACCACCAGTCGTTTCATAGGGAACCTCGAGGGGCGCTTTCCTCTGTGGATTAGACGATAGCGCATGTCGCGGGGTTGCGTGTGAAGAAAGTGGGCAGGTTTCCTTGGGAGGAGGGAGTTCGTGTGACGACCGTCACGGCCACCGAGTTGACGATTAACGCCACCTATACCGTGCATCAAAATTATTCATCGCCAACTTCTTGACAGTAAGCGGGTTAACGGATAATTTTCCTTCTCATAGGATTCCCCATGTGTCGTAGCTTCTCCAATCGATAGCTGTCCTGGCAGCCTCCAGGAACTCTCGCAAGACAACCTTCGGGCAGGGCCTTCCCGCACGGGTGGGGAACGGAATCTTCTATTCAATTTCTAGGGGGTTAGAAATGAAAGGCATCTTTGGCTTGGTTTTCCTTCTCTTCCTGGTGGCAGCAGGGCTGTTCGCGCCGGGAGCCTACGGGCAGGGCGGCGCCACCGGCGCCATCAGCGGGACGGTGGTGGACGTGAACGGTGGAACCGTGGCGGATGCCGAGGTGCAGATCTTCAACACCGCCACAGGCCTCCTGGTTCGGCGCGTAAACTCCGCCGCCGATGGATCGCTCCTGGCAACGCTGCTTCCGCCGGCAACTTATTATGTGGTGGTGAATAAGCCGGGGTTCGCCGAAGCCAAGGCCAGCGGGATTGAAGTGCGGGTCACGGAAACCACCCGGCTGACGGTTGCACTGAAACCGGGAACGGTCAGCGAGAAGATCGAAATCTCCGCACAAGTGGCGGCGGTCGAAACGACCAACGCCACCACCGGCCAGACCATCGGGGATAAGACCGTGCAGGAACTGCCGCTGGCCACGCAAAACTACCAGCAACTGCTGGCCCTCAGCACCGGCGCCCAGAGCGAACTGAATGCTTCGGCTTCGCTCGGCCGGGGGACCACGAAAATTTTCGTAAACGGCCAGCGGGAAGACAACAACAACTACCTGATCGAGGGAATCAGCGCCACCGACTACAACGTGGCGCAGAGCTATTACGTGCCGCTGCCGAACCCGGACGTGATCCAGGAATTCCGCGTGCAAACCTCTCTGTATGACGCGAGCCAGGGACGCAACGGCGGGGGAAACATCAACGCCATCCTGCGGACCGGAACAAGAGAGTTGCACGGGGACGTCTATGAATTTTTCCGCAACGACGCGCTGAACGCGAACGAATTTTTTCACAATGCCACCGGGCAGCCCAGGCCGCCGGTGAAGCAGAATATTTTTGGAGCCAGCGTCGGCGGCCCGGTGGTCAAGGACAGCCTGGGTTTTTTCTTTGTGAATTACCAGGGCACGCGGCAGCGCAGCGCCCTCTCGGCGGGAACGCAGATCAACAATCCGGGCTTTCCGATCCTGCCCTCGGACCGGAGTTCTGCGAATTTCGAACAGCAACTGCTGACCGATTTCAGCACCCCCGCAACGGCGCCCACCAGCAGCAATCCGAACGGCTGCCCGGCCACCCCGCTTGCCACCATCGATCCGGTGGTCCTGAAACTTCTCCAGTTCCAGAGCAACCAGTTCGGGAATACCACCGGCGGCTACCTGATTCCTTCGCTTCCGGGAACGCCCGGAGTCACGGTGAACCCGAATACCTGCCAGGTGGCTCTAAACTCCGCCCCGTTTGTCACCAGCAAGACCGGCAAGTACAACGATGACCAGTTCACGACCAATTGGGACAGGGAGTTCAAGGGCGGCAAGGACAAGGTGGGTGTCCGGTTCTTTTTCTCGGACGCGGAGTCCTACCTCCCGTTCGGCGCCGGAGGCCTGCAGGCCTCGCTCGGCGGCACCCTCGCCAGCAGCATCAGCGCCACCGACCTCGACTTTCCCTACGACATCCCCGTCAGCTCGCGCTTCTTTACCGTGAACGAGACGCACCTGTTCAGCTCCACGATCGTCAACGACTTCCGTTTCGGCCTGGTGCGGATCAACGACAGCCTGCTGAATATTCCGCCGGTGACCGCTGCCGACCTCGGAATTGACCGGCCGAGCAACAATATCTCGTCTTCGATCTACAAATTCACGTTCAACAGCTCCGGGTTTCAGATCGGCCCGACGCCGCCGGCAAACCAGTACCAGATTCAGGACAATTACAATTTTGTGGACACCGTCAGCTGGATCAAGGGTCCGCACGACTTCCGGTTCGGCGGAGAAGCAACCCGGGTGCAGCTGAACAAGCAGTTTCCGCAGACGTTTAACGGGCAACTCTTCTTTGTCAATACGCCGGGGCTGACCGATTTCCAGAACTTCCTCCAGGGGTCGCCCGCCGCCAGTTTCGGCGGCGGCGGTGTGTACAACCACCAGTACCGCACCAACGACTTCGGACTTTTCGCGCTCGATGACTGGAAAGCGACGCGCAACCTGACGTTGAACCTGGGCCTGCGGGTCGAAATCAACGGCGCGTTCCACGACGACCTCTGCCACATCGGGAATATCGATGAAGGTCTGGCGGCCGCGGGCGACTACCCCATGATCTACGGCGCGTGCGCCAACTCTCTCGGCGTCGCGGGTTTGACGGGCAGCGGAAATAACACCACCTACAAAAACAACTATGCGACCGGGCTGGCTCCCAGAGTGGGGCTGGCCTATGACCTGGGCGGCGACGGCAGGACGTCGGTTCGCGCCGGTTATGGAATCTACTATGTGCGTGAAGATGTTGGCAGCGTGGACCAGCTCTCTTTCCAGGCGCCGTTCCTTCCCATTACTTTCGGCGGCGGCTCGCCCGGATGCCTGTCCACGTATTTTTCTGCCAGTGCTCCGGCGAACTGCCTTCCGACCGGGTTCACCTCCAATCCGAATGCGCTGCCGACGGCCGGCACGTTGAGTTCAAGTTTCATTCCCTGCACTTCCTCCTTCCTGGGATTCAACAACAACGATCCGAAGCAGGCGGCCAACTACGGTTGCGCGAGCGGAAGTCCGGGAAGTGTGCCGACACAGTATCTTTTCGTTCTTGCCGTGCCGCGACAGTTCGTTTCGCCGAATACCCAGCAATGGAACCTGACCATCCAGCGCGATCTTGGCAAACAGTGGATTCTCGAAGTCGGCTACGTAGGGACGCACGCGATCCACCTCCGGGAAACCCGCACCGACATTCCGGAACGGCTCGCGAGCGCAACCGACCCGATCTCGGTGACCGCTGCGAATGGCACCACCTACCAGATCACCACCAACACCATCGCCAATGGTCCGATTCGTTCGAGCAATCAGGGGATCAACGGCTACAGCGGCTTCCAGATTTTTGCCAGTGACGCCTATTCGCACTACAACGCGTTGCAGACCACGCTGTCCAAGCGATGGGCCCACGGATATTTCCAGGCCGGCTACACCTTCTCGAAGTCGCTCGACGCCACTTCGAGCGGCAACACGGCGTTCAACACCGCCTTCAACAACGAGTCGGACCTGCGCAACTCCTACGGCCCTTCGGATTTCGACCGGCCGCAGCGTTTGGCGGTCAGCTATCGCTACGACCTGCCCCTGTTCACCGGAGCCGAAGGCTGGAAACGGGTTGTGCTCGCGAACTGGTCGATCAGCGGCATCACCATCATTCAGTCGGGCACGCCTTTTTCGGTACTCGACTCCCTTGCCGGATCAGCCTATGTCGGTCCCGGTTACACCACCACGCTGACCGGCAGCCTCGCTCCCGGCGGCACTATCCGGAAAGGCTATACCGGTGGCGGAATCAAGAACGAAGTGAACAACGGCTATCTGAATCCCGCCAATTTCACCCCGGCGCCGTATCTCTATTACACCGGCACCTGCCCGGATGCGACGGGAAACACTTGCGTCACGACCTTCGGCGACCTGGGACGGAATGCGTTTCGCGGGCCGTACCAGCAGAACTGGGACTTTTCGCTGATCAAGAACTTCCGTCTCACCGAGCGTTTCAACCTGAGGTTCTCGACCGACTTCTTCAACATCTGGAATCACGCGAATTTTGCAAACCCGGCGGTAACCGATGTGGAGGCCGGCAGCTCGTTCGGGAAAATCATTTCTACCGTGGGCACCCCGCGCCTGATTCAGTTCTCGCTGCGGCTGGCTTTCTGAGCCAGCCACGGGTCAAGGAAATCGAACAAGGTGATATGATTTTTCGGCCATGCCAAAAATTGCCACGCGTATTTCCCAACTGACCGGCGAGGGCGCCCTGGCCGTCTATACCCGCGCGAAAGAGCTCGAAAAACAGGGCCGCTCCATCATTCATCTGGAGCTCGGCGAACCCGATTTTCATCCTGCCGCGCCGGTCGTCGATGCGCTGCGAGCCGCCGTCGCAAACGGCCGCGACCGCTACGTTTCGACGCGCGGAATTCCGCCCCTGCGAAGCGCGATTGCCGATTACCTGAAGCGAACGCGGAAGCTCGAGGTGGCTGCCGAACAGGTGCTGGTCGCACCGGGCTGCAAGATGGCATTGTCGCTGGCCATGATGGCGCTCATCGAGCCGGGCGACGAAGTTCTCTACCCGGATCCGAGTTTCCCGATCTATCCCTCTTTCACGCGCGGGCTTGCCGGCCGGGCCGTTCCGTACGCGCTCTCTCTGAAGAACAGGTTTCAGCCCGATCTCGCGGAGTTGGCTTCGAAAATCACGCCAAAAACGCGCGTGCTGATCTTCAACTCTCCGAACAATCCGACCGGTACGGTCTTCAGCGGCGCGACCCTCGAGCAGATCGCCGAACTCGCGCGAAAGCACGACCTGTGGGTGATTGCGGACGAGATCTACGCGCGCATTCTTTTCTCCGGCGAGTACCAGTCCATCTGGTCGCTGCCGGGCATGGCCGAGCGCACCGTGATTATCGACGGATTTTCAAAGTCGTTCGCCATGACCGGCTGGCGTCTGGGCTACGCGGTGGCCGACCGGCAGGTCATCGACGCGCTGGACATGCTGGTGCTGAATACCTTTACCTGCACGGCGGAGTTTTCCCAGGTCGCGGCCATCGAGGCGCTGAACGATTCGACCGGCGCGGTGCCGGCCATGGTGGCCGAATACCGCCAGCGCCGCGATCTGTTCGTCGGGAAGCTGAACAGGATTCCCGGCTTCCGCTGCCAGTCGCCGGACGGCGCCTTTTACGCCTGGGTGAATATTCTAGAGACGGGAAAAACGGCGGACGAGGTGCAGAGGATCTTGCTCGAGGAAGTCGGGGTCGCGGGGATCGCCGGAGCGGCGTTTGGCGCGGAAGGAAAGAACTACTTGCGCTTTTCGCTGGTCAGCGCAACGCACCTGCTCGAAGAAGCGCTCGAGCGCATCGAGCGCACGGCCTTCCGCTGGCGCACGGCGGTCGCCCGGTGATGCGCACGGCCGGGAATTTTCATTCGGGAGTTTCTACAGTATGAAACCTCTGTTGCGTACCGGATCAGGCCTGCTGCTGGCTGCTGCTCTCGCCCATTCCGCCGCCGGGCAGGCGCGGCCGTATCCCTCGGGCGACGTGGAGAATACCTACGAGCGATTGCTCCGGCAGATTGAGACCATCCCGCTCTATGACAACCACTCGCATCCCGGGTTTGCCGACGACCCGGATGTGGACGCGATGGCCGCGCCGCCAGAGGAAAGCGCCACGCTGCGTCTGCGGGAGGACAATCCCGAGTTTGTGGCCGGCGCGAAGGCGCTGTTTGGTTATCCCTATGACGATCTAGCGCCCGTGCATGCCAAGTGGCTGGCCGAGAAAGCCAAAGCCGCAGAGCAGGCAGGGGGAGTCACCTATTTCGACAGCATTCTGGACCAGCTGAACGTGGACATCTGCCTGGCCAACCGCGCCATGATGGCACCGTATCTGGACCCCCACCGGTTTCACTGGGTGTTTTTTGGCGATGCCTTCTTCTTCCCCTTCGATAATAGCCGGCAGAGGGACAGCACGCCGGACATGGGCGTGTATGTGCCGCTGCAGGAAAAAATGCTCGGGAGGTGGAAAAAACAGGAAGGAATCGAGGGCCTCCCCGCGGATCTTGCCGGGTATGAGGAGTTCCTGCGGCGGACCATGGCCGACAACCAGCAGAAGCACGGTGGCGTGGCGATCAAGTTCGAGGCGGCCTATTTTCGCTCGCTCTATTTCAGCGATCCTCCGCGCGACCACGCCGAAGCCATCTACAACAAGTACCGAGCCGGGGGCGTGCCGACGGCGGACGAGTACCGGGAATTCCAGGATTACATTTTCCGGGTCATGGTGGACCAGGCCGGGAAACTGCACCTGCCCATGCACTTTCATTCCTGCGTCGGAATCGGCGACTACTTCAGCCTGCACAACGGCAACGTGCTGAATCTGGAAAATGTGGTGCGGGACCAGCGCTACAAGAACGTGACTTTTGTGCTGATCCACGGCGGCTGGCCCTACGAGCGCGAAGCCGCGCTGATGACCGCAGTCAAAAACGTCTACCTGGACACCTCCTTCCAGTCCGAGATGCTCTATCCCTCGCAATTCAAGGAGGTCCTGAAACAACTGCTCACCCTGTACCCGGATAAAATGATGTATGGTTCCGATGCTTTCCCTTTCAACGAAGCGCTTGGCGCGGAAGAGAGCTTTTGGCTCGCGGCACGGACCACCCGGACCGGACTGGCCGCGGCACTGGCCGAACTTGTCGAGGAGGGCGCGATCACGGAAGCGAAGGCCCTCGAACTGGCCCGCAATTACCTGCACGACAATGCCGCACGGCTGTATGGAGATCTGAAAAAATGAGCACAAAAACTTCTTGCCAACACATTCCCTGGAATACCGTGGAACGTGAAAAGCTGAACGACCAGATTGACCGGGAGATGGTGGTCGGCGACAAGCTGATGCTGGCTCGCGTGTTCCTGAAAAAAGGCGCGCACGTGCCCCTGCACCACCACCCGAACGAACAGGTGACCTATATCCTCGAGGGCGCGCTGAAATTTGCCATCGACGGGAGGGAGATGGTGGTGCGCGCGGGTGAAGTGCTGTGCATTCCCTCCGGCATGCCGCACGAGGCCTGGGCACTCGAAGATACTCTGGACCTGGACGTCTTCGATCCCCCGAGAGAAGACTGGCTCAACAAGTCAGACAACTACTTGCGAAGCGGCGTGCCAATGAAATAAGCAAGGCCAGGGCTTTTAATAAAGCGCCTGATTATTTCCCGACGATTCGACCACGCCTTTTGAAACCGAGAGGGAATAGTCCTTTCCTTCTCCCTGCCAGGTTTTCAGTTGAAAAGTCTGATTTGGCTTCACCCGCTGTACGCGCACGCCTGAAAAAGTCAGCGGCTGGCGATAGGCACACACTTCCGGCGGCCGTACGGCTTCGAGAAAATACACCGGTCCTTCCCCAACCACCCGGGAAGCGCCGTCGGGCTCGACCAGCAAGGCCGCATTTTCCTCGATGGCGACAGCGCGGACCTGCCTCGTCCAGCCATCGGCCAGAATCCTGGCCAGGAAGACCAGCAGGCGGCCAAGTCGATCCCGCTTCACGAAGTGGGTATCGGTGATGGTGCCCCGAAGGAGAGGAATCCGCAGAAAATCCCGCGAGAGGGTGACTTCATTTCCGTACGGATTGGCCAGGGCCTCCGGGGAGTGGATGGTGTCGATCATGGAGGAAAACGAGAACTCGCCCATGACCGCGAGCCCCGCGCTCAAGCCGCCGAGCGGTTTTCCCGAAGCGATGTGCCGGTTCAGAGCGTCCTGTACGGGAGTGTCCTGCCAGTATCGTACGTAGTCGGACTGGTCACCACCGGCCAAATAGATGCTCTCCGCCTGCTCGATAATTCTCGCCACTTGCGGATCGGAGGAATCTTCGCGGCTCGAAAAGGACAACGTGGCGACGGAGTTGAGCGGGCAGATCACCTTGACTTCGTCATTCACTTTCTTCATATAAGCGTCATCGTCGTTTGCGCTCAGCAGCAGGAAATCGCCGCCATTCGCCCGTTCACACAAGAACAGGAAGGCAGCATCCTGCTTGGCACCTCCGCCCATCAAGGCCAATCCGGCGCGAGGCTGCGCGGCGGAGTCCGCCGCATTGCCGGTGCGCAGATACTTCCACTTGGCCGGCGTTGCGGGAACAAAGAAGTAAAAAACCAGAGGCACCAGGCAAACGGCCCGGAAGGCAACAGATCGAGCATGGAGATTGAACATCCGTGCAGTATAAATCCGCCGAGCCCCCCTCCGTACGACTTTGTGACTCTGCAGCTGAGCTACGCGCTGCACGGAAGGAAAGTGAAAGCCGTTTTGGTCGTTGACTTGATTCATTTCTTTGCACATACTTCGCGACGACCGCAGAAAGAGGTGGCGGAGGGATGATGCAAATTTGCCAGCTCAGCCGCCGCAGCGCCAGGCCCCCCCAAATCAGCTTCCAGGTCTCGACGGGATCGCTCGAAGCGGGCTTGTAAGCCGCAGAGAGAACGTTCCGCTTTTTCCTGTTCACTTTCCTTTGTTCCTCAATCGGATCGGGCGACCAGGGTGATCATCCCAGGAGGCAACATGTACAAGTCCAAGGCAATCCAATGCGCTTTTGTAATTCTCTTGAGCCTGATTCCTCTGTTTGCCCTCGGTCAAACCAACCGTGGACGGATCAGCGGACAAGTCACCGATTCGAGTGGTGCCGTCATTCCCGGCGCAAAAATTACCATTGAAAACTCGGGTACCCATGTGCAGCGCGTCCTCGACACCAATGCGGAAGGCAGTTACACCGCCCCGGACCTGGACCCCGGGATCTACTCGCTCAAGGCGGAAGCGGAAAATTTCAAAGCTCTGGTTCGTGCGCACATCCAGCTCGAAGTGGCCAATGATCTGAAGATCGACTTCCGTCTGCAGCCGGGCTTGGTGACCGAGGTCGTCGAGGTCTCCGAACTTGCGCCGCTGACCAATACTTCGGACGCGGTGCTGAGCGGGGCCCTTTCGAATGAAGCGATCACTGAGCTGCCCATGCAGGGCCGCGACTTTCAAAATTTGCTTCCCTTGCATCCCGGCGTGCAGCGGGAACCGGGAGGCGGTTTTCACACCCTGGTCTCGAACGGCATGCGGCCGGACGACAATAACTTCATCATCGATGGGGCCACCGACAACGACGCCTATTACGGCGAAACGGTTGTGAACGATGCGGGAATCAGCGGCACCCCTGCAAGTCATCTCCCTCTCGATGCCATTCAGGAGTTCAATACCGAAGAACAGCCGTCCGCGGATTTCGGAGCGAAGCCTGGAGTGGTGGTCAACATGGGGCTGAAGTCCGGAACGGACACGGTTCACGGAAGCGTGTACTATTTCTACCGCAACAGCGCCTTCGATGCGCGCAACTATTTCAATCCCACGCCCGAACCGGTTTCGGCTTTGCTGTTAAATCAGTTCGGAGCCTCGCTCGGCGGGGCATTCATCAAGAAAAAGTGGTTTTACTTTGCGAACTATGAAGGCGTGCGGGACAAGGTTGGAAACCCCTACGGAGCGGATAGCCCGGTCACCACGTCGCTCGTGGGACGCGTCGATCCGAGCACGCTGTCCTATCCCCTCGAAGAATACAGCATTGTGGATGCGTTGAATGTCACCGGCTGCGGACAGTCTCCCCTGCCTGCGAACTGCAGCCAGCTCAGCCACAATCTCCTGAAGTACTTCCTGCCGAATCCCGGATTGACGCTGACTGCGAGCGATCCTGCCCTGATCAACTTTGATTTCAACAATACCAACCGCGAAGACAATATCGTTTTCAAGTCCGACTACCGCCTGAGCGATCACCACACCTTTTCGGGCCGGTACATCTACTCCAACAGCAATCAGGTGGAGGAAGATGCCGTGCCCATCCGACCTGAATGGCTTTCGAAAACGAAACCGATCACCCAGGTCTTCGGCGTGGACTGGGTGTACACGCCCAACTCCCGCTGGGTGAATACGGCGCGATTCAGCTTCAACACATTCAACGAAGCCATCACCCCTGTGGACGGCAGCGTCAACCCCACAACGTACGGTCTGAACACGGGCGTCACCAATCCCCAACTCTTCGGGTTCCCGCGTATCAATCCGGACCAAAACACCATGAATTACATGGGGGGAAACTCCAGCTGGCCACTGGCGACAACGCCCAGCAGGACCATGACCCTCTCCGATACGGCGACTTACCTGGTCGGGAAGCACAGCCTGCGGTTTGGGTACAGCTACTCTCTCGGCGACGTGCAATATTTTCGGGCCAATTACGGCCGCGGACGAATCGATTTTGATACTTTGTCGGACTTCCTCGAAGGCAATGTGGCTTCCTGGAGGATTCTCTATGGAGACCCCTCAAGAGACATCCGGATGACTTCGAATGGCCTATTTGCGCAGGACGACTACCGCATCACCCGGCGCGTCACCCTGAACCTCGGTCTGCGCTATGACATCACCCTGCCGATCAAGGATACCCAGAACCGGTTGGGGAACTACGATCCAACCAAGGGTCTGGTGCAGGTGGGATACGGCATCTCACAGCTGTATCCGACTCGCTATAACAATGTTTCGCCGCGGCTCGGAGTCGCCTGGGACGCTTTCGGAAACGGAAAGACGGTGGTGCGTTCCGCCTTCGGAATGATCTACATTCAGCCGTCCATCCGGACCTTCGTGAACAGCGCGGGACTGAACCTCGTGCCCACCGGCCTGCAAACCCAGCTGGATTACACCAATGGAAATGTGGTGGTCCAGGCGCCCACTGGCACGATTACCTCCTTCGTGTATCAGAGTAACGATCCCACGCAGATCAATTGGACTCCTGCGGGTCCGATCTTCCCGATCAACAATCCCAATCCTCCGATTTGCAGCATCGCCTCGCCGTGTACGATCTCCGCTGTCGATCCGAATCTGAAAACGCCGTACGTGCTGAACTGGAATCTGAACGTGCAACAGCAGATTACGCCTTCGAGCGTCTTGCAGGTGGCTTACGTTGCGAACCACGGCGTGAAACTGTACAGCACGATTGATCAGAACCAGATCGATCCGGCCATCGCCGGTGCCGATTCGCAGTACGGCCGGCCACTGGTGGCCAACTGCCCGGTGGACCTCGGCGGCTTGGGCACGGGCGGCTCTTGCTTTCCCTATCTGCAGTTTGTGAACACCCTCGGGAACAAGTCCCTGTCGAGTTACCAGTCGTTGCAGGTGACCTTCACCAAACGCTATTCGAAGGGGCTCTATTTGCTCGCCGGCTACACCTACGGCCACGCGATCGACACCACCAGCGGCACCACAAACCTTTCCGATGTGCCGCAGAACAGCCTGGACTACGCGGCGGAAAAAGCCAGCGGTGATTACGACATCCGGCATCGTTTCACGCTGTCCGCGGTTTACGATTTACCGTCGAAGAAATCCCCGTTGCAGGCCCTTGAAGGCTGGCAACTCAGCGGGATTTATTCCTACCAGACGGGCGAACCATTGAACCTGTACGACAGCTACTATGATCTTACGGGAACGCTCGAAGGTTACGACAACAACGGCTGGGACCGCTGGAATATTGTGGGCAGTCCAAAAAATCTCAAGTGGAACCAGACTTCGGGAATTCCATTTCTTTCCAATACCACGGACAATCAGGGCAATACCGTGTTAAACGCGAGTTGCGCGGCGGCTGCGCAGAATTCCCCGGCGTTGCTGGCCTCCCTGGCCTATGTGGGCGGCTGCTGGGGGGAGAACGGGTCTTTCCTCATCCCGAACGCCCAAAATACCTTCGGGGATATGGGCCGCAACATCCTGAGAGGCCCCGGTTTCAACAATCTCGATTTCTCGGTCAGCAAGATCTGGAAGTTGCATGAACGTCTGCAGCTTCAATTCCGCGGGGAATTCTTCAACATTCTGAACCACCCGAACTTCGCCAATGGCTCGGTCAGTACCGACCTGTCCGGCAGCACCTTAGGACTCGCCAAGGCCACACCGGACGTGCAGGCTTCAAACCCGGTCATCGGCTCCGGCGGATCGCGGCACATCCAGCTCGGCCTGAAAGTGCTCTGGTAGGCGGCACGACCGTTTCTCGGGATACGTGCTGCGGCGGAATTTTGTCCGCGGCCCGACGAAACCTAGCTACCAGATCTTGCAGCCATTCTCGCGCACCATCGGGTCGCCCTTCTTGCAGCCGAAGGCTTTGGCGAATGCCTCCATGTTTGAAAGCGGGCCGTTGCCGCGGAAACGGGCCAGCGGGTGCGGGTCGGTATTGGTTTGCAGACGGGCAGCTTCCGGCCGCTGATTTGTGCCCCAGACCTGTGCCCACCCGAGGAAGAAACGCTGTTCCGGCGTAAAGCCGTCGATGTCCTTCGGGCGCTTGCCCTCGATCGACTTTTCGTAGGCCGCGTAGGCGATGGTCAACCCGCCGAGGTCGCCGATGCTTTCGCCAAGCACCAGTTTGCCGTTCTGGTGCAGGCCGGGTTCGACCTGATAGCCGTCGAATTGCTTTACGATGCAGTCCCCGCGCTCGTCGAAGCTCTTGCGGTCCGTCTCCGTCCACCATTCGTTCATATTGCCCTTGCCGTCGAACTTCGAGCCCTGATCGTCGAAGCCGTGGCTGATCTCGTGGCCGATCACCGCGCCCATGCCACCGTAATTGATGGCGTCATCGGCGTTCGGATCATAAAAAGGAGGCTGCAGAATTCCGGCGGGGAAGACGATCTCGTTGAAAGTCGGATTGTAATAGGCGTTTACCGTCGGAGGGGTCATGCCCCATTCGCCACGGTCCACCGGCTTACCGATCTTGGCCAGGTCGCGAGCTTCTTCAAATTCCTGGCTGCGGCGAACGTTGGCCAGATAGGAGCTGCGATCGATCGTGAGCTTCGTATAATCACGCCACTTGTCCGGATAGCCGATTTTCACCGTGAACGCTTCCAACTTGGCCAGGGCCTGTTTCTTGGTCTCCGGACCCATCCAGGCGAGCGTGGGAATATCGGAGCGGAGAGCGGTCAGCAGGTTGTTGACCATCTCCTTGGCGTGCGCCTTGGCCTGCGGAGGAAAGTATTTTTCGACGTACACCTGTCCAAGGGCTTCTCCCAGATTCTGATTCGCCGATTGTACACAGCGCTTCCAACGCGGCTGAATTTCCTTGGTTCCGGAAAGCTGCTTTCCGTAGAAGTTGAAATTCTCCTGTACGAAGTTTTCGCTGAGAGCGGGAGCGGACCGGTGCAGCAGGTGCCAGCGCAGGTAGGTCTGCCAATCGGCGATCGACGTGGCACCCAGCAGGCGATTGATTTCCTTGAAGAAGTCCGGCTGGCCGATGTTCATTTCGGAAACCGGCGGGGCTCCGACGGCGACAAAGTAGTTTTGCCAGGACCAGTCCGGAGTCAGTGTCTTCGCCTGGGACAGGTTCATCAGGTTGTAATTCTTTTCAGGATCACGCAGTTCGACGCGGGTGCGCGATGCCTTGGCCATGGTGGTTTCGAGTTCCATCACCGTCTTGGCTTCGGCGGCCGCTTTCTCCGGACTGTCGCCGGCGAGTGCAAATATGTTCGTGACGTGCTGCACGTAGGCGGTCCGCAGGCCTTTGGACCGCTCGTCGTCGCGCAGGTAGTAGTCCCGGTCGGGCATGCCGAGCCCGCCCTGATTGGCGTCGGCAATCATGCGGTCGCTGTTTTTGAAGTCCGGAGACGAACCGAATTCGAAAACCACGTTGACGTTCTCGCGGTGCAATCGGGCGATCTCTGCGTCCAGGGAGGATCGGTCGTGGATGGATCCGATGGCAGCAAGCTCGGCGGCGATGGGCTTGATGCCCGCCGCATCAACGGCGGCCGTGTCCATGCAGCTGGCATAGAAGTCCCCGATTTTTTGTTCGTTCGAACCCGCGGGCGCACCGGCTTTTGCCGAGGTCTCGAGAATGGTACGCATGGCGGTGAGATTATTGTCGCGGAGCTGGGTGAACGTGCCCCAATTGGGATATTCCGCGGGGATGGGATTCGCCTTCATCCAGCCGCCCATGGCAAATTCATAGAAGTCGTCGCACGGTTTGCAGGTCTTGTCGAGATTGTTCAAGGAGAATCCCCAGGAAGGCGTGTCACCCGCCGCCTTGGCGGAGAATTGCGTCGGCAGCAGCAGCAGGGCGGCAATCACCGTGAGGGCACAGCATCCCACGAGGACTCGCAGACGATTATTTTTCATGGTTAACCCCTTCGTTCGTATGGACCAGTAAGAAAAAGCAGATCCGTGCGCAATTCGGCAGTCTAACAGAAGTTAGGAATCGGCGCAGGAACGGGAAGCTTCGCGGAATTCTTTTTCTTCGAGGGCCTTCCCGCCGCAAGGCGATGGTTCCCTACTTGACGGGAGTATTTTGCGGCGGCAGATAGTCCTTCTGGTATTTGGCAACATCGACTTTTTGCCAGTCCCCGCGGATGATCCCTTCGCGGATCTGCGCCGGAGTTTTTCCCCGCCGGGTCTGCTCGTAGGAGTAGAAGGCTTCCTTCTGGCAGATATCGCAACCCGAACCGTGGCGGCTCGCGAAGCAGTCGAGCAAGCTACCGTGGCCGTTACTGCGGTCGCAGTGGCAGTAGCAGGGTTGTTGATAGAGGACCTTCTTCGTCCGTCCGGCAACCACATAGGCGTTGAAAACCAGTTTGTCGGAGTAGATCGACGGCTCCATGGTGGGAGGCAGTTCGCCTGTGGGCGGCTGTGCGTGGAAGGCCGGCACGGGCTCGGTGCTGCCCGTGGCTGCATGATTCATTCCGGGCATGGGCTGCTCGGCCTGTGTCCCGGCAAACTGCGGAAGGACCGCAAGCGCCAGAGAGAGACCCAGAAACGAAATGACGGTCAGAAAATGGATCGCGCTTTTCATGCTGCCCTCTCTCCCGCCTGTATGGCCCGTATCCCTCCACTGTACGGCGAATCGCCGCGGGAATGCCACCTCGGTGCCCGATCGGGCACCCCGGTCGAGTCCCGTTAACTTTCCCGTGCGGGGTCACGGGTCTCCCGGCTCCAGGCTTTCAACTCGGCCGGTTCGATCCGGCCGAGTGCCTGATCCGTTCCCTCCGGGCCGGGTTCGGTCCATCGCCACACAGCCGCCCCACACAGCCCGGCGCGGCGGCTCGCGGCGAGCGCTTGGCGCAAGGAATAGTCGGGGCGGACCGGGTCGCGTGCAGGAAGCTCCCCGAGCCACAACGGCCTGTCGAGCGACGACAGGGCAGTGAGCTCTTCTGCCAGGCTCCGCCCGGTTTCCGCCTCTGCGGCGGGATAGTAATGCGCCTGGTAGTAGTCGAGTCCGAGTCCGGTCCACGCGCGAACCCAGACGAGCCGCGCAGAACCAAGGGTCGCAGCCGTCTGACCGAATTCATGGGCGGCCGCGACGATTTCCCGAGCGAAGACACGAAAATCTGCGAGATGCATCCGGGCTGCGGCGTGGGGATGGAATTCGCGAATGGCCCATTCCGGCTCATTGGCAATTTCCCAGGCAAACAGCGCCGGATGGCCGCGAAACTCCCGGAACAGCGGAATCAGAACATTTTGCAGCAAGGCCTCGCGCCCTGCCGGAAAGTGCAGCACCTGTTGGTGCGCGTGCGGTAGACGCATCCGGTCAAGTTCTTGCAGCCAAAGATAATCGATCAGGGAAAAGCACAGCTTCAACCGGTGCCGCTCGGCAAGTTGCAAGGCCGCGGCAACATCAGCGAGCAGGGAGCGGTCGGGCCGTTCCGGAATGCCCGCCTTCGCGAGAAACCCGCAGCGGCCGTCGCCAAACAAGAACCAGCGCACAAGGCTCGAGCCCGTGTCCGCAATCTCGGCGAAGTCCCGGTCGACCCGCGCTGCCGCTTGCGGAACACTGATTCCGAGGTGCCCAGCCGGACCCGAGCCAAAATCGGTGCCGTAATTGAGCCAGGGATAATTCACGCCCAGAGAAAAAGGAGTGCTCGAAGGGTGCGGCATCACAGTCAAGGAAGAGCGAACGGCTCTAGCGCGCGATCGCGGGGTGCAGAGGCGGATTTCTCATGGCCGCCGCGGCCCGTTCGGCCAGGTGTTTCTCGCGCAGGTGCCGTTGTACCCGGCGCCCCCACGTTTTGACAAACGAATAGTTCAGCGCCCCGCCAATTGCGGAGCTGGCCAGCGGGACCAGCCGGCCTACCCACTTTTCGGCGCTTTCCTCGCCCAGGCGCACGGCGAGGCGGCTGGCAATGCGCGGTCCCAATTTTTCAATCATCTGTTTTTCGGCCATGTCCTTGCCAAAATCGACTCCGGCTGCGGTTGCGGCGGCCATCCACATTTGCGTGCGGCGCTCGGTACCGTTCTCTTCGAAACCGTACAGCAAACACAGCCGCTGGATCAGGCGCAGCGTGATCACCGTGAGCAAACCGGTATCCGGGATCACCGTCATCATCCCACCCAGGCCGAATCCGGCTCCCTGGGCCATGGCCAGGCGCTGGGCATCGTGGATCAGCCGCTCGGCGATGGCGTCCAGCTTTTCCAGGGGCGCGTCTTTCATGCGCCCGAAATGAGGCACCCACAACCCGTGTTTTTCGGCCAGGGTGCGCCGAAACTCTTCCGGGTCAATCTCGACCGAGCGCAGGCCGCGCAACATGCCAAAGCGCAGGAATCGTCCGACCGCGCGTCCAGCCAACGACTTGGGTAACTTCGCCATAGCCACAAGCATCCTATGTCCGGTTAGAGCCGGTCAAGGAGTGTTCCGTTGTATGGGGTTCGGGTCCGCTTGACTGGCTCGCTACACCTGGGCCGCAGTCCCACTTGACGTGGAGGAAGTTTTCGGTAAACTGCGTTTTCACTATGGCGACGATCGCTCCCATGCTGCCGGCCGAAGTGATTGCGGACCTCGAGTTTCCGCAGCGCGAAGCGGCTTTCTTTTACGGGCTGTTCCTGCGCGGGCACTCGCCGGAACAGTTGCGCCGAGATATTGAAGTTCCTCCTGCGGTGCTCGCCAAGTGGTATAAGGACGCGGAGCGCGAACCGCACCTGCGCAACGTCTTTGCCCGCATGGTCGAATACCGCCGCCATGTACTGGCCATCTTCGACTCCCTGATCGGCTCGGACAGAAAGCACTGTCATCTCCAGTAGCGAGAAGAAGTTCCGAATCTCCCCTTCTCATCTTGAGAACCCTGGAGCCACTCTCTTCCCGGTTCAACCCGCACTCCTTGTCTGTAGGCAACTTCCGGCAAGCTCCTCCCGTCTAAGCCAGAAAACGGGCAAAGTGTTCTTGAATGAGAGAGATTGGCGAATTGACGCGGTCCTGTCGGGGGATTAGAATCAACTTGTCGTAAGGGTGTCTGCAATGTCCAAATTATTCCGATCCATTTCCGCGATCGTTACCTCCTTGATGCTCCTGTCTCTTCCCCTGCCTGCGCAGCAGCAGGACCCGGGCGTGCCTCCTCCTCCCATCCCGCAGAACCAGAAACTCAGCAAAGAGCAGAAGCAGAAAATGAGGAAGACGCTCAAGGAACTGGACAGCCAGTACAAGACCTGGTTGAACGAGGATGTGGTCTACATCATCTCTCCCGAAGAGCGTTCCGCATTTCTCCAACTGGAGACCAACGAAGAGCGCGAACAGTTTATCGAGTCCTTCTGGCTGAGGCGCAGCAGCAATCCGGACCTGCCGGATAACGATTTTAAAGAAGAGCACTACCGGCGCATCGCTTACGCCAACGAGCACTTTGCTTCCGGTATCCCGGGGTGGAAGACCGACCGTGGAAGAATCTACATTATTTGGGGTCCTCCGGATGAAATCGAGTCGCATCCAACCGGTGGCACCTATGACCGGCCGATGGAAGAAGGCGGCGGCTCGACCACGACCTATCCTTGGGAAACCTGGCGGTACCGTTATCTGCAGGGAATCCAGGAGAACGTGATTCTTGAGTTCGTGGATCCGAGCGGCAGCGGCGAATACCACATGACCATGGATCCGTCGGAAAAAGACGCATTGACGCACGTTCCCGGCGCGGGACTCAGCCTGCTCGAATCCATGGGCATGGCCTCGAAGGCCGATCGTTTCACGCGGTCCGATGGCACGACCTTGCCCACCTCTCTTGGCGGCACGCCGGCCAGTCTCGACGAGTTCAATCGTCTGGAACTGTATTCCAAAGTGCAGCGTCCTCCCGATGTCAAGTACAAGGATCTAGAAGCCATCGTTACCTCGCGCATGGTCCGGGATCAGTTGAAGTTTGAATACCGCACCGATTTCCTGAAGGTCACCGACGACACCGTACTGGTTCCTATTTCCGTGCAAATCCCGAACAGCCAGCTCTCCTTCAAGGCCAAAGACGGCGTGCACTCGGCCGAAGTGAATATCTTCGCGCGCGTCAGTACCTTGACCGGCCGCGTCGTCCAGACCTTTGAGGATTCGGTTATGAAGGACTACCCGGATTCCCTGTTCAACTTGGCCGTCAAACAGCTGTCGGTCTACCAGAAGGCCTTGCCCTTGCGCCCCGGCCTGTACCGCCTGGACATCGTCATCAAGGATGTCAGCAGCGGCAACGTCGGCGCCGTCAACACCCGGCTGGCCGTGCCTCGTTACGACGATGACAAACTCGAAGCCAGCACACTCATCCTGGCCGATCAGATTGAGCATGTACCCGCGAAGCAAGTGGGCACCGGTCAGTTCGTGCTCGGTTCTTCGAAGGTCCGTCCGAAGCTCGATGCCAACTTCTCGACCTCGGATAAGATGGGGATTTATCTGCAGGTCTATAATTTGAAGCCGGACGAAAAGACCCACAAGTCCGATGCCGCCTTCGTCTATACCGTCAAAAGGGGCGACCAGCAGGTCATGCAGTTCAAGGAGACTTCTGAAGAGATGAAGCAGACCGGCGACCAGGTGACGATTGAGCGACTTTTGCCGCTAGCCACCCTGGCCCCGGGTAAGTATACTCTCGAAGTCAGCGCGACCGACAAGCTGGCGCAGGCTACAATTTCCAGGACAGCGGACTTTTCCATCAAGGCTCCAACGGAGCAGAAGGCAGCGGCGATCGCAACGCCGGGGAGGTAGACGAAGTGAAGCACGGCCCGCTCCTGTGCTTCGGTGTTTTATTGGCTACCACTCTCAGTGTGTGTGCCAGCCCTCCTCTTGCCTCCGCACAGTCCAGTCCGAAGTCTTCTTCGGGAACGATTTCAGGCGTGGTTCGTGACCCAAGCGGAACCCCGCAGCTCGGTGCCAGTGTGGAAGTGCTCGCCGAAGCACCCGGCGTCCTCCTGAGTCATCAACTCCTCACCAATACCCAGGGTCTTTTCCATGCCGAGAGCCTGCCTCCCGGCCTGTACACCGTCAAGGTGACCTTGGCCGGATTTCTGCCGGCCCTTGAGAAACACATTCAGATTTCACCCAACCTGACGACCGTAGTCGGGGTGCAACTCGAATCGCTGTTTGCCTCGATCGAGCAACTGCGTCGCCCGCCCGCCAGCGGCACCGTGGAAGCGGATGACTGGAAGTGGGTGTTGCGCTCCTCCTCCGGCATGCGTCCCGTTTTGCAGTGGCATGAAGAGGACACCGACGACAGCACCGCGGTCATCGCGGATATGGGCGTCGCGAAAAGCGTTGGCCGGGTGGAGGTGACGGGCGGAGCCCGCAGGCCCGGCTCGATCGCCAACGTGGATGGTGCGCCAGGCACGGCTTTCGCCTATAACCAGCAGGTTGAAGGATCGAATCACGTGATCTTTGCCGGTCAGGTCAGCTACGACGAGGATGCTCCTGCCGGAGGGCTAGCCACCCTGTGGTTGCCGATGGGTGCAGCAGAAAATGCGCCGGTGAGCACGATCGTGCTGCGCGAAGCAAGGATCGGCCCGGACGGGCCGACTTTCCGCGGCGTGAGGCTGGCGCAGAACGGCACACTGACTTTCGGTGATCGGACGGTCCTGCACGTTGGCGGCGAGTATGTGCTGGTCGGTGCCGGCTCGTCGGCCTGGTCGATCCGTCCGCGGCTGGCACTCGAAACGAAGCTTTCCTCCGAGTGGTATCTCGATGCCATCTACGCTGCCCTGCCCGTGGGAGTGGGCGATATCGATAATTCCATTGCCGAACTGACCGAAAGCAATCCCGGCGGTGTACTGGCGACCGCCCTCAATCAACTGGACTCCTTCCCGGCTCTCCTGTGGCATCAGGGCCGAGCGGTTCTCGAAAACGGCAGGCACGAGGAGTTGGCCGCCGAACGCAAACTGGGGCCGCACAGCGTTCTTCAAGTGGCTGCCTTCCACGATGACAGCAGCCACGTCGCTCTGTTCGGGAAGGGCATGGATCTGCCGCCCGCCGATTACTTCCAGGATTTCTACTCGAAAGGGTTTGCCTATGACGGCGGTTCCTCGGTCTCCTGGGGAACGCGCCTGGCCCTCCGTCAGAGGATTACCGACGATCTCGAACTGACGGCGATCTACGCCTTCTCGGGCGCCCTGGTGCCCATCGGGGGCACGGATGGCGCTTTGCGCGATTCTCTGCGCACTGCAGGCAGGAATTCCGCCGCCATGCAGGTGACGGGAAAGATTCCGGTCACCCGGACCCGGCTGACGGCCGGCTACAAGTGGGTGAACGGGCTGGCCCTGTCGCATGTGGATCCTTATGGAGAGGCGCTTTATGACGTGAATCCCTTTCTGCAGGTGGGGATTCGCCAACCCCTGCCCTGGCCGACTTTTGGGCGGTGGGAAGCCAATGCGGAGTGCGACAACTTGCTGGCCCAGGGAAACGTGCTGGTCAGTACGCGGGAAGGCCAGGTGCTTCTGGTTCCTGCATTTCGGAGTTTCCGAGGTGGGTTAAGCCTGCAGTTTTGAGCTGCCGAGGAGTTCTGGAAAGTTGTATCCCGCCTACCAGAAAATGGACACCCCAGCTGCTGCCCTCCTTGAATTGCCGTAATTTACTGAATTTAATATAGTTATTTAGCAGGAAATCTACCAAAGATTGGAACGGGACTTGCTCCACTGAATGACTAAGCAAGCGAGTGGCGGGACCTTAGGCATGAAGGAAAGTCTCCGTGTCAGCGTGGGGGCGGTTGTACTGGCGCTAGCAACTCTGGCGGCAGTCATTTTCGCTTGGCTGAACTTCGTTCAGCGTTCGCGCTATGACCTGGTCGACGACGGGGTGGCCTGGTCCGATACCGCAACGGGAATCGAAGCCTGGAAGGTCACTGCGAACTCGCCGGCATCGGCCGCCGGCATTCTTCCCGGAGACATCCTGCTCGCGATCAACGACGCTTCCGTACCGAGCGCCGCCTCTGTTGCCCGCCGCCTGTACCGCGCCGGGCTCTGGACCCAACTGCGCTACAAGCTCTCCCGCAACGGCGAAGAGTTTGAAACCCGGCTGATCACCACCCCGCCCCACAAACCCCTTACGGTTGAGAACTACTTGCGCGTGGTGGGCCTCTTGTACCTGTTCATCGGCCTGTTTATCTTCATCCGCAGGTGGAACGCTCCGCGGGCGGTGCACTTCTACGTCTTCTGCCTGGTTTCCTTCATTCTGTATTCCTTTCAGTACAGCGGAAAGCTGGATGCGTTTGACCTTGAAGTGTACTGGGCCAGTGTCGTGGCCCGACTGCTGGCACCGGCGTTGCTGCTGCATTTTGCCCTGGTCTTTCCCGGGCGCACCGAAGCCAGCCGCAAGTCCATCCTGAAGATTGGCGCCGTGTATGGCGTGCCGACCGTGCTGCTCGCCGTGCACATTCTCACCACCATCAACGCGCTCGGGTTCGTGCCCACCACGCGGTCGCGCGTGACGCTTGACCAGATCGAATTGAGTTTTCTGGCCATCTGCTTCCTGGCGGCCGGCCTGGTCTTCCATCTGAGCTACCGGCACTCGCGCTCCGGCATTCTCCGGCAGCAACTGAAATGGCTGACCGGCGGCACCCTGGCCGGCAGTCTGCCCTTCACGCTGTTTTATATCGTGCCGTACGTTTTTGACGCCGCCACAGAGCCGTGGATGCAGTTTTCCGCGTTGAGCCTGGTTCTGATTCCGCTCTGTTTCGGCTATGCCATCGTCCGCTACCGCCTGATGGATGTGGACATTATTTTCAAGCGCGGGCTGGCCTACACGGCGGCCACGGCGGCTGTCGCGAGCGTTTATTTTGCGCTGGTGGCGTTGATCGCCGAGATCTTCCACACCCAGACGAGCGGGCCGGTCGCGGGCATGATCGCCATCGTCATCGCGGCCTTCCTGTTCCAGCCGTTTCGCGAAGGCATCCAGGCGCGGCTCGACCGTTTCTTCTACCGCGACCGGTTGAACTACCGGCGCACCTTGATCGAGTTCGGTCGCACGCTGACCAACGAAGTGCGCCTCGAGCCCATGCTCGGTTCGGTGATGGACCGGGTCTCGCAGACCTTGCTGGTCGACCGCCTGGCCATTTTCGTCGAAGACTCCACGCGGCCCGGCGAGATGCGCCTGGCGCGTTCGATGGGCGTGCGCCTGGTGGAGTCCCTGGATCTGAGTTTCATCTCTCCTTCCCGGCAGGAGTTTCAGAGCGGACCCATTTTCTTCGAGTCTCCGCGTGGCGCCAGAGAGGTGACGGACTCCGTGCGGCGGACCCTCGAACAACTCGAACTGAACTACTTTATTCCTTGCCGCATCCGCGACCACACCGTTGCGGTCTTGGGCCTCGGCAAGACCGTCGATGGTGATTATTTGTCGAGCGATGACGTCGAGCTGGTGCAGACGATTGCCGGCTACGTGGCCATTGCGCTCGACAACTCGCAGCTTTATTCGACCCTCGAGCAGAAGGCCGTCGAAGTCGCGCGGCTAAAAGACTTCAGCGAGAACATCGTCGAATCTCTGAACGTCGGGGTGCTGGCTGTCGACCTTCTGGGGACGGTGGACGCCTGGAACAGCCGCATGGAGCAGTTGTTCATGGTCAGCCAGAACGACGCCGTCGGCAAACCCTTCAGCTCGCTGCTGCCGCAGGAACTGGTTCTCGAAATTGAAGCGCGCGGCGATGAAGAACAGGTCACCGGAATTTACAAGCATCGCCTGGTGCACCAGGGAAAATCGGTCGTCCTCAACGTCTCGATTACTCCCCTGGTCGGCAAATCCGGAGAGAAGATCGGGCGCCTGCTGCTGTTCGACGATGTGACCCAGCGCGAGCGCATGGAAGAGCAGATGTCCCAGACCGAAAAGCTGACGTCGCTCGGATTGCTGGCGGCCGGCGTTGCGCATGAGGTGAATACGCCTCTCGCGGTCATCTCAAACTACATCCAGATGCTGGCCAAGCAGATGCCCGAGGGCGATCCCCGGCATGCCATCATCGACAAAATCGTCAAGCAGACCTTCCGCGCCAGCGAAATCGTCAACAACCTCCTGAATTTTTCGCGCACCGGCCCGAGCGAACTGGCCGATGTCGATTTGAATCACGTGGTCGAAGAAACCCTGTCGCTGGTGGCGCATCCCTTGAAAACGTCGCAGATTCAGGTCGTCAAACAGCTCGGGGATTCGCTGCCGCCGGTGCGCGGCTCCGCCAACAAGCTGCAGCAAGTGTTTCTCAACCTGTTCCTCAATGCCCGCGATGCCATGCCGCTTGGAGGCATGCTCGAAGTCCGCACCGCGGCGCACAACGGCAGCGTTGAAATCGAGGTTGTGGATACCGGCAACGGTATTTCGCGAGAACACATCCATAAAATTTTTGATCCTTTTTTCACGACCAAGCCCGGGGGCCGGGGAACCGGTCTGGGCCTGAGCGTGAGTTACGGGATCATCAAGGAACATGCCGGCAAGATCGACGTACGATCTACCCCCGGCCGAGGAACATCGTTCCATGTCGAATTCCCCGCGGTTAGGAAAGCTGTCCATGTCTAAAGGTTCGATTCTCGTCGTCGATGATGAATCGGAGATTCGCGAAGGTCTTGAGCTGTTGCTGAAGACCGAAGGTTATCTGGTGGCAAGCGCCGAAACCGCGCTGTCCGGATTATCGAGGCTCGAGGAGCGTCCGTTTGACCTGATGCTGCTCGACGTCAGCCTCCCCGATCGCAACGGAATCGAGCTGCTCAAGGATGTGCACCGGCAGGATCCGCATCTGCCGATCGTACTGATTACCGCCTATGGCTCGATCGAGATGGCCCGGGCAGCCTTCAAGAGCGGCGCCATGGACTACATCACCAAGCCATGGTCGAACGACGAACTCCTGGCCCAGGTGGCGCAAGCCGTCGAGGCCCGCCGGCTGCGCGAAGAGAACGTTCAGCTGAAGCGCGCCTTGAAACAGCGCTTCAATTTCCCCAATATCGTGGGCAAGGGAGAGAAGATGCTGACGCTTCTCGACCTGGTGGCCCAGGTCGCGCCTTCGCGCTCGACGATTCTGATCAGCGGGGAGAGCGGCACCGGTAAAGAACTGATCGCCAAGGCGATTCACTCCGCCTCGCCACGCGCGGATAAAGCCTTCGTTCCGGTCAACACCGGATCCATTCCCGTGGATCTGCTCGAATCCCAGCTGTTCGGGCATGTGAAGGGTGCGTTTACGAGCGCGGTGGCTTCGAAAAAAGGCCTTTTTGAAGTTGCCGATCAGGGAACCATTTTCTTTGACGAAATCGCGACCGTCAGCCCGGAAACCCAGGCCAAGCTCCTGCGCGTCATTCAGGAACGTGAATTCATGCGGCTCGGCGGAACCGAACAGCTCAAAGTGGACGTCCGCATCGTGGCTGCCTCAAACGTGGACCTCCTTTCGCTCGTCAAAGAGGGGCGATTCCGCGAGGACCTGTACCACCGGTTGAATGTGATTCACCTGCGGCTCCCTCCGCTTCGCGAACGGCGCGAGGACATTCCTCTCTTGCTGGCGCACTTTCTTGACCGGTTCTGCGAGGAAAACACCAAGCCCTTGCGCCACTTCACGCCCAGCTCCTTGAAACTCTTGATGGACTACGACTGGCCAGGCAACGTCCGGGAACTCGAAAACGTGGTCGAGCGTGCCGTGGTTCTTTCTACCCAGGAGCGCGTCGACGTTGATCTGCTCCCGGATTCGATTCGGAGCAAAGAGATCGTCCGCGGCGTTCGCCTGCAGTTATCGGAATTCTTGCCGCCCCTTCCAGGGGAACCGGGTTCACGGACCGCGGCCGATAACCCCAATCCGTCCCTGTTCCAGATCATGGACGAGGTGGAACGGCGCATCGTCATCGACATGCTCGAAAGGTGCGGGTGGAACCAGACCGAAGCCGCCGAGCGGTTCCTGATTCCGTTGTCCACCCTCAATCAGAAGATCAAGCGCCTCGGAATTGATGTACGCCGGCGCGGGCGCAGCGAAGAGAACGGCCATAGCGGGTACGGAAGGTAGGGCCGCTTCAACGCAAAACGCAGCTTTTTCCTGGCCCCAATTTAGTCTTGCATCCATGCTTCTGACTAGGCAGAGTTGTGACCGATGATCCTTCGTCTGTCGGATTCCCTTTCACGCGGACTACTGGTGGTCGTGGCTTCGGTCATCGGGCTGTGGCTCTGTTTCTTTTCCGTTCGGGCGGCGATCGCGCGCTATGGCTCGGAAGGAACCACCGCAAAACGGTTGGAATTGGCAGTGCGGCTGGAGCCCGGCAATCCCGCCTACTGGTACGCCCTCGGCCGGTTCGAGCAATACAACCTGGAACAGCCCGACGCAAGCGCGGCGCGTGAGGCCTACCGGAGAGCGATCGCCTTAAATCCGCTCGACACCGAAGCTTGGCTGGATCTCGGGACCGCCTATGAGCTCGACGGCGATGTTGCAGAGGCCCGGCAGGCCTATCTCGAGGCCAAGAAGAGCTACCCCACTTCCGCCGAAGTGTCCTGGCGTTATGGCAACTTCCTTTTGCGGCAAGGAGACCAGGCGCCCGCCTATGCGGAATTGCGCCGTGCGGTCGAAGCCGACCCGCGGCGTGCGGCGGCCGCATTCTCGCGAGCCTACCGCGCCAATCCGAATATCGACGAAATTGTGACCTCAGTACTGCCAGAGAAGCCAAACGTGTATGTCGACGTGATTAATGAGGCGACTAGCGAGAAGCAACTTGACGTCGCGCAAGCTGTTTGGGCAAGGCTAATCGATCTGCATCCTCGCCTATCGAATCGCGATGTGGAGGGTCTCGCTTCAGAATTGCTTCGTGTGGGTGAACCCGAGGAAGCACGGAAGGTGTGGGACCAAGGCGTGGCCACCATGAATTTGCCGCCGCTTCTGCAGCTTCCGGATTCTGTCGTGTGGGATCCCAGTTTTGAGTCGGAAAGTAAAGGTTATTCATTCAATGGATATTCGTTTGCTTGGCACTTCCAGCCGATCGTTCAGGGTGTGAATATCTATCTCGACAAGACCGAGAAAGTTTCCGGAAGACAATCGTTGCGGCTTACGTTTGACGGTAAACATAACCCCAATCTGCAGGCTGCTTGCACCGATGCTGTCGTCCAGCCAAACACGATTTATCATTTCTCCGGATGGATCAAAACAGAGGGAATCACCAGCGATCAGGGGGTCGGATTTCGTCTTCGCGCCATCGAGGACCCGAAGAGTCCGGTGCTGAACACACGAGAGATTCATGGAACGAATCCTTGGACTCTTCTTGAAGCGACCTGGACAGCCGGCCCTGACATTCATCGCATTCATATCTGCGTCACCCGTGACCCAAGCGAAAATCCAGAAGTGCGTATCTCCGGCAGTGCTTGGGTGGACGACGTAAACCTGGTGCCAGAGTCCGCGGAGCATCGCAAACCATGAGATTTTTCCGCGTAGCCATCTGTTCTTTGCTTGCATTCGCCGTGTTGGCATTCGGTGCGGTAGAGGAATGGTCACAGGCAGTTCTTGAGGTTGGGGCGGCTATTCTTTTCATTCTCTGGGCCATCCAACAATATCGGAGGCGAGCGGAACAACTGTTCATTTCCGCAGAATTTTTGCCGCTTTGCGCTCTTGCTCTAGTCGTTGGCTTTCAGTTGGTCTTTCACCTAACAACTTCACAATATTACACACGCGAAAATTTGCAGCTCCTGATCGTGTATTTAGTTGTGATTTTTCTGCTTTCCCAGGCCTTTTCTCGAAGAAATCACTGGCGAGGATTTATCTGGTTTGTCATGACTTTGGGGTTTTTCGTGTCGATTTTTGCAATTCTGCAGCACTTGACCTTTAACGGGAAGCTCTATTGGTTTCGGGAGATGCACTACGGCGGAATTCCCTTTGGACCTTACGCGAATCGCAATCATTTCGCGGGATTTGCCGAGATGGTGATCCCAATGGCATTAGTGCCGCTAGTACTGGGAAAGGTTCGGCGGGAACGTCTTTTCCTGGTAGCACTCTTTGCCTTAGTACCGATCGTGGCATTGCTCTTGTCCGCTTCGCGAGGAGGGATTGTCAGCTTCGCATCGCAGATGTTCGTTCTTTTTCTGCTGTTATTAGCCCGACGGATCCACAGCAAGTATGCAATCGTTGGCGGGGTTATCGTGTTGACCGCGGTGGTGGCTGTTTCTTGGATTGGAATCAACGAAGTTTTGGGGCGCTTTGTGGAAATGCAGACGCTCGAGGCAACTCCAGGCAAGCGAACCGCCATGCGACTGGACACTTGGCGGCTCTTCCGCGACCATCCGTTGGTTGGAACAGGGCTCGGCACGTTCGAAATGGTCTTTCCTCCATACGATTCGCTTTACGACGGAAAAATTGTGAACCACGCGCATAATGACTATCTGGAACTCCTGGCCGAAACTGGTGTAGTCGGGGGGCTCTGCTGCCTCTGGTTTCTCGGGGTTGTCCTGCTCCACGCCGCGAAAGGGATGACCACCTTGGAGGAGTCGTTCGATTCTGTGCTTAACGCTACCGGACTGGTGTCGTGTACTGGGATCCTAGTTCATAGTCTGGTAGACTTCAATCTTCACATCCCAGCAAACGCCCTGCTCTTTCTTGTCTCTGCCCACTTGGCGACTGTCCGCCTAGAGCCCGCCTTTCCCAAGGTAGCAGACAAGGGGCGGCGCAAGGGCAGACGAAAACACTAGGGATGCCGCCGGAGACAGCTTGTATAATGTTCTGAGGGGGACAACTAAGTTGAAGGTCCTGGCTAGACTCGGGGGCCGACGCTATCTTTTGCCCTGCGTTGCCTTTATTGTCATTTTCCACAGGGGGTCGTCCATCTCTGCGCAGGAGCTTACTGTTGTTGGGACACCTCAGGAAGCAAATGACCGGATTCGGAATCTCAGCACGGCTTCGAAGCCAGCCTCTCATGACTACACGATCGGAAACGGAGACCTCATAAGCATTACTGTGTTCGATGTACCTGAGCTGACGCGGGAGGTCCGCGTCAACCAATCCGGCGCGATCAGCATTCCTCTAGTGCCAACACGTCTGCACGTGGCGGGCCTGACGGAATTGCAGACGGAACAAGTGATCGCGGATGTGTTGCAAGCAAACGGATTGGTCAGTCATCCCGAGGTCGGCGTCATCGTGAAGGAGCACAAAAGTAAGCCGATTACCATCGTAGGGGCGGTCACACACCCCATGGTGTATGAAGCAGATTCAAATGTGAGTTTGCTCGAAGCGCTCGCCGAAGCGGGTGGCATCACGAATGATGCCGGTGACACGATCATCGTAACCCGGGCCCGCCCTTCCAGCTTTGCATTGGTTCCCAATCCCGAACCAATTTCACCATCGGCCCCGGGAGCAGCAGACTCCATTGAAGTCCCGGGCCAATCAGACTCAACATCTTCCGGGAAGGCCGAGACACCCCCGACGAATCCTCCCTCCTTTCCTGCTGCATCCGAACTAGCGCAAAACCCGCCTCCCAAGACGGCTACTGGCAATTTGACGGAAACGTCCACCTCGGCTGGAAATATCATCACCATTAATCTGAATGACCTTCTGGAGACGGGGGACACGCGCAACAATATTCCATTACAGGCTGGCGATGTCGTCACAGTACCCCATGCGGGTATCATTTATGTGCTCGGTGCCGTGAACCATCCTGGTGGGTTTGTGTTGTCTAGTGACCGCACCCAACTCACGAGCATGAAAGTGCTGGCCCTCGCCGGGGGTCTGACGAGGATCGCAAAACTCGATCATGCTGTCATTATTAGGAAAGACGATCAAGGCAAGCAGACCGAAACCGAAGTGGATCTAAAGGAAATCCTCAATCAAAAATCCGAAGATATTCAACTGCGCGCTAGCGACGTCCTTTATATTCCGGATAATCATGTCAAGGAAGCCCTGCTCCAAGCTCTGCAGATCGCTGTAGCTGTTACCACAGCCGTCGCAATTTACCGGATTGCTTATCAATAGAGTGGATGAATGACTGACGAATCAAAAATCTTGCCGAGGGACCTCGCTCCGAATAGTAACGTTGAAGTTCTGTCTTCCTCTTCGCGTACCCCTGCAATCGAACTTTCCCCCCGCGAACCACACCTTTACGACTACCTGCTGATTCTTCGCAAGCATCAATGGCTGATTCTTTCTTTTCTGCTTGCGGTAGTCACAATCGTCAGTATTGCGACTTTTCGCATGAAGCCGGTCTACACTGCCAGCGCAAAAATAGAGATTGACCGCGAGAGCAACAACATTCTGCCGTTTCAAGGCGCGGATCCATACGACTTTGAGATGGATACCGAAAACTACATTGAGACCCAATCACGCATTCTCACGAGCGAGACCCTTGCGCTACTCACAATTCGAAACATGAATCTTGCGGGCAATCCAGAATTTTCAGGTAGCAATGGGTCAGAGGCTATTGCTTCTGGGACGCTGAAAAATCAGAAGCTACCTCCGGAAATCGGAGCATTTCTTGGGAGCCTAACAGTCAAACGCATTCCGACCACACGTTTGATGGAAGTGACTTTTGAGTCTACTGATCCACAGCTTGCTTCACGTTTGCTCAATGCACACCTCGAAAATTACATTGAACAAAATTACAAGAGCCGCTATGAATCCACCGCAGACGCGACCAAGTGGCTTCAAACAGAGCTCGATGAGCTTAGCGTGAGAGTGAGGCGCTCCGAAGACGCTCGAATTGAGTATGAGCGAAGCAATCAGATTTGGTCCGTCGATGACAAGAACGACAGGAGCAACGTCGCGACTGAACGGCTCGCTGATTTGAACAAGGAACTAACTGACGCGCAAAACGACAGCCTTAAGAAGCAGGCTCTTTACGAATTTGCTAAGGCTGGCGATCTGGATGCTGTTCCACAACTCAGGGACAATTCTGTTTTGCAGGATTTGCAGAAAAAGCAGGCAGATCTTTCCATTCAGTACACCGATGCCGTAAACCAATACGGCCCGAATTTCCCCAAGGTACTGCGTATGCAGGAACAAATGAAGAATCTGGATTCGCAGATGATGCGAGAACGCAAGGGGATCATTGCACAGCTCGAGAGCGAGTATCGAGAAGCCAAACAACACGAAGACCTCTTGGGCAGGGCACTCGACGAACAGAAAGCCGAAGTAAATGTAATGTCGGAGAAGATGATCCAGTACAACATCTTGAAACGTGAAGCCGAGGCGAATAAGACGCTATATGACAGTTTGGAAACCAAACTGAAGGAAGCGCAGATTTCATCCGGTCTAAAGTCTTCGAACATCAGAATCGTAGACCCCGCTATGGTTCCTTCAACGCCTTCGCGCCCAGCTAAGACCCGCAACATCGCCCTTGCCTTTCTCGTTGGACTAGTGGGTGGCGTCGGCCTCGCTTTGCTCCGTGAGTACCTGGATAACACCGTGAAAACCCCCGATGACGTGGAGACATTGGCGCGATTGCCTTCTCTCGCGGTCGTTCCTGCCTTTGGGGGCGAGTCGAATACGGCAAAGTCTTCAGGAGTTTTCAAGACCGCTTCCAGCAACGGTCATGAAAAGCGCATTGAATTGGTTGCCCAGCATCTACCCAAATCACAGATGTCCGAAGCCTTTCGTGCACTCCGGACAGCGCTCCTGCTCTCTCAGCCCGATCATCCGCCACAGGTTATCTTGGTGACCAGCGCACTTCCCCGGGAGGGCAAAACGACCGCCGCTGCAAATCTCGCCGTTACCCTAGCGCAATTGGGTGACAAGACAGTCCTCGTCGACGCAGACTTACGTAAGCCTGGGGTGGGCCGGCTCCTCAACTTGGGGACCGGAAAGTATGCGGGCCTGAGTTCTTATCTGGCAGGTGTTTCGACATTAGACCTAGTAACCATTTCTCATCCTACAATTCCAAATCTCGCCGCCATTCCCACGGGGCCGTTGCCCCCAAATCCTGCTGACCTTTTGTCTTCTCACAAGCTGACGGAAGCCATCGCGGAATTACGCAGAAAGTACAAATTCATTGTGATTGACTCGCCGCCGATCATGGCGGCCACGGACGCCGTCATTTTATCAGTGCAAACGGATGGTGTTTTGCTCGTCGTCCGCAGTGGGGAAACTCCCAAGGAAGCATTCACCCGTACCCGCGACTTACTCGTCAGCGTCAAAGCCCATTTGCTAGGAGTTGTCCTCAACGCTGTGGATTCGAGCGCGCCAGATTATTACTACTCCTATCGCTACTACCCATATTCCTATGGTTACGGCCCACAGGAAGCATTGGAAGCGTCACACGAAGATTCGCCCGCTCGCGTTCCGGCCTCCCCCGAAGACCAGGACGATTCCGACAGATTTTAAGGAGGCAACGTTGCGATTCCTCATCACCGGCGGTGCGGGGTTCATCGGCTCTCATCTTGCAGAGCGGTTGCTAGGGAGGAGTGACAAGGTTGTGCTTCTAGACAACCTCTCCACCGGAAGCATGGAAAATATCCGCCACCTGAAGGGTTCTGAAAATTTGGAGTATCACCTCGACGGCATTGAGAATCGACAACTGCTTGCGGAACTTGTAGATGACGCCGACGTCGTGGTCCATTTCGCTGCAGCGGTGGGGGTCAAGCTCATTGTTGAGAGCCCTGTTCGCACTATTGAGACCAATGTGAACGGCACGCAGATGATACTGGAGGCAGCTTCAAAGAAAAAGAAACTTGTACTACTGGCTTCCACGTCTGAAGTTTACGGGAAGAACACGCAGGTTCCCTTCCACGAGAATGCAGATCTTGTCCTCGGCCCGACAACCAAAGGGCGCTGGAGCTACGCCGCTTCGAAAGCCCTCGATGAGTTTCTCGCGCTCTCCTATTGGAAGGAAAGGAAGCAGCCAGTCATAGTAGCCCGTTTCTTCAATACTGTAGGGCCTCGACAAACGGGCCGTTACGGCATGGTGTTGCCGAATTTTGTTCAGCGGGCACTAGTAAATGAGCCCATCGAAGTGTACGGCGATGGGAAGCAATCGCGCTGCTTCTGCGACGTACGAGACACTGTCGAAGCTATCTTGCGTTTGATCCCGCTGGAAATTGCTATCGGCGAGGTTATCAACATCGGGAACACCGAAGAGGTTACCATCGAGAATCTGGCTAAAACGGTGAAGTTGCGGACCGGCAGTACTTCGCCGATTCACTATGTTCCCTACGACCAGGCATATGAGCCAGGCTTCGAAGACATGATGCGGCGTGTCCCTTGCATCGATAAACTGCAATCTTTGACCGGTTTTCGCCCGCAGACCGGATTGGCGGAGATCATTGACCGTGTCGCGAGCTATTACAAGCAAAAAGAAGGCCTATTGGCCGACGCCGCTGCCAATCGTTCTGTCGCCTGAACCTGATTTCCACCGAACCGTGAGCATCTACCGGGGACTTGCCTGGTGCTTTCCTGTAGAATGACTGCAAGTGTGAGTGACCTTTTCTGTCCGGTCACTTTGTTTGAGTGGCCGAGTGGAAAGGTCCTGCTTCACCTTCAGGAGATCGTTTCAGGGGCGAATTGGAATCTGACTTGAATCCACAACTCCAAGCGCAACACCTCCGATTCGAGTGGATACTGCTGATCCTCTTTCTGATTAGTCTCCCACTAATGAACCCCTGGGTTCGCGGGGATGGTGTCGGTTATTACGCCTACGCCCGAGCCCCGCTCATTCAGCACGATCTGGATTTTACGCACGACTATCAATCGGCAAATGACAGTTTTCGCGAAGCCCACTGTGATGAGAATGGACAGCCCAAGAAGGAGTTCCGCACTCGGACAGGCCACCTCGAAAATCATTTTACTGTTGGTCCAGCCATGCTGTGGGCTCCGTTCCTTCTAATTGCTCACGCGGGTGTTTTCCTGGCGCGAGCCCTGGGCTACCACATTGCCGCTGATGGTTTCTCGGCCCCGTACCGTTATGCGATGGCATTCGGTACCTGTGTGTACGCTTTTCTTGGCCTGTTGCTTTCCTATCGGCTTGCCCGCAAATACGTTGATTCAGTGTGGTCTCTCATTGCAACCGTGGCCATCTGGTGGGCCAGTTCATTACCGGTTTACATGTACTTCAATCCATCCTGGTCGCATGCCAATTCCGCGTTCGTGGTTGCTTTGTTTCTCTGGTACTGGGATGCCACCAGAGAAGACCGAAGTCTGCCGCAATGGCTGCTGCTGGGAGCCATCGTTGGGCTCATGCTCGATGTTTACTACGCGAATTTGATGCTTGTCACTGTTCTAGCTGTCGAGGCCGCCGGACAGTATGCTCGCATTCTTGGTTCAGGACGCTCGTCTTCGCCGAGTTTCCCGCAACTGTTTACCCGCCATCTCCTCTTTGGGATAGTGGTCATCGTATTGATGATCCCCACTTTTGTCTCCCGCACAATTGTGTATGGGGGACCTTTCGAGACAGGCTACTATCCTATCCGCGATTTTCTCTGGCGATCTCCGGTTTTTTTTAGCGTGTTGTTCTCGTCCAATCACGGCCTGCTGTCATGGACACCGCTTCTTGGATTTTCCATTATCGGGTTGCTCATCTTTGCATTTCGACTGCCCAAAGTAGGAATTCCGCTTTTCGTCGCACTGATGGCGTTCTATCTTTTCATCTCGATCTACCCTGATTGGGCGGGCATATCCTCGTACGGCAATCGATTTTTCGTCTCCCTCACGGCGCTTTTCATTATCGGTCTCAGTGTATTCCTTGATCGCTTCGCCCAGTTTTTCCGATCTCAAAAGACTGCGCTTGCCACCGCTTCGACGGCCATTACCTTCTTTGTTCTATGGAACTTTGGCCTTATTTTTCAGTGGGGAATGCATCTCATCCCTGTACGTGGCCCCGTTCCATTTTCAGAGGTGATTCACAACCAATTGTTCGTGGTTCCGCGACAGGTCATGACTGACTTCCACGCCTATCTTTTCCGCCGAAAAACACTCATGAAACAAATTGAAAACCGCGACATCCAGCAACTCGAGCAGAGTGCTCCTCCGCATTGATAGGGTGCCTCGCGTGTTTATCTTTTCGTTCTTGAAGGGAGCGGCTGTGTACCACCGCCCTTGAGCCTGTTCAAAATGCACTTTTCCGCTCCTTCGCCTCCCGGTCGGCGTGTTGCAATTTCTGCTATTCTGTAAAAGGCATCAGGGATGCCGAGTTTGGTTGCCATTTATGTCTTTCGTGACCTCCAGTTCATCTATTGCGACCCCAGTTGCTAAATCTCCAAGCGACTCGGTGAGCTTTCGCATTGAGCCTCCCCACGGCTTGTTTAACCTTCGTCTTGGCGAACTCTGGGCTTATCGTGAGTTGCTCTATTTCTTCGTCTGGCGTGATGTCAAGATTCGCTATAAACAAACTCTGATTGGAGTGGTGTGGGTTGTTCTGCAGCCACTTCTTACCATGCTCGTTGCCACTCTTTTCTTTGGGAAGCTTGCCAAGCTTCCCTCGCAAGGGCTCCCCTACCCCGTTTTTTCCTTTGCCGCAGTGGTTCCGTGGACCTATTTTTCGTCAGCGGTCTTGAACACAACCAACGTTGTCGTTGAAAATCAACGCGTCATTACAAAAGTATATTTTCCTCGCTTGATTCTGCCCATTTCCGCCGCTTTGTCGGGCCTTGTTGATTTCTCTATCGGCTTCGTCATGCTCGTTATCTTTGTTCTTTCGTATGGCATTCACCCTGGTTGGCCGATTATTTTCATCCCGTTTTTTCTCCTGCTTGCCATCGCCACCGTTCTTGGCATAGGTTTATGGCTCTCCGCGTTGAACGCCCTTTATAGAGACGTCCGTTATCTCATCCCGTTCCTCATCCAGTTCTGGACGCTCGCTTCCCCAGTTTATTATTCGAGTGCTATGGTTCCGGAGCGCTACCGCTGGCTGTATGGCCTGAATCCGATGGCCGGTGTCATTGATGGCTTCCGATGGGCGCTGACCGGTACTGGCCATCCTCCAGCCACTATTCTTTATGCTTCCGTGGCTATGGTCTGCGTCGCCGTGTTCGGCGGCCTAGTTTTTTTTAATCGTATGGAGGGTACGGTCGCGGATCGCGTATGACCACCACGGTTATACAAACGGACTCTTTAGGAAAGGAATACCGCCGCAGCCTTGGTGGTCCGAACGGACTTCTTCGAGATACGCTCGCCCAACTAATGCGTTCGCCTGCCTCGCTTTTTCGCAGAGAACGTGCCGAGAAATTCTGGGCATTGCGCAACGTGTCATTGGATGTCATGGAGGGCGAGGTCCTAGGTCTTATTGGGCGAAATGGTTCCGGAAAAACAACGCTCCTGAAAATCCTTTCTCGAATTACTCGACCGACGGTAGGTTGGGCGGAAATTCATGGCCGTGTTGGCAGTCTTCTCGAGGTTGGCACTGGCTTCCACTCCGAGCTCAGTGGCCGAGAAAACACATTTCTCAGTGGAGCCATTCTCGGCATGGGCAAACAAGAAATCGCCCGAAAATTTGATGAAATTGTCGCGTTTGCCGAGCTCGATCGGTTTATCGATACGCCCGTGAAGCATTACTCGAGTGGGATGTACGTACGCTTGGCGTTTGCCGTTGCGGCCCATCTTGAGCCGGAAATCCTTCTCGTGGACGAAGTGCTCGCGGTTGGTGACATCAAGTTCCAGAAGAAATGTCTAGGAAAAATGGGCGATGTGGCGCGAGCTGGACGCACCGTAATTCTTGTTAGCCACCAACTCAACCAGATCCGCCGCCTCTGTAACCGGGTCGTCTGGATGGACTGTGGCGCCCCCCGGCTGATTGGCCCGACCGCGGGTGTCGTAGGTGCCTACGAATCCGCCATGAGTTCTGGCGACAGGTCCTCCGAAAGTATGGCCACAGGGAGCTCTTCCAAAGCACAATTTCTATCCTGGAAAATCTCGGGGGCTCCGGATTCTTCGCCGAACACAATTGATTCCATTGGAGAAATCAAAGTAATCTTCAAGCTACGAGTGTTAGCGCCCCTCCGCCACGGGCATCATGGTATTGCTTTGTACGATTCCGATAGGCACCTTGTCTGGGCTCTTAGCTCCGACAATCTGACCTTGGAGCCAGGTATCCATGAGCTAAGCTACAGCTTTCCCTTTCTACCGCTCTGCCCGAAGTCTTATAATTGGCAACTGAGCCTTTGGGATGAAACTGGGAATGTAGATTTGTGGGAAGCAGTCCCAGATCTGCTTGTTGCTTCTCCGAATTTCCAACATCAGAAGGAAGAGTGGAACGGGTATCTCAACCTACCGTCCAAGCTGGATATAACAAGTTCGAAAGGATAATCAGTGACCTCTCCCTGGGTTTTTGACCAGTCGCACTACGATGCTCTCAATGAAGCACGGGCGACAACTATCAGGGACATTCTTCCCGGTGTCAGGGATCACCTGGGACTGAAGACTGTTCTGGATCTGGGTTGCGGACTGGGCTATTACGCCGATCTTCTGAACCGGCTCGATTTGGAGGTGTTGGCTGTCGACGGCCGTGCGGAAAATGTTGAAGAGGCTCGTCGTCGCTATCCCCATCTGAAATTTCAACTTGCGGATGCGGAGGACTTAGATCTAGCCAAGCTCGGAAGATTTGACCTGGTTTTCTGTTTCGGGCTCATCTACCATCTAGAAAACCCCTTTCGCGTCGTGCGTAACATTGCAGCACTTACCAACAAACTTGCGCTCGTAGAGGGCATGGTCTACCCGAGCCCCGAACCAGCGATGGTGCTCATCGACGAGAACAATGAGCAGGATCAAGGCCTAAAATTCATGGCTTTTTATCCATCGGAATCTTGCCTGGTCAAGATGTTACGACGCGCCGGCTTCGTGGAATGCTATAGCCCTCATCCGATGCCCTCTCACCGCTGCTATGAAACTGATCCCAACGGGTTTCGTAGTAGGACTGTCCTTGCTGCATCCAAAGTTCCTCTAAGTTCCACCTCGCTTATTGCTTGGCCCGATCCATCGCCAGAATTCGGCCCTTGGGAGATGCTGCCGCTATATCCAGCACATCGCCGAACAGGGGCCGCTTATCGAGCTATTGACCGATTGCTACACAATAAACGGCGCGGTATTACTTGAGAATTGACCAGCTGTCTAATCAAAAAGAACATGCTCACCTTTCTGCTCATGCCGTGGAGACTTTAGTTCCATGACTTCACTTAGCTCCGACAAGCTTCCGCCCCTTCGACGCATTGGCGCTTTTTTGCGGAAGCCGTGGCTCCAGAAGAAACAATCCTTGGGAGCACGATATCTCCGTTGGCTTCCACATGCCTTACTCCCTATCCGGCTTCCCATCCATGCGTGGTGGTTGGCCGAAAATGATTTCATTGGTGCGGCTCTCCTCTGGGAGGGATTCGAGAATGTTGAATATGAATTGGCCGGGCGCATTATTCGGCCAGGCATGACGGTCCTCGACATAGGTGCTCACAAAGGATTCTACTCACTCCTCTTTTCCCGTACGGTTGGACCCCATGGCCGGGTGCTTGCTTTTGAACCTTCTCACAGAGAACTAACCCGATTAAAATGTCACCTTTACATAAACTCTTGCCGTAATGTTCAGGTTTTCAATTTCGCATTAGGCCAAAGCAATGGTCAGGCGCAGCTTTTCGTCGCAGAAGGTCCTGAAACAGGTCTCAACAGCTTACGCCCTCCTAGTGAATCGGTAGAAACACATCAGGAGACCGTCAGCATCCGCGCCCTCGATACCGTCCTCAACGACGAGCAAATCGGTAAAGTCGACTTCATCAAAATCGATGTTGAAGGAGCTGAACTTGCAGTTTTTTCTGGCGCAATCGATCTCTTGAGACGGTTTCCTCGCCCTATCATCCTTGCTGAGGTGAGTGACCTACGAGCTAAACAGTGGGGTCATAGCGCCAATGACCTTCTTTCTTTTTTTGAACAATTTAACTTCAAGTGGTTCGCGATTCAACCGAAGGGGACGCTCATTCCGCTAGATAGGCAAGAACTATTCTACAACGATAATTTTCTCGCTGTGCCTGAAGAAAGGAGCAGAGATGTGCTCGAGATGTTCACTGCGTAACAACGAAAACGTTCTGCCGAAGCTCGTTCACCATCCTTTCGTCAGTATGTTTCAATTGCAATGAAACGAGAGTGCAAATGATTCAGGAAGCCCATAAGGCGCCCATCAAAACGGGCTGCCCGGCATGTGGAAAACATGTTGGCCAAGCGGTCGGGGAACGTCACGGCAAGTACGATCTTTTTGTCTGTTCTGCCTGCGATCTCTATTACTGGCTTCCGCTGGAGATGCCGGACGCCAGTTGGTATGAACAAATGTACGGTGGGCGGGATAAAAAGTTGCTGCCACTAGAGCCTGGGCATCGGTATTTTCTTGGGGACCCGCTTGCTCCGAAGCGAGGAGAGTTATTGGATATTGGTTGCGGCACGGGAAATTTTCTCTCCGCCGCCCGTGAGACAGGTTACGAAGTAACAGGCATTGAGCTGGACCGAGAGGCAGCGGCATTTGCGAAGGAGAAAGCTCGACTGCCCAGAGTTCTCCCGTTGAGTGTTTCTGAGTTCGTTCGCCAATATCCAGACAAGAAGTTCGACGTCATCAGCTTTTTTGAGGTATTGGAGCATCAAGCAGAGCCTCAGAAGTTTATCGAAAACGTCTGTACCTGCCTCAGGCCGCGGGGTTTCATAGCCTTAAGCGTACCCAACCGTGAGCGATGGCTTACAGGGCCGGATGTTCTCGACTATCCACCCAATCATTTTTTGCGCTGGAATGTCAACGCCCTAAGGAGCTTTTTGGGCGGTAATGGTTTCGAGGTCTTGGCTGTCCAAGAACAGCGAGCCGGGATTGCTCACACCGCAGCTATGATAAATATGTCTTTGCGAACCGGTCTAAGCAGTTCCTTGACCGGCGAGTCTTGCACCAGCTTTCGAGACCTCATGCAGATGCCGCCAGAAAAGGCTTCAGTAGCTTTGCAGGGCACACTTACGCTTCGCCGGCGCCTTGCGCAGAAGTTGGGTCGTATCAAGCATGCGGCATGTTTCCCCGCGGCTCTGGTGGTATATCCTTATGTTCGGATTCGGGGACTAAAAGGAACATATTTGTACTGTCTGGCGCGACATAAAAACTGATTGCTAGGCAGCGACCGCGCAACGACGAGAGTTTTGCCCCTGAGGGCAATCATGAAAGTGCCTGCGTTGGAAGAGTAAGAGGTGACGATGCTTACGTTTTGCACGACCGCCAAGCCGTTTGAGGGCCACAGCGGAATTATTCAACGCAACGCATTGAAAAGCTGGACTCTCCTTGATCCCGGGGTTGAAGTGATTCTTTTTGGCGATGACCAGGGAGCTGCTGAGGTCTCCAGAGAACTCGGCCTGCGTCACGAACCGCACGTCGATCGCAACAAGTTTGGCACTAAACGGCTTGACTATATGTTCCGCCGCGGCCAAGAGATTGCACGTCACGATATCATTTGTTACTCCAATTGCGACATTATTCTCCCACAGACATTCCTAGCAGCTCTACAAAAAGTCAGCGCTCAGCATCAAAAGTTCTTGATGGTAGGCCGCCGGTGGGATGCCGACGTCACACAGTTGCTCGATTTCGCCTCGCCAAACTGGGAGCCTACAGTTATTGGGTTCGCGCGAGCTCGAGGAGTGCAACGGACTGGCGACGCCGTCGATTACTTTGCGTTTCGCCGCGGCCTCTATCCCGTCATCCCCGAGCTCGTCGTGGGCCGTATCTGGTGGGATCATTGGTTGGTTTGGCGCGCCTGCAAAGATGGAGCGTCAGTTGTTGACGTCAGCAACCTTGTTACTGCCGTCCATCAAAATCATAACTACGGTTATCATCCCGTTGGTGCTTCCGGAGTTTGGACTGATGAGCAAGCCCGCGAAAACTACTCGCTGGCGGGTGGACAGTGGCACCTTTACACCATCGACGACGCCACTTACATGTTGGATGCCAAGGGCGAACACTCCAATCGCCGACGTCACTTCGCTCCCTATTGGCGCTTTCTCCGCCCTAGGATCATTCCTATCTGGCACACTTTTCTCGACCTAACGCGTCCAATTCGCCACCTCTTCGGGATTCGGCAGAATGGCTAGCCTCCTCTCGGTCATCTGTCGCTATAATAAAAACTGAATGCGCTCCAAAACTATTCTCGTCACTGGGTCCAGTGGACTCATCGGGTCGGAAGCGGTCACACATTTTGACGGCCAGGGCCAGACAGTCCACGGCATAGACAACAATATGCGGCGGATCTTCTTCGGCGATCCCGGCGACACAACGTGGAATCTGGACCGCTTGCGGAAAGTCACTAGGAACTTTATCCACCATGAATTAGATATTCGTGACCGTATTGCCCTTGAAAGCCTGTTCCGCTCTCAGAGGTTCGACCTCATCATTCATTGTGCCGCTCAACCATCTCACGATAAGGCACGCGACATCCCCATTCTCGATTTTGAAGTTAACGCTCTCGGTACAGTCAACTTGTTGGAAGCAACCCGTCTCCACTGCCCCGATGCGGTTTTCGTCCTCCTTAGTACTAACAAGGTATACGGTGACGCTCCCAACGAGATTCCCCTTAAAGAACTGGAAACTCGTTGGGAATACTCCCGCCCAGAAGACTACAATGGTATTAGTGAGAATTGCCGCATTGATCGTACCCTCCATTCACTTTTCGGCGCTTCCAAAGCTTCCGCTGATTTGATGGCCCAGGAATACGGACGCTATTTCGGCATGAATGTCTGTATTTTCCGAGGAGGTTGCCTGACCGGGCCGTCGCACTCTGGCGTCGAACTTCACGGTTTTCTCTCCTACCTGGTGAAAGTCGCGATCTCTGGCGGAACCTATTCCGTCTTCGGATATAAGGGCAAGCAGGTCCGAGACAATATTCATAGTTACGACGTGGTTCGCGCCATTGAGGAATTTGCTGCTAGTCCGCGCTGCGGAGAAGTCTACAACCTCGGCGGTGGCCGGGAGAACAGCATTTCGATGCTGGAGGCCATCAGCACAATCGAGCAGATGACAGGCAGACAATTGAACTGGAAGTATGTGGAAGAGAACCGAAAGGGCGATCACATTTGTTATATTTCAGACGTTACGAAATTTAAGTCCCACTTCCCAGGTTGGAAAATCACCGTCGGCCTCAACGAGATCTTTCAGCAGATCATTGCTGAGCATGTCCAACGCCACCAAAAAATCATTCCCGGGTGAATGACGGATTTTCAAAGAGAGTTGGGCCAGAGCATCAGCGAAGCTGTCCGCGCTTCCCTTGATAATAGGGGTGTTCACTTTTGACTAGATATTGAAATGAGCACACGCTCTAACCAGCGAAGTTATGCATTCTTCTTGGGGTTGCTTGGACGGGTACGTAATAGTGGAAAAGTGGCTTCCGGCTCGTCGGGCTAAATAGTCAGTAGTGTCCAATTCCTGACTTCTGTAACCAGCACTACTGATAGTCAGGGTGAACCATCACCACAATCTCAGCCCCAGCTGCTGAAGCGTCGTAAGCCGGCATGACAACGGCAGTGCGCTTTCCGCCAATCACGGTTCGCCCACCGTACTCGGCTGCAGTCCTTTTACCAAAGAGTGGCGGGTAAGTGGTTGAAATCATACCTCGATCCGAGTGTATCCGCGCGGTATATCGAATCATTCAATCGAGGTCACTCTAAATAGCGCATTTTTGTGTCCGTCTTACCATGTGAAGTTCACTTGTTTATCGCCCCCACTGAAATGTTCGTCGCTTGATCCTCAAAAATGATCCTCATACGACCATCGGGCAAGCGTGGATTGCTCTCGGGAGTGAAAGCGAAATAATCATATTCATCAGGTGCTAACGAATCAGGGGATTCCCAAACATAAGAACGATCCTTCACATCATATTTCTTCATCCATTTCGCATCGTAGCGCCGACGATAAAAATTGATTTCAGGTTCATACCACCATGTCCCTCCCGACCGAACACCTGTCAGGCCGCGCGCACTCGAATCTTTCGCAATGCTCAAGAAAACCTGCCGCGAGATGACATCGTAGGCGTTATATCTGAAATATCTCGTATTCAGAGATACTGTGTAATCAAAGACTATAACTGCAGCGATGACTGAGCCAGCGACCCAAAGGTGATACCGCGGAAAACGAAAATAGAGTTCTCTCCCGATCAGAAGGCTGCTGAGCGTGAATAACGGGATGAAGTAGAGGCAGGTGCGACTTACAGGATAATTTACTTTCAAAATGACATGAGACAAAACAGTCAATACTACACAAGTTATCGCTGCGATACCGAACAATCGACAATAAATTACTTCATGCTGCCTCGATACTATGGAAAAGCGGGATACAAATATCAAGCCAAATAACACAAAGATGAAAACCAGAGGGAGGACGACATAGACGCCAAGATCTGACAATCTCTCCTGCCAACTGCCGGCCTGCAGAGGGAGTGCACCCAGACTTGGAGAGTAAATATCATCAGTCCATTTATATAAGAATGAGGAGTTAAAAAAGTCTCGGAGAGCATCAGATGCTTGACTCAAACCCATTCGGAATTGAAAGGTACGTGCTTGAATCAGAAACGGCCAAAGTATGAAAAGGCCTACGAAAGCTCCTGGAGCAATGAGGTACTTAACAAGAATTCTAAGGGGGCGATCTGTGAGCTGTCTGAGACTCAAGGGTAGCGGAAACTCGATCGCAAAAAAGGAAAGTGTCATGCTGGCAACCGGGAAAAGATTTGTAAGGCTTGCTGTAACGGACAGCGCAAAGAGTGTTGACGCTATTGCACAGTTCCGACAGTTGCTCAGGTCATCTGGACTAAACTTTCCAATTCCTACGGATCTCGTCATGACATACATGCCACCGGCGAGGAACGACATCCCCAGGCTGTAGCCCCGAGCGGCAGCCATGAAATCCATCTGAAGCGGATTGAGACAGAGCGTTGCTATTGCAATCAAAAAAAACACACCGTCACCGAACAGTTTCTTGCAAAGGAGGTAGGTAAAAATGAGATAAGTGGCTGCTCCCAGTAAGCTTGGCGCGCGCAGCGAGAGTTCTGAGGGACCGAATAGCTTAACGAAAACCTTAGCCAGGATAGTAAATAGGACATGATTGGTGGAATTAAACGCTAACATCCAGTGTACGCCGCCATCGAGAAACCATTCATATGTTAAAGCTTCGTCGTGAGCGATCGATTGGACTGTTGCTCGATAAACCGTCACAATGAAAACAAAAGAAATGAGAAGGCAGGCAAGTACTCGACAGAGAGCCGAAGTAGCTGTTGTTGGCTTGATTGACGAACTCAATACTTTGTCCTCAATTCGACAGAGTTTGGCGACCGAGTCGGCCTTTCATGCTCTGTGTACTGGGGAAGTTTACAACATGGTGTCTCTTCCGGAAACTTAGCTGCGCGTACAAAGCACAAACAGAGCCATCGAAGGCTAGATTATGGCCAGATCAAGCGCGAGCGTAGGGCAGGCTTCCGAGGCGCATGGCATCGTTTTTGAGCCTCGGCAGATGTTTGATACCTTTTCAGCTCAATATACAACGCTGATTGAGGGGATATGTTAGCTCTGCAAGTCATTTTTGTAGTGTTCGCATGGATGATCGGTGCTGTCGTGTTAATGGGACTGGGACTATTGATCCTAGGTCTGTCCGGTAAGAAATACCTCTTGTCGGATATTTTTTGGGTTGGATTGGCCCTGTCGGTTGGCATACTTCAACTTTGGCACATCTTTTTACCCATCAATTTATTCGCCACATTAACGCTAATCGGTATTGGTTTCTTTGGCATTATTAAGCATCGCTTTTTGCTCTTTGAGTTAGTAAAGAACAGCCCGCGTGTCGGAGTTTGGTTCACTATTATTTATGCCGTGGCGCTGGTATCGATTGCGTTCCGCGCGGTCGGACCATGCGAGCATTTCGATACCGGATTATATGGCGCAAGCGCCCTACGCTGGGTTCTCACCTATCACATTGTTCCCGGATTGGCGAACGTTCATCACCGATTGGGATACAATTCCAGTGTATTTCTTTGCATCGCTGCTCTTGGTCAGGGCCCTTGGCGGAACCTGGGGCACCACTTGTTTGCTGGATTACTGGTTGGAGGATTCTGGGCAACCGCTGGTCCACGTTTTGTCGGGCCGTTTCAGAACATCAAAGCATCTGCTACGGATTGGTTTTACGCAATCCTCCTTATCCCTTGCATTTATTGGACAACTCACGCTCATTTGGTAGGGGCGATGACAGATTTGCCATCCACAATCATCTGCCTGGTCGCGGCGGGAATACTGTTTGAGCAACTTGACTTGACCGCTAGTACTTGTGAATCGAATGCGCGAAGCGGCGTAAGAACAATTGTCGCCATGATGCTTTTGTCGTTGGCAACGACCATGAAACTGTCAGTAGGAATGTTCGCGGTTTTGGCTTGGGGAATCGGAATTGTATTGCTCTGGACGTCCAATTCATTACCCGGAACGCGATGGAAATGGATCGGCGGGGCGACTCTTCTCTGCAGTTTCTTGGTGATTCCTTGGATTTTACGAAGCATCATCTTGAGTGGCTATCCTTTTTACCCAATCCCAGTTTTCGGTGCCTCGGTGGATTGGCGAGCCTCGGCTTTCGCTGCTGGCCGAGAGGCCGCGGTGGTTCGGTCGTGGGCACGAACGCCTTTTGCAATGTTGGAGGAGACACAAGGTGTTCCTTGGGCCGGGGCATGGTTTCGAAGAAACATTTTGGGAAGAGAGGCGCTTCAAGTTCCCCTTGTAATGTCCACTTTTGGCCTGCTGGTGACAGTAATTACTCGCTTTCGAATTTGGCAAGGCGGCCGGTACCTCCTGCTCCTCATTCCTTCACTGGGGGGCTTAGTATTTTGGTTTGCCACAGCTCCCGCTCCGAGGTTCGGAGAAGCGGCCATCTGGACAACGGCAGCTGTATTAGGTGCTTCATCCATAGCAGCCATCGCGAAAAATGTAGGCGGGCCAAGGGTTCAGAGGATGATCTGCTTAGGCATAATTCTGTTGAGTGCTTGGTGCATCGCTCCTCATCGTTTGTGGAGAAATGTGTACCACCCGCTGTTACTGTCCGATGGATTGCTCCCCCTTCCAAAGGCAAATGTGACTCGCGTTAAGACGGCTTCAGGACTTACGATTTTTTGGAGAAGAGATGGATTTCAGTGTTGGGACGCACCAATTCCCTGCACACCTTTTTTTGACAAGTCGCTTCAGCTGCGCCAGGAAGGAGAGATGCAATCAGGGTTCAAATCAAAGGGGCCTAATAACTTGTCCGAACTTGAGAATGGTTGGGCGATTCCAGGGTGTGCCACAAACTATAAAGTCTGCCAATCAAACCTTCCTGAATTAGAGAAGCGAGATCATGGGAGTGAGTAAAATAATAAAACTGGCAACGGTCACGACATAATGCCTGGGACAAAAACATTGACTGTGACGGCGAGTCCTGAGAAGACAGAGCGTTTCTTGCTACACGGCTCCACCTGTTCCTGTTCCGCTGGCTAAGCAGCACTTCGAGTCAAGTGTGTTGCTTCGCCAAGAATGTTTTTGTAGGTTCGAAAGACTGCTCTTCGTGTTCAACTATTTACCAAGATAGATCCGGTGGTGCGTGCTATCAGGACATCCGCCAGTAGGGCCAGGCCCTTCTGGGTAACCATGTTTTCGGCCAGAAAGCTGTTGGAGCAGACAAATACTACCAGATTTGGTTTTGCTCGCGAGCAATGAGTATGACAGAAGTTCTTCACCGCCAAGGCCGTCCTCTGTCCCTGTCCGGAGGATAGGCTTATGGCGTAGGAAACAGTATTTGCGAGACCATTTCTGTCGAGTTTGTGATTCCTTGCCAGGAAAGAAAGCCTAAAATTTTGTCCTGAGCGCCGCTTCTTCTATACTTAGCTTTGAGCGCGTTTGACAATAATTCCTATAGCCCGATTTGAACCTAGAGGGGGCAGCACTTGGTAGTGAGCGCATGGCAAGAGTCTTCGTAAGCGTATTGATCGACACGTACAACCACGAGCGCTTCATCGAAGAAGCGGTTTGCAGCGTTTTGGCGCAGAACTTCCCGGCGGCCGACCGCGAAATTCTTGTGGTTGACGACGGATCCAATGATCAGACTCCACAAATTCTTCGGAAGTTTGGGTCAGAAATCCGTGTTTTACGGAAATTAAATGGGGGTCAGGCCTCGGCGTTTAATGAAGGCATCCCCGAATGCCGTGGAGAGATCATCGCTTTTCTCGATGGGGACGATTGGTGGGTGCCCGGTAAACTCAGCCGGGTCGCCGAACTTTTTGCTATAGATGCTTCTCTCGGTGTCGTGGGGCACGGCATCATCGAATCTTTCAGCGACGGCACGGAAAGGCTGATTACTATTGGATCGCCCTCACGTTTCCGCCTCGATTCCATCACTTCCGCCGATTTCTTCCGCTTACATCGTTGTTATCTAGGCACGAGTCGACTTACGTTGCGATCTTCCGTGGCAAACAGAGTTCTCCCCGTTCCCAAATCTCTCGTTTTTGAGGCCGACGAATACCTCTTCACTCTCGCCCCTACCCTTGCTGATGCGATGATTCTACCTGACCCACTCACTCATTATCGAATTCATGGTGCCAATCTCTTCATGTCTCCTGGGGCAAGCCCGGAGGGCGAGCGCCGCAAGCAGCGCGTAATGGCTTCGCTCGCTGTTGAACTTCGCCGCGCCCTCCCACTCCTGGGGGTCTCCACGGGTGTCGCCCGCACCATCCTTGAGCTGGTCGAAGCAGAAGCCGCGCAGCTCCAATTAAAACTCGATGGTGGGCTCCCTTGGGAAACTTACCGAACTGAAACTACGCTATACCGCATTCAACACCCCAAAGTTAACTGGAAAAGCAACGCGTTCCGCACGCTTACCATGATCCCCGCGCTTTTTCTCCCTCCCCGGTGGTTCTATGCTGGACGAAAATGGCTCGGATCTCAGCCTTGGTATCTCCATGCTCGCAAATCTGCGATCCCGTCGCCGGCTTTCGCCCCTACTCTTCCGCGTGCGCAAGACTATGGACCGGGAAACCCGGAGCGGCCAGAATGATTCTTTTTTGGTGTGCCAAAGAGGTGTTCGACCCGCTATAACTTATGAGTGATCATTTATTGATCCGGAATGAACCCTTCTGAACCATTCGGAATCATATACTCTCAGTTTTTTTCGGAACATAATTAGAAACCGGATCCTCGATTGGACGAAGGCAGCGAAACGCTGTTACCCTGAAACACTATGCACGGAACGCGCAGCCCGAAGGATATCGCTCTTGCCACCCATCGGGACTATTACCTTGGTGGAAGTTATGACACCGACCGCCTTTCCTGGACTCTGAATACTTTCCTGCCACCCGCTGATCCCGGCAAGGTTTTGGAAATCGGTTGTGGCGACGGAGCTATGCTTCAACTGCTGAAAGATCGCAAAGTGGACGCTGTAGGGGTGGATGCGTCTGCAACAGGGATTGATCGCTGTGCCGCGGCAGGTCTGCGCGCCCAGTGTCTGGATGTCAGCACAGAGGGGCTCCCGTTTCCCGATGATTCCTTCGATCTTATCATCAGCCTCGAAACCTTTGAACACCTAATGAATCCGTATTATGCACTTCAAGAAGTTCATCGCACACTTCGCTCCGGCGGAAGGTTTCTGTGCAGTGTTCCCAATCCACGTACCGGTCACCCATACCTCTATCCAGGCCTTTTTGAATACAAGAATTTTCGACGTTTTCTCGAACAGGCCGGATTCGATATACGGCGAGTGGAGCATTGGCAGTGGGTGCGACGTGAAACGATTCTTCCTCGTGCGCTACAACAAATACCCGTACTGAGTGGGCGAATCGTTGCAGGTGGGCTTCGTCGTCTCATCGAGAAGTCGTATCGAATTATCGGAGCCTACCCCGCGTTTTGCTATTGGCTCTGGACTTTTGACTGCGTAAAGTGCAAGCAACATGCTCTGGACCCATATCGGGACACTGCAAAGCTCACCCAGCCAGGCACTGGAAAAGACTTTACCCACCGCCATGCCTGAGTCCCCTGCTGCAACGAAGAATATCTTGTGCCTAGCTCCGGAAAATAGCAGTTGGAAAATGTTGCCTTTCTATGCCAGCGCCTTCCGCAAGCGAGGCGTCGAAATTCACTTTCTAGATTGGTCACTGCCCTTGGACACTCGCCTCGAAGATGTCCTTTCTGGATTGCACTTCACTCCGGACTATCTATTAAGCCCGGAATGTGGCTTCCCTTTTCTTCCCGAAGACATTGCCCAAAGCAGGATTCCCACAGTTCATCTCGACGTGGACACTTATACATTTACGCGCCGTAGAATTCGCTGGGCTTCACTATTTGACCACGTAGCCGTATGTCATCCGGGCTTCGATGCTCTCTTCCGTGAGACAATTCCGCATCCTGGGACTCTGGTTCTTCCTCATGCTGTTCATCTAGAGTTCTTCGAATTGCCGGAGATTCCTCGAGAATTTGATGTCGGCTGGGTTGGTCAGACCTCTGGACCGATCTATCATACCCGTGCGGAATGGCTCCCTAGACTTGCTTCCACCTTTCATACGAACGATTGGTCCCGCTCTTATACCCTTGAGGAAGTGGCAGAAGTCTGTCGCCGCTCTCGGATTGTTGTCAATATCGCCCGTGACGATTACTTGCAGGACGCTAATATGCGCGCGTTCGAGGCCCTCGCAGGCGGCGCCCTTCTTATTACCGCGCTACCTAGCGAGCTCACCTTACTCGGCCTTGTTCCTGGTAGGCATTTTGTTGCCTACCACCACGAATCGGAGATTCTCAATCTTGTCCGCCGCTTTCTTGACGACGAAGATTCTCGTCAAAGCATTTCACAAGCGGGTAAGTCTGCAGTTCTGCGAGATCACACCTACGATAATCGAGTAGATGCTCTACTCCGCCATCTGCAGCAGTTCGGAAAACAGAAATTAGCTCCAGCGAATCTTTGGCCGGATTCACGCAGGAGGCTCATGCTGCTTGACTACTATTCAGGGCATGGCCTCCTACCCAGTGCAAAATCTCAGTTCTGGCGGCTCGCCGGGCGCAACCTCAATGACACTCTAGAGGGCGCCGCACTCCTCGCCCGCGTTTGGACAAAACAAATCCGTTCCGGCCGGTCGAAAGCATAAGCAACTTTGTCGACCTCGGAACTGTGGCTTAGAGCTTATCTAGGTGTAGCCACAAACCGACTAGGATTGGCATCCGAGTGGCGGCAGACACCTTTGGCATTGCAGGAGACTCCAAACAATGTTTTCATATATTGGGTCTGTGTTCGAGCATCTGAGCGTATAATTGGCGTCATGCATTCTCTCGTTTTGGATTTGTTTTCTCTCTCAGGAAGCTTGATTTTGGAATTGCAGGCTTGTCTAGTAAGCGATACCTTGGCTGATTATCTGTTCTCTCCCTCCAGCACTTGTGTAAATCGTTCACATGAATCTCATTAGAAAACTCAAGAACAAAACCATGCGCTGGTGCCAGCCTTGGCCCTTTCAATGCCGCCACATGGAATATTCGGTAGTTGCGTCATTGGACGACGATGCCGCTGTTCCCTCAGAACGATTAATGGATATCTCGCTTGATGCCATCGCTTTAGCCCGCAAAGTAGACCTATCATGGCTATCCAAAAGAATTCCTAATCCTCCCTACTATCCGGACGTCTGGCCTGGTGAGCACTACAAACTCTTGGCAGGATTTGTACTTGCGTCCAGGCCGAAACGTGTAGTTGAGATCGGGACCGCCCAGGGCCTTGGCGCTCTTTCGATAAAAGGTAGCCTGCCGCCCGGCAGTGAACTCATTAGTTTGGACTTGATTCCCTGGACTGAGTTTGAGCAGACCGTGTTGCTTCAATCAGATTTTGAGGATGGCAGGCTCCGACAAGTGCTTGGAGATCTCAGCGATCAGAAAGTGTTCTCGAGTTTTGCGGATACCCTGATGGGTTGCGACATGCTTTTCGTGGATGCTCCGAAGAACGTGTATTTCGAGCGGGCTTTTCTCGACAATCTTTCAACAATCCGATTGCCTACCAATGCATTCGTCATTTTCGATGACATCCGCCATTGGAACATGCTCAAAATCTGGCGAGAGATCGCAAGGCCAAAGCTGGATCTAACCTCTTTTGGACACTGGAGTGGCACTGGCATTATCGACTGGAATGGATAACGTAATATTACTCTCGCCTGCCTTTCTCGGCAAAGCCCGAGCGGGGCACCACTGCATTTTGTTGTCGCCTTGTTTTGGATCTCTAGTAAGTATTCGGAATCGAATTGTTACAACTAACAGATGACCGAGGCACCGCTTGTTTCTGTAGTCATCGTTAACTGGAATGGGGCGCATCATTTGCGTGTCTGCCTGCCCAGCCTTCGGGAGCAATCTCATCAATGTCTCGAAATTATAGTGGTGGATAATGGCTCCACCGATGATTCCGCTGCTGTTAGCGAGCAATTTAGAGCGCGCTGGCTGCCTCTCGCGAGAAATGTTGGCCTTGCACCGGCACTGAATCGAGGAGCAGCTGTGGCGAGTGGCCCGTTCTTGCTGTTTGTGAACAACGACATGCGATTCGATCCTGGTTTTGTCACGGCCTTACTGGAGCCATTTGCTTCGGACGATCGGATTTTTGCAACTGACGGAATGCAATACTATTGGGATAGTTCGGATGCCGCGCATCTCGCCAGTCGTCTCACAAAACATAGGCCCTCAGGTTGCTCTTTCGTGGAGTTAGTTCCTGGGCTATTCTTTTACCAGCAGCGAGTCTTGCAGCGAGAAGCTGTTTTCATGGCTTCGGCTGCGTGCATGCTAGTTCGAAAAGCGGTTTTCGCAGAGATCGGTGCATTCGACAGTCGCCTGCCTTTAGGCTACGAAGACACAGAAATCTGCTGGCGCGCTATCACTCTCGGATGGAAAGTTATATACGTCCCAACTGCAGTTTGTTGGCACCGGGTGGGAAGCTCGGGACGTTCACTGGAAGGAGCTCGTTTCAATTTTAGGGGTATTTTGAAGGGGAGAGTTCTCCTAGCGACAAAGCTTCTCCCACTGTCCTATGCCCTCGCTACTTGGTCAATTTCAGCCGCGGCCTTGCTGAAGGATGTCAACCGTTCACGATGGTCTTTCGCCAAAGATCGAATCAGCGTGCTGCTCGAACTTGTGCACCTCGTCCCTCAATTACTTAGGGAAAAGCGTATCCTCTTTCGAGCCGCTGGGACAACTCCCCAGCGGCAGCTTGATCATATGTTGCAGTTAACTAGGGAGGAAGGCATTCGGCGTCAGTGAGCGCCATGCCACTCAGATGATCAGTTTGGGTCTCAACTATACGCGGACACATGATTCGTCCGCTTGCATTGTCCGTGATGGGGAGCTACTTTTTGCCGTTGCTGAAGAGCGCCTCAGTCGCGTAAAGCATGACGGCCGCTTCCCTCGGAACGCCATACAGGCATGTCTCGAATTTGCCAGGGTCCGTCCGGAACAACTCGACGAAGTCTGTTTTGGATGGCAGACGGCAGGGCCCGGTTTTCGCCACGACTTGAAATGCATGGCTAGTGGCCAGATGCCCCTCACCAACATTAACCTGATCACTACCACGATGCATTTCCTCAGCATGTGGCACCAGGGGGGCGGAACCAAGCAGTTTTCTCGAGATTTTCCTGGCGGTAGCCCACGCTTTCGTTTTGTCGATCATCACCTTGCGCATGCCCTCAGTGCGTATTCGTATTCGGGATTCGATGATGCCGCCGTCGTCGTTGTAGATGGACGCGGTGCCTGGGAAGCAACTTCGGTTTGGCATGGTCACAATGGCCGACTCGAACAGGTGCTGACTATCAATTGGCCAGATTCTCTCGGATTATTCTATGCAGCCTTCACAGAATACCTTGGTTTTGTGCCATTTAGCGATGAATGGAAAGTCATGGGTCTCGCTCCCTACGGTCAGGCAGGGATCGACCTCCGTTTCTTTATGGACGCGAATGCAGACCCCTACCACGTGCATTCGAAATACCTGTTCAGCAACGGCGCCCAGTTTCATTCCTTTATATCTCGCCTTGGGCCACCCCGCGTCTCCGAATCGGAAATCGACGACCGCCACAAAAACATCGCTTTTGCGGTTCAGGAAGCATGCGAATCCGCCATGATGTCCGTAGTCCGCCTTGCACTCCGGAAGACAGGCTCCCGTAATCTCTGTCTTGCTGGAGGCGTTGCGCTCAACTCTAAAGCCAACGGCAAAATTCAGGCTTCCAACCTGGTTGATAAAATCTTCGTCCAGCCAGCCGCTTCCGACGATGGCGTCGCACTTGGTGCGGCACTCGCTCCCTACCTCGACCACAACGGGTGCCTCCCCATGCGGCCCTTGCGACACGCCTATCTTGGACCGTCCTTCGACGATGACATGATTGAAGCGGCGCTCCAAACATACAAAATACGAACTACTAGAATGTCCGACCCCGCTTCGGTCGCCGCCGAGCTTCTTGCCAAGGGAAAAATTATTGGCTGGTATCAGGGGCGAATGGAATTTGGCCCGCGCGCTCTCGGCAGCCGCTCTATTCTTGCCGATCCCCGCGATCCCGAAATGAACGCCAAGGTTAACAATGCGGTGAAATTCCGGGAATGGTGGCGCCCGTTCGCGCCTTCATTCAAAAAGGAAGCTGCGCCCGATTACCTGGAATCTGGATTTGACTCACCGTTCATGGTTCTCACAGCACAGGTACGGCCAGAAAAGCGCACTGTTATCCCATCAGTTACGCATGTCGATGGAAGCGCTCGACCGCAAACCGTCGAAAAGGAAATTAATCCCCTTTACTACCGTCTAATCGACGAATTCGGAAAGCATACCGGGGTTCCCGTCCTCATGAATACCTCCTTCAACCTCCGAGGTGAGGCCATTGTGCACACACCCACGGACGCTATTCGCACTTTTTTTAGTTCTGGCATGGACGCGCTTGTCCTCGGGAACTATTTAGTAGAGAAATGAGATGCCGCGACGCAAAGAACAAACCGCAAATATGCCTCTCTGCTGCGCTTACTTGTTTTCACTCGTTTTCTGAGTCGGACTTACTATCGACCTACTACCCGCCAGACACTCTGATTTGAATCTAGATCCACCATGGCCAGCGAGATGGAACATTCTCGCGTCAAATCTAGCGCTGTGCAAATGTCCATCCGGGAATGGGCAAGAACTGGGGGTCCTTGTTTTGTATATGCACATGCAACCATGCTTGAGCCATTCTAACAGCTTGAATTTGGACTCGAACAGTAATCCAATGCCTCTCGTGATTAGACGAGTTAAGTAGGATCATTTTCAGAGGTTTAGGAATAACTCTCCTTCGAAAAGGGCCTCGAGATGAATCCAACTTGGTAATTCTGTAGGTTTGAAATAAGTGCAGACAGGATGGGCAAGTATACTGTGATCGGTAGTTACTTTAGAAGGTTGCAGAACGCTGGCCAAAGTGGTGGGACGACATGAAAAAGCATTCTCATATTTCATTAATGACTGTATTGTTATTTCTTTCACTTCCGGCGGCAGCTAACCAATTCGATCAAAATAAGTGTGTAGACAGAGCACAGCTTGCTGCGATATCGGAGGCACGCGGCGCGATCCGTGATCAGAATTCTTCTCGGCAGTGCAAAGGGGCTGACTGCGATCATGCTTGCTTCCTGGCGTCACGATATGCCGGCAATTCCAACACTCTCATCGTCGACCCTTTCTTGACTAGTTCGAATGACCGTTGGGCACCCTCCAACACTAACGAGCAATTTGATATTTATTTTTCCGGGATCGGAATTCTAAACTCCGCAGCCAACCTCGATGCCTTCCCCAGCGATGCGAACATATTGTTCAACCCCCAGCGAGCCGGACAGAAAAACTCAATGCCGTTTCTCTCTCAATCTAGCACGAACTTTATTTTTGCAATTGCACGCTTGGACAATGTTGAGAGCCGCCAGGACGGACCTGGGCGAAATGGGATCAGTCGCTCTTCGACACCGCAGAATCTCATGCCGTTGAATGACGAGAACCACTCCAAAGGTCCTGATCCGTTCTACGACATTGTGAGCTACGGCGCTCGGAGCCTTCCCTACGCCTCAACTCCATTAGTAACGACATGCAAGATCTCCAGTGGTTCGAGCATAATGACGCTCGGCATGAATAACGGAAACCAGATATTGAACGGCGATTCAGTGCGTTGCGATGGAGCAGGGCCAGTCACACGGTTAGTTACACCAACGGGGCTAACGGTTGCGCCTTATGTCAATGCGGGTGGTAGCACTTCTGCCCCGTTCACAGGACCAAGTGAGGGAGCCACGAAATACAGCTATAAGATAATAGCTTGTGACAAGCAGGGAGGATGTACGGCCGCGACGGCTCCTGCATCCACGGCTAACGGTCAGTCCAAATTGGGGCGGGTCACCGCGACAACCTCTAGTATGAACCTCAGCAACCAAGTTCTCACCGTAAACACAATTTCGGCACACGGTTTGTCTCCACATGAGCTTGTCTATATCGTCTACTTCTCATCAAGCACACCTCTCTTTGAAGGCTGGTACACGGTTGCTTCAACGCCGAATGAGACCCAGTTTACCGTTACAACGAACATCGACAGTCGAGTTCCGGGTACCCCCACCTCCGACACTTCGTCGGCAACCGTGGTCGGTTTCAACTCGATTCACTTGCAATGGACGCCTGTGATGAACGCTTGGAAGTATTATATTTACGGGCGTTCCGGCGGTTCGTACAAGCTCATTGGTGTTTCTATTCCTGGTCAGAACTGGTGGGAGGATTACGGTTCACCGATGATGGACAATTTTGCTTATCCATCTGATGTTCCGATCACAGCGCCAAATTCAAAGACCAACGACTATCTGCTAGCTAAAGTCACGGCGGGAGGTGGAACAACAACGTTGACGGTTACGCCAAAGGCCAGCAATACAGTGACGGGAGCAGTTGCCCGCATGGGCAGCGATGCCGGAATCCTTGCGGCCATGAGTGCCGCCGCAAGGGCCACAGTGGGTGGTGGCACGGTGCGCATTCCCGCCGGTGTCTATTGGACGGCAGGCTACCTTGCGGTCCCTCGTATCGGTCCAAACTACCGCGTTGAGCAGTTAGGATTCTTGAATATTTACGACACGATTCAGATGAGCAGCGCTACTCCGTGGTATGGAATCAGTGCGGGAAGCTCGCCTTCCTTCGGGTGGGAGAGCCTGCCCATCATCAATGGCCAAGGTGCATTCCCAATTATTTATTATCCGCAGGGGAGCAACTACCACCTAGATCATCTGAACATCATGAACTCAGCCAATAACGGTGGTTTGGTTCTCTTGGGTGATATTGTCACGAATTTTACTGCGGATAGTCTTTCCTTGACCGATGGGAACGCCACCAATTCTAACTATATGGGTCAGCTCGCAATTTTTCGCGGCGATTTCAGTTTCAGATTTCATAATTCAACGTTCATTGGGGGACAAGCACCAAACAATACAGAAACCCAAATAGGTTACACATTTCTCCCGGCATTCGTTTTTCGTCCGCGGATCGACGGTACTTCCACCGGCGGCGGCAATTTTAAATTCGAGCAGGATTGGTTTGTCGGTAGAACGGGTATAGAGCAAAACTGGTCACCTGGCCGACCAGGGGATCCTGCTCCCGATGGAATAAACTGGATTATTTTGAAGGATATTCAGACACAGAATCTCTCTATTCCACTCCTAAGTTTGACCAGTTATCCTGCGGCAAACGTTGGGGGAGGCAACATTTACTTGGAAAATATTACTCCTGCTGATTTTCCGAATCCAATAGTCGCGGGACTCTATGTCGGTTGCGCTACGAATATTTATGAAAATCAAGTTAGTCTGGTTCAAGGTTCGAGGAATATCTTCTCAGGCTGCGTCAACGGGGTTACGGCCATCGAGAACGGTTCTACACAAGGGATCAATCGCGAAGCGATCCTAAACCCCGGCGCGGGGACCTACAGCGGTCATCCTACTTATGGAAATTACAACGGCCAACAACTCCAAATGCGTCAGAACTTGGATATGTCGGCTGGCCACGGCATTACGTTTGCTCCGGCAGCCGTCCGAGCCCCAAGGATAGCGGACACTGGACCAGGTGGTTCGATGAGCGCTGGTACATATACCTATAGTATCGGCATAGTTGGACCGGACGGGGGCGTGACTATTCCGGGCCCGACCTCTGAAGCTATAACCATTGCAGCTAATCACAACATCACCGTTAGTTGGTCGGACGTAGCTGGAGCGACAAGATATGTTGTCTATCGAAACGGGCTCGCTGCAGGGACGACTTGTGGTGGGCTAACGGGGATCGCGGCCAAAACCTGCACTGATAGTGGCGGCACCACCGGTACCTACGGAGCTCAAACGTATTCTTCCACCGGGTTCCCGAGTCTTTACCCTGGACTGATAACTACTCAAAAGCTGGCTTTTTCCTCTGTGACCGCAGGCAATTATGGTACTAGCACACTGTCTGGGCATTTTACTGCTGACCGAAAAATAACCATACCCGATGCAACGTTTACCATGTCGCAACTCGTTGGGGTGGGGACTTCGACTTTAAGCTCAAACACGATACCAGCCACAACCTGTGCTTCGGCGGTCACGACTTCCGCTACCGGAGTAACTGAAGCCGATGTGATTTCCTACTCCTTCAATGGTCCACCTTCGGGCGCTTATATGAATGGACTGATCATTGAATCTTATGTGACGCCCGGAAGAGTCAATTTCTTAGTGTGTAATCCAACTGGAGGCAGTCTAACGCCTCCCTCAGCGACTTTGAATTGGCGTGTTACAAGATGAGGGATTAAGACTGGCGAGAGGGCCATCTCCAGATCTTAGTGCCAGAGCGACCAGAAACGGTGCTGGACGCCATAATGATAAGCCCGGCTCAACTGAAATCAGTTTTCATCCAATACTCGTTTGACTGGCATATTCATTGAGGCTTGGGCGTGGGAATGATAAAACTCTCCAACGTTAGGTCAAGACAGTAAATCGAGATTGAATCTGTGTTTTGTTTTTCTTTCGATCTGGAATGCTGCAAGAGTAGTTACAACTTTATCACCATGCTTGGGTGTTCTGTGTACAATTCATGTCTTTACTTTTTTTCGTATTGCGGAGGCGTACTGTGCAGCAATTACGGACCAAGAAAAGTATTTCTCTTGAGCATGTCGGCTTTTTTCTTTTAGGGACGCCCGATAATCGTCATCCAGCAGGACCCGGACCAGCGCGGGCCCATATTCATTTCCAGATACTTCCTTTAGAAGTACCACTCCCGCTTCCGTTATCGGGGGTGCAGTTTCCCATCCTGAGGAAGCTATTACCGGAAGACCACATGCGATCCCAGCGATTGCACTGCCTCTCTGCGTGCCGATAGATCCTCGCGCAAAAAGAAGAACATCGCTGGCACCCAATGTGCGCACTACAGCTTCAGCCCGCAGCAAACCGTGAATCACTACTTCCACTTGGCATGCAGCCAATTCTTGCTGCAACTGCTTTCCGCCAATTTCTGAGTTCCGTCCCAGTACCACCAGTCGCAGAGGGCCTATTTTCCTTGATGCATACCGCATTGCCTCTGCTATGCGCCCTACCTCTTCGCTGCCAACCGCGCCGGGCGAAAAGGAAAAGACAGCAACTGTCGGTATTTCAGTGCCGCGTTCTCTTTTAAACTGCCAAGCCATTTCAGGATTCGGCAAATTCGCGCCGACTGGAATGAAAATCACGTTGCTCATTCCCTCTGAAATCCAAGACATTTGACTCCTTGGTACTGTCAAAACTGTCAAGTCTGCCAGACGCATCGCCTTTCGCATGGTATAAAGTTGAACCGCGCGCCTGAACTTATCTACTAGCCGATTCCCAAAATATGGACAAGTATCGTGGAATACAATTGCGCAGCGCCCACCATTTTCCTTTAGAGCGCGAATGACTCCCAATACACGTAGCGGAAATCCTCGACGTGACCACCCCAGAGCCGTGTATTGCAACAGGAACCACGTCTTTTGCAGATCTCTGGTTGTCTCAGGTAAATGCTGCATCGCCGCATGCCAGCCCACTTCAGGCCACGGCACCCGAATTTGTTCCAGCTGAATCCCGCAATCTTTCAGTCCCTCGCTCAGGTATTGGCAATACTCCTCCACCGCGTCGGTAGGTTCATCCCTCCATCCGAGAATCGCTACGCAACGTTCAGTCATTGGACGCTAAGCCTGATGAGAAGTTCATTGTCAAGCACCGTAGGAACGCAGAGCCTGGAGTTGAAAGGTTAGGGTAACATGAAAAGCGGAATCTAAATGCGGACGTCTGACTTTCAGAATACAAGTCTTGAAATAACGGTCTTGATCTATGTGGTAGAACCAAAATTACGAGAGTCATAACCGTGGATTGCAACCTGGCGATCCGCGGGCGACAATGGTTGACGAAGTTCTTCGGTCGCCCCGGGGCCTGTTTGAACATGCGCTTCATGTTGGTTACCAAGTTGTTGGAATTAACTCAATTAGTGAAGTCGCCGACATCGGTTATCTCGGCAAGTACATGATGGGGCTTGCATATGCCATTGCCATCTGAATTGACCAGCGCTGCAATACGCAGGGTCGATGTCTGAATTGTGCTCCGGCATCATGGCAACATATGCAAAGGCATTGAGTTGGAGAGTATGAGCCTAATTCGAAACGCTGTGAGTAGCAAATGGGGACTTCGTGTTACCAATGAGATTTATTGCGCGACGATTCCTGGCTTCTCGCAGATTGATAAAGAATCGAGTCTGACCAACTACCTTCCAAGGGCCCGTCATGCAGTAAAAGATATCCAGAATCGCTTCGCGCCAGCCGTACTCGTCTTGAGTTGTTGCTCTCGCAATGTGAATATCTCGGTCAGTGAGTTGCAATCCAATCTTACGAACGAGGGTTGCTTACAAAGTCGCTTAGTTGCCATTGATCCGCGAATGAACACCTATGTGCCTGAAGAACGGGGATGCGCCACGCATAGATCAATTGAGATCGTTTATATACGGCAACACCGAACTTCCGTTCGTCCTCTTGCGCAAAACTTCTGGCACAGAATAAACGTAACCAGTTTGCACACCGTCTCCGCATGAAGCTTCTTCTCTATTCTCATTTTTTTGCCCCGAGTGTGGGAGGAGTGGAAACCATAGTTCTCGAACTGGCGAAAGGCCTCGCCGAGTACCGACTGGCCAGTGGAGAACTCGAATTCGATATAACGCTCGTCACGCAAATTGCGGCAGGCGGTTACCAGGATAAACAATTACCGTGTAAGGTCATCCGTCAACCGTCTATTCGTGCGCTTCATAAACTGATTCAGCAATCAGATTTAGTTCATGTGGCGGGTGTGGCAATTTTGCCGGTCGTGTGGGGTATCACCTGCAGGAAGCCGGTTGCCGTCGAACACCACGGTTTCCAAACCATTTGCCCAACGGGGCAGCTGCTTCTGGAACCAGAAAACATTCCTTGTCCCGGGCACTTTATGGCCAAACAACACCACCATTGTCTTCACTGTAGTCCGAAACCGATGCGATTAACGTCTCTTAAGTTGTGGCTGTTAACATTTGTTCGGCGTTTTCTTTGCCAACAGGTCGATGTGAATATCATGCCGACAAGTTGGCTAGCATCCCAGCTTCGATTGCCCCGTGCTGAGACTGTGCCGCATGGTCTGCTTGATTCACCAGTTCGAACGTGCCTCAAGAGTGAAAGTCTTGTTCCACAGCTGTTGTTCATCGGGCGCCTCGTTAGCACCAAGGGGGTTCGGCTTCTTCTCGATGCGATTTGCATTCTAAAGAAAGAACATCGCCCATTTGAATTGCTAATTGCCGGGGATGGGCCAGAGCGAGCTTACCTGGAAGGCTATGCTGTGGACTTGGGTCTCGGGGAGCAAGTCCGATTTTTGGGTCGGCTGTCGCAAGCGCAGCTAGCGGAAGCACGCGCTTGCGCAGATATCTTCATCGCGCCTTCGCTGGGTGGAGAGGTTTTCGGCATGGTCCTGGCCGAAAGTATGCTGCGAGGGCTTGCGGTGGTGGCCTCCGATCTCGGCGCTTTCGTGGAAGTGCTCGGAGGTTGCGGCAAAACGTTCAAGACCGGCGAAGCTCTGGAATTGGCAAGTTGCCTTACTCGACTCTTGGACGACCCCGGGGCTTCCCATTTGCTTGGATTGGCCGCGCGCCAAAGAGCCCTCGATTTTTTCTCTGTGGGACGTATGATAGAAGGACACGCCCGGATTTACAGATCGCTCGTTACTGAAAAGGCCCGCGGATGATTCACACTACTACGAATAAAGGGCTTCACGATTTCGTTGGGCAACAAGTCCTCCCGCACTTTGTACGCCCCGGCCTGAAAGCTGCCGACCTCGGTTCGGGACCGGGGGCTATGGCTGCAAGACTGAGCGAGATGGGGTGCGACGTGATCGCAGCAGATCAAAGCGCAAACGGGTTTGCACCGAAACTTCCTCATCATAGTGTGAATTTTAATCAGCCAGAATTCGCTTCCAAGCTGGGTGAACGCGCCTATGGGATTGTGACGGCCATTGAAGTCATTGAACACCTGGAAAGTCCGATAGGGTTTCTGCGAAGTGTCGGCAGGCTGCTGTCACCGGGTGGTATCGCGGTTCTCACTACCCCTAATGTTGATTCCTTTCCTGCTCGGTTCAAGTTCTTCCTCACTGGAAAGATACGCACAATGGATGAGCACAGTGAACCGACCCATATTTCTCCGATATTCTTTGATCTTTTTCGGCGGCAGTTTCTTCCCCTTGCCGGCCTCCGATTACGCCAGCACCTACTTTTCCCGCCCGATGGGTTTCAGCTCAGCCGCAAAACAGTTGCTTTTTCCATGCGCTTAGCAGCGAGCGTGCTCTCAGGAGAATCGATCATTGGGGACAATCACATATTTGTACTTGAGGTCGTGTAGTGAAGCTCTCCGCGCAGGTCCTCCCCGGCCAAGTTAGCAAGAATCCGTTCTATTTGCTTCTTGCTATCTGCCTGGTTTTCTACTTTGCGTATGAATTGGCACAATACGTAATCGCTGGAGACATTACTGGTTTGGAATTTGTGGCACTCGCAGTCGCCGCGAGTGCATGCGCAGTTGTCATGCTCAACAATTGGCGGACTGGCACCTTTATTTTTTTTGCTTGGGTATTTTTTGAGGATCTCGCGCGGAAGTACCTCGGTAACAACATGGCAATCTACTTTGGCAAGGATGTCCTTGTTGCCACAGTTTATCTGTCATTTTTTCTTGCCTACCGTCGCCAGCATGTTCAGCTCTTCCGACCGCCATTTCGCGTGCCGTTACTCATATTCATTTGGTTTGGGGTGATCCAAGTACTCAATCCTGCCTCTACGAGTATTTTTTTTGGGTTGCTTGGTCTGAAGCTCTATTTCTATTACGTGCCCCTTCTATTCATCGGTTACGCTCTGATCAGCTCTGAATCTGACTTGCAGCGCTTTTTCAGCTTTCTAATGGTGTTGACTCTACTAGTCGCAGGCCTTGGGATTGCGCAAGCGATTTTGGGCCACACATTCCTGAACCCTGCTGTCCTGCAAGAGGATATCCGAGGGCTGAGCACAAACTACAGGTATGCCCCAGTCTCTGGAGCGATGGTTTACCGTCCAAATTCTGTTTTTGTGAGTACAGGTCGATTCACTTTTTTCCTCGTCCCCGCGTGGCTTTTCGCTTTTGGCTACGGTGCCTATCTACTGCTGCGAAGCCGTCGTCACCGTTTGCTCACTTTCATTACCCTGGGAGTTACTACAGTTGCGATCGCTCTATGTGCCTCGAGGGGAACTCTTCTTTGGACTATCGGTAGCCTTCTGGTTGGCGTACCGGCCTTTCTCTGGGGTTGTCCCTGGCAGAAAGGGCAGCTCGTTCGTGTTCTGCGCGGCTTTGCGCGAACCATTGTTGTTGCAATCGGTGCGCTTTTGCTCACCCTTTTCCTATATCCCGAGGCCCTCAAAGGGCGCCTCTCTTTTTATTGGGAGACACTCGATCCCAATAGTTCGAATAGTGAGCTGCTTCAGCGCATCCATAGTTATCCGCTTCAGAATTTTCTCTATGCATTCGATTACCCACGCTGGCCATATGGATACGGCATCGGCACAGCCTCTTTGGGGCTGCAATACGTCGCGCGTATCCTGCATGTCGCCCCGCTCGGGATCGGCGTGGAAAGTGGATTCGGCGCCATCGTGCTGGAGCTTGGGATAGTTGGACTCGTGCTATACATTGTCTTGGCCGCCGCGATTGTTATAACGGCATGGTCAGCTGCCCGCAAATTGAAAGGCACACAGTGGTTTCCGATTGGATTTGTGGTTTTCTGGTACTCATTTCTTTTCTTGTTCCCCTATGTTTGGGGAGGAATCCAGCCATTCGAAGATTTCATCCTGAACTCTCTGTTCTGGTTCTCTCTTGGTATCCTGTTTCGGCTACGGGACTTTGTATTGCGCGCGGAGGCATCCGGTAACTATACAGCGCAATTCCGAACCGCCGGGACGGCCTGATTTGCGCCTCGTGGTCGTGTCTCCCTTTCTTGATCGTAGCCATGGCACCGAGCAGTGTGTCATCGAGCAGATTGAGTGGTTAGCGGCCAATCAAGGCTGGGAAGTCCACCTTTATTCACAGCGAGTGGAGGATGTTGAGGGCCTTCATGTCGATTCTGGCAAAGGGCCTGGAGGGCGCATCTTTTGGCACAGGATCTCCGAGATTCCCGGTCCCCACTTCTTTAAATTCATTTGGTGGTTTTTAGCAAATCATTTCCGGCGTTGGCGAGACGCCCGTTATCCGCATCTCCGACCCAATGTCATTTATTCACCTGGCATCAATTGTATGGACGCAGATGCGATAAGCGTTCACATAGTGTTTCACGAGTTCTATCTTCAGGTGCGATCTGAATTGCGCTTGAGTCACACTCCCATTCTCTCCTGGGGACGGGCGATTCACAGAAAGATGTACTACCGTCTGATCATGGCCCTGGAGCGTAAAATCTACAGTAATCCGCGAGTTCGCCTTGCAGCTGTTTCCCAGCTTGTCGCCGATAAATTGCTAAATCACTTCCATCGAAGCGATGTTGCAATCATCCCCAACGGAGTGGATACGACGAGGTTTTCTCCCGGGGGCCGACTTGATAGAAGAGCTGAAGCTCGAAAGTCTCTCCAGTTTGATGAAGCTGATTTCGTTCTTCTTTTGATCGGGAATGATTGGAAAAACAAGGGTCTCGATCTACTCCTCCGGGCTATGATGTTCCTTAAAGAGTTGCCTTTCCGCCTTTTGGTCGTTGGTAGTGATAATCCGCAGCTGTATGGTTCGGTTTTAAGTAAGAACTGCCTCCAAGATCGAGTCCGTTTCGAAGCACCTCGCCGCGACGTGCTTCACTTTTACGCCGCAGCAGATGCTTACGTGGGCCCTTCTCGCGAGGATGCTTTTGGGCTCCCCGTACTAGAGGCGATGGCGTGTGGTTTGCCCGTGATCGCTAGTGCTCGGGCAGGGGTGAGTCAGGGCATCGAAGATGGCAAAACGGGCCTGATCTTGCAGCATCCTGAAGATTCAGAGGAGCTTGTCATCCTCCTGAAGCGCTTGTTCCTAGACAAGACTCTTCAAGTAGAATTGGGTAACGCGGCTAGCGAAGCAGCGAAGAAACTAGGTTGGGAAACGAATGCCGCCAAGACTCTGGAATTCCTGATAGAAACAGCACGTGGGCGGCAAGCTCCCTCACCAGATCTGAAGTGAGGTAATCTTCAGTCTGACAGCGGGGTCAATAATAAAAGGTGATAACAAGTATTCGCGAATAGTGTCAAATTCTAAATTGATGCACTCTGTCAGCGCCATTTGTATTTGACGATGAGTAAATTGCTGAAATGGAGATCGCATGCAAGAGAAACTACCACTTTCGCGCGAGTACCTCGACGATCTCCCCCAGTGCGTCCAAGTCCTTCGTATCGATCACCTCGGCCGGGGAATGCGAGTAGCGCAGCGGCCATCCGAGCGCTACGTCCACGGAGCCATACTGAGTGAATACTGCGCCATCGTTGCCGCCTCCGGTGACGCCGTACTGCACAGAGATATCGTTGTCCTTGGCTAGGGCGACCACGCGATCCACATATTTGAGCGGCACAATGTTGGAATTGTCCACTGCGCGAACCACAAAACCATTTCCGATCGCAGCATCGGCAAAACGTTTTGATTCAAGAGGAGAATCTGCACTCACAAACGTGTCGATCGCAAACACAAAGTCCGGCACCCGCCCCTCTTTTACCGCCTGCTCCGCGAATGCCGCCGCTCCCTTCAAGCCCACTTCCTCTTCCGTCGACCAAACAAACGTCACATCGCGGCCCGGTAATTCCGGCCCCAGCGCCTTCACGGCCTCAATGAGTGCCGCACAGCCTACGCGATCGTCAAAGCTACGCGCATTCGCGCGGGTCCCGAGTAGTGGCCGGTATTCCTTCGGAATAGTCACAAAATCTCCAACGGCCACTCCTAGCTTCTCTGTCTCCTCTTTCGCGTGGGTACCCAAATACACATGCGCTGGTTCGTCCATCGCTCTCGACGAAGTCGGAAACTCGTAGCCCGGCTTGTCCCACCCCGTCGGCAGCTCTAAGACTCCACCAACGTTGCTCCCGTCCTTTTTGTGCACCAGAACGGCATGCCCCAGGAAGTACTGCGGATAGCCGCCTCCTAGCACATCCACCTGTAATCGGCCATCGTCCTCGATCTTCTTCACTTCATATCCGATCTCATCCATGTGGGCCACAAAGGCGATCCGCGGCGTTTTGTCGTCCCTTTTCCCGTCGCCCAAGTGCAGCACTAAATTTCCTGCAGCATCCGTCGTCGCCTTGCCTCGCGCCCATTCTGGCAGCAGTTTCTTCACCTCTTCGCGAACGGCCTGTTCATGACCGCTTGCTCCGTAGGCCAGGACCAAATTTCTGAGCGTAGGTGTGCTTCCAGAACAGGATTCGGCGAGCTTGCAGGCGGGGGCTCCGCCCGGAATAAATTTCCTATCCTCTGTCGAAATACCCAAATAGCCCTCAAGCAAGTTCTCTAGTCTTGCGACATCGCGCGCAGAGACCGTTTCCGCAGGTGTCTCGGGCCAGACCGTTTCGACTCCGAGCTGAACGAAATTTCCTGGGAATTCGCTCGTTCGTGCATAACCGGAAAGTCGTGGTTTCTGTGCACTTACCGTCGTCACCGGTATCCCGTCTTTGGCTGCAACGGACTGAAGTTGTTTGGCTACTTCAGGTAAGACTTGATTATCGGAACTGATGGCCATGAGCACCCCGTGATCGAACAGCGAAGTCGCCTCCGAGTTCTTTGCAGGTCCTTCGGATGCATTCGAGCCCGTCGGCACAACCCGGCCGATGTAGATGGTCTCGTCAGCGTGAATTTCCTCTAGCAACCTGTTCAGCCCACGCCCCCCTCCCAGGATTGCGTCACGAAGGCCAGGGTGGTGGTCCCTTTTCCAAATAGGGGCTCAGATTTAGCATTGGCCCCAACGCTTCGTTTTATGAGCATTTCCCACAAGACTAAAGCACCGAACCGGTCGCCGACCCCGCTGCCCGATGCGTACTTGCCTTTGTTTTCCTGGCCCTTCCACGACCAATCAAGATCGACCCGGTCCAGAACATCAACCCCTGCCGCACGGACTTCCGCTGCGTTTCTCGCGCCAATATCCACGAACATCTCCCCGGGGCTGTTCATCTTTGGCCCGTTTTTGCGATTTGGCTGCAAATGCACGCTCAAGCCGGCGAACACACCGGGTAGGTACTTGCCACTGCGGGTCTCTACCAGAATGGGCTGTGCGAAGTTCAAGGAGTCAAAAACAGCATTGGGAGGATTCTGCGGGAGCCTTTGTACGAGAAGATATCCATCCTCCGTAATCGCACTCACCACATAGTGGGGCGTATCTATGGAAGCTATCAGCAGTCGATGCGGCGCTCCCGTTCCGTAGGTCAGGAGCATGTTTCCCATATTGTCGATCTGGGGCGTATGCCCCGTTGTCTTCAGCCCCAAAAGAAAGCCACGCTCACTGACAACGTTAGAGAACTGCGCACTGAACATGGAGATCTCATCTTCACTCTGCCCAATGAGCCTTGGGCCGACTGCCAATACCATTCCAGCGATCAGGACGGCTCTGGTTATTGCTCGCATAGCATTCCGGGGCCCCTTTCGATTGAATGAAATATTCTTGTCCTTCTGGGATCGATCAAGAACGGACCGTTCTTAGTTGCAAAGGTACAAAGTTCATTTCACCGGCACAGCGTCTCAATCAGCAAATCCTTCTTCTGTTCAGCCAATCCGTTCATCGCTCTGAGCGATGCCACGTAGCCACCGACTGCGGCCGCCGTCAACCCCGCAAACGCAATCGTCGGCAGCCACGGGTTTCCCGTCCATTGGCCTGCGAGCAAGACCAGCGCGCAGATTCCGCCCAACACGATCTGCACCCCAAAAGCCGTCCACACCGCAATCCCGGAATTCCGTTGTCCTTTCATCTTTCCGATTTCCATTTTCTTCGGAAAGCTCAGCGAGGACCAGTTGGCAATGGCCAACTGTCCGGTCACTGCAAACGCACCCGCCGCGAGGGTCGCCAAAAAAAGCGGCGCACCTGGCCAACCAATACGAAAGGTCAGCAGTGCCAAGGAGAGAGCCAGTTCGAATCCCACTAGCACCGCCAGGAAGAGGTTCTTTCCAAGCAAAACATCCCGAAAACCTATCGGAGCCATGAAATACGTCTGAATGCCCTTGCCTTCGAAAGCGAACGAATTGTACGCCGGGGAGAGCAAGATCAGCAGCAAATACGCCATAATCCCCGGGAAGAACAGTCCGGGCTTGACCGAGTGCTGCTTCAGCACCGACCCGGGTCCAAATTGCAGGGTGAAGAAAAACACCATGATCGGCGGCAGAATCAGAGTCAGAAACGCAAATCCATTCCTTTTCATATAACGGAATTCTTTTGCCACGATTGCTGCCACTTGCGGGGAGAGAATTCCGGGCCACTCCTCCGTCACTATGGTTCTCTTTTCTCTTTTCCGGGCAATCGCCGGCGCAGGGCTTTCGCTGATCTCTTCGCCGCTATACTGGGCGGCAAATCTGCGCCACAAGAGCATGCTCAATAACCCCGCCCACGCAGCCAGTCCGGCCAAGCCGAGCAGATACCCGTGCGCATCGGCTCTTGCGGCCGCTCCGACCGCAATTCCGGCAAGCGAGCCCGGCAACCAGCTCAGGTAGGGAATGAGTTCGAGTATCTTCGGGCGGGTTCCAAAATTCCCCCATCTTTGAAGTGCCGGACTGAGGAAATTCAGCGACACCATGGAGAGCACAAATACTCCCAGGAAAAGCTCCCGGCTCCTCCTTTTCGCCAGCAGTTTCTCGAGCCACGACCCCACCAGCCGCTCCATCGTGAGGTTCAAAAGCACAAACAACAGGCTGACCAGCATCATCGCCGGTACGACGCTCATCCGCGCGCGCGCGGCTCCGGCAATTATCGAAAAGATCCAACAGATCGAAGAGATCGCACCAAAATCGGATAGTCCGTATCCCAGTCCCAGAAGGTAAAACGCCCGACGGCTCAGCGGGAACCGCAACAGGTTGGTGAACTCAAAATTGGCCCCGAACCCGGCCACAAATATGGGGAAAACCTGCCACCACAGGAAAATGGCCCAGTACAGCAGTGCTGTCCAGCCGGCCCGGTTCTTTGCGACGAATTGATAGCCTCCTTCGTAAAACGCCAAGCACAGTCCTAGTACGATCGCCGCGCTGAAAAAGCTCACCCACACCATCGCGATCAGGTCCCATCTCTTGTTCTTGTTGCGCAAGCCGTTCTTCAAGATCAGCCAGCGCAATTTGGCGACCATCTTTACCTGTTCGGTGACGCCGGGCAGCTGCACTACGTCAGCCATGTCAACTCCTCGAGCCGCGCCTGTTCGCCGCCGCTTTGCCCCACGATCGAAAGGAAGATCTGCTCGAGCGTTTTCTTCTCTCCTTCATCGCCTGGCACGCCGGCGCGCAATTCTTCCATGGAACCTTGGGCTACCAGCCTTCCCTTGTGAATGATGGCCACATGGCTGCAGAGCCGCTCCACAATCTCCAGCACGTGGGAGGTAAGAAAGATCGTCACGCCGCGCTCGGTCATCCGGCCAAGCAAGGCCTTCAGTGCTCCGGCCGCCAGCGCGTCAACGCCTTCAAACGGTTCGTCCAGGAACAAGATTCTCGGCCCGTGAATGACCGCAGCAGCCAGCGCCAGCTTCTTTTGCATGCCGTGAGAGTAATCGGCAATCAGGGTCTTCTCCCTGTCGGCCAGTTGCATGAATTCCAGCAACTCCTCGGTCCGCTTTTCCGTTGTCGCCCGGTCCAGACCATACATGCGTCCCACAAAATGCAGGTACTCAATGCCGGTCAGTCTTTCAAAGAGCCCCATGCCCTCCGGCACCACGCCGATCTGCCTCTTCACTTCCGCGGGATGGGATTGAAAGTCCACGCCAAGCAACTGCATCCGACCGGAGGTTGGGGCCAAGAGCCCGGTCAGCATCTTGATCGTCGTGGACTTCCCGGCGCCATTCGGTCCGAGGAAGCCGAAAAACTGTCCGGCCTGCACGCGCAGATCGATCGCATCCACGGCCGTCAATGCCCCGAAGGTTCTCGTTAATTCCTCCGTCGCAATTGCGATCTCGCTCATTCTGTCCGCCCCTCCGCGCACACCCGCACTCCGCCCCACCATCGGTTATTACGCAGACTACAGGTGTAAATTTCAAGGGATTTGTAGTGCGGAAACTACCCGTGTGAACTGCTGGGAACCGTGGTGCTCCCGCCCTGCGGCACCCCGCGCGTCGGTAGAACCGCTAAAACCGCCGGCAGTTCCACGCGGAATACGGCTCCGCCGGTCTGCCCGTTATAGCAGAGAATCTTCCCGCCGTGTTCCTGCACAATACCGTAACAGATACTCAATCCCAGTCCCGTGCCCTTACCGACCGGTTTGGTCGTGTAGAACGGATCGAAGACGCGATGCGGCTCGTGAATCCCCGGCCCGGTGTCGGAAAAAAGAAGCACCACGTTACCGCGATCCCTGAGCGTCTTGATGATCAACTTGCCGCCTCCGGATGCGGCCATCGCATCGAGAGCATTGCTGATGATGTTGAAGAATACCTGCATCAACTGGTTGTTGTCGCCGCGCACCCCCGGTAGCACCGATTCGAGCTGCAACTCGATCGTCGATCCTCCGCTATGCAGGTCGAGGGCCCGTAATTGCACCGCGTTGGTCACCACCGTATTGATGTCCAGCAAGGTGCGCTCGGCCGGCACTTGCCGGGCAAAACTCAATAGATTCTGTACCAGGCCTTTGGTCCGTCGCGCTTGCTCCCGGATTTTGACCGCCGTTGCCCGCGTCCGCTCGGGAAGCGTGCCATCCTCAGCGAGGAGGTCGGAGTAGCCGAGGATCGCCGTCAACGGATTGTTGATCTCATGCGCTGCACCGGCCGCCAGTTGTCCGAGGGACACCAGTTTCTCCGATTGCACCATTTGCGCCTGCAGTCGTTGCAGGTTCTCGATCGAGGATTCCGACCGCTCGAGCAACCGGGCCCGGTCCGCATCCGCAAGATGGGTCCGCAGGAAAACCAGTAGGGACAACGGCAACGCGGCGACGAGCGTAACGGTCAGGCGAAAATCCCTGATGGCCGCGGTATCGTGTTCCATGCGCAAGGCGTACAAAGCAAAAAGTGGAAGACTGAGCACCGCCGCCATCGCGAAGCGCGTCGCCCATACATAATCGCGCGCCGGGCGGTCTCGCTCATTCTCCATGGGCGCATCCAACTCTTCCCGTCTCCGGAAAGCGACCAGCCCCGCCATGCCGTACCAGAAAAAGGCCGTCATCATCGGCAGGTCGTACCAGCTGCCCGTGTAGTACAGATTGCGCGAAATCGCGACATTGGTCGCCAGAGAGTCAATCATGTAAAGGGCCGTGGCGCCGAACAGGTGGAAATACACGCTTCGCCATGCTCCTCGCGAACGCAGCCAGCAGGCTCCGAACCCGATTGTCACCACAAAGTGCTGCAGGTAAGTCAGTGTGTTGTAGTTTACGTTGTAGGTTTCGAGGGTTGGGGTTGCGTACATCCAGGGCAGAACGATGTACACATAGAGGAAAGTCCACCAAGTCAGGAGCAGGACGAAGTCCAGATACCCGAGCCCCAAGTGCAGTTCGCCGCGTTTGCGATGAGGCCGCAGGGCCACGGCCGCCATTAAAGGGATTCCTCTGAGGAAGAAGATGATGTCCCCCGCGAACAGACCGGGAACCTCCTTGTGCAGATACGCTTCGTAATATGTCCACTGGAACTGCCCGACCATCCACATCGTGCAACTGAGCGCAATCAGCATCCAGAACAGATTCCGGCGCCAATGCGGAGTCCCGGCGTTGATCAGCAACCCGGCGTTTGCCAGCAGCGGTACAAAGCACTGCACCACGTCCCCGAAAGAGGAGAGTCTGGCCCCGGCTCCCAGATGATGCGCCACACTCCAGTAGCAGGCGAGGAACGCGGTCCAGGCTCCGATGAGCCACCAGGTTTTGCGAGAATTGGGCATAAAGCGACGAGCTCTTCATTCATTCTAGGCGTTTAGCCGGACCGGCGGGGGGCAGAACGCGGGCTCAATGGCCAAAGGATTACCGCGTTGATTTCGGGAATCGGCCGCAATACAGCGCGACAGACTCCCTGCATAGGTTATTCACTCAACCGGAGGGGCGCCTGAGCTTGCATCGTCAGTTATCGTAAACCGTTTCTGCTGAGCCCTTTGGAGCTGGTCGTTGAAAGTGACCAGGTCCGTTTTGAGAAACACCTGCCAGCGCGCCATGGTCACGTCCGCGGCAGCCAGCCAAGCCAGGCTCGCGGTGTTCATATCTGCCGTGGGAGCCGCATCCGCGCTTTCGACGTATCCGAGGAGCGCGCCAAGTGCCGAAACAACCTTCTGAAGCGGTTCCGGATGCTTTTCTGGTAGCGAGAGCCCCAGTCCCATAAAGTCCTCGCGTTCTTCCGGGCCAGCCGTCGAATCTAGTTGCCTCCTAAAATCAGCAAAGGCTGTCGCGAAATCGGGGTTGCCCGCGAGAGCCTTCTCTCGTTTCTGAACCTGCTTTTGTAATAGTTTGAGCTGCTTCTCTGCTGCGGAAGCCCCGCCCAGTCTTGCTAAGAGCGTGGAGGCGAGCGTGAACTGCTTCTCGAGCCCTTGCTGCGGGGTGTGCACACGGGGATCCAGTACCACGGTCAGCGGTTCGACTATGCTTTTGCCATTGGCAGTGAGCTTTACAGTGTAGTTGCCAGGCAGGGCAAAAAGGGTTCGATGCTGGTAGTAGCTCTCGTGGACACCTTCCGGCAAAGCGTACTGCAAATCCCAAACGAAGCGATGCGCTCCGGGCTCGGCGAGAAGCGGTTGCGGCTGTTCGACCCAGTACACTGGGAACGGCACATCGGCTGGATCGGTCTTTGGCAGCTTGTCGTCGCTCGAGAATCTGCGCACCAGTCCACCATCGGCCGCGAGGATTTCCAGTTGGATGGGTGCTGCCGGCTTATCCTTCAGGTAGTAATCGATTACTGCCCCTTCCCGCGGATTTGCGGCTTGTGGTTCGTCAAAGGGCAACTCCGTGCCTTGGTCTCTTCCTGGCCGGACGCGGTAGGCAGTTACCGGGCGGAAGAGCCAAATGTCGGCGGCAGCAACCTGCGGATCGAGTTGCCGCAAAGGCGAAATATTGTCGAGCACCCAGAACGCGCGTCCGAAGGTGGCAATGACCAAATCGTCGCCATGGACCACCAGGTCGCGCACCGAGGTCACGGGCAGATTGAGCTGCAAGCTTTGCCAGTGGTCTCCGTCGTCAAAGGAAACGTACACTCCCTTCTCGGTGCAGGCGTACAGCAATCCCTTGCGCAGCGGGTCTTCGCGAACGCAATTTAGAAAACTCCCTTCCGGGATTCCCTTCGAAACCAGCTGCCAGCTCTTGCCAGAATCGCGGGTGCGGTAAAGATAAGGTCGCAAGTCTTCGAGCCTGTGGCGGTCAACGGCGGCGTAGGCCGTGGACGGGGTGAAGTGGGAAGCCTCGATGTGCGTCACCTTGCTCCAAGGCGTTACATCAGGCGGGGTGACGTTTTCCCAGTTTTTCCCTTCGTCGTCGGTACGATGGATTAGGCCGTCGTCGGTTCCCACCCAGACGAGCCCGTCCTTGACCGGCGAAGGCGCAATCGTATAAATCACCCCGCGGCGCTTGCCCTTGGGCGCATCCGCTGCCGTCGCGGGATCGAGGTTTGACGGTACCCCGGGATCCTCCCGCGTGAGATCCGGACTGATCGATTGCCAAGAGTTGCCTTCATCCGCCGTGCGAAACAACACCTGCGAGCTGAAATACAACACGTGCGGGTCGCGGGGCGAGAACACGAGCGGGAGCGTCCAGGTCCGGCGGAAGTCCCCGGAATGCGCCAGCGTGGGCGGTATTCTCTGGGTCTGTTCGTTGTCGAATTCCTCGCGATCGACGAATCCCCCAAAAACCACACCCGCATGCAGTGGATCGGGGGCGATATAACCGTTTTCGTCGCCCGCAGCCATGGGCCGCCAATCGTTGGCGCCTAGCGCGCGGAACTTTCCACGGCTCGAGATCGCCGCGGAGCCGCTGTCTTGCTGCGCCCCGTAGATCCAGTAGGGGAACTGGTTGTCGGTGGCCACGTGGTAGAACTGGCCGGTAGGCTGGTTATACCAGGAGCTCCAGGTTTCGCCCCCGTTCAGTGTGAGGATGGCGCCCTGATCGCAACTCACCATCATTCTTTGTGGGTTGGCCGCGTCGATCCAGAGTTCGTGATAATCGTCGCCATCCGGCGCGCCTTTCAGGGTCAGGAACGTTTTTCCGCCATCGCTCGATTTATAGAGAGAAGTGTTCGGGACGTAGACGGTATCCGGATCATCTGGAGCAACCGTCAGTTCCCCGAAGTACCAGCCGCGCCCCCAGATGCGTTTGTCCGCAGATGCGCGCTGCCAACTCCCTCCGCCGTCGTCGGAGCGATACAAGCCCCCCTCTTTGGCGTCAACGACCAGATAAATTCGCTCGGGTTTGCTCGGAGCAAACGCAATCCCGATGCGCCCAAGTCCTTCCGACGGCAGCCCATTATCTATCAGCTGCTCCCAATGCTCTCCGCCGTCGGTTGAGCGGTACAGGCCGCTGCCCGGCCCTTTTGAAGGCGGATAAATACTCCAGGGCGGTCGTCGCGTCTGCCAGAGCGCGGCGTAAATGGTTCGCGGATTGCCCGGCAAAAAGGCCAGATCAATCGCGCCGGTGTTCTCGTCGTGGAACAGGACGCGCTTCCAGGTTTTGCCGCCGTCCTCGGAGCGATAGACGCCCCGTTTCGTGTTCGGCCCGTAGGCGTGACCGAGCGCCGCAACAAAGACGCGATTTGGATCGTGCGGATCGACGAGGATGCGCCCAATTTGCCGCGAATCGCCTAAGCCAACGGGGACCCAGGTTTTTCCCGCGTCCACAGACTTGTACATGCCATCGCCGTAGGAGATGGAGGAACGCATGTCCGCTTCACCCGAGCCCACATAAATCGTATTCGGGTCCGAAGGTGCCACAGCGATAGCTCCAATCGAAGCGATGGGCTGTGAATCGAAGATGGGCTTCCAGGTGCGCCCCGCATCGTTCGTTCTCCAGACGCCGCCGCCCACGCTGCCGGAGTAGAAAAGCTCGGGTTGTCCAGGCACCCCGGTCACCGGAAGAACTCTCCCGCCGCGGAAAGGCCCGACCAGGCGCCAATCGAGAGCGCCAAAGAACTTCCCTTCCACGGGTGTGGGTTCTTGAGGGGAAGCGAATATACGGAACGATCCCGTCAGGGCGAACAACAGCAGGAGCGAGGACAGCAGGCGCACAGGTTTCAAGATGCTCTACCTCGAAAAAAGATGAGTTTATTCAAGATGTCAGAGTATATCCTAGCGCCCGCCGAAACCCGATCCTGCCCCGCGAGCAGAGGACGTGAATCTGGGGGGCTACCCAGGGCCACTGCCCCCCCAGAAAAGGGTTCTCCAGAGACCAGCCGGTGTTGTTTCCTTGTTTTAGATGGGACAGGCTCAACCGACGAGCTGCTTCCCTTGTACAGCCTGACCGGCTTATGTCAGCGGTCAGGTTCATTGACGCGTGAAAGGGAAGGCCTTCTCCATCGGTTATAAGACGGCCAGACCCCCGGGTGATGAGACCAGTACAAATATCGTACGCCTGGCAAGAGAGACCGTTCTCCTGGCCACGATCCTCCAGTAGAGGGGGCAACAGCGGTCTCACTTCAACCTGAAACTGATCATGGCGGAGAAATTCACGGAATAGCCGCACAAGCCCCGCTTCCGCTTGACACTCACTTCCCAGCGCTTTCCTCGTCTCGCACCAGAAATCCGGCCAGCCCGGGGACTCGATTCTCGTTCAGTTCTTTAGTAACCACATCATGAATGAGAGAAGGTAATGCCCAAGCATGCGCCTAAATTCAAGATGGGCTGTAGGCCAAGCTCCGTTCGTATGGCGTACGGACCGGAGGGAGGATCAGGTTGCACGACAAGGCAGCGGGTGAGCGACCCAGCCCACTGAAACCCCATTTCCCGGGGTTGGATCTTAAAACGCTGGTAGCCCTCGGCGACAGAGACCGAAGGCCTCGACCTGATCCGTCAAAGGATCATTCAGCGTGGAATTGTGACGACCGGCTAAAGTGCTTGTTTGCCGCAGCCGAATTAGCGATTCCCACACGAGTCCTTCCACTGCCTTTTGAGATGTTTTTTGCAGAAAGTGGGCCAAAAGCGGGACACGGCTTGCGACTGGCCAACAAAATATGGCATACTCTCGCGAAAAGAATTCCCCAAATGCTCTTTAATAGCCTGCCCTTTCTTTTTTTGTTTCTTCCGGTCACGTACTTTGTTTTTTGGCGTTTACGTACCAAGATCAAACGATATGTGTGGCTCACGATCACTGGCTATGTTTTCTACTCGTTCTGGAACCCCAAATTCTGTGCGCTTATGGCGCTGTCCACGCTCGTCAGTTACGGAGCAGGACTAGGCTTCCTTCGCTGGAAGGATGCCCGACATCGGCGCCTATGCCTCGTGCTGCCGATCGTATTCGATTTGTCGCTTCTGGCCATTTTTAAATATGCCAACTTTGCCTTGTCTTCGGGCAATTGGCTCTTGCAGGCCGTTCACTCTAGCCTTCGTGCTCCTGTGTTTAATATCGTTCTGCCGATTGGAATTTCCTTCTACACATTTCATACGATCACCTATATTGTGGACAGCTATCGCGGCGTGATCACGCCTACCCGCAATATTTTTGAGTTCTCCTGCTACGTGTCCCTGTTCTCACAACTTGTCGCCGGTCCAATCGTGCGATTTCGTCAAGTCGAGCGGGATCTTGAAAACATCGACCAGCCGAACCGGACCGCTGATCTCGAAAGAGGCTGGTCATTTTTTGTGCTCGGTATGGTTAAGAAAGTACTGATTGCGGATTCGATTGGCTTAATCATTAATCCCGCACTAGCCCAGTGGCACTTTCTATCTACTTTAGACACTTGGCTCTGCATGCTGGGCTACACTTACCAGCTCTACTTCGATTTCTCTGGATACAGCGATATGGCAGTTGGCTTGGGTGCAATGTTTGGCATTCGCCTTCCACAAAACTTCAACTCGCCATACAAGGCCACGGACATTTCCGATTTCTGGAAGCGATGGCACATTTCTCTGTCCTCCGTACTTCGCGATTACCTCTACATTCCGCTGGGCGGCAGTCGTAATGGGGAATGGAAGACCATTCGCAACCTGATGATCACGATGTTGCTCGGGGGGCTCTGGCATGGCGCCAACTGGACGTTTGTGGCCTGGGGGGCCTATCACGGCCTACTTCTGACAACGACACGGCGCATCGAGGGAATCCTGACGAAATGGCCGACGGTTCTTAAGAGGGTGACTACTTTTGTCCTGGTAATCATTGGATGGGTACTTTTTAGATCCGAGAACTTCTCGATGGCCTCTTGGCTACTCAAAGGCATGTTCTCATGGAGGAGTGGAAGATATTTGGATACTTGGAAAACACTTGTTGTTCTTTTGCTTATTTCTGGCGCCTTAGCTCACTTCGGGCCGAACACGTTTGAAATGCGCCATCAATGGCGTCCGGTTCCAGCTTTTGCCCTGGGTGTCCTGCTGTTGGCGTGCATCGTTTTCATCTATGGTGGGCAGCAATTGCCATTTCTCTACTTCCAGTTCTGAGACATTCATGGCGACTTCACCAACAACTGAAGGTGCGACTATTTCTCGGGAGAGGGCCCTGCTTAGCCGGATTGGACCAATCGTGGTGGCGATTTGTCTCCTTCTCGATATTTCGCTGCGTTTATTGCCACCACGTCACCTCAGCTTCCGCGCTTGGGAAGCCATGACTTTGTTCGCGCCGGGAAATGGGCCATTCACTCCCCATTCCGTTTACAGCAGCTCGCTGTCATCCGGCGATCTTGCAAGCCTCGGAAATTTACCTCATCTGCGCCAATTCCGCCAAGAACTGTTCAGCACTGATGCGGAAGGCTATCGAAATCGCCACGAACCAACTAGACCCTTCAACGGTATCTTGCTCGTTGGCGACTCTTTTGCGGCGGGTTCCGGAGTCTCTGACGAACAGACGTTGAGTGAGCAGCTTAATAGAATTTCTGGTCTTCCTGTCTATAACGGCGCCGAGGCCCCGAACTTCTGGGAATTGCTCCACTCTTTACAAATGACTGGTGGTTTAGTTGTCTGGCTGCAATCAGAGCGGGGTCCACTTCCACTCACCCTTGACGATCTGTCGCCAGACACTCGCGAACAGAGTTGGAGATATCGCATTGTCAGGAGTGCTATCGGCGATGAGCGCACTAAAGCTTTGCGCCGAATAAAAAAATACGTATTTTCGTTATGGTCCTACTCGCCTTTGCAGATCCTATTCGGCCGCGCCATTAAAGTCTTGCAGAACGACAAAATTCTCCCAAATCCGTACCGCGGTACGATCGTAGACGTCCAACTACGCAACGGAAGGGAGATTCTATTTCTGCCAACGGAGTTGGAGAATTACGATCGGGATCGGGCAACAAACCCGCAGTTTTTTGCCCAGCTCAAAGAGCAACTGCAAATGAGGGGAATTGGGCTCCTCGTGTTGCTGGTCCCAGACAAATACGTGGTTTACCACGACCTACTTTTGCCCGCCTTACCTCGCGAGAAGCACCCGCCGTTTCTCAATGTTGTTGAACAACGTCTTGCTGCCGCAGACGTCCCAGTCTTGAATTTGACGCCACGTTTCCGAAACCAAGCCCAAGCCTTGCTTCCCCGTGACGAGTATCTCTACTGGTTGGACGACTCTCACTGGAACGCCGGAGGAATCCGCGATGCGGCAGCGATGATTGCAGAATCGAAGGCTATTTCCCAATGCACGTGCCGATAGTGCGCTCCGTTGCCCACCAGCTCTTGACTTCGGGGTTCACGTTTTTGTAAATGGACAATTTGTCAGCCATAGGAAAATCCCCCTCGAGCCAATATTTGGGTTTGAGGATTTCTTCGGATATTCATTACGAAGGCTCTCAATCCGTTGAATGAGTGGTAGAACCGAAAAGACCTGGCGGAGAAGGGCGGATTCCGTTTTCTGGAGCATGTTGGTGGTATCGATTGGGTGTCGCATGTTCGTCGTGCTCGAACCCCCAAATTCCCCATGAGCGGTTTCGCCGGCTTTCTTCTCGCAGACACAACTCCAACGTCGGGAGCGATGAGGAGCAGCTTGTCCTCCAGATACTTGCGCGTCGCGTCGAGGCCCACCTCACTCTTGCCGGTAATAGGCCACTCGGGTTCCTTCCCTGAGAAACTCTCGTGCCGTTGCTTGGCCGATGCCCTTGACCTGGCTGTGATCAGTGCGCTCCTATTTCTGAGCCGATTCTTGATTCAGCCTGCCGAGAACCGCCTTTTAGTCAATAAAGCGGATTCGGGTCAGGCGCAGGTTTGACCACCTGTCGTGCGCGGCAGTTTCGGAAGAGAAGCTTCCATCGCAGCTTCGAATTCCAGGTTTTGCACGTCTCGCCCGACAGTGGCAGACGCCAGGGTCTTGCCGCCCCGCTTGTAGCGAACGACCCAGTTTTTCGCGCCCCAGCTGCCGTCCATTTCGACGGCGTCCCATTTTTCGGCATGCCCGACGTATTTGAGTGCGACGTCATATTGCTGTGTCCAAAAGAAAGGCACGGCTTTGAAACGTTCGCGATTTCCGAGAATATTCCGTGCCGCAACCTGCCCCTGGCGCTCGGCGACGACCCAATGTTCCACTCGGATCGATTGACCGGAATGAGGATCAGGCCAACGCGCAATGTCGCCTGCCGCAAAGATTCCCGGGGCACTTGTCTCGAGGTACTCATTCACAATGACTCCGCGGTCAACCTTCAGACCGGCCTGTTCCGCAAGCACCACGGCGGGCCGTACTCCCACGCCTAAAACAAGGAAGTCAGCCTGCAGCTTCGTGCCGTCACTCAATGACGCCTCATTCCCGTCGAAACCCGTGACAGTCTTGCCCAGATGAAAAATGACCCCGTGAGATTCATGCAGCGCGCGGAAAAATCCGCCTACCGCCGCACCGAGTGTGCGCTCGAACGGCTGAGTCTCGATGGCAACAACATGTACCTCCACGCCTCTCGAACGGAGTGAGGCGGCAACTTCCAAACCGATGAAGCTGGCACCCACGACAACAACCCGCTTCGCAGTTTCGATCCTCTGGAAGAGTCGGCGTGCATCAGACCACGTGCGCACATAGAAAAGGTCGGAATCGCGTGCGTCTGCGATGGGAAGCTTGATCACGTCGGATCCGGTGGCCAGCAGGAGTGCGCCAAACTTGTAGCTCTTCCCGTCCTGCAGCTGAATCTGCTTTTGATGAGTGTCGATCGACGACACGCGTGCATTGAGGACGACATCGATTCTCTGTTCCTTATAGAATTCCGGAAGACGCAAATTCATCCACTCGTCCGGCACAGGTCCCTGTAGAAAGTCCTTGGACACATTGGGCCGGTCGTAAGGGGTGGCATCGTCCGCACTGATCATGGTTACCGGTCCGTCATAACCCTTGCGCCGTAGCATGTCCGCCGCTGCCAGACCGGCGGCGCCGCCCCCCACAATCACAACCGAGGAAGGAGAGTCCGGCGGTCTTGGTGTGTTGTTCTCTGGGTACCGAGCCAGTTCCGAGAGCTTTTCGCGGACGAAGACTTTGTCACCCCTGCGCTCCACCCGCCAACGGGGAATGGGGTCAAATGCCGGAGCCGAGACAGCGATTCCGGTACGAAGACTGTAACAAGCGTGATGGAGTGGGCAGCGCAGTTCCCCACCGACGATGAGTCCTTCGGCCAGAGAGGCATGGTAGTGCGTGCAACTCGCTCCGACAGCGAAAAATTCGTCGTTCTGGCGTGCCAGAATTACGTCCTCGTCCCCGACTTTGCCTCGGATCATTCCGCCATTCTGCAAACCATCGATCGGATATCCTTGTGTGAAATCAGGAGTATTTGTGCTTTCCATGGCAGCCTCCTCCCCAGTGGCTGGTCCGCCAAGCTTGGCGACTTTCTCTGATATCAGGACTCTCCGCAAACCGCAAGATTCAGTGTGATTGAAAGCAAGCATCAACTTCGGCAGTTCTACCGGCGGGGGGCTTTGTGGAGGTCCAACTCGCAAACTCGAGTGTTCTTCTGGCGGAGGGAGAGAGATCCGGCTTTCCGTTGTTGGAGGGCGCGACGTGTTGTTACGCGTTGGTTCGCTACAAGGTTCAGTGTGAAAACAAAGGATTTGCGTTTTATTTGCGTAGTCATTCCTTTCCGTTGATACCTAATTCCCAGCATTTTTTGCAGCATGCCACATGGATTCCGGCCAATTCGGAGACATGATCTTTCATGACTCATTCCGAATGTCCGCCGAGCAGACTGTCTGATGGTCAGCTCTCAGTGAACGATGCTGAGAGAGAGTGAATTAAGGGAGCTCGAAACCCGGAAGCCGCAGCGCCTTATGATCGAACGTAAGGGTGCGGGAGCACTTCGCTTTGGTACCAAGTGCAGCAATGACGGCATCAGCAAACGAGCCTTGTTCTTCTTTGACTGCGATCATTGCGGTGAAAACATCCTGCTCGTTTTCCACAACGAGCACATCGGTCTGAAGGATACGTTCGACAGCCGCGGCGATTTCGTGGGCTGCTAGCTTGTAGGCGCGGTCGAGGACCCACACGGTCTCAACCATCGCCACGATACTGACAAAGCCGGGGTTCTCCTCGGTTAACCGACGTTCGATTATCTCCGTTGCCTTCGAAGACTGAATCGGATCGTCTTGGGTGAGGTAGCGAACAAGGATGTTTGTGTCGAGTCCGATCATCGACGCTTGGTCCGCGGCGCGCCACCAATCGAGCCTTCAACGGCAGCCTCAGTCATCTCCTCGGTCGACACCGGTCGTCGCCGACGGGAATGGATGATGCCTCGCAAAGCAGATGCCGAGAGTTTCGGTAACAGAACCACGCTGCCATCGGGATGCACGAAGAACTTGACCCGATCCCCCGGCTTCAACCGGAGATGCTCGCGGATAGCTTTCGGAATCGTCGCTTGACCTTTGACGGTGATCGCAGACTCCATAGTGCCTCCATTACATTTTAATATAAGTAATACCACGGGCGTAGACTAGGTGTCAAGACACGCCGTTCCCCAAACTCTGCGTATATGGCCTAAGGACTGAGAGGAAATATCGTGTGCCGCGAAAAGGAAGCCGGGCGACAGATGAGCAACCCGACACATAGGTAACCTGTGTCCCGGGGCTGGACACTTTGTGTCTGGCGGAGGAGGAGGGATTCGAACCCCCGAGACCCTTTCGAGTCTAACGGTTTTCAAGACCGCCGGTTTCAACCGCTCACCCACTCCTCCGCTTTTAAGTATAACTTACAGCTGATTTTGCGGGTGAAACGGTGACACTTTTGACTCCGAGTGCTGCATTTTGGTGCAAGGTGTCACCAAATTGTCACTACAAATGGCGCGAATCCAGCTAAAATGCAGCAAATCCAAAAAACAAGAATGTCGCTATCTCACGGCTGGCAAAGGGATTTAGTTGAATTCTCTAATAGATAGCGAAACGGCGATTTCATTTTTCAAGTTCACCGGTTTCAACCGGTCTTTCACCGATCAATTTGAATCGATTCCCATCTTGACCCCTGCTTTGATGCGAGGATGCAGTCCCGGACAGAAGGAAAGGAAATGTGTCATGAACTGGCCTCAATGAGGTATCTTGTGCGAGCAGATCTTCGCGACAGCGGACGGAGATGTGGAGTCCTGGGCAAGGAGAACAGGTATGAAGAGCAAACTGAAGGGAACGGTTCGATTGGTTGGGGCGTTCGTTGCGGGGATGGTGATGACGTCTGCCTTGTTCGGATGGGCTTCGGCGAGGTCGAAAATACAGCCGGAGGCGGACCCTGGGCAGCAAGTTATCGTGCCGAACATTATCAACCCGTCGATTACGGACGAGGACATCGCTATGCTGCGACAAGATTTGCGAGCAAAGAAAATGCAGATCATTGGGCAGAATGTGCCTCTTTCCGATGCGGAGGCCCAAAAGTTCTGGCCGATCTACAACCATTACGTCAAGGACCTGCAGGAAGTGAACAACCAGAAATATGACTTGTTGAAGCAGTACGCACACATGTGGTCAACGATGACGGACCAGGACGCGGTGATTTATGTGCGGCACTGGCTGGAAGTGGATGGGGAGGTGCAGGCGTTGCGGGTGAAGTACGTACCGGTGGTGAACCAGGTGCTGCCAGGAAAGAAGGCGGCAACGTTTTTTCAGTTGGACCGGCGGCTGAATATGATCATCGACCTGCAATTGTTTTCGCAGATCCCGTTGGCGAAAGTGAAGGAGACCGGTCCTCCTCAGTGATCCCGGTCCTGCAGCAGCGATCCGACTATAATTCGCGGTCATTACTTGGCGGAAATCTGGCTGGCTGGGATTGAATCGTTTCCGACACTGAGATCGAAGAATGTCTTCACAAGGACTCCTAAACGCTCGTTTGATTACCCTCCGCAAAATGCTATCGGCATTCTTTCCGCCAAGTGGAGATGCTGATGGCGCCGGCGTGGTTCGCAAACGGCCCTCCAATCTTCTTTACGATGTGGATGAAACACCTCCGTTTTTGGTGAGGCTCGGTGTTTCGTTCCAACACGTATTCCTCCTGTCCGTGGGATGGCTTTACGTTGTGGTGATCGTAAATTCGATAGGGGGGACAGAGGCGCAGGCGGCGTCGATCATTCGAATCTCCATGATCGCCGGCGGACTCGCTACCATTGTGCAGTCCACTCGCGGCGCCCTTGGCAGCGGCTATTTTGCCCCGCTTACCAGCAGTTTGATCTTCTTGCCAACTTCTATCCTTGCGGTGCAAGTAGGTGGATTTCCAGTGCTGTTCGGCATGGTCGCTGTGGCAGGAATTCTGTTGAGTTTATTGTCCCGGGTTTTGGACCGGGCCAGGGTTTTGTTTCCTCCCGAAGTAACCGGGCTGATGGTGGCCATGGCCGGGCTGCAGTTAATCCGCTTGGGGTGTCCGAGGTTCGTCGGCTATACCGGGCAGGGAAGTGTTCCGGAGTTGCGCGCATTTCTGGTTGGAACGGTAACTCTGCTTCTGATGGTGGGCGCGACGGTCTGGAATAAAGGAAAGCTGCATGCTTTGCCCATGTTGCTGGGTCTGTCGGCTGGATACATTCTGGCGCTTGGTTCGGGTGTCCTGCCGTGGGCGCAATTTGTGCGTGAGCTGAACGAGCCGTGGATTAGTTTTCCTCATCGAGTAGTTTCCGGATTGAGTTTCCGATTTTCTCTTCTCGCCCCATTCTTGATCGCTTCTCTCACCGCCGGATTGAAGATGGTCGGAGATTTGACGCTTTGTCAAAAAATTAACGACGCGGATTGGAAGCGAACGGATATGAAGTCGGCCGGTGGGGGGCTACTCGCGAGTGGTCTAGGGACGATTTTCTCAGGTCTCTCCGGTGGGGTAGCTCAGACCACAGTCTCCAGCTGTATCGGACTTTCTCTGGCAACCGGAACGACCAGCCGCAGCCTTGCGATTCCGACAGGAATCATGATTGCCGCTCTAGCGTTTTTCCCCAAGCTGGCGGCCGTTTTGGCGGTAATGCCGGCTCCTGTTGTTGGGGCCATTCTGATTTATTCGGCATGTTTCATCGTTCTGGGAGGCATGCAACTTTTGACCTCGCGCATGTTGGACTCCCGGCGCATCTTTGCAGTAGGTATTTCCCTACTCTTTGGTTTGAGCGTGGACATGGCACCGGAACTTTACCGCCATATACCGGAAGTGTTGCACCCGCTCTTTAGCTCATCTGCCGCGCTTGCGACGGTCTTGGTGGTCTCTCTCAGCTTGCTGTTCCGTTTGGGAATAGCAAGACGAGTGAGCTTAGAGGTGGCGCCTGGCGACGACATGGAGAAAATCGATTCCATGATGGAAGAACAAGGCGCCGCTTGGGGAATGCGCCGGGAAGTCGTCATATCCGCGGTGCAGGCCGTCCATGAGACCGTAAACAGCGCGTTAGCGTTCAATCCCGGACTCGAACGAGTGCAAGTCAGCATAGAGTTCGACGAATTCAAGCTGGCTGCGGATTTGGAATATGAAGGAGTCCCAATACAGCTTGCGGAAACGGCTCCTTCACTGGAGAGCCTGGGCACCCCTGAGGGTGTCGCACTTCTATCGACCTTTATGATTCGGAAGTTTGCCGATCGTGTACGCATCAAAACTCACAAGGGAGCCTGCCGTATAGAGCTGACTTTCGCCCACTAAGGTAAACTGCTTTGATTTCAGAATTTGCTCTGAGCGGTCGACTCTGTCACGTTGCGTCTCCCTTTGAATTGTCGCCTTGAACCGAAATCCCAGGGCTCCTTTTCGAAGACTTGAATGGGTCGTCGGAGATCATTCCCGGCTTAAGCGTGTAACACTCCAGTGCGTGTCGGGCTTGGAGAGAAAAGTGTCACCAAATTGTCACTAAAAGTGGCACAAAACAGTCAAAAACGAAGCAAGTCCAGAAAACAGAAAGTGGCGCTCTCTTGCGGCTGGCAAAGGAATTTAGTCGAATTTTCTGCAAGCTAGCGAATCGGCGATTTTATTTTTCAAGACCGCCGGTTTCAACCGCTGACCCACTCCTCCGTTTCCAATTTGCGACCCTTTCCCGGCCGAGTGCGGCATTGTGGCCCAGGGTGTCAGCAGATTGCACAAAAACGTTCGCGTGTTGCCGCCGGGTTCCGTCTAGAATCGAGATTCCAGCCCCCCGAGCAGCTGGTCGGGAGGAGAGATCCTCGCTCATCTGCGGGCATCCATCCCGAGTTTCCTATTCTCCAGTGGGGGTAGAGATCATGTCGGATCATCCGGGCGTTCAGGGATTGCCTTTCGTTGGTGGATTTCTTCGGCACGGGATACGGTGCGATGATGAATCAGCGTCAGCGCGTCTGAAAGAGGTTTCATGGCAATCTTGGTAACCGGAGGGGCGGGATACATCGGCAGCGTAGCGGTGGACTACCTACTCTCCAAACGAGAAAAGGTGGTCGTGCTGGACAACCTATCCCGGGGCCACCGGCAGGCACTGGATCCGGCAGTCCCCTTCTACCCTGGCAACGTGGGGGACGGGACACTTATCGCCCAGATCGCCCGTGAACATGAACTTGAATCCTGCATCCACTTCGCCGCCCTTGCGTATGTCGGCGAGTCAGTTCGGGAACCCAAGTCGTATTTCGAAAATAACGTGCACCAGGGAATTTCGTTGATCAATTCTCTTCTCGAGGCCGGTGTACGTCGCTTCGTCCTCTCCTCTACGTGCGCTACCTACGACGAGCCGGAGAAGCTTCCCATCAAGGAAGACTCACGGCAGTGGCCAACCAGTCCCTACGGTTGGTCCAAGCTGTTTCTCGAGCAATTGTTGACCTCCTATGATGCGGCCTACGGCTTGAAATTCGTGGCCCTTCGTTATTTCAACGCCGCAGGCGCCACCGAAAAGCGAGGGGAAGACCACGAACCGGAAACCCATTTGATCGCCAATGTTCTTCAGACCGCTTCGGGAAAGCGGAGTGAGCTATCGGTCTTTGGTGACACCTACCCGACCAAGGATGGCACCACGGTTCGCGATTACATTCACGTGAGTGACCTCGCCGACGCACATGGGCGGGCGCTCGAATACCTGCGCAGTGGCGGTCGCTCGGAGTTCGTAAATCTGGGGAGCGGCCGGGGACACTCGATTCTCGAGGTAGTGCAATGCGCGCGGCAGGTAACCGGGAAACCGATTGCCGTCAAGATCGAGGCGCCCCGCCCGGGTGATTCTTGCCGGCTGGTCGCGGACCCCGCAAAAGCGCAAAGCCTCCTCGGATGGACTCCCCGGCAGTCGGACCTCCACAACATACTCAGATCTGCGTGGGATTGGCACGTAGAGCACCCCGAAGGCTATCTTCCAAAGTGATTTTTCGGCCCTCCCGGGACCTGCCTTGCCGTAGGGTGGGAATGGGGGTATGGTAAACACGCTTCGCCTAAGAGGATAACCAGTCCGCATGGCCAATGGATTTCGCCTTTCTGTTGCGATCCCGGTTCACAATGAAGAAAGCGTTTTGCCGGAACTGCTGCGTCGGCTTCGGACTGTAGTGGACAGCCTGCCCGGCGGACCCCACGAAATGCTCTTCGTCGACGACGGAAGCACCGACCGGACCGCGGAAATACTCGCAGAAGCCGCCCGGGAAGATTCCCGGATCGTGGCCATTTCACTGTCCCGAAATTTTGGGCACCAGGCCGCCATTACCGCGGCGCTCGATCATGTGCAGGGTAGCGCGGTCGTGGTGATGGACGGAGATTTGCAGGACACTCCGGAAGCGATCCCGCAGTTCGTCGAGAAATACCAGCAGGGATTTGACGTCGTTTATGCGCAGCGAGTACGCCGGAAAGAGCCGCTGCTCCTACGGATTTGCTACTTCCTGTTTTATCGCATGATGGCCGGGCTGTCGGACATCCAGTTGCCGCTCGATTCAGGGGACTTCGGCCTGATGTCGCGTCGGGTCGTGGATCATCTAAAGAAAATGCCGGAGCATCACCGCTATTTGCGGGGAATGCGCAGCTGGGTAGGCTTCCGTCAAACCGGTCTCTCCGTCGAACGCGCCGAGCGTCACTCAGGGAAGAGTAAATACAGCGTGATGCGGCTGACCAAACTTGCGTTTGATGGGATTTTCGCCTTCTCGATCGTACCCATCCGGGCGGCGGCATTGTTCGGCGCCCTGGTCATGTCTGTTTCGACTTTGTATGTCCTGTACTCCTTGTATGCCAAGCTCTTCCTGCACAAGTCACCCCAGGGCTTCACCGCACTGATTGTCGCGGTTACCTTCCTTTCCGGAATTGTCCTTTTCTTCCTCGGGGTGATCGGAGAATACGTCGGAAGAATCTATGAGGAGACCAAGGCGCGGCCCCAGTACGTCGTCGGCCGAATCATCTCCGGTGCCGGGCGGGAAAACGGGAAAGCCGCCGCAGCGTCCGCACTGGAAAAGGATTGCCTGCGGTAAAGGCGAACCTCCCCCATGGCGAGCTCAAACCAGACAACGGCCACGACACCGCTGCGGAAGATCGACTATTTATCGCCGGCGGCTGAAGTCAGCATGGCCGACCGGTGGTTTGAAATCGCTTCGGTCGACCACTTCTGGGTCCAGAGGCGGTTCGAGGTCTTACGTCGGCTGGCGGAGAAACAGATCGCCCGTGCCGAAGTTCTGGCCGAAATCGGGTGCGGCCACGGCCTGCTTCAGCGACAGATCGAGGATGCCTACGGACGGGAAGTCGCGGGGTTTGATCTGAATGAATACGCCTTGAAGCAAAACGTAAGCCGGCAGAGTAAGGTGTGCTGCTACGACATTTTCGAGAAGCAGGCCGCCCTGCAGAGGAATTTCGACATGATCTTCCTCTTTGACGTGCTCGAACATATTGCTGACGAGGATCGATTTCTGGATGCCGTGCAGTTTCACCTGAAGCCGGGTGGATTGCTCGCGATCAACGTACCTGCGGGGCAATGGGCGTTTTCCGGATATGACCGGGCCGCCGGACACGTTCGTCGCTATACCATCCGGACTTTGCGAGAGGTTGCCGAGCGTAACGGCCTGCAACTGAAGGAATGGAGTTATTGGGGTTTGCCCCTCGTTCCGACGCTGCTGCTCAGGAAAGTCTGGCTTATGGGCCAGCAAGATCAGAGCAAGATCATCACCAGCGGTTTCGATTCAAGGTCCCGGGTCATTAACCGTGCGCTCGGTCTGCTTTCCGGTTGCGAATGGATTCCCCAGAAATGGCTCGGCACATCCTTGCTGGCCATTCTCGAGAACGAAGACGAAGGATCGACACCTAGGGAACAAGCGTCTCGTTGCGGTAGATAACCCCATTCTTCATCACGAAGGATACCTTCTCGAGCGCGCGGATGTCTTCGAGAGGGTTTCCCGGAACAGCCACGACATCTGCGGCATATCCCGGTTTCAGGGCACCGATTTTGTCCTGCCAGCCCAATAACTTAGCGCCGTTCACGGTGCCGGCCTGGATGGCAGCCAGCGGGGTCATTCCGAATTTCACCAGCAGCGCAAACTCCCGCCCCTGGGTGCCGTGCGGAAAAGGGCCTACGTCCGACCCCATGGCGATCGGCACGCCCGCAGCGAGCTGGCGCTTGAATTCACTGGCGTGCAGGTCGAGGGACTGTCGTTCGCGGGCGGCCGAAGCCGGTGTGGCGGCATGTTCGGCGAAATATTCGGCAATGGTGAAGGTAGGCACGGCAAAAATCTGTTTTTCGTGCATGAGCCGCATGGTCTCATCGCTCAATTGATAGGCATGGTCGACCGATACCACTCCCGCGCGCGCCGCGTAAAGCGTCCCCGGTTCCCCTGTGGCATGAACTGCGACGTGCTTTCCGGTGCGCGCCGCCTCGTCTACCGCGGCCAGGAGTTCCGCCTCGGTATACTGAAACGGCGTCGCAAGCCGGCCATTGGCCACCGCATCGGCTCCGGTTTCGTAGATTTTGATGAAATCCGCACCTTCCTTGAACTGCTCGCGGATCACCGTCACGAGTTCCGCAGCGTTGTTTGCATAGGTGGCGTTCGGCAGTACGTGCTGCTCCGGGTTGTAGCCGATGGCATCTTCATGTCCACCCAGAATATTGATCGCGTTACCGCTGATGCGCAGGCGTGGTCCCGGTATTTGCCCCTGGTTGATCGCGTCGCGCACTGCGGTGTCGGCCGAGCCGGCGCCTTCCGTGCCCATGTCACGCTCGGCCGTAAATCCGGCCATCAAGTCGTCACGGGCTGCAAGTGTGGCCAGGATGGTGCGTTGCGGGACCGACTCTTGCACGGTTTGCAGATCCTCGGCGCCAGGATGCAGAAAGAGGTGAACGTGCGCGTCGATCAGGCCAGGGAGCAGCGTCGTGTCGGCCAGATCGATGAGGTGGGCGCCGGCCGGCCGGCCGACCTTGATTCCTACCTCCGCGATCGTATCGCCTTCGACCAGGATCTCGCCGGGTGTGAGCATGCGCCCGGATTCAACGTCCAGCAGCCGCGCTGCATGCAGCACAATCGCGTGGGTACTGGCCCCGGCTTTCGGCGCCGTGGATTGCCCTCCAGCCGACATGCCGCAGAGCAGCAGGACAAGCGAGCCCAGAAAAGTGCGCATTTTCGTCCTTTCTTTGCCGAGATACTAGCACGCCGTGCGGGCACGTTGATCGCAAAAATCGAGAGCTGCCCGGGACTTTCTGCGGAAAAGGCTCGGCGCGACGGATCTTCCTGGACCGCGCCGGATGTACTCCCTCTCGTCGAGGAGTAAAATGGAACCGATCCGGCTCGAATCGAGGAAGGGAGCCCGCATGTCCTCTCTCGGAGTCGTTGTAGAAGCTACAGTGAAGTCCGTCCTGATTGCCTTTGATTTCTCAAAGGCCGCCGAAAAGCCTCTTCACCATGCCTTGGCGATCGCCCGTCACTTCGGCGCGAAATTCTACCTGGCCCACGTGGTCTCCCATGTTGGTTACACCATCGCCGGTCCGGAAGCGTTGCACCTGGCAGTGGAAAAAACGCAAAGAGAGGCACGGCAATTCGAGCAGCAACTGCTCGAATCCGGAGCGCTCGACGGGTTGCAGTATGAATTCATCATCCGCGAGGGCAATGTCGCGGAACAGTTGGAACTTCTCGTCAAGCAAAAGCAGGTTGACCTGGTGGTCGTGGGTACCCATGCGCGCGGTGGTCTCGGCAAGTTGGTGTTGGGTTCGATCGCGGAACAGATCTTTCGTCATGCACAGTGCCTGGTCGATACCGTCGGCCCCGGGTCTGGCGAGGATTCCCTGGTCGAGAAATCCGCTGCCGTTGGCCCCTTTCTATTTGCTACCGACTTTGGGGCCGCTTCTTTGCGCGCCCTTCCCTACGCCATTTCCTTCGCCAATCATTTCCGGGCCAAGCTCATTCTGCTCCACGTTCTTCCGGCGGCTCCGATCCCGGAAGGTTTTCACTGGTCCACCACAGGCGATCTCCTGGAAATGCGGGATAAAGCCAGGAGGACGGCACGGAGACGATTAGAGGAATTGCTGTCGCCGACTGCCCCGCTGACGATCCCGCCCGCGTTTATGGTCGAGTTCGGGAACCCGGCGGAGCAGATCTTGCTCGCGTCCCACGCTTGTAAGGCCGACGTGATCCTCTTGGGGCTGCACCGCTCGGCGCATGGGGAAGGGGCCTCCCATTTGCCCTGGGCCGTTGCCTATACAGTGGTCTGCGGTGCCCACTGCCCGGTCTTGACGATCAGAGGATGAAGCCTCCTCGCCTAGGGAACAACGGGCGGCTCAGCGACGTATATTGCTTTCGAGAATGAAGGCCGCGGATGCCCGAGCGACGACTTTCGATCGTGCCGCTACCCCAAACGGCCGAGAACCCGCGCTAGAGGAAACCAGCATGACGCGAAACTCCCATAAGCTCCTCTTTCTTCTGGCGGCCGGCAGCTTGGTTCTCTGTGCCGGTCTTTGGTTTTTCGCCCGGGCCGCCCGTGGTATCCGGGTCGGCACCGCTGTCGTCAGCCACACGTTGTGCTCCGGCGTGTTCGTGTCCGGGCTCGATCCGGACGTGCTTTACGCGGAGGCCGTTAAACCGATTCCCGGTCAGGACTTGCTCGCCAAGCGGCTCAACTATGTTGTGGACCGCGAAGCGCAGCAAGTCACCAGCACCTGGGCCGGGTTGCTCGAAAGCCGCGCCGTTTATCGCCCTGGATTCGGTTGCCTGCTGCTGCACGGTGATGAACCGCAAGAGGCGCTGGCGGAAAAAAGCTCCGGAGTCGCGGCCGGGGCGATAGGGCTCCTTCCTGCGGATGCACCGCTTGCCCTCGAGGCTCCCGAACCCCGGCTCGAAGCGGCACTCGATCGTGCATTTTCTGAGACCGATCAACCACCGTACCGCCGGGTTAAAGCGATCGTCATTCTTCATAACGGAAAGATCGTTGCAGAGCGTTACGCGCCCGGTTACGGTTCTGGCACGCCGATCCTCGGCTACTCCCTGGCCAAATCCGTTACCAACGCCCTGATCGGAATTCTGGTCAGGCAAAAGAAACTGACCGTTGAACAACAGGCCCCGGTACCCGAATGGGACGACCTCTCCGATCCTCGTCACAAAATAACGATTGATCAGCTCCTGCGCATGACCTCCGGCCTGGCTCTCGAAGAATCCGACACCGGCTTTGATCCCGTCTCGCGTATGTTATTCCTTGAAACGGACATGGCCGGTTTCGCTGAACGGGCACGACTCAAGGCCTCTCCCGGCAGTCAATGGGAGTACAGCAGCGGCAACACCTTGATTCTTTCGCGAATCATCCGGGACGCTGTCGGCGGACGAGCAGAAGATGTGGTCGATTTCGCCCGGAAAGAACTGTTCGAACCGCTCGGAATCACCTCGGCGTCAATCGAGTTCGACGCTACCGGGACTCCGGTCGGTTCTATTTATATGTTTCTTTCTGCCCGCGATTGGGCGCGTTTCGGCGAACTGTACTTGAATGACGGCGTTGTCCGAGGCCGGCGCATTTTGCCGGAAGGTTGGACGAAATACTCCGCCGCGCCGACGCTCGACACCGACTACGGCGCGGGATTCTGGACCAACCGTGGTGCTCATCTTAACGCCGCAACGCGGATCCGCGCCGGCATGCCGGAAGACTCCTTCTACGGGTCCGGCAACCTCGGGCAACGCATCGTTATCATCCCCTCGGAGGGACTGGTCGTCGTGCGCCTGGGTTTGACACACAGCCCCGGCTTCGACATGAAAGGGCTGCTGCGACTCGTTGCGGATACCTCTCTGGCCCTCCATTCTCCTTAGGCCCCGGGGGTGGCCGGGAGGTATGCGCTGGAGGACTGTGACGCCGGATCTCGCGGGTCCGAAAAGGACACACCATTCGCTTCAATCGAAACTCGCAAAGAGCGCTATCGGGGCACCGCAGTGTGGACTTGCTCCGGGAAGAAAAAAGAGCACGCTTGTAGAAGTTAACGACAAAGGTAATCCGAAGGGAACATTGGCCGGGGAGCGCAGGCCTCTTTCCTTGGCTTTAGGCAATCATCCTCGTTTGCACACTTCGGGAAGGTGTCTAACTTTTTTCTCTCGGGTATCGGTCCGGGCAGTCTCGGGAGGGCCCCCGGCTACCCTAACTGATTCATATTGCATTACTTAGAATTGGCCACACGTGCCATTGTTTGGCCAAAAACGTGCTCCTTTCTACGGTATTCAACCCAAGTCCGCAGCTTGGCACAAGTGTCTTGAAGGAAGAGGCTATGAACACTAAGTTCTTGTTATCTGCGGCCTTGGCGGTCCTTTGTTTCTGCCTGATCCCGGTTACCCAAGTCCGGGCCGACTCCACAGACAGTTTCAGCTATCAATTTGGTGGGAACACCTATACCTGGGAACTTCCCTCCTCGCCCGCGGTCACTCCGGAGAACGCCTATCCCGGGGTCGCTTTTACCCTTCCCGATGTCACCGTGCTCGAGAACGGCGAGAACCTCATTGTCGGGACGATGGACTTTTTTTCGGCTGCCTGCGCGGGCGGACTTGATTTCTATGTCGGAGACTACTACTTCCTGTTCAATACCACGGGGCCGCAGCTCTATTCCGGCCCGGAGTCTTCTCCCACGTTTCTCGGCGGAACGTTCGGGCCGATGACGGAATATCAGAACAGTTTCGATGGCGTTGCGGGAGGAACTCTCGTCGTCACTGCTCCGGTCCCCGAACCATCCTCTCTCTTGTTGTTAGCCGTCGGAATTGGCTTGGCACTGGCCGCTTCTCTCTTTCACCTGTCTGCGCTCATGCGTTCTTTCTTGTAGCCGAGCGTCCGCCCGAGCCGTTTTCGCTCGCGGGTGTCTCCTTGGTTATTTCTGGGGGGATGCTCATCTTCTGCGAGGCGGAAACTCGGGACAGGGGGAAGGAAGAAGAGGGGTCAGAAAGAGAGTTGCTCAGTTCGCCCCGTCGCGACTGCCGGACACGTTACCCGAGCGGCTCTCGAAGTCGATGCCCCAGAAGTGCGGTGCGGGGGTCAGAAACTCAACTCCTACACGGATGCCACGGCTTCCGCTCTCGCCCAAATACACGATTCTGCACTCTTGCTCTTCCTGCGTTTCCGGGTTCACCAGTACCAGCATCTCCCCGTGATCGACCTCGTGCCGCAGGTTCAGTAGCCCGCCATGTGCGCTGACGACCAGTGTTTCGCAGATCTCCCGGAACTTGCGCCCTTCATGGCTGCGCCCGAGTGCCTGCAACCGCATCCGGTGGAATATGCGCTGGCTGCGCCGTTGTGAAGATTGAGCGAGTTCAACCATGCGCTCATCATGGCCTTCACCGCCAAACCGGTCAATTGCCCTTTCGGACAGGTGTTCCCAGTTAACAAGCCAGTTTCCTCCCTCTACCCTACCCCTAACTTGTACCCCACTCTAGCTGGCCTTAGAATAAAAGCAGCGGCAACGGCCATAGTACTCTGCTCCACGTCCATTCCGCCGCCGCGCTTTTCTTGGAAATACTACGTCGTTCGATCTGGACCAGAATACTTGTGCCCGAGGGCCCGCTATGAACCTTGCTGAATTAATCGAAAGTCGCCAGGAACAGCATCTCGACGAGCTCTGTCAGTTTCTTCGCATCCCCTCGATCAGCGCGAAGACCGAGCACAAACCCGATATCGAGCTGGCCGCAGGCTGGGTTGCCGACCACCTTCGCTCCGCGGGCTTCAAGACCGTCGAGATCGTCCCGACCGCTCTTCATCCCCTGGTCTACGCCGAATCGCTCGAAGCGCCGGGCAAACCGACCATTCTTTTCTACGGTCACTATGACGTGCAGCCCGCCGAGCCGCTTGACCTTTGGACCTCGCCGGCATTCGACCCCAAGATTCGTGACGGCAATATCTTTGGCCGTGGCACGGCCGACGACAAGGGCCAGGTCCACATTCATCTGAAAGCGCTCGAGTGCATTCACAAGCTAAACGGCAAATTCCCCGTTAACATTAAGGTCCTCATCGAAGGAGAAGAAGAGGTCGGCAGTGTCAGCCTTTGGGACTACGTCCAGGCCAACAAGGAAAAATTGAAGGCCGATGCCCTGATCGTCTCCGACACCGCCATGCTCGGCAAGGGTGTGCCCTCCATTACCTACGGCTTGCGCGGTCTTAATTACTACCAGATCGAAATCACCGGTCCGGCGCGCGACCTGCATTCCGGTGTTTACGGCGGCGCGGTGCCCAATCCCCTCACCATCCTCACCGAACTCTTCGCCAAACTTCACGACAAAAACTTCCGCATCACCGTTCCCGGTTTCTATGACGACGTGGACAAGATTCCCGCTTCCGAGCGGAAAGCCCTCAACACCCTGCCCTGGCATAAGCGAGATTTTGAACGAGCCGTGGGCGCTCCCGGCTATTTCGGCGAAACGGGGTTCACAACCGTCGAACGCCTGTGGATTCGGCCCACCCTCGAGCCCAACGGAATCTGGGGCGGCTATCAGGGGGAAGGTGCAAAGACCGTCATTCCTTCGAGCGCCTTTGCGAAATTCTCAACGCGCCTGGTTCCCAGCCAAAATCCCAGGAAAATTGCCAAACTGGTCGAGCAGCACATTCGCAAACTCCTGCCAAAGACGGTCAAGTGCAAGTTTGAAACCCTCAGCACCGGCAAACCCTGGGTGGCTGCCTATCACGCCCCGATTTTCCACGTTGCCCAGACCGCCCTCGAGAAGGGCTTCGGCAGGAAAGCCGTGTTCATTCGCGAAGGAGGCTCCATCCCGTTCGTTACCCAAATGCATGACACCTTCAAGGTGCCCTGCGTGCTGATTGGCTTTGGTTTGCCCGATGAAAATGCCCATGCGCCCGATGAGCATCTCTCGCTTGAAAACTACTATGGCGGCATCAAGGCCATCGCCTATCTCTACGAGGGCTTGGCCTCACTCTAGTCCTGTCTGCAGAGTCTGCAGCCAGCTTCCCTGGGTTCGTGCTAGCGCGCTCTCTACAGCGTGGAAAGCTCTTGCCGGCGTCCCTTGGCGTAATCCTGCAGCGCCGCATTGGCAGTCCCGATGGTTTTCAGCGCTTCGACAACCGCTGCCAGGTCCCTGCCGCGTACGACCACATACATCTCGTCCTCACCGAGCCCCGTATATACGCGGTTTCCGATACACCCGAGGCTGCTGATCGTGCCGTGCTCTAAGGAAGCCGGCAGCGCCATGCACGTGGGCCTTCCGAACGTCGGGACTCCCGACCCTACCCCCGCGCGGTTTGCCGCCTCTTCGAGCAGCATCGCGCCGCCCGGTTTCACTGCAAAGAGCACCACATCCGGCTGGGCCTGTGAGTCTCCGAGCGGAGCGTACAGGATCGCTTTTGGTGCCTTGGCCAACCGGGGAATCTGCGGCACCTCTTCCGGCTTCACGTAGCCCAGATCAAACATCATCTTGAGCGTCTGCTCGGTCTCTTTTTCCCGCTCCGGTGAAAGCGCAATATTGTGGGTGTACGCGCCCACCGCACAATTAAAGTGGTTTTCCGGTACCGTATAAAACGTCCGTCCTTCGGCCGCCAGCCTCCAGAAGCTGCATCCGGAAGGCTCGGTGCCCTCAAACTTTCTGGCATTCGCCGGTGGCTGCTCGAGAAATGTGACGGCCACCGGCCTCCGAGCCGCCTTGGTCACTCGCGCGATTTCCCGTTCGAGTGCTTGTCCGTTCCATGCTGTGCTCATCTGGCCTTCTCCTTGATTCATTGGGGATTAGGAAGAATAGCACGGCGCTCCTCCGCTGCAAGCCGCTCTCGGCCTGTCATTACCCGCATGAAACCTGCGCGTTTTGCACATCCCTCAAAAAAAATCGCATTTTTCCCTTCATTTTTGCGGTTTCAGGCTTGCGTTCTCTTATTTCCTTCGTTATAGTCGCATCCGGCCCGAGTTTTTCCTTTCAAAACAGGCGTTTTTGCTCGTGGCTGACCTCGATTCGTTCGGGGTGGATAGACAAATCAGGAGGATAAGCAGACTAAATGGCAGCTAAGCCACTGAGCAAGACGAAAATCGTATCTCATCTCGCCGAGAAGTTGGGCGTGTCCAAGAAGTCGGTTGCGACTTTCTTTGAAGAGCTTCACAAGCTCGCCGTCAAGGAAGCCAAGGGCAGCGCCGGCAAGTTCGTCATCCCCGGAATCGGCCGCGTTGTGAAGGCTCACCGCAAGGCGCGCATCGGCCGCAATCCCCAGACCGGCGAACAGATCAAGATCAAGGCCAAGACCGTCGTTCGTCTGCGTCCAGCCAAGGTCCTCAAGGACGCCGTTCTCAAGTAGCTTTTTCTCCCGCACGGGAGGAAGAAAAATGGAAAACCCCCGGTTACCTGATTCGCTCAGGTTTCCGGGGGTTTCTCGTTCCAGTCTTCCTTTAGGGCTACAGCGTTTTGACGTAGGCCACCAAATCCTTGATTTGCGGTGTTTCGAGAACGTCCTTGAACGGAGGCATCAGCTGGTCCCCGTTTTCGATCCAGTTTTTCAAGCTGTCATCGGTGATCTTGTTCCCATTCACGCTAAACGTTCCCCTCTTGGCAATGCCCTTCAGTCCCGGCCCGATCTTTTTCTGGTCACTGGTGTCGTAATGACAGATCGAGCATTTCTGCTGGAACAGGGATTTGCCCCGGCCCACCGCCGCCGCACTCGTCCCGCCCGTTTTCTTGCTGGAATCCTGCGCCGCGAGCGCCCCGCCGCCCGCGAGCGCCGCGCAAATCACCACCGTACCAAAGCTCTTCAGGATACGTTTCACGTTTTCCCCCATTCTTCGGTCGTCGTTTCCCTCTCTGCCCTCCATTTTCCCTATTCTCTGCCCGAATTTCCACCCGACCCCCGTCAGAAGGGACAGGTTGTGCTTTTGCGCAGCTAGAACCTTCGTACCTTTGACCCCGCACACTTTTCCCCGTCACAATGGCCTCATGAATCAGGAGACGCTGACGCGCGCGTGGGAAGTCTTGCAGGATGCTTACCAGGCCCAGATGGAAGGCGATTACGACCGCGCGGCCGAGCTGTACCACACTTCACTCGATCTTCATCCCACTGCCGAAGCGCACACCTTTCTTGGCTGGACCTACCATTTTCAGGGCAAGCTGCTCGATGCCATCGCCGAATGCAAGCGCGCCATCGAACTCGATCCTGACTTCGGCAATCCGTACAACGATATCGGCGCCTATCTGATCGAGCTCGGTCAGTTTGATGAGGCCATTCCCTGGCTGCAACAGGCCGTCGAATCACGCCGTTACGAGCCGCGCCATTTTCCGCACTACAATCTCGGCCGCGCCTATCTTGGCAAGGAAATGTACGGCCAGGCCATGCGCTGTTTCCAGGAAGCTCTGAACGTAGACCCGCGCTACTCTCTCGCCCGCCAGGCGCTTGAATCTCTCCGTCGCATGGTCAATTAGTTTTCCGTTCACGCGCAAACCGACCGCCCGGTGCGCGCGCGACCCTTGCCCCCTCGGGCCGTGACGGCCTGTGGAACGAAACTCATTTTGAGCGAGGGATGGCTTTTCTCTTTCCGTCAGGCAGCCGCCGGGCCATCGGACGGTCTCACCAGGCGGTCGTAGATCCACAACAACAACGTCGTCGCCAGCCCAATTCCCACGAGCGACCACAAGAACAGTCTCGGCCGGTGCTGCACCTCACCGAAGTGATGCAACAGTGCCCCGCCAATCGGCCCGCCAATGAACGACCCGATGCCCAGCGGCAGAAACGCGAAGCCCATGTAGGTTCCCTGCTGGCCGGGCGGTGCCAGCCGGGAGATGTAATCGTAATAACGCGGCGACTGAATCAGCTCGCCAACCGCAATGACGACCAACGTCGCATAGACCGCGTAGATCGTGGAATGCAAAGCCAGGATGGAAAAAGCCACCATGGCGATCAGCGTTCCGAGGATCACCGCGCGGAAGGCGGTCATCTTCTGGGTCAACACGCTGAACAACACCGTAAAGGCAATGACGATGACCGGCCCGGTCGCGAGCATGCTCTCGGTGTCCGCCTTCGGATCGACATAGTCATGTACGTACAGCGGGAGGGTGATGAACTCCTGCCAGTACACAATCCAGTAACCCGTGAAGATCAGCAGGAAGATCATGAACTTCGGGTTGGTCAGCACTTTCCAGAAGTTGCGCATGGTGACCGCCAGGCTCTCCGTACGCGCTTCACCTGATTTTTTCGGCTCACGGAACAACAGCAGGACCGCAAAAAACATGAGCAGCACGCTCGCCGCCGAAGCCCGGAACACGTTCTCCGCGCTCAGATGCTGCTTCACCCGCGACGCCATCAGCGGCCCGAAAAATCCTCCGATATTGACCAGCGTGTAGTAGATCGAATACCCGAGCGAGCGCACATTGGCGCTCGAGGCGCGCGCGGTCGTCCCTACCACGCACGGTTTCACCAGCGACACGCCAAGCGCCGGCAACATCAGGACAAATGCCACCAGACCAAACAGTGGCACTGCGTCCCGCACCGGTGCCATCCAAGCCGCACCGAGTGATCCCATCAGAAAATACGCCACCGCCAGAATCAGGTAAGCCAGCGAAAGCGCTCGCCGGAATCCCAGCCGGTCGGCGATCGCTCCACCGAAAATCGCCAAAAACCACACCAGCCCGCCGAACAAACCGGAAAGGCCTGCGGCCCGCTCGGTCGGAAAATTCAGCGATTCATGCAGATACCGTGCCAGCACCGCAAAGGCCGCGTAGTACGACAGCCGTTCAAACAGCTCGCTCAAGTTGGCAACCCAGAACGCCGGCTCAAACCCGCTCTTCACATCCTTCAGTCGCTCGGCAAAGCCCATCCGCCCTCCGCTCCCAATCGCCGCACATCATACCACCGCCACCCTCCGCGCCTTCCTGGCGGCCAGGCGGGCTGCCGGGTCAGATGGGCGTGAACTTGTGCCGGTCGACACAATAAAAGTTCCGCCACCCGGTTTTCGAAATCGACTACAATCGGGCCACCCTTTCGCGAACAGGCAGCGTCACCGGCGGAAGAGCAGAACGGAACCCCATGCACAAGGGAATCGCTCGGGTGCGACCCGCTCCTTGAAATTGAATCCCTATCTCTTGTTCAGCACGGTCGTGGCCGCACTGGGTGGCCTGCTGTTTGGTTTCGATACTGCGGTGATTGCCGGCACCACCCAGATCCTGACCAAATTCTTCGGCCTCTCTCCTGAGACCCTGGGCATCACCGTGTCCAGCGCCTTGGCCGGGACGATTCTCGGTTCGATGCTGGCGGGAATTCCGGGCGACAGGTATGGCCGGCGCGACAGCCTGCGCGGCCTGGCCGTTCTCTATCTGGTCTCTGCGGTAGGCTGCGCCTTCGCATGGAGCTGGGCAGCGCTGATCTGCTTCCGGGTGATCGGCGGACTGGCCATTGGCGGCTCCTCGGTGCTCGGCCCCATGTACATTGCCGAGATTGCCCCGGCAAAGTGGCGCGGACGCCTGGTCGGGCTCTTTCAGTTCAATGTGGTCTTCGGAATCCTGATCGCCTATTTCTCGAATTATATTGTCGGCCGGTTTGACCTGGGGTGGACGGAATGGCGCTGGAAGCTGGGCGTTTCCGCGATTCCGGCACTGGCTTTTCTTGCCTTGCTGTTCTTCATTCCGCGTAGCCCGCGCTGGCTGGTCAAGAGAGGGAGGACGGAGGAAGCCCGTGCAGTCCTCCGGCGGATCGGTGAGCAGAACTACGAACGGGAACTGGCTGACATTGTCGAGTCCATTGACTCCGAGCACGTTACCAAAGAAGCGTTTTTCTCCTCGAAATACCGCCTGCCGATTTTTCTGGCCGTCTCGATCGGCCTCTTCAATCAGCTCTCCGGCATCAACGCGATTTTGTACTATCTGAATGATATTTTCTCGCGCGCCGGTTTCAACAAGGTCTCTTCCGATCTGCAGGCCGTGGCCATTGGCGCAACCAACCTGCTGTTTACGATGATTGCCATGTCGCTGATCGACAAGGTGGGCCGCAAGAAGCTGCTGCTGACCGGAGCCGTGGGAACGGCACTTTGTCTCTCGGGCGTGGCGGGAATTTTCCTGTCGCACCGGCACGAGGATCTGCTGGTCTGGCTGCTCATCGGCTATATCGCGTTTTTTGCTTTCTCTCAGGGCGCGGTCATCTGGGTTTACATCGGCGAAGTGTTTCCCAATCGGGTGCGCGCCCAGGGCCAGAGCCTCGGAAGCTTTTCCCACTGGATGATGAACGGAATCGTTTCGCTGGTGTTCCCGGTGATGGCGGCCAGATCCGGCGGCTATCCGTTCGTGTTCTTCGCGGTGATGATGGTCGTGCAGTTTGCCGCGGTGCTGCTGTTTTATCCCGAGACCAAAGGGCACTCGCTCGAAGAACTGCAGAAGCGTCTCGGGATGGCGTGAACATGCCGCGCAGCCTCGCGGGCTGCGGCCGGTTTTTCCGTTTCGGGATGTCCACGCCGTAGGCTTCGAAGCGCTTCCTCAAGCCCTAAGAGCCGGCTTCGGCAGAAGCGTCCCGGCCCTGTTCCCCGGGCAAGTCGGTTATGATAAATGCCCGGCGCGCAATTCCGCATCGGGACATGCCGAAGCCGGGAAGGAAATGCTCTTTTGGGGTCCACACGCCGACAGTTTCTGAAATCCCTCAGCCGCTCTGCCTACATTCTTCCGTTCGAGCGGCTGTGGGCCTCGATCCGGCCTGATCTTGCGCGACAGCCCACCCTGCCAAGCGCAGCGGACAAAACACCTCTGGGTGTCAATTTCGTGAATGTGGCAAAAGAATCAGGGCTGAAGACTGCGACGATTTTCGGCGGCGAACATAAGAACAAATATTTGCTCGAAACCACCGGTTGTGGGGTAGCGTTTTACGACTACGACAATGACGGCTGGCTCGATATTTTCTTTGTGAACGGCAGCCGCCTCGAGGCGTTCCCGGCGGGACAAAATCCGACCAACCGCCTTTTCAAGAACAATCGTGACGGGACCTTTACGGATGTCACGGTGCGGGCGGGCCTCGTGCACAGCGGCTGGGGACAGGGCGTGTGCATCGGGGACTACGATAACGACGGATACGAAGACCTGTTCGTGGCCTATTTTGGGAAAAATGTCTTGTATCACAACAACGGGGACGGCACCTTCACGGATGTGAGCGAGAAGGCCGGCGTTGCCGGCAACGGCAAACGCTGGAATTCCGGCTGCGCGTTTGTGGACTACGATCGTGATGGCAAGCTTGATCTGTTCGTCGCCAATTACATTGATCTGGACCTAGAGACCGCGCCGGCACCAGAGTCGGGCCCCTGTCTGTACAAAGGCATCATGGTCGCCTGCGGTCCGCCGGGTCTGACTGGCGGCAAAAACACCCTGTTTCACAACAACGGAGATGGGACCTTTACCGACGTATCGAAGAGCTCCGGCATCTTGGATGCCAATGGCACTTTCGGGTTGGGCGTGCTCACGGCCGATTTTGATAATGACGGCTGGCCCGATATCTATGTCGCGAATGATTCGACCGCCAGCGCGCTTTACCAGAACCAGAAAAATGGCAGGTTCACCGATGTTGCCCTGGAGGCGGGATGCGCGCTGAATGCCGACGGCAAACCACAAGCGGGGATGGGCGTTTCCGCCGCGGACTATGACCTGGACGGAAATCTGGACATCGTGAAGACCAACTTCGCCGGGGACACCCCCTCGCTCTACCACAATCTGGGTGCTGGCACCTTTGAGGATGCGACGATTCCCGCGGGACTCGGCAAACATACGCAATTTCTCGGCTGGGGGTGCGGCTTCTTTGATTTCGACAACGACGGATGGCCGGACATCCTGATCTGCAACAGTCACGTGTACCCGGAAGTCGAACAGTTGTCCACCGAAGCCGGGTATCGGCAGCGCAAATTGCTTTACCGCAATTTGCGGAACGGCACTTTTGAGGATGTATCGGAAATCGCAGGCCCCGGCGTCTCCGTGCCATCCGCCTCTCGTGGCTGCGCGTTTGGAGACTTCGATAACGACGGGGACGTGGATTTCGTGGTGAACTGCGTCAATGAAGCTCCGCAACTGATCCGCAGCGACACATCGCTCCCGAGCAACTGGATCAAGGTACGCACGATTGGAACGAAATCCAATCGCAGTGGAATCGGAACCCGGCTACGCTGTGTGACCGCGGTGTCTGGCGAGAGCAAGCCGCACTCGCAGATTGAGGAAGTGCGGAGCGGTGGAGGTTATTTCTCGCAGAACGATCTGCGGGTGCATTTTGGATTGGGCCAGGCCGAAAAAGTGGACTGGCTGGAAATTCGGTGGCCGAGCGGGATCGTGGACACCCTCAAAGATGTCAAAGCCAACCAGCTCGTTTACGTCAAGGAAGGCGAAGGAATCGTGCGGAAACAGTCTTTTCGAGCAGACCCTGGCCCGCCGGCGAAGAAGTAAGAACCTGAACAATTTTTTCGCATCGAGCAACTGGACCCGTTGCGACCCGCCCGCGTTCCCCTCCCGAGGCCTCCGGATGTTCAGGCCCGGGCGGGAGGTCCGCGCTGTCGGCGCCGGGTCAGTTATGCGGGGGCAGAAGCTCGACCTGATGGTGCTCCAGCAGTTTGCCGGTGGCATGATCCACGGCGGCTACGGCGGTCTGGTAGCCGGTTTGCGCCTGCGCGATTGCGAATTCGGCGGTGGCCAGCTGCGTTTGCGCGTCCAACACGAAGAAGATGGTGGTCCCGCCCAGCTCGTACTTGCGCTCTTCCGCTTGAAGATTCTTCCGCGCCAAGTCCTCGGAAACCTTGGCTGCTCCGAGCGTCAGCTTGGCTTGCTCGAGCAGATGCACGGCGTTGGTGACTTCAAGTGAGATGGACTGCGCCGTGCGCACGCGCAGGTATTGATCGTTGCGCTGCGAGACGACGGCGTCAGCGAGATTGGCTTCCGCGCTGTGATTCTTGATGGGAAGCGTGAGGTTGAGCGAAGCGCCATAGGTAGGATATTTGAATCCGAACAGCTGGCTGAGACTGTCGCCCAAGCCTCCGGTTGACAATAGCGTCGGCGGAATCGTGTTGATGTCATACGCGTTGCCACCGAGGCCGGTGGGCGAATAGAAGCCGGCAAGCTCGAGATCGGGGCGGAGATTGTTGTGCGCCAGCCGGAGGGTGAGGGCATCGGCGGCAAGCTGCTGCGCGGAGGCTTCCAGTTCCGGACGGTTGGCAAGAGCGAGCGAAAGCGCGCTCGCGATATCAATTTCCAGAAGGGTGTCCGGCGGATTGGGCTGTTCGGTGAGGTTCAGATCCAGGGCATTGATCGCTGGGTCGCGGTCGGCCGAAATGACCCGCCGCAACTGATCCTCCGCCTGTTTCAGCGAATACTCGGCCTGGATCAGCGTCACGCGCCTGGCGGCAACTTCGGATTCAGAACGGTAAATATCGAGCGGCGGGAGCGCGCCGAGGCTGAGCTCTTTCTTGTTTCGTTCGTAACTCCTCTGCGCTTCCTCAAAGGACTTGTTCTGTACCTTCAGATTCTCCCGCGCCAGCACCACATTCCAGTATTGGGCGATCACCGAAAGCAAGATGTCATTTACCTCGCCCTGAAAGGTGGCCTGTGACTGCCGGAGATTGCGCTGGGCGATATAGATGGGAGCTCGGTTTGCAAACACCCCAAAGTTTTTCAGCAGCGGCTGGGTTACCTGGAAACTCCACGAGGTGTTGAAGCTGGGATTGAGCGTGGCGAACGAGCTGTTGGTCGAAGACCGCAAGTTTCCGAAAAAAGTCTGGAAGTTGGTGCCCGTAGGCAGCGTCTGCACGTAACCGAACTGCGTGGTCTGGCTGAGTGTGTCGAGTACCGCCGCTCCCTGTAATTGACTGGAAGTCTGAGTTTTGACGCGCTGGTCGATGAAACTGGCGCTGGCGATCGGATCGAAGGGGGAAAATTGGCGGTGCAGATTGTTCTCGGCGAAGTCCACGGAGGATTGGTCAATGTGGATATCGGTATTGTTGTCGAACGCCAGTCGAATGGCGTCGTCGAGAGAGAGGACCAGTTTGCCGTCCACGACGTGGTTCTCGAAACCGTGCGGGGGCGGCAGCGGGGCAAGCGGAGCAATGTGCGCCGGAATGCCCAACAACCGTTCACGAAGGTTGGAGTCCTGCCCGGGCGCGGGCGCAACGCTCGCGACCAAGCACAACAGGGACAGCAGAAGCAGGTGGAAATATTTCATGCCTAACCTCCCGAAGCGCGCAATACGTTTTCTTGCCCCGAGCGACGTTCATTCGTAGCGGATGGCCTCGACCGGGTCCAGCCGTGCGGCTTTCATCGCCGGATAGATTCCAAAGATCATGCCAACTGAAATCGACACGAGGAATGCCAGGAGAATCGAGCCAATCGTCACGACCGTCGACCAGCCGGCGAACCAGGCGATCAGTTCCGACATCACAAATCCGAGAATGATGCCAACCAGCCCTCCCGCGAATGAAATCAATACCGCTTCGACGACGAACTGCCGCACGATGTCACTCTGCCGCGCGCCTACCGCACGGCGCACGCCGATTTCGCGGGTCCGCTCCAGAATTGCCGCCAGCATGATGTTCATGATGCCAATGCCGCCCACCAAGAGGGAGATCGATGCGATCGCGACCATGACGGTATTGAACAATTGCTCGGTCCTTTTCTGCTCCGCCAGCAGTTCGGCTGGCACCACGACCGAGAAGTCGCCGGCGTTGTGATGAGAGGAGTTAAGAATGCTCCGCAAGATCTCGGAATTGGTCACACTGGAATCGGTGGAGGTCAGGCGCAGGTATACGGCATCGATCTCATCCCTCCTCCAGGTTTCAGAATCCTCCATCCGGAGCCGCACCGCGTTCAACGGAGCATAGATCACGTTGTTCGAGTCCTCGTTATGCACCCCGCTGGTTTCGCCTTGCGCGGCCAGTTGCGGACCCACCACGCCGACCACGTGATACCACTGTTCGTTGAGTTTTACATACTCTCCGACCGCTTCGCCGGTTCCGAACAGGCTGTCCTTGGCCGCCGCTCCGAGCACGCAGACCGGAGTCGAGGCTTCCTCCTCGCTCATGTCGAAAAATCGCCCTTCGGTGACGCGCAGTCCGGAGATGGCCAGGTAGGAAGGTTGCACGCCGTACAGGATCGGCGTCTCCTGTTGCGGTTTGGGGAGAACTTTGGAGGGTTCAAACCGTTTTCGCGGCGTGCCTTGCTCAATGTCCGGGACATTCTTGCGGATGACGTCATAATCGGTCAGGGTCAGTCCGGGAGACAGCCGCCGGACCTTCTGGAACACCAGCCCGTTTTGCGCCTCTTTGGCATACACGATCAGATTGCGAATCCCCAATTGCTCAATGAACGCCATGACTTTCTGCTGCGCACCGGCGCCGATCGAAAGCATGGCCACTACGGCGGCGACGCCGAAGATCATGCCCAGCATGGTCAGAAGCGATCGCAATTTGTGGTCACGCAGGTTGGCAAAGCCGAGAGCAAGGTCAGGCAGCCATTGCCGCAGGGCGGAAGAACGGCGCAGGTCATCGTTTGGGTGCGGGGCCATTGGCAGCTAGCCGGGACCAGCGGCCAATGCAGGACCGCTGCCGGAAGAGTCCTTTTTCTGATTGTCCCGTTTTTCCGGATTGACCAGCGCCACCTGGTTTCCGAGAGAAATTCCTTCGACAACCGCGCGGCCTTCGGTGAACGCCCGCACCTTGACCTCCTGGCGTTCGAACGAACCGCCGGTCTTGAGGTATACGATTCTCTTGTTCCCGTCCTCAAAAATGGCTTCGCGCGGCACCGAGAGAACTCCCGCCATCTGATTGCCGAGGATGGTCACCCGTGTCGCGTAGCCCGGCCGCAGCCTGGGATCGGGTTTCGACATGCGCAGCACGACTTCGAAAGTTCGCTGGGGGTTGTCGTCCCAAAATTCATGCGCCGACGAGCCCGCCACCGTCTTGATTGTCCCGGTGAAGGGTTCGCTTGGCAGAGCATCCACGTGGATCTCGGCTCGTTGCTCCGGGCTCAAAAGCGAGCGGTCCGTTTCGTTGGCTTGCACGGAAACTTCCAGTTCGGTGATATCGAAGACCTCGGCGACCGGACTGCCCGGTCGCGCCTGATCACCCACCTGATAATCGGGAAGCGTCATGCCATCGAAGAACGCGCCGCCCATGGCGTCGCGGTTGACGTGGACGACGATCAGGCCGTCGATCGGCGACCGCACGGTCATCTTCTGGATGTTTTGCTCGGCCTGCTCCATCGCCAGCTTTGCTTTGTTCTTTTTTTCCTCGCTCAAGGCGATGGATGCTTCGTTCGCGGCCGCGTGGGATCGGATGTCTTGCTCGAGCTGCGCAAGGGCGCGCTTGGCTTCCTCGAGTGCCAGCAGGTTTTTCTTTCCGTCGATCTCGCTTACCAATTCGTTCTTGCTGACGTCGAGCTCTGCTCGGCGCACCGCAAACCGGTCTTTCAGCAGCGCCAACTGGTCCTCGGAAGTCTGTACCGCAGCGTCGGCATGGGCCTTGGCGATCTCCTGCTCCGCTTGCGCGAGATCGCTGCGATTCTGCGCCAGGTTGTATTCCTGCTCGCTCGGATCGAACCGCAAAACGACGTCTCCGGAATGCACATGCGCGCCCGTGTGAGTCAGCTCCACGATCTGCAGCGTGCCCCCGCCGACGGGCGGAGCCGCAAGGATGCGGGTGTCCGTGCTCTTCAACTGGCCGGTGGTGGTGACTTTGACTTGCATGTCACCTTTTTCCACCCCTGCGGTCGGGACGCCGGAATCGATGAGCGCAGCCGATTTGCCACAGGAAGAAAGTGCAATCACCAGGAGCGGGAGGAAGCTGTGGCTGGCAATGGACCGCATTCTGATCATGGGTTACTCCGAAGCCGGCGGTTCCCGGAGTGCCACCCGGTCGCCGCTGACAACTCCTTTCGCAATCATTGCTTCCTCGCTGTTGCGCCGTGCGACTTCGATGGGAGTTTCCACAAAATGCGAGCCGTGCAAAACATAGACGACGCTGCGGCCGGACTTTCGGAAGACGGCTCCGACCGGAATGACGGTCGCATCGTTGACGCGGTCAACGGCCACACGCGCCACCGCGCTCATCCCCGGGACAAGACGCGGGTCGTGCTCAACCAGGGAAATGCCCAGTGAAAAATTTCGGGGAAACGGCCAGCCGCCGTTGAAATCGAGCGAGGCCGTGGGACTGATCTCGTCGACTTTGCCCTGCAGGGTCCGGTCAGGAATGGCATCCATGCGGATCGAAACGGATTGCCCGATGCGCATTTGCCCGCGATCGGCCTCTTCAACGCGAGCCGATACGCGAAGCGTGGACGGATCGGGAAGTTCAGCCAAGCCCGCTCCGGCCCAGACACGATCGCCGGGCTTGAACGGCACGGTGCCCGTCGGTTCCCAGTGCGTCAACACGGTGAACGAGCCGTCCAGCGGGGCGTGCAGCGTCAGCGCAGTGATTCCCGATTCATCCTGCTTGACTTGAAACGCTGCGCGATCACGAAGCTTCAACTTGCTGGCCAGATCGGATTTCGCCGAGGAGCGGTCGGCTTCCAGTTTGGTTTCGTTTTCCTTTACCTTCTGCTCGGCGTCAGAAACCTTCAGGACCGCTTTCTGGCCGTCAATCGCGGAAAGGATCTCCTGTTTGCTCGCATCCAGCCGAGCACTCTGCAGATCGAACCGAGAAGCCATCACATCTGTAAGGTCCTGTTCCTCCTTCAGCTTCGCCGAAGCCACGGATTGTTCAATGGCTGCTTCGGCGGACTTCAGGGCCGATTGGTCCTGGGCCAGTTTTTGCCGCAAAGTCGAAGTGTCAAACTCCACAAGCGTGTCGCCCTTTTTTGCCTTTGTCCCGGTGGCCGCAATTTTCAGGATCAGCAGATCGCCGACGCCGGCCGGCGATGTAATGGTGACGGAATGGAGCGCCTTGATTTCGCCGTGAACTTCCACATAGTCCACGAATTCCTTCTTTGCCGCGGTCGCCGTGGGGAGGCTCGGGGCAGAGCGAACTTTCTTCACCACAAAAAAACCGATCAAGAGCAGCAGCAGGCCGGCTGCGGCCGCTGTCGTTTTCCACTGGCTTCGCAAGGCGGCCAGAACTCGCCTCATCGCGGCACCCCCGGCGAATCGATGGTGGCGCGGCGCCGGACAATGTCGCCCTCGGAAAGGCCTGAATCGACGGCGACTTCGTCATCTCCCCACAGGGCGATGCGCACCGGCTGTTTCTCGAGACCGGTCCCGGATTGCCGGTAGACATAGGTGCCACCAGATTCAGAAAAGAGCGCGTCGCGCGGAATCACCAGGGCATTCTTGCGGGCGCCGAGATCAAAATCGATGGAGGCGGACAGATCCGGGAGCAAACGCGGATCCTCGCCCAGAATCTGGAAGCGGGTTGAAAAAGACCGCACCGTGTCGGTGAACTGGCCACCGTGCGCCAGTGGAGAAAGCTCCTGCAGTACGGCGGGCAAAACCAGTCCGGGATAAGCGTCCAGGCGAATCTGGGCATGCTGTCCGACCGAGACCCGCGAAAAATCGACCTGGTTCACATCCGCGCGAACTTCCATTTTTGACGGGTCCACTACCTGCAGAATCGGCACGCCCGGGCGGACGGAATCCCCCAGCTGGACGGTGCGCATCCGGCCGCTGATCCAGATGGAGTTGAAGACCACCACGCCCTCCATCGGCGAACGCAAGGTCATCCGGGAAGAGTTGGCCTGCGCGTAGTTCATTGCTTCCTGTGCACGGTCGCGCTGCAGTTCCAGGATGCGAATGGCTGCCACGGCAGAGGTTCGTTTGTGTTCATAGGTTTCACGGAGTTGTTTCAGCGTGGCATCGGCTTCTTCCAGTGCTTCCTGGTTTTTTTCCGCGTCGATGCGCGACACAATCTCGTTTCGCTGCACTTCGAGGCGCGCACGGCTCAAGTCATCCTCGGCCTGCTTGAGCGCGGAATCGTCTTTCGACCTGGCAATATCTTCTTCGGCCTTTTTTTGCGCCACCTGGCCGGAGAGCGAGACAAAAGTGTTCTGTTTGTCCAGATAGTCCTTTTGCTGCGCCTGGGGATCGAACTCCACCAGAATGTCGTCTCGCTTCACGTGCGCACCGGAATCAACCAATTTCGTGATGACCAGGGTGTTAATTTGCGCGCCCTCGAGAATCGGGGTTTGCGCCACAAAAGAACGCGCCGCTTGGGTCGTGCCGTTTAGACGCAAGGAGGGGGCAAAGTCTTTCCGAACCACGCGAAACATGGACTCGGCGGGGATGGAAGCAGAAGATGCAGCGCGGGTGCGGAAACGGGGAACCAGGAACAACAGAATGACCGCCAGCAGACCGGCAGGTAACAGCCAGAACAGCCAGCGGGAATGGTTCGGAGTGCGTGCCGTGGCGGCTTCCATTCTCTAGACTCGATGCCGGGCCAGCAAACCCAGTTGCTTGCGGGTCAGTGCCGCAGCAACGCTAGTATACCGTGCCGTAACGTGCGACACCTTTAAAGTTGCGGCTGTAGAAGATAGACGGAGCAGGACCGAAAAAGTGTCCGGAGCCGTTTCGGGATCGCGCCGCCTCACCGGCAGCTTATTCGACGACCGCCCATGTTTCATCCGGATCAAAGGAAGGAATGTTCTTCGCCGTTTCCACCGTCTCCGCTCCCAGGTCGGCCTGAAACACGCGGCCGTCCGGTCCGATCATGAAGGTCATGACCCCGGTCTTGCGGTACTCGGCCGGGTAGGCCAGGAGCGCGAAACCGCGGGTCATGTTCCCGTTGACCACGTAGTTCCGGGCGCCGCCGGTGGCATGCGCGCCCTGTTGTGTCAGGATCCGGTAAAAATATCCGTGGAAGGGTTCCGGCGCCTCCGCCGTTCCCTTCTTGTACCCCTCGGCGCTGGCCCGCGCCGACAGCGGCCCGAGGGGGCTTTCTGTCTCGCCTTCGGCGACTTTCCAGTACAAGCCGTCCTGTTTACCATCACTGCTTATGAATTTCTGGGCGTATTGTTTTACTTTGCTGCCGTCATGGGTGGTGCTGAAATATTCGTTCTCGGCGCTGGCCATCTCGTTCAGCACGTCCACTACGGTCAGCTCATTGTCTCCAATCCGCCGCGCCAGGAATTCCTTCCTCGCGCCCTCGGTGCTGAAGGTCCACTGCCCCTCCGTGGTTTTGACCAGTGGAAAAGGGAAGGGATAGTTCTCAATCCCTATGTTTAACACAGCCTCCCCGCCTTCCGCCTTGCCCCAGCGGTGCATTTTTTCATAGTCCGCTGCGAAGCTATCAAAGGCGGCCTTCTGTTCTTCCGGATCGTCGGTCAGCAGGAACTCCTTGGCTTCGGGTCCAAAGATCGCCAGAACTGCATTGGCATCGCCGGATTTCGCTGCCTGGTAAACCGCTTGTCCGGCTGATTCCGGGGAACCAAAGCTCATGGGTCCGGCCGATACCTGCTGTGATGGTTTCTTGCACCCGGAGGGAAACACCAGCAACACGGCGATCGCCAGGAGTGACCCGATCACGGCGAACCCTCTTTCTTTTGCCCGTCGGAATTGCCTCATTGCCGCTCCTTCATCAGGCGCAGGCGAGCCCGCGCCGAATCTGCTTCCTCACGCCGTCGTCTGCTACCGCTTTGCCCTTCCACCGCTCGGCGCTCGGCTGGGTGCCGGAGCACTCATGCTTCGATTTCCCCGCGCGCTCTCCGGTCTGCCGCCGCCCGAGCCCGAAAAAGCGTTCGGCTTCGGCGCAGGCTTGGTCGTCGGGGTTGCAGGGTATCCGCGCAGCTCCCGGGTGCTTGGCTGCGTGGTCGGCCGGGTGGTCGGCCGCGTCGTCGGCTTGCCGGGCTGAGCGGGTTGAGCAGGCAGAGTGGTCGGCCCTCCGGGTTTTTCGGGCAACGGCGTGGGTTTCGGTTGCAGTCCGGGCGGTCTTCCTCCCGGCGGCGGATAAGGTGGCCTGCCACCACCGGCCGGGGGGCGCCATCCCGGTGGGGGAGGCCGTGGTGGCCGGGGCGGAGGATAGTACGGGGGCCGGTAACCGGGTCGATAGCCCGGATAGTAACCGCCCCACCAATAAGGGTTTCCGTAGTAAGGCACGCTGCCGCAATAAATCGCTCCGGCGCCCCAGCTCATCCTCCAGCCCCAGTAGCTGTAGCCGCAACTGGAACTGCTGATCATGGCACCGACAGCGATGCCCACGCCGAAGGAGAGGACCGCCGCCGCGGCAACCTCGCCCGAACTGTAACCCGGGGTCACGACCGTGGTCCCATACACGACAGTCGGGTTATAGGTAGGAACATAGATCACCTGAGGGCTTGCCGATTGGATGACGATGACCTGCGGGCTTTCCTGTACAACCTTGATCTGCTCTCCTGATTTCAGATTTCCCGCGGCGTAGGCTTTCGCGCGCATTCGCTGGATCGCTGCCAACACCTCCGACTGCTGATTCGCCGAAGCGTCTCCGAGGGCCGAAGTCCAGGCAATGTTTTTCGAGAGCTGGTCGAGTACGCTCGGAAATTGTACCAATGCCTGAACCGAAGGATCCCAACCCTTGGCTGTCACCGCCTCGATGAGCGCCTCACCGGTCAGGTTGTAGTTGGCTTTGATATAGGTGTCGGCTTGTTCCACCTGGTCCGGGTACGTTGCCGCGCCCAGCACCTGCGCCACCAGCGCGTCCGGATACAGGGCAATCGGCGCTACCAAGGCATCCAGATCGCTGTCCGACAGGTTCGCGTAGGCTTCTTGCGCTGCCGGTCGAGGCACGGCTGTGGCTTCCGCGGTCGGAGGTGCGGGTGCCCAGAAGAGCAGGGCGCTCATGGACACAGACAGAAGTTGCTTCAGAATGTTCATAGGATCCTGCACTCGAGTCGGCCACTCGGAAGAGAGTTTTTCTTAGCCGCGACGGCTCTTCGGAACAAACAATACCATCAGAAAACCGAAAGAAAAAGATGTACGCGCAGGAGCACCCCGGGCGGCCTGGCCTGCCAGGAGCAGAGAGCGGGCTCTGGCCGGCCGGTTCTTTCACAACCCTGTCCTATTCGAGGTGGACTCGCCCGCCGGTCACCAGGTTCGGCACAACAAACTCCGTAAATCCATTCACCTGCGCCGGCTTCAGTTTTTCGCAGCAACCCCGTTCCGGGTTTTCGTACCGGGCAGAACCGAACGTCCCTTTGACGCGCACCTGGACCTCGGCGGCTTCTTCGTCATAGTTCACCAGTTCCACAATCGTTTCGCCGGGCTTCTCTCCAGGATAGGTCGCTACCAAGGTCGTCAGCGAGTTCCACAGGCTGACGGGAATATGCTGGTTGACCATCAAACGGCGGATGTCTTGCGCGAACGTTTCCGGGTCGGTGACAGATTCTCCGAGCTCGATCACGCGACCCTTTCCGGCCGTATACAGACGAGCGGTGCCCTTGGTTGTCGGCGGGGAGGAATTCCAGGGGTATTGGCCGGGCAAATTGACGAGCACCGCTGTGCCGCCTTTCTCTGCAAAGGCTTGAAGGGCGCCGGTGAGTTCCTCTCCGGGTGCTGCAAACGCAATCACCACGTCAAATCCTTGCAAATCTTGCGGTTTCACCGCTGCCGAGTGCAGCACGCGGAAGGGAATGTTGTGACGGGCCATCAGGTTGAGGGCCTCATAGGAAGAATCGTAGTCGTTGGTGAGCACGGCAACCGTCGCCGCCACCTCCGGCGTTCCGTGCGGCCCATGTTCACTGAACGCGATGGTCCGTTTCACTGGCTCCCAGTCCGTCAGAGCACCGCTATCTCCCGCTGCCAGACCCCGCTGCTGCTGTTCTTGCAATTCGAGGAGCAAGTCGGAGTGAAACGCGCCGGCTTCGGCCACCGCCAGCGCATAATCGGCCGGGCTCGGCCCGTGCTCCTTCACAAGCGGGTCACTGAGGTCCCAGGAAAACGTGTAGAAGGGCACTCCTGCCGTCTCTAACCCCCGCTGATGGCGGATCATCGCAAGGTTCGAATCGAGCCACGGTTGCGAGGTCGGGCTGGACACTTGCAGGAATCCATTCTTCGTGAAAACCAGCCACCCGCGCATCTCCGGTTGCTTTCCGCCCGCGCTCAAAACCAGGATTTTGAGTTTTGGATAGGCGGAGCGCAAAGCTCGGTCCACCTCGGTGAGTCGGCCTGGCTCGGTCGTGCTGCCGGTCAGGATCATTCCCGCGAGCTTCCCGTTCGCAGCCGCTTGGCCCGCGGCCTGCGCCTCGTCGAGCGTTGCCTCGATGTAAACGTGGAATCCCTGTTTGCTTGCTGCAGCCGCCAGTCTCTCGGCCTGCTGGCCCCAGGGAATCACGAGATCGCTCACCCCGAGCGTATTTGGCGAGGGCAAACTGCTGAGCGTCCATCGCAGGTATACCTTTCCCGCAACGGCCGGAGCGATCAACGCCGCGATCAAAAGCACCAAGCCTGTTCTTCTCGAAGTCCTCATGGCTGTTTTCCTGGACCTCCGGGCAGCACCTTCTGCCGCTCCACGTCTGTCGGTTCGGCCCGCAGCCGGTTCGCCAGGCGAATCTCCGGCCCTGTGGTGACCGTTTCCGTCTCTCCATCCGCGGCAACCCAGATGGCGGCCGCATCCGCCAGGGCCTTCACGATCGTCTTGCCCTGCTCCGGGCCGACCAGCAGCAGCGTTGTGGATAAAGCGTCCGAGGCGGTGCCTGTTTTCGTGACAATGCTCAAGGCATATTTGGTCTCGAGCGGCTTCCCGGTGTCGGGAACAATGATGTGCCCCGCGGTTTCATTCCCGAGCAGGCTCGGCGGAGTCTGTTCCGATGTCGATACGCTGTTGTCATGCAGCAGCACGTGCGGGTCAACGCGGTTCGATGGATCGCGCAAGTGGACTTCCCAGGCCGCGCGTCCCGGGGGAGCGCCCATTCCATAAATGCTGCTTTGGCCCGCATCCACGAGAGCGTTGCTGATCCCGTTAGCCCGCAGCACTTCGACTGCGCGGTCGACCGCATAGCCTTTGCCAATCGAACCGACGTCAATCCGCATGCACGGGGAGTGAAATTCCACGCGGTCGGGAGGAATCAGCTCGATTTTTTCATACCCTACGCAGGCGCGCAGTTTCTCCTGCTCTTCCTCGGTCGGGACGCGGTCGCCACGCAGCGCCGCCTTCCAGAGATCGACGAGCGGGGCCACGGTAATGTCAAATTGTCCGCCCGACAGCTTCGAGTACCGCACCGACTCTTCGATCACGCGGTACAAGTCCAGGGGTACTTTTTCGGCATGAAAATGCCCATTCCGGTTCAGGCGGCTTAAATCGCTTTCCGGCTTGTAGTTGCTCAGGATGTCGTCCAGACGCACGATCGCTCGAAACGCTTTGTCGATGGCTTCTGAAGCGTGGTCGGGTGAGGCATCGTAGGCGGCAATTTCGTACACCGTCCCCATGGAGTATTTCGTCTTGTGAACCAGGGGCGTGTTTCCCTCGGGAGTGCCCGCGACGAGGAGAGGAATCCATGCGAGAACGGCCGCAGCAAGGACTTTACTCGAGCGCATAAACGTCACCGTCGCTGCTGGTCAGGTAGATGGTGCGTTCGGCGATCACCGGCGCATTTTGCACGCCGGTGCCAAGGCCCGCTCGCCAAAGAACTTTCCCCGTTGCGGCATCGAGCGCATGCAGTCCCCAGGATTGTATATAAATAACCGAATCTCCAAACACCGCAGGCCCAGTGATGACTTGCCCCGCTTCCATCTTCCAGCGGAGCTTTCCCGTGCTGATTTCGAGCGCGTACATATAGCCGTCCTTGCTTCCAATTACGGCCACGTCACCGGACACGGCGGGCGGCGAGGAAACCCCCAGTCCGGTCTCGTATTTCCAGCGCACCGCCCCGCTGTTTCGATCGAGCGCATAGATGAAAAAATCTTCCGATCCGATGAGCAGTGTGTCACCGCTGAGCGCCGGGGAACTGTCAATGCCGTTTCCGGTCAGGGTGCTCCACTGGATTTTTCCCGAAGCCGGATCGAGTCCATGCACATGCCCGTCACCGCAGCCCACGTAGATGCTGGTCTCGGCTGCATATGCGGTTGAGTAGATTCGCCCGCCCAGCTCCTGTTTCCAGCGCCTTTTTCCGTCCTGCGCGTCTACCGCGTACATGTGTCCGTCCGCGCTGCCGAACAACACCATTCCCTGCCGCGCGACCGGTGAGGTCCAGACCTCCCCCTCCGTCGTTACTTCCCACACCTTTGTGCCGGACTCCCCGTTCACGGCGTACACCTTGCCGTCGTCGCAGCCGAACAAAACCGTGCCGCCGCTGAGCGAGGGTGTGGAATGAATCTGTCCGCCGGCTTTGAATTTCCAGCGTACGCGTCCGGTGCCCGTCTGAATCGCGTGCAGGTAGCCGCTCGATGACGTTACGTAAAGCGTCCCCCGTTGTAATACCGGCGCCGACCGGATGGAGCCGCCGACCCGCATTTGCCAGCGCGCCTTGGTGGGCGAGGCCAGGGCCGGGGCGCCGCGCCCTCCGCTCCTGGCGTTGTCCTTCAGCAGCGTGATCCAGTCATTTTCAGAGGCCAGTCGCTGTTCCGCTTTGCGGGGATCGTTGGTCATTTCGGTCAGCCGAGTTGCAGTTTTCTGTGATCGATCTGTTTCAGCTCGGATACACCCAAGCCCAGTTTCCCGGCCGCAGCGATGTGACCGGGCTGCCGGTAAAACAAATTCTTGCTGGCATCATCGTAAAATTCGCGGCCATCGGCGGTAATGCTCTTCGGATTGCGCGCCCATACCGAGGGAGCGCCTTTCTCCCGGCGTTTCTTCTCGATGGCTTCGAGTTCGATGGTATCCATGGCCACCGGATCGGTGCCGACCATCAGGATGCCGGCCTGATCAATGAACTCCTGATTCTGGGTCAGCGGCCCGCCGTGCCACACCATGCGCATGCCGTCCATGATGTTGAGCACCACTTTCGAGCGCAGCGGCTCGACCGTGCACATCACGCCGATCAGCGGGTTGGTGAACGAGTAGGGCGCTTTGTGCGACCGCGCCACATTGTTGAAGGTTCCGTAGGCCACGTTCTTCAGGCATCCGGTCACTCCGGAGGCGGAATGGTCCTTCAGTGTCGGCACGTTGATGATTTTGTCTACACCGTTGGCGACGATGCTGGCCATGTAGGAGCGTGTTTCCCATTCCCCGAAGAAATCCGCCTGGCAATAGACATTGGCGTCGTATCCCGAGGCATCGAGCAACCCGTCCTGCACTCCCAGCACGCGGATTCCCGGCGGGAGCAGGGGTTGGTAGCTGCCGATGTCCATTTCGTAGCCGAAGCGGTCATACACCACGATGTTTCGCGATGACACGCCTGCCGCGCGCAGGCCATCGATAATCTCGCGCACCAGCTCCGGGGAAGAGCAGCATGCCGGCGCTCCGGAAGGATTAATCTTTATCCCCACCACGTCGTTCGGCTCGATAAACTTTGCATAAGCCGCACCGGCCGAATTCTCGCCGGTCAACTCTTTCAGTCCGCGTTCGAGCATTTCGCGCACCACCGGTTGTGAGACGCGATTGGCCACGATGGCCCGCTTGTCGGCGACTTCGACGACACGCCCGGGGAAGAGCCCGGGCATTCCGAGCAGGGATTTCTTGCCAGGCGGCGCTTCCCGTACATCGATCGGGGGCGCCACGGGCAGGACCGGTTCGTCGTCGCCGAGTGTCGGCACGCCTCCGAGGAACATGCCCGCGCTTCCGAGGCAGGTACGCTTCACGAATGTCCGTCGATCCATCTTTTGTCCTTGCTCCTCGGTTCCGTAGTCTCTGGACGGGCGCGGTTCTGCCATTCAAAACCCCAGCTTACTCTCAAATTGATTTCTATACGAGAGTGACTTTGTGCTGGAGACTGAGTAGACTTCCCACTGATACGTTTTAATACTCGTTTTTTCTTGTATGCTGTCGTTTGCCGATATCCTGGTTTCGACAGCACGCTGTTCTGCAGAGGCGCGAAAGAGTATTTTCTAGAGAAGCCTCGGGACCGGTGGTAGAAGAAAGGACCGCGTATGAAACTCACCGCAACTGCAGTTCTCCCTTGGAGCGCCCTGCTCTCCCTCCTTGTGCTCCTGCCCGCAGCCCACGCTCAGGCGCCGCGCTACGACCTGCTGCTGAAGGGAGGCCACGTCATCGATCCCGGCAATCACCTCGACGGCATCATGGACGTCGCAGTCTCGGCTGGAAAAATCGTCGCTGTCGCAAAGGACATTTCCGCCTCCTCGGCCGGGAAGGTCGTGGATGTTTCCGGTCTGTACGTCACCCCTGGCCTGATCGATATTCACTATCACATCGGATTCGGCGGTGCGCCGCTCAACTGGTTTGATCCGGAAGCGCGATCCCACGAGGATCCCCTCGGCATTCCCGCCGATCTGGCTCTTCAGTCCGGCGTAACCACCATCGTCGACGCCGGCACTGCCGGCGCGGAGACCTTTCTCCAGGAAAAAGAAGGGGTCATCGATCACGCCAAGGTCCGCGTGCTCGCATTTCTGAATATCGTCGCCAATGGCATGAGCGGAGGCTTGGAGCAAGCGGTCTATGAAATGGACGTCAAGCGCTGCAGCGACACCATCAAGAAATATCCGGACATCATCGTCGGTGTAAAAACCGCGCACTACTGGACCGACCGGCCCTGGGACGGCGAGCATACGCCCTGGGCTGCGGTTGACAATGCCATCGCCTGCGCGCAAGCCACCGATCGCCCGGTGATGTTCGATTTCTGGCCCCGCCCGGACCGCACCTACGCCGATCTGATCCTCAAGAAAGCCCGTCCGGGTGACATTCACACGCACGTTTTTGCTCAGCAATTTCCAATCCTGCTTCCCGACGGCACGCTCAACCCCATCATGCTCGAAGCCCGGAAGCGCGGCGTGATCTTCGACGTCGGTCACGGCGCCGGGAGCTTCTGGTTCCGCAATGCCGTTCCAGCCGTCAAGCAAGGGTTTATCCCCGACTCCATGTCCACCGACCTGCACACCGGCAACTTCACCATTCTCAGTTTTGACGAAGTGCTCTCGAAATTCCGGGCCATGGGTGTGCCTTTCGACGATCTCATCAAGCGGTCCACGGTAAATCCCGCCAGCGAAATTCATCGTCCGGAACTCGGCACTCTGTCGGTCGGCAAGGACGCGGATATCGCGGTTCTTGAAGAGCTTCACGGCAAGTTCGGGTATATCGATTGCGGTTTCGCGCGCATGGACGGGGACGTCCGCATCGTTGCACGCATGACCGTGCGCGCGGGACGCATCGTCTACGATCCATCCGGCCTGAGCATGGTCGAGTGGGAAAAGGCCCGTAAGCAATATTTTACCGCGCCGACGCTCGGCGCCGATGCGCCCTCGACCGCCGATGATTTCCCTCGTCACTGATCCGGTTCACGCGCGACTCTGGCGCAGCGCGTGTCATCTCCAGGGCGGTTCCGGCGGTCAGAGTTCAGGAGGCTTGCATGTCCGATAAAATCTCTCGTCGAAAGCTCTTGAGAAAGAGTGCCGGCGCAGTCCTGGCCGGAGCTGCAGGAGCCTGCGCCGCACCGGCGCTGCGGGCCGAGGAACTGGCATTTCGCACCGCACCGGCCAAAGGGGTCGACTATTACCGCAAGCTCGGGGTGACTCCGTTCATCAATGCCGCCGGCACCTACACCGTGTTTACCGGCTCGACCATGCCGGACGAAGTCCAGGCGGCGATCGCCTTGGCCTCTCTCCAACCGGTCCACCTCCTTGAACTCCAGGACGCTGCCGGTGCGTACCTCGCCAAACGCTTGAAATGCGAGGGTGCGCTCGTGACGTCCGGTGCCGCGGCCGGGCTCACGCTCGGCATGGCGGCTTGCATCACCGTCGGCAACAAAGCCGCCATTGTCAGCATTCCCACGGACATGGACGGCCTGAAAAACGAAGTCATCGTCCAGAAGGCGCATCGTTACGACTACGATCACGCCATCCGCAATTGCGGCACCCGCTTTGTCGAAGTCGAAACCATGGAAGAATATCAGCGCGCCTTCTCCGGCAAAACGGTCATGACCCAATTCTTCAACGCCGCCGAGGGCGGGAAAATCGGCAGAGAAGACTGGATCCGCGTCGCGCACCAGCACGGCGTTCCCTGTTTTAACGACGCCGCCGCGGATGTTCCGCCCATCTCCAATCTCTGGAATTACACGCAGATGGGCTTCGATCTGGTGACCTTTTCCGGCGGCAAAGGCCTTCGCGGCCCGCAGTGCACCGGGCTGCTGCTCGGCCGCAAGGACCTTATCGAAGCCGCCAAGCTGAATAATTCTCCCAACTCCAACACCGTGGGCCGCGGAATGAAAGTCGCCAAGGAAGAAATTGTCGGCCTGGTTGCTGCAGTGGACTGGTTTCTCGCCCAGGATGATGCCGCGCTGGAAGCCGAATTCCAGAAACGCGCGGATCTGATCGCCGCGCGCGTCAAAGCTCTTCCGAGCGTGCAGACGCAGACCTTCCTTCCGCCGGTTGCCAATCACGTCCCCCATCTCCTGATCACTTACGACCAGAACCGCATCAGGATCTCCGCAACCGAAGTGGCGGAGAAAATGCGTCAGGGAACGCCCCGCATCGAGTTAAACCCGGGAACCGGCGGCGCGCCTGCCAGCGCCGGTTTGCCCGGCGGGAGCAACACCGTCATTGTCGGCGTTTGGATGCTGCAGCCGGGCGAAGACGCGATCGTCGCAGGACGACTGTACGAGGTGCTGCAGGCCGCCCTGGCGCACTGACCTTTTTGCCGTTTTTCTCCTTGAGCAGGTCGCATGCCAGAGATTGCGCTTTCCCCTTCCGAGCAACTTTTCGTCCTCACCGGCGCCGGGATGAGCGCCGAGAGCGGCATTCCCACATTTCGCGACGCTGGGGGACTTTGGCGAAACTATCGCTTGGAAGACGTCGCATCACCACACGCCTGGCGCCGCGATCCGGGACTGGTCTGGGATTTTTATTCCATGCGCCGCCGTGTCGCCGCAGCCGCAAGACCCAATCCCGGTCACCGCGCACTCGCGGCCGTCGAAAGGTCTCTCGCCGACCGTTTTTTTCTGTGCACTCAAAACGTCGATGACCTCCATGAGCAGGCCGGCTCGAAGCGTCTGGTCCACATGCACGGTGAACTCTTTAAAAGCCGCTGCGACTCCTGTTCCCGGCCGCCGTTTGAGGATCGTTCCGGGTATGAATCCCCTGCGGAGCTTCCGGACTGTTCCTGTGGAGGGAAAATCCGCCCGCACATCTGCTGGTTTGGTGAAGCTCCTTTTGAACTTGACCGGATTTTTGCCGCGCTCGAACGTTGCAGCCTTTTCTTGGCCATCGGCACGTCCGGAACGGTTGAGCCGGCCGCCCGTTTTGCCGCCCTGGTCAAATCCCGGGCCAAGACCATCTACGTGGGCCCCGAGCCTCCTGCCAATCGGTCCCTTTTTGACCAATGTCTTCTCGGGCGGGCGGGCCAACGACTCCCTGCCTTGTTGTGCACCTGAAGGAATTCCTTTTTTCGGGCTTGCTCTTGAATCCCGCATGGCGGTCCCCTATTCTGGCGCCCGGGTCTACACCCCTAGGGGCGCTCGATGGACAGCCAAATCCCGCCGGCAAAATCGGTTTTCAGCAATCCGTACCTGTATTCGGCGGTGGTCTTTGTCCTGGCCATCGGTTATGTGCTCTTTCTATTTCTCTCGCGCCGCGAGTCCGGTCGGGAGTTCGAACGACGCAATGCCGAAAAGGCCGCCGAACAACGCCGCGCCGAGGATCGTGCCACGGTCGAACAACTCGGAGGATCCGAGCTCGCCATCCGATCGCTCTACGTTGCACCGGCGGTGATTCGCCCTGGTGAATCCGCGCAACTTTGTTATGACGTAGCGAACGCAAAGACCGTGACCCTCGATCCCGCCGCAGGCGACGTCTGGCCTTCCCACTTCCGCTGCCTCGATCTGGCTGCCAAGAAAACAACCACCTACACCCTGACCATCACCGACGAAGCGGGCAAAACTCTCTCTCAATCCGTTGAATTGCAGGTCCGCTGACCCACCCACCTCCCATATCTAATTGTAAATAGGGCAGTTGTGTACCTACTCGAAAACCGCGCGAGCTCCCCCTTGTTCGCTCATTTCTCTCCCCCTTATAATAAAAGGGAGCGGAGTTCGGCTTGGCCGGGCTCCGCATCATTTTTCTCGATCCATTTGATGGCAAGCGAATGACTGATCCACTCGCAAAAATAAAACAGAAACTGCAGTTGGAGATCGACCAGCTCGAGCACGAACTGAACGTCGAGCTTCCGAAGGAGATCGCCATAGCGCGCGCGCACGGCGACTTGTCTGAAAACGCCGAGTATAAGTACGCCAAGGAACGCCAGGGTTACGTCAACGCCAAGATCGGCAACCTGAAGAAGCGCATGGGCGATCTCGGCATGCTCAACCTGACCAACATTCCGAAAGACCGTTCCGGCTACGGCTCACGCATTGTTGTGCTTGACGTGCAACGCAACATTAAGGTGGAATACAAGCTCGTCAGCAGTGAGGAAGCCGACGTCGAAAAGGGCCTGATTTCCACGACTTCTCCGATCGGCCGCGCGCTCCTCAATCGCAAGGTCGGCGACGAAGTCCAGGTCGCTACTCCTGCTGGCACGAAAGATTTTGAAGTTGTGCGTCTGGCCACAATTCACGAAGACGCCTGAGTCCTTACGTCCGGGTGGTGAGGTTCCATGTTGTATTGGGGTTCCGGTCCTGCGTTAGGTTTTCTTACTTGCCTCGGCTACGCCATTTTTGTCCTCGGGGCCTTCTTTTTCTGGCGTCATCGTTCCGAGTTTGCCTTCTGGATGAATGACGAACTCTCCGCTCTTCGCCGTGCCCTGTCCCGCTACGTTCCCGCCGGCCCCTTTTATGAACGCCGCGGGCAATCGCGTCTGCGGGTCATTCCCGCCGGATTTGTTCATTCCGTCGCCAGGCTTCCGCGCCGCCGCTTCTCCTGGGGCGCTTTCCTCCTGTTTCTGGGCCTCTTTCTGTTTGTCCTGGACTTCTTCATCTAAGCCGCTCTCGCTGCTCGGTAGACGCGAGGTTCTAGGCCCTTCGTCCCCGGGGTGCTCCGTTCCTTTCTGATCTCTTGCTCTCACCGTCGGCTCTCGGGTTGCCTCGCCGGATCCACAAACCGATATCTGCTATCCTTCTTCCTCATGCGTCCCTCTCTTATTGTTCACGGCGGCGCCTGGGATATTCCGGACGACGCGATCGAAGCCTGCAAAGCGGGTTGCCTGCGCGCCCTGCGTGCCGGTTGGGTGGTACTCGCGAGCGGAGGCCATGCACTCGACGCCATCGAAGCCGCGATCACCGTCCTTGAAGACGATCCGGTTTTCGACGCTGGCTACGGTTCCCACCTGAATCTCGACGGCCAGGTCGAGTGCGACGCCATTGTCATGGACGCCTCTACCCTTCGCGCGGGCTCCGTCGCGGGCCTGCATCGCGTCAAGAACCCCATTCAGGCCGCGCGAGCGGTGCTTGAAAAATGCCCTCACATGATGCTCATCTCGAGCGGTGCCGAGCGCTTTGTCGAGCAGCAGGGAGTTGCTTTGTGCAGCCCCGAAGACCTGATCTCTCCGGCCGAACGCGAGGCCTGGGAACGCTGCCGCAAGGACTCCCACGCCGCCGTCCATCACCGTGGTCATGAGCAAGGAACGGTTGGCGCGGTCGCCCTCGATCAACAGGGGCGCCTGTTTGCCGCCACGTCCACAGGCGGGACCTGCTGCAAGCTGCCGGGAAGAGTCGGTGATTCTCCGCTGATCGGTTCGGGCTGCTACGCGGACTCTGAGACCGGCGCCGTTTCTTCAACGGGCTACGGCGAGGCGATCATGAAAGTGGTCCTTGCCAAGACCGCGTGTGACTTCTTGCGCCCTGCCGGTTCGACTCCCGTTCGCGCCGCGCAAGCCGCCGTACAACTTCTCGCTCGCCGCGGCAAGGGCACAGGAGGGCTGATCCTCCTCGACAAAGAGGGCAACCCGGGCTACGCCTTCAATACCCCCCGCATGGCGTACGGCTTGGCCAACTCCGAAGCCGGGTTCATAACCGCGGTCTAACCGGAAGACAGTGATCGGGACGCCCGCCCACCTGATTTTCCCCGTGGACGGGAATCTGCTCTCGCCGGGTGCTCGTGGGCCCGAGCGAACCTCCCCAAAATGACCTACTGGCGGATTCGAGGTTCAGAAAGTACCAAGAGATGGATTGCGCGGAACCTTCGCGGGGCGTAAGGTTGCCCCATCCCGGAAGCGGCCTGGTTCGGCCGCCGCCGCGGCAGGAGCAGGGGGCAGAGAATGGGATATCTACTGGTGCGTCACAAAGTGAAGGAATTCCATGAGTGGAAGCAGGTGTTTGACGCGCACCGGGAGGCACAGCGCGCTGCCGGACTGCGCGTCGAACGGGTGATGCGGAATCTGTATGAGCCGAATGAGGTGGTGCTGTTGTTTGAAGTGATCGACCTGGCCAAAGCGCGGGCCTTCGTCTTTTCTCCGGAAGTTCCTACCGCGCAGGCGGAATCGGGCGTGGTGGACAAGCCTGATATTTATTTCCTGGCGTGATCCCGCCGGGCGTTCTGGCCCGGCTCCCAGAGTTCCCTCGGACGGCCCTCCGGGTCTTGCAGGCGTGCGAAGCGAAAGCGGAAGAAAGCACCGCCCATGCGCGAGAGTTTTTCCCCAGGCGTCCGGTCCAGCCAGCGCGCTCCCTCTAGGGTTTGGGTTTTTCCGCTTCCTGCCTCTGACGTTCCTCGGTCCAGGGCGGTACGATGCCGACCGACCGCGCGTAGGCGATCGCCTGCCCGAGGTGTTCCCCAAAATGGCCGCACATCTGGAAAAACGTGCCACGGATGGTGGTCTGACCGCGCGGCGTTTTCACTTCCTTGTCGAGGTCGGTCTCCTTGACCGCCAGAATCGCGCTGCGGAAGTGAGCGAAAGAGTCCTTCAGGGCTTGAACGACTTTGGCCTTGTCATTTGCCGAAGTCGGCAGAGTCTTCGGGTCGACGCCAGCCGGCACCGGGGTTCCGAGCATTTTTGCGAATCCGTAATTGGCGGCGGCGACGTGCATGAATATTTCACCGACCGAGCGCACACCTTCCGAGGGACGCCAGTTGTACTTCTCTGCCGGAATGGCATCGGCCAAACGGAGAAAGCGTTGTTCGTAAAAGGAGGCCTCGTCGAGGAACTCGAGGCGCGCGCCTGCGGTTGGAGTCGTGGGGGTCGGCTGAGGCTTCTCGGCAGGTTTCTCTTGCGCCCCGCTGAGGGCACCAACCGAAAATGCCAGAGTCAGAATAATACTTGCGATTCCGCGCATAGAAGCTCTCCCTCAGCCAGCCAGATGAAGTGTCCCGCATTTTACACCGGAACGACGGCCTCGGGGTCAACTTGAAAATGCGCGCGAGGCAAAGGCGAGCGAGGCCGGGAGATGCTCGCCAAAATAACTGGGGTCGTGGCGGCCGGGGTAAATGTGGAATTCGTGGGCCAGGTGGCGGGCATGGAGGACCTTGTCGAGCGCGGCGGCCCCGGCCTCGAAGCCGAAATCGTCCTGATCACCGCAGTCAAAATAGATCTTTAAACCGGTCAGATCCGCCGTCCGGGCGAGGGTTATTGGACTATTGCGGTCCCAGAAGGCCTGATCCGGGGGATTCCCGAACACCTCACCGAGCACGCGCGAGCGGGGGGAGTTTGCCGCCGGGCCGAGAAAGGCGGGCAACTGTTCAATCAGCGCGGCACTGTGAGCGCTGACCGAACTGAAAAGCTGCGGGTGGCGAAAGGCCAGATGTAGTGCCCCATAGCCGCCCATGGAAATTCCCGCGATGGCCCGATGAGCTCGGCCGGGTTCGACGCGGTACCGTCGTTCCACAAATGGAAAAAATTCCTGCAGCAGGAAATCCTCGTAGCGGTCTTTACCGTCCCGCGAATTGATGTAGAAGCTCGCGCCGCCGTCCGGCGTGGCAATCAGAAACTCCTTCAGTTCGCCCTTCTCGCGCATATCTTCGGTGAGATTCCAGGCACCGGAGTGCACAAAGAACTGTTCGTTGTCGCCGAGACCGTGCAGGAAATAGAGGATGGAGAACTGCCGGGCCTTGTCGGCGTCGAACGATGCGGGCAGGACCACGCAATAGGCTACCGGGCGCGAAAGGATCTTGCTCGGCAGGGAGTTGCATTCGACGCGTCCGGTGGCCGCAAAGGACCAGGAGGCCAGGAGAAACAGGCCGACCAGAAATACGGCGGCTCGCAAGAGCTGCAGGACGGAGCTATTCATAGCGCAGCGCATCCACGGGATTGAGCCTGGCTGCACGGGACGCAGGATAGAGTCCCGCGGCCAGACTGACGAGGATCGCGAATCCGAGCGCCGCAACCACCAGCCACCACGGCACGGAAGAGAGTTCAATGGGATTGAGATTCTGCCGCTGCAGATAGACGTTGGTACCGAAGGTGATGGCGCGGCCGAGCAGCCAGCCGAAGCCCACTCCGAGGATGCCGCCGAGCAATCCCATGACCCCGGCCTCGACGAAAAACAGTTGCTGCACATCCGCGTCGGCCGCGCCGAGGGCCTTCAAAACGCCAATTTCGCGGCGCCGCTCGAGGATGGCCATGACCAGGGTGTTGACAATGCCCAGGGTGGCGACGGCAAGGGCCAGGCTGCCAAAAATCCCCAGCAACAGATCGAAGACGGAGAAGAAGGTGCGCAGGGACTTCGAAGCATCCAGCAGAGAGAAGGCGTTGAAGCCGAGATTCTTGATGGAAGATTCCAGAGCCTCTACTTGTGATGGAGATTTCGCGCGCACGGAAAGAGAGGGGTAAGTCGTCTTTGTGGTCGTGGAATCGCGCACGATGTCACGCAGGTCGTTGACCTGCGCAGCGCGCAGCGTGGAAGCGGTCTCGAGCGGCATAAGCAGGCGCGCGTTGCCGTAGCCGCCGTAACCGGCCGCGGGTTCGGTTTCGACGATGCCGACAATCTTCAGGCGTAGTTCCTTGGGGACTACGGAAAAGCCGCCCGAGGGCCCGGGTGCGCCGGACCCTTCATGAGTGTCCGGCGCCGGATTCGCCTGGCGCTCGGCATAGCGCAAGGTCAGTTCCTGGCCGATCAGGGAAGCCGGCTTGTCGGAGAGATCCTTGGCGAATTCGATCTGCAGGATGGCTTCGTCCGCTTGGGGGGAGGAAAAGAATTTGCCCTGCATGCCATCGAAGGCACCCGAGTTGCGAGAGGAATCCGGCATCCCTCCGACCACCGTGGCGTAAGGCTTGTTGTTGAAGCGGACTTCGGTGAAGAAGCGAACCTGGGGGTAGACTTCGATCACGTTCGGCATTTTTTCGAGTTCCCGCCGCGCGTCCTCGTCGAGAGGCCGGGGCGGTTGGTCCGACTCTACGCGTCGTTCTGGCCGCCCCATCCCGCGAAAATTGTTCTTCGGCGTCACGAAAATCGTGTCGAAAAGGCCGCTCTGGGAGAGCCGCTTCGAGGCCAGCTGCTGGAGCCCCACGCCAAGAGACAACATGGCTACCAGAGAAGCGACTCCGACGGCGACGCCGACCGTGGTCAGTGCGTTCCGCAAAATCGCTTCGCGGAGATTTCGCAGCGCCAGATCGGTCAGGTCCTGCGGCTTCATTCGGTTCCCCCGTGTGGGCACGGGCAAGTGCCAAGCAGCTTGCCGTCTCCCATGGTCGCCAAACGGTCTGCGAAGCGCTCTGCGAGCGGCCGCTCATGGGTCACCATGATGATAGTCATGCCCAACTGCGTTTGCAGATCGCGCAATAGAGCAAGGATCGCCTCTCCGGTCGCCGAATCCAGATTGCCGGTGGGCTCGTCGGCGAGGAGTATTTTCGGTCGATTCACCAGTGCCCGCGCGATGGCCACGCGTTGCTGCTCGCCGCCGGAGAGCTCCATCGGACGGTGGCCAAAACGGTGGGTCAGCCGGACCCGTTCGAGCGCTTCACCGACCCGCCCGGGGCGTTCCGACCGTTCCACCTCGGCCAGCCGCAGGGGAAGCTCGACATTTTCTTCAAGCGTCATTCGCGGGAGAAGATTGAAGGATTGAAAAATCATGCCGATGGTATTGCGCCGGTAGCGTGCCAGGTTAATGGGCGAGAGCGCTGCGAGATTCTCTCCGTTGGCCAGGATCGAGCCGGCCGTCGGACGATCAAGCCCGGCCATCAGATTCAAAAGCGTGGACTTGCCTGAGCCCGAAGAACCGAGCAAGGCAAGGTATTCGCCGCGCGCAACCGCGAGCGACACGTCATCGACGGCGCGGACTCTGGTTTCGCCCATCTGGTAGTGCCTGGAAATATGATCCAACTGGATGGCCGGCTGTGTCTCGGGCATAGGGTCAGTCAATGATACGTCGGGAAGGGCCGGAACATTTCACAGTGTTTGGTCACGGTATTTGGATGCGCGGCGGCAGCGGAAGGTGAGGGGGGAGCGGAATAGGCATAGAATCTGAACGCCGGTCAGCGAAGGGAGGGAAGGATGAAAAAGATCGAAGACGGCCGCGAATGGATCGATGCCTACCTGAAAAGGAAGGGTGGCGATCTTAGGGAAGTGGCGGAAGGTTTGCGGAAACTGATGAAAAAGAGCGTACCCGGCACGCGGGAATCGGTGAACCCCTGGAAGATCCCCACCTTTGAGTCCAGTGGGGCGATGTGCCTGTTCATGGTGGGGAAGAATCATGTGACCTTTGGATTCCTGCGCGGTACTTCCCTGCCCGATCCGGCCGAATTACTGGAAGGCACGGGGAAAAACCTGCGGCACGTGAAGTTACGCTCCTTGGACGATCTGCGAAGGCCGGCGCTGAAAGCTCTGATCCTGGCCGCGGCCAAGCTGAATCAAAAAGAGCCGACGGAAGGCATGCGCTCGAAGAAGCGGAGAAAAGGATAAGAACAGCGATCCCGATTTTCCTGGGTCATGGCCACAACCCGTGGTGACGGCGTACACTGAAGACGGGATTGCGGCTGTGCTAGCATGAAAGTCTGCGCAATAGGAACCTGCCGAAGCGAGGAGCCTACCTGAATGTCTCGGACCATGAAGGCGTTGCGGAAAACGCAAGCGGGAAAAGGTCTCCAGATCGAGACCATAGCGGTTCCGTCGATCGGCCCGAGAGACGTGCTGGTGCGCGTGAAAGCGACGTCGATCTGCGGCACCGACCTGCACATCTATGGATGGGACCGCTGGTCGCAGGGGAGAATCAAGCCGCCGGTCACGCTCGGGCATGAATTCTGCGGAGTGGTCGAGCGTATCGGAGAAGAAGTGACGGCGGTCGCGGCCGGCGATTTTGTCAGCGCGGAGATGCACCTCAATTGCGGCCATTGCCACCAGTGCCGTCTCGGCCAGGCGCATATCTGCCAGAACCTCCGCATCATCGGGATCGATCTCGACGGGGCGTTCGCGGAATACGTGAAGATTCCATCGACCAACATCTGGAAGCTCGATCCTGCGATTCCCGAGCATTACGGGGCCATTCTCGATCCTCTTGGCAATGCCGTCCATACGGTGCTCGCGGGTCCGATTGCCGGTCAGACCGTGCTGGTGACGGGTTGCGGGCCCATTGGATTGATGTCCATCGCCGTTTCCAAGGCTTGCGGCAGTGCGACCGTCTTTGCCACCGAGACCAACGAACACCGGCGAAAACTCGCCAAGGAAATGGGTGCGGACTTGGTGCTGAATCCGCTGGCCGAAGACCCGGTCAAACAAATCCTCGAAGCGACCGGCGGCACCGGGGTCGACGCCCTGCTCGAAATGAGCGGCCAGCCGGCAGCGATTCAACAGGGATTCAAAGCACTGCGCGCTGGCGGAAGGGCTTCGCTTCTGGGGATTCCCACGGAAAATGTGCCGTTGGACCTGGTGCAGGACGTCATTTTCAAGGGCGCCACGGTGCAGGGAATCTACGGGCGGCGCATGTATGCCACCTGGGTGCAGATGACGGCGTTGCTGAAGGCACGCCGTGTGAATCTGGAGCCGCTGTTCGGAGAACGGATGGAGCTCGGGAATTTTGAGGCCGCATTTGCCAAGCTGCAGAGCGGACTGGCAGGCAAGATCCTGATGTATCCGAACGGAATGCCGAACTAAGGCGGGTCGTTCACCCGCCGAGACCGCAGAGCAGCCATGGAGTCAGCGCAAGCTGAGGAGCAAAGGACATGAGTGAGCCAGCCGGGAAAAGCGGAAAACTGAATCCGCTCGATTACATCAGCGACACGCTAGGGGACCTGCGGGCCAGAGGTGTGGCTCCGAAGCTGCGCGTACTCGAAGGGGAGCAACGGCCGCTCTGCGTTTTCGACGGGCGGGAAGTGATCAACCTCGCTTCGAACAATTACCTTGGCCTGACATCGCACAAGGCGTTGCGCAAAGCGTCGATCGAGGCGGTGCGCAAACTGGGCGTCGGCGCTGGGGCGGTACGCACCATCGCCGGAACCATGAAACTGCACATGGAGCTCGAAGAGCAGATTGCCAGATTCAAGCACGTGGAAGCCTGCGTGGTTTTTCAATCCGGATTCACGGCCAATGCCGGAACCGTTTCTGCCGTTCTCGGAAAAGACGATCTGATCATTTCCGATGAACTGAATCACGCCTCGATCATCGATGGCGCGCGCCTTTCAAAAGCCACCATCAAGGTGTTCAAGCATAAGGACGTGGAGGACTGCGAACGCATCCTCGACGAGCACGCCTCTTTTCCAGGCAAGAAGCTGATCATCACCGACGGCGTCTTTTCGATGGATGGCGACATTGCGCCGCTGCCGCGGCTTTGCGATCTGGCGGAAAAGTACGCCTGCATCATGATGGTGGACGACGCCCATGCCAGCGGGGTGCTCGGCAGGGGCGGGCGTGGTTCGGTCGACCATTTCAACTGTCACGGGCGGGTACACATTCAGGTGGGCACGCTCAGCAAGGCCATCGGCTCGATGGGAGGATACGTTTGCGGCTCGCGCGATCTGATCGATTACCTGTATCTGCGCGCCCGGCCCTTTCTGTTTTCGACCTCCCACCCGCCGGCCACCGCCGCTGCTTGCCAGGCCGCGTTTACCCTGCTGGAGTCCCCGGAAGGGGAAAAGCTCGTGAAAAAGCTGTGGGCCAATACGAAATTTCTCAAGCGCGAACTCAAGAAGCGCGGTTTCCAGTTCAAAGCCAGCGAAACGCCTATTATCCCCATTCACGTGGGGGATGCCGCGAAGGCCTTTGAATTTTCCCGCAAGCTGTTTGATGCCGGCGTATTCGCGCCGGCCGTAGGATTTCCAACGGTCGCCGAAGGCAAGGCCCGGCTGCGAGCCATCGTCAGCGCCGCGCACAAACGCGAGCATTTGCTGAAGGCGGCAGATATTCTCCGGGAGGTCGGGCAGCCATTGGGAATCGTCAGCTGATCCGGGCGCCTTCCCCAGCCGGACGCACAGTCCTGCTATACTCGCGCGATGGCGCCAAAAGAAGAATCCGCAAAGAAACTGTTCCTGGTCGACGCGATGGCGCACATCTACCGCGCTTTTTATGCCCCCATGGTGCGCATGAATGCGCCCAGCGGGATACCCACGAAAGTCCCCTTCCTGTTCTCCAATATCCTGCGGCGCTTGATCAAGGACTACCAGCCCGATTACGTGGGCATTGTTTTTGACACCAGCAAACCGACCTTTCGCGACAAACTTTTCGAATCCTACAAAGCGCAAAGACCGCCGATGCCCGATGAAATGCGGGTGCAGCTTCCCTATGTGCGACGGCTTTGCGAAGCCATGCGCCTGCCCATCCTCGAACTGGACGGGTTTGAAGCCGACGATGTGATTGGCACTCTGGCAAAACAGGGAGTCAAGAAGAAACTCGACGTGCTGGTGATTTCAAACGACAAGGACATGATGCAACTCGTCAATGCCGGAGTGCGGATCCTGCGCACAGGTTCGGGAGGCGCCAAGGCCGACACCGTTGTGGATGCCGGGAAAGTGGAAGAGATTCTTGGCGTACCGCCTGACAAGGTGATTGATCTGATGGCCCTGCTGGGCGACACGGTCGATAACATTCCCGGGGCCAAGGGAATCGGGGAAAAGGGCGCAACCGAACTCATTCAGAAATACCAGAGCGTCGAGAACGCACTCGCTCATGCCGATGAAGTAACCAACAAGCGCTACCGTGAAGCCCTCCAGCAGCAAAAAGAACAAGTCATGATGAGCAAACAGTTGGCGGCCATTGAGACCGAAGCGCCGCTCGTGCTGGAACTCGACAAACTGCAGGTCCGCGAGCCGGATACCGCGGCGCTCACGGAACTTTACCGCGAGCTGGGCTTCAATTCGCTCCTCAGGGAGTTGCTCGCCAGCGGAACGAGCGGGCAGAGCACGGCCGCCGGGCCAGAGCAAGGCGGAAGCCCGCGCGCGGCCGGCACGGAAAACAGAGACTACCAGCAGCTGGCAAATGCGGAAGAGCTGCGTGACTACCTGAAGAAACTCCCGGCCAAAGCGGCGCTCTCGCTCTGGCTGAATCTGGATCCGGGCGAGCGCGAAACGGAGGGATTCGGAACCCGCCTGTCGGGCATCGAGCTTTCACGCAGCGCGGGCGAGGGGCGAGCCGTCTGGGCGGATGAAAAGGGCCACGCGGTCGAGGTGCTCGAGACGGTGCTGCACGACGAGAAACGCCGAAAGATCGTGCACGACCCGAAACTGTTCCAGTTGCTTGTCGGAAAGACGGAAAAGATCGAGCACGCCACGCAACTCTACGACTATCTGCTCCGTCCGACCACGGCCAAACACGATTTCGCCGATGTGGTGTTCCGCAGCTTCAATCAACCGATCGGTGGAGGAGCAGGGGAACGCGCGGACTATCTGCAACGGTTGGCGCCGGTGCTGCGGAAACAGGTGGAGGAACAGGGCCTGGCGGAGGTTTACGCGAAGATCGATCTGCCGCTGGCCGGAGTGCTCGCCGAGATGGAGCGCATCGGGATCCGCGTCGACCCCCAAGCGCTCGAAAAAATGTCCCAGTCCATGGAGAAGGAAGTCCGCCGTCTCGAGAAGGACATCTGGCAGCTCGCCGGCGCGGAAATCAATGTGAATTCGCCCGCTCAACTGGCCGAGATCTTGTTCGACAAACTGAACCTGCAACCGCCAGCTCGCCGGGGGAAAGGGAAAGTGCGCTCGACGGCCGCCGATATTCTCGAGGAGATGGCCGACCAGCATCCGCTGCCGGCCAAGGTGATCGAATACCGGGAAATTGCCAAGCTCAAGTCCACCTATGTCGATGCGTTGCCAAAGCTGATTCACCCGGAAACCGGCCGTTTGCACACCAGCTTTTCACAGACGGGAACGGCGACCGGGCGGCTCAGTTCGAGCGACCCGAACCTGCAGAACATTCCAGTGCGCAGCGAGCTCGGGCGGGAAATTCGCGCTGCCTTCGTGGCCGAGAAGGGCAAGCTGCTGCTTTCGGCGGACTATTCGCAGATCGAATTGCGGATCATGGCGCATTTTTCGCGCGACCCGGTGCTGGTCGATGCGTTCCGCAACGGGGAGGACATTCACGCCCGCACGGCGCAGGAAGTCTTTGGTGTGGGACCGCTCGCGCAGACAGCCGAACATCGCCGTGCGGCCAAAGCCATCAATTTCGGAATCATTTACGGCTTGTCGGCATTCGGTCTCGGCAAGCAGTTGGGAATTGAGCAAAGAGAGGCGGCACAATTCATCAACGCGTATTTCACCCGTTACCGGGGCGTCAAAGAGTATCTGGACCATGTTCTGGTAGAGACGAGGAAAACCGGCGTGGCCAAGACCCTGTTCGGGCGCATACGTCCCATTCCGGAAATCAATGCGCCGCAAATGCAATTGAGGAACTTCGCCGAACGCACGGCGCTGAATTCGCCGCTGCAGGGCACGGCCGCAGACCTGATCAAGCTGGCCATGATCGCAATTGACGAGCGGCTGCGTGAAAAGAAGCTGGGCACGCGAATGATCCTCCAGGTGCACGACGAGTTGCTCTTTGAAGCGCCGGTAAAAGAGAAAGAGGTACTGGAAAAACTGGTGCGGGAAGAGATGGAAGGGGTTCACAAGCTGATCGTGCCGCTGGTCGTCGAGATGGGCACCGGGTCGAACTGGCGGGACCTGGACTGAGAAACGTCGGTTCGCGGTCGTGCACGGGGCATCCCCCCTCTCTCGCAGGTCATCTATAGAGACAGCCGAGCGACGACTGTCCCGTAGTACAGGCAATGCATTGGTCACCTAGAAAAGGCCGCTTCCCACCCCCTCCGGAGCGCATGCTAGCCTGAGAACGAATTCGAACCGATGAGGTCTGTGATGCGTCGGATGAATCTTCTTTTTGCTCTCTGGACCACCCTGGCCTTTCTGGCTGGCTGCAGCGGTCTGCCAAGCTCGAGCCAGGGTGGCGGAGGTTCGGCAAACGTTACACTGACTCTTTCCCCGGGTTCGGCGACCGTGGTGGCGGGGCAAAGCGTGGCTTTTCAGGCGACGGTGACCGGCTCGGTGAACACGGCGGTGACCTGGGAAGTGAATGGAATTGTCGGTGGAAGCGCGACGACCGGCACGGTTCTCTCTGGCGTCTTCACCGCTCCGGCGCAGGTACCGAATCCGGCCAGCGTGACCGTCACCGCCGTGGCACAAGCCAATACGGCCGTGACCAAATCTGCCAGCGTTCTCGTCGTAGCCACCAACACCAACCAGCAAGCACAGAGCATTCCCGTTAAACTTGGCACGTCAGGTGGAAACGCAAAGGATTCGAGCAGTCAAGGAAACCTGATCTACTGCTGCGGAGGAACCCTCGGTTCCCTGCTCGAGCGCAACGGCAGCTACTATATTCTGAGCAACAACCACGTGCTGGCCCGGAGCGACTCGGCCAGCCTCGGCGACACGATCATCCAGCCCGGCCTGATCGACGCGAACTGTTCGAGCACGGGAACGACCACGGTCGGCAATCTGACGCAGTACATTAACCTCGAGGCGGCGGGGACCAACGTGGATGCCGCGATCGCCCAAATCATCTCCGGCACCGTGGACACCAGCGGCAGCATTTTGTCCCTGGGCGCGACCGCTACCGGAGGCACCCCCGATCCGGGACCGCCCCATGCCGGCAACGGCGTCTTTGCCAATATCGGTGAACCGGTCGCAAAGAGCGGGCGGAGTTCGGGTCTGACGTGCTCCACGATTGATGCCATCTCGATTCAAACATCGGTGAGCTATCAGAAGGGCTGCAACACCGGCGCGACGTTCAGCGTGACCTATACGGGCCAGGTTTCGGTCGCCGGGGGGGCCTTCAGCGCTGCCGGCGATTCCGGCTCTTTGATTGTGGATCAGAATACCGCCGATCCGGTGGCGCTGCTCTATGGAGGGTCGGATACGGACACGGTCGGCAATCCGGTCAGCGACGTTTTGCATGCGCTCGAGGACGGCCAGGGCAATCTTCCGACTTTTGTCGGCAGCGCCGCTACTCACAATGTAATCGGCTGCACGCTGGCGGCCAATGTTGTCAAAACCGCCACCGGCCAAGTGAGCACGGCCTTGTCCGCTGCGCAATTGTCCGAAGCACAGCATGCGCGCGACATGCATGCACCGGAGTTGCTCGAGAATCCCTCTCTTCAGGCGGTGGGCGTCGGCGCGAGTATCGATCACCCCGGCGAAGCAGACGTGGTGCTGGTCGTGAATCCCGGTCAGATCCCCGCGGCGCTGCCCGATGAACTGGAGGGGGTCGCGACCCGCATCGTCGAGGGTGGGGCCGGGGGACCGCATGGTGTGTTCGACATGGAAACAGCCGTGCGAATTGCGCCAGCCGGGAATCTGTTCGCGGTGAACGCCCTTTCCAAGGCGGAAATTCTGCGCGCACGGTCGGTTCAGACCGCCCATGCGGACGCGTTGATGAAGCTGCCGGGAGTGCAGGGGGTCGGCATTACCTCGAGCGCGGATGCGCCCGGTGAGGCGGCGCTGATGATCTTTGTGGTGCGCGGCGTTCCGCGGAATCCGATCCCGCGGCTGATCGACGGGTTGCGGACGCGGGTCCGGGAGTCCAGCCGATTCACGGCCGGGCAGCACGGCGCGGAAGCCGGAAGCAGCGGTTGCCGGGTACCAGCCACCCAACAGCACTAGCGGAGCCTCACAGGCTTTCTTTGCACCCTCCCCGGGCGTAGAATCAGCTTAGACGCTTTCCGTTTCGCTCCTGGAGAGTTCCTACCAATCAGGGGGTGTATATGAGACGTACTGGCTTGATTTTCGGCGCCGTCCTGCTCAGTGCGGCGGGAATCTGTTTCGCTCAACAAGCAAAAGACAAGTCCAAGGAAGGACAAGGGGCCGATGCGGCTCCGGCAGCCATTCCGGCCGATGCGGCGGCCATGAAGAATCCGGTGAAACCGACCCCGGATGGTTTGGCGGACGCGCGGAAACTGTACGGATATCATTGCGCGATGTGTCACGGAAAGGATGGCGACGGAAAGGGAGATCTGGGAGTTCAAATGAAGCTGGATTTGAAGGATTGGCGCGATCCGAGCACGATATCCAAGTACAGCGATGGAGAACTGTTTTACATCATAACCAACGGGCGCGGGAAAATGGAGGGCGGGGAGGGCGACCGGACCAAGGCGGAAGTCCGCTGGAACCTGGTGAACCTGGTGCATTCGTTCGGGAAAAAGCCCGGCGACGAACCCGCGAAGCCCTGACGAATTTCGAGAATGTACGCTGCTTGCTTGCCCGGCGCCCCATATCCTTTGGGGCGCCTTTTTTTCACCCAATGCGCTATGCTCGAATCCCGGATGGTTCTGAAGTCGCTGGAGGAAGAGATGGCACATGCGGAAAAGTTTCTGGCGCTCGTCAATGACGCGAAGAAGCGTGTGAAAGAAACCAACGTGGCGGAGACAAAAAGGCGCATGGATGCGGGCGAGAAATTTGTTCTGATCGATGTTCGCGAGGAGAGCGAGTGGGCCGGCGGGCATCTGCCGGGAGCCATTCATCTCGGAAAGGGAATCATCGAGCGCGATATCGAGCAGCGCGTTCCGGAAACCGGCGCAAAACTGATTCTCTATTGCGGCGGAGGATTTCGGTCCGCGCTCACAGCCGACAATCTTCAGAAAATGGGCTACAGCAACGTGGAATCGATGGATGGCGGCTGGAAGGGCTGGATCGCGGCCGGCTACGCGACCGAGCGAGACTGAAAACAGTCGCGGAAGTCGAAGGATTCGAGCCGGGACCGCGCGGCAAGCCAAGCTCGCAGACGGAGGCGGTTCGCTGTTCTCGAAGCCTGCAGGGTGACCTCAAGGTGAGCTCTGCTACGTCACCGAAAGCCCTGGCCTAGCGCAAACGTCCACCAGAAAGTCAGATTGTCCGCCCGCGAGCCCCGGTTCCTTTGCTTCCGCCAAATAGCGGTTGCGCCTGACTCCCTTTGCTTAGAGAATGCGCGTTGGTAACCGGTGGCGATTCCTGCCAGAGGTAAGATCGTGCAAAAGACAATTCTCTCCCTGCCCTGCTCTGTACTCGGCCTGGTCCTCGGCTTGCTTCCCGGCACTTCCCCGGCGCCGCTTCGGGCACAAACGAATCTGAACTATCAGCTGCCCCCGAAGGCCATGGCGGACCTGGTGGATACGCGGCCTACGCCCAACGTGGTGGTGTCTCCGGCCGATGCTTCGGGACGGAAGTGGATGTCGATCGGCTACATTTCGGGACTCCCGGCTATCGCCGACCTGGCCCAGCCGGAATTGCGACTCGCGGGTTTGCGGTTTAATCCGAAGACCAACGGCCCGAGTCGCGGGCGCTATCTTACCGGGCTCGGTCTGCAAGCACTTCCCGAGGGGAAGGAGATTTCCGTAAGCGGTTTGCCGGGCGATGCCAAGATCCTGTTCCCCGCTTGGGCGCCGGATGCGCGGCACCTTTCGTTCGTCAATATTCGCGATGCTGCGGGGGACGCGGGTCTCAGTCTATGGATCGTGGAGGTGTCGAACGGGCAGGCCCACAGAATTCCCGGGATCCGATTGAACGGGATGTTTGGCCGGCCCTGTGAATGGACCTCCGACTCGCAAAGCTTGCTCTGCAAAACACTCCTCGAGGGCAGACCTGCCGCTCCGCTGCGCAGCGAAGTGCCCACCGGTCCGGTCGTCCAGGAAAACCTCGGTCGCATCACGCCGGGAGCCACCTATCAGGACCTTTTGAAGAGCCCGGAAGAGGAGCGCCTTTTTGATTACTACGCCACCTCGCAAATACAGCTCGTCCGCCTCGATGGCCAGCTCTCCCCGGTCGGAAAACCGGCCGTGATCACCGAAGCCTCTGCTTCACCGGACGGCAAGTATGCGCTCGTCGATGAACGCCACCACCCCTACTCCTACCTGCTTCCCTATCGGATGTTTCCCGAACGGACCTACGTCATCGAGCTGAGCACCGGCGCCACAAAACAGCTGGCGGACAAACCGCTCGAGGACACCATTCCAAATATTCACGACGCGGTAGAGGCGGGACCGCGCGAGTATGCCTGGCGGAGCGATGCACCTTCCAGCATTGCCTGGGTCGAGGCGGGCGACGGCGGCGACCCGCATAAGGACGTGCCTGTCCGCGATACGCTGTTTGTGCTGAATGCACCGTTTGACACCCCGCCGCGAAAACTCGTCGAGCTGCCTCTCCGTTTCGAACATGCATTTTGGTCGAGCGACCGACTCCTGCTCGTCGAAGAGAGCCGGTGGCGCGACCGCAAGCGCATCCTCCTTGCCGTCTCCCCCGACGGGGCCGCGGCGCCGGTCAAATTGTTCGAAGGTTCCTTCGAGGACCACTACCACGACCCCGGAGCCCCTCTGGAGGTGATGAATTCGGCGGGCAAGAATGTCTTGCAGACGGGACCGGATGCATCCACGGTTTATTTTCGCGGCCAGGGCGCCTCCCCGGACGGCGACAAACCGTTTGTTTCGACCATGAATGTGGCAACCGGCGAAACGCAGCGTTTCTGGCAATCGGCCCCTCCGTATTTTGCATCGGCGACCGCGGTGCTCGATGTGCATGGGCCGCTTCTCCTGGTTCGCCGCGAATCGCCGGACGTGAGTCCGAACTTCTACGTGCAGAACCTCGCCAAGAAGTCACAGCAACAGGTCACTTTTTTCCCCAATCCGTACGGCACGGCTGCTGTTCCGAAGAAGCAGGTGCTGAAATACCGGCGCTCGGACGGCGTGGAACTGAGCGCCAATCTGTATCTGCCACCCGGTTACCAGCCGCACGACGGGCCGCTTCCGACGCTGATGGAAGCCTATCCAACGGAGTACAAAACCAGGGACGCCGCCGGGCAGATCAGCGGTTCACCGTATGAGTTTCCGTTTTTGTCCTGGGGTTCGCCGGTGCCCTTTGTGGCGGTAGGTTACGCGGTTCTCGAAAATGCCACCATTCCGATCGTCGGCGAAGGAAAAACGGAGCCAAATGATACCTACGTCGAACAACTGGTTGCCAGCGCGAAGGCGGCGATCGACGAAGGAGTGCGCCTCGGCGTGGTTGATCGCAATCGTGTCGCCGTCATGGGTCATTCCTACGGCGCGTTCATGACTGCGAATCTGCTGGCGCACAGCGACCTGTTCAAAGCGGGTATCGCGAGAAGCGGGGCTTACAACCGCACGCTGACACCCTTCGGATTTCAGAATGAAGATCGCTCCTACTGGCAGGCGCCGCAAATCTATTACCAGATGTCCCCGTTTTCCTACGCCGACAAGATCAAGACTCCGCTCTTGCTGATTCACGGAGAAGCGGACAACAACACCGGAACGTTTCCGATTCAGAGTGAACGTCTGTTCAGCGCGATCAAGGGACAGGGAGGAACGGTGCGCTTCGTCTTGCTGCCGCTCGAATCGCATGGTTACGCGGCTCGCGAGTCCGTGCTTCACATGTTCTGGGAAATGAACAATTGGCTGACGACGTATGTTAAGAACCCGCCTCCGGCGCAAGCGACGAGCCGGCCTTAGCGCGATCCCGGGTATGGCTCTCCTGCTTCCAACCGTTCCGCAGGTGGAGATGCGCTTCAGCCGTCAGAACGAATCGAGCGCGGTCTCTAGAGGAAAGAATTGGCTGGGGCGGAAGGATTCGAATTCACATCCTAAAATTCCAAGCCTCACCGTTTGAAGGCGTTACCACCCGCTACTCAATCTAATTGCTAGAAACTGTTAGAAACGTACTGTGCGCGGCCTGAGTCGGGTGACAGGATTGTCACCTCAGCCGCGTAACATCGGGTAACAGCATTGCCGAGGTGGGAAGGACCGCGGGCGGCTAGGCCTTGGTGTGCTGGACCAGTGGGGGGTGCGTTCGGATGGTGCCGTGGGGCGGAATTGGACCGAACGCCTTCCGCTGAGGTTTGCGTGGTTGGCAGCGGCGTGAAAGTAGAATTCTTCGCGGTAAGAGGATTACCCCTCGCGTCTGTTGTTCAGCGGTCAGCGTCTTCCGAAACACCAGGCCTTTAGTGAATGCGCTTAGACGGCGAGGGCATTTCTCTGAGCTTTTCCGGAGATGGAGCCAGTAGACGTTTCGCACGGGCGAGGAAAAGTCTGACTTCTTCGGGTGTCGCGTACTCCCGGGAGGGTTCAGATGGTAAATTGAATTCCAACTGCTGCGGTAAGACTCTCCGAGCTTGGGAGCCCCGAGCCTGTTCGATTTGTCGTTTTCCGACCGCTATTACGGTTCTGAGAAGGCGTTCGAGTGCTGGACGGTTATGCGAAGGCTGCTTCGTGCCGGCGAGTTGTGTGGATTGCGCCTCGAAGATCTGAATCTCGAGACAGCCCAGGTGCAGGTGACGCAGAGCGCGTGCGCGGGAAACTCCAGGAACCGAAAACGGAGAACGCCATTCGCACTTTTGCCATCTCGCCGAACCTGGTCGAGCACCTCAAGCGGTTCCTTGCCACATGGCGACCGAACCGCCAAAGGCTGCTTTTTGCGTCGAGAAACGGAACGCCGTGGGATCAGAACTTATTGCTCAAGCGAAAGTTCAAGCCTATGCTTCTGGCGCTGGAAATACAGGCGTCACGCGGCACTGGTTTTCACGCTTTCCGTCATTTCTCTGCGTCCGTTATGGACCGGCTCAACGTGCCGCTGAAGTTGCGGCAACAGAGACTTGGGCACAGCGATGCAGCGATGACCCTCGGCGTGTACTCGCACGTTGCGAAGGAAGATGACATGCGAATCGCGGCTCAGTTTGGGGAAATTCTGGACCCTTCTGGACCTTTTCAGAAAGGAAAAGGGCCTGCCGTGGACCAGCAAGCCCTTGTGAACTAACGAGATAATTGGTTGCGGGGGTCAGATTTGAACTGACGACCTTCGGGTTATGAGTCGGATCTGGTAGCTCGTAGCCTGACATAGTCTGACGTAATCTGGCATAACATACTAAGGATACAAAACGAGCGCATGCTACTTCAGGCTATGTCCGACTAGCTGCCGAGTCTCTACATTTTTCACTACACTCCTTATCCTAATCCGTAATCATATCCGGATAAGATTGCCGAACACAGAGCCCGAGGATTTGGTGAAGTGGTTGAAGCGAACCAAAGAACGCAGGCGAATGGAGAGAGTGGCGTGTGGGGCTAGTTAGCGCGTCGAGCGTCGAGGTGAACGCCCATTTCCGTGGATTTCCGGTGCTCACGAACCTTGCCGTAGGAGATAGTAAGCTCTTCCCCGAGCCGCACGACTTCTGAATTCACCACCGGCTCGTTGTCCAGAGTGCCAAATACGAGTTGCCTCTCCTCGTCACAGTGATGCACACGGACCCACATCCATTCGCCAGGGAGGCCCTGAATCCCGCTGTCGAACTCGACTTTTACGAAGTCTCCGCGTTCATACCAGGCCACATCACACCTCTATCGCCATATTGTAGACGACGCGGGCGGCGTAAAACAGATCAGAAATTCCCTCTTCTTACTCTTCAGGGATGGATTATCCCCTGCCCGCTGGTCTTCCGTGCGCCGCTGCAGCAGCCGCTTTCTACGCGGTGATGAGCGGGTAGCGTGAATCTGGAAACAGATTCCCTCACGACTGAGGTACACGCGGATTATTCTTGCTTCTTCTCGCTCCAATATATGCAGCTGCCCAGAAACCCGGCCAAGCCTTTTATGCGTGAGCGAGGGTTTCACCTCCCGCCCTGGCACCGCGTCGAAAAAACACCGGCTATCGAACAGCTACCTGTGCCATGGCTTGGAGTTGCCTCACCCATAACTCAAGCATGGTAGTTCCGGTAGTGCCAGAATTGCTCAACAGAATAGCGATGGCTCCAGTGGTAACGGGCAGGTGTAATTTTTTCGCAACAGTCTGCACGTCTGCCGCGGTTTGTTCGCTTCTGTGTACAAGGAAGTTTCGCAGTGTACGTAGGTCGTCGAGGGGTGAGGGGCTAACCGCGATTCCCCCACTCATTGAAGCGTAATTGGATATCCTCAGGATTGTCGCCGGTTTCAAGCAAGCTTGTGCATCGAACCACTTCGGCTCCCACGGAGGCCGGTTATAAATGACACGCAGTGCACTAAGTGCGTCTTTCCTACATTTGATGCCAGGGGCTAGCGGGAGAAGAGTTCCATTCAATGTTATGGGTTGCTCGGACGCGGAAATGAGGACAAGCTCACGACAAAATCTCGCCCATGCATCCTGCAAGCGGACAACACACATTTCCCGAGACCACCCGTGCGTGACCAAGGAATTTTGAAACGGCCAGTTAGTTCTGCTATCGGACGATTCTCGTTTGGTTCGCTGCCACGGAAAGTCGTCAGGTAGCGGTAGCCAACTCGAAAGGTGACGAGTCTGCTCTTTGACGGATTCATGTCGCGGAGACGCGGGCGGAGAAAGGGCCGCAGATAGAAATCGAAGTTCGGCCCAAATTCTCCTTGAAGTTGGCGAGTGTCCTGATCGCTGCTCAGTGCGCTGATAAAGAAAAGACGCGTACTTGAGCTCATGTTCACATAGGTGTCCAATTCGGGCCAGAATTGGCTCTGATCCTGAGCACGAGTCCCTAACGGCAGGAAGAGAAAGAGACTCAGCCATATTCCACAGCGCCAAAACCTGAAATTCACGGGACTTGACCCTTAGGGTGAAGCGTCCACCAAACTAGCTTCCTTTTAAGCGGCTCGCGAGCGAATTGATCTGAACTCAAGGTCGACAGATTTGATAATGCTCGTCTAAACAAAATTCCCATCGTCCGATGGTAAGTGTCTTTTTAGGCAATTTATTGCTCTTCGTTGAATTCAAATTCCTCATCTGGCAAGGCAGGCGGGAGTGAAAGTCGCTTCAGTACGGCTTTGAATTCCGCTTCCAGAAGCAGAGGTTTAACCATTGTGGCAGCTAATTCATTTGCACGTTTTTGAAGTTCGGCAACCTTTTCAGGATTCTGAGCTGCAAGGTTGGTCTTCTCCGAGGGATCCTGCGGGATGTTATAGAGCTCGAGTGCGGACGGAAGCGGTGTCCGCCAGATTAGTTTCCAGTCACCCTCGCGGACGCCTGCACGAAATGGTTCAACATTGTAGATGACTTCTGTTCGCGGTGATGGCTTACCCTCGCTGAGAGTCGGCCACATGTTCAATCCATCAAGGGATTTTGATTTTTCGGTAGATGCTCCGGCCAAGGCAGCGATTGTTGGATACATATCCACCACGTGAATCATTCCGTCGACGACGGTGCCCGACTTCACATGGCCAGGCCAGTTCACGAGCGCAATGACGCGCGTGCCACCTTCATACAGGGACCCCTTTCCATCGCGGTATGGGCCATTGTCACAGGGGATAACAATCTTGGACATATCGCCTTCCCCGGCAAACATTTTATTGCGAGTGCCGCCGTTATCGCTTTGAAAGAAGATGATCGTGTTATCGCGAATGCCCTTTTTCTCAAGGGCTTCAATAACTCTGCCGATTTGGAAATCCATGGCGGTGATGCTTGCGGCATAAGCACGACGGCTCGGGTCAACAATCGCTTTGTATTGGTCGAGGTATTCCTGGGGTGCCTGATAAGGAGTGTGGGGTGCATTAAAGGTTAGGTAAAGATAGAGAGGTTTTGAACTGTCGTGCTGGCTGATCAGCTTAACTGCATCGTTGCCAAGCAAATTTGTCGTGTAACCAGCCTCCCTGACAACTTTATTGTTGCGATACCAATCCACCTTGCCATGTTGCTCGTGAGTGAAATAGTCGAGTTCCCCGATGAGAGGGCCGTACTGATAGTCAAATCCCCTCTGTCGCGGCCAGTATTTTGGATCAGCGTGACCGAGATGCCATTTGCCGATGATGGCGGTGTAATACCCAGCGTCCTTCAAGGTTTGTGGCATTAGATATTCGTCGGTTGCCAGGCCGTAGGTGTGTGCAGAGGGGATGACGGCAGTCTGCAGTCCGTAGCGGAATGGGTAACGTCCCGTCATCACAGCTGCACGAGTCGGCGTGCACATGGGCTGAGCGTAGAACTGCTCCAGGCGAGCTCCATCCGTCGCGAGCTTATCGAGATTTGGCGTCTTGATATCGGAGCCGTGATAACCAACATCCTTCCAACCCTGATCATCGGACATAATGTAGATGACGTTGGGCTTTTTGGATTGAGCGTGGACAGGTATTCCCGAGAGGACAAGACCAGACACACAAAGCACTGCTCGCGTGAGCAATGTCTTCAAGTTCTGTGTGAATATCATTGATGCTCTCCTTAAATCGAAATCTGGCCCGAAATTCCCTGATACCAAAAACGTGCTCGTTCTGAATCTCTAACTAAAGTTGGCCTACGGCGTTGCTTGAGTTTGCGCTTGGGGTTTGGGAATGCGGAACGTATAGGTGCCCCCAAAAACGATTGTTCGACCTTCTACCCGTGCATGGGCGTTGTATTCATCCAAAAACTTGAAATAGAAATTCAGATTCTTCGCCGGCATGATGTAATTAGTTTGAAAGCCAATTGCATGGACCGAGTAAGCCGGATCACTACGCGCCGGCAGCCCGCTCGGGAGAGTGCCACTGTCACCAGTAACCTCCCACTGATCGTAGCCGGTGAGTCCCAACTGAAGGAGCTTGTGGAATTGCTTATCGAGGGGAAGGACCTGGCCCACCCCCCATTCCATCGTGAAGGTTTGACCCGGCGTGAGACTGGTGCTGTTGGTGCCCGCCCGTTGGCCGTGCTGTTCCCAGTCGGTAAACAGGTTGGCTGTGGTGCCTTTGTTTTTTGTCAAGTAAACGGTACTGCCGGTCATTATCTGATTGCCCCAATAGCCGGAGCCGATGTTATCGCTAGCACCGGGAGTGTAGCGGCCATTTGGCGCCACGAAGCCATCGCCGACCCAGATGTCGGCCCGCTTCAACTTCCAGCCGAGAGTGATTGGCTGAACAAATATGTCGGCAACGCCGAAACCGCCGGCGGAAACACCAAATTGCGGGACAGTAACAGAACCGTTGGCAAACGTCGGAGCGATTATCCCGAACATCATCTTTCCACCCAAAACCTTGAACTTGGGTACATAGAAGAAGATGTTCTCGATTGCCCAGACATCGTAACTCCCGGTTACCGGGGTGGAATTTCCGTTAGCGTTTTTGAGCGTGTCCGCCGAATAGTTAATCGAGATATTGGCGTACGTGAATCCAGGATCGGGTAGCAATCCAGCATTCAGGCCGAACTGACCGGGAAGATACTGGCCTTTCTGCTGGGCAACTCCTGACGGCACGAAGACGCCGAGCAATATAGAGATTGTCAGCAAGCTGTGCAACGAGAATCCCGAATGAAACCTACGCATTCTATTTCCCCTCTCTTCGGCCTTTCCTGACAATCTGAAATCAGCTGGGGCTACTTCGAATCCGGTTCGGAGATGATGGGCAGGCTAGAGTCAATCTGAAGATCGAGGATCTTCTCTATCTGGTCTTCCACCTGAGTGAAACGAGCAGCGAGGATTGGAGAAAGCGCCGTTTTAAGCTTCTCGTAATAGGTTTTACGAAGCTTGAAGCGGTTTTCTTCGAGCTCTAGCATACGTTTGGCCAACTCATCGGCCTTTGCGTCGGTCATGGTCAGATAATTCTTCGAGTAGTCGTGGATGATGGCGAGCTTTTCATCGCCGAGTTTGCTGAAAGCCAGGTCGAATTCACGATAGATCGGCCAGAAGATCGTGGCGTCCTTATCATCGAGGTCCATCATTTGGGTGATAATCTGAACTCGTTGCGCTCGAATATCTGAGCGAATGAGTTCAATGTAGGCTCGTACGTTCTGTTCCTGAGTTTCCGATTCCGCCTGCACGGTGTTCGGGGCTTGGGCGGATTGTGAAGTTTGTGCAGGAACCACACTCAAGCAAATAAGCATCAATCCTTGAATCAACATCATTTCCTCCTCACAGAATCTCGTTTGCGATTCTTTCTTGATACGCTTCAAAAACGTCTACTGCGCTAAATAGTTGGCTGAATTTTTCCCTTACTTTGCGACAGGCAAAGTGACCGGTTGTTGCAGCCTGAATTCCAGCAATGATTCGCTGGGAATCTGAACCTGGTCGCCCTTCTGAATGACCGACATGGCAACGCCGGTGGTCGCGCCGATGGCAGCTCCCTTTCCAGCGTTACCGCCGATCCCGCCAATCATTGCTCCGAGGCCTGCACCTGCCACCGTTCTTCTCGCCGTTCGTTTGCCTGAACTTTTTCCTTCTGTGTCAAAGGTATCGGTCATGATGGGCATAGCCGTGCCGTCGATGACGATTTCCGTCAATTGAATGGTCATCTTGGATTTTCCAACTGCGCGCCCCGCAGAGTTCGATTCCAAGACCTTTCCGTAGACCACTGTCCCCTTCCTGGCGACAACTAGACCATTGGCGGCTAGATTGGTGTCGAGCGATGCAGTAAACCTTTGCCCGGCGTCGGTTTTGCTGGTGTCTAAGGTATCGACCATGCGAATAAGCAACTGCGTCCCAGCCGGGACGGTGATGGGTGTACCCACCGCAGGTGCAGGCTTTGGCGGTTCGGGGAGCGGAGCAAATGTGAGGCTATCTACGTATTTCAGGGCATACGACATTGCCTGCCCGTCTGCGGTAGCAAAAATGATCTGCAGTGAATCCCCACTCTTAAAAGTCCCAATAACCGACTTTCCGTCCTTCAATTTAAGCGTGTCCGCATAAGCCGGCAGAGTCATGCAGCCCACCAGGCAGAGAATCAAGAAGCGTGTCAGTTTCAAGTTCATTTTCTTCTCCCAAACTCTTATTCGAGCGTCATAAGGTGAAATCAAACTGCCGGGCACACTTCTCCGTGTCCGCAGATCGGCCAAACATAAGCAAACTTCCTGGTTCAGTTTCTGAGTGCTGCGCGCGACTCCGTCAATTCAGTGCGCGCACGGATTCCAGCAATGTGCACGCGGCGGACCAAACGACTGGGCGCATTAAGTCGCTCAGATTGCGCACCTTGCACCCAGTCACGAGAAAACGGAGGGTAAGCCCAGCCCGATATATCGGGGCAGCCCCGAAATTTCCGAGGAGGGTTGTCCAAAGACAATTGGCAACAATTTGACCTAAAGGACCGTGTTCTTATAGGATCGTGGCACTGTCTAGCCTGACGGGGCCGGGCACCAACCTCCATTTTATGAGAGCTGCACATTCGGTTTGGTCGCAGAATTATGTCTCCCGTCCTGGCAGGACCGACACGATCAAAGAGAGAACCGCCCGATGAGTGTTTCGCTCCAGCACCTGAGTTCAAGCTCAGAAGTTCAACTGCAGTTTGAACATGCCTTGGCTCAGCTCTCCTCACGCTTTGTCAATTTGCAACCTGAAGAAGTTGACGCCGAGATAGAGTCCGCGATGCAACAAATTTGCGAAGTAATGGGTCTGGACCGTTGCGAACTTGCAAAGTTCGACGAATCCGCCTTGGCGTTTCATATCACCCACTGTTGGGCGGCTCCTGGTATTCAGCGATTGCCCGAACTGTTACCCCACGAGCAGGTACCCTGGATCGCCGAAACCATGCTCAAGGGAGAGAAGGTCCAATTCTCAACACTCGACGATTTTCCTGTGGAAGCAGTCAAGGACCTGGAAACCACGCGTCAGTTAGTTAGGGCCAAGTCCGGTACCATCCTGCCCTTGTGCGCAGGGGGGAAAGTATTTGGCGCGATTGCATTCGACGCGATGGTGGAAGAACGAAAGTGGTGCGAGCAGGACACCAAACGGCTGCAGTTGGTTGCCCAGGTATTTGCCAACGCGTTGGCGCGGAAAAAATATGATGAGCATCTGCAACGGGCCTATTCGGAGATAAAGAGCCTCAAGGAGAAATTGGAAAGCGAAAATTTCTATCTCAGGGAAGAAATCAAGACCGAATATCAGCATCAAGAGGTGATTGGCCAGAGCGAGGGGATCGGTCGCGTGTTGAGAAGCGCCAAGCAGGTGGCTGCAACGGATTCCACAGTCCTATTGCAGGGAGAAACGGGAACCGGAAAGGAACTAGTCGCCAGAGCGATTCACGACTACAGCAGACGCAAGGACCGTCCAATGGTTAAGGTCAACTGCGCCGCATTGCCAGCTACCCTCGTGGAGAGTGAGCTGTTTGGCCGTGAAAAAGGTGCCTATACGGGAGCGCTAACACGGGAGATGGGACGGTTCGAGGTGGCCAACGGCTCGACGTTGTTCCTGGACGAAATTGGAGAATTACCGCTGGAACTTCAGGCGAAACTGCTTCGGGTGCTTCAAGAAGGTGAGTTCGAAAGACTAGGCAGCTCAAAAACAGTGAAGGTAGACGTGCGGCTGATTGTGGCCACCGCGCGGGATTTGAAAGCGATGGTGAAAGAAGGAAAATTTCGCGAGGACCTTTTCTACCGCGTCAGCGTGTTTCCTATTCATATTCCTCCTCTAAGGGAGCGCAAGGAAGATATCCCCATGCTGGTATGGCATTTCGTGCGCGAAATCGGCAGACGAATGGGCAAAAACATAGATGATGTTCGCGCTTCCACGATCAAGGCATTCCAGAACTATCCCTGGCCGGGGAACGTGCGCGAACTTCGCAACGTCATCGAACGACATCTGATTACCAATACAGGTCCGATTTTCGAGGCAAAGATCGCTGGATTGGATATTTCTCCGGCAGAAGAGAAGAAAACGCTGGAAGCAGTCGAGCATTCTCATATCCGCCAAATATTAAAGACCACCTCCGGGCGCATTCGTGGTGCGGGAGGCGCCGCCGATATTCTTGGAATGAATCCATCCACGCTGGAATCGCGGATGAAGAAACTGGGTATCTCTCGCAATCAATAGCTACACGACATTTCGTGGTATCCCCTGAAATGTCGGGGCACTCCAGCCCGCCAAGCTTCTACCCTTAAACGGACGTGGCTTTTAACTCTTTTCTTTAAGTAATTTAGAGAGTGGCATGTCCGCCACGGTTTCGGACTCTCTCTTGCTATTGCTTTCCAGGGGCAAAGGCTTTTTTGCTTAGCCCAAACTCGCGCGAGAGTACGAAATGATCATCGAAAGTCTGGGCTTAGTCGCACGCCGGGAAAATCGAAGAGAACTCCAGGCGGCTCTGTCGTTCCTGCTGGGTCCCACGCGTGTGGAATCCGGCTGTGTTAGTTGTCACCTCTATCAGGACGTCAGCGATCCAAATGGCTTTAATTTCGAATGCCTTTGGAGAACTGAAGCTGATTTTGTCCGCCACTTGCGTTCCGAAATCTACAAGCAATTGCTCATTCTTATGGAATTGAGTGCGGAAAAGCCCAGAGTCCAATTTCACACGGTTTCTGAGACTCAGGGCTTAGAGTTCGTCCACACATCCCGACAGCAAGCACCCTGAAGAGCATTAGAAGACCAACAATTTTGGTTCTAGATCAGAAGAATAGGAGAGTTCGACATGCAGATTCGCTCGATGTCTAGGCTCAAACTTATGCTGGCCATGGTGGTTATCACGAGTATGGCGTGTTCAACAATCCACGCACAGGATAAGCTCGCCTCCTCGTTGGTGATGGCGAAAATCCTGGTGACCGTGGAAGGAGACAAAGATAAGAAACCACCAGAGCTGAAAGCAGAGGACGTAATCGTCAAGGTCGGAAAAGAACGTATGCAGGTGAAGCACTGGGAAGCAGCGAAGGGTCAATACGCCGATCTTGCTCTCTTCATAGTGATCGATGACGTCCTCGACCCTTCTACTGGCGGATTATTTGGCGACATTCAAACTTTCATCCAGGCCCAGCCGCCGTCAACTCTGATCGGCGTGGCTTATGCGCGAAACGGTGCTGTGAGCATCGCCCAGGATCTTACCAATGATCATGAAAAGGCGGCCAAAGCCATGCGCCTCCCGATGGGAAATGCTGGCGTGTACGCGAGTCCGTATCTTTCTGTGATCGATCTTATGAAACGTTGGCCAGAACATGGGGGAAGGCGGGAGATCTTAATGATCACCGACGGCATCGACAGGATGCACCAGCAGAGCAGCCGGATGGACTATATGACCCCAAGTGTTAATGTCGATTCCGCAAGCACTGTTGCGCAGCGCGCGGGCATCTTGGTGCACTCGTTCTATGCGCGCGGTACGGGTCATTTAGCACGGACAAATACCTGGGCGGCCACGGGCGGCCAGAGCGGCCTTGCCAAACTTGCGGAGGAAACCGGAGCAGAATCCTACTTCCTCGGTTATAGCGACCCCGTCAGTTTTAAACCGTATCTGGAAGACCTGCAGAAAGACCTCGATAACCAGTACTGGCTCGCATTCGACATAAAGCCCGGCACGAAGGCCGCATTGAAAAGGATAGACGTATCGACCGAGCTATCAGGGGCGGAGATTATCTCTGCCGATAACGTGTTCATTCCGGTCAAGAAATAAGCGTCGAGCGGAAACAAGAAGGCCTACGCTACTATTTCTGGCCACAATTAGGCTTCCTGATGAAACTGCGGCTCGGATACTTGATTCCCATACTTCGGAGGATCTTGTTTTTGGCTGCGCTGGTGCATTGCGGCATCAGCAGACTATCAGCTCAAGACCTCGCGCCTCGCGCGTATGTAATTACGCCCGTTCATTCAAACGCCATCACCCTCACATATTCTCTCTATACGGGGGACGTTCTGCTTGACGGAGCGCTTCCCATCAGCAATGCGACAGGCACGATCAATATTCCCGTTTTCAGCTACTACCACTCGCTCGGTTTCTTTGGGCGTTCCGCAAACATCATCGCATCGCTGCCTTATGGGGTCGGAGACTTTCACGGTGACGTGGCTGGGTCAACGAAGACCTACGCCTATCGTTCGGGCCTTATGGACAGTGTATTTCGCTTCGCAGTTAATTTAAAAGGCGGTCCCGCCATGACTGTGGATCAATTCCGTAAATGGCGCGAAAACACAATCGTCGGCCTTAGTCTGAAGGTGGTCGCGCCGACAGGGCAGTACGATTCTTCGCGACCTCTAAATTGGAGCACGAATCGGTGGGCATTCAAACCTGAACTGGGTTACTCCCATCGTTGGGGCCATTGGGTCTTTGACGGATATGGAGCTGTGTGGTTGTTCACGAGAAACAATGAATTCTTCACATTTCCTCCGCCGGCGGAACAGGTGCAAACCGAGAATCCAATCGTAGCGTGCGAAACGCACTTGAGTTACGACGTAAAGCCGCGACTGTGGATCTCATTGGACGGAAACTTTTGGTACGGCGGCCGCACCAGCGTAGGTGGGATTCAAAATGCACAAACGCTTCAATCCAATTCCCGGATCGGTTTCACGGTTTCCACTCCGGTGAGCAAACATCAATCCCTTAAGCTCAGTTACAACACAGGTGCTTATATCAATTATGGTGGGGACTATCACAACGTATCTGTAGGATGGCAATACTCCTGGCTCGGAAAACCCAAGTAAAAACCAAAACAATATTAATAGCAAGCAACGGATTACGAACTCCTGAGCTGCTCGCCCGCGAAGATGGACACTAACGTAACGTACGTATGTAACGTTGGGGCGTCTTCATAGCAGAATTACCGAAGCATTAAGCCCTGAAGCATCTCCGGAAGCAGAAAACCCTCCGGGCCTGGAACAAAATCAAACCACCCGAGGTCCCCGCAATCCTAGCTTCAGTTGAGACCTTCAAGAAAACCGAGCAATGGCGTCGTGATGGCGGCCGGTTCATTCCTTATCCCACAACTTTTCTGAATGACCGTCGCTGGGAGGATGAGGTGTCAGGAGCATCTCAGGAACCCCGCTCCGGGGGAGAGGACAAATTCGATGACATCCCAATCTACTAGTGAGTGGGTCAAAGAACAGATGCGCGAGTTGGACGCCAAAAAGCACTGCCACTGCGGAAATGACCCCATTCACGGCCACTGCCTTACGTGTAATTCCCCCATCGTAGAAGGAAAGAGCACCTGTTCAGCCTGTGAGGAACGCAAAAGGCGGCACCGATACTGCTCCAGGTGCCATGAGGAGTTCTACCTGGAAGCGGTTGAGGCAGAAGTCACAACACCTCATCGCTTCGGCCTCTGTGGCGAGGAATGCTACAAGCCCTATCTCGACAACCTCCTCAAATCAAGCAGTGTTCCGCCCCGCTTCATAGCCTGCACACTCGGCGGATTCAAGGGTTATACGAAAGGACTTGCCGAAAAACTCCGCTTGGTCCGGCGCTGGCTTGATGGCGACCTCGCAACTGGCCTCTACCTGTTTGGCGGTGTTGGCACGGGCAAAACACACCTAGCGGTCGGCGTTTTGAGGGCCCTGACCGAGCGCCGTGGATTTTGCGGCACGTTCGCAAGTGCCCGCAGTTTCGTCATGCGCTGTCAAACCGCGTTTAGGAATCGGGAGAGCGCGGAAGACATCGTGAATGAGCTTCTGAGGGGTATGCGCCTTCTTATCCTCGATGATTTGGGTTCAGAGAAAGTGACCGACTACGCTAGGCAGTCATTGTTGCATCTTGTTGGTGAGTGCTATGACCGGGGCGTCACACTGATTATCACCAGCAACGTGGGCCTGGAAGAGTTGAACAAAATCGACGAGCGGATTGCCAGCCGCATCGTTGAGATGTGTGACCGGTTGAGGCTTGAAGAACCGGACTACCGAGTGGCGATTGCGAAGAACCGGGCGAGGGGCGATGCGCCAAGAACGCGAGCCCCTATTCGATCATTGGTGCAGTGAACTGGTAGCGTTCGCAAATCCCTTCCATCGAACATTGAGAGTTGTCATGTAGGCCGCTCGTGCAGGCTTGGAGTAAACGCGCGACCCGACGGGGCCGGGAAATCCACAGATATGAAAGGAAAAGAATGAGGCATGTGTGACTGAAAGTGCGTGTGTAGACACTGTGGTTGAGGTAACATCCCCCGCGGTAACGCCTCCTTCGGTGAGCACAGGAGCAAATCCAGTGCCACGAAGAAGGTTTCAAAAAGGAAGTTTGGCAGTGAAGAGTGGCCGGAGGTACGGCGTGTTTCGTGTGGACATCTTGCAGCCAAATGGAACGTTCGCGCGGAAACTTCGCTGGGAACCCCTGGGACTTGTCACCGAGCAGTCAGAGCGTGCGGCGTGGAAGCAATTCCAGCCATTCCTCGATGCCACGAATGAGGCAGCCAGGTCAGCACCACGGATCGGACTCACCCTTTCAGAATTTGTGGAAGAGTGGCGGCGAGACGTGTCGGTAAACCTGAAAGTGGGAACGGTGCGCGTAGCGGAATCAAACCTGCGAGCCCACATCATTCCACGATTGGGAGAACTGCATCTCACGGAGATAAACACGAAAGTCGTTCAAGGTTTCGTGGCCTATCTCAGCGGTTGCGGGCGCTCACGAAAGACAACCCTAAACGTGCTAGCTACTCTTTCGAGCATCATGCGCACGGCGAAGTCTTTGGGGTACGCATGTGGTGACTTCCACTTTGCGGACCTTACTTTGCCGCGCGAAGGTGTGAAGAAAGAGCAACGCGCGTTCACTGACGATGAAGTACACAGGATGATTGCAGCCGCCCCAGAACCATTCGCTACGATTTTGGCGATAACGGCTGTACATCACTTAGATTGGCTGGGGCGGAAGGATTCGAACCTTCACCGTCCTCATTAACAGTGAGGTGTCCTACCAGTTGGACCACGCCCCAGCGGAGTTGTGAAACTGCTCGCGGCAGAACCGAAGCAGGTAGGCTTCGTCGCGAACCACGCGACGGAAGACATACCAGAGGATAGCACGCGGCCCAATATCACCAAAAGCCGAATGGAATGAGTCTGTCCATAAGGAATGCTTATCGACGCAGCCATGGCCGCAGTGCCGAAGCGCAACCAATGTGAACGGAAAAGGACCACGCCCTTCTCGAGCGCGGGCCGATCGAGTGGGCAGTTCCTCCGCTTTCGAACTCTCTGAAACGGCAGATCGATTCAGAATTTGCAAACTGCGCATGGTCAGGAAAGCACTGGCTTTGAGGTTGCAATCCGAAAGAAATTGGTGGAAACTATCGGGTCGCATCTTGACCCGGGCTCGCGCTGTTCGGCATAAGAGCGGAAGCTTCTCCTGAGATTGACGGTCCTGTGGAGAAGAGTGTCCCTCAGGCGCAAATTTGACATGGCCCAAATCTTTCACCGCAGTGCAAATTTGGTGGCGCGGTTTTCTGTGCTCGCGTTGGTGATCCTCGCGAATCTGGGGTTGGCCGGAGTCCTGCTGGTCGCCCGGTCGCCTTATATTACGAACCAGCGGGTGACCCGGGTTCAACCCGTCCAATTCAGCCACAAGCACCATGTGGGCGATGACGGCATCGACTGCCGGTACTGTCATACCAGCGTTGAAACCTCCGCTTACGCCGGCATCCCTCCCACCAAGACCTGCATGAACTGTCATTCCGTGCTCTTCAATAATTCCGCCTATCTCGAGCCGGTTCGGGAAAGTTACCGTTCCGATCATTCGATTGAATGGGTGAAAGTCCACCGGCTGGCCGATTACGTGTATTTCAACCACAGCATTCACCTGAACAAGGGTGTGGGATGCTCCACCTGCCATGGCCCGGTCGATCAGATGCCGCTCGTTTTCCAGGCTTCCCCGCTGACCATGGAATGGTGCCTCGATTGCCATCGTAATCCGGAAAAGAACGTTCGGCCCCGGGAACAGGTTTTCAATATGGGGTGGAAGGCCCCCGCGAACCAGGATGAGGTCGGCAAGAAACTTGTGGCGGAATATAAAATTCGGACAGTGTCTGAGCTGACCAGCTGCTCGACCTGCCATCGATAATGAGCCCAATGAACGATCAGCCAAACAAGAACGAGCTGCGCATCCTCCCACCTTCCGAGGTGCAGGCGTCCCCGCACGGGCACCTACGGGATCAGGAAGAGCACGACAGCGAGCAGACGCCCGAACAGGAACATCGTCTGGATCTTGCTACAGTGCGGGAAAAGCTGCGCGAAAAGACCGGCAAGCAATATTGGCGCACTCTCGAAGAACTCGCCGGAGATCCCCACTTCGAAGATCTGCTGCATCGCGAATTCCCGCGCCACGCCTCGGAGTGGGACGATGCCGTCGATCGCCGCGACTTCATGAAATTGATGGGTGCGTCGCTGGCTCTGGCCGGACTAGCCGGTTGCGGGCGGCCGGACATTGATCACATCGTGCCGTACGTAAAGCAGCCCGACGGCCTGGTCCTCGGCAAGCCCAATTTCTATGCCACCGTGATGCCGTTTGGCGCGGACGCCATCGGAGTTCTGGTGGAAAGTCACGAAGGCCGGCCCACGAAAATGGAGGGCAATCCGGATCATCCATCGAGCCTCGGCGCGAGCAGCGCGCAGGTGCAGGCGTCGATCTTGAATCTGTACGATCCGGACCGCTCGCAGATCGTGCAACAGGCCGGAGAAATTCGCTCCTGGTCTGCCTTCCTCGATGCCGCACAAGACTTGGCGACCAACGTCAGAGCCACCAAGGGGGCGGGATTCCGCATTCTTTCCGGAACGGTCACGTCCCCCACGCTCACCGCGCAGATCGAGAAGTTGCTGGCGCTTTATCCCGAGGCCAAGTGGTATCAGTGGGAACCGGCGGGCGGAGACGGCGCGCGCGAAGGGGCCAAGCTGGCCTTCGGACGCAACGTCAACACCGTCTATGAAGTTGCGAAAGCCAACGTCGTTGTCTCGCTCGACGCGGATTTCCTCGCGAGCGGACCGGGGCACATCGCTTACGCCAAGCAGTTTGCCGGGCGTCGCAAGTTGAACGGCCCGAACGACGGCATGAACCGCCTGTATGTGATCGAACCCACGCCTTCAGTGACCGGTTCTTCGGCCGATCACCGGTTGCCGCTGCGGTCCTCTGACATCGAGCTATTTGCCCGGGCGCTCGCGGGAAAGTTGGGCATTGGTTCGGGCGCCGCACTTTCCGGAGAGTCGGCCAAGTGGGTCGAAGTGATCGCCAGAGAGCTGCAGAAGGAACGCGGCAGTTCGCTTGTGATTGCAGGGGAATACCAGCCCGCCGCCGTGCACGCCCTGGTCCATGCCATCAACGCCGAACTCAAGAATGTCGGCGCGACACTTTATTACACCGAGCCGGTCGGCGGCGAGGGCGGCAATCTCGACTCCATTCGGGATCTTTGCTCGGAAATGGACCACGGCAAGGTGGATCTGTTACTGATGCTTGGCGGCAATCCGGTCTACGACGCGCCGCACGATTTCGATTTTGTGAACAAGTTGAAGCGGGTTCATACCTCCATTCACCTGAGCCCGTATTTCGATGAAACCTCGGCCTACTGTCAGTGGCACGTCGCGGAGTCGCACTTCCTTGAAACCTGGAGCGATGCACGCGCTTACGACGGCACCGCCAGCATCGTTCAGCCGCTGATTTCGCCGCTCTATTACACCCATTCCGCTCACGACCTGATTGCCGCGTTCAGCGACAAACCCGGCCTGCCGGCTTACGACGCTGTGCGTGCCTACTGGACCGAGGCTTCTGTGCATCTGCCGGCAGCCATCGACACTGGCTGGCGCAAGTGGCTGAACGACGGGGTGATCGCGGGAACAAAATTTGCGGCCCTCACCCCGGAGTTGAAATTCACCGCCGCCAATCTTCCCTCGTTCCGGCCCGCGCCGGCCGATCAGTTGGAGTTCCTCTTCCGTCCGGATCCTGCGGTGCACGATGGCCGGTTCGCAAATAACGGCTGGCTGCAGGAACTTCCAAAGCCGGTCACCAAGCTGACCTGGGACAACGCGGCGCTGGTCAGTCCGAAGCTCGCGCAGGCCCGGGATTTTGCCCACAAGGTGCAATCGCGCGGCGGCGAACATGGCCAGGTGCGGTCCCCGCTGGTGGATATTGAATTAAACGGGAGCAAGGTGACGGCTGCGGTATGGACCTTGCCCGGCCAGGCGGAGAACACCGTGGTGCTGCCGCTCGGCTACGGGCGCACCCGGGCCGGATACACGGGCTCGAACAAGGGTTTCAATGCCTATGTGGTGCGTACCTCGAACGCACTCTGGACCGCCACCGGCGGCCAGCTGACCGCGACCGGTGACAGCTACCCCATGGCGTGCACGCAATATCACTTCAATATGGAGGGCCGGCAGATTTTGAGCACTGCCACGCTCGCGGAATTCCAGGCCAATCCGAATTTTGCGCACGAGCATGACGAGACGCCGGCGAAAGAGGATTCGCTGTACAAAGAGTTTGCCTATCCCGGCAATGCCTGGGGCATGGCCATCGACTTGACCAAGTGCAACGGTTGCAATGCCTGCGTTGTGGCGTGCCAGTCGGAGAACAATATTCCGGTCGTCGGCAAGGATCAGGTGATGCGCGGGCGGGAGATGCACTGGATTCGCATCGACCGCTACTACACCAACAGCGAGTCGGCCACCAGCGGCAAGGCAACGGGAGATCCATCGGAATACAATCCCACGCTCGATAATCCCGAAACGTTTTTCCAGCCCGTGCCCTGCCAACAGTGCGAGAACGCCCCGTGCGAGCAGGTCTGCCCGGTGGGCGCGACCGTGCACAGTGCGGAAGGGCTGAACGACATGGTGTACAACCGCTGTATCGGGACGCGCTACTGTTCGAACAACTGCCCGTACAAGGTGCGGCGCTTCAACTTCCTGCGTTTCCAGGACTGGGACTCTCCGCAACTGAAGTTGATGCGCAATCCGGAAGTTACCGTGCGAAGCCGAGGGGTGATGGAGAAATGCACCTACTGCGTACAGCGGATCAATAACGTGCGCATCGATGCCGAAAAACAGAACCGGCCGATCCGTGACGGCGAAATCGTGACCGCCTGCGAATCCGCGTGCCCGTCGGAAGCCATTGTGTTCGGGAACGCCAACGACCCGGGCAGCCGCGTCGGCAAGCTGAAAGCGCAACAGCGCAACTATTCGATACTCGGTGAGCTGAACGCCCGCCCGCGCACCACCTATCTTGCTGCGGTGCGCAATCCGAATCCGGAGTTGGAGAAGGCATGAGCGCCCCTGAAAACCCCGGGAATTCGCCTGAACTCCGCCGGCTGGACCCGGTGCTGGAGCCGGGCCACACCTACGCGTCGGTAACCGACAAGATCGCCGCCGTCGTTCTGACCCGCCCCATGGGCATCGGCTGGCTCGCCGGTTTTACGCTGACTTTCAGCATCGTCATGCTGCTGTTCATTTCCATTGCCTGGCTGGTGATCAAGGGCGTAGGAATCTGGGGCATCAACATCCCCATCGGATGGGGCTTCGCGATCGTCAATTTCGTCTGGTGGATCGGGATCGGCCATGCCGGGACCCTGATTTCCGCCATTCTTTTCTTGCTGAACCAGAAGTGGCGCACTTCGATCAACCGGTTTGCCGAAGCCATGACACTGTTCGCCGTGGCTTGCGCCGGGCTGTTCCCGCTGATTCACACCGGCCGTCCGTGGATGGCCTACTACATGTTCCCCTATCCGAGCACCATGGGGATCTGGCCGCAATTCCGCAGTCCCCTAATTTGGGACGTCTTTGCCGTTTCCACCTACGGCACGGTTTCCTTGCTGTTCTGGTTCGTCGGTCTATTGCCGGACCTGGCCACGCTGCGGGATCGCGCAAAGAGCCGTTACCAGCAGGTGATCTACGGCATCCTGTCGATGGGCTGGCGCAATTCCGCGCGCCACTGGCACCGCTACCAGTCGGCCTACCTGCTGCTCGCCGGCCTGGCCACGCCGCTGGTGCTTTCCGTGCACACCGTCGTGAGCTTCGACTTCGCGGTCGCGATCGTTCCCGGCTGGCACACCACGATTTTTCCGCCGTACTTCGTTGCCGGCGCGATCTATTCCGGATTTGCCATGGTGCTGACGCTGGCCATCCCGCTGCGCAAGGTCTATGGCCTCGAGGATTTCATCACCATGCGGCACCTCGAGAACATGGCCAAGGTCATGCTCGCGACCGGCTTGATCGTCGCCTACGGCTACTTCATCGAGTTTTTCATGGCCTTTTACAGCGGCAACAAGTTTGACGTGTTCCTGGCCAATCAGCGCTTGCACGGGCCGTACTCCCATTTCTATTTTGCACTGATCCTCTGCAACATCCTGACCCCGCAGTTGCTGTGGTTTGAGAAAGTGCGCCGGAACGTTGTGGCCCTGTTCCTGATGTCGCTGGTCATCAATACCGGCATGTGGCTCGAGCGCTTTGTCATTGTGGTTATCTCTCTGACGCGCGACTTCATGCCCTCGGCCTGGGGCCGCTACTCACCCACGTTCTGGGATTACAGCACCTTTGTCGGGACTCTCGGCCTGTTTGTCATGCTTATCTTCCTGTTCGTGCGCGGCTTGCCCGCCATCGCCATTGCGGAAATGCGCGAACTGGTGCACGAATCGGATGCCAAGAAGGGTCACCAATGACGGAACCTCGCTCTCTTCTTCACGGCGTTATGGGCGAGTTTGAGACGCCCGAGCAATTGCTCGCCGCCGCGAGAAAAACTCGTGAAGCCGGCTACAAGCACGTGGACGCCTATACCCCGTTCCCCATCGAGGGGCTGGCGGAAGCCATCGGCTTCCGCTGGACTGCCGTTCCTCTGCTGACGCTCATCGGGGGAGTCGGCGGAGGTTTGACCGGGTTCGGGCTGCAGTATTGGTGCTCGGCCATCACCTATCCCCTGAATATTGCCGGCCGGCCGCTGAACAGTTGGCCCGCCTTCATCCCCGTGACGTTCGAACTGACCGTGCTCGGAGCTTCGATCTTCGCCGTGGTCGGGATGCTGGCGCTCAATAAGCTGCCACAACCGTTCCATCCGGTCTTCAACGTAGAGCGCTTCGCCAAGGCTTCGACCGACCGTTTTTTCCTGGTCATTGAGGCGCGCGATCCCAAGTTTAATCTGGCGGAGAGTTCGAGGTTCCTTGAGGGGCTTTCCGCGCGAACCGTCGCCGAGGTGAAGGATGAAGAGTAAGTCCGCACTGCTGGCGGCGCTCGTCCTGCTCGCGCTTGGTTCGGTTGGCTGCGACAATACGTTGCGTCAGGATATGGCCAATCAGCCGAGAAAGAACCCGCTCGCGCCGGCAGCTTTCTTCCAGGATGGACGTTCCGAGAGGCCTGCGATCGACAACACTGTGGCGCGGGGTTCGATTGAAAACGACGCGCTGTTTGTTTCGAAGGAGTCGAATGCGTTTCCGCTTCCCCTCACCGAGGAATTGCTCGCCCGCGGCCAGGACCGCTACGGAATTTTCTGCTCGCCTTGCCACGGACTGCAGGGCGACGGCCAAGGCATGGTTACCTTGCGGGGCATGAAGCATCCGCCGTCCTACCACCAGGACCGTTTGCGGAACGAGCCGAACGGCTATTTCTATGACGTGATCACCAACGGTTTTGGGGCCATGAACGGCTATTCCGCGCAGCTCGCTCCGGCCGACCGCTGGGCCATCGTTGCCTACGTTCGCGCGCTGCAGCTCAGCCGGAACGCGCACGCCGCGGACTTGCCGGGAGCTCTGCGGGACAAGCTTATGGCGGGAGGGGCTCGGCAATGAACGCGCAAGAGTTCAAGGCGCCCGCAGGCGTCAGCCGCGTTCAGACCGGCGCGCTGCTGGTCGGCGGCATAGCTTCGTTGCTGGCGATTTTCGGAGCCTTTACCTCGCCCGATAAATTCTACCAGGCCTATCTGTTCAGTTATTTGCTGGTCCTCGGCCTGACGCTCGGTTCGCTCGGCCTGCTCATGTTGCAGCATCTTACCGGTGGCACCTGGGGCCTGGTGATTCGCCGGCCGCTCGAAGCCGCCTCGCGCAATGTCTGGCTGATGCTGGTCCTGTTTGTACCGATCGTCGTCGGGATGAAGTACCTGTATTCCGGGAACGGCACGGAGCTCGGCTGGCTGAACTCCCCGAAGACCGGCGAGCATGCCCTGACCGCGTGGCAGCAAGGGTACCTGACGACCGGCGGGTTTTACATCCGCGCGGTCATTTACTTTGCGATCTGGTTTTTGCTGGTTTTTCTTTTCAACACCTGGTCGAGACAGCAGGACGCGAACCCGGAAGACCGTGCCTTGCGCCGGCGGTTCAAGCAGTTTGCCGGTCCGGGAATCATTCTTTATGTGCTGGCCCTCACCTTCGCCTCCATCGATTGGGTGATGTCGCTTTCCCCGCACTGGGCTTCCACCATCTACGGTTTTATCTTCGTGGGAGGGCAAGCCATCAGCGCGATGTGCGCGATGATCCTTGCCGTGGTGTGGCTATCGGGCGCAGAGCCTTACGCCGGGCTGATCCGTGCGCGCCACCTGCACGATCTCGGCAAGCTGCTTTTCGCATTCAATATGCTGTGGGCGTATTTCGCCTTTTCACAACTGCTCATCATCTGGTCCGGCAACCAGCCGGAAGAGATCAGTTTTTACCGCACTCGCTTGTACGGGGAGTGGGGAGTTGTTGCGGTTGTGGTGCTGCTGTTCAGCTTCGCGCTTCCGTTTCTGGTGCTGCTGTCGCGCGATGTGAAGCGCAACGCCAGCCTGATTTCGAAGGTGGCGATCTGGATGCTGGTTTTCCGGTTGGTGGACCTGTACTGGATGACCCGTCCGGAATTCACCGCGCGCGCCTGGCCGACCTGGCTGGACATTGTGTTGCCGGTCGCCATGACCGGTTTGTGGGTCGGTTTTTTTGCCATGAACCTGAAGCAGCAACCGGTATTGCCTTTAGGAGATCCCAAGCTTGCGGAGGCCTTAGCGCATCATGAGCACTGAGCACCACAAACACGGCCACGCGGACAACGGAAGGCCGGTTCATCCGGACGTTTCTTTCGAGAAGACCGACGTGAGTACTCCTCCGATTCTGAAATTCCTGGTGTATCTCGGAATTGGCGTGGTGCTCTCCTATGTGCTCACGCTTGGCGTTTACCGCGGGCTCAAGAGTTATTGGACCAGCACCTACACCCCGCCCCTGCCCTCGCGTATTGAGGCCGGACCGACCATGCCTCCCGAGCCGCGCTTGCAGGGCATGCCCGGCCATCTGACCGATCCGCAGCAGGATTGGCGGGAGAAGCTTGAGAGGGATACCGAGGCCAACACGAAACTGGCCTGGGTCGACGAAAGGTCCGGGATCGCGCAGATTCCCGTGAAGGACGCCATGCAGTTGATTGTTGAAAAAGGTTTGCCGGCCGTGACACCGCTGCCGGCGGAAAAGAAGTAAGAACGATGAAAGTACCACGCAGTTGTCTCGGGATGGCGGCACTGCTGCTTTGCAGCGGACTCGTCCATGCCCAGATGATTCCCGACAACGTGGGTCAGTCGTCGAACGGACTGCCGCCGGCGCTGGTCAACGTTGGATTTGATCCGCAACTAAACGCGCAGATACCGCTCGACACTCCGTTCGTCGACGAGTACGGGCAGCCGGCAACCCTCCGTCAATACGCAGGGAAAAAGCCGGTGGTCCTCGCCTTTGTCTATTTCACCTGCCCGATGCTCTGCAACCAGGTGGAACAAGCCCTGGTGGGCACCCTGAAGATGATCTCCTTCAATCCCGGGGCCGAGTACGAGGTCGTTTTCCTGAGTTTTGACCCCAGTGATACGCCGGGCGAGGCGCTCAAGAAGAAACATGAGGCGATGTCCCGTTTTGCACGGCCGGCGACCGAGCCCGGTTGGCACTTTCTGACCGGTACCCGCGAATCGATAGAAGCCGTTACCAAGGCCGCCGCTTTCCGCTTCACCTACGACCCGCAGACCAAGCTGTTTGGCCATGCCAGCGGGATTTTGCTGCTGACACCGGATGGCCGCATTTCTCGCTACTTCTTCGGAGTGGACTATCCGCCAAGCAACGTCCGGCTGGGGCTCGTCGACGCCTCTGCCGGAAAAATCGGAACGCCGGTGGATCACCTTCTGCTCTTCTGTTACCAGTACGATCCGACCAAGGCCCGCTACAGTGCTACGATCCTTACCGTCATCCGCATGGGTGGGGTGGTGACGCTGTTCTGCATGGCCATCGGTTTTGTGATTTTCCGCCGGCGGGAACACCGCGGCGGCAGCAACGGAAATATCGGGCCGGGTTCGCCGACGCAAGGAGCACATTAGAGCCGTGCAGTCACCGCTTCCATTTTTCCCAGAGCAAGCCTCCAATTTCGCAGGAAATGTGGATGCCCTGTTCTCTTTTATCCTGCTCACCTGTCTGTTTTTTGCCGTCCTGGTGACCGTGCTGGCAATTTTTGCGGCCTTCAAGTATCGCCGTACGGCGCCCGGAGAAGTTGGCTCGACGACCGAGGGCAACACCATTCTCGAGATCGGCTGGACCGTGATTCCGTTGGTCCTGGCGATCGGGATGTTTGCCTGGGGCGCTGTGATTTACGTTCACTATCGCACCGCGCCAAAGGACACTCTGGACATCTACGTGGTCGGCAAGCAGTGGATGTGGAAGCTGCAGCAGCCGAACGGCAAAAGAGAGATCAACGAACTGCATGTTCCGGTGAACCGAAACATCAAGCTGATCATGGGCAGCGAAGACGTCATCCATGATTTTTACGTTCCCGCATTTCGCGTGAAGATGGACGTGGTGCCGGGCCGTTACAACACCATGTGGTTTCAACCGACAAAAATCGGGAAGTACCATTTCTTCTGCTCGCAATATTGCGGCACCAACCACGCGGTCATGGGCGGCTGGGTGACGGTCATGGACCCCGCCGACTACGCGGCATGGCTCTCCGATGAGACCGGGGATATGAATCCCGTGTCGGCCGGGGAGAAGCTTTTCACGCAACTGGCGTGCAACACCTGCCACATCGGCAACGGCACCGGCCGGGCTCCTTCGCTCAATGGAGTCTACGGCGCCAAGGTCCTTCTCTCCGATGGCACGACCGTGACAGCGGACGAAGCCTACATCCGGGAATCCATTCTGCAGCCCAAGGCAAAGATCGTGGCCGGGTATCAACCGGTGATGCCCACGTTCCAGGGCCTGGTGACGGAGGAGCAGATTCTGAACCTGACCGCCTACATCAAGTCCCTGCAGTCGCAGCCCGTGCCCGCCAAGGGTGCAGGAATCGCGCCAGCAGCATCGGGGAAGAAATAGTCATGAGCACCGCGAGCACGAAGTCGACGGGACCGGCCCTGCAGCTGCCGGAAAAACACTATCTGAACGCCACCTATGGCATCCGTTCGTGGCTTCTGACCACCGATCACAAACGGATTGCGCTGCTGTATCTGGCCTCGGTCACCTTCTTCTTCTTCATCGGCGGATTCTTCGCCATGATGATCCGCCTGCACCTGCTGACCCCGAGCGGCTACCTGCTTTCCGCCGACACCTACAACCGCATGTTCACCATGCACGGCGTGGCCATGATCTTCTTTTTCCTGATCCCGGCCATCCCGGCGGTACTCGGGAACTTCCTGATCCCGCTGATGATCGGCGCGAAGGATCTGGCCTTTCCGAAGATCAACCTGCTCAGCTGGTACGTGTACGTGGTTGGCGCGGCCTTCACGCTCTATTCCATGGTTACCGGCGGCCTCGACACCGGCTGGACGTTCTACACACCGCTGAGCACGGTGTATTCGAACTCTGCCGTGGCGCCGGCGGTGGTCGGAATCTTCATCACCGGGTTCTCGTCAATTCTCACCGGCCTGAACTTCCTGGTCACCATTCACACCATGCGCGCTCCGGGCATGACCTGGTTCCGCCTGCCGCTGTTCGTTTGGGCACACTACGCGACCGCCATCGTGATGATTCTCGGCACTCCGGTTGTGGCCATTACCCTGGCCCTCGCCGGCATGGAGCGCCTGTTCGGCCTGGGGTTCTTCAACCCGGCCATGGGCGGCGACCCGATTCTGTTTCAGCACTTGTTCTGGTTCTACTCGCATCCGGCGGTGTACATCATGATCTTGCCGGCCATGGGGGTGATCAGCGAACTGATCCCGACGTTCGCGCGCAAGAAGCTGTTCGGCTATCACTTTGTGGCCGCAGCCACGCTGGCCATCGCGGTGATCGGCTTTCTGGTCTGGACGCACCACATGTTCCTGACCGGACAGTCGACGTATGCGGCGCTGGCTTTTTCGTTCATCACGTTCCTGGTGGCCATTCCCTCGGCGGTGAAAACGTTTAACTGGACGGCAACGTTGTTCGGCGGCTCGATCTCCTTCGACACGCCGATGCTGTACGCCTTCGGGTTTCTGGGCTTGTTCCTGATCGGAGGCCTGACGGGGCTGTTTCTCGGTTGCCTGGGCACGGACATCCACATTCACGACACCTATTTCGTGGTCGCCCACTTCCACTACATCATGGTCGGCGGTGCGGTCATGGGTTACCTCGGAGGGCTGCACTTCTGGTGGCCGAAGATGACCGGCCGGATGTACCCGGAGTGGCTGGCGCGAATTTCCGCGCTGGTGCTGTTTGTCGGATTCAACCTCACGTTCTTCCCGCAATTCCTGCTCGGTTATCTCGGGATGCCGCGCCGTTATCACGTGTATCCGCCGGAGTTTCAGGTGTACAACGTGATGTCCACGGCCGGCGCTTCGATACTGGCCATTGGCTACCTGACGCCGATGATTTATCTCACCTGGTCGGCATTCTTCGGCAAGGTCGCAGGGGACAACCCCTGGCCGGCCACCGGGCTTGAATGGAAGACGCCCTCGCCGCCGCCCACGGAAAATTTTGCAGTGACTCCCGTAGTGACCTGGGAGGCTTACGACTTTCACAATCGGCCCGATCTCGGACTGGACGTAGCTGGACATCCCGGGATTGTGCCGAGTCACGGGGACGATTAAGGTATCTCCGGGTTTCGGCCCGGTCACAGGCGGGTTGGCAGACGCCTGAAACTGACGGATAGGGGAGTGCGGAGTGCATCGCACCGGAGCGCTTTACGGACAATTCAAGACCCTCGAGCAGCAGAAAGAGAGTGCCTCGCTCGGAATGTGGATCTTCCTGGTTACGGAAGTCATGTTCTTCGGCGGCATCATGCTGGCCTACACCGTTAACCGGCATACCTATTTCCATGCGTTCGCCATGGGCAGCAACACGCTCAGCCTGAAACTGGGCAGCTTCAATACCGTTGTGCTGCTGGCCAGCAGCTTCACCATGGCCATGGCCGTCTGGGCTTCGCAGGTCGGCAAGAAACAGCTCATCACTTTGTTCCTGTCGCTGACGATTCTTCTCGGTTTCGTGTTCTTTGGCGTGAAGTACGTGGAATATGCCCAGAAATTCCATCACCACCTGGTGCCCGGCAAGAGTTTTGATATCGCCTACTGCGTGAATAACCCGAACAAGTGCGAAGACATCGATGCCCGGGACCTCGAAACGGAGCGCACCGAAATCGCCGAGGCCATGGCGGCTGACCCGGACCTGAACGCGCACGCGCAGCTCTACTATTCCGCCTACTTTGGCATGACCGGCTTGCACGCGCTGCACATGATCATCGGCGCGGGACTGCTGTTCTGGCTGCTGCGGGGTTCCTTCGTCGGGCGTTTCACTCCGGAATGGAACACACCCGTCGATATCGTCGGGTTGTACTGGCACTTTGTCGACATTGTGTGGATTTATCTTTTCCCGCTGTTATATCTGATTGACCGGCACAAGTAGGGAGCGACGCGCGTGTCTGAACACGAACACACCGAACATATCGTCAAGCCGGGAACGTATCTGGCGATCATCCTCACGCTGCTGGCCCTGACCGGGATCACGGTTTGGGCGGCGTTCGTAGATTTGGGCAGGTTTAACATTGTCGTTGCCCTGGTCATTGCCACGCTGAAGGCCACGCTGGTGGTGCTCATTTTCATGCACGCGAAATATAGCCCCAAGCGCACCAAGCTGGTCATCATCGCCGGCATTTTCTGGCTGATCATTCTGCTCTTCATGACGCTCAGCGATTACGCTTCCCGCGTGGACTACCGCGGCGTGCATTACCCGATGACTGAAAACATCTCTCTTCATTCCTCTACCGAGGGGTAGCTAGAGAGGGGTCGCGTAAGCAGGAGAGATCGTTCCCGGCAACTGCTTTTATGGCAGAGGTCTTGGTGTGGGGCCCGGGGGCATGCGACGACATGGGAGCTTGTCTCGTGACTGGTTCGCTTGAGGGTACTTTCCTGAAGAAACGACTGGCGGACAAAGAGGTGAGGGGAAGAACGAACCGGCCCAGCCCTCAATCCCCTAAAGGGATCCTCGGCTCGTCTCCCCCACGGCTTTAGAGATTGCAAACGGCTGGCCATAATAACCATCGTATTTTCAATGCGTTAAAGTAAGTGCCCGGGTAAAAACGCGCTACCCCGGGGGAAAAAATTACCCTGACCCGGGCGAACGGGAATTCCTTTCCTGTCAAGATCCTCGCCGCCTTGACCATCCTCTGCCGCAATTGCTATGGTGAAAGCTTATGCTGGCCCTAGTCTACCCACTAGGTGCCAGGGGCTCCTGTGGAGGGAGCGGCTTCCCTTATGGCGCTAAGCAAACTGGTTGTGCGCGGTGCGCGTCAGCACAACCTGAAGAACATAAGTCTGGAAATCCCGCGTAATTCGCTGACCGTCATCACCGGGCTGTCCGGATCCGGCAAGTCGTCCCTGGCGTTCGACACCATCTACGCCGAAGGCCAGCGAAGATACGTCGAATCTCTTTCCGCCTACGCGCGGCAGTTCCTCGACCAGATGGAGCGGCCGGAAGTCGACGTCATCGAAGGCCTATCGCCCTCGATTGCCATCGAGCAAAAAACCACCACGCGCTCGCCCCGTTCGACGGTCGGGACTATCACGGAGATCTACGACTATCTGCGCGTGGTGTACAGCTCGGTTGGAGTGCCGCACTGCCCGAACTGCGGAAAACCGATTACCCGCCAATCGAGCGAACAGATTGTTCAGGCCATCCTTCACGGCGAGCTATCGAAGCCGGACGACCGCGTCATGATCCTCGCGCCTGTCGTCCGCGGGCGAAAGGGCGCCTACCGCAAGGAACTCGAGAAGCTTGCCCAGGACGGATTCGTGCGCGTGCGCATCAATGGCGAACTTTTGCCGCTCGACGAGCCGCCGGTCCTGGACAAGCGCAAGAATCACACGATCGAAGTGGTCGTGGACCGCTTGCTCGTGAAACAGGGCATCGCCTCACGCCTCGAGCAATCGATTGCCACCGCCTTGAAGCTGGCCCAGGGACTTGTCACGGTGGCCATCGTTGGTGGCAAAGAACATACCTTTTCTGAAAAACTGGCTTGCCCCGATTGCGGCCTCTCGGTTCCGCAGCTGGAGCCTCGCTCGTTCAGTTTCAACTCGCCCTACGGCGCTTGCCCGGAGTGTCACGGACTCGGCTCGAAATACGATTTCGATCCCGCAAAAGTGGTTGTGGACTGGACCCGTCCGCTCTTTGACGGAGGACTTGGCCCGGGTTCCGGTTCGGCGGTCTTGAAACGCACCCTTGAGCTCGGCGCCTACGCGCACGGCTTCCACCTCGACACACCGTTCGAAAAATACCCGGCGCGGGTGCAGAATCTGCTGCTCTATGGCTATCCCCCCCCGGGCGCGAAGAAGAGTGCAGGAGAGGCTGGCGCCAAGCTGGCGGGCGGTGAAAAGGGCTTCCGCTTTCAGGGCATCCTGAAATTCCTGGAACGGAATTTTGAGGAATCCAGTTCCGATTCCTACCGGGAATGGATGACCCAGTACATGTCGGCCACACTCTGCAGCGCCTGCCTTGGCCGCCGCCTGCGCCCGGAATCACTTGCCGTCAAGCTGGGCGGGTGGTCGATCTCCGATTTCACGGCCCTGTCGCTCAGCGATGCCCGACCCGCGGTCGACAAAATATTGGCCCAGCTCACGCCGCGCCAGAAGGAAGTCGCCGCCAGGCCGCTTGCGGAAATTGGCGAACGCGTGGACTTTCTGCTTGCCGTCGGGCTTGGCTATCTGAGCCTCGAACGATCTGCGGCCACTCTTTCTGGCGGCGAGGCGCAGCGCATTCGGCTGGCCACCCAAATTGGATCCCGGCTGCGCGGCGTGCTGTATGTGCTCGACGAACCTTCGATTGGATTGCACGCGCGCGACAACGACCGACTGCTGCACTCTCTCGAGCAGCTCCGCAATCTGGGCAACACGGTCTTGGTGGTCGAGCACGACGAGGACACCATCCGGCGCGCGGATTATGTCGTGGACCTCGGCCCGGGTGCCGGCAACGCCGGAGGCTATCTGGTAGCCACCGGCAAGCCGGAAGAGATTGCCGCCGCACCCAATTCCCTGACCGGGCGGTATCTGTCGGGCGCGGTTGAAATTCCGGTGCCTGGCAAGCGACGCAGTCCCAATGGCAAAGCCATCCAGATCCTGGGCGCGCGTGCCAACAATCTGAAAGAACTGGACATCTCTCTGCCGCTCGGATTGTTCACGGTTGTGACCGGGGTCTCGGGATCGGGGAAATCAACGCTGGTGAACGACATCCTGTATCGCGCGCTGGCCCAGAAACTGTATCGCTCCATGGAGCCGCCTGGGCCCCACAAGATGATCCTGGGCATTGAACACATCGACAAAGTCATCGAAATCGACCAGGCGCCCATCGGACGCACACCGCGTTCGAATCCCGCGACGTACACCGGCGTGTTTGCGCCCATTCGCGAACTCTTTGCCATGTTGCCGGAGTCTCGCGAGCGGGGCTACAAGGCCGGCCGCTTCAGTTTCAACGTTAAAGGCGGGCGCTGCGAAGCCTGCCAAGGCGAAGGATTGCGCAGGATCGAGATGAACTTTCTGCCGGACGTGTACGTCACTTGCGAGGTTTGCCGGGGGCGGCGCTACAACGCCGAAACGCTGGCGGTACGTTACAAAGGCCACAGTATTAATGATGTTCTGAACCTCCCGGCCACCGACGCACTGAAGTTGCTCGAGAATATTCCCCACGTGCAACAGAAGCTCTCGACCATGGTTGAGGTGGGCCTCGGCTACGTGCAGTTGGGACAGTCCTCCACAACCCTTTCCGGCGGCGAAGCCCAGCGCATCAAGCTGGCGCGGGAACTGTCCAAGCGCCAAACCGGTCGGACAGTCTATATTCTGGACGAGCCAACCACCGGCCTGCATTTTGACGACGTGCGTAAACTGGTGGACGTCCTGCAGAAGCTGGTCGATCTTGGCAACACCGTGCTGATCATCGAGCACAATCTGGACGTCATCAAGCAAGCCGATTGGGTTATCGATCTCGGCCCGGAAGGCGGACAGGGCGGCGGCCGAATCGTGGCGCAGGGAACTCCGGAGCAGGTGGCGCGTACCAAGAAATCCTATACCGGTCAGGCACTGACGCGGTTTCTGCACATGAACGGCGGCCAGAAAGGACCGGGCAATGACGATTCGAAGAGCGCTTGAATCACCGGGAGATTGATCTCCATGCCCTTGCGTGACCGTGACCTTCCCCGTAAAGTAAAGACACCTCGATGAGCATTTACTCGATCCAGCCCGTGACGCTTGGCGGCGTTCGGACCTACCCGCTCTCCGCGCGTCAAAGCAAAGTCACCGCGCGTGACTTTGCCCATGTTACCGGACGCGGGTCTTCCATCGTCAAATTTCTCGATTCCCTGCCCAATATTCTGGCAGCCGAGGATTTGCGGGATCTTTCTCTGGCCATTCAGCGCGCGCGCAAACAGAAGAAAGGTATCGTGTGGGGCATCGGCGGCCATGTCATCAAAGTGGGCCTCGCGCCGCTGCTGATTGACCTGATCAACAAGGGCTTTGTCACCGGGATCGCCATGAATGGCGCCGCACTTGTGCATGACTTCGAAATCGCGATGTCCGGCAGCACTTCGGAAGACGTAGAAGCAGCCATCGGCAAAGGCCAGTTCGGCATGGCCCAGGAAACCGGCTGGGGCATCAATGAAATCGCCAAGCTCGCTCACCGCATCCGCATCGGCTACGGAGAAGCCGCCGGGCAATATCTCGCGAGCGGTATTCTCGAACCCAAACATCCGGATCTGAGCGTGCTGATCGCCGCGTACAGGAAACGCGTTCCGGTGACCGTGCATCTCGCAATCGGCACGGACATCCCGCACATGCATCCCTCCGCGGAGGGTGCTGCTCTCGGCGCGGCTTCGCTTCACGATTTCCGGCTGTTTTGCGCCCTGGTCCAGGGAATGGACGCGGGCGGCGTGTATCTGAACTGGGGATCGGCGGTACTTCTTCCGGAAGTGTTCTTGAAGGCGGTTTCCGTGGTGCGCAATCTGGGCGTGCCGCTTCGTTCCATCACCACCGCCAACTTCGACTTTATTCAGCACTACCGGCCCCTGATGAATGTGGTGAAACGCCCCACGGCTGCCTCCCGCCGGAAGAAGGACGCGGGGTCCAGAGGCTTTGCGATTACCGGCCATCACGAACTCCTGCTGCCCCTGCTGTCCGCAGCGCTGGTGGCCGGATGGCCGGCCGAGAGAGGGCGCGCGAAGCGATGAATCCTTTTGACCAGACCCCGTCAGACGAGCCGGGCCCGGAGCGAGAGAACCCTGAGTTGCAGGAAGAGGCGGCGACAACTTTTCCGCCCCTGCCGGACATAGCGCATGGCTCGAGCAGTGAACCCTATCCGCCTGCCCTGCCCCCCGCACCGTCCTATCCCGAGGATTTGGCGATTACCTGGTCCTGGGTTCATTTCACCCTTTTTATTTTCTTCGGCTTCGTGAGCCTGGTCATTGTTCAGGGCCTGATGCTGATGTACTACGCGCCCGGTCAGAAGCTCAGTTCCGCGGATCTTGAAAAATACATGTTCTCGAAGCCCCAGATCGCCATTGGCAGCATGCTCATCTGGTACGCCATCCTGTTTTTCTTTCTCTATATCACGCTGTCCGTGTTGCGTGGACATTCGTTCTGGGAGTGCCTGGGCTGGCGCAAGATCAAAACGAATGCGGGGGAAAAGAAAAGAAATCCGCTCACTTATTTTCTTTGGGGATGTGGTTTGTCTTTTTTTGTGGCCATTCTTTCGGCGCAGATGAAGCAACCGGACAACATTCCGATGGAAGAGCTGTTCAAATACCGCCAGACGGCCTTGCTATTCATGGCCATGGCGGTGCTCGTGGCTCCGATCGTCGAAGAGACGCTGTTTCGCGGGTATCTCTATCCTTTGTTTGCCCGTTCGTTCGGGGTCGCCCCGGGCATCCTGCTCACCGGGGTGCTCTTTGGATTGATGCACGGCGCGCAACTTGGCTGGACGTGGAGCCTGGTCGGCATGCTCATCCTGGTGGGCATTATCTTCACTACCGTTCGCGCCCGCACCGGCAGCGTGTTCGCGAGTTACCTCATGCATTTGGGGTACAATTCCCTGATTTCGCTCTTTGCGATTTTGGGCACACACGGCTTCACCAAGCTTCCGACCGATCACTGACGATTCGTCTCGTGAATCTTCCTCGGCTAAAATAGAAAGAAGAGGAAACCAGGAAATGTACGTTGCCCAACCGATCGAATGGACCGAACGCGGGGTGGTCATGCTGGACCAGCGCCGCCTCCCTGCCGAGGAGATCCGTTACACCTATACGGATTATCACGAGGTTGCCAAGGCCATCCGCGAAATGGTGATTCGCGGGGCCCCGGCGATTGGGGTAGCTGCTGCGATGGGCGTTGCGCTCGGGGTTGAGAAGTCCGACGCCGCCTCGGTCGAAGCTCTGCGAACGGAATTCCAGGAGATCTGCGGCGTGTTGGCCAAGACGCGCCCTACAGCCGTCGACCTGTTTTGGGCGCTCGACCGGATGAAGCGGCGCTTCGACGGGCTACTGCAATCCCGCGCGGACCTCCCTGCCATTCGTCAGGCCATGATCGCCGAAGCCAAGGAAGTTCACACGGAAAAACGGGCCACCGACGAAGCCATCGGCCGGTACGGCGCGGAATTCATGCCCGAAGACGGCCAGGTCATGACCCAGTGCAACGCGGGCGCATTGGCCACGGCCGGGATTGGCACGGCTCTCGGAGTGATCCGGGTGGCGTTTGAGCAGGGGCGCAAACTGCACGTGCTGGTCCCGGAGACGCGGCCCTATCTGCAAGGGGCCCGTTTGACGGCTTGGGAACTCGATCGTGGTGGGATCCCCCTCACGCTGATCACCGACAACATGGTTGGCCATTTTCTGAAGACCGGAAACGTGGGCGCCATCGTCACCGGTGCCGATCGCATTGCCGCGAACGGGGATACCGCCAACAAGATCGGCACCTACCAGATTGCGGTGCTGGCGAAAGAGAACAACGTTCCCTTTTACATCGCCGCCCCCGTTTCCACTTTTGATTTGTCGATCGGGAGCGGAGAGGAGATCCCCATCGAGGAGCGCTCTGCGGAAGAGGTGACGCACATTCAGGGTGTGAGGATCGCCCCGGACGTGCATGCAGCGCACCCGGCATTCGACGTCACGCCGCATCGCTATATTCGCGCGATCTTCACCGAGCGCGGTGTCGCCACAGCGCCCTATACCGAGTCGCTCCGGAAGCTGGCGGCCACGACGGCCGGAGCGGCCCAGCGGCCGTAACAGAAGACGATTCCTACAAATCGGAGTGCTATACTACCGCGACGCCGCCCGTGAGGGGCGTTGCTGTGACCTGGATTCGTTTAGAAGTCGGCATCTTGTTGTTCGCTTTATTCCTGCCTGGGAAGTCTGCCTGCCAAAACTCATCCAACAGGGTTACCCTCAGCGGAATGGTCTTCTCCGAAGGCCGCAATGAGCGCATCGAGCATACCCGCGTGAGGTTGTGCGATGGAGGCGGCAACCTGCTGGAGGAAGCCACCACGTCCGAAAACGGCGAATTCTCTTTTCGCGGATTGTCACGGGGCCATTACATCTTGACCTTCGAAGCAATCGGTTTTGTGAACACTCAAATGCAAGTGGATTTGAGCTATACGTCCGATAAGGGGATGAATGTCTATTTACAGCCGATCAAGAGGGAAGCTCCGGCAACGACGGGGGGGCCGACCGTCTCTGCCCATGAGTTATCGATCCCCGAGGCGGCCCGGAACCTGGTTGTCTCCGGTCGAAAGAAAGTCTACGTGGACAAGGATCTCGCGGGTGGCCTGGCGGATTTTCAGCAAGCGCTGGTCATTGCGCCCGGCTATTACGAGGCTTACAGGGACATCGCCTTAACATACTCTGCGATGGGAAAGGCCGGCGAAGCGCAAGAAAGCCTGAGCAAGTCCATTGAGGTAAGCCACAACACCTACGGCGACGGTTATATTGGCCTCGGGACACTCTTGGTGGAAAAAGGCGACCTCTCAGAGGGCGAGAAGGCAATTCGTCGGGGCATTGTCCTCAATCCGAACTCCTGGGAAGGCCAGTACGAACTGGGCAAAATCGAATTGGGGCGCGGCCGACTGGAAGAAGCACTTAAATCCGCTACGCTGGCAAAGACATTGTCTCCGGGCACGCCGATCATCTACCGCTTGCTTGCGAACATTCATTTGCGTCAGAAAGATTACATCGACCTGCTCGGCGACCTGGACGACTACCTTAGGCTGGACCCGAACAGTCCGGCCGGCCAACGCGCAGCCCAGATGCGAGAGGAAGTAACGAAAGAAGTTGCCAAGCAAGCGCAGCCCACAAGCGCTCAGGGGAAACCTTAGTTGAGTCTCCGGTCAACAAAAAAGGGGCGGCTCGAAAGCCGCCCCTGCTGTCCAACACTTGCAGCGTTGGGTTAGAAGCTGAACTTGAGCGTAACCTGAGCCATTCTCATGTCGGTTGCGGCAGAGGCGAACGCTCCGTAGGGGGACGTTGGTGGCGTTTCGGTGAAAATGGTTGCGCCGAACGCCGGCCCAAAGATTGTCTGGGAGAACGGAGCGGCATAATTCGCATGATTGATCCAGTTATAGGCATTGAAGCCCAACTGGAAATTCATGCGCTCGTTGACCTGGAAGGTTTTCCGAATGCTCATATCGCCGCCCACAAATCCTGGGCCGCGGAAGGCATTGCGACCGACGGCGCCTGTGAAGGTCGTTGCCGGCGCGAACAAGTAGGGTGCGTTCCCGTTCAGACCGCCTTGAATACCGAAGCAGGGGTTTACGACGCATGCTCCACCGTTGGTGAAGTTCCTCTTCGGGAACAGGGGCTGCAGGATGATTGCGGCACCAGGGTTAGCGAAACCTGGACCCAGGTTTTGCCCTGAAAGGCCGGCGACGGTTCCACTGTCGTCCACGGTGAACGGGAAGCCCGTACGCCAGAACTCGGTGCCCGAGAGCTGCCAGCCGCCAATAAAGGTGTTGAGCAAACGGTTGCCGCTCTTGAATGGCAGCACATAGATATAGCTTGCGCTGATCTGGTGACGGGCGTCGTAATCTGACGACGCGTAGTTATTGTGCAGATTGTTGGGATCAATCTGTCCCAAAATGCTGGTGTAGATGCCCCAAGGTAAGACTCCGCCGTTCGAAGACTCGTCCAGAGAGTGAGAGAAGGTGTAATTAAACCTTCCGCTCAAGCCATGCCAATTGTTTTCCTGGAGAGAGACGGTCAGACCGTTGTAGTTCGAGACGGCGCCACTGGTCAGGTAATTTACGCGACCTACACGGGGATCGGGTGCTGTGAGGGGAAGCTCACCGTATCCAATTTGGCCGACGCCTGCGAACCCATTGAGGTAGTCGTTGTAGTACAACTCGTCATAACCATAGTTGCCCACATAGTTGAACGAAAGGATGGTATTGGTGGTCAACGCGCGCTGCACTTCCACGTTCCATTGCAGATATTTTGGATTCTGCAGGTTGCGGTTTACGTCGTTGAGAGTTGGAGTGGTAGCGCAAGCCGTTGCCAGAGCGGGATTGGAGAAGGAGCCCAGGTAGGTGTTCAGGTTTCCACCGGAGTAGTAGTTGCTCGTGAATGCAGAGTTGCATTGTTGAACATAGCTTACACCGCTGTTCGGGAATGCACTGGTTGAGGGAGAGTTCAGGTCCCAAGCTAAGCTTCCACCCGGTACGTTCCACAGGTTGACTTGTGGAAAGTTGGTATCAATGCTGCTCAGCACCGTGCCAGGGTATAGATCCGCAAACAGACCGATACCGCCGCGAATCACCGTCTTGCTGTCGAAGGTGTAGGCAGCGCCGAAGCGAGGCTGAAACGCTACCGCTTCATTGCCGGGGATAATCGTATGATTGCCCGTTATGTAGGATTGGTTGTAAGGGATATCCGCACCCTTGGTCAGCTCTTCGAAGGGCTGAACCGGGAGGCCTGCGCAATTGTGCTGGCAGACGCCGCCGGAATTTCGGTCGGCTCTGAGGGTCAGGGTAAGTTTCAGTTTTGAGCTCGCGCGCATTTCGTCCTGGAAATAGACCCCAAAGCTGTAGAACGCGACCGGCTGGACCGGGCTTTTCGCGAAGTTGAATTGAGTAAACTGCGTCTGGTCGTCGGCAAACTGCGCCAACGTGGTGTTCACGGCCGGGTAAATGGTCAATGTGGAGGCGGTAAAGTCGCTGATGTCATCCCGCCGGAAGTTCACACCCATCTTAAAGGAGTTATTCCCCTTGGTAATGGAAAGGTCGTCCACCAATCCCCATTGGGTCACTTTGCGCCCTTGGGGGAAGTCAAATCCGTTCGCGTACCCTCCATTCCCTGAGCCGAAGCCGAGGTTGCTTAGTGAACCGTCGGTGAAGGCGACGTTGCCAGGAAGCAGTTGCAGGGCGGGAGAGGAAGCGCTCACAGATCCGAAAATAGCCTGGTACCACAGCACAGAGCCAATGAAGTTGTTCACAATCGTCGGGGTGAACACGTGCGTGTAGTTCAACTGGCCTTCGTTCTGAGGCTGGATACTATCCGTGTTAAATGCAGGGTTAATCACGTCGGTATACGTGGGCTGTACGCCGCGATCGAACTTCATGCGGCCGAATATCTTGTCCCTGTCGCTGAAGGAATAGTCGATGCGAGCAGAGAGCAACCACTCCTTGTTTCCGGCAGAGGCACTGTCGGTCCAGGACTGCGTGCATTGGTCAGCGATAAGAAGTCCCGTCGCGGGAATGCCATTCCCCGAGCAACTGCCCGCGTTGGGCGTTGCTCTGGAGATATCGGGTGCCGCGTTCCACAGCTTGAACATGTTCTGGTAGAACGCTTGTGTTCCCGAGTCTTGCGGGATATTGCCCAAGACATATTGTTCGAAGGCCGGAGTGGGTGTCGATACCGGCTTGACTGAACCGAAAATGTAGCGAATCCCTTCCGTATTCATGAAGAAGAACAGCTTGTCTTTTATGGCCGGTCCACCGAAAGAAGCAGCCCACTGGTTATTATTTTCGAAAGGACGGTCAGGGAGAGGCTGTCCGGGAGGCGTCGTTCCCTTCAGGATTGGATCGTTGGCGTTGAAGAAGCGGCCGGTCCAATTGTAAACAAGATTTCCGTGCCAGCTGTTGGTGCCAGATTTCGTGGTGTAGTCGACCTGGGAACCTGCCTGGCGCCCGTACTGGCCGGTGTAGGCGTTGTTCACAACGGAGACTTCCTGCAACTCATTTCCGCCGAGCAAAAGGTTGCTGGACCCAGAGTTATTGAGGTTCAGGAATGGATCGTTGTAATCGTTACCATTCATGGTGAAGAGATTCGAAGTGCCTGGCAAACCGAAGGTGCTGAAGTTGCCGTATCCGCCGCCTCCCGTCGTGCTCATGGTTACGCCGGGGGCTGTCTGCGCCACGTAAGTTACGTCGCCTCCCGGATTTGGAATTTCCTGAATCTGTTTGGTTTCAAAGTTCGTCGAGATGTTGGCGTTTTCCGTCTGCAGCTGCGCGCCCTGCTCCCCCGAGACTTCGACCGTCATGGAACTGGAACCAACTTCGAGGGCCACGTTGATATTGACCGTCGTTCCAAGGACCACGGTTACGTTCCTGGTAGTGGTCTTGAAACCATCTTTTGCCACGGACAACACGTAGTCGCCCGGTTTCAACAAGGCAAAGACGTATTCCCCGGCAGCCGCTGAGGTGGCGGAAAAGGACTCACCCGTGCCCGGGTTCTTGAGTGACAGTTTCGCTCCTACGACCACCGCTCCCGTAGGATCGGTTACGGTACCTGACATTCCGCCCGTCACGATCGACTGGGCCAGAGTGCCGCTCGGACCGAACAACAAAAAGGCAAGAACCACCAATAATGCGTGCTTCCAATATTTCTTCATGTACGCTCCCCCATTCATTGCCAAACAAATCCAGGCCCCGCTTTGACATTCAAGAACTAATTAGGGCCTGGAACGATAGAAGCCGATACGTTCTGTGATTGAACCGACTCCCCCAAGATCACTCGCGAACCGCAGTACCTACCACAATAGGTACGAATAGGCATCCCTTTAGCAGAACTGCACCACTTGGACATTAACTAGGGTATTAGGCCTAAGAGCACGATGGCTGCCACACGAAGGGTCTTACATCATGTTTATTGTCAATTAGTTGGAAGCGTAATCCTGTTTCCAATGGAAAGATCTATGGAACGATGGAAGGGCGCTACAATTTATTGTAGTGAGTGGGCCTGCGCAGGCGGGTTCCTGCGCGGCAAGTGGTCCGAAAATGGGGGCTCGGCTAGCCTTGGTAAAGATGCCTTTAACCGCGGCACGGGCAGGCTCGAGGGAGAACTCGATGACGTCGAAGCCCCTTGAATTTGAGCCGAGAGGGGGAGACCTCGGCGGTTCGGGGAGCAATCTCCTCTAAAGATTCGCAGGTCGAGAAGCGCCCCGTTACCCACCGAGGTTGGGCACACTGAAGCAGCACCTCGAGTAACTCGATGTGCTCCTGTTGACTCGACAGCCCCGCGCAGATTTGCAGCCGCGAAAGGAATCCCGTGTTCAACGTATGGTCTAATTCCCTCCTCAAGACAGTAATTTCCACGCTCCAGTCACTCGAACTCATCCCGTTCAGTGGTCTAGTCGAGAATTCCTAAACGCGAGCCCGGACCGATCGCGCTCCACGCAACAGAGAGAGCGGTTCCTGCAGGTCACCTGCGAACTTTCGAATCTCGCCCGAAAGCTTGGTACCGGAAGGACACGCAAATCAGCACATGGAAGAAGTGCAGGACCTGCGCTCGTCAACCAGAGTATCCCGATGCGCTACGAGCACCGATCGCCAACTACCTAAAAAATGGCATTTAGCGGACTAGAGGGCTTGCCAAAGACAATAGCGGCTTCCGCTATCGACTCCACCGAGTGGACTTTTGATTCTTCTGAACTGGGCGGGGAGTATTCTCCGATCGAACTAGAAATGGGGATGAAGCAATTCTCTTTAAGTCTTCCTTATCGGCAGTGCCTCCGCCGGAATGCAGGAGGTGCCGGTCGTCGAAGCTGTCTAATTTGTAAAGTACAAAAATGGGGAGCCCGAAGGCTCCCCAAATGCAGCAGCGTTGAGAGTGGTCCAGAACAACGGCTTTAGCGGCCGGTCGTTCAGCGAGAGCTAGAAAGTGAGCCGCAACGAGAACTGTCCGAAACGGCGCTCGTCGTGGTTGCCCCCGAGAGCCGCATTTCCGAGCCCACCCTTCTCTTCGATGGCTTGGACAGGTCCGCTGCCCTGGTAGATGTAATTGTCGCCGTTGTAAACGTAGAAGTTGTGGTGATTAAACGCATCGAACGACTCGGCACGGAACTGCAGGTTGAAGCGCTCGGTGAGTTTGAAGTCCTTCTGAAGTGCCAAGTCGACGTTCCATGCACCAGGTCCGTGGAAAATATTCCGGCCGGTCATGTCGGCCGGATATGGTCCGAAATCGGAGATGCCGAGAGCTGGGTCTAAAGGACCGAGCATCGCCGCAGGCGGAGCGGTCAACCCGACCCAGGTATTCGACGTCGCGCTGGTTTGAACCGGCGACCCGCTGACTACTCTCTGCGCAATCGGAGCCGAGGGAGTATAGCGAGGGATGGCATAGTAGTTGATCAGGTAGCTCGTATCGTAGAACGAGAAGGGGATGCCGGTGCGCATCGTAAAGATCCCGGAGATATTCCATCCTCCGAGAGCTTGCGTCATGAAGCCCCGTCCCGTCTTAAACCAGGGAGTCTGCCAGATCGGGGAGAGCACAAACCTCTGGCGGATATCGAAGTCAGAACTGCCGTAGTCGAGTTGGGGATGAGTATAGTCGGTGTATCCGAGAGAGGCAGCTGACAAACTGTCGGAAAACGTGGAGCTCAGGTCATCCAGCGTATGCGAGTAGGTGTAGTTAGCGATGATCGACAGGCCAGTCCTGTGGATGTCTGTGGCCTGGAACTTGACGTTCAGGCCGTTATAGGTCGCGACACCCATACTTGATCGCCGGTTGATGTTCGTATACTGCGAGTTCAGGCGCGTATAGCACGTCGCAACGTTGGTCACCGGGTTGCTCCAAGGGCAGGTCGTACCGCTCACCGGGTCGGTCCCGGTCACCAGAGGATCGCCCAAATAAACCTGGCCGGCGCCGGCCAGGTTGATATTCCCAAGGTCGTAAAGATGAACGCTATGCGCACCGCTGTAAGAGATATTGAGCAAAGCGTTGGGCCAGAGTTGCCGATCCACTGCCATGCTCCAGAATTGCGTTTGTGCCACATTGATGTTCGAGTCCATATCGCGCAGCTCGGCGGGAGGTAGACCTTGGGCGGGACCGGGTTCTCCCAAGGGACCGAGAGGATCAGAAGTAACAAAGTACGGGCAAGTGGTGACCACGCCACTTGCATTGGCGTTGCAATTGGTGTTGACCACCGCACTCGCCGGTGGATTGAAACTGGCGTTGTAGGTGACGTTTCCGAAGTTACGTTCGTAGCTCATGCCGAACCCGCCGCGCAAGGCGGTCTTCCCGTCCCCGGTAACATCGTAGGCGAAGCCCACACGAGGCGCCGGGGTGCCCCAGCGGTTGACCCAGAACTGACCAATCGGACTTTGTTGCGTCAGCATCACTGCCCCATCGCGAACGGACTGCGCCCAACCATTCGGGCCCGGGCCGGAGGCACCCTGGTAGAAGTTGGAGTCCAGACTCTGAATGTTATTGTGCTGCACGCCGAAATGCTCGTACCGCAAGCCGTAGTTGAGGGTGAGCTTGCGCGTGATCTTAAAGTTGTCCATCGCGTACAGGTCCCAGTCCTTGTAGCGGTAGCTGCGGGCGATGGAGGCCGGGGGCAGAGGCGGAGTCACCGTGCAGGCGGCGGTCTGAATCAAGTTTCCGTAGATGTCGGTCTGGCAAGGCAGCGCGCCCTCGGCATTGACGCGAGCCGAGAACTGAATGACCGGACTTGCGAAGACGCCGTTTTGCTCGAGGCCACCGGCATTGAGCAGAGTGTTCATTGCGCCGGCAGTATTATTGCCGAGCGCCTCGACGGCCTGGTAATAAGCACCGTAGGCGTAGTTCAGCTGAATGTAGGTGAAATCTCCCCCAAACCGCATCGTGTGCCGTCCCTTGGTCCAAGACAGATCCTCACCCGGCTGAATGGTGTTCTGCGGACCACCAAAGGGTAGACCTCCGGAGCCAGTGGCCGTGTTCTGCAGTCCGGGCATTTGGATAATGTTGCCGCTAATGGGGTTCGTAGATTGCGAGGTCGTTGTATTGAGGTACAGGTTCGGCGTCTGGGTCAGGGCAGTGTTATAGCTATTTCCCGAATTGAATCTCGTGAAGCTCAATTTGGTGGAGCTGAGCACGTTGGGCGTAAAGGAATGGGTGAGGGAGATCAAATAGCTTTGATCATTGTTATATCCACCGACGTTGTACTGCGGGTACGGCGTGTAGCCATCGGCGCCCGCAAAGTCGTTCTCGTTGTAATTGGCGTAGCGGAAAAAGAGCTGCGTATTGTTGTTTAGGTTGTAATCGAAGCGCCCGAGAAGATTCCAGGTGTTCTGCGGGACACCGCCGCCGGCATCGAATGGCGCGGAGAAGTTCACCGTATCGAGAACTGGGGTCGACCCCGGTATTGCGGCGATCTTGTTCAGGAGCGGGATGGGATTGTTGACAGTGCTAGTACCAACTGTAGTGGTGCCGAAGAATCCGGCCGCCTGCAACTGATCCGCGGTGTACTGTTTCGACGAAGGCAATGCGCCAGTCCCGTATTTTGAGAAGTAATCCTGAATGTTTGAAGGCAAGAGCGAAATAAACGTCGGGTCGATAATGTCCTCCGACACACTTGCGGTGCTGCGCACCCTTACAAATTCCTCCGAGACAGTGAAAAACAGTTTGTTTTTCACGATGGGCAGCGAGACGTTGTAGCCGAACTGATTGCGAGTGTAGTTGCCTTTCGGGATATCAGCGATGTCGTTGGCGAAGGTATTTGCGGTATACGCAGAGAGCCGATTGTACTCAAATACGGATCCATGAATGTTGTTGGTTCCCGGGCTGGTGGTCACGTTCACAACGCCGCCGGACGCACGCCCATACTCGACACCGAAGTTATTGGTAAGAATGCTGAACTCCTGAATCGAGTCGGCCGGAATCAACTGGCCAACCGCGACCCCGAAGATCGCCACGTTCTCGACGCCGTCCAGCAGTATTTCTGTTCCGGACATGCGCTGACCGTTAATTGAGTAGCCGACACCCCGCGCCGTCGTGTTCTGGGAGCTGTTCATGTCCGAGGTGGTGTTATCGCCATTGCTCACGTTGCCAGAGAGCACGACGAAGTCGTATGGGTTACGGGTCAAGCTCGGAAGTTGCGACAACTGCGTCGAATCCACCAACTGAGAAAGCTCCTGAGATTGCGTGTTCACTTCTGCGCCGCCACCTCCGGCAATAACCTCCACCACCGTGGAGGCTGAGCCAACCTCCAACTGGGGATTAATTGTCAGTTTGCCACCGACGATCACTTCGACAGTGGTTGTGTAGGTCTTGAAGTTGTTGCTGGCTACCGTGACTTTATAGTTGCCTGGCGGGAGAGCTTGCAACGTATATTGCCCGGCGGTACCGCTTTGCACGCTCCGTTCGACCTGCGTTGCCACATTGGTAGCGGTTACTTTGGCATCGGGAACCACAGATCCAGAACTGTCGGTTACCGTACCAGATATCGAGCCCGTGTCCACTTGCGCACGGAGCGTTCCCGGAACTCCTAGGATGAACACCAATAAGATCAGAAACGTGATTTTTAGTTTTAGCACATTGCCCCCTGAAGAATCTGGACGAAGATCTCGAAATGGACAATTCGAATTTCGAAGGGCGGTGCTCCCTAAGCGAAAGGAACAAGAAAGGGCAAGCGCCTTTCGTTGCTGTAAATGTAGTTGAGCTTCCGACCCCGAACTGTCAATAACTTACCACAGGCGAACAGACCTATCCATCTTCTATTCGCGACCCATGACACTATCGCGAGCACGCCCACAACCACTTTTCCGCTAAAAGTGGTTGATCCTAACTATCTGATAAATGATTGAGTTGCTGAAGATCGAGGTTTCTCGGGCAAGGTGGAAAATCCGATTTATAAGAACTTCATCCCAAAATACATAACGGATTCTTTGCAGCTCGACAAGATTTCAGCTGTCGGACGTGCTGATTCTGAACTATTTACCGGTCCTCAGTTTTTCGGCCATCGTACGGGCCCTTTGTCTTGCGATTTCGACAAACCGAGAATCTGACGAAATCTGATCAAGGAGGGGGAGAAGTTTCTGGGGTTCGGGCAGCACGCCCTTCGAGAGGTCGGCTTCGAGCTCGAGGAGTGCGTCGTTCACCCCCAGGCGGTCATACTTCATCCGGCGTTGCAATAACTCCACCAGCTCTTGCTGACGCGCCAGTCCCTCGCAGATTTGCAACAACTGCGCTGCTTCCGCGTTCACCGTGTAGTTGAACTTCACTTCATGCGATTCCGAGCCTTGTTCCCAGCGAAAGGTCTTTTCACCGAGATTGGCGATCTTTCGATGTACGTCAAGATCCAGTCCCTTGAAGTAGCCGAGTTGTGCGATCAATTGGAAAATTTTGCTGCGCAAGGCGTGGCTGATCTCGAAGGGCGTGGCGCCGGGGTCTTCTTCGAGCTGCCGGATTTCATACCAGGCAGTGTCTGAATCCTCATTGATTTTGATCTCAATAAATTCCGGGGTGCTGGATTTAAAGATTCTGCGGTAGGTGAACGTGGCAGAACCTGCAGGGGAAGCCCAGGGGCCACCCCCTGCGAAAATGGAGGAGAACAAGGTAACGGCAAGAGTGAAACGGGCCAGTGCGTTCATCGTTCGGGTTGGATACGTACGCCGGGTTCGATTGTCCGGTGGTCGTTCTGCGGATGGGTTTTTCGCGCTTTTAGCCGCACACTGCCGACCAGTTCCGCCTTACGCACACCAAAGCGCTGCTCCAGCTGGATCGCCTGCAGGTGGCAGAGCGCCACGGCCAATGCGTCGGCTGCGTCTGAAGGCTCAGGCACTTCTTTCATTCCTAATTGCGCACACACCATCAACTGCATCTGTCTCTTGTCCGCGTGTCCGTAGCCGGCCACGCATGCCTTGACCTCACGGGGAGAGTAGCTGCTGACCTGCACTCCGAGTTGTTCGCCGGCGAGCAAGACGACGCCCCGCACTTCGGCAAGACGCAGTGCCGTGCGCATGTTCAGCGCGGTAAAAACCGATTCCACGGCCATCACGTGCGGCTTGAACCGCCCGATCAGTTCACAAAGCAGGGAGTGCACATCCTGCAAGGCGGCTCCAGCGGACGACTTCTGTCGCTTGGCGGTAACCTTAAACGCTCCGTAGTGCAGCACCCGGCAAACCCGGCCCTGGCGCTCAATAATCGCGTAACCGGTCGGCCCAGCCGCTGCCGGATCGACCCCCAAAACACGCAGACAGCCGGAGTTTCTGTCGTTCGTGGGACCATCAATCATGGTAGCTAGTCTACGGCGAAGCGACCGTCGAATCCAATTCATTGTCCGGCAGCTTGGCGGAAAGGAAAACGGCCATCCCTATGTCCAGAAGGATGGCCGTTTCGAAAAAATGCGAATTTAGTTGGCGCTGACAGCTGCCTGAATTTCGGACTCATCGATGTCAAAGTTTGCGTAAACGTGTTGCACGTCGTCATGCTCTTCGAGCGCCTCGACCAGGCGTAGCATCTGCGTGGCTTGCTGGCCGGTCAGCTTGACATAGTTCTGCGGCACCATGGCCAGTTCCGCCGACGACGGCGTAATTCCGGCTTTGGTCAGAGCCTCTTTCACCGCTTCGAGCGATTCTGGCGGGGTGACGATATACCAGGACGACCCGTCGTCTTTCATGTCCTCGGCGCCGGCTTCGAGTACCAAATCGAGCAGCTGATCTTCGGACGCCGCTTCCTTGGGAACGTTGATCTCGCCCTTCCGGTGGAACATCCATCCAACGGCCCCCGCTTCGGCCATATTTCCGCCGTTCTTGCTGATGAGGTGACGGAACTCGCCGACGATTCGGTTGCGGTTGGTGGTGACCACCTGAATCAACATCCCTACGCCGCCCGGGCCGTAGCCCTCAAACATGGCCTCTTCGTACTGTTCCCCTTCGAGCTGCCCGGTACCGCGGAGAATGGCGCGCTCGATATTTTCGTTTGGCATGTTCTCGTTCTTGCCCGCCAGAATCGCGGTGCGAAGTCGAGGATTGGAATTTGGATCGCCACCGCCGATGCGCGCGGCAATCGATATTTCACGAATGATGCGCGTGAAAACGCGGCCGCGCTTTGCGTCGGTCGCGGCCTTCTTGTGCTTGATTGTGGCCCACTTTGAATGCCCAGACATGACAATTCCTCTTTGGTTGCTCGTGGCCGCTAGGGCCATCTGAATTTGGTTTAAATGGCACCCCGCCACTGCCAAGGAATGGACCCGTGGCTCATTCTACCCGCGTTGCGAGGCTGCCTGTCGGGAGACCTACGGTACACCATGATCCAAAAGATCCGGTGTCGAAAACACCAAATCGTCATTGGAACTTCAGCATTCTAGCATACTTAGCGATTTCTGGAAAACGTCTGCGCGGCAAAGAGCAGCGTTCTCTCGGACGGTGCCACGCGGTCTGGCCTGCGCTCGTCCCTGCCAGTTCCATGAACTCGGGAGAAAATCCTACTTGCCAGGGTTCTGCAGCACGGCGGAGCGGGTGGCCGCGAGCGTGAATTCCAGCGTCTCCCTGGGAATTTTATTGATAAACGGCTCGATCAGCCAGGCAAGTCCGGTAGGAATATCCCGGGTCAGAGTGACCACTTGATTTTGCAAGTACACTCCTCCGTCCCGTTCTTCCAGCCGCCACCAGGTTTCCATCCGCCAAAGGTATCCATCGTCCTCGCCCGGGATTCTTTCTCTCTCCTGCGGGCCCCCGGGATCCTCGACTTGAGCGATTTTAATTGCGGAACTTCGGCTGTGCGCGCGGACGGGCGAGTCTCGATAGTACGTCACGGTATGCTCGGTATCGAGAACCACGGTGACGATCTTTTGCCGGCGGAATCGCAAAAACACGCGAAACTTGTTCCCGTCGTGCGATTCAATCCGGGATTGGACAACGTCTGGAGCGAAGTAGATGGCCTGGTGGTCATAGTCCTCGAGGACTTGCAATACCTTGTCGACGTTCACGCCGGGAATGAAAATGAGTCCCTCCCAATCGTGAATCATGCCTCCCGGTATGTCGGTGTTCCCCCCGTCCTTGTTCACGCTGAGGTGTCTCATCTCCACCTGGCCGCTCGCGAGCTTGCGGACGAACTCGGTACGCTCCCGTGCCGGTAGTTCGTCGAGCCACAGAAAGGGGCCCCGACGCAGGCTTTCGGCATTCCGTGCCTCCGTGTTCACGACATACTTGGTGAAGGCCTCAAGGGTCGACGGGCGAAGAGAGAACAGGTTGCCCGACTCGGCCTCGGCTACCCCCATCAGAAAGAGAAAAACGAGGAGCCCCGCCCGTCTCGCCATGGTTCGATTGCCGTGAAGACCTGTCATCTGACACCCGATCCCGCCACCGTCGCTTCTTCTAATCGCCCGAACTCGCGCCTACAGAACACTATAACGAGTGACGACGGATTTGGTTGCAAGAGCATTGCCGAGGAAAGGAAGGGGAGAAGGAGGCAGGAAAACTTCGCGCTTCGGAATTCTGGCGGGTTGGGAAGCTCGCACACGGCCCCTTGCGGGACCGTTGTCCCCGCGCGGCCCCCAACCCGTCGGAGTACAGGATCGCCTTCGACCGCAAATCGCTCAATGGGCCGAAGGCCCCAATAGGGACGGTACCGAGGGCGTGGTACGGCCGCTCTACAGGTTCTAGCAAGGTATGTTCTTATAACGGTATAAATATAAAGAAGTTATTGCGCATCGAGGCCGCTGGACGTAACACCCTGTCGCCGACCGTACGGCAGGTGGTCTCCCCTCCAGGACGCCTCGGGTCATTGGCATCCCAGACGGCAGCGAATCACAACATGCGGTGCAATCCCTGTGCCCCGGCCTCGTGTCAGGGGATCCGATGGGCGGGGTTTCGGCACTTTACTTGACGACTTGTGAAACCCGAGCGGGGGCACGGAAGAATACGCTTAATTCGCCGGCTTCGCTGGGACCGTCCCGCTTAAGGCCGTATTGCCGTTCAGCAGTCGCAAGGTGTATTCCTTGGTCTGTCCCTTACGAAGTGGAATATTTTTTTCCCAGTCCGAGTAGGCGCCGTTCGAGGTGGCACGCAGATCGTAGGAATCCTGTTTCAGGCCGGTAATGAGGTAGTGGCCTTTGGCATCGGTATGGACCACGCGCGGGCGAATCCCGGCCGAGGATTGACAGGTTACCGCCGCCGCTGCGACCGCCTTTCCGTCCGCACCGAGCACCACTCCTTTGATCGTGGCGTCGCTCTTGCCGGAGCTCTGTGCCCGGAGTCCGGCTGCACACGCGAGCGTCAAGATCAGGGCAAAGGACCGGACAAGTTTAGGACTCATCGAGAAGATGCTCCCTTGGCAACGAATTCAGTCTAGACCGTAAATCGCAGCCGCAGCCCAAGGAGAAGCAGGGTGTGTCCGAGAACCAACCTGCCTTCGCGGACAGGCGGGGAGAGCGAAAGCGAGCAGAACCTCAGGGGAGCTTCAAATCCACGGCGTACACGTCGACATCTCCATGATCGACCGTGACATAGACGGAGCCATCCGGGCTCAGGCCGGTAAACATCGTGCGCGTGGCACCGGAGCTGAGGAGATCGCCGAGTTGTACGACCCGTTCGGTTTCGCGGGTGGCCATGGGCACGCGGAAGATGGACTCCTCGACCTCGTCGACATCCTGGTAATAAAGCGCATCGCCGCCGGGTGACCAGCGCAAAGCGACCGGGAAATTCGCTTCCGAGAGCACCGACCACTTTTCCAGCCGGCAATCGTAGACCAGCACCTGTTTTTTCTTGGGATTGCGGGCCGCGATGTATCTTCCGTCCGCCGACCAGCGCGGCTCAATCAATCCGTCGGAATCAAGCAGTTTGGTGAGCTTGCCGCTTTCAAGGTCCAGGATGCGAATATCCGGCTCCCTGCCGTATTCGATCTCCTGCACGTCCAGCACGATTTGCCTGCCGTCCGTTCTCCAATCCCCGGAGACCGAAGCCCACTTGTTGTTGGGGGGAAGTATGCTGTGGGGTGAGCCGCCTTGCGCTGAAACCACGTAGAGCCGCGGCTGACTGTCCAGCAGAAATCCGGTGAACAGGATCTGTTTTTGGTCCGGCGACCAGTGCGGAGCGAAGGCGCCGGTGGCGGCGGCGGTCAACTGCACCTTGCCGCTTCCATCCAGGCGGCTTTTCCATAGCGTGCCGTTCTCTCGCGCCGCGTAGACGACCCATTGACCATCAAGCGAAAAGTCCATGTCCGTTGCGCCGGACTCGGCGAGCATGGCGGTCTTTGCGGAAGTTTTCGGGTCGATGCGCAGCAACTGGTATTCGTTGTGGGAGCCAATGGCGAAAAGCCGGTTGCCGTCGGGCGCGGCGTTCGGGTGATCAAACGCGATCGGCCCTCTGGTCAGCTGGATGGGATCTCCCGCGCTCCGGCGGAACAGGCCGTGGTTCTCTTCCATCAACCAGAGACTCGCCTGCGTGTCCACGGCCAGACTGGCGCGCAAGTCCACGCCGGAAGAAAAGGCAAAATACTTGCCGCCAGCCAGCCAGGTTCCGCTGCCTTCATGAGGTCCGTGCTGGCCTTCGGGCAGCACGCGACGCGGCAAGCTGCGATCGAGATCCATCTCCCACATCGAATCGGTGCCCTGCAGGAGATTGGTCTGCGTAAAGCGAAGTCGCTTGCCGTCCGGGGACCAGACGAGGGAGTGCGGCGCGGGATGGAATCGCGCCAGTTCCCGCACGTGCGTTCCCTCTGGGTCCGCAAGTTGAATGCTCTCGCCCTGCACATAAGCGATCAGATTTCCGGCCGGTGACCAGATCGCCTCTTCCGCGGTCACATCGCCCAAACGACGGGGCGCTCCGCCCTGCACCGGCCACAGCCAAAGGGGCGTTTCTTCACCGCGATGGGTCAATTGGCCAATCAGGAACTCGGAGTGGTCCGGGGAGAGATCGAAGATACGCGTGTTATCAAACGGGGTTGGCGTGCGCTGTATGGTTCCTCCCTCGACGGAGGTTTGCATGAGGTTCCAGCCGGTTACGTCTCGCACGACAAAATAGATGCGGCTTCCATCGGTAACCAGTTTGCCCCAGGGATCGACCTGCCCCGAATGCGTCAGCTGCCGGACGCGCAAAACGCGGGGCTCGGGACGCGGCCACAAACCGTACGTAAGCAGAGCGGTCACCCCGGCCAGAATGGCGAGTGCTTCCCACCAATGCGGTCCAAGGCGGCGCTGCGGAGCGCTCGCTCGAACTCGGTTCGATACCCGTAAAGACGCGTGCTCGTCCCGAGGCACTTCCCCGGCAGCCGCGACTGGCGGGTCGACTTCTTCGATATGGATGGCGGTAGTGATCTCGGGCGAATCGATTTTGCGCAGTTCGGTCGGAGCAATGAAACGGTAGCCTTTGCGCGGCACTGTTTCTATGAAAGTGGGGTTGTCCGAATTGTCGCCGAGGGCCGCCCGCAGCTTCATCAGGGCGGTGTTCATGCTGCCATCAAACTCGACGTAAGTTCCATCCGGCCAGATGCTCTTGCGAAGGTCTTCGCGGGTAACCAGCTCCCCGGAGGATTCCAGCAGCAGGCCGAGAACGCGGAAAGGCTGTTCCTGGAGTTTGACGGGCAGTCCCTGGCGAGTGAGCGTACCAAGATCAAGATCCGCCTCGTACCGGCCGAATCGATAGAGACGTCGAATTGGGGTCAGTCGACCGCCCATGGCAGCGAGCCTCCAATATGGGGGAGCATGGTACACCAAAAACACGGTTGATAAAAGACCACAACTTAAACGAATAAAATGGCTTAATTGTTTAGATGGAGTTCGTTTGACGATCGGGGCGAGGTACTGGATTCTCTATCCCGTTACCCTTTCGTTTTAGGCTGGTACCCCAAATTCCAGCCTGAGGCGATCCCAAAGAGGAGGCGGGTTCCACTTCCTGTGGGGCTGGCTTCCACTCTGAACCAACGGGATTGACCGCGTCCGATGTCCTCCGTCAGATGTGCTGGACACGGACGCGGCGACTCCCCCATGCCGCGAGTCACTTTCTTCGATAAGCGATTGCCAGAATCAGGGCGTTTCGGGATCGCTCCAGCGATAGTACTCGGTTGCCAGTTGAACTCCGGCCCAGCGAAAGGGCTCGTTTGGCGTGTACAAGGGCAAGCGATTCAGGTACGGGAGCCAGCTCCATTCCTTTGCCTTGCCACAGATCAGATCGGCGATGATCCGACCAAAAACCGAGGTCAGGTTGACCCCGTGACCGGAAAAACCGATGGCGTAATAGAAGTTTTCCTGCCCCGGTACAGCGCCCACAGACGGAGTCTGATCGACCGAATAGTCTATGATTCCGCTCCAGGTCCTTTCCAAGGGCACAGAAAGTAGCGGAGGGAAGATCCTGCCGAGTTCCTCGCCCAGTCTGAGAAAGCGCTTCCCGGCTGCCGCCGGTTCGGTCAAGCCGTTATTGAATACGTAATCGGCGTGTCCGCCGCCGATGTGAATCCGATTGTCTTTTGTTAATCCCAGATAGAAAACTTCCGTGCGCGAGTCGTTGAATGGAATTCTCTTTCGCCAGCCGATCTCCTCGAGCAGAGCTTCAGAAAGAACGGGAGTGACGCCGACGTACTCGAAAATGGGAGCAACCGCACGACGGAGAAACCCCAACTTGGAGGTGTACGCATTGGTCGCGAGAACGACCTGCCCGGCTTTGACGGTTCTCCCGCTATCGGTCGTGAGCCGCGCCGGTTCGCCCGGTTCGACGCGAGCGATGGGGCTCATTTCATAGATCGCAACGCCAACAGATTCGGCGGCCGCTCGCAGTACCTCGACGAGCTTGCCGGGATGAAGTTGCCCGCTGTTCGGATCGAACAACCCTCCGGGATAGGCAGTTGTACCGATCGCTTGGGAAACGCTGTTCTGGTCCCAATATTCAAACGGAAATCCGGCCGGCCGGGACTTGGCGATGAAGCTGCGGCCGTGTTCGGCCAGATCCACGGTGTTGCAGACTTGCAGAGCTCCGTTTTGCTCGATCTCGGCATCTACACCGGTTTGTCGGGAAAGGTCTTTCAAACGGCGGATGTTATCGACAGTCAGATCGTAGAGACGCTTGTCGAGAGCCGGTTCACCGCTCCATTCCATGTAACGATCTTCGGTCATCGTCAGGAGCATCGCGCCGTTGCGCCCGGAAGCGCCATTGCCGCACTGCCTGGCATCGAGGAGGGCGACGCGTAACCGTGGGTCGGCCTGCTTCAGATAGTAAGCAGCAGAAAGTCCTGTGAATCCGCCTCCGATGACAGCCACATCGACTTCCGCGTCTCGCTCGAGAGGGGTGCCTGGCCCCGTGAGCGCGCCGGACCAATAGCTGCGATTGGGGTCAAAGACCATCTGCTCTCTCCACAGAGAAGGAGAAAGTGCGTTCAAGGCGGCCGCCCCAGTGAACGTGCCAGCGCTTGCGGCGACCGCAGTTTTCATGAACGTTCTGCGATCCGCCTTCGCAGCGCCTGGTTCTGCCATCTTTTGTTCTGCCATCACGCGACTCCGGTCAGCGTCCCAGGTGTGAGTCGAACGGTAATATTTCTACGGTTCAGTACCTAGGGTACGCCCTACATCTGGCGCCGTTCCTCCGGCTATCCCATTAAACGCTCAAGGTGTTACCCGCCGCCAGCAGAACCTCTTGAGGTTTGGCTGCGATCGTGCCCGTAAAAGAGTACCCAGTCGAAATCGTTCCCATGAAGGAGAGATCCGTCATGCGATTCCGAACTGCGCTGTCGATCGGTTCGCTCTTCCTGCTTTGCTTTGCCCCCGCAGGCTGGTCCACACCGTTTCGCGCCGAAGCCCAGATCAAAACAGTTGCCTCAGGCGAAACGGGATCCGTTTCAGGCCAAATCTCTTCGGTTGGCGACGCAGGATTTGCCCTGGAAGTGAAGAAGGACCAGAAACAGAGTACCGTGCAATTTCTGGTCGATGGCAACACCCGGGTGGAGGGAAGACTCACGGTCGGCGCAACGGCAACCGTGGAGTTCCGATCGGAAGACGGCAAAAACATGGCCACCCACGTAGCCGTAGTACAGGCATCCGAGCTCGGCTCACACGAAGAAAAGAAGCTGTCAGTCGGGAGAGCGGCTTCCGTTACCAGCGAGAAAGCGCCGCGGTTTCCCGCTCCCGCGGCAGGGCATTCGGTTTGATCGAAAGGCAGTCTTCGCGCCCCGTTCCGTTCAAGAGAAACTCGATCGGAACAAGTGCCGAAGCGAAACGGTAATTCAGGATTCTCCAGGTCCAGAGAGACGCCGATGCGTACGACGCTCAAACTCGTCCTGCCACTCGCGGTGAGCGTCCTCAGTGTGTCCCTTTTTTATGGATCGTACCAGGTGAGAACCGTGCGGAAGAACCTGCGCAATGAACTATCGCATCGATCTCAAGTTCTGGCCGAAAACCTACAGGAAAGCCTGGAATCTTTGCCTGGCAGCGCCAACGAACGAAGCCTGAACCGCATCCTTGAGAAATATGGCCAGCGAGACCACTTGCTCGGAGTGGCCGTTTATGACAATTCCGGCCAGCCGGTCGTCCTTATGCACGACCTTTTGCCGAGGTTTGCTCAACGGCCACCGACAGCAGCGCTGGCCGTGCGGACGAATCGGGGCGCGGGAGAGTTCGAATCGACTGGCGGGGAGGACGTGCATCTTTATGCCGTACCGCTTCACCGGGATGGAACCGTAAACGGCAGTCTTTTGGTCGTTCATGATGCCGGCTACATTCGGGCGCAGGTGATGCGGGCAGTCCGTGATTCTCTGCTGAGTACACTCTTCCAGACGCTACTCATCACCGGGCTCGCGTTTTTTTTGGTGCGCTGGACGTTCACCTCGCCGCTCGCATACACCGCAAAGTGGTTGCACAGCCTGCGCGCGGATCCCTTGGATATGCCGTCGGCTCTGCCTCAGGGGGAATTTTTCGATCAGATTCATATCGAAGCGCGGCATCTGGCGCATGACCTGAGTTCGGCACGAGCAGCGGCACAGAAAGAAGCGCTGCTCCGCGACTCGCAATCCTCACTCTGGACGGCCGAGCGTCTGCACGTGAGCCTGCAAACGAAATTGCGGGGCGACGCCCTATTCGTTGTTTCCAACCGCGAGCCCTATATGCATGAGTTCGACGAGAAGGAGAATGCGATTCGCATGCTGGTGCCGGCGAGCGGTCTGGTGACCGCACTCGAACCGGTGCTGCAGGCCTGTGAGGGCACTTGGGTGGCCAATGGGTCGGGGAACGCCGACCGTGAGGTGGTCGACGGGCAGGATCACTTGCGCGTGCCGCCGCATCACCCAACGTACACCTTGCGACGCGTCTGGCTCTCCGAGGAAGAAGAACGCGGCTACTACGAAGGATTTTCCAACGAGGGGCTGTGGCCGTTATGCCATATCGCGCACACCAGGCCGCTGTTCCGACCCGGTGACTGGATGTACTACCAGCGCATCAACCGGCGCTTTGCTGACACTGTGCTGGCGGAAATGGAAGGAACCCAATCTCCGGTCCTGCTGGTCCAGGATTATCACTTTGCATTGTTGCCGCGAATGGTGAAGGAATCACGTCCTGACGTCCGGATCGCCGTTTTTTGGCACATCCCATGGCCGAACGCCGAGGCGTTTGGAATTTGTCCGTGGCAGCGCGAACTGGTGGATGGGCTGCTGGGTGCGGATCTGGTGGGGTTTCACATTCAGACCCATTGCAACAACTTTCTGCAAACGGTGGACCGAGCGGTCGAGGCGCTGACGGACTGGGACCGCTTCGAGGTGAGTCGCAAGGGGCATATCACGCGCGTCCGACCCTATCCGATCAGCGTGGCGTTTCCGAACGCCCGCCCCGGCGGAGAGGTAATCCGGATTACCGGAGAAGGTCGCGGGGCACTGTTCGCCGAACTCGGAATCGAAGCGTCGCTCCTCGGCGTGGGAGTGGACCGGCTGGACTATACGAAAGGCATCATCGAACGATTCCGGGGGGTGGAGCGCTTCCTCGAGCTGTATCCCGCCTACCAAAGGCGATTCAGTTTTGTCCAAATCGGCGCACCCAGCCGGACAGACATTCCCCGCTATGAGCAATTCATGGAGGAGGTTACGGCCGAGGCAAATCGGATTAATGCCCGGTTGCAAGCCGGCCGCTGGAAGCCGATTGTGTTTTTGAAACGGCACCATTCACACGAGGAGATTGAACGCTATTTCCGCGCGGCGTCGGTCTGCCTGGTGACCTCACTGCACGACGGAATGAACCTGGTGGCCAAGGAATTTGTGGCCGCGCGAGACGACCTTCGAGGGGCCCTGGTCCTGAGTACCTTTACCGGTGCAGCCCGTGAGTTGAGCGACGCCCTGCTCGTGAATCCATACGACATGGACCAGGTCGCCAACGCGATTCATGAAGCCCTGGAATTTACGGCAGAAGAGCAGACCGCTCGCATGAGCAGAATGCGCAAGATCGTCTATGAGCACAATATTTACCGTTGGGCGGCGAATCTGCTCTCGGACCTGACGGAAATCCGAGTCGAGGGCGGCGAAAAGGCCGCAGCTGCAAGGGCCTCCTGATGGAGATCGGTAAGACCAGGCAAGACGAGGTCACCATGCAACAACCAGAAGGAGGCCGAGGAGTGCAAGCCGCGGACACCCCGTTTGAGTTTTTTACCGTTGCGCACCTGACGCGAATCGGTAATTTTTCCGCGGGCACATTGGCCGAGCTGCAGAGCGGTCTCGAACAGTGCAATGATGCGTCCATCTTCCACCATACTTTTCAGACCTTGAGCAGCCATCACTTTTTGACCGAGGGATTTTCGAACGACTTTGCCCAGTGGGTGCTGGCAGCCGCCAATCGGGACGCACTGGCGGAAAAACTGGCGGCCCTGGACATCCGTGATTACACGTCGATTGCGGCGCTGCGTGCCGATCTCTGCCAGGCGGTCCGTGAATACACCGAGCAGTATCCGGAATTCGCACATCAGCAGGCGCTCGAGCGGTTTTATTTTTGCGAAGGCGTGGAAGTTACGCTTCCTTTTGGTTTGAAGGCGCGGACCCTCGAGGAGTTCCATGATGGGGTAAAGCGGCTCAGTCACGCGGCGTTCTACTTTCACTTCATATCCTCGCGCTTGCGACTGCATCTGCGCACCAACGATTTTTCTCACTGGCTGGCCGATTCGCTGGGGCACTCGACGCTGGCGGACAACATCAATCGGATCGATATCTATACCAACACCCTGGACAGCGCGCGCGCCAAGCTGTTGCGACTGGTGGAGCGCGAGAGGAGAAAGCATGAGCCCGGTCCAATTTGCGAGCCGCATCCCGCTCTCTGACTATGCAGCGGTGATCGGAGAAGGCGAGATCGAGGAGTTGCGCGCGCTCGCGAAACCCCTGGCGGGGCGAAGCGTCGAGATGGTCAATTCCACCGCGGTTGGCGGCGGGGTGGCGGAAATACTGAACCGCCTCGTACCCCTGGCCGAGGAACTGGGGCTCGCGATCCGCTGGGAAGTGATGACCGGAGGCGAAGATTTTTTCGAAGTGACCAAGGCGTTTCACAACGCCTTGCACGGCGAGCCGTATCATCCCGACGCAAAGCACTTCGAAGTGTTTCGTTCCTACAATGAGCAGAACCGCAGACGGATACCCCTGGACGCGGAGTTCGTTGTGATTCATGACCCGCAACCGGCCGGGTTGATCGAGGCACGTACGAATCGCGCCAGCCATTGGATCTGGCGATGCCACATCGATTTGTCGCATCCGAACGGGGTCGTGTGGAAGTTCCTTGAAGGCTATGTTTCAAGTTACGAAGGCGCGATTTTCTCCTCCCCGGAGTTCGCCCAGCGACTGCAGATTCCCCAGTACCTCTTTTATCCCGCAATCGATCCGCTTGCTGAGAAAAACCGCGAATTGGAACCGGAGTTCATCCTGGACGTCCTGGCCCGGTACTCGATCGATCCGTTGCGGCCGATTCTGACGCAGATTTCCAGGTTTGACCGGCTGAAAGATCCAATCGGCGTCATCCGGGCATACAGAATCGTGCGGCGCTACTTTGATTGCCAACTGGTGCTGGCCGGGGGTTCGGCATCGGACGACCCGGAGGGCGCGGAGGTGTTGAAGGAAGTCAAAGGCGAAGCCGAAGGGGACCCGGATATCAAAGTCCTGGAATTACCGGCGTGGGCGCCGCTCGAGGTTAACGCGCTGCAGCGTGCCTCCACCATCATCCTCCAGAAAAGCCTGCGCGAGGGATTTGGCCTGACCGTTTCGGAAGGACTTTGGAAAAAGAAACCTGTGGTGGCTTCCGCAGTGGGAGGGATTCCCACGCAAATTATCCACAAACATACGGGATTGCTGGCGCATTCGGTCGAAGGAACCGCTTACCAGATCCGGTTCCTTCTGTCCCACCCGGAAATTGCAGCGCGGCTCGGCGAGCAGGGCCACCAGCACGTGAAAGAGAATTTTCTGATTACCAACAATCTGAAACACTACCTGACGCTGCTCCTGACGCTCGATAAGGCGCAGAAAAACTGAGCGCGTTCCCGGGCGGAGTCATCCGGAAAGTTTAGGCAGGGCTTGCTCCAGATCTGCGATCAGGTCCGGCGTGGCTTCCAGGCCGATATTCAGCCGGACGATGCGATGGTCGTAGAGTGGGCGGCCGGAAATGCGGCCGAGATGGTAGGCGACGGCCAGGCTGGCCACTCCTCCCCAACTGTAGCCCACCTGGAATAGCTTCAGCGCATCGACGAAGGCGTGGACCTGCTTTTGCGTGGGCCCGGGTTTGAACACAATCGAAAACACGCCGGAGGAGCCAAGGAAATCCCGCTTCCAGAACTCGTGGCCGGGGCAGGAGGGGAAAGCCGGGTGAAGCACACACTCGATTTCAGGGCGAGCCGAGAGCCAGCCGGCAACGGCCAGCGCCGAGCCTTCGATGGCAGACAGGCGCACGGCGAGAGTCTGCATGCCACGGAGGGCCAGGCTGCAGTCATCGGGGGAAACCGCCGCGCCAATGACCTGCTGTGCGGCCCCAAGACGTTGATAGAGCGAGTCGTCGCGGACGGTGATGGAACCGAGCAGCAGATCGCTGTGACCGCCAATGTACTTGGTGATGGCTTGCATGGTGATGTCCACACCGTGAGCAAAGGCATCGAGCAGCACGCCGGCCGACCAGGTGTTATCGAGCACCACGCGGACATTGCGCGCGTGCGCGGCAGCAACAATGGCAGGCAGGTCCTGAATTTCCATGGTGATGGAACCGGGGCTCTCACACCAGATGAGCCGGGTGTTCTCTTGGATGAGGGAAGCAATGTTTGTGCCGACGGCGGGATCATAGAAATCCGTCGAGATGCCGAACCGTGATAGCAGGCGCGTCGAGAGCTTGCGGTTCGGATAGTAAACGCTCGAAGGAACGAGCATATGGTCGCCCGATTGGAGCAGGGCGAGATCGATGAGCGATATGGCCGCCTGCCCGCCCGGCGTGATGATGGTATGGACGCCGGCCTCGAGTTCGCAAATGCGGGCGGCCAGGGCCAGGACCGTGGGCGTGCCGTACAGACCGTAGGTGTAGCCGACCTGCCACTGGTCCCAGGTGTCGTTCACTGCCGAAGCCGAAGGGAAGACCGTGGTGGACCCCCGGAAAGTGGGGGTCGCAAGGGAGCGGTAGCCTTCGGGGACTTTTGCATCGGAATGAATCAGCTTGGTCTTCCAGGATTTGGTCATGCCGTGAGGTCCCCCTGTGAACACCAGAACGCGCGAGCTGCGGCCAAAGGAACGAAGGGGAATTATATCGGGGTTTAGAGGGTCAGCAGAACTGACAAATCGGGCGGTGCAAGGTCTTCTGCAACTGCCCGAGCTCCGGGGGCCCGCCGCCCCGCAGCGATTTCAAGGGTCCCGTTCCGTTGACGCGAACTTGCACCGAATGTTATAAATGATAGTTCTGTGAGGCAGCAACAGGCCCACCGTACGCTCCTACCGGGTCGGAGAACGGCGTGGCTGCCTACCTGAAATTATAGGCGAAACAACTTAATGCCAAGTCTGGTTCACCAAATTGGAGAACTGTTCCTCCGGGCTGTGCCTGTTGCCCTGATTGTCCTGGTCTTCTATTTCGTCCTGCGCTCCCTCTTTTTCAAGCCCATTCTGGCTGTGATGGCCGAGCGCGACGCGCGCACTCTGGGCGCACAGAAGTCCGCCGAAGCGGCGCAAGCGGCGGCCGCCGAGAAGGTGCGGCAGTATGAGGAAGCGCTGAAACAGGCCAAGGCCAAGGTCTACGCGGAACAGGAAGCGGCGCGAAAAAAACTGCTGGAGGAACGGACCTCCTTTCTGAAGGACGCGCGCAGCAAGGCAGCCGCCGAAGTGGGCCGGGCCAAGGAACGCGTGGTGGGGGAATTTGAAGCAGCGAAGAAGGATATCGAGAGAAGTGTTTCGCAGTTGGCTACCGAGATCGCCGGGCGCGTGGTAGAGATGCGGCCGGGGCCCGGAAACCCATCGAAAGAGGCACGATGAATCCGACCCGGGTAATCCTGCGCGGAATGCTCACCCCCGTGATGCTATCGCTGTTTGCGACCTTGGCGCGCGCCGCCGCAGAGGGCGGGAATTCTGCCGAACAGCCTGTCGGGGAAGCCTTCAAGTGGATCCATTTCGTCATTATCCTGCTGGTCCTGTTCTGGCTATTCAAGAAGGTGTTGCCGCCCGTGTTTCGCCGGAATGCAGACAGCATTAGCGCCGCGATAACCAAGGCTACGGCGACCAAAGTCGAAGCCGAAAAGAAGTTGAAAGAAGCGGCCGTAAAGCTGGCCAGCCTCGAAGAGGAGGTCGCACGTTTCCGGACGCAAGCGCAAAAAGAAGCGGCGGCGGAAGTCGAGCGGCTGCGGGCCATGACCAAAGTCGATATCGAGAAGGTCAGCCTCGCAGCGCAGGCGGAAATTGAGGCGGCTGAGCGGGCAGCGCGCGTGGAGTTGAAGGCTCTGGCGGCAAAACTGGCCGTTGACCGCGCGGAATCACTGGTGGCCCAGCAAATGACCCCGGCCGTGCAGGACGCGATGATCGACAATTTTGTACAGAGCCTGCAGGGGAGGCCGAATTGAAATCGGCCAGTTTGCAATACGCGACTGCGTTGACAGACATCGTGTTGGAGCTGGGTGCTGCAGAGCCGGCGCGCCAACAGCTTCAGGATTTTGCGGCGGCTTACGCCGAGTCTCCCGAGCTGCGGAATTTTCTGGCCAGTCCGGCGATCCCCCTCGAAGCGAAGCACGGGGTGATCGAGAAACTGGTGGCCGGGTTGGGCGCGAGCAAGATTATCCGCAATTTCCTGTTCGTCGTGGTGGACAACCAGCGCGTCCACCTCTTGCCGGAAATCGTAGATTCCTTTGAGCAAGTCCTGCGGCAACGCCAGGGTGTGGCCGAGGCGGAAGTTGCTTCGGCAGTGGAACTGAACGAGCGGCAGAAATCATCGCTGGTCGCGACGCTGGAGCGCTTGTCGGGAAAGAAGATTCAGGCGAAATACTCGCTCGAGGCTGGGCTTCTCGGCGGCGCGGTGGTGCGCATTGGTGACACCATCTATGACGGGTCGGTCAAGAACCGGTTGAACCAGTTGCGCGCGCGGTTGATGGCGGAATAGGCATTCGGGAACGGAGCAGGCATGGCAAATATCAAGGCAGACGAAATCAGCAAGATTCTGCGTGAGCAGATCGCGAACTATGAGCAGACCGTTTCGGTCGACGAGGTCGGCTCGGTCATCAGTGTGGGCGACGGGATTGCTCGCGTGTACGGCCTGGGCAAGGCCATGTATGGCGAAATGCTGGCATTCCCCCACGACATTTTTGGCATTGCGCTGAACCTCGAAGAAGAGGAAGTCGGCGTGGTGTTGCTCGGCGAATCGTCGGAGTTGAAGGAAGGCGATACCGTGCGGCGCACCAACACGATCATGTCCGTTCCGGTCGGGGAGGAAATGGTCGGGCGCGTCGTCAATCCTCTGGGTGAACCGGAAGACGGCAAGGGGCCGATCCTCACCAAGCAGCGCATCGCTCTCGAGCGGCTTGCGCCAGGCGTTCTCGATCGCCAGCCCGTGCGCGAACCTTTGCAAACCGGCATCAAGGCCATCGACGCCATGATCCCGATCGGGCGCGGCCAGCGGGAACTGATCATCGGCGACCGCCAGACCGGAAAAACCGCCGTCATTCTGGACACCATCATCAACCAGAAGGGCAGCGACATGATCTGCATTTACTGCGCAATCGGGCAGAAACGCTCCACGATTGCGCAGGTCATCAAGACCTTAACCGATGCCGGTGCGATGGATTACACCATCATCGTTGCTTCCTCGGCGGCCGAACCGGCTTCGCTGCAGTACATCGCCCCTTATGCCGCCTGCGCCATGGGCGAATATTTCCGTGATACCAAACGCCACGCGGTGGTCTTCTACGACGATCTTTCAAAGCACGCGCAAGCCTACCGCGAGATTTCGCTTTTGTTGCGGCGCCCTCCCGGACGCGAAGCGTTTCCTGGCGACGTGTTTTATCTCCATTCCCGTTTGCTCGAACGCGCCGCTAAACTGAACGACAAGCTTGGCGCCGGCTCGCTAACGGCTCTCCCCGTAATCGAGACGCAAGCGGGTGACGTTTCGGCCTACATTCCCACCAACGTGATTTCGATCACCGACGGCCAGATTTACCTCGAAGCGGACCTTTTCAACGCAGGCATCCGACCGGCCATCAACGTCGGCATCTCGGTCAGCCGCGTCGGAGGGAATGCGCAGATCAAGGCCATGCGTCAGGTTGCCGGAACGTTGCGGCTGGACATGGCGCAATACCGCGAACTGGCGGCTTTCGCGCAGTTTGGTTCTGACCAGCTGGACAAGGTGACCCAGGCACAGCTGGCGCGCGGGCAGCGCCTGACGGAAGTGTTGAAGCAGGATCAGTACGTCCCGCTGTCGGTCGAAAAACAGGTGCTGGCGCTGTATGTCGCGACCAGCGGCGCGCTCGACGCCATTCCGGTCCCCGAGGTTCGGCGATTCGAGAAGGAATTTCTGCAATTTACGGAGACCAATTACGCCGGCGTGCTCAAGGAAATCGCGACGAAGAAAGCACTCGACGATGGCATCAAGGCAAATATCAAGTCGGCGCTGGAAGCATTTAAAGACCGCTTTACCGCGACCATTGCGGCGGGAGCCCACTGAAGGCAGCGATTAGCGCAAATTCATGCCCACCTTACTCGATTTTCGGCGCCGCATCCGTTCGGTAAAGAACACGCAGCAGATTACCCGTGCGATGAAGTTCGTCTCTGCAGCGCGGTTGCGCCGGGCGCAAGAGGCGGCACTGGCGGCGCGGCCTTACGCGAGAGAACTGGTGCGGGTACTGCGTTCCACGATGGCCCGGATCGAATCGCCCGAGCATCCGCTGCTGGCCAAGCGCCCGGAAGAACGCATTCTGGTCCTGGTGCTCGCTGGCGAACGCGGGCTGGCCGGGGCATTCAACACCAACATCCTCAAGGAAGCGGTTAAGTTATTCCGCAGCAAACAGGGCAAAAAGATCGTGGTGATTCCGGTGGGAAAAAAGAGCCGCGACGCCCTGCGCAAGGCGGGCATGGAGTTCGCCGGCGAGTATGTAAATGTCCTGGCGCGTGTGGACTTTGGGGTGGCCAGGGAAATCGCGAACCTGATCACAGCGTTGTACGCAGAAGAGAAGGTTGACGCGGTCTACGCGGTATTCAGCGAGTTCAAGAACGTGATTGCTCCGAATCTGGTGACCGAGAAGCTGCTGCCGGTTGAAAAAATCGAAGCGGGTGAAGAGAGCCAGGTCGAAGCCGAGGCCAGCCAGATCGACTATATCTACGAACAGCCGGAAGCGCAGATTCTGGACCATCTGCTTCCGCGCTATGTGGAAACACAGGTTCTCCGCACGCTGCTCGAATCATCCGCGGCGGAACACGCAGCGCGCATGGCGGCGATGGAAGCGGCCACCAAGAACGCCGGCGACGTCATTGAAGCCCTGACGTTGCATATGAACAAGGTTCGGCAGGCGGCGATTACCAAGGAAATTATCGAGATTGTCAGCGGCGCAGCGTCGACCGCGTAGGAGAAGGCATGGCAGAGAAATACGCAGGAGTCGGACACGTAGTGCAGGTCATCGGGCCGGTGCTCGACATTCAGTTCGAGGCTGGACATCTTCCGGCTATATACAACGCCGTTCGGATCACCAGCGAGGGTTTTAACTCACCCGAGCCGCTCGATGTGACCGCGGAAGTACAGCAGCACCTCGGCGAGGGACGCGTGCGGGCCGTGGCCATGGAGCCGACCGAAGGGATGGTCCGCGGTATGAAAGCATTTGATACCGGCAACCCGATTGAAGTGCCGGTAGGGCGCGCAACGCTCGGCCGCGTGCTGAACGTGCTTGGCAAGCCTGTAGACGGTTTGGGGCCGGTCATCTCCGACACCCATTATCCCATTCACCGCCCGTCCCCGGCGCTGGACGATCAATCGACGACGCTCGAAATGTTTGAAACCGGTATCAAGGTCATCGACCTGATTCAGCCTTTCCTGAAGGGTGGAAAAATCGGCCTGTTCGGCGGCGCGGGTGTCGGGAAGACTGTGTTGATTCAGGAACTGATTCACAACGTGGCCATGAAGCACGGCGGTGTTTCGGTGTTTGCCGGCGTGGGAGAACGGACACGCGAAGGTAACGACCTGTACCTGGAATTTCAGGAGTCCGGGGTGGTCGTGCCTGGGAACCCGGATAAGTCGCGCGCGGCTTTGATCTACGGCCAGATGACCGAACCGCCCGGAGCGCGGCTGCGCGTGGGCCTGACCGGCCTGACGGTTGCCGAGTATTTTCGCGACCAGGAGCACCTGGACGTCCTGCTGTTTATCGATAATATTTTCCGTTTTGTGCAGGCGGGATCGGAAGTATCGGCGCTGCTCGGACGCATGCCTTCGGCGGTGGGTTACCAGCCGAACCTCAACACGGAAATCGGGGAATTGCAGGAGCGCATCACTTCGACCAAGACCGGCTCGATCACTTCGGTACAGGCGATTTACGTGCCCGCCGATGACTACACCGACCCCGCTCCGGCGGCGACGTTCACGCACCTCGATGCCACAACCAACCTTAGTCGCCAGATCGTGGAACGCGGCATCTACCCTGCCGTCGATCCCTTGGCCAGCAGCTCCCGCATCCTGGATCCGCGCGTCGTCGGGCAGGAACATTATTCGGTGGCGCGGGGCGTCAAGTCCGTGCTGCAGCGCTACAAGGACCTGCAGGACATCATCGCCATTCTGGGTATTGAGGAACTTTCCGATGACGACAAGCGCACCGTGGCGCGCGCGCGGCGCATCGAGAAGTTCCTGTCGCAGCCGATGTTCGTGGCCGCGCAGTTTACCGGTCTCGAAGGCAAGTACGTGAAGATCGAGGATACCGTGCGCAGCTTCAAGGAAATCGTCGAAGGCAAATACGACGAGATTCCGGAGCAGGCCTTCTACATGGTCGGCACCATTGAGGAAGTCCTCGAAAAGGCCGAGAAGATGAAGGCGGGCGTCTAAGGAAACCATGCTTCCTGAAGCCATCGAACTGATCGTGGTCACTCCGGAGAGACAACTGCTGCGGGAGACCGTGGTAGAGGTAACCATACCGGGTCTCGAAGGTGCCCTGGGCGTATTGCCCGGCCACGCGCCGTTGATGACGGAACTGGGTATCGGCGAATTGACTTATCGCACGGCAACCTCGAGTCAGCCCATTTCGCTTGCGGTCATTCGGGGGTTCGCTGAGGTTTTGCCGGATCGCGTCACGGTTCTGGCAGAGACGGCGGAACGAGCCGAAGAGATCGATCTGAGCCGGGCGGAAGCGGCCAAGGCCCGTGCCGAGCAGCGCTTGGCTTCGAATGATACGAACATCGATTGGGATCGCGCCACGGTGGCCCTGTCGCGCTCCATCATCCGCATCCAGGTCGCCAAGAAATATCGCGGCGCTCCCGTCGAATCTCGGTAGGGACTGATTCCGTCTAAGTTTTCTTGTGCGACAGAGGAAGCTCCTCGCACATCCAATCTGATGGAGCTAGGCATGGAGCCGATCACGATTTACAGCACCCATTGGTGCCCCGATTGCCGGCGCGTCAAACACTTCCTCAAAGACCGGGGTGTGGAATTCGAGGAAGTAAACATCGAGCAGGACGCAGACGCCGAGGAGATTGTCTGCCGTGTCAATAACGGCAAGCGTAAAGTCCCGACGCTGAAAGTGGGAGATCGCTACTTCGCGTGCAGTCCGTTCAGCGCCCATCAACTCGCCGACGAGCTGCACATTCCCTTGAACAAGTGAGCTGCCGCGGTTGGCTAGGAGACCGGCAATCCGCGGGTGAAGACATCGGTGACCTCGAGAGCTTCGTTCATGAGGACGATGTCCGCATCCGCATTTGCCCGGAGACTGCCCTTTTTGTGCTCGATGCCGAGGAGCGTGGCGGGGTTGAGGGTCAGCATTCTTAGCGCATCACCCACGGAAGCCCCGAGATTCACGATAGTACGGAGCGCGCGGTCGAGCGTCAGGGTGCTTCCCGCGAGCTTGCCTTCGGCGCTCCTGCAGACACCGCCGCTCACGGTGACTTCAAAACCGCCAAGCGTATATTTCCCGTCGGGCATGCCGGTAGCGGAGATTCCATCGCTGATCAGAATCACTCCGCCGGCGCCTTTGGCCTGCAGCAAGAGTCGCATGGCAGTTTCATCGACGTGGACGCCATCGGCGATCAATTCCGCCGAAATTTCCGGAGATGTCAGAACCGCGCCGATTACACCCGCGTCGCGGTGCGAAAAGGGGCGCATTGCGTTGTAGGTGTGGATGGCGTGGTGCGCGCCGTGCGCAAGAGCCGCCCGGGTCTGTTCGTAGGTAGCGTCGGTATGGCCGATTCCGACCACCATTCCCGCTTTGCGGGCCGCATCGATGCACGGCAGGGCTCCGAGCAACTCCGGCGCGATGGTCAGCAGCATGGCATGGCCCTCGGCTGCGGCAACGAAACTTTGCAGCAACTCGGCAGAAGGCAGCTTGATCCATTCCGGGGGATGAACGCCGCGCCGCAGCGGGCTGATGAAGGGCCCTTCGAAATGAATGCCAAGAACTTCGGCGCCGGGTACGGAACGAGCGTGCTGGAGTCCGATGTAGCGCGCGATGCCCTCGCTGCTCTTGCAGATCGCCTTCGGGTCGGCCGTAACGGTGGTGGCCACAAAAGAGGTTGTGCCATGAGAGCTGATCGAAGCGGAGATCGCCCGCAAGGCCTCCTCGGTGCCCTCCATCACGTCATGACCGCCAGCTCCGTGGATATGCACATCGACGAAGCCGGGTGTCGCGAATCTGTCCCTGGCGAGGATCTCCCGAGCCCCAACGGGCAAGGAGATGGAACTGCGCGGCGCTACGGTTTCAATCACCCCGTCGCGAATCAGAATGCCGGCGTCAAGGATCTCGGTTGTGGGAGTACAGGCTCGGCCGACGTAGAGCAGCGTGGTAGTCATGGGCGCAGGACCATCGTAGCGGAAATTCAGACCACCGCAAAAATAAAATGGGGCAAGACGGCGGTCCTGCCCCATTGAGAACCATCCGATTGTCGGGTGACTTACTTGGCCATGTCGATGCTGGCCAGCTTCAGTGAGTCGCCATCGACTGTCCCGGTGACGGTGACGTGGTGGCCGGCATGCGCAGCGACCTTGTCCTGAGCGTCAATGGCGTAGACCTTATGGTCGGCGTCATTGACGAAAACATACTTTGCGTCATGTTCTTTCACGCATTTGGTGGCGCACTCTGCGTGGCCGTCCTTTGCGCCTTTTGCCCCGCAATGGCTGTCGGAGATATACCCCGTCCAGGTGCCATCCGCGGCAAAGGTGAACGCAGCAGAACAAAGCAATAGTGTTATACCCGCAACGAATTTGCCTTTCATATTCCTCCCCCTTCTGTCGATCCAGTCAAAAGCTCGCCCCGTCGGTTGACCTTCAGGGTGACACAGAGAAGCATGCGAGTCCAGCGATCCTCTGTCCCAAAGCGGCGGGCTCGATTGTGAATGAAGCTCTCAAAAAAAAAGGGAGGAATCTGGCCGATCCTCCCTTTCGGTGTGCTCTCTCAGGAAAAAATAGCGTACGACGCGGGCCGCCTCGGTTACTGCCCGCCCGAGTTGCTTGCAGAGGTAGCTGCCCCAGCCGATTTCGGCGTGGACAGGTAACCGGTGATCTGGTTTTTGCCTACGTCAAAAACTACGATCTCGTAGGGAGCGTAATGGGCCGTGCCCTTGACGTAGAATTGCACGGGCTCGCCAGCGGTCTTGTCCTTCTTTTCGATGGACTTGTCATCGGCTAGGACCGTCATCGTGTACTTCGACCTCTTCTGATCCGCCTTATTCAGCGCAATCTGAACCGGTCCGACGCGTTGTCCACTCTTGGATTTCTGGATGGTGAACTCGTAATAGTTGCGGTCGCCCTTGCGCTTTAATTCTTCGAGGTCGTCGTGATTGCGTGCAATCAAGCCGCTCATCACACCCATATCTCCGGTAGCCCGGTCGAGCTTGCCCTTGGTGGCTTCAAGGTCGCTCTTCACTCCGGTCACGTCTCCGTTCAGCTTGCTCACGTCTTCCGTGCTCGCTTTGGTCGCCAGTTGCGTATTGACGTTGGACTCGAGGCCGGTGAGTTTTTTGTTGTAAGCGGCCACGGAAGCCTTGGTCTGTTGACGTGCCTTCTGCAGGTCTTCCTGGGTAACGTTCAGTTTGTCCGTAACGACCTTCAAGTCGCTTTGCAGTTGCTGGTTCTGTTCATCTTCTTTCGTCAGCCGCTGCGCCAACTCGTCATTCTGTTGCTTCAGCGAAGTTTGCACGGATTGTTCGACCGACTTGGCCTGGTTTAGTGCGCTCCAGCCCAAACCTAGCCCGAGCAGCGAAATTCCTCCGAGAGCGGCTACGGCCAGGCCCACCCAGCGCGGTACGGCCGCAGTGTTCTCCCTATTCGTTTCCTGGAACTCACTCATGGACATCATCTCCTTTGGGCGATTGCGCCCTGCGCTGTGGAAAAAGGGCACCTGGCCAGCCAAAGTGAGAGAAGGGCGGATGATGACGGTAATGAAGAGAAATGAATACACTTAGGAGGAAAGGCGCAGACCAACGGGATCGATTCTATAAGTACTAGTACCAGTAAAGTTTACTTACTCCCCTGTTTCAAAGTAAATTTTGCAGGATTTTCACGATTGCCCGGCATCCAGACTCAAATTGCCTGGCAAAGAAAAAAGGCGCTCAGTCAATGGGACCTGGCGCCCTGAACTCTCTAAGAAAAAGACAGTTATCAGGAAATATTCATGCCGCTTGGGAATCGGGATTGACGCGGGGTGTACTAAAATAGCGGTCCAAGGTGCTGGTCGCCGCCTCGAGGACCAGGCGGCAATCGGGGCAAGAGGTCAGATGATGCTCAATCTCTGCCTGGACCGGGGCCGACAGCTTTCCCTCTAAATACATACAAATCAAATGGATAGTGTCTCGACAGCTCATGCTCCGTCCCCCCCCGAGCCCGCGAAAGTGGAACTCTTTCTTCGTCCGTTAACATTGCACTTCGTGCGCCAAAGCCATCGGTGTCCCCGAGATGACAGCAATTTATTGAATAGGAATAACTTAGCATCAGTCGCAGGCCGGAATCGGGTACCGGAGACGGAACAGAACCGGAAAAGTTTACCGCGAGGTGAACGTTTGCTGTCCGGGAAAACTTCCGGGTAGCCCGAGGTTGCGCCGAGCCGGGGGCTCTAAAAGCCGCTCTCAGCGGATCGGCGTGATCGACATCTGCTTTAAGACGGCGATGCGATCCTCGAGTGGAGGATGGGTGCTGAACAGCGAGCTCATCGTGCCGGCACCGAAGAACGGCTTGACGATGCACAGCGAGGAAGTGCTCGGAGAGATCGCCGAAGTGGGAATCCGTTTGTTGTAGGCGCCCAGTTTTTCAAGCGCACTGATCAGTCCCTGTTGATGGCCGACCATCTGAACACCGGTTGCGTCCGCCGCATACTCCCTGGTCCGCGAGAGAAAAAGTTGCAGCAGGAGCGCAGCAAAAGGCGCCAGGAAGATCATCAGCAGGGCCGAGAGCCCGCCCCCGCTCCGATTGTCATCGCGATTGCCGCCGAACTCGCCAAGCAGCATGCCCCATCTGCCCATCTGCGCCATGTAGGTGATGGCGCCAGCAATGGTGGCCGCGATCGAACTGGTCAGGATGTCGTAGTTCCGGACGTGAGACAGCTCGTGCGCGATGACGCCCTCGAGTTCTTCATCGTTCATGATTTGCAACAGGCCCTCGGTCACGGCGACCGAGGCATGCTTCGGGCTGCGGCCGGTTGCGAACGCGTTTGGCGCGGCATCCGGTACGACGTAAAGCTTCGGAACAGGAATGCTGGCCTTGGCTGCCAGACCCTCCATGACCTGGTACAGTCGCGGAAGTTGTTCGCGGGTGACCGGCTGCGCACCGCTGGTTTTCAGCGCAATCTTGTCGGAGAAGAAGTAGGAAACAAAATTCATGACCACCGCGACCACCAGGGCGATCTGCATGCCTCCCCGGCCAGCCAAGGCGCCGCCCGCGACCACGAGCAACACACTGAGCAGAACTAGAATCGCACCGGTTCGGATAACTTTCATTGGATCAACCTTCCTGGCGGAGAATCTTAGTCTAGAGGGCATACCGCGGAGCGTCAACCCGCCTCGTTCCGCCTTCCGGGTGGTGATTATGGAGTCGCCGCGGCCGCAGGCTTCTTTGCCGGGACGCGTTCAAACCGCATGACGTCTTTCTTCCCGTCGCGGTCGACCCGAATGTGGTCGCCCGGCAATACCGAACCTTCCAGAATCTGCATGGCCAGCGGATCCTGAACCAGCCGCTGGATGGTGCGACGCAACGGCCGCGCACCATAGGCCGGATCGTAGCCTTCCCGTAGCAGGAGTTCCTTCGCAGCGGGAGTGAGTTCCAGAGTGATCTGCCGTTCCGTCAGGAGCTTTTCGACGCCTTTCAGCAGCAGGACGACAATGCGTTCGAGCTGTTCCTTCCCCAGTGGATTGAAGATCACGATCTCGTCGATGCGGTTGATAAACTCCGGCCGGAAAGACTGGCGCAGCGCTTCCATCGCTTCTTTGCGAGCGCGTTCGGGATCTTTGCCCGCGAGTTCGTAGATGGCCGTCGAGCCAACATTGCTGGTCATCACCAGAACGGTGTTGCGGAAATCGACAGTGCGTCCCTTGCCATCGGTCAGCCGCCCGTCTTCCAGAATCTGAAGCAGGACATTGAATACATCGGGATGCGCCTTTTCGATTTCGTCGAACAAAATGACCGAATACGGGTGCCGCCGCACCTGCTCGGTGAGCTGCCCGCCTTCTTCGTAGCCCACATATCCTGGCGGCGCGCCGATAAGGCGGGAGACGGTATGTTTCTCCATGTATTCCGACATGTCGATACGAATCATCAATTTTTCGTCGTCGAACAGAAATTCGGCGAGTGCCCGGGCCAGTTCGGTTTTGCCGACCCCAGTCGGTCCAAGGAAAATAAAGGAGCCGATGGGCCGCTTGGAATCGGAGAGTCCGGCACGGCTGCGGCGAATTGCGTTCGAAACGCGGGCCAGGGCATCTTCCTGTCCGACAACGCGATGGCGGAGTCGTTCCTCCATGTGAACGAGCTTCTGAGCTTCGCCCTCGAGCAGGCGGCCAACCGGAATTCCGGTCCACTTGCTGACCAGCTTGGCGATATCCTCCTCATCGACCTCTTCTTTCAGCATGCGCGCGCCTTTTTGCATGGCCGCGAATCGTTCCTGCGCTTGCTGGGCCTCGCGCTCGGCCTGCACGATCTTGCCGTACCGGATTTCGGCAACTTTCGCAAGATCGCCGGCACGCTCATACCGGTCGGCTTCGGCCTTGAGTTGTTCGATCTGTTCCTTCAGTTTGCGGATTTTGGAAATGGCTTCCTTTTCCGACTGCCAACGAGCCTTGCGCCCGCTCGAGTCTTCCCGCAGCCTGGCGAGCTCCTTTTCAATTTGCGCCCTCCGTTCGATGGAATGCGCATCGGTTTCCTTCAGCAGGGCTTGCCGCTCGATTTCGAGCTGCAGGATGCGGCGCTCGATTTCATCAATTTCCGTCGGCAGTGAATCGATCTGCATGCGCAGGCTGGCTGCGGCTTCATCGATCAGGTCGATCGCCTTATCCGGCAGGAAACGGTCGGAGATGTAGCGATGCGACAGAGTCGCGGCGGCGATTATGGCGGCGTCCTTGATGCGCACACCATGGTGGACCTCGTAACGATCCTTCAGGCCACGGAGAATGGCGATGGTGTCTTCGACCGTAGGTTCGTTGACCATCACGGGCTGGAAGCGGCGCTCGAGCGCGGGGTCCTTCTCGATGTATTTTTTGTACTCATTGAGCGTGGTCGCGCCAATGGCACGCAGTTCCCCGCGCGCAAGAGCCGGCTTGAGCATGTTGGAAGCATCCATCGAGCCTTCTGCCGCACCGGCTCCGACCAGAGTGTGCAGTTCGTCGATGAACAGAATCACTTGCCCGTCGGCCTCGGAAATTTCCTTGAGGACGGCCTTCAGCCGGTCTTCAAACTCTCCGCGGAATTTCGCCCCGGCCACCAGCGCTGCAAGGTCCAGCGCGACCAATTTTTTGGTCTTCAGCACATCCGGCACGTCACCGGAAACGATTCGCTGAGCCAGGCCTTCGACAATTGCGGTCTTGCCGACACCGGGTTCACCGATAAGCACCGGGTTGTTTTTCGTGCGTCGTGCAAGGATCTGCATGACGCGACGAATCTCCTCGTCGCGGCCGATGACCGGGTCGAGTTTTGAGCGTCGCGCCAGATCGGTGAGGTCGCGGGCGTATTTTTCCAGGGCCGCGTAGGTAGTTTCCGGATTCTGGGAAGTGACGCGCTGGCTGCCGCGGACTCCGGCGAGGGCCTGGAGAATGGTCTCGTGGGAGGCGCCCTGTTTCTTCAGGAGTTTGCCGGCTGGATCGCGCTCCGCTCCGGCAATGGCCAGGAACAGATGTTCGGTCGAGACGTACTCATCCTTGAATTTCGTAGCCTCCTCGAAAGAGTTCTCGAGGACTTCATTCAGGGCGCGCCCAAGGTGCTGCTGCGCAAAGCCCTGCACTTTCGGCAAGCGTCCGATTTCACGCTCGATTTCCTGCGAAAGCATATCGCTGCGAATTCCCACGCGCGCGAGTAAGGGAGGCACCACGCCGTCCGGTTGCTGAACCAGGGCGGCGAGCAAATGGATAGGTTCAACGGACTGATTTTCATGGCGCGCTGCAATCTCCTGCGCTTCCTGGAGTGCTTCCTGCGCCTTCACGGTCATTTTGTCAAAACGCAACATAAATCCCTCTCTTCAGTCGTGCCACACGGAAAAGGGGGCCAGCCCCCCGGGCCAACCCCCCACATCCTAACTCACCCTGGCTTCCCCCGTCTGGACCTGGTGCGGATTACCTTCCCGCAGCCGCTGCCAGGCCGGGGCCTTCCACCTGCACCTTGATCTGCTTCGGCTTGGCCTCTTCGCGCTTCGGAACACTCAGCGTCAGGACACCGTTTTTGTATTCGGCCTTGATCGCCTCGGTATTCACGGTGTTGGCCAGCGAGAAGCTGCGGCTGAACGAACCATAGGACCGTTCCACGCGCAGGTAGTTCTTTTCTTCCGTCTTCTTCTCGAACTTGCGCTCACCGCGAATGGTGAGGATGTTGTTCTCCACGCGAATGTCCAGCTCCTCCGGTTTGATGTCCGGAAGGTCGGCCTTGACGACAAGTTCCTGCTCGGTCTCGAAAATATCGACGGCCGGCGCCCAGGGCGTCAAGTTGGCCTCGTCCGAGGAACGATCAAATGCCTCACTGAAAAGACGATTGATCTGATCCTGGAAGGTTGCGGCACCGCGAAAGGGCTCAAAACGACTGATCGAAGTTCTCATGGCATATCCTCCAAAAGTGATTTCATTGACATCATAAAATATGAGTGTTTACATGTCAAGTATAATTTATGATCCTTTGGTTGATGGTAAAAGCTGTAACATCAATTGGTTACATGTAGGCACAGTTCTGTCGATAACCCTGAACGCTGCCTGCAGTCCTGCTTTGTTCGCTTTGAGGTCGTCTTTCCCGTTTTGCTATAGTACGAAGAGATTCCTTATGAGAGTGGAAGAGCTCGATTACCAACTTCCCGAAGATCGAATTGCGCAACGTCCCTTAGCCGAGCGTTCTGGTTCTCGCCTGCTGTTGCTCGATCGCAGCGGGGGAAGTTGGGAGGATCGCCAGTTCGCTGAACTCCCTCCGCTCCTCCGCGGTGACGAGCTGCTGGTCTTCAACAACGCGCGGGTTATTCCGGCACGACTTTTTGGACGCCGCGTGGGAGTTCATTCCCAACATCCTTCACGAAAAACAGCACGCGAAAATCTGACAGGCACTGTCGAGGTGTTTCTGATCCGACGACTCGAAGAAGACCGCTGGGAGGCGCTGGTGCGCCCTGGCCGAAAGATGCAAGTCGGCGAACGCGTGAGTTTCGGATCCGGCGAACTCGAGGGCGAAATCCTGTCCCGCGGCGAACTGGGATTGCGCACCATTCTTTTGCGCGCCAACAACCGATCGGGAGTGGTAGAGAACATTGAAAAGCTAGGCCACGTGCCGCTGCCCCCCTACATCGACCGCCCGGATGAGGAATCCGACCGGGAACGTTACCAGACCGTCTTCGCCCGGCGACCGGGCGCCGTGGCCGCGCCTACGGCGGGGCTGCACTTCACGCAGGAAATTCTAGAGCGCATCCAGGCGCGGGGCTGCGAGACCTGTGAGGTCACACTCGACGTCGGTCTCGGGACCTTTCAGCCCATTCATACGGAGATTCTCGAAGAGCACAAGATCCATTCCGAAGGATACGAGATAGGCGAGGAAACCGCCCTGAAGATCCGCCGAGCGAAGGCCGAAAAGCGTCCGATCCTTGCGGTGGGTACGACCGTCGTACGGACACTTGAAGACGCGGCGGCGCGCGCGGCCGCCGCCGGCGACGGCCGCGAACTCACCGCCGGGCGTGCGGAAGCCCGGCTGTTTATCGTCCCCGGGTATCGGTTCCGCGTGGTGGATATGCTGTTGACCAATTTTCATTTACCCAGGTCGACGCTGCTGGCACTGGTCGCCTCGTTTGCGGGCAAGGAGAATGTCCTGGACGCCTATCGTCACGCAGTCGCCTCTGGCTACCGGTTCTACAGCTACGGGGATTGCATGCTGATTCGTTAGCGGCGCAGAAGGGGTTCGGCGGGAGCGGCGGAAAATGGGCCGTGAAAAACTGCCGCGAGCTGCATGACTTTCTCTGCCGCTGTGAACGGAAACTGCCATCTCAGTAATTCGCCGGATACGAAGAAAAGGAAGGAAGCTGCGACCGGAGGCAGCTCCCCTCGGAAGTAGTGGTTAGGATTCACGGTGGTTCCCCTTACTGGGGCAGCACAAATACGCCCTTCTTTCCTTCAAAACGAAGTTCGATGACTTTGCCTTCGGCGTTCGAGACCACGCTGGTGTAGGGCGACTTGGCGTCGCGCTCTTCCCAACGTCCGTCGGTCTCGGCGACCTGCTTCTTTCCGTTGTAAATGGTCAGGTGATTGTTGTCGATCAGGAAGCGGTAATCGCCAGCCTTCACTTCGGTTTGCCCGATCTTCACGTCGTGCGTGATGGGGAGATTGGTGGACATGGGCTTGGCGAGCACAGGAACAGCGACTGCGAGAGCAGCGAACAGAGCCAGGTTGGCGAGGAGCGATTTACTTTTCATGAGAGTCATATTCCTTTCCACATTCGAGTCAACCGGAAGCGCAGCGAGGAAGGAAGAGTTGACACCCAGAAAAGAGAGGAGTAGCCTCACGAACGAGACACCTCTTCGTCCTGGTCAAGAGCCGGAACAACTGCGTGTCACTGGCCCCGCGGCTGCAACCGCGGGGTTTTTATTGAAGATCTCTTTCCATCCTGCTACAGCCTTATTGCCGGCTGCACTGGTATAGACGAAACGCACTACCCATATGTTTCGCGGGGTGGAGCATTTTCTTGTTCTTTTTACGGTTGCTCGATCGAACCGTGCACCAGGTAAAAAGTTCACTTTGCCTTGTGCATCCTCGACCAAGTTCAACTATACTCTTTGGCGCGGTCCGGAAGCAGGATGCGAACTCTAGTCCTTAGCGATCTCCATGCAAATCTGACGGCCTTGCAAGCGACCCTCAAAGCAGCTGAGGGTAAATGGGACCGTGTCGTGTGCCTCGGCGATGTGGTTGGTTATGGACCGGATCCGAATGAAGTGGCCTCTCAAGTCCGGGAACTTGGTGCGGTCACCATACGCGGCAATCACGACAAGGCAGTCGCCGAAATAATGGCTACCGATGACTTCAATCCGGTCGCAAAACTTGCTGTGACTTGGACTCGGGCGCAACTTTCCAACGAAAATCTGGATTGGCTGGCGGCCCTGCCCCAGGGACCGCTCGAAACCGAAGGTCTGATGCTGGTGCATGGCGCAGTCCAGGACGAAGATGAATACGTATTCACACCCTCGCAGGCTCTTGAGGGGCTTCTGGATTCGACAGCGCAGGTGACCTTCTACGGGCACACGCATCACCAGGGCGGTTTCGCCTACCTGGATTCGGAGCTCGAAGTTCTGCACTTGCATCCCCGCAACAACGAGTTGCATTGCGCCTTGCAGGTCGAGAAGGAAAAACGCTATCTGCTGAACCCAGGATCGGTCGGACAACCCCGAGACGGCGATCCGCGCACCGGTTTTGCCATCGCCGATCTGGAACTTCGCGCGATTGAATTCTGGCGGGTACCCTATGATATCGGTCAGGTGCAGGCGAGGATGCGCTCAGCGCGCTTGCCAGAACCCCTGGCCCACCGATTGACGCTCGGCCGTTAGAAGCACCGCAACTCCCGGCACGGCAGGACCTTCATGCCACTGACAGACGAAAATCCGGAACGACAGGTCAACAAGCGCGAGATCTCTCCCCTGACGGTCGGAATGGGCGTCGTCGTGGCTGCCGCGATAGCCATCAGCTTGTGGTTTTTGTTCGAGCCGCTGCAAAGCCGGAACCGTCCGGTGTCCGAACAGACTATAAATCTGAGCGTGGGTTCGGCCGAACAGGAGTATGCAAGGAATATTGAGATCGGAAATATCCGGCTGAGCCGGGCGGAGAACTTCCTGCACCAGGAAGTGACTACCTTGAACGGTGAGCTTTACAACGCCGGGAAACGACCGGTCCATGCGTTAAGCCTGACCCTCGAATTCTCCGACGATATGAAGCAGGTTGTGCTCCGGGAATCGCGCAAGGTGCTGGGAGTTCCGGATCCGGCACTGGCGCCCGGGGAACGTCGCGCCTTCGAAATCTCCTTCGACCACCTGCCCAGTTCCTGGAACATGCAGGCGCCCGCGATGCGGGTCTCCTCCTTACAACTCTCCGAACCCAAGCAGTAGAGGGTCACCCGCCTCGCATGTGCGAGCGTATGGTGCCCGCCTGGCGCACAGGCGCGCTACCGGCCGGGCAACCATCGGCAATCCTCGAAGGGACGACCACTGGGTACCGGCGCCTGCCGCTCCAGCCGGCGGTCTCCCGTCAGTCACCGTCCCTCTTGCCTTCCGCGCGATTCACGGTAGAATTCACTCATTCGCCCGGCAAGGCAGGTACTTGTGGATTTTTCAGTGCGCGTTCGGCAAGCAGATGGCGTTTCTCTGGTCGATGTATCCGGCCGTCTGACATCGTTCGAGTCCGAGGCATTCCGGGAGATGATTCATGGATTGCTGAAGCAAGGGCATTCCGACATCGTTCTGAATCTGACCGGGCTTGAATATCTCGACAGTTCCGGAATCGGAGAGCTGGTCCGCAATTACCTGAGCGTGGTGAAAAAGGGCGGGGCCATGAAAGTGGTTGGATTGGCGCCCAAGGTCGAAGAGATCTTGAAGGTGACGCAGTTGTACCAGGTTTTCCCGGAATTTCCCGACGAGGCTTCCGCGCTCGAAAGTTTCTCCGGTCCGCGCAGCAGAACCCTGTAGCAGCGGATGACTGCACCAAGCTGTTCCCGATTTCCACACCCCTGCCCAGATTCGTTGTGGGACTCCCGCGTAAGCTGCGGCGTGCAACTGCGATTGCGTCCGCTGCTCCGTTCGCCCGTTGTACAATGCCGCTAGTACGGAACCTTGCAGGTAAACTTCGTTTCCCGTTGGAGGACTGAAGGCGAGTCCCGCACAAGTGCCGGAGGCCCTATGCGCCTGTCTCTCTGCTTGTTTCTTTGCCTGGCCGTCTTCTTTGTCGCAAATCCTCTCCTGGAGAATCCCATGTCCGCCGTTGCTGCAGAAGGGCCGACTTTGCCCTGGATGAAAACCTCGACCGAAAAACTCGACAAAGAGCTCGTTGCAAAATATGGGGAAGCCCAGCGCGTACGCCTGGAGCGCGGCCTGCGCCAGGTCGCGGAATTCTGGCAGGCCCAGGATGGTGATTCCGCGGCATTCGAGGATTTTGTCCGCACCAATTTTGCCGGGGACACGACCACGCTGGACACCCAGTTCCAGCGCTTTCAAAGTCTGCTCGAGCAACTTTTCGGCCACATGCACGAAATAAACCGAGAGTTCCGCCAGCAGGCCGATCTCGACGCCGGGCCGATCTATCCTTTCGATGAAGTTTTTGCCGGTTACGACCCCTCAGCCCACGTGGTGGATGATTTCTTCGACAACAAACTGGCGTTCGTGGTGCTGTTGAATTTTCCGCTGACCACGCTCGACGAGCGGCTCTCCGCGGGGCCCGCGTGGAGCCGTCGTCAATGGGCCGAAGTCCGGCTCGCCCAGATCTACTCGAAGCGCATCCCGGCGGCCGTGAATCTGGACGTGGCGCGAGCGGCCGCACAAGCCGATTCCTACATCGCCGAATACAACATCTGGATGTTTCATCTGACCGATGCCCAGGGCCACCGTCCGTTTCCCCCCAAGTTGCGCCTGCTGAGCCACTGGAATCTCCGCGATGAAATCAAGGCCGATTATGCGGATACAGAGCACGGCCTGGCCAAACAGCGGGCCATCCAGCAGGTGATGGAGCGGATCATCGCCCAGACCATTCCGGAAGTGGTGGTGAATAACCCGGGCGTCGATTGGAATCCCTGGACCAACGAGGTGCAGCCGGCCGCAGAAAAAGACAGCGATGCTACGACACCGGCCGGCAGCCAGGTCAGCAGTACCCCCGAGCCGGATACGCGCTATGCCATGCTGCGGAAGACGTTTGAGGCTTCGAGAAAGATGGATCCCTATTCGCCAACGGCACCGACGCTGATCGCGCGCCGTTTCGATGAAGATCGAGAGATCCCCGAGCAGCGCGTCCGCGAGATGCTCGAACAGGTATTGGCTTCCCCGTTGGTGCCGAAGGTTGCCAAATTGATTGCCGCCCGGCTGGGGCGGCCGCTCGAGCCGTTTGATATCTGGTATGACGGTTTCCGTGCGCGGGGAACCTACACGGAAGCGCAACTCGACGCTATCGTTGCCAAGCGCTACCCCACGGCGGATGCCTACAAGAAAGACATTCCGAACATTCTGATGAAGTTCGGCTTTACGCCGGAAAAAGCGCACTATCTGGCGGAAAACATTGTCGTGGATCCCGCGCGGGGTTCGGGGCATGCCATGGGTGCGTCCATGCGCGGAGAAAAAGCCCACCTGCGCACTCGCGTCGAGAGTACCGGAATGAACTACAAGGGGTTCAACATTGCGGTTCACGAAATGGGTCACAACGTGGAGCAGACCTTTTCGCTGAATGAGGTCGATTACACGTTACTCGAAGGCGTGCCGAACACTGCCTTTACCGAAGCTCTGGCGATGGTTCTGCAAGGGCACGACCTCGAAGTCCTCGGCCTCGCGGCACCGGATGCGCAGAGCGAGGCGCTGAAAACTCTCAACGATTTTTGGAATACCTATGAAATCAGCGGTGTGGCGCTTGTCGACATGGGTGTGTGGCACTGGATGTACGATCATCCGGACGCCACGAGCGAACAATTGCGCGACGCCACGCTTGGAATCGCAAAGGAGATCTGGAACAAATACTACGCTCCGGTCTTCGGAACGAAGGATGTGATCCTGCTGGCCGTATATTCCCACATGATCGATTCGTTCCTGTATCTACCCGACTACCCGATCGGCCATCTGATCGCCTTTCAGGTCGAAGAGCAGATGAAAAAGGCCGGCGCCATCGGCCCGGAGTTCGAACGGATGGCGACCATGGGTCGGGTGACTCCGGATCTGTGGATGATCCATGCGACGGGCAAGCCGGTCGGAGCGGAAGCGTTGCTGGCTGCGACCGCGCAGGCGCTGGCACAGATACAGGGGCAGCAATGAGAAGCGGCAAGGGAGTGGGCCTAAAAGGAGAGAAGCAGCTAGGGTTTGGACCCTAGCTGCCTCCCGGGGTGTGTCCTCGAAGTGGTTATTACAGACTTAGATGCAAGAGAGCGAAAAAGGTTTCTTCTATTTAGATTAATCGATTAATTAGCGGGTTTTTGATGGAACGGGGGCGCTCTGCCCGGTCCTAACCGTCAGTAAAACAAGTATTTACGCCAACGTTCATCCCGGTGACCGATCAGCCGCATGAGCTGTCGGGAGGTGTGCAGGGTGAACGGCCGCGGCCTTCTCGCCAGCTTGAGCCCAGCTTCTTCTGGCGTGCGGTCTCCCTTGGAATTGTTGCAGCGGTAACAGCACGCCACCAGGTTTTCCCAGGAAGAGCGGCCGCCGCGAGACCGCGGGATCACGTGATCGAGGGTCAGTTCCGAACTTGGAAAGATCTTGCCGCAGAATTGGCAGGTGTTCCGGTCGCGCAAAAGAATGTTCTTTCTGGACAGCGCACGGCTCTGCTGCGGAATGTGGCGATAAGCCACCAGCCGGATGACCGAAGGAACTTTATGCGAATGGGCGGAGGAGTGCACTTCCGAGTTATGCAGCTCTTCGGCCTGCGCGACGCCCTTCAAGAGCAATACCATGGCGCGTCTTACCGCGGTTACGTTAATGGGTTCGTAGGTCGCGTTCAGGACCAGGACCGGTTCTTGCATGAGGGAAGTGCGCTGGGGTAGGAGCGGTGAGGGATGGCGGCCCATCAAGTTCCCCGAAGCGTTGGACGCAAGCGCTCCGCCCGCTTCGGGGGTCAGTCGCCCCCGGGGGTTGATCGCCTCTGGTCGTCGTGCGCTCACCGCGCTTCCTTCAAACTGCCGAAAATCGCCGAAGGAGCTTACGGGACGGCCGGCCCGGGCAAGGCCCGGTACCGATTTGGCACCCGCTTCGCCTCACGCGCGTGAACACGCGTCAGGCGTCGCTCCCGTCGTCATTACTTCATCTAGCAGCAAGAAGCGTAAATTGTCAACCCGGCCATGCTCAGGAATGGCAAAAGTGCCACCCATCGCAGCTCGATTTTCGCCGTTGCGGAAGGAAGCCGCGGGCAGGTTCGCACCCCGCAGCCATGCCAACGCTATTTTCGGTCGCCGGGGAATGGAGAATCGATCTTCGGGTGAGGATTACAACAGGCCCTGTTCCATTTTTTCCTGGCAGCTAATGCAGTGTTTCGCCCAAGGCACCGCTTCAAGTCGCTTCTGCTGCATCTCCTCGTGGCAAATGGCGCAATTCCCGTAATCATTGCCGCGAATGCGCTTCAGCGCTTCATCGATCATGTTCAGGATGTTGCGGTCGCTGCTGGTCTGCCCGAAAAGAAATTCCTTGGTGTAGGAATTGGCGGCTTTGTCGGCCAGGTCGACCGTTGGGTCGTCATCGGCCTGGCGGCCTTCTTCCTCCGTCCGGGTTATGGTCTTCACCAGTTCGTCCCGGCGGGTTAACAACTTCTTCTTGTAGTACTCCAGTCGCTTCTTATCCATGTCCATCCTCCCCCAGATGGCTCCAGGGGCCACCTAAAAACTCCGTAGTGTAGCCCCTATAGTAAAAAGTGTCAAGGCAACGCGACCAAATCGGTTCGCGGCGTATTCATCCAAAGGCCGCCGATGCGGAATTTTTCCGGGCGGCTTTGCAGCTACCTCGGGGTAAACTGAGCGAGAATCAAATCCGCCCAAATTTTCGGGGCAGGTGCCGTGGGGGCGCTGGCTAGAGAGACAGAGGGATGGGCATGAAGACGGTACTGATCGCAGTCATGCTGCTCGGAATGGCCGGAACGGTCTCGGCGCAGGACGATGGAAGCGGGCGCGAAGGGACGAATGCGGCAGCGAGTTTCAGCGAGAGTTCCGGGTCCGAGGTCACGCTGCTGCCGCCGGGGGGAGCAGCAGGATTCAGTTTAGGGAATGCGGGGGAAGCGAGTGCGCAGCCGATGGCCATGCCGGCAGTGCCGGCGGCGAAGCCGAAGTACGTATTTTTCGGGGACCGGGACGATTACCGGTGGCAGCTGGGAGTGGGGGTGGAGTTTTTCCGGTTTCGTTCAAACATCATCAACGCGAGCCTGGTGGGGCTGAACACGACGCTGACGTATTTTACGAACAGTTGGTTTGCGGTGGAAGGGGATGTGATAACGGGATTTGCGCCGGAGATATATACAAACGAACACGTGAAGATCTTTGGAGGATCCGGGGGGATCCGGGTAGGAGGGCGGCGGGCGCGATGGGAGCCGTGGGGCCACGCGCTGGTGGGAGCGAGCCACTTGCAGCCACAGACGGCGGGGAATAGTCGGAATTCGATTCTGGCCCAGGCGGGGATAGGGATGGACTACCGGGTGCATTCACGGCTGTCGCTGCGGGTCGAAGGGGACTGGGTGTACACGACGTATTTCAATCAGAGCCAGAACAACTTCCAGGGCGTTGCCGGCGCCGTGTTGCACTTCTAGGACTGAACTCATCCCGTCTCTGGACGGGCTTTCGGACCGTACGGGTGACCGAAACGTCCTCTGTGACGGCCGTCACAATGTTTGCCTTTCCCCCGTGAGATAGTTCCCCTAGCTCAACTCGGATAGAGGATTCATCACTATCACCGCGAATCTATCCCTAAGGAAAGGAGTCTTTCATGTTGAAGAAGAGCATGATCCTGCTGGGGACAATTGTGGTGGCAACGACGATGTGCCTGGCGCAGAGTAGCACCACTCCAAAAACAGAAGTGAAACAGACCCCCATCAAGCAGACCAGTCCCGCGTCCGGAAAAGAGATGTACACGCAGTATTGCGCTCCCTGCCATGGGGTGGACGGCAAGGGAAACGGTCCGGCGGCTAGCGCCATGAAGATTCCCCCTACGGATTTGACGCAACTGACCAAGAAACACGACGGGAAATATCCGGCCAATAGCGTTGCCAGCGCCCTGAAGTTCGGAGGTGGTCCGGGTGCGCACGGTTCCGCGGATATGCCGGTGTGGGGTCCGTTGTTCCAGTCCCTGGACAAGTTCCACGATACCTCGGTACAGCAGCGCATCAGTAATCTGGTTTCTTACATCGAAACACTGCAGGCCAAGTAGTCCGTCCGGGAATTACAAACTCTGTCCGAGGTGGGAAGCCCGCGCTTCCTGCCTCATTTTTTTTGCGATGGGTCAGTCGGCAGCGCCTACCGGATTGGCCAATAATTTCCTTTACATTTTTTTACAAGGAACCGGGGCGGGTTGTGCCCGCGGCAGTTGCCACGAGCGAAACCTGACGGTTCCTGTGCGTGCTTGTCGGCCAGGCGCGGTGAAGCGAAATCGAACCACCGGCGTCTAAGTTGGCAATCGAGTGACCGGGGTGTGCGTAAGGGCCTATCAGCAGGTCAGCGAATGCAGGCGGAGGCAGCCACATATCCGGGCATGGTCGGTCTGCCCAGAGCACGTGCAAAAGGAGATCGAAAATGAAAAAAGCGATGATGACAGCCCTAGTCCTGACAATGACCAGCGCAACCTGTTTGTTGGCAGCAGAAAAAAAAGTGTCGGATCGGCAGGCGCAATCCGCACCGGCAGCGGATAAAACCGCTCCGAGCTACGATATGAAAGCCCAGGCACTTTTCGATCTGCAGAACCTGCAAAAGAAATACGCGGAATTAGCGCAGGCGATTCCAGCGGAAAAATATACTTGGCGCCCCGAGCCCGGGGTGCGTTCGGTCAGCGAACTGTTTCTGCATGTCAGTGCGGCGAATTTCAATATACCGACCATGATGACCGGAACCAGTCCGGCTGCGGATTTCCAGAAGGATGGATATGAGCAGTCCACCACCGACAAGGCCAAGATTGTCGATCAGCTGAACAAGTCGTTTGGATTTGCGGTGGCGGCGCTGCAAAAAATGTCCAACGCTGACTTCGCCAAGCCCGAGAAAAAACTCGGTCCCGATGCCAACGATGGCGACGTGATCTACATCCTGGTGACCCACAATCACGAACATCTTGGACAGTCGATCGCCTACGCCCGGGTGAACGGCGTCACGCCACCCTGGACCGAAGAAGCGCAGAAGAAGAGCGCCAAGCCGGCAGCGGACTAGGGGTCTCTCTCTCCCGCCTCCCGGGCGAGGCCGCAACGGCAGGGGGCCGGGTTTTCTGGCCCGGACCCTTGCCGCATCTCAAACCGCCGCCCTGGACATCAGCAGGTGGCTAGCCACGCGACCAACGTCGAACGGGAGGCGAGAAGAGGTTATGCACAGCTTCCACAGGGGTGTGGAAAGTCGGGAAAAAAAGTTTTGTGAAGGGCTTGACATATTTCCGGGCTGTAGTAAGATTACAAATGGTTCGGCACTTCCTAAAAGTGTCGGGCTGTGCAGGGGATTCACAGTCGGGTCTGAAGTACTCCAAGGAACAGACTCCTATAGTGAGGCGCCTTATTAGCACGGGATAGTATGAGTTGAGCTTCGCGCGAAGTCGCCAAAGACAAAGGCGACTGTGCCCGGCGCTCGACGCCGGGTTTTGTATTTTATGGGCACTTTTTAGCAGCTGTAGGCTAGGAAGGGCCCCGGTCCTCCGCAAGGGGGACGCTTCAGCGGAAGCTCGGGGCCCCTGATGGGATCAGGGACAACGATCTTTGACAACAGTAAGGCTGGCAACTTCATGCCGATAACCTCGGGCCGATTACGGTCTGCCTGGGGAGTGATGGCATGATTTATTACAAGTTCTGCTCGAGTATGTTGAGCAGTACTGTGGATTTACAAGGCGAACTCTTTCAAGCACCTGGCAATTTCAGAGTCGATAGTCCCGGCGCCGAGCAATCGGACCACGGAATAATGGATCTGCGAGAAACAGGGCGAACGAACTGGTGGAAAGTTGCAGTTTAGCCACTGCGGCGAGCAACCGAAAAGCGCAAGCGATTCGGGGCACCCTAGGAAACGACGTATTGAGTGAGTTTTATGATTAAGCTACTAAGAGCGTACGGTGGATGCCTTGGCGCTAGAAGGCGATGAAGGACGTGGCAAGCTGCGAAAAGCCTCGGGGAGCCGCAAGCAGGCTTTGATCCGGGGATGTCCGAATGGGGAAACCCAGCGGGATGAACTCCCGTTACAGCCGACTGAATACATAGGTCGGTATGAGCTAACTCAGGGAAGTGAACCATCTCAGTACCTGAAGGAAAATAAATCACAGAGATTCCGAAAGTAGCGGCGAGCGAAATCGGAAAAGCCCAAACCCATGTGTTTACACATGGGGGTTGTAGGACCGCATAAGTAGAGTTACCAATCCGGACACTACGCGAACCCGAAGGAAAGCGGGACCGAAGAGTGTGACAGTCACGTAGCGGAAAGTGGACCGGACTCGAAGCGGCATCCTGAGTACCACGAGACACGAGAAATCTCGTGGGAAACTGGGGAGACCACTCTCCAAGGCTAAATACTCTCTAGCGACCGATAGTGAACCAGTACCGTGAGGGAAAGGCGAAAAGCACCCCTGCGAGGGGAGTGAAATAGAACCTGAAACCGTATGCTTACAAGCAGTCGGAGGGCCATGCACAGACTTCGGTCTGTGAAAGCCTGACGGCGTGCCTCTTGCTTAATGAGCCGGCTAGTTAATGTCACGTGCAAGGTTAAGCGCAAGCGAGCCGTAGCGAAAGCGAGTCCGAATAGGGCGACAAGTACGTGGTATTAGACGCGAAGCGGGATGATCTACCCTTGGCCAGGTTGAAGGTCGCTTAACCGCGACTGGAGGACCGAACAGGTGTGAGTTGAAAATCGCTCTGATGAGCTGAGGGTAGGGGTGAAAGGCTAATCAAATTCCGTGATAGCTCGTTCTCCCCGAAATGTCTTTAGGGACAGCCTTGCATGAATTGCCACGGTGGTAGAGCACTGAATGGACTAGGGACCAACTCAGGTTACCGAATCCAATCAAACTACGAATGCCGTGGACAACTATGCGGGAGTGAGACTACGAGGGATAAGCTTCGTGGTCAAAAGGGAAACAGCCCAGATCGCCAGCTAAGGTCCCTAACTATGTGCTAAGTGGTAAAGGAAGTGTATTCGCTCGGACAGCCAGGAGGTTGGCTTAGAAGCAGCCATCCTTTAAAGAAAGCGTAACAGCTCACTGGTCAAGCGGATATGCACCAACAATCCAACGGGGCTCAAGCACATGACCGAAGCTGCGAAATTATACGAAAGTATACTTGGTAGGGGAGCATTGCGTGGGGTGTAAAGGTAGACCGAGAGGACTACTGAATGCCACACAAGAGACCCTGCCGGCATAAGTAGCGATAAACACGATGAGAACTCGTGTCGCCGAAAGTCTAAGGTTTCCTGAGGAAGGTTAATCCGCTCAGGGTTAGGCGGGTCCTAAGGTGAGGCCGAAAGGCGTAACTGATGGACAACAGGTCAACATTCCTGTCCCGCCTGGTGACGTTTGACGATGGGGTGACGCAGAAGGATAGGGGAGCCACCTGATGGATGGTGGTTGCTCAGCGCAAGCCGGTTCCCACTGGCAAATCCGTGGGGGCATTAACGGTGAGGCTGGGGACGAGACCGTTAGGTCATAAAGTCTCTGATTTCACGCTGCCAGGAAAAACCTCTAAGGAGTCAACCAGGTGCCCGTACCACAAACCGACACAGGTAGACGAGGTGAATATCCACAGGCGCTCGAGAGAACGCTTGCTCAGGAACTAGGCACATTAGTCCCGTAACTTCGGGAGAAGGGACGCCGCTGTAGGGTTTATAGCCCGAAGCGGTCGCAGTGAATCGCGCTCTGCAACTGTTTAACAAAAACACAGCTCTCTGCTAAGTCGAATACGACGTATAGGGGGTGACACCTGCCCGGTGCCGGAAGGTTAAAGCAAGGGCTCAGCCCGCAAGGGCGAAGGCCTGAACTGAAGCCCCGGTGAACGGCGGCCGTAACTATAACGGTCCTAAGGTAGCGAAATTCCTTGTCGGGTAAGTTCCGACCTGCACGAATGGTGGAATGATAGAGCGACTGTCTTGGCAAGCGGCTCGGCGAATTTGTGGTTCCGGTGAAGACGCCGGATGCCCGCATCTAGACGGAAAGACCCCGTGCACCTTAACTGCACTCTGGTCATGAGTAACGGTCCGATCTGCGTAGCATAGGTAGGAGCCTTTGATCTTCTGGTTTCGGCTGGGAGGGAGGCAACAGTGAAATACTACCCTGATTGAACTGTCGCTCTAACCTACCACCCGTGACGGGTGGGGAGACACGGCCAGACGGGTAGTTTGACTGGGGCGGTCGCCTCCTAAACTGTAACGGAGGCGCTCAAAGATCGGCTCAGGTGGATTGGAAACCCACTGTGGAGTGCAAGAGCATAAGCCGGTTTGACTGTGAGACCTACAAGTCGAGCAGGAACGAAAGTTGGATCTAGTGATCCGGTGGTCCCGCGTGGAAGGGCCATCGCTCAACGGATAAAAGGTACGCCGGGGATAACAGGCTGATCTAAGCCAAGAGTTCACATCGACGCTTAGGTTTGGCACCTCGATGTCGGCTCATCGCATCCTGGGGCTGTAGAAGGTCCCAAGGGTTAGGCTGTTCGCCTATTAAAGCGGTACGTGAGCTGGGTTCAGAACGTCGCGAGACAGTTCGGTCCCTATCTGGTGTGGGCGCAGGAAACTTGAAGGGAGTTGTCCCTAGTACGAGAGGACCGGGATGAACAGACCCCTTGTGTACGAGCTGTCACGCCAGTGGCACCGCTCGGTAGCGAAGTCTGGAAGAGATAATTGCTGAATGCATCTAAGCAAGAAGCTCGCCCTAAGATAAGGTTTCCCAAGGCAATAAAGCCTAAGAAGGACAGTCGAAGACTACGACTTTGATAGGCTGGAGGTGTAAGCGTAGCAATACGTTCAGCTGACCAGTACTAATCGTCCGTTCGGCTTAATCATAAAACTTACTCAAGCCGTCGTTGAGTAGGGTTCACAAGCAATCCTTGTGGATTCACAGTATGTTCGGCAGCGGGCCGAACTTGTAAATGCCAGCCTCTGTTGTCAAACACATCCGCATTTGCGGATCGTGTTAACGAGTTTCCGGTGGTCATACCGCGAGGGTCACACCCGTTCCCATCCCGAACACGGAAGTTAAGCCTCGCTGGGCCGATGATACTGCACGGGTAACTGTGTGGGAACGTAGGTCGCCGCCGGGATAATTTTAGAAAAGGCTCCGATCTTTGGATCGGGGCCTTTTTTTTGCCCACCCTTCGCACCCCTCCCCGCTGTCCGAAGAGACTCCTGGCGAGGGGAAGAGCCAAGTTGGCTCTGCTCTACCCCGCGGGCACGCTCCTCTGCCGTATAACCAGTTGGCTTCCCCGCCCAGTCCTGCCTACAATGAGCCCGTCGCTGAGAGAGAGAAGCAATGACCGAAACAAAACAGACGGTTCTGATCACCGGGGGTACCGATGGATTAGGGAAGGCCGCAGCGCTACTGCTCGCTGAACGCGGCTTTCGGGTCTTTGCGGCAGGGCGGTCCGCACAAAAACGGGCCGACCTTGACCGCTTCGCCGCCGAAAAATCTTTGCCCCTCGAGACGCTCGAGCTGGATGTTTGTGACCAAAGTTCGGTCGAGCGCGGCGTGCGGGCGGTGCTCGACAAGAGCGGCAGCATCGACGTGCTCCTCAACAACGCCGGCGTCGGATACATGGCGGTGGTCGAAGAGCTGCGCCTCAGTGACCTGAAGCAGCAATTTGAAACCAACTTGTTTGGTGTGTTGCGAGTAACCCAGGCCGTGCTGCCGCACATGCGGGAGCGGCGGCGGGGACGCATCCTGATGATGAGCAGCGTGGCTGGCCTGGTTTCGCCACCGACCTACGGGGCCTACAGCAGCAGCAAACACGCTCTCGAGGGACTGACCAACGCACTGCGCATGGAGATGTATCCGTTTGGGATCGAGGTTATCCTGATCGAACCGGGATATATCGTGACCAATTTCCAGCAGACCGCCAGAGAACTGGCACAGCCATATGCAGAGGCCGCGAAAACCAGCCCGTACAGCAAGATCTACTCTGGCGCGTGGGAAGGCGCGAACCAGGGGCCGGGCAGTTCGAAGACCACCCCCGAGGATTGCGCGCGGGTCATCGCCGAAGCCGTCGAGTCCTCACACCCGAAGGCGCGCTACCTGGTCACACCGCTGGCGACGCTGGTGTCCCTGGCGAAACGGTTTCTGCCGGACACGGTGCTCGATTCCTTCCTGCGACGCAGATTCGGGATCAGGCGCAGGTCCTGAGGATGCCGTTTCGATCGAGTTTGCGACGGGAGGGAACGGGGATGGCTGAGATCCGTTTTGTCGTTCTGCTGGGATTCTTGTTCTTGACCGCAAGACTCGCGGTCGCCGAAAACCAAACGCAAATCGACCAGGAGGCACGCGCCATCCTGCAGCAATTGGTCGAGATTAACACGACCGAGTCTGCCGGTAACGTCACCCGCGCTGCCGAAGCCATGGCCAAACGGTTGCTCGACGCGGGGTACCCGGAAAAAGACATCCATCTTGCCGGGCCGGACCCGCGCAAGAAAAATCTGGTGGTGCGGCTCCGCGGCACCGGCCAGAGGGCCCCGATCCTGTTTATCGGACATCTGGATGTTGTCGAAGCACGCCGTGAGGATTGGAGCATGGACCCGTTCACGTTCATCGAGCAGGATGGCAATTTCTACGGCCGCGGAACGCGAGACATGAAAGCCGGCGACGCCATTCTGGTGATGAGTCTTCTCCGCCTGAAACGGGAAGGCTACCAGCCGGACCGCGATCTGATTGTGGCCCTGACTGCGGATGAGGAGTCGGGCGACTCGAACGGTGTCGACTGGCTCCTTAAAGAACATAAGGACTGGATCGATGCGGAGTACTGCATCAATCTGGACGGCGGCGAGTTTGAAAGAGTCGGTGGAAAGCGGATGGTCGCCGGTTTGCAGGCCAGCGAGAAGGTCTATGCGGATTTTCAACTCGAAACCAGCAACCCCGGGGGCCATAGTTCGGTGCCCGGTCCGGACAACGCCATCTATGAGCTGGCGGCGGCACTCGAAAAGCTGCAGAAATTCGCGTTTCCCGTGCACATCAACGAAGTTACGCGCGGCTATTTTGCGGAATCGGCCGGCCTTGTGACCGGTTCGCTCGCGAGCGATCTCCGCGCCGCCGCCCAACAACCCCCGGGTGCGGCCGCAATCGAGCACCTGTCGGCCATTCCCTATTACAACGCCCTGCTGCGCACCACCTGTGTGGCCACCATGCTCTCCGGCGGCCACGCGCCCAATGCCTTGCCCCAGTCCGCCCGCGCCACCGTGAATTGCCGTATTTTTCCGGGCGAGGATCCGGGCGAAGTAGGCCGGACGCTAGAACGTGTGGTTAGCGATCGGCGCGTCAAGGTGAGCATCATTCCGGAAAAAACGGCGGACGGAAAGTTGATTCCTATCGTCGCCGTTCCGCCGTCGGCGCTGTTGCCGGAGCTGACGACCGCCTACGAGCGGACTCTCTCGACCCTGTGGCCGGGACTGCCGGTGGTGCCGACCATGTCGACCGGGGCAAGCGACGGAAAATATCTGCGCATCGCCGGCACCCCGACGTTTGGAATTGCGTGCATGTTTTTTGATATGGAGGATGACCGCTCCCATGGCAAGGACGAGCGCGTGGACGTCCAGGACTTTTACGACGGCGTGGAATTTGGCTACCGCTTCATGAAGGCACTGTCGGCAAAATAGAAACGCGGCATTCCGGCACGGTCCCGGGCGTAAAAGAAAAAGCCCCCGGAGCCGGGGGCTTTTTCAGAAAAGGGAAATGTTTTTCAGGGTTTGGTCGGGTCGGGCGGTTCCCCAGGCTTTACGTCCTGGGGGGAAGTGGCACTGGCCGCAACCGGCTTTGCCGCATCCGATCCGAACCGCGTCAGGTACGGCATGAACGGGGTGACCTCAAACGGCATCTTCTCGCGTTCCGCCACCGTGCCGATCGGCTTGCTTTTGATCAGTTCCAGCTTGTCGTTCCAGGGATCGATCTTCACGCGCCCGCCGAGCGGCAGGGCCGCGATCTTCTGCGGGTTCTGCTTCGGATCGACCGGCGCCATGGACTTCAGATCGTTGATCTGCGCAACACGATTGCCGAGATGCCCGCTGATCAGGTTCGGAATTTCCTTCTGCCTGGAATCGAGGGCCTGCAGGAACAGCCCGGCGTTGCCCAACTGGTTTTTGTACGGCGAATTATTGAGAATCTGGATGGCCTTGGCGTTGGCCGCCGCTTCTTCCTCCGGGGTGCGCGCAAAACCAAAGTGGCGGAAAGTATCCTTATCGTCGACCAGCAGTTGATCGAAGAAGGCGTATTGGGAATCCAGACGGTGGCCGAGCACGACGTGGCTCAGCTCGTGGGCCAGGATGGTTGCCAGGCTGGCTTCATCCGGCAGCACGTCGATCAGCCCGCGGCTGAGCACGATCGTGTGTCCGACCGTGAACGATTCGAGGGTCGAGGTCATCAGCACGCGGCAACGCACCTCGGGGTCGACATCGATGTTGTTGGTGACCTCCAGGTTGTTGACGACCGTGTCCATGACCTTGTCCACTTCCCCCTTGGGGGCCATCAATCCGATGCGCTCGAGCCGATCGGTGATGTTGTCTTCAGCCTGACGGTCCCAGGACCGCTGGGCCTGGATCGGTGAGAGATCGTTGGCCGTCTTGGTGTCGTCGGTGACCGGCGTCTCGACCAGGATCTTGCTGAGCTCTTCTTCCTTCGAGGAGTTGCTCAGGTTGTATCCCCACAGCCGGGTCTGGGCCTTGAAGTCCAGCTTCTTGCTGACGGCGTAGTGCAGGTCCTTCTCTTCGCTGTACACGAACGTCGGCATCCACATGCCCGGCTGCACGTTGGTGCGCCAGCTGTCAAAGTGGAAGTACCAGCTCGAGTGGCCGTTGCCGTTGTAGGAGCCGTTGAAACGCACGATGTGAAAGTCCTGATCTTCCACCCAGATGCGGCCGAGGAACCGGCCGTGATTGTTCTTCTCGCTCGGGGTGACATCAAAGACCAGGCAGCGCACTTCACCGAGGAATTCGCGGCGCACGTAATCGAACTTGTAGTGCTGCTTGTCGAAACCGTTGGTGTCGATGAAGATCATCTGCAGGAAGCCGTCCGGCAGGAACTGCATCGCAAAGCTGAAGAAATTGCCGATCGAGCCGACCACTTTCTTGCCCTTGCTGGCCGTGTCATTGAGCGGCACGAGCGCGACGCCCTTCTGGAAGTTCGCGCGGCCGAGGAAGTACTTGTCGCCGGCGGGCACCTCCCCGAGGTCCTTATCCGGCTTGAGGTTTTGGATATAGGTTTCAACCAGCGGAGAGTAATTGCGCATCTGGCCATACAGGTGTTGTTCGTTGCTGATCACGCGATCGAGCACCTGATCCATTGTCCGCGGCTGGTCGGGAGCCGGTGCCGGGGGCGTATCGGCGAGAGCCGGCATGCTCGCGCATGCTCCGAGCAGTAGCACCAGGATATTTTTCGTAAGCGTTCGCATGTTCATATCTCCCTCAGTAAGCCAGCCGGAATTCGATTCGTACACGGGCCGGAAAGTCCACCGGCTCGCCTTGACGCTTGGCCGGCTTGAATTTGATCTGCTGTGCGGAGCGCACGGCCGATTCGTCCAGGCCATGCCCGAGCCCACTCACCACCTTGTTGATCTGGATGGTTCCGTTTGCCAGAAAAACCAGGTCGATGACCACATCTCCCTCAATCCGCATGCTGCGTCCTTCGGCGGTGTATTCCGGTTTCGGCTTGTCCAAAATTTCCGGAGAAATGTCGGCCGGTCCGGAAGGTCCGAGCTTCTTCTTCGGGGCGTCGGTTGAAGTGTCCACGGAACCAAAGCCGCTCGAAACGACCGTGCCCTTCTTGCCGCTGCCGCCGGCAGGAGGGTTGGCCGTGCCGTTGCCAAATCCGGTGCTGGCTACGGTTCCGGCAATTCCGTTCTTGCCGCCGGTCCCGTTGCCATAGCCTTCACCGCCCGGCAGAGCCGGCGAGCCGAGCCGGTTCACATTCGTTGCGTGATTCGGATCTCCCTTGCCCGCAATTCCGTTGGGGTCGCCGAATCCGCCGGTCTGCACCTTGTCGATCGGAGCTTTGACGGTTGCAGGCGCCGCACTGCCGGAACCCAGGTTGCCCACTTTGACATCATCCTTGGGCCGCTTGGGGCCATTTTCCTTGGTGTCGATCTTGACCGCCTCGAGCACCGGAGCCATCTCCGGGTCCTTGATTTCCACCTTCTGTACCTTTGGCTGCACCGCTTTCGGAGCCGCCAGGTTGGCGAAGATGTGCGGTTGCTGGGGATTCAGTTTGACCGGTTCAACGGGCGTCGGATCCGGCTGCACTTCGACCTTCGGAGTCTTCACTCTCGGAGGAGGAGGTGGCGGCGGCGCCACGGGAATTTCCGTCACCGGCTGGGCGATTGGCGTGGAGGAATAAAAATGGATGGCCGTCTTCATGCCTTCCGGGTACAGCAGGGGAACCAGGATGAAAAAACCGAGAATGGCCATCTGTACAATGGCGCTCGCGCCTACCCGGCCCCAGTTCGGCTTTTGCTCCGGCAGCAATGCCAGGCGCGCGGGGATGGGCTTGCTCCCCATGTGCAGCTTCCATGCTTCCGTGTTGGTAGAGCGGCCGCGGTTGGCGTCGAGTCCGACGCCGAGCGACGTTCTCCGTGGTGGATCAACAGTCATTGTGGTCATCCGCTTGCCGCCTCATGCAAAAGTTCCTCCCGCAGAGCCTGATTCCGGAGAATCAAGTTGCTGCACTTTCGGAAGGTTCTCGGTGCCAGTACGAGCGTACTGATTACCAAGAAACCGCCGAATAGGACTTTCGTACTAAAGACGCGTATTCGCTAATGACAATGCGAGTGCAATCTATAGGGCGAAAGATTACCGGGACTAACCCGCCGAGGCGAATTTCGTTGCGGGACGGGGAACGCAACACACCATAGGATACCGCATCTTAAGACCGAGGGCCCCCCGGATTTGTCTTCCGTTTCCTCTTCGAGGGGGGTAGCACATTGGATGCCCCAGTGGGTGGAGACGTTGGTTGCGCCCGGGGCCTGCAAGAGATAGAAATAAGGGAGTTAAACTCAGCCAAGGGAGTTCCGTGGCTCACGAACCGGCCTCGAACGCGCACCCCACGCTCGCCCTCCTGTTGCGGGAACTCGAGCCTCGCCTGGCCGCGCTCCATTCCGGGTCCCGCGCCGCGGAGTGGGACCTCACGCGCCCCCAATTCGACGCGGCGCTCGAACGCAGCGTCGCCAAGCGCTTCGCCGACGGTGCGGTGAGCCGCGAGCGGCTCGAAGAGTACCTCGAAACGCTTCACATCGACGATCTGGTCCTGGCCAGTGCCTGCATGGAGGGCGCCGAGACGGCCTGGGAATATTTTGTCCGGACCTATCGCGGTTACTTGCGCTCCGCCGCCGGTTCCCTCATGAAGGGCGGCCATACGGGCGCGGATGCGCAGGAACTGGCCGATTCCCTGTTTGCCGAGTTGTTCGGTCTGGTCGACGGAAAACGCGGCCAAGCCTCCCTGTTCCGTTATTTTCACGGCCGGAGTTCGCTGAAGACCTGGTTACGCACCGTTCTCGCGCAGCGGCATATCGACCGTCTGCGGCAAAGCCGAAGATGGGAACCGCTGGAGCGCGAAAACGGGGAAGAAGAAACGCCGGTTGCCAGACAGCATGGTTCCACTCCTCCGCCCGATCCGCATCGCCGCCATTACCTCGAGCGCTTCTGCTCGGCTCTGGGGGACTGCCTAAATGCACTCGACCCCGAGGACCGCCGGCGGCTCGAACTGTACTACGTCCGGGGGAAAACTCTTGCCGAGATCGGCCGTCTGGTTGGCGAACATGAATCGAGCGCTTCCCGCAATCTCGAGCGGACGCGCTTGGCATTGCGCGCCAGCGTCGAACAGTGCCTGCGCGCCGGAAAACAGACGGTTTCCCGTTCCCGCCCTGCTGCTCTGAGCGAAGCGGAAATCGCCCTCTGTTTCGAGTACGCCGCCGAGGATGTCCCGATCGATTTTCGTCAGTTGTTTCCCGAAAAGCCCGCGGTCAGGAACCTCGACCGGCGAAAGGAATCGTCGTGAACAGCCGCAAGAAACGGCTTCGGAATCGTTCTAGGAAAGGAGAGAGTTATGCCGACTGACGACCGCGAACAGCAGTTCGAACGCGCCCTGAAGCGGCATCTGCGCGAGGTTTCTCCCGATTCCAGTTGCCCGGATGCGGACGTCCTCGCCGCCTATCACGAGCGCACTCTTTCCGTCGAAGAAATGTCGAGCTGGAAGGAGCACATCGTCGCTTGCGAACGCTGCCAGGAGCTCCTCTCGCTTGTGGAACGAACTGAAAACGTCGATGCCGAGGAGAACAAAGAGCAGGATTCGGTGGTCCTGTTCGATGGGGCCGTCGAGAGGCCAGCGGCTTATTTTTCGACCGGCGTAAAAATTCCGAGTCCAGAGAAGAGCCTGGCCTTGCCGGCCGGGGCGGCGGCCCCGCTTTCGAGGGCCAAGCGTCCCGGCGCGCAATGGAAGTGGATCGTGCCGATCGGTGCGCTTGCGGCAGGCGTCATTGTCTGGATTGGCGCGAACGAAGTGCACAGGCAGTACCACAACCGGGCAGAGTCGGTCGAGGTGGCGCAGAATCGCCAGGCGACGCGTCCGGCGCCGGTGCCGGCGAATCCTCCGCCCGAGTCGGCCGGGTCGATCACCTCGGCAGCCCCACAGGCGATGACGCGCTCCGATCAAGCGCCATCCCGTCCCGTGCCTCGCTTGCCTGCCCCGGCAGCCGTGCCCCCGGTGACTGAAGAGCGGGAGAGGCAGAAAGACGCGCGAAGACCGGGGATCGGTTACGGAACGGGTGCGGGTCTCGTGCAAGAACCCCCACCGGCAGCGGTTGCCGGAGCCTTGGCAAAAAGCGGGAACCAAGCCGTTCCGGCCCCAAACGAAAGCGCCGCGGTCCCCCGTGCCGCTCCTGCCGATGCGGCCAGAGCGCCGATGGCCATGGCGGAAGCGGGCCGCGCCGGGGTTGCGGATAAACTGGCTGCAAATTCCCGGGGCGGCAATCTTTCGTCGATTACCGGTGCCGTGCTCGATCCAGCCGGCGCCGTCATCAGCGGGGCGGTCATCACCGCAATCGATACCAGCACCGGGAGTTCGAAGACGACGGTCGCTGACGCCACGGGAAAATTCGAGCTGACCGACCTGCCGTCCGACCCCTACCGGGTGGTCGTAGCTCACGCAGGATTTGCGCAGTCCGAGCTGCGGTTGAAGCTCGAGCCGCAGCGCAACCAACAGCTCCAGGTGCAACTCGAGATTGGATCGGTGTCTCAGACCGTCGAGGTGAGCGGCGAGGCCGCACCTGTGAACACCGAAAGCGTTTCCCGGTCTGCCGATGCCCAGAAATTAAAAGCCTCCGCGTCCGACCTTTCCGTGCAATCCAGGAACTACAGCGAGCTCGGGCAGCTGGCCTCCGGTAATCCTCGTTACCTCGTTGCGCCTGGTCAAAAAATGGTCTGGCGTCTCGGAGATACGGGCAAGATCGAGCGCACCACCGACAACGGGAAAACCTGGAAACGACAGAAAAGCGGTGTGACAGCGGATCTGACCTCCGGCGCGGCTGTTTCGGGAGGAGTCTGCTGGGTGGTTGGAAAAACCGGTACCATTCTCCTGACCACCGACGGTGGCAAACATTGGAAGGCCGTTTCTTCGCCGTTCCCGGAAGACCTCGGAGGAATTCACGCGACCGATGCGCAGCATGCCTCCGTCTGGGATGTTCCGAGTCGCAACCGTTATGAGACGAGCGATGGCGGGGCGACCTGGAAGCCCGTGGCGAGCCAATAACCGCCGGTGCAAGAATCTTTCCCGGCTTCGTTCTAACCGGGCAAGCACAGTCTGGCTAAGGAGACCTTATGGATACTCGGTTCAGGACCAACTCTACGACCCATAGCTGGGTAGCGGCCGGCGCCACTGTCGCCCTGGCCGCGGTGGCGGCGCTGGTGCCGTCCTATCAGGCGCAAGCGGGCAAGCGGGGGGACGAGCAAGAGAAGAATGCGCCGTCGCCGAATGTCACCGACGCTTCCACGTCGCTTGCCGATCAAACCGACCTGGCAGTCACCGTCTACAACTCCAATATCGCTCTGATACGCGATGTCCGCCAGCTGCAGCTGCCTTCCGGTAACGTTCGCCTGAAATTTATGGATATTGCCGCGACGGTAAATCCGGCGACGGTCCATTTTCGCTCGCTGACCGAACCCGGCAAGGTCGACGTCCTCGAGCAGAACTATGAGTACGATCTGCTCGAGCCCAATAAACTGCTGAACAAATATGTCGGCAAGGAAGTGACCTTGGTGCGCAGCTACATGGACAACGGCACCACCAAGCGGGAAGAGGTGAAGGCGATTCTGCTCGCCAACAACAACGGGCCGGTCTGGAGAATAGGCAACGATATCGTTACCGGAGTTTACGGGGAGAATTACCGATTTCCCGAAGTGCCGACCAATCTGTACGACCGGCCGACGCTGTTGATGTCGCTTGAAAATTCCGGTTCGCACAAGCAGACCATCGAGACCTCCTACCTGGCGAGCAATCTCTCCTGGAACGCGGACTATGTGCTGACCGTCGGTCGCGACGACAAGACCGCCGATCTCGATGGCTGGGTGACTCTGGTCAACAACTCGGGAACCGCCTTCCACAGCGCCCAGCTGCAACTGGTGGCCGGCGACTTGAACCGGGTCCCTGAACCTATGCGTACCAAGGCTGCCGACATGCTTGCGGCCGCACCCGCAAACGGCCGGGTGCAGCAGTTTCAGCAGGAGAATTTCAGCGAATATCACCTGTATTCCCTGGGCCGCCGCACTTCGGTCGAGGATCGGGAAACCAAGCAGATCAGCCTGCTCGAAGGCAGCGGGATTCCGGTTGAAAAACTTTTCGTCCTCAACGGGCAGAATTTCTATTACCGCAACGCGCAAAGCCCGGGCGCGCCCCTGAAAGACCCGGTGCAGGTGCTTTACAAATTCAAGAATGAAGAGAAGTCCGGCCTGGGCATTCCACTTCCCGGCGGAAACCTGCGGGTGTACCAGAAGGACCAGAAGGGCGGCCTGCTGCTGATCGGCGAGGACCATGTGGACCATACACCCAAGGACGAATTCGTCACCGTGAAGATCGGAAGTGCCTTCGATGTCGTGGCCGAACGCAGGCAGAGCGACTTCAAGAAGATAGCCGACCGGGTCTACGAGATGGAGTTTGCCATCACCCTGCGGAACCACAAGGACGTCCCCGTCACCATCCAGGTAAATGAGCCAATCGGCGGTGACTGGGAGATGCTTTCCTCTTCCTATCCTGCCCAGAAGACCGGCGCGTTCGCGGCGCAGTTTGCCGTGCCGGTGAAAGCCAATGGAGAATCCGTTCTTACCTACCGGGTGCGCGTCCACTGGTAGCGCTCGACGGGGCGAGCGTGAGGCGGAGTTTTTCTAACCGGCCTTGGCCAGGAAGATCATCTCCGGAGATCTGTCGCCGAGGGGCGAGCGGTCGAAGTTCCCGTGTACGGCTTCGAGCTGGAAGCCCGCGCGCGCCAGCAGGTGCTCGACCTCAAAACGGAAGAAGTAACGCAGCGTCCAGGCCATGATCAGCTCTTCCCTCCGGCCATCGGGATGGGTGATGCGGAAGATCATCTCCACGTCATTTCGTTGCAGGGCGCGGTGAAAGGCGGCGACGCGTTCCGATAACCGTACGTGACGACCGTCCGGCAGGTCATATTCGACCAGCAGCGACTCGTTCAGGAACATCGGTTCGTACATTCGTTCCGGGTCGGTCTGGAAAAAGTCCACAACCAGACGTCCCTCGGGCGCCAGGTGCTTTCTGACGCATTCCAGGCAATGCAGCTGTTCTTCGATCTCGAGCAAGTGCTGAAATGGCCGAAAGGGAATGATAACGGTCGGGAATTTTTCTCCCAGGTCGAATCCGGTCATGTCGCCTTGAACCAGATGCACCCGCTCGCGCGCCTCCCGGCCGATCGCCGCGCGCTTGGCGATGGCCCGCCCGAGCATGCGTTCGGAGATGTCCAGCCCGACGACGCGGAAGCCGGCCTCGGCGATCGCCAGGGTGACGCGGCCCGTGCCGCATCCGAGTTCCAGCACCGGGTCGCCGTACTGCCTCGCGGTCGAGCAATAGAACGCCACATCGCCTGTTCGCCCGGTGACCATCGGCGAGCTGTCGTAATAATCCGCGATAAAACCGTCGTACAGCGCCTGCTGTTCGTTCATTCGCTCACCATCGCCTCGGCCTCGATTTCCACCAGCATCTCGGGAGAAATGAACCTGCTGACTTCCACCATGGAGGTGGCCGGGAGAATGTCCCGGAAGAACTCGCCGTGCGCGCGGCCCACCTCCTCCCACCGGTCCATGTTGGTGACGAAAACGCGCGTGCGCACGACGTCCTTCAGACTGGCCCCGGCGCGACCGAGAGCGGCTTCAATATTCCGGATGCACTGCACGGTCTGGGCATAGGGATCGCCGATGCCGATAATCTGGCCGCCCACACCGGTCGCCGTGGTGCCGGAAACACTGATGTGATTGCCGAAGCGAACCGCGCGGGAGTAGCCCACAATCGGCTCCCAGGGGGTACCGCTCGCTATGTTCTGTCGTGGCATATAGGTTTCCTCGGTTGGCCCCGGCCGCCTGCGCCCCGGGACCGCATGCTAAACTTAATCGCAGTATCGCACAGGCCGAGCCTGCCAGCTGAGCCGGCAAAGAGACGGAAAGATGCGTTGCAATAACATTCTGGAATCCGTTGGGCGGACTCCCCTGATCCGCCTGAATCGCATTTCGAGCGGCCTGAAAGCCCAGATCTGGGTCAAGGCGGAGATGCTCAACCCCGGTGGCTCGGTGAAGGACCGCATCGGCATCACCATGATCGACGAGGCGGAGAAAAAAGGGCTGCTGAAACCGGGCGGAACCATTATCGAAGGCACCAGCGGAAATACCGGGATGGGACTGGCCCTGGTTGCGGCCGTGCGCGGTTACAAGTGTGTCTTCACGACCACCGACAAGCAGTCCAAAGAGAAAGTGGATTTGTTGAAGGCCCTCGGCGCGGAAGTGATCGTTTGCCCGACAGCCGTCGAGCCGGAAGACCCCCGCAGCTACTACAGCGTCGCGAAAAAGCTGGCCCGCGAAATCCCCAATTCCTACTATCCCAACCAGTACGACAACCCGAGTAATCCCGAAGCACATTATCAGACCACCGGTCCGGAAATTTGGGAAGATTCGGAAGGGAAAATCACCCACTTCATCTGCGGCATGGGTACCGGCGGCACCATTTCCGGCGTCGGCAAATATCTGAAAGAGAAGAATCCGAATATCCGGATCATCGGCGTCGATCCCGAAGGCTCGCTTTACTACGATTTCCACAAGACCGGCAAGATCGCCCGGGCGCGCACCTACGTTGTCGAAGGGATCGGCGAGGATTTCTTTCCCACCACCATGGACATGCTGATCCTCGACGATGTCATCCAGGTGAACGACGAAGAATGCTTTGTGGCCGCGCGTCGTCTGGCCAAGCTCGAGGGCATTTTCACCGGTGGTTCGGGCGGCGGTTGCCTGTCGGGAACGCTGCGCCTGGCGAAAGAACTTGGCCCGGAAGCGTTCCTTGTGGCCCTCATGCCGGACACCGGCATGCGCTATCTCAGCAAGGTGTACAACGACGAGTGGATGCGGGAGCGCGGGTACGTGGAATCGAGTGTGCCGATTACCGCGGCCGAAGTGGTGCAGGCGAAGAAAAGCTCCGGCAAGGCCCGGGAACTGGTGACGGCGCGGCCCTATCAGACCGTATTCCACGCGCTCAAAACCATGCAGGAACAGGATATTTCCCAGATCCCGGTGTTCGAGGACAGCCTGCCGATCGGCACGGTCTATGAAGATCAGATCCTCACCCTGGCCTTGCAAGGGAAAGACCTGCGCAAACTGGTGGTCCGCGAGGTCATGGCCAAGCCCTTGCCGAAAATTCCGAACAACGCGCCCGTCGAACGCATCACCTATCTGCTCAGTCATGAAAATCCGGCGGTGTTCGTCGAGATGGGCGACTCCAAGTTCGAGATCCTGACAAAATATGATTTGATGAGCACCGTGGCCGGGCTGATGGAGCAAAAGCGCTAGCCGTTTCCGCTCGATTCACGCCCGGAATAATAGGAATGAAACAGTGAAAATTCAGGATTTCAACGAACGTCTGAAAGACTCCATCCTGATCGCGGATGGCGCGATGGGCTCGATGCTGCACGAAGCCGTGGGGGCAGTGCGCTGCTTTGACGAGCTGAACGCTACCGAACCCGAAGCGGTTTTCCGGGTGCATCAGGCCTATATTGAAGCCGGCGCGCAGATTATCGAGACCAATACGTTCGGTGCGAACCGGTTCAAGCTGGCGCCACTCGGCTTGGGCGATGAGGTTCAGCGCCTGAACAGCCGGGGAGTGAAAATTGCCCGTGAAGCACGCGAATCCGCTGCGCGCGAAGTGCTGATCGCCGGGTCCATCGGACCGCTCGGCATCGGGGTCCAGGCCCGGCATCCGGAACCGGAGCAGATCCAGTCGGTATTTCATGAGCAAGCCCTGGCGCTCGAAGAACGCGGGGTTGATTTCTACATCCTCGAGACGTTCTCCTATATGGAGGAATTGCTCATCGCCATCGACGCGATCCGGTCGTTCTCCTCCCTGCCGATCGTTGCCGAGCTTACCTACTCCGAAGAAGGCACGACCTACGGCGACGTCAGGCCCCTGATCGCCGCTGCCATGCTCAAAGACAAGAATGTGCAGGTGATCGGAGCGAATTGCACCCTCGGCCCGCAATCGCTGTTGCCGATCCTGCAAGAGCTCGCGAACGCGGGAGATCTCCGGGTCAGCGGAATGCCCAATGCCGGTTTCCCCAAGCGCGAGGGTGACCGCATCGTGTATCCAAAGTCTTCGCCGGCGTATTTTGCCCAGTTTGCGCGGGAGGCCGCGGAAATCGGCGCCAGAATCCTGGGCGGCTGCTGTGGAACCACACCGGCCCACATTCGGGCCATGGCCGATGCAGTGAAAACTCTTCGGCCCGCGCCGGCGCACACCTCCACGACCGTTGTGGCCATGGCCCAACCCGCGGCCGAGCTGCAACTGCGAGATCCCGAGAGCAAGCTCTGGAAGAAACTGCAGAAAAAGGAATTTGTTGTCTGCGTGGAAATCGACCCGCCGAAGGGCATCTCCCTCGATCGCATTTACGAGCAGGTGGACAAGGTGATGGCGTCGGGAAAAGTGGATGCCATCGACATCAACAGCGGCGCAATGGCCCGCGTGGGAATGGATGCGCTGATCGTCGCGGGCGCTCTCGAAGCGCGCGGAGTCGAGACGGTGCCGCATCTCACCACGCGCGATCAGAACATCATTGGCCTGCAAGCCATGTTGCTCGGTGCCTGGACCGTGGGGGGCGTGCGTAACGTCCTCGGCATAACCGGCGACCCGCCCTCGGTTGGCGACTATCCGGAAACCAGCGGTGTCTATGAAGTGGATTCGGTTGGCTTGACGAAAATCCTGCACCGCCTGAATCAGGGAACGGACTGGGCCGGCAAAACCCTCGGAGGGCAGACCAATTTCACGATCGGGGTGGCGCTGAATCCCATGGCCGACGATCTGGACAATGAAATCGCGCGCTTCCACGCAAAGATAGAGGCCGGTGCACATTTTGCGATGACTCAGCCGTTGTTCGACCCGGAGCATTGGCACGCCTTTTTGAAAAAGCTGGGCGGGCCGCCCGCCATTCCCATACTGATCGGCGTTTGGCCGCTGAACAGTTACAAACAGGCGCTGCGCCTCAACAATGAGGTCCCCGGGATCATCATTCCTGAGCCGCTGCTGAAGTCCATGGAAGCGGCCGGCGCATCGGCCCGCGACCGCGGGTTCGAAGTCGCGCGCGACATGTTGAAGTGGGCGCGCACGGAGATGGCTGGCGCTTATCTGATCCCGCCCTTCAAGCGCTACGAAGAGATCATCGAGATCTTATAAAGAGGCGCTACAAAGCGGCAGCGCCTCCGGTGCTCTCGTCGATCCGGTTTTGCGGAGCAGGTAATGGGAAACCATCCATTCCTTTCCGCCGCGGTAACCCCACAATTCAGCACAGGCCAGGAAGAAAATGCGCCAGCGCATCCACCAGCGCTTCACGTTTTCGCTGCCGTAGGTATCGGCGAGAATCGGCCATAGTCCGGCTTTGGCTCGATCCATGTTGCGCAGCCAGTCTTCGCTGGTCTTCCGGTAATGCGTTCCGCTGATCTGCCAGTGCCGCATTATGCACAGATCCCTGTCGAAGTGGCCGAGCAAGTCGTCGCTCGGCATCATGCCGCCGGTGAAAAAATGTTGCGCCATCCAGTCACCGCTGCCTCGAACCTCGAACGGATAAGCGAATCGCCTGTGGGTGAAAATATGAATGAACAGCATCCCTTCGCTTTTGAGCCAGGTGGCAACGTTGGCCAGCAGGGCTTCCCAGTTGCGCATGTGCTCGAACATTTCGACGCTCACGATGCGGTGATATTGGCCCGGGGCGACAAACGCATTCATATCCGCGGTGAGAATCCGAACGTTGCGTAGACCTCTGTTTTCCGCGCGCGCAAGAATGAACGCGCGCTGCGAGGCGGAGTTTGAAACCCCGGTGATCTGGCTACCGGGAAAATGTTCGGCCATCCAGAGCGTCAACGAGCCCCACCCGCAACCGAGTTCCAGAATATCCTGGCCGTCGGCGAGTTGCGCCCGAGCACAGACCAGCTCCAGCATGGCTTGTTCTGCATCGGCAAGGCAGCGGCAGTCCGGACCATAAAGTGCAGAGCTGTATTTGAGCCGTGGTCCAAGCACTCTTTCAAAAAAAGCTGCCGGCACCTCATAATGCTGCGCGTTTGCTGACTCCGTCCGCAGGGCAATCGGGCTCCGCCTCATGCGCTCGAGGAAAACGTGCAGCGCTTCGCGGTTGGCGGCGCTGCTGCCGCGGTCCTGTTCCCGCAGCCGCTGGCGCAGGAGCTCGCGAATCAAGGCGCGGATCACGGCATCGGGAACCATACCGCACTCGAGCAGCGACTCATACCAGAAGTGCTTTTCGGGTTGTTCCTCGGCAGCGGGGAGCCAGCCGGCGTGCGCCGGCCGACCGGAATGTCTCTTGGTTCCGACCGTCATGCGTGCTCCTTCTTCGGGAACCACGGCAGGAACGCACTGGTGGTTCGCTGGTAGTTCCGATAGTCCTCCCCGCGGCTGCGGAGCGCCTGCGCTTCGGTCGCCGGAATTCCCGTCAGCCTCAGCAGGAAATAAAGAATCAGGCCCGGCGCAACCAGTCCAAGCCAGCCCCAGGGCGAGCCGAGGGCAAAGACTCCGTAGCCCACCCAGAGGGTCCACTCGAAGAAGTAGTTCGGATGCCGCGAGTAGCTCCACAGGCCCGTCGAGCAGGTCTTGCCTTTGTTCGCCGGGTTTTTCCTGAAGCGGTCGAGCTGCGCGTCCGACAGCGCTTCTCCGGTCATGCCCAGCATCCAGATGCCGGCACCGACTTTCTCAAATACATGCAATGGCGCATGAGGATTCAGGCATGCCAAGAGAAACGGGAGTGAAAGGAGCAGGTCGAGAAAGGCCTGAAACTGGAAGAAAAAGAAAAATCGCAGGGGCAGATAAGTTTTCCAATCCCGCCGCAGTTGCACATAGCGCCCCTCCTCCGGATGACCGAGAACGCGCGCGAACAGGAGGTAGGAGGCCAGGCGCAGGCTCCACAGGCCGGCCATGGCCAGAATCGCGTACTTTCTGGCAGGGTAGCCCGGGCCAGCATACGCATAGACGGCCGCGAGCGTTCCGAGGCCAGCGGCCCATCCGACGTCCACCACGGCCGCATTGCGAATCAGCAGGTGGACAATCCATAGAACCAGCATCATGACGCTGACAATCTCTGCGCCAGGCACGAGCAAGGACATGGCCTGTGCCATCATCCCGCGGCCCGAACCTCGGCAGCGGGCAGCCCGGCACGGGTGTGCTTGAGCACCCTCCGCAACGCCGGGACGAGGAGAAAGTAGAGCAGCGCTACCAAAAAAGGAGCCACCAGTGCCCACACCACCAAGGCGTGCCAGGTCGTCGTCCACAGCAGTTTGACGGCGCCCCAGACGTCGGCGTGCGCCATTTCATAAATCTGCGCGACACTGAGTGGCAGGTGTCGGGCATGAAACAGTTTTTCACCCAAGCGAAAAAATGGAAGCAGCAGGGCAATCTGCAGCGGGTAGAGAAAATAGTTCACCAGTTGGATGGCGGGCAAATTCAGGTTCCAGACCAGTGCGATCAGGGCACAGAGCGCGGTGTTCCACCCGATGGCAGGAACGACGCCCAAAACCGCACCCAAGGCGATGCTCAGAGAGAGTTTCTCCGGTGTCACCCCTTGCCGCAGGATCTCGAGCAAGGGACGAATCAGTTTTCGGGTTAGCAGCCCGCTGGTCATGTGGCCTTCTGCCGGAAGAGTGCGCCCACCGGTTCTGCGGACTCCAAGGAAAGGAGCTGCAGCAGTACATAGAGCGACATGGCTATGTTGCCGAGCGTCAGGATCAGGAGGAACCACAGGATCTTGTGGCCGAGAGAAGACTCGCGCCATGCCACCCAGCAGAAAAACGTGAGGAAGCCGAAATAGGCGTCAGCCAGCGTGGCCCAAGCCCAGGCATTCCCCGCGAAGGAAGCTTGCCAGAGCGGAACTTCGAGGCTGGTCCGAATGGTCAGGACCAACATGAAAAGGAAGATAGAACTGAAAAGGCAGATCAAGAAGAGTTTCAAGCCGAAGACGCTCCGTTCTACCAGGCTGCAACCACGCCTCGCACCCGGCCAGATTCCGCAATCCAAAACGAGTACGCAAAGCGTACAAGAATCGGATGCAAAAAGGGGAGATCGGTGACATGGGGTGAGCCAGCCTGTGGGCGTGGAAAATGGCGAACCGCCGGCCGCGGGGAATGCGGAGGTCCGCCGCTGCCGGCAAGTCGAAGATCGCTTTCCACCAGAGAAACCGGCGCTCAAGAAATTTCCTCCCCGGAAAACGGCACATAACGTTTGGGGGCTCGAAGGCGTCAGACAGGAGCCTGCTGGTCCAAAATAGAAATGGATCCTTCTGTGAATCGAATTGCGGTCATCGGCTCCGGCATTGCCGGGCTTGCTGCGGCTTACTATCTGAGCCGCAAGCATCAGGTTTTTCTGTTCGAAAAAGAGCACCGGCTCGGGGGGCACACGCACACCGTGACCGTGGAATCGAGCGCCGGGCCGCTGCCCGTTGACACCGGTTTCATCGTTCACAACGATCTTACCTATCCGAACCTCATCCGGTTGCTGGCGGAACTCGAGGTTCCCCGCATGGACTCCGATATGTCCTTTGCGGTGAGCTGCCGGCAGACTGGCTACGAGTATTCCAGCCGCGGCGTGAATGGATTTTTCGCCCAACGCAAAAATATGGTGAAGGCTCTCCCGTGGCGGTTGTTCTGGGAGATCAAACGATTCAACCGGGAAGCCGCGGAGATCCTCAAACGGCCGGACCAAGAGAGTCTGCGTCTGGGAGAGTATCTCGCCGAGAAAAACTTCAGCCAGGAGTTCTCTGAACTCTATCTGTTGCCCATGGCGTCGGCCGTTTGGTCTTGCGCGCCCAACCTGGTGAAGGAATTCCCCGCTGCCACGTTGATCCGCTTCTTTGACAACCACCGGTTTCTGACCGTGAACGACCATCCCCAATGGAAGACCATCGAAGGCGGCTGCAGCCGTTATATCGAGCCGCTGACCAGGCCCCTTCGCGAGCGGGTCTCCACAGGCGTTGCCGTTCGGCGCGTCTTGCGCGACCCCTCCGGCGTGACCTTGCAGTTTGCCGATGAACGCCCGGAAATGCGTTTTGCGCACGTCGTCTTTGCGATCCACGGCGACCAGGTCCTTCCCTTACTCGCGGAGGCTACGACGGAGGAACGGGAGGTGCTGGGCAGCTTCGAAACCAGCCGCAATGACGTACTGCTGCATACCGACGAACGCCTGCTCCCGCGCCTCCCCGCTGCGCGCGCTTCCTGGAACTACCTGCTGCATCTCGATCCGCGAAACGGCCACGGCCCGGTGACCATGACGTACCACATGAACCGGTTGCAGAATCTTCCGGTCGAGGAGAACTACTGCGTTACCTTGAACGCCAACGGTCAGGTCCGTTCCGAGTGTATCCTTCGCAAATTTGTGTACCATCACCCGCTCTATACGCTGGACGCCATTCGAGCGCAAAAACGATGGGCGGAGATCAGCGGGGTCGGCCGGACGCACTTCTGCGGAGCCTACTGGTTCTATGGCTTTCACGAAGACGGCGTAAACTCCGCCCTTCGCGTTGCGCGCTCCCTCGGGGTGCAGGCGTAAGGCCATGGAATCCGCTCTCTACGTCGGCCAGCTGCGCCACCGCCGCTTTTCACCCCGCGAGCATCAGTTTGCCTACCCGGTGTATATGGCGTTTCTGGATGTCGATCGCCTGCCCGGCTTGTTGTCGGTTTCTCCCTTCAGTTCCTATAACCGATGGAACTGGACGTCCTATGATGAGCGCGATCACTTCGGCGACCCGGCCAAGAGCCTGCGAGACCGCCTCGCCAGTGACGCCGCTCGGCATGGAGTCAGCCTGCCCGATGGCAAGATCTTCCTGTTAACCCACCTGCGCTATCTGGGCTATGTGTTCAATCCCGTTTCATTCTTTTATTTCTATGACCGGGCGGAAAATCTGGTCCTGACCATGGCGGAAGTGAACAACACTTTCGGTGAAACCTGCAACTATTGGCTCACTGCGGAAAACAGGCTTCCCGGCGGCGTCCCGCTGCGCTATCGCACGGCCAAGCGGATGCACGTCTCGCCTTTTCATCCCATGAATTTGGAGTACCAGTGGGTTTTTACGCCGCCCGGCACCAGGCTCCTGGTGCACATGAACACGCTGTTAAGCGAACGGCCGAACTTCGACGCCACGCTCGAGCTCGCCAGCCGCCCGTGGGAAGCGAAACAGCTCCTCCGGACGCTGGCCGCCTTTCCGTTCCTGACCGTGCGCATCATTGCTGCCATCCATTGGCAAGCTCTCCGGCTTTGGTTGAAGCAAGTACCCGTGTATTCGCACGTCGTCAAGAGAGAGGCGGCGCCCGCGGCACGGGAGTGGAACAGAGGCCCAATCGAATGACGCACTGGATACGGGAGTATGCGAAGAAGATGTTTCTCAGATCGCTGCAGGATCTCGAGGGTGGATTTCTCGAACTGGTCTGCCCGGAAGTCACTTATGTTTTTGGCGACCCTGCCGCCGAACTGCGAGCCATGGCGGTCGTTCACGAGGAACGCTTTTTTGTGCGTGCCGTCACTGGCGCGGACGTCGGGATTGGCGAATCCTACATGGACGGAGATTGGAGCTCGCCCGATCTGGTCTCTCTGGTGCGCTTGTGCACACGCAATCTGCGCAGCCTGGACGCCCGGAATCCGCTGATCTCCGGCCTCCGCCGGCTTGCCGCGCGCTTCCGCCACCGCCTGCGGGACAATAATCTCGAGGGGAGTCAGAAAAACATCCGCGCCCATTATGATCTGGGCAACGACTTCTACGCGCTGTTCCTGGATCAGGAAATGCAGTATTCCGCGGCCTGTTTCTCGGGCGAAGGTGAATCTCTCGAGCAGGCGCAAAGAAATAAGATGGACCTGCTTTGCCGGAAGCTGCAACTGGAGCCTGGCGACCGGGTCCTCGAAATCGGTTGTGGTTGGGGGAGCTTGGCGATCTTTGCAGCACGAAATTACGGTGCAGAGGTCACCGGATTGACGATCAGTCCTGCGCAATTTGAGTACGCCAGAAGGAAAGCGTCGCGAGCCGACCTGGGTCGGGGAGCGGTCGAAATATTGCTGAAAGACTACCGCGAGCTCGAAGGCCGGTACGACAAGATCGTCAGTGTGGAGATGTTCGAAGCCGTGGGCCTCGGACGCTACGACCAGTTCTTTTCCGCCTGCGATCGATTGCTGGCCCCCGGGGGATCCCTGTTACTGCAGACCATCACCATGCCGGAGCGGGAATTGCGCGACTACCGCCGCCGGGTCGACTGGATCCAGACCTACATCTTTCCCGGAAGCGAACTGGCCTTTGTCGGCGAGGTCCAGAAATCCCTGGCCAGGGCAACGTCGTTGAACCTTACCGACCTTGAAAGCATGGGCGCGCATTACGCAAAAACCCTGGCGCATTGGCGCGAGCGTTTCTTCCGTCATCTCGGCGATGTTCAGGACTTGGGCTTCGACCAACGCTTCCAGCGGATGTGGAGTTTCTACCTGGCCTGGTGCGAGGGAGCCTTTCAGGAGAAGTACATCAATGTCATGCAGCTGCTGTGCGAAAACAGCACTGCCCCGAAACGGTCCCCGGCGCGCCTGGACTCCGCCCCGCGCTCGCTCGCTTCGTTTTGAGCCGCCCTGCTCGGTTGCCCATGCCGGTTGTTAGACCGAGCGTCAAGACTTCTTTTCCTCTCGACTGGTGTGATCGTGAATGATCCGCCAGCCTTCCGGGAAGGACTCGAACAGCAGGGTAAATACCCCGCCCAATTGCTCCGAGGAACGCTTGAGATGCCATCGGCCGACGACCAGAGCAGCCTCGTTTCCGAGCGGTCGCAGTTCAAGTTCCGAGAAGTCGAGATGACCCATCGCCTGTCGGTCGGGATAGTTCTTTTTGTAGCGCTCGAGCACCGGTTGCCAGCCACGAGTGATGCCGCCACTCCCTGCAAAAGTCAGGTCGGGCGAATTCCAGTAACCCTTCATGAATCCATCCAGGTCACCCCGATTCCAGGCGGCTGCCTGCTGCCGGAGGACCGCCATGATTGCCCCTCGGGCAGCTTCTTCATCGCTTCGAGGAGGAGTCGAAGCCAGTCTGGACGGCAACAACAGCAGGGATATTCCTGCCAGGAAAACAAGTAACTTGCTTAATTTCATGTAGTTAACTCCAGTCCACTGTCGCGCATCATATGCGACCCTGTGCCGGTTGGCAACTGCCGCGAGCGGTTGTCGAGCGGTCCATTCCTCGAGGGCTATAGCCGTAGTACCCAAGAGCTATTGGGTCGGTCGGAAGCGAAGCGCAGACTGTCTTCGGAGGCTGAGGGATGTTCTCCGCGATGCTCTTTACGATATCGATCGCGACACTGGCGCAGTTCGCGCTGTATTACTGGCGCGCCATGCTCACCGGGGTTGCCTCTCAGCCGATTTCCCACAACATCCTCGAAGCGGCGCGGGTGAGTGACGCCGACCTGTGCGCCGGGGATTTTGAAAAACTGGCCGGGCTGCTGGCGCTCACGCCGGAGCTAAACGGCGGCCGCGGCGGCCTGGGATTCGTCCCGGCCTATTATAAAATTGTGGGAAAAGCTTCTGCGCTGTTTGGGCGCGTCTCTCCTGCCCTGGCACGTTGGAGTGAACAGGAACGACTGCTGTGCGCACGTTTCGCGGCGGTGCAGATCGGCCGCCGGCTGGAAGCCAACCTGGTCCAGGCCGCTTCGATTCGCTCCTGCTAGAGCGCCCGACTCCGCAATCCCGGTGTCGGTAAGATAATCACATTGCTGTTCCCTCTCCGGTGCTATGCTAATGGCCCGCCCGATACCTATCTTGAGAGGAACACCCCATGGCAGACCTAGACCAACTGAAACTGAAGTACGGTTCCGTATTGAACGCAATCAACCAGTCCGGCGTGCGACTGGCCCATGTGCATGTGCAGGATGACAAGCTCTACATTGAAGGAGCTTGCGGCAGCGAGGCCATCAAGAACAAGATCTGGGACCAGGCGAAACTGGTTGATCCGACGACCAGCGATTTAACGCTGAACCTTACCATTGATCCTTCCCTGGCCCCGAAACAGCAGATCTATACGGTCGCAGCCGGCGATTCCTTGTCCAAGATCGCCAAGCAGTTCTATGGCAGCGCCAACGAGTACATGAAAATCTTCGAGGCCAACAAGGACAAACTGACCGACCCCAACGCCATCAAGGTCGGGCAGCAACTGGTCATTCCTACCTAATGGATAAACCGCGCGGGATGGGCGGAGCCTGCTGCTCCGTCCGCTCGCAGTTCAGATGGGGGACCCTCAATAGGCCCAGCGCAACAGGGTTGCGCCGGAAGTAAAGCCTGCGCCGACCGCGGCGACCAACACCAGATCGCCCTTTTTCAGTTTTTTCTCTTCGAGAGCCGTTTGCATGGCCAACGGAATTGTTCCAGCGGTGGTATTGCCAAAGCGCTCGATGTTGATAATGACTTTATCGAGCGGCATGCCCAGTCGTTCCGCGGTGGCGGTGATGATGCGGCGGTTGGCCTGGTGAGCGATAAAGCAATCCACGTCCTTACCGGTCAGGTTATTCTTCTCGAGCACGCGTTCGGTCATCTCCGCCATCTTCTTAACCGCGTACTTAAAGACGTTTTTTCCGTCTTGATGGATATAGTGCATTTTCTCGTCGACCGTCGAGTGCGATGCGGGATTTAGGCTTCCCCCCCCCGGCATGTACAGGAATTGCCCGCCCATACCTTCGATCTGGGCGACATGATCGATGATGCCCGCCTCGCCGTCGGCCGCCGGCTCGAGCAGTGCGGCTCCCGCTCCATCGCCAAATATGATGCAGACCGCGCGATCGGTGTAATCGGTCATGGAGGAGTTTACGTCCGACCCGATGACCAGTACCTTTTTGTATTGCCCCGACTCCACGAACTTGGTGCCGGTATTCAGCGCGTACAGGAAGCCCGAACAGCCCGCGGACACGTCGAAGCCCCAGGTGTTTTCAATCCCCAGCTTGTGTTGCACCAGGCAGGCCGTGGAGGGATACATCATATCGGGCGTCACCGTGCCCACCACGATCAGATCGACCTGCTGCAAATCAAACGGACGTGCGGCGCGCAGCTTCTTCACCGCCTCCACTGCCAGGTCGCTGGCAGCCACGCCTTTATCCGCCAGGTGGCGTTCGCGAATGCCCACGCGCTCCATAATCCATTCGTTCGTGGTGTCCACCATCTTTTCCAGATCTGCGTTGGTAAGCACGCGCGGCGGCACGTAACCGGCTACACCCGTGATTTTTGCGGCGATGCGGCGAGACATGATTCTCCTTGGGAAGAGCAAGCCCCTGAGACTAAACGTAGATTCTATGCGAACCACTTGAACAGAAACAAGCGGAAGCAAATGGTCATCGGGCCGGCAATAGTTCGTAGCGCCAAGTAAACTCTGCCGTCTTTTTGAGCATGGCGGCAACCGAACAGTACTTTTCCTTGGTCAGCTCCATTGCATGCTCGAGCGCTCTTTCCTCCACTGTCCCGCGCACCCGGAACAGCACCTCCAGCTTCACCCACACTCGTGGAGGCTCCGCCGCCCGTTCCCCCGAGCAGACCACTTCGAGTGATTCGATTTTCTGCCGTTTCTTGCCGAGGATGATCACGATATCCGTTGCCGTGCAAGCCCCGAGGGACAGCAGCACCATCTCCATGGGCCCCGGCGCCGTATTCGACTCGCGGTCGGAGTCAAACGACACCGCATGGCCGGACGGGCCGGTCGCAGTGAACTGCTCTTTTCCCATCCACTTGATACGCGCCGTTTCCATCATCCCTGCTCCTCACACCGTTCGATCACCCACTCCACTGTACCAGACGTCCCGGGTGAGGCGCCGCAGGCGCTCGGAGGAGAAGAGCCCGACTGCGACCTGCCCCGCGCGACCGCGCCTGCAAAGGTGGGAGCACGGCTCGCGCATCGAACCGGCACGTGTTGCTCACGGAAACGAACCGGCGCCGCAAAGTCAAAGGATCGTCCCGGCCGGAGGAACCGGAGTTTCCGCGTCGCCGACGGCCCGCTGTACTGTTTGCTTGCCGTTTGAGGTATTATCTCGCAACACCATTGCCTTTCGGTCGAAGCATCACGAAACGGCGGAATCCCGCCGATGCGGGGCAAAGGGATTGCTCGGGGGGAATTCCAAGGGCCAAAACGCAGGCTGGTGCAAGCTAGCCCAATCTCGCAAAAGGAAGACCGTAAGATATGGACTCGCCGAACGAACCCATTCAGGCGGGGCGACTTGAGACAGGCCGCAGGCTCAACTCCTGGAAATCGATCGGGGCGTTTTTCGAGCGGGACGAGCGAACGGTAAGGAGATGGGAGGCCGAGCGAGGCCTCCCTGTACATCGCGTTCCGGGTTCTGGCCGCGCGAGCGTATACGCTTACGAGAGTGAGTTGGCGGAGTGGTTGAAAACGGCGGATACGGAAACCCCGTTGTCCGAGCTTGAACCCGAGCCGTCCCTGGCGACGGGGATTCCGGCGGCGCCTTCCGCAGCGGAAGCCGGGCGGGGAGGAGGGCTTCGGAAAGGCCAGCTCCTGGTTATCGCAGTCGCCGCATTGCTTGTTCTGGCAATCGTTCTTTTTGCATTGCAGTGGTATCTCCCCTCACGGACCACTACAGCCACCAATTTGCCTGCTGGAGTGAAACGCGCGGCCAACCCGCAGGCGCAGGAATTTTATTTGCAGGGTCTGTATCACTGGAACAAGCGAACGCCGCAGGACCTCAATCAAGCGCTCGGTGAATTCACTCAAGCGATTGTGGAGGATCCGAATTACGCGCCCGCTTACGTGGGGCTCGCGAATTGTTACAACCTGCTGCGAGAGTATTCCCTGATGCCGGCCAAGGAAGCCTACCCGCGCGCGATTGTCGCTTCGCAAAGGGCCATCGCGCTCGACGATTCGCTGGCGGAGGCACATAACGCGCTGGCGTTCGCGGACTTCTACTGGTCGTGGGATGCAGCCGGAGCGGAGCGTGAATTCCGCCGCGCTATCGAGCTGGATCCGAACCTGGTGCTCGCTCACCACTGGCATGCGACATTTCTGATGGTTCTCGGGCGCGCCGAAGAGGCGCTCGCAGAAATTGAAAGAGCGCGGGAGCTTGATCCCCAATCTTCCGCGATATTGGCAGACAAAGGACTGATTCTTTTTTCGGCGGGCCAGGAGCAGCAGGCCATTCGACTGCTCGAACGGATTGCAGGGTCCGAACCGGAGTTTTTATCGCCGCATGCCTACCTGGCGGTCATTTATCTTCAGATTCGCGATGACCAGAATTATTTGTCAGAAGCGAAGAGGACGGCGGAGATGCTGGGCGATGCAGACCGGTTACGCGTCGCCATGGCTGGCAGGAAAGGATACGCAGCCGGCGGGGGTCCGGGGATGCTCAAGGCCATGCTGGAAGTGCAGCAGGAGTTGTATGCGAGCGGCAAGGTGGATGCGTATGATCTGGCGACGACCTACTGCCTGTCGGGAGACAAGCAGGAGGCGCTGCGGCTGCTCGAACGGTCGGTGGAAAAGAGGGAGCCCCGGGTTATCGCCTTGCGGATCGACCAGAACCTGACGACGCTGCATGATGAGCCGGCTTTTCGCGCCTTGCTCGCGAAGGTCGGATTGCCCCCACTTGGCTGAATGAAAGCAGGCCAGAGACGCCTAGCGAGGAACCGGTTAGCGAGTTCGGAACGCAAGGGAGCCGCCTGGTCCGGTCCGTTCAGCGTGCCGGACAGTACGAGCGCGAGGGATCGGCTGACCTCACAATTCCGCGATCCCCTCCTTCGGTTGGCTAGGAGTTGCGTGTCAGCAGGGAGGCGACTTCGATGATGGGGTTCGGGAGTTGGCGCATCACGCGAACGAACGCGGCAACCAGATCAGGGTCAAACTGGGTATTGGCGCAACGTTCTACTTCCGCAAGCGCCTCGGCAGCCGTGCGGCCCTTCTTATAGCTGCGGTCGCTCGTGATGGTGTCGTAGGAATCGGCAATGGTGATGATCCGCGCGCCGAGCGGAATATCCTGTCCGGAAAGTGCCTCGGGGTAGCCCGAACCGTCGAAGAACTCGTGGTGGTGCAGAACCATCTGGCGAATGCGCGCGAGCGGGGCAAGCGGCTCGAGTAGTCTGCCGCCAAAGGTAACGTGGGTTTTCATGGTTTCCCACTCCTCCGGATTCAGCGGCCCGCTTTTGTTCAGGATCTGTTCCGGAATTCCCACTTTGCCGACATCGTGCAACACGGCACCGAGCCGGATCTCCTCCACCTCGGCTTCCGACATCCCGGTGGCCTCCGCCAACAGCGCGGCATAAGCCGAAACTTTCTGCGAATGCCCCTGGGTGTACTGGTCCTTGGCATCCACGGCGTAGGCCAGCGAAGTTACCGTGTCCAGAATCGACTGCGGCAGCGCACTCGGCCCGTCCGCGCCCGTCATGCTTGCAATTTCCGTCACCGGAAGCGAATCGGAGAACTGCCTCAGCCGTTGATGAATCTCTTCAAACGCTTGCGGTCCCGTCGCAAACAGCCGCTTCAGCGTGACCCCAAGATAGGCTTCCAGAACGTCGCGCTTCCAGCGCCGCGCTTCGTTCGGGTCGATGTGCTCGGCCGTGGACACCGTATTTCCGCCCTGGTGTTTTGAAAGGTACATGGAGGCGTCCGCAACCTGAATCAATTCCTGGGGAGCGGAGCCATGCAGCGGGTAGGAGGCGATGCCGAAACTGGCGCTGATGTTTTTCTCGCGCAGCAGGGGATCGGAAGCAATCCATCCGCGCAGTTTCGAAGAGAGCTGGCGTGCCTGTTCCATGGTGGTTTCCGGCATCAGGATGACAAATTCGTCGCCCCCGTACCGCGCCACGACGTCGGAACGCCTGCAATTGGTCTCGAGGATCTGCCCGACGCGCTGCAACACCAGGTCGCCTTCGAGGTGACCGTAAAAATCATTCACAAACTTGAAGCGATCGAGATCCATCAGCACGAGAGCAAAAGACCGTCCCGCACGGGAGGAACGCTTCCATTCAGAGGACAGCGCTTCCATGAAGAAACGGTGCGTCTTCACTCCGGTCAGTCCGTCGGTAATGGCCTGTTCCTGCGCCTTCTGGAACGTCTGTGCGTTGTGGTACGCGCCGGCGATCAGGTCGGCCAGGGTGTGCAGCAACAGCGACTCTTCTTCGGAAAAGTCGACCCGCTCCAGAGTTTCCACGTACAGAACACCATGGAGATGATCGCCATAAAAAATGGGCAGGGCCATGGCCGTGAACGAATCGGGAAGCACCGGTTTCGGGCTGCTCTGTGGATTGAGCGAGGATCGGTAGGTTGCCGTCTTGCCGGTGCGGGCCACCTGACCGACTAAGCCGGAATCGAGCGGAAGACGTTTGCCGAGGGCTCCCCGTCGTTTGCCGCTTTCGGCGGAAATCATCAATTCTCGAGTGGTGTAATCGAGAATAGCGATCCCGATGTGGTCATAGGAAAGGCCGTGTTCGAGTTGCCCCGCAATTTTTGCCAGGATCTCGTCCGGGTTGAGTGTGGCAATGGCATCGCGGGAAATAAGATTTAACAGGCTGAGGTGCCGGGCTTTGGTGCGCTCCTCCTGGAACAGGCGCGCATTTTCAATCGCGATGCTTGCCTCGCTGGCCAGGACGCGCATGAGTTCCAGGTGTCCCTCGTCGTAGGCATGATCGCTTTCAGAGAAGATGCACAGCGTTCCTATGGCGTGATCATAGGCCACCAGCGGCACGCCGCAGAACGAACCGGCATTCCGCAGCGGATCGACGCCGAGTTTCCGCACCTCGGAAACGAAATTTTCGCGGATCAGGACGGGTTGCCGGGTGCGCAATATGAATTCCGTCAGGTGGTTGCCGGCAGGGCGCGAGCGCCTGGGCATGTGCACGCTTTTCACCATTTCGAGTTCGAACTGAATCTGGTCGCGCGCGGAATCGAAGGTGGCCAGATAGAGATTTTCCACATCAAACAGCCGGCGGAGCGCCTCCCACAGCTTGCGCAAGAGGTCCTCTTTGTTCAGTGTGGAACTGAGCGCGCGGCCGATTTCATTCAGCACGTGCAACTCTTCTGAACGTCGCGAAGTCTGCTGAATCAGGTAGCTGTTCTCTACTGCCACGCCGATCTGGTGGCCGAGCGCCAGGAGCAACCGCAATTCGGCCTGCGTGAAGCGTCGGTTGTCGGGGCTGCCGAGCAGCAGCAGGCCGAAGGCCTGTTCCTTTGCCTGAAGGCTGATCACCACGGCGCTGCGCAGGCCCTGTTGCAGGGCCAGTTCGCGAAATCGCCGGATGGGCTCGTCTTTTTCGAGCGCGGAAAGATTCTCGTCGCGCAGGTCACGGAAGCTCAACAGCCCGCCGAGCCGCGAGACCATGCCGACGAGATAATCGTCCAGGCCTTCGGTCTGGGCCTTCTTGCAGAATTCATCGGATATTCCGGCCGAAACCACCGAACTCGGGCCCGCCGGGTCGCCGTGATGGAGAAAAAGCGCGCCGGCCGGCAGCCGCACCACCCCTAAAACCCGGTCGAGAGCCTGCGCGAGCATGCGTTGAATCTCACCGCCCACAAAACTGGACGTGGCCAGGTTCAGATTGGAAAGCGCCAGCATGTTGCGCTCTACCCTGCGCTTCTCCTCTTCATAAATGGCCATGATCAAGAGCATGCAGACGAACGACGTTGGAACCACGGTGATCGGCAGGACCGTTTGTCCGAAGTATTCGCTCGCAACCGGGAGGCTGTGCACGGCAATGGGCAACAATCCCCAAAGGGCGAAGGCCAGGGCCAGGAGCTGGTCTGCAAACGTTTCGTGGTGCCGGCTTTCGCGCCAGAACAGACCGGCGACCGCAAGATAAATCACGGCGGCCGGGACAATGGCGTAGGCCGGGAAAAACTGCAGGGCATTGGCCACCGCCCAGGCTGCCAGGAGGACAGCCGCCGCGGCGGCCGGACCGATCCACAGTCTCCGCCGGGTGTAGAGCTGCGTTCCCAGGAAAAAACTGATTCCCGCCAGGCCGAAGAAAAATGCGTTAAGGGCGCTAATCGTTGCGTCGATCCCCAGCCAGGGAGAGAGTACGGCCGGAACCAGGTGCAAGGCGTAGAGCATCCAGGCCATGGTCCAGAAAAGAAGATACGACTGCCGTTTGAGCGAGTAGATGTAGGCAAAAAAGGCGCTCACCATCACCGTAGCGAGCAGGAATCCGAAGGCGATGACGCTCTGGACCATGAGAGAGTCTAGGACTTTCCTTTAGCGTGGATGGGTAAAACGGATATCCGGTGCAGCGCACAGGCAATCCCGCGCGTCCCCGGTCGAAATGCACTTCCGGAGAGTCGGAACAACGTGCTCGCAAGACACCCCGAACCGCCCCAACCACTCACAAATCGAATCATTTGCGATTATGAGGCACTGGAAAATCGAGCGGCAAGCGTACCGCCGTACTGGTGGCGTAAAAGGTAGTAGGGGGAGGGGCACGGGGAAGGGGGTTCGGGTGCCGCGAGCGTCGCTCGCCGTCCGACCGCGGTCCGGAGTCCTGAGCCGGTCGGTAGTTCCGCCTTGTGCAGGCGGCATGCAACAGGGTAATTTGCTCTTCTGGGACGGAGGGCCATTATGGGTACGAGGACTGAACGCTTGCAGGCTACCGGGGCGAACGCCGGAGCATTCCTACTTCCGTCCTCTGTCACGGCGGTCGCTGCCCTGGTGATGCTCCTGCTCACCTGGCAACCGGCAGCGTCATCCCCCAGCTTCGGCGCTTTGGGCAGTGCCGGGAGTGCGGGTGCAGTGACCAACACATTGCAAATACCGGTGGGCACGGTGCTGCCCGTTCAGTTAGACGACACGCTGTCCGGCAAAGAGGCACATCCGGGACAGACCCTCGAGGCAAAAACCATGCAGGATGTCCCGCTGCCCAATCGCAAGAAAATCTCGAAGAGGTCTTCGGTGACCGGTTCAATCCTGTCGGTCGTCAAGGACAGTGACGGGGTGGGCCAAACGGTCACCGTGAAATTCGTACAGATTGAAGACCACAAGCAGATGCTGCCCATGGTCACGAGCCTGCGGGCGGCCGCCTCGTTTAACGCCGTACGCGCGGCGCAATTGCCGTTTACGGGCGCCGACGGAGGTACACCCACGGGATGGGAAAATACGACGCAAATTGGAGGGGACATTCGCTATGGCGACGGCGGAGAGGTCCGCAGCGTCGCGAAGCAAAAGGTCGGCAAAGGGGTTCCCGGCGGAGTTTTGGTGCACCTCAGCGCCAATCCCGGTTTGGGCTGCGACGGGCCGGTAAATGGCGACGATCACCTGCAGGCGCTGTGGGTATTTTCAGCCGACGCCTGCGGGGTCTATGACCTGAAGGGCGTCCAGATCTCGCACACCGGCAGGAGCGCCCCGCTCGGTGAAATTTCCTTCCATTTCGAGAAAGACGGCATGAAGCTCGATGCGGGCACTGCCCTCCTGCTGCGCGTGCGGGCCAAGCCCTGAGAGCGGGATTTGCTTGAAGCGCAGAAGTTGGACGGAGCCAGGGAGCTTCCGCTACACTCGAGTTTTCACTTCCACACACGGAAAGTCACAAACCATGACAGACGCAACCAAGGCTTCATCAGGGACTGTGCGGGTACGTTTCGCACCCTCACCGACCGGCTATCTTCACGTCGGGGGCGCCCGGACGGCGCTGTTTAACTGGCTGTTCGCGCGCAAGAACCGTGGCACCATGATTCTCCGGATCGAAGATACCGACGCCGAACGCAACAAGCCGGAACTCGTCGAAGGCATTCTCGACGGCTTGAAGTGGCTTGGGGTGGATTGGGACGAAGGACCGTTTTACCAGTCCCAACGTACCGTCCTGTACCGCGAAGCCGCAAAGAAGTTACTCGCGCACGGCAGCGCCTTCTTGTGCTATTGCCCGCCGGAGCGCTACGTCGGAGGCGATCACGCCGAGGAGGGTGCGGAGAAAGCGCAAGTACGCAAAGTCACTCGATGCTCCTGCCGGGATGGCCGGCCTTCCGCGCCGGAAACCAAGCCGGCGCTGCGCTTCAAGGTGCCTTTGGGGGGGACGACCAAGTTCCAGGACGCCGTGTTCGGTGAGCGGGAGTTTGCAAACGACGACATTGAGGACTTTGTTCTGCTCCGCTCCGGCAAGGATGGCGAAGAATTCGGCCAGGCCATGTACCAGATGAGCGTCGTCGCCGACGACATCGATATGCGCATCACGCACGTGATCCGCGGCGCCGACCATATCTCCAACACCCCGAAACAGGTGTTGCTCTACCGTGCTCTCGGCGTAGAGCCGCCGGTCTTTGCCCACGTGCCGCTGATTCTCGGTGCCGATAAATCGCGCCTGTCGAAGCGCCACGGCGCCACCGACGTGAATATGTATCGCCGGGAAGGCTTTCTCCCCGAAGCGTTCCGGAATTTCCTGGCCTTGCTTGGCTGGGCGCCCGGCGGCGACGAAGAATTTCTCCGCACCCAGGATTTACTCGAGAGATTTTCCCTCGAAGGGGTGAGCCGGACCAACGGCGTTTTCGACCGCGCCAAGCTCGAGTGGTTCAATACGCAATATCTCCAGAAGCTTCCGATCGGGGATCTGCTGCCGGAAGTGGCACAACAGCTGAAACAAGACGGCCTGTGGAAAGAGGATTGGGCCGCGGGCCCGGGTCAGGAGTGGTTTTCAAAGACCGTGGACCTGCTGCGTCCGCGGGTGCGCCTGCTGCCCGATTTTTCCAGCTGGTCACGCGCGTTTTTCAGTGATGAATTTACGTTCGATCCTGCCGCCAAGGCCAAATTCTGGAAAGACGAAAAGGTGCCAGCCCTGTTAAGGAGCCTCGCCGATGCCCTGGCGGCGCTCCCGGATTGGAACCACGATGCCTGCGACCAGGCCTCCCGCAAGGTGGCTGAAGAGGCCGGCGTGAAGGCGGGTTTGCTCATCAATGCCACCCGCGTCGCGATCGTCGGACAAGCCGTGGCTCCCCCGCTGTTCGACACCATGGTTGCGCTGGGGCAGGAGCGGGTGGTCGGCCGGCTCAGAGAAGCGCTTAAGGAATGGAACTAGCGAGCTGGGGCGGCGGTTGCCACCCCTTCGAGAACCCGGACATCCCGGCAGGCCATTATTTTCTGAAAATTTCAGCGTTTGCAGGTTTTGCCGCGGATTGGGCGGCGACCACGTTGATGGTCGCTTCCACGTCCTTGGTCACGGGAGGAAGGCATATTTCGCTGCTGCAGGCCTGGTAATGGAGCTTCATCGCCAGGTGCTGCGCGCCAAGCGGCGCGCTCCCGAGAGCGGTCAGCGGCAGGCGCACGGTTACCGAGTCCGTGTACACATTGAGCTGTTTGTTTTTCGCAAACGCAAACGTCTGCAACGTTCCCTTCGGATAATTCACCTCACCCAGCTTGAAACCGGCCGGAACTTCCGCCCGGACTTCGGTCGGGATCAGATAATCGGCGGAAACCTCGCGGGCGTTCACGTGAAAGCCCGGACGGATCTTTAGGACTACCGCAACCTCGAAGGCCATGCCGCGCGCAACGGGGTCAAAGGAGACATACGCCGCAGGGGCAAGCACATCCTTGCCGGATACCGCTTGGGAGTTGGCCAACGGTGCAAGGGCCAGCGACAGGGCAAACAGCAAAACCAGAAGCCGATCGGCAATGTGTTTCACACGGTCACCTGTGTTCCGAGTTGTTGGGTTACCACGCGGCTCATCACCGCATGGAGATCTTCGCCGCTTTTCTGGTGCACGAACGTGCCTCGCGCCTCAGACCAGCCGAGCTTGAAACTGGTCGATAGCGCGGAGATCCAGATCTCCCGGATGGGGGTGTTCGGCGAGATTACGAATTTTGCGGCTTGCGGTTCCTCGAAAATCACTTCGAGCTTGCCGCTCTCGCCTTCCACGTCGAAGCCATGTTGGTCAGCGAGTTTCAGCAGTCGCTGCTTCAGGTCCTCAAAGGCAGCGTCGGCCTTGTTCTGAAATTCGTGTTCAGAGAGCATGGGTGATTTCCGGTCACTCCTCAGAATCGATGGCCTTCACGATCTCATTCAAATCCGGGGGCCCCTGGAACTTCATAATCTGCTTGCCGCTGCGCGAGATCAGAAAGCTGGTTGGATAGCCCATGATCCCGCCGAATTTGTCGGCGGCCTCATCCGTTCCGATGACAATCGGGTAATTGATGAGCTCCTTTTGCCCATTGACGTCATATTTCGTCTTGGCCACGAACGGGGCGACCACACTTTTGCCTTCATCGTCCATGGCAATCCCAAGAACCGTGAAACCCTTCGATGCATATCTGTTTTGCAGATCAATCAGGGAAGGGATTTCTTCCTGACACGGCCCGCACCAGGTGGCCCAGAAGTTCACGAAAACGACTTTGCCTTTCAAGTCGGCCAGCGCAACCTCCTTGTTGTCCAGGTCCTTTAGCGCCAGCGCCGGCTCGGGTAAGCTCACGGCAGACGATGCCGCCATGGTTACGCCCGGCTTGCGTGGCAGCCGCGTGGCCCGGTCGGCGAAGTAGGTGATCAACACAAAGAAGAGCACCGTGGCAATGATGATGACGATTTTTTTCATGAATTTATCACCCGAACAATATCTCCTCACATGGAGAAGCGATTCAAGAACGTCAGCTTGCCGGACAGCCAGGTCAGTTTATTGAAGAACACCAGCCCGCCAATAAACAGCAGCAGGGCGCCACTGAAGAGCTCCACAACATGCAGGTACTTCCGGAAGTTCTTGTAGAACCGGAGAAACTGGCTCAGCCCGACCGCGGTAAGCAGGAACGGCACGGCCAGCCCAGCCGAGTACACGGCAAGCAGCAAAACCCCACGCGCCACCGTGTCGCTGGCCGCGGCCAGGGCCAGCACGGTTGCGAGAATCGGGCCGATGCAGGGCGTCCAGCCGAACGCGAAGGCGAAACCGAGAAGAAAACCGCTCAGGATTCCTGGACTTTTGGTGTCCGTATTGCGCAAACGGACGTCCTGATTCAGCCAGCGCGCCAGTTGCGGACCGAGGAAGCCGATCAAGGAGAGTGAGAAGAAGTGGCTGGCGCCGAGGCCGGCGAACAGCGGACCGTGGTGCAACAGGGACGCGACTCCGAGGCTGGCCAATAGCACTCCCAGAACGATTCCGGCCCGGACATTCATGCGAATCAGCCCGCCAAGCAGATGCAAACCAAAAAGAAGGATCAATGCTCCGGCCAGCGGCGCAAGCAAGGCACGGTTCTGCCGCAGGAATCCGCCCACCGCGCTCGCCGAAGCGCCGAAGGAAATGAACACCACGGAAAAACCGACAACAAAGGCGAGTGCCGAGGCGAACAGACTGCTCTTTGGCTGTTCCCCTTGGCGCAATTGCTCCACGCCAATTCCCGAGAGCATGGAAATGTAGCCGGGCACCAGGGGCAACACGCAGGGCGACAGAAAGGAAATCAACCCCGCAAGGAACGCACCGGCAAGAGATACATCGGTCATTTCAAGTTGTCCCTTTCCTTCCTATTCTCGCATAAAACCACAGGACCTTTTCGCTGAGCCAATCGAGCGCTGTCTGTCCGATCGTCTGTCGACCAGGCAAGTGACACGATCCCGCCTTGGACCGGGCGGCCAGGCTTCAAAGTGGGCTCTGGACGAAGGAGCTGCCAGTCAACTGTCGCATTTGGCGGACAGGGGAATCCCAGTCAACCATCCAAGGCGCTGCCAATCCACTGATAATAAATGCGTTGCACGGTGGAATACTGGCCCGGCTCCTGCTTTCTCACGCCTCAGGAGGGACCGGGCAAAGAACCATGCATTGGACACCGAACAAGATTACGTTGCTCCGCGTGGCGGTCGGATTTTTGGCCGTCAGCCTCTTTGGACGAAACGGCTGGTTGAACTTGCTGGCGGTCGGACTGACCATTGCCGCTATCGCTCTGGACGCGCTCGACGGCCACCTGGCTCGGGCCAGGAAGATGGCCACTCCCGAAGGCGCCCAGATCGACATCCTCGGCGACCGCATGATCGAGAACATGTACTTCACCTATTTTGCCGTTGTGGGGATGGTGTCGCTTTGGCTCCCGGTGTTGTTTTTTGCGCGCGGGGCGGCAACGGATTTTCTGCGCGGCTTGGCGATGAAAGCCGGTCATTCCGGCTGGGGCAGGAGCGCAATCTCACAAAGCGGGTGGGCCCGGGTTTTGGTGGCCTCGCGCTGGAGTCGCGGTGCATATGCCACTCTGAAATGTCTGTGCTTCTGCTGGTTGGGATTAGAGCTCGCCTTGACCCGCGGCCCGCTAGCGTTGCTTCGACCCTGGACCACGGATCTCGACGCTACGCTCCGCGCCGGAGCCCAATGGCTGACTTGGACGACCGCCGGGTTTTGCCTGGTGCGGGGATTGCCCGTGCTGCTGGAAGGTTGGAAATATTTTGCCGGGAAACTGCCGAACCAAATCAAGAAGCGCGCTCCAAGCGGAGACGCGGTATGAACCCGGAGAGCAAAGCCTGCCCTCGCGTTGCTGCAATTTTTGATCTGGACGGCACGCTCGTTCCCGAACCATCTCTCGAATGGCGATTGTTCGCCGCATTGCGCGGCAGCGACAGGATTCCATGGGCGAACTATTTGCGTTGGGGCGTTGAAGCGTTGCGACTGCTGCCGAAGGGGCTGCCGGCAGTCCAGCACCGCGATAAACGGTATTTAACCGGCCTCTCCCCCGCCCTGGTTTTCCGCCATATGGAGTCGATCTCTTTTTTCGACGAAGGCATTGCCCGAGTCCTCTGGCACACCGCGCAAGGGCACCAGATAGTCCTCGTGAGCGGGACGCTCGAGCCACTGGCGCAACTGGCCGCCATGGCCCTCGAATGTGAGCTCGAAGCACGCGGGCACCCGTTTCTTCCTCGCGTTTGTGCAACCCGCCTTGCCGAACAAGCGGGCCAATGGACGGGCCATCTGGCGGGTGAAGCCGTGTCCGGGGCGGTCAAGGAACGGGCGATCAAGGAACTCGCACGCAGTGAAAAATTCGATCTGCGCGAGTGCCATGGTTACGGCAACACTCTGCTCGACCGGCAACTGCTCTGTGCTGTCGGCCACGGGCACGCGGTCAATCCCGGCAAGGGTTTGGCTGCCCTTGCCAATGAGCGGGATTGGCCGATCTGGCACTGGCATGTGCAGAAAAGCGTCCAGCCGAAAAGAAGCTCAGGTTGAGCGGCAGGAATCGAAAAGCGAGAGGGGCGGGCATGAACGACGGAAAGATGCGAGAGTGGAACGGGCGGTCGGTGGATCCGAGTTGGGTTGTCGCGGCCCGCTTGCCGGGTGCCGCGGCGGTCGTGCCCGTCCGAGAAAGGGAAGCTCCGAGAGTGTGGCAGGCACTGAAGCGGCTGATCACTGAAGGGTGGGCAGCCTGCGGCGCGTTTGAGTGGGTGGGGCTGGCCTACCTGGCAGCCTCGAGCGCGGTGATCGCCGTGTTTGCGGGGAACCTGGCCCACCCAGTTCGTCTCCTTGCAACCCAAGCTGGCCTGGCGGCCCTGGTGCTGATCCTCTGCCGCGCGCAGGCTCGGTCCGCGCGGCAAGCCGGGGTCCGGGGCATTTCCTTCTCCGCCCGCTGGTGGCACTTCTGGCGCTATTGGTATCCGCACCTCTTTTTTCTTTTCTGTTTTGAAGAGCTGGCGCATCTTATGACTCTGATCACGCCTCACTGGCAGGACGCCAAGCTCATGGCCTTCGATTATTGGCTGACCGGCGTCTACCCTTCGCTTTGGCTCGAGCAATTCGCGACCCGGCCCCGGAATGAGTTCATGCAACTGGTCTACCTGTCGTACTTCACCTACTTGCTGATTCTCGGCGGCACCCTATATGTGCGGCGAAAGTGGCACGATTACTGGTCGGTAATGACCTATTCGATGGTCGGCTACATGATCGGCTATTTCATCGCCATGTTCTTTCCCGTGGAAAGCCCGTGGTTTGCAATGGCCGGTTCCTGGCACGCACCTCTGGCGGGAGGCCCGATAACGGCGACCGTGAATTTCATCGAGCATTTTGGGCGGGTGCGAGGAGCTGCCTTTCCTTCTGAGCATGTAGCCGGCGCCACGGCCGCTCTCTGGGGGGCGTGGAGATTTCGTCGCACCTTGTTCTGGGCCTTGCTGCCGGTATTCCTGTGCATGTGCCTGAGTACCGTCTGGGGCCGCTACCATTACCTGGCCGACGTCTTTGCTGGAATGGCCACCGGCACGCTGGGTTACCTGATCGGCAGCTCGATCATGCGACGGCCGGGAGCTGTGAAGACAGGGTCGGCGGCCGAAGGAAGCTGAATCCTAGCACACAGGATCGAGGTTGGGACGGGCCCGAAAGGCGCACTCCCGTTCGAATCCGAGAGCCATCCCGAGCAGCAGCCGTTCTTCCGGACCGCCGGCCATAAACTGCAGCCCGATGGGTAATCCGCTTTTGGTCAGGCCGCACGGCACCGAGATTGCCGGAACACCTGCGAGGTTAGCGGGGCGGTTCAGGCGTAACAGCAGCGCGCGTGTCGAATGAATTGCGCCGTCGATGGCAATATTTTCTTCACTCATCTTGGGTGCGGCGATCGGTGTGGTGGGGAAGACCAGAGCGTCAAGTCGATGGGCGGCCAGCAGGCCATGAAAGGACTGGATGAATTTTTCGCGCGTTTCGATGGCCCGCAAGTAACCGACCGCGGTCACCTGAGTGCCCATTTCCAGACGCATCCGAACGTCTTCTCCATACTCCTCAGCGCGCTCCGGAAACCAACCAGCCTGCTGGTGATACTCGGTCGCCTCCGCCCAGGCGATCTGGTTTCCGGCGTCTTCCGTCTCCGAGAGCATCGGCAACGTCACGTCCTTCAAACGTACGCCCCTCTTTTTCAGGATGCCCAGGGCGTTGTCGAACGCAGTCCGAACTTCCGGGTCGAGGATTTCCAGAAAAAACTCCCGGGGAATTCCGAGGGCCAGGCTCGGGCCGCCGGACGAAGAGAAGGGCAATCGAGACCGCCGAGCCTCTTTTTCTCCGCTCCGAAGAATCGCTCCGAGCAGAGCCGTCGCATCTTCGACGCTGCGTGCCAGTGGCCCGACGAAATCCAGAGTTCTCGACAAGGGGATGACGTTTTCCGCGCTCACGCGGCCGAGCCCCGGCTTCAGGCCAACCACGCCGCAAAGTGCCGCCGGGATGCGAACCGAGCCCCCCGTGTCCGTGCCGATGCTTCCGTAACATAATCCTGAGGCCACCGCCGCGGCGGATCCGCCACTCGAGCCGCCGGGAATACGTTCGAGATCCCAGGGATTTCGGGTGCGCCCGAAATGCGGATTCTCCGTGGTCACGCCGTAGGCGAACTCGTGCAGGTTGGTTTTTCCGACCATCACCGCACCGGCTTTCTTGAGCAGCCGGACGACCGGCGCATCACAAAGCGGCACGAACTCGCGCAAAATTGTGGAGCCGCCGGTCGTGCGAACCCCTTTCGTATAGATGTTGTCCTTGAGGGAGATGGGAATGCCATGAAGCGGTCCGCGGTCTCTCTGGCTCCCGCCTCGTCGTCGACTACAGAGCTCCGATTCCGCTTTGGCCGCTTGCTCGAGGGCCATTTCTTCAGAAACAGTGATGTAGGCATTCAGGGAAGGATTGGTCTTGCTGATGCGATCGAGGAGCAGCCGGGTCAGTTCGAGCGGTGAAAGTTTGCCTCGGCGGAACAACTTCCCGACTTCGGAAATGGACGCGAAGGCGAGTTGGCTTCCTCCGGCACTCAGAAAATTTTCTCCTGCCGTCGCAGGTTTCCGAAAGTCCCGATATTCGCGAGGATCAACCCGACGCGAAACTGGTTTTCAGACCGGACCGTGGCCAAATTGAAACGCCCGTATTCCACAGACAATCCGCAACAGCCGCCGTTGTAGCTGACTTGCACGAACTGGTTCAGCAAGGTGTCGGTCAAGATGTCGTAACTGAGCCCGGCGGAGAAGTTAAAACCTTGTTGCACCAGATCACCGTATCCGATGATGCCTCGAATCTGGTGCGAAGGCGGCTGGACGACGGGATCGCCCTGTAAACGAAAATCGGCAACCGTGGCGTAGAACTCGCTGTAAGGCCTCACTTTCAGGAGTGTGCCAATGGTGGTCACCTTCTTTAACTGCGGGTCGTACTCGATGATGGATTCCGCGTCGTAGCGGCCGCCGGGCGTGAGCGTGATGTCGCTGACAATGGGTGACCAGTCCCGTGGCGTGGAAGCGAAGGCAAAGGGCGAGACGGAATCGAGCGCCTGAAACACGTTCCGCTGGTTCGGAACCAGCGCCCCTCCAAAGGTCGAATCAAAGTAGTGCTTCTGCACCAGTTTCCAGGAAAGAAAATCCACCGGCTGGCTGGTCCCGTCCTTCAAATACAAGTGCTGGTTGATTCCGTATTCGATTTCGTTGGTATTGGTTAGCGTGGCGTTGCTGTCGAAGCGGATGAAATCAGAGAAATTGTTGACCCCGGTAACGTAGTTATACGTCACCACAGGTTCGATGGTGTGCTTGTAGCGGCGGCGCGTGGCGGGACGGTCAAAGTATCTTTCGAGTGTGGCCGGGCGCAGTTCGACGGTGAACTCGCCGGTGTTGCGACTGATGGATTGGCCGGAGACGCCGCCATCGGCGTTGAAGGAGTCGTTGTAAAAGGTGGTCCGGAAAGTGGCGGAGGTGGTCAGGCCGAGCCAGTCACCAAAATGAATCGGGATGGTGACTTTGGGGGCAAACTCCGTGCGGGCGACGAAATTTGGCGTGGTGATGAACTCGTCTTGTCGGTATACCGTGCCGGCAAACGATGAAAAGGAGAAATACACCGGCAAATCGTGCCACGGCGCCTGTTCCACGGAAGAAAAACTCACTTCCGGTGCGCTGCGCAACACCACGCTGTTGGGGGGGCTCAGTTCGAGGAAACTCCGGTCGTTCAAGCCGTCCACGTTAAAGCTGAATCCCTTGAAATTATTGGTGAGAAAAACCGCGCTGCGAATTTCCGAGCTGATGGCTTCGTTGTAGGTTCCGGCAAAAGCCAGGCGGAAGGTAAGCGAGGAGAGCTGGTTGAGATCGGTGACGAATCGCCACCCGTGGGTCCACAGGGACTGCACTTCCAGCTGCTGCTCGTATCCTCCCTGTTTTTCGGGGGGATTTGTACCCGGCACCCCGCGGTCTTCCACGCCGAAGTAGCTGTATTTGATGGAGGTGTTTTCGAAAGGCCGGGCGCGGAAGTTGGCGCGTTGCCCGGGTCCCCGCTTCCCGAAATACTCGAAGCCCAGCGTGGCATCCATCCAGGTTTTTGGGGCCCAGTAAAAAGCGTCGCCAAACGTAAAACCCTTGCTGTTGCTGTCACCGAGAATCGGCAGCATGAAGCCGGACTGACGGATGTGTTCGCCGGCCGGGGCGGTCGCGTAAGGTGTCCAGAACAGCGGCACCCGGTACAACCGAAAATTGGCGTTGACCAGTGCCACCGATTTTTCGAGCGTCAATTTTGCTTCCGGACCGTAAAACTGCCAGGTCGGATTTTGCGGATTGCAGATCGTGAACCAGCCGTGATGTACCAGATAGACGTCCTCAGAAACGCGGTCCACCTGTTTGGCCTCAAAATACAGCGGATTCTCGGTGACCAGGAGCAGCGGATTAGGCCGCCGATCCAGCCGGATCGACCCGCGGACGTTCTGGAAGGTGCCTTTGCTCGAAGCGATATTCAATTCCGCTTCCTCCGCCTCCAGATGTTGGTTCTCGAAGTCAAAAACCACGTGCCCGCGGGCTACGGCCTCGGAAGTGTCGGTGTTGTATTCCACATGATCGGCCTGCAGGCGCATGCCCTTATAGTGGACATCGACATCCTTGTCCGCGATGTAAAGATCGCCTTCGCGCCGCTGCGGTCCGTTGGCCGTAATCTCAGCCATCCCTCCGCTCGGCCGCGAGGCAGGGACTTGTTGGGTGCCGCCGGTACGGGCAAGAAACAGAGCCACCAGGAGGGAAAAGAGCAGTCGACCCCTCCGACCTAGGCTGGAAATGGATAGATCTATCTTCACGCAGTCAGTTTGCTCGGTGAACGAAGTGCTAGCCTAGCATGCGCAAGGAAGGATTTGTAGCCGACCGCGCCTTCCCCCCTTCTAGATGCGGGGAAGCCGTCTCCGGCTGGCTTACTTTTCTGCTTTCTTGGTGTGGTGCTGCTGATACCAGGCGAAAGTGCGTTCCAGGCCTTCTTCGAATTGCACGGTTGGTTCATACCCAAGCAGTTCTCGGGCCTTGCTGATATCCGCTTGTGAATCCCGGATGTCGCCCTCCCGGGCCGGGTCGTATTTGGCCTCGAGCTGACGGCCGGTGATCCGCCGGAGCAGTTCCAAAGTCTGATTGAGGGACACCCGGCCGCCGGTCCCAATGTTGAACACCCCGCCGGATACCCCGGGAGCCTCGCAGGCCAGAAGATTGGCCTGCACGGCGTTATCGACAAATGTGAAATCGCGCGTCTGCTCGCCGTCACCGTAAATGACGGGTTGCTGTTGTTCGAGAAACGCCGTTGCGAACCTCGACAGCACCCCGGAGTACGGTGAATCCGGATCCTGGCGAGGGCCGAATATATTGAAATACCTGAGCGAAACGTTTTCGAGCCCATAGCAACGCCCAAAAGCGTGGGAATACAACTCGCCGACGTACTTCGATACGCCGTAGGGTGAGATCGGCTGCGGCTGCATCGTCTCAACCTTGGGGAGCGTGGGGGTTTCACCATACGCGGAAGAGGACGCGGCGAGTACGACGCGCTTCACCCGGTTGTCGCGCGCGGCCACCAGAACATTCACGGTTCCCTCGACGTTGATCCTGTTCGTCTCGAGCGGGTCCTTGACGGACCGAGGCACCGAAGTGCGTGCGGCGAGATGGACGACATAGTCGGCCTGGTGCATGGCCTTCTGGACCGCTTCGAGGTCGGTGATGGAGCCCTTTACAAACGTAATCTTGCTGCGAATCTCGGCAAGGTTCTCTTCCTTGCCCGAAGAGAGATCGTCCAGCACGACGACACCATGCCCGCGTCGCACCAGTTCGTCTACTGTGTTTGAGCCGATGAATCCGGCGCCCCCCGTGACAAGGTAGCGCATCTCCTCAGCCTCCTGTGAACCAGTCCGTCTTATTGTACGATGGGACGAGAGGCCCGAACGTCTTGATTCTTGCTGACGTCACACAAAGAGCATGAGCAAAAAACTGGTCTGGCTGCTATTGATTTGCATCCTCCTGCTCGGTACAGCATGGCTGCTCTACCGCAAATTTGCGCCCCCCGTTCCCCGCGAAACCCACGTTGCCACCCATTGGCCCGCTCCCGCTCCGCCGCCCCCTTCGCCGAACGCTCCCGGCAGTTCCGCGGCGGGCGCTCCGCTTCCCGGTGAATCGCCGAACAGAAAGGAGCCGCCAGCGGCAGAGCCGGGATTCGCCCTGCATCCGGGGGAAACCTTGCAATACGACGCCAACGTCACCAAGCTGAATAGCACGGTCGCCAATCTGAAAATCGTGGCCGTGGAAAAAAGAAATGCGGGAGGCAAGAGCGCCTGGCACTTGCAGGCTTTTGCGCACACGGAAAATCCCTATCGCATGGTCTTTGAGCTTGACGATCAATTCGATTCTTACAGCGACGCGGGGAGCATGACCAGCCAGCAGTATGAAATGCACCTGAGCGAACGAGGCCAGAAGGTCGATAGCGTGGAGCGCATGCTGCCCTCCTTGCGCGAACCCGCCCCGGACGGGAGTAGCGCCGTGCGGGTCCTGCCGGGAACGCGAGACCCTTTGGGGATGCTCGAATATCTGCGGGGAGTGGACTGGAATCACACCAGCGAAGTGCGCAGCCCGGTCTTTGACGGTCACAAACTTTACGATGTTCGCGCCGTGCTGGTGGCCAAATCTGTTTCCGCGAGCGTGCCTGCGGGCAAATTCAACACCCTAAAGATCGAGATTCACGTTCTGGACGACGGGACGGAAATGAAGGATGCCCACTTCCTTCTTTACCTTACGAATGATGCGGCGCGGCTGCCGGTGCTCATGGAAGCGGTATTGCCTGTGGCCACCGCCCGCGTTGAACTCACCAAAGCGCAATAAGACACATTGCTCTGTTTTTCTACCGCGAGCCGTTGCATGGATGCCCTGGCCCGCAATGCCCGGTTGGGGCTCAGGCAGGTCGCCCTAGCAGAGGACGATCTTCTGACGATGCCGGATGACCCGGCGGGTGGCGTTCCGTGTGTCGACCACCAGCTTTGCCGCGTCCACAATCGCCGCATAGTCGTAGCTCGAATGGTCTGTGGCGATCAGCACGGCGTCATATTTGGCGATGTTTTCCGTGCTCAACGGCACTGACTTCATATGAGAATAGTCGTAGTGCCGCATCTTGTGCAGATGCGGGAAGTACGGGTCGTTGTAATCGAACTCTGCCCCGCGCTTCTGCAAAATTTCCATGATCTTGAGGGTCGGCGATTCGCGCAGATCATCGACATCCTTCTTGTAGGCCACCCCGAGCACCAGCAGTTTTGACCCTTTCAGGCTCTTCTTGTGCTGGTTCAGCGCTTCGGCCACGGAATCAACCACATGATAGGGCATGGCGGTATTCACTTCGCCCGCCAACTCGATAAAACGCGTCGAAAAGTCGTATTCCCGCGCTTTCCAGGATAGATAGAAGGGATCCACCGGAATACAATGGCCGCCCAGTCCGGGGCCGGGATAGAAAGGCATGAACCCGAAAGGCTTCGATGCCGCGGCATCAATAACTTCCCAGACGTCTACGCCCATGCGCAGGCAGAGAAGCTTCAACTCGTTCACCAATGCGATATTCACGCAGCGGAAGATGTTTTCGAGCAGCTTCGCCATTTCCGCGGCGCGAGTCGAGCTTACCGGGATTACCTTGGCGACCACTTGCGCGTACAGCGCCTGGGCCGCCCGTCCGCTCGGCGGGTTGACCCCGCCCACCACCTTCGGGATCTGCGCCAGTCCAAATTGTTTGTTGCCCGGATCTTCCCGTTCCGGAGAGAAGGCCAGGAAGAAGTCCCCTGCCACGTTCTCATTTTCCGGTCCGGCAGCGATCGGGCAGCGCAGTCCGCTCTTCTCGAGGATGGGCAGCACCAGCTCTTCGGTGGTTCCCGGATAGGTCGTCGACTCCAGTACCACCAGCTGTCCCTTTTGCAGGTGCGGCTGGATGGATTTGGCCGTCTCTTCGACGTAGCTCAAATCCGGCTCGCGATATTCGTTCAACGGCGTGGGAACGCAGATCAAAATCGCGTCCGCTTCGCTGAGTCTCGAAAAATCGGACGTCGCGCCGAAGTGCCGGCTGTTTACATACTGCTGAATCTTGGTTTGCTGAATGTGCTCGATGTAGGACTTTCCGGAATTCAGCATCTGTACTTTCTTGGGGTCGGTGTCAAAGCCCGTGACCTTGTGGCCCGCCTCTGCGAAGCGGAGCGCCAGGGGCAACCCGACATAACCGCAGCCGATGATTCCGACTTTTAGTTGTGCACCTTTAAAAAACTCTGGTTTTCTATCCGTTGGCATGTGATGGAACTTGCTCCTCAATCCTTCCCTGGGGGAGGTGACCTTGACCCTGAACAGAAAGGGACAAACGACATCACTACTATAGCAGTTTCAGTCCCGGACTTTGCGCCAAGCCGCGACGTGTATCTATTCCTTCACCTGCTTTTGCGGGGCGCGAAGAACTCTTTGCCCCTGCCGCCTGAGCCAAGGCAAGATAGGGTGTAACACCCCGCGGGGAAATCTCTCAGCCAGGCAGGGATAAGGGCATGTTGATTCTCACCATCTTGGTTCTCGGGCTCGGGGTCGGCGTGCTCGTCGGCTTGCTCGGTATCGGCGGCGGTGTGGTGCTGGTGCCGGCCATGGTGTATCTGCTCGGTTACGACCAGCACCTGGCGCAAGGCACATCCCTCTTTATTCTCTTGCCCCCCATCGGCCTGGGAGCCCTGCGGCAGTACTGGAAGAATGGCCAAGTCGATCTTCCCGCAGGAGTTTATTGCGCCATCGGATTCTTGCTTGGCGGGTATGTCGGGGGGCGAATCGCCGTACCCTTGCCTTCGCGGGACCTTCGGGGAATCTTCGGGTTTTTCCTCATCCTCTCGGCCATCCTGCTGTGGAAGAAAACACAAGCCGCTCCGGGTACGGCCATGACCGACCGGCCGAACGAGTCGAAGAACCTTGCGCGCACTTCGGGCATCCTGGGGGTGGCCGCGTTCTGCGGCGTCGCTTCCGGAATGGTGGGCATCGGTGGAGGCGTGCTCCTGGTGCCGCTGCTCGGGCTGCTTTTTGGCTTTAGCCAGCACCGCGCGCAGGGCACCAGTCTAGTGGCCCTGATCCCCCCCACCGGTCTGCTTGCTTTTCTCACCTACGCGAAAGCAGGCTACGTCTCCTGGCAAACAGGATTGCTGCTGATTCCGGGCGTTTTCGTCGGAGGCATCGTCGGCAGCCATCTGGCTCGCCGGCTCAATCCAAGGCGCATGCGCCAGGTCTTCGCGGCGCTGATGTTCTGTCTCGGTATCTGGCAGGTCTTCTCTGCGTGGCATCCTTAACGCATACTTGGAACAGCATGATTGATCTTCACTCTCACATCCTGCCGGGACTCGATGACGGCGCCAAAGCGATAGAAGATTCTCTGGCCATGGCCGAAGACGCGATTGCCGACGGCATTACCCACGTTGTCGGCACGCCACACGCTAGCCCCGATTATTCCTTTGACTTCGCGAAAGTGCGGGCTGCAGCCGGGGAGTTGCAGGACCGGCTCGACGGCCGCCTGACGGTCGCGACCGGGTGCGATTTTCACCTGAGTCACGAAAACATACTCGCCATCCGCAACCAGCCGGAGCGATTCTGCCTGAACCAGAAGGACTACTTGCTGGTGGAGTTCAACGACTTTTCCATTCCGCCTTCCCTGGACCAGACCTTGCATGAATTGCAGCTGGCGGGAATTCGCCCGATCGTTACCCATCCGGAACGAAACGGAATTCTTCGCACCCATCCCGAACGCCTCCTCAAATGGATCGGACAGGGATGCTTTGTGCAGATTACCGCTGGTTCACTGGCCGGAGTGTTCGGACCCGGCCCGCAACAACACGCCTGGAGCTGGCTGGCCGGCGGCATGGTTCATTTTATTTCGAGCGATGCGCACAACACCGGCCGGCGCCCCCTGAAATTGAAATTTGCCTATGACGCGGTTGCTCTGCAGCTCGGAGAGGAAAAGGCTAAATCCATTTTCCTTGATAACCCGCTGGCCGCATTTGAAGGGCGCCCGTTGCCGTATGTCCCGGAAGTTTCCTCGGACGCAGAACCCAGAAAACGCAAACGATTCTTGTTTTTCTGAGATTACCGACCCTCGTTCACGTCGTAGGCCGCAGCGGCAGGCCGGCCCACGCATTCGCCAAACCCAGCAGCTCGCGAACCACGTCCAGAGCGTCGCTCGTCGTCGTCCACCACCGTGCGGGATCAAACGAGTCGTCAGAATCGCCGTGCAGGATCGCCGTGCCATCCCCGGCCGACAATCGCTTCCAGAGAACCTTGGTGCGCCGGGTATGCACTTTCGAAGTCACGATAATGACCTTCGGCAGATTCTTCTTTCGCAGCGCTTCGCCGATGGTTCTCACCTCGTCGGCGGTGTTCACAATCGGGGGTTCGAGCACCCGGATCGCGCTTTCCGGAACGCCGGCATGCTCCAGAATCTGCTGGTTATAAAAATCCTCACCCGTAAACGGAACGGAGAGTTTTGCCATGGTGGCGCCCGGTTCGGTTGAATGGGTGAGCCATACTTCTGTTGCGAATCCTTGTTTGTAGACGCGGGCCGCCTCGAGAGCCCGGCCGGGCATCCGCCCGCTCAATACCGCGATCGCCGAAGCCTTTTCGAGCGGGTCCTCGACCACCAGCCACCGTCCCACATGGAGAAAAATAAACACTCCGGCCAGGAAGATCGCCGAGAGAAGCGCAAGCCCGAGGCGCGGCCGACGGTCCGGTTCCACGGGGAGGATGCTGGCAGCAAGGAGTTCGTGCATTGCCGCGCATCGTAACCCGCTCGCCGACCCAGGTCAAACGGGTTCGCCACGTTGTCGCCGCCTCCGCTGTCCGAAGAAGTGCGTCGGTCATTGACAGAAGCGCTGGCTCAACCGTACAGTTCTCGCTCCCGTAGTTCGACACGGAAAATGCCGACCACACCCTTCCTCGAGAAGTTCTTTGCACTCGAAAAAAATCATACGACCGTACGACGCGAACTGCTCGCCGGTGTCACCACGTTCCTGACCATGGCGTATATCATTGTCGTGAACCCGCAAATCCTCTCGCAAGCAGGCATGCCTGCAGAAGGCGTGGTTTTCGCTACCTGCCTGGCTTCGGCCGTTGCCACCCTGGTGATGGGGTGCTATGCGAATTATCCCATTGCCCTTGCGCCGGGGATGTCCTTGAACGCCTACTTCACCTACTCGGTTTGCCTGGGCATGCATGTGCCATGGCCTACGGCTCTCGGTGCGGTGTTCCTTTCCGGCGTCCTGTTTGTCCTTCTGACCGTCACCAAGGTGCGCGAGCAGATCGTCAACGGCATTCCCTACGGACTAAAACACGCCACCGCCGGCGGCATCGGCATGTTCATTGCCTTTGTGGGCCTGCGCAGCGCCAAGCTGGTGGTCGCGAGTCCGGCCACCTTCGTCAGTCTGGGCAATTTCGCCGATCCCGAGGTGCAGGCCGCCTGCATCGGCCTCATCCTCACGCTCGCGCTGATGGTGCGGCGGGTGAACGGCGCCATCCTCATCGGCATCCTGGGCACCACACTGTTTGGAATCCTGCGCGGCTTGTCCCACTGGCCCAGTTCGTTCCTTGCCTTTCCGCATCCTTCCACCACCTTTATGAAACTGGACGTGCAGGGCGCGCTCCGCCTGGGCCTCATCGAAATCATTTTCATCTTTCTTTTTGTGGACTTGTTCGACAACGTCGGAACCATGGTCGGGGTGTGCGAGCAGGGGGGATTCGTCAAGGACGGGAAAATTCCACGTGTCGGGCGTGCTCTGCTGGCCGACGGCGTCGGCACGATCTTCGGCGCGCTTACCGGCACTTCCACCGTGACCAGCTATATCGAGAGCGCGGCAGGTGTGGCGGCAGGGGCGCGCACCGGTCTCAGCAACGTCATGGTGGCGGCCTTGTTCCTCCTGGCCATGTTTTTTTCACCCGTGGCTGCGGCGATTCCCGCATTTGCAACCGCTCCAGCGCTCATCCTGGTCGGCGCGCTCATGACCGAATCGGTGGCGCAAGTGGATTGGAAGGATTTTACCGAAGCCTTCCCCGCCTTCGTTACCCTGGTCACAACGCCGCTGACTTTCAGCATTGCAACCGGCCTGAGCCTCGGCGTGATCTCCTACACGATCGCCAAGCTTGCTGCCGGCAAGGTCCGGGAGATCAGCCCCCTGCAATGGATTCTCACCGTGTTGTTCGTCGCACGCTATGTGTACCTGGCTGCCGGGTAAGTCGCAACCGCGGCAAATGCGGATTTTCAGGTTTGCAGAAATTCGGGGAAAAGAATGGTGCCCAAGAGAGGACTCGAACCTCCACGACCGTAAGGCCACTAGCTCCTGAAGCTAGCGCGTCTGCCAGTTCCGCCACTTGGGCACAAGTGCAGTTAAACGAGGCAAATACAATTCTGAGGCTCCCTTCCACGTTTGTCAACGAAACTGGCTTGCCCGGGCGCCTTTGCACCTCGGTCAACACCGTTCGATGGCCGGCTCTTCTTCGAAAGCGGCCCGGAATTCTATCGCCGGGCGGATCGGGCAAAAGCCGAGGGATAGACATTCCAGCAGGTCGCCTGGTCCGCTTCGGGAAGGGCACCAAACAAACGATTGGCTGGCGGTGCGGGTGACCTGCCCTCTAGCTTTCTCTTCCCGCGGTGCTATACTCCGCCCATAAGACACCTACCTGCCACCGCAGCGCAGGTACCGGGGACCGGTTCCAACGGGAGGTTGCTATGGATGCCATGGAATCAGTGTTTACGGGACCAATGCTTTATCTTCTGATCGTCTGGGGAATCATTACTGCCATCTTTCTCGTGCTCGTCGCTTGGCGTAGCGTCCTTTCCAGTCATGAGGACGACCAGATCTTTATCGATGCTGCTGAAGAGCATATGGCCAGGCAGCAGAGAGATCTGATCACCAAGATCGGAAAGTTCTCCATGCCCATTCTAACCAGCGGAATCGCTTCCGGGCTGCTGCTGTTGGTGATGGCAGGCATATTCGTCTACCACGGCCTGAAGAACTTCTGAACCGGCTTGCGGGCCCACGTCCCAGTCCTCGGTTCGTTACGGTTTGGCCGGGGCGGGTGCTGCAGGCTGCGGCGCGGCACTCGCGGGGCTTGCTGGCTGAGAAGCCTGTACGAGTGAAGTGTGATTGTGCACGATGACCCAGTTGCCGTCCTTCTTTTCAAGAATCAGGGTGGTCTGGCCTTCCGCTGCCATAGGCACCCCATCGACCACCGCGCTGAAATCCCATTGATAACACGCCCACGCAAAGGTGGCCGAGGGCGCAATGCGCACCAGCGTATTGCTGCGGTCGAGGCGTACTTGCTGCATGCGCATGCGCTGGGTTTCATAGGCCGTCAGGTAGTTGGTCCAGCCGACGGCAGGCGGGGTCCACGTTCCCGCCACCACGGAAACGTCATCGGCAACGTTCTTGTGCATCTTCTCAATGTCACCGAGCTGCCAGGCTCCCAGAAACTCTCCGATGGCGTAGTCGATTTTCTGTTGGTCCGGGGCTGAGGCCACCACGCTCGGAGGCGGGACGGGCTGCGAGTCGTCGGCGTCTTTCTTCTTCTTTTGCGCCGCGGCGCTGCCGGCCATCGCCAGGCTCAGCACCAGGAAAAGGAGCACACCGAGAGAACGCTCCATGAGTTTCTTGCCGTTTGCTTTGTTCTTCTTGCTGTTCATGCTCGATCGACTCCCGCGGGAATTTTCTGCGCCTAGACTTCACCCCAGATGAGGATGCGAACTGTTCCGACGTATTGGGCAGATTTGAGGATAGCGCAGTGCGCCTCACTCCGTGGCGGCCTGTGCCTAGTTGGTCCATCCGGCAAGGCGCTTTAGTTCTGCTTCGATGCGCTCAGCAGGTTAACGAACAACCGGTAGGCTCCGGGTACGCCTTCCGGCAACTCCCGGAAAAAGGCCAGCCCGGTATAAATGTAGGTTCCCTTACCGTAGTTCGCATACACCAAGCCGCCCAGCAGATCCTTTTCCCCCGGGTCATGCATGGCGAGGAGCGGTGTGTAGCGAGAATCAAAGTCGCTCCAAAAATAGAGGCCGCGTTCCTGTACCCAGTTCTCGAAATCGGCAGCGGTGATCTTGTTCGGTTTGTTGAGCAGCGCATCGTCGGGATGGAGTAATCGCACTTCGGCGTTTTCGTCGGTGATCCGCGGAAGCGCAGCCGGTGTGCCGGCAACGGCGGACACGGCGATGCTGGCAGGATAGGGGGCGGGAAGGAGTTTATCCCAGACGCTGTCCCGGTTGTATTGCACGACGAGAGTGCCCCCTGCGGAAACGTAGTCGAGAAGACGCTGATTGGCACCGGCCAGTTCCGGGCGAAGTTCGTAGGCGCGCACACCGACGACGATGGCGTCGTAATGCGACAGAGGGCCGAACTCCAGGGCGTTGGTGTCCAGCAGTTCGACGTTGATGCCGAGACGGCGGAGCGCATCGGGGATAGGCTCCCCCTCGGCGGACAGGTAGCCGACACGGAGATTCGCAGGGACGTTGATGTCGAACGCATGGATGACCGTTTGCGCAGGCGCGCTCCAGAGAATGGTAGGCATGGACGGGAGGGGCTCGAGCGAGGTCGAGAATTTTTGGCCGGAGCGTATGGCGTAAGCGGACAGCGTGAAGTTACCGGGAGCAAGTCTGGCAGGAGGAGTGACGGTGAGTTTTGCGTACTGATCGCCGGCGCCGGTGAACTGGAGATCAACGGGCGAGCTCGTGATCAGGCCGTCGGGGACGTCCAGTGCAACGGAGATTTTTGAGGGTTTTTCGGAGTAGGAATGAACGCGAAGGAAGACGTCGAACGGTTTGTGCGGCGCATTGAGAACGGCGATGAATTGCGTTGGATCGACGGCGACGGTGAACTCGGGAACCAGGCGCAAGGGCACCCGGACAACGCTTGTGGTAGTGGCCTCGATATGCGTAACCGGCTCGGTCAAGTGCATCTCGTAGCCGGCGACGGCGACCTTTTGCCGCGCAGTCAGGAGTGGCGGAAGCTCGGGGAGCAGCGCAGAGATTCGCTCTCGGCCGAGGACTTCCGGGTCGGCCGGCGGCGCTGCAACCCCTGGCGTTCGATCCAGCAAGAGAGTGAACTGATATCCCTTTGCCTGGTCTCCTTGGGCTGCGGACTGTTGCCAGCCGGCAGGCAGGTCGATGGTCACCGGAGAGAAAGTGCACTCGACCTCCTTGCGACAGATCGAACGGGCGGAAATGTGAAAGGTGTTGCCCGGTGCAAGAGTGCTGGTGTCCGCGTCTGCACTCAGACGTGCGCCTGCGGCAAGTGCGAGAGCCTTCTCAACACGCGCCTGGGCGCGCCCAATGTCGGCAAGGAACTGCATCTCGGCGGAGCTCGAGGGAGGAATGGCATACGGACATTTCAGGTGCCAGTCCTTGAAGTCGTTTGCGGCATCGGCCAGCTGGCGCGTTGCGGCCCTGAAATTCTCTTGCAGAACCGATTCGCGGGCCTGCCGGAGTAAATCAGAAGCACCCGCAAAAGCCGTGCATCCGGGAAGCAGCGCGGTGAGAGGTTCGGCCAGTTGGGCGGCGTCGACAGTCCCTCCCTGTTCCGGCACCAGAGCGATCGGACGACGCAGGAACGGTGAATTCAGAAAGCCTGCGATGCCTTGGGTATGGTGGTTCACGAAGGCGTCGAGACCAATCTCGCGATAGCTCTTTCCGTACAGCGGATCGACGTCATCCAGCCGAAGGACGAGACCAGTCGGCGATTCGCCGCGGTCGAGGTCCAGGATGAGAATCGGAGCTTTCCCGGGAGTGCGGAGAGCGGACCGCGCCTTCCAAGGGGCTTCCTCGAGCGGGATGGGCAACTTGCCGGTCGGGTCGCTCGGATTGTAGGAGGCGTCGCCGGCAAGTTCGACCGCTTTGGGGGTGAGCATGCCCGCGGCTTGGTGATGTCCGTGGCCGGAATGTACTCCGCCCCAGTGATTGATGACGATGTCCGGGCGGAAGGAGCGGATGACCCGCACCATGTCTTCGAGTACCTGTTGGCCCCAGATCTTCTCTGTTTCCTCGGGAGTTTTCGAATATCCAAAATCGCGCGCCCGCGTGAAATACAGCTTCACACCATAGCCGCGCGTGGCGGCCAGCAACTCCTGCGTACGGATCAATCCGAGCTGCGGCGCCTGCTCGGGACCGAGCGCATTCTGGCCTCCTTCGCCGCGGGTGAGGGAGAGCAGAGCCACATCGGCGTGCAGTCCGCGTGCCAAGTAGGTCAGCACGGCCGCACTCTCGTCATCCGGATGCGCGGTTATGTACAGAATGCGCGTGGTCACGCGGGCACTGTCGATGGCCTCAATCGTCTCCGGCAGGCCGGGGCCGGTTCCCGGTGCGGCCGGAAACTGCGCCCAGAGCGGCGCGGCCGTGGCCAGCAGGAGCAGCGCTTGAAAAGCCCGATGGAAAAACCGCATCATGAAAACTCCAGCAGGGAATGGTTCACAGGTCGCTGATTGCCGGCCGCTGCTCGCTTGATTTCGCGAAGGGCCATTGTCGCATCTCTCGTGTCCAAACCAGAAATGCAATCGCACCGAGCGCCACTTCGAGGATGCCCCATTTCCGCACCGCCCCGGTCTGCCAGAACAGCCATCCCCAGGCAAACATGGTGACGACCGCGGGAACGGGATACAGCCACATCTTGAACGGCAACTTCTCGCTGCCCCAGCGCTTCCGCAACAGCATCACGCCCACCGCCTGGCCGATGAACTGCACCAGCAGGCGCATCGCCAGAATCGCTGCGATGGCTGTTTTCAGTCGCAGCGTCAGGCTGAACAGGAACGACAGCCCGCCGAGGAACAGCAGCGAAATGTGCGGGAAATGTTTGGTGGGGTGCACGCGGGCAAATATCGGAAGGAAATTTCCATCGAGTGCTGCCGAATAAGGCACCCGTGAATAGCCGAGCAGCACCGAAAATACGCTGGCCATGGCGATCCATAAAACCATGACCGTCGCGAACCGCGCCGCGCCCTGGCCGTACAAACGTTCGACGAACAGGCTTGCGAGGTACGGTGAATTCTGCGCCTCGCGCCAAGGCACCACGCCCAGAATGCTGGTCTGCATCGCCAGGTACAAGACCGTGATCCCCAGGATCGACAGAAAGATGCCGCGGGGAATATTTTTCTCGGGGTCGCGAATCTCGCCGCCCAGATGGCAGATGTTGTAATAGCCGAAGTAGCTGTAAATCGTGCTGACCATCGCCGCGCCCAGGCCGGCAAACCACACCGGCGAAAGCTGGAACGCCCCGGGCGGAAAATCAAACGCCATCTTCGCATCGAAATGGCGAACTCCTCCCCAGATAAGCCACAGCATGGTGCCGACCACGCCGATCCACAACAGCACGGAGATTTTTCCAATCGTGGTGATTCGCCGGTACAGCAGAATCACTAACAGGATCACCAGCCCGCCGGAGATGGCCTTTGCTTCCCACTTGTTGAACGGATAAATAAACTTGGCGTAGTCGGAAAATCCGATGGCCGCCGATGCCACCGAAAGCGGCGCTTGTACCAGGGTCTGCCAGACAAACAAAAACGACATCAACCTGCCCCATTTTCCGGGACCGTAGGCTTCGCGCAGAAACACATAGGTGCCGCCTGCCTTGGGCATGGCCGCACCCAGTTCCGACCACACAAATCCGTCCAGCGTCGCCAGCAGAGCACCCGCGAGCCAGGCGATCAGCGCCTGCGGGCCCCCCATGGCCTTGATCACGAGCGAACTCACCACAAACGGACCGATCCCCACGATTTCGATCATGTTCAGCGCCACGGCTTCTTTCAGGCCCAGGCCGCGCTCGAGTTCCGCTTGCGGTTGCACGATGGATTGCTCTCGATCGGTGATTCCCATGCGCTCGGAGAATAACAAAGGACGCACGGTGCTCCTAACGGGACCTTCCCGTGGCAGCGGACAGCCATGGAGGTCGCCCCGAGAAGCCAGAGAAGCCAAATGTTCCTGCCGCATTCCCTTTCCGGCCTTTTCGTTTTGCGTACCTGGCCGGACAGCTTAAACTCGTTGGTGGAAGGCTTGAAGCGCGCTGCCTTCCCCCCGAGGCTATGCTGCGAATTCAGAGTTCGCTTGCTCTGCTCATCCTGTTCCTTCTTACTCCCGCTCGCTCCTTCACGGAGCCGCCTGGCAAGCTGGCACTTCCCCCCAACACATCGGTCATCCTCGATCTCATCTATTCCGGACGCCGCGACCTGGCGCTTCCCGAAATCCAGCGCCTCCAGCAGCAATCCCCCGAAGATCCGCTCGGCTATCTGCTCGAAGCGGAGAGCCAGTGGTGGGAGATCTGGTGTTCTTCGGCCGAGTTCAAATGGGGAATGAGCATGGCCCGGCGCCACGAGAGGGCCCCCGGTGACCAGCATTACCTGGATCTCACCGCGAAAGCCTACGCGCTTGCCGAATCCCAACTCCGGCTTCACGACTCGGCGGAGATGTACCTCTATGCGGGTCTGGCAGACGCTCTGGCGGCACGTTTTTATGCCTTGAGCGCGGAATATCGTGCGACCGCCCGCGTTGGCGTTCGCTCGCGTGAGAACTTTACGAAAGCCCTGGCGCTCGATCCTTCCCTGGCCGACGCCGAATCGGGCCTGGGTCTTTACAACTATTACGTCGACACGCTCTCGAGCTTGGCGAAAGTCATGCGGTTCTTCATGGGTATTCCGGGGGGAACCAAAGAAGAGGGCGTTCGCCAGCTCCTGCTCGGCATCGAAGGAGGCCAGCTGAGCCCGCCGGTTGCCCGCTTCTATCTGGCCATTAATCTTCATAACTACGACCAGCGTTATGAACTGGCGCTGCAAGTCATCGGTCCGCTGGCCGATAAATACCCGCAAAATCCACTGTTCCAGCTGGTCCGCGGGGACCTGTATGCCAAGCTCGGCCGCAAGAAATCGGCCGAGGCCTGCTATCGTGCCGCCGACGCTGCCGCCTCCGAGGTTCCCGAGCCGCAATGCCGAGTGAAAGTCAAACAACTAGTGCAACAGTCCTTGGCGGCTCTCGAGCTCCATTGACGTGCTCCCCTTGGGGAGTTTTACGTCCCCGGCCGGCCGACCGGGGTGTTCCACGACGGACGGAAATGCCCGTTCCCCCGGTCCGACGGAGGGCCTCACTCGGAACTTTGCCGGAAACCCGGCTTGCGCGATAATGGGGGTTGGGTTTGGGCGCCTGCGCTCGGGGCAGACTGCCATGTGCAGATCAACGCGCGCGCGATTCCTTGCATCTCAACCCTATATCAGAAGTGCCGTTTCCACCCCTGGGGAAAACTTTGGGTGGAATCAGGCGCACTGCACCTTGGCATCGATGAAGGAGAACTAATGAAGCGGCCTTGGACAGCTCTGGCTGTCTCCCTTTTTGCGCTCGGCGTGCTCGCCGGCTGCGGTAACACCAACAATTCTGTGCAATACAATACGGGCGCCACGCTCGTGAGCATTTCGCCCTCGAGTATCTCTGCCGGAACCCCCTCTTCGCCCACCATGTGCCAGGACACCACCACTTCACCGAGGTATCCGTGTTTCACCCTCTATGTCCTGGCAAGTGTCTCAAACCCCTTCAGCTCCACGGGCACCCTGCCGGTTGTCGAGTGGAACGGACAGAAGCGGCCTACGACTTACGTTGACAGCACCGACGTTTACGCGACCATCCCTTATAGCTATGTCGAAAATCCGGGCTCTGTTTCGGTGCTCACTTATCAACCGCAATCGGGAACCGGACAAAACGGGCTTTCCAATCCGCTGACCTTCCTTATTTATGGCGCACCGAATCCCTACCCCAGCCTCTCCTCGATCACTCCGACCAGTGCCGCCTATTGCGACTCGACCAGTTCCAAATGTTCCAACGTTTCCATTACCCTGACCGGCAGCAATTTCCTTCCGGTCTCGCAAAACGGTGGCTCGTCGGTCACGATTACCGGCGCCTCCACCTACGATGAGGAAACGGCCATCACGGTCAACAGCATCTCGCCTACCCAGCTGAAGGCCACCATTCCCGGCGCTTCCCTGTGCGCGACAGGTCCGGTGCAGGTCAATGTCATCAATCCTCCAAGCGCCATCTGCATTGTGAATTGCCCGAATCTCGGCGGCGGAGACACCAATAATCCTCCGAGCGGGGAGCAGGCCACGACCCAGCTGTTCACCATCACCGGTGCTTCGGCCAACACCTGCCCCGCCAATGTTCCTCCCACAGTTACCGTACGAAAAGCGCAAGAAACTCCTACCGTCAGCCGAGACGGCCGCTACGTTGCGTACGCTTCCGCGCAAAACGGCGCCACCCAAATTCTCCTCAGAGACACCTGCCTCGGCGCAACGAAGGATTGTCAACCATCCACGCGCACCGCCTCGGCAGCGGCGGACGGTGTCGCCGGTAATGGCGACAGCCACAATGCCGTCTTGACGCCGGACGGACGCTACGTCGCATTCACTTCCGCCGCCACCAATCTGGTCGATAACCCGTCGCCCGGCCGGGGGGTCTATCTCCGGGATACCTGCATCGGCGCAACGGGTTCCTGCCAGCCGAACACCTTGCTGGTGGCAACCGATGAGCAGGGCCAGCTCCGCGGAACCGAATCCATTCTCCCTTCCCTCAGTGCTTCCGGGCGCTTTGTTGCCTTCCTCGCACAAACCCCGAGCGCTGCGGCGAATCTCGGACGTGCTACCGGTACCGCTTCTGTGTCGGCAGGAAAGGGCGGATGGCGCGGGGTCTTCGTTCGCGATACTTGTCTCGGGGTTGCAGACTGCACGCCAAAGACGATCAGCGTCTCCTCCGAGTCCCGGAACACAGCTCCCGGTAGCGCCCCGGCCGAAGAGGCTCCGGCCATCAGTAGCGATGGGCGCTTTGTCGCTTACGCTTCCGCGCAAAACGGCAGTTGGCAAATACTTCTGACGGACACTTGCCTCGGTGTCGGCGGGAGTTGCACGACCTCGACGCGCACCGTATCTGTTGCAGCGGACGGCACCGCGGGGGACGGAGACAGCCACAATGCCGTGCTCGCCGCCGCCGGGCGCTATGTGGCGTTCAGTTCTGCAGCGAGTAATCTCGTAGCCAACGCGCCTGTCGGGCGGCAGGCCTACCTGCGCGACACCTGCCTTGGCGCTGCCGCTTCTTGCAAGCCGACGACAACGCTGGTTTCGACCGACGAACTGGGTCAACTCGCCGGGACCGAAGCGCTTCTTCCTTCCCTGAGTGCCACTGGACGGTATGTCGCATTTCTGGCGGTGACCTCAAGTCAGGCGACCGCCGCCTCTGCCTTGCCCCCGAATAGCGGGCTTCGTCAAATATTCGTGCGCGATACCTGCCTCGGGGCCTCCACCTGTGCTCCGAAGACCACGCGCATCGCGCTGCAACCCGGCGATGTTTCCGCCGACCTTGCGAATCCTTCCGGACCCGCGCTTGCTGGCCTGGCCAGACAGATCGCCCTCAGCGATCCGAAAAGCGCCACGGTCTTCACCCCAACGGTTCCGATCGACGATCGAGTATTCCTGGCGATTCCGAACGAAACCGAGTAGCCGGAAGGAAACGATACCGGGGCGCCAGAATTCGGGCGCCCCTTTTTTCCTGAGCTGCTGGCTTTCTCAGAATGCGCGCCCGTTTCTCCCCTCGATACCGAATTGCCGAGCGGGAAATTCACCGGGTTCAGGAATGGGGACGGCAGGTGTGCGCTGACGCCGAACCAAGTTGCCAGCGTGTAGTTATTGATCTGAGCCTCCGATCGCCAGGTGCCCGAGTCCGGCCAGTCGGGCGTTTTCTGGTGTGACCGTCCAGGCTAGAGGCTGCCGTCCACTCCCGCAGAACACTGTCTCCGTGCAACCACCGGTCGGTTTGTTCGACGGCCGAACCGGCTAGAGCAGCCTGCGGGGTGTAACTGATTCTCACTACGGGTCGCATCGCCAGAATCAGGCGAACGGTTTGGCCGAGCTATGCTCGAGGAGCCGTTGCGCGTCGCTCAGTTGAAACGGACCTTGATGTCCGGCCGCTTCTCGAGGTGCACCGATTCAATGAAGCGCACCTGCCGCTCGTCGAGCGTGAGAATCATCGAGGAAGTGCGCACCCCCTCGCCAAAGAACCGAACACCCTTCAGCAAATTTCCATCCGTCACGCCGGTACATGCAAAAATGATCTTCTTTCCCGGGGCCAGATCGGCAGTGTCGTAAATCCGTTTCGGATCTTTCACGCCCATTTTTTCCAGCCGTTCAAAATGCTCGGGCTTGCTCACCACCAGGCGAGCCACGATCTGCCCGTTCAGGCAACGCAGTGCCGCCGCGGTCAGTACTCCTTCCGGAGCGCCGCCGGTGCCCATGACCATGTGCACGCCCGTTCCCACCACCGCAGCCGAGATTCCCGCCGACAGGTCTCCGTCGCCGATCAGCCGGATGCGCGCCCCCACGGCGCGAATTTCTCCAATCAATTTTTCGTGCCGCTCGCGGTCCAATACCATGACCACAAGATCTTCCACGTCCCGGTCCAGGCGCTTGGCCACCGACTTCAGGTTGTCCGCTACCGGCGCGTCCAGGTCCACCGCTCCCTTGCAGGACGGCCCAACCACAATCTTTTCCATGTACAGGTCCGGTGCATGCAGGAGTCCCCCGCGTTCGCTTGCCGCCAGCACGGTGATGGCGTTTGGCGCGCCCGTGGCGCACAGGTTCGTGCCTTCGAGCGGATCCACGGCAATATCCACCTGGGGGAACAGGGATTTCGGCGCGTGCGTTGCCAGTCCCACTTTCTCGCCGATGTACAGCATCGGAGCTTCGTCGCGTTCGCCTTCGCCGATCACGATGGTGCCGTCCATCTCCACCTGGTCCATGGTCTTTCGCATGGCCTCGACCGCCACTTCGTCCGCCCTGGGCCGGTCGCCAAAGCCCATGGTACGCGCCGAGGCAATCGCTGCGTTTTCCACTACGCGCAAAAATTCCAGACTAAGTCGTTGTTCCATGGACGGTGCCCTCCGCAACCGCTAATGTTAGGTCAATCTCCCGTTGCGAGTCGATAGCCCGCTCGCGGGTTGGGGACCTCGAGGATATCGGACGTGGTCGGGGGCGCCGGCAGCGCAGGACCTTAATTGCTTGGTTCGGGTCCGCTCAGCGGTTGAATCACGCCATTCAAGAGATACGGCGAGGTGAACTCGGTCTGCTGGCCCGCGAGTTTCCCGGTGACGGGAAGCAAGCGTGCAGACAGTGGCTTGTTCCACTTCACCGATAGCGTTGCGACATCGCCGATGATGCGCGCCAGTTGTTCGACCGTGGTGTCTCCAGGCAGGGGCACGTCATCGAGCCCCGTTCCGCACACCGCGGAGTAGCTCACCAGTGCGTCCAGCGAAACCAGTCCCGCGTTCCAGCGCTCGACGAGAACCGGATCTTCGAGGATCGGCAACATCAGGCCGGAGTACCCCGTTTTGCGCAGTCCGATCTCCTTGATCGCCGAGGTGATGGTGCCAACGGCGGTCAGCGTCCCGCTCGCTCCGAACGGTTGCTTTGAGAGGCTCTCGATTGCCGCGGCGATGGACGCGTCCTTTGACGGCGCAGGAGAAAGATCCAGCCCCAGGTAGGTCCAGCCACGCTCCGTGTCGACGCGCAGGCCCAGCTGCTCGACGTCGGAAGCTTGTTGGAAGAACAGATCGATCAGGCGCCGCTTGGCGGTTGCCGGATCGGCCGCCCCGCGAACCGCCTGGGTGACCAGGCTCGCCGATTCCAGTCCAACAGAAAATTGGTGGCCCAGTCCGGTCAGGTAGGCAGCGGGGAAGAACGGCGAAGCTTGCGGGACGCTCGCGAGCGCTGCGAAATGGAAATTTCCCTCACTGTGCAACGTGCCGTCGGCGAGTTGTTTTATCACCCGGGCCGCCGCCCGTACCGCCGGCCAGTTCACGCCCGCATCGTTTGTGACGTACACCGTGCCGTAGAGCCATTTCGTGTTCTTCAGGATGTCCGCGAGCAAATCCGCCTGGGCCTCTCCGTCGGGTCCGGAGAGATAGGCCGGTCCGATCGAGATGACCACCCCCTGCATTTGCGCCAGGCCGTCGAGGTCTTTGAAAAATTGCAAGGCTTCGTCGTGCGAGAGCCCCCGGCTGTATTCGGGAAATGGTTGGGTGGCGATCCGCAAGGTCTCGACCAGGTAACCGCGCGATGTAAAGGTGGTTTCTGCGAGTTTCAGGAATTTGACAGCTTCGGAGACCTCGAGCTGGTAGCTGGCGCGGTCGAGCCGCACGAAGGCGGTGATGCAGCGAACCTTGGATTTCTCTGCTTCCGCTGTCTTGTCCTCGACAGCCGAGCCGGCCCCGGTCAGCAGGAGCAGGACGAGCGCGGTCGACAGGCACTGGAACAAGGGACGTCGCTTCATGATCCTCCACCCTCACACAAAAGCGGAAATTCCCGTGATTTTCTCCCCGATGATCAGTTTGTGAATGTCGTTGGTGCCTTCGTAGGTGTACACGCTCTCGAGGTTGTTCATGTGGCGCATGACGCAGTAATCATCGACAATCCCGTTGGCGCCCAGAATGTCGCGCGACTTCCGCGCGGCTTCGAGGGCGATCCCTACATTGTTCATCTTCAGCATGGAGATGTGGCTGGCATCCGCCTTGCCCAGGTCTTTCAGGCGCCCGACATGAAGCGCCAGCAATTGCGCCTTCACAATCTCCGTGATCATCCAGGCCAGCTTTTCCTGTACCAACTGGTGCGAGGCGATCGGCTTGTTCGCGAACTGTTTCCGTGTTTTCGCATACTCGAGCGCTGTGTCGTAGCAAGCCATCGCGGCGCCAATCGCCCCCCAGCCGATCCCGTAGCGCGCCTGATTCAGGCAGCTCAGCGGTCCGCGCAAGCCGGTCACGCCCGGTAGGAGATTTTCCTCCGGAATTTCGCAATCGTTCATCGCCAACCCGGAAGTCACCGACGCACGCAGCGACCACTTTCCGTGCACGTCCCAGGATTGGTATCCTGGCGTGCCTTTTTCGACCAGAAATCCCCGCACTTTGCCGTCTTCGCACTTGGCCCACACCACGGCCACGTCCGCCAACGACCCGTTGGTGATCCACATTTTTTCGCCGTTCAGGACGTACCGGTTTCCTTTTTTTACCGCGCGGGTCAGCATTCCGCCGGGATTCGAGCCAAACTGTGGTTCCGTCAGCCCAAAGCAGCCGATCGCTTCTCCATTCCCCAACTTCGGAAGCCACTTTTCTTTTTGCGCGTCGCTGCCGAACGTGTAGATCGGATACATCACGAGCGCGCTCTGCACCGATACGAAGCTCCGCAGGCCGGAATCCCCGCGTTCCAGTTCCTGAGTGACCAGCCCATAGGCAACATTGGACATTCCCGCGCAGCCGTAGCCGGTGAGGTTCGCGCCGAAAAACCCCAATTCGCCGAGTTGCGCCACCAGATGCATCGGAAACGTGGCTTCGCGGCTGTGTTTTTCGATGATCGGCAGAACTTCGTTGTCCACAAACTGTCGGGCCGTCAGCCGAACCAGTTTTTCTTCGTCATTCAGTTGAGAATCAAAATCGATGAAATCGACACCGGCAAAAGTGGGCATGAAGGATTCCTTGGCGGTTCTTTCCTTGCGATGTTTGCAGTGTAGCAAGCCGCGAGGGGCACTCGCCAGCGTCCTCGATTGCGCCCGGCTGGCTACTTTTGGGGCGCATCGCCCGGTGCGGATACTCCCGGGCAAAACACCAGCAACGACCGAAGCGCCGCCGGCAGGAGTGCGCGCGACAATCTCATCGGTCAACACCTCCCGTTGAGCGTGTCAGGAAGGTTCGATCGATTGGCCGCCCATTGTACGCCATACTGATTTTCGATTGGGCCTTTTCCGGTTTGAGCCCAGCGAGCTTTTGCTGCGTCTGCCGGCCGCTGCGCGAGCCGAAGGTGCCCCGATCGGACGCACCCAACGAGGATGAGCAGACCGATGGAACTGCCGCCCTTGCGCTTGCGCCTCCCTGTTTCGCTGTTTTCCCCTGGCCGTTCGTCGTGGTACCCGTTGCAACCAATCGATTATCATCATTTCCCTGTTCTCTTTCCCGTTTCGTGGGAAAATGAGGGCGACGAGCGCCCGGCCCCTGGCGCCTGCGTAGCTTCTGAACGAACCGACCCGTCCTCCAGACGCCCGGCAATATCTCTCCTGGCCGAACGCCACGCGCGGCGGTGTGTGGTCGACTGGCCCGGCAATTCGCGGTTCGAGGTGCACCATGAGCGAACTTTGGAAACGATGGGAAGGCCAGGTCGCGGACCACAAATACCAGCTGCAGCAATTTGTTGGCAGCACCGACCACAGCGTGGTGTTCCTCGCGGAGTACCACGGTCCCGAGCCACGCCCGGCCGCCGTCAAATTTATTTCTGCGGACTTGGTCAATGCGGAACAGCAACTCGCGGCGTGGAACAACGCCGCCCAACTCAGTCACCCGAGCTTGCTACGCATCTACGCGAGCGGCCGCTGCAAGATCGAAGACATGGACCTTCTCTATGTCGCAATGGAGTACGCGGAGGAAAATCTCGCGCAGGTGCTTCCCGAGCGCGCGCTGATGGCGGAAGAAACTCGCGATATGCTCGACTCCGTTGTGGCTGCGCTCACCTACCTCCACGGCAAGAGCCTTACGCACGGCCACATCAAGCCCTCGAACATCCTTGCGCTCGGCGACGCGCTGAAGCTTTCCAGCGACACGATCTTCCCCTCGGGTGAGCTTCGCGAGATGCGCCGTGAGCGCAGTGCGTATGATGCTCCGGAGCTTCCCGATTCGTCCTACACGCCGGCGGCTGACGTCTGGTCACTCGGCATCACCCTGGTGGAAGCGTTGACGCAGCAGCCCGCGGTGTTGCCGTTCAATGAACAAACCGAACCGGTCATCCCACCCGCGGTGCGCGAACCTTTCCTTGAGATTGCTCGCCACACCTTGCGGCGCGAACCCAAGTTGCGTTGGAGCAGTGCCAGGATCGCCGAACGACTAAATCCCGCTGCCGCCAGAGCCGCGGCCGCCGGTGCCGATGCCGCTGCGGTTGATTCTCCTGCTCCCCTGCCGCCGGACGTGGCCTCACCCGGTTCAGGAACGCCGCTCTCTCCTTTGCAAGTGCCCTTGTCGAAGGAGCCTGCCATTCCGCTCGCGAAGCTACCGTCGGTTCCGGCGCATCCAACCGCGGCGCCTCGACCGTCCCGAATCGCCCCCAGCCCTGCTCGGCAGACCGTGGTCCTGCCCAATTACGTACTTCCTGTGTTTGCGGGCGCGCTCGCACTGATCGCCTTGATCCTGTTGCCGAAAGTCTTGCGGCATCGCGAAATGGCCGCGCCCCAGGCGGAGACGATTGCCGCGCCCCGTGTCGCGCGCGATCCCCTCCCGGTGCAATCCAGTTCCGCACCGAGCCGAGTCGAAACGCCGGCAAGGGACACGGCGGCTGGTCGGGCGGACTCTCCGCTTGCGACGCGAGCTGCGGCACCCGCCGTTTTGCGGAGCAGCGAAAAGACTCTGGCTTCCGGCCCCAAAGTCTCGAGCGATTCCCCTGGACGTGGCGAGGTTCTCGATCAGGTTCTCCCGGAGGCGTCTGCGAAGGCGCTGGCCAGCATTCAGGGCACCGTGCGCGTTACTGTGAAGGTCCATGTCGATGCCGCGGGCCGGGTGACCGAGGCCACGCTCGATCATCCCGGTCCCAGCAAGTATTTTGCGGACCTTTCTCTCAAAGCGGCGCGTCGCTCGGTCTTTACTGCTCCCGAAGCGGCGGGCCACAGCGCTTCGAGTGACTGGCTCATCCAGTATCTCTTCACCTCATCCGGAGTCCAGGCCGGCGCCGACCAGCTTCAGCCCTGATCGGCCGACGAGCGCTGCTTCTTTCGGTCGCAAAGCGATTGTCTTTGCTCGCTAGGCAGTGCGTCTGTGGGTTTCCTCCCGCGCTCACGCCCACGATCGACTCGGGCTCGCCCCGACTCCTCCTTGAAAAGGCTCGATCGCAAAATGGCCATGACCTGAACCGACGTTCGCAGTGGGATCCGGCGCAGAAGCTGGCTCCCTAGGCGCCTCGGCGCCACGACCGCCCCTGAACGGGTACACTCTTAGGGAGGCGGAAAGGATCATGGAACGTGGTGAAACGAGGGAAGAGGCGTAGAGCCGGTGGCCGGCTGGACCCCAAAATACTGATCTTCGATGTGGACGGCGTACTTGTCGATGTGCGCGAAACCTATTGGCGCTCCGGCATCGAAACCATTCATTCGCTCACCGGGAAAAAGCCGACCTGGGCGGAGTTTCACGAATGGAAGCGCATGCCGGGGAACAATGATGATTGGACCATGGTATCGCGCTGGGCTACTGCGCTCGGCGTGCCCACCAGCTATGAGCAGGCGCGCGAAGCGTTTTCGCCGTTCTACTGGGGACGAAACGGCCAGCCGGGCAACGTGCTGAAAGAAAAACTCCTGGTCACACGACAATTGATCGAGCGATGGGCCGCTCGTCGCGAATTGAATCTCTTTACGGGTAGAACGAAACAGGAGTTTGCCTGGACCTTCGACAAGTGGCCTGCCGCGCGTTCCTTCCGCACCGTCATCACCATGGACGACGCAAAGAAAAAGCCTGACCCGCAGGGCTTACGCATCATTCTGGCCGGGCGCGATCCACGGACCGCGCTCTATCTTGGCGACAATATTGACGATGCGCTGGCCGCGAGCGCCGCCCAAATGCCCTTTATGGCGATCCTTTCGAAGCGGGATTTCGACTACCGCGAGCGGGCCAAACGGTTCCGCGAGTTAGGCGCGTTGCGCCTTCTCGAACGTGCCTGGGATCTGGACCGCTGGCTGGTATAGCAAGGGGGGAAGCCGTACGATGAGGGGCAAGCAGCCTTTCGGGCCTCTCGAGGAATCCTACCTGTGAAGGTCGGCTCCGGAGGTTCGGGGGAACTTTTTACGCTGTACCCGGGAATGCCTTACGGGGTCAGTGCTGCGGCCATGTGGAGGAAAGCGAAACAATGAAGCAATCGAGCAAGCTCCTGGTCTTCGGTGGAACGTGCCTGCTGGGCGCCGGCCTGCTATCGGCGCAAGCGCCCCCGGGGCCCTTGACTCCTCCTCCGGCCGAGGTAACCGCGGCCAGCGCCCCTCCTCCGGCGCCGAAAGCACCCGAGGTGCAACCGCGAAAGAGCATCCTCGGGGCATGGAAATTCAACAAGGATGAGAGCGATGATGGCCGTGCAAAACTAAAACAGTCCAAAGAGGCCGAGAACAGCAATCGGGGCAACGGCGGGTATGGCGGCGGCCCGCGCATGGGCGGCGGCTGGCCCGGGATGGGCGGCGGTGGCTACGGCGGCCAGCGACCCATGCAAGGGGGCGGCGATATCTCCGATAGCATGGGGGACATCGTAAATCCGCCGCACGAGATCAAGCTCACGCAGAATTTTGACAAGGATCCGCAAGTTCTTATGAGCGACGACCGCGAGCACCGCACCACTTTCTATACCGATGGCCGCAAACTGCAGAAGCAGAAAGACGCCAGCAATCAGGAAGTGGCCGCGCGCTGGGACGATAAGAACCTGGTCACCGATGAAAAGGCCGAGCACGGCGGGAAACTCAGCCGCACCTTTGAGTTATCTCCTGACGGCAAACAGCTCATCGAGACCGTGCACTTGACCGACAGCAAAGGCAATCATCCTGTAACCGTGCGCTATGTCTACGACGCGACCAACGATTCGGTCGGAGGCTACGGCACCCACTGATCCGGCTGCTGCCGGTTGCCGCCCGTACCAGGGTTCGCGTCCCGGGCTATCGTAAATCTCCGGGTTCGATCCCATTTTTGCGGGCGTCGATTTCCACGTCTTCGATCCTGGTTTTTGCCTGGCGCTTCTGTTCTTCGAGCTTTTTCACCTGTTCTTCGAGTGGAACCATGTCGTAACCCTGGAAGAGGGAGATTCCGCCGGACGGAGTGCTGTTTTCGCCTTTGAAGTTCTTCAGCTGCGTGATTCGCTTGTCGATGGCGTCGATCTGGGCGTTCAGCTGCTCGATCTGGTTTCTGTAGTTCTCGATGAGCCTCTCGCGATTCCCGTTCGCCTTGGCCAAGGGCATCCGCGCGGCCTGCTCTCCGGCCGAAGGGTCGTTATCGCCGACGACGGAAATGCCTCCCTTGACAGAGCCAATCTCGTCGTTGGTCCAGACCTTCTTGGGCTTCTTGCTCTCGGCGGGGGCAATCGCCTTTTCTGCGGACGCAGGAGACGTTTCGGCCGGGGTCCGGGCTTTCTCCTCGGTCGTGGCCGGGCCGCTTGCTGGTCCGACGTCGGGTTGGCGACGGCTCGAAGCGCTGGCGCCGGAATCTTGCGACTCTGCGCCCGGGGGCAGGAGGGCCAGCAACAGGAACGCACCGAGACAGAGGGCAGTGTGTTTCATCCGCTTCACCGTTCAGCGCAACTGGCCGGGATCGACGCCCTTCTTGCGGGCTTCGTCCAGCAAATCGCCGAGCTGTCCTTCCAGCGTCTTTTTCTTGTCCTGCAGTTGCGCCATCTGCTGGTTTACGGGAACCCGGTTGATGCCTTTGCTCAGATCGCGCTCACCGGTTGACACCGGTTCCCCTTCCTGAAATTCCTTGAAGCTCTTCAACTTCTTATTTACCTCGTCGAGCTGGGTTTGTAGCCTCTCGAGCTCCCGCTTGATGCGTGCCACGGTCGCGGCATCGGCCGGCTGATTGGGGGTCATGTGATAGTTCTGGTTGCGCTTGTCCCCGATCACGGAAACGCCGCCCTTCGCGCCGCCGATGTCTTCATTGGTCCAGACTTTCTTCGCGGGCGCAGCGCTAGCGGCAGGGGCGGGTGTCGTTGTGGCGGGGAGAACTTGCGGCGCCGCAGTGTTTTCGGTTTGCCCGAGACAGGGCCATGCCAAAAGACAAAAAAAATTGAGACCGGGGTAAAGAGTCGACCGAGCATGAATCCTCCGGACCGGCCTGGATAGTCCTAGTACTCTAAACCCAGTTTAGCTCAAGAAGTTTCACCGTGCCGGTTGCCCCGCCTGCAGTTTGTTCAATTCGGCACGCACCACCTCGAGGGCCTCTGCGGGTGGCCCGACACGTTTGTAGTTGGTGTACAGGGTGCGTTCATGGATGGAAAAAGGCATCAAGTACTTGCGGCCGTCAAAATCATACTGTTCGTAGGTAGCCTCCCAGACGCCGGGAGCGATTTCGTAGCGTTCCTGCATGAAGTGGCTGCCCTTATACACCTTGGCGAGGAACAGGGCGATCGAGACGTCTTCGGTGACATGGCCTTCGATTTTGGCCAGTTCGGAAGACTGTTCGTCGACCCATACGGTGCCGTTCACTTTGGTGAACAGGATGGTGTTGCGGGAAGTCGGTTGATAGCCGGGATTGGGCGTCATGGTATAGCGAAGCAGGGTGCGGTCGCCGCGTGTTTCCCGGCCGACAAACTGGAACAGAAAAGCCTGGTGGGTCGCTTCGATCAGTTCATAGCGTTCCTTCCGTCGGCGCTCGGTCTTCGCATAGGCCTCTTTCTGGGCGGCACCGTCTTCACTGACCCAGACCAGATATTTCTCAAGTTTCTCGAGGTCCACCCGGTAGCTCTCCTTGTCAGGGGGCTGACCGTCCGGCGAGAGCGTGATCTTGGCCACCCCGGTTCCGACCGGGAAATGCCGGGTGGTCTTGATCTCGGGCGGGTCCGCATCGCTGCCGCTCTTGCGTTTTTCAACCCGCTCGATCCGTTCATACTCCCCGAGGATGGTCTCGCTTTTCTTCTCTTTGGAGATGACCAGGGTGAACAGGTCTGGCGGAGAGGCGCTCGGACTCGGCGGGGACTGCGGCGAGGCCCACGCGGCCGCGAGCAGAGTCAATCCAAGAAGAAGGACGGGCCCGGTAGGGAGGCTGCGGCAGAACAGCGAAGTTGTCCTGGTAATTACACAACTGATTGAGAATAAAAGCAGATAGATCGATTGGACGCGGAGCAGTGCCTGCTGTTTCAAGACCAAACCATGGACCGAATTCGCCAAGGCCGTCAGCCCTCAGAAAGAAGAGAGTACACACGGTCGGAGCGGAAAGCAAAGCTCGAAGCAAGTGCGCCGGGCACGGCGGCTTCGAGACGGAATGGGCTTGGTCCGCTATACTGAAACGTGAAGGCAGACGATTGGTCCCGGGCCGAGCCGCTTGGTCGGCGCCGCGGAACGGAAGGGTCTGGCCCTCCCCTTGGTTAGAGCTGTCCCCCCGCCCCCACGCTATCCCCCTCCGCAGGGCGGGGTAAAAGCGGATCTGGTCGCAGCGGCTGTCGCCTTTCCTGCGTCTAACCTCGAAGAGAAGTGGCCGGCGGGAGAAACAAAGCGGGGTCGGGTTTCGTATTGATCAGTACGGGAGAACAGCATGGGATTGGTGCCCCTTGAGGGGCTAACAGCAACGCCGCCGCTCGCCCGGCCGACCGACACATCCCTCACCCGGATGGAGCGGTTTCGCCGTGGGCGGCGCACGTTCGTTGAAACGCTGAAACTTTCTCTGGATGCGTTGCGGGCCCACAAGCTGCGCAGTTTCCTGACGCTGCTCGGGGTCATCCTGGCGGTCATGACCCTGGTCGCGGTCATGAGCGTAATCGCAGGACTGAATCTCTACGTGGCCAATCGGGTCGCCAATCTCGGCGCCAACGTATTCATCGTGGACCGCTTCGGAATCATCACCAGTCAGGATGCGTTCATCAAGGCGCAAAAGCGGCCCTTCATCGACATGGAGGATTACCAGCGGCTTCGCGAGAGCATGAAGATTGCGACCGCCGTGGCAGCCGAAGAGGATCACAACGTCCAAACCAGGGTCGGCAACGCCATTATGGAAAACACCACCATGATGGGAGCGACCGCAAATTTTGCGGATGTGCGCAACCTCGAAATCGCACAAGGGCGGTTCATAACGCAATCGGACGACGAACACCGCGAGGACGTGGTCTTTATCGGGCCCGACCTGGTCACCAAGTTTTTCCCCAACGAGGATCCGATCGGCAAAACCATCCGCGTGCAGACCCACACGTATGAGGTCATCGGCGTGGCGGTCCCGCTCGGAAGCGCCTTTGGGCAGTCCCAGGACAACTACATGATCATGCCCATGGGGACGTTCCGCAAAGGATGGCACACCAACAACGACTGGATCACCATCTTTGTCGAAGCCCCCAGCGCGGAATTGATGCTGGCCAGCGAGGATGAAGCGCGCATGTTGTTCCGGGCCTGGCGGCACCTGCCCTACGACGCACCTGACAACTTTGCGATTCTGGGTTCCGATTCGATCATGCAGCTGTGGCACGACCTGACGGGGAATCTGGCCGTGGTGGCCATGGCGCTGGTGAGCATCTTCCTGGTGGTCGGCGGGATCGTGATCATGAACATCATGCTGGCAAGCGTCACCGAACGCACGCGGGAGATTGGACTGCGGCGCGCCCTGGGTGCGCGGAAAAGGCACATCCTGCTCCAGTTCGTCATGGAATCCTCCGTACTGGCTGCCACCGGCGGATGCATTGGAATCATCGGAGCGTATGTGATCGTCTTTTTTGTAAGAACCGTTTTTTCCTTTCCCATGGAGACCCCCCTCACGGCCGTGCTGCTTTCCCTGTGCCTGGCCACGGGCGTGGGATTGTTCTTTGGAATTTTCCCGGCGATGCGGGCGGCGAAACTGGATCCGATTGAAGCGCTGCGAGCGGAAGGGTAGGGACCGACCATGGCACAGGCTTACGGCGAAAACCTGAGGCAAGCGATGGATACGCTGCGGGCCCACAAGTTGCGGAGCGCGCTGACGGTATTCGGAGTGGTCCTCGGAGTCAGCGTGATCATGCTGGTTGCGGCACTGCTCACCGGGTTCGACCAGAAGATCCAGGAAAACATCAACCAGTTTGGCGCCGACACCGCGTTCATTACCAAATGGGACCAGGGAAGGCATGGGGGACCTCCGCCGCTCGAGGAACGCCAGCGCAAGCCGCTTACCCTCGACGATGCCAAGGCCATTCAGGCAGGCTGCCCGGCGGTCAAAAGTGTGACGACCTTTCTGCAAACCGATTGGGACCACGCCCACACGGTGCGTACCAGTTCGGGTTCGGTCTCGGCCATTGATTTTCGCGGCGTGCAGGCCAACTTCGGTTTGGTGTATGCCAATGCGGCGACGATTGAAGGCCGATTCATCAGTGAAGGGGACGACCTGCACAAGGAGAAAGTGGTCATGCTGGGGGAAAACGTGGCCCCGGTGCTCTTTCCGGAAGGCCATCCCATCGGCAAGGATGTCATGATCGACGGTTCGAATTTTCAGGTGATCGGCGTGGTCGAAAAACCCAAGGGCGGATTCGGCATGGGGGACGAAGACCGGCGCGTGCTGATCCCTTTCAATACGTTTCAGAAAGTCTACCCGACGGCGAACGAAGTCAACATGCGGGCCCAGGCCTATCCGAAAAAACTGGATGAAGCGGTCGACCAGATCCGCGATGTGCTGGAACGGCGCAGGAACGTTCCGTTCGGGGGCAAAGACAATTTCTCGATCGCCACCGCCGAGCAGGAAGTGGAGGAGTTTCACAACATCATGATGATGGTGTACCTCGCGATGATCGTCTTGAGCTCCATCGGATTGTTGATCGGCGGCGTAGGGGTCATGAACATCATGCTGGTCAGCGTAACCGAGCGCACCCGGGAGATCGGATTGCGCAAAGCGATCGGTGCCAAACGGAAAGATATCAGTTGGCAGTTCCTGCTCGAAGCCATGACCCTCACGGGGGCGGGCGGACTGCTTGCTCTGGTGCTGGTCTTTTTGCTGGTCCTGGTGATTCGCTGGCTGCTCGATTGGCCCGGCGTGGTGCCCTTCTGGGCCGCGGCGACCGGGATCATCGTCAGTGTGAGCATCGGCTTGATCTTCGGCGTGTGGCCGGCAATGAAGGCGGCCAAGCTCGATCCGGTCGAAGCACTGCGCTACGAGTAGAAGGCCAGGAAGCCAATCCCCGATCCTTCGGCCGCTGTCTTGCCGCGCCGACCTGCCTAGCGAAGGGCAAGACCACCCGACGGGGCCAGAAGCGCAGAAGAGCTGACCGAAGCGCGGCAGCCCCGCCGCAAGAAACAAGCCCGGGCGGTTCGCCCGGAGGCAGTAGCTCCCCACGCGCGAAAACGACGAAGCGAGGAAAAAGCTCGCAAGAAAAGATAGTTCAACGGGGCAGCGCCCCCTGCCGCTAGGCGGAGGCGGCCTTCGGAGGCTCGGGATCTTCTGCCGCTGCTGGGTCGCCGGAGGCTGCAAGGGACCGCAGAGCAGCGCCGGGTTCATGGCTCAATCCGGCGAGCGTGGTCTCGGCGTGCTGATCGACGGCGCTGACCGCGGCCACCAGGCAGGAGTACAGAAACGCCTTGATGCCGGAGCGGAATTCCATGGTGGATTGCTCGGCGGCGCGGGCCACATCCGCCTCGAGCGTGCGGCGACGGGCTTCGCCAGCGGCGCGGCTTTCGGCATCGAGAGAGGCCAGCGAGGAAGCCACGCGTTCGGTCGCTTCCGCGATGATCAGATCGATCTGTGTTTCCACCCGGCGGCGAAATTCCTCGAGCGTGCTGTTCGCTGCTCGCTCGAGCAATACCCGCGTTTCGCTGGCCCGCGCTTCGAGTTCCAGGGTTACCTGCTGGGATACCGAGTGCTTCTGTTCCATCAAGCGGACCAGGTGGCGATCCGACACGCGGGCGGCCGCGGTTTCAAAGGCTTCGGTGGCGCGGTCGACCGATTGGGCGATGACGGAAAGAGGCTGGGGCTGAACTTCGCGCGATGCCTGCTCGACGAGGTTGCGGGTCTCGGCGAGTTGCCCGCGCGTTTCGGTCGAGAACGTCTCGAGTTGACCGGCCAGTTCATCGGCACGATGGCGGAGCTGCCCGAAGAGGTTTTCCGAGTGTCCCGAGACTTCGCCGAGGCGCCATTCGAGGTGGCTCAGTAGCTGTTCGCGGGCCGCGTGCAGGTGCGCATCGAGCTGCTCGTCGGAAATGCCGGTTTTCGCGTTGGCCATGAGCGAGCGGATCTCGGCGAGGCTTTGACGGTGTTCTGACCAGGACTGATGAAATTCCGCGGACAGGCCTTCGAGCTCCCGTGCCACGGCGCTGGTCCGCTGGCGCGCAAGATCCTGTTCTTTCTCAGAACTCCGAGCGAGCTCGGCGAGCCGTTGTTCGAACTGCGCGGAAGCTTCCTGCTTCAGCGAATCGAGCAGCGCTGCGAGTCGTTCCTCGGCGATACCCGGACTCACGCTCGAGAGAAGCGAGCGGACTTCGCTGAGACTTTGCTCCTGCTGCGAGCGGGCCTGGCGTGTTTCAAGTGCCAGTCCTTCGAGCTGGCGGGCGATGTCGTTGGCGCGATGGCGGACGATCTCCTGTTGTTGTTCCATTCCCGAAGAAAGTTCGCTCAAGCGCTGCTCCAGGCGGTCGGAGGCTTCTGCCCGGAGGGAATCGAGCATCGCTGCAACGCGTTGCTCGGACGGACCGGCACCCGCACTGGTGATGAGCGAACGGGCCTCGGCAACGGTGCGGTCCAGTTCCGAGCGGGCCTGCTCGACGGCAAGCTTCGCGCTCTCCGCAAGCTGTGCCAGGTGTTGGATGGAAATCTGCGCAGCCCGGGCTTCAAACTCGCCGTGGGCGCGGCCGAAGGAATCGTTCAGGCCGGCATGAAGCGCCGGTGCGGTTTCGTCCGCAAATCGCTGGATGAATTTCTGAGTTTCCTGGAGCGCGCGCTGTGAATTCAGGTTGAGAGCCTCCATGCGGCGGGAAATCTCCTCCGCGCGGCTGCGGTAGACGACCAGTTCTTTTTCCCACACGCCTTGCACCTCGGCCAGGCGAGTTGCGGAGAACTCTTCCGTGTGGCGAGCATGGGCTTTCCAGCCTTCCTCCATTCTGCCGAGAGCGGATTGCACGGCTTCCTCGAGTTGTGCGGAAAGGGAATCGCGGACCGCCTTCTCTGCGGCCAGCTGGACTTTGCCTTGCAGCACTTGAAGAAGCTGATCGGCCGTAACGACCACGCGCTCTGCCTTCGAGGGCGGAAGAGTGTTTGAGGCGGGAGTTTCGGTCGAAGCGGCCGGCGGGCCGGGAAACACGGTGACCTCCGCCCTGCGCTCTGCCGCGGCGGGCTGTCTCTCAAAGAAGGGAACTGCTTGGCCGGCAGGCTCAGGGAGCGGGGCAACCGCCTCGAGGCCCCGCGAGTTCGCCTCGGTGGTGCCGGTGAGCCGTTGCCAATCCTCGGGGGGCGCCGGGATGCCCCAAACGTTGCCGGGGGTCTCGAGTTCGACGCCCACCTGGCAAAGTTCGCGGGGAGTTTGCGGAGAGAAGAGGGAGCGGACACGGGCGCGAACCGGACGCGAAGTGGCGCCGTCGGTGCCCGTGACTTGCAGCGTGACCCAACCCTCGGGGGCAACGTCGTGGCGGGAAGAGTACCGGCAGCCATGCAGGTTGACCGAAACGGCAGAGGTTCTCTCTTGGAAGGTTTCGCCGCGGCGATTGGTGGCCAGGACCACCAGAGAAACGGGCCGTTCGATGCGACTGCTGCGGCGTAGATCGGCATCGCGCGTAGTTCGCGAGGATTCAGTTGGGTTGTTCATCTCTTCACCGTGAGGTACGGAACGAAAACTGGAATCGATCGGGATGGCAGACGGCTCGCTCTCTCCCGTTGTCAGGATGGGCTCGGGCGAGCGGGGCACGAAGGCGACCGAGGTCCCGGCCAGCTCTTCCCGCACCGGTTCGCCTCCCAGGCGGGCCTTGATCATCAGGCCGATAGCCAGGGCAGCGAGTGCAATTCCTACAGCAATCCAGAGATAGAGGGGCATAGTGACGGCTTGCGGGGACACCAAACAATGACCCTAGGAAATCGCTTTGAGGGTTCGAGCCACGTCTAATTCCCCACGCAGGTGAAATTGTGCCGAATCCGCCCGTTTGCTTCAAGCGCTTTGTGCCGGGCGGGCTTGGGAAGGGCGGGAGGGGAGGAACTCGACCGGTGCTTAGGGCTAGGCGGAGCGGAGTAGCCGGGCCGCACGGGACCGCAGTGTAGATTCCGGTGGTGCCACGGGTTGCGGCTTGGCAACCACCTTGCGCGCCAGCGGGAAAAGCTGGTCGGCAAGCGTCTCTGCGGAGCCGATGCGGAGTTGCGGTTCCTTGGTAAGGCAGGCGCCAACGATTTCATCGAGGGTCTGGGGGATCGAAGGATTGGAGCGAGAAGGCGGCTGGGGAGTCGAGGAGAGAATGTGATTGCAGACGGTCGGAATGGAATCGCCGTCAAACGGATTGATGCCGGTCAACATTTCGTTGAGCACAACGCCGAGCGAGAAAAGGTCGGAACGGGCATCCTGGGCGCGGCCCAGAATCTGTTCCGGGCACCAGTAGGCTGGAGTGCCGCGAACGGAGGTGTCGGTCTGGTGGCTGGCCAGGCGGGCCATGCCGAAGTCGGTGAGCTTAATGCGATTGTCCGGGGTGACCAGAATATTTGCCGGCTTGACATCGCCATGAATGACCGCGCGACGATGGGCGACGGAAAGAGCGACAGCGACATGCGCGGCATACTCGCAGGCGGTCGGAAAAGGGATGCTGCCCTTGGAGATCAATTTTTCGAGCGACTGACCTTCCACCAGCTCCATGACCAGATAAGGAGTCTGCGTGGATTCCTCAATTCCCATGTCGTGGACGATGATGATGGAAGGATGAGAGAGCTTGCCGACCACGCGCGCTTCCCGCAGAAAACGCGTGCGGGCGTCGCCCCTGGCCAGAGCGGGAGAAAAGAGCTTGATCGCGACGAAGCGATCGATGAGGGGATCATGAGCGCGAACGACGCGGCTATGAGCGCCCGTGCCCAGGGTCTCCACAACTTGGTAGCGTCCGACTTGCAAAGGGAATCGGCTCCTCAGTGCGCCGGTGCTGCCCGGCGCTGGATGAAAGGATAGGGAAACAGGGGCGGGGGAGGAATGAAGCAGGAGTCACGTTTTGCAGGGTACGGAGGTACTGGGAGAGACAGGAAACAAAGGGGTTAGCTGGGAGGGGAGAGGCGGACGGACGGTCGGGTCTACGGGCCCCGGCACGCCCGGTTTGCGGCAGCCGGGAGACTCGGGGCGAACAACAGCGCCGCGTCAGTCGCCAAGCGAAGCTTTTAACAGCGGATCGGAGTGCAGGCGCGCAGGGAGGGTGCGAACGAAGGTGACCATCGGGGGATGCCAGGAACGATTGAACCCGAAGGCCCGCATTTCAGCGAGGGCCTGGTCGGCAGTCCAATGCTCGAAGGCAATTCGATAGGCAGCGATGAGTGTGCCGGTGCGGTCTTCGCCATACTCACAGTGCACAAAGATTTTTTGTGCGGGCGTCGTGCGGACGAGCGAGAAAAATTCCGCGAGTTGTGCGGCACTCGGCGTCGAGAAACCGCCGATCGGGATGGAAACGAAGTGCATCCCCAGAGCTTCGGAAAGTTTTTGCTCCTCGGCGCGAGTCTGGCGGGATTCCTCGCGGAGATCAACGATGGTGGTGATGCCGAGCGTTTTCAATTCCGAAAGATGCGAAAGATGAGGCTGGGCGCCGCGAAAAAGCGATTCGGAAACTTTTCCGGCGTTGGGAATTCCCGGAATCGATATTTTTTCCGCAATGGGAAGTGCGGCGGAATCAGGCCGAGCAGGAATTTGCCGGGAGCACAGAGCCGGCGACAGAAGTACAAAGCAAAGCGCGAGCCGAGGAGAAAAAAGTCGCATAGAGAATTGGCAAGAAAGAGTTTAGGAGCAAGCGGCGGGAAGAAAAAGAAGAAAGAAAGAGGCGTTGCGTCTGCAACGACACCACAAGATATGGGCACGGAAAGAAAAAGTTAGCTAGATTTTGCGATTTTCTCTTGACAGCACAGACACGCGGATTGATACTGCAAATCCAGATTCGGGGGACGTGGAAGCGCCAGACGGTCCGGGTCGGGGATGTTGCTCGGACCGACGTTACCCACGTGACTTGCCCGTGATCACCGAAAAAAACAAGCGCGAAGTGCAGGCTCCGCGCAGTTGTTGAGTAGGCGCGGAGAGTGGCTGTTCAGCCGTGTGAAAATCACCGGCCTAGGGCAGTGCGTTCTCTTTTTTGTATTTTCGGTGCACGGACCGCTTCCACGGAACCCAAAATCGGAGCTTGGCAGGGCGGTTCGGATGCCCTGCACCCCTGTCCAACAGGGGAGTAAAATATTAGGGTTCCCCGCTCGACACACGGGAACCTGCAGCGGGGAGGAATCAGGATGGCAACGGTGAAGTCGGCATTGAATGGGAAAGCGGTGGAGGCGGTGAAGGCGACGAAGAGCGCGAACCTCGAGCGCGGACTGGTATTCGAACGTTATTTTACGGACGGCAAGATCTCTCCGTTCGACAAAATGGAATGGGAAAAGCGGACCGCCCTGATTGGGAACGAAAAGGGCGTAACGATCTTCAAGCAGGAAGGCGTCGAGGTGCCGAAGAGTTGGTCGCAGACGGCCACCAATATCGTGACCAGCAAGTATTTCCACGGAAAGCCCGGAACCCCGGAGCGGGAAGGTTCGGTGCGGCAGCTGATCAGCCGGGTCGTGACGACCATTGTGCGCTGGGGCGAAGAAGGCGGCTATTTCGCGAACCCCGCCTCCCGGGAAGCGTTCAAGGACGAATTGACGCACCTGCTCGTGGAACAGAAGATGAGCTTTAACTCGCCGGTGTGGTTCAACGTCGGCGTGCAGGCCAAGCCGCAATGCTCGGCCTGCTTCATCAATTCCGTGCATGACAGCATGGAATCGATCATGGGGCTGACGCGCACGGAGGGGATGTTGTTCAAGTGGGGCTCCGGGACCGGCACGAACTTTTCGACCTTGCGGGGCAGCCGGGAGACGCTGTCGGGCGGCGGTATCGCCTCCGGGCCGGTTAGCTTCATGAAGGGATTCGATGCCTTCGCTGGAGTCATCAAGAGCGGCGGGAAGACCCGGCGCGCGGCCAAGATGGTGATTCTGAACATCGACCATCCGGACATCGTTGAGTTCATCGAATGCAAGGTGAAGGAAGAGAAAAAGGCCCACGTGCTCATCGCTCAGGGATACGATTCCTCGATCGACGGGGAAGCCTACAGCTCGATCTTCTTCCAGAACGCCAACCATTCCGTGCGGGTGACCGACGATTTCATGCAGGCGGTGGAAGAGAACAGGGACTGGTGGACGAAAAACGTCACCGACGGCCAGCCCAATGAAAAGCTGAGCGCACGGGAACTGCTGAACAAGGTTTCCGATTCCACCTGGCATTGCGGTGATCCCGGAATGCAGTTCGACACCACGGTGAACCGCTGGCACACCTGCAAGACGACCGCCCGCATCAATGCCAGCAATCCATGCAGCGAGTACATGTTCCTCGACGACACGGCCTGCAACCTGGCCTCGTTGAACCTGATGAAGTACCAGGGACCGCACGGACAGTTTGACGTCGAGGCGTTCCGGCGGGCGGTGGATGTGACGATTACGGCGCAGGAAATCCTGGTCGATAACGCCAGCTATCCGACGCCGAAGATTGCCGAAAATTCGCACAATTTCCGGCCGCTGGGGCTCGGGTATGCGAACCTCGGAGCGCTGCTGATGTCCATGGCGCTGCCCTACGATTCCAGTGAGGGACGCGACGTGGCGGCGTCCATCACCGCGCTGATGTGCGGCGAGGCCTATGCCCAGTCCGCGCGGGTCGCCGAACGGTTGGGCCCGTTCTCCGGGTACGCGGTCAATCGCGAGCCCATGCTGGATGTGATCCGCATGCACCGCAATTCGATGCGCGGGATCAAGCCGGAACATGTGCAGCCTGAACTCTATCGGGGCGCGCAAGAGGCTTGGGATAACGCACTCGAGCTTGGCGAGAAGCACGGTTTCAAGAATTCGCAAGTGACGGTGCTCGCGCCGACCGGAACGATCGGGTTCATGATGGATTGCGACACCACCGGCATTGAACCGGACCTGGCACTGGTGAAGCTGAAAAAACTGGTAGGCGGCGGCGTCATCAAGATTGTGAACAACACCGTTCCGCAGGCGCTCATGAAGCTCGGGTACACCCCGGAGCAGACCAGCGAGATCGTCAGCTATATCGACAAGAACGGGAAAATCGATGGGGCGCCGTTCCTCAAGGAAGAACACGTACCGGTGTTTGACTGCTCGCTCGCGACCTCCGGCGGACGATCGATCGCATGGACCGGCCACGTAAGGATGATGGCCGCGGCGCAGCCGTTCCTTTCGGGCGCAATCAGCAAGACCATCAACATGCCGGAAAACTCGAGCATCGAAGACATCACCAACGCATATATCGAATCGTGGAAGCTGGGACTCAAGGCCGTAGCCATCTACCGCGATAACTCCAAGCGCTCGCAGCCACTCAATGCCGCGGGCAACAAGACGGACGAGAAAAAGGCGGAAGCTGTGGCAGAACCGGAACAACGCGAACTGTTTGCGCGGGCGCAGCGAGAAAAGATGCCCGTCGAGCGCACCTCGGTCACGCATAAATTCAGTGTGGGCGGGCACGAGGGGTATATCACGGTCGGCATGTACGGCGATGGCCGTCCTGGCGAAATCTTCATCAAGATGTCCAAGGAAGGCTCGACACTGTCGGGTGTGATGGACGGGCTGGCGCTTACCATCTCGCTCGGCTTGCAGTACGGGGTGCCCCTCAAGGTATTCGTGGACAAGCTCGTGAACACGCGGTTTGAGCCGAGCGGCATCTCCGCAAATCCCAACATCCGGTTTGCGACTTCCGTGCTCGATTACATCGCACGGTGGCTCGGCGGCCGGTTTATCTCGGCGGACTATCTGAAACTGAACGGGCTGCCGCCTGCCGATGGCACGATCATTGCCGGCACCATGGTGGGGTCGGTTCCCACGATCGCGCCGGTGCCACCGCATAAGACCGAGGCATCGAGCACCTCGCCGCGGGACGCGCATGAAGGAGCGCCGACTTGCTCCGAGTGCGGGATGCTGATGGTGCCGAACGGCGCCTGCTACAAGTGCGAGAATTGCGGGAGCACAAGCGGATGCAGCTAAGGCGGAAGGAAGAGGAGAAAACGCGATGAGCGCACTCCCCACCGGATCCGCACTGGCTGCAAAACTGGCCTCCAACCAACCGAAGGCGCGTGGATTTCTGCATATCGTGCGCCACGGGGCCGGTTTGAACGCCTTCTACATCGTGACCTATCACCGGCTAGACCGTTCCGGCGTGCGCCCGAAAGCCATGCTGGCCGAGGGAGCGCAGGCGCTGATCGATCTGCTCGAAAAGATCGGCGTGGACTTCCGGTTGCGGGAAGTGCGCGGAGCCCTCGAGGACATTCTGAGGCTGGGGTCGGCGAACATTCCCGACCTGTGGCTGAGCGACGAAGAGATTTTGGACAAGGGCCTCGCCGAGACGTAACCGCGAGAGAAAACCTCATTCTGGAAAGGGCCGGAGGCCAGAGCTTCCGGCTTTTTTTTGTGCGCCGCGCCTGTTCGGCAGCTGGTGGGTGAAAGTCCCGTCCCAACCTGATGGAGATGCAGGGTAGCGAAGCGCAAGGGCGTCACCGCGAGGCGCGGTCTCTGAAGGAAGCGTGGAGCAAAGATACGGGTCGATGGACAAGAACTGGATTTGAGGCTCGTGGCGTCGGACGAGCGGCCCCGGAGACTCGGAAGGGAAGACGTTGGCTGCGACGCCGGGGGTGAACCGGATCGGGGAGTGAAGACACCACGGCGGGGACGTGGTGTGACTGGGCAAAGCGGCATTAACGCGGGCGAAGTCGAGGACGAGGCGCTACGGGCCTGGGGCGAAAATGGGGACGCGGCGCGAGCGGCGGATGGACGTGACGCATGGACTCGCCGCAAGCAGGACAATGTTCGGAGGCTATCACATCGGCGCGTAGCCAGTGGCCGCGCTCTCGACATTCGGGATTAATGCATTGAACCGTGGAGCCCGGCATCAAGGACATAGCGCTCTTCCCCCGTCGCTGCCCGCTCAACAATGGACTGTGAGCCCCTCAAGCAGCAAGAAAATGTCTGAGCGAACCGGACCAACGCGAGGATTGTTGCGCGGGTGTGAAATGGAGTCAACCGGAAACAGAGCAGAGAAAAGGAATTTTCCTGCCGGTTGTGGAAAAAGCGGCGAAAATTTGGCGGACGCGGAATTTCTAGGGCTTGGCCGGTTCCGGAGTCTTGTTGTCGGCGGGCGGCGCGAGTTCTGCGAGCTTCGCTTGCAGTTCGGCGAGTTGCGCCTGCTGCTGGCTCAAGTCCGACTGCAGGGAGTCCAGTTTTTCCTTCCCTGGCTTATCGCGGTCATGATCGGGATTGGAGTAATAACTGTCCTGCGCCAGGGCCAACTCCCGCTTGTGGAGATTTACGCTTTGCTGCTGATCGGCAATCTCCTGCTTCAGGGCATCGATTTTTGCTTTTTTCTCCGCCACGTCCTGGGAATTGGCGGCAGTTCCGTCCGCCGCGGGAGCGTTCGAGCCGTTCTCCGTCGCTGCGGCCTGTGCTTTGGTTGGAGCGGAGTCCTTGGCAGCAGCCGGCGCCGTGACAGGACTGGGCGGCAAGCTGTCGTTATCGACGACATGGGCAGGTTTCGAGGAGGCTTGCTTCTGCTCGCGGGCCTGGCGCGCGGCATCCGCAACAGAGGACGCGTCCTGCGCGGCCAGACCTGCGGACGAGAAAAAGAAAAGCGCCAGGAACAGAGGGAAGGCGCGGGAAATCGGCTTCGACCACATAAGAACCTCCAACACAATGCCGGGCCCTTCTAGGATACGGCCCGGGGAGAGCGAGGCCAACCGAGAAGCGGGGGAGGCTGCGAAACAGGCAATGGGGAACAGGCCGGAAGGAGCTGGCTTCAAGTGTCGCGGCGGCGAGGAGCGCGCCGACGAAGGAAGGCGGCGACTTTGTGGCGATTGCCGCATGTCGCCATCGAACACCAGCGGCGCCGGTGGGTGCGGGAGTCGTCGTAGAAGAACAGGCGGCAAGACGGGTTCGCGCAACGGCGGATGGGCGCACCGGGACCTTCGACTAGTAGTTCTGCGGCAGAGCGCGCGAGTGCGGCGAGGAGCCAATCGAGACCACTCTCGCGGGCCACAAACTGCAGGGACCAGGAACCTTGGTGCGGGAAAAGTTCATCGTGGCCTTCGGTAATGCGGAGGATCTCGTTGATGGGTTCGACCCAGGAAGTCGGAAACGGTTGTTCGTCGACGATCGACGCGAAGATGGCACGGAGGGATTCGCGCAGCCGCAGAATGCGGAGCAGGACAGCATCAACGGCTTGGGGTTCCGTGTCGAGGAGCGGGCGAAGGCGCGCGGCGCGAGGGAGAGAGACCAGGCGGGCATCGACAAGAAAGGTGACGAACTCGTTCCAGGAGAGGTCATGTGCGGAGGGAGAGAGATTGGCAAAATCGAGTGCCACACGACCAGCGACAAGTAGCGGCGGAAGCGTCAGAGGGGGCATATAACCGGTGAATTTCTCTCGTCCGGTTATAGCAGAGAGGACGAAGTTTGCAAGGGGCGGATGGAAACATCCGGGGCTGCTGCCCGTCTCGTCAGAGGGAACGGATTTGCGAGTGTTTTTGTTCTCAGGGCTCGATCCGTCCTGAGGTAAATTGAAAAGGCAGAGGGGGAAGAAGGAATGACAGGCGAACCGCCGGAGGGGAAGGAATCGCGGGCAATCCCAGAGCCACCACCGTTCCTCAGACCCAGAGTGGATTTTTTCATTGGGGAAAACGGGCTGCGGTCGGGATGGAGACTGCTCGTCTATTTTGCGCTCCTCGTGGTTTTCAACCTGCTGTTGAACTGGGTGACCGGGTTGTTCGCCGGACCGCCGAAGCGGGGCGTGCCGGGGGTGTGGCTGCAGTTGTGGCAGGAGGTGGGAGGATTCGCGTTGGCGTTCGGCGCTGCCATCATAATGTCGCGCATCGAGCGGCGGCCACTCGGAGCGTACGGTTTACCGGGACGCGAGTCGTTCGGGAAGAAGTTCTGGCTGGGCTTCCTGTTCGGACTGCTCGAAGTGACTTTATTGGTCGGGTTGATCGGTCTGTTGGGCGGCTACTCGTTCGGACTCTTGGCGCTGCACGGGAGTCAGATTCCGCTCTGGGCGCTGTTTCACCTGGTGATGTTCACGTTTGTGGGGTTGTTTGAGGAGTTCCTCTTCCGCGGGTATGCGCAATTCACGTTGGGTGACGGCATTGGATTCTGGCCGGCGGCCTTGTTGCTGTCTTTGCTGTTCGGCGGAACCCACCTTTTTAATCCCGGTGAAGGGGTGGTCGGAGCGCTCAGCGTCGTGCTGATCGGATTGCTGTGGTGCTTCACCCTGAAAAGGACGGGCAGCCTGTGGTACGCGGTCGGAATGCACGCGAGCTTTGACTGGGGCGAGACCTATTTGTACTCGGTCCCCAACAGCGGCACGTTCATGGAAGGACACCTGTCGAATGCCGTGCTTCATCTGGGTCCCAAGTGGCTGACCGGCGGCACGGTGGGGCCGGAAGGCAGCGTGTTCTGTTTTCTGACCATGGCATTGCAGTTTCTGGTGGTGCTGTGGTTGTTCCCCGCAAAGAAGAGCGGGATCGCCGATGAACCGGGGCGCACAGGGATCTAGGTCAGTGGACCAAGTCCGAGGGATGCACGAGGTGGATGCCCTCTGCTTCGGCTTGTGGAAGGAATTCCGCGAGGGCCCGCAGCGTGGCCGGATGCGGGTGGCCGATGGCGATGGCCTGACCGTGCTCGCGGGCATCTTTGGCGGCCAGTTCCAATTGACGACGAACCGCGCCACTTTCCTGCAGGTCATCGAGAAAAGGAACGTTGCGAAAGGCGCACCGGATACCGGCGCGCTCTGCCGCGTCATAGGCCACGGTCGCTGCCGTGGTGCGGCTATCGATGAAGAACAGGTTCTGCTGACCGAGGAGAGGCATGAGTTCGCCCATAAGGCGGGGATCGCTCGTGGCGCGCGAACCCTGGTGATTATTCACACCGACGGCGTACGGCACGCTGTTCAGCATGGAATGCAGTACCGCGGAGACCACGGCGGCCGACATCCCCGGGCGAAGCTCCACAGCTTCAGGCGTTTCATCGGCGAGCGATTCCATGGGCAGATGCAGCATGACCTGATAGCCGCGGCGATGGGCTTCCCGCGCTATCTCCGTTGAGCGGGGATGGTTCGGGAGAATGGAAAGCGTCAGGGGATAGTGCAGGGCGAAAATGGCATCGATCACACCCGGGTCTGCGGCTACATCATCGAGGATGACGGCCAGACGCGGACCGGAAGATGCAGGGTGTGCGGGGTGAGGAACGGGATGGTTCCTGGCGGTTCGGTTCCCGTGGAGGACCGATTGAACGGCCGACTTGAGCTTGTCGCAGCCGGAAAGCGAAACAGCAAGCGCTGCCAGAACCAGGCAGAAGACCAACGCGGATATTCCTGCGGACCCGGAAAATTTGCGATTCACGAACGCGACTAGGCAGCCTTTTTCGCCGTCGCGGGAGCCTTGAACAGCTCCAGCGCTTTGCGAAGGACCGGGTCATCGGGAGAAAGCGGTTTGGGGCTGACCGGGGCTTCTTTCTGCGCACCGGTCGCAGTCGCGGCCTCTTCGCTATCTTCGGAATCGTCATTCAGGGCCGAGGCAGCATGAACCACCTCCGTCGGAGCGACGCCCTCGGGCAGAATCGACTTCCCGTCCGGGTTGTAATAGTTGGCGACGGTGAGAATCAGCGCCGCGCCGTCCTCCATGGGAATCAGTTTCTGCTCCGATGCCAGGCCGAAAGTACGTTCCCCGACGATGTCGCCGCGCTTGGTATTCGCGAAAGCGGCAGCCAGCAGTTCGGCAGAACCTGTGGTGGTGACTTCGGTAAGAACGGAGACCGGCCCCTTCCAGACCACTTTGCCCGGGTCGGCGGCAAAAACCTGCACTGGTTCCGACTGGCCCTTCAAGGTGACCAGGGTTCCAGAGGAGATGAACAGGCGGGCGATCGCGATGGCTTCGGAGTCGACTCCCCGGCCACAATCGCGGACATCAAGAATAATGTGCGTGATGCCCTGCTTCTGGGCGTCGAGGAGATGCGCACGGACTTCCTCGGCACGGCCGGCGTCGATCGAGGGGAAGCGGAAAGCCAGGGTATCGTTGTCGACTTTCTGGATCACGAGTTTCGGGGTCGGGATCTTCTGTCGGACCACGTCAAGTTCTTCAGGGTCCGTTTTTCCGTGGCGGATCACCCCAACTTTGACAGCGCTACCGGGCTGGCCGGCGAGAAGATTCTTGGCCTGGCCAACCGACATCTCGCGCGTGGTGAAGCCGGCGATGGATTCCAAGAAATCGCCGCTGTGCAGCCCGGCCTTTTCCGCCGGGCTATCGGGAAGCACCGAAGTGACCACGATATAGCCGGAGCGCTTGCTGAGATTGAGGCCCGATTCGCCGGTGCCGGGGTTGGCAGTCTTTTCCTTGTATTCGGTGTACTCGCGCGGCGTGAGGTAACTGGACTCGGAGTCGAGCGATTCGAGCAATCCATGGAGCGACCCGGTCGTGACCAGGTGCATGTTGGGCTCGTCGACGTAGTCTTGCTGGATCTTTTGCAGAACCTCGCTATAGACCGTGAGGGATTTGTACGCCTTGCTGTTGGAGGTCTGGCCAAGGACGTGGCCGATGCCCACCCAACCGATGATCAGGACCGAAACGGACAAGATGCTGATACGCGCGAATCGATTCATCCCGCACCACCTTAGTAAAGACGCAATTCGTGATTATACCATTCTGATGGGACGGAGCAGGTAAGAGTTGGATAGGCGGAATTGGATACGGATAGCCTGAGGAAAATCAGGTCCGAGACCCCTGTGGAAAGCATCGATTGTGGCAGTCAAGCCACACCCGCTACGCGATTATGTGGTTTATTTGCCATAAGTTATTGATAACATTGGACAAGCGTGAAAATAATGTGCTGACAGTGTGCTATGCTTGCTCTAGCATTCCACTCATGTTCCAGACCACCATCCATCGCGAAGTGGGCACGCACGGCATTGGGCTCCACACCGGAGTGCAGAGTACCATGCGTCTCCTCCCGGCGCCCGCCGACACCGGGATTGTTTTCCGGCGGGTCGATCTGGATTTTTTTCCCATCGAGGCCCACGGCCATAACGTGGCCCGGGTGAGTTATGCGACCAGCTTGATGAAGAAAGGCGTGCTGCTTTCCACAACCGAACATGTGCTCGCGGCGATCTATTCTTGCGGGATCGATAATGTTTTCGTGGATATTGACGCGATCGAGCTGCCGATCCTCGACGGATCGGCGGAGCCCTTTATGCAGTTGCTCGACCAGGCCGGCGTGCGGCGGTTGAGAAGAAAAAAGCGGTATTTGAAGGTGGTGAAGCCGGTCGAAGTGGTCGAAGACGGGCGGAGAATCGGGATCTATCCTGCCGATGAGTTCGCCGTAAGGTGCTATGTGGACTTTCCGCATCCGCTGGTTGGACAGCAGGAAGTGGAGATGGTCGTCGACTCGGGAAGCTTCCGGCAGATTCTCTCGCGTGCGCGGACGTTCTGTTTTGAGAGCGACATTGAACCCTTAAGGGCCATGGGGCTGATTCGCGGCGGGTCTCTGGAAAATGCCATCGTGCTGACCAAGGACGGAGTCTTGAACGGGCCGCTCCGCTTCGCCGACGAATTCGGGAGGCACAAGGCGCTGGACCTGATTGGGGACTTGGCCCTGCTCGGGCTGCCGTTGCTTGGCAGGGTAGAGGCCCGCAAGGCCGGCCACGCGCTGCATACCCAACTGGTGAGCCGACTGCTGGCAGACCCCTCCTCGTGGGTCATCACCACCGCGGAGCAGGGTACGGCCGCACACGGTTCTGCCGGATGTGTCGCCGAGGCCCGCGCTGCGGACTGAAGCAGGAGTTCGCCGCAGGACCGCCGAATCGCGATCGGTGGTCACCAATCGTTGATCTCCCCGCAGCCCCTAGCTCCCGGCGACCGCCCTTGGTGGCCCGCAAGGGACGGGAGTGGCGCGTGCCCGGGTGGGGGGAGCGCTCGCGCCAGAGCCGACAGGGCGCTCAGCCGCTCGCAGCGAAGAGACGGATTGTCAAACCTGGCCGGGCACGGGACAATGCTCACGTCATGACTAAGAACAACGATGTCGCCGTACTTATCCTGGCAGCCGGCAAAGGCACGCGGCTGAAATCGAGTCTGGCAAAAGTGCTCCATGCGGCGGGAGGACGGCCGCTGGTCGAGCACGTGGTCCGGGCCTGCTTGCCGCTGAAACTGAAGAAGATCGTCGTCGTGGTTGGCCACCAGGCCGAAAAGGTGCAAGAGATTGTGGAGCCACTTGGGGCGGAGACCGTTCTGCAGCAACCGCAGAATGGCACGGGGCACGCCCTGCTGGTGGCCAAGCGTGCGATCGGTAACGCGAAGTATGTGGTCGTGCTGCCGGGAGACGCGCCGCTGGTGCGGACCGAGACGCTGCGAGCGCTGATCCAAAAACACAAGAAGGGGCAAGCCGCGGCGACGATATTGACCGCCGTGCTCGCCGATCCCTCCGGGTACGGGAGGATTCTGCGGAAGGGCGGAGACACGGTCGCCGCGATTATCGAGGAGTCGCAACTGACGGCAGAACAGCAGGAGCTGAACGAGATCAATTCCAGCATGTACTGCTTTACCACGGCCAAGCTCTGGCCGGCGCTCGCCCAGGTGAAGCCGGACAACAAACACCGCGAGATCTACCTGACCGACGCCATCGGCATACTGAATGCCAAGGGTGAAGCAGTGCTGGCAGAGATCGCGACCGATTCGCGCGAGATGCTCGGCTGCAATACCCGGGCTGACCTGGCGGGCGTGGACCATACTTTTCGGGATTGGAAGCGCCAGGCCCTGATGCGCGAAGGGGTGACCATCCAGTTGCCGGAGACCGTTCTTGTCGATCCCGACGTGGTGGTGGGAGAAGATACGGTCGTCGAGCCCTGCGTCCAGTTGCTCGGGAAGACCAAGATCGGCGCACGCTGTGTGGTGCGAACGGGCAGCGTCGTGCACAACTCATTGCTCGGAGAGGACGTGGTGGTCGAACCGCATTGCGTGATCAGCGAGAGCCGGCTCGATCTGGGCGTCGTAGTGGGCCCATTTGCGCGGATCCGCATGGAAACGCATTTGAAGAGCGGCGCACGAATCGGGAATTTTGTGGAGTTGAAGAAGAGCGTAGTGGGCGAAGGCACCAAAGCGATGCACTTGACCTATCTGGGCGACGCGCGGATCGGGACCAGGACCAACATCGGGGCCGGCACGATCACCTGCAATTACGACGGGTTCCATAAACACCCGACAACCATCGGGAACAAGGTGTTCGTCGGCAGCGATTCCGCTCTGGTGGCGCCCGTGAAGGTCGGCAGCGGCGCGTACGTGGCGGCGGGATCGACGATTACCGGGAATGTGCCCGCCGATGCGCTGGCAATCGCACGGGGACGCCAGGTGAATAAACCGGGCTGGGCAAGCAGGAAGCGGAGAGAACTGGCTGCGGCCGAGAAAACGGCCGGTAAAAAGAAACGCCGATAATTCGGAACGAGCCGGAGCCGAACCCTCTCACCTCTGGCGACCTGCTCCTCGGCAGAGAGTTCCTTGCTGACCAAAACCGGACAGAACCCGAACAGAGGTCTGGTCGCAAGTGCAGGGCCCTCTCTCGGATTGATTCTGAAGTGCTTCCGAGTTTTTCATTCCCGGCTGACCGCACGGTCGGTCTGTTTCCAGTCACCAGCCGGGAGTGCGGCGGACCGGAACGCCAGGCCCTCGGCCTGCCGAAGCGCTGGTGGGGCGGAGCGGTGTGCTAAAATAGCAGTTCCCCGACGGAAACCCGGAGGTGCATCATGAAATTTGGAGTAGTTGTCTTTCCCGGGTCCAATTGCGATCACGACGCGTTTCACGCCATCGGCCACGTGCTGCAAAAGCCGGTGGAATTCATCTGGCACCAATCGGAAGAGCTGCACAACTCGGACGCCATTATTCTGCCGGGAGGCTTTTCCTACGGAGATTATCTGCGCACCGGGGCAATTGCGCGCTTTTCGCCGGTGATGAAATCGGTCGAGAAGTTTGCAAACTCTGGCGGACTGGTGCTGGGAATCTGCAATGGTTTCCAGATTCTGCTCGAAGCGGGACTGCTGCCGGGGGCCATGATGCGGAATTCTGGCCTGCGGTTCATCTGCAAGCATGTGCATATCCGGGTGGAGGAGACCAATACGCCTTTTACCGGTGCGGCGCAGCCCGGGCAGATTCTGACCATCCCCATTGCCCATAGTGATGGAAATTACACCTGCGATGAAACGGAGCTGAAGGACCTGGAAAAACACCACCAGGTGCTGTTCCGATACACGACGCCGGGCGGAAAAGACGACGCGGCGGGGAATCCGAACGGTTCGATTGCGAATATTGCGGGAATTTGCAATCGCGCAAGGAATGTTGCGGGCTTGATGCCGCACCCCGAACGGGCCGTCGAAGAGGTGCTGGATTCCAATGACGGCCTGGTCATTTTCAGGTCCATGATTGCGGCGCTTGCCGGTGCTTCAAAGGCAACGGCGTGAAGCGCCGGGTGCGCGCGTCAGCAGAAATTGCAGAGGGGCACGATCGGTCGTGCCCCTGTAGTTTTTAACGGAGTAAAAAGGTACGAAATCAATGGCCACGGCACAGACAGAAATCAAAGTCACGGCGGAGATCGCGGCAGAACACGGTGTCACGCGGGAGGAGTACGCGCGGATCCAGAAGATACTGGGGCGCGAGCCGAACATCACCGAGTTGGGAATTTTCAGCGTGATGTGGAGCGAGCACTGTTCCTACAAATCGAGCAAGGTGCATCTGAAGCGGCTGCCGACAAAGGGAAAGCTGGTGGTGCAGGGACCGGGAGAGAATGCCGGGGTGGTGGATATCGGCGACGGACTGGTGGCGGCGTTCAAGATCGAGTCGCACAATCACCCGAGCTACGTCGAGCCGTTCCAGGGGGCCACCACCGGTGTCGGCGGAATCCTGCGGGATATTTTCACCATGGGGGCGCGGCCGATTGCGGTGCTCGATTCCTTGCGGTTCGGGGAGATTACGGCTTCAAAAACCACCAGCGAGGAGGACGCGGCGAAAAACCGGCGGATTCTCGATGGGGTGATCCGCGGCGTGGGGAGTTACGGAAACTGTTTTGGCGTGCCGACGGTTGGCGGAGAAGTGGTGTTCGAGCCGTGCTACGCACAAAACCCGCTGGTGAACGCGTTGGCGCTCGGAATTGCGCGCAAGGAAGAGATTTTTCTGGCCAAGGCCAAGGGAATTGGCAATCCGGTGATTTATGTAGGCGCCAAGACCGGACGGGACGGAATTCACGGGGCATCGCTGCTGGCCTCGGCGGAGTTTACCGAGGAGTCGCAGCAGAAACGGCCGAACGTGCAGGTGGGCGATCCGTTCATGGAGAAACTGTTGCTGGAAGCCTGCCTCGAGGCGATGAAAACAGGTGCGGTGGTGGCGATTCAGGATATGGGCGCGGCGGGGCTGACCTGTTCGACCTGCGAGATGGCCTCACGCGGCGGCACCGGCATTGAGATTGATCTGGCCAAGGTGCCGCAACGCGAAACCGGAATGACCCCTTACGAAATCATGCTCAGTGAATCGCAGGAGCGCATGCTGCTGGTGGCGGAAAAGGGACGCGAGGGGGAAGTGCTGGCGGTGTTCAGGAAATGGGGTCTCGACGCGACTGTCGTTGGTGAGGTGACCGAAGGCGGGTTGCTGGTGGTTAAGGACCACGGCCAGGTGGCGGCGAAAATCCCGGCGCATCCGCTTGCCGAAGAGGGCCCGGTGTACAACCGGCCGATGGCAGAGCCGGCGCGCCGCAAGGAAACGGAGCAGGATTGGTTTGCCTTTGCCGCCGAAGGCGCAGACCTGACGGCGAGCTTCACGAAGTTGTTGGCCGCGCCGACCATCGCTTCGAAACTGTGGATTACCGAACAGTACGACAGCATGGTGCGGACCAACACGCTGGCGGGGCCGGGAGCGAGCGACGCGGCCGTCGTGCGCATAAAGGAAACCAGCCGCGCACTGGCCCTGGCAACGGACGGCAACGGCCGTTGGTGCCAGCTGAATCCGAAAGTTGGCGCGATGCACGCGGTGGCGGAAGCGGCTCGCAACGTAGCGACCAGCGGGGCGCGCCCGATTGCGGCGACGAACTGCCTGAATTTTGGAAGTCCGGAAAAGCCGGGGGTGATGTGGCAGTTTTCAGAAGCCATTGACGGGTTAGGCGAGGCCTGTGTGGCGCTCGGAACGCCCATCACCGGCGGAAACGTGAGTTTTTATAACGAGACGCTGGGAAAATCGATCTATCCCACCCCGACCATCGGGATCCTGGGAATCCTGGAAGATGCGTCAAAGGTCTTGAAGGTGGCATTCCGGAACGAGGGCGACGTCGTGCTGCTGCTCGACGGATCGAACTCCTCGAAAGCGGGGCCCCAGGCGGCGCCCCGCGCCGGGAAGCGGCGGGAGTTTTCCTCCTCCGAGTATTCAAAGACCATTGGCGGGGTGGTGGCCGGCGATCCGCCGGCGATCGAACTGGGCGCAGAGAAATGGGTGATCGATTGCCTGGTCGCTCTGGCGGCCGAAGGAGCGTTGCAGTCGGCGCACGATGTCAGCGACGGCGGCGTGGCGGTGGCACTGGCGGAATCGTGTTTTGCCGGAACAGACCTTGGGGCGAGTGTGACCTTGCCCGAGGATGTGGCGGCGGAGTATGCGCTGTTCGGTGAACGCGGTGCGCGCGTGCTGGTTTCGGTTGCGCCTGCACAGCTTGCCGCTGTTCGGAATACTGCGAGACAATATGGAGTGGGTGCGCACGAAATTGGCAAAGTGACCCGTGACAACGCTCTGCGCATCGAATATAAGGGACATACGGTAGTGGCGGCGCCTGTCCCGGTGCTGCGAGATGGCTGGGCGCACTCACTTGAACGCAATTTGAAAATTCAATGACCAACAAACTGGCATACGCGGACGACCGGTTTCACGACGAATGTGGAGTGTTCGGGGTCTACGGACATACCGAGGCCGCCAATCTCACCTATTTGGGCTTGTACGCGCTGCAGCATCGCGGGCAGGAGTCTGCAGGGATCGTGGCCAGTACCGGCAGCGACTTGAACCTGTTCCGGGCGATGGGGGAAGTGGAAGAGATTTTTCAGCCGAGCGTGCTGGCGAAATTGCCGGGTTCGAGTGCCATCGGCCATACGCGGTACTCGACTGCGGGCGACAAGGCGCTGCTGAACGCGCAGCCGATCATGGTCGATTGCAGCAAGGGCAAAATCGCCCTGGCGCACAACGGAAACCTGACCAATGCCCAGGAGTGGCGAAGGAAACTGGAACACCGGGGATCCATCTTCCAGAGCAACAGCGACACCGAAGTCATCGTGCATTTGGTTGCGCGGTCGCAGGCGAGGAATTTTTCCGGCGCCCTGGGCGATGCCCTGAATCAGGTCGAGGGTGCCTATTCGCTCTTGGTGCTGACGCCGGAGGAGATGTACGCGGTACGCGATCCGCGGGGATTCCGTCCCCTGGCGCTCGGGAAAATTGCGACACGGGACGGTAGCGAGGCCTGGGCGGTGGCTTCAGAGACCTGCGCGTTTGACCTGATGAACGCGGAATATGTTCGTGACGTGGAGCCTGGGGAGATGCTGCGGATTTCGCGCTCCGGCATCGAATCCATCCGCTTCAGCCCGCCGAAGCCGCATCAATTCTGCATTTTTGAACAGGTCTATTTTTCGCGGCCGGACAGCATCGTCTTCGGCCGGTCCGTCAATGAATCGCGGGAAATGCTGGGGCGTCTATTGGCGCAGGAACATCCAGTCGAAGCGGACATGATCGTGCCGATTCCGGACTCCGGGGTGCCGGCGGCGATCGGGTTTGCCCTCGAATCGAAGATCCCGTTCCGCATGGGGCTGATCCGGAACCACTACATCGGCCGGACGTTTATCGAGCCTTCCCAAGCCATCCGGAATTTCGGGGTGAAGCTGAAACTCAATCCGGTGCGGAACTTAGTGGCCGGAAAGCGCGTAGTACTGGTTGATGACTCGATCGTGCGGGGGACCACCAGCCGGAAGCTGGTACGGCTGATGCGGGAAGCGGGCGCGACCGAAGTGCACATGCGCATCAGTTGCCCTCCCACGATTTCACCCTGTTATTACGGGGTGGACACACCGACGCGGGAAGAGCTGATTGCCTCGTCGAATACACCGGAGCAGATTTGCAAGTTTCTCGGCGCGGATTCGCTCGGCTATCTGTCCTTGCCGGGATTGCGCCGGGCGGTCAGCGAAAAGAACAGCGAGTTCTGCACCTCCTGTTACACCGGGGTGTACCCGACCGACCTCGTGCAACTGGAAGTGAAGGAAGAAAATGGTACGCCGAAGTTTAACGAGGAAGTGACGGTCGAACGTGCGCGGTAACGCAAAAACATCCGGGAAGAAAAAGTCCGGCAAAGAAGCCGAACTTCCCTTCGGAACTCGCCTCCGGAAGGAAGGGATCGCCTGGGCCTGGGTTATCCTGGCCTTTCTGTTGATCAACGGAACCCTCGGCCAGGCGCGCGTCATTCCTTCGGGTTCGATGCAGAATACGCTGCTGATCGGCGACCACCTGATCATGAGCCGGCTGGGTTACGACGCCGGTGTACCGTTCACGCATTGGCATGTTTCGCTCTGGAAAACCCCGCGGCGTCAGCAGATGGTCATTTTCCGCCCGCCCTACGATCACAATAAATCGGACCTGATCAAGCGGGTGATCGGATTGCCGGGCGAAACCGTCGACATCCACGACGGAGCGGTGTGGATCAACGGGAAGAAGCTGGAAGAAAACTATACGACCGGGCCCACTACCCTGCCTTCCCGTTCCGAAATGCTTCCGTCCGTCTCGGGTGTGCCCGTTACCGTGCCCGAGAACCAGTATTTCGTGATGGGCGACAACCGCGGGAATTCCTATGACAGCCGTTACTGGGGCTGCGTGCCGAGGAGCGATATCCTGGGCACGCCGCTGGCAATTTATCTGTCCGTGGATACCGACGAAGAGGCATGGAACGGCGGCCTTGGCGAACGGTTTCTCGCCTATGGTGACGCCCTGCTGCATCCGAGCAAGGTTCGCTGGAAGAGATTCTTTGAAACTTTCTGAGGCTGGCATAGAAGGATGGAGCTCGAGAGATGCTTCGTTATTCCGTGGCCTGCGAGGGTGAATCGTGAAAGCTGACGCAATGAAGACAAAGACAAAAACCGTTGAAGTTGCCCCGCCGATGAGCGCGCGGGTAAAAGCGGAGATCATCGCCTGGTTCTGGGTGATACTCGCGTTCCTGCTGATCAACGGGACGCTCGGGCAAGCGCGCGTGATTCCTTCGGGATCGATGGAGGACACCCTGCTGATCGGGGACCACCTGATCATGAGCCGGATTGGTTACGATGCGGGGATTCCGTTTACCAACCTGCATGTACCGCTGTGGCGGAATCCGAAGCGGCAACAGATCATCATCTTCAAACCGCCGTTCGACCCTGCGCAGCCCGACTACGTAAAGCGGGTGATCGGTCTTCCGGGCGACCTGGTGGACATTCGTGACGGGTCGGTGTGGATCAACGGGCAAAGGCTTGAGGAAAACTACACCCTAGGACCGAGCGAGCCCGCTCCGGCCGGCCAGGCGCCGCGGGGCTATGAAGTGACCAAGTTTCCCTATCGCGTGCCGGACAACTGCTATTTTGCGATGGGTGACAACCGTGGCAATTCCTACGACAGCCGGTTCTGGGGTTGCGTGCCGCGCAACGATATTCTGGGGACGCCGGTGATTATCTATATGTCCCTCGATGCCTCCCGGGAAGCGTGGAATGGTGATATCACGGAGCGCTTCAAGGCCTATGCAAATGCGCTGATTCATCCGGGAACTGTTCGGTGGCGTAGACTGTTCCATGTGTTTTAAGCTGTAAGCGGCCCTGAGACTCCGAGAGGCGGGGCTGCGGTTGAGAGGTTTATAGAACCGCCCGCTGTGTTGCTTGTGGCGAATACCTGGTCCCCCGTGGCCGCTCCTGTCCCAGCGGTTATGAGCCGGCAAGCGGCACACCCGTTGTAGTGCAAAAAGACAGACCTTGAGGGCGGCCCACCATGAAATACGCCGATGCCGGAGTAAACATTGCTGTCGCGGATGACGCGAAGCAGCGCATCCGGCACCTTGCCAGCAAAACATTCTCGCCCGCCGTCCTCGGTGGAATCGGCGGCTTCGGGGCGCTGTTTGCCTTGGATGGGAAGCGGTGGAAAGAGCCGGTGCTGGTTTCAAGCGCGGATGGTGTGGGAACCAAGCTGAAGATCGCGACGGCCATGGGAGTGCACTCGACGGTGGGCGGCGATCTGGTCAACCACTGCGTGAACGACATCCTGGTGCAGGGTGCCGAGCCCTTGTTTTTCCTCGATTACCTGGCCATGGGCAAGCTCGAAGCGAACGTCGTCGAGCAGTTGGTGGACGGGATGAGCCGGGCTTGCCGGAAGGCGGGATGCGCGCTGATCGGTGGAGAGACGGCGGAGATGCCGGGATTTTATCCGGTTGGGGAATACGATCTGGCGGGGTTCATTGTGGGAGCAGTCGAGCGGAAGAAAGTTCTGACCGGCAAGGCGGTGAAGCCGGGAGATACGTTGCTCGGGTTGCCGTCGGCTGGACTGCATACCAACGGATATTCGCTGGCGCGGAAGCTGGCTTTTGAAGTGGCCAATCTGAAGCCGGACACCTACGTGGCGGAAGTGGGAAACAAGATTGGCGCTGAACTGCTGAAACCGCATTTGTGCTATGCCCCGGCACTGAAAAACCTGGTATCGCGGGGATGGATTTCCGCGATGGCGCACATCACCGGCGGGGGAATCCCGGGAAATTTGCCGCGCGTGCTGCCGAGCGGGGTGAAGGCCATCGTCGATCTGGACGCCTGGCCGATACCACCGATTTTCAAGTATCTGGCGAAGCTCGGTGAAATTGACACCGATGAACTGCTGCAGTCCTTCAATATGGGAGTGGGCATGATTGTGATTGTCCCCGCCGAACACGTAAAGGAAGCGGAAGCGGATCTGAAACGGCGACGGGAGAAATTTTACCGGATCGGGCGCATCGAGCGCGGCGACACCGGGAAGGCCAGGCTGGTCTACTCGGGCGCGCTCAATTTGTAGCTTTCGTTCCTCAGGCCGCAGCTTTTCGCTTGCGGCTCCAATACCACCACTGGCATTTTTGAGCAGGAAGGCGCGGATTGCGCGCCTGTGCGACGGCGGCATGGAACGTGTCGAGGACGCAGGGGTCCTGGCGTGTGCCGGTCAGCCGCTCGAGCCGACGGTAAAGTTTGCGGGGATCGTGTTTGGCAAGTTGCGGAACCGTGCGGATGCCGAGAAGGTGGAAATCGCGTTCGATCGCCGGGCCGACGGAGATCAGATCGCGGAGTTGCCGTGAACGGGTCATGGAAGCACCTCCTTTATTTCGCTTTACTTTCGCCACAAGCTCAAGCAGAATCTACCGCATTCGACCTGGTTCCCTCAAGCGCTTTTTTGTGTACCTGCGTCGCGAGGTCGGGCTCCCGTTGGCTGGGGCTGGCGACGGCCCTTGAAAGGACCCACCCTCGAGAGACAACAGAGGTCTCGCCGGGCGCGCAGGTGGCCCGGACCGGGCGAAAAAAATGGCCGCAAAAGGAGTCGAACGCATGGTGCAGAAGATTACCCCCTTGTTGTTTGTAAAAGAAATTGAACCCGTGTTGCCCTTTTGGGTTGAAGGCCTGGGATTCGCGATAACGGCCGAGGTACCGGAAGGTGGCAAACTCGGGTTCGTAAGTTTGGAGCGGGACGGCGTGGAGGTGATGTACCAGACCTACGCGAGCGTGGAGAACGATATGCCCTCGATAGCCGGCGACATCCGGAAAGGCCCCACCTTTCTCTACCTCCGCGTGGATTCTCTCGACGGTGTGAAGGCGGCGGTCTCTCGCGGCGAACTGTACATGCCCGAGCGAAAGACGTTTTACGGTTCCACGGAAATTGGCGTGAAAGACCCGGCAGGGCATTTCATCACCTTTGCTCAGTTTACGGCGGTTCCCTAGCGGTTGTGGATACGCCAGTCACTCGCCAAGATCCGCCGAGCCCGAGCGCTCGAGCTGGCGCTACGGGAAGCGCGCTTGTACTCTAGACACCGCACATCTCGGGTTCTAATCCATTTCTGTCGAGGCCACGGAGGTCAGAATGCTCCCTTACCGATCAGGGCTGTGTGCAATCGTTCTCTTGGCCGGCGCGCTCGCGCTGTGCTTACAAAGCGCCGGCCAGGCGCGGGCAACCGGAGACGAACAGGCTCTTTGGAAGCTCGAACGCGCCTATTGGAGCTACGTTCAGGACAACGATCTGAAAGGCTATTTAAGTTTGTGGCACCAGGACTTTCTTGGGTGGCCTTCGGTCCATGCGGCGCCGGTTCACAAGGACCACATAACCGACTGGATTACCGCGCAGACCAGCAAGGGCCTGAGACTCGAGGCCGCGGAATTCAAGCCTGCCGCGATTCAAGTTACCGGGGACGTCGCTGTTACCTGTTACCGGATTACGTTTAAATGGGCGGACCGGGACGGAAATGGCACGACCCATACCTTGCGCATCCTGCACACCTTTGTCCGGGAGGGAAAGGACTGGCAGATCATGGGAGGGATGTCGATGCCGGAAGGCCCGGTTGCCCCGTAAGCAGGCGTTGCCGCAAGGCAGGAAAAACTCCCAGCCCGAAAGCTGCGATCAGAAATGCTGGATTTCGCGGAGCCGGCCACTCGTGACGTCGTAAACGAAGCCGCGCACGGCGACGGTCCGGGGAATCCAGGGATGGCTGCGAAGCTTCTCGAGTTGGTGGCGGACATTTTCTTCGATATTTTGAAAGGCGTAGAAGAAAGCCGGCGCAATCGCAGCGGTTCCAGCCAGGTTCTGGATTCTGGTGCGCAAGTCCTGCTCGGTCGTGTGGGTCAGTCCGCAGTCGGTGTGATTGATCACCATGAACTCCTCGGTTCCGAGCAAATAGTGCGAGATGAGCAAAGAGCGCAGGGTATCGTCGGTCACAATTCCCCCGGCATTGCGGATAATGTGCGCGTCGGCCGCCTGTAGGCCCAGGGTGAGAATCGAAAGCCGGGTATCCATGCAGGTCAGAACGGCGAGTTTGCGCACCGGACGCGGCGTCAGAGACCGCAATTCATGCGTGCGCGAGTAAACTTCGTTGGCCTTGAGAACTTCGTCAATAACACTCATAGTTGAGCCAGTTTAGCGTAACCGGCGGGCAATCGGAAACGGAGCCGCCTCCCTCCCGGGCCGTTATTTGGTCCGGGTGGGGAGGTGTGCTAACGTTTTTTGCTTATGACCAAGCGAATCGGCGTGCTGTTGAGCGGTCGCGGCTCGAATTTCGAGGCGCTGGCGGAAAGTGTCTCCGCGGGCAGGATTCCCGGTGCGGAAATCGCCATGGTTATCAGCAATCAGCCGGATGCATTGGGGCTGAAGCGCGCCGAGGCGCGGGGCATCCCCGCGCGGTTGATTCCCTCGAAAGGGCTGCAGAGGGAAGCCTACGACCGGCAGGTCGTCGCAGTGCTGCAGGAATATAAGGTGGATCTGATCTGCCTGGCAGGCTACATGAGACTGCTCTCGCCTTATTTTGTAGCCTCGTTCCCGCAGAAAATTCTGAATATTCATCCTTCGCTGCTCCCGTCGTTCCCGGGCCTGGAGTCGCAGAAACAGGCGCTCGAGCATGGAGTGAAGTTCGCAGGCTGCACGGTGCACTTTGTGGACGAGAATCTGGACGCCGGCCCGATCATCCTGCAGGCAGCCGTCCCGGTGCTCGACAGCGATGATGAGCACACCCTTTCGGAACGGATTCTGCGGGAAGAACACCGCATCTACAGCGAGGCGGTAAATCTGATCCTGGCAGGCAAATACAGGATCGTAGGCCGGCGGGTGCTCAAGGTGCCGGCATGAGGCGCTCTTTCCTCCTGTTCGGCGCCGCCCTGGTGAGCACGGTCGCGGCACAAGGCCAATGGAGAGAAGGCACGTGCAACGTCTATTCCGGGACGCTCGGGGAATCGAGCGCCATTGGCATGATTCTCCAGGCCCGAGGCAAAACAATCGAGGCGGCATACTTTTATCGCAAGGACCTGCGGGACATTCCCCTCGAGGGTGCCGATCCGGGCGGGCGGGACATGACTCTCGAAGAGAAAGATGCTGCGGGAACGACCAAGGGCACCTTCCACTTGCATCTTGCCGAGCACGACCCGCACTTTCATTCAACGGAAGTTTTGCAAGGCGAAGTGCTCCGCGGGGTGTGGAGCGGACCGAACGGAGAGAAAACTCTTCCGGTTACGCTGACGGTCGATCACGGTTGCAGCAATCTCGGGAGCCACGAGTACGAGGTTGCGGGCGCGACGGACGACCAGCGGGTAGAGAGCAATGCGCAGGCGTTTTACTCCACCGTGGTGGCGGGAAGGCGCGAAGAGGCGGTGAACTACATTGCCTGCCCCTGCACGTTTTTCAAGGATGGGAAACGCTCGGTGATCAACAACCCGGCAGAGTTTCTCGGGAACTACGATGCACTCTTCACAAAAGAGTTTGTGGCAAGAATCGCCGGCGGTGTTCCGCACCACATGTTTGCGAACTCCCAGGGCATCATGATTGCGGACGGGGCGGTGTGGTTTGATGCACAAGGAAAGGCAAGAAATTTCAATAATTCACCTTCACTATGAGCGAAGAAAACCAGTGCAAGAGCGTTGAAGAGCAACTGCAATACCTGAAGAAGGGTGTGGCGGAGATCATTCCCGAGGAGGAGCTGAAGCAGAAGCTCGCCAATTCCGTAAAAACGGGAAAGCCGCTGCGCGTGTACCTGGGCGTCGATCCTACGGCCCCGGACATCCATCTTGGCCACACGGTGGTGCTGCGCAAGCTGAAGCATTTTCAGGACCTGGGCCATACCGCCATTTTCCTGATCGGAGACTTTTCGGCAATGATCGGAGACCCCACCGGGCAATCGGAAACGCGGCCGCCGCTCAGCCGCGAGCAGGTGGACGTCAATGCGAAAACCTACCTGGCGCAGGTTTACAAGATTCTGGACCCGCAAAAGACCGAGGTTCGCTACAACAGCGAATGGCTTGGCAAGATGTCCAGTTATGACGTGGTCCGGCTCTGCGGTCACTACCGCCTGGCGCGCATGCTCGAACGCGAGGATTTCCGTTCCCGGCTGGACAAGAATCTCCCCATCGCCGTTCATGAGCTTCTGTATCCGCTGCTGACGGCTTACGACGCCGTAATGCTGCAGTCCGACGTTGAGCTCGGAGCGACCGAGCAAAAGTTCAATATTTTGGTGCACCGCGAAATCCAGCGCGAATACGGCTTGACACCCCAGGTCGTGGTTACCATGCCCATTCTCGTGGGGCTCGATGGCGAGCGAAAGATGTCCAAGAGCCTCGGGAATTATGTGGGCATTACCGAGCCGCCCGGGGAGATGTTCGGAAAGTTGATGTCGATCCCGGACGAGCTGATGTGGTCGTACTACGAGCTGGTGACCGACCGGACGCCAGAGCAAATTGCAGAACTGAAGAAGGAAGTGCAGGACGGGAAGCTGCACCCCATGAATGCAAAAATGCAGCTCGCCGAAGAAGTGCTCAGCGGATTTCAGGGCCAGGAGGCGGGAAAAAAGGCGGCGGAGAATTTTCAGCGCGTGTTCCGCGACCGGCAGGCGCCCGAGGAAGCGCCGGCAGAGAAAGTTGCGCGGGGGGCCGCCAAGAAATTGACGGCGTTGCTCGTAGAGCTGAAACTGTCGCCATCGAAAAGCGAGGCGGAACGGCTCATCAAACAGCGCGGCGTCGAAATCGACGGGGTGTGTGTGGAGGACCCGCGCAAGGAAATCGAATTGGGTCGGCCGGTGGAGTTCTTGCTCCGTGCGGGGAAGAAGAAGTTTGTGCGGGTCGTTGTCGAGTAAGCGAGATCCCTCCCCTTGCCCGGGGCGACCGTTCCTTTCGGCCGAGCATTTCCTTGGTTTGCTTTCACCCTAAGACTTCTTCGACCAGCGAGGAAACCTGTCGCGCGATCGCAGGAGCCGCCGTCAGGCCCGGGGAATCGATACCAACCAGCTGGATGACCTGGGGGAATTCCGGGTCAGGTGCAATCACAAAATCGGCGATGCCTTTGGCGGTCGCCGGAACGATTTTGGGGCGCAGCCCGGTGTAGGCCAGCTGCAGGTCGCCTGCTTCGATCTCCGGGACCATCTGTTTTACGTCGGCGGTAAACTCGGGAATGGTCATGCGGTCACGTTCGTAATTGTCCTTGCCCTCGACGTATTTAGCGGTGGGGCCGAGAAGAAGCGCGCCCCACAGGGTTTTTGTGAAGTGCAGGCCGAGCGAAAGACCGTCCGGGTGAGGCAGCGGGTAGACGAGATTGCGGACCAGTTCCGCACGTGGACCACGGATCTCACAGTACTCGCCGCGCACCGGATAGATGGTCCAGGGCCGGGGACCGAGCAGGCCGGCGACTTCGTCCGCATAGAGCCCGGCGGCATTAATCACGCACCGGGCTTCTACCGTTTCCGTCTCGGACTGTTGCATATCGCCGATGCGCAGCGTGACGCGGACTTGATCTCCGTTCGGTTCAAGGGCTGCGACTTTGGCATGGGTGAGAAGATTCGCCCCCTGCTGCTCGGCGATCCGGGCAAAGGCGTGAACCAGGTCCTCTGCCGAACAGACTCCGGTCGAAGGAACGTCCAGGGCGGAGAATCCAAGCACATGCGGCTCTCGCGCGCGGATCTCGGCGGAATTTAGGATTTGCAAGCCCTGCACTCCGTTTTCCTGCCCCTTTTTCAGCAGGGCCAAGAGTTGCGGCTCCTCGGCACCTGATTTTGCGACCACCAGTTTTCCAGTCGTGCGGTGGGGGACATGGTGTGCGGTGCAAAACTCCTTGGTCAGCCGATTACCCTCCACACAATGCCGGGCTTTCCAGGAGTTTGTCGGGTAGTAGATGCCAGAATGAATAACGCCGCTGTTGCGGGTGCTGGTGGACATGCCCAGTCGCGGGAATTGCTCGACAAGAAAGACGTCTTGCCAGCGCCTGGAGAGGGCCTCGGCAACGGCGCAACCGACCACGCCGCCGCCGATGATCAGAACATTGACCTGGTCCATGACCCACCAGAATACGACAGAAAGGGAGCCGGGGAGCTAATCCTCTTCCTCGTGGCCGACTTCGTCGAAGAACGTCTTGCACGGTTCGAGATGACCCTGAGTGCCGTCATGCACGGCGAATTGAGCCACCTTCGATTGCTCGTAACCGTTTTTCCAGAGAGAAGCGCTGCCGTACTCGCCGTCTTTGTTCAGTGCGTAGTAATACAGGTGGAAGGTACCGAGCTTCTTTTTGTCGCCATTATAGTTACGGGCAACGCGGCCGAGCGCCTCGAGGCAGGCATCGGAAGGCTTCATTCCCTTGCGCATCATTTCGACGACCGTGTGGCCGCCGCAGATTTTAATATTTTCCTCCCCCTTGCCCGTTGAGCCGGCCCCGCCGACATCACCGTCGACGAACAATCCCGCGCCGATGACCGGGGAATCCCCCACACGGCCCGGAATTTTCCAGGCCAGCCCGGAAGTGGTGGTGGTGCCGCTGACTTCGCCTTTCTCATTCACGGAAAGACAATTGATGGTTCCCGTGGGCGGGCGCTTGATCACCCGCATCGCATAAGCCATTTTTTCCTGATCATTGTCGAAAATCTGCGCCACGCTGGCCTTCCATTCCGGGCTGTCGATGCCGGGGCGCCAGTTGAAGCTGGTGCGCGCCTTCCAGGCCAGCCAGATCTTGCGGGAGTGTTCGGTGAGGAGATTCATCTCCTCGAACCCTTCATCCACAGCGAATCGGCGCGCGCCGTCGCCGACAATCATGACGTGATTGGTGCGTTCCATTACGGTCTTGGCGAGACGGGAGACATTCTTGATGCGTTGAACGGATCCGACACTGCCAGCGCGTCGGGTCGGACCGTGCATGACGCTGGCATCGAGCTCGACCACCCCTTCTTCGTTCGGCAGGCCGCCATAGCCGACAGAATCGTCATTGGGGTCGTCTTCCACAATGGTGACGGCGGCAACGACGGCATCGAGGGTGTCTCCGCCCGATTTGAGAATGTCCATGCCTTTCCCCAGAGCGTTTACACCATTGGCGGAAGAAATGATCAGGGGTCGCTTTGCGGTAGAGGCTGGCGAGGGGGATCGACCGGTCGAGACCGTTTCTCCGAATAGGTTGGTCGCGCCTGCCAGCGCGCTACTGGCCAGCGTAGTTGCAAAGAACTTCCGTCGAGTCCAACGATCCATGGGTATTCTCCTGGCGAGGTCTGGACCTGCCGTGTGGCACTGTAGTCCAGAACGCAATGGAAAGGAAATGGTTCGTGAGGCCAGGGAAGCGGGAAGTGAGCTAGTCCGTGGCGCCGAGCGGAAGGAAATACTGGGTGCCCTTGACGGGCTCCTGCAACCGCCGGAGAAGTTGCTGCAAGTCCTCGCTGCGCTCGACGAAATCGATTTCAGAAGTATCGATGACCAGCAGATCGGCGGCCTCGTAACGGAAGAAAAAATGTTCGTAGGCGCGAGAGACTTCCTCGACGTATTCCGGGGCGATCTGTTTTTCCTCGCGGGCCTTTTTCTTGGCAATTCGCGCGCGCAGTACTTCCGGCTTGGCCTGAAGATAGATGACCAGATCGGGCTCAGGAAGTCCCACGGTAAGCGCTTCGTAATAGCGTTCGTAAAGTTTCAGTTCGGCATCATCGAGATTGAGGTTGGCAAAAATGCGGTCCTTCTCCATCAGGAAGTCAGAGAGAACCGGGCCGGGAGTTTCGGCGGAAAGAGCCTCGCGGATGCGCTTCTGGCGCTCCATCAGAAAATAGAGCTGGGCGTGAAACGCCGCACCTTTTTTTGCAGCATAGAAATCGGCGAGGAAGGGGTTGTCCTCGCAGTCATAGATGCGGCGTGCATGGAGACGCTCTGCGAGGATGCGCGCGAGGGTGGTCTTGCCGACGCGCAGAGGCCCTTCGATGACAATAAAACGCGGGGGTTCGGAACCGGGTTGTGGCTTGCGGGCGCGTTTGGCCGAAGAAGAGTCGGAAGCCGTCATTTTGCCCCTGCCGAGAAGGAAAAGTGCTAACGGGCGCGATTATAGCAGTTCTTTCGCTACTTATGCGGCGTGCGGTGTACGGGACTAGTACGGAAGGGCCAGAACCAAACTGCGGCACGAAGGAAAACGAAGTACTACCGAGAATATGACCAATGGGCCAGTGACACCTGTCCTCTGGTACAGTAGATTGGATGCAGTTGCAGCAAGCCCGGAACCCTTCCCCCGGCCTGCAATGACTGAGGTGGGCATTGATTTTATCCGCGCTTGTTTTTCTTTGCTGCACTACTCTTTCCGCTGCTACCCCTGCAACGCCGGAGAACCCACCTGCGATTGGATTGGAATCGACCACTTCCCCGGACCCGGCAGGGAAGGCGGAAGACACCAGGCCCGACGCCCCGGCTCCAAAGATGGCCGCTTCTCCGAAGGCAGAACTTGCTGCGAGCGGCGGGGGGGAAGCCATTGCTCCAGGGAGTCAACCGCTGCTGAATTCCCCTGTGAAGCCCGCCAGCACGGAATCGTACGAGACCCGCCGGAAGAGGATGATCTGGTATGGACTGATGGCGGCAGGTCATGGAACGGCGGCCTTCGATGCGTGGACCACGCGTCGCGCGGTAGAGAGTGGATATGGCATCGAAGGCGACCCCCTGCAGAGGCCTTTTGCGCACTCGGGTGCCATCTATGCGACGACCCAAGTGACTCCCCTGCTCATGGACTATCTCGGACATCGAATGATGCGCAGCGAGCACCCTTTGTTGCGGAAAGCCTGGTGGGTGCCGCAAGTGGCCAGCGCCAGCGTCTCTCTGGGTGCGGGAATTCACAATTATCACGTTGTGCCGTAAGAGAAGTTCGCTCTTGATTCCTCCTAATATTGCGTCGTCACGTAAAGCACCCGCTCTCCGAGACCGATCCGTTCTGCTTCCTCGATGACTCAAGAGCCCGATGCTCATTCCTTCTGAGCCCAGGCTGACCATTCCACAGATACCCTCTCCTTTAAAGACGGCAATGGGATATAGTATGGCTACCCTGCCAGTGCCGTTGTCCGCCTCGGCACTTCTTTGGGAACAAAGTTCCTCGGGACGGGTTAAGATTCGTTACCCTAGAGTGAAAGGCCGGTGCCGTGGGGGCGCTGGCTAGAGAGACAGAGGGATGGGCATGAAGACGGTACTGATCGCAGTGATGCTGCTCGGAATGGCCGGAACGGTCTCGGCGCAGGACGATGGAAGCGGGCGCGAAGGGACGAATGCGGCAGCGAGTTTCAGCGAGAGTTCCGGGTCCGAGGTCACGCTGCTGCCGCCGGGGGGAGCAGCAGGATTCAGTTTAGGGAATGCGGGGGAAGCGAGTGCGCAGCCGATGGCCATGCCGGCAGTGCCGGCGGCGAAGCCGAAGTACGTATTTTTCGGGGACCGGGACGATTACCGGTGGCAGCTGGGAGTGGGGGTGGAGTTTTTCCGGTTTCGTTCAAACATCATCAACGCGAGCCTGGTGGGGCTGAACACGACGCTGACGTATTTTACGAACAGTTGGTTTGCGGTGGAAGGGGATGTGATAACGGGATTTGCGCCGGAGATATATACAAACGAACACGTGAAGATCTTTGGAGGATCCGGGGGGATCCGGGTAGGAGGGCGGCGGGCGCGATGGGAGCCGTGGGGGCACGCGCTGGTGGGAGCGAGCCACTTGCAGCCACAGACGGCGGGGAATAGTCGGAATTCGATTCTGGCCCAGGCGGGGATAGGGATGGACTACCGGGTGCATTCACGGCTGTCGCTGCGGGTCGAAGGGGACTGGGTGTACACGACGTATTTCAATCAGAGCCAGAACAACTTCCAGGGCGTTGCCGGCGCCGTGTTGCACTTCTAGGAGAAGAGCCTACTTTCGATTCTGCGGGGACCGGCGATCAGCCGGACGCATACCCGCTCGAAGCACCTCGCAGGCCAGAGTATTCGCTAGGCGCAAGGTCAGAGCGAGAAGGCCGCTCGCCGGTTTCTGCCGGTTCACGGCCGCGGTGCGACCCGAAACAACTCGTTTCTATGGCGTACGTTAGGGACGGGGCCGTCGCCATCCTACCCTGTATCCTCTACCCATCGGCAGCAAACCCGGCGGTCCGCATTCCGAGGTTGCCGATGGTCGACCTCGATTGACCGCGCTCTTTTCTTCAACCGCTATCGAACTGCCAAAAAAAACAAAAATCACTGTGCGAATCGTGAATGGTGAATAGATGAGACCCAGGGCGATGACGGTCCCCAGATCATTTGCGAAACATGCGGCTAGGATGACCTTCCCGAATTCTGTCTTTTTGAGACCCATTTCCAGCACCACGGCGTCCACGACCGCCACCGAGGTCGTGGAAAGGGCCACGCCCGCGAGCCAACTCGACATGGCTGTCCAACGGAGGACGTACTGGGCAACTGGCGTGCGTCCCAGAAACGGCCTGGAGAAACCCACAAGCCCTGCAGCCGTTGTTTCTTTCCATTTTGCTCGGAAGATCACTGAGTCGAGTTCGGCACCGGCCAGGAAGGTGAGTACACTCGCGCCTGTGCCTGCCAAGAAAGTGATCCATTCGGTTTTTGCAGCCAGGCCCGCAGGTTCGACAACGGCCCCGATAATGAGCTGCGCGACGGTACCCACGACAGTTTCTAATAAAGCTGTCGAGATTTTAAGCCAGATCGCCAGAAAAGTGGCGATGCGCGCCAATCCGACCCAGATCGAAGCCAGTGCCCGGACATTTGGCGCGTCAGCTCTCGCTTCGGCTTTTGTGCGGAGATTCTCGTCGAAGACATGACTCCGCGACAAAATTACTCGTCAGGAGTCATCCTCTGCACCGACTGAAGGGACAGCGGTTAGCGGGCGAACTCCTTCGCCACTGGATCTGTGCTACTTCGGAAGGGGTGTAAGTCAGCAGCTTGCTTGGGAGGATGAAGGGACCCTGCCGTGATGCCCGAATCAAAACAAGCAGGCGGCCAACCAAATCGCGGAAAGTTCAGACGCGCCGCGGTAATTCTCTTCCCCTTTGCAGTCTTGGGCAACCTTCACGAAAATCGGAGGATTGCCCTGCATCTTCGCACTCGCGGGAAGAGATTGAGAGCGACGGCGCCGCCAACAGTTAGAATTCTGGACTGTAGAAGCGCATCGAATGTGCAACCCTCGCCAGGGGTCACAGTTAATTGGTTCTTGCAGGTTCACCGCCATTGACTTGAACGGAGAATTATACGAATCTGCAACAAAGATCGCTCGCTCCATCGGCCAGTTGTTCCTCGAAATAGGTGGTCCCATGAGAAACCCAAGCATCGCTATTGGATTGTCCTGGTTGTTACTCGCCACTCCCCTTCAATCGCAGTCCGGCGGGTCGCAGCCGTCTCAATCAGGAGATCAAGCACAGGAACAACAGGCCGCTCCTGGTCCCCTAACAAATCCCCCACAGGCGCAACAACCGGCTCCGGAGGCCGCGACGCCCGCAGTGCCCGCTCAATTCGTGTTGCAGGATGGGACCCCGGTCAAATTGAGACTGAACCGGAACGTGTCCTCGGAGGATGCCACTGTCGGGGAGTCCGTGGACTTTGAAGTGCTCGAAGAAGTCGTGGTCAATGGCGTTGTGGTCATTCCAAAAAGTGGCTGTGCAATCGGGAGTGTGACAGAGGCGCAGCCAAAGCGCAGAATGGGTCGCGCTGGGAAATTGGAAATCGTTTTGGATTACGTGCGGCTCGCCGATAGCGAAAAGGCCCCGGTCAGGGCAGTGAAAGATGCAAAGGGCGGCAGTCGTGTTGGAGGGATGACCGTTGGCATAGTGGCCACTAGCCTCATATTCTTCCCCGCAGCCCCTCTGTTTCTGTTGATGCACGGAAAGGACATTACGGTTCCCAAGGGTGCTGAAGTCACGGCTTATGTGAACGGCGACATGAAATTGAATGCGGCACAATTTGCGCTAAACCCTGCATCAGGAGGCACGACTCCAACAGACGCTTCTGGGATCGTTTCTGCTCCTGCAACAGCAGCTACGCCCTCCCCTTCGGTCGGTTCGATCGAACTTCATTCCAGTCCGGACTCTGCGGAGGTCTATGCGGATGGTTCCTTCATTGGGAATGCCCCAGCGACATTGAAGTTGAGTCCCGGACAGCACACGATTCGGGTGACCCTGAAAGGGTACAAGGATTGGTCCCGCGGACTCACGGTCCAGGCTGGCTCGGAGGCGCACCTCACTGCGAACTTAGAAAAAACGGAATAATTCCAAGAGAAAAATGCCAACAGAGAGGTCAGTCGGGCCATCCAATTTCGCTGGGCCGTCGGTTTGCACCCCTAAGGACGGTAGGAGCATGGATCACTCGCTTTGGGTTAAGGGGAGCGGACGTTGGCACCAACTATGTCCCGAAGCTCTATCAGACCAGTGTCGATGGCACAAACTACTGTCCCGCCAAGGACGCTTCGATCGTTCTCTCGGGCGATCTTTCCACCACCTATGATGGCGTTTGGAACGAGCTCACCGGAGTCTACCCTGCGTTTCAAGACCTCGAGATTTCCGGCAACACCATCCAAAGCGTGAGCGGCACAGGTGTTTTCTTGGCCGGAACCGCAGACGATCGCATCGATGGCAATCGCTTCACCGGCTGTTCCGCTGTGCCCGACGTCGACCCCATCTACTCCTATTTCGGTTCGGAATCGAAATCCGCGTTGGTGCTGTCGTTCGCCGAGAATGTTTCGGCGATTGGCGATGTCATCGCACCCGGCCAGGCGTGTACCGCGCGGGCCGACTTCGCCTCCAGCAAGAACGTTCAGGTTCATCCATAGAAATGAACTTTGCGCACGATTGTTCCGGCACCCTTACCCCTGCGGCTCAGCCAGGTTGGAAGGGAAGAGCGATTTTGGCCGCATGATGAGTTGCACCTCAAATCTGCACGCGTGTCACAGCGCCCACCCCTATTGCAGGCACCTATTCGTCCCGGGCCCCAGTGAACGCAAAACGAACCATAGAAGGACCAGTTGGGCTACTAAAACTGCGCAAATCGAAGTTGCAAAAATCCACCTAACTGATTGAGGGTTGGAACGTTAAAGCGGCTCCCCGGGCTAGAATCGATCCTCGAACTTTTCAGCCAACAGGTTTGATTTAAACCCCTTAAGTCATTGATCAACTGTCGCTTAGAGTTATTGGGAAGCTAGTCTTCTCGCCCAAATGCTTCGAAGCTGTTCCAGGATAATCTGATCAATGAAATCCCCAAAAAGTGCTTCCTGGTTCCCGACAGCAACCAAATCGAGTGGGCTCCTGCAGATGGTTCCTTTTTTCTCGTTGCTATTTCGGTACTACTCCACCGCCTGTACTTAACTCTAGGTTGAACTCGGCGTTGACTATTTATAGGCGATAATCTGCAATACTTCTGCGCGTCGGAGGAGAGAATTGATCGCACCCGAGAATTGGGAAGTCAATCGAATGAACGCGGGCAAAGGCGGACTGACCGTGAGCACCATCGAATTTCGCGACGTGAGCTACCGCATCGGGCATCTTTCCGGGCGATTGATCGTTTCCAATATTTCCTTGATGGTTTCTCCGGGGGAGACCGTCGTTCTTCTGGGTCGCAGCGGTAGCGGAAAAACCACATTGTTAAGGCTTATTAACCGAATGCTGGTTCCCAGCGCTGGCCAAGTTCTGGTGGCTGGCCGCGCGACGACGGATTCTGACCCCATATTGCTGCGGCGCGGCATTGGTTATGTCATTCAGGAGGGTGGTCTATTTCCGCATTTCAGCGTGGCGGAAAATGTAGGATTGGTGCCTGGCTTGGAAAAGTGGGGGGAAGGGCGAATCTCGAAACGCGTGGAAGAGATGCTTCATTTAGTAGGCTTGGATCCTTCGGAATATTCAAAGCGCAAGCCGAGTGAGCTTTCCGGCGGGCAACGGCAGCGGGTTGGTGTTGCCCGCGCGTTGGCGGCAGACCCTCCCATACTTCTGATGGATGAACCCTTCGGTGCCCTGGACCCTGTCACGCGCGCGGAATTGCAGCGCGAATTTGCGGCGCTTGCGAAGCGGCTTGGCAAAGCAATCGTTTTTGTGACACATGATTTGCATGAGGCGCTGCTTCTGGCTTCGCGCATTGTTTTGTTAGAGAAGGGAAAGATTGTGGCGAACGCTGCGCCGCAGGAATTCTTGCGGGTAGATCATTCCGAAGTGCGAGCATTTACCGCGTCGCTAGCCGTAGATCCTGGAGTCCGCGCATGACTCTCTGGAGCTTCTTGTTCACGCATCGAGCCGAAATAATGTCGGCTACTTTGGATCATCTGACGCTAGTGGCCATCTCGATGGCATTTGCGATTTGTATTAGCGTGCCATTGGGAATGTTGATTGTGCGGCGATCTTCACTTCGTTCCCTCTCGTTGGGAATTGCCAGTATTTTCCAGACGATTCCGAGTTTGGCACTGTTCGGTTTTCTGATCCCGGTCCCCTTCATAGGTGGAATTGGCAAGCACACCGCGATCGTGGCTCTGGTGCTCTACGCGATTCTTCCCATTCTGCGAAATACATATGTGGGGCTTACCAGGGTTGATCCCGCGGTCCTCGAGGCGGCCGAAGCTATGGGCATGACAAGTAAGCAAATTCTTTGGCGGGTCAGGCTGCCGCTTTCGTTGTCATTTATTTTGGCAGGCATTCGAACTTCGACAGTAATCACGATAGGAGTCGCGACCATTGCTGCGGCCATCGGCGCCGGTGGACTTGGGACATTCATCTTTCGCGGGGTAGCGATGGTTAGCGACACCGTAATTTTGGCGGGTGCGATTCCAGCTGCAGCTCTGGCACTGCTGGCGGATTTTCTTCTGGGATTCATCGAGCGTCGTCTGCGGTTCACCTAGATTCCGTCGGGGAGTTGAGTCTATCCTCTTGCCCGGTGTGCTAAAGTCATTTTGCTTCTGGGGATTTGTTGCATATGCGTCGAGGAGTATTTTCTTTATTGTGCATTTGCCCCGTGCTTTTGCTGGTTTTGTCGTGCGGCCATCCAGCGAAGCCGGCTATCGTCATCGGTTCGAAATTTTTCACGGAGCAAGTCATTCTCGCCGAGCTGTTGGCGCAGCACATTGAAGCAAAAACTGGAATTACCGTGGAACGGAAGACAAATCTGGGGGGCACGCTGCTCGTGCAAAAAGCGATGCAGTCCGGTGACCTCGATCTCTATGTTGAATACACGGGTACCGCCTTGACCGCAGTCCTGAACGAAACTCCTGGAAACGATGATGCTGCGCAGATTTATCAGCGCGTCAAGCAGGCTTACGCGCAGCGATTTCAAATGGAAGTGACCGAGCCGCTGGGGTTTGAGAATACGTTTGCGATGGTCATTCGGCGTGAGGATGCGGAACGATACAACTTGCACTGCATCTCCGATATCACGCCCCTGGCGCCCAAATGGCGGATGGGCGTCGGTTACGAATTCGAAGAACGCGCGGATGGATTTCGCGGACTGAGCGAACGCTACAGTTTGCACTTTGCCGCCCCGCCCACGGCAATGGACCTTGGTCTGATTTATCGGGCACTGGTCGACGAAAAAGTAGACATTGTCGCGGGAAACTCCACGGACGGACTAATCGACGCGCTGCACCTGGTTGCGCTCGAAGACAACCGTCATTTTTTTCCGCCTTATGACGCGGTGCCAATCGTGCGGCGATCCGCACTTGCGAGCTTCCCTCAACTCCGCTCCGCTTTGGCCGATCTCGCCGGTAAACTAACCGCCGCCGACATGCGCCACCTAAACTACGAAGTCGATGCCAATCAACGCGATCCAGCCGCAGTTGTCCGTTCGTTTCGTCAATCCAAGGGCCTCTAGTCAATGCTCTTGTGAATTCATTCGCTCCTATATGCAGCCGCCCCCCTTGGTGAACCGCCTTTTTGCCCCGTCACTCGGCAATCCACAGGTTTTCGGCGAAGGGCCATCCATGGTCAATCCATTGGGCCTCCCTCCTAAATCCGCTTTTCTCTGCGATGGTTTGAAGCTCCGCGTGCGAGTATTTGTGGCAAGTCTCTGTCCAGATGGTTTCTCCTTCGTGCATCTCAATGGAAATGCCGGCTCTGGCAACGGTCACTGTCTGTTCTGCCGTGGATAGCAGGTGCATTTCAATGCTGCGGGTCTGCTCATTAAATATGGCACGATGTTTATACCGCGGCAGGTCGAAATCTCCATCAAGCTCGCGGTTGATACGTACAAGCAAATTGCGATTGAAGGCAGCGGTCACGTCCAGAGGGTCGTCGTATGCCTTCACAAGCACGTCCGAGGGTTTTTCCATATCCGTGCCCACTAGGAGCGAGTCTCCTCTCCTCAAGATACGCCGGAGTCCGCGGAGAAATTCGATGTTCGAGTCCCCATCGAAGTTCCCGATTGTTCCGCCCAGGAACAGCACCATCAGGTGCTGCCCTTCTTTTCTCAGCGCCGCGACCTCCAGCAGTCCGTCCAGGTACTCGCTTTCAAAGCCGACAATACTGATGCAATGAATGTCCCGTAGTTCGCGCTCGCACATGGCCAACGCAGTCGATGAAATTTCAATTGGATAGTAGGAGGTCGGCTGTTTGCGGCAGAGTGCTTCGAGGATCAGACGCGTCTTCTTCCCTGTACCACTTCCCATCTCTGCCACCATCACATCTGCAGGCAACTTCGAGACAATCTCCGAGGCGTAGCGACGAAGGATTCGCTCTTCCGCCCGTGTCACCCCGTATTCCGGGAGGAAACAGATCGCTTCGAACAGAGTTGTTCCCAAGGAATCATAGAGATACTTGGATGGGAGCGTCTTCTGACCTTTCTTCAACAGGCCGAGTCGCACATCCAATGCGAAATCATCGGCCGCAGTTGCACTGATTAGGTGCGTCAACATTGTTGTTCCTGCCCTTCACTCGATACACAACGAAAACCGGCGTATGCATACTGGTAGTGGGGTTGAAACCAGTTTCGGAACGACCGGCGCAACATCGTGGCGGCGGTTCGGGGCGAGCCGCCCTTCATCACATAATGATTGCCGTCAAAAAAGTTCGCCGAATATCCTGGATAAAAGGAAAACGCCTCGAACCCAGCGAATGGTGCGAACGGGCTTACCGTCCACTCCCACCCATTCCCGATTTGACCGACAACTCCGAACGAGCTTTTGTTTTCCGGGAAAGCATTTACGTGTGTGGGATCCCATCGAGCGAAGTCGAAGTTTCCCATCCCAGTCTTCGGAGCGTCCTCTCCCCAAGGAAAACTCGTATCGACACCTTGAGCATTTCCATAGGCCGCCCGGTGCCATTGCGCCTCCGTTGGGAGCGATTTGCCAACCCAGCGCGCATAAGCGCTGGCCTCCGCGAGGCTCACATACGTTGGCCAGGCCCTAGGCAGGGGATATTCCTCAAACATGCCGCGAAAAAACCACTCACCGTCCTGATGCTTCCAAAATGCAGGATGACGAATGCCGTGCGCTTCTTTCCAGCGCCAATCCTCGGCCAGCCACAGCCGGGAATCGCTATAGCCTCCCGCAAGCAAGAAATCGAGGAACTCCTCGTTCGTCACCATGTATTTGTCGATCTGAAAGGCGGGAACCGCGACCCGGTACATCTCAAATTCGTTGTCCCAGCCAAACGCTGCATCCCCGCCGCGCGTCAATCCCAGCGTGGTGCGTCCTGCGGGAATCCTGACCATCTCCCGTGGGACTGCGCCTAGAGGAGTCGAGTCTTGAGACTGTTTGTGTTTTTGCTCGGGCGGCATTTGGTGAAACATGTAGGCCAGCGTTTCTGCATGCATCAGCCGATGTTCATTTGCAACATGAAGGAGTACTTGGAGCGACGGTGCCGACCCCGCGGAAGCTTGGTCGATCTCCCTCGCATTCAGAACTCCATCAACCAACCCACGAACGCGCTTTACGTATTCTTTAATTTCTGTGATCGTTGGCCAATCCTCCGGCCGGTCCGTCGGCAGCCCTCCGTCCACCGGATCGATGCCAAACGCGAACAGTCTGTCTAAATCAGGCGAAAATGATTTCAGGTGCGGTGAATATCGCCGCAGCAAGTTCCAATCGAATGCTTCGAGGTGGCCAATGTAGAAAGCGATGCGATGCCTTTCCGGAATTGGACGCTCATAAAGAAATTGCGGGTGGACAATCAGAAAGAGTTCATCTGTGTTCCTGCGGGCTTCCAAGAGTTGATCCAGCAAATGTCGAGTTGTGGTCGATTGCTTTGCACCAGTCAGGATAAGCACCTCCCCCGACCTTGATTAAGATCCGTGCGTCCGGCCTTGCGGTTAACATGACTGGCGCAGGTTATTCTAAATTCCGGAACCTTACCTTCAGTCTTTAGCGAACTCGCCCCTGCTTTCTCGTATTTCGACCAGGGGTGAGTCCGGCACCATAGGCGATAAGCTAGCTACTGCGTGCGTCGAACCTTCACTATTTGAAGGCTTCAGGCAAAAGTAAGCTCGATCTCATCAACACAACACCGACCCCAGCTTTCGTCGGGCTCGATCGATTTCATGATCGGGTGTTTCACAGCGTGAATATGTCTTGTCGCGCGCTTGTTCTTCGCCGAATCGCAGCCGCCCACTTGGCCGCATATTATGCATTGCCTTAGGTGAACCCAAGTGTCTCCGAGTTTGATGCAGTGGCCGCACGCCCGCACCGGGGGTTTCACGTGTCTGATCGGATCCATGTGGGTGCACTGTTTCATCTGTATCCCTTCTAAAGCTCGGCCAGGACGCGGTGGACCAAGTTGATGGCAATCGCCCCCTCGCCCACAGCCGAAGCCACGCGCTTCACATTTCCCGAACGAACGTCGCCGACGGCAAACACGCCAGGCAGGCTCGTTTCGAGCATGTGTGGAGATCGCGCCTGATTCCACCCCGACGCCCCTGTTCCTTCCTCCAAATCCCGCCCGGTGAGGATGAATCCCTTCTCATCAAGAGCGACGCAACCCCGCAGCCAGTCGGTTCGCGGCGAAGCCCCCGCCATAATGAACAAATGACGAATTTCATGGGTCGAAGTCTCGCCGCTCGCCTTGTCCTGCCAGGCGAGTCGCTCCAGGTGCGTGCCACCTTCGAGGCCGACGATTTCCGTCCTGAAATGCAGTTCGATGGCGGGGTTCGCTTCGATCCGCTGGATCAAGTACCGTGACATCGTGCTGGACAACTCACTTGAACGCACTAGCATGTACACTTTGCGCGCTGTCTCTGAGAGGAAGACCGCCGCCTGGCCGGCGGAGTTGCCTCCGCCGACCACGACAACCTCTTCCTGCTCGCACAGTTGCGATTCCATGAAGGTCGCACCGTAGTAAATCCCCTGGCCCTCAAACTTCTCGAGCGACGGCAGATGCGGCTTGTTGTACTGTGCCCCGGTAGCAATGACAACCGCACGCGCCGCGAGCTTGTTGCCGTTGTCCAAAAGTAGTTCGTAGGGGCGCTTTTCGCAGTCCAGCCGTGCAACGCTGCGCGCCACCATCAGCTTCGCACCAAATTTCTCTACCTGAGCGATCGCACGAGCTGCAAGCTCCTGACCGGAAACTCCCGTGGGAAAACCGAGGTAGTTCTCGATCTTAGAGCTGGATCCGGCTTGCCCTCCAGGTGAGATGGCCTCAATCAGCAGGACATTCAAGCCCTCTGACGCAGCGTAGACCCCCGCCGCCAGGCCGGAAGGTCCGGCGCCGACAATGATCAAGTCGCGCATCTGCGTTTCATCAATGGCGCTGTTGAGTCCGACGCAATTAGCCAATTCCTGGATCGAGGGATTCCGAAGCACTCCGCGGGCCTGGCAGATCACCACAGGGATCTCATCCAACTTCACCTCGAAACGGTCCAGAAGTTCCTGAGAACTCTTGTCCAGATCGAGATCGACGTACGAATAAGGATGCCCATTGCGGGTAAGAAACTCGCGCAGGTGCAGCGTGTTCGCCGAGTGGCGCGAACCCAACAGGATAAGGGTGCCGTACCCGTGACTGATGAGGGCCAGCCGGCGCAGGATAAACGCTCGCATGAAAATCTCGCTGAGTTCAGAATCCTTTGCCACCAGTGACCGCAAACCATCACCACTCTGTTCCAACAGCTCCCCGGCCTCCGTCATGCGGCCACGCACCAGGCACCGCTGCCCGGAAATCATCGTCATTTCTCCCGTGAACTGTCCGGGACCATGGGTTGTGATCAAGCGCTCGCCAACAAGGTCTGGCTGTACAATTTGCATGGCCCCGGAAAGCAGCACGAAGAACGGCACACTTGTATCACCGGGCTCGAACAGGATTTCGCCCTTTCTGACCTCTCGCACCTTGCCACCGGAACGAACGCGGTTGATTTGCGTCTCCGTCAATACCGGAAAAGCTTGGGTCCGAGCGTCGAGTGCGCTGGGTATCGGTAGAGAGGACATTGTTTCCCTCGGAGGCGAACCAGGTGCAGCACCCCTTCGCCAAAGAACAAATCTCCCGCACCTGAATTTCGATGCGCGTCCGCCCAAAAAAGGTAGGGAACATTGCACCATACGTCCCATCCCAGCCTCAAGAGTTTTTGACAAACACCCTTAGTGGAACTTAGCCTTCTTCCATTTTCATCAAGCGATTCCACCCCGCGTAGAGAAGAATCTGGTTCAGTCGAACAGGGCACTCGGCCGTACATTGCAGCACGAATCGGCTTCGGAAATGCAAAGTAGTCGGCGTTGTTCCAATATCTTAATGAAACAGAGATCGGCGTGAAGTCTTGAAAACTCGGTGGATGATTCGCGCTCGGGGCTAGGTTCGAACCAGTTGGCCTTCGGTTAGCGGGTTCGAGTTCAGGCGATAAGTCATTGCGCAACAATCGCTTATGGTTATCGGGAACTCGATCTCCCCTCTCGAATGCTCCGAAGTCATCCAGGATTCCCGCAAACCAACGGAGCGACGAGCACCGTTGAACCCGCAGGCTACTGCTAGAACCGGCGGTGATCGGTAAGCGCGGCCTATGTCAACCCTACGCCAGCACTAGGAGCGCACCTGCCTCATGAGCTCGTGCCTTCAGGCCGTTCTACACCTCCGGCCTGCCTCTAAGGGGCTTTTTCTGTCTCGACCGAGAGATCTCTGAAAGAGGCGTGCGCTCGATCATGAGATGTTCCTCCCAGGCCGTCACCCATGCCTCGGAGCAGCTGATCGACTCCTCTGCTTCGCCGCAGAATGGGGCATATTCCTTTGGTGCGTAAAAGGCGGACTATTATCAATTCGGATCGATGCGGTGCAAGCCTAACGACTCCTTATCTCGTTGAGGGGGCGCTAACGAACGGGCTGCCCGCCTCAAAAAACCGAAGCAGCCGACCCACCTCACGCGTAATGCCGATGCGCACAGTTCTGCGAATGTGTGCAGTCTCCCGAACCGCAGTCCCCAGCCAAAGTGGACCATTGGCGCACAGGTCAACGCCGTCCAACCGCCGGTCAATTGCCAATGCAGCCGCAAGCCGTCCCGGCCCTCTCGCCAAATCCAGGAGTTTGTCGGTTTTGCGGAGCCGTTTCATTACGTTGATCCCTTCAAGAGGCTCAATGGCGCGCAACAACACTCCTGCGCCAACACCTGGTTCTTCAGCCGTCACGTTGAGCATGTAGGATGACCCATAGATGAAGTACACGTAAGCAAACCCCCGGTCCAGAAATAGGGATTGGTTTCTAGCCGTTCGTCCTCGATAAGCATGCCCACTCCGATCGCCCGGGGGGTAAGCTTCTGTCTCGACAATACGACCGCTGATCCTGTTTCGCCCGGTCTTGCGCACAATGGTTTTTCCAACAAGATATCTGGCCAGCTCAGCGGCATCACCTGGCAAGCTGGCCCGTGACAGGCGCCGGACTTCGTGAACGGGATGAAACGCAATCTCCAATGGAATACCCTCATCCCTTTCTGTCAGGCGCACTCTCTCACACGCCCAGATTCTTTCAGGCAGTAGTCTGCTGCGCAATTGTCTGTACTTCCAGCGGAAGACCGGTCCCAGCGTCGAAAATGAAGCCTCATACGGGGGCACCTTTGGCGATCCAGGGATGTGATCTTACCTCATTGATCTGTCCCTGAGTGTTCTGCTCGAGGTTGCTGGAGGATGAAGAAACGCTTAGCAGCGGGCGACGCATCACCCGTAGAAGCGCTCAGCGATCTGATTTGGAAGAGTCCATGGCACGAGCGATGCGTCGAAGACGCAGTCAAGGCTCACCAGGAATTGACCAACTTTTCTCACTTCTACTTACGTTATTTGTTAGGATTCCCGGCATGAGAAGACTTGCTCCGGGCTCCCTCCTGATTTGTTGGCTGGCTTTAGGTCCGGTTTCGTTTCCACAGGGCTCGGCACGGCTCGAAAAGGTCGCTGAGGGGCAATACCTACAATGGCAGGATGGGCATCCCGTTAAGGATACATCGCAATCTTGGGCAATGTGGAGAACCAACGATGGTTTTGAAATCGAAGACACTCTGCCGGTCGACAATTCTGCTTTGCTCATGGGCGCTCTTGGAGCTGAGCTAAAGCCTCAAATGTCCCCCGAACTCCGGGAATCGATAAAAAACCTAACCATGAAGACGGGCATCACCTTGCAGCTCACCAAGGACAAGAGCATCCAGGTCTTGGTGGTAAACGGCAAGAAAATCAACGACGGCAGTCAGGTCGAGGTTACAAATTGTCAATTCAAGGAAGAGCAGATTACGTGCAAAGGTCGCGGCGCATCTGTGCACCTGAAAACTGCGGGCCAAGACCAGCTTTTGTACGCGTACCCCTTTCCGTTGTTGTTTACGCAAGTCCTGACAGAGTCGCGCCCAGCTCCCGCTCAGACCAATGCCGTCACTCTCGCTCTACTAGAAGAAGTGAATAGCAAATACCAGCTCGCGCGAGTCTCTGGACAGCTCCGAGGTGAAGGCCCGGAAAGCGTGGTCATTGGGGACAAGAACTTTGCGGCCGACAAATTCATCTTAACGTTCCCTACGAAGAACGGACCGCGACAGGTTACGCTGTGGACGGTCAAACCGGGGGTTGTGCTCGTGATGGAAGACTCGGGGTTTGCTAGAGGTCTCCGTGTTGTGTTGAGCCAGTACAAGAAATTCTCTGACTTTTGACTTCTCAAGGTACTCCCCTTGGTCCGAATTATCTTCGAACTGGCAAGCCGAAAATTCCATTCCGGCGGGCAATCTCCATTGTTAAGAGCGAGTATAATTTCTCGACTCACTTGACATCGAACGCGACAAAGGAGGCCTCATGCCACGAATCCTCTCTCTCTGCATGGTTCTGATGGCAGCAAGCGCATTTCACACCTCAGCGCAAGTGTACCCATACAGAGACGGAACTCCCGGAGTCACCGGATACCGCTCGGAAGTTATGGCCGAAGTCATGATCCAGGAAAGTGAATTCGTCCGCCTCGCCGAAGCTATCCCCGCCGATAAATATACATGGCGTCCCTCCCCAGACGTTCGTACCATCGCCGAGGTTTTCTTGCACGCCAGTGCGGCCAACTTCAACCTCTACAAAATTGTGGGCACCCCCACTCCAGCTGGGGTCGACACAAAAACTCTCGAGGAGTCCACCACCGACAAAGCAAAAGTCATCGCCACGCTCAAGGCTTCCTACGCCCACGCAGAAGCAGCCATCCGCGCCATGTCCGACACCGACCTCGAAAAGACTCTCGACTGGAATGGTGGGAAGATCACCGAACGGGGCGTTCTACTCTTCATCGTTCAGCACATCGCGCAGCATCTCGGTCAGCAGATCGCTTACGCCCGCTCGATCGGTGTCGTCCCGCCGTGGACAGTGGATCCACCACGGAAGAACTGACGTCCGGAGGTCGCCCCAAATGGGTAGTAACTGGACATCGTGGTAGCGGACTCCACCTTGCCGTTTGCGAGGACTACTTCGACGTTGGCACCCGCGGGCTACGCCAGTTCCACACGTTGTAAGAATAAAGCGCAAGACAGAATAGATTCGCGGGTATGAATCCAAATTGGGCGGTTCTGGTAGCAATTACGCAGACGATCACGCTGTTTGCGCCAGCTATCATCCACCCTTGCCAGAATTTTCTTCCTATAAGAATGGTCGAAAGGACTGTAAGAACGCACGAGATGTAATCCAGCCGCAGCACCTTAACTTATGCCTCAACCACTGAACTTTGGCGCTCGTTTACGCACCCGGGTCACGTCTTCGTGGCCTGGAGTCAGATTAGCATTTCGGGTTTCAGTCAATAACTGTCCTGTGGTTCAGTTGCGCTGGCAAAGTCAACTCCTGGTGAGTTGCCCTGCCCGTGACAGCTCAGGGACTTTCGGGGAAGTGGGACTGGGCCAAATTCTGTTTGCCCAAAAACCTTCGGAACCAGTTCTTCATTGGCATGCATGATGCCGACGGGATAAATCGAAAAGACCCCCGTCCGCTACCGTGACAATCCGATGAAAACGCGATAGGTCCTGAGTTATTGGGAAGAATGGCTCGCCCTAGAGGACGATTTCAGAACCCTCGGGACGATTCAGCTCGCTACAGACCTGAGTCGATTCAACTTGTAACCAGTTGTCGGCTTCGAACCAAAGAAAATGCTCAACCCAAGCGAAAGTTTTCCACAGTGCTCAAAATTCCAAGACCCATTCCCTTGACACAATTAAGTTAAGAATATATATGCATCTGCATACGTGACGACCTAATTAAGCCGGGTCGCTCCAATTAGCCTCGCTCTGATCCCTCAGGTTAATTTGTCACAGCGTGAAACTACGGGTGTAGTTACGGGTATGGTGTCCCCATTGCTCGGCTGCATTTTGGCGCTCGGTGTTATTAGACCGAGCATTTGGGATCGTGCTAGTTTAGTTTCGGGTTAAGTTTCTGAGTTCGGGGAATTTTGGAGGAGCTTGTGACAAAGAAAATATATCTGATTGCGTTTGCGCTTGTGGTGCTGTTTCTCACTTTCAGCACGCCTACCGTTGCGCAGAACACGAATCCCTGTTTGGCATACACGACATGGTGGTTCCCCGACCCGATGCCCCCGGGTTTCTTTTACTATGGACCGTACCCGGGCGGGTACGTTTATTTGATCGCGACGTGGACTGCTGCGTGTTCTCCTCCCGCTTTTTGCCCGAAGTGCCCAATTCCCCTTGTTAGCCAACCGGTTTCCCTTGCAACTGGCGATACTTTCATTGAAGAGGTTGATGCAAAAATCCCAGGACTCGGAGGAGGACTGAACGTGACGCGCACATGGCATAGTGTGTGGCCGCCACTTCTCGCCGCGTACTCCATTGGAATTTTTGGACCTTCGTGGCACTCAACTTACGAAGAAAAAATAGTTACCCCTTCAGATAACTATATTAGATATATACGCGGAGATGGGAGCGTCTGGGTATTTGGTTCGAATGCCGGGACATTCCAGGTAGCATCCCCCGCTAATTATTCCGCGACGCTAACTTCCGGGACTACCACCTGGGTGCTCACCTTTCAGAATGGGGAACAGCGCCAATTCGATCTCGCAACTGGCCATCTGAACGCGATCATCGATCGCAACGGCAACACGACTCAGCTGACCTATGACAGCTCAAATCGCCTTGTCACTGTCACGAGCCCCGCCTCGCAGCATCTATATTTCAATTACCAAAACGGCTCTAGCTTTCTAGTAATGAGTCTCACATCCGATTTTGGACTGACACTTTCTTATGCCTATGACACCGAAGGTAGGTTGATCCAGGTTACCCGACCAGACTTGACGACGATTTCTTTCACCTATAATACCCAGTCCCAGATTACCCAAGTAACCGATTCGAATGGAAAAATACTGGAATCTCACACCTACGATTCAAATGGCCGTGGATTGACCTCGTCACAGGCAAATGGCGTCAATGCAGTGACCGTAACCTATCTCCAATAAATTCACAGGCCTTAGTTTGAGTTGTCCCATTTTATTTTTCTCTGATCAGAATTGCCGAGCTTCGGAGGACTAAGTCGATGAGCAGCGCACGATGCAGCAGCATGTTGAGATTCTCTATTTTAGTCCTCGTAGCATCGACGATCACGATTGGTGCGCATGCTGCGAGCCCAACAATTTCCAGCCTCTCTGTGAGTTCGGGGCCGGTGGGCACGGCGGTAACCATCACAGGCACCAACTTCGGCTCGACTCAGGGAAGCAGCACCGTGGCTTTTAATGGCACTACGGCAACAGTGACATCTTGGGGTTCGACGAGCATTGCAGTTACCGTGCCCACCGCAGCAACCACTGGCAACGTGGTCGTTACTGTATCTGGCGTTGCCAGCAATGGGAAAAGTTTTACAGTAACTCCGAAAATCAACAGTCTCTCGTCAACTTCCGGGGCGGTCGGTGCTGCGGTCACGATTACCGGGACGACATTCGGAACCACTCAGGGCACCGTGAAATTCAACGGGACAACGGCCTCCATTACGAGCTGGAGTTCGACGAGCATCGGTGTGACGGTACCGAGCGGCGCTACGACAGGAAATGTAGTCGTGACAGCATCCAGCCAAACGAGCAACGGGGTTAGCTTCACGGTCCTTGCAACGCCGAGCATTACGAGCTTGTCGCCAACGTCCGATGCGGTTGGAGCGGCGGTTACCATCACAGGTTCAAACTTTGGTTCTTCGCAGGGGAGCGGGACAGTCAAGTTCAACGGAACAACGGCCACGGTGACGTCGTGGGCTGCCGGGAGTATCGGTGTCACAGTTCCATCAGGAGCAACCACGGGGAACGTTGTAGTGAATGCCAGTGGAGTGAATACGAACGGAGTGAATTTCACGGTTCTTGCGACGCCGAGCATTACGAGCTTGTCGCCAACGTCCGATGCAGTCGGAGCAGCGGTAACCATCACGGGTGCGAACTTTGGCTCCACGCAGGGGAGCGGGACAGTCAAGTTTAATGGCACAACGGCCACGGTGACGTCGTGGGCTGCCGGGAGCATCGGTGTCACAGTTCCATCAGGAGCAACCACGGGGAACGTTGTAGTGAATGCCAGTGGAGTGAATACGAACGGAGTGAATTTCACGGTTCTTGCGACGCCGAGCATTACGAGCTTGTCGCCAACGTCCGATGCAGTCGGAGCAGCGGTAACCATCACGGGTGCGAACTTTGGCTCCACGCAGGGGAGTGGGACAGTCAAGTTTAATGGCACAACGGCCACGGTGACGTCGTGGGCTGCCGGGAGTATCGGTGTCACAGTTCCATCAGGAGCAACCACGGGGAACGTTGTAGTGAATGCCAGTGGAGTAAATACGAACGGAGTGAATTTCACGGTTCTTGCGACGCCGAGCATTACGAGCTTGTCGCCAACGTCCGATGCAGTCGGAGCAGCGGTAACCATCACGGGTGCGAACTTTGGCTCCACGCAGGGGAGCGGGACAGTCAAGTTTAATGGCACAACGGCCACGGTGACGTCGTGGGCTGCCGGGAGCATCGGTGTCACAGTTCCATCGGGAGCGACAACGGGGAATGTTGTAGTGAATGTCAGTGGAGTGAACACGAACGGTGTAAATTTCACGGTTCTGGGAACACCAAGCATAACAAGCCTGTCGCCCTCATCTGGAATAATCGGCGCTACGGTGACGATCGCCGGTTCAAACTTTGGTTCTTCCCAAGGCAATGGCACGGTGACGTTCAATGGCACGACAGCCACGGTGACGTCGTGGGCTGCTGGGAGCATCAGCGTCTTAGTCCCGACAGGAGCCACGACTGGGAACGTGATCGTGAACGCAGAAGGCGTGAACACGAACGGAGTGAACTTCGCAGTGACGAATCTGCCCACTGGTTGGTCGGACGGTGACATCGGCACCGTTGGCTTAACCGGGAGTGCGAGTTATGGAAGTGGGACGTTCACCGTGAATGGGGCCGGAGCGGGAATAGCAGGTACCAGCGATGGGTTCCATTTCGCATATCAACCGTTGTCTGGAGACGGCACGATCGTAGCGCGCGTAGTGAACTTACCGCTGGGTGAGTACTCTGCCGCAGGAGTCATGATCAGGGAGACACTGACTCCCGGTTCCACGTTTGCCTATACGAACTACCAGGGTATCTACGACGGCATTTATTTTGGATATCGGAATTCCACAGGGGGTTCATTCGAGGAATCCAATCCAAAGGCCACAAGTCTGCCTTACTGGGTGCAGATGGTTCGGAGCGGGAACACATTCAGTAGTTTTGTTTCCATGGATGGCGTGAACTGGACACAGTTGGGGACCAGCCAGACGATCAATATGGCACAAAACGTGTATGTGGGTTTGGCAGTGACCAGCGGGAGCACCTCTAGCTTGGCTACAGCGACGTTTGACAGCGTATCCGTGAGTTCGGATCCCAGCCCGGCACCTACCATTGGGGACCTTTCTGCGACGACAGGGTCGATTGGCAGTCAAGTCGTGATCACGGGCACTGGGTTCGGGGCGACGCCGAATGGGAGTTTGGTGACGCTAAATGGTTCTCCCATGACGATCAACTCGTGGACGAACACATCGATTGTCATCACGATTTCAGCCGGGGCGACATCGGGGAATATGTTGGTGTCTGTCGCTCCGAGCATGAATGACAGTAACCCTGTCATGTTTGCAGTAACTAAACAGCCTTTGCCCACGTCATGGCTGGACCAGGACATTGGAATTGTTGGGCTGACAGGGAGCGCAACTTATTCTAACGGGACTTTCACAGTGAATGCGGCAGGAATGGGAGTAAACGGTAGCACCGATTCGCTACATTTTGTCTATCAGCCTTTGTCTGGAAACGGCACGATTGTGGCACGCATACTGAGCTTGCCAGGGACTGGGTCCTCCATGGCAGGAGTCATGATTCGGGAGACCCTGGCTCCCAATGCCACCTTTGCCTACACGAACTACGAACAGCCTTACGGAAGCATTTATCTTTCGTATCGGACGACCACAGGGAGTACCTCCAGCGAGTCAAATCCAGTATCTCCGGCTCTCCCTTATTGGGTGGAATTGGTTCGGAACGGGAGCACGTTCAGTAGTTATGTTTCCATGGATGGCGTGAATTGGACACAGTTGGGGACCAGCCAGACGATCGACATGGCGCAAAATGTCTACGTGGGTTTGGCGGTAACTAGCGGAAGTACTTCGACCTTAGAAACGGCGACGTTTGACAGCGTATCGATCAATTCCGACATTTTAGTATCCCCGGCAATCACAGGGGTGTCCGCTACAACCGGGGCGATAGGAAACCAAGTCACAGTTTATGGGACAGGGTTTGGAAGCACACAAGGAAGCAGCGTGGTTTTACTGCATGGCTTGGCAACAACGATTAACTCCTGGGCACCGACTTCGATCACGCTAACAATTCCAGCGGGAGCTACCTCCGGACCTCTAGAAGTTCTCTTGGGCCCGACTATGAACAGCAGCAACGCGATCGACTTTGAAGTCACACCACAACCTCTTCCGCTGGGGTGGCTGGATCAGGATATTGGCACCGTCGGCCTCTCGGGAAGCGCCACATATTCGAGCGGGACATTCACAGTGAATGGAGCCGGAACGGGAATAGGCGGCACCAGTGATGGTTTCCAGTTCGTATATCAGCCGTTGTCAGGAAACGGCACAATGGTCGCACAAATTGTGAGTTTGCAAGGGGAACCATACGCTGCGGCTGGAGTGATGATCAGGGAGACGCTAACTCCCGGTTCCACCTTTGCCTACACGAACTATCAAGGGACAGGAGACATTTATTTCTCGTATCGGGCGACCACAGGCAGCTCTTCGAGCGAGTCCAGCCCAATGGCCCCGGCCCTCCCCTATTGGCTCAAGGTGGTTCGGGTTGGAAGTACCTTCACTAGCTACATTGCTCCTGATGGGGTGAATTGGACACAGTTGGGGACCAGCCAGACGATCAACATGGCGCAAAATGTCTACGTGGGTTTGGCAGTGACATACGGAAGTATCTCCAACTTGGCCACAGCGACAATTGACGATGAAACTTTTACTCCGGGAACCATGCCCATGATCTCTTCTATGAGTCCCAGTGCTGGGGGGTTTGGTGCCTCAGTCACCATTAGCGGAAGCAATTTTGGGGCAAGCCAAGGAACGAGCACAATCAGCTTCAATGGCGTGGCAGCAACTTCCGTAGCGAGTTGGACGAGTTCTCAGATTGTGGCAACAGTTCCGTCTGCTGCAACTACGGGACCAGTCATTGTTGCCGTGAACTCGATCCAAAGTAATACGAACTTTACCTACACGGTTATTAATCCGATATTGAGTACCATTACGCCAGCGGTCGGACAAGCTGGCGCTACGGTCACGCTGACTGGTTCCGGATTTGGAACGAATCAGGGAACAAGCCAGTTGTTATTTAACGGAGCATCCGCTGGAATTCTAAGCTGGAGCGGAACGAGTATCACGGCAGCTGTTCCCACCGGTGCGACATCCGGCCCCGTCACATTGGTTGAAGGTGGGGTGACGAGCAACGGCCTACCATTCAGCGTTGAGACTCTTTCGGTTACCAGCATTTCTCCGACGAGCGGCCCCGTTGGGACGCAAATTACCATTACTGGCACTGGCTTTGGACCATCACAGAGCAACAGTACCGTTTCATTCTTCGGCACAGCTGCTGCCGTTCAGAGTTGGAGCGATACGCAGATAGTTGCAGTTGTCCCCTCAGGAATTGGAAACGGTCCTGTGCAAGTGGGAGTGGCTTCGGTCCTGTGGTACGCGAACACTTTTGACCTAACGACTACGCTCCAAGTAACCGACTCTCAGAACCACCAGACGACGTACACGGCTAAGTTGATCGGGGGGAACTGGTTGCCATTGGTTGGGCAGGGGTCCGGGTGTTCCACTTGCACGCAACGTGGAAACATTAGCTACGGGTACGACAACAAGGGGAATGCGCTGACCAGGATCGACGAGAACGGGAACATGACATCTTACTCATACGATGTGAACAACAATCTTATTTCCGTCACCGCTCCGATCAGCTCAACCAATTCAGCCACGACTGCTTATACCTACAATAGCTTCGGTGAAGTGCTGACGGTCACCGACCCGCTTGGATTCGTGACAACAAGCACATACGATACAAACGGGAACCTGCTCTCGGTCACAACTCCTGCACCAGGCAATGGTGCATCCGCGAGTGTCACGCAGTTTGCTTACAACTCGCTCGGCGAACTAACCAAAATTACCGACCCATTGAACAATCAGACCAACATCGCGTATTTCCCAAGCGGCTTGATCCAAACGATCACGGACGCGCAAAGCAATGTGACAACCTACGCTTATGATTCGCAGGGAAACCGTACCTCCGTAACGGATGCGCTCAATAAACAGACTACCTTCACGTACGATGCCATGAATCGGTTGACCAAGATCACGTACCCTGATACGACTACCTCGCAATTCGCGTATGATGTGCGGGGCCGTCGGATTTCGGTCACGGATCAAAACGGAAAATTGACAGCGTATGCGTATGACGACGCCGACCGTCTGCTTACAGTGACAGACGCAGCCAATAACGTGACAACGTATGGCTACGACACGGAGAGCAACTTAACGAGCATTCAGGACGCAAATCACAACACCACCAACTTCTCCTACGACGCATTTGGCCGGGTCATTCAAACCACCTTCCCGTCCGGATACATCGAAACGTATGGGTATGACAACATAGGCAACTTGACCAGCAAGACCGACCGCAAGAACCAACTCATTACCTACACTTACGACCAGTTGAACCGGCTAACGCAGAAGTCCTATCCTGATACCACCACAGTGAATTACACCTACGATAACGACTCGCGCCTGACCCAGGTAACCGATCCCACGGGGACCTATCAGTTCACGTTTGACAACATGGGGCGGCTATCGGGAACGTCCACGCAGTACGCGTTTCTCACCAGCCGTTCGTTCACCACCAGCTATGGGTACGATACAGCGTCAAATCGCACCGGCTTTACCGACCCCGAGAACGGCTCCAGCAGCTATGTTTATGACACATTGAACCGGCTGCATACGTTGACACCACCGGCGGCGATCAGCGGCGGGAACTTTGGGTTTGGCTACGATGACCTGAGCCGTCGGACGAGCTTGACTCGGCCAAATACTGTAAACACCTCCTACGGCTACGATACTCTATCGCGGCTGCTGAATGTGACGCACGCAATTGGTTCCACGACCCTTGACGGTGCCACGTACACCTTGGACAACGCAGGCAATCGCTTGACCCGGGCACCTCTGCCGACCGGCACGACTAGCACTTTCGGTTATGACAACATCTACGAGCTATTGTCCGTCACGCAGGGTAGCAGCACTACGGAAAGCTACACTTACGATCCGGTGGGCAACCGTCTTACTGACTTGGGTAGCGCCTCCTGGACTTACAACACTTCGAACGAGCTTACGGCCCGGCCCAGTGTTTCATATACGTTTGACAATAATGGCAACACGCAAACGATGGCCAATGCTTCGGGCACGACAACGTACAGCTGGGATTTCGAGAACCGCTTGACGAGTGCTGCGCTTCCCGGCAGTGGCGGCACAGTGACCTTCAAATACGATCCCTTCGGCCGCCGTATCTACAAATCTTCGTCGTCGGGCACATCGGTTTACGCGTACGATGGCGACAACCTCATCGAAGAAACGAACGCGACCGGCGCTGTCGTGGCACGCTACGAGCAAGGCTTAAACATTGACGAGCCCTTGGCCATGCTTCGCAGCGCTACAACCAGCTATTACCAGGCGGACGGACTTGGTTCCGTCACCTCGTTGACCAACACTGCTGGAGCTTCAGCACAAACGTACACTTACGACTCGTTCGGGAACATTTTAGCGACCACAGGCTCGTTGACGAACGCATTCCGCTACACGGGACGCGAATTCGATCCCGAAACCTCCCTATACTACTACCGCGCCAGATACTACGACCCACAATCTGGGAAGTTCGTCTCCGAAGACCCACTCAAGTTTTTCGGGGGAGACGCTAATCTTTACCGCTATGTTTGGAATCATCCAACCAGCCTCCGTGACCCGCGCGGACTCTGGGGAGCGGGTGTAATTGGATCTGCCGGAGCGTTTGGAGGATTAGGTGGCAGTTTGAGCGGTGGGGCGACCGCGACTGTCGGAGGAGTTTATTTTTCAGATACCTCTGCTCCTCTTGGCTTCACGTCCGCTGGTTTTCTTTCGGTCGGTGCTTTTGGTGGAAATAGTGGAGCGTTTGGAGTCCCAGGCTCGTGCTCAACCTTGGGGGGCAATCGGGGGGCCGGAGTCGGCGCAGGGGTTGGCGCTGGGTTCGTCGTTACAAACGGCAACTCGGTGGACGATCTCGCAGGGCCCTTCGACAATACAACGATCCTACTTCCATTCATTGGCATTGATCTCGGTGAGGGCTCGAATGGAGTAAAGACCTTGAGCGTTGTAGCGGGCCCTGGATGGGGGTTAGGAATATTTCATTACAAGACTAACACCTACACGAACCCAGTCTCAGCCTCAAGTTCTCAGTGTGGGTGCACGAAGTAGCTGACTGTGAATTAGATAGTAGGAAGGACACTAACGGAGTTGGGTATGATCATGCTGGTTTTCGGCTTAGTGTTGATCGGTGTCGCCGCAATTTTGGATTCATTTTTTCGCGTGCGGATGACCCGCATTGGATATAAATGGGCACTCCTTGAGGGAGGTGCATTTGACTACAGCAAGTATCATCACGAGAGAAAACAGCGGGGTTGGGCGGCATGGCCTGTCTATCTAATGTGGGCTGCCGTTATCTCGGGAATGGCACTATTGATAGCCGGATTCTTTGCATTTTTTGGAACCGCTCCGACCCATCCGAGATAGTAAGCTTCAAATACGATCCCTTCGGCCGCCGTATCTACAAATCTTCGTCGTCGGGCACATCGGTTTACGCGTACGATGGCGACAACCTCATCGAAGAAACGAACGCGACCGGCGCTGTCGTGGCACGCTACGAGCAAGGCTTAAACATTGACGAGCCCTTGGCCATGCTTCGCAGCGCTACAACCAGCTATTACCAGGCGGACGGACTTGGTTCCGTCACCTCGTTGACCAACACTGCTGGAGCTTGCAGCACAAACGTACACTTACGACTCGTTCGGGAACATTTTAGCGACCACAGGCTCGTTGACGAACGCATTCCGCTACACGGGACGCGAATTCGATCCCGAAACCTCCCTATACTACTACCGCGCCAGATACTACGATCCCGGTACCGGAAGGTTTGTGAACGAAGATCCTCTGAGCTTATCTACCGGCCTGAACTTCTAGGGTTGCATCGATAACAACCCACCACTGTTCAATGATCCCATTTTAGGACTTGGAAAAACACAGGCAAACCGGCCGACCCGTACAAGAACACAATAGTCTGCGACGGGAAGGGAAGCATTCGTGTGCAGTTGAACAAACTTCTTCCATCTGTGCCCGAGGTTCAACGTTGTCTTCGGGCCCTGCCTACGCCAGCATGAACAACAGCACAAACGAGACGCCTTGCAGCAGAATCCCATGGTTTGTCAAGGCTCTAAGAACAGAATCAGATGGGCTTTTCAAATAATAAAGAGCAGGCAAGTTCTGAGATTGCGGCATACAACCTTGAAACAAAGTGCCTAGAAAACCAAAAAAAGCAAGCTCAGTGTGACACATATTGAGAACCCACTGATTGACAAACAACTACAACCATAAGGGAAGACGCAGAACTCCAAATGGAATCAACAGTTATCGCCTAGCGTGCCTAAATTAGATTATTGATTGAGGATATTATTATGTCTCTATCTACCGGCCGTATTTACACAAGATGTCTCACAATGGTCGTATTTATCGTCTTGGTTACCTTGCCCACAATTCCCGTTGCAGGCAAAATTTAAGGTCCGGGCATTCGAGTTCAATTAATGCGTGGTGCACGTTTTCTTTGCACGTAACGCTATGGTCGGGCGCTAATACCGCGATAAAGGTTTAGAGCAATCGTTTACCTTGGGCGGCAGACGAAAGCCTCATTGTTGTGACGGCTATAGGTAATGGCCAATGTCTGAAAAGAGACGTTCCTGTGGATGACCCTATGTTCGACGAAATCTCTATCGAACCGAAAACACTGCTCAGTGGGGACGTCGACTTAGAGAGGCTGTTCCCAGATATTGGTCGCTTATCCTGTGAGGATCAGACGTGCAATTGTTCTGGGCATACGAAGACACAGAAGCCCTGCACATTTCTCATTAGTAGCAGGAGCTGGGTTTTAATTCCAAAGCAAAAATGAATACGGATTCACTCGTCTTCATTTTTTCAACTGGAGAAGCATCCGTTAGCTTCAAATACGATCCGTTTGGGCAGAAGAATCTACAAATCTTCGTCCTCGGGC
>CAWJHG010000009.1:0-145659 GCA_963842585.1 Candidatus Acidiferrales bacterium
GGGCCGTTCCTGACCGGCATCCTGGTCACCAGCCTCGGAAGCTTCGGCCGCGCCGCCAGCGCAGTGGGGCTGATCTATCTCGTCGGACTCGCGATCCTGCTCTTCGCACCGGAGACCCGGGGCCGCCCCCTGCCACCGTGAGGTGGGCTCCGGAATCGGGTTCCACCACGAAAACCATGAACCACACGGAATCCAACGGCCCGACCGCCCGGCGGAATCCTGATTTCCTGGGTTCCACATGGTTTCCATCCGAGCCATCCGCGTGGATTCGTGGGCGCCACGAACTCGTCGTCGTCCTCCTCCGCCCCCGGCAGCGGGCGCACGAACGCCGCGCGCATTGATCGGGGCCAGGTCGGCCAGCGGCTGGCGCGGATTCAGGTCCAGGCCGTACTGGGCCAGCAACCGAGTGGCGTCGTCGTAGAAGTGCCGCCAGCTGATGAACGCGGAGTTGCGGGCCAGGGCGAACCTCTCGATGAGGAGGTTCTCGCCGACCGTCATGCTCGGGATCAGGCCGAGGTTCTGGTGGACGAACCGCAGCCCGCGGCGATGGGCTTCGCCCGACCGGAGCGGGAAGCTGACCGTCTCGCCGAACAGGGTCAGTTCACCGGCGTCGGGGGCGACCACGCCCGCGAGGATCTTGATCAGCGTGTTCTTACCGGAGCCGTTCTCACCAGTAGCCCGTGGATTTCGCCCGGGCCAACGGTCAGCTCAGCGTGATCGAGGGCCAGCGTGCCGCCGTATCGCTTGATGATGCCATGAGCGTCCAGAAGTGGTGTCTCCCCGCCATGACTGATAGCGGCCGCAGGCGGGGCGGTGGTCACCACTGATTCCTCCAGACTCGCTAATCCCTGCACCCGAGTCTGGAACTGCCCGCAACCGCCTGTCCAATATGCACTGCTCGCGCCGGCCATAAATATCAGTTATCACTACTGCCGAACGATCCGTTATAACAGCAACTCACGCCGCGCTTATCCAGCATCCATGGCTAGTAGCGCTAGCCTCTGTCCTGGCTGGCAGTGGGTTCGCGAGTCGCTCCCGGCGGTTCGCTCATGGCGATACACAGCGGTAACTCCCGTTGATTTAATCGTAACCTGGATCTGTCCGGCGAGATCATCTGTCACCAATCGGGAAATCAGCGCGCCCCTCCTCACTATGCTATCCCGGCTTTGCGGCGCATTTCGAACTGCAATAACTAGGATTTATGAAACCTGCGAGCAGCGCATATTGGACAGGCAGTTGCGCGAGTTCCGACTCGGGTGCAGGGATCGCGAGCTGGAGGTACCAGTGGTGAATTTGTTGTCGCGTGGCGGAGTGTGGCTGGCCGGGCTGGTGGTGCTCGTTACATCGGCCGCGGCGTGCAGCAGCGGAGGGTCATCGTCGGTTGCGGCGACGGGCAGCGCGGCCGCGTCGGCTGGTGGTGTCCCGGCGGCGGTCACGGCGACGCTGAACAAGTACCTGGCCGAACCGGTGTTCGCGGCGCCCGGCCCGGCCGTGGACGTGGCGAAGCTGCGGGGCAAGAAGGTCTTCGTGATCCCGATCGAGGAGACGCCGTTCACCCAGGCGGTGGAGGCAGGGAAAAGGCGGCAGCGAAAGCAGCCGGGGTCCAGCTGACCTTCTACCGAACCAGGGCCAGGTCTCCCAGTGGGTGCAGGGGATGCAGACAGCGATCGCGGAGAAGCCGGATCTGATCATCCTGGACACCTCGCCGGACCCGCGGGAACTTCGGGAGCTGATCGAGATCGGCTACCATGATGCCACGACCGAATCGATGAAATTGAAGACTTTCTTTACTCGCCGCGGGAGGGAGCGGCGGAAAATCCACGGCCAGTGCGGCAGCACTGAGAAGCGGTGAACGTAAGGACGAACAGGCAGAAAAAGGATCTGCGGAAAGTATCCCGAACCCTTCGAGTGTTACTGGCGGGTCAGGGGAGGAGCCGGTAATGGCATGCGAAAACTGAATGAGGTGCAGCAAGCCAAGGAATTGATGCTGGATGCCATCGACTGGTCCACCTTCAAGTGGTTGTTTGAGAAGCCCAGAGTTCGGGAGACCGCCGATCGGGCCAACGCAGCCCTCGACCGACTCGAAAAATCCGTCAAAGCGCGCTGGACCGATGACCTCAAGACCGAATATCGGAAATTATCCGGGAAGGCGGGAGGCGCCGCGCGGAAAGAACAGAAAGGGCAACCTGCGCCGTTGCCATTCGATCCGGAAGCCCGGGTGCTCCTTGAAAACGTGCTGCATGCCGATCGGGCTGCCGAGCGCGCCAGAATCGATGCCGAAAAAACGTTCGAGGATGCGGAAAGGCAGTTAAGCACCAGCCTGGCACGGGAAGGATGCAAGAAGGCCATTCACTCCTGGGAGTTGCACGAAAAAGCGATCCGCAAAGCGGAAGCCATGGCCGATCCGGCGTCGACGGAAAGCTGACCCGCGGATCTTTCCTGGCCCGGCAGAACTCGGGCGGGATCTTCTTCCGCCGGCCGTTCTCCCGTGAATTCGTCCCGGGGGCCAGAGAAGAATCGAGAGAGCGCCACGACAGCGCCACGACAGCCCCACGACGACTTGACAAGCGCGAAACCGAGTCTTACCGTGAGGGCAGATACTGCGGTGCGGTATAAGTCGCCCGCGCCGGAAGAGATCGGATCGATTCTGGCCATCTCGCGGGTGACCGCGGCGCAGGGAGTGGAAGACTGCGCGGTGGAAAAACAGATCCAGATCGGTAACCAGTCCTTGCAACAGGCGTTGCTGCCCTTCCTTGATGGTTTTCGGACGCCGCTCGAGAAAATAAGTGCCATCGAAGCCGCCCTCGAAAGTGAAAACGGAAAACTCTGGCGCCAGGAGCTCGGAAAGTGGACCGTTCGCATGTTGCCTGTCGAGCTGCTGGTTCCCAAAGTCCACCGGGAATGGCGACCTCTGGTTCGTGAGGCCATGCTCTTCGTGGTGTCTCGACTGTCCGCCGCGCGGCTGGCCCCCAAGATTGTCGAACAGCTGGAGCTGCCCGCCGACACTCCGGCCGAAGCACGGCTGTTGACCTTTATTGCCAAGGTGCCTGGCCTGCAGAAAATCGGCCAGGTGCTGGCACGGAACCGGCACTCACACCCGCGCTTGCGGCGAGCCCTCATCCAACTCGAGAACGGGATTTCGGACGTCGCTGCCGGAGAGATCCGCGCCATCCTTCATCAGGACTTGCAATGGCAGATCAAGGCCTATGCCATCAAGATCAAGCCGACCAGTCTTTTCGAGCCCAGCGTAAGCGCGGTCGTAAGCTTCACCTGGCAAAACCCGGCCTCCGGGCGGCGTGAGCGGGGTGTCTTCAAGGTCCTGAAGCCGCACATCCGAAGCTGCTACAGCGAAGACATCAATTTCCTCGGGCAACTCGCCCAACATCTGGCAGGGAAGCACCGCGCGGCGGGTGCCAATGTCGGCCGTCTGGCCGACACCCTGACCCAGATTCGACTGCTGCTCGAGCGCGAGGTGGATTTTCCGAGGGAGCAGACGACGCTCGCGAATGTGTTAGCCGAGTACCGCGCGGTCCCGGGAGTCCGCCTGCCTCATCTGATTCCGTCGCTGTCGACGACGACGATTACAGCGCTTACCTTCGAAAGAGGGAAGAAAGTCACTGCAGCGCATGTGCTCCCGAGGAGCTTTGAGTCGAAGTGGCCGAAAGACTGGCAAAAGTTCTGCTCGCTGTCCCAGCCCTTTCCTCTTAAGCTTAAAGGAAGTGATCTTCCACGCCGATCCGCACGCCGGCAATCTGCTTTACGACAAGCAAAGCAATGACCTCGTGATCCTCGACTGGGCCCTGACGGAGCGGCTTACCCGGAAACAGCGCAAGAACGTGGTCCTGCTGGTACTGAAAATGATCCTGCGCGATGCGGACGGCATGTCCCGAGCCATCGAAGGGCTGTGCCAACTGCGCGCGACCGAGGGTCGGGCCGAGGTGCCGATCGTTCGCAGGCATGTCGAACAGCTTCTCGACAGGCTGCCGGTTACGAAATTCCGGGGTCATCGAGGCGATGCGCTTACTCGATGGATTGCGCTCGAGGGCATCCATTTCCCGGCGGCGCTGCTGATGTTCCGCAAGGCCGCGTTCACACTCGAGGGGGTGGTCGAACATATCGCGGGATCGAGAGTGCGCCTGGATACCCTGGCAACCAGCCATGCCCTGGCCCATTGGAAACAGACCGTTCGCAGCCGTTCTTTTTGCTCTCGCCGCTGGATTGGGTGGCGCTGGAGTGGAGCGCGCTTACATTTACCTCCGCGTCTGCCGGAGAGCGCTATTTCGGCCCGCGAACTGGCTTCCTGGACTTGCTGGAACGCGAACGCCGCGTAAGCAGGGAAGGGCTTCGGGCTCGTGCTGCGATCGATATGCACGACGAAACGTGTCGAGCCGTCGGGAAGTCCAGCAGGAGGAAAGAGAAGACTAACTTTGGGTCACTCGACAGGGTGATCTTCGCCCTTGCTCTCCTCCCGGCGCGGGACTATGGAAATGATCTCTAGCGCTTTCGGCCGAGCGCAACCGGGTCGGTCGAGAAGTGGCGCCGGCCATGAACTCTCTATCGATGTTCTCTGGTTGATCACTCGAATCGTCAGGAGGATCCCATGCCCACATTCCACGAGCAGTTGGTGGCCGCCGAGCAATGGTTCGCGAGCCCGCGGTTTGCGGGCATCGTTCGACTGTACTCTCCGCGTGAGGTAGCCGAGCAACAGGGCACATTCGCGAGCGACTACACCGTCGCCCGCGAAGTCGCCGAGGAGTTCTACCGGCGCCTGCGCGAACTGTTCGAGCAGCGAAGACAGATCACCACCTTCGGACCCTATTCGCCAGGCCAGGCAGTTACGCTCAAACGAATGGGCATCGAAGGGATCTACCTCGGCGGGTGGCAACCTCCGCCAGAGGTTCGCTTTCTGAAGATCCGGGACCGGACCTCGCGAGCTACCCGCTGAGCCAGGTGCCGGACGAAGCGGCCACGCTGGTCCGCGCGCTGCTGACCGCCGACAAGACCAGCACTTCGCTCGTATCCGCATGAACGAAGAGACGCGCAAGGCGACTCCGGCCGTCGATTATCGACCCTTCCTCATTGCCGATGCGGATACCGGCCATGGCGGAGACGCGCACGTGCGCAACCTGATCCGCCGTTTCGTCGAGGTGGGAGTTCCGGATACCACATTGAAGACCAGAAGCCTGGAGCGAAGAAGGCGGTCACCAGGCGGGCAAGGTGCTGGTCGCCGAGGACGAGCAGATCCGGCGCTCAACGCGGCCCGCCTGCAGCTCGACATCATGCGCGTGCCGGGCATCATCGTGGCCCGCACCGATGCCGAAGCGGCGACGTTTCTCGATAATCGCAGCGACGAGCGCGGCCAGCCGTTCATCCTCGGCGCGACCAACCTCGACCTGCCGAGCTACCGGATCGGCTATCTGGCCATTCTCAGAAAACTGTTCGAACTCGGAGCCGACGTTCGCGGACACTTGCTCTTTGCCGTCTCCGAGGGTGAGTACCGGTCGACCTATGCCTGGCTTCGAAAGGTCGGGCTCATGTCGCTGCTCGAGGAGTCGGCAAGAACTCTCAACCACGCGTCGGCAACCGATCTGGACCATGAGATCGAGAAGCTCAGCTCCCGATACGTAGAGGTCTGGCAGGTGGAGGCCGGGCTGAAGACCTATGGTCAGGCGATCGCGGACGTCATGAAGCCCCGTGCCGATGAAGGGGAACGGTTCGATTTGAGCGCCGAAGAGTGGCTCGAGTTCGCGAAACGCGCTTCCTTCTACGAGGTGCGCGAGCGGGCGAGGTCCATGGATATCCAGGTGGTCTGGGATTGCGAGCTGCCGAAGACCCCCGAAGGCTTTTATCAGATCCAGAGCGGGATTGACCACGCCATCGCACGATCACGGTCGGTTGCGCCCTTTGCCGACATCTTGTGGATGGAGACCAAGACGGCCGACCTTGCCGATGCCAGGAAGTTTGCCGAGGCCATTCACGCCGAATATCCCGACAAGATGCTGGCCTACAATCTGTCCCCTCCTTCAACTGGGACACCACGGGAATGAGCGATGAGGCAATGAAGCAGTTTCCTGCCGAGCTCGGAAAGCTCGGATACGTATTCAACTTCGTCACCTACGGCGGACACCAGATCGATGGCCTGGCCGCCGAGGAGTTTGCGACGGCGCTCAAGGAAGACGGGATGCTGGCGCTCGCCAGGCTGCAACGCAAGTTCAGGCTGGTCGAATCTCCGTACCGGACGCCGCAAGCGCTCGTCGGAGGGCCCCGGCTCGACGGTGCGCTGATGGCCTCTTCAGGGCGGACTGCGGCGACCAAGGCGATGGGCAAAGGATCGACACACTTTCAGCACCTGGTGCAAACCGAGGTTCCCCCGAAGCTGCTCGAAGAGTGGCTCGCGGAGTGGAGGAAGCGTTGGCAGTATCCGGCAAAGATCAAAGTTGAGCTGCGGCCGCATACGGCCGGCTCCGAGCTGCTCGAACTGAGCCTGCGTGAAGATCACAGCAGTGAAAAGCTCGCCAACATTATCTTCGCCCCGGTCCAGGATCGCCGCGGGCGAAACTTTCTCTCGGTTCGCGACCAGAACACGCTCCCGCCGCTGCGCAAGAAGCGCATGATGACGCTGGTCCAGCTGTTCCTGATCCACCGCTACAAGGCGGCTGCCGTGCACTACGTCACGCCGACAGAGGATAACGAGTTGCAAACGCAGCGGATGCAAGCGATCGGAATCTTCTCCGACGTACACACTGAAGTCGGACAGATGATTGTCGCCAATGTCGACAAACAGGTGGTCGACGGGCTCTCAAGCCGGACCGGGCCACGCTGTTCGAGATGATCCGGAAGATCTAGGCGCAGTTCGTGTCGCCGCCCGGGGCAGCTCTTTTCTTGGCTGCTGAGTTCCAGTCGTCGACAGGACGGCTCACCTGGCCCGGGCTACCCGGCGTTTGCGTTTCCGGCCGGGGTCGGCTTTTTTCGCGTGCTGCTCGAGGCGCGCCTGGAGCTGTTCCACCTGGCGCCTCAGGTTCTCGACTTCCTCGGCCTCTCTGTCCGGCGCCTGCGATTGCAAGGTATGCCGGCCAGCAGATTGCGCACGAATTCGAGCGGGCTCGCAACCACGTTCTTTGCCGTTGAGAGCCGGGAATGCATGGTCTCCTGGGCCTTCTTGTACAGATCGAGCGTGTTGTTCAGATACCAGGTCAGAAAATCATGCGAGGCCTTGTCCGAAGCCCGGACCAGTTGCGTCAGCAGCTGCAGGGGCAGGGCGATCTCCCGCTCGCGGGCATTTTCGACAATGATCTGCGTGAAAATCAGGTGCGTCAGATCCTTGCCGGAGCGGCCGTCCACGACCTGGACGTCGATGCCATCGCGCACCATGCGGGCGATATCGTCCAGCTTGACGTAGCGGCTCGCACCGGTGTCGTACAGGCGGCGGTCGCTGTATTTGCGGATGAGGACTTCCGGGTTTCGCATGGGGTTCTCCGTGGCTCGAGCGGGTCCGGCGCAAAGGCTCCGGGAAACAGCTTGACACGGCTACCACCCGGACGTACAGTTGCCTTGGATACTGCAGTGCAGTATACCGAAGCGCGAGAGGAGAATCCATCATGAAGGCGAGAGAGAAGAAGGCCCCGGAAGCAGCCTCGCCCGGAAATTTGCTGACGGGCTGGGCTCGTCAAGGGGTGCAGAGCTTTGTCGCCGCACAGAAGATCCTCATGGATCTGGCGGCGCAGGAGAACGCATTGCTGATCGGAATGGTCAGGGAAGGACTCGCCGAGCCGGGCGCCCGGTTGGGCGTTTCGGTGGCGGCAGTTGCGGAGAAGGGCGTCAGGAATCTGACTGCGGTCGGAAAAATCCTGCTGGATCTTGCTGCGGAGGAGACCGCACTCGCCGTAGATGGAGTGAAGGAAGGATTGCGCCTTCCTGTGCCCGCCGGTGCCATGGCTGAAGTCGTCCGCCACCGGGTGGACACGTTCCTTGAGATGCAGAAGAACTTGCTCGATGCCACCGCCGAACAGGCGCATGAGGTTGCCGAATCCTACCGGGCAGGCGGAAAGATGCTCTCGGCAGCGCATGTGACGGAAATGGCGCGGCGTGGAATGGCAGGATTTGTCGAAAGCGAAAAGAAGTTCCTGGATCTGGCCGCGGAAGAGGTAAGCGCTGCCACCAAGGGAGAAAAGCATGCCGCCAAGCCGCCGAGGAAGCGCATGGAAGTACTGACGGTCATGGCGCGGGAAGGTGCGGAGAAATATATCGAGACCCAGAGGAAACTTCTGGAGTTGGCCATCGAGCAGCTCGAGGAAGCCACGAAAACGGGCCGGGAGCAGAAAAAAGGCGTTGTCCAAGGGAACACCTTCGGCCTGGGGAGAACTGACCGAAAAGAGCATGAAGAACTTTGTGACCGCCGAGAAGTCTCTGTTAAACCTGGCCATGAAGCCGATCGAAGGAGCAGCGGACCGGAAGGGGACGCGATCCTCCGGCCGGACCTCTCGGACCACCAAGCGGCAGCCAGGCAACGCGCGGGAAACCGTCGTCCATCCGGCTTGATCGCGAGATCAGGCCGCACGGGGCAGCGAAAATCTTCCTGCAGCTTGACCCGGTCAAACGCCGGTCGATGACTGAACCGGCGAGTGTGTCTTGCATCGCCCAACACGTCGGGTAGACTGCTATGGCCATGAGATCCTCTCGACGCGCGAAGTTCAAGGAAAAGAAATCGGCCCATTTGCCGGTCTGGCAGGAGTGGCTGGCGGGAGTCGAGTTGGCTTTCCTGCAGGTTTCGCCGATTTACTGGGGTTTCGGCATCCCGCGCGGAGACGGCTCAGCCGTGGTGTTGGTCCCGGGATTTCTCGGGACGGACCTCTATCTGACGCAGTTTGCCATCTGGCTCCGGCGCATCGGATACCAAACGTTCTATTCGGGGATCAAACGGAATGCCGACTGCCCCAACCTTTTGCTTCGCCGAAACCTGAACGATGCCATCGAGCAAGCCAACGATTCCAGCCGGGGAAAAATCCACCTGATCGGCCATAGTCTCGGAGGCTCACTGGTTCTTGCGGCCGCGGCCCAGATGCCCGAACGGATTGCCTCGGTCATCACGCTCGGAGCACCGATTCGGGGTATCGGAGCCCGCGCTTCGGTGATGAACGCCGCCGAAGTGGTGCGCCGGCAGATCCTCGCGCGTCATGGCCGGAGTGTCCTTCCGACCTGCTATACGGCGCGATGCACCTGTGAGTTTTTTGAGTCCTTGACGGGACAGTTTCCGAAATCGGTGCGCCGGACCGCGATCTATACCAAAGTGGACGGGATCCTGGACTGGCGTGTGTGCCAGACCGGAGATCCGCGCGTGGATGTCGAGGTCTCGGCAACGCATATCGGGATGGTGTTCAGCCCGCTGGTGTACAGCGTCGTGGCCGATCGACTGGCCGGCAAGTGACGGCTTGGATTGCCCCGTCGCCAGCAGGCAACTCCCTGGCAATGTCTCTCGGCTACCGGACGGCTCTAGGAGCGGTGACGCCCGAGTCTTTCGTGGCTCGAAACCCAATCCGAAGAAGAGATCGCCGCGCCCAGGGAGATTTCGCCGGCCAGAGCCACGCCGGCGACGATCTCTGCCAGTCGGTTGACCTTGCCCTTCCCGTAACAGTGCAATATTTCCAGACACTCGCGCTGGGTGGCCAGTCCTGTGCCACCTCCGTGTGTGGCAACGATGAGCGAAGGGATGGTCAGTGAAATGTAGAGATCTCCCGAGCTGGTCAGCTCGGCATATAGAATTCCGGCCGAGGACTCTGCCACGTTCGCGACATCCTGGCCGGTGGCAATAAACATGGCGGTAATGGCATTGGCTGACTGCAGCGCATTGCTGGTTGATCCGGAAAGAAAAGAGCCGATGTTCGCGACGCCATAGTGATGAACCAGCTTCTCCGGCTCGACGCGAAGATGGCGCAGGAGGACCTCGCGGCGGATGGTGACTTCGGCGGTGACTCGTTTGCCGCGGGTGCGCAGGATGTTCACGTGCGACGCCTTCTTGTCTGTCGCGAAGTTGGACTCCAGATAGGAACTCTCGATTTCCTGATAATGCGCGAGGATCCAGTTATAGGCGGCAAAGGTTGCCCGTCCGACCATGTTCTGCCCGGCCGCGTCCCCGGTCGTGTAGTTAAACCGAAGGTAGACGAAGTTGTTGGCCAGGTAGGGATCGATGTACTGCAGCCTGGCAACCTCGGAAGTGTTCTCTGCGGCAGCACGGATGGGTGCGGTGTTGGCCTGCACCCAGTTCGCAAATTCACGGCCCGCGCGCGCATTCGGAAAGACGAAGACGGGCGCGCGCTGCATGGCATCGGCAACTACCGTCGCTTGGACGCCGCCGCACAGGTTCAGAACCTTCATCCCGCGGTTGTAGGAGGCCACCAGGGTGCCTTCCGATGTGGCCAGTGGAATCAGGAATTCGCCGTCGGCAAACTCCCCGCGTACCCGGAGGGGTCCGGCAAAGCCGATCGGCACCTGGGCCACGCCGACGAAATTTTCGCAATTGCCTTTGGCCAGATGCGGATCGAACGAGTGCCGGAAGATGTGGTTCGGCTTGGTACCGCTTTGTTCTGCAATAAACGCCCGGCGTCTTTCGATGACTTCCGGGTTGTAGTCATCGAACTCATCGCGCGGCAAACCTTTTCGTTCGCCGGCTGGATCGCGAATGGCGTCCTCGACCTTCAGCTCGAGATGCCCGAAGGGACGCGTGTCAAATACGATTTTAATCTCGTGCTTGCCGTGTCTGAGCTCGGGCATGACCGTATGAACGGTGACGATTGAACGAAGGGGGAAAGGCAAAGGGTGCGCTGCGTCCACTTGGGAAGGAGTGAGCGAGCGCTGATCGGGAAGACCGAGCCGGACCTGGTCGAGCGCCACCGGTCCCCCGTCGATCGCGATGCCGTGGAGGGCAGTGACTTCGGCATCGCGCAAGCGGTTCTTCAGGGCAAACTCGGCGCCGGTTTTCGTGTTCCGGAGACTGCCGATGGTATAGAGCTTTTGCAGCAATGGGCCCGGAATATTCATAGGACCGGCTTCCGCCTGTGCCAACGACTCAGGCTGCTTCCTTGCTAGGGTCCACGGTGGGTGCCGGCTCAGCCAATGGCACATACCCGGCGCGCGTGGATTCCTGAGCGGCAGGCCGTACAGGCATGGCCGGCTGCTCTGGTGTGCGACGGGCAACAGGCGCCTTTCGCTTGCTGCCTCGTCCTTTTGTTGCTGCTGCTGACCGACGAAGTTCCTCAAACGAGAGAACGAGAAAGTCACGCAAGCGGTCAACGTCAGGGGCCGCCTCCGTATCCGCGACGAGCCCCCAGAAAAGTTTTCCGTTGTAGCTATGCACAGCGCAGCCCACGCCCAGGTCCCAGCCTGTTGGTACCTGGGGATAAGCCGCCAGCATCCGCCTTCCGGCGGCGTAGAGCGGCGTCGCCGATCCGACCACGTTCGTGCAGATCAGATTGAGGAGCGGGACGGGCAGGATCACCTCCGGGATGCTCCGCCAGAAAAGGGCCTGCAGCGGAGGTGGCGCCGCAGAGAGCCAATTTGCCGCCAGTCTGACGAAACTGAGTGCCCCGCAACTTTTCAGAGTCTCGGTTCGCGCGGTGACCGCCCGCAGCATGCGAACCGGACCGCGCGCATCCATGGGCAGGGCAACGGGCAGGAACGAAATCTGGTTTCCCGCACTGTTGTTCTGTTCCGGCATCCTGAGATTGACCGGACATACGACGCGCACGAACCGGTGGACCACGGATTGGCCGTGCAGCTTTACGTAACGGGCCAGCGCCCGCGTCAAAACCGCGAGGATAATGTCGTTGACCGTCCCGCCGATCGCCTCCCGGACGGTTTGTACATCGACCATATCGAATTCCGTCCAGCAGAACTTGCGCGCGCCGGTACACGGTTTATTGAAAGGAAGTCTCTCGATGGAGGCTGTGAATTCAGGAAGCAATCTGCCCAGCCCTTCAAGGGGACTCGGCTTGCGGTTGTCGACCAGAGCCTCGGCAAAGTGGAGCATTCCCGCTTCAAACTCGAGCAGGTTTCCGATCGTGCTCTGAATCGCAGCGGAGATGCCGTCAGGCAGGGCCGGTTCGGCCGCTTTGCGGCGTGCCTGTCGGGAGCGGGGTTTTCGGGAAGCCAGCGGCGCCTCTGCCGTCGGGTCCAGCAGAATTTTCATGAGCTCCGCACCAGACACCCCATCGGCGAGTGCGTGGTGTACCCGCCAGATGAGCGCCCCGCGTCCGCCCGCGAGGCCGTCGACAACATGCACTTCCCACAGCGGCTTGCCCCGATCGAGCAGTTCGCTCAGGATGCGCCCGGCCAATTCCTGCAGTTCTGCTTCTCCCCCGGGCAGAGCCAGGGTCACGTGAGAGACGTGCCGTCGAATGTCAAAGTGGGGATCGTCTTCCCAGGTCGGAAAGTCGAGACTCCAGGGCGGGATGACGGGAATCTGGCGATACCGCGGGATCAGGTCGAGCTTCGCCTCCAGTCCGGCAAGGAACTCGGGGAAGGAGATAGGGCCATCGAAGACGCACACGCTTGCAATGTGCAGAGGAAGCCCTTTTCGCTCCAGGTAGAGAAAGGCGGAATCTGCCGCCGACATCCTCCGGGTTAAGGCCGGTTTGCTCATGTCAGTGACTCCGAAACTCCTTCAGAAACCGCTACCAGGTGGTCTCGATGGTAGGTATACACGTGGGACCTCAAGGTGCTATGACAAAAATCACATCTGCCGGTGACCCGTTAACCGGTCTCGCGGGTTCCTCGCGTCCTTTGCTCCCGAGGGAGGGCTCTCCTGCTCCAGTAAAGCAATCGCCCGGTGACCACCCTAGGCACTCGTCCGGCTGCGTTCCTCGTACAGTTCTGCAATCTGCTTTGCGTAACGTTCCTCAATGGCCTTGCGGCGAAGCTTTAGGGTCGGGGTCAGCGTGCCATCCTCGGAGTTGAATTCATGCGGCACCAGCAGGATCTTCTTTAACATTTCGTGCCGGCCGAGACCGCGATTCACCTGGCCAACGACATCCTCGTACAACGCCTTGACCTTCGGGTTGGCAACCAACTGCTCCCGGGAGGAACAAGAAATATGGTTGGCCCGTGCCCAATCCTCGAGGCGTGAGAAGTGGGGGGAGATGATCACCGCCGGGTGCCGCCTCCGGTCTCCGAGCACCACTGCGGCACCAATCATGGCGTTCAGTTTCAGGGAGTTCTCGATGGGTTGCGGAGCAATGAACTTGCCGCCGGAGGTCTTCAGCAGGTCTTTCTTGCGGTCCGTCACAGTGAGATAACCGTCTTCGTCGAGCCCGCCGATGTCTCCGGTCTTGAACCAGCCGTTCTCAAACGCGTTACTGGTTTCTTCCGGCTGGTTCCAATAGGACCGGAAGACGCTCGGCCCGCGAACCAGAATTTCCGAGTCCTCCGCGATCCGGACCTCGACATTGGCGAGGGGGCGGCCAACGGTGCCGATCTTGTGCGCAAGAGGAGAGTTCAGGGCAATCACCGGAGAGGTTTCGGTCAGGCCATAACCCTCATGAATCCGAATCCCCATCCAAGCGAACCACTCTGCAAGTTCTTTGCCGAGAGGCGCTCCGCCCGAGACGAACAGTTCTACCCTGCCACCCAACCGGTCGCGTACTTTTTGAAACAGGAGCTTGTTGGCCAGCTTCCAGGAAAGGGACGAGGGCCTTTTACCAGAGAGGATTGCGCGAGCCTGGCTCTGACCTACCGAGAGGGCCCAGCGATAGATGGCCCGCTTCGGAAAGTCCCTGGTGTTTTGTTGCACCTGGCTATAGAGCTTTTCATACACCCGTGGCACGGCAACGAGAATGTGCGGTCGGACCTCTAAGAGTGTCTCCGGCAATTTCTCGATGAACGGACAGTAGGCCAGCGTGACGCCGCGGGAAAGCAGGGCGAAATCGAGGTGCCGTGCCGTCACATGCGACAGCGGCAGAAACGAAATGCAGATCTGCCCGGGGCCGACCGCAAAGCCATCGAGCGAGCAGTGGATGTTGGAGGTCAGATTGCCATGCGTCAACTTCACACCTTTCGGTTTTCCCGTGGTTCCGGAGGTGTAGATGATGGATGCCAGATCGTCTTTCGTAATCGACCGAGCACCGGCGTCCAGCTCCGGATCCGGTCGACCAGAGACCTCTTCGAACAGCTGCTGCATCCTGACCGCATACGGCGTCTTGACCGGATCCATGACCAGCACTTGTTGCAAGGCGGTTTGCGGCTTGATCGGTAAGATTTTTTCGAGTTGCTGCTCTGAGGAGACGACGATGACTCTGGAACCGGAATCGCACAGGATGTAAGCCGACTGCTCTCGGGTCAGCGTCGAATAGATGGGCACAACGACGGCACCCAACTGAAGGCAGGCGAAATCGGTGATGGACCACTCCGGGCGGTTTTCCGCAAGGAGGGCAACCCGGTCTCCTTTGCCAATGCCCCAGCTACGGAGCGCTCGTGCGATGCTGGTTACCTGCCGGCAAAGCTCCGCTGCACTGATCGAGGCCCAACGGGCCTGCTCACGACGCATCATGACCGGGGCCTGGCCGCGCTCGACAAGGGAAAAGAAAATATCGTTCAGGGTCTCGAGCTTCATGGATTGCGGTTGACTCCTGGCCGCCAAGCGAACCGGCGTCTTGTGGCCGGTTCGCCCGTGAAGCGTGAACATCCGGCCGTGACGCGGGCCGCCTGGTTCCTAATATTGACCCCAGCGGAATGTAGGGCCGATGGTGAACCGCGCGTAATTCTGCCGGTCACTCAGCAGGTTCGAGAACAGATGCGTATTGATCCAGTCCGCGGTAAACCGCAGACCCACCCGACGGGAGAGGTTTAGGTCAAAACCGCCGCCGAGACCAACAAACCAGGTGGTATCGGATTGGTGGTTATTCGGAGGCGGAATGTTCAAGAACTCGAACAACGGGCCGAGCCCGGCAGGGAAGGTTAGATTTGCCGATTCGTGAATCGCTCCCAATCCTGGACGAGCCAGGAAGGTGACCTTGCTCCATTTACGGATGTAGAACTGCGGGCCGGCAGCGAATGTGTAGGTTGTCGAGCTGAACGGCACGCTGATCGCGCTTGCGGGTGGCACCAAGGTCGGGTACAGCGCGTGAGCCGCATCGACCTTCGGAGCGTACACAGTTTCGCTCCCGTTGATCGTTCCTCCGCCGCTGATAATGTTATAGCCACTGGCACTAAAATCCCCACCGAGACCGAGCCATGGCTTGACGGTGACTCCGAAATCGGTGTCGAAGCCGCGTTGCGTCAGGTTGCGGGCGGGGCTGATCAGATAATCGAAGCCGGTATAGAGGGTAAAGCGGTTAATATCGGTCTGCTGCGCCATGGCGGGAAGGCACCCGATAAAGGCAAGACTGCACAAGAGCAGACGCCGGGTGATGGCCACAATTGCGAGGACTATCGAAGGCGATCCTCTCATGGGAAACCTCGGTAATTTCTCAGGTCGATATCGAACGAAAATTGTTCCCTTGACTGCGCGGACCCCTGATTGTTGTGAACGTGCAGCGTGGTGAAAGGAGTTTCCATAAAACGGCAGCTCTTCTGCAGTGACAACCATCACCCTGGTTCGGCTGTCCGGTACAATCTGTCCGACCGGCGTCGGGGACCGGGCCCGTTTCCCCTTATTCGGTAGAGGTGGCACGTCTTGCTCTCGAGTTCGTCGGGACTGCTCGGCTCCCCTGTTGTCTGTTCCGAAGACGATAGATAAAGCGCGTCCCCCGACCGGCTCGAATTTGCACCTTCGAAACCCTACCGGTGGCTTCCGGTCGTTGTCCCCTGGCCCACCGAATCGTTCAAAGCTGCCTCCCGCCTCAAAATTCTTGGGCCTGAGCATCAGTAGTAATAGAGCCTTAATAATCGGGGCCATTTCGCGTTGACAAGCAAAAAGTCGGAGAGCATACTCCGCCGAACGTTTCCCGCGAGGCGTGTCCCAGGGTCGACCTGTGAGCGGACATTGCAAACCCGAAACGAATCCAACGAGCGAATTCGGTCAAGGAGGTCTCTCTGTATGAAGCAGCTCTACAAGTTCTCAATGGCCGTCTTGGCGGCCCTCGTGTTGGTCGGAATGGCGCAGTCCATGTCGGCTCAAGAGGCCACTCCCGATCAATCGACATCCGGTACCGAGCAGTACAATGTAAATCCCGCGCACTATCCATCCGCCCCAGGCACATTGATCATCCCGAGTTCCAGTTTGCCGCAAACCGTCCCGGCGGGTCACAGGCTTGCCGCCCACACCAACGTACGAGTTTTCCTGCCCCATGGTTTCAGCCCGGATGAAGCACCACCTTTCTCGGGTTACGCTTACGAGACACCGGCTTCTCTGGCCTGCCATTACGGCCTGGTCAGCACCACCGCAGCACCGAGTTGCAATCCCAACTCCACCACCGTCCCGCCGACCAGCGGCAGCAAGACCATAGCCATCGTCGATGCCTATGACGACCCGGCCGCCTCGGGTGACTTGGCCTGGTTCTCCCTGCAGTTCGGCGTTCCCCTTACATCGTCTTCGCAGTTCCAGGTGATTTGGGCCATGACAGCGGACTCCTCGTGTTCCAGCGCCGGTTATGTTCCGACCGATCCCACCGGTGGCTGGGAAGTGGAGGAATCTTTGGACATCGAGTGGTCTCACGCCATGGCCCCAGCCGCCAAGATCTACCTCGTGGAAGCCTGTTCCAATTACGACTCCGACCTGCAGCAGGCTGTGCTGGTCGCCAGCAATCTGGTGCAGTGCGGCAGCACGGAGATCAATCCTACGACGGGAGTCCTTGGCAGGTGTCCCGTCGGTAGCGCGGGAAAGGGGGAAGTCTCTATAAGTTGGGGAGGAGGCGAGTACGCGGGTGAGAACACCGCCAACTCCTGCGCTTCCCTCAATGACTCCTGCTTCGTAACCCCGGGGATCGTCTACGTTGCCTCTTCAGGGGACAGTCCGGGAGTTGAATATCCGAGTGTTTCCCCGAACGTGGTGAGTGCCGGGGGCACAACGGTCCGTCGAAACCCCAGCACCGGCAACTTCCTCGCGGAAGCTGCCTGGGTGTCCGGCGGGGGCGGCCAGAGCGCGATAGAAGCGCGGCCAACCTATCAGTCCAGTGTATCGGCGATCGTTGGAGCCTGGCGAGGGGTCCCGGACCTGTCCTTTGATTCCGATCCCAATACCGGAGTATGGGTCTACGACACCTTTCCTGCCGAAGGCGTGGAGTACTACGAGTGGCTTATCGTCGGCGGCACCAGTGTTGCCGCCCCCTCGATCGCCGGAATCATAAACAGGGCGGGTGGCTTCGCTGCATCCTCAAGCGCCGAACTAACCACCATCTACACGAACAAAGCGGTCACGACAGACTTCACCGATATCGCAAACGGCTTCTGCGGCCCTTATATGGGTTTTACTGCCGGCACCGGTTACGATCTCTGCACCGGCGTCGGCGTCACCAAGGGTTACACCGGGAAGTAACTCCTTCCCGAGATAACTTGGCTCCTGAACGTGTCCTTTTGGCTGGAAGGGGGCGGTCTCCCGCTCCCTTCCTTTCGTGTGGTTCACTCACCCACACCCTCGGCACCCTAGACCATCCGCTGGGCTCCGCGCCATCCACGGATATAATTATTGACCTGCATCGCAGACCATCGATCAATCCCCATGATTCCGGTTACGACTGCATCGGCGGAGGGCCGGTATACGGGGTCCCCCTCCCACCGGCAAATCGCTCTAAATCTACTTTGCGGACTGGCTTGCCAACGGCACGACGCATCGGCTCACCACCATCAACTTTTTTTCGTTCGCCCGTGCTCCGATCGAATGGGTTATGGCACGCGGCTTATTCAAAAGAGACTTGCGCCGAGACTCAAGAACTAGCAATCGAAAAAAAGGCTGCCCGATGAGGGTGAGATTTCTCGCAGAGGTTTCCCGCAGTGCGCGGCACCTGGAACGTTTGCCCCAATTCCCCAGCACATCCGATGAAGAATCGAATCGAGCCTTCGGTCTGCTTAGGACACGTGAGTTCTCGCCGCCATCGCGACCTTCCGAAGCATGTAGTACAGGGTTGCGAGTCCGGCTAGGAAGGAAACCGCAAAAAGCAAAATAATACCCCACTGCGGAGCGACGGGAAGTTGACTGGGGCTAAACCTCGGTGCGAGCGAGAGATTCCGCAAAATGTCGCGCATTCCGATCATCGCTGCGACGGTTAGAACGCCGCAGGCTACGCCGACCACCATGACCCGTTGCGGAAATTTGTTGCTTTTGGCCAACAGGAGATGAGCAACCGCGGCCAGCGGCAGGAGCAGTCCAGCCCCTAACAAGGCCGTGGCGGGTCCATTACCGCCGATGAAGGCGAATAGCACGGCCTGGGGCAACTTTGCGAAGAACCAGAACCCGACCCCGAAATTGAGTATCGTAGCACCCGTAAACAGCAAAGATCCTTGTTGGGTGAGCCACTGGCGATACTCGCGGTCTTGCTTGCCAAGACCCATGACTATCAAGCCCAAACCGGATACCGCGAGGGCGCCTAACACAAAGTGAAGGTATCGCGGGAGGAGAGAGGGTTCCGACCAGTTCAAATGCCAGCCGCCGGCATTGCCTCGATAGAGAGGAACCCATCGCTCCGGGGCCAGCATCAGGGTGAAGTTGTTGCTGTAGATGAAAGCGACCGCCGCAAGCAGGAGCACTACCACAGTCAGGATCGCTGTCGCGGCACCCTGGTGCTCCGGTCCCTTCATGGATAAGAAATACACGCCGTAGTAGGCGAGAACCACCAGCGCAATAATTGAAAGCCAGGCAACGCCGATGAGGATCGAACTGGTGTAAAGGAATTGGCCGTACATCACTTGAAGGAAAAGCAGCGGAGCGATGCCAAGGGTGATCGTAAAGGCAAAAACGGACGGCAGCAGGCGCCCGAGATCTTGGGCAAGCTGCACAGAGAATGCCGAATTCTTGCGCCGTAACCTACAGACCAGGGCTACCGCGCTTCCTCCCCAAAGGCAGTTCATGAACAGAACGTGAAGAAAGAACGTGAGCAGAAGCAGCAGGCGCAGAAGCCAGACCGGCGCCGGCAACGGCATGGGATCGGGATTTGGAATCGGAAAAACCATAAGACTGAATCCTCCTGCTGCCTATTGCGTCGGATTGCTCAGATAGACAGCCAAAGCATGACTCTGTACTTCGGTGCCGGTAAAAGGCGGCATGTTTGGATTGATGTCCCCGAGCGATCCGACCAGTCCGACGATGGTTTCAGGATCCGTACCCAGCAGGTCCAGAGGGCGCCGCGGGCCACCGATCGTGTGGCACATGGCGCAATGCATGTCGAAGACCTGATGTCCGAGCTCCTTTTCGTTCGCGCCGGAAGGAGTGGCAGGCGCCAGTGAGGCCAAATAACTACCTAAGGCTGCGCGGTCATGCTCGTCCCCGGCAAAGGGTGGCATCGTGTCGCGAACTTCGGGCAGATGCAACAGGATCTCGCTCGAAAATCTCTCATCCCACCCTCGAGTATATTTTTGCATCGCGCGATAGCCACCGACCGAGTGACAAGCGCCGCACTCGACGAGAAAGACCTGCCGTCCAAGGGCATTCTGGTCGTTAACGCGGGCCTCGACCCAGGGTGAAGTCTTGACCACACCATTCGCTGCGATAACGGCGACCTGCCCGAGACGGATGTCGTTGGCATAGATATAGCCGTTGATGGCGTGGGGGTAGCGAGCGAACTCACGCAGATATTCCCCCGAGCCCATGACGCCGATTCCGGCAAGCAACAAAACCCCCACAATCCACCCATTCATCCTCTTCGGGAGGAGAAGGGCGAACACCAGGGCGAGCAGCACAGCCACTGCCGCACAAACGGCCGATCCAAGCACGGCATGGCGGGCGGTTGGGTACAGCCCACCAAAGAGCGCTCGCGAGTGGGCAGGGAATTTCTCGAAGTACCATCGAGCCAAAGGCAGCAGGGCAAGAATTCCGAGCACTAGCCAGAATCCGGACCAGCGCACGACGCGTTCGCGCAACGGAGGAGGCTCGTGCATGGCAGTTACCAGCCCGAAAATTCCCGCAAGACCCACTCCCATTGCGGTACGAATCAACAAAGAGGGCCCATAAGTGGGGTTAAGGAAGCCATCCCAGAAGTTCCTGGTTTCGAGCCAGCGTCCAGGTGTGAGCATGTAGGTGAGAATGCCGTTGATGACCACGAGACTCATCCAGGCGGCGATGAAGTAGATCCAGCCGATCGTGAGATGGGTCCGGCGGTCGAGAATGTCCCAGTTGTAGGCATAGATGAGGGCAGCAGCGATCTCGACAAAGAAGAACACCCATTCAATGGCCCATCCCCAGACGAAGGTATGAATGAGCGAAGAAGTTGCTTCCGGGCTGACCAACCCGATGGTGAACCAGATGCCGACACCGGTTACGGCCCCCAGAACAACCGTCAGCAGTGCGAAAAACTTCGAATGGCGCTTCACGTACTCGAGCAACTGCGAATCGTTATTGGCGTAGGCTCGACGTTCAGTCAGAACCAGGAATGCACCACCGCCGACGGCGAAATGGGAAATGAAGACATGAAGCACGGCCACCGCGGCGATCAACAAACCGCCGGGAAATCCAAGCTGCCAGACGGGGAAGTTCATTCTGCCCTCTTGTTCTTCCGATAAGCTTGAGCGTCTTCAACCTCTGAAACTGTGATCACTATCACGGGCGCGTGTTAAGTCGAGCACCCCAGCATCCACCGCAGCGAATTCTCGCCTCCCGTCGCCAGGTCCTGTCCCCCGGCGAGAGATTCGAGCTGAGCCAACAGCGGCGATCGCAGAAAGATCCTCCGGGGGGTGGATATGACGAGCCAGTGGTTAGCCGGCAAAAAGGATATGCCGGGGAGTACGGAACAGAACAAGCGCCTACGGAGCCGTTTGCCCCGTGAGGAATCGGGCCTCCAGGCGACGGAGGCGGTTGTGCATTAATTTTGGGAAGGTCGCTCCCACGGCGCAGGAACCTTGATCGACGCCATCCCGGCAGCGATGGCAGCCGCAATGCCGAGATCCGTGTCTTCGAAGACCAGGCAGGACGCTGGCTTTATCCCCAATCGCGCGGCCGCAAGCAGATAAGCCTCCGGGTCCGGTTTGGCGCTTCTGTACTCTCCGGCACAAACCATGGTCTCGAACTTGTCGAGCAAGCCAAGGGTGCGAAGCGAAACGGTGACCGATTCACGCGTGCTACCGCTGACGACCGCCAACGGAATCCGGCCATACTGTGCGTCAATGTGTTCGAGCACTTCAGGCACGGCTTTCAGGTGGGGAAGAGCATCGAAATAGAGCTGCTCTTTTCTTCGGCTCACCCGGGCAACCGGCATCTCGAGGCCCTGCCGCTCGTTCAAGCGGGAGATGATTTCGGTCACCGGCAAACCGCCCCACGCGTAGAACAGATCTTCGGGAAAATCACAACCCCACTCGGCGAGCGCGCTTCTCCACGCCATGTAGTGCAAGGGCATGGAATCGGCGATGGTGCCATCACAATCGAACAGGTAGGCCTGAAACGGTCCAGCCGGTATTTCTAGTTTCATCCTGGCCGCCTGGGTTTGCCGAAGCGGCGGGCGACCGGTATGGGAAGAGCGCACATCCGCTTAGCGGGCGGCTCCTGCCGCAAGAAAATTGCCATAGCCAACAACGACTGTGGATCCAACAAGCAAGAACAGAGCCAGTGCCAGAAAGCGCATTGCCGGCGGGCCCGCACCCCGCCACTCCCTGAAGCCGAGGCCCCAGAGCGAGCTGAAAATAATGATGCTGGCCATGTGCAGCGTCCAGCTCGAAAAACCATACCTCCCCATTTGCGTCTCGCCCATGGTGTAGAAAAAAAATTGAAAATACCAGGTGGTTCCGGCCAGGGCGCAGAGAAGATAATTCTGGAGCATCGGAACGGGCCGCTGATCCGCGGGCGCGGGGGAGGGGAGGTGTTCGACGATTTCGCGGCTGGGCGCGTCGATGGCCGTCTCGAGAATGGTTTCGTCGGCAATCGCCGGATGCTTTTCAAGGTTCGCGGTGAAATACTCGGATCCGGTCTTGTTCTTGATATTGAGCGCCAGGCACCAAAGAAAGTTGGTCGAGAATCCGCCGATCAAGACCACGACCAGCACCGGCAATCCCTGCCACAGTGCCGGCGTTCCGTGCCGCAAGGTGAGCGACTTGATCGGGCCCCCGGCGGCGAGTGCGTAGGCGAAGCAAGCGCTCATGACGCCCGGACAACGTCGCTACGGCCAATCCCTTCCTCAAGTCGAACTCCTTGATGGCGGCTTTTTTCTGCTGCGGAGACATTTCCCGTTCCTTGTAGACACCCGCAACTCCGGCGGCAGCAATTCCGGCAAGGCATACGAACACGCCCGCAAGAATCACCCGCCCCGAGGCCGTTCCGAGAACCTCGGTCCAGAAAACGCCCCGGAAAAGGGGTGGCATCAAGGTCCCGAACCCCGCACACAGGCCCAGAACGACGGCCATGCCGAGCGAGAGCCCGAGGTAACGCATGGTCAAGCCGAAGGTGAGTCCGCCGACACCCCACAGCAGTCCGAAGAAGATGACCCAAAAAAGGGTCGAGCGAGGCGTATCGGAAAGGACCTGAAACAGATCTCGTGTCAGCAGGAGGCCGAGAACCCAAGGCGCAATGATCCAGCTGAAAAATCCGCCGACCAGCCAGTAGGTCTCCCAAGACCAGCGCCGTACCCCGCGATACGGCACGTAAAAGCTCGCCGATGCCAGCCCGCCGAGCCAGTGAAAGAACACACCCAACGCAGGATTCGGAGTCACAGGAGCCCCGAGTCGGAATCAGACATGAAAGACCTCTTCGAGGGGCACCATCGCCTGGTCCGGTAACAACCCCTCGGGCTGAAGAAAAAAGCCGGCCATCTCCCGCTGCCAACGTTGGTTGACTTCACGGCCGTCCATGAGGGCGCGCGCTCGATCGAAGTTGTCGGTTTCGAGGTAACCGACCAGCAGGCCGTCCGGCCGGAGAAAAAGGGAATAATTGTTCCAGCCGGTATCTGCGAGGGCTTTCTTCATCTCCGGCCACACCGAGCGATGCCGCTCTTTGTACTCCTCGATCCGTTCGGGCTTCACTTGAAGTAGAAAACAGATCCGTTGCATAAGATCCCCCTCTGCGCCGGCGGGCCGAAAGGATGGCCGGCAGAACTACGGTTCTCTAGCGTAGAAACGCTTCGGTTAATCCGCCGTCCACCGGGATCACGTGTCCGGTGGTCCGAGCGCTCTCGTCACCGGCGAGCCAGGCAATGGCGGCAGCGCAAAGTTCCGGTGTAATCGGGCGCTTCGTGAGCGTTCGCTCGGCATAGAAATCGGCAAGTTTCTTCGCGAGCGCTTCGGTCGAATCGGACGCGGAAAACACAATGTTGTACTTCTCGAGGGAGTGAATGACGCGGTCGCGCGGGAACATTCTGGACCCGGCGACCACCGTGGCCGGAGCAATTCCGTTCACGCGTACGGTCGGGGCGAGTTTGATCGAGAGTTCCCGGATCAGGTGGCTCAAGGCCGCCTTGCTCGTGTCGTAGGCTTCGCTCGCTTTCTTCGGGACCACGGCGTTTGCGGAACTTGCGAGCACCAGGGCGCCTGGCAACTCCTGGTCGCGGAACACCCACTCCGCAGCCTGCGCCAGCAGGTAGTTCCCGGTGACATTCACCGCAAACGTCCGTGCCCACCCGGCTTCTGAAAGTTCACCCCCGGGATCGGGAACGGGATAGATGGCGGCCGTGTTCACCACGATGTCGATCCCCCCAAACTCCAGAACCGTCTGCCGGACAGCCTCCCGGAGGCTTTCTCTCGAAGCGAGGTCGGCCGGGATGGCCTTCACAAACTCCGGACTGCCGAGCGAAGCGGCTTCGTCAGCGACTCTCTGGGCACCGGCTTCATCGAAATCGGCGACCACCAGGTGCGCTCCCTTCTTCGCAAGCAGCAGGGCCACTTCCCGGCCGATGCCACCGGCGCCGCCAACGACCAGGGCGATCTTCCGGCTGAACTCTGCTTCGGCGGGCATGCGCTGCAACTTGGCCTCTTCGAGTGCCCAGTACTCGATCCGGAATGCTTCCGAGCGCGGCAAAGCCACATAGTTGTGGAACTCGGCAAACAGTTTCGACTGTTCAGGGTGCCGCGCCTGCGGAAGTGCAGTGAGGGATTTCTCCGTCTTCGAGAGCATTGGCGCCGGCCATCACATGAATGGCGTTGATGAAAAACTCCGTTGTGATCCGTGCTTCCTTTTTATTCTTGCCGAAGCCGAACAGTCCGAGGCCCGGAACGATGACGACCGAAGGATTCGCGTCACGCAACTTCGGCGAATCGCTCGCGGCCCATTCCTGGTAATACTTTTTGTAGTTCGCTCGGTAGCGGGCCACCTCGGTCCGTATGCCGGCCTTCAGGGCTTCCACGTCCCCGTTGAGAGGATCCCATTCGAGAAAAAGCGGGCACACCCTGGTGCGCAGAAAATGGTCGGGGCAACTGGTGCCGAGAGCACTCAGACTGCGGGACCACCGGGAACCGGCAAAGGTGAGTGCGTCAGCGTGGTCACAGTAATGGGCGATCACCCGACGGTTCGAAGACAGTGCGCCACGCAAGGCGGGCAGAATCTCCTCCACGACCTTTTTGCGATCCGGACGCGCGCGGTGCTCGAGGCCTCCGAACGGAGCGCCAGTCTGACTCTGGTGTTTGGTGATGAATTCGCCCATCTGATCGATGATGTGGATGCTGTTGAGGTAGCAGTCCCGCCCTGTCGGGCCCCAGGTAAAGAGCCCATGGCCACCGAGGAGAATCCCGTCGAGTCCCGGATTTTCCGCGACCGCCCTCTCGATCAGCAGGGCCAGCTCAAATCCGGGGCGCTGCCAGGGTACCCATACGATTTTGCGGCCACACTCCTTGTTGAACTGTTCCAGTTTGCGAATGGCATTCGCGCTGGCCGCGAGCGCGATCGCCCAGTCCGGGTGCAGATGATCGACGTGCGGAAAGGGAAGCAGCGCGTGCAGGGGTGTGTCGATCGACGCGGCGACCCGATTGTCCCCGAAAGCCGAGAGCGGATAGTAACCGACCATTTCGTCTTCGTGCGCTTCGCCCCGATAGAGGCTTTTCAATCGTTCCAGTCGATCCTGGTAGAGCAGGGCGAACCCGGCCTCGGTCATGGAGCCCAAGTCGCCTCCACTGCCCTTGACGGCTAAAACCCGCGTGGGTTCGCCAGTGAACGGATCGGGCAGGTCCATCTTTGAACTGGTATTTCCGCCACCAAAGTTCGTGATTCTGAGGTCTCGGCCGAGCAAGTTCGAGCGGTAGCGCAAAAGCGCCAGCGGATTGCCGCCGAGCTTGTCCGCCGTCGCCCGGTCCCACAGGTCCTCGAGATAGGTGGTCTTTCTGACTTCAGGCATACACAGCCTCACAATAGTGCTCGAAGCGTTCCGCTTGCCGATTCCACTTCTCGGTATCGAGCGGTTCAAAGACCTCGAGAGGATACGACCGATCGACGATAGCACGGACCTCTTGGAGCGAGCTGGCGGCGCCAGTCGCCAAAAGCTGCATCCCCACGTTGCCGAGAGCGGTCGCCTCTACCGGTCCAGCGAGCACGGTTCTGCCCGTTGCGTCCGCGGTCAGTTGGTTGAGCAAGCGATTTCTTGCGCCTCCCCCGATCACGCGAACTCGTTCCACGCGCTTGCCGGTCAGTTTTTCGAGGCTCGCGAGCACCAGGCGGTACTTGAATGCCAGACTCTCCAGGATGGCCCGCGCGAAACCGGCCGGAGATTCGGGAGCGGGCTGGTGGGTCCGGGTACAGAACTGGGCAATCGCGGCCGGCATGTCCGTCGGGCAGAGAAACGACGGGTGATCGGGATCGACCAGGCAGCAGAAAGGTTCCTGCCGCGCGGCGAGTTCCATCAGTTCGGCGTGGTCATCGGCGTGTCCCCCTGGCGTGTTCCAGGTGCGGCGGCAGGACTGCAGCATCCACAGTCCCATCACGTTCTTGAGCAGACGCGTGGTGCCCGAGACTCCTCCCTCGTTTGTGAAATTCAGGCGCAGGGCTTCGGGCGTAATGACCGGTTCGTCGACTTCGGCTCCGACCAGCGACCACGTTCCGGAGCTGAGGAACGCTGTGCCATCCCGCGCACTGATCGCCGCAACAGCAGAAGCGGTATCATGCGCGGCCGGCAGAATGACCGGCGTGTCGCGCAAGGCGGAATCGCGGGCTATGCCCGGCAGCACTGTGCCGAGGCAGGTGCCGGGCTCGACAATCTCGCTCCAGAAGTGGGTGGGCAATTCCAGGCGCTCGATCAATTCCGTCGCCCAGGTCCGGGTGGCGGGATTGACGAGCTGCGTCGTCGTGGCAATCGTAAATTCCGAAACGGCATTCCCGCTGAGCCAGTAGTGGAATAGATCGGGGATGGTGAGCAACTTCCGGGCTGTCTTGAGCAGGGAAGGGCTTTCCCGGGCGGCGACGAAGAGCTGATACAGGGTGTTGATGGACAGGAATTGAATCCCGGTGGCCCGGTAAATCTCGTCCTTCGGGACTTTCCGGAAAACCTCCTCCATCACCCCGGTCGTTCGCCGGTCACGGTAATGATAGGGATTCTCGAGCAGTTCGCCCCTCTCTCCGAGCAAGGCGTAATCGACTCCCCAGGCGTCCACACCGACGCCTGAGAGCGGCGTTTCCTCGAGGCTTGCGAGAGCTTGGCGAACCTCCCACCACAGCCGGGCTACATCCCAATGCAGGCTGCGACCATATTCGACGGGATCGTTTCTGAACCGGCGGATTTCCTCTGTGGTCAGAACACCGGAGTCAAGCCGCGCAAGGATGGCCCTGCCGCTTTCCGCCCCAAAATCCAGCGCCAGATAGGGCCGTGAGGACGTGCGATCAGGCATACGAAGACACGCTAGCGGAATTTCTGGCCGTGCGCTCTCGGGTGATGCGCTCGAGGTAGCCGCTCCGGCGAAACGCTTCGATCGGGTTTTCAGGAAGTCCCTTCGAGCGCCGCCAGTCCCGGAGCACCGGACGCACATCGGTTGAAAAGGCATCCTGCAGCGCGGATTCGGCCCGCACCAGATCGCAGCCTGTTTGGGCAGCGGCCAGTTCGGGGTAGTCAACCAGGGCTGCCTTGGCATAGAGCTCCTGGGCCATGTTCACGGTTTGCAGCATGGCTTCCATCTTGCCCTTCAAATTGTGGCTCTGGTCGATCATGAATGCGATGTCGGCTGGCTCGCCCTTTTCCCACTCGTAGAAGAGGATCTCGTGAAAGATGCGAAACACCTGGTACGGGTCGATCGAGCCCAGAGTCAAATCATCGTCCGCATAACGGCGGTCGTTGAAATGGAATCCCCCCAGCCGCTCGTCGGCAAGCAGCCATGCAACGATCTGTTCGATGTTCTGACCGGCGTAATGATGGCCGGTGTCGACCAGCACCTTTGCCTGGGGCCCGGCGGTACGCGCCAGGTGCAATGCCATTCCCCAGTCGGCGATATCGGTGTGGTAGAAGGCCGGCTCGAACGGCTTGTATTCAATGAGCAGCCGCTGGCCCGGAGAGAGCTCCCGGTGGGCAGCCACAAGCAATTCCTCGAACCGTTGCTTGCGTTGCCGGATATGCGCCGTGCCGGGATAATTCGATCCATCGGCGAACCACAGCGAAATGTCGCGGCTGCCGAGACTCGTTGCGATCCGGATGCTGTCTCGGGTGTGCTCGAGCGCGCGCGTTCGCACGGCAGGATCAGGATTCCCGAACGACCCGTATTTGTATTCCTGGTCCTGAAAAAGGTTGGGATTGATCGAGCCGGCCCGCACGCCGTAGTTCGACGAGAATTTCTGAATCTCCTCTACACTTTCGATCCCGCGCGGAAAATCCCACAAAACGTGCAGTGCGATTGTGGGACAGGCTCCGGTCAGCTGGTGGATCTGGCCGGCATCACTGAACTTCTCTTCCGTGGTGGTAGCGGCAGCGGCCTGGATGAACTTGCCGAAACGCGTTCCGGTGTTGGCAAAACCCCAGGAGGGAATCTCGATGCGAAACTGGTTCAGGGCTCGCGTGATCTTGTCGGCCTGGGATGAATTCATGGCTGGCCCTCGAGGGGACACCAAGAGAGTACACAGGCTGTGGTTGGCTGGTCACGCACTTTCTGTCCACCGGCGAGGAGTTCGCAAAGGAGAAGCAGCGTGTTGCTAGGAACCGCAAGCGAAGCAGCCAGCGACGAAAGAGTTCCTGACCTGCCTGGCCGGACAGCCGGAACAGCCCACCAAGGGGAGCGGCCCCGCTCGTCGGGCGATGGCTGCCTACGGCAGGGTCACGACGGCAACCCCGAGGCCCTTTAGGGTCACGGAGTCGGACGGGAGTTTCGCAGGAGCCGGCTCGTCGAACGCGGTCGAAGGGTCGACCGCTTCGATCTGACCGCCGGCGGCGCCGGCGATGGACAATTTCAACTCGCGATCGCGCTTGTTCACCAGCAGCACGCGGCGTTTCCCGTTCGGCGTCAGGACCGCGAGAGAACAGAAGTACGCTTCAGACGGCGCGGATGCAATCTCGACCAGTTTGTCTCCGGGCCCAAAGTTGTTCTTCACCAGTTTGAGCACCCAGAACCGCGGGTTCGGCTTGCCATCCCTCCAATCCACCATGGAAACGCTCGGAAACTGGGTCGGATAGCCCACCAGCTGAGACTCCCCCGCGACGTCGACGCCGAGACGCGTGAGTTCGGCGAAGAGGTAGGCATACACGGCGCCCGACAGATTCCAGTAAGAACCCGGGATCGGGCCGCTCGCATGTCCCGGTTCGCCCTGGGCCAGGTCATCGGCGGAAATGCTGCCGATTTCGTCAACGGTGGTGCGAGTTTCCGGGCTGAGGCGCTTGCGCAGTTGTTCGATATAGCGGACCACGTTCAGGAAGCCGTCTGCCTGGGTGAAGAAAGTGAACGGCTGAACCTCGGGCGTTTGATCGGCCGTTGGAACCGCATAGAAGTGGTAGGAGATGAAATCGAGCGGAATGCCGGGCCGGTGATTTTTTGGGTTCAAGAAATATTCGAAAAAGGCGGGATTCTCTGAGGGGGCAGCGAGGGCCATGCCCACGAATTTTGTTCGAGGTTCTACCGCGCGGATCGCTTCGACGACCGCGTCGTAAATCCTGGTATACGTTTCGGGCGTCATCTGGTGCTCGAAGTCGGGCTCATTCAAGATTTCCCAGTACGGAACCGAAAAGTGGTACCCCGATTCGTGCCGCTTCCCGACTTCGTCGGTGAACCCGCCCTTGGTGTACCAGGCAAAGAGACGGCCGTAGTAGTCGGCGACTTCCTTCAGGCTGGCATCGCGGAGTTCGGTCCCTTTTTCATACTCCCAGTCCACCTGATCCGGATCGGCGGGGTAAGCGACGGGCTGATCGGTTTTGTACATCCACTGGGGAATGGTGCTGAAATTCAGAATTACAGGATGGCCTTTGGTTGCTTCGAGGAAATCGATGGTCATCGGGTCGATCAGCGAGAAATCCCAGCTTGTTTTGCCGTCCCGCGGGGGTTCGAGCTCGGCCACTGCCAATCGGGGATAGGGGAGCCACGGCACATAGCGCACATAGTCCGCCGCGAGATCGTGCAGGGCCTTGTAGGCGTGATCATGAACCGGAGTACCCCGGCCGAGCGGCGGATTGACCACGACCTGCAATGTGGGAGTCGTTTGCGAGACCCGGATCACCTTGCCCCAGTCGACCTGGAGTTTCTCGCTTGGCGCCTGCCCGGCTACCCCGGCGGCACCGAGCAGGAAAGCGAGAAGCAAAAAAGCCGGCTGATTTTTTCGAAGCATCGTAGTCCTCCGCTGGCCTGCTGCCCCCGGCTGGTCCACTCGACCACAGGCAGGAGTGAATCACAGCCGTCGTCCGTCGAGCGCTATCGACGCGACTCGCGACTGCCCTGCACTCGTGAACCATACTCTCGGAGGCCGTTTCGCTCTACAATACACCTTCCCGGGGGAATCTTTGCGGTCTGGCTCGAATGACCACACCTCTCAAAGTAGGCCTTTTCGGAATCGGTTTGGCCGCCTATTGGTCTCAATTTGCCGGGCTCCGCGAGCGTTTAGCCGGCTTTCTCGAACAGGTTTCCCGGCAGATTGCCCGGCCCGGGGTGGAGCTCCTGAACCTTGGTCTCATCGACACTCCCGAAAAAGCGCTGGCTGCGGGCCACGACTTTCGCAAGGCCGATGTCGACCTGATCTTTCTCTATGCCACTACCTACGCGCTTTCCTCGACGGTCTTGCCGGTGGTTCGCCGCGCAAAGGTCCCGGTCATTCTTCTGAATCTCGCGCCGGCGCCGGCGATCGATTACGCCTGGTTTAACTCCCTCGGGGATCGCACAAAAATGACCGGCGAGTGGCTGGCCTACTGCCAAGCGTGTCCGGTACCGGAAATCGCAAACGTCTTCAATCGCTGCCGGATTCCATTCTTCCAGGTGACCGGAATGCTCGAAAACGATCCCATTGCATGGGACGAAATCGGCGAATGGATCGATGCCGCACGCGTCGCGCACGTCATGGAACACAACCGCCTGGGTGTTCTGGGCCATTACTACGGCGGGATGATGGATATCTACTCTGACCTCACGCAGCAGTGCGCCTATTTTGGAGGTCACATCGAAATACTGGAAGTGGACGAGTTGGCCAGATTGCGGCGCGAAGTCGCCGAACCGGAAATCAACCGCAAGCTGGCGGAGTTCAAAGAAGCATTTGAGATCCAGGAGGATTGCCCGGAGGAAGAGCTGGTGCGGGCCGCGCGCACCTCCGCAGCTCTCGACCGCCTGGTCGAGCTCCATGCTCTCGGCTCACTGGCCTATTACTACCGGGGAGACGGCAGCCCGGAAAACCAGGAGGCCATCAGCTCCATCATCCTCGGCAGCAGTCTCCTGACCGCGCGAGGGATTCCCGTGGCCGGGGAATTTGAAGTCAAAAACGCCCAGGCCATGAAAATCCTGGATTCGTTCGGTGCCGGAGGCTCCTTCACCGAGTGCTACGCGGTGGATTACCGTGACGACGTCGTCCTGATGGGACATGACGGACCCGGGCACATTGCGATTGCCCGGGGCAAGACAAAGGTGCGCAGTCTCGAGGTCTACCACGGAAAAGTGGGGCGTGGTCTTTCCGTCGAGATGAGAGTTGCGTGCGGCCCGGTGACTCTTCTGTCTGTTGTCCAGACGGTCGATGGGACTCTCCGGCTGTTGCTGGCCGAAGCGGAATCCGTTCCCGGTCCGATTCTCGAGATCGGCAACACCAACAGCCGGTACCGATTCCCGATCGGGGCGCGAAAGTTTCTCAACGACTGGAACGCTCATGGACCCGCGCATCACTGTGCTGTGGGCGTGGGCCACCTCAGTGGCAGACTGAAGAAGCTCGGAGCGCTGCTCGGCATGGACTGCGCGCAAGTCTGCTAGAGTGCAGATAGACTGGGCTCGTTCGCGAAAGGTGCGTCGATCGTTGAGGAGGAACTCCGGTATGTCCCTGGTAGTCACGATCGCGACTCTCAGACCAAGCCGCTGCCGTGGCTGATTCCCGGAGCGCGGATCCGGCTTCCGCTGCTGCGCCAAGCCTGGCCCGGAAGCTTGGCCTGTTCGACGCCACCATGCTGGTCATGGGCGGCATCGTTGGTTCCGGCATATTCATCAATCCCTACGTGGTCGCGCAGCAGGTGCATACGCGGACCCTGATCCTGGGTGCCTGGATTCTGGGCGGAGTGGTTGCCGTGGGCGGCGCCTTTCTGTGGGCTGAACTGGCGGCCACGCTACCCGAAGTGGGCGGACAGTACGCTTACCTGCGCGAGGCCTATCACCCGGCGGTTGCATTCCTCTACGGATGGGTGTTGTTGCTGGTGATCCAGACCGGGGGGATGGCTGCCGTATCGATCACCTTCGCCCGGTATTTTCTCGATCTTACCGGTCTCGCGGTTCACGACTGGGTAGTTGCCACAGTGGCACTCGCTCTGTTGACCCTCATCAATTGTCTCGGCGTGAAGACCGGCGGCCGTACACAAAGTGTTTTCATGGTGATGAAAATCATGGCCATCTCGGCCCTGGTGATCGCCGGGCTGGCCCTCGCCGGCAGACACGGAGCCGCGCCCACCCCAATGGAACGGGAATGGTCACTGACATCGTTTGGAGCAGCGATGGTACCGGTGCTCTTCGCTTACGGAGGTTGGCAGACCGCAAACTTCCTTGCTGCGGAAGTGAAGGAGCCGAGGAAAAACCTGCCTCGAGGACTTCTGCTCGGCGTCCTCGGTGTCGTCGTGCTGTACCTCGGCGTAAATTGGGTGTGCCTGCGATCGCTCGGGCCCGAAGCGCTGGCTCTGACCACTACCCCTGCGACCGCCGTGATGAGGCTGGCGCTCGGCAGGCGGGGTGCGACGCTGATTGCCGCGGCGATCGCTCTGTCGACTCTTGGGTTTCTCAGCCAGTCGATCCTGACCGCACCTCGCGTGTACTTTGCGATGGCCCAGGATGGCCTGTTTTTCCGCGCGATCGCCTGGCTCGATCCCCGTACGCGGGTGCCCGTCGTGGCCATCGTCCTGCAGAGCGTGTGGACCATGGTCATCGCGCTTTCCGGCCGCTATGAGCAGATCTTGAATTACGTCGTGGCCATGGATTTTCTGTTCTTCGGGCTGACGGCGACCACCCTGTTCGTGTTCCGCCGGCGGGCTGCCGGCGATCCCGTGAATGCCAGTCACGGTCATCGTATGCCGGGGCACCCGGTCAGCACGATCGCATTCGTCGCGATATGCTGGTGGGTGGTTGGGAACACGGTGTACCGCTATCCCGAGAACAGTCTCATCGGTTTCGGGTTGTTGCTCGCGGGCATCCCCGTGTACTGGTTCTGGAGCCGGCGATCGGCCCCGCGATCGCATCGCTCGTAGCCGGATTTTCCTGCAGTCAGGAGAGCAAGACATGAAGGATCTGCGGAGGGAAGCCGTCTCGCGCTATCTGGCCTGGGCCAAACTGCAGTCGGAGGCGCGCTTCAACCTGGCCACCAGTGGGGTTGTGGATTATCCCCTGGCCGAACTGCCGGTGCGCATCGAGGACCTCGAAATCGGCGGGACTGGGCCGTACGGTTATCGACCGCTGATGGAACGGTTGGCGGCGAAGGCGGGGGTGCCTAGTGAGTGCGTCGTCTCGACCCTGGGGACATCGATGGCCAATTTTGTGGCGCTGACGGCTCTTGTGCACCCGGGCGACGAGGTCCTGGTTGAGCGGCCGAGCTACGACCCGCTGCTCGCGATCCTCGATCATATCGGAGCCAAAGTCACCCGCTTCGAACGGCTCGCCGAGCAAGGATTCGAGCTGGGACTCGAAGAACTCGAGCGTAAAATCACTCCGCAAACACGCCTGGTGGTTCTCTGTAACCTGCACAACCCCAGCAGTGCGTTTACCGATGAGAGTGCCATGCGGCAGGTGGGTCGACTCGCGGCCAAAGTGGGCGCGCGCGTTCTGGTCGATGAGGTGTATCTCGAAACCCTGTTCGATCAGCCGTGGCGTTCTGCCTTCCATCTTGGAGCGAATTTCATTGTTACGAGCAGCTTGACCAAAGGGTATGGGTTGAGCGGCATTCGCTGCGGCTGGATTCTGGCCGAGCCGGGACTGGTCGAGCGGATGTGGCAGGTCATTGATTTCACCTACGGAAGCCCGGTCCATCCGGCCGAGCTGCTGGCCGTGATTGCGCTCGATCATCTCGATCGGGTGCGCCATCGCGCCCGAGCGCTGCTGGAAACGAACCGCAGGCTGGTGAACGAGTTCCTGACGAGCCAACCGGAGCTCGACTGCAAGCCCAGCCTCTTCGGCACGACCGTATTTCCGCGGTTGAGGGTCGCCCGGGCCTCCGAATTTGTCAGCATCCTGCGCGAGCAGTATGAGACAAGCGTCGTGCCAGGGGAATTCTTCGAGCAACCACAACACTTTCGGATCGGCTTTTGTAGAGATACAGAAACGGTGCGCGGTGGACTTGAGCGGCTCGGCGCGGCACTCGGAAAATTCCGCCCGTCGTCCGGCTAGGGCACCCGGTTGAGAGAAATGTGCGACACCCGTGCCGCGCAGAATCGCGGTCGTTACCGACGAGTCTCTGCTTGTTGCCCATGCAAAAGGGCGCACCAGACTTCATCCCTACTACCGGGGTGCAAACGACAACCGCCGAAGGCACAATTTCGCTTGCCATGGGTCGCCAGGGAAGACTCCCGATCAGTCATCCGGGAGGGAACTGCTGAAACTTCATTTCGGACCAGGCTTCTGGTCCGCCGCTTTTTTTCCGCTTTCCAGGCGGTAGCCAGGGTTCTCGCCAGTTATTTCTTTGGCTGGGATACGTTGACGCAATGCGCGAGTCGCTACTGCACGGGGCCTAAGTATCGGTCCAGCCACCCGAGCGTTTCCCCGATCATCGCAGCGCGGGGTATGTCGTGACCGCTCTCATACACCACGCGGCGCTTATCCTCTGGACGGGTCCCGAGCATCCGGAACATTGGCTCTTGAGAAATGGCTGGGGGCCAAATGAAATCGAAACGGCCATTCAACATCAATACCGGGGTTTTGATACGCGGCGCGAAATTGACCTGGTCCGCTTCCGGCAACCGCTCCTGAAGATAGAAGCCGGGAGAAACGAGCACCAATGCCTTTAGACGGGGTTCAAGTGCCGGCAGAAGCCCCCCCATGGCTGCTCCCCAGCTATAACCTTCATAAGCCAACCGGTCATGGTCGATGTCTCGACGGGTCTCAAGATAGTCGATCGATCGGCCCAGATCCTTGGACCAGGCGATTACGTCATCGCGGTACGTGCTGGTTGTGTTCGGCCAATAGATCGGTTTCGGTCCGCCCCCGCGTTCAAAAGTTCCCTTGTAGATGGGAAACAGGACGGCTCGGCCGCTCTTGATAATGAAGTTGAAGTCATCAAAAAAAAGCGGAAGTGACTTGGTGCTCGATCGCATGTGAACGGCGCCCGCACCGGGGAAGTGCACGACGGCTTGAAATGGCGGACGCGCCTGTTTCGGAAGGAAAAGATACGCTATGACGCGTTCTCCGCCATAAGCCGCGTCAAAGGTAATCTTCTCCTCCCTCCAGTCCCCGGTCTCTTCCACGGGTTCCACTTTTGCATTCAACGGCAATTTATCGTAGGAGTACAGACTCTTGTATGCCTCGAAGAGGGAATCGGAAGCGGGCTTTTCCGACCCGTAATTCCGCACTTGAACCGTGATCGGAAGATCGGCTTTGGCTTCTTCACCTGTCAGAGCATATTTGGCGCAGCGAAATCCGAAGTTTGGGGATCGCCCGAAAGGCCCGCGAGCGTCCGCATCGTTGAACATATAGGTCGGGTCGTCCCAGGCTCCGCCCATGATGTAGCGTTTCCCGGAACTGGCTTCGTTGGAACACCACTCTTTGACGTTGCCGGCCATATCGTAGGCGCCACACCAGCTCATCCCCTGGTAGCTCCCTGCGGCCGAGGGTCCGGTCCCGCCAAAGTTGCTGGCCGGGATCATGCTGGCGCTGTCGAGAGGCGATGCGGCTGCCGTCCAGTGATAAATCGTTGGAAGAGATTTGCCGGCGAACGCAGCGTAAGCTGCCGCCTCATACCAACTCACCCCGGTCACGGGATAATCATCCTGCCCTGCCGGGTAGTCCCCGTGTATCCAGGTCGCGGGTCCAGCCTGCCCGGTCTGGTCTTCGAACAGCCGCATCGCTTCCGCCCAAGATAATGTCCGGCCGTCCTTCAGAAACGGGTGTTTCCAGTATTCTTGTTTTTGGTAGCCGCCCTGGTCTACAAAGCGCTTGAACTCAGAGTTGGTGACCTCAAACTTATCGATCCAATATTGGCTCACCGGCACGGCCGGCAAAGTCTCAAAACCCGCGATTCCCCAAATGGCTATCGGCCGGCTCTGGGTGGATTTTGCGTTGCGAAACTCCACGCGGACCATTCGAGCTGGTGCCTTCTCTTCCTCGTCCATAGATACCATCAGGGTGCCGGACGGGAATGTGGCGCGCTCCACGGTCCGGTAGCCTGGCAACTCGAATTTCCAGCTGGAATCCACTGCAGGGAATCTTCGGCCCTCAATGGGTGATCGGCCGACGAACTCCCATTGGCTGTCTGGAGCGTTGTAGTTTCTGCGATAAACGGCTGCACCAGAAGGAGCGGTGTAGATCGGATCCGCCCATGAGATATCCGGCCAGAACTCGAGGAGATTCGGATCCTTCGGGATAGAACGTTCTGCCAGAACCGCGAGTGTATAGGCTTCTCCGATTTTGTCCTGTTCAATCAGCTTGGCGATCTCTGGCAGCGCCTGATTCCTGGCCCACGAGACTCTGGAGCTGTGATGAATCCACAAGAGACAGCTTCCAACCAGGATGAGCAGGGTTATGAGTGCGGGGATGGCAATCCTCGGCCGCTTGGCCCGCAACAACAGCGCCCGTCGATTGATGCCACTAATAAGGCCCGAGGAGAGCGCACCATCCTCTAACGCCCGCTCAATCTCGGCCATCGAGGCGAATCGCTCCTCGGGGCGCTTTTCTAGACAGCGGCGAATGATGCGCTCGAAATCGTCAGGCACACCCTTGACGAATTCTTTCAGTGGCCTGGGTTCCGCAAGTTCCACCGCCGTCTTCGTTTCGGCGTTTGAATCGCCCTGGAATGCTCTCCGACCGGTGAGCATCTCGTAAAGAACGGCGCCGAAGGCAAAAATATCACCGGGGCTGCCGGCCCCGGTCCCGCGCAGTTGCTCTGGCGACATATAAGGGAGCGTGCCTACCAGTTGTGAATCGCCAGTCGACACCGGAGATGGGTCTGCCTCACTCGGATCTTCCTGCCGTTCGTATCGAGCCAGACCAAAATCGAGCAATTTCACCCCGGTCGCGGTGAGCATGATGTTGCCGGGCTTCAGGTCCCGATGGATGATTCCCTTGCGATGGGCTGTACCTAGAGCGACGGCAACGGGGAGCGCAACCTTGAGGACTTCCTCGAGAGGGAGCGGACCCTTCTTGATCCGGGCGGCGAGAGTCTCTCCCTCCAGATACTCCATGGCAATGAAGGCCCGGCCCGCATCTTCTCCAAAGTCATGAATCGTGCAGATGTTCGGATGATTCAGGGCGGAAGCGGCTTTTGCTTCGCGGCGAAGTCGCCCGAGCGCCACAGGGTCACTCGCCAATTCCTCCGGCAGGAATTTCAGAACCACGGTTCGCTCGAGGCGCTGGTCTTCCGCCTTGTAGACCTCCCCCATGCCTCCAGCGGCAATGAACTCCACGATACGGAACCGGGCGCCCAGAATCTCTCCGGGCTGAAGGCACTGGGGAGGGCCGATGGGATTCAGCCGGGGATCAACAAAGGGAGGAGTCGCGAGGAAGTTACCAAGTGTATCGTGCTCGGAAAGCAATTGGCGGACTTCCTCGCGCACGATTTCATCTTCCCCGTGATTTAGCAGGAAAGTCTCACGCGCCGCAGAAGGAAACTCCAAGGCAGCTTCGTAGAGTTCTTTAACGCGGTCCCATTGTTTTCGGGACATCTCCATCGCTAAACCTCAATTCCCTGTGCAGCCAGGATCTGGCCACCGCCCAATCTCGCTTCACCGTTTTCGGAGAGATGCCGAGGGACTCTGCGGTTTCCTCTACACTCAAGCCTCCAAAGAAGCGCAACTCCACAATCTGGCTTTGCCGGGCATCGAGTTTGCACAGGCGTTCAAGCGCTTCATCTAACCTGACCAACTCCTCGGAGTGTTCGGGGGAGAAGACCAGCGCTTCGTTTAAAGGTAAATCGACTTTTGCTCCTCCCCGTTTCTCGCGCAGGCGGCCTCGCGCGTAATCGATGAGGATGCGCCGCATGAGCTGCGCCGCAATTCTAAAAAAATGGGAACGGCTCTGCCAGTTCGCGGGCTTCCCCCGAATCAGCCGGAGATAGGCTTCATGAACCAGGGCGGTCGTCTGCAAGGTATGGCCGGTTCGTTCCCGGCGCAGGTAGCTGCGGGCCAACCTCTTCAACTCGTCATACACCAAGGGAATCAGCTTCTCAGCAGCTTGCTGGTCCCCTTCGACGAGTTCCGAAAGCAAAGCGGTGACATCTGGCTGGGCTGGCGCCATGAGAAACTGCTCTCCCGTCCCAGTGACCTTGTGAAATGGCCGAGATTCTAACACCTTTTTCCTCGCTTGGTCGTCCATAGTGAGCCAGGCCCCCCGGGCTCTCAAGAAGGCCTGCCGAACCCCTGTTTCGGTCTCGGGAGGGCCTTTATTGCTCCTCTTCGTCACTTTTTAGGGTTTCTTGGACCGTCCCGGTGGATGGATCGCCCGGCGAACGGTTCCTCCGCTCCCAGCTCCCACGCCGGTGCACGGGCAATCTTTCGGCAAAATGACCCCTCCAGTGAAGAAATGTCGCCCTTATAGATAGGCGAATCATTCGCTTCGATGTAGCGAGGCCAGTGATGCCGAGAGGAGATTATTCGATGATGACGAACCAGAAGACGGTTGCCGAACCCGGGGCAGCGGTCCGAATGATACGGGCACTCGGGCTTTTCGTTGCGGTTCTCTGCACGCTCGGGTTTGCGCTCCCCGCGCTAGCGCAGGAGCATTGCGTCATTAGCTTTGACGTGCCGGCCTCGAATGGTTTCGGCACGCTGCCGGTAGGCATCAACGTCGAAGGAGCGATCGCTGGCAGCTATTTCTCGGATGCGGGTTATGTGTCCCACGGGTTCGTGCGCACGCCCGACGGCCACTTCACAACCTTCGATGCTCCCGGAGCGGGCACAGCTGCGAATAACAGCAGCGGCACCTTTTCAATGGGCATCAACCTGCTCGGAACCGTCGCGGGATATTACAATGACGCGAATCTTGTATCGCACGGGTTCTTGCGCAGTGCCGATGGAAAGTTCACGATTTTTGACGCTCCAGGCGCTGATATAAATCCCGCTGATCAGGCGGGCACCCTGGTGAGCGGCATCAACGGGGTCGGAGCCGTTTCGGGGTACTACGTCTGACAGCCAGTTCGTGGTCCACGGCTTCTTGCGGACCCCTGACGGCAAATTCACGTCCTTCGATCCTCCCGGCTCGACCTTGACGGTTCCCGTTGGCCCGTTGAATCTAGAGGGAGCGATCGTCGGATATTATCTGGACTCGAGCTCCCTGTTTCACGGATTCGTTCGCTGGCCGAACGGAAAAATAGACACCTTCGTTGGTCCAGGGTCGTGCACCACGGGCACCTCGACAGGCTGTTACGGTTCGGGGGCCTACAACATCAACATTTTTGGAACCAGCGTTGGGGCATTCATGGACAATAGCGGCAATTTTGTGGCGCGCGGGTTTCTGCGCAGTGCCGACGGTACCATAACGACCTATGAGCCACCCGAGGCTGGCACAGGCCCAAGCCAAGGCCTCATCTGGAACCAGGTGACGGGGCTCAATGACTCGGGCGTGTTGACCATGGCCTACCTCGCCGGGAACAACGTGTATCACGGCTTCGTGCGCAGTCCTGAAGGCCAATACACCTCATTCGACGCTCCAGGAGCGGATCTGACACCTGGGGATTACAACGGTACGATCCCCGTCAGTATCAATCAATCGGGCGCAATCACGGGATACTACGTCGATTCGAGCTACGTGGCCCACGGCTTCTTGCGGAACCGATAGGGGGCGCTGTTTTCGAATTTCGGAGGATCACCGTGACTTCACCTCGGATGACGCTTTGGGTCGCGATCCTGACCCTTACCTCGCTCTCTTGTGCCGGGTGGGCGAAGGCACAAGGCGGTTCTGCGAATTATATGTTCCTGGTGGCTTCAGGGTCGCTTTGCGACCCTGGGGACTCTGCCGCTTGCCGCGCTGAGGTCAAGTCGGCGAATGGAGACGCCTATGAAATGACCGGCGCTGGAACTTTCGACGTGGAAAACAAATCGGTCAAGGCTGCCGGGACCTTCATCCACAAGTCCACCAGTGGAAAAGTGCTCCAGTCAGGTGTATGGATCGCGAGTACATTGGTCAGCTTCGTCTCCTACGGTCGTGCGCCTGCAGCATTGCCTCGAGAGAGCAGGCGATTGGATCCTCAGGAGTCGAGCCCCGGGGGTTTAAAGAAGTATTCTGGTTCCATGCCGACTGGCGGTCTGGCGGTATTCCGTATTCTCCTTTATCCCGTGTCAGGGGCAGCAAAAACAGCAGTGCTCGAGGCCAACTGCGCGCTGGGAGAAGTGCCTCGCGAGCGAGCTGTCGAGGGTGTCCGACTGGCGTTTGCGGGGAATGGCGGCGAATTTTCAGAGGAAGTGAGTGGGCGCGTGATGTTCCTCTCGATGGCCCCGGAGGTCAAGGCGCATGCGCAATCTCTAGCACCGGAACTCACCCCGAACTCAGCGGAGCCATCGAGCCGCTAACGCGTGCCAGCCGTGTCCGGAGAGTCCAAGCTCGCAAAGGCGTGGAACGAGAAGAGGGAGTGAAGCCCGCGCCGGGACGCACGTTTTCGGGCGGGGAGACAGAGGGCTGCCCGGTGACCAGACAAGCCCTGACGCCAGCATGGAGATGCCGAGCTCTGAGAGGATTCCCGATCCCAAAGAGTGCGGGCGTCGTCCCGGAGGATCGCTCCCTCTTCGAGGATCTGGTTCAAGGATCTGGAGATCTTCTGAAATCCAGGATTATGCGGATACGGAACGGGTCTGCGATTCCCGTTCTTCCAAGATCAATCGCCGCAATCTCCGCAAATCACCCAGGAGACGTTTGCTCTTCAGGATATGAAAATCCAGCGTGGCCAGTTTGTACCTTACGATCTGGAGCGCCTGGGTTTTCCGATCCTGCTGCCGGTTCTTCGCGCTGGCGATTTCCTCGTCAATATGCTTTTGCGCCTCCCGAGAGGCCTCCAGCAAATAGCCGACATACTCGAGGGCTCCTTCGATGTTTTCAAACGGTGTTTGTTGCTCGAGGGTCATGTTTTCTCGCTACGCCTTTACTCTCAGGCGAAACTGCCCACCCGATTCTATCCGCGCAATTCCAGTTCCACCAGCCTATTATTGAATTTGCAGTGGTTATCTTTTGACCTCTCTCCGATGGACCTCTCGATTCATCTTCTTGAGCAAATCTTTTCTTACGAAGTCGGTTCAAGCACGCTACGAGCAGCGTCCATTTCCCGTACCAGGACCAGTGACTCTCGTCACATGCGAATGTGATCTTCCACGCTCCCTCGCCATCGACAGCTCGGTCACGCGATTTGGCATCGGAGGTTGGCGCGGCACGAGGCCGCTTGGTTTTGCTGCGTGTATCCCGGGAGCGTCCCTAGCGATTCGAAACAGGAGTCAGAGTAAAGAACACCTATCTATGCCGCAACACGGATGGTAGGATTTCGACTCCGATGAAAGTGATCTTCGAACAGGCGGAACGCGGTCCACACAGCAGGAATACTCTTCAGGTGATCGGCAGCGTTTTGACTCTTCTTTTGGCCGCCATGCTCGTCGTCGGCTGCGGACCGAACTGGCCCGACCCTTCCGGTGCCAGTAGCTTCACCGGGCGTGCCGTCAGCCAGGAGAAGGACGGGATCACTGTCCGGGTGAGCGTGCTGACCGATGACGAGAGCGGGAGATACTTTGGAGGATCGACCGCCAAAGCCGATGTGCAGCCGGTATGGATGCAGGTGCAGAACGACAACGATCATGCAGTACGCTACCTGCCGATCCTCACCGACCCGACCTACTTTGGCCCGCAAGAAGTAGCGCAGCAACTTCATGGCTGGTTTTCGAGCAGAACCAATGACCGGATCGATGAGGTTTTTGAGGCTAAGGCGATGCCGACCTACGTGGCCGCGCACCAGACCGTGTCGGGATTCGTCTATACGCACCAGGATGGCGGTTTGAAGTTCTTGAATATCGGACTGCTGAGCGCGGAAGGGCACTGGCTGTTCCGGTTCGTCGTGCCGATCACCGGTGTCCAGTATGCGGTCGAGAGCGTTGACTTCAGCAAGCTTTATCCAGCCGATCAGATCGCTGCGCTGAACCTCGAGCAGTTAAGGAGCAAGCTCGAGAGTCTGCCGTGCTGCGTCACGAATAAAGAAGGAAACGCACATGGCGATCCACTGAATCTGGTCATTGTTGGCAACGGCGTCGATGCGCTCTTTCCATTCACCGGCCGAGGGTGGCGACTGAACGAACCGGTCGATCTCGGAAGTTCCTATCGCATGGCCAAGGCATTCCTGGTGCGCTCTCAGTACGACACGGCACCGGTGAGCCCGCTGTACCTCTTCGACCGCTATCAGGATGTGGCGCTCGAAAAGGCCCGCAGCACCGTCAGTCAGCGAAATCATCTCAGGCTGTGGATGGCACCGTTCACGATCGAAGGAAAGAAGGTCTGGATTGGCCAGATCAGTCGGGACATCGGCGTCAAGCTGACGACCAAGTCCTGGTACCTTACGACGCATCGCATCAGCCCGTATGTCGATCAGGAGCGGGACTACCTCCTGCAGGACTTACTTCTGACCGGTTTTGTAGACCGCTTCGGATATGTCAAAGGTGTCGGAGATTCGACTCCCGCGCATGCGCGCAGTAATCTCACCGACGATCCGTATTACACCGATGGTCTGCGGCTGGTCGTTTTTCTCGGGCCCGATCCGCATCCGCCGCTCGAGGTGCAGCTGCTCGACTGGGAACGACCCGCATTCGTGAATGGAGCGAATAACTTCTCCGTCGAATAACTGCGACGGCTTCTCAATCCGTTTTGGGGCTAGAAGCATGAATACACATGCGGCGATTTGAGCCTTGCAACTACTTTTTCTATGATGAATACAACGAAACTAAACGGTGTGTGAATATCACCGCGCGCGTTCATTTCGCTCCCTGTTTAGGCAGTCTCGATTCCCAACGAAAAAACCAACCTGAGCAACGCTTCTGCGATTGACCGGTGTGGGAACAAAACGAGCCAATGACGCTCACGATGTTCCGGCTCCATCTGTCGTGCATCCCGGCGACGCTTGACATCCCGCCGTCCCTTCCTCAGGCTGCTGATCTTCCGGGACCGAACGCTAAGGCATGGAGCCGGTCTTGAAGGGAATTACATTTCGACTTGGACGACCGTAGAGTCCGATCCAGACGAAGGATGGGTTCTCCCTTGACCGCGCCGACCGCCATGCTCTTCCCAAGATTCGCCGCAGAGCGAGCAAGAACCGCGCTCAATGACACGCCCGTCGTGATGGTCAGTGGTCCGCGTCAATCTGGTGAAACAACGAGGGTCCGACAGTTCGCGAGCAGGAATAGGACCTACATCACCCTGGACGACGATACCGTACCGCAGGCCGTTCGCGATGACCCGAGCGGCTTCGTGCGTAGTCTGGACACAGCGATCGTGGACGAGGTTCGACGGGCTCCAGACCTCCTGCGAGCAATCAAGAAGTCCGTCGACACTGACCGTCACCCGGGACGACTCTTGCTAACGGGCTCTGCCAACGTCCTGACGTTGCCGCAAGCTTCTGAGAGCCTCGCAGGACGAATGGAGATCGTCACTCTTCTGTCACTCGGCCGCTCTGAGGTGCTCGGCGAGCCCCCTACCTTCCTGGGGGATGCGCTGGCCGGTAAGACGGCCAAACCAATGGCGACCATTGTCGGAGATGAACCTGTACACGCGGTGCTGCTCGGAGGTCACCCCGAAATGCTTCGGAGGAAAGACCAAAAACGCCGACGCGCATGGGCACGCGATGCATGCCGCGAGACCAGAGGATCGAAGAAAGATGGCAAAAAGACGCGGATGCTCCAACCGCTCACTGACAACGCGATTCGCGATCTCCTCACAGGAAAACTGACTGCCCGAATCTACCCCCTGATGGCTGAGGAGATTTGTTGGTTCCTTGTAGCGGATTTCGACAAGAAGTCATGGATGGCCGATGCAGCGGCATTTGCTGTTGCCTACCGACGGTTTCAGGTTCCATTCGCTGTCGAACGTTCGCGGTCAGGAAACGGCGCCCGCATCTGGTTTTTCTTCGACCGTGCAGTGCTTGCCGCAAATGCTAGGCAGCTCGGTTGCGCGCGGCTGACGCGGACCACGGAAAATGGCCATGAGCTCGGACTGGATTCTTACGATCGTCTCTTTCCTAGTCAAGATACGGTGGCTAAGGGTGAATTTCGGAATCTGATAGCCTTGCCACTCCAGAAACGACCGCGAGAGTTGGGCAACGGCGTATCCCTGGATGAAACTGTAATCAGGCTGGGGGCAACGGTGACCGACCGGACGCTCTTTGAGGTATGCCAACGCCCAGGACTCCTACCAGTTTATTTTGTGACGTATGCACTTGATCTCTTTTCTTTCCTTGTTATAGCTTGCTGCAGATTCTTCTCGGCCCCTGCTCGTCACCATTGCGTCCTTCCGGAGGGCCTTATGCTCACGCGCGTACTCTTTGCCAGCCTCTTTCTCTTATTTTTTTCCAGCCCGCTGTGGGCGGACACAGCCGGGCTGACGCCGTCTGTGGGCACTGTAAGTGCGACCTGCTTTACTACCGTGAACTCTGCCACGCTGACCGTCGGCAGCGGAGTCTCTTGCGACTACTCTGCAGCCGCATTTCAAAACTCTACCTATTACGATGATCACTGTAGTGGGCACTGCTTCTGTATCCATGGCGAATGTTACTTGTACGTCCCTGCCCTGTGAAACTCCAGCGGTAGACGTCCAAGGCGCGGTCTCCTCGGGAGCGAATCCTTACTTGATCGGTGATTATCTCTTTGAGGGTACTTCCGCGCTCAAGTACTCTGTCGATATCAACCAAATCAGTGCGACTCCCGAACCAATCACAACGGTCCCGATCTTAGTCAATTTCAGTGGCGAGACACAGGGTGTGGGCAGCACGGTCGAGGGTTACATCCATGATAAGTCCGGTGGGCGAATGGACTTGCCCATGAACACACCGTGGGTCGGTAATTTCACTGTGGGAGCCGAATACATAGTCATAGAGGAAGCAACGTGCTACGCAGGCAACGCCAACACCGCCGTCTCCTCGCCCGAGTGCCAGGCGGAGGGTGATCCCCTCTTCGAATTTGATCAAGCTGCGTTTAACGCGGAGATGGGTGCCAACACGTTCCCACTTTCCGAATACTTTAGCTTCCAGTACAGCCCCAACCTAACCACACCAACGCCCGAACCATCGAGTCTCTCTCTCCTTTTGGGAGGACTTTTTGTGATTGGGATACTGGCCCTGCGGGGGCGCTTCGTATAGCTTTCCCGGTTTAACGAATTCTTCAACGCGCCGTGGGCTTCGCGCTAACGGCGCATTTTCGTTAAGGTCGCCTTCCTCGTTCAACCCAAAAGCAGGACTGAAACTGTCAAGCAAGAAACCTGGGTGATACAAAATAATTCAAGTACTCGCTCATGAACTCGACCCAAAGACGACTCCTTGTAGTGACTGACCTGTGCGAGGTTGCAGAGCGGGGCATTTATCCCTTGCCCCCTGTACCACGCGCACTTATGAACTCCGACCAGGGGGAACGTTTGAAACCGGGAGACCAACTTGAACTTCGACGGCCGGATGGGACGGTGACCAAGGCCAAGCTGTCCGGCCTGCAATGGGCCTCATCTGGCGAAGCCGGGCTATTTATCGAATTGGGTCCACCGGTCACAAAGGACGACGTTCCCCCAGGTACAGAAATTTGGAGGGTGTCCGACAAGCAGTAGTCGCACATCTTGCCAAACAGGAATCTCAGCCGGTTTTCCCCTGCCATTCTGCATTCGCCCGAACCACTGGGTGACGTGCGCGAGCTACTCGAGCACGTAAACCTCGCGGGTCTGTGGTTCTTGTTCTTCTAATTTTGATCTGTGCAGCCTCCACAAATCGTCCAAGAGGCGATTTCTCTCTAGAATCGCTCTTTCTCCTCGGACCCCCCTGACGCCTCGGGATCAATCCGTTCTTGGATCACATCAAGGCCCATTCGTGACTGCGGTCACGGAATGGTGTACTGTTCATGGCAGACTCCCTACCGGCGAGAGTATCCCGATTCTGGACAAGACCACTATGGCTGACATGAGTCGCGGGCGAGCAGCTATGCCCGCCGTAACGCGAATCGCTTCGATTGATATCTTCCGCGGCCTCAATATCCTGCTGATGATCTTTGTCAACAATCTCGGTGAAGTGACAGGGCTGCCCTGGTGGACCTATCACCGGGGCGACGTGAACGGCATGACCTATGTGGACATGGTCTTTCCGGGATTCCTCTTTTTGATGGGGATGTCCATTCCGCTTTCGCTCGGGGCCCGGCTCGACCGGGGGCAGAGCAAGTGGGAAATAACGGCACACGTTATGGTCCGGTCGCTCAGCCTCATCGTGCTTGGCCTGTTCATTGCGAACGCACCGCACGTGGACGCCAGGTACACGCACCTGAGCCAGTCGTGGTGGACGACCTTGGGATTGGTTGGGATTGCCTTCGCTTGGATCCGCTTTCCCGGGGAAGGCGGGCGAAAAAAGCTGTATCGGGTGATCCGTTACTCGGGGCTGGTGCTGATCGCCGTTCTGTTTGTGATGTTTCGCAGACTTACGCCCGAAGGCACTCCCGCCCGGCTGGATCTTTCCTATTGGGAAATATTGGGTTTACTCGGATGGGCGTACCTTTTGGTCAGCGGGTTGTATCTGCTGTTCGCGAAGCGTTTTGCGATCCTGGTCGCGGTGTTTGGGGTGCTTGTGGCGCTCAACACGTTTTCGATCCTGGGTTGGCTGAATTGGATAAACGTCGGCCCGCTGCGCTCGAATCCGTTTGAAGCGGGATTATCGTCCCTCACGATGGCTGGCGTCCTCGCGTCCTTTGTCATTGTCGGGAATACTCTTGCGCCCACTTTCCGGCAAAAAATGCGCTGGATTTTAGTGGCCGCCGCCGTACTCTTCGCGATTGGATTCGCGTTGCAACCACTCGGGATTTCGAAGAATAGAGATACACCGACGTGGTGCTTGTATTGCACGGCCGCCAATCTGTTGATGGCCCTGTTGCTGCTCTGGATCGTCGATGTGAAAGGCCGGGAATCGTGGGCTGGTTTTGTGAAACCAGCGGGGGAGAATCCGCTGCTCCCCTACATGCTCGCGTACATTCCGTTTTTGCTGCCGCAGTTGTACTGGTTGACCACCTTCGGAACCTCGGGATCGTGGGGAGTCCTGAAGTCGGCACTCCTCGCGGGGCTGGTGCTGATCGTCTCGACGCCATTGATACGTTCCGGCGTACGACTGCGCGTGTGACGGGTAGAAGGACGAGACCTCTACGGCAGAGGTTCGTGGTCCATTCGAGCGAAGCCCGACTCGAGCCGCAGGCACTAAGAATGCCCGGGAAAGCGTACGAATCTCGTTGATGTTCCGGCTGGCGGTGGCTCGATTGTGTACTGCACGAGAGAAGCATAGGATATGCGTGAGCTGGAGGTTCCGGGCCAGCAGAGTCATAAAGGACATTTTGGCTCTAGGTCTCTTCAACCATGCTGCATATTCAGAAAATCCTCTTGCCCGTTGATTTCCCGATCATTTCACTCGGTGTAATTCATCAAGCGGCGACATTGGCGCGCAAATATCATTCTGAAATCGTGATGCTTCACGTGGTGACGGCGGCGAGTCACGCTGCCGGTGTGCCGGAGGAGTACGGCGAGCGGACGGGCTGGGATTTACTGACAGAGATCAAGCGTCAGGCGGATAAACTGCAGGATCCGTCTCTCGGGCAGGAGCTTGAAGGCACCCCCATCCGGCGCATCTTGGTCAAAGGCGAACCGGCTTGGGCCATCGTGGAGTCCGCCGAGGAAGAGAAAGTCGACCTGATCATGATGCCATCCTTCGGTGCCAACTTTGATCAGTTTCTTCTCGGTTCGGTGACCGCAAAGGTCTTATCCAAGGCCGAGCGGCCTGTCTGGACCGGTGCACACGTCGGAGGACCGCCGGGCCAGAACTTTGCTCTCCGCAATGTGCTTTGTGCCGTCGATCTCGGCCCGCGCAGCGACACAGCGGTGTCCTGGGCTGCCCCCCTGGCCGCCGAATTTGGTGCCCGTCTCACGCTCGCTCATGTGACTCCCAGCATGGAAATCTGGGGGCCAGGCGGCGGCTACGCCGATCTAAAGTGGAAAAGGGAATTCACCGAAGACGCTTCCCAGAGAATCGCGAAACTCCAACAGGATATGGGTACGCAAGCGGATGTATTTATCGGCAGTGGTGACGTCCCGAAGGTGTTGAGCGAGGCTGCGCAACAGACCAAGGCGGATTTGCTGGTGACGGGATGCAACCCGTATGGCAGTCACCTGCGGACTCACGGTTACTCCATTATTTGCGCGGTGCCGATCCCGGTTCTGAACGTTTGAAGACCGAACAGCAAGCCTGCTCTCCCCGACAGGTTCGTGCGATATCGTTCGAAAACGCTTTCACCGGGATATGTTCTTCACAGATTCGGCGCACACGCAAAGTCCCGCTTCCGGACTGTCGCCATCGTCTTTTTCCTCCTCCGCAATCCGAACGTTGGGGAGCTGTTTCGCCTGCCTGTTCAGGATCGATCGCGGCGCCGCACCCGTACTGCGCGAATTTTCTCCGTTTCGACAACGCCTTGCAGTTGACTCATTCCGGACCTCAACCGGAAATGCTTTTCATTCCTCCTTGGCTATTCGAGGAAGTTACCGGATGTTCGATAGATCACGAGCAGGGCTTCCACACTCATTTCGTTACCTGCCTGTATCACGCCTCGCCGGTGTAGTATGGGCCTGAGAGAAGGGCGACGAGTGTGAAAGAGAGGCGACGGCCGTGTTGAAGAAGACCTGTGGACTGTTTTGCAGCGTGGCGTTGGGATTGATTCCCTGGTCGCTGCTGGTTTCCGAACCCTCGGCGGCCCAGCAACGGACGAACCAACAGCTTTCGCTCACCGTCAACGCGCAAGACGGAACATATCAACTGGCCTTGCACAGCGGTCCGCCGATCTTCACGAGCCGAGTGGCAGCCGAGATCAATCATCAGTGGCTGCGTTCGGGTGACTACCCTCATCACCAGGTCTCCGAATCACTCTTCACCGACGAACTCGGTTCTGGGCACGCGATATCGGTCAGTTTCACTGGACTTGAGGGAAAGCCCGATCTTACGTATGTTGCCCGAGTTTATGACCAGCATCCCTACGCCTCGGTCCAGCTGCACGTACGGAATACAACGGAGAAGGAGCTTACTGTCCAAGCCTTACGATGCCTCGAAGCGCAGGGTGATCCTCTGCTCAACCTCAGCGGAACTCCTTCCGCGGATCGCATCCTCTCCGATAGTTTCAGCGAGGACTGGCCCGCACTTCACCTCTACGACCTCGGGAAGGCACCGGGTGGGATGCACCGCGGCGCAGGGAGTCAACTCCTCTACAACCGCGAGAGCAAACAAAGCCTCTTCCTTGGTGCGCTCAGTTCCGACCGATTTCTCACTCTGCTCTATTTGCAGGCGCAAGGCACGGGCGCGGATACAAAAATTGCCTCCTTTCATGTTGACTCCACGGGGACGACGGAAGTGCAAAGGGAGTTCGACCTGAAGAATGCTCCTGCCGAGGATCAGATCGAACTGAGTCTCTCCCTAGCGCCCGGGGCCGCCATGGACTCCGAGCGCCTGTTGCTCGAAGCCGGACCGGACTACCACCAGCAGCTCCTCAGCTACGGCGACGCGATCCGGCGCCTGCATCACGCGCGGGTCTCCCTCGATACTCCGATCGGTTGGTGGAGCTGGACCGCATTCTACGGCGGCATCAACGAAGGCGTGACCCTCGCCAATGCCGACTGGCAAGCCGAGCACCTGAAATCACTCGGCTACACGTATTTTCAGATTGATGAAGGCTACCAGTACGCTCGCGGAGAGTACGCCACAGCCAACGCCACGCAATTTCCCGATGGTATGCGTTTTGTCGGTCGCCGCATCACTGCCGATGGCCTGACCTTTGGCATCTGGACCGGCCCCTTTGAAGTAACCAGCCGCGCCTGGGTCTACGAGCACCACAAGGATTGGTTGGTCCACAACGCCAACGGCGAACCCATCCCCAGTCGTGACGTCTGGGATCAAAAGACGGATTTCCTCTACACCTTGGATACGACACATCCCGGCGCCAAGGAGTATCTGCGTCAGACCTACAAAACCCTGGTTCGGGAATGGGGAGTCCGTTTCATCAAACTCGATTTCATGGATACCACGGCCATCGAGGGTTACCGTTATCGGCCCAACACCACCGCTCTCGAAGCGCAGCGCATGGGCCTGCAAATCATCCGCGACACGGTCGGTGAGGATGTGGTCCTCGACAAGGACGGCAGCCCCATGCTCAACGCCGTGGGACTGGTCGACACGGGCCGCATCTCCACAGATACCGCGCATGATTTTGAGGCTACCAAGCAGGCCGCATCCGGCATCGCCGCCCGTTTCTACATGCATCGCAATTTCTTTGTGAATGACCCGGACGCCTTCAACACCACGGCACAGGCCTTCCCCGAGATTCCGGCCCTGCCCCCGTCCCTCGCTCTCTCGGCGGCCCAGGCCTCCGTCGCTCTCTCCGCCGTTTCGGGCGGCATGTATGAGATCGGCGACGACATGCTGGTCCTCGGATCCGAGAAGGACCGCCTGGCGCTCGTGGAAAACGCGGACTTGCTCAACATGGCCAAGATGGGGCGCGCCTCCACGCCGTTCGATCTGATGAGCTATGAACCCGAGGACGAACAACCCAGCATCTTCTTCCTCAAAGAAAGTCCGCGGCAGGCCATCTTGACCATCTTTAATTGGACGGAGAACCTGCGCTCGCACACCATAAAGCTCGCAGAACTTGGACTGCCCGAACAGCACGCCTTTACGGCGACGGACCTCCTCGACGAGCGCGTGCCCGTCTCTCTTGTGGACGGGGTAGTGCGGGTCGACAAGCAAGCTCCGAGATCCGTGAAAGTGATCAAGCTCGTCGATGGCACGCTCCCTCGAGCTGCGCCGACCGTTAAGGCGCAGGTGCCCGCGACCGCCGGGGTCGGCGATACCGTCCATCTCTCGGCGCAAGCCGAAAGCACGGGCGTGCCCGCAATTGCCTATCAGTGGGAGTTCGGCGACGGTACCACCGCAAATAGTCCCAAGGTCTCACACGCCTACACCCGGGCAGGGCAATACACCGTCCGCCTGACGGTAGACGGCATCGACGGAATACCCACGGTCCTGATTTCATCCATTCAAGTGACCGGCACCCTGAAGGCATTTCCAAAACTGACGAATAATCGCCGCTTCGAGGATCCCGCCGATCACTGAAAGCTTGGCGCCACCCGGCAATTCTCGAGGTGTGGTAAACCGTTGCGTCGGGTCGTGTGCGTCCGTTTCGCTGCCAGGCGCTCCGCTCCCAAGCGTTTGCAACCTACCCACCCGTGCAATATGGAGCGCATCAATTCGTCTTGCTTCGGTAGCCTTCGAGGCTCCAAGTGTCCTGGGCCTCCACTCTCTTGAGCACGTACCGTTCGCCGCCCCCGACGCGCACCCGGAAGTACGTTTCCCCGGGTGAATACCATCGATCTTCCACTTCTTCTATGTCCAAGGTTTGTGTCCCCAGCCTGATTCGCAAGGGGCGCTCAGCCGAGCGATACCCTGCATAACACTCCACTTCCACTCTTTGCACCATCAGCCCCTCTACCGATCCAATTCCTGCGACAAAAGTACAGCAGAACAAAACAGGCCGCTACCCCTCAAACGAAAGCCCCGGACCGATAACCAAGTTCGCAGCACTCCCTGATCGGATGTCTCCTAAGAAGACAGGCACTTCCATCCTTCACTTGCGAAGGCTCGGAGGCTCGGAAGAGTTCCCGCTGGAATATCGGGGTTCCCCGCACTGCTGATTTTGGCTCGACGGGCAGTATTCGCCAATGGGATCTGTCCGGCGGAGTGAACCGCCAAGTTATCCAGGGTTATGCCGAGACGTTCCTCGGGGCCCGGTCTATAATCGAACTTCGCTCGCTTTGTCGTGGTCTAGAGATGACAGAAGACGGTTCTAGGTTGGCGATCACGGAAGGTTTTCGGGATGACCGATGACGATCGAGAAGGAAACTCGCGCTAGCACACCCACAGCCCGCGGAACACGCGGAAGCTCGCGGAACGCACGTTCCTGGCTTCTCGGTACCTTCTTCGGCGCTGCTCTCACCGTTGTTGCCCTAGGGGTGCTCGTCGGGTTGTCGGGCGGCCCCGGGCTCTGGCACCTGATGAGTATGTTGCGTGGAGGACGCCAGCAGATCCATGTGGATCAGCCGACCGTGGTTCGTCAAATTCAGCAATTGCAAAGGCTCGAAACGGTGAGCTACACGATGGACAAGATCATTTCGGGTGAGCACGCCAACGAATACCTTCCCAAGTTTTTGGCCGGAGACCGCCTTCTGCTGGTGGTGCACGGAGAAGTGGTCGGGGGAATTAATCTCGCGGAACTACAGCCATGCGATGTCCTGATCCAAGGGCAGAAAGTGTCGATTCACCTTCCCGCCGCAGAAGTTTTCAGCACGCGCATCGACAATGCGAAGACCAGAGTCTATTCCCGGGACACCGGCCTCTTCTCTTCTCCGGACCCCAACCTTGAAAGCGAAGTGCGCGAAGAGGCCGAGCGCCAACTCCACCAAGCGGCGCTGCAAGATGGCATTCTCGAGACCGCAGCCGACAACGCACGGAGCACCATCACGGGCATGCTCAAGGGCTTCGGCTTCCATGATGTGGAGATTCGGTAGGTTCCTCTCGGGCAGCCTTTGCGCTCCCTACCGATCACCAGAGCAGGGTGCAGGGTAATCGTACGTTCCTCAAAATCGTCTGCTCTTCCTGAGGAGAGAGAATCTCATCGACACGTTTTCCAAAACGGGCGAACCTGCTCAGCCACGGCGTTCCGGCAACGCGCACGGCGCAGCAAACCCGCCTCAGGCGAGCGCCTTGTTCAGGAATTGAAGCGTCCTCTCCCATGCCGTCTTTGCGGATAGATCGTCATACACCTCGGGGCGGGCTTCGTTCATGAAGGCGTGTTGCGCATTGTAGCGATACAACTCGAAACGGGAATTCGACTGTCTGAGCGCCGACTCAACTTCATTCACCTTGGCAGGCGTGCACCAGTCATCTTGGTTCGCGAAGTGGCAAATCAAGGGAATGTTGATTTTCTTCCATTCAGCGGCTTCGATCGGCGGCATTCCATAGAAGCAGACGCCGGCGTCCATTTCTGGCACGTGGAGAGCGGCCAGGATGGTCAAGGCACCCCCCATACAGAAACCGCCTACGGCCACTTTCCTCGATGATTGCTTCAGGTACTCGACCGCGCCGCGGATGTCTTGGCTAGCGGCATCGGGAAAGTTGAGGTCAGCCATGAGGTGGCTTGCTTCGTCGCTGGCTTTGGCGATTTTGCCTCGGAAGAGATCCGGTACCACGGCCCGGTATCCGGCACCCGCGAGTCGATCCGCGGTCTTTTTGATCTGATCGTTCACTCCCCACCACTCCTGGATGACCACGAAGCCGGGGCCGCCCGATCCTGTCTCCGGAACTGCCAAATAGCCGGGGCAGGTCTTTCCATCCGGTCGATGGAATTGAATCGTCTCGCCCATGGGATTCCTCCACTTGTTGGTCGCTTGCGCGCCTCAAATCATAACTCTCTTTCTTCGTTCGACCCAGCCGACGTGACGGAGACTTTGTTGGGGACCTCTTCGCAGTTTGCCGGCGCATTCGCGTGGTCCATTCTTCCCCCGACGAACAGAGGACGATCGAGGCTCCCGGTCGGTGGCCGTCTCAGAAACCCCCGGAGAGGGAGGCGCGCCGCAGAGGGCACCTGCTACGGGGAACGAACTGGGAATCGGATTTTCCTGTTGTTAGACTTGGTCTGCGATTCGGGCGAACACAAAACTCGGTGCCATTGGTGAGACGAGCATTTCAATCAAAGCGGGAAGATTGGTTGATCTAGTCCACGGTTCGGAGACTGACGGTGATGACCGATTATACCTACGAAGACATAGCAAAGATGATTGATCACTCGCTCCTGAACCCAACCTTGACCACCGAGGAACTCGACGCCGGTTGCGCTCTGGCGGTTCGCTATAACGTCGCAAGTGTCTGCATTATGCCGTACTCCCTGGCTCGGTCGGCAGAGTTGCTGGCTGGCACGAGCGTTCGGGCGAGTACGACCATTGGGTTCCCTCACGGTGTCAACTCGACGGCCATCAAACTTGCCGAAGTCAAACAGGCGCTCAAAGACGGCGGTCAGGAGTTGGATGCGGTGATCAATATCAGCAAGGCCAAAAGCGGCGATTGGCAGTATATCCGGGAAGAGCTGCTTGCCCTTACCGAGGCGATCCATCGAGGCGGAGCAAAGATCAAGGTGATTTTTGAGAATGCCTATCTGGACAATGCGTCCAAGATTCGCTTGTGTGAGATTTGCGGAACCCTTGGAGTCGATTGGGTCAAGACCTCGACCGGTTACGCCCCGACGGGGGCGACTTTTCCGGATCTCGAATTGATGCGCAAGCACTCACCCCCAAGCGTGCAAGTGAAGGCTGCCGGTGGCATACGCGATCTGGAAGCGCTTCTTAAGGTCCGGGAGATCGGTGTCAGCCGCGTGGGGGCGACACGTACCGAATCCATGTTGGAGGAATGCCGGAAACGGTTGGGCCTGCGGCCTATCGCGAACCCTTCTGCCGCAACAGCGCCGGTCAGTCCGAGCCACAAGCCTTACTGAAGCAGGGAGAATGGTTCCGGAACCGCTTGCTCAACGCTGCAAGGAGCGGCTGCGGGCGTGGTTGAGGGAGGCGGTTTTTTCGCGACGGATCAGGATCTTTTGATGAATGGGGAGGATCAAACCATCGATCTTCCGAAAAAAATCAGAACGGAAGGCTCTCGATGATCGCAGCGAGTGCGAAACGATGAGCGAGCGGTACTGCCGGTTCCGCCGTCGTGCCGCGGCAAACCGCGTCGACAGGCACCGGCGTTCAGTGCCGCGTCGGAAGGAACTTCCAGATTGCGGGATCTTCTTCCCCGAGCACCCAGGAACAGAAACCCTGTAGGCCATTTTCCTGGACCAGTTGATAGCGGTCTTTGAACGTGCGCAGGTCTGTGAAGAAGATCCATTCGCGCATCTGGTCGCGATAAAAGTAAAAGTAGGCCGTGTGGTCGACAGCGTCCCACTGGGGAGTACCGCCATAGGCTTCGGCCAGCTGCAGAGCGTTGGGCGTGCCGATATATTCGGCCGTGGGATTCGGCTTATCGCTGCCCGCCTCCGTCTCCTTGGTGGGGGTCCCGGTGTACCAGTGGTAGCCATAGAGAGGAATGCCGAGAGAAAGCTTTTCCTTGGGGACAACTTTCAGAGCGTAGTTGAGGTTGTCGACGGTCCAGTCCCAGCCGGCAACCGGCCCCGGCATGGTCCAGCGCGTATGCTGATCGTAGGTCATCAGGCATACCAGATCGACGTACTTCGCAAGACTGGCGATATCGTAGGCGCCGCGCCAGTCGGTGTAGATCCATTTCGAAAAGCCCCCTGCGCCAGGATAACCCGGCGCATTCGGGACCGTGGCGATGGTCAATTGGAGACCGGCTTTGTGCAGCGCGTCTGCGGAGGCTTTGACCAGATCGGTCAGCCGGTCACGGTCTATCCAATCAATGTTTTCATAGTCGAGCTGGAAGCCGGTGTAACCATGGAGCTTGGACTCGCGGACCATGGCATCGTTCATCTGGAGTTGAGCCGCTGGGTTGCTGGCCAGCAGGTGGAACTTCTTCTTGTCGAAAATAGCAATGATCGGCATGACCGGCAGCTTTTCCTCCTGGGCTCGTTTGAGCACGGTCGGATCCGGCGCGCCAGTGACCAGGCCGTTTTCATCCACCTGATACCAGGTGGGTACGAGTAGATCGATCTGCGAGGAGTGTGCCAGGAAGGAACGGATGGAGTCCGGGCTGCTGGTCAGATAGAACAGGGCCACGGGAGGTGCGGCTTCGAGGTTTGGGACTCCTGTGAACAGGAGGAAAACGGAAAAAAGGAATCTCTTCATGGGGGATTTCCACTTTTCTTTTGAGAGATTTAGGCAACCAAAGAATATATCCCGCCCGCTCGGGTAGCAATCCTTTTCAGGTGACTTGCAGGTTGCGAAGGTACGGAACGCTTGCTTTCATCATGTCCAGCTTCATCTCGACAAAGTAGTTCTTGATTCCGCCGATTTTCGCGGCAGCGAATATTTTCTTCCAGTCGAGAGAGTCCTCTCCGACCGGCGCCACTGTTTTTGTTTCCTCTGACCACCCTTGCACATGCATGGAAATGAAGCGGCCAGGGTGCCTCGTGAAATACTCTGCGGCGATGAAACCGCGGGCGATCGTGGATACCTGGAACTGGAATTTGACCAGCCGGGGGTCGAGCAAGTCGAACAGAACATCGTAGGTCCGCCGGCCGTCGACCGTCGACAGCTCAAAATCCTCGTTGTGAAGCCCTTGTTGGATACCGGCCTTGGCGGCCTGTTCACCCATTTTGTTGTACTCTTCGGCGGCGCGCTTCACATCCTCCATCGTTGGCTTTGCAGGTCCGCCGAGGGTGGGCACGAGCATCTGCGTGAGGCCCACGTCTTTTGCCCAGGCAATTCGGGCTGCCTGATTTTCTCTGAGCTCCAGGATGGTGAAGTGAGAACTCACGCAGCCGACCCCGGCATCGCCCAGGATTTTCCTCAACTCCGCGCCGGTGTACTTCGACAGGCCCCCGAAGCCGTATTCGGCGTAACCTGCGGGCGAACAAAGCTCAACCGCCTGAAACCCGGCATCGGAAAGCTGCCGGAGCGTGCCGGGAAAGTCCTTGCCGATCATTTCCCGGACCGGCCACGTTTGACAGCCGATCGGCATGTCCAGCGGATTGGCCCGGAGTTTCATCGCTCCGGCGCCCAGGAGACCGGCTGCGGCGAGCTGGGTTGCAGACTTTTTTAAGAGTTCTCGTCTCGAGATTGCAGGCATAGCGCCTCCTGATCAGTCTTCTCAGACCAAGGATCTTTCATCCCCGGGCGCGCTCGACTAGAGTTCCCAGCCGTTGCGGCGTTCCGGGCGAACGTAGTTCTGCGCCTGCTCGGAGTTGGTGATCTTCAGATTGACGCGATCCCAATTGAGTTTTTGTCCAGCGCGCACGGCCACATTTCCGAGCAGCAGGGTCTCGGTTACCAAACCCGAAAATTCGAAGTTTCCGCCGGGTTTCACTTTGTTTCCTTTACATGCATCCAGCCATTCCCGTTCGTTTCCCGGCGATCTCGGAAGAGTTTTCGGCGGCTGCTTGTAGTTTTTCATCTTCGTTTCGGGAATCAGTCGTGGGTTGGCACCACTAAATGCGCAGAGGATCTTGCCGCGGTCACCGGAAAACAACAGTCCTTCCTCGATCTGTTGGCCTTCGGCCCGGAAGGGGCGGTCTTCTTCGAGTTCCTCAGGGCGGGGCGGTCTCAGGCCACCGTCGTACCAGGTGAATTGGACCGGTGGCATATCGCCACGGGCAGGGAAGTTGTAGCGGACGATGGAAGCCTGCGGATAGGTCTCCGCATAGCGATCGCTCGAGCTGGCTTCCACGCTGAGCGGCGCCTCGAGCCGGAGGGTGCGAAAAATGGTATCGAAGCTGTAGGAGCCCATGTCTCCGAGAGCGCCACAACCGAAGTCGTACCAACCGCGCCATACGAAAGGCAAGTACACGTGGTTGTACGGTCGCTCGGGCGCCGGACCAAGCCACAGGTTCCAGTCGAGATCCTCAGGCACAGTCTCAGATTCCTTCGGGCGTTCCATGCCCTGCGGCCAGAACGGACGACTCGACCAGTTCATCACTTCGCGCACGGGCCCGATGGCGCCGTCCCAAATCCATTCGCAAAGCAAGCGAGTGGCCTCGGATGCCTGGTTGCCCACCGCAATCTGGGTGGCAACGCCCGTTTCTCGCGCAATCTCCGCAAGACGCCGCGCCTCATAGAGGGTGTGGGTCAGGGGTTTCTGGCAAAAGACATGTTTGCGCTTCTTCATGGCCGCAGCGGAGACTGCCGCGTGCAAGTTGTCCGTTGTGCACACCACCACCGCATCAACGTCCTTCTGCTTTTCAAGCAGCTCGCGGAAGTCTCGGTACGCAGCACAACCGTGATACTGGCCCGAGCGTTGCTGCGTGCCGTAGTAGGCGTCCACGATTTTCTGGCAAGGATCGCGGCCCGCAACGCCGCCCGTGGCTTGTAGAGAATGACTCAACTGGATCGGCTGATCCGGGCTGAGCCAATCCCAGCCACTGTCGACACCGAGCAGCTTTCGGACTTCATTGCAGAACTCGTGCTCGGCCCACTGCGGATAGTTGGCGCCGCTCTTGTTCGTGTCGCAGACGGCCACACCCTGTACGTCCGGTTCCTTCAGGAAGTGCAGCATGACCCGCAAACCCTGGGCGCCGACACCAATGAAGGCAATGTTCACCTTGTCACTCGGCGGAACATACCCTGGCCCGCCGAGTACCCGTCTTGGGACGATGGAAAACCCGGCTGCGGCCATGGCCGTTTGGGCGATGAATTTGCGTCGCGAAGCTGGACGATTCAGGAGGTTTTGAGACCGAAATTGGTCGTCCATGGGTCCTCCCCGAGCGCAACTGCTCAGTGAGCTCACGTTTCATTTTGCGGTCCGCAGTCTCTGCAAATTTATCAAAATGCACGGGCAGATCACCCGAAATGTCCACGAGAGCCCGAGGCCTTCTGAACTCCGCCGATCACAGGCCCTGCCGAGGTCCCGGTACGCCCTCCGGGCGGTTACAGGTTGAAAATGTACAGCAGCAGTCGAGTGATAAACAGATCCACCACCAGCACGACCACCGAGGACACCACGAAGGCCTTAATCGTAGCCCTCCCAACCCCTTCTGTTCCGCCTTCGACACGAAATCCCTGATAGCAACCCATCGTCGCAATGATGAAACCGAACACGATTGGCTTTGTGAATCCGATACACAGGTCGCCGAACACCAGCACATTGAACGCGTGCGACATGAATTCCGCGGCACCAAGATGGAGGATGAAATGCGCGACCATGAATCCTCCGACCAGACCGGCACAGTCCCCCACGGCCACGAGTAAAGGCAGTGATAAAACGGTGGCTAGCACGCGCGGCGTCATCAGCTTCCGGACGGGATCGATGCCGAACCCCCGAATCGCGTCCACTTGGTCGGTCACGACCATCGAACCCAATTCCGAAGCCATTGCGGTAGCGTTCCGCCCGGCGACCAGCAGTGCCGTGAACACCGGACCGAGCTCGCGGAGAAGGGCAAGCGAAACGGCGTCACCCGTCAAGACGGTCTCGCCGAAACGGGCAAATTGTGAGGCCGCATTCAGGACAATGACGCCGCCAACGCAAAACAGGGCAACCACAACGATGAGCATCGAACCCACGCCGATCTGGTCCATCTGGTCGATCAGGTCGGTGAAGTACTTCGTCGTAGCGAACATATCCCGGACCGACTGAAACGTGATCACGGAGTAGTCCTGGAGCGAGAAGGTCCACGATTTCAGCGTGTTCCCAATGGTTGTGGGGACCGAGGTCGAATTCATAGTGACACCCTTTATCTCAAATAGTCGGTTCGGCTGTGTGTTGAAGCATACAACGGCTGCCCGAAAATGGAACAACTACCTGCCGGGCCAGTCACTTTTGACGGCATGCGATCCTGGGGGTAACCACCCGGTCCTGCCGCCTGCGGCCGGACGGGCAGATTGCTCGAAAAAAGTCGAGGCAGGCAGCGGATTCAGGCCACGCCCGGTGTTGTCCCCGATCACCCAGACCCGGAACCCCGGGCAATCCCGCGGGCTTGCGGTTCATCGCAGGGATATCCGCCGGGGCTTGCTAGCCTATCGGGATCCCTCGCCGTTGTCGAATCGTGCCCTCCCTCCCGAAGCGCTCGTGAGTTTCAGCTAACGTCGAACGACGAACTCATCTTTTCGCCGCTACCATTCTGGGAAACTCTGCCCCCATCCACATTGGGCGAGTCTGGCTACGGCCAGCCTTTCTGACTTCGGCTGTATTCTCAGAGGCAAAAGTAATAGAGTGAGCGGCAGGAAGTTTCATGGAGTACTGCCGTTACCTCCATGCCAGGAATCCTAAACCCACATGCGATCACTCCTCATCGTCATCCTTGCAGTTTTTGCGCTTATCGGAGAGGCACTCTTCTCGTGCCCGCGGGCGTCCGGCGCGCAATTGAAAGCCGGCGCTGCCGCGGTTAGGATCACGCCCTATGGCAAAAATCCTGACTGGAAAGGACCGGTGACGCCTTCCGGCGTCTGGGGCGAATCCTTTGTGGACAAGAACCGCAACGGGCGATGGGATGAAGGCGAACCCTTTACGCCGGATCCGTCCAATACCGCAATCGATCCGAAGAGCGCCGGCCGATACGGAGGCATTTACCTCGCTGGCTTCGGCAGCGGTCGCGCTGCGACTGGAATGCATGATGATTTGTGGGCCAGGGCGCTTGTGATCGACTCTCTCGGGCAGCGCATCGCCATTGTTTCGCTCGATCTGATCGGCTATACCGAGGACGGCGGGTATTTCGGGTTGGAACGTGCCAGGAAACTGATCGATCCTTCCTTGGGCATTCAGCAGGTGCTCCTGACTTGCACGCACAATCATGAGGGGCCGGACACGATCGGGCTGTGGGGCGCAAATCCGTCGAGCGACGGAAAGTTTCCGCTGTATCTGGAATTTCTGGACCGGCAAATCGCCAAGGCTGTGACGCTGGCGGCGAACGCTGCCGTGCCCGTTCGGCTTAAGCTCGGCTCGACGAATCCATCACGCTCGCCGGCACTGGCTGATCTCCAGGGGCGAACCGCTGGGCGCCCGCCTCAGTTCTTCGATGAAGAGTTGCGTGTGATGCAGTTTGTGGCCGTCGACAACGAACGAGCGGGCAGGGTAGTCGCGACGCTTGTGAATTGGAATACCCATCCGGAGTCGATGGAGGGTGAAAATACGCTTTTGACTTCTGACTTTCCTTCAGCGGTGCGGGAGGAACTGGAGAAAAAATACGGTGGAACGGCGGTGTATGTTTCAGGTGACCTCGGCGCCGTGGAAGTTGTTGGGGATAATCAGCAAAATGTCCGCACTGTTTTTGACGGAAAGTCTTTCCCCGTGGATCCGAAAAAGAAAGGAGCCAATATCACGTTTGCGCGCACCGAAGCCATCGGACGTGAAGTTGCGAAGGCTGCGATGGAGGCGGTCGAACGCGGCGAGTGGTCCGCTGTTTCCGGAATCCAGGTGGAACAGAACGACTTGCGAGCGCCCATGGACAATGCCGGTTATGCCTTCTTGATAAAACAGGGAGTGCTCGCTGTCCCCGCTGCATGGACTACGCCAACCGGTACCCAAGTGATGACCAAGATCTACCTGGTGCGCTTTGGCGATGCGGAGATTCTCACCGCACCCGGAGAACTGTTCCCGGAAGTCTTCTATGGAGTGGCGGGGCACCGACGTAAGGATTGCCCTGCGGCAGATACGGGAAGAGCGCCCGAGCCCGCACTGTGGCCGCTCATGACTGCGAAATACAGATTTCTATTCGGTCTGTCACCAGATGAGCTCGGATATCTGGTGCCAGGTTACGATTTTCACGCGCCAACCTTCAGCGCTACCGGGGGGATGAAAGAGGCCGCGGACGCCTGTTCGGCGAGCGGAGTGCCAACCCACTACCACGAGACAAATTCGGCCAGTTCGCAACTGGCCGCGGCCTATGCTTGCCGGGCAGCAGAGCTGCTCACCGGGAAACCTGTCGAAGAATCACCGTGCCGGGAGCTGCGCTCGACGGGGGAACCGAAATAGCGGCCACCGGTCTGCGAACGGCTACTCGCTTGCGGTCTTCGCGACCAGAGGAAGGATCGCCGAACGGATGCTTTCCTCCGTGGTGATCGGCGGAACCCCATCGAACAGCCACCAGTGCTCGGTGTGCTGAGCAACCTCGGTCTGCCGCAGTGTGACGACAGGGCCCAGGGTTTCCAGCTCCAGAAATTCCGAGTTCGTGAAGATTTCAAAGTTGCAGCCGAAATCCGGATAGTGTGAACCGGGCAAAGTCCTTGCCCGTTTCAGAAACACACAGCCGGAACGCGCATAGGCTCCCCACCCGGAAGGATTGAAAAGGCCACTCATCTGCTCCGGAAATCGTCCCGCAGGTTTTTCCTGTTGAATCAGTTGCAAAAACTCCCGCCCCAGCACCCAGCGGCTGTCGGTAAAGTCTGTGAACGACCACAGCGTGAGAGGAGCAACGGATTGGAAATGATCCTTGTCCATTGCGGCGCGGGGCGGGAAGGGAAGTATGGCGCGACCGCCAGGGCGCAGGATTGTCGGCGTCCACGGCGCAAGTTCCGTGGGTAGCGGGGAAAGATTGCCGATGGAATGGACGATCTGAACGCGAGTCCCTTGCTCATCGAGTTCGATCGACATTGCCTTTTGGAGAGAAGTGCCAGGACCGGCCGATTCCACCGGGGCCGTGAATGTGGCACCGCCGGAAGTGAGGACTACCTGGACGGGCCGGTTATCGGGAAAATAGGTTCTCTCCACTTCCGGCCACGCCCACAGCCGGTGTCCACCATAGAGCCTGAACTCCGTGCCTTCCGACAGCCCTGCCTGATCGGAGAATTCGTGAAATTGGTTTTCCCCGCCTCGGAAAGCGTAGCGAACCACGCGCGGTCCGACGTCAGCGAGAACGACGAGCTCAACGGTATCATTCGAGAGCCAGTAGGCGTTCGGCCAGCCCCGGTACTCCCTTTTTTCTACGTGAATCACACCAGCTCTTTCGCATATTTGTGAATTTTGTGCCAGGCTGCCGCGATTTCCTGCATGTCCTCTTCATCGCCGAGCAATGCGGGTTGCGGGATCCAGATGGTTTCAAAGGCGGCCCGATGGGTATGAGGATAATTTGCTTTTAGAAACGGGTGCGATTCGGTCGCTTGGGAGCCGCACAGCCGTTTGCGGTATTCGCCGTTCTGGAAAACATCCAGGGCATGAATCGGCGGATAGCTGGCCTGATTCGGAATGCCTTCGGCGTTCATGGCCTGAATCAGGCGTTCGGTACTGGCACTGGCAAACTGCCTCGAGTCAACATGAAAGATATAGGCGTAGTGGCCGTTGCGCGTGCAGCGCGAATCCAGCTTTTGCGGCGTAATGCCGGGGATCTGACTGAGGAGTTTATCGAGCAGGCGGGCATTCTTGTGGCGTCGCTCGGTCTGCGCGTTCAGTCGCTGCAATTGAACACTGAGGACGGCGCCCTGCCACTCGCTTAACCGATAGTTCGAACCATTGATGTAGTGGCTGTAGAACCATTCTCCGGGCATCCGGCCGCAGTCATGAACGCTGCGCGCCTGCTTTTCGAAGGCATCGTCGTTGGAAATGACGATACCACCTTCGCCGGCAGTCATCAGCTTGCTGGCCTGAAAACTGAAGGTGCCGGCCGTTCCGTGGGAACCAATGCGTTTCCCCTTCCACTCGGTGGCGTGGGCATGCGAGCTGTCCTCGACGAGCGCAATCCCTTTTTTCTTGGCCAGCTCCGTGAGAGCGTCCAGGTCCGCGGGGTGGCCGCCCATATGGACGGCGATGATTGCCTTGGTGCGGGAGGTAATGGCCGCTTCGGCCAGTTTGGGATCGATGCAGTAGGTTTCGGGGGAGACATCGACGGTGACCGGCATGGCGCCGGCATAGAGAACCGCGCTGGCGGTAGCGACGAATGTGTAGTCGGGCACAATGACTTCATCACCGGGAGCAATTCCGATCGCCGACATGGTCACTTCAAGGGCGGCTGTGCCGTTGGTTACCGCCAGGCCATGTTTTGCGCCATGGAATTTGGCGAATTCCTTTTCGAATGCCAGCGTCCGCGTTCCGGGGGTTCTCCACCACACCCGGCTGTCGAGAACCTCGAGAAGCGCTTTGCGCTCCGCGTCATCATGGTAGGGCCAGATGGGAAATGCTTTCTGCTTGGATTTTTTTCCGCCACTGAGTGCGAGTTCCGTCATAGAGTCTCCTGACCTGGTGAAAAGCTGGACTAATACTGATTGAAACCGGTTGCATAGCGAAACGGTTCGACAACGTGACCATCTTTGCGCAATTGATCGCCGCGTAGCTCTTCCTTGGCCTTGGCCAGATCCTTCGGGTCCCAATCCGGGCGATACTTGTGAACCGCGGGTTCAAACTGGCTGACCTGCAGCATTGCGGCATCGACTTTCAAGTCGGCGACACTGTCGATGTTCACGAAATAATTGGCTTCTTGCGGCGAAGGATAGAAGAAGTACATTTCCGGTACTTGATACGGCTGCAATCCTTGCTGGAGTTTCTGATTGGGAAAGTACAACCAGAACTCCGCGGCGCGGACGGCGTCGATGGTGTTGAAGGCGGCCATGCGATGGTCGGTCTTGTGCCATCGTTCGTACCACTGCCCGGGGTCGACACTCAAAAGTACATCGGGCCGGATGCGGCGAATGATGGCGGTAGCTTCTTCAGTGAGCTTCGGTTGCGGCGCGTATTCGAGCATACCGTCGTCGTAGCCCATCCAGAGGATGTTTTCCTTGGGTGTGCCGAGCATGCCTTCAGAGATCTCCTGCTCGGATCGGCGAATCCGGGCAAGCCGTTGGGAGCTCATCTCCGGATCATAGGATCCCTTGTCATCGTTGGTGTACACGACGATGTAGACCTTGTTGTGGTTGCGGTTGAGAAGCGCGATGGTGCCTCCGGCGCCGAAAACGTCGTCATCCGGATGGGGCGTGAAGACCAGGATGGTCTTGTTCTGAAGCTCCTCCAGGCGTTTCGCGGGTTGTGGAGAAGAATTCTGTGCAGGAAGTGCAAAAACGAAAGGAACGGCAAAAAAGACTGCCAAGAAAAACTTCATAGGGAAAGGCTCTCCTTGGGGTGAGACTTCAAATCCCTGAGTCGATTCTTCACGTGGTTCGGAAGGTCAATTCGCGTGAATGCCCAAATCTTACTTGACAGATGGCTTGGACTGCAATATTAACTCGATTCAATACCTGCTGAGAGTGGTTAGGGGGCATCATGCCGATTCAGGTCCGGCGGATCCTTTTTCCCGCCTTATTGTTGAGCTGTTCATTTTTGATTATTACCGTCAGCGCTCACGCACAGGTAGATCGCGGATCGCTCGTCGGCACGGTGACCGATTCGACCGGGGCCATCGTCCCGGATGCGGATGTGGCGGTTACAAATCTTGGAACCAACCAATCGTTCCAATTCAAGACCAACGCGGAAGGGAACTACTCCGCACCTCTCTTGAAAATCGGGCGGTATTCGGTTCGCGTGGTGAAACAGGGATTCAGTTCCTCGCTCGAATCCGGGGTGGACGTGGGGGTGAATCAGGTCGTGCGCGTCGACCTGGTTCTCAAAGTGGGCTCGCAGACGGAAACCGTCGAAGTCACGACCGCGCCCCCGCTCCTGCAAACCGAGACTTCGTCCTTGGGGACCATCGAAACAACACAGCGGATCACCGATCTTCCCCTGAACGGCAGGGACTTTATCCAATTGGCCTACCTTGGTCCCGGCGCAAATGCGGGACAAACCGGATCGAACGTCAGCGGCGGAGTGTTCGAAAATGAACGGGCCAACGAAGCCATCTCGGTGAATGGCCTGCGCGTAACAAACAACAACTTCCTGCTGAATGGCGTGGACAACAATGAATTTGGCCTGGGCGGCACGATTGTCCTGCCGGCGCCGGATGCGATTCAGGAATTTCGTACCGAAGAAAATTCGATGAGCGCGGAATTCGGTCGCGGAGGGGCAGCCATCAACGTGGTCCTCAAGTCCGGGACCAATTTATTTCACGGTGGGGCCTACGAATTTATCCGCAATGACAAGCTGGACGCCCTGAACTACTTCAGCCCGGAACAGGAACCCTTCCAGAGAAACCAGTTTGGCGCTTTGCTTGGCGGTCCAATCCGGAAAGACAAGACGTTCTTCTTCGGGGACTATCAGGGATACCGCTTGCGGGAGACCGACCCCTTTATCTCGAGTGTACCGACGGCGGCAGAAAGGACCGGCGACTTCAGCGAGCTATCGCAGGATCTGGGAGTGCAACTGATCAATCCCTACACGGGACTCCCGATCCCCGGGAATCGACTCGATTTGGTCACCAAGCCGGATGGCTCGCCACTGATTGACCCGGTGGGATCGAACGTCACAAATGCCTATCCCTTGCCAACATCACCAGGACTGACGCAAAACTACCTCACAACACAAAAACAGAGCAACGATCAGGATGCGTTCGATATTCGCGTGGATCATCGCTTCAGGGAACAGGACCAGCTTTTCGTCTCCTACAGCTTCAGTAACGTTCGAAGCGATCAACCGGGGCCCCTCGGTGAACTCGGAGGCTCGGACTGCTGCCCGGGGGTAAGTAATTCACAAGGCCAGCATTTGGGGATTGGCTATACGCATGCCTTCTCTACCACCTTGCTGAACGACTTCCACGGCGGGTATTTCCGGTACTCGGTGGACGCCCTGCCTACCAATTACGGAAAGGATCTTGGCAACGCGTTGGGGATACCCAACGCCAATCGTGGCGATCTGAACTCCTCGGGTTTAACGAACATCGATGTGGCTGGATATACCTCGCTCGGTGATTCGGAATGGCTCCCCGAGCATGTGCACGAAAATATCTATCAGATTGCGGACACTTTGACCTGGATCCATGGTCGGCACTCGATGAAATTTGGCGTGGATTTTCGCCGGCAGACGCGCAATTTCTATCAGGTCATGGCCCCGCGGGGACTTTTTCAGTTCAGCGGACTGTACACGGGAGATGGTTTTGCCGACCTGATGACGGGCATCGCGACCTACACGGAGCAAGATTATCTGGAGGGAAATTACCTGACGAAATACTGGGACCTTTCAGAATTTGCCCAGGATGACTGGCACATCCGTTCTAATCTGACGCTGAACATCGGGCTCCGGTATGAACTGACTTCCCCCGCAGGCGGACGAGTCAGCAATTTCAACCTGGCCACCGGAATGATGGACGTCGGTTATGGCCCGGGAGCCTTGCCGCACGCAGGAGTCGGATTTGACTATGGCGGAATCGCTCCCCGGGTCGGCCTGGCCTGGGCTCTGCCGCGAAATACGGTGATACGCAGCGCGTTCGGCATTTTCTACTCGGCTGAATCGAACATCTTTGATGATCTTGGCCTCAATCCGCCGCAGGATACGTTTAACGCCGCCCAGTACAGCCCGGCCAATGCGCCGGTCACCTCGCAACTGATCTCCACCGGCTTTCCCGACACGTTTCCTCCCTACGATCCGACCAACCTGTCCGGTTCCGTGAAGACCACCGGCTCTGAACGTATCATTCCGAAGATTCTCGAGTGGAACCTTACCATCCAGCACCAGTTCGCGACCAACTGGGTGTTCACCGCCGGCTATGTCGGCACCCATGCTTATCGCCTTTGGAATCACGAGTCCAGCGACTTTAACCAGGCCGAGCAGCCGCTGGACAGCAACTTCAGCGGGCCGGCCCCTGCCGATTGCCTCTCGAATAACTATGGACGCCCGTATTTCAGCGTGCAGCCTTGTCTCGTATCAATTCTGCCTCTGGACTACGCCCAGCTTCACACCATGTACAACGCCTTCCAGACTTCGTTGAACAAGCGCTTTTCCGACGGCTTCAACATGCTGGTTGCCTACACCTACGGCAAGAATCTCGGAAATGCGGATGGCAACGTCGGAACCTACCTGCAGAATTCTCACGATCCAAACGCAGAGTATGGGCCTGCCGCTCCGGATCTCCGGCAACGTCTGTCCATCAGCTATCTCTATCTGCTCCCGGTCGGGAAAGATCGCCGGTTTCTGAGCGATATGAATCGCGTTGGGGAAGCCTTCCTCGGAGGCTGGCAGATTGCCGGAATTATCACCGCGCAAACGGGAGAGGCGATAACCGCGGTTCTCTCTGCGGACTACACCAACACCGGCAGTTTCAGCCCCCGGCCCGATCAGATTCACAACCCGTACGATTTCTCGTTCAACGTGGCCGCCCAGCAAACCCAATTCCAGTGCCCCAATCCGGGCCACCAGACCTTGCAGTGCTGGTATAACCAGGCGGCCTTCGCCATTCCGCCTCTCGCTCCGGGGCAGACGTTTGCCACCACCTGGGGAAATTCCTCGATTGGAAATCTGCGCGGGCCCGATTTGGTCAATTTTGATTTTGTTCTGCAGAAGGACTTTAAGATCCGGGAGAGCCAGGCGCTTCAGTTCCGCGCGGAGTTTTTCAATATTTTCAACCACCCCAACTTTGGTTTGCCAGGGCCCGGAAGCCAAGGGACAGGCACGACCAACCCCGACGTGCCCGGTGGCGCGTCCATCACCAGTACTGCGACGGCGAACCGGCAAATCGAGTTCGCCCTGAAGTACACATTTTAAGCAACTCGAGGTACCGGGAGAGAATTCATGCGTATGAGACGTAGTTTTCTATGGACGAGCCTGACGCTGGCCATGATCTTGATGGCCTCTGCACTCGACGCACAGACCGTGAAGCTGCATGTTTCGTCGATAACCGGAGACCGGCTGACGGAAAAGCCTGACGCACAGTTTTCCGATCGAAAACCGGCGGGCGCAGCGATCTTTCAAATCAATGCTTCTGTGAAGCATCAGAAGATCGCGGGATTTGGCGCTTCCATTATGGAAGCGGGCCTGATGACGCTGAACACCCTTCCGGTCGACAAGCAGGAAGAGGTACTGCGTGCCCTGTTCGATCCCAAGGACGGTGCGGGCTACACTGCGATGAAGACGCCCCTCGCCGGAACCGACTTCCAGTCTGCGGGGCCGTGGTTCACCTACGACGACACGCCGGGCGATGTGGAATTGAAGAACTTCTCGGTGGAACGTGATTTTGGTCCGAATGGAGTTGGCACCTATATTCTCCGAGCCCGAAAGTACGGAAACTTTGCCCTCCAGGCACCCATCGACTATCCGCCCGACTGGATGCTCTTTGACGTGAAGAAACACCAGGACGTTCAGCCCAAGTATTATCCGGTGCTGGCAAAATATTTCATGCGTTATCTCGAAGAGTACAAAAAACACGGCATCGTTGTGGATTACTTGAGTTTGTTCAATGAGCCGGAAGAGGTCTACACAAAAATCAAGTATCCGGAGATCAAGGTTCTCTTGAGGGACTATGTCGGTCCGGCACTCGAGCAATCCGGGCTCACGACGAAATTGATGATGAGCGAAGCGCCGGAACGGAAGGTCGCCTACAAACGCTATCCGGTGGTGCTCGATGACCCGGCCGCGCGCAAATTCGTTTCCGTGGTCGCTTATCACGGCTACGATTTCAAGAATTTCGACAAGATTGCAGAACTGGAGAAAAAATATTCGGATCTGCCGTTCTGGATGGATGAGCTCTGCTATGCCTATGAGGCCGGTTACCCGAAAAGCAAGAAACTCCCGATCTACGATTTCGACGACGGCGACGTCTGGGGCAATATCATCTTCAACGATCTCGAAGCCGGAACGTCCGCGTGGCTGTACTGGAATGCCATCCTCGATGAGACCGGCGGTCCTTGGGCAGTCTCTCCAATCCACGGGAACCCCGATCCGAACGCCCAGCATCCCGTGATCATCGTCAACAAAACCACTCACGCAATTACCTATACGGGAACCTATTGGTATCTGGCCCATTTCAGCAAATTTGTGCGACCGGGGGCAGTTCGCTTGGAGACCACGGGCAAAGTCAAAGGTGTCCGGGTCATGACGTTCGAGACTCCCGAGGGCGGGTACGTGGCAGAGCTGCTGAATAGCTTGAGAGAGAACATCGACGTGAATCTCGCGTCCAACGGGAAAACTCTTCGCTTGACGTTACCTGCGAGATCCATCACCACCGCCGCGTGGTGACTTCTCGGTCCCCGATCGGTCGCAGGTTTCTTCTACCCCGGTCCCTGCCGGATCTGGGACCGCAGCGAACCTGCCATCTCTGAACGTTCCCACCGGCGGATCTCGAATCCAGGGGCACAACGGGCGGTGTGAATCGTCTGAAGCAGGTCGTTCAGTTACCTTCGGTCAGAATCTGCTGATAAGCCGGTAGGGTAAGAAACTCGATGAACTCAGGAGAGCGGATCAAGTCCCGCATAAGCTGTGCCGATCTTTCAAAGGCGGAAGAACGGGTGGCACCGATGGCCTGTTTCGCTTTGGCAAGCTCTTCGCTGATCATCCGGTCGCAGAACTGGACGTCTATCTTGCGTCCATCCTTCAGGTGCGCATTCTGGTGAATCCACTGCCAGAGCTGGGCACGGCTGATTTCCGCCGTCGCCGCATCCTCCATCAGATTGAAGAGCGGAACGCATCCGGTACCGCGGAGCCAGGCCTCCAGATAGCCGAGTCCAACAGCCACATTCTGACGAAGACCCGCTTCGGTGATCTCGCCGGACGGGACTTCCAGCAGATCTGCCGCAGAAGCGTGAAAGTCAGAAAGTTTCTTGTCGATCTGATTTGGGCCGGGCATGAGGCGATCAAATATCTCCGCGGCAATGGGAACCAGCCCCGGGTGCGCAACCCAGGTGCCATCGTGACCATCCCCGGCTTCGCGCTCCTTATCCGCGCGTACTTGGGCGATGGCCTTCTCGTTTGCGACCGGGTCGCTCTTGATGGGGATGAACGCGGCCATCCCTCCCATAGCGTGAATGTTCCGGCGGTGGCAGGTCCGGATCAATAACTTGCTGTAGGAGTGGAGAAAATGCGTTGTCATGGTGACCTGGGCGCGGTCCGGTAAAACTGCTTTGGGATCGTGAGAGAACTTCTTGATAAAACTGAAAATGTAGTCCCAGCGACCGCAATTGAGTCCCGCAGAATGATCGCGGAGTTCATAGAGAATTTCGTCCATTTCGAAAGACGCGAGAATGGTCTCGATCAACACCGTAGCCCGGATGCTGCCCTGCGGAAGTCCCAGACTATTCTGGGCATAGACAAAAATGTCGTTCCACAGCCTGGCTTCGAGATGGCTTTCGAGTTTTGGAAGATAGAAATACGGGCCGCTTCCGGAGGCCAGGAGCTCTCTCGCGTTGTGAAAAAAGTACAAGCCAAAGTCGAACAGTGAACCTGACATCGGCTGACCATCAACCAAAACGTGCCGTTCTTCGAGATGCCATCCCCGAGGGCGAACGAAGAGAACTCCGGTCGTTTCATTCAGTCGGTAGTTCTTGCCTGTCGAGGGTTCGGAAAACGTGATGGTGCGGCGCACCGCGTCCATCAGATTGAGCTGGCCTTCGATCTGGTTCGCCCAAGTGGGGGTATTCGAATCTTCAAAATCGGCCATGAACACCTTTGCGCCGGAGTTCAACGCATTGATGATCATTTTGCGGTCCACAGGACCGGTAATCTCTACCCGGCGATCCAGCAAATCCTTGGGAATCGGGGCGACAGTCCATTCTGAGTCGCGTATCGCGTGTGTCTCCGGGAGGAAGTCGGGTTTTTCTCCTGCATTCAGACGTCCCTGGCGCTCGGCTCTCGCGGCCAGGAGTCCGATCCGTCGGGTTTGGAAGCGTCGTTGTAGAGCCGCCACAAACTGCATTGCCTCAGGTGTAAGGACACGATCTTGGCCTGCCTGGGTCGCAGCTAGGATTTCGACGCCCTTCCGAGCGCCAGCAGGAGTAGTCATCAGTCGTCACCTCGACCAGGGAGTCTTGCCGGTCAATCTCTCGGCGCAGCGCAACACGGTACCTCCCATTCAGCAAAGTACGCTGCCCATGCTCCCTGTGGCAAGCGGCATCTCGGTTGAAGAGGCTACCCTCACGGGTCCGGGAGACTCTCTCTCCTTCGAGCGGACACGAAGGGAATAGACCGACCTCAAAACGACCAAAGGGATAATTCTAAAGAGCTTTGACAAGAATGGACTCATCGCTTGACAGACGAGCCATTAGAGGGTATTTGATGCCGAGCAGAATGGGGCGGAGTGTCGGATCACTCCACCAATCCGCAATCGAGTTGCTTCGGCTGATCGGATCACTCGGGCAGACACGGGTTGCAAGATCGCTTCCTCCGGAGGTTGGATCATGACCTGGACGCAAGTGTACGATCCTTTCGGCCACTGGTGGCTTTCGACCCTAGTCGCCGCTCTTCCCATCATTGTGTTGCTCGGTTTGCTCGCCGGGCTGAAGGTCCGTCCTCATTGGTGCGCCATCGCCGGGGCTACCACCGCAGTACTCTGCGCGATGTTCATCTTCGGAATGCCCGCCAAGCTGGCTGTCACCAGCCTTTTCTATGGCGCCGCATTCGGGTTGCTGAAGATTGTGTGGATTGTGATCGCCGCCGTATTCCTTTATGACATTTCTGTGGAAACAGGGCAGTTTGAAATCATGAAGCAATCGGTTGCCGCAATCACGCCAGACCGGCGGCTGCAACTGTTGCTCGTGGCCTTCTGTTTTGGGGCGTTTATTGAGGGCGCTGCGGGGTTCGGCGCTCCGGTTGCGATTGCCGGCGCATTCATGATCGGGCTTGGCTTTAAGCCCTTTCATGCTGCTGCCCTGAACTTAATTGCCAACACGGCGCCGGTCGCCTGGGGGGCCATTGGAACTCCCGTACACACCCTGGCGGTCGTTACCGCCCTTCCGGAAAGCGATCTTAACGCCATGATCGGCCGCATTCTGCCGTTCACCGCCGTACTGGTCCCTTTCTGGCTGGTTCGGGCCATGGTCGGCTGGGCAGAAACGTTCGAAGTGCTCCCGGCGATTCTGGTTGTCGGGCTCTCCTTCGCGGGCATGCAGTTCTTCTGGTCGAACTACATGGACAGCAACCTGGTGGACATTGCCGCAGGTGTGACATCCATGGTGGCAACGGTGGTCTTCCTGCGCTTCTGGAAGCCGAAACGGATCTGGCGATTTGAGGATGAGCGGGACACTCCCTTGCCCGTTAAGGAAGTTGTGGGTCCGGCGGCGCCCGTAAACCCGATTATCGCGGACCAGATGGACGACGAATGGGACATCCGCCAGTTGCAGACGGCGCCAACCCTGCGACACTATACCGGCTCACAAATTGCGAAGGCGTGGTTACCCTTTGCCATTCTTTCTATTTTCGTCCTGCTCTGGGGACTTCCGTCCATCAAGACGGCCATGGGGAAGGCCACCACCCCGGCCTTCAAAACAGGCGGCTGGGAAGTTCCGTACCTCCACAAAGCGGTTTACCGGGCGCAACCTGTGGTCGCCAAGCCGACGCCCGAGAATGCGAAATTCGATTTTAACTGGCTGACGGCAACGGGGACCGGTTGCTTCCTGGCAGCCATCGTTTCTGGAATCATCCTGGGTCTGAAGCCGAAGAAAATGGTCCAGATTTTTGGCCATACCTTATTTCGAATGCGGCACGCGATCGTAGCCATGTCCTTCATGTTGGGGCTCGGGTACGTAACCCGTTACTCGGGCATGGACGCGGTCCTAGGGCTGGCATTCACGCGCACGGGTTGGTTCTTTCCGTTTTTCGGAACCTATATCGGTTGGCTCGGCGTTGCCTTGACCGGCAGCGATACCTCTTAGAACGCCCTGTTCGGCGGTTTGCAGCGGATCACGGCCGAGCAGCTGAACTTGAGCCCGATTCTCATGTGCGCCACCAACAGTGCCGGGGGGGTCATGGGCAAGATGGTGGACGCGCAGTCGATTTGCGTGGCCACGGCGGCCACCAATCAGGTAGGGAACGAAGGCATCATTTTCCGCTACGTCTTCTGGCATTCCGTGGCTCTAGCCGCCGTTGTAGGTGTCATCGTCATGCTCTATGCCTACGTCTTTCCGCACCTTATCCCTCACGGTTTGACCTTCGTGCGCTGATGGTGCACTCTGCTCTCGAGGTCCCCCGCGCGGACGGTTGAAGTCTCTCTTTCTCGGAAAGGCGACCGTGGAAGCCCCCATCCTCGAAGAGTTTCGAACGATCGTTGGTTCGGCCGGCCTCGTCTGTTCGCCGGAAGAGCTGCACACCTACGAATGCGACGGGCTGACGAATTTTCGCGTCATGCCCCTCGCGGTCCTGCTGCCCGCCGATACTTCCGAGCTGCAGGCGATTGTCCGCATCTGTCATCGAGAGCGCATTCCCTTTGTCGCCCGCGGTTCGGGAACGGGCCTGAGCGGCGGAGCGCTGCCGGTTCTCAACGGCATTGTCATTAGCCTGGCGCGGATGAATCGCATTCTCGAGGTTGACCTTGAGAATGCTCGGGTGGTTGTGGAACCCGGGGTGATCAATCTGGACGTTACCGGCCGGGTCCAACCACAGGGATACTTTTATGCCCCGGACCCTTCCTCGCAATCGGTCTGCAGCATCGGCGGGAATGTTGCCGAGAACTCCGGGGGAGCGCACTGTCTGAAGTACGGATTTACGACCACTCACGTGCTCGGATTGGAGATCGTTCTTCCCGATGGGTCGCTTGTTCATATCGGGGGAAAAGCCCTGGATTGCCCGGGTTACGACCTGGCCGGGGTGTTTGTCGGTTCGGAAGGCACGTTGGGCATCACCACCCGGGTGATCCTGCGAATCGTGAAGCGTGCGGAATGTATCCGCACCCTGCTCGCTGCATTTCCCGGCACCAGCGAAGCCAGCGCAACAGTCAGCGACATCATCGCGGCCGGCATGTTGCCCGCGGCCATTGAGATGATGGATAGCCTGGCGATCCAGGCAGCCGAAGCCTCCGTGCATGCCAACTATCCGAATTGCGGCGGGCTTCTCCTCGTGGAACTGGACGGCCCGGTCGTGGAAGTAGAGTGCTTGATGCGCGAGGTAGAGGAGATTTGCCAGAACAACGGCTCTTCGGAAGTCCGGGTCGCTGAAACCGACGCCGCGCGCGCGCTGGTCTGGAAGGGCCGCAAGGCTGCCTTCGCGGCGATGGGAAGAATCTCACCGAATTATATTGTTCAGGACGGCGTCATTCCGAGAACCGCCCTGCCGCAAGTGATGAGCGAAATTGCGCGCTTGAGCCAGGAGACGGGGCTTCGCGTTGCCAACGTCTTCCATGCCGGCGACGGCAACCTCCATCCTCTGGTTCTCTACGACCGGCATATTGCGGGACAGGAACAGGCTGCTGAGTCACTCTCCTACCGGATCCTGGAGTTATGCCTCGCGGCCGGCGGCTCCATTACCGGCGAGCATGGGGTAGGGGAGGAGAAAAAACGGATGATGCCCAAAATGTATAGCGAACCGGATCTGGACACCATGCAGCGCGTGCGTTGCGCATTTGACCCTCTCCAGCTGTCCAATCCCACCAAGATATTCCCGACTCCGCGGCTGTGTGGAGAAAAGCCCGGTGAATATGTGCCCCACCCTTTGGAATCGGCCGGGATCGCTGAACGGTTTTGATGAGGAGCGATGGACCCATCCGCCGACCATGCTGAAAACTAGCGCCATCGAAGAGAAACTCCGCACGGCGGTCGGTCCGCAGAATCTGCGAGCCGCCACGGAGAGTGACCACGTTTCCGGGGTCTTCGCCCAATTTGTTGTTGAGCCGGACGACGAGCGGCAGTTGGCACACTTGCTTGCCGCCGCGAACGAAGCGGACATTACCGTTATCCCGAGGGGAGGGGGCACAAAACTCGATTGGGGCAACCCCCCCAAAAGAGCGGATGCGATTCTCTCTCTCGCGAAGTTCAATCGGATCGAGGAGCACGCCTGGGCAGATCTTACCGTCACTGTTGAGGCTGGCTGCACTCTGGAGGTACTGCAAAGCGCGCTGGCAAAACATGGCCAAAGGCTCGCGTGTGATTGCCTGTGGCCGGAGCGGGCGACCATCGGCGGTGTACTGTCGACCAATGACAGTGGGGCTTTGCGATTGCGATTCGGAGCTCTGCGCGATCTGATCATTGGTGTCACCATTGCCTTGTCGGACGGAACGCTCGCGAGGAGTGGCGGCAGAGTGGTGAAGAACGTTGCCGGCTATGATCTTCCGAAGCTGGCCACCGGCGCACTCGGCACGCTCGGTATCATCACGCGTGCGGTGTTTCGCGTACATCCCATCCCGCACGGTGCCAAAAGTTTTTCGTTCACGGCAGATAACTTCGAGACCCTTCAGCGGCAAGTGCTTTCTATCCAGGATTCCCAACTCGCCCACAGCTCATTGCAGATTTGTTGTCGGGGAGGCGGTGTGCCGCGCGCCGACATCCTGTTTGAAGCTACGGAAGCCGGAATCAACGCGCAAGAAGCACAGCTACGTAAATTGCTCGGGTCCACCGAGGCTCGACTGTCACCGGAGTCCATCTGGAAAGCCCGGCAAGAATTGTGGGCGCCCTCGCTCAATCCTGTTGTGATCGGCAAAGTCTGTGTGCTGCCTGCAAAAACCGCAACCATTTTTGGAGTCCTGGGCAAGCTGGTTGAATCCAATCGGCTGAATTGGCACATGGTCATGCAGGCAACCGGAATTGGCACCCTGTCCCTCGAAGGGGGTGCTGACCAGCTGTCCATAACGGTGAAGAAATTCCGGGCTGATGTGGAAGGCGACGGTGGTTCGTTTGTGATCTTGCGACGGCCAAAAGAACTCGAGTTCATGGATGCCTGGGGGAATCCTGGCGACGCGGTCGGCCTGATGCGGGCTGTTAAACGAGAGTTAGATCCGAAAAGTACGCTCAATCCTGGACGGTTCGTGGCGGGCATCTGATCAAATGACCTTCGAAAACAAAAAACCGAGTTCGCCGAGTGCTTTTGACCCGCAGCACCCTCCCGCAGAGAACATCCTCGAAAAGTGCGTTCATTGCGGTTTCTGCCTGCCGGTTTGCCCGACCTACGTGCTCTGGGGACAAGAGATGGATTCCCCCCGTGGGCGAATCTACCTGATGAAGATGGCCCTCGACGGCACGGCACAGATGAACGACCAATGGGTCAGCCATTTCGATGCCTGTCTCGGATGTGTGGCCTGCATGCCTGCGTGCCCATCAGGGGTCGATTACGGAAAGCTGATCGAAGCCACGCGCGCTCAGATTGCACGAAACTACCCTCGGACGTTTTCAGAAAAGGTTCACCGCTGGTTCCTGTTTCGGACTTTTACGAATCCGCAGCGATTGAAATTTCTGCAATGGCCACTGCTGGTCTATCAGAGAAGTGGAGTGCAAGCCGCACTACGCGCCATCGGCGCTTTTCGTCTGTTGCCGAAATCGATCCGAACGATGGATCGGCTGCTCCCCAAAGTGAGTTTTGCAGAGCCTGTTCCGGCAATAACTCCTGCCCAGGGCAAACAACGCCAGCGGGTTGGGCTGCTGCTCGGATGTGTGCAGCGGACCTTCTTTTCCCACGTCAATGCGGCGACAGCGCGGGTTCTCGCTGCAGAAGGGTGCCAAGTTGTGGCACCCGGCGAACAGGGCTGCTGTGGTGCGCTGTTCGTGCATGCCGGCGAAGAAGAGCAGGCCAAAGAGCTTGCCCGCAAGACCATTGACGTGTTCGAAAAAGCCAATGTCGAAACGGTGGTCATCAACGCCGCTGGCTGCGGCTCGAGCGTTAAAGAGTACGCTCACCTGTTGCGAGACGATCCCGTCTATGCCGAACGGGCCCGGTGCTTCGCCGCAAAATGTAAGGACATCAGTGAGATTCTTTCCGAGTTATCGCCCCGAGCCGAACGCAAGCCGCTACGGGTGCGGCTGGCATTCCATGATTCCTGTCACCTGCAACATGCCCAGGGGATCCGCGCACAACCGCGATCGCTTCTGGCACAGATTCCTGGCGTGGAGTTACTGGAGATTCCAGAGTCGCCCATCTGTTGTGGCTCGGCTGGAATCTATAATCTGGTGCAACCGGACACAGCGGCGGAATTAGGTGATCGCAAGGCGCGGCTGATCCTCTCGATAAACCCCGACCTAGTGGCTACAGGAAATCCGGGTTGTATTCTGCAACTCGAAGCCGCTCTGAACCGAGGAGAGCATAAAGTACCGGTGGTGCACACCGTTCAGCTGCTGGATGCCTCAATTCGAGGGTTGTCACTGGACGCTTTGCGGTGACCTGGCAGACAGGCAAGAGTTCGAAACGGCCGCCGCGTGACAACCCGTTCCCTGCCGCCAGGAGGGATTGTCGGAAGCCCCGAACGCCTTTTTGTTAGCCTGGGCCATTCACACCACTCAGGAATCCTCCGAGATGACCGGTCAATCCGACAAGCACTACTGCTATTGCTTCGATGGGGAGGCGGTAAACGGGCGGGGCGAGATCCGGATTGCCCCGGACGCGCCAGTGGATCCAGAACACCAGCCAGATCAGCAGAGTCGATAGGCACCCGAGAACCAGATGGGCCAGGAGAATCCCTTTCAGCTTTTGTCCGTCGAGTGCCCACTGCCAGGCCGCAAGCCCGGTTGCCACCACTGGCAGCGTGAACACCGTGGCGACCAGAAGATTGAAATATGCCGCACTGGCGAGCGAGCGGTTCCTGGTCCATTCTGCGACGAAATCGAAAACCACTGCGATGGTGAACACCGCGATGGGGAAGTGAATCAGGACGACATGTTGGGCATGCTTGGCAAGAAACACCGTTCTGATGTCGAGCGGGTTTACGTTCATGATTGTATTACTGCACGATGACCCTGCCGGTCATCTTCGGATGAATGGAGCAGAAGTAGGGATAACTCCCGGTCTTATTAAAGGTGAAGGTAAACTTCTCGTCGGTGTCCAGTACTTTGGACTTGAATGCACCTTCCGTGCTGACAACCGTGTGGGGAATATCGTCGCGATTTGTCCATGTGACGGTCGTGCCCACCGGGACCGTCAGAGTGGTGGGTCCAAAACTGAAGTTGTCGATCTTCACTTCCATCGCCGCAGGTTGCATTTGCTGAGCATTCGCCGTCACGCTCCGCAATCCCGCGGATAACCCGAGCGCGCCGATGATGGCCGCTAAACTTCCGATACAGACCAGTCTCCTCAACATTGTTCTACCCTTTCTCCGTCGACTTGAATTGGTTTGATTGCTTCAGGCGAATCCGTTCTTGATCAACCGAGTGTTGTATCCACGATCCCGAGCGCGTGTTGGCCCCGCACATAGTTCACATCCGTAGTTCCCAACAAGCTTTTCAACTGCTCCGCCGGTACTTTCATCGGCCCCGGGGAATCGGCCTTGCCGGGCTGTGGCTGGGGAAATGCAGTGGACGCAGCGGTATGGAAGGTCACCTTTCCTTCCACCTTCTGCATGGTCTGGTGGATGTGGCCATTCAGCACGGTCACCGAACCGAACTTTTTCAAGTACGTCAGGGCCTGTGCGCTGTCCTCCGTGCCCCAACCCCATTCCGGGTACACCGACCACAGCGGAATGTGCGCGAAAACGACGATGGGCGTGCTGTGCTTCAAATGCTTGACGTCATTTTTCATCCATTCAAGTTGTTCGGGTCCAAGCGAGCCAAGCCCACCGGCTTTTAGATGAAGCACGTTCACGAGTCCAATGAAATGAACACCCTTCTTCTCAAAGCTGTACCAGCCCGCCCCTTTTGCCCCTTTTCCGTAACGGTCAAAATACTGCTTGCCGTCGTCGTTGAGCATGTCGTGCTCTCCGGGCACGAAGAAGACCTCCTTCGGCGTCGCACTCTTCAGGATCTGATCGACCGTATCGAATTCCTCAGGTTTCGAGAGGTGACTGATGTCCCCCGTGTGCAGGATGAACTCTGGTGGGCGCGAGAGTCCGTTGATTTTGTCTACCGCTGCTTTCAGAGTTCCCACAACATCCGGATTCGCTGCCTTGTTGAACCCCATATGGCTGTCGCTGATCTGCACAAAACTCAACTCACCTGCCGCAACCTTGCTTCCCGTCTGTGAGATCTGGCTCATACTGTAGGAATTCAGGACGCCACCCTTGATCACGCACAGCGCTCCCGTCCCTGCCCATGCCATGCACTTCAGAAATCCCCGCCGGTCGATGCCATCGTGGTTGTGATCCTGCAGTAGCTCGTCTTTCTTGTTTTCAGCCATAAATCCTCCTCGAACGCAAATTGTTGCTTGCTCGCCGTGCTTTTCCTCCGCGGGCCATCCCTTGTTACGGGCGGCGCGGGATTGAGAGTGGCAACTGCGCCCCGCGCCGCCTTCGGACGTGTTTCATCCATAGAGACCCGGGACCGAGGCTTTTTATTCCCGGGAGCACGCAAATGGCTTTTTTTTTGAAGCGGCAGAAAAAGGGGTGCAAATGGGAATAAAATCACCCCCGGGGGAGTCCTTCTCATTGAGCAATCCTGTCCAGGGGAAAGGTTCGGACGTGCTGGACTCGCAGGATCAGGTGCGCTTCGAGAGGCTGGTTTTGCCGCATCTCGATGCCGCCTATAATCTCGCCCGCTGGCTCTTGCGCCGGGGCGCCGATGCCGAAGATGCCGCGCAAGAGGCGATCCTTCGCTCGTATCGCTTCTTCCCAGGCTTCCACGGCGGAGACGTCCGCGCGTGGCTCCTGCAGATCGTCCGGAACACCTGTTACACCTGGATGGATAAGAATCGCCACGGACAAAACATGACCGAGTTCGACGAAGAGCTGCACGGACCCGAAAGCCCCACGCCGGAAGCGCTCGCGATCGCCGGTGACAATCGCGAGCGTCTTACTCAGGCCCTTGAGTCTTTGCCCCCGCGCTTTCGAGAAGTGCTCGTACTGCGCGAACTGGAGGGGTGCTCTTATAGGGAAATTGCCACCATTACTTCCATTCCGATCGGCACGGTCATGTCCACTCTTTCGCGTGCTCGTCGGCAGCTCCAGCTGGCCCTAACCAACCCCGGCCGCAAGGAGGCCAACCATGAGCTGTGAACGCGGCGAAACCGTTCTTCATGGTTATTTCGACAACGAACTGGACCCTCTCGGCGCCGCCGATTTCGAGCGTCACCTGGTACAATGCCCGGAGTGCTCCCGGGCGCTCGAGGGGTTGAAAGCGCTGCGCTCTTCTATGAATGCGGCGCAGCTCTATGCAGCCAACACCGGCTTCGTTTCGCAAAAAAGCACTGATGGGCATTCATTCCGGCAGCCCGATCACGACCGAGACCTCGAAAAGTTCGACACGGAAGCCATGGAGCTGGCTGGCGATGGCTGCTGCGCTGATTCTCCTGGCCTATGCCGGCTCGAGAGTTGCCTCCATGTATCGTGGCCCCGATGGCCAGGAGATCTTGGCTGCCGAGGTCGTAGATGCACACTTGCGCTCGCTGCAACCTGGTCACTTGACCGACGTCGTCTCGACCGACCAACACACGGTCAAGCCCTGGTTCGACGGCAAAGTTGATTTCGCTCCCCCTGTCCGGGACTTCTCTGAACAGGGCTTTCCGCTTGAGGGAGGCCGCCTCGACGTTGTTCATGGTCGTACCGTCGCTGCGCTCGTCTATGCCCGGCGCAAACACCTGGTAAGCGTTTTCATCTGGCCGACCCCTGAGGCCGATTCCTCTCCGCGTGCGGGGTCGCTCCAGGGCTATCAATGGATCATTTGGCGCAAAGGTGGAATGGAGTTCTCGGCCGCCTCGGACGTCGCTCCTTCTGACCTCGAACAACTCCAGCGCCTTTTTACCCAGTAGTTGGTGCTTCGCGCGAGGCCAGAGCAACCTCATTGAGTCGCCTCTGTCAGATCCTCGCCGGGATTGGACCCGATGACGACCCGCGCCTGCATTGGTTTGTGAGCACGGTGGCCGTCTAGTGCTTTACAACTATTGCTGACTTTTTTCCCGGGAGCTAAAGTTCTCTACAACCGGGCTTCAACCCACCTTGTTCCGCTTGCACGGTTCGCTCCTTGCCGCCCGGAAATCCATACATCGGTGTGCGTGCACTGATGCTGGAGGGAGCGAACCCGGTAAGGCCTGACCAGTCATTCCGTGCTTGCAGGTTTCGTCGTGTATTTCTTCCTGTCCTGAGCAATGCTTGCGCTTCTTCTCGCTCAGGGTTGAACGTGCATGGAACCACTCTTGAGCACGCAGGCAGTTTCTCGGGCCACCGCGCAGCGAGTCGGATCAGGCACTGACCGGGATTCGAAATTATGAAAAAGCCAGCCATCTCGGGAGTGCTGTTTCTTCTCGTGCTTGGAAGCGCTGCCGTGCTGGCGGCCCGTTTTCTCGCGCTCGATGCGATCGCAAAAACCGACCCTGTTGCCGCCCGGGACGGTAGTTCCTTGCTATTTGCTCGCACTCCTTCCTACTCCGCTGAAGCGTGGCTTCAGGGCGCGGAGAGGTTTCCCCTCGGAGGCGAGATCGTAATCAAGGAAGGCAACCTGTCTCACCCGCTGATTGAAGGGTTTGTGGCTGCGGTCGATCCAAGTCTGAACTTCGAAGGCACCTCCGTCCTCTTTGCCGGAAAAGAGAAGCGCGGCGATCCATGGCAAGTCTATGAAATTGGTATTCGCGGAGGCAAACCGCGTCGCGTGACCTCTGGCGCGGACGACTGCATCAGGCCAGTCTACTTGCCGGACGGTCGTTTCGTGTATGCGCGTAAGACGAGCGGCCGTTATGTGCTGGAGGCGGCGGCCCTTGATGGGACCGGGGTACCGCTGCGACTGACCTATGCGCCAGGAAATTTTCTTCCGACCGATGTGTTGCAGGATGGGCGAGTGCTCTTTGAATCGAGTTTTCCTCTTGGGAGTTCCGGGCAGCCGGAGATCTACACCGTCTATCCGGATGGGAGCGGCGTTGAATCTTATCGTTGCGACCACGGTCACTCTCGCTCGGACGGAAAGCAAGTCGCCACAGGAGACATTGTCTTTGTCAGCAAGCACGGGTTAGGTCGTTTCACCTCGCCCGTGGCTCACGAGGTGACGGTGAACGTGCCTCCGGGCGACTATGCCGGCGGCATCGCGGCATCGCCTTCAGGCACCTTGATCCTCTCCTTTCGACCTGCACAAAACGCGGGCAAGGACCGGGCCGCCGAGCGCTATGCGCTTAAGCTCTGGAATCCAGGCGGGCATACCCTCACAACTCTGGTCGCGGAGCCGGGTGAGAACATTGTCGAGCCCGTCGTCAGGGCCCCGCGGCCAGCGGCGAACCGTTTTCCGACTGCGCTTCACAACTGGACGACCACGAACTTGTTGGCCCTGAACATCTATCTTTCGCGCGAGGGGGAAATGCCGGGCGGGACAGTCTCGACGGTACGGGTCTCCACGCTGGATCCGCAGGGCAACGTGAGGGTTCTCGGGACGGCCCCTGTGGAAAAGGATGGCTCCTTCTTCATCGAGGCACCCGGTGATAGCCCGCTGAAGTTCGAACTCTTGAACGCACGGGGGAATGTAGTGCGCAAGGAGGGCGGCTGGATGTGGGCGCGCGGTGGCGAACAGCGCATCTGCGTAGGTTGCCACGCGGGACCTGAGCGTGCGCCGGATGACGCCGTCCCGGGTGTGTTGCTTCGCACGACCACTCCAGTGGATCTGACCGGCGCCCCGGCCGAAGCGGCTAAGGGAGGGAACTGAAATGCGTGCGCTGCTGCTAGGACTATTCTTCATTGCCATGCCGCCGGTCCGGTCCGCAGCCGCGCAAGTCGAGGCCGCTCCGGTCAAGTCAAAGCCCGCGCCGGTCCCGGCCACGAAATCGGCGACCATCCGGTTCGACGATGCCACCGATTCCTCGAGAATTCACTTCACCCACAGTATGGGCTCCGAGGCTCTTGGCTCACTGCTTGAAGCGACGGGCGGCGGTTGTGTGTGGTTTGATTACAACAATGATGGCTTGCCCGACCTCTACGTGCTCAGCGGGAGGCCGCTCGAAGACAGCATGCACCCGCATCCGATGAAGGTGAAACCGGATCCGCCCCCGCACAACCATCTCTACCGCAACAACGGGGATGGGACCTTTACCGACGTGACCGACAAGGCCGGCCTTGCCCCCGACATGTACTCGATTGCCGTCACGGCGGCGGACTTCGATAACGACGGTTTCGTCGATTTGCTGGTGACTGGTTTTGGCAAAGTGGTGCTGTACCACAACAACGGCAACGGCACCTTTACCGATGTCACGGAAAAGGCAGGAATCAAGGTGGATCGCTGGTCGATCAGTTCCGCGTGGCTCGACTATGACAAGGACGGTTGTGTCGATCTGTTTATCGGACGCTATGTGAAGTTTGATCCGACGTATCGTAATTACTACGCCGCAGATAACTACCCGGGCCCGCTCGACTATGCCGGTGATACCAACGTGCTGTACCACAACAATTGCGACGGCACTTTTACCGACGTAAGCGAAAAGAGCGGCATCGGCGAGTTCATCGGACGAACCATGGGCGTGGCTACGGCTGACTTTGACGGTGACGGTTGGCCGGACATCTACGTTTCGAATGACAAGACCCAGAACTTCCTCTTTCACAACAATCACAACGGAACCTTCACAGAGATTGCCACCGAGCAGGAAGTTGCCTACGGCCAGAACGGCGAGGCCACTTCTTCGATGGGCCCGGTCTTTGCCGATGTGGACGGCGACGGAAAACTCGACCTTTGGGTGACCGATTCCAAATACAACCGGCTGATGCACAACACCGGCAAAGGGCGTTTTGAGGACGTCTCAACTGCCTCTGGACTGGCGCAGGCCGAGGCGCAGTACACCAGTTGGGCCACGGGCGTCTATGACTTTGACAACGATGGCTGGCTCGACATTTTGGCGTTTCACGGCGGGCTCATCCACATGATCCCGCAGGAGCATTCGCTGTTTCGCAATCTTGGCAGTGGTGTTTTTGAAGACGTCTCGAAGCAGGGTGGCGCTGTGCTGGACGTGAAGACCGTGGCACGCGGTGGCTGCTTTGCGGACTACGACAACGATGGCAGGGTGGACGCTTACCTGGTGAACCTGAATGCGCAGGGCACGCTCTTGCACAACGTGACCCTTACGACCAACCATTGGCTCACGATCAAATTGAAGGGCACCAAGAGCAATCGCGACGGTCTCGGCGCGCGCCTGGAGCTAACCGCGGGCGGGCGCACCCAAGTGGCCGAGCGTAGCTCAGCCTCTGGCTATCTTTCGCAGGATGACGGCCGGATTCACTTTGGCCTGGGCACCGCAGCCAGAGTGGACAAGCTGGTCGTTCGCTGGCCGAGCGGCAAGGAGCAAGTCATCGAGTCTCCCAGAATGGATGCAGTGCTGACCGTGGAGGAACCGAAGTGAGGCGAGGGCTTGGGATTGCTCTCGCCTGTGCCGCCGGAGCGATAACGCTCGCACTTCTGTCCGCGGCTTTGCCGCGGGTGCAGGCCAGCGCTGAAGAAAGCGACGAGCAATATCTATCCCCTTCGGAAATGGCGTTCTCACCCGATGCCCGGCTGCTTTTTGTCGTCTGCGAGCACAGTGATCAACTCCTGGTCATGAAGGCAAGAGACGGCGTCGTGCTGCATCGAATTCGCGTCGGACATATTCCGCGCACTGTTGCCGTTACTCCCGACGGGCGACAGGTGTTTGTCACGAACTCTTGGGATGACACTGTGTCGGTGATTGATACCGCCAGCATGTCGGTGACACGCAAAATTCCGACCGGTGCTGAACCCTATGGCGTTGTTGTGGACCGCACGGGGAAGACGCTGTATGTCGCGAACCGCATCTCCAATGACGTTTCAGTGATTGACATTGCCACCGGAGTCGAGCGGAAGCGGCTCATGGCCGGGCACGGCGCAAGCTACCTGACCATCTCTGCGGACGGAACCCGCGTTTATTGCACCCATGTGTATCCCCGGATCGGGGAACAACGGGCTGTCCCGCAGTCGGAAGTTACGGTGATTGATACTACGCGGGAAGCCGTGGTCGAACGTATTCCTGTCGAAGGCGTAGCCGGCATGTTTCATGTGGCCATTTCAGCCGATGGACGGTTGGGCGTGATCGGGCAAATGCGCCCGAAAAATCTGGTGCCCATGGCGCACGTGGAACATGGCTGGGTCTTTGGACATTCGTTGACCGTATTTGGCGCGGATGCAGGTGGAACGATCGAAGTGCCGCTTGACGAGCTCGAACACTACTATTCGCTGCAATATGGAGTTGCCATTGCGCCCGATAAGTCGCGCATTTTCGTTACCGCTTCGGGCTCTGACATCGTGACCGTGATTGATACCAAGCGCCTGCTAGCCTTCGCGCGTAGTCGGCGGAAGCCGTTCGTGAACGATCTGTCGGCCTCGGCGAACTACGTCATCGCGCGGATTGTGGTTGGGAAAAACCCGCGGGGTGTACTGATGAGCCCGGATGGCAGGCGACTGTATGTGGCCAATCGAATGGATGACACCCTCAGCGTGATCGACACGGTGAGTAACAAATCGGTGGGAACGCTCGACCTGGGCGGCCCCAAGGAAATTACCGCGTTGCGCCATGGAGAGCAGCTCTTCACCACATCCCGCTATGCATTTCAGGGACAGTTCAGCTGCGCGAACTGTCATATCGATTCAACGTTTGATGGCCTGACGTGGGATCTCGAGCCGGACGGCTTTGGGAAAGACATTGTGGACAACCGCCTGATCGAGGACCTGAGCGGCACCGAGCCTTTCAAGTGGAATGGAGGGAATCCCAGTTTGACAGTAGAGTGCGGGCCACGCACCGCGCTTTACATTTATCGTTCCGAGAGCTACTCGGAAAAAGAGCTTGCGCACCTGGTGTTTTATATTACCAACCTTCCCCCGAGGCCGAACCGGTTTCGGCAGCCCAATGGCCAACTGAACGAGGCCCAAGAGCGGGGCAAGCTGATCTTCAACCGCAAAACGGACAAGTTCGGCAAGCCGATTCCCGAGAAAAATCAGTGCGCGTATTGCCATAGCGGGCCGAAGTACACCAGTCAATTGCAGTTTGACGTGGGCACCGGCAAATCAACCGATCGCTCCCCGGTATTTGACACTCCGCACCTGGTGAACATCGCACTGACTGCACCCTATCTTCATGACGAGTCAGCGAGCACCCTTGAAGAGATCTGGACTGTCTACAATCCTCACGATCAGCATGGCATGTCGAGCGATCTGACCAAGGATGAACTGAACGATCTGATTGAATATCTGAGGACGCTATGAAACTGCGCGTGTTGACCGTACTTCTCCTCCTGGCTCTGCCGCTGACCGCGGCTGAAAAGCACGCCACCGCAAAACCCGCCGCGACCGCCATGCCGCGATTTCGCTGGGAGAACTTTACGACCGCGAATGGATTGCCGGACAACCACGTCTTCACTGTCTTGGTTGATCGAGACCGCGTATGGGTGGGCACGGAGAACGGCCTGGCTTTATATGAGCACGGCAGTTGGAAGGTGTTCACTCCTACGAACGGCTTAGCGCACCGTGTCGTGCTCTCGCTCGCGCTCGACAAGCGCACCGGCGATTTGTGGGTAGGCACGATGGCCGGCCTGAACCGCATTTCGGCGGGACGGATCGACACCTACACCCAACTCAATTCCGGCCTTTCGAATGATGTGGTCTACGGCGTTGGGGTGCAGGATGACTTTGTGTGGACCGCGACGGCTGCCGGAGCAAGTCGGCTGAATACACGCACCGGCGAGTGGTCACTCTACAACGAGCGTAACACCCCGATGGAAGAGATTTGGATCTATGGCGTGAGCGTTGGGCCAGACAAGGTCTATCTGGCGGTTTGGGGCAGCGGCGTACTGGAATACACGATCGCGACGGGCCGATGGAAGAACTACACCGATCCCGACGGGGAGAACGAGATCGTGTTGTTTAAGGATCAGGGTTTGATTCACAAAATTACGACCTCGGTCAGTTACGTGGATAAGACGCTCTGGGCAGCGACTTACTTTGGTGACAGCCACTATGACGGTCGCTCCTGGCGTAACTTCATGGCCAAGGACAGTGGGCTGCCTTCTGATTTCACCAACCAGGTAAGGGGACTCGATGCTTCACGCGCATGGTTCTGCACGGACAAGGGACTGGCTTATTTCGACGGCGAGAATTGGGCGGTCTATCGGCCTGCACTGGACACCGGCAAGCCTGAAATGTATATCCGCGATGCACAGGGGAAAATTACGCCTGTTTCGGTCGAGACCGCCCCAGCGCACAACTACGTTCTCGGGATCGATTTCCAGGGCGATGACGTGTGGGTCGCCACTGCCAAGGGACTGAGTCACGGAATCAGGCAGAAGTGACCAAGTGACGGCGCCCCACATCGGGATCGCTTAGGGCGAAAACGCGGCGCTCGTATACTCGAGAGGGTTGTCTTATGAATCGACGGATGCCCATAAATGGTAGGACATCGGGAACCAGGCTGCTTCTTCCTTTGCTTGCGACACTCCTGGTCTCCCCGGCCTTCGCGCAGAACGCCGCTGATCCGGCGAAGACAGTTGGTCCGTGCACTTGCGGAAGTCATCCTCCGAAGCCCCGCCCACAGCGCACGGTCGTGCCGTATGCGAACGAGCCCAAAGATCTGCAGCCCTACTCGAAGTTCGCCGAAGCTTACTACCATCACTACACCCAGACCAACGTTTACTCCGGGGCAGCCCGGGACATTCCCGACCCCGATCTGGACGATCTGACCGAGATTCGAATCGGATTCCTGGGTCCCATCGATAAAAATCCAGAACAAGTTTTCGGTCAGCGAATGCTCAACGGGGCGCAACTTGCCGTAGACGAAGCGAATGCGCGTGGCGGATATTGCGGCAAGCCTTTCAAGTTGCTGCCTCGCAACGACTATGACAACTGGCAAGCCCAGGGAGTCTATGGTGACGCAAGGCCTACCAACGAGGCCATCTGGGGAGCAGCCTCCAGCCAGGCAGTGAAGATGATATACGACGACAAGGATTGGGCCATCTTCGGCTCCATCAGTTCAGAGTCAACCCACATCGCGCTCCGACTGGCTCTCCGCGCGGAGATTCCTATCGTCAATTCCGCATCCACAGATCCGACAATTCCAGAAACCTACATTCCGTGGTTCTTCACCGATCTGCAGGACGATCGCGTACAGGCGTACACGCTTGCGCGCCACATCTATGACCAATTGAAGTTGAAGCGCATGGCCCTGCTCCGCGTCAACAATCGGTACGGCCGGTTTGGTTCGCCACAATTCAAGGAGGCCTCGCAACGCCTCGGCCATCCGGTCGTAATCGAGCAGAAGTTTCCCGCTGGAACCACCGACTTCCGCCGCGAACTGCGTTCTATCCAGGACTCCCGCGCCGAAGGCATTGTGTTGTGGACCGACCAGGCGCAGACGGCGATGATCCTGAAACAGATGCACGAGCTGGGCATGAAGCAGCGGGTTTTCGGCAGCTATCGCACCATTGGCGATGATCTCATCGCGCAAGCCGGCGACCTGGCCGAGGGATTTGAAGCCGTCTTTCCGTACGACGCCTCGCGCCCAGACCCTCGCTGGCAGAAATTCAAGGCGGACTATGCGGCGAAGTACCGCGAGAAACCGGAACAGTTTGCTTCGCTGGCCTACGACGCAATGAATGTGCTGCTCGATTCCATCTGCGAGGCCGGCCTGAACAAAGCGCGCATCATGGACGGGCTAGCGCAAGTGTATGAATACGATGGTGTAACCGGTCACATGGTCTTCGATACCAACAGCAAGAACACTGCTCCGATGTACCTGGCACGAGTGCATAAAGGGATAATTGAATATCGTCCGGCCTCTATGGATCCGTTTCCTGCGCACTCGGAAGCTTTGCCAGCTGCACCTATTGCGGAGAATGCTCCGTCCATGGTCGAGCCGGTGCCTTACGCGCGCGTTGGCGAAGGTGGCGTCTCCTACTTCGGGCCCTCCATAAGTGACGTGAGCAGCAAGGAGGTGCGCATCGCCGTATTTGGTCCAAATGCCGAGCAAGCTATCGAATCATCGGACGTGCAGGCGGCGCTGAACTCCATCCATGACTCGCGAGTCCAATTGATTGCCGTGCCGTCCGGCGCTTCTTGGGGCCGGGCATCGACAGAACTGGTGAACGCGATCTTCAACCGCAATGTGCTTGGTTTGATTGCACTCGATCGCGACTCCAGTCATCTGGCCGAACAGCTTGGTGTGAAATCGTTCCTTCCCGTGCTGGCACTTTCGACCGACCGCGACCTTACCTCAACCAATATTCCGTGGATTTTCCGCATGCCAGCTGACGCTGCCCTAGCGCAGGCCATTCGATGTTTTCTGGCAGCAGAGCAAAAGGCCGGCCCCAATGCACGACGGATTCGCGATGTCCTTGCTTCCGGTACTGAGCTGGATGGAGTACGGTTTGCCTCAACGGGCGAGCCGCTCAGCAACTAGCAATCGATCGACGCTGCCTGGAATGTTTCTTTCTCCCGGGCGCCTTTTATATGCCCCTTTTATGATGCGGATCTCACCTGTTGGACCAAAATTCCTTTATTGCGAGAGATCAAGCGTAAGCATTTCTTTGATCCGCTCCGCATTCTCCCTTGCGGGATCCCCTCGGAGCAGAATCTCGGCATGAATCCCCGGATGGAAACCGATCTTGTCACGGGAACACTCGGGTGTCTTCATCACAGGAAAAACCGTCCATTGCGCGGGATTGCCTGTAAGAGCAAATCCCCGCATCCCTTCGGTTTTCCGGGCAGTTAGTATGTTAACTACGAATTGCGTCAAAGCGCTGGGGCCATGCTTGTGCAAGGGAAGGTGGATGCTTCCAAACCCGCACAAGCAAGGAGTGCCGATCTCTCCGGATCGCGTGCGATGTTGGAAGCGTTGAACTATCGTTTGCAGTGGGGGCCGACCAAACGTATGCGGTTTCCTTCTTACAACCGGTTCATGTCGTGTGCCTCTTTCATCTTCTTGATGCCATGCGGATTCTCCATGCGCTCTTATCCAGCTCAGTTGCCGACAGTTTCCGTGGCACCGGCAGTGGAAATCCGGCAGGTGCACGAAGTCAAGCAAGGCGCCAGCGGCTGGTTCGAGGTGAAGATCGAGCCGGAGACCAACCAGGTTCCTGTAACTCTTCGTCTGCGTCGCTTTGCGGGAACCGGTTCCGCGAGCTTCGAGAATGGGACCGAGGAGTTCCGGCTGGCAAAGAGTGGAACCGTTCAAGTACATGGCATCATCGCGAGCGACCTGCCAGGTGGGCTCGCATTAACTGCCTGGATCGACAGTGCGGAACAGCCCGCTGCCACCGCCTTCTTCGATGTGATTGCGGCGTCGCCAAAACCGCGAATCTTCTGGGAAACCTTTGACATCACCGGTACAACGCAGTCCGTGGTGGTGGGCCAACAGGTCCTGCTAACCGTCGTCCTTCACCCTAGCCTGGAGATTCGCAGCCAGAACTGGACGATTGAACCCGAAGGGGAATACGTGGGCGGGTTTGTGCATACGCCAACATTGGGTGGGCCACAGCCCGTCACCGTCAACGGCGAGACGGTAACTTTTTATTGGGTACAGCCGGGACTCCAGCGACGGGTAACATACCGGGTAACCATGAATGATGGTGAAACTGCCACGGCGACGGCTGTTTTCGACGTGGAGGGACCATCACTCCGCGACATGGTCGTACCGCCCGTGGAAGTGATTGTGAGGCCTGGAGCGGAGCCAGGTTCTTCCTACATGAGTTTTGCCGGGAACGGAATTTCCTTTCAGGCTCATTACAACCTTCCGGAAGGGCTGATGCGGAATTACACCTGGGTGCAACTGGTGACCCGAGATGTAATGCATGTGAGGGTAGCGAAAGAGTGGATGGTTTGCAGACCAAAGTCCGAGCCACAGGCGGAATTGGGTGTGGGGCTCGACACGGTCTACCCCTATGACTGGAAGAATCCCACCGGGGATAGTCCCCCTATCCAACTAGAGCCTGATTCTGAAGAAGTGGCACGGAGCTTCCACGCGCGGATGTACCTCTTGTGGGGCTCGGGTCGATCGAATTCCATTGTGGTTCCTCTGGGGTACGTTGCTTGGTATTTTGAAGGCCGAGCTATTCGTGAGGATTTGCTGAGGAATACCTGGACTCTGATCAACGGAAGCGGCGGGGCAGATAATCCGGACCAGCCTTACCAGCCCACGCACACCTATCCGAGTTGGCGGACTGTTGTGCCTTATTCTGGCGTGATTGAGTGCAAAAAATGACGATGGCTTCCACTGCAATGACGGTGGAATGGAGGTATCAAAAAGACCGGTCATCTTTTTTGAAAATGCTCCTTTTTTGAAAAAGGAGCAGATGAACTGGAAGAACCGTTGCCGTTGTGCCAGTAATTAGCTAGCCCAAGAAAAGAAAGTATATGGTGCATCCGACCTCTCGAGCGCGGGACATCACTTTCCGGTTCGTGGGGGCGGCCGTTCATTGAAGTCAATAGGCGCTTTTCTTTCAAATCGATCCAAATCTCCGTGGCAATGGCTTTGCTTAGGTCGCGTGGATCTTTTTCCCTCCAACTCTTGGAGCCAAGTAGGAAAAGGATGCCGCCGATGAATGCCAGCAACATGATAGAAAAACCGATGAGTCCACGAGGTGGAAAACTCTTAATCTCGGGGAGATCGGGAGGGTCGAGAAGCTTGACGGTAGGAATCTCCTTAGCTTCCTGGACACGGGCTAATTCGTACTGCTGAGTGAGAGCTTCGTAGACGGCTTCTTGAACCTTGCTGCGGCGGTACAGGTCCGCGTAGGTGGCGCCGAGAAGAGGAAGTTTGCGAATGGAGGGATACAGATCAGCCGCTTGGGAATCTGCATTAAGAGACTCTCCGTCCGCTTTGCCCCCGATTTTATTGAGTTCGCGCTGCAGTTCATCGACGCGGGCTCTCGCCGAACGCACTCGTACGTTGGAATCGGAATAGATCTGGCGCAACCCTTCAAGTTCGGATTGTGCGGAGATGAGACGGCCCTGAAGAGTGGCGGCAGCCTCAACCATGGCCCGGCCTTGTTCTTTTATGTCGATCGCGCTGTTTTTGCTGGCGAATTGGCTGAACTCCTTTTCGGCCGCCTCGAGATCTTGATTGACCTGGGTGAGCCGGCCTTCCAGGAAGACCCGTTCGCGGTGTGCAGAGGATGTGCTGAGCTCCGAGACGAGACGGTTTAACTGATCGACATAGGCTTTTGCCATGCCCTCCGCGCGCTGAGGGCTGGTATCCGTTACGGTAATGGTGATGATCTCACTTCTCCGGTCAACGGCGATGCCTGTGCGGCTGCCAAGCTTCAGGCGAGCGTCTTGCATCCTGCTTGTGCCATAGACCCGCTTCAAATCGAATTGTTGGATGACCTCGTCCCGAACGGTCCTGCTGCTCAGAATCCCGACAAAAAGGTCACTCGTGCTTTTGAGGCCAAGCAAATCGCCAGCTATTTCACCGAATCCGCCGGCTCCGCTTGCGGCCGCCATGGAGGCAGCCGCCATGGCCAAAGATGAACCAGAGTGATTGTCAGGCGGCATGAGGCGGGTGGTGGAGGTGTAGCGTGGGGGAATGAGAAATGCTGCAAGCAAGCCGAGAACGAGTCCCAGGACGGAAAGGCGTGCCAGGAATGTCCGTTCACTCCAGAGCATGCGCACGTTGCGAGCCAGTCGCAGGCGCGCTTCTTTCCGCTCCGATTCCTTCAACGCTTCTTCGGCTTGCAGGCGCTGGAAGATGATGGTCGAGGGACTATGTTCTTTTTGCAGCAATTCTTTCACTTTCCTTTCGAGTCGGCATCATTGCTATACCGTTCGTTGTCTTGCTGACGGCGGCCCTATTTCCTCCAGTTTTTTGGCCAAAACTGAACTTCCACCGAAGAAGTCCAGTTTTTCTGTAGTCCGGTGGCTAGCACGGGAGCGTTCCACTGTTCATACTGTAGCAGTGTGGACACGGACCATTCTTCATTGAGCCAGCAATTCAAATTGATAGAACCGTCATGAATAGTCTCCCCGTGAGGGATAAAGTCGCTTGACACTCTTTGGTTCCGGTAAGCGAATTGCAAATTGCTCTTTGGATTGAACCAATAGGTGGACCAGGCTTGAATGCCCTTTCCTTCGCGTCCCACCCAACTTCCCATCAGGAAGCCTTGATTGGTGTAAAGATCGTGGTAAAAGAGTTCCCAATAGATGTACTGTCCACCATTGCTGCGCGACGTCGAGATATCGGTGTTGACACCCTCTACCCGAAAGTCCAGTTTGTTGAAATGCGGGATTTTGCTCAGGTAGATTCCTGGATTTACGGCGGCACGACGTGGTGCGTCGACAGGAGAAGGATCGTCGGGGGTCATGGAATCGGCATACAAAGTGAGCCAGTCTCTTAGATATGGGAGTCGGTAGGTGAACTCAAACCCTCCGTTGCGTTTCCCGGGGTTATCCCAAGAGGCATAGTTGACCGAGGAAGTGAAACTGAAGAAGCTGTGAAAAATCGCGGAAGGGGTCATGGCCCGGCCAATGCCACCGAACGTGCTTGTGGTGCTAAAAGCCAACATCACATTCTCAGTCGGCTTAAATGCTATTTTTTCCCCATGAATCAGAGGGCGCCCGGGATACATATTTCCTTGTGGGCGGCCAAAAAAGAAGTCGACGCTCGTGGGCCCCAAATACTTGAGAATCCACGGCATATAGAAAGGAGTGATTTTGCTTAAGCGAAATGTGTAAATGGGTAAGGCATTGTCGCTAAACAGGAATGCACTTCCGTAGTCCGGTCCCCAATAAAGTTGCTGCCTGCCAAAACTGAAGTTCCAGCTCTCGATGTTGGTGCTAAGGTAGGCCTGCTGAATCACGAACTGATTTGTCGTAGTGATCGGCTGATAAGGCTGCACCGGATTTTGATCCACATTAGCAATGACTTGCCGGACTGCAAGATCGTATCCAGGAGCAGAAGGGGCATGCTGGAATTCGCCATCGACATAAATGGAAAAGCGGCTAAACGTGCTGTAACCGGAAAAGCCGGTGACGTTGTTGATGCCTTCCTGATAAGGCCGGCCATTGTCATTGATGATTGTTTGTCCAAAATGATAACTGTCGTTCAGTGGGGGTCCACTGATTTCTATCACCCTGGTGTAAGCGGACTCAACTCTTGCCGCGTTCACTGGCCCGTTTTCGTAGGCGGCAAACTCCGGGGCGAATTCTGCACGCAGATCGGCGACGATCCCGTTCATTTGCTCGCTGTTTGCGCGATCATGCAGGCTTTCGATGGCCTCATTGGTAAGGTTCGCGCATTCCAGGCGTGTCCACGGCCGCAGCCCAAGATACTCGGAATGCACAAGGCCGCGCGCCGCAAGTCGCTCAATCGCGGGATACACCCAACTATCCAGGGAAACATAGGGAGTGCCCGCGCTTTCTGGGGAGGGGCGCAAATGAGATCGAAAGTATTGACTGACGGACTGCCACTCTTCGCCGCCGAGTTCCGGATCATGGCGGCGGCTATAGACGTTCTGAGCGACCATGTCACCGAGGAGTCCTCCGACAAAAACGTCAGAAGGAAAATGCTGCAAAGCGCGCATGCGGGAATAGCTGACGAGTCCGGCAGCGCTGTAAACGAGAAGTCTCGTAAGTGGGCCGGGGTATTCGTGAGCCACGACGCCAGCGATGGACCACGCAATGGCGGAATGGTCCGAAGGAAAGGAATCGCCACCAGAAAAGAAATTGCCATTGCCGTTGCCTTGAAGGGGGCGCTCGCGGCCAAAAGCATATTTCCCGGCTTCGGTAAGGGCAATAGTATTGATGGCAGCTTCGGCGGCGAGATAACCGGTCTCACGCCAGTGAGGATTGTGATTGGTATAACTCAGGATCCACATCGCACCGGCACCGCCGGCTAGTGCAGCAACGCCCGCATTGGACAAGCTGTTATAACGGGATATCGTGGTTGGATTGTGGGAAATGTGCCGGCTGTAATCGGCGTCCGTAACGATAAGGGCGGAGGTTATACCGCCCACGGGAATCATCCAGGATGCGTCAGCAATGCCCAGATTCTTTGGACTCGTCCAGATACTTGCCTGATCGCCGCCAAGGTCTTTCAGAAACTGGACCGCGAAATTCCTGTTTGCTGCCGGAACGGCATTCACAGTCACCGCTTCCGCCTGGGAATCCGTACTCGCCCGTTGTTGCGCAGTATTCACTTCAGCTCTCTCGTTTGCCGCGTCCACTACTTGATCCTGGGCCTTAGCGATTCCCCCGAATGCCAGAGCCATCGCCAGTGCAATTCCCCGTGGCCCCAATCCCCAGTGCAACCGGAAAATCATGGATGAATGTAGGCCACCGCCAGAGCGATCGACGCAGCCAACTGCGAGGCCTGCATTACCGTCGTCCAATTAGGTCCGCCAATTTTCGGAGCTTTCTCCGGCACGATAACCGTGTCTCCCGGCCGAAGAGAAGCACTGAGCGGGTCGCCGGCCCACCATCCCTCACTGTTGTTCTTGGCTGAGATCACGGATCCATTAGCGCGAATGACGAAAACACCTTTTTTGTCGGCTATGGGAGTCAACCCGCCCGCTTGACTCAAATACCATTTGGCGGAGCGTCCGGACTGAAGGCTGATCGCTGTGGGGTTATAGACCTGTCCAGTCACGAGGACCGTACTTGGGTTCTTGGGAATGTAAAGTTCATCGCCGTCGTGAATTGTCACGTCGTCATCCGTTCCCCGCCAGGTACTGATATCTTTCTGGATGTGAATTACGACTCGTCCGATCGGTTCTCGAGTCGACAGCTCCTCGATTGTTGCGTCGGTCTGGGCAATTGCGGTGAGTTTGGCATTCTTCTGGTCGGCATCCCCTTCCGGCAATGCGTTGAGCTGAACCCGTTCGGTCCTCATGCGAGCGACCAGGTCTAATTGATTCTGACGTTCAATTTCCCTGACGTCGCGGCGGGTCAGGAGCGCGCCGTAGGGATAGGCATTGGCCGTGTAGCCTCCCGCGCGGGAGAGAACGGAGCTGAGGCGTTCGCCGGGCTGAATGCCGTACGTGGAGGGATGCATGACTTCGCCACCGACCTTGACGGAAGCGCCGATATCCTTCCAACCAGAAACCTGCCGGATCGCCAGCACATCGCCGCTCTTCAGAGGCACATCTTCCGTGGAATTGCCGTTGGCTAGGGAGGCAAGAGAAATTTCGAGATGTTCGGAAACCCCACCAGAGGCGGAGTAGCGAGTGAGGTCGGCGTGATTGGTGTCGGCGCTGCGTTTAAGTCCGCCCGCGGCCTGGATCAGATCTTCTGCGTGCATGTTACCCATGTAGGGGTAACGACCGGGTTTTGCAACTTCGCCCGTGATTTCAACGTTGCTTGCGTCAACCCGCATGGAGTTCCTGTGGATCAGCAGTCGGTCGCGCGGTTGCAACAAGATATTGTCGGCAGAATTACCGGCAAGTGCCTCGCGAAGATTTACGCTGAAGATTTTGGATGTTCCGTCGGGATTAATACGAAAGACCTGAGCGTTGTCCAGAGAAGCATTCGACGTCAGCCCGCCGGCAAGAAAAACGGCGTCGCGCAAGGACGATTGTCCGGGAGTTTTATAAGTACCGGGTGAGCGGACTTCACCGTTGACGGAAACAACAGGTGCTGGCTCGAAATCGAAGCGGCTAAACACCCGCAGCGTATCCAAGGGCTGAAGGGCGGGGGCGACAGAAGGATCTTGCAGGGCGGCCGACAAATCAAAGCTGACCACCGTCGGATGAAAATCAGGGGGATTAAGCCGGATGATTTCGCCATAGTGGGCGGCCGGCTCCGGTAGAAGATCTTTGTAAGAGGTAATAATGTCCGTGAGCTTCATGCCCACGCTGTAAGAATATTTTCCGGGACGAAGCACGTGGCCTTGCAGGTAAATAGTGTCCTGATTGTAGGGAGCGATCGGGAAGATATGGATTTCGTCACCGTCGTTGATTTTGAAGAGGGTCAGCTCTTCAGCAGCTCCCTTATCCGGAGAAAGATCGAGGCTGAGCATGGTGCGCTTTTCGTGCGCTTCCAGACGTTGCACTTCGACATGTTTCAATGTGGCAGCGGGCAGGATGCCGCCGGCGAGTTCGAGAACATCTGCCAGGGTTTTTTCATCGCGCAACTCGTAAATGGCGGGTCGGCGGACCATTCCCGTAATGGTCACCTGCGGGCCGATGGGAGGAATCATCAATGTATCGCCGTTGTCGAGCTTTTTTGCGTCAGGAGTAACACCTCGAAGCAGCAAATCATAGGCGTCGACTGTTTCAATCAGTTGGCGGCCACGATAGTGCTTGAGCAAGCGCAGTGAGCCGCGCGGATTGACTCCCCCGGAAGCCACCAAGGCGTTGAGCGGTGTGGAAAGGGAACTAATGTCATATGCGCCCGGTTCGGTGACTTCTCCAACAACGTAAATACGAACGGTGCGCAAGCGCGCGACAGATACATCGGCGGATGTTTCTCTGAATTGTGAAGAAAGAACTCTTTGGACCATTTGTTGAACTTCACCCAGGGTGCGGCCGCTGACTTCCACAGGGCCGGCCTCCGGAAGAGCCACGCGGCCTTCGCGATCAACGATGCGAACGAAGCGACTGGAAACTCCACCCCACATATCGATGGAGAGAGTGTCCCCAGGCCCAACGATGTAGTCGGGGCCAACAGGAATATCCATGGGAACAGCACGGAGGTTGCGCAAGCCGTCGCGAAATACCTGGCTACCAAAGCGCTGAGGTGCGCCGGTTCTGGAAGGAGCTTGAACGTACAAGTCGTATAGGGAAGGGACGTCGGCGTAGGGGTTCGGCTGATGCACGACTACCGGGAGAGTTAGCTCTCTGTTTCTAGGCGGGTGGGAAGGATAGGCGTAGTTGTCAGCGGCGCCCGCGGGCATGTCTGAGCGACCGGTCTCACCCATCGAGGCAACATCCTGCGAAGGGTCTAGGCTCTGCCTAGTTCGCGGAACGTTGAGACGGTTCGGATCAAGCGAGGCAAGACTGAGCTGATCCGTGTTTGTATTTCCACCAGCAAAGGAATCGGAATCATTATTCACGCCGGCGGAAGTGGGAAACTCATTTCCGCGCTGCGAAGCAGGAAGCGCGTCACCGAAATCTTCAGGAAAGGCTTCTGAATCACTCGTCTGAGCCCGCAGAAGTTGTGATTCGGAATTGGGTTGATTGTATGGCCCGGGCGAAACAGGTTGCTGCTCAATACCAGGACTCGTCGAGCCTGGAGTTTTGCCATTTCCATGGGTGCGAGCGGCGCCAAAGTCCGTGCAGTCAGAAGCTCCGGAATTATCCGCCGGGGCGAGGTCATCTCGACAGGGACTTGGGCGCGAGTAGCGGCTAGCCGCTCGCCTCAGTTGCTCCGCCTCGGCCTCGTCTTGCGCCTGAATTTGGACCAGCTTTCTGGCACGCTCTTGGAGAATGAGCGCTTGCTCTTTCCCCATATTGGAATCAGGATTCAAAGTTGGACGTAAATAGCCGTATTTTTGGGCTATGCGGGTGGCAACGGAACGAAACTTCACGTCCGCGCTGAGGCGTTGAAAAACAGCCGCATCCGTCAAGTCTTCATCCGAAATGATCTGGCCATTGTCGCTGGCTTCCTTAGCCATCCAGCGTTTGAGTTCGACCAGCAATCCGGCATCTTGCGAAAACAGGGCTTTTAATTGGTTCGGAGAAGCTGCTACCCGGTCGAGATTCTCCTTTGCCAGTTCGGAAACCACTTGCTGCGAAACCACAGGAATGTCCGGGGGGGGATTACTTCGTTTGATGTTCGGAGATTCGTCCTGGGCACTGGAAAAAGAGAGGATGCCGAGCAAAAGCAGAATAAGCGCAACCAATGATCTGGCAATAATTGCTCTGCATAGGGGTCCACCAGACAAACCCCGGCCAATGTGACTTTCCCCCGACATCACTTGTAAAAAGCCTCCTGAAAATGGCTCAAACCGCAGCTCGAATGAATCCAACAGGGCGACAAAAAATGACTCAGAGGAATTAAGGCACGCTCGTAAAAATGCAAATCAGCGTAAAAACAAAGGCTAGAGTCGAACGGTGCCTACACCAAAAATCCCCATGTTGATCTCGACCGCCGGACACGTCCATATCATCGCGTCAAACAGAAGGTTTCAAATTTATGCAACATCCACCCTACTCAGCTGGGCTAAAGTCGCCGCCATCACTCCTACTTACGTTCGGAATGATAAGGATCCCCATGCATACCCTTGCAGAGGCAATATTGCCGAGCCCAAAAATGAGTGCTGGAGCTTTTGCTCCAAGGTCGCCCCAATCCCAACTTTAATAGCCTTTCATTAAAGTCCCTGAGGGCGATCGCATACGACAGTACTGAGCCCCCATTAATAGAATGTGACAGCAGTGTGAACAATTTCATTGCTCCTGGGAGGTCTCCGGCGAAAGTTATTCTCCTCGCGATCAGGGCCGGGGAATCCACCATGCCAACCGGGGCTAGCCGATTTAATGAAACTGAAATATTTCTCTAAGAGTCCTCCTTCTGTGCTTGCCTTTGCCGCGGGGAACCAGTAGGGTCGCTTGCTTGCATTGGAAAACTTGAGTTATGGACCCAGAACCCAATCGATTCGGGCAGCCGCAGAGTCCATCGCTGTCCTTGCCCGCTGGCCGAACAAAAGTCTGATCTGGACGACTTTTGAGATGCATGCCTGCATTTGTTACATTTTGACAATGTCATGGCCTGGCGAACCGCAATAGAATTTATGCCTGTAAAGCTGCACAGTTCTCACAATGATCGAAGTGCAGATGAAATTGACTCCGCATGCCTGAGCGGATAGCAAGTCTCCGGGTAAGCATCCAATCCAGTTTGTGAAAAGGGAAGGTAGAGAATTAATGAAGAAGAGACCGAAGTTGAGTTTGACTCTTGTGGCTTTCGGTACTTTGATAGGCCCGCTATTGCCTTTACGGGCCCAGGAGGCGACCAGGGCCGAGCAGGAACCATCTGCAAAAGGCAAAGTGGCGGACCCAAAGATGACCACTGAGCAATTGGCTGAACTCAAAGCGTGGACTAGCTCGCTGGCCATGCAGGCCGCTACCTACGGCGCGCCGCTCGTAGCCATGTATAACTTGAGGGCAGCAGTTGCTTTCGGCCCTAAACCAAAGGCACCGCCCAACTCAATCTGGAGGCTCGAGGATATCTCCACTCCGAAGTTGTCCGCAGAATCGGGTTACGTTTCGCCAAATGCAAACGTTGTCTACGGCTTCGGATTTGCAGATTTGGCGGCTGAGCCTATCATTCTGACCGCCCCTGATTCAGGCGGACGGTACTACATGATTGAACTCGTCGACATGTGGACGAACGCCTTTGCGTATCCCGCGGGTGGACCATCGGGTTACAAGGGGGGCAAGTTCGCGCTGGTTGGACCGGGATGGCCGGGCACACTGCCGGAGGGGTTGAAACGAATCGACTGCCCGACGCGCTGGGTTGAACTCCAACCCCGCGTTTATGTGAAGAATGAGGCGGACCTGGCAGGGGCGCGGAAAGTACTGGACGGAATCAAGCTGCAAGGTCTCTCGCGGTTTAGTGGCGGTACTGCCCAATCACCGGGGCCGTACAACGGATACGAAGTGCCCAAGCTCAATTCCAAGATCGCTAGCAGTCACATGCCATTTGACGATCCTCTGCAATTCTGGTCCATCTTTTCGGCAGCGATGAATGAAAACCCGCCACCGAAAAACGAGATCGAAGCCGTGCTCCCGCAGTTCAAATATCTTGGAATTGAACTTGGCAAGCAGTGGAAAGCTGAAGACGTGAACCCTCTCATTTTGACAGAAATGAAAAAGGCCGCAGAAGAAATTGCGGGATTAGCGCTCGGGACGATGCCTCTTGCGGGTCGCTTAGCCAACGGATGGGTCATACCTCCTGCGAACACGGGCAATAGCGGAACTGATTACTTGGCCCGTCTATGCGTCGCTGTGTTTGGACTGACCGCGAACACTGTCACGCAGGCGATCTATTACTCAGGAGTTCTGGACGGGAACGATCAGATTATGACCGGCGCGAAGAAATATACTCTGACGTTCAAGGAGCCCATGGATTATGCGAAGCCGGTAACACCGGGATTTTGGTCTCTGACAATGTATGACCGGGTGACAAGCTACACGGTGGCGAATCCGATCAACCGATACAAACTCGGCAGCGACGACAGCCTCCAGAAGAACGCCGATGGATCGATTACACTTTACCTGCAACATGACAATCCCGGGCCGGACAAGGAGTCGAACTGGCTACCGGCACCCATTGGACCGTTTTATCTCATCCTGCGCAATTACGCGCCTGCGCCAGAACTCGGGAAGCAGCTAGAGAACTTGGAGACTTTCCAAGGTCCGCCACCGGTAGTGCCCGTGCCATAGGAAGCTGTTTTGAAACCGTACCGACCTTCGGTTATGGGTCGCACAGGAAAAATCCGGAGGATGATTCACTCGGGTTGTTCCTTGATTGGTTCCGATCGGGACTTTTGGAAATCACTAAAGTGGAAGCAGTGAAGGGGATTGCGGCTTCAAATACGGGGGAGAACTTTGGACATCTGTACGAGCTCACAATTTGTTAAATAACGTACGTCCTCACGGTGGCACACATACTCAAGAATTTCGCCCAGGTTTCCCCACAGGCCAAGTCGTTCAATCTCCCAAGAATGTCCGTGAAGATGCCAGATTCCTCCGTTTTCGAGCACTTCATCAAAAAGCCATTTGCCGAGCTCCAGCCAGTTTCCTAGTCTGGGCCACTGAGTTAGGTAGGTTTGCACGCCTTCCACACGCCGCCCCCTAAACACGCTCTTGAGGTAAGTGAGCCGCGGGTGCGGGAATACCTGGAGTGTCGTAGGCATCTCGAAGGGATTGAAGGCCAGCTCCGTTGCCAGCATTCGAACTGTCCTCGCGCCGTGGTAGCCTGCCTCCTGTAAAACCCGCACAACTTTCGCATTGTATCGACCAAACGGATAACAGAACATCTGAACTTCCTTACCAATGGTGTCCTCGAGGATCGGCTTGCAGGGGCGTATTTGCTCCTCCAATTCCTGGTTACGCAGACCCTGAAGAGGTTTGTGTGAAAATCCGTGCGCCCCGATTTCAAAATTCTTAGACACCAACCCTCTCAGCACGGAGGGATCCAAGGGGCGTTCTTGGAAGTTGATCGGCACGTAGAAAGTACCTCGAACTCCCCTGGAGCATAATAAATCGGCCACTTTCAAATCGGCTCGATCGCCGTCATCCCAGCTTGTGGTCACAATCCTCGGTCTAGTCATGTTTCGCAAACGAACACCGCAATCTCTCTCTACCAATACAAGCCCGAGCTGTCACTGGGCGACAATTCGGAACAGCCGAGGGTCTCGCTATCAGCCATCCTATGTTGCGAAAGTGGCTTCGGGCTATCGCTGCGGTATCCCGGACGCGAAGAAGAAAGGGCTCCGTCATCCCCCATGAGCCAAACACCATTCGCCATCGAGACGCGACAGGAAAGCGTCACCGCGATTGAGAATTTCAATGACTTCACGTTTGCGAGAATGCGCCACCATCCAGCCACCTCGGCAGGTGAAGATGCAGTTCTTTTCCGAAAACTCGCCCATCAGCCTGCTGTCTGCGATCCCATGAAGCGCTATGACTCCATGGTCCCATGCATCACGGAAAAGATGATCCAGAACTTTCTTAATGGATGGCCGTGCGCCGCCGACTTGCACCACCTCTCCGATTCCGCCCGGCGTCCGGTAGTAGATGTACCAGCCCGTAATGTTCTGACGATCGTCCCGCAGGGCCACTCTCCTCAACTCTCTCCCATGGCCGTGCATTCTCTCCATGAAATTCAGAAGCCAACGCAGTGAAGGAGCATCATAGTCATGCCACAGAGAATATCCACTCCTGTATTCCCTGAGGCAACCGAGCAGGGTTTCGATGTCAAGATCCGTGGCGAACAAATTGGATTCTGCCAGCTGGAGTGGGTTGAATGGAAGCTTGAGCGCCAAGCCGTCAAGCACGCTGCAGAACGGCCTTGAAACAAGCTCGACGCATGTCGAAAGGGTAGTACCTAGGAAGCGGGACAGGGCGTAAGTCGTCGTGCGGGCTGGCCTTAGCAGGCGCACCCAATGGATGCTGAGAGGCAAAATGGTGGTAAAGCCAAGGCGTTCTAACAATGCTCGAGATTTGTTGTTAGCTGAATCCGTCTGCGAAAGATCCTGATTTCCAGCCAGGTAGGTGCGCAACAAGTGCAATCCCGCGAGAGTGTTCCGAAAGTCCGGGCGGACTACGAAATTGCCGCCAAATGCAACACTAAGCGATTGCCCGCGGAACGACATTCTTCGCGGGACGACGCCCAGAAATCCGACAATCCTTCCTCTTTCCTTATAGACAAGCGAGGGAAACGAGCTGCTGATCCACGGATTTGTAAAGTACAGCTCCCGGAGGAAGGACTGCACCGAGACCGGGGCAGGGCCCCTTTGCTCACGAAGGACAGACCAGTAAAGGTCGGCCACCTGTGGAATGTCATCTTCCGTGAAGGAACTTACAGGCATCGTCACAAATGAGTTCACGAGCTCATCGGGTGCTTCAACAACTGCTATGTCGCTCGCCTCCTGCGGGTCCTGCCGAATGCCTTTTATTGTCGAGGGTTGCAACTAGCTACAGCTAAACTAAGAATTACGCGAGCCCCAAGCCGCCTGGAACATCCCTTTTCCGCGTAGTGGAACTGGGCGTCGATCTCGCCGGGTGACAGGCGTCTTTCTGGACAACCTCTTCATCCAAATACACTTTGATGTGGGGAACAAATCCAATCTCGCCAGCTCGGAGAATGCTGTTGTCTTTATCTCGCCGAAACCCATGGTGGTTCAGAAGATGAAGGAATTGGGAGAGTGGTCGGGCATATTCACTCCACGATGCGATCCGGTCAAAAGTGGTAGCGCATTACAATTGTCATTCAGTGCAGCTGCGGATGACACTTCGTGGGAATCGACGAAGGCTCGATGCCAAAGCTCAAGAACAACCAACGAGAAGACTTCCGCGGTGAAGCGGCTAGATCGGGAGTTTCGATCGATAAGTGCGGCGACCTCGTCCTTGCGAAAGTAGCCGCGCGAAATCGATTTCGAATCCAGCAGGATGTCGGAAACCATATCCTTCAGGTCATGCGCCAGCCAACTGACGGAAGGATTGGGAAAGCCGACCTTGCGGCGGTCCAGAATCTCTTTTGGGACATGCTCGGCCAGTGCCTTCTTCAGCAGATATTTGAATTTCCAACCGCGCACCTTTTGATTCCTTGGCAGGCGGGCCGCAAATTCAAGCACATTGTGGTCGAGGAACGGAACCCGTAGCTCGATGGAATTAGCCATCGTCATGCGGTCCGCCTTGATCAGCAAATCATCTGGTAACCACACCTTTGTATCCACATAGAGCATTTTCTCCAGTGGGCCATCGCCCTTCTTTCTGGCGAGAAAGTCCCGCGCGATGGCAAACGATTGATTTTTGTCCACACAATCTAACATTCGCTCCGTATAAATACTCGAGGGAGTCCGATTGAAAAATTGATACGGCGTGGAGACTCGAGCCAGGTAATAGTCGTCCAAATCAGCCTTCACTAGCGGCGCATATTTCTTCAGCAGCCTCGAGTCGAGCATTCTGCCCATCCACTCCATACTTTTGGAGACAGTGTTGCGGAATGGTCCGAATCCCCGCTTCATGGCTTCGAGCCAAAAGTAATTCCTGTAGTTGTCATATCCCGCAAATGCTTCATCGCCGCCCTCGCCGGAGATGAGAACTTTTACAAATTGGCGGGCTAGCTTTGATACGTAATAGAGTGCGACAGCTGCAGGTTCGCAGACAGGTTCTTCCATGTGCCAAACGTACTCAGGAAGAAACGACGCGAACTCCTTGCTCGTTATGGACATTTCGTAATGCTTGGAACCGAACCGTTCCGCTGCCATTCGTGCGAACGGACGTTCATCTACCACACCTGGATGCGAAAATCCGATGGTATAGGAACTGGTGGGCTTATCCGTTTTTTTGGAGGCCAGGCTCAGCATCGCAGTCGAGTCCACGCCGCCGCTTAAAAGAAATCCTACCGGAACGTCACTGATCATGTGGAGTTGGACTGATTCATCCAGCATGCGAATTACCTCTTGTTCTAGGAACTCCGCAGGCTTTTCATCATCGGATGGATCAAAGTCGAGATCCCAATAACTCTGGAGCTTGATTTGTCCGTCTTGGACCGCGAGCCAGTGCCCAGGTTCAAGTTTGAAGAAATTGCGAAGTAATGTCCTGGAACCCGTCGCGTAATAGTAGGTGAGAAAGCGGTCAATCATCGCCGGATCAATTTCACGGCGGACCGCAGGATCTACCAGCATGGCCTTCATCTCTGAACCAAAGGAAAGGAAGTTCTGGTCTAGATAGTAATAGAGCGGCTTAATCCCAACCCTGTCCCTGGCCAAAAACAGGGACCGTCGCACGGAATCCCAAATCGCAAAAGCGAACATGCCTCGCAACTTTCGAACGCAGTCACGGCCATATTCCTCATACAAATGGACGATCACTTCGGTGTCCGACTGGGTCTTGAAAATGTGCCCCTTGGAAATAAGCAAGGCCCGAAGTTCCTGGTAGTTATAGATTTCGCCATTGAAGACGATCCAGATTGAATCATTTTCATTGGAAAGCGGTTGATGTCCGCCGCTCAAGTCGATAATCGAAAGACGCCTAAAACCAAGCCCGATCTGGCCTTTTACGTAATAGCCTTCGTCGTCGGGGCCACGGTGAATGATCGCGTCTGCCATGGTTTTCAGCAGAAGAGGCGCTATCTTTGCCGCCGGGTCAAATTCGAATTTGCCGCAGATTCCGCACATTCACTTGTCTCCTAAGCTTCTCTTTGCACCGCACACCACCAAATGAGAAAGCACGACGTGGGGTCACTTTCCGGGGCTAGAATTTTCCATTCGATCAAAATTGGGCATCACTGGGCTGTTGAGTCACGGAGAGAGTTGGCTTGATATTTGCGGCCATAGCTTGCTGGTAGATTGCGATCAATAGGGAGTAATTCTTCTCAGCCGTATATTCCGTATCATATTGTGCGCGAGCTGCACGGCCCATTTTGGCGAGGTCCAAGGGGTGATTCCAGGCCCATTCCACCTTGTTTGCGAGATCTGCGGCATCGCCGGGTCTGAAGTGCAGACCCGTCACGTGATCCTGAACAATTTCCGCCAACCCACCTAGCTCCGAGCACACAACCGGGGTTCCGCAGGCGAAGGATTCGACGATACACAACGGCAGCCCTTCATACAGGAGGCTCGGCACAATCACGAAGCGGGCGCCCTTAACTGTCTCGATTACTGCGTCACGGGATAATTGCCCCCTAAATGTGATCCCAGTTAGCCCGCATGCCTCCGCTTCAGTTTCTAGGGTAAGGCGTTCAGGGCTGTCGCCGATAATTTGTAGGGGATATTGCTTGGTTATATGTTTCCACGCATTCAACAAGACCCGCACACCTTTATTTTCAAAGAGACGCCCGATGAATACGGCGTATTCTCCAGTGCCGGTTCGTTCGCCTGGATCAGGTTCGGTGAAGTTCGGTTTGACTACGACCCTGTCGGCTGGAAAGCCCGCCGAAATGAATTTGTCTTTGGCAAAGTCTGTCAAGGTAATGAAACGCGTAACCGAAGTCCGCCAAGTGTTTAGCGCGCGATGAACGGTTAACATCAATGCGACAGTCGCTGTGGCGCCGCGGGACTGCCTGTAACAACCATGACGAACGCTTCGCATTAAACTCCGGTCCACGCACTCCTCGCAAATGACACCATCTCGAAAAAAGTTGCCTGCCGGGCAGAGAAGTCGGAAGTTATGAAGCGTCTGCACGATAGGGATACCACGCTCGGAGCACGCGGAGTATATCGACGGCGATATCACTAGAAACGTATTGTGAACATGAACGAGATCTGGGCACTCTACGTCGAGAATGGAGGCAAATTCGTTACGCGTTTTCGATGACCAGAGCATTCTGGGAGCGATGGCGATCCGGTCCATTAATTGTGCCTCTTCAAGCTCTTTGTTACTGCGCACATAGGAAATTACACGATGCCCCATGTTCTCTAACAGTCGCCTCTCGTTTTCAAAAACGACGTCTTCACCGCCTGGCTCGCGGTATTTATTGTGAACCAGTAGAATTTTCATTTGAAATTGGGTGTCGCTTTCCAGGCATTGAAAATTGGAATACTTGCGCTTGCTAATTCGAATCTAGCGGCCTACGAGACGAATAACCGCCGTGGCAGGCGATCTGAGTCTGTTGGGCGGCCTTTGCCGGAAAAGCTATTTCCGCGCCATCGATTACGAGCCGTTCTGTCCTTTGGTTTCGAGAATAGGCAGGAACCTATTCAACTCTTGGATTAGTTCGCAGCCGACTTGCTTTGTAGTCTTGAGCCGGTCAGGATCCACTGTTGACAATTTTCCCGCGATGGCCGCGCGCAGCTTCATACAAAAATCATTTTGATTGTCAGGGGAAAAAATGTTCCCTGAGGAGAACAGCTCAGGAGCGCACCCGGCATACCGTGAACATAAGACAGGCACGCCAGAGAGTATCGCTTCATTTGCAACGAGGCCCCAAACATCTTCCAATGTTGGGAAAACCACCACGTCAGCACTGCGATAAACGGAAGGCATTCTGTCGGGAGTTTGCGCAATCTGAAAGTGCACGTTTTTCAATTCGAGAGCTTGCGCACGGCGTTCGAGGGTTTGTTTGTCACGGCCGCTACCGACGAGCAACAGCGAGAATTGACATCCATCTTGCTGGAGGTGGGCGGCTGCTTCCAACAGTGAGCTGACACCTTTTCGTTCAATGAATTGACCAACGTGCAGCACAACCGGCCGCGGTTCGATCATCCACGCGGGCTCCACGCTCGCTTTGAATCGTTCTTCATCAATGGCATTTTGCGACTGTAGAATCCTGTCACGAGGTACCCCGAGGGAAAGCAGGTACTCCGTAGAAGTTTGCCCGTAAGATACCCAGTGATGGGTCCACAAAGCAAAGAGCTTTCGAATCATCTTTCTCAAAGTGCCAGCATTGCGTTCACTGTGCAGTGTTCCTCCCCACCAGATCCAGACCGGCTTGCGGAGAACAGATCCATACGCAAGGGCGAGAATGGAGCGAAAGCCCATTTCACTGCTGATAATCGCGTCGGGCCGGAAACATAAGAGATGCCAGAGGAAACCTGGTGTCACATGGATGAACTTCTCGTCGAAGACCTCCCCGTTGACTTTCTTGGGATATTTAATTTGCCAACCCCATGCACGCACGATTCTTGCCTTGGGCAGCGCGTCCTCCTGGCCGTTCCAGGAGTCCCGATTTTCTTCCTTTCCCCCATGCAAAATGAGGAGATCAAATTGATCGGCCAAAACCGAAAAGAGGGGAAGCCGATAAGGGGCAATCATGTTCGTCAGGATAGCTAGTTTGTTCTTCCGAGGCTCTTTGTTCATGAGAGCGAGACCTGACAATGCCATGTCAGAGTTCAGATGTCAGCTTCGAGTTAAGAACGCCCCTTTAGCAGGATCGGGATCGGGCCGATATCAATGCGCGATCCCTTCATGAAACTCTGATTTTCTAGGAGAGGCGTGATGCTCCGTACGTGCCATGCTGCCGGCACCTCAAATTTCCGAAACCCCTGAGAATTCCAGACAATCCACTCGTCTTTTCCGGACCGGTTCAACTCGCATGTCCAACTATGGTCCGGGCTCTCGCTGCATTTGTCGATTCTTGCTCCAACTAGCCACTGTTCCATGATCTTGTATGCAGATCCTGCGGGAGTGATCGTACGCTCATTTCTTTTGTAAGTAACAATTGCCAAGGATCCATTATCCCACGCGTACCAGTAGAACCGTTGAACGCCAGCCACCCAGGAAAGGATGTAAGCACGAGCCAGAAAGCCAGCGGCAACTTCATCGGAGTCAAACTTCGCCGGGGGAAGCCAGCCGGTTTCAGTGTTCCACAAAGGTTTATTTGACGAGCCATTGTCTGCCATGACCTGCCGGACGCGTTGAATGACTGGCAGCATGTCTTCCGGAAGAAGTGTATGTGGATTTACATAAAAGTGAAAACCAATGACATCTACGAATTGACCTCCACCCTTTCTCAGGAATTCCGCGATCCAGGAAACCCCGTAGTCTGCGGTGGCTGCGGGAGAGACAACAATGGCATTTGGGTCCACACTGTGGATGATCTGCGAAGCCTCCCTGGTCAGGTTCAACATCTGATCCGTAGTGCCAGTCCAAAAATCCTGCAGGTTAGGCTCGTTCCATATCTCGTACGCTTGAATCCGCCCCTTGTATCGCGAGACCACAGTCTTCACGAAGATACGCCAGTCCTCAATGTTTGCTGGCTCCGCCGTGAAACCGGGATAGTAATTGGAAGGCAAGGTGGGGCGCGCTGAAGCCCAGCGAGGGGAACCGCCCAGGGGGAGTAGGATTCCAGTTCCATGCTGCTGAGCCATGGAAACAAAAGCGTCCAAGTTCGAGAATCGCCACTCACCTTTGCTGGGCTCAAGGTCAGGCCATGTTACATTGGCGTCCCAAATCCGCCACTGTGGCACTGGGATGTTCGGCCATGGAGTAGGAACAGGATTCGCTAAGTGGTGAATGTGCAAGCCAAAATAAGAACTCGGGATGACCTCTTTTGGAGATTGCAGGTCAGCTGTTAAACCGGATGCCAATAGCGCCCCGATGAGAATCAAGAACGCGAGTTGACCACAGAAGCGACGCATCTATCATTATCCTCTCTTGGATCTGTGTGGATACCCAACACCATTCCATAGACTCTTTCCAGTTGCCTCGTGCAATGTTCCAAATCAAACTGCCGGAGCACTGCCTCGCGGGCTGCGCGCCCGAATCGCTCTCGTAATTCCGCATTCTGCAGGAGTAGCAGGAGGTACCCGGCCAAAGTTTGCCAATCCCGTTCTTCAGCCAAAAATCCTGTGTTTCCGTGAGAAATGATTTCCGGGATTCCGCCGGAATCAAACGCGACAACCGGTTTGCCGACTGCCTGCGCCTCTGCGCAGACCATCCCGAAACCCTCCGCTTCACCGGAACGAGTCGTTACGGATGGCATGCACAGCACCGCGGCGCGGTTCATCCAATTGCAAACTTCCTCTGGTTTCAGCACGCCCAGGAATTGATAGCGGCGTAGCGATTGTTTCGCAGCTTTTTCCATCTCCTTGCGCAAAGGGCCATCTCCAATTAACACCAATTCTGCGGCGGGGAATTGCCTTTGCACTTCGGAGGCAGCTTTAATCAGGAATTCCGGGCCTTTGAACTCCACCATCCGCCCAACAAACAGAATGATCGGTCGGTCACCAGACGGGGCGGGTCTGAACTTCTTTGTGTCCACCCCGGTATATTCAACCCTAACCTTCTCCGGGGAAAAGCCTTGCTCCAGCAGTTTCTTTCGAACGAACTTGGATACCGCGATGAAAACTGCGCCGCCCGTCTTTAGTTTCGCCTTGTTCGCCAGATAGTAACGAAAACCCAAATATGTTTTTTGGTGGCGCAAGTCAGCTATGGTGACATCGGAACCGTGAAATGTAGTAATCAGTGGCAATCCTAGAGCGTTCGCCAATGGTAGTGCACGCAGCCCGTTTGGACCGTAATGGGCGTGCAGCAGTACCGGACGTAATGCCCCCAGTCGCTTCCTCAAAGCAGGTGCGGTCCCCGAAATCTTGAACCTCAGTTCGTGAAACCTGCCAAATAGGCCACCGGAATTTACTGTGTAGATCTGTTTCTGGGGCAAATCCAAACCTGCGACCCTGCGCGATCCGGCAAAAACAGGTTCGTACCCGCAAAGTGTACTCGCTTGCGCCTGGATGAAGGTCTCCGAGGGATAGAGTAAATGGTCGGAAAAAATAATTATCTTCGGTTTTGAAACCATTTTCAGGCCGGTTCTTCCATCCGGGCTAAGGGCAATTCGTCTTCTTCAGTGGTAAACGAAAACAGCATCGGGTCCGTTCCAGCGATGCAGGCCACACAAATGGCCCACTCAATGTCCTGGATCAGAATGGTGCACTCCCCAAGGTTATGAAGGATGAAATAGAAAAGGAATGCGAGAGGCCAAAGCTCGGTTCCGGCTTGGCGTTGCCCTGAGAAGTAACGAGCGCGCTTCATTCCGATGCAGAGATAGATAACGGTGATTAATAATCCGATCGCACCCAGCGTCAACAGCATTTCAAGATATCCGTTGTGGGAATACATAACGAGGCCGCGCATTACGCGGTTGACCTCGGTTGATTCAGGGGATGCCCCTTGCCAAAACCCTGAGTAGCCGTAACCCAGAATTGGCCGCTGCGGAATGAAAGATACAACCATGTTCCAAATTTCCGTTCTTCCGGTTAGGTTAGACGAACGGCCAAGAGCTTCCGCAACACTGTCTTCGTTCGCAACCAGCAACCCCATGCCGGCAGTGACTAAGATTGAGGTTGTCAAGAAAATCGCGTAAAGCGGAATGCGCAACCGGAGTGCTGCGAACTTATAGATCTCGATCAGCAACAGCGCTCCAATTAGTGCTACCGTCGGGGTGATCGAATCTGAAAATCGTAGCAAGACTGCGGATAACAACAAGGCACAGCATTTGAGTAATTTCGCGACGCGACTATCTGTTGGAAGTTGCCATTCGATCAAAACGGACAATGCCATCATGGATCCAAGTGCGTTCTTATATTCGAAAATTCCTTGCCATTCACCTTCGTTAGAAATTCCGTAACTCGGCAATAAAACAATGCAAGCCAAGCTTAGAACAGCAATGATCCGGAATAACCAACTCAAGATTCGCAATTGCTCTCGGAAGGAAAAGCGAACGGCAAGGGCAATTCCGAAAAGTGTTGTGCCCAAGACGCCGATACTTTTCCGCAAAACTAGATCCGGCATCTCCGCCCAGAGACTAGAGAGCAATGCAAGCAAGACCAACGACACGAGAAACCAGTTTCGTCGAAGCACGAAGATCGTTTCCCGGTACCACGGGATTAAAACCGTGGCCACGGCCAAATAGCTTATGGTGAGAATCATTCTCCATACCGGATTGCCCTCGATCGGAGTCTCCTCCGGAGCCAAAACAAAGGACAGCAACGCTTTGGACAAGATAAATGCACAGCCCCCCATCACAAGGAGCTCAACAAATCTTCGGAGTTTGTTCATGCTTCAGCTCTCACTTCGACTTCCTCAGTTCTGCTTGGCATAGGTTGGGCGCGGCGCATCAGTACAAAGATCGCAGTGCCCAATGCACAAACTAGCAGCGAATCGGAAGCGATGCTCGACCACGCCGCTCCCCGCCAAGAATAAATCGGAATGATCCAGAGGTTTATGAGCACATTGAATACCGCCACGCCCGCATTGATCCCGGTACGCAACGCTTGATATCCGGCACCGGTAAGAGCGTCTGCGAGGAAAAAGTGAACTGCCTTCAATAGGGGTAAGATGGCCAACCACCGAAGCGCATCAACTGTTAATCGGTATTCGCCTCCAAGGATTATCGGGACGACTCCCGCGCCGGCCAGTAACCCAACCGCAACCAACGTGGCATAACCGAGAGCACGGAAAATGAAAGGTTTAGCATAACGCAGTGTTGCAGGTATGCCGTTAACTCCGACCCGGAAGAAACTCGGATAAGCGGCCACCAGTACAGAAGCCACGGGAGCGAAACTGACATCGACCAGGCGATAAGCGGCTCCATAAATCCCGGTGGCCTCGAGAGTGCTTAAACGAGCGAGCATGGCCTTGTCGATATCGTTGTAGATGGTCTGAGCACTTTGACTAACGGAGAAATAGAAGCCTTCTCTGATTTCCGCTGCAGGGCTCACGAGATTGAAGGTAGGGAGGCCCAGTTTTATGAAAACTAGCATCAGAGCTAAGAGTGTGGCAGCTGCTGTGCTGAAAAAATAAAACTGCCCCCACTCTAGGGCTGTGGGATTAGAGTGTGCCGTTGCCAAAACCAACGCAGCAGCCAGTCGAAGTCCACTCAGAAGCACATTGATCGAAGCCGTCCACTTCATGCGTTCAAAGGCTATAAATGCGTGGCTGCAAAGCCCCATGATGCTGCTGCCGAAAAGGTCGGACGCCGCGACCAACATGATCAACTGCAATGGAATATTTGCAGGCAGTAGAAAATGCGATACAAGGACGACAATGCCAAAAAAAAACGTGGCCGATAACATAGTCGTCAAGAGCGCGCGCCCCCAGCTCTTGCGGAATTCCTGTTTGTCGCGCGAGACATTCTTGATCAAAAGAAAGCCGCTGCCCAGAGTTGCGAAAGGGAACAGAATGCCGACTAGCCCGACTGCGCCAACAAAGGCGCCGTAGTTTTGTGCACCCAAGGATCTGGCAATGACGGTAAAGTACAACGCTTGGATCAATAACTTAAGGCCCTGCCCAAGTAGCATCCAGCCCGTGTTGCGCGCCAAGGTGCTCTTCAGTAGATTACGGTCCGATTTTAGTTTAGAGAACAATTGAGTGAGAGGATGTTGTCGGACTGCCATTCAGATCAATGATTTTGTGTGCGAACTACAGTTCATCTTCGGGAGAGCTGTAGCACGGTCCTGTCAAAGTCAAGATGCCGCAGGAGCCTGCAGGGGGAGTGTTTTCCGATACCATTCGATTGTTTTCGCCAAACCTGTTCGCAGATCAGTTCGCGCCTGAAAGCCAAATTCTTGTAGAGCCTTCTGGACCGCGAGCTGTCGTCGCGGTTGACCATCGGGTTGCGACAAGTTCCATACGACTTCGCCCTCATAACCTATTAACGCTCGAATTTCTTCCACAAGTGTTCTAACAAGAATTTCAGACCCCGTGCCCAAGTTGACGGGGTCGATTCCTGAATAGCGCAAGGTGGCCAAGACGATGCCTTCGGCGGCATCTTCCACATACAAAAAGTCCCTGCTTGCGTTCCCCGTGCCCCAGACTTCGACGGAGGGAGACGCTGCTTCCTTGGCATGAACAAATTTGCGGATCAGCGCCGGAATTACATGACTCTGCTCCAAGTCGAAGTTGTCGCCGGGACCATACAGATTTGCAGGAATCAAGTAAATGCTTTGGAGGCCATACTGTTCCCTGTAACCCTGTGCCATGACGAGCAGGGCTTTTTTGGCAATCCCGTAAGGGGCGTTGGTTTCTTCCGGGTAGCCGTTCCAAATCTCCTCCTCTCGAAACGGCGTCGGGAGATGCTTGGGGTAGGAGCAAGTCGTGCCCAAGATCACAAGCTTCTCGAGCTGGTCGCAATGCCGGGCTTCTTCAATAACGTGAAGGCCCATGGCCATATTGTCGTAGAAGAAACGCCCCGGATTGCTGCGATTTGCTGCAATTCCGCCGACTGTCGCAGCCAGATGAATTATGATTTCAGGATTTCGGTCCGCGTACAGCCTTTTGACGTCCTCACGACTGCGCAGATCGAAATCGCGACTCCGGGGAACATAAATGTCCGTTGCTCCGTGGACTCTTAACCGATCTTGAACGCACTTGCCGAGAAATCCGTTTCCACCTGTTACAACAATTTGTTTTCGCGCCAAAGATTCCATCCTGCTCACCTTTCCGGGGATTAGTCCAGAATCCAAGTCATGGCTCGTCGTTCAAACTCGCCGCTGAGTTTTTCGTTTAACAACCGCATGTCAGCTTCCACCATCAGCTTTACAAGTTCTTCAAAGCCGGTTTTTGGTCGCCAGCCCAATTTCATTCGCGCCTTTGATGCGTCTCCCTGAAGGATGTCGACTTCTGCGGGCCTGAAGTAGCGAGGATCGATCTCTACGTATTTTCTCCAGTCCAGCCCAACGTGCGAGAATGCCAATTCAGTGAACTCTCTCACTGAGTGAGTTTCACCCATGGCAATGACATAATCATCAGATTCGGGCTGCTGCATCATCATCCAGATCGCCTCGACGTAGTCCGGAGCGAATCCCCAGTCTCTTTTCGCGTCCAGGTTACCGAGATAAAGTCTGTCCTGAATCCCTGCACATATGCGGGCCACACCGCGTGTGATCTTCCTGGTAACAAAGGTTTCGCCCCGTCGCGGCGATTCGTGATTAAAGAGGATCCCGTTGCAGGCGAATAATCCGAATGCTTCGCGGTAATTCACCGTAGACCAGTAGGAGTATAGCTTTGCGCAGGCATAGGGGCTGCGTGGCCGGAACACCGTCGTCTCCCGTTGGGGGACCTCCGGAGTATTACCGAACATCTCACTGCTCGCTGCGTTGTAGAACTTCGTCTGAATTCCGGATTGACGGATGGCCTCGAGCAGACGAGTTGTGCCCAGGCCAGTGACGTCACCCGTGTATTCCGGGATATCGAAGCTAACCCGCACATGGCTTTGTGCTGCTAAGTGATAGATTTCGTCCGGGTTAATCGTCAATAACAGGCGAAAGAGGTTGGAAGAGTCATTGAGGTCACCAAAATGTAAAAATATTCGGGCACTTCGGTCATGGAGGTCAGGGAGAATACTGTCGATCCGCTCGGTGTTGAAACTGCTGGAGCGGCGCTTGATTCCATGCACTTCGTATCCTCTAGACAATAAGAGTTCGGCCAGGTAAGAGCCATCCTGACCCGTTATCCCTGTGATCAAAGCTTTTTTGGGCATACTTATTTCCCGCCGATCCTGAATTCGAAGTGATATTCTAAAATTAAGTTGTGCAACAGACTCGTCACTACGCTCACGGCCTTAGATTCCATCTCTGGAATCCTGCAATCAAAAAGTCTTTTGCTCGTCGCGATGGTTCGATCTATCGCTAGCCGCTACGCCGGGGAAACCAATGAGTTCAAGGCAGACAAACCAGACTACCTTCGGAATCGTAATTAGGTAGCGCCTCCAAAGGCGGCGTGGCTCAGAGGCAAGCCTGAAAAGCCATTCAAGACCGTTATCGCGCATCCACACCGGGGCGCGTCGCACGTTGCCGGAGTTTAGATCAAATGCTGCACCCACTCCTACCATCAAGGGGATTTTCAGCTTCTGACGATGCTCGTACATCCAATTTTCTTGTTTTGGCGAACTGAGTCCAACCCAGATGACATCGGGTGATGCCTGTTCCACTGCCGTTGCAAGCGCTGCTTCTTCGTCATTCGTTAAAGGACGGAACGGGGGAGTGTATGTGCCGGCAACGATAATTCCAAATTTCTCTTGCAGAGTCCTTGCTAGCTTGTCTGCGGCACCTGGAGTTCCTCCATAAAAAAAATGCCGGTAGGAACTACCGCTCTCTCTGCAAAAGTTATCCACCAAGTCACACCCACTGACACGGCGCCGCAGTCGACGTCCCTTAATGCGTGCGACCCAAACCAATGGAGTACCGTCAGGCACAACCAGATCTGCAGAATTCAGGATGTGTCGGAAGGCTGCACTATGTCGGGCTTCAGCGATACCGTGCATGGCAGTAACAGCAACAATGCGCGGAGTTGAATCTGGATCGTCAATCCAGGAATACAACCTTTCTAGGGTCGCCCCCATTTCTATGGCATGTATGCGTACTCCTAGAACTTCAAAACCGGGAGGCTCCGTCAGAGTTCCAACTCCAGGAGCCGAATAGTTTGCTTCAAAATCCGAACCACAACCCGGGGTTTTCACACCTCCGGTTGAATCAATGGCCGAACTTGTATCAGGCAGCACCTGACCCCCTTAAGACAGCTGGGATGGTTAGTGCCAGGATCTTGATGTCAAGCCATAGCGACCAACGATCGATATACTCCAGGTCCAACATCATCCATTCTTCGAAAGGAATGGCATTGCGCCCATATACCTGCCATAAGCAGGTAATTCCGGGCGGTACACTGAATCGCCTCCGGTGCCAGTCTTCACTGAAGCGCTGATAGTCGCGGACAGGAATTGCTCTTGGTCCGACAAGGCTCATGTCACCGTTGAGCACGTTGAAGAGCTGAGGCAGCTCGTCGATGCTCGTCCTGCGCAAAATACGACCGAAAGGTGTGATTCGCGGATCATTCTTGATCTTGAACACAGGGCCGGTCATTTCATTCAAGTGCGCGAGCTTCTCCTGAATGCTCTCCGCCGCAGGTACCATAGTGCGGAACTTGTACATGGTGAACTGCCTTTTGTTCAATCCAACTCTCTTCTGTAGAAAAAACACCGTTCCGGGGGAAGTCAATTTAATCAAAACAGCTACAATTAGGAACAAGGGTGAAAGAAGAATAAGCAAGATCAGCGAGCCAGCGACATCCAGTAGCCGTTTCAGCAGTAGCTGCCAAGCGTCGATTCCCGTGCTGCTGGTCATTGCGGGCAAGGCTCGATCCATGGCCTCGGCCTGCGCTCCGGTAAGCTTCAGGTCAAAGATATCTGTGTCGAATCGCAGCAAAATTCCATGGTTCTCTGCGAGTTTGGCCATCTCAAATGCACGTTCGTAGAAAGAACGCAATGGCAAGAAGATGGCCAGTTCATCCACAACGTTCACCCGGAGAAACTCCGCTAACTCTTCGTAGCTGCAAGCCAATGGAAGTCCAGTCTTTTTAAACGTCTCCATGCCCGGCCATTCATCATCGACAAACCCCAAAACCCGATAGCCCCGTTCCGGCATCGACTCGATCTTGCGTGCGAATCCAATGGCCCTTGCATTTGTGCCTAGCACTAGAAGGTGATGCAGATTGCGGCCGCGTTTCCGAATCAGACTTAGAACATACCTGAGCAGCATTCGCGCTGTGATGACCAATACCGATCCAGTTGCCCAGAAGACGAAGAAAAACTTCGGCGTCATGACCAAGATTGAGAATAATTTCCCCTCGCACCAGAGGCACGCAGTCGCAAATGTCATTGCGCGCAGGATTTCGATGCTCTGGGCGCTTTTTGTCGAAAGTCGTTTCGATTGGTACAGCCCACAAAGAGAAAAAACCCCGTAGCACACTAAAACAGCGAGCGCAAACAGCGCGGAACTTGAGAGGCTTACTTTGCTGGCTAGAATACTTCTCAGGGTTGCCCACTGGGCTGCGTCCACGCTTACCAGCGCAGCCAATCCAAACGAAACCATGATGAGTCCGATATCAGCCGCCCTGAGGGCACCTAAGAATAGTCCACGTCTGATTTCTTGTATTCTTGCTCTCATGTTGGTTGGACCACCAGCCGTGAAAACTAAATGTGAATTGCACTAAGCGCGTTCTACTTCGAATCCATCGAGACGTATTGCAACTGACTTCTGGAGGAGATCCACTGAGACGACAAGACTCCTGTCGTTCTTGATCGCCGCCAGAACACCCTCAATTCCGTTCAAAGCGCCACCACGAATGCGAACTCTCTCGCCAATTCTGAGGAACTCATGTGGTACCAGGACTATTCGCTCGGCAACGATCGTCTGGAGATTTTCAATTTGCTCGTCAGGGATAGGTGTTCCATGTCCGGGGATACCTGCAAACCTCAGCACCCCACTTGTCCGCAAAACACTCACGCGCGATTCGCCATTCGCAGGTATTTGCACGAACACGTAATGCGGGAAGAGGGGCATCTCGACCCATTGTTTCCGGTCGCTCCATTGCCGTTTCTCGCAATGCAAGGGGAGAAAGCTGCAAATGCCCTTCTCCCGGAGGTCAAAATGAACTTTTTTCTCGTGACGCGGTTTTGTTTGCACAGCAAACCACAAAAGCGCTTTGGAGAGTAAGCCACCAACAGTTACGTGATGCGGTTCAGGATACGTGTCGTGAACTGTTAGAGACATAGCTCCGCCCTCCTAAGTCACAAACCGGTTCCCCAGCTGTTCGGCAGGACAGAGCGCCTTAGAACAGCTTCAAATCCTTTTATACAAAGCAGTTGGGATCGGAAACGTCCGATTATTGAGCACTGCTCCCAACAACGGAATCTTTAATGCACGCAGACTTTGAACGACCCGTAGAGCCGCCTCGCGCCTGGTTTGGTTTGCTTCGACAACGAGGACCATGCCGTCAGCCAATTGTCCAAACACCACTCCGTCGGCGTACGCGCTGAGCGGCGGTGTATCGATAAGCAGGTAATCGAATTCCTTGCGCAGTTCCGAGATTCTTACTTTCATCTGATCGCAATGGAGTAGGCCTGCTGACTGTTTGGCCCATGAACCGGCAGACAACAACCACAAATTGTCGCGGCCCACCTGTCTCGCGAATCCGCGGATCGGTCCTTCTTCGAGCAGGGAATCGGCCAGACCGCGGTGATTCGTCACTCCGAGGACACTTGGCAGGGACGGTGTCCGGAAGTTACCGTCCACGAGACAAACCGATCGGGAAACACTCTCGGCAAGCAACTTAGCAGCAACCGCGCAAAGGTGACTGCATTCGCTTGCGGAGTCAACTGCCGCAAACGTTACAGCCTTCGGCGCAGCTTGCCCCTGACTGAGAAATAATCTTTGCACCAGTCTGAGTGCCTCTTCGCGCGCTACTGGCTCGGTCGCAGCAAACTTATCAGTGCTTGTCCGCGCCTGGTCTTTGACATCAATGGAGGTCCCTTGATTCGTCGCAGTGGGCATTCCGCCCAAGGCAATCTCGGCCTGATGCAACAAGTCGAAGTTCTTGCTCATAGCGTAGCCCTCGGAGGGGCGAACAGAGGAGAAATCACAGTCAACCACGGTACTTCTGCGGGTATTCCTGATCCAGTCTGTGCTGTTCCTGCGCTCGACAGTTCCATGACCCGGACCGATGCCGCCTGCCGACCAGGCTCTTTGCTTGTCCGTTTCACGAACTGAGTGAAAATCCATACTAGAGAGATGAGAACCGCGAACCCCAACAGTGCCTGGATTCGCCACCTGGCGGTCGAAAAGATCCTGCCGTCCAGTCCTGGGACGGGAACGCTTCGTTCCTTGCTCATGCCCGGGCTAAAAGTGATAGTTCCGAGGTCGAGATCATTCACGCTTTCTTCGACCATCGATTTATCCACGACCGGGCGCTTTAGCGCGCAACCAAGCGACATCGAATTGAAACACAGTGTATTGATGTTGCGCGGAATGCCCTGCGACTGTTCCGCAATCATGGCATATGCGTCGCTCGTAAAAAGCGGCTTACCTGAGGAATGTCCGGCCACCATCAGTCGATGCTCGACATAGCCGCGCGTCTCTTGAGGAGTGAGAGGTGCCAAACGCGCCACGATCGAGATGCGTTGTCGTAATTGAATGAGACTCTCCAAATTCAACTTTTCCGCCAACTGAGGTTGCCCGGCCAAGATCACGTGGAGGAGTTTCTTGTTTGATGTCTCAAAGTTCGAGAGCATCCTCACGACCTCCAGAACTTGGGCGTTCAGATTCTGCGCTTCGTCAATGATCACAACGACTTGTCGGCCATTTTGTGATTCGCGGAGGAGATATTCATTGAGCTTTGCGTGCATTCGCGCGATGTTCCTACCGTTGTCCTGGATTCCCAAATCCGCAAGTAGGGCGTTTAGGAATCCTCCGGGCCGGCAAAGCGTTTGAAACAGGAAGGCGGTTTGTGTGTTCCCCCTGAGGGCTTGCAGAAGGCTAAAAAGCAGTGTCGTCTTGCCCATGCCGGGCGCAGCGATTAATGCGCTGAATCCCGTATGTGACCGGACTCCATGCAAAAGGGATGCCAATGCCTCTCTATGAGTCTCGCTTAAATACAGGAATGTCGGATCCGGAGTAACTCCGAAGGGCTGTATTGCCAGCTTGTAGTGCTCGCGCAACATTTGGTTCACGCGACCTGCTTCGGCACAGCTGCAAGCACTGTGACATCGAGCAGCTGCTCGAGTTCGGAAGGTGTGTGGAACGACGGGTCGGCAAGTTCAGCTAGATATCCAGCCCCGATTCCTCCCAGCATCGCCAGCAAAAAGCCCGTGAACATAATTGTGAACGGGCTGTGTGCCGGTAAGGCTGGCACAACCGCGGGAACCGCGATCGCTACGTTCGCAATCCTTTTCTCATCGAGAGCATCCGATGTGCGTTCCTGTTCACGTTTGGTCAGATACAGTAAATAATTCTCCTCATTCGCCTTGGCTTCGCGCAGCAGCGCTCCGTGCTGAACGGCTTTCGCATCCAGACTCACCATTTCCGATTGCATGCCCTGGATGGTCTTCAGCAAGGCTGCAGCTGTCGCCTGTTCTGAAGCCAGGTCAGCTTCAGACTTGGCGCGGTCCTGTCGAAGATACTCAAAGGTTGGATCGCGATCAGTTGTCGTGTTCAGGTATTTTGTTTTCTCTGCCTCGGCGATCGCTTCCTTTGTTTGTTCGATTTCTGTGTCCGCTTCCTTCACCAAAGGGTATGAGGGATCATATTTCGTCAAGAGCTGGTTTTTTTTTATTTCGGATGTGAGCAGAAAGGATTGCAATTGCTGTAGCAGAAGGTTTGCAGCGCTTGCGGTTTCACTCGTGGAAGTGCGCGATGGAGTGCCTTCCAGCTGAAGCTCGATGCTTTCAAGTCGCTGTTGGTCGGCGGCGATCCTCTGACGCGCTTGATACAAACTGGCCTGGGCTGCAACTAATTGCTCAGCCATATCTGTGCGCAATAGTTCCGGGGCGGCCAAGCCTTCTGACTTGCTGAAATCGGCAAGCCGGTTCTCCGAGTCCTCCAGGGCACGCTGATACTTGTCGGTTTCCGCTGCAAAAAAATTATATGTCCCCACGGGTCGTTGTAGCCGAAGATGCTTCTCCAGATAGAGCTTTCCGAGTGTCTGCAACACGCACGCTGGAGTCTCTGGAGCACCGACAGTTCCATATACCACATCAATGACGTGCGAGCTCTTTTCCATCCCCACGCGGAGTTGTCCTGCAAGTTTCTTCGTTGCGATTTCTAACATCTTCGGTTTTCTTAGTTCCGAATCTTGGGGATCCGAAGTTCTCCAGAAATCCAAGAGGGAAGATGGCTGTCTCGTGAGCTTGCAAAGTCCTGCAACTTCTTGAAGCATGTCCTGGCCCTGCAAAAGAGCGACCTCGGACACGACTTCATCCGCCGTAATCTCGGTTTTGTTTAGCAACGCCCCATTCTGCTGCCCGGTGACCGTGGGGTCGGAGCGTTCCCGCGACACAACCACTTGCATGGTGGCCATGTAGTAGCGATTTGCCCATCCCCACGCCACCACAATAGATATTGCGAAAATTACGCAAAATACGGCGACAACTGTTCGCCAATTGCGGAACAACGGCCCGGCCATGTCGCGCAAAGTCAGTTGGCGGTTGTCGTAGCTACCCGGCTTCCGTGTGCTGATGGTCTCCATTACCTTTCCTACTCAACCGTGATACATCCCTCGACGAATGCTTCTGAGAATCAATGCAGTCAAAAAGCCACGGAATACGGTGGCGCAAGTGTGATGTTGTAAGGTACGTATTTCCTGAATTTTGTTATCGCCTTCTCCGGGACGAATATCATGTCACCCGGCCGCAAATGAACATCCTCTGCGATATTTTTGCCGTTCAGGAGGTCTTTGATCTTAAGTTCACGGACCTCTGCCCAGTTGGAATTGACTGCGCGATACAGAAACACTTGCGTCTTCGCCGTCGCTTCAAACCCACCTGCAACTGCGATTGCTTGAGTCACAGTGATGTCGTAGCGCAGATCGTATTGCCCCGGCTTTCCCACTTGGCCCAGGACCGTAAAAAACGGCTTCTGAAAATCGGCCAGATCTACATCGACGATTGGATCGTGTAACGTGCCGGCGTATGCTTTTTTCACTGCTTCCACCACGCCTAGCACAGTCAGACCTTGGATATAGATACTTCCGGCGCTTTGAAGCGAGATGTATCCGTCGGGCTGCACGATAACCTTTTGATTCAGTTCTGGAGACAGGGGGAAGGAAAGCAATAGAACGTCATCCCGACAGATCCTGTAACGAGGGTTCCTTTCCGCGGGAGTCGGACGATCATCCTGGCTGGGGGCCGAAACCGGGGCCGTTGTGGCGTTTTGCTGCACTGACATAACGTGCTCTTGGTGAGCAGATGCCGCTCCCGGGAGACCGAGGAAAAGGGCCAAACCAAGTAGAACAAGAATTAGTGTTCGCTGAACTTCCATTTCTCATTCCTCGCGCGAATGTTCTGAAGTACTGGCACTCCGTGGCCTGATGTTTTTGAGCGAAGGCATGCTCATCCCCCCTCAATTACCTAGGGCTCGGACCATCATTGTTCCCCATACTTGTTTGTCCAGGGTCCTCGGTAAGAAACTGCCTCGAGCTAGCCTGAAAGCGCCAAGAAAAGGAGCCCCTCTCCAGTCCTCATGGCGGGAGTTTAGCTGAGCTTTTAAAAACAGAGTGTGAATGGAGTTTTAACAAACGTCGGACTCCTGTGCTTAACACACCTGTCATAGGAACTTCACCTGAACGCAATAAAATCTTTGTATATCTGAGACAACTCCACGGAGCAGGCGAGCCTTTCTGTGCACCCATTAAACGTCCGTGGCTTGATGGCGGGGAGCAGTTTGTATTGGCTTTGAGAAACTGCAAGTGTGTTTTGGAAGGCGAATGGCTGCCCACTTACGTGAAAACCCTGTGGTGAAACGCCTCGGCACAACTTCGCAACAGGACCTCACACTTGAGTGTAAACGGAGAAGCAAGCCGTATCGAATTGATATTTCTTCAGTTGGCGCAGTGTCGCTTCGATGCCTGTTGCTGCACTCTGCGATTTCAGAAAACTGAAAGCCGCCAATGATCTGGGTCTTAGGGCTTTGTTCCGTTGCGTGTGATCAAGCTTCAGGTATTGAAAGATACATTGCCGCACGTGCTTTGTCAGAGATTGTCAATCTAAGTGCAGCACCGGTCTCCAGGAGCAACCAGTTCATGTCCCGTACATTCGTTAGATTGTTTACTGCGATAGCTTTTCTTCTCTTTAGCGCTAATTTCAGTTTTTCGCAGTCAGAAAGGGGGCAGATCTCTGGCCAAGTGACAGACCCTCAGGGTTTAGCGGTTGCGAAAGCAGCGGTTGCAATTGTCAATCAGGACATTTCTGCGAAGCGCGAGACTGAATCAGACGAAGCCGGTCATTTTGTTGTTTCTGGTCTCCCCGGAGGGCGCTACCACGTGGAAGTTCAGGCTCAGGGGTTCAGCGCTTTTTCAAGTGAGGACATTACGCTCGCGCCAGAACAGTCACTCGTGTTTGACGTGAAGCTTGCGGTGACTCAGGAGAAAGCTTCAGTCACGGTCGAAGGCGGGGGCGCAGGCCAAGTAGAGACCTCGAACGCGGAAGTGTCTGGGACCATCAGCGAGACCGAAGTCAAGACGTTTGGACTCAATGGCCGGATTGCATTCCAGCTAGTTGCTCTGGTACCCGGTGTCAGCAACCAGACCGGCCAGGACGAGGGCAAAACAGGGGTAGCTGGAAGCGCGAAATACAGTGTAAACGGGGGCCGGGTCGAATATAACATTTTCGAAGTTGATGGGACGGATGTCCTCAATAACGGGATTAATGCCGCGCGGGGTGCGAACACGTTTATCGTCAACCCCAGCGTAGATGCAATTGGCGAAATGAAGGTCCTCACCTCGAATTACGGTGCTATGTACGGAAAGACGGCCTCGGGCATTGTGCAGATTACTACAAAGTCTGGTACCTCTGACTTTCACGGCAATGCCTACGAATTTATTCGCAATGAGATCTTTAACGCGCGGAACTTCTTCGACCAGACCAAGGAAGCCCCGCTTTATCGGCGCAACGACTTCGGATTCACGCTGGGTGGACCGGTTTTCATTCCCGATAGATACAATACCAATAAGCAGAAGACTTTTTTCTTCTTCTCGCAGGAGTTTCGTTACGAGAAGACGCCGGTAGACTATAACCAGGCGGTCCCTTCAAGCGCAGAGCGGGCGGGAAATTTCAGTGACGTTTGTCCGGCGGATAAAACGCTCCAGCTTACCACCCAGAACAAATCTCTTTACCCTGACTGTCCGGTGGTCGGGTTCTATCCAAGTGCGGGAGAGTATTACCGGGCGGGCTACAACGGAACCGTTTCGGGCTCTGCCACGGATCAACTCCCGATTGATCCCACTGCGCAAGCACTGCTTGCGACCAATCTGATTCCCGCCGCAAATGCCGTCGGCGGGTGTAATTCGCCTGTATCTACAACCTCCAATCCGGCTTGCTATGTTGCGTCCGTTTCTCCGAGCACGAGCTGGAACGAATCGCTATTCCGGATTGACCACAATCTGTCCAACACCGAAATTCTCTCTTTCCGTTTTATTCATGACTCATGGGACACCACCGTTCTTACTCCCCAATGGGGATTGGTCGAAAACAGTTTTCCTACTGTCCAGAACCACATCAACGGCCCGGGAATCAGCATGATCGCCAGCCTTACGAGTGTTCTCCCGATGGGCTTTTCAAACCGCGTCTCCTTCGGCTATGTAGCTGCAGACATAAGCCTAGCCCAGGTGGCCGGTCCAGGTGTGGACCTCTCTCGTCCAGCTATATTGGATACAGCTTGCCCATCGGATAGCACAGGGAGTCAGAATTGTTTTGTGACGGGCTCGGGGCCGACTCCGGCGACCTCTCCCATCGGCCCTATCGGGGCTTTCTTTGACACCAGCTTTGGAGGGAAAATTCCGGCTCTTTTGTTCAAGGGTACCAACGCCGCGTATGGATCGCACGGGTTCAATATTGATACCGGATATACACCATGGACCGACACGAACCCCACCTACACAATACGAGATGATGCGAGCAAGACCCTCGGCAAGCACATGCTGCAATTCGGTGTCGAGCTTATTTTTGCCCAACAGAATGAGCTCGGGGCCGCGAACGGTTTGAATAGTGGAGATGTGCAAGGAGTATTGTCGTTCAACGATCAGGGTGCCGGTCCGAGCCCGACAAAAGTCAGCGGTTGTATTGCGACACCGGCATGTTCGGCTCAAATTGACACCTCGAACGCATTTGCGAATTTTCTGGGCGGGCAAATTGCCACCTATCAACAGGACAGCGTCCAGAATAAGTACTACAACAGATATAAGTTGGCCGAGCCTTATGTTCAGGACGATTGGCGCGTCACTCCTCGACTGACGCTCAATTTGGGGATTCGTTTCGGGTTGTTCGGCTCCTGGTACAACTCCAAAGGCAGCGCCTATAACTGGGAAGCATCCGCCTATAATCCTTCCCTTGGCGCAGGCGTTTTTCTTGATCCTGTATTTGGATTCCTTGTCCGACCCGAGTCGACATCGTCGGGCAACGCCATCGTCGCCGTCCCAACGAATCTGGCCAACCCAGACCCCGCGGTCATCAACGGTCTCGTGCAGTGCGGCGTGGGCGGGGTGCCAAAGAGTTGCATGAGCAGCCACATCTTTAACCCCATGCCGCGCATCGGACTTGCCTGGGACGTGTTTGGCAACGGAAAGACCGCGTTACGGTCAGGGTACGGCATCTTTTATGAACACGGTACGAGCTATGAAGCAAACACCGGTTCGCTGATCGGCAGTGCTCCACTGACTTTGAGCCAGACGGAACTCAATCCCGCCAGCTACCAGTGCATTGGTGGATTCGGGCGCCTTCAGACACCGTGCAGTTCCTACTTTGCCCAAGATGCCCTCAATCCGGTCATCACCGGCCCAATCGCATTTCCGATTAACGTAACATCGATCCCCACAAAAGCTGTCTATCCTTACGTTCAACAGTGGAGCTTGAGCGTCGAGCAACAGATTTCGAAGGGACTGACTGCTACTGCTGCATACGTAGGGAGTGAGGGGACCCATCTTACGGCGGTGAGAGATCTAAACCAGATTCGACCGGTTGATCCGGCATTTAATCCCTATCCCCTCGGCCGGCCAATCGTATCTACACTGGATTGTGCGGGCAGTACGGGGGGGAATTTTGAGCTGGGCGGTTCATCTTCCGTAAATCCAAATGGTGGCACGATCGTCAGCCCGGGACAGCCTGCCTGGGTCAACATGAACGTTGCTTGTTACGGTGTTCCCGGTTTTGGAAACCCCTTCAATCCAAGCGTTTTTCGTCCTTATCCCTCGCTGGGCAGCATCCTGAACGTCGCGAACATTGCATCCTCAAATTACAACGCGTTCCAATTCAGCCTGAGGCGAACAATCGCCCCGCTGGTGGTTGGGCTCTCCTATACCTACAGTCACTCGATCGATGATTCTTCAGACCGTTCGGATGCGGATTTTGTGAACTCCTACGATCTATCGAGCAACCGGGCAAGTTCTAATTTTGATCAGCGCCAGAATTTAAGCGTCAGTTTCATCTATGATATGCAGATCCGCCGATTCCTGAACGGTTGGTTTCATGCATTTGATGATGATCCCACGAACGAAATCTCATCACGCAATTCGGCATCGAGCGGGGGAAGCATTTTGGATTCTTCCACGTCCAGGGTGCTGCTGGACGGCTGGCAGTTCTCTGGGATCATCATTCATCAGACTGGTACACCCTTCAGCGTAATCAATGGTGGCAGTGCTGGCGGAATCGGAGTTTCCGACAATGCCGGAGTGGCAAACTACTTTGGAACCGGTTCGTACGCTGATTGCGTTGGCAGTCCATACAGCCACGTTCCATACGGCGGAAACGAAGCGGAAACTTTCGGGCCCTTGCTTTACAATCCGGCAGCCTACGTCGCCCCCCGGGGCCTAACCTTTGGTGACTGCGGACGCAATTCTCTCAACAATCCGGCACGTACCAATTTCAACGTTTCCTTGCTGAAACACTTCAAAGTCTTCGGCGAGCGTGATCTTGAGTTTCGCGCCGAGGGATTCAACATCTTTAACCACACACAATTCCGGATCTATGACCCATCGCATCCGGGCAATACCGGGAACAACGTCATTGGCTGTTACGGCGGAGCCAACGTCGACTATTCGGCCGCCGGGGGAGGCGGAGTGGATTGCTTGACGGGCAATTCATTTCTTCATCCCGTGGACGCCCATGATCCCCGCATTCTGCAATTTGGGCTGAAGTTCAGTTTCTGACCTGGCCCTGAACGATCATCGGGCTGCCGAAGAACTGCAGTGCATAAAGGTAGGAGTTTTTCGGGAATTGTCTTCATAAAATTCGAGGAGTGAGCATGGTCATTGTAAGGCGAACTGTTCAATATTTCGAACGAATTGTGCGGTTGCTATCTTCCCAGGGAGGCGCGCCCTTCTTTTCTCTGATTTTGTTGGCACTCTCTGTTGCGCTGATCGGTACTTCGGGTTGTGGTCAGACGGCGAAACCCATTGTGTCTCCCGCCACTGGCCAGGTCGACTCCTATTTCGGCGGACCGTTCAACGTCACCGGTAGTGCCGTTTCAGCAAGTACGTCGACATTCGATCACACAGTCGATCAGATCGCAGTCTCGGGTTTTATCGCCAACGGGCATGCGCAGGTCCCAGTGAACATTATCGACGGCTCCTTTGCCTCCGCCGAGACAGGTTTCTTGGGGATTTCGGAGGGTTTCGCAACTACTTCTACCGGAGCCTTGACGCCTCAAAATCCATCTCTGACCGGTGCCTGGGCTGTGGAGATACCAGGTGCTGGAGCTCTGGCCAACCTTCTGAGTGTCAACACCACTACAACTCCGGCCACCATTGGCGCGGCTCCCATAGCCATGGCGCAAAATACGGCATGTCCCAACTTCTCAAAAGCGGCCCCATTTTTGTACGTAACTGTCCCCGACACGAGTATTACCGCCGACATGGCCGACTACGGAGTCGCTCAGGTTAGCACGCAAGGTTCTGCAGTCACCTTTGACTCTCAGCCGTTCTTCGTTGGATCTCAACAATTGCCTGCCTCAACCGTAACGGGGGGTTGCTCGCAGACCACCCTAGGCGCACTTACCGCATATCCGCTGAACTCGTTTGGTAACGTTTCTAACCAAGAATTGATCAGCATCGGAAATGCGGGCATTTTGGTAAGCAGTTTTAATCATGTGGTCGGTGGGGGTGGTGCTTTTGGTGGGGGCACTGGAGTCATAGGCGTGGCTGAGCCCTCTTCGCCAATAAATGTCACTTCGGTAGTCGCCGCACAGTACAACGGCTTCATCTTCTCGCCACTTAATTCCGTTCAAGAGACCTATGACATCACTGTACTGGCTTCTGCATTCGGTAACCACACGGCATCATCTTCGGCGTGTTCCGCACTGCAGTCCTCGCTCGCCGCGAACAACGGGAACGGCAGCGGGTCGATCCCGGCTCTGCCGTCCGCCAACAGTATCTATGGCGGAGAGTTCCTTACTATTACGGGAACTACCTCAGTGAATGACCCGACCGGGGCGCTGGGATCCGAGAACTGTGACGTGGTGATCGATCTCGGCACGCAGGATTCGTCGAACGCCGGATTGTTTCCTAGTGCCACCGTTTTTATCGGTTCCACTTTTCCGCCGTACAGTACTACTAATCCCTGGACGTGCGGCGGGGCGTGTGCAGTTTCCTTTCCCGCGGCCGCAATCGTAGGTCAGGCACAGGGGCAATATGTGATCTTCGTTTCGGCAAGTGGCGTTTCCAATCCGCCCGCGCAGCTTCCCGACGCGTCCGGCAGTCTCGCTGCCCAGCCCGTAGGCATCTATCTATTCCAGAAGATGTAACAAGACCGGAATTTGCTGGCAACTGGGAAATAATTTTAAGCGCACTCTCCGAAATCTGTGGTCGAAGAGGTTTTTATTTCCGGGGATTTAGGGGAGTGGTCCCTTGTCTTGAACGTATGGTCCGCGAAGTGGGGTTCGAATCGTCAGTTTCTCTCTCCACCACCGATATTCATTTATTTGTATTTTTGAATTCTCAGGTTGTTCATCTTGGGTCAATGAAGATTGGATTTAATCGACGTCCAAGTGGTGCGATGTGGTTCGCAGTGGTTCCAGCGAAATGAAGACTCAGTTTGACTCACTGCCGGTCTATATGGCGTCACTTAACACGTTTTCAGCGTGTTCATATGAATCAAGGAGAGGATATGAAATTTATTAAGTACGTGGTTGCAGTTGCCCTCGTTCTTTGTGCAACTGCAAGCGTCTCCAATGCTCAAGCAACGGGCACCGTCGCTTTTCTCGGCGGCGGTTCGTCTGCCTTGTTCAATGAATTGGGTGAAGCGTCTCTGCAGATTTCCGGTGTGAGTTGCATCTGGACGTCTGGCAAGACCGCTTCCATTGCGGCTACTGATTCTCGCTTCTCGATCAACGAGCAGGGAAACATCTGGGTTGCCTGGGGTCCGGGTTCCGGCTCATGCAGTGCGCCGGCCGGCTCCTATAGCGTCTATTCTTACATGTCGTTGGATTCCGTTGTCGGAGACCGCTGCTATTTTGAAGTGGACTCGAGCGGAGTTGCCGGCTGCACCCAGACCTTCTCAGTTACCGCAGGTACAGCAGGCGTCAATAAGCTCCCTGGTATCACCGACACTGCCGGAGGAATACCTCAAGGTGTCATCAACACAATATCGGGTCAGCATTTCTTTGTCGCCGGCACAGATATCCGTCCGGAAGACGCCAAATTCGCGATCAACCGCATGCTCACTCCGTGCAACCAGTTGATGCCTCGTCAACCATTCAACCAGGATTCCTACTACACCTACGGGCTGGGCTATCAAACCAGCAACCCGAACTTGGGCGTGCAAGTCCTTGGATATTCCGGGACTGGCGGCGGCAGCTTTAACGTTGCGAACTTCAATATCGTTGGCAATGATCCCGTGAACACCACATTCGCCGTGCCTTCCTATACCACCACCACCGTTGGTGCCCAGCCAATTATCATCGCTGTTTCGCCCGCAAGCGACACCAGCGGCGTCGGCGCAGCAACCGACATCAACGGCTTCACGCTGACTCTCTTCTACCAGGGAGTACTAGCACGTTCGACCGATTTCCCCGGTGTGACGGCGACACCCGCAGTCCCGGTGAATGTCCTGGTTCGAGAACCGCTCTCTGGAACCTACAACACGTTTGAATACAGCGTACCCAACGGTACCCAGTACCACGCGTCTCAAGATTACGGCAATTGCAACTACAGCACCGGGCAGGTCTTCCAACAGACACTTCACTATCAGAGTGCCAACGCCCAAGTTGCTGCTTACCGCAATCGCGCCATCGGTACCGGTAATATGACTGCCGCCCTCCAGGCAGGAACGACATCCAACGAGGAGTTGGGCTATTTCTTCTGGAGCGGGCCCAATGCTTCTGGCCTCACCAACGTCAAGTATCTGACGGTCAACGGAATCGATCCTATCCAGAACTCGTACTCGAACGGCGTGCTTCCCGGCAGCAGCGGAAGCGCACCAGCACTTACAAACGTAACCTTCGCGGGCTTGAATTCTGGAGATTATCCCATCTGGTCGGCTTTGCGGCTGGTCAGCAATAATCCCGTTCCAGCAGGTGTTACCAGCATGATTGCGGCACTGCACACCTTGGATTCTACCCAATATGACTACGTTGCACTTTCGAACCTGAAGGTGTGGCATTCCCACTTCTATCTTAATGGCATCGGCTTGGGTACTTCGGAAAGCAACGGTGCGACCATCAACCCTGCTACTCCCAACGATCTCTGCAATCCGGCCTCCGGCGCTATTGCGGAAATCGGTGGCGATGCTGGCGGTACGAACGTAATGAAACAAGCCAACGCCGATTTCTGCGCGGACTACAACGTTCAAATCGGTCTTGTCAACAAGACTCAGTAACCCGGGAAACCGCTTTGCTGATTTCTCATCGGAGCGGGGACGAACCGGAAAATCCGGTTTGTCCCTGCTCGTTTTTCGTCAACTTCACGATGTCTTCCGGTTTGGAAGTACCTCAGACTGTGGATGCAAGTCTCTGCCAGAAAATTAAATTGACAGCACAGTAATCGAAAGGAAGATTTATGCGTTGTCGTCGCGTTTGCCTGCTGTTCTTCACTCTTGCCGCAGTGTCCAACTCCTTGCTCGCACAGCAGGCTCCAAGTGCTAAAAAGCCGGACATCCAAACCCCGAATATCAACCTTCCTGTCAAGCCGACCGAAAACTGGTCGATGCCCGCCGACATCAAGACCGGTCTTGAACCTACCCCACCCGCCCTTATCCAGCGTGACGAAAAGCCCGAGTTTGTGCGTGAGCTGATACGAGTTCAGTGGCGTATGAATGACCCTATCGAGGTGTGGTTGATTCGTCCCAAAGTTGCCGGCAAGGTTTCTGAAAAGATCCCTTTAATTATGTATCTCTACAGTTATCCCGACACAGGTGAGCGCTTCCGTGACGATGGTTGGTGCAAGAGGGCCACAGCGGATGGTTTTGCCGCAGCCGGTTTCGTTGCCGCGTTGACGGATTACCGTTATAAGAACCGCCCTCTGAAGCAGTGGTTTGTTAGCGAATTACCGGAGTCTCTGGGGAGTACGACGCACGACGTGCTGATACTTTTGGGCTATTTCGCGCAAAGAGGCGACCTGAATGTTGATCGAGTGGGCCTGTTTGGCATGGGTTCCGGTGGCACCATCGCCATATTGGCGGCACAAGCCGACCCTAGAATCACCACCCTTGATCTTCTCGATCCCTGGGGGGATTGGCCTGATTGGCTGAAGGATTCCCCCGCGGTGCCGCAAGAAGAACGCCCCAAATACCTGACCAAGCAGTTCTTGCAATCCGTCTCCACTCTCGATCCCGTTTCCTACCTCCCAAACCTGAAAACGCCGAGTATTCGCTTACAGCAGACAATCAACGAACCTGTTACTCCGAGCACGGCCAAGGACAGGATTGCCGCGGCCGCACCCATCCGCACCACCATCGTAAAGTATCAGAATGCTGAGGATCTTCTGAAGTCATGGAAAACCGCCGGTCTTTCGGGCTGGATCAAACAGCAAATGCGGCCAGAAATTCCGAAAGCCGGCGGAGATGACCCTCATGTCGCAAAGAATGAATGACTGCGACTGTCCAGCTCAGGTGCGCGTCGCCTGCACTACGACTGTTTCGTACGTGTCCATTTCCGAAACCCGCATCTCAATCCCGGTTAGAGCGGGGTCGTCGCTGACCCCTGGTGCGAAGAACTGGGCCTGTGTGAAACCATTCGCCTCCAGTGTATTCTGCAGGGTGGTCCGGTCGTAAAGAAACTTGTGCCCCCAGTTCATGAAGGCGGAGTTGAACGCAAAGCACGGACCGGGGTTTTGCACAAAGGGCCACCAGAAGTCAGCCGAATAGCGTATATACCTGTCTTGTACATCTGTTCGCGCCGGCCGAACCAATTCAACCAATCGGTCAAGAGAAGGCACGGCCAGGCGGATTTTGCCACCCGGCCGAAGGACACGTCGGCACTCCTTAAGCATCTTCAGAGCCTCACTATACGCGATATGCTCCAATTGGTGTTCGCTGAAGACATAGTCAAATGACTCATCAGGAAGTGGGAAGGTCTTGGTTGCATCAAGCGATACAGCACTCATCGACAACGGATAGAGGTCCGTATTTAACCATCCAGGTAAGACGCAGACATGCGATCCAATCTGAAGTTTGCGCACCGTATGGGTCCTCAAGTATCGCGACACCAAGATGGGTCTGATCGGCAGGCTTACGCATCGCATGGTGCCCTTAGCCACGTTGACCACTGGCCGGAAACGCTTCATCTGACGGAGTAGACCATTCTTAGAGGGTGGCATGACGCGGTTATCGGCTCACTGTACCCTTGCGGGCAAAGAAATAAAAATCTGCAAAGGAGGTCTCTTCAGGTTGCGTGGAGTCCTCCGGGAAACGGTTCGCGACAAAGCCCGCTTGCTGCCAATCCGGTGCGTTTGTTGTAATCCACCTCGTAAACTCGCGGTGACGCACGTGAGTCGCACGCGTCCGAGCTTCATAGTTGCTCGCATAGATCGCGACATAATGGCCGGAGAAGCTGAAAAGCCTGCCCATATAATCTTCAAAAACTCGGTCCTCCACCAGATGGTAAATCACGTCCAGTGACAGAGCCAAATCGAACGTCCCCAAATCTCTCGGGAGGGCGCCTACTAGAAAAAAACGCTTGCTGCTGTCGCTTGCAAAGAGCGACGAACAACGGTCTATCGCTGCAGGCGAAATGTCTACTCCGACATACTTGGGATATTTCGCCAATCCCAATTGAGCTCCATCTCCGCAGCCGAATTCAATGACCGTTTTTACTTTCCTGGTTTGCACGAAATCATTCAGAATCTCGGCCTTGAATTGCGCTAATCGGCCATAGGATCCAGGGCCCGATGTGCCGCCTTTTCGATAAACAGTTTCCCAAAAAAAAGCAGAGCCGGGGAAGACGAGGTTCCGTGCATGGGCAACAATCGGTAACTGCGCGATCTTCCCGGCTGTGGGCCCAAGCACAGGGATGCCTTTGATGAAACTCTTGAGACTGGAACTTGGAGACGATTCGCTGTCCATTATGTATCAATCCAATTTGTTCTGGTTTGGATTTGTCGTCCTGGAAGACATTGTCCGTGCAAATCTAGCATCCGCGACATGTATAAATTGACAACGCAGTGTTAACAATCGATGTCCGTCAGACGCGTGAGTTGTTTTGTAAAGGGCTCGTTACGTGCCATTGTTCACCGGTTAACAGAAGCGCTTTAAAATTGAAAATTAGCTCCACTCAGAAAGTACGGCGGCTAACCTCCTCCTTGTCAGGACTAGCACCGGGGTTGTTCGTATTGTGAGTTGGCACGTCCACGACCGCTCGAATTCCATTAGTGAAAGGGCAAGGGTAGTCATGAATTATATGCTTCCGGGAGACCGTATATCGGATTCGTTTGCTCGCATGATTTCTATGGAAAGGTCTCTGGTAAGGAATTCGCGGAAAACGACGCGACGTGGATGGATGCCCCGCGCTTTTGCGTTTCTAAATCTGGGGCTTGGCCTGTTTGGCATTTGGGGACTGGCCGGATGTTCTACCAACGCCGCAAAACAGGGGTCTCAGACCCCGGTGATCTCCGTGGCAATCAACCAAATTCCGCCTAGTACCATGGTGGTAGGCACGTCGACGCAAGTCTCGGCTTCGGTCAGCAATGACGTGGCGAACGCTGGAGTAGATTGGATAGCCGTGTGCGCTAGCGCCCCCAACTGTGGCTCCTTCTCGCCTGCACACACCGCCAGTGGTGGAACAACGACGTACACCGCGCCACTCGGGGTGCCGGCACAAAAGACCGTAAACGTTACTGCGCTTTCTACGACCGATCACGGTAAGGCCAATGCCGCCCCCGTTACCATCACGTCCACGGTAACGGGTATCACCTTCACTCAGCCAGTTCCCGCTTCCGTGCCAGCCGGGGCAGTCATCAACTTGGGAGCATCGGTGACCGGCGATCCCGCGAACCTAGGAACGGACTGGACGGCAACCTGCTCGACCGTAAACGGTCCGGTTACTTGTTCCCCTTCTGGCCTCCACTCTCCGGCCGGAGGCACTGTTGCCTTTGTTGTCCCTCAGATCATCCAAAACCAGTCGCTTGTCGGTACCTCGATCATCATCACTGGCTTGGCCACTGCGGATCACAGTTTCACTGTCGCGGCAGAATTTACCGTCACCGCTCCCATTACGATCAACATCACCGAGGCTCCTCCCTCGACAATGCTGACAAATGCAACGGCTCCAGTCATTGCTGTGGTTACCAACGACACCACAAATTCCGGCGTAACTTGGTCGGTTAGTTGTGCTCTCAATCCTTGTGGAACGGTCACTCCGGCCAATACTGCAAGCGGGGTGACGGCAATTTTTACCGCGCCACCTACCGTACCTTCCCCGAATCCACCTCCCGGCTTTCAGGTGGTTATCACCGCGTACGCCACCGCGACAAACAACAACGTCTTGAGCAAGGTCAGCGTGAACATTATTGCTCCCGTCTCCGTCAAAATTACTGAGGGTGTTACAAACAGCACCATCGTGATAAACGGCAGTGCCCCCTTGGCAGCCACAGTCGCCAACGACCCTGCTAACGCCGGTGTCGACTGGACAGTCACTTGCGGCAGCACTCCCGCTTGCGGCACCTTTTCCCCGACGCATACCGGCAGCGGAGTGCCAACGACTTTTGTGGCTCCCAGTGCCATTCCCGCCGGTGGCACTGTAACAATCACGGCGACATCGACCACCGACCCGACCAAGAGTGACCAGGAAATCGTCAACGTCACAAACGCACCTCCCGCGAATAGTCTATTGCTTGGGCAGTTTGTAGTTTTGTTATCCGCCAAGAACTCCAGGAATGGTCCGTTTGTTCTAGGCGGCACTATTTCCGGCGATGGCAACGGCAACATCACTGCTGGTGCATTTGATTTGGCAGACGCCTCCGGAAATGCTTCGCCCGCCTCGCTGCTCCCGGTCGTTTCGCCCAGCACGTATTCTATTGGACTGGATGGTCGCGGCCAGATTCAATTGACCCTCAACACATTTGCCCTTAACGGCAGTTTCGGAGTGAGCGCTGCGAGCGGAACTGGCACTATTAATCTGAGCGTGGTGTTTGTGACACCACAACATGCCCTTCTCAGCGAGACAGACAGCTTCGGGGCCGCCACCGGAACGCTCGATATGCAAAATATAGCCGACCTGGCTTCCTTCCAGAATGGTTCCGCAGGACTGAACGGAACCTACTCGTTACAGCTGGCGGGAACAGAGTTTGCCAGCCCCCATGCGAACTACTTTGTGGCCGCTGCGTTGGCGACCCAAGCTTCCGGCACTACCTACACGCTAACCGCTTACACCACAGACCAGTCGGCAAACGGTGCGATCTCAAGCGTACCCTTAACGTCAGTTTCACAAGCGTTCCCGGGCTCCGCGCCGAATTCGAGCGGCGAGTTTATGTTGAGCTCTGTAAATTTGGGATTGCCAACGCAATTCAACCTGGATGTCTGGCTGATCGACGCAAATCATTTTGTCGTCACAGATTGGCAGGATGCGGAATCGGGTTCTCCCAATATCCTTGTCGACGGTTATTTGACGGCGCAACCCACTTCTCCCTCTGTTTCAGGCGTATATGTTTTCACCGAAGCAGGTGCGACCACGGGGGCTCAACCGCAGGTGGCGGGAGGAATTCTGACCTGCGGTTCTACGGGAGTACTTGATGTTACTCCGCTCGGTGGCGCAGCGGTGAGCAACGCGCCTGTTACAGCTACTTGCACAGCGCCCTCTAACGGGAGAGGACTGATCGCGATCTCAGGTGCAACGACTGCTGGCATCAGCCAATTCGCTATTTATCCAACGACAGACCAGGGATACTACATCATTGAACTGGACGGAGGATCTGCGGGCAGTTCCGGACCTTCAGGCGCGGGTGTCGCTCTGCAGCAGACTTTGACTCCCCCTATTTCTGCCTCCTCATTCAGCGGCGACTATGCGGCGGATTTCGCCGCCACCACGGCGTTCGGTTCACAGAACTTTGTTGGGCAAATTATTTCCGACGGTGTTTCCGCGCTGTCGGGAAAAGCAGACGTAAACTCCTTCGACGCAACTGTCCCCCCGCCAGCCGGCACTCCGTCGTCGAGCGCTTTGCTAAGCGGTTCCTTCACTACGAATGACAACGGACGATTTCCGTTGGCGCTTATAATCACCCCCGCAGCAGGGCAGCCAACGCCAGAAATCACGTCCGTCAACCCGGTGTGTTACATCGTAAATGCGAACACTTGCATGCTTCTAGGCCTGGACGTCACAGCCCCCGGCACGGGCATCTTGCAGGTTCAGCAGACTGGGCTCTGACAATGCAGAAGTGAGGGTACCTAAGGTCAGGAGATCAGTACTCGTTCTGTTTGGACGGACTCGTTGCCGGCTAGCGCGGCTTGGCGGCACTAGGTTTGACTACGCTCGAGTAGACCCATGCGAGGCAAGTTTCGATTGACGGATGTCAGCACTCATTTGTATCGCGAACTAGGAGAGCGAGTCTCAGTACGTCACAAAATGTCTCCGCTCGGTTGCAGTTCGCCAGGTTCCGCCATCCATAGATGTTCTCAGAGCTAAGAAGAGGTTTCTGCTTGTGCGCCAACAATTTGAACTACCCCCCGGTGCTCCTGGACAACTAAACCAGCTCAAGCAGACCCCATCTGATACCGGTGCATCATGGATGCTAACCCCCTGAGAATACAGCTGGTTACCAATTGAGCCCCTCTCTTCTCCCACGACAAAGTTTAATGGGCGATTCATCACTTTTGCGTTAGAATGCGGCTTGTTTTTGAATCAGGGACCCATTAGTACCCCCGCCACGGGTGCTCGAAAGATTGGGTGCAATATCGGCTATCCCCGCGAAGCACTCGCAAGGAATAACAAAAGTCACATATTTCCTGGGCTTTTTGGGTCCAGGTAACTAGACGTCTGGTATGTAAACGGTGATAAAAGACACACTTTCTGTGCCAGAGCTGATTTCAGAACTCTCCCGCAACTACGGGCATTCCATTGCCTTGAGCTATGGCGAACAACAGTTGAGTTACCGGGAGCTTGACAGCCGGTCATCTCGGTTCGCGGGATTCCTATTGGAACTCGGCGCGGTCTCAGGAGGGACGGTTGCGATCTGCATGGAACGGTCTCCGGATTGGATCGTGGCCGCTCTCGGGATCTTGCGCACCGGGATTTCGTATGTGCCCCTCGATCCCGCTTGGCCGGAATCGCGGTTGCGCTTTGCAATTGAGGAGTCGGGGTCAGTTTTTCTCGTGGCTAGGGCCGGTCTTCTTGATCGCCTTCGTTTCAAAACACGGGGTATCGATCCCAGCCGGGATGCCCGCTCCATCTCATCTGCTCCGGGCTTAGCTCCCCGGTCCATCGACCCGGACAGTCTTGCCTATGTGATATACACCTCGGGATCGACCGGGGTGCCCAAAGGGGTCGAAATCACACATGGCAATCTCAGTCACCTCGTCCGCTGGCATTTGGAAGCCTTCAAAGTCACGCGGCAGGATCGCACCAGCCACCTCGCAGGTCTTGGATTCGACGCGGCTGTTTGGGAAATCTGGCCGACTCTTTGTGCAGGTGCGACCCTGTGCCTGGCAACGGAAGCGTGCCGCTCCTCACCCAAGTTGATCCAGAACTGGATGATTCGGGAGCGGATAACCATCGGCTTTGTTCCAACCGTACACGCTACCGCTTTAATGACGATGGAATGGCCAGAAGCCACATCGCTGCGTTTCTTGCTGACCGGCGGAGATGTGCTTCAGAAGGGGCCGGCGGCCAAGCTGCCCTTCGACATCGTGAACAATTATGGACCCACGGAGTGCACCGTTGTTGCTACATCCACGGTCCTCAAAGACGGGTTAGCCACAACTCCTTCCATCGGCCGTGCAATTCCCGGGACATCGGTCTATTTGCTGAACGACGAACGTAAACAGGTTCCCGTTGGAAGCGTCGGGGAAATCTACATCGGGGGCAGCGGTGTTGGGAGAGGATATCGTAACCTTCCGGAACTCACTGCGCGGAGCTTTCTGCCCGATCCCTTCGCTGGAGCACGCGGCTCGCGCATCTATCGAACGGGTGATCTTGGAGTCCAGAGGCCAGATGGAGAAATAGAATTCCGGGGTCGACTCGACCGCCAGACGAAGATTCGTGGACAACGAGTCGAATTGGATGAGATCGGTAGTACCCTGAGTCGGCACCCGAGTATTGATTTTGCGACGGCAATCGCCAGCATTTCGGAAGCGGGGGTGAACCAGCTGATTGCCTACGTACTCCCGAAGGAAAATGCGTGTCCTCCCACTTCGATCGAACTCCAGAAATATCTGCTCAGCAGACTACCGGATTACATGGTGCCGGCTGTTTTTGTCCGATTGTCTGTGCTTCCAATTTCGCCCAGTGGAAAAGTGGACCTGGCACTGCTTCCACCACTAAAAGACGCGCAACTTCTGAAAGGAAAAGTTACAAGGGCACCGGCTTCACCGATCGAAGAGAAATTGCTTGGACTTGTCCGCCAGCTTCTCGAAAACGATACGGTTTCGGCGGAAGACAGTTTTTTCTTGGCGGGCGGGCACTCGCTCCTGGCAATGCAACTCTTGTTGCGTCTACGCGAGACTTTTGGTGTGGATCTCACGTTGCGGCAACTCTTTGAATCGCCCACAGTGGAACGCTTGGCTGCCTCGGTCGAGGCAATTCTAAGAAACGAGCGCATTGTATCTATTTGGGGTGATTTGCTTGCGACCAAACAGGTTGGACTGGACGACAACTTCTTCGATCTGGGAGGAAGCCCATCTCTCATTGCTGCTTTGCAACAACGCATGCGCACGGAATTTGGCAAGTACGTCCCGATGGCCGACTTGTGCCGGAATCAGACTGTTCGCCAGCAGGCCGAACTCGTGCGGAACTGCGAAAAATGGAAGCCGCATCTGCCCCCCGGTGTTTTTGCAATAAAACCGACTGGAAATCGCAACCCAATCTTCTGGGTTCACTATGCCGGATTGGAACTGGCCAGAGAGCTCGGAGACGAGCAACCTTTTTTCTCTGTGATGCTCTCCTCTGAGGACTTTGTGTCGCTCGGCGAAAACCCAACCTTACAAGCCATCGCCACTTGTTTGCTTGGCAAGATTCTTGCCACGCAGCCTGACGGACCCTACGTGATCGGTGGTTTTTGTCTCGGTGGCACTCTCGCCTATGAGATAGCTTCCCAGTTGCGTGATGCGGGGCACGGAGTCTCGCTCCTTGTAATGTTGGACACACCAAGCCCCCCCTACGTCGCGGCATGTGACTCCATTTTGCAGAAGGCGAGGTATGCAAAATACCTTGTGAAGAGGGCAACGAGACTAGGTGCGCGGACGAGCCTGGTCTACCTCCGGCAGCACTTGCACCAATTTGTCGTCCGCATGGCGGGGGAAAAACCAGCCAGAACAGAATTGAGCATTGCTCAAGAGATGAGCGAGGCTGCGATGTTTGGGTATCTCCCCCGCAAATATGATGGGAGGGTGCTGTTACTCCTGGCGGCTGAGAAGCCGCCTCATCTGGACTTTCACTCCGGTTGGCAAGCATTCGTCAGGGGTACATTGCATCTGCAATACCTGGATGCCCATCATCGTGATTTGGCCAAAACGAAAAACATGCGGACTATTGCAGCGGCAATCGCCGCCTGCCTCGAATTTGAGCCTGAAGACAAGACCGAATCTCTCCCACTGGAAATGCCGGCTACTGGCTGGTGCTGGCCGTGAGCCTTGGAGAAAATGATTGGTTTTCAAAGGAGTAGATGGAGATGCAGTTTTCCCAAACGAACTCCCTCTCAATGCCCAATGATGAGAGTCTAAGCCTCCTCCAATTGCTCGATCCGGCTGTCTTGGCTTCCCCGTACCCTCTTTATCGAGCTTTGCGCGAATATGATCCCGTCCACTGGGACCCGTACATGCACGCTTGGGTGGTAACCAGCTATCGCGAGGTCAGCACCGTTCTGGCAAATTATTCAGCCGATCGTGCCCCGGCAGCGGAGTACTTGGATCAGCTTGGACTTTCCTTCATGAAGCCATTTGCCGAGATGATGCGGCAGCAGATGCTGTTTCGGGACGGCCCTATGCACGCCCGTTTGCGCAGCATTTGCTCGGCAGCGTTTACGCCGCGGAGGGTGGACGTGTTACGCGAGGTGATCGAGTCGATTGCCAACGATCTTCTCGACAACGTCGTCGCCTCAGGCCGGATGGATATTGTTGCTGACTTCGCTGGCCCGTTACCTGCCATCGTTACTGCAAAGATGCTTGGCGTTCCGGTCGAGGATCATCGGCAGCTCGGGGCCTGGGTCGTTGATCTTGCGGAGGTGCTTGGAAATTTCCAACATCATCCCGCCCGCGTTCGGGAGATCATACAAAGTCTCGAAGCCTTCAACAGCTACATTGCAGCCCGAATGGATGAAGAGCGCAGGAACCCGACCAACGGTCTGATCTATGCTCTGATGACTTCAGAAGTAGAGGGTCACCGGCTTTCTGATGAAGAGGTAATCGCAAATACCATCATCACGCTGATTGGTGGTCATGAGACAACCACGAATCTCATCGCCAGCGGTTTTCTGACCCTGCTTCGCGATGCTCTCTCTTTCGAACAACTCAGGAATTATCCTGAAATAGTCGGTTCCGCAGTTGAGGAACTTCTCCGCTTCGAGTCGCCTGTCCAGCACACCGCACGGATTGCGCCTGCTGACATGCAGCTGGGTGGAAAGATAATTAAAAAAGGTTCTAGGGTTGTGGCAGCTCTCGCCGCTGCAAACCGTGATCCGGATCGTTTCCCAGACCCGGATCGTCTGGATTTGCTTCGGCTTGAGAATCGCCATCTTGCTTTTGGCTGGGCAGCACATTTCTGTTTTGGTGCCCCGCTTGCTCGCATGGAGGGTCAAATTGCCTTCAACACCTTGCTGCGCCGACTTTCGCAGCCCGTTTTGCTCGATCAGACATTAAACTGGCGAACCAATGCAGGACTGCGCGGGTTGACCGCGCTCCATATTCGCTTCGACCCCGACCTCGACGCATCGGCAGCCTAAGACCACCATGAGATGAGACGACGTACTCTTGCGTGCCGAGCTCTTGCGTTGGGCGTGTTGACTTGGTGAGTCACTTCATCCAGACGAGGGGATGAAGACTTCAATTGTATGCAAATCATGTGTGACACTTTGTTCATCGCGGGGGATGAACAGTAGGTAATAATGGGAATTTAATCGCGGAGTAAAATCGGGCGGCAATGCTCAACTTTAGGCGAATCACAACCCAAAAAGAGTTCATTCCGCAAATCGATGGGTTACGCTTTGTTGCAATAGTGTCGGTTATTCTGTTTCACCTCCATGCTTCGCTTCAGCATAGCGGGGTCGTACATCTCACTGCGTTCAATGTTTCCCAGGCTCGTGTGTTCTCAAAGCGAGGCGTGGAGCTGTTCTTTGCAATCAGTGGGTTTATTTTGGGACTCCCCTTCGCTTCTCATTATCTTAAGGGGGCTCCCGGAATCAATTTAAGACGGTACTTCGTTCGGCGGCTGACCCGCCTTGAGCCCCCCTACATCATCAATTTGTTGGTATGCACGGCAATTCTGGTGGTCATTGCTCACCAAAGCATTCGGGAGATTTTACCGCATCTGATGGCAAGCATCGCCTATCTTCACAACATCATATATAAAAGCGAAAGTACAATTAACGGGGTTGCGTGGTCGTTGGAAGTCGAGATTCAATTCTACATCCTGGTTCCCTTGCTCTCGTGCCTGTTTGCGATCAGGAACCCGGGGCTGCGGCGAACCACGGTGATGCTTTTGATGCTCCTTAGCTCCGTTCTTACCATTGGACTATTTGACACACCCCTGCAAGCTTCCATCCTCTATTACCTGCCATTCTTCCTCGCGGGGTTTGTGCTCTGCGATTTATATCTCACCCGGCAAGAATGGAAAAAATCGCTCTTCTACGACGCGATAGCGTTGTGCGGCTGGCCCCTGGCCTGGTATCTGGGATCGACGACGGGGCACGTTTTGTTTCCATTTGTCATTATCGTACTTTATCTTGCGGCCTTTCGAGGACCGTTGTGTTCTGCATTCTTCACAAATCGCTTCATTACCGATGTCGGAGGAATGTGCTACAGCCTCTATTTGTTTCACTTTCTGGTTATTTCTGCTGTTGGGCGCATCACCAAGCCTTGGCATCTGGGTCAAAACTTCTGGGTGTACTATCTGCTGCAAGCAACCTTGATTCTTCCAATCGTGCTGGTCACCTGCGGGTCGTACTATCTATTGGTCGAACGTCCCTGTATGGACAGAGAGTGGCCACGCAAGCTGTGGATCCGCCTTTCAGGAAACGTGAAAAGTGCAGGAGAAAGTGCGCCAGCAAAAGTGTAAGTACGGCCAGGACGGCGCGACTTTAAACGCTGGATCCGGACCCTGCTGTAGCCTTCGAACCAATGTTCAGAAACTTCCAGCGAATGAGCAACGCGCTCTTGTGGTTGCGGGTTTGCAAAGCATGTCTTCTGCATGCGGCCCCCCAGGCCTGATTTTTCCCCGGTCACTCTCGTTGGAAACCATGTCTTGGATCTTGCTGTTCGGCACGTCAATCGCACAGAGACAGTGATAATGACGGTTATGGCGAACACAACAAGTCGTGGATTCCTGGGCTGGACCGTGCTGGTCTATTCAAGTCAAGCTTGCAGGCAAAAAACCACCGCCGTCACAATCCAACGCGCCTTCATCATGACCATTCGATTCCTCTTGATCGCCACTGCAGCCCCTTTTTGACAGAAGTCCGGAGCTTCTTCCGCAGTCTTGCGGCGCTTCAAACCGACAATTAACCTGGGGTTAACACGATGTGTGACGAACAGCAATAACCCCAACATAGCCTGTAATACGAAAATAGAGACAGAAATATGACCATAGAAAAGTCTGCCAACCCGATGTCCCGCCAAGTATGACGCCCGGTTCGCGTAAGAGTAGTGCGCGCAAACAGGAATCAGGGTATGCCCTGATTCTTGTGATGTTTTTTCTGGCACTTTTGGTTGTGGGCCTCGCTGCCGCTGCGCCCACGGTGCTCAGCAACCTCCTGCGGGAGAGAGAAACGGAGATGATTTGGCGGGGAAATCAGTACGCGCGGGGCATTCGCTTGTATTTTTCTAAAATGAAGCGATTCCCGACAGGGCTCGACGATCTGACCAAACCCAAAACAGGTATCCGCTTCATGCGGCACGAGTATAAGGACCCCATGAACTTGGTAGATGGTTCTTGGAGATTGATCTATATTGGCCCGAACGGGCAACTCATCGGAAGCCTCAACAATAGTCGTCTCGGTGGGGCACAAGCCAACGGCTCATCGTTATTGGCGTTACTATCCACCAGTAGTGGGAAAGGGGCGGTAAACCCCGCCTCCAGCTCATCGAGCACTCTCGGATTCGGGATGAGCCAGGCGCAAGGAGGCCCTCAGATTTCGGCGGCAGGGATGACAATGTCGGATGGCGTAATGTCTTCCAAGACCGCTGGGCCGGCAGATGGATCATCGACGGATGATCCCCTCCAGCCGCACTCCCTTACGGGAGCCATGGATGGGAGCAACACCGTCGGGGGATATATCGTCGGTGTCGGGAGCAAGGTGAACAGGAAATCGTTCCTGGTCTACCATGAAGCTAAGAATTATAAGCTTTTCGAGTTTATCTGCGAACCATCGGTGACGGGTGGCGCTTCGGCAGGAATAGGCACGATGGACGGCGCAAATCCGGTCGGCCCGTCCACACCCTATGCACCTTTCTATTCGGGGTCAAATGCGGGCGCTCTCATCAATCAAACTCTATTCCCGACGCCGCCCCCCTCGCAAAGCCCAAACCCGGGCATCCCGCCGGGTCCGGGCCAAGCACCCACGCAGCCACCGGCCCCTCCCAATCTCAACCAATGACAGGGTGAATCTAGGAGTAAGCGTGTCCAGGTGGTTTGTTTTTGCGTTCAGCCTCCGGGTCCAATTGCCTCTTGCCATGCAAAGTCCACAAGTCACAGTGACGCATGACTTCTGCATGGTCACGTCTCAACGATCGCACCGACTCTATCCTCTTATAAAACCAGGGTTTCTCGTCGTTCCATCCCTTCCTCGAAGGCCCAGGAATCCATGGCCATCCCACCTTACCCGT
>CAWJHG010000010.1:0-485501 GCA_963842585.1 Candidatus Acidiferrales bacterium
GTCTCAACATGATGCGGTAGCAGACAATTCGAGGGGCTCGCATCCAAAAAAAGTTTCGCCCTGTTCGCAAGAAGGCTGTCCGCCTCCCTGTCCCGCAACCCGTTGCTGGCAAGCGTAATACGCCGGACGCGGCATTTTTGCCATGGGCAATCTTGTCTAAGCCATCCTCCCTCCAAACACAGCGAATCCGTATCAAACCGGACGAGACCGTCCCTCCGGAATTGAACGACCGCGAACGCGACCTGATTTTATCGCACGCCTTTGCAGATGAATCATTGACGAACCGTCTGCGTGTCGTGCCCAAGAAGAGCGAACGGCCCGTTTTTCGTTTTACCTTGAATGACCTGGACGAACTTGTAGGTTTTCTTGCGGTCGAAGCCAACCACGCTAAAAATAGGATCTTGCGAGAACAGCTAGATCAACTCCGCGACCGGATTGAAGCCACTCTGGGCAAATACACGGACGAGGCGACTATCAACTGATTGATTCTTTTGGCTGCGAGTGAGATCCACAGCATTTCTTGAATCTCTTACCGCTGCCACAAGGCCAGGGCTCGTTCCGGCCAACCTTGGGCACGGTGCGGCGAATCGGCATCGTGTCTTCGTTGACTTACCCTCATAGCGCAACCTAATATGAGCGCGAAATGTCGGACTCTCGCTCCCCGCTCGGACGAACCATCTCTCATTACCGCGTCGTTGAGACGATCGGGGGTGGCGGCATGGGTATCGTCTATAAGGCGGAGGACATTTCGCTGCATCGTTTTGTCGCCCTGAAGTTCCTTCCAACCCATCTTGCCAGGGACAAGCAAATGTTGGAACGACTCCGGCGTGAGGCACAAGCCGCTTCGGCGCTGAATCATCCGAATATTTGCACCATTTATGAGATCGGCGAGTACGAGGGCGAGCCGTTTATCGCCATGGAGTATCTGGAAGGGGTGACGCTGAAATATCTGATCGCCGCCCGTACGCTAGACTTGGAACGAATCGTCGCCATTGCTATCGACATTGCCGACGCACTGGATGCTGCCCACGCTAAAGGGATTATTCATCGGGATATTAAGCCTGCCAATCTATTCATAACCAAGCGTGGCCACGCGAAGATCCTGGACTTTGGGTTGGCGAAAGTGTTGCCACCATCTGGCTCAGAAAGCGCCCCTCAGAGAGCCGCGAGCGAGCTCACATTGGATGTGAATCCGGACGACCTCACAAGTCCAGGCACAGCAATTGGCACGGTAGCCTATATGTCTCCAGAACAAGTACGAGCGAAAGAAGTCGATTCGCGTACGGACCTGTTTTCGTACGGCGTGGTGCTCTACGAGATGACTACAGGCGCGTTGCCGTTCCGTGGGGAAAGTTCTGGCGCGATTTTCAGCGCCATCCTAGAACGACAGGCAGTGCCCGCCGTGAGGCTAAATCCAGATGCACCTGAGGAATTGGAGAGAGTCCTTTGCAAGTGTCTCGAAAAAGACCGAGAACTACGTTACCAATACGCCTCGGAGATCCGTTCCGACCTGAAGAGACTGAAGCCCATACGCGCGTCCTCGGGCGACGGCTCCGGCGCGGTACGCGCCGACCAGGGCTTCTGGGTTGCGGTGCTACCGTTCAAGTACGGCGGCGGCAACGCCGAACTTACTGCGCTCGCCGACGGGCTTTCCGAAGACATCGTCGCCGGTCTCTCTCGTTTCTCCTACCTCCGAGTCGTCGCTCGCAGTTCCAGCTCGCGATACACACACGAAGAGTTCGATGTCCGCTCCGCCGGCAAGTCACTTGGCGCTCGCTATGTGATGAAAGGAAGTCTTCGCCAAGCGGGGGCGAGGCTGCGCATCGCAGTGCAACTGGTGGACACCAGTTCCGGGGCGCATCTCTGGGCCGAGAGCTATGATCGTTCCTTTAGCCCAGAAACGGTTTTCGAACTCCAGGACGACGTCGTCCCTCGGATCGTTTCCACGGTCGCCGACTCACACGGCGTTCTGCCACACAGCATGAGCGAAGCTGTCCGGAGCAAAAGCTCCGACCAACTGAGTCCGTACGAGGGGTTGCTGCGGAGCTTCGGTTACTTCGAGCGCGTCTCCATTGCAGAGCACTCCGTGACCAGGGATACCTTGGAGCGGGCTGTTGAGCAGGCGCCAGGTCACGCCGACTGTTGGGCCATGCTGACGATACTTTACGTTGAAGAATATATTCACGGGTTCAACGCCAGGCCCGATCCTCTGGGACGGGCACTCGCGGCCGCTCGGCGTGCGACCGAGGCCGGGCCGTCCAATCATCTCGCCTATCACGCTTTGGCCACGGTCCTTTATTATCTACGAGAACTCCAGGCTTTCCGAAATGCGGCAGATCGGGCCCTCGCACTCAATCCAATGGACGGCTACACGACCGCCTACCAGGGATTCCTGACAGCCTATGCCGGCAACTGGGAGCGCGGGTGCGCCTTGGCAGAGCGGGCCAGGAAGCTTAATCCCCATCATCCGGGATGGTACTGGTTCCCCTCCGTCTTCGATGCTTACCGTAGGCGCGACTACAGCGCCGCGCTGGACGCCGCACTCAAGATCAACATGCCCCGCTTGTGGCGCGCGAATCTTGCTCTCGCGGTGATATACGGGCAACTCGGAGAGTGTGAGGCGGCCCGCACTGCCCTCGGGCAATTGCTCACGCTGAAGCCCGAATTCGCCGTGCACGCGCGCGAGGAGTTGGGGAAATCTTGGGATCCGGAACTCGTTGAGCACTTGATGGACGGCCTCTGCAAAGCGGGGCTGGAGGTCGTTCGAGGCGTGGGAACGCGAGCCGTCAGGCCTAGCGCCACCGGATCGTAAGGCGCTTTGACCATTGAGAGCGCTCCCACGATCGTTACAGGATGACGCTTGGCAACTCTGAAGTTATTCTTGCAACCGATTTGCCCGGTTGTGATGATCATCGGCTTTCCCACGCGGCCTCTTCCCCACCACCCTCGCCGGGGAAGCTTTCATGGGAATAACATCGCCGAACCCCGAGAACAAATGCGCGACGTCGAATAAGGAAAGAAGCGAAGCGTTCAGATGCGTCACTCCCGGTGAATATTTCAAAACCACACTTCAACCCAGAGTGAGACCTACTTGTGTGATTTTCAATATTTTGGCAGTCCGCCGGCTTTGTAAGTTGTCAAGCGTAATCAGGACAGCTTGACAGGGTATGGGCCTGCGGTTTGTGTCGTCGTAATATGCGAATTGTTGCTTTTGTTCGCTTTGCTGCTGACTAAACTCGAATGTCACGTAAACTTTCGCTTGCACCTCTACCGGTTCACGACCGAGGTGGTGGGTTCGTACTTCCATTGTTGTACCCCTCGGACATCCTCACCTAGCGCCCCTGCCGGCGCCGAAACTAGTCTCCCCCTAGGTGAGAATGCGTTCCCAGGAGGATAAATCCATGCGAATGACCGGCGTGCTTTGGCTCGCATTGGTACCCTTGTTGGCTCTCGCAGGGATGCCGATAAATAGCGAAGGTGACGCTATCCACACTCTCGTCGACCGATTCGTGGCCGCGTGGAACCACCATGACGCACATGCTTTTGCCGCTGTCTTCGCGGAGGACGCCGATTTTACCAACGTGATAGGCATGGGTGCGAGCGGGCGGGAGCTTATTGAAAAATTCCACGAGCCAATGTTTTCGACCCTGTTTAAGAAGAGCCATCTGGAGTCCATGGACATCAAGGTACGATTCATTCGGCCGGACATCGCAACCGTGGATGTGCGTGGGCGAATGGCAGGCGCTGTGGACAGGGAAGGAAATCCTTGGCCGAATCGGAACGGATTAATTAACTTCGTGGCCACAAAGCAGAACGGGGACTGGCAAATTCTCGTGCTCTACAACATGGAACTCACGGAGGGAGGGAAATGAAGGTTGGCAGGCTTGCGCGACCGTTGATTCAGTACTGACTGGTCTCCGCGAACCGGAGCCATCTGGCTACTCCCACCGAAACACCTTCGCTGAGAGCACCGTACAAACCACGAACACCAAGACCAGTGCCGCTACGTCCCCGAGGTGCGCCGACCACGGCTCACCCTTCCAGATCCCTTCGAGCAGGGACACTGCATAGGTCAGCGGCACAACTCTCGCGACACCGCGAAGGACCGGCGGCAGCGATGCAACCGGGACGAACAGTCCGGAGACCCCGATCATCGGATACAGAATAAAGGCGCCGATCGGCTGCGCAAACCGCGCCGTAGGAACGATACTCGCAATTAGAAACCCGATCGAGAGGATGCTCCAGGTGCTGATTAACAGGGCAATCGAGAAAGAAAACAGCGGTGCATGCACGCCGACTGGGTAATAGCGCTTCCCGGCCAGCACCAGCAAAGCGAGCGTGGCCGCAGTTAGGACCAGTTTGACGATGACGTGGGCCGTGAGGATCGTCTGCGGACGCAGCGGAGTCGCGCGCAGTCGCTTGAGGATGCCCCCCTCGCGGTAGATCGATATGATTGTCACCAGCGAAAGCACGGCGCTCACGGCGATCAATACGGACGCGAGAACCGGAAGACCCACCTGGACAAAACTGCTGGCCGCCCGCGGGTTCGCCGGCAGTCCCCGGCCGAGGAGCCGGCCTACCACCAGAAACACCAGAACCGGCATGACAATCGTTCCAATCGCGCCCAGGGGTTCGCGCAGGAAGATCTTGATTTCGAGCCAAGTCAGTTTCCACAATCCTCGGACCATGATTTTCTCGCTTACTCGCGGATCGAGTGACCGGTCAGTTTTAGAAACACATCCTCAAGATTTGGCAGAATGGTCCGAAAATCCGTGACCCGAATCCCATTCTCGGACAGACAGTGAATCACTGCTGTCACCAGATCGTCGCCCCGGCCGAGGATGGTAAATTGCGATGCAGTGCGGATCACTTTCTCAACGCCCGGGATCGCTCGAAACCGCTCTTCCGAGATCGGATTGTCTGTGGACAGCACGACGGTTCGCTCCGGGCAGTACCGGGTAACGAGATTCTCTGGCCGGTCGATGTCGATGATTCGTCCATGCTCGATAATCGCTACCCGGTCGCACAGTCGTTCGGCCTCCTCCATCAGATGCGTGGTCAAAAACACCGTCTTGCCGCGCCCGCGGATGTCGCGCACTAGATCCCAGATCGCCCGTCGGGACTGCGGGTCGAGCCCGGTGGTCAGCTCATCCAGAAACACGACCTCCGGATCATTAATCAGCGCGAGAGCAATGAACAGACGCTGCTTCTGGCCTCCGGAGAGATTCATAAACCAGGTGCCGCGTTTGTCAGCAAGCCCGAGCTGTTCGAGCAATCGTTCGCCGTCGATCGCTTTCTTCCGGTAAAGGGAAACCCACAGGTCCACCGCCTCCCACACCTTGATCCGCTTCTGGAGCTGCGCTTGCTGCAGTTGCACTCCAATCCGGTCTTGCAGAAGATACACGTCTTTGAAAGGATCAAGACCCAACACCGAGATGTGGCCACGGTCCGGCCTGCGTAGCCCCTCGATACACTCCATCGTCGTGGTCTTGCCGGCGCCGTTCGGTCCAATCAAACCAAAAATCTCGCCCTCGTTCACTTCGAACGACACCTCGTGCACGGCTACCATCGCGCCGTAGCTCTTGCGCACTCCTGAAACTTGAATGATTGGAGGCATCGCACTCTGCAAGATGATTGCTTCACGGAACCGGAAAGAAAATCTATACCACGGACCTGGTTAAGTCAGGTAACTGGAAAAGTCGGACCGAAGGCTTGACTCGACGGAAAAGAAAGGTTGCCAAAGAAGACTACCCGTGAGGATTGACTGCCGAAGATTCCAGGGCGGTTATTTCCCTACGGACAAACTCTTCAATTTGAGCATCCTCCAGATGTCCGAGCCAAACATATTTGACGTGCCGAAATGCTGCGGCAGGGTCTGTTGAGGAGACTTGCCCCTTGTCATAGAGGATTTTGATGTCGATTCTCGCCCGTGCTTGGAATCTCGCCTGTTTTTCATCGATCATGAAGTCCTTTCAACGGGGGCCCCGTTTACCTTGACCTTAGCCCTCCCCACCTTCCTCCCATCCGTCAAGGGCGCAGGCGTGCCGACGAACTCCTCTTCTCAGAATGACGTCGCAGGGTAAGAGGCTCTGAGTGCGACCTGTACTGGAGGCCCCAGGGTGCCGATGGTGTCAGCTTCATGACCACTTCAACGCCCGTTTTCAGTGAACGGATCAAATACTCACTCGGGTGAGTGGTGCTGAGCCGTTGTACATGGGCGATGGCATCCTGGAGATAGGGTGCCGCGTCTTGCCAAACGGGTTGACCGCTCTCATCGATACGGTAGATTTCGAAATTTGCAAACACGGCCTGAAGTCTCCGAATGGACTGCATTATTGAAGATTGGCAAGGGCCCCGCTGTCCACTTTTGAACAGTTTCGCGGAATCTCCGAAGTGCTGTTCGAACCCTCGGAACAGGGCATCCTCTTACCGGGGCCGACTTTACCGGCTACCGGGAGCTGACGTGCAAATTGGCAGAATGAATCCGCTTTCGATACTGCAGAATGCAGAGCGCAAGGCCACCGAAAAATCCGCTGGCGTATGACGCAGTGTGGGCATACCCATCGGCGACAAACGCGCGATACGAACAAGAACCGAGAGCTGGTGTTATCCATTGAGGTTCGGCTAGAAAACGGCGGCTGACCAAGCCAAAACCAGCCAAACCAGCGCCCAACGCGCAGCAGGCCATCACCAGAAGCAACTGCGCAACCGGTCGAAGTTGCTCCGCTGCTGTTTGCTTGGGGCGCGGGCCTGTTCTGGCTGCCAGCGCGAGCAGCAACACCAGAAATAGACCGACCCACCAAGTAGCGATTACCCCCCAACCGAACGCCATTGTAGTCGGAGATTGTGTCGCAAAAATAGACGGGTGAAAAACAGTGAAATATTCAAGGCAAACACGAGCCGTGATCTGGTCGTGGACCACTCCGTACCCAATCGCCGCTGAAACGCACAACAGAATAATCTTCAGATATTCCATCATCGGTCAGCTATTGTGGGATACCGATGCCAAAACCCATAGCGTGTCCGTACCCAAGTTTTCGGTTTCGGCGATTCCGGTATGTGGCGTCGCCCATCGGCGAGTCAGCCATATAGCGTGACCCGGCAAACGTGGGAATCGGGTCCTTCCATGAGACGCAAATCAGAGTTGGCCTCGATCTTAGATGGCGGGCCGCCCGATCAAAGTTATTTGATCGTGTCGGGCAACAATGATATCGTCACGCTGCTCTGGCAACAAATAGGCCATTCATCTCGAAATCCTTGCTGTTTTATAACGAAAAAATCCAAATGGGAGATTCTATGAAAGCGAAATCATTCTTGTTTTTTTTCGCTGTATTGTTCGCTGTGGTCGCGGTATCTGTTGCCGCCGCCGATTCGAACACGGGCACATGGAAACTGGACGAAGCCAAGTCTACGATACCCGCTGGTGCCCCGAAGAATACGACCGTGGTCTTCGCAGCGGCGGGCGACAGCGTGAAAGTTACTGTGGACGGCATCGGAGGCGACGGCAAACCCGCTCACAATGAATGGACAGGTAAGTTCGACGGCAAAGACTACCCCTTAATCGGCGACCCTACCGCCGACACCCGAGCCTATAAGCGGATCGACGCGAACACCCTGGAATTAACCAATAAAAAAGGCGGCAAGGTCGTGGTCACCGGTCGCGTCACGGTTTCGGCGGACGGAAAGACCCGCACTCTAACAGCCAGCGGCACGGACGCCACTGGCAAGAAGGTCACAAGCACCGCGGTCTATAACAAGCAGTAGTCGGTAAGGGCACTCGTTCCCAAGGGGCCGCGTCTTTACGCGGCCTTTTTTCTCTAATCCTCAAGTGATGCATAGATTCTGAAGCCTGAAATATAAACGATGATGAAATGCAACGCCGAAGTGAGTGGGCTCCCGCACTTGTTGCCGACCGCGGGTGCCAGCGTATCCACGCTTGTCCACCCGACGAGCTGTGGATTTGGGGCGCCGCTGGCCAGGAACTTTTCGCTTAAGCTGGGGTTAGAATTGTCGAGCGGACTTGGATCGTGTGCGCTTCGATAAGCTCTGTAAGACCTAGAGGACCATGTGAACAGCTCGAACCGGAAGCAGTCACGGCGAGGGCTCGTCGAGTCCAGCCTCCAAGGGAGCTGCCCCCGATTATTGCGTCTCGGCGCTCTCACCCTGCTCTTAGTCTCCCTAGCGCTCGGTTTGATGGCGCAGTCGTTGCCGGAACGATACCCGGCTGACCAAGGATCGCCGGAAGCCGGTAGCCCGCTGATTGTGGACAAAGACAGCCACGTAGTCGTGATGGAGTACGAGGCCTGGTTTGGACCGAACGCGGTGACCTTTCAAACCAGTGTGGCCAAGCCTCTGTTGCATTCCGCCGATATGCAAGCGATTGGAGGTGGTTACGACAGCGCGGACCCGGAGGTGATCAAGCAACACGCCTCCTGGATGGAACACATCGGCATCGACGCGGCGTTAATCGAAGTGACCAATAACGTGAGTTGCATCTTCAACAGCGAGGAGTTTGCCCGGAAATACCTGCCAAACTGCACGAACCTGTTCCGTTCTGAAAATCAGAGCATCCGCAATAATACGGGCAACCTCTACCCGGCCTGGTCCAAGCTCGGAACCCGCCTCAAGTTGATTCCGATGCTGGGTGGAATCGACCCAGACGTCTTGTATAAGGATACCGACGGCAAAACCGCCTTCGAGAAGGAACTCGAGTACTTTGGTGCGCAGATGAAGGAGCATCCGAACCTAAGCGTCATTTACGAAGACAAGCCGCTCGTGCTGATTTACGTCGGGGCGGCGCAAGACCCAACGCTTTCTGACCATCCTCTGTGGCTGCAGATCCGCGAGTTTTTGAAAATCCAACCGGAAATTGGCAGTAAATACACATTTCGTATTGTGGCGGGTTATCTCGACAGTCAGTCGGACTTATGGGCGCGCCAGAGCACTCCGGACGGGCCCGTGGAAGTTAATCCGGAATTTGGATTTTGGAGCTGGGTGGATCGGCTCAATACATCATGCACGCTTGCGCTCTGCCCTTACTACCCTTCGTACAACAAAATTGGGGACCGTGTAGAGAACTTCACCGCTTCGATTGCCACGGCCGGACAGAACGGATGGGGCTGTCCGAATCCGAACCAGCTGCCGTATTGTTCCGACGATGCGCTGCGGTACGGCAAGAATCGTTCGTATGAGAAGTTCGATTCGTTCATGAACTACGCGCAAGAGTTAAGGCCAACGTTCTTGATTATTCATCAGTTCAACGAATTCAACTCGTCCGACGAAGGCTGGGACGCCAATACCAACGATGATATCGAACCGGCCGATCAGTGGGGCAGCCGGGCTCTTGCGGTCGTGAAGGAGCGGATTCGTTTGTATCGGCGTGAGAACAGCCACGAGGATTTAGCTGGAGACAATGACTGACCGTGAACACGTCGAGTGAGACACCATCTGGCTCGCTCCGGCAGTTTTGATGTCGAAAAGGGGAGTTGAAACCGGGATGCGGTGACGGTTCAAGTCTTTGCGTTTTCTGAATTGCCGGGTGGGACAGGGACAGCAAAATGAAACCATGCGAGTCTATCGCAGTTCTTTCCGCAGCCGTTCATTTGCTCGGGCTCGCGCGAGCATGGACGGTCCGTATACTCTCCTCAGTCAACGCAAAGTGAAACAGACGCACGTCACCGGCCAGGTCATCGAGCGCGACGACACCGGCATCGATCTCGCCAAGCCTGCCACCGCGCGAGGTCTTCGCATCCAGTTGAACGTTGACGCGCAGGACAGGCCCAACGCGTCCCTAGGAGGCTGATGCGTTACCCGCCAAAGGGGAAGGAGATCCACTCTGTTTCTGCCACTCGCGGGCTCTCGAAAGCCGATTTTCAGCGCCTTTTGGACAGTTTGGACGCGACCAGATCTCCAAGTTGTCTTTCGAAGATCCCATGCCGGTCAGTTGGGTATTGGTAGCCGCAGCGTTAATCGTCCAAGTCATTAAGATACTGTGCCTCGGAGCGGAACGACCAACTTTCCGAGCGTCTCTACATTTTTTCGTGGAGCGTGCCCGATGGGAAAGAGACGCGCAGGAAAGGAACTTGGCTTCCCGACAAAGGGCAGCGCATAGCTCAAACAAGGATGCTGTACCAATTCTGTACCGAAGACCAAGAGACGAGTTTCCATCTGCCCTGTTAACGTCGTTGCGATGTCGGAACAGGCACGGACGGGTCCCTCCCTCCCCGAAACTTGCTCGAGGCATGCCGAATCGCCGAGAACTCAAATGAGTCTCAGGGAGTCAACTTGAAACACTACCTCTTCGCTGTTTTGATCTTCGCGAGCACAATTTTCGCTCTTCCCGCGCGGCCGCAAACCCAAGGAACAAACCTTATGATGCGGGCACACTGGGACGATGGGACCGATATCCAAGGAACAGTGACGCTCGAGCAAATCAACTCTTCCGGGCCAGCCACCGTGATCGACACCAATACCTTGTCGAATGGCTCGGCCCAGGTATCCAAACCGTTGGCGGCGACCACCATGTATGACGTCATTCTCCTTACTGCCACAGGGACGCAACTCGTGAAGTTTCCGATTACCACGGCCTTGATTAACCCGGGCACCCTTAAACGGGCCGAGATTGATCTGGTCTTTAGCAAAGCCGACAACTCTTTACAATCTGCGGACATCAGTGTGTCGATGAAATTTTAGTCCGGGCCCGGCATCCTGAGCGAGAACTCAGGCGGGTGAGGGTCATCCCTTAGAACGGCTGCGCAAAGCGCAGTGACCAGCCGTAATTCCCTAAGAGTTCCGCGATCGGCATGCTGATTGAGCCTGTAAGTCGAGGCAGTCGCAAGAGACAGGGTGTTGCAAAGCTGTAGTACTTCGTGGTTCGGGGACCGTCAAATCGAATTAAAGACGGTTCAAGCCCGCCATGTGGTCACCGTCTCAAACATGGAGACAGGTCCGAGTTTCTAAGGATGGGTCAGAAAATCTTACAAGTCTACTAGGCTGTTGCCCGGGCCAAAACCCGTACAATGGCCCGCCCCTCGCGCTACCCTGCGAATTCGGTCCCCTGTGGGTCAGGATAGCTCGGAAGAAACAGGTTCATTCCCGCCGCGACGAAAAGCGCGATTGCGAGAGCGACCAGCAGCGGGGAATAGGATCCCGTCCGATCAAACGCGCGACCGAGGATCACGGGGCCGGCGGCGCCCGCGGCAGCGTAAAAGGTCCAGGTCAAACCGTACAACGTCGAAAAGGCGCGCAGGCCAAAGTAACGTGTCAGCAAGTAGGGAGTGATCGCCGCTTCCCCGCCTGCTCCGATACCAAGAAGCGCAGCGGCCAACGCACCAACCCTGAAACTGTTTGCTCTCGCCAGCAAAACAACACCAATTGCGGTAATCAGATTTACCACCAGGGCCACACGCCCCCCGAAAAACCGGTCGAGCAACCAGCCCGTAGCGATCCTGCCGAGGACGCTCAAGCCGCCAAGGATGGACACAGACAAAGCGGCGTCTCCGGGTGTGATTCCGCGATCGGTGAGCAATGCCGACAACTGTGTGATCGCTCCGTTCATGCTGATCGAGCTCACGAAAAGAACGGCGACGATGATCCAAAAGGAAAGTGATCGCATCCCTTGCTGCCAAGTGAGTCCGGCATGCACGACTGGCGCCGACAGTTTCTTCGTTGGCCTGCGGTCAACGACGTACCGCCAGCTGAGCGGTAAACCCGACAGCAGCGAAATCGCGCCGAGCGAAAGGAACGCTGCCCTCCAACCGAATCGAGTGACGACGGATTGAGCAATGACCGGCAAGATCAAAGCGCCTAAGCCGGCTCCGACCATCACCAAGGCCAGAGCCATCCCCAATCGCCGCTGAAACCAAGTCGAAATTGAACGTGCATAGGCAAGGTGCGCTGCCCCGTTACCGACGACTCCGATCACAAAACAGGTCAGATAAAACTGCCACAGTTCGGAGCCGAGCAGCGCCAGCGAGGCGATGCTGCAACCGAATACGGTCATGCATGGAAGAATGATACGCCGAGGACCGAAACGATCGATCAACCGGCCGATCAGCGGGGAGGACATACCTACCGTCATAGCGGCGATCGCGAAACCAAGAGAAACCGATTCGCGATTCCAGCCGAATGTCGCGCCGAACGGTTTCACAAAGACTGTGAAGGTATAAACGAATAGAGAGCCGAACCCCGCCATCACTCCGAGACATGCCGCCAAGACGACACGCCAGCCGTAATAGTCAAGAGTTGATTCGCCGTGGCTGGTAATCCGTTCGGCATTTTCACTGGAATCGACCGCAGTGATCATAAGTCGACGACTTTCTTGTCGGACGGTCCTTGTTTTGGAGCAATTGCTTCGAGAGGTTTCTGATAGTCTCGGCCAGCACCCTCCAGCTTAACCGTTCGCAGGCCGATCTTCAGGTGGACATCGGGATCGTCCAACTGCTCCATGGCCGAACCATCTACATCGCGACTGAGCATGCACAATGCTGTGGCCATCCTTTCGCGTTCCGCGGGAGCCAGTGCGTCGAAGGCGCGCACAACATCGTCCGTCAACTCGAGCGGAGGGTTGGCTGCCTCCGGGCTGAACGCAAACGGAGTAGAGCTTTCTTGCAGTTCTTCGGGGAGTCGAAGGGGCGCCATAGTGTCTCCTCGCGGTTCGTCCAGAAAGATCCGGGGGGAGTCTCAAGGATCCTGGGGCGTCACACAATACTGCGAAAACACTATTGAACTCACTCGAAGCTCGGTCGGTGCGACAACGGGGTACCGCCCGGTGCCGATGCAGATCGCACGAGGTGAAACGTCCACATTTCCGTTTTCTAGTTCTTTTCGAGTATTGTCAGCGAAAGTAGAAGCCGATATGCTCCCGCGAGTTTTGTGGATGTGTTTTGCGGACCGGGGCCGCAAATCTCGAGTCAGCGATTGAATGAGTAGGTCTGCGCGAAGACGCCTCGCATAGACCGGTGCGAGGGTGTGCGCGTCGGCTGTTGCCAGTGCTAGTTCCAATAAAACGAGATCTGAAGGGAACCTTTCATGTCATCCGCTCCGATGAACATCGTTACGAGGTTGTTTTGTCTGGTGGTGTTTGCAACCGCAAGTGTACTTGGAGCTTACGCACAGGGCATTTCCGGAAGCATTCATGGGCTGGTGACGGACGAGAGCGGTGGCACAGTAAACGGTGCGAGAGTCACAGCGATCAACACCGACACGGCTTTCGCGCGGAGCACCGTGAGCACTGCGCAAGGGGCGTATGTGCTGGTGGAATTGCCCGTGGGACATTACCGCGTGGAGGCCGAAGCGCAGGGATTCAAGAAATACAACCGAGAAGGAATTTCGCTGGGCGTGAACCAGCAGGCGACGGTGGCGATCCGGTTGGCGGTGGGTACGTCGACGCAGGAAATTCAAGTGACGTCCGATGCACCGATGATTGAGAGCACATCGACGAACCTGGGGCAGACAGTTGGGGAGCGGGAAATTCTAGAACTGCCACTCAACGGACGTGAGTTCACTCAATTGGGATTGTTGCAGACGGGCGTGGTGCCCCTGACGCCGGGATTGCTGGAGGCAGGCGGTCCGGCGCGCGCGGGGCAGGCCTATGCGGTAAATGGGCAGCGACCCGAATCGAACAATTTTCTGATCGACGGCGCAAACAACTTCGACACCGTCGACGGCGGGTTGGTACTGGAGCCGCCGATTGATGCCATTGCGGAGTTCCGCATCCTGACGCACACGGCGAACGCGGAATTCGGGCACAGCACGGGATCGACGACGAACATTATTACGCGCTCAGGTACGAACGAATTTCACGGCACGGCCTGGGAATTTCTGCGGAACAGCGCGATGGATGCGAAGAGCTTTTTCGCGGATAGCGTTGAGCCGCTGCGACGCAATCAGTTTGGCGGGGTGTTTGGGGGACCGATTAAAAAGGACAAGACGTTTTTCTTTCTGTATTACGAAGGAGTCCGCGACGGGCAGGGAGAGACGACACGGACTACCGTGCCGTCTAACGCGGAACGCACGGGGGATTTTGGGGATCAATGTACGTTGAACAACGGGACGTTCAACGCGCAGGGTGTGTGCTTGGACAACGTCACCGGACAGATTAGCCAAACCGGACAACTGTTCAACTTTTTTGTGCCGCCGAACACGCCACCGCAGCCGCTGCCGTTTAATCGACTGCCGTACATTAGCCCGCTTTCGCAGGCGCTGCTGCAGTTTTATCCGCTGGCCAATTCGGGCACGTTCACCTACGTGGGCTCGCAGATGTTTACCGACAATTCGGATCAGTTCGGTGCGCGCGTGGATCATTACCTGACGGACCGTGACATGCTGAACTTCCGCTATAGTTTCGGGCAGTCGGCAGAGACCGATCCTCTTCCCCAAGGGGGAGCAAATGTACCGGGGTTCCCGGTGGCGACGAGTGAACGGGAACAGAATATTGTGGCGCAAGAAACGCACACGTTTTCATCGACATTGGTGGGAATCCTGAGGGCGTCTTATCTGCGGAATAAATTCCTGTTGGGGAACAGCATCAATCACACCGACCCAGCAAGCTTGGGATTCCAGTACGCGCCTTCACTGGAGGACGCGATAGGGCCCCCGTTCATTCAGGTTGGGGGATACGCCTCGATCGGGAACCCGATCACCGGGCCACGGAACACCTATCAAAATACTTGGGACTTTTCTGGCGGGCTGACGTGGATTAAGGGGCAACACCTGTACAAATTCGGGGGCGGCTATCAATATGACCAGATCAATGTGCTGAATGGCATCGCCACGAATGGTTTTTTTGTGTTTTCTACATTCCCGTTGGGCAACCTGCAAGGCGCGGGACCGGCATTCGCAGACTTCCTGTTTGGGCAGCCGGTGGTGTTTTTACAAGGCGGTGGAAACTTCTACCGTGCGCTTCGGGGGCAATCGTTCAACGTATATGCGCAGGATACGTGGAAAGTAACATCGCGGCTGACGGTGAACTATGGGCTGCGCTATGAAGTGCCGTCGCCGTATACCGAAAATAACAACTATCAAAATTTATGGATTCCGGGGCGGCAATCGGTCGTGTACCCGAGCGCACCCGAAGGCCTACTGTACCCCGGAGATCCGGGAGTGCCGCGAGGATTGATTCCTACTGACCGGGCCGGATGGGCACCTCGCGTGGGATTGGCGTGGGACGTGCGGGGAGATGGGAAGTGGTTGGTGACGGCGGCGTACGGGATTTTCTACGAGCCGTACTACACCGGTGAAGGCGGTCCGTTGCAGGATCCGATCAGCGCGCCGCCATATCTGCAAACTCCCCAGGTAAGCCTTCCCAATTTCGCGGACCCGTTCAACGGGCAAAATCCGTTTAATGGGACATTCTCGCAAGATATGACACTGCTGACGTTGAATCCACATCTTCGTCTGCCCTATGCGCAAGACTGGAACCTGAACGTCGAGCGGGCATTGGGCCGCGATTGGCTGCTAGAAGTAGGCTACATCGGAACCAAAGGCACGAAGCTGCCGCGGTTCATTGAAGCGAATCCGGCGGTGTACATCCCGGGCGATTCGACGCAAGGCAACGCCGACCAGCGGCGGTTGTACTCAGGATGCACGGTAACGGGAACAACGCCTTGCACCTATTCGTCGGTGGGTGAGATCGCGGGAATTGCGGATTCGTCGTACAACGCACTGCAAGTGAGCTTGAAAAAGAGGTTTGCGCAAGGGTTTTCGATGCTGGCTTCGTACACTTTCTCGAAGACACTGGATGATGTGTCGTCATTCAACATTACGGGATCGGCATCGCAGAGTGTGGCGGGCGAAAACGACCTGGCGCAGAATCCATTCGACGTGAAAGCAGAGTGGGGACGGTCGATGTTCGACGCGCGGCACCGGTTTGTGATCAGCTACCAGTGGGATTTGCCGTGGTTCAAGCATCCCGACAACTGGTATGGGCACATTCTGGGGAACTGGCAGGTGAACGGGATCACGACGCTGATGAGCAACACGCCGTTCACGGTCTACGACTCCAGCAATCCTTCGCTGCAAGGGAGTGCACCGGAGATCTCAGGATTCTACAGCAGCCGGCCGAATATTGTGGGTAATCCAAACGCGGGAACTTGTGCTGGAGGTGTTCCAGTCCGGACGGCGCAATGCTGGTTTAATACCGGAGCATTTCAACACGCGGCCATCGGGACGTTCGGAGACGTTGGACGCAACACCATGGACGGACCAGCATTTCAGCAATGGGATTTTTCGGCGATTAAGACCATTCCCATCCACGAGAATATGAGTCTGCAGTTCCGTGGCGAGATCTTTAACATATTCAACAACGTAAATTTCCTCTTACCGAATGACGACATTAATTCGCCTGGCTTTGGCCAAATTGTCGCGGCGCAACCTGGCCGCATTGTGCAGCTGGCGCTCAAGTTCCAGTTCTAGGGAAAAAACCCGCTGCGCGCGAACCGCGCTCCTGCCGTACCTCGTTCACTTATCGATGTCAAAGAGGTGAGCTGACCGGGCTACCGCGGGCTATTGTCTGTCACCAGTTTTGTGGGTTCTTGGCCCCGCGCAGCGCTGCACCTGTGGAGTTTGCGCGCCAGCGATCGTCAAAGGAATGGCTGCAGCTTTCCTTTGTAGCTTGAACCTCCCGATTATCCTGGGTTTTAATTCTCCCCCCGTTGTGTCTTTCAAAATCAACCAGTTGCCGGCGATGGGTAACTTGCCCTCAGCCTTTCTCCGTGATCGAAGATAGGCACCGTACTAAGTTTGCAGTGCAGCACAAATAGCAGCAGCCAAGAACATCGAACACGGCTCTTTTTCTGCCCCTTTGACTCGCGCGTTAGCGGCGATCACTATCCTGTGCGGCAGGGATAGGTGGGATCCGGAAGGGGTTCTCCGGTGTGCACGGCTTAGGGGACTTTGCGTTCGATTTTTCCAGGGATAGAAATCTTGACAAAATGTCATATTAGATATATTCAAAATAGTGCATGGACGCCCGTACGATTAAACAGTCCTTGGGAGGCTGCGGCCTGCGTTGCACGCCGCAGCGTTACGCCGTGATGGCTTTTTTGATGGAATGCAACGGGCATCCCAGCGCAGCGGAAATCTACGAAGCTGTGAATCGAGTGGATCCGCGCTCCTCGAGGGCTACCACATATAACAATTTGCGTGACTTGGTGCAGGCGGGCTTGGTGCGCGAAGTGGCCGTGGAGGGCCGCGCCGCGCGATTTGATGCCAAAGGGATGCGACATCACCACTTCATCTGCGACCGCTGTGGCATTGTGGAGGACCTGGAATGGTACGACGTGCCCAGGCCTGCTTCGCGCGCTCTCGGGAAGCGGATTCTTCGCGAATGCGAGCTCATTTTCCGCGGGCTCTGCACAAAGTGCGCTCCCGGGCGCAGTTCCCGCTAGTGTCTGAAGATGCCTGAGCCAGTGCGGCGGCGGTTGCGCAACCGGAAGCCGAGAACGAGTTTGCAGTTCGTAACAGTTTTTGACTAATTCGAAGAAAGGTGAACACATGGACAAAGAACTTAGTAACGCAGCGGGGACACCAACGGAATCGAAGTGCCCCTTTTCGCACGGCACCAGCGCGCCCACGAACCGTGAGTGGTGGCCGAAGCAGTTGGACCTTCAGGTTCTCCACCAGCACTCCGCCCTGTCGAATCCGATGGGCGGGCAGTTCGACTACGCCAAGGAATTCAAGAGTCTCGACCTGCATGCGGTGGTCAAGGACCTGCAGGCGTTGATGACGGACTCGCAGGATTGGTGGCCAGCTGACTTTGGACACTACGGGGGGCTGTTCATCCGTATGGCCTGGCACAGCGCCGGCACGTACCGCATCGGCGACGGCCGCGGCGGTGCCGGAGCGGGCCAGCAGCGCTTTGCGCCGCTCAACAGTTGGCCTGACAACGTAAACCTCGACAAGGCGCGCCGGCTGCTCTGGCCGATCAAGCAGAAATACGGGCGGAAGATCTCCTGGGCCGACCTGATGATTCTCGCAGGCAACGTCGCTCTCGATTCAATGGGTTTCAAGACGTTCGGTTTTGGCGGCGGGCGCGCGGATGTATGGGAGCCCGAAGAGGACATCTACTGGGGCCCGGAAGGCAAGTGGCTCGGCGATGAACGCTACAGCGGTGACCGTGATCTACAGAATCCGCTCGCTGCCGTGCAAATGGGCCTGATCTACGTGAATCCGGAAGGGCCGAACGGCAACCCCGATCCGATTGCGGCGGCCAAGGATATTCGCGAAACCTTCCACCGTATGGCAATGAATGACGAAGAAACGGTTGCGCTGATTGCCGGCGGGCACAGCTTTGGCAAAACGCATGGAGCTGGCGATGCGGCACTGGTGGGACCGGAGCCGGAAGCTGCCAGTATCGAGGAGCAGGGCCTTGGCTGGAAGGGCAAGTTTCGCTCGGGCAAGGGCAGCGACGCGATCGGCAGCGGCCTTGAGGTTATTTGGACCACCACACCGACGAAGTGGAGCAACAACTTCTTCGCAAACCTATTCGGCTACGAATGGGAACTTACCAAGAGCCCGGCCGGTGCACATCAATGGAGACCGAAAAACGGTGCAGGCGCGGGTACGGTGCCGGACGCCTACGATCCGTCAAAGCGCCACACGCCATCCATGCTGACCACGGACCTTTCCTTGCGGTTCGATCCGGCTTACGAGAAGATCTCGCGGCGTTTCTACGAGAACCCGGACCAGTTCGCAGATGCGTTTGCCCGGGCGTGGTTCAAGCTGACCCACCGTGACATGGGCCCGATCGTCCGTTATCTCGGCCCACTCGTTCCGAAGGAGACGCTGTCGTGGCAAGACCCGATCCCCTCCGTGAATCATCCGCTGATAGGAGCCGAGGACATTGCCGCTCTCAAGGCGAAAATCCTCGCCTCCGGGTTGTCCGTTTCCGAGCTGGTATCGACGGCTTGGGCTTCGGCGTCGACCTTCCGCGGCTCAGACAAACGCGGTGGAGCGAACGGCGCGCGCATCCGTCTGGCGCCGCAAAAGGACTGGGCAGTGAACCAACCGGCACAGCTCGCAAAAGTGCTCGAAAAGCTCGAAGCGATCCAGAAGGAGTTCAACGCTGCACAGACCGGCGGGAAGAAGGTTTCGCTCGCGGACCTGATCGTTCTCGGCGGCAGCGCGGCGATTGAGAAAGCTGCCAAGGCCGCAGGGCACAACGTGGAGGTCCCCTTTACGCCGGGACGCATGGACGCATCGCAACAGCAAACCGACGTCGATTCCTTCGCACCGCTGGAACCGAAGGCGGATGGGTTCCGCAACTATGGCAATGGCCAGCAGCGCCTGTCGGCCGAGGAGCTGCTGGTGGATCGGGCGCAATTGCTGAGGCTGACGGCACCGGAAATGACGGTGCTCGTCGGTGGCCTGCGCGTCCTCGGAGCAAACGTCGGGAAGTCGAGGCATGGCGTCTTCACCAAGCGACCGGAGACGCTGACCAATGATTTCTTCGTCAACTTGCTGGACATGGGCACGCAATGGCAGCCAGTTGCTGGCTCGGAAGGCGTATATGAGGGGCGCGACCGGAAGTCGAACGAGGTCAAGTGGACCGGCACCCGTGTCGACCTGATCTTCGGTTCGAACTCCCAGCTGCGCGCCCTCGCGGAAGTCTATGCCTGCGCGGATTCGAAGGAGAAATTCGCGAAAGATTTCGTGGCGGCGTGGACCAAAGTGATGAACCATGATCGTTTCGACCTGGCCTGAGCCCGACGAACAAAAGAGCTGTCAGGTTCGTGCCGTTGCCGTTGTGGGAATTGCTCGAACCTGAAGAGCCGCTTCTCTTGGCACGGGGGGCGCATCGCGCCCCCCATGCCGACTTTGTCCCTAGCGCGAAAATCCCTACGGACCGAGTCGGCCTGCTATCCCCTCCCTTCCTAAGCCAGGCGGGATTTCACAACGGAGTAACGGTGAAGATCTAAACCGAACGGCGCTAAAGGAGCTGCCCGCAATTTTCCTTTGAATAAGTGTGTTACGTGAACCATGAGTTTTAGAAGGCTGTTCGCCGCCAGGATTTATCCCTTGGAATTTTCAAAGGGAAAATGGCCGCTCCCTCCAGTTGACCCCTCCCACTTCTGCCTCTACCATCTTCTTATGCTGCGCAAATGCCTGTTTCTGGCCCCGCTGGTGCTGCTGGCCACCTCTGTTTCCGCTCAGACCGTTGATGAGATCGTCTCCAAGTACGTCGCCGCCCGCGGTGGCGTCGATAAAATAAAGGCCGTCAAGACCGAGCGCGTCGTCGGCACCCTTTCTTTCGGACCTGATGCCGAAGGCCCCTTCTTCGTCGAGCGCAAACGCCCCCTGAAGCTGCATATGGAAATTACGCTGAATGGCCAGACGCTGATCCGGGTTTACGACGGCAAATCCGCCGGTTGGATCTACAATCCGTTCGTCCCGAGTCCCAGTGTCGAACCCATGTCCGATGCCGATCTCAGCAATATCTTTGACGAAGCCGACTTCGACGGTCCATTCGTCGATTACAAGGAAAAAGGCAACCAGATTGATTTCGTCGGTAAGGAAGACATCCTTGGGAAGCCGAATTTCAAACTCAAGCTCACCAACAAGCATGGTGATATCAGTTTCTTTTACTTCGATGCCTCCACATTTCTTCTTTCCAAGTGGGAGGGATCCCGCAAGGTGGCCGATAAGGACGTTCCTTGGGAGTCCTTCTTCCACGATTTCCGTGAGTTAAACGGCCTGAAATATCCTTTCCTCATCGAATCCGACGCTCCCGGAACCGATCAGACGCAAAGGATCACTGCCGAAAAAATCGAAGTCAATCAGCCCATCGAGGATTCGCGCTTTGTCAAACCGAATCCCCCCGCACCCCCTCCCTCAGCGCCTCCCCCGAATCCTCCCGCTGAAGCTCCCAAGCCCAATTGACCGCGGCAACTGCCCCGATGCCCGCCGAACTCTCAGGTTCATCCCCAGCCAACACGCTCGGTCTCTGCGCCAACTGCCTCTACGCTCGTCCTGTCTCCTCCGCCAGGGGTTCAAGTTTCCTCCTTTGCCGGCTCTCTCAATCCGATCCCCGTTTTCCGAAGTACCCGGCCCTACCCGTCCTGACTTGCTCCGGTCACCAACCGAAGACCTCGGGGAACTGAACCTCCCCGCGTCCCCAACCCGGATCTTCGCCTCCATCGAGGCACTTAAATCACGTCGCTTTCAGAAGCACTTTGCTCCGCCTCTCTCCGCACACAGCTTCTGTACCTTCCTCTGTATCCACCCTTTCTCCCCCCGGACGGTCCGGGCTTCGTCCTCCTGCCTCCGGAACCATCCGCCGCCGATTCTGGCAATGACGGAGGGTTCCATGCCGAATGCCGGTTTTCCGCCAGATTCCGCAGCATTCTCCTGAACTCTCAGGCCCGTCCAATCACAGCAGAAAGCGCACGGTCGCAGCACCCGGCGGCCGCTCGCTCAGGGCCGCCTTGCTGACCGACCCCACTCTTGAGGGTCCCGCGTCATTGCCGGGCCCTTTCTGCTGTGCTAGCATCGGCTCGTTAAGAAGAGCGGACCAGGGATTTTTCGATTCTCCTTCGCCCCGCTTCTAGGGACCCAGGTAGGGCCGCGCTCTCCTTCATATCTACAAATTCGCCAGGCGCGGGCCCGCGCCTGTTTCTTGTCGGCGGACCATCGCCCGGTGACCTTGTAAATCACCCCTACGCGGAGGTCTGTCATGAAAATCTATCCCACCAAGGACATCAGAAACGTTGGCATTGTAGGTCACGGCGGCACCGGCAAGACGCAACTGGTGTCGTCGTTACTTTTTACAGCCGGAGCCACACAGCGCTTTGGTAAAGTTGCGGAAGGAACCACCACCACCGACTGGGACGAAGAAGAAGTCGCACGTAAAATCTCCATCCAAACCGGCCTTGCCTATGCCGAGTGGCCCTGCACCCTCTGCTCCGGCAACACCGTCAAAATCAATTTCATCGATCTTCCCGGCTATTCCACCTTTATCACCGAAACCAAAGCTGCTCTCGTCGCCGCCGACGCTGCCCTCATCACCGTCGACGCGCACGTCGGTGCGCAGGTCACCACCGAAAAAGTCTGGGATTACTGCGCCGAATACGACATTCCCCGCGCCTTCGTGCTCACCTGGATGGACCGTGAACTCTCAAGCTTTGAGCGCTCCATGGAGTCGCTCGTCGAACTGTTCGGCCGCCAGGTCGTCGCCCTGCAGATGCCCATCGGCAGCGAAAAGGGATTCCGCGGTGTAATTGATCTGGTATCCATGAAGGCTCACCTCTATACACCCGACGGCGACGGCAAGGCCACCATAGAAAATATCCCCGATGCGCTGAAGGATGAGGCGGAGGAAGCTCACGAAAAACTCGTCGAGATGATCGCTGAAGGGGACGACGAGATGATGGAGGAATTCTTCCGCGAGGGCACCATTCCTGTTCACGACCTGATTCCCGCCGTCCGCAAAGCCATCGTTTCGGAGAAGATCGTTCCGGTCCTCATGATCTCCTCCACACGCAACGTGGGCGCCGCCAGCCTGCTCACCTTCCTCGCCGATGTATTTCCGCATCCCGATGAACACGCTCAGGTCGGCTTCACGGAAGCTGCCGGAAAAGGCGACCGCATCGATCGCAAGTATGACGACAGCCAGCCGCTCTCCGTCTTCGTGTTCAAGACTCTGGCCGACCCGTTCGCCGGGCGCATCAATTACTTCAAAATAAAAAGCGGCGTGCTCAAAAACGACGCCACTCTTCAGAATTTCAATCGCAACATTCCGGAACGCTTCCAGCACACCATGGCCGTCCAGGGCAAGCAGCTGAGTGAAGTGCAGGAACTGCATTCCGGCGATATCGGCGCCATCGCCAAGCTGAAGGAGACCATCACCGGGGATACTCTCGGCGAGAAAGCCTCGCCGATTTTCTATGCCCCCGCGAAGCTCCCGGAACCCTCGATCACCTTTGCCGTGGAACCGAAAACGCGCGCCGATGAGGATAAAATCGGACCGGCCATCCACAAGATCATGGAGGAGGATCCCGCTCTGCGTTTCTCCCGTGATCCGCAGACCAAGGAATTCCTTCTGGCCGGCAACGGCCAGCAGCACGTTGAAGTGGTCGTCGCCAAGCTCCAGAAGCGCTACAACGTCAACTTGACCTTGAAGCCCCCGAAGGTCCCCTACCGCGAAACCATCCGTGGCAAGGCTGATGCCGAGGGCAAGCACAAGAAACAGTCCGGCGGCCACGGACAGTTCGGGGTCTGCCGCGTCAAGTTCGAGCCTGCGGAGCGCAACAAGGGCATCGAATTTGTGGATGACGTCTTCGGCGGCGCCATTCCGAAGAACTGGATTCCCTCCGTCGAACGCGGGATTCGCGAATCGGCCGCGCGCGGCTATCTGGCCGGCTTTCCGATGACCGATTTTCGTGCCGTCCTGTACGACGGCAAGTACCACGACGTCGACTCCTCGGACATGGCCTTCAAGATTGCTGGTTCCCTAGCCTTCAAGGAAGCCATGAAGCAGGCACGCCCGGTTCTTCTCGAACCGGTGATGCACGTGGAAGTTTTCGCTCCCGATCAATATTCCGGTGATCTGATGGGCGACCTTAGCTCCCGTCGGGGCCGTATCGCCGGCAGTGAAACTCGCGGCCACAACGTCATCGTCAAAGCGCAGGTTCCCCTGGCGGAGATGCTCTCCTACGCCACCGACCTCACCTCCATGACGCAGGGTCGCGCGAGCTATTCGATGGAGTTCTCTCACTACGACTACGTTCCGAACGAACTCGCCGAAAAAGTCATCGCCGCGCACAAGGCCGCTCACGGCGAAGCCCTCGTCGAAGAAGAAGCCTAACCTACGCTTCTGCTCGGAAGGCCCCGCGCGACCGGCCGCCGCGCGGGGCTCTCCTCGGGATCAGTTCCGGAGAGCCCGCCTGCCAAGCCGGGCGGACCGGTTGCAGAGCTTCTCGCCGCCAATCTGGCGCTTCAACTTCTCCTCGACCTTTGCTTCCGGTTGCGCTATGGTTCAACGCGCATTGCCGCTTTCCCGCCCCAAGCGATTCGGCTGAGGTTTTGCATGTCCAATCACCCGCGTTTCTTGCTCTCGTGCGCAGCCATTCTCTTGCTCGCCCCGCTGTCCCGGCCACAGACCGTCGACCCGAAACCCGTTCAGGTCACGGTGAATTTTGTTTTCCCTCCCAGCCCGATTCTCCAGGCCGGAGCCCAGCATCTGGTGTATGAGCTTCACCTGAGCAATTTTTCCACGCTGACTTACACCCTGGACTCGATCGATGTGCAGGCCGGCGGCCGCTCTTTCACCTTCCCGAGTGCCGAACTGAAAACGTTGATCCGGTTGTTAGGGGACAAAGCAGGGAATCCTCCGGGCCAGACGCTCGAGCCAGGCCGTTCGTTCATCGTATTTCTCACCCTCGATTTCGATCGCGCAGACGAAATTCCTCGGACGCTTGAGCACGTCTTGCACTTCACGGCCGAGGACAAATCCGCGCACACCGTTTCCGCCGACGTAAGGGTCAGCCAGCGCGTCCCGATGATCGTACACGCACCACTGCGCGGTTCCGATTGGCTGGCCCTCGGGGCAACCGGGCCCAATTCTTATCATCGTCGTGCCTTGATGGTGGAAGGCGGACAGGCGTGGCTGGCCCAGCGCTACGCCATCGACTTCGCGAAGTTCCACATGGTCGAGGGCAAAGCCTTCACCTGGAGGGGCCCCGAAGACCGCAACTCCAGTTATTTCTGCTATGACGAGACCATTCATAGCGTGGCACCTGGAAAGGTGGTCGAGGTCATGGACGGGCTTCCGGAAAATGTGCCGCATTCGGGAAAATATGCCATCGATCTCACCTGGCAGAACGCCGGTGGTAATCACGTCGTCGTTGACCTCGGGTTTGGCTTATACGCGTTCTATGCCCACATGCGTCCCGGTTCGGTTGCGGTAAAAGAAGGCGATACGGTGACGACCGGCCAGGTTCTCGGTCATGTCGGCAACACCGGTAGTTCCACCGAGCCCCATCTGCATTTCCACATCATCGACAGGCCGCAATTTCTCTCTGGCCAGGGCGTGCCCTACGAGTTTGCGAACTTCAGCACCAGCCCGCGAATCGACATTCCAAACCTTCCGAATTCTGACGTGATCAGTTTTACCACCGTAGGTCCGATCGAGCCCGTCGCCGACGAGTACCCACCGGAGAACGCAGCCGTGGTCTTCCCTTGAGAACTTCAGGCCTCCGCAAGACGGTGAACCGGAGCTTTTCTAAGCAGGCAGCAGCTGGCCCTGGGTCTCGTGCCCGAACGGCAACACCAGCAGGCCAACGGCGAAGGCAATTGCAGTCAGCGCTACCGGGATGCCGACGGTGTGAAAGTGGGCCACACCCGCCCCCACCAGGAACGTGAATGCCGCACCGAAAAATCTTCCGACCGACGTTGCGAATGCAAAGGCGCTCCCGCGGCATTCTGTCGGGTACTGCTCGGGAAGCCACAAGGTATACATGGCGAAATTGGCGCCCCCGAGCCCCAGGAAGAACAGCCCGACAAAGAACCAGTGAAGTGCATTTTCCGGCAAATAGAAGACGTATCCAAAACCGACCGCGATCGACAGCATCATGCAGACATAGTAGATGGCCAACGTTGCCCTTCGGCCCAATCGCTCCGCAACCGGAGGCAAGACCAGGCAACCGAGGATCGTTGCGGCCGACAGCAGCATGGTGGCCAGCGAGACCAGATGCGTCACCTGGATGCCCGTGATTTTCTGGTGACCTGCGAGCTCCGTGACCGCCGCCGGCACATAGACAGATCCCGCCCACAATCCAATGATCGAGATCAGTACGAAGACCGAATTCAGTAAGGTCCGTTTCCGGTACGCAGGCACAAACAGGACCGCGAGCGGTTTGAAGATCGACCAGCCCTGGATTTCCCGGGATTTTTTCTTCCACCGCTGCGGTTCTTTCACTCCGTAGCGGATGAAGCTGACCAGCAGTGCCGGCAATCCGCCGAGCGCGAACATCGCGCGCCACCCATAGTGCGCCCCCACCAGGTAGTTCGCCAGGCCGGCAAGGAAGAAACCCACGTAGTAACCCGTGTGCATCCACCCGGCTCCCATCTTCCGGCGGTCTTCGGGCCACTCTTCCGCCACAAACGTACCGCCCATCGCCCACTCGCCGCCAATCCCGATTCCGGCCAAAAAACGGAACGCCGCCAGTTGCCATACACGCGTGCTGATGCAGCAAAGGAAGGTGAATAGCGAGTACCACAGAATCGTCAGCATCAACGTTCGCACTCGGCCGTACTTATCGGCTACCGGGCCCCACAAAAAAGCACAACCCCAGCCTAGCAGGAAGAGCGCAAACAGCAATCCTCCGTAGTAACCCACCCCGGCCACGTCACTGCGCAATCCCGATTTTGGCAGGAGTTCCTTCAGTGCCGGCACCATCACCAGCGCAAAAATATAGGAGTCCATCCCATCGAGAGCCCATCCGCCCCAGGACGCCAAAAAGCCGCGCCACTGATTTTTGCTGAGGGAGGTCGAGGGGGGCTTGTTCATCAGTTTCTGCTGTAGGCACACTACTGAGTAGAAGCTTTTTCGGCAAGCATTTTCAGGACGACCATCTCCGAGCCTTTTTCAGCGCCGCTGGCCGCCGTCTTAGGCCCTCTGCGGGCAATCCGCGCCCACCGGGGACAGAAACGCGGGCGTCACCCGCGGCTCGATTCCCGCCCCGTGCTCACGACCACTTCGGCAGGAACATCCCGGTCTCAGGAGAGTGTTGGTCAAAACCTGCGCCAAACTCCTCCCGCAGAAATCGCTCTTCTCTTCGCGCCTTGGAGTAGAACCCCACGAACACGATCGCAACTCCCATCCAACCGCGCCAATGTCCCTTCATCATCGCCGTACCGATCATCCCCAAAAGGATTCCGGAATAAATCGGGTGGCGAACCCACTGGTACAGCCCTTTGCGAATGAGTTCGTGGTCATTCTTGAGCGTTACCGTTCCACTCCAGTTCGAACCCAGGCTGAGCCGGGCCCAGATGGCCATCCCCACTCCCAGGGCCGTCAGCGCCAGGCCGGCTTCCGGCAGCGGGCCCTCGGCCGACAGCACCCGGTGATCGAGCCAACCGAGAACCCCTGTCGAGCCAAACAACAGCCAGAATCCCACCACGACCATGGCCAAGTGAGGAACACGCTCGCTCCATTCCTCCCGTTTTTTCACCGGCTTCCTGCTGAACCACAGCACCACCCAGACTACCGAGAGTAGTTCCCAGAGCCGCCCCGCCCACCGCGAAGCCTCCTCCGCACTCAACCATTCCCCCTGCATCGTGTGCCTTCCGATCTGCTCCGCCCCGCCGCTTCCCTTTTTCTGGGGCCTGTCCTTGTGCGTTGAGATTGTATACGTTTGCCCACGCAGAATGATCTCCGTGCCAGGCCAGGCCTCATTCCCGCCAGACGCCGAGCAAGTCCGGGAGTACCCGAACCCCGCGCCCGCGCAATCTCTGTGCGGCGCCAATTTGGCGGTTGCCGCCGTTCTCTTTGGAGCCAATAATCACCCTTATGAAAAAGAGCGTGCGCCCGCAACATCGCCCCCAGACCCGCGCCATTCATGCTGGCGAACCGCCCCGCCACGGAGTCGGCGCGCCGGTGAGTTCTGCCATCGTGCGTTCCTCCACTTTTACACTCGCTTCCACCGAGGAGCTGAAACTGTGGGCGGAAGGGAAGAGCAAGGCCTTCATGTACACGCGGGATGGAAATCCCACGCTGACCATGGCCGCAAAGAAAATTGCGGCGCTTGAGGGCGCCGAAGACGCCGTGGTCACCGCTTCGGGGATGGCCGCCATCTCAAGCACGCTGCTCAGCTTTCTCAGTCACGGCGACGAGCTGATTTCGACGGCCCAGGTGTATGGCGGTGCCTATCGGCTGATGCGCGACATTTTCCCCCGCTTCGGTATTACCGTCCGACAGGTTGAATCCTCCCTCGAGGGAATAGAGAGGCTGGTGACTCCCCGCACCCGGTGCCTTTACGTGGAGACACCGACCAATCCAACTCTCTTTCTCGTCGACCTCCGCAGAGCCGCGGCCTTTGCGCGCAAACAGAATCTCATCAGCATGGTCGATAATACGTTCGCAACCCCCATCCTGCAGAACCCCATCGCCCTGGGATTCGATATGGTCATCCACAGTGTTACCAAAGGGCTTTCCGGCCATTCCGATCTTCTGGGTGGCGTCGTCGCCGGCAACCTCGAGCACATCGCGCGCGTTCGTCACATGATCTCTTGTTTCGGCGGGTGCATGGACCCGGAGGTAGCGTTTCTGCTGATGCGCGGCGTCAAGACCCTTGGCGTGCGACTGTCGCGCCAGTGCGATACAGCTCTCGCGGTCGCGAGATTCCTCGAAAAGCATCCCAAAGTCGCGCGAGTTCATTACCCCGGACTGCGGTCCCATCCCGATCATCTGCTGGCCAAAAAACAGATGCGTGGCTTCGGCTCCATGCTGGCTTTTGATTTGAAGGGTGGCTTGCCGGCGGCCAGGAGATTTTGTGACCGGGTACAGCTTTTTCTGCTTGCCGCGAGCCTCGGTGGCGTCGAATCGCTGGTCATTCTCCCGATCTACGGCTCTCACTACAACATGACCAACGAAGAACTGCGCCGCGCCGGCGTCCAGCCGGGAACCGTTCGCGTCTCGATTGGCCTCGAAGACGCGCAGGATCTCATCGACGACCTAAAGCAGGCACTTCGCTGATGGCTCGCTGATCTCGTTCCGGGTCAGCCCACCGGAGCTTCCGCCGGAACTTCCCATTCTTCCTTCTCCGGCAGCATCGATTTCACAATGTCTTCGAGCTCGTGTGCGCTCTTCACTTGGTCCGGATAGTTGTGCGTCGACAGTTCAAACGTCGAGCCATAGCGTGCGCGGACTCCCTGCAGCTCTTCCTGCAACCGCATGGCAACGCGTTTTGCGTTGAGCGTGTCGGTCTCCGGCAGCACAATGCCGAATAGATCATCGGCCAGCCGGTAGATGGAGTCGGTGGGACGAAGCTTGCGGGCCATTGCCTTGGCCGCATCGCTCAGCGCCGCGTTCCGATCGTTCAAGGAGGCCTTCGCTCCCAGTCTTGCCTTGGCAATGACCAGCGACAGCGTCTTTTCCATCGACAACGCCCGGCGGAACTCCATGGTCAATCGGTCCCAGAAGTAGTTCTGGTCCGGCATGGACCTCAATACGTCCGTGCTTGCTTGGACCTGCAGGGCAACGTTCCGCTCGAGCTCGACCAGCAGATGCTCTTTCAGCTTGTTGAAGGTCCGCTGCCTGTCGAACAGGTAGCCCACAAACAGCACGGTCAGTGCACAGAATCCGAAGAACGCCACGCGCATCGTCCATTTGTTACCCTCGGGATGCACGAACACCAGCGGGTACATGAACATGGCCAGTCCGCTCGCCAGCACGAGTACGAAGACGGCGGAAAAAATTGTCAGTTGCAGGCCCCGTCGCTCGAGTCGATCGAGCTCTTGCCGATCTATTGTTGGCATTTCTAGACCCTCAATCCATAGTTTGACCGGACACCCGGCCGCCTGGAGCTAATGGAATGTAGCTAGAATCCCTTCCGCCCATGCCCTCCGCAATAGCCCGGACGTACCCTGTGGTTAAAGTGATATGTGGGCTTAGGAACCTACAAATCAGTCACTTAGGCGTCCCGAGGGCGCTCGGTTCGGCCGGTCTAGGGGCTTAGGGCGCCGGGTGTGCCGTACTGTATTCGGTCTGGTCGACGAACTCGGCAGCCAGTCCCTTCGACCCCACAGCCCATCCCTTTCCGCTGATAAAGGTAACGGCGTTCAGCCCTGGAGAGTCGATGGGCACCCAGTGGACACCATCGCGGCTGGTTTCCGCTCCCTTCGGGCCCACGGCCACAAACCCGGCATCAAACGTATCCACGCTCGATCGATATCCCGTGGGTCCGTTGGCCGCCAGCTGCCATGTTTTACCCTCATCCATCGAATAGGCCGCGGTCTTTTCCGCGCTGTTTGGCTCATTGTAATCGCCGCCCACGACGACCACGGTCTGTCCCGCACGTACGATGGAAAAAATACCTTCCGTCGGTTTACCGCTTCCCATCGGCGTCTCGCTCACCGTCCACGTCTGGCCGAGATCGTTCGAATGGAACACCCGCGCTGCCGGGCCGCCGGTGGCAAAATAAAGCTCCGATTTCCCGTAGAGCAGCAGGCTCGAATTACTTGCCGCGAACGCCCCTTCTTTGGGAATCGCCGGGGGCATATGCTCGCCGGAGAGTTCCTTCCAGTGCATCCCGTCGGCGACGGAGAGCACCACAAATCTGCCGTCGATCGGATCGCTCAGCGCGAAGCAGTGCTGGTCGTCTGCACAGGCCAGCGCATCCAGGAAAAACGCCTTGCGCTTGTCCTGGTACTGCAGTTGCCAGGTCTCCCCGCCATCCACCGATTTGTAGATCCGGGACAGTTCCCCCTCTCCACTGGACATTACATACACCGTTTTTCCATCAAACGTCTGCACCCCGCGAAAGTCCAGTTTTTGGGCGTCCGGTATGCGCACCGCCGCCCAGCTCTTCCCGCCATCCGCGGATCGCAAAATCGTTCCCGCGGATCCGGTGGCCCACACGATGGTGCTCCCTCGGTGCACCACGAGCGCAACCCCTCGCAGGTTTGCATCCATCCCGGTCGAGGCTACCGACCACCAGGACGAAGTCGCCGCCAGAAGCAGCAGGGAACAGGCTAGAGGCAATCTCATGGCAGGGGAGTCTATCAGGAATTGGGCAATCCTACTTCTTGGGCTTACTTCTTGGGGGCCGGGACGCTGGTCGATACCACGGTCCGAGCGTCGGGGTGTTTGGGGGTCCAGTCCTCGGGCGGAAAAGCCACGCGCCAAAAGGTCGGGCAGGCGACGGAAAATTCCAGTCCGATTTCCGCCTTTCCGGAACGCACCGGGCCGAGGAACACCACCTGGCATTCCTGCTCTTCCTGGGTGTGTTTGTGTTGCATGTGAACCCTGCTGCCGCTGGTCAACCGTGCCTGCAACTGCACGAGCGCACCATGCGCATTGATTGCGAGGGTGGCCGCTTCTTCTTCGAACGGCTTGCCTTGGCTGTCATTCCCGCGGATGCGCACCGCCACCTGCATCAGAACCCGCTGGCTCCGTCGACGAGGACTTGCGTGACTGGGAGAATTCGGAGTTGTGGCCATGAGACCTCGTAAACTTCAATATACGCCCGGAGGCAGTAAAGTCGAGCAGCAAGCGATGCCTGCGTATACAAAAAGGATATGCGTAATCAGCGGGTCACAGGCGCGATCAACGGAGGAGCAATTCGGGCCCGCATCTGGTCCGCTGCCGCGGGTGGCCGGTTAGGACCGTTGCTCGATCGATACGTAGGGCCGCGTGTCGTGTCCGAGGTAAATCTGCCGGGGCCGCGCAATTTTCTGCTCCGGATCGAGCAGCATCTCTTCCCACTGCGCCACCCAACCGGACATCCGCGGTATGGCGAACAGCACCGGAAACATGGTCATCGGGAAGCCCATGGACTGGTAAATCAGCCCGGTATAAAAGTCCACGTTCGGATACAGTTTGCGCTTGATGAAGTACTCATCCTCGAGCGCAATTCGTTCGCACTCCAGGGCGATTTCGAGCAGCGGGTTCTTGCCCATGAGGTCAAATACCTCGTAGGCGATTTTCTTGATGATTCGCGCGCGCGGATCGTAATTCTTGTAAATCCGGTGGCCAAATCCCATCAACCGTGTTTCGCCCGCTTTCACCCGCTTGATGAACTCCGGAACCTTATCGACCGAGCCGATTTCCATCAGCATGCGCAGCGCTTCTTCGTTGGCCCCGCCGTGCAGGGGGCCGTAAAGCGCCGCCGTTGCGGCTGCAGACGCACAGAATGGATCGACGTGCGAACTGCCCACGCCGCGAATGGTATTCGCCGAACAGTTCTGCTCGTGGTCGGCATGCAAAATGAACAGCACATCGAGGGCGTGCTCGAGCGTCGGGTTCGGCCGGTAGCGCGTCTCGCTGGTGCGGAACAGCATGTTCAGGAAATTGCCGGTGTAACTCAGATCGTTGTCCGGGTACACGTAAGGCATCCCGAGCGTGTGCCGATAGGCAAACGCCGCCAGCGTCGGCATCTTTCCGATCAGCCGGTGGGTCTGCTTGCGCCTCGATTCCACATCGAAGATGTGTTTTGCATCCGGATAAAACGTGGACAGCGCCGCAATCGTCGAAATGAGCATGCCCATCGGATGGGCGTCGTAATGGAACCCGTCCAGAAATTTCTTAATGCTCTCGTGGATATAGGTGTGGTGGGTCACGTCGTACTGCCAGCGTTTCAGCTGCCCTTCATTCGGCAGCTCCCCCTTCAGCAGCAGGTAGGCCGTCTCGAGGTAGGTCGATTTCTCCGCCAGTTCTTCAATGGGGTAGCCGCGATAGCGGAGGATGCCCTTGTCTCCGTCGATGTAGGTAATCCGGCTGACGCACGAGGCGGTGTTGTTGAAAGCCGGGTCGTAGCTCATCATCCCGAAATCGCCCTCTTCCACTTTGATCTTGCGGAAGTCGCTCGCCCGGATGGTGTCGTGGGTGATGGGGAGCTCGTAGCTTCGACCCGTGCGGTTATCCGTGATTGTCAATGATTCGCGGCGCGACGAGCTTTCCTCACCGGTTTTCGTTTGCGTTGTCGGAAGAGCAGAGTCCATGCAGAATACCTCGATTTAGGCGGCCCGGAGCGTAGCCACGTAGGCTTACCACTTTACACCAAAGAATCGTAGCGTGGGAACCGCCCTCCCCAGGCCCCGCGAAGACCTGGAGCGAAGCTCGGGTGCAGCGAACCAACGCCTGGCTCGGGATCGAGCAACGGCTGACGGGTCCTTAATGCACCTCTTGACAATAGTCGTTATAACGACTATTATACTTCCGTTCCGCCAAGGAGGCCCAATGATACACATCCACAAGAGCAGCGATCGCGGCCACGCCAACCATGGCTGGCTCGATTCCCGCTTTTCGTTTTCCTTCGCCGAGTATTACGACCCGGCGTACACCCATTTCCGCACCCTGCGGGTCATGAACGATGACCGCATCGCCGGTGGTGGCGGTTTCCCGACCCATCCGCACCGCGATATGGAAATCGTCACCTATGTTCTCGAAGGCGCGCTGGCCCATAAGGACAGCATGGGAAACGGTTCGGTGATCCGCCCGGGAGACGTACAGTACATGAGCGCCGGAACCGGGGTGGCCCATAGCGAGTTCAACGCCTCGGACCAGGAAACCGTGCACCTGTACCAGATCTGGATGTTTCCGGACCGGCAGAACTACGTTCCGGCGTACGATCAGAAGCACTTCAGTGAAGCCGACAAACGCGGCAAGCTCTGTCTGGTCGTCTCTCCCGACGGGCGCGACGGCTCGGTCAAGATCCGCCAGGACAACGAGCTGTACGCTTCCGTGCTCAGCCCAGGCCAGTCGGTGAGCCACGAGCTGAAGCCGGGGCGCCACGCCTACGTCCAGGTCGCGAGAGGTACCGTGAAGCTGAACGGTCAGGAACTCCAGACCGGCGACGGCGCGGCCCTCTCGGAAGAGAACCTGCTTGCGCTCACCTGTGTCACCGACGCTGAAGTCCTGCTGTTTGACCTGGCCTGAGTGTCGCGAAAACGGGAGATGGAAACGGGCGGGGTCATTCCCGCCTTTTTTCATTTCTCGGCAAGCAGCCGTGCTACACCCTTGCGGAAGGAGGTCCGGACCAGGCCGTGGCAGCCGACAGCAGCCCAACCACAATCGCTCCGAGCAGGATGAACAGCGAAAGGGATAGCGCTTCCGGCTTGGCGGTCATCAGATAGACGATGCCCAGCGCCAGCATGAACCGCGCGCGGATGAGCGTTACGATCATGGGGTCGCGAACGCGGGCGAGCGCCCCTTCCGGCAGCGGCACGTTCGGCCCCGGCAGAGCGGCGCGAATGACCTTCACGCGCGGCAAAATAAACACAAACCCGATGCCCAGCGCCAGCACGATCGCCAGCAGCGACGCGGAAATCCACCCCTGCTTCATTCCTCCGGTCACCGAAGCAAGATAGCCACCGCTGAGGATCAGCACGAGCAGGCCCGGTCCGGAGACCGGCAGGGAAAATTTGTAGACGCGCAGCCAGGCGCGGGCCTCGTCGGAAGTGGCGGAACGGCGCAGCAGGGAAGAAGCGGTCCATTCGAGACCGTAGCCCACAAACAGCGCCACCAGTCCCAGGAAGTGCGAGAAAAGAACCATCGAATAGAAGGTCATGACCAGTGTAGTCTACACAAGATACTGCGGCCCGGGAGCGGAAAAACCGACTCTCCCGAGGCCGCCACGGGTCAGCCTGGGCCCATCCGGCGAGGCCCGGCGAGAGGCCCGATCGTCGAATCGAATGCAAACCTAGGCCGGCGCTTCTCTCTAGAGGTGCTATCCACGGGTGCGCTCGAACTCCCGCATATAAACCGTCAGTGCTTCTACCGCCTCCTGCGCCACGGCGTTGTAGAGCGAAATCCGCATCCCCCCCACGGACCGGTGCCCCGGCGTGCCCACCAGATTCGCGGCCGCCGCGCCCGCGGCAAAGTCCTTTTCCACCGCTTCGTCGCCGCCGGCCACGCGGAACACCACGTTCATCAGCGAACGTGATGTTTTCTCAACCGGGCAGCGATAAAATCCGCCGCTGTTTTCAATCGTGTCGTACAGAAGTTTGGCCTTCTTTTCATTGCGCAGCTGAAGGCCCTTCAGTCCGCCTTCGCTCGCGATCCATTCCGCCACCAGTCCCAAGATGTACACCGCAAATGTTGGCGGGGTGTGATACAGCGACTTCTCCTTGATATGGGTGCGATACTGCAGCACCGTCGGCAGGTTTTTGTCCGCGCGTTCGGCCAGGTCCTTGCGCACGATCACGACCGTCACGCCGCTCGGCCCCAGGTTCTTCTGCGCCCCTGCGAAAATCAATCCGAACTTCGAAACATCGATCGGCCGCGAAGCAATGTCCGAAGACATGTCTGCAACCAGCGGTGCCGGGCTTGCCGGCAGCGTGTGGTACTGCGTGCCTTCGATGGTGTTGTTGCTGCAGAAGTAGGTGTAGGAAGCGTCGGAGGAAAGTCGGATCTCCTCGGCCCGGGGTACGCGCGTGAATTTGTCCGCTTCCGTGCTCGCCGCAAGGCTGTAGGTAAAGCCTTTCTTCAGTTCGCCAATGGCCTTGGCGGTCCAGGCGCCGGTGTGCAGGACGTCGATCGGCTTGCCCGGCAGCGCGAGATTCTGTGGCACGGTCGAAAATTGCAGGCTCCCGCCGCCTTGCACAAAGAGTACCGCGTACTGCTCGGGAATCTCGAGCAGCCTGCGCAGGTCCTGCTCCGCGGCCTGGTTGATGGCTTCAAATTCCGGCGACCGGTGAGACATTTCCATCACCGACATGCCGGTTCCCCGGTAATCGAGCAGTTCTTCGCGGATGCGTTCAAGGACCGGCAGGGGCAGCGCAGCGGGTCCGGCATTGAAATTGAAAGCGCGTTTTAGAGGCCGCGCAGAGGCAGGGATGCTCACGGGTCGACAACCTTTCCGTATGGTTTTGCGGCGCGTCCGGCGCGGGACTGCCTGGGAGGGACCGCTCTTTAGGATAGCAGAAGAATGCGCCGGAAGACGGGGCGACGCTCGGGCAGCCGGAGGGGAGGGCAGAGCGTGCCCGGGGTCGGCTCTTCCTGCTGCCGCTCCGGGCCAGCGGTGGCCGTCTTTGTCGCCTTCCCCGGCCGCCGAGTCTCCACCCCGACCTTGTTCCATTCCGATCGACCCTGCGGCTTGAAACGGCTTACACTTCTCCTCTCCGGGAGGACGGATGGAGCTGTTCATTTTTGTGCGATTCCATGTGCTTCGGGGAAAGGAGCGCGCGTTTGAAGAGGCGCTCGAGGAGGTGCTGCCGGCAACACGAGCGGAGGCCGGGTGTCTTGAGATCCATGGATACCGGTCGATCCGGGATGGGCAGCTCTATTACATCCATTCGCGGTGGAAGGACCAGGCGGTCTTTGAGGAACACACACGACTGCCCCACACCGTAAAGTTCCTCGAGCGCGCGGAGGGGCTGATCGATCATCCGCTCGAGGCGACGCGGACAGAACGGATCGGGTGAGAGCCGGGCGAGCAGTTTGACGCGCGCGCACGTGGCGTATAAGCTCGCCACACTCTGCACAGTACGGACCTGACGGGGTCCAGACCTGGGCTCAGTGCCATCCATCAAATAGAAAATCAGGGGGAAAAATGCGGAAAATTCTGTGGGGAATTCTGTTGCTTGTGATGCTGCTCGGCGCGCTTCCGAGCGATGCGCAAAATCCGAATTACAACGTCGGCGCGGTCTGGCGTGTCACGTATTATCACCTCAAGCCGGGGCAGGGCGAAGCGTTCTGGAAGGATTTTCGGGAGAACATCAAGCCGGTGTACGAAGCGGTGAAGAAGGAAGGGATTCTCAGCGATTACAAAGTCTGGTACAACGTCACGACCGACCACCCGGGGGACTGGGACATCGCCGTAGCCATCCTGTATCCCAACTACGGGGCCATCGACGCCGCCGACAGCAAAGCCGCAACCATTTCAGCCAAGCATTACGGCTCGCGCGACGCAATGATCGAAGCCGGAAAGAAGCGGAACGACATCCGCGAGGTGGTCGCGAGCAAGCTAGCGCGCGAAGTGACGCCGAACTAGCCCCGTTGTTGTACGGGCAGGCAGTGCGGGCCGGCCCCGAATGTTCCTTCCAGGCATTCGGGGCTTGCTGTCTTCGGGCGGAATCAGGGCCTCGGCCGACCGGACACGCATCCCTTACAGGTTGCAGAATCAGGGAGTTACCGGAGCCTGACACCTTCCTTACGTGCTTCGGGGTACCATCAGAAAGGAGTCCTGAGAGCGGGCAGGGCGGGAGGATCGAATCATGGATTTTTTCAAACAGGGACGCGGAGAACCAGCGGAGTTTACGATGCGGCCGGCCATACCGGGGCTGCGGAACATCGTCATTTTTGCATTGGTGCTGGCGGCGGCGCTGTTTATTTTGTCATTTGCGGTGCGCGTGACGCGGATCGAAGCCGGCCACGTGGGCGTGGAAATCAACCTGGCGGGACGGCAGCGCGGTGCTTCAGAAATTCCCGTGCGCACCGGTTGGGTGCTGTATTCGCCGTTGACCACGCAGATTATCGAGTTTCCCACCTACGTGCAGACGGTGAAGTGGACGCGCGATACCAACGAAGGACATCCCATCAATGAAGAGATGGGGTTCAACTCCAAGGAAGGCATGGAGATTTTCGTGGACGTATCGCTTTCCTATGCCATCGACCCGGCCAAGGCTCCGGATTTCTACGTGAAGTACCGCGTGGATGATCTGGACCGCTTCACCCACGGCATCCTGCGCGACATCGTGCGCAATTCACTGAACGAAGTGGCGTCTACCTACGTGGTGGAAGACATTTATGGCGAGGGCAAGGCCGAGTTCCTGCATAAGGTGGAGGCCATGATTCAGTCCAAGGTGACGCCGGTCGGTGTCGGCGTGCAACAGTTCGGCTTTATCGGAGCACCGCGCGTGCCGCAGGTGATTGCCGCGGCCATTACCGCCAAGGCCCAGGCGATTCAGCAGGCGGAACGCGCGCGAAACGAACTGGCCACCACGCAAGCAGAAGCGGCAAAGAAAATTGCCGAAGCCGAAGGCGATGCCAAATCCATGGTGACACGGGCGCAGGGAGAAGCCGATGCCAACCGCATCCGGCAGAACTCCTTGACGCCACAGTTGCTGGATCTACGGCGTATCGAAAATTCGCGTGCCTTGATCGATAAATGGAACGGACAGTTGCCGACGGTCGAGTCCGGGCAGGGCAGCGGAATGATTTTGCAATTGCCAAAACCGTAGCAGGCCGGTCCCGGGACGCGTGGCTGAAACTGAGGACGGGCGCGATTCGCGCCAACGAGGCCTGAAAGCGCGGCTGGCCGGGTAACCGCTGGCCCCGAGAGTCATCCGCCCGCGGAGCGCCGGGTGTCCGCAAATGGCTCAACTTGCAGCGACGGCGGCGTTCGGGAGCAGGGCGAATTCGACGCGCCTGCGGATCGGGTCTATGCGCTCGGCGCGGACGCGGACGCGGTCGCCAAGCTTCCAAACCAGCGGCCGGGCTGGCTTGCGGCGGCTTCCGCCGCGGCGGCCTTCGTCGGCTGTGGCGGTGATCGCGTGGTCGCGCTCGCGGTACAGGCAACGCCCGCCTGAGAATTCCTCAAACGCGGTGATCGGCAGGAGACCTTCGACAAAGACCTCCAGCAGTTCGACAAAACAGCCGAACTTCTGCACGGAAATGATCAGACCGTCGTACTCGTCGCCAAGATGCTGTTCCATGAACTGCGCCGTTTTCCAGGCAATGAGTTCGCGCTCCGCCGTGGCGGCGCGACGCTCGGTGTCGGAAGTTTCCGCGGCAATCTCTTCCAGGTGTTTTTGCGAGTACAGCGCGGCTTCCATCCCGACCGCCGGCTTGATGTAGGACGGGGCCTTGGCATCCGGATTCGCGAGCGCCCATTTCAAAACCCGATGGACGATAAGGTCGGGATAGCGGCGAATCGGTGAGGTGAAGTGCGCGTACTCGTCGAACCCCAGAGCAAAGTGACCCAGGGAATCCGCGGCATAACGCGCCTGTTTCAAGGAACGCAGCATCAAGTAGGAAACGATGCGTTCTTCCGGGTGGCCGGCGAGCTTGGCGACCAGTCGCTGGTAGTGTTGCGGAGTGATGTGGATGTCCGCACCGGGCAGCGAGACCCGTTGCTGGCGTTCCCGCCCGTGGCCGCGCGTTTCGGGGCGACCTGCTTTTGCCGGCGAAGGAACTTTGCCGTGGCGCACGGCGACTTCACGCTGGTAGAGATTTTCCACCCCGAGGGTATAGCCAAAAGCGCGGGCCAGTTCCTCAAACTCCAGAACTTTTCGGCCATCCGGTTTTTCGTGAACGCGGTGCAGGGCATGCAGGCCGCGCCCGAGCAGGTAGTGAGCCACGGCGCGATTGGCGGCGAGCATGAACTCCTCGATGATGCGGTGCGCAATGTTGCGCTCGCTGCGGCCGATGTTGGTCATATTCTGCTGCTCATCGAACTCAATGATCGGCGCGGGCAGATCGAAATCGATCGAGCCGTTATCGTCTCGCCGGGCTTTCAGCAGCAGCGCGAGGCCGCGCATGGCCCGGAAATGGTGATGCAGGTGAGCGTAGCGTTCGCTCATCTCCGGATCGCCGGTGAGAACCTTGTTGACGTTGGTGTAGGTCATGCGCTCGGCGGATCGGATCACACCGGGAACCATTACCGCGGTTAACGGGCGCCCGGCAGCGTCAAAATGCATGATGGCGCTCACGACCAGCCGTTCCTCGCGCGGATTGAGCGAGCACATGCCGCTTGAAAGCGCTTCCGGCAGCATGGGAACGGCACGGTCGATGAAATACACGGAATTGCCGCGCAACCGGGCTTCGCGGTCGAGCGGCGACTCCGGGTGCACATAGTGGGCCACGTCCGCGATATGCACTTGCAGCAGCCAGCCGCCGTCTTCCCGCCGTTCCACGTAAACCGCATCGTCGAAGTCGCGTGCGGTTTCTCCGTCGATTGTGACGATGGGCAGCTCGCGAAAATCCTCCCGCCCGGTGCGCTCCCGGTCGGTTACCGGTTGGGCCAACCGCCGGCTCTCCTCGAGCACTTCGGCATCGAAAGTGTGCGGCAGGTGATGTTTGCGGATGATGATCTCGGTGTCCACGCCGAGGTCGCCCGGGCGGCCCAGAATTTCCATGACCCGCCCGGCAGGTGCGGTTCCCCCGCGTCCATAACGAAGCAACTCGGCATTGACGACCGCCCCGTCCAGCTTTGCGACGTGCGGGAGACGTTTGCCGCGGCCGCCTTGCTCTCGCTTGCCGGGCAGCAGTTGCTCGTAAAGAGCGGCAGTCAACTCTTCGCCCGGATTCAGCTCGATATCGTGCTGCACCCGCGGATCGTAGGGGACCACCACGCAGCCGTGCGAAGTGTAACGGAACAACCCGACCACCGACGGATGAGCCCGCCCGACGATGCGCACAATGCGGCCCTCGGCGCGGCGTGCTCCGGGCAAGCCGCTGAGGCGGGCGATTCTGGCGACGACGGTGTCGCCGTGCATGGCATCCTCGACGTAGTCGCGAGGGATGAAGATGTCGCCATCGACGTTCGGCAGGGCCACATCCGGTACCACGAACCCGTAACCGTCCTGATGCAGGACCAGGCGGCCTTTGATTTCATCCCGCGATGCGGCTTTGTGCTGGGCGAGTTTTTCGGTGCCTTCGGCCGGGGCGGGCTTGCGCTTTTCGGCTGTAGCGGACGCCCCGGGCGACTGGCGGAACAGGAAGCGTTCGTGGGTCAGCTCCTCGACCAGGCCACGTTTCTTCAATTTGTTCAACATCTCGAGCAATGGGCGGCGGTCATTTTTCTTCAGCCGCAGGGACCGGGAGAGGTCCTGAAGAGAGACCGGGTCGTTTCTAACCTGTAGAAAACGAAGGATATTATCGATGCTTAGGTGCGAAGGGCGCGGCATACTGCAGGGGCCTTTCTCGGAGCGACGCGACGGGATGCTCCCCTGATTCTAGTCATTTTTCAAAAATAGTTGTAACTTTTTTCAGATTTTGAGAGTTTCATAGGCAGGCCAACACACGACCGATTAGCCGCCCTCCGTCAGGCTAATCGGCATTCCCCGAAAGGGGAATAAAGGGGAGGCGGGAAGACCTGGCCTGCCTCCCTACTTTTTTTGTTTCCTGCATCACGGAGGCTCCTGATTTCAACCTTGTTCCGTTTCGCTCTGCAGACCTGAGTAGAATGGCAGGGTGTCTAGCCTGGCCTTGGTCTGTCACCTGGCGCGCGCCGCAACGAAGCACCCCTTGCGCAGGGGGAAAATGAGTTCATGAACCGGGCATTCCACAGTGCGGCCACCTCCCTCGTGTTGATCGTGGTGGTCGCACTCGGAGTGCGGCTCGGGTTTGCGTGGAGTCAAACCGCTAAAATTCCGACGGAACGGCTCGCGACGGTGCCGTTCGAGACCGAGACCGGGCATATTGCCTACTCGGTCGTGACCGGAAGGGGCTACGCTTCCCCCTTTCAACGAGACAGCGGGCCGACGGCGTGGCTCGCACCGGTCTATCCGCTGCTCCTCGCAGCAGTCTTCAAAGTGTTCGGGGTGTACACGCCTGCTTCTTTCTTTGCCGCCATCTTCCTGAATATTGCTTTCTCTGCCGCCACCTGTGTGCCGCTCTTCTATGCCGGCAAAAAGGTCGCGGGGCTCGGTGCGGCCACGGGCGCCGCTTGGCTGTGGGCACTGTTCATCAATGCAATCATGATCCCGTTTGAATGGATCTGGGATACCTCGCTCGCAGCGCTGCTGGCGGCGGCCCTGCTGTGGGCAACTCTGGAATTGGCGGAATCGGAGCGCTCACGAGATTGGATCGGCTACGGGCTGCTTTGGGGTTTTGCGCTGATGACCAATCCGGCGCTCGGTTCCGCATTTCCGCTGCTGCTCGGATGGCTGGTGGTCGGGGGGCGCCGGAAGGGGCGGTTTCGCTTCGGGAGGCCGCTGCTCGCCACGCTCCTCGCGATCCTTTGTTGCTTTCCCTGGACGCTGCGCAACTACGTTGTCTTCGGCCGGTTCATCCCGTTCCGCTCCAATCTCGCCTACGAGCTGTACATCGGCAACAATGAGAACTATGACGAACGGCGCATTCGAATGCCGGGGGTCATTACCCAGGACCTCGAAACCCGGCGATACCTGCAGATGGGAGAGACCGCTTTCATGGAGGAAGAGAAACGGAAAGCCTTCGAGTTCATCCGGTCCCATCCGCGCATGGAACTGAAACTCTTGGCGTGGCGGTTCGTCGACTTCTGGATGGGCGTGCCCGACCCGTGGAGGACATTTTCCGCTACCGACTCGTCCCTGATCCGGGGAATCCTGCTCGGCAATTTCCTGTCTTCGGTTGGGGCGCTGCTCGGCCTTGCGGCGCTTTTCAGAGAGCGCAATGCCTATGCGCTGCCACTGGCTGCGTTTCCGGTCCTTTTCCCCTTGCTCTATTACGCGACGCACACTTCGCTGCGCTACCGGCATCCGGTCGACCCCATCGTTCTCGTGTTAACGGCGGTTGCGGCGGCGCTCTTGCTGCGCCGGTTATGGCCGGCAGCAGGAGAAGCGGTTCAAGCCACCCCGGAGCGCCTCATTCCATGATTGTTTGTTCGCCGGGTTTCAGATAATGTGCAGAGTTTGTTTGGAGGGAAGACCCCGGTGAAGAATGCCTTGGCTTGGATGAGCTTGGTTGGTTTGCTCGTACTGCTCGATGCCCCGCGCCTTCGGGCGCAAGCCGGTCCTGAAAACTCCTCACGGGAATGGCAGATCTGGACCGGCGGCGGTCATGCCATCAACGGCAGCCAGTCCGGCACGAGCGTCTGGAACCTGGGTTTACGCTACGGGATGATTCTGACCGCTCCGCATGGCCCGGGGTTTCTGCGCGGCCAGTTGGAATACGCGGTCGACGTGGTCCCGGTTTGGGTCATCAACCAGAAAACCAACACCGCCTATGGAGGTAGCGTGGATCCTTTTGCGTTCAAATGGATTTTCAGTTCGTCGAAGAAAGTGAAACCGTTCCTGCAGATCGAAGGCGGGGCGTTATTCACGAATACCAAGGTCCCCGAGGGAGCCTCGCAGATCAATTTCACGACCAGCGGCGGAATCGGTGCCCACTTTCTCGGGCCGAAACACAACTTCAGCGCGGAGGTGCGCTTTCAGCACATCTCCGACGCCAGCATGACCAACTACAATCCGGGGATCAACACCCTGCAGGTGCGCATCGGTTTTGGAGCTTTCCGGAACTAGACGGCCACCTAGGGTCAGGGTTGCGCGTGGGTGCGCAGGAAGTCCTCAACCGCCTGGGGCATGAAGTTGGCGGTGCTGAAGGCTTTGGGCAGGGCCGCTTCAAAGGTGGTGGCCCGGTAGCTTCCCTGGCCATCGGAGAGGATCAGCGTAATCGGCGGCTTGCCGGAACTGCGGTTGAAGCTGCTGGACTCGTAGCCATACTGACGGTCACGATAGCGGACTACCGGCCAGTGGCCTTTTTCTCCGACCACCAGAATCGCCTTCAGGAAGTAATCCCGCTCGGTGGCAGCCTGCTGCAGCACCCCGCCGACCGGATACCGGTAGTGGAACGCGGCATCATCTGCGCCCGCGGCACGATAGATTTTCCCGGTGTAGGAAATGGCCGCAGCCGCCGTCTGCTCTGAGGCGCTGAACAAGGTGACGCCGCCGAGGCGGGCCTGTTCGGCGGCGGTAAGCAGCTGCAGGAGCTCAGCCGGCGAGAGAGACAGCGAAGCAGGAGATGCGGCGGGGAATTGATCTTCGGCGACCAGTTGGTCGGTAAAGCGGGTAACCCGAACCGTGTGATCAGACGACTGGCCGCACACGATCAGCAGGCGGCCGTAGTCGGTCGAAGCTTTCTGGAAATCCCGGCAGTCGCCGCAACTTCCGCTCGGACCACATCGTTCGGAAAAAAAGGCAATGAAGTGCAACGCTTGCCGGGTGGTGTCCCGGCCGTAGAGCGCGGTGACATGATTGATCAGCGAGGCTTCCCCATGAATGGCTTCGGGAACACGGTACTCGGTGTTGCCACCGACGACGACATGATCCTGCCCGTCCTTCTCAATGATCGTCGCAGCCCGGACTTTGAAATGGGAGATCGACGGATCGGTGCCCGCTTTTTCGGCCGCAGTGAGCGCGCGGAAGATCTGCGCACGCAGAGTTGCGTCCGGCACCAGCGCTTCGGATTCAGGCGTCAGCTGCCAGCCGGAATCAGGCGCAGAGTGGCCCGCACGGCATGCGGCCAGCACGACAAAGAGGAAGAGCGCGACTGCCGGAAAAGGACGGGTCATGGCAGATCCTGCTCAGGTAGCGGCGGTCAGGCGAGGCAGAAGCAGGCGGAAGAATTTGTCTGCATCCACGCCCACGGCGACCTTGGTGTTGGGCTTGAATACGACTTCAGGCATTTCCGGTTCGGGCAGGCCGTTGTTCATGGGCGGCGAGGTGCGCGCCGGCCCGTAGGCGTAGCCAACCGATTCTCCGGCAGTGTATTCGCCGGAAGTTTCGATTTGCACGTAGTAGTCTTTCAAGGTGAGCAGGGTTGGATCGATCAGCTGTGCAACGGTCAGCGGATCATGCATCGCCACGACCGTAACGTCGCGGCCTTTGCGCATGCGTTCGAGCGTGGCGCGCATGATTTTGGCGGCGGCCTGACTGACGGGTGATGGCGCTGCTTGCAACACCTTGAGATGTTCCTCGGTAAGAAGAACCTTGCGGGTTACATCCAGGCCGACCATGGTCAGCGGGACTCCGGAATCGAAGACGATCCGTGCGGCTTCCGGGTCCACGTAAAAATTGAATTCTGCGGCCGGGGTGATATTTCCTCCGCTGAGAGAGCCACCCATCATCGCAATGCCCTTGATCTGTGCGGCCAGCGCCGGATCAGACTTGAGCGCGGTGGCCACGTTGGTCAACGGACCGACCGCGACGATGGTGATTTCGCCGGGGCTGCCATGCACGAGCTGGCGAATCAGTTCCGAGGCAGGCTCGGCGACCGGCTTCAGCTTCGGCTCGGGAAACTCCACCCCGCCCAGGCCATTGTTCCCGTGGACGTAGCGCGCGGTGACCAAGCGCCGAACCAGCGGCGTGGCCGCACCGCCCGCTACGGGCACGTCGGGGCGCCCGGCAATTTCGACCAGACGCAGCGCGTTCGGCAGCGTGAAGGCCAGCGGCACGTTTCCGCTGACCGCCGTGATGGCTTCGATTTTCAGCTCCGGCGAACGCAGGGCCAGGAAAATCGCCATGGCATCATCCACGCCGGGATCAGTGTCCAGAATGATGCGTTGCGGCGCCGCTGGCGCGGCGGCGGGCAGAGACCAGCCGGGCAGCGCGTTCGCGGCAAGAGCCCCGGCCGAGCAGCCAAGAAAGGACCTTCGCGACATCCCCTGGAAATGGAAAGGCATAATGCTCCTCTTGGAAGCGAATGAATTTACAGAAGCGATGATGTATGGAGGGAAATTCTACCGTAAAGAGAGGAACCGGGAGCGGAAATTCGCACTGGCCCTCGGGCCGACGCACCGCGTCTGGCCGGTAAGAACAGGACGGTTCCCTGGCCCGCCCCGTCGACTTTTTGCGGAGCTGCTCGACCGACAGGTTCTTCACTGGCAACCCCCGGTTCCCGGCTGCCCCAGAGTGTGCCGGGCCACCAAGGTGTACTTTTAGAGCCCGGAACCCACAATGTTGTCGCGGCACTTCTCGGTTGCCGCGAAAATAGGTGGCAGAGACAGTGCCAGGGGGCCCAGGAGGAAAGGCACGTTGTTCGATCCCAACGAGACGGTTGTTGCGGGGGTTCGCTTCGCGCTTGCCGAGGAGCTGCTTCGGGCAGCCGGGGAGATGCGCTTTGTCGCGCGTGGCGGGAGCATGTTGCCTGCGATCCTCCCCGGCGACGAACTCATCGTTCACCGTGCGTGCCTCGACGATGTCGGTGTCGGTGACGTGGTTCTGTTCGCCCAGAACGGCCGCTGGTATGTCCATCGTGTACAGGAGATCTTGGCAGACGGTCGTGCCCGGAGCGTGCTTACCCGGGGAGATGCGCTTCGCGAGAGGGATGAGCCGGTTTTCGGAGAAGAACTGCTCGGCCGGATTGCGTTTCTCGTGCGCGACGGTGAACAGCGCGTGCTATCCCGGTCCTGTTCGGTCGGGGAGTTTTTGGTGCGCATCGCGGTGCGCAGTCTGCCCCGTTTTTCCGGATTGTTTCTGCGCTGGCATGCGCTTCGCGCTTGGCTGGTCAGCCGGTGGCACGGCACCCCCGGTCTCGCGCATAGCAAGTTCCAAGACCCGGTGTAAGTACCGACAGGCTGCAGCAGAAATCATTTTCCGAACGCCCGTCTACGGTCCGGCCCATTCCCAGGATCCCTGCAACGCATGGAGAGGCGAGGATTGCATTAGGAGACCGGCTTGCCGCGCTGTAAAATAGCCTGTTTCAGGGCCCAGGGAGGACACATGAGGGCAGTGGTCACAGGGGGGGCAGGGTTCCTCGGGTCGCATTTATGCGACCGCTTGCTCGGGGAAGGCTGGGAAGTCCTCGCGCTCGACAACCTTATCACCGGGGATGAAGCGAATCTGGCCCACCTCGCACAGAATCCGAAGTTCAAGTTTGAACGTACCGATGTCAACGAACCCTTCCGCGTCGAAGGCCAGCTCGAATATGTATTCCACTTCGCTTCACCTGCCAGCCCCCCGGATTATTTGAAATTCCCGCTGGAAACCCTGAAGGTCGGCTCGATTGCCACCATGAACACTCTCGAACTCGCCAAGGCCAAGAACGCGAAGTTCTTTCTCGCCTCCACCAGCGAATGCTACGGCGACCCCGACGTCTCCCCGCAGACCGAATCCTACTGGGGCCGCGTCAATCCCGTCGGCCCGCGCAGCGTTTACGACGAAGCCAAGCGGTTTGCCGAAGCCACCACCATGGCCTACCACCGCTACCATGCCGTCGATACCCACATCGTGCGCATTTTTAATACCTACGGGCCGCGGATGCGCCTGAACGACGGACGCGCGCTTCCGAACTTTGTGTACCAGGCGTTGAGCGGACAGCCGATCACCGTGTACGGCGACGGGAAGCAAACCCGCAGCTTCTGTTACGTATCCGATCTGATCGATGGAATCTACAAGCTCAGCCAGTCCGATGAGCACATGCCCACCAACATCGGTAACCCCACGGAGCTCTCGATCAAGGAGTTTGCCGTCCGAATTTCGAGCTATTTCCCGGACGCGCCAAGGATTATTCACGAGCCGTTACCCGTCGATGATCCGAAGCAGCGCTGCCCCGATATCTCCAAGGCCAAACGTCTGCTGGGCTGGGAACCAAAAGTGAGTCTCGAAGAAGGTCTGAAAAGAACCATCGCTTTTTTCCGGGAGCAATACGCCAAGTCCATCGTGGCGCGCTAGCGCCGGCTTCGGCCCGGGCCCGCCCTACAGCCGGCCGAAGGAATGGTAGTCGAACCCCAGTTCCTGCATTTTCTTCGGGGAGTACAGGTTTCGTCCGTCAATGACCAGGCGCCGCCCCATGCTTCGGCCGGCCCGTTCCCAATCGAGCGTGCGGAACACTTGCCACTCCGTGCAAACCAGCGCGGCGTCCACCCCCTCGAGAGCGGCATAGGGATCTTCGAAATAGCGGGCCGCAGGCAAAAGCGGCTGGGTCCGCGAGATGGCCTGCGGGTCGGTGGCATGCACTTCCGCCCCTTCCTCGAGCAGCCGGCGGATCACATCGAGAGCGGGCGCGAAACGGATGTCGTCCGTGTTGGCCTTGAAGGCCAGTCCGAGCACCGCCACCTTCTTGCCCTTGATGACCCAAAGCGCCTTGTGCACTTTTTCAAAGAAGCGCTCGATGCGCTGTTTGTTGACGCGTTCGGCGGCTTTCAGCATGTCGAACTCGATACCGACGGATGCGGAGAGATGGATGAACGCCTGGATGTCTTTCGGAAAACAGAATCCGCCAAAGCCGAGACCGGCCTTGAGGAATTGCGTGCCGATGCGCGGGTCGAGGCCCATGGCGCGGGTTACTTCTTCCACGTCGGCGCCGATGCGCTCGCACAAATCCGAGATCACGTTGGCGTAGCTGATCTTCAGGGCCAGGAAGGAATTGGAGGCGTGTTTGATCAGTTCCGCGCTATTAATGGTGGTGATCAGGAGCTCGCCTCGGGTCCCCGCGGGGCACTTTCCGGCGTGCAGCGGACAATGAAAGGTCTGCTCGAGGATGGGCGCGTAGATTTCCCGCATGATGGCCGCGCTCTTCTCATTCTCAACGCCCACTACGATCCGGTCGGGATGGAAAAAATCCTCGACCGCCGTGCCTTCGCGAAGAAACTCGGGATTAGAGGCCACCTCGAATTTCAGCGAACCGTTCTGCGAATAGGCGGCAAGAGCTTTCTGGAGCTGCACGCCGGTCAGTGCCGGGACCGTGCTTTTTTCAACAACCAGTTTCGGGCTGCGGGCTTCGGTCGCAATCTGCCGGGCGACGTGATCGATCGCGGAAAGATCGGCTTCCCCCGATTCTTTTGGCGGCGTACCGACGCAAATGAAGATGACTTCCCCCGAACGAATGGCCTCGCCGGCATCAGAAGTATAGAAAATCTTTTTTTCGGCCGTGGCGCGCCGCAACACCTCATCCAGGTGTTCTTCATAGATCGGCACTTTCCCGGCCTTCAGTTGCGCAATCCGCTTCTCGTCAATGTCCGTGCAATAGACCTCATGACCGGCCGCAGCCAGACAGGCGCCGGTCACCAGTCCCACGTATCCACAACCGATTACAGTCAGGCGCACGATCGTTTTCCCTTCGCTCGCGGCGGGGATGCCAGCCCAAGGGGCAGGAGTGTTCCTCGCCGACAAAACTTTGTATCAACGCCGGACGTAACCAGCGCGCTCACCTTCGCCCGAGCAACAAGCCGCGAAGCCCGAGCAGAACCAACTTGGGCTGCCGGCGCACCACGTTCCACAACAGGCGCGTCGATTCGTCCCGATTGATCTCTCCGAGCGACTCGCGCGTTGAATCATTCAACATATCCACCAACCGGCAATAATCGTCCTGCCGGAAATGGTGCAGCGCCCGCCTCACCAGCCAATGCGTTCCGAGTTCCCGGCGGAGCGCGCGCAGCTCACCGCGCCCTTTTCTGAGGATGGCGTCGGCCACGCCCTGGGCTCCCCGGAAACCGGTGACAATTCCGCCAACCGTCGACACTTTCACCTGGGCGGCCGCGTCGCCCACCAAGTACACCTCGCCCTTCCCGACCGTGCGCTGCACCGGCACCCAGCGACGGTAGACCGGGATTCGTGCGCCTTGCCACTCCAAAGGCTCGAATCCTTTTTTCTGCATGAAGCGATCGAAGCAGCGTTTGGTGTCTCGCCCCTGTTCTCCGATGACCCCCAGGGCTGCGCGGTCGGCCGATTCCGGAATCAGCCAGTAAAAATAAGGCGTGTCATCGGGAACGAACCACACCCGGGTGGTGTCCGGAGGACAGTCCTTCGGAAGTTTCACGAGCGCTTGCACCAGCGGCACCGTTTCGACCGCCGGCCAGCCGGAAGCGCGTGCCACGCGGCTCACCGCCCCGTCGGCACCGACAACGCTGTCGGCGTACAATTCCTCATGGCGGCCGGCCCGATCCACTTGCACGTGAATTCCGCTGCCGTTCGGGGACAGTCCAAGGAACCGGGTGTCGTAGTCGAGCTTCGCCCCGGCCTGCTCGGCTTCTTCTGCCAGGGCGCGGATCAACCGCGAACGTTCAATAATCAAGTCCGGTTGTTGCAAGGAAACGATGGCCGAGCGGCCGTTGGTAAACAGCTCAAAACGACGAATCTGATTCAGGATGCTTGCGTTGGCCGCGCCATTTACCTGGCTGCGAAAATGATCGGTGACGATCAGGGTTCGCGGCGCAGGATCGAGCGTCGGCTTCGATTCCAGAACGCGGACCGACCGGCCTCCACGCGCCACACACCCAGCGGTGTACAAGCCCGCGGCGGAGCCTCCGACGACAACAACCTCTCTCTTATTCCGGGTATCTCCCGGTCCACTTCCGGATTGGTTCACAGTATTCGAGGATCCTATTGACGGATGGCCCTGATTCCCGTTCGATTCCCTCTTGACCCTGCCTCGGGAAGCTCGGACCACCCAATCTCACCAGACAACTGGGCGTGTTCGAGTATAACGAATCCAACGAAGTGGACCAAACGCAACGAAAACGCCATGATTTCAGGGAAGGGGCGCGGCAACCGGCCTAGCAGGCAGCCTTTTCCTTTGTGGATTTTTGCCGTTCGTAAGGCGCTCTCTCCAGCCAAGCGATGGCCACAAGCATCGAGAGCGCCAGCAAAACGCCCACGATCGCTGCTCCGACGGTCGACAGGTAGGAGACCAGCACACCTGCGCCGCCGCAGATGGCCCCCGCCAGGTAGATCAACAGCACCGCGCCGCGCTGACCGAGTCCCAAGTTCACCAACCGGTGCGCGGAATGATCCTTTCCCGGAGTGGCGAAGGGCAGCAGTCCGCGCCGGGACCGGGAAATGGTCACGAGCGAAGTGTCAAAAATCGTGGCGCTCAAAATCAGCACCGGGGCCAACCAGCCGGCCAGATTGGTGGCGTGTTCAAAACGCAGTTTCAAGGCCAGCGTGGCCATCAGGAAGCCAAGGAACATCGCGCCGCCATCCCCCATGAAAATCTTGGCGGGTTTGAAATTCCAGCGCAGGAAACCCGCCGCGGCGCCGAGCGTGGCCGCAGCCAGGGTAGCCACCACGGTCTGGCCGTTCAGGTACGCGGCCATGGCAAAGAACACGGAAGCCATCGCGGCCACGCCTGCACAGAGCCCATCCATGTGGTCGAGAATGCTGAACGAAGCGGTAATTCCCACCACCCAAAGAACCGTCAACACCACGTCCATCCAGAAGCCTGTGCTTCCCCCGAGAAGAACGGAGAATACATTCGCGCGAACTCCACTCGCGAGGAGAATGGCAGCCGCCAATGGCATAGCCAAAAACAGCTTCACCTGGTGGTGCAACCAGCCCCGGTCATCCATGAACCCGACAATGGCCACCAGTGTTGCGCCGGTAACGATGCCAAAGCTCTGCGCGCGCGCCGGGCCGTCAAATACAGCCAGAATCGCAATCATGACCCCGGCATAGATTGCCAAGCCCCCGAGCAGCGGGATAGGTTTCAAGTGGACTTTACGTGGACCAGGAAGATCCACCATGCCTACGCGAATCGCCAGAGCGCGCACTGGAACGGTGATGACCAGTGAGGCTGACAGAGCGATTAAGAAAGCCAGCAGGCCCGCACTCATACGCCCTCATGACTCGTTCTGAAGAAACTGGCCCGGGCGAGAAAGCCAGTGAATCACAGACACGTTACCGGTTTGGGATCCGGCTCCCAGTTCTCGGCCCCTGCAAAATCGAGCAAGAATGCCGAGGATGCTGTCTCTCGCAGCCCTAAAACCATACCGCGAAATCGGGGAAAGTGCCAGTGAAATGAGGGGATTAGGGCATCGACAGAAGCAATGGCCGGTAGAGGAAAAATCAATCCGGTCCGCTGGCCGGGTGAATAGGGAGCCCGGCTCGGTCGACCACGGCAGACAGTTTTTCAAGCTCTCTCGATCGCTCATAGTCCGGGGCACAGGCGGCCGCGGCTCTACCCATCTCTCTCAGACGTGCGGGGTCGGAGGCAATCGCGCGGACGCAGTCGGCAAACTGGCCCGGGTCGTCGGGGTCGGCGGCGACAGCGAATCCTCGCTCTCGTCCGACCGAGACAACGTCACATTCGGCCGGCGCTACCGCGACGATGGGTTTGCCGGCAGCCAGAATTCCGTACATCTTGCTGGGCACCACCACGCCTTCCAGTCCACGACGCACGGTAACGAGATGGGCATCCGCTGCGGCCAGTACGGAAGGAATCTTGCTTCCAGGAAAAAAGGGAAGAAAACGCACATTGGGAATGCCCGAAGCCGCTGCCTGCAATTTCTCCCGCTGTGCTCCATCCCCGACAAAAACCAACCCAACACCTTCTGCGGCAAGCCGGCGCGCCCCTTCGAGCAGAGTTTCCCAAGCACCGTAGAATCCGAGATTCCCCGCGTGCAGCAGCACGAATTTGAACTCGCCGCGGATGGTCTGGACCACTTGGAGATCGACGCTAGCCGCAGCCGTACCAGGGGGCGGGAGTTCCGCGCCATCACGAATGACCACCACCCGAGCCGGGTCGATCCCTTTTGCCAGGATCCGGTTGCGCATATCTTCACCGAGAACCACCACGCAGGTGGCCCGGCGCAACGCCCAGCGATGCAACTTTTCCCAAAACCGCGCCAACCGGCCGGGCGCCACAATCGAACCACCCACGGCCATGTCCGGGTACAGATCGCGAATGTTATAGACGTACGGTTTACGCCGGACAGTCGCGACCAAGGCTCCGACAATGCCCTCGAACGGCGGGTCGGTCATCGCCAGGATCACGTCGCACGGTAGCAACAGCGCGCGCGGCACGGCAAGAAACACATAACTCAGGTAATTGAAGATGCGCTTCTTCATCTGAACGCGTGGATAGTCCGTCGACCCCACCCGAATCACGCGAATTTTTCCGGCCCCTTCGGATTGGTAGAGATGCCAACCGCGCCGTTCTGTGGGGTCGTAGGAGGGACGCCCGCACAGCACCGTGAGACGGTGCCGGGCGGCCAGCGCCTCGACGACGGTTTCTGCCATCTTCGCCGTTGCGGAAGTGTCGGGGGGGTAATAGAGATTCAGAAGCAGAACGCGCACCACTGAATTGTACAGGGAGAAGCAGGGTCATTGAAGTTGCCCGGGCTCTGTTGGGGCAGAAACGCAGCGGGCGGCAAGACAGGACAGTGGGCCGAATCCTGTCCCAGCGGGCAGTTTCGCCCGGTAAATCACAACCTTATTGTGGACACTCCGAAACCTCAGCTGTTGGAGGACCGATGCCCTGGAAATCTCTCTCTGTCGCTCGGAGATTCCTGCTTGTCCTGTTTTTCTGCCTGCTGGCCCTCGAAACCTGGGCAGTGCCGAAGAATCTTCCCGAGGCGGTGGTTCGTGCGCACACGGTTTTCCTTGAAAACGAGACCGGGTTCAACGAACTGCAGTACAGCACGATTCTTGAATTGAACAAATGGGGACGTTTCGATTTGGCCGAAAGCCGGGAGAAGGCCGACCTGGTCATGCTGTTAGAGAACGGCAGCCATGTCCGGGCTCTTCCGGAAGGCCAGTTTCCCTCTACCGGGAATGCGAATGCCGTTGCCGAGAGCGATATTCCGAAAGGCTACACCCGCATCGCCCTGCTCGACCCGAAGACCAATTCGCTGCTGTGGTCCGATACCCATAAGACCGAAGGCGGCAAAGTAAAAAACGGACACCTGCTCGATGGATTACGCGAAGCGTTTGACAGTTACGAGAAAAGCCACCGCTAGAGGTGCCGCCCGCAGTCATGGCCCGCAGTCATGGCTTGGCGCGCCCGCCCCATTCTGCTATAGGTAAATCGAGAGATTCCTGCCTTCGGCGGCCGGCGGCCAACCCTTCCCGGCACCTTGGTTCGCTCCAGGATGGGGGAGAGCCATGGAACTTACCGTTGAACATCTGGGATCGGTTCAGTTTGAAATCAAGACCCGCGGACATTCACTCGTCAGCGACCAGCCTTCTGAGCAGGGTGGATTCGATGAAGGCATGACTCCTCCGGAACTTTTGCTGGCCGCGCTCGGCTCCTGCGCCGGTTACTATGCGGCACAATACTTGCGAAAACATAAATTAGCCATCGAAGCGACGCGCGTGCGGGTAACTTGCGACAAAGTGAAAGACCCTGTGGCGCGGCTGGATAATTTTGTCGTCGAAGTGGAGGCGCCGGTGGAACTGAGTGCGGCACACCGCAAGGGCGTACGCGAGGCCGTCGAACATTGCCTGGTCCACAACACGCTTCGACACCCTCCTAAAATCGAACTGAAAATAGAGTCCGCCGTGGTGGCAAAAGACTAGCGCCGGAAAGTGGCGCTGGATTTCAGTCCCTCGGGCTCCGGGCCCGTTCTGCGGGGCGAACCGAGGAGCCGGCCTGGTCACTCCTTCGGTGCCCGGTCCGCCCCGGCCGTGTAATAGCCCTCGCGTGTTTTCGCCATGAGTCCTTCTCTGAGGAGATGCACTTCGAGCGCGTGATAGCCGGAATCGGCGCGGTTTCCTGTCGGCACATAGGCCAGGGTGTATTCATGCCGGGCTTCCTCGGTGATCCGGGAATAGAGCTGTTCGATCGCGCTGCTGCCCTGGGCATAGTAAATATCGCCGCCTGATTTGGCGGCGTAGTCTGCCAACCGCGCGGACTTACGCCTTGCCGACTCGTTGACGAGTGCCAGGCTGTAGACGGAGATGTTGTCACGCAACAAGGTCTCAAGCACCTGCTCATAGGTCCGATGATTCAGTTTGGGCTCGTTCACTCCATCCGAGACGATCAGGATCAGCTTGCGGCGATCGACGCCCCGATTTCCTAATAACGCAGCGGCGGAATAGAGGGCATCATCGAGAGCTTTGCTCGGCCGGGCTCCCGCATAGGTCGGAGCTGCGATGGAGGGCGCTCCGGTCGTCGAATTGCTGCACGCCGGAACCGGTTGCGGAATATATTGTGGCTCGGGCGCGGCTTTGGCCTGGGCCTGTTTCAGTTCGGCAAGCAATGTGTCGGTGTTGGAGGTGAAATCTTCCCCCGGATAGAACAGCAGATCGAAGCGGCAAACCGAGGCCTCGTCCCTGTCGCTCAGCGCTCCAATTACGGCACGCAGGCTGTTCACCATCGCTGCGCCTTCTTTCCACTTCAGGTCGTTATCGACCAGAACCACCAGGGATAACGGCAGGCCTTCTTCCGTGAAAATTTCGATTTTTTGTTCCACGCCGTCGTCGAACACGCGGAATTCCTCCTGGCCCAGACCGGAAACAAGATGGCCCTGGCGATCTTTCACCATCACCGAAAGAACCACCAACTCGGAATTCACGCGTATTTTTTCCCGCGCTTCGTTCCGGTTCTGCGGCACCGGGGTCTGCTCGGAGGGGAGGGCCGGGCTTTCTTGAGAAAACAAGGTGCAGGACGCCGCAATGGAGAGCGCGGCGACGAGGAGTGCGGGACCGAATCCTGTTCGCATGGGCAACCTCCTGAGACCCTGCCTGCTCCTCTTTCGGAAGCCGGCGGCTCTGAAAAGGTGGTCTCGGAAGACGGACCCTCCCGGCCGATTGCGCCTCGGTTGAGTCGCTGCTCCGGGAAACGGCGGGTGCGAACAGGACTTACCGCCGGATCATCACACCCAGAAGCTCTTTCAATCGTTCCGGACCGCGCATGAATAGAGCGGAGCGCTTCGCGGATCCGCTGTGGGGCTTCTGCCGCTCCGCCGTGGAAGGAAGAATTATGTTCGAGTGGTCTTCAGAAAAGAGCGGGCGCACCCGAGGCCGGCAGCTTTGATGGGGAAGGCTTCATGGACGGGTGATGAGATAGTCGCCGAGAACGAGCGCGTCCATTTGTGTGCGCAGAAAGCAATCGAGCGCTTCTTCCGGGCGGCACACGATCGGCTCATTGTCATTAAAGGAAGTGTTCAGCACCACCGGCACGCCCGTCTGGCGCTCAAATTCGCTGATCAGTGCGTGGTAGCGGGGGTTGGCCTGCGGGGTAACGGTTTGCAGCCGGCCGGTTCCGTCCACATGCGTCGGGGCGGGAATCTTGTCCCTTTTTTCCGGCCGAACCGAGTAGGCCAGGGTCATGAAGGGAGAAGGGTGCGCTTTCAGAAACCACTCGCCGGTTTTTTCCTCCAGGATGGAAGGAGCAAACGGCCGGAAAATTTCCCGATGTTTAATTCGCCGATTCAGGATCTCTTTCATCTCCGGGCGCCGCGGGTCCGCAACGATGCTGCGGTTGCCGAGCGCGCGCGGCCCCCATTCGGCGCGGCCTTGATACCAGCCCAGAATTTTTCCGTCGGCAATAATTTCCGCGGTGCGCCGCATCAGTTCCGGCTCCGGCAATTCCGTTACGGTGTACCCGCCTCTTCGAACCGCACTTGCCTCGATCGACGACTTGACCTCGGACGCGGTGTAGCTCGGTCCCCAGTAGGCGTGTTCCATGACAAAGGAACGCGGCTGCCCGAGGACCTGGTGCCAGACGTAGAACGCTGCGCCGACCGCCAGCCCGGCATCTCCGGCGGCAGGGTGCACGTAAACCTTTTCAAAGGGCGTCTGGTCGAAGATCTTCCCGTTGGCCACGCAATTGAAGGCTACGCCCCCCGCCAGGCAGACCGCTTTTGCGCCGCTCTTTGCCGCCAGCTTTTTGAGCATGCCCAGATAGACTTCTTCAAGCCGCGCCTGAAGTGAAGCGGCAAGGTCGTGATGTCGCTGCTCGAGTGGTTGTTCGGGCAAACGTGCCGGGCCGCCGAGCCGCTTGGGCATGGCTTCGGAGAACATCTTGCCGAGGGTGGGAGTCTTGTCGGACTCGGCCCAGGACATTTCCGGGCCGGTCTTGTGGTGCGTGAAGTAGTCCAGGCCCAGGCGAAAGCCAAACTCTCCGCCGTTTGGCGTGAACCGAACGATGTCGCGAAACGCTTCCATGTCTGCCGGTTCGCCGTACGCCGCCAGGCCCATGACTTTGTATTCGTCGCCGAATTTCAGGAAGCCAAGGTATTGGGTCACCGCGCTGTAAAACAGGCCGAGCGAATGCGGAAACGCGATGGCATCGTCGATCTCCATGCGGTTGCCGCGCCCGGCCCCCCACATGGAACTGGCAAAATCGCCCAGACCGTCGGCCGAAAGCAGGGCCGCGTTTTCAAACGGGGATACAAAAAAACTGCTGGCCAGGTGGGCCTGATGGTGTTCGACGCGGTGGAAAGCGGCTTTTGCGCTGGCCGGATCACAATCGAAAGCCCGGGCCAGGGCGGCGGGAATGCCGGTGAACTTAGAAATCACCCGGGCGCGCTCACGGGCAAAGGACGGCATGCGCAGCGCATAGAACAGCTTGGTGGCCAGCCGCGCATACGGATTCCGCGGCACGGCCACATGGTCGATCTCAGCGAGCGAAATCCCCGCTTCCTTCAGGCAGTAGCGGATCGCGGCGGCCGGAAATCCCGCCGCGTACTTTACGCGGTTGAAGCGCTCTTCCTCGACCGCTGCGACCAGCTTTCCGTCCGAGACCAGCGCGGCCGAAGCGTTGCCATGATAGGCGTTGATCCCCAAGATATTCATCGGCGAACCTGAAAAGTGTACCCCAATTTGATACTTTCGGATCTACAGTAACCAAGTGGTAAAAAGTCAACGGCGTTTAGGACAGGTGGCGGCGGCACCATTCATTCAACACGTACAGCGACCAGGGGCGGGACCAAGTGGTCTGCGCGTGCAGAAAATTATCCCACACCGTCCGTACGCCCGCAGCATGCAAATGCCCGGCCAGCGCCGGTGCCAGGTCGTTCAGACTGGCCGCCACGCGCGGCCGCAAGGAGGTACGCAGCCATTCCTCCCAGGGCAGCGTGAAGGTCCGTTTCTTCTGCTCGAGAATTTCCTCCGGCAGCAGGCCGGCCAGTGCGGCGCGCATCAGACCTTTAGAAACTCCTGGTTCGAACCGCGCCGCGTCCGGCAGCGCGCTCACGAATTCGACCAGCGGTGTATCGAGGAAAGGGACGCGCACTTCGAGCGACCGCGCCATGCTCACGCAATCGGTGTCGCGCAGGAGCGTGCTGGCCATGTAGGTGCGCATCTCCAGCCAGGAAACCCCGGCCACCGGTTCCTGCGCTCCCGCCTGGTCGGCCGCCCGCTCGAGCCAGGCCAGCCAGGTCGGATCGAGGGTCACGCCGTCGTTCGCGACCGCGCTGTTGCGGTAACGTGCGTCAGAAAGTCGCGCCACTTCGGTCGGCGGGAACAGCAGGCGCGCAAAAAAATAGGGATGGGGAAGGGCGTCGGGCGCGAGCCATGCGTCGCTGGCCTTCCTTGCCGCATCGACTGAGCCATTTCGCGCCAGCAGCGAGTTCACCAGCGGGGCACTGATCCGGCGGAACGCCCCGGGAATGAAACGCGAAACCACTTCGAGACGCACCAGTTTAGGAGTGTCCGCGAAGGTCCTGTAACCGCCGAAAAGTTCATCTCCGCCGAGCCCGGAAAGCGCCACCTTCAATCCCACTTCCCGCGCGGCCCAGGAAACAAAGTAGGTGTTGATGCCATCCATGGTGGGCTGGTCGAGAGCGGCGACAGCCTCGTCCATTCGAGCCAGCATATCCCGCCCTTCGAGCGGCACCTCAGTGTGCTGCGTCCCGGCCCGCTCCGACACTACGCGGGCCAGCGGGCCTTCGTCGTAGGGCGTATCCGGGAAGGTGAGTGTGAAACTCTGAATGCCCTTTTGCGCCCGCCCGGCAAGAATGGCGATCGCGCTCGAGTCCAGGCCGCTTGAGAGAAACAGTCCCACCGGAACATCGGCGATCAGATGGGCACGCACCGCGTCTTCGAGGTGCGTCCGAACGGACCGGGCGGCGCTGGCAAAGTTGTGTGGCCGCCTGGGATCTCGCGCCGCTGCGCTGCGCCGGGGGTCCCACCAGGGGCGGGCCCGCGGGGCGCGCCGGCGGTCCGGCAGATGCAGCAGCAAGGCATGGCCGGGGGGAAGCGAGAAGACCTCCTCGACCAGGGTGACCGGCTCGGACACGCTGCCAAACAAAAGGTAGCAAGTCAGCGCGTCGGCAGAAAGCTTACGCTCCACCACTTCCGAGGCCAGCAAGGCGCGCAACTCGGAGGCGAAGGCGAATCCTTTCGCAGTCTGCGTGTAATACAGCGGCTTGATGCCCAGCGGATCACGCGCCAGGAACAGGACCGGCACGGTGGCAAAACGCTTGCGCAAATCGAGGAGCGCGAAGGCAAACATGCCGCGCAGCTCATTCAGCAGGTCCTCGCCCCACTCTTCCCAGCCGTGAACCAGGATTTCCGTGTCGCCATGGGTGCTGAAGCGGTGACCTGCCTGGCTCAGGCGCTCGCGGAGTTCGCGGTAGTTGTAGAGTTCGCCGTTGAAAACAACGGCGACATCGTGGGCTTCGTTCCAGACCGGCTGATGGCCGCCCGAAAGGTCGATGATGCTGAGGCGGCGCATCCCGAGTGCGGTGCCCGCCGAGCGCGGGTCGTTGACCAGGAAGCCGTCTTCGTCTGGACCGCGGTGCACCATCGCCGCAGCCATTTTTCGCACGCGCGATTCGGCTTCACTCGGCGTGGCAGCATAGGCGAGACCGCAGATTCCGCACACGCTCTACTTGATCTCCGGTGTTGAGAAAAAAGCGGCCGTTGCGCGGCTGAGGTTGGCGCGCAAATGGAATCGGGGTATTTTCAGCCGGTTGTCGGCCAGCCATCCGAGAAACACACGCAGGAGCAGCAGGACCAGCAGGCTGTTGGCGGAGAGGAACAGATACAGGAAGGAGCGTCGCTCGAGCAGCAGGCTCCAGTCGAGATAGTCGTCCCAGGCGGGAAACACGCGCTCCAGCACCTTCCGAACCTGCGTACCGTGGAAAGGCAGCGCCGAAAGGCGCACATGCGAGAAACGTTCGTAGGAGTACTCGGGGCGGTAGTCGGGCAAGGCGCCGGTCGCTTGGCGAAACAGTTCCGGGTCCTGGAGGTCCTTTCTGGTAAGCAGCCTTCCCCGGGAGTCTTTCAGGATCGCGCGATACGCCGGGTCGACAATCACCCACCGGTCATCCAGATAGATTTCCGCAACCACATGTTTGGTGGTGCGCTCGGGGGTCAGCAGGAGCAGGCGCCGCGTGTCGAGCCCGGCACTCCGCGACAGATTCAGGAATGCATTCGTGGCGCTCCCGCAGACGGCCAGCAACTGCCGGTAGTTGAGCGTGTCTTCCGGGTCCCGGGGAGAAAGCTGTGCGGTCGTAGTGACTTCGAGGCGGGGCGGCCCGTTCCGCATCCAGGCCAGAATGGCTTCCACTTTCTGCTGCGGGGGAGCCGCCTCCGGGACGACGGCGTCTGAGAAACCCTTCAGATACTGGCGGACCGAGAATTCCCACACCCCGGACGCGAGGGTGGCCACGAGCGCCACGGCCAGCAATAAATTGCTTAGCCACCATACGGAGCGGAATAGGAGGCGCGCTTTCAAACCTGATCCTTGAGCTCTGGGACTTGAATTGTCCTACGACCCAGCTAGAGCCGCAAGTCTAGAATAGATCAGCTCCATCTGCCGAAGCGGCTCTGCCCATCCAAGATTTGCCAGTGCCGCCGCGCAGCCTTGCTGGAGTTGCTTGTGCAAGGATTCGTCTTGCTGAATCCGCTGCAGGGCTTGTTGCAGATCTCCTTCGGAATGCTTGACGACCAGCCCCGCCAGATCCTTCAGCAAAGGCGCGATTCCGCAGCGATCGGTGACCACGACAGGCGTGCCGGACGCTACTGCCTCCGCGGCGCTGTTCCCAAAATTCTCGTTCTGGGACGGAAGGACAAAGACATCCGCATCCCGGTACGCGCTCCACTTGGCATCCCCTTCGACCGCCGGCGAAAAATGAACCCGCTCGCTTACCCCGAACTGCCGGGCCATCTCGAGCAGCCGGGCTTTCATTCCCGACTCGTCCGGGCCCACAAACGCCAGATGGTTCGCGGCCGGTCCCGTCGTACCCGCTCGAAGGAGTCCGGCGAAGGCTTTCAGTAACAGGTCCGGGCTCTTTTTCTCCGACAGGCGGCCGAGGAACAGAATCAGCCACGCATCGTCGGGGATATTCAGTGCCTCGCGGAAGGCGCCGCGCTCGGGCATCCGTTCGGGGGCTTCGACGCCGTTTCGCCGCAACAGGATTTTCTCCCGGGGAACACCTCCGGAGATGAGTTCGTCACGTTCCTGATCGGCCGTGGCAATAATGGCAGAGGCGCCGGCGAGCAGTTGTCGTCCCCAGAGACGATGGTACATCCGTTTCATCCGCAGGTTCCGCACGATGGGCACAAACATGCCGATGGGCTCGACCAGGTAGGGAATATCTCTCTTTCTGCATTCGGCCGCGACCCGCGGGCCCAGCAGGTCGTACAGCCCGAAAATGTGCACCACATCAAAATCACGCAGGCGGGCCCGCAGGTAGCGGCCGAGTGCGGGGTTCCAGCTCGTCGCGCGGTAGTGCAGCCAGTTTGCCAGGTATACGGCGGTCACCCCGTCGGCCGTGCGCCGGCATCCGAACGGGCTCGGTTCGGCCGCCGGCTCTTTGGATGCCTCTGGCGACCGGCGATCGAGTCCCCAGTCCGCGGTCAGCACGGTGACCTCGTGGCCCCGGCGCGCCATTCCATCGGCGAGCGCCCGCACTTTGGCAGGTGGCCCTCCAAATTCAAAAAAGGGCGCATAACTTTGCGTGACGTTCAGGATTCGCATAGTTCGCGCAGGATTTTCTTGAAGGCCTTGGCAAAGACCGGAAAGCGAAATTCCTTTTCGACGCGCTCGCGCCCGCGTTCGCCCATCTGCCGGGCCAATTCCGGATTGGACAACAGCGCGTCGATCGAGGTTGCCAGCTGCACGGTGTCACCGTGCTGGACCAAGTAGCCGGTCACCCCGTCTTGAATCACTTCCGGCGCGCCGCCGTGAGCGCCCCCGATCACCGGCTTGCCCCGCGCCATGGCTTCCAGGTAGACGAAACCAAATCCCTCTCCGCGGCTCGGCAGAGCAAACAGTTCGGCGGCGGCATAGCAGGCAGAAAGTTCGCCGTAGCTGACTTCGCTCAGAAAGTGCACGTGACGCTGTACCCCGCTGTCCCGCGCGATATTCACGAGCCACTCGCGGTCGTCGCCCGAACCGACCATCGCCAATTGGAGGTCCGGCCAACGCAGCAGCAGCCGGGGCAGCGCCTGGACGAGCGTATCCATCCCCTTATACCGTTCGGTCGCCAGCCAGCGGCCGACGGTCAGAATGACCCGCCCGGACGGAAACTCCTTCGGCAGCGCGGCGAGAGAACTCCCGGAAACCTTGGTTTCGAAATCCGGATCGAGCCCCCACGGAAGCACGCGCACCCGTTCCGGGGCCACCCCTTGCACGGAAACCAGGTGTTCGGCGGTCGCGCGGCTGGGCGCGAGTACCAGTGTCGCGTGTTCGAGAGCCCGCCGCCGCAAGCGGGAAAGCGGCTCCCACACCTCGATTCCGTGCGTGCAAATGATGCTTTTCATCCTTGGTGCTGCGAGTTGCATGGCCCGCACAATCGGCGCAAGGTTCGGGTGCGCCGCGAGCACCAGGGTAGAGTTGCGCCGCGCCGCTTTCAGCGCCGATACGGCAAAGCGGCCCTTCCCCCGTGCCGCGCCGGTGAAAACATATTCGCGATCACCGACCCGCATGCGGTGCAGTTCTTGCGAGTCGTTCAGACTGAGCAGGCGATATTCCAGCTTTCTTGTGAGCGCGTACTCGCTCATCACAAAGGCGAGGTGCCGGCCGGCTCGCTGGATTCCGCCGGGCGCATTCAGTTCGGGAAAGAGTCCGATCAGCACGCGCTGAGTCTGACAAATACCGGCATCGGAACGCAAGGCCGTGGCGTTTGATTTTCTTGAGCAGGGCTTCAGGTCATGGCCGACAGTTCCGTGAGGCTTTGCACATAAACATCGGCGGGTTGTTTTTCGCTGTCGTGCTGTCCGAACCCGTAGCGGACGCCAACCGCCCGCATGCCCGCATTTCTTGCGGTCTGAAAGTCGACGTCGGAATCGCCCACCATCGCCGCTTCCGCTGCCGGCACGCCGAGCTCGTCCAGGATGGCCAGCGCGCCGGCGGGGTCGGGCTTCTTCGACGCAAAACTGTCGCCTCCATAAATCACGCGGAAAAATTTCTCGAGACGAAGCCCTTCCAGAATTTCGACGCTCAGCTTCGCCGGTTTGTTGGTCAACACCGCCATGGGGTGCTTTTCGAGCGCGCGTAATCCTTCCGCGACGCCCGGATACGGACGGGTCCGGTGCAGTTTATGTTCCTGGTAATGCTCCAGGAACAGCCGCAAAGCCTGCTGGCGGTCCGGTTCGGATGCCGCCGGTCCAAGCGCGCTGGCAATCAATTGTCCCGCGCCATGCCCGACGTAACTGGCGATCAATTCCGCCGGCAACTCCCTGCGCCCGGTCTTCCGCAGCATTGCGTTTACAGAATCCACCAAGTCCATCTTCGAATCGACGAGCGTCCCGTCCAGATCGAAGACAAACGCCCGAATCGGCCCGACTGTTTTCGTGCTCATAGACGTTCGATTGTAATACGAGGGCCAGCGAACCGGGTGCCGGGCGAATCCGCCGCGGTTTTCGCTCGAAATCGCCCAGATCGCGTACACTAGAAGTCTGCCCAATTTGCAGAAAATCCATCTGGAGACGTTATGGCCCTGGTCCATCCCTTCCGTGCCTACCGCTACAACCCGAGTGTCGCGCCGTATGAAAAAGTTCTGACCCAGCCCTACGACAAGATTTCTCCCGCGATGCAGGAGAACTACTATGCCGCTCATCCGCATAATCTGATCGCCGTCGAGAAAGGCCGTTCGCTTCCCGGTGACACGCCCGAGAACAACGTGTACACCCGGGCCGCAGCGACCGTGCGGAGCTGGATCGCAGAGCACGCCGTGCAGCAGGATGCTGCGCCTGCCTTCTATGCCTATACCCAGGAATATGATGTCCCGGGAACGCCGCTCCGTCGCACCAGGCGCGGATTCATCGGCGCCGGGAAACTCGAGGATTACTCTTCCGGCGTGATTTTCCGCCACGAGCACACGCTGTCCGGCCCCAAGGCCGATCGCCTGGAACTGTTGCGCCATACGCGGATGCATACCGGCCAGTTATTCCTGCTGTATTCGGAGCCGCAGCTTCTGGTCGACAAGGTGATTGAGGAGGTGGCTGCTTCGCAGGCTCCGGCCACCCAGATGATGGATGAGTACGGCGTGATTCATCGGCTCTGGCCGATCGCCGATCCGCAGCGGATCGTGTCGATCCAGAACGCCATGGCGGACCAAAAGCTGGTGATTGCCGATGGCCACCATCGCTACGAAACTTCCCTGAATTTCCGGAATGAAAACCGCACCCGCGCCGGGAAACTCATTGCGGACGCGCCCTATGAGTTTTCGATGATGACCTTCATCAATACGCGCAGCGAGGGGCTCACCGTTCTTCCGACCCACCGCGTGGTTGCCAACGTTCGCGACTTCTCCTGGAGTGCCGTCCGCCGGTACCTGGAGCCGTGGTTCGCTACCGAAGTATTTGCCTTCACCGGTGATGCCGAGCGGCAGGAGGCTCGCGGCAAGTTTCTCGCCCGGCTCGTAGAGGCCAAATCCCGACGTGCCATCGGCGTGTATCCTGCTGCGCATGCCGGCAGCCACGCTTTCTACGTGCTCACGCTGCGACCCGAAGCGGATATCTCCCAGATTCTTCCCGGCCTCTCCCCGCTGCAGCGTGAGTTAGATGTGGTTCTCCTGCACCAGGGCATTCTCGAGCCGGCGCTCGGCATTACCCCGCACGCCATTGCATCGGAAGCAAACCTGAGCTACGAGCGGGAGGCCACCGCGGCGCTCGACGCGGTCGATCGCGGGGCCGCGCAAGTGGCCTTCCTTCTCAACCCGGTGGATGTCGATCTGGTGATGCGGGTGGCCACGGCGGGTGAGGTGATGCCGCAAAAATCAACGGACTTCTACCCCAAGCTCTTGAGCGGCATTACCATGTACCGCATCGAAGAATAGAAAAAGGCGGAGGATAACCTCCGCCTTTTTTGTGAAAATGCGATGGGTGAAGCCGGTCGTGACTTACTTTGAGAAACTGGCTACCGCTTCGGCTTCGGTGTTGTACACGTCGAAGATGGTCATCAGCTTCGTGATCTGCAGCACTTCCTGGAACTTGGTGCCCAGGTGGCACAATTTCAGCGCAGCACCCTGGCCCTTGGCGCTGTGATGCGACGCCACGAGCGTGCCCAAGCCCGCGCTGTCGATGAACGTAATGTTGTCCATGTTCAGCACGATCTTTTTCTTTCCTTCAGCGACCAGCGACTTGATCTTCTCGCGGAGCGCATTGCTTTCTTCGCCCAACACGATCCGGCCATCCAGCGCTGCCATTGTCACGCCGTCCACTTCTCGAGATGTAATCTTTAATGCCACGTTGATCTCCTCCTCCGTACACAGATCCGGCGGCAACCCGGGCCGGAACCGCGAAGCATATCTGGTTTTGCTGCTTTTCGCAAAGCGGCCATTGGTTTGGATTCTGACCGTTCCGCGATCAATAGTAATCCGCGCAGGACATGTAGTACCCGCATACGCCGCAGACCAGCTTGCACCTTCTCGACTCCAGCCGCTCTGAGCAAATCGGGCAATATCGGGACGGATCCTCTTGTCCTACGGCAGTTGCCCTGTCGGCCGTCTTACCGCCGGCCGGCACCGGTACAACCGCCGCGCCCCGAGAGCCTTCCGGGGCCATCTCCTGCTTTCCGTTCTGTTTCACGGCCATTCGGTTATAGCACATCCTCCCCGGGAGGGGAAAGCGCAACCCCCTGCGGGGCCGGTCCGAGGGGCGGCCATCCCGAACGGCGGCCCGTGCGTGACTGACCGCACGCAGGCTTGTGACCGGAGTCATGGACACCCTGTGACCGTGGTGACATATTCGTTCGCTTCCAGCCCCGGTCTCCCTGCTTCCCATCCGGTGCCCGCTTTCTTGAGGAGGAAACTGCCTCGTGCCCGACCATGATGTCGTGATTCTCGGAGCCGGTCCCTATGGCCTCTCTGCGGCGGCCCACTTGCGCTCGGTCGAAGGACTGGATGTGCGGGTGTTCGGGGAACCCATGTCCTCCTGGAAGCAGAATATGCCTGCAGGAATGTTCTTGCGCTCGAATCTGGTCGCGTCACGGATAGCGGACCCCAGAGATTCCCTTACGCTCGAAGCGTTTCAGCCGGAAAACGCTGGCCAATTTCCAAACCACCTGCCGATTGAGCAGTTCATCGAGTATGGCATGTGGTTTCAGCAACAGGCCGTTCCGGACGTGGAGAGAAAAAAAATTTCCGTGGTGGAACCGGGCGCCTCAGGCTTTCAGATTATTCTCGAGAATGGCAAGAACCTCACGACCCGCCGCCTGGTGATCGCCGCGGGCCTGGGGCCTTTTGCGAAGCGCCCGCCGGAATTCGTCAAACTTCCACCGGCCTTGGTGTCGCACACCAGTGAACAATCCGACTTCCGCGTTTTTTCCGGCAAACAGGTCTTGGTGGTTGGTTGCGGGCAAAGCGGGCTCGAATCGGCAGCGTTGCTCCGGGAGAACGGCGCTCAGGTGGAAGTGATCGGGCGGGAGCGGCACATTCATTGGCTTTTCGGACCGACTTCCCAGCTTCTTCACGAACGTCTCGGCAAGGGTGTGAGAAACCTGCTCTATGCGCCGACCGACGTTGGTCCCGCCGGCATCAGTCAGCTCCTGGCTCGTCCCGAGTTGCTGCGGACTTTGCCTCGTTCCCTGCAAGACCGTTTACTGAAGCGCGCCACGCGGTCGGCGGGCGCTCGATGGCTGGTCGACCGGGTCCGCGGCGTTCCGATCCGCCTGGGCCGAACGGTCACGGCCGTTGCCGCTGCCGGAGACCAGGTCAAGATTCGTCTGGACGATGGCTCGGAGCGCACCGTCGACCACGTCCTGCTGGCCACCGGCTATAACATCGACATCTCCAGGTATGAATTTCTCGCGCCCAGGCTGCTAGCCGCCATCCGTCGTAATAATGGTTTTCCGAAACTGGGTCCGGGCCTGGAATCTTCCGTGTCCGGCTTGCATTTTCTCGGTGCACCGGCCATCTGGAGCTTCGGGCCCATCCTGCTGTTCATCTCCGGCACCGGCTACGCTTGCCGCTCGTTGCTGCGGCACATTGCGTCGGCCCGGGAACGCTGATTGTCAGCCAGGCACTTCCGCAAATCCTGTTGTATCCTTACCCGTCTTCCAAGGAGGATGGAGTTGACTCGACCCGTTTCCGTTCCGTGCCAATGTCGGTGCAGCGCGGCTCGACATTCTTTGCTGGTCTTGGTTCTCTTCCTCGCCGTAGCGCAGTGCTCGTCGGCGCAATCTTCTGCGCTTCCGTCGCCCGCGAAACTGCGGATTGAAATCACGTTCCCTGAATCGCAGAGCGCGAAGCCCCTCGACGGGCACATCCTGCTCGGTATTTCCACCGACAAGGCGAGGGAGCCCCGCTTCCAGCTGCGCGAAGAAGAAGCCGCGAGTGCCCAGTTTTTCGGCCTTGATGTGGAGGGTTGGAAGCCTGGCACGGCTGCGGTCGTCGATTCGACCACGCTCGGCTACCCCATCGTCAGCCTCGCCGAGCTGCCAGCGGGCGATTATTATGTGCAGGCAGTCCTCAACATTTACGAAACGTTCCATCGTGCCGATGGTCACGTCATCAAACTGCCACCCGAAATGGGCGAGGGGCAGCAGTGGTTCGCCAAGCCAGGCAATCTGCTCAACGCGCCCGAGCTCCTCCACCTCGATCCTGCCGGGAATCAAGTCGTCCACATCGTGCTCAGTCAGAAGATTGCTCCGATCGAACCACCGAAGGACACCAAGTACCTCAAGCACATTCGCATCCAGAGCAAAGTCCTGACCGCCTTCTGGGGCCGTCCTGTCGATCTGGGTGCAACGGTTTTGCTTCCCGAGGGATTCGACGAGCACCCGCTGGCGCACTACCCCCTGCTCGTTCATCAGGGTCATTTCGAAGCGGATTGGGATTTTTTCAAAGAGCAACCGCCGAAGGCCGCCAATGCGGAAGATACGCAGTACGGCCAGTTTGCCCATCGCTTCTATCAGGATTGGACCTCCGGGCGTCTCCCGCACATGTTGCTCGTGAGCATCCAGCACGCCAATCCCTATTACGACGATTCCTATGCCGTCGATTCCGCCAACGTCGGTCCCTACGGGGACGCCATCACGAGAGAGTTGATTCCGGAGGTCGAGAAGAGATTCCGCGGCATCGGCCAGCCCTGGGCACGTGCTCTCGAAGGAGGTTCGACGGGTGGGTGGGAAGCGACGGCCTCGCAGATCTTCTATCCGGACTTCTACAACGGCGCGTACTGCTTTTGCCCGGACCCCATCGATTTCCGGGCCTATCAGGCCGTCAACATCTACGAAGACGGGAACGCATTCTGGCAAGAGGGGCCGTTTGCGAAAGTTCCGCGGGCCGAGATGCGCACCTCGACCGGGCAGATTGTCGCGGTGATGGAGCCGACCGTCCGCCGCGAAGAGGTCATGGGCACCCGCGGCCGTTCGACCGAACAGTTCGGCATTTGGCAAGCCGTTTTCAGTCCCGTCGGTCCGGACGGCTACCCCAAACCCATCTGGAATCCCCGAACCGGCGCGATCGATCCCGAGGTCGCCGCCTACTGGAGGGAGCATTACGATCTGCGCTACATCCTCGAGCGCGATATCGCGACGCTCGGACCCAAGCTGGTTGGCAAGCTGCACTTTGCCGTCGGCGATATGGATACCTGGTATCTCAACAACGCCGTTCACCTGATGCAGGGATTTCTGGACTCCCCGAAGAACCCTTTTCGGATTGCGGACTTCGAGTACAGTCCCGGTAAGGACCACTGCTATATGGGCGGAGGGGACATCTCGAACGCGCAAAGTTACGGCACCCTGTACCAACGAATCTTGCCGGAAATCGCCCGGCACATGATCGCAACCGCCCCATCGGGCGCCGACAGGAGCTGGAACTACGGATCCCCGGGCGAATAAAGGGCTTCTCTTCGCCGTGGTTCTGCGTCAGAATTCCCGAGACAGGCCTCATTTCTGAATCCTCGAGGGGTTTGTCCGCGTCTAAGGTTGTAGCGAGGCGGGTCCCAGCCTCCCAGGAGCGCTTTATGCGCAAAGTGCTGCATCTCGGATTGCTTTCCCTGATCGCGGCAGCTGTTGTTCCTGCCAGACAGCATGCCGTCGCGATTCCCGCTGCTCCCGTTCCGGTCATGCACGTAGCGGTTGTCGCACCGGTTGCTGCGGGGCGTATCGCTCCGGCCTATGCGCCGGGTCAAGTTCACACGGGTGGTCGCCCGTCCACGGCCGCAGCCAGGCAGAGTGTGCCGCGCAAGAACCCGCCACACCCGGTAAAAACACCGCCTGTCCCCCCACGCAACCTGCCCGTCTCCAACTATTTCCCGGCAGGATTTTCTTCCTGCAACAATTATCCCGCGCCGGGCTTCGGCTACAACTACAATCAGGTTGTTTCTACCCATCCGAACTGGGGCGCGTGCAATGCGATGACCGGTGTCATTCTTCCCTTTTTCGGCGGGGCCATCTACGTCCCGGTGGCTTATGACGCGGAGGCCGCGACCGGGGAGCAGGCTCAGGAAATCGCTTCGAACGACCCGCAGGATTCGACGGGCCAGGCATCCGCCGAAGAACCGGCTGCTTCCTCCTCTCCGTCCTCCCGTTCGCTGTCCAGCAGTTACGTTGAACCGCTTGCCGACTACGTCTTCATTGAGCACGACGGAACTACGTTTTACGCCGTGGCCTACACTTCCGCAGCGGATAAACTGCAGTACGTCACCGAGGATGGCCAGCGCCGCAGTGTGGCGCTCGATTTGATCGATTTTACAGCCACCCAGAAATCCAACGAAGCTCGCGGCAACACCATCTATCTTCCGAATCCCGTGCCGCCGAGCTCGACCCTGTAGTTAGCCAAAGCCCATGCAAATTTCGCAGAGACCGGCCGCGCGGCCGGCAGCACGGCTGGTTCTTGTCTTCTCGCGGGTTTCTCCGGGCGGGAACAACCAGTTCGATCGAGGCCGCTCTCGCGGCCGGTCACGTCCTGCGCATGGGCTCCGGCATCACGATGCCGGACGTGGCCGGAAGACCGGCGCGTTCCAGCTGAACCGTGCTGTGCTCGATTCCGAACTCTTGCACTTTCCTGCGGATGTCCGCCAGCACCTGCTCGCATTTGTCCATGTGCATGTCGGGAATCCGCGCGTGACAGCTCAGCGCGTTATGCGCTCCCCCGAGCGACCAGATGTGTACATCGTGCACCTCCTGGACGTGCTCGACGGTCAGGATGGCCCGCGCCACTTCCTCGACCCGCGTACCCACGGGCCGGCCTTCGAGGAGGATATGTGCGGACTCGCGCAAGATTCCGATCGAGCTGAACAGCACCAGCAGCCCGATGGCCATGCCGAGCAACGGGTCGATCCAGTCGAGGTGCGTATAACGCATCAGGATCGCTCCGATGATAATGGCAATGTTCGAAAGCGCGTCGCCAAAGTTGTGCACCAGGATGCTGCGCAGGTTCAGATCGGTGTGACCACGCACGAGCGAAAGCGTGATTCCTCCGTTCACCGCCAGTGCCGCGAGCGACGTCCAGATCATCCAACTTTCCACCACTGCGACCGGATTGCGGAACCGCTCGATCGCCTCATAGCCGAGCCAAAGGGACAGCACGATCAACAGCACCGCGTTGGTAAAGGCCGCGAGCGTACCCGCCCGGTGGTACCCATAGGTTTTTTCCGAATCGGCAGGCCGCTGCGCCCAACGCATCGCCAGCCAAGAAATGCCCAGGGCTGGCACGTCGGAAAGGTTGTGCACCGCGTCATTCAGCAAGGCGACGGAGCGACCAAGCAACCCGCCAAAGACCTCTGCAACCACCAGGCCCAGGGTCGCCGCGATGGCCCACGCCAGCACCGACGGCTTCATCGCCGGGTGCCCGTGATTGTGGGCATGACTGTGGCCGTGACCATGGCCGTGATGGTGGGTGTGCTCGTGCATCCTGAGAGTATTCTACGTCCTTATCCCGCCTCGCGCAGCCAACCCCGTGCTCTGTTGTTGGATGGTTGACAACACGGGTCCGTGATTCCATTGACGCTCGCTCCAGCCGCTGCCACTATCAGAAAAGAGACTGCACCACCCGTATCACGCATCGGTTCACAGGGGTCACTGGCCGCACCAACAACGGAAATGAGTGCTCCTATCGCCAAATTAAGTTTCTGGGGCGTTCGCGGCTCCACACCCACCGTCGACCCGGTCACCTGGCGCTTTGGTGGCAACACCCCATGCCTCGATCTGGTCGCGCCCGACGGCACGCAATTCATTCTCGATTGCGGCACCGGCTTGCGCATGTTGGGCAACCGCTGGTCGACGGATCCGTCCGTTCGCCCGGCCGAGGCGCACATCTTTGTCACGCATTACCACTGGGACCACATCCAGGGCCTGCCCTTTTTCGCTCCGCTGTACGGGGAGAACAATCAGTTCCACTTCTACAGCTTCCGCTCCAAATACCTCGGCCAGGATTCCTTGCGCCAGGTGTTTGAAGCCCAGATGGCGTTGCCGTATTTCCCTGTGGATTTTTCATCCATGAGCGCCAAACGGAAATTTCGCGAACTCGAAGGGGGCGAAAGTTTTCAGGTCGGCGAAAATAGGATCACTGCGCGCTGGCTCAATCATCCGCAAGGCTGCCTGGGATTCCGCATCGATACTCCTGCGGGCACCATCGTTTATGCGACCGACAACGAGCCGGGTGACCCCGTGCTCGACAAAAGCCTGCGCGAACTGGCTGCCGGCGCAGACATCTTTGTCAATGACGCGCAATTCACGCCCGCGCAGTTGGGGTCGAATCGCAAGGGCTGGGGGCACTCCTCCTGGAAAGAAGGGGTGAACATCGCCCGCGAAGTCGGCGCCAAGACGTTGGTCCTTTTTCACCACGATCCCGATTCCACCGACCGCATGGTCGACCAACTTTTGCGCGAAGCCCGCGATGAATTTGATTCCGTTTTCGCCGCGAGCGAAGGCATGCTGATTACTCTCGGCGCGGCGAGCCAGCCGGTCCAGGCGCACTTGCCAGGCTCCCGTACCTCTTCCCGCAGGGAAGCGCAGTTCCATGCGCTGGTCAGCGGCCTCACTTCCGAAGGGCAGCACTTCCAGGAAGAAACGACCGTGCGGGATCTGGCCCTGCAGGGCGCGCTCCTCTCCTTGAAGCACAGCCCGCGGCTGCAATCGGAACTGGAAGTGGTCATGGAAACTTCGGGGAGCAACGGCAAGCAGGAGATGCGCTTGAAGGGGTATGTCGTGCGACTCGAAGCCGGTCTCGAGAAAGGGACGACTGCGGTCGGCGTGGTCTTTACGGATTAGGCGAACGACCCAGGGGCGCTCGCCCCCTCGAGGGCCATCCCCGGTTCAATTTAGCTCAATTCCGCAATCTTCTTGTCCAGGTGCGCCAGCGCGGCTTCGAGTGATTTGCGGTGATTCGGGTTTGTTGCGGTTTCCAGATCGTTGACGATACGCACCCGCGAGAGCGACAGGTCGCGTTTCTCGCTTTCGCGGCGCAAATCTTCCGAGCTCTTTTGTCCCCTGCCAGAATTATCTGCCACTGTTTTCCTATCTTGGACCTGAGATTCGACGTCTTTGCTTTCCCACCCGCGTGCCATGCCTCTATTTTCGCACAAATAGCGCCGCGCGAGGGTACTTAAGCATTTTTCTCTAAGGGATTAGCGCACTCAGGCCTTTGCGGCGCGGCTCTTTTTGGGGGCGGCTTCGGAGGAAGCGCTGGCCTGGCGCAGAGATTCCTCCGCCAGCCGAGCGAAGCGCTCAGCGAAGATTCCCCGGTAGCTGAATTCGGCTTTATGATCGCCCCAGCGCACGACGAGCGACCAGTGATCTGCGATGGGCGTCACATCGAGGCCCGAGATTTCCGCCGTGGTCACCACCACCACCGGCTCAAGGTTCTTGTCCATCGCCCAGGTGTGCGAGGGCGAAACAAACAGTTGTACCTGCCTTGCTTCGGCGTTGCCCGGCTGATACTCGCCGCCACTCACGACCGTCGTCGCTCCGAGCTCGCGCGCTTTACGGTCGGTGGCCGATTCGAGTTCCGCGGGCGGCAGCAGGATGGAGAGCACGAAAAGCGACAGCCCGGCGAGCGCGGTGAAGTAGCCGTGCCACAAGCTCAGCGGCAAGACGACCAGGGCTGCGCCAAAGCAACCCATGGCGATGCGCAGCAGCGTCCACGATTGCTCGTTGCGGTGCAGCCGGATCAGCCGCGGTGAACGCCGCATGACCAGAAAGAGGGCTGCGCCGAATGCGCCCTTAATGCGGTGCAGCAGGTTCTCGTTCTCGGCGGTGATGACGTTCGGGGTCGTACTCATCGGTTTACCAGGGGGCTATTTTACCTCAGGTTGCAGTCCTGGTATCTCTCTCATTCTGGCAAAGGCGCGCCGGAGATGCGGAACGGTAATCGACCCCCCCACGACCAGGGCCACGTTCAACGCGTCGATGACCTCCTCCCGGCCCCAGCCGACCTCGCCCGAGCGCACCAGGTGATAGGTGATGCAGTCGTCGCAGCGAAGCACCGTCGAAGCAACTAACCCCAGCAGTTCCTTGGTTTTGGTGTCCAGCGGGCCCGGCTGGTAAGCCTGGTGGTCCAGGGTAAAAGCCCGTTTCATCCCCAAGTGCCCGCAGTCCAGGATCTCCTCGTTCAGCTCCGCTCGAAACTTCTGAAACTCCTCTAGCCGTTCGGCCATGGCCCCTCCGATTCCGGGAAAAGAGGGTAGCACGACAGAGACCCTCTCGGGCTTCCGTTCGAGGCCTCTCCCGCGGCCAGACCCGCGCTACACGCCCGGGAGTAGTTGTGACACAATTTCAGGGCCGACGATCGGCAAGAGGATAGCGTTGCTCGATACAGCTCTAGCCAGCCGGGACGGGAGAGAAATAGCGTGCCGATGTACCGGCGCATCCAATCTGGTGTCGGGCTGTTGTTTGATCCGGGTAGGGAATCGCTTCAGGCGGGCAGAGAAAGTCAGAGGGGAGTCTAGAGGTGGCGCCAGGCAAAGGCACAGAAATGGTGGCGGCATCCCCCCTCCCGGGAGACCACCCGAAGACCGCGCGGACCGGCTCTGCGCTGCTCGATCTGATCGGCAATACCCCGCTCCTGCGCCTTGCCAATGTCGCCCGTGAATTTCCGAACCTCGAGTTTTACGCGAAAGCCGAATGGTTTAATCCCGGCGGCTCGGTCAAGGACCGCCCGGCGCTCAGCATGATCGAGGCCGGGCTCTCGAGCGGACTGCTCGAGCGCGGGAAAACCATCATCGATGCGACCAGCGGAAACACCGGGATCGCCTATGCGATGATCGGTGCGACGCTCGGTTACCCGGTGAAGCTGTGCTTGCCGGACAGCGCTTCAGGCGAACGCAAGCGGATATTGAAGGCCTACGGCGCAGAGCTGATCCTGACACCGGGCGACCAGGCGACCGATGGAGCGATCGAAAGAGTGCGCCAGATTGTGGCAGCCGAACCGCACGCGTATTTCTACCCCGACCAATACAGCAATCCGGCGAACTGGCAGGCACATTACCGCACCACCGCCGGCGAGATCTGGGACCAGACCGGCGGAAGGATCACCCACTTCGTCGCGGGACTGGGAACCAGCGGAACCTTTGTCGGGACCACCAGACGGCTGCGACGATTGAACGAGAAGATCCGCTGCGTGAGCTTGCAGCCGGATGCGTCCTTTCACGGGCTGGAAGGCTGGAAACACATGCCGACGGCAATGCGTCCTCTGATTTACGATGACACACTGGCCGACGAAAACGTGGAAGTCGGGACCGAAGAGGCCTATCGCATGGTGAAACGACTGGCCCGCGAAGAGGGATTGCTCGTGAGCCCCAGTGCCGCGGCGGCGCTGGTCGGATGTTTCCGGGTGGCGCGGCAGGTTCCGGCCGGACAGCGGGCGGTTGTGGTGACCATCTTCCCGGACTCGGCGGCGAAATATTTGAGCGAACGATTCTGGGATGACGAGTGACGATGGCGGACACTTCTAAACTCTGGATCAGCGCGGGAGTGGTCGAGAAGATACGGGCGCACGGCTCGAAGACCTACCCGGAAGAGTGCTGCGGAGCTTTGCTTGGGCACGATGCGACCGAGGAGACGCCCCGTGAGATCTTGGGATTGTACGCGCTGGTGAACCGGCGGGAAGATTCGCCGCGTAACCGGTTTGCTGTGAGCTCGCTCGACGTGCTGGAAGCGGAGAAAGCGGCTTCTCGGGAAGGACTGGAGGTGGTCGGGTGGTACCACTCGCACCCGGACCATCCGGCGCGTCCGAGCGAGTATGACCGCGAGCACGCCTGGCCATGGTACAGCTACATTATTGTCAACGTGAACTGCGGATCGCCAAAGGAGATGACTTCCTGGCGGCTCGAGGAAGATCGGGAGCGGTATTCCGAACAGGCCATCGAGATTGCCGGGGAAACCAAGGCACAAGATTGAAGAGACCGGAGAGGAAAACATATGAGCGTGAAAGTATTGATCCCCACACCGCTTCGATTGCATGCCGGGGGAAAAGTGGCTGCAGAGTTCGAGGCCAGCAGCGTCGCCGAAGCGCTGCATCGCCTGACCACGGAGTTTGCCGGGCTCGAGAAGCATCTGTTCACGGAGCAGGGAAAATTGCGAAGCTTCGTGAACGTGTACCTGAACGGCGAGGACATCCGCTACCTGGAGCAGGAGAAGACGGCCACCCGGGACGGCGACACGATCAACATCATTCCATCGATTGCTGGGGGAAGTCCCGGCGACAAGCTGACCAATGAGGAGATCCTGCGCTACAGCCGCCACCTGATCATGCCGGAAGTGGGGATGGAAGGGCAGTTGAAGCTGAAGAAAGCCAAAGTGCTGCTGATCGGCACCGGGGGATTGGGCGCGCCGCTCGGACTGTACCTCGCCGCGGCAGGCGTGGGGAAATTGGGGTTGGTGGATTTCGACGTGGTGGATTTCACCAACCTGCAGCGACAGGTGACGTTTGGCACCAGTGACGTCGGGAAGGCCAAGACGGAAGCGGCCAAGGCGCGGCTCGGGAACCTGAATCCGGATATCGAGATTGCCGCGTTTGAGACCCAGTTGACGAGCGAGAATGCCATGGAGCTGTTCCGGAACTTCGACATCATTGTCGATGGCACGGACAATTTTCCGACGCGCTACCTCGTGAATGATGCCTGCGTGTTGCTCGGCAAACCGAATGTGTATGGATCTATTTTCCGGTTCGAGGGGCAGGCGACGATTTTCGGGATGCCCAACGGGCCGTGCTACCGGTGCTTGTACCCGGAGCCGCCCCCGCCGGGGCTGGTTCCGTCGTGCGCCGAAGGCGGGGTGCTCGGGGTGTTACCCGGGATCGTCGGCTCCATCCAGGCGCTCGAGACGATCAAATTAATCCTGGGTAATGGCAGGAGCCTGAGCGGACGATTGCTGGTGTTTGATGCGCTCGAAATGAGCTTTCGCGAGTTCAAGCTGCGCAAAAATCCCAAGTGTCCGATGTGCGGGGAGCATCCGACCATTCACAAGCTGATCGATTATTTCGAGTTCTGCGGCGTGCGCGGCGAAGAAGCACCGGCTCCGGACCTGAAAGTGCCGGTGATTACGCCCAAAGAGCTGAAGGCCCGGCTGGATAAGGGCGACGACCTGTTCATCCTGGACGTGCGCGAGCCCCACGAATACCAGATCTGCAATTTACACGGACACCTGATTCCCCTCGGAGAATTGCCCCGCAGGGTGCACGAACTGGATTCATCGAGAGAGATTGTGGCGCATTGCCGGAGCGGGAAGCGTTCGGCGGAAGCGATCGATTTTCTGCGCAAGGCCGGATTCCGGAAGATCCACAATTTGCAGGGCGGAATCCTGGCCTGGTCGGATGAAGTGGACGGATCGGTGCCGAAGTATTGAGGTTCTAAGAACCGGAAGGCCGGGGATTAATTGAGGATTTCTATGGGAGCACCGGCGCGACCGAGAAACAGGCCAGGACGCGCCGAGGTAGGCTTGCCGCTGTCCCAGACCAGGACGCCGTTGACGAAGACCTTTTCGATGCCGGTCGCGAGCGCGGTCGGATCGCTGTACGTGGAACGGTCGATGACCGTATCGGGATTGAAAAGCACCAGATCGGCGAAAGCCCCCTCGCGAATGACCCCGCGATCTTTCCAGCCCAGGCGCTCGGCCGGCAGGGAAGTCATCTTGCGGACCGCTTCAGGCAGGGTGAGCCAGTGTTTCTCGCGGACGTACAGGCCGAGGACGCGGGGGAAGGTTCCGGCCCCGCGCGGGTGATCGGAGCCGATGCCGCCGTCGCTTGCGACCATGACCCAGGGTTGTTGGTAGAAGGCCTTGATATCGGATTCAATCATCGCCTGGCAGATGACAATGGCCTCGCTGTTGGCGCTGTCGCCCTCGCGAATCAAACGAATATACATTTGCACGTCAGAAATATGCGCCGCCTTGGCGAGAGCGGCGAGGGTGTGACCGACGTAAGCCGGATGCGGCGGAAAGCCCGTGATGGTGATCTGCGAGGCACCCCCGACATCGGCCAGAGCTTTGGCGACGCTCGGCGGATTTTCGTACCGTTTATCCGGCACCAGCACCTTGAGATTGGCGTGCCAGGCGTCATAGGGATAGCAATCGGCCATGAAATCGACGCCGCGCTTGCGGGCTTCTTCAATAACCTTAATATATGCGGCAGCGTGGCCTTGCACGGCGACCGTACCGAGCTTGATATGGGAGTGTTCTAAGGGAATATGGGCGCGCTCCCCGATGGCGATTTCCTCCTTCAGCGCCTCGAAGGCTTTGTCGGCTTCGTCGCGAATGTGGGTCATGTAAATGCCGCCCTTCGGAGCGGCCACTTTCGCTAGCGCCACGAGTTCATCCGTCCCCGAATAGCCGCCAACTTCGTATTCCAGTCCGGAGGACAGTCCGAGCGCCTGCTGGTTCATGGCCACCCCGACGAGTTGCTGCATCCTGGCAATTTCCTCCTGCGTGGCGGTCCGTTTGTAGTCCTTGCCCATGACCTGTTCGCGGATGGTGGCGTGTCCGGCGAAAATGCCCAGGTTCGGGGCGGTGTGCAGCCGCTCTACCGAACGCACCCAATCGATGATCGGCCAGGGCGATTCACCGTCCGGCCCGACAACCAGGGAGGTAATGCCCTGGGAGATTTGAGTTTCCGCAAGGGGATCTTGCAGGATTCCCTCGGCAGAGTGGTTGTGAATATCAATGAAGCCGGGCGCGAGGACCAGGCCCCGAGCGTCGATTGCTGGTTCGTCTTTTTCCGGCCGCAACTCGCCGATGCCGACGATGTGGTTATAAGCGATGCGGACGCTGGCTTTGCGCAGCGGCGCTCCCGTGCCGTCGGCCAGTTGCGCGTTGATGATGAGAAAAGAGACGGGCTTTTGCCCGGACAAGAGCGGCAAGAGCGCCAGGAGCGAAAGCGTGCCTAGGGACAGCGCGAACGCGAGTTTGCGGCGAATCATGCTTTGAGAATCCCCTGAAATGGAATCATGGCCATTGGCTAGAGGGTGGCGTGAGCGGCGGTGTACGGATTGCAGCACGGAACTTTGGCCGGTTTCGGCTCCATCAATTCAATGCGCGTAAAATCGGGATCGAAGATGTCGAACTGCCACTTGCCGTCGCGGCCGATTTCGGATTTGTCGTCGGCGAACTTGGAATCGGGGGCCAGGCCATTCTTGTGCAACTGCTCGATGGCCTTTTCCATGCTGGGGACACCCAGGCAAAAGTGGTTTTGCACGCCCAGTTCCTGGTGATCGGCGTCGGCAGGAATGTTCAGCATGAATTCGATCCAATCTGAACCTTCCGGAACCTGAATTTCAAACCAATCAATGTCGGAATCTTTTTCCGGAGTTCCCGGGGGGAGATCCTTGAAGCCGCCTTTCCAGTACAGGCGGAAGCCAAGAACGTCCATGTAAAAGTGCTTCATGGGAGCCAGATTCTTGACCACGAAGCCGGCATGAAAGAGGCGGGCGCTGACCTGCGTCGGCCCGACGTGGGACTCGGCATTTCCGACGGGCGTTTCGACAAACGCGATGCGGTTGCCTTCCGGGTCCTGCAGCTCGATAAAAGGCGTGCCGTTCGGTGCGGTTTCCATCTCGGAGACGGAAAAGCCGTTGGCCCGCAAATAGTCTCGCATGACGCGCGCACTGCTGGTCGAGAACGCGATTTCATCAAGCCAGGAGCCGGGATCGCCCGGGTGGGCTTGGGTGAGCTCGATGTGTTGGGTGACGTTTACGACGAAGCAAGGTCTGGTTACTTGCGTGCAGCCGTTCGTGCCGGTATTCGTTCCGGAGCCGAAGCCGAGGAGTTTCCTGTAGGTTTCCGATGATTTCTCGAAATCGCTCGATTTGACGCGGACGCTAGCCAGCCCATAGATTCTCGGACGATGGGGCGTTTCGGCGGGCCCGGCAGAGCAGCATAAAAGGCAGGCACAGACGACCAGGATGGAACGCAGCATAGAGGGACCTCATGCGAAAGTTGCGATTCTGATTCTACCGCATCGGCCGTGGACCTGGGGCCAACGACCAAAACCGGGGAGGCGGCCGAAGGCGAATTTAGAAGGTGAACTCGGACAGGGCTTTGCGGGCCAGGTCGGCGGCGCCGGGTTTGCCCGAGAGGGTCAGGTTGGCCCATTCGGCGGCCGCGTGGGAGATGCGGACGGCTTCGGTCGAGAGCGATTCCGGGCCGCCGGAATCGGAGTTGCCGAAAAAGATGCGGTCCATCGGGCGGGAAGCGATCAAGCGGTTCTTGGTGTACTGACCGGGAACGGCCATCATCATGGCGTGACCGCGGCGATACAGGTGGATTTCGATCGGGTCAACCTTGAACTCGGGAAGGAGCTTCTGGAAGTCCTTGAGTACTTTTAGGGCGAACAGCTTGCAATCCTCTTCCTCGAGCAGCAGCGAGCGTTCGGATTCGCGTAGGGTCGAGTAGAAAGTCAGAATTTCGTATTTCGGTTTATAGCCGGGCTGATTGCGGATGGTCCAGTCGGCAACGATGAAATCCGTGAAGGAGTTGCCGGGGCACCAGTTGTCGTAGCCTTTGCGGTAGATCTGCCGGTCAAAAATCATGTTGATCATGGGAACCGGGGCATAGCGGATGCGGTTCATGGCCTGCTTCTGATCACCGGGCAAGCCAGAGACGAGGCGGGAGGCGATGAATTTCGGAGAACACATGATCACCACTTTCGCGGCTACGGTGATGAGCTTGTCCTCCTGCAGGTAAGTCACCCGAACGGAGTCGGCATCGGGAAGGACGGAAACCACGGTGGCGCCAGCAATCATGCGTTCGCCGTATTTGGGTTTCATGGTTTCCACGAGCCGGTGCGTGATGCAGCCTAGGCCGCCCGGAAGGATGACCCGCGTGTTGTCTTCCCCCTTAATGAGATACTGTGCGTCCACCACGCCGATGAACGCAGTCGTATCCTGCGTAAGTGCGCCCCAGTTTGAGGGGCCATAGGCATCCCACCACTTGGTAATTTCCGGGGCATAGGCGCGGGTGATATCGGTAAAGGGCTTGGAGTCCAGCTCCAGCATGTCTTTGTGCGGATCCATTTTCAGGATGTCGGCTGCGAATTTCTTGAAGCTGGCGACCGTTTCTTTGGAATAGGGAAGTTCCGAGATGCCGCTGCGCCAGGTATCCGGCGTGTACACGCCGTTATCGATGGTGGGGTCGGGCATGTCGATCGGAAGCAGATTGAGGCCGATCTCCTTGGCGAGCTGGTAGCTGAAGCTGCCCTGAAAATCGTAGGCGGCGCCGGTAGAGTAGGGCTGGCCTGAGAACTCTTCCTGGTAGGCGTTGCCGCCGAAGTGGTCTTCTTTTTCAAGCAGCAGCCAGTCCTTGCCGCGCAGGAAATAGGCGGCGGACAGTCCGGCCATGCCGCCGCCGATGATGGCGATATCGACTGTGTGCGTGGCATCGGGCTTGGTGAAGGAATGGCCGTCCCGCACTTGGTGGCAGATTTTGAAATGATCGCCTTCGACGGAGGCGGAGAGAGAGTTTCCTTCCGTGGCAGCGAGCAGGGCTTGGTCCAGGTGACAGCCCGATGCGACCGAGCCGGCGACGATGTACTTGATGAAATCACGGCGGTTGTGCGACATGGGAAAGAATCCTCCTAAGGGCGCTCCAAGAGTTCTCTGACTTCATTGCCGAGAGTGCGAGTTCGGATCCGGTACCAGACCAAAATCAAGAGAACGGAAAGGACGAAAATGAGAGTAGAGATAGCGTTGATTTCCGGTGTGATGCCGATGCGCAGGCGGCTCCAGATTTCCTGAGGCAGAGTGTTGTCCCGGCCGATCAGGAAGATGGTGACGGCAATCTCGTCCATGGAGAGAGTAAAGATGAGCAGGCCGGCAGCGACCAGAGAAAGCTTGAGATTGGGCAGCGTGATGCGGCAGAAGGTCTGCCAGGGAGTGGCGCCGAGATCGAGAGAGGCTTCTTCCTGAGCGCGATCCATTTTCTGGAGTCCGGCGAAGAGTTCGGTGGTGGCGACGGAAAGGAGAGCGGTGCCGTGGCCGAGAAAGACAGTGAACAGGCTCAAGTGCAGTCCGGCGGAAACGGCGAGCATCAATAAGGACAGACCGGTGATGATCCCGGGGAGGACCAGCGGGAGCAATACCAGGCGGCGGAAGATCGATTTGCCGGGGAAGTCCGCGCGATCAAGAGCCAGGGCCGCCAGGAGACCGAGAGTGAGAGAAAGGGCCACGGCGCCCGCAGCCACCAGCAGGCTGTTCAGGACGGAGTCCCAGATGGCGCCATCTGCAAACAGTTGCTGATACCAGTGGAGGGTGAAGTGTCTTGGCGGGAAGCCGCCGACCCCATCGCGATTGAACGAGTACAGAATCAGCACCACGATGGGCAGATAAAGGAAGGCGAAGACCAGGAGAGAGAACCCGGCAAGGAAGGGAGCACGCCCGGATCTGTAGCTACGGACGCTCACCGGAATGACCACCTTTTTTCCAGCCGTTCGGTAAGGAAGAGGACCGAGACGGTAAGACAGAGGATACACACGGCGATGGCGGCGCCGAGTGGCCAGTCGTATGCGGTGCCAAAGAGACTTTGCACGATGTTCGCGATCATTACGCTCGATGGGCCACCCACCAGAATGGGCCCGAGAAAATCGCCAAGGGTCAGAACAAAAGCGAAGGTGGCCCCGGCGAGGAGGCCGGGAAGAGAGAGCGGGAGAATGACCCGAAAAAATGTGGAACCGGGTCCGGCGCCGAGATCCTCGGACGCTTCAATGAGGTTACGGGGGATGTGTTCGAGCGAGGCGTACAGGGGAAGAAAGACGAAGGGCGTATAGATGTGCGTGAGCGTGAGCGTGACGGCGAAGGGGCTGTAGAGGAAGAAGCTGACCGGCTGGTGCGTGATGTGCAGGTACTGGAGAAAGCCGTTGAGAACGCCGTCCGAGCCAAGAATGGTTTTCCAGGCGTAGCCGCGGACCAGGTAGCTGACCCACAACGGCACGATGACCAGTTGATAGAGCAGGTCCTTGCCGACGCCCGCGTGGAAAGACATGAAGTAAGCGAGGGGATAGCCGAGGAGCAGGGAAAGCAACATGACGCTTGCGGCAATGCGCATGGAGCGGAAAAGAACTTCGACATAGACGGGATTGTCGAACAGTTTGGCGTAATTGCGGAAATTCCATTGGTGCACGATGAAGCCGTCGCGGACCAGCCAGAAGCTGTGGGCCAACAGGAGGGCGTACGGGAGCAGTAGAAAAAGGCCGACCCACAGGAGCGGCGGGACCGAGACGATCGCTTTGTAGGCGCGCGAGTACATGGCGTTTCTCACTCGCTGACGGAAATCGCGTCAGCGGGGTCAAAGACAAATTCATAGTCGCCGGCGAGTACACCGCGGGCCGGGATGCGCACACGGAAGAGCTGGCCGGCGCAATCGACTTCGAGCTGTTCGACCGAGCCAGAGAAAACCTGCTGCTCAATGCGGGCGCGAAAGCGTACCGCGCCAGGCGCTGACGGCGTTTCCTCGGAAAGCCGGATGGCTTCCGGGCGGAGCGAAAACAGAGCGGCACCATCGGGCAACGGGGCGGGCCAGTGCAGGCTGCCGCAGGTGGCGATTCCCCCGCGGACCTGGGCGCAGAGGAGATTGGTCTGGCCAATGAACTGCGCCGTGTAGCCGGTGGTCGGACGGGCATAGATTTCGCGCGGAGAAGCGACCTGCTCGAGCGCGCCGTCCTTCAGAAGAGCGATGCGGTCGGACAGCGCCATGGCCTCTTCCTGATCGTGGGTGACGAATAGAAAGGTGATGCCCAGCTCGCGTTGCAGGGATTTGAGTTCACCCTGCATCTGTTTGCGCAGATTGGCATCGAGAGCCGAAAGGGGCTCGTCGAGGAGCAGGAGCTGCGGGCGGTTGATCAGGGCGCGGGCCAGGGCGATGCGTTGCTGCTGCCCGCCGCTCAGACGCGCGGGCCGGGTCCCGGCATACTCCTGCATTTTCACCAGATGAAGGGCGGCCTCGACGCGCCCGGGAATTTCAGCGGCCGGGGAACCGCTGACGCGCAGGCCGTAGGCGACATTGTCGGCCACCGAAAGATGCGGAAACAGTGCATACTGCTGGAAAACAGTGTTCACGCGGCGCTGGTAGGGCGGCAGAGTATCGAGACGCGCGCCATCCATCCAGATTTCGCCGGAGCTGGGTTGTTCGAAACCGGCAATGAGCCGGAGCAGGGTCGTTTTGCCGGAGCCACTTTCGCCGAGCAGGGTCAGGAACTCGCCCGGAGCAATTTGCAGAGAGATATCTTGGAGGACCCGGCGCGCGCCGAACGATTTTGCAATGTTGCGGACTTCGAGTAACACCCCGGCGTTCTGCTCGGAGGGAGCGGTCGCGGAGGGTGACGGGTTGGCAGCTGCCGGGTTCACTGGGCGGCTTTGACCTCATTCCAGATTTCAATGTATTTGGCGCGGCGTGGAACATCCTGCCAGAAGTAGATGCGCTGCATGTAGGCGTCGGGATCGTCGAGATGCAGGCTCTTTTTCTCCGCCTCGGACATGAATTGCGCGGAGGCGGGATTCGCCGGCGTGTAATGGGTGACGTCGGTGACTTTTTTCTGGGGTTGCGCCTCGATCATGAATTCAAGGAAGGCGTAGGCGAGATCCTTGTTCGGACTGGCCTTGGTGATCATGAGGTGATCGATCCAGCCGGTGGTGTTCTCCCTTGGAATGGTTTCGGCGATGGGAAAGTTGGCCTGGCGGAGCTGGTTGGTCATCAGTGGCCAGCCCATGGCGGCAATGATTTCATGATTCTCAAAAAGATTAGTGAGCTCGCCTCCAGTGGACCAGAGCTTTCTGACGTTGGGCTTCATGGCCAACAGCTTTTGCTTGACCAGGGCGAGTTGGTCGTCGGAAAGGTTGTAGAGCTGGGAGGGGTCGGGTTTATCGAAGCCCAGGAGCTGAGCGGCCATATATAAGGTAGAGAGATCGTCCCAGACCGCGACTTTGCCCCGGTACTTGGGATCCCAGAAGATGGCCCAGGAGTCCGGAGGTTGCTCGAAAGCGGTGCTGTCGTAGAGAAGAGGATTGGGTCCCCACATGAAGGGAACCCCAAAGGTCTGGCCGTTCAGCTTGACGAGGGGCAGGTCACGCAGCTTTGGGGAAAGCTCGGAATAGGTGGGAATTTTGGCCAGGTCGAGAGGCTCGGCGAGACCGGTGCGGGCGATCGAGGTGGCTACGTCGCTCGAAGGAGAGATGACGTCGTAGTTCGAAGCGCTGCCTCCGCGAAGTTTCGCAACCAGGTCATCACTCGAGCCCATATACGATGCCGTTACCTTGCAATGGTGGGCTTGTTCGAAAGCGCGGACGACGGAGGGGTCGGCATAGCCTTCCCAGACCAGTAGGCTGAGAGAGGGTTCCTTTTTCTGGCAGGAGCCGAGGAACAGGGCACCGGCCAGGAACAGCAGAAATTTATCACGCGTCAGCTTCATGGATGGTTCTGCCTCCGACAATCCTGAGAAAAACGTTGCTCCGACCGATGGTGTGCAGCGCAAGCTCGAAAATGTCGCGATCCACCGGGGAGGAGCGGAGCAACCTCGCCGGGATCGAGCGAGCCTGCTGTCTTTTCGAAGGACGTCGCGAAACCCGCCCCGATCAGGGCATCGCCGTGCGCTACGCGGACGGAATGCCGGACGCGGGTGTCTGTCGCAGCCGCGGACCGGGCCGGAACCAGACCGGTTGTTGAGCATCGGTGCACGAGCTTCACGCGAATCCCTTCCGGCGACTCCAAGAACCGAGCCCCCGGTCCCTCTCAATCAGAACGTAGGCGGCGTATTGACCCATAAAATCCAGGCCTCGGAACGGCCGGGGTTTTTCCAGCGATGCGGCGTGGCGCTTTCGAAATACAGGCTATCGCCGGATTTGAGCCGGTAGTGACCCTGACGTTCGAGCCAGATTTCAAATTCACCCCGCAGGACATGGAGGAACTCCTCGCCTTCGTGGGTGTAGGATTCGCCACTGCTGCCGCCGGGTTTCACGCGGAACAGGTGAGGTTCCATTGTGGTGTTCCCCCAGGCAAGAAGTTCCATGCGGACATTGGGACTGGTCTGCAGGACCTTGCGCTCGGAAGGGCGAACCAAGGGCTGGGCGTCTCCGTTGGTTTCAAACATGGACAGAATGTTGGTCTTGTAGAAGCGCGCAATGCGCTGCAGCGTGGCAACCGACGAACGCATCTGTCCGCGTTCGAGGGCGCTCAAAAATCCGACCGAGACGCCCGTGGCGCGCGCGACCTGGGCCAGAGAAAGGCCGCGCTTCACCCGCAAGCGACGGAATCGCTGGCCGGGAGACTGGCGGGCGTCGGGGTGAACAGAAACGACTCCTTGTTTCTTCAGAACGTGTACAATCGCGGCAGGATTGAGACCACGTGCCCGGCGGAGGAAAAGGGCGCGCTGAAGCAGACGGACATCCCGCTCGGTATACATGCGGTAGCGGCTCGCGGTGCGGCGAGGCGTGACCAGTCCGAGAGCTTCCCAGGCGCGCAAGGCGGAGGAAGAAATGCCCAGGCGGCGGGCGACTCCCGAGATGCGGAGGAGGCGCTGGCCCGGCAAAGATTCCGATGCAGTGGACAAATTCTTTCTGCTTGACACAGGTCCCGGCTTTCTCTAACTTTGCTGGATTATAGTAAGGTTCAAGGCCAGGTACAACCAAGAAGAATCGCTAATCGGGGAGCGATTTTCGGTAAACAGGGGTGATCGACATGAACTCAGTATTGCGCCTGCAATGGAAGTCTGTGTGTTGCCGTACCGGGCTCGTGGTGGCGTTTTTGGGGGTTGTGCTGCTGATTGCTTCCTTGGCCAATGCGCAGAGCACCGGTGGCCGCATCCGTGGAACGGTGACGGATGCGAGCGGCGGCGCCGTCGCCGGAGCGAAAGTTTCTCTTATCAATGAAGGAACCAATACGACGCGCGAGACGCAGACTTCGGCGACCGGCGAGTATCTCTTCCTCGAAGTGCCGGTCGGCAGTTACGAGATCGACGTCACCGCGGCGGGATTCAAGAAATACGCCCGCAAGGGGATCGTGCTGGTGCTGAACGAGATCGCCGGAGTGGACGTGGCGCTGCAGCTCGGCGGTGCGACCGAGACGGTCGAGGTCTCCGGCGCTCCTCCGGTCATCGATACGACCACCACACAATTGGGCGCAGTGATGACCGACCAGTCCGTGCGGGAGCTGCCGCTGAGCACCAGGAACACCTATCAGCTATTGCAGTTGCAGCCTGGCGTGCAGTCGCAGTTGGGCGCGGATCTGTTTTATGGAAGCAGCAACCCGGGTGTGGTCTCTGTAAACGGCGGCCGCGGACGGTCGAACAACTACATGGTGAACGGCGGAGACGGCAACGACATCTTCGTCAACGGGCCGGCCATTCAGCCTTCGCCTGATGCCATTGAGGAGTTCCGTGTCCTGACGAACACTTTTGATGCCGAATATGGACGCAACTCAGGGTCGGTCGTGAACGTGGTGACCAAGTCCGGAACCAACGCCATTCACGGGGACTTGTACGAGTTTTTCCGGAACGACGTGCTGAACACCAAAGGCTTTTTTGATACCACCGTGCCCAATTACAAGCAGAATCAATTCGGCGCGACGCTCGGCGGTCCGATCAAGAAAGACAAGACGTTCATTTTTGGCTCCTACGAAGGGAACCGGCTACGGCAGGGCATTTCCTCTGGAGCGGTGTACTTGCCGACGGGCCCGCAAGCGAGCGGCGATTTTTCATCCGACGGGGCGTTCACGGGACAGGTGACCGACCCGACCTTTGCGAACACGCTGTTGAGCCGCCCCGGGTGTGGGAGTGCGCTCGCGACGACCGCGCCCGCAGCGGCCTTGCAGCTTGCCGCGCTGGCGAGTGGTTCTCCATCGGCCCAGCCCGTGCAGTACAGTTCGCTTTTCCCCAATTCGCAAATTCCGACAGCCTGTTTTGATCCAACCGCGAACGCACTGTACAAGAATTATGTCGCGCCCTGGGGGACGGGAAAGGTCTCCTATGCACCTGACCTGGTGGAAAACGATGACCAGTTTACGATCCGGTTCGATCACAATTTCTCTGCAACGCAACATTTCACGGCGTACTACTATTTCCAGGATACCAATCAAACACCGCAACCTTTCTCGAATTTCCAGGCAGCCGGCTCAAATATTCCAGGGTTTGGAGGCATCTTCAAGACCCGGGTACAACAATTAAACGTAAGTGAGACCTCCACCATCGGGTCGACCGCAGTCAATGAACTGAGGTTCAATTTCTTTCGTGAGGGCCAGGGAGACCTGAACCACCCGGTCAACATTCTTCCGAGCCTGCACGATTCCTGCGGAACATTTGTGGACGCCGCGGATTGTTTTGCCGATCCCAGTAACCCCAGCGCCGGAATCACCACAAACATCCCAGGCCGGGAGGGTGTGCCCTTTGTGAGCGTGGCCGGGGGTTTTTCCATCGGGAACAACTTTGAGGGCGAATTACCGCAGACCGGGAATACCTACCAGTTTTCTGACAACTACAGCAAGGTGATAGGAACACACAGCATTAAGTTCGGCGGTGATTTTCGGATACAGAAATTCAACCAGTTCCTTTACTACAACATTAATGGTGACTTCGCGTTCCAGAACGGCGGGTCAGAAAATTCGTTGAATCCCGCCGCGCTGAATGCAGACGCCTATCCCGATTACTTCCTGGGGACACCGACCACGTATTCCCAAGGAGCGGCACAAGGGGAAAATCTTACAAATTACGGCTTGTATCTGTTCGCGCAGGATAGCTGGAAAATCAGATCCAATGTCACGCTGAATTACGGCTTGCGTTGGGAACTGAACACGCCTTACGTGGATAGCGGAAACCGTTTGCAAACGTTCCGGCCGGGGCAGGATACGACGCAGTATCCGTGCTGGCTGTCGGCTACGAGCGCAGCGAATTTGGGAACGACGCCCGGGGATTGCGGGCCGACCTCCGCGAATAATGCGTACTTTCCGACCGGACTGGTATTTCCCGGAGATAAGGGAGTACCACAGGGTTTGACTTCCACCTATTACAAGGCTTTTGCGCCGAGAATCGGTTTGGCGTACAGCCCGGGTTGGACGGATGGAATTCTTGCCAAGATTACCGGCGGGCCCGGCAAATCGACCATTCGAGGCGGATATGGGATCTTCTATAACCCGATCGAACAACTGGTGATGGAGCAGTTCAGCGCCGAGCCGCCGTTCGGGATCAGCGCGTCATTATCGGCGCCACTTTTCAACACACCCTACATGTCGCAGAGCGGCGTGCAATCCCCAAACAACGGCGGGGGAATCATTAACCAGAATCCTTCGACTCCTTGCTTTGATCCCACTGGTCCCGCCGGATGTGTGGACTGGTCCCTGTTCCGGCCGATCCTTTTGTATGGAGAATTTCAGCCGCACCTGAGAACACAATATGCGGAGCAGTACAATTTGACCGTGGAGCGTCAACTGACGACGGACATGCTGCTGCGAGTGGCTTATGTTGGCACCCAGGCGCATCACCTGCTTGCTTCGCAGGATCTGAACTATGGAAATTCACAGACTTGTCAGGACCTCATAAATCTTCTTGCGGTGCAGAATATTGGCCCGGGCTGCGGCCCTTTTGGTTCCGATTCTCAGTACCAGTTCACGCTGCCTGCCGGCGTGACCTTCCACATGCCGTACATTCCGGGAGCGACCCCAGGAGGTCCCAATATCCCCTGTCCCGCCTTCAATACGCACAATCCTGCAGGGTGCATCATTACGACCACCGCGCCCACGCCAATCGACCTGGTCGGACTCCGGCCATATTCTTCCCCGAACTGCACGCCCATCGGCCCGAACGTAGGTCAGGGCTGTCCGGCAGACCCGGGCGGGGCCGTGCCCATCTTCAGCAACATTTTCACTGAAAACACGGTGGCCAATTCTAATTACAACGGGCTGCAGATTTCGCTCGAGAAAAATTTCTCTCACGGACTGCTCTTTCAGGCCTCCTACACGTTCAGCAAAGCGATCGATCAAGGTGCTTCGTTCGAGAACGAGCTGAATCCGGTCTATCCGAACGCCACCAGGGGTTTGTCGCTTCTGGATGCCAAGAACCGTTTCGTGTTCAGCCCTGTCTGGCAACTTCCCATTCCCAAAAAGGAGGGGATCGCCGGGAAATTTGCCAACGGCTGGCAAGTGTCCGCCATTATCACCTACCAGAGCGGATTCCCGATTCGCGTGCAGGACCAGAACGATTCGGAACTGCAGTACAGCCTTTTCTTTGAATCGACCAATACACCGTACTCGACCGGGCCGACTCAGTTCGTAAATCCAAAGATTAATACAACGGGGGCTGGGAATTTCTGGTTCAACCCAGGCACCTTCTGCGATCAGGTTGCGGTGCCGTCGTGCCCGCAGCCACTCGGTACTTATGGGAACACGCCGCACGCGCTCTGCTGTGGTCCGGCACTGAGCAACACGGACCTGGTGATCGCAAAAACAACGCCGCTTACAGAAAAAATTGGCACGGAATTCCGTGCGGAATTCTATAACGCCTGGAATCATACGGAGTTTGAAAATCCCGACGGGAACTACAGCGACTCGACCTTCGGTCAAGTGCTGAAGGCGCGTGATCCGCGCGTGATGCAGTTCGCGATAAAGTTCCTGTTCTGAGTCTATATTTACACCGCAACACGGCGTGGCCCGAAAGAGCCGCGCCTTGTTCGCGGGAGAAGCGAAACGCCGCGCCATAAGCGCAGGCCGAAGCGTGCGCGAATCGAAAGGAAAGGCGTAAGATAAAAGGGTAGTTTGCCCCCAGAAACCGCGAAGTTTTCCTCGCTGATACTGACCGCAGGGAACAGACCTGCCACAGGTGACCACAGGAAGGCCTACCTGGATGGAGTTTGAAAATGCACGAAGCATTACAGAAGGAAATCACTCTGTATGAAAAGCGCACGCCGAAGTCCGCCGAAGCGCACAAGAAAGCCGAGAAACGGATCCCTCTAGGAGTTGCCAGCAATTACCGCGCCTATGATCCCTATCCGATCTTTGTGGCGGAAGGGCACGGCAGCAAGATCAAGGATATTGACGGCAACGAATACGTCGATCACAACCTCTGCTTCGGCACGCTGATGGCCGGGCACGGGCATCCGGCGGTGGTCAAAGCCGTCGAGTGGGCGCTCGCGAACGGGACGACGTTCGGTATGCCCCATGGCATGGAAGCGGAACTGGCAGAAGAGATCTGCGCGCGTTATCCGGTTGAGATGGTGCGGTTCGGATCGAGTGGTACCGAAGCCACCATGCATGCCTGCCGCATCGCCCGCGCTGCCACCGGTCGCGACAAGATCCTGCGCTTTGAAGGCGCATACCACGGACTGCATGACACGGCGCTTGTGAGCGTGAAGCCGAAGCTCGAGGAGGCCGGCGACGTCAATGCGCCCAAATCCGTTCCGGGTGGGCTCGGCGTCATCCAGGCCGTTTTGGACAACGTAACCGTGGCCACGTTCAATCATCTGCCGAGCGTGGAAAACCGGTTCAAACAGTTCCCCGGACAGATTGCGGCGATCATCCTCGAACCGATTTTGATGAACGTGGGATTGTGCATGCCGCAGCCCGGGTTCCTCGAAGGGTTGCGGGAAATCTGCACCAAGAACGGCTCCCTGCTGATTTTCGACGAAGTGAAAACCGGAGCCAAGCTCGGATGGGGCGGCGCAAGCGAATACTTTGGGGTGAAGCCGGACATCATCACCTTGGCGAAGTCGATCGGCGGAGGCGTACCGCTGGCGGCCTTCGGCGCCAGCAAAGCAGTGATGGACTTGATCGTGCAGCATAAGGTTTTCCACGGTGGAACCTACAATACCAACCGCTTTGCAATGGCTGCAGGACTGGCGACGTTCCGCGAAGTGCTGACGCGGGAAAACTATGCTCACGTGGGCAAGCTCGGAAAGAAGCTGGGGGACGGCTATCGAACCATCGTGAAAAAAGTCGGGTTAGCGGCTTATGTGGCGCAGGCCGGGGTCAACGGCGCGTTGATGCTGTATCCGCAGGAAATCAAGAACTACCGCGACTGGATGAACATCGACGTGGACCTGTGGCGGCAATTCTGGTTCGGGATGGTGAACCGCGGCGTGCTGGCCATGCCCTACTGGTGGGACGAGCAGTGGACCATTTCCGTGCAGCACACCGAGGCGGACATTGACAAACATCTGGCGGTGTTCGAAGAAGTTGCGCCGGGACTAGCGAAGACGCAAAAAGAGCGCGGGCTGAAATACGTCGGCGCCGCGGGACACTGATTGGCTGGAGAGAATTGCGAGCGAGCGAGGGCTTCTGGCGCGCCCCCCACACTCTAGAGGAGCAAGAGCTTGAGCAGCGAGGTCATGAAAGGAACGGCAACCAGCGCCGCTTCTGCCCCGGAGCAGCCGCATTTGAAGCGGGTGCTCGGGCGGCGTGACCTCGTCCTGCTGTTCGTGGTCGCAGTCTTTAACCTCAACGTATTGCCATCGATCGCAGCCAATGGCGGAGTCACCATCTGGTTGTGGCTCATTTCATTGATCCTGTTTTTCTGGCCGCAGGGAATTGCGGTGATCGAACTGGCGCATCGCTACCCGGGAGAAGGCGGTGTCTACCTGTGGGCCAAGGAAGTTTTCGGCGACTGGCATGGATTTCTGTCCGGATGGTGCTACTGGACCAACAACATGATGTACGTCCCGACTGTGATGCTCTATTTTGTCGGGGTGTCCGTCTTCGTGCTGGGCGCGGGACATGAAGGCCTGGCCGATAACCGCGCCTTCGCGCTGACCGCTTCCGTCGTGCTGCTGACGCTCCTGGTGGTCCTGAATGTGATGGGCCTCGGGGTGGGCAAGTGGATCAATAATCTCGGCGGAATCGGCACGTTCGTTGCGGCCTTCCTGTTGATGGGGCTTGGCGTGATCGTGTGCGCGAAGTTCGGCACCAACATTCGTTGGGCGGATTTTCAAATTCCGGCAAACCCCCGCTTCGTGCTCAATTCGTTTGGGGTGATCTGCTTCGGGCTGGTGGGGCTCGAACTGGCTTCCATCATGGGCGACGAGATCGAAAACCCGCGAAAAACCTTGCCCGGAGCGGTAGCGCTCGGAGGCGTGCTCTCCGGGCTCCTCTATATCGGCGCGACCATTACCCTGCTGGTGGCGGTCGACAAGAGCAGCATCAGCGTGCTGCAGGGAATCGTGCAGGCCGTAAGCCACATGGCCGACCGCATCGGCGTGGCCTGGATTGTGGCGCCCTTCGCATTTTTGTTAAGCCTGTCGATTGCCGGAATCGGTTCGGCGTGGCTCGGCGGTTCAGCGCGGATTCCCTTCGTGGCCGGGCTGGACTCCTACATGCCGGCCTGGCTTGGGAAGATTCATCCGAAGTACGCGACGCCCTATGCGGCGCTGATCGTGCACGCCAGCGTCTCGCTGATCCTGGTGATCGCCAACTTCTTAATGACCGGCCGGGTGCAGGAATCCTTCCAGCGGTTGCTGTCACTTGCCGTGGTGCTGCAACTGATCCCCTTTTTGTATGTCTTCGGCGCGTTGCTGAAAATCGCCTTCGACAAGAACTTCGTGCGCGGGCACTACGGCAGAGGAATGCTGCTCTTCGCAGGGTTCAGCGGGCTGGTGACCACAGTTCTCGGCATCGGGCTGGCCTTTTTCCCGGCGCAGCAAATCACTTCGCTGGTTTCCTATGAAATCTGGATGATTGGCGGGACGCTGGTCTTTATCGGGCTGGCGGCATTTTTCTTCTATGTTTATGGCGGCCGAAAAGCGGCGCAGAAATTGGCGGCCAGTTCGGCGGCGGATTAAGATTTGGTTTTCGGGAGGCGAGCAATGTCCGGGACGGCAAAACCAACAGGAAAGACCTACCAGAACTACATCAACGGCCAGTGGCTGAGCGGTTCGTCGAACGGGACTTTCCCGGTCTACGATCCCTCGACCGAGGAAGTCATTGCCCAGGTGGCATCGTCCACTGCCGTGGATGTCGACCAGGCCGTGAAAGCGGCGCGGGCGGCCTTTGATTCCGGGCCCTGGGCGCAGACGACAGCGCAGGATCGCGGCCGAATTTTGTTCAAGCTGGCGGAGAAGATCAGGCAGAACGCGGCGATGCTGGCGGAGGTGGAGGCGCGGAACTGCGGGAAGCCCATTGTGGAGGCGGAGTTCGATATTTCCGACGTGGCCACCTGCTTTGAATACTACGGCGGACTGGCCAACAAGGTGAGCGGGAGCGTCATGCCGGTGCCCGCGAACGCGCTGAGTTTCACTTTGCGGGAGCCGGTGGGGGTTGCCGCGCAGATTATCCCCTGGAACTTTCCGTTGCTGATGGCGGCCTGGAAATTGGCGCCGGCCATTGCGGCCGGCTGTTGCTGCGTGCTGAAACCGGCAGAACAGACACCGTTGACGGCGATCGAATTGGCGCACTGGCTCGAAGAAGTGGGCCTGCCGCCCGGGGTTGTGAACATTATCAACGGCGTAGGGGAGATTGCCGGTGCGGCGCTGGTGGCGCACCCGGGGGTCGATAAGGTGGCGTTTACGGGCAGCGCGGCGGTCGGCAAGACGATTGTGAAGAGCGCTGCGGATACGCTGAAGCGCGTGACGCTCGAACTCGGCGGAAAATCGCCAAACGTATTCTTTGCGGATGCGGATTGGGAGGCCGCGGTCGATGGCGCGCTGTTCGGCGTGTTCATCAATCAGGGAGAGGTCTGCTCGGCGGGCAGCCGCATTCTGGTCGAGCGGAAGATCTATTCGAAGTTCGTCGAGTCCATGACGGAAAAGGCCAAGCGGATCAAGCTCGGGCCGCCGCTTGAACGCGAGACAAAGATGGGGCCGCTGGTCAGCAAGGAGCAGTATGACCGGGTGAGCTCGTACCTGGAACTCGGGAAGAAGGAAGCGAAAACGGCGACCGGCGGTGGCCGCGCGAAAGCCTTCGCCAAGGGCTATTACGTCGAACCGACTATTTTTTACGACGTGGACAATAACGCGCGGATCGCACGCGAAGAGATTTTCGGGCCGGTGGCGTCGGTAATTCCGTTCGAAAACGAAGCGGACGCGATCCGGATCGCAAACGACACACCGTACGGGCTGGCCGGCGCCGTATGGACACGTGACATTTACAAGGCCTTCCGGGTGGTCAAGTCGCTGCGCGCCGGAATCATCTGGGTGAATCACATGCAACCGACCTATGTGGAAGCGCCCTGGGGAGGCTATAAGCAGTCCGGCTTTGGCCGGGAGTTGGGGCCGTGGGGGCTCGAAGAGTATCTCGAAACCAAGCAGGTCTTTGTGAATCTGGATGAAGCGCCGATCGGCTGGTACTGAGATGAATTTTGGGGTGTCCGCGGAATTCTTGAAAGGGAAGCAAGAGCCATGAAGACCATACAGTTACGCACCGAAGTTCCAGGTCCGAAGTCAAAAGCGCTGCTCGCTCGCAGGGAAGCGGCCATCCCGCGCGGGCCGCATCTGGTGTCCCCGATTTTTGCGGCCAAAGCCGAAGGCGCCTGGATTGAGGATGTCGATGGAAACCGCTACCTGGATTTTGCCGGAGGCATCGGCTGCTTAAACGCCGGGCATCGTGCGCCACGAGTCGAGGCAGCGCTGCGCGACCAGATCGGCAAGTTCCTGCACCTTTGCTTTGGCGTGACGCCGTATGAATCCTATATTGCGCTCGCGGAAAAGTTGAACGCGCTTGCGCCAATCAGCGGCGCAAAGAAGACATTTTTCGTGAATAGCGGCGCGGAATGCGTCGAAAACGCGATTAAGATCGCGCGCGCCTACACCAAACGCCCGGCGGTCATCTGTTTTGAGGATGCTTTTCACGGGCGCACCTGGATGACCATGTCCTTGACCAGCAAGACCAATCCCTACAAAGCGGGATTTGCGCCGTTTGCCAGCGACATTTACCGGATTCCGTACGCCTATTGTTACCGCTGCTCCTACAATCTCACCTACCCGTCGTGCGATGTCTCCTGCGCCCATCATCTCGAAGACACCTTTAAACGCGTGGTTTCGCCGGATGCGGTCGCGGCGGTCATCGCCGAACCGGTGCTCGGCGAAGGCGGGTTCGTTGCCCCGCCGAAGGAGTTCTTCGGTGTGGTGAAGGAAATCTGCAAAAAGTACGGAATTGTGTTCATTGCCGACGAAGTGCAGTCCGGCATCGGGCGCACCGGTAAAATGTTTGCCATCGAACATTACGGGGTCGAGCCGGACCTCATTACCACCGCGAAATCAATGGGCGGTGGTTTGCCGATCGCCGGGGTAACCGGCCGGGCGGAAATCATGGACGCGCCGCAGCCCGGGGGCCTTGGCAGTACCTTCGCAGGCAACCCCCTTTCCTGCGTAGCGGCACTTGCGGCGATTGAAACGATCGAGAAGGACGGACTGCTCGGGCGCTCTGTCGCCATCGGCAAGCGCTTTGAAGAGAGGGCGCGCGGGTGGCAGAAGAAATGGCAATTGATCGGCGATGTCCGCGGCTTAGGCGGGATGTGCGCGATCGAACTGGTCCGTGACCGGGGAACGCGGCAGCCGGCCGACACGGAAACGAAGGAGCTTGGTCGTTACTGCTATGAGCACGGCCTCATGACCATCACCGCCGGTACGAACAACAACATCATGCGCATTCTGGTCCCGCTGGTCGTCACCGACGAGCAGTTTGACGAAGGGTTGGACGTAATCGAGTCCGGCCTTGCCCAGATCATCGAGAGGAAACAGGCGGCGGTTTCGCACGCCTGAAGCAGGCGATTTCGAGGAACGAGGCGGCCCCACCGGGCCGCCTTTTTTCATCTGCGGATCAGGGATGGGCGGAAGGGAGGACGACCGATGAGCGTCACAATAGAAGGCGGAATACTGGAGCTCGGATTTCTGCTGAACGGCAAATGGCACAGCGACGACGAGCCAATTGAGATTCACTCGCCGGGGACCGGCCAGTTGGTCGGGGTGACCAACCGCGCGAGCGCAGCTCAAATGGAAGAAGCCATTCACGGGGCGGTCCGGGCGTTTGAGGTAACACGCCATCTGGGCGGATTTGAGCGGCAGAGAGTTTTGCGGCATATCGCGCAGGCGATCGAGCGGCAACGGGAGGATCTGGCGCGGGTGGTAGCTCTCGAAGCGGGGAAGCCAGTGAAGGCTGCGCGCGTGGAAGTGGAGCGGGCGGCGTTTACCTTCTCGATTGCCGCCGAAGAGGCGGTGCGCGTTGGCGGCGAATATCTTCCACTCGACTGGCAGGCGGCTGCCGTGGGGCGCTGGGGCATCGTGCGGCGATTCCCGTTAGGGCCGATTGCGGCAATTACACCCTTTAATTTCCCGGTGAACCTGGTGGCGCATAAACTGGCCCCGGCCATTGCCGCGGGCTGCCCGGTGGTGTTGAAGCCCGCGCCACAGACGCCGCTTTCTTCCCTGCGACTGGCTCAGATCATTGAAGCCGCCGGCTGGCCCGCCGGTGCGCTGAGCGTTCTGCCGGTTTCGAATGACGATGCCGGCATACTCGTGACCGATGATCGCCTGAAGCTCCTGAGTTTTACGGGCAGCACGGCGGTCGGCTGGGCACTGAAGCAGAAGGCCGGGAAGAAAAAAGTCGTGCTGGAACTTGGCGGCAACGCCGGGGTGCTGGTTTGCGCGGACGCGAACCTCGAATATGCCGCGGAACGGTGCGTTCTGGGCGGGTACACCTATGCCGGACAGACCTGTATTTCGGTGCAGCGCATTCTCGTGGAAGAGAGCGCTTTCGACAAATTCAGCGAAGCCCTGGTCAGCCGGGTGCACAAGCTGAAAACAGGCAACGTACTCGATGAGCATACCGATGTAGGCCCGCTCATCAACGAGGATGCGGCGCGACGGGTCATCGACTGGGTAGAAGAAGCCGTGCGAGGCGGGGCGAAAGTGCTGTGCGGCGGAAAGCGGCAGGGTGCGACGGTACTGCCGACCGTGCTAACGCACACCAAGCCTGAGATGCGCGTGAACTGCATGGAGATTTTCGGACCGGTGGTAACGGTCGAAAAATTCCGGGACTTCGGCGACGCCCTGAAGATGATGAATCGCTCGGATTTCGGCTTACAGGCCGGACTGTTCACCAAGGATTTCACGCGTATTACTAGAGCATTCGAAACGCTGGAGGTGGGCGGGCTGATGGTCGGGGAAGTGCCCAGCTGGCGCATTGACCACATGCCGTATGGCGGAGTAAAGGACTCCGGGATTGGACGAGAAGGGTTGCGGTACGCGATTGAGGAGATGACCGAGCCGCGATTGCTGGCCATCCACCCGCCGGGGCTGTAAGCGATGATGGAAACACTCGTAGGACAAACAGCCATCGTGACCGGCGCGGGAAGCGCCGAGGGCATCGGATTTCAGATTGCGCGGCAGTTGCTCGAGCAGGGTGCATCGGTTGCGATCACCGCAACGGGAGAGCGGATTCACGCTCGAGCAAAGGAACTCGATCCCTCGGGCTTGCGCGCTTTTTCCTTTGTCGCTGATCTCACCGACGAGCGGCTGGCGAAAGAACTGGTTCTGTCAGTGATCGAACGGGCCGGGCGAATCGACGTATTGGTGAACAACGCCGGCATGGCGCGAGAAGGCCAGCAGCCGGGCAGCGGCTCGCTCGCGGAGGTAACGTTCGAGGACTGGAAGCTACAGATCGCAATGACCTTGCACACGGCGTTTTTGATGACCCGGGAGGTGCTGCCCTTCATGAAGCAGCGGAACTATGGCCGCATCGTGAACGTTTCTTCGGTGACCGGGCCGATTGTCAGCAACGCCGGATCAGCGGCCTATGGCGCGGCGAAGGCGGCGCTCGATGGCATGATGCGCGCTGCCGCCATCGAAAATGGGCCGCACGGGATCACCGTCAATGCGGTGGCGCCTGGATGGATTCGAACGGGATCTTCCTTGCCGGAGGAGTTGGCTGCCGCCCGATGCACGCCCATTGGGCGCGCCGGAACGCCAGCGGAGGTCGCTCGGGCAGTCTGTTTCCTGGCCTCGCCAGGAGCATCCTATATCACCGGACAATCGGTGGTCGTGGATGGCGGAAATATTCTGCAGGAAACCAAGAAGAGCTGATTCGATCTATTCCCCTGCTCGATATCCCCCGAATGGGGAGCAGGAGAGAGAGTAACCGCCCCCAAGCTTCATGTGAAAGAACAGAGGCGGGGTTCCGCAAGGCGCACGAAATCGTCGTACGTCATGCGCATCGCGTCGTGGTGCGTTCCTGCATTGAACACGATTTCCTCATCCCGGGCCAGTGACCGGTCGGCATAGACCGGAAGATGGTAGAGAACGCCGAACGGCGGCATGGCCCCGAGTTCGCAATCGGGGAACAGCGGGCTGAACTCGAGCTCGGTTGCCAGGCGCACCGGTTTTCCGATGACGGCTGCCAGTTTGTCGAGTTTTACGTGCTTCGACCCGGGCACAACGGCCAGTATCGTCTCCTCGCTTTCCGTCCCGGCGCACAGCACGACGGTTTTGGCGATCTCCTTGCCGGAGATGCGCATGAGGGTGGCGGTCCCTTGTGCAGTGTAGGTCGTCGAGTGGGGGAGCGGCTGGTAGGGGATATGGTTCGAATCCAGCAAAGATTTCAAACGTTGTGGAACGCTCATGGGCGTACTCCTTTCGCCCTGACTTTCAACCGGAGTATAGACCCTGCGCATCCTGAGCGGAAGAGGCGGGCCGGTCGCTTCCGTTGAGGGAATCGCTTCCCGATGCAGGGAGTGCCACGAGAGTAGGTACGGTAGTGCTATCTGCCGGCACAGGAAACTAGAAGCCGTATCTGGCAATGACTTGTTTGGTTTTCTTATCGAGCAGGGCCAGCACCGCGCGCTCGGCAGGAAGCCGGAGTTTCAGTTGGGCACCGGTGAGACCATCTCGCAGGTCGATCTCCGTATCCCGGCCGGATTCAGATTCGAGGACATAAAGGACTGCATCCTCGAGATCAACCCGGTAGCAGAGAACTCCAGAAATGGTTGATTCACTGGTGAAGGCTGCCTGGTTTCCGGATGCCGTGATCAATGCCTGATAAAGCCGGGAAGTTCCAAGCAAGCCCTCGGCAAGTTCCACGGGGTAGGAAGTCCAGGTAATTCTTCCTTTTTCGAGTGCAATGGATTGAACGGTCGAGCCATCGGAAAACTTAAGGTATTCGAGCAGTTGCTGCCTTTGCTGGTCGAAAACAAGAGGGATCGGAACCGTAGACAGGCCGGCCGGAACGCCGTTTCCCAGGAGCAGGTCAGGCGCGCTGTGGAAGGTTAAGGGCTCGACCGTGGCTCTGAAGCCGAGGGGTGTGAAGCGGTCGATGAGGTGCCAGTGTTCGTCGCGGGAGACCGGGCCGGTGACCAGGAGATTGCCGCCGGCTTTCACGTAGCGGAGTAAGGCTTGCCAGGTGGATTCGCGGAGAGCTTGGGCGGAGGGAAGGAGGACCAGTTTCGGCGAGCCAAGCGTGTCGATCTGGTTTTCGGCAATGAGGAAGCACGGTTGATGCAAATCATAGCCGAGGGTGCGCACGGCGTTCTGTTGCGCGGCGATTTGCAGCTCGGCCTGGACGGAGTATTGCGCGGCCTGCGAAGTGACGACGGCAATGTCAGGGCGCCGGGGATTGACGAGGTGGGGCGAGGCGGCGGCGGCGAATTTGGCCATGTCGCGAAGCACGGTGGCTTCGGGTTTTTCGGTGCCGTCGGCGTGCAGAGCGCCGATCGGAGTTTCGTTGCTTTCGGTCATGTAGGAGTTGGAATTCCAGAGCCACTCGATTGCGCCCGAGCCCTGGACGAAGGAAAGGGCCACCTTGCGTTCGAACAGCGCGGCTTCCTGTTCCGGGGTGCGGCGCGCAATTTCGTCGGGTGTCAGTTCCCGTTGCAATCCCGTTTCCTGAATCAGCATGGCTTTTCCGGGCTGCTTGGCGACCAGGGAATCCCACAGGAGATGATCGTTCTGCCACCAGGTATGGTTGGTAGTGAAGTCGACGTAGGGAGCAAAGAAGGCCGGGTTGAGGCGATCGAGATAGCCGCCTTCGTCCTGGCCGACAGTGATCGGCGCACTCGAACCACTGGCATGGATGGCTTCGCGCATGCCGCGGACCCAATCGGAGAATTTCTCCTGCGCGAAAAGGACGTAATCATACACGCGAAGAGAGTTTCTGCCGGTGTACATTCCGCGGGAAGAGAACTCCTCCTCGGTGGGCAGAGAGATTGTGCCGGTGACGGCGTCCGGCGGGACATTCCATGCGGCAGCCAGGGCCGTGCGGTCCGGATATTTTTGCGCGAGCCAGGAGTTCCACGCGGCAAGTTCGACCGAGTCGTAGTTGGGGCGCATTCTCCAGAGCTGCTTCGAAAAGCTGGGCTCATTGATGAGATCCCAGGCGAGGAACGGAACGTCGTGAAAGCGCGCGGTGACGGAACTGACCAGGGTCTGTTGCTTGCGGACCGCTTCGCCGTCCAGGTAGGGATTCACGCCGCCGAGCACTTCGGGAAGAAAGGCGAAGAAATTGAACTGCACCGGCAGTCCGAACTTGCGCGCGGTCATCAGGTAAGCCTCGAGCGTGCGCAAGGTACGTTCATAGGGACGGCCGGATTCGTCCGAGAGCTTGTCCCAGCCGGTCCACCAACCGGTGCGAAGCATGTTGAGGCCCGCACCGTGGATCTGGGCCATATCGCTGTCCCAGACATAGACGTTCGGGTGATCGAAGTACAGACGTTGGACCTCGCTTGACATGTACGTGGTCCCGACGACGGCGAGAGGCTTTCCATCGATCGTAAAGTAGTCCGAATTCACCCCAAGTTTGGGGCCGGAGCGAAGGAAATCTTGGTCGCGAATCCAGAAAGCGGAGCGATAGACCGCACGAAACGTGCTGCCTTCGAAGAGCCGGGCTTCGATCATGTGCAGGCCCTTCCCGGAGGGGCCGGGAAGCAGAGCGTCGGTTGTGGCGGGAAGAGAGATCGTAATCGACTGCTTCTGCGCTGGCTGGTCTTCGGGATACGTCGAGACCTGGACGGTGAGCGGGCCGGCGGCTCTGCTCGCAGCATGGACGATGGTTTCAAGTTCAATCGGTTCGCCAGGCAAATAAAGGGGCACGGCCGGGCGAACGGAGAACTGCAGGGCGCCCTCCAGGGCGCGATCGGCAAGGGTGCGGAGAAGTTTCAGGGAACCCGGAGAGGAGTAGAAATCGGGCGCGAGATCGGCGGAGAGAAAAATCCAGCGGCCCCCATCAAAGCCGGACGAAAAGTGATCGATTTGCAGGAGAGGAGCGGAGAGGCGGCGGCCATCGGCGACACCCCAAACGAGTGTCTCGAGACGCATGTCGAGGGAACCGGCAGATCCGCCGCGATTGTAGAGATCGCTGCTGCTGAGCCGGATGATGGGACTGTAGGCTGTTTTCCAGGAAAACGCGGGCAAGTCGAGGGGTAGGTCAGGGTTGGGGGTAAAGGCGGCCCCGCTAGAACCGGGTGTGGATTGGTACTCATCGATCTGAAGCGGTCGAGAGAAGCGGGTGCTGTAATCGCGCAGGTGCCAGCCCGAGGCATCATGAAAGGCGGCCCGGGTAAAGGGACGTCCGCCGAGAACGAGCAGGTTGCCACCACGGCGCAGAAAATCGGATAGCGCGGAGAATGCAGCTTCCGGAATCACGGAACCGTAGGGAAGAATGAGCAGGCGACTCTGCGGATCGCTGAGCGCGGCAGCGAGTTGCTCGGCGGAGGCGAGGCGCGCCTCGGGGAAGAACTCGGCGAGTTGTGCGGCGGACAGAGACGGGCTGTCCGCGGAAGGCAGACCTGGCTCGGACCAGATGACCGCGGCAGGAAATCGCTGCGCATGGATGGAGGAGGGTGCCAGAAAGGCAAGCAGGCCAGCAACTGCGATCAGAGCTGCAGAGGAATGGGACATAGTCAGGTCTCTCGATCTGTAGAAGAAAATCGACTGCAACTTTTATACCATTTTTCTCCGGCGGAACGCTGTGAAGAGAAACTCTTTGGGGAAAAGTGCAGCTGTGGCAGTATCAAGGCAATCGAGTTGCCCGCAAGAGTGAGCGGAGAAAAGGATTTTGCAGACTATGGCGAACATAAGCACGTCGAGCCAGGGAGTCTCAGTGCGAGATGCCGGAGGACCAGCGAAGAGTTATGCCGGCCCGCTTGCAGTGGTCACAACGCTGTTTTTCATGTGGGGATTTCTCACCTGCCTGAACGACATTTTGATTCCTCATCTGAAGTCAATTTTCGACTTGAACTACGCACAGACCATGCTGATTCAGTTCGCTTTCTTTGGCTCCTACTTCATTTTCTCGATCCCGTCCGCCAAACTCATCGACTGGATCGGCTATCAGAAATCGATGGTTGCCGGTCTGCTCACGATGGGCCTCGGAGCCTTCCTCTTTGTGCCGGCAGCGAGTGTTCCGTCCTATCCACTCTTCCTCGCGGCACTCATCGTTCTGGCGGCAGGAATCACGTGCTTGCAGGTCGCGGCGAACCCCTATGTGACCGTGCTCGGCAAACCCGAGACCGCTTCGAGCCGGCTCAATCTGACGCAGGCCTTCAATTCGCTGGGCACATTTCTTGCGCCGTTCTTCGGAGGAATCCTCATCCTCAGCGCCGCCCCTAAAGCGATCGACGAAATTCGCGCCATGCTGCCGGACGCGCTGCAAGCCTACCGTTTGCACGAGGCGGCAACGGTCAAGACCCCTTACGTGGGACTTGGCATTGCGCTGGTCGTACTGGCTGTCGCCATCGGGCTTTTCAAATTGCCGAAGATTGAACACGCGCAACATAAAGTCGGCGAAAAAGTCTCCGACTCCATCTGGAAGCACCCGAACCTGGTCTTCGGGGCCATCGCGATTTTCGTCTATGTCGGCGCGGAGGTTTCGATCGGCAGCTTCTTGGTGAACTATTTCCATGAGCAGGAAATCGGGGGGCTCGCGGAAAAGGTTGCGGCTAGTTTCGTCTCGTTCTACTGGGGCGGTGCCATGCTGGGGCGGTTCATCGGATCGAATTTCCTTGGCGGGGCAAAGGCGAAATACATGTGGATGGTCTCCGCCCTTTGTATTGCGCTGATTTTCCTCTCCTTTCCCGTAGGAAACCAGATACCGGCCGGCTACCAGCCGGGAGTGCCGAACCTCATGTGGCTTGCCTGGCTGCTGTTTGAAGGGCGGCCGCTGTTCGTTCTGGTTGCGGTCGCAGCAGCTCTGATTGCTGTCATTGCTTCGTCAAGAGGGGGTAAAGCGACGGCGCATACCGGGCTGCTGCTTGGGATCTGCGCCCTGTCGACGAGCGTGCTGGTTGCGATTTCGATGCTCACGACCGGGCACGTCGCGATGTGGAGCATCATCCTGGTGGGTTTCTTCAATTCCATTATGTTCCCGAGCATTTTTACTCTGGGAGTGGCCGAGTTGGGGCCACTGACCGGCGATGGTTCCGGAATCATGATTATGGCCATCGTTGGGGGGGCGATTGTGCCCCTGGCCCAGGGCTGGATCGCGGACAAAATTGGTATCCACCACGCCTTCTTCCTGCCGGTGATCTGTTACCTGTACATTCTGTTCTTTGCCTTGAGTGGGTCGAGACCGAATAGTCAGCGGCCCGCTCGGACGTAGTCGAAGGTTGCCGGGCTGTAGGCCAGTAACCCAGGTGAGGGTTCGGGCGTTCCGAACTCTGGAACGCCCTTTTTATTCTCGGGGAGGGGTTGTCGAAGGGGAAGCCTGGCCCTCGGACAGCTCAGGCGCAGTGTGGGCCGCTCCATACGCCTGGCTGCCATGCTGGCTCCGCTGCTTTTCGATTTCTCGGTTGAGCTCTGCAAACAGCGCCCGTTCGCGGTCGGCATCCTCCCGCCGATTGAGTTTGGCGTAGGCTTTGGCCAGATTGAAGTGCACCTCCGGGCTCCCGGGGTTGAGCTCGGCCGCGGTTTCCAGCTCCTTTGCGGCGTCCGCAAATTTTCCGCCATCGAACAGGCTTCGTCCGAGAATGTAATGGGCTTCCGCAGAGCCGGGAGCGAGTTGCACGGCGCGTTCGGCCGAGGCGAGCGCTTCGGTCGGATGACGGGTCTGGAGCTCGACGAAGGCAATCTGGACATAGGGCAGAGCGCTCTCGGGATTGATGCGGGACTCTTCCTGGAACTGGACTCGTGCTTCGTCGTAGCGCGAGAGCGAGGCCAGAGCGATCCCGTAAACGTAATGCAGCAGGGGCACGTCGGGATGGTCCTTGAGGAGTCGGTCCAGCTTCGGAAAGGCCGCGTCGTATCTGCTGTTGTGCAGCAAGAGTGAAATCTCTCCGGCCGATTGGACGAGCGCGGTATCGGAACCGGGAACTTCCCCGGGCAAAAGAGGTTTATGCAGCAGCGCCAGGCCCAGGGCAAACTGGATTTGCGACGAGAGCGGATTGCCGTCCGCATCCGGAACCAGCAGCGCGGAAGCCCGATCGAATTTGGAATTGCGGATCAGCAGCACAGCAAGACGGTATCGGGCCAGACGTACGGAATCGGGGGAGCCGCCAAGGCCAAGCGCCGCGCCTTTCTGGAGGTGAACGAGGGCATTGTCATAATCCTTGGTCTCAAATTCCGACAGGCCCAGCATGGCCCAAGCGGTGCCCTGGTCTGGCTGCGCTGCGATAGCGGCCTTTAAGGCGGGAATGGCGTCGGCGTATTGTCCGGCAGCAAAAAGTCGAGCGGCCCGTTGCCAGGAGTCTTGCGAAGAATTTGCCGGCGGCGCCGGAGCCTGCAAGGGCAAGGCAGATCGGTTGCCGGCAGGGGCGCGGATGGCATAAAGAGCTGCCACAGCGGAGATCGAGGAAGGGCTCGGAGGATGGAGCTTTCGTTCGAGAGCGGCTTCGGCTGCGGCTTCATTCGTGCGGCCGGCGCTTTCGAGCGCGGCAGCATACGCGGAGTGCAGAAACGGAACATCCGGATATTTCTCGACCAGGAGTGGGAATCCTTCGACTGCCTGGGCGGCCTGCCCTTGTGCGGTTTCGAAAGCCAGGCGGCCGACCGATTGCAGCAGGGCATCCTTCGAGGGATCGACTTCGGCAGGGAGGAGTGCGACATGGAGCGAAGCGAGCCCAAAGGCGAAAACAACCTCGTCCGACGGCGCCGCGCGGGCGAACTCTCGGGATAAGACTTCCGTGGCGCGATCGAATTTCGCCGCCCGAATCAAAAGCAGGGCCAGATGGTAGGTCGCGACGTGGGCGAATTGCGGGTCCTCCTGGGGAGTCGTGGCGTAGCCATGATCGAGGTGCTCGAGGGCGGAATCGTAATTGCCGGTTTCAAATTCGCAGAGGCCCAGAAAATTCATGGTTCCCGGGGCATCCGGCGCGAGAGCCAGTACCTTCTCGAAAGCAGGAATGGCGTCGTGGAATTGGTCGCCGTCGTAGAGGAGAATACCCAGATACCACCAGCCTTCCGCCCAGTCAGGACGAAGATCGAGCGCCCGGCGATAGAAGGGGATGGCGGCGGAGGGATCGTCCGATTCCCGCGCTGCTGCCGCCGCCTTGGCAGCCGCAGCGAAGTCGGTCGGATTGCCTTGCTGGGCCCGGTCCCGAACCGTACGGGCGGAAAGGGAGGTCGCGCCGGGCCAGCAGACGAGGACGAAGAAAAGTGCGGTTTTACAGGTGAATCGCTCGATCGGGATCGCCACGATGCTCCCGGAAAAACAGGAAAATCTCTAGTGATGGTAACACGGCCGGGTTTTGCAAAAGCATGGGCGGCGCTGCAGCGGGCCACGGGCGGAGAGGCAGTCATGCTATCGTGAAGCGGATCATTCCGGCCGGGGGCTCGAACGGATTGCGAAGCAGGCGAGGACATTTTTCCCGAAGAAAGTTTCTTGAGCGTGCGCCGCTGGTCGCGGGGGCGCTGACGCAGGCGCTCTCTCTTCCGGTCTGGGCACGCCCGCCGGGCGCCCCGCCCGTTTTTGAGGAAATCCCCGCAAACAAGAGTGGAATCCACTGGAAGCACGTAGCGGGGAAAACCGCCGGGAAGCGACTTCCGGAGATCAGTGGCGCGGGGTGTGCGTTTCTCGATTACGACAATGACGGCTGGATGGACATTTATCTGGTGAACAGCGGGAAGTGCGACTTCCTCGATCCGACCCCCCCACTCAGGAATGCGTTGTACAGGAATAATCGCGATGGAACGTTCACCGAGGTTACCGAGAAGGCCGGAGTCGCAGGTGGCGGATACGGGATGGGCATTGCCGCAGGGGATTACGACAATGACGGATTCCCCGATCTGTATCTCACGCAGTACGGCAGAAGCATCCTCTACCACAACAACGGCGACGGGACGTTTACGGATGTAACAGAAAAGGCCGGGGTTGCCGCGCCGGGATGGAATTCGAGTGCGGTGTGGTTTGATTACGACAACGACGGGCGACTCGACCTGTTTGTCTGCCAGTTCGTCGAATATACCAAGGACATGAACTGCGGGACTGAGCCTGACGGGACCAGACATTATTGCATCCCGCGCATCTTCAAGGCCATGCCGAGCCGGTTGTTTCATAACAACGGGGATGGAACGTTTCGCGATGTGAGCGTGGAGACGGGAATTGCCGCGCACGCGGGAAAGCCCTGGGGAGTCGTCGCGACGGACATTGATAACGACGGCTGGATGGACCTGTTCGTGTCCAACGATACGGTGGGGAACTTTCTGTATCGCAACCGGGGTGGAAAGTTCGAGGAGATCGGGCTGGCCGCCGATGTGTCCTACAGCGCGGACGGCCGAGCGCGTTCCGGCATGGGCGTGGATTCGGCCGACTACAATGAAGATGGCTGGATGGATCTTTTTCTGGCGGACATTGACCAGGAGATTTTCTCCCTCTACCGCAACAACCAGGATGGGACCTTTGAGGATGTGTCCATGGATGCCGGGATCGGCATGGCGACGCGCTGGATGAGCGGCTGGGGCCTGAAATTTCTGGACTACGACAATGACGGAAATCTGGACCTCTTTCTCTGCAACGGATTTCCGGACGACCTGGTGTCCGAGTTTTCCCAACAGGTGACTTTTCAGGAGCCGCTGCTGCTGTTTCATAAAGAAGGCGAAGCGTACAGGAACGTGAGCCGAGAAAGCGGCCCCGTGTTTTCGAAGATGTTTTCCTCCCGTGGGCTGGCGGTGGGCGATTTTCTGAATGACGGCGCGGTGGATGTGCTGGTATCCGTGAACGACGGCGCGCCGGTACTGCTACGGAATAATGTGGGCTCGCGGAATCACTGGGTGGGAATCGCGCTCGAAGGGCGGAAGGCGAACCGAGACGCCGTGGGAGCGCGCATCACCTACCAAGCCGGCGATTTACGGCGTCACCGTATGAAGGTGGGCGGGGGAAGCTTCTTGTCCTCGCACGACCCCCGCCTGGTGCTCGGAATCGGGAACCGGCCAAAGGTGGACTGGGTGGAAGTGAAGTGGCCGGGGCCAAGCCGGCTGGTCGAGCGCTTTACCGATCTTCCGACCGACAAGTATGTGCGGCTCGTCGAAGGAACCGGCAAACGACTGGAAACCGCTTCCCCATAACCTCGGAGAGCACGCTGTCAGGCCGCGTTAACGTTGCTAGAGGGTGAACTCCCGGGTGCCTTATTCCTGATAGGAATCTCCGGAACGAGCAATCCGGATCTTGTGGTCGGTAAATTTGAAGTGCATTTCCGGGACGTAGACTTTCTGCATGTGGCAGGACACGCAGGCCGAAGTACCCACAGGACAGGCGCGGTGCGCGGCCGGCACGGATTTCCCCTCCGCCCGACTGCCGTGGCAGTTCACGCAGACAGGATCGTAAGATTGCGGTTCCGAGGCGATCTGCTTGTGCGGATCGTGGCAGCTCCAGCAGACCAGCCGTGTGTCGCCCTTGCCCCAGCATTTGCTGAGCTGAAGCCGGTAGGGCTCCGAACGCGCGTTCGACACTCCCTTGATGCCAGACAAGATAACGTCCCAGGTGGTGGCATGGCAGGCGCCGCAAAAGTCTACGGCATCCATGGGGGAAAGTGACGCCGGACTGAAGATATGACGCGGGCCGGAGTAGTCTGTGCCAGCCAGCGTGACCGCCTGCATGGTCGAGACGTGTTCGCCCGCCGGGCCATGGCAGGCTTCGCAGGTGATCCCGAGGAACAGGTTTTCTTCCTCGAGACGCGCGCCAGTGTACGAGGCGGTGGTGTGGCAGCCGAAACACAGCTGCACTTCCTTCGGCGGAACTTCCCTGTACATGGCCTCCTCCGGTGCTTTTACGGTTGTGAACTGGCGCGTCGGTGTGAACCCAAGATTTTGCAAGCTGGAGAAATAAGTGACCCGCGCTTCCCGGAAGGTCCCGCCCTTCGGTGAGAAAAGATACGACTGGCCGACGCGGCCAGTCCCGAAGGCCCACACCAAGGTGTCGCCGAGGTTCTTTTCAGGGGAGTCCAACTCATAGTGGGGCACCGCGCCTTCCATGCGAATGGAGTAATGGAAGGGGCCGGTTGAAAACTGCAGTTGGGAATGGGTGAGAAGAATCGTCGAGGAAGGGGCGCGCACCGAAGTGAGTGCCATGGAGGTCTTGGTCTGTGAAGCATAGATCGCCGAGTGGCAGTTGGCGCAAACCGCAGAACCAACATATTCGCTTCGTGGATAGCCTGGTTTGGTGGGCCAGAAGCCGGGATCGCCGAGATGATCTTGGGTCGAAAGTTGAGAGAGCAGGGGTGCGGGGGCCGCGAGGCAAAGGGCCAAGCAACCGCAGGCGGTCAAAGCGAGAAGTAAACGACTGAGCGCTAGCCTGTTCACGCCATTCCATTCCCGATCCGGCCCGGATGCAAGGGTTCGATTGTGATTGGAGAGAGTGAATAAAGCAACTGCGCCTGGAGCCCGAGGAGGATTCAGACGGGCCGGGGGGGAGCCGTCGAGGAACGGACGACCAATTCCGGTTCGACGGCGATTTCCGGAAGAAATGGCGCGCGCTCTTCGATCCGATCGATCAGGGTTTCGGCCGCAATGCGCCCCATTTTAAGGAGTGGCTGACGCACCGTGGTGAGGGTAGGGATCGAGAACGACGCGACGGCAATGTCGTCGAAACCAACCACGGAGATGTCCTGAGGTATGCGAAAGCCGGCTTCCTGAAACGCGCGCATCGCGCCAATCGCCGAAATGTCATTGTAGGCAAACAACGCGGTGAAGGGGACATTGCGGGCCAGCAGCGCCTTGCCGTAAGGATAGCCAAGCTCCGGAGTCGATTCCGTCCCTTCCAGTTGTAAAACGAGACGGGGATCGATGGTGACCCCCTGGGTACGCGCGGCTTCCTCGATGGCCGTCCAGCGGGTGGCAGAATCCGAGCTCTTTTCCTGCCCTCTGAGAAACGCGATGCGGGTATGACCCAGTTGGCAGAGGTGCCGCAAGGCGAGACCGGCCGCGCGATGGTGGTCCAGAATGATATTGGTGACATTTTCGACGCGTTGATGCCCGGCGACTGCAACGGTCGGGAGAGGCGGAGCCTCTGCGACGGATGTGTCGATGGTGATTAACCCTTCGATTCCGCGGGCCAGCAGCATGTCGGAGTAGGTCTTCATCAGCCTGGGATCGTGGCGATGTGCGACAGCGAAGAAGAAGTACTTGTTTTCGCTCAGGCAGGCCTCGATACCGTTGACCACCATGCCGCCGTACGCGTCCCCGATTTCTTCGGCGATGACACCGATCGAGAAAGTGCGCTGCACCCGCAGCGAGCGCGCCAGGAAGTTGGGGCGGTAATCCAGCTCCTTGGCGGCGGCCAGAATCCTGTTGCGAGTATGTTCGGGGATGGAGCGAGCTGCCGAAGAGTTATTGAGGACTGCGGAGACTGTGCCGGGAGTCAGGCCCAGGTGCTGGGCCACCGACTTAAGCGTTACAACGTTGCGCGGTTTTTTGGAATGCGTCGATTTGGGAGCTGACATTTCCGATTTGGAATTCACGCTACATTCGTTAACACCGGGCCCGGTGACGAGACAAACTCCGCTAGCAGTGAGGAACGTGCAATCGCAGCCAGATTCTATCGCGTCATGAAGAATATTGCATGGAAAGAGTCAAAAAAGGATTTGGCAGCCGGACAACCAGAGAGCAGAGAGAACGGAACCGGGCTTCCTGAGAAACGGAAAAGCGGCAGGGTGAAGCTTCCAGGGGAATCCGTATCCAATTGAAAATAAAAGGGTAAAATGATTTCTTGCAGCCAGACGCCGGGACCGGAAATTGGCTTTCTGTATGTATCGGAAAATTCCATTAGAATAACGATATTTTTCTCTTGACATGAATTCTGGGATAATGCTTAACTCAAGCCAATACGGAATAACGTTTTTGCACTAGTCGGGTAGGGGTTATTCCACATCGCTCTTTCACTTGATGTTAGTAACTAGGGTGCCAGTAATTCTGGGAAGCGGAATTCAGGGGTGCTTCGCCAGGATCCAGTCGAGTAACAAATCGAACTCGAGGTGTATTCCATGTTGAATTGCGTACGCACGGCCAAAGCGACAAAGAGGCTATTCAGCCTGAATCTGCTTCTGGCGGCTCTTTGCATGATCGCCCTGCTGCTGAGCAGCCCGGGCGCAGTAAAAGCACAGATTTACAGCGGGTCCATCAACGGAACGGTGACGGATTCGACCGGTGCCGTGGTATCCGGAGCGACCGTTACAGTCAAGAACAACGGAAACGGTGCGAGCTTCACGACGGCCACGAGCGATATGGGCAACTTCGCCATAGAGCAGTTGCAGCTGGGCACGTATACGTTGACCGTGAAGCAGACGGGCTTTAAGGATTTTGTGGCTGCCGGGGTCGAAGTGCACACTTCGAGCGTGACCACGGTAAATGCCAAACTCGAACTCGGGTCTGCCAGCGAAACAATCACGGTCGAAGCGTCGGATGTGCAGGTGCAGACAACCACTGCCTCGGTCGGCGAAGTTGTGGAAGGCCAGCAGGTGCGGGAACTGCCCCTGAACGGCGAAAACTTTATGGGCCTGGTGGTCCTTTCCCCTGGCGTGTCGACGGCCAAGGATTTTAACGGCGTCGGCAAGGGCTTGTCCGGAGGCAGCGACTTTACGGTCAACGGCAACCCCTATACGAACAATCTCTTCCTCGTCGACGGCGTGAACAATAACGACGTGGGCTCGAACCGCACCATTCTCGTGTATCCCTCGACCGATGCCATCGATGAATTCAAGATGATCCGGAACTCCTACGGACCGGAATATGGGCAGGCTTCCGGTGCGATCATCAGCATCACGACGAAATCGGGCGAAAACCAGTTCCATGGCGGCTTCTTCTATGCCGGCCGCAATGATGCTCTGGATGCCAACAACTTCTTCTCGAACGCTAACAATACAGGAAAAACAGAAGAGCGCCGGAACGATTGGGGTTATCACGTGAGCGGCCCGGCCATTAAGAACAAGCTGTTCTTCTTCTGGAACCAGGAATGGAACCGCGAAATTGCCGGGCAATCGGTCGCGGCTTGCGTCCCTACACAAGCTGAAAAGTCTGGAGATTTCAGCGCCGATGTGGCCAATGCCCTGGCATACCTAAATCCTGCCAGCGGGCCACTGAGCTCGGCTTCGAATATCGGCAGCGTGACCACTTGCGGCGCGACGCCTCCTGCAACCTTTACCCAAGCATCCCCTGGTTCAGCGTGGACGGCCAGCTCAACGATCCCGAAGACGCTGCAGAATCCGACAAACCCCTTTGCTCTTGCGAGCGTCGACCCGGCCGGAGCACTCCTGGCAGCGTTCTATCCGAACCCCAATAAGAGCGGCGCGACTGGTTATGGTGGTGCAAACAACTGGGCGAGCGCCGAGAACATCGCGACCAATTGGAGTGAGTGGAATATTCGCGCGGACTACGACATCACCAAGAAGAACCGCATCACCTTCCGTTGGACTGACGATTCCTGGGAGAGCCCGGCACCGAACCCGAACCTGTTCTGGGGAGACACGTTCTTCCCCACGTTGCAGTCGGATTGGAGTCAGCCCTCGAAGAGCGTGATGGCCAAGTTGACCACGCAGGTTAGCAATACCATGGTGAATGACGTCGAATTCGGCTACGGCCACAACGCGATCATCACCTCGTTAACGCCATCTTCGGCAACCTATGTTGCGGCGGTGAACGAAGCGATTCCGACCGCATGGCCTGAGTCGCTGAAGCAAAAGGGCGCCTACATCGATGGCGGCGGCGCATGGGGCGGACTCTCGCCCTACGGTAGCGGCCAGACCATGTGGACGATCGCGCCTTACGCAAACCACGAGGATCTGTATGCCTTGCAGGATAACGTTACGAAGGTGCAGGGCAATCACTTGTTCAAGTTCGGGGCCTACTGGAGCAGCAACGCCAAAGTGGAATACAACAATGGCGGCAACGACCAGCCGGCGATCCCGGGTGGAAATCCCTGCACGCCAAGCCAGGCGGGTGCACCGGCGATCTGCGCGAACGGCGTAAACACCAACAACCAGTTGGCAAACATCCTTGTGCCGAGTAACGTCTTCAACACCAGTGAAAACAGCGTGAACGGTCTCGCTCAGGTCATCTGGCATGACTTTGAATGGTATGTCGGGGATACCTGGAAGTTCCGGCGCAACTTGACCTTGTCTTACGGGTTCCGCTGGTCCTTCTACCGCGAACCGTATTCGCAGACCAACACTTGGGCGAGCTTCAGCTTGGCCGATTGGAGCGCGACGGAAGCGGCGGCAAATCCGTCGGATGCGTGCAATGGCGTCATCATCGTGCCGAATACGAATCCATGCGGACAGGCGGCGGCACAACTCGCGGCCTTGGGCGTGACCCTGCCTCTGTCTGCGGGAACGCCAGGCGGCAATCGCGCGCTGGTCAACAACAACAACCATGACATCGCGCCCCGGCTGGGCATCGCCTGGGACGTGAAGGGAGACGGCAAGACGGCGGTTCGCGCCGGCGTCGGTCAGTTCTTCCAGCGCGAGCTCGTGGGTATCGATGAAGGATTGGCGCGCACTGCGCCCTTCGTCATCAACGCTGCCGACATTCGTACCTTGGATACACCAACACCTCTGGCCAATCCAGCGGTTTCGCCAAATGCGGCGAAAGACCCACGCGCGGTGACACCGAATAGCTGGCAGTGGAACTTGTCCGTGGAACGTGAACTCGCGCGCAACACCACCTTGCAGGTGGGTTACGTGGGGAACACGGTCATCCACGCAACATCCATGGCTGACCTGAACTTCATTCCGGAAGGCAGTTGGGTGGACGGTGCGTTCTCGAGCGGCAACGCTTTGAATGCCCTGCGGCCGGCAAGCAATTTCGGCACCATCGGTATGTTTGCGCGCGGTGGTCACGCAACCTACAACTCCTTGCAGGCGTTGTTCCGGTCGCGCTTGGGCAACTACTCGATGTTCCAGGCGGCGTACACGTATTCTCACTCGCTCGGCGACGTCGATCTGGATAACTCCTCGGGCAGCTTGAACAACCAGGCGTTTATCGATCCGTCGGACACCAACCTCAGCAAGGGGAACACCAACATCAACCGGCCGCAGATCTTCGTGGCCAATGAAGTGTTCTATCTTCCAAAGCTGGCTGACAAGAGCATGCTGGTCCGCAGCGTCCTCGGTGGCTGGGAAGCCAACAGCATCATCAGCATCTCCTCTGGTTCTTCGCTGACTGTGTACAGCAACGGAGCAGGCGGGGATAGCATCAACTACAAGTGCCCGGCAGGAAGCACCTGGAGCGCCTGCGAGACGGCAGGCACAGGGAACACGGTAACGGTCTCCAGTCCTCTCACATCGCTGACCGGGACCGGCTACAACGGCAATAACCGGCCGAATCGTACTTCCATCAACTGCAACAACGGCGAAAACGGCAACCAAATTCTCAATGAGAACGCCTTCAGCCTGGTGGGTTATACCCTCGGGACCATTGGGACCAACGGCCGCGGCACCTGCTACGGTCCAGACTATCGGAACATCGACTTCCAATTGGCGAAGAACTGGTACTTCAAGGAACACTACCGGGTCAAGTTCAGCATGGACTTCTTCAACCTCTTTAACAATGTGAACTTCACCGGAAACGACCTGGAAGGCGCCAATTTCAGCGCGAGCGGGCTCCATTGCAATGACGCAGTCGGACCCTGCGGGTTGAGCGTGAATCCGATGACCGGCGTCACGAAGAACCTAACCAACAACGTGGTCACCAGTCAAGACACCGGAGCCAACAGCTCCTTCGGACGGACCTTCGTTGTGCAGGCGGCCCGTGAAATTCAGTACACATTGAGGTTCTACTTCTAAGCAGCACTGAACCTTACCGTAACTAACCCCTTCAGCGGCGGGACTTGCTATTTCGAGTCCCGCCGCTTACTTTTGAAGGTGCTCCACTGGATCTGCATTTTGTGACTCTCCAGAAAACCAATCAGCTGAATCGGATTAGAAACAGCCGGCTTCTCTTCTATGCTCGTGCTGCGGCGATGCTGCTGGCACTTGGAGGAGAGTGCTATGCGCAGACACCTCCTGCGACGACCAAGGCGCCAATCAAGGAGACTCCTCAAAAGCTCAACCCGGCGGCCGCTGAATTACAGGAACGCCTCGATCGGGCGCAAAAGACAAAAGCCGCCGGCAATCCTGCTGAAGTAGCGCACGCCAGCGAGTTGGTCATCGCCCTGGCACTCCGTGAACTGGGACAGGTCAGGCTCCTTGAGTCCGCCTATCCCCAAGCTGTCGAGTTGTACGGCCGCTCTCTAGATTTTGAGAATATTCCGGATACGCGTGTGGACCTGGCCATCGCGCAGATGCGTGCTGGCCAGGCCGACAAGGCCATTGAGGAAGTAGACCGGGCACTGCTGGACGACCCCAACAATTTGCGGGCCTTTGAGGTGCTCGGGCATATCTGGTTAGCGAAGAACGATTACAGCCGGGCGGTGCGGGCGTTGAGTCGAGCGGCGGAAATTTCACCGAGTATCGAGAGCCTCTACTCGCTGGCCATCGCGCAGTTGGGGGCCAAGGATCCGGCGATCAATGCTGGCGTTGATCAGACTTTTGCCCGAATGGTGAAGCTGGCCGGAAACAGCGGATCTCTGCATGTCATGTTTGGGCGCGCCTATCGTGATGCAAACAATATGCCTGCCGCGATTCGGGAGTTCGAAACGGCGATCAAGCTGGACACCCGTACGCAACATGCGCACTATTTTCTGGGACTGGCGCATCTGGCCTTGAACGAATGGGTTCCGACACCCGAAGTGACGGCGGAATTCCAGAAGGAATTGGAATTCTTCCCGCGCGACTACCTGGCGAATTACATGATGGGATTCCTCGACTCGGCCGAAAGAAAGTATGACCAAGCCGACAAGTACTTAAAACTGGCGTCGACCCTCAACCCGGACGCACCCGAGCCATGGCTTTACCTTGGTTTAAATGCCTATGCACAGAGCGACATGAATCATGCGGAGGAGTACTTCAGAAAAGCGATCCAGCTGACCGGTTCGGACGAGGCGCGATCGAACTATCAGATTCGCAGGGCCTATATCGATCTGGGTCGAATCTTATCGGTCGCCGGGAATAAAGAGGAAGCAGAAATCTATTTGGACAAGGCACGCGCGCTTCAGAACAAAGTCCTCGAGAGCAGCCAGCAGGGAATGGCTTCGCACTTCGCGGAAGAGGGAGCTGAAGCGGGTGTTACAGCGGCCATCGTCATGCCTTCGGCCACGGACGAGAAAGCGGCGATGCTTGGGACGGAAGTTGAAAATGTCGATCCATTCGCGCAGGTGGATCCTGCGGTGCTGGCACGGTCAAACCTGACACCGGAGCTCAAGCGAGAGGCGGGCTCACAAGAGAAGCAGTTGCGCGCGGTTCTGGCGCAGAGTTACTCCGATCTCGCTACTTCCGAGGCTATCCGGAAGGACTACCCGTCGGCGTTGAGCCATTATCAGGATGCGGAACGCTGGGACCCGGCAATCCCCGGACTGATGCGAGACCTGGGAGTGGCTGGATTTCGCGCACAGAACTACCCAGAAGCGATTCGCGGGTTGTCCGCCCAATTGGCTGCAAAACCGGACGACGGCTCCGCCCGCGCCATGCTCGGGATGGCCTATTTCGCAGGGAACAAATACAAAGAGGCGGTACGAGCCTTTGGGCCCCTCGGAAAGAAAGGAATGCAAGACTCGGCCGTAGGCTATGCCTGGGCCGTTTCGCTCACCCGATTAGGGGAGCTTGCGCGCGCGACGGAAGTATTAGGGGAATTCTCGCAGGGCGAACTTACCAGCGACTTGCTCATGCTGGTCGGTCAACTGTGGATTGAAATTGCCGATTACGGGAAGGCGGTCGCCACGTTCCGACGCCTGCTCGAAAAGGATCCCGCGTTTCCCAAGGCGCACTATTTCACCGGTCAGGCGTATCTGCGGTGGGAGCATTGGGAAGATGCCGCACGGGAGTTTCAGGCCGAGCTTGCGCTCGTGCCAGACGACGCCGAGGCCAAATATAATTTGGGATTCGTCTACCTCCAGCAGTCGCGCACGAATGACGCGGAAAACTTATTTCAGCAAGTGATTGCAGCCCATCCGGACCATGCCAACGCGCAGTATGAATACGGAAAAATCCTGCTGGATCGCGGGGAGCTCGAGGAGGCCATCGCGCACTTGGAAGCTGCGGCGCGTCTGAGTCCCGAAGCGGATTTCGTGCACTATCAGCTGCAGGCAGCGTACCGGAAGAGCGGGAGAGTTACCGACGCGGACCGGGAGCTCGGAATCTACAAGAAGATAAAAGCGAAGCAGCGGGAGCGCGCGACCAGTTCGATCCCGCCGCAGTCATCGCAAAAAACCGAACAGGGGACAGACCATTGAAACGGAAAACCGGCTTCCAGATACTGGATGTCAGCTTGATTTTTCTTTGTAGTGCGAGCTTCGCGTTTGGGCAGGGAGGGCATCCGGTCCCTCCTCCGCCGCCCCCGGGGGCGAAAGCGACTCTTTGTGCCGGGCGGCCCATCCCGCAACTGGAAGACATTACCCCAAAGACGGGGATCAGCTTTCAACATAGTTCCGATCCAGCCAAGAAGTACATTATCGAATCCATGACCGGTGGCGTGATTTTGTTCGACTACGATCGTGATGGCTGGTTGGATATCTACTTCACCAACGCACCGAGCGTTGAGAAGGCCCTCAAGGGAGAGAAGAGCCGCGGTGCGCTGTATCACAACAATCACGATGGCACATTCACGGATGTCACGGATAAGGCCGGTATCGCCTCACCCTGCTTTGCGATGGGCGGGGCGGTCGGAGACTACGACAACGACGGCTGGCCAGATCTGTACGTAACCTGCCTGGGCGGAAATGTGCTGTATCACAACAACGGGGACGGGACTTTCACCGACGTCGCGAAGAAAGCCGGGGTAACCGACGGGAGGTGGTCGGCGGGAGCGGCATTCGGCGATTATGATGGCGACGGGTTCTTGGATCTGATGGTCGTGAACTACGTCGATTTTCACCTGGATGATCTCCCCGGATTCGGGAAAGCGCCCAACTGCAAATATCGCGGAATCGACGTGCAGTGCGGCCCTCGCGGATTAAAGGGGGCCGGCGATTCGCTGTTCCATAACAACGGGAACGGAACGTTCTCGGATGTGTCGAAAGCGGCGGGCGTGTCCGATCCGAACGGGTATTACGGGATGCAGGTGGTGTGGGCGGATTTCAATAATGTCGGCAGGCCCGACGCGTACGTGACCAATGATTCCACGCCGAAGTTTCTCTACAAGAATGAAGGAAACGGAAAGTTTTCGGAGATCGGATTGGAATCAGGAACCGCTGTGGATGAGGACGGATCGGAACAGGCTTCCATGGGCATTGCCATTGGAGACTATAACCACACCGGTCGCCCTTCCCTGTACATCACGAATTTCTCCGACGAGTACAGCGTTTTATTTCGGAACGATGGGAACTGGAATTTTACGGATGTTTCCTACAAGTCCGGCGTCGCGGTACCGTCCCTGCCCTATGTGAAATGGGGAACTGCCTTTGTGGATTTCGACAACGATGGCTGGCTGGATCTGATCGCGGTCAGTGGCCATGTCTACCCGCAGGTGGATGCACTGCCTTCCGGCGCGCGCTACCGGGAATCTAAAATTGTTCAGATGAACCAGAAGGACGGGACGTTCTGCGACGCGAGCACCCAGGCGGGGGCCGCCATCACCGAGCCCCAGTCTTCCCGCGGCCTGGCCGTCGGAGATCTGTTCAACGACGGACGGATGGATGTGGTGATCAACAACATGGATGGACCTCCCCTGATCCTGCGGAACAAGGGCATTCCAGGTAATCACTGGGTGAGCTTCGAACTGGCAGGTACGAAGAGCAACCGACTGGCCATCGGGGCCAGACTGAAGCTGGTCGCTGGCGGGATGACACAGACGGAGGAAATCCACAGTGGCGGAAGCTATCTTTCGCAAAATGATCTGCGGGTGCACTTTGGATTGGGGCAGGCACTGAAGATCGATAGCCTGGAAATTCATTGGCCGTCCGGACAAGTCGAAACGCTGAAGGATTTTGACGCGGACAAGTTCTACAGCGTTCTGGAAGGGCAGGGAGTCGTTCCGGCGGAAAAGATCCGCCCCGCCGCCCGGACACAACAGCCGAAGAACTAGCTCACAAGAGAATGCCAAAGCCTCAGGGATGCGAGCAGTCGGTCGACTGATCGTGTGATGACTCCTGCTGCCAGCGCAAAGTAGAAATGTCCGGTTTCGGGCAGAACAGAGATGTTCGCTCGTTGAGAGCTCATAAAATAGGACCGCTTGCAAAATCGATATTCTAGGGACTGTGCTGGGTTTGCAGATCTCCGGCAACCGGCACGAAGGATCCCCCGGGGAGGGCGGGCACCTGGCAGAAGAACGATTTTCTCTGCTCGAAAATCGCGTTGTTGAACAGCTGCACGAGCCACCATAGAATGTGTGCAAGTGAGGATTCATGAGACACTTCAAACAAGCTGTGGCCGTGCTGCTTCTAATGGCCGGAATTCCAGGTGCGCTGATGGCAAAAACGGAAGTGACCAAGCGGGATGGCGGGAAATTGCCGAACGGGGCGGCCGTCGAGATCTACACGCTGAAGGACGGAAAGATCGAAATACAAATCACCAACTACGGCGGCGAAGTAATGGCGATTCGGGTTCCAGACCGCACAGGGAAAATCGAAGATGTGGTCCTTGGCTTTGATACTCCCGCCGGGTACTACGAGAACAGTAACTCGAAGAGCGCAGCTTTCTTCGGCCCGATTGTCGGCCGCTACGCAAACCGCATCGCGCACGCAAAATTCACACTGGATGGCAAGGAATACGAGCTGACGAAAAATAATGGGGATAACACCCTCCATGGCGGGCCAAACGGTTTCCATAACCACGTCTGGACCGGCAAAGTCATCGCTGGTGGAGTGGAACTGACCTACCTCAGCAAGGATGGGGAAGAAGGGTACCCCGGCGACTTGTCGGTCAAGGTGCGGTATACGCTCGAAGGAGAGAATTTCAAGATTGAATACGCGGCAACGACAGATAAGCCGACGGTCCTGAATCTCACGAACCATTCTTATTTCAATCTTTCCGGTCAAGGAAACGGCACGATCCTCGCCGAAGAGTTGAAGTTGAACGCCTCGCGATTCACACCCGTGGACTCGGGACTTATTCCGACCGGCGAACTGAAATCCGTTGTTGGCACGCCCTTCGATTTCCTCAAGTTCCACGCGGTTGGCGAACGCATCAACGCGAAAGATGAACAGTTGCAGCTTGGCCACGACGGCTATGATCACAATTTCGTGATCGATGGTGGTGGCAAGGACCTGAAGGAAGCAGCTGAAGTTTACGACCCATCGAGCGGCCGAGTGCTGAAGGTATTGACATCCGAACCAGGCGTGCAGTTTTACACTAGCAATTTCCTGGACGGTTCGATCAAGGGCAAGGGGGGCGTTGCTTATCCAAAGAACGGAGCGCTGTGCCTGGAAACCCAGCACTTCCCCGATTCTCCGAATCATCCGGCCTTTCCGACCACCACCCTGAATCCCGGCAGCGAATTCCATTCCACGACCATTTATCAGTTTTCGACTCGATAGGCGACAGAGCCGATCCGAGGGAAAGCCATTTCAATCGATGTATCTCCTAGGAATTGACGTCGGCACGGGCGGAACGCGCGCAGTCTTGCTCGATTCCAATGGCCGGGTAATCAGCTCCGCCACCGCCGAACACCAGCCGATGAGCTCGCCGCACATCGGCTGGGCAGAACAGTCTCCTGAAGACTGGTGGCGCGCCGCTTGCCTGGCGATCAAGGATTGCCTGGCGGGAGGAGCTGTCTCCGCGCAGGACATCAAGGCCATTGGCTTGACGGGTCAGATGCACGGCCTGGTGTTGCTCGATGAACAGGACCAGGTTCTACGACCTGCGCTTCTCTGGTGCGATCAACGCACGGAGGAAGAGTGCGGGGAAATCACGCGCAGAGTGGGTGCAGAACGACTCATTGAGCTTACGGCGAATCCCGCGCTGACGGGTTTTACTCTGCCGAAAATCTGGTGGGTTCGCAAGCACGAACCGGAAATCTGGACGCGGATTCGTTCCTTCATGCTGCCAAAGGACTACATCCGATTTCGTCTTACCGGCACCCGAGCCATCGATGTGGCGGACGCTTCAGGCACCTTGCTATTCGACGTGGTCCACCGCCGTTGGTCGCAACCGATGCTCGAGGTCTCCGGCATCGACGAGAGCTGGCTGCCGCGGGTGTTTGAATCGCCGGAAATAAGCGGTCGCCTTAGCGAGGAAGGCGCTCGACTCTCCGGGTTGCGGTCCGGCATTCCCGTAGTGGCCGGAGCAGGCGATCAGGCCGCGGGCGCGGTAGGAATGGGAATTGTGAAACCCGGAGCGGTGAGCGTGACGATCGGCACCTCCGGGGTTGTCTTCGCAGCCACAAGTAAGCCTGTACTTGAACCCCGGGGCCGCATTCATACCTTTTGCCATGCGATCCCGAATCGCTGGCACGTGATGGGAGTGACGCAAGGCGCGGGCCTTTCCTTGCGGTGGTTTCGCGATCAATTTGGGGCGGGCAAAGACGATGGACGAGATCCCTACGAACGGTTGACTGATGCCGCCGCGGGAACGCCTCCGGGTGCGGATGGACTTTTGTGGGCCCCTTACTTAATGGGCGAGCGCACGCCCCATCTCGATCCCCATGCGCGCGGAGCACTGGTAGGAATTACCGCGCAACATAGCCGGGGCCACATGGTCCGCGCGATTCTCGAGGGGGTGGCGTTTAGTTTGCGGGACTCACTCACGCTGTTCCGCGAAATCGGTGTTCCGATTCAATCCATCCGGCTGAGTGGAGGTGGGGCACGCTCGCCTCTTTGGCAACAGATCCAGGCAGATGTCTACGGTATGCCGGTGGAATTAATTGAAGCGGACGAAGGTGCTGCCTATGGTGCGGCACTGCTTGCAGGCGTAGGCCTTAAGGTGTGGCCGTCGGTGGACGTCGCTTGCGAGACGGTGGTTCGCGTTGCCAAGCGGGTCGATCCCGATCCGAGGACCGCTGCTCTGATGGACCTGCAATATGAAGAATATCGAAAGCTTTACCCATCTCTGCAGGGCATCCGGCACAGTTTTTGATCTTGTCCATCGCCGGCTGGCCGCTTGATGCGGCAGCCCGCTGCCGCAAGAAACGTTGCGGCAATCGGGGAAATCACAAATCGATCGTGCCTCAACTAACTGCCGACTGCACAAAAGTGAACTGCGGGAGTTCTTCCGGCTGCATTACAAGGCACTGCGTAGCACAAGGCCCAACCGGGGAAGGCCCTTCGGATGTGAACAAGCGGCGTGTGATTGGCCGACGATCATCAACTGGTCTCGAGCTTACTCGCCAGTCTAAGCAGACCTCACTTTTCGGTAAAGAACCATCCAGTCCATTGGATTTCCGTTCGCTTGGAATGTCGCGGCCGGCGTCCTGAACAAGGGTGCCCCCACTGACTTCGCAGTTCCACACCTACACGAGGATAACGAAGACATACGTACGTAGTTTACTGGATTCGATAATCATTGACCGGGTCCGAACTTTAACCGTAGTTTCAGAGGACCGCCCTGCACGGGTGTACCCACGAAGACCAAAGTAGAGACACGATTCCTCGGCCGGACCATCTTTGTCGATCGCAACGGGATAGAGGTGACGGCTTACCGTTTATGGGAAACCCCGGGCGATGCCTGGACATACAACCGGGAAACGTATTCTCCCGGGTTAGGAATGGTGGCATCGGTCATTAGAGGGAGCCCCAGAATCCAGGCAATCGAGGCCCTGTACCCAACCAAGGATAAAGCTGGCGCTGCTCTTCCTTCTCTGTGTGTTGTCAGAGCATTGCGGCTGAGCCGATGATTACTCTCTTCGCTTCGGCTGCCACGAGCGAACCGCGAAAATATCCCCGTAATTCCAGCAAGGTTTATCTGCTGCCCGCAGTGGGCCATTCTCCTGTGGCCATGGGGGGCGACTGGCCAAACTGCGGAGTGGATGAATGATGCTTACAGGAGTTGAAACGCGTCGTCGACGATCTCCTGCTCTTGTCGGGCATGGAGGGTCGGTTTGTACGGTCGCGATACGTTGTTTTCTAGGACTGTGGTTCCGTCCGGCTAGCTATGAATCGTGCTACCTCTTCTCGGCGGCGATTCTGCTTTCTATCCTCCATGCTGGCCTCCGGTTCGGTATCGCCTCCACATTTCCTTCGCGCGCTCTTGCCGACAACCCCGGAGAAAAACCGGAGTTGCGCACGCTTTTCAATTCCGGTTCCGCCGATGGGGACATTCTCTGTTATGGCGGTTCCGGCACAGAACAAGCCATCGTATTCAAGCGTAGTACGCAGGAAGCGCCGACTTCGCGTGTTCGGAAAAGAATGGATGCCCGAATTGACTCACACTTTCCGGTGAAAACAGACAATGCACTGGTAGATGTGTAAAGGGAAATCTCGATGACGCAAAAAGTGACCATCCTGATCGTAGATGACCATGAGCTGATTCGACAAGGTATTCGGGCCATTCTCAAGTCGGAACGAACGTTCCAAGTCGCCGGAGAGGCTAGCACCGGCATGGAAGCCATCCAGCAGGCAGAAAAGCTGAAACCGAGGGTAATCCTCATGGATTTGACGATGCCCGGGTTGGATGGTATCGAAGCAGTACGCCGGATCCACGCCGCCGATCCAAGGATCCATATCCTGGCTCTGAGCATGCACAATTCAGCCGTGATGATTCGCAATGTGCTGCGCGCGGGTGCCAGCGGGTTTGTTTTGAAATCGGACATCGCCAAGGCACTCACGATTGCGATTAAAGCCGTTTCCCGTGGTGACCGGCACTTTAGCCTCAGAACAACTGAAGCGTTGGAAAATCAGTCCTTGTCAGAAACCATAACCGAATCTGAGACACCCCCTTCTTGTTTGACAAAGCGTGAAGTCCAGGTAATCCAACTACTGTCCGCGGGCCTGAGCAGCAAACAAATCGGTGATAGCCTGCATATCACTTGTCGGACTGTCGAAACTCACCGCGCAAATGTTATGCGCAAGCTGAACCTGCATAGCGTCACCCAACTTCTCCATTATGCGTTTTCGAATCGGCTGGTCGAGGCGGAAACATGAGTTTTCTCCGGGACCTCGAGAATAGCCTTCGGCCTTGGGCCCGGCCCGCAGAAGACGGATGTCTTGCTGCGAGGACTCATTGCTGCTGGATTCCGCAAGACGGGTGGGTTGTTGGAGCGCAACTGTGTTGTTCTCTTTCAGCCCCGGGAAGTCAAAATTGAGGCCTACAGACTTTTGGGAAAGCGATGACAGCTTCCGCGATAGTGCCCATGAAATTGGTGTCGGCCCGGCGGGCACAGGTTGTTCTGCAACGTACTCTGGATCACGTGCTGTTAGAGGTTCTCGACGCCGGCTGCAGTGTCTCTGGCAGGAGACTCAAGCAGGGGGACGATTTGCCACCTCCTGCAGGCGTGGGCATTTCCTGCATGCCGGAGCGAATGAACCTCGTGGGTGGCCAGTTGGAGATTCTTTCTGGGAGTAGTGAGACGACCGTGCGAGCCCGCGTCCCTCTACAAACGTGATTTCCTTGAGGCACGTCGTTGTGGACTGATTTGCAAGAGTTCTTTGCACGTTCCACGCGTGGGCATTCGAGCGGTTTGACGGTCACGCCACGGCCTGCACGCTCACGAAATCGCCTGTGGCGCCCTCTGCATCGGAGGTTTCAGCAGCTTGGTCGCCCCAACCACAGCTTCGATTGCTACTGGCCCAAGCGACCTAGTCCCCGGGAGGGTCCAACCCCGTTGCGGCCACGGCCTCTTAACGGTGCACCGAGTCGTCGAGGCCCAATCCGTCGTTGGGACTGCCAATTTCTGAATGCCCGAGTCATTGGTGGCGTCCTTATATTGGACGTGTGTCGAAGATTTGGGCAACGGTTCGAGAGGGACGGAAAGCGAACGAGTATTTGCGTTCGCCTACTTTGCGCAATATGTGTATCTTGCAAGCCTTTCCCTCCCTCAAGATTGGCGCCCAACGTGCACTAAATGACTCATCAAGGCCCATTGAGCTAAGTCAACTATGGATCTAAATGGAGTGTTCTACGTGGACGTCAAAGAGATGAGGGACCAGCCAGAGGCAGGTGACGTTGGTTCGAGCAGCTCTGCCGAGTCGGTGAGCCCATTCTATAAACAGCTTCTCGACAATCTCTGCGATGGCGTCTATTTCGTTGATCGAGACAGGGCAATCACGTATTGGAACAAGGGTGCGGAGCGACTTACCGGCTATACCCCAACAGAAGCGACGGGAAGGCACTGCTTCGACAATTTCTTGCAGCATGTCGACGAGAGCGGCTGCAGTCTTTGCGGCACTCGTTGCCCGCTCAAACTTACCATTGAAGATGGCCGACCGAGGGAGTTTGACGTATATCTGCGCCACAAACTTGGTCACCGTGTTCCCGTGACGGTCCGCTCCTCGCCCATCAAGGACAGCTCGGGGGTAATTATCGGAGCGGTCGAGGTCTTCAGTGACATTACGGCGAAGAAACAGGTCGAACGTCGATTGGATAAGCTTGAGAACCTCGCTCATCAGGACGCCCTGACGGGACTTGCCAACCGTAGGTATCTGGAACTAAGAGTCCAACAACAGTATCAAGAGGTTCAACAATTCGGGAAATCTATCGGCTTGCTGCTGATAGACATAGACCACTTCAAGGACGTGAACGACACTTGGGGACATGAGGCAGGTGATCGGGTTCTCCAAACAGTTTCTAGAACTCTGGTCAGCAGCGTTCGGCATGGTGATACGGTTGGCCGTTGGGGGGGTGAGGAATTTCTGCTCATTCTGCAGGGCGATTTAGCCCCGTTGGAGTGTATCGCTGAAAGATGTAGAGCATTGGTCGAGGCGACCACGACCCCGATCGGGGACCAGGACATAGCAGTTACGATCTCCGTGGGGGCCACACGCGTATTGACGGGAGACTGGACGAGTCAGTTTGCAATCAAAAGAGCCGATGCGTTGATGTACAAAAGCAAGAATTCGGGGCGAAATCGGGTCACAACTGGTTGAACTCTCTGCCCCGGTCTGCACTTCAAGCGACACGCACCGCTTCTCCAGGTCCCGATTGCCCCCAGCCAAGCCGGACTGGTGTCGTAGAAAGACTTTCCATTGGGCCAGGAAACTACTACAAAATGACTGCCGCGCTCGTTTTGAGCCTTCAAATCGTTTACCCAATTTCCCCAAAGCCATATAAAATCAGTACATTACCCTGCGTGGGGCCTGTAGCTCAGCGGTTAGAGCAGCGGACTCATAATCCGTTGGTCGTAGGTTCAAATCCTACCGGGCCCACCAATTATTTGGTGTACAGTCCGGAGACATCCCTTACAGAACGTTCCTGAGACATAGTTTACACTTTTGGGCCGAACGGATTTTCGGTTGGTCGAGTTTACAAGCGTCTGGATCGAGAGCTCCGTCAAATTGCGCGTTAGTTGTTCTTGAGAACTTTTCGCAACGACGGGTGCACGTCCAATCCACCATCGTAGCTAATGTATCCCTTCTTTCTGAACCTATTCATAAAGAAATTGACCCTTGAGCGCGTGGTGCCCACCATTTCTGCAAGTACCTGATGACTTAGAGCTGGAATTTCGACTGGGGCCAGAACCTTCTTGTCCAAATGTGCCAGTCGAAGGAGAACACGTGCGAGGCGTTGCTCCGCGGGGGAAGTCAAAAGATGCGCAACATGGTCCTGATAGCTCTTGACGCTGGACAGCAGATAGGTGACCAGTGCATTCGACGCTCTATTCTTCTTCCGTAGCAGCTGTAGCATTCTTTTTTTGGTAATAGTGCGTATGGAACTCGCGGTCAGAGCGACGGCTGTGGACATCCGAAGCGGATAGCCTGCCAGGCAGAGCTCACCGAAGAAATCACCCACACCGAGGATGGCGGTGGTAGCCCGGGGTTGATACTTCGATTGGCTGGTGAGACTCACCCCGCCTTCTTGAATGTAGAAGAGGGTATAGGCGGGCATCCCCTGTTTATAGATGCTTTGCTTGCGCCGGAATTGCGCAACTGTCCCTCCAAGGCCTGCTCCTGATAAGAAGCGGCCGAGCGGGGAAGTCAGATCAGCTTTGTTGTTCATCGTTCAAACGACTCCTCAGGAGGGCCACGGGATGGGAGGGTTTGAGCTCCCGATCAGGGAGCAATGCTAGCAGTACCGTACGGCCTAGACTGTGCAAAAGGGGACATGGATCGTAGGGCGCTGCGGAAAGGTAGCCGGTCGCGCATGGGCAAATACAGGGGAAGGAACCGAGTGAGCGGTTAGTGCGGCTCCTAGGAGCAAATCAAGCGGAATTCTCGGTGGCGCGAAGCCCAGTGATCGAATCAACGTGGATTCGGAAAAAAAGTGGGTCGATTGCGTGGTCTCCCAATCTTAACTGCCGCTCCGCCAACGCATTTTGCCACCACAAATATCGTTTTCCCAGTAACTCTCGCGCATGGTCGCGCTCCCTGGGGAACTGGAGCTCCGGCAGTTCCTGGTATGTCCCGGTGGCAATCACGCTGGTCCACGTAGACTGGTTCACGATTTCATCGGCTTCCAAGCAAACCTTCGGATTGACGCGCATCCATTTTGTCTTTTGCCCGAAGGTCGAGAGAACGTAAATGTACTCAGCCTCGTAACCAAAATAGATTGGGACTACATAAGGCTGGCCCTCGAACGAGCAGCCGAGTCTTCCGAGCGAAGCGCTTCCGAGAAAAGTGACACACTCTTCTTCGGTCATTTGATTGATCACCATTGGCCCGCTCCCATGTTGTCGTACCGGTAGTTTATCGCCTTGCGCTCGCGATTCAGGAAAAATTTTCTCTACTTGGTTGCCGGCCCGCTGGCACTCTGTTCGGGCTCTTCCTCGGTCTTCGCCCAACTGGAGTTTGGGTTGTATTCCGTCAAGGATTTGGCAAGCTCTTCGGTCTTCTTGCCGAGATCCTTTTCGTAGACGATCCCATCCTGATCAACAAGGAAGGTCATCACACCCGAAGATCGGTACTCCGCCGGATAGGCCGCAAAAGCAAATCCCTCCGTCATTTTGCCGTTCACGAGATAGCTTTTCGCCCCACGAGGGCCATTTTTCCCCTGCCGGGTCAGGATCTTGAAATAGTAACCGCGGTAGGGGGCGGACTGGCCATCTCGACTTCGAGCGGCGGCCTCAGCATCGGCCCATGCCACCAGCGGTCCGATGGGGCTCTCGGGCGTGCCTTCAGCTGCTTTCCAATAGAGGCCGTTGTGTTGCCCCTCATCGCTAAAGAGTTTTTGGGCATATTCGTTCCCGTGTGAGGCGGAATACTCTTTTTCTGCTGCGACGAGTTCCTGGCAGATGCGGATGGCCGACAATTCATTTCTTCCTATTCGCCGGGACAATATCTCTTGCTTTCCAGCCTCCGTATCGAAATACCAGACGTTTCCTTTGTTCACGATGGGTATGGGCGTGGGCCAATTCTTTGCCCCGATATACAGGGTGATCGTTCCATCCAGCTCTTTTACCAGGCGGTGCATCTCCTGGTACCTCCGGGCGAAATTGGCGCGGCTTTGAGTATCCTCGACTTCGTCGCCGGAGGACACGATCTGCTTCCCTTCGGGCCCGAAAATTTCGAGTAACGCCTTCTCATCGTTATTTTCTGTTGCCGTCACCAGCGCCTTGCTCGCCTCTTCTGGCGATGAAAAGGTCTTTTGGCCGGTTTGCTGAGCTGCGCAAGGAATCGGAATGGATCCTGCCAAAAGTACAACGACCACCGCCGCCCCGAGGAGCTTGCCACCATAACATCTGTCCAGGTTCCGCTCTGTTCGCCGCATATCGCTTGTCTCCATTTCTCTGTTCGACGATTCCAGACCCATTTCGATTAGTGATGCCCGCCACCGCCGCCGTGCGAACCACCACCACCGCCGCCACCGTGAGAAGCTCCCCCACCCAGGCTCGCGCTGCCCCGTGACGAGTAACTCTTGGTTTGTCCGCCATGATCGTAACCACTATAGGCGCTCGATTTAACGCCTTTCTGGCCGCCGGGCGCAGCATATCCTCGGGCGGCATTGGTATTTCCGTCGAAAGGATGATTGGTCGCGCCGGGACGGTTGTATACACCGCTGTGCCCGCCGACATTTGCATTGGGTGGCCGGTTCCCGGCGTTGGTGTGGAAATTCGCGCCCCCGTGCACTGCCCCGCCCCGGTAATAAGTATTCCGGTTATAAAAAGTCCTGCTGGTAGAGTAATACCTGGCGTGGTTATACACGATCACTCGGTTATGCCAATCAAAGCCCCAATGTGGCCAGCCCCAACCATAGCCGCCAAAAAATCCGATCCCGAAACCGATTCCGAAGGACAGGTACGGTCCTCCAAACCAGATTCCGGGATAGGGATACCATCCCGGCCAGGCCACGATCGGACCACCATAGACAAGCCAAGGATTGTAGGCGGGGACATAAACGACGTCCGGAGCAGCAGGCTGAACGATGATGGTCGAGCCTTGCGTAGTCACGGTCTGCTGCGGCGTAGTCTTCAGATTGCCCGCTTCCTGAGCCCGCTGACGCATGACTTGAACGGCATCCATCACGTCCTGTTCCTGGTTGTAATAGGCGTCGCCTAGCGAGGAGGTCCAGGAAAGGTTTTTGTCCATATTTCCAAGGACGGAGGGAAAGGCGGTGAGCGCTTTGACACTGGGATCCCAGGGCTGCTGATCTACCGCCTGGCCCAGGGCTTCGCCTTTCAAATCGGGGTTCGCCTCGACCCATCGATCGGCCTCGACGACTTGCTCGGGAAATGTGGACGCAGCCAGTATCTGCGCGATCAGCGAATCAGGGTAAAGCGCAATTGGGGCAACCAGCTGTTGTAGTTGTTCCGGGGTCTGCGGTGTATATTGCGTACCTTGCGCCGGCGGTGCGGGGGCCTGGGTCTCTTGAGACGCCGCCAGAGATTGCGGCCAAGTCGCGAGCAGCAAGGTGAGCGCCAGGAACAAAGCGGAAATCTGCTCGCCCGTTTGAGGGATTGAGAAATTCAGCGCACCATGTCGTATCTTCATGCTTTAAGACCTCCGCTTTCCTGCAAAGCTTTCGGCCACCTATACCTATAGATGTACGAAACACGGTTTGCGTTTCTGGTTTTGATTTTACGAAGCGGACCGCTGCCTCCGGGCGCATCACCTTTGCCGGTGTTCCTCGTAGAGGCAACCGAGAAACTTCGGCCAGCGCTTAGATCCGCAGCAGCGACTTCCTCGTTCACATCAGTCGTGCAGAACGACACTCAGCAGGGAGGTGTTAATCTGCAAGCCGCCATTATATTTAATAAAACCTAATTTTCTGAACTTGTTCATGAAAAAGTTAACCCTGGAGCGGGTCGTGCCGATGGTTACGGCAAGCATCTCCTGCGATATTTTGGGAAGGACTCCATGAGGTTGATCATCCTTACCGTACCGGGCAAGCAGCAACAGCGCCCTGGCCAGGCGCTTCTCGCTCGAATTAAATAGCTGATCCACTAGATCTTCTTCGATCCGAATGTTCCGGGTCAGCATATGGGAGATAAAGAGGTCCGAGAGCGCATGCTCGGTGCGGAGCACGCGAATCATCTCCTTCTTGTCAATCGAAAGGATAGTGGTCGGCTGAACGGCTGTTGCCGCTCCCATGCGCACCGGCTGACCCGCCAGGCATCCCTCGCCAAAGAAATCACCCGGTCCCAAGGCCGCTACGGCAGCTTCTTTCCCGTTTTCATGGAGCACGGAAAGCCTGACGCCGCCGTGCTGGATGTACTTAACACTCGTTGCGGGATCCCCCTGGCGGTAGATTTGTTCAGAGCGCCGAAACTTGAGTACTTGGCGCGTCGCACCTGCCGTATCGAGGAAAACCCGCAAATCGAATGAAGCATTCTTCGGTGAGGTGGGGCCAGTCTTGTTGCGGGTTGTTTTGGGCATGCTTGGTGTCTCGCGCGATTCCTCCAGGCCAGAAGATGCAGAGCGGGAAGATGGAACGACCGGCTGAGTGTATCACCATTGCGAGGTCCAGGTGACTCTTGCAGTGACTCGCAAATGCCCAGGTGTATAAAAGTGAACAGAGGCTGAATCAAGCGACGACCTGATGTTCTCAGGGACGAAAGCTATCTGGATGGCCCGAGATAGGGGACAAATCCCTTGGTACCGGTGCGCAGCTTATAGACGGATTTTGTCGCCGTGATATATAGCGTGGTGTAATCGGGATCACCCCACGCGAGATTGGCGGGTTGTTCGGGCAAAACAATAGTGCCCAGATGATGTCCATCCGCGTCCCATACCCAGATACCCTCCGGGCCGGTGACAAATAAATTTCCGTCGCGATCAACCTTCATGCCATCGGGCACGCCGCTCTTTGCCGGGCCGGCTTCGCTTGCAAAAATACGGCCGTTGGTCAGCGAACCATCGGGTTGAAAATCGTAAACCCGGATGTTTCGCTGCTCGCTGTCGTCGACATAGAGGTGTTTTCCGTCCGGTGAAAAGGCCAGGCCATTGGGTTGTGTAAGTTCCTTCGTGAGCAGGCGGACTTCCCCAGCCGAATCTAACCGGTAGACTCCCTGAAAAGGGACCTCCTGCTGCTCCCCTCCAGGCAGATCCAAAGTCGGGTCTGTGAAATAAAACGCTCCGTCGGGTCCGAGGACGATATCGTTCGGGCTATTGAACCGCTTGCCCGCAAAGCGGTCTGCCAGAATCTGGTATTTGCCGTCCGGCTCGATTCGAATAATGGCCCGCAGCACGCTGGCACAGTCAATCAGTTTGTGATTTCGATCATAGGTGTTGCCATCGGGATCGCCCAGGGAGACAAGTACTTGCTTATGGCCGTCGGGATAGACTCGGAAAACCTCGTTCATCTCCTCATCGCTGACAATGAGAAATCCACTCGCGTCCCACACCGGTCCTTCGGTGAATCCGAAACCCGTCGCCAGTGTTTCCAGCTTGGCGTCGGGAGAGAACAACTTCCAGAATTGTTGCGATTCGGCGCGCAATGCGAACTCTCGCGCCGGTCCGTTTGCGCGAAGGCCCGGGAAGCAGAGGAGTATCAGGAAGAACCCGGCCGCCACCCGGAGAAGCTTTATCATTGTTTGTGCCTCGATGGAACTACGCCAAGGATATGAAAACAAGAGTGTCGCCAAGGAGAAAACGCGACCCGTTCCCGTTTCAATCGTCGTCATCCCAATCCTCTTTTTGTGTGGTTTTGCCTCTCTTGGCAACTTCGATCAGATAGTTCACCAGGTCGTCAAGTTCCGCAGGTTTCAGCACCGACCCGTAGTCCGTGGGCATGATGGGCTCGGGGAGAAAGGTCATCTCGGCAATTTCCGATCTGGTCAGAAAATGGAAAGTCCCATCAGGCGATTGCAGCTGGATTGAGAAGTTATCCTCGTTGCGGATGATGCCGGAAACCTTGCTCGAGTTACGCATCGTGATCACGGCCATCCAGTTTGCTTTTCCGAGGCCTTCCCCCGGTCGCAACAGATTCGCGCGAATCTCAGCAGGGGATAATGCCGCGCCGTAGACGGAGAGGTCACGGCCAAAGAATCCACCCGCACCCTCGATCAGGTGACACCCCGAACATTGCGCCTTGCCGAAAAACAGGGACTTGCCACGCCGGGGATCGCCGGGAAGTTGCGTGATCCTCCCTTTGCCCTGCAGCGAGCGAAGATAGGCGAGCACAGCTTTAAGCTTTGTCTCGCCAAGGGAATCGAACGGTGGCATCCCTGCGGCAGGTCTGCCCACGCGCAAAACGTTCAGAAGGTCGGTGTCGGAGAGTTGAACGGCTTGTTGCCGTTTGGCTATATCAGGACCGCGCTCGCCGCCCCGTCCGTCCAGACCGTGGCATCCGGCACAACTCGCTTCAAAGAGTTGACGGCCTTCTGGGCTCGATTGCTCGGTGAGCCGGGATGTGCCTGAGTCGGGTTGGGGATAGTGAGAATTCGCCCTCAGTTCCAGAGTCGCGAATATCGCGCAAAGGAAACCATAGACCAAGTAGCAGACCACACTGTTGCGCTTGGGGACAGGAGATGAACAAGGTTTCATACGATTCATGACGCCCCACTCCCGGCAGCGTTACCTCGATGCCGGGAGCAGGAGATAGGAGGGGGCTAGAACAAGAACTTCGCAGCTACTTGCATAATCCGCGGAGCATTGGCACTAGTGACATATCCAAAGGTGCCGCCGTTGATATAGCCGGACGGATTGTTGAATTGAGCATGATTCCACACGTTAAAGGCCTCGAAACGCAATTGCAATGATTTCGATTCGGTGATGCTTGTGCTTTTCAGTACGGCCATGTCCCAGTTGTTCAGGCCCGGACCGGAGAAGAACCGGCGGTTCGCATTGCCGATTTGTCCGAGCGGTTCGAACGTGAAATAGCCCGGATTGAAATATGGCAAACCACTCCGCGGGTTTTTGCTGGTCGTCGTGCCGCCGGTAAATAATTGCCCGGTCCCGCTCAGTTGAGGCACATCAACGCCGACGGCACCGGTCAGCGAATTGTCGTCTCCTTCTCCAAGGCTGATCGGCAGTCCGGTGGCAAACGTCGTGATGCCGGAAATGGACCAGCCGGCCGAGAGTTTGTTTGTGAACCCGTGATCGAGGTGAAATAACTTATCGAACTGGAAGTTGTAATTGTAGCTGCCCACAAAATTCTGAGTCACGTTGAAGGCGCACAGCGAGCGGCTTAATTTTGGATCAAACGGGTTTGTGGTGTCTTGGAGGCCTGAGGAATTGTCGAGGCACTTGCTGAACGTGTAGCCCACCAGATACTCCGCACGGGTACTGTTATGCCGCAGGCTGAACTGAAACGAGTTGTACGCGGAATTGGCGGTCTCCTGCATGTAGGGATTGCTGCCGAACTCGAGCGGGTTCAGGACCGTCCTTGTTCCAGTAATGGTGTTGGTCCCGGGAAGGTAAAATGCCCCGGGAATCGGCGGCGTGCCGGCCGGCAGCGTGTACTGGGTATTCTCGCCGAATGGGCCGCACGTGCCAGCGCCCAGAATACTGTTCACCTGATTACAGATAGAGGCACTCCCGGGATTTGCCTCGACTGACGTGATCAGCCGATGTCCCTGGTTTCCCACGTAACTCGCGCTGAGCACCGTGCTCGAGCCAAGTTGCCGTTGAATGGAAAGTTCGTAATGTTCCGAGTAGGGCAGCTGGTTCTTGTGGTAGAACACAAATCCGCTGGAAATTGGCTCCACGTTTTCCCACGGAAAATTTGGATCGGGATTTTTCGCAGACACATTGGGCGGCGGAAAAACAAAGGGAAAGGGATTCCCGCCAGACACGGTTTCAACGGTCCCGGAGCCGAGCGCAAGATAGGGCGACTCGAACTGTGGCGGGGCGCTCGAGACCCAGAAAATTCCGTACGGTGGATCTCCGACTTCGAGAAACTGGCTTAAATCTTCGACGGCTGTGTAATACAACCCAAATCCGGCCCGGATGCTGGTCTTGCCGGGACCACCGGTTAACTTTGCGAGGAAGCCATCCGTCACATCGGGCGACCAGGCGAGGCCAAGCCTGGGAGAAAACGCATTGTACTTTACCGGGGCAAGTGTTCGTGGAACGCCCGGGTCGCCCGGAACCAGCCATCCCTCGGGAGCGGTTGGAAACACAACTGACTGTTCACCAGGAATAATGGTCTCCGTTTTGTTCTGCGTGTCATACCAGGGCATACTGATTTCGTATCGCAAGCCGTAGTTAAACGTGAGGCTCGGCTTCACACGCCAACTGTCTTGGATAAATAGACCCAGGTATTGGGTTCGCGAGTCGAGGACTTGATGACTTGCCTGGATGAAGCTGCTCGGTGCGCCAAGTAGAAAATCAGCGAAATCTGACCCCGTCTCGCTGCCGCTAAAGGAATAAGAGCCATTCTCGCCGTAATAGTTGCGTTCGTTGATCTGGTCGTAGTGGTAACTGCCGCCAAACTTCAGGCTGTGAGTGCCAAAAACCTTCGAGAATACATCCTGCCACTGAAACGTATTGTTGTACTGCCCGACAGTGTCGGAAGGAACGCCGATCGAGAAATTATTGAAGGCAATGTTCGGCACACCTTCGAGCTGGCTCGCAATCGGTCCCACGCCTCCATTGAAATTGCAGCCCGGGGGAGCATTATTCGCGGGGCAGTTGGGTGCGGTGAACCCCAGGGAGGTAAGCGATGGGCCGAGGCCGCCGTCAGGGGTGAAAAGGTTGACGGCATTTCGCGTGTAACTGAAATGGAATTCATTCACGCTGGTAGAGCCAAACGACTTGTTTTCACTCAGATTGATGAGCTGCGTCCTTCCGAGAGAATTTGCACTGAATCCAGGAACAGTTGCGCCTCCGTTCGGATAGGCATCATTCCGGTTAAAGTTGTCGATAAAGTAGTATGCCGAGAGCAATCCGAAGCGAGAATTTCCATCGACCCTGATGCCGCCTTTATCGTCATCGAGAGTGTTGTTGTATGCCGACGTGGTATAAAAACCCGCGTTGGTGTTACTCGAGGGAATATAGGGCAGGATTGGCGCGGCGGCCGGGGACCATGCCGTTTGCGGAATCACGCCGGTCGGAAACACACAGCCTGTCGGATTATTGGGCTGATTGGGATTATAGGTCGTAGAAGCGCAACCTTGAAACCAGTACGGCTCGCCTGCAAATACCTGCTGCCCGGGATTGCTGGCCTGCAGCCGGCTCTGCAATAGTTGTGACCAGTAACTCGTTGTCGCGCCCGTTCCGTTTCCGCTCACGTTCCCGACACTTCCGCCGTTTTGGACGATCGTCTGGAACAAATCGAGAACATCTCCGCTGCGGTCCGCGGCGGAGGGCACAGGAGTGTTGACCGTGCTCCCGGTCGTTTGACGGGTTCCCTGGTAATCCAGAAAGATGAAGATTTTATCTTTCTTGATGGGGCCGCCCACGGTTCCGCCAAACTGATTCTGGTCGAATTCCCCTTTGGGACCGGTGGAAGCCGGATTGAAGAAGTTCCGAGCGTCCAGAGCTGTGTTGCGGACAAATTCAAAAACGCTCCCATGAATATCGTTGGTGCCTGATTTTGTCGCAACGTTGATCTGGCCGCCGCTGAAATTGCCGTACTCGGCATCGAAGTTATTCGTGATGATGCGAAATTCCGAGATGGAATCGAGGTTGGGGATGACGGCCGCGCCGTTGTTCTTGCCTTCTTCGACGTTTGCGCCATTGACCATAAAGCCGTTGGCGGCCTCGCGTTGACCGTTGACCGATTGATTCCCGGAGTTCAATCCGCCCGAGGGGGAACGATCGTTAATTCCCGGGGCCTGGCCGCCATAGGAGGAAGGCACGACACCGGGTTGCAGCGACAGCAGATCGGTGTAGGAACGTCCATTCAGCGGCACAGTGGTCATGCGAGTGCCGGTAATGACCTCGCCCATCTGGGTGCTTTGCGTTTCGACTTGAACCGCGTCGCTCTGCACCTCCACGTTTTCCGTGGCGGTGCCCAGTTGCAAACTCGCGTCCACTTTTACCGCAGAGTTGGCGTCGATGGTAATTCGGGTTTGACGAAACGATTTGAACCCGCTTGCGTGGACTTCCACTTCATAGTTGCCGATCGGCAGGGTAGGGAAGTTAAAGAATCCTTTGGAATCCGTAACCGTTTCGGTGCGGATACCAGTCTGCGTTTCAATCGCAACAACTTGGGCGCCGGTGACGACTGCACCGCTCGGATCGGTGACCAGGCCGGAAATGCTTCCGGTGATGCCCGCCCATGCGAGAGTCGAAGTCAGCAATACCAATAGGAAAAGAAGAACACATCGTGAGCGAAGATGCATAGCCACACCCCTTGTGATTGTCTGACACTTCCGTCATTAATCCCTGCGCAGATCCCGTGCGGAACCAGTTCCGCCGGATCAGGCACCTTACCCCGTTGGTTGGCGTCTACAGACCTTGGAATCTTGAAATACCCTATCGCGTGTTGGGTGTCAATCGAATTCTCTTCCCGTACTCTGATTTCTTCCGGCCTTAAATCGATTCAAGAGTATTTCATCTGCTGCCCGACTGGTGGTAAAGTCCTCCTCGGTTGGTCTCGGGAGGATCTATGAACAAGCCTCTTGCTCTCCCCGCGTACATGCCTACCCGGAATACGCTGGTGGTTCTTACCTTGCTCCTCGCTGGCGTGCTGACGTTCGCCATCCGCCCCTTGGCGAGGACTCACGCGCCGGTGCCGCCTCCTGAAAACGACGCGGCGCTGCTCGAGGGCTTCCGTCACGTGGAAGTTGCTTCGGTATCGGACGCCCTAGAACAATTGACCGGGCGAAAGATGTACATGTCTCACCGCATGCGCCCGATCTTTCCGACCAAGTTTGCCGGTTTCGCGGTGACCGTTCTGCTGAAGAAGGAGGCCAACGAGGATCCCAATGCGCTCAACGGGATGCTGGCGGCAATCGACCAGGGTGCGAAGGATTCCGTCTATGTCATGGTGGTCGAGGATGGCGTCGACATCGCAGGCATGGGCGGTCTGATGGGTACGGCAATGTATTCCCGGGAGTACGTGGGTGCGGTCATCGATGGTGGCGTGCGGGACGTCGCGTATCTGAAAAAGATTGGCTTTCCTGTCTATTCACTGGGAATCGTGCCCTCGACCTCCATTCACCACTATCGTTTTGCTGGCTCCAATATCCCGGTAGTCTGCGACGGTGTCGAGGTGAAGGCACGGGACATTGTGGCCGCCGATCAGGATGGTGTTGTGGTGGTTCCCCGAGCGGATGCCCAGCGAGTACTGGCGCTCGCAGAAGAGATGGATTTCAAAGAGCACTCCATGTACGCCTACATCGAGAAGCTGAAATCGATCGAGGAAGCGGTGAAAAAATTTGGGCGGTTGTAAAGGGTCAAGGAAGTACATGGGATCTCTCCCCAGAAATCGCGCACGGCTGCGACCGGTGTTGTTTTACACGGCGACCTGGCTCGCCGCCCTCGTCCTCAGCATGCCTGTTTGCACTCCCGGACAGGATGCTTCCGATCCTGCGTGTCACGTGGATTCGATTGTCTTCGAGGGCTGGCAGGCACAGCAATTGTCCAATTCCTGGGTCAAGCTCGTCGTTGTCCCCCGGCTCGGTGGCCGGGTGATGCAGGTCTATTTCCGGGATCACCCCTACCTATTCATTAATTCCAGATACAAGGGGCAATCTTTTCCTCCTACTGCGGCGGGAGCAAGACCCCGCTGGTACAACTACGGCGGCGACAAAATCTGGCCCATGCCCGAGGGGGACCAGGATGAGCACCATTGGCCCGGCCCGCTTTCCGATCCCCTGGACGATGGGGATTACTCCTTCCGCGTCTTGTCCTTGTCTCCGGATTGCAAAATCCGGCTCGACGGGCCCCCCGATCCGAAAACGGGTCTGCAATATTCACGGGAGATCAGCCTCGAAAGTGACTCGCCTGAAATTCGGTTCCACGCCATGATGAAGAACATTGCCGACCATCCCATCGCCTGGTCCGTGCAATCCGTAACGCAGTACGACACGGGCGATCCCCGGCATCCGGACGACTACAATCACGACTTTTGGGCTTTCGCGCCGGCGAACCCGAACAGCGTTTATCTTGAAGGCTTCCATGTCCGCTCCGGCCTGGCCGACGATCCATCCTTCCGCATCAAAGAGGGCCTCTTCTCGCTCCATTGGTTGCCGTTGGAGAATGAAGTTTGGCTGGATTCGACCGCGGGGTGGTTAGCGGTCGTGGATGCTGGTTCGAGTTATGGCATGGTCGAAAACTTCCATTACCTACCGACCGGGGAGTATCCGGGTAAGGCCACAGTCATCATTTACAAGAACGGCAGTGCTGTCGAAATCAACGAGCAGGGTTTCCCGACGCTGACGCTTGCCCATCCCGGCGAGCCGCTCCGCTATATGGAAGCCGAGCTCAATAGCCCGATTGTGTCCCTTGCACCCGGCCAAAGCTATGCGATGGACACGGAATGGCATCCCCTCCGCGTAGGCAAAGGGATCATTTCCATCTCCGAGGCTGGAGCCACCGTCGCACTACTTCAGGCCGCGCGCACACCACAAGGCGTACACTTGCAGGGCTCGTTCGGAGTTTTCTTTCCCGGGAGCCTGGCAGCGCAATTATGCGACGTGAAAGGATCGAAGCTGTCGGTCGTTCCGCTCGAACCGGTTGCCTTGAACCAGACAACCCAAGTCGATGAAACCATTGCCGCCTCGGACTTGGCTGCGGAGGTTTCCATCCATTTGATCGATCAACGCGGCAAGGACCGCGGGGCGCTCGGAACCGCCAGAATCCAGCAGGCGGGGGAGAATCCCTGAACCGGTGAAACCTCGAACACAATTTGTGCCGATGGCGGTTTTGGCCGGATCGTTGCTGGCCACGGCCGGAGCCCAGGACACCGGCAATGCCTCTTTCTCGGTTCACGTCGATCTTTCGCCCGCCCAGCTTGCCGAGCAACCGGTTGGGAAAAACTGGCTGTCTTACAATGGCGATTACACCGGCCGGCGCTACAGCAGCCTCGATCAGATCAATGTCTCGAATGTCGGGAAACTCCGTGCCCAGTGGGTCTTTCACGCCTCCAATTCCGACAGTCTGGAAGTGACTCCGGTGGTGGTTGACGGGATGATGTTCCTCACCTCGGCCAACGACGCCTACGCGCTAGACGCCCAATCCGGCAGAGTGGTCTGGCATTATTCGCGGCCGGTTACGGAAGGACTGATCGACGACGCCTCGCAACACCACAATCGCGGGGTCGGCCTGTGGCATTCGCATGTGTTCATGGAGACGGACAATGCGCATCTTCTTTGTTTGGACGCCCGTTCCGGCCATCTGCTCTGGGACGTTCCTTACACCGACGGCAACAAGAACTATGGTGCTACCAGCGCTCCCCTGGTTGTGAAAGACAAAGTGCTGGTGGGTACCTCCGGGGGCGACGACGGGGTGCGCGGGTTCGTCTCCGCTTACGATGCCAATACCGGAAAACTCGCCTGGCGTTTTTGGACGATTCCCGGCCCCGGCGAGCCTGGCTCGGAGAGCTGGCCCGGCGACGCCTATCTCCATGGTTGTGGCACCACCTGGATGCCGGGTACATTCGACCCCGAACTCAACACCATTTACTGGGGTACCAGCAATCCTTGTCCCGATTTTGACGGTGATCCCCGCCCCGGGGACGATCTCTATACCGACTCCGTTCTAGCTCTCGATCCGGACAACGGCAAGCTCAAATGGTATTTTCAGTTCACCCCGCACGACCTGTTTGATTATGACGCCACGGAAACTCCCGTTCTTATCGACGCGGCCTATGAGGGTAAGCCGCGGAAGCTTCTCGCAGAAGCAAATCGCAACGGCTTTTTCTACCTACTCGACCGTACCGACGGCAAATTCCTATCGGCCGTCCCGTTTGTCGAAAAACTGAATTGGGCCAAGGGTATCGATAAACTGGGCCGCCCCATCCGTACCGACGTGGCACCCGCTGCCGATGGTGCCCGCGTTTGCCCGGGCTTCAGCGGCGCGACCAACTGGTACGCGCCTTCCTATAATCCCGGCTCCAATCTCTTCTATTTTCTCGCCACGGAGAATTGCGACCTGTATTTCAAAAAGAGCGAGAAATTTTCCGAAGGGAAGGCTTACTATGCCACCGGCGTGAAACGCAGCCCCGGTGATGACCGCAAAAGAGTTCTGCTCGCCTACCAACTTGGCTCCGATAAACCGGCGTGGCGTTATGCGCAGGTCGGCGGGGGCCATTCCTTCGCTGGCACCATGACCACCAAGGGCGGGCTGGTTTTTTTTGGCGACGATGCCCAGTCTTTCGAGGCCGTCGATGCCCTTTCTGGCGCCCCCCTGTGGCATTTCCAGACCGGCCAGAGTTTTCATGCCTCACCCATGTCTTATGCCGTCAACGACGTACAATATGTGGTTATCGCATCCGGCAGTGATATTTTCAGTTTTGCTCTGCCGTAAGGGGAAAAGTTTCGTTCAATTCTTTAAAAGGAGAATATCCATGTTTTCCAGTCTCAGTTCTCGCAGAAGCTTTGCTGCTCGCCTCGCCTCACTCTTCACGGGTGTGGGCGCGGTCAGCTTGTTATCCGATTCCACGCCTGCGGCCGCGCAAGCGCCGAGCGGGGTTCAGAAGCTTGATTATGAAGGCAAGACGGCGGGTAATGGTTTCATTACGCCGCTCATCATCCACAATGGCGTAATCTACATTGCCGGCCAGGGCGCGCACTCGCACGATTCGAGCGAATTCCCGATGGACATTGAAACGCACACGAAACACGTCATGGAAAACGTGAAAACCCTCGTGACTACGGGAGGCGGCACGATGGACAGCATCCTGCAACTCACCGTGTATCTTGCCGACATCGACTTCTATGAGGGCATGAACAACGTATTCAAGACCTATTTCCCGAACGGCGGTCCGGCGCGAACCACGGTCGCCGTCGCCGCCCTTCCCGGAAAGTCGCTGGTCGAAATCAACTGCACCGCCGCGGTCGTGAAGAAGTAAGGGGAGAGGAGAACCATCATGGGATTCAACTTGAAGTGGACGCGTCGATCTTTCATGGGCAGCTTCGGTGCTCTGACCGGAGCCCTGTTGAATCCGAGGAAGCTGCTCTCCGCCCCATCCCCGACGCCTGACGCAAAAATCACCGGTTTCGGCTCAACCGGCAACGTGTATGACGAACTCGGCGTCACCACGGTGATCAATGGCCAGGGTACCATGACGGTTCTGGGCGGCTCTTTGATGCGCCCGGAAGTCGAAGCCGTCATGGCCCTGGCCGGCCGGCACTTCGTCAGCGTTCCCGATCTCGAGGTGGCCGCCGGGAAGCGCATCGCGGAAATGCTGAAACTTCCCGCCGGTTATTCAGCCATCGTGACTTCTGGCGCTGCTGCGGCCATGCAATCCGGACTTGCTGGAATCCTCACCGGAGACAACCCCAAATTCATCGAGCAAATTCCCGATCTCACCGGGATGAAGTCGGAAGTCATCATTCAGAAGTCTCATCGCAACCCCTTTGATCACCAGTTGAGGAATACCGGCGCGAAGCTGATTGTGATCGAGACCCGCGAAGAACTGCGCAAGGCGGTGAATCCCCAGACCGCCATGATGCACTTTTCCAATTTTGCCAATGAGGAAGGCCAAATCAAGGTGGACGAATGGGTCAAGTCCGGAAAGGAGTTGGGGATCCCGACATTCATCGACGCGGCTGCCGACACGCCACCCGTCTCCCATCTGTGGGATTACGCCAACATGGGCTACGACCTGATTGCCTTCAGCGGTGGCAAAGCGATGCGCGGACCGCAGTGTGCCGGGCTTTTGCTGGGCCGCAAGGATCTGGTTGCCTATGCCCTTCTCAACAACAGTCCTCACGAGGACACCATCGGCCGCAGCCAAAAAGTCGGCAAGGAGGAGATCGTTGGAATGGTCAAAGCGCTGGAGTCCTATCTGAACGAGGACCACCAGGCGCTGAACAAAGAGTGGCAGCACCGTCTGGAAATCGTCTCGGCAAAAATCAGCAGCATTCCTTCGGTCACGACCTCTTACTTCTTGCCGGACATGGCCAACCACGTTCCGCATATGGAAATAAAGTGGGACCAGCAGCGCGTCAAGATCTCGCCGTCTGAAGCCAGCGCGGCATTGCGGAAGGGAACGCCCTCGATCGTGCTCACCGCGGGAGAACGGCGCGGTGCCCTCTCGATGAACTCCTTCATGCTGCAGCCGGGCGAGGAAAGCATCATTGCCGATAAACTCTACGAACTTCTAAAGGCCCACACCACGTGATCGCGGGTGAAGCGGACACTCTGCCGCGGTGCCTCCATGCCTGAGCCGGCACGAGGCAATGTGCGCTGGTTTCTGGTTTTCTGGCTTTTCCTGCTCAGCGCCGTATCCTTTCTTGATCGCGTCAACATCTCTGTTGCGGGCAGCGCTATCGCCAGTGAATATAAACTCAGCCAGATCCAGTTGGGCTGGGTGTTCAGCGCGTTCCTCTGGGGTTATGCATTTTTTCAGACGTTGGGCGGCTGGCTGGCGGATCGCATGGGGCCGCGCCGGGTCCTCACGGCCGGCGTGGTGTGGTGGGGAATCTTCACGGCGCTCACTGCCGCGGTTTCACCCACCATGGCTGGCGCCGTTTTCCTTTTTGTGTTGGTCCGCTTCCTGTTGGGCGCCGGAGAGGCGATCATCTTCCCGGCGTCCAATCAGTTCATATCGCGCTGGATTCCCACCGAAGAACGGGGTTTTGCCAATGGTCTGATTTTCGCTGGAGTGGGAGCTGGGGCCGGATCCGCACCGGCGCTGGTCACCTACATCATGGTTCACTATGGCTGGCGCTGGTCTTTCTGGCTCAGTGCGCTGTTGGGCCTGCTGGCCGGCCTGATCTGGTTTCTCGCCTCCCGCGACACCCCGGAAACTCATCCAAGCGTCTCCGCCCGCGAACTTCATCATATTCAATCCGGCCGACCGGGGGGAGAGCGCGACCGGCGGAGTCCGGTCGGCAAACCGGTGTCCTGGCGCACGATACTTCGAAGCCAAGAAGTCTGGCTCGTTACGCTGAGCTATTTTTGCTTTGGATATGTGGCCTGGATCTTTTTCAGCTGGTTCTACATCTATCTCGCCAAGGTGCGCGGCCTTGATCTCAAGTCCAGCGCCATCTATAGCACGCTGCCGCCGCTGGCCATGGTGGTTTGCAGCCTTCTCGGCGGCATCCTGAACGACAAGCTCAGCAAGGCTTACGGCAAACGCGTTGGGCGTTGCAGCATTGCCGCCGTTGCCCTTACCCTCACCGCCATTCTTCTGGTCATCGGTTCGCAGGCCTCGAGCGCAAGGTTGGCTGGTCTCGTGCTTGCCGGAGGAGCGGGCGCCCTTTACCTGGCGCAAAGCAGCTATTGGTCGGTTACCGCGGATATCGCAGGTGCCAGCGCAGGATCGACTTCGGGGTTTATGAATATGGGGGCGCAGCTCGGAGGAGCCGTGACCGCCATTCTCACTCCGGTCATCGCCGCCCACTTCGGCTGGACCTACCCTTTTTTGTTTGCGGCCGTATTGAGTGCCCTTGGCGCCGTAGCCTGGCTGGCGATTGATCCAGCGAAGAACCTCGATCCATCCTGGCAAAGTTCCGAATGAGACGGCACCCCGATGCCAATCAGAGGTAACATTTCCTTGCCTGCAATTTCAGGAGCACTGCCGTGACGATCGAATCCGCAATTGGCAAGATCCATGAGGTCGGTATTATTCCCGTGGTCCGGGCCGCCCATCTCGACGAGGCGCGCCGGGCCGTTGACGCCATTTGCAGCGGCGGCATCCCGGTCATTGAGATCACCATGACCGTCCCCGACGCACCGGCCATGATTCAGGAGCTGATCCGGCATTATGGCAAGAGCGTGCTGACCGGTGCGGGCACGGTTACGACCGTCCAACAGGCGGAAATTTGCCTTGATGCCGGTGCCCAATTTCTGGTGAGTCCGGGGCTCTCGGTTCCGGTGCTTCAATTCGCCGCCGGGCGGGACACCCTTGCGATTCCCGGTGCGCTGACCCCGACGGAGGTCATGACCGCACTCGAAGCAGGCGCGAAAATCATCAAAATCTTCCCCTGTGGAAGCGCCGGCGGCGCCAAACACATCAAGGCCTTGAAGGCCCCGTTCCCGGGTGCCCGTTTCGTTCCTACCGGTGGCGTGAACCTGTCGAACGCCGCCGAGTATTTTGCCGCTGGGGCCTTTGCTCTCGGTGTCGGGGCGGACCTGGTCGACCTGGCCGCGCTTCGACGAAATGAACCTGCCAAGATCATCGATATGGCCAGGGCTTTGGTCGATTCGGTTCGACTGGCACGTGCAAACAAGCCTTAAAGAGGTGCATGGCCTTTCCGGTCGGGTCTGCCCTCCCATCTAGCTACGGCTTGCGCCTCCTAAAACGGACCTTTTCAAGGAGTTTCCCTGCCTCTCTTTCCTCCTAACCTTCGGTTTTGCAATACTTTCGGCCCCGGCCGAGCCCGGCGGATGCCCTAACCGTTACGAGGTACCGTTACGGTACACACGTTGTTTCCCTTCATGACACCCCCGTGTCAATCCTGCAAACTTTTCCCAAGGGTACTTCCTTATATTTTTGGGCCCGGATGGAGGTTTGACGCATTTTCATGCTCACAAACGAGGTTCGTTTTATCCGCAACCAGGAAGTTGTGTCCCGGAAGATCGAAGGGGAACTGATCATTGTGCCGATCCGCAGCGGGGTCGGCGACCTCAATTCCCTTTACACCCTCAATCCGGTCGGCTCGGTGCTCTGGGACTTTATGACCGAAGGGCACACGGTCGGCGAAATGGTCGAGAGGGTCTGCAACGAATTTGAAGTCACCACGACGCAGGCGGAGAAGGACATTCAGGCTTTTCTCGATTCGCTTCTCGAGGAAAAGCTGGTTCAATCGGCAGCCTAATTTTCTAGGTAAAGAGGGCCAAAAGTGGTTCAGACCGCAACCTATGGTGATTTCTCGACGCTCCTGCACGAGCGCTTCGCCGGCCGGCGTGTGCCCGCCGAAGTCTCGATTGAGGTGACCCACCGCTGCCCCCTCGAATGCCAGCATTGCTACAACAACCTCCCCATGGGCGATCCCGATGCTCGCCGCCAGGAGTTGACGCTCGACGAACACATCCGCCTGCTCGACCAACTGGTCGAACAGAACTGCCTCTGGCTTCTCTACACCGGGGGAGAGATCTTTGCGCGTAAAGATTTTCTGGACATCTATAGCGCAGCTAAAAAGCGTGGCTTCATCATCACCCTGTTTACCAACGGCACCATGCTTACGCCGCGCATCGTGGACTATCTTGCCGAGTATCCCCCTTTCAGCATTGAGATCACTTTGTATGGAGCGACACGCGAGACCTACGAAGCGCTGACCCGCATCCCGGGGTCCTTCGACCGCTGCATGAAGGGTATCCGCTTGCTCCGCGAGCGCGGGCTTCCCCTCAAGCTCAAGACCGTTCCGACATCCATCAACGTCCACGAAGTCTATGAAATGAAGCGTTTTGCCGAACAGGAGTTGGGTGTTGAATTCAAATTCGATCCGCTGGTAAATCCACGCACCGATTGTTCGCAAAGCCCACTTGCCGTGCGGTTGAGCCCGGAGCAGGCCGTTGGTCTGGAATTCTCCGATCCGACCCGTCGGGCAGAATATGCGCGCCTGGTGGCGTATGAGGCCAGCGTGAACTTGCCGGCTTCTGCGAAGAAATACACCTGCGGCGGGGGACAGAACGGATGCGCCATCGATCCCAAGGGCCAGATGACCATCTGCGTTCTCTCTCATCGCGATGGGTATGACCTTCGCTCCGGCTCGTTCGAGGAGGGCTGGGACGGCCGGCTCAAGGAGATTCGGATCTCCGAGACCACCCGCGAGACCATCTGCACGAACTGCCGCATCAAGTCGCTTTGCAGTATGTGCCCGGCGAACGGCGAGCTCGAGGGTGGCGACCCCGAGGCTCCCGTCGATTTTCTATGTCAGGTCGCCCATTTGCGCGCCTTCGCCCTGGGAATCGATATTCCGAAACACGGGGAGTGCTCCTGCTGCGCCGGAGGCGATCACCATGCGGCACTTCTCGAATCTGCCGCCCGCATCAACAACGACTCCGTCATGCCCAAGAACCTCATCCCCTTACCGAGGATGACTTCACTTCTTCCTGTACTGGATTCCCCCGGAGGCTGTTCCGCTGGAGGTTGTTCGACTTGCGGGACGCATCGGCGCTAGCGCCCGGAATAGGAACTGGAAAGACATGAAGGAAACACAAAAACCAGAGAGCAACACCAAAGCCCCGTACCAACCGCCCCAGGTCGTGCGCGTCAGCCTGCGTCCGGAAGAGGCTGTGCTGGGGCATTGCAAGGTCGCCGGGATTACCGGTCCAGTGTCCGGTTCCTGTCGAACTTATGTCTGTCAGACGTTCGGGTCGTGATCGAAGCACGGCAGAGGAAAGACCATGGCACACGCTGCAGTTAGCTTGACGACAAATCTTACCGAGGCCACACGCCTGGCCGTTTATATCGGCGGTTTTTCCTTTGGCATGTGGTGTTCAAGGGACCTGCCGGTGACCCTGGATCCAGAGCATCAGCCTTTTCTCCTCCCGGCTACGGCCAACCATGCCTGCCATATTGAGCTCGATATTGCCTGGAGCGAGCGACTGGAAGAACCGTCCACCGTCCCCTCGTTCTCCTCCGGGGGGCTGTGGTCCGCCTACCTGTCCGCGACCGGTACCGAATTCTACTTCTCGAGCCCGGCTGTTGCCCCTTCGCCCTACAAGGCGGCCTGGTTCGACCACTCCTTCCAGCGCGGGCACGTCGTTCTGAACCGGTCGGCCTTCCCTGCAGGTAGCCCCATCTTTCCTCTCGAGTATCCGCTCGACGAGCTGGTGATGATGCATCGCCTGGCACTTGGAGAAGGTGTAGAAGTACATGCCCTTGGCCTGGCAGATACGGACGGAAGCGGCTATCTCTTTCTCGGTCACTCCGGCGCGGGGAAAAGCACCACGGCGCGGCTGTGGATGGATCAGCCGGGTGTTCAGATGCTGAGTGACGACCGGATCATCATTCGCAAGCATGGCGATAAATTCTGGATGTACGGCACGCCCTGGCACGGCGACGCAGGCATTGCTTCGCCCGGCCGAGCGCCCTTATCGGCCATCTATCTTCTCGAACAGGCCCCGGCCAACGAACTGGCCGGGCTTTCTGCTTCGCAAGCCGCCGCCGAACTCTTCGCCCGCGCCTTTGTTCCCCAGTACCTCAAAGGCGGCATCCAGTTCAGTTTGGATTTTCTGGACCAGCTCACACGCTCCGTGCCCTGTTCCGTATTGCGCTTCACCCCCACACCAAGCGCAGTGGAGGCCGTCCGCTATGCGCGCGTCTGATCCCACGGTGCGAAAGAATTCACGTCTGTTCGAGGAACTCAGTGTCGCCCTGCTTCGCCGCGGGAATGCCGTCCGGTTCCGGGTTCACGGCGACAGCATGCGCCCCAATCTTCTCGATGGCGATGAGGTCGTGGTGGCCCCGGTGGAGGCGGCCGACCTTCGTCGTGGTGACGTGGTGTTGGCGGAGAACGCGCAGGGTCTTCTCGTACACCGTGTGAGTTCTTGCGACTCGTCATCCGGTGCCATCGTCCTTCGCAGCGACACGGGCCTCGATTTTGATCCTCCGGTTACGCGCTTATTCGGCAAAGTTCTCTCCCTGCGTCGCGGCAGGCAGGAAAGGCCGTTCACGCCATTCAAGACGCGCTTAGTTCATCCCTTGCGAGGTCTGCTGCGCAGCGTTCGGACATCCGCAATTCTGCGCCTGCGGCGCGCACATTCCTATTGGTATGGAATTCTGCCGCTCCTGCTGTTCTCGGTCGCTTTGGGTGCTCCCGCAGCCTACGCCCAGGCCGATCTTGCCCTCACCCAGACCGCCTCGGTCACCGCTGTCGCCGGGGCGACCAATTACAGCTACACCGGGGTGGTCACAAACAATGGACCGAACGCGGTCCCTGCGAACACTCTGGTGGTGTACCAACAGACGCCTCCGAACACCACCTTTCAGAGCATCACGGCAACGAACTGGACCTGCAGCACTCCTGCTGCGAACGGGACCGGGCCGATCATCTGCACCTTCAATAATGCGCTGGCAAACGGAGCCTCTCCGAACAACATTGTCATCACCGAACAGGTCAATGCTGGAACTGCCGCCGGCACCACCATTCTGAATTCGGCCACGGTTACCTCGCAAACCGTGGATCCAAATCCAGTCAATAACACTGCAGTGACCAGCGTTATTGTCGAGTCGGCAAGCACCGCGGATTTGGCCATCTCCATGACCGCCTTCCCGACGCCTGTCTTTGTCCTTTCAAAGCTTACCTACACGATTCAAGTGCAGAACCTCGGCCAGCTCACCTTGAGCAGTGTTGCGAACGTCTTCAGTGACGCGATTCCCACGGGCACAACGCTGGTTTCCTTTAACGCTCCCGCAGGTTGGACCTGTTCTGGAACCACCACGGTTCAGTGTGGGCTCACCGGCTCCTTCGCCATGGGCGCGACAGCCACATTCACGATCACCGTCGCAGCTCCCGCGACCGCCGCCACGCTCACAAACACCGCCCAGATCAACCTTCCGATCACCACGGACCCGAACGCACTGAATAACACCGCCACGATCATTACCGTTGTTCAGCCACTGGTTTGTGCCACACCGGGGAAAGACCTTGCCGGCGGCACTCTGAACAAGGTTGTGAACGCCTACTATCCGCCTTCAACCAGCGGAACCCTCGCCGCCGGGTCCACTTCCGTCGCTCTCGGCGCCTCTTCGGGCGCGGCCAAGGCCATCGCTGCGGGTGACTTGCTGCTCTTCATGCAAATGCAAGCCGCGGCAATCAATGACACTAACACCGGTTCCTACGGTGACGGTTTTCCCGGGGATCCCGCAAATGGTTCCACCAGCCTTCAGGGCTCCGGCAATTTTGAATTCGTCACCGCCACCAGCGCCGTTCCGACCACCGGCGGCACCCTGCAGTTTACTGGCACGGGGACCAACAGCGGTCTGCTGAACAACTACTACAACAATGCGGCGACCACGACGCAAGGGCAGCAGGTCTATCAGGTGATTCGCGTCCCCCAGTACACCTCGGCCACGCTTGCCGCGGGGCTTGCGCCTCTGGCTTGGACCGGAACGGTTGGTGGCGTACTGGCAATTGATGTTTCCTCGCAACTCACTCTTGGCGGACCCGTCGCAGCCGATTACCTTGGCTTTCGCGGTGGCGGAGGACGAATTCTGGCGGGGGGCGCCGGAACCAACACCGATTACGTCACTGTAGCGACCATCAACACCGATGCTTCGAAAGGGGAGGGCATTGCAGGCACTCCCCGGTATTTGGCGCCCGCAACGATCACCACGACCACCACGGCAACCAGTACCGGCGTCGAAGGACTTCCGAACGGCAGTTATTCGCGTGGTGCACCGGGAAATGCAGGTGGGGGCGGCACGGACGGCAATCCGGCCGCAAATAATGAAAATTCCGGTGGCGGGGCTGGCAGTAATGGGGGTGCCGGAGGACTTGGGGGGTATGGCTGGAACAGTTTCACGGCCCTGAATTCCACCAACGGAGGTTTTGGCGGTGCACCTTTTCCGGCAACCACCAGCTCTCTCGTGATGGGCGGCGGGGGAGGGGCAGGCACCACGAATGACGGCTCCTACTACATCACCGGAACAAATCACGGCGCCGATTGCGGTACCACTTGCACCGGAATTTATAGTAGCGGAGGCGCAGGCGGCGGCATCATCATCGTGCACACCGGCTCCATTACCGGCACCGGCACCATTACCTCCAATGGCCAGTCCACATTGAGCACCGATAATGACAGTACCGGTGGAGGGGGTGCGGGCGGTTCGATCCTCTTCTACGCCAACAGTGGCAATCTGACCGGTCTGACGGTGAGCGCGAACGGGGGCAGTGCGGGCAGCGCATGGCCTGAAGAAGCACCGGGTGCCTTTTCCGGCCAGCGTCACGGTCCGGGTGGCGGAGGCGGCGGAGGGGTGATTCTTTTGTCCGCTGCACCCACGGCAAGCAGTGTTCTCGGCGGGAACAACGGGAACACCGACACGGTGCAGGACTCCTACGGGGCGACCCCGGGTCAACCGGGAATCGTCCAGTCCACCCATGTCATTACCGAAACCCCGGGCACGCAGCCTGGCGCCTACTGTGCTTCCGCCGATCTCGCGGTCACCAACTCCGGTTCGCCGGCAGTCGTTGCTCCGGGAGGCACCATCACCTATACCCAGGGCGTAAGCAACGGCGGGCCCTTCGACGCCGTCAATGCGGTATTCAGCGAAAGCATTCCGGCCAACACCACGTTTCAATCCATCACCGCCGCGACCGGCTGGACCTGCGTCACTCCTCCCGTCGGCTCCACGGGAACGATCACCTGCAGCAATCCCGATTTTGCCAATGCCGGCACCGGCACTTTCACCGTCGGCGTGCAGGTTGCGGCGACCACCCCGAGCGGCACGCAAATTGTTGATGTCGACACCATTACTTCCGGTACATCGGATCCGAATCTCGCGAACAATTCGGCCACCGTGACGACGACTGTGGCGGCGGCCACCCAGGCGGATCTTGCCGTCGTCAACACCGCTCTTCCAGCCTCGGTCGCTCCTGGTTCGAACGTGACCATGACCGCCGCGGTTTCAAACAACGGACCCCTCGCCGCTGTTTCCGCCGTCTTTACCGAAGCCATTCCGGCGAGCACCAGTCTCGGTGTCGCCTTCACTGCGCCCTCCGGTTGGACCTGCAACTCGAACCCGATCCCGGTCGGTTTTACCGGGATCATCTCCTGCACCGACAACACGACCTTTGCGGCCAACACCAGCGTAAACTTCCCGGTCGTCCTCACGGTGGCCGCGGGGACCTCTTCCGGCAGCATCATTTCGGCTACCGCCAACATCTCTTCGTCCACGCCGGATCCAAATTCCGCCAATAACTCTTCCACGGCGAGTGCGACGGTTGCCGCCGCCAACACGGCTGATCTCGCGGTTTCTAGTTCCGGGACGCCCAACCCTGTTTCCCCGGGCAGCAACATCACGTATACACAATCCATCACCAATAAAGGTCCTGCTGCCATCACTGCTTCAGCGACCACCACAGTTACCTTTACGGACGCCATCCCGCTGAACACCACGCTCGCGGTTGCCTTCGCTGCGCCGACCGGATGGACCTGCAATTCGAACCCGATTCCCGTAGGTTTCTCAGGCACCATCTCCTGTCAGCTGAATTCAGGCTCGGTGCTCTCGGTTGGCGCCATGGTTCAATTTCCAGTGGTCGTTCAGGTTGCCGCTTCGACACCGCTCGGCACGACCATCACCAACTCTCCGAACATCTCGAGTTCGGTCACCGATCCGGTTCCCGGGAACAACACTGCGAACGTAAACACGCTGGTGGCTTCCCCGACACAGGCTTACATCACCATCACGAAGACCGGCTCACCCGAACCCGTCGATCAGGGCACGAATCTCGTCTATACCATCAGTGTCCACAATGCCGGCCCGGCCGTGGCCCAAAACGTGATGGTCAGCGATCCCATCCAGTCGCAGGTCACCTATTCCTCCGCTCTGTCGACCATGGGGTCATGCACGTACAGCGCTCCGAACGTATCCTGCAGTCTCGGAAATCTGGGTGTCGGCACGACGGCCATCATCACCATCAACGTTTCCGCCGTTACCTTCAGCTCCTCCGGCGTCGCCTGCCCCGGCTATCCTCCCCTCCCGCAGGGCGTGGGCTCCTGCAATACCGCCACGCTCACAACTTCGACATCCGATGCCAACCCCACCACGACTTCGAGCTTCGGGTCCACCATCCAATCTCCTTCGGCTGTCGAGCTGTCCTCTTTCCATGCCTTCTCGCAGACAGATGGCACGGTGCGCCTGGTCTGGCGCACCCAGGAGGAATCCCGCAATCTCGGGTTCCACCTGTATCGTGACGACGCCTCGGGCCGTCATCGTATCGATCCTTCGCTCATCGCCGGATCCGCTCTGCTCCTGCGCGGTTCGCGCCCTCAGCATGCCGCCAAGATCTATGCCGCCCTGGATTCCGCGCCCGTTCCCGGTGCTGCCTATTGGATCGAAGACCTGGATATTAACGGCACACGAACGATTCACGGCCCGGTGTACGCCGAGGCCTCGTCCTCCGATTCGCGCCCGTCACAAGTGCAGGCGCAGTCAGCGGAAGCTCTGAAACTCTCTCCTGCCCTGAATCAGCTTCAATCGGCTGCAGCAACGGCCACTTCTTCCCACCGGCCGATCAGGTCACAACCGATTCTCCCGACGCCGTCCTTTCATCTTCCGCTTTTCAACGCCGCAGACTACCCGTCGGTCAAGATCTCTGTCGACCAGGAAGGCTGGTACCACGTTCCGCTTTCCGAGCTGTTTGCTGCCGGCCTCAACCCGAACGCCGATCTTCGTTCGTTGCACCTCTACGCGGAGGGGATCGAGCAGCCACTCCTCCTCCTCGGCCACGGTTCGGGCAGCCGTTCTCCGAACGATGCCATTGAGTTTTATGGAACCGGGATCGACACCCCGTTCTCGGCGACACGGATCTACTGGCTGGTTTCTGAAAGCGCGCCGGGCAATCGCATTTACCCTGCGAACTCTCCCGCCTCGGAACCCGGCGCTCCCCCGAGCTTTCCGTTCACGGTTGTCCGGGAAGACCGCACCTCGTATTTCGCGGCCCTGCTGAATGGCGAGAAGAGTGACAATTTCTTCGGCGCCATCGTTACCTCTGACCCTGTCGACCAGACACTCGATGTCTTGCATCGGGATGCCTCCTCCTCTCTCCCGATCACCCTCGAAATCACCCTGCAGGGGGTGACCGACGCCCAGCAGCATTCCGTCGCCGTCCTGTTCAACGGCGTGTCTGTTGGCACCATCAATTTCCTCGGGCAAACCGCCGCTTCAGAGACCTTCTCTGTGGATCCTTCCGGGCTTCTCGATGGCAGCAACACCGTCACGCTCGCCGCGCTCAACGGCGATAACGACGTCAGCCTGGTGCAATCGATCCATCTCCAGTACATGCACACCTACACCGCAGATGCGGACTGGCTGCGCGCAACCGCTAGCCCCGGCACGGAAGTGCACATTTCCGGCTTCGCGAACTCGGATGTGCGGGTGTTCGACATCACCGATCCGGTCAGGATCTCCGAACTCAGCGGGAAGATCGCATCCGAGGGAGGTTCTTACGGAGTCACTGCTGCGGTTCCGGCCGGGTCCGAACTGCAGCGCACTCTCCTGGCGTTCTCGACCGACACGCTCTGTTCCCCGCTGGCCCTTGAAAACCACCATCCTGCGCGCCTGGACTCCAGTCGTACCGGGGCGGACATTATCGTCATTACCCATCCCGACTTCGTTTCCCAGTTGGCGCCTCTCGTAGAACTGCGCGAAGCAGAGGGTCATTCTGTGGCGCTCGTGACGACCGAGCAGATCTTTGACGCGTTCAACTACGGAGAGCGTAGCCCGTATGCGCTCCGCAGCTACCTCGAGTTCGCCAGCTCGCACTGGCACCGGAAACCCGAAGCCGTGCTGCTGGTTGGCGATGCCTCGATGGACCCCAGAAACTATCTCGGCTTTGGAGATTTCGATTTCGTCCCCACCCGCATCATCGAGACGGCTGCGTTCAAGACTGCTTCCGACGACTGGTTCACCGATTTTCAGCAAACCGGTTTTGCCACCCTGCCGACCGGCCGCTTGCCGGTTCGAACCCCGGCGGACGCAGATCTTCTGGTTGCAAAGATTGTCGGTTACGAGCAGGGAGAATATTCCGGCGCCTGGAACAACCAGGCACTGTTCATTGCCGATCAGAATGTCGACGCAAACTTCACTGCCGCGGCTACCGCGGCTGCGGCAATTTTGCCCGGCTCGCTCAGCAGCACCCAGATCCTTGCCGATGGCATCGACCGAACGACGGTGCACGCCCAGATTGTTTCGGCACTCAATCAGGGTGCCTTGCTTGTCGATTACAACGGTCACGGCGCAGAGCAACAGTGGTCTTTCTCGGACATTTTTGATGACACGGATGCGTCCGCACTGACCAATGGCGGCCATCTCCCGGTTTACCTGCTGATGGACTGTTTAAACGGATTGTTCCAGGACGTTTACGCAGAGACGCTCGCAAAATCCCTGTTGCTCGCTCCGAACGGAGGAGCCATCGCCGTGTGGGCCTCGTCCGGGTTGACCAAGCAACCCCCGCAGGCTTCCCTGAACCTGGCATTTCTCCATCAAATGGCCGTCGAACCAAATGCCACGCTCGGCCGACTGATTCTGGATGCCAAGGCCGGTGCAACAGACAGCGATGTTCGGCGCACCTGGATTCTGTTTGGCGATCCCGCGATGAAATTCCATGTTACGAACTCTCCCCGTGCTTCTGGTGCGGGATCGGAATCAACTTTTGCAGAGCATGGCCCTCACGCCTGCCCGCGTGAGACGGATTGTGGAAAGGGGAAATAATGACCGGGAAGATCTTGCGCTCGCTTGCCCTCACTGTCTTGTTCGTCCTTGCAGGTTTCCCTCTCGCCCTGTGGGCGCAAACCGCACCCCAGAACCCTGCCTTGGGACTGGTTGCCAAGGCGACCGGCGCGCTCGTCGGCAACGTTGCCGCCGACGAGGGGGCTTCTGTCTTTTCTGGTGACTCGCTGTCCACACAGGAGAATGGTTCGCTGCTGGTCCGCGTCGGCGCACTGGCGCTCGAACTGCAAGGCTCCACCGCCGTACACATCTATCGCACCCCCTATGGCGCGATCGTCGAGCTGGACCGTGGATCGGTCGTCTACACGACTCCCGGCGGACAGCAAAACCTGGTCATCGTGGCTTCCGACATTCGCGTCACTCCCGTCCTTGCCGTGAGCGATCTCGGCAGAGTCAGTCTCGACGATCCGTGCAATGTCACCGTCTACAGCCAGCGCGGCCAGGCCAATGTGCAGGCTGGCTCGGAATCCCACTTTGTTGAACAAGGCAAGGCCTACCGCGTTCGCGCGGAAAACGAAGTCAGCTATCGCAAATATCTCTCGCCGGATGAAAGTGACTACCACAACTACCACGACCATCACCCCTGCGCTCCCGTGGAAATGGTCAAGGGACACGCACCGATCGCTGCAGGCCAGAGCCGCTTCCTGCTGGTCACGGCCGTCGTCGTGGGAACCGCGACGGGGATAGGCGTTTGGAAGGCTCTGGAGAGCCCCGACCGGCCCTGAGTGGACCGGTAAAGAAAAAAGGAGGTGCCGCAACCGGTTCGTTGCACCCGCCCTTTTCAAACCCGCCTTATCCCGGAGCCCTGCTCCTGCTGCCTGCCAGTCGTGCGAGCGTGCCTAGTTGTGGCCCCCCGACAGTTCCCGCACGATCGAGCCCACGAAGCTCTTGGCATCGCCGAACAACATCAGCGTTTTGTCCATGTAATAGAGCGGATTCTCAATGCCGGCGAACCCCGCGCCCATGCTGCGCTTGATGACCATCACGGTGTGGGCCTTATCCACGTCCAGGATGGGCATCCCGTAGATCGGGCTGCTCTTATCCTCGCGTGCGGCCGGGTTGGTCACGTCATTGGCTCCGATGATCAGCGCCACGTCGGTCTGCGGGAAATCCCCGTTGATGTCGTCCATTTCGAGCAATTTGTCGTATGGAATGTCGGCCTCGGCCAAGAGCACGTTCATATGCCCCGGCATGCGGCCGGCTACCGGGTGAATCCCGAACTTCACGTCCACACCCTTCTTGGTTAAGGAATCATACAGTTCGCGCACCTTGTGCTGCGCCTGCGCGACTGCCATCCCGTATCCGGGCACGATGACAACTTTGCTGGCTGCGGCCAGAATGCCCGCCGCTTCTTCCGGCGAAGCGCTGCGAACCGGACGGGTCTCCTGTGCACCCGCCATCGCCGCCTGCTCCTGCCCGAACGCGCCGAACAAAACGTTGGTAAACGACCGGTTCATCGCTTTCGACATATTGACCGAAAGAATGAAGCCCGAAGCGCCGTCGAGCGCTCCCGCGATGATCAGCAATTTGCTTCCGAGCACGAATCCCATGGCCGCCGCCGACAAGCCTGCATAGGAGTTCAAGAGCGAGATCACCGTCGGCATGTCCGCTCCGCCGATCGGAATAATCATCATCACCCCGAAAAACAAGGGAATGATGATGATCAGCGGAAACAGATACATCTTCTCCGGATGCTCGACCAGCATCCCGGCGATGGCGATGGCGACCGCCAGCAGTCCCAGGTTGACGAGGTTCTGTCCCTTATAGGTGATCGGCCGCTGCGGCAGGATTTCCTGCAGCTTTCCTGCGGCCATCAGGCTTCCGGTGAATGTCAGCGCGCCCAGGATCACTTCGAGCGAGAGCACGCCCATCATGAATTTCGGCACATCCGGAGCGCGCAGATAAAACTCCGCAGTTCCCACCAGCGTCACGCACAGGGCTCCGAACGCATGGCTCAACGCCGTTCGTTGGGGCACCGCGGTCATGGCCACTCGTCCGAGTGGTACGCCGATGATCGTCCCGAGGACCAGCCCGATCGCTACCCACCGGTAGGTCAGGCCGTGATGCATGAGCGTGCCCACGATCGCGAGCAGCATGCCGGCTTCGCCTGCCCAGACACCGCGTCGCGCGGTTGCCGGCGAACTCAGCCATTTCAAGGAAAGGATGAAAAGTGCGGTGGCGATCAGGTAAGTGACTTCTATGATTTGGTCGGGGATCATGTCGTCACGGCTTCCTCGGGCCGCTGGCCTTGAACATCTTGAGCATTCGGTCGGTGATGATGAAGCCGCCGACAATGTTGCTGGTCGCCGCTACGATCGCGATGGTTCCCAGGATGATGGCGAGGGTGCTCTTCCCCTCGCCCGCAAGGATGATGGCCCCCACGACGGCGATGGCGTCCAGAGCGTTGGTCAGCGACATCAGCGGTGTATGGAGCAGGGGCGAGACGCGCCGGATCACTTCAAATCCGATGAACGCCGCCAGCATGAATACATACAATCCCGTCAGCAGATCCAGTTTCATCACGCCCCTCCTACTGCCGGCGTCGATTCGAGTGCCGGAAGCGAGAAAAACTCGCGCACGCGCGCGTTCACGACTTCTCCCTCGTGGGTCACGAGCGTCTCCCGGATGATTTCATCTTTCAGGTCCAGCCGGATTTGTCCGTCTTTCACCAGGTGCAGGAGAAACGCGCTGACATTCCGCGCATACAGGGCGCTCGCGTGATACGGTACGGCCCCTGCCAGGTTGAACTCTCCGATGATCGTCACTCCGTGCTCCACCACGACTTCATCCGGTCGGGTGAGTTCGCAGTTTCCGCCGCGTTCCGCGGCCAGGTCCACAATCACCGAACCCAGCGCCATTTTCTCCACCATGTCTTTGGTGACCAGCACGGGTGATTTTTTCCCCGGAATGACGGCCGCCGTGATCACCACGTCGCTTTCCGCCACGGTCTTTGCGAGCAACTCGCGTTGCTTCTGGTAGAACGTTTCGTCCTGGGCCTTGCCATAGCCTCGCGCATCCTGGGCATCTTTGGCTTCAATGGGCAATTCGACGAAACGCCCGCCGAGACTTTGCACCTGTTCCTTGGCTGCCGGCCGCATGTCGTAAGCCGAAGCCACCGCTCCTAGCCGCCGCGCCGTTGCGATCGCCTGCAGTCCCGCCACTCCCGCGCCGATGATCAGCACCCGCGCCGGCGCGATCGTCCCTGCGGCTGTCGTCAGCATGGGAAACATTCTCGGCAAAGTGTCGGCTGCAAGGACCACCGCTTTGTACCCGCAGATCGTTGCCATCGACGACAACGCGTCCATGCTCTGCGCGCGTGTGGTCCTCGGCATCAACTCCACCGAGAACGTGGTCACTCCCTGATCGGCAAACGCCTGCACGGTGCCGAGGGCCCCGAGCGGCCGCAGAAATCCAAGCACCGCCTGGCCCTTTTTCATGAGCGCCAGATCCGCATTCCCGTTCTTGTCGTTTGCGCCATGACAGAGGAACTGCACGATGATGTCCGCGGTGCGGAACAGTTCCGCGCGACCTTCGATCAGCCGCGCTCCCTTCTCAACGTACTCCGCATCCGGATAGCCCGCCTCTATCCCGGCGCCCGACTCCACCACCACCTCCAGGCCGGCCTTCTTCAGATTCGGAATGACCGCCGGCACCAGGGCCACGCGTCGTTCTTTCGGATAAATCTCTCTGGGCACACCGATGATCATGTGCTCTCCTTCCCCGTCGATCCCTGCTTCACAGAAAATCTCATTTGGCCTCTCCGGCACTTTTCTCGTGGACGTTGCTCACCTCTTCGCGCGAACGCCCCCCGGTGCCCGAGAGAACATCCATCCTTCCAAGATGCTAATCCGGAATCGAGGGCGGAGCGATGGCCCTTCCTGGAACCTAACCACCCGTCGTGCGTTTCATGGGTCTTCGAGGAACCGCAACGTATTGAAATGACGGAGGAATTTTATCCCTATTCTCCCGCCCTCCACAAGCAGGGTCGGGCCTTTTAAGGGTGCAGGCCTTCATACACGGCGCGGGCATCGCGCAACTTCTGCATCACCCGCAGTTTTTCTTCCGGTGAATTCCAGTCCGGATACCGGTCCGTGATTTCGATCGTCCTGTCAATCCAGGCCTTGAAGTAACCGGCATCCTCCTCGGCATAGGCGCGTTGGCCTCCGATGGTCAGATAGACCGGGCTGGTCGTTGCGTAGGCGTAATTGTCCATCACGGGATAGACTGCCTTTTCGCTCCAGGCTCGCAACACGCACCAGCCGCTACGAGCGAGGGGAATCGTTCCGCTGACATCGGCCGACTCCCTCGAGCCGTCCAGTTTCAGGGTCTCGGCCACTTTTCCGTTGCACACCAGCTCCAGATGGTCCACGGGTACGATGGAACGAAGCTTCGCCGTGAAAGGGACCGCCGCCTGAGGCGCATCGAACTTCAGTTCGCCGCCAACCATCTCCCCGCCCAGCTGGAACTCAATCAATGGCCCGTTGGTCGCGAACGTTCGGCCCTGTTTGAGCGCCTCCTTCCAGGTGTCGATACTGACCGGCCAGCCGGGAGTCCAGACATACACACGATCAAATCCAACCTGCCCGCGGATCGGCGCGGCGTAATTCGCAGTCGCATCCGTACCTCCGCCGGCAGGGAGTTTGAACCCCAGGTTCAGCAGTTTGTACCACACCGCCGCCGTGGATTTGTGATCGCTGAACCCCACGATCTCCATGTAGTCCAGTTTTCCGAGTGCCACATCGACCGGCAATTCGTCCGTGATTCGCTCGGCCGGCTTGGCATAGGGGTCCGGCACCTCGTCAAAGGGGTGCACCGCCCCGACCAGCGCCCCTTCGGCGTGGGCCAGGTCATACACGTCCGCATTCATCGGAGATAAGCTTGCCGCCGCGGTATCCGGATACCCCGCATATCCCGGCAAGAGCAGATGGTCCTTGAGTCCCACTATTCCCCGGTGTCCCCAGTAGCTGGTGTGGAATTCCTGCCCTTGCACGATGCGCAGGTCATGGGCGCGGTATCTGGCATCGGCCCGGCTGCCGGTCTCCTGAAAGGCGAGAAACTGGATGTCCGGGTACCGCTGTTCCTTGTTTACCGTGAGCTGATTCACCACCTCTAGCCCCTCCGCCTCGCCGAGTCTTACCAGATCATCCAGATCATTCCGGTAGGTACCTCCGTAATTCATATGGACGTGGAGATCGGACGCCACCCAGTGTTTCGTCGGGGCCAGCTCGAGTTTCCGGGGTTGCAGGGTGAGTTCCACTGTCTCGCGGCGGCCTTCTGCAACGTTGACCGTTCGCCGCAGCGGAGCGATTTCAAGTCCCTCGGAAACCTCGACCGTGTATTCACCCGCCGGGACCTCGATGGTCCTGTCGCTGATGGTCTGAGCGTAGAAGTAGTGCCGTTCAAAGGGCAGCTCGGCCCGGTCAAATCCATCATCGGCAAAGATCCGTGCGCCAGCAGGCGCATAGAATCGCCCGGCCTGGTCGGTAACCGATACCCGGGGTGCCCCGGCGGCCTCGCCCCCGTGGATTTCAAGAGCCAGCCAGCCGTGAGGGTGCACGTAGTGCCGCGCCTCGATCCTGAACTCCTCGGCCGCACCACCTCGAACGAATTGTGAGTGGATGGCGGTAGATCCATTCTGGTTCGAAAGGAAGGCCACCCGGCTTCCATCCGGCGACCAGCGCACATTGGTCTCGTCCCAATCCCCATAGGTCAGCGGAAATGCATCGCCACCCTTCGCCGGCATCAACCACACGTTGTGCCACTGTCTTCCGAGGTAGGAGCTGTACACCATCCGCGAACCATCCGGCGAAAAGTCCGGCCGCGCTTTCCAGTTGGTCTCCTCGTAGTGGATCTCTCTCGCTTCCGCTCCAGGCTCGGCCTGGATCAGCCAGAATCCGCCGGTTCCCTGGATATGCCCTCGGTTTGAAACGAACAAAATCTCTTTCCCATCCCGCGTCCAGACCGGGTTGATTTCCATATCGTATGCGCTGTAGTAATAACGGGGCAGGGAACTCCTGGTCTCCCCTGTCAGCCGCACCACATTCCGCAGTCCGCCGTCCACGACATCGGCCAAGAAAACGTGAAAGCGCTTGTTGTATCGCGTTGAGACCCAGGCAAGCTTCCGTCCGTCCGGAGACCAGCGCGGCTCTACGTTCACGCCTCCGTCGTTCGTCAACTGCTGCGACCTACCGCTGGCCAGATCGAGCAACCACAATTCCATCGCATCCTTTTGATAGGACACATACACGACACTCCTCCCGTCGGGGGACCAATCGGGCTGATAATCGTACCCCGGTCCATCGGTCAGCTGCACGGCCTCGTGCGAACCCAGTCGCTGGCGCCACAGCGTTCCGGCCATCGAATACACCAGCTCGTTCGAGTCAGGCCCCCAGCAGAGGCTGCTCGGCCCGCCGGTCAACTGCGGCAGATACAGTTCCCGGTAGTAATAGGGATGCGGTTCATCAATCTGCGGCAGCACCGGCCGTCGTTGCGCACTGGCCGGAGCCGCCAGGCATGCGGACACCAAACAGAAAAACGCCACCCTTCGTTTCAATCGATCCTCCCGAGGAATACGTCCGCATCCTACGACAAAAAAGGAAAGGGCGCAGATTTGCCGCGCCCTCGGAACCACAGTTCAAAAAAATCATTCTTGCTCAGGACGGATCGCAGCCGACTCTCCGCTGCTCAGGCCAGCCCCGACTTTGCCAGGGGCATCTCCCGCACCCTCTTTCCCGTCGCGGCAAAGAAGGCGTTGTAGATCGCCGGCGCCACGGGAGGCAGGCCCGGCTCCCCGATGCCGGCCGGCGGCGCGTCGCTTTCGACGATGTACACGTGGGTTTCCCGAGGCGCTGCGTTCATGCGCGCTACCTGGAAGCTGTCGAAATTCGATTGATCGATCACCCCGTTGGTCGCCGAGATCTCCCCGTAGAATGCAATGCTGGTTCCCATCACCGCCGCACCTTCGAATTGCTGCCGGACGATGGTCGGATTCACGATGGTTCCCGCGTCGAGAGCCGTATCCACCCGACGGATACTCACTTGCCCGTCCTTGACTTCCGCCTGCACCACGGTCGCTACGTAGGTCAGGAAGCTGCGATGGACCGCCATCCCCATTCCGAAGCCGTTGCCCATTTTTTGCTTGCCCCAGCCGGATTTTTCCGCCGCCATTTCCACCACGCGGCGGAAGCGGGCGATGTCGATGGGGTACTTCTCGTAATCACCGTCGTAGTTGGTGTAGTCCTTGGGCAATTCCGACTTGGGCATGATGCGGGCCGGCCCGAGCAGCATGAGCACATACTCTACGGGATCTTTTCCGGCTGCATGCGCCAGTTCGCCAACAAAGGAATGCACGCCATAGGCGTGGTAGATATTGGCGACCGATCGCAGCCAGCCAATGCGGGTGTGCGCGGGAGCCGGGCCACTTTCCGCCCGCTGGTTCGGCAGTGCGAACGGAACATCACTGAAGCCCAGCCCGATTTCTCCGGCGTCCGGATAGAGCGCCGAAGCGTCGAAGGTCGATGCGATCGGCGGAAACACGCTGCGCTGCAGCCAGGCATCCGGTTTTCCATCCGTGCCAAGCGTGGCTTTGAAATACATCGCCGCTACCGAATGGAACGCGTCAAATTTGATGTCGTCTTCCCGACTCCAGACCACCTTCACGGGCGTTCCAGTTTTCTTCGAAAGTACCGCGGCTTCCACGATAAAATCCGGAAACGATTTTCGTCCGAATGCGCCGCCGAGCAGCGTCACGTGCACGGTCACATCTTCTTTCTTTACCCCGACCGCTGCCGCGATCGCCTCCTGCGCGCCCTGGGGGTTCTGCGTCGGAGCCCAGGCCTGCACTTTCCCGTCCCGGTACACGGCCAGAGCCGCGGGCGGTTCCATCGCGGCATGCGCCAGCATCGGCGCGTAGTATTCCGCCTCCACAATCTTGCCGCCCTTGGCGAAGGCTTCCTCCACATTGCCGTTTTCCCGGACCACTTTGCCGGGTTTTCGCGCCGTCGCCTCCAGTTCCTTCCGGAACGTGTCGGAGGTCCAGACGCCGTGTTCGCTCCTGGTCCACTCCACCTTCAGCTTTTTCCTGCCCTGAAATGCAGCATAGGTGTTTTCCGCAAGCACCGCGACTCCACCGAGCGCCTGCATGGTCACGGGCGGCTTGAAGGCATCGAGGGTCGCGGTCTGCTTGACTCCCGCTACCTTCAGGGTCGCGGAATCATCGACGCTTTTTACCGCTCCTCCGTATACCGGCGGATGGACGACGGACGCATACAACATCCCGTCCATACGGGTATCCTGGCCGTAGGCCGCCTTACCACTCACCATATCCTTCAAGTCGTAGGTCGGAGCGGGCTGCCCGATGTAGCGCCACTCTTTACGCGCCTTCAACTGCACGTCTTCCTTCTTCGGAACCGGCAATTTGGCCGCCAGGGGAGCCAGTTGGCCGTAACTGAGCTGCTTGCCGCTGGCCTTGTGCACCACGAGGTTCGGCTCCGTGGTGCACTCTTTTTCCGGCACTCCCCAGGTCGCTGCCGCTGCCCGGAGCAGCATCAATCGCGCGCTGGCACCGGACTCCCGCAAGATATCGAAAAAGCTCACGACCGAGTGCGAGCCATCGGTATCCTGGTCACCGTATTTCGCATCTCCCGGGGCCTGCACCACGTTCACCCGGTTCCAGTCGGCATCGAGTTCATCGGCGACAATGCGCGGCAAGCCGGTGCGATTCCCGCTTCCCATCTCGGAGCGGTGGCAGACGATGTATACCGTTCCGTCCGTATCGATCGCCAGATACACGTTCGGTTGCAGAACGGCGCTCGCGATCGGATCTTCACTGGTGCCGGCCGTCGCTCCGAAGATCCTCTCCGGCAAGATTTGCGCGCCCAGTACCAGCGCTCCAGCGCCCACCATTCCCTTCAGGAACCCGCGCCGGCTTACATTTTCGATTTGGATCATTTCCCCACCTGGCGTATCGATCGACGAAAATCTCTCAAAATCCGCACACCACAGTCCTCTATCCTACCCACATTTGGCATGCTTGCAACCCCGGGCCTGGCCAGCCGTTGCCCGGATCCGCCATTGCCGTGTGGCCATTCCCGCTGGCATACTGCTTTTCCGCAGTTCAATGAGGACTCTCGACATGAAGCGTGAATATCATCGCTGGCACTCTCCCCGCCTTGGCCTGGAGCTGGGCGTTGTCGTTTACGGCCATTGGGGGCCACCGTTGCTCGGTTTTCCCACCAGTGCCGGCGATGAATGGGAGCTTGAAGGACAAGGCATGGTCGGCTCCCTTGCGGATTTCATCGAGGCCGGACGGGTGAAACTCTTTACCGTCAATTCCATCAACGGCCTCAGCTTCTACAACAAAGGCGCACATCCGCTCCATCGCAGCTATGTGCAATCAGTCTTTGATTCCTATCTTCGCGAGGAGGTGGTGCCTTTCATCTGGTCGAGTTGCCAGTCCAATATCGCGATTTCCACAATGGGCGCTTCCTTCGGGGCATATCACGCGGCCAACACACTTTTCAAACACCCCGATGCATTCAAGCGCTGCTTTGCCATGTCCGGTGTTTATGACCTGAAAAGTTTCATGGACGGCGTGTACGACAATAATTTCTATTTCAACAATCCGGTCGATTATCTGGCCAATCTCTCCGATCCCTGGTATTACGAGCAGCTGGCTTCCTGTGACATCCACCTGATTACCGGTACGGGCCCGTGGGAAAAAAGCGGGCCCACCTATCGCTTGTCGGAAGTGCTGGCGAGCAAAGGGATCCGGCATTCCGTCGACAACTGGGGTCCAGAAGGCGGCCATGACTGGCCGTACTGGAAACACCAGATGCGCGAATATCTCTCCCAATTGTTTTAAGCAGGGGCGCGATTCGCCGATCGGATCGCTCTTGCCGAGCCGGCCTGCCGCGGAACCGCAACAGGGAAGACGAGTTGGCGAGGGTATCCGGGAGGGGTAGGAGCTCAGGCGAGCCCCAGCCGGTCGAGCTGGTAGCGACCCTTTTCAATGACCTGGTCGCTGTCAATCCAAACGTCGCAATTCCGCGTTAACACATCCACGTGGGTCCGCGATTTCCAGTCCGCGTGCGTCTGGCTGCCGTAGGGATCCCCGAAGGCCAAGTGCACGCCCGGAAATTTTTCGTCCTGCAATAAAATTCCGATCATGCGCGATAAGCCCAGATTTGTTCCAAACGCCAGTTCTCCCACCCGGTCGCTGTTTTCGTCGGTGTGGCAGTAGCTCCAGAACTCCTCTTCCAGGTCCTTCCGCGGGCATTCCACATGCTTCAGTCTTCCACCGGCTATTTCCATGACCAGAGGTGTCGCCTGCAAGTCTCCATATTTGCCGTTGAAATAATCGCCCGCTGTGGCATCGCACACGAACCTGCCGTCGACCGTCGCCGGCGTGGTAAAGACTTCTCCCGCGGGCAAATTGGACCAATACCTCGGACTGATCAACCCGCTGGTTTTCACCCAATCGAGGTGCGGATCAAAGTGCGCGTGGAAGGAAGTGCCCGCTTCCGTGTGCACTCTCAAGGTCTTGGCACGCAACATGCGCTCGCGCAACCGGTCGCTCAACTCATCCACTTTCCGGTAATCCGCGCGCATGCCCTGCTGCATAATCTCCGGCGTCACGCCGACCATGTGGGCATAGCGGATCTGCCGACGCTCGACCACCCGCACGATGGCCATCCGTGCACCCAGTTCACCCGGCTGCGGTGTCATGCACAGCACGCCAACATCGGTCTGCTCGAGCACGTCCAGGACGGCTCCGGGCGCACCGGTCATGGGCCGGGGTCCAAAATCTTCGAGCAACAGGCCGGTGAACTTCGCGCCGCGATCGACCAGAGCCCGTTCGAGACTGGCCGCGACGCTCCGGCTTACCTCGTCGGCAATCACCGCCACCCGCTCTCCGGGTCGCACACCCAGGCACACGTCGACGGCGTTCTTCGCGCCGGCCATCAGCTCACCAGGTGCGCTTCCAAAGGACATTCTCTCTATTTTACCGGAATTTGCCTGTCTGCCAATTGCCCTGCTTCAGGATTTGTCCGCCCGGGCGCGCCGCTCCGGTCGTTTTGCTTCCACGCGGAAGGACGGAATCTGCCCGCCGCCGCTGGTCACATTTGCCAGGCTGGTACTGCTCAGCCGGGTCAGATAGCCGGCCACCTTGCCGCGGAACAGATACGGTGCAAAGTCTACCAGCATGTTTCGAAAATCGACCTTATAGCCCTTCCCGATGTGCGGGAACACCCCGCGCCGCATGGGAATGCGCTCCTGGACGATCCAGCTCCCGTGCGCCTTGGCCGCCTTCCCGCCAGGCAGGGCCTGTTCTATGGCCTGCTCCCACTTCTTTTTCTCCACTTCCCAGCCAAGCGTCACGCCCATGCCCCCGTATTCGTCGCTTGGTTTCAGTACCAGGTTCTTCTGCTGCTTGCGGATGTAATCGAGTAACTCGATCGGTTCACCGCCGTATTCCGTTTTCACGTCGCCGACCACCCGCGTCCACGGGATGTGGCGCTCGATCAGCCCGCGTTCCTCCGATGAAAGATACTTGGCATTTTTCGCGTCCGTGAGAACGGCGAAAAAGGCCTTTACGTGAGGAATCTTGCAACGGAAATTGTTCGCAACACACACCGTTCCTGATTCATACGCCCGCACCAGGGCTTCGCATTCCTTGGGTTTCGCCACGATGTCGTTGATCAGCACGCGGCGGTACAGCAGATCGATCGGTTTTCCCTTCGCGAGCAGTCTCTTTCCGTCGAAGTCGAGCTCGCGGGGATCGGCCAAGACCACCGGGATGCCCATCTTCTCAAAGCGTTCCTCGAGAATCTCGAACTCGTTCCAGGTCGGAACCTCCCTCCAATCCACGATGGCCATTTGCGGCTGTTTCTTCTGTCCGCCCCAATCCACGTACGTTGTTACCAGGGCGTCCAGCAGCCTGGCGGAAAGCGGATAGCTGTGCACCTCGAACCGTTTCTTGAAATCCTCCATCAGCGGCAGGGAACGAAATAGATCGGAGAGGGTCTCGGAATAACCGGCCCCGGCCGGGGATTCTCCGTTGTACTCGGTGAACTTCAGCGATTCGGGCAGCAGGAACGCGTCCAGCCGGGAAGCCGTGCTGGCCGGCCCGAATCCCGCCGGCATCCGGACCAACCGCTCCTCTTCCGGCCGCAGACGGAATTGCGCGAAAAGGGAAGCATCGGCAATCGCGGCGCGGGTCAGCCGTTCGGCAATCGCGGCGATCGCTTCCGCGACGGTCCGCACCCGCTCCTCGTCCTGGGGGGAGAGGAATACCGGCCGCAGAAAGGGGCAGTGGACGCGTTTGCCGAACGTCAGACGCGCCGCGCGCACCTGCTCGAGGAATTTCTTCGGCAAGTCGGGCGACTTATGCACCAGCGGCCGAAGCAGCGCGTCCCAATATTCGACCGGATCGGGATTCCCGGTAGCTCTTGTCCCCGTGGCTCTCATCGGCGGGCGGTCAGAGGGGATGTGGAGGGTGCCGCCTGCGCGCTCTGGGCAGTCCGTGGCGCACCCGTGAATCCCGCAGGCGCCCCCATGCCGAGCATCTCTTCCCAGCGCGGCCAGGTATTTGCCACGTTCCCGTGGAGCGCGCGGTCAATCACCAGCCGCGACATTTTCTCGAGCACGTGCTCGAAGTAAAACTCGGTAATACGGTCGCGCTCGAAGTCCGGGGCGGGATTCAGGAAATCAATCGCGTACGGTACGCCGTCCTTCACGGCAAACTCGATGGTGTTCATTTCATAGCCGAGCGCCAGGTTGATGGTCTGCGCATCCTTCACGACCCGGGCTCCGAGCTCCGGCTTCAGATAGTTGTGCTCCACCAGGTAACGCCGCTCCTTCGGGTCATAGGCCACCGGCAAGATATCCGTTTTCCCGAACGTAAAGCAGCGCACGTACTGCTCGAAGTCGATGAACTCCTGCAGGGTCATGCAATAGGGCGAGGTCTGATCGTAGGCCTGCAATAGTTCTTCTTCGTTATTTACCTTGTAGACGTGTTTCCACCCGCCGCCCGAAAACGGCTTCAGGATGGCCGGCCGTCCCACATAATCGAGCAGTGCCACCCAGTCCATGGGGTATTTCAGGTTGCGCAGCGATTCAGCATTGATGTCGACATCGGGCGGGTAGCCCTTCTGCGGCAGCAGGACCGTTTTCGGTATGGCGATGCCCAGTTTCGCCGCCACCGTATAGTTGAAAAATTTGTCGTCCGCCGTCCACCAGAACGGGTTGTTGATCACGTAGGTTCCCTGCAGCACCGCATGCTTCAAGTAACCCCGGTAGTACTCCACCTCGTGCGAGATCCGGTCCACGATCACCCGGTATTCCGCCGCCTCGCCCATCTTGGTTCCGCCGAGTTTCACGTACTCGGCACTCACGCCGTCTTTTTTCCCGAGTTCGTTCACCCGCGCCAGAAACGCCGGAGGAAAACTGAATTCCCGCCCGCACATCAGTCCAACTTTCATCATGATTTCCTCCTTACCGATGCCGCCGCCGGAGAGACGGCCGTTATTGCAGCGTGCCTGCCGAACTGGACTTGGTATCCAGCGCACTGGCGCGCGTTTCGGCCACCAGGTGCCGCACGACGTCCTTCAAATCTCCGGTTTGCTTGAAGACCTTCATCTGGCGTTCCGCGCTGGTTCCTTCGGCCAAAATCGTGTGGATGTATTCCACGGCACTGCGGCTGCCGAGGTCATCGACCACGTCATCGACGAGTTCCAGCAGTTCGGGAATCAGTGCCTTCATCGGCACTTCCTCTTCCTTGCCGAAATCGATCATCTTCCCTTCGATTCCATAGCGCGCCGCGCGCCATTTATTCTCCTCAATGAGCGCCCGGTGGTAGTACCGCCATCCCATGTTACTGGTATACAGCCGGTACAGCTTTACAACAATGGCCTGTGTCAATGCGGCGATGGCCACGGCGTCCTCCACTCTTGTGGCGGTATCGAACATCCGGAACTCCAGCGTTCCGTAGGTCGGGTGCGGCCGCACGTCCCACCAGATCTTCTTTCCGTTATCGATGCAGTTCAGCCGGATCAGCAGATTCACGAAATTTTCGTAGGCACTCCAGGAATCAAATGTTTCCGGAATACCGGTCCGCGGGAACCGCCGGAAGACCGTGGTGCGAAAAGATTTTAACCCGGTGTTGCGGCCCATCCAGAACGGTGAGCTGGTCGAAAGCGCCAGCAGGTGGGGCACGAAATAGCGCACCATGTTCATCATGTCGATGGTGGCCTGCTTGTCGGGCATGGCCACGTGGATGTGCATTCCGAAGATCAGCAGGGAGCGGGCCAGTTGGCCCATCTCCTCCACAATGTTCTGGTAGCGTTCCCCGGGCGAAATCACCTGGTCGATCCAGCTGGAAAAAGGGTGAGTACCCGCCGCGGCCACCTGCAAGCCCGTGCTTTCCGCAGCCGACACCAGTTCGCTCCGGGTGCGGTGCATTTCCAGGCGCAATTCGCTCACGTTCTCGCAGATCTTGGTTCCCGTTTCCACGATGGACTGGTGCATCTCCTGTTTGACCTGATCGCCGAGCCCCCGCGAGGCAGCCGCCGACAGCAGTTGCACCACATGCGAGCGCAGCTCCAGCGTCTCCGGATCAATAATTTGGAATTCTTCTTCGACACCGATGGTGAAGCGGTGAGCCATCTGTGGCCCTCCGGATCGCGTATTCTCTGGGGACTTCGGAGCCAGTATCATACTCTCTCGACCCCCAAAACACACTCTCTTCCGGCCGCTTCGCGCTCGCTGGTCCCGGATGCGACGGTCAAATTGGTTCTGGACGCTTGCCCGTTCCCCTTGGCACACTCGCCTTCATGGAAATCACTCCGTTCCGCATTGAAGAATATATGGGCGAGCACGAGTTTTCCTCGAAGTTTCTGCTCTCGAGCTCGGACGCCGAATCGCAGACGATCGAAGAGCTGCTTTCGCTCGAGCCCGGCGCCCAGGACGCTTTTCTGAGGCACTGGTGCGGCTACACGGAATCTCCCGGTGCTCCCTGGCTTCGCGAAGTCCTCGCGAGCCTCTACCGGCACATTCGGCCCGATCAACTCGTGGTGGTCTCGGCCGCACAAGAAGCCATCTTTCTCTTCTATCACGCGCTGCTGACCCCGACCGACCACGCCATCGTCGAAACGCCGTGTTATGAAAGTGCGCTCACCCTGCCGAAGAGTACCGGTGCGGCGGTGAGCGAGTGGCAGCGCAAGCCGGACAATGGCTGGGCCCATGATCTTGCCGCTCTCGCCTCCCTGCTCCGGCCGAACACCCGGGCCATCTACATCAACTCGCCCCACAATCCCACCGGTCTGCTCATGCCTCCGGCTATTTTTCGCTCCGTTCTCGACCTTGCTTCACAGACCGGTGCCTATGTTTTCAGCGACGAAGTCTACCGCGAACTGGAGCACGATCCGTCCACGCGACTGCCCGCCGCTTGTGACCTCTACGATCGCGCTCTCAGTCTCGGCTCGGTCAGCAAAACCTACGGGCTTCCCGGCTTGCGACTTGCGTGGCTGGCCTGCCGCGATTCTGCTTTTCTGCGAAAGATCGTCTCGCTGAAGCACTACACCACCATTTGCGCGAGCGCCCCGAGCGAATTCCTGACCGCCCTGGCCATGCGGCATCGTCAGAAATTCATCGACCGCAACCTCGAGATCGTTCTCCAGAATCTCCCTCAACTTGCCGCATTCTTCTCTCGGCACAGCAAGCTGTTTGCATGGACGCCGCCCGACGCCAGCACCATCGGGTTTACCCGCTTCAAAGCACGGCAGGATGTCCAGTCTTTCTGCGAGCAAACCGTCCGCGAAGCCGGTGTTCTGCTCTTGCCCGGTACGGTCTATGACCAGCCTCACCACATTCGTTTCGGTTATGGCCGACGCAACATGCCGGAAGCCGTTGCCCAACTGGAATCCTGGTTGGCTACCTACCCGGTAGAATAAAAAAGGGCCACCGATTTCGGTGGCCCTGCTCTCTGCCGCGTCTCTGGTACAGAACTCTTTTACGCCGCTCCCATCGACCGCCTTGCCTGGAAACACTCCCGGCAGAAGACGGGCCGGCCCTGGGTCGGCCGGAACGGTACGGTCGTCTCTTTTCCGCACTGCGAGCAGGTGGTCTTGGTTTCGGCCCGCATCTGCCCCCCTCCGCCGCCACCACCACCGGTTTCGGCCCGCTTCGCTTTGCAGGCCTTGCACCGCTTCGGTTCGTTCTTAAATCCCTTGTCGGCGAAAAACATCTGCTCGCCGGCGGTAAAGACAAACTCGGCGCCACACTCCGAACATTTCAGGACCTTGTCGTGGAATTCCATGAGCCGCTCCCCCTAGGCCCTGCTCGGGCAGCGGGGGCGGACTCGTTTTCACCATGGGCCTTGGGTGATAAATGGACCCATACTCCGGGGTCACCGGGTATGGATCCCTGGGGCCGGGCGGCGAAGAAACTGAACGAATTCCCAACATCACTGCCTGATAGGGGCCTGATTCCGGAAGTGCGGCGCCGAGCCGCGTCTCGCGCAGTCTTAATCCTGCTCGCGACGCTGCTTCTTGCGCAGTCGCTTCCGCGAAAGCGCTTCTTTTGCCCGGCGCTTCTCACCGGGTTTCATATAGAAGCTGTGCTTCTTTATTTCCTTGATGATGTCTTCCTGCTGCACCTTGCGCTTGAAACGGCGCAGTGCATTCTCAAGAGATTCGCTCTCTTGAATGATTACTTCTGCCAATGAACTTCACCTCTATTCCGGTTCGGATTGCCTGCCTGCAGTGCTTACCGCCATACAGCAGCACTGCCCCTGGATACATTGTCGCATGAGGTTGCTGGCTTCTTGTAGTCAATTCCCCCACCGCAAGTCAAGTACTCTTTCTGCAATTCCCCTTTCGTTCCCCTCTTGTTATCCTTTCCGGCACTCTTGACAAGTCTGCTCAGTTTTAGCTCCGGCCCGGCTGTCCCGATCCGATCTTTGCCTGTCTGCCACCTGCCTCTGCTGGTACACTATTTTCAGTTACAGACACCTGCCTCGGGAGCCGACCTCATGCCCGACATGCGCGATGCCATTGCCGTCCTTCTCGCCGGGGGACAAGGGGAACGCCTCTGGCCGCTGACCCGCGACCGTGCCAAACCGGCCGTTCCCTTTGGCGCTCTCTACCGCATCATCGACATCACCCTTTCCAACTGCATCAACTCCGGCCTGCGCCGCGTCTTCACACTCACCCAGTACAAGGCCTTGAGCCTGTCCCGCCATGTCCGCGCCGGCTGGTCCCCGCTCATGGGCCTCGGCGAGTTCATCGAAGTGCTTCCCCCGCAGATGCGCGTCTCCCAGCAGTGGTACCAGGGCACGGCCGACGCGGTCTACCAGAACATCTACTCCATCGGCAGCGAGCGCTCGAAATATGTCTTCATCCTCTCCGGCGACCACATCTACAAGATGAACTACGCCAAAATGCTAGAGCAGCACATCCATTCCGGTGCGGATGTTACCGTGGCCACCATCGAAATTCCCGCCGCGGAAGCCGCCAAGCAGTTCGGAGTCATTGAAACCGATAAGAACTGGCGGATTGTCGGCTTTGAAGAGAAGCCTCACCATCCAAAGACGTCGGCCCACAAAACCACCCACTGCAATGCTTCGATGGGCGTCTACATTTTCAATACCCAACTCCTGATTCCCATTTTGCTGGCAGATTCCGAGGAACCCAAATCCACCCACGACTTCGGCAAGGATATCCTGCCGCGCATCATCTCGAAGCATCGCGTCTACGCCTACAACTTCGTCGACGAGAACAGCAAGGAGTCGCTTTACTGGCGGGATGTCGGAACCATCGACGCCTACTACGAAGCCAACATGGACTTGGTGGGCGTTTCGCCGGTCTTCAACCTATACGATAAACTCTGGCCCCTGCGGACCTGGCAGCACCAGTATCCCCCCGCCAAGTTTGTCTTTGCCGACGAAGACAGAATGGGTATCGCGCTCGACTCGATTGTGGGCGGCGGCTCCATCCTCTCTGGCGGCCGCGTGCAGAACTGTGTGGTTGGCTACGACGTGCGCGTCAACAGCTTCTGCGAGCTCTCTGAATCCATCATCTATAACCACGTAAACGTCGGCCGGCACTCCAGGATTCGCCGGGCCATCATTGATCGCCACGTCAGCCTGCCCGAGCACACGGAGATCGGTTACGACCTCGAAGCCGATCGCCGTCGCTTCCATGTCACCTCTTCCGGGATCGTCGTCGTCGTTCGCCAGGAGTCCCTCATTGAGGAACCCGACTCCCAGTAGTCCGGCTGGTCTGCCGACAGAAGAACCTCGGACTATTCCGGGGATAAGGCCAGAGGACAGCCGCAGCGATGGCCAATTCTGAAGCCAATCCGAACAGTGCCCTGTCGCGTCCCGGGCCACCCGAACCATCCCGCGAAGCTCTGCTCGCTCAGCTTGCCGACCTGGCTCGGGAATTCGGGGCAGAATCCATCGCCAACACGGCGCGCACCATCGCGGAGCGGAGCAGCGAGCAACGGTTTTATGTCGCTTGCATCGGACAGTTCAAACGCGGCAAATCCACGCTTCTGAATGCCTTGATCGGGCATCCCGTTCTCCCGACCGCCGTGGTTCCGGTGACGGCAGTGCCAACCATCCTTCGCTACGGCCGGTCCCTTTCGGCCCGGGTTCGCCTGCAAAACTCGGAATGGATGGATATCGCCGTCCCAACCGTGGAGGAATACGTTTCCGAGGGGAAGAATCCGCAAAATGCGAAGAAGGTGGCTGGAGTGGAGATTTTTGTTCCGAGTGCGTTGCTCGAGACCGGGATGTGCCTGGTCGACACGCCTGGAATCAGCTCGGTTTTTGCCGGAAACACGGCGGCGACGGAAGCTTTTATCCCTCACATGGATGCGGCGATCGTGGTCATCGGTGCCGATCCTCCCTTGTCCGGGGATGAACTGCAACTTGTCGAGGCTCTTTCGCCGGAAGTCCAGGAACTCCTCTTTGTTCTGAACAAGGCGGACCGCAACGACGAAGTCGAGCGCGCTGCCGCCGTGGAATTTTCCCGCCGCGCCCTCGAGAGCGGCCTTGAACGACCCGTTTCCGAAATTTTCGAGGTCAGTGCTCTCGAACGAATGGAGCAGCGCGGTAGGGAACGGGATTGGAACCGCCTGGTTGGCGCGCTCGAGAACCTGGGTTCCGGTTCGGGACGCTCGCTTGTGCGCCAGGCGACCGACAGGGGCATCCGTCGGACCACGAGTCAACTGCTCGCGGTGCTCGATGAGGAACGCGACGCTCTCGAGCGCCCGGTCGAAGAATCGGAGCGGCGCATCGAGAGACTCGAGAAGATTCTCACGGAATCCGAACTGCGCATGCCGGATCTGGCAGTTTTGCTGACTGCGGCACAGCAGCAGCTAGCGGCTGTTCTCGGCGAAAGACGGAAGGCCTTCCTCGAGCTGGCTCAGCCGAGAGCGGCCGCAGAACTAGCGGAGCGGCTGCCCTCGTTGACAGAAAGCCGCAACGGGCCTGCCTATCGCCGCAGCGTGAATCAGCTGGCACAACAGATTGCGCGCGGGCAACTCGCGCCCTGGCTTGAGCGGGAGGCCGCGTTCGCGGAGCAGGAATTCCGGAACACCGCGAAGCGATTCGTCGAACTTGCCAACCAGTTCTTGCATCGTCTGGGCGACATCGGCATCCCGGGGCTCGAAGAACTCCCCAATGAACTCGATTCCGCACCAGGGCTCGCGGTCAGGTCGCAGTTCTATTTCCACGGTATTGAGCGCGTGGCCGCTCCCGCCTCTCCCTTCCTGTTCCTAGAGGATCTCTTGCTCGGCGGACTCGGCCTGCGGGGAGCGATCGTCCGCGATGCCCGGGAGTTCCTCGAGGAGCTGCTCGAGATCAACAGCGCCAGGGTGCAAAGCGACGTCGACGAGCGTGTTCGCGAAAGCCGCAAGAGCCTGGAAACGGTTCTAAAAGGGATTTTGCGCGAAGCCTCGGACGCCGCGGCACGGGCGCTGGCGCGCGCCCGTGCCGCACAATCGGGAGGCGCGCCGGCGATCGAGAGGGCGGTCGCCCGGCTTGCTTCCGCCCGCGAATTCGTTCAGTCGGTGCGATCAAGAGGCTAGGCAAAGGGAACCTTCTGTTAGGCTCCGGCGTCGAACCGGCGCCGGAGCCCGGCCGGAAACTGGCCACAGCCCGGTGTCCCCCGTCACGCGACCCTCCCGATCCCCTCTGCTACACTAATTGGTTCGATATCAGCGAGGAGACACCATTCCTATGTCCACCAAAATTACCCGCATTCACGCCCGCCAGGTCCTGGACTCGCGCGGCAATCCCACCGTCGAGGCCGAGGTGACGCTCGAATCCGGAGCGTTCGGCCGCGCCATCGTTCCCTCTGGCGCCTCGACCGGCGAGCACGAGGCCGTTGAACTTCGCGACGGGGATAAATCGAAGTATCTCGGCAAAGGCGTCCAGAAGGCCGTTGCCAACGTCAATGCAGAAATTGCCAAGGCTGTCACGGGATCGGATGCCGGCGACCAGCGGGCGCTCGACCACAAATTGATCACCCTCGACGGCACCCCCACTAAATCCAGACTGGGGGCCAACGCGATTCTCTCCGTCTCGATGGCGGCGGCGCGCGCTTCCGCGGTGGCGGCGAAGCAGCCGCTGTACAAATATCTCTCCCGTTACTCGACCGACCATTCCGCCAATCTGCTTCCGGTCCCCATGATGAACATCCTCAACGGCGGTGCCCACGCCGACAGCTCGGTCGACTTCCAGGAGTTTATGGCCATGCCCATCGGCGCACCCACCTTCAGCGAAGCTCTTCGTTGGGGCGTCGAAGTCTTCCATGCCCTCAAAGCCGCTCTCAAAAAGCGTGGTTACTCGACATCGGTAGGCGATGAAGGTGGGTTTGCGCCGAGTTGCAAGTCCAACGAGGAGGCCATTCAGATCGTGCTCGAGGCGATTTCCGCCGCCGGGTATACACCGGGAGAACAGGTGGCCATCGCGCTCGATCCGGCGGCCAGCGAATTCTTCGATAAGGCCAGCGGCAAGTACGTCTTCAAGAAGTCCGACAAGTCCACGCACTCCTCTGTCGAGATGGCCGATTACTGGGCCAAGTGGGTGGAAAAGTATCCGATCGTTTCTCTCGAGGACGGCATGGCCGAGGATGATTGGTCGGGTTGGAAAATACACACGGATTCTCTCGGCGCCAAGACCTCCAAGAAGCGGATCCAACTGGTCGGCGACGATATTTTCGTCACCAATACGGAGCGCCTGTCCCGCGGCATCAATGAAGGCATCGCCAACTCCATCCTCATCAAGCTCAATCAGATCGGCACGGTCATCGAGACGATCGATGCCATTGAACTGGCCCGCAAAGCCGGCTATAACTCCGTCATTTCTCACCGCTCCGGCGAAACCGAAGACACCTTCATTGCCGATCTTGCCGTTGCCACCGCCGCCGGCCAGATCAAGACCGGTTCGGGCTCCCGTACCGACCGCGTCGCGAAATACAACCAGCTCCTCCGCATCGAGGAAGAACTTGGCTCCGCGGCCCGCTTTAATGGTAAAGCCCCTCTGAAATAGGGCGGCAACACGCGCAGTTTCGCAAGCGGAATGGCAGACTCCGAACGGGCCGAGAGGCGCAGCACGACTCCGCCTCTGGCCTGGTTGACAGGGGGTCCTTTACTCGACGCCCCTGTCCCTACCCTTCCGCGACCTTCTTTTCTCTCTTCATCTCCGCCATGACCAGCCGGATCTCATCTGGGCTGGCCTGTCCAGCGAGCGCTTCTTGAACCGGCTTCATCATCTCCAGGCCCAGCCGCTGGCATGCCCCGCGGATCTGCTGGTGCCGTTCGGCACTCATCCAGCGCTCCTGGAACTGCGTCTCCCCTCGCTCGAGCAGATCGCCCACCAGAGCCACCACCGAAGACACCTTTCGCCCGCGAAGCTGCGCGATTTCTGCAAAGGTGTGCCCCTGCTCGAGCAACTGGCGCGTTTCCTCAGAAGGACTTGCCGGCCGCACCTGTCCTGCTTTGCGGGCCCGTTCCCCACTCGCGAAACGGGGGAATAATCCCAGAATCTCCCGTCCGTACATCTCGCATTTCTTTTCTCCCATTCCGGAAATTCCCCGCAGTTCCCTCAGGTTCTTCGGCTGCTTCCGGCACAGCTCGTCGAGCGTCGAGTCGTGCAACACAAGAAAGGCAGCCATCCTCTTCTCTCGCGCCGCGTTCCGCCGCCATTCCCGCAAGAACTCCCGCAACTCTTCGTTCCCCTGGACTGTGGGACTCGCTTCGTAGGTGGCTTCCTCGATCCTGCGGTCCGGGCTCTTCCGCCACACTTTGGCCTTTGCCCGCGTCATTGCTCCGGTCGACAGCCATTTCGGCGGGCCCGCGCAAATGTCGCACACTCCGCAGCGGCCCCACTTCACCGTTTCGCCAAAATACTCGCAGATTCGCCTTTGCCGGCATTGCGTGCTCTGGACGAAACCCTGCATCAAGTCGTAGCGCGCCCAAGCCCTTTTCTTTTCCTGCGGTTCGGCGATCTGGTTAATGAAGAAGGCGCGCAGGCCGTTATCCCGTTTCTCCCACAAAAGATAACAATCCGCCGGTAATCCATCCCGCCCGGCGCGGCCGGTCTCCTGATAGAACTGTTCAATGCTCTCGGGCAATGCCAGCCGGACCACCGCGCGCACATTCGGCTTGTTGATGCCCAAACCGAAGGCAATCGTCCCCACCAGTACGCGCGCCTCTTCGCTCATCCACTTTTCCTGATTTTCCCGCCGCGTGCCGCTCTCCATCTGCCCGTGGTAGCCGACCGCGGAAATTCCATTCTCCGCGAGCAGGTCAATAATCTCGCCCACCCTCGCTACGGTCGGCGAGTACACAATCACGTTTCCGTCCTTGGCATGCTCTACCGCCTCGAGCAACCAGTTGTCGGCGAGCCCGCGCTTGCACTCCTTCACAAAATAGCGGAGATTCTCGCGCCGAAAACTGGACACCGATTTCAAAGGGTCCTTGAGCCGCAACTGCTCGACGATGTCGTGTCGCACCTGCTGGGTCGCGCTGGCCGTAAAAGCGGCAATCGGCTGCTCCGGAAACAGGGCCCGCAATTTGCTGAGTTGCCGGTACTCGGGGCGGAAATCGTGGCCCCACTCGGAAATGCAATGGGCTTCGTCGATCGCAAAAAAAGACACCGGCACCTGCCTGAGCCAGGTGGCCGTGCCGTCCATGACGGCGCGCTCGGGCGAGATATAGATCAGCCGGTACTCCCCCCGCGCCGCCCTGTGTTTGACCTCCTGGCGGTCCGCTTCCGACACCGCGCTGTTCAGAAACACGGCCGGAATGCCCATCTGCCGCAGCTGCGCCACCTGGTCTTGCATCAGCGCAATCAGCGGTGAGATGACCACCGCCGTTCGGTGCTCGTCGAGCACCGCTGGCAACTGGTAACAGAGCGACTTGCCCCCGCCCGTCGGCATCACCACGCACACGTCCCGGCCAGCCGCCAGACTGCGCACCACCTCTTCCTGGCGCGGCCGGAAAGCCTCGTACCCCCAATATTTTTTCAGCGCGGCCGAGGGCCGGTCTCCCTCTGGAGCCTTCCGTCGCACTGCGTCCCGACTGTTCATCCACTCTCCCGACTCGCCGTCCCTAGAATCGGTCCGGCAGGCCCCGTCCGAGCCGCCACAAGTTTCGCTTTGCATTCGCCACCTGTCAAATCGCGCCGCGGCGGCGACCGACAAATTCACACCCCTGTGGGGCAAGGCCCCCGCGAGAACGGGCCGAATTCCGGTTCCCGCCTGCGGCAGCTTCCCTCCTCTGCTCCCGGCAACCGGCTTAGTGCCTCATGCACGCCTCAATCAGATTGATTCTTTGACACCCTGTCCGATTCCCCCTATGCTTTTTGCAGTCCGGAGTCGCCGTTCGTCCGTCATGATTGGCCAGACCATCTCACACTACCAGATCCTCCAGAAACTCGGCGGCGGGGGAATGGGTGTGGTCTATGCAGCCAGGGATACGCTGCTGAACCGTTCCGTGGCTCTCAAATTTCTTTCCGCCGAAGCTCTCCAGGATAAGTTGTCCCTCGATCGGTTCCTGCGCGAAGCGCGCGCCGCAGCGTCTCTCAATCACCCGAATATCTGCACCATCCATGAAATCGGGGAGCACGCCGACGGACAGCCCTTCATCGTGCTCGAATTCCTCGAAGGGGAGACGCTCAAACACCTGATCACCGGTCATCCCTTGCGCACCGAGCGCTTGCTGGACATCTCCGTGCAGATTGTCGAAGCCCTCGACCACGCGCACGCCCGCGGAATCACCCATCGCGACGTCAAGCCCGCCAATATCTTCGTGACCCGCGCCGGCCAGGTCAAGGTCCTCGATTTTGGGCTCGCCAAACTCTCCGCCGTGCTCGTGGCTTCGCCCGAGACCGAGCCGTCGGACTCGACCCACAAGCGCGCACCCGTCCATGACGACACCCTGACCACTCCGGGGACCTCCATGGGCACGGTCGCCTACATGTCTCCGGAACAGGCGCGCGGCGACTCTCTCGATCCCCGCTCCGACCTTTTTTCGTTCGGTTCTGTCCTGTATGAAATGGCTACCGGCTCGCAGGCCTTCCGCGGCACCACGACCGCCGTCATCTTCGACGCCATTTTCAACAGCTTCCCGACGCCCGCCTCGAAACTGAATCAGGATCTTCCGGAAACTCTCGACGGTATCGTCAGCAAAGCTCTCGAAAAGGACCGCGACCTTCGCTACCAGTCTGCCGCCGAACTTCGCGCCGATCTCAAACGCCTGAAGCGTGATCTTGAATCCGGCAAACGCGATCTTTCCGGGCGCACCGCTGCGCACCCTTCTGCTGGGCCGTCCGCGGCGGAGCGGGCGGAAAATTCCGTGGCGGTTCTCTACTTTGAAAATCTCAGCAGCGCCAAGGAAGACGAATACCTCCGCGACGGCATGACCGAAGACATCATCACCGAACTCGCCAACATCAAAAACCTCAAAGTCTTCCCGCGCCCCGCGCTGCTCCCGTACCGGGACAAGCCCGTCACCGCTCCCCAGGTCGGCCGCGAGCTGAACGCTTCCTATGTCCTCGGCGGCAGCCTGCGGCGTTCCGGCAATCGCCTGCGCATTACCGCGCAACTGGTCGAAACTCACTCCGGCCACGCCCTGTGGGCGCAGCGCTTCGACCGCGAAATGGCCGATGTTTTCGAGGTGCAGGACGAAATCGCCCGCAGCATCGCGCAGGCCTTCCGCATCAACCTGTCCCCACAGGAAGAAAAGAAAATCGCTTCCAAACCCACGCAGAACTCCGTGGCTTACGACTATTATTTGCGAGGCCGCAGTTACGCTCGCCGGGAGAGCCTGGAATTTGCGCTGCAGATGTACGAGCAGGCCGTCAAGCTGGACCCCGACTTTGCCCTGGCGCACGCCGGCATCGCCTACATTTGCGGCATCATCCACGAAATCCGCGAACACGACCCCAAATGGGTGGCCCGCGGGGAAGCAGCCTGCAACCAGGCTCTCGAGCTCGACCCCAGTCTTGCCGAAGCCCTGGTGGCGCACGCCCGCATCTCTTATTCCCAGCACCAACACGAAGAAGCCATCCAGCTGGCCAAGCGCGCCATCCAGCTCAAGCCCGATTGCGAAGGGGTTTACAACGTGCTGGGCCGCGCCTATTTCGCTTCCGGCCGCTTTCAGGAAGCCGCCGATCTCGCCGAAAAAGCCATCGAAGCCAACGGCGACGATTACAACGTGTATGTTCCGCTCACTAACGCTCTCGAGCGCCTCGGGCAGGTCGAACTCCTCAAGCGCTATCGCGAAATGGAAATGCGCATGCTCGAGCGGCAACTCGAGCTGGTTCCTGAAGATGTTCGCGCCCGGAGCCTGCTGGCCGCCGATTACGCCAACATGGGGCGCATGGATGACGCCGGGCGGCACCTTGAAATGGCGGTTGCCCTTCGTCCCAACGATTCGAACGTGCTCTACAACGCCGCTTGCACCTATGGTGTTCTTGGCGACCGCACTGCCGCCCTCGATCTGCTGCGCCGCTCGCTGGCTGCCGGTTATGCCAATTTTGACTGGCCGCACCAGGATCCCGACCTGAACCTGCTTCACAGCGACCCCGATTTTCTCAAGCTGTTTCCTCCGACCAAGAAAGATTGAGGGCCGGCTCGCGTCCGGTTCGAGCCGCATGGCCGCGAGGTTTTCCCCTCCCGATCCGTGTGACCTGCGCCACAGGCGGTCCGCCCCCTTTGGCGGTATCCTTTCCGTGGTGACCTTTCCGCTCTTCCCCGGTCCCCCCGCACCCTGACGGTTCGCTCCCGCGGACGCTGGCCACCCCATTGGCTGCCCATGAGCGCGCTGGCCCAATCCGACGCTTTCTCCCCGACCGACTTTACCCGTCCCGCCGTCAATCCCTGGCTCATCGCCTTCACGGTCATGCTGGCCACCTTCATGGAGGTGCTCGACACCAGCATCGCCAACGTCGCCCTCCCGCATATTGCGGGCAGCCTCTCGGCCGGCGTCGACGAAAGTACCTGGGTCCTCACCTCCTACCTGGTCTCGAATGCAATCGTTCTTCCGCTGACCGGCTGGTTTTCCCGGCTTTTTGGCCGCAAGAGTTTTTACATGTCCTGCGTGCTCATCTTCATCATCAGCTCCTTTCTTTGCGGCGTGGCCACCAGCCTGCCGATGCTGGTGCTGTTCCGGGTGCTGCAGGGTGCTGGCGGCGGCGGACTGCAACCGGTCTCGCAAGCCATCCTGGTCGAGAGCTTTCCCCGCGCCAAACAGGGCATGGCCATGGCCGTTTACGGTATGGGCGTGGTCGTTGCTCCGATCGTCGGTCCCACGCTCGGCGGATGGATCACCGACAACTACTCCTGGCGCTGGATCTTCTTCATCAATATCCCGGTCGGTCTGCTCAGCATTTTCCTTACCTCCACGCTCATCCATGATCCGCCGCACGTCAGCCGTCTCGAAAACGGCAAGCGGGTGCGCATCGATTTCATCGGACTGGGTCTGCTCAGTGTGGGTCTGGGCTTCCTGCAGGTGGTGCTCGACAAGGGCCAGCGCGACGACTGGTTCAGCTCCCACTTTATCGTGTGGTCGGCTTGCGCCTGCGCGATTGGACTGGTCGGCGCGGTCCTTTGGGAGCTTCGCCAGAAGGATCCTGTCGTCGAGCTCCATCTTTTCAAGGATCGCAACTACGCCACCGCCACCTTTCTGATGTTCCTGCTCGGTGTGGTCTTGTACGGCAGCACGGTCTTGCTTCCGGTGCTGTTGCAGACGCTGGCTGGCTACACCGCGCAGCTCAGCGGACTGGTGCTCTCGCCTGGAGCCATCGTCACGCTGGTGTCTCTGCCGCTGGTCGGCTGGCTGCTGGCGCGTTACCATGCGCGCTGGCTGGTCATCTTCGGCTTGCTGGTTCTATCGTTCGGCATGTTCCAGCTGGCCTATATCAATCTGACCACCGGCTTCTGGACCTTTGTCTACCTGTGGATGATTTCCCGCGGCGGGCTCGGTTTCCTGTTCGTGCCGATCAACGTGGTGGCCTTCTCCTTCGTGCCCAAAGAGCGGATGAACAGCGCCACCGGCCTCATCAATCTCGCTCGCAATATCGGCGGCAGCGTGGGCATCTCCCTGGTTACGACCATGCAGGCGCGGCTCGCCCAGAAACACCAGGTGGATCTGGTCAGCCACATGTCGCCGCTCAATCCGCACTATCTCGATGCACTCTACGGGCTCAGCGCCAATCTTCGCTCCCACGGCTCGAGCGCCACACTGGCCATGCAGCAGGCCCAGACGCTGCTCTACGATGAGCTGCTCCGGCAGTCCGCCATGCTCTCTTTTATCGATGTTTTCTGGGTGCTCGGTGCGGTCTGCCTCGGCATGATTCCGCTGATGTTGCTCATTAAATCGCCGCCGCCCTCAAGCGGCCCCCTGGCCATCCACTGAGCGGCCGCCTGCGCCTGGCCGTCCAGACTGCCCCTGGTCAGAAAGGTAGCTCGGCGAAGACAGCGTGAAGATGCGCTTGTTGCCCTGCGCCAGCAGCGCCCAGCCGAGCAGCCGGCCGCGCTGGTTGTGCAGAAAATACTCGTACCAGCGATTTTCCATCAGTTGCGGAATCACCACGACAATCTTCCGCTCGGGATTTTTTTTCGACAGCTCCAGCACAAACTGGACAATCGGCACGATCACCAACCGGTAGGGCGATGGCAGCATGATCAGCCGCGGCGGCTCCGCGCCCTCCTCCCGGAAGGGCTTTTCGACGTACCGTTCCCAGTCGTCGCGCAGCAGCTCGCCGTTGTTCTCCGGTTGCACGTGGATGGCGATGATCTCGGTCGAAATCCGTGAGGCGAACTCCAGCGCCTGCTTGGTCACGCTGCTCCAGCGGTCCATCGGCACGACGGCAATCGGCGACGCCTTGTGATTGGCCGGTTCGACGGCCTCGAGACAGGCAGTGGCCATGGTGATCTCGTGGTAATGCAGGCGCACCCGGCGAAAAACGAAAATCAAGAGCGGAATAAAGATGACCGTAATCCACGCGCCATCCATGAATTTCGCGACCAACACCACCAGCACCGTAATTCCGGTAACCAGCGCTCCGAGCCCGTTGACGAAGGCGTTGCGCACCCAATTCGGCCCGCGCTTCTTGAACCAGTGGCCCACCATCCCGGCCTGCGAAAGAGTGAACGCCAAAAAGGCTCCGACCGCGTAGAGCGGAATCAGCCGGTCGGTCACGCCGCCAAACAGCACCAGCAGGAAGCCCGTCAGCAACGCCAAAATCACGATTCCGTAGGTGTACACCAGCCGCCGCCCGCGAAATCCGAATACGTGCGGCAGGTAGTTGTTCTGGGCAATGGCCCTGCAGAGCCGCGGAAAATCCGCGAACGCCGTGTTGGCGGACAGCGAAAGGACCAGCAGGATCGCGGCAATCGTTACGTAGTAGAAAACTCCCTTCCCGAACACCGCCAGCAGCAGCATCGAAAGGATGCTCTGGTATCCGGGCTGGCCGGGATCGGTCGCCGCAATTCCATACGCTCGTACCAGGTAGGAAATTCCCGCCAGCATGACGGCCAGCAGGAAGATAATGACTGTCAGCGTGCGTTGCGCGTTCTTGACCCCCGGATCGCGAAACGCTTTCACGCCATTGCTCACCGCTTCGACACCGGTCAGCGCCGTACAGCCGCTGGCAAACACCTTCAGCAGCAGCCAGTAACTGACGGCGGCTGTGGCCGGTCCCGGAGCGGGCACGGGCGACACCGGAGTCGGATGCCCGCCGCTCAGGAGCACGCGGATCACGCCGCCGGTAATCAGGATCAGCAGCGTGCCCACGAACAGATAGGTTGGAAGCATGAAGGCGGTTCCCGCGTCGCGAACGCCGCGCAGGTTCAGCACCGTGATGATGACCAGGATTCCCACGCACAGCAGCACGGTGTGCGGAAGTAAGGAGGGCACCGCCGAAACCAGGGCGCCCACGCCGGCCGAAATTCCCACCGCCGCCGTCAGGATGTAATCGGTCAGCAGTGCCGCCGCCGCGAGCAGACCCGGGAAAGCGCCCAGGTTCGCTCTGGCGACCGTGTAGGACCCGCCGCCCGAGGGATAGGCGGCAATCGTCTGCAGGTAGGAAAAGTAGACGATGATCAGCAGCGTGATGATCGCCGCACTCACCGGCACGATGTAATGCACCCCGAGCAGTCCGAGCGGGATCAGCAGGCTCAGAGCGGCTTCCGGGCCGTAGGCGGCGGAGCTCAATCCATCCAGCCCGAAAATCGGTATGCCCGCGAGCGGTCCGATCTGCTCGGCGCGCTCGTCGCTGGTCTTCAGCGGTTTCCCAACGATCAAATCGATAATGTTCATGCCGGACCCAGACTGTGGAATCTCCCGAGCGTTCTATTTGGATGAACTCTTGCCTGAAAGTCAACTCCACCCCGCAGCGGCGATTTCAAAGAACGCGGTTTCTGACCGGCGCGTGAGCCGCTCGTGGATTCCCCGCCAGGGTCACAACCCTGTTTGTCTGCCCGGCAGGCCAGGAAACATTTTGCCTGGCGAGAGCGTATCTCTGGTTAGAGGCCGGCGAAGGAGTGGGCCGCGCCGAATCGTTTCCCGAGGGGGTGCACCGTGCTTACCCTGTTGTTCCTGACTGCGCTGTATTTCCTGCCGAGTATCCTTGGCCGCGACAAGCGCGACCGGGCAGGCATCTTCCTGCTGAACCTGTTCCTCGGATGGACGCTCGTCGGCTGGGTGATCGCTCTCGTCTGGGCTTGTGCGGCGGAGCCCGCTTTGCGGGTACACTGGGTTCCCGCGATGGCGGGTGGGCGGTTCTGCTGCCGCTGCGGCTCGTTGGCCTGCCAGGGAGCGCACTTTTGTACCGCTTGCGGCCACACCGTCTAAATCCCGTCGGGTCTCGGAGCAGCCAGTGGAGTAAAATAGCCCCGGGACAGGCGAGCCGATGACCGGACCGAACACGGAAAATCTGCGGGAAGAGTTCAATCGCTGGGCCGAAGCCGGGCGCGGCGAAGGCATGGAGCAGGACCACCTGCCGATCACCGTGCCGGTGTTGCAGAAAATGCAGCTTTCGCCGGCCGATAACGTACTGGACCTCGGCTGCGGGTCGGGATGGCTCACGCGACGCATCGGCGCGATGGTTCCCGAAGGTCGCGTGGTCGGCATGGACATTGCCGACGAAATGATTCGGGTGGCCCGGCGCACCAGTCCGGACCAGGAAAACCTGCTGTTTGTCACCGGGGAAGTAGCGGAAATTCCCTGGGAAGCGAATTTCTTCGCGCACGTCATTTCCGTGGAATCGGCCTATTACTGGCCGAACCCTGCGGCCGGCCTGCGGGAGGTTTACCGGGTGCTGCGGCCCGGCGGCAAGGCCTGGATCCTCATCAACTACTACCGCGACAATCCGCATTGCCACCAGTGGGGAGCTTTGCTGGCCGTGTCGACCCATCTGCTGTCGGCCGCGGAGTGGACCCGGCTGCTTCAGGACGCGGGATTTGTCGACGTCGCTTGCGAGCGGGTCGCCGATCCGTCGCCCTCCCCGGAGAGCTACACCGGCCGGTGGTTCCGCGATGCCGGGCAGTTGCGGGCCTTTAAGGCCGAGGGGGCATTGCTGCTCGCTGCCGGGAAGGCATGATCGAACGAATACGTAGCGGCTGAGCAAACCGGTTGCCTCTTTCGCGCCACGGCCGGATCGCTCGACCGGCCGAATCCTTCCTCCTGTTACATTGGAAAGACGTTTTCTCGCCGTTCCTCGACCGCGAGATGGAGACAGTTCGCACGCCTGCGACGGACCGATGGGCCAGGTAAACCGCAACTACGATGTGCTGGTGGTCGACGACTCTCCGCTGTACCGGAAACTCGTCGAGCAGGTACTTTCCTCCGGCTCCTACGCGCTGCATTTTGCGCGCGACGGGGCGGAAGCGATGAAACTCTACGAGGAACATTCACCGAGCATCGTCATCACCGACTGGATGTTGCCGGACTTTACCGGTTTTGATCTGTGCAAGCGCATCCGCTCGGACGAGACCCGTCCGTATACCTACATCATCGTGATGACCAGCAACACCGAAAAAGGGAATGTGGTGAAGGGGCTCGAAGCGGGAGCGGACGATTATCTGACCAAGCCGTTCGATCCGGGAGAGATGCTGGCGCGAATCGGGGTCGGCCGGAGAATCATCGACTTGAACCGCGAGCTGGCGCTGAAGAGCCTGCGGCTCGAGGAGGCGGCGCGCACCGATCCTCTGACCGGACTGCCGAACCGGCGGGCGATTGAAGATTGGGCGGGAAAACAGGTCCGCGGCGCGGAGCGCCACGGTTTTCCTCTGTGGGTGGTGCTCGGAGACATCGACAACTTCAAGACCATCAACGATACCTTTGGCCACGACGCGGGCGACATCGTACTGAAGACCTTTGCCGATGTGCTCAAGAAGAACACCCGGGCTTCCGACATGTGCGGCCGACTCGGCGGTGACGAGTTCCTGCTGGTTGTCACGCACGTGGAAACCGAAAACCTGGAACTGACCGTAAATCGCTTTCGCGAGCAGTTTGCCGCCTTGTCCTTTCCGCTGCAGGGGCAAAGCGTGCGGGTGACGGCAAGTTTTGGCGCCACCGGCACCGAGGGCAGCGGGGTGCAGGATTTCAGCGCCCTGGTGCGCAAGGCCGATCAAATGCTGTACCAAGCAAAGCGCGAAGGACGAAACCTGGTACGGATTTTCTACCCCAAAGCAATCTGAACCGGACGTGACGGCCGCGCTGGCTGCCTGTGGTGATCTGTGGTAAGAGTGCGCAGGGTAGGGGTGTGTTGTGAGGGGCGGGATGGAGAAGGGGAACGAATGGGATTTCTGAGCGACGGGGTTGCGGTAGTGACGGGCGCAGGGTCGGGAATGGGAAGGTGCTTGGCCGCGCAACTGGCGGCCAAGGGATCGTCACTGGCTCTCGCGGATGTCAGCGAGAAGGGACTGGCCGAAACGGCCGGGCTGCTCGGCGGAGCCAGGGGGAAAATCACCCGGCACATTGTGAATGTGGCCGATGAAGCCGGAGTGCGGGCCTTTGCCGGGGAAGTGGAAGCGCAGCACGGCCGAGCCACGGTCCTGTTCAACAATGCCGGGGTTGCGCTGCTCGGTCATCTCGACGAGATCACCTTAGAGGACTTTCGCTGGCTGATGGACATCAACTTCTGGGGCGTGGTTTACGGAGTAACCTATTTCCTGCCGCTGCTGAAAAGAGAGAGGCGCGCGCACATTGTGAACACCTCGAGTTTGCTGGGGTTTTTCGGGGCGGCGGGCCAAGGCGCCTACTGCGCCAGCAAGTTCGCGGTGCGCGGCTACACCGAGTCTCTCCATCACGAACTGCTGGGCACGAAGGTCGGGGTGACCTGCGTGCACCCGGGTTTCGTTCGCACTTCGATTGCCGAACACGCCAAGGTCGGGCAACGCGCGGGAGAGAGCCTGCGGACGGAGAGTTTGACCCGCTTTCAGAAAGTGGCGCGAACCGATGCGGACACCGCGGCCCGCAAAATTCTGTACGGCGTCGAGCGGCGGAAGGCCCGGGTGTTGATCGGGCCGGACGCCTATTTCGTGGATCTCTGGCAGCGACTGAAGCCGGCGAGTTACTGGAGTTTGCTGGCCAAGCAGTTTGAGGATCCGAGCGCGAAGGGATAGCCGATCCGGCGGGACCAAATGGGCGGAGTTCACCTGGTTCGGGACAACCCACTGACGCGCGCGCTGGCCGAGAGATTGCGCGCGCTCTGGGAGGCCTATCTCGGAATGGACGAGACCGCCCATAGCGCGATTTTGGCAGCCGAATACCGGGCCGTCTCGGCGGACCGAACCGTGCACCTCGGGAAACCGAGCGCGACGGAGATGGCCGCAGCACCGATTGAAGATTACTGGCTGAGGGAGCTGCAGGCCTGGCCGGCAGGGGAGGAAGCGGCGATCGCGACATACACGGCGGAGGTCGAAGTGCGCAACGGGCTGTCCGCGCAGCGCTCTCGATTTGCAGTGGGCGAGGTGTGGTTGAAGGAGCACGGGCAGTGGAAGTGCCGCTACGATCACAGGACGCCGGTGCAATAGCAGTCTCGAGCCCTCTGGAACAGAGTTTTTGACGGGCTGCGAAGCGCGGGGATATACTGCGTTTAGGGCGAAGGCAACGGAAAAGGGGTCCTCGTGGGTGTCATAGACCAACGGTTTGAAAAGAACGTCCTGATCACCTCGGTCGATTACGTATTCAATTGGGCAAGAAAAAGTTCACTTTGGCCGCTGACTTTCGGGCTGGCCTGCTGTGCGATTGAAATGATTGCGTCAACCACAGCGCGCTTCGACATGGCGCGATTTGGCGCCGAGGTGTTCCGTCCCTCGCCGCGGCAGTCCGATCTGATGATCGTATCCGGTACGGTAACGCTGAAGATGGCGCAGGTGATTCAGCGGGTGTGGCAGCAGATGCCGGATCCGAAGTGGTGCATTTCGATGGGCGCCTGTTCGAGCGTGGGCGGACCGTTCAACGCCTATTCGGTGTTGCAAGGCGTGGATCGCATTGTCCCGGTCGACGTGTACGTGGTGGGATGCCCGCCACGACCGGAAGCCCTGTTTTATGCGCTGCTGAAACTGCAGGACAAGATCGACAACATGACGCTGGCGAAACGGCCGACCGAAGTGCGGTTGCGGCCGGCGATGGTGGATGAGTTCAAGAAAAACGTTATGGTGGCGCAGGTACAGGAGCCGGTGGAGCATTGATCGGTAGCGGCTCCCGGTCCGCTTTGTGCCGCGTGGCAGCAAAGCGCGGCACGAGAACCGCGAGCAATTCCTCTCAGGTGAGGCAGGGACTATGGCATTTGTCAGAACCGTCAAAGTAGACGAACTACCTCCGGGCGCGGTGCGCGAACTGCAGATTGAAGGAAAAGCCGTGGCGCTCGCCAACGTGGGCGGGAAGTTCTACGCCATCAACAATACCTGTTTGCACCGGAATGGGCCGCTCGGCCAGGGGCAACTCGATGGAAAAATCGTCACCTGTCCGTGGCATGGATGGCAGTACGACGTGAGCAGCGGCAAGGTGGTGCAAAATCCCGCCGTGGGCGTGGACTGTTACGCCGCCGAGGTCCGTGGCCAGGACGTGTTCGTGGATGTGGGGTCTTAGAGGAGGGCAAAGCCCGGGAGTGCGGGGAAAATCCGGGAGCATCTTCTAACTATCTGAAAATAAAATACTTAGTTGATTCTTGCAGGTAGTTGTACCGCACTGCTCTTTTTCTGATCCGAGAAATCGCTCCTATCCTTAACATTTTGTTTGGTTTTCGGCGTGCGTCCGTGTATTCTTCACGCGAATCTGGAGCCGATGGCGACTGCGACCCCTCAAACCCGACACTACTGGATCTTCAGCGCGGACCCTCATCACTATCACTGGGACACTCTTTTCGTAAAAGGCAAAGAGATGTGGCACGGTGCGGGAGCCAAGCCTGACGCGGTGCGCTCCCTCAAGCAGGTGAAGAAGGGCGACCGTGTGCTCTGCTACCATTCCACACCCGAGCGCTCCCTGTATTCGATCGCCGAAGTGACCCGCGATCCCTATCCCGACCCTCACGACTACGACGGAAAAAATCTGGTGGCGGATCTGCGCGCGTATGAGAAACTTCCGCGGCCCGTGACCCTCGCCGAAATGCGGGCCAACCCGGCGCTCAGGAAAGTGAAGCTGCTCAAGAACGTGCGGCGCATCATCTCTTCGCTGAGCGAAGCGGAGTATCAGGAACTGCTGCGGATGGCGGGCATTGTCGCCATGCCGGGCGTTCCGCTGCCCTGAGCCTGCCCGTCGAGCGCTCGGCCCGGAATCGATTTCAAGTTTTGCCATCAACCACAGAACATTTCAGAACCATCGCGCGTCCTCAAGTTCATGCGCATCACCCGTATCGGGCAGCTCGACCGTCTTGCCGAAGACCTCGGAACAGTTGGAATTGGCTTTTCGGTCGAAAAGAAGGCACACCGATCGCCCCCGGAACGCTCGAGAAGAATCCGGTCGCAGGGCCGGATCCGACCTCCCGAAAGAAATGAGCCTGGCTCGGGCGTCGGCGCCCGGGAGGGATCTACAAGGACTTCGACAGCAGCCAGGGCATCAGCTCGGGCTCGGCGTAGGCTTTGTCCCAGGAGTCGTGACCGACGCCGGGATATTCGGTGTAGCGGACGTTGCCGCCGGCGGCTTCGAGCGCTTCATGCAGCTTGCGCGACCCGTCGACCGGGACCGTGTCGTCGGCATCGCCATGGAAAATCCACACCGGGGTTTTGCCTATTTTTTGCGCGACTTCAGCATAGCTCTTGGCAACGTCGGGGTAGGAGTTCTTCGCCAGTTCCGGGAATTTCTGGCGCAAGGATTCCGGAACGACGATGCCGCCGCAGATGGGCACCACGGCAGCGAATTTTCCCGGGTATTTCGCGGCCAGGTCCCAGCTGCCAAAGCCGCCCATGGAAAGGCCGGTGAGATAGGTGCGCTTGGTGTCCCCCTTGAATTCCTTTGTCGCGAGCGCCAGCGCGGCCAGCGCCAGCTCTTCCATTTCCGGCTCGGTCCAGCGGTGGTCGGCGAGGCATTGCGGGATCACGACCACAGCGGGAAACCGGGAACGGTCGAGGCGGATCGAGTGAGGAAGGCCAACGTCGGTCTGCAGCAGACCGTCCGAGCCGCGCTCGCCCGAGCCGTGAAGAAACAGGATGATCGGCCATTTCTGTTTCGGCGACCAAGCCTCGGGGAGGAACACTTGATACTTGTAGGTGGTACTGTGGACGGAGATAGTCCGGTCGAGAAAGCCGGTCTCTTTCGTGCGCGCTTCGGAACGGGAAGCGAGCGCTAAGGAAACCGCCCACAGGGAGAATCCGAGCAACAGGGCAATTCGCAAGGGCACCTCCAGGCGAAGAACTCTAGCACGGCTGCCGAGGACCACAAAAGAAGCGGGGTGGTAGCGTGAACAGGCGGAACCAGTATGCCAGAACTTCCTGAAGTGGAAACCGTGGCGCGGGGCCTCGAGCTCGAAGTGGCCGGGCGGCGAATCCTGACGGTCACCATGGGGAAAACGGATTTCATGGATGATCCGCTGGCGATCGAGCGGCAGTTGCCGGGAAGAATCATCTGCAAGGTCGAGCGCTACGGAAAATTTCTGTTGCTGCGCCTCGGCGACGGTGAGCAGGCAACAACGGTGGGGGAGGGCAGCGCCTTGCTGGTGCACCTCGGAATGACCGGCCTACTGCTGCCGCAGCAAGCGAGCGAACCCGAGATCAAGCATACCCATGTAGCCATGCTGCTCGATGACGGACGGGAACTTCGCTATGTCGATCCGCGGCGCTTTGGACGCATGGCCTATCTGGCAGGAGAGACGCTCGCGCGGGAGCTCGCGCGTTTCGGCCTGGACCCGCTCGAGATGGGCTTGGCGGCATTCGAGCAGCAAATCCGCGCGCGCCGTGCCCGGATCAAGGCGCTGCTTCTCGACCAGAGCGTGATTCGCGGTGTGGGAAACATCTATGCCGACGAGAGTCTGTGGAGAGCAAGGATTCATCCGGCGGAGTTGGGTGCGCGGCTGAAGCCCCCGCAGGTCGGGAAGTTGTACGCCGCACTCCAGGACATCCTCGAGAAAGCGATTGTGCTGCGGGGATCATCGATTTCCGACTTTCTTGACGCCGAGGGATTGCCGGGAGAATATCAACGCCACCACCGGGTCTATGGAAGAGAAGGAAAGAACTGTTTCCGGTGCGGCACGCCCATCCGGCGCGTGTCGGTGGCCGGCAGGAGCAGTCACTTTTGCCCGAACTGTCAGCGCGCGCCGCGAGGATGGAACAAGCGGGGCGGCAAGAAATCCCTGGCGAAGGGCAAATCGGCGAAGCCAGGCAGGAAACGGACGGCAAGATCCATACCACGCGGGGGGAAGTGAGATGAAGCAGATCCGGAAGATGGCAGCGGTTCTTGGGATGCTCGCGATTCTGGCGGGCGGGAAGGCGTGGTCTACACGGGCTGCAGACGACCAGGCAAATTCCATTGCGGCGGCCGATGCGCAGATCCTCAAAGAGGTCAAAGAACACAGCGAATTGATGAACAACCTCGAGTACCTTTCCGATCGCATCGGACCGCGGTTGACGGGATCGCCGCTGCTGAAGGAAGCCAACGACTGGACCGCGGAAATGTTCCGGAAATACGGGCTGACCAATGTGCACCTGGAACCGTACACCATCCCGCACGCCTGGATACGAGGGACGGCGAAGGCGAGAATTCTTGCGCCGACCGCGCATCCGCTGACGATCGCCTCGGCGGCCTGGTCGCCCGATACCAACGGACCGGTGCATGGACCGATCGTGTATTTCGATGCGAAAAAGCCGGAAGACTTTGCAAAGTTTCACGGCAAGCTGAAGGGCGCGATCGTCATCACCCAGCAGCCCCAGTCGCTCTCCCCGGCAACCCCGTTGGACCAGAACTTCATGGTCACGCGCCCGATGCAGGCGCCGCCCCCGCCGATCGGCTGGCCTGCCCTGCCCGATCCCTTCGAGAAACTGCTCGAAGCGCGGAAGGCCGAGAGCAAGTTCCTGCAGGAGGAAGGGGTAGTGGCCGTACTGCGGGATTCCGGGAAACCGCATGCGCTGCTGAATATGACCGACAGCACCCTGACGCCGTTCACGGTCGGACCGATGCCGACTGCGTTTGTCACCGGAGAAGGGTACCGGATGATCTGGCGGATGCTGCAGAGCGCGCCGGTCGAAGTCGAACTGGAGATTCGAAATTCGGTGAGCGCTGAACCGGTCGAAGTGTACAACACGGTGGCCGACCTCGGGGGAAGCGAGAAGCCGGAGGAGATGGTGATCCTCGGCGGGCATCTGGATTCCTGGGATCTCGCGACCGGCTCGACCGACGACGGGACCGGCGCCATGGCCGTGCTCGAAGCGGCACGCACGCTTGCGAAACTGGACGGGAAACCGAAGCGAACGATCCGCTTCGTGCTGTTCAGCGGCGAAGAAGAGGGGCTCATCGGGTCAAAAGAGTACGTGAAGGCGCACCAGCAGGAGCTCAACAAAATTTCAGGCGTGCTGATCCACGATTCCGGGACCGGCCGGGTGTTGACGATCGGGATGCACGACAACTATCAGGCGCGCGCGGTCATGGACGAAGTGATTGCCCCGCTCGGAGAGCTGAAACTGCTCGAACCGTCCATGCGGCGGACCTATGGGGAGGACAGTTTTTCGTTTGCTGAAGCGGGTGTGCCTGGATTCTGGTGCGAACAGGCGATCGCCGAGTACCGGCTGACGCATCATAGCCAGTCCGACACCTTTGACAAGGTATGGAAGGACGATATCAATCAGGGAGCACAAGTGCTGGCGGCCTGGGCCTACAACACCGCGAATCTGCCGGATCTGTTGCCCCGCAGGCCGTTTACGGCAAGGTCGGCCGCAACAAACCCGGCCGCGGCCGAACCCACGGTCGATCCGCAGCGGGATGCCGACAAGCAGATCGTCGAGCGGGTGAAGGCCGACCAGAGTCAGTTGAAGTCGGATTTGACGTTCCTGACTACCCGGATCGGGCCACGATTGACCGGATCAGCGCAGATGGAGCAGGCCAGCCGATGGGCCGAGGAGCAGTTCAAGGCTCTTGGCCTCGACAACGTGCACCGGGAGCCCTGGACGATTGCGAACAGTTGGACGCGCGGAACGGCCACCGGGCGGGTGACGTCGCCCGTGGCGCACGAGCTGACGCTCGCGAGCATGGGTTGGGCGCCGGGAACCAACGGACCGATCCAGGCGGAGGTGGTTGGAATCGAAGCAACCAAGCCCGAGGATCTCGAGAAGTACCGGGGGAAATTAGCGGGAAAAATCGTGCTCTTCGGCCGAGCCAAGGAGATGGAGCCACCCGTAGATCCGATGTTGACACCTTGGGGAATGAGCACGCTTCCGATAGCGCACGCCAAGGACAGCAACGCCATGGATTTGCGCGCATCCCGGAGCCTGAGGATGACGGTAATGAAAATGCTTGGAGAGGAAAAAGCCACCGCGCTCCTCGGAGCTTCGGAAAAGATGTTTGGTCTGCTGAACATGACCTCGGTCGGGAGCGACTACCGGCCCGCCGCTTTTCCCTCGGCGTTTGTGGCCCGCGAGGATTACCTGGAGCTGTGGCGACTTCTGGACGCCGGAGGTCCGGTACGCGTAGAGCTGCATCTCGAGGCCGCCTTCAGCGGGAAGCCCGTGGAGGTTTACAACACGGTCGGGGAAATTCGCGGAACGGAAAAGCCCGACGAGGTGGTGATCCTCGGCGCGCATCTGGATTCGTGGGATTTGGGAACCGGTGCGACCGACAACGGAACCGGGTCCATGGCGGTCCTTGAAGCGGCACGTGCACTGAAGGCCCTCGGGGTGAAACCGAAACGGACCATTCGGTTCATCCTTTTCAGCGGCGAGGAGCAGGGACTGAACGGGTCGAAGGCCTATGTTGCGGCGCACCAGGAGGAACTCGGCAAAGTCTCGGCGGTGTTGGTTCATGACAGCGGCACAGGGAAAGTTCTGACCGTCGGGCTGATGGGGAATTACGGTGCGCGCGAGACGGTGGACCGAGTGCTGTATCCTGCCGCGGACCTGCTGGGCTTGCTCGAACCGTCACTGCGGAGCGAGGGTGGCAGCGACCATGTGCCGTTTGACGGGGCGGGAGTGCCGGGATTCTGGTGCGTACAGGAGACGGCGGAGTACGAGAAGCTGCATCATTCTCAGGCCGACACGCTCGAGCACGTGCGCTGGGAGGAGCTGACCGAAGGCGCCCAGCTGCTTGCCGTGTTCGGGTATAACGTGGCCGAACTGCCGGAGCTGTTGCCCCGGAAGCCGGCCAAGCAGGAACCGGCGAGATAAGAAAATGTCCGGCGTCCGGGCTTCAGACCGCCGGCGGAAGGAGATGCAATGCGAGCGGTCGTGCAACGGGTGAGCCGCGCGAAGGTGACCGTAGCGGGACAGGTCACGGGCGAGATCGGGGCCGGCCTCGCGATTCTGCTGGGAGTCGGGAAGGAAGATAGCGCCCAGACGGCGGCTCTGATGGCAGAAAAGCTCGCCAATCTGAGAATCTTCGAGGATGCCACCGGGAAGATGAACCTTTCGCTGCTCGATGTGCAGGGCAGCGCGCTGGTGGTTTCGCAGTTTACGCTCTACGGGGATGCCCGGGGTCAACGGCGCCCGAGCTTTATTTCCGCGGCGCCACCGGAACTCGCCAAGCAACGATATGAAGAGTTCTGCGAGGCCATGAAAAAACTCGGAATACCGGTCGGAACCGGTATTTTTCAGGCCATGATGTCGGTCGAACTCGTAAATGAAGGGCCGGTGACGATCCTTGTCGACTCCGAGAAAACATTCTAAGGTACGCCGGACACGCGCGACGAAGGCGGAAGAGTGGAGCGTACGGACGGTCGTCGACTGGCTCGCGCGATACGGGGAAAAGCGCAATGTGGACGGCATGGCACGTTTCGGCATTCGGGCGAAAACCGTCCTGGGCGTGCCGAAACCCAGGCTGGATGAAATCGCGAAGAAAATCGGCAAAGATCACGCGCTCGGAATCAAGCTCTGGAACACGGGAATTCACGATGCGCGGCTTCTGGGGATGCTGATTTCCGAACCCGAGCGGGTGAGCGCGGCGCAGATGGAACGATGGGTGCGGGATTTCGATAATTGGGATGTTTGTGACGGTACCTGCTGCCATCTCTTTGTTGCCGCCGGGCCGGCGTGGAAGAAAGCGTTCGGGTGGAGCGCGCGGAAAAAGGAGTTCGAGAAGCGGGCGGGTTTTGCCCTCGCCGCCTACCTGGCGGTTCACGACAAGACCGCAAAGGACCGAACTTTCCGGGCCTTCCTGAAGGTCATCGAGCGCGAAGCCCCTGACCAGAGAAATTTCGTCAGGAAAGCGGTCAATTGGGCGCTCCGAAATATCGGAAAGCGCAATCGCAGGCTCAACCGCGACGCGATTGCCGCGGCCGAACGAATCCGGCGTGGCGGGACGAAGGCCGGGCGGTGGATTGCGGCGGACGCGCTGCGGGAACTCCGGAGTGCCGCCGTCTACGATCGGCTGCAGCGGAAAGGGCTCTGACAGGATATGCCCCTGGGAGCAGCTAAATTGCAAATCCGCCGGGCCAGGCTCGCCGACGCCGCCCGGATCGCCCGGCTTTCCGGACAGCTCGGCTACCCCGCGACCGCCCGGCAGATGCGGGCCCGGTTGAAGGTGGCCTTGGCGGACCGCCAGGCCGCGTGCTTTGTGGCCGAGACCGAAGAAGCTGGCGTAATCGGCTGGGTACAGTTGAGCGTGACGCCCTTGCTCGAAGTGGAGCGCCGCGCGGAAGTGAACGGCCTGGTGGTTGACGAGGCGATCCGCAGCCGCGGAGCGGGATGGGCCTTGCTCGAAGCGGCGGAGAACTGGGCCAAGAAGAAGAAATGCACCGGCATGTCCGTACGGTCAAACATTATCCGGGAGCGAGCCCACCGGTTCTACCTGCAGCATGGCTACGACCATTACAAGACCCAGAAGGCCTTCCGAAAAGCGCTGTAAGCTCCCCTTCCTCGGCAGTGCACCTTTTAGGAATGTCCCCGGAACACAGGGTGGAAGAATATATCGTAATACGATAAAGTAGGGGAATGCCGGGGAAGATCACCGAAAAGGAATACCGGGCTCTCGGAGAGCTGCGCTACCGCATCCGCAGATTCCTGCAGGAAGGGGATGTGACGGCGAAGCAGGCGGGACTCGAACCACAACAGTATCTGCTCCTGCTGGCCATACGGGGCCTGCCGTCCGGAACGGAAGCGACCATCAGCACGCTGGCAGAGCGTCTTTCGCTTCGCCACCACAGCACGGTCGGGTTGATCGACCGGATGGAAGCGCGGGGTTATGTACGAAGGGTGCGCGGGAAGGAGGACCGGCGCCAGGTGCTGGTTTCCCTGCAACCGCGTGGAGAAAAATTCCTTGAAAAAGTCGTGGAGCAGCGAATCATCGAGCTGCGGGCCAATGGCCGGGCCCTGGTGGCGGCGATCAGCGCGTTGCTCGAGTCCCGCAGGGCAGCGGAAAAAAGCGGGAGCCGGACGAGGAAAAAGGGCACCCCGCGAACCAGGTAAACGGCCCGGGGGCTCGCTTGCGAGAGGAATGAAACCGGAAAGAGAGTTTTTCTAGCGGTGCACATGCCGACCAGAACTGACAGAAAGACAGAAGGGGAGCTCGGGGACTTCACGACCACGTGGCGGGTCCTGCCGATCTCGCTCCTGGCCATGGGGATCGGGGTACTGTGCGCTTTCGTTGCCCTGCTTCTGCTGCGATTGATCGGGTTGTTTACCAATCTGTTTTACTTCGGGCGGTGGAGTACGGCGATGGTTTCGCCGGTGGGGAACCATCTGGGTCTGTTCAGCGTGCTGGTCCCGGTCGGCGGCGCGCTGCTCATCGGGGTGATGGCACGATACGGTTCCGAGCGCATCCGCGGCCACGGAATACCGGAAGCGATCGAAGCCATCTTGATGAACGGAAGCAGGGTAGAGCCTAAGGTGGCATTTCTGAAGCCGCTTTCTTCCGCCATTTCGATCGGTTCGGGCGGACCTTTTGGCGCAGAAGGTCCGATCATCATGACCGGCGGCGCCTTCGGATCGATGATCGCGCAACTGTTTCACCTGACCAGCGCCGAAAGGAAAACGCTGCTGGTGGCTGGCGCGGCGGGAGGAATGTCCGCCACCTTCGCTGCTCCGGTCGCGGCCGTGCTGCTGGCGGTCGAGTTGCTGCTTTTTGAATGGAAACCGCGCAGCCTGATTCCGGTGGCGTTGGCCAGTGCCGTTGCTGCCGTGGTGCGCAGATACCTGCTGGGGTTTGGCCCGCTCTTCCCCGTGCCTGTTCATCCGCTGTTCATCGGACCGAAGGCCTTGTTCGGGTGCGCGCTGGTCGGCTTGCTCGCCGGCGGGCTGAGTGCGCTTCTCACGATCTCCGTCTATGCCGCCGAAGATGCCTTCCAGCACCTGAAGATTCACTGGATGTGGTGGCCGGCGATCGGCGGACTGGCCATCGGCCTCGGAGGTTTGGTCTTCCCCGAGGCACTGGGCGTCGGCTACGACACCATCGGTCAGTTGCTCGACGGAACGGTGACCATGAAAGTGATTCTGGGCGTGCTGCTGGTGAAATGGTTCATCTGGGCGGTTTCGCTCGGTTCCGGAACGTCGGGAGGCGTGTTGGCTCCGCTGCTGATGATGGGAGGTGCACTCGGGGGACTGGAAGCGATGTTTCTTCCCTACGAGGGTGCCGGCTTCTGGCCGCTGATCAGCATGGGAGCGATTTTGGGCGGAACCATGCGTTCTCCGTTCACCAGCATCGTCTTCGCGTTTGAACTGACGCATGATGCCAACGTTTTTCTGCCTCTACTGGTGGGCAGCGTAATTGCGCATGCCTTCACGGTGCTCACGTTGAAACGCTCCATCCTGACGGAAAAGGTCGCCAGGCGCGGATATCACCTGAGCCGCGAATATGCGGTCGATCCGCTGGAACTGCTGTATGCGCGGGAAGTCATGCAGACCGAGGTTCTGACCCTTCCCGCGACTGCGACGCTCGGCGAACTGCTAGAGGCCGAACAATGGCGGCGCTCGCCGGGGCAGAGACTGTTGCCGGTCGTGAATGCCGAGCAGCAACTGCTCGGGGTGGTCACGAGCGAGGATATCCGAAGGTGCAAGGAAGAAGGCGGCGACGCAAGCCGGATGCGCACACTCGGCGACCTGGCGCGGACCGATACCGTTCGAGCGTATTCCGATGAGATCCTGCGCATCGTCGTGCATCGCATGGCGGAGACAGGTTTGACGCGGATGCCGGTCGTGGATCGAGGAAGTGGGACGCTCGCGGGGATGGTCACACTGGACGCCGTACTGAAGGCCAGGACTCGGCATCTCGAACAGGAGCGCAGGAAAGAACAGACCCTGGGCTGGCACTACTTCACGAGGCTCCCGGTCGAATCTTTGAAGGCAGACTCCTGAACATGACCGAAGCCGAACAACAGAACAGGTCCAACTGGTGGAGCGAAAAGACTTCCGAATGGGCCATTTTCCGAGGGGAACGCGAAGAGCAGGTCTTTCTGGTGCTCACGCTCCTGATTGGGGCGCTCGTGGGACTGTCGGTCGTTGCGTTCATTCTGCTGACCGAACGAGTTGGAGCGCATCTCGATCCGGCCGGCGTGGCCCGCGCGAGACGCTTGTTGGTGCCAACGCTTGGCTCGCTCGCAATGGGGTACCTGCTGTACCGTTTTTTTCCGGATGCACGCGGCAGCGGGGTACCGCAGACCAAAGCGGCACTGTTTGCAAGAGAGGGGAAGATTACCCTCCCTACCGTGCTCGGGAAGTTTTTTTGCACTTCGGCGACGCTCGCAAGCGGGATTCCCCTCGGCCGCGAAGGGCCAGCGGTGCAAGTCGGGGCAGGAATCGCCTCCGTCCTCGGTCGCGCGCTCGGATTGCGGCCTGAAAAGGTAAAAGCGCTGATTCCGGTGGGAGCGGCGGCCGCGATTGCCGCAGCGTTCAACACGCCCCTGGCCGCGGTTCTGTTTGCGCTCGAAGAGGTGGTCAGTGACATGCACGCGCCGGTACTCGGTTCGGTGGTGCTGGCCTCGGCAACCAGCTGGGGCGTGCTGCGGTTGCTGCTCGGAAATGACCCGCTCTTCAAGGTGCCGCAATACCAATTGGTGAATCCGTGGGAACTGCTGGTTTACGCCGTCCTGGGGCTGGCGGGCGGACTGGTTTCGGTGGCCTTTACGCAATTGCTGCTGCGGCTGCGCGTTTGGTTCCGGAAGCAACCGAGGAAGACGGTCTGGTTTCAGCCCGTCGCCGGGGGATTGCTGGTTGGAATCATGGGCTGTTTTGTGCCGCAAGTGATGGGAGTCGGTTACCAGTTTATCGGCGACGCGCTGAATGACCACCTGGCGATAAAACTGATGGTGGTTCTGCTGGCGCTGAAACTGGTGGCCACCGCGGTGAGTTACGCCTCGGGAAATGCGGGCGGAATCTTCGGGCCGAGTCTTTTTCTGGGTGCCATGCTCGGAGGAGCCATCGGGGGCGTTGCGCACCAGCTCTTTCCCGGATACGTCGCCACACCCGGAGCTTACGCGCTGGTCGGGATGGGCGCGGCCTTCGCCGGAATCATTCGAGCGCCGATGACCTCGGTCGTGATGATTTTTGAGATTACCCGGGATTACGCCGTGATTGTGCCGCTGATGATCGCAAATCTGGTGAGTTATTTCATCTCCTCGCGCCTGCAACGGGAACCGATTTACGAACAACTCGCCGACCAGGACGGAATTCACTTGCCGCGTGGCGAAAGCCGGCAAAGAGCGAGACAGCGACAAGTAGGCCAATTGATGCAGCCGGCGACGGATTTCCTCGAAGCGGGGGACACGCTCGAGACTGCGCTCGCGAAGCTCGGCGCGAACGCCGAGCGCACCTGGCTCGTCCGGGATCCCAGCGGAGTCGTCGGGGTGCTGACGCGGGAGCAAATGCGGGAAGCCGGGCGGGCGGGCGAAACGGCGAAGCAAGTGGGAGATCTGTTGTCTGGAGCCGAGTTTCCCCATCTGCATGCCGATCACCCGTTCGATGTTGCGCTCTCGCGGATGGGATCGACGCGTACCGATCTGTTGCCGATCGTGAGCCGGGCGAATGTGCATGAATTGCTGGGAGTGGTGCGCTTCCACGATCTGCTCGAGGCGTACGGACTGGATGGAATCGCGGACCAAAACAGCGCCCAGCCGCCGCTGCCGGGACCCTCCTAGGGGGACGCCGGAGAATTGCTCCTGGCTTTACGAAGCCGCTCTGCCTCGGCGAACTCCTTCCTTGCACTCTCGCTCCGTCCGGCTTTCTCGAGAGCCGTACCGAGATTCGCGTGCAAGTCCGGGTCTTCTGGGGAGAGCTGTACGGCTTTTGAAAAGGCATCCACCGCTTCCGGGTAGCGATGCAGCTCGAAAAGCGCCTGGGCGAGGTTGGCTTGCGCTTTGAGGTTCTTCGGTTCCGCGACCAGCGCGCGCTCGAACTCCGGCACAGCCTCGGTCGGACGCTTGAGAAGGGTCAGGGCGATCGCGTGATTGACGAGCGCGTCGACGTAATCGTTTTTCAGGCCGAGCGATCGCTCGAAATCCGCCGCGGCCTGCTGCACATTTTTCCTGCGCAGCGCCAGCAGGCCCGAGGAATTCAGGAGTTCCGGGCTTTGCGGATGGGCAGCCAGGGCAGGAGCCAGAATCGCAGCAGCCTCCTCGATCCTGCCGAGTTCGACGAGCAAGACGACCTCGAGGGCCAGGGCCTGGACGAAATCAGGTTTGCTGCGCAGGGCGTCCTCGACAAAGCCGAGAGCGGCCAGCAGGTGATTTTCCTGCTCGAGCGCGCGAGCCATGCCGTAGGAAGAAAGAGCGTCATACTTGCCGGACCGCCGGGCATCGAGCAGATAGGAATAGGCCTCTTCGGTTCGTCCGGACTCGACCAGCAGCGAGCCGAGGCTCAGCGAAATGTCCGGATCTTTCGGAGACAGAGCATAGGCTTTTCTCAGGATTTCGAGAGCTTCCGTCTGTTTTTTCTGGCGGCGCAAGGCGTCAGCGAGATTGTAGAGGACAGCGGAGTTATCCGGGTGCTCGGCCAGACTGGCCCGGTAGGCCGATTCTGCGTCGGCCGGACGGTCAGAGGCGAGTAACGCAGTGCCGTAGGCGGCCAGCAGGTCCCCGTCCCGCGGATTCGCTTTGAGGCCGGCCTCGAACACACCCAGGGCTTCGTCCAGGTTTCCTTTTTTCTGAAGCGCCACACCCAGATTCTGCGCGAACGATGGGACCTTCGGGAGACTCCCGAAGGCCCGGCGATCGTAGGCGATGGCCTCATCGAGGTTGCCATGCATTTCAAGGAGCAGACCTTTTGTCGATAGAGCGTTCGGATCGTCGGGGACGAGCTGCAAGGATTTGTCGATGCGCAGGTCGGCGTCTTCGAGATGGTTCATCAACAGGTAGGCGGTGGCCGCATGCTGGTAGGTGAGGGCCAGAAGCTTTGGCTTCGCGTTGCCCTTGAGCTCGATGAGGCTCGCTTGGTCATAGGCTTCTGCCGCCTCGGCATAGGACCCCTTATTCTCCAGGGCTAAGCCAAGATAGACGCGGAGCATGGGATCGTTGGGCGCTATTTTGATGGCCTGCCCGTACGCTGCTGCGGCCCCCTCATAGTCTCCCTGTTTCGACAGAAGCCCAGCTTGGCTGAGGAGCCGCGCGAGTTCAGAATTGCCGGTTATCTGGGCGGCAAGTGGGGGTGTTCTCTCGCTCAAGAGAAACAGGGCCAGCAGCAGGAGCCGCAAGGAGTGCGCAAGGCCCGGGCTGGCCATTCGGTTCATCGCGCAAGAGAATATCACGCGCTCCTCGATCCTCTTACGTTCGCAAACCGGGGATGAGATTTCCGGATCGGGAGGAGGGTCGCGCGGGCAGGCCCCTCGCTTGCTGCCTGGGAGGCGACCGGGAGCCTCGCGGCGGGAGAAGGAAACTCCCCGGCTCCATTGACTTGGGTTTGCCCGCTGTGTTACGAGTATGTACGCCTTTTTATTGCACCTTGGGCCGCAGCTATAGGCGGGAATGACGCCAGAGGCAAAGCACTTAGAAGTCATCCTGGATACGCACGTCGAGAGCGTCAATCTCGCCGAAGAGATGTGTCTCCGTGTAGCTGAGGCCGTGGGCTTCAGCGAAGACGAATGCTACCGGATCGGGATGTCGGTTCGCGAAGGGGTCATCAACGCCTTCCACTACGGAAACCAGGAAAGACCGGACAAGAAGATCCACCTGGCACTCGACCTGACCCAGGAAAAAATGATCATCCATGTCATGGATGAGGGCAAGGGGTTCAGGCTCGCGGATGTGCCGGATCCACTGGCCGAAGAGAATCTGCTGAGTACCTCCGGCCGCGGTATTTTCCTGATGAAAGCATTTATGGATGAATTTGACGTCGTGGCCGGGCGCACGGGCGGGGCGGAAATCATCATGTCCAAGAAAATCCCTGCGCCCGGAAGCCCTTCCGGAAACGGAAACCACGGCAATTCGCAATCAGATGCGGCACCTCAACAGGAAGCGTAGGAACGTTTATGTCAGCTTTGTTCATGACTTGCCGGGAAGTCGGCCCGGTCACCATCGTCGATTTGAGCGGTAAGATCTCCCTCGGAGAAGGAAGCGCACTGCTGCGCAAGACCATTCGTGATCTGATCGAGAACGGTCAGACCAAGATCCTGCTGAACCTTGGGGATATCAATTACATCGACAGTTCCGGGATCGGCGAACTGGTCAGCGGCTTTACCGCGGTGCGCAACCGGAACGGAGAGCTCAAGCTTTTGAATTTGACCAAGAAGGTTCACGACCTGCTGCAGATCACCAAGCTCTTCACGGTCTTCGATGTGTACACCGACGAAGGCACCGCAGTGCGCAGTTACCAGTAGACCGGGGCAGCCGAACCCGAATCGGGTTCGCTACCCGCGTTGCGAAACGGCCACTTCCGCTTCTCCGAGTTCTTCGTAAACCGACACCTGTGTTCACTGCCGTTCGGCCGGTGGCCTGCTCGGCGGGAAACTCTTGATCCTCCCTGATCGAGCCTGATCGGGCCGGATCGGCCTAGCCAGCGGAGAGGCCCGTTCACGAAACCGGCTCCGGGTAGGACGGGAGCGACCGTGGGTGTACTATAAAGCCATAGAGGACGGGGGAAGACCCCCTCTTTCCATGCTTGGCAAAACAAAACACGGCTTCTTCCTTGCGGCACTTCTCGGGCTGGTTTTGTGCGTTGCGCAACTGCATTGCTGCATGGACCTGACCACCGCGGCAATCGATTCCCATGCCTGCCCGATCTGCTCGAGCGTGGGTACGGCGATCGCCCCGCCGGCACCGCTGGTGGCAGCGGTTCCGGTGATCCATCGGCTGGAAATTACGGATGTAGTCGCCGAAGTCTCTCTCCTCGTCTTCCGCCCTGTTGCTCCGCGTGCTCCCCCTCACCGGTAAGGTCATTTTCCTTCCGCGCTTGTTTCCAGAACAAAGGTCATCCACCGCCCAGGCGGTGAGGCACGAGGAGTTCTTAGTTGAGAAAGGGACAATTCTTGGCTGCGGCGCTGCTTCTCTTTCCGGTGATCGCGGAGAGTCAGCAGAGTGCCGTGCCGCCGTCCTCCGCGGTTCGTCTGTCGCTCGACGCGGCGATCGGTCTGGCGCTCGCGCATAACCACGCGCTCCAGGCCCTGCGTTCGACCATCCAGCAAAGCATGGCCGAAGAAGTTACGGCCAATCTCCGTCCCAACCCCACCTTGGGGCTGGACGCCCAGTTTCTGCCGATTTTCCAGCCGAGCCAGTTCAGTTCCGAATACATTGACCAGCAGGCGCAGTTTGATGCCGGCGTCGGCTACCTGTTCGAGAGGGGCAGGAAAAGGCAGCACCGCCTGCAGGCGGCACGCGACCAAACCAGCGTGGTGCGCTCGCAAGTGACCGACAGCGAGCGGCAGCTGATCTATAACGTCGGCCTGCAATTTGTCGATGTTCTGCTGGCCGAATCCACGCTCGAATTTGCGCAACAGGACCTGGACAGCTTCGCGAAGACGGTCGAGATCAGCAACGAGCGGTTTCGTGTCGGGGACATGAGCGAAGGGGATTTGCTGAAGATCAAGCTGCAGTTGCTGCAGTTCCAGACCGACGTTTCGGCTGCGAAACTGGCCAAATTACAAAGCCTGGCCGCCCTGCGGCAATTGCTCGGTTTCGAATCGGTCCCGGACGATTACGATGTGCAGGGCACGCTCGACTACCAGCCGGTTCACGCGGACCTCGGGGCGCTCAAATCTCTCGCTGCCATCAGCCGGCCTGACCTGCGGGCGGCCCAACAGGCGGTTACCGCTGCGGAAAGCCAGCTGGCCTTGCAGCAGGCCAACGGCAAGATGGACATTACCGGGACGTTCAATTACACGCATACCTCCGGCGTGAATACCGGCGCGTTTTATTACAACATGCCGCTCCCCATCTTCAACCGCAATCAGGGGGAGATCGAGCGCGCCCGTTTTGCGATCACCCAGGCCGAGGAGCAGGCCAGCGAGACGACCCAGCAGGTTTCGACCGATGTGGTCACCGCGTATGAAAACCTGCTGACCAACGACCAGATCATTCAGCTGTACCAGGGGGGCTACGTCGATCAGGCGAAACAGTCGCGCGATATCAGCGAGTACGCCTATCGCAAAGGCGCGGCGAGCCTCCTTGACTTTCTTGATGCGGAACGAACCTATCGCGCCAATCAGCTTGCCTACCGCCAGGCCCTTGCGAGCTATCTGCTCGCGCTCGAACAGATGCGACAGGCCGTGGGGACGAGGAATCTGCCATGAAGCTTTTGACACAAAAACGAATCGCCTTCTTTTTCATCGTCGGGTGCAGCGCATCCCTGGGGATGGTTCTGTGCGGCTGCGGCTCCGGGCCCGGTGGACCGGAATCCGGGATGACCTCCTTCACCTCGAGCGAGTCCAAGACAGACACTGCGGAACTTTTTACCGTCCCCCAGGAGCAGCTCGCGCATTTGCAGATTGTGCCGGCGGAAAAAGGACCTCTCCCCCGGCTGCTTCGCCTGTCCGGCAGCGTGGCCTACAACGCCTTTGAAACCACCCCGGTTTTTGCAGCCATCGGCGGTCCGGTCCACGAGATTCTGGTCGCGCCGGGCCAGTTCGTGCGCGCGGGCGAGCCCTTGCTGACGGTGACCAGCCCCGATTATTCCGCCGCCCGCTCCGCCTATATCAAGGCGCGGGATTCCTATGCTCTGGCAGACAAGCTTTACGTCCGAGCTCAGGATCTGTACGCCCACGGCGCCATCGCCGAAGCCGACCTGCAACAGGCAGAATCGAATCGCACCCAGGCCCACGCGGACATGGAATCCTCGGCCGACGCTCTGCGGGCCCTCGGATTGAAGGACCCGGAAGCGTTGGTCCGGACTCCGGTCGGACCCACGGCCGAAATTCCCGTTCCGGCGCCGGTGACCGGTGAGATTGTGGAACGCCTGGTGGGACCTGGCCAGCTGCTGCAGGGAGGGGTGACGCAGTGTTTCACCATTTCCAATACCAACACCGTGTGGGTACTGGCAAACGTATTCCAGAGCGACCTGCCCTTCGTGCACTTGGGCGATCCGGTTGAAATTAACACCGAAACCTATCCCGACCTGTTTCACGGAAAAATTTCCTACGTCGCTCCGGCCCTGGACCCCAATACGCGGACGCTTCAGGCGCGAATCGTGACCGAAAATCCCGGAAGAAAACTGAAGCGGGACATGTACGTGACCACGCTTGTCAATGCCGGATCGATCGCCGACGCCATCACGGTTCCGGACGCAGCGGTGCTGCGCGACACGGAAAACCAGCCGTTTGTTTATGTCCAGACGACCAACGGGACCCAGTTTGCGCGGCGTCTGGTGACCCTGGGCCAGAGCAATCGGGGCCGCACGCAGATCACGAGCGGGCTCAAAGCTGGCGAACGTGTGGTCGGTGATGGCAGTTTGTTCCTGCAGTTCAAGAATTCGCTGCAACACTAACAGGAGCGCTTCCGAAATCTAGATGATCCATCGCATCGTCCAATTCGCACTTCAACAGCGCTTCCTGGTATTGATGTTAACGGCCCTGATCATCGTGACGGGAGCCTGGTCTTTCCGGCAGATGCCGGTCGACGCTTATCCGGACCTGTCTCCGCCGATGGTCGAGTTGATCACGCAATGGCCCGGCCACGCGGCGGAAGAGGTGGAACGACTGACGACCCTGCCGCTCGAACTGGCCATGAACGGCGCGCCGCGCTTGAAGATCATGCGCTCGATCTCCCTCTATGGGTTGTCCGATGTGATCCTGACCTTCGACGAAGGCGTCGATCCGTATTTTGCACGCGAGGTGGTGTTCGAGCGCATCAGCGACGCAACGTTGCCACAGGGTGTGACGCCGAGCATGGCACCGCTGTTCAGCCCGAGCGGCCTGGTCTACCGGTACGTCATCGAAAGCCCGGATCGCTCGCCGATGGAATTGCATACCTTCGAGGATTGGACGATCGAGCGGGCCTATAAGAGTGTTCCCGGCGTCGCCGACGATTCCGGTTTTGGCGGTCCGACGATGGAATATCACGTCCTGCTGGACCCCGTAAAACTGTACAACTACCACCTGCCCGTCGTGCAGGTCGTCGCGGCGCTGAACGCGAACAATGCCAATACCGGCGGAGGTTTTTACACCCAAGGCGGACAATTCTATTATGTGCGCGGCCTCGGGCTGGTAAAGACCACCGAAGACATCGGTGACGTCGTGGTGGCCAGTCTGAACGGCGTACCCGTGCGGATCAAAGACATCGGCCGGGTGGAGATCGGGCACGCTCCGCGACTGGGCATTTTCGGCTTCCAAACCAAACAGAAGAATGACGACGACGCCGTCGAAGGCGTGATTTTGATGCGGCGGGGCGAACAGACCCAGACCGTTCTCGAAGGGGTGGAAAAGAAAACCGAAGAGATCAATAAGACGCTCCTGCCCCCGGACGTGAAAGTCAGGCCGTACTACGACCGCAGCGACCTGGTCCGGGTCACCACGGACACGGTCGAAAGCAATCTGCTGCGCGGGATGGTCCTGGTAGTGATCGTGCTGCTGTTTTTCCTGGTCAGCTTCCGCGCGGCGGTCATCACGGCGCTGACCATTCCACTGGCACTGTTGTTTGCCTTCATTTTTTTGCACTGGACCGGGGAGGCCGCCAATCTCCTCTCGATCGGTGCCATCGACTTTGGAATCATCATCGACGGCACGATTGTCATGGTGGAGAACATCTATCGCGAACTCGGATTGCGCAAGGGACAGGACTATCGGCTCGGTGAAGTCATTCTGGCGGCCGCCAGGGACGTGGACCGCCCCATCTTTTACTCCGTAGCCGTCATCATTGCCGGATACCTGCCGATCTACGCGCTTACCGGGCCGGCCGGGAAACTGTTCCATCCGATGGCCGATACCATGGGTTTCGCCCTTCTCGGAGCGCTGCTGTTCACTCTCACGCTCGTGCCCGTCCTGGTTTTTTACTGGTTTAAAGGCGGGGTCAAGGAAAAGGAGAACCGCGCCTATGAATGGTTCAAACGCGAGTACGGATCTGAGCTCAGCTGGTGCCTGAAGCGTCCCAAATTCACGCTGCTGCTCGCGACGATTATTTTCCTCGCCTCCCTCTTCCTGGTGCCGTTCATCGGGGGCGAATTCATGCCCCATCTGGACGAAGGCGCCATCTGGGTTCGTGCCACCATGCCGTATACCATCTCTTTTGAAGATGCCGCGAAATTTGCCCCGCAGGTACGAAATCTGCTGATTCAATATCCCATGGTGACCGTCACCGGATCCGAGCTCGGCCGTCCCGATGACGGCACCGACCCCACCGGTTTCTTCAACTGTGAGTTTTATGTGGGCTTGAAACCGTACGGCGACCAGTCCTGGAAGTCCGGTTCGATTCATACCAAGGAAGAGCTCACCCGCGATCTGCAGAAGAAACTGGCGGCCTATCCCGGGGTGATTTTCAACTATACGCAGCCTGCCGAAGACGCCGTCGACGAGGCTCTCACCGGTCTCAAGAGCGCTCTGGCGGTAAAAATCTTCGGACCCGATCTTCAGGTGCTCGAGAAAAAAGCCGTCGAAATCAAGAATGCCCTGGACCAGACGCCCGGTTTTGCCGACCTGACAGTGGTCCGCGAACTCGGCCAGCCCAGCCTGCTGATTGAGGCAGACCGTGCGAAAATCGCGCGGTTTGGCATCAACGTAGCCGATGTCGAAGCGGTCGTGCAGGCGGCGATCGGCGGCCAGGCCGCAACGCAAGTCATTCAAGGGGAAAAGCTGTTCGATCTGGTTGTGCGTATGGATCCGAAATACCGCTCCGATGCGCGCGAAATCGGGAATTTACTGGTTCCGGCACCGGCCGGGCAGCAGATTCCGCTCTCTGAGCTGGCCAGCATCAAGGAGAGTACCGGAGCTTCGTTCATCTATCGCGAAAACAACTCACGCTATATCGGGGTGCAGTATTCGATTGAGGGGCGCAACCTCGAAGGGGCGGTTCGCGCCGGGCAGCAGGCCATCGCGAAGAGCGTGAAGCTCCCGGAAGGCTACCGGCTCGATTGGGGAGGGGAGTATACGGAACTTCTCGAGGCCAAGGCGCAACTTTCCGTCATCGGCCCGCTGGCCGTGTTCCTGGTCTTTCTGATCCTCTTCGCACTGTATGGCAACATAAAATTCCCGGCGACGGTCGTTTTGAGCGTCATCATGACCGAACCGGTCGGCGCACTTCTGGCGCTCAAGCTCACCCATACCCCGTTCAGCGTATCCTCCCTGCTCGGGCTGATCGTGCTCATGGGCGTCAGTGCAGAAACGGCCATCATTGACGTTTCCTACATCAATAAATTGCGGCTCGAGGGCCAGGAGATTGGTCGGGCGACCTATGAGGGTTCGCTCGTGCGGTTGCGTCCCATCATGATGACCGCCCTGGTCGCCTGCCTGGGCCTTCTCCCGGCGGCACTTTCGACAGGTGTAGGCTCGGACTCCCAGAAGCCCTTCGCGATCGTCATTGTTGCGGGCTTGGTCTCCCGGCTCTTCCTTGGCCGGATCGTCAGCCCGGTTCTCTATCAACTGGTGGCCCGCGAAGGCGACGTTCTTCAGGTGTAGTCAGACGAGGGTGGTCACACACGAAGCGGTCCGGACCCAATGACCCCGAACCACACATGGATTGCCGAACGCGCCAGGAGCCTCGGGTTTGCCCTGTGCGGCGTGGTCCGCGCCCACGAGTTTCCGGAGCTCGAGCGATTCGAGGACTGGCTCGGTCGCGGATATGCGGGGGAGATGCGCTATCTCGAGGATCCGCGCCGGGTAAAACCCGCCCTGGTCATGGATGACGTGCAGAGCGTGATTGTCTGCGCCATGCATTACAACACCGCTCATCCTTATTCGACCGAGGCAGCCGCTTCCGTCGCCGCTCCGGATGGGCCGCCCCGAGGATGGATTTCCCGGTATGCCTGGGGCGACGACTATCACGAGGTCCTGTGGGAGAAACTGAATGCGCTCGGCGAAGCGCTGAAGGAGAAATTCCCCGAGCCATTCACGGCGCGTGCCTATGCCGATACCGGACCGATCGCGGAACGGGTGTTTGCAAAACATGCCGGGCTCGGCTGGATCGGGAAGAACACTCTTTTGCTGAATGAATCGGTCGGATCCTGGTTCTTCCTGGGCGTCCTTCTGACTTCGCTCGACCTCCCGCCATCGCTCGGGCCGGCCGATACGGCTCCGCCGGATCTGTGCGGAAATTGCCGGCAATGCCTGGATGCCTGCCCCACAGAAGCGCTCGTCGAGCCGTACGTCCTCGATGCGCGCCGGTGCATCTCCTACCTGACGATCGAACTGCGCGGGAGCATTCCGGCCGAGTTCCGCGAGGCGATGGGTCGGCACATCTTCGGATGCGATATCTGCCAGGATGTCTGCCCGTATAACCGCCAGGCACCGACCAGTTCCTCCCCGGCCTTTCAACCGCGCATGACAGCAGACGGAAAGAGTCTGTACGAACCAGACCTCGAGTGGATGGCCGCGATGGACGAGCAGGAGTTCCGGGAGCTGTTTCGCGGGAGTGCCGTCAAGCGGACCAAGTGGGCGGGACTGCTACGGAATGCGTGCGTGGCCATAGGAAACTCCGGACCAGAGCCTGGAACGGAGGGCCACGAACGCCTGGTGAAGCTGCTGAGCAGGCTTGCCAAGTCCGGGATTTCCACAGTCGCGGAATCTGCCCGGTGGGCGCTCTCCCGCATCCAACAAAAACCGGCCTGACAGAAGTGCTTGTCCGGACTGTGGTTCTTAACTTGGTTGAGCGGAGCGGGCCCGAGGCGCTATACTTTCGCGCGCAGGCCTAATCGCCCACCGAAGCTCGGGAGTTCCCATGGATCGCCGGAAGTTTCTCGTGAGCAGTGGTTTTGTCGGTGCCGGCCTTTTCGGAGCCGGCTCGGCGGCCCAGGGTCTGCTGCACACCGCAGCCCGGCCGGAAAAGGATTCAGATTCGCATCTCACTTTGGAGGATAAATCCGTGGCTTTTACTTTGCCGCCTTTGCCGTATTCTTTCGACGCACTCGAACCTTATATTGACGCCAAAACGATGGAGATCCATCACGACAAGCATCACGGCGCCTATGTCACCAACCTGAACAAGGCGCTCGATGGTCATGCCGATCTGCAGGCCAAGTCGCTCGACGACCTGCTGAAGGGCCTCGACGCGGTGCCGGAGAATATCCGCGCCGCAGTTCGCAACAACGGGGGCGGCCACTGGAACCACTCCCTGTTCTGGCAGCTGATGAAGAAAGGCGGCGGCGGAGAGCCCAAGGGCGATCTGGCATCGGCCATCAATTCGAGCTTCGGCTCGTTCTCCGGGCTCAAAGACAAGCTGAAGGCTGCCGGACTCGGGCGTTTCGGTTCCGGCTGGGCCTGGCTCATCGTGAAAGACGGCAAGCTCGCGATCGATTCGACCGCTAACCAAGACACGCCGATTCTGCTGTCGGCAAAGGCAGTTCTCGGAATTGACGTTTGGGAGCATGCCTATTACCTGAAGTATCAGAACCTGCGCGCGGATTATATTGACGCCTGGTGGAACGTCGTGAACTGGGACAAGGCAGCCGAACTCTACGCTGCGGCCAAGTAAAACCGGTCGCCCGGCAAAAAGAAAAGCCCGATCTCGAGTTGCCTCGAATCGGGCTTTTTCTTTTGATATCTAGGGCCCTGTCGATCAGGCCATCATGCGCGGACGGGCCAGAGGCAGTACCTTTCCGGAGTTGAGGACTTTTCCGAGGATTTGTGGGTTTCGCGTGAACGGGTGAAGCGGTTGCGCCGGAGCATTTCCGACCGCGGCCGGCAGCGGCTTCATCGATCGTTGAGAGGCTTCACGCATCAGCTCCATGCGGCTGTGAACCTTGAATTTCGCGAGCAGGGAGGAGACGTGAAACTTCACGGTGCGCTCGGAAAGATTCAGCTCCGAGGCAATTTCCTTGTTGGCCAGACTACGCAGGATGCCATCAAGGACTTCCTTTTCGCGGCGCGTCAGTTTCACGCTGGTCCTGACGCTTTGACCGGCTTCGAGCAGCTTTTGAGCCTTGTCGGTGAGCTCGTGGAGGTTTTCCGGCGCAGTGGGAACCATGATGAGGTAATCGCTGGGGGACTGACCGCGCACCATGCAATGCATGGCGAGTAACCCTGCTGCGTGTTCCACCGGAAGTTCACCTTCGGGACCGGCTTCCACATGGAAGTGCGCCGTCCCACTGGCTTTCTCATAAAACAGGTAAATGCTGGCTGCGGATACGGATCGAGGCTGCGTAATTGATTGAGTCGCGGCAGTTCTGCGGATTAACTTCAAGTGCACTCCTCCGTGGGTGCCTCGCGGTGGGAGCGAGACGCTCCTTTAAGTTAGTGTTGCGTTCACTGCTATGAGTACGAGGTTTGTCCGGAATCACCCGGCAAGCAGACAGGGCATATACCGGGCCGCGGTGACCACCCGAAGATCCCAAAACAACGTCACCGCTGGGGGTAACGAGAAGGAGTCCCTGTAAACTTGCTAGCTAAAGCTAGACCTGACCGAGGTGGGGAGTAGCATGCGGCATGCCGGACTGTCAGTTATTACAGCCTACATATTTTCAATCACTTAGGAAAATAATTGCACACTTCAGGTGGGCTTTGCCGGGTAGAAATTGCTTGGCACCCGCACTTTTTTCTCGTTTTGCGATGGAGCCCGGGTCAGCGGGTCAGAATACGGGTCTGCTCGGGGGAGATCAGTTCATATTCGATTCCGCGCCAGCGCAGCTTGCGGCCGAACAGGGAGGAAAAGAAGTTTACCAGATACAGGAACGGCACGAAGACGGCCAAGAGAATGTAGATCCAAGATTGGCCCATGATCTGGGAGCGCAGGCTCGGCAGCGCCTCGGTGACACCGATCACACGCAGCGCGCCACGAATGGCGGCAAGCAGGAGCGGCAGGAGAACCAGGGTCGTGACGTGGAACGCCGGTCGCGAAGCCAGAGTCAGCTCGAAGGCCAGAAGCAGGCCGAGCAGCAGCGTCAGGCAATACAGAAAATGAGTGGCGAAGGCGGTAGCCCACATTTGCGGCCGGTACACTCGCGTGATGCGCATCTGACGGTTCGTAAATTCAAGCAGCCCGGGAAAATCGGTCTGGACGAAAGAGGGAGTCAGGCACTCCGGCAGAAAGACAATCTGGCGCCGGCTCTGCTCGATCGCCATGGTCAGAGAATAGTCATCACTGAGGGAGTATTGCCAGACGTCCAGCATGCCGATCTGTTCAAAGACAGCCCGACGGATCGCCGTACCGCCGCCCCAGCAGAAATTTCTCGGGTGCGGTCCGAGCAGGGTGACGACCGACGCATTCCAGGCGGCGAGAAGAGCGGTCGGCAAGCCGTTATCGTTGGGGATGAACCAGCGCATGGTGGTGGTGGCCCCGACGCGCGAATCGGAAAGCGGGGCCGTCAAACGCTGCAGCCAGCTTTTTCCCGGGCGTCCATCCGAGTCGGTAAAAACCAGAATCTCGAATTCCGCGGGAAGTTGTTCGACAGCGACCCGCAGGTTATTGACCTTTTCGCTGCAGTTTTCCGGTGGGCCGGCGATGACCAGGTGAGCCTTCACGCGGGAAGAAGCGATGACGCGTTGAATGATGCTGTGCGCCGGATCGGTTTCCGAAGCCAGAACAAAAAAAACCTCGTAGTTCTGATGGTTGAATTCGCACAACGAAACCAGGTTGCGCTCAAGGCCGGGTTCCATTCCGCGGCAGGGACAGACGACGGCGGTCCGCGGGGCAAAAAAGCCCGGGTCGGTCTTCAGCCGCCGCTGCACGTAGGCGAGCCACTGAATTCCCTGCCAGAGCAGGAACAGGCCGGCGGCAATCTGGACGATGGCCAGGATGTCAAATAGGGTTTCCACGCATCTCGAGAATAGCAAAGCCGGAACAGGTGCGAGCGGACATGTTCGGGGGTAGAATCCGAGCGGTAAACATCCTTGGTCGTGGGAGGAGAGAAGATGACCGGACGAGTCGATAGTTCGATGGTGACTTCCGCAAATGATCTGCCGGGTTACCGGGTGGTGCGCAATTTTGGGATTGTTCGCGGAATTACCGTGCGCTCGCGCAGCGTGCTCGGCAATCTGGCGGCCGGAATACAAACCATCGTGGGCGGGAACATCACCATTCTGACCGAGCTGTGCGAGAAGGCCCGCGAGGAAGCTTACGAGTTGCTGCTCGAGCACGCCGCGCAACACGGCGCCAATGGAATCCTGGCGATGCGGTACGACGCCAATGAAGTGATGCAGGGTGTGACGGAAGTTCTGGCCTACGGCACCGCCGTGCAAGTCGAGAAAATAAGCTGACCGGCAGAGAAGGGTTCGTTGCCGGACGATGGCAGTGATAGAATCCGACTTCCATGTTCTGCACGTTCTGTGGAGCCCAACTCGCGCAAGCGGCGCGGTTTTGCGCCAATTGCGGCCAGCCGATCGAAACCGACCCGGACCGCACGGTGACCGGCGATGGAGCGATTGCCGACGGCAATCTAGAGACGCTCGCAGCCGACGCGCGGCCGCTGCCGCCTTCGCCGCGAGCCAGCGGAACGCACCTGCACCCGCGGTCTGCGCCCCCGGCAAATCCCCTGCTCTCCAGTTCCGATCCCATTGGCGGAGGCCGATTTGCGCCCGGCACGATTGTGGCCGAGCGCTACCGGATCGTGGCGTTGCTCGGTCGTGGCGGGATGGGCGAGGTGTACCGGGCCGAGGATCTCCGTCTGAGCCAGGTACTGGCGATCAAGTTCCTGCCCGAGGCGCTTTCGAAGGATGAATCCGTTCTGGCCCGGTTTCATTCCGAAGTCCGCGTGGCACGGCAGGTGTCCCACCCGAACGTGTGCCGGGTCTTCGATATTGGGGATGCCGGCGGCGTGCCGTTCCTGACGATGGAGTATGTCGATGGAGAGGACCTCTCGTCGCTGATCCGCAGAATCGGACGGCTGCCTGAGGACAAGGCGACGGAGGTTTCCCGGCAGATCTGCGCGGGTTTGGCTGCGGCCCATGACCGCGGTGTTGTGCACCGCGACCTGAAGCCGTCCAACGTGATGCTGGACGGAACGGGAAAAGCCCGCATCACGGATTTTGGACTGGCGGGCTTTGCGGCAACGATTCGAGGGGCCGAGGTGCGCGCCGGGACGCCGGCCTACATGGCTCCGGAACAACTGGCGGGCAAGGAAGTTACCGTCAAAAGCGATATCTACTCGCTCGGACTGGTGATGTTCGAACTGCTGACCGGGAAGCGGGCCTACGATGCGGCGACTCTTCCGGAGTTGCTGAAGGCCCGGGAACAAGGAACGGTCGCGATTCCGTCGACGATTGTGAAGGATCTCGATCCGCTGCTCGAGCGAGTGGTGCTGCGCTGCCTCGACAGCGATCCGGCCAAACGACCGGCTTCTGCCCTCGAAGTAGCGGCCGCGCTTCCCGGAGGCGATCCTCTGGCGGCGGCACTTGCCGCCGGAGAAACGCCTTCGCCCGAAATGGTCGCCGCGGCCGGAACGAGAGAAGGGATGCCGCCAAAGCTGGCGCTGGCTTGCCTCGCTTGCGTGCTGGGGCTCCTGGTGCTGAGCGCTTATCTGGGGATTCGGGAAAACGGGCTCAAACGCATTCGACCCCAATACTCCTCGGAAGTGCTCGAGCATAAGGCGCGGGAAATTCTGGCCGGCTTGGGCTATCCGGATGAGCCGCATGACCGGGCATCGGGATTTACCTATGACTACGACTACCTGAGTTATTTGACCAGCAAGGACAAGCCGGGGACGGCGTGGAACCGGGTATTGGCCGAACGTCCTCCGATGCTCGAGTTCTGGTATCGGCAGAGCCCCGAAGAGATGATGCCGGATGGCTACTCGAACCTTTCGCTGACTCCCGGAGTTGTGACCTTTTCCGATCCGCACCCGAGTTTTTCCGGGATGGCCAACGTGATGGTCGATCCCATGGGGCGCTTGTTGTATTTCGAGGCCATCCCGCCGGAAAAAGAGAGCCAACCAGCGGCAGCGAAAACGGCCGATTGGCAGCCGCTGTTTTTGGCGGCCGGCCTCGAGAGGAGCGATTTTCGCCCGGGTGTGCCGGAATGGAACACCTTGGCCTCCTCGAATGAACGAGCTGCCTGGGACGGCGTGTGGCCGGGGACCAACCGCGCGCTGCATGTGGAAGCGGCGGCGCTCGACGGGAAGCTGGTGTTCTTCAAACTCGTGAGTGCGTGGACGACGCCCGAGCGCATGGCTCCGCCTGAGCCTACGGCATCGGAACGAGCCAGTGAAATCTTCGGAATCAGCTTCGTGCTGTTCCTGGTGTTCGGTGCGATTTGGCTGGCTTACCGGAACTATTCGCGCGGGAAAGGGGACCGGCGAGGGGCACTGCGGCTGGCGTCGGCAGTGTTCCTGCTCGAAATGGCGGTTTTTCTCACCCGGGCACACCTGAAGTTTTCGGGCAAAACGCTTTTCTTGGTGTTGCTTGCCGTGAGCACCGGGCTGTTTGTGTCGGGGTTCTTGTGGACGCTGTACCTGGCTCTCGAGCCGTATGTGCGAAGACAGTGGCCGCAGACGATTGTGTCCTGGACCCGGGTGCTGTCGGGAAAGGTAAGAGATCCGCTGGTCGGCCGGGACATTTTGTATGGAACCCTGCTGGGGCTCGGCTGGGCAAGCGTTTATTATGGCGGGTACCTGTTCGACATCCGATTGGGCGAACGGCCGCAATTGCCGCAGCCCTCGCTGCTCGAGGGAATCCGGGGTGCGCTGGCCATGTGGCTCGGGCATGCGGTGGGGGCCATCCTGGGCGTGATGATGTTCTTTTTTGTGCTGGTGTTCTTCCGGGTGGTGGTGCGGAATCGCTGGGTCGCCGCAGGCCTGTTCGTGCTGCTCTTTGCGGTGCCGAAGATACTGGCCAGCAATCACCGGCTGGTCGATACGCCGGTCTGGATCCTCATTTACCTGATCGCGGCCGTGGCGGTGGTGCGGTTCGGGCTGGTGGTGCTGGCGGTGGCCACGTTTACCGCGGACCTGCTGTTGAATCTTCCGTGGACACTCGATTTTTCCGACTGGTATGCCCCTGCTTCGGTTTGCATAGTCTTGAGTATTGTGGCCTTGGCAGGTTGGGGCTTCTCTACAGCGCTCGCCGGGCAGCGTTTATTCAAAGAAGAGCTGTTTGACTGAAGGCGTAGGGGCCGCTCAGGAGCCGGGCCCGAGGGTGTCGCTGGTCAGTCGGACGGTGAGAATCTCGAGGTGGCCGAGAGCGCGGCTGGCCGCCAAGCGAGCATTCTCGAGGAACGAGGAATCCAGCAAAAAAGCGCAGCGATCGACGAACGGATGATTGGCGGCTTCAAACGGCTTGCGGTTCCTGCGTGGCGGGTGGGCCCGTGCCAGAATGTCTTCGTACATCTTCAGGTCGGATTGAAATTCCCAGGCTGCGCCGGCGTTCCAGTGCTGCTGGCGGGTGAGTGCAGAGAGAAATTTCTGACGGAACGCTGCGCCATCCTTGCGGGTCATGGGGGAAAGTTTCCGCTCTTCCCCGCCGGCCGATCCTTTCGAGACCAGTTCGAGGGCCAGGGCACAGGCGGCGAGGAGTGCCTCCCGCTGCAGCAGGGCCAGGAGATCGCGATACAGTGCCGCGTGCACCTGCAAGCCGTAGCGACCGTGCTCGACAACGTAGGAGTCGACGAACCGGGGCACAATGCGCTCCCGCAGCAGCCCTTCGCTCAAGCGCTCGGCGAGATCGCCAGCCCGATCGGAGCTGGAACCTTTCGATTTTCCGGTAGCCACCATGCTGAATTTCACATACTAACAGCAGTTTAGGGCTTTGACTTCTGTCCCGGGGGACAGTCGGCAGGCTGGACCCCAGAAAAAAAGGCCCGGCGGGCTCCGCCGGGCCTTTCCATCGGTTTTGCCTTCGGTTCAGTGGATCGCGCGCGGAGAGTCTGCTACGCCGGTCTGTTGCGGCTCCGGTTCAGGAACCACCGGCGCGATCGGTTCTTTCTCGAGGGCCTGCTCGAGAACCTCATCGAGTGTACGCACGTAGCTGATCGTCAAGTCTCCCAGAATATCCGGTGGAAGATCGGCAACAGCGTTCGGTTCGTTGTCGGAGGGCAGCAGGACATGCTTGATTCCGGCGCGCTTGGCGCCCAGAACTTTTTCCTTCACTCCCCCGATGGGCAGGACCACGCCGGACAGGGTCATTTCTCCGGTCATGGCCAGACGGTTCTTTACCGGACGATTGGTCAACAGGCTCACGAGAGCCGTCACCATCGCCGCGCCTGCAGAGGGGCCATCCTTCGGAACCGCGCCCGAAGGCACGTGGATGTGGATGTCCTGTTTGCGGAAGAAGTCCGGATCGATGCCATAACGCTCGGCGTTGGCACGCGTCCAGGTGAGCGCCGCGGTCATCGATTCCTGCATGACTTCGCCGAGATGGCCGGTCATGGTGAACTGCTTCCCGCCGCGCATGCGGCTGGCTTCAATGAAGACGATGTCGCCGCCGACCGGCGTCCAGACCAGGCCTACGGCGACGCCGGGTTTCTTGACGCGCTCCTCGACTTCCTTCTCGGTGCGGAACTTCGGCACGCCGAGGAATTCGCGGACCACTTCCGGGGTCACCACCATCTTGTCCAGCTTGCCTTCGGCCATACGCCGGGCTTGCTTGCGGACCAGGGTGGCGATTTCGCGTTCGAGATTGCGTACCCCGGCTTCCCGCGTGTAACTGTGGATGATTTCCCGCAGCCCTTCCTCGGTGAATTCGAGCTGCTCGCCTTCCTTGATCCCGTGCTCGGCCGTTTGCTTCGGGATCAGGTATTTGCGTGCAATATGGATTTTTTCTTCGCCGGTGTAGCCCGGCAGTTCAATGATTTCCATGCGATCGCGCAAGGGCTCGGGGATGGGATCCATCCAGTTGGCCGTGGCGATAAAGATGACCTTCGACAGATCAAAAGGAGCATCCAGATAATGATCCCGGAAATTGGCATTCTGTTCGGGGTCGAGCACTTCCATGAGTGCCGCGGAAGGATCCCCGCGGAAGTCACGGCCGAGTTTATCGACTTCGTCGAGCATGCAGACCGGATCGTTGTTTTCGGCGCGCTTCAGCCCTTGAATGATCTGGCCGGGCAGGGCACCGATGTAGGTGCGGCGGTGGCCGCGGATTTCCGCCTCGTCGTGCATTCCGCCGAGCGAAATACGTACGAATTTGCGCCCGAGGGCCCGGGCGATGGACTTGCCAAGCGAAGTCTTTCCTACGCCCGGGGGGCCAACGAAGCACAGGATCGGACCTTTCATGCCGGGCTGGAGTTTTTTGACCGCCAGGTAATCGAGGATCCTCTCTTTGACCTTTTCGAGGTCATAGTGATCCTCGTTCAAGATTTCATGGGCTTTCACGATGTCGATATCGGTGCTGCCGGAAGATTTTGACCACGGCAGCGAGGTCATCCATTCGAGATAGGTGCGAGAAACCATGTACTCCGCCGAGGCCGGCGTCATCTTCGACAGCCGCTTCAGTTCGCGCTCGCACTCTTTTTTGGCTTCCGCAGGCATGCCGGCCTGCTCGACCTTGGTTCGCAGTTCCTCTATTTCCGCCTGCGCGTCGTCAATTTCACCCAGTTCCTTCTGGATGGCCTTCATCTGTTCGCGGAGCAGGTACTCCCGCTGATTCTGGCTGACCTGTTCCTGGACCTGCTCGTTGATCTTGCTGCGAAGTTCGAGTACTTCCAGTTCTTTCGAAAGTTCGCGGATCAGGATCTCCAGGCGTTTGCGAACATTGGCGGTCTCAAGCAGTTCCTGCCGCAGCAGCGTCGACAGACTCGGCAAGGTTCCGGCAATGAAGTCGGAAAGCCGGGACGGATCGTCGATGTTCATGGCCACGTTCTGCAGGTCGTCGGAAAGCTGCGGCGAATGACTGACGACATCGCGGAACAGATCCTGGGCGTTGCGCTCGAGGGCCTCGAGTTCGGTATCGTTCTCGCCGGTAATGTCCGGTTCCGCAACGATGTTGGCGCGCAGAAAGGGGCGCAATCCGAGCAGCTCTTCCACGCGAATCCGCTGCAGTCCTTCCATGAAGACGACCACGTTCCCGTTCGGCATCTTCACCGTTTTATGAACCTTCGCAAGTGTGCCGACTTTATGCAGGTCCGCGGCGGCGGGATCTTCGATGCGAGGATCCAACTGGGCGACGACGCCCAGCAGTTTTTCCTCACCGGTCAAGGAATTAACCAGGGCCAGGGAGCTCTCGCGTCCGACGGTCAGCGGCAGCACGGCACCGGGGAAAAGAACGGTATCCCGGACCGGTAAAATCGGAAGTGTCTCCGGCAGTACGTATTTCTTATCAGCCATTAGGTCCCCCCTACGCTCGGCGGCAGGCGGTGCCGCCATACGACATTGGATGCAGGAAAGTCGAAAAAGATGTCCGAACCTGCAATCACAGCAAGCAATAAACTTTAGTCGTTTATGCTCATATTATAGCCAAACCAGTTACGGAGTGCAAATCCAATCGTAACTCTAAGATATAGTTTGAGTTACGAGAAGAGCTCCCTCGTTACTCCGGTCCCCCGCAAGGCCTTCAGTGGCCAGCTTTTTTCGGGGGGTAGTTTTTCCTGACGAACTCCGTCGCTTCCTCCCTGGTTAGGATGATCCCCTCCAGCTGCGCATCCTCGAGGCTTCCGAGCATCGTCTGAAAGTCCGGCCCTGGAACATAACCCATCTCATTTAGATCGTCCCCTGTCAATAATCTTGTGGGTCTAACTTGCTCCGGAGGTGTTTCGGCGAGGAAGTTGCGAACCAGCTGGTAAGCGTCGAGGTGACCGTGACTGGCCAGGCAGTCGAGACGGTGCAGTTCGAGATGCTCGTCGAAACGCGGCTGGCGCACGAAGCGTTTCAGGGTGGATTTCCGCATCCGGGCGACATCCTTGAATTTCATGTGGTTGGCGACGAGCGCTTCGATCTGCTGGGTGTCTTCGTTCGAAAATTTCAGCCTCTTGCAGATCTCCCCTGCCATGCGAACTCCCAGTTCCACGTGACCGTCAAACCGGATGCGATCGCCGGTCGCGGAAGCCGGCCGAAACGTTCCGGGCTTCCCGACATCGTGCAGCAAAACGCCCCAGGCCAGGGTTCGCGCTGCGCCCACTGGCAGGCCTGCGAGCATCATGCGCGTGTGAGTCCAGACGTCTCCTTCGGGGTGAAACTCGGGCGGCTGCGGTACACCTTTCAGGGCGAAAATTTCCGGCAAGACCTCCGGCAACAGGCAGGATTCGTCGAGCAACTCAAACCCGCGGCGAGCAGCGCCTTCGGTCAACAATTTGGACAGCTCTTCATGAATCCGCTCGGCAGAAACCGCATGAATCTCCCGGGCGTGCTCCTGGACGGCCGAGAACGTGCGCGGTTCAATGGTGTAGGCAAAGCGGGAGGCAAAGCGCACCGCCCGGAGCATCCTGAGCTTGTCTTCTGTGAATCGCCTGCCCGGGTCGCCGATGGCGCGGATCAAACCGGCTTTCAGGTCGGCTTGACCACCAACAAAATCGAGGACTTCCCCGGTGTCATGGCGCATGGCCAGGCCATTGATCGTAAAGTCGCGGCGAGCCACGTCCTCTTGCGGGGTATGGGCGTAAACCACCTGGTCCGGATGGCGGCCGTCAGAATAGTCGAGGTCCCGGCGAAAGGTGGCGACTTCGACTTTTCCGCCGTTTCGGGTGACGAGAATGACCCCGAATTTTGCACCAACGGCGATGCTCTCGGGGAAAAGTTCTGTGACCCGCTCGGGCGTGGCGTCGGTCGAAACGTCGTAATCGGCGGGCTTGCGACCGAGAAGCAGATCGCGCACGCAGCCGCCTACGAGGAAAGCTTCGTGGCCGTTCCGTCGCAGGGTGTCGCAAACTGCAATGGCAAGTTCACGGGAAGTCACGGTCAAATTATGCGCCTCGGCTGGCTGAAAGGCGGAAAAAATCAGGTGGTCAACAGTATGGTGGCAGTAAGATGATGACCAGGTCAGAAGGTTCGGTGTCGATTCTATCGATGGACGGAGAAATGAATAACAACAAGCTTGTGGGCACCTGGAGACTGGTTTCGGCCATGAGTGTGAGTTCGGACGGCGAAAAAGACGAAAGTCCATACGGCCCGAGCCCTACGGGTTTTCTGACTTACGGGGACGATGGAAGGGTTACGGCTCTGATCAGTTACGGTGGACGGAAGCCGTTGTCTGCGCAATCCGGCCCGGCGCAGCAAGAAGAGCAGGCCGAAGCATTCAAGACATTTCTGGCGTATGCGGGGAGGTACACCTTTAGCGGGGATAAGGTGAGCCATCGGGTCGAGATCTCGTCGATACAGAATTTCGTGAATCGGGACCTGGTCCGGACGGTGACTTTCGAGGGAGATCGGATCGTACTTGTGACACCACCAACTCCGGTGAACGGAAAAATTCAAACGGTGAGCCTGGTCTGGGAGCGTTTGCCGGTTTCCCCCTGAGGATACTACGCGCTCGAGACATGAAGTGGGCCGATTGCGGTTTTACAGGCGAACTGGAACTTTTTTTAAGCCGCGGAATCCAAAAGTGGAAGCCCAGTCGGGGGAAGCACCGATGAACTTAAGATTCGGGAACTTCTGGATGATTTTGAGGAGTGCAATTTGACCTTCGAGGCGAGCGAGTTGGCTGCCGATACAGAAATGGGGGCCCGCACTGAACGCCAGATGCTGGTTATTGATCCTCTTCAGGTCTAACTGATCGGGATTCTCAAATTGTCTGGGGTCGCGATTCGCTGCACCGAGCATGCAGAAAATGGACAACCTCTTGGGGATGGTTTGTCCACAAACCTCAATGTCTTCCTTGAGCACACGGACGGTCAATTGCACCGGGCTTTCGTAGCGAAGGAGTTCTTCGACTGCGGAGCGGATGATTTCCGGGCTCTCCCGCAGCTCGGCGGTCTCCTGTGGATGCTTCAGCAGGGTGTACATGCCATTGCCGATTAGATTTCTGGTCGTCTCGTGGCCGGCAAAGAGCAGAGCGGTGCACTGGGCGTACACCTCATCTTCGGTGAGAACGTCGCCTTGTTCCTCAAGATCAATCAGCAGGCTGATCAGATCGCTTCCCTTGTTGCGCCTCCGTTCGGCCACCGTCTTGCGGAAATACTCGTTCAATTCAATGAGAGCAGACTGAGCCTTCTCTGCCTGTTCGACCGTTGGTTCCGGTGTGCCGCGGAAACTGGCAATGGACCGGGACAGATCGACGAAGGAGTCATTGAGTTCTTGGGGAAGGCCAAGCAGTTCGAGGATGATGCGGACCGGCATGGGGTTGGCGAGCTTCTCCATCAGGTCGATTTCGGAACCAGGCTCGAGAGGTTCCAACATGCGATCGACGATTGCCTCGACCTGTGGGCGCAGACCCTCAACCACCGCCGGGGACAGGCCTTTGTTTAATAGCTTTCGAAGGCGGGTATGCTCGGGCGCATCCATGAAAATCAGCCACAAGCTGAAAAGTCGTGCAAGTTCGCTGAATTCCGCCTGGCGTTCAGGCGGCAAGAGCATAATCAGCTTTTCGGCTCGCTTTGCCGAGCACCGAGGGTCTTTGGCGAGTGCGGAACATTCGGGGTGTCCGAAAATGGCCCAGACCCCCCATTGCTCATCCATATCCACATAGTGCAGCGGACCCTCCGCGTGCAGGCGAGCATAGGTCGGATAGGGGTCCTGGAGGACCTCTTTGCTGAACAGCATTTTCCTGCCCGAAGGGAATGGGTTGGACAACGTTGCATTCCTCACAAGAACACGAATTTTACTCAAGCACACCCGGCAGACAGGACTGCAAGTTCCAGTATAGGTGGCGTCCGGACGGCAGCGCTACTCCCAGATAGTAGAAGAGTGACGAAAGGCATGCTGACCGGAGTGACCGAGGGCCTGCTGGCAGATCTGCTTTTCATCAATGCTTCTCACCCGAAAAATTGTCCTTGGAAAAGGCCGCGGGGAACAAATGCCTTTCGCGATGAATCAAACTGAGATTCTCGGTGGGGCTCTGAGCTTGGGCAAGAGCGTACAGTTCAACGATCCTTGGTCGAGGAAGGACTATTCAGTCATACATCAAGCAATTGTTCGATCATGCCAAATCGGAGCCCAATTCTCCTCCGCCCTTTCCGGGTCCTCGCGACAAGATTGACTGAGCGCATACCGAACGGCGCACACAAGCCACCGCAGAACACGGAAGGTGCTGGAAAATTACCAGCAGGCATTTTCCAAAAGCCCAGGACCAGACGAGGAGTCTTGGAGCTTTCTATTTCGTTTGCAGGACCAGGCAGGTGATGTCGTCGGACTGGCGGGTAGGACCGACAAAGTCCTCCACACTCTTCATCAGATAGCGCAGAGCGTCGGCGGCGGAAAGCTTCGGTAAGCGACCAATCACCTCGAGCCAGCGCGGGTCGGAATATTCCTCGCCCGCCGCGTTAAAGGCCTCGACGACGCCGTCCGTAAATAAGATCAGCGTGTCCCCGGTTCGAAGGTCGATCGACGCCGGCACGAAGGTTGCCTCGGTCGTGATACCGAAAGGCAGCCCGGAAGATTCCAGCCGTTCTGTGCCGCCGTCCGCGTGCCGGAGTACCGGCGCGTTGTGACCGGCATTCACGTATTCCAGACGTCGGGTAGCGGGATCGAATTCGGCAATGATGGCGGTAGTGAAGCGCTGGCCGCCCAGGCTGTGCGCGCAGGCGTAACGGTTCAGACGTTCCGAGAGTTGAACGAGCGGCAGGCCTTCCGAGGCCAGAGTGTGCAGGCTGGCCTGCAACGTGGCCATCAGCAGTGCCGCCGGCACGCTCTTTCCCGCCACATCCGCCATCACCAGCAGCAGCTTGCCGCCCTCGGCTTCGTCGCTTAACGGATAAAAAGCGTCGTAGTAGTCGCCGGCGACGGAATTCTGCGGGCGCGTCGAGAAAGCAACTTCGGCGTTGGCGATCTCCGGGGGTGTGGACGGCACGAGCCAGCTCTGGATCTCGCGCGCGATCTCGAGGTCCCGCTTCATGGTGATCTTGTCGGCCAGCTCCAGAGAAAGCAGCAGCAAAAAGACCAGGGCGGCGAAAAACTCAAACTCCCCGGCCGACTGAACACTCATGGCCGACAGCGAGAGCAGGACCAGCGCCAGCAGCAAGAGCACGCGGCGAGCCGGGGACAGCTTGTTCATCATGGCCCAGAAAAACTGCCCGATGATCCGTAGGGGGCGTCTCCAGGCAGGAAGTTTATGGATGGTGTCCCAGTCGACATCTTTGCCGTAGAAGCCATAGCTTGAACGGGTGTCGGCCGTAAACTGCGACCACAGGTCTTCGATGTCGCGGCCTTCGCTGACCCGTTGCCAGAAACCCTGGATGCGCTGGCTGCGGCTGGGTCGCGGGGCACCGGATCCAGTGGCGGATGGGGCGGGGGAACTCATCGATTGTCAGTATAGGGTATCCCGAGAAAGGCTGCAGCCGGCTCGCGCAGGGCTAATGGTCGTCGCGGCGGAGGGAGCCCCCGAACTGCACGGAGCCAAAACCGTACTTGTCGCGGAGCTGGTCGGCGGCCTTGGTCAGGCGGTCGAGTTTTTCGCGGCGATCGGCTTCGAGAAGATCGAGCTGCTTCGCGCCGTGGCAAAGCGCGGCCAGAGCCACGCCGAGCAAGCGGACTTTTCTTTTCCTGTCCAGGTGCGTGCGGAACTGCTCGAGAAAAATGGCGTGAATATCGGTGTCCAGGTGGACCGGCTCCTGGACGGTCTTCGATCGTGTATACGTCTCGAACCCGGCGTAGCGGATCGTCAGGGTAAGAGTGCGCGCGAACAGACCGGCCTCCCGCAAGCGCTTGCAGGCCTTTTGCGAGAGGTGGCTCAGCAGGACTTCCATCTCGGCAAGGTCACCCGTATCTTCTCCGAAGGTGTGATTGTGCGAGATGGATTTTGGCTCGGCGTCGATCAGGAATTCGTAGGCGTCGCCGCCGCGGGCTTTGCGGAAGAGCGCGGTACCCCACTGCCCGAAGATTTTTTCGAGTTTTTCCTGTTCGTGGGTTGCCAACTGCTCAACTGTCTCGATACCCAAAGCCCGCAAGGCCCGTTCGGTGACTTCGCCGATGCCCGGAATTTTGCGGATCGGCAATGGGGCCAGGAAGCGCGCTTCCATCCCCGGCACAACCCAGACGAGCCCGCGCGGTTTTCCCTGATCGGAAGCCACTTTTGCGACCAGCCTGGTCGTGGCCAGTCCGCCCGAGCAGGGCAGACCCGTCGAACGTGTGATGGCGCGAAGCAGTTTGTCGGCGGCCGCGAGCGGCGGACCGTACAGGCGCTCGGTTCCGCCGAGATCGAGATAGGCTTCATCGATAGAGACCATTTCGACGATGGGAGAAAATGCGGCCAGGATCGAGGCAACGCGGTCGCTCCATTCGGAATATTTCTCATGGTGACCATCGAGAAAAACCGCGTGTGGGCAAAGGCGGCCGGCCGTGCGCAGGGGCATGGCCGATTGGATGCCGTATTTTCGCGCTTCATAGCTGGCGGCGGACACGACCCCGCGTTGATCGGGACGCCCGCCTACCACCACCGGTTTGCCGCGCAGTTCCGGGCGTTCGAGCAATTCGACCGAAACGAAAAAGGCGTCCATGTCCACGTGAAGAATCGTCGCGTGGAGAGGCAGGTCCTGCTCGAGAGCGGGATCCTGCTTGGCGCGGAATCGCGCGAAATCCGGCATGGCATAAGCCTACGACTTCAGGGTGGAGGAGGCAATCCGGGGGGCCGGGTGGACGCTCGCCCGAATTCTCTGCGCGCCCGTAGGGCGGGCGAATTCTGTTTGGCGCAGGGAAAGGTTGGTGAAATGATAGGGCACGATTCCTGAGGCGAAGGCATGGCGAGGCATTCTGAAACCTGGGCCGGCGTTTCCCGGTCGGCGATCCCCGCCGCGCTCCTGATGATCTTCCTTGGAACGCCGTTGCGCTCGCAGCCGTTGCCGCTTGCGGCCGTCGTCACTCCCTCCACAATCCTGGTGAAGGACGGCCATCCGGTTCCGTTTGCAATCCACGGGTTCATCGAATTCAAGTCTCTGGCCGAGGTGTTTCCCTATATCGATTCCGAGAGACAGCGATGGAAAGGAAAGATCGGCGACGAGCAGATGCGGCAGCTGGAGCGCCAGTTGCTCCGAGAGGGCGTCGAGAGCCGGGTGGTCTCGATGGTCGACGAGCGGCCGCTCGATGCGCTCCTGACCCATACGCGCGAGGAGCTCGGGCAAGCGATCGCGGACGTGAAGGAACCGGTTCCGCCCGGTTATGCCGAAGCGTTCCTCGCGGTCCAGGAAAAATGGAAGCATGCCCTGAACTGCTGGAGCGCCTCTTCGAATGTTTACGCCCGGGTGTTGTCGAACTGGTATCCCATTGAAGAAGGCATTCGGCTCCGCGGTGCCACCTACGATTCGACCGAGCATTTCTGGCAAGCCGCGAAATACCATCCGGACGTGACGGTGCGGGAGATCGAGGAGTTGACTGTTTTGCTCGAGCGAACCGACTGGAGCGCCTGGCTCGCGCGCCTCGAAGAAGACCCGAAAATTTACCTTCCGAACGCGTATGCGGTGGAGTTTTTGCGCTACAACCTGAAGGCCGAACGGATGCGCTGGTTCCGTGCGAATCTCCGCACCCATGCCTTAGAGCCGAGCGAATCTGCCCGCACCGCCCAGCAGCGCGGCGGCGCTTCGTTCCGTTTCAGTGCCTACGAGGAGAAGGTCTTGTGGGGCGACCTGGCCGACGTGCTCCATCTGGTCTATTCCTTTTCGCTTCGAGGTGACCCGGTCAGGGAGAAACTGGCCGAGCACCACTTTGACGGTATCTACCTCGGGGAAGAGAAGATGGGATTCACGAGCGAAGAATTCCGGAGCCAGATGCTCGAGATCTGGAAGGTCAAATACCTCCAGATGCCGCGTTTCCGTGAGGTGCTGCGATCGATTCCGCCGGAAATTCGTCTCGAACATTTCCTGAACGACGGCGATTCGCCGGACATTCCCATTCCGGTCTATGTCGGCTACCTGAACCAGATCCGCACCATGGCAGTTCAAGAGGGTGCTCCCTGATCAGGAAAGACCCGGTCACCCGGCGGCAGGAAATTCCTAGCGATGCTCGCGATGGGCGACGCGTTCAGCGGCAATCACGCGGGGAATGCCGGCCAGGTCCTTGGTTACACTGACGTTGACCCAATCGGTACGATCGAGAAGTGGCTCGACGGCAGCTAAGCTGTTGTAGCCAAGTTCGAGAACCAGCAGCCCACCCGGTCGCAGGTGCGATGCGGCCTGGGGAATGAGCGTGCCGTAGAGTTCATAGCCTTCTTCACCGCCAAACAGGGCGCTGTGGGGTTCATGAGCGCGAACTTCAACCGGCAGGGAATCGGCTTCGCGCAAGCTCACGTAGGGGGGATTGCTGATCACCACATCGAACAGCGCGGGAACGCCAGGCGCGGCAGACACCCGGTTGAAAAGATCGGATTCGAGGAACTGGATGCGCCCGGCCACACCCAGGCGGGCGGCATTGCTACGGGCGACTTCGAGAGCCGCCTGCGAAATATCCGTGGCGTAGACCGTCGCCCGAGGCAGTTCTTTCGCGAGGGTGATCGCGATACAGCCTGACCCTGTTCCGATGTCGATGAGCGTGACGTTCTCCCCGTTGAGGCGAGGCTGGCGTCCGGCGCGAATTTCGCGCACCGCCAGACGATCAAGCGTCACCTCGATGAGATGTTCCGTTTCTGGGCGAGGGATGAGCACTTCCGGTGTGACTTGAAACTCCTGCCCCCAGAATTCCTGTTTGCCGGTCAGGTGCTGGGTCGGCACTCCCGAGGAGCGCTGAGCGATGAGGGCGAAGTAGGCTTCGGCAGTCGGTTCGGGAAGAATCTCTTCGGGATGAGAATAGAGCCAGGTACGGTCGCTTCCGGTGACGTGAAGCAGCAGAAGCTCCGCAGCGAGAGTGAACGAAGCCACGCTCGCGGCGCGCAGCTGATCGAGGCCCTGTTTCAGCAGGGCGCGCACGGAACGATCTGTCGATACCAGGCTCATCCGATCAGATGCTCTTTCTGGCGGCCGCTCGCTTCCAGAGAGCCGTAGGCGACGCCGTTGCCGGCGTACGCGTACTTGCCGATCGCGAGTGCTCCGAGGGCCGCCTGTCCGATGGCCACGCCACCGAGGGCCCGCAATCCGATCGCCAGCCCCGCCACTGCGAATGCTCCAATGGAAACGCCTCCCATTGCAAAGACGCCGACGGCGAATCCTCCGATGGCGAGGAAGCCGACGGCGACGCCGCCGAGCGCAACCACGCCCGTCGCCTGGGCGCCGAAGGCAACGATACCATGCGCTCGGGGGCCAGATGAAAACAGCGGCAAGCCTGCCACCCGCGCGGCTGACTCATAGACATGGTCTTTCGACAAGGCAATGGCGGTAATGAAATGAGTCAGTAGCAGAATTCCAAGCATGTACAGGAGGAAGAAAGCCCAGAAGGGCAGCCTGACTTTGCGGATGCGCTCGGGATCGGAACAGGAGTCGCTGAGGTTGCGTAACCATGCCGGACCGGGAAGGGATCCGGGACGTGTAAGCATGCTGGCCTCCTAGCCGTGATCAGGTCTCGGCGAGTTCCTGCTTCAGGCGTTCGGCTTCGTAATGAGTCACGAGGCCATCAACGAGGGGAGCGAGCTTGCCATCCATGACTTCGGTGAGCTGGTGGATGGTCAGGCCAATGCGGTGGTCGGTGACACGGTTCTGGGGGTAATTATACGTCCGAATTTTCTCCGAGCGGTCACCAGTTTTGATCTGGCCGCGCCGCTCGGCACCGATGGCGGCTTGCTGTTTGTCGAGTTCCAGTTCATACAGGCGCGAGCGCAAAACGCGCATGGCTTTTGCGCGATTCTTGATCTGGGACTTTTCGTCCTGCTGCGAAACGACCAGCCCGCTCGGGATATGGGTGATGCGAACGGCGGAGTAAGTGGTGTTCACGGACTGGCCGCCAGGCCCGGACGAGCAGAAAGTGTCGATGCGCAGGTCTTTGGCTTCAATCTTGATATCGATTTCGTCGGCTTCGGGAAGAACCGCGACGGTGGCGGCCGATGTATGGATGCGGCCCTGAGTTTCCGTGGCGGGGACTCGTTGCACGCGGTGGACGCCGCTTTCATACTTCAGCTTGGAATAGACTTTGTGCCCCTGGATGGCGGCGACGATCTCTTTCACCCCGCCCATCGAAGCCGGGGAGCTTTCCATGACCTCCACTTTCCAGCCCTGGGACTCGGCGTAACGGGAGTACATGCGGAACAGATCGCCGGCAAAAATGCCGGCTTCATCACCGCCGGTGCCGGCGCGGATTTCGATGATGCTGTTCTTGTCGTCGTTCGGATCCTTCGGGACCAGCAGCAGCTTCAGCTCCCGTTCGACCTGTTCTTTCCGGGCCGTCAGCTGCTTCTCCTCATCCTGGGCCATGCGGCGCATCTCGGCGTCGTCCGATTCGAGGACCATCTGGTGCGCGCCGGCCAGTTCCTGCTCGATTTGTTTGAACTCGCGGTGTTTGGTGACGATGGCCTCGAATTCGGCGTGCTGCTTGGCGAGTTTCTGGAAGCGCGCGGAGTCCGCGATGACTTCCGGGCTCGACAGCTCCGCGGTCATTTCCTGATAGCGGGCATCGAGTTGATCGAGTTTTTCCGTTAACGTCAGAATAGCCATAAAGACCTCAAGGGATTGGTGTCACCTGTTCGAGTGAATCGTCAGCAAGGAAAAGTCGGCCAGCAGGTACGGTCGCTCGGGGAAAGGGTGCCGGCTCCGGGAGCCGGAGAGGAAGCCGGGGCAGCTAATAAAAAGAGGCGTACATAAGCGTTTCGATGCATTAAGAGTAACGCGGAAACGGGCGCCGTGCAATCCGACCGGTTGGTGATCTGATGGTGATTTCCGTTCCGAGGTTGCTGGCGGGAACTGGGGTGTACTACGATGCGACTGAACCGGATTGCCTGAAATCGCGAGTGTGAACGATGAGCGAGGCTGCACGGACCACCATGGAGACTCTGCCGGAAACACTACGAGAAGGAACGCTACAGCCGGATGCGGGATTCCTGTGGGACTTCTGGTATCCGGCGCTTCAGAGCACGGAGATTTCCGGCCGGAAGCTCGTTACGGCCATGCTGCTCGAAGTACCGCTGGTCCTCGGGCGAACCAGCGAAGGGAAATCTTTCGCCCTCCGGGATGCCTGTCCGCACCGCGGGATCCCGCTGTCGTACGGTCGCTTTGACGGTAAGAACGTGCAGTGCAGCTACCACGGCTGGGAGTTCGATGCCTCGAGCGGCCAATGCAGGGCCATTCCTTCGCTTACCAGCTACGACAAGCTGAAGGTGGAACGCATCAGCGCAGGGCATTTTCCGTGTGCGGAGCGCGACGGGTACCTGTGGGTGTACATGAACACGGCGGGAACGAAGCTGCCGGACACCCTGCCGGCCGCGCCCGAGCTGCCTAAATTCAGCGAGAGATTCAAGATGACCCGGCTCGATTGCCAACTGCCTTCCCATATCGACCATGGCATCATCGGGTTGATGGATCCCGCGCACGGCCCCTTTGTGCACCAGTCCTGGTTCTGGCGCAGCAAGAAAAGCATTCATGAGAAATCCAAGCAATTCGAGCCGATTCCCTACGGATTCCGGATGAGCAAGCATTCGCCATCGACCAACAGCCTGCCTTATCAGTGGCTGAAAAAGATGACCGGCGAAGCGGTCTCGACGACCATCGATTTCGTGCTTCCCAACATGCGATTCGAGGAGATTCGCAGCGGAAAATTCTGGTTCTCGAGTCGCGCCACGGTGACGCCGGTGCGGCGGGACTGCTGCCGGATCGATTTCGTGGCCGCCTGGAACCTGCCGCTGCCGGTCCCTGTTTTCCGGGCGTTCGCCAAGCCCTTTCTGCGACAGGATCAGCAGACCATGATCCAGCAGGCGGAGGGCTTGAAGAACAATCCGCGGCTGATGCTCGTCGACGATGCCGACCGGCCGGCGAAATGGTATTTTGCGCTGAAGCAGAACTTGATCGAATCACGGCGGACCGGACAAGCCATGATTCACCCCATGGACGGCCCGGTCACATTGCACTGGCGCAGTTGAATTCTCTCTTTCCCTTCCTGGTGCGCTCGCGAGGACGAGGGCAGGCCCGAGAGGGAGCGATTGGCCAGAAGAATCTAGGGAGGTTTCTCGCGCATGAGCCAAAGCCGGAGACCGATTGTTTCGACGACCTCAACCGGGCGCGACAAGATGCTCCTGACCGCGGTCCTGGCGCTTGCTCTGGGAACGGTGTTTGTTGGACCGGCTGCCCATGGGCAGTCGGCAGACCGACCGAATGCGCAGGGCGGAACTACCGCCGCCGAGGAAGGACAGAGCGAGCTGTTGTGGCAGAAGCTCGGCTCGAGCGTTCGGCAGGTGGCGACGGAACTCGACGGAACCATGGGTGTGGCAATTCTCGATCTCACCGACCGACGAGTCCTTCTCGTGAACCCGGACCAGCGGTTCGCGCAAGCTTCTTCCATCAAGGTCGCCATTCTCGCCGAGCTCTACCGGCAGGAACAACAGAGCGAACAGGGAGTGAGCGGCAAGGCCCGGCTTGCCGACCTGTATACGGTCGACGCTCACGATCTTGTTGAAGGCAGCGCCATCATGAGCGGGCTCACCCGGGGGGTAACCCGGGTAACCAATCGCGACCTCGCGACGTTCATGGTCGCCGTCAGCGATAACAGCGCGACCAACGTGCTGATCGACCGCTTGGGGATGCAGAATGTAAATGGCCTGCTCGATTCGCTCGGCCTGCAGCAGACGCGGCTCAAGCGAAAGATGATGGACTTGCGGGCGGCCCAAGAAGGCCGGGAGAACCTCTCGACCCCGCGAGAGATGATGACCCTGCTGGTTTCCCTGTACCAGAACAAGGTGCTCGATCCGGCGCTGACCGATGATTTTTTCAAGGTGCTCGGAACGCCCAAGGAGAGCGATATTCCACGATACCTTCCCGAAGATGTCGTCAGTGCGAACAAACCCGGCCAGCTTGCCGGTGTCCGCAATGACCTCGGTATTGTCTTCGTGCCCAATCGTCCGTTCGTGATCGTCGTCATGACCGCCTATCTTAAACGGGAACTGGACGGGGATGATGCGATTGCGAAAATCGCCGGCGCCGCCTACTCCTACTTCGATCGCGTCAGCCGCTCTTCGCCGTATGGGCGCAGCCTGAAATAGGAAAAGTCGCCCGGCCGCCGGGGAAAAGCGCTCGGAAATTCGAATCGTTCTGGGAACTAGGGATGGACCTTGAGGCCCAACCCGGGACCCGTCGGCAGGATAATCTTGCCTTTTTCTACGCTCACGCCGGTGAACGGATCGTTGCTGATCAGCAGGAATCCGTCGAGGTCGGCATAATCGACAAGCGGCGACAGCTGGGCGGCTGCGGTGCAGGAGCAGGAACTGGAAATCATGCAGCCGAGCATCACCTTCATGTCCAGGGCCCGGGCCATCCCGATCCAGCGGCGTGCTTCGACAATGCCGCCGGCCTTATCGAGCTTCACATTGATGCCGTCATAAGCTTCCTTTAATTTCGGGATGTCCCGGGCGCTGGTGCAGGCCTCGTCGGCCATGATCGGCAGATGCACCTTGCTGCGCACATACTTTGTTTCTTCCAGCATGTGCGCGGGCATGGGCTGTTCGATGAATTCAACGCCCTGCGTTTCGAGCCAGTTGATTTTGCGGACCGCTTCTTCCTTGTCTGTCCACCCTTCATTGGCGTCCACGCGCAGCGGTTTTTGGGTGACGCTGCGCACCGCGGCAATGGTCTCCTCGTCGGTCTTGAGACCGACCTTGACCTTCAGAACCGGATAGTCGGCCGCTTCGATGGTCTTCTGTCGGGTAATTTCCGGGGTGTCGATGCCGATCGAAAAGGTGGTCACCGGAGTGGCTGCGGGGTCCAGGCCAAAATAGGCGTAGACCGGGATGTTCCAGCTCTTGCAAACCCAGTCCATGACGGCAATATCGACGGCCGCCATGGCCGCACGCTGGTGGTCGCCGAGACGCGTGCGGATATTGGCCAGGAAACTCGTGAAAATTCTTGGATCTCCCTCGGAAATGGGACCGAGATTGGCTTCGATGGCCTGTTTTGCTTCCGCCGGGAGCTCCTGGTAGCGGGTGATCGGTGCGCCTTCGCCATATCCGGTTATACCTCCCCGGGTATAGCGGACGTTGACCGTGTCCCGGTAGCTGCTCGACGACATGGTCGTCGTCCAGGTATGGCGCAAGTTGAGCCGCTTCAGCGCAACGTTCACTTCGGAAACATTCGCGCTCGCTCCTTCCGGTGATCGGGCGAGGCGGGGGAGAGGCCAGGCGGAGGCGACTCCCGCGACGGTAGAAACTTTCAGCCATTCGCGGCGGTTCATGATTTCAGTCTCCTCGCGGCCACCAGCAACTTGGTCCAGGGCGGGTCATCGAGCGAGCTGACCTGCACTCCGGGATGCTCGTGGGTGGTGTCATGAATGAACTGACCGTTGCCGATGTACAGGCCGGTGTGGGTGATGTGATCGGGCCGATCGCCGAAAAAGAGCAGGTCCCCTGGCTGCAGGTCCCGGCGCTCGACGGCAGCGACGCCGCTCCAGGCAGCTTGAAGATCGGCGTCCCGCGGCATGGTGATCCCGCGTTCGCGCATCAACATCTGCGTGAAACCGGAACAGTCGAAACCGAAGTCCGAGGAGCCTCCCCAGGTGTAGGTCACGCCGATAAATCTCCTGGCCACAGCAATCATTTCCTCGACCGTGAGAGCGGCGAAATCCGAGCTGACGTCGCCGGCCTGGACAAAGGCTTCGGCGCCATCAGCAAGGCGAACCTTGATCCAGCGATTCTGGTCATCGACTTTGCCAGGCAGGGCCTCCAGGCGGGATTCCCAAGGGATGGTAACGATGGGCGCGTGCTTGGTGACATCCGGTTCACGATAGAGATTCGCGCTGAGCGAGCGAACCCGAAGGACCGGGCCAGTGGCCGCGTACGGCCGGCCAGCGAGTTTCCGCAGGTCAGCGAGCCGCATCCATCCGGTGTAATCGTCGGCAGTCCGGATATTGGCCCACCCTCGTTTCGTTTTCACTCGGGTCACGTTCGTCGAATAGACGGCCTGTGATACGACATCCGACTTCGTGTCCGGCGCCCGGTACATGTTGGCCACCGGCTTCACGACCACATAGTCCGCCTGCGCGGCGAGCGTAGAGGTCGAAGCGATGACCCGGTCCGTCGTGTTCGATTGCGGAGACGGCGGTTGAGCGAGAGCGCGAGCCGCGAGAGCGGTCAAGAGCAGGGTGACCAGGAGCCATGTTCTAGGAGCGGTGCTTGAATCCTTTGACAAAGCACGCATGCGACAAACCTCGGTTGTTCCGTTGTACCCAGTTCGAGCGTAAGGAGATTTTAGCCCGGGAAGGGGAGAAGGGATATGGGATTAGTCGCGTCCGGGCGTGCGAGCGTTCTTTAGCGAATGGAGCTGAGATCAAAATCAACGACGACCTGGTCGCCTTCCGGTGGATCGACCTCGACGGTAACGGCGTCGGTTGGAAGGTTTTCGGCAGGGAATTCGAATTCAAGCGTGGCACCGAGGAGCGTGCAGCCACCGTACTCGTTGCAGGAGAGTTTGGGCTGGCCGGACGAGCTGAAGGGTCGGAGGGATTCGTCCCCGTCGAAGAACTGCACCGCGAAATCCTTCCAGAAGTCGAACGGGCGAGGGACCAGTCCGACGACCGGGGACGACGATGACCCGGTCGGACGCGGGATGTAGGGGCCGTAGGACTCGGTGAGCCAGAGTTCAATCACGACTTTGACAGATTCCGTTTGGCCCCGATGATCAAGTTCTGCCTGCCGCGCGCTGTAGCCCATGGATCGCTGGTTCGAGATTCCGACGATCTGCGCGAAAGGCGTAAAGACCGTGATGGTTGCGATGTGCGGGCCGGACTTCGGCGCTGGCAGATGCTTTGTGTACCTCTCAAGGAAGTTCACCAGGATCTGATCGTGATGCTGACCGACGAAATAGGCTTCGCGCACCGCAGTGTCGGACAGGGGCGTGTCAAAGGCCAGCGAAGGAGTGGAAGAGCCGAGCAGCAAGGTGAGCAGACAAGCTTCAAAGCGGAGCCGGGTGAGGGCCACGGGGCACCTCTCTACGGATTAGGACGTTCGAAGGAGGGGTGCGGGTTTCAAATGCGTCGGGGAATGTTCGGAAAGTCCAGCCAGACCTTGACACCGCAGAAGTGCGAGCCTTCGGTGCAGATGGGCGTGGTAATGCCGGCCCGGAGATGACAGGGCGGGCCGATGTAGCGGGACAGTTCCGGATGCACTTCCCGGAGCTGGGCAATTTCGTCCATGGACGCGTTGTAGATCTCTTCCTGCGCGTTGAAGCAGGTGCGCATGGTCCATTTGTGAAGGAGATGGAGCAGCGAGCCGGTCTCGACCAGGCGGATGGCTTTGGCATTGGGGAGGAGATAGAGAGCCATCTCCGGAGGCACGCCGCGATCGAGCAGCTGGTTCTTGGCGGACCAGGCATCTCGCATGGCGCGCCCGTACACTTCCCTGGCCCGGGGGTTTTCCCTCAGCAGCATCGGGGTGATGTAGTCCGGCTCGCGCGTGTCGGCCAGCGTCAAAAGCGGGCGCGAGCCCGGGATCATGCGGTGGCGCTGGTCCTGGCTGTCTGCGGTATGGCTGATCTTCTTCGCGAACGTGTAGGTGGCGTGCTGCAGGGCGCGCATCAGCGGAGCGTGAACGCCGATGTTCAGGGTCTCCAGGCGGTAGAGATTACGTGCCGGGTTGAGGAGCCGGTCGATGGCCTCAGGGTCAGAGCAGGCAGATTCGCTCAGACCGACCACGGCGCGGTAGGACACCGCCATCACCCGGGCAGCGTTCGGGGAATAGTCGATGAGTGCCGAGGTTTTGCCGTGGAGTCGGGTATCAAATTCGCTTGCCAGCGCGTCCGCTTGCGTTGCGGTGGGTGTGATCTCCTTCCACTCGGGCAACTCTTCGAGCGGTGCGGTGCCGAAGCGATCGAAAAACTGCGGGTCCTGCTGGCGAACCAGGGCGACCATTTCCCCGATCACGGCCCGGGCTTCGCTCGGGGTATCTGAAGCCGAGCACATGCGCCACAGACGGTGCAGGACAATCCCGGAAACCGTGTGAACCATGGTGGTGAACGCGGCCACGGGAAGAACGTAGCGCGCGATTTCGATGGCCCGCTTTTCCGAGGAGCGCTCGATTTTCTGAATTCGCTTGGGATGGGACATCGGGCCAATATGCCAGATGTCACTCAGAATGGCGCGGGCATCGCCGACCAGAAGCGTGGAAAGCTCGCGGTAATACGCCCAGGCCCGGGCCACGGCCGCCTCGTAAATGGCACGCGATGTCTCGTCAAAGAAAAGCGAGACGGGAGGAACGTAGGCCTGGGCCCGTTCCATCCGGACATAGCGCTGGCTCTGTTGCTCGGAATTGTAAAAGGGATGCGCGTGGAGAAACGACCACACGAACTGGCGGCTGATATTCTCCAGACCAAATTCAAAGTGGGCGTGCTGGTAGACCGTATGATGCCCGCTATAGAAGGTGGCAGCGCCGATGTTCAATCGCTGCTTGTCGGTGATCTCCTCAGGCTGGATCAGCCGGGAGGAATAACAGGTACGGGCGGCGGCGATCGCGGAATCGAAGGGATGGGAGAAGGCATTGCGCAAGGTCACGCGCGGGGGAGCCGTTTCCACCGCATCCGGAGCGGGAATGCCGTCAAACATGCGGGATTGTGTGGCCACGTTGGAATTCGATTCTACACGGAGTCTGTGGAATGGACAAAAGATAGAAAAAAAAGCGGACCGGCAAGGACCGGCCCGCTGTTAAGAAGAGTTGGGACTGAACTTACCTCTTGCTTGGCGCGGCGGGAACGTTGGCATACTTCTTCTGGAAGCGCTCAACGCGGCCGGCGGTGTCGACCAGTTTCTGCTTGCCGGTAAAGAACGGGTGGCAACTGGAGCAGATTTCGACACGCAGCATCTCGCCCTTGACGGTCGAGCGGGTCTGGAACGTGTGCCCGCAGGCACAGTGCACTGTTACGGCGTGGTAGTCGGGATGAATACCGGGCTTCATGGTTCTCCATTCTGTCGTGTCCGGTCTGCACGGCACCCCGAGCGGGTCGGGGAACTACAGCCGCGTCGCTAGGTCACGAGACAAACTACGATTATAAGCCAAACCATTCGAAGAACAAAACCGGACCTGAAAGAAAGGCAAATGCCAAGGAAAAGGGTCAGGAAGAGGGAATGCTGGCGCTGGCCTGATTCGAGTACACGCTCTCTGCGCCCGTGACATCGACGGCCGTGACAACATAGTAGTACGTCGTGCCATCCGATACCGTGGTGTCTTTATAAGTCAGTGCCGTAACGGCACTGCCGGTCAAAAGACTGAACGAGCCGCCTGCAGCTTCGCTCCTGTAGACGCGGTAGCCGATCACCGTACTCGCGCTGGCATTCCAGGACAACTCGACGGCGTGCGGCGTCGGTGCCGCAGGAGTGTTGGGGGCCGCAGTCGTCGGCGCTTCTCCCTCGCCGGACAGACCCAAAGTTCCGGCTGAGGCGGTATTGGGGCTCAAGAGCGAGAGCGTGGCCGAGGCCGGACCCGCTACTTTCGGAGTAAACCACACCTGAAAGGTCACTTTCTGATTGGGAGCCAGGGACAGCCCGGGAGAAAGATCGGAGTATCCGAATCCGGAGCCCGCAACGGTCACGCCCTGGATGGCAAGGTTGATGTCACCGGTGTTTTGCAAAGTGACGCTTTGGGTGAGTGTGGACTTCACGGCGAGTTTCCCGAAATTGACGGAACTCGGACTGATCAACAGATTGGCAAAGGCCTTTTGGCCGCTTCCGGTCAGCGACACGGTGGCCGGGGCACGGGACGCGTTGGTTGTGATGCGGACAGTCGACGAGACAGTTCCCGAACTGGTAGGAGCAAACAGAAGGGTATAGGAAACACTGTTGGCCGGGAGAATCACCCGGGGAACCGAGGGACCGGTAATCGTGAATTCGTTGCTCGACAGCGAGACAGCGGTGATGTCCAGCGGGGAAGTCCCGGTGTTGGAAATTGTCAGCACTTCTGTTGACGACTGGCCCACCGTCACGGTCGCGAAGCTGAACGAGGTGGCCGAAAGCGAGAGGGAGGGAACCTTGTTCGGGGCGAAGTTCGCACAACCGGCAGCCAGAAAGGAGAACAGCAGGAATGCCATGACGTTGGCGCGGGTGGGCAGGGAAAAGAAAGAGGATGAACTGGGCGCGAGCACTACCGAGAGATTCTCCCTTGCTTTCTGGTATGCAACCAAACTATCCGCCGAACGGCCGGCGTGGCAACCTGTTCTCGGGACAGTATTAGGGCAGGGATGCACTTGCCCTTGCTGTCCCGAAGTGAAAAATCTTTTCAAGGCCGGGACAACGAAAGGCCTGCTGATCGCCCAAGAGAGGGAAGGGATCTGCCGAGCAACCAGCGCTTCGCGCCAGAAGGAACTACCGTTCGGCGCGAAGACTCAATCCAGATCAGGAAACGAAGTGGCATCCCAGGCGGAATGTTCCGTCTTTTGTCCGTCGTGACCAAACCGGCCGGAGGTAGACGCGAACCGGGGGCAGGATGGGAACGTGAAGAATGGCCAGGATGCTCTCTGGGAGATCTTCGGGCTGATCGAGTTCGAGGGCCACGCCACCGAAGCCTAGATCGAGCACCCGCGCCCTCTGCGTGCCCTTGTCGCCGATCACCGCATAGGCGTTGGTGCCCACCATCGAAACCCGTTCGGCCTTCCGCTGCACGGCATACGTGTTCGCAGCGGAAGCCTCGGGAAGTTTCTGGCTGCTGATCGATTGCGCGGCGGCCGAAGTGGCCTCGCCGAACTCGGAAGCGATCATCTCAAGGGGACGACCGGACGCGATGGAGATTGGCGCAGGGTTCGACTGCGCCTCGGCCGGAACCGGCTCGGTTGCGGGCCGGGAACCGTCGCTTGTGGCTCGCTTGTGATTGGCGTGCTTCCAGCGGTATAAGCGCTCGTCGGCAACGTGGATCAGTTGCTCGGACTGGTCGCCGTCCTGGGGAAACGTAGCGACACCGTGGTCCATGGTGACGGAAAAGGCCAGCTGCAGCGGGCGCAGGACCTCTGCAAACACGGTTTCAATGCGCCGGCTGAGGGCCAAGGCCTGTGCGGCATCGGTTTGCGGCAGCAGCAGCGCAAATTCGTCCCCCCCGATGCGGAAGGCCGAATCGGAGGTACGCAGCGCCTTTTGCAGAGTCGCCGCCGCAGCGCGCAGCACATCATCACCGCGCGGATGACCGTACTTGTCATTCACTTCCTTGAAGCGGTGCAGGTCCAGGATAACGATGCCGAGCGGAAGCCCGTAACGACGGGCACGATTCAGTTCCTTCTCAAAAGATTCTGAGAACAACCGGCGATTGTAAAGACCGGTCAGCGGATCGGTGACCGCGTTGACCTCGAGTCGCTTGAACTCGTCATATTCGAGCACCACAGGTACCCGGATCATGCCGGTGGAGGAGAGAACATCCATCAGAACCGTCTTCAGAGAAATGGGGCGCCCGAGCTTTTCGGTGAGTTCGCGACGGCGCGTGAGCATCTCTTCCCAGAGCTGTAGGCACTGGCTCTCGCGCAAATCGAGATGCGTGGTGGTTTTGAAGTAGCGCTGCAAAAACTGACTGCGCGCAGGGATATCCATGCTCTCGAGCGTGTCGGCGAGTAGCTCGAGGTAGACATCTTCCATGGGCAAGCGCGGGGCCGCAGAGGCTCCGGGGCTGGGCATGACCGGGTGTTCCCACATTCTGCCTTCCCCGCGGGGTTTGGGGCAGGCGCACTCACATGGCTACGTCATTAGGGAGCAAGCCATATGCCAATCAAGACAAAATGACGAGCCTTAGACCGACAGCGCCAAAGGCTTTCGGGACGGCGGTATGTTATTACAAAACGGGAAGATATGCGAGCGTCAGCGGAAACTGCTCGAGGGGGGTGCAGGAGGAAGGACGGTGGCCACTGTCTTGGCTAGGCCCGGACGGCCCAAACCGTTACTCGAGCGGGCGGAGAAACTCGAGGCCGAAGATCCTCACGTCGCCGAGAACCTCCTGACGACGCACTCGGGCCGTGATTGGCGGGGTTTCGCTCGGGACCAGACTCGAAGAGGAAGCCGAAGGAGCAGGGATCGTCAGGTGAACAGTCTGGTTGATACTGAGCAAATGCGTCGAGGTAATACAGGCGCCGCGAGCGCTGATATTCAGTGTTTTCGTCAATTCGACAAATTCAGAACCGGTGGGGTCGGATGCACGGAGGAACACGGGCACCTGAATCCTGATTCGCGCGGATGCGCGGGATTGGCAAAACTCTTCCGGTCTGCTGTCCTTCATTTGCTTCAGACTCAGGTCCATTGTCATAGTACTCGGGATCTAGTACAGATATTAGCAGGTTGGATGCCAGTCCCGGTGTGCCGCAGGAAATGTAGCTGGCTGTAAATAAGCATGTTATCCGAAATTACCGGGAGGGAAGGTGGGTGCGAACGGGAAAAGAGAGGGACATTGCCCACTCGATTTCCCGAAAAGTGCAAATGGAACGCATTTACCATTGACAGCCCACGGTGCGTCTGGAAGGATGAAACACGAGCGATGGGAAAATATTTTCCACATGGCAAGAGATTGGATTGAGTGAATGGAAGTTAGCCCTACGAATTCTCGAGCGGGACGTGCGACCGGCGATGCCATCGCCTCTGTCGAACAGGTCCGCGCGCTCCTCGATACCCTGGACACGAGCATGATCCTCGCCGATCGTGAGGGGCGGGTGTTGACCCTGAACGACCTGGCAACCAAGCTTCTGACCCGTCTCGGTTTCGATTGTCACCGGCCACTGAACGTCTTTCGCGACATGCTTCAAGTCGATGGGCTCGAAATCCTGCCGCGACTCGAGAACGGGCAGGAAGAGATCGCCTTGAACGGAGTTGCTGACGGAAAGCCCTATCAGGCGCGCTTGCGGTGGATTCGGGATTCCGATTGGCTGGCCATCGAAGTTGAAGGGCGGGAGAAGAGCCTTGCGCCGGTCGACCGTGTCGGGCAGCCGACCGTGCAGGAACTCTTGCAGGAACGAGAGATCACCTACCGAAATCTCCTGGCCGCTTACTTGAAGTTGCAAGAGGTCAATCGTCAGAAGACCGTTTTTCTCGCCTCTGCCGCACACGAACTGAAAACGCCGCTGGCGGTCATCAAGGGCTATTACGATCTGCTGCTGACCGGATCTTTGGGACGACTGACCGAGAAGCAGCGGGATATTCTCGAGGAATCGAAAGAAAGCTGCGAACGGCTGGTCCGGCTGGTGTCCATGTTTCTGAATTACTCGGCACTCGAAAGCGGCAAGCTGGTGCTGCAATTGAGGGAAAACGATCTGCGTGACTGTCTTGAAGAGATTGTCGGCCGATGGTCAGAACAGTACCAGCGCAAGGGAGTGAAGCTCGAGAGTCATCTCGATCCCTCGATTCCGACCTTCAAGTTCGATTACCAAAAAGTCCAGCAGGTCGCCTTCAATCTGCTCGACAACGCGCTCAAGCATACGCCAGGCGGTGGCACGGTGATGCTCCGGGCACGCCCGCACTTCTGGGAGCGTCGCGTGGCCCAGGTCTCTCCGGCCGAAGAGCGCAGGAGATTCCGGTTGCCTCGCCCGAACAGCGTGGAAGTGAGCGTGACCGATTCCGGGGCGGGAATTGCGGCCGAACATCACCAGGAGATTTTTGAAGACTTCATGCGCGTCGATAAGAACACTTCCGGGATGGGTCTGGGACTGGCGATTGCAAAACGGTTGATCCAGGCGCATCGCGGGAAAATTTGGGTGGAGAGTGAAACGCAACAGGGGAGCACCTTCGCGTTCCTGTTGCCGATGGATCAGAGTTAGAGGTCAAGAAGGTGAAAGAGGGGACAGAGCTATGGCTGTGAAAGAAAAAATCCTGGTAGTGGATGACGAGCCGAGCATCCGGAAGTATCTCCAGACCTTGCTGGAGGTGGACGGGTTCGCGGTCGAAACGGTGAGCGGCGGCCGGGAAGCGATTGCCAAGATCAACCTCGGCGAGCGTCCGGACTTCATTATCCTGGACGTCTTGATGCCGGAAATGAGCGGGCTCGACACCCTGCAGGAGTTGATGCACCTGGACCGCAGCCTGAACGTGATTATGCTCTCCTGCTCGAATGAGGTCGGCACGGTCGTCGAAGCGATTCGCATGGGCGCCCATGATTACTTGACCAAGCCCTTTGAGAAGACCGAACTCGATGCGGCCATGCTGAAGTCCCGGCAGAAGAAGCAACTCACGCAGGAGAATCAGGCCCTCAAGGACTATTGTGACCAGGTTACCGAAGACCTGAGTTTTCTCGCGGCCAGCCCGCAGATGGTCCGCATCCGCCAGCAAATCCTGCAGATTGCACCGGTCGATGTCCCGGTATTCGTTTGCGGAGAAAGCGGCGTTGGCAAAGAAGTCGTGGCGCGCATGATTCACTTGCGTTCGAAGAGACGGAATCAGGCCTTCATCAAGGTCAACTGCGCGGCCCTGCCGGGTGAACTGCTGGAGTCGGAACTGTTCGGGTTCGAGCAGGGCGCATTTACCGGAGCGGTGCGGGCAAAGCCGGGAAAGTTCGAGCTGGCCAATAAGGGCACCATCTTCCTCGACGAAATCGCGGAAATGTCCGTGCATTTGCAGGCCAAACTGCTCCACGTTCTGCAGGACCATCAATACTCCCGGTTAGGCGGGCGCCACCTGGTCGAGACCGATGTGCGCGTGCTCGCGGCAACCAACGTGGACGTACAAGAGGCCATGAAGACCGGCAAATTCCGGGAAGATCTCTACTACCGGCTGAACGTATTGTCGATCAACGTTCCTCCGTTGCGGGAACGCACCAGTGAGATCCCGCTGCTGTTCCGGCATTTTCTCGACAAGTACAGCGAGAAGTTCGGCAAGCCCGCCCAATCGCCCTCGAAGCACCTGCTCGATGCGGCCATGAACTATCCGTGGCCCGGCAATTTGCGGGAACTCGAGAATTTTGTCAAACGCTACGTGATTCTCGAGGATGACGAAGGCAGTTTGCGGGAGTTGATCGAGATGTCGGCGACGCGCAAGCGAACTTCTCCGAGAGAAGAGACGGCCCTGCCGCGTGAGCAAGGGCTGAAGGCTCTGGTGCGCGGACTGAAGGACGAAGCCGAAATGGAAGCCATCGCCGACGCGCTCGAAAAGACGCGGTGGTGCCGCAAGGACGCTGCCAAAATGCTGGGGATCAGTTACAAGGCCCTGCTCTACAAGATGAGGCAGTTCAACCTGGATACGCCGAGGACCAGGCGGAACGCTGCCGCCCCGGCCGAAGGCGAGGCGGTGGCTGAGCCCGCGAAGGTCGTACGGTCGGTCTAGTACGGAGCCGTTTCCAGCGGGCACCCGATCGAAAAAGAAGGCTTGCAGGAACCCATTGCTCGAGGTATCGTGCCCGTCGATAAGCAATCGCAAGCTGGGCGCGGGTGCAACTGGCTTCAATCTCCGCAAGATTAAAGTTCGGCTGTCGAGCGAACGAGAGGAAGCTCGGTGCGCGCTGGGGTTCCGATCTGGACTTCGGTCAGGCCAGGGAATTCCAAGCCCAAGGTTTAACTGTGCATCTCGGGTTGCCTTTGGTGAAAGGTAAGCTCAGAGACGTGCACGGGTACCGGTGCCTCACAACAAAACAGTTCGTCAGGGCCCGGCATTGCCTTGGATCGTAAGGGCGCGAGCAGCTCCAGTTCGAATCAGACGCAATCAAATTTGGGGAGTGGCACCCGTTCGAGGGGAGCCACTGATGGGAGCCGAGGATGTCGGTAATGACAGAGCGCCGGACAGCGCGACGTTATGATTTGACTTTGCCCGTGAGCATCCGCTTTGCCGCGGAGAGCCTGGTGAGTCGCCAGGACGGGAAGACCAGGGATATATCGACCCGGGGCCTTTATTTTGTCGTGACCCAGGAACTGGCCGCAGGTTCCGAACTGGACATTACGCTGACCCTGCCGGCAGAGATCACCCACGGAAATGATGTCCTCGTGCGGGCCCAGGGAAAAGTCGTCCGAGTCGAGCAGAGATTGGAAGATGGCGAGACGCGGATGGGAGTTGCGGCCGTCATTCAGCGTTACGACATCATCCGCGGAGAGTCACGCCGGGCCTGAAAGACAGAGGAGTTTGCTTCTTCCGCTCCTCGGCCCGCTGGAGCCAAGGCCTGTCGCTCGTCAGCGGGTGGAGGATCCTCTTTCCGGTCCAGTGGCCAACTTAGTGAATTCAGCTTCCCCTATTTGCCCCTGTAATTTCCCTCGCCTGGCGTAAGTAGGAAAAAGTCGAGACCCGTCTGTACTGGTACCCGGCCTTCGATCGACTCCCCTTGCTCATGAAAATAAATGGGTTACTGTCCCTTGTGCCTCCTTCGGGAGAAACTTCCCCTCGCTTGATTTGGTTCCGAATGTGCTGTCCATCACATCCAGGAAGCGATGACGACGGACACCCCAATCAAGAGAACGTATCTCGACACGTGGAATCCCGTGCCGCCCGAGGAGGTCCTTTTCGGGAGCTCGGCGGCGATGGCCGAGGTGCGACACCAGGCGCAAAGGATCAGCCGGACCAACATACCGATCCTTATGACCGGCGGGGGCGGGACGGGCAAGGAAGCGCTGGCCCGCTGGATCCATGCCAACTCGGAGTACGCTTCGGGCGAATTCGTCAAAGTGAACTGCGCGGCGATTCCCGGAACGCTGCTCGAAAGTGAACTGTTCGGCTACGAGAAGGGCGCGTTTACCGACGCCAACTTCACCAAGCCCGGGCGGGTTGAACTGGCCGAACGCGGGACGCTCTTTCTCGATGAGATCGCAGATCTCGATCTGAACGTGCAAAGCAAGCTGCTGCATTTCCTCCAGGACGGCACATTCAGCCGCATCGGGGATCACGTCGAACGCAAGATTGATGTCCGTTTGCTCTGCGCGACCAACAAGGATCTGCAAAAGGAAACCGCCGAGGGAAGATTCAGGGAAGACTTGTACTACCGGATTCACGGTTTTCGGTTGAGCTTGCCCTTGCTTAGTCAGCGCCGCGCCGATATCCCGGCGCTGGCGGAGTTTTTCCGCCAGCACTTCCAGATCCAGTTCGGGATGCAGGCCGAAAAGTTCCCGCCCGAGATGCTCGAGTACCTGCAGCATCTGCCGTGGCCGGGAAATATCAGGGAACTCTCAAACGTGGTGGCGCGTTATGTCCTGATCGGGCCGGAAGCGATTATCGATTCCGCGACGAACCCCAGGAAAAAACGGCCCAGACTCGACGTTGAGTCCGATGGCACGCAAGTGACCCTGAAGCGCATGGCCAAAGATGCCATCCGAGAGGTCGAACGCAACGTGATTCTCGAGACCCTGCGGGCCAACCAGTGGAACCGCAGGAAAACCGCGCAGCAGCTGAAAATAAGCTACCGCGCCCTGATTTATAAGATTCAGGACGCGGGGTTCATCTCGCGTCGCACTGCCCCGCGCGGCGCGATACCTTCTTCCCGCCTGGAGTCCCGCGTCGGAAGCGAAGACTAGCGGTCCGTTCCGCACCCGTGCCCTTGCTCAGCAAACCGCAATTCCTTCGCTCTTCGAATGGCGCGCGCGCTTTTCCCGATGGACAGAAAGACAGGAACGCCCCCTCAGTGCGGGATCCTCTCTCCTGGGAGCTGCCCAGACGAGCGGTCGGCTCGAGCAAATTCCCTCTACATTAACGTTTATCTAACCTTGACAAGATTGCTGTGGCTATTCCAGACTCAGCGCGGCGGAAGCGAAATCCTGCCGCGAGAGGCATCCTTTCAAACTCCGGCTTCCGGGGGAGGCCTGACCGGGACTCGGGATGTTTCGATCAAGCCGCGGAGTGAAGGTCCACGGCGCCAGAGGCCGGGGTTTGTTCCTGCACTCAAGAAAAAAGGTGAATGGACGTGGTTGAGATGCGAGAGCGGGTAGAACGGGAGCTCTGCCGGGATATCCTGCCGTTTTGGCTGAACTATGCAGTGGACGACGAATACGGGGGATTCCACGGACAGATTGCCAATGATCTGTCGATCGACCGGCAGGCCCCCAAAGGATTAATCCTGAACGCACGCATCCTGTGGACCTTTGCCAGAGCATACCGGGTGTACCGGGAAGAGGCCTATCTCCGGACAGCACGGCGGGCATACGACTATCTCGAGCGGCATTTCTGGGACCGGGAATTTGGAGGCGTGTACTGGATGGTCGACTATCTTGGCCATCCACGGGACAGCAAAAAGCGGATTTACGGGCAAGCTTTCACGGTCTACGCGCTCGCCGAATATGCGTCGGCGACTGCGGAACGGGATCCGCTCGACAAAGCCATTGCTCTCTACCGCCTGATCGAACAGTCCAGCCACGACGAAAAACACGGCGGCTACTTCGAGACGTATGAGCGGAACTGGCAGCTTGCCGGTGATCAGCGTCTGAGCGAAGTGGACCTGGACGAAAAGAAATCCATGAATACGCACCTGCACTTGCTCGAAGCGTACGGGAATCTGCTGCGGGTGTGGAACGACAACGGAGTTCGCAAACGCCTCGGGGAACTGCTGCGCATCTTTCTCGACCACATTCTCGATCCCGCAACGCACCATTTCCGGATGTTTTTCGATGAAGGCTGGCGCGACCGCTCGACGAGAATCTCGTTTGGCCACGACATCGAGGGGAGCTGGCTGCTGACCGAGGCGGCCGAAGTGCTGGGTAAGCGGGAAATCCTCGAGGAGGCGCGAAGGGCAGCGGTCGACATGGCGCAGGCCGTATGGGAACAGGCACTGGACCCGGATGGCGGCTTGCTCTATGAAGGCCGGGGGCAAGAGATCATCGACACGGACAAACACTGGTGGCCGCAGGCAGAGGCGGTGGTGGGATTTCTGAACGCCTACGAACTTTCCGGGCAGGACTATTTTCGAAAGGCCTCGGAGAGGAGTTGGGAGTTCATCGAGAACTCTATCGTGGACCACCAGCGCGGTGAGTGGTACTGGCTGGTGTCGCGTGACGGCACGCCCAGCGACAAAAAGTACAAGGTGGACGCTTGGAAATGCCCTTATCACAATAGCCGGGCCTGCTTTGAAGTGATGGAACGGCTGGACAAGCTGGCGGGCAAAGTGCGTGGTTGAGGAGGGCGAGGCCGGAGTCGAACGGGCCTTTCCGGGGGGAGAATGCCAATGAATGCCGCTTACAAGAAAAAGATTCAAGAGCTGTTCCGGCAATACGAAAAGCTGATCACCCGGAAGAACCGAAAGGCCAAAGGCGGCAACGGGGTGTTCGAGCGTTATGTACATCCCGTGCTGACGGCCGAACATACCCCGCCGTTCTGGCGCTATGACTTCGATGCCGAGAGCAACCCGTACCTGATGGAGCGCCTGGGGGTGAACGCAACCTTCAACGCCGGGGCCATGGAATACCGGGGAAAGTTTCTGGTCTTGGCACGCGTCGAGGGAGTGGATCGCAAATCCTTTCTGGCGGTGGCCGAGAGCCCGAACGGGGTGGATCACTTCCGGTTCTGGGATTACCCGATCCTGATGCCGGAAACCAGCGATCCGGACACCAATGTCTACGATATCCGTGTGCTGCAGCACGAGGATGGATGGATCTACGGCCTGTTCTGCACGGAACGGAAAGACCGGAACGCCCGAGAGTGGGACACTTCCTCGGCGGCGGCGCAATGCGGAATTGCCCGGACCCGAGATCTCGAACATTGGGAACGGCTGCCGGATTTGCGGACGAAGTCGCCGCAGCAGCGCAACGTGGTGCTGCATCCGGAATTTGTCGATGGGAAATACGCTTTCTACACACGGCCGCAGGATGAGTTCATCCAGGCCGGAAAAGGCGGAGGAATTGGCTGGGGGCTGTCGGCGACCATGGTGGGCGCGCAGATTGAAAACGAAATAATTCTCGACAATCGCGAATACCACACCGTGAAAGAAGTGAAAAACGGATTGGGCCCGGGGCCGATCAAGACTGCCAAAGGCTGGTTGCACCTGGCGCATGGCGTGCGAAACACCGCCGCGGGATTGCGCTATGTCCTGTATACCTTTCTCTCTGAGCTCGCGAGGCCGCACGTCGTGACCCACCGTCCGGGCGGCTATTTTCTTGCGCCGCAGGGGGACGAACGAGTGGGGGACGTCTCGAACGTGGCATTCAGCAATGGCTGGATCGCGACGAAGAAGGGGGACGTGTACATTTACTATGGGGCGTCGGACACGCGACTCCATGTGGCAACCAGTACGGTCGAAAAGCTGCTGGATTACACCCTGCATACGCCGGAAGACCCGCTGCGGAGTTACGCCTCGGTCGAGCAGCGTCATGCATTGATCGGCAAGAATCTCCGCCAATGGAAGGGCCTCGGGCCGGCAGGCACAAAGCCAAGAAAACCGCGCCGGTAGAAACACGTGGAAGAGAGTCTAGAGCCGTTGCCTACTCTGCCAGGATCTGATCGATGCGCTCGAGCTCCCCGGCAGCGAACTGCAGGTTGTTGAGCGCCTGGACGTTCTGTTCAATCTGTTCGACACGGCTGGCACCAATGAGGGCACTGGTCATCCGCGGATCCCGCAGCACCCAGGCAAGGGCCAGTTGCGCGACGGACTGGCCGCGGGAGCGCGCCAGTTCTTTTAGTGCCCGCACTTCGGTCAAGCGTCGCTCGCTCACATCGTCCTTCTTCAGGAATCCGTGCGGCTTATTGGCACGCGAATCGCGGGGAATGCCCTCGAGGTAACGATCGGTCAGCAGGCCCTGCGCCAGCGGGCAGAAGGCGATAGCACCGATGCCTTCCTCGCCGAGCACATCGAGTAAGGCAGGCTCGATGCCGCGTTCGAAGAGCGAATATTTTGGTTGGTGGATGAGGCAAGGCGTCCCGAGCTGACGGAGGGCTCGGGAGGCGGCACGGGTCTCCTCCGCGTCGTAGCTCGAAATACCCGCGTAGAGCGCCTTGCCGGAACGCACGGCATGGTCGAGCGCGGACATGGTCTCCTCGACCGGAGTCTGTGGATCCGGACGGTGCGAGTAGAAGATGTCCACGTAATCGAGTTTCATGCGCCGGAGGCTCTGGTCCAAGCTCGCCAGCAGATATTTGCGCGAGCCCCAGTCACCGTAAGGCCCGGGCCACATATCCCATCCCGCCTTGGTGCTGATGATCAACTCGTCGCGGTGGGCGGCAAAATCGTCCTGCAGGATACGGCCAAAATTCTCTTCAGCCGAACCCGGAGGAGGGCCGTAGTTGTTTGCCAGGTCAAAGTGCGTGATGCCGAGGTCAAAGGCGCGGCGGAGCATGGCCCGGCCGTTTTCCGGCGAATCCACGCCCCCGAAATTGTGCCACAGGCCAAGAGAGATCAGGGGAAGCAGCAATCCGGACCGGCCGCAGCGGCGGTACTGCATGTTTGTGTAACGCGAGTCAGCAGGCGTGTAAGCCATGGGTTGTTGTCCGCTCTCCAGGGGAAGTGCCGGCGCCGGCCGGTCCATGTGCAGAAACTAGCGCAACGTGGCCCTTACCACCACGGTTTTCGTCCCTGCCGGCGGGAGCGGCACCAGGTTACCCTGCTGGGGTTTCCCATCGACTTCGAGACAAACATGGTTCCCGCTTCCGATCCGCTCGACGGCAATATCATAGATCACGCCGCGGAATTTGCGGGAGACCTCGAAGCCTGGCCAGCTTTTCGGGATGACCGGCGCGATCACCAGGCCTTCGTAGGACGTCCGGATGCCCAGAATCCACTGGGTGATGGCGTAATAGTTCCAGGCCGCAGTGCCGGTAAGCCAGGAGTTCTTGGCCTCGCCGTGCGTCGGCGCATCGCGGCCGGCGATCATCTGGGCGTAGACGTAGGGCTCACAGCGGTGAATCTCACTGATCTCCTCCCGAACGGAAGGATTGATCCGGCTGTAGTAGTCGTGGGCTCCGTCTCCGTTGCCGACTCTGGTTTCGCCGATCATGACCCAGGGATTGTTGTGACAAAAAATACCGGCGTTTTCCTTGTAGCCCGGAGGGTAGGAAGAGATCTCCCCATACTCCAGGTAGTACTTCGAGTAGGCTGGCTGCTGCAGGACGATGCCGTGCGGGGTGGCCAGCAGCTTGCGCGTGGACGCCAGAGCGCGGACGGCCAGGCCGTCCTCCAATCCGATGCCGGCGAGCGTGCAGAACCCCTGCGTTTCGATGAAGATCTTGCCCTCGAGATTCTCCGCGGAGCCGATCTTGCGGCTGAAATCGTCGTAGGCGCGCAGAAACCACTCCCCATCCCATCCATGTTTGCGGATGGCGGCTTCCATCCGGGTAACTTCCGCGAGGTAGAACGCGGTGTCTTCGCTCCTGCCGCGATGGCTGGCGATGGCGGCAAACTCGCGGCCGGAGAGCACGAGCAGACCGGCGATAAAGACCGACTCCGCCACCCGGCCGTCTTTGTTGGTGGTGGTCTGGAAGGATTGCCCCGGCGAGTCGGAGAAACAGTTCAGATTGAGGCAGTCGTTCCAATCCGCACGGCCAATCAGGGGCAGGCCATGGGGGCCGAGACGCTCCAGGGTGTAACGGAAACTGCGCTCGAGATGCTCATAGAGCGTGGTTTCGGTTCCCGGCGCATTGTCGTAGGGCACCGATGCGTCGAGAATGCTCCAGTCGCCGGTCTCCTTGATATAGGCCCCGACGCCGATGATCAGCCAGTGGGGATCGTCGTTGAATCCGCTGCCGACATCGTTGTTGCCGCGTTTGGTGAGCGGTTGGTATTGGTGGTAGGCCCCGCCGGTCGGAAGTTGCGTGGCGGCGAGGTCCAGAATGCGTTCGCGTGCGCGGCCCGGCACCATGTGGACAAAGCCCAGCAGATCCTGGTTCGAGTCGCGGAAGCCCAGGCCGCGGCCGATGCCGGATTCGTAAAAAGACGCCGATCGGGACATGTTAAACGTGGCCATGCACTGGTAAGCGTTCCAGATATTCACCATGCGATCGGTATGCACGTCCGGAGTCTTGACCTGGCACAGGCCGAGCAGTTCCTCCCAGTGCAGCCGAAGCGCTTCAAACGCTCGGTCGACATTGGCCTTCTGAAGATACTTGGCAAGGACAGCCTGGGCCGCTTTCTTGTTGATCGTCTGCGAGTCGGGTGGATCGAACTTCTCCTCCCGTGGATTCTGCTGATAACCGAGAACAAAACGGAGTTCACGGGATTCGCCGGGCGGTAAGGACAGCCGGACCTGGTGAGAGCCGACTAGAGCCCAGCCGTGGGCCACGGAGTTGCCCGAGCGGCCGCGTTCAACGGCGGCCGGATTGTCCCAGCCGCGATAAGGGCCGAGGAACGCTTCACGCTGGGTGTCGAAGCCGGCCACCTTCTCCGAGCAGGCGAAGTAGGCGAAGTGGTCACGGCGCTCGCGGTATTCCGTCTTGTGGTAAATCACGCCATCTTCGACTTCGACTTCGCCGATATTGAAATTGCGCTGGAAGTTGGTGGAATCGTCCTGGGCGTCCCAAAAGCAGAACTCCAGGGCCGAGAAAACGGAAAGTTCTGCAGCTTCCGGGCGCCGGTTGGTGACCGTCAGTTGCCAGATTTCCAGATTCTCGTCGAGCGGAACGAAATAGCGCGTGCTGGCTTCGATGCCGCGGTATCGCGAACCGATCATTGTGTAGCCCATGCCGTGACGACAGGAATAGTTTTCGATTGCGTGCCGCGTGGGTTGCCAGGAGGGAGACCAGAACTCCCCGGAGTCGTCATCGCGAAGATAAATATAGCGTCCGCCAAGATCGAAGGGGGCGTTATTGTAACGGTAACGCGTCATTCGACGCAGGCGCGCGTCGCGGTAGAAGGAATAGCCGCCCGCGGTATTCGAGATGATGCCGAAATAAGCCTGGCAGCCGAGATAGTTGATCCACGGAAGAGGAGTGTCTGGCCGAGTGATCACATATTCGCGATTCTGATCGTCGAAATGCCCGAATCTCATGGCGCTGGCTCCCTGACAGGAACATCCTAAACTGGCGAGACGGCTTAGTATAACGATATTTTAGTGGCTTAGAACAACTATCCGGTGTAGATATGTAGCATGTCGGTAAGAAAATTTGCGGAGTAGAATCGAGCGCATTGTGACGGCAATCACGACCCCGGGTGAGCGGGACGGCCTCCGGAATCGGTGCCAAAACGAGAGGTTTGCCGGCTTGAAACGTCCTCCCACGATGGGAACCAGGCGATGATCCAATTTCCGTTGTCGAGACGTGCCTGGCTCGCCCGGGTTCGGCACCTGGCGATTCTTTTTTCTGTCTTCCTCCCGGTTGTGGCCGCACCCCTCGAGGCTGCCGAAGGCGACAGCGTCCGGATCAAGGTGGACCAGGTGGGGTACCTGCCGAAAGCGGCGAAGCTTGCCTTTGTTACCATGCCCGCCAAGACCTTCGAGGTGAAGCGTGCCTCCGACCAGGTGACGGTTTTCGAAGGCACGCTCGGGCCGGCCACCCTCGATCAGGATACGGGGGACTCCGTCGAGGTTGCCGACTTCTCGAAACTCTCCGAAGAGGGGAACTACTATCTCGCGGTGCCCGGCGTGGGGCGGAGCTGGACATTTGCGATCCGCAAGGACGTGTTCTTGCCTACCTACTCTCTCGCCATGCGGGCGTTCTACGGGCAGCGTTGCGGGACGGCGGTGGACCTGGGGCCGGAATTTCCCGGCTTTACCCACGCCGCCTGCCACTTGAAGGGGGAGTTTCACCCGTCTTCGGGCAAGCAAGGGCCGCGGGACAATATCGGCGGATGGCACGATGCCGGCGATTATGGCCGGTATATGGTGAATTCCGGAATCAGCACCGGGACACTCTTGTGGGCCTGGGAGATGTACGCTGCGAAGTTGAAAACCATCCCGTTACATCTGCCGGAGAGCGGAAACGGAACGCCGGATTTCCTCGACGAGGTGCGCTGGAATCTGGAGTGGATGCTCAAGATGCAGGATGACGATGGTGGCGTTTGGCACAAGCAGACCAGCGATCATTTTCCCGCATTCGTAATGCCCGAAGACGACCACCTGCCGAGCGAAGTGATCGGTACGGCAGAGGCGCCGTTCAAGAGCAGCTGTGCGACGGCCGACCTCGCGGCCGTCGGGGCCATCGCTGCGCGCGTGTACCAGCCGTTTGACCGGAAGTTTGCCGAGCAGAACCTGGTCGCCGCACGCAAGGCATGGTTGTGGACGGGCGAATTTCCGAACGTAACGTTCAAAAACCCGCCGGGAATCAGCACCGGTGAATACGGCGACACGGACTGCAGTGACGAGAGATTGTGGGCGGCAGCGGAGCTCTGGCGGACGACGGGGGAACGGGTTTACCAGGACTACTTCCTGAAGCACTACCAGGGTTTTCGGTCGAGCCTCGCGGCCCCGTCGCGCGAAAACTGGAAAGATGTTGCGGCCATGGGCCTGTGGACCTACGCTCTCAGCGGGCGTAAGGACGCCGATCGGAAGGCGGTAGCGGACATTCGCGAGCGCACCACGGTCGCCGGGCGGGCCATTGTCGAGCACACGGACAAGAATCCTTATCGGGTAAGCCTGCTGACCGGAGATTACGTCTGGGGCTCGAACGGCATCGCTGCGAACTACGGCGTGGAACTGCTGGTCGCGAACGCGCTGGCACCCGATCCGGCCTTTGTCGCTGGTGCTCTCGACAATCTTCACTACCTGCTCGGGCGCAATACGTTTTCCATTTCCTGGGTTACCCAGGTAGGAGAAAATCCCTACCGCCACCCTCACCATCGGCCGAGTGGGGCGGACCACAACGCCGAGCCTTGGCCGGGATTGCTCTCGGGCGGCCCGAACGCGGGGCGGCAGGACGAAGTCCTGAAGAAACTCCCGGAAGGGCTGCCTCCGGCAAAGGTGTACGCGGACCAGCAGGAATCGTACGCGAGTAACGAGGTCGCGATTAACTGGCAGGCGGAACTGGTTTTTTTGCTGGCGGGCGTCGTTCCTTGAAGGAACGGCAGGACGGAACGCACCCGGGTATCGACTTCGAGCCGTAACAGCTTGTGAAAGGGAACCCGCAGGAAGGAAAGTCAGACTGACCGCGCAAAGGGAACGGATCGCGTGGCAGGCCGCCCCATTGAGGTGTACCTTGCATCTGCATTCCATCGATATTGCAATCATCTTGGGCTACCTGGTGCTGTCGGTGCTGATCGGTTACTGGGTTTCGCACCGGGCCTCGCGCGATATGAAGGCGTACTTCCTCGGTGGCAACGTCATGCCCTGGTATGTCCTCGGGATCTCCAACGCCTCAGGGATGTTCGATATCAGCGGCACCATGCTGCTGGTCTACTGGATGTTTGTCTACGGCGTCAAAAGCGTGTGGATCCCGTGGCTCTGGCCGACCTTCAACCAGGTCTTCCTGATGGTGTATATGTCCACCTGGCTGCGGCGGTCGAACGTAATGACCGGTGCGGAGTGGATCGAGACGCGGTTCGGCAAGGGCAAGGGCGCACAACTCGCCCACGTCATCGTGGTTATTTACGCGTTCATCAGCATCATCGGATTCTTCACCTACGGGTTCAAGGGCATCGGGAAATTCGCCGCCACCTTCCTGCCCTGGCATCTCAGCGTGAACCAGTACGCCCTCCTCCTCATCGGCATCACCGCCATTTATGTCATCAAGGGTGGAATGTTCAGCGTAGTGATCACCGAGGTGCTGCAGTTTTGCATCCTCTCGGTGGCCTCCTTTGCCGTGGGCATTATCGCCATGATGAAGGTTCGACCGGGTATGCTCGCGCGGTTCACCCCGGCGGGCTGGGAGAATATCTTCTTCGGCTGGCACCTCAATATGGACTGGTCCGCGCTGGTGCCTTCGGCGAACGCCCGGGTGGCCGAGGACGGCTACGGTCTGTTCGGGTTCTTCGTGATGATGCTGCTGTTTAAAGGCATGCTGATCAGCGCCGCTGGCCCCGCGCCGAACTACGACATGCAGCGGGTTCTGTCCTGCAAGAATCCCCGCGAAGCTTCGATGATGAGCGGCTGGGTGAACGTGGTGCTGACCTTCCCGCGGTACTTTCTGATCACCGGTCTGACGGTGCTGGCGCTGGTTTTCTTCAGCGACCAGATCCGCGCCATGGGCACGAACATGGATTTCGAACGGATTCTTCCATCGGCACTCGGGTTGTTTGTGCCGGCCGGCTTGCTCGGCGTATTGATTGCAGGCCTCCTGGCTGCCTATATGTCCAACTTTGCCGCAACCGTGAACGCCGCGCCGCCTTACTTCGTCAACGACATCTACAAGCGCTTCATCAATCCCAACGCAAGTCCGAGAACCTACGTGCGGCTGAGTTATCTGAGCTCTTTCGTGGTGGTGCTGCTCGGCGTCCTGCTGGGCTGGTATGTGACCAGCGTGAACAACGTGGTGATCTGGATCGTGACCGCGTTGTGGGGCGGCTATACGGCATCGAATGTGCTGAAGTGGTATTGGTGGCGTTTCAATGGCTATGGCTATTTCTGGGGCATGGTGGCAGGCATCTCCTCGGCGCTGACCCTTCCGACGCTGATTGCCCATAACGCCGGCTTACAGGACTTTGCCCATGCCCATTCCCTGAACCTCGAAGTTTCCGTGGGTTTTGGCCTGGTCTTCCTGGTCTCCCTGATCGGTTGTTTCGCAGGCACCTGGCTGACCGCGCCGGAGGACGAAGAGGTGCTCAAGGAGTTCTACCGCAGGGTGCGGCCGTGGGGATTCTGGGGACCGATCGAGAAGAAGGTGCAACAGGAAGACCCGTCTTTCCAGAGGAATAAGGATTTCTTTCGGGACATGTTGAACGTCGCGATCGGCATGGTCTGGCAGATCGCTCTGGTGGCCTTGCCTATTTACATCGTGACCTGGAGGCTACAGGCTGCGGCTCTCACTTTCGGCATCGTTGCGGTTGCCTCGCTGGTCCTGAAGTTCACCTGGTACGACCACCTGACGGAGTTGGAACACATCAACCGGTACGCGGGCCCGGTCGAGTCTCCGCGATAGGCGGGGCCGCCGCGCGGCACAGGGCGCAGAAGATCCGCGGAGCCGGTAGGGTCTGATACTTCCGCCGGGTTCCGAACGTACTAGGGTTGACAGTCTCCGCAGCCGGACCTATCTTCAGCCGAACTCTCCCGCGGAGGCTTTCGAGCTCGCCCCGGGAAGGACCAAAACGTGAGAAGGCGACTCCACCTTCGCGAACCCATCGGCATAGCGCTGGAGACCCTGCGCGCGCACAAAATGCGTTCCTTCCTCACCCTGCTCGGCATCATCCTTTCGGTTTCCACCCTGATCGTGGTCATCGCGCTGATTTCCGGCGTGGATCACTATATCGCCGATCGCGTCGCCAACCTTGGTTCCAATGTATTTCTGCTGACCCGATTTCCGATCATCACCGATGTGGACGAGTATGTGAAAGCCAACCGACGGAACAAGAAGGTGACCTGGGATGACTACGAATCGCTGCAGCAGAATTTGAAGCTGCCCCTGCGCCTCGGTGTCGAACAACGGACTTCGGGAAAAGTGCGCGCCGGCTCACAGAGCCTGGAGGACTGCAGCATCCGAGGGGTCACCGCCAACATGGGGGACATCGATATCGTGACCCCCGCCCACGGCCGTTACATCTCGAACGGGGATGATGAAAGTCGCGCCTTCGTAACCATGATCGGCAGCGATCTGGCCAGCACGCTGTTCCCCAATGTTGATCCCATCGGTCATGAGGTGACCATCGACGGGCGGCCTTTTGAGGTGGTTGGCGTGGCCAAGGCGATTGGTTCGGTGCTCGGCCAGTCGCAGGATAACTTCGCCTACATTCCCATTCAGACCTATTTCAAGATTTACGGTGCGTACGACGGAATCTGGATCAACGTCCAGGCACGCGGCGCGGAATGGATGGAGCGGACGCAGGACGAAACGCGTGCGCTGATGCGCGCCCGGCGGCACTTGTCACCCAATGAAACCGACAACTTCGGTATTTTCGATTCGGCGACGCTAATGGATCTGTGGAAGAATCTCACCGGAGTCATCGCGACGGCCATGATCGGTGTCGTTTCGGTCTTCCTGATCATCGGCGGTGTGGTGATCATGAATGTCATGCTAGCCGCCGTCACCGAGCGCACCCGTGAAATCGGCATCCGCAAAGCGTTGGGCGCCCGCCGGCAGGACATTATGATGCAATTCCTGGTCGAAGCAGCGGTCCTGGCTGCTGTCGGCGGTGCGATCGGGGTCACCTTCGCGTTCGCAATCTCCATCCTGACCACGGCAACCACGTCGGTCCCCATGTCCGTGCCTGTTTCCGCGGTGCTCGTCGCGGAAGTGATTTCCGCCGCGGTCGGTCTCTTTTTCGGCGTGTACCCGGCAAGAAAGGCGGCCGCCCTCGAGCCCATCGAAGCGCTGCGGCAGGAGGTCTAAGTCACAAAACGATCGCCATGAGCATGCATATCAGCGAAAACGCCCGGATGGCGCTCGCGACCTTGCGAGAGAACAAGATGCGCTCGTTTCTCACTGTGCTGGGTGTGGTTATCGGCATTACGGCTTTGCTTTCCGTGGTCTCCATTCTCGTGGGTGTATATGGCAACGTGAACGCCTACTTGAGTGACTACGGTCCTGAAACGTTGTTCATCTTCCGCTTTGACCCGGGGATCCACACCGGGCGGCTGACACCGGAAGAGCGCGACCGCAAACCGCTCAGCTTCGACGACGCCGAGGCCATCAAGGAGTATTGCCCGGCCGTGCAGACCGTGACCGCCAGCCTGTACCCCCGATTTGTTGAAGATGGACCGCAGCGCGGGCCGGTCACGGCGCGCTACTTGAGCAAGGAGGTTTCCGGTGTGGACTACAACGGAACGCTGCCGGCCACAGAAGAGGTTTTCAATTCCCGGCCGCAACGCGGGCGGTTCTTCAGCGAGGCGGAAAACCTGCATCGCGCGGATGTTGCGGTGATTGGAGCGGACATCGCCAAGACGCTGTACCCCGACATGGAACCACTCGGGAAGCCCATCATGGTCGATGGCGTTTCCTATGAGGTGATCGGAATCCTGGAACCGCGCAAGGGAGGATTCGTCAAGGATCAATCCGCCGACAAGGCCATCATGGTGCCGTACCGCTCCTACCACAAGCACATTCCGGAAGACGACGAGAACTTCGTCGGTGCCAAAGCTTATCCCGGGCAGATGGCCGAGGCCGAAGACCAAATCCGTGCCGTGTTGCGCCGTCGAAGAAATGTGCCGTATAACAAGCCCGACAATTTTGGCATTTCGAGCGCCCAGCAGATCGCCGATCAGTTCCGGCAGATCACTGCGTCGGTGGCCTTGCTGATTTCCGTGATCAGTTCGATTGGCCTTCTGGTTGGCGGCGTGGGAGTCATGAATATCATGCTCATGTCGGTGACCCAGCGCACCCGGGAGATCGGCGTGCGCAAGGCCATCGGCGCCCGCCAGCGCGACGTCATCTGGCAGTTCCTCACCGAGGCCATCGTGCTGACCGGCGCGGGAGGCGTGATTGGCGTGTTGCTCGGCGGTGCCATCAGTCTGCTGATCAACCTGGCAGTACCGAGCCTGCCTTCGTCGATTCCCCTGTGGTCCATCCTTCTGGCTGTGGCCGTTTCGATGAGCGTCGGCCTCTTCTTTGGCATGTACCCGGCCATCAAGGCGGCCCGTCTCGATCCTGTCGACGCCTTGCGTTATGAGTAACCAGGTCAGAACTCTGCTGCGTTTCTTCGGGTGAGACGGCCGCGGGCGGGAGCCCGCCACAGGGCTGCCATGAAGGGTTCGACCGTCTCCGCGTCTTCCCGACAGTCAGCAAGGCTTGAGCGCGAGTAGCACTGCATCGGAGGATGGGGATATGCTTAAGGAGTCGCGGATCGGTCGAGCGCAAAAGGGAGGCCTTGGATGAAGCGTTTTGTTTTTGCGTGCGTTTTATTGGTGAGCGTTCCGGCCATCATCGCTGCGCGCAGCACGGTTGCCGCAGACCCGGCAGCAAACCCCGCAGGTCTTTTGGAAGGCCGAAACGAAGCAGCACGAGCGGAGAGTACGCCGGCAACACCTCGAGGGCAATCCGCAAGGGATGTGCTCCCGGAAGGGGGAGTCATTATTATTGCCCCGGAAGAGCCTTATTCCTGGCGGGTGTGGTCGGGTGGAAAGATCGAATTCAGCTTCGACAGCAGCCGCACCTGGGAAGTGCAGAAGAGCGGGGTCACGACCGATCTCACGGGTGGCTCGGCGACTTCGGGCAAGGTCTGTTGGGTGATCGGGAGAGCGGGGACCATTCTCCTCACGACCGACCGTGGCAAGCATTGGAAGAAGCTCGCGTCGCCTATCAAAGAGGATGTGGCAGGAGTGTATGCGCAGGATGCCAAGCGCGCCTCGATCTGGACTGCCTCCCACAAGCAGAGTTTCGAAACCAACGATGGTGGCGTGACCTGGATTTCGAACAGCGAGAAATAAGGTTCACCCGTCGAACGCTGCTGGGCCTCGCCCCCAAGACGGAGCAGGGACAGAGTCCCGAAACACACCGGCCTACGAGCCTTCCCGTGCTGCGTGCCTGCTTGGTCATGGGAAGGCGACAGCCTCCGGACCAACGTTTGTGTGCTTCTGTCCTGGCGACGTCCTAACAAATTCCTGATAAACTCCTCAGGACTTTTCACTGCCCTCCCTCCGATACTTTTTCAGGATGAAAAAGTTCCGCTCTCACAGATCACCCGAGCTCTTTCTTCCCGTCGTGAGCATGCCCATCGGCTCAAAAGAAGTGAGCGATAAATTCCGTGAGCGAGAGACCGCCAATTTTCTCGAGGGAACGGTTAGAGAGCGTTCTTCGCACAGGTCGCGAGTAACGGCTGGATCGGGAAGCTTTCCGATCCAGATGACCATATTTGGTTTTCCTTGCTGTTGAGTACCGCCCGTGGATCCATTAAGCGCAATCCAATACCTGTTATTTCTGGGAGTGGTGACCGCTCTCGTGAAGCCGCTTGGCGGCTACGTGGAGCGGGTCTTCTCCAGGGAACCGTCTGCCCTCGATCGATTATGCCTTCCCGTCGAACGGCTGATCTATCGCGCGAGTGGCGTTGATCAGAGCGCGGAAATGAGCAGCAAGGAGTATGTAACCTGCTTCGTGCTCTTTGGCCTGGTGGGCACCCTGCTTCTCTATGGCATCCTCAGAACGCAGCAGTTTCTTCCCTGGTTCTTTCCCGACTACCACACCACTCCGCTCTCCCCCGACCTGGCATTGAACACCGCGATCAGCTTCGCGACCACCACGACATGGCAAGCCTATTCGGGCGAAAACACCATGAGCTATTTCAGTCAGATGGCGGGACTTTGCGCACAAAACTTCCTGGCGGGCGCTGCAGGACTCGCCGTAGGGATCGCCTTTATCCGCGGTTTCGCGAGGCAACTGTCCGCGACGCTCGGCAACTTCTGGGTGGACCTGACGCGCGGCCTGCTCCGGATTCTGTTGCCCGGCGCACTGCTTGGTGCGTTCCTGCTCGTTGCGCAGGGTGTTCCAATGAATGCACACCCGTATGCGATTGCCAGGACCGTTGAGGGAGCCCAGCAGGTCATACCGCAAGGTCCGGTGGCGGCGCTCGAGGTCATCAAGAATCTGGGTACCAATGGCGGCGGTTTCTTTAACGCGAACGGAGCGCACCCCTATGAAAATCCCACCCCGCTGTCCAACCTTATAGAGATGTTGGCAATTCTTTTACTGCCTGCAGCTCTGACGAACACGTTTGGCAGGATGGTCGGGCAACCTCGGCAGGGGTGGCTTTTGTATTGCGTGATGATCTTTCTTTTCCTCTGTGGACTCTTGTTTGTCCATTTCCCGGAGCAGAAAGGGAATCCGCTCCTGCGGCAGGTGGATTTCCGGAGTGGGCCTCTGCAGTCGGGTGGAAACATGGAGGGCAAGGAGGTCCGCTTCGGCATCGCTGGCTCGGCACTGACGGCGGTGGTCACATCGAATGCGGCAACAGGGTCCAATAATTCCGCGCACGACAGCTACACGTCTCTTGCTGGCTTGGTCTTGCTGGTCAACCTGTTACTCGGGGAACTGGTCTTCGGAGGCCTGGGATCCGGGCTTTACAGCATGGTCATGACCGCTGCGATTGCTGTCTTTTTGGCGGGGCTCATGGTCGGTCGCACGCCGGAATATCTGGGGAAAAAGATTGGACCGGCTGAAAACAAGATGATCATGCTCTTTGCACTGGCTGCACCGCTGTTCGTCCTGCCCCTGACTGCCCTGGCGGTCAGCACCAATGCTGGACTCTCCGGCCTGACCACCAATAGCGGTTCGCACGGCTTTACCGAGATCCTCTTCGCCTACTCCTCGAGCTTTGCCAACAACGGACAAAGCTTTGCCGGTTTGAGCGCCAACACGCCTTTTTACAATTTGACTACGGCGCTCGCGATGATGGCCGGCCGCTTTGCCCTGGCCGTTCCCGCGCTGACATTCGCTGCCTGCTTTGCGCGGCAGAGAAATACTCCCTCCTCGTCCGGAACCCTTCCGACCCATTCTGTTCTGTTCGGAGTGCTGCTCACGGCCTGCCTGGTAACCATGGTGGCGCTCAGCTACCTTCCCGCCCTGGCTCTCGGTCCTATTCTCGAACGCCTGCTTTTTGGAACCTAATGAGCCTCAAGGGGAAACGGGCCGCGCGAAAAGAGCCGGAGTTCGCCGTCGAGAGAATTCGCTCGGGGGACGGCGTAATCGTCTGGCCGTGTCTACCACGCGCCCTATGGGGTGATTTGACAATCGAAGCCGACGGCGCTGCCTCGAGCCCATTTTTTCGTGCAACCCGTCGCACACCTCTGGTAGGCTCACCGCATGCGAATTTTTCAGTGCCTGTTTTCCTTTCTTGCCTTGGGCGGACTCTTGCTCGCCGAGAACCCTAAACCGGTCGCCGAGCGTCTCGCGGCGCAAAATGCCCTGTTCGAGGAGCAATACGAATCCGATCTTCGCAATTTTCCCCAGCGCGCAACGGCGTTCGGCGACTATCGCTACAACGACAAACTCGGTGAATACTCGCTCGCCGCCATCGGCCAGCGGAACGAGACCGATCGCGCTTTCCTCGGCCGCCTGCAGGCCATCGATACCACCGGCTTCTCGGACCGGGACCAGCTCTCGCACGACCTGCTCATTCGCGTTCTCGAGCAGCGCATCGCCGACTTTGATTTGAAAGAATACGAGATGCCGATCAACCAACAGAACGGCATCCATACCGCACTCGCAGACCTGCCGTTGTCGGTGCCACTCGATTCCGTGAAGCACTATGAGGACTACATTGCACGATTGCACCAGATCCCCCGGGTGCTCACTCAAACGACGGAGGTGCTTCGCGCCGGCATGAAGGATAAACTCATGCCCGTTCGGTTCCTGCTCGAAAAGCTCCCGGTTCAGTGCCAGGGCATCATCGACGCCGATCCCTTCCTCATTCCTACGAAAAAATATCCAGCGGACATCTCCGCGGAAGAGCAAAAGCGCCTCACCGCGCAGATCACCGCTGCCATTGATACCGATGTCATTCCGGCCTACAAGACGTTTGCCACTTTCCTGCGCGACGACTACGCCCCCCAAGGACGTACCACCCTTGCCGTCACCTCGCTCCCGGACGGTGAGAAACGCTATCAGAATGACATTTACGGCCGCACAACCACGCACATGACGCCTGAGGAGATCCACCAACTGGGCCTCCGGGAGATCGCGCGAATCCAGGGCGAGATGACCGTGATCGCGAAGAAGGAAGGCTTTGCGGACCTGGCCTCCTTTCGCGCTTCGCTCAAGACCAACCCGAAATACATCCCTACGTCCGCCGATCAGATTCTCGAGGACTTCCGTCGTTATATCGCCCAGATGGAACCGAAGCTGCCCGAGCTGTTCACCCTGCTCCCGAAATCGCCCGTGACGGTCGAGGCCATTCCCTCCTTCCAATCGGCCGCGGCGACGCACTACGTCACCGGGACTCCAGACGGAAAGCGGCCGGGCCGCGTCGTGGTTGCCACTTCCAATTTTGCGGAGCGTTCCTTAATCGACGATGAGGCCATCGCCTACCATGAAGGTGTTCCGGGCCATCACATGCAGCTTTCCGTACAACAGCAACTCACCGGCCTGCCCAAATTCCGGCTTCATGGACTGGGCTTTAACGCCTATATCGAAGGCTGGGCCCTGTACGCCGAACAGCTGGGCAAAGAGGTTGGATTCTATCAGGATCCCGTTTCAGACTACGGCCGGCTTTCTTCGGAGTTGTTCCGGGCTGTGCGGCTGGTGGTCGACACGGGAATTCACTCGAAGGGATGGACCCGCGAGCAGGTCGTCGAGTTTTTCCGCAAATCGGGCGCGGTCGACGAGCCGACCATTCAATCCGAGACCGACCGCTATATTGCCTGGCCGGCGCAGGCCCTCAGCTACAAGCTTGGTCAGCTCAAGTTCCGGGAACTTCGGGAACGCGCGCAAAAAGAGCTAGGCAGCAAATTTGACCTGCGCACCTTCCACGATGAAATGCTCGACGGGGGAACCCTGCCGCTCGACCTGCTCGAAGCCCGCACCGACAGGTGGATCGCCCAGCAAAAAGCAAAGTGACCTTGGCTTAAGCGCGGGAAGGTGGCCGCGTCCCCAGGATTACGCCTTTGCGAAATAATCAGGCTCGTTTTGCCGCTTCCACTTAATATTGCAACCGACACTCGGCTTTTGCTTTTCCGGCACAGTGCGCCCGGCGAAGACGGCTTCGAGAGCGGCCCGCAAATCTGCTCCGGTCGGCGCACGGCCATTGCCGGGCCGGCTGTCATCGAACTGCCCGCGGTAAACCAGGCGACGGTTGCGATCAAAAAGAAAGAAGTCGGGTGTGCAAGCGGCTCGATAGGCCTTGGCGACTTGCTGACTCTGATCGAGGAGGTAGGGGAAGGTGTAACCGAATTCTCTGCTCTCTTCCGCCATGTGTTCCGGCCCGTCCTCGGGAAAGCTCTCGATATCGTTCGAGTTGATGGCCACGACGGCCAGTCCATGTGCCTGATACTCCTTGGCGAGAGAGGCGAATTGCGCCCGGATGTGCTTCACATAAGGACAGTGGTTGCAGATGAAAACCACCAGGAGCGCCGGCGCATTCTTAAGATCATCGAGCGCAACATATTTCCCATTGGAGTCAGGAAGATGGAAGTCGGGTGCGGTGGTGCCGAGCGGAAGCATTGTCGAAGGAGTTTCAGCCATTGGCGTCCTCTCCACAAAACTACTGGATTGGCGGACTCGAGTCCAGCGGGGGAAAGCTTTGCTGGTGCCTGCGCAACGGGTGATGGACTCTCTAGAACCGGTCGTGGCCCTCTCACCGCTTCATCTTGGACAGGCTTCAAACAGGTATCCGGTACCATGGATGGTCCGCAAGAGTTGCGGGTTTTCCGGGTCCCGCTCGACTTTTTCGCGCAGCCTGCGGACACAAACATCCACGGATCTTGGAGTGACGAATTTTTCCGAGCCCCAGATCTCATCGAGAAGCTGATCCCGCGTGAAGACTCGGTCGGGATGCGAAGCCAGGTGGTACAAAAGCCGGAACTCGAGAACGCTCATCGAAACGGACCGTCCATGAACGCTCACGCGATAATCGTTGCGGTCGATCACCAGTTTTCCAAACTTCAAGATAGGACGACCTGTGGAGGGGGCCTGTGCGCGCCACAGAAGGGATCTGATGCGGGCGATCAGTTCCCGAGGGCTGAAGGGTTTGGTGACGTAATCATCGGCTCCCGTTTCGAGTGCCACGATGCGGTCCTCTTCCTCGCAGCGTGCGGTGAGCATGAGAATCGGAAGGCGAGGGAGGGAATGATGTTTGCGGACCTCTCCGAGGATTTCGAGCCCGGAGATTCCAGGAAGCAGGACATCAAGCACCAGAAGATCCGCTGGGCAATTCTTGAGCAAGGAAAGTCCGTTTGGGCCGTCAAAGGCCGCAGCAACCTCGAATCCTTCCCTCCGTAACTGATAGCTGAGAAGATCCACAACGTCCCGGTCATCCTCAATGATCAAGATATGCTTCATGTGCCACTCTCACCCGATCGGATTTGACGAAGACTCGATTCATTCGATGGCGGTGAAGTCCCACCCCTGTGCTGCTCGACAGGGACGGATGGAAACGGGACTCCTCTAAGCAAGTCGAATTCCAGGACAAAAATGGTTCGGGTTGGGGGGCTGTTCGGCCGAGTTTCCAGGCCATCCCAGACCTGCAGGGGCTCTAACTTGTTGAGATTGGCTGAGGAGGAGCGGTTCCGGCAAAAGCAACCAACCGCTCACGCCTTCCATCCAGCCCCAGAGATTACACCGGGAGCATTTCAGATTCCCGCAGGAGTGCTCGGTTTCTTTACAGTACGCGTTCGGTTTTTTCACAATCAATCACTCGGAGGGTCGAGGCCCCCTAAGCCGGGCCTGTTCCTCGGCCGTGAAGACAGGCTTTATTTGCCTTCTGCACTCCGCGGAAGTCCTGGAACGGTGATTGCAAGTGCAGAGAGCGGAAGGATGAATTCCGCAGAGAGATGAACTTATGTTGAAAACTGTTCTGCTCGGTACGTTTCGTTTCTTGCTGCTTTTTGTTCTGGCTGCCGCCTGGTGCGCTTTTGTCTTGGCGTGGTAGAGCGTCATTTTCCGAGACATGGGTCGAGTGGGGAAGGTGAGGAGGAGATGAATTTTGTTTCCGGAAGGGTCTGGGAGTTTCTGCGGGACGCCAACGGCGGAATCGAGGGAATCCTGCTCGACAATGGCAAGAAGATTCGATTCTCCGCGACCCTCTGGCGCGCGATATCACCCGTCGTCAACGAAGGGTGCTTGGTGGAAGCGGAGGGCGTGCCGAGTGCCGATGGTTTTGCCGAAGGAAGCCTGCTCGCAAGCCGGATCACAAAATTGGAGTCGAAGCAAGGTGCGAACTTGCCGACCCCGGTCGCGGGAAGCAACCCAGGGATGCCGCCAAGACCCACCCCGACCGAGAGCGCATCCCTGCCCCACCGTGTCTCGCCATATCGGAAGGATGAGAACCGTGCTGAGTGGCCTGTCGGGCGGGACAGCGGGACGATCATCCCGGACCTCATCGGGGCCGATTCTGCTCCTCAGCATCCGACATTGTCCGCTCATGGTTTTCTTCAAGGAAACGGCGGGCAGGAAGAGGAACTCGAGCGAACGAGAGCTGGCCGAAGCCTCTGGATTGCCTACGACAGCCTGCACCGCATCCAAGCGATTCTGGCTTACCTGCACATCATGAAACACCGGGTGCCTGGGATCGGCCAGCTTCTCGACGAAGCCAAGCACACCTATGGGCAATCCCTCGCGCGCTTCTCGGCACGCGATTTTGCGGGAGCGAAGGAGTTTGCGGAAGCCTCGGGAAGCCTCTCCCGCGTGATTGAAATCGTCATGGCGCGAACTTTACGGTCGGACAGTAATCTTCCTTCACTTGTTCCTCCTCCTCCCGCACACGCTGGGGGATCATCGGAGCCGGAGCACGTAGAGGAGGACTTGGCACAGGCGGAGGCGATTCTCTCGAGGATCCACTGGCTCCTCGAGCATGGAACCCTTCCGCCGGAAGACCGAGCCCAGGTTCGCAAGATTACCAGTTGGGGTGATGCATTTTACAAGCAGGCACGGCGTACCTACGGCGAAGCGGTCTTGGAAGACGCCGCCGAATTTGCTGAGGCTGCCCTTGCAGGTGCTTATTCCGCCGAACACGTCTGCCGAAAGTGGTACCTGGGCCACTCCGCTCGCCCTTGACCGATGTCGGCGCGGGCCGCGAGGAGGATCGACATTGCCACGGACCTTGTTATTACGCTATCTGAAAACTGCTATCATACGGTCATCGGAGACGGGGAAAGAGGTGAGCCCTGTCTTCTAAATTCTCACTTTCACGATTGAGTTTTCGGTGGCAGGTTGGTCTGCTTGGCACCCTCGTCCTGGTCTTATCCTTTGCCGTCCTGTTCGCCATTATCGCTACCCTCCGATACACAAAATCCGCCGTCCTCGGCGACGAAAAAAAACATCTGGCGGAAACCGCCCAAAGCCTGGCCGAGGAGTATGAGAATCGGGCCGACACCGCCCGCCGCAGCCATCAGTCGCCACCGCTCAACAATCCCGATGCCGGCTCCTCGCGCGAGGTGCTTACCCTGGTCAGCCGGCTGGTACTGCAGAACCTGGAAGGAATCGGAGGGGGCTTTTATTCCTCAGCCGCGGACACCCTGGTCGGCGATTTCTATCAGAATGCGGAGGGCTCGGCTGCCGGCGGGGAAAACAAGGACATCCCCTTAGCCGAGCGGCCGGCCATTCTTGAAGCTGCCCGAAGCGCCGTATCCCTGCGGCAAAGCTGCGACAGGGTCATCACCGGTCCATCCGGGATTCTGCTTATCCGTGCAATTCCTGTGCGCGACGGCTACGCGGTGGCAGGTAGTGCGTGGGCCATCAAACACCTTGCGGACATTCCTGGGACGAATCGCTTTCGCGCGTATCTGATTACCGCGGGATTGGCCTCGATTGCCCTGACAAGCGTTTTGCTGACCCTGCTCGTGATTCGCAACCTGCAGGGCGGTGTGCGGAAAATTGAGAGCGGGTTACAACTGCTCGAAGGCAACTTATCCTCCCGCATTGAGACCGGAAATGAACCGTCGGAGATTGAGCATGTCATCCAGGCAATTAACCGGCTGGGGTTGGCTCTGAAGGAAAAAATCGAGCGGGAGAAACAGATCGAGACGCAGCTGCGCCATGCCGAACGCCTTGCCGGCCTCGGTCGCCTGGTCGCCGGGGTAGCGCACGAGGTCCGCAACCCCCTCGCGACAATCCGCTTGCGGGTGCAGATGTGCCGCCGGGACGCGGCGGAGGCAAATGTGAAGGAGTCCTGCTATATTGCGCTGGAAGAAATCGAGCGGCTCAACGGGATGGTCAACCGTCTCCTGCACTTTGCTCGGCCCATCCAGTTGCAGCTTGAGCCCGTTGATTTGAGGGGCCTTGTGAAGGAACGGATCGAATCCTTCGAGACGCTGGCTTCCCAACGGCAGGTCCAGTTGATGACCAATTTCCCGACCAGGAATTGTTTGGCCTTGGTGGACAAGGATCGCATGGCGCAAGTCTTCGATAACATTATTCAGAATGCTCTCGATGCCATGGCAGAACAGGGTGGTACGCTCTCGGTGACTTTGGCGTCCCAAGGAAAGAAGGATCAAGATTCCACCGGAATCAGTGTTGAATTCCAGGACACGGGAAAAGGAATGGATCCGGCCGCGGCCAGTCGTGCTTTTGACCCTTTCTTCACAACCAAGTCTTCTGGGACCGGGCTCGGCTTATCCATATCCCATGAGCTGGTTCGTGCGCATGGAGGTGATATCAGGATAGAAAGCCAGGAAGGCCGGGGCACCCGTGTGCGCATCACGATTCCCAATTGTACGCGCGATCAAGTCGAGAGCTCGATTCCACTTTCAATATGACATCGACCATCCTTATCGTGGACGACGAGGCAAATCTCCGCAAAACGTTGGCGGAGATTTTGTCTGCCCGCGGGTACTCCGTCCTGGAAGCGGACGATGGGGCTTCCGCCATGGAGTTACTTCGCAGCACGACGCCGGATCTCATTTTCAGCGACTGGAAGATGCCCCAGTTGGGAGGAGAAGAACTTCTCCGTCACCTGCATGGCCATTCTCGTCTGGCATCCGTTCCGGTGATCGTGATTACTGCCTATGGTTCGAGCCACAGTGCGATCGAAGCGGTCCGCCTGGGCGCTTACGATTTTGTTACCAAGCCGTTCGACCTGGACGAAATTGTGGTGACGGCGGAAAAAGCGCTCGACCATTCGACCTTGAACCGTGAGGTCATTCGGCTGCATTCCCAAACGAGCGAGGGGCAGGTGTCCGCGGCGGGGCGGCTGATCGGCACGAGCGCACCCATGCTGGATGTGTTCATTATGATCGGCAAGGTCGCAGAAACGGATTCTACGGTCTTGATCTGCGGGGAGTCTGGAACGGGGAAAGAGTTGGTGGCCGAGGCTATCCATAATTATAGCCAGAGGAAGTCCAAGCCTTTCGTGGTTGTGAATTGTGCCGCGCTGCCCGAAAACCTGCTGGAGACCGAGTTATTTGGCCACGAGCGGGGAGCTTTCACTGGAGCCATTGGCCGCAAAGTCGGCCGCTTTGAAATGGCGGGAGGTGGCACGATCTTTCTGGACGAAATTGGGGAGCTCTCCTCAAATCTTCAATCCAAACTGCTTCGCGTCCTGCAGGAGCGCACTTTTCAAAGAGTCGGGGGGACGGAGACAATCGAAGGTGATTTTCGGGTGCTCGCAGCGACCAACCGGGATCTGGAAGCTTCGGTCCGTGAGAGGGTGTTCCGCGAGGATCTTTACTACCGGTTGAACGTGGTGCGCATCCAAATTCCTGCCTTGCGCGAGCGGCGCTCGGATATCGTACCGCTTGCCGAGCACTTCCTTCGACAGTACAGCGAGAAGAATGGCCTCGAGACCGTTGGTTTTTCAGACGAGGCGGTCCTCATGCTGCAAAACTACTCCTACCCCGGAAATGTGCGGGAGCTCGAAAATATGGTGGAACGGGCGGTCCTTATGGCGCGTGGTCGGGTGGTCATGCCCGAGCATTTTCCCGCAAAAGTGACCGTTGGTGAGCAGGGGGATGTTCGGCAATCCGAGTTGGACTTGCTCTCGCTTCCTTTTCACAAGGCCATATCGGAATTGGAGAGGCGCTTGATCAGCAAAGCCATCCGGGAATCGGGTGGCAACAAAACCGACGCAGCAAATCGTCTCCAGATCAATCGCCGTCTGCTCTATAACAAGATCGAAGAGCACAAGATCGAGGAATAGTGGGGGACTCGGGATGCAAACAGTCCGCATGAAGAGGGTGACCATCATCGGAGACGACACGGTCAAATACCGCATCGTGAAAGAGATCCGCGATCTTGGCGCGACGGGGTACACCGAGTGCCCGGTCCATGGCCAAGGTGAACGGGGTATCCGGCCGAGGCACGCTGAACCTGCGAACACGAAGATCGAGGTCATCGCCACGCCGGAAGTGGCCGAGCGCATTATGCAATACATTGCGCAGCACTACTTCGACCAATACGCGATGATCGTCTTTCTTCACGACGTGGAAGTCCTGCGCGGCGAGAAATTCGGCGCCAAAATCGGCGCTCCTGGGTAGCGGCAAGATGGAATCGCGACCCTGCCAGACGGTCCTCCCGCGGACATCGGCCAGGCGCGCAAGGAGAAGAACAGGGGCAGCCGAGTGATACCGCCCCCGCCGGTGTTCTGGTTTGCTTGCATTAAGGTAGATAGTAACGGAAGGAGGTGAACACCAGGTTGTCTACCGCATGCGGCGAAATACTGGTGGTCCCTGTCAGACCGTTACTGCCGGACCAGGCGGTTCGATACAGATAGGAATATTGTATTCCCCACTGCATTTTCCCTTTTTCCCCCTGGTAGATTTTCTGCCAGAAGCCAAGGGTACCCTCGCCGATGTAGCGAGTATCGCCAGCGCAGGTGCCACCTGTTCCGGGCGTGCCTGTCGCGGAGGGAAGAGTTTCTGTCGAGCAACCGGTATTATTCGCATAAGGAGATCCGTACCCGCCGATACCAGCAAGCGAGATGCTGGTGGTCGTCAGTGCCGGATAGCCGGGCTGTACGGGCGCTGGCAATAATCCACCGGGATTTGGGCAGGGCTGCTGGCCTACGGCCCCACAACCGGGGATTGCCGGAGTGGTGGTTACCTTGATCGATTGATATCCCGTGTAAGCGGCACGTCCACCATACTCCCCGCCGACGTAGCCATAGACGTCGAATTTTGGTGTGACATGCCATTCGAGCGAGCCGAGCCATGTCGCCCCATGGATCAGCGCCAGCGAGCCATCCGGTCGAGCCGTTGCATCCGGGAGCTGTGCGGAACCGTAGCGGCCAATGCCATCGCCATAAACAACCTTCAGGCCGACACCCAGTTTTTTGCCCACTGGCAGGCGTCCACTGACTCCGAAGCCGCCTCCGGTTCGTGAGTCATTACTTGCCCCGGCGACACTGGGTGTAAGGGAGGTGCTCGCCGAGCAGCCGAGATCGACCGGCGTTGCTGGTGTCGGGAAATTGCCGGCCGTTGTGCCGACCACGGCGCATGGATAGATACGGTTCCGAAAAGTGCTTACAAGGCCAAACACTTCGTAGTGGCCGAATCCCGGATCGAAAGCCGCCTTGACCAGGAAATCCGGCGTCTTATTCACGGAGTAGCCGGTGGTATCGAACGCATTGAAAAGACCGCCGCCCGCTCCGGGGGCAAACTCCCAGAAGTTCTGGTAGGTGGTAACAACGCCGGTTGCCGAGGTATTTGTGTAGGTGCTGAATCCTCGTCCACCGATCGTAGCTTGCGGACCTTCGACAGAAGCCGCCAGAGTGAGTTTGTCTCCAAAGCTCTTTGCGACCCGGGCTCCATAGGCGCGCTGCCAGGTGAAGCCCACGATGTACTGGGGGTCGATTACCTGGGGGATCCACTCTTGGAGATTGGCGATTCCCACTTTGTCTTCCGTTGCCAGGCTCCACATCTGCCCGGCGGAGAACGCCCAACCGCCCGGCAGATCGGCGCGCGCCCACAACTGCCGTTGCCTGAGGACGTAGGAGTTGCTCTGGCGGTTGTTGGAGGTTGTGCCCGCTCCGAGAAAGTCAGCTTCATAATAGCCGGAGAGTTTCCTCTCCCCCACCTTGCTGTCGAAGAGAAGACTGATGCGGGACTGGCGAGCCGTCAGATTCATCTCCGATAACTTGCCGGCGGAATTTCCACCATAAGGAATCGCGTTCAGCTGGGTGTTGATGTCGTCACTCAAAGCCCGCTGCCGGTTCACCGTTTCTGCGGCGATGAATCCACCCGGGGTCAAGTTGACGCCCTTGAACCGGATCGTCAACGGCCCCTTGTCGTCGGTGTTGGCCTGTCCTGCGGCCGCAACCGGCGCGTTCGGGTCCGCCGCCGCACTCGCCGCCGCCGCGTTGCTGGCTGCCAGCGTCGCGACCGACGAATTCAGTGCCGTGGTGGTGGACTTCACTTCGGCCGAAGTCGCAACCGCTTCGGTGGCCTTCACACTGGCTTCCGTTGCGCGTGAATTCGCCGACGCCGCCGCTTCCCGCGCTTCCTCAATCTGACGGTCGCGCTTGGCCAGCTCTTCCTTTAACAGTTGAAGCTGTTCCTGCTGCGCCTGAAGCGCCTGGCGCAACTCTTCCATCTCCGCGGAGATCTCCGCATTGGTTTTTGCCGGCGCCGGTTTTGCCGCACTTGCGTTCTTCGCCGGCTGAGCGTCGGCCTCTTTTGGTGTGTCTTTCGGTGAGTCAGCAAACGCTGTTCCGACTGTCAGGAACAGGGATAGTGTCAGTGATGCAAGTTTTTTCATTGCCTCTCTCTCGGAGCGATATTGGAGTTGGCCGGGGAATGCGCGCGGCAACTCGCCGAGGAGAGTAAAACTCCATGGTAAAAAATTTGTCACCAAAGGATTACAGAACAATAAATTAAGTAAACAATAAGAGCAGGCATAGTTCGAGTGTATGATCCGCGGAGCCCGACGTTGTTGACAAGCCGGGCCGCGAATTGCAGAACCATGCCAGCAGCAAGGCAACCGACTCAGGTTACAAGAGACTGCTCGGTGAGAAGCGAGTCACCTCCGCGCACGTCCGGACGAACTCTTTTTTCAGCTCGAACGCACACTCCCGGCCTGTCCCGGCCGGGAGTGTGAAGCCAACGCACTCTTTGTTGGATTGCGGCGCACCTCTTTTCAGGTGGCGATGGAACTGTGGATTGCACTACCGATCGACGCGCAGCAGCAGGCCGTCGCCGGATCGCAATCCCGCGTTCTTTTTCTCTGAAGCCAGCACGATCGTTCCCATTGGCTCCGTTCGGCCGGCATGCAGGATCTGCAGGTGCTCGAGGCCATAAGCACCACATGCGTCAGCAGAGAAGACCCACAGTGCCTGAGGATGGTCGTTTCCTTCAACGGCGCCGCGGCACTTGGTACCTTCCTTGCCGCTCACCCGGACAAGCACACCGTCGCCTCCGACGGATTTCCCAATGACCTCTGATACATCCTCCGAGCTCATGACCGGGCCGCCCAGGCCATAAACGGTGTCACCGCCAACCTGTGTTGTCGGTAACCAGTCGACCGGTGCACCCGTTTCTGTCGGCACTCCGGCCTCCTGGACTTCCATGAAGCCGGCTACCGCTCGCAAGTTGGTCACAACCGGGATCCATTGTCCGGCGACATAGACTTTGTCGAATTGAATGGAGACTTTCGGGCCGTGATCGCTTGTCGCAGGGGCAACATCTACGACATGCCCTGCAATGGCGGAGCCTTTGTGAATTGTCACTCCATTTTGTAGCGGAACATTCTGGGCAATCTTGCCGTGGAGAACCTGACCCGGCTGGCATTTCTCAAAGGAAATGGCAGAGCGAAGCACGACAGGCAGAATCGTCCCGGCCGGAATCATGTGCTCCCCTCCCGCATTCTTCGCGCGGGTCGATTCTTGCGTTTGGTCCATGGAGCTCAGGGACGACAGCACGAGACGACCACCATCGGGCTTATTGCTTCCCTGCGCGTGGAGGGACGGTGCCACAAAGAGCAGGGAGAGACTGAAAATGCCAACCCCACAACCCCATCGGGCGGGTGCAGATCCAAAAAGTGAGAGTTTCATATGAGATTTCCTCCTGTGCTCAGATCGCTCTTGCTGCGATCAGCAAACCGACCGGGGAGATCTGAGTGTTCGAGCTATGAGCCCGGGGAGCTTGCTCGGGCACCTTTTTTGCCGCGCGGGAGAAAATCTTCCTGTGATCCGGGCGGTGGTTCAGTCCCCTCGAGCCGCATCCGATAAAGAAGAAGAGCAAGCAGCGGTCCAGCGCCGGGCCTTCCAGCCGAGAACCCGATTCCCGGCACGGAGGAACGCTCGGAATCTCAATTCGATTGATGGTCAAGGAATTAAGGGAGAGGCAGTAGCCGGAGGTCCTCCGGATCGTTCGCGTTTCAGTCAATCCGCGATCCACTTGGCCCCGTTCCCACACCGGGAGCGGCTGGTCTTGTTCGGTTTTTTTACAGCAACCGTTATCTTTCTTCACAACTCCTACCGCCCTCGGGCGGGTTCGGGCATCTAGGAACAACTGTCGGAAGGGAGGGAAATCGCTCTGCACGGCACGCGATGGGAACCTCCTCAGAAGCAGGCAAAGAGTTAAAGTGCGATCCAACCGGCGCGGATGAAATAGAGCGATGTAAGGCCGACGAGAATCCAAAGCAGAATTCCCTGGGCCAGGGGCCGCCAGCCGACCTTTCGAAGCACCGGGCCCGAAATCCCGCTGCCGATGAGAAAAAGCGTTGCGGTCAGGCCCCATCGACCGAGTTGGAATAACCACCTGGAACTGGTCGAGAACAGAGGGAAGTAGGTATTCACAACTGCGGCCAGGCAGAAGAAAAGGATGAACCAGGGGAAACGAACCTTCGACTTGCTGCGCTTGATGGCCGCAGTAGCCAGGGCCAGGGGAACGATCCAGAGTGCGCGAGCAAGCTTGACCGTCGTTCCGACCATCAGTGCTTGCGCACCGTAACGCGAGGCTGCGCCCACGACAGAACTTGTGTCGTGTATGGCCAGGGCGGCCCACAAGCCAAATTGCATTTGCGAGAGACCGAGCAGATGTCCGAGCGGTGGAAAGATCAGCAGCGCGACCGAGTTGAGCACAAAGACGGTTCCGAGAGATACGGCCATCTCTTCCTCATCGGCTTGAACAATGGGTGCGATTGCGGCGATGGCACTGCCTCCGCAGATGGCTGTCCCAGCGGTTATGAGATAGGACGAGTTCCCCCGGACGCGAAGAAACCTTCCGAGAGTCAGACCAAGCAAAAGAGCGAAAGCAATCCCCAGGGCGGTATAGAGAAAACCGCTGCGCCCGGCGCGTAACACTTCCTCTAGATTCATGCCAAAGCCAAGAGCCACGACGGAACTCTGGAGCAGCCAGTGGGAAGCTGTGCGAGTTTCGAGTGGAAACGGGTTTTGCACCACCAAGCCGAAAAAGATACCGAGAGTGAGTGCCACGGGAGGAGAGATGAATCCGCTGAAACACGCAAGGAATGCAAGGAGGAAAAGAACTCTGCGCACCAGAACTGTTGCCGGCCCGCTATCCTCTGTCATGAGAACCTGTAGGAAACGGATAGTGCTTCAGCAGTTCACGACGAATTTTGGCGGCGGAGGCTTTCGGCATGGAGTCGACCGGGGTCGTTCGAAGTTGTTCGATAGTAGCTTCGAGACTGGCAAGAAAGGCTTTGCAAGGTTCACAGCCTTCGAGATGCTGTTCCAGTTTTACACACAGAGAATCGTCGAGTTCCTCGTCGAGGTAGCTCGAGAGCTGGGCAAAAAGAGCTTTACAGGTCGCGGACCGTTTTTCTGCCGCTGCCGCGATCTTGCGGGGACGGAGATCGGCTCTCTTTCGCGCAACGCGATGGTCATCCTGACGGGCTAATTTCTGACGGACGAAAAGGCGGGCTCGATGGAGACGCACGCGCACATTTCCCGGGCGCAGGCCCGTGATGTCCCCTACTTCTTCCTCCGTGAGCCCTTCCATATCCCGCAGCACAAGAATGATGCGGTATTGCGGGGGCAACTCCTGAATGACCGCCCGCAAGCGGCGGGCTTGCTGGCTGCGGATCGCCAGAGATTCCGGATTGACCGGACCCTCTTTGGCCAGTTGCGCCAGTTCGCGACCATCGGGCATGAGTTCGTCGAGAGAAAGATTCTGTTTGGGGGCGAATTTGCTCTTTCGGCGACTCATCAGGCAGCGATTTTTGGCGACTTTATAGAGCCAGACGAGAAGTGCCCGCGGGCTTTCAAATTTCGGAAGGTGGGGAAGAGCTTTTACGAGAACTTCCTGCATGGTGTCTTCGGCATCTTCCCGCTGCCCGCAAACTTTCATGCTGAAAGAATAGACGGTGCCCTGGAGCAACCCTAACGCCTCCTCAATGGCCTCGGGATCGTTCTTCTCAAGCAACGCGACAGCCTGCCGAATCTCTTCTCGCATCGAGTCTTACCATAGCACACCATCCCCAGAGCCTCCGTGACCTGCCCCAAGTCATTGAAATGAATACGGTTTGAAGAGAGCTGCTGTCGTCGTCGGTGAAAACAGCAGGCAGGTTGAAATTGTCTGTAACAAATCCCCCCGGATTGCATTTGTTCCAGTGCCGGATCCGCTAGCCACAGGATCAGCTCGAGGAGACGCAATGACAAGCAACGTCGGAGCAACAGATCGAACCGTTCGAATCGTGCTGGGCATCGCTTTGGTCGTGCTCGGGCTGACTCATGTCGTAACGGGCGGCGCGGCCATCGCCGCCTACGTTGTCGGCGCGATTGCGCTGGTCACCGGTGTGGTTCGCTACTGCCCCGCCTGGTCCATTTTTGGAATCAATACGTGCGCCCGGGAGCCAGGCCAAGGCAAACAGGTCGCAAGAGAGGGTTGAATCCCTGCAGGAGCCAACAAGGAGTCGGAGATGATCACGGCAAGAGTGAACCTGACGCAGGCTTTGAGATCCGAAAGACAGTTCATTGCGGAGACCGGCAGTGGTCACCACATTGTCCTGGACGACGCTGCCGGAGCGACCGGCGCGAAACCGATTGAGCTTGTTGCTGTCGCGCTGGCTGGTTGCACGGCCTTCGATGTAATCACCATGCTGCGGCAGAAGCACCACCAGAAGGTGACTGGGTATGAGGTGCGCGTCGAAGCCGATCAGACGGAGCGGCCTCCGCAGGTTTTTACGGCCATCCGAATTCGACACGTGCTCACCGGCTTCTCAATCGAGAAAACGGCGGTCGAACAGGCCATCCAGCTTTCCGAAGAGAAGTACTGCTCGGTCGGGGCGATGCTGCGGGAGAACTCCTCGCTGAAGACGGAATACGAGATTCATGAAGAGCAGTCGAGTTGGCTCCCCCCCGTGACCAATCCCGAGAAAGTCTCCGCGTGAGGGAACTGATGAATCGCCGTTTGTTTGTCCATTCCATTCGAACATTCGTTGGGGCGGCGATTCTGCTGGTTGTGGTCACCTCCTGGGCACTCGGGCAAGAGAAAATCGCGACCGAGCCACTTTCCTTGGCGCAAGCAGTGCGTTCCGCGCTCGAGCAGAATCCCGCTTTTCAAATCAGCGCGGACGAGACCCAGGCAGCGCGGGCCAGGCTGAAACAGGTACAGGCCTCCTGGTATCCACGCCTGGATTTTCATCAGGACTTTACGCGGGGAAATAATCCTGTGTATGTGTTCGGAAGCAAATTGACGCAGCGACAGTTTACCGCGTCGGATTTTTTCCTGTACAAGCTGAATACCCCGACGCCGCTCGACAACTTTCAAACCCGCTTGGATGGCCAATGGAGGCTGTTCGATTCAGGGCAGACCTTATACCACCAGCGCAGCGCAAGGCACTTGGTGACCGTGGCGGATTTCGAAACCGAACAGGCCCGGCAGGACCTGATTCTCGAAGTGGTTCGCTCCTATTACGGCGTTCTGGTGCGAAAGGAAAGCGCGAGGGCGGCCGAGGAAGCCGTAAAGACAGCCGAGGCCAGCGCGCAACGCATGGAAACCATGCACCAGGCCGGGTTGCTGGTGGATTCCGATCTGTTGAGCGCGAAAGTTTTTGTATCGCAGATGAAGGACCGTCGAATCCGCGCGCAAAATGACCTGGCGGTCGGGCAGATGCAACTGGCCCGGGAGATGGGAATGCCCCTCGATGCAGCCGCAGAACCCGCCGCGACCCTGTCCGAGCCCGGGCAGCAGGTGAGAACCATTGAGGAGTGGATTCACACCGCTCTCGAGCAGCGGCCGGCCCTGCGCGCCGCCGAGTTGCAGGAGACAGCCATGAGCGAGGAAAGAAAAGCGACCAAGGCGGAGTTTGGGCCGTCGATCGGGCTGTTTGGAAGCACCGAGCGTGACGCGATGGCCCTCGGGGGCCCTTCGGGAACGAACTGGACGGCGGGTGCGCGGCTTGATTTCAACCTGTTCGCGGGCGGAGCACAGAAGGCCCGTGTGGCGGAAGCCGCTGCCACGGAGAGCAAGGCGAAACATACCGTGGAGTGGTTCCGTTCGGGAGTGCAGCTCGAGGTGCGCAAAGCATTCTTGGATGGAAACGCCGCAGCCGAAAGAGCAGCCTCCGCACATGACGCGGCCGAACAGGCCAGGGAAAGCCTGCGGATTGTGCAGAATCGGTATGAGGCAGGCCTGACGACCGTGACCGAATTGTTACGGTCAGAAACAGCCGAACTGGACGCAACGACAGGATACCTCGCGGCGCTGCAGGACTGGCAAGTGGCACGCGCTCAACTGGAGCGGGCAGCGGGTCAGCTGACACCAGAGTCAACACTGATTACGGGGGCCGACAAGCCATGAGCAGGACAGACAGAACAGCAAGAGCGATGCGCCGGGGATCGCAGCTTTTATTGGTCACCGCTTGGAGTTTCTCCTTCGGTTGTGGCGGGGCTCCGGAAAACGGTTCCAAAACGCCGGAGGTCGTTGAGGGGCTGCAAGTGAAGAAAACTCAGTTACAGGTGGTTGCGGACGAATGGGAAGTTCCCGGAAGCGTCATTGCCGTCTCCACCGCCCAAGTGGCTGCGAGAACGATGGGTACGGTTTTCCAAGTCGCGGTGAGAGAGGGCGACACGGTGAAACGCGGACAGCTACTCGCTCAACTGGACGGGCGGGAACTGTCTGCCCGGAGCAACGCTGCCGACGCAGGGGTCCGGGGAGCAAATGCAGGAGTGGCGCAGGCGGCAAAAGCGCTGGTTGCCGCCCAGGCGCAGGCCGAGATCCTGCAGAAGACCTACGACCGCTATGTCTTTTTGAGAGACGAGAAATCCATCAGCCCCCAGGAATTTGACGAAATCTCGGCGAAACAGCAGGCTGCACAGGCGAATCTGGGGCAAGCCAAGGCGGCCTTGCGTCAGGCGGAAGCCGGCGCTTCCCAGGCGGAGTCAGAAGCCGGGGCCGCCAAGGAGGTGGCGGCCTACGCACGTGTCGTCGCTCCGTTTGACGGCCGCGTGGTTCGACGCAACGTCGAACCCGGCTCATTCGTGTCACCTGGGGTACCGCTTTTCATCGTGGAGCAGACCTCACGGTATCAACTCGAGGCCACCTGTCCGGCAGCAGCGTGGTCGGCGGTCAAGAAAGGCGCGACCGCCCGGGTGCAATTGGACGCCATCCCCGGCAAATCGCTCCTCGCCAGGGTGGCCGAGGAGGAGGGTGGTACGGATCCGGACTCCCACACCTTTAAAGTCCGGATCGATCTTCCGAAGGAAACGGACATCCAGTCTGGAATGTTTGGGCGGGCCTTTTTTCCGCACGGAGAAAAACAAGCAGTATTGGTTCCCGTCGCCCTGCTGGTGAACCGCGGCCAGCTTTCCGGCGTCTACGTTGTGGACGACAGCGGGCTCATCCATTGGCGACTGGTCACCCTGGGAATCCCCCGGGGAGATCAGAGGGAAGTACTTTCCGGACTAGCGGCGGGTGACACGGTGGTTTTGAACCCCGGCCAGCAGGAGTTGGATGGAAAGAGAACTGGAGCAGCGCCGGCGGGCGGGGAGAAACATTCGTGAAGCTCGGACTGGCAGGAAGGATCGCGCACGCATTCATCGATTCGCCGCTGACCCCGCTCGTGATTATCGCCGCGCTCTTGCTTGGGCTGTTCAGCATCTGGCAGACCCCTCGCGAAGAAGAGCCGCAAATCGTCGTCCCCATGCTCGATGTGTTTGTGAGCATGCCGGGCGCATCGGCAGAGGAGGTCGAACAGCGCGTCACCATTCCCATGGAGCATTTGCTGAACGAAGTGCCTGGTGTCGAGTATCTCTACTCCACCAGCCAACCGGGTGGCGCGCTGGTGATCGTCAGGTTTTATGTGGGCATGAAAGAAGAAGATGCCATCGTTCGAACCTATAACAAACTGTACGCAAACTTTGACCGGATCCCCTCTGGCGCCAGCCAGCCATTGATCAAGGCCCGCTCGATTGACGATGTACCCGTGTTGGCGATGACCTTCTGGGGACGAAACTACGATGCGGCGGCGCTGCGGAGAATTGCGGCGGAAGTGCAGCAGAGCGTCAAGCAGGTAGCCGATGTATCCGAAACTACACTGCTCGGAGGGCAGAAGCGCGAGCTGAGGGTCGCAATGGATCCACTGAAGCTGGCCGCCTATCACGTGGGCCCTCGAGAGATTGCACGGGCTCTCCAGGCGAGTAACCAGCGGGTCGAGGCCGGGTCGTTTGCCGCGGGAAACCAGGAATTCGCAGTGGAAGCTGGCAGCTTTCTTCACAGTGCCGAACAAGCACGCAGGATCGTGGTTGCGGTTCCCGGCGGCCGTCCGGTCTACCTCGGCGATGTGGCCACGGTAACCGACGGTCCGGAAGAAGCCGCAGACTATGTCTATTTCGGAATGGGCGGAGCTGTAAACGGCGAGGACAGGTCCTATCCGGCGGTGACGCTCGGAGTTGCAAAGCGCAAAGGCGCCAACGCAACGGACGTCTCGGAAAAAGTCTTGGCGAGAGTGGATTCTCTGCGCGGCTATGTGCTGCCGAACGATTTGCAGGTTACCGTAACACGCAACTACGGACAAACCGCCAAACATAAATCGGATGAGCTCCTGAAACATCTTTTCCTGGCAACGATTTCAGTGACCCTGCTGGTTGGTCTGGCGCTTGGGTGGCGGGAGTCCGGCGTGGTACTGCTGGCCATTCCCGTGACCCTGGCGCTGACCCTTTTTATCTTCTACGCCTATGGATATACCCTCAATCGCGTCACCCTGTTCGCGCTCATTTTCTCGATCGGCATTCTGGTTGACGACGCGATTGTGGTGGTGGAGAACATGGTGCGGCATTTCCGCCTGCCGGAAAGCCAGGGCAGGTCATGGAGCGAAGTTGCCGTCGAGGCAGTGGATGAAGTGGGCAATCCGACGATCTTGGCAACCTTCGCCGTGATCGCCGCAATTCTGCCCATGGCCTTTGTCCGCGGCCTGATGGGCCCGTACATGCGGCCGATCCCGGTCGGTGCCTCTGCAGCCATGCTGTTCTCGCTCTTGGTCGCATTTGTTGTTTCGCCCTGGGCAGCGCTGCGATTGTTGCGGGGACATACCGGCAAACACGCGGAAGGCGAAGTCGAAGGCAGGACCACGCGGCTCTACCGACAACTGATGAACGGGCTCATCCGGAACAGCGGGAAACGATGGGCATTCCTCGGGACGGTTGTCGTGCTCCTGCTGCTGGCCTGCTCGCTGGTTGCCTTCAAGGCCGTGCGGGTGAAGATGCTGCCTTTCGATAATAAAAGCGAGTTCCAGGTCATCGTGGATATGCCGGAAGGCACGCCCCTTGAACGCACCCTGGCCGTCGAACAGGAGATTGGCGCATATCTGCACACGCAGCCGGAAGTACGGAACTACCAGACCTACGCAGGGATATCCGGGCCGTACAATTTCAACGGACTGGTGCGCCACTACTACCTCCGCAGGGGCGCTCACCAGGGTGATATTCAGGTGAATCTGCGGTCGGTGGACGACCGTAAACGCCAGAGTCACGAAATTGCCAAACAAATGCGCGGGCCCATCCAGGAGATTGCCAAGAAATGGAACGCCCGCGTAAAGGTCGCGGAGGTTCCTCCCGGGCCACCGGTCATCTCTACTCTGGTGGCGGAAGTGTACGGGCCTGATTATCAGCGGCAGATCGATGTGGCACGGCAGATTCGGAAGATCTTTGATGAGACGCCCGGGGTGGTTGACGCCGACTGGTACGTGGTGGCGGACGAGAAGAAGCTGGACTTTCAGGTGCAGCAAGATAAAGCCGCGCTGCGGGGCATTTCGCCGGCAGAGGTATCAGAGTCCGTGGCCATGGCTCTCGGAGGAAAGCAGGTTGGGTTGATGCATCAGGCCACGGAACGCGAGGATATACCCATTCGTGTTCAGCTCACCCGTGCCAGCCGATCAAGCGAGGATGCCCTGCGCGGGCTGTACCTGAATGCGCCGGACGGATCGATGGTGCCGCTCGGCGAACTCTCTACGGTGCAGCAAGGGACGATCGACAAGAACATCTATCGCAAGAACCAGCGCGAGGTCGTGTACGTGACGGCGGATGTTGCCGGTGCGGAAGAAAGTCCGGTGTACGCGATCGGCACACTTGGTAAGAAAATCGATGCGCTGAAAATTCCCGAAGGCTACGGGATCGAGCAGTTCACTGCGATCCAGCCGCCCGATGCCAAAAAGCTGGCAGTGAAGTGGGACGGTGAGTGGCATATCACCTATGAAGTGTTTCGTGATCTGGGACTGGCCTTTGCCGCGGTGCTGGTCCTGATCTATGTGCTGGTGGTCGGCTGGTTCAAATCCTTCAAGACGCCGCTCGTGATCATGGCCCCCATACCGTTGACCCTGGTTGGCATCTTGCCGGCACATGCAGCCATGGGAGCGTTCTTCACAGCCACCTCCATGATTGGATTCATCGCCGGCGCCGGGATCATCGTCAGAAACTCGATCATTCTGGTGGACTTCATCAAACTGCGTCGAGAACAAGGGATGCCGCTTGAAGACGCAGTTGTGGATGCAGGCGCAGTGCGTTTTCGCCCCATGTTGTTGACGGCGGCAGCGGTGGTAGTGGGCGCAGGAGTCATTCTCTTTGACCCGATCTTCCAGGGCCTGGCCATTTCTTTGATGGCGGGAGAAGTTGCCTCTACACTGCTGTCGCGAATCGCGGTGCCGGTCCTTTATTACATGAGCGAGCGGGGTGGACAATGACCACGGAACGTTACATCCGCATTATCGCAGGCACATTTGTTCTGGCGTCGCTGGCGCTGGGGATGTGGGTGAACCACAACTGGTACTGGTTCACGGCGTTTGTAGGCGCAAATCTGCTGCAATCTGGCTTCACGAGATGGTGCCTGATGGAAGACATCTTGCGGAAGCTGGGGCTCGGCAGGGAAGTTCGGCCGTAGCGGACGCTGTTCACCGGTTTTGCAGGTCCCGCTTCGTTCTATCCGAGAGGTTTATGTTTGAACTGACGGATGCCGGCGCTGTAGTCGGAAACGATGTGACCGTTTCCGCGGAGCTTGTACTTGTAGGTCGTCAGGCCTTCGATCCCCATGGGCCCTCGTGCGTGCAGTTTGCCATTACTGATACCGACTTCAGCGCCGAGCCCGTAACGGTAACCATCTGCAAACCGCGTCGATGCGTTGTGGAATACGCCGGCAGCATCGACCTCCTCGAGGAAAAGGTTTGCTGCGGCCTGGTCTTCGGTGACGATACATTCGGTGTGTTTTGAGCCATACCTGTGAATGTGTTCGAGGGCCTGGTCGAGAGAATCAACTATCCTTACCGAAAGGATCAGGCCGGAGTATTCGGTTGCCCAATCTTTTTCTGTCGCTGCCTTCATCCTGACCCCGGGAAGGAGCGCCAGAACGCGGGGACAGCCACGCACTTCCACCTTCGCCTTTTCCAGTTCCGCAACGATCCTCGGCAGAAACGTGGCGGCAATCTCCTCATGGACCAGCAGCGTTTCGAGGGAATTGCAGGCCGCCGGATACTGAACCTTGGAATCTACGGTGATGGATGTGGCTTTCTCCTGATCGGCGAGGCGGTCGACGTACACATGGCAGATACCCTCGCCGTGGCCCAGGACCGGGATGCGGCTGTGATGCTCGATGAAGGAGACAAACTCTTTCGAACCGCGGGGAATCAACAGGTCGACTTGGCCTTCGAGCGAGAGAAGCTCCATCACATCGGCTCGGGATTGCAGCAAGTGGATGGACTCCTCAGGCACCTCGGGAAATCTGCGAAGCGTCTCTTTCCAGACGGACACAAGAGTCTCATTGCTGAGCGTGGCCTCCGCACCCCCCTTGAGCAGGACCGCGTTGCCGGACTTCAGCGCCAGGGAAGCAATCTGCGGGACGACATCGGGCCGGGATTCGAAGACCACGGCAATCACCCCGAGGGGGCAAGACTCTTTGTTCAGGATCAAGCCTCGGTCGAGCTCGGTCGAGGCCAACCGTTTTCCGAGCGGGTCAGGCAGGTGCGCCACTTCGCGCACCCGATCCGCCATTTCGCCGATCCCGGTGTCCTTGATCTTCAGCCGTGAAAAGAGGGCTGGTGTCATCGCGCCCTTGGCCAGGAGTGCCTCTGCTGCCGCGCAATCCCGGGCATTGGCCACCAGGATCCGGTCCCGATGTGCCTCGAGTGCCTCTGCAAGTGCGAGGAGAGCGGCGTTCCGCGACGCATCGGAAAGGACGGCCAGTTTTCTCGAGGCTTCCCGCGCAGAGCGGGCAAGCGGGGCAACATCCCGGCGAAGTCTCTCCCTGGAGCTATCGTTCACGGTTCGCGCTCCAGAAGAACAATATTGTCGCGCGTAAAGAGCACCCGGGCCGTAGAAATCGCATCGCTCGCGCAATTGGCAATGCCTCGGGCAAATTCTCTTCCCTCCAGATTTGCAATGCTGACCACGTCCATCAGCCCGAAAGGTTTTTCAATACGCACGACACCGCTCGGGAGCAAACTGGCTTTGCCGCGGGTTATGGCACGCTGCGCGCCTGCGTCAACGACCACACGACCGCGGACCCCGGCGGCATAGGCAAGCCAGCGCCGTTTGCCCCGCATGCGCGAGGACGGCAGGAATACAGTTCCTTCTGGTTCCCCGGCAAAGATTCGCGGAAGGGTTTCCGCCCGGCCGCCGCTCGCGATCACCGCCACACCGCCACAGTTCATGGCAATCTCCGCAGCCTCGAGCTTGGTCACCATGCCGCCTCGCCCGGACCCGGAAGGCCCGCTGGCCAGAGCTTTCAACTCCGGAGTTACCTCGGAAATGACCGAAATCACCTGCGGACGGCTTGCCGGTGCTCCGCGCTGGGGTTTCCCGGTTGGCTCCGCGCCCAATAGGCCATCGACGTTGGTGAGGAGAATAAGCGCATCCGCTTCGAGACCGCTCATCACCAGAGCGGCCAGCCGGTCATTATCACTGAAGGCGAGGGAACGATGGTTGTCACCTACGGTCTCAAGCTCGGCCGTTGAAACCGTATCGTTTTCGTTGACGATCGGCAAAACGCCAAATCCGATCAGTTTTTCCATGGTTCGTCGAAGGTTCGAGTAACGATGCCAGTTGCTGAAATCCTCTTCGGTCAGTAGCACCTGGGCAATCTTCACGCCGTGCGAGCCAAAAAGCCGTTTGTAGGCTTCCATTAACAGGCTTTGCCCTACGGCGGCACACGCTTGTTTGGTGGCCATGTCTTTCAGTCGAGAAGGATGGAGTCCAAGCCATCCCCGGCCAAGTCCAATCGCACCGGAAGAGACCAGAACGATTTGGCGGTGGCTGGCCTGGAGGGTTGAGATCGCACGCACGATCGGCTCGATCCGTTCCAAGGAAAGCCCGCCCTCGGAGCCGGTAACCGTGCTGGTTCCAAGCTTGATGACCGCCCGCTTTACCGAACAGAGGAGTTTACTCCGCTCTTGATTGTCTGAATGCAAGGATTCGCTCATTGGAATTCGGCTGAGGCTACTAGAGTACGTCATTCGCAGCAGTTCCCGAATGGGAATTGAGAAATGGTGCGATGTGAATCCGTGATGCGGTCTCGACTTCAAGTTTATTGGTACGATCCTACCGACGCCCACAAACTGCAGAGAAAAAAAGTTGCTCCGATCTTGCGACGGAGGCTCTCTCGACGAAACTGGCTCAAAAGTCCGAACTGGTCAACGACTCCGGAACGGTCTGCGGCACGGAGCGCGAATGTGTGTCGCGGTGGGGTGGCTCGGTCTCCGGAGCATGAGGGGAGTCAGGAATTAGATCAGAGAGAATTCCCGAGGCTTATCGTATAGATGTCTCACCTATCGAGGCAGCCTATGCGCCGGACCAGGTTTGCTATTCCAGTGCTCGGGCTGCGAGAACTTCGCTTAAAATAACAGGTGATCTCACCGAGAGCCCCATTTGAAATGGTAGAGTGCATCTCGGTCGGGAGAAGTAAAAGGGGAACGGCATCCATGGCCATTGCAACCATAAATCCGGCAACAGGAGAATTGCTCAAGAGTTTTGACCCGCTGACCGATGCGCAGATCGAAGAAAAGGTTCGATTGGCGCAGCTTACATTTCCGAAATTCCGTGCGCTCCCTTTCGCGGAGCGCGGCAAAATGATGCGGAATGCGGCCGACCTGCTCGAATCCGAAAAGGCCGATCTGGCGAGATTGATGACGCTCGAAATGGGGAAAACCTTCCGTTCGGCTGTGGACGAGGCGGTAAAGTGCGCCTCGGCGTGCAGGTATTACGCCGATCATGCGGAGAGATTTCTTGCCGACGAGATCATCGAAACTGCAGCCCGGAAAAGTTATATCCGCTACCAGCCAATGGGAATCATCCTCGTGATCATGCCCTGGAATTTTCCGTTCTGGCAGGCTTTCCGATTTATCGCCCCCGGACTTATGGCCGGCAATATCGGATTGCTGAAACATGCCTCGAACGTGCCGCAATGTGCGCTGAAGATTGAGGAGTTATTGCTGCGCGCGGGATTTCCCCTTGGCGCGTTCCAGGCGCTCTTGATCAGTTCTGGCAAGGTGGACGCCCTGCTCGGCGATCCGCGTATTGCAGCAGCCACGCTTACCGGTAGTGAAGAAGCGGGAGTAAAAGTGGGCGCGGGGGCGGCTAGCCGGATCAAGAAAGTCGTGCTAGAGCTCGGCGGGAGCGATCCGTTCATCGTTATGCCCAGCGCCAACTTGGAAGAGGCGGTGGCAACTGGGGTCAAGGCCAGGACCTTGAACAACGGCCAGTCGTGTATTGCCGCCAAGAGGTTCATCGTGGCCGAAGAAATTGCCGATAGGTTCGAACGGGTGTTTGTCGAGAAAATGCGTGCGCTGAAACTCGGTGACCCTTTCGACGAGACAACCGATGTGGGTCCTCTGGCCACCGCTGATGCTGTTGAGTCACTGCACGCGGACGTACGGAAAAGCGTGGACGCCGGAGCGCGTATTCTGACCGGCGGGAAACCGTCCGATTTACGTGGGAATTTTTATCTGCCCACGGTGCTGACCAATATTCCTGACCATTCACCTGCCTACCGGGAAGAGCTCTTTGGTCCGGTGGCCTCCCTGTTTCGCGTCAAAAATCTGGATGACGCAATTAGGATTGCGAACGACAGCCGATTCGGATTGGGAGCAAGCGCTTGGACCAATGACCCCAAGGAGCAAGAGCGATTTATCAATGAACTCGAAGCCGGCATGGTCTTTATCAATCAAATGGTCGCCTCCGACCCGCGCGTCCCATTTGGAGGTGTGAAGAGGTCAGGCTACGGACGCGAATTGAGCGTATTTGGAATTCGCGAGTTCGCAAATGTAAAGACGGTTTGGATTAAGTAAAGAAAGTTGGACGGAGGCTGTGGCTTGCGGAATAGTGCTCTGACCGGGCAGCCAGGAGGTCCTAGGAACCTCCTGGGAGATTCGGCGATCTGGAAATAGTCGCTGCTCGTCCGGAGCTTGGGCGGGCCACATCCCAGGCACTCGCTCTCACTCTCCCGGCAGTACGGACAATGGCCAGGCATCGAAAGGTCATTCCCCGTTAGCGCCGGTATACTCATAGGTTGGATTGGCCAACGGAGACACGGGATGCAATTTGCCGATTGCGTGCGCGGTACGACGACGCTCACCGATGGCGCGTGGGGTACGGAGTTCCAGAGACTGGGCGCCGGACTGGGAGCGTGTATCGACCATTGGAATATCAGCAAGCCGGAGCTGGTGCGCCAGGTCGCAGCCAGCTACGTCATGGCGGGCAGTCGCGTGATTTTGACCAACACCTTTCGCGCCAACCCGATTAGCCTCGGGCAGTATGGCTTCGAGGAAAGCGTTGAATCGATCAATCGGGCGGCGGTGCAGCTTTCAAGACAGGCCGCCGGCCGTTCCGCGATGGTGTTCGCCACCATTGGCCCCAGCGGCAAGATGCTCCTGACCAAGGAAGTCACTCGGGAAGAGTTAAGAGCTGCCTTCTCTCGACAAGCTCGTGCACTGGCCGCCGAAGGTCCGGACGCCATTCTGATCGAAACCATGACCGACCTCACGGAAGCCCGGATCGCCGCCACCGCGGCGCTTGAAACCAATCTTCCGGTGGTTGTTTCCCTGGTCTTTGACTCCGGAAAAAATCGCGACCGGACCATGATGGGCACGACTCCGGAAGAGGCCGCGATCGCATTAACCGGCGACGGCGTCCATGCTGTCGGCGCAAACTGCGGTTTGGGAATCCGTGATTTCATTCCGGTCTGCCAGCGACTGGCGGCCGCGACTTCGCTTCCGGTGTGGATCAAACCAAACGCCGGATTGCCGGAGATGCTCGCTGGCGTTGCTCATTACAAAACCACCCCCCAAGAGTTCGCCGCTGCCGCTCCGGAACTCATCGCTGCCGGTGCGACCTTTCTCGGCGGATGTTGCGGCACAACCCCGCAGTTCATTCGCGCGCTTGCGATTCAAACGGTCCTGCAGTAGAGGTCCGCCCGGGCTGCTTTCAAGAGAGCCTTTTTCTCACGGCGCGGATTCTCGGTGGCGACAGGTTGCTGACGCTCCACATTCCTCGCAGGGCTGCCCCCCGGCGTGCAGTTCACTTCCAGCTCCGATCACAAGCGATACCGACTTACAGGGCTGCATCAGAAAGGAAGGACTGAGGCGCAAGCCGATTGCAGAAGCATCCACGAGCGAGAACAGTTGTGCCTGCCCGGCGGCAAGCTCCCAATCGTTCGTTCCCGGGTACAGAGCAGACGTGGTCGTCAATTGCACCCCGCCCGCGCGCTCGGAGAAAAAGTTTCGGATGGCGACGGTCAGCGCGCCGATAACCGCTGTTCCGTAACCGTCGAGGGCCAGCCCGAGCACCGCATCCTCTTTCGTCACACGCAGCGCCAGTTCTTCAACGTCTGGTCCGATCGTCGCCAAGACTGCAATCGCGAATTCCGCGCCGGTAAGCCGGCGCGCGATTCCCGGGCCAACCAGTTCCGCGGCGCCTTCGAGAACGACCCGCGGCGGGTTCACGCTCTGAATTTTCAGGATCCGGTAGGCAACCTGGGGCCGGATCGACGGTGCTCCCGTTGCAAGAGCCGCTTCGGCCACGGTTACCAGTCGCGGTTGTCGCTTCCTGATTTTGCCCGGATTTGCGCCCTGTCTCTGCAGCACCATGTCGGAGGTGATCGCGAGTTGCCAATCACTTTTGATTACCGTGCCTTCGGTCACGAATTGCGTCGTTGTCATCCCGCTCAATCTCCCGTGCCGGCAAACTCAAACGATCGGTAGTTGCTCCACACCCTCGCGGGCGGCCTGTTCTCGGACGATGTTCCGCAGCCGGCGATCCACTTCTGGCCGTAACGCGGGACGCTGGTAACGGGCAATCAGCTCGTTGACCCTTTCTTTGGCTCGCCCCATGACATCTTTCTTTCCCCCCTGTTCCCAGGCGTGGAGCGAACCACGGTCAATCACCTTGGTCGGAAGGTATTGCTCTTGCCGGAAGAACTGTCGTGTTTCAGGAAGTTTCAGGAATTCCCCCGCCGCTCCCGCCTTTGCGAACATGCCGAGAGCCAGTGTCTCTGTCCGCACTTGCACTCCTGCGAGCAGCCGCTCGGCCATGGCAATCGATTCGGCATCGAGGACCAGTTTTTCCGGACTCTGGCAGGCCAACGAATCGAGCATGCCCGCGCCGGAGATCATGTTGATTCCGCCCAGTGCGCCCATGACTGCGGCGATCCCGCTTTCCTGTCCGGCCTGGGCGTCGATCGATTTCGCGTCACTGCCGAGCAGATAGCCGTGGGTTGGCAAGCCGAGCGACTTGCCGATTTGCGCGCAACAGACATTCAACATGCACGTTTCCATCGCCCCCATCGGCGTGATTCCGCTGCGCATGTCGAAGATGGCCGGCGCCCCTCCCCACACCACCGGAGCTCCCGGTTGCGCCAGCTGATGAATGGTGATTCCGCTGATGCATTCTGCCGCATGCTGCACAATGGTCCCCGCAAGGGTTACAGGGGAAGCCGCTCCGGCGAGCGGCACCGAGATGATTTCGGCGGGCACCCAGGCACGCGCAAGATCCACCAGGTTCTGCGCTGCGAACTCCGACCAGTGCAGCGGCGGTGAAGGGCATACGTCAAAGATGGCTCGCGGCCTGGCCCGTAGCTCCGCATGCCCGCCGCTATCGGCCGCGAGCATTTCGATCATGACCGGAGCGGTGTGGGGTGAAAAAGCTCCGGTCACAATCGGCTTCTCCGAGTATTCGAGCACCACGAACAGCCGGTATAAGTCCCCCATGTCTTTCGGCACTTCATTGCAAACCACGGCCGTCGATTGCGCGGCGTATTCGGGCAGCATCTCGGCAACTTGCACCAGCCGCACCAGATCGGAAGTCCCGGTCATGCGGTGCTCGAGGGTCTCCGCGTCGAGCACGTGCACGCAGGAGGAACCGGGATCGAACTGCACGTTGTTGCCGCCGTAGGTGACGGCAGGCTCGCCGGCCCGGTTGTACAGCGAAAACGTGCGCGGAACCGATTCGATCGCACGCCGCGCCAGGGCCTCGGGCAGGTGGGCAACGCCGTCAGCGACCCGCGCGCCGGCTGACGACAGCAATTCCGTGGCTGCCTCGGCCTGGACGGTAACGCCCCGCTCGGCAATCAGGGTGAACGCTTCCCGGAGAATTCGTTCGACGAGTTGTGGTTCAAGGAGTGAAAGAGTCGGCTGCATGCAGGATCCTGTAAGAACTCACTCTCGGTGGCCGGGCGAAGCAGTCTTTCCCGATCACCGCGCCCCATTACTTGCCCATCAAGCTCTTTGCCAGGGCAACCGCCCCGATCGCATCTTTTCCGTAGCCATCCGCACCGACCTCATTCGCCCAGCTCTCGGTGACCGGTGCTCCGCCGAGGATCACTTTGACCTTCGGGCGGAGCCCTTGGGCTTCGAGAGCTTCGACGACATTTTTCTGGCCGGTCATCGTTGTGGTGAGCAAGGCCGAGACACCGACGATATCCGCATCCAGTTCCTTTGCCTTGGCGGCAAAAAGTTCGTAGGGCACATCGACGCCGAGATCGATAACCTCAAACCCGCTGGCCGAGAGCATCGTCCCTACCAGCGTTTTTCCGATTTCGTGAATGTCGCCTCTCACCGTCCCGAGCACTACCCTCCCGAGCGACTCACGTTTCGCTCCCGCCTTCTGGATCTCGGGTTCGAGAACTGCTGTTGCCGCTTTCATTGCTTCACCCGCAAGCACCAGGTCCGGCAGAAACATCTCTCCCTGCTCAAACTGCTCGCCGACATGATGCAGTCCGGGCACAAATCCGCGCTCAATCGCGTCGAGAGGATGGATACCCTCTTCGAGCGAGCGCCGGCTGATCTCTCGGGCACCCTCCGGGTCTCCATTAATGATGGATTGCTTCATCCGTTCAAAGAGATCATCTGCCATAAACTGTTGGCCCCGTCTCGAATGGTCACGAGCGCGATCGCGCACTCTTGAGCTGGATTGAGAATTCTGACCCTGGGTGGACGAGGATACCGTCTCACCCATGATCGGGCGGTGAACAGGGCTTGAAATCAAGGAGCCCGGGAGCGTGCCTCCATAATATGTAGCAACAACGCCTTAAGTCCACTCTCTGCCTTCCCGCCAGGCGTTGCCTAAGGACCCTTTCCGCTTTCTCGCAAAGCCTCGAAAGCAAAAAGAACCCTGTCGGGAACTCAGGAAGGAATTTATTTCAGAGGGAGAGGGGCCGGCGGAAGCCTCCCTGAGGGGGAAGTTCCGCCGGCGGACTTTCGAGCAGGGGAGACACGTTCCGCTTGCCGCCCCGTTGCGTCCTTCCTCGCCTAATCGCCGGTTCCAGAGAGGGAGACGGTTTGCGGTGACGAAGCCCCGCTATCGGCGATGCTTAGAGTTGCCTTGTAGGCTGCTGCCGCAACCGGCTTAAAGGCTACGTAGACTACACAGCTGGCCGCCGGGGCGAGCGTCCCACTGCAGGTGTTGAGCTCTTCAAAATCACTTGGATTGGTCCCCGCCAAAGTGATCGAGGCGAGCGTTAACGTTACGTTGCCGCCGTTGGTCAGAGTCACCCCTTGCGCTACGGAAGTGCTGCCATGGGTCGTTGTTGGGAAGGTCAAGCTGGTTGCGCTGAGTTTGACCGAGGGCGCTGCGGTCCCCGTTCCGGTCAGGGTCAGCTTCTGCGGCGATCCGGTAGCGTTGTCGGTCACGCTGAGCGTTCCCGAAAGTGCTGCCGCTGCAGTGGGCTTAAATGCGACGTAGATTGAGCAGGATGCTCCGGCCGCGAGCGAATTTCCGCAGTTGCCAATCTCGAGGAAAGAGCTCGCGTTCGTGCCGCCGAGCGCTATGGAATCGATCGTCGCGGCGACAGAGCCTGTGTTCTTGAGCGTTACCACCTGGGCTTCGCTGGTGATTCCGACAACCGTTTCTGCGAAGGCGATGGAGGTCGGCGTCAGGGTAACGGTCGGAGTGGGACTGGCCGTACCCGTACCGGTTAAACTCACGGTCTGTGGAGAACCAGAGGCGCTGTCAGCCACCGATAGTTCTGCCGTTAGCGATCCTGTCGCCGCCGGCTTGAACTCGACCGACACCGTGCAGCTTGCCCCGGCCGCCAGCGAACTCCCGCACGTCGTCGCTGACTTCAGGAAAGAAGTGGCGTCGGTTCCGGTAATGGTTTCCGAGCTGAGCGTGAGGCTTGTCGTTCCCGTGTTCTTTACCGTGACCGTCTGTGCTGCGGTCGTAGTTCCTTTGACGGTCGAGGCAAAGGTCAGGCTGGTCGGAGACACCGTCACCGCCGAGGCTGCGCCCGTGCCGGTGAGCGTTACGGTCTGTGGTGTTCCGCTGGCGTTATCCGCGAGAGAGAGCTTGGCCGTTAATGTTCCCGCAGCCAACGGTTTGAACTCGATCGAGACAGAGCAGCTGGTTCCGCGGTACAGGGACGTTGTGCAGCTGTTCGCCGAGATGACAAAGGAGGAGGCATCGGTGCCGGTCAGTGTTTCCGATGTCAGCGTGACTGTCGCGGTCCCGCTGTTTGCGATAGTGACTGTCTGTGCGGCGCTCGTCGAACCCTCGGCTGCCGAGGCAAAGGTCAGCGTTGCGGGCGATGGCGTGATCGAAAGTGTTCCCGCGTTTGCCGCCCAGCCGTTCACGATGTTTGCCACATTCATGCTTCCGAGGCCCGTCGCCAGATCGTAACCAGCGACGGCGTTGTACTGGGTGACACCGCCAATGTTCAACACGCCCATCGTGTCTCCGGTGTTGATCAGCTTGCACGCCAGGTCCCCGGGCTTGCACGGCTGGGCATTCGATCCCTGGGTGATGTCATTGAAGAAGCAAGAATTCCCGGCGACTTCCGTCGAGGAGTTGCAAGCCGTCTTCGATTGCGCCGCTGCCATCTTGTAAAAGACCGGGTTGGCAAGGCCCTGCTTTTGCCCACCGTTTTTTTGCAGCACCATGGCCATCACTCCCGCCGAATAGGGCGAAGCTGCCGAGGTCCCGCCAATTTCCTGCGCGGCGATCTCGCCCGCGCTGTAGTTGCAGCTGGCGATCCCTTCCGAAGGATCGGTAATGCAAACCAGGATGGCGCTAGAGGGAATGTTGAGTTCGATCAATCCATAACCGCCCGAAGCAAACATCGAGATGTCCGGCAGGTCCCTCTTGCCGTCCGCCGGTGTGAGTGCTGTTTGCCAGGAGGGCTTCGCATATCCTCCCGAGCAGCTGCTCGGCGTGAGGGTCTCGGTCACCGAGGTCCCGGGAGTCAGAGTCGGCGTGGAATTGGTGGTGCAGGCACTCACCCCGCCGCTTCCTCCGGAGATGAGCACCAGGTTGGCGAACGCGTTTCCCTTGGCTGCGTTGAAGGCCGCATTGCAGGACGCCTCCGTGTTCGGAAATGGTTCGTTGGTCTTTGTATCGTAGAGAACGATCAACAACAGTGGATTGGCGCAGGTGCTGTTCCATGGAATTTCGGGGATGTAGCCCTTCGCGCTCGCCTTATTTGCCGCATTGGTGCTGTTCCACCAGGTGCTGATCGGCGTGGCACTCTTGCTGGCGTACTCGTAGTACCAAATCAGGTCGGTCCCACCCACCGCCGTGACATAGGGGCTCGAGGCGATCCCGTTCACCTGCAGGCCGTACGGGGTGTAGTTGGGTGCAGGGGCATTCTGATATTCACAGCCGGCAGCACCCTGGTCGCCAGAAGCATTGAAGATACTGATGCCCTCGGTGGCTCCCTGCTGCCACAACTGGTTGTAGGAGGCGTTACCCGCGGTACCGAGCATCAGTTCGCAGAAACCGTAGCTCGAATTCATGATCGGGGCCGTTTCATGATCAATGATGTAGGCCGAAGAGAGCTGATTGCCGAATGTCGTTGCCGTGGAGGCGCTGACCACGAGATCAAGCGTCGCTCCGGGAGCTGCGGCCGAAACCATCTCGAGATCCAGTTCGTTCTCCGCATCGGCTCCATCTGTGCCGACGCCAGGATCGGTCGCCGGGTCGGTTTGAATGGTGTTGATCGTGGTCGCCGGCAAATCAAAGATGCTGCGGTAGGTGGCGATATCGCCCGCAACAACGTCGTTGGTTGCGGCAATGGCGACGGTAATCCCCTTGCCGTTGATGGGAGTGCTGGCCTGCCACAAGGGGAGCACGTTGTAGACCGTGGCAAAATCCCAGGGCGTCATATCTTCGCGCGTATTGCCGTCTAGGTCGGTGAAGGTAACCTGCGGATTTGCTGCGCTCACGGAAATCGACGAATTGCTTGAGGACGAACTCTCCGCGCCGGAGTTTCCACCGCCGGGCTGAGGAACCATGCAGAGTGGTCTCCCCCGTCTTGAGGTTCCGCTTCACATATCTGCCCCGGACCAGTTGAGGCTCGGGAAAGAAGTCATGCAGCGAGGCAAGACCGGTCACTACGGGAGCAAGCGCTTGCGGAATCTCGGGATCGCGATCGTTGGCAATATGCATCCGTCCGTTCACCAGATAGTTGTGCATCTCCAGATGGAATGCCTGCTCCACCTGCACGACCGTGCCCGTGAACTGGATCCACACGCGCCCTTTGCTCACTTCGCGAACCTGCAGTCCGCGACTCTCAAGCCAGCTGGTCACTTGCAGGATGTCGGAGTCGGATGGCCCGTACAGCTCGCCAAATTCCTCGGCATGAAGCCAGTGGTGAAAGTCTGCCGAGGCGGGGTCGTATTGGCGCTCGTTGAACGCCGCCAGCTCCGTCTCCTGCTCCGGGCTGCGCTTCAGGACCAGGATGATCTTCTCGAGCAGCTTGCCGGGATCCACGCGCCCCATGTCGAACTCTCCCCGCGCCGCGGGAACCGTGTTGCCTGCCAATTTCTCCAATTTTGAATCATCCACACGTTCCACCACCCGCGATGGAACATGGGAACTCTGCGCTGTTGCCGGAATCGCTATCGCGAGTCCCAGAACAAGAACAGCCACACCCTGCATGAACCCTCTAATTTGCATTTCCGTCGACCTCTCCCTCATACGATTTCAAGCGGCAAGAGCACCGCACTGCGAACTGCCCATCGGTCTTCTGTGTCAGGTATCAACGATCTCGGGGGCGGGCCGACAACGATTGGTTTGAGTCAAGACGTCAGGACAGGGTTCCCTGGGAGGACGAGGCCAAAGCCAAAGCCCACCCTGCCAAACGTACCGGCGGAGTCTATCACAGCCATTGGTATTTCAAATATCCCGTGCTCGGCTGGATCTTGAAATGCCAGTACCGATCTTCGTTGTGACCAGGGTGAGGCAAGAGGGTGAGCTGCCGGCTCCTCCCTCTCTTAGAGATTAAAATCTGGCCGCCGGTGATTTTAGGGGGAGAACAGCAGAAGCACGCGAATCGGTTTGCCGGGACATTGTTGAGCGCGCCGAGACTGATCGAGACGATCGAGTCCGACAAGCCACGCATGCGTTATGTTGGTCCAAGCCGCCGGTTAAAAACAGGGCCTATTTGACGCTCAGTATCGCCGAACCGCGGATGCTGCCGGCGGTGGCCGTAATGGTTGCGGTTCCCGCGGCGATGGCCAAACCGGTGCCCTGATCGCTCGAATCATTGCTGATCTGCGCTATCGTCGTATTCGACGAGCTCCAGGTCACCGAGGCGAGCTGCTCCGTACTGCCGTCACTGAAGGTGCCCGTGGCGATAAACTGCTCTGTCCCCCCCGGCGACAAAGTGAACGTGGCAGGCGTGACGGCAATCGACTTAAGCTCCGGGGGAGTGAAAGTGAGCGGTTCGTACAGTTCCGCGCTGGCTAAGACGTTCTCGTTATTACCCTCATCGCCGCCCGCAATCAGCACCATGTCGTTGCCGAGCAGCGTTGCCGTATGCAGTGCGCGCGAGGTGCTCATGCTGCCGATCAGGTTGAAGGTCGCGGTCACAGGATCGTACAGCTCGGCGGTGGCTAGGTCGTAGTAGCCGCCTGCAACCAGCACCATGCCGTTGCTCAGCAGTGTCGCCGTGTGCTGTTGACGTTGCGCGCTCATGCCGCCGGTAAGTGCGAAAGTCCCGGTCGCAGGATTGTACAGCTCAGCACTGGCTCCGCCGCCGAAGCCGCCTGCCAGCAATACCATGCCAGTGTCCAGCAATGTCGCCGTGTGCGAGGCCCGTGGGGCCTTCATGCTGCCGGTAGTGAAGGTGAAAGTTCCAGTCGTGGGATTGTACAGCTCCGCACTGGTTATGAAACCGCCGGTGATGTAGGCCTCACCTCCGGCAATCAGGGCCATGCCGTTGTTGAGTAACGTGGCTGTGTGAACGAGGCGTGCGGTGTTGAGGCTGCCGGTAAGCGTAAATGTCCCGGTTGAGGGATTGTACAACTCCGCACTGGCTAAGACGTCGGTGTCAGTGCCCGCAGTCCCGCCCGCGATCAGCACCATGCCGTTGGCGAGCAACGTTGCCGTGTGCCGATTGCGCACGGTGCTCATGCTCCCGGTGGTGTAAGAGAATGTCCCCGTGATGGGGTCGTACAGCTCCGCCGTGGTGTCGTTCGAGCCGCCCGCCATGAGCACCATGCCGTTGCCGAGTAGCGTCGCTGTGTGAGCGTTGCGTGCGGACTTCATGCTGCCGGTTGGGGTGAACGTCCCGGTCGCGGGATTGTACAGCTCTGCACTGGTCAAGGAACCGCTGCTGTTCTGGCCTCCCGCCATGAGCACCATGCCGTTGTTCAGTAGCGTCGCCGTGTGAAGGAGGCGCGCGGCGTTCATACTGCCGGTCAAAGTAAAGCCTCCGCCGCTCTCGATGGTCAAGGTCGTAGAACCATTGACCGTACCCAAGGCCGCCTCGATGGTCGTTTGCCCCGGCGCAACGGCACTCGCAAGCCCCGTCCCGCTAATCGTCGCTATCCCGGGAGCCGATGAACTCCAGATCGCGGTACCCGTGAGATTCTGGGTGCCTCCGCCGCTATAGGTCCCCGTGGCCGTGAATTGCTCTGTGCTTCGTTCGCCAATCGAGGGATTCACCGGGGTCACCGACAGCGACACCAGCCCCTCAACCGTAAATCCATCGAGCAGAACCGCTTGCTGCACGCCGGTCGTGACCGCCACTGTAGGCGTACCCTGGACAGCGGCCGGATCGATAGAAATCTTCGCCGTGAGCGTGGTCGGGCTGCTGACCGTCACCGGCCCAAACGCGCCCTCAGGCGCTCCGCCGACAGAGATTGCCGGTCCGAAATTGACCTGCGTCACGCCCTGCACGAAACTCGTGTATTTGCCCGTCAGAACCACGGAAATGGTCTGTCCGGGCAACGCCTGGTTGGGTGACAACGAGACAATTTGTGAAGGTGGATTAATGATCAGCGCAGCAGCACTGCCGCTTGAGAAAGCCGTGCCGGTTAAAGTTGTGCCGGAGATCGACACGCTGTAAGTCGTCGGCGTCGAGACCACGATCGAAGCTGGAATCTCAAACGTTACTCGGCGCACAGTGCCAACAATAGAAGTTACGGCGCTTGCGGCTGCCGTCAGGCTCGATCCGCCCGACCCCGAGGGTTCGAGGGTGATCGTGACATCCGCCGGTAGGATCGTCCCGACGGGAAAACCGGATCCTGTCACGCTGATATTCGTGATTCCGGGTTGACCGACAGTGGGCGAAGTCGCGGCACCGAGAGTCACCGTCGTGGCTGCCGAAATCGAGGAAGCAATGGCGCAGCCTACTAGCAGGAAAAGAACCAGCACTGACTTGTACTTTGGGAACAGGCGCTCGGCGGTGGCGGGGTCCAGCAAATCGTTGGGCAGGGCGACGAACGGTTTCATGAAACACTCCTTCGCGGCAATGCGCATGCTGCCGCGGCATGCAGTTCCCGGTTGTCGGATGGTTCGGTTGCTGCCCTCCCTGCTCCAGTTCGATCAAGGAGTCCTGATTCTGCTAAACGCTCTAGTTTGCCAAAAACTTTCTCGCACTCAATCCAACTACCACGAGCAAGCCGAGAGCGAATAACGAAAAAGTCGAGGGCTCGGGCTCGGGAACACTGGAAGCGTTGATGATGCCAAGGTCTACCCCGGCAACCAGATCAGGACCAGAGGACGGGTAGAGCGTAAAGGAAAGGGTGGGATCGGCGACAAACGTGCCCGACGATCCGTTGGTCAGAGTAAAGGTCGAGGGTTCGAGTGTTGCGCTGAAAACAACTTGTGTGAAAAGCAAGCCGCCAGCGACTTGGGCCGAAGTGTCGGTGCCTGGAGCGAGGTTGCCGAGGTCAAAGGTCAATATGGTGCCATTGCTCTCCGTTGCGACGAGCACCACATTGTCAAATGTGACGTTGTCCGCTACAGGAAAGAAGCCAAGATTGTTGCTGCCGGTGAAGTTGTTCACCGTGAAATTATTCACACCCGGGGATAGATTGTTGAATTCGAGGTCTCCGACGGATACGGAGTCGGCCATGGCGGCCACAGGAAGCATCGCCAAGAATATTCCTAAGACCAAAATAGAGAACAAATACTTCATGTTGCGATTCCTCCTCGCGCACTCGGGGGCGAGCAAGCCGTTAATATTTGCGGACACTCGGGCGGGCGTCAGTTCTTGAATCTCTTCCGTCTCGGAGCGGGATTACCTCTGACCTTCCATTCGTGTGGTCGAAGCATAAGACCCGGTTACTGAGCAAGTCAATCTCTATCCATGTCCATACCCGGTCCAAGAGTTCTAGCCGTACCAAACCGGGTAACCCCCTGCTCCGGCCCCTCGGTCACTCGCTTGCGCTGAGCACAGCAATGGTCTCTGTTATCACTCGGTGCAGGGATTGTCGATGGGCAACATCACAGGGCCCTGTGACGCCATGGTCTCTGGTCTGATGGGCACCCATAGTAGTGGCCTGGAACCCGGTTCGCGGCAATTTCCGTGGTTCAGCGAGAAGTTCAATCAGTCTGGAGGTTACGCTCCCTTCCGAGCTGGAGTTTCCGATCGCTCCCATCCACAGGAGCGATGCGAAGGTATCGACGAGAGACTTCGATCCGGGCCTTGGCATTCCTCCTGTTTGACCCACATCCAGATGCACGCATCCGAGGTCGCGGGCGTGTCGTCTTGCTCCGGGTAACTAGAGGCGCGTCCATGAGTTTACGTGCGCAGCACAGGGTTGCCAACTTTCTTGGACAGTTGAGCTTAGAGCGGTGCAACATCGCAGAAAGATCAATCCCACCGCCTTCGATTTAAGGAGACCTTGTGAGAATAATGTTGGTCGAGGACTCAGCAATAGAGAGGCAGCAGATTTGCCGCTATTTGAAGGAATGGAATCTGGACTTTGTCGCTACCGAAAACGGTGCCGATGCGTGGAGACGTCTCGAGAGCCCGGACGCACCGAATCTGGTTCTTCTGGATTGGGTGCTCCCGGGGCTCGACGGCATCGAGCTCTGCCAGAAAATAAGAACTCTAGGGGCCAACGGTAGTTATATCTATACGGTGATGCTCACGGCCAAGGATAGGAAGCAGGATCTGCTGACCGCCATGGCGGCGGGAGCGGATGACTACTTGGCCAAACCCGTCGACCCATCGGAACTAAAGGCACGCATACTCGTCGCAAAGAGAATACTCGATCTTCAACAATCACTGCGATTTGCCGCGACTCATGATTTTCTGACCAAGCTATCGAACCGTGCAGAAATTCTCGCATCGCTGAAGCGGGAGCTCTTACGCAATGAGCGAGAGGGTAAGCCAGTAGCACTCATTATGGCTGACCTGGACCATTTCAAGAGCGTCAACGACTCGCTAGGACACGCCGCCGGTGACGCGGTACTGCGAGAAATCGCGGAACGGTTGAAATCGGACTTGAGGGCCTACGATCTGGTCGGACGTTACGGAGGCGAAGAATTCCTGATCGTTTTGCCAAACTGTACCATGGCCGTTGCCACCCGGCGGGCCAACGAAATCCGGTGTTTGGTCTCGAAGGATCCGATCATCACCACGTTCGCTACCGTGCCTGTTACCGTAAGCCTCGGAGTGACGGCCAGTGATCAGACGCGAAAACTCACAATTGAGGATCTCTTGCAACAGGCGGATGAGGCCCTTTATAGCGCCAAGAAGAACGGCAGAAACTGTGTGCAGGCATTTTCTGCCGCGGATCAGCCCGCCGCAAGATAACAGGCCGCATTGCAGCAGCAGGACCGGAACAATCCTCGCCCGGCGTCGCTTTGCGACGCCAGATAACCGGAGAAACGGGGGCTGCTTCGACCGGTTTGAAAGTCATCAGGATCTGGCAGGGGATTGATTGCTCGGTTTCCCTGGCGTGCTTGCACAGTTCTCAGCTGTGCCTCGTAGACTGCGTACTCTTCGACACCCTTGTGTACCGGTTTTTTTACGTTTCAAGTGGGCAGGAGAGTTGTGCCTGATTCAAGAAAAGCAGAGCGGGCCGCTACCGACCCGCCCTGCGTGAATGGAACCGGGATGGAGTTTGAGATTTAAAGCGGGTTGCTGGCGGTGGTGCAGGCCGTTCCTGAAGGGTCCCAGAAAAGTACGCCGGATTGGTCAGAACAGAAGGCGCGCTGCCCGGTTACGCCTTGACTCTGAGGGGTGGCCAGGGAGGTGTAGCTCACTGCTGGTGTGCCGCCTGCGCCCGCCGCTGCGAAGACGTAGCCGCTCTTGGTGCCGCCGGCGAGAGTGTTATCGATCAAGCAGCCTTGCGTTGAGCTGGCGCCGGTCACCGCGGAACAGGCCGCAGCGGTGCCTCCGAGAGCGGTCAAAGTGGCCGCAAAGCCGACGGTCGGGTAGTTGTTATTGTAAGTGACCATGGCGGTGTTGATGGTCCGGAGAGAGCCGACCGCAGAAGACTCATTGGCTGCCATTTTCGAGCGCATCAGGTTCGGGATGGCGATGGCCGCGATGATCAGAATGATTGCTACGACAATGAGCAATTCGATGAGCGAAAAGCCTTTTTGATTCGACTTCATTCCTGTCTCCTTTTGACTTTAGAAGTTCGAAAGCCTTTTTGGTTATTACTACTGGGCCTGTCGTTCAGTGAATTCATCCTAGGACCCAGGCGAGGTCGTGCCCATGGGGCAAGGGATTCAATTTTGGGGGGTCGTACGTACCCATTTTGGATGGAACGCCAGTTTGGGGAAGGACAGGTCGCGATCGTGACCATGGTTCTAGTACGGACATTCCTCTTTCCATTTGCCATCGATGTAACGCTTTTGTTTTGTTGTGGATACTGCCAGAAGACCGAGGAGACTTGGCTACCGTTCGTTCCGCGGCCTTGCGATCGTTCGACCGCGAGAGACAGGAAAAACGGGAAGTACAGGTCACTCGAGCATGTCCGGCCTGGGGGCGTAGATTCAAAATCAGCCTTTTCCGAGACCGCTATTCCACGTTAGATGGGATCGGACCGTTTGCCGGGCCTTCGAGCGACCGCAAAATCAAGCCTGTTGGGTGTGCTCGAGCGGCTTTACTTTTCGCTACCGTTGGTATGAGGGGAGGATTCACCAAAAAAAATAAGTAAGGCGTTGTTCATCGCCTTGGAACTTCAGGCTGTGGCTAGAGTGTCCTAAATGCCCTGAAAGATGAGATCCGACGACACACCTGTACTCTTTCCGAAGTCCGCCCGTGTCCGGCTTGCCGGTAGCTTGTATCGCAGAGAGACCAAACCGTTCATCTTGCCTCACCCAACACCACCGCCAGAGAGGAGAGCGACGTCCACTGCACCGGGTAAATTCCAACATTTTCAATTAGAGAGGAGCGCAACCCTTACATGCAGGAATTTGGTCCAGGTTCCGTTGCCGGTGACAATTGCGAACGAAAGTTGCCTCAGGGCTGTTCCAAAGGTCGCGAATCGTCGCAGAATGCAGATCTCCGAGGTATTCGGGAAAGCTGTTACAGAATCTAGCTCGGCCATCCCATTCAACACTAAACTCTCGCAGGATGAGCCGACAGGCGGAGGGCAGCCCAACGGTGAGTTCCTTTCGGTCCAAAGCCTGAAGGTAATTGAATTTTACTGTGTCCGCCGTAGTTAGCCAATTCTTGCGAAAATCCATCAATTGTAAATTGGTCTCGTCCGGCATGATGACATGACGGATTTCGATCTTGGGAAGCTTCTGGGACAAGCGATTACGTAAGGCGTAAAAGTCTACAACCTGCTTGCGAAGCACACTGTAGTCGCCGCCAGGCCGATGCAATGTGTAAGAAGCCGGGTCGGTACCGTCAATCGAAACAACCAGTGTGTTGATGTTCCATTCCAAGATCTCGCGATGCGAAAATCTTTGCAATAAAGAACCGTTTGTATAGACAAAAACGCGGATATTCGGAAGATCTTTTAGAGCCCCCATTAGATCTCGAAATCCCGGATGCAGGGCCACCTCGCCGCTGCCTGCGAGCTTCAATGTGACCGGGCGGTGGTCGCCGATTTCCGCGACAATCTTGCGGAAAAGGTCAACGTCAAGGAACCCGATGGGTCGGTGCATCCGTGAACGCCAGCAATGGGGGCAGGCAAAGTTACAAGAGTTCGTGACCTCTACGCCCACGTACAGGGGAAACGTCGCAAGTGGAAAAGGGAATGGCCATTTGTAGTAGAACCAGCCATACCAATCGCGCACACTTCGTAATTCTGCCAATTCTCCGAAGTAGTGCGGAATGGAAAAAAGCGCTTGCCGAATGACATTTAATCTATAGGAACGGCGGGTGGAGTAAATCACAACTTCATCATCCCGGAGCTAACGTTTCGACGGGTCCCGGGAGCGAGAACGCGCCTATGACCAAAAACTGTTCTGAAACCAACGTCCAATTCCTCGAATTCACCGGCGTTGGACCCGATTGAGAGGATGTTCCGCCCTCGCCGAGCATTAGTCAAACGAATTGTCCATAGTCAGAGAGAATGAATGGTATTCGGCGACCGAGGAACGAGCGATCCAACGGGAACTTGATCCATCGCAGGGGTCCTGGGTCAGGAGCGTACGGACTGAGCGGTCTGCTCCGCTCCAATCGCATATTGCCAAAATGACACCCACGCGAAGAAATCTAGCGGATGGAGCGGGAGGCGACCGGTGGACACGTCCCGCCCGACAGAACGGGGGAATGTCTGTCGGGAGGTTTCTCGGTTAGGAAGTGAAACTCGTCTGTTCTCGGGTCTGCCGGTTACAAGTCCTGACTGCCTGGTTTGCTCGGATTCCCTTCGTGAACAGCCTGGGGTTCAGTGCAGCTGTACCCCCGGGCTGAGTTCACCTGCCTTCCTGGGGTCGCACGCGGGCCTCGAGCGCTCCCCTCACCTCCTCCTTTCGACCTAGCGATGGCGATTGAAGTCATTGAAACAAAGTGCGTTGGCGGCCTACTTCGATACCGGATCACGGGAAGAATACGCGGTTGGCTGGCTGAAAGGACAGGTTGAACCGAAGGGCAACCCCATTGCTAGCACGTTGGGCAGTTGACACGACTGTCCCTCTATTGGTCTTCCCACCAGTTATGCGAGTTCCCGGCCTAGCTTACTCTCACGCTTGGGGTTAGCTCGGAGGGAGCGTCAATGAAAAGCGGTCAGGAAGCCACCGGTCGGCGGCAGGGGAGCAAAGGGTGTAAGCAATACAGTAACCGGGTGGGGCCATTCCTGCTTGTCCTGCTCGCCCTCCAGACTGTGCTTTTGAGCGGCTGCGCAGGGCTGGTCACCAGTGGCGCAAAGCAGACCACCACTGCCTCCTTCCAACTCAGTCCTTCAAGCGTCAACTTTGGCCAGGTCCTCGTGGGCAAGCAGAGCACGCAGGTCATTTCCGTGTCCAACATTGGAAATGTTGGTCTGCATCTGACCCAAATTCAGTTCTCCAATCCACAATTCACTGTTCCGGGTCTAAGCGTGCCGATGGCGCTCGCCGCTGGCCGTTCGGGGACGATCACCGTGGCTGTAAACCCGACAGCAGCGGGCACCCTGACGGGTACGTTGACCGCGCAAGGAGACTCGGGAAGCAGCCCAGTCGTCGTTAACCTATCTGCCACGGCGGTAAGTTCATCCCCGCAAGTATCCGTAAGTCCTGGTTCGCTCGACTTTGGAAGTGTTTCTGTCGGGGTGAAGAGCCCTACGAGTCTTCTGTTGAGCAACCTCGGCAGCACCAACCTGACCATTTCCATGGTTACTCTCAGTGGTGCGGAATTTGCCATCAGCGGCCTTTCCACGCCCACGACGATTCCTCCCGGTCAATCCGTTGCAGCGGCGGTGATCTTTTCTCCGACCACAGCCGGAAGCGCTACCGGGAGTATCACCATCACCTGCAATGACCCGGTCAATCCAACCGTTGTCGTCCCACTCAGTGGAACCGGATCTGCAACCCCATCGGGGGTGCTCTCCGCCAGTTCCGCGAGTCTCAGCTTCGGAACGGTTGCCGTAGGAAACCCCGCAACTCAACAAATCACCTTGACCAATTCCGGGAACGCCGAGGTGAATGTTTCGAGCATCACGACGCGCGGAGTCGGATATAGCGCCAGCGGCATCATCGCCCCGGCAACTCTAAATCCGTCACAGACAGTGACGTTGACGGTAACTCTTGACCCAACCTCTGCGGGCAGTACCACCGGGTCTATCACTATCGTCAGCACTGCGACGAACTCGACCTTTACCATCCCCCTGAGCGGATCAGGAGCCCAGGCCGGCCTGACGATCGCGCCTGCCAGTTATAACTTTGGATCCGTCGTTGACGGGCAGACCAAGTCCCAGAATTTCACAGTGACCAACACCGGGGCAGCTTCGCTCAGCATTTCCGAATTATCCATCGCGGGGAGTGCCTATAGTGTGAGCGGATTCTCTGCACCCATGAGCATCACCCCCGGTGGCAGCGCCACATTCAACGTCTTATTCGCGCCTACCGCTGCGGGCCCTCTGACTGGCACGGTCAGCATTTCGAGCAATGCTCCCAGTTCGCCGAATACCGTCGCCTTGAGTGGAACTGGAGTGGCAGGGGCTTTGACCCTTTCCGCTCACCCGACGAATGTGAATTTCACGAGCGTCAATGTCGGGAGTTCCGGTTCCCAAAATGTGACCATCACCAACGCGGGCAACACCAGCTTGACCATTTCGCAAGTCACAGTCGAAGCCAAAGATTTCGCCGTTAGCGGCATTTCCACACCTCTTACTCTTGCCGTAGGTCAAAGTGCAGTCATAACCGTGTCTTTCAGTCCAAAGGCATCCGAGTTGGTCACCGGAAACATCACCATCATGACTTCAGCAGGAGCAAGTGAAGCACTGGCGGTCTTCGGCACCGGTGTTCTTCCCGCTTTGACCATCACGCCATCGAGTGCGAGTTTTGGAAGCGTGGCTGTCAATTCCGTTAGCACGCAGCCCATCCAGCTGACGAACACGGGCACGAGCGCATTGACAATCGCGCAGGTCATCGTCGCGGGAACTGGCTTCAGCGCCAGCAGCCTGTCACTGCCTCTTTCGCTCAGCTCCGGGCAGTCGGCTACCTTTAGCGTTCAATTTGACCCCACAACGGCAGGATCGAGCACCGGAAGTATTTCCGTTGTGAGTAGTGCGCCGAACTCGCCCGCGACCATCGCGCTCAGTGGCTCCGGCGCTGCGGCGACGCAGAGCCTCTCCTTCGGCGCAACGAGTGTAGCTTTTGGCGCTGTGGACACCGGGAGTTCGTCGACACAGACTGTTGCGATCACCAACACCGGAAATACCAGCGTCACCGTGTCGCAAATTACGGAAACGGGAGCCGGATTCAGCCTCACCGGTGCCGGCACGCCGGTTACCCTGACGCCAGGGCAGGTCTTGGTGTTCGGGGTACTATTTGCTCCCGCTACCGCGGGAAATGCCAGCGGTACGGTGACGGTGACCAGTAACGCAACGGGTTCCCCGGCGACGATCGCACTGTCGGGTGTAGGTGTTGCCGCCACAGCCCACACGGTCACGCTGAGCTGGACTGCCAGCACATCGACCGTTTCCGGATATAACATCTACCGCAGCACGACAAGCGGCAGCGGATACACCCTAATCAATAGCGGTCTGGTGGCAGTCCAGACCTATACGGACACTTCGGTCGAGATCGGGACAACCTACTATTACGTAACGACGGCTGTGGACTCGAGCGGCAACGAAAGCACGTACTCCAACCAAGCCACGGCCGTGATCCCTTAAGCCGGTAGCCGTAAGCGCAAAAACTATGTGGTCAGCCTGCGGGGTTCGGGCGTGCCGGCAGAACTCCGGTGAAGTTTGGCGTATCCCCAAACGAAGAGCTGCGCGAGCAGGGCGCCGGACGCGTCGATCACTACATCACGGAAACTCGAGTTCCGCAGCGGCACAAACGACTGATGCCATTCATCGAGTCCGGCATAACTAACGGCGATCAAGAGAGTCAGGACCGCCCATTCGAGCTTCCAGCCGTACCGGTCGGCGCGTAGGCCATGAAAAACCGCAATGCTGAAGACGCCGAATTCAGTGACGTGCGCCGCCTTCCGGATGCCCACATGCATCAAGTGCAGCAGGTGACGGCTGGCCGACGGGAAAAGCCAGCGCAAGACCGGCAGGATGAACCGCCCGGTCTGCTCGCTCGTAAAGTAGTGGGTCGAGAAAAGCGAAATCAGAATCGCGACACAAATAGCCGGCACCCAGTATTTCAAGCGCGGGCTCACGGTATTAACTCGAGGCCAGCTCTTTGATTGCCTGGCGTGCCTGCTCGGCAACCGGAGACTTGGGATCGATGCCGATCGCTCTCTCCATTTCCGCCTTGGCACGCGTCGGATCTTGGAGTTTTTGGTAGGTCAAGCCCAGGTGGTAGTGGTAGGTCTGATTGTTCGGCAAGGCCTTGACCGCATCCTCGAACAGGGGCACCGCGGCCGCGTAGGCGTGATTGTGATAATAGGCCCAGCCGAGAGTATCAGCAGAATTCGGAGAATTCGGCATACCCTTGCGGCCTGTTTGAGCGAGGCTCAAAGCCACCGTGGCGTCGCCGTCGTGCTCGAGCAACAAGTAGGCAAGATTGTTTGCGGCGAGAGATTCTTCCGGCTGAATGGCCAGAGCCTTCTGATACATGTCCCGGGCCCGCTGCCAGTCTCCCGATTTCTCATACAGGCTGCCTAGGGAAACATACAGGCGGGAATCTTGCGGCGCGAGTTCGATGGCTTTCTGGAAACCGGCAACGGCAAGATCGGTTTTTCCGAGTGTGGCCTGAGTTTGCGCCAGCAGAACCAAGGCGCCGATGCTCTTGCCATCCAACTCAACCGCACGGGAGAAGGAGGCTTCGGCAAGGTCGTTCTGCTTGGATTGGAGCTGAAGCTCCCCTTCGACCAGGTACAGCGCCGATGAGTTCGGATTATGCGCGATCTGCTCTTGCAGGAATTTCAGGGCATCCGCGGGCCTGTTCCTGGCCATATCAACGCTGATCAAACCCCTCACCGCATCGATCGAGTGAGGGTCGCGACTGAGGGCCTGTCTGAAGAAGGTCTCCGCATCGTTATAGCGTTTCTGCGCCATCCGTAGTTGCCCAAGCTGGAGGTAGGCAATCGGATTATCTGGAGCCACCTGGAGGATGTGATTGAGATCGGCTTCTGCTCCGGCCGAGTCTCCCTGGTTGTAACGGGCTGTCGCATGGAAAAGGTAGGCGTCGGCCAAATTTGGAGCGATCTTGCGAAGTTGATTGCTAATCTCTTCGAGGCTGTGCCAGTCCGAGCGCGCCGTGGCAGCTCTTCCCAGAGCAACCCACGCCTCTGGAAGACCCGGGCGCAAACGAACCGCATCGCGCCATTCACTCTCAGCTTGCTGGGCATTGCCCTTCTGCTTGAACGCAAGACCCAATTGATAATGGGCGGTTGCATTGTCGGGCGCATTTTTCAAAACCTGCTGCAAAGTGGTGATCGCCTGATCGGTTTGATTCTGCCGAATCTCTATTTGACCTTTCATGATCAGGGCTTCTGTATCTTGTGGCGACTTCTTCAGGACTTCCTGATTCTGATTGTTCGCTTCAGCAAGACGATTGTTCAAGATCAGCAGTTGCACGTAACTTTTCCGGACCGAAAGATCGCTCGGATACTTGGCCACCAGGGCGGCGAATTCCGTCAGAGCCTTGTCATACTGTCCACGGCCGATATAGGAATCGCCGAGGAGCCTGTAGGCGTTGGGATTATCGCCCAGCTGCTCCTTAGCGTCGGTGAGGACTTTTTCCGCCTGGGTCAGCTGTCCCTGCCTGAAATACAGTCCCGCAAGAGCGCTGCGAGGCGCGACGTCCTTCGGAGCGATCTGGATTGCCGTAGTAAATTCTTTCTCGGCTTCGGCCCATCGCTGGCTCTGCTCATAAAATCTTCCGAGGGTGAGCAGCGGCAAAATGCCATGGGGATCGAGAGATTGGGCTTTCTTGTAGCTTTGCTCCGCGGCGGCAAGATCGTTTTGGCGAATCTGGATATCCCCGAGATTGAGATACAGCCCGGATCGATCGGGCGCCAGTGCGATGGCTTCGTTGGCCTCTTCGAGAGCGTCCTTGGGGTTGCCGAGGGCCACATCCGCATCGGAAAGCACCACGGTTGCATCCACATTTCTTGGATCGCTTTGTAGAATCAGCTGGGCGCGTTCCTTGGCGTCCTTCGCTTTGCCTCCTGCCAGTTCCAGCCGGCTCAAATCCAACTGTGCCTTCCAGTTTTCGGGCTCGAGGGCGATGGTGCGCTGCAGTTCCTGGTACCCTGCCGCCCAACTTCCGAGTTTCAGATGTGTCTTGGCCAATCCGTAATGCGCTTCCGCATACCGAGGATCAATCTGGAGTGCACGGCCGTAGGAGATCAGGGCCTCCGAATACTTGCCCTGGCCAAAATCCTCATTGGCTCGATCCAGAAACTTCTTTTTCTTTACATTCGGATCGGTCGAACATCCCACGGCAACAATGCAGCACAGGAGTACCAGGGAAAGCCACGATTTCACGTGTCGCAAAACCGAAAGGCGATGGAGTCTGAGGTTCATCTACGGGTTCACCATCCGGGAGAAGGTGCAATTTTGCACCCTAGGTCAAAAAATGCAAGGAGAAAGCCCCTCTGTATTTATAAACTATTTACAATCAGTAAGTTAATGGATGTCCGCGGGAAGTGCAAGATGAAAGAACGCGGACGCACAATCCCGAACGCCTGAGAATTCGTGGAGCAAGGGGAAAAACAGGGACAATAGGGATAGATCTTTTCCACTCTCTCAGTCGACTTGTCCGAGTCCCGCTCGGAGAGCGCGGGCCACCTTATGCCTTCCCTCCTGCAAGATATTGAATTATAATGAGTTAGTGTGCAACTTGGGCGAGGCAATCGGCACGATCCCGGTTGGAGGTGGCCCTCCCCTTGCATCTTGTTTAGTGATTCTTCGGGATCGGCGCATCCTGATGGCGCGCAGCCTAGCGTCAGCGCGGAAGCTCTAATGAGGTAAAGAAACAATGGTACGGAACGGCGAGATCTCTCTGGCAGACGTGAAACGCATCCTGAGACGGTATTGGTGGATTCCAGTCGCAACCACCGTTCTGTTTGGGGTGGTCGGCCTGATTGCGACATATGTTCTACCCAAGAAGTACACTTCGACAACCATTGTCCTCGTCGAGCAGCCAACCGTGCCGAGCGATATCGTAAAACCCATCGTCAGCGACGATCTGAATCACCGCATGGCTTCGATGCAGGAACAGATTCTCAGCCGGTCCCGGTTGCAACCGATTGTTGAAAAGTTCAATTTGTATCCCGATCAGCGCGGCAAGGCGCATATGGATGATCTGATCGAGCAATTGAGGAAATCGATCGAGGTTGAATTGATCCAGCCGACGCCGGGTTCGGTGAATCGCCAGCCGCCTGGTTTTCACGTCAGCGTGACCTTTGACAACCCCCAGCAGGCGCAGCAAATCTGCAGGGAAGTCAGTTCCATGTTCTTTGAACAGAACGTCAAGAGCCGTGAAGAGAAAGTGAAGGGAACGACCGATTTCTTAAGCCAGGAACTGGCGGAAGCGAAGACCAAACTGGACGAGCAGGACGCAAAACTGGCGGAGTTCAAAAGACGCAACCTGGGCACCCTGCCAGAGGAGGAACAGACCAATCTGAGCCTCCTTACGGCCATGAACACCCAGTTGGAAGCGGTAACGCAAGCACTGAGCCGCGCGCAGCAAGACAAGGTCTCGACGGAAACCATGTTGAATTTGCAGGAGTCCAACTGGAAGGCATCCGTCGGGGGAAATCAGAATCCCGATACCGAGGAAGCGCGGCTCGAGCAACTGCAGGATCAACTGGCAGGTCTGCTCGCCAAGTACACCCCGGAGTATCCGGATGTCGTCAAGGTAAAGGCGCAAATCGAGGATCTAAAGCGCAAATTGGATCAGGATCCATCCCTGAAAACCCAGACGGCCAGCAAGCAGGCGAACCCTCATGAGCCTCCTCAGATTCAGCAACTGCGCGTCAAAGCCAAGCAGGACGACATGGCCATCGCGGATTTGGCCAAGAGCCAGAGTCAAATACAGACCCAAATCCGAGTGCTGCAGGGGCGCGTTCAGGCCACCCCTATGGTGGAAGAGCAGTTCAAGGAATTGACGAGGAATTACCAGACCGCATCAGAGTTTTACAACAATCTGTTAAAGAATCGGGACAATGCGGCCATGGCCACCGACCTCGAACACCAGCAAGAGGGAGAGACCTTTCATGTCCTGGATGCCCCGAGCCTGCCGTCAAGCCCGTCCTTTCCGAAGAAAATCATCTTCGTCGGCGGTGGGCTGGGCGCGGGCTTGGCCCTGGCACTGGGAATCCTGTACCTTCTGGCCATGAGCGACAAAACAATGTACACCGAGCGCGATGTGGAGACCTGCCTGAAGATGCCGGTCTTGACGATGGTACCGGCTTTCGAAACGGAACTGCCTCGCGCGCGGGAGAGCACCATGGCTCAAGTCAACTAGGACTGTTTTGCAAGAAGGGGCACCCGGCGGCGCGAAGAGGAAAGAAAGGAACAGATGAGTCGGATACACGAGGCATTGAAAAAAGCGGCAACGGAAAGATCCGCCCAGCTCGCTGGAAAAACTGGGCCCGAAGTAGCGGACCTGGCTGCAGGAAACCTGATCGATTCCGCGCTCCCTGAGAATACGCAACCTGGTGGGAGAAAGGGTTTTATAGAACTTGGCGATTCCACCATGGGTGCCTTTGAGAAGCTGATTGGCAAGTGCAGAAAGTCGGAATGGAAGACCGACCCCCGGTTCAGCGTCTTTGCTGGCGAGACCCGTTTCCCTCACGGGGCGGAGAAGTTCCGCACTCTGCGATCCAGGCTCCAACAGATTGCTGCCGTTCGAACGCTGAAAAAAGTTCTTGTTTCCAGCAGTTTGCCAGAGGAAGGTAAGACCTTTGTTGCTTCGAACTTGGCGCAGTCGATGGTTCGCCAGGAGAACAAGAGGGTTTTGCTTATTGACGCAGATTTGCGGGCATCGCGATTGCACCTTATGGTGGGAGCTGCGGGTAAACCTGGTTTGAGCGACTACTTGCGGGGCGACGCTGACGAGAGCCAAATTATTCAGGTGGGAAGCCTGGATCATCTCTGCTTTATCGCTGGCGGGAGTGATGTTCCAAACCCAAGCGAGCTTCTTCATGGCGAAAAAATGATTGCCTTGTTAGAACGGTTAACGCCGATTTTCGACTGGATTGTGATCGACTCGCCTCCGGCCATTGCGGTTCATGATGCGAGCATCCTCGCTGACATGTGCGATGGTGTGCTATTCGTCGTCCGGGCAGGCAGGACGGATTTTGAACTTGCCAGGAAGGCGATCGGAGAGTTCCGGGAGAAGGATCTTCTGGGTGTGGTGTTGAACCGGGTGGAGAAAAGCGAGACCTACGGAGATTATTACTACGGTTACGGGGAAGGGGAGAGGGATCCCAGCTAGATTTCAAATCGAGGACGCTTCCGGATGCATGGTGGGAGGCTGGGTTTCCCCCCGTCGCAGTAACCCATAGACGGGTAACAAGAGTGCCAAGCCAAGCAAGAAGAAGACCACCCCGCCGTCATGATGTAGCCTGCCGTAAAGGAAGCTTGGATCAACGTAGTTGGCCAGAATCGTCAGGGTGGCGATCCTGACTCCGTTCTTGACAACCATCATCAACAGGCCGGCAAGTACAAAGACAGCCTTTTTCCAGAATTTCGAAAAGGAAAAATGGGCCACCAGGATTGCCAGAATCAGCAAGGCAATACTGGAACGGATACCGCTGCATTCACGGGCGACTTCAATGCTCATCCTCGGCAGGCGGAAAACGAAACCCTCGCGCAACACGGGAATATTGGTCCAGTCAAAAATGGTTCCTGCGACGTCGGCGGATCCCGCCTGCAAGCGATAGATAATCCGGTCCAGGACGGGTTCCGGAATGGGAATCACAAAGCCGAGGAACGCCAGTGGAAACCACAGAGCCCTGCCGTTGGTGCGCCCGAAAATAGCGATAAATCCCGCAATCAGAAGCAAGGCGAACGACAGGATGAGACCAGATAAGGCCAGGCTTGAGTTCCGCGGAACGCCAAGAGAAATCACCGCGACGAGAGCGGCAGCCGGAACAGCAAAAAGGCAGGCGGCCAGGAGGTCAGAACGAGGAGGGCCCATCTTCTGGCGATCCACATAAATCAGCCAGCCAATAATCAGGGGGATAATCAGAATGTGCGAGGCATTGTCATTGTTAAGCGCGTATGCATAGAGAGCTCCGAGCGGCTTCGTGAAAAGAAGGGAACAGACCAAGACCCAGGCTGCAAACAGCAACCAGGACCTCCGGGAAGAACTGGATTGGGTGTTCAAGACGATGCTCCGTTGCGAGGGGGAACCAAACCACCGCCTAATGCCTGTTCCGGGCAAGACAGCCGATCATGATGCTCACTCTTTGAAGGTTTCTGCACGGCGCACATAGTGTCGCTCGTAGTATTTCAGGTATTCACCGGAACGGGCATGCTCGAGCCAGGCGGTGTTCTGTATATACCAGTCGATGGTACGGCGGATACCTTCTTCGAAGGAAACGCGAGGCTTCCATCCAAGATCGCGCTGTATTTTGGAGCTATCGAGCGCGTACCGTCGGTCGTGCCCCGGCCGATCCTGAACATATTTGATCAGTGATTCGGTCTTTCCGAGATGGGCAAGGATGGTTCGGACAATCTTGAGGTTGGGCTGAGGCGAGCCGGCGGAGACGTTGTAAATGGTTCCGGCCCTGGCGTGTTCGAGAGCCAGAGCGATCGCCTCGCAATAGTCCTCCACAAAGAGCCAGTCACGCTCCTGCAGGCCGTCGCCGTAGATCGGCAGCTGTTTGTCTTCGCGGGCATTGGCGATCATGAGAGGGATGAGCTTCTCGGGGAATTGATAGGGCCCGTAGTTATTGGTGCAGCGGAGCACCACCGCTGAAATACCGAAAGTGTTTGCGTAGGCGGAGACAAAATGGTCGGCAGAAGCCTTGCTCGCGGCATAGGGGCTTCGCGGGTCCAGCTGGGTCTGCTCGGTAAAACTCTCACCGGCCGGGGCGCTTCCGTAGACCTCATCCGTGCTGATCTGGATGAATCGCGGCAGCCGGAATCGCCGCGCGGCTTCGAGCAAGCACTGCGTCCCGAAGATATTGGTGTGCAAGAAGGGAGCAGCGTCTTCGATGCTGCGGTCGACATGGGTCTCGGCCGCGAAGTTGATGACCGCATCCACGCCTTTCTTAAAGACTTCATCGAGGAGCGGGGAATCGGAAATATCCCCCCGGATAAAGGAGTAGCGCGCATTCGATGCGATATCCGCGAGGCTCTCCGGATTGCCGGCATAGGTGAGTTTGTCGAAGTTGATGATTTCAACACCGGTACGGGTTCGCAGCAGGTGGCGAATGAAATTCGACCCGATGAAGCCGGCGCCGCCGGTAACTAGGATTTTCAAAGTCATTCTCCCTTTCTGTGGACCAGGACCCTCAATGCCGTGCTCATTCGGTATGCTTCGACTGATGCGGCGGGGCTCCGCGGCCCGGAATCTTGTTGGCGCCCGTTTCGGCAACCAGGTTGGTGGCGCGAAGGAGAGACTCGAAGGTGCCGGCGTCGGTCCACCAGCCTTCCAGTGTGCTGTGGGTCAGGGTGCCTTCCTTCAGGTACATGTTGTTCACGTCCGTAATTTCCAACTCATTCCGCCAACTGGGCTTGGTGCGGCCGATTTTCTCAAATACGGTGGCATCGTAGAAATAGATTCCGGTGACGGCAAAATTCGATTTCGGTGCTTTGGGCTTCTCTTCTATACCCAAAATCCTTCCATGGGAGATCTCCGGGCAGCCGAACCGCTCCGGATCCGGTACTTCCTTCAGGAGAATGTGCGCGCCTTTTTCCTGCTTATCGAAGGCGACTTTTGCCTCCTGAATATTGTTCTCAATAATGTTATCCCCGAGGACGACACAGATTTTCTCGCCCTCGACGAAGGGTTCGGCAAGCCGCAAGGCGTCGGCAATGCCTCCCTCGCCCTCCTGATAGGTGTAGTGGATGCGGCGCAGGTCGAAATCCTTGCCGTTTGAGAGCAGCCGGAGAAAGTCCCCGGAGTTTTGACCACCCGTCACAACGATGATGTCCCGGATTCCAGAGTCCACCAGCGTCTGGATGGGATAAAAGATCATGGGCCGGTCATAAACAGGAAGAAGATGTTTGTTGGTTACACGGGTGAGAGGAGAGAGCCGTGAGCCCTTTCCGCCAGCCAGGACGACACCTTTCATTTGTATTGATTCTCCTTTGCGCTGATCAACCGCATGTTTCCTTGGGAACCAGAGGGGTCAAATCCGACGACAGTCCGCTGGTAGGTCAGAAGCCGCGCTTATACATTAAGTAGGGTAACAAGCCAATCTCGGCAATTCCAGGAAGTGGATCCTTCAAATCGAATACCGCCCCCGTGACGGGCCCCTTGAGCGATTTCAGATACTCGGAAACCCGGAGGCCGCCTCCGGCAATATCCAGCAAACTCGCCGGCAGATCGGTCACCGTCCGGACCCACTTGACCCCGGGCACGGAGCGGCAGGCACTGACCGATTCGCCCATCTGGTCACGAAAGAGCAGATAGGGAAAATCCACACCCGCCGCAGAACCGATGGAATGATAACCCCAGGTGCGCAGGTTCACATCGTGGAGCTTAAACTGCGATACACGAGCATCGAATTTGAACTCCGCTTCCACCAACCCATAATAATTGATCGCTTTGAGAAATCGTTCTCCGTAGCTTTCAAGCAGCGGGTTTTCCGTGGTCACGACGTAGGTGCTGGATCGGCCGAACTCCGGCGGATGCTGTCGCCTGCGTTGCGCGACCATCGAACCAATGGCCTTTCCCTCCTTGAAGAATGCGCAGTAGGAGAACTGTTGGCGGCCGTCGCCAGGAATCAGTTCCTGGACGAGCATTGCGCCCGGACCCGAATGATCCGTGGCCAACTCGAAAAGCTTTCTGAGTTCCTCCCGGCTATTCGCCCGCCAAGCCTTAGCTTTGGTCTTGTAGAAAAAATGTTCCTTGATTGCGGGTTTCAAAACGTAGGGAGGATCAAAATCGATCTGCTCCAATTCCTCCACGGATTGCGGATTGAAGCTCCTCGGGGCGGGGATGTCCAGTTCCCTCAAGAGGTTGTGCAGATTCCGTTTATCCCAGGCGAATTTTACGGAATCCCATCCCGGGGTGGGCACCCTGAAGAACTTCCCGAGTTCCACACGCTCTTTTGAAAAGGCCGCCACCGTTTCATCCCGGGTGGGGAAAAGAACCCAGCCTTCGAGACCGAATCGTTTGCCGACCAGCATCGCTGCTTCGATGACTTTATGTGGTTCGCGGATGTTATGGAAGTGCACCGAATGCTTAGCGTATCTCGAGTACGAGCCGATAGAGAGCTCGTCATCGATCACGACGCAGGGAATGCCACGCCTTCCAAGGCTGCGAAGGATGCCGAGCCCTTGATAGTCACCCCCGATGACCAGGGCGCCCACAGCATGTGGCGATGCGTTAGGTGGATTCATTCAGGCAAACAACTGCAAGGGAAGTCGGCAGACCGTGCCCGGCTTTGTAAGGACCGCAATAGCAGGAATCGACGCCGCCAATCCGACATTTCCGCTTCTTCTCCCGGCAACGAGCTTCATGAACTTCGAATTGGACTGCAGTTCAGGCCTGTCCCGTCAAGCGCAGCAATCTTTCTTTTAGGGTAGGAGCTTTCCGAATCAGGGGCAACCAGCCCGCCCCGGAGCACCCAGATCGACCCTGCCGCAATCACGGAGCGTCGGCTCCTGGCCGTCAAGCCTGGCACGGCGCATCGTGACTCTCCTTGTCAAGAACGAACTGCTCTAAGAAAAATTCGTTTCGTTTTTTTTCAAGCAGCCCGTCATCACGCCTTTGCACTGGATCTAGTATCTTGCCGATCAGGCTAGGATGTGCGCAATTCGAGATTTGGTGTGCTATTACGATCATCGGTTGGCAATCCGCAGGGTGTCCTCGGCTCTTTCTGCGGGGGCAAGTCACACCGTAGTGCGCGCCGCAAGTCGGTCAACCAGTTCGAGATACTCATGCTGCCTTGCGGTCCAATCGACGGACAGGACATATCGGTTGGCGTGATCGACTAATCGCTGGCGCTCCGCAGGGCACTCCATCATTTCCAGCATGCAGCGGGCCAGGTCGTCTTCGTCGCCACTGGTGAAAAATTTCACCACAGAATCGTCAAAGTAGAATTTGTCGATCAGGGTGTCGGACACGATCACAGGCACCCCCATGGCCATAAATTCGAGTATTTTTGTGCTGAACGCCTCGTTGCCGAAATTATCTTTGCGCTTCGGAACCACACCCAAATCGGCCGTTTCCATAACCTGTGCGATCTCCTGAAGAGACCGGGAGGCAGGGATCTTAACCTGGCTTTCGACTCCCAGGCTTCCGATGAGATCCAATAGGCCTTGCTTGGAGGGCCCTTCGCCGTAAATGTGAAATTCCGCCTGTGGCGCCCGCTTACTGATCTTTGCGAAGGCTCGGATGGCAATGTCGATACCCTGGTGATCGTTGAGTGATCCTGGGTAGAGCATGAGAAATTTCCCGGGTTGTGGGCTGCGAAGACCACTCCGGCTGAAAATGGAGCGATCCGGGAAATTCAAAACCACGGTGCATTTCTCCGCGGGCAGGCGCCGGGAGAGCAATCGATCGCGCCAAATGTCGTTCGCGATGATGACATGGTCGGCGAACCGGCAGGATGCGCGTTCCACCCCGACAAGCGCGCGGAACGTGGCGGAATCATGGCTTGCAGAGAACTTGCTTGCATAGAACTCGGGGAGGATATCGTGAATATCAAGGATCACCGGGGTGCCGCGAAGCTTCGGAAGCAGGGCACTAAAAACCATGAAATCCGGCACGGAATGAATGTGCAGCAAGTCGTAGTGGTTTCTCAGGTCATATCGCCCGACCTCGACCGTGGCATGCGCGAGGAACCGGAAAATCCTCCAGGCGTAGGAGAAGCGATTCTTTTCATCGCGCGTGCGCTCCTGCAGGCGATGAACATGGACTCCGTCCATCTCTTCTTCGACTGGCCGGCCTTCGCAACGTAGAGCAAAAACATCCACGTAGTCGCCACGCTTGGCGAGCGTTGATGCATAGCGCAGAACACGATTGTCCTTCTCATAGAAGGAGTAGGAAACCATCGCTACCCGCAGGGGACGGCGGGAGGTCTGCGGGGCTGGCTTGCCCCGCAAATTCGCGGAAGTCTCCAATGAAACCGGGAGTGTGGCCGCACCCGAGGAAAGCGCAGGGGCGAGGGGTCCACTCTCCGGAAGCTCTGCGACCGGAAGGGCCTTCGGATGGCCCGAGAACGCTCTGTCGCTCTGAACCTCCAACCGATCGCGAGCGATGCTTTCGGGCGCGGTGAAGGAATAGACCAGGGAATCGCCTTCGAGAGAGGCATAGGCAATCCGGGCTTTCTCGCTCCCGCGTCCGGTGATTCGCCACCCTTCCGGGGTGGAGACAAGCTCCATTTCTTTTCGCTGTCGCCACCAGGAGTTTATCTTCGACGGCAGAGTCGCCCAGACGCCTTCGGTTGCGCACAGAGTCCGCACGTGACCCAGTAGATCGCGGAACATTCTCTGCTGCTCAGGTTCCCTCATGTAGTCGGGGTGGATAATGACACTGATGAGGCCGTGCCCTTCGATGATGGTCCTGAGTTGCTGTTTCCAGAGGTTGATGGAACGTTCCCGGAGTATGTAAAAAAGGGAATAATCCTGCGTCGCGGTAACAGGGAGTTCAAGGATTTTGCCGATGAAGTAAGGCATGACCGTACAGCAGCCGCCCCCTTGCGGATCCAGGTGGGCTACGTTTGGCACAGACATGTCGTAGGAAAACTGGTAGTCGCCATACCAGGAGAGATTTCGGTAGAGCACCCCGGCCCGGAAGCCCTGGGTATCGAATTTCTTGCAGTAATCGTTGATGCGTTGCGCCCTACGTTTGAATTCCGAGCGATCCCGGTAGAGATTTCCGTCGTGGTTCAGGTCGTGAATACAGATTTCAAAATTCCGAGAACGAAATTGATTTAGGAACTCGGGCTCGACCCCGTAGCGATCTTCCGGAACGATCTGGAAAGCGGCCTTGAAACCGTACTCATCGTCGATGTCCATCAGCGAGGTGCAGAATGCCTTGCCGATTTCGTCCTCCACATCATGGGTGAGAATGAATGCAGCCTTGGCACCTTCGGGCCAGAACCAAACGAACGGGATCGGAACGTTTCCATTCGATTTGAGGGCCAGTTTCATCATCTCTTCAAACAGGCGATCCACACTGCGGTCCACCGGCCACACCGGGAAGGGATTGTTCAGCTGGCCGCGAAGGTAGATGCGCTGGAGGACACTTCGGACTGCCACCGACATCAGGGGTCTGCAAAGGTAATAAAAGTTCCTGACCATCTGACTGACGCCCAAACGGGGAGTGCCGGGATGCGCTCCGTTCGTGTAACGTTCATACCGTAGGCAGTCCGCGACCTGGTCAGCATCGAAGGGCAGGTTGACTTGGCCGCCTTTCACGCGAACCGCGGGGCGAGCATCCCCTAGCGATTTGTAGGGGTTGCTGGCTGCCGGCACCGCGGAAGTTGCCCCATAGCATGTCAGTTCTTTGCCAAAACGAAAGTATCCCGGCTTCGGACTGACCCCTTCGTCGACGACAAACCGCACGGCGTCGGTCGGGCACCGGTAGAATTCAAAGAATTGTCGGTTCATGAGCAAGCAAAGCCTTGCAAATCAATTCAAGTATAAAGTCTGGAGGATAAAGCCACTAGCTCCGAGCTGCACTTCCTAAGCCTGCATCCTCAGCGGGGCACCGGGCATCTGCGAGTTCTGGTGGCAGGGCGATCAGAAGTGCCTGAGGGATGCCTGAAGCTCGAGCAAGAAGGACAGCCGTATATTGTTGTGAAGGCCACAAACACGATCCTCATAGGGAAAATGCATGCACCGAAGCGCTCGTTGCGTGAGTTTCTTTGTCGGGTCGCAGCATGCCGCCTGCTCGGTCATAACTCCGTAATCGCGATATAAGCAACTCCATAAGCGGCAGTGGTGCAGCACAGGGGGAACGTGGGGGCGGTCGTCGAGTTGGTATTCAATAAATCTGCGGAACCAAAGTAAGTAACTCCGATGTTGGCATCGCCGTAGGTGGTAACGCCGGTGGCACGATCGGAGCCAGAAGTGAATGATTGGACGATGACGTCATTGGCTCCGGTGAGGAGGGGAGAAATCCCGGTGACGGTCGTCGCTCCATTCGCCGGATGGGAGTATATTCCGACGCTGTCCAGGGCAATTCCCGAGCCGGTGTAGGCGTATTCCCGGAAATCCATCCGGGCACCCTGGGTTACCGCAGAGCTCCAAGTCCCTGTGATCGAGGTAACCCCTGCAGGGAGAGTCAGGTTATAGGCGCACCCGGTACCGCCATAGGAACCGGAGAATTGGTAGCAGCCTCCGGACCCCGAGCTGCCCGGGACAATCCACGTTCCTCCCTGATTGTCGGTGATGCTGGTAACCCAGGTGTTTTTTGAGGAGAGAAGCGAAATCATCACCACGCCAAAGTGATTGGAACCGGTCGGAGCTATGGTGAGCGTGCAGGTGTTGACGGACCCGGAGCAGGTGGTGGCCGTGGTTTGCGGATGCTGAATCAGGGTAATCGAGGGCATGCCCGTCGTTGTTCCGATGGTGTATGGTGCGCTCGCTATGCTGCTGTTGGTGAATCCAGCCAGCGTCCCCTGCGCTCTCAGAAAGCCGCTGGAGCTTACAGCCACAGGGCCCGAATAGGGTGTTCCCGGGGTGCAGGTATTTGTCGTATCAAAACAGTACAGCAGAGATGCATTGGTCGTGGCTGTCGAAATCGTAACGTTCTGCGAAGACGGGTAAGAACCAGCTACCGGCGAAAAGGTTGGCGCTGCTGCGGTCAGGGCATACGTATTGGAAGCGGGACTACTGTCGGTGAAGCCTGTTCCACCAGCGACAACCTGCAGATTCGTGCCTGTGAAAAAGATGCCGATGGAGCCGGAGACAACCGCTCCACTGGTGCAGCCGGTCAGACCATTTGTGGCTGGGACCGTCCCGTTGGTGGTGTAACAGAGAACGGGAGCCGAACTGGGATTGCTGCAGCCAACCGACGGCGCATTGTTGTATGTCCCGGCACCCGGCGTACAGACCGGAACAGCGGCCTGAGAGGCTCCGCCCGCTTCCGTAATCGCGATGTAAGCAACTCCATAAGCGGCAGTGGTGCAACACAGGGGGAACGTGGGGGCGGTCGTCGAGTTGGCATTCAATAAATCTGCGGAACCAAAGTAAGTAACTCCGATGTTGGCATCGCCATAGGTGGTAACGCCGGTGGCACGATCGGAGCCAGAAGTGAATGATTGGACGATGACGTCATTGGCTCCGGTGAGGAGGGGAGAAATCCCGGTGACGGTCGTCGCTCCATTCGCGGGGTGGGAGTATATTCCGACGCTGTCCAGGGCAATTCCCGAGCCGGTGTAGGCGTATTCCCGGAAATCCATCCGGGCACCCTGGGTTACCGCAGAGCTCCAAGTCCCTGTAATCGAGGTAACCCCTGCAGGGAGAGTCAGGTTATAGGCGCACCCGGTACCGCCATAGGAACCGGAGAATTGGTAGCAGCCTCCGGACCCCGAGCTGCCCGGGACAATCCACGTTCCTCCCTGATTGTCGGTGATGCTGGTAACCCAGGTGTTTTTTGAGGAGAGAAGCGAAATCATCACCACGCCAAAGTGATTGGAACCGGTCGGAGCTATGGTGAGCGTGCAGGTGTTGACGGACCCGGAGCAGGTGGTGGCCGTGGTTTGCGGATGCTGAATCAGGGTAATCGAGGGCATGCCCGTCGTTGTTCCGATGGTGTATGGTGCGCTCGCTATGCTGCTGTTGGTGAATCCAGCCAGCGTCCCCTGCGCTCTCAGAAAGCCGCTGGAGCTTACAGCCACAGGGCCCGAATAGGGTGTTCCCGGGGTGCAGGTATTTGTCGTATCAAAACAGTACAGCAGAGATGCATTGGTCGTGGCTGTCGAAATCGTAACGTTCTGCGAAGACGGGTAAGAACCAGCTACCGGCGAAAAGGTTGGCGCTGCTGCGGTCAGGGCATACGTATTGGAAGCGGGACTACTGTCGGTGAAGCCTGTTCCACCAGCGACAACCTGCAGATTCGTGCCTGTGAAAAAGATGCCGATGGAGCCGGAGACAACCGCTCCACTGGTGCAGCCGGTCAGACCATTTGTGGCTGGGACCGTCCCGTTGGTGGTGTAACAGAGAACGGGAGCCGAACTGGGATTGCTGCAGCCAACCGACGGCGCATTGTTGTATGTCCCGGCACCCGGCGTACAGACCGGAACAGCAGCCTGAGAGGCTCCGCCCCCAAGAAAGAATGCTCCCATATCCCATGCGCCGGTCGAAGGGCGGGTGTTGCCTGCAAAGTCGGTGCACAGCGCCGGAACCGTGGCGCAATAACTGGACAGATTACTTGCGGTGCGAAAGGCAGCCGAGGAGGTACTGCTTAACTGATAGGGCGGAGCGCTGCTCGGGCTCAAAAGCGAATTTCCGCTGGTGCTGTGCCCGTCTAACCCGGTGGCAGCCTGCCAATTCGCCAAAGTAGTCTCGAACGAACCTTGGGAAAGGCCGACGTCGTTGCACCCGTAGATGTCGTTGTAATCGCTCGCGGCAATGCTGGCACCCGTGTTCACGGAGAATCCCACGTAGCAGGTAGTGAAAATGTTGTTGTAGAGTGTGCTTCCGATGCCATTCTGATTGTAGGCCGACCCTCCGTTGCTCGACCCGGCGCGGCCTACAATCGTGTTATTGAACACGAAAGCCTGAGACGACCAATCATCGAGATAGCCGTCTGCCGGGTAGCCCGTTCCGACATTGTAGAAAACATTATTGAATACGTAGGCGTTCAGGATGGTCCCCGGGTTCTCCAGCAGAGAGAGATAGGCCGTCATCACGGTCATATTTCCGTAGACCAGGTTGTTGTAGATTTGCAGGCCGGTTACCTGGGCACCGGCTCCGGCAGTGAAGACGGAAATGCCGGCGTGGGAGTTTTGGTTTGCCGTTTCGTCCCAGTTGGACCAGTCATGAAGCACATTCCCGTAGATCAAGTCCGTCCCGAGGATGGCACCGGCGCCTCCTGCCGCCGTCGTAATGTCCGAGTTGCAGTTGAATGCAGTATTGTCGAATATCTTGACTGTCGAGCTGGTCGCTGAGGGAGCAAACGTGTAGTAGATGCAGCCATACGCGTCGTGGATCGTGTTGTTGTCGATTGTCACATTCGAACCGTTCACCCACTGGATTCCCCAAGTATCCTGAGTGCCAACTTCGTCGTTCGGCGATGAGCGGTGTACATAAATATTCGAAACGGTCAGGTTCTTGATCTCGGAGCTGGAAACATTGGTGAAATAGATTCCCGAGCTGGGTGTGGACTGGTTGGCAAGTGTCGTCCCGTTTGCTGTCGCGCTGATGCTGCCATTGGCACCGCCGTCCACCGTGATGTAACTCTCTCCGGCGGCGTAGATGAAACCGTTCGGGCCCCAATACGGCGCAGTTGCGCTGGCCCCGGCCTCGAATTTGATGGTTATGGGATTCCCTGGAGTGCCGCTAGCACTTATAGTAATGGGGCCGCTCGATCCGGCAGGCAGCGAAAAAGTACCGCATAAATGGTAGGTTGTCCCGGGCATATTGTAGGAAACGGCACTGTAGGAGAGGGCATCGGCGCAGTCCGCGCCCGTGTTTTGTCCCAGGGGGGTCTGTGCTACGTACACATTGGGGCTACTGCTTTCTTTGATTGCGACATAGATAACCGCATACGCCGCAACGGTACAGCACAATGTGAACGTCGGGGGTTCGGTTGAAGTCGTATTCAGCAGATCAGCTGAGGCGAAGTAGGTGTCTCCAACGTTTTCATTCCCGTAGACCGTTACACCCGTCGCGTAGTCAGAACCGGTCGCAATGGATTGCACGATTACGTCGTTGGTTCCCGAAAGAACAGGGGCAATCCCCACGATGGAAGTGGCCGTTACGGCTGGATGACCGTAACTTCCTATGTTGTCAAGACTGACCGAAGGCCCGGTATAGGCGTACTCCCGGAAATCCATCTCTGCTCCCTCGGGAATGGCCATACTCCACGTACCGGTAATGGAGGTGACTCCGGCGGGAAGCGCCAGATTGTATGCGCACCCCGTAGTCCCGTAGGCTCCGGTAAACAAATAGCATCCCCCTGACCCGCTGTTTCCCGGAACAGTCCAGCTGCCACCCTTGTTGTCCGTAATGCTGGTCACCCAGGTGTTCGATGACGACATGAGCGTGATCATCACGACTGCAAAATGCCCGGAGCCAGTGGGAGCCACCGTAAGCGTGCAGGTATTGACCGTCTTCGAACAGGTCGATCGACTTGTCTGGGGATGCTGAATTTCCGTAATTGTGCCGCGGGCCGGAAAGGCCAGGACCAGAAGCAATCCGACGGCAAAAAGGAGCTGTTTCATCAAGCGCACCTAATATGGAATCACACCGGCAAGAGCCGTGTCGTTACGGTTTTCCGTAAACGTTGATTGCCTCGAAGATCGTTGTAGTTAACGTGCCCAAAATGAGGAAGATCCGAGCAGATTTAATCAATCTGCGAATCCTGTTCCTCGGTCTGCGGATTGAAGAGACTAGCAGGAGAAAAACGGAAAGTCAATTTCAGAGTCCCCTGGATGCCAGCCCTCCGGAGAAGTACCCCTTTTCTCGAGTTTTGCCGCTGTTTTTGAAGTGCCCGCTCGCGAGAGACCCTGCCGCGCGCGTGATGCGGTGCGTTCGGAGCGAAACCGCCGCGACCACCCTGCTGGCCAGACTAGCGGAGGTCCAACGGCCAGAGAATGATCGTCGGGGCATCCGCCACTCCGGGCATTCTGAGCGCTTTCACCGGGGTTTTCACCCGATAGAAGCTTCAGGCGGGTAGAGAACCTCTCTTGTGTCAACCGGCGGGGCCCAGGACCCATCGCAGTTCCGCCCGGAGGCAAGAACAAATACTTCCCCTTTGGATCATATTTCGCAGTGCGACACCACGTACGACTCACACATCCTGAGGAAAAATCGAGCCAAGGGCGGCCACAAATTCCTAGTCTTCGTCTCCGCAGGTTGCAGGGAAAAATCCCTCCTGTGCGGTTGTGAAAGCGGGCGCGCACATCGGCCAATTCATCGGCCATTCAAGGAAGTGTGCGGCCGCTTCTCAAGTTCCTCGGAAAACTTTCCGGGCCTCCGGCTTCGGAAGGAGGATTTTATCTTCCGTTTCAGGGAGAAGGCCGCAGGCAACCAGCTGTACGCGCCTTGGATCTTTAGAAAGAATTCCATCGGCCAATCCGCCGGCGTCACCTCGATCCGACCGCAGGCAAACTCTTCGGGGTTCGACAGAGCGGTTCTCGGCATGGAGGTAAAAACCCGCAGATAACCCGCTTCTCTGCAGTAGCGTATCGTCTTCTCGTTGAAGGCGCCGTAAGGAAAGCTGAAAAGAGTCACTCGAGTATTCAGGAGTGACTCAAGTTCCGATCTCGATTCTGATATTTGCCGGCGGGCCTCCTGCTCTTCCAATCTCGGCAGATAGGGATGGGTCAGAGAATGTGAGCCTATCTCCACCAGGTCCGACATGCTCTCCTTCAGTGTCTTGAGAGACATGACCTTATCGGATCCCAAGTTATGGCAGCTGGAGTCCATCCAGATAGGGAACTGATCGAGCGATCGGGTCACGACGAATATGGTTGATGGAATCTCCCTTCGCTGCAGTTCCGGGAGCGCATTTTCGGCCACGCTTTGCAAGGCATCGTCGAAAGTCACCGCGAAATATGTCCCACCCGGCCCGAGGGATCGCCTTTTCCCTGCGGCAACTGGGAGCGAATACTTCATGGCCATATCCATCTGTTTGGCGAACCGTGCGCGGTGGGCAGCTGCGATCGCGTGATAATAAAGGACGATACAACGCTCTCTGCGTGGCCAGCCCATGAGCCCCAACATTGAGCTTTTTAGTATCGAAGCGGACCAGTACGCAAGGCTGATTGCAAGTTTTATCGATCGGAGTAATTTGCGGTTCATGAGTGTTGCTGAAGCTCGGCGAGTTATTGATTGTGCATCCCAGTTCCGCTTTCCGATTCGAACGCAAAGATGCATTCCTTCCCAAGCCAGGCATTCCGATTGTGCTTTGCAGTGCCAAAAATCGAGCGGATGAATTTCCGGAGTGCCTCCTGGCTGAAGAGCTTACCCATAAGAGGCAACGCGACGTTATTCCGGTACACGCTCAACAATTTCAATCGGTTGCTTTGGGCGATGCTGACGACCGATCGGGCGGATACCAGTTTGGTGCGGTAGGGGTGGCCTTTTTTCAGGATGCTTCGAATTCGGCCCACGGTGAGGGTAAGCCGATTGGTAAAATGGGTGGAATCGGTACATTCCAGAATGAGCAGTCCTCCGGGTCGCAGCAATCGCGACACTCGCTCGATGACCGGCTTCGGGTCCTCGACATGGGCCAGGACGCCTAAGCAGATGATCAGGTCATAGCCCCCAGGCTGAAGCGCCGCGGTCAGGAAGTCCTGATGGAACGTGGCAACATTGGGCAGCAGCTCCGGCCGCACCTGGGAAAGTGCGCGGGATAACATGGCTTCGGACAAGTCGAGAAGGGAGAGTCGATTCGTCGCATCGAGAAGCGGAATCGATATCGAGCCGTCTCCGCACCCGACATCCAGAATGTTGTGAAAGACACGACCAGCCGTAAGTTCGCTTACGGTTTCCCTCCGAATCTCGATCATATAACGTCGAATGTCGAGGTAATTTCTCGACTCGCCGAAGTACTGCCTCACGGAATCTGCCCTAGGCGTGGCTTCAGATTCCCGCTCGACCGGGCTGGTCCCCGGTGTGGAAGGAGTCTGTGTCATATCCCGTACCCTTTGGAAAGGTTTAGTTCGTGCACAACTATTTCCATATCGTCTCTTTTCCTAATATGCGTTTCAATTGTTCGCGGCGAAGGTACGCGATGGTTTGTGGGTCGTTCACTTGGGGAATATGTTTCATGTAACCGCTCATGAATCCCCAGAAGAGAGCAATGGAGCCGATGACGTACGGTTCTTGCACCACGCGAGCCACGCATTTCGAGAGCATGAAAAGCGGGTGATAGCCGCAGATGTAGTTGGCCAGCCCATTTTTTACCATACCCTTCCAGATTCCTTCCGCCGTTCCCGTAAGCCGGTGATGAATGATCTGCAGGTCAGGGAAGCTGCGGGAGGTCCAGCCGAGCATACTTGCCTTTACTTCGTCCATGGTGTCCCAGCCCGGCGCCGGCCAGAATCCGCCGATCGCATCCCAGCATTCCCTTCTGTATATCTTGGTAGCGCCCCGGACATGAAATAAGGGGCATTCTTCAATCTGCAGGACTCCATCTACAACGTTGACGATTACCCCGCCGCCGACACCCAGGCGAGCATCCTTCCTGAATTCTTCCAGGCATTTCTCAAAGTAATCAGGCTTTAAGGTCAAGTCGCCATCGAGCTTCACAATAAATTCCCAATCCTTGCGGGTCGCAGCCAGATACCCGTCGTTAAAAGCGTCGACAACTCCTCCCCCGGCCTTCCGGAATCCGCGATTTTCTCGCTGAACAGCACGAATCCAGGGGTATTGACGGGCATATCTGTCAATAATCTCACCGGTACGATCCGTCGAGCCATCGTTGACGATGATCCACTCCGACGGGCGGACGGTTTGTGCAACCATGCTCTCCATGGTGAACGCCAGGTAGGCTTCCTCGTCCCGGACGGGGGTGATCACCAGATATCGGGTTTCCTTCGGGTCCGGGGATTTCATTTCGGGCAGAACAGAAATATTTTCGTTGGCCTGCATCATCGGCTCGGTTGCCTAGCGTTCATGAGGTGATCTTTCAATGCGGTTAAAAGCGATGAGCACAAAGGAAATGCAAAGCTCATCTGCCGCGCCTTCGACACATTTCGACTCCCGAATTTCCCCTCGGCATCTTCATCTTGCCTTCTGTTCCACCGTTCGAAATCTGGACCGCCGGGCACGGCGCACCTATCCTTTTGGCAAACGGACATTCTCTGGCAATCTGGGCAGACTGTCTTGCGTCGTCTCAGGGCTTGCACCGTCCACTTCGGTTAGTATCTCAACGGGCTGACCTGAATCAGGCGCGGGGTCAGCTTGAGGCTCGGGGAGCGGTTCCCAGCGTTTGGGAATACCCCAGGTACCTTCCTTGTCGGTGCCCGTCGATGCCAGCGCGAGGGGCAGCCGCACGAATTCGGTGTTCACTGAAATGATGGCCAGGAACAAGTACCAGGCGAACTTCATCTGGTCAAAATAATCAACGCCGAAGAAGCACAGCGTCTGGGCGAAAAGCGCGGCTCCCAGAATCCAAAATTGCCACTCCCGATTCCTGTCACCCTCGACGGATTTTCTAGCTTTGCCAATCCAGCGATAGGCGATACAGAACATGGCAACGAAGCACACAAACACCACCAGACCGCCGCTTTCCCCTTCGGCAACAAATTGGTTGCATTGGTCCCACATGTCCCAACCCCAATTTGAGTTGCTCTTGGTACCGATCAAGTACCACTCGCCAAAATGGCGAACAAAATTGTCAATGAGCATCGCACGGCCATATCCCGTTGAGCCGCCCGCTACGTCAATACGCGCCAGGAGAAACCAGACCGGAGCCTTCATCACCAGGTGGAGTCCCACCAACATGACGACGATTCCCCAGCGGACCATTCGCATGTGTCCACGGAGGGGCCACAGGCACAGCGCGAGGATTGCGCCCGCCAAGGCCAGCAAGGGAGTGCTGGTGGCTGCCGTATAGGCCATCACACAACAGGCGACCATGCCGATCACGGGAACAAACCAGCTCCGATTTCGCTTCCAGAGCCACAGCAATAGACTAAACGTGGTGGCACCGTAAGCCCCCGCCAACAGGGCGTGCCCGAAAAAGGCCTGCGACCTGATTCGCCCTTGGCGCACCTCGGGTATCGCCCGGACGCCCCCCAGAAAGGCGAACAGATTTTGCCCTTTCATTTGTTCGTAAATCATTCCCACTGAAGCGATCACCGCCACGAACGCAAGGGCTTTGATAATGCGGGGAACATCTTCTTCACTCTCAACCAGGCTGCGGAAGAGGAAATATGCACCAACGGCATCCCACAGAAAGCCAAACTGATTTGTGACCGCAGCCATTTGTCCGGCCAAAAGGATAATCGCAAGCGCACGGCACAGCGCCCAGATGAGAAATACCTTGTCGAGAACGTTGAATCCGCCGGCGAGAAATGTATGGGAGGAGGAACGCCGGGGTAATACCGCGCGAATCCAGCCGATCAGAATGAGCAGGCGGCTCATGTACAGATGGAACCCACCGAGGTATAAATTCTGCCCGTAGGGTATCAGCAGTATCCCGAGGATCAGCGGGACGATCACGTACTTGCGTTTCAGGATGATCGTCAGAATGACGATCGTCACAACCATGACCACCACCAGTGGATCGATCACACTGGTGGTCGATCCACCTCCAAACGCTGCAATTGGGGAATCGAAATTCGGCTCTTGCATCTGATTCTCAACTATAGCTTCTGGAAACTATCGTGCACCCGGTTATCCGCAAGTTGTGCTCCGGCATACTGCTCGCAAGCCAGAGCGCAACGTTCAACTTTCTTTCTCTCTTACCCAAATTCCCGACCCAGGATCATACCGCCTGATGATTCTAGCCGGATTCCCGGCCACCACGCAGAAAGGCGGGACCGTTCGCGTCACCACGGCGTTGGTGGCGACGACGCTGTTCCTGCCCACTACCAGGTCACCCGACGTGCAGACAATGGCTGCGCCAAAGCCGATCCAGCAGTTCCGCTCGATGTGTACCGTGCCGCCGGCCGTTATTCCCTGCTTCACGATCGGTAAGTCGATATTGGAGAATTCATGGCTGTGATCCGTAATAAGCACTCCCGGCCCCAGCAAGACATCCTCATCGAGACGAACACGGTTCTTTGCCGAGACCATGCAGCGCCTGCCGATCTTGCAGCCGTTCCCGATCGTGAGTACCGGTGCGGGGTCTGCCGACCGTTCCGGGATATTCAGCCAAACGTCCGGTCCCAGATAGACCGAATCTCCGATTTCGATTCGATTGGAAAATGACCTTCGGAGCTCACAGGTATGGTGGATCGAGGCATGGCGCCCCAACCGCACGAAAGGATACGTGGTACGCAACCAGAGTGTATTAAGAATGGGTAGGACATGATCGAACCACTCCAGAATGTCCTCGCTGGGCACTGAATGAGCAGATCGCAAGATGAGATTGCGCTCCCTTTTTAGTCGTTTGCAGCTGCTTCGCGTTTTCTTCCCGGCAGAAAGGCATTGAGCAGCGTCTGCCTTTCTGCCACCGAAAATGTTTTCGTTAAGACTGCCGCAGGCCAAGCAACAATGAGGCAGGCAATTCCGATTTCGGCCAGTTTTAGGAAGGCGACGATCCGTTCGGTTCCTTGCCAGGGTATCGGAATCCGCGAAGCCAGCAGTCCACCAGCGATAAGCAATGTTGTTGCCGCCATAATTCTGAGTGTATCGCGGGCCAGGATTTTGGCGCTGAACCCTTGAAATGTGGATGACATGGCAACAAACATGAAGAGGACGCCAACCAACTCAGCAAATGCCATGCCTGCCAATACCCCTTCGAAGCCCAACGGCTTATGAAACAGAGCGACGATGAAAATCACCACAATTCTCAAGACCTGCCGGATGTTGTCAAGCAGCGCTCGACCCGTAGCTCGGTAAAGAACCAGTTGTAGGAGCGACACGGCACGGAACAGTCCGGCCACTGCCGTCAACAAAATGGCGCTCCGAAATTCGGGCGCGTCCTGGCCTGTCCATGCCATCACCATCGTTGTGCCGAAAGCGCCTACCAGCGCCAAAGGAGGTATGGTCAGCGCCAACGTCATCTTGAAAGCCTTGGCGAGAAACAAGCGTACCTGTTCCGCATTTTGCGAAGCAAACACCAGTGCTCCGCCGGATAGAATTGGCATGATTAGCGCATCTTGAGCGACGAGCGCCGATGCCGTCAACCTTGCCGCAACCGCGAAGATTCCGGCAGGGGTGGCTCCAAAATACTTCAGGAGCACCAGGGGCACGACCGCCCCATAGAGCAATTCGAGTACGTTCACCAGTTGGTAGCTGCCCGCATAGCGAATCAGTTCCGGGAAAGCGCTCCGTCTGAAGTAGGAGGGGCTAATCCGCATCAGGGGAACGACCTTGTGCGAAGCCCGGTAACAGCAAAAGACCAGCACCAGCTCAGAAGCCGCCATTACGATGGTCATGCCGAGCAGGCCATAGCCGAAATGTAAGAGGACTATGATGGCGACAGCCTCGCAAATGGTCAGGATGGTATTGAATTTCCTGGTCAGGTCGATCCGGTGCCCCCCCATTACGATTGCTTCAAAGGCAGATCCGAAGTTGGAAATGGCGTAGGTCAGGGCAAGCACCGTTATCGATGCGGCTGCCGCGGCCACAAACTCTGGAGGCACACCTCCCATCACGGCGAGCGATCGGGAATACAGGGCAATGGGAATGAGGCCGGTAATGGACAGAAGCAGCATGGAAATGCTGCCCGTACTCAGCAACACGCTCGCGTTGGCGTAATCTCCGGTTCCCGTCGCCTCAGCCACATATTTTTGAAACGCCGATTTGATCCCGGCTGTGCCGAAGCGCATGTAGCCGGCCGTGACCATGATGATGGACCAGATACCGTACCCATCCAGTCCCAAATGATGGATGACGACCGGAACCGTGATCAGCCTGGTGGCGATCTGAGCGCCATTGGCAATCACCCCGAAGAGCGTGCTTCTCCCGATCGACGAAGCCAAATGACGATTCGATGGGTGGTTTACAGTGGAATTGGAATTCGGCTTCTCGGTTTGCATATTAGCAGTCTGCGTTTGCAGCTGACGGCACTTTCATTTGAACTCTTTACTTTACAGCAAGCACTGGGCACTCAAGCGAGTCCTGGCGCCCGGATTTGAGTCGAAGGAAGAACCCCTCCCACGAGTTGGCCTGGGGTTCTCCGAAATGGATTGCGAATCTGAATCTTGGTGGATACGGACTCGCAGCCCGCTTCTTCGCAATGGACCGGGCAGGCCAGATCAGGAAGGTAGATTGATGCAACTGCGTGCGGGCCTACTCGCTGCTCTCCCGATGGGGTTGGTCTGAGTAGACCGAACTAAAGTCGGCCCATAAGTACCCGGGGGATGAATTTCTACTAGCTGGTTTAGCTCCGGCTTCCCGCCTGTTAATTGACAACCGCGTTGAGCGCCGTAGGTGGATTCGGAGCGCCGCTAGATTTGCTTGCAGTCGAGTACTGATATGCCCCCATGTCCCATGCGCCAGTGGCCGGACGAGCATTGCCTACCGCGTCCGTGCACAGCGCCGGAACCACGCTGCAATAGCTGGTAAGATTCGTACCCTTTTGATAGGCCGCCGATGACGTGCTGCTCAACTGGTAAGGCGGAGTGGTTCCGGCGCTCAGCAGCGGGTTTCCATTGGTGCTGTGGGTGTCGAAGCCTGTGGCTTTTTGCCAGTTGGACAAGGTGGCGTACCAATTGACCCCGTCGTAGGCGGTGGCGCCGGAGTTGTAGAGATCGTTGTAGTCGCTCGAGGCCAGGCTCGCCCCGGTGTTGACAGCAATTCCGACGTAGCAAGTGGAAATGACATTGTTTCTGAGCGTGCTGCCGGCAGCGTAGGTAATGAAGCCATTTCCGCCGGTATTCGAGGTACGCGGGCCAACGATGGTGTTGTTAAAATCGAAAATTCCGGTCCCGTAGTCGAACAGATATGCGTTCGCCGGGTGGCTGGGCCCGGTGTTATACAGTACGTTGTTGAAAACAAAGTTGTTCGTTCCGCCATTCGTCGACATGTAGATGTAAGCTGTGAATGGCGTCTGAATGAAGCCATAGAGTATGTTGTTGTAGACTTGGACCTCGTTGTAGGCAGACCCAGGGCCCATCGCGAACAGGAAAATCCCATCGTGGTGATTGGCCCCTAGGGCATCATCCCAGTTGCCCCAGTCGTGGATTCGATTCCCGAAGATGGAAACGGCGTTCACGACGTTGCCACTGCTCCCTCCCCCCACGCTAACGCCCCAATTGCAGTTATATACGTTATTGCCGAAGATTTTGATGTTTGAACTGATGGTCCCTGACGGAATGCCGTACTGGATACATCCGTAGGCATCATGAATGGTGTTTCCGTCGATACTCACATTTGAGCCGCCCTGCCATTGAATCCCCCAGGTGTCTTGGGTACCTACTTCATCGGTGCAGTTCGACAGGGGAAGAGTGCAGGAGTGGACATAAATGTTCGATATGTTCACGTTCTTGATTTCGGAATTGGATACGTTATAAAAAATAACTCCCCCACTCGGAGCGAACTGATTCGCCAATTTCGTTCCGTTCGATATCGACGCGATGGTTCCGTTCGTTCCTCCATTCACCGTGATGTAGCTCAGCCCGCTCGCGAAGATAAAACCGTTCACGCCCCAATAAGGTGCCGTGGCAATTGCGTCATTCTCAAAGTACAACGTGATAGGCTTCCCGGAACTACCGCCGTTCCGAAAAGTGAGTGTTCCATTCGAGCCTGCCGGCATCGAAAATGTCCCGCAGAGGTGGACAGTTGTTCCCGGGCCGATCTGATTGTCACGCGATCCCCAGCTCCATCTTTCGTTAAAGAAGCTCATCGCATACGGGTCTGCACAATCCGTACCATTGGCGGCTCCGGCCGCACTCTGTGCGATATAGATGTCGTTTGCCCTGATTTGACTCACTGCGAGGAAAGAGAAACAAGCCACCACGAAAATCAACTTACGCATCGCATCCTCATCATCTTACTGGGGTTGTAGCTACTCAAACAAAGGTAATGCGGGCTGCTCAATCGCCTGGGCAGCAGCTTTCAACACAGGATTAGTATAGAAAGGCAGGCACACTCCCACTACTGTATCAAAGGACAGAAAAAGGACAGCTTCTGTGGCCGATGCCACCTGTTCTCTCTGACATGCTCGTCGGCGTCCTTGGCTAACTTATTTAGAGTCATTGGGTTGGACCGGGATTGTGGTCTTGGCCTGGCCCTCCGGGCTCAACCAGCGTCCGTTTTCGCGTTATCGGACAGTGCACTTTTCTTCTCCCCCGGCCCGTTGGCCTTATGGGCGAGGCGGTCTCTCCAGATTCGTTTCAACCGCGGCAAGAAGGAAGTGGATGACAAGACTCCCCGTGCCCACCGGTCCATGGTTTGGCTGCCGGTCCACGCTGAACGCAACAATGCTCCCTTAAAGGTAGGGCTGAAAATGTGAACCATTGCCTCGTTCCAGTTTTCCGTGGAAAGGGCAACCTTGTATTCGGCGTGCCCCAGGCCAAAATCCAGCTTCTTCACCACATCCCCGTTGGCCCCGGTACAGAACCCTTCAATCCCCTTCATCATGAGACCCATCCCGGGTGCAAATTGGCGAAACTCCGCATCAAAGCCCAAGTACTCGCCGACGAAAGTATCGCCGTATAACATGCCGATCCAGAAGGAGATAGGTCGCTCTCCGAGATACCCTACGTAGGCGCGCAGCCAACCTTTGCGGGCCGCCAGGCCAAGTCGTTGCCGCACCGCCGGAGTATCGGCAAACCCCGCGCCGAGTCCCCGCTGATAGGTGTTCTGGGCAATCCGCTCTACGTCAGCGAACATGCGATCGATTTCTGCCGGCTCCCGGTAGCACACAATCCGCAGCGCACCGGCAGGATGGACTTCGAGCTTCCTCATCTTTCTGCGAAGCTCTCCTCTGCTTTTGCTGGACATGCGCTGATACACGGTTTCGACCGAGCCGGAGATCTCCATAAGGTCATGAAGCTGCACAGCCGGGTGGGAATCGCGACTGAGCAGTCCTGGAAGGTTCATCGCTTTTTGATAAAGAGGCGAATCAACGCGAATAAATTCAAAACGAGCCAAGTCCGCTTCATTGTTCTTGAGGCAGCGGCAGACCTCCTGGACCAGAAGCTCCGCGTTTTCCGCTGAGGCGCTTCCCCGCAGGGCGCCGTACACAAAGGTAAGGCACCGGGCCCAGGACCGGAAAACCGTCAGGTAACCGACCTTGAACGCCAATCGTTTTTTCTCGAACCGGCCAATCAGAATCGCGTCGGGTTTGCCGCCTTTGTAGAGAGCAATGACGTGCGGCCGGATTGCTTCGGGGAGAGATTCAATGATCATCAAAACGACGTCGATGTCGGAATCCCGGTGCCCTCCCCAGGAAGTCCACACCTCCCGGAGGGCTTCTACTTCCTCGGTGGAGCGGGCGATCCGGATCTCAACGGGTTCGGCTGCCGATGGGGGCAGGGAACTGCGAGATGCTGTTCCGTTGTCGATCTTCAGTGCGGCCATCATGTATGAATTCTGCTTTCGAAATCCATCCCGAGGAAAATGGGAACGGTTGGGATTCTCCGGGAGGAGGTCCGAACGATCCATCGCGTATTTCGCCCGTTGCCCTGGTCTTTCAGTGAACTCGAATCCGGGCGCCCGGGACGTTTTGGAGGATTACCGCTTGCTGCAACCGGCGGCCTCGCCGGTATTTTGTTGCTTTGTTCAGAGATCGTTCCCGGCCCCGTTACCGACGGGCCCCCATCTCGCTGCTACCTTCAGGCCCAGCTCCGCTCGGGAGCATCACGGGCTTATTCAGTTCCTTCACGGCTAACCGGCAATGGAGTTGAATAAAATCGCATCGCAGGGAATTGGCCGAAGTGTGAATCATTCCGGCGGCTTCTCCCTCCGATTCAGGCTCGCATTTCAGAAAGCCCAGGGTTTCAAGCACCTGCTTCGCCGGCATATTTCTGGCGGTCTCGTGATAATTTACCCACAGAGTCTCAACCCCGGCCGGGTTGTGATGATCCACGAGGTGATGAAAGAAAGACTGCTCGATGAATTTGCCCTGCACCCGGCACGAGAGCATGAAATCCCGCACCCGGATCATGCTCTTTTCCAGTTCCACGATTCCGAATCCGACGGTCCCGTAAGACCCATACTTGTCCGAGCACTTCAGGACATATTTGTCCAGATTGGGATTTGCCAGAATTTCATTCAGGTCCGAGCGTGTATATTTGTGCCCCGAAAAATTGAGCTGATTTGTCCGTTGAACCAGTTCGGCAACACGTTCGAGATCTTCCTCACTGTAGGGGGCAAGCTCCAGCTTGATGGCACAGGAGGACAGGAAAGCCTGGTAATTGTTTCCAAATTCTTCCTGCGCTTCTTCCCGGGCGATGGCTTCCCGATAGAATTGACGCCGCCGCCGCGAATCGGCGCTGGAGCTTCCCTTAAGTCGCGGGTCTGAGAACAGGTTTGGAATTTCTTCCGCATTGATACATACCACTTCAGGCAACATCGCCCCTACCTGCTCCAGCTCAAACGGGTTATCGTCAACGAAGGCGATGGCATCGAGGCCGATATTCAGGCGTTTCGCAATTACCTCTATATTCGACCCCTTCGGTTTCCAGTTGATCTGAGGATAGAGAAAATAGTCACTGATGCCCAGCTTCTGCAGTTTGTCCCAGGCAGAGGCATGGTCATTCTTGCTCGAAATGCTATGAAGAATTCCCCGATCATCCAGGTGCTTCAGGAGTCTCTCGATTTCCGGTCGGAGCTGGACGTCGTCACCTTCAATCAGGATTCCCTTCCATAGCGTATTGTCAAGATCCCAAACGACGCACTTGAGTTTCTTCGCCTCATTCGAGGCAACGGGTTTTCTTGAGAATTTCACAAAGTCGGCGGTCAGGAAAACCAACCGAACATTGTTATCCGCTTCAGGTATCAGGGAGATCTTGAAAGGATGATCCGATTCCGTGACTGCACGGAACATCGACTGATCGATTTCGTGACGCGAATAGCCGCTCGGAAATTCAACCGTGGTAACAAAAGAGGGCAACAGCTGAACAAGGTTGGCGGGCCCCGCAATTTCCTCCTTGCTGGGCGCAAAGTTCAACTGCATTCTCACCGTTTCGGCGATCGGGTTGTAGACTTCCAGGAGAAATGCATCCGGCGAAGCGGAACCGGACCGGTTGCGATCCATCCGACGGGCCAGCTTTTCCAGTGCAATATAGGTTGCGCTGTCCCAATTGGCATTGCCAGTTACCTTGCCAAGGAGTTTTCCGATGGCATTGGCGGCGGGGGCGCACAGGCCCAACAGGCGTTCGCGCCATTTTACGGTCTTCACCGGGTATAATGCACGATTGCCGTAACTCTCGATCTTGGCCCATTTCTTGAACGATATTTCGACGCCATAGCCGCGGAGAGAAGCGAAGTTGGAATTCCGAAACGACCCGAAAGTGAACCGCCGGCAGCGTTTGTCGTCTCTCGGCTGATACAAATCGCAGCTCTGGTAGCAGGAAGGCGCGGCACATTCGACGCAGTGCTCTGCCCAATGGAGCTGAGAGATGAGCTCTACCGCCATCTCTGGCTGATAGGGGGATGTCGGCCTCGCCGGTTCTCCCTGGTGCAGCTTGCGTTGGTATTTATCGGTTTCAAACATTCTGGTCGTTCCCGAAAAGCCGTCCCGGAGCGATCAAAAGTGCGGGATTGCCTCCGAAAGAGAATTGCGAACCTGCTTCTTGCGCTGTCGAGCTCGAGCAGCCAGCGATTCTAAGAATGACGTCGCTTGCCTAAGCTACTGAAAAAGTGCGTCGCACTCCGGCTAGCGTAACACCTTTTTCCCGACGGCTTCGAAGTGCGGACATGCGCCGGCTGCTTGCGAAGTTGGACTCTCGAAGCGCCATGCCGCCCGGCGCAATCCCTCATCCGCTAGAGAACCTTGGTAATCGTGCCGTCCAGCTGTTCCTCGGATTGTGCCCGCGCGGGCAGCGGAGTCATGCGTCTCGGAGTCACCTCGCCGCGCATTCCAAGCGCCCATTTTAGAATGGTCCACCATTTGCGAAAGGCGGCGCCGTGCACCTCCCGGCTCTCCTTATCCTCGGGAATCATAAATGTGGCCGTGAGTAAAATCAGCCGAGCGGCGGCGGCCAGGGCGCGAGTTGCACGGAACAGCAAGGCGTAAGCCCGCCCATGTGTCGAGGAAAAATACAGATACAGGGAATCTTGCATTACCAATGTGGAAAAAGAGCCCTGGGGCGCTTTCTTGGTACTCATGCCGCCATAGTGGACGATGCTCGCGGAAGGGAGATAATATACTTTCCAGCCCGCCCGCTGAACTTTTTGGCAAAGATCACAGTCTTCGCCGTACATGAAATAGATTTCGCTGAATCCACCGACGGCCTCGAAAACATCGCGGCGGATTCCAAGCGCAGCGCCTGAGACCATCTCGACGGCTGAGGGCGAGGCAGTTGCGCGAAATAATGGGCCCATGCCCCACAAATGCGAACCAGGATAGCGGGATCGAAGGGCTTCACTGTCCAGACACTGGTTCAGAATAGTTGGAAAAGACTGGATGCAGGATGTTTGCAGGGTGCCGTCACCGTTCAGGAGCTTGCATCCTATTGCGCCGCCGTCGGGCAGGGAATCGATTCCTCTGACCAGGTCAGATAGGGCGTTCCCTTTAATCTCGGTATCCGGATTCAAGAACAGAAGTATGCGACCAGTCGAATTCTGGTGGCCGAGGTTGCAGGCTCTCGCAAAACCGCCGTTGTCGTGGCTCTGGACGAATCGCACTTGTGGAAATTCACGCTCGAGCATTGTGTCACAGCCGTCGAAAGAAGCGTTGTCGATAACGACGACCTCGAACGACACGGACCCCGCAGAATGAAAGACGCTCTTGAGGCAGCCGCGCAGGAAATCTACGGAGTTCCAGTTGACGATGATGATTGATAGGTCCATGAAAGTTTCAGGTTCGAGTGCGATTTGAAAACGATTTCATTCCGGTGAATGTCACGCAGCAAGCGGGTAAAAACGAAAAAAGTTGATAAAGGAAAATGTCACTTGAATCCCTTTGACTCGATCGAATGCGGGCGCTGCATCAGAGCGACGTTGTGGTGAACAAATTTGTTGAACCATTGCGGCCAGTGGAGCCAGTCGTAGCCGCCTTCGACCTTGGCGCGGAGAAAGCCCGGATCATCCCAGGAGTTAATGGGTAGACGGGGCAGGAAGAAGCGATTGTCGCCCGAGCGGGCTCGCCCGATAATCGTGGATACGCCATTTTCATAGCCGTGGTTTTCAAGAGTGTCGACGAGAAAGCGGGTGAAGCATTTATCCTCTTCCGGAAACGCGAACGGATAGGCAAAGGACTTAACGGCTGTGCCCAGTCTCTCCTCAATGATCTCCTTTGAATAACCCAGTTCGTAGTCAATCTGGTCGGGCCCAATCGAACGAAGGTCTGGATGCGTGACGGTGTGGGAACCGAATCCAATCCCTTCGGCGTGTAGTTCCCGCACCTCGCTCCACGTCAGGTAGTCGACCCCTTCGATGCGAACCGGTCTCTCCTGGATACGGTCGGTCGCCAGAAAAATGGTGGCCGTGAAGCCGCACTGCTTCATGACCACCATGCCATCAGTGTAGAAATCACGGTACCCGTCGTCGAAGGTAATAACTACCGTTTTCGAAACATCTCTTCCCGACTCCAGGGATGCGTGAGCTTCTGTCAGGTCCAGCGTCCGGAAACCGTTATTCCGGAGCCATCTCATCTGCTGCGCAAAAGCCTCAGGCGAAGTATTGATTTGGTAGTAGGGGTGGGATTTGCCGAAGAGATTATCGGATATGCTGTGGTACATCAGGATGGGCACGCTGACCGAAGTATCCCGATTAAATATGCGCTTGATCGGATGCGCACAGTAGAGGGTGGCAAGTCTGTCGATACGAGGCATGAGGAATGTACTGGAGAGTTCAGTAATTCAGGCGAGCGCGGACGGAAGAAACACTCCGGCCGGTTCCCGGGATGACGAATTGCCCTCTAAGTGACTGGCAACCTTGACGAATCTAGTTCCGCGCCGTCCCGGGCTAGGTGCCAGAAACGGGTTAACGGGAGGAAACAACTCTGGTGCTGGCGAACTCCAAAACCTTCTTCGCAACGGTATCCTGCTGCTCGGGCCGCAACTGCGGGAACATCGGCAAAGAAACAATTTCGGCGGCGACACGCTCGGTAACGGGAAATGCGCCCTTCCTGTACCCGAGATGGGCGTAAGCCTTCTGTAAATGAAGGGGAATGGGATAATGGATTCCGGTACCGATGCCGGCGTCGGAGAGGTGGGATTGCAGCGCTTCGCGATCCTGCACGCGGATGACATAGAGGTGATAGACGCCTCTGGTCCACGGGGCTTCCACCGGAATAATCACCGTGTCCTTCGCCTCAGCTAGTAGCTGGTGATAGCGATGGGCGAGTGTCCTGCGCGACTCGTTCCACCCGGCTAGGCGTTTTAGCTTGACGCTCAGCCATCCCGCCTGAATGGCATCCAGCCTGCCATTGTAACCTTCGATATCGTGGTAGTACTTCTTGGACTGGCCGTGGTCGCGAATCATTTTCATGCGCTGCATCAGGGTCTCATCATTGGTTGTGATGGCCCCACCCTCACCGCAAGCCCCGAGGTTTTTTCCCGGATAGAAACTGAATGCAGCTGCCCGCCCCATGGAGCCTGCTTTTTTCCAGGCATTGGACTTCTTTGAGAAGTATTCGGCGCCGTGTGCCTGGCAGGCGTCTTCGAACACCTCAAGGTTGTACGTCGTGGCGATGTCCAGGATGGGATCCATGTCTGCCATCTGGCCATAGAGATGAACCGGGACGACCGCGGCGACCCTTCGTTTGGAGACACGCTCGACCAACTTTCCGCTCTTGGGGTCGACGTCACAATTCTGCTCGATGTAGTCGCGCAATCTGGCGGGATCGAGCGTGTAGGTGTGTTCGTGGATATCCACAAAGGCGATTGCGGCGCCGGTCTGTGAAATGGCTTCGGTCGTGGCAATAAACGTGTGAGGAGCAGTGATCACGATGTCGCCTGGCCCGATGCCTGCCGCCAGAAAGGCAAACCGCAACGCGTCCGTCCCGCTGTTCACACCGACACAAAACCTGGCGTCACAAAATCTCGCAAACTCGCGCTCAAATTCCTCAACCATCGGGCCGCCGATAAAGCCGGCGTTACTGAATGCCTTCCTTACCACTCCCAACAGCTCGTCTTCCATCTCTTTGTGGGGTGTCACGAGATCAAGGAACGGAACTTGGGTAACGTTGGTCATAGAATTATTGTTTCTCCTCTGTCACAAACCGCAGAAATTTGGCCGGGTTTCCGGCTACGATTGCATTTGCCGGCACGTCCTTGGTAACCACACTGCCTGCGCCGACAATGGCGTTTTCGCCGATCGTTACGTTGCTCAAGACGGTCGACCCGGAACCGATGGATGCGCCTTTTCTTACCAGGGTTTTTTCCACTTTCCAATCCGATTCGGTTTGCAGGCCGCCGGACGGAGTGGTGGAGCGGGGGTAAGAGTCGTTAATGAAGGTCACACTGTGTCCAATGAACACGTTGTCTTCGATTTCGACGCCTTCGCAGATAAAAGTGTGACTGGAGATCTTGCAGCGCCGGCCCACGCTCGCATTTTTCTGGATTTCCACGAATGCTCCAATTTTCGTTTCGTCTCCGATTTCGCAGCCGTATAAATTGATGAACTTCGAAAGCTTTACGTCCTTCCCGAGTTTCACCGTGGGGGCGATGCAGACGAACTCGTTCACAGCTTCACCGCCTCTCCCCGGCTCCTTACGGATTTGTCCGCCGCTTCGAGGATGCGCACCACCCGGAGCCCAGCCACGCCGTCGTTGAAGGGGGTGATGTTCTTCTCGATGCATTGCAGGAAGTATGCCGTCTCCGCCCGGAGCGCCTCGACCTGCTCCAGTTGAGGCGAACGCATGTCGCCTGAACGGTAGCTCACCAGTAATTGATGGAGATTGCTCGGGTGGGCGGACATGCTGACACCCTTGTCGTAGATTTTTATTTTCTCGTCTGCCTCGAGGTCATTCCATACCAGCATCTTTTTCTCGCCGCCGATCAGGGTGGTGCGCACTTTCACCGGGGACAGCCAGTTCACATTCACATGCGCGATGATGTGGTTCGGGAAGTACACTGTGATGAAGGCCACATCTTCAACGCCATTCAAGTGCCTTTCGCCCGTCGCGACAACTCCTTCCGGTTCCTTTCCGATTACGTAGTCCATGATGGACAGGTCGTGCGGAGCGAGATCCCAGATCACATTCACGTCATGCTGGAACAGGCCCAGATTCACACGCAACGAATCGTAGTAGTACAGATCCCCCAGCTCCTTGTTATCAACCAGCTCCTTGATTTTCTTCACCGCGCCGGTGAACAGAAAGGTGTGATCCACCATGATCTTCAGCTTTTTCTTCTCAGCCAGTTCGATCAGTTCCTCTGCCTGGGAGACGCTGGTGGTGAAGGGCTTCTCGACGAAAACGTGCTTTCCGTTTTCGAGAGCCTTTTTGGTCAATTCATAATGTGTCCACACCGGAGTGACAATGGCTACCACGTCGATGCCCGGTGATTTCAGAACGTCGTTTTCATCCACGCTAAATGGCATGGAGGGAAACACCTTCCGGAGCCGTTCCCCGCACTTGGGGCTCTTATCACACACCAGGACAACTTCGGAAAAGTCGTGGGTATGAAAATTCCGAACTACATTCGGTCCCCAGTAGCCATAACCAATCACGCCGATGCGAATCATAGGATCTTCACTTTCCGGGATGGTTGCATTATCCCTTGAGACGGAGAGCTAGCAGACCAATATCCGCTTCATTCCAAGAGGAACAACTGAGGGCGGTACTTCATGCCAAGAATGGCCAGAAGTTAGGGGAAACTGAAACGTGGTTGAGCACCCACGTTGCTAAGAGAAAAGGGCGGGGAGCAAATCGGAACTTGAAGAGACCGAGCGATCCTCAGTGAGCGCCGTCACCATGGATGACAGCTGCAGGCGTCCTCACGAGAATTTTCAAATCCAGCCAGATAGACCAGGTACGCGCGTACTTCAGGTCCAGGCGGACCATATCATCAAATTTCGTCCGGCTACGACCCGTCACCTGCCACAACCCGGTGATACCCGGCTTGATTTCCAGCACCCGCCGTCGATGCCAGACATTGTAGGCGCGGTATTCATACGCAAGAGGGGGCCGCGGACCGACCAGCGACATATCTCCCATCAGGACGTTCCAGAATTGGGGCATCTCGTCGAGGCTGGTCTTGCGAAGTAGCTGGCCGACCTTGGTGATCCGTGGATCTTTCTGGATCTTGAAAACCGGCTTGACGGAATGAGCTGTCTCGTTGCCGTCCACTTTCCCGGCAATAAATTGATTTACGAACGCTTCGTGAATCTTCGAATCACAGTCCGTCCGCATGGAGCGGAATTTGAGAACCTGGAAGGTCCGTCCGCACTGGCCGAGGCGGTTTTGACGGAAAAGCACCGGGCCCTTGGAAGTCAGCTTGATGGCCGCCGCAATCAGCAGCCACAGGGGAGCAGAGAGTACCAGAGCCAAGAGACTCCCGAGAACATCGAGGGCTCGCTTTAGCCCCAAAGCGAATTTCTTGCGTTCTTCGCGGCGCGTAAGTTCAGGATACAAGGCAGTATTTGCAGAGTGCCCGCCGTCGCCATCGCCGGCCTCTTCCGGGAAAAAATGGAAGGAGACAGAGATAGCGGCTGCGGCCTCTTTTCCCATAACTTTCTCGAACACACTGCGCAGTCTTTCGAGAAAACGCTTCTGGATCAACTTAGGCGCGGCGTCGCATAGCTCGGTCCCGATCACGCCAACAAGGCTATTCTCGACATACCAGCCCATGATGTCCGTTTCGCGGGTGGCTTCCGAGATGCCCTCCGTAATTTTTTGAAGGAGGCTCTTCTTATGTCCACCCGTCAGGACGCTGCTGAGATCCACCAGCATGAGCACGAACTTCTTTTGTGTCCGTTCGGCTCGCCGGCGTTCCAGATACAACATGGAAACAAAGGCATCTTCAGCCAGAAAGATCCGGGCCGGTGCATTCTCGGTCTGGGGTACGGAAACGTGCGCCTTGACCACTAGCTTGCGCGGGACGTTTCTTCCTGGGACTGAGGCATTTAGTGCGCTCATTGGTCTGCTTTCACTCGGGCGGACTGCAAATTTAACTCCACCGTCAGTAGGTTATGGCGGGAACCCTGACAGCCTGCTCTCTGAATTCCTTTTCGTCGTCACGGCGCTTTTCTGTTCTGACTGCCGTGAGCCATGCCACGTCGACCTCTAGAGCGACCGATCGCTGAAGCAAGCCGACAGAAAGCACCACTCGATGGTTGCCCTTGAAATTGACCAGAATACCTTCCAGTCCAGCCAGGGTCCCGTAGGTGACGCGAACTCTTTCTCCGACTTCAATGTACGGCCAAGGTTGGTGCGGAATGCCAGAAGCAACGGCGCGCTGAATCGCCGAGATTTCTTCGTCCGGCACGGAGATTGCGGTGCGGCCATTTCCAACGATTTGCAGCACGCCAGGTGTCATCAGAACCGGGCGCCGATCTTGAAAATCAAACCGGCTAAAGACGTAGCTCGGAAATAGGGGAAGCTCAACTTCCTTGGTGCGATCGGACCACTTCCGAAGACTCTTGTACTTGGGAACGAAGCATTCAATCCCCTGACTCTCGAGCTGCAGGGCAGCGAACCCCTCTTTGCGCGAGTGGATGTGCAGGGCATACCAGCTCAGTCCCCCTGGCAGTTCTGTCAGCTTCTCGCGAAGTTCACCACTCACTCTTCCGCTCCGTCTGCCCGTGACCACCCCCACAATTCGGGGTCCGGCTAGGCTACCGCCACAAAACTCCCAAGTACCGGTATCTTACCCACCGTGTTGAGAGGCAATTTGCCCTCCAATCATGTGGGTATAGAACCTGATCTAACCATCTATGATTTATTGTATCACATTGAAATATAAATAGTTACTTTGCATTATGAACGGCAAGTTAGTTCCATTACGAAGCCCCAAAATCCCGGACCGTGTAAAGATGAACTGCGCTGCCTAATTGTTCCCATCTATTTCCTCAGGGCGGGGGAAAGGACGAATTGGCCTGTTGTGCCAGCCAGACCGGAAAGGGGAGGTTTGAGCGGGAGTACCTCTCGCTGTCGCGGGCCAAAACTCCAGCAAATCTCGAGGCCAGGCTGGCACCGGGCTCTGCTTGTCAAGCCCGAGATCTGCTCGTCGCGGCCTCTGAAGCGCAAATCAGGGGCGCCCGATGGCCCACAAGGCTCTATAATCGGACGGCCCGCTGTCACACCGATTCCAACCGTTTATACCGCGATTGGCAACCGTCGGCAAGTGTACACTGTGGGTCCACCCGCCCAGAAAAAGAAGTCAACGACTTGATATACACAGTTGACCCGCTGAAGGACGAACGATGGGGAAAACTCCTCGAGAAGAGTCCCCGGTCGTCCATTTTCCATTCCCGCGCTTGGCTGGAGGCGCTAAAGCGGACCTACAACTATGTTCCGATCGCATTTACTACTTCGCCGCCCGACCAAGAATTGAGCAATGGCCTGGTTTGTTGCATTGTTCGCAGTTGGCTGGTAGCTCCGCGCCTGGTTTCCGTTCCCTTTTCCGACCACGTCGATCCGCTGATCGAGCGGGAAGAGGAGCTCGCTGCAATTCTCGGGCACTTAAGGGACCTGCAACAAAATCATACTTGGAAGAGCGTGGAGCTCCGACCTGCGAGAGGGGAAGCCCGTTTTTTTCACGCCAATTCTTTTTCGGATGGTCAGCACTACGTGCTGCATCGGGTCAGCCTGGAAGCGAGGTTGGAAGACGTTTATGCCCGCTTTCACCGTGATTCCATCCAGAGAAGAATCCGCAGGGCGGAGCGCGAGCATTTGAACTATGAGGAAGGCTGCTCAGACCGGATGCTTGCCGAATTTTACCGGCTGCACGTGAGAACGCGGCGACGCCAAGGGCTTCCGCCACCGCCGAAAAAGTGGTTTACCAACCTCTTGAGTTGCCTGAAGAAGCAAGCCAGGCTCCGGATGCTCTCAAAAGACGACCGGGTTATCGCTGCCATTTTCACGCTGCGTCACAAGGACACCCTGGTCTACAAATACGGGTGCTCCGACGAACGATTCCACAACCTCGGTGGTATGCCGCTTTTGCTGTGGAGAGCGATTGAAGAGGCAAAGCGAAGCGGGGCGCGAGAGCTTGACCTCGGCCGCTCCGATCTCAACAACCCCGGCCTGATCACCTTCAAGGAAAAATTTGGAGCCACGAAGTCCGACCTTGTCTACAAGGTCGTTCCCGGCTCTCCCGAAGTAGTACGGAAAGCCGATTGGCGTCTGCAGATGGCCAAGGGCATATTCCGGCAGCTTCCGGAGTCCGCATTCGTTCTTGCGGGCAGACTTCTCTATCCTCATATCGGCTGAACCGCGTTGCCCGAATACCAATCATCCTGAAATGAATTGAGATAACTGAGCTCGAATTGTTGTGGTGGAATCTCTGGCGAGGTCCTGGCTCAGGTCGGATCCGTCACTTAAGTGATGATCCCGATCCGCCGCAGCGCCCCTTGGCTCATCTCGTTCAGGTACAGCCATGCCCCCGCTGCGGTCCCGGCCGTGTTGGTCAGAATGTCCGTCGTTCCGGAAAACCTTGTCGGAATGAAAGCCTGCATGACTTCAATGAACACGCTTATACACAGGCCGAAAAGCGTTGTGTAGAGCAGGCTGCGGCGCGGATTCCCGAGCCAAGCAAAGAAAGCGGCAAAGCAGAATCCAAGAGGGAAGAGCCCGAAGAAATTGATGGCCAGGTCGACGACATAGGACCAGCTCGGAGTAAACTCTTTCCAGAACGGTTCAAGAAAAGCCGGTTTAGATCGGAAGTAGTATTTAGGAATCACCAGGTCAGGACCGTTCGGTCCTTGATTCCGCAGGACATCTCCCTCCACGCGGGCGAAATCGTAAAGCGAATCTGCGCCAAGAGAATCGGAATTGACGGGGTTCTGGCTCCACTTCTGATAGTGCTGAGCTACCTCTTCAGCCGAGAGTGGTCGAGCATAGAATGCCAGCCCCCGATACTCCCCTTGCCATGTTCTGTTCCCCTGGGGAGAATCCCCGACCAGCAGAATGCCCCGGCAATTCCTCCGGGATAATCCGAATCCCCGAGCCGAGCGCTGAAGCGCCCCGTCGGCATATAAAGAAATAGTACTGGCGGTCGCGACGATGGTCACCAGCACAGTTTTTTGCTGGTGAAATAAGTCAGCCGAATAAAGCCTCTTGTGCGACGACTTTCCCGTGGGGCCCGGGCTGACCAGGTCCAAAGCCAGATCACTGCCGCTTTGCGATACCGTGAACTGGCTGGGGTTTTCCACGGAGAAGAAGCTAAGAATTGTGCTGGAAGCCCACTGATCACTCGGAGCAAGGAGAAGCTCGAGTGTGAGTGGTTCATCTGATCCAGGCGAGCCGACGGAAAAAGTCCCGCCACTCACCATGACGGCATGACCATCGAATACCAAACCTCGGGAATCCGCGCTCCGTGAAACCTGATTGTCGATTTGAGTGGAAAACGGCCACAGACCTGCGGTCAAGGTGATGCACAAGGTCAATCCGCAAAGAGAGAGAAGCGAAATCATTCCCAGTTTTGAACCTGGTTGGGTCATTGGTTCCATCAGCTGGCTGCGAAATGCTCGTTATTGCCAACAGAGCATCCGGAGCTCTGACAGGAAGCCGGTGGAAGGCGATCAGCTTCTCTGGCTGTAATTGCTACGATACCACTCCCAGGTTCGGCAGAGCCCCTCTTCAAAGTCAACGGAGGGAATATATCCGAGAACTTCTCGTGCGCTGCTCACGTCAGCCTGTGAATCGCGTATGTCTCCGTTTCGCGGAGGCTGGTACTGCGCGGACAAACTCTTTCCTGCTATCTTCTGAAGCAGCTTCAATACTTCGTTCAGTTGGATTCTTGCACCGGTCCCGCCATTGAAGACCCGGCCCGAAGCTCCTTCGGCGTGGCAGGCGCGCAACGTTACGTCAACCACGTTTGCGATATATGTGAAATCCCGCGACTGCAGCCCATCTCCATAAACGACAGGTTCCTGGTCCTGCAAAAAGGCCAGGATGAATTTTGACAGCACGCCCGAATATTGAGAAGTAGGTTCCTGCCGTGGCCCAAACACGTTGAAATAACGGACCGAGACATTCTCGAGGCCATACACCCTTCCAAATACCTGCGCATACAATTCGCCTACGTACTTTGTGACTCCGTAGGGCGAGATCGGAGCCGCTGGCATGGTCTCGACTTTTGGAAGGGATGGGGTTTCGCCGTAGGCCGCTGAAGATGCGGCATAAACCACCCTGCGCACCTGGGCATCTCTTGCTGCCACCAAGACGTTCAAGGTTCCATCAATGTTGATTCGATTGCACTCGATCGGATCCTTGACGGAGCGGGGGACCGATGTGCGCGCCGCCAGATGGATCACAAAATCGACGCCGGTCATCGCCTTTTGAACCACTTCGAGGTTCGTGATGCTCCCAGTGTGGAGCTCAATTTTCCCGCAAACGTCTTCGAGATTCTTTTCCTTGCCGGTAGAGAAGTCATCGAGCACAACGACGTCCTGGTCACGTCTGACCAGCTCGTCAACAATGTTCGAGCCGATGAAACCGGCTCCCCCGGTTACCAGATATCTCATTTCGTCTGCTCACCTTTTAAAATCAGGATTATCAATATCTTACGCGTCGAACAGAGTTCATTAATTCGTTTGGGGACGTGGCTGCATGTGCACATTTCCCGGGTACCGCTCGACTCTCGAGGGGGCGGTGGCCGTTCTACTTGCGCTCTCGACCCGTTGCCGTTGGCGGGGTCATTCGGAAGCGCGACAGAGCCTCGCCCAGGTTTTGCAGGAAGGCTTCAGATTCATAAACATCGGTAGTAACACGCTTGCTGTCCGCCGGTGGAATCGGTTCCACCTCGTCCAGCTGGAATTCCCGCGCTACTTCTTCCACGATCTTCGGCTGGATCGGCTTTTGTTGCTCGACGAATGCGTTCACCAGAGAGTGCTCACAGATCAGGTTGACCAGGCGCGGGATGCCCATGGAATACAAGTGAATCGTGTCCACCGCCGCAGGCGTAAAAACAGGTTCTTCGCCTCCTCCGGCGATGCGCAATCTCTCTTTGATGTAATCGTGGGTTTGTTCCTTGGACAGAGGCGTGGTCCTGCAGCGAAGCATGATTCTCTGGCGCAGCTGCCGGAGTTGTGGCAACTTGAGCTTTTCTTCCAGCTCCGGCTGCCCCGAGAGCACGATCTGCAGTAACTTGTCGGTCGAGGTTTCGAGGTTGGTCAGCAGTCGAATTTCCTCGAGCACCGGATAGGTGAGGTTTTGCGCCTCGTCAATAATCAAGACCACGGTCTCGCCGTCGCGATAGCGATCGAGCAACCAGTGGTTCAGTTTCATCAGCTGCTGGCTCTTCGACCGCGATTCACACTGGATATCAAATTCGGCCAGGATAAAGTCGAAGAGCTGGGTCGTATTCATCCGGGAGTTGAACAGAAAGGCTGTCCTGGCGCGCCGGTGGTGGAGCCAGTCGAGCAGCCGGTTCACCAGGGTCGTTTTTCCTGTTCCCACCTCGCCCGTCAAGGTAACAAAACCTTTTCTGGTCTGGATTCCATACATCAAGCCGGTCAACGCCTCTTCGATCTGGTTGGTGAGAAAGAGAAAGCGAGGATCCGGATTGACGTTGAACGGGTTTTCTTTCAGTTTGAAAAAGCTTTTATACATAGCCGTGAAATTTGTTTCGCCTTTCCCCCATTGGGGATCTTTCGGTCTCTCTGTTCCGCTCGTTCTGCGCTCGTATCCCGACCTACCGGAGTACGAACGGCTGCGAGTGCCACTGCAAACTCAACGTCACCGCATTTTGGGTGTAGCTCGTAGCGCACGCTGACCCTGAACAGCCGGTCGAATTCGCTCTCTGAATCAAGGCGGTGTAGGCAACCCCGAAGTTTACTGTCTTGCCGAAGGGCCTGTTCACTCCACCTCCCACGTAGACGCTGTCGTAGTCGCTCCCGAGCGACCCTATTTGGGCGGACAGCGGGCGGTTCTTTGCGAATCCGAGGTTTCCCTGGATTGTCCACAAACGGGTCAGGCGCCTGCTCCCGGAAACTGTAACTTGGTCGACTGTGGAGCCAACCAGCACTCCGCTGCCGGCAGAGAGGCCGTGGAAATAGCCTGCCGAGAGGCTGCCATTTTGAAATAAATAAGAGAAGCTGATGCCGCCGGAGCCTGCCGTGGTCTGCTTCTGGTTGTTCACCGGGACCCGGTAATTGGTAATCTCCGGACCGCCATAGATTTGCAGGCCCAGGCGCTTGGTTATTTTCCTTCCATAATTCAAATAAATTGCGTTATCGCCGATTGCCTGGGGTTCGTCCGTGTAATGATAAGCCGAGAACCGGTAGCTCAGACCGATCGTATCGTAAGTGGTCAACTGGTAGTTGTAACCCACATTTCCGATATACGTGTCGCTGTCGATGTTTCCGTTTTCCGTGAAATGAAGAAGTCCATAGGAACCCCCGAGGGTGATAGAACCGCGTCGGCTGGTCTGGTAGGTTACCTGCGGCGTGAAGGAGTTGCTGTAGCGTGGCCCGATCGACGCATAAATATTCTGACCCGGTTGGACCGATCCTCCGATTGCAGGTACGCTCGGTCCGAGAGACCCTCCGATTCCGGGAACGCCCAACCCCGTACCTCCTCCGAATCCGAACTGGACTTCCGGCAGGTAACTGAATTGATCAAGGATCTGCACTTGCCAGCGTACCCACTGAAAAGTCTGTGAAAAGGCCATCTGCTGGTACCACCCGTCGCTTTGCCCCGTTTCGCTGGTGATAAAACCGCCGCCGGAGTAATTCAAGGCCAGCTCCGACCGGCTCCACTGTTGCAGCAAACTCAGGTTTGCCCCGAGAAAGTTGTTCGCGTACCAGCCTCCCGAACCTCCTCCGTTCGGCTGAGATTCAATCGTGGTCCCGTACTGTAAGCCTGGTACCCAGTAGCTGTGCCTTGATTCCGGACTTCCAACCGTCGGTGCCTGCAAGCCCGTCAGGGGCATGGTGTCGGGTGTCCAGTTGTTCGAATTGTCCTGCTGGTTGGCATCCTCCGTCGAATTGTCGTTGACTCCGGGGATTCCGCGGCCGGCCGGTTTTGGCTGCTCGGGTGTATCCGGTTCCTGGGCTCGCATTGCGCTTGAACACACCAACAGAGCCGCTGCGAAAAGCATCAGGCGCCAAGTTCGAGATTTCCTATTCTCTTTCATGACTCTATTTACGGAACCACAATGGTGTCGCCCGGTTGCAGCAGGATGTTCTCTTCTGTCTTTCTCCCGGCAACCACTTCCTTGTAATTGAAGGGATGCTTCACCGACTTCCCATCTTCCATCCTGAGCACGTAGATATTCTTGGTTCTCGCGAATTGCGTAAATCCACCACCGGATGTAATTGCCTGCAAGACGGTCATATTTGGCAGCAGAGACAGCGCTCCCGGATGCATGACTTCGCCCGTGACGTAAACCCGTCGGCTGTTGATATCGGTCACCGTTACGGTCACCTGCGGGTCATTGATGTATTTTTTCAGCGCGTCGCGAATAGAAGTCCCCAGTTCCAGCGCCGTCAGGCCGGCTGCCTGCACGTCATTCAGCAGGGGCAGAGAGATTTTCCCGTCCGGCCGAACCGGAATGGTGCGGGTGATATCGGGTTCTTTCCATACGTCGATCTTCAATACATCTTGCGGCCCGATCCGATATTCGGACTCGACGACTGATTTCGCAGTGTTTTCCGGTGCCTTCGTCGTTGTCGCCTGTGGGGGTGCACTTTTTTCCGGTTCCTGCGCGACCAGCGAAACGGCCACGAGCGACCCGCCCAATAACATTGTCCACGCTCTGTTCATCGTTCGCTCCCTCATTTCTGTGTCCCCGTTTCGGGGGCCCCAATTTGCTTGAGTTTATAGAGTAGCGCCTTGTAGCTGATCTGCAGATCCTGTGCGGCCCGTTTTCTGTTCCACTTTGTTCGCTGCAAGGCTTCCAGGATCAATTCGCGCTCCTTTTGCCGGGACGCAGCGCGCGCCGCTATTTTCAAGGAAGAGCCAATGTTCAGATGGGCTTCCTCGGATAGTGCTCGTTGCGGAATTCTCAGATCGCTTGCCCCCAGGCGCGCATCCCCGAGTGCGACCATCTTCCGGGCGACATTTTCCAGTTCCCGGACATTTCCCGGCCAATCATAGGCGAGCAGCGTCTCATAGGTATCTTCTTGAATAACAGGTGCTGCCCGTTTCGCTTCCTGCCCATGCTTCAGCAAGAAATATTCCAGCAATTCGGCGATGTCCTCTTTTCGTTCTCTCAGCGGGGGCAACCTCAGGCAGGCTCCGTTGATCCGAAAATACAATTCCCGGCGCAACGCTCCATTTTCAACTTCTCTCTCGAGGTTCCGGGGCGTTGCAGAAAGGATCCGGGCTCTCGACGTTGATTCTCCGCCGTTTTCCCCATCCGGCAAGATCGCGAGCAACACCTTCTGACAGGCTGAATCCAGTTCTTCAATCCCGTCAAAGAAAAAATGGGGAGTCCTGTGGGACTGTTCCCCCTGTTTGAGGAGACCCTGCAACTCCTCGCGCAAAGTTGCTGCCTCGGTCGAGGCACAGGTGACCTTATGCATGGGCAGCGCGTTCTCTCTCGATAGCCAATGGATTGCCCGCGCGTACACATCTTTCCCGGTTCCACTCTCGCCGACGAGCAAAATGGGAATGCTGGTACGCGCCAGTTCCTCAACCATAGTATTCAACGCTCGTATGATCGAGGTTCGGCCCCCAGCCAAACCAACCTCAGCTTGCCATGACTGCTGTACACTGCTGACGGTATCCATGAAGCACTTGTCCAAAAGCAATGGTTTGCTCACCCCTCCCCCACTTGCTCCCGAAGGATGGCTGCTAAGTTCATGAGCAAGTGGTACGCCATACGATCAGCTCGCCAGATTCGCTTGAAACAATACAAGTGATTCATATGGAATGATTTAGTGAATAGCGATCGAACGTACCCTGTACCCCGTCTTTCGTGGGTCCAGATTAGTTCCACCTTGTGGTAGCGAGTTACCCATCAGAATCGAAACAGAGCTGTCAGCAGAATAACCAATTATATTTTCATACACTTACGTGCTCAAATCGAATTCCCGTCTCAGAACCGCCTGCCTGAAGTCGGGTTCGTCGCCTCCACCGAATGGTCTGCTCCTGCGCTCCCCGATCTGCCATAAAATACTTAGAATTAGTGATTTACCTCTGGCGCGGCAGGGATTGCCTGCTGCGGAATGGCAGATCCCTACGGAATGTCGATCCCTGGGAGTAGGGCAATGTAGTTCCTTCCGGCTCGCGGGACCCGAGAGTATATCCACAAGGCCTCTCCTAAGAGTTTTGTTTACACGGACATGTGTTGGGCGTAGATTGGGCCGTTACTTGCACATACGGATTGCTTGGTGAAACATTCGCCCTGAACCCCAGACCGATCGAAGGTCGCAAAAGGACCCTTTCACTTTGGATCGAGATGCAGAGCTAATGACAATAAGTCAGGTGCTTCGCTCCGAGGAAGCAAATATGGCGGCCGGGACCGAATCTCGCCCGGCCGATTCCACAGCAAAGCCACCCAAAGATGACACCATCGCTCAGCTCTCCCGGATCTGGCAAGACCTACTCGGGCTGGACTCGGTCGAACCGGACCAGAATTACTTTGACCTCGGGGGCGATTCGCTCCTTGCAGTTCAGATGTTTGCCCAGATAGAGAAGTCATTCAACGTCAATTTGCCTCTCGCCACGCTTTTTGATGCACCCACGATCGAAGAACTCGCCCAGATTTTGCGTCAGGAGTGCGCCACTCCTAAGTGGTCACCGGTAGTCCCCATTCAAACCAGCGGAACGAAGCCCCCTCTTTTCTGTATGCATGGCGCTCGGGGCAATGTGCTGATGTATCGCGGCCTTTCGCAACATCTCGGTGATGATCAGCCGTTCTATGGCTTGCAATGCCAAGGACTAGACGGCAGCTGCCTCCCGTTCACACGGGTGGAAGATATGGCCGCGCTGTACGTCAAAGAAATCCGCAAGGTTCAGCCAAAGGGGCCCTATTTCCTCGGTGGCTACTGCCTGGGAGGAACCATTGCACTCGAAATGGCTCAACAGTTGGTCGCGAGCGGCGAGCGCGTGGCGATGCTGGCCCTCTTTGACACCATGAACTGGTCCAGACTTCCTACTCCTCGGGCCTGGCAAATGTGCTATCTCCACGCGCAGCGGCTGGCCTTTCACGCCGCGAATTTTCTTGGCTTGAGTTTTTCCGACAAACGCCGCTTTTTCCGAGAGAAACTAGCGGTCTTGCGCAGCCGCATCCCCGTGTGGGGAGGCAAAATTCTCAACAAGTTTCACCGTGGATCGTCGATGGGTCGATCCCAATCCGCTATCCTGGGCCGGATCTGGAGCGCAAACGATTTTGCCAGCATCAACTACGTCCCAAAACCTTATCCCGGAGTCATTACAGATATTCGTCCGGTTAAACAGTACCGCATGTTCAGCAGACCCGAGCTCAAGTGGGGTACCTTAGCTCTCCGTGGAGTTGAGGTCATTGTTCTGCCGGTCTACCCGGCGGGAATGTTGGTCGAACCCTATGTCCCCTTCCTCGCAAAAGCGTTGAACGAGTCCATCCGTAGGAACTTGCAAAGCCGGTAGCTGGACACACGTCGATCCCTTCGTCCGACGCTGATACGGTCCAGCCAATCGACCTCACCGCACGCTCGGTAGCGTCCTCCATCTGAGAACAGAGAATCCCTCGGCAGCAGAGCGATTCCTCAGGAAACCTCCCCCTGGCCTGTTATTGGCGCCCGACCGCTGGAATTCGAATTGGGAAAAATAATTCCCGTGGCCTGTCTAAACGGTCCCCCCTTCTGCCGCTAACGAACTCCAAAGATGTGACTTATGGAAGATACGGTTGGTAATGGAATTGCAACCTTTCCTGTGTTCCAGATGCGGAGTCGCTAGATACGAGGGTGAGCAACCTTTGGAAGGAGCTAGATCCCCAGCCATGATCGAGGTCGCCATAGTCGGAGCAGGTCCATACGGTCTTTCCCTTGCGGCACATTTCCGGCATCACGGAATCCCGTTTCGGATTTTTGGTCCCGCGATGGACAGTTGGCTCACCCACATGCCGAAGGGCATGATGCTGAAATCGGACGGGTTTGCATCCAACATCTATGACCCGGAAGGACAGTTCACGCTGAAGCAGTTTTGCGCCGCGCGTGAAATTCCCTACTCCGACACGCAGTTCCCCGTGAGCCTGGAGACGTTCACGGCCTATGGACTGGCGTTTCGGGAGCGCCTGGTCCCGGAGCTCGAAGAGAAGATGGTCGTCGGCCTGGAGCGTGCGCAACATGGGTTCACTCTGCAGCTATCGAGTGGCGAGTTTGTAAATGCACGGCGGGTTGTGTTGGCTGTCGGAATCACCCATTTCCCATACATACCAGAGAGTTTGGCGAATCTCCCGCGGGAGTACGTGTCGCATAGCTTCGAGCATCGTGAAGTCGATGCTCTTCGTGGACGAAAGGTGATTGTCATTGGCGGCGGTGCTTCTGCAATCGGTTTGGCTTCCTTGATGAAGGCGGAAGGTGTCGACGTCGAGCTTGCTGCTCGTGAGGACTCTCTAAAATTTCACGACGCGCCAGACGGGATGCCACGCTCCTGGTGGCAGAAAATCCGCTATCCGCAATCGGGATTGGGGCCAGGGTTGCGCTCGCGTTTTTTTGCGGATGCTCCGATGCTGTTTCACCAGTTCCCAGAAAAAATGCGGATTGAAACCGTCCGGCGGAGCCTCGGACCATCCGGCCACTGGGTGTCCAAAGAGAAGATTGCGGGAAAAGTCCCTCTGCGCCTCGGATGCTCGGCTGAGTTCGGTGAAATTCAAGGCAACAAGATCTTGCTCCACTTGCGCCGAGCGGACGGGACAATGAATATCGTTCGGGCGGACCATGTCATTGCGGGAACGGGATACCGGGTGGATATGGGACGGCTTACGTTCCTCAGTCCTGAGCTGCGCACTCAAGTTCGAACCGCCGGTGGCTCTCCCACGCTTTCCAGAACTTTCGAATCCTCCATACCCGGTCTGCATTTTGTGGGGCTCGCCGCCGCGAACAGTTTTGGCCCACTCCTGCGGTTTGCCTTTGGCGCCAACTTCGCTGCACGCAATCTGACTCGGGCGATTACCAGAACTGCAGCCCGGGGCCATGCGTTCGGAGCGGTACCGCAATCCGTGCAAACGTGAAGGAAGGATATGGTCTGGAGTGTGGCTAGAGAATGTTGCGTCGATCTGCACGGTGAATAATTCCCCGAGGAGTGTTCGTTCCTGCTAACTTGGCAAGTCTATGAAACCTGAAACCATCGCGATCCATGTTGGCTATGAAGGTGACCCCGCGACGAAAGCCGTGGCCGTGCCTATTTATCAGACCATTGCCTTCGAGTTTGACAGTGCTGAGCATGGAGCAGCATTGTTCAATCTGGAAGTGCAGGGAAACATCTATACCCGCATCGGAAATCCCACCAACACGGTTCTCGAAAAGCGAGTTGCTGCGCTCGAAGGCGGAGTGGAAGCCTTGAGTGTGAGCTCCGGGATGGCCGCCATTCATTACGCGCTCGCGAATGTTACGGAGATGGGCAATAACATTGTTTCTGTTCCGCAGCTCTACGGGGCCACGTATACGCTTCTCGCGCATGTATTCCGCAAGCAAGGAGTGGAAGCGCGCTTTGCGGAGACCGACCATCCGGATGCGGTGGAAAAACTCATTGACGAAAATACGCGTGCCGTCTTTTGCGAGAGCATTGGAAATCCGGATGGCAATGTGGCAGACATTGAAGGATTGGCGAAGGTCGCGCACAAGCATGGTGTTCCGCTGATGGTGGACAATACGGTCGCCACGCCGATTCTGTTACGGCCCATCGATTACGGGGCCGATGTCGTCGTTCATGCCATGACCAAATTCATGGGTGGCCACGGGACCACGCTCGGCGGGATGATTGTGGATAGCGGAAAGTTCCCCTGGAAACAGTATGCTGACCGATTCTATATGCTGACTCGGCCGGAAATTGCCTATCACGGAGTGGTCTATACGGAGCACTACGGCGCATCCGCGTTTGTTGCGCGTTGCCGGACGGTCTGTCAGCGCAATACCGGATCGACGCTTTCACCGTTCAACGGATTCCTGTTGCTGCAGGGAGTCGAGACGCTCGCCCTACGCATGGAACGGCACGTGGAAAATGCCCGCAAGGTAGCCGAGTTCTTGCGTGCTCATGAGCAGGTGGCATGGGTGAACTACGCGGGATTCCCCGATAATCCACGCTATGCCATTGCCGAGAAGTACCTGGGGTCGAAACGGTCTTCCCTTCTGACCTTCGGGGTAAAGGGCGGTCTCGCTGCCGGAATCAAGTGTTTCAACGCCTTCAAGCTGTTCAAGCGCATGGTCAACATGGGCGATGCAAAGTCGTTGACCTGTCATCCCGCTTCGACAACGCACCGACAGCTGACACCGGAAGAGCAACTACGGGTAGGCGTAACGCCCGAAATGATTCGCCTCAGCGTCGGCATCGAACACATTGACGATATCCTGGATGATCTCGCCCAGGCACTGGAGGAGACGACCCACTGAGATCGCAGAGATTCTAGCGGTTATCGGATGGGGAGGAGCGCCATGCCACTTGTAATAGACAGAGGCGAAACGCCGACTTGCTGGGAAGCGGAGGGCTATGGCCGTTCGACCGGATTCCCAGCCGATCGCCGGGCCTCCGCCGAGAGCCTCAACATTGCTCTCGTGAACAATATGCCCGATGCGGCGGTCGAGGATACCGAATCTCAGTTTTTTGGGCTCATCTCTGGCGCAGCGAACGGACTTTCCGTGCATGCCAGGCTTTATTCTCTGCCGAATATCCCGCGCAGCGAACGCACCGAACAATACTTGAGAAGCACTTACTCGACGTTTGGCGATTTATTGAACCGCCGATTCGATGGCGTGATCATCACGGGAACAGAACCCCGGCAGCCCGATTTGCGGCAAGAACCTTATTGGCAGGCCATGACCGAAATTCTCGGGTGGGCGGAAGAGAATACGTCATCGACTGTCCTGTCCTGCCTGGCAGCCCATGCCGGAGTTCTCTATAGCGACGGCATCGAGCGAAACCCGCTCGGTGACAAACAATTTGGTGTTTTCGAACATCAGCAAACCTGCCAACATCTGTTGACGGATGGCGCCGGCGACCCGGTCCGGATCCCTCATTCGCGCTGGAACGAAGTGCGCGAAAGGGATCTACTCTCTAATGGATACACGGTGCTTACAAAGTCCCCGGATGCCGGAGTGGATCTCTTTGTCCGGGAAAAAAAGCAGAGCCTGTTCGTGCACTTTCAGGGTCACCCAGAGTATGGCGGGCAGACACTCCTCAAGGAATATCGCAGGGACGTGAAGAGATACCTGAAGCGGGAGCGCGACAATTATCCCTCCCCTCCTGAGGGATACTTTGCTGAGGCGGCCACAAAGCTCCTCACTGACTTCGAGAGCTATGCCCGTGCCCACCGGCGTGAAGGAATCATGGAGACATTTCCAGAGGCAGATCTCGTCGACACCCTTCAGAATACATGGCGTGGTGCGGCAACCCAGGTGTACCGGAATTGGCTTGAATTTCTGACCAAACAAAAATTGTGCGACAGGCGGCGCGTTGTGTTGACTGTTTCGGGTCAGCTTTCTGAGAACAGGCGATCGCTGGCCTCATAGCGAGTTAGGCAGAAAGCACTAAAGAGAAGAATCTTCTTTTTGTTGATTTTAGTCAGTGCAGAGTGTAGAGAGTAGAAAATGGAGAATGTCTTGAGCGAATCCATCTTGATGGCCACAGCAGCAGCTGTCGAGCTCGAGCCCGAACAGATTCCTCGTGATTGGATCTTGAGTGGTTCACCCCAAGCAAGTAGCAAGACTCTGACGAGAAGCGGAGACTGGGCATCGCATCTGGTCGTTTGGGAATGCACTGCCGGAAGCTTCTACTGGCACTACCCGACTGATGAAGTTATGGTGGTGATCTCCGGTGAGGCTTTCCTCGTCGGAGAGAACGGAGAAGAGCGCCGAATGGGCGCGGGCGATGTGGCCTTTTTTCCTTCTGGCACCACTTGCAAATGGCGGGTAGCGAATCAGATCAGGAAAGTTGCTTTCCTTCGTGAGCCGATGTGGCGTCCATTGGGGTTCGGCCTAAAGGTGTCGAGGAAGCTTCTCCGTATGCTGGGCCTATCCGGCAAGCCTCTGCTCTTGGGTTCTCACTCAGGCTGAACGTCTCACCAGCCGGCAGACCCCGGTCCAGGGATAATTGCCCAGCAAGCCCTTCGGTTCCGGGAGCAAGGAAAGCAGTTCTGTTGGTGCCCGATTCAGCTTCGCCGCGGTCTTCAGAAATCCCTGGACGTCTGCAGGTTCCCACCCGTGTTGCTCGAAAAAGCGTGGGCCCTCTGGAGGGCCAAATTTGAATGCCGCACCGGCCTCGCTGAGTTGCTTGCCTGTGGTGCGCTGCATGATCTTCAGCTGGCCCGGCGAAGCAAGGTCAATGAGCCAGCACGTCGCTCCCAACTCCGAGGCCAGATCTCTCGCAAGGGTGCCAACCTCCTCAGGGGTTAGGTAGATAAGCAAACCTTCCGTCAATACACAGATCTTCCTCGCTTTGGTTTTCAATCCTGAAAAAAGTTTTCGTCTTGCTGGTACATCGGAGAGATCGAGAGAGAACCGTTCGAGTTGGCAAACCGGGCTGTGGCTTCGCAAGATTTCTTTTTTGTAGGAGATGATTTCCGGCAGATCGACCTCCACCCATTGAAGTGTGGCGGGTACCGCCAAGCGATAAGGACGGGCATCAAGCCCGGCAGCCAGGTTCACAACCAGTTCCGTTCCTGCTTCAACCTCTCGATTTACGAATTGGTCAAAAAGATAGGTGCGTGTGACCCACGCCCACTCCTGCTTTGTACCATGTTGTAGGGCATTGGCAATCTGAAATCCCCGCTCCCCGGAGAGTTTTTCCGCATAGGGGTCACGGAACAGAGCATCAGGCCTTTGCGTTTCCCGCGCCCGGAAATAGGCTACCCAGCGAGCAGTGTCAGATATATCTCGCACATGAGAATTCTCATCCTGCATTCAATTTGCCCTTGTCTTTCCAAGTATAAACATGAAGCAATGGCAGCATAACATTTCCACGTCTAACAGGCGCATACGCAATGCAAGCAACACCTTTCGAATTGGCGCGCCGGCACAATCCCGGAAATTTGCGGGTACTGCGCAAAGGAATCAATCCTGTTCGACCATCAAAGAACTGGGATTTTGCTGATCAGCGAATCGTTTGGGCAACAGCGGGAGCATAGTTAGGCCAGACTATCATTCGACCAATCATCATTTCACGCGCGCTACCGCTCAAAGGCGCTCAAATACTCCCCGATCCCCCTTCCTGATAGACTGTTTGGACGAATTCTGGAGATCGATTCATGGCTATTCTGTTCGACGCTGATTTTGCGATGAATATCGACGGCCAACGAACGTTCTCGCCAGGAACCTTTGAAGTCCTCAATCCAGCTACCGAAGAGGTCATTGCTCGCGTCCCTGATTGTACCCGCGAGCAGCTTGACGCGACCGTTGCTGCCGCGGCTAGGGCATTTCCCGCCTGGAGAGCCAAATCCATTGCGGCCAGAAAAGAGATTCTTCTAGCCATTGCGGATCGCATTGAATTGCATGCCGATCAACTCATGCTCTTGATGACCAGCGAGCAGGGAAAGCCCCATCCGGACGCCAAGGCAGAGATTCTTCGCAGCGCCTTCTGGTTCCGCGAGTTCGCAAAGAAAGATCTTCCGGTCACAATTCATGAAGAAAACGGCCGCCGCTTTGCGAGCCATCACGTTCCACTCGGCGTGGTCGCTGCCATTACCCCCTGGAATTTTCCGATTTCAGTGGCGGTCTGGAAAATCGCTCCTGCACTGCTGACCGGCAACACGGTTGTCTGGAAGCCCTCCCCGTTCACTCCGCTGTGCGCACTCAAAGTCGGCGAGTTGCTCATGGATGTTCTTCCCCCAGGGGTGTTGAATGTCATTTCGGGTGGAGACCGTCTTGGCCCTTGGTTAACAGAGCATCCGGGGGTGAACAAGGTCGCCTTCACAGGCTCGACCGCCACCGGACGTCGAGTCATGCAGAGTGCCGCCACAAACTTGAAACGCATCACCCTCGAATTAGGGGGCAATGATCCTGCGATTGTTTTGCCTGATGTCGACATCGCTGCTACTGCGGAAAAGATATTCTGGGTGGCATTTCGCAACTCGGCCCAGGTCTGCATTGCCGCGAAGAGAGTTTATGTCCACGAACAGATCTACGATGCTTTCGGAAAAGCCCTGGTCGATTATGCCAAGACCATCAAGGTAGGTAATGGTGCCGAAGAGGGTAGCAAGCTCGGCCCGATTCAAAACCGCCCTCAATTTGAGCGGGTCACGGCTCTCATCGCCGATGCGAAAAACAGCGGCCTTAAATTTTTGTTAGGCGGCGAGCCCGGCAAAGGTCCAGGTTTCTTCGTGCCTGTAACGATTATCGACAATCCACCGGATGACGCTCGTGTTGTGGTCGAGGAGGCATTCGGGCCGGTTCTGCCTTTGCTCAAATTCAAGGACGTCGATGAGGCCGTCCGCCGCGCCAACCATTCTGAGTACGGTCTTGCCGCCTCCGTCTGGTCAAAAGATCTCGACAAGGCCCGAGCTATCGCCGAACGGCTCGAATGTGGCACCGTCTGGCTGAATACCGTTCAAATCCTTTCTCCCCACGCCGCCTTTGGCGGTCACAAACAATCCGGTATAGGTGTCGAGCATGCACTTGAGGGACTCCTCGAGTACACCAATATCCAGACGATTGTCACCTGACCCAGTTCTTTTTCGGCGCTATCCAAAGGGCCACTGCGGGCTCGAGAGACGTTTGTCGGGCGATGTCGAGCAGATCCATTCTCCCCGACCTTGGTAGGGATGAAATCTTCTGCCACTTCTCGGTAATTCCCTTATGTGACTGCCGTCACACTGCCGGCATGGATACCTGTGACCGTCATCACAATCCTATGGCAGGTCGCGTACCTACTATAAACAAAAGGCTTGCACCGCTCTGAGTGGACCACATAAGCCCCGGTCCTGGCTTGGCAATTGCACACCTTACAAGCCTAAAGATGAGACCACGAGTGATCTGCCCAGACCACGATACCCGGCGGGACTACCCTCTAGAACGAGGCGCCCAGGAGTTCATCGAAGATCAGGTCGAACGCACGCCGCATGCTCCGGCGTTAACCATTGGGGCTGAACAACTGTCCTACCGGGAGCTCAATGCCCGCGCAAATCGTTTGGCTCATTTCCTTCGGGGGCAAGGCGTCGGCCCGGAGAGCTTCGTGGGTGTATGCCTCGATCGTTCTTTCGATTCGTTAGTGAGTTTCCTCGCCATCCTCAAGTCCGGTGGGACCTACTTGCCTCTGGATCCGAGGTTTCCCAAAGAGCGTCTAGCTTTCATGTTGGCGGACTCTGAAGTCTCATTCCTCCTCACGCATTCTTCAAAGCAGGAAAGTCTGCCGAAGACAGCTGCTCGCCTTGTACTCCTCGACGAAGAAATCGAGTCGCTATCCGAAGCCCCCGTCATCAACCCCTTACCGAGCGGCGGTCCAGAACAGCTTGCCTACCTGATCTACACTTCGGGTTCCACGGGAAAGCCCAAGGGAGTTATGGTTCCGCGGCGGGCACTGACCAATTTTCTTCTGTCCATGGGGGAAACACCTGGACTGGCTTCATCCGACACGCTGCTCGCGATCACCACGACCTCTTTTGACATCTCGATTCTTGAATTTCTCCTGCCGCTCGTTTCGGGTGCACAGATCGTGCTCGCGACTGCGGAACAGTCTTTGGATGCCCGCGAGCTTCGACGATTGCTCGAGCAACACGCGGTCCGTGTGATGCAGGCAACTCCCACGACTTGGCGCATGCTGGTTGAAAGTGGCTGGGAAGGGAAGAGCGACCTGCGAATCTTCTGTGGGGGTGAGGCCTTGACGGCGGATCTCGCCCGTCAACTGCTCCCTCGCTGCCGTGAACTGTGGAACATGTATGGTCCAACCGAGACTACCATTTGGTCTTCGACCGAGCGTATCAGCTCCGCAGACCAGATTTCGCTTGGACAACCCATCGCCAATACGCAATTCCTGGTCCTCGATGAGAACGGAAGGGCGGTGCCGCAGGGTACGTCAGGGGAGCTCTGGATCGGCGGTACAGGCCTGGCGCGAGGCTATCTAAAGCGTCCCGAGCTGACTGCCGAAAGATTCGTGATCGATCCTGCAGGTCAAGATCCTGAAGCACGCTATTACCGCACCGGCGACGAAGTTCGGCATCGGTCGGATGGCTCGATTGAATTTTTGGGGCGGCTCGACCAACAAGTGAAACTTCATGGCTCACGTATCGAACTTGGGGAGATCGAGAACGCGCTCGCAAAAATGGAAGGCATTGGACAGGCCGTCGTTGTTCTTCGCGAGGATCGTCCTGGTGACAAACGCTTGGTGGCCTACTATACGGGCCGAGCCGACTTGAGTACCACCTCTTTGGTCCAGGTTCTGAAAACCACTCTACCGGACTCCATGATCCCGTCGGCCTTTCTGCGTTTGGAGAAATTCCCCCTGACCCCGAATGCCAAAATAGACCGCCAGACCCTTCCTCAACCAGAAGGCAAACGTCCACTTCTCGCCCAGGATTTTATCGCACCACGTACGAACACAGAAAAACAACTGGCAGGTCTTTGGTGTGAACTGTTGGAGCTCGAAGAAGTCGGAATTGATGACAGTTTCTTTGATCTCGGCGGCGATTCGCTGACGGCGGTCCGGATGGCCAGCCTGTATCACGCCCGCTTCGGATACGATCTTTCTCCTGTCAGGGTCTTCCAATTCCCTACGGTCGCAAAACTATCGCGGTTCTTAGACCAGAACGAGGCCGAAACCGATCTTCTCGCCGACGCTGAACGTCGAGCCCGGCATCGACAGAATCCCCATGACGGTTCTGGCAGTTCGCGTGACGCCGTTGCCGTGATTGGTATGGTCGGACGATTCCCCGGTGCGGACACACTCGATCAACTCTGGGAGAACCTCTGCCAGTCCGTTGAATCGATCTCGTTCTTCAAACCCGAGGAACTCGGACCAGGAATCGATGAAAATCTTCGCAAGGATCCGGACTACATCCGCGCTCGCGGTTTGATCGAAGGTGCAGATCTTTTCGATGCTTCCTTCTTCGGTATCAGCCCGCTCGAAGCCAAGGTCATGGATCCGCAACAGCGGGTGTTCCTCGAACTGGCCCAGCAGGCGCTCGAGAATGCGGGGTATGACCCGGAACGCTATAAGGGCCGCATCGGCGTGTTTGCGGGTATCGGCGACAACCACTACTACACCACAAATCTCCTGACCCATCCCGATCTGCTGGCCATGGCCGGCAAACTCGCCGTTGAATATGGCAACCAGAAAGATTACATCGCCCTTAGGGCCGCTTATCTGCTCGATCTCCGCGGCCCGGCGGTCAGTCTCAACACCGCCTGTTCGACCACTCTATTGGCAGTGGATCAGGCATACCGTTCGCTGCTCGACTTTGAATGTGACATCGTTCTCGCCGGGGGCATTGATATAACCGTCCCGCAAAAGAGCGGCTTCCTCTACCAAGAGGGAGGAACGTTTGCCAAGGACGGGCACTGCCGTCCTTTCGACGCGGACGCGTCTGGAACCATGTTCTGTGATGGAGCGGGTGTGGTTGTTCTGAAGCGGCTTGCCGACGCTCTGGCCGAAGGCGATACGATCTATGCCGTCATACGCGGCACCGGGAAGAACAACAACGGGGCGCGCCCTGCTTCCTTCCTGGCGCCGAGTGTTGACGGCCAGGCCGAAGCGATTGCCATGGCCCAGGCCAACGCAAATGTTCCCATTGAGACGATTCGTTACATTGAAGCGCACGGCACCGGCACTCCCATTGGGGACCCCATCGAAATCGAAGCTCTACGAAAGGTTTTTGAAAGTAAGACCCAGAAGGAGCAATTCTGTTACATCGGCTCTATTAAGGGAAATATAGGACACCCGACCAATGCCGCAGGAGTCGCGGGCCTGATCAAAGCGGCACTAGTTCTCCATCGCGAAGAAATCCCGCCCACGCTCCATTTCAAGAAACTGAACCCCAAGATCGATTTAGCCGGCAGCCCCTTCCTGATAGCGGACAAGCGCATTCCTTTCCCTCGAGGAAAGGAAGTTCGCCGCACCGCGGTCAGTTCTTTCGGATTTGGTGGCACCAACGTCCACGCCATTCTTGAGGAGGCGCCAGAGCCGAAGAAGGGAAGTGCTTCGCGTCCCCTGCAGCTTTTGACTCTGTCAGCCAGGACACCGGAGGCTCTCGATAGCTACGGGCGCCGGTTAGCCAACCATCTCGCAGGTGCCCCGCCGGAGGCCTTTGCGGATACGGCCTACACGTTCCATACCGGACGTAAGCAGATGTCCCAAAGGCGTTTCGTGGTGGCAGCCGGTGCGGGCGAAGCCGCGAGACTTCTGCTCGATCCCAATCCCTTGCGTTGCAGCAGCAAACGGTGTGAACGCCGCAATCCTCCGGTTGTTTTTCTTTTCGGCGGCCAGGGCACCCAGTACGTCAATATGGGACTCAACCTCTATCGGGACGAGCCTCTTTTCCGTGCCGTGGTGGACGATTGTTGCGACCGCCTCAAGCCTCAGCTCGGCCGGGATTTACGGGAGATTCTCTATCCACAGAGTGGGGATGAAGCGACGGCACAGATCTCGCTTGAGGACACATTCTTTACCCAGCCATCCATTTTCGTGATTGAGTATGCGCTAGCCTGTTTCTGGCGGAGCCTCGGCATCGAACCTGCGATGATGGCGGGGCATAGCATCGGGGAGTTCGTTGCCGCCACGCTCGCCGGAGTATGGGAACTTGAAGATGCCTTGCGCATCATCGCCTTGCGCGGTCGTCTCATGCAAAACCTGCCGCGTGGCTCCATGATGGCGGTGAGCAGCTCCGCCGATTCAGTCGCAAAAATTCTGCCTGCCACACTGCAGGTTGCCTCTGACAATGCACCCCGTCTGTGTGTTGTTTCGGGGCCCAAGGCGGACGTCGACCTATTCGAGAGGCAGCTCGAAGCGGAAAACATTGTCTGCCGCCACCTGCACACCTCTCATGCCTTCCATTCGGCGATGATGGATCCCGTGGTTGAGCCGTTGCGCGAGGCCGTCGCCAAGGTCAACTTGCGGCCCCCGTCGAAGCCCTTTGTCTCGACGGTAACGGGAATACTCATTACTGCCGCTGAGACTACCGATCCCTCTTATTGGGCAGGACATGCCCGGGCCACCGTGCAGTTTTCAAAGGCAATACAGTACTTGAAGGAGCAGGGACACGATCTCTTTCTTGAATGTGGGCCGCGTTCGACGCTCAGTTCTCTGGCGCGTCAGCAGTTTACGCCGGCTCTTCCGTGCACAGCGATTCCTACGCTTGCCGATACCCATGAGAACAACACGGAGTGGGCGACCCTGCTTTTCGCCCTTGGTTCGCTCTGGCAGAACGGCCTGTCCATCGATTGGGATGCCTTCTATGTAAATGAAGACCGTCGCCGCATTCCGTTGCCGACCTATCCCTTTGAGCGTCAGCGTTTCTGGGTGGACCCTGCCCATATGACGCCAGCCGTACAACACCCGGAAATCGCGTTTTCCACTGCGACGAGAGGCGCGACAGTTGAAGAAGAGGTGGGCACAGGTCCGCAGGCTCAGGGCGGACCGGAAAATTCGCTCGTTTCACGTAAAGATCGCATCGCCGCGCGCCTGGTGGAACTGCTGGTGTCGGTCTCAGGGTTGGATCGCGCGCAAATCAGTTCCTTCGCCACCTTTATGGAGTTGGGATTCGACTCCTTGTCCTTGACGCAGGTTGCATTTGGAGTTCGCCGGGAATTTTCTGTCAAGGTTAGCTTTAGTCAGCTCATGAATCAGATGCCCAACATTGAAATGCTGGCCGGGCATCTTGATGCCATTCTTCCTGCCGAGCTCGTTCGGGAAACGCCATCGATCCCGGAGCCACTGCTGATTCCTCATTCCCCTCCTGCGATTGCCCAAGGAAGTACTGGCAAATTCCCGGCGCCTGCGCCCCCGAACGAGGGTGCGGTGATTTCTGCGACGGCGGTCACAGGTCTGCTCTCCGTGGAATCTACAGTGCCGCAGCGCGGCATCTATGCCTCTTCGCGCCTCTCTGGTCATCTGTCGGCTTCCTACAACGAATCCATGACCTTGCGATTTACCGGCACCATTTCGATCGATAAGATGACCCGCGCCATGGAACGGCTGGTCGAGCGTCACGATGCTCTCCGCGCCAGCTTCGACGAATCGGGCCTAGTTATGAGGATCGTACCGGGGCTTAGGTTGGCAATGCCGGTCGTTGACCTTTCCTTCATTAGAGATTTAAGGGAGCAGGAGGAACATCTCCGCAGGCTGATTGCGGAAGAAACCGCGTCACCCTTCCCTCTGCCTGCTGGCCCGCTGTTCCGCAGTCAAATGGTCTTGTTCGGCTCCGATCGCGCCGTATTGATCTTCACAGCGCACCACATCATCTGTGATGGCTGGTCCCTGGATGTTCTGATCCACGATCTTTGCGCTTTCCACTCGGAAGAAATCTCGGGCACACCTGCATCCCTCGACCGGGCGGAGAGTTACGTCGGCTACGTGCAGGCTGTGAACCGGCGATCGCATTCTGCCGAATTCTCGAAAGCGGCCAGTTATTGGCACGAGAAATTCAAGGACGGTTTCCCCGTACTGGTGCTTCCGACCGATCATCCGCGGAGCGCCCGCCGCGAATTCTCTGCCCGACGCCTCGATTTCCCTCTTCCTGCCGGGGCAACCGAAGGCCTCCGAGCCCTCCGAGCAAAACAGAGCTGTGGCCTCTTTGCCGTTATTCTCGGCTCTTTGGCAATTCTCCTGGCCCGTATCTCGGGGCAGCGTCATTTTGTGATCGCTCTTCCCACCGCAGAACAACCTGCAACCGGCCAGCCCGGACTGGTTGGACATTGCGTGAATCTCATTCCCTTCGCCGTGGAGCTGCGCGAAACCGAATCTGTGAACGCATTTATCCGGAGAGTACAGGGTGAGCTTCTTGATGCCCTGGAAAACTCTGCATTCACCATGATCAGTCTCCTCGAGGAGCTGCGCCCCAGCCTTCCCGCACTCGGCATTTCTCCCATCTCGGCCGGCTTGACCAACGTCAAGAAGTTCAAACCCAGTGAACTGTCGCAGTCCGGATTTACCGTCGAATATGAAGCCAACCCCAAAGGCTACGAATCATTCGAGATGTATTTAAATGTGATCGAGGAAGAAGAGAACCTCGAGCTGCACTGCCATTACGATATCAAGCTCTTTGAAGAGCTCACTATACGAGGCTGGCTCGCGGAACTTGCTTCCATCTTTCAGGACCTTGCGGCAGATCCTACGCAGGAGGTCATGGGTCTTGCTCGAATTAAGCCCGCCGAGGTCTCATCTACGGCTGAGATTGTTTACACACAGAATTTGCCGGCTCATTTAATGGGTGAACCCCGGCCCGTCGTTTCCGTTGCCGAACCTGTGCCTCATCGGCATTCCCCAAATCTACTGGCTGGTTCCCTGATGGACGCGCCCGCACTTCTTCGAGCCATGACTCCCCTTTGGCAGTGCGTTTTGGGTGTCCGCGATGTTGGGCCGGACGATGATTTCTTTGAATTGGGTGGTCACTCGATCGTTGCGGCACAGTTGTTTACCCTGATCGAAAAAGAGTTGGGTTGTACTGCTCCGCTCGCGACCCTTTATGACGCGTCAACTCCGAGGACACTCGCGAGTGTTCTGAGCCTGGGCACCAAGGTAGAAGATTGGCAATCTCTTGTGGCCATCAACCGTTCCGGCAATCGTCCACCGCTTTTCCTCGTGCATGCCGCTGAGGGTAATGTTTTGCTCTATCGTTCCCTGGCTGCCCATCTCGGTTCCGACCAGCCAGTCTTCGGCTTGCAGTCGGCCGGTCTCGACGGGCGCTCGCCGGTCGATGGACAGTTCGAACGCGTGGCCCACCGCTATGTCCAAGAGATCCGTCAGATTCAACCGCATGGGCCGTACATGCTTGGAGGGTACTGCCTGGGTGGTACTCTGGCCATGGAGATGGGTCGACAACTTATTGAAGCAGGAGAGACGGTCAGTCTTGTCGCACTCATTGAAACCTACAATATCCGCTCCCTGAACTGGCCACTCCCTTTGCACCAGAGGTTGATCAACCGCTTTATCCTTAACCCGTATTTTCACCTGCAGAATCTTTTTGCCGCGGACGGCGCGGGTAAGCGCGCATTTTTCCTCGACAAACTGCATGTGGAGCTGGCGCGGATTAGGGTTTCCGCTCGTCTCGGTTGGGATCGCCTTCGCTATCGACTCTGGCCGCGTGCTGCAGCGGCACCGCCGCGGGCCAAGATTGCGGATATCTACGATGAAGCGCTCACGCGCTACGATGTTCAGCCCTATCCCGGGGAATTGACTCTCTTTCTGGCAGAACGGCACATGGCGGGGTTCGATGATCGTTTAGGTGGATGGGAGGGTGTGGCGCAAGGTGGCGTCCGACTCTTCTCGCTGCCGATTAGTCCTCGCGGCAGTCTTGTCGAACCCTATGTGAATCAACTTGCCTCCAGTTTGCGAGGGTGTCTGGACCAGGCGATCGAAAGTTCCAAGAAAACCGTGCACGAAGATCGTTTGGAACTTGTAGGCAATCTCTAGAAGTCTGGCTTAAGCTCTTTCCCTGGGCGGCCAGGCCTGGAATAGAGCGAAAATAGGAAGGGTCAGGGGCGTCTATCCTTATTCCTGCCGAGCCGATCATTTACCAGAGCATGGAGCCAATCACCACTTGGAGGAAACCCCCAGAACCATTCGCGCTCGCGAATGAGGAACTCCATGTCTGGCGCGTAACACTCGACAATCCGCCAGTACCACTCGAAATCCTCGCGACCTATCTGTCAGCAGAGGAAGTTGCTCGAGCCCAGCGTTTCGTGTTCTCTCGCGACAAGACGTATTTCATTGCAGGTCGTGGCACACTCCGTGCCCTTCTTGGACGTTATCTGGGGACGGCTCCGAATCGCATAACGATTCAAAAAGGTCCCCGTGAAAAACCATACCTTGCCGCCGACTCGGGAAGTCTGCCCGTGCACTTCAATTTGTCGCACTCTCAGGGGCTAGCGTTGTATGCCTTTACGCTCCGGGGCCCAGTGGGGATTGATGTCGAGAAGCTCAGGCCCGAATTTGCGACCGACCAGGTGGCCGCACAATTCTTTTCCACAAATGAACAGACGGAGCTGTTCCGCCTTCCACCGGAAGATCGGGTCCGAGGTTTTTTCAACTGCTGGACGCGCAAGGAAGCCTATGTGAAGGCTAGCGGGCTTGGACTGCAGGTTCCGTTGAACAGCTTCGATGTTTCGCTGGCCCCAGGTCACCCTGCCCGGTTACAAGCATATGACGCGGACCGGTGGTCTCTTTTCGCATTCATTCCGGCAGAGGAGTATGCGGCTGCGATCGTTGCTGAGGGAAAAGGATGGGACGTTCGATTCTATGACGGAAATGGACCGCTCTGAATTGCTCCCCGCCAGGCTGGATGGATAATGCGATTCAGCCTCATCATCGCATGCTACAAACAGGAGCAGTTCATTCGCGAAACGGTTGATTCGGCTTTGGCACTGCCATATCCTGACAAAGAAATTATTGTTGTAGATGATGCATCGCCTGATCGAACGGCGCAAATTCTCGAGGAATACGGCGATAAGGTTCGCCTTATCAAGCACGAGAAAAATCTTGGCGCAAACGTCGGCCGGAATGAAGGCGCTTCGGCCGCCTCCGGCAAATATCTTGTTTTCCTCGATGGGGACGATCTCTACCTGCCATGGTCGCTCGATCTCTATGCCCGCATCATCGACCTGAAGTCCCCCAAAATCATCCTGTGCCGGCTGCTCTTCTTCAGAGGACCGGTTCCAAAACCAACATTCGATGAATTCGGCCATTCCGTTCAGATTGTCGAGTACGACGCGTTGATGAGAAAGGATTACACCTACCGCGGGAGCGCCAGTGCCATCGTCGTCGATCGGCAAGCGTTCCTCGAGGTGGGAGGATTTACGAAAGAAATCTTCCCATCAGATATCGATGATTTGACGACCAAATTGGGTTATTCGGGCAAGACAATTCACATTCTTTCCCACCCGACAACCGCCTATCGAATTCACGACAGTAATACGGTTCATCAGGTCGACCGTTTTGTCGAGACAATGGGCATGATTGTGCGCAAGGAGAAGAACGGTGAATATCCCGGCGGTCCCTCCCGGCGGTACGAGCGTTACGCCTATATCGGCGGGCCTGTTTACTTCTGGTTTAGAGAAGCTTTCCGCAGAGGCTTTTACTGGCGCAGTCTCAAGTTCCTCTGGGGCGGCCGGCTCCTAGTGCTGGTCGCGCTTTACTCACGCTTGGCCCTTAAGCTCAAAGGCCGTCGACCGATCGAAACCATCGAAATGTGACCGATTGCATAGCTTTATGCTGGTTTGGAAGCTGCCGGTAAGCTCGAAGCAGGCAGGAAAGGGATCGATGAATTTCTGCCATGAGATGTCCCAGGGAGTTTCCGGAATGTGCCTTGCCATTCGCAATGTTTGGTGCTGTAAAGTTCCTCTCCGCGGGTGATATGCTTTTTCTGGCTGCACCGCGCAGTGAATATTGTTCCAATAAGGAGAACGAGGCCCTTTTGCAACGCATCGAGACGGATCTGCCTGGCGTTTATGAATTGCGGGCTCGAGTTTTTCGCGACCCCCGCGGATTTTTCATGGAGACCTACCATCGCGAGAAATTCAAATCCCTCGGTATCCATGACACCTTTGTCCAGGACAATCATTCGTCGTCGTCCAAGGGCACCTTGCGCGGACTGCACTATCAACTGCGCCATCCTCAGGCCAAGCTCTGCCGGGTCATTGAAGGAGAGGCCTATGACGTGGCCCTCGATATTCGCGTGGGCTCACCCACATTTGGCAAGTGGACGGGGGTCCTGCTCTCCGCGGAAGAACAAAATTTGATCTATGTCCCTGCCGGATTTGCCCACGGATTTGTCGCCCTCAGCAAGACTGTCCAATTCCTATACAAGTGCAGCGATTTCTATGATTCGACCGACGAGCGCGGCATCCTGTGGAATGATCCGGCGCTGGCTATTTCCTGGGGAGTATCAGAGCCGTTGATTTCAGAGAAGGATGCCAGAAATCTTCCTCTGCATAGCGTTGCACTTGAAGACCTGCCGCGGTACTCCGGAAAATGAGCCTCGCCCGCCCCATTTTACTGATTGGAAAAAATGGTCAGGTCGGATATGAGTTGGAAAGACTCTTGCCGGGCTTGGGACCTGTGGCTGCTTTGGACCGGACGGAACTGGACCTCTCCAGACCAGAGGAAATTCGCCGCGTGATTCGGGCTATTCGACCTCGACTGATCGTCAATGCCGCCGCCTACACCGCGGTCGACCAGGCGGAAACGGATCAAACCACCGCTCGCGCCATCAATGCAGAGGCACCGGGTGTTATGGCGGAGGAAGCCAAACGGATCGGCGCCGTGCTGGTTCACTATTCAACGGATTACGTGTTCGACGGACTGAAGAACTCGCCCTATCACGAAGAAGACCCGAAGAATCCGCTCAGTGTTTACGGGATCACAAAGCTTGCCGGCGAAGAAGCCATACGACAATCTGGCGCGCTCCATTTGATTTTTCGGACAGCCTGGGTTTACTCGACGCGGGGACGAAACTTCCTGCTCACAGTTCTTCGCCTTGCTTCGCAAAGAGAGGAATTGCGGATCGTGAGTGACCAGGTCGGTGCACCCACCTGGTGCCGTGAGATTGCCCGTTCCACGGTCGCCGCTCTTCAAAATCTTTCCGCGGGTCTTGGCCTTGACGCTTTTTCTCCCGCTCTTTCTGGCACCTACCACATGACCGCCAGTGGGATTGCGACTTGGTTCGATTTTGCGCGAGCGATTTGCGAAGAGGCTGCTAACGCCCCTGAAGACCTTTCCTGGATTTCAGAAGCTACCGCAGGGCGGACTCTTGCCGTTCAACGCATTCTTCCGATTCGTACCGCGGAATATCCGACGCCTGCCCGTCGCCCACCGTATTCAGTTCTCTCGAACGACCGGCTGTCCAAAGTATTCGGCATTTCTCTCCGAGATTGGCGTCTCCAGTTAAGTTCCGCTTTTACAGACTCCCGAGCGACCTAATGGTTCAGGGTGAGTCCCCCGCTGTACCACCGCTCGGCACGCCTCCGTATTACACCGCCACCGCGAATTGTCCTCTGCACGATCAAAGCTTCTCCCACGTGAAAACCTTTGTCCTGTCGGTAGACATCTTCATACTGTTTTCAAGCTCCCCGCAGATTTCTGCGACCACATTTGACTCGCAATGCCAATGATGACTGCTCCGCGGAAACGCAGGACTTCAAAGGCATTTTCTTGCGAAAGCGAGATGCTTTCTACCAATTCAACTTCCACCTCCAAAGAATATGCAGCGACCTGCAATTCCAGCACTACGGTTTCTGTGAACAGCACCAGGTGACGAGTGTTTGGTAGATGAGACTGGCACGAACGAAACCGCAGGCATGTCGGTTTTCTTTAGACCAAGGGTGATGCTAACCACCACCCAACCGTCATCGGCTCGCACGTGGGAGTGCCGAGCGCCCTTGGGCTATAAGGGGAAAGGTCTGCAGTACACGCTACGTATTGCTGCATAGAAAGGGTTCGGCAAACACCAGTTGTAAGAGTCAGGAGATTCCTCTTATGATTTTCACATGACAAATCTGCTTGGGAACCTTACAGCGTCGTCGGCCTCAAAGCGCCTGCTCAATCTTCTCCAGCATTATGGTATAGGTGAGACAGTCGCCGTTTGCGTTGCCATGATTGATGATCAGCACCTTAAGACTTTTGATCGCAAATATAATGTTCAAACGAGCGGCCACGTTGAACTTTCCGAGACTTCTTTTGACGCTTCCAAGCTGGATAAAGCCACTTCCTATGGCCCGGTAAATGCGTGGGGACTTCGCAAGCTACTGCAGACGCTGGATCTCCCGAAATCATCTGCCTTCGTCGATCTTGGAAGCGGTCTGGGTCGAGCCTGTATTATCGCTGCGGAATACGGGTTCGCTAAAGTCACCGGTGTCGAACTGGCACCGGAATTGTGCAAGGTTGCCAGGGAAAATGTTGCTAACTGTCGAGTGCCTGCGGCCAGAGAACTTCCCATCGAAATTATCGAAGGGGACGTCTTTGATTATTGCGATCACTCGGACGATGACATCTACTTTATGTACCGTGCCTTCTCACTGAAATTCCTTGAAGACGTCCTAGCAAAATTGGTGGAAAGAGCTGTCTCCCGGAAAAAATCTTTTACGGTCATCTATACCGAACGTCTGGCGTGGCCGCCGAGCGAGAGTGTTACGATGATCTCCAGCAATCGCGCCTTCGAGAAAAAGTATGAAGGTTCAATATGGGGACAGGCATTCTTCGTTTATCGATTCGTGGTGTAATTTCATAATCTGATTTTAAGGAATGTCTTGCTGGCCGGGAGGCTCTTCTAGATTCTCTCTCTCTGAGGTCCTCGGAAAATCGACTTCTATCTGGGCAATGCTCTCTCAACATCGAGGAGCGTCTCGGCAATCTGCCTTGCAGAGCCCGTTGAAAGCGCGGTGTAGAGGGGCAGCATGATCAAGTTGTTCGCCGCCCAAATGCAATTGGGCAGACCGGCACAACTCTCTTCCTCGATCCACATCGTCTTTAAGTAAACCCCGCGTTCCTGTGAAAGCCGAATTATCTCGGAACGGTTCCTGCCGGGAAGGGCAATTGGAAAACGCAAGAGCCCGGACGGATCATACCCAGCCGGCAAAAACGTCTGAATTGGAGTCCCTCGAAAGTGTTTTTCATAGACCCTGGCTAGCTCTGCAATTTGCTCCGAAATCGTGTCTATTCTGCGGATCATTTGTAGGGCCAGATACGCTTGGTAGGGATGCATATCCTTGGTGTAAAACTGCGTTTGCGGAGCGATCTCCGGCGCGTCGCTCTTCTGGGCATAGGGTGCTGGAGGGGCGATTTTCCGTTCTTTTACACGCAGGATATTTTGCGGCGACGGCCGAAGCGGAAGGAGCCTCCTGGTGATCTGGCGGTAAATCAAGGGGTTGGTCACGAAATTTTGCAGGAATGCCTTTGCCAAATGCAAATAGGGCATCGGTCGTGTCGTGCCGACCAAGCGATTGCTATCCAGTTTTGCGAGATCACAAAGATGTTCATTGTTTGCGACGATGAATCCACCGCGAAACGCAGAGAGTCGTTTCGATTGCTCAAAGCTGAAAACGCCGAAGTCCGCGAACGTACCGAGGAGCCGCCCGTTCTGCCTCCCGCCGATGGCCGGCACGGCGTCCTCGATGGTGAGGCAGTCCCTACGCTTGGCCAGTTCGCAGATGTTGACTACATCGGTCGGAACGCCGAATAGGTGGGCTATCAGCAGAATCCTCCCGGGCTTCGCAGCTTCCTCATATTCCGCAGAGGTTGAATTGATGTTGTTTTTCCCGAGATCGACAAAGATGATCCGCTTTCCGGCTAGCTTCACCGCGGTCTTTACCTGATGACAGATCCATGCGGGCATGACGACTTCTTTCTGCGGCAAAAGCGACAGAACTTGGGCGATTCCACATTCCCCGGATGGGCATAGAAATACATTTTCACACTCAGCCCACTTTTGCAGTTCGTGACGGAGTCCTGCAATCGCATCTGAATGGAAAATCCATGCAAAGGCCTTCAGCAAATCAAGGTTGCTGGTTTCCAGAACATTGAAGGCAACGATGCCTTCGTCGGGATTTCCGGAAATCGCTAGAGAATGGGTAGGTTCTGGGGGGGCGGGGAGCGTCACTTTAGCAAATCTGCTTTCCTATGCTCGTACCGGCGGGGGCCGTCGTTGCCTTCGCCCAAAAAGTCTGGCCAGTAGCCACGAGTCATTTGAGCACATCAGGCATTCTGGTATCAAGGGAAGGCGCGGGGAATATGTGTAGCAACGAGAAAATGTGGAAACAAGTTAGAGTTCAGGCCTCTTTTGAGTGCTCGAGGCGGAAACAGAAAAGTTAGACCGATGTGTGAGAGATAGTCAGATAATCGAGGACCGGTGAGTAGACAAAATATGAATCCACTCTTCGAGGGTATGCCAGTCATTCCATCGCTGCGTCTTGCGAAGGCAAGCTCGAATGAGGTCTGGTTCCTCCCACGGAATATCATGATATGCCGAAGTTAGAAATGTGCTTTGTGGGTTTCTTAACCACTCTTGCGGGAAAAGTGCGATCGTCCGATTTTCCGTGACTTTTTGAGTTTCCGGAATCGGTTTTCCGGAGACCGCTGCACTCAATGCTGCAGGTAGATCGTGGCCCGGGCCCAGCGCCAAGTGTCCCACCTGAGTTGTTCTGGGGTTCATTTCAATTAGGTAAGGCGCCTCGGTATCATTTTCCAGCAAGAAATCAAACCCGTGGAAGCCGGAGAGGTCGAGACGCCGGACCAGTTTCTCGACGGCAACCGTAATTTCGGCGTTTTCAATGAGCCGAAGCACGCTGGCCGGACCGTTTGCATACTGTTTGTTGACAACTTCGAAGTGCAGAGTCGCCAGGACTTCACCCTTCCAGCACGCCACCAGGCTCGTTGCGTCGCGGCCGGATATGAATTCCTGGGCGTTGACGACCGACCGACGATGCTCGAACGCCTGGCGGATCCATCGCATGTCACGGTTTATCAGTGTTCGCTTAGCAACGCGGATCCAGTGAGGCGGAGTCTGTAACCCTTTAAAAGCGCGACGGGCTTCGGGAAGGGAGTAGACGATTTTCACACCCTCGCCACTTGAGCTACCATCCGCTTTGAGTACCACCGGCAATCCCATCTTCGAGATCCATGTCTCCAGATCACCTATGTCAGCGAGAACCGCAGTCTTCGGCACCCGGATAGTCTCTTGCCTTGCAATCTCCATTAAGGCGTTTCTCGCTTGGGTAACCGGGAAGCTGTCAGGTGAACCAATAGAACGCTCGATCAACTCACAGACTCGTCGTCCTGCTTCACCGTTCCTTTTTTCCCTACTGTAAAGATCTTGAAGATGCTTGTTCGCCAGATCATCGCCGGCAACCAGGAAGTCCGGATTCGAAGAGTGCAAGGCACGGAGGATCGATTCAAGGGGAGAGAGTCCGTCATAAATGTAAGTGCGACGGACGGCCTTGGTCTTTCTTAGCACGTTTTGGGCGGGACAAACTGCATCGACGCAGCAACCTAGCCTCTCAAAAGCAATGCCCAAGCGGGCAGTCGTAAACCATGTGCAAGTTGTGGCGATCAGGATCGTAGGTGGCAACGTCGATGGGGCCTTTCGGGGACGTCCCTACCTCGCGCGATTTAGCACGTCACACTGAGGCTGGGTACCTTACCATTCCGCAATCTACAAGCCAAACCATCGGGAAGACGATAGACAAATCGATTGGGTAAGTTGTGTTAGTTCAGTTAGTTACGGGGAATTCGGAAATATGCCTCGCCTCTGCGCTATCGTCGCATTCGAAGAGGATACAGAACTATGGAAAATCAATTCTCATTTCCTGAAGAGGTGAATACATCCCCAGGCTCTCCCCGATACCATCCGAACTTGGGACCCTGCGATCTGATCTGGAAATCTAGCGTCTAGGCAGAGCACTGGACCGTCGCGTCTCTCCTCGGGAAGTGAGGATCTCCCTATATCATAAGAGAGACAGGGCTTGGGCTAGCTTTCACCCAATTATGGAAAAAAAATTCCCACACCGCGACTCTGATTCTCCGTAAGTTACAGAACACAAATAGCTTAGTTTGCGAGTCAAAGGTCATCGAATTGCGCCTTATTTCATGTCAAGCTTTTCGCTCCCCCGGGGTCCATAGGCTCACTAGCTGTTTGCACGAGTTGTCCCGGGTGAATCATTTGAGCTGCCCTAATGAAGGTCCATGCCATGAGCACCGGCGGCTTTCTTGAACTGTCAGGGGCGATTCAATAATTACAGGTTTGCAAAGAAAGACATCCAACCTTAAGGAGTGCTGCTTACCTGACCATGCTAGAAACAGCCATAATTGGAACCGGTCCCTATGGTCTTTCGATCGCTGCGCATTTCAAACGTCTGGGCATCTCCTATCGTATTTTCGGTCGTCCCATGGATAGTTGGATCTCGCATATGCCTAAGGGCATGTTGCTGAAGTCAGATGGCTTTGCTTCCAACATCTATGATCCTGCGACGCAATTTACCCTGAAACAGTTCTGTGCAGAACGTGGCATTAACTACGCGGATTTGGGAACCCCAGTCCGCTTAGAGACCTTCTCCGAGTACGGGCTCGCGTTCCGGGATCGCATGGTTCCGGATCTGGAGGAGAAGCTGGTCTCGAGTATCGAACCCGCTCCGGACGGATTTTCGGTCCGGCTCGACAATGGGGAAACACTTGCTGCCAAACGAGTCGTACTTGCTGTGGGGATCACACATTTCGGGCAGATCCCGACGAATCTGCAACATCTGCCGCCGGAATTCCTGACGCATAGCTTCGAACAATCCAATCCAGAAGCCTTCCGAGGTCGGAGCGTGGCGGTGATCGGCGGCGGTTCCTCGGCGATTGACCTGGCTGGACTCTTGCACCAAGCGGGCGCAGAGGTGCAACTGATCGCTCGAGAACATGCACTGAAATTCCATGAGAAAATGCCAACCGACAGGCCTCGGCCCCTTTGGGAGCAGATTCGTGCGCCCCTCTCAGGTCTCGGTCCGGGATTGAAGTCTCGGTTCTTTGCCAATTCCCCTCAACTCTTTCACCGCCTGCCGGAAAGTTACCGGCTAAACACTGTTCGCACCTTCCTCGGCCCATCCGGTGCATGGTTTGCAAAGGACATGGTGATTGGGAAGGTTCCACTGGTCTTGGGTTATTCCGTTGCGAAAGCCGAGGTCGCCGGAAACAGGGTGGGTTTGCAGCTCCGTTCGGACGATGGCAGCGAACGCAAACTCCAAGTGGAACATGTGATCGCGGCGACCGGTTACAGGGTCGATTTGAACCGCTTGACGTTTCTCAGTCCCTTACTTCGGACGAAGATCAGGACGGCGGAAGGCTCGCCGGTGCTATCTTCGAGTTTCGAATCTTCTGTGCCTGGCCTCTATTTCACGGGCCTAGCGGCTGCGAATAGCTTCGGTCCGGTCATGCGGTTTGCGTTTGGTGCGGGCTATACTGCGCGGCACCTGTCAAATAAGATTGCCGAAACGTCTTCCCACGGTCATGCTTGGAGCACCGTTCCCGAAGCCCATACGGTCAAAGGCGGATGATGGCCGCGATCGGAGAGGGCTCAGATCCTTTCAGGGCTTGAGTGCCTAAGAAACAAAGAGACCACGGCAGTTCCTGTAGCACCCGATTCTGGCCCTTCTCCGAGTGCAGTGGCGGACTGTTCCATGAGTTTCGACCCGAAGTCTTTGCGGACCGCAAGAATCGATACTGGAGTTTCACTTGGAGTTCAAGATTCTTGATATTTTGGGAAATGGTTGGTAAGGGCCTACCGGCCAGATTGATCGCATACGGCTTGGGCACCCGCCGTATCAGGGTCCAGATCGGGCCCGGATGCCGAGGGCCTTACTATCGGGGAAGGAGTGAGTTGGCTGACCTTGAACCGGGTTGATCTCCAACTTCAATTTCCTGGAGCAAAAGAACCCAAGTGAACCGTTATGTCCTCTAGCCAGATCACAGAACACCTATCGCCGCTGCCCGCCCGGATCATCGACATCATCGAACCCTGGGTCCAGGCATCCTCCGAGAGCCTGGCCATCATCGAGACAGGCGGCAGTTGGACCTACGGTCAGTTGTCGACGGCAATCGGGAGCACTCGGGTTTGGCTCGCGGAGCTCGGAGTTCGACCGGGTGACCGCGTCATGGTGGTCTGCGAAAATAGCCGGGCCACCGTCGCCATATTTTTCGCATTAGGTGCGATGAATGCCTGGCCTGTACTGGTCAACGCGCGTCTGTCTCCCAAAGAGATTGATGAAATCCGGGATCACTCCGAGGCACGCCGGCTGATCTATACAACGGCCGTGTCTGTCCATGCAAGAAAGCACGCACTCCGTCACAATGCAGCCGTGGAAACCATTTCAGATTTGGGTTTGCTCGGAATCGGGCCGTTGAACGAAGACGTTCAACCGGAACCTCTCGAGACAGACGGTTCTGAAAACGTAGGTGCATTGATTTATACCTCGGGAACAACGGGGCGCCCGAAAGGTGTAATGTTAACCCATCGCAATCTCCTCTTCGCCGCCGCGGTGTCTTCTAAAATCAGAGCCTTGACTCCTGCGGATCGAATGTATGGCGTGCTGCCCATTTCCCACATCGTGGGTCTTTCTGTTGTGTTGCTTGGGACTTTGCTCAGTGGGGCCAGCCTTTATCTTTCTCCGCGCTTTGATCCGACGGAAGTCATCCACAAGCTAGAGCAGGAAAGAATAACCGTGATGTTGGGAGCGCCAGCGCTCTATGCGTTACTGGTCGAGTACGCAAAATACAAGGGAATAAACTCACTGCGGTGTCCGTCGCTCAGGATCATTTCCTGTTCAGGCGCTCCACTCGCTCCTTCCACAAAATCGGAGGTCGAAAAGCTATTCGGTCTCATGCTCCATCAGGGCTACGGGATCACCGAATGTTCACCGAGCGTTGCCCAGTACCGGATCGATCTTCCACCCGCAGACAATTCAGTGGGGCCGATCGTCCCAGGGGTCGAGGTCAAACTGGTCGACGGAGATGGCCAGGCCGTTCAAGAAGGCGAGGCGGGAGAATTGTGGGTGCGCGGACCAAACGTCATGAAGGGCTATTACCGATCACCCGAGGAGACAGTCGCATCCTTGAGTCAAGATGGATGGTTCAATACCCGTGACCTAGCCCGGATGGAAAATGGCAATCTCTTCATCGTTGGGCGCACCAAGGACATGATCATCCGTTTCGGGTTTAACGTATATCCTGCCGAGGTCGAAGCCGTCCTAAACGCTCACCCCGGTGTCCAGCGCTCGGCGGTTGTCGGACGGATGGTGGGAGGTGAGGAAGAGATCGTAGCGTTTGTTCAACCATCTACAAATGCTGGGCTCGATTTGGAAGACTTAGCCAAGCATGCTGCACAGAGCTTGGCTCCCTATAAGCAGCCCAACCAAATGATCATTGTCGCCGACATGCCAGTGACGCCGCTCGGGAAAGTCGTGAAAGAGGAGCTTCTCCGGAAGCTTGAAAAAACGCCCTCAAGCTAAGAGCACTGCCCATGAGTCAGTACCTAAATTGGAACTTCGATGAGCGTGGGCCCCTTCGATTCGAAGCCTCGCTTTAAGGCCCGGTTTAGGGCATCCAGGGAATCTACCTTAATCCCGGGTACGCCCATGCCCTTTGCTAGGGAGACCCAATCGAGATCGGGGCGACCGATATCAAACAAGCTGGAAGCTAACTTGCCGGGCTCACCGATACCCAGGCTAGAAAACTCGCGCTTTAGAATGGAATAGGAGCGATTGGCGAAGATGACGGTTGTGACTTTTAAGTTCTCCCGTGCCATGGTCCAGAGTGCTTGAACCGTGTACATGCCGCTGCCATCGGCGGAAAGACACAAGACAGGACGATCCTCGCAGGCGATCGCCGCTCCTACTGCCAGAGGTAAAGCAATTCCGATGGAGCCCCCGGTATTTCCTAGCCAGTCATGCGGCGCCGCGCCTCTTGCCGCCGACATAATGCCGCGACCCGAGGTCATGGATTCATCCACTACAATCGCGTTTTCCGGCAGGAGAGCGGCAATTGACGAAGCCAATCCACCCAGAGTTATCTTTCCAGTTGGTACTGGGGGGCGAAAGGGCTGTTCCACCAGTTCCGGGGCTTCGGGCATCTTCCAGCTCGAGAGGATCGCCTCGAGGGCACCTGCACCGTTTTCTTCCGGTCGGGCAAGTTGATGAATTTTGCAATCCGGCGGCAGGAGCTTTCCGCTCTTTCCTGGCGATGCGAAATACGCGAAAGGTTCGCCTGCGCCAACCAGGATCAACTGGCGGAATTCTTTCAGAAAATCGACAGCTTGTTGAGGGACATAGGGCAGGCGGTCAGCAACTGGGCGTCCCGCACCACGCTCGAGCCGAGGGAAAGGGTAGGGAACCAGCAGTTGCGCTCTTGTTGCAGCTGCGATGCGTCCAGCTGCCGCTAGCCCTGGCCCATGGAGTGTATTGCCAGAAAGCAGGATGGCAGTGCGCAATCCAGACCGCAGCAGAACGGCCGCACGTTCTATGTTTTCCTGGGGAGGCAGCGGCGCTGCCAGCAGACCGGGAATGGAGGGGACCTGGCCGCCTGCTTCCCAGGCGACGTTTGCCGGCACGATCAGCGTAGCAATCCGTCCAGGTGGCGTGCGGGCGGCAACTAGTGCATCCGCTGTATCGCGGCCCACTTCTGAAACCGCTTTGGAAGTATGGAGCCAGCTGGAATAGGGTCTTGCAATTGCCTCGATATCCGAATGAAGAGGCGCATCATTCGCCAAATGAAACGTTGCATGCTGCCCGACTAAATTAATAATCGGGGTGTGGGCTCGTCGTGCATTGTGCAGATTGGCGAGTCCATTGGCGAGGCCGGGACCGAGATGAAGTAGAGTGCAGGCGGGTTTGCCAGCCATTCGGGCATATCCGTCTGCCGCAGCAGTAACAACTCCCTCAAATAGTCCAAGCACGCATCGGATTTTGTTCTGACGATCTAGCGCGGCAACAAGGAGCATTTCCGACGTGCCCGGATTCGTAAAGCAGACTTCGATTCCCCCGGCACGCAGCGTTTCGACCAAACTCTCGGCGCCGTTCATCGGTGTGTCGATCCTATAGGTTGTTCAGTCGAAACGTCACTGAGATAACGCGAAATCACGGCCGCAAGACTCTGAGAGTGAGTGGTGAGGAGTTCATGATGATCTCCGGGCACAGTCTCTACCTCGAATTGATCGGTGAATTGTGCCCATACTTTCGCCGGATCACTGGGAAAATGTAAGGGGGTTCCAGCCCGGATAAACCGGATTCTGCCTCGATAGTGACGGGGGTGATATTCATGTAGGGCTCTTGCCGAGCACTCCTGCACATGCTGCATCGCAGGCGTAAAAGCTCTTCCAATAGATGGAATAAGACTCTCACTCCTCGGAGGGCTAAATTTGCGTTTTGCGTAGTGCCTTGCCCTCCGAGAATAGGCACCCCAACGTTGCGCAAGCGGCGCGAGTCGGAGTGGGGGATAGGAATCAATCATCACGAGCAATGCTACACGTTCGCTGCTTTCCTCGAAGCAGCGCGCCATCTCGAGTGCTACCAGGCCACCAAGAGAATAGCCGACCAGCAGATAGGGGCCGTGAGGCTGAAGTGCTCTGATCGTATTGACGTGAAACCGTGCCATTTCTTCAATGCGGGAGCAAGGTTCCTGTGATCCATCTGAGCCGCGCGCCTGAAGCCCATAGACCGGATGAGGTACCTGGAGGTGTTTCAAGAGCAGGAAGAATTCCATTATGTTTCCACCCAGCCCATGAAGGAAGAAAACAGGTATTTCCGCTATTCCATTTTTCAACAATAAATGGGTAGGGAATCGTGGTTGCGCGGAACACTCCAAAACAGCGGAAAGTTGGTCAAGGGTTGGCGCTGTGTAGATCAGCATCGGTGCCAGGTCGCGGTTCGTCGCCTCCGCGACTTCCCGAAAGAGTTTCACGGCAATCCAGGGGTCTCCTCCCAAGTCGAAAAAATTGTCGTGAACATCAATCGTGGGACGCTGCAAGATTCTTTTCCAAATGGGTGTGAGAACTTCGATTAGGTTGTGGGCTGCTCCCGGCGGCATGATGTCCCTCTCACCGTGTCGCTCTTATCATCGCACGAACGCGGTGAGGGTCCAGGTCGCGATCATTTGGAGTGTGCGAATGCCCAATAGAGCTCTCGAGCCCTTATGTAGATCGGACCAATAGGAAGCGAGCGATCCTCGACTCTGGTCACCGGCACGACTTTAGAATAATTCCCGGTAGCAAAGATCTCATCTGCTGTCGAAACTTCCTTGTAGGTGAGTGTTTTCTCCACCACGTTCACCCCGGCTCCCCGTAAGAGTCCGATCACGCGCTGACGGGTGATCCCGGCCAAGAAAGTTCCGTTGGGAATTGGCGTGATGACGGTGTTCTCCTTTGCCAGGAAGAGGTTGGAAGTCGCAAACTCGGCAACATTGCCTAACGCGTCGCACATCACGGCGTTATCAAAGCCTCGAGCGCGAGCCTCAAAAAGAGCACGCGCATTATTCGGATAGAGACAACCAGCCTTTGCATCCACCGGCATACTCTCAATAGTTGGCCTTCGATAAGTCGACAAGGTGGTTGAAAAGCCTGTCGGTTTGCGCATGGGTGCCTCGAAAATGACCAAACACCAGCGAGTAGATTCAGGGTCCGGCTCCTGTACCCAGGGTCCGCCCCGTTCCGCCCAATACATCGGTCGGACATAAAGTGCAGCATCCTTGTCGAACTTTGAAATTCCTTCCTTCGCCAACTTAATCCACGTTTCCACAGAAACGGTGGGATTAAGGGACAGTTTCCTGGCGGAGTCATTGACTCGTGCACAATGGAGATCCAAATCCGGTGTAACGCCTTCGAAGGCCCGGGCTCCGTCAAAAACCACAGAGCAGAGCCAGGCTGCGTGCGTGCGAACTCCCATGATCGGCAGATTCCCTTCATGCCAGTCGTTCTCATAGAATGTCCAGGTTTTTGACGGGGCAGGTTCCAATGTCATTTTGTTTATCCCCTTCACGGATTTGTCGTTCACAGCCTAACTCGAAGTATTGATGGACGAGAAGCGAAAGAGAATACTTGTCTGATCGACTGAGTCATTGGGATTTCTCTGCGCTAAGAGCAAGCACCGCGTAAGCGGTCGCCGCGTCGGTCATGAACCGACCTACGTTTGAGGAAGGATCGCGTCTTTTGTTGAGGGAGTCCGCAGGCCAGAATCCTTCTTTTTTGTTTTGATTGAATTTTAGCCAGTCTAGGGCTGCCTTCAAATGGATATTTTCAGGGGACACACCCGCTTCCTGAAGAACAAAGGCAATATAACCGGTGGCAAAGCCGTCACTCTTGACCTCTTGAGGCGTCCAATCATTGCGCCGCCAACTATGAAACAGTGAAGGAATGCCCAGTCCTTTGGATGATCTTAGAAGTGCGGAAAACCGCCAGCCGCCATCACTCTGCTGTGAATCGTAGATCTCACCAATAACCAGTTTTTGCTGTTCAGGAGTTAAGAGCCCCGGCAGTTTAGTCGAGGCCCATAGAAGACCAACGCGATTAAGTGAAGTTTGCTCTGAATATCCGCGATCTAAGTACTCACGCAATAACGTAAGGTGGCCCTGAATTTCAGGGCTCGCTTTGTAGTTCCCGGGCGCTATGCCAACAGCCAGCGCTGCCAGGGTGGCGCCGTAGTATGTTGAATCCTTGGACTCCCAAGGTTCTAAGTCGAATTTCTGCCATAACCACGCTCCCTTTTCACTCCCCAGAGACTGCTGCAATGCCCACATATTTTGAAAGGCTGCCCGAGTCTCTTCGCTGAGTTCTCCTGACACGGAATCATGGTAGGCGAGTATCGCCGCATTGAGGACCGCTTCAGTCGCATGGGACTCGATGCCCTTTCCGGCACCATCTTCCTTGTCGCCGTAATACGGCTCGATATCCTTCCACATCCGAACCCGCTTCTTTACGTCCTCAAGGATTTTGTGGTTGTTATCCGTTGAATTAACGTCTGAGGGCATGTCACGGAGAGCTGTCTGAGCGAAAACGAAGGGAAGAGTCGTGTGACAAGAAACGCAGAAGGTGTCATGATCCCTGGAGGCCGTATTCCACTGCATCCACCAAGTCTCTCTTTCATTAAGATAGTTTGCAGCAGCCTTTCTGTCCCACGTTGCGACAACATGTATTTCATTTTGATCAGGGTATGCCTGCACAGATTGTCTACCCCAAGCGGGATCATCCTTACTACTCGAACAAGAACTGATGACCACAGTTAGCCCGAGGAAGCACGCCGTTAGAACAGATGTTTGCCAACTGTAAATTCTCATGAGCCCGGTCTCCAAGCTCCTGGCACTTCAAACAATCCCGTATCGCTTCGTGCCCAGGCAAACGCGAAGTGTTCAAATTAGGCGGCAGACCACGAGCCAAACGAGGCGTAACCCACCTAATCAGTAGGAATCTGCCACAAGCCTACGAGTTACGCAATCTTGGCGCGAGTGTCCACTCTGGAATGTGCATCGCATCGTGCGTCACTGCAATGGCAAGTAGTGAAACACGGGGCAACCTCACCTTACCTTATATTTTCTATAGCTCCGCAGCGGACTCTCGAAGAGCTCCACATCGGGCCGCAATGTCTGACTTCCTGCCCGCATTTGCGATTAGTCGATCCAGCGGGCCAGTTATCTCGGGCATGGGGGGCGGCGGACCCATCGGGCACAGTTGGAACCGACGCCACGGTGGGCTGCGATCTTATAGATCTGGGTAAAGAGTTTTTTCCGGCTCCTCTGTGGGAAACCAACTCCCGGCTTGTGGCCTAGTTCGGTAAATTGGCCCACGATAATCAATCCTGATTGGTGGGGATTGCACGAAATTCCCGATACTAATCTTAAGGCCCGTTGTGGTGCTACCGGTGTCGGGACAAATCAACAAACTCGTTTTGGGTTCCCTTGATGGTCAAAGCACAGGAATTGCCGGAATTGGTCCCTGAGTTCTGGAACAACTTGGTCATTCCGTTTGCCACCCAAATATGGCCGACATATTGTGACTGAGCTCAATGCGTACCGATGGCCGGCATGCAGGAGAGACTCACCGGATCGCTGTGCACAGGAACAAGCGCAGGGAGCGCTGGCCACAGAATCCGGGACAGTTTATTTACGATGTGGCTCAGCCGGCCAGCAATGACGGGCAGTCGAATCAGAGCGGTCATGTTCCCAACTTATCATTCGACGAGTTGCGGTTGTGCATTTCTAAGCTCTCGTGACGTCCACTCGACAGCGAGTCACGGAATGTTCATCTGTACATCTTCCGAATATGCACTCTCGTCACCGCTGTCATCTAGCGAAGTCGTCACATAGTAGTACGTTTGTCCATCAACCACTGTCGCGTCGGAATAACTCAGTCCGCTAATAGGTGAAGTACTCAGTTTGACGTAACCGCTCCCGCTGACCTGACTACGGTAGACGTTGTATCCCGTAACTCCTGGCGATGGGCTCGCGGTCCATGTCAGGAGGACTGAGTAGGCGGTTCCTGCAGCTACCGTAATACTAAAACTGGCAGTTGCCGTCTTGGCCGGCGAACTGGAGTCCGTGACCTGAACTGTAAAGGTCGACGTTCCCGCGGTCGTTGGCAAGCCCGAGATGGTCCCGCTGGACGCGGACAGCGTCAAGCCTGACGGCAATGCTCCCGAGCTGATGCTCCAGCTATAGGGTGTTGTACCGCCGCTCGCCGCCAACGTCGTTGAATACGTTGTGCCCACTTGACCGGAAGGGACTGAAGTCGTCGTGATGTTGACCGGCGTAACCGCCGCTGCAATCGTAAGAGTGAACGATTGTGTTGCAGTTTGTGCCGTCGGTGTCGTCGAATCCGTCGCCTTCACCGTGAAGCTGAAGCTGCCTGCTGCTGTCGGGGTTCCCGAAATCGTGCCCGTCGATGCATTCAGCGTCAGCCCTCCCGGTAGAGCTCCTGCACTGATGCTCCAGCTATAAGGCGTTGTACCGCCATTCGCCTCAATCATCGTCGAATAAGCTACCCCCACTTGACCGGATGGGACTGAAGTCGTCGTGATGCTGACCGGTGTAGCCGCCGCTGCAATCGTAAGAGTGAACGATCGTGTTGCAGTTTGTGCCGTCGGTGTCGTCGAATCCGTCGCCTTCACCGTGAAGCTGAAGCTGCCTGCTGCTGTCGGGGTTCCCGAAATCGTGCCCGTCGATGCATTCAGCGTCAGCCCTCCCGGTAGCGTTCCTGCACTGATGCTCCAGCTATAGGGCGTTGTACCACCGCTCGCGGCCAACCCCGTTGAATACGTTGTGCCCACTTGACCCGACGGGACTGAAGTCGTCGTGATGCTGACCGGTGTAACCGCTGCTGCAATCGTAAGAGTGAACGATTGTGTTGCAGTTTGTGCCGTCGGTGTCGTCGAATCCGTCGCCTTCACCGTGAAGCCGAAGCTGCCTGCTGCTGTCGGGGTTCCCGAAATCGTGCCCGTCGATGCATTCAGCGTCAGCCCTCCCGGTAGCGTTCCTGCACTGATGCTCCAGCTATAGGGCGTTGTACCACCGCTCGCGGCCAACCCCGTTGAATACGTTGTGCCCACTTGACCCGACGGGACTGAAGTCGTCGTGATGCTGACCGGTGTAACCGCTGCTGCAATCGTAAGAGTGAACGATCGTGTTGCAGTTTGTGCCGTCGGTGTCGTCGAATCCGTCGCCTTCACCGTGAAGCCGAAGCTGCCTGCTGCTGTCGGGGTTCCCGAAATCGTGCCCGTCGATGCATTCAGCGTCAGCCCTCCCGGTAGCGTTCCTGCACTGATGCTCCAGCTATAGGGCGTTGTACCACCGCTCGCGGCCAACCCCGTTGAATACGCTGTGCCCACTTGACCGGAAGGGACTGAAGTCGTCGTGATGCTGACCGGTGTAACCGCTGCTGCAATCGTAAGAGTGAACGATCGTGTTGCAGTTTGTGCCGTCGGTGTCGTCGAATCCGTCGCCTTCACCGTGAAGCTGAAGCCGCCTGCTGCTGTCGGGGTTCCCGAAATCGTGCCCGTCGATGCATTCAGCGTCAGCCCTCCCGGTAGCGTTCCCGAGCTGATTGACCACGTGTAGGGAGTGTTTCCTCCGGTGGCTGTAAGAGTGGCTGCATAAGCGGAATTCACCTGCCCCGAGGCCAGCGACGAGTTTGAGACCGTAACGGGAGGCACAGCCGCAGCGATCGAGATAGAAAGGGGCTTTGAGGCTATCTGCGGAGTCGGTGAAGAATCTTGAGCTTGCAAGGTGAAGGTGAAACTGCCTGATGAGGTCGGGGTCCCACTAATGGTCGAACCGATGCTGCTCAGACTCAAGCCAGCAGGAAGGCTGCCCGAAGCGATAGACCACGTGTATGGCGGAATTCCGCCTATTGCGGCGATTCCCGTGGAATAAGAGACTCCCGATTGGCCATTGGGCAGGGAAACAGTGGTCACCTGCAAAGATCCGCCATCCAGGGCGACGTAGATGCTCAAACTCTTAGATGTCGTCTGGACAGGTGAACTCGAATCCTTTACCTGAACCGTAAAGGTGGAAGTTCCATTCTGAGTCGGTGTCCCAGTGATCTGACCAGCAGATGATAGCGTCAATCCATCCGGCAGAGAACCTGATTGAAGGCTCCAACTGTAAGGCGCGATGCCGCCACTAGCAAAGATGGGAGCGTTATAGGCGGTGAATGTTTCCCCTGCAGGAAGTGAAGCTGTGGTGATTTGTAGGGGCGGAACGATTGCGGCGATCTGAATGCTTAAATTGACACTCGCACTCTGTACAGGAGAGCCAGAGTCAGTGACCTTCGCCGTAAAGGAAAAGGCTCCTGCAGCCGTCGGTACTCCTGAGATGAGTCCCGAAGAAGGATTTATGCTTGTCCCAGGAGGCAGCTGACCGGAAGAAATGGACCAATTAAGGGGAGCTGTTCCACCACTCGCGTGCAGGGCACTACTATAGGTTGTCCCTTGTTGGCCGTTGGGCACCGAAGATGTGGTGATCGTTAATATAGGCACGGTTGCGGCAATACTTATGCTCAGCGCTTGAGTAGCTGTTTGCGCTGGAGAGGACGAGTCTTTAACCTGCGCCACGAAGGAGAAGGTTCCAGAACTTGTACTTGTGCCACCGATCTGGCCTGTCGAAGGACTGAGGCTTAGTCCCGTCGGGAGTGAGCCAGAAACCACTGACCATGTGTATGGTGTTGTTCCCCCAGTTGCACTCAAAGTCCCATTATAGGCGGCCCCCTCCTGCCCACTTGAAAGAGATGTTGTGGTGATGCTCACCGGTGTGGTGGCTGCAGCGACATTGAGAGCGAGTGCTTGCGTTGCAGCTTGGGCGGGAGAGGACGAATCTTGTACTTGAATGGAAAAAGGGAAGCTGCCTACCTGTGACGTCACGCCGCTTATTTGCCCACTAGATGCAACAAGGCTTAACCCCGTTGGCAACGAACCGGACTTGATTGACCAAACGTAAGGAGAAGTACCACCCGTCGCAGTAAGCGCCACAGTGTAGGGAGTTTGAGCTGCTGCCGCAGGAATGGAACTGCTAGCAATTCTTAATGGTGTGGGAGGCGCTGAGTGAGACGCACTCGATGATACGATTCCGGCGCATCCAGTGAGAAACTGGACGATCAACAAGAGGACGAGAGAGAGCGCGAAGCATTTGATGTCCTCGGATCTGTTTTTTGGATTGCGGTTCATCGGTGCGGTCATTAACCTCAAGCCTCGATTTGAGGTTAACAACTGCTAAAACGAGGATCCTACTGGTCAAAGGGAGAGATTTAGGGAGGGGGGAAGGGTAGTCCCATTGCCTGTGCAATAGTACAGGATTACAGGATGAGGGAATTCATAGATGTAAGATATTGATTATAAATTGGTTGGCGGCCACGCGACGGTCAAGTCACTTCTCGAAATCGTGAGTCGCAATTACTTGGGGTGAACAACTGAGGACACAGCTTCAAAATGCGGCTCGTAGTTCGTAAGAGTGTCACCGGCATGATCCACTTCAAAGAGTAGCGCGGCTTCATTCCACCCTCTGCCATGCCGAGTCTTGGCGACCAAAGAGAAACCGCCAGAAACCCACCAAGAAGGCTAGGTTCATAGCAAGCCAAAAGTAGCCCAAGAGACCAAAGCGGATGCCCCTCATGTGATCTCGGAATAGGTAGCCAAGAGCAGCCCAGAGATAAAAACCCAATTGCAACAGGAAAAAGCCACGATACAGCGGAACTGCGAGAAGAAAAGTGTTGCTCAACAAAAGAACGATGAGAAGAAAGGGCACGAGCCAGCGTAAAAGCTTATGAGAAAAAAAAGCCAGTCGCGTCATGAAATTCATGCGAACCCCGATCAACTCCCTCATTGCACGAAAGCTGCCAACAGCCAGTCTCACTCGCCGAGTAAATTCTCCTGACACGGAAGGCGCCGCATATTCAATTCCTGTGGCCTCTGGATCGAAGACCACCGAGTAACCGAGTTGGCGAGCACGCATGGGAACCACAAAGTCCTCGATCACCGTATCCGTGGAGATCGGCTGAAAACACTGTCTCCGGAGGGCATAAATCGCTCCACTGGCCGTGAGAGTGGCACCGAACCGTGCTTCCATCAGTCGAATGATCGTTTCGTATTTCCAATAAACCCCTTCGGTCTGTTGAGATTCTGTTGTCGCTTTGAATTTCAGCAGACCACAAGTCACCCCGACTTTAGAGACCGAAAAATGTCGGACCAGCTTCTCAATTGTGTCGGGTGCAAAAAGAGTGGCGGCATCGGAAAAAACCAAAATCTCGTTGGTGGCCTGGGCCACGCCAACGTTTAACGCATTGGCTTTTCCTTTTCTAGAAGAGAGTAGGACAGGATGAATCTGATCACCCTCGGCCGCCGAGAGGATTTCATTGGTGCGATCATCGGAGCCGTCCGAGACGATGATGACTTCCAATTTAGCACGGGGATATTCAAGCTCCTGGATATTGGTGATTTTGTTGGGCAGGTGCTTCTCTTCGTTGTAGGCAGCAATGACCAGAGAGACCGCAGGGAGCTGTTCGCGGCGCGGAGCGTCGATGCGACGATTGTTGCGTCCCATTAAGTACTGCAAATCCTTTCGGATTTGCGATGCGCTGTATAGGACAAACAAGATGCACGGGTATAAGAAATAGGAATAGAAAACGAAAAACGCGCTGATCCAGAACAACCATATTACAACCGGCCCAACAACCTTCATCATCGTCCGCCCTGAGCAAGAAGAACGATCTTAATAGTCTTAAAAATTATCCAGATGTCGAAGCCAAAGGACATGTTCTTAATATAGAAAAGATCGTATGAAAGCTTGTCGATGTTGTCTTGGAGCGAGGCGCAATAGCCTCTCTGAACTTGGGCCCAACCAGTAATTCCGGGTCGCACCGTCCAACGCTGGGCATATAAGGGGATTTTGTCGACACAGTCCATTTCCTGTTCCGGAACAAAGGGTCGAGGTCCGACGAAATACATATCACCTCGAAAGATGTTGAATAGCTGAGGTATTTCGTCCAGTCGAATACGACGCAAAAGTCGGCCAACGCGCGTGATTCGTTGATCGTTATGCTCGACGGGACGTGCATAACCACCCCGATCCGCATCGACATGCATAGTGCGGAACTTGTACAGCATGAACGGGTGCCCACGCAATCCAATCCGCTTTTGCCGAAAAATAATAGGGCCCGGCGAGTCAAGCCATATCGCGAGTGCGGCGAACAAAACGATGGGAGAAAATACCAGAAGACCCAAGCCTGCAAAAAACAACGAGACTGCGCGCTTGTAGATTAGGGTAAGCCTGGATACCTTGAAGCCCGGCGAGAAGATGAGCCAGCTTAAGCGGAGTGTCTCCACAGGCAACTTGCCGGTGGCAACCTCGTAGAAATCTGTCGCGTCCTGGATGATGACGCCGGACGTCTTCAAAGCGAGAAGATCATTGATCGGGAGCTTCTTGCGTTGATCCCCCATCGCCACAATGACTCTCTCGATGTGCATCCGACGGGTTATCGCGCTCAGTTCTTCGATTCCCCCAAGTTTTCGCAGGTTTGCGAACTGGGAATCAATACCCCATTGCGCCCCCAGATAGCCAACCAGGTGCAATCCGAGTTCGGGGCGATCATGGACTATTCTGGCGACATTAGTCGCCATACGGCCTTCCCCCAGAATCAAGACTGTCTCGGAGAGCTCGTTGGTCTTGTTAAGCGAGAAGAAAAACTGGCGATGGCAAATCAATAATATCGCGGTAATGGATATCCCAGTGACTGCAAATCCACTGAACATCTGAAGTGCGGGGACGAAATAATAGACGGGGGCAATAAATAAACAGGCGAGGCCAAGCCCCTTGATAAATCGAGCAGGTACGGCGACAGAATTTCTTAAAGAACTAGGAGCGTACAGATCACCGTAGTACAGGAAAAAAAAACAGACGGCCGCCAAAAACCCCAACTTCATGAATCCGAACTGAGCAGTCAGTACAAGCGGCGTCTTGAGTCCAAAATGGAGGAACGCTGCGGCGAGGAGCGCTCCGCAGACCAGGAGGCTCTCCATGGCAAGAATAAATATAGTTCGCTTGGGAAAGTAGACGTTAAATAATTTAACCATTCCGGATCTCTACTTGATTTCGCCTTCACAGTGGGCGGTACTGCGCCCGGTTTTAGACAACGGTTTCAGCCGAGGTGGATCCTGTGCTTGAGGGTTCGATGCGAACCGTGGTCGAAATCTCGAAATCGACCAAAGGAAGATCACCTAGCCGAGTTTCATGATTGGACTGAGCCCAAGTTGCATGTTCTTCAGCCGTGTGTTTGGTCTCCGAGGTAAGGAAGGCGCTCAACCGTCTGTGGCCAACTGCCACCGCGATCAGGAAGACTCCAAAAATTGCCGTCAGAAGCGGCTCAAAAAGAGGTCTATCTGCGAGGCTCAGAAGGAGATCAGAGGATGGCTGGTCAAACACGAACATGAAATCACCTTCTCCGAAGCTTTGGGGTCCAGCTCAAAAAACAGCCAACATAGGGACGAATCAAAAGCTACCAACGGAGCCTACCCGGGGGCCGTAGCCTTATTCCATTTTCTCTTGGTTAGGCAAGTCCATGAGCGTCAACTCCGTGGCCTGTACCTCAGGTTGTGACCGTGATGCTGCAGTGGCACCAATCGTCTTCCTACAGATACCTAAGCACACTAATGACCAGAAGCCGTGTCTGCAAAGGCAAAAAAGGGTAAAAAAATGAATAAATTTCGTCGTACCGCACTGTAAATAAAGAGCTTAGTGTTAGATGAGCATCCAGTCTAGCCCCAAGACACCATGGGAGCCCACCTTGCTCAAGACTTAGGCAAAAGATGGGAGATTTATGCCCTAGTTTTTCCCTTCTGACCGGCCATTTCCATAGATCTAAGCGTACGGTCACACCGTTTAGACCGTGAACGGGCAGGCGGGTCACAGACTTAGCGTAACTCCCGGCAACTTTCATGCTCGGCGGTGCGCCACGGGCGAATGAATTCTTACTATACGTGTAGCCGAGGGTTCTAAAATCGTCCCCGAGAGTGGGAAACTTCGCTACACCTCCCCGGAATTGCGCTCACGGCCGCCGCAATCCCTCTCAGATGACGCTGCCAACGGCAGTACCAAAACCTTCAGATTTCTCTCCTTTGACTTTTCTAGATCGCCTGTATACTCCTAGCCCTAGCGGCAGAGGCCACCATGAACCTTCCTCACGACCCCTCCCGTCCCCGCACGCAAGGCGAGTCCAGCCCCAGCCCCGCCGAGGGACTCCTGCCACCCGCTGCACAGCAGCCGTACCGGCTGACTCTCGACCTGCTTCAGTGGATCGGATCACAGTTCGATCTTCTTGGCGATACGTACCGGGCCGAGGTCTTCGGTACGCCGTGCCATGTCACCAGGGACGTCGACCATGCCTATCATGTGTTAGTCGAGAATTGGCAGAATTACGTGAAGGGCGAGATCATCGAACGTGTGGCCTTTTTGCTGGGCAATGGCCTAATGGTCAGCGAAGGGGAACTATGGAAAAACCAGCGGCGGATGATCCAGCCGGCGTTCACCCACGAATCGAGCCACGCTCTGGCCGGCCTAATCGCTCTTGTCAATACCAGCCTGCTTGAGAGATGGAAAGCCGCTGCAGCGCTGGGCGAAACCGTCAATGTAACCCGGGATGTGAGCGCGATGGCCCTCGAGGTTGTGCTGCGCTTTATCCTGGGGGCCGATTACCAAAGAATCGGATCGCACTTTCAGCTGCTCTCCGAAGAGCAAACACGCAGCATGGCATTCGCCCAGTCGTTCCGCGCGCTCGGCGAGGTGATCATCCAACTCATCGAGGAGCGACGGAAAACTCCCGCGCCCCGAAGCGACGCATTGGCGATGCTTATGGATGCTCGCGATCCGCAAACCGGCCAGCCCATGTCCGATCGTCAAATCGTTGACGAAGTTCTGACCCTGATCGTCGCAGGACACGAGACCACCGCCAGCACCCTTGCCTGGACCTGGTACCTACTATCGCAAAACCCTGAGGCCGAAGAGACTCTCTCGGAGGAACTCCTGGGCTGGTCCGGGACCCTCAATTTCGATCAACTGCCGAACCTGCCGTACTCACGGCAAGTCATCGAGGAGGCCATGCGGCTCTATCCCGCCGGCTGGCTGATCACCCGCAAAGCAATTCGCGAGGATCGCATCGGAGACTTTCTTGTTCCTGCGGGAACCGAAATCTACCTGCCCCTCTACTTTATCCAGCGGCACCCGGGTTTGTGGCCGGAACCTGGCCGTTTTCTCCCCGAACGATTCCGCGCCGAAGCCTTGAAGCAGCGGCATCGGCTTGCCTCCATGCCCTTTTCGGCCGGTCCGCGGAACTGCATCGGCGTGCACTTCGCGCGCCTCGAGATGCAGATCCATCTTCTGATCATCGCTAAGGAATTAAGGTTGCGCTACGCGGAATCGGCCCCCGTCGAGCTGGACGCAGGAGTAAATCTTCGGAGCAGGCATGACTTCCGCATGCTCCCTGAGTTGAAAAAGGTGCCAAACTGATTCGTGAAGAGTTTGCCGCGGGCTTCGGCCCCCATCATGGCTGGAGACTCAGCGCCGCGATGGTTACCACTTCGAACCCGACTTGCGCCCAACGGTATGGCGACTTCGTGTCGATAGCCGGCGATATCGGAGTGACCCTTACCGGGCACATCACCGCCAACGCCGGATACACCTTGGGGACTCGCTTAAACGTCACCGGCACACCCAAGCGCATCGGTCTAGATTTGACCCAGAAGGGGACGCTCGTACTGCTTCAATTTTCCTTTGATTCTCAAGCCCCGGTTAGTTTCGATGGTATTTGTCAGCATGCTGATTAAGAGGAAGACTTCAGCCTTCTAGTTAGGATAGGGCCGACATGTTTGGCGCCATACATAAAACGCATGATTGGTCCGAAGACGGGCGAGCTTGCGACACCCACGATAAACAAGCCCGGTATGGAAGTCTCAAAGCGCGCGTCGAGTGCCGGAATCCCGCCGCTTTCCCGCACTATAAATTGTCGAAGTGCGGGATCCAGATAATCGAGCCTGTCAATGTCCACCCGGAAACCCGTGCCAGCGATGATATGATCCGTTTCGAACTCCTTCTTGCCTTGGGGTCCTCGCGAGACAACCCGCACCACGCTGCCCTTGGCAGTGGCAGTTTCCACCTCACAATTCATCTGCGTTTCAATCTGGCCGTCCACTCGGTTGCGTAGCCACCATGCGCCGCCAGGGCCATACGCGCCAGCAACAAACCTATGGCGCTTGTTGGCAGGAAAAACCCAGCGAAACGCTCGCGGTAGTTCGGAGATTGCGACCGATTTCCAACCAGCAGCCACTCCTGCGTCGGGGGCAAGGATGCGTTCAAATAGCGATCGTGGTTTCGATGGCGCATTCCATTCGATCCGATTGTTTTGCACCAAAATCCGCACCCTAGCTCCCGCTTCATGTAGCAGGGCAGCAGTTTCAAGCGCCGACTGCCCGGCGCCTATGATGGTGAGATCACGCCCTGCATAAGTCTTAGCGTTTCCGATGCGCGTAGTATGGAGAAGCAATGGTTCCGGAAGGTGGCTCAGTTGCGGGGGCACAACGCGAAAAGCCATATGCCCGGTTGCCAGAATAATTCGTCGGCTCGTCACAGTCGTACCGTCCGCCAGTTCCATGGACAAGTCGCTTTTGTTGCGACGAATCCCCGCGATTCGTTCATCGCGCGATTCACCTGCTGCATGCTGGCGGAACCACTCAGCGTATTCCAAGAAAGATGAAAGGGCGAGTGGTCTGCCAACCGGTTGATACGGCAGGCCCTTTTCGGTGCAGTAGCGTTCAAAAGTAAACCGACGATTTGGATCCCAGAGGTTCGAGGCGAATGGTTCTGACTTTAATATCATTCCTTGAGGCATGTAACGACGCCAACTTTCCATTGGCGACCCAAATAATTGAAAAGACAATCCTGCAGCGCGTAGGTGCGCAGCAATCGAAAGCCCGTATGGTCCTGCTCCGACAATGGTTGTATCTAGATCAGCCATGTGTTCCCCGTTCCAGCGTCCCAGTGAAGCGACGATAAAAACGTCTCCCGCCACGCCAGATCCTCGAGGCAAGACGGTCCACGCAGTAGTATTGAATAGCCGGCAGGGGATCGGACCAACGAAAAAACCCATCAATCACTCGGGTTCCGGGTAGCAAAGCCCCCGGTGGTGATCGATGCGCGATACTCGACCTCCAGGCGACTGGAGTGACTGTTCCGGCGTTCACGACCGCAGGTCGGCCAAGCTCGGCCCAATACGTCAGTAGGGGCAAATTGACACCGCACAACGTGGCAATTTCTTCCTGCCAGTCCGTTCGGCCCACAGTCGGTTCGATGAGGATGAAACGTCCTGTCCTGCTGTCGCGCTTGAACTCGAGACTTCCTAGTCCACGATATCCGACCCGAGCAACAAATTGTAAAGCCAGGGCCCGAAGTTCATCCGCTGCCTGAGGCGCCGCCATACAAATTGCTGTATTCCCGATTTCAGGCGGGGAGCATACTAGTTTTCGCCCAGTGAACACTCCAATCATCTTGCCGTGGTGATCGCAGCTAAATAGGGTGAAGTAAATTTCGTTATCTGGTCCATCGATCCATTCTTGAATAATGATCCGTGGGGCACCCTTCAACATTCGTGCGACGGTGGTCTGCGCCTCGGCCAACGTGTTGGCACGCACCGCACGTTCTACCATGCCGCGGATTACCAACGTCTTGTCGGCCGGCTTAATGATTAACGGTGGTAACAAACTTTGCAACAACTGCAGTTCAGCCTTGGTTGTCACCGTAACCGCCCGAGGCACCGGAAATCCCTCCCGTTCGGCCAGCGCCTGAAACGAGCTTTTGTCGGCCAGGGTGCAGACCATCTCGGCAGAGGGCAGACTCACGCGATACAGTGGCTCGATTTTATCCCTGTGAGTAGAAACAGTTTCAACGGATTGATCGCCCCCAAGAAGCAGGACGGGACGATCCCCCAGCTTCGTTCCGAGCGCCACCAAGCTGTCGATTAGGTCATTCCCCTTCAGGCCCGGAACCCGAACAAAAGTGCAGAACCGGGACCAACCGGCCGCGCAGTTTCGGGTCGTCTCGAGGACGTAAATCGGCATCCGGCCGATCGACAGGCTGCGGACTACCCCCAGATTGTTCAGAGTTCCTTCCACCAATACAACAGAAACATCTGAATGCATTCTCTGCGTCCCACTTAGCTCGTCATCTCGCTCGAAAGTCCTGCCTGCGGGCACTGCGACTAGTTTCTTGCTACCTCGAAGCTCTTCTAGTCTATCGTGTGGATCTGGCTTTCCCTCCAACTCATTGTTCTGAGCCCACCTTGCTTTTTGCCTACCGAAGCTCCGGTTGGGGTGAACCCAGGCTCAATTCTTGTCACTTGAAGTCGCGGTCGGCGACTTCCTTTTTCAACTCAAGCGAGGTGCAACTCCCTGACACGTAGCGGATTATGAGCGGACTCTCCAAATTAGTGCAAAAAAAGCCTTAGCTGTTCTGCAAACCCGAAAACATTGGGCGCGTTGAGCATTGTTAAGTGATCCCCCGAGATTTTTATTACTTCGCTTTTTCCTTTTGATAGTTTGCACCAGATTAACCGAGGATCTGAGGAAGCGCTCAATCCGGCGTAGTAGTACGTATCTGTGCCTATGAAGACTACACAGTTGCCACTGTAGGTCGTTGGACAATAGCGCTTTACGCTTTGCAAGACTTTTCTATCCATTAAATTGGCAAGGTCCTCTGGGCTGGCAGGATACGGTCTCCCAGCTAAGCGACTCCTGAAACGCAAGACGCTAGATTGCAAGTTTTTCCCTAGCTGTTGAGATCGATAAACTAACTGCCGAGCGCAACCTACCGGGCCACGTCCCAGAAATTGCCGAGTGCGCCAAACTGCCCTCTCTGAATTAAATCGCAGTCGCTCTTTCCAATTGTGAGGATGATGGGGGTCAACGCAATCAACAATCCCTAGAAATTGAATCTCTTGGCCATCTTTCGAAAGTTGTTGAGCCATTTCATATGCAACAATGCCGCCGCCACAAAATCCGATCAGGCGGTAGGGGCCTTGAGGCTGAAGAGAACGCATCGCCTTGATCAAGCGCTCTGCTCTCTCCTGAATTTGCTCCAGTTCCTCATCCTGCTCGGGCGCTTCGACTTCGAATCCATAGACAGGCTGATCCTCGCCGAGAAGTAACGATATTTCTTTGAATTCTAAAACACTGCTCCCTAAACCACCGGGAATCCAAAAGAGCGGAGGGCGGGAGCCTGGTGAGTGCAAGGGAACAAGTATCGAGGATTGGGCTGCTGCTAATTCACTTGTCTGGGTTGCATGCTGGATGCGCTTTGCAAGCTGCCGAATGCTTCGGGCCTCAAACAGGAGCGAGAGCCCAAACTCAACTCCGTATTTTTTCTTAATTGCCCTGAATAACTGGATACCAACAAGAGAATTGCCCCCGAGGTCAAAGAAATCGTCGTCAACACCAAACCGATCCTGGTGGAGTAGTTCCTTCCACAAATCCAAAAGATCGTTCTCAACCTCAGCGCAATGGATCGTCGAGGTCTTTGCTTGCGCATGCTCGTCGGGGCAGCTTCCGAGTATTTCCGTGGGTGACAAGGTCTATCTCCCAATTCTTTGGGGACCATCTTAGCACCTGAAATCCGATGATCCATCTGATTTGGCTAATGGGTCAAAGTGAACCCAAGGCAGACTATTGCGTGCAATTGGCATACCAAAGCGGCCTGAAAAGCTCCTCCGGAGCAGTGCTGTAAGTTATTGCAAATAAGCGCGATACGAGCTGGAGGATTAAGGACAAGCGAATTGGTCGGGTTCAATGTCGGAGAATCGCGTCATCAAAATGGAAACACTTTGACAAACTTGGAGTGCCTAAATTTTCGTCAGGACCAAGAAAGATCCTGGTTGTGCACAAATCTCTCACACTTTTGCCTGGGTAGAAGCTCGGCGGTGGTTCTCCTCCCGATCATTCTAAAAGCCATCTGGCATTGGTGACATCCAAGGGAAAAAGCGACGATATTTCAACCGATACAGATTGAAACTCAATCGGAGCAGCAGGGCTTGCCGCATCTGCGTGCGCAGGGATCGACCTGGTGCGCATGCAGAGTTTTCTTTTGACCGAAGAGAACAGACTTTCGATCAGGGCGCGGCGCCGGTGGAACCGCCGTGGAAATGCACGTCGCATCTCGGCGCGTATTCTGTACTCGCGCCAGGTTTCCTTTCCGCGTTTGGGGGAAATCGCGCCCTGCGCTCTGGTGTGTTGGCCGATGTTGGTATGGCTGCGCTCATTGTCGACGCCGCGTCCACCAGCATCAACCCGATGCGCGTTTGTTCAGAAGTTGCTGCGACAACCTCCGGCATATTCGCTCAGTCTTTCCACGGACCGCGCCGCGCGAGTTGCGACAATACGAACTGTTGATCCAAATCCGCGGCGACCACCTACTTCAGCCTGTGCGGCCAAGGCAGCGGTTCCTGCCCATAGTAGTGCATTTGCCGCAGAAAGAACGTGCTCACCACGCCTTACGCCTCACCTGTGGCGTCCACAGAGAGGCGGGATCGCTTCCGCCCTTCCGGCAGCGAGCCATGCAGTCGGCGCACTTTTCGCCAACCGCGTGGTCGATGGTCTGGTTGTCGAGACGGTGAAAAACCACACAGTATCGTGGAGTCGGACACACCGATACCCGGTGCAAGCATCATTCGTTCATTGCCAGAGGGCCCCAATTCATAGAACTCCATTCTGAGAACAGGCCGGGCCGAAAAGCATGGCATACTAGTGTGCTATGTGACGCAAAACGTATTGTGGTCTCTTGTTGCTATCGAAGAACCAGCTCACCGGGCGGATCGTTGGTCAAGACATAGAGCGGTAGTTTTCTTGTCCCATGATTCGAATTTGACTTGAGCTATATGAGAAGACGTGTGCTCTGTGGGACCCTGCTTGATTAGCCGGAATAACTGCATGGCGCTAATCGCCTGCGAGAGTAATTGTCGAGAAGAGAATCCCCAGCGAAATGTCCCAGGTTGATAGACCTCATACTGTCGCAGCTAAACGACCGCGGTAAATTCAATCTTTCCGGTAGCCGAAACTACGATAGAATAATAGTGAGAAGCAGGTAATTCGATTGTCAAGTTCTCCTAATGTGTAAGTGGAAAGAATTGGGTGTGCGCCATTGACCCTAAGCAAGAATTATATTGGGAGGACTCCGCTTCCAATTGCTAGTCGAACGGGGCCTTGAGCCTGTGGAAGAGAACTTAAAGCCAAGAGTGAAACGCTCTAAGCCCCGTGAGCCGCTCGGATTCGTATATTTTGGTTTGGTTGTCTTCCTCTTCCTATACTTCGCCCATCCACAAGATTGGATTCCTGGAATGGCGAACGCTCCCCTCGCGAAAATAACTGGTGTCCTGATTATTTTCTCCCTGGTTCTTTCGATCGGCAAAATTCGTTGGCAGTTGCCTCTAGAAATTGTATTTCTCAGCCTTCTCATAGCTCAATTGTGGCTCGCTGTTGTTTTTTCTCCTGTCTGGAGAGGCGGCGCGTTCAACGTGATGCTTGATTTCTCCAAGGTGTTGCCTCTAGTCTTCGTCATTTACTGGACAGTTCGCTCCATGAAAAGGTTGCAATGGATCTTGTTCGTGCAAGGCGCTTCCGTCGCGGCGATTGCAATCGCAAGTATTGTCTATGGCCGTATCTCGGCTGGCCGCCTGGAAGGCCTGGTTGCCGCGTACGGGAATTCGAACGATCTCGCAATTTATATCGACATTAGCCTCCCTCTTTGTTTAGCACTCGCACTGACAACCAGAAATTATTGGAAGAAGCTCGCATGGACGTTTGCAATACTCGCGATGATTTATGCAGTTTTTCAAACCGCGTCTCGCGCAGGAGCCATAGCACTTGTTGTTGTCGCCCTAATATGTTTTTGGCAGATTGGCGTCAAAAGTCGCCACGCCTACGTACTCTTACTCGTGCCTGTCGCTCTGATTGTTATCTGGGTATATGCTGGGAACGGTCTCCGCGAGCGATTTGAGGAAACGAATAAGTACACCGAGGCTTATCAGTCAGCGCATGAGTCAACGGAGCAGCGCACAGAGCTCCTAGTTGAAAGCTTACGAGTAACTGCCCGGCATCCGCTCTTCGGAGTTGGGCCAGGAAATTTTTCGGTTGTGTCCGGGGTGTGGCATGTTGCCCATAACTCTTACACGCAGATGGGTGCAGAGGGTGGTATCCCGGCATTTCTCTTGTACGTGCTTATCTTGTGGCGCGGAATTGTCAATCTCAGAGACATTAGAAAACACCAGGAAAAAGCGAAAGGATTTCCGCTGTTTTCTATGGCACTTGAAGCTAGTTTCGCAGCCTATCTGGTGGGCTCTTTCTTCGCCAGTCTCCAGTATCAACTGTTTCCGTATTGTCTCGTTGCCTATACCAGCGCGTTGCGCCTTATTGTGCTAAGTAGACAAATGGTATCGAGTCCGACGCCAAAATCAGTTCGGACACCTTCAGGTCTTCCTATTTTTCCGGGTTCGCCAATCTCCTCCGATAGGAAATCTAGCGGATCAAGGCCAAAAAAGCGGCGCAAAAGAAGGGGTATCGGTTTGACCGACCAGCGGCGCGCTCAACCCTGAGTGAGTGTTGCGACTCCCCCTGCTCATAACTGCAGTTCAGCACACGGCAACCTTGCACAAAACCACGGCCTCGGAGTTGCTTAGCCAATTTATTAACAGAAAGTACTGGGCCTTTTCCAGACGGCCAACTTGAGGGCAATTGAAAGTTTGTGAGCGCTCAACGAACCCCATCTTGTAACTGATTTCGGCGTATCGCAAAGTTGCGGTATGAGCACCCGTACAAGTAGAGCCTTGAGGAAGTGGCGAAGGCTGGTCTCGGAGCAGGCCCGTAGTGGCAAGACTGCAGCCGAGTTCTGCCAGGAGCGTGGGCTGTGCCGGCCGTATTTCTTTGTCTGGAAGAAACGGCTGCGCAGAGACTTAACTGCTAAATTCCTTGAAGTCCGTGTAGCGGAGCCAGCGCCAAGGCCGCGGGATGACACGTGCATCGAAGTCCGGCTTCAGAATGGCCGCAGCTTGGTCGTAGGGCGGAGGTTTGACCCTGAACAACTGCGGGAGCTTATTGCCGTTGTTGAGGGGGCGGGGTGAACGGGCTGCCGAGTTTGCAGGCGATGGATCGCGCACAGGGAGCGCGGATCTGGATGACCAGTGAAGCGACGGATATGCGCTGTGGATTCGATCGGCTGGCGGAACGCGTGAAGACAGTGATCGGAGAGAACCCGCAAAGCGGCCATCTGTTTGTGTTCCGTTCGCGGCGCGGCGACCGGTTGAAGATTCTGGTGTGGGACCGGGATGGCTTCGTACTGTGGTACAAGCGGCTGGAACTCGGGGTTTTCAAACTGCCGCGCGTCGAGCAGGGGGCGCGATCGGTGGAGCTGCGCGCCAGCGAGCTGGCGATGATTCTGGATGGGATCGATGTTTCGAAGCTGAAGCGCGTGCGACGCTATGAACGTGCCGTGTGAAACAACGTAGAAAAAAGCTGGTCCAAGAAAATAATAAAAATAACGCATAAAATAATCATCGTGTGTGCAACCAAGTTTCTGTCTCTGCGTCTAAGCAGATATGCCCACCGTCGTGAACTTCTTGACCAACTTGCCCGACGATAAAGAAGCACTGAAGGCCATGCTGCTTTAGCTGTGGCAGGAACGCGAGCGCCAGGAGAAGCGCGCGGAAGCGCAGGCCAAGCGCGCGGACGAACTGTATCTGGAAAATCTGCAGTTGCAGAAAGAGCTATTGCGCTACAAGAAAGCAACCTACGGGCCGCGGGCAGATCGTTTAGGCGAGAATGAGCTGGCGCAGACGCTGCTTGAGTTCGCCGAAGAACTGGAACAAAAACCGTTACCTGCAGAGAGCCTTCCGCAAGGAGAAGCCCAGCCGGATGTGCGACGCGTACAGCGGCGTAAAGGGCGGCGGGCCTTAGCGAATTTCGACCACCTTCCGGTCAGCACGCACGTCTATGAGCTGACCGCAGAACAACGACGCTGCTCGTGTTGCGGAGAGCAGCGAGAAGAGATCGGCAGCGAGGAAAGCTGGCAGATCGAATACCTTCCCGGACACTTCGAGCGCCTGCGGCATGTGCGCAAGAAGTATGCCTGCTCCCGTTGCGAGCAAGCCGGTGAGAATCCCCAGATCGAGGCTGCGGCGAAAGCGGAGACAGCGATCGAGAAGGGCTTTGCCGGTCCCGGACTGCTGGCTTTCATTGTTACCAGCAAATTTGCTGATTACCTTCCGCTCTATAGGTTGGAGGATATTTTCGAACGGCAGGGTTTTGAGATTTCACGAGCCATCCAGTCGGTGTGGTGCGGGGACGTAGCGGACTTAGTCGAGCCGCTGTACCGACGGATGGAAGAACGGGTAAGGCAGTCGCATGTGGTGGCCACCGACGGCACGATCTTTCCAATGCTCGGACCGGGGCAGACGCAGCCGTCGCGCATGTGGGTGTACGTAGGCGACGAAGCAAATCCGTACAACGTGTTTGACTTCACCTTGAACCGCGGACGAGAGGGACCGAAAGAATTTCTGAAAGACTACACCGAAGTTCTGCTGGCGGATGCCTATGGCGGCTACAACGGAGTGGTGGCGGGCAACGCCATCACGCGTGCCGGATGTTGGTCGCATGCGCGTCGGAAGTTCGTGGAGGCTGAGAAATCGGCGCCGGAGATCGCCCGTGCGGCCGTGGATCTGATCGGCCGGCTGTTTGCAGTGGAAAAATCGGCCAAGGATATGTCTGTGGCAGAGAGACTAGCCTTGCGGCAGACGCAGTCGGTGCCGGTGCTGGCTGAACTGCGACAGAAGTTGCTGACATGGAAGGAACTGCTGCTACCAAAGCATCCCATGGCAGAAGCGGTGAACTACACGCTCGGCCAATGGGAAGAGCTGACCGTGTTCACCAGGGTTGGCGCGGTTCCCATCGATAATAATGTAAGCGAACGGGAGATGAAGCGCGTGGTTCTAAATCGCAAGAACTCGCTCTTCGTAGGTAACCCTCGCGGCGGGCGAACGGCTGCGATCCTGGCCAGCTTGACCAGCAGCTGTCGCCGGCACGAGATGGATCCGCAACTCTACTTCATGCAACTGCTGATGAATCTCCCTTCGTGGCCGGCAAACGACCTCGACGCCTGGCTTCCTGATCGCTGGAAACAAGCTCACGCTGCCAGGTGTGAGGCGTTGGAAATACCACCTCTCGATTCCTGAAACCTGTGCTTCACGTAGCGCTCACGGAATTCGTCTCCTCAACTATCGGCGGTAAACGATATGGATGAATCCGATTCCTATATAGATTGAGTTCGGAGATTATTAACCAGCCGCATCAGCCCGCGTAATCGTGGTCTGTGCGCCACAACCAAAACGAACAGATAAGCTAACGCGCCCATGAGAACTTCGACGGCCAGCCGAAAGTGGAATGAATGCCCTTCGTTCAGAACTCGTTTCAAAGCTACTACTGCAGCGGCCATGACAAAACACCCGCTGGCTGCTGGCCAGACGGCGTTCAGGTATTCCGAAAAAGACATTTGGATGCGCCGGAAGAGACGCCAATAAAGCGGTATTTGAAGGAGTGGATAAACTATGACCCACACGCTCGCGATCCCTGTGGTTCCCCAATGGCTCCCAAGATAAAACGATACGGGCAGTATCAGCGCACTCGCCATACCCTGCCACATCGCAAATCGAGCTTCACCGATCGCATTGATCACAGGTGTAACTAAAATCACATTTGATCGCATAAGGGCGTGGAGTGCAAGCAATTGCAATGGCACCACCGCGCCATGCCATTTAGCGCCCAGAACAACAGAGATAAACTCGTTTGAAACGAGTGCAAGGCCAACTGTGGCTGGATAGATTACTAGAGCCAACGCACCTGTGATGTTGAGGAGGTATCGTCGCAGTGCAATCAAATCAGACTGAATCGAAGCGAAGAAAGGCTGGGTAACACGGTTTACGAGCACTGTTAGTTTCTCAAGAGGAGCATGGGCTAGAGTCCAAGACATAGTGTACGCACCGAGAGGGGCTTCTCCGAGAACACGGCCGGCGATCGTAAAGTCGGAGTTGTCATACACAAACCAACTCAAGCGCCCGACGATAATGTGCCAACTGAAAAGAAGGGGTGCTCGAAGTTCCGAATAAATTGGCCACGCAAAACGCTGACGTTTCCAAATCAGAGTCAAGCCAGTGGACGCAATGCCCAGCGAAACGTTCCCGAGAACAAGTGCCCAGTATCCCATGCCCAGAGCAGCAAGTACCAGAGTAACGGTTGCTTGGATTCCACTTTGAAGTCCGTCGATTCCGGCGAGGAGCTTGAAGCGCATCTCCTTCTGGATCAAGGAAAGAGGAATTGTTCGAAGTGAAGAAACCAAGAACGATAGGCCCATTACGATGATTACTGCCGGGAGGCTTGACACTCTGAAGAACCTACCGGCGGGAATCGCAATCGCCACCGAAATAGAGAAACCTAGTAGACCCATCAAGATAGAAATGGAGTTGAGTTGCGATATCTGTTCGTCGCTTGTGTCGCGCAGAGTAACAATAGTGGTTCCAAGGCCAAATTCAGTGAAGAGCGTCACTAGCCCAAGAGCAAGGGTAGCCATTCCAACGAGGCCGTAGTCGGATGGCGCCAACAAGCGCGCGACGACCACAGTGGTACCCCAACTAAAAAGTTGGCTAATCCATTTGGCGCTTGTTGTCCACGCAATCCCCTTTAGGAGCCTCTGATCTAACTGGGATTGATCCATGGACTGCTGCGCATTCAGGAGCGTTGGAGAAAGCGGCTTCTCTGATCCTGGTTTGTCGGCCGTATCCGGCAATTGGGCTCCATTCGTTGATCAAGAAGTTCGGCCGAAATTGAAAAGCTAACTCTAATGCCCCACTATGTTGGCCCTTAAGAGGAAACCGAGTAAACATGGTAGAAACTGTAGAACCAGGGCGACGGTTGTTTTCCCGTTGCCCGAAGATAACTCGCGTTGACGCAATACCCACAAGTATACAATTCGGAGAGTTCTGGGCATCGTGCGGAGCAGAAGGAGAATCACTCGGAGACGGGTATTATGCAGGTAGGTACTGGCCCGTCTGAAGCATTCGACTGCGGACGGAATGTCTCCGGAAATGAAAGCGCGCTTTCCTTCAAAGAATAGTTTCTTCCCTTCGAACCGGCGAATGACTCTTTCGAGAACTTCCCGCTCTTCAGCCGTTAGCTGGACTGCTGTCCGCATCTTCATCAAGACTTTCACGGCGTTGGCACACATCCAAACACGATCTGCGGACAAGCTGTCCGAGCGACGGCGGTAATGAAGTAATACCTCATTGTGATAGATGATGCGGCTTCCGTTCTTCACGCATCGAAGCCACATGTCGAAGTCTTCACAGCTACGAAGGCTGCTGTCAAACAACCCAACTCGTTCAAACGCGGAGCGTCGGGCAAGTGCCGAAACATTTACACTAATTGTTTCTTCAATTAGTGAAATGAAAGTAACTTCGCCACGAGAAGCTGTGCTGACGGCACCGGAGCCCTCACCGCCACCGAAGACTCGAGCCCGGGGATATACAATGTCTGCTGATGGGTTCTCGTCGAGCTCGCGAACTTGCACTTCAAGATAGTTTGGTTCCCACATGTCATCCGAGTCAAGCAGAGCAATAAACTCGCCCTTGGACGCACGAATACCGTTGTTGCGTGCTCCGGCAAGTCCATGATTCTCAGTCTTAACGTAGACGATCCTGTTGTTCCATGGCAATAGAGCACCTTCCAGTTCTGGGGTGTCGGGCGAACCATCGTTCACGACTACAACCTCATAGTCACGAAATGTCTGGGCAAATATGGACTCGAGGGTTGCCGCAACGTACTTGGCGGTGTTGTAACAGGGCACAATAACGCTTACACGGGGAGTTTTCCGAGTGTCTTTCATATCAAGGCAACCATAACCAAAGTATATATTCTAACGGCAAAGCCCCGACCATATAACACTGAAAGATGCCATTGCCCTATCCATAAACTTCGCCTGGTTCGAGGCGATATAGCGGCCCCTAGTTGGGTGCTGAAAAGGTTTCCGGGCAGGTGACGGCGAGTTGGTTGCGCCCGTCAAAGAGAGCATGGAGGGATGAGGATGCGCTGAGACGATCAGCAGCAGGGAGCAATGTTCAGTTATTTGTCGCTGGAGCAGCGAGTGCCGCAGGATCACCCGTTGCGGGCGATCCGGGCGATTAGCGATCCAGTGTTAAAAGAGTTGTCAGAAGAGTTTGATCGGTTGTACGCGACGAATGGGCGGCCGTCGATTGTTCCGGAGAAGCCGCTGCGGGCGCTGTTGCTGCAAGTGCTGTACACAGTGTGCAGCGAGCGGCTGCTGATGGAGCAGTTGGATTACAACCTGCTGTTCCGCTGGTTTGTGGGGCTGAACATGGATGAAGCGGTCTGGGTGCCAAAGATGTTCAGCAAGAACCGCGGCCGATTGCTGGAAGGGGTATAGCGGCATCGTTTTTCGAAGGGGTGGTGGAAAAGATCCGCACGCACAGTTTGCTCAGTGACGAGCACTTCACGGTGGACGAGACGTTGCTGGAAGCATGGGCGGGAGCGAAGAGTTTTAAGAGCAAGGATGGGAAGAGCGAGCCGCCGGAAGACGGCGGGGGCAACCCCACGGTAAATTTTCACGAGGAAAAGCCGTCGAACGAAACGCACCAGTCAACAGCGGATCCCGATGCGCGGCTGGCGAAGAAGGGCAAAGGCAAGGAAGCAAAGTTGAGTTACGCCGGACGAGTTCTGAAGGAAAACCGCAAAAGGTTAATCGTGTAGACGAGAATGACCAAAGCGACGGCGACAGCCGAGTGTACGGCAGCGCTGGAAATGGCGGAAGAGGTGAGCGAGGGACGTCGCGTGACAATAGGCGGAGATAAGGGGTACGACCAGAGGAAGTTGGTGGAATTGTTGCGACTAGAGAATGTAACGCCGCACGTGGCACAGAATGAGGAGCGGAGAGGCGGCAGCGGACAACCTGGCGCGGGCAAGAAATCTATTGGCGCAAGCGAAAACGTAGGGCGAAGGGTGGCTGCCCGGCCCAAAGCGGGCGGCCAAAACAAGCAGGACAACAAAATGTGTTCAAGAAAACAGCTCAGATCGCGTCACAGAAGGTAAATAACCCCTCAGTTTCGAGATTTTTAATCAGCCTGCTAGGTTATAATCTTACAAACTGACTGGTTGAACCGCACGGTGACAAACGAGCGCTGCCGATCAGGCATGGCAATTCTATATGCAATTTAACTTCCAAGGGCGCAAGTCCAGCCGCGATAGTTCGATTGCCCTTTTGGTGGTCAGATCAATTCCGGAAAATGGATCTAGTCGGGGGAGTTGCTTCTTCTGTTCCATATTCTCCTGGTTACGCAAGTCCGTTTCTTGTCCACCAACTCCTTGGTGCGCATTCCAGGATGTGACCGTGGTGTGGCAACCGGTCGAGCACCGCTTTGACGGCCACCCTATCTTCGAACAGTTGCAGCCATCTTACATAGAACGGTATAAGGTGATTAGCGCGCTGGTATCCTACTGACGCCGCATCACAATCTTCAGCAGTTCCTCTGCCGCTGCGAGCGCTAAGTTGCGCATATCGAGATCATCGATGACGAAGAGCGGCATAGTAGTCAGGTTCCAGATGTTACTTGCGGGTCCCATCGATCGTGGCATGCGATATCCTCATGCAGAGTGTATGCCTCGCGGTAGAGCATGTGATGGGCTCTGTCCGATAAGCGCTTGCCCGAAACTCTGAGCGGTACACCCATCCGACTATACGTTGTCGGCCATAGCGGCGCTGTTTCGTCCGCGGCCATAGGGCAAGCAAGAGGGTTGGAGCGCGGGCAGGCCAGCGTGAGGGGTTTCACTGATGTTGCATAAACCACCGATTCCGTGATCGTTGGTCTAAATTTCAAATGCTATTTTGTTGTTAGCGGGTCTTGCGATGGAAAATTAACAATTACGGTTCGCGCCCGGCGCGAACCGTGCTTTGAGGCGAAGGAACGGTTTCTCCACAAAATAATACGAACAAAGTGCTGCCGCGATTGTGACAGCGATGGTCGCAAGGGTCCTGACAATAAACGGCTGCCCAGCGGCCACTTTTTCGATGGGGCCAATAACCAGCTGCTGATACAAATACATCGCGTAGGAGATTCGTCCGATACCGGACACTGGAGCAGATTCCAGAATCCGATAGACGACGCTCCTGTTCGCTTGAATGAGCCCAGGAATTAACATGGCCACAAGTACGGGTTCGCAAGTAAACGCAAACGTATCGCGGAAGGTCGGACCATAACGGAATTCAGCCGCATTTAGGACGGCCAGAGTGAAGACGATGAACAGAACTGTCCACGGTTTGCAGACAAATCGGAAGAATCCGCGCCATTTACCCTCAAACAACAGCCAAGCCAGCAGGCAGCCGGTGAGCAGATGGTCTGCTCGCGTGTCGAAGGCCTCATAGATGTAACCCTCGTGAACGTTCATCGACACCAGGATTAGCCGGTAGGTCCAAATGGCAAGAATGGAGGTGACGAGGGCTGGGAAGACCTTTCGATAGCGCAACAATACAATAATGGACGGAGCCCAGATCAAATAAAACTGTTCCTCGATGGCTAGAGACCAAGTGTGGCTGAAGCCTGTATTTGGGTCTCCGAGGATTGCCTGATAGTAGTTGTTCACGTACGAAAGCGAAGCCACCGTCTGCCAAACGTTGATCGGCTTGTGCATCACCAAAAGGAGACCGATAAGCAGCGCCGAATACGCGTAATAGGCTGGAAAAATTCGCAGAGCTCGACGAGCGTAGAAATTCTTCAGGGAAATGTCGCTAGTTTTCTGATACTCCTTTAGCAAAAGCCACGTAATGAGAAAGCCGCTTAGCGTAAAAAATGTCAGCACGCCAAATCCACCGAGAGCGGGAAAGCCGACATGATACAGGATGACGAACAGTACAGCGATGGCTCTCAATCCGTTGAGGGTGGGAATCTCGCGTTTTGCCAATCCTTGCTGCAGCTTTTCCGGTAGGCCGACTATAGGCACGTCGCCGCTCACCGGACGAATTTCCTCGCGCAGAACCTGTGATTCGCCATGGGGTTTGCCGCTTTCAGAGCTGTTCCGGAATCCCCTTTTTGATCTCGAAAATGGCACGATTTTATACCCTTCTCGCTTGTTGGCGACAGAGTGGATCGATATCTTTCTAGAGCATCCCAAATCAGCATTCGACCCGTGTCGGCATAAGGTGAGCACACTCTAATGGTGGTTGAGAAAGAGCTCTCTAAGAATGTGAAACCGCTTGGGATGCAATTAGCCTTCGTCCTTAAGCCTGTTCCATATCTGTACTGTTGACCAGTTGAATGCATCCTATATCCTAATTTAAGTTAGCTTATGGAGCCTTGTATTCTTCTCGGCTGATAGAAGGGATAGCTCTGCAGCCATTGGGACTCGAGCACTTCTGAGTGTAATCTCGGGAGCGTGGTGGCTACTGGGTTCTCGCTGGACCTGAGAGAGGGGCCGGTAATACCTTGGGTTAGGCAGATTGCGGGACCAGAGTGACGTAGAATGGGAGCAAAAGGACTTGCAATGAAACTACTCGCAAACTTAATCGTGATCTTTCTATTCGCCGCTGTGGGGAACGTGCGCGCGCAAACTCCTGTTCTTCCGACATTGCCACAATCCACCGTTAATTTGACAATGCCTATGCAAGGCACGTCTGCGTGCCCGTCATTAACAACTGGATCAAATTGCATTCGCACTCCGGCTCCAGGTAACGCCGCGCAGTTTCAGAGTGCCATCAATGCTGCCACTTGCGGTGACACGATTGTTTTGGCTGCGGGTTCGACCTACAGCGGAAATTTCACGATTCCTCCGACGACCTGTACGGTCAACTCCGGTTGGATAGTGATTGAGTCAAGCGCCTTGGCTAGTTTGCCCACATCGGGGAACCGCATCAGCACATCCAATGTTTCAAACATGGCAATTGTCTCTACGCCGAACACCAGTCCGGCAATCGCATTTTTGCCGAGTTCAAATCACTGGCGTTTGATAGGGCTGGAAATCACCACATCCGCATCAGGAGCAACGGAAGTGTGGAACCTCATGATGGCTGGGTTCTTGACCGATAATTCAAGCAGCGTCACGGTGCAGTCTCAATTACCCAATCAAATCATTCTTGACCGCGTTTACATTTATGGCACCAGTGACGGGGTTACAATGAAAGTAGACCGTGGATTTTACGCCAACACCCAAGCCTTCGCCATTGTGGATAGCTATTGTGATGGAATTGCCGATACGGGAGCTGATTCTCAGTGCATCTGTTCAGTCAATGGAACTGGACCTTTTCTGATTCAAAACAATTTTCTTCAGTCTGCCGGGGAAAACATCATGTTTGGTGGCAGCGATCCCGCAATTTCCGGTTTGATCCCTTCAGATATAACGATCATTGGAAATCTCTTTGAGAAGAACACAGCCTGGAATGGGGTGATCGGGGATGTCAAGAATCTGTTTGAAATCAAGAATGCTCAGCGGGTGTTGCTTGATGGGAATGTCTTACAAAATACTTGGGTAGCGGCGCAAAACGAAGCTATTATTCTTAGGTCTGTCAACCAAAGCGGTACTTGTACTTGGTGTTCAGCATTGGACATTACCGTAACTCACAATTTAATCCATAACGCACCACAGGCGATTGTCATTGCTCCCATTGAAGCTCTCTCCAATCCCTCCGTTCCTACAGGTAGGATACTGGTTCGGAACAACATCATGTCCGATATTTCCTGCACGGCTCAGGGAGCAGAAGGACGCGGGTTGCTGTTCCAGTTGGCTGTAGAACCATCCCCCTATATTTTGCACGATATCGTAATTGATCATAATACTGGGTTCGGAGACCCAACTGCTTGCAGAATTTCAGGATTGATGTATATAGGACAAGATACAGGTACCGCCAACTACATGACGAATCTTCAAGTTACAAACAATATCTCCAATTATGGAGCCGATGGTATAGCGGGCGATTCTTGCGGACCAGGTTCTTGCGCTATGAGTACCTATGCGTCCGGTTACGTATACAACGACAATGTATTCGTGAACTCGACGGGGAGCAGCGTGCCAAATTTTCCGTCTGGCACTTATTGGAATACGTTGTCGGGCGTAGGCTTTACCAGCTATTCGGGCATAAACCCGAACCTCACGGGCAACTTTCAACTGATCAGTAGCAGTGTGTACCACAAAGCCGGAACTGACGGAAAGGACATTGGGGTGTGGGATTGGACTTGCCTGAACTCCGATACAGCGGCAGCGCTAGCTGGAAATTTCGTTCCCACTCCTGGATGTACAGCGAGTGGGACTTCATTATTACCACCTCCCACTTTGACCGGGACACTACAATAGCGAGCTGAGTGAAGAAAAACTAACCGCTTTGCCAAAAATCGGGGGTAATGGGGGTGAGCCGCAAGCCAGATGCTATTCTTCGCGGGATTTCCCGTCTGACGACGATGTAAGGCTCAAAGCCCGGCGTTCAATGACCTCTCCAAGTAGCGCCGTATTCTTGGACAAAGTATACTTTTGAATTACTTTGCACCTTCCTAATTTAGCGATTCGTCTGCGAAGATCAGGGTCGTCCATCAGTCGAGCAATCGCTGTGGAAAGTTGTCCAACATCCGATGGTGCTACCATCAAACCATCTAGGCCGTCTTGGATTAATTCGGGTACGCCTGTGATCCAGGTCGCCACGCATGGAATTTCCATCGCCATTGCTTCCATCAGAACGACTGGCACGCCCTCGGCGAAGCTGGCCAGTGCGAAGGCATCGCTTTCTCGGTACAAAATTTTCAGCTGATCCTGATTGACAGCCCCTTCAAGGGTTACGGTGCCAGAAAGATCGCAGGCGACAATGTGGTTTTCCAGAGCCCGTCGATCTGGGCCTTCTCCAACCAAGCGCAAGCGTACGCGACGCCCTTCTTTGACGAGCCTTGCGACTGCATCAATAAGAACACGCTGTGCTTTTGCCGGGTTTAGTTGCGCCACAGATATAATATGAAAATTAGGGTGCTCGAGAGATGATGTCGAGCCGGGCATGAATACATCAGGATCTATTCCTAGCGGCACCACCTCTAACTTACACCAATGGTCGGGATTAGAGGCTTTCATGAGTTGGCTCCGGCCATAGTTGCTAATCGCGCAAACAAATGTGGCCGCCTCAATTTTTTCGCGCAAATGGAAGCTTCTTGGTTCCTCGAATTCCGCGGGGCCATGTATTGTGATCGAAATGGTAACTGGGAATGTTTTTGCGAGCAGTAATCCAACGGTCGACGCAAAGTGGATGTGAATATGTTTGAGACCGAGGCCTTGCATCCACTGGCCAACGATCAATGCTTCAGTGAAGTAAAGCAAATTCCGAGCGGCCTTACGGAAGTCAACTCCTCCGAGGTTAAGGGCACACAGCAGCCCTCTGATATACGAGCGACTTTGTGTCGTCAAGGATAGAAGGTGAGCGCGTACTGCTCCACTCAATCCTTGCGTTGCAACAGACCACGTGTTAGATCGTTCTTCTCGCTCTTCTGTTGTGAGCTGCGAGGTCGATCGTGTATCGGGTCTGATTGACGCAACGTGGATCTCCCAACCCAACCTCCGGAGTTCTACTATCTCTCGTAAAATATAGGTATGATTGACGGCAGGATATTGACTAACAAGGTATCCTATTTTTTTTGAGGAACTCATCACCCGTTGGAATAAAATATAATGCGCAATTTCGCGATGTCCCGTAGTCTATGATACCAAAGCACTGGGCATTGGGCCTAGGCCTGAATTTGGGTGCGAATTGCTTTGCAACCTTCGGATCATAACGCGATGTTTGGTCTTACGTATGCCCGCTTGAAAAGTCCTGAACGCTATAATGTTCCATGGGGTTAAGGTCAATGAATCAAAGCAAGGCCATTATAATTGGTGCGGGACCCGCAGGACTTACCGCTGCCTACGAATTGCTGACCAGGACCGGAATCAAGCCGATTGTCATTGAAAAGAGCACTTGTATGGGTGGAATTTCTCGTACGGTGAACTACAAAGGCAACCGGATAGACATCGGTGGTCATCGTTTTTTTTCGAAATCCGACCGCGTAATGCGGTGGTGGTTGAAAATACTCCCACTACAAGCGTCGGAGGATGCTTCGGTCGCGATCAAATATCACCGCATGGAGCGGGAGATTACGCCCTCCGCCTCCGGGCCTGACCCCGCTGCGGCGGACAGCGTGATGCTCTTGCGCCTCCGTAAGTCCCGAATTTATTATCTGCGCCGCTTTTTCGATTACCCGATTTCACTAAGCAAGGACACCCTTCTAAAGCTTGGACTGTGGCGCACTATTAAGATCGGGGTGAGCTACCTCTGGAGCACGTTGTTTCCGATTAAACATGAGGAAACTCTCGAGCAGTTTTTTATTAATCGATTTGGTAGGGAATTATACGGGACGTTTTTCAAATCTTACACGGAGAAAGTCTGGGGCGTACCGTGCAATCGGATAAGTGCTGAATGGGGAGCCCAGCGCATTAAGGGTCTTTCTGTCTGGTCGACTCTGCTACACGCCCTGCAAAAGCTGTTCAAGAATGCCAGCAGCGACATTGGTCAAAAAGGGACGGAGACCTCGCTGATCGAACAGTTTTTGTACCCTAAGTTTGGCCCTGGACAAATGTGGGAAGAAGTTGCTCGACGAATCGTCGAGATGGGCGGAGAGATACATGTCGACTGCCGGGCCGCACGCCTGATCACTGATGGCTGGGAGGTTAAGGGAGTAGAGGCAATTAACTCAACTGGAGACCGCAATATTTTTGAAGGGAATTATTTCTTTTCCACCGCCCCGGTTCAAGAGATCATGAGGTCGTTCGACGTGGCCCCGCCACAAAATGTCCTAGAAGTGTCAGACGGGCTGGTTTATAGGGACTTTATCACCGTCGGTCTCCTGCTGCGCTCGCTCAAAATCAATGACGAAACGCCTCAGGGGAAACAGTTGATCCGCGACAATTGGATATATATTCAGGAATCTGATGTGCAGCTCGGCAGGCTCCAGATCTTTAATAATTGGAGCCCTTTTATGGTGGCAGATTCGTCGAATATCTGGTTGGGCCTTGAGTATTTCTGTAACGAGTCAGACGAAATGTGGAATCTCTCGACCGAACGCATGGTTGCACTCGCAACTGAGGAACTTAGCAAGATCGGAATTATCGATGCCGCCGAAGTGCTTGACTCTACGGTCCTGCGGATGGAAAAAACTTACCCCGCGTATTTTGGGACTTACGACCGATTTGCTGAGATTCGCGAATACGTGGACCAATATGAAAACCTGTTCCTGATTGGCCGAAATGGTATGCACCGCTACAACAACCAAGACCACTCCATGCTTACCGCCATGATGGCGGTGGACAATATCATTGCCGCTAAGACTGGCAAAGCTGACCTGTGGAATGTCAATACTGAAATGGACTATCACGAAGAAAAGGATCGTTCCGAGTGAGTTCAAGCATCGGTAAACCAACCCACATGTTCGCCGTAAGCTCAGCCAGCCGAGCCCTGGCGCCATCGTTGATATCTTCAGCCCTCGTGGCTGCCGCTTGCTGCGCCTACAGCTTAGCAGTCCAATACTTCTCAGGCTCGTGGTCGGCTAGCTTCCGTGCATATCCGGACGAGCCGTCCCATTTTGTGGGAGCCGTGATGGTAAGAGACTGGTTGATGTCTGGCCGATGGTTAGCGCCGCTCGAGTTTTCACGCACCTACTACGATCACTATCCATTTTTTGCGGTTGGATACTGGCCGCCCTTGTTCAGCGTTGTAACGGGTCTCTGTATGCTGATAACCGGTGTCGGGAGGCAACAAGCATTGATGATCCCCGCGCTTTTCGCGGCGGCTACTGGTTTTCTGGTGTTCCACTTTGCGTGCCGGCACGTTGGGATTCTGTTGGGGGTTTGTGCCAGCAGCCTATATTTGAGCCTTCCGGCAGTTCAGAGATGGATATGTGCAGTGATGGTAGATCATATGACAGCGTTTCTCTGTCTGGCCACAGCCGCTTGTCTCATTCGTTATCTTAAACGGCCATTTTTTTGGAACGGAGTCCTTTGCGCAGTTTGCTGCAGCTGTGCCATTCTCTCGAAATACAGCGCCGTCTACGTGGTAGCCCTGCCGCCCTTGGCGGTTCTTCTTTTTCGACGGGTCGAACTGTTGAAGAATCCCAGTTTCTTGGTTCAGCCTCTAATTGTTGGCCTCATGGTAGGCCCCTGGGCCGTATGGACGCGGAAATTGGCCTTTTATGGACTCCCGTCCGAGCCGGAGGCGCTGACCGCGAAGCGCGCAGCGACTTTCGTGCTAGAGACATTCAAGATTTTTCCGCCAGCCCTTTTGGTAGTAATAGTTTTGGGATTGATCGCGCTCGCTGTCAGACCGAAAGCCTGGCGAGAGGACCTCGTGGTGTTGAGTCTTCTCTGTCTTTTACATTTGGCGTTTCTGATCTTGTCTCCCGTGGGAGTGGAACAGCGTTACTTGCTCGTACCGGCCGCCGTATTGTTAATAATCTCCTTCGCCGGCTGGTCAGCGCTGCTGGAGTTAACGTTGTCTGGCAGGCGCTGGGAATATGTATTTCCCATACTTGTGGCCATCCTGACCACGCTATTTGTGGTTTTGCAATTCAATCACTTCGTGCCCGTACCTAAAGACGACATACGGAGAGTTGTCGCACTTATTCTAAAGGACCCCTCAAGGAAAGCGCAGCGCATCGTCGTGCCCTCGGTTCTGGACGGGCCGTTCATAGCTGAGTTCATTTCGCAAAGCCGCATTCGGCCATACGATTACCTGCTGCGCCCGAACAAGATATTGGCCCACTCGGACTGGTTTGGCCATAACTATTCGTCAACCTTTGCAAGTCCAGAGGAGATGATGGATTATTTTCAACAAAACCCAGTTGATCTCATCATTTGGAACGAGGGTCCCAAATCAGTGCTTAGGGCACACGAGTTAATTATGAGCGAAATGCTGCAGCACTACCCACTCGCCTGGCAAGAAGTACTGTCACTTGATTCCACAGACGGCCTAGAATCGTCCTGGCGGATTTACAAATTTAATATTGCAAATCAGAAATCGAGGTAGGAATGCGTCCGGCCCTCATGAAATTCCTACGTACATTGGTTGTTCCCGACTGCTTGTTTATTAGCCAAGTCCTATAAGTGTTGATCGCCACGCAATGCATTGAAATGCACAGACGCTCATTAAAATGTGCACTTTGCCAGGCATTGATGAGTAGTAGAATCACAGATGTAGTCTGCCTTGGCCGCGTACTGCGCGCCACCGGATGAGATATGCTATTCTTCAAGCACTTTTGGCGAGACCCGCGGGCTGATTCGGAACACTGGCCGGAAATTGCAGGCTGCCAAATTCCACGGGGGATCGCGAGTCTATGAGTCGAACACTCGAGCTAGGTGTTTCCATTGCTGTGACCATGGATTCCTGAGAGCTATTTATGTGCGGAATTGCAGGCATTGCTAGTACCGGACAAGGTGCACGAGAGGATGTTGAAACCATCCGTCTTATGTGCAATGCCATTGTTCATCGCGGCCCGGACGATGAAGGATTTTATGTTCGCGAAGGCGTGGGTCTAGGTATGCGCCGGCTGAGCATCATCGATCTTTCTGGGGGGCACCAGCCGATTCACAACGAGGACCAGAATGTCTGGGTAGTCTTCAATGGTGAAATTTACAATTTTCTTGAGCTGCGTAGTGAGCTTGAATCACATGGCCACAGTTTTTATACCCACAGCGACACAGAAGTCTTAGTCCACCTATACGAGGAATTAGGGGCCGATTTCGTACGCAAGCTCCGCGGAATGTTTGCGATCGCACTGTGGGATGACCGGCAGAATACTCTTCTGTTAGCGCGCGATCGGCTGGGCAAGAAACCGCTGCACTTCGCACTTCGTAACGGCAGACTGTACTTTGGCTCCGAGATTAAGAGTCTGCTCACGGTCGCTCCCCATTTGGCCGATGTGGACCGCGAAGCACTACTCTCATACTTCCAATTTGGCTATCTCCCCGACCCTCTTACCGCGTTCAAGTCTATTCGCAAATTGTCCCCCGGTCATCTGCTCGAATTTAAATCTGGACAGATTCAGCTGCGGTCGTACTGGGACTTGCCAGATTATGGCACCTTCGATCCTGCCTCAGAGCCGGAATGCCTAGATGAACTCGAGCGTCGGCTCGATGAAGCCGTGCGGATCCGGCTTCTCAGTGACGTCCCACTCGGTGCGCTCTTAAGCGGTGGGGTGGATTCTTCGATAATTGTCGCTCTGATGGCCCGTGCCAAATCAGGCTCCGTGAAGACTTTCTCGATTGGTTTTCCTAACCAGGATTTCGATGAAACCGTACATGCCCGCGCCGTTGCAGAGCGCTTCGCCACGGATCACAATGAATTCATTGTTGACCCCGACTTTAGCGGAACGCTTGATAAGCTTACGCACCTGCTCGAAGAACCATTCGCTGACTCTTCCATTCTCCCAACGTTCCATGTTTCTCAATTGGCTCGACAGCACGTGACAGTTGCGCTCTCGGGCGATGGAGGCGACGAGCTCTACGCTGGGTACGATCGTTATCAAATTAACTTGCGCCGGCGCGCTTTCGAGAAGATTCCTGCTTGGGTCGGAAGGGCCTATCGTAATTACGCCTATCCGCGTCTACCTCAGGCTACGTGGGGGAGAAGATTTGCCTATAACATCTCGCTTGGGACTCGCGATCGCTACATCGACAGCATTTCTTACCTCCCGCCAGACTTACGCGAGCGATCCATCTTCTCGAGTGATCTTCTTGATTTCGCTGCTGGTCGCCCTTCTCCAGCAGAGCTATTTCGCAACTATTACGATGGAGCGCCCGCAGAGGATGAGCTCAGCCGGATGCAGTACCTGGATACCAAGACCTACTTGACTGCCGACGTGCTCACGAAGGTGGACCGGATGAGTATGGCAACGTCACTTGAGGTCCGGTGCCCTCTACTGGACCACGAATTCGTTGAATGGTCGGCTTCGCTCGCACCCCACTGGAAACTTCGCATGGGTCAGTCAAAGTATGCGCTCAAGAAGCTCGCAGAACGGCTGGGTGTACCTACCCGCACCATCCACAGACCCAAACAAGGATTCGCAGTGCCCCTTGTCCACTGGTTCCGGAAGGAACTGAAGAGTGGGATTGGACAAATTCTGCTCGAGCCGCGATCTCTGGCGCGCGGCTATTTCAATCCTTTGGGAGTGCGCACGATGCTCGAGGAGCACTGGCGAGGACGACGAGACCATTCCGGTTCCCTCTGGATTCTCCTTATTTTCGAATTGTGGCACAGAAACTATCTCGATTCGGTTCGCGGCGGCCTGTCCAGTGCTTCAAATGCCGCTTCGGTGCCGACGGTTTCTTCTGACCCCGGTGGGACCCGGCCTTCTCCTTCGCTCCGCGCGACGCAGCCGTGAGGACATTTCGTGACTGAAATGACATGACTCTCGCACGTAGCAAATCCGCCCGCGTTCAGGATACTGAAAAGAACCTACGGCTATTCATGATGATGGACAGCCTGCGAACCGGTGGAAGCGAGCGCCAATTCGCTTTAATGGCGAGCGCATTTCAGCGGGGCCCGTTTGATCTTTATCTCGGTTGTCTTCAGCGCAGTGGGAAATTCCTGGAAGGTCTCGGAGAGATCGGTGAATACCCAACTGGCGGGAGCTTTTTGACTCTACGCGCACTGCGCTCCCTCTGTAGACTTGTGGGTCTTCTGCGCCGAACTCGCGTCGAAGTCGCACAGTCATTCGATTTTTACACCAATCTAATGTTGATACCCGCTGCCCGCATCGCGGGCGTACCGGTCGTCATTGGCAGCCAGAGGCAACTCGGCGACCTCCTCCCTCCAAAGAAGCGAAGCATCCAAAACCTGGCATTTCGCATGGCCGACTGCATTGTTTGCAATTCTTTGGCGGCAGCGAACCAACTCGAGAGAGAGGGAGTGCCCCACCCGAAGCTCACAGTGATCTCAAATGGCCTTCCAGCCGGAGCCTTCCAGGAGGCGATGCCGGTCTTGCCGCTCGAGCCAGGCGTGAAGCGTATCGGAATGATTGCAAGAATGAATGAACGTGCAAAAAATCATGCTCTCTTCCTGCGCGCGGCTGCGAGTGTCGCTAGTCGATTCCCGCTTGCACAATTCGTGCTCGTTGGTGACGGTCCCTTCCGCAAGGAATGGGAGGAGTTGGCCAGGCAACTCGGCATCAGCTCCCAGACTCGCTTTTTAGGAGAGCGGCACGATATCACTGCGGTACTGGCAGCACTCGACATAGTCGTCAGTCCGTCACGCACCGAGAGCCTCTCGAATACGATCCTCGAAGCTATGGCTTCGGGTCGCCCGGTCATAGCCACGAACGTAGGCGGCAATCCAGAACTTGTGCGCGACCGAGAAACTGGCCTGCTTGTTGCGCCTGAAGATGAAGCTGCTCTCGCAAATGCACTCGAAATTGTGCTTGCCTCTCCCGCTCTCGCACGAGAATGGGGCGAAAACGCTCGACGCATCGCCCTTGCGAATTTCACTCTTGATTACGCTCGCGAGCGGTTCGAGCAGCTTTACTTGAATTTCCTTGCCAAGAAGGGCCTGCGGTAACCTGCTGTCCAGGTCGACCACGCTTCATGTGACCAGCCTTAGTAATTGATTATCCATAGAGGTCGTGAGCCTGATCTGTCTTATGCTCAAAGTTACGAAAATGGCGCGTTTAATCTCTGCTTGTTTACGGGTCCTTCACCGCAGCGACTGCGTGCGGTGAAATTGAATTCGTGATGGGTAACTCGCCATCAAGAAAAACGCGCTGCCAGGTCTCCAAATTCAGCAGACGCCAAATTCGATCGCCGTTGTCTCTGTGGCCCGCGCGATGTTCTGAGAATAATCTTTGAACGGCAGCTTGCTCGATCAGCCCGCGCTGCAAAGTACGCGGCTCCAAAAGCAGACTTTCCAGATTTCCGAGTTGCGGTCCGGCCAACCAATAAGCCCAAGGCGTCGGGAAACCCATTTTTCGACGGTGCACGATTGAATCGGGAAGCAGATCTTCTACCGCTGATTTCAGGACATGCTTGCCGGAAAGTCCGTGGATCAAATACCGCGAGGGGATCCGGGCAGTAAACTCCACAAGCACATGATCAAGGAAAGGAACCCTGCTTTCGATGGAAGCGGCCATGCTCATCTGATCCTGCTTCATGAGCAACTCAACCATGTAGGTGCGAATGTCGGTGTACAAAAGCCGGTGAAGAAGATCTCCTGAGGACTTCCCCCAACAAGCCATGGGATTGGCATAAGCATTTCCACTCAGTTCACGCGCCGTTGGAGTAAGTAGTTTGACTTGTTCCGCCGCAGAGAACGCGGAATAAAAATTATCGAAATAGAGAGATGGCCAGGACGCACCATCTCTTCCCACAAACGTGTGCTCGAACTTGCGCCGCATTCCGGAAGGTAGCACTCCGCTCCCGATTCCATCCCGTATCCACTGACGGAAAAAAGCGGGAGTGAACGAACGATACACCCGATCCATGCGGGAATTGGCCAGAGTCCAGGCATAGCGTGCATACCCGCCCAGAGTCTCATCGCTGCCCTCGCCGGTAAGGACGACGGCGACCCGCTCTCGCGCGAGTTTGGCTACAAAGTAGAGTGACAAGCTCGAAGGCCAAACAATCGGCTCATCCTCATGCCAGATCAGAGCAGGTAGCGCCGCGAAGAATTGCTCCCGGCTCAGTCGCACTTCATGGTGGCGCGAACCGATATGTTGTGCCATCTGGCGCGCGAAGGGCAACTCACTGAAAGCTTCTTCTCCGTAGCCTACGGAAAAGGTCTCGATTGGCTCCCGTCGGATTTTGGTGACCAAAGCAGCGACTGCACTGGAATCCAGACCTCCGCTGAGAAAGACGCCCAATGGGACATCGCTCATGAGATGGCTCGAAACACACGCTTCGAGAAGCTCACGATAAGTGCTGACGTAATATTCCTGTGGATGAACTTCTTCATCCACAGGCACCGTGAGGTCCCAATAACATTCAATATTCAGTTGCCCCGCGGCATTGAGTTCCAAAGTGTGCCCGGGAGGAAGCTTGTCGATGCCCGCAAACATGGTGTGGGAACCGGCCAAATACCCAAAGGCCAGATATTCCGCCAGGGCGCTGGTATTGAACTCGGCTCGAACTCCAGGATAGGCCAGAATGGCCTTGATTTCAGATCCGAAGAGGAATTTGCTCCCATCGTAACGATAATAAAAAGGTTTGATCCCCAAGCGGTCCCGGGCTGCGAAGAGGATCATGCGGCGGCGATCCCATATGACGAAAGCAAACATCCCACGCAAATATTTGACACAATCACGGCCGTACTCTTCGTATAAGTGGACAATCGTTTCCGTGTCGCTTCGCGTTCGATAGACGTGGCCACGGGCTTCCAGCTTGGCGCGCAGCTCAGTATGGTTGTAGATTTCGCCGTTGAAAACGATCCAAACGCTCTCGTCCTCATTCGAGATCGGCTGATGGCCCGCTCTTAAATCGATGATGCTGAGACGGCGCATGGCAAGCCCGACATTGTCCTTCACGAAAAACCCATCGTCATCGGGGCCGCGATGCACGATCTGACGATTCATGGTCGCTAGGATGCTCCGGTCCACTTGTTGACTCGGGTCGGGATAGAAAATGCCGCAGATTCCACACATAATTAACGCTCCGCCTCGCCACTGCCCTGCGAAGCGGCCGCTCCCGCTTCAAAGGACTTGATTATCCCCTCACGCGAAACGAGGATGTCCTCATCTGAACAAACCACCTGTGTCGTGTCGTGGGAATGGATGATTTCGCATCGTAGCACTCGATTGGGACAGGAAGCGATTTTGCTGCCGCGCAATTCCACGTGCGTGCCATCGCAAAAGACCAACAGGTTAAGCTTCCCATCGGTGGAGCAGCAATACATAAACTTGGCATCGCTCTTCCATTCTTGAAACGTCCAGCTATTGCCTTGGGAAAATATAAAACAATGTTTTTCTCGATTGTGGATAAAGCGATATACGCTCACCTGCGGAGGAGCGGAGACCTGCATCAATCCGGCCTGTACATCCGTCTTATCCAGTGACGCGCTCGAGGGCGCTAGCAACGTGGCAAACTCGGCAGGAAGCGTGGTCACGGACGTGAATCGAATTTCAGTCGCCGGCTCTGCCTTTCCATATACCGATGACCAGGCGCCTTGCTCCACGGTCCTGGACCAGGTTTTCCCGGCTGGGGAAAATATGGCAATCCCACCTCTTTCCCCGCGAGAACAGAACCGGCCTTCAGCTTGCCTCGAGTTAGACAGCTCAGGATTGAGGTGCCAGCGCAGATCGAGTTGATGCATGCCGGTCCCTAGCATTAAATCCCGCACCAGCCAGAATTTCGATTTCCGAAAGAAAACCCACCTGCGATGAACGGCCGAATTTTGGGGCAGGGAATAGCCGTCATGAGATCCCACAAACAAATCGAAAGTTTGGCCGCTGATCCAACTTTCGGCCTTGGTGTCGGTGAGACGTTCCCACCCGAAAGGCCCTTTGGGGTCCGCTTGATTTCTCCCATCGAATTGGAGGGTATTGTGGGCAGCAGTACCGCGAAACCGTATGCGTTCCGTTCCAGCACTTACATATTCATAAGTACCCAAATCGCCAAGCAGTTCGCGTCCCTCGGCGGATAGAGTCAAACTCAGAGCATCGGCATGTCCGTGACCGGCAGTGAGCGCGCCCTGTGGGCCAGCATCGATGACCGCTTGCAGTTTTCCTTCACTGCTGCTCATCACGTACAAACCAGTCTCGGGCAAAGCGACCGAACTCATTCCTGGTTGTTTCGCTTCGATGCGGTCGAATTCCGCAATTCCCCGTTCCCCTAGCAGCCAGAGCGTTTCTTCGCACGGCCCGCCAGTCAGTAATTTGTAATCGCCGCGGCCAAACAAAACTACGCCCGCGGCCAGAGGGTCGCAAAGATGCTCCGCACGATTCCGCCGCGGATCGAATACGCGACCGCCATCATCGTCGCCCCATCGCGGCGGAGCACCCGCACGGCAAAGCAACGCCAACACGTCTAACATTTGTTCAAGCCTGCGATCGTATGCTGGCGGAAACGGCATGTCATTCAGCGCGGCCAGTACGCTAGCCTGCAAAAGGAAGTCCAGCGCGTAAACGTGGTAATAGGTAGACTGTTCGAAATAAAATCCATCCGATCTTACTTGCCGCTCCGATTCTCGCAGCAGGATCTGCCATCCCTGCTGCTGCCACCGAGAAGCAGAGTGTAATTCGGGGCAAAGGGTTCCGATGAAAAACAACGCTGCCGCTTCGCCCAGTAGGTGCGTGTTGGGCGAGAAATACGTGGAAAGGTAGAGTTCAATGTGGCGCCCACTTCGCGCTATTGCGCGCAGCCACTGTTCACGGAACTCCGCAGTCATGGCCGCAGTCCCTTCAAGCAGGAAGTACACCCAAATCCAGGACAAGCTGCGAAATGCGACCTCTAGGGTGCTCGTCCAATTGATTCCTCGAGGATAGGGATTCTCACTTTGCCAGTGACGCCACTGATGAATCAATTCACGAGCAAATCGGTAATCATTGGTGATTCGATAAGCCTTGGCCAACGTTACTAGGTGCTGATGACGGTTCAGTTCCCAAGTGACCTTTGCATCCCCCACCGAACCGAAATCCAAGTACCGGATCTTGAACCACAGTTCCCGGGGCGCCTGTATCCCATTCACCCGATCCGTCTGCCAGTCGATTTCCCGACCGTAATCAAGATCTTCATAGCCCAGCAAGTCGAAACGATGCTGGCAAATCTTCTCGGCCTGCTTAACAATTAGCTCAGTCTGCTGCGGCATTCGTTCCCGTAACAAATCCAGGTACCGAGGAACCTCTTCGCTACAAAAAAAGAATCTCCGAGACCCACTCTTTAGCCGAAGAACCTCACTGTGGGAAGGATCGATACCCAGGCCGAACAAAATCGCATCCGCACGTTTCCGCAATTCTTGACGGATCCGGTCCGCAAGCTCTGCCCGGCTCATCGACGCGATTCGTGCCATTCCCCCGGGCCAAAGGTTCTTTCTGGGTTGTTTATCCAGCATGTACGAACCGGGTCCCTAACGTGAGCGGCGATCCCCGGCGAGTTAATCCGACCCCTGGCCATTGCGATCGCCCAATAAACAGCTTGTTCTTAATGGCCCAGCCACATCTGGGAGATGAATAGTTGCCAACCTGTAGAATCATTGTCATAGTGTCAAAAATAGGTAACTTTTCGAACTTGGGGGCCTCCCGGCCAGCAATCTCTGTATATACTATCAGCAAGGCTCTGGTTGTGGAGAGTAGAAGCCGAGATTCTGGATTTTTCGGGACGCACTCTGTTAACTTACGCCATTGCTGAAAACAAGCTATCGCCCGATGTCATGGTGTTCTCCATGGAAACGGCATTGGCTTCGGCAGTCCAGTCTCTGACTCCCATTTCTAGATTCCATCTTGAGGAAATTCCAGCAAGCTTATGAATCACTCCATTAGCGTATTTGGGTTGGGGTACGTTGGCACCGTAACCGCCGCCTGCCTGGCCTACCGAGGCAACCATGTCATCGGCGTCGATTTGAGTCAGACGAAGGTGGAGGCCATGAATTCGGGAAATAGTCCCATCGTAGAACCTCGGGTTAGCGAAATGGTCGCCGAGTCTCACAGGGCGCATCGGTTGCACGCGACCAGTTCTGCCGAAGCAGCACTCCTGGATAGTGACATTTCCTTCCTTTGTGTTGGAACACCCAGTCTGCGCAACGGCAAACTTGATCTCGGACACATCGAACCAGTTTGCCGAGAAATCGGCCAAATCCTGAAGAAAAAGAACTCGTTCCACCTGGTGGTGCTGCGCAGTACGGTCTTGCCTGGTACGGCGGAAACCATTGTGGTGCCAACGCTGGAAGAGGCTAGCGGTAAACGCGTCGGACCAGACATTGGTGTCTGCGTTAACCCGGAGTTCATGCGCGAAGGAACGGCAGTGGCGGATTTCCTCGAGCCGGCCATAACCATCATCGGTGCGGCCGACAAGGCTCACAGCGCTATGGTCCGCGAGCTTTATTCTTGGGCGCCCGGCCGCATGTTCGAGACTTCGTTCCGTTCAGCGGAAATGGTGAAGTATGTCTGCAATGCGTGGCACGCAGTTAAGGTGGCATTTGCAAACGAAGTGGGCACGCTGGCCCGCCAACTGGAAGTCGATGCCGAATCTGTCGTGGAGATGTTTACTTCGGATATCAAACTGAATCTGTCATCCACCTATCTAAAGCCGGGATTTGCGTTCGGAGGATCTTGCCTGCCTAAAGACGTGCGCGCTCTGAACTATCGGGCGAAAGAGCTTGACTTAAAGCTGCCACTGTTCGAATCCATCATGCCGAGTAATGAAGAACATTTGGAGCGCGCAGTGGAGATGGTGCTACAAACCGGCAAACGCAGAATAGGAATGCTCGGCCTCAGCTTCAAGGCAGCTACCGATGATCTTCGAGAAAGTCCTCAAGTTCAACTGGTAAAACGACTGCTCGGAGAAGGGCGAGAAATCTGGATCTGGGACGATAATGTTTCGCTCGGCCGGCTGATCGGATCGAACCGCGAGTACATTGAGCAGGTTATTCCTCACATCGGATCCCTTTTGAAAGAAAATTTGGAAGAGGTTCTGAGGGACGCCGAGGTAGTCGTGATTGGCACACGAGGCCTAGACCGAGACTATCTGCAAAAGAACATTCGCCAAGATCAAGAAGTCATCGACCTGGTCAATCTGGAGAAAGCGCACCGCCTCCAAACCCGGGCGGCCTATAAAGGAATCTGCTGGTAACTTTTCCGCATGAAGATTCTTTGGGTCAAAGCTGGCGGGTTAGTTCCCCCCGATATCGGGGGGAAAATCCGAAGTTACAATACTCTCCGTCAATTGGTGAAACACCATGCGGTCACCTTCTTTTCGTTTTATGCGGCGCATGAGAATGATGTTCATGAAGAACTCAGCCAGATATTTCAGCGGGTGATCCTGATCCCTTTAGACTTGCCTCCGGCAAAGGGTTTCGGTGAGTTGTCTGATTATGCCGTCCGTCTTTTCTCGCGCGAACCTTATAATTTGACGAAATATTGCCGGCCAATGGTTCGCAAGAGATTGGCGGCTTTGCTCGAAGAAGAAACTTATGATGTCATTCTGTGCGATTTTCTGGTTGCTGCTGGGGTTATTCCTTGGGACTGGCCCTGTCCCAAAGTGCTCTATACCCACAACGTCGAAGCGGTTATTTGGCGACGTCACTATAACGTGGCTAGAAATCCATTGTGGAAAGCCGTGTCCTATTTGGAATGGAAGCGAATGGAGGCAGCCGAACGAAGATATCTGCAAAAAGCCGATCATGTTTTTGTCGTCTCCGAAAATGACCGGGAGGCGTTCGCCAGATTTCTGGACCCACGGAAGCTTACGGTGACACCTACCGGTGCTGATACGGAGTTTTTTCAACCCAGTGGAGAAGAGGAAACGCCCAATTCGTTAGTGTTCACCGGGGCGATGGATTGGCTCCCCAACGAAGATGGAATGCTTTATTTTATCAAGGAAATCTTCCCCTTGATCCGGCGGCAAGTTCCAGATGTCACGTTGTGTATCGTGGGCCGGAAGCCCTCGCGGCGACTGCAGGATCTTGTATCAAATTTCCCCAACATCCAATTGACTGGGTGGGTCGAAGATGTTCGGCCGTATGTGGCAGAGCGCGCTGTGTGTATCGTTCCTCTTCGAATTGGCGGTGGGACACGGCTGAAAATTTTTGAGGCGATGAGTATGGCCAAGGCCGTGGTCTCGACCACTATCGGTGCGGAGGGGCTGCCGGTAAGAGATGGTGAGCATCTTCTGATCGCCGATGACCCAGCCAGTTTTGCTGAGAGCACGATCAGCTTGCTTGGCAACGCCCCGCGACGCGCACAGATCGGTCTGGCAGCGCGACATCTGGTTGTGGAGAATTATAGTTGGGCAACGGTTTCAAAGGACTTTGCCGAGGTGCTTGAAAACGTGGTGAAGGGGCAGCGCCCGAGCAAGCTTATTTAAGAAGGAACAGTTGCCCCGATTTCTTGAACCAATGCAAGGACTCGAAGCCTTGGGCAGCTGATTCTCCTGACCTCCTTTGCCATATTCGATGGCACAGAATCACCACGCGTAATGGGGTGTTGCGATCCGTTAATACCAATCGAGCTCTCAGGGTTAAATGACATAGTTGCAGATCTTTGGTGGAACCAAACCTGTGACACCGCCAGCCATCTCGTCTTAACGCCGAGTTTAGGAACAATCTGTATTCTTCCGAATTCAATTCAGTCCTGCGTTATTCTTGCCTCAGACGCCTTGAATCCACTCAATTCATCGTCGATTGCTGGAAAATTGGCCCCTGCCAGAAAATCCGCGCATATCATCTCCAAGCAATAACCACGGGTCTTGCAAGCTCCCAGCATCAGGCCAGCCGTTTCGAGAGCTTTCTCGACGGTAGGCAACTGACTGCTACAGAGCTTGAGTCAGATAATCTCCCATGGTTCCGTCTCCTTCCTCGTCGAGTGCCTTTCAGCGCACCGTGTCGCGCGAGTTGCGGCAATATGAACTGTTGATCCAGATCAACGGTCGCCACTTACTTCAATCAGTGCCGCCATGGCAGCAGTATCTGCGCATGATGATGAATGTTCTCCAGGAAAAAATTGATCATCCCACCCTTCGTCAAACCGGTGGCGTCCATGGCGACGCGAGCCCCTCTTCGTATTGGGCGCACTAAACTGCACAACCGATGCACCATTTCGCCCGCCGCTCGGTCGGTGGTTTGGCTAACGGGGCGTTCAGGTAACGACATTCCGTCGTGAAGGCGGGTGCGCTCAAAAGCCTCAACATCTGGAGCAATTCGCGATGCTCGTTGAAACATGCCTAGGCTTCATGGAATGTGCAGTCTTCAAGACGCATCAGACAAAGAGTAGCAGCAACTGCGGCAGGGTGAATTGGCGCTTGCTGAAACAGCTCTGGTAGTGCCGGAGCACCACCCGGGAAACTCGCAGAGCGAAGCGGGCCAAAGCCAGAGTCCAACTTCGGCCATTGCACCCCGCGGTCTTCAAAGAAAATCATGGAGGTGGCCGATTACTCTCCCGAATTCTCATAAAATGGTGAGGAAGACACAAAACCAGGTAACTTCCAATTTGTTAACTCTGGATTTGGAACACCTTCTTAGCAAAATCGCCAACCACTAAAAGTCATGTCGCTTGTCAATGCATCAAGCTCCTTTGGGGAGGGCCTTGATTGTGTCCCGAACCAACTAGAATGTGTGCTGTGATTTCGCGGACGACAACCCACACCCCCAATACTCCAGACAAATGTCTCGACCTAAGTTATGTTCCGGAGTCGGAACCAGACTGCTCCGGAAGAAGGTGCCGTAGTGTTCATTCGAGGGTGTGCCCATGACGTTCAAAACTGAGAATTACATAATGAACCGAGCTAATCCTTCTGACTTTAATAAGTTGACGTTTGAGAGGCTGAATCTTTACCGTTTTTTCGATCCGGCATAAGCGCCAGACAAATTGGCCAAATTCGCACTAGGCTGCGAGATAGCAAGCTCCGCAGACCCGGCGGGTGACGGTCGTGAGCTGAGCGAAAGTTCCACGGTTGGGCGGACGTGATTATTTGTGCAGTGTTTCAGCGAGAAACTGAATTACCGGCTGGGTTCTGTAGGCGCTCTGAGAGCCCAAGAGTCACCTCTGGGGTCAGGGCGAGCAGATAGTTCGTGATCTCCGGCACTCCGCCCGGAAATTGGATCTGGATCGCTTCGATTGCGCTCAGAAGTAGCGCCACGGTAACCGCCGCCCGAGCCAGACGCCAAGGGACAGCTTGGAACGGCATGGGAAACTGACGAGACGGGCTTCAAGAACGCTAAAATCGAAGGCATGGTAAGTTATAATGCCGAGCGTGAAACGATTATCCATTGCAAGCCAAAATCAACATACAGTATTGGACCACGAGTCGGCGGACACATTCTGGAGCTGACACTTGAGATCGAAAGTGCGGTGGTCATAGACTCAAGCAAATGGCATCGTAGAATGTCCCAGTAACGGGGGCCGGGAGCCGAGTTCAATCTATGAATCAGAATAACCCTCTCACAGTGGCACATACCCAGGAAGTCGCTTCAGGGGAAAGATTTGAATTTGGACGCAACTGGAGCAGATTTCTGGAATCCCTAAACGACGAGCGGATTGCCGGGGCGGAAGAATCCTTAAAGCAAATGCTTAATGTCGAATCTTTGAGTGGCAGGTCGTTTCTTGATGTTGGCTCGGGAAGCGGATTGTTCAGCCTAGCTGCGCGGCGATTGGGCGCCCGCGTTCACTCTTTCGATTACGACCCCTATTCGTTCGCTTCGACCGCCGAACTCCGGCGGCGCTATTTCTCCGAAGGTGGGGATTGGGAAGTAGAGCAGGGGTCGGTGCTGGACAAAGCATACTTAGAGAGCCTTGGACAGTTTGACATTGTCTATTCCTGGGGTGTCCTCCACCATACCGGCTCCATGTGGCAGGCTCTGGAATATGTAGTGCCCCTCGTGAGGCCAGGAGGTACGCTCTTTATCGCGATCTATAATGACCAAGGGAAACGGAGTCGGCAGTGGAGGTCGGTTAAGAAAGCGTATAATAGCCTTCCTTCCAATCTTCGCTTCCTGGTTCTTTGGCCAACATTCTTGAAAATGTGGTGGAAACGGCTGCTCAAGGACCTACTTTCAGGTCAGCCTTCACAATCCTTCCGGAAATACAAACCGCTTCGTGGAATGTCATTATGGCATGACGCTGTCGATTGGATCGGAGGCTACCCCTTCGAAGTGGCCAAACCGGAAGAAATCTTTGACTTTTGCTTTGAGCGCGGATTTCACTTGGTCCGCATGACGACGCAGGGAGGAGATCTCGGGTGTAACGAATTCGTCTTCGTTAAGCAATGATGACGAAATAAGCCTTGTCCCGGAGCGTTTTGGTCTCATATTGGAGGTGGAGTTCATATCGAGCTGCGCGCTCCTCCTGCGCATGTTTTAGAGCCCTTCGCAAATGGTTGCGTTTGTAGATTGCCTGCCACGGGCATGGCCATAGCCTCCGAGTGTTCTCGCAAGAGGGCTTTCTTGCATCGCTATGAAAGGTTTGGACAAGAATCCTTGCCGATTTATGACTGGCCTGTATACTGATATTTTATTGACCTTCATCGAGGATTCATGGTGAGACATTGGCATGATTGCTGAGCAGTTTCTAGTTTCGCCCTCAAATCGCCCACCCCTTAGAATCGGCCTATTTCTTGACGGTCTATCGTTGCCTCACTGCTATGAACAGGTTATTGACCATATTCAGCGGAGTAATTTTGCAACGATTGAATTACTCGTGATTCGTGGTTACGCAAGTCCAGAGTCGATGAAACCTCGGCGATCGAAGTGGCGGCGTATAGGGGATATCCTCTCCGATCCGAAGCGTCGGAGGTACTTGGGATTTGCGATTTATAACGAACTAGATAAGAAGTACTTCTCTGGCGCGAACCATCCTTATGAGGAGGTCGACTGCACAGAGAGGCTGCGAGGGATTAAATCCTTAGAGATTACTCCCATCGTGAAGGGCTTTGTTCACCGTTTTGCACCGGAAGATGTAGAGGAAATCCGCAAGCTGGATCTGGATGTCATCCTCCGATTCGGATTCAACATTCTAAATGGGGAAATTCTCACAGCGGCCCGGCACGGCATCTGGTCGTATCACCACGGGGACAATGATTTCTATCGGGGCGGACCGCCACATTTTTGGGAATTATACGAGAAGAATAAGTTATCCGGCGTGATACTCCAAGTGTTGACCGAGGAGTTGGATGGGGGGCAGGTCCTAGCAAAAGCGCTTTTTTCCACCGATCCGGGGGGCATCTCAACATTCCAAAACAGATTTACACCAAGCTGGGGCGCTGTGCACCTGGTGATTCAGAAACTTTATGAGTTACATAACTATGGCTGGGAGCATCTCGAGAGACACTCCATACCAAACCAGCCTTATCAAGGAAGGCGCAAGATTTATCGCACGCCAACTAACAGGGAGCTCCTTAGGTGGCTCGTCCCTGCGCTGGCGTTGAAATCCGCACGCCGATTTGCTCGGCTTTTCAAACGAGAAAAGATTCACCTCTGGCGCATTGCCCTGCGCTCGGGCAGTCACAAACTATTTCACAAAGGGGGGCCAGTTGATCCCTCCGGATTCCGCTGGCTAACCGCACAAAAGGGACATTTCCACGCCGATCCCTTCCTGATTGAGGACCGAGGCCGCATTTGGTTGTTCTTTGAAGACTATTCCTACGGTGAAAGAAAAGGGGTCATTGCATGCCGGCAGGTATTCGCGGACGGAGAGTTGGGAAAGGTCCAGACAGTGCTGAGGCGGCCGTATCATCTCTCATACCCATTTGTATTTAAACACGAGGGCAGTTGTTACCTCATACCGGAGTCGGCGAGCAATCGTACGGTTGAACTCTATCGAGCGACAGACTTTCCCTATCGATGGTCTTTAGTAAAAGTGCTTTACCAAGAAAAGGCCGTGGATACCACAGTATTTATCGACGGGGATACTTTCTGGTTTTTCACGACGCTCAAGGCTCCAGCGGGAGATGGTGCGTGCCTCTGTCTCTTCTATGCCGACCGAATCGATGGCGAATGGCATTGGCATCCGTCCAATCCCTTATCTATGGATGTCAGGGATGCACGATGCGGAGGTCGCGTTTTCCGGCAAGATGGGCGGCTAATCCGGATCAGCCAAGACGGCTCGGGCCGCTACGGAAGCAGCTTTAGCTTCCGCGAGATTGTGATGCTGTCAAAGACAGACTACCGAGAGAATCTTTTGTGGACTGTGGAGCCATGGTCAGAGTCATTTTGGGGCACGCATACCTACGATCACTGCCTCGGCATCGAGGTTATCGATGGGGTGACCGACACGCCACAACCCTTGCCTTTGGTGACCCCGGGACTGCCTGCTGAGCGACCCATGAGATAAATGGAGCCCACTTGATCTGAAATTCTGAAAGCATTGTCATTATGGTGAAACAGGAGCAGCTGGGGCGTATGCGCGACACTTACCGCCGTCTGCAAGGAACCGAACATTTTCTTGGATTCCATGGCGAGATTTGCGGCACTCGTGTTTACAAGCTCCCTTACAAAAAAGGCTTTGTGTCCTCTACGATTTTGGGCGATTGCTATACTGTGAAAATACTACAGGCACCGGGGCTCGATACCTTCCGCTGACCTGCACTCACGGCAGGCGAACGTTGAGTATCCGCCCGCCTGAAACGCATACATCCGGACTGGAGAACTGCTAAATGGCGACTGTTTGTCGACCTACGAGTGTTGCTGATGAGGAACAGTTGACTGAATTCCTGACCCGTGTCTTCGCAACTGATCCGACGGCAGATTTTGTGAGTCCTTCGATGCTGCGGTGGAAGTACTGGGATCCGCGTGAGGATTTCGCGGAACCGCGTTCATTCGTCATGGAACGGAATGGGCAGATTCTCGCTCACGTCGGACTTTGGCCAGTCACAGTGCGAAGGGGTGCAAAGAGCGAGCGCGGAATGCACGCGATGGACTGGGCAGCGGACCCTTCCGTGCGCGCTGCGGGTATAACTTTGTTTATGCGCTTGGCCAAGAACTTCGACTTCGTTTATGGAATGGGGGGTACGGAAATGACGCGAGCCATTCTGCCGAGGTTGGACTTTCGCACTGTCGCGGAAGCCTTGACCTGGGCACGCCCACTACGCCCGTGGCGGCAGATGCTCCATCACCAAACGAAGGATTGGCGACTTCCATTGCGCCTTGCGCGGAATATTGGGTGGTCGATGATACCTCCCAAACAGGTCCCGCACGGGTGGACTGCTCTAGGACCAGGTGCAGGCCGCGCCGCAGCGCTCACTGTCCTATCCTGTGAGCGCGACGAATCTTTCTTTCGATATCTTGAGCAATGCCCAGTGGCTCCTTGTTTGACGTTTCATATCGTAAGGGAGGGCCTGGTCGTTGGCCTTTTTGCTCTGTCCGTTGTGGAGGAGCAATCACGCCTGGCGGGTGTGTGGCTAGAGAACCCCTCGCCTAATAATTGGAGAATTGCATTCCACTTCGCGCAGAAGGCGGCGTTAAAATACACCAACACGTCCGAACTCATCGCTCGCTGCGCAACAGAAGCCAGCGCTATCGCCGCAAAACACGCGGGAATGCGAGTGCGCGACCGGACGCCAGTCGTTATCTTCCGCAAGGACGGTGGTGCTGAATCACTGCCGATTCAGTGCCATTTGTGCGACAGCGACGCTATATTTATGGGCTGGCGGCAAACTGGTTTTCTAACTTGAGCTGCGCAAGTAATGTTCGGGGTAAGAAGTGATCGGTAGATCTTGTGTAAATATTCAAACGACCTGACTCTTGCTAGAGGCTATTGTTGGTTCCGGTTGATCTGAATCCGGAGAATGTTCCGATGCCCCGCTCAGAGCGGGTGCGGGTCTGGAACCTCACAGGTTTCGCGACCGAGCCAGGAGGCTTAGTTGCATGTGAAACTTAGATCGAGAATTGAATTCTCACTTGCAGAACCTAGGCAGAGAATGGTTTATTTGAGTTGCACAGTTTCACAAGATCTTCCGGGCAAAGCTCAGCTTTCCGCGCGCGACCACGGCATCTTCCACGCTCACGACTCCTTCAATCAAGGCGGCGGTCTCTGTCATCTTCAGGATATTCACTTCGATTGTCATGGTTTGACCGGGTACCACGGGCACAAGGAATTTCATGTCATTTACGACGGCCAGCACCATGAATTCCTTTGGTTCCGTGCCTTTGCCAGTTGTGAAGCTAAATAGGATGGAAGCGCTCTGTCCTATGGCTTCAATAATCGAAGTTCCAGGCATCACGGCAAAATCAGGGAAGTGTCCGAGGAATTGAATCTCGTTTCCCGTCACGTTTTTAAGGGTCTTGATGCGCTTGCGGGGTTCTAACTCCAAGACCCGATCAACCATAATGATTGGGAACCGCTGCTTTAAATGTGCTTTAACTTCTTCAAAGGTCATGGTCATAAGAGTTCGCCTGAAGCCTCCGTATGATCGCCATTCTTGCAAAAGGAAGATGATTCATATAGCGAATCAATGTTGCTTCTCAACGCCGGCGCAGCACCATGCCCAAAGCCCGCGGAAGAAAACGGCCACCGGTAACAGAGACGCCCGCGTCACAGACCAACCGCGTGACCCGGAGGCCGACTTCCTCGGCCATCTTCACAGGCTCACTTTCGTTATGAAATTCGAAGGTATGGTCACGCTGCGCTGATTCCAGTGCCGTACTGAAGAAGATGAAACCGTCGGCGGCGAGATGATGTGCCAGCACTCTGAACAAGGGGCGCGGGTCTTCCAAATGCTCCGCGAGCATAGCGGCAATAATACCTTGATATGTTCCGGGCTTCCCCGCCAGGTCCAAGCTCAGCGCATCTTTGACCGCGAAGCTTACCCGCTCCGCGTGTCCGGATACACCGAGCAGTCGATTGGCAACAGTTACGGCCGGAGGACTGATATCGAAACCTTCAACGCGAATATCAGATCTCGTCTCGGCCGCCAGCAAGCCCATCACTCCGTGTCCGGAGGCCAGTTCCAGAAGGTGTGCGCCAGTTGGAAGAGACTTGAGGAAATCGTCTCGATACAGTGCGATGTGGCTGATCATAGAGGGCCAGAACGGATAGATCAAGATGGCGGCCCACATATAGGGAATCATGTACCCTGCGTCTTCATAAACTTCTGAAATCAGTTCCGGCACGTTTTCAGGAGTGTACCTGCCGTTTTTTTCATAGAGTTGCTGGGACTTCCACACGCCCATACAGTACTTGGCGTAGCCCTTCGCCGCATCATCGAAGGCGCGCTCGCCGTACGCCGCTTCCGCCCAGCGGGCAAGCGGGTCCAACATCCAAGAACTGAGTGGCCCGTTTGCCTCAAATGTTGCCTGGGCGGAGGGAGCAAACGGCTTGGCTTTTGTTTCTAGACCTTTAAGAAACGCTTTGGCATCTACCATAAAGTCAGTTTCCCCTCACGCACTATTCAGTCTGTCGAGCGCACATGACGAACCATTCGGACCATGGGTCGAATCAGGTCCACACCATCCCAGGGAGGAACAAAGACATGCATTCGCCCAAGTTTCACGATTCGGTCCACACCTCTTTGGCCTGCCAAGCTGGCAACTTTACTTTCTTTTTCTGAATCAGCCATGCCGAGACCCAGTGTCTGCACATTTCCGTCGAATTTATTGACCGCGTCGAGCAAATCCTCCACTTCCAGGACCATCAGCGTTCTTCCTTGTACCGGTTCGGGAACTTCCGATCCAGAGCCGACTAGCAACGTCCAATCTGGACCTTGCGGGAACATCGCTTGATGGGCTGTGTCCTTCAGTACCCAGGACGCACGAGCATGGCAAATCGCCGAAGTCAGCCCAGAGGCAATGGTTCGCCTTGGGTGCGCTCGATTTTCGATTTCAAAAGCACGTTGAAGAACGGACAAGAATGTCGTGGCGGACTGGCCTATCTTTTTTTCAAGAAATAAGACCTGGGGTGAGGAGCATGCCTGCTGGTCAAACTGCCAGACATCACGCGCAATCCGCTGGCACCAAGCCTCATGAACGTCAGGGTTGCCCCAAGCATCTGCGTCCATCGCCGCGACAGAGATTCTGGGCCCGAAAACCGCCATTCTCGCCCAATGCGGAAACGGCAGAGACCGAATCTCCAATACGGACTCCTTTCCGCCCCAGATCATTGCCCCATCGACGGATTGCGCCATTGCCTGCTGTAAATCCTGGCGACCATGATCGAATGCCGCCAAAAAGATGCGTCGAGTCAACTGCTTGTCCGGATCCCCTTCTGCCAACTTTCTCATTAAACGCTCAGTTAAGTCGACAAGACCAGTTGGAATGCGTACCAAGGAGGCATTGCCTCCGAGAAGAGCGCACGTCATGGACAGAATGGGCTGTATTTCCACATTGCCCGCGGGCCAGTGGCCCACCACCCCTACGGGAAAAGCCTTGCATTTGGCTCGACCGTATTCCGTCCATCCGCCATCGAGAGCGTTGGAGCCGAGTTCACGAACAATGATCGGCTCCAATGTTCCCCGTCTTAGCCACATCCGAAGAAAGGGAATTCCCGGCAAATCGTCGAGTTCTCGGGCGTCAAGGCTCTTCGCCCAGGATTCAAAAACGGTCATCACCTCGTTCGGTGTAATTTCCGCATCCAAAGCCACTTGACGCAGTCTGGCTGCGGCCGTCGAGATCTCCGAAGGAGAAAGAACAGTGTGAGTAAATTCAGTCATCAAGATATCGCTAAATCAAACCACAGTTGATCTCTTAGTCTCAAGATTTCCGCAACCTCTCAGCTCCGCCTTAGGTATCCGCCCTGCGAACCGGAAGCTGATTCCCCGTCTCCCGCATGGGCATCCATCATAGGCAATCACCTGCGCCCTATCTTCAGTGAGCAGCAGGTGGCCGGGGAAACTCGTCGGCAACACACTGCAAACCTGGACGATGCCATACTCTCCAGGTCCGACTGGTTTGAGGCTGAGCGGATCTCGCACAATGACATCCCCAAAGGCGGGACCATGTTTGTTTCCCTCGCAACAATCCGGGAAGATGATTCCCACACTCTCGACCATGCCATAGAAATCAACGACGCGGTCAGGGGAACACCCAAAGACGCGCGCCAACTGATCATTGAACGCACTCTTTTCGACGGCCTGGTCCTGCAGTCTTTTCCAGCCACCGCTATGCAAGATCCAGGCCTTTGGCAAGTTAAGGCAGGTATTCTCTGCCGTCAGAGGCTTCACCAAGTGGTTCCAGAGAATGAACGTAAAACCATAAACCAGCACCTCTTTACCCTGATGGTTTCGGGCAAATTCTATCAATCGGTCTCGATCGAGTATCAACTCGCCCCGTTCATTCAGGCCAAGACAATGGGCGGTTTCATTTGCAAAGGGTTGTAACCCCTGAATGGCCGCTCCTCGCGCCCCTAGTTCGCTTCCGCTTGCTTGCAGGGTCGGTGTATCCACGACCAGGTAAGGGCGGCGCGCCGGGCCGATAAAATCCCGGACAATCGTCACAATCCCTTTTGTCATGCGTCGCGCGGTGGGGGAATCTAGCACTACGCGGCTTGGCATTTGGGACGTGGTAGCGCTCGAGGTCAGTGTGCGCTTGATCTCTCCACGATCAACGAACGACAGCGGAGGATTAGCCTTTAAAATCCCAATCGGCAGAAAGGGGAGGTCGGCAAGCTGCCGAACGATGCGAAAGTCTACTGGCCAGTGCTGGATATAGTTTCTGTAGCCGGAATGTCGGTGACAGGCATAGTCTAACTCCTCCTTGAGTATCTCGAGCAGGCTAGACTCTCGCTCCTCGGGAGGTTGCCCATAGGGGAGCATGGAGAGAAGGCGGTCGATTTTTTCCTCAAAAGGCTGCATAGAATCTCTTTGCTCAAGTGGGGAGGGATGAAAGCGCTATTTTCCCAACCGATGTTTTTGGTAATTCGGAAACCAAGCGAATCGAATCGACGGCCCAGTGGGCGGGAAGATTGCGGCGAATCTCTTCCGCGACGTCGTTCGCTCCTCGATCAGGCACCACAAAAAGCACCAGCGCTTCCCCTGCTTCCGGATGATTGGTGGCGCGAGCGGCACATTCGTAGACTCCTCGAATCGCAGTGACCTTTGCTTCAACTTCCTTGAAGCTCACCCGTATTCCTCTCATTTTCAGGAATGCGCCCTTGCGCCCTTCGATCCACAGGTAGCCTTCGTCGTCCTGACGAGCCAGGTCCCTGGTTCGCAGCCAATCGCCTGAAAACGAGCGCCGTGTTTCTTCCGGATCATTCAGATATCCTGAGCAGATAGAAGGCCCTTTCACCAAGAGCTCGCCGATCTGACCGGGCGGCAGATCCTTTCCTTCTTCATCGACGACGCGAACCTGCAGGTTGTCCAGAGGTCGGCCAACACTTCCTGGCTTCTCTTCCCACCGTTCAGGCTCCATGCAAGAGATCCTGGCGGTCGCTTCGGTTTGCCCATACATCACATAGAAATCGGTTTTCGGGAAGGCCATCCGCATCTCGCGGATTCTATCAGGAGCCAAGCCCCCACCGGCCTGGAGAAACCGCCTCAAACAAGGAAAAGGGATTCTTCGAAGATCCGATCGTCGAAGAAGTACATTGTAGACGGTCGGCACGCCGGCGAAAGTGGTGCAACCGAATTGGCCAATGGCGTGGAGCACTTTGTTTGGAAACATAAACCGGCGGTCAAACACCACCCCACCGCCTTGATAAAGATGGGAATGAAGCAGGCTGGCGCCGAAACAGTAGCTGACGGGTAGGATCAGCATGGTCCTCTCGTTATTGGCCAATCGCTGACTGCGGATGATCGCTTCGGTATTTGCGATCAGGTTCCCATGGCTGACCATAACAAAGCGAGGCACACCGGTCGAACCGGAAGTGGCCATCAGCGCCGCCATATCGGTTTCCAGGCAAGCCGCGGGCGCCACCGTATCTGGTCCACTTTTCGCTAAGTCACCCTGTAGGCAAAGGATGGAACCTCTGTCAATTCCTCCGGCCCCTTTATCAGTTTCGGCCCATAAGGCTCTGGCGCCCGTTGCTTCAATAAGCATTGTGGCCGAAGTTCTCAGCAAGCGATCCTCGACCGGCACGGCCACAAGGCCTGCGAACATCGCACCCAAATAGACCAGTGCGCTCAGGGGAGACAGAGAGCAACCGATTAACACTCGATCGCCAACCTTCAATCCACTGCCGAGCATTGAGGCGCCATATGCAGCGATCAGTCGGGGTAACTCCTCGGGGCAAATCGTGACTCCGGTGGCTGCATCGATCAAATCCGAGCCCGGACCTAGGCGTTCGACCAATCGCCAAGCGAAATTCCGTTCGGGTGTGGCTGTCACGTTAGGCTTTCTTGGAAAGTTTCGCCTCGATGACTCGAACGATCTCGCGAACATTCTCCATTTCCATCAACTCATCCACATCAAAGGTGATTCCGAGAGCTTGTTCCAGATTATTAGCAAGAGAGAGATGTCCGACAGAATCCCATCCTGCGATATTATTTGCGGTTGTTTCTATTGATATCGATTGGCTGTCGACGTCAAAAGTGGTTTTGAATGCCTCCTGAATCTTGGTGAGAAGTACATCCTGCTGGCTCATTTCACCCTCTCGCGCGCATTTACTACGCGGCTCCCTGTTTATTCTTTTTGGCGACACCACAGCGGCAGGCCGTCCTGGAGCTATGCTAGTTGCGTTCGTTAGCCACTCGTGGAGAACAGCTCCGTCGTCGACCGGGCATACCTAATTTTAGCAGACAGCATCCGACTAACCACTTAAGCCCTGTCGGCCTTATTCGCATTAATTACTAGCGGTCGCGAGAAGATCCCCGCGCGCGTCTCCCATGACAGTATCAAGCATCAGTTCTCACTCTTTTCCGGGAGCGAAAATGCCTCTCCTGGCATACAACGAAATCCCATGTCGCAAATAAGGGTCCGCTCGGTCAATATCGCAAATCAGATATTTGTTCGGCGCTCGCAGGTCGTTTTTTTAAGCGCATGAATAGGCCCAAACCAGATTGAAGGAATGTCTGTTTGCCTTGATTCGGGCCATAGGTGGGGTAGTACTATAACTGTCCCATTCCGTCCTTCGATCCTGACCCCCATCTGTACCGGCGTACAGTTGTCCTGACCCGCAGAGCAGGGCACTGTCACAAATGGCGCAGCAAGATGCCTGAGCTGAATGTCTCCCTGAGAGCTATTCAGTGGTTTTCTCTCTCGACACCCCCGAGGAGTGGCCACAGCGATGTCTGCCGCAAGCAGTCGTGGGATGGTTTTTTATTCACGGCTGTGATTCCAGGAGGATTCGTGAAGCGGTTGGTCGGTCTTTTGTCGATCTTTTTCTTGGTGTGCTTGCCCGCAATTGCACAGTCTCAGAATACGATCCGCGTAAACGCTGGAGGCCCCTCGTATCGCGACGTGAAGGGCCAACTTTGGAGTGCTGACTACGGATACAACACGGGAGAACTCTCCAGTTCCGCACGCAACGCTTCAGTTTTCGGAAGCTCTGATCCAACTCTCTTTGAAAGTGCACGCGTCGGTACCAGGTCGGGAGAAGATCTTCAGTACCGATTCGCAGTCGCAAATGGCAATTACAAGGTCACTCTGTATTTTGCAGAGACCATTTTCACAAAACCTGGGATCCGTGTCTTTGATGTGCAAATGGAAGGTAAAGCCATATGGGGTTCGTTAGATATTTTTGCTCAGGCAGGGGCAAATCATGCACTTGTAAAATCTGCACAGGTTTCCGTAACTGACGGGGAACTCGTTGTCCGTTTTGTGCATCACGCAAACGCGAATTTTCCAATCGTTAGCGCAATCGAGATTCTCCCTGTAGCTAAGGCTTCTGGTCCTCCAACTGCGAAACTTCCTGCCACGCCGTCGATCTCCCCTGGGCAAATGACCAAATTAGAGGTTGTGGCAGCATCAACCACGGCGCTTCCCGATCCGTCGCAGAAAGAGGGCGTGGTAATTAGCGCGGCTACACCGGCGGCCCGTGGGATGGCTGAGGCCCTCACGGCCGCGAATAGTGAGATCTCGCCCGTTGAGAGCAGCAATTCTGTTGGAGGTGCGACTAGTAATGTACTCACACCGGCTGTTCTCTCGAGTCCAGTAATTACGACGCAACCCGCAAGTCGGACTGTGGCCGAGGGTCAGAAGGCAACTTTTTCGGTGCTGGCTGGCGGCACAGCACCACTGAGCTATCAGTGGTTGAAAAATGGGGCCGCCATAAGCGGTGCCACGGCAGCGAGCTACACAACCCCACAAGTAACAAGTGCCGAAAACGGCTCGACCTTTCAGGTCGAGATCAAGAATTCGGTAGGAAGTCTCAAGAGTGCTTCTGCCACTCTTACAGTTACAGTGCCTCTTGCGTTCAAGACCAGCACCTTGTATGACGCTACTTTCGACAAAGCGTATTCGACAACGCTGGAAGCAAGTGGTGGGAGCACGCCTTACAAATGGAGCATTTTTGAGGGAGCATTGCCTTCCGGCATGACAATAAATGCGACGACGGGAACGATCTCGGGAACCCCGACGAGAGTGGGTTCCTACAGCTTTACCGTTAAGGTTACGGATTCAACGAACCCCACAACGCATATAGCGACCAAGTTATTCTCGATTGTGGTTGAGGCTGCACCGGTAGAGATCACGACGAGCTCGCTTGCAGCCGGACGAGTCGGTGTGGCGTATTATAAGATCGTCGAAGCCGCGGACGGAACGGCGCCTTACAAATGGAATATTATTGAAGGAGCATTGCCTCCAGGGTTGACACTAAGCGCGACGGGGACCATCTCGGGTACGCCGACGAAGTTGGATTCCTACAGCTTTACTGTCAAGGTGACGGATTCAACGAAGCCCACACCGCATGCAGCGACCAAGTTATTCTCGATTGCGGTTGAGACTGAAACGATAGACATCACGACGAGTTCGCTTGCAGCTGGGCAAGTGGGTGTGGCGTATTCGAAAATCGTCGAGGCCGCGGACGGAACGGCGCCTTACAAATGGAGCATCAGTGCAGGAGTTTTGCCTACAGGTTTGACACTGTCGCCGACGACCGGGACGATCTCGGGAACTCCAACAAAAGTGGGTTCCTACAGCTTTACTGTAGAGGTGACGGATTCAACGAAATCCACACCGCATGCAGCGACCAAGTCATTGACAATTGCAGTTGTAGCTGCGCCAGTAGAAATCACGACCAGTTCGCTTACATCCGGACAAGTGGGCGTAGCGTATTCTAGAATCGTCGAAGCCACGTATGGAACCACGCCTTACGAATGGAGCATCAGTGCAGGAGCTTTGCCTCCAGGTTTGGCGCTGTCTGCAACGACCGGGACGATCTCGGGAACGCCGACAAACGCAGACTCCTACAGCTTTACCGTCAAGGTGACGGATTCAACGGCGCCAACAACGCAGACAGCGACCAAGTCATTTACGATTGCGGTGGCGGCCGCGGCTACCCCAGTGAAGATCACGACCATGTCGCTTCCCTCGGGACAAGTCGGAGTAGTCTACGCGACAACTATGGCAGCTACTGGCGGGACTTCACCTTATAGTTGGAGCGTTACGTCAGGGGCGTTGCCAGGCGGTCTGAGCTTGACGGCGGCGACTGGTGCGATCTCCGGAACACCGACGACTTCCGGAACCTCTGCCTTTACAGTTCAGGTAACCGATTCTGGCTCGCCCGCGACCAAGAATTCTGTTAGTTTCAACGTCACAATAGCTGCTGGATCAGGCTATTCCGTGCTGCTGGCATGGACTGCAAGCCCGACCTCTGGTGTGACCGGATACAACGTGTACCGCAGCCAGGAAAACGGAAGTGGATATGCCAAGATCAATCCTGCCCATGTAGCCGGATTAACTTACACGGATGCCACCGTTGCAGAGGGACAAACTTATTATTATGTAACCACTTCAGTCGACTCGAGCGGAACGGAAAGCGCCTATTCTGAACAAGTCGAAGTCACTATTCCGTAGACTACACTTCGTCAATCCACGCCGAAAATGAAGAACACTGTCCGCTGATCACCCTCGGTTTCTCGGTGTCTGAATGCTCAACTCGACAAGATCACCGATATAAGGAAGACACCTATCCGTATTCTCCTCTAAACTAGTGTTTGGTCTCGTTCATGACTCGCAAATGCAGTTCGTTTGGAGCCATCGATCAAGGAGGCTGTATGGTACCAAGAATCTGGTGCGAGACTCCGCGACACGACGGTTGTTAGCCAACTGCTATGAACAGGCAGCTACAGGAAACAGAATATGGAAACCTCCAGTCGGCTTCCTCGCCGAGCCGAAGAGAGAAAGGCCAGAACTGGGCCTTCTATCTGCAGCTCACGATTTTGCTTATTCTCATTTTGCTACTTTATGGTCGTGTCATTTCTCACCTTTCCCGTCAGTGGTTCGACGATCCTAATTACTCGCACTGTTTGTTTGTTCCAATCGGATGCGGGCTGTTACTCTGGATCAGCCGCAAAAAATGGCTCGATAAGTCGCCCGAGCCTTCCGCTTTCGGACTTCTGTATGTAGTAGCGGCGATGGGCATGTTAGTGATCGGCACCCTAGGGGCAGAGCTTTTCCTGCAGAGGGCTTCGCTGGTGGTGCTTCTGGGGGGACTAGTTATTTACTTTGCCGGATGGCCGATGCTCAAGGCCGTCAAGGCCCCGTGGCTCGCACTTTTCCTGATGATTCCGTTGCCGGTGATCGTCTTCAATGAGTTTGCCTTTCCACTGCAATTGCTGGCCTCCCGTTGGGCTACCTGGCTCCTTGATCTGCTTCAGGTTCCCGTCCTTCGCGAGGGCAACATTATCCACTTGTCCTCCATGTCGCTGGACGTTGTGGAAGCTTGTAGTGGCTTGAGATCACTGATGTCACTCATCACCGTTAGCGTTCTCTACGGGTTGTTTTTCGAGCACCGCGTTTGGATGCGATGCCTGTTGGTCGTTCTTGCGGTCCCCGTGGCTGTAGTTGCTAATGCCCTGAGAATCGTACTTTCCGCCTTATTGGCGCAATACGTGAACGCCCAGCTGGCGGAAGGTTTTTTTCATGCTTTTTCCGGTTTCTTGCTATTTCTACTTTCGTTTGCCGTCCTCGCCGGATTCCATTCTCTGAGTAGCCGCCTTACCCCAAGCAGGGTGGCAACGTGAATCCGTCGAACCGATCCTGGGCTCGTTTTTCTTTGGTGGCGATTCTGTTGGCCATAATGCTTGGTTTGCTCCTGGCCAGGACTCGCGAAGAAACTCTCCCTCCGCGCGATGATTTAAGCAGTTTTCCGCGTTTTCTCGGCCAATGGCATGGCAAGGATCTGCAGACGACCGCCGAAATGGCCCAAGCACTGGGTCCTGGCGAGTTCCTGTTTCGCGATTACCTCGATAGGGGGAGGGGGACCGTTGCCACCCTGCTGATTGCCTATTTTCCCAGCCAGCGCACGGGAGACACAATTCATTCTCCGAAAAATTGCCTTCCTGGGGCCGGTTGGATTCCCGCTGAGACAGGGCGCATTTGGATTGGTTATCTCGGTGGAAATAAAATCCAGGTCAACCGAATCCTGGTACAACAAGGTGCCGAACGGGCGCTGGTCCTCTATTGGTACCAAGCCCACGGGCGAGCGACGCCGAGCGAGTACGGAGCAAAATATTATCTGGTTGCCGATGCACTGCGCATGAATCGCTCTGACGGAGCCCTGGTTCGCATTACAACATTCGTGCAGAACAGCGAGGGCGTACAGGATGCAGAAACTCGTGCAATCGGATTTGCGAAAATGATCTTACCTTTACTCGATAGCTACATTCCCCGCTAGGTCTTCATGGAATCATTTGCTCTTGCTCAGCGGTCTGCCACCTCCCATTAAAATTGCCTCATAAACGGAAACAGGGCGCACACTAACGGAGGGAGGAATCCCCAGGTTTCTTCCTGCTGCCTCTAACGATATCCTTTCCGGTGGAATTGCAGGAGAGCCCGGAGGTAGATTAGATTCGGCTGCGGTCCGCTCACGGAGAGCAATAAATGAGATTCAGTTCGCTGCGTCCCGCGAGTAAGGGAAAGAGGATCGTATGGGTTGCCTGGGGATTTGCACTATTACTTTTTCTCTCCGCGCTCGAGAATATTTGGTTTGACCCCCGGCTGAGAAGCAAATTCCTCCGGATCCCCTCACTCGTGCTGCGGGCGCAAAGCGGAACGTGGTTTCTGGCCGTTGCGGTTGGTGCCATCGTGCTGACGTTTTTCATCGTGAGTCAGACGCTGCTGATTCGGAACCGCGGTATTCCACTTTGGGTGAAGATTGGCACCGGGCTTGCGTTATTGGTCCTCCTTTCTATCGGAGTGCAACGGTTCTACATGACCAATGAGCAGTCCCGGCTGCTTCGTCTGCACGCATCGGGCAAGACGCACAAGGTTATACTGAGCTGGGGCGCCTCAAAGTCGCAAACCGCCGGATACAACGTGTACCGGAGTACGGTGCCTGAAAGCAATTACATGAGGATTAATACATCGCTTGTCCAGGGCCTCACCTTCACAGATTCCGATGTCGAGAGCGGTGTGACCTACCACTATGTGACGAGAGCCGCGGACGGCCTAGGCAGCGAGAGTCCCAATTCTCCGGAATTTTCCATTAGGATTCCGTAGAACGATGCAGCATCTGGTGCGGAATATAAATCTGCGTACAGTCCAGTTCGGGAACCGTTCCGACTCCACGGATGCGATCCTCATTGTCAATCCTGGAAGAAGCAGGAGGTTGCTCGGGCCGAGCTCCTAAGCAATATGCTTGCAAGCGAAGAACAGAACCGTCTCTCGCGACTCCGGCATTTGGGGATCGAGTTCGCTGGAAACCCGCTGGCTCGCGACCCCAGCTGTCGAAGGCGAACTTACTTGTGGCAGGAAGATTCCGGGGGAGGAAAGTCATCGAATCCTCTGGGGGTTGAGGACCCCTTCCTCCCGAAAGAGAGGGGCCTCATTTCAGAGGTTGGAGGGATTACCCAACTCGTGTTCTTGGAGTTCGTCACGCCAGAAATCCGGGGAAGGCGACATAAACTCTACACCAACAAATATCTTTCCCCCGGGATGCCGCCACGCCGAGACAACCCGACCCTTCATCGACTGCCCCGTCTTTTCGCGGAACAGAACGAGTGTCTGGTCTACGCTCAGACCCGCCTCCAGATAAATCAGACATCCGGTATCACTTACCGTGTGTGTCTCCGCTTCGACCTTGAGCTCCTCTCCGATTCGGGATTGGCATTGAACACGGACAGGCACCGCAAGTCGGGTCCTTACGGAACGTCGCCTCTCTATTTCGGGAGATTCAAAGGTGGTCATTGGCAGCTCCTGACTGCATGTGTGCCTCGAGCCCAAGCATCGCATGGGGTCCTTTTCGTTCGTTTTGCGCCGCTGCTCCACATTTTGCCAAGGCAGACAGGAACAAATCGTAGGGCCCGGAGGTCATAGCTTAGCCAAGAAAGTCGCCATTTCCCAACAAGATTGAGCAGTGTTAGACTTTCCGCTGCTTGGAGGGCGGCATGGCTGACTCGGGTAATCCAAAGAAACCTCCGTACCCGAAAACACCCGAAGATTCGGGAAGTGCGGAGGACTTTCCTACACTCGACGCCCCGGTCCAAACCAGCCCACCTAAACCAGAGCAACCCTCGAAAAACCCGGCAAAAGCTGCGGATGGCAATAAACTGCCTCCCGGGAATGCTCCTAGAGTTGGTCCCGCACCCGAATCTCTCCAAACGCTCGATACTCCAGTCCAATCGAACTTGCCTAAACCAGGGCAACCCCCAAAAAGTCCGACCAAACCAGCGGAAAGCAATAAAGTGCCCCCGGCGAATGCTCCTAAAGTGGGCTCTGCACCCGAATCTCTCCAGACACTCGATACTCCAGTCCAATCGAACTTGCCTAAACCAGGGCAACCCCCAAAAAGCCCGACCAAACCAGCGGAAAGCAATAAAGTGCCCCCGGCGAATGCTCCTAAAGTGGGCTCTGCGCCCGAATCTCTCCAGACACTCGATACTCCGGTCCAATCGAGCCCGCCTAAACCAGGGCAACCACCGAGAAATGCGGCCAAATCTGGGAATACCAGTAAAGTGCCCCCGGGGAATGCCCCCAGTTCACGTTCTGCACCCGAATCTCCCCGCAACCTCGATCCGTCCGTCGCGTTGAAAACTCCCATCACGGGTTCCTCCGCTGCCTCGGAAGAGAGGGCCGCGGCGCTCGATGACGGTGGGACCTTTGGCGGCAACACTTTGGGCGGTGCACCGACGACTGCGTCCGAGGCGGACGATTGCTCCTACTACATTGGTCCATATCAACTCGTCAAACTATTGGGTGAAGGGGGGATGGGTCAAGTCTGGCTTGCCGAACAGACTGAACCTGTAAAACGCAAGGTTGCTTTGAAATTGATCAAGGGCGGCCGTTACGACCAGTCGGTCATTCAACGGTTCGAATCGGAACGGCAATCGCTCGCGATCATGGATCATCCGGCCATCGCCAAAGTTTTCGACGCCGGAACCACTCCGGATGGCCAGCCGTTCTTTGTGATGGAGTACGTTCCTGGTTCCCCCATTACACAGTACTCCGACCAGAAGCGCTTAAATACCCGCGAGCGGCTGGAATTATTTATCAAGGTCTGCGAAGGAGTCCAACACGCCCACCAAAAGGCGATCATTCACAGGGACCTCAAGCCGGGCAACATCATGGTCACGGAGGTCGATGGCAAGGCCGCGCCGCACATCATCGACTTTGGAATTGCCAAGGCCACCGAAAAACAGCCGGACAGCGAGACTCTGGTCACCCAGGTGGGTATGCTCGTGGGCACTCCTGGCTACATGGCCCCGGAACAGACGGAAGCGAGTGCCCAAGATATTGATACCCGTGCGGACGTTTATTCCCTCGGTGTAATCCTCTATGAGTTGCTGACCGGGTGCCTGCCCTTTGACATGAAGCAATGGCAAAAGCAGCCATTGCTCGAAGTCTTAAGGCAAATCCGTGAGGACGATCCGCCCCGGCCCAGCACGATGTTAATCACGGAAGCGAAAACGGCGACGGAAAATGCAGGAGTGCGGCAGGCCGAGCCACGCCAATTGGCCGGCTTGCTGAAGGGTGATCTGGATTGGATCACCATGAAAGCGCTCGAAAAGGATCGGGCCCGCCGTTACGATTCGCCGACCGCACTTGCCGCCGATATCACCCGCTATCTGACCGACGAGCCGGTTCTCGCATCCCCACCATCGGTCTCGTATCGAACCAGCAAATTCATAAAACGGCACCGCGTGGGAGTACTCGCAGCCAGCGTGGTCTTTCTTGCGCTTATTACCCTGGCTGTTTCAATGACGGTCCAGGCGGTACGCATTGCACGAGAGCGGGACCGGGCTAATCGTGAGGCTGCGGCTGCAAAGAACGTCTCTGACTTTCTCATTGGCCTTTTCAATGTTTCCGACCCCAGCCAGGCGCGAGGCAACTCTATCACCGCCCGTGAAATCCTCGATCAAGGTGCGAAAGACATTGAAACCCGGTTGACCGGGCAACCACTTGTCCAAGCTCGTCTGTTGCTGACCATCGGCAGCGTTTACGAAACACTCGGCCTCTACCCGCAGGCGCAGAAACTTCTGGAAAGATCGCTTGAGCTTCGCCGCAAGGTGCTTGGCCCAAACCATCCCGACACATTATGGGCCATGAGGGAGTTAGGACACGCATTGCGGCTCGAAGGTCGATTGACTGAGTCCGACAAATTGTTACGTCAAACTCTTGATACTTACCGCCATGTTCTGGGGCCCGAACACCCGGAGACCCTTCTCTGCATGGGTGAATTGGCCACCACGCTTCGCGAGGAGGGGCAACTGCCTGAGTCAGAAAAATTACGGGCGGATACGCTTCAAATACAGCGTCGCGTGCTCGGACCAGAAGATCCCGAAACACTGAACTCGATGAACAATCTCGCGGACACACTAGCTGAGGAGGGGCAGCTTCCGCAGGCAGAGCAACTGGCCCGCGAGGCGCTGGAGCTCAGGCGTCGGCTGCTCGGGCCGGATCACCCGGAGACGCTCAGAACGGCGTTTAACCTTGCCAACTATCTGGAATACGACAACCATCTGGAGGAGGCAGAAAAACTCCAGAGGGAGACGCTCGAACTTCGGCTGCGAGTCCTTGGCGAGGGACATCCGGATACGCTGGCGACCAAGGACAGTCTGGCCAACATACGCCAATTGGAAACACACTACGCGGAGGCAGAAAAGCTCCGGCGTGAGGTTCTTGAAGTGCGACAAAGCGTCCTCGGGCCGGAACACCCTACAACTTTATTTACGATGAACGAGATGGCCAATACGCTGAGTGTGCAGGGGCGCTATAAAGAAGCCGAGGCAATGTTGCGAAAGACGCTCGAGATCCAAATACGAGTGCTTGGGCCTGACAATTCCGATACTGCCGCTACAAGATACAATCTGGCCTGCAATGCGGCCTTGGCAGGGCACCCGAGCGAAGCGCTGGCGCTCTTGCGGGACGCGATTGAGCATGGCCTATCCCCCATAGACATTGTGCGTATGGGGGACGATTCAGACCTCAAGTCGCTGCATGGGAATCGCGAGTTTGAGACGATGGTGGCGGAAGCCCAAAAGAAAGCAACTCACAAATGAATGGACCTCAGTGGATTGAAAACAGATGACTTAGATGCATTCGCTCGTGCCCATGCCTGTTCAGGCCAAGAGATCTATTTCGAGCCTGTGTTGGCGGAAGAAGACGTCGGACTGGGGCTTGGGTCAAAGCCAGGAGTGCTCAATGGGAATCCCGAATAGCGCCACGCCTGAGGACAAACATCATTTGCGTCAAACTAGGGAACACCACTGCACAACTTTACCGAATTCAGATCGATCGGTCGGGGTTAACGGGCGGCCTGCGGTCGGTGTGGGTCCCACAAGCTAAATAGAATCTTTCAGTTACAAAAAAGATGTGGAAAACGGAGAAGCCTGGCAAGTCAATTGCACTCAATTTCCCGAAGGGTTGTTCCTCTCTTACTGGGTTTGCAGGTGTTTGCTGGCCGCGAGCTCTGAAGAGGGAGCTGGCGAGTTTGATCCAGAACGGGATCCGAGGACAAAACAGCTGACAGATTCCACGCAGAGCGGCAGTTGAGTTGAACAAAAAGGGTACTCGTAGTACGCGACATAATTCTTGACTGCAACAGTAGCCAGTGTAGACTTTACGGACGCGCCGATATACGGATTTTCGGATTTCTTGATTGTGGCAGGTTTGAAAATTATTAGGATTCTGACTTCGGAATGTAGTTTGGGGGAGCACGAGGCCTTATGAAACATCTACGTTGGGTAAGCATTATTGCGGTCATGTTGCTGTGGGTAGCGGCTGCATCGGCCCAAACTCCTCCGGACGGGAGCGCCAACCTCAAAGGTGGGGGGAAAAGCACGGCGATCACCGGACAGGGTCAGGGTTTTTCGTTCTCAACTTGTGCTGGTGCGATGGATCCCACCGTTATTGCAGATTGTGCGGCCGCCGGGAATAATCCCCAAGCGGTCTTCGGTGGTATCAATGAAACTGGGACTTCCTGGAACATACTAGAAGTGGTACTGAATCTCGTCCCGAATCCCTTGGATACGTTTGTTGGCTGCAATGGCGGCGGTCTGTTTACGGCTTATGGGGGCGGTTGTAATGAAGCCATAACTCCGGGCGAGACTTCCGTAACCCTGATCTTTTACCAGGGAACGGGGACCGGCATCGGTTGTGAAAACCAGAGCGATCCTACCCAAGCTGCAACCAATCAGTACTGCTCCAATAACAGCATCAATACTCTGCAGAACAATTATGCAAATGGGACTCACAACCCATACACCAACCCAAATGACATTGGCGACGCAACTTGCCCACAGTTGGCACTCGGGGAGGTTTGTGGTGCGAATGAGTTTTTGATCACCCTGGGAGGTACGGACTCGCAGGGCAACAGCACCAACTGGAATTCCGCCCCCACCGGCGGCAGCATCTATTATAATCCGGAGCCGCCGACGTTCTTTCTCGTCGGAGGAGCGATGCTAGCTATGTTATTTGTTGCGATTAGGAAGCACGTCTGACAGCTAGATCGATCTAGGAAGATGTTCCAAGACTCGACGAGATTTGATCTCTCGGCGAGTCTTTTTCTTTGATGCTATGACATTTCTACTTGCGGATCAGTGCTCGACCGAAGTCCTATCGAGTGTTTTCGCAGAGTTAGTTGAAGCGTAGTTATCTGGCTGGATTGGACCATTCTGGGTCGACCAGAGAGGGACAAGCCATAGCCGCATTTCCCCATCGAAGTAATTGGTCCTCTGAACAGGGGAGAGTGATTTCAACCAAAGACCGCGGCATCCATTAGATACAGAAGATGTTACTACCTTCTCTAAAAGGGCGCTTTCCTGCCAAGACTGTGTGTATAATCCGCCTTGCGCAGAGCTTTCATGCCTTGTTTTTGGGTCTTCCGCCCTCGAGTGGCCGGGACAGCATTCTGAGTTTCAGTCCGTAAGGAGATTTGAATGAAGCGATTCATGAGGGGCGCAGGATTAGCGTTTCTACTGGCTTGGCTTTTTGTGAATCACGCTGCAGGGCAGTCGTTGGTCACCGGCAGCATCGTCGGAACGGTAAAGGACCCGGCAGCGGCAGTAGTGCCGAAGGCAGCGGTCGATCTGAGAAATACGGAGACCGGTGAGCGGCAATCCACCATCACCAATGCGGAAGGGGTGTACCACTTCGCGCTGCTGAAGCCCGGGCTCTACGAACTTGACGTGGCGCTGAAAGGCCTGGCAAAGATCGCGTCCTGCACGGTTGCGGTTGGACAAACCACTACGGTCGATTTGAATCTGGAGATGTCGATTTCCGTTGAAACGGTTCTGGTCACAAGCGAAGCTCCCTTGATCAGTACCGATCCGGGAACGGTAACGAATTTCAGTGAAAAGGAAGTCACCCTGTTGCCGAACCCGGGCGCAGACATCACCACCATCGCGTTTACGGCCCCGGGTGTGGTGGTGTCGCAGGGGACGGGCAAGGGGAATTTCACGGCCAACGGTCTGCCGGCAACCTCGAATCTGTTTACCGTGAACGGCGAAAACGACATGGACCCTTATTACAATGTGAATAATTCGGGTGCCACGAACCTCACTCTCGGCAACAACGAAATACAAGAAGCCTCGGTCATCACCAACCCATACTCGGGACAGTATGGACAGCTTAGCGGGGCGCAGGTCACCTACGTCACCAAGTCCGGCACCAATCAGTTTCATGGAAATGCACAGTGGTCATGGAATGGCGATGCCATGAATTCGAACGACTTTTTTTCGAATGCCAGCCAGACCCCGCGGCCCTTCTCGAACGCCAATCAATGGGCGGCTTCGGTCGGAGGACCCATCTTCAAGGATCACACCTGGTTCTTCGTGGATACCGAAGGCCTGCGGTTCGTGCTGCCAAACGTCTATACCAACGTCATACCGACGCCAGAGTTTGCAGCGGCGGTTCTTGCGAACGTTCAGGCGCTCCAGCCCAACGAGGCTTCCGCCTATCAGGGGATGTTCAATGTTTTCGCAAATGCGGCAAAGGGGAAAGTCCCTACGCTCCTGCCCGCTGCGGGGACCGAGTGTGCCACGGTCAGTTTGCCGGGCTGGACAGCCGGCTCACCGTGCTCCGAGACCATCGTCACCACTCCCACCTCGTTCGCCAAAGAATGGATCCTGGCCGGGCGGATTGACCAGAAGCTGACGTCGAAGGACGACCTGTTCTTCCGTTTCAAACTGGATCATGGACAACAACCGACGGTCGTGGACGCGCTGAACTCGGCCTTCGACGCCAACTCCAACCAACCTCTTTATGACTATCAGATCCAGGAGCGGCATGTTTTCGACGCCAACATGACCAATCTCTTTACCGCCAGCCTGAGCCATTACGTTTTCCAGTATGCACAGGATGTCTCTGCGTGGCAGAACGTGTTCCCGGAAGGCGGCGTGCAGTTCAACTTTGCAGGCGGTTTCTCGAGCATCAATCCCGATGTCAGCTATCTTCCCCAGGGCCGCAACATCACCCAATATCAATTTATCGATGACTTCACCTGGGTGCACGGGCAGCACAACCTCAAGTTTGGCGTTAATTTCCGGCGCTACGACGTCAGTGATCACAACTTTTACTACACCTACCCGGCAACGGTTTTTGACGATCTCACGACCGGTGCGGGAACGGCCGGAATTCAGGCTTTCGCGAACGGGGTAGCCAACGCCTATTTCCAGCAGGACAGTGTTTCGACCGACGTGCCCATTGCGATGTGGGGAATGGGGGTCTATGCAGAGGACGAATGGAAACTGTCCCCGCATTTCACGTTGATGGGGGCCCTGCGCCTGGAGCACAACTCGAACCCGGTCTGTCAGACCAACTGCTTCCCGAACTTCAAGGGGCCGTTTCCGACCCTGGCCAGTGTCCAGGCGGGTGCCAACGCGGGGGATGTGCCGTACAGCAGCGACATCAACAGCAACCTGCATCAGGCCTATATGGGCACCGACGCCATCAACGTGTCTCCCCGACTGGCCTTCAGCTGGTCACCACGAGCGAACAACGAAACGGTCGTGAGCGGAGGCATCGGGGTGTTCTACGACAATCCGGCGACCGGCATGGTCGATAACCTGCTCAGCAATCCGCCGGCGGCCGTGTACTTCTACATCTCGCCGCTTGACGCGGAGTTCAACACCACGGGAATTCTGCCGTTCGATAAGACCAATGGCGCTCCGGCCGCGTTTGCGGCCGCCAGCGCGGCGTTCAATATCAACAAGAGCTTCAATCAGCTTTCGAATGAGCTCAATCCCATCATCGGCTACAATCCGCCCCTGACGTTTGTTGCCATTGAAGGGACGATTCACTCTCCCCAGGTGCAGGAATGGAACCTGAAGGTCGACCAGCAGATCGGGCACAGCACATCGGTGAGCGTGAATTATGTGGGGAACCACTCGATTCACATTCCTTATAACAATGCCTGGTGGAATGCGACCTCTTCCGGCCCGGTGTTCGCAAGCGTTCCCGGCATCAACTCTTCTCCGGTTGTGCCAAACTACGGGTTCGTCGGAACATTAGCGAGCGGAGCGGTCGCGAATTACAACGGCATGACCGTTTCGCTCCGGGAGCAGTACCACGGCTGGATCGCGGCTCACGTCAATTACACCTTTTCCCATGCTCTTGATGAGACATCCAACGGCGGACTCTTCCCGGCTGGGAACAACTCGCTTCTTTATCAGATCAACCCGGTCAGCCTGCGTGCCAATAACTATGGAAACGCCGACTACGACATCCGCCACCTGTTCAACGCCGACTATGTCATCACCCCGCCCACGCACTTCGAGCAGAAGTTGCTCAAAGGCCTGCTGGGTGGTTGGCAGTGGTCCGGAAAGGTGTATATCCACTCGGGACTTCCGTTCACGGTGATCGATGGCAGGGCCAGCTCGGCCCTGGTCCAGGGTGGTGGGGCGATTATCGCGCAGCAGATTACCGGTGGCGCTTCCTCTCCGTGCGGCGGAGGAAGTGTCTATACCAACGGAAATCCCAATTTTGGCAGCACCGCCTGCTTGAATGATTCGGCATTCGTCAATACCGGGGCGGCGAACTTCAACGGGTATACATCGTTCCCGACCCAAACGCGAAACCAGTACCGGGGCCCGGATTACATCGACTTCGATATGGCCCTCTTCAAAACGTTTCAGATCAGGGAAAAGTTTAATCTCGGCATCGGTGCAACGGCGTTCAACGTCTTCAATCATCCAAACTTCGCTGCGCCGGATAATAACCTCGGGGATCCGACCTTTGGACAGATCATGAGCACGCAGGGCACTCCTACGAGCCCCTACGGGAGCGGTCTCGGGTTCGACTCTTCGGTGCGCGTTGTCCAGTTGTCGGCGAAGTTCAGTTTCTGAAGTTCAAAACCAAACGAGTTGGGACATTGAAGAGGGGATCTTCCATGGCAGACCGGGTCGCCCCGTTCTGCCATGGGCTGCTTCAGGCCGGCTTCTGAAACTCGGCGGTCCGCAGTTTCAGAGCGCAGCAAGAGACGCGCGAGCAGGGAAGTGGGCGCCGGAAATGGGCCGACTCCCTCGAATGCGGAGAGAAGCAGCCGGATGCTCCTTTGTTCCGCTGACCCGATAGGCACTTCTCGCCGCCTATCGAGATTACCCGGAGTCTCACGGAGTTCGCTTGTGCCTCACCAGTCTTCCCGTTCCATTCGCTTGCCAGGCAGAGTTGCCGTGCCGAGAAACTCATCCTAGAAAACCGGCCGTTTCCTGACACCGAGCGTTTGACCAGCGGACGAGCACAATTTTTCTGCATTATGGGAGTCCATTTGCCCTATCTATCCAACATCGACGGCGCTGCGGTTATATCGTATTGATAATAAATGCCTTGGCGAGACCTCGAATGGACCCCCAAATGCAATAGAGATAGACGAGAGCTGGGGGCTTGAAAGGGATAATAATGCCTCCGAAGATGCGTTTGGTTTTAAAGTTTTTCGGCTATCTGTTGCCTGTACTGCTTCTTACCACCGCCCTCACGAGTGCCAACTCGAATACGGTTACCTTCACGGGCGGCTACAATTCAGACCCCAATTCCTACTACGGCATCGGTCCTTACACGGGAACGCTCGGTAGCCAGTCTGAACTGTTCTATTGTGTCGATTTTTCCCACGACATTACTTCCGGACAAAGCTGGAACGTGACGATAACAGGTCTGCCAAGCACGAATTTCAGCACCACCCGACTGGGCGCCGGTGCTGGAACCACGTACCTCGAAATGGCGTGGCTCGCGACACAACTTGAGTCTGCCAAGGCTGGATCAACCCAGGCAGCGGCCGACCAGTGGGCGATCTGGGCCTTGTCGGCGGGATCGGTTCCGATTCCTGCCGCTTATGACGGGACTACCGGACCGCTCTCTGTTTCGTTCCTCGACGCAGAGGCCGGAACCGCCGTTGCGGGTGGATACAACGGCAGTGGATGGGAAATCTTGACGCCGACTGGTTCGACCGGACAAGAGTTCCTGGTCGCGACGCCCGAGCCTTCCACTTGGCTGTACGCCCTCGGAAGCATCCTCGTGATTCTGGTCCTGAAGCAGAGGATTTTGCTCAGTTAAGCGGTTTCGAGTCCGCGACCCTCAATGGGTCCGGACATAGATTCAGCTACCTGCCGTCACTGGCGGCTGGCCTGATCGCCTCTTGAACTTTGTTTCGACCGCACCCGATTTTCGCGGGTGCGTGGTTACAGGGAACCTACGATTTTGCGGAACTCCGCTTCGGTAAATGCTTTCAGAGTGTGAGTCGTAATATTACCGAGCAGTCCGGCCGCCAGCGAGAATTTCGCTCTCGCTTCATCGCTCGGAAATTCAGAGATAACCACGGCATCATACGCTCCCATGGTCAGATACCAGGCGTGGATTTTCCCCCCTGCTGCCTCTGCGGCTTTCTTGGCTGCGTCCAGGCGTGCCGGGCTTTCTTTAATCTTGGCGGCGCCCTGCGGTGTATAGCGGATCAGCGTAACGTAATGTGGCATCGTCATATCCTCCCTATCGAGAATGGCTGGAGTGTGCGCTCCAGATCAGATTTGCCTGGTCAGGGAGCAAGGGCAGCTACTGCCGTACGTTCGTGAGCGCCGAATTTACGCCTGCCGATTTCCGTCTTTCTTAGGAACACGTCCATCCAGCCGGAAGCTTCGTTTTTGCTCTTCCGGCTCAACCGAAAACCTACACCCGACACGCGGAACATGCAACCGGAGCCTGCTGGTGCGCTGCCACTGCTTCCGATCCGCAAGCAGACGGGCAGGTTGCTAGAAGCGCGCCAGGGCGGCAGCTTCGTCTTCGGAGATGTCCAGGATCTTGTCCAGATGAACCATGCGAAGCACCATCTGGACGCGGGCGCTCGGAGAATAGAACATACACTTCCCGCCGTTACGTTTTACGGCGGAAAAGGTGTGCAGCAGGAGGCCGACGCCGGAGCTGTCCACATCGCTCACGTGAGAGAGGTTTATGGCCAAGTAGGCGGGGCCGCTCGCCGTCAGCTGCCGGACCTGGTCGCGGAAGGCATCTTCCGAGGGGCCAAGTCTGAGGGCCCCCTCGAGGTCGAGGATCGCGATGCGGCCTGCGTGGCGGACATGGATGTTCAAACGGTCCTCTCGCTAGCGAGCGAAGCTACAAGAAAAGTGCTCCTTTATCAATAGTTTTGACCCTTGGGAGGCGGGAGCAGCGCCACCCCTTTCGCCGCGGTCCGTCCATTGCCTTTCCCTATTCGGTGCGCTATATGTGATGCCCAGTAAGTGGCTCTTTTCGGCTCGGTGTGAAGATGCGTCAAGACCTCGCTCCCTTTGAACTGGCCAGCTTCGCGCTTGCCTGCCGTGATGTCGACACCCTGCTGAGGGTTTTTGCCGCGCGTGCCAGAGCGACGCTCGATGCCGAAACCGCCATCGTCTGGGGTTACGATCCAAGGACCAACCTGTTCAGCTACCGGGAGAGCTACGCCGAGCCCGGGGGACAGTCGAGATGGGTTGGCCAGGCAAGCGCGGCAAAAGGCCGTATTCTCGAGGAAGTCTACGACGCAAAAGTTCCGCGCCTGCTCGATTCCCAGGAGCCACTCACCGCCTCCCTTGCTCATCTTGAAGGGAAGGTTCGTTCACAAGTGCGTTCCGTCCTGTACCTGCCCTTGGCAGGTGCCGGTCGAGCCGGCGGAGTCATCGAACTCCTGAATAAGCTTCCCGGCTCCTTTACGGAACAGGATGTCCTCTTTTGGGGAGAAGCGGGCCGGTTGGCTTCTCAAGCCATTTCAAATCTGGAGGCGCAGGAGCAGCAGCGGCAGGAACAGATGTCTGCCGTTGAGCGACTGACGGCGCTCTATGATCTCGGACGAACCTTCACGTCTACTCTCGAGCTCCACGCTCTGCTTCCCGTGGTGGCACGAAAAATTCGCGAGGTCCTGGCAGCGGATATCTGCAATCTCTGGCTCATCGACGCGCGTGCCGAAGAACTCTGCCTGCACGAGAAGTCCGGGGCAGACCCGACGGTAGAGGAAGGCGCGCGGGCATCGGCTAATGAAGGGCTCCTCGCCGAAGTGCTGCAGCAAGGTATTCCGAAGCTGCTGACGGATCCGGCCGGAGAGGACGGGCTCAGAGAACGCCGGCAAGCGGGCGGCGCCCTCGAGATCCGTTCCTGGATGGCTGCCCCGCTCAAAAAAGACCAGGATGTTTTGGGCCTGGTCGAGATTCTGAACCAGACCGATGGCGCTCCCTACACCGAGGACGATCTCTTCTTCCTGTCGAGCATCAGCGAACAGGCCGCTGTCGCGTTGCACAATGCACAGCTTCTCGAATCGGAACGAAAGGCCTCCGCGCTCAACGCCCTGCTAAAGATCTCCCAGGAGATTACCTCGACCCTGGACCTCGACCAGGTGTTATCCACAGTGGTCAACCAGGCGCGGACCGTTCTTCCCTTCGACCGCTGTGCCATCGGATATTTTGACCAGGGGCAGTTCGTCATTGGCGCGGTCTCCGGAGAAGCAGAAGTTCCGAAATCTCCTCTGATGGAGCAGTTGCGGGAGACGATGGAATGGATCGCCAGACAAGCGGAGCCGGTATCCGCCGATTGGTACGAGGCGGGATGGCGCACGGAACCTCAGCAGAGCACCGCCAAAATACTGCCCTTCCTCGAAGGGCAAGGTTACAACGGTTGTTTCGCCCTGCCCCTGCAGTACGATCAGGAGGCGGTCGGAGCGATCCTGCTGTTGAGCGCCAATGCCGATTTCCTGACCGCGAATCACCGGGAGATCCTGGCCATTCTGGCGGGCCAGTCGAGCATTGCCATCCGGAACTCGCAACTTTACTCGCAATTGCCCCTGGCCTCCATTCTTCGACGTTTTGCGGGCGGCAAACAACGAATGCAATCCGCCCGGCGCCAAGGGGTGTGGGCCCGCAACCTGAAGTGGGCCGGTGTTCTCGCTGTTGCTCTGTGCCTGATTCCCTGGCCGATTCGCGTACCGTCCACTGCAACCATCGTTCCGGCGGAGAGACGCATCGTGAGCACGATCGAAGGAGGGGTGATCGAAAGAGTTTTCGTGCGGGAAGGAGATACCGTGCACCCTGGCGATCTACTGGCACTCGTGAACGACGGGGAAGACCGGGTAAAACTCGCCGAAGCCGAGGAGGCGCTCGAAAGCGCCCGACGCGAGTTGGGGGAAGGAGAGTTTCGGAATGATCCATCCACCTCGGGGCAGGCACGCATGCGCGCGGATCTCCATCTGGCGGAAGTGCAATTTGAACAGAAGCGCGTAGGGGAAGCGCACCTTCGCGCGCCGATTGCCGGGGTTGTCGTTACACCAAAGGTCGAGGAAAAGGTCGGGTCGTTTCTCGGGCCTGGCGAGACCTTCGCCGAGATTGTCGGGCAGGAGCGGATGGCGGCGGAGTTAAGCGTTCGAGAGACGGATCTGCCTCTGGTGCGTCCTGGAAGGAACGTGACGCTCAAGCTGAATGCATTTCCGACCCTGTCGTTCCTCGGGACGATCGAGAGGGTCGGCGCCCAGGCTCGCTCCGATGCCGGAGAGCAATATTTTGTGGTCCGTGCCGTTTTCTCAAATCCGGGCGGGATCGTACGGGACGGCATGGTGGGACGCGCCAGAACGCGTGCCGCCGGAGGTTGGTTCGATAGCGGGTGGTATCCGGTCGGCTATGCCTTGTTGCGTGATGCGGCGCGCTGGTTGTGGACGAAAGCCTGGGCGCTTCTGCCATGAGGCAAAGAATACCCAACCCGACGCTTGGCAGTTGGCTGCTGTTGCTAGTGGCCACCTGGACGGCGGCCGGTTGTGGCGGTTCCTCGGTGGCCTCGAACTCGACCGGGGTCAGCACCGTGCGTACGGACGGGCCAGGCGCTGGTTCCGAACCAAAGGGAGCCATCGACCCTCCCGGACGAGAGATGGTTCCCGCTCGAACTGCCGGCGAGGAGGGGATTCTCACGGTTCTTTCCGTCGAGCATCAGGTGGACTTATCGACCGAGCTTGACGGCCTGGTCGTGACCATTGCCAAGGATGAAGGAAGTCCGGTGAAAGCGGGTGAGATTCTGGCGCAACTCGATGACCGCACGCTCAAACTGGAACTGGTCAAAGCGCGCGATGACCTCCAGGTATCGCAAAACAACGTGCAGTACAAAGAGGCGGAACTGAAGTCCAAGCGGGCAACACTCGATCGGCAAAAACAGCTCCGGCAGCTCGGGTTATCGAGCCAGGCGGACCTCGAAGCCGCCGATTTCGCAGCCAAGGGGGCAGAGTTCGACCTGCACGGCTGGGAAGCGCAATCGGAAGCGAGCCAGGCCGAGATCGACCGCATCGACTTGCTGATCGACAAAACCAAACTCCGTGCGCCCTTTGCCGGTGTGGTCGCGCGCCGGTATATCCGTCAAGGGCAAACCGTTGCCAAGAACGAGAAGTGCTTCCGGGTGAGCCAGCTCGCTCCGCTCCAAGTGCAATTCCAGGTGCCGGAGAGTTCGGGACAACGTCCGGAACTCGGCGCCATCGTCGAGGTACGGCTGGTCGAGGGTTCGGCCGCCCCGCTCGCCGCACGTATTGTCAAAATCGGCCCGACCGTTGACCCGGCAAGCGACAGTTACAACGTCACCGCACAATTGCCCGAAGCAAAGAATTCCACCCTGCGGCCCGGAATGGCTGTTCGGGTGGCGTGGGCGGCCGCAGGCCGCCGGGCGCCATAAGAGGGTAAATTTGCGATTCCTCCCCAAGAGCCTGCAACTGTCGAGCCTCCGGTTGAAAGGGCTGCGTCGCGCGAAACTGCGCACCGATCTGCGCGTGAGCCAACAGCTGGCCGGTGGAAAAACCAGTTACATCATCAAGATCCCGGAGACAAATTCCTACAATCGGTTCGGTGATCTTGAATATGAAATCCTTCGGCTCTCGGATGGTTCGCGAACTGCCGCAGAGCTGGCCCGGGTCATCTCCGAACGCCGGCCGGGGATCACGCTCACAGAGTCCCACGTCCTCGATTTTCTTGATGCTGTTGAGCCGGAAATGTGGGAGCAGCCCCCGGAAGCACTGAATCGCGCTCTTCTCGGGCGCATTCGCCAGGAACGCGCGGAGGGCATCGACGACTCCAGCCTTTTCAACATACGATTCAAGCCCTGGAATCCCGACCAGTGGTTCACCCGACTGGATCCTTACCTCGGTTGGGTCTTTACCCGCGGTTTTGTCCTGGTCTCGATCGGTCTTCTCTTGATTACCCTGCACGTTCTCCTGACCAACTGGGCTACCGTCGTTCAAGACACCGAAGCGCTCTACTCCGTCGACGGCCGTTCTTTCTACAACTTATCTGTATTCTGGGTGCTTTTACTGTTCTTCGAAGCGATCCACGAATTTGCTCATGGAGCGGCGTGTAAACACTTCGGTGGCGAGGTTCGCGAGACGGGTTTCTCTCTGGTCTACTTCCTTCCCTCTATCTACTTGGACACCACCGACATGGTGTTGTTCAAGCGTCGTGAACGTTGGTGGGTGATTTTCGCCGGTATCTGGATCGAATTGGTGATCTGCGGGCTTTCCACCCTGATCTGGTACGGCACGCTGCCCGGTACTTTCCTGAACGATCTGGCCTACAAGGCCGTGCTGCTGAGTGGTGTGGATACGCTTCTCTGGAACTTGAACCCTCTGATTCAGGCAGATGGGTACTACGCACTGGCCGACTATCTTGAGGTGGACAACCTTGCCGAAAGCTCTCGCGAATTCCTCGGCTTGCGACTGCGGAAATACGTGCTTGGCGAACCGATCGAACTGCCCGCCCTCAGTCGCAGGATCGTGCGCATTTACTGGGTCTATGGAGTGGCTTCGATTCTCTATGATCTTCTGATGGCCGCAGTCATTTTTCTTTTTGCCAGAAACGTCCTGACCACACAATTTGGTATCTGGGGCGAACTGCTCGGCGTGTTCCTGGCCTATCTCCTTCTGCGGAACCGACTCGGTGGTGCAGGACAGGGGATACGCGGATGGCTCGATCGCAAGAGGAGGGAGCGCATGACCTGGAGGCTTACACGGATGCAGCAAGCGACACTCGTGGGTGCTACCTTCCTTTTCCTCATTCCTCCCCTGCCTCATAGAGTGGCGAGCGATTTCCTGCTCGAGCCAGGAAAGAAGGCGTCCTTGCGCAGTAAGGTGGCCGGCAAGGTGAGCCAGGTCCTGGTCCGGGAGGGGGACCAAGTTCAAGCGGGACAACTCCTCGGCGTTTTGGAGAACCCGGAGGTCGAGGCCGATCTGCAGGTGCTCTCCGAGAAGCTTTTGCTGGCGCGAAGCGGTCTGCGGACCACGCAATTTCTCTCCGATACCGTGCATAGTGCCGAAGCCAGCCGGGAACAATCGAGGCTGCAGTCCGAAGTCGCGGTAGCCCGCGAAAGGGAGAATGCGCTCCACCTCGTCGCTCCCCTCGGAGGCATCGTGACCACGGTCAACCTTAATCAGAAAGAGGGAGAGTTCCTTTCCGCGGGGAAGGAGTTTTGTCAGGTCGTCGATCGCAGCACCCTGCGGGCCCGCATTCTGGTTCGGGATTGGGATCTCGCTGAAGTGAAGCCAGGCGCCACGGTGGACCTGAAGGTTCTCGCACTCCCCTTTCGGACCTATACGGGGAGAGTTGCCCAGATCTTGCCAGCCGCTTCCGTGGATCGTCCGGTGGCCGAACCAGAACGGCTCGAACGAATGGGGCAGGAACTGACCAACTACTTTGCTTTGGTCGTCGAGATTGACAATCCGGACGGGGCCCTGCGGGAGGGGATGACGGGAACCGCGAAAATCTCAGGAAGGCACAGATCGCTTGCCTGGCAAACGGGTCGGAGTCTCTGGCGCTGGCTGCGCGGACTGGTTTGGTAGCTCCAGGTTCTCATTCCCGTCGAGCGCCGCTAGAGAGGTTTCACGGGCATGATTTTAGTCGGTTTCTTTAGAGGATTGGGCGCTTTCTCGGGTGTCTTGACCGTTTTCTTGGGCGTCTTCTCAGGTTTCGGCGTCAGCGGTCCATCATTCGGCTTCATGGCGTCACCCTGAGGTAGAAAAAAACGATTGTGCCGTTCCCCTGGTTGTCGGGCGAGAAAACGTTGCAAGGACTGCCCCTTGACTGCAAGCAAGGAACCCCACTTTTCAGGAAAACCTCGCGCCGCCGGACAACGCCTCGGTCTTCCTTTTCCGCACTCTGCACCAGCACCTGCTTCGGGTCCGGGGAGAGTCGAACCCCAGGCGGTTCGGTCTCTTGCTTCACGCTTCCTCGCAAATTGTAAGTGACTCCGAAGGGTTGCGCAATCGATTCGCGCGGCAGCCTGGTCACACACGCTCATCCGCGCACCCGGGAGATATCGGGGAACAGGGAAGAATCACACAGAGAACCCGGGTCATGGGAACCGAACGGGAGTTTGTTCGGGAATCGGCCGCTCGAAGGACAGGCTTGTTCTCAGTAGAGGCCAATCTCAGTCCAGTTGTCTTCGGCGGAGCCCGGCGAGAGATCGCCCCGTCCGTCCAGCCATTTTCCGACCTCCCCGTCTCTCGCCGGGTCAGAGCGGAACCGGAACACGTTACCGTCCGGATCTTCGACCTGCACTTCGTAGTCCCAGGGATTGTTCGTCGGTACACGAAGGGCTTTCGCCCCGGTGTGGCGATATTCACGGAGCAGCACATCCGCGTCACTCACACCAACCCACACCCAGCCGCGTGTGCGTCCTGGATTGCCCTCAATCAGGAAGATGCCGCAACCCCCTCGCGAGACGGACGCAAAACCGGGAGACTGCCAATCGAGTGAAAAGCCGAGCTGTCGTTCATAGTAGTGGATGCTCGCCTCGAGGTCGCCCACCTGGACAATGGGAGTGATGGCCGTTAACCGGCGCAGTGCCCCCTCCGCCAACCGAGACTTTACCGTGTGTTCCACTAATCGATGCATGATGTCACTCGTCAAAACACCGTCCGTCACAGAACTCTGCTTCGCCGTGCTGAAGGATCCATTCCCTGCGATGGCTGGTTCGATTTGCCGCCCGTGCTACGACACATAGGTGGTGACGCTACTAACACCCCTATTCTTGTAGGCGAAGACCTGCAAGGGCGAAGATCACCCTGGCGAGTGACCTTCGCCCAACCGCGAGCCAACTCTTGATAAGTCATGCAGGTGGGAACTAGGATGTTCCTGAAGTGGACCGAGAGAGGAAGTCCATGGAGAACGCGGCCGGTCTGGTGATGACAGGTGGTGGCGCTCGCGGCGCCTATCAAGCCGGTGTTTTGAAGCGCATTGGTGAACTGAAGCGCATCCGGACGGATGGCAACCCTTTTCCGATTATCGGTGGCGCCTCTGCGGGAGCGATCAACGGTTCCGCCCTCGCCACCGGTTGTAACGATTTCGCCGCCGTGACCCAAATTCTCGCAGGACTTTGGGCCACACTGAGACCTTCCGACATCTTTCACTGTGATGCCTTGTCCCAGATGCATAACTCCCTCACCTGGATCCTGGATCTCTCCTTTGGAGCCATTCTCGGAGGAGGTCACGCCCGTTCGTTGCTCGATGCCACGCCGCTTCGGCATTTTCTCGAGAAGCACCTCGAGTGCGACCGGATCCAGGAAAATATCAAGCGGGGGCACCTCTACGCTCTGGCGATTTCGACAACCAACTACAACTCAGGAAAGAGCTATCTCTTCATTCAGGGGAGGAAGGGGCACCCACTGTGGAAACGGATCCGGCTGGTGACCGTGGCCACCAAGATCACGGTCGACCACGTTTGCGCATCCGCCGCCATCCCCTTGGTGTTCCAGCCGGTCAAGCTCTCGATCCCGCGCGGATCCGCCTTCTTCGGCGACGGTTGTGTGCGTCTTCAGCAGCCGCTCAGCCCGGTGATCCGCCTGGGGGCGGAGAAGGTTTTCGCGATCGGCGTCCGCTGCGGAGACAAGGAACGCAGCGAGCAAAACGGCGACGATCGCAACCCTTCGCTCGCTGAAGTGATGGGAGTTCTTTTCAACGTGATGTTTCTGGACCATCTCGATACGGACATCGAACACCTGGAACGGTTAAATCAGTTGCTCGACGACGGCCACATCCACCAGCCCGGGGTCGAAGGAGCGCAAAAGATACGGCCGCTCGAAACCCTGATTGTCACGCCTTCGGTCAAATTATCAGACGTGGCCGAACAGCACCGGAAAGACATGCCTTCTTTGATTCATTATTTTGTGTCCAGTCTGGGGCGGGACGCGGCTTCCTGTTCGGATCTGTTGAGTTACCTGCTTTTCACGGGCAAGTATACCCGGGAGCTGATCGAGATCGGCTACCACGATGCCAACGACCGAATCGATGAAATTGAAGACTTTCTTTACTCGCCGCGGGAGGGAGCGGCGGAAAATCCACGGTCGGTGCGCCAGCACTGAGAAGCGGTGAACGTAAGGACGAACAGGCAGAAAAAGGATCTGCGGAAAGTATCCCGAACCCTTCGAGTGTTACTCGGCGGGTCAGGGGAGGAGCCGGTAATGGCATGCGAAAACTGAATGAGGTGCAGCAAGCCAAGGAATTGATGCTGGATGCCATCGACTGGTCCACCTTCAAGTGGTTGTTTGAGAAGCCCAGAGTTCGGGAGACCGCCGATCGGGCTAACGCAGCCCTCGACCGACTCGAAAAATCCGTCAAAGCGCGCTGGACCGATGACCTCAAGACCGAATATCGGAAATTATCCGGGAAGGCGGGAGGCGCAGCGCGGAAAGAACAGAAAGGCCAACCTGCGCCGTTGCCATTCGATCCGGAAGCCCGGGTGCTCCTTGAAAACGTGCTGCACGCGGATCGGGCTGCCGAGCGCGCCAGAATCGATGCCGAAAAAACTTTCGAGGAAGCGGAAAGGCAGTTAAGCACCAGCCTGGCACGGGAAGGCTGCAAGAAGGCCATTCACTCCTGGGAATTGCACGAAAAAGCGATCCGCAAAGCGGAAGCCATGGCCAATCCGGCGTCGACGGAGAGCTGACCCGCGGATCTTTCCTGGCCGGGCAGAACTCGGGCGGGATCTTCTTCCGCCGGCCGTTATCCCGTGAATTCGTCCCGGGGGGCCAGAGAAGAATCGAGAGAGCACCACGACAGCCCCACGACAGCCCCACGACGACTTGACAAGCGCGAAACCGAGTCTTACCGTGAGGGCAGATACTGCGGTGCGGTATAACTCGCCCGCGCCGGAAGAGATCGGATCGATTCTGGCCATCTCGCGGGTGACCGCGGCGCAGGGAGTGGAAGACTGCGCGGTGGAAAAACAGATCCAGATCGGTAACCAGTCCTTGCAACAAGCGTTGCTGCCCTTCCTTGATGGTTTTCGGACGCCGCTCGAGAAAATAAGTGCCATCGAAGCCGCCCTCGAAAGTGAAAACGGAAAACTCTGGCGCCAGGAGCTCGGAAAGTGGACCGTTCGCATGTTGCCTGTCGAGCTGCTGGTTCCCAAAGTCCACCGGGAATGGCGACCTCTGGTTCGTGAGGCCATGCTCTTCGTGGTGTCTCGACTGTCCGCCGCGCGGCTGGCCCCCAAGATTGTCGAACAGCTGGAGCTGCCCGCCGACACTCCGGCCGAAGCACGGCTGTTGACCTTTATTGCCAAGGTGCCTGGCCTGCAGAAAATCGGCCAGGTGCTGGCACGGAACCGAAACATGCACCCGCGCTTGCGGCGAGCCCTCATCCAACTCGAGAACGGGATTTCGGACGTCTCTGCCGGAGAGATCCGCGCCATCCTTCATCAGGACTTGCAATGGCAGATCAAGGCCTATGCCATCAAGATCAAGCCGACCATTCTTTCCGAAGCGAGCGTAAGCGCGGTCGTAAGCTTCACCTGGCAAAACCCGGCCTCCGGGCGGCGTGAGCGGGGTGTCTTCAAGGTCCTGAAGCCGCACATCCGAAGCTGCTACAGCGAAGACATGAAAATCCTCGGGCAACTCGCCCGACATCTGGCAGGGAAGCACCGCGCGGCGGGTGCCAATGTCGGCCGTCTGGCCGACACCCTGACCGAGATTCGACTGCTGCTCGAGCGCGAGGTGGATTTTCCGAGGGAGCAGACGACGCTCGCGAATGCGTTAGCTGAGTACCGCGCGGTCCCGGGAGTCCGCCTGCCTCATCTGATTCCGTCGCTGTCGACGACGACGATTACAGCGCTTACCTTCGAAAGAGGGAAGAAAGTCACTGCAGCGCATGTGCTCCCGAGCAAGCTTCGAGTCGAAGTGGCCGAAAGACTGGCAAAAGTTCTGCTCGCTGTCCCAGCCCTTTCCGAGGAAAAGGAAGCGATCTTCCACGCCGATCCGCACGCCGGCAATCTGCTTTACGACAAGCAGAGCAATGACCTCGTGATCCTCGACTGGGCCCTGACGGAGCGGCTTACCCGGAAACAGCGCAAGAACGTGGTCCTGCTGGTACTGAAAATGATCCTGCGCGATGCGGACGGCATGTCCCGAGCCATCGAAGGGCTGTGCCAACTGCGCGCGACCGAGGGTCGGGCCGAGGTGCCGATCGTTCGCAGGCATGTCGAACAGCTTCTCGACAGGCTGCCGGTTACGAAATTGCCGGGGCTGATCGAGGCGATGCGCTTACTCGATGAGATTGCGCTCGAGGGCATCCATTTCCCGGCAGCGCTGCTGATGTTCCGCAAGGCCACGTTCACACTCGAGGGGGTGGTCGAACATATCGCGGGATCGAGAGTGCGCCTGGATACCCTGGCAACCAGCCATGCCCTGGCCCATTGGAAACAGACCGTTCGCAGCCTGTTCTCTTTGCTCTCGCCGCTCGATTGGGTGGCGCTCGACTGGAGCGCGCTTACATTTACCTCCCGCGTCTGCCGGAGAGCGCTATTTCGGCCCGCGAACTGGCTTCCTGGACTTGCTGCGAACGCGAACGCCGCGTAAGCAGGGAAGGGCTTCGGGCTCGTGCTGCGATCGATACTGCACGACGAAACGTGTCGAGCCGTCGGGAACGTCCGAGCAGGAGGAAAGAGAAGACTCACTTTGGGTCACTCGACAGGGTGATCTTCGCCCTTGCTCTCCTCCCGGCACGGGACTATGGAAATGATTTCTAGCGCTTTCGGCCGAGCGCAACCGGGTCGGTCGAGAAGTGGCGCCGGCCATGAACTCTCTATCGATGCTCTCTGGTTGATCACTCGAATCGTCAGGAGGATCCCATGCCCACATTCCACGAGCAGTTGGTGGCCGCCGAGCAATGGTTCGCGAGCCCGCGGTTTGCGGGCATCGTTCGACTGTACTCTCCGCGTGAGGTAGCCGAGCAACAGGGCACGTTCGCGAGCGACTACACCGTCGCCCGCGAAGCCGCCGAGGAGTTCTACCGGCGCCTGCGCGAACTGTTCGAGCAGCGAAGACAGATCACCACCTTCGGACCCTATTCGCCAGGCCAGGCAGTTACGCTCAAACGAATGGGCATCGAAGGGATCTACCTCGGCGGGTGGGCAACCTCCGCCAGAGGTTCGCTTTCTGAAGATCCGGGACCGGACCTCGCGAGCTACCCGCTGAGCCAGGTGCCGGACGAAGCGGCCACGCTGGTCCGCGCGCTGCTGACCGCCGACAAGAACCAGCACTTCGCTCGTATCCGCATGAACGAAGAGACGCGCAAGGCGACTCCGGCCGTCGATTATCGACCCTTCCTCATTGCCGATGCGGATACCGGCCATGGCGGAGACGCGCACGTGCGCAACCTGATCCGCCGTTTCGTCGAGGTGGGAGTTCCGGGATACCACATTGAAGACCAGAAGCCTGGAGCGAAGAAGTGCGGTCACCAGGCGGGCAAGGTGCTGGTCGCCGAGGACGAGCAGATCCGGCGTCTCAACGCGGCCCGCCTGCAGCTCGACATCATGCGCGTGCCGGGCATCATCGTGGCCCGCACCGATGCCGAAGCGGCGACGTTTCTCGATAATCGCAGCGACGAGCGCGGCCAGCCGTTCATCCTCGGCGCGACCAACCTCGACCTGCCGAGCTACCGGATCGGCTATCTGGCCATTCTCAGAAAACTGTTCGAACTCGGAGCCGACGTTCGCGGACACTTGCTCTTTGCCGTCTCCGAGGGTGAGTACCGGTCGACCTATGCCTGGCTTCGAAAGGTCGGGCTCATGTCGCTGCTCGAGGAGTCGGCAAGAACTCTCAACCACGCGTCGGCAACCGATCTGGACCATGAGATCGAGAAGCTCAGCTCCCGATACGTAGAGGTCTGGCAGGTGGAGGCCGGGCTGAAGACCTATGGTCAGGCGATCGCGGACGTCATGAAGTCCCGTGCCGATGAAGGGGAACGGTTCGATTTGAGCGCCGAAGAGTGGCTCGAGTTCGCGAAACGCGCTTCCTTCTACGAGGTGCGCGAGCGGGCGAGGTCCATGGGTATCCAGGTGGTCTGGGATTGCGAGCTGCCGAAGACCCCCGAAGGCTTTTATCAGATCCAGAGCGGGATTGACCACGCCATCGCACGATCACGGTCGGTTGCGCCCTTTGCCGACATCTTGTGGATGGAGACCAAGACGGCCGACCTTGCCGATGCCAGGAAGTTTGCCGAGGCCATTCACGCCGAATATCCCGACAAGATGCTGGCCTACAATCTGTCCCCCTCCTTCAACTGGGACACCACGGGAATGAGCGATGAGGCAATGAAGCAGTTTCCTGCCGAGCTCGGAAAGCTCGGATACGTATTCAACTTCGTCACCTACGGCGGACACCAGATCGATGGCCTGGCCGCCGAGGAGTTTGCGACGGCGCTCAAGGAAGACGGGATGCTGGCGCTCGCCAGGCTGCAACGCAAGTTCAGGCTGGTCGAATCTCCGTACCGGACGCCGCAAGCGCTCGTCGGAGGGCCCCGGCTCGACGGTGCACTGATGGCCTCTTCAGGGCGGACTGCGGCGACCAAGGCGATGGGCAAAGGATCGACACACTTTCAGCACCTGGTGCAAACCGAGGTTCCCCCGAAGCTGCTCGAAGAGTGGCTCGCGGAGTGGAGGAAGCGTTGGCAGTATCCGGCAAAGATCAAAGTTGAGCTGCGGCCGCATACGGCCGGCTCCGAGCTGCTCGAACTGAGCCTGCGTGAAGATCACAGCAGTGAAAAGCTCGCCAACATTATCTTCGCCCCGGTCCAGGATCGCCGCGGGCGAAACTTTCTCTCGGTTCGCGACCAGAACACGCTCCCGCCGCTGCGCAAGAAGCGCATGATGACGCTGGTCCAGCTGTTCCTGATCCACCGCTACAAGGCGGCTGCCGTGCACTACGTCACGCCGACAGAGGATAACGAGTTGCAAACGCAGCGGATGCAAGCGATCGGAATCTTCTCCGACGTACACACTGAAGTCGGACAGATGATTGTCGCCAATGTCGACAAACAGGTGGTCGACGGGCTCCTCAAGCCGGACCGGGCCACGCTGTTCGAGATGATCCGGAAGATCTAGGCGCAGTTCGTGTCGCCGCCCGGGGCAGCTCTTTTCTTGGCTGCTGAGTTCCAGTCGTCGACAGGACGGCTCACCTGGCCCGGGCTACCCGGCGTTTGCGTTTCCGGCCGGGGTCGGCTTTTTTCGCGTGCTGCTCGAGGCGCGCCTGGAGCTGTTCCACCTGGCGCCTCAGGTTTGCGACTTCCTCAGCCTCTCTGTCCGGCGCCTGCGATTGCAAGGTATGGCCGGCCAGCAGATTGCGCACGAATTCGAGCGGGCTCGCAACCACGTTCTTTGCCGTTGAGAGCCGGGAATGCATGGTCTCCTGGGCCTTCTTGTACAGATCGAGCGTGTTGTTCAGATACCAGGTCAGAAAATCATGCGAGGCCTTGTCCGAAGCCCGGACCAGTTGCGTCAGCAGCTGCAGGGGCAGGGCGATCTCCCGCTCGCGGGCATTTTCGACAATGATCTGCGTGAAAATCAGGTGCGTCAGATCCTTGCCGGAGCGGCCGTCCACGACCTGGACGTCGATGCCATCGCGCACCATGCGGGCGATATCGTCCAGCTTGACGTAGCGGCTCGCACCGGTGTCGTACAGGCGGCGGTCGCTGTATTTGCGGATGAGGACTTCCGGGTTTCGCATGGGGTTCTCCGTGGCTCGAGCGGGTCCGGCGCAAAGGCTCCGGGAAACAGCTTGACACGGCTACCACCCGGACGTACAGTTGCCTTGGATACTGCAGTGCAGTATACCGAAGCGCGAGAGGAGAATCCATCATGAAGGCGAGAGAGAAGAAGGCCCCGGAAGCAGCCTCGCCCGGAAATTTGCTGACGGGCTGGGCTCGTCAAGGGGTGCAGAGCTTTGTCGCCGCACAGAAGATCCTCATGGATCTGGCGGCGCAGGAGAACGCATTGCTGATCGGAATGGTCAGGGAAGGACTCGCCGAGCCGGGCGCCCGGTTGGGCGTTTCGGTGGCGGCAGTTGCGGAGAAGGGCGTCAGGAATCTGACTGCGGTCGGAAAAATCCTGCTGGATCTTGCTGCGGAGGAGACCGCACTCGCCGTAGATGGAGTGAAGGAAGGATTGCGCCTTCCTGTGCCCGCCGGTGCCATGGCTGAAGTCGTCCGCCACCGGGTGGACACGTTCCTTGAGATGCAGAAGAACTTGCTCGATGCCACCGCCGAACAGGCGCATGAGGTTGCCGAATCCTACCGGGCAGGCGGAAAGATGCTCTCGGCAGCGCATGTGACGGAAATGGCGCGGCGTGGAATGGCAGGATTTGTCGAAAGCGAAAAGAAGTTCCTGGATCTGGCCGCGGAAGAGGTAAGCGCTGCCACCAAGGGAGAAAAGCATGCCGCCAAGCCGCCGAGGAAGCGCATGGAAGTACTGACGGTCATGGCGCGGGAAGGTGCGGAGAAATATATCGAGACCCAGAGGAAACTTCTGGAGTTGGCCATCGAGCAGCTCGAGGAAGCCACGAAAACGGGCCGGGAGCAGAAAAAGGCGTTGTCCAAGGGAACACCTTCGGCCTGGGGAGAACTGACCGAAAAGAGCATGAAGAACTTTGTGACCGCCGAGAAGTCTCTGTTAAACCTGGCCATGAAGCCGATCGAAGGAGCAGCGGACCGGAAGGGGACGCGATCCTCCGGCCGGACCTCTCGGACCACCAAGCGGCAGCCAGGCAACGCGCGGGAAACCGTCGTCCATCCGGCTTGATCGCGAGATCAGGCCGCACGGGGCAGCGAAAATCTTCCTGCAGCTTGACCCGGTCAAACGCCGGTCGATGACTGAACCGGCGAGTGTGTCTTGCATCGCCCAACACGTCGGGTAGACTGCTATGGCCATGAGATCCTCTCGACGCGCGAAGTTCAAGGAAAAGAAATCGGCCCATTTGCCGGTCTGGCAGGAGTGGCTGGCGGGAGTCGAGTTGGCTTTCCTGCAGGTTTCGCCGATTTACTGGGGTTTCGGCATCCCGCGCGGAGACGGCTCAGCCGTGGTGTTGGTCCCGGGATTTCTCGGGACGGACCTCTATCTGACGCAGTTTGCCATCTGGCTCCGGCGCATCGGATACCAGACGTTCTATTCGGGGATCAAACGGAATGCCGACTGCCCCAACCTTTTGCTTCGCCGAAACCTGAACGATGCCATCGAGCAAGCCAACGATTCCAGCCGGGGAAAAATCCACCTGATCGGCCATAGTCTCGGAGGCTCACTGGTTCTTGCGGCCGCGGCCCAGATGCCCGAACGGATTGCCTCGGTCATCACGCTCGGAGCACCGATTCGGGGTATCGGAGCCCGCGCTTCGGTGATGAACGCCGCCGAAGTGGTGCGCCGGCAGATCCTCGCGCGTCATGGCCGGAGTGTCCTTCCGACCTGCTATACGGCGCGATGCACCTGTGAGTTTTTTGAGTCCTTGACGGGACAGTTTCCGAAATCGGTGCGCCGGACCGCGATCTATACCAAAGTGGACGGGATCCTGGACTGGCGTGTGTGCCAGACCGGAGATCCGCGCGTGGATGTCGAGGTCTCGGCAACGCATATCGGGATGGTGTTCAGCCCGCTGGTGTACAGCGTCGTGGCCGATCGACTGGCCGGCAAATGACGGCTTGAATTGCCCCGTCGCCAGAAGGCAACTCCTTGGCAATGTCTCTCGGCTACCGGACGGCTCTAGGAGCGGTGACGCCCGAGTCTTTCGTGGCTCGAAACCCAATCCGAAGAAGAGATCGCCGCGCCCAGGGAGATTTCGCCGGCCAGAGCCACGCCGGCGACGATCTCTGCCAGTCGGTTGACCTTGCCCTTCCCGTAACAGTGCAATATTTCCAGACACTCGCGCTGGGTGGCCAGTCCTGTGCCACCTCCGTGCGTGGCAACGATGAGCGAAGGGATGGTCAGTGAAATGTACAGATCTCCCGAGCTGGTCAGCTCGGCATATAGAATTCCGGCCGAGGACTCTGCCACGTTCGCGACATCCTGGCCGGTGGCAATAAACATGGCGGTAATGGCATTGGCCGACTGCAGCGCATTGCTGGTTGATCCGGAAAGAAAAGAGCCGATGTTCGCGACGCCATAGTGATGAACCAGCTTCTCCGGCTCGACGCGAAGATGGCGCAGGAGGACCTCGCGGCGGATGGTGGCTTCGGCGGTGACTCGTTTGCCGCGGGTGCGCAGGATGTTCACGTGCGACGCCTTCTTGTCTGTCGCGAAGTTGGACTCCAGATAGGAACTCTCGATTTCCTGATAATGCGCGAGGATCCAGTTATAGGCGGCAAAGGTTGCCCGTCCGACCATGTTCTGCCCGGCCGCGTCCCCGGTCGTGTAGTTAAACCGAAGGTAGACGAAGTTGTTGGCCAGGTAGGGATCGATGTACTGCAGCCTGGCAACCTCGGAAGTGTTCTCTGCGGCAGCACGGATGGGTGCGGTGTTGGCCTGCACCCAGTTCGCAAATTCACGGCCCGCGCGCGCATTCGGAAAGACGAAGACGGGCGCGCGCTGCATGGCATCGGCAACTACCGTCGCTTGGACGCCGCCGCACAGGTTCAGAACCTTCATCCCGCGGTTGTAGGAGGCCACCAGGGTGCCTTCCGATGTGGCCAGTGGAATCAGGAATTCGCCGTCGGCAAACTCCCCGCGTACCCGGAGGGGTCCGGCAAAGCCGATCGGCACCTGGGCCACGCCGACGAAATTTTCGCAATTGCCTTTGGCCAGATGCGGATCGAACGAGTGCCGGAAGATGTGGTTCGGCTTGGTACCGCTTTGTTCTGCAATAAACGCCCGGCGTCTTTCGATGACTTCCGGGTTGTAGTCATCGAACTCATCGCGCGGCAAACCTTTCCGTTCACCGGCTGGATCGCAAATCGCGTCCTCGACCTTCAGCTCGAGATGCCCGAAGGGACGCGTGTCAAATACGATTTTAATTTCGTGCTTGCCGTGTCTGAGCTCGGGCATGACCGTATGAACGGTGACGATCGAACGAAGGGGGAAAGGCAAAGGGTGCGCCGCGTCCACTTGGGAAGGAGTGAGCGAGCGCTGATCGGGAAGACCGAGCCGGACCTGGTCGAGCGCCACCGGTCCCCCGTCGATCGCGATGCCGTGGAGCGCAGTGACTTCGGCATCGCGCAAGCGGTTCTTCAGGGCAAACTCGGCGCCGGTTTCCGTGTTCCGGAGACTGCCGATGGTATAGAGCTTTTGCAGCAATGGGCCCGGAATATTCATAGGACCGGCTTCCGCCTGTGCCAACGACTCAGGCTGCTTCCTTGCCAGGGTCCACGGTCGGTGCCGGCTCAGCCAATGGCACATACCCGGCGCGCGTGGATTCCTGAGCGGCAGGCCGTACAGGCTTGGCCGGCTGCTCTGGTGTGCGGCGGGCAACAGGCGCATTTCGCTTGCTGCCTCGCCCTTTTGTTGCTGCTGCTGACCGACGAAGTTCCTCAAACGAGAGAACGAGAAAGTCACGCAAGCGGTCGACGTCAGGGGCCGCCTCCGTATCCGCGACGAGCCCCCAGAAAAGTTTTCCGTTGTAGCTATGCACAGCGCAGCCCACGCCCAGGTCCCAGCCTGTTGGTACCTGGGGATAAGCCGCCAGCATCCGCCTTCCGGCGGCGTAGAGCGGCGTCGCCGATCCGACCACGTTCGTGCAGATCAGATTGAGGAGCGGGACGGGCAGGATCACCTCCGGGATGCTCCGCCAGAAAAGGGCCTGCAGCGGAGGTGGCGCCGCAGAGAGCCAATTTGCCGCCAGTCTGACGAAACTGAGTGCCCCGCAACTTTTCAGAGTCTCGGTTCGCGCGGTGACCGCCCGCAGCATGCGAACCGGACCGCGCGCATCCATGGGCAGGGCAACGGGCAGGAACGAAATCTGGTTTCCCGCACTGTTGTTCTGTTCCGGCATCCTGAGATTGACCGGACATACGACGCGCACGAACCGGTGGACCACGGATTGGCCGTGCAGCTTTACGTAACGGGCCAGCGCCCGCGTCAAAACCGCGAGGATAATGTCGTTGACCGTCCCGCCGATCGCCTCCCGGACGGTTTGTACATCGACCATGTCGAATTCCGTCCAGCAGAACTTGCGCGCGCCGGTACAGGGTTTATTGAAAGGAAGTCTCTCGATGGAGGCAGTGAATTCAGGAAGCAATCTGCCCAGCCCTTCAAGGGGACTCGGCTTGCGGTTGTCGACCAGAGCCTCGGCAAAGTGGAGCATTCCCGCTTCAAACTCGAGCAGGTTTCCGATCGTGCTCTGAATCGCAGCGGAGATGCCGTCAGGCAGGGCCGGTTCGGCCGCTTTGCGGCGTGCCTGTCGGGAGCGGGGTTTTCGGGAAGCCAGCGGCGCCTCTGCCGTCGGGTCCAGCAGAATTTTCATGAGCTCCGCACCAGACACCCCATCGGCGAGTGCGTGGTGTACCCGCCAGATGAGCGCCCCGCGTCCGCCCGCGAGGCCGTCGACAACATGCACTTCCCACAGCGGCTTGTCCCGATCGAGCAGTTCGCTCAGGATGCGCCCGGCCAATTCCTGCAGTTCTGCTTCTCCCCCGGGCAGAGCCAGGGTCACGTGAGAGACGTGCCGTCGAATGTCAAAGTGGGGATCGTCTTCCCAGGTCGGAAAGTCGAGACTCCAGGGCGGGATGACGGGAATCTGGCGATACCGCGGGATCAGGTCGAGCTTCGCCTCCAGTCCGGCAAGGAACTCGGGGAAGGAGATAGGGCCATCGAAGACGCACACGCTTGCAATGTGCAGAGGAAGCCCTTTTCGCTCCAGGTAGAGAAAGGCGGAATCTGCCGCCGACATCCTCCGGGTTAAGGCCGGTTTGCTCATGTCAGTGACTCCGAAACTCCTTCAGAAACCGCTACCAGGTGGTCTCGATGGTAGGTATACACGTGGGACCTCAAGGTGCTATGACAAAAATCACATCTGCCGGTGACCCGTTAACCGGTCTCGCGGGTTCCTCGCGTCCTTTGCTCCCGAGGGAGGGCTCTCCTGCTCCAGAAAAGCAATCGCCCGGTGACCACCCTAGGCACTCGTCCGGCTGCGTTCCTCGTACAGTTCTGCAATCTGCTTTGCGTAACGTTCCTCAATGGCCTTGCGGCGAAGCTTTAGGGTCGGGGTCAGCGTGCCATCCTCGGAGTTGAATTCATGCGGCACCAGCAGGATCTTCTTTAACATTTCGTGCCGGCCGAGACCGCGATTCACCTGGCCAACGACATCCTCGTACAACGCCTTGACCTTCGGGTTGGCAACCAACTGCTCCCGGGAGGAACAAGAAATATGGTTGGCCCGTGCCCAATCCTCGAGGCGTGAGAAGTGGGGGGAGATGATCACCGCCGGGTGCCGCCTCCGGTCTCCGAGCACCACTGCGGCACCAATCATGGCGTTCAGTTTCAGGGAGTTCTCGATGGGTTGCGGAGCAATGAACTTGCCGCCGGAGGTCTTCAGCAGGTCTTTCTTGCGGTCCGTCACAGTGAGATAACCGTCTTCGTCGAGTCTGCCGATGTCTCCGGTCTTGAACCAGCCGTTCTCAAACGCGTTACTGGTTTCTTCCGGCTGGTTCCAATAGGACCGGAAGACGCTCGGCCCGCGAACCAGAATTTCCGAGTCCTCCGCAATCCGGACCTCGACATTGGCGAGGGGGCGGCCAACGGTGCCGATCTTGTGCGCAAGAGGAGAGTTCAGGGCAATCACCGGAGAGGTTTCGGTCAGGCCATAACCCTCATGAATCCGAATCCCCATCCAAGCGAACCACTCGGCAAGTTCTTTGCCGAGAGGCGCTCCACCCGAGACGAACAGTTCTACCCTGCCACCCAACCGGTCGCGTACTTTTTGAAACAGGACCTTGTTGGCCAGCTTCCAGGAAAGGGACGAGGGTCTGTTACCAGAGAGGATCGTTCGCGCATGGGTCTGACCTACCGAGAGGGCCCAGCGATAGATGGCCCGCTTTGGAAAGTCCCTGGTGTTTTGTTGCACCTGGCTATAGAGCTTTTCATACACCCGTGGCACAGCAACGAGAATGTGCGGTCGAACCTCTAAGAGTGTCTCCGGCAATTTCTCGATGAACGGACAGTAGGCCAGCGTGACGCCGCGGGAAAGCAGGGCGAAATCGAGGTGCCGTGCCGTCACATGCGACAGCGGCAGAAACGAAATGCAGATCTGCCCGGGGCCGACCGCAAAGCCATCGAGCGAGCAGTGGATGTTGGAGGTCAGATTGCCATGCGTCAACTTCACACCTTTCGGTTTTCCCGTGGTTCCGGAGGTGTAGATGATGGATGCCAGATCGTCTTTCGTAATCGACCGAGCACCGGCGTCCAGCTCCGGATCCGGTCGACCAGAGACCTCTTCGAACAGCTGCTGCATCCTGACCGCATACGGCGTCTTGACCGGATCCATGACCAGCACTTGTTGCAAGGCGGTTTGCGGCTTGATCGGTAAGATTTTTTCGAGTTGCTGCTCTGAGGAGACGACGATGACTCTGGAACCGGAATCGCACAGGATGTAAGCCGACTGCTCTCGGGTCAGCGTCGAATAGATGGGCACAACGACGGCACCCAACTGAAGGCAGGCGAAATCGGTGATGGACCACTCCGGGCGGTTTTCCGCAAGGAGGGCAACCCGGTCTCCTTTGCCAATGCCCCAGCTGCGGAGCGCTCCTGCGATGCTGGTTACCTGCCGGCAAAGCTCCGCTGCACTGATCGAGGCCCAACGGGCCTGCTCACGACGCATCATGACCGGGGCCTGGCCGCGCTCGACAAGGGAAAAGAAAATATCGTTCAGGGTCTCGAGCTTCATGGATTGCGGTTGACTCCTGGCCGCCAAGCGAACCGGCGTCTTGTGGCCGGTTCGCCCGTGAAGCGTGAACATCCGGCCATGACGCGGGCCGCCTGGTTCCTAATATTGACCCCAGCGGAATGTAGGGCCGATGGTGAACCGCGCGTAGTTCTGCCGGTCACTCAGCAGGTTCGAGAACAGATGCGTATTGATCCAGTCCGCGGTAAACCGCAGACCCACCCGACGGGAGAGGTTGAGGTCAAAACCGCCGCCGAGACCAACAAACCAGGTGGTATCGGATTGGTGGTTATTCGGAGGTGGAATGTTCAAGAACTCGAACAACGGGCCGAGCCCGGCAGGGAAGGTTAGATTTGCCGATTCGTGAATCGCTCCCAATCCTGGACGAGCCAGGAAGGTGACCTTGCTCCATTTACGGATGTAGAACTGCGGGCCGGCAGCGAATGTGTAGGTTGTCGAGCTGAACGGCACGCTGATCGCGCTTGCGGGTGGCACCAATGTCGGGTACAGCGCGTGAGCCGCATCGACCTTCGGAGCGTACACAGTTTCGCTCCCGTTGATCGTTCCTCCCCCGCTGATAATGTTATAGCCACTGGCACTAAAATCCCCACCGAGACCGAGCCATGGCTTGACGGTGACTCCGAAATCGGTGTCGAAGCCGCGTTGCGTCAGGTTGCGGGCCGGGCTGATCAGATAATCGAAGCCGGTATAGAGGGTAAAGCGGTTAATATCGGTCTGCTGCGCCATGGCGGGAAGGCACCCGATAAAGGCAAGACTGCACAAGAGCAGACGCCGGGTGATGGCCACAGTTGCGAGGAGTATCGAAGGAGATCCTCTCATGTGAAACCTCGGTAATTTCTCAGGTCGAGATCGAACGAAAATTGTTCCCTTGACTGCGCGGACCCCTGATTGTTGTGAACGTGCAGCGTGGTGAAAGGAGTTTCCATAAAACAGCAGTTCTTCTGCAGTGACAACCATCACCCTGGTTAGGCTGCCTGGTACAAGCTGTCCGACCGGCGCTGGGACCGGCCCGTTTCCCCCTTATTCGGTAGAGGTGGCAGGTCCTGCTCTCGAGGTCGTCGAGACTGCTCGGCTCCCCTGTTGCCTGCTCCGAGGACGAAAGGCAGAGCGCGGCCTCCGACCGGCTCGAATTTGCACCTTCGAAACCCTACCGGTGGCTTCCGGTCGTTGTCCCCGTGCCCACCGAATCGTTCAATACTGCCCCCGGCTCAAAATTCTTGGACCTGAGCATCAGTAGTAATAGAGCCCTAATAATCGGGGCCATTTCGCGTTGACAAGCAAAAAGTCGGAGAGCATACTCCGCCGAACGTTTCCCGCGAGGCGTGTCCCAGGGTCGACCTGTGAGCGGACATTGCAAACCCGAAACGAATCCAACGAGCGAATTCGGTCAAGGAGGTCTCTCTCTATGAAGCAGCTCTACAAGTTCTCAATGGCCGTCTTGACGGCCCTCGTGTTGGTCGGAATGGCGCAGTCCATGTCGGCTCAAGAGGCCACTCCCGATCAATCGACATCCGGTACCGAGCAGTACAATGTAAATCCCGCGCACTATCCATCCGCCCCAGGCACATTGATCATCCCGAATTCCAGTTTGCCGCAAACCGTCCCGGCGGGTCACAGGCTTGCCGCCCACACCAACGTACGAGTTTTCCTGCCCCATGGTTTCAGCCCGGATGAAGCACCACCTTTCTCGGGTTACGCTTACGAGACACCGGCTTCTCTGGCCTGCCATTACGGCCTGGTCAGCACCACCGCAGCACCGAGTTGCAATCCCAACTCCACCACCGTCCCGCCGACCGGCGGCAGCAAGACCATAGCCATCGTCGATGCCTATGACGACCCGGCCGCCTCGGGTGACTTGGCCTGGTTCTCCCTGCAGTTCGGCGTTCCCCTTACATCGTCTTCGCAGTTCCAGGTGATTTGGGCCATGACAGCGGAATCCTCGTGTTCCAGCGCCGGTTATGTTCCGACCGATCCCACCGGTGGCTGGGAAGTGGAGGAATCTTTGGACATCGAGTGGTCTCACGCCATGGCCCCAGCCGCCAAGATCTACCTCGTGGAAGCCTGTTCCAATTACGACTCCGACCTGCAGCAGGCTGTGCTGGTCGCCAGCAATCTGGTGCAGTGCGGCAGCACGGAGATCAATCCTACGACGGGAGTCCTTGGCAAGTGTCCCGTCGGTAGCGCGGGAAAGGGGGAAGTCTCTATAAGTTGGGGAGGAGGCGAATTCGCGGGTGAGAACACCGCCAACTCCTGCGCTTCCCTCAATGACTCCTGCTTCGTAACCCCGGGGATCGTCTACGTTGCCTCTTCAGGGGACAGTCCGGGAGTTGAATATCCGAGTGTTTCCCCGAACGTGGTGAGTGCCGGGGGCACAACGGTCCGTCGAAACCCCAGCACCGGCAACTTCCTCGCGGAAGCTGCCTGGGTGTCCGGCGGGGGCGGCCAGAGCGCGATAGAAGCGCGGCCAACCTATCAGTCCAGTGTATCGGCGATCGTTGGAGCCTGGCGAGGGGTCCCGGACCTGTCCTTTGATTCCGATCCCAATACCGGAGTATGGGTCTACGACACCTTTCCTGCCGAAGGCGTGGAGTACTATGAGTGGCTTATCGTCGGCGGCACCAGTGTTGCCGCGCCTTCGCTCGCAGGGATCATAAACCGGGCCGGGGCCTTCGCAGCGTCCTCAAGCGCGGAACTAACCACCATTTACACAAATAAAGCGGTCACGACAGACTTCACCGATATCACGAACGGCTTCTGCGGCCCTTATATGGGCTTTACTGCCGGCACCGGTTACGATCTCTGCACCGGCGTGGGCGTCACCAAGGGTTATACAGGGAAGTAACACAGTCCTCGGACAACGAGACTGAAGAGGACCTTGTGACTGGGAGGGAGAGGCCCGGCGCCCCCTCCCCTTTCCATCAATCAGCTCCCGGATCATTCATTCCCCTGTTGCCTCGGAGGAGCAGATTGCCTTTCGATGGAGAGAGCGGGTTCGGCGCCCGAGACTCGGCCAGAATGCTGTTCGCCTGCCCGGCAGTTGCGGCAGGTCAGGGTGAACCGGTTTCAGAGCTCTGGAGATCCATGGAACACCATCCAATACAAACTCCCGTTTGACCAAACCAAGGTCGGCTCAGCGAAAAGCCCCCCTTATGCAGGGAATCGAGACTTTTCGGGATTCCCGGTGTTGTACCCTTTGTGATGGTCTCTCAGAAATGAGCGGAAAAGTCCCTGCCCATCGAACGTTGGCTCAAGGTTGTCGTCAACCGATGGACGGCTTCCGACAAGGAATCGCTATGCACACTCGTTCTTGGCAGGCTCACGCTGCCCTTCTCGTCACTCTTTCTGGAACATTACTTATTGTGCCGTGCGCAGTTGTGGCACAGAGCACCCCTCCCGTTCAGGGCGCGCCCGCCGTGCGTGCAGTCCCGCACGGACCGAGCGCGAATCAGGCGCAAATCCCAGAGGTGGGGCAGACTGTGGCGGCCTCAGAGCCGATCGCGCAAGTCTGCAATCCCAAGGTGACCGACGAGAAAATCGTCGCGACAGCCGCAGAAAGGAAGACCGCAGGCAGTCTCGCGCGCCCGCCACTTACCGATCTCGCCAATGGCTTCGCGTGGCCCGATACGGAACTAGGGATCGTCAAAACACCCGGTGGCTACGCCTTCTTCGGCAGCGACGGGGGATACCATGCGCGTCAGGACTGGCAGGGCGAGAGCGTAGGCAACAACAAGTATGGTTCGGTCACCCGCACCCTCGGCACCCTCGACGATCCCTTGGGCTCCGGGCCGCCGGTTGACGTAAGTATCCGTCCGAACCCCGATCCATCTCTCAACCCTTACTATTTCAGTTACGACTATATGGGCGGCGGGCCGGTCTACCGGGTTCCCGAAGGCAAGCCCGGGGCCGGCAACCTGCTGATGGTTTATCACGCGGAAATTCCCACCATCGCGACGGAGAGTTTTTATTCTGTGCTGGCCCTCGCGACCTCAACCGACGAGGGCCAGACCTGGACGGATCTCGGCGAAATTCTCCGCACCAACCAGGGCTACCGAACCGACATGGACGGATATGATATCGGAGACAGTAATCTGGTCCCTTCACCCGACGGCAAATACTTCTACATCTACTTCGCGGATTGGCTCGCCAACGGCACCACGCATTGGCTCACCACCATCAACTTTCTTTCGCTCGCCCGTGCTCCGATCGACTCGGTCCTCGAAGCAGCGTTCAGCAAGAAACATCCGCGGGCGTTCGCATTTGAGAAGCGATATGACGGGTGGAATGTGGACCAAGGTCTCGGCGGCTACTCTCGGGATCTGCTCCCCGCAGCCGCTTCCTACTGGGGGCCGGTTCGCGTCAACTGGAATGCCAACCTGCTCCGCTATCAGGCGTTCATCAACAACGGAAATCTGATCGCCTATGCCGAATCTCCGGATGGCCTCGACTGGTCCACACCGAGCGTGCTCAAAGATTTCAGTAAGGATCCGAACCAACCCGGTTTCTACGTCACTCCCGTCGGTCTCGGTGACGAGCCACACGTTCTCGGCACGCAGTTTTACATCCTGTACACCTATTATCCGAACAACGGCGAAGGCTGGAGTGGAGCTTCCGTGCGCCGCTTCACCGTTTCCTGTCAATAAGCATCGTCATCGGAAGCGATGCATGGATTTCGGCTCGCGCGGTGCGTTCCTGACGGGCGGCAAGCAGCGCCAATCAAGATGGCCACTCACAGAGGGCACAACCGTGGTCCTCTTTACACGTTCTCGTAGCTTTGGTCGTGTTACACACCGGACCAGCGTTAAACTTGGGTCCTATGGCTGCTGAAGTCAAGCTCGACGCCATCCTCGAAGCACTCGAACTGACCAGTGATTCGATGTCGTCCTATTTGGACACGGAATCGGGCACGGTGGTTCCGATCACAGAAGAGGAGTTCGATCTCGCCGCGCAAGCAGAGGCCGGAGACGAAGACTCGCCGGATT
>CAWJHG010000011.1:0-253202 GCA_963842585.1 Candidatus Acidiferrales bacterium
GGCCTTCCACACCATCTTTGGTGGCGGCACTGCGGAAATGCGCTTGACCGAACCCGACAGCTCGGGCGATGCCGGCATCGACATCGTTGCATCGCCTCCGGGAAAGCGCCTGCAGAACGTGCTGCTGCTCTCCGGCGGCGAGAAGGCCATGACTGCCCTGGCATTGCTGATCGCCATCTTCCGTTATCAGCCTAGCCCTTTCTGCATCCTCGACGAAGTCGATGCGCCGCTCGATGAAGCCAATGTGGGCCGCTTTACCCGCCTGATCGGCGATATGAGCGCACAAACCCAGTTCATCGTCGTCACTCACAACCGCAAAACCATGGAAACCGGCAGCGTCCTTTACGGCGTGACTATGCAGGAGCCGGGCGTCTCGAAGATCGTCAGCGTCCGGTGGGAAGGCGACGCAGTTCCCTCCCCCAAACAGCGGGCCGCGACGGCCGCCTGATCAAAGCTCTCCTTGCTTGCGGGGCCGGACTTGGCCGCACCCACCTCGCCGGGATCACTACTTCCAGTCCGTTCCATTCTTTCCCGTTCCGGTGCTTAAGAGATGGGGAGGACTACGGCAGTTTTTCCCTTGGTCGCCTGAGCCGCGACGAGTGATGGTCCACATTGACTTCCCCGCACGGTAGGTTAGAATGCAGAACACTTTCTCAGGGGCAAATTCTGGTGGGCATCATTTCTGCAACCAAAGTTATTCGAGAGACAAATTTTTCCGGCATTTCGCCGGCGGCACGAGGCAAAGTCCGCGATATCTATGACCTCGGCAATCGCCTGCTCATCGTAGCCACCGACCGACTGTCCGCTTTTGATGTCGTCATGCCTACGCCGATCCCGGATAAAGGCCGGGTGCTCACCCAGCTTTCCCTGTTCTGGTTCAGCTTGCTCGACGACCTGATCCCCAATCATGTGCTGAGCGCAACCGAGTTCCCTGCTCCCTTTGATCACTATGCGGAAGACCTCCGAGGCCGCTCGATGGTCGTGCGCAAGACCCAACCTCTCCCGATCGAGTGCGTCGCCCGAGGCTACCTTTCCGGCTCGGGATGGAAGGAGTATCAGGCGAGTGGCAAAGTGTGCGGTATCGCATTGCCCCCCGGCCTGAAAGAGTCTGACAAGCTGCCTGAGCCGATTTTCACGCCCGCAACCAAGGCCACCAGCGGCCACGACGAGAACATCTCCTTTGAGCGCTGTAGGGAGATTCTGGGACAATCGGTTGCCGGGAAGGTCCGTACCACCACCCTCGAGATTTACCGCCGCGCCGCGGCCTACGCCGAACCTCGGGGTATTCTCCTGGCCGATACCAAATTTGAGTTCGGGCTGCTGGATGGAGAGCTGATCTGGATCGACGAAGCTCTCACGCCGGACTCCTCGCGCTTCTGGCCAGCCGCCCAATACCAGCCGGGCGGTCCACAGCCATCCTTTGACAAACAATTTGTGCGCGATTACCTGGAACGCATCCATTGGCCGAAGACTCCCCCGGGCCCTGACTTGCCGCCGGATGTTGTCGCTGGCACTCGTGCGAAGTATCGCGAAGCCTTCCGCATTTTGGCAGGCCGCGAACTGGATTAACCCCGGGCCTGGTTCGAGATTCCCATTCTGCAGCGGAGAGTGCTGACGTGAGAGATCAACTGGAAGGCTTGGTAACACAAATGGTGGAGCGCGGCATCTTGTTCGACGAAGCAGTCGGCGAGTTCGAAAAAAGATTCATCAAACGTGTTCTGGACCGTACCAACGGTAACCAGTCCCGGGCCGCCGAAGTCCTTGGCATTCATCGCAATACGCTGAGTCGCAAGGTGGTCCAATACAAGCTGGACCATCGCCGAGCCCGAGTTCGCTGACCAAGATCCTGTGCGCAAAAAGAGAGCGGCCCCGGGTCACCGGGGCCGCTCTTTTCTTTCCTGTCCGCTGTGCCTACGGCTTCTTTGCGGCCGGCTTCTTGGCCGGTTTCTTGTCCGCCTTGGGCAGATCTTCATCCGCCACCTTGGCCTTATCCCAATGCAGCATGAACGCTGGGTCCGGGTCGTAGGACTCAACCGTGCCGGTGATGTGAACGAAGGCGTCCTTCTCAAGCTTGGCAGCATCGGGTTGGTCGGCAGTCTTGATCGTCACTTCCATGTTCGAAGTGGTGGCGGCTTCAAACTCCGCATCGGTGGTCACGAAGGCCAGTTTCAGCACGATGGTGTCCGCTCCAGCCGCGTTTTCGATGACCTTACCGGGCACACCGGGAAATTCCAAAGCGCAAGCCGCTGTCCAAGTTAGCTTGGCCTTGTCACCGCCCGCCTTCAAATCCGTAAACACGGAGGCAATCGTCATATCCTTGCGAGCAGCGTCGAGATCCGCGCTGCTGTAGAGCTTATAGGTCGCCGGGCGGTCGACCGAACTGGACGCCAGCGACAGCAACTCTTTCAACTCCGCATCGGTTAACGCATCGCAGACCGTTCCGCCCTGATATTTCACAATCAGGTTGCGGACATAAGCTGTGATCTGCTTGGACTGAGCCTCATTCGCGCTCTTCGACGTCGCGGCGCGGGCAAAAGACCACAGTGCGTCAAGCTGTTGTGGCGGAGTGGTGCAGGAATACGCTTTGCCCAAACTGTAGTTGGAAGTCAGATCGTCGGGCGTAAGGGCCAGGACCGCCTTGTAGGATTCCACTGCACCGGCACAATCCTTCGCGGCCAGTCCCGCGCTACCTGCCACTCCATTAAAAAACACCGAGGATAGCTTCTTTTGCTCCGCGAACTTGGCTTCATCGACGGTGTCCGGCTTGGCAATCTTGTCGATGCTCTTCAATCCCTCGAGAGCAGCCTGACGCGCCGCCTTGGCGGTCTGCGCATCCGGGTTGGGAACATTCATGTACGCCAAAGACCGTGCGTAATAGGCTTCGTAGCGGTCGGTTGGGGTGGCCTTATCACCGAGCGCCAGTTCCTTGTCGGCGTATTCGATGGTCTTTGCGAAATTTTTCTGCGAGAAGTAGTTCTTGTAGTACAGCGGGTAGACGAAGTGGAGCAACTCCGAGTTCGGGTACTTCGCCACAAAATCATCCAGCGCCTTAATCTGCGCCGCAGGTACCTTTTCGTTTGCCGCTGCAGTGTATGCGTTGTATTCCGCCACGGTGTACTTTGGTTGTGCTGGCGTTCCTGCACCGGCATCCTGTGCTGACAACGGTGTTGCGTTCAAACCAAATAAGCAAAGCGCGATCAGCACCGCCAGGCCTGCCATCCGTCGTATTGCTTTCATTCCGTTATCTCCTCGCTCCTGCAGCTAATCTATAAAATAACGTAATCTGGCAGCCGCCAAAGGCGATTGTCAGCCCTACTCACTCATCCCGGCAAAGAAGAATGGCTCTATCGGAAACCAACGAATTATAGGTGCAGCCGCCGTCCGTTCGCAAGTCGCTAGCCGTTCGATTCGATTATTTCCGGAGTTCAGGTACTCCAGCGAATCTCGCACCGGCCTCTTGCCCTACACACCTCCGAGGCGTCTTAATTCGGGCGGCATCCTTGGAGTAAGATGAGTTTCGCATAAAATTCATCGCTTCGGCGAGGAAGAAATCAAATGGCCCATATAAGCAATGCAAATGATGCGGTTGGCTCGGAACTGCCTCTGGAAGGGCATGTTTCGCTGATCACGGGAGGCAGCCGAGGGATCGGTAAGGCAATTGCAAAGAAGCTCGCACAACTCGGATCCGCCGTCAGTATATGCGGGCGAGACGGGAAAGCGCTGGAATTGGCGGCTGCGGAAATTCGGAAGATCAGTGAAAAAGTGATCGCCCAGACGGCTGATGTAACCAAATCCGGCGACATTTCCTCCCTGGTGCAAGCCACCGAGCAGAGACTCGGCCCGATCACCCTTCTTGTGAACAACGCCGGAATCGGCAATCCCGGTTTTGGGCCCGTTCAGGAGAAAAATGAGCATGACTGGGATCTTATTCTGGACACGAATCTTAAGAGCGCCTTCCTGGTTTCCCGAGCCGTCGCCCCGCTCATGATTCACCGCCGCCGAGGAGACATCATCAACATCAGTTCGCTCGCAGGGAAAAATACATTCGCCGGCGGCGGGTTGTACTGCGCCTCCAAGTGGGGCCTGCAAGGGCTGACCGGATGCATGGCAGAGGATCTGCGTTCCTACGGCATCCGGGTGAGCGCCGTCTGTCCCGGTAGTGTCGCGACGGAGTTTTCCGGAAGAGGGCCGAAGGATGCTTCCAAGGTTCTCACGCCGGAAGATGTCGCTCACACCGTGGCCATGCTGGTTCTGCAGGGCCCGCAGAGCTTCATCAGCGAGGTGCACCTGCGTCCAGTCTCTAAACCGTAGCCGGTTGAGTGTCTCGGCGTGCCCTTTTCTTGATGCCACCGTGCGGCAGGGAACAGCATTAGGGCCAGTCCGCAGGAAGCGTTGCACGACCCAAAGAAGCACTATTTCCTCTTGACAACAGTCGTTATAACGACTATATTCGCAACATGAATTCACGATCGGGCGCCAATGGTCCCTCCGTTTACCACGAAGATCAGCTCTTCGTGGCACTCGTGAAGATTGCCGATTCGCTTACCCAGGAAGCGGAACAACTCATCAAGGCCGCCGGCCTGACGGGAGCGCAGTACAACGTGCTTCGCATTCTGCGGGGCGCCGAACCTGACGGTCTGCCATGCCGCGGCATCGGCGAAAGAATGATTTCGCACGATCCGGACATGACCCGCCTTCTTGACCGCATGGAGAAGCAAAGTCTGATCACCCGCGAACGCCAGATCCGGGATCGCCGCGTAGTGAAAACCCGCATTACCCCGGAAGGGCTGAAGCTTCTGAAGAGGTTGGACCAGCCAGTACATGACTTGCATAAGAAACAGTTTCGCCATTTGACTCCCGCCCGGTTGAAGCAATTGGCGGATTTGCTGTTGGAATTGGGAGACCGCGAATCTGCGTAGCAGGCTCGCGCATCCAAGGAACAATCTCACAAAAATCGCGGAACAAGGAGAACTAAGGCATGAACAGGTATATTCGTCCCATCGCAGTCGCCGCGGCCCTGGCAGGAGTAGTTTCCCTCCCGTCATTTGCCGCCACCACGACCTATCAGATCGATCCCAAGCACAGTGACGCGCAGTTCGCCGTCACCCACCTGATGATCTCAACCGTGCGTGGCGAGTTCCACGGCATAACCGGCACGGTCGTTTATGACGAGAGTGATGTATCTAAGTCGTCCGTTAAAGTCAGCATTGACGCCACGACGGTCGACACGCGCGAACCGGATCGTGACAAACACCTGAAGAGCGCTGATTTCTTTGATGTTGCCAACCACCCGACAATCACTTTTTCCTCCACCAAGGTCGAGCCCGCCGGCGCCGGTAAACTGAAGGTCACCGGGGACCTGACCATCCGCGGCAACACCAAGCAGGCAGTTCTCGAGGTGACCCTTCCCAAGGCAGCGATCAAGGACCCCTGGGGACTGCAGCGTTCGGCCGTCAACGCCACCACGAAAATCAATCGACAGGATTTTGGCGTGGCCTGGAACAAGACTCTGGATTCCGGCGGCGTTGTCGTCGGCGATAGTGTCGACATCAACATAGACGTCGAGATGGTCATTCCTCCACCGGCAAAATAACCGCATGTCATGATCACTGCGGACGGACCGTCGGAGCGTCGTCCGGCCGCAGCCCGGATTTTTCAGGCAGTTTTTTTTTGAGAAAAGAAGCTGAACGAGGAGACGCAATATGCAAAAATCTGCTGCAGTCGATCACCCAGTCCACGAGTTCATCCGCGAACGATGGAGCCCGCGCGCTTTTTCAGAGAAAGCGGTCCCGGCAGAAGCGCTACGCAGTATTTTTGAAGCGGCTCGTTGGGCACCTTCAAGCAGTAATGAGCAGCCCTGGGCTTTTGTTGTCGCGACGAAAGACGATCAACAGGCTTTCGCAAAACTGCTCAGCACTCTCGTCGAGGCCAACCAGATTTGGGCCAAGCATGCTCCCGTGCTCGCCATCGCCATTTCCGAGTTGGCCTTTGCGCGCACTGGCCAGCCCAACCGAAACGCCTTTTACGATACAGGCAGCGCGGTCGCCCATCTCTCGATGGAGGCGACGGCTCGGGGCCTGTTCGTCCACCAGATGGCCGGCTTCGATCCCAAGAAAGCAGTGGAGCTGTTTTCCATTCCAAGCGGCTGGGAACCCATTGCCGCCTTCGCCATCGGTTATCCGGGCGACCCTGAATCGTTACCCCAACCGCTCCGTGATCGAGAACTGGCCACCCGAACGCGCAAGCCCATGGCAGAATTCGTGATGTCGGGAAGCTGGGGCCAAGCCGCTTCGTTTCTTAGGAAATAGGTCGACACAAGACGCCAGGTCGCCCAAATGTCAACCATCCTCGAAGCCCTTCTCCGTCACGGCTACCTCCTCCTGGCGGGATGGGTGTTTTTGGAGCAGGCCGGCCTGCCGCTCCCGTCGTTCCCCCTCCTGCTCGCCGCCGGCGCACTAGCCGGGGTAGGTCGCATGAATTTCGCGGCCGCGATCCTTTCTTGTGTCCTTGCTACGGTCTTGGCCGACACCTTGTGGTACCAGCTCGGCCGTCGAAAGGGAATAAAAGTTGTCCAATGGCTATGCCGAATTTCCCTGGAGCCGGATTCCTGTGTCCGCCGCACCGAAGGGTTATTTGAAAGGCAGGGAGCCAGATCCCTTCTCTTCGCGAAGTTTCTCCCCGGACTGAACGCCGTCGCTACGCCCCTCGCCGGTATATTCCAGATGCGTTTTCGTAAATTCCTGCTCTTTGATACCCTCGGCTCCCTCCTCTGGCTGGGTACCTACCTGGGCCTCGGCTATCTGTTCAGTAGTGAGATCGAACGCATTGCCTACCGCGCCTCAGCGCTTGGCAGTTGGCTTCTTGCCCTGCTGGTTTCCGGGCTGGCCGCTTATGTTCTTAACAAATTCATGGCTCGCCGAAAGTTCCTTCGTGATCTGCGCATCAGTCGAATAACCGTGGACGAACTGAAACGGAAGCTCGACGATGGTGAGAATCTATCCATTGTCGATCTTCGACACTCCCTTGATTTTGCAGCCGATCCAGAGACCATCCCCGGGGCTTTGCGTCTCGAATCCGGAGAACTGAGCGAAAAGAGCGATCTATTGCCTCGCGATCGCGAGGTCATTCTGTACTGTACTTGACCGAACGAAGCCACCAGCGCCCGTGTGGCGCTGCTACTCCGCAGCCGGGGCATAGAGCGCGTCCGGCCCCTCGAAGGCGGTCTGGAAGCCTGGCGTGAGCGGGGCTACCCACTCGTGAGTGTTCCGCGATAGCGCGGTGATTGGTGAAGCTCCGCGAACCACGGAGCAGCAGGATGACCAGCAAAGTCACGGTAAATTTCAAAGACCTGTGAGCTCAGCTCGATCCTGGGGCGGCAGCTGCAGTCGATCGCGCGAAACAGTTTCCGGGAGCCGAAACTTCCCGTCGCGGCTCGACTCGCACCGGCCCGGAGGGTTCACGCCAGCCCAATAGAAGCGTTTTGAAGATGGCCGGTCACGAACGACAGACCCTGGCCGAAATTACTGCCGGCATCTTCCGCCAATTTCACTGCGGCGAGACAAAAAGGAGCAGTGGGCCCGGGCAAGCCTGGGCGCGCCTCTTTCTCTCCAAGGAATGATTACAGCCGTGGGAGGACGATTCCGCCCTGCGCCTGGTACTTCCCTTTCTTGTCCTTGTAGCTGACCTCGCACTGCTCGTCGCTTTCAAAGAACAGCACCTGACACAGCCCTTCATTGGCATAAATCTTTGCAGGCAACGGCGTTGTGTTGCTGATTTCCAGCGTCACGAACCCTTCCCATTCCGGCTCAAACGGGGTCACGTTGACGATGATTCCGCACCGGGCGTAGGTCGATTTCCCGAGGCAAATGGTCAACACATTCCGTGGAATGCGGAAATATTCCACCGAACGCGCCAACGCAAATGAGTTCGGAGGAATCAGGCAGGCATCCCCCTTGTATTCCACCAGGGACCGCGGATCAAAATGCTTCGGATCCACGATTGTGGAGTTCACATTCGTGAAGATCTGGAATTCGTCGGCTACGCGGATGTCATATCCGTATGAAGATACGCCGTAACTGATCACTCCTTCGCGGACTTGCCGGTCGGTGAACGGCTCGATCATCTTGTGCTCCAAGGCCATACGGCGGATCCAACGGTCTGGCTTAACGGACATCCATTCCTCCTGTACAAGTGTTTAAAAACATGTACTCTCAAAAGGATAGAGTTTAGTTGACGCGGCACGTCTTGACAACCTGCTCCGTAGCCTCTAGCATCGGGCCACGGTTTCTTGGAGGGTGGTGTGATCAAGCTCGACATAGTTAACGCGGTGGTCGCCAAAACCAATATCAGCCGCACCAAGGCGGAACAGGCCGTCGAGACGATCTTCGAGTCTCTCAAGAGCGCTCTCGGCCGAGGTCAGCGCATCGAACTCCGCAAGTTCGGTGTCTTTAGCGTCAAGCCGCGCAAGACCGGCATTGGCCGCAATCCCCGCACCGGCGAGGAAGTCAGTATTCCGCCGGGTAAAGCCGTTCGTTTCAAGCCCGGAAAAGAGCTTCAGGGCCTGGAAGACACTACGGCTACGGCTGCCAAGTAAACCCTTGTGAACCCGCCGGAAACAGAACAGCGCGCTCCCGCTTTTCTGCAACCCCCAACCCCGCGCCGCACCCAGGATTACGTCACTTATTATCAGTCGACCGGGGTGCACCCTTCCCTGCGTTCCCTGCTTTTGGCGGCGGGACTCTTTTTCCTAACACTGCTTACCTGTCTCCTGGCCGGGGCGCATTTTGCCGCCGCCTATGCCCACAACCAAACGGTCTCGCTGGACACTTTCTTTGAAACCTTTCCTCTCGCTTATCACCACCCGGCCCTGCTCCTCTCCGGGCTGCCCTTCGCGATCACGCTGCTGACGATTCTGCTGGCCCATGAACTTGGTCACTACTTCGCCTGTCGGCACCACCACATCCACTCCACCTACCCATTCTTTATCCCAGCACCCACTCTGATTGGCACTTTCGGCGCGTTTATCCTGATCCGTTCACCGATACGTTCCTCCCGGGCTCTTTTTGATGTCGGCGCTTCCGGGCCGCTGGTCGGGTTTCTATTCGCTGTGCCCGCTTTGGCTTATGGTGTGCTCCACTCCAAAATCATTCCCTCGATTGGGGCGGACGGAAATGCTGACATCATTTTCGGCGTGCCTCTGGCCCTGAAGCTCGTGAGCGCAGTCCTCCAGCCGAACGTTCAGGCCACCGACCTGCTTCTTCATCCTGTGGGCCGCGCCGCTTGGGTCGGCTTGTTTGCCACCGCGCTCAATCTTCTCCCCGTGGGCCAGCTCGATGGAGGCCACATCGTGCGTTCGATTAGCCCCCGGGCTCATCGCTGGATTTCACTCCTCCTCCCTCTCGCGCTTGTCCCGCTCGGCTTCTTCGTCTGGAGAGGCTGGTACTTTTGGGCCGCCCTACTCATTGGTCTACGCTTCTTCCGTATGGCTCCGATCTACGACCCCACTCCGCTCGACCCCGACCGGCGCTTTGGCGCGGCCATTGCGCTCGTGGTCTTTCTTCTATGTTTCATGGCTAATCCGCTTCGGTAATCAACGCCCCCAAGGAGGGTCATGAGCGAGCCGCACAACAATCGACTGCGCCGCACCCTCAGCGAACGCGACCTCCTGTTTCTGTTCGTCGGCTCGGTGATTGGTTCCGGTATTTTTCTTACGCCCGGCTTGATCCTGCGCCAGACGGGTGGTTCGGTAGGGTATTCGCTGCTGGTTTGGCTTGTGGGTGGGGTGCTCTCGCTTCTCGGTGCGCTCACCTACGCGGAATTGGCCGCCGGTAATCCTGAAGCAGGGGGACTGTACTGTTATATCCGCGATGGGTTTGGCCGACTGCCGGCATTCCTCTATGGATGGTCTTTGCTGCTGATCATTGCCAGTGCCACGATCGCCGCGCTGGCCCACGCCTTCACGGCTTATCTCGAGGAAATCATACCGCTTTCACGCGCCGGAGAATTTGTCGTTCCAGTTCTCATGATTGCCGCGGTCACGCTGGTCAATATCTGGGGGACGCGAAAGAGCTCCGATCTCCAGAATGTGACCACCCTCGTCAAGGTCGGCATCATCGTTCTCCTCGGCGGCATCTTATTGATCCTCGGCTTTTGGCGCGGTAAGCATGCCGGGGAGATCGCAGTCTCTGTCGGATCTTCTCTTTCTGGTTACGCACTGTTCTCCGGTTTCGGGTTCGCGATGATCACCGTCCTGTGGGCCTATGAGGGTTGGCAATTCGGCACCTACAGCGCCGGTGAGGTTGTTGATCCCCAGAAGAGCTTCCCGAAGGCGTTTCTCACCGGCTCGCTGCTACTGACCGGGCTTTATCTTTTTGCGGTGATCGCCTATCTCGTTGCTCTCGGCCCGCGTGCTGCCGCGTCCAGTCAAACCGTCGCCGCGGCGGCCGCTCGCTCCGTCCTGGGTCCCGCGGCTGGGGCCCTGGTCGCCGCCGCTATCCTGATTTCCACCTTCAGCTCCTCAAATAGCGTCATGCTCACCGCTCCCCGGGTCTTTTTTGCCATGGCCAGCGATAAACTGTTTTTCAAGAAACTCGCGGAGGTCCATCCCCGGTTCGGCACGCCCGCAGCGGCAGTCTTTGTACTTGGCGTGTGGTCCTCTCTCCTGGCGTTGGCAGGCGGATTTGAAAAACTCGCCAACGGAGCCATACTCATCGGCTGGATTTTTTACGGTCTGAGCGCCGCGGCGATCTTTCCCATCCGACGGGCGAATCAGGGTAAAGCGACGCCCTACCGGGTGCCCGGTTACCCCTTCACGCCCCTGCTTTTTGTTTTAGCCGCTCTAGCAATTGTGGGAAACGCGGTCTATGGCGCGATCAAAGATCCCCACCAGTTCACTTACCTGCTGGCAGCCATGGTCATCCTGTTGTTGGGACTTCCCGGTTATTACTTCTGGTCACGCCGCTCGCGCTAGAGCAACGTTAACGGGTCCATGTCCACCAGCACAGCCGTTTGCGGAATCTCATTGGCATCGCAAAACGTCAACGCCCCGCTCAAAATCTTTGTCAACACGGACTTTTTCGGTGATTTCAACAAGAACTGGTACCGATGCTCCTTCTTCAATCGAGCCAGGGGCGCAGTTGCCGGCCCCAGGATACGCACGCCTCTGCCATCCTGCGGCGCAAAATATTCATTGAGCCGCCGCGACCAACGAATGGCGTTCTCAAGGTTGGCGTCCCGGACGATCACATTTGCGAGTGAGGTAAACGGCGGATACTGCATCATTCGCCGGAAATGCAGTTCGCGCTCGTAAAACGACACATAATCCTGGCGCACGGCATTCTGTACCGCGTAATGCTCGCTGAAATAGGTCTGGATGAGCACCCGCCCGGGCAGTTCGCCACGGCCGGCCCTTCCGGCTACCTGGGTAAGCAACTGAAAGGTCCGCTCGGCCGCACGGAAATCCGGCATACTCAGGGAAGCGTCGGCCGAAATCACGCCTACCAGTGTCACACGCTGGAAATCGTGCCCCTTTGCGAGCATCTGAGTTCCGACAAGAATGTCCAGCGCCCCAGCCGCAAAGGCCCCCAGTGTTTCCTGGTACTGTTGCTTGGTGCGTGCCGTATCGCGATCCAACCGGGCAATTCGCGCTCCGGGAAATTCTTTCCGCAGGCGCTCTTCGAGGTGTTCTGAGCCCTCGCCAAAAAAATAAAGATACTTTGACTCGCACTTCGGACAGACCTTGGGCACCGCCTGAATGGAGCCGCAATAGTGGCACTCCAGGCGGTTGCGGCTTCTGTGATAGGTCATCGAAATGCTGCAGTTCACGCACTGTACCGATGCACCGCAGCTACGGCACAGCACCGACCAGGAATATCCGCGCCGGTTGATCAACACCAGCGCTTGCGTCTGCAGGGACAGACATTCCGTAATTCCGGCATGCAGTCTTTGCGAAATGGGGCTGGTCTTCTGCGTCTCCTGAAAATCCTGACGCAGATCCACAATTTCAACTGCAGCCAGATTGCGATTCTCCACGCGCGACGCCATGCTCAGCAGTTCATATTTTCCGTTTACGGCGTGGTGGTAAGTTTCAAGCGAAGGGGTGGCCGACCCGAGCAGTGCCAGGGCATTTTCAAGCTTCGCTCGCACGATGGCCACATCGCGGCCGTGATACCGCGGCGTCTCCTCCTGTTTATAGCTGTTCTCCTGCTCCTCATCCACAATCACGAGTCCCAGGTTCTCGACCGGCGCGAAAATCGCTGATCTCGTTCCCACAACCACCCGCGCGGCTCCATTTCGCACCCGCCACCATTCCTGCGCCCGCTCCACATCGCTCAGCGCCGAGTGCAGCACCGCCACACCTTCGAAGTGCGCGCCGAACCAGGCCCGGCATTGCCGGCCAATCCAAAGAGTGAGTGCAATCTCCGGCACCAGGATAATGGCTGTCTTCCCGCGCGCTAGCGTATCCTGCACGCTCCGCAGGTACACCTCAGTCTTGCCGCTGCCAGTCACTCCGTGCAACAGCTGAACACCGAATTCGCCCAGTTCGAAGCGCGCCCGAATCGCGTTCAAGGCACTTTCCTGCGTTTCGTTCAGGGTGTGCCCGGGCGGCGTATAGGCCGTGTCAAAGGGATCTTCGACCGGATCGAAGGGCTCTTCCCAGCTTTCCAGCAGTCCGTCACGAAGCATCCGCTCGACGAGCGTCCGTGAGACTTGTGCATGCTTCAACAACTGCGGCACTGGAAGTGGCCCGCGCTCCCTCTCAAGCAATGCGCGAATCCGGTCTTCCTTTTCGCCCAGTTCTTCGGCCGCGAGCTTCGTGCCATTCCAGGCCACCACATGCTGCATCCTCCGCCTGCGCCCTCGCGTTGTCTCGCGAATCTCGAGGTACCCGCGCCGCTGCAACCGTTGCAATGCTTCCGGCGTGATTCCCAGTTGGCCTCGAGGCCCCCAAGCCAGTTGGCCTTTCCGCTCGAGCGCCTTTCGCAGAAACCCCGCTTCCGCCTCACAGAGATCGGTCAGCGTGCTGCCGTCCTTCAATTTTTCGGCCATGGCACTGCCGGCTGCGGTCAGCACGATCAGCCGCTTCACAGCCAACTCGGTTACCGGCGGCAGCATGGCCCGGAAGACTTCTCCGAGCGGGGCGAGGTAATAGTTGGCAATCCACTGTCCCAATTCCAGAAGCTTCGGTCGAAGCGCAGGCACGGAATCCATGACTTTCTGAATTTCACGGATCTTGGTCCCTTCCGGTGGACTCGCGGCGATCTCCATAACCACCCCAACGAGTGATTTCTTCCTGAAGGGCACCAGCACGCGGGCTCCCGGCTGCAACTGCCCGCGCAAAGCCTCCGGCACGGCATAGGTGAACTTTGCGCGCAAGGGCACCGGCAGGGCTACGTTGCAATAAGATTCCATCATCTCGGGTGTAGAACGGACGTCTTCGTCTCGCGTGTAGTGTAGCAGCAACCTTGATCAGTTCCTTTTCCGGAGGCCCGCCCGGTGGTGTGCTTTCGCTTTCTTTACCGGCTAATCAAGACAATTCCGGCAAAAATCGCGGCAACCCCCATCCACTGCGTCCGTGAAATCTTTTCGCCCAATAATGTCGCCGCCAGTGCCACCGTCACAGCGCCATACAACGATGCCAGCACGCTGATCACCGACACCTGCTCGTGCTGCATTCCGTAGCTGTTGAAAATGTAGGCGCTGGTGTCCAGCAAGCCAATTCCCAGGATCCACCGGCTTACCCTCAACTCCGGCACAGCCACCGGCTTTCGCAGGAGCAACATCGCGGCCGCCGTCAGCAGCAGGCTGGTCAGCCGGATCAACCACACGCCGGGAATAGCTCCGAGTATCGGCACCACCCGAATCCCCAGGATCCAAAACATCAAGCCGAAGCTCGCGCCGGCCACCAGCGCCCACCCGACTCCCTGGGTCATTCTCCCCGGGGGGCCATTCTCCTTTGCCGGATCTGCCTCTCCCGGCATCATTTCCCCTCTCGCTACGATCACCACGCCCGCAAGGATCAAGCCCACACCCACCACCCGCATTGCCGTCAGCCGCTCGCCCGTGAACCCAGAGAGCAGCATTGTTAGGGCCGGATAACCCGCTGAAATCGGCGCCACGATCGACATTTTGCCGATCTCAAACGAGCGATACAAAGCGAGCGTTCCGGCAGTGTTCAGCACTCCCGCGCCAATTCCCCAGATCCAGGGTCGCCAGCCCGATCCGTCCGCCAAGTGTCCCCAACCGCCGAGCCAGTGCATGATCGCAGTCAGTAACACCAGCCCAACCAGCTGCATATACAGCATGGTGCGAAAAGTGCCTATTTTCCGTGTGGTAAAGCGTGCCAACAAGTCCGCACTTCCCCAGCAGAGTGCGGTCGTCAACCCCAGCAGGATTCCCATGGTCAAAAACTAAGAGGACTTCTTTTTCGGCAATGGCAGGCCGAGCTCGGCCATCACCTTCTGCAGATCTTTCCAGACGTCAGCCTTTGCCGGGGGATTGCGCAACAAATACGCCGGGTGATAGGTCGCCATCAGCTTGTGACCGCGCCAGTCCTGCCATTCCCCACGGAATTGCGAAATTCCGCGCGTGGTTTCCAGCAGTGTCTTGGCCGCCACCGCACCCAGGCAAACAATTACTTTGGGGTTGAGCACATCAATTTGTCGCCGCAGGTAAGGCGAGCAGGTCTGAACTTCGTCCGGTTCCGGAGCGCGGTTGTCCGGCGGCCGGCACTTCACCACGTTACAGATGTACACATCTTTCCGCTGCAAGCCCATCGCTTCAATCATCTGGGTCAGGAGCTTCCCGGCGCGCCCGACAAATGGCAAACCCTGCGCATCTTCGTCTGCTCCCGGCCCTTCACCGACAAACACCAGTTCCGCCCGTGGATTGCCATCGCCAAATACGATTTTGTTCCTTCCCTTATGCAGCTTACAGCGTGTGCAATTACCCAGATCCTCCCGGATCTTCAGCAGCGAGTCGCCCTTGACCTTCTCGACCGACGCAAACAACGATGTCACTGTCGGTGCCATCAGGGGTGCGCGGGGCTGCGGCGGAGGAGCGGTAGTCGGTACGGTCAATCTGCTTTTCGGCTTGGGCAACGAATTCTCCTCTGGACTCGGTCGTTCGGGTAGCTCTGGAATTGTGGATGATCGGTCGTCGAAAGAGACCGAATCAGGCGCGCGGTCCCGGTAGAACAGCTTGATCCCCAGATCCTCGTAATATCGGAGGCGTTGTTCTATTTTCCGCTGCAGGGGTTCCGGAATCGCTTCGGGCATGATTGCTCAGTCGCCCGTCCGCTGCGTGGCAGGCCTGCTTCGCGGCACACTGCGCAACCGTAGCGCCTCATCGAGGATACGCTCGGCCACTTCCGGCTTGCTCAAACGGGGTAGCGGCAGATCCCGCCCATCGCGGGAGAACAGCGTCACGACATTCGTCTCCACGTCGAAGCCTGCGTCTTTGGCATTGACGTCGTTGGCCACAATCAGGTCGGCGTTCTTCTCTGTCAGTTTCTTGCGGGCATTTTCAGCAACGCGATCCGTCTCTGCAGCAAATCCAACGACCAGCCGCTCGCCCTTGGCCCGTGCCGCATTCGCCAGGAGATCCGGGTTCGGCTCGAGCCTCAGGGTCAGAGCTTCCTTCCCGCGCTTGATCTTCTTGTCTGACTTTTCCGCCGGCCGATAATCCGCCACCGCAGCCGCAAACACGGCCATAGTGCATCCCGGAAAGTGACTTTCCACGGCGCGTTGCATCTCTTCCGTGCTTCGAACGTCAATTCGTTCGACGCCCTGCGGCGTCTGTAGCACGGTTGGACCGCTTACCAGCAGCACCTTTGCTCCGCGCCGCGCTGCGATTGCGGCAACCGCATACCCCATCTTCCCCGAAGACCGGTTTGTCAGGAACCGTACCGGATCCAGGTCTTCGCAAGTCGGCCCGGCGGTCACCAAAACGGTTTCGCCCGACAAGTCCTGCTGCACCTTCATCGTTTCGCGCACGGCGGCAAGAATTTCTTCCTGCCCCGCCAGCCGCCCCGAACCGGTCATTCCGCATGCCAAGTAGCCTTCGCCGGGCTCAACAAATCTCGCCCCACGGGCCCGCAGGGTTGCGACGTTTTCCTGGGTAGCCCTGTGCTGCCACATGTTTACGTTCATGGCCGGCGCCAGCACCACGGGCGCGGTGGAGGCCAAATACAGTGTGGTCAGAAAATCATCCGCAATCCCGTGCGCAAACTTGGCGAGAATGTCCGCCGTGGCCGGCGCCACCAGCAGCAGGTCGGTACGCTGGGCTACCGCAATGTGGTCGATGGCGGAGTCCAGGTTTCCCTCACCCGCGGATGCGATCGGGAAAAGATCGGTGATGACTCGTTGTCCGCTGAGCGCTGCAAAGGTAAGAGGTGTCACGAACTCGCGCGCAGCGCGCGTCATGACCACCTGAATGGAATGCCCCTCGTCTTGCAGGCGGCGAACCAGTTCCGCGGATTTGTACGCCGCAATTCCGCCCGTGACCCCGAGGGTGATGCGCATGAACACCTCGCGGGCGCACTACTTGCGCCGCTTAGCTTCCTTTTCCTCGTCGCTCAACGCAATCACCGAGAAGTCGTACTCGATCAACCCATGGGTGACTTCTTCGCACGCAATTCGAGTTGCTTTCTGTGTGCGCACGTTTTCCACCATAGGTGGTGCGCCCGCCATGATCTGCCGCGCTCGTCGCGCGGCCAGCACGACGTAAGCAAACTGGCTCTCGGGAGCTTTGGTTTGCACGGTCATGAGTATCTTATCCTCCAAACGACGCTAGGACTCGTCTTACGCGATCGCGGCGACGTGCGTTCGAGCATCGCAAGGCCAGTACAATGGCCTGCGCTTCTTTTTCCGCACGGTCCACATCATCATTTACTACACAAAAATCGTAAAAACTCTCGCTCGCCGCTATCTCTTCGTACGCCTTCGACAGGCGTCGCGCGATTTCTTCGTCTGCGTCCTGCCCTCGACTGCGCAACCGCCGTTCGAGTTCTTCCCTTGAGGGAGGAAGTATAAAGATCGCCACCGATTCCGGCAACTTTTGCTTCACCTGGGCCGCGCCCTGGACGTCGATCTCCAGCACCAAATCAAGATTTCTGCGCCGGGATTCTTCCAGCCACCTCTTTGGCGTCCCGTAAGAATACTTGCCGAACACCTGCGCGTATTCCAAGAACTCGCCACGGGCCACCATGTCTGCGAACTCGGCTTCCGTGACGAAATCATAGCATTTTCCACTGGCCTCGGTCGTCCTGCGCGACCTTGTAGTACACGACACCGAGGACATTGTCCCCGGCAGCTCCAAAATCTTCTCTACCAGCGTACTCTTTCCGGAACCTGACGGCCCGGAGACAATCAATACCAGTGGCGTTAATCCCGTTCCTTCGTTCATTCGATGTTCTGGACCTGTTCCCGCAATTTTTCTATCTCCGACTTGATCTCGAGTGCCAGCCCGGTGATTGCCAGGGCTTCGCTCTCGACCCCAGGCGTCTTGGAGAGCATGGTATTCGCTTCCCGCTGCATCTCCTGCAACAGGAAGTCCAGCTTCTTCCCCAACTCCCCGGCGCCGTCCAACAAGCTCGAAAACTGCTGCAAGTGGCTTTTCAGCCGATCTAATTCTTCACTGATATCGCTCCGTTCTGCAAGCAGCGCCGCTTCCTGCGCCAGCCGCGAAGGCTCCACGTTTGTGCCGTTCAACAGCTCCTTCAGCCGCGACTCCAACCGTCGGGAAAAGGCCGGACGCAGAGTCTTGACTAGTTCTCGGACCTGTTCCGTCTCTTCTCCGATCTTCGCCACTCGCGCCCGTAGCTGTTCGGTCAGGTGCCGGCCCTCGGCCCTCCGCATCTCGTCCATCTTGCCGAGCGCTTCTTCGAGGTACGCTTCCATTGCCTTGCCGAGCGCTTCCTGGCCCTCCTCCGTCTCGGGCAAGGCTGACGCTAAGCCCGTGATCACTCCAGGCAGTCGCAGGAGCGAAACGGCATCCAGTTCCGCGGTCGCCCCCAACTGACTCCTCAGCTCTTCGGCCGCTTGCACGTAGGCCTTCAGCAGCTCTCTGTTCACATGTACCGGCGCCGACTCTCCCGGATCGACGCTCAAGTGCACGTCCAGATGCCCGCGGTGAATCTTTCCTCGTACCGCCTGCCGCAATTTGTGCTCGTAAGGCTCCAGTGACTCGGGGATGCGCAGCTTAACATCGAGAAACCTGTGGTTCACGCTCTTCACGCTTACCCGGATCGTCCAGCCATCAAATTCCCCTCGCACCATCGCGTAGCCGGTCATCGACCGGCATTCGAGCTTGCCCGCCGTTGTTGTTTCGATGTGGCTGGAATTCTTCGCGCTCATCCTTCTCCCCCAGTCCTCACTACCTTGGGGTCCCGTGTATCCGCCGGCGTCAGGTCGTCGTCTGCAAATTGCATTTCGTGCAAACGCGCATAAGCCCCGCCCTTGGCCAGCAATTCCGCGTGCGTACCGCTCTCCCGGATCCGCCCCTCTTCGAGCACCAGAATCTTATCGGCTTTTCTCACCGTTCCCAAACGGTGCGCAATGACAAAGGCAGTCCGGCCCACCATCAGGTTGGCCAATGCCTTCTGTACGTATCGTTCGGATTCGGAGTCCAGTTCCGAGGTCGCCTCATCCAATATCAGGATCGGCGAATTCTTCAGGATGGCTCGAGCAATCGCGATCCGCTGTCGTTGCCCTCCGCTCAGCCGAGTGCCGCGCTCCCCGATCACCGTGTCATAGCCTTGCGGCAGCTCGGAGATAAAATCATGGGCGAGCGCCGCGCGAGCCGCTTCGAGGACGCGATCCTTCGATACGTTACTCAACCCATAGCAGATGTTGTTGAGCACACTGTCGTGAAACAGAATGTTTTCCTGGGTCACCATGGCGATCTGGCTTCGCAGCGAACGCAGGCTCAGTTCACGGATGTCTCGTCCGTCAATCCGGATGGACCCCGAATTCACCTCGTAAAAGCGGGCAATCAGATTGACCAGGGTGGTTTTCCCGGCGCCGCTCGTGCCCACAAAGGCCACCAGTTCCCCTTTGCGGGCACAGAAACTGATCTCGTGCAGTACCGCGGTTGTTCCGTAGGAGAAGTTCACGTCCGCAAACTCGATCTCGCCGGAAAAGTGGTCCAACTCGGCAGCGCCGGGAGCATCCTGCTCTTCCTGCTTCAGATCCAAGTAGGCAAAAACATGGGCCGTAGCGCCTTGTGCCTGCTGAAACTGCTGGTAGACCGCCCCCATCCGCTTGATCGGCTCGTAGGATTTGAACAGGCAATAGACGAAGGTGAAAAACAGACCTACGGTCATCTCGTGCATCCGGATCTTGTCCCGGGCATAAAGTAGGAGCAGGGCGATGACCACCGGCAGCAGCAAGTCCATCAGCGGGGAAGTTCCCACCTGAGCGCGCACCCAGCGCATCGTTTCGCGGAGCAACCGTTTTGCGGCAGCCCGGAATTTCCTGATTTCAAACTCTTCCATTCCAAAAGCCTTGACGACGCGGTTCCCACCGACCGTTTCCTGCAGAATCTGGTTCAGCTCCCCCAGTTTGTCCTGACTGCTGGCCACTGAATGCCGGATCCGCCGACCCAGCTTCCCGATGGGCCAGACGACCAGAGGCAGGAAAAGTCCGCAGCCCAACGTCAATTTCCAATCCACGGAGAAAAGCACCAGGAGAAAGGCAATGAAGGAGAAGGTCTGTCGAAACACATCCGCAAGGTATTCTGAAAGCGCGGGTCGAGCCCGCTCCACATCATTGATGACCGCGGACATGATCCGCCCCGTCGTCTGGCTCTGAAAAAATCCTATCGGCTGCCGAATGATCGTTCCGTAGACCTCGTTCCGTAGATCGGTGAGGGCGCGAAGGCCCACCGATTGCACCATCGTGCTGCCGCCGAATTCGCAGACGGATTTGACAAAAAACACCACCAGCAAAGAGATCGAAACCACCGCCCAGACGTTGTGAATGCTGTGCGGAAAGAAACGGTTCAGGTAAATCGCCGGGCCACCGTGAGGCACGGTGAACAACAGGACGTTCGAATCAGGAGCAGCAGGATTCAAGACCCGATCGAGAATCGGCTTGATCATCAGCCCGATGACCGCTTCGGCCAAGCCAACCACCAGAAGCAGGGCGACACCAGCGGCCATGGAAATCCGGTAGGGTCCTACATAGCCCAAAAGTCTCTTTAATTGTGGAGAAATCAGTCCACCCACTCCCCGTCCCTCTTTGTACTGTTCGGTCCGCTCTTAGTACGCTATTCGCCTCTCAGCCACCCTGTCAAATCGGCCGCCCGGCTGTCCGGGTCGCGGCGCAGTCGAAAGTTCCCCAATTTCAGGGGATTCGAAAACAGACCAGATTGTCAGATTCACCGAGAATCTGCGGGGTCTTCCCGGGAATCAGGGGTAGAAGTTTCTGGTAGGACTGCTTGTCGATAATCGCCGTTTGCCCCTCAGTTCGGAGCAGCGTCGCTGCCAGCTCGCCCAAGTTCGGCGCAAGTTCAGCATATCGGTTGCTGTACCAGAGGAATTGATACAGGTAGTCCGCGCGCCCGTCTTCGTAGGTGTATAGCAGCACTCTTTCGTCCGGCGAACTTTCCGCTTCGGCAACCGGGGCGATCTTGAGCATGTCGGCGGCCCGGGCCTTGGGTGGAAATGCCAGGGAAATGCAGATCGCCATGCAAAGGATGGTGTAGCTCACGTAGACAAAGACTTGCCTTCTGGCCGCGGGAATGGCGCGGTTCAGAGCCAGAGCGGAAAGAATCGAAAAAGCGGGAAACACCGACATGATGTAACGCGGATATCTCGTCTCCGCCAGAGTGAAGGGCACCAGAACAAGCACCACCCAGATCATCAATAGTAGGGCAACCTGGTTTCCGGCTTTTCTCCAGTCGCGAACTGCCATTAGCAGACCGGCGATAAGGAACGGCAGCCACGGCCAGTAATACTTCAAAAGCGCCACGGGGTAGTTAAATACGGTCATCGAGCGGTCGGGTACCGATTCAACATGCATCTTGCTGTTCAGAAACTGCAAGTGCGACGCAAAAAAGGCGGCCCCGTGCAGCCGGTATTGCGAACCGTACCAAATGGCAGGCAGGGCGAGTGCGACAGCGATTCCAGCGACCAGCCAGAGGGAGCATAATAGTTTGAAGCGCTTGGTCAAAACCAGGTGCATCAAAATGATTCCCAGAGCAAGAAAACCGACGACCGACCGTGTGAGCAGCGCCAAAGCCAGGGGCAGGCCGAGCAGGGTCAGGTACAGGTTTTCTTTGAGGCCTTTGATATAGAAGAAGATTGCCAGTGTAAAAAAAAAGGTGAACGGCACATCGGTCATGGCGTGCGTAGCATTTTTCAGAAAGAACTGGGTTGATGCGAGTACCAGCATCGCGAGTAGTGCCAGCCAGCGGTCGCCGGTCAACTCTAGGGTCAGAAAGTACAGCAATAAGATCGTCAGGTAGCCCAACAGTGCAGAAGGAAGCTTTGCCGCCGGATCGTTCACACCAAATAGCTTGAAGGAACCAGCCTCGAGCCACAGGAACAACGGCGGGTGGGCGATGATAAAGTCGCCGTTAAAACGCACATTCCACCAATCCCCGGTGCGCACCATCTCTTTGCCTTCATGCGCAAAGAACGAATCATCGAAACCTGCGAGTCCTGGCCTGTGCAGAGAGGGGAAAATGGCCAACGCGGCCAGCAGCGCCAGCACCAGGAAGCACGCGGCCTGATTTTTCGTCGATTCCGTTCGGTGATCCGGGCGCACTCGCCCCGCTACATATGCAATCTCTGCATGGCCCATGGTTTCTGAAGTCCCCCGGTTCTGCAGCCAGACAACACAGGCATCAAACCCCTGAAAAGGCCCATGCCCAGCTGTTGGCAGTATGTTCCTGCGGGAAGCCGCCTCGCCCTGTCGGTCAAGCCGGATACACTACTTATCGATGTCGCGATGTACCACTCGCGTGGCGAATCCCTTTTTCTCCAAAGCGTGCTTCATCCACTCCGACATCATGACCGAGCGATGCCTTCCGCCGGTGCAGCCAAAGGCAATGGTCAGGTAACTCTTTCCCTCTTCGATGTAATGGGGAATCAGGTAGGCCAGCAAACTCTGCATCCGCCGCAGGAATTCGCCCGTCTGCGGGAACGACTCAATGTAGTGCCGCACCCGCATATCCCTCCCCGTATAGCGCCTCAGCTTGGGCACAAAATGCGGATTCGGCAAAAATCGAACATCGAACATCAGGTCGGCATCGGTGGGGACACCAAATTTGTAGCCAAAGCTCACAAGCGAAACCAGCAACGGTCTCTTGTTCTCCAAGCGAAACCGCTCGTTCACAAAGTTTCGCAGCTCGTGCACGTTGAATTGCGATGTATCGATCACCACGTCCGCCAGCTTGCGGATGGGTTCCATGAGCACCTGTTCGTGGTGCAAGCCTTCGCGGACAGAGAAGTCCTTCCCCAGCGGGTGTGGCCGTCGAGTCTCACTATAGCGCCGCAACAAAGCATCCTCGTGCGCCTCGATATACACCAGGATGATCGGGTGATCCCTCCGCAAGTGTTTCAACAAACCCGGCAGTTTTTCCAGTTGCAGGCCTTCCCGCGCGTCCACGAGCAACGCCGCACGCTGAAAATCTCCTTCGCCCGCGGCGTGCAGCTCGGCAAAAATGGGAATCAACTCAACAGGCAGGTTGTCCACGCAATAGTAGCCCATGTCCTCGAACGCTTTGAGGACCGTGCTCTTGCCCGACCCGGAGAGTCCGGTCAGGATGACCAGTTGTCGGCCTTGATTCCGGCTGCTTCGTGAATGGCGTGATTTGCGCTTCACGGTTTCTGTGGGCTCAGCTCTTCACCCGGCGCTGGTGCGTGCTCGGAATTCTCATGTCTTCACGGTATTTGGCCACGGTTCGCCGGGTGACGTGGATGCCGCCGTCTTCCAGTTTCTTGGCAATCTGTTCGTCGGTCAGCGGCTTGGTCGAATCTTCTTCGTCGATCATCTTCTTGACCTGTCGCTTCAGTGTCTGCAGCGACATCCCGCCGCCTTCCGGCCCGTTCACCGCTTCGCTGAAGAACGACCGCAATTCGATCACTCCCTGAGGGGTGTGCGCGTACTTACTCGCAACCGCACGGCTTACCGTCGAGGGGTGCACTCCCACTTCTTCGGCCACTTCTTTGATCATCATCGGTTTCAGTGCATCCGGTCCGTGATCGAGGAACTCGCCCTGCCGCGCGATAATTGACTGGCACACCCGCAAAATCGTGTGTTTTCTCTGCTCGATGTTCTTCATCAGCTGAATGGCGGCGGTGAACCGTTCCTTCACGTAGTTCCGCACATCCTTGTCCGCCGCGTCCCGTACCAGCAGCCGTCGATAGGTCGGGCTCAGCCGCAACTGCGGCATGTCGTCTTCATTCAGGAACACCTGCCACAGGTCATCCACCTTCCGGAAATACACGTCCGGTTCCACCAGCCGCGGTTCCGTTTTGTTGTAGCGCAGCCCGGGGCGAGGATCGAGTTTCTTGATGGAATCGATCGCGTGCTTCACGATATCCATCGGGCGATTCAGCGCCCGCGCGATCTCTTTCAACTGGTTGGCTTGCACCTGCTTCAGGTGGTCGGAGACAACCTGCTGCGCCAATGTGTTCTGTGGATCAAAGGCCTTCAGCTGCAGCAACAGGCATTCCCGCAGGTCGCGTGCGCCGACGCCGATGGGATCGAAATCCTGCACTACCGCGAGTGCATCGTCCAGATCGTCCTGAGAATATTTCCCGTCTTGCGACAGCTCCTCCGGGGAAGCCATCAGGTATCCGTTCTCATCCAGGTTCCCGATGATATTCTCTGCAATTTCCTTTACCGTATCCGAACAGATCGTTACGCTCAATTGCCAAGCCAGGTGATCTGTAAGTCCTGCCGCCGAGGACAAAAACTTCTCAAAGGACGGCCGCTCGGAAATTTCCCTTTCCTGTGATTGACCGCCGTCTCCTCCGGTGTCCAGGTATTGGTTGAAGAAGGAGCCGACATCGAACTCGTCGAACGGGTTGGCCTCTTTCTTCTCCGGGACCTTCTCCGTCTCGGCCTTCAAAAAGGTTTCGTCGCTGTAATTATCGGTTGCGGTCGGTTCTTCGCTGAGCTCTTCGAGGACAGGATTGGCGATCATCTCCTGGTTGATCATTTCGCGAAGCTCCAGACGGTTCAGCGCCAGCACACTGACCATCTGCACCAGTCCTGGGGTCAGGATCTGCTTCTGCGACACCTTGAGATTAAGTTTGAGCCCTTGCCAAGCCATGCGTGATTTCCCAGGTCCTTAGGATAGACCTAATTCAGCCGGAAGTTATCCCCGAGATACACCCGCCGCACTTCGGGATCACTACTCAGGTCTTGCGGCGTGCCCTTCTTCATAATCTTCCCATGATTCACGATGTACGCACGGTCCGTTACGCTCAGTGTTTCCCTCACGTTATGATCGGTTATCAATACCCCGATCCCAGATCGGCTCAATTCCCGTATCAGGTCTTGCAAGTCCTTTACTGTCAACGGGTCAATCCCCGAGAAAGGCTCATCCAGCAGGATAAACGAAGGCTGCAGAGTCAGCGACCGCGCGATCTCCAGTCTTCTCCGTTCGCCGCCCGAGAGCATGTATGCCTTGCTATGCCGCACCGTCTCGAGCCCCATTTGTGCCAGTAGTTCTTCCAACCTGTCACGCTGCTGCTCCGGCGTCAAGGGAAGCGTCTCGAGCACCGCTAACAGATTTTCCTCACTTGAGAGTTGCCGGAACACGGAAGGTTCTTGTGGCAGGTAGCTGATTCCACTTCGCGCCCGCAGATACATGGGCAGGTCGGTAATCTCTTCGCCATTCAACAGCACGCGCCCGGAATCCGGCCGCGCCAGGCCTACGATCATATAAAACGTCGTCGTCTTGCCGGCGCCGTTTGGCCCCAGCAATCCCACAACTTCACCCTGACCGATTTCCAGTTCTACGTTATCGACTACCTTGCGTCCCCGGTAGGACTTGCTGAGATCGACGCCTTGGAGTGTGGGCATTCCGCTTCACGTAGGATCGCTTCGCGTTCCCCTCATCTTTGAACCCGGTGCTTGGTCAGCGTTCGCTTTCCGGTTTCCGAATCCACGATGATCGTATCATCCGCATTATTGAAGGTCAATTCGCGTCCCGTGGTGATTCCTTCGCCAGCGTCATAGAGTGTCGGTGTTCCTCCGCTCAGCACGTATTTATCGTCGGCCGCGGTGTAGACCCCGCGTTCGGCCGTGCCCCGGCGGTCGCCCTGCTCGACTACCACCCCGCCCGTTCCCACCGCCCGACTGATCTGCGTGGTGCCCTCCCGGCCGCTCTTTGCATCCGCATCCCGCGTGAAGTACAGATCGAGCACCGGGGCCCGCATTCTCTGTCCTTCCGATTGCACGACTACGTTCTTCTCGAGGTGAGCGCGGTTCTCGGCATCCCAATACGTCAGAGTTCCCGACGAGATGTGCCACACCGAAGCATCTTTCACTTTCTGATTGTTGCTGTCCGCCTTTGGAAATACGGCACGCACCTCACCGCTGGCATTCAGTATCCGAGTGTTCCTCAACAATTCGATGGAGTTGGCTTCGAGCACGGAAGGTCCTTGCCACATTCTCGCGTGCCCTGTGTACAACGCTCTCCCCGCCTTGGAATTTCCTGTCATACGTTCGGAGGCGACGTTCGACGGCGACGGGCTGAAAGCAATGGCGGGCTTTTGATCGCCGAAGTCCGTCGACCGCACCTTTCCTTCCGCCTCAATGTCCCCGCTATCCTGATGGAAGATGATCTTTGCGGCCTTCGTCTCGCTGCTTTCATCTCTCGCCACCGCCTGCCCCGTCAGGACAGCCGTCTGTGTCGCACGCACGAACACCGCTTGTTGTGCATCCGCGCTTCGCTCGCCTTCCTTCAGATGCACATTCCGGCGCAAGGTCATTTCGGTCCATCCGCCGGTCGCATCCAGTTGCGCTTCCCCTGTCGCGGAGGTGGCCGTCTGCGTTGGTCGGCCCTTGATCTCGCGTTGCGTCTCGACGTTCCCTGTCCCCACCACGTGCTGCGCTTTCCCGGTCTCTCCGAAGTCTGCAGACAATTTGTCCGCGCTCAGCTTGGAATGCATCTCCTGCGTATCGCTCCATTCCATCGTCCCTCGATCCAGCGTTTCGGCATGCTGCATCACATTCGGCACTTCGGCTTTTCCGCCCGAGTAGCTCACCTCGAGCATGCTGGTCGTCAATTTACGAGGTGCGCCGGTCTTCAGATCGGCCTGGTTCAAACGTACATTCCCGCGCAGCGTCATCAGCTTGGCCTGGTTCACACCCGGCCACATCGCCACGTCCCCGTGTTCTGCCAGCATCTCCCCGCTCTCGGATTTTCCCTGCACATTGCCCTCCGCCTGCATGGTCCGCACCCAGCCCTCCGGCGCCAGATCCGCCTTGAGCAGGTCCGCGCGCAGGGTCTCCGGTCCTCGTCCCTGCTGTGCAGGGAGAGATACAACTTGCGGTGTCTGATTCAAGCTACCGGGCTCGGCTACCAGGGTTTGTGCCCGATTCTGGGCATCCAGATAGACCGTCAATATCCCTGTAGTCAGCTGGTGCGAACTGGTCGTAGCCGTCGCCGGGCCAAACAGCACGAGCTTCCTGGTCTGCTTGACCATGTCGAGGCTACTGCCTTCTAACTCGACCTCGGTTGCAGGTGTTGCCGGCTTTCTTGTAGGTTGCAGTGGTTCGGCAGCTTTCAAGTGAATATGCACATCCTTCAACAATTTGAGCATCCCGTTTTCCGAATTATAGGTGGCCCCAATTCCCTCCCCACTGCCGTTCGGCAAAGTGAACTTCACGGGCTGCGTGGTTTCTGCCTCTCCTGTCTTCTGCTGAAACGTGACCGCGCTGGTATCCACGTGGATCACGTTCGGCCTGCTTTTGGTATCGGCTCGCGCTCGCTCAACATCCAGGGCGCTCTCAAGATCCATCTGGACGTTCCCGCTGCACACGATCGACCCGTTCGTCTTGGCCCATCTGCAGCTCTGGGTGTGGATCACGTCGTGCCGATCGCCCAGCTTTCCGAATACCGTCACTTTCACATCTTCGAGCAGGCTAATGTCTTGCCCCTTCAAGTCCGTGGACTTCGAGGCTTGGACTGTAAAGACCGTTCGGTCGCCTTCCCCTTTCGATAGCGTCAGTCCAATCGATTGCCGCTCCTTGTCTTCGGTCAGCGGCGGCGGGGCCTTCACTCTCTCCACGTGCGCGACCCATTGCCGCCGCATGTAGATGCCGCCGGTCACTGTTGCCAGCAACAGCGCTGTCAACGCGGACCAACGCGCATATCGCGCTGCCTCGCTTCGCTTCATATTTTCAGTTAATCAGAATTTGCGGAAGGTGTACACTGTCCGCGCGAAACGTCCCCTAGCCTGCTGCTTCTCCTGCCGCTTCGGCAGCCGTCTGTGCCGGCAGGATCCCCACATTGGCAGCAGCCACGTTGTCCCGGTTGGTATTCTTTACCAGATACATCGCTTCGTCCGCGAGATGCAACAGCCCTTCTTTGGTCTTAGAATCGGCCGGGTACGCGGCCAGACCCACGCTCGGGGTGATGCGGATGTTCAGCCCTTCTTTTTGCAGCCACACCGTCTCCCGCAGCAATCGGTGCAACCGCCGCGCCACATTCATGGCATTCTCTTTCGACGTTTGCGGCAGCAAAATCACGAACTCGTCTCCGCCGTACCGGAAGGCGAAATCGATGAGTCGACAATTGGTCTTCAGCGCATCCCCCATCTCCGCCAGCAGTCGTGACCCCACCAGATGCCCGTGCGTGTCGTTTACCTGCTTAAAATGATCCAGGTCAATAAACACGATCGAAAATTCGTAGTTGTATCTTTGTGAACGGTAGATTTCCGTGTCCAGGATGAAGCCCATGTGCCGTGCGTTGTACAGCGACGTACAGTCATCTTTGATGGTCAGCTCGTGAATCCGTTTCACGTGCCGCGCATTTTCAAGCGCAATCGCCGCAAAATCAGACAGCGCCTCCAGTAATTTCAGGTCCCGCGGGTCGAATCCTTCAGCGCCTACGCAATTGATCAACTCGATCACACCCAGGCAAGTGTCCCGGAACTTCACGGGCACGGCCACGATCGACCGCGTCTCCATCTTGGTCTTCTCGTCCACCTTGCCAAAGAACCGGGTGTCCTTCGCCGTATCCGGCACGATCACCACTTCCCCGTGCTGCGCCACCCATCCTGCGATGCCCTGCCCGAGCTTGATGCGCACGTCTTTCAACGCCTGCGAAGCTTTTCCCACGGCCAGCTCAAAATACAATTCCTGCTTCGCTTCATCGAGAAGCAGTAGCGACCAGTTATCCGGACGAAGAAACTCGTCGATTTTCTCCATGATGGTCCGCAGCACCTGGTCGAGCTGCAGCGATGACGTCAGCGCCTTCCCCAACTCCTGGAAGACCGCGACTTCACCCGCTTCCCGGCGTTCTCCCGGCACAATGGCATTGCGCCGTCGTTCCACCGTCGGGAATTGCTTAATTTCGTCGAGGCTCACGAATGCACGTTTCTCCGGTCGATTTTACAGGCCAGCGGCCTCCTCGAAGCCATCCTCGCCGCTCGACCACACCTTTCCCTGCCAGTATCGGTCAGTATAGGCACCTCGCAAAATACTGCGCAACCTGCTCGTGGTACAGGCGTTCCCATCTCGCCATCGGCCGCCTTCAGGTGCAGCGGACGGATTATGGCATCACGGTGATTCCTTAGCTATCGAGAGAGCGCGCGATTCCCGTGCTGCTCGCAACCGGGTGCTGTCTGTCTCTATTTGGTATTGCTGAGGATTTGCAGCTCGCGGCTGGCAATCTCGCGCGGGAGCGGTGCGTAGCCGAGCGCCGAGCACTCCTTCTGCCCCGACGTCAGCGCCCACTCGAGCAGTTCGAGCAGCACTGCTCGCTTCTCGACTCCTCCTCGTTCCGCGGGCAGCAACCACCACGTAAATGTGGCTATGGGGTACGCCCCTTTTCCGGCTATGTTGGTCAGCGATACGCGCATATCCTCACTCATGGTCTCCGTCGCCCCGCGCCCCGCCGCAGAAACGCTGGCCAAATCCGCCGGAACAAATTCCCCTTCGGCGTTGCGTACTGCGCCAAAGCTCAACTGGTGACGCAAGGCATAGACAAGCTCCACATAGCCAATCGAGTTCGCAGTCTGCTGCACCTTTGTCGCGACCGCCTCATTGCCCTCTGCACCAGTTCCCACTGGCCAATGGACCTCGGAACCCACCCCGACTCTGCTTTTCCACTCCCTATCGACCTTCGACAGGTAGTCGGTCCATACATACGTTGTCCCGCTGCCGTCCGACCGGTGAATCACCACGATCTCGCTGTCCGGCAGATGTGCGCTGCGGTTGGACTCCCGGATTTTCGGGTCGTTCCATTTCGTGATCTTTCCGAGATAAATGCCCGCCAGAATCTCTGCGGTGAAGTTAAGCGGAGGGCCGGCTCCTCTTACGTTATAAATCGGGACCACCGCCCCGAGGACCATCGCAAAGTGGCGCAGCGGTCTTTTCGCTTCCGGGACCTTTTCATCGGTAACCGGCACATCGGAAGCCGCAAAATCCACTTTTCCCTCTACCAGGAAGCGTAGTCCGGCGTCGGAACCGACTGCGCGGTATTCGATCTGCGTGTTCGGGCGATGCAACTCAAAAGACTCAAACCACTTTTGGTACAACGGCGCAGGAAACGTTGCTCCGGCAGCGGTCAGCTTCATCTCACCTGCTCGTTCCCGTGTCGGACCTACAGGCGCGGTTTCGCTCCGCTGCTCGAACGCCGCGTTCAGTTTGCCGACCACCTGACGGGCAAGGTCGTCGTCGATCGCAGTACTGCGATATTTGCTCGGCGTCGCCAGATAGGACCATAACGGTTCGCCTTCCTTCCCAACGATTTCGACGGAAAGGTAGCCATGCAGAATCGCCTGACGCGCATTCGCTGGGACTCTTGCGTCGGTCGAAAAGTAGCCGGCCGCCCAAATGCTCGCGCTGCCCTTCAAGACCGCGTTGGCCGCACTTGGCGTCGCGACCAGCTCGAGTTTCCGGCTTTTGCCCAATTGCGCGATCAGCTTATCGCGAACCTTGATCGAGGCATCGTCCTTCCCGAACGATTCCACATAGACTGTTCTCACCTCCCCCAGAGACTTCGCCGTTTGCGCACTCCCTGGCAGGCAGCCGAGAAGGTGCCAGACGGCCAGAGCAAGACAGCCAACCCAAGGCGAGAGGCCGCTTGGTGGTGCAGGACTGGTGTGTCGTGGCCAGAGCAATGGTCGATTCCCGGGGTGGAAGGACTGATCCTACTTCAGAGCCTGTTAGTCTATTCCGTCTTTTGTGAATACCTGTTAAACAAATCGAAACAGGCTGCTTTGGATTGCACAGCTTCTCGTCCGGGACGTTTGAGTGCACCCGCGCTTGGCGCACTGCCTGGGCGAGAGTTGGGTGCAGGCGAAAACGGGCCAAATCTCAAAGGTGCGGAGCGGGGGAGAAAGCGGGGAGAAACAGCGTCCGGCCCTCGGTTGTTGGCTGGGATTGCTGTGCGCCGTCCTAACTCTGCTCTTTCAGTGGCTCGCCGCTCTAAACTTCGATTCTCTACACATTGGCGCTCCTGTCGGCGTGGGACATTCCGACCGGACTTTCTTCCACGGCGGCAGGGCTTTTTTTTACTGGCTATCGCCAATCGCGGCCACAATGCTAAATCCTCACCCGGTCCGCCGCATTTCCCCTGGTCCGGTATCCTGGTTACCGTCCGGCGTCTGGATGGTTATGACGCCAATTCCAATACTCCCGCTGCTGTTCTTTGTTCAGCCTGACGTACTCCCGATATTCGTAGTGTCGTTCCGCCAGCCACATCTGGTAAGCCCGATCCTCGCGATCGTTCCAGGAGTGATAGTCCGCGTGATATTCATCGTAGACTCGCACTCTGGCTGCGCAGCCACTCATTGCCAGCGGTGAAAGAGCGGCGGCAGCCAGAAAAAGCGTGCCCAGATAACCGCTTGGTCGGATCATTGTTTTTTCTCCTCCAACCTTGAAGTTCGGCATTTATCGCTGGGCACGCGCTCTAGGAAGCATTTGCGCTCCCCCGACTCCGGCCACTAAAATTGACTTCGATCGTTCGTGGCGGAGCGATTCTCTCTGTTGCGAACACGAATTCTGTCGCAAAAGTTGCGCGACCTTGATCCGCAACCTCCTGGCCCTAGGCTAGAAACGTCGACATGAGGAATGGAGACTGAGCCAATCGCGAGCATATCCGCTCTACTTTGCAATTCGGCGGGTGCAACTTATCTCCGGGCCTCGGGTTTTGGAGAGAAGTTCGCACCAAGTGAAGCAATCGCACCTGCCTTCCTGCAAACTGCCAGTGCCGTACCCAAGACTCCCGCCCTCTTGCTTGCGAGCCGAAAGGACTTTTCCGGAGATGTCACGCATCATTCGAAATGACCAACAGCGAGCTCTTCGTGCCCTGCTCTCGCGCAGAGAGGTTTTGGGCACGCTTGGGACTATCGCGGCAGGATCCTTGCTGATCGGGTGCGGCAGCGGTTCGACAGGAGGTACCACTCCCCCGGGGCAACTCGAGGAGCAGCCGGTCCCGACCGGGCCTTTGACGACTACAACGGTGATCGTTTCCTCGACCGAGACAGGAACGGTGCCAGCGTCCTTTGCCGGTTTGAGCTATGAGAAGAGCAAACTCTCCCAACCGCTATTCAGTGGCACCAACAGCAATCTGATCGGCCTGTTCAAGCGACTTGGTAAGGGCCTGCTCCGCATTGGCGGCAACTCGGTCGACGAAACCAACTGGAATGGCAGCGGCGCGGGTCAGACCAGCGGGCAAACTGCACCGCCGGACGTGGACAATCTGGCGGCGTTCCTCTCGGCCGTGGACTGGCCGGTGCTCTATGGTGTGAACTTGGCACAGTCGACCCCCGCGGTAGCCGCTGAGGAAGTCGCGTACGCCGCGAAAGCACTCGGCACGAACCTTTTCGGCGTCGAAATTGGAAATGAAGTCGATCTGTACGCGGGGCACTACTTCCCGGCAGGCTGGACTTTTTCCGATTACCTCCTGCTATGGCAGAGCTTTGCTTCGGCGATTCAGGCGCAAACCCCCGGCGTACCCCTTACCGGCCCGGTGACCGCGTACAACAGCAACTGGTTCACATCCTTCGCACAGGCAGAGGAAAAAGATGTGGTGCTACTGTCCATGCACTACTACCGCGCCAATGGTCAAGATCCCTCGTCGAACATCGCCCTGCTGCTCAGCTACCCGGACAGCAGTCTGCAAAAAGACCTGGTTCCCCTGCTCGCGGCTTCCCAGGCAACCGGCGTGCCGTATCGGATCGCGGAGACCAACTCGTTTTACAACGGCGGCGCGCCGAATGTGAGCGATTCCTATGCTTCCGCGCTCTGGGTGCTCGATCACCTGTTCACGATTGCCCAAGGAGGTAGCGTGGGCGTGAATCTGCATGGCGGCGGAAACAGCAGCGGCTACACGCCGATTGCCGATGCCGACGGCGTGGTTGTCGAAGCACGCCCTGAATACTATGGCCTTCTGCTGTTCACGCTGGCCGGTCAAGGACCGCTGCTCGGCACAACGATTGACGCGGGCGGAGCGAACGCCAGTGCCTACACGATCGAGAATTCGCCCAATCAGCTAAGCATGATCCTGGTCAATAAGGACCCCGCACAGAACCTGCAATTTACGGCCACCTGCCCCGGCGAAGTTCGGTCCGCCACACTGCAAGTGATGACCGCTCCGGCACTGCCGTCGACGGGCGGGGTGACCATTCAGGGGAGCCCCGTAATTCTGGATGGCACCTTTGCGCCACGCTCCCCCTATGGTCTCACCGTCACCGGTAACACCTTGATGGGCTACGTCCCTTCCGCAAGCGCCGCGTTAATACTTGTCACCCTCGGCTAATCAGCCCTTGATTCAGGCTAACTTGACCACGGGAAAGGCGCAGTCTAGTATCAAACGGACATGACCAGTCCCGATTCCCGCGTTGGGCAGACAATTTCGCATTATAAAGTGACCCGTACCGTCGGCAGTGGCGGGATGGGTGTGGTGTACCAGGCAGAGGACACGCGACTGGGCCGCCGCGTGGCCGTGAAGTTTCTACCGGAAGCCATGGCCCAGGACAGCCAGTTGATCGAGCGTTTTCAGCGGGAAGCGCGGGCAGCGTCAGCGCTAAATCATCCAAACATCTGCACAATTCACGCGATTGAGCAATTTGAAGGGCACCACTTCCTGGTGATGGAACTGCTCGAAGGCCAGACACTCGCGCAACAGATGACCCGCCAACCCATTGCAATGGACAAATTGATGCCCATGGCGATCCAGATCGCTGATGCGTTGGAGTCAGCGCATGCAAAGGGAATTGTCCACCGGGATATCAAACCCGCGAATCTGTTCGTAACCGAGCGGGGCCAGGTGAAGATCCTGGATTTTGGCCTGGCGAAAATTGAGCGTGCAGAAGTCGCCGGTGACGGATCCTCGCCATCAAAGATGGATACCATGGCCGGTGAATTGACAACTCCCGGCACGGCGATGGGGACGGTCTCCTATATGTCCCCCGAGCAGGCCCGCGGGCAATTGGTGGATGCGCGGACGGATCTGTTTTCCCTGGGTACGGTGCTCTATCAGTTGGCCAGCGGCGTCTTGCCTTTCCGAGGGGATACCTCCGCGATTGTGTTTGACGCAATCCTGAATCGCGACCCGGTGCCGGTCCTCGACGTAAATCCGTTGGTGCCGCCGGAGTTTGGCCGGATTTTATCGAAACTGCTAGAAAAGGACCGGACCCTGCGCTGTCAGTCAGCAACGGAACTGAAGACCGATCTGATCCGGCTGAAGCGGGATCTGGATTCCGGCAACAAACGTGCCGTGGAGCTCAGCGACAGCAAAGCCGGCGTATCCAAACCGAGCACCAAATCAGTGGCAGTTTTGTATTTCGAGAATTTGAGTGGCGTAAGGGAAGACGAATATCTGCGCGATGGAATCACCGAAGACATCATCACGGAGCTCTCCAAGATCCGCGGGCTGAACACCTATTCGCGACCGACGGTGCTTGCGTTTCGAGACCGGCAAGTGACACCAGCGCAAGTCGGGCAGCAATTGAAGGCCGCCTTTGTGTTGACCGGGAGCTTGCGGCGCTCGGGGAACCGGTTGCGAATCACCACCCAACTGGTCGATACCAATACCGACTTTCCCCTGTGGTCGGAACGGTACGACCGCGAAATGAAAGATGTCTTCGAGGTGCAGGACGAGATTGCGCGAAAGATCGCCGAGGCTCTGCGTGTAACGCTGTCGCCGCAGGAACTGGAAGAACTGGCGATCAAACCGACGGAAAATCTCCAAGCCTACGATTTGTATCTGCGCGGAAAACGCTACGCGCGACGTCAAACGCGTCAGGATCTGGAATTCGCACTGCAGATGTTTGAAAACGCGGTAACCATTGATCCCAGCTTTGCCCTCGCCTACGCGGCCTGCGCCAACGCCTGCGCGATGTTTTTTTGCAACTACAGCCGCGACGCAATTTGGGTGGAACGCGCGCGGAACGCTTCCGGCAAAGCCGTGGCATTGCGATGGGATTTGCCGGAAGTGCAGGTAAGCCAAGCCTGGGTGCTGTACGCGACGGATCTGCATGACGAAGCGGTTCGGATGGTGCAGAAGGCGATCGAAAGAAAGCGCGATTGCGAAGGAGCTTACTACCTGCTGTGCCGCGCGCTGTTTTCGGCTGGCCGGTATCAGGAAGTTGAAGATGCCATGGAGTTCGCGCTGGAGGTGAGCGGGGAGGATTACAACGTATATATCCCCATTGCGAATTCGCTCGGAGCGCTGGGAAAGAAGGACTCCTACAGGAATTTACTGATGCGCCGTATGGGAGCGCTCGAAAATCACCTGAAGCAGGTACCGGAAGATGCCAGAGCCAGGATTTTGCTGGCAACCGACTATGCCGAACTCGGACGCGTGGATGACTCACTGAAGGAATTGAATCTGGCCTTGACGCTGCGGGCGAATGAAGCGTCCATTCTCTACAATGCCGCTTGCACCTATGCCATGTTAAGCAGAAAGCGGGAGGCGGTGGAAACACTGAGATTGGCGTGGGAAGCTGGATTTAAGGACTCCACCTGGGCGCGGCGTGACCCGGATTTGATATTCCTGCATGACGATCCCGAGTTCCAGAGGATGTATCCCGCAGCGGATGTGGCAAAGTAGTCGCCTTTCCCAATGGGGCCGGAACGCATTTCGGCCATCTCCTTTTGGATGATTCCAATCGTCCGTGGCTGTTACTGATACACTGATTCTTTGCAGGAAGAGGGCATGGCCAGGGGAAATTTCGGCGAACGTCTGAAACGCGAGCGGGAACTGCGGGAGGTGACGCTCGAAGAGATCACTTCGGCAACCCGTATCGGACCCCGTTTCCTCGAAGCTCTGGAGAATGAAGACTGGGAGAAGCTACCGGGCGGCGTATTTAATCGCGGTTTCGTCCGATCGGTGGCGCGGTACCTCGGGCTCGACGAGGAAGCTCTTCTTGCTGAATACGATTTGGCGCATGGTACGAAGATTCCGACCGCCAACGATCACCCTGAAAACAGGATTCCTTCGCCACCAAAATGGATACCCGCCGCGATTGTGATAGGTATCCTGCTCGTGCTCGCCGTGTTGGCTGCCGGCGGAATGTATGGGTGGAAATACTATGTGGCCCGCCGCGAGTTGAAGCGCTCTGAGTCCAACGGCACCGTTCCCGTCCCCCCGCCCGCAACTCCCTCGACAGCGGCCGTGCCGTCCACACCTGTAGGAGTTCCTGCCCCGGCCCCTCTCGATCTCTTCGTGTCTGCCGGAGCCGCAACTCACCTTTTGGTTGAGTCCGACGGCAACGTGGTATTCGACAACGACCTGAAGGCTGGGGAGAATCGCCATTTCTCGGCCAGCGAGGGATTCCAAGTCACGGCAGCCGACTCGAGTGCGGTATTGCTGGAATTGAACGGCCAGGCCATGCCTCCCCTTGGCGTTCCAGGCGCGTCCGGTACAATAAAGTTGAGTCGCAAGGACTTGAGGCAGACGACCGGTGGAAACTCTCAGCCCTGAAGTTCTCGAAGATCTTCGGCACGGGCGCGCTCCCCGCGAACGAAAACTCGCGGTATGCGGAGCGGGCAGCGCCCACCTCCCTCCCGCTGAACGCGTGGAGATTCTGGCCGTTTTGACCCATGACCAAGACGAACTGATCGCCACGCGTGCGGGCGAGACACTTCTTTCCTGTGCGCCAGAAATTTTTGTGGAGTCGCTCAAACGCGAAAATGCCGTGGCGGCCCTGTTCGCCTACGCGGGGAAGAGTTTTCCCGGTCACGCGGGTGTGATTTCCGGCATGCTGGCAAACAGAAACTGCCCGGGCGAACATCTCGTGCCTCTGGTTCCGCATCTTTCGGCTGCGCAGGTGCATGCACTGCTCGAAGAGTTGGACAGAGTTTCGGCTTCGCATTTGCTCGCTGCTGCGCTCGAACACTCCCCACACCTCACCGCGGATCAGAAGAACACCCTCCATGAACTGCAGAGCACCACGGTCTCCGACGATTTGAAACATCTTGCCGATGCCGCTGCTGACGCAGAACCGGATCCCCAGCGGCGCCAAACCCTCCTGCAGCAAATCGCCAAAATGACGGTCGCGCAACGCGTGCAATTTGCAATGAAGGGCGACTCCGGCGCGCGCCGGACGCTCATCCGCGACAACAACAAGGTGGTGCAGCGGGCAGTTCTTCAGTCTCCGCGCCTAACGGACCAGGAAGTGGAATCATTCGCGGCAATGGCCAACCTGACCGATGAAATCCTCCGCCTCATTGCCAATAACCGGGTATTCCGGAAGAATTACGTCGTCGTGCGCAACCTGATGAACAATCCGAAGTGCCCGCTGGACGTCACGCTGCACATGCTCCCCATGCTCAACGCTGCCGACGTCAAGAAACTCTCCCTGAACAAAAATGTGCCGGAGACTTTGCGCACCACCGCAGCCAAGCTGCTTCGCACGCGTGCCGAGTTGAAAAAGTAACGCACTGTATTCAAAACTCAACTCTGGCGCATCAGATTCTCGACGTATTGCACTTCTTAGGTAAAGTGGAATATAGTCCTTCCGACGAAATCAGTTCCCGCCCCGTCGGTCGAAGAAGCCCCCTGTTCCGCCCGTTTGCCTAGGCAGACACACTGGTGGTTGGCCGCCCGAATTTTGTGATCTCGGATTGTCTCAAAAATTGATCCTCAACAAGGAGTTGCTCTCATGTTTAGTCTCCTCTGGACTGCATTAATCGGTCTGATCATCGGTGCCGTGGCCAAGTTCTTCATGCCGGGAAAAGACCCTGGCGGATGGATCATCACCATGGTCCTCGGCCTGGCAGGATCTTTCCTCGCTGGTTATCTCGGAAGGCTGGTCGGCTGGTACCAGGAAGGACAGCCAGCGGGATTCATCATGTCCGTTCTCGGGGCCATTCTCCTGCTGTACCTGTACAAGACTTTTTTCACCAAGAAGATTGCCTAAGGCAATCGTTGTCCCCGCTCCGGGCCGGGTAGGACATCCCGGCCTTCGGCCTTTTTCTTGTTCACACCTGAATCCCGATAAGGAGAGTCGCCGGTGCGATGGACCACTGCTGCCCTGTTGTCGGCTGTGATCTCGCTGGCCACGGTTTCCTGCTCGTCCCGTAAGCCGGTGGGGAATGTGGCTGTGCCTGATTCGACCATCATCTCGCTGCCCGGCTCGGAATGGCGACTGGTGGACCTCGCGGGAACCCCCGCGATTCCCGATTCTAAGGCAACTCTGGCATTCCCCGAGGCGGGGCGGGTTGCGGGAAATGGCTCCTGTAATCGGTTTACGGGATCGCTGGCCATCTCGGGAGACACTCTGAAGATAGGGGCGCTGGCCTCTACGCGGATGGCCTGCATGGCGAACAATGTGAGCGCGCAGGAAGACAGTTACCTGAAGGCGCTCGGCGCGGCTACGCGCTACGCCTATCAGGACCCGTACCTGCTGATCTATGCCGAGGGATACGACAAACCTCTACGGTTTACCCGCGCAGCAGCGAATAATCCTTGAGTTTTCGGCCGTCTCTTGAGGGGTGCGATCGTTTTTGGCTTGCCCGTGGATCTGGAATCAGTTCCCTTCCTCTGTTCGGTTGCGCCCGAGACTTTTCCTTCGGCAGTGTTTTTCTAGGCGCTAGAATATCCACAGCATCTCCTGGAGGAAGAAGATGGATGCCACATCTCGTCTGGTAAGACTCGCTTTTCCGGTTGCCATTCTTTTTTTGTTCATCCTCGCCGCATTCTCCGTTCCACTCACACAGGCACAGGACGCTGCCAACCCATGGACGGCTGCGCAAACCGTGCAACCTGCCGATCTGGTCAAGGAACTGGCAGACAGCAAATCCTCACCAACCGTCTTGTTCGTGGGATTTCAGCGTCTCTACACCGCGGGTCACATCAAGGGAGCGCAATTTCACGGGAGCGGCGGGAGTGCGGACGGCCTGGCGCAGATCAAGGCGTGGGCCGGCTCCCTTCCGCGTACGACGAGTCTGGTCATTTATTGCGGATGCTGCCCGATGGAGCGCTGTCCCAATGTCCGCCCGGCCTTCACCATGCTCCACCAGATGGGCTTTACGAAGCTCCGGGTGCTGATTTTGCCCGACAGTTTTGCGAAGGACTGGGCAGAACAGGGCCTGCCCTACGACAAGGGCCAGTAAGTCTTGTCCCCACCCGCTGTCCAACTTTCTGACCGGTTGGCAGCAAATTGCGGCCGAGGATTCCGAGGTTGCTCCAGTCGAAGGGATGTGCCTGGCGAAGGCAGAATGATTGGCGACTTTGCAGCCTGTCGACTGCCCTGCGCATCAGAGATCACTCTCCCGGTTGCCGTTGAGTCGTTCTCGAACAGGATATTTGTGAGGGCAGGCCTCTGGCTGAATTGGAAGAGCGCAAGTCGCCCTCATTCTCGGTGGCGTTTGAGGAACATGCTCTCGCCGGAGTCAAAGGCAGATCCTAACCCGCGCGCAGGGAAAGCCTCTCGATGAGAGACCGACGGTGTAGGATAAGGAGAAACTTCTCCCCTCGAGGAGGAATACTCCGATGAAACTCGGCTTTGCTGCTGGACTTCCCCTGGTGCTTTTTTCGGTTGCCCTGATCTCCCACAGCCGCCCACAGGAGATCACTGCCGATGAGGGTCGCATCCTTGCCCTGGAGACTGCCTGGAATCACGCGGAACAATCGAAAGATGTTGCGGCGCTCGACCAGCTGCTGGCTCCACAACTGGTGTACATCGATTACGACGGTAGCCTTTCCTCCAAGGCGGAATTCCTCGCCAGCGTGAAGAGTGAGGGTCTCGCCCCGGAGCAAATCACCAACGAGCAGCAGAACGCGCATGTGTTCGGGGATTGTGCCGTGGTGACCGGTGTGTACCATGAAAGGGGGATGAACAAGGGCAAGCCATACAGCCGCCGCGGCCGGTTTACGGACACCTGGGTAAAGATGAATGGCACCTGGCAATGCGTCGCCAGTCAGTCAACGCTGATCCAACACTAATCCTGTGCGCATGGACGTGCCGTGGTGAACGCGACGCAACGGGTGATCGAGGCAGCCGCGATCGAGCCTTCTGCAGGCTCGTTTGTATGCAAACACAGAGAACGGCGCCTCATTTTCATGAATGGCCTACCTGTTCTATAATTTCGCCCACCAATGGCTCTTAACTCCGGGACCAAGTTAGGCCCTTACGAAATTCAATTCCTTCTCGGCGCAGGTGGCATGGGCGAGGTTTACCGCGCGCGTGACACCCGTCTCCAGCGCGATGTCGCTATTAAAATCCTTCCCAATTCCCTTTCAAACGACCAGGACCGCCTCCGCCGATTTGAGCAGGAAGCCAGAGCCGTCGCAGCTCTCAATCACCCGAACTTACTGACCGTCTTTGACGTGGGAACAGCCTCCGTGGACCAGACGGCGGGTGAATCCGGCTCCTCCGCTCCGGGGCCGACAACCTCGCCATTCATCGTTTCCGAGCTGCTCGAAGGCTCGACGCTGCGCGAGCGATTGGCATCCGGGGCCCTTCGCGAACGCAAGGCGCTCGATTACGCCATCCAGATCGCAAATGGTCTAGCGGCAGCGCACGAACGCGGCATCGTACATCGCGATCTGAAGCCCGACAACGTGTTCGTGACCGATGACGGCCGCGTAAAAATTCTGGACTTCGGCCTTGCCAAGCTCACCGAAGCAAATTCGCCCGACGTCAACCTCACTTTACAGTCGGTTACTCAGGCGGGCGTGGTGCTCGGCACCATCGGATACATGTCACCCGAGCAAGTTCGTGGAAAGCCGGCTGACACCCGCAGCGACATCTTCAGCTTCGGCGTAGTTCTCTATGAGATGCTCGCGGGCAAGCGCGCCTTCCACGGTGAAACCGCCGCCGATGTCATGAGCGCGATTCTCAACCAGGAGCCGCCGGAGCTTACGGCTACGAATCGAGAAATATCGCCTGCTCTCGATCGCATTGTCCACCACTGCATGGAAAAATCGCCGCAGCAGCGGTTCCAGTCGGCCGGCGATATTGCTTTCCATCTCGGCGAACTCAGTGGCATTCGAACCTCTACGGCCATCCCGGCGCTCGCCGGACCGGTGGCCCCGGAAACAAGGAGCAGATGGCTGATGCCGGGCTTGGGGGCCACGGCTCTCGCTCTGCTGCTTCCGGCCACCTGGTTTCTTTCCCGTGCCACTTGGCATCCGGAGCCGCCAAAATTTGTCCAGCTTACCTTCCAGCAAGGCAGGGTGGACTCGGCTCGTTTCCTGTCCGATGGACAAAGCATCGTCTGCGCCTCGCGCTGGGGATCAGATTCCACCATGGCTCTTTACACCACGCGGATGGATAGCCAGGGAATGCGCCCCCTAGGTGTACAGGCGGACGCGCTCGCTTCGATCTCTCCTACCGGAGAGTTGCTGGTGATCCAGAATTTCCAAAGTGTCGGCCCGGGCTACGTTCGCACGGGGACCCTTGCCCGGCTTCCGGTCGGGGGAGGGGCGCCCCGCCCTATTCTCGATTCCGTGCAATATGCGGATTGGGCTCCCGATGGCAAGGATTTTGCCGTAGTTCGTTATGTTCGGGAGCGTCACGTCTACACCCTGGAGTACCCTACCGGAAAGGTGCTCTATGAAACTCCTGGATGGATAAGCGACCCCCGTTTTTCACGCGATGGAAAGAGGCTTGCTTTCCTCGATCACCCTGCTTTTGGCGACGATCAAGGGTTTGTTTCGGTCATCGATCTTGCTGGGAATCGCAAGCAGCTCAGCGGCGCTTATGCTTCCACCCAAGGACTTGCCTGGTCTCCGAAGGGAGACGAAATCTGGTTTAGCGCTGTTGCCGAAGGCGTTTATCGCTCGCTCTTTGCGGCGTCCCTCTCCGGCCGGGTGCGCCCGCTACTCTCTGCTCCCGGCGATATCGACATCCAGGACTCGTTCCCGGATGGCCGCGTGCTCGTGGCCGACGTCAACAGTCGCCTGATCCTGATGGTCTCCACTCCTGGCAATGCGAAGGACCGCGATTTTACTTGGATGGATTGGACTTCGACGATGCGCTTCTCCCCGGATGGCCAGCAGATCCTTTTTGGCGATCAACACAGCGGCGCGCAGTATGGCACGTTCCTTCGCAATATGGATGGTTCACCTGCCGTGCGCCTTGGCGATGGCGATCCCATGGATCTTTCCCTCGATGGCAAATGGGCGCTGAGCCGCACGGTAGTGGGTGCAAATCAGCTTCTCCTGCTTCCCGTGGGAGCCGGGGAACCACGCCAGCTCACCCATTCGAAGGTGAGTCACCTCGACGCCCGCTTTTTGCCCGATGGGCGGGTGTTCTCGGTCGGAAATGAACCCGGCCACCCCGAACGCACCTATGTCATCGACCCGAATGGCAATGAGACCGCGATCACGCCCGAAGGAATCCGCGGCACAGCCATCACCACCAGCGGCAAGCTTCTTCTGACCGTGAACAGCGATGGTTCAGAATATCAACTGTTTCCGCTCGACGGTGGCCCGCCCCGAAATATCGCTCAGCTACAAAAAGGCGATCGGCCCTTCGATTTCACTTCCGACGACACCGCGCTCCTCGTCAGGCGCAACGGTCCCCTCGATTCGGTCGAGGTTTGGCGCGTCGAGCTCGCCGGCTCTCAACGAACCCTGCTTCACACCTTCTCCCTGTCGGAGGTCTCCTCCATCGCCGGACGCCCGGCCGTCATCGTCTCACGCAACGGCAAGAACTATGCGTATCGCTACTTCCGGAAGATCTCTGCGGAATATGTAATCGAAGGCCTTCACTAAGGCTGATGTGCCTCCGATGTATCTGAGAGAGCACATCCCTTCGGGCCATAGCGTGTTCCTACGACCCCGACTACGGTTTTGCCGCCGGAGCGACCACGCAAACCTATTCGAGCCATCCGCTTGCTGTTTTGGTCACGTTGAGCCTGGTACCGGGCGGGATGCGGGCGAGCATCCTTGCGTCGAAAGGCACATCGGCATGACGGTCGATATTCGCTGTGTCCGCACCCTCAAGGATGGCCAGCGCCTTTTCTCTTTGCCGCGTGCTGTGCCAGCCCGCGTTTTTGCCGGGTTTTCATTTGACGGAACCGCTGCGCGCGCCGATGGCCAGCGGTCCTCCTTTCGACAGCGGGCAATCGTCACCGGCGCAGTCAAGAGAGAAGGTCAAGGGCTTACGCTCTGCTGCCGGCTCCTGTCCGGCCATGTGGAGACTAAAAAGAAACACGCCCCCCGATAGCACGGCCACCCAGCTCTTTTATCCCCCCCCATTACTTGCTCCGTTATCCCGACCACAATCCACTTCCGAACGGAAAACTTCAGCGTTAGACTATGCCCTTCCACACCGGCAGCGGGTGCCCTCACCATGAATATCGATCGGCTACGGAAGATATGCCTGGCCCTACCCGGCGCAAGCGAGCAGATTCAATGGGGCGATGATCTGCTCTTCAAGGTGGGTGGCAAAATGTTCGCACTCACCCCGCTCGAACCTGCCCGGCTGTGGCTAACTCTCAAAGCGGACCCAGAGGAATTTGCCGAACTTTGCGAGCAGCAGGGCATCCTCCCGGCGCCCTATCTGGCGCGGGCGAAGTGGATCGCGATTGAAACACCCGATACCCTTCCCGAGACGAGAGTGACAGCGCTCATCGAGCGGTCCTACGAACTGGTGGTTGCAAAACTGCCAGGAACAATCCGGGAGTCGCTCGCCGCAAGGTCTAAATCCCCTAAAGCTGCCAAGTCGAAGACCGCCGCACGGAAAAAGTGCGGCCATGCTGGGAGATAGGGAGTAACCGGGAAAGTGGCCGGTTCTAAGACCTGACCGTTCGAACAGGAAACCTATTACGCAAAGCCGATTTTGAATCCGCAACTAACCTGGCGCCGCAGGGTTAGTCTAGTCAAGTGCCCGAAGAGTGGAACCGCCCAGCTCGATTCGGTAAAGCAAATCGGCACCCTTTCAAAATCTGCCAAGGAGAACAAACGACGATGAGGTCCATCGCCCGACTTGCCGTGTTCGCACTAGTTTTCGCCCTGTTCCTCGGTTTCGGTTCAGGCCCAGCCTCTGCTCAAGGCAAGCACCCTGCCTATCTTCATGCGCTGACTGATCTTCGCGCGGCTCGCGCCCACCTGGAGGCTCACGATGGGGGTGAATTGCGGCACGAAGAGAAGGAAGCCATCCACGCCATCGATGATGCGATTGCCGAAATCAAGAAGGCTTCAATCGACGACGGCAAGGATTTGAACGATCATCCACCGGTTGATGCCGGGCTCGACCACACCGGGCGCCTGCATCGCGCCAAGCAGCTGCTTGAAAAGGCTCACCAGGACATCGCCCATGAAGAAGACAACAGCTTTGCCCAGGGACTGCAACAGCGCTCTTTTGGCCACATCGATCGCGCGATTCACGATGTCGACGATGCCATCCGCACCGTCGCGTCGCACTCCTAAACGGTATCGCAACGCCCATGGCACCGGGGTGCAACACACCGCGGTGCCATCCGCTTTTCTGCAGCTTCTGAAGTCATGGAGTGGTTAGGAAGAAAGAAGGTCTCGGGGGCCGGATTAGTCCTGGTTCTTGGCGCCCGCGGGACGCCTGAGAGGTCTGGCTCCAGGAAGCGGGAAAGTCATCATCCAGAAGTTCATGTCCGGGTTTACGAACTCCAGGCCCACGTGTAACTTTCCGTCTCGTTCCCGTCTGACATGTGCCACCCGGGTTTCTGCGGAACGATTGGTGTTTTCATTGACGATCAGAAGGGACTGGCCGGGGACGACCAGTTCATCCATGGCCAACAAGGCGCCCTGCTTATTGATCGATCGGGTGATCGCACGCACACAGAACTTCTCGCCCAGATCGTTCTGTCCATGAACGACAATGGGCAACGCGAGAGCCACACGCAATGTACGGCGGCGTTCCCGATACCGAAAGTGTAAGACGCCCATGGGGACCTTCTCCTCAGCTATGCTGGGTCCGCCTGATCTTGCAAGCCGTGTGGCGAACGGCAACGCATGCTTGGCTGGGGACATCTGCCTTGAGCCGGGCAGGGCTCACATGCGGCTAGTTCGACGGATGATTCTGTCCTGAAGCAGGGCTTCGGACAATAGCTGGGTTGTACCAATTTACAGTTTTCCCGAACGGTACGCTAGTACTTCCGCAGCGCCTCGAGCTTCCTGACCGGTCGAGGACCCGGAACCCTGGCCGAGTGCGGAAGCCAATCTTGCAGCCAGGCGCGAACGATCAGCTCTTGGCAACTACGAGCGGGAACAGGTGCCAGAACCACGCGACAAGGATCCCGTAGTAGACCGCCACAATGCCGAAACTGACGGCGAATGTGTTGACCGACTTGCCCAATCCAGCATATTCCTTGATCCATCTGGTGGCGCAGGCGGCAATCATCAGTAGGCTGAGAATCGCTGTAACTGCGGCCAAGAAGCTCACCGGATTGGTCAGCCCATGGCCCTGTCCAAGCCTCAGCATCTGTCTGGCGGCCCCGCCAAGCAGGCCGGACGCAAATACCATCAAGAGCCACATCGCTGGCGCGACCATGCCGATCATGTAGGCCCAACGGTCTTCCATGTAGAAAAGCATAATCAGAATCCCGAGATAGACGATGGTCTGGTAGAAATGAAGCAGAAAGAAGTCTGGCTCTAAGTGACTAAGTACAAGAAAACAAATTACTTGTAGGACGGAAAGGGCCGCAATCACTCGATATGGTCTCATGTCATCCCCCCGAGGTGACGCGGGTCCCCTATAGAATGACCTTTGTCTGGTCACGATCTGCTAGGGCTTACCGCGCCCCCAAAGAGTAAGGAGCATGCCGTGCACCACGAAGAGCCCGACTTTCGCAATGAGAATGAGGCTATTGAGGCCGGGCAATGAAGCGCGGTTGCGCCAAAGGAGGCAAGCTGCGCCTCGAGGTGCGCCTTAGTCCGCAGGGCGGAAGACCAGAGCAGCGCAGACAGACCCTGTGAGTCTGCTACCCAATCCATCAAGCGTCAGCGCCCGGCGGCCCCCAGAAGATCGACGATTTCGGCCTTCCAGGGTCTGGAACCCAATTCCAGCAGAGCCAGGGTGACGGGAAGATGAAATCGCCGGGGTCCTGCACTGCCCGGATTCAGGTAGACCACCCCCCTTTGTTCGTGTTGTTCTGCCTGGTGGGTATGACCGCTGACGACGAAATGAAACCCGGAAACCTCCGGATGCAGGTCCAATTCCGCCAGGTTGTGGAGCACATAAAAACTGGCTTCTCCTGCGACCACAACCGTAGTGGCGGGTAACTGCCGCGCCCATGGGGCAGTGTCGACATTGCCCCGGACGGCGAAAACCGGAGCCAGGGACTTCAGTCTAGTGAGAATCTCAGGGTGTCCAACGTCACCGGCGTGAAGGATCAGATCGACTCCCCGAAGCGCACGTTCCGCCTCGGGCCGCAGCAGGCCATGCGTATCCGAGATGATTCCGACGCGCATTTAGAAGCTCTGCATCCGGCAGCATCGACCGGCAGCAATGCTAGTCTTTTTCGAGGTATTCCTCGGGAACATCATCTTCCGGGACTTCCCGCGTGTGCACTTCCGCCTGATCGGGATCGGGAGCGTTTTCGACGCCGCTGACCGCTTCGGCCTCAAAAGTCTGTCCTTCCTCGAGCAACTGCTCCACACTCTCAGAGTCCACATCCGCCATGCCAGCAATTCCTTGCATGTCGCCGGACTGCCCTCCGGAACTGGCTCTTCTCTCGCGTTGTTCGTAGTCGATCAACTCGCCAGGCACTGGCCGAACCGACTGGCTGCGCGGTCGCTGAGCGGGCTTGGGCGTAGCCTGCTTCTTTTTCGTTGCCAGCTTCCGCTTGACGGGAGCCCTCACTGAACTCTTTTTCCTCTTGGCGGATTTCCGCGCCTGCACTTTCGGCTTGTGGGATTTCTTGGATTTTGGTTTCTTGGGGGCCATGGTTTTACTCTCCCTCTGCCCCGAGTCTACCACTGTCGCGCAGGGAGCGTGGATTCGGCGGCTGGACTGGAAATCGCGACCGTTAGCACTATAATGCTCCCAGATCTTCGTTTTGCGGCCGCCGCATCTCGTAGCCACTCCAGCAGGCGTCCCGGGAGCCATTCATCATGAAGAAAGAGGAATTGCGTCGACGCGTGGAAGAGGTGGGTCTGGTTCCGGTGATCCGCACTTCCTCTGCGGAGGATGCTCGATTCGCCGTTCAGGAAGTGGCGCATGGGGGGATTCCCATCATCGAGGTCACCATGACGGTCCCCGGGGCCATTGACGTGATCCGCGAAATTGTGAAGAGTGTCTCTGATGTCATCATTGGTGCGGGGACCGTCCTCGACGTAATGACGGCCCGTGAGTGCATCAGCGCCGGCGCCCAATTCATCAGCAGCCCGGCTTTGGATGTTCCGACGGTCGAATTGGTGGCAAAAAATCTCAATGTCCTCATGATGTGCGGCGCGCTCACCCCCACCGAGATTTTGACGGCCTGGAAAGCGGGATCGGATTTCGTAAAGATTTTCCCTTGCTCCCTGGTAGGTGGGGACAACTACATCCGCACCCTTCGGCGTCCTTTCCCAGAAATATCCCTTATTGCCGCCGGGGGAGTGACGCAGCAAAATGCGGCCCACTATCTGCTGGCAGGAGCCTCGGCACTGAGTGTTGGCAAGGAACTCATTCCCCGCGAGTCCATGCAGTTGCACAAGCCCGATCGGATCCGCGAGCTGACCAGGCGTTTTGCAGGGATTGTCAAGAGCACGCGAACTCGGCTAACGGAATCCCAGACGCAAGTTATCAGCTCCCACTAGTCGCCGGGCGATCGCTGCGACCTCAAAACTCCATGTGCAATCGTAAGGAGGCAACAAAGACCGGGCCTCGGTCGCGGTTATAGCCCGGATCCACGATATACTGCACGTCGGCGCCGGGGAAAAATCCTCTCCAGGCGTGCAGCGTGTAGTAACTTTCCAGAATGTTTTCACGCCCGTAGTTCAACTTGCCATCTCCGAGCAGGAATCCGTCCCCACCATAGGCAAGGTACAGCGCATGATCGTGGCTGATACCGTTACTGACGAAGACCAGGCCAAGTCGATCCGCCCGTCGACCCCAACGCGATCCGTTGCCTCCCACTCCGATTTGCCAGGTCTGGTCGACTTCGGTATACGCATAGGATTCGTGCTGGCCTTCATTCCAGCCCCAACGACCGAAAAGCCCGAACCAATCTGTTACGGGTTGCTCGAAATTGATGCCGAAGCCGTATTTGACCGTAGTCTGCAACGGGTGATTTGTGATATCCGGAGCCGGCGTGACCGGATCGGCCAGCCACTCATTGATCTGCTGCTGATAGTCGCCCATATTGGCGTGATTCACGTAAGAGAGAAACCGGACGATCCCTTGCCGCTTCCCGACGAGGCGCCCGTGCAGTTCCAATTCCAGGTTTTCCGCGCGAGCACGGCTCAGGTCCGCATCCAGGTGAATGCCGTTAGCCACCTTGGGCATCAGGGCTTCGGCAAAGCGGACGATGTAATTGCGGTCGTGGTATTCAACGAGCGCAGCGAAAGTGAAACCGCGCGTGTCCGCGGCGTAATCGTAGGCACCGTTGTTGTCTACCGCCCAGTTCATATACTGAAAATTGCTATCACTCCCGTAACTGTTGATGTCAAAAAAATCGACCAGGCTCATTTTTCCGAAACGTATTTCCAGCCGGCGCTCCGGCAATTCCTCAAAGAGGTTGTATGGGTTTCGATCGGAGACCACCTTCTTGCGGCTCAACGGGATGATCTGGTGCCACATGAGTCGCGCAATATACGGTGCCTTGCCGAGTGTCGGGTTTCGCACCACGTCGAGGTTGGGAAATCCGGCTATACCGAGTGCTTCGCTGAGGCCTGCACCGCCGGTTTCCTGAACGTCGCAGAGGAATTCCGTGGTCTCCGTGGGGCGCCACCCCGTGAACAAGGTTAAAACGCGCGAAGTGGCATCCTGGGCTTCGGGCGTGAAGCTGTTCTTTCCCTGGTAGGGAGAGTAGAAACTCGGGTGGTATTGGGATATGAAATTCGCCTGCCCGGAAAGCCACCAATGGTGCCACTCCGCGTGGGGGATCATGGTCGTCAGCGGCTCATCTGTTGGAAAAGGAACGGGATCGGCTTCCGCGGCGTTCTCGCTCGAGGCAGCGGAAGTGTCCTGCGCACGCAAGCCGATGCCCGGGAGAACACAGCAGCAGGCGGCCCACAAACGAACCGTAAGCAACGCACCGGCGTAGCGCCCAACCCAATTTTGACGTCTGCGGGTCATGAAGGATGCGCCGCGCTCCCGGTGCTCACCCGCAAAGGCCGAAATGGGATCGAGCCGGCATTACCTGGCTCGTCAAAGGCAGCTTCCGTGAATAACTCCGCATCCGCTTCGGCCGCGAATTCGCGCTCAAACCCGCGCATTTCGCTATCGATCCACACGGCAACCAAGGGAGAGTCCTCTTCCTGGCCTCGACGAACCCACAGGCAATAGATTGAGGATGCCCGAGGGCCTGGTCCCCTTTGATGAACGGTCTGTAACATCATGTCCACTTCTCGCCGACCAGTTTCGGCCCACCTGAGCCGTTGACTGGGAAATACCGTCAGCCGGCAAGAAGGGGGAATCCCCGGGGTCAGCGGCGCAAAGTACGGCGGTCGGCCCGGCAGCAAGTTCTAGGAGGCACGGGGTCTTTTGTGTACGATTCCCTAGGCATTGCCTATTCGGATGTGGCGCGGAAGCTGCTGGTAACGCACGCCATGTCCTTGTTACCATACCCCCCTAGGGTAGTCAATCACAATGACACACATGACTCGCGAAAAAATCGACCTTATTTCCCGCACCAAGAAAGTGATCGGCCAGTTGGAGTCGGCACTCCGTGCACTCGAAGAAGACGCCCACTGTGCGGACATCCTGCAGCGCCTGGCGGCGGCCCGCGGGGCCATCAATAGCCTGATGGGCGAACTGATGGAAGATCACATCCTGAATCACATGCCTCGCAAGACGAAATCTTCGTCGGAAGCGGCTGAGGATCTGATCGAGATTGTGCGGACGTATCTGAAGTAATCGACCGGAAAGACGACTGTCAGGGCTGCCGCTCGGCGATATCCATCGCGTTCACGCGTGCGTGGTTAATCGTCAATCCCCAGTGAAGATGCGGTCCGGTTACCCGCCCGGTCGCCCCCACTTTGCCTATCTCCGCCCCCGCCTCCACGGTGTCGCCGGTATGCACGGCGATTTCCGAGAAATGCGCGTAGAGGGTATAGATCCCGTAGCCGTGATCGATCACCACAGTATTTCCGGAATAAAACAGCGGTTCCGCAAGAACGACCCTGCCCGCTTGCGATGCAAACACGGGAGTTCCCGAGGGGGCCGGAAAATCTACGCCCGCATGCGGCGATCGTGCTTCCCCGTTCAGAATACGGCGGCGTCCGAAATTGCCTCCCTTGGATTTCTCCTTCAGCGGGAGGCGGAACTTGCCGTCCCAGAGCCGCTCCGGCGTCACGGTGTCGTAAATTGCGCGCATCTTCTTCTGGTCTTCCTCGGCGCGCTTGGTCTGTTCGGGGTCGGGCTGTACAAACTGTTTTTCCACCTTCAACCGTTCGGTGGGAAATTGGGCGCGCTGCACGGTGATAAACACACTGCAAGTCAGGACATCCCCCTGTGCGCCTGGCCAGCTCACTTTCCATTCGTAGCGCCCCGGAGGCTTTTCAAGGTCAATGCCGAGGAGCCCATGCGAGATCGCCGACTTTTCGTCCTCCCGCCACAGCGGGTTGGCCTGACCATCCCATTCGCTCGAGAATACCGGCAGGGTTTTCGGTCCCAGAACTTCGGCCAGCAGGAGGGATCCTTGCACAGAAACTGCGGCGTTCGCTTTTAGAGTGACTCCTCCGGGGCACGCTTTGCGGACTTGTCCGGTGAGCAGAGAGGGTATTAAGAGCCACAATAGGGCGGCAGAGAGCATCCATTTGCGGATAAGCATGCACGGAGTAGCATACCCGGTTCGGCGACTGTTGAAAAACTATTCAGTCAAACACCCAAAAGTGACGGCCGTCACAGAATTCATCCGCGTCTGGCGACAGAATCGTTCCGTAATGGCCAGACGATCTCTTGGAGTGGTCTTGATCGTCGCGCTCCTGGGCTGGACCGTCAACCAGTTCTATTGGGAGTGTCAAGGCCAACACTCTCGGGCAGCAGCAGTGGCGCCGGCAGGAGCTTCACCTGCCTACCAACCTGAACCTTCCCCTACGCGCCACAGCTGCTGCCCACACGAGGCTCTGGGCCCCGCGGTAGCCGCATCCCCCCTCCCGAGTGAGTGCCCGTCGCACATCGTCACTCATCCGGGTTGTTGCTCCGTTTCCCGTCAGGCCCGGCATGAACTCCCGGCGCTGGTGGTGAAAGGTTCACCGCCCGTAAAGTCCGCCCTGGTTTCCCAGTCGAGTCTTGCCGCACCGGCCGCGGGACACGAGTATGGATGGAGTCTCGATCGGTGGCAACGACCGCGCGACCGGCTGCATTCCTCGACTGTTCTTCGTCTTTGAGACCTTCCCTCCCTGCGCTGCTCTGCATCCGATTTGTTCGCGTGGGACGTACCTCCCACTTTGGGAATTTCAGAAAAATAGAATGGAGCTAAGGAAATGAAACTTCGAATGGTTTTGCTTGCTGTACTCGTAACTCTTGCGCTTTGGGTTCCCGCGATCGCGCAACAACCCGCCGCTCCGGCCCCGTCTTCGACGACAGGAGCCGCCAAGAGCGGGTGCTCTTGCTGCGACCCTGCAAAAGACCATGGCCAGGACGCGAAAGGTGATTCTGCACCCCAGGGCTGTTGCCAGAGCAAAAATAGTGACTCGACGAAATCCATGCCCTGCTGCACCCAGGAAGAAGTGGCCGACGGCAAGAAAGATGACAACAAAAAGAAGGCAGCCATGGCTTGCTGCACCGGCAAGAATGGCAAAATGTGCACGATGAAAGACCAGAAAGAATGCTGCGGGAAGGATGCCATGGCATGCAACGAAAAGGAGGGAAGGACGTGTTGTGCCGGGCAGGGGCAAACCTGTTCGCGCCCTCCTTCGAAGAGTTAGTTCACCAAAAAAGACAACAGGCCCCGGCAACCAGTCGGGGCCTTTGCTTTTTCCAAGCTTCCGCAGGGTTCTGCTTAGATCTTCAAACCCACTAAGCGCACAATTTTCTCTTCGAGCCTCTTCAGCTCCAACTCGCGGGCATGTTCCTCGCGAGTTCTGTCGTTCAGCGCGGTCTTGAGGAGTTGCAGGTTCATGCGCAGTTCCATTTGTCGGAGCGCGAGCCGGCCAAGAGAATTCAGGGCCTCTCGCTGTTCACGATCGAGGTCCCGCGGTTCTCGGTCCACAACGCACAGGGTCCCTAAGGCGTAGCCGTCTTCATTGATCAGGGGGGCGCCGGCATAAAAACGGATGTGCGGATCGCCCAGCACCAGAGGATTCTCCCGAAAACGCGGGTCCTGCAAAGTGTCAGGGACAATGAACAGATCACCCTGCTGGATGGCGTGCGCACAGATGGAACTATGCTTCGGAGTCTCTCTTACTTGTACACCAAGACTGGACTTAAACCACTGGCGGTGGTCATCGACGAGAGAGAGCATTGCCATCGGGACCTTACAAATATGGGCAGCCAGGATAACCAGGTCGTCGAAGGACTGCTCGGGTTCGCTATCCAGAATCGCATAACGGTCGAGCGCGGCGAGACGTGCGGTTTCCATACTCTTCGTGGTGGCAGACATGGGCACCTCCTGGGCTGCACAAAAGGGGGGGCGAAGCCTCGAAGCCTGTCCGGGCCGAAATCATACTCCAGAGAGCCCCGCAGGAACAGAACTTCATGGAACTTCACCAACGGTGCGGGCGTTTTCGCCAGAGTGAAAGCCACCGCGTGCTGTTTTTTGCTCCCTATTGACAGTCTATAGGTCGATGCGTAGTATTCCTATAGAGTTTCGATAGGAGACATGTTGAATTCCCGACCGACAACCCTTCTGCAAGGGACGCTGGACTTGCTGATCCTGAAATCGCTGGTCGCGGGCGAAATGCACGGACTGGGGATCTCCCGCCGCGTCCAGCAGATCACCGGCGGAACGTTTGACGTCAAGCCGGGCTCGCTCTTTCCCGCTCTCCACCGTATGGAGGAAGAAGGCTGGGTCTCTTCCTTTTGGGGCGATTCCGAAAACAACCGCCGCGCAAAATACTATCGTTTGACCAAGGCTGGAACGAAGCAACTCGAGGTAGAGACCAAGCGGTGGGGGCGTATTTCCTGGGCCATCGCCCGAGCGCTCGAAGCATCGTAACGAGGTGTTAGAAATGTCGCTCCTTCTGAAAGTCCGGAGTTTCCTTCGGAATCTTTTCCTCTCTCCCCGTGTGGAATCAGACCTAGAGCAGGAGCTTCACTGTCACCTGCAGATGCTCACCGAGGAAAACATCCGCGCCGGCCTGTCGCCCGAGGAGGCGCTCCGGTCAGCGCGCATCGAACTTGGAGGCACCGAACAGGTCAAAGAACAGGTGCGCGAGAACCGCCTCGGCCATGGGCTCCAAGCTGTCCTCTCCGATTGCCGCTTTGGCCTCCGCCAACTCCGCAAGAATCCCGGCTTCACCGCCGTCGCCATCCTGACTCTATCCCTGGGCATCGGGGCGACCACTGCAATTTTCAGCGTGGTGTACGGCGTGCTTCTGCGGCCGCTGCCATACCCCGATTCAGACCGGATCATGGCCATCTTCGAAATCAGCTCAGCCGGCAACCCGTCGCGGGTCGCGGACCCGAACTTCGACGACTTTCGCGATCAGAATCGCAGCTTCCAGGCGGTCGCGAAATATGGCAGCGATGTCGTGTCGGTTTCGGGAAGTTCGAACCCAACGCGCACAACGGTTGCGACTGTCTCGCCCGGTTTTTTCAAGATCTTCGGCGTTCAACCAGTTTTCGGCCGGGAGTTCCTCACAAGCGATGCGAAAAAAGGGGCGGCCCCGACCGTCCTTGTCAGCTATGGGTACTGGAAAGAATACCTCGGCTCGCCGTCGGACCTCTCGCAGTCGCACCTGAAGATCAATAACGCAGCCTTCTCCGTTATCGGAGTGCTCCCGCCAGCATTCCGTTTCCCGGCAGAAGTGGATCTTTGGCTCCCTGCAGACTTAGACGGCGAAAACCCCAGCCGAACCTCGCATAACTATTCTGCAGTGGGGCGCCTCCGGGACGGGGTTACGGTGCAGCGGGCCAATCAGGACATCAGCGCGATTGCTCGGCGCATCCACGACACCTCCAGCGAGCAAGGAACTTATCTGCTGAAGGATGGATTGGTCCTGCCGTTGCAGGCATCCATCACCGGCAAGGCCCGCCCGGCTCTGCTGATCTTGTTCGGCGCGGTGGGCTTCCTGCTGCTGGTGGCGTGTGCAAACGTGGCAAATCTGCTGCTGGCACAGGCGACGGCGAGAGAGTCGGAACTGGCGATTCGCAGCGCTCTCGGTGCGGCACGCGGGCGGCTGATCCGCCAGTTCCTCACCGAAGCATTCCTGCTTTCGCTGATGGGCGGCGTCCTCGGTGTGCTGGGGGCATACTGCGGTGTGGCGGGATTAGTTGCCCTGGCACCGGAAAATCTGCCGCGGCTAGAGAGCGTCTCCATCAGTCTTCCGATACTGGCTTTTGCCTTCTTGCTCACCACGGGGGTCGCCGTCGGTCTCGGAGCGTTCATTGCGGTTCGCTCGACCTCCAGGGATCTCTCGAAGGGCCTTGGGGAGGGCGGCCGTGGAGAGGCCGGGTTGCAGACCGGCCAACGTGCCGGCCGCGTGATCGTGGCGGCGCAGATCGCCATCACATTGGTCCTCGTCGTCGGCGCGGGTTTGCTCGGGCGCAGCATGATGAAGGTTCTCGAAGTGAATCCAGGGTTCCGGGTGGACAGAATTGTCACCATGGACGTCTCGCTTCCCTCGCTCGACGATCCGAAGGCAAAAACAGGCCAGGCCCGGTTCTATTCAGACCTGATTGGCCGCCTCCAGAACATTCCGGGCGTGCATCGTGTCGGAGCGACCAGCGGTCTGCCGATGGATGGCGGCCTTCCCGACGGGATGTTTCTACTGATGACCCAGAATGAAATGCCGAAGAGCCTCGATGGCTTCGACGCCCTGCTTCAGCAGAAGGAGCGCCTTGGCAGCGCAGATTTCTGCGTCGCAACGGACGGCTACTTCCAGGTTCTCGAAATCCCGCTGATTCGTGGGCGAATCTTCGACGAGCGAGACGGGGCGGATGCTCCTCACGTTGCCGTAATCAGCGAATCGCTGGCGCGCGAACGCTGGCCACATCAGGACCCCATAGGCCACACGATTGAATTTGGAAACATGGATGGGGATCTGCGTTTACTGACCATCGTCGGGATCGTAGGCGACACCCACGAATACGGTCTCGATGTGCCGCCGCGACCTACCGTCTATGTAAATCTGTTCCAACGGCCCCGTGCTGCAGTTACCTTAACGATGCAGAGCGATGCTGACACGCAACTGGTCACTTCGGCAGCCCGAGGAATCCTCGAAGACCTCAACCCGGAGATTCCCGCGAGATTTCGTACACTTTCTCAAATTTATTCCTCGTCTCTGGGCTCCAGGAGATTTAACGTCATCCTCACAGGATTCTTCGGAACGACGGCTCTCCTGCTCGCGACCGCCGGCGTATTCGGTGTGATGGCCTATTCCGTCGGTCGCCGTACGCATGAAATTGGCGTCCGCATCGCTCTCGGCGCGGATCCCGGTGCCGTCCTGAAGATGATCCTGAACCAAGGACTCCGGACCATCTTCGTGGGAGTGGTGATCGGGATTATCGCCTCCTTGCTCCTTGCGCGCACCGTAAAGTCGCTACTTTTTGATGTGACTCCCACCGATCCGTTGACCTTTGGGCTGGTGACACTGCTCCTTGTCGGGACCGCGCTTCTGGCTTGTTACATTCCCGCTCGCCGCGCCACCCGCGTCGATCCCTCGATCGCGCTGCGCTACTTATAACGATTGCAGCCGACTTGGAAGATCAACGGCAGTAATGGCATCATGCAATGGCGAGAACGTCCACAAGGTAAACTCCGCGAGACGGGTGAGGATCATGAGGTCAAAGAGCACGATCGCCATAGGGCTGGCGTTGGCCGGAATGCTGTTTGCGCTGCCATGGGCCCGGGCACAGAAAGCCCCGTCGCCGGGCGCGGCCGATCGAGAGAGAGAACGGCGCAGCTTGGCCATCAATCTGACTCGCGCCATCAACAACGCCGAAGTGAACTTCAAAAGGACCCAGGGAGTTTATGCCAATTGGGAAACACTGATCGGAAACGGAGATTTCAGCGACACGGGAACAAAATGGAGTTCCGATGCCTTCCCGACCGTGGCTCACGCGATGTACGGCCCCGGACCGGAGATTGTTCCAGGATGGAAGCTGCGCCTGATTCTCTCAAAGGATGGTAAGGCCTACGACCTGCAACTCGAAGACGTAACCGATCCGAAGTGCCGTTTCGCGGTGGTCAGTGATGAGCGAGGCGTGATCCGGCAAAGCAAATCCGTCGATTGCCCGCTCTGAGCACCAGAGACGCTCCAAACTCAATCTCTGGCACTTCTCCAGATCTGTTTTCTGTCAGTCAGCCGACGACAATTGCCCCAGTTCCTGCTCCCTGTGCCGAGCAGGCCGGAGGGAAAAGTATTTGTGACGGCAAGGCACGCAACGATAAGCGGGAACTCCGAGGGAGCGCCATACAAAAGAAAGGGCTTTGTCCACATGCTCGGAATTGATCCGTTTTAGGTCCGGATTTCCGCAGATAGGGCAATGCGCATGCAGAGAATCGGTGAGGGTCATGAGCCGCGCATGAAAACGGGTCTCACATTTCCGGCAGCGCCAGGGATAAACACCCAGGAGGCTGAGGATGTAGTCCGCAGCATATTGTCGGCGCGAACGTCTCGCGTCTTTACTCTTACAGATGGGGCAGGTCATCTGGGTACCTGGAATCTAATCGAACGGGCCTAGGATAGGTCAATCAACTACGGTAGGCAAGTGCAACGAAAGACACATTTCATAGGTACAATAGTACTGGTGGAAAACTCTATTTTCCTGAGGGGAAGCGATGCCGGAGTATAGCGAAGAGCACGCCCGAGCGGGGATTCAGGCCAAGCTACCGAACTTGGAAGTGTGGCCCAATCAGTACCCGGGATATGTCATCACCACACGGTACCCCGAATACACCTCCATGTGCCCTAAGACGGGATTGCCCGATCACGGTGTCATCACCATCCAATACAAACCCCTAAAATCCTGCATCGAACTGAAATCGCTGAAAATGTACCTGTTGGGGTACCGGAACCTCGGTATCTTTTATGAAAACGCTGTTAACCGGATCCTCCGCGATGTTGTTCAGGCAGTGCAACCGGAATGGTGCATCATTAAGGGCGAGTTTACGCCTCGCGGGGGCTTGAATACGACCATTTTTGCCCGTTGGCCGGAACGCGGCGCGGAGCCCAAACGCCAGCCGAAGTAACCCAGCCGAACACCTCCCACGTAGTGGGATTGGACATGCCAGCCCGGCCGTTGGATAATTCTTGGGTCAGAAACCCATGTCCATGACTGTCTCTACTGAGGAGGGAGATACATGAGTATTTCTCCAAATGTGCCGAGTCCACAGGATTCCTACCAATACGAGAACGTGGGTACTCCGCGTTGGATCGCCGTGTTATTCGGACTGCTGATCGCAGGTCTGGCAGCGATTGGCTATGCCGGACATTCCGTGCAGTCACGAATGGAGCAAGAGCTTTCGAAGAATGAAGAACAGAACAAGATTCTGAGCGCACAGCTCGAGCAGGCCAACACTCGCATCGCGGACCTGAAGGGCCAATTGGATGTGACCACGCAGAAGATCGGAATGACCCAAGCGGAACTGGCCGATGCAAAGAGCCGTGCCGAATCGATCCGCAAGCAGCAGCTTGCTTCGGATCAGAAGCTGAGCCAGGAGATCACCACCGCTCAAAAGGAAAGTGAAGAGAAGATTGGGGCCGTGGCCACCGACGTGACCGGGGCGAAGAAGGACATTGAAGCCACGCGAACCGACCTCGAAGCAACCAAGTCCAAGCTGGACAGAGCCACCGGCGATATGGGTGTGATGAGCGGCCTGATCGCTCGGAACCACGACGACCTGGAAGAATTGAAGCGCAAGGGCGATCGTAACTACTTCGAGTTCACCATTCAGAAGTCCAAGACCGCACAGCGCGTCGGCCCGGTGCAAATCGCACTGAACAAGACCGACCAGAAGAAATCCAAGTACACGATTACCGTCCTGGCGGACGACAAGTCCATCGAGAAAAAAGACAAGACCTCCGGGGAACCAGTGCAGTTCTACGTGAAGGGCACTGCACACCTATCGCCCTATGAAATCGTAGTCTTTGACGTTGGCAAGAACCAGATTACCGGTTACCTCTCTACCCCCAAAGACGCGGCCGCCCCCGCCAAGTAGAAGCCCAGTCGATCAGCGGAATTAGGCTCACCAAGCCCCTTCCCGGTTCTGGAAACATGGCCGGGAACGGGGCTTTTGTGTTTCCGGGCGGGGGGCTACGATTTTAGTTAACCCAATTTTCTCGTCGCTCAAGGGAGGATTCCTGCCATGCGTCCAGTTCGACCGTTTCGCATCAGCATCCTGTTCTTGGTCGCCGGTCTGTTCCTGCCAACGCACGGATTCGCTCAGTCTCCCGTCGATCCAGGCCAGTTGCCAGGCCGCACCAGCTTCTACCTCCTATGGCGCGGGACCCCCTCAGGAGATATCCGGAAAAGTAACTCCATGTACGCGCTTTGGGACGACCAGGATTTTGCCGCGGCTCGCGATTCATTCACAAAATCGCTCCTCACCGAGAGCAAAGAAAAGAAAAGCGGGCCGGCAGCCACCCCCGAGGAGCTGAAACAGTATGCAACGCTGCTCGACAACCCTTTCCTGGTTGGCTACCTGCGGAACCCGGAATCCGCGCCGGCCGTTAAAAGTCCGGCTGGCAAAGGCGCGCCTGCACCGGCGTGGAACGGCATGTTTTTTATTTACGACCGGACTGGAAAAGAGGAACTGCTGTCCAAGGCGGCACTGCATCTGCGGGATGCAGAGAAGGAAATTCCCAAACTCACGCCGATGACCTTAGCTGGCGTGGCGGCCCTCAAAATCGAGCGCAAAAGCGGTGTCACGTATTGGGCCGAGTTCGGTAAGTACGCCGTAAGCGCAAATGAGCAAATCGTTTTCGAAGAGGTCGTGAATACCGTGAACGGAAAACCGGCGACTAACCCCCTGTCGCAATCTCCGTCCTTTCTCGAAGCCAAGTCCCTGCTCAACGGCGGAGTCCTGGAATTCTTCCTCAGCATCGGCAACGCCCAACAGCTTGCCGTCGATACACCCGGCAGCCCCGCCGCTCTGATCAAGCCCTTCCTGAGCGCCCTAAGACTGGATACGATCCACTCCCTTGCCGGTCACATTTCACTCGAAGGGGCAAAGACCCGTCTCACCGGAGCGATCCTCGGTGATACCTCCCCGGGCGGGCTTTTCGACATCTGGGCCGACGGCCAAGCAAATCCGGTGTCCTTTGGTTACCTTTCGAGCGATACGGTTTATTACGGTGAATCACAGCTGAACTTCCTGGGCCTTTATCAGGTATTGAAACGGGCCTTCACAGGTTCTGGCACGGCCTCCTCTCAACAGGCCAATCCGATCGAAACCGCAGCTGAGACTCGCCTGGGAATGCCTTTGCCGGACGCACTCGGGATTACCACCGGAGAAATCGCTCACCTGCAAAACAGTCCGACTCTCGATGACGGTCAGAAGGTCTATTTCCTGGGCATCCGCAACAAACCTGCCGCGCTGAAGCTAATGCGCACGCTCATGGGCGAGAGGATCACCTCCGAACGCACCGAGGGCGACACAACTTTCCTCAAGGTTTCGCTTCAGGGAGGGCAAAACGCTTCGGGCGTGGCCCAGTGGAATTTCTACTATCTGGCGATGACGCCGTCGCTGCTCCTTGGGGCTTCGAAAAGTGACACTCTTCACCAATACGCGGCCTTCACGCCCGCAGCTTCCGACACTGTTCTTCCCAAGAAGGTGCTCGCCGTGCGAGGGCTGTTCCCGGAAAAGCTGAACGGGTTCTCCTATTTCGATTTCTCCAAAGTGGATTGGCCTGGATTGAAGGCCAGATGGGTGGCGGAAGCGGCTAAATCCGCGCAGAGCGCCAAAAGCACAGAGGCGGCCGACAATACGAAGAAACTTTCCGACTGGCTGAGCCAGGTTAATCCGGAGGTTTTTTCCCGGCATCTCCACACCATGACCGGAGCTTCGTGGAAGGACACCAAGGGAGTTCATTTTGACCAGTGGGTGGAGTGAGATTCTCCTGCCAGCGCTGTGCCTCCGACGTTGGACCGGCGCGATTCATCTTGCCTGCTTGCTGGCCTGGTCGATCAGCGCGTGCGCACAGGAGCAAACAAAAGCGCAGGCTTCTACCATTCGTGTCGATGTCAGCCGGGTGAATGTCGGAGTCATTGTTACCGATTCCAGGGGCAAATTTGTGGAAGGCCTGCAACCGTCGGACTTCCAGATTTTAGACAACGGGGCTCCTCAGCCGGTCAGCGATTTCGCCTCCGTCGATTCGCCTGCACAGGTGATGCTTCTGATGGAAGCAGGGCCTGCCGTCTACCTCTTGCAGGATTCCCACCTCTTTGTAGCCGATTCGCTTCTCAACGGTCTTTCTGCCAGTGATCGGATGGCCCTTGCTGTTTACAACGATGCGCCAACGGCCCTGCTCGATTACACCGCCGACAAGCGCGCCTTCGGCGCGGCACTCGATCGCATCCAATTCAATCTGGGATATGGCAGCCTCAATCTGGCCAAGAGCCTAAACACGGTCCTCGACTGGCTATCCCAAGTGCCCGGAAAGAAATCCATCGTTCTGCTCTCCTCGGGAGTGGACACATCCCCGTTAACGGCCGCGCAGGAACTATTGGGGCGCTTGCAGACGGGCGACGTGCGAATTCTGGCAATCTCGACCAGTGGCCCGCTGCGAAACGGCAAGAAGGGCACCAAGAACCAGATCCAGCAGGCACAACAGGCATTCGCCGAGGCTGATGTGTGGTTGAAAACCTTGGCGGAAGCGACCGGCGGCCGGGCATACTTCCCTGAGAACGCCAAGGCGTTACAGGAGAGCTATCGGCAGATTGCCGAACTCGTTCGTCACGAGTACAGCCTGGCGTTCGTCCCACCTGTCGCGGACGGCGCAATGCACGCAATCGAGGTTAACATTCGGACCGCCCAGCCAAGCGACAAAAACAGCATCCTCGACTACCGCGTGGATCACCGCAGAGGTTACCGTGCGCCACAAGCAACGCCCTAGCTAAGAGCGAGGTCTGCACTCACTCATAATCCTTCATCATTCGGGCCATTTCACGCAATCGTTCGTCAACGCGGCCAAATACCGTGCTGGGCTCAAATTTCCCGGAGCCATTTTGTTGACCGGCAGGCTTGCCAGTAAGTAGCTCGACGCCCTGCTCGACGCGAGCAATCGGCCAAATGTGGAATTTTCCGCTGCCGACCGCCTCCAGCACATCCTCACGCAACATCAGGTCATCGACGTTGGCGTGCGGGATCATTACGCCTTGGGTCCCGCTCAATCCTGCAATCCGGCAGACATCGAAGAAGCCCTCGATTTTCTCGTTCACACCACCAATTGCCTGAATATCGCCGCGTTGATTCATGGAACCGGTCACGGCAATGTCCTGCCGCAACGGAAATTCGGAGAGTGCGGAAAGCAGCGCGTAGATTTCCGTGGAACTGGCGCTGTCCCCATCCACGCCGGAATACGACTGTTCAAAGCAGATGCTCGCGGTCAACGTCAGGGGTTTGTCCTGGGCAAAGCAGGAGCGCAGATAACCTGTAATAATGTGCACGCCCTTGTCGTGGAACCGTCCGCTCAGATTCGCCTCGCGCTCAATGTTGATCAACCCGGCTTTTCCCAGGCCCACGCTGGCCGTTATCCGCACCGGCTTTCCGAAGGAGTAACCGCCAATTTCGAGCACGCTCAGTCCGTTGACCTGCCCCGCTTGCGAACCGGCCAGATTCACGAGCAAAGTGCCTTCTTCCATCATCTCTCGAATTCGGGTTTCAATCAGATTGTGCCGTTCCACCTTGGACGCAATCGCCGCGCGCACGTGTGCTGCGCGCACCACGTTCTCCCCGGTCGCCGCGGCAGCGTAATGCGCCTCTCGTGCAAGGTCAGCAATATCCACGAACCGTGCCGTGACCTTGTTACGGCGCCCGGCCCGGCGCACACCATGTTCCAGAATGGCCGCGAACGCACCGCGGTCGAACGGAAAAAGGTTCTCCTTCTCGCTGAGTCCCCGGATCCTGCCAGCATATTCTTCGATGACCCCATCGCTCATCGGCATCTCTTCGTCAAACTCCACCCGCACCTTGAAAATCTTCCGAAAATCCTCCTCATATTCGTAGAGCAGTTCATACAAGTCGCGATCACCAATCAGGATGACCTTGACGTTGATTTCGATCGGCTCCGGCTTCAAGGCGGTGGTCGTAAAAGGGTAAAAGGTCTCGAGCGGCTGAATCTCCAGACGGTTGTGATTCAATGTGCGCTTCAACGCGCGCCACACCCCAGGTTCGGAAAGAGCCTCGATCGAATACATGATCAAGAATCCGCCGTCCGCACGCAGTAACGAGCCGGCGCGCAGGTCCATGAAATCGCTGGTCCAGCCACCCCGAGCATCATAGGCACGCTGAATATTGCCGAAGAGGTTGGTATAGGACGGGGTGGTCTCAAAGATCACAGGAGAAGAGTCCTCGTGATTGTGCGCCAGGATGACGTTTACGCCATAAACGCGGAATGGGTCGCGCTCAGGTCCCGCTGGCTTTTGTAGGAGTTCTGGCGGATCTTGCGTGTGCTCGTCTTCGCCTTCACGCTCCTTAAACGGACCCAGATTATCCAGTAGATGGTGCCGGACCTCCTCCAGAAATTCGGTGACGCTAGGCCCCGGATACTTTTCCTTAAGCTCCTCAATCACGCCATCGACCAGCACAGAAGCGGCCTCTTGTTCCAGATAGCTCAGCTCGCTTGCCAATTCCCGCGACAGCGTCAATGTCTTTCGGTAGACAACCGTAAACTCCTGCCGGAACTGCTCGTATTTCCGCTCGATCTCTTCGGCTACGCCAGACTCGAGCTTCCCCTCGTGGACCATTTTCGTGATGTCTTCGATGGGCACCATCTGTCCTTCGAGCACCGGGAAGATTTCCGGCAAGGCCACGGCTCCGACCTGCATGTGTCCGAGCGCAAACTGCTCGCGGGCGATGCGCCGCGTAAAATCGTCCATCAGATCCTTCTCGCGCACCGAGAAGCGCTCGACAATCCTCCCTTTTTGACGTTGGAATGGTTCTCCCTCGAATACCTGCGGAATCCGCCGGCGCAGAAAATCGATCCCTGCCTGCATGTCCTTCTTGAACCCGTTCGCGGAACCACGCGCTAAGGTCAACAACCTCGGCCGGTCCGGCAACTTGAAGTTGTTCACGTAACAACGATCCAAGGAAGGTTTCGTGGCCGGGTGCAGGTCTTCGATCATCTGGGCGATCGTACCCCCGCGGCTGGTTCCGGCAAGACCGCACACAAACACGTTGTAGCCGGGTGCGGACAGCTCAACGCCCATCTTCAGCGCCCGAAGCGCGCGCTCTTGTCCGACAAAACCCTCTCGCTTTTGTGCCTGGGCAGTCGTCTCGAAGGGAATACGCGTCAACTCGCACCGCCAACGCAGCTTGTCCGGACTGAGCTCCGCCAGCTGGGAATCCCGTTTTTCAGAATTGATAATCATTCGACGGCGTACTGTAGCACAGCGCGAACGCTCCGGCAGGGAAATTAGCCCCCCGCTTGGACTAGAAGTTACGTATCTCCCTTTTCCAGTTCATCCTGCTGGTCCATGTAGACCTGGAATACTCCGAGAGCGGCAGCCACAATCGTCGGGCCGACGACCAGCCCCAGCAACCCGAAGACATCCAGTCCTCCGAGAATACTGATGAACAACAACAGGTCATTCAGCCGCGTCCGGTTGCGCAACAGTAGTGGCCGCACAATATTGTCGGCAACGGAAGCTATGCCTCCGCAGATGGCGATGATGAGCAGCGCCTTGCCCCAGTGTCCGGTTAGAGCCAGCCAGGCAGCCGCCGGAAACCAGATCAGAGCGGACCCGACCACGGGAACTATCGAGAAGAACGCCACCAGCACACCGAGGAACACGGGTCCGGGCAGGCCAGTCAGTTCAAACGCAATGCCTCCGAGCACCCCCTGAATGGCGGCAATGAGCAGAGCCACGGCTACGCTAGCGAAAATCAGGTCGCGGGATTCGCTCAGCATGTGATCCTGAATTTCCCGCTCGAACGGAATCAGGTGGCGCACGGCACGCAAAATCTTGTCCCCGTCCCGAAAGACAAAGAACAGGGCAAACAAGAGGATGAACAGGTTGACGAAAAAGGACAACAGGTTCTTGAGTATTGCACCGAGGCTCGAGGCTGCGTAGGTGGCCACCTTTTCCGCTGTCTGTCGCAACGGCCCGATGACATCGGCGTTTTGCCAGGCGCCCGGGAGATGTTGGCGGAGGGAGTTGGCGTATATCTGTGCGCTTCCCGACCCATTTGCGCTGAGCGTCTCGCGAACACTGGCAGTGGCCTCAATCGCTTCGCGCGCCGCGTACAGCAAAACCAGCAGCACCGGCACGATGAGCAGGAAAGTTACGCCGAGGGTGGACAAGGCCGCAGCCCAGGTCGGCGAGTGGCGATGCTTCAGTCGCTGGTAAACAGGATAGAAGAAAATGGCCAGTACTGCGGACCAGGCCAGCGGGACCAGAAAGGGTGCGACAATGAGGAATACCAGGAAGCCGAGCAGCAGCAGCGTCCCGTAGGAAAGCACGGTGGTTAACTTGTCACTGGTTGAGGTGTTTCGGTTGGCTTGAGTCATTCGCGTTATATAATCCATCCAGTCCAGGCGACATGGGGCCTTTCGATGCCCTGTGGGACGACATGCCATCCGCCCCAAGGGAAGCCGCAAGCTCATGGCCGCATCGAAAATCCCATTCACTTACGAGCAAGCGCGCCTCCTTGCTGTACTTGCTTTAATCAATTTTGTCAACTTCGCTGACCGCCAGGTGCTCAATCCCCTGGTTCCTCTCTTGCGCCAGCACTTCGGGGTGACCGACACGCAACTCGGATCGCTGCAGTGGGTTCTGCTGGTGGTGCTGGCGGTAGCCAGTATTCCCTCCGGTTATTTGGCCGATCGCTTCAACGAACCAAAGATCATTGCCGCCGGCGTTCTGTTCTGGAGTATCGCGGCCATTGCCAGCGGTTTGGCCCCCACCTTTGCGTTCCTGTTCGTAGCTCGCGGGCTGGTGGGCATTGGAGAAGCGGCTTACGCTCCAGCCGCACAGTCCCTCATCTCCGATTCTTTCGCCAAGGAAAATCGCGCTCTTTCTCAGTCCATTTTCGCATCGGGAATGATCCTCGGTGGTGTCGCGGGGCTGGCACTCGGCGGGGTGATGGGCGAGCGGCACGGTTGGCAGCATGCCTTCATCGTTGTCGGCATTCTTGGAGTCATTCCCGGATTGACAGCCCTCAAGCTCAAGGAACCGCCGCGGCGTCCCCGTTCGGAAGTCGTTCCGGTGATTCAGCTTCTCCGGGTTCCCGCCTTCCTGGCCATGATTATCGCGGGAATTTGCATCACCTTCTCCAGCGTTTCCTTTGTGACCTGGGGAATCGACTACGCCACCAATTACAAGGACTTCAGTGTGAGGGAGGCCGCGATCTCGCTCGCCGTGATCGCGCTACTTTCCTCGGTACTGGGAGCGCTCTCCGGAGGGTATTTCGCCGATCGTCTGCAGAAGAAGATCAAATACGGTCGCATCCTGGTCATTGCCTGCGCTTTTCTGGCGGCTGCCCCGTTTCTACTTCTGGCCGTTCAGTCGGAAGAAAAATGGATGGTCCTTGCAGGCTTCTTCGTTTCCATGTTCTTCATGTCCTGGTATCACGGCCCGACAACCGCCATCCTGCACGATCTCACGCCCCAGCGCGCCCATGCCACCGCCATCGGGGTCTACATGTTTGCCACGCAGCTGTTCGGTGCGATGGGCCCACTGCTGATCGGCAAGATCTCCGATATGAGCGATCTGCAGATCGGGCTGCAGGCCGCCACTGCCGTTATGGTCTTCGGCGCCATCCTATTGCTGCTGGTCATTTATTTCGTCCGCCGCGACGGCCTCCACCACCCGTGCCTCGCCCAGTTCCGTGCCGAGGACGAAGCCGCCGCGGCGCTGCCGCACTGACCGCCCGCTTCCACTGAAACATCGGTGGCTTCCACTTACGCAATAGGAATAATCGCGAACCATTGCCGTGCGGGCATTCTTTCCGATCTGGGATTCGCGCCTGAAATTCCGTTTTCCTCCTCAAATCCAGATGCCTTTCTGGAATGCTCATCTGCGCGTTCCAAACATGAGTCCTGATGGCCCAGGCAACCGCACCCGGCGTACTTCAGAGAAGCCCGCATCCTCCAACCAACTTGAATATTCCGCTTCGCTGTAGCTGCTGCCGGCCCGCGTCCCCACCAGCATGTTTAAAGAGAACAACGCGGCGGCGCGGGGAGCGGTCTTGCCCGGTTCCAGAATAAAATCGTGGACCACCAGCCGCCCGCCGGCCGCGAGTGAACCAAAGGCCCGTTCGAACAGCCGGCGATTCTCCTCGGGCGAGAACATGTGACAAATCGCAGACATCAGAATCAGATCGAAATTCTCACCGAGCGGGTCCCGCAACATGTCGCCCGCTCGTACGATGATGCGTTCTGCATATCCCGCTTTCCGTATGTTCTCTTGAGCGAGAGGAACCACCTCGGCCACATCCAGGATTTCTGACTTCAGCCCCGATATGGTTTGCAGGAACGCAATCGAATAGGCCGCCGAACCGCCCCCCAGATCGAGCATCCGTTTGATCCCAGGATTGCCCACTGCCTTTACCACCGCCGCCGTCCGCTCCCTGGCATTACGGTCCATGGCGGCAATAAAAGCGGGCACCCAGCTTACCTCGCGCTCTCCGCTCCCCACCGGGGTCCCGGCACGCACGCAATCCGTCAACGTGGACCAGCGATGCCAGAGGTGCGCCGTGTGAATCAGTCCGTTGCGGGCATTATCGGGTGAGCCCTCCGTGAAGAAGCGTGCGCTGTCCGGTGTGTTGAAAAACGTCTCTTCCTTTTTTTCGAGCAGTCTCAGGCTGGACAGCGCATTGAGCAGCATTTCCGTTGCCCTCGAGTCCGCGTGAATTTTCTCCGCTACCTGTTCGGCCGAACTGCCACTCGCAACGGCGGTGAACACGTCCAGCTCGAGCGCCGTGAGTACCGTCCGGCTGGTCATGAAACCTCGAATCATTTCGTTCAGCTCTTCAGGCAGTATGCCGGCCACATCCCTGGTCTTGACCATGCTCCGGTAACGATCCCTATGCTCGATGGACGCTGCCTTCATCGCCTGAGCGTCGGCCCATTCCAGTCGCGACACCGCTGTCCCGGACCGCAGGTGGGATTCCACGATGCCCCGAACATCCTCTTCTTTGACCCTGCGATACCAGGTCCCCTGTGGATAGAGGATCAGCACGGGCCCTTCATCGCATAAACCCAAGCATCCGCTGGTCGTCAACTGCACCTCGTTGTCTAGCCCGTGAGCGGCAATCTCGCGCTCGAGAGCCTGCAAAACCTGCAGCGATCCGTTCTTCGGACATGAACTGACCCCTTCCGGTTTTTGCTGGGTACAGACGAACACATGGTAGCGAAAGGGTTCCATTTGTTTTCTCCTGCCTTCAGGGCAAAAAAGCGAGTTCATGTCAGGGGAGCTGTCCTTGTGCAGGGCAACTCTTTGACGATAACCCCAGAGTTTGTTCGCATTCGGTATTGCTCTGCCGTGATTCTAGTCACAGCCTCTCGACACCGTAGACCTGTCGCGACGGCAGCGAGAAAACCACGGCCACTCTGCTAGACTGTCGGACGAGCACCTTCCCGACGATTCCCACGAGGAGCAGCATGGAACGCAGAGAGTTTCTGACCTTGCTCGGAGCGCCGGCTTATATCGAGTTGGTTCGACGCTTCCCCTGGCAGATCCCTTCGACGAAACCCAAGGCCGACGTGACGCTTCGCATTGCTACCGTCGAGGTGGAAGTCGCACCCGGGAGGGTCATCAAGACGACCGGATACAATGGTTCGGCTCCCGGGCCGATCTTGCGCCTGTCCGAGGGTCAACCGATAACCGTGGATGTATTCAACGAAAGCAAAAACCCCGAGATCGTTCACTGGCACGGGCTCTGGATCCCTTCCGAGGTGGATGGTTCCGCTGAAGAAGGGACACCGACTGTGCCGCCCGGCGCGATGCGCCGCTATTCTTTTGTTGCGCGCCCTTCTGGAACCCGCTGGTATCACAGCCACGTTTCTGCAGGTCGTGACATGAAAAGGGCGATGTATACGGGGCAGTTTGGCTTTCTCTACATTGAACCAAAGCAAGATCCGGGCTCATACGACGTGGAGGTGTTCCTCGCGCTCCACGGTTGGGACGCTGTGTTGAGTAGCATGAGCGGTGAGGGTAACCTCGAAGTCTCCTATCGCGCCTACTCCATGAACAGCCACGCGCTAGGCTCCGGTGAACCAGTCCGCGTCAAAGAAGGTCAACAGGTACTTTTTCACTTCCTCAACGCCAGCGCCACCGAGCAGCACTCGATCGCGTTGCCTGGCCACAAATTCAAGGTTCTCAGCCTGGATGGAAATGCGGTGGCTGTGCCCCGCGAAGTGGATACGCTCGTTATGGGCCCGGCGGAACGAGTGGATGCCGTGGTGACCATGAACCGTCCGGGTGTCTGGATCCTGGGCGAGACGACCGATGCAGCGAGAAACGCGGGGCTGGGTGTGGTTGTGGAATATGCCAATCGCAGCGAAACCCCGCGCTGGAGTGCGCCCCCGGATACCTCGTGGGACTACACCATCTTCGGTATCCCAGCGGAAACTCCCGTTCCGCAAGGAGGCGTGCTGCCACTCGTTTTCCGCAAGAAATTCGCCGGCCATAACTGGGTGGACAACTGGACCATCAACGGAAAGTCCTTCCCCAAAAGCGACCCCCTTCTGGTACGCCCCAATTCCCGCTACCGGCTGTGCTTCGACAACCAGAGCGATGAAGCGCACCCAGTGCACCTGCACCGTCACACCTTTGAACTCACCAAGTTCGCCGGGAAAGCGACGACCGGGGTGCGAAAAGACGTGATCGTCGTGCCGCCGATGAATCAGGTTGAAGTGGATTTCACCGCGGACAATCCTGGACCGACGTTATTCCATTGCCACCAGCAACTGCACATGGATTATGGCTTCATGGTCATGATGCACTACGCAGGCTGAGAGCTTCGCAGCTGACTCCGGGCGTGCGGCGAATGCGGGGTTTTCCATCCAATGCGACTTGGTTTACCTGATTCCCGCCAGCGCCACCAGGCGGTTTACTTCTTCGTGGCTCACATCGTAGAGGGGCCGCTCGTCCTCTTCCTCCAGTCGCTCCCGGAGATATTCCGCCGCCAGGAAACTTGCCTCCCGATCCGTAAGATCCCGCCCGGCCTTTTCACGGAACTCCACGAACGCGGTGTGCGCCAGGCCGACAATGCGGCCCTGGCCATCGACATTAAATTTGGCATCAATCGTATCGCTGTGCCTCGTCGCGATAGCGTTCCAGATATGCGAAAACTGGCAATCGTAAACGTGGCCACTAAGCTTGGAAGTCACCTCAAAGACGCCGATGAACTGGTGCATGGCGCCGGTGTTCGCCAATACAGGGAGTGAAGGCACGAGTGTTCCTCTTTTCCGGGCAAAAGTCTTTCAATTAGTGTCCGATTTCCCTCGGCCGTCTGTCAATGCCGGCCGGGAAACGCGCCGCGCCATCAGACAGTTTTTTCCGGCCGCCGAATGCCAGCGGCCTCCGCGGTCACGTCGGTGTACTTCAGCCCAGAGCCGGTATTAAACAGCACCACGCGATCCTCAGGTTTCAGTGAACCGGTGCCGAGCAACAAAGTGTAAGCGGCAGTCGCAGCCGCGCCCTCCGGACACAGAAAAACCCCCTCGTGCTTGGCCCAGTCCTGCAAAGAGCTCAAGATTTGTTCATCGGATACAGCAACGGCCAGGCCAGCGGATTCGCGCAGGATGTCCATCATGAGGTAATCCCCGTAAGGCTTTGGAACACGCAGGCCCGAGGCAAATGTGGCCGCATCTTTCCACATCTCGCTGACCTTTTCCTTCCGGTCGAATGCCCTCACCACGGGCGCACAGCCAGAAGATTGCACCGCGATCATCCGGGGCCGTTTTCCCGGCCGAACCCAGCCGAGCTCTTCCATCTCCGCAAATGCCTTCCACATTCCGATCAAACCGACTCCGCCTCCCGTGGGATAAAATACCGCTTCGGGGTATTCCCAGCCGAGCTGTTCGACCAGCTCGTACCCCATGGTCTTCTTGCCCTCCACGCGGAACGGCTCTTTCAGCGTGGAGATGTCGAACCAGCCCTCCTGCCTCTGACGCTCGGCAACCATCCTCCCGCAATCAGAAATCAGTCCATCCACCAGCGTCACGTGCGCGCCGTAAAGAGTCGCCTCCAGATAATTGGCGAACGGTACATCCTTGGGCATGAAGATGTGCGCTTCTATCCCCGCCGCCGCGGCATAAGCAGCCAATGCCCCCGCAGCATTTCCCGCCGAAGGCGCGGCCAGTTTGTGCAAGCCATAATGCCGGGCCATCGTCACTGCCAACGCCATGCCCCGCGCCTTGAAGCTCCCGGTGGGGTTTGCGCCTTCTTCTTTCAGGTACGCCCCCGGATACCGACGGCTGCGAATTACGGGCGTCCAGCCTTCTCCAAGCGACACCGGCGAAGCATCCGGAAGTATCGATTTGTAACGCCACATCCCAGCCCAACCCTCGGCGGCTCCGGCGCGCGAAATGTCTTGGCGGTGATCCAGCCCGCGAAAGGGTGCAAGGTCATAACGAACGTACAGCGAACCGGAACACTGCGTGCAGACGTTTCGCGGCACCTCTGCTGAGAAATGTGATTTACAACGCGAACACTCGAAGTGAAGAATTTTGGCCATGTAGGAAAGATACCGCCGGGTCATACATCGATCAAGTTTCGATGAAGATACACCCGGCCCGCCCCTTCCGACGCAGGCAATAGAATCCAAGTTAGGTTGACTGCCTATTCGCAGGCCCCCGACCGATGGACGAAGCAGGTCCGTTTCAATCCGCCGGCGGGAACCGGTGGGAAGAACCACGTGCCGAGACGCAGCAGACAAGTTATGATGTCGCAACGAAAGGATCTTCTGCAGGTCATTCAAGGTTCTCCATTGCCGAGCGATTCCTCGAAACCGACTTCCCTTCTTTCGATCAGCGGTCTGGTGCTCTTTGCCGCAGGCGCGCTCCTACTTGTGTTTTATCCGCTGCACTTGTGGGTCACCCTGCTGCGCTGGACGGGACTTTTCCTGCTAGGCTTCTACGGATGGCGCAAGCCATCGCTTACCTATTGGATTTTTGTTGCCATGCTGATGGGACTGGAAGTTGGCCTGGATTGGCCGGTCTTCGCCGGGCATCTGCGCATCCTCAGCGATATTTTCCTTCGTCTGATCAAGGTCATCGTCGCGCCACTAATTCTCGGGACGCTGATCACCGGCATCGCCGGCCAGGGCGATGTACGCAAAGTGGGACGTATCGGACTGAAGAGCCTGATCTATTTTGAAGCGGTCACCACCGTGGCTTTATTCCTCGGTGTGGGCGCGATCAATCTGACCCGGGCAGGCGTTGGTCTGACATTGCCTCCCAGTGCCGCCGAGCAAGCACCGCAGAACCTGGCCCCGGTCCACTGGGACGATTTTCTGCTGCACGTCTTCCCGGAAAACATCGTCAAAGCCGTTGGCGAAAATCAAATCCTGCAGGTCGCCGTGTTTGCAATTCTCTTCGGCATTGCGCTCACAAAAGTGCCGGACAAAGCACGTCAGCCTATCCTCGGCGTCGCCGAATCACTCACACAGACCATGTTCCGTTTCACAAACATCGTGATGTACTACGCCCCCATCGGGGTGGGCGCAGCCATGGCGTACACCGTGGGTCACCTGGGAATCAATATCCTGCTCCCACTGGGAAAACTGGTACTCACCGCTTACGGAGCGCTGCTGGTCTTCCTGCTTTTCGTATTGGTACCTATTGCCTTCCTGGCGAGACTGCCGGTAACGCGCCTGGCGAAGTCCATCGCCGAGCCGGCCACCATTGCGTTTGCGACCAGTTCGTCGGAAGCCGCGTTGCCGCGGGCCATGGAATCGATGGAAGCGTTCGGGATCCCGCGTGAAATCGTGGCGTTCGTTATTCCGGCCGGCTACAGTTTCAACCTCGACGGCTCCACACTGTACCTCGCGATGGCATCTATCTTTGTGGCGCAAGCGGCGGGTATCGCCATGTCCTGGCCTCAGCAACTGTTCATGGTCTTTACCCTGATGCTGACCAGTAAAGGTGTTGCCGGGGTTCCACGCGCGGTTCTGGTTGTGCTCCTGGCCACGGCTGGCACTTTGCACCTGCCCACCGAGCCAATCTTTCTGATCCTGGGAGTCGACGCCCTCATCGACATGGCGCGCACCTCCGTAAACGTGACTGGCAATTGCCTGGCCAGCGCCGTAATCGCCCGCTGGGAAGGCGAATTTCCTCCCTCGTCCTCCCGATAGCTGATCACTTCTCGTCGCTTTCCCGCTCCCTTCCTTCCGATTTCGGCAAAGACACTTTTGGGTGAATGCCGCCACCTACGCTAAACTTATATAGTTATGATCAGCGTAGATAATGTCACCATGCGTTTCGGCTCCCGGGTCCTCTTTGAAGAGGTCACGACCACGTTTATGGCTGGGCGCCGCTATGCCATCTCCGGCCCCAATGGTGCCGGCAAATCCACCTTCATGAAGATTCTGACGGGCGAGCAGGACCCCACCACGGGCAACATCTCCCGCCCCAAGCGAATCGGGATTCTGCGCCAGGACCAGTTTGCCTTCGATCAATTCCGCGTGATCGACACCGTCATCATGGGCAACACAACACTCTGGAAGGCCCTCGAGGAGCGCGACGCACTCTACGCCAAGCCCCACGAGGAGCTTACCGATGAAGACGGCATGCGCCTTGGCGAACTGGAAGGCATCGTCGGGGAAGAGGGCGGCTACACCGCCGAAGCAGACGCTGGCGTGCTCCTCGACGGCTTGGGCATTGACGCCGCTCTTCACGAGCGCAAGATGGGCGAGCTACAGGGCGGCCAAAAGGTCCGTGTGCTGCTCGCGCAAGCGCTTTTCGGCAACCCCTCCGCGCTGCTACTCGACGAGCCCACCAACAACCTGGACCTCGATTCGGTCCACTGGTTGAAGGAATATTTGTGTGAGTACCACGGCGTGCTCATCGTGATCTCCCACGACCGGCATTTCCTGAACAGTGTTTGCACGCACACCGCCGACATTGACTACCAGACCATCATTATGTACCCCGGCGGCTATGACGAAATGGTCCTCGCCAAAACCCAGATTCGCGCCCGGATGGAGGCCGACAATGCGGTGCGGGAAAAGAAAATTGCGCAACTGAACGACTTCATTGCACGCTTTTCCGCCGGCACCCGCTCTGCACAGGCTACCTCGCGCAAGAAAGAAGTGGAACGCCTGCAAACTTCGGAACTCGCCCGGTCGAACATTCAGAGACCCTACATCCGCTTTCAGACCGAAGCACCCTCCGGACGCCTTCCACTTGAGGTGAAGCGGCTGTCGAAGTCCTATGACGATCTGAAAGTGTTTGAAAACTTTTCTGCCAGTATCACCCGCGGGGAAAAAATCGCTCTCACCGGCCGCAATGGCGCCGGCAAAAGCACCATGCTCAAGTCTTTGATCCGCAATGCGGGGAGATTTATCGGCGATCCCGAGCGAACCTTCACCATCAATTCCGGCACGGTCACCTGGGGACACGAGGTCACCGTCGGCTATTTCCCGCAGGACTTCGGCTACACCATCGACAAGAGCAAGGGCGTGAACGCTCTCGAATGGCTGTGGCAGTTCAAGCCTGATGCCACCCAGGAAGAGATTCGCGGCTTCCTCGGCCAAATGCTGTTCAGCGGCGAAGATGCGCTGAAACCAACCTCGGGGCTGTCCGGGGGGGAATGCGCCCGCCTGATCTTCTGCCGGCTCATGATTCAGAAACCCAATTTCCTGCTGCTCGATGAACCCACCAACAACCTGGACCTCGAAGCCATCAACGCGTTGAATATCGCGCTCCAGAAATATGAGGGCACGCTCCTATTGGTAACTCACGACGAAGATGTACTGGACGAGGTGGCCACGCGCATCTGGAATTTCAGAGACGGCAAGATCGAAGACTTCAAAGGCACGTACGAAGACTTCCAGTCCGCATCCACCCAGAAGACGCGCTAACGTTCCACAGGAGAGTTGGTCTCCAAAGGGGCCGAATTCGAATGACCTTACGAGAAACGTTCATCGCCTCAGGGCAGATTCGGAATAATCTTGCGGCAACATTTGACATCTGCCTCCAGGGCTTTTAATATTGCCCGGCGTACCGCATCCAAATCATGATCGGTCAGAACATCTCTCACTACGTAATCCTGGAAAAATTGGGCGGAGGCGGGATGGGTGTTGTCTATAAAGCCAAAGACACCCGCCTGGGCCGCAACGTCGCGCTGAAGTTCCTTCCCCCCGAAATGGCCAGTGATCGCTTGGCACTCGACCGCTTTCAGCGCGAAGCTCGCGCCGCTTCTTCCCTGAACCACCCCAATATTTGCGTGATCTACGATGTCGGCGAAGCGGAAAACCAGCCCTTTATTGCCATGGAATTGCTGGAGGGCCAGACTCTTAGGCACCGCATCAGCGGCGCGCCAATGGATCCGGCGCAGGTCGTGGACTTGGGTATTCAAGTCGCCGACGCGCTGGCTGCCGCTCACTCCAAGGGCATTGTCCATCGCGATATCAAGCCCGCCAATATCTTTATTACCGAGCGTGGTCAAGCCAAGATTCTCGATTTCGGCCTGGCGAAAGTGGAAGCGTCGCTCCACAAAATCGGCGACACTGTCTCACGAGCCGACGGCCACGGCGAAACCCAAGGCTCCTCCCAGCCGGACCTCACCAGTCCAGGCAGTTCCATCGGCACCATTGCTTACATGAGCCCGGAGCAAGCACGCGGCGAGGAGTTGTGTTCGCGTACCGACCTTTTCTCCTTTGGAGTGGTGCTCTATGAAATGGCTGCCGGAAAAGTGCCTTTCCCCGGGGCCACCACGGCCATGATCTTCGACGGCATTCTGAACACCGCACCGCCGCCTATCAGTAAGGCCAACCCCAAAGCGCCTCCCGAGCTGGACCGAATCGTTATAAAGGCCCTCGAAAAAGACCGCGACTTGCGCTATCAGACAGCCGCGGAACTTCGTGGCGACCTCAAGCGCTTGAAGCGCGATCTGGATTCTTCCGGCCGCGTCGAATCCGCGAGCCGCAACCAATCCTCCGGAGCCGCCGCGGCCCCTGCTTTACAGGTCGCCCCCAAGAAAAAGACCGTCGCCGTTCTCTACTTCGAGAACCTCAGCGGCGCAAAAGAGGATGAGTATTTTCGCGATGGCATGACCGAGGACATCATCACCGAACTGTCCAAGATAGCCCGTCTGCATATCTTCCCGCGCTCGGAAATGCTCCCCTTCCGCGACAAACCGGTCACCGCTCCCCAGGTGGGCGAAAAGCTGGGCGCCATGTACATTCTCGAAGGCTCGATCCGCCGGGCCGGCAACCGCTTGCGCATTACCACACAGCTGGTAGAAAGCGGCACGCGTCATTCGGTCTGGGCGGAACGCTATGACCGCCAAATGGAAGATGTTTTCGCCGTGCAGGAGGAGATTTCTCTCAGCATCGCCAAGGCCCTGGAGATTACGCTTTCTCCTCAGGAAGAAAAGGTGATTGCCAAGAAAGCCACCGACAATCCACAGGCCTACGATTTTTTCCTTCGCGGACGCAACTATCTCCGCCAGCGCCAGTTTGAGTATTCGCTCGCCATGTACGAGGAAGCCGTCAAGCTCGACTCCAAGTTTTCGCTCGCCTACGCCGGCATGGCTCACGTCTGGGGAGGCATGCATGAATTTCGCAGCCCGGATTTGAAGTACATCGAGAAGGGCCTGGAGGCCTGCGCAAAAGCCAGCAACCTGGCGCCGGATCTTCCCGAAGTGATGTCCGCCCGGGCGCGCATCCATTACGCTCAAGGACACTTTGATGACGCCATTCGGCTGGCGAAGCGCGCCATCGACCGGCAATCGGATTCCGAGGGAGCCCACGATGTCCTGGCGCGCTCCTATTTTGCTTCCGGTAGGCACGAAGAAGCCGCGCAACTCGCTGAGAGCGCGATGGAGATTGTCGGCAACGATTACAATGCCTTGATTCCGCTGATCAATTCGCTGGAAAATCTGGGGAGAATCGCCGACGCGGAACGATTGCGCAATCGCGAACGGGAAGTTCTTGTCGAACAGCTCCAGCGCTTTCCGGACGACGTGCGCGCTCGCATTCTACTGGCGTGCGATTTGGCGACCCTGGGTCAGCAGGATGAAGCGGTCCAGCACATCAAGATTGCCGTGGCCATGAGGCCAACCGATGCCAACATTCTTTATAACGCAGCTTGCGGATATGGAGTCCTGCGGATGAAGACCGAGGCTATGTCCACCTTCAAGCGCTGTATCGAAGCCGGCTACCATAACGCGGGGTGGGCGACGAAAGATCCGGACCTGGGTGTCCTGCACGATGACCCGGAGTTTCAGAAGCTGGTCGTCACCCGCCCTGGCAGATCTGCCTGATCCAAAGAGAACCTACCGTACGGCAGCCACCGGAACTTCCGCGTGGGCGTAGCTGTGAATTGCGCCGCCAACGCCTGCGCCGGCTGAATGGCGGTGGCCCTGATCGAGCAGCGCCTTGTCGAATGCCGCGAGCAGTTCCAGGATGAACGGCTTCTGGCTGCAATAGCCCATGGTTCCCAGCCGCCAAATCTGGCCCTTGGTGGCGCCAATCCCCCCGGCGATTTCGATGTTGAACTCGTCCAGTAACTGATTCCGCAGTTTGAGATCGTCGATTCCGGCGGGAATCTTAACCGCTGTTACCGTCACCAGCCGGTCCTCCGGTTTCTCCACGAACATCTGGAGCCCCAGAGCCTCCACGCCGGCCACCAGCGCGAGCTGATTGATCTTGTGCCGCTCCCAGCGCGCTTCCAAGCCTTCTTCGAGCACGATGCGCATCGCCTCACGCAGCGCATAGATCAGCGAGATAGGCGGGGTGTGATGATACAGACGGTCCTTGCCCCAATAATTCATCGCCGTGGAAAGATCGAAATACCAGCTCTGCACTTTTGTCTTGCGGTTGCGGAACGCCTCTTCCGCGTGCGGGCTCACCGTGATCGGAGACATGCCGGGAGGCGCGCTAATCGCCTTCTGTGAGCCGCTGAAACAAATGTCTATCCGCTCGCGGTCCACGTGGAGTGGAACGGCGGCGAGCGACGCTACGGTATCGACGACCAGCAGCGCGCCACATTCGTCCGCAACCTTTCGGATGGGAGCGATCTGGGTCACTACCCCCGAGGAAGTCTCCCCCTGCGCGAAGCCGATCATCTTGATGTTGCGGCCCTTGGCCACCTTGCGCACGTCTTCGGCATCGATCGGTTTTCCGTACGGCACTTCCACCAGGTGCAGCTTGGCGGGAGTGTGTTGCGCAATTACGTGCATGCGCTGGGAAAACAGTCCATTCACGCAGCAGATGGCCTCGTCGCCCGGCTCGAGCGAATTCAGCACCGCGGCTTCAATGCCCCCCGAGCCGGAGGCCGAAAGCGGAAACGTAACTCGATTTTCGGTCTGGAAAATTTGCCGCAGCAGTTCCTGCGTCTCGTCCATGCAGCCGCGAAACCAGGGGTCAAGGTGGCCGACAATGGGGGTAGCTAATGCGCGGTACACACGGGGGTCGATCGAACTCGGCCCGGGTGTCATCATCAAGCGCGTGGGAGGTTTCAGTTCGCCGATCGTGTTGGTCATGGGGTTACCTTTCCGGGGTTCGCCTTGAACCGAGAAGAAGATCCCGCCGGCGTACTTCGGGGAGCGCAGGAGTACGGCAGGAAAGCTTAGTTTGGCCCACCGGGGCATCTGGGCGCAACGGTCAAATTGGCTCCCCCGTGCTCACCTAGAGCCGTGCAATCTGTCTTACCCTGAGCCGCTTGGGGGCGCAGGGATCGAGAGTTGTGCCTTTTCCATCTTCCCCGCGCAAGGACGGCGATCGCGGCGAGGCTGAAGCGTAGTCAAAAAAGGCATCGGCCCCGGAGAAGAATCCGGGGCCGATGACAGCTAAGGTTCCGCTTCACTTTACGGCAGGTGTCGCGGGCAGGAAAGCATCCACGAAAGCCTTGCCATTGGGAGTTCCCAAGCCAGTCACGTTATCCCAACCGCGAGTAACGGTGAGGCCGGAGTCGGTTCCAAAGGAAAGCACGATGGTCGTGTAGGATTCGAAGGGGTAGTCCCAGAATGCGCTGTAGAACGGCGATCCTTCGGGAACACCGACGATGCTTGCGGCGTCGTAATTGGTTGAGGTAGTGCTGGTTTCATAAACAGTTCCCTTCACGTTGCTCACGGAGGTCTTGGGGAGAATGTCGGTGATCGCGCCGGCCGGCATAACGTACAAATAGGGAGCGGCCTGGCCGAGAGGCCCCGAGGCGCCGGCTGCCTGATTGGCAATGGCCCACAGGGCGGAGAAGGTGGGAGCCGCGAGGCTGGTGCCCCCAACCGGGATATAGGTGAGCGGCGGAAATTGGTTCGGCTCGGTAATGGCAACGACGGCCCCCGTATAGGGATCGGCCAGCCAAGAGATGTCTGGCAACTGTCGATAGGCACCCGGAAGTCCGGCTTGATAGAAAGGCTGGGCGAAGAAGGCGCTGGGCCCGCCACCCGCTCCACCCTGGAATCCGTACTGAAGGGGAGGATCCTGGATGACGCCGCCAGACTGCAAGAAGGTCGCGTTGTTACCCCATCCGGTCTGCCACTTGATGGAGTTGTCGGAATTGAGCGCCAGTGTGACGCCACCAACGGCCGTAGCGTAGGGGGAATCTGCCGGAGCGCTCACCGAAGCAGGGTAAACGCCGAAAGTGAAATCGCCGCTATCTCCAGAAGAGAAGTTGGCGGCAATGCCGGAGACAACGGCGATGGCGTTAATCAGGTTTTCCGTTTCGAGTTCGCTCGGAGATGTGTAAAGTTCCTCGGAACCGTAGCTACCGGAAATGACGCTGCCGATGTCGTAATTCACGGCGTAGAACACCGCCTGATTTACATCCTGAAAGGATGCCGAAGGAGGAACGATGAGGGCGATACTTGCGCCCGGAGCCACGGCGTGAGCCCATTCCACGTCCAGGTTGATTTCCACGTCCGGCCCGGCGCATTTCGAGGGCGTCGGAGTTTCAATAATGGTGAAATTTTCCGCAGTCAGCTTCGGCAGACCGAAGCGAGCGGAGAAGGCGTTGGCATCGCCGCGGATGGTGTTGGAACCGCACCAATCGATGATGGCGATGGTCTGGCCCGTGCCGTCCAGCCCGGCTTTGTAAAGCGGATTGAGGTTATAGGCGGTGCGAAACTCTGCCGGCGTGTAGCCGCATCCGGGGCCGGTGTCGCTCGAGTAAAAGTTGTTTCCGGTGTAGGTGGCCTTCGGATAGCTGCCACCGGTATTGTATTTTTCGGTTTTTGTACCGGTAAAGCAGTCGGATACAAAGAAGCCGGGCGTGGCATCGGAGGTGACGCCGAGTGAAGTCACCTGGCCCTTGCTCGAGGTGCTCAACGGCAAAGCGAGGGGATGAACATATTCGGAGGAATCCAGGCCGGACACATGGCCAACCAGAGCAGCAACTTCGGATTCGTCAATGAACGGGTCACTGGCGTTGGCACGAATGGTTTTGCCCCGGACCAGATAGCTGTTGATCTGTACGTGAAAGGCGTTCTCCACATCGCTGACCGTACCCTGGCCGCGAACGAAGAAGTTGTGGGGACCAACATGGGTCACAGTGAGATTGTGCGCGCTGAAAAACTTGGTAATGGTGGCCAGTTCGGCTGCCGTGGGGGCAAAGAGCTTGTCGATGTCCGCTGGTTTGAGCCAGTGGCGGAAGTTGGGGGATTTCGGATCATAGAGATCGCGAGCCACGGTATCAAGCTGGGCGCGATTATGAGGATTGAGCCAGACACTGACTTCGATCACCGTCGTGGGGGCTTCATGATTCAGAACCGTAGCGGATTCGACGAACCGGGGCGTGTTGCCTTTAATCGATTGTGAGCTGCCGCCCATGCCAGGGAATGCCCCAACGGCGAGCAACGCCCCAATGGACAGGAGTTTCCCGGGGGAGGAGAGACGCGTCGTGAATTTGTTCATTCAGTTTCCTTTCAGAATACTCGAACTCGGCGGAGGGACCAGGCAAAGGGCCCCGATTCCCATTGCCGGTATTGCGGCCAGTTCAGCAGGTTGGTGAAAGGAAACTTCCAGAACAAGTTCCGCGCGAATTCGGGCAGAGGGTACAACACTGCCCTAGAGACGGTCGCGCTCCCCTGCGTTCCGAATTTTCGAGTCACTCAGTAACATGACGGCGCCTGCTTTGATCCGCAACGAATCCGGCAGCGAGGGCCACCGCGCCATCGGGCGGAATGGGTATGGCTGGGCGTCCCGCAGAGTGGGCGGATTGTACTTAGTTTGCGTACCGAGAACAATAAGAAAATTTCCATGCGCTCAATCCAGAATGGAATGAACGAAACACCGGGGAAGCTAAATGACCGCGGAAGCGTCGATAGCCCTGCCTTCGGCGAGCACCGGCTCGGGGACGCGGCGGAGTTCGCGAACCAAACCGAACCAGGAAAGGACTTTCAGCAGGTAATAGGTGATGTCAATTTCCCACCAGTAAAAACCCTGACGCGCGCTGGCCATGTAGTAGTGGTGATTGTTGTGCCAGCCTTCACCCAGAGTGACCAGGGCGAGAAGGAAGTTGTTCTTGCTGGTGTCGGTGGTCGGGAAGCGGCGCTTGCCGAAGATGTGGGAGAGAGAATTGATGGTGAACGTGCCATGCCAGAGTAGAACGGTGCTCAGGCAGAACCCCCAGGCAAACAACGGCCAGCCGCCAATGAGAAAGAAGGCGATGGCAAACAGCGCGGGCGGTGCCAGGAAATATCTGTTCAACCAGCGCAGTTCAGGAAATTTGGCGAAATCCCCGATATAGTCGAAACGAGTTTCATTATATCTATCGGAGAGAATCCAGCCGACATGTGACCACCAGAAACCGAACAGAGTTGGCGAGTGGAGATCCTCTTCCTGATCCGAATAGCGGTGATGATGCCGATGGTGAGCCGCCCACCAGAGAATGCCCTTTTGCGAAGAAGACGTGGCCATGAATGCGATGACGAACTGAAACCAGCGACTGGTTTTGTAGGAACGATGGGAGAAGTAACGGTGGTAGCCCGCGGTGACGAAAAACATGCGCACTTCGTAAAAGAGGATGGCCGTGATCAGATAGGACCACTTGAATTGAAAAAAGACGATACTGAGCGCCGCCAGATGAATCAGGAGGAAAGGAACAGCAGAGACTAGCTGCAACCTTGCCCCGTTCGGCAAGGATATAGAAAGGGGCCGTGCGACGGATGCCATCCGGAATCACTCCTGCGCGTTCGGGAACGCCAACTTAGGTGGTTGCGCGCAAGAGTCGAGCGTGCTCAGCGCAACGGACCACAGCTTTCATTGTACGGGCAGTCCCAGTACCGGTCAAGAGATATGAGGTGCAGTTTTTCCATAAGGCCGGATTATAGGTGGAACCGGAGGGGATGTGCTATCGTGCCAGAGAAAGCCCCTGGAAGTGAGAAGAAGAGCGAGGAAGCATGGCGGAACGACCGGTATTGGTGGGATTAATCCCGCAGGCAGTGGTGCTCGATCATGGAGATCAAGTGAGCTGGATTTCAGACGCAGGAAACTTGCGCGTGGAGTTCGACGCGAACCGCTGTCCGTTTCAATCCAATATCTTTCAAGCCCCGATGGGAATGCGCCTGCTGAGCGGTCCCATCGTGCCGGGCACAAAGGTCGGTAGTTACAAGTACCGGCTGTGGTTGAACGAGCAGATGGTGGGACGCGGCGAAGTGCTGGTACGCGATTAGGAAATTCTGGGGCGCAACCCGCGCCCCGGGGAAAACTGCCTAGGCCGATTTGCCGGCCGAGAGTCCACTCAGCATCTTCTGCAGTGAGCTCGCGTCTGGCATCTGACCGTTCGGTGAGAGCTTATCCACTAAGTGCGGCAACAGACTGCTCATCGCGCTCGTGAGCTGTGCAGGATCCATACCGAACTTCTGCGCAGCAGCTTGCAGGGCACCGCTGTGCAGAACGTTCTGAAGCTGGTCGGCGGAAATCGGCAAATTCTGCCCTGAGCTGACCCAGGAACTGAGAATGTGACCGAGGCCGCCCTGCTGAAACATATTCTGCAACCCGGCGAGACCGCCGACTTGCGGGTTACTAAAATAATGCATGATCGCACTGATGGCCGTGGCATTTTGTCCCTGTGGCGCACCGGTGTTCCCCGCCGAGGCGAGAACTTCATCGAGTAATCCCATAAAGCCTCCTTGAGTCGATTGGACTGCGGAGCAACCGGGCGGAATCGAGCTGCTCTTTCAGACAGAAAAACGTTACTTCTGCTTGGCGATAATCTGGTCCTTGATTTTATTATAGGTGGCCTGCGGAATGACCTTCTTCTTCACCAGATCGGTCTTCTTGGCGTAGGGTCGACCATCAATGATCTTCTGCGAATAGGCGGCACCAATGCCCGGAAGTGCGTCCAGCTGCGCCTTGGTTGCGCTGTTGATGTCCACCAGGTCGGCAGAAGCCGCAGCCGGCTTCGCCGCGGTGGAGCTGGTTTGCGGATGAGAAACAGCGCGACGCCCACAGCAAGAATCAAAGCGACGAGCAGGATGCGAAACGAATTTCTCTTCATGCGGTGTTCTCCTTGAATTGTAATTTTCCGTCGAGCAATGGACCCTAGAATAGAACTAATTCGTTGCCGAAGCTCGGTAGCCGGCCTTCACGGCGTCGGCTTCCGACATGTACTTCCCCTGTTTGGTCTTTCCGTAATAACGGCTGCCGGGCTTGTGGTACACGCCGGAATCGGTGTTGACCCAGACCATGCCATTACTGTTGGCAGGAGGTGTCTGCTGTGCGGGTGTGGCCTTGGCCGCAGGTGCAGCAGGGGCCGTCGCAGGTGCCGGAGCGGGAGTGGACGCGGCAGCTGGCGCGGGCTTAGAAGCGGGGGCGGCCGCAGGTGCAGCACTTGCAGGGGCCGCGGCCGACTTTGCAGCCGGTGCCGGAGCGGAAGCCGTCGATTTCGCTGCAGGGGCTGCAGGGGCAGTGGTGTCGGCAGCAGCAGCCTTCTTAGACTTGGAAGATTTCTTCGCCGTGGTGGAGGAGGAATCGGCTGCCGCGGCGGCGGGAGCGGCGGCGGTGTCTGCGGTGTCCGCTTTCTTTGATTTCGAGGATTTCTTGCTGGTGGAGGCGGAACTGTCTCCGGCGGCCGTCGACGTATCCGCGGTATCGCTTTTCTTCGATTTCGAGGATTTCTTCGCCGTAGTCGAGCCGGACGTGTCGGTCGAGTCCGTCTTCTTGGACTTCGAAGTCTTTGCCGTGGTGCTGGTGTCCGCGGAAGCGTCGTCGGTGGTGGTCTTCTTCTTTTTCTTCGACTTCGTCGTGGACGACGTGGAGTCGGTCTGATCGGCGGACTGAGCCGCTTGCGGCTTCGCGGCGGCACGCAGGGTCACGTCCCCGGCAAGGAGCAACAGAGCTGCGACCAGAGCCAGAAAAACGGGTTTGCGAGAGCTATGCATGTTCTAGAGATCCTTTCGCCCGAGGAGAGTTCAATCCACCTGTCTGGCACACGGGCGAGATGTGCGGCAGGGCAAAATGCAGGTGGCGAGAACCTTTCTCTCGCGGGACTTCTCCAATAGAATGTGCGAATGATGAAAGAGAAACAAGGGGAAGTCAAGAAAGAATAGGGCCGGAGAAGTGGTCAGGACAAGAAGCCAAAGGACTTACCGCGCGTCAGTCCCCGGCGAGACGAACCCGGCCGTACTCAACCGATTCTGCCAAACCGCGGCGAACGGGGCCAAGGACAAATGCAGGAACGTCACGTTCAGGTTCAAGGGCGAGATTCGCCGCTTTACGGGGGAATTCAAGGCGGCGGTCGAGCTGAAGACCGGCTTCCTTGAGGAACTCAGCGGAGAAGCCAATATCTTCTGCCCGGTCCACACCCCAAAACCAGAGCTTCTCCTCATTGCGCTGCAGGAAACGAAGAGACTCTTCCAGCTTTTTCATGGCGCGATCAAAGGAAGAGGCCAGAAAGAAAACACCCAAATTCCAGGCGTGGCGCGGGTATTGAACGCGGACCCGCACACAGTACTTTCCGGTCTGATTCATCTCCATGCTGCAGCGGTAATCATTCCGTATGCCGCTGGCGCGTACCGTTGAAGACTTGGCCATAGTGGATTCCCTAGCAGAGCAATCGTCGCCTTTGCGGGCCAGGAGCTCCCCGGTCGATTCTCCCGAGCAGACCCCAACCAGGCGCTCTAAGGCTAGCGGGTCGGGGAGGGCAGGGCAAGAGGCGGGCAAAATAAATATAAATCTTTTATTTACTATACATTAGGCCCATTTTGGGGCAGCGAATTGTCTCCGAAGACATGCATCTTGTCCGGCATCAGCTTGAGTTTGCCTTCCTGTTTCAGACGGTCTTCGAGAGAGATGCGGAAGGCATCGAAGGCAGCGTTCCGCTTGGTCTGCAGCAGGCTGTCGGTGATCTTCTGCCTCTGCTTCTCAAAATCGGCAGGGTTAGGTTCGGTCTTGTCCACAACTTGATAAGCAACCCAGGAAACCCCCAGGCGCAGGGGCGTACCCACCTCCCCATTCTTCAGCGAGAAGGCAGAGATAAACTGCTTGGCGCTGCCAAGGCCGGCGATGCTATCCGAGCGAGCGATAAGTTCGGAGGATTTGGGATCGAGGCCGAGAGCCTTTGCGGCGGCGTCAAACTTCTCTCCCGCCTTCACGCGCTTGGTGAGTTCTTGGATCTTGGTCTGAGCTAACTGCTCAGCCTTCTGCAACTTGAGGTCAGAAACAATCTTCTCCCGCACTTCATCGATGGTGCCGGGGTGCGCGGGAATGACTTGCTTGAGCGCGAGGATGACGTACCCGCGGTCGGTGCGGATGGGCAAACTGAGCTCCCCCTGGCGAAGGTGAACGATCTCGTCCTTTACATCCTGCGAATTCCCGAGTTCCAGAACGGGGTCGTTCGGAGCAAGTGGACGGGTTTCGGCAACGGTGAGGTGGTAACGCTGTGCCAATTCATCCAGGGTGGTCTTGTTCGATTGGCGGATATCCGAGGACATCTTATCGGCGGCGGTAGCAGATTCCTGGTCCACCTTCTGGAGCAGTAGAGGGGTCCGCAGGGAGTCCTTCACTTCATCGAAGCTCTTGGTGTGAGCAGTCTCTTTGTCGAGAACCTTAATGATATGGAAGCCGTATTGGGTGCGGATGAGGTCAGAAACCTCTCCCTTGGGCAAGCTGAAAACCGCCTGATCGAACTCCGGAACGGTCTGGCCATGAATGAGCCAACCGAGGTCCCCGCCCTTCGGCTTCGAGCCGGGGTCCTCAGAGTACTTTTTGGCGAGCTCCTCGAAATTGGCACCCTTCCTCTTGGCTTGGGCGAGGATATCCTCGGCATGCTTCTTGACCTCCGCGACTTCGGCGTCAGTCTTGCCGACCGTGGTCAGCAGGATATGTTCGGCATGGACGCGGTCCGGAACCTCGAACTGTTGAATATTCTGCTGATAGGCGGCCTGGAGCTGGTCATCGGTGACGACCGTGTTCTGGCGGAGTTGACTTAAGTCGAGGATGCCGTAGCGAACGACGCGCTTCTCGGGGACCTGGAATCTGGCCTTGTTCTGGTCGAAATAGGATTGAATTTCGCTGGCGTCCGGATTGATCTTGTCGGTCAGATCCTCGGGCCGGGCGGAGGCATAGTCCAGCTTGATCTTCTGGTTCTCGAAGCGGAACTCCTCCTGAATCTCGGTCGGGCTGACACTGATACCGTCGGTGAGGAGTTTGTGAAACTTCTCCTCCACCAGGCTGGAACGAATCAACTCTTCAAAGGCAGGAACCGTCATCTGAAAGCGCTGCTGGACCAGCTGCGAGTAGACGTCCATGCCGACGAAGGCGTCGCCGTTAAAAGCCGCGGGAAGAATCTGTTTGATGCGGTCGGCGCGCTCTTTATCGCTGACACTGATGCCGAGGCGCTTGGCCTCGTACTCGACTTCCTTCTGGAAAACAAGTTGCTTAAGAATCTGATTCGCATACAGCCCTTCAACCTGGCGAGGGATGGGGTTGTTCTGGCGAATTTCGTTGAGCCGCTGATTGATGTCGGCGAGCGTTACAGTCTGGTCGCCAATCTTGGCAACCGTATCGCCGGAAGACTGTGTGGTATCTGGCCCTTGAGGGACGAGATAGAGGAGCATGCTGAGCGCCAGCATGCCGATAATGACGCCGAAGAGGATTCGGACGCCGGTTTTCTGGTTATCAAAGGCTCCAGCCATTACGGAGTTCTCCTGAATGTGCGAACAAACTTAAGATTATAAGGCAAGGGGGGTGAAAGACCCAAACGGAATGGGAGGTCAAGGAAAATTAACTTCAGGAGCGCGGGAACGGGGAAGATCCCGGAGACCCAGAATCAGGGTGTGGCGAGGCAATCGGCGAAGCTGGACTTTGCAGTCCAACTGGGCCAAACTCCACTTTTCCGCGGGCAGGCGAGTGAGGCGGCAATGGACGATACGGGGGAACTGAATCGGCTGGTTCGGGAGTTGAACGAAGGCAGAGGAACGGAGTCGGCAGACTCCTCGGCGACTGCGCGGCTTGATCAATGGTTGACCACGCTGGTGGCACGAGGGGGGAGTGATCTGCTGCTCGTCGAGAATGCGCCGCCGTGTATCCGCGTCCAGGGGGAATTGCGCAGGATTGAAATTGCCTGCCTGGATGGGGCAGACATTGAGTCGGCGGTTCTCCCGGCGTTGTCACGACACGCACTGCACCTTTATCGGGACGCCCTGATCGCCGACGCATCGTATCGGATCGAGGGAGTCGGACGATTCCGAATCAATCTGCACCGCGAACGAGGCCGGGCGGCTGCGGCGATCCGCGCGCTGCCGACACGGGTCCCCGCGCTGCAGGAACTGCATCTGCCTGCGGCGGTCGGCAACCTTGCCCATTTGCCGCGCGGGTTGGTGCTGATCGGGGGTCCGGCGGGGTCCGGAAAATCCACGACACTTTCGGCGCTGATTCACGAGATCAACGCGCGCGAAGCACGCCACATTGTGACCATTGAGGATCCGATCGAATACGAGCACACGCACATCCGGAGCGTGATCGAGCAGGTGGAGATTGGTACCGACGCACCTGATTTTCCCACGGCGCTACGCGCAGCGCTCCGGCAGGCGCCGGATGTGGTCGTGGTTGGGGAAATGCGCGACCCGGAAACCATGAGAATTGCCGTAGCTGCTGCGGAAACCGGGCACCTGGTTCTGTCCACACTGCACACGACCGACGTGGCCTCAACGGTCTCACGGATAGCGGATTCCTTCCCGCTAGAGCGGCAAAACTCGATACGCCAGGAGCTGGCGATGGCACTGGCCGCGGTAGTCACGCAGATTCTTTTACCGTGCAAGAACGGGGGACGAATGCCGGCCGCAGAACTTCTGATGATCGGCTACGGAGCCCGCCATCACATTCGTCGGAACAACTTGCAGCATCTGCACCAGGAGATACCGCTGACCAAGAAGCGTGGATCGTTCACCCTGGAGGAATCGCTGGTCACGCTGATTCGCAATGGAGACATCGAGCGAGAAGATGCCCTGCTCTGTGCGATTCACCCGGACGACCTGGATATTCTGCTGAAGTCGTCGGCGGCGCACAGTTGAGGATACCCGGTCGAAAATGATCTTGCCTGGGTATCGCCCGGCGGCGGAAGCGCAGCCGCCCTGCTGTGGAGAAACAGGAAGAGTTCGCGGCGCCTCGAGGCGGGACGCACCTTTCCCGCGCTTCCGGCGCCAGCAAGAAAGCCCAATAACGCAGCGTGACCCCCATACTGATCCCTAAATACATCCATGGACAACACCCAATGACCCGCAGTTCCCTTGTTGGCTTGGCGGTACTGGCGCTCATTTTCTCGCCTTGCGCACTGAGCCGAGGCGGATCGCGAGCCTCGGACCAGCCCACTTATTATCGCGACGTGCTACCGGTCCTTGAGAAGCACTGCCAGGTGTGTCATCGGGCAGGCGGGATCGCCCCTATGGCGCTGGAAACCTATGAACAGACGCGTCGTTATGCCGGAGCGATCCGCAAAGCGACAGAGCACCGGACCATGCCGCCGTGGTTTGCAGATGCGGGGATCGGCAAATTTTCGAACGACCCTTCCTTGAGTAATGGCGAAATCGCGACGCTCGGTGAGTGGGCAGAAGCAGGAGGCCCGGCCGGAAATCCGGAGGACGCACCCCCGCCGAAGAAATGGGTCGGCAGGTGGACCATCCCGTCACCGGATGTGACCGTGACAATGAAGCAGGGAGTGCGAATCCCGGCGGAAGGCACGCTCGACTACACCTATGAGATCCTGCCGACAAATTTCACAGAGGGCCGCTGGGTGCAAGCTTCGGAGATTTTACCGGGGAGGCCAGAGAATGTGCATCACGCCGTGGTTTATGTGCGACCTCCGGGATCACCGTGGTTGCGGCATGCACCGGTCGGAAAGCCGTTCACGGCGGCGGAGCTGACCACCCTCGCAGACCGCACAGATGCCATGTGGACCGACAGCGACATCCTGCTGGTTTACGCGCCCGGGAGCACACCAGACAATTGGCCAGGGGACATGGCGAAATACCTGCCCGCTGGCTCTGACCTGGTTTTCCAGATGCACTACACAACGAATGGAAAGGCGGGAGTGGACGTGTCCAGTATTGGGTTGCGTTTCCAGAAAGAGCGGCCGAAACGAAGGGTGCTGACCCTGCAGCTGACCAACGACCACTTCGTGATTCCACCAGGCGCACCGGATTACCGCGTGGAAGCCCGGGGCACGTTGCCGAACGAGGCGTTGCTGCTGAGTTTTTTCCCGCACATGCACCTGCGCGGAAAGCGGTTTGAATACAATATCGTGCACCGCAACAGGAGCATTGAACCGTTACTGCGCGTGAACTACCACTTTCACTGGCAGATGAGCTACCGGCTGGCGGAGCCGCGGGCGCTCGAGGCGGGGACGGAGTTGCAGGCCGTGGCATGGTACGACAATTCCAAGGGAAACATGCACAATCCCGACCCGGATGCGGCGGTCCGCTGGGGAGAGCAAACCTCGGACGAGATGATGGTGGGATTTTTCGATGTGGCAGTCGATCCGGAATTCGATAAGCAACGTTTCTTTCAACGAAGCAAGACCCAACCTTGAGAGTGAAGTTCCGCCAGTGCCCTCAGACCCCTGTCCGATTGGCCATCTGCAAAAAGCTGCGGAAACGCTATTTGTAGATTGACCACGAGAGGTTGGGGTTTTCGTGCACCTGCAAATGGGTGTGTTAGATTGCGAAATTGGAGCACCCGCAGCACTTACTCGTGTGACCACGCAAACACCGACCGAACCTCGCCGCCCGACAACGCCGCCGGCGCCTGCCCAGGCACCGAAGATACGCCACGTCGAAGTGTATTGGCACACCGTAACATACAAGACCGTGGCGTTGATTGTGTTGCTGGTGGTGGTCATCATCGTGGCGGGGATGTACGTGACGGTGCCGGACTGGACCGAAATCGCCACCAAGAAGCTGTCGAATGCGCTGGGGAATCAGGAGTCCGAAGCGCTGACCAGCGCGCAGACCCAGGCAAAATTCGTGAACTTGGATGGAAGAGTGCAGGTGAAGAAGGTGAACTCCGTAACCTGGGTAGACGCCGATTACCACACCGCGCTCGACAAAGGAGATCTGATCCAGACAGGCGGAGATGGGGCGGCACGCATCACTTTCGCTGACGGAACAGAGTACACCGTAAATAAAGAAACTTTGATCACCGTTGAAGAGAATACGGTGACGCGCGATCACTCGAACACGGCCGTGCGAATCAATACTGGCGCAGTGGACCTGGCGACGCCGACGTGGACGCTACGCGACGCACAGGCAGCCGTCAGCGTGGAGGATGCAACCGCCTTCATGAAGCAGAACAGCCGCGCGACGGTGAAGAACGACCCGAACAATAACGAACATGAAATCGTGGTGGCGACCGGGTCGGCCGAAGTCCACCGGGGAAACGAAAAGATCGAACTGACACAATGGGAAAAGGCAAGCTGGGCGACGGGGGGAACAACGCAGAAATCGAACGTGCTGTCCCCGCCAGCGCTGGTGTCACCTCTCAATCTGGCCCCAATTATTTCAGAAAATCCGAAAACGGCAGCGATCCGGTTCGAATGGCAGCCCGTGGATGACGCAGTAGGCTACACGCTGCGGATCAGCCCGACGACCATGTTCACCAAACTAGTGAAAGAAGTGAAGGTGACCGGGCCGAGCGCGGAAATCTCCGGCCTCGAGGCCGGCGATTACTTCTGGAACGTTACCGCCTCTGACGCCAAGAAGGGCACCAGCGAGTTCAGCGAGACCTTTAAATTTTCGTTGGTGGCCCAGGGCAAGACACAGGAAATGATGCTGGAGATTGAAAGCACACAGATTCACGGTCGCGTCGCGGAACTGATCGGGAAGACCGAGCCAGGCGCTGCCTTGATCATCAATGGTCAGCCGGTGGCTAATATTTCTCAGGACGGGACCTTCCGGCATTTCACCGAACCGCTCGAGCCAGGGCAACACACCATCGTAGTGATCGGCTCGAATCGGCGTGGCGGAACGGCGAAACAACAGGTTTCCATCGTCGTACCGAAGTAGATTTGGGGAACGGCAGGTTGCGATTTTGCGTGCGCCGTCGAATCCAGCGACAATGGTAGGTCAAGCTGGTGGTAGGCGAACGCGGAGAAGCTACCAGGCAGGACCCTCTCCGCAGGGGGAAAGCAGTAATGAATAAGAACGGATACAACCTGAGGTCGGTTTTCAGTCTGTTCTCATCCGACCTGGCAATCGATCTGGGCACGGCGAACACGCTGGTGTTTTCACACGGCAAGGGGATCGTCGTCAACGAGCCCTCGATTGTGGCGATAAACAAGGCCAGCGGCGAAGTGGTGGCGGTAGGCCGCGAAGCGAAAGACATGCTGGGGCGCACACCAGGAAACGTGGTAGCCATCAAGCCGATGAAGGATGGCGTGATCGCGGATTTCAAAGTCACCGAAAAGATGCTGACTTATTTCATCCAGAAGGCTCACAACCGCCGCGTTCTGGTTCACCCGCGGATCGTGATTGGCGTGCCGAGCGAGATCACCCCAGTAGAAAAGCGGGCCGTGCAAGACTCCGCCTACCGTGCGAGGGCCAGCGAGGTTTACTTGGTTGAGCAAGCGATGGCCGCCGCGATCGGCGCGGGACTGCCGATCGAAGAACCAAGCGGGAATATGGTTGTGGATATCGGGGGCGGCACGACCGACATTGCGGTGATTTCGATGAGCGGGATTGTGTATTCGCGATCGGTACGGGTGGCCGGCAACGAGATGGACGAAGCGGTGATGCAGTACCTGAAGCGCAAGTACAACTTGCTGGTGGGCGAACGCACCGCGGAACAGATCAAGATGGAGATCGGGTCGGCTTATCCGCTCGAAAAGCCGCTGACCATGGAAGTCAAGGGTCGCAACCTGATTGAAGGCGTCCCGCGGACGGTAACGATCGACGATAGCGAGATTCGCGAAGCGTTGAGCGAATGCGTTGCAACGATTTTGAATGCGGTGCGCGTGGCACTGGAACGCACACCGCCGGAACTCTCTGCCGATATCAGTGACCGCGGTATCGTGCTGACGGGCGGAGGCGCGTTGCTGAAGAACCTGGACAAACGCATCCGGGAGGAGACCGGCTTGCCCGTGTCGATCGCCGATGATCCTCTGGCTTCGGTGGTACTGGGTACGGGGAAGATGCTGAGCGACTTCAAACTGCTGCGGCAAGTGTGCATCGACTAAAAAACGGGCAACGGGCGACCGTTGGCAGCGCTCAGGGGACCACAGGCGGGCATCGGCCGGCGCAGCCCAGTGAAAGGAAGCCCAACCCTTTCCTAGACGGGCACGGGACAAAATTCACGGCTTAAGAAACTTAGGACAATGGTAGCGATTCCATCCAAACATAAGTCGCTGGCGCTGCTGGCGGGTGTGCTGCTGGTGCAAATTCTGTTGCTAGCGGTCCAGATCAAGCGCGACTCCCGCGGGCGGCTGATTCGCGTGTGGGCGATCTCCGCGGCTTACCCTTTCGAGCGCGCCGGCGCATGGGGAGTCGGCAAGGTGCGAGGGGTGTGGACACACTATTTTGCCCTGCAGACGACCGAACGCGAGAACGAAGCGCTGCGGATCGAGAATGACGCTCTAAAGCTGGCCATTTCGGAATTGCAGAGTCGCGCAGCCGAGGCCGACCGGCTGGGAACGCTGCTTGGATTCAAGCAATCGCACCAGCAAGTACCGATGGTGGGGGCGCGCGTGATCGCAGCCAGTGCCGGGACCGCCAGCCGAACCGTCGAGATTGACCGCGGGGAGCGCGATGGGGTCCGGCGGAACATGGCCGTGATTACTCCTGACGGAGCCGTAGGAAAAGTCATCGAGACCTATCGGGATACCGCGCAAGTGCTGCTGCTAACGGACAAGTACGGAGGCGCAGGAGCGATGGTGGTCAACTCGCGGATTCAGGGCGCAGTTGGCGGAACCGGCGATCCCACGATTCAGATGAATTACGTTGCGACGGAAGACCAGGTGAGCGTCGGAGAAAAGATTGTCACCAGCGGAATGGATAAGATCTTTCCGGCCGATATCCCGATAGGAACCGTGGTGGACGTCAAGGCGGCCATCCCGTTCAAGCAGATTCGCGTGCAACCGGCGGCAAAGCTCGACCGGTTGGAAACCGTGATCGTGCTGTTGACGCAGGCAGCGGTGGAATTCAAGCAGGACGCAGCGGCCCAGAATCCGCAAAATGCCGGGGCGCCGAGCGAGTCGAACGCGCAATCTCCCGGAACCGTTACGCCGGCGGCGGGGAAACCATGAACGAAACTTTCGAACTCCGTACGGGCGAGACGCATATCGAGGTACACAAATTCTGGCCGGGCGCAGTGGTGTTTGTTACCGTAGCCGCGTTGGTGTTCCAGGCCATGGCTCCGGTTTACGTGCCCAAGCTCGAGATATTGGATCTGCCCCTGCTGGTCACAATTTATTTCGGACTGAGCCGACGGAATCCTTCGACAGGATTGCTGCTGGGTATGGTGATCGGGCTCTCCCAGGACGCCCTCAGCGGACCGACCGTGCCGCTCGGATTTTACGGAATTGCGAAAACCGTGGTCGGCTATCTGGCCTCGTCGATCGGGGCGCGCCTGGATACGGAACACCCGGCGGCCCGCTTCTCGCTGATCTGCGGCTTTTTCGTGCTGCACCAATCGATCCTGGTGCTGGTGCGGCGGGTGCTGCTGGCACAGCCGGAACCGTGGTTTAATCTGCACCTGGCCATCGCAGCGGCCGTGAATGCACTGCTCGGGACGATCCTGTTTCTGGGAATGGACAGGCTGCGCAGATCCTCCTAGATCGCGTTGCCTTAAAACAAGGCAGTCCCGCTATCCGCCGAACACGAGTGGCCCGGTAACCTACGCCCAAGAAAGTAGTGTTTCTGCGGCCCCGCGGATTGCCGGCGGGGATAGCGCTTCGCCGAAGTTGGTCTGCGCTCGCGAAAGCGGACAGCTTCGGGCAGCCGTCCCTCCCGGGGAGTAGCGCGGGTTAGTGGGAGAGAAGGAACTGTTTGAAGGCGGAATAGTCGTTAGACATGGAGATTGAAAGCTTGGGCTGCAGGAGATGGCGGGCTAGACGCTCCGGTAGCTGCGGGGCGATACCGATTCCCTTCTGGACGATGTCGGCGAATTTGGCGGGATGAGCGGTGGCCAGGACCAGCCCTTGCGAGGGTTCAGGATGCTCCTTGCGATAGGCCTCCCAGGCGTGAATGCCGACCGCAGTATGGGGATCGGAAACGTAGCGATAGCGGTCCCAAACCGTGTGCATCTCGTGCAAAGTCTGTTCGTCTGTAGCGCCGTGGCCCCAAATCTCCTTCCGGACATTCTCGATGCGATTGCGGCAGAGGTCCAGAAGACGGGGAAAATTGTTCGGGTTTCCCACATCCATGGCGTTCGAGTAGGTGGAGACGGCCTGGCGCGGGGTGTAATTTCCCGACAAAAGATATTGCGGCACGACGTCGTTGGCATTGGTGGCCGCGATAAAACGGGCGACGGGGAGACCGACGCGCTTGGCAAAGATGCCGGCAGTGAGGTTGCCAAAATTGCCACTGGGGACGGCGACGATGAGCGGGACAGAGGCCACGGGCAACTGTCGGTAGGCAGCCACGTGGTAGAACATCTGCGGAAGCAGACGGCCGACATTAATGGAGTTGGCAGAGGTGAGGAAGGTACGTTGGTTCAGGGTTTCATCGGAGAAAGCCTGTTTCACCAGACACTGGCAGTCGTCAAAGCTACCGGAAATTTCCAGGGCAGTAATGTTCTGACCGAGCGTGGTGAACTGCTTTTCTTGCGCTTCGCTGATGCGTCCCGAGGGGTAGAGGATCACAACGCGGATGCCGGGAACGCCGAGGAACCCGTGAGCAACAGCACTGCCGGTATCACCCGACGTAGCGACCAGAACGGTAAGCTGCCGGGATTCCCCGCGGACGAAATAACCCATGAGGCGAGCCATGAAGCGAGCCCCAAAATCCTTAAAAGCCAGCGTGGGCCCGTGAAAAAGCTCCAGAATATGAAGCGCAGGGGACAGGGAGACGAGTTTGACGGGGAAATTAATGGCTTCGGCAACGATCTGCCAGAGCAATTCCTCGGGAACGTCCGGCGTGGCGAAAGGGCGCACCAGGCGAAAGCAGACTTCGGTGAAAGGCAAGCGGCGAAATTCTTCCAACTCCTCCGGGGTGTGGCGCGCTATTTCCACCGGCATGTACAGGCCGCCATCGGGCGCCAGTCCGCGCAGGACCGCGCCGCGCAGCGAGGTCAGCGGCGCCTTCCCTCCAGTGCTTCGATATCTCATGACCAGTTTCTCGTCCGGGCCAGCCTATCGGCCGCTGTTGAGCAACTCCCCGACCCTCTCTAGAAAAGCCTGCCCCACGGCGGCGTTCCGAGATGTGCCGGGAGGCGAAAGAACATGCAGATCCAGGGTGCGAAGCGTGAGATGAGCGATGGCCTCGTAGCTCTGGCGGCGCGCCGCGATAAGAACAGGATAGCAGCGGACGACGGTCTGCTGCGGCGTTTCTCCGGGATGCGGGTGGAAGGCCCCCTGCCACAAGACCGGCTTCGGATCCTGCAGGTAACGCCGAATGAGCAGCTGGACTTCTTCCTCGGACGAAGCCAGGTAGACGACCGTCATCTGACGACGCAGGCGATGCAGGGTGTGATTGCCAGTCGCAATAACGCTGCCGGTGGTGTCTAGCACCAGCTCGCGCTTCCGATCCCTCTCCAGGCCAGAGAGAATTTCGTCGAGAACGGCAATTTCTTCCGTAAGGTACCGCGCTTCGCGTTCGAGATAGGACGGACTGTCCGGCCAACCCATCCAGGCGGCCACACCGTTGATTCCGGAATGCCCACTCGTTTTGAGGACCGCCGAGAGACGAGATTCAATCTCATCGTCGCAACAGACGGTGGGGCATCCAAGGGCGGAGAGATTTTTCGCCCAATGGGATTTCCCGGAACCGGACATGCCGATCAGAGCGAGGCGTAGAGGCTTATCGGAATCGGGCCACATAAGGAATCTGAAATTTTAAAGGATGTGAAGCAACCAAAGAAACACAAAAGAAACTGTGTAGCAAGATTAGTTTAGCTTATCGCACGAAAAAGGGGCGATGCCCCATTCGCAAATGGGACGGCGCGAATCGACTGGCGTCGTTTCATTTCAGTTGCAGATGATCGTATCGGTGCCAGGAAGACATATCGGAGACGATGATGTGATCACCGGGCAGGAGACCCTGGGCAATCTGCACGCAATCGTCGGACGCTCGACCCAAAAAAACTTCGACGCGGCTGGCCCGCTTGCCGTCATCGGAAAGCTTGAAGAGGTACAGGGGCCCCCCGGCGTGAGCCTGCAATGGCCATTTGACAATGGTGGTTTGCGGAATCTTCTCAACATCGATCGAACCGCTGGCGGAAAGATCTGAACGCGCTTCGTGGGGCTGCGGCCCGGAAAATTTCAGGTCGATACTGACGGTCCCGTTCTGCACATTGGGATCCATGTGCACAACTTTGGCAGGATAGGAGTGCTCCTGCAGGCTCACCACTGCAGCTTGATTCAACTCGATACTGCTCGCTTGGGCTTCCGGGACATGAATGCGGGCCATCAGGCGAGCGGAATTCGCGACCCGCGCGAGATTCGTACCCGGGCCGACTTGTTCCCCGTTGGCGACCGAGACCTCTTCGAGGACGCCGTCCATACCGGCTCGCACCAGCAGGGACTCCTTCTGTTGGGTACGGAGGGACCAAAGCGCTTGCATCTGGGCGACCTCGGCCTGCTTGGCCGTCAACTGCGCCTGCCGTGCCTCCTCGGCGATGCCCAGTTTTTCGCGTTCGATTTCCAGGCGGGTGACGAGGGAGTTGGCCTTGGCGCGGGAGATCTTTGCGTTCATCTCGGCGCCGAGCTGGGCCTTGAGGAGAGCCTCGTCGCGGTCGGCCTCGAGCCTTGATTGGGTCGCGTCGGACTCGAGCTGCGCTTCAAGGGCTTTCTCATTGAGTAGTTGCGCCTGTAACTGCACCCGAAGGTTGGCCAATTCGGCTTCGGATTTTTTCATGGCCAACTCAGCGTCCGTAATCTGGCGTTCCAGATCAGGGTTGCTGAGCTGAAGAATGACCGTGTCTGGCCGAACATGGGCACCGGCGCGCAAGAAAATCTGGTCCACGTGACCCTGGGTCCCGGCCGACAGCCAGCGGACATCTTCAGGAACGAGCGTGCCCAGACCTTGCACCCGGCAAATCATGGGGCCGGATTCCACGGCGACAATTTGCAGCGAGGTCCTATCCACAGTCGGAGAAGCAGAGCGAAGACGCAGAACTCCCAAGGAAACGGCCATGCACACGCCGAGGACAATGACGGCAAGCATCCAGCGCAAGAAGACGGGACGGGTCCAGAAGCGACTCAAGCGCACCTCCGAAAATATTACACGCTACTAGTATAAATTCCGGGGGCCAGCAGCGAAAGCAGAAATCCGTAGGAACGCACGCAATAAATCGATTTAAAGGATAGAAGGAAGCGGGGCTGGGCCGGAATCCCCCTGCACCTGCGGGCGTACCTGGCGGGCAACCTGTACTGCGGTACGGGTTGCACCACTTCGGACCTGGTGCTAGGTTGGAGAAGAGCTTCCGAATGGGACGGCTTTGGAAGTCGGGCGGCGATTCGAGCGCTTCAGAGAGTGATCCGGGGGCAGCGGATAAGCCTCGTGGAACGAAGAATTCGAAGGAATTCGCTGCAGAAGGTAGTGAGAAATTGCGCGGGCGGGCACCGCTCAGCCCTGAACAAGAGAGAAGCACGCGCGCAGGTCCTTCGTGTCGTACTGGTTTCGCAACGATAATCGATTGCCGCAAGAACGGCTGGCCGCCGCCTCCTACGTCATTGTAGGTATGATCGGCTTGTTGCTGCTGGGCTTCTGGAAACTCCAGGTCATCGATTCCGACAAATATGGACAGATGGCCGAGCGCAATCGAGTGCGCTCCATTCCGATCATTGCCCCTCGCGGGCGGATGCTCGACCGTGATGGCCGTGTCTTGGTCGACAATTATCCCTCCTTCAGCGTGCTGTTGCTCCGAGACGACCCTAATGAAGTGGACAAGAACCTGGCGGCCATTGCCGATGGGTTGGGATTGTCTCTCGACGACGTCAAAGACCAGCTGGAAAACACGAAAAACCTGCCCAAGTTTCAGCCGATCGTGATCAAACCAGAAGCGACGCCTGCCGATGTGGCATTCATCGAATCGCATCGTGCCGACATTCCCATTCTGGAAATGCTGATGGTGCAGCGGCGGCGGTACCTCCCGGGCGGATTCATGGCCCACGCGACCGGCTACGTCGGCGAGGTCAGTGAAGCGCAAATTGAGGATAAGGACAACAAGGGAAAATTGCGGCCGGGGGACGTCGCCGGGAAAAGCGGACTGGAAAGGCAGTACAACGACCTACTGGTCGGAACTGACGGGATGCGGCGGGTGATCGTGAACAGCGTCGGTAAAGAGATGGGCCACTTATCACAGCAAGAGGCGATCCCGGGAAAGCAGATTCAGTTGACGATTGACTATGATCTGCAGCAGGTCGCGGAACAGGACTTGGCGGGCAAGAGAGGGGCGGTGATCGTTCTCGATCCGCGGACCGGCGAAGTACTGGCGTTTGCGAGCCGCCCGTCGCCGGACCCGAATGATTTTGCGGTGAGAGTCTCGAAGGAAGAATGGCAGAGATTGAATGAGGATCCCGATCACCCGTTGATGAACAGGGTGACACAGGCACAGCTGGCGCCAGGGTCGGTGTTCAAAATCGTGATGGCCACGGCGATGCTGGAATCGAAGACTCCCCCGCAGAGCTTTACGGCGTTCTGCCCGGGCTACGCGAACTTTTACGGCCGAATGTTCAAGTGCCACATTTATGGGAAGGGCGGCCACGGAGTGGTGAACCTGCACAGCGCCATCATCCATTCCTGTGACGTTTTTTTCTACAACATCGGGATGCGTATGGGCATCGACACGATTTCGAAGTATGCAAAGATGTTCGGACTCGGCGCGAAGACCGGTATCGACCTGCCATCGGAAGAGCCAGGACTGGTGCCATCGGAAGACTGGGTGCAGCGCGTTTTCCATCACAAGTGGTATGCCGGATCAACCATTTCGGTGGCCATCGGGCAGGGCGCAGTCACGACAACACCACTGCAGCTTGCCTATGCAATTGGCGGAATCGCCTCCGGCGGAGACTTTAAACAGCCGCACTTGTTAAAAGACGCACCCAATGTGGGCGAAATGCATGTGCCTTTAAGCGAAGACACTGTCGAGCAGGTTACCCAGGGAATGTACGGTGTGGTGAACGAGGGCGGCACTGCCGGGATGGTGAAATTGGAGGGTATCGAGTTTTGTGGGAAGACCGGAAGCGCGCAGGTGATGAGTAACACGCAGAGAGACAAACTCGGAAAGGCTGCCAGCAAAGGAAAAGACAATGCCTGGTTTGTGGGCTTTGCGCCACGGCGCGACCCCGAGATTGTGGTGAGCGTTCTGGTGGAAGGCGGCGAGCATGGAAACCTGGCCGCGGCGCCGATCGCGCGCGACATCGTCAAGGCGTATTACGACAAGAAGGCCAAGAAGGGCCAAGGGCAGGTGACGGCGGAAATTCCAAAGAAGGATTCCGTCGGGATGGCGCCGGGCCCGATTGCGGTGGCTCCAAAGGTCGCCTTGAAACCGGAAGAGGCGGTTGCGGTGGTATCGGCCAGCGAGAAGAAGAAAGACCGGCCTTAAGCATGGTTTTCGCCAGGAAGGAACGGGAGAAGGAATGAAGGAAGGACCGGGAGCACGGGATTACGACTGGTGGCTGCTGGCCATCGTTGCGGCGATCTGCGCGCTGGGAGTGGTCGAGATCTACTCGGCCACGCACGGCAGCGCGCTCGCAGGGATGCACACCAAACAGATCCGCTGGCTGGTGATTGGATTTGTGCTCATGTTCGTCTTGTCCCGACTGGATTATCACGTGATCATGGATCAGGCGCCCTGGTTGTACATCCTGGGGCTGGTGGCGTTGACGGCGGTGCTACTGGTCGGGCATACGCGATTTGGCGCCAAGCGGTGGATTCCGGTGCTGGGGGAATTTCTGCAGGTGTCGGAATTGGTCAAATTGATTATAATCATAGTGTTGGCTCGCTTCTTTGCAGAAGTGCGGACCGACGAGCTCAGTCTGCAGGACTTGATTAAAGCTGGGCTTCTGGTAGGCTTACCACTGGTACTGATTCTGAAGCAGCCCGACCTGGGAACCGCTTTAGTGTTAATGCCGATGCTGGTTGTCGGAGCATTTTTAGCGGGGCTGCAGTGGAAACATGCCGCAGTTATTGTATTGATCGGGATTTTGATGCTACCGGTTGGGTGGCATTTCCTGAAGCCTTACCAGAAGGAAAGAGTTACATCGTTCTTGCACCCTGAAGAAGATGCCAAGGGTTCTGGCTATCAGGTATTGCAATCAAAGATAGCAGTGGGCTCCGGCGCTTTTTGGGGGAAGGGATTCGGCAACGGCAGCCAGAATCAGCTGGGTTACATTCCGGTCCGGTATTCCGACTTTATTATGTCGGCATGGGCGGAAGAACAGGGATTCAAGGGCGTGCTGGTTGCTTTGGGGCTGTACATGGCGTTGTTGTTGCGTTTGGTGCAGAACGCCCAGCGGGCAAAGGATCGCGCGGGCATGTTTCTGGTCATGGGCGTAACGGCGGCGTTAGGGTTCCACGTGTTGGTGAATGTGGCCATGGTCATCGGGGCAATGCCAGTGACAGGTATCCCGTTGCCGTTGATGAGCTACGGAGGATCGGCCACGTTGTTTGTATTCCTGGCGATTGGATTAGTAATGAATGTCCGGCTGCGCCGCTTCGTGAACTAAGCCATAGCCATTGCCGAGCGCAAGACCCCATTTCAGGGAGTCGGCGCTGGGGGCGGACCCTAGAAGCGGGGACGCCAGTAGAGAAAAAGGATTTTTAAGAGTGAGGATAGCAACGTCCGCCGTTACCCCGGGAGGATCCCGGCAACGGACCAGCCTCGAAAGCATGAGGTCAAAGCAGTACGAGAGCCGCAACGCGGCCACTCCCTCCGGCTTCGATCGCAATGCCATAGCAAAAACATTGGTGTGGCCAGCGTGTCCCGAACAGGTTCGGGACGGCGCCTTGCCCTGGACCTCCGACAGAGAGGTTCCTGCGGCCGTGCATCCTAAGGAGTTTTCATGTCAAAAGAATTGGTTATATCGGCGACCTCTCACGAACGTAGAGTTGCCATTTTGGAAGAAGGTCAGCTAGTCGAGATCTACATTGAGCGGGAGAAAGAGTTCGCGCTCGTCGGCAGCATCTACAAAGGAAAAGTCACGCGAGTCCTGCCCGGCATGCAGTCGGCATTCGTCGACATCGGCCTGGACGGGGACGCCTTCCTATACGTCAGCGACGTCTTTGAAAATCTGGAAGACTACGATCACGGTCACGGGGAGGCTCCCGCATCTGCTGCGCCCGTGAACCGCGGTGGTGGTCTGCCGGCGATCGAGTTATTGCCCGGGGAGACGCTCGCGGTGGCGGCGGGCGGTCACGAAGAGATTTTGCATCTCGATGAACCCCGGGTTCACGAGGACCACGCGACAGAACCCGGTGTCGGCGAAGAGCTGCACGGCGTGGACCATGGCGAGGAAGTGCAGGAAGGCGGGCGATTCGAGGCCGCGGGCGAAGGACAGGAACCCAATGACCTGGAGGAGCGCCAGCCCGAATCGAACGCATCCGCTCCACAGAATTTTGGCCCCAGTTACAACCCGACGCGCAACTACCCACCAAGAATCGGTGGCGACCGTGGACCGAGCAACGATCGTGGTCCAGGCCGGGATCGTGGCGGGGACCGTGGGAGTGATCGGGGTGGGGATCGAGGGCGCGGGCGCCGTGGGCGCTTTGGGCGACGACGTGGTGGAAGTGGTGGTGGAGGAGATCGCCGTCATCCTGGCGGACGCAATCTGCCACCCTCGAAGTACGCGTCCCCACAGGGCGAGCGTGACTCGCGTGGTTACGACAACCGACGGCCTTCGGGAGACCGCGGCCCGGCACCAACGGCCCCGGCGGAGTCGCGAGAAGATGACATCGTGCTACCGGGCGAGTCGCTGGCAAAATACCGCGCACGCCAGCAACAGGCTCCAGTTGAACCGATCAAGGAGCATGAGCCCGAGGAGCGGCAGCCCGATTTTGAACAACCGACGGCACGGCCGGCCTTCGGCGCACAGCCGGCGAGCGGTGGACCGCGCAGGTTTTCCGGAAGCCTGCCGCACTGGGTCCTGGCGGACAATGAAACCGCAGGTGAGGCGGTTGACGCGCAGGAAGGCAGCAAAGAACATGTTGCTGAATCCGCAGCAGCGATCCCCGCAGCGGAAGGGCATCACGAACAGGCTCACAGCGAACCGCAACGCAACGGAACGGCCGGTTTGAGCGAGGAAGAGCTGGCCGCTTTGTCTGCGCGCCTGGTGGAAGCCAAACACGAGGAAACGCAAGCGCGTGCGGACGCTGATTCGCTCGTGGGTGGCGCGGACTTCGACGAAGAAGAAGCCGAAGAGCTTCATGAGGGGCACCACGAGGAAGAGCCCGAAGACTTGCAGGAAGAGCATCGCGAGGAAGTCCATGAACAGGGTCGACTGACGTCGGGATCCGAATCGAGAGAAGAGGATCACGAAGGAGCCCACGAAGGAGACCAGTCGGGGTTGAGCGAGGCAGAACGCGCTGACCTGGCACATGACGAGGCGCTCGAACACGTCGAGGCGGAAGCAGCGGTAGCGGCAAGTTCAGCAGAAGGCGTGGTCGGAGAAGCGATCATCGAGGAGGACGTGATACTCCTCCCGGGCGAAACACGTAGCGCGCGGGATAGCAGCGCTCCGCGCGAAGAATTTGTGCGGCGCGACTCTGCGCGCATCGGCAGCGACCCACGCTCCCGCTTCCAGCGACCCCAGCGAGGAGGTCGCGACCGTGACCGCGGTGGAGATCGTGGCGGAGATCGCGGCGGAGATCGCGGACGCGGCAGATTTGAGCGTGGTGGACGCGACCGTGGTGGAGATCGCGGGCGGGGCAGATTCGAACGGCGGGGCAGCAGTGGCGGAGGTCACCATCGCGGACACCACGGCGGTCACGCACCTCAGCGACGACCACAGTTGATTTCGGAAATGCTGAAGGCTGGGCAAGAAGTCGTGGTGCAAATCGCCAAGGAACCCCTGGGCAAAAAGGGCGCGCGGATCACAAGTCACGTGGCACTGCCGGGACGTTTCCTGGTCTATATGCCGACGATTGACCATATCGGTGTCTCGCGGAAAATTGCGAGCGCAGAAAACCGTTCCCGACTGCGCCGATTGGTTGGCGAAGCGCGCGGCAGCTACCCCGGTGGTTTCATCGTAAGGACGGCGGCCGGCGGCGCAACGGACGACGAAATTCGGACCGACATTGAGTTCCTCGGAAAGACTTGGAACGAAATCAAACAGAAGAACGAAGAGCGTAAACCTCCTGCCCTGCTGCACCGCGACCTGAACCTGGTGGAACGCATCCTGAGAGATTACGTCAGCGATGATTTCACGGGGATCTGGATCGACAGCGAAGAAGAATACGGCAAGGTAGTTGAATTCGTAAGCCGGTTCCAGCCGAAACTGGTCAACAAGGTCAAGCTGTACACCAAGGAACAGCCGATCTTTGAAGAGTTCGGTATACAGCACGAACTCGACAAGGCGCTGCGCGCCAAGGTCTGGCTGAAATCCGGCGGTTACATCGTGATTAACCACACCGAAGCTCTGGTGGCGATTGACGTAAACACCGGCAAGTTCGTGGGCAAGGGCTCCACGCGACTAGAAGACACCATCGTCAAGACCAACCTCGAAGCGGTGAAGGAGATCGTCCGACAGATTCGACTGCGCGACCTCGGCGGCATCATCGTGGTCGATTTCATCGACATGGAAGAGCGGAGAAACCGCGAAAAAGTGCTCTCGGCCCTGCAACAGTCACTCGAACAGGACAAGGCCCCATCGAAGGCTCTGTCGTTCAACGAGTTCGGACTGGTCTGCATCACGCGCAAGCGTACCAAGCAAGCGCTCGAGCGCGTGCTCTGTCAGCCGTGTCCGTACTGCACGGGATCCGGGATGGTCAAGTCGATCCCAACACTGTGTTATGAAATCCAGTCGGAGGCACGGAAGATGGCTGCGGCGGATCACGAGGGACCGAACCTTACGCTGCGCGTCCATCCGGAAATCGCCAAGGCGCTAAAGACCCGCGAATCAATTCTGATCGACGAACTCGAGCAGAACTCGCACAAACACATCATCATCCAGTCCGATCCCACGCTGCACTGGGAGCAGTACGATATCTACTAACTTCAGGTTATTGCTGAAGGTATAGCGAAACGCCCGGGCTTTGCGGCTCGGGCGTTTCTGTTTTGATCCGCAAACAGGAGTGCGATTCGACGAAGGATGCGCCGCACGCACTCCGTTGCAAGATCTAGCCCACGTGGCGTTTGCGGGTGGACGCACCGGTGATCAGCAGCCCTCTCATCACCCCGCATCATCCGGGCGCTTCCTCTATAACCTCGGATCATCGCGGTCCACTATTGGTCCCGGGCGCCGTGCGGCCACGGCAGAAATGCAAGTTGCCTCGCGGCAGTGCGGCGTTAATTTCAGTCGAGGTCCGGAGCCCCGCGAGATGGCCTGGTCTCACGCGACGGCGGAAAGACGTCAAAGCGGGGGGCGGGCATAGGAGTATCGCCCATGCGGTCTTGCCACAGGAACTTGTTCAGGATGGCGTTGTCCGCGGCGTCGGCGTGGCTGAAATCCAGATTCCGGCCCTCCTTCCATTCCTTGGCGTTCACTTCATAGATCATTCCGTTGTCGCGGTTGCGGAAGTCCGCATGGAAGGCGGGCTGTGTCCCCGGGCCGCTGAAAAGAGGAGCCATCACGGCGGCGCGAGAATCGTTTGCATTCATCGGGGGCACGCCAAGGAGCGCTTCGATCGTGCGCACCATGTTCACAGTGGTGTAGAAGGTGTGGTCGACGAAGGAAGCGGGCACATCTCCGGTGGGTTGGGGTGGCGGCGAAAACTTGCTGATGACCAGGGCAATGCTTCGGTGGGAATCGACGTGATCGGGACCGTCCTGAGCATCATCTTCGAGGATGAGGATGGCAGTATCGTCCCAAAACGGGCTGTGTGAAACGGCATCCACAACCCGGCCGACCGCAAGATCGTTGTCAGCAACCGAAGCAATCGGACGCGGCTGACCCTTTGCGCCGCCCGCGGTGTGGTCGTTCGGCAGACGGAGCAGGATGAACTGCGGCAGAGTGTCCTGGCCGGCATTGCGTGCGGCCACAAATCCGCCGAACTCGTTCAGGAACTCGTCAGCGCGGAGCTGGTCCGGGTAGTCGACTTCGAAATCCGGGAAGAGCGGGTCAAAGTGCCCGCGAAGTTCGTGCTGCGCGGCAATATTTTTGGCCAGGACCGGAATCTCCCACGGATAGGGGCTTGGGCCACCTCGAGGATCGCCGACATTTTTCTCGAGCGGCTCGCCTTTTCTGATGACGGAACGCTTGCAGGTGTCGCCGGGAAGCTGGGGAGGCCCGCCCGAGGGCGCAATGTCACCGAGATTCCCGTTGCACCATTTGGAGATGATGAATTCGCCGTAGTGGCGGTAGGTGATGCCGTGTTCGGCAAAGTTCTTCCATAGAAACCCCCCGGTCGGCTCGCCAGCATAGGGCAGCTGGTCCTCGACGGAAATGCTGTTCAGGAATTCGCCCTCGGAATCGTAGCTGTGTTCACGTCCGCGGTAGGCGATGGGCCAGGTTTTCTCAACATAGTCGGAAATGGAGGCAGAGGTGGACCAGATGTGGCCGTCACCTGAAACGTCACCGCTATCGTAGAAATTGTCCAGGACGCCGAACTGGGTCGCCAGCTTGTGTTGATTGGGAGTGATGTCCGCTCCGTAGATCGTGAGCGATGGATCGCCATCGGCTTCGCGGACGTCGCCGAAAACCTGGTCGTAGGTGCGATTTTCCTTAATGATGTAGATCACATGGTGAATCCTGTTTTCCCCGGAGGAGAACGGAAGGCGGTCGGTATTGCCGTGCGCCGCGTTGGTTGCGGTGGTTGCCGCCGTCCAAGCAGAAAGGCTGGCCTGCAGCTGCGAGAGAGGAATGCGCGCGAGCGACCCATTCGTCATGGCAGGGTTATAGGGGTAGGCACGCTTTCCCTCAGCATCTTGTTTTAGCGGAACGGTATTGGGGCCCGAACCGCGGCCCTTGGCGCTGCCGATGAGCAGGTCCTTCGAGGTGGCCGCGACTACGGTCGGGTACCACTCCGTGGGAACAAAACCAATGGCACGTTCCGGTTCGCGTCCCGAGAGAAGACGGAGATCGAAAACCGCCACCGAGTCCGAGATCGAGTTGGCGGAGTAGAGGGTCGTTTCGTCAGTCGAGAGGGCCAGGGATTCCGGATCGCTGCCACCGTATTTTTGTCCGGGAAGCTTGGTCGAGAGAGCGGACAGGAGCTGACCGGAGCTCGTGTCCAAGATGTCGATTTCGTCGCGGTTGGTGAGGGCCACAAAAAGACGCGAATTATCACGCGAAAGAAGCATCGCCGTGGGATGCGAGCCGCCTTCAAGCGGTGCCGCCGGCTTGCGTAAAGGGAGGAAGCGGCGGACCCGCCCGGTCACGAGGTCGAGCTCCGCGACGGCAGAGGCGTTCCACAGGGAGACGAACCCGCGCTTGCCGTCGGAGGTCATCACAGTCGTGTAGGGAAGCGCGGCAGGGATGCGCTTGAAAGTGGAAAGGTCGAAACGATGTACGGCCTGGCCGTCAGAGGTGTTCAGGAGCAGGGCTTCATCGGAATTATTGCACGCGACCAGCAGGCGCTCTGCGCCGCCGGACCGGCCGAGGCTCAGGCCGGCCGGATAGGTAACGTTGTCGAATGCCTCGCGGCGGAGTTTACCGTGAGGCAATTGACTGCGGGGCATAAGAGGTAGAAAACGTTCTGGTGTGACCTCGCCGTTCTGGAATGTATACACCGCGATTCCGTTTCCTGTGCTTCCCTTCTCCTTGCCGAGCGGATCGGTGAGCGAAGCGATTGAAGCGTAAAGGTGTTTTCCGTCGAGGCTGAAAGCGAGACCGAGAAAAAAAGTCTGTTTGGCATTGCTCCCCAAACGGTCATCCGGGAAATCGCGGATGTCATCTGTCTCCAGGTTCAGCACGGTAAGGGATTGCTTTTCACCGGAGGTGTAAGCGCCATATCCACTGTGCAGGAAAACCGCGAATCGTCCGTCGGGCGAAATGGCGGCGGCGGTCGGGAAATTGTTGATGCGCCGCGGATTTCCCGGAAGTTCGCCGAAGATCTTGCCGTTGGGCATCCGGGTAAGGCCCTGGCCGGAGCCTGGTGCGGACAAGGCGCAGTGGGTGGCCGCAATAAGCACGAGCGAACAAACCGTTCGAGCAAAAATGCGCTTTTGCATGGCATCAGTATATTTGAAATCCGCAAAACGACCGTGAACCAAATTCCGGGCTGACTCGCGACCTCTGGACACGGGTCCCAGCAACCGCGGACCTGACGGAACCAAGAAATCATGTAACCTCATGTCGTCTCGAACAGTAAGGGTAGATAGAGGCCGATGAATGGACCTGACGGAACGATTCGCCGCGGGCGATCTGGAGGCGTTCGAAGCGCTGTTCCGGCAGTACCAGGAAGAGGTATTCCGCTGGATTCTGCGCATCATCCGCAATTCGGCCGAGGCGGAGGATCTGACCGTAGAGGCGTTCTGGCGCGCCTACCGGGCACACGCTCGGTTCCGTCCCGGCGTCGGCAGTTTCGGCGGGTGGTTGCGACGAATCGCAACGAATCTGGCAATCGACCAGCTGCGGCGCAGGAGGGCTGAGGTGCCGCTCCCGGATGATCTGGGAATCAGCCCCCCGCACCCGGGAGAACAGGTCGAGCTACGCCGCCATATTCTGCACGCTTTGAGCAGGCTCTCACCCCGACTCCGTGGAACCGTTTTACTCGCACTGGTCGAGGAAGTGCCCTATGAGGAGATCGCACAGGCTCTGGGAATTTCCGTAAGCGCTGTGAAACTTCGCGTATTCCGCGGGGTGAGAATTTTACGGAGAGAATTGGCAAAGGCAGGAGTTCATCCATGAGTGACGGAGAAGTCGAAAAACTAAAGAAACTACTAAGGAGCGCGCTAGGCCCGCAAGACGATGCCCAGTTGCGCCGGGATTTGTGGCCGACAGTGATGCGGAGACTGGAGAACCGTCACTCCCATGTGTCCCGGTGGGATTGGGCGTTACTTGCTGGCGTCATCGCGGTGATTTGTTTATTTCCTGAAGTTATCCCGGCGCTGCTCTATCACCTGTAGGGAAGGAGGCATCATGAACAAGCACCCTTATTTGCGGGCGTATCTGGCGGGAATCGCCGTTCCCACCTTGTTTTTGTTGGTCATCATGGCGGGCTATACCGTGTTTCGTCATGTATACAGTTTTCCAATTCCCGTCGAACGCGTCATCGTTTTCCCCATGGCCATGGTCCCGAACGCCTGGGGCTTATGGAACGTTTTTTATGTCGCGTTTCTGGCACGTCGCCATTTTCCCGTGGGCCTGTTCGGCGGGGCTCTGCCTTTGCTCCTCGCGCCATCTGGCTATTTCGCGGCGCGGCTGCTGGAGTTTCCCATTCCTCAGGAGTTGTTGCATATTGCGCCTTTCGCGCTACCGATCGGTCTCATTGTCTACTACCTGGTCTGGAAATACTTTGTAGGGTTCCTGAACGCCGAACTTGGCGTCGCCTGATATGGGTTACGTTCTTACTTTTCCGAGTAACGCTGCTCTTGCCAGGGGTCACCGTAGGAGTGATATCCGTTGCGCTCCCAGAAACCAGGGCGATCGTGATCGAGGAGCACAAAGCCGCGAACCCACTTCACGCTTTTCCACGCATAAAGATGAGGAACGACCAGACGGAGCGGACCGCCATGCTCTGCCGTGAGAGGCGCCCCGTCATGCTCAAGTGCGAATAGCACATCGGGGCGCTGCAGATCTTTCAGGGGAATATTGGAAGTGTACCCCTGTTCAGCGAGGACCAGCGCAAATTCTGCGCCGGGCTTAATGACGATGTGCTTCAGGAGCTCGGTAAAAAGCACGCCTTTCCAGCGATTGTCCAGCCGGCTCCAGCGGGTCACGCAGTGGAAGTCGCTGGTTACTTCCGTTTGCGGCAACCCATGGAATTCCCGCCAGGTAAGACGGAGAGACGGGTCAACCAGGCCGGTAATCCTAAAGTCCCAGTCGGTGGGGTCAAAAAGGGGAACACTACCGGAATGCAGCACTGGCCATTTGAGGGTCACGGATTGACCGGGAGGCAGACGGCCTTCCGCACGCGCTTGCTTCTCCTTCGCCTGCCTGCCGCCATCCTCAAACAGTGCCATGGAGGTTTCTCCCCTCCCTCTTAGAGTCCTCCGTAGGGATTCGGTTTCACGTCCGCCCGGTGAACACAGACATGAAGTTCGGCCGTGAGAATTCTCCGAATGCGCGTGGTATTCTTCTCCCATGACAGCTCGACTACTTGACGGCCTGAAAATCCGCGATGAGATCTTGGGCGAACTCAAGGGAGAGGTCGCCAAGCTTCTTCCGCAGGGTATCCGACCCGGGCTCGCCGCAGTCTTGGTGGGCGAAAATCCAGCATCGCAGCTTTACGTAAAGAGCAAAATCGCGGCCTGCGAAGAGCTGGGCATGGCGAGCTGGTTGCACACGCCGGCCGCGAACGTTTCGACGGAATACATGCTGCAGCTAATCCGAGACCTGAACAGAGACAACCATGTCGACGGCATCCTGGTGCAATTACCGCTGCCCTCGCAGATCGATCCGAAGCAAGTCCTAGAGGCGGTCGATCCGTTGAAAGACGTGGATGGATTTCACCCGGTCAGCATGGGAGAACTGGTGAGCAACCGGCCGGGACTGGTGGCCTGCACTCCGGCGGGATGCATGGAACTTCTGCGGCGCTACAAGATCCCCATCGAAGGCGCAAATGCGGTGGTTCTGGGACGCAGCGACATCGTGGGAAAGCCGATGGCGCTGCTGCTGATGCACGCGAATGCGACGGTGACCATTTGCCATTCCAAGACGCGCGGGTTGCCGGAGATCGTGCAACGCGCGGATATTGTGGTGGCCGCGATGGGCAAGGCGGGCTTTGTACAGGCGGACTGGATCCGCGCCGGTGCGGCGGTGGTCGACGTGGGCACCAACAAGGTCACGGACGCGACTGAAGCCGAAAAACTGCTGAAGAATTTTCCGCAAAGGCTCGAGAAGTTTCGGTCCAAGGGAAGCGTGCTGATCGGCGACGTGCATCCGGATGCGCTGTTTACTGCCGGAGCGCTGTCCCCGGTACCTGGCGGAGTCGGTCCGATGACCATAACCATGTTGATGAGCAACACGGTAAAGGCCGCGCGGTTGAGGCGAGGTAAGTCGCCTGTGGTGGCGCGCCGGGATGCCGCGCGACAGTCATGACTCCAACACCATGCTGAAAATGGGGCTTACTGGTGGCATAGCGAGCGGGAAAAGCGCAGTCGCGGCAATGCTGCGGGAGATGGGCTTCCCTGTGCTCGAAGCGGATCTTGTGGCCCACAAATTGATCGAACCGGGACAGCCGGCCCACGACGAAGTATTGCGTGAATTTGGCGCGGAGCTCGCTGACTCGGCGGGACGGATCGACCGGGCCAAGCTCGGTGCGGTCGTGTTCGCAGACCCGGCGAAGCTCGCAAAGCTGAACAAGATGATTCATCCGCGAGTGGAAGAGATTATGCTCCGTCAATTTGAAGACTGGCAGCGCAGCGGGGTGCGCGACGCCGGCTTTGTCGAGGCTGCGTTGCTGGTGGAAGCCGGGATGACGGATAAGCTGGATGGACTGGTGGTTGCGTTTTGTTCTACCGAGCAACAGCTTCTGCGACTGCGCGCCCGGGGAATGAGCGAGGTGGAAGCAAAGCGGCGGCTCGCTGCGCAGATGCCGGCCGAGGAAAAGTTGCGCCACGCTACGGAAGAGATCGACTGCTCAGGCACGCTCGAGGAGACCCGGGCACAGGTCCGGGCGCTGGCGGCAAAGTTGCGGAAGAGGACGGGAACCTAGGCCCGTGCCAGGTTGGCGGCGCGCGCAACTTCGAGGAGCTTGGCGGCGTTGGCGCGGATATCACCATGACCGAAGACAGCGTTGCCGGCGACCAGGAGCTCCGCCCCAGCTTTTACAATGTCCGTGACCGTCTCCAGATCCACCCCACCATCCACTTCAATCCGGAAATCCAATTTGCGTTCGCTCCGCATGCGAGCCAGGGCGGCAATTTTGTTCAGCGCATTGGGGATGAACTTCTGCCCGCCAAAACCGGGGTTCACGCTCATCACCAGCACGTGATGAACGAGATCCAGGACTTCCGTGAGAGTCTCTACGGGAGTGGCGGGATTGAGGGCAACTCCTGGCTTGCAGCCATGGGATGAGATCAGATGGAGCGTGCGATCGAGGTGCACGCAGGCTTCCTGGTGAACGGAAATCCAGTTGACACCGGCGTCGGCAAACTCGGGGACGAAAGGGTCCGGATTTTCAATCATGAGGTGGCAATCAAAGGGTACCTTGATGAGTTTCCGAAGCGACCTGACGACGGGAGGACCGATAGTGAGGTTGGGAACGAAGTGGCCGTCCATGACATCCAGATGGAGGACCGTGCCGCCGCCGTCGATGGCCTGCTCTGCGTCGGCGCCAAGTTGTGCGAAGTTTGCGGAGAGAATCGATGGCGCGAGTTCGATATTCATGGAACGGGGGTGGCTCCTTCCTCGAAGCTGAATTATACGACGGGCGGCAAGTTTGCCGCTCGTCTTCATGCACCTCTGGGTGGTTCTTCAGAGAGGACGTGCTTCCCGTGCCCGGGTGGTTTCATTTCCGCACTCGGAAGGCTCTCCAGTCGAGATTCTCTACTGCCCCGCGAGGGACCGCCCCAGGATTGCGATGGTGCTATAAATGGACCAACAACAAACTGCGAAATTCGGGGAACTCCCGTCAAACCGGGACCTGCGGCCAAGAAACCGTACTACGCAGGGAATTGCTTTGCTCGGCCAGATCCAGGGCGATCATTACGTTCAAGACCTGTTGGGGGGTGACAAGCAAAGGGGCTTTTCCCAGGATGGCGTCGCGGACGTTGGCATAGAATTCGCGCCAATCGCCCATGGAGGGGATTTTGCGCGATGTGGTGATGCCACTTTCGACAAGCGTTAACTCCCCGTAATTCTCTTCCCTCTCCACGATCCAGGACGGGCCCGTGGGGATTTGGCCGTTGCGCAGGTTGGGCTCCAAGGGATCGAATTCACGTTTGAGGTAGCTACCTTTTTCGCCGAGGACGACCAGGCGTGGGCGGGGCGCCGCCGAGAGCATGGTGGCCCGCAGCAGGGCTCGCGCCCCCTCTCGATAGTGAAGCAGCAGATCAAAAGCATCGTCGGTAGAAAAACCGGTACGCTCAATGCGCACATCGGCAGTCAAGGCCAGTGGCGTGCCAAGGAGGATCAGGGCTTGATCGAGCAGATGGGGGGCAAGGTCAAAGAGGACACCGCTGCCGGGGCCTGGTTTTTCACGCCATGCATTGGGTTTGGAAGTGGGGCGAAAGCGATCGTAGGTGGATTCGAAACGGATGACGCGGCCGAGATCGCCCGCGGCCACGGATTTACGGAGGGCTTGAAAATCCGCGTCAAAACGGCGGTTGTGATAAACCGTCAGGATTCGGCCAAGTTTCTTGGCGAGCAGGAGCAGTTCGGTTGCTTCCTGGAGCGAGGTTGTAAACGGCTTATCCACCACCACGTCCCGGCCAGCTTCGAGGCAGCGCTTGGCCAGGGGGAAATGTGTCTGGTTTGGGGTAGCGATGACGATCAGGCGGATCGAATCGATCCTCAACAGGTCGTCCATGCCACGCACGATGTGGGTACCCGGAAAGAGTTGGGCTGCCGAATCACCGGATCGCTGCAGGATGGCGGTCAGGCGCAAACCTGGTACGGCGCGAAGGACGGGAGCGTGAAAACATCGGCCTCCAAGGCCGAAGCCGACCAGACCTACGTCAATCATTCGAGGGTTCCCTTCCTGAGCGATGGCGAATCCTGGCTAGTGTACCATCGCACCTTGCTCGACCTGTTCCGGGTGCTGGCTCCCGGTAGCTGTCCTCCTAGTCAATGGATGCCGGGAGATCTGGTGAAGACTCGGACGCAGCCAAGTTGGTCTGTACCGCCGTGACGTTATATCCTTCCTAGCGTGGAGAAAAATCCGGGGACAAAACCTGGTCCGGCGCGAGGCTTGTATCTTGGGCTGGCGATAACGATTCTTGCGGTGCTGGTGTATGCGGCCTACATCACGGTGCAGTTTGCCGGATTGCGGAAGCTGCAAAGCGAATTGGTGGATCGCAATCGACGTGATTCGCTGCAGTTGCTGCGAATTCAGAACGATCTGAATTCCGTGGGGATGGCGATGCGCGACATGCTGGATGCCAGCGAGCCGTACCCGTTGATCGCCTGGAGCGCCCAGTTCGAGCGGCTACGAACCGATTTGGACGACGCACTGAGCAAAGAAGCGCCGCTCTCAGAAGCCGCACCGACCAGCGACCAGCGGCGTTACCTGTTGCAATCCCTCAATCAATTCTGGGATGCCAGCGACCGAATGTTCGCCGAGGCGCAGTATGACCAAGACGGGGCGCGGGACCAGGTCCGTGACACGTTGCAACCCCGGCAGGCGGCACTGAGTTCGGCGGTTTCCAGGTTATTGGTGCAAAACAACGAAGCAGAAGAAGCGGCGGCAATTCGGATAGCGGAAATATACGGCCGGGTGCAGCGGCAATTGTACATTTTTCTGGCGGCGATCCTACTGGCGATTGCAGTGACCAGCCTGTATCTGATTCGCAATAACCGCCGGCTGTTTGCGACGGTGGAGGAGCTCTCCTCGCAACGTAGCGATCTGGCGCAAAAGCTGATTTCCACGCAGGAGTCCACACTGCGGCACATTTCACGGGAATTGCACGATGAGTTTGGCCAGGTGTTAACCGCCATCGGCTCGATGCTACGGCGGACCGACAAACAAATCCCTGCAGATTCTCCTCTACACGGCGACTTGCTGGAAGTGCAACAGATCGCACAAGACACGCTGAACAATATCCGAAGCCTGTCGCAGGCACTGCATCCGGTGCTGCTCGAAGAAGCGGGACTGGAAAGCACACTGGACTGGTACGTGCCGACCGTGGAAAGGCAGAGTGGGCTGGCCCTTCACTACGAAAAATCCGGCGAGAGATTTGGCGTCGAAACCGGCGCAGGAGTGCACATTTATCGCGTGTTGCAGGAAGCCCTGAATAACGTGATCCGGCACTCCGGCGCAAAAGAGGCCTGGATCCGGCTGCGCTTCAAGCCTCAGGAATTGGAGTTGGAGGTGGAGGATCACGGCAAAGGGCTGGCTCCCGCGGAAGGGCACACAGGAATCGGGCTGGTGGCAATGCGCGAGAGAGCCGAGATACTTGGCGGGACGCTGGTTGTTTCTTCGTTGGGCGCGGCTCCGATAGACGGTACGGGGACGCTCGTGAACTTGCGCATACCGCGCGCAAAGGTGGAATCACATGGGGACTAAACTGAAAGTGCTGCTGGTGGATGACCACGCGCTGGTGCGGCGCGGGTTTCGACGCATGCTCGAAGACGAACCGACCTTTCAGGTTGTAGGCGAAGCGAGCGACGGGCTGGAGGCGGTGCAGCGGGCAGAAGAACTCCAGCCAGACGTGATTGTCATGGATTGCGCGCTACCGCAGATCAACGGGATAGAGGCTTCACGACGCATCCTGGCAAAGCGACCGGAAACTGCAATTCTGATGCTGAGCATGCATTCCGAGGACACCCTGATCCGGCAAGCGATGGAAGCGGGTGCCAAGGGATATGTGTTGAAAAACGCGATGGACCTGGACCTGGTCAGCGCGATTAAGAAAGTCGCGGAGGGCAAAATCGTGCTGGACCCGCAGATCTCGAGGAGCGGAACGCTGAAGGGCGAACGCGATACCGGACTGACGCCTCGGGAATTGGAGATTCTGCAACACATCGTAGCGGGCAAGTCGAATAAGGAGATCGCTCTCGACCTGGGCTTGAGCGCGAATACGGTGTCCGTGCACCGGGCTAACATTATGGATGCGCTCGGAATGCACAAGACCGCGGAGTTGGTGGTCTATGCAATCCGCAACGGACTGGTCAACCTGCCGTGAATCGCCGTGAGTTTATCTGTAGCGGGGTTGCCGCCGGCCTGGCGGCAAGCGCCCGGCCATCGGCGATTCCGGCTGCGGGACCCGGCTTTCAATTCGTGGATGTTACGGGCCCTGCCGGAATTCGCTTTCAGCACAACAGTGGTGCATACGGCGGCAAACTCTTGCCGGAGACATTGGGGTCCGGGTGCGCATTTCTCGATTACGATGCGGACGGCTGGCAGGACGTTCTCCTGATCAATTCCATGGATTGGGCCGGGCACAAGCGCCAGCGGACCACCTTGAAGCTCTACCGGAACAACCGGAACGGCACATTCACGGATGTGACCATTGCCGCAGGACTGGATGTGGAATTATACGGAATGGGCGTGGCCGTCGGCGATTACAACAATGACGGATTCCCTGATATTTTCATCAGTTGCGTGGGGCAGAGCCGGCTTTTCCGCAACACCGGCAAAGGCACGTTTGTGGACGTAACGAAAGGGAGCGGATTGCTCGGAAAACAGGGTCTGAGTACCTCAGCGGTGTGGTTTGACTACGACCGCGATGGTTTCCTGGACCTGTTCGTGTGCAACTATGTGCGATGGTCGGCCGAACATGATGTGTTCTGCAGCCTGGACGGCAAGAACAAATCCTATTGCACGCCGGAAGCCTACCGCGGGGACACCTGCTGGCTATACCACAACCGCGGCGACGGTACGTTTGAGGATGTGACGGCCAGCAGCGGGATTTTCGACAGCAGTTCCAAGTCCCTGGGCGTGGCAATGCTCGATTTCGATCAGGACGGATGGCCTGACCTGCTGGTGGCAAACGACACGCAGCCGAATAAGCTCTATCGAAACCTGCACAACGGCAAATTCAAGGATGTGGCCGTCGAAGCAGGTCTGGCGTTCAGCACCGAGGGAAAAGCACGCGCGGGAATGGGCGTGGACGTGGCTGACTTTGACAATTCGGGCAGGCCGGGAATTGTCATTACCAACTTTGATAACGAGATGATGGGTTTGTACAGGTATACCGGCAGAGGCTACGACGATATTGCGATCCAAACAGGATTAGGAGCCGCATCAAGAAACACACTCGGGTTTGGTTGCGTGTTCTTCGATGCGAATCTGGATGGCTTGCTGGATATTGCGGTGGCCAACGGACATATCGACGAAACCGTGCGTAACATTCGCGGAAACGTCGGCTACGCGCAACCTGCGCAGCTTTTCGAGAACCTGGGTGCGGGTAAATTCCAGGAGGTTGCAGCCGAGGTCGGCGGGGGCTTTTCCAAACCGAAGGTGGGACGCGGGCTTGCGGTCGGCGATTATGATGGCGACGGAGACCTGGATCTGCTGCTGACAACCAATAACGGCGCCGCCTATCTCTACAGAAACGATGTGATCAGTTCGTACCGAAGTGTCCGATTTCACCTGGTGGGAACTCAGTCGAATCGAGATGCAATCGGCGCCACGGTACGGGTTTTTGCCGGCGGCCAGCAGCAGATGCGGATGGTGAGAACCGGTTCGAGCTATCTGTCGCAGTCGGAGTTACCGGTAACGTTCGGGATTGGAAAACTGGATCAAATCGAGCGCGTGGTGATCGACTGGCCCAGTGGCAAGAGCGAGGAGTACAAGGGTCTGAAGGCCGGAAAGACGTTTCAAGTAACTGAAAGTAAGGGCATTACAGATTCCGGACGCCGGTAGTGGTTTCGCATTATTGCCATGGGTTCCCGCCAAGTTTATAAAGAATACAACTTTACTGTCGCTTCCCCATGTCGTCCATTCTTCGCCGACTCAGGAAGCACCCCAACAAACTTTGCGGCCGGGTCACGACCCCCGGCCGCATTTTTAATTGCAGAGTCTAGCCCGAGAGAAAGTCATTGGAACGAGGCAAATTGGCATGAAACGCTGGCGCTCCCTGAGCGTTTTGGTCCTGACACTCACAGCTGTCTACTTATACGCCTTCCCCACAGCCACACTGGTCTATGCAGGAGCGGTGCTTTTGCACACCGGCCTTGGCGTGCTGGTAACCCTGGCGCTCGGGATCTTCCTGGTGCATGAACTTGGAAGCGAAACGGCGCTAGCGCGGCTCGGCTGGGTGCTGCTGGCAGCAGGAGCGGTGGTCGGAGTCGCACTGATCTATTTGGGCACGCCTCATCGGCTAAGAACATGGCTCTACGCGCATATTGCGACATGCACTCTGGGTGCCCTGCTGCTCGCCGTGGCGTGGATGAAGGATCGCGGCTGGCTGGGCACTGGCGTTCTGCAGAGAGGATTTGCTTTCGCCGGGATTTTGCTGGCTACGGTCGGAATTGCCGCAGGCGCGTGGTGGGTGCGGAACGTAGCCTGGAATAACTCCTATCGCGTCAGGAATCCAACCATTTCGCCGGCAACCATGGAAAACGAGGGCGACGGACCGAGCGGCAAATTCTTCCCCAGTTCCGTCCAGACCAAGGATGGCAATTACATTCCCTCTGATTATTTCCTGCAGTCGAAGGCGTGCGAGCGATGCCACTCTGACATCTACAAGCAGTGGCAGAGCTCAGCGCACCATTTCTCTTCGTTCAACAACCAGTGGTATCGCAAGAGCATTGAATACATGCAGGGTGTAGCGGGAGTGAAACCATCGAAGTGGTGCGCGGGTTGCCACGATCCGGCCTTGCTCTTCAGCGGGATGATGGACACTCCGATTGAAAAGAATGTGCATACCCCGGAAGCCAACGCAGGGTTGAGCTGCATGATGTGCCATAGCATCGTGAAAGTGAAGAGCACGATGGGGCAAGGTGATTTTGTCTTGGAGTATCCGAAACTGCACGCCCTGGCGGCCAGCCAGAATCCGGTGATCCGAGGCTTGCACGATTTCATGGTGCGGCTGAATCCGGAACCGCATCGACGGGTATTTCTAAAGCCGTTCATGAAGGAGCAGGTGCCGGAATTCTGCTCCGGTTGCCACAAGGTCCATCTGGATGTGCCGTTGAACCAATACCGCTGGATACGCGGATTTAATGAATATGACAACTGGCAAGGCAGCGGCGTTTCGGGGCAAGGGGCTAGGGCATTTTATTACCCGGCGACGTCCATGATGTGCGCTGACTGCCACATGCCGATGGTGGCCTCGAAGGACGAGGGAAATATCAATGGGTACGTGCACTCGCACCGCTTCCCGGGAGCGAATACGGCGGTGCCGGTCGCAAATGAAGATCCGGCCCAACTGGAGGCCAGCAAGAAATTCCTGCAGGATAAAGAGCTGACCGTGGACATATTCGCGATTTCGCCGGCTGGCAAGACCGGAGGCAAAACAGCGAATCTGGATTACCCGAGGCAGGAACTGTCGACGACGTTTGCTGTGGGGGAGGAAGCGGATGTGTCGCTGCCCACCGGCCCGGCGGGTGAAATACGTCCGATTACGGCTCCTTTGGGAAGGGTAAACGCCGCCGTAAGACGAGGCGACGATGTGTTAATCGACGTAGTAGTGCGCACGAGAAAAGTGGGCCACTTCTTCCCGGGCGGCACAGTGGACGCATTCGATGTGTGGCTGGAATTGCAGGCCGTGGACGAAAAGGGACATACGATCTTCTGGAGCGGAAAGGTTGAAGACGGCGGCGAGGGGCGGGTGGAACCGGGCGCACATTTCTACAAGTCTCTGCAAATAGATGCACACGGCAATCCGATCAACAAGCGCAATGCCTGGGCGACCCGGGCAGTGGTCTATGTCCACCTGATCCCGCCGGGAGCGGCGGATACCGTGCATTTCCGCATGCACGTACCGGAGAGTGCGGGAGAACAGATCACGCTGCGTTCGAAGCTCAATTACCGCAAGTTTCAGTGGTTCAACACCCAGTTCGCGTTTCGAGGCGTGCCGGACACAGCGCAACCCCAAGGACAGGTTGCACCGGACTACGACGATCGGAAATTTGCATTTACGGGCGACCTTTCCGGAGTTTCGAGCAAGAAGGAAGCGGTTCCGAGCCTGCCCATCGTTGTGGTGGCAGAAGATACCAAGACTCTCGCCGTCTTGCCGCATTCCGCAAAGGCACCCGCACCCCAAGTGGAGCTGAACAAGGACGATTGGACGCGCTGGAATGACTATGGCATTGGCCTCTTTCTCCAAGGTGATTTGAAGGGTGCGGAGCAGGCTTTTCTGAAAATCACCGAGATTGTGCCGGACAATCCCGATGGCTGGACAAATGTGGGGCGCGTGCGCGTGCAGGAAGGCAATACCGATGGCGCGCTGGAAGTATTGCAGAAGGCGCTGGCACTGAAGCCAGGCCTGGCGCGGGCGAATTTCTTTTACGCGCGGGTGCTGAAGGAAGAGGGGCAGTACGACCAATCGGCCCGAGTGTTGCAGGAGGTGTTGGCGCAATATCCCCGAGACCGTGTGGTACACAACGAACTGGGGCGTGTGCTATTTCTCGAGAAGAGGTATGCCGATGCGGCCAGGGAATTGCAATTGACGTTGGCCATTGATCCCGAAGACCTGCAGGCAAATTACAACCTGATGCTCTGTTATACGGGGTTGGGCGACGAAAAAACGGCCGGCGAATACAAGGATCGCTATATGCGCTTTAAAGCGGACGAGGCATCCCAGGCCTTGACGGGTGCCTACCGGCAGGCGCATCCCGATGACAACAATGAGCGGCAAGCGATTCACGAGCATACGACGGTGGCGCTTGGTTCGGCGCCATCGGCCAAGCACGCCAGTGCGGGGAGCACCACGGCAGCAAAAACGAAGAAGCCTCCTATCGCTGCCGGACAATAACGGCGGTCGCGACTTTCTCAGACGGGGGATGTCAGCCATGACCTGGATCAAAACGATTCGTCCGGAAGACGACGAGCGATTGCGCAACGCCATGACCGAGCAGCGCAAGCTGTATCCCGTGGAATACGCGAGCCCGGTGCCGGTTGTCGATCATGGGGTCGAGAACAGCATTGTTGGCTCGCACAGCCTCTTTCCGGATGTCCTGTTTCACTCCTTCAGCGCGTTTGGAGCGATGCTGTCTACGGATCTCCCCTTGCGGCGCGACCAGCACGAAATGATTGCAACCGTGGTTTCGGTGACCAACCGGTGTTTCTATTGAATCGAATCTCACGCAGAGTTTCTGCGTCGCGTTTCGCTGAATCAGGAAATGGTCGAAGCATTGCGGAAAGATTATCGAACTGCGCCGATCAGCGAAAAGGACAAAGTGATGCTGGAGTACGTCGTGAAGCTTACGCGCGACGCCACACAGTGCAGCCCGGAGGATCACAAGAAGTTGCGCGCGGTTGGATTTGACGACCGCGGAATATTGCAGATTACCCTGATTGCAGCTTGGTTCAACTACATCAACCGGGTCGCCGATGCGCTGGGGGTCGGTCGCGAAGGGAAAGCGGAGAACACGTGAAAAGAAGCTGGTTTGGAACGATACTGCTCGTGTGCAGCGCGCCAATGCTGGCGCAAACGCCGAAGAGTGCCGGGGCCGGCTCATCGATCACGTTTCGGGATATCACGGGGCAGGCTGGCATTCATTTCGTTCACAACAACGGCGCTTTCGGGAAAAAGTACCTGCCCGAGACGATGGGGCCAGGTGTAGCGTTCATCGATTACGACAATGACGGCTGGCAGGATATTTTTGTTGTGAATGGGACGGACTGGCCTGGACGCCCTTCGAAGCACAGCACGCCGAAGCTGTACCACAACAATCACGATGGAACGTTTACAGACGTAACGCACAAGGCCGGGCTGGACGTGGAGATGTTTGGAATGGGTGTGGCGGTGGGCGATTACGACAACGATGGATTCGACGATCTGTTCGTAACGGCCATGGGACAGAGCCACCTGTTCCACAACAACGGAAACGGGACGTTCACGGATGTAACACAGAAGGCCGGGCTGATCGGCCCGAAGGAGTTCAGTACCAGCGCCGCATGGGTGGATTACGACCGGGACGGAAAGCTGGACTTGGTAATCGGGAATTATGTGCAGTGGTCGATCGAAGGGGATTTGTACTGCACGCTAGACGGCAAGAGTAAATCTTACTGCACGCCGGAGTCTTACAAAGGGACGGCGGTGCGCCTATGGCATAACCGCGGCGACGGAACATTTGAGGATGTGACGAAGAAGGCCGGCCTAGGCGAGCCAACGTCGAAGACACTGGGGATTGCCATACTGGATTATGACAATGATGGCTGGCCGGACCTGCTGTTTTCAAATGATACGCAACCGAACAAGCTTTATCACAACAACGGCAACGGCACATTCACCGAGAAAGCGGTGGTGGCCGGTGTGGCGTTCAGCGAAGACGGCGTGGCGCGAGCAGGGATGGGTGTAGATACGGCGGATTACGACCATTCCGGCGCGTCGAGCTTGCTGATCACGAATTTTTCCAACCAGATGCTTTCGCTGTATCACAACGAGGGAAAAGGGCTATTCGTCGATGAAGCCCCCCGCTCGGAGATCGGTCGCGCTTCCCTGCTGACGCTGGGATTTGGCTGCTTCTTCTTTGATTACGATCTGGATGGCTGGCCGGATATTCTGATCGCCAATGGCCACATTGACGCCGATATCCAGCGCGTGCAGCCCAATGTGAAATATGCCATGCCGCCACATCTGTTTCGCAATCTGGGAAAAGGCAATTTCCAGGAGGTGACCCGGAAGCTGGGGGCTGACTTTGGCGCGCCTCGCGTTGGCAGGGGTGCAGCTTACGGGGACATAAACAATGACGGCAGGCTGGATCTTCTGCTCTCGACCAACGGTGGCCGGGTTTACTTATTTGAAAATGATGCGACCGGCGAGGCGGCGCAACAGAAGAGCCTGCGGATCAAGCTGATTGGAACGAAATCAAACCGCGACGGAATAGGTACGGTTGTGAAGGTCACCGCATCGGGCGAAACGCAAACGCAGATGATGCGGAGCGGTTCGAGCTATCTTTCTGCGAGTGAGCTGGTACTGACTTTCGGCGTGGCGCGGCATGAGAAGGCGGATGCGATCGAGGTTCGCTGGCCGAGCGGGCAACTGGACTCGCTTTCGAATATCCCTGCCGGACAGACCATTACCCTGACCGAGGGTAAAGGAATCACCGCCAGCCGGAAGTATGGCACCCGCTAGGCACCCGGCGCAGAAGACTGCGGGCAATGCGCGGCTACCAGCGCCTGGCCCAGACTGATGCCACCGTCTCCAGCAGGCACCTCTGAGTGGAAAAATACCTCGAAGGTCTTTTCTCGCAAGCCGTCCAACAATAATTGGAGTAACAGTACATTGTGGAAGCAGCCGCCACTCAGGCAGACCCGGTTCAGCTTGCTCCGTTCCCGAATTTTTTCGGCCAGTTCAACAAACACTGCAGCAAGCCCGACATGAAAACGGCGACTGATGTCTGTGACGCTGTCCTGGCGGCGAATGTCGCGGATGATCCACTCGAACAGGGATCGCGTGCCAATCAGCCAGCGGTCTCCATCGGAAATCAGGTCCAAGGGATAAGCACCTCCATCGCTGGACTCATGCGCGGCCATTTCGAATTCGATGGCTGCTTGGGCTTCGTAACTGACTGTGGAACGAATGCCACACAGAGCGGCGACGGCATCAAACAAGCGTCCGCAACTGGAGGTGCGCGGAGAGTGAATCTCGCGCTCGATCATCTGCAGAATGACATCCAATCTCCTGGGGCTGATTTCGCGCAGGAATGGCAGTTCCAGGTTGTTCAGGTTCTTGCCGTAATGCCTGGTCAGATAGCTGACGGCGACGCGCCATGGTTCGCGAATTGCCGCCGCGCCCCCGGGGAGCGGAATGTACTCGAAATGGGCGGCGCGCTCGAAAGTGGCAAAATCGGCAAGCAGCACTTCCCCGCCCCAGATGGCGCCATCCGTGCCATAGCCGGTGCCGTCGAGGGCAATTCCGATCACTCTGCCGTCGAGATGATTTTCGGCCATGCAGGAAGCGATATGGGCATGATGATGTTGCACCCCTATTCTCTCGACTCCTTCCTGCGCAGCAGCCCATTTCGAAGAGAAATAATCCGGATGTAGATCGTAGGCAATCACCTTCGGGCGGACTTCCAAGATTCGCTGGAGATGCTCGATTGCTTCCTCAAAAAATCCGTAACTCCCCAGGTTTTCCAGATCCCCGATGTGCTGACTGAGAAAAGCCTCGCTGTCGCGCACGATGCATACCGTATTTTTCAGCTCGCCGCCGACCGCCAGGATGGGTTGCGACGCGCGTTCCAGAGGAACGGGTGATGGAACAAACCCCCGGGAGCGGCGCAGGATTTGTGGGCGCCCGGCCGCTGCGCGGATGACGGAATCGTCGCAGCGGCGGAGGATTTCACGATCATGGACGAGATACGCGTCCGCTATCCCCCGTAATCTCTCGACCGCTTCGGCGTTGTCAATGGCGATGGGCTCTTCGCTGAGATTAGCGCTGGTCATAACGAGAGCTTCAAACTTCCCGTTCGCGAACAACAGGTGATGAAGCGGCGTGTAGGGCAGAAAGACACCCAGAAACCGATTACCGGGGGCGATACCGCTGGCCAGCCGCGCTTCCGGCTTGCCTGGCAGCAGGACGATTGGCTTTTCGATTGAGAGCAGCAGCTTGCGTTCGTCGGGGCTGAGGGTGCAATGCCGTTCGGCGTCTTCGACACGCCGGAGCATGACCGCAAAAGGCTTTTCCACGCGCTTCTTTCTGGCGCGCAGCAAATTGACGGCCAGCTCCGATCGCGCGTTACAGGCCAAGTGAAAGCCGCCGAGGCCCTTTACAGCGACGATTCCGTCCTGCTCCAGAAGCCGAGCTGCCTCTCGAACTGGTTCCGCACAATCGATGCGTGAGCCGTCCGCCGCCCACAGCTGTAACTGAGGGCCGCAATCCCAGCAGCCATTCGGCTGTGCATGGAAACGGCGGTTGGCCGGATCGTCGTACTCGGCCTGACAGTTGCCGCACATCTGGAATGCAGCCATCGAGGTACGGGAGCGGTCGTAGGGAATATCCCGGATGATGGTAAAGCGCGGTCCGCAATTCGTGCAGTTGATAAAGGGATAGCGGAAGCGTCGATCGCGAGGGCTCATCAGCTCACGGAGACAGTCATCGCATGTGGTTACATCGGGTGAAATAAGAGCCTTCGCCGGCGAATCGAAATGGCTCGGGGCAATTCGGAATCCCGTATCGTTCTGAAGTTCCAGTTCCCGAGGGCTGAGCGATGTGATTTTCGCGAGGGGAGGAGCTTCGCTTGAAAGGCGACTCAGAAAGCGCTCCACAAACTCTGCGTCGCCCTGGACCTCAATGATGACGCCTGCTGGCGTATTGGCGATGAAACCGGTGAGACGGCATTCCTGGGCGAGGCGATAGACGAACGGGCGAAAGCCGACACCTTGAACGATGCCGGTAACATCAATGACCTTGCGCACCTCCGTCACTTTGGAAGCTTCGGCCATGGTTCGATTATCGCAGAGTCTTCAGGAGGAGACAGCCGCCGCTTCGCGGCGGACCTTTTGCTGCAGGGCATTCAGCCAGGACAGCCACTGATCAAAACCCTCTCCGGTCCGGGAAGACAGCGCAATGTAGTCGATTTCCGGGTGTACTTTGCGGGCATTTTCGAGGGCCAGTTCAGGACTGAATTCGACGTGCGGTAACAAGTCCGTTTTCGTGAGAATCATCAGCGTGGCGCGATGGAAAATCCCCGGGTATTTCAGCGGCTTGTCTTCGCCTTCGGTAACGCTCAGAAGGACGATCTTCCCGGCTTCCCCTAGGTCGTAGCTGGAAGGACAAACCAGGTTGCCAACGTTTTCGACCAGCAGCAAACCGGGGCCTCGGAACCCCATTTCGTCAAGATGGCGCTCGACCATGCGAGCATCGAGGTGACAGGTGCCCCCGGTAACGATTTGACGGACCGGGAAGCCGAAGCGCGCCAGGCGGCGCGCATCGTTGTCGGTCTGAATATCGCCCGTGAGTACGGCCACGGCACGTTCCTTGGGGAAGGACGACAGGGTTTTTTCGAGGAGCGCGGTTTTACCCGAACCAGGTGAACTAATCAAGTTGACGCACAGAATATCCTGCTCGCGGTAGCGCTTTCGCAGCTCAGCCGCCAGGCGATCATTTTCACCGAGGACTTTTTTCTCTACGGCTTCGCGCATGGCTCCTCCAATTCCAGGTACGCAATATCCAGTTCTGCACCGCCGACACAGGTAGAACGGTTCGAGCCGCACTTGGGACAAATCAGATCCAGATCGCGCACGGGAAACTCTTCGTTACAGGCGAGGCATTTTTGGCGGCGCGGGCACCATTCGACGTCAAGCTTCAGATGCTCCAAAGTCGTACCGTGCGTCAAAGCCTCAAAAGCGAACTCGAGGGCATCCTTGTCCACACTCGAAAGTTCGCCAATGCGCACGCCGACAGCGAGGATTTGCACGTCCTGATGCAGTTTCGCATGGGCGGCAACGCAGTCGAGAATAGAGGAAGCAATTCCAACTTCGTGCATGAGGCCCCTCAGCAAATCCGTGGCAACTGATCGCCAGCGAGCATATCCACGATACGGGTCGTGCCCAAAGGCGTGCGCATGACAACCATGCGGGGGTGCTCCTCGGTCACGCGTCCGATGATGGCAGCATTTTCGCCCAGGGGGTGGCCTCGCAAAGCGCGCAAGGCAGCCTGCGCCGCTGACGCTGAAACCACGGCAACCAGCTTTCCCTCATTGGCAACGTACATGGGATCGAGGCCAAGCATCTCGCAGGCTCCACGGACTTCTTCTCGGACAGGAATCGAGGTTTCCACAAGTTCCATGCCGACCTTCGAACTGGTAGCAATTTCATTCAGGGTGCTCGAAAGGCCGCCTCGAGTGGGATCGCGCAAGCAGCGGACTTCGTTGGTAACTTCGAGAAGATCGGCGACAAGCGTATGCAGAGCCGCGGAATCGCTGTTGACCTGGGTTTCAAATTGCAACCCCTCGCGCTCGGCGAGGATGGCTATGCCATGATCTCCAAGGTAACCACTGACTAAAATAACATCCCCGGGTCGGGCCTGGCTGGCTGAAAACGAAACGTCCTCGCGCACGCGGCCGATGCCGGTAGTGTTAATGAAAATGCCGTCCGCACTTCCCTTTTCGACAACTTTTGTGTCGCCGGTAATGATCTGCACACCCGCTTTGGCCGCGGCTTGCTGCATGGAGGCCACAACCCGCCGTAAGGTGTCGAGGGGCAGCCCTTCTTCGAGAATAAATGCAGCGGTCAGCCACAGCGGTACCGCGCCGCCCATCGCAAGGTCGTTGATGGTCCCGTGCACAGCCAGGGAACCGATATCTCCACCGCGGAAAAACAGCGGCTTTACCACGAAAGAGTCGGTTGTAATGGCGAGTCGAATGCCGTTCAGGCCTACAACAGCCTGATCTTCAAGGCGGTCAAGAACGGGATTGCCAAGTGCGGGGAGAAAGACGTCTCGCAACAGATCAGCGCTGAGCTTTCCGCCACTGCCATGCCCAAGCAGAATCCGTTCGCGCGCAGGCAGGGGGACAGGACAGGAAAAAGCCGCCAGGTCCTTGGGATCGTCGTCACTCACGGCTTCAAAGTGTAACGAGATGGCGTTTGTATTGATAGTAGGCAGCACAGGCACCTTCCGAAGAAACCATGGGGGCTCCGAGCGGCTTGTCGGGGGTACAACGCGTTCCAAACGCCGTGCAATCGGTGGGTTTCTTATGCCCGAGCAGCACTTCGGCGCTAATGCACTCCGCAGGTTCCTGCGCGCAAATTTCCGTGAGACAGAATACCCGTTCCGCATCGAACGTGGCGTACTTCTCCTTCAAGAACAAACCGCTTCCCGGAATCGGGCCGATACCACGCCACTTGCGGTCCGCCACTTCAAAGACCCTGGCAATTGCTTCCTGCGCGGGGAGATTGCCTTCGAACTGGACCGACCGCACATACTGGTTCTCAATTTGGGCGCGACCTTCTTCCAGCTGGATGACCAGCATGCGAATGGCTTCCAAAAGGTCCACCGGCTCAAATCCACCCACAACGATGGGCACGCGAAATTCCAGGATGAGGTCTTCATACTCGCGGCAACCAACCACCGTACAAACATGGCCAGGAGCAATGAAGCCCTGCACGCGATTGTTGGGAGAACGGAGCAAGGTCCGGATGGCGGGCGGAACGAGAACATGGGAAACCAGGAGGCTAAAATTTCTCAGGCCAAGCCGCTCAGCGCGCAACACGGCCATGGCATGAGCGGGAGCAGTGGTCTCAAATCCAATCGCAAAAAAAACAACCTTGCGTTCGGGATGGGTGCGGGCTAATTCTACGGCGTCGGTTGGGGAGTAAACGATGCGGACATCGCCGCCTTCTGCCTTCACGTGAAACAGGTCGGTAGTGGAACCGGGTACTCGCAACATGTCGCCGTAGGAAACAAGCGTTACGTCCGGACAACGGGCCAGATGGATCGCGCGGTCGATCGTTTCGAGCGGAGTGACGCAGACCGGGCATCCAGGGCCATGCACGAGATCCACGCTGTCCCCGAGGAGTTCGTCGATTCCGTAACGCATCAGGGTGTGCGTCTGGCCGCCACAAATCTCCATGATGACCCACGGCCGCGTGGAGCGCTGGCGAATTTCAGCAGCCAGGGCGCGGGCAATCCGGGCGTCCCGGTATTCATCCAGGTACTTCATGACTCTGCCGGGGTGACGCCGCCGGGCGTCAGTTCGTCTGCGAGCACGCCCATGCTCTCGAGCAGTGCGTAGGTCCGTTCCGCCTCATCCTTATCAACAACGCTGATCGCAAAGCCCACGTGAACCATCACGTAATCGCCTTCTTTGGCTTCGGGAACAAAATCGAGACAGGCCAGCCGGTAGATCCCGCCAAATTGAACGCGGGCGGAGCGGACCCCATCCTTCTCTTGGATCTGCGCTACCTTGCCGGGAATTGCCAGGCACATCTTAGCCCTCTCGAGCGACAGACTCTGAGACTACTTTTTCCTCCCACCAAATGGAAGGGGCTACTGGATGTTTGCGGGCCTGGGTATCCGCGCCCAAGCGACGAAGTTCCTCTAGAACGGCCGAGATCGCCGGCACGACAGCGGCTCGTACGGAGGCGGTGAGAGTGCAGCCCAACTCCGTGTTTGCTGGAACCACCCCAACCAGTAGAACTTCCTCTGGGCATTTTCCGCTGAGCTCGGAGAATAGCAGCGCCTCGACAAGCGCGGGATCATGTGGACTGACGCGCTGAGGAATGGGGACGCGAACCAGTTGGTCTTTCCGGTAAAGCCGGACGTCGCCGGGCTGGCCTTTGGCGCTGACGGCATCCAGAAGAATAATGGCGTCATAATCGGCGAAGAAAGAAGTAATTCCCAGGCCGGGAGTTCCGAGGTCATGAAGTACGACATTCGCCGGGAACTCATAACTGGCTTCCAGTATTTTCAGCACGAACGGACCGATGCCATCGTCACCCATCAACACGTTGCCGACGCCGAGGATACCGATGCGCCGTTCAGCAGTCATGAGGACTGGCCTTCTTTTTTCCTGAGGAATTCTCCGAAGGCTACGTCTTCTGTGGCAATGTGATTGAGCAGCCATTCGCGCAATTCCGTGATGAGGTCCAGACTCGGCTGCTGTTCGCCCCGGAAGATATTCTCTCTGATTTCCCGAACTTTTTTCATCAGTCGGGTGTGCTCCTCAAGATGGGGCTCGTAACCCGGGTAGCTGTGCAGACGCATGACCAGCTGCTCCGACAAGAAATGCATGTCCGAAAATTCGATGAACTGCTCGAGCACGTACCGGGTCGGGGAAAAATCACCGCCCTTTCGCAGCGACTTGGAGAGTGACTCGAGCAGCTGCATTTGCAGATCATGTTCTGCGTCTATAGTCTTCTCCCCGGTCCTAACTGGTGCGTCGTGCAAGGTACGGTTCACAGGTCACCCCTTCTCGGAAACGGTAATGACTTCCTTTCCTTCAGGATCGAAAGTGTGAATGGCGCAAGCGAGACAGGGGTCGAAGGAGTGTACGGTGCGCAGCACTTCGAGAGGGCGTTCGGCATCCGCAACAGGATTGCCGAGGAGCGAGGCCTCGTACGGGCCATGCGAACCATGTTCGTCCCGAGGTCCAGCGTTCCAGGTTGTCGGCACCACCGCCTGATAGTTCGCAATCTGCCCTTCCTTGATCACCACCCAATGGGAAAGCGTCCCACGGGGCGCTTCGTGAAATCCGACACCGTGCAGTTCCTTCTCGCCGAACTGCGGTTTCACGTAAATCTTGGTGTCACCAGAAGCAATATTTTTCACCAACAAGTCCCAGTGCTTATTGGCCAAGTCCGCCAGCATCGAAGCGCGAATGGCACGAGCTGCGATGCGCCCCAGAGTGGAATGAAGCATTGCCGGAGTAACCTGCTTCTTCGAGATGGCGGAGACCTTGTTGATGGCTTCGCCCGCCCACTTGTGAGTAAGCTTATGCCCCTGCGCGTAACCAATCAAGACCTGGGCGAGCGGCCCCACCTGCATGGGGTGACCCTCGAAACGAGGTGACTTGACCCACGTGTATTTGCCATCGTCCTTAAACCCAGTGTAGTGGGGATTGGTTTCTCCCTTCCAGGGATGGAGCGTCTTTTCGCCTTCGTACCAGGCATGGGATACGTTCTCTGTGACGCCATTGACCAGGCGCTGATCGGTATGATTCTTGATGGAGTAGACAGCATCAAGTTTGCCGTCCAGAACGATGCCACCCGGCAAGTCGAACTGGGTCATGGCGCTGTCGAGAGGCAGGTCAGGAACGGCGAGGTAATTCGTCACGCCGGCGCCATAGTTAAACCAATCCGGGTACATCGCCGCCACCGCGCAGGCATCGACGAAGTAGACTTCCTGTACGAAGCGGATGATGTCATCGAACAGGCTCTTGATCATGTAGAGCTTGTCCATGTTCAGTGTGGCCTGGTTGTCCAAATTGATGGCGTTGGCCACGCCGCCGACCGCCAGGTTCTGGATATTCGGCGTCTTACTCCCCAAAATGGCGACAATCTGGTTGGCGTAGCGCTGGTATTCGAGAGCCTGGAGATAGTGTGCGACGGCCAGCAGATTCACTTCCGGGGAGAGGTGCATCGCTGGGTGACCCCAGTAGCCGTTGGCGAAGATGCCCAACTGGCCGTTCTCAACAAACGTTTTGACCCTATCCTGAACTTGCTTGAAGTCCTGGTATCCGTTGCGAGGCCAGGGAGAGAGACTTCCCGCCAGCAACGCGGTCTTTGCCGGATCCGCCTTGAGAGCCGAGACGACGTCCACCCAATCGAGTGCGCACAGGTGGTAGAAGTGCACGGTGTGATCCTGAAGTGCGTGGGCAATCAGGATGAGGTTGCGAATGTACTGAGCGTTGAGCGGCACCTGGATGTTGGCCGCGTTTTCGACCGCCCGAACCGAAGCGATGGCATGGACCGTGGTGCAAACGCCGCAGAAGCGTTGGGCAAACAGCCAAGCCTCCCGAGGGTCGCGCCCTTGCAGAATGGTCTCGATGCCGCGGAACATGGTTCCCGAAGCCCAGGAATCATTCACCTTGCCCCCATCGATTTGCACGTCGATGCGAAGGTGTCCCTCAATTCGGGTGATGGGATCAATCGTGATGCGGTTGCTCATGAAGCATTCCCCCCCACTACAGAGTGTCAAATGGCTGAACAGCTGTCCCAGCAGCGACTTTTCCCGCAGGAGCCGGCAAAATCGCAAATCGTTTTACAGCAATCAGAAAAAGAGTGACCGCGAGCGAAGTAAAGCCGATGCTCATCAGGATTTCCGTGACCGAGGGAAAGTACTTGTAATTTCCCAACGGAAAATAGGCGATGGTGGTCGGTGTGAACCGGTAGATCACCCCGCCGATGGCAAGGATGAAAGTCAGCAGGAAAAGAGTCCCCGGCTGCGTCCGAAGCGGCCTGAGCCACAGCAACAGCGCGGGAATCAGGAGAAGAAGGGTCTCGAGCAAAAACCAGCAACTGTAATAGTCGAAAGTGAAAGCAAGGTGCAGTACTCCGCGATAGGCCAGGTCAATATATTGCACGGCGACCCAGACGACTGTGATCCTGCCCATGATCATCGTCAGTCGTTCGAGAACGTCGAGGTCCCAGCCCAAATTCCACACATAGCTGCTGAGGAGCAGAACCATCAACACGCATGCGAGTCCCAGAATGTAGGCCATCAGGAGATACAGGAGCGGGATTCTGGCGGTCTGCCAGAGCGGATGGACACGGGGGCCGGCTAGATACATCAGACCACCCAGGGAAGACTGGTGCATGGAAGGCAGAAGAAATGCCAGGGCTACGAAAAAGGGAAACGAGGCGCGAATCACATAGAAGAACTTCATGGCTAGAGCACTTTTCTTTGGGTCGGGGCTCTGGTAGAGACGTTCGAGAAATGGCGGCATATTCTCGACGTCCAGGGCGAAAATGACGTAGGCCGTCATGCAGACCGCCACTTCCATCAAGACCGAATGAGGGTTCCAGTTGTGCGGATTGTTGAAGTGGAGAAAATTCCAGGGGCGGCCAACATCGAAGCCGAGCGCGATCATCCCGGTACCGTAGCCGAGGAAGCTGGTCAGCAGGGCGGTGCGCATGATGGGATGGAATTTGCGTTCATTGAAGAGCCAAGTCAGGATGGCAATCGCATAGCCACCCGAACCGAGAGCCGTCAGCGCGGTAACGTTCCAGTTTTTGAACAGACCCCAGGTGTAGCCGTCATTCAGGCCGGTCACATATCCCAAACCCGTCAGTTCACGAAAGAAGCCCAGCACGAAGGCCAGCACTGTGAGAGCGGCAAAAACAATAAAGGGCTTGGTAACTAACGGCTCATTCAAGCGAACGCATCTTTGCCATTTCTCGCTCATGCCTGGTTCTCCTCTTTTTCGACGCCTTCGCCCTCATGATGAGTGGACGTTTCCGAATGGATCAGATGGTGCTTCCAGCGGTAGTGCATGATGCCGGCTAGACCGCCATAGAGAACGACTGGGGTAAGAAAACCGCGGTAAATGAAGTTGGTCACATGGCGTACCTGGGCGGGACCAGATTCCTTACCCAGGGTCGGGAGACCGAGCTTTGCGTAGTCGACGTGAGAAAGTACCAGGCATTGCGTGCCACCAGCTTCAATCTCGCCATAGACGCGATCTTCGAAGTAATAGCCGGGGCGCGCTTGAATGCGCCGGTGAGCTTCTGCGAGCAGGTCGGACCGTTTCCCGTACACCACGGCATGCACAGGACATACCTTGGTACAGGCCGGCTGTGTTTCCGTCTTGCCGACGATGTGTCGGCACAGTTCGCACTTCACGATCTTGGGATTGACCTTGTCCCATTCAAACTTCGGAATGTTGAACGGGCAGGCAATCTGACAGTAACGGCAGCCGATGCAAAGATCCGGGTTCCACCCAACGACGCCCAGCGGTTCCTTATGCAGGGCGTTCATTGGACAACCCGAAACGCAGGCGGGATCCACACAGTGCATGCATTGCTGCTTCATGAAGGATCTCTCATGTCCATCAGCAGCGGTATACAGCTTGATCAGATTCTTGGTGTGCGCGTTCAAAGTGTCCGGCTGCATGTAGAGACCGCCGGAAGCTCCGCGATCGGGAGTCAGCCCGTTGGCATTCTGACAGGCGGGCATACAGGCGCGGCACCCGATACAAACCGTGGCATCGTAAAGAAGACCGACGGCTTCGGGCAGCGGCGCTGTCGCGTCCGACTCAGACGAGGCGGCCGGGACTGCCGAAGCCACCACCCCCGCAATCGCCGTACCTCCGAGCAGACCTTTGAGGATGTCTCTACGGTTGACGTCCATGGATTACTCCGTGCCGGCAGAACCTGAGTCGCCGGTCGATTTAGGAGGAGTGGAAGACGATGCATTCTTGTCGGTGTTCATCTTGCGCGCCGCCATAACGCCGGCCCCTACGAGAGCACCCGCGACCAAGCCAGCAACTCCGGTGGCCGTCGGACTAATCACGCCTTGCGGGGCAGTTACGGGGGCATAGGTGGAAGGTGGAGTCGGACGAATAATTTCGGCCGGCTTTAGCATGGGGATCCGGAAAGCCACTTCTTTTTCGGTGCAACCGAAGCAGGGATGACCAAGACCGATGGGCCAAGCGTCCACTACTTCGCAGAATTGCAGCACGGAGCAACTGGCGTGGGTGGAGGGCCCTTTGCAGCCGAGCTTGTAGAGGCAATAACCAAGCCGGTGCCCCTCATCGCCAAACTCTTCCGCGAATCTCCCACCGTCGAAATGCGCGCGCCGTGGGCAGTGTTCATGGATGGTCCGCCCGTAAGCGAATCGGGGCCGGCCAAGATCGTCCAGTTCGGGAAGTTTGCCTAGAGCAACGAACTGCAGCAGAGTACCCAGGAGAATGTACGGATTGGCGGGGCAGCCCGGCAAGGTAACCACGGCTTTGCCTTCAAGGATCTGGTTGACGCCGCTCGCCCCGGTAGGATTCGGATCGGCCGAGGGTACGCCGCCCCAGGAGGCGCAGGAACCGATGGCAACGACCGCAGCGGCCGAAGCGGCCACATGCTTGAGGATGTCGAGGCCGGTCTTCTGGCCAATCTGCATATAAATGCCGTTTTCTTTTGTCGGCAGGGCTCCCTCAACCACCAGGATGTACTTGCCGGCATTCTTCTTGATGGCGGCTTCTAGAACTTCTTCCGCCTGATGCCCTGCGGCAGCCATCAGAGTCTCGTGATAATCGAGGGAGATGAGATCGAAGAGAACTTCGGCCAGTCCGGGATGCGAGGTGCGGAGCAATGTCTCCGTGCACCCGGTGCACTCCTGAAAATGGAGCCAGATGACCGAGGGTCGCGCGCCCTTCTCGACGGCATCGGCGACTTTGGCAGCCAATGTACTGGTCAAGCCGATGGCTGCGGTGGCTTGAGCCACGACTTTGAAAAAAGTCCTGCGATCGACGCCATTTCGAAAGGTGCTGGGTACAGGAATGTTCATGTGGTCGAGCACGGTGCGTGCCTCCCTCAAATGAGGAGTCGAAGAATATGTTGAGCCGAAGAGACGGTAGGCGGAGCGAGAGCTGCAATGGAACGGACGCCCTGAATTAAATCCCACCTACGGCAGGAGACTACTGCTCGAGAAAAGCACGGGATAGCCCCTGACCGTTGTCCCACGGCCGGACAGAGGCACTTGGGATACCAATTCGAACGTTAGTTCAAAGCTTGCTATGTTATTGATAAACAGAACAGTTGTTACAAATCGAAGAAACCGATGATCGGACATGGCTGTGTGCTAGCACGCACTTATTGATGTGATTTTCAGCGCCGGGTGTGTGATTTTTCTACAGCATGCGTCAAAAAACGCCATCAGGGACTCGGCTAGTCGCCGATCACGGCCTGTCACACCCATTTTCAGGGACGCCCCGCTAGGGACATCAAAGCGGCGTATGGTATCGTCGCCAATGCGGAATGTTCTCTGAGCGCACCAACTGGAAACTATCGCCGAACAGGTATTCGCTGGCGTTGGAAACGATGCGCGCCTCTGGCGAGAGGTTCCTTGACCTGACCGTCTCGAACCCAACTCAGTGTGGTCTGCATTACGAAGAAGCGATCATCCTGGCAGCTTTCCAGAATGAGAAGTCGTTGTCCTATGAGCCGGAAGCCAAAGGAATGCTCGCCGCCCGGCAGGAAGTCGCGCGCTACTACCGGGAAGATCATGGGGTCAAGCTTGATCCTGAAGCGGTGCTGCTCACGACCAGCACCAGCGAGGCATACTCCTTTGTCTTCCGGCTGCTTTGTAACCCCCAGGATGCGATCCTGGTCCCTAAACCAAGCTATCCGTTATTCGATTTCCTCGGGGACTTACAGGACGTTTCCTTGATCCCCTACTCGCTGCAATATGCCCATGGCTGGTTTATCGATTTCCGGTCCCTGGCTGCGGCATTAACAGACCGGACCCGGGCAGTCCTATTGGTCCACCCCAACAATCCGACCGGTTCTTATGTGAAACCTCAGGAAATGGAACAATTGAATGATTTCTGCGGCCAACACAACCTGGCCCTGATCGCCGATGAAGTTTTTCTGGACTACCGACGAAGCGCCCAAGGCAGCACCTCATTTACGGCGAATCATCGGGTATTGACATTCACACTCAGCGGCCTATCGAAGATCGCCGCACTGCCACAAATGAAAGTGGCCTGGGTTGTGACCACGGGGCCAGAATCCCTCGTGCGGCCAGCTCTCGATCGGCTGGAAGTCATCTCCGACACGTACCTCTCGTTAAACTCCCCGACGCAATGGGCCTTCCCGAAACTGTTTGAGCAGCGCCACAATCTACAACCGCAACTTCGCCGCCGCACAGAGGACAATTGGGCTTTCCTCCGTTCCTTGCTGAGAGGGAGCTCGGTGTGCGAGCTGCTGGAGGCGGAAGGAGGCTGGTATGCGGTCCTGCGATTCGCAACGGATTGTTCCGATGAAGACCTGGCAATTGAACTCCTGCAAAAAGAGAAAGTACTTGTCCATCCTGGTCATTTTTACGACTCTCCCTCCAATGGATACCTGGTATTGAGCCTGATTACCCCACCGGATGTTTTTCAGGAGGGCATTACCAGGCTGCACGAGCTACTGAAACGGAAGTAATCCGGAAAGATCCTGCCAGTTTTGTGACGCGAGTCACGCCCAATTGTGACCTGGGTCATGAGCCATGCGTGAGCCAAGCGGTTAAATGAACGTACGTTCGTTACATTTGCTTCGCTCCAGTAAGAGACTTGCTCATGATGTCCCGAATGTTCCTCTGGTCGTTTCCGAATGGCCCTCAATCGGAACGTGATGGATATTTCGCTTTGTTCGTTCCTCCATTCACCCAGCCACTGTTTTTGAAACGAGGGTCGAAATGAGCAGGTTTAAGGACTCGGCCCATCTGATTCGTGTGGCAGTCGTGTTTTTATTGGGAGCAATCGCCTTTGTCGCACTGCGTGCGGCCATCATACCTAAGAGTTTTGGACGCTACGGTCCCTACCGCGGGGATGCACTAAAGGAGATTACCTCGCAGCCCCTTAGCTATGCGGGCCATGTGGCATGCGAGAACTGCCATACCGACGAAGCCGACATCAAATCCAAGGGCGTGCATGCGCATGTGAACTGTGAATCCTGCCATGGTCCGCTCGCCAAGCACGCGGATGATCCCGGATCGGTCGTACCGGTGAAGCCGGATGTTGCCAAGCTCTGCGTGCGCTGTCACGCCGAGAATGCCGCGAAGCCGAACACTTTTCCACAGGTTGTCGCCAAGGAGCATGCGCAAGGCCAGCTGTGCAACACCTGCCATCAGCCGCACAGCCCCGGGTTCGACGCGGGAGCAAAGAAATGACTCTCAATCGTCGCCAAATCCTCGCCTTGTTGCCGGCAGCAGCAGTCGCGTGGGAGTTCCTCCAAGCCGGCACTCCGGAAGAATCGCCAAACTACAACACCACGGAGCACTGGTGGGGCATGCTCCTGGATATCACCAAATGCATTGGGTGCGGGAGTTGCGTGCGCGCCTGCGCGCTCGAGAACAACGTTCCGGACGGCTATTTCCGAACCTGGGTGGAACGCTATCACGTGGAAGACTGGCACATCGAAAGCCCCAGAGTGGATTCGCCGGACGGTGGCAAGGAGGGATTCCCGCCGAGCGAGCTAAAAGACGGAAAGAATTTTTTTGTGCCTAAAATGTGCAATCACTGCACGGATTCGCCCTGCACCCAGGTATGCCCCGTTGGCGCCACGTTTCACACCGCTGACGGAGTCGTGCTGATCGATTACAACTACTGCCTGGGCTGCCGTTACTGCATTCAGGCTTGTCCTTACGGATGTCGATTTTTCCACCCGGAGAGACACACGGCAGAGAAATGCACTCTCTGTTACCACCGCATTACCAAGGGTCTGACGACGGCGTGTTGCGAATCGTGCCCGACTGGAGCGCGGCAGTTGGCAGATCTGAAGAATCCCAATGACCCGATTCATGCTTTTCTGAAAACGCACATGGTGCAAGTACTTAAGCCGCATTTGGCCACTGGAGCAAAGACGTTTTACAACGGGCTGGACGGATCGGTTCGATAAGGAGAGACCACGGATGGAAGGATTCATGTATCCGAATGAGGTCGAGCTGCAGTGGAGCGTCCTGATTGTGCTCTATCCGTTCCTCACCGGGTTGGTGGCAGGTGCATTCATCCTGGCCTCGCTCGAGCGTGTTTTCAGGGTCGAGGCCGTCAAACCCACCTATCGTCTGGCGCTACTGACGGCACTGGCATTCCTGATCGTGGCCCCCTTGCCCCTGCAACTCCATCTGGGGCACCCGGAACGTTCGCTCGAAATGTACCTTACGCCGCATCGAGCTTCGGCAATGGCCATGTTTGGTTTTGTGTATCTATGGTACCTGATGGCAGTCTTGCTGTTGGAAATCTGGCTCGACTACCGCCGGGACATTGTGTTGCTGGCCCAATCGTCCACCGGGTTGAAGCGGCGACTGTACCAGTTTTTGACCCTGGGCTCGTACAACATCAGCCCCGGTGCCCTGCATGTAGATGATCGCGTCGGATGGATCGTCACGCTGATCGGTATCCCCTCGGCATTCATGCTGCACGGGTATGTTGGATTCATCTTTGGATCGGTCAAGGCGAACCCCTGGTGGTCCACCCCGCTGATGCCGGTTGTTTTCCTGTTTTCCGCAATGGTGTCGGGCATTGCGCTTGTACTACTCATGTACATGGCGACCTCCTGGTTACGCAAAAGGGCCATCGACATGAATTGCTTAGACACCATTGCCAAGTACCTCTTCTATACCTTTGTCATCGATTTCACACTGGAGATGCTGGACCTGATCCACCGCATCTATGAAGCCGACGAATCATTCCGAAGCCTGGACTTCATGGTCCATACACGCTTGTTCGTTTCGCAGATTATCCTGCAAATCTTTCTCGGCACACTGACTCCGCTGGTGCTGCTGGCGATTACACAGCTCGTAAAGTTCCCCGAACGGGTGCGCAAACGTATCTATGGGCTGAGTGCGGTGCTGACGATGATTGGGATTTTTGCCATGCGCTGGAACGTGGTAATCGGCGGCCAGCTCTTCTCGAAAAGTTTCTTAGGATACACTACGTACAAGATGGATTTTGTGACGCGGGAAGGGCTGTTACCGGCCATTATCTTGGTCATTCTGCCCTTCTTCATTCTTTATCTTTTGATCAAAATCCTGCCTCCCTGGCAGGAAAGTGCGCCCCTGACAATCCAAGCCGATGGAACAGACTGATCTCAGGCCAGTTTGAACTCTGCTCGTGATTCATCCCTGGTCCTGTCCCGAGCGAACAGAACCTGTGCACGTTCTAGGCGGGGCGCCGATTCTGGGCGGTGCCCCGGCAAATCTGCTGGCAGCCTGACTCCGATCGAAAACACAACTCCCGATAGCGGAAACGGCATTGCGTTCAGAGCTTCCTGACTGAACCTCAGCTGTTTCGGGGCTACAGTTTTCTCCTCCACTTCCTCGGTATTCCTCCGGATAGGCCCGTTCCCTCCCAGAGTGCTTTTATGAATCCTGCCGGCTCTGCTTGACGGCGAAGCGGCAAGGAAGCAACTGAACGACTAGCTCCCAAAATCTCCGCGAAAGTGGGTAATTTCATGTCCAGGCTAAAGAATAAGGGTGAGAATGAGTTGCTGCGCAAGCGACTTCTGCAAATGCGCGCAGAACTGAAACTTAGCGTCGAGCAGCGTCGCCGTGAAATGGTCATGGAATGCGAACCCGAGGATGAAATCGCCGTCGCCTTGCGGAATGCCTCTACGGGAGTGGTGATTGCCGATATCGAACGTAAACTACGTACGCTGGATGAAATCGATCTCTCCCTCCGTCGAATCTCCACCGGTCAATATGGGTATTGTGGACTTTGCGGGGAGAAGATTCCGCTGGGCCGTCTGAAAGCTATTCCTTGGACGCGCAGCTGCGTGGACTGTGCCGGAGGCGGAGTGCCTCGCGGCGAACAAGGCACGAGACCCAAAGCGAAAGAGGTTGAGTATCTCCCGGCGAGGTGACCCTTTTTGATTTTCTGAAAACGCCGAAGTGCTGGCTATCGAAATCGGCTCCTACGGACTGTGGGCGTCCAAAATACTGTAATCGGCCTATTCCGATTGCAGTCAGTCCACGGCACCTTTTGAAGAGCCGGGCATTCTCCAGGCCACCTGCGGTCGTTGAGGGGGGCCGGGATCGCCACAATTTCCAGGAGGCAGACTATGCCAGAGGGACAAATCATAAAACGCGCGCGCGAGGACAAGAAAGAAGGCAAGTCGCCGAGTACGCAGGCCGGCGAGTTTGTGCGTGAAGAGATGCACCACATCCGTGAAGGCAAACATGGAGCACGGTCTCCACAACAAGCTATTGCCATCGGTCTCTCCAAAGCGCGCCGGGCAGGAGTCCGGCTGCCACCGCCAAAGAAGGGCACCTCGTCACAAACACGCGCCCAAGCCGCGCGAGACTCCCGGAAAGGAAGACAGTCTCGCAAACGTCAGCCATCCCGGGCGCGGTCAAGAGCCATATTGCAGGCTCTCAAGCGGGAAGGGCGGTCGGCTGCCTCGCGCACCGAGCTTTCCAGCTTCGCGCGCGCTGCCGCCCGTCGCCGGAGCGCGCGTTCACGTCACCAGTCCGCCGCGAAGGCAGTTCGCACAAAACGAAACATAAGGAAACGCAGACCAGCGCGGTCGTAAACACACAGAACAGACAAGAGTTTCAGGCAGGCCATGGCGGGCCGCTCCCTGGCCTGTGGTCGGCTACCTTATACAACTGAAAACTCCCATTGACTTATCAATGGTCGAATTTGACACTCGCTTAACGGATTGAGGACCCTATGCCTTGCCTCTTACTGATCGTATTCGCGGCATTTCCGCGGATCACGCTGATTTTGATATTCCTGTTCTCCAATTACTTGCAGCGCGCTTACCACGGCCTGATTATTCCGCTGATTGGCTTTGTTTTCCTTCCCCTGACCACGCTGGCTTACGCCTGGATGACCAATTCCAGGTTGTCGATTACAGGATTCAACCTCGTTCTCCTCATTCTTGCCGTAGTGATAGATATTGGTGGCCTTAGTGGTGGTGAATATCACCGTCGAATCCGACGGACCTACTAATCCGCTCTGGTGGCTCGAAGTACTTGCTGACACTTGCCGCGAACCTGGCAATTTGCGGCCAATCGCAAGACATCTCTTTCTACTGTTAAGGAGTACTGGAATCTACAGCAGTCCCCGCATTGACTCTACTTCTGTCTGCCCCACAATCGACAGAGGAGGAAATCATGATTAAGAAGGTGAAAGACGGATACAGTGTGCTCACGGAAAAGGGAAAACATCTGGGCGGCCCTTATAAGACCAAGGCGGAAGCCCAAAAACGTCTGCGGCAGGTTGAATTCTTCAAACACCGCAAGGATTAACACCTTCCCAGGATTTGGAATCGCACTTTCGGTCCATGCAGGTCTGCTTTCAGGATTGAAGACCATAAAGAAAAACCGGGGCGCAAGCGTCGACCCAAGCCAATCAGAATGGGAAAGCTAGCGGCTAAAATCCGCCTGCAGGCTGCCGCTCCGGAAAATACACAAGCGGAGCGAATTGAAGACATCCCTCCGACGATAAATTTGAGGAAACATCCGGACGAGGGATACGGAGACGCAGAACGATTCCGGCGTGGAAAGCGTTTGGATCAGCTGAGGCGGGGATCCCCTCGAGTACCGCGAAGATTCTTCTGGAGTTCTGCCGCTTCTCAACTGAAAACATTTTCCGGTGGCCGCATAATCGCTGGTTTGAAATTCGACAAGCTGACGGATTCCCTATCGCACGGGCTCATCTTTCGACCATTGCTATCTAGACCTCCGGGACAGTGGATAAGGCTAGCCAGGGTACCTCTTCGAGTTCTCCAGTCCAAATCCGAGAAAAATAGAAAAGTACTCCACGATTGGCGGGATCGGGCAGAGAGGAGAATACATCGCTTCTTCTCCACTTTTGCAGGGACTCACGGATAGAATTTCCGACCGTTTGCCAGATAATGCAGCTCTGGAAGATTGGGGTGCACCGGTGGCATGTCTTACGAGAGTGACTGCACACGGTGACCCGAGCCGGGCCTTTGCAGTTTGACCAGCTTGGAAGTCGCCCTTGGCTGCCGGTGCATTCTTCTTCCTGAGACCCCATGTTCCGAATTTCAAACCAAAGGCTGTTCAACCGGAGGCGCGCTGCCCATCGACTCCCAAACGCCGTGGCTCATGCAAACGATCTTCCGAACCACAAATTCTGGCGCTGGATCTTATTTCATGGATCTCCTCTTCATCGAAGAAGTCTGGCTGGTCACGACCGCAGGCATAAGATCCACATCAGAACCGGGTTTGTGCCTTGTGCATTAGGCCTTTAACTGCTCCGTCGGCAACCCTGTTTTTGCTTTAGGTACAGGGATGGCAGTGGATAGCGCTCGTTTTGCTCCCGGATTTCGGCGACAGATAGGAATACTCGCACGGAAAAACTTCATGCTCGTCTAACGTTTCCCCGCGTGCAGCCTACAGGATTAGCTTGATTGCAGGATCGGGTCATCCGATTTCAAATGAGCACGGAGGTAAGTAGCCCGCTTCTCAAACCCAGTTCGTTTCAGGATTGAACAAATAATTGCTCGGCGGCGGGTCGAAAACCACATGCTTACAATACTTTTGGTAATTTTGCTGTTGCTGGCTTTGGGAGCATTGCCCACTTGGCCGTATAGCCGCAGATGGGGCTACTATCCTAGCGGCGGTCTCGGCATCGTACTGGTTATCCTGCTGATACTCCTCTTAGTGGGGCAAATCTGAACGCCGAGATACGAATTGTCGGTAGCGATACCGGGATTCAAGCTGAACCAACTAAATCCCAAGCAATTTGCCGTTTTTCTCCTTTGTTTCCAGTAGGGCCATAGCCTTTGGGCGCCCTCGGACGCCCTTGACGGCCCTGATTACCTATACTCGGTACTGGCGCAAGAAGCTACGGCAAAAGCATACGCAAAAGCATGTCAGTACCCACAAAAATAGCACCTGCGTATCGTTTACTCTAGCGTATTAATGCCTTATGGATAGGGCCAGTCCCAGTGCGCGCCGGATGGTTTCTATTGATGCCCGGTGGGGCGCGGTACTACTCAGCCGCTCGCGGCAAGACCGTTTTTCAAGTCAGTGGCATGGGAACAGGGAAACGTATTCCCGTGAAAACGAAATAGCGATGAATTTCAAAACTGACTGGCGCCCTCAGGACGGTTGGTTTTTCAGTCCAGCTAATTGCACCGTTTGCTGGACGGGAATTGGGTATTGGGAAGCATACTTGAGGAGCTTCGTCCTGTCCGTAACTTTGAGGTCCAGCTCGTCAAGCGCCACCGGTAAACCTTCTTGTCTCTGCAAATAAATCCAATCTAAGAGCGCCTTCTCCGGTTCAGCAATTTTGTATGAACCGTGTCGGGTTCGCTTTTCTTGGAAGCCCCAATACAGATGCTCCCCGATATGACGATAAACAATCCGAACGCTTGGCGTACGAAATCTTCGAGGAAAGCCCGTCGTGACACATGTCAGGCTCGATGGACTTTGCGTCGATATTCCCCATTCCGCGAGTGCCGACTCGAGCGAAATATATGCGTTCGGCCGCAAGACACCGACTAGTTCCCGAGGTGAAAAGTCATGGGCCAGCTTATTTATGTAGACCTTGTTTGAGACATGTTCGACGAACCCGCGCCGTTCCTGTCGTCGCAGGGCGCTCCCAACGGTGGTTTCGGCAATGGCATAGCGTCGCGCAATGTCATCAGACAGAAGGATCGCCGATCTTTGTCCTTCCTTTCGAAGTGTAGCTGCCCAGTCCAAAACACGCTCCGTTCTTCTACAACCATTCGGCGAACAGCATTTTAACTGCTGCGCGCAAGCTATCGAACTCCTCTGATTCGAGTTTTTCGTAGAGCTGATCTGGCAACATTGATTTCAACTCCGCACGACAGAGCTTCGGAGTAATCTGCTCGATCCGCTCGTTGATCTGCTCCGAATCCAGTTCACGCCACATGACCAGATCATTTAAATGCCCCTTTAGCATCCCGTCCAGCACCGCTCCTTTGCCAAGTAGCAAACGTATGTCGAATGCGTCTCTCGTTTTCACCATCCTTCGCGCGACAAAGGATTCCGCTTTTTGTAAGAGCTGGTAATTTCGCGAAACACAAGGGATCAGTGCAGTATTCTTCTCCAGCACAATTTCTTCTTCCACAATCTCCTTTGCCAGCACCGAACCTCCAATCCGGGTCAGGTCGACTGTGAAAAGCCGTTGCTTCCTCGATCCGATCACCCACAGTCGGAGAAACTGCTCGCCATTCTGTTCCAGCTCAAACGTCACAGGAACGACGCCGAAAATCCCCGCGACTTCTTGCACACGTTCTTCCAGCGCGTTTTGAAGTTCCTCTTGACTCGGGAGGTGATCGACTCGCGCGAGGAGATCAAGATCCTTGGACAGACGCGAGCTATCGCGAAAGAGCACAAGTGTCGCGCCACCGAACATTACAAAGTGTTCGGGTAGAGCTGCGAAGAGCGCGATCGCCGCTTCCTCCATAAGCACCAAGGTCTAAGCCTGCTCAAGACTGAAATCGCGGTCCAGATATTTGGCGAGGCGGTCCTCGAGGTTCATTTGCAAAATCTATCATAAATAGCTGTTTTTTAAAACATATTATAATTTGTTTTCAGAAACGTCCTTATATGGCTGATATTGCAAATATAAATGAATGTACGCACCTGCATAGGCGGGACTTGCGGGCGCAACAAACTACCCTGTGATACGAACCTATCGTCGGCGGGACGCGAGGGCAGGGGCGCAATACAGTTGACATGGGTGCAGAATCCAACCGGGCTTCATACAGCGCGGAAGTCTCAGCACATACAAGCGAGGCTCTTGAAAAGTGACAGCCCCCAGCGAAAAAGAATCGCAATCAGCCATACCGCGCTGAAATGAATCGCTTGGTAGCGATACCGGGATTGTCCGGCACACTCTTCAAACACGCGTCAAAAACAAGGGAAATGCTGCTTTTCCTATAGCTTGGCGCTCAGAGACTTGCAATCGTTGATAGCTCCTTTTAGCGCTCGGCAAGCCCTGTTCCACCCTCTTTTAGTAAAAACAGTAAAAAGGAAACGGGCTCAAGTCAACGACAGAGTTCGTCGAAAACTCTGATCGGCCCAGCCCCTGTTAATCTCTCACGTGGACGGATCGCGCGCGTTTTCCAGCCCAACCGGGCAAAGGGAAAAAATCAAGAGTGTGGCTCTAACGGCGGAATCAAACGAGATTTTTCAGGGATATTTTGACGTGCTCATAGCCAGTCATAACCTCATCGTTGACTTGATCAAAATAGAGACCTAGCATGTGCTTAAAGGGGAAGGGGGAAGGGACGGTTCTCTGTGCCCACCGAGGCACCAGGTCACGACTCCCTTATTGGGCGCACCATATCCCACTACCAGATCGTCTCCCGGATCGGTGGCGGCGGGATGGGGGTGGTGTACAAGGCCGAAGACACCAAGCTCAAGCGCACCGTGGCCCTCAAATTTCTACCGCCAGAACTATCCCGGAACCGGCAAGCCTTGGAGCGATTCCAGCGCGAGGCGCAAGCTGCTTCAGCGCTCAACCATCCAAGCATTTGCACCATCTACGAGGTGGACGAGTGCCTCGCGCAGCCCTTCATCGCGATGGAACTGCTCGAAGGCGAGACGCTCAAGGAGCGTATTGCAGGAAGGCCGCTGAAGACCGACGAATTGCTAGACCTTTCCATTCAGATTGCCGACGCGCTGGACGTCGCGCACGCCAAAGGCATCGTCCATCGAGACATCAAGCCTGCGAACGTATTCGTCAGCGGGCGGGGGCAAGCGAAGATTCTGGATTTCGGGCTGGCGAAGCTGGCACCGACACGACGGCATGCGCCGGACGGAACTGGATTCTCAAATCTACCGACTGCCGGAACTGACGAAGAATCGCTGACGCGAGCGGGCATAGTCATAGGCACCGTTGCCTACATGTCGCCCGAACAGGCGAGGGGCGAGGAACTCGATACCCGCACCGATCTGTTCAGTTTTGGCGTGGTGCTTTACGAAATGGCGACTGGGAAGCAGGCCTTCTCGGGCACCACGTCGGCGGTCATCTTCGAAGCCATACTCAACAAGGCCCCTATTTCGCCAGTTCAATTGAATCCTCAGCTCCCGCCAAAATTGGAAGAAATTATCAACAAGGCGTTGGAGAAAGATCGCGACCTGCGTTGTCAGGCGGCAGCAGAACTGCGTGCCGACTTGAAGCGGCTGAAGCGCGACACGGACCCTCTACGCTTGCCTGTGCTCGCAAGAGCTCCGATGGCGCCGCCGACCGCTGGCGTGCTTGCGCGCCGCTGGGTGCTTTTCGCGGCTCTTGCCGCAGTCGTGCTGGGCGCGGGGGCGTTCTTCGTCCTTGGCCAACTCTGGGAACGCGGCCGAATGTCGCCACCCGTGTTCCGGCAGCTCACATTCCGGCGCGGGACCATTTACTCAGCGCGGTTCGCTCCCGACGGTCGCACCATCGTGTATGGGGCCTACTGGGATGGCCGACCGGTACAATTGTTCTCGGTGTGGCCGGGGAGCCCGGAGTCGAGCGCGCTGCCGCTGCCGGCGGCGGACGTTCTGTCCATATCCAGCACGGGTGAGATGGCCTTGTTGCTGAACAGTCGTCCAACCGGATGGCGACCTACCGGGACGCTGGCGCGAGCGCCGCTGGCGGGCGGAGCGGCGCGCCAGCTTTTAGATATGGTCCAGGAGGCGGTCTGGAATGCGGACGGCTCTGCGCTCGCCGTTGTGCGTGCGGAACTCCCAGGAGGAGGCACCCGTCTGGAATACCCTGCCGGCAAGGTGCTCTACCAGACCGAAGGCTGGCTAAGCCATCCGCGATTCTCGCCGAAAGGGGATGCCATCGCGTTCGCGGAGCACCCAGTGAAGGCCGATGATAAGGGACACGTAAGCCTCGTAGATTTGCAAGGCAAGAAACGCGACCTGACCGGCGAGTACCCTGGGGGTGTACAGGGGATTGCCTGGGCACCCGCTGGCGACGAGGTCTGGTACACGGCGTCGGAATCCGGAAGCAATTTCGCGCTGCGCGCCGTGGGGCTGCGGGGTGAGGTGAGCCGAGTAATGCTGCGAGTGCCGGGGCGTATTATTTTGGAGGACATCTCTCGAGACAGGTCCGTCCTAGTGGCCCGCGATACCAGGCGCGACTCCATGATGGTTCGGACGGCCGTAAACGGCCAGGAACAGGACTTGGGTTGGCTCGACTTGTCGAATGTTCGAGATTTTTCCCCGGACAATAGCACGGTGCTCTTTACCGAATCAGGCGCCGGCAGCCCGACCGAGAGTGCTTATATCCGCAAAACAGATGGTTCGCCGGCCGTCCGGCTCGGCGATGGCTACGCTTTCGGGCTGTCGCCGGATGGCAAGTGGGCTCTATCAATCGTGTCGAATCCGCCACCGCAGCTGTTCCTCCTCCCAACTGGAGCGGGGGAGCCGAGGGTTCTGCCACGAGGCAATATCACCCGGTACGGTGGCTTCACGGCCGACTGGTTTGCCGACAGCCGCCGATTTGTCTTTGCGGCTTCCGAGAACGGGGGCGAACCGCGGCTCTACATCCAGGACATTCAGGGCGGCGAACCGCGTGCGATCTCGAGCGAAGGCCTGGACTTGCAGTTCGGCCGCAGCCTCTCGCCCGACCAACAGTACGTTGCCGCCATCGACGGCGAGGAGAAGATCCGGATTGTGCAAGTGGAGGGAGGCTCGACGAGGCCCGCTCCGGGCACCGAGCCCGATGAGCTGCCGGCGGGCTGGACCGCGGATGGGCGCTCCCTTTTCGTCTACCGCCCGGATACCGAGGCGCCAACCAAGGTGTACCTGGTCGATGTGGCCAGCGGGGAAAGGAAGCTGTGGAAGGAGATCCTGCCTGCAGACCCTGCGGGCACTTACGGAATTTCAGGCTTGGCGGTCAATCCGGACGGCAAGTCGTACGTGTACACGTTGGCTCGGACGCTCTCGGATCTCTACCTCGTCGAAGGTCTCAAGTAGGGAAAGAGGCTGAAGGGAGAAAACGCATTAACGCCCAAGTGGTCTCGTCGCAGTCTTCGTGACCGATGTCGATATCAAATTTGGTAGCGATACCGGGATTCGAACCCGGGTTTCCGCCGTGAGAGGGCGGCGTCCTAGACCCCTAGACGATATCGCCAATAGTCGATCGTACGTAGCGAAAAGCTGCGCACAATCCACAATTTTCTATTTTCCCATGCCTGGGGAGGTCCTGCAAGTGAAGGTGTGCTGGCAATGTTCATTGGTCACAAAGGTTCTGGAAGATCGAGTGCTACGATGGCTTGTTTGCAACCCGACCTGACCATCTCGCAAACCTCACTCAAACACCCGAAAGGCTCACGCGCCCGGGTGCTGCTCAGTTCCGTGTTCGGTCCCTACGCCCAGGATGATGAGTTCGGAAGCCGAGCCATCAATCCGATGGAGTTGTACCACAACCAGGTGACCAGAGCGCAGGGAGCCTTCTCCCTGCGGATGTTCCACCGCTCCTGGGGCATCATGATGATTCAGGCCAATATCTCGGCTCCATGCACCTTGATGGACTTTCCCACGCGGGAGTCCTTTGCCAAGGAGCTCGGTTCCGCAGATTACGATATTGTGGGGATCTCCTCCATCATCGTGAACGTGGGGAAGGTGCGGGAGATGTGCCGTATCGTTCGCGAGCGCTCACCGCACTCCGTCATTGTCGTAGGTGGGCACGTGACGGCGATTCCGGGAATCGAAAAACTCGTCGACGCGGATCATTTTGTGCGGGGCGAAGGGATCTCCTGGATGCGGCGTTACCTCGGAGAGGACGAGAGTGCGCCTATCCATCACCCGGAGATCGTGTCCGGGCTAAAGACACAATCCCTGGGAATGAGACTTCCGGAACGGCGCGGCGCCACGGCTGCCACGGTGATTCCTTCTGTCGGCTGCCCGATGGGTTGCAATTTCTGCACCACATCCTCCTTCTTTGGCGGCAAAGGTAACTTTTATAACTTCTATGAGACTGGCGATCAGCTCTTTGATTTAATGCAGGGATTCGAATCTACCATGAAGGTGCAGACGTTCTTCATCATGGACGAGAATTTCCTGCTGCACCGGAATCGGGCGATGCAGCTGCTCGAACGGATGAAAGCAGCCGGTAAGAGCTGGGGAATGGCCGTTTTCGCCTCTGCAAACGCAATCCGGAAGTACTCCATGAAGGAACTGGCGGAGCTGGGGGTTTCGTGGATCTGGATGGGATTGGAATCGCAAAGTTCCGGCTATGCCAAGTTGCAAGGATCGGATACGTTCGAATTGACTCGCGAATTGCGCAGCCACGGGATCCGCGTGCAGGGATCGACCATCATCGGTTTGGAACATCACACGCCGGATAACATCGAAGAGGAAATCGAACGGGCGGTAAGCCATGAAACCGATTTTCACCAGTTCATGTTGTACACGCCCGTGCCGGGCACACCGCTCTATCTCGAAATGAAAGAGCAAGGCCGGCTGCTCAACGACGTGGACTTCGCCGACATCCATGGCCAATTCAAGTTCAATTTTCAGCACGCGGCCATTTCGCGCGAAGATTCCCAACGCTTTCTCGACTGGGCATTCCTCAGGGATTTCCAGCGGAACGGACCTAGTCTGTATCGCATGTGCCGGACGATGCTGGAGGGCTGGAAGAGGTATCACGACTACCCTGACCCGCGCGTTCGCGAGCGGTTTTCCCGGGAAATGAGCAAACTGCGGAGCGGCTATAACGCATCGCTGTGGGCCATGGAGAGGCAATTCCGCGAGGTCAGCGAAACCGTCAGCGCGCAGATCAAGACCCTCCGCAAGGAAGTGGAAAAAGAGTTTGGTATGACTGCGCGCCTCAATGCGCGCGTTCTCGGACCCATCCTGCTCTGGACCTCGCGCCGCGAGGAACGCCGACTGGCCGAGGGGCAGACCTACGAGCCGCCCACGTTTCTCGAACGTACCAACTGGGAACCCGCCTGACGCCTTCCGGCAGTTGCCGCTCGACCGCACTCCAATCCTCCGTCCACCTCTGCTAGACTCGGATTATTTAATGCGCGATTCCCTCTCTGGAGGCGTCATGTTCGAGAATTCTGCCGCATTGTCCCGCAGGACATTCTTGTCCCAGGCGAGCAGCTTTACCGCCCTCTATTCACTCGCAGGGATGGTCCCTGTGACTGCCCTGGTTGCGCCGATCGCGGATGACCCTCGCATTGCGCAGGCCCCGGTAACGGACGCCGGGTTCGCATCGGTGCGGAAAATCGGAAATGGTCTGTACGCCACAATTTCTGACCCGTCGAAGGGTCTGACCACCATGTGCAACGGGGGCTTTCTGGTCGGCAAAGATGCCGCCCTGTTAATCGAAGGTTTCGTGACGCCGGCGGGTGCGGCTTTCCAACTGGACACGTTGCGCAAGGTCTCGCAAGTCCCTGCTGCCGGTGCCATGGACACCCATTATCACTTCGACCACTCCATGGGCAACTCGTTCTACGGCGCAAATGGCATTCAACTCTGGGGCCATGCGTCGGTAGCCGAGCGCATTGTGCAAAGTTACGCGCCCATGCAGGGAGCAGATCGCTCCACGTTCCTGGCGCCGTATGAAAAAAGACTGCAGGAGGCCAAGACCGATTTGCAGAAACAACACGCGCAAGGTGACTTAACCGCCGTTGGTGCGGTGTTTGATTTGGCGAATAAGTCGGCGCTGACTCTGCCCAATCGTCCGCTGGACCCCGCGAAACTACCACTGCAAGTGGACCTGGGCCACTTCCCTATCGTCATCGAGAGCTATCCGGGGCATTCCGGCACAGATCTGATCGTACGCGTTCCGGAACAGAAAGTGGTTTACACCGGCGACCTGATTTTCAACGGCTCCTTCCCTGCCTGCTTCGACGAGAAGGCCACCGTCTCTGGTTGGCGGTCAACGCTAAGAACTTTTGCGTCCTGGGACAAAGACACTCTGTTTGTTCCCGGCCACGGTCCGATCTGCGGCCAGCAGGGAGTGCAACAGTTGCGTGAAGTTTTTGACGACATCGCCGAACAGGCGGAGAAAATGTTCAAGTCCGGCGTACCCGCGGCGGAAGCTGCCGACCGCTATGTCATCCCCGATAGATTCAAGACCATGGGCGTGTGGGCTTGGGGTTTCTGTATCGGCTCGGCAATCACGAAGCTCTATGCAGAATCGCAGGGCAAATAGGGCAAGCCGCGACCTCACCCGCCCTCCGGATGCAAACTGCTTTCCCGGGCCCGCAGAGAGCGTGCCTCCGGCTCTCCAGCCGGGCTAGAACTTCACCATGATGGCCATATCGATGAAGGACTCGTCCTTGCGAAGATCGGGGAACCACACGCTGCTGATTCCGCCACCGCAGGCCGTTTCCGCAGGGCCCAGGCTGCTCTGCCCGGACGACGCGCCACTGCTACAGGTGTAGAACTGGGGGGAACCGTTGTTCCCGCCGGGAGGCGTGATGCCGCCCTGGCCCGTCCAATACGGCACGCTAGCGTGGCGATAGTCGTACTCCCAACGGAAGGTGATGTACTGTTTGGGCATGTAATCGAAGGTGACGGACGAATCCCAAGCTTTAAACGGATTGCCGGGATTCTCTGAAAAGTAAGGCGAATTGGTTGCCGCTGTAATGGCGGTTTCGCCATTGATGGGGGGAAGCAGGACCAGATAGCGCCCCGGATTGTTAATCTGTCCGCCCCCGACCGTGACTGCGAAAAGGTCCCGATGGAACCAGAAACGGTTGTAGATCATGTAGCCAATGAAGCTTTGCTTCGGCCCACCCTTTTTATCAGTGTAGCAACTCACGCCGGCACCGTACTCGCAGCCGATGTCACCGGTAAGTGAGAAAGCCAGCTTGTCGAGAGTTTTCTCCGGCCTGTCGAAGTACTTGATTTCGACGCTGTTGTCGCTGTGGATGCGCCTGCGACCGGGGGTGAACAGATCATCCTCGCCGACTCCGTAATTGTTGGAGATGATGTTGATCCAGTTTTCCGGAGTCCATTTAACCTGGCCGCCGATGCCCGGTGTGTGGTTTGCGGAGGCGTAGGACTGCCAGCCGTTGATGAACCATGGCTCGATCTTCAGGTGGGCGGTCGGGAAAATTTGCACTCGCACACCATTGAAGAACCAGGGCGTGTTGGAGGAGACGTAGGAAGGCTGATAGGCCCAGTTGTCAAAATTGTAGTAACTGAACAGGCCGACGTAGGACATGAAGATTCCCGCGTCAACGTTAACGCCATGCAAGACATTGAAGTGATAGCCGCCGTAGGCTTCCGAAAGGTAGCGGTATGCGTCGGCAAGATTCCACTGGCCGTGGCCCGGACTGGGGTCATTGCGCGGCGTGGTCTCGGAGTACATACCGAACTGGGTCATGAGCCTGCCGCGAACGTTGTCATAGTGAAAATCGCCGCCGACTCCGAGCTGTTCCAGTTGCACTTCGTACGATCGAAACAGTTCGCTCGACCCGCCAATGGAGTGATCCGTTGGATGGTTAAAGTCGGCAACATAGTTCGAGTCGACCCTGATTTCCGGCGTGAAAAATTTAGTATCCCAATAGATGTCCTTGGTACGGGCGTTGCCGTTCAACCAGGTCCAGTCCGCATCCGAAAACGGCTCAATGTTGTTCGGGGCCCCGGTTGTGGTTCCGACCGCCACGGTGGCCGCTGGGTTCGCCTGATCCTGTTTGGGGTTGACGGTCGGGGAAATGCCGGGTCCAATTGCGGGAGAACCGGCTGCAAACGCGCCAGCTGTTGCAGGAGCCGAGGAGGTTGCCATGGCTGCGGGAGCAGTCGCGGCCACACCCGCCGTGACGGTTCCGGTTTCTTTCGACTCCAGTTCCGCAACCCTTTTTTCGAGTTGCTCGATCTTGTCCAACATATACTGTTCGCGCTCGGTGAGTCCGGAGGCCGGCTTGGCGACGGGTGCGGCCTTCGGTGCCGTCTTGCTGGTTGCGTCGGTGTCCTTTGCGCCATCCCGCGGTTCGCCCGCACTGTAAACTGCGGAGCTCAGAAAGCAGAGAGCCACAAGCATCAACATCGCTTTCTTTTCAAAGAAAATGCGCATATCTTCTCCCCTCGAAAATTCAGGCAACGGATCTCTTGGGAATGGCAGTCTGATGCCGCCTCAGTAGGTTCAACAGTTTTCTTCTCGTTGCCAAGAAACGATACCCCCCGGGACATAAGAAATCCATGAGGCCCGAATGAACGTTCTCTTAGAGGACCGCGACGAAGCAGGAAGCGCGCAGAAGAATGGTGGAAGGCAGGAAATGGGTCCGCGAACTGTCCGTATCTAACTGAAAAACAAAACTCTTATGAAATAGGTCGGAGAGAAGGATGGTTTCGCGCTTTATTGCCGGGCAAGGGCGGGGTTTCTGTTGACTACCGGTACTTGATTGGGGCTGAACGGTAACCACCGGGCTCTGGCTGGCGGCCTCCGAGGGGCCACGGCCCCTTCCCTCTCCTGGCTGAAACCGAGCAGACAATCGGTCATCTGGCATCGGAAACTTCTGCTGCTACCCGAATCATCTCTGCATGGATGAGTCCGTTCGAAGCCAGAACAGAGGCTCCTCCGAGGACGTACGGGTTCCCGTGCATGTCCGTTACTTTTCCCCCGGCCTCCTCGACGAGGACGACGCCCGCAGCGGTATCCCAAGGTTTGAGGCCAAACTCCCAAAAACTATCCAGTCGCCCCATGGCGACGTAGGCCAAGTCGAGCGCAGCGGAGCCGTCGCGCCGGACGCCGTGCGAACGCAGGGTAAAGTCCCAGTAGAGAGGGAAATTGGGGTTTGACTGTCGATCATGGTTTGGAAAACCGGTGCAGAGAAGGCTGTTTTTCACGGAGTCTATTTTCGAGCATTGCATCTTCCTGCCATTAAACGTAGCGCCCTCGCCGCGGGCTGCGGCATACAGTTCGTTGTAGACCGGATTATAGATAACGCCCAGGAGCAATTCCTTGTTGCGGGCCAGGGCCATCGATACACAAAAGCAGGGGTAACCATGGGCAAAATTCGTGGTGCCGTCGAGCGGGTCCACATGCCAGCAGTAGTCTGAGGCCGTATTTTTGCCGGTACCTTCTTCGGCGGCAATCGCATGGTCCGGGAAATAGTTCTGGAGCCGGCTGACAATGAGGGCTTCGGAGCGACGATCGGCTTGGGTGACCAGGTCAAAGTCGCCTTTATAAGCAATCGTTGGCGGGCGTTCCATCTCTTCGCGCAGAATCTTGCCCGCTTCCAGCGCAATTTCAACAGCCACTTCGAGGTAGTTAGCGTTCATTCTCATCCATATGCCCCGGCGGAGACTACTGGGGGCCGTTCAGATAGGTCGTCCGGTGTCTGGCGGTATAGCCCGGCAGGACCTTCACCTCAATTGTACGGTAGGTGTTGGCCGGGCCGCGCGGGTTCGGATAGTAGGCCAGGCGGTATTGGGTGCGGAGCTCATTGTCGATTCGATCGAAAATGATCGGCAGTTCCTGAGCGGAGGCAGGAAAGAACATGGCCCCGCCGGTGGTCTCGGTGATGGTTTGCAGGGCGTGCTCACCGGCAGTATTGCGCCCGTTTTCGTTTTTCACGGGATTAATCACAATGGTATACAGCAGAACTCCGGCGCGGAGAGCGGCTTTTCGGGCGTTATCGAAATCCGTGCGGCTGGTCGTCTCCCCGGCATCCGTCATCATGATGATTACCCTGCGACGTTCTCCCTTTCTCTTTTCGAGAACCTGCGCGCCGAGCAGCACCGCATCATAAATCGAGGTGCCAGCACCGTCGGGAAGTTTGTGCACCGCTTCCTGGAGGGCCGGCACTTTGTCGGAGAAATATGGGGGCAATTGCCGCACCTCCTCAGCGAACGCGAATACGCTCAAGCGGTCGTCCGGTCGCAGGATCTGCTGAATGAAATGGGAGGCCGCGTCCTGCTCGGTGGACTTTTCTTTGTGGGCACTGAGGCTGGAATCGATCATCAGTGCGATGTCCAAGGGCAGCTTGGTTTCGGATTCAAAAACGTCAATTTTTTGCGGCACGCCTTCCTCAAGAACTTGAAATGCTTCCATCGGCAGGTTCGGTGCAGGCCGATTGTGCTCGTCAAGCACACTGACCAGAACGTTGACAAGATTGACGTGCACTTTCACCGTGTTACGGGGCGAGGCTGGCTCCGCAGTCTTCTCCTGTGGCGGGTTCGTAGCCGGCGGAGATGGCTGGGCACTCGATGGTTGTGCCCAAGGCGGCCGGTCCGGCTTGTCCTGGCCGGTTAAGAGGAGAGGCAGGGCCAGCAGGCCCAATACCGCCGCAAATTTCTTATAGGCCTGGAGATTCATCTCTTGGTTAGGATGCCGGCCCGGCAGCAGAAGGTGGTGCGGGAGGCAATTCTCCGTCGGCCCAGACTGCACCGTCCGCAAAATACTCCTTCTTCCAGATGGGTACGGTCCGCTTCAGGGTGTCGATTGCGAAGCGGCAGGCATCAAACGCAGCGGCCCGGTGAGCGGCGCTTACGGCAATGAAAACGCTCGTCTCGCCAATCTGCAGCCGTCCCAGACGGTGCACCAGGGCGACGCGATGAATTGCGAACTTCTGATGCATGTGGCTGCCAATCTCCCTCATCTTCGCAATCGCCATGGGTTCGTATGCCTCGTAATCGAGGTACAAGGTGCGACGACTATGGGATTCGTTGCGGACAAAACCGTCGAAGGTCACAATCGCTCCATCCTGATCTGCGCGGACCTGCCGAATGATCGCCGCCACGTCGATCGGGCGGTAGAGCAGTTCAAAGCGATCCTGTTCGGCACTTGGATTCATAGCGGGTCTGCCCTAACCTCCACTCACCGGCGGAAGAAAAGCGATATCGTCATCGGCAGAGAGGGGAGTGTCCCAGGAGGCAAACTCCTGATTTCGAGAAGCCACGAGAGAGGGACGAAACTCAGTCAACTGTGGGAAGCGGGCCGTGTACCGCCTAAACAGATCGTCCAGCGTCGCTCCCCCGGGCATTTCGACAACTTCCTCAGCAAGGCCGATCATTTCCCGCAGGCGCCCGAAGAAGAGCACTTTGACGCTAAGATTGGGTGCGACGTGGGGCACGCAAAAATTGTAACCTGAGGAAGCGCGACCTGCCAGCAGACGGGTAGGAAATTCAGGCCGCCCGGGAAAAGAAGAGATCATGAAGATTCTCGTCTCCGGCTCGACCGGGCTGGTGGGCACGGCACTGGTGGGAGAACTGAAGGCGGCCGGCCATACCGTCTGCCGACTGGTACGGCCGGGCACAAACGTCGAAGCCATTCGCGGAACCGATGGCTTCGATGTGAAGTGGGATCCGGCCACCGGCGAATTGGGCGCTGCCGGAGTGGGTGCGGAGGCGGTCGTGAACCTGGCAGGCGCCTCTATCGCGGAGGGGCGCTGGACACCCGATCGCAAGAGACTGTTGCGCGCCAGTCGTGTGGACGCCACCCGCGCGCTGGTGGGCGCCATGGCAAAAATGGCGGCGCGGCCACGAGTGCTCGTTTCGGCGTCAGCCATTGGGTACTACGGCAATCGAGGTGACGAACCTCTGAACGAGGATAGCAAGGCGGGCCGGGGGTTCCTGAGCGAAGTTGCCCAAGAATGGGAAGCGGAAGCAGAAAAAGCCGGGGTTCTCGGAATTCGCGTGGTGCGAGCACGCTTTGGGGTTATTTTGGCGAAGACCGAGGGAGCACTGCCGCAGATAGCGCGGCCTTTCCGGCTGGGCGTCGGGGGAAGAATTGCTTCGGGGCAGCAGTGGATGAGCTGGGTCACGCTCGAAGATGTCGTGGCCATTCTGCGTTTCGCCTTGGAGAACGGCACAGCCCGTGGCCCGATCAATGTGGTGTCGCCAGGGCCCGTACAGAATGCCGAGTTCACGACCATTCTTGCCAGAGCGCTGCATCGTCCCGCCCTCTTTCCGGCTCCGGCATTTGCACTGCGACTGCTGCTTGGAGAGATGGCTGACGCGCTGCTGCTGTCGAGCCAGCGCGTCGTTCCCGCGCAACTGGAGAAATTAGGCTATCGCTTTCTGCAACCGGATTTGCAGACCGCACTCGACCGCGTGCTCCGTTGATCTGGCACCTCACTTCAGCACGTTCATCGTGACGGTAATCGTCAGCACCCGCCCGCTCAAGGGATCGGCAGCCTGCGTGGTTTGAATGGTCTGGCCATCGCGCATGGGCAGGGTAAGTTCCGTCTTGAACTGCCGGATGATCGGCTCCTTAAAATGCCCGGAATTGGGTGCGACTTCCGCACTTGAGGGCTTTTCCGTGGGGACAAGCATCTCGCCTTCTACCCAGGACCGTTCGAGGTTAAGAAAAATGTCGAATTGCCCACTTTCAGCCGAGAATCCGCGGGCGTCGATATTCGTTCCCACGTCGATATATTGCATTCCGCCGTCCTTGCCAGCGTAAATCGGCACGCGACTGCCGACGCGCACTTTGGTCCAAGGCGGGGGTACGGGGTTCGGATCGGCCGCCTTTAGGAAAAATGTGTAAGGCAGATTGGCCAGTTTTTTTTCGCCTTCGTTTTCGCTAAAGACCACCTGGACTTTGAGCGTGGCCGACGGCCTCTTGTTGTCCGGCTTCGGGCTCTCTTGAGCGGCCAGGTGAACGGAGATTGCAGTTAGGGTAAAGAGTGCTGCCAATACGAAGCGTTTATTTCTCATTATTTCCTCCCTGATATTCAATCGGTCTTGCCAGCTGGAACCGCTCGTGAACTCAATTTGCACCGCCGTCTGCTTGCGCCGTTTCGAGTGGCTTCACTTCCACACTCTCGATCTGCAGGGGCGATATCTCAACCGGACCATCTGAAGTCGATGGGGCGGGCTGCGTCAAAGCCAGAGCTACATCCCTTTCTCGTGGAATTCCGGCAACCAACCTCGCAAAAGCTTGCCTCTCTTCCTTGAGAACAATAACTTCAGGCGCGGCAGTCGACGGAGCAGGCGGCAAATCCCTGGAACGGGTTCCGTTGCGTGACCCTCTTCTCGAAGCTGTCGGCAATTCTATGAGTGGTTGCAGAGCTGGCTCCGGATTGCCCATTGCGCCGGCGGAGGCTGCTCCATTCTCGAGAGAGTTCGGACGACTCCTCGGCTGGAGTCGAACATACCCGAGACTCAATCCCAAAAAAACGACAACCACGAGGGCCGCAGTAAGACTCCAACGGAGAGTCCATGCGGTGCGGGGAACGGTCAATTCATCGAGCCGCGCCCGAACGCCGGGCAATAAGGAGTGCGGCATCTCCCGATTGACCATGGCCGCCAGGCTCGCATCCATCGACCGCACCAGGATCGAATTCTGTTCATAGAAATCACGGCAGGCCGGGCAGGCCTGGCAATGGGCGGACAGCTCGCTCGGAATGACCTCGCCCACCGCAACCAGCACATCCATGATCTTCTCTCGATGTTTTTCGCAGCTCATCGAAGTTTCTCCGCCAATTGTTTTCTGGCCAGAAATAATCTCGACTTCACCGTTCCGAGGGGAACGCCCAACATTCCCGCGACTTCTTCGAGCGTGTATCCCTCGATCGCGGCGAGCAGCAGGACCATGCGGAACTTCTCCGGCATCTCGCCTAATGCCCGTTCCAGCCGAGCCTGGAACTGATTCGACGCCGCAATCTCTTCCGCGGTTGGAGGTGCCGGACGCCGTTCCGGTAGCGACCATTCCGTCTCCCGCCGCTCTCGGCGTCTTAGGGAACGCCAGCGATCCAGTGCCAGCCGGAAGCTGATCCGTACCAACCAGGCGCGGAAGCGAGTGACGTCCTGGAGTCGATCAAATTTGCGGTATGCCCGCAACAGTGCCTCCTGGGCAACTTCTTCGGCATCGGCCGCATTGCGAAGCACGCCCTGCGCGACACGGTATGCCAAGGGTCCGCACTCGGCTAGGCGGGCCTCAAACTCCCGGTCAAGCCGCGACCGTTCCGCTTCGCCGGCCGGGTTTCGTTCGAGCATCTCTCCCTGGTCGATCAGTGCCAACTCCTGCATTCCAGTGCTCCCTACCAATGAGCTAGACGGCACCGGGAAGGTTTAGGTTCATGGAAAAGAGGCTGATCTTCAGATATTCAGCAGCTCGAGCAGTTCTTCGAGGTTGGATTCGTCAACCAGGAGAGAAACCCCTGCCGCAGCTTCGGCGGTCAGTGGGACGGCTCCCCCATCGAAGGCTCGGAAGAGCCTCATCTTAACGACTGCGTATTCTTCGCTGCTGGTTAAGGGGCGCCCATTGACCCGGGCCCATGCTTCCAGAGCCGCTTGCTGAACGATAATCCTCAGACCAAAGGTGGTTTTTCGGTCCGCTGAGATGGCGTAGATAAACTCCCCGGCGGGTCCACGGCTGTCGGTGATTCGGTTCACTTCATAGAAGCAGTATTGATAGACATAACCGTTCGCTGCGGAATAGCTCTTTACGCGGCGAACCGCTTCAGGACGTGGCATGGGCGAATTATTGGAGTGGCAAGAAGGAAAGTCAATCGAAGGAAGTCGAGGCAGCCCTCCGACTGGGGAACCTAGGAAAATGAACTAGGCCCTGTCGGGGGCAACTCTCGAAGCGGTCGCAGCCCTCCTTCCCGTTCCTAGCGCCCCAGGCGCTCGGTAAGAGCATGAATCCACAGGCGTTCCACCGCAGAGCGAAAAGAAAATCACTCCCAGCCCATCGGAGCTTGGATTCCCTTGCCGGGTCCCGGTCTGCCCGACGAAGCCCGGTGCAAACTCGAATTCTCGCCGATGTTCGTCCACGCCTAGACGCGATGCGGCAGTCCCGTGCCGATCTTCAGGATACGGATAAGCGCCTGTTTCTTGAAGAAGTGCCTACCATCACGGGGTAGGTTCTTGAACTCGATTGACGGCGCGATCGGATAGGAGGGCAGAAGGATCGCGCGGGAAAACGGGCCGTCCGTAAATGGGGGTCTTTGGATTTGAGGAGCAAAGGGACTCCTCAGATGAACCTCGTGCGCCCCAACCCAAGATGGTCCTCAGGCGCCGGCGGGAACCATCCAGCCACCACCAAATATTAGTCCGGGTCCCAGGGAAGCCAAAAAGACGGGAAGCCGTTGATCCGCCGGCTGCGTGGCCGCGTGCTGCAGCGCAGCGTGCAGTGCGGCTCCGCACATGGAAGAACCCAAATTGCCTCTGGTGCTGCCGATCGGAGGAAAATTCTTGATCGACACTCCGAGTTGTTTGGCAAGGAGAGTCACCAGGCGCGGATTGGGCTGATGGGTCGCAAAGGCACCGACACGGTCGCGGGAGATGCCGCTGCGGTGCTCCACTTCGTCGATCACCTTCTCCATTCGGCTGACTGCCGCGCGGGCTAGCCCATCCCCATCGAATAATACGTCCAGTTGGCCGCCCCCTGATTCACTGACCGCAATTGCTTCGGCGTATTGCGACGCACAACCGAAGAAAAACTCTCCCAGCCGGTAAGCCAGCCCCTTCGCATCTCGGGGCTTGCCGGACAGAAGAAATGCGCTGGCGCCATCCCCGAACAGGCCGCCAAACTCCCCGGCGGCTCGCCCCGGGCCCAAGGTGCGGCTGTGCACATCCGCCGTGGCCACCAGTATCTTCTTCGCCCGGCCGGAAACGAGCAGCGCTTGCGCAACGGCCAGCGTTTGCAACAGGGCGAGGCAGCCGCTGCCCACGTCCAGCGCATTGCAATCTTCGCGTAAACGCAGTCTGGCATGGAGAATCGCAGACAGGGAGGGATAGGCGTGGTGGGTTTCACTGGCTGCCAGAATCCAATCGATATTATCGGTCTTCTGACCTGTGCTCTCGAGCACCTGCTTGCAAACCTGCGTGCCCAGCGTGCCCTCGTCCTCATCTTTGGAAACGTGAGCCAGAGAGACGATGCCAGCGCGGCTTTTCAGTTTTCCCGATGGCATCCCGAAGGCATGGTCAACCTCTTCCGAGGGTACGACGCGCGAGCCAAAGGCGCTGGCAGAACCAACAACGTAGACATCGGTAGCGGTCAAAGCAGAGGCCTCATTCGTTTCCCAGTCTGCAGAGCGGAAGACGAGCAGCTAGTGTAGACCAACCGTGCGACGCTTTCTATCATCCGGCAGAGATCCTTTCCTAACCAGTGCCGAACTACTAAAGAAGAGTCGCGCTTATTTAATCAGAAATACTCGATGGCCTCCGGCGAGCTCCGGAAACCGTACTGCTCCGACTGCAACCGGAGAGCATCTTCAAGTGCACCGGCCCGGCCCTGGCTGAACAAGGAATTGCTGGTCACGTCCGCGAAGCCGTGTAACTGCAGCAGGCGGTCTTCGGCGTCCCTTTGGGATTCGATCGCCGCGCCACGCCTCAGATGGATGGGCAGAAAACCGCGTCCGACAAGCGCGGGGCAGATCAGCATGAATCTGTGGCAATGCAGGGGATCTTCCTCAGCGCACAGCAGAACTACATTTTGACTCTGCGCAAAGCCGAGGAATCGGTCGATCGCTTCCCCGAAATCCGGCGCATTGCGTCGCGCGGCATAGTCCACAAGTCCGTCCGCCCGGCAATAGCGGGGATCCGCAGGGCGGCCGCCGAGCTGATCGCCGAAAAACTGGTAAATGATCTTCGCGGTAGCCAATTGGGCCATCAGTGGCTCCCGGTTGAACTGCGGAAACCGGAAGCTGCCTGGACGGCTGCGCACATCACATACCACGTGGATTTCATGGCGGATAAGCACACCCAGGAGCTCAGACATCTCCAGGTTTGAATGGCCAACGGTAAATATCCGGCGTGACGGCGTTTTGGGAGGGCTCATGGGAGACGTTTTGGGCAAGGAGGATTGTAACGCGTTGCGCGCTGTCGGCCAAAGCGGGTGCGGCCTCAGGCTCGCTGTCGTTTGGTATTCGTTCGAACCACAGATTCCAGCTCCGATACCACACGAGCAAAGTCTTCGACGAGCGGATTGCTCCCGGCCTTCCGAAATTCACGGACCAGCGCACGGTAGTACCATAGCGTGCCCGCTTTCTTGCCCGCGAAACGTTCGAACACGCTTTCTCCGTGCACTAGGAAATCATGGAGGACTTCCCGGGCATTGGAGAGTTTGTCTGCCGCGGAGACCAGGCGCACTTCATCCGGTTCGCGGCTGACGCGCGCAATGTAGGCACGCTTACGTTCCATCCAAGGGAGCTTCGGTTCGCCGTAGGAATCGGTGCAACCGTCGACGATCTGGGCAACGCGCTTGCCGAACTTTTTTCGGATCTCGTGCAGGCGCGGCATCCCGCCCCGATCTTCCACCGCGTCGTGAAGCAGTGCGGCGATGGCCATATCTTCGTCGCCACCATACTCAATGACGATGGAGGTAACCCCGAGCAGGTGTCCGATATAGGGCCGTTCGGTCCGCTTGCGAACCTGTCGGGAATGCAGCCGCGCCGCATAGCCCAGAGCCATTTGAAAGCGGGTGGTAAACGTAGGTGCTGTTAGCCGTTTAGCGATGTTGCTGACTTTCCCTAGCGACGGCGGACCTTACCTAACAAACGCAGAATCTCCATATAGAGCCAGACGAGGGTGACCATCAGCCCGAACGCCCCGTACCATTCCATGTACTTTGGCGCGCCCATGCCCGCCGCAGTTTCGATCATGTCAAAATCGATAATCAGGTTCATGGCGGCAATAACCACCACGAAAAGGCTAATCCCGATCCCGAGCGGGGTGCTGCTATAGAGAGCCGATATCTGGGTGTGAAAAAATAGGCTCATCACCATATTGGCCAAGTAAACCAGGGCAATGCCTCCGGTCGCGGCAATGACTCCCAGCTTGAACCCGCGGGTGGCCCGGATAATACCGAACTTGTAGGCCAGTAACATGACAAACATCACCGCAAAGGTCAGACTCACGGCCTCAACGGCGATTCCGGGATAGGATCGCTCGAAAACCGCGGAAAGGCCGCCAAGAAAGAGGCCTTCGAGTAGGGCATAAATCGGCGCGGTGAAAGGCGACCAGGTCTGTTTAAAGACCGTCACCAGGGCCAGGACAAATCCCCCGACGGCGCCACCGATCATCCATGGATAAGCCGCATCGGGAGTCTCGGAGTGGCTCAATCCCCACGTCCAGGCTGCGCTGATCACCACTAGAAACAGCAGCAGTCCGGTCTTGTTGACCGTCCCCTGGATGGTCATCGTTTCACCGGTCACCAACTGGCCGGCAAACGCCTTTTCTTTGAGAATGGGATTGCTAGAACGAATCATATCTGCCATAGGTGTTTTCTCCCGCCCACACACGTTCGAGCTGTAAGAGTATCATCTTTGAGGAAAAGAAAAGCTTGGTAGCGCTAACGGGAATCGAACCCGTATTTCGGCCTTGAAAGGGCCGCGTGCTAACCGTTGCACCATAGCGCCACACGGGCGGAATTACAGCTACTAATTATACGAGATTCCCCGAACTTGCGCCACGCAGCCGCCTGATTTGATTCTGGTCCTAGGTCAAATTCCTGCATACAATGCCTGTCATGCAGGAAACGCCCAGCTCCCTCTTGCCGCCGAGAGTGGTCAATATCGAGGATTTGCGGGTGATGGCACGGCGCCGACTGCCCAAAGCGGTTTTCGACTATCTCGAAGGCGGAGCGGAAGACGAAATCACGCTAGCTGAGAACTGCCGAATATTTGACGATGTGATTCTCCGGCCGCGGCAGGCGGTGGCCATCCCAGAATGCAATCTGCGCACCCGGGTGCTGGGCGTTGATCTGTCCTTTCCCGCCATTCTGGCGCCCGTGGGCTACAGCCGGATGATGCATCCAGGCGGAGAGGTGGCCGCCGCTGCCGCCGCAGGCGAGGCGGGCCTGGTCTACACGCTGTCCACAATTTCCGGCCACAAACTCGAAAACGTGCAGGATGCCTGCAAGGGATCCGTGTGGTATCAACTCTACCTTGTGGGCGGGCCGGAAGTCGCAAAGGGCGGGATTGAACGAGCCAGGCGGGCCGGATACTCGGCTCTCGTCGTCACCATCGACACCCCGGTTGCGGGTATGCGCGAGCGCGACCCGCGGAACGGGATGAAAGAACTGCTCGGCAGCTCCCTCATCGCCAAGTTGCCGTATATCCCGGATATGCTGGAGCACCCGGGTTGGCTGGTGTCTTTCTTTCGCGATGGCGGAGTGCCCAAGCTTGAGAACATCGTGATCCCCGGCAAGGGCCCCATGCCGTTGATCGATGTGGCCACGGCTCTCTCTCAGGCCGTATTTACCTGGGAGGACCTTCGCTGGATCAAGCCGCTCTGGCCCGGGCCGATCGTATTCAAAGGCGTGTTAACCGGTGAGGATGCGCATCGTGCAGTGGAGGAGGGCGCGGCGGCAATCGTGGTCTCCAACCATGGTGGCCGGCAGCTCGATGGTGCCTCGGCAACACTGCGCGTGCTGCCGGAAGTGGTGGCGGCGGTGAATGGCCGGGCGGAGGTCCTGGTGGACGGTGGAATTCGTCGAGGAAGCGACATCGTTAAGGCCCTCTGTCTCGGAGCTCGTGCCGTCCTGATCGGCCGCGCCTACGCGTATGGTCTGGCGGCCGCCGGGCAGGCCGGTGTCGGTCGTGCACTGGAAATATTGCGGGCGGACGTGGAGCGAACGTTGCGCCTGCTCGGCTGCCCTTCGGTAGCGGCGCTAGACTCTTCGTATATCGATTTTCCGGAGAGCTGGCTGAAAAGAATCCGGCATTGAACCGGGGACAGGAAATAACCTTAGCCCTGGCGGTCTTGCCATTCCTCGTGCCAGGCCATCTGGATCGCTTCGAGCTTGCTCTCGTTTGATTTCTGCGGATCCCCGACGAACCCAGGCAACTCGGTAATCCACTGGTGCAGGTCGGTGAACCGCACCGTCAGCGGATCGAAATCAGGATGCTTATCGGCCAAGCCGATGGCGATGTCGTCGAGATTATCCCAATCAAATGTGTGTGGCATGCGGATCGCTCAGTGGTCCAATTCCTTGGCGTAATTCTTATTCCACTCCGGGATCTCAACCACGACATCGGTCGTGCCATCCGGAACGGTCTGGCAACCAAGGCGCGACTTCGGGGTGATACCGGGCGCCTCGTCTAGTTCGTCCAGTTCTGCATCGGTCGCTTCATTGCAGGATTCCAGGCCTTCCTTCACCATGACATGGCACGTAGAGCACGCGCAGACGCCGCCGCAGGCGTGGTCCAGGCCCATTTTGAAGCCTTCGGAAATGTCCAGGATGCTTCCCGGGAGGCCGTTGTGGCCATAGGGAAACTTCTCCGGATCAACCTCAACCGTTTTCCCGCTGGGCAGAAAAGTGACCTTGAATTTCTTCGTGGCCTTCTTGTATTTCGGTTCCTCGATGTATGGATTGCTGCCGCCCATATGCCTCTCCCTAAACTTCCGCCAGTTTCTTGCCTTCTAGCGCGGTCTGCAGTGCCGAGTTCATCAGCACTTCCGCAAGATGCTCGGTGGCCCGATTCAATTCGTCGATTTGCCTGCGAATCAGCTTGTAGTCGTTGCCCTTGACGGCTTCGCTGAGCGCAGCAACATCGGCGTCGATCTTGGCCCGCTCCGGCGCCGCAAGAGAACTGGCATTCGAACTGGCCAACGCCTTCGTCGTGGACGTCAGAATGGATTCCGCCTCCGTACGCGCTTCGATCACCTGACGCTCCGCAAAGTCCTGTTCGGCGTATTCAATCGATTCCTCCAGCATCCGCTCGATATCATTGTCGTTCAGGCCGTAGCTCGGCTGGACTTCGATGGTGTGCTGCTCCCCCGTGCGAATGTCCTTGGCGCTGACCTGCAGAATGCCATTGGCGTCGATCAGGAGTTTGACTTCGATGCGAGGCAACCCCGCCGGCGCCGGGGGGATGCGCAGGGTGAAGCGCGCGAGCGAACGGCAGTCTTTAGCCAGTTCCCTTTCCCCTTGCAGCACGTGAATATCGATGCCGGTCTGATTGTCCACTCCGGTGGTGTACAGTTCCTGCGCGCTCGCAGGTATGGTGGAATTGCGCGGAATAACCTTGGCGACGGCTCCGCCATATGTTTCTATGCCCAGTGAAAGCGGAGTAACGTCCAGCAACAACATATTGGTGACACCGCGGTCAAGAATGTTCGCCTGTACCGCCGCCCCCAGCGCCACAACTTCATCGGGGTTCAATTCCGTGTGCGGTGTGCGGTCAAAGAATTCCTTGACCGTGCGGCGAATGAGGGGAGTGCGCGTCGTACCGCCAACCAGTACGACTTCGTCCATCTCCGTCGGCTTCAAGTTCGCGTCCAGCAGCGCCTGCTTGACCGGCACCATCGTACGGTCCACGACCGGCGCGATCAAGGCATCCACAGCGCCACGCGTAAAATCGTGCACGAAGACTTGACCGTTCGGCAACGGAAAGCGAAGGGTTACCGATTCCACGTCCGAAAGTTTGTGTTTGAGCGCGATCAGCTCTTTTCGCAGTTCCTGCGCGAGCTCACCGTGAGGGGAAAAATCGATCTGGTCGGTCTGCAGAATCTGTTCATGCACAAAAGCCTGGAGCAGGTTATCAATATCATCCCCGCCCAGATGGGTATCCCCATTCGTGGATAGCACCTGGTAGATATCACCGTCACTCGTCGAAATCAGTTTCAGAACGGAAATATCGAACGTGCCGCCACCAAGATCGTAAACCGCCACCTTGCCACGCTGCTTCTCATGCAGACCGTAAGCCAGAGCAGCTGCGGTAGGTTCGTTCACCAGCCGCAGTACTTCGAGTCCGGCCAGTTTTCCTGCATCCTTGGTTGCCTGGCGTTGCGCGTCATTGAAGTAGGCAGGCACGGTAATGACGGCCCGGTCTACCGTTTCGCCGAAATACGCTTCCGCCCAGTTCCTCAGCTCGCGAAGGATAAAAGAGGAGATTTCCGGCGGCGTGAATACCCTGTCGCCCAACTGCACGCGGATTACGTGATTACTCGAGGGATCGATGCGAAACGGAAAAAGCCGCAACTCGCTCTGCACATCCTCCGGACCACGGCCCATCAGCCGTTTGACGGAATAGATGGTGCGCTCGGGCTGGGTAAGCAACCGGCGGCGTGCCGGCTCGCCCACGATAATGCTGCCATCCGGATCAAGACTGACGATGGAGGGGCAGAGCGTGCTGCCCGTCGGTCCGGGGATGCACTTCGGCTGGCCGGTCAGTGGGTCCAGGCTGGCGACCAGACTGTTCGTTGTTCCGAGATCAATTCCGACAATTTTGCCCATGCGCGTTACAGGAGTTCCTTCTGTACGTTGACCACCAGATTCCGAATATAAGAACGTCGATTCAGTAATTCATTGAGCTTGCCCATCACGGTATCGCGAACCGAGTCGTCGGATCGGTCGTTAATCGCTTGATCCCATTCCCGTGCCGCAGCCCGCAACTGGCCGTCGATTTCGTTTAATTTCGCCTCAAAGTTCCTTTCCGCTGCTCCGAGCCTCTGCTTCAACGAGGCGGTGTCGCCCCCAGAATCTCTTGCTGCGCGCAATTCATCCAGGGATTCGTTCAATTCGAAGACTTCCTCGAGCAGCTCCGGGGGCGCCTGTTGCCGGGTTGTGCCTTCTTTGCGCTTCCCCTCAATGGCCAGAAGATATTCCACGCGCGCGACCGGATCGCGCAGCGTGCGATAGGCGTCGTTCAGCTCCGAACTTCGCCTCAACGAAATCTCTCGTTCCTCGGAAGTGGCATTCACAAAATTGTCGGGGTGCAGTTTCCAACTCAGCTGAAGAAATTTCTGCTCTAGCGCACCCATTTCTATCCACAGTTTGCGCGGCATTTCGAACATTGCAAAATAGTCGCTCTCCTGTGGGAGTTGAAGCACCTTGCCGCAACCCGGACAAAAGTGGGTTCCGACCGCGCGTTCGTGGCAGTTCCAGCAAACCAGCGGCGGATTCGTGATGGGAAGTGACATGCTCATAGAATCTCTCGCGTACGACGCCGAACATAAAAAAAGTGGCTGGCGATTGCGGTGGCCAACCACTTGTCAGACTGAGTCACTACCAGTCAGGCACAGACGGAGGTCCGTGCGACCGCTACGCCGTGAACGAACTACCGCAACCGCAACTCCGCGCGGCATTGGGGTTCTGAAAAACAAATCCTTGGCGCATGAGCGTTTCCTCGTACTCAAGCGTTGTGCCATTGAGGTACAGGAGGCTCTTCGGGTCCACGAAAATCCGCGCGCCAAATTCCTCAAATACTTTGTCGCGGTCTCTGGCCTGCGTATCGAGCCGCATGGCATAGGAAAGCCCGGAACAACCGCCTCCCTGCACGCCGACGCGCAACCCGCCGGTTTGGGGCGAGACTCCCTCTTTGGCCAGCAGGGCAATGATCTTCTTGGCCGCGTGCTCGCTCAGGTGAATAACCGGTCCGACTTTCTCCGTGACCGGTACTTTGATTTCTGTCGCGTTCGCCATACTCTGCTTCCTTCAAAACTCTTGTCGAGCCTGCCGCTCGACAGCATCCTCCGACGGCCAGTACTCACCGCCGGAAGACGCCACTAACACCGCGCCATGCTTCGCTCAGTGCGAAGACTGCTCGTGCGCGGGAACTTCCACTCCGTGCTTCTTTTTCCAGTCGCCAATGGCTGCCTTGATGGCATCCTCGGCGAGCACGGAGCAGTGAATCTTAACCGGGGGCAGGGACAGTTCGCGGACGATGTCGGTGTTCTTGATCGCCAGGGCCTCATCGACAGTCTTGCCCTTGACCCATTCGGTGGCCAGAGAAGAGCTGGCGATGGCCGATCCGCAGCCGAAGGTCTTGAACTTGGCTTCTTCAATGACCCGCGTTTCCGGGTTGATTTTCATCTGCAGCTTCATCACGTCGCCGCATTCCGGTGCGCCCACCAGGCCGGTCCCAACATTGGGATCTTCCTTCGGCAAGCTGCCAACGTTCCGCGGGTTATTGTAATGATCGACTACCTTTTCGCTGTATGCCATGAGCCACTCTCTCCTTCTGATCCCTTATCTCTTGAAACGTCAGCCTCTCGCCGCTGCGAGAAGACCGCCAAATCCTGCATTTTTCATCGCCTTTTCCGTCAGGGCAATGTTGGTTAGAAACGCGGACCGTCCCGCGGTCAACTCACGAAGAGCTTCGCGGACGTATTGCGTGCCAATTCCCAGAACATCCAGAAATTCGCGGACATCCTGCAGATGATAAAACGCCCTCTCCGCCGCCGGCGCCGGTTCATCACCGTCCTGATATGCCTGGTACGTCACGCGAAAGGGCGCAGACGTCCCGGCGATCGACCGGTGGATCCGGAGGGTTCCTTCACTTGCAATTGCGCTTGCCATTTTTCCTCTTCTCTTAATCATTCTAATGTTTACGCGGTCTGCCACTTGACCTTGGAAATGTCGATCCCTTCCTTGGCCATTTCATAGAGTGGCGAAAGTTCGCGAAGCTTGGTAACAACCTGCACCATTTTGTCGATGACGTAATCTACTTCTTCCTGGGTCGTGAAACGCCCTAGGCCGAAGCGGATTGACGTATGCGCCAGATCCTCACCTACGCCTAGTGCTTTGAGTACGTAGCTGGGCTCAAGGGTTGCCGAGGTGCAGGCGGAACCGCTCGAAACCGCTATGTCGTTAATCCCCATCAACAGCGATTCGCCTTCGACATAGGCAAAGCTCATGTTGAGGTTGTTCGGAAGACGATGCTCGAGAGAGCCGTTAATGTAAACTTCGTCCAGTTTAGCTTCCAGGCCCGCCTTCAGGCGGTCACGCAATGCGCGCAGCCTTTCTGACTCTTGGGCCATCTCCTGTTGGCAGATTTCGCAGGCCTTGCCCAAGCCAACGATACCCGGCACGTTCAAGGTGCCGGAACGCATGCCTCGCTCGTGGCCGCCGCCATCGAGAATTGCCGATAGTTGCACGCGGGGATTGCGCCGGCGCACATACAGAGCGCCCACCCCTTTGGGACCGTAAAACTTATGCGCCGAGATAGCCAGCAGATCAATATTGTCCTTCTGCACGTCTACCGGAATCTTGCCCACGGCCTGCACGCCGTCAACCGCCAGGATGATGCCGCGCTCTTTGGCGATCTTTCCGATCTCTGCAATCGGGTTGATTACGCCGATCTCGTTGTTGGCGTACATGATCGAGATCAGGATAGTTGTCGGTTTGATGGCCTTACGCACATCTTCCGGATCAACGCGCCCATCTTTGTGTACCGGCAGGTAGGTCACTTCGAAACCGTGCTTCTCCAGGTTCTTGCAGGTATCCAGTACCGCCTTGTGCTCAATCGCCTGGGTGATGATATGGTTGCCCTTTTCGCGGTACATTTCCGCGACGCCTTTGATCATCAGGTTGTCGGATTCGGTTGCGCCGCTGGTGAAGATGATCTCTTTGGCCGTGGCTCCGATGAGCGAAGCCACTTGTTGACGAGCGTTTTCAACGGCTTCTTCACCTGCCCAACCGAAAGAGTGGTTCCGGCTGGCGGCATTGCCAAACTTCTCCGTGAAATAGGGCAACATCGCCTCTAGCACACGCGGGTCCATCGGCGTGGTGGCGTGATTGTCCATGTAAATCGGCAGCTTGACGGCCATTTTCTTGGTCTCCTATTCGTCCCGGACGCCCCTGCTCAGCGCATCATTGCCAAGCGGTCCATCCCCTTCAATTCCACCAGAGCCGGCTCCTGACGGTCCTCACTCAGCTGGGCCACCGTCACGGTGCTCAGTACTCCCAAAATGCTCTCATTGACCCGCTGCAACGGTTCCTTGACGGAGCAGCGGTCCGTGGCGTCACAATTTCCGTGGCTGGTCACACAGGAGGTGATCAGCACAGGTCCGTCGATCGCCGTCAGTACTTCCAACGCACTGATGCGATCCGCCTGTTTCGCCAACTGGTATCCTCCCGTCGAGCCGTGCTTGGCAGCCACCAACCCATGCCGCGCGAGTTTCTGCAGCACCTTGGCCATCAGTGTTGCCGAAATTCCGTACTCCTCGGCAATCTCATTGGCACTGCACGCATGTTCCTGACGGTGATTCGCGAGGTGCTTCATCGCGATCAGTCCGTAATCAGCCTTCTTTGAAAGTTTGAACATGGCTCCTAAGCTTGACGTCTACTTGCGGTTAGATGCTTATACGACTCAATTGGTCGTATTTAGACTATATCTCCGTCGGCCCGCCCTTGTCAAAACTATTTTGCGAGTTATCTATGACAACCCCTTACTTTGTGCACACTTACAATAAGACCAGAATGGTCTCTGTTCAAGGATTCTACCCTGAGTGGTCACTCCCTTCTGCTGAAAAGCGAATAATAGGGATTGAATGGCGAGCCCGTCACCCGGCTATTGGGGTAAGGCTCTGCAACGGAACCGTCCGCGCCCGAAGAAAGATCCGCACGGATGGCAGTACGCTTCGGTCCGCACCCTTTCCGGCATCTGGAAACACTACCTTCCCGTCGCGCAAACTCCTCCGACGCTGCCCGCTTCGATCAGTTTCTGGAAGGCGGGAAGTGAAGGAATCGTCAACTGCGCTTTGTGGGCCTGGACTTCAAAGCTGTTCAGTGCGTCGATTTGCTGCTTCTTGAGAGTTTCTGGCAGCGGCAAGCCCTGGGTGATGCGTTCGAGCGCGGTGAGCGCAAGCTCGGAAGCCTGCGAAAACGCTGAAGCGGCCGGGCTGGCATCTCCGACGAGCGGGGAGTGTTCCGCAAGGGGCTCGAGGTGACCGTTAATGCCCGCCCAAGTTGCAAGCTGAGCGCGCAGCGCGGCCGCCAGCGTCCCGTCCTTGCAGGAAGAACCAACAAACTGATCCACAGCCACAGAGAATCGGCGCGACACTTCGCTTTCCGGGTGCACGGTGTCCACCGCACGATTCAAAGGCTTCAGGCTAGTAGGCTCCTCGCCGGGGGTGCTCTCGCGGTTGTAATCCTTCACCGGCTCCAGGGCCTCCACCAGGGTCAGCAGGGCATCGAGTTCTTCGGGAGAGGCAGCGCCCGCCATGCGCTCGACCATCTTGCGCTGATAGCTGCGTTGGGTCAGCCCCAGCCATTCAAGGCGCGTGCTTTCGGCCTCCATCCTTCGGTACATGGAGGCCATATCTGTCGTGTTCTGGGGAGACCAGAAGCGCTCGGCAATGGCCGCGGTGCGCGGCCAGATGCGCGAGTCGATATTCTCCCAATTTACGTACTCCGACCACATGGTGGCCTCTCCGCCAAGAATTCTCTCCTTCTCTTCCGAACTGAGGTTGGCGGCTGCTCCACCCATGGGGTCGACGACATAATGACGCTCCGCGCTCCAACCTAGATCAATGTAGTAGCCGTTCGAGAGTATTCCCCGGTAGCCCTGCTTGGCTGCCGCCGCGAGAGAATCCGCACCGCGCCAGGAGTGGATGACAATGTTCTTCGAGACTCCGGGAACCAGGATTTCGTCCCAGCCAATCGGCGTTTTTCCATGCTTGACCACCAATTCCTGGACGTGCTGGCTGAAGTAGGCCTGCAATCCTTCATTGTTTTTGATGTCATGCGCCTTCATGAACGACTGGATCTTGGGATTTGTTTCCCATTCCTTTCCATTCACTTCGTCCCCGCCGATATGCAGATACTGGTCGGGAAAAAGCTTCGCCATCTCTCCCAGGAATTCGTTCAGGAACTTGTACGTTTTCTCATTGGTCGGATCCATGGCGGGGTCAAAAACGCCCCATTTGCGTTCCAGTTCATACGGCCCAGAACCGCTTGCCAGTTCCGGATAACCGACGAACCAGGCGGTGCTGTGGCCTGGCATATCGAACTCCGGCACCACACGAATCCCGCGATCCCGCGCGTAAACAATCAATTCGCGGATTTCGTCCTGGGTGTAGTACAGCCCGTCGGAACCAAATTCTTGCAACCTCGGAAATTTCTTGCTCTCCACACGAAAACCTTCGTTATCCGAGAGATGCCAGTGGAATACGTTCATCTTCACGGCTTCCATTCCATCCAGATTTCTCTCGATGACCGGAAGCGGAATAAAGTGGCGCGCCACATCGATCATGAGGCCCCGCCACGGAAAGCGCGGCTGATCCTGAATGCTTACGGCCTGCACAACAAATCCGTTTTGCGAAATGCGAACCAGCTGAAGGAAAGTTTGCAGCCCGTGAAGGGTTCCCAGCGGATTAGCGGCGTGCAGTTTCGCTCCGGTCGGTGTTACGTCCAGTGTGTAGGACTCATCCTCACCCACTTCCTGAACCGGTTTGCTCTCGTGGTCCGTCGTAACCAGCAAGGTCGCCTTGGCGGGATCTGCCGGGCTGCTGCTGAACACAATTCCCGTCTCGTGATTCAACTGCAGCAGAAATCTCCGGCCAGCCCGATCCAACCGAACTTCCCGATAGCCCGTGAACGCGATGGAAAACGCACCGTCGATCTTCAGCGCACCGTTGCCCGACTGGAATTTGGCGGGCAGAGGCATGACGTTCAGCTCAGAGGGATTTTGTGCGCGCGCGGACACGCCCATGGTGAGGAAGAATGCCAGCACCACTGAATACGCCGGCTTTTTCAAAAAATTCGGGTTCATCGGTTCCGCCTCTGCGGGAAGATGCACTGAGATTCCCGCCATTAAATCGTTACAATGCCGAACAAAAGAGAGTGGCACAATCCTCCCGGGACATACAACAGTTTTTCGTTCCTCATTCCTCCTGCCTGCCGGAGTGTCTGAACTTCGCTCTTGTTTCCGGTTTTGAGTTAGAATGTGCCGCGGAGCTTTCCCACACCCCTATGAAGACTTCCATCGCCATCTATCCTGGCTCGTTCGATCCGGTAACCAACGGACACCTGGACCTGATCGGGCGGGGCGAGATGATGTTCGATCGCCTTATTGTGGCCGTCCTCAAGAACGTCGAGAAGGAGCCACTGTTTTCGGTGGCCGAGCGTGTCGACATGCTGCGCGAGGTCACCGGGCACTGGGCTGCGGTGGAAGTCGACGTGTTCGAAGGCCTGCTAGTCGATTATGCCCGCAAACGCGGCGCGGGGGTCATCCTGCGGGGTATCCGCGCCGTCTCCGACTACGAGTACGAATTACAGATGGCCCTGATGAATCGCAAGCTGGAGCCGCGGCTTGAAACCGTTTTCATGCTCCCCGGGGAAAGCTACAGTTACCTGAGCGCCAAACTGGTCCGGGAGATCGCCCACCTCGGCGGGCCCTTGGCCGGGTTGGTGCCACCGGTGGTCGAGAAACGTCTGCGCTCAAAAGTCTCCTGACGGTGCGCGGTTTCGATCCTCTTGTTTTGCAGCGAGGCATGGCCCTCGCTTCCGGATTCAAGTTCTTCGCGATATCCTGAACGTAGTAGATTCCTGTACCCCTTTCGGACCGAGGAGAGATCGTGCAACTGACCAACCGCATCAATCGGATCCAGGTTTCGCCCACCGCGCTGGTGATCAGCGCCGCAGAACAACTGAAGGCCAAGGGCGTGGACATCGCTGATTTTGGCCCCGGGGAACCCGACTTTCCTACACCTGACCACATCAAGAAGGCCGCAATTCGCGCCATCGAGGAAAATCGCACCAAGTACACTCCGACGGCCGGTATCATGCCGCTTCGAGAAGCCATTGCCGCTTGGCACTCCCGGGAATTGGGATCGAGCTATACGGCGAAGGAGTGCGTGGTCAATGTCGGCGGAAAGCATTCCATTTTCAATACCGTCTGTGTGCTTGTCCAAAACGGCGATGAGGTGATCCTGCCTGCACCGTACTGGGTCAGCTTCCCGGACATCGTCAAGTATGCCGGCGGCACACCCGTGATCGTGAAAACCCGGCAGGAGGACGGATTCAGTCCCACCGCAGCGGCGATTGAAAAGGCCATCACGCCCAGGACAAAAATGGTGATTATCAACTCACCGAGTAATCCGACGGGCGCGGTCGTGGACGGCGAGGAGTTCGAGCGCATTCTGGCTCTCTGCAGAAAGCACAACATTTGGCTCATGGGCGACGAATGTTATTCGCATTTTGTCTACGAGCCCCACAAACCGTTCTCGATTGCCAGCGCCAAAGACTCTAAGGAGCGGGTCATCATCATCGGGTCAGTTTCGAAGACCTTTGCCATGACCGGGTGGCGCATCGGATACACGCTCGCGCCCGAAGCACTGATTCAGGCCGTCATTAAGGTGCAGAGCCAATCGACTTCCAATCCCACCTCGATTGCGCAATACGCTGCCCTGGAAGCCATGCGCGGTAGCATGGAAACGGTGCCTCCCATGCTGGCCGAGTACGCCAAGCGGCGGAAACGCATCGTCGAGGGCCTGCGGGAAATCCCGGGCGTAACCTGCGAGTGGCCCGGCGGAGCCTTTTACGCGTTCCCGAACATTTCCGCTCACCTTCAAGGCGGACATGCGCTGGCGAAAAGCTGTACGGAGCTTTCCCAGGAACTTCTCGAGAAGGCTCATGTCGCGTTGGTGCCGGGCGAGGCTTTCGGGGCTCCCGGCTTTCTGCGCTTGTCTTACGCAACTTCCATAGAGCGGATTGAGGAAGGACTCCGGCGGTTGAACAGATTTTTCAAGCGTGCCGAAGCTGCATCCTGATGGCGGTCGAACCTGTCCTGACACGGATTGACCCGATCTTCAGCCCGCGGCCGTGGGGAACACGATCGCTCGCACCGATCTTCCCTGAAAAAACGAACTTGCCGGAGCCGATCGGGGAAGCTTGGCTCACCGCCCTCGATTCTCGCGTCGCCACAGGTCCTCTGACCGGTAAATCGCTGGGGGAAAGCTGGCGATGCATGCCCCCGGAATGGCGCGGCACGCGCACAGGTAGTTTCAAGGATTTCCCGCTACTCGTAAAATTCCTTTTTCCCAAAGAAAAGCTTTCCATCCAGGTCCATCCCGACGATTCCTACGCCGGTAAATTCGAGCAGGCCGCCGGCGGCCGGGGAAAAACCGAAATGTGGAACATTGTGTCCGCCAAACCTGGGGCGGAGTTGTTGATTGGACTGAAACCCGGAGTAACGCGTGAAGCTTTTCTCGAAGCGGTCAACCGGCATACGGTCGAAGATCTTTTTGTGCGTTATCCTGTTCAGGCCGGGGAGTCTTATTTCGTTGCGGCTGGTACGCAACACGCCATCCTGCCGGAAATGGTGGTCTGCGAAGTTCAGGAATACTCAGACCTCACCTACCGGGTTTATGATTACGGTCGGGTCGATGCTTCCGGCAAACCCCGGGAACTGCACCTGCAGAAGGCGCTCGAGGTAACCCGATTCGATGGCACTCGCAGCGGAAAGGTTCCGAGCCTTCCCTTGCATTCGCCGGACGCCTGCAAGTATCTATTGGCAGCATGCGAATTCTTCGCCACGGAACGTTGGGACTGCGACCGTACAACATTACTCGAGGGAGATCCGGCGGAATTCCAATTGGTCGTCTTTCTTTCAGGCACAGGTGAACTTCATGATTCGGAGTTCTCTTATCCCTACCGGCCGGGCCAGGCGTGGTTTATTCCGGCCAGCTTACCGCTCGCGCTCCTGCAACCAAAAGAACCGACCTCGCTATTGCGCATTACCGTGCCGGACAAGATTTTGCTTTGCCGGCAGTTGCAGAGTCTGGGATTCGGACTCGAGGCCATCTCCCGCGTCCTGATGGTATAAGACCTATGCCAGATAAAAAGCTCAATGCGCACGCCGTCATTCTCGCTGGGGGCCGCGGCACGCGCTTCTGGCCCCGCAGCCGGACACGCACGCCAAAACAATTGCTCAACATCGTGGGCGATACAACGATGTTGCAGCAAACCGTTGCACGTTTATTGCCGCTGATCCCACCAGAGCGCATCTGGTCCGTAACCAATCGCGAGCAATCCGATCCGCTCCGCAAGCAGCTCCCGGGGCCCGCGCGCAAGCGCGTACTCACCGAGACAGTGGGCCGCAACACTGCGGCCGCAATCGCGCTGGCGGCCATCCACATCCGCCATTGGGCTACCGGCGACGCATTGATGGCCGTTTTACCCGCCGATCATTACATCGCCGACGAGCGGCGATACCGTGAAATTGTCGTTGCGGCGCTCGAAGCTGCCCGCGAACCCGGCCGCATGGTCGTTCTCGGAATTCCACCTGCGCGGCCGGAGACCGGCTTTGGCTACATCGAGCGCACCGAGCCGCCGTTCTCCGTGAATGGCTGCCCGGTCTTCCCAGTTCGCCGGTTCACCGAGAAACCCGAGCTTGCTGTCGCAAAACAGTACGTGGAATCCGGCAGCTATCAGTGGAATGCTGGAATGTTTTTCTGGCGTGTGTCCACTTTTCTCGATGCCCTCAGAGAATTCTTACCCAAGACTTACCAAGCCTTTGAATCGCTTTCCTCGCACATTGGAAAACGCAGCTACTCCTCGCAGCTAAAGAAAATCTATCCCACCCTCGACAATATTTCCGTGGACTACGCCATCCTCGAAAAAGCAACCAGCGCCCAAAGCACCCGATCCGATAAAACTGGCAATGTTTTCGTAATCCCCGCGGACATTGGTTGGAGTGATATCGGCTCCTGGTCTGCCGTCTATGAACTGCTTGCGAAACATCCGGGGGAAAACATCCTTGCCGGAGAGGGCCAGACTCTCGACGCGGAGGGCAATTTCCTTTGGAGTCCGCGGAAATTTGTTGCCGCAATTGGCGTTCACGACTTGGTAGTGGTTGAAACATCGGACGCACTGCTCATCTGCCCGCGAGACCGGGCCCAGGATGTAGCGAAAATCGTGAAGTCCCTTGAACAGCGCAAACTCAGGCGTCTGCTCTAATACCCGAAGTCCGGCATGCTCCCCCAGGCTGCTGTTTGGCCGCTCCCCCGCTTCGCGTATACTCACATTTGATGAACTCCATCAAATTTGGCACAGATGGCTGGCGCGGCATCATCGGGGAGGACTTTACCCCGGCAAATGCACGCATTGTCGCCCACGCGATTGCACGCTACGTGGTCCGCGCAGAAGACCCGCGTAAGGGAGTGCTGGTCGGCTACGACCATCGTTACGAATCAGACCGCATCGCTCGTGAGATTGCCGAGGTCATTAGCGCTACGGGCACGCCGGTCTGGCTAACAGACAAGCCTTGTCCCACGCCGGCCATTTCCTTACTCGTCCGCCAGCGCGGCGCGGCCGGTGGCCTGGTGGTCACGGCGAGCCACAATCCTTCCTCCTGGAACGGCATCAAGTACAAGGCCAGCTACGGCAGCAGCGCCCTGCCGTCCATCGTCGCCCAAATAGAAGCGGAACTGGCCGAAGTCCTGGCCAAGGGCGTGCCGCCTTTGCCGTTCCGAGAGGAGTTAATCCATTCGATCGAGCCCAGCGCGCCGTACCTCGACACCATCGAAAAGCTGGTCAACTGGCAGCGCCTTCGAGATGCGAAATTCCGTTTCATCGTCGATCCCATGCACGGATCCGCTGCGGGATTGCTGCACAAGCTGTTCACAAGGAACGGGGTCATCTCCAAAGAGATCCGTGGTACGCGCGACCCACGTTTCGGCGGCGTGCACCCGGAACCGATCGTGCCCCACATCGATGCCCTCGGCGAGGCGGTTGTTGCGGAGAAATACGACGCCGGTTTCGCCGCCGACGGCGACGGCGACCGCATCGGCGCCGTCGATCGCGACGGAAGCTTCGTTAACCCCCACAAGATATTCGCCCTGCTCGTCTCTCACCTAGTCGGCACGCGCAACCTTCCGGGCGCCATCGCGAAAACCTTCTCGGTGACGAAACTCATCGACGCCTTGGCGGCGAAATTCCACCGCAAGCTCTATGAAGTCCCGATCGGATTCAAGTACCTCTGCGAACTGATGCTGGAGCAGGACATCCTCATTGGCGGCGAGGAAAGCGGCGGGATCGGCACCAGCCTGTACCTCCCGGAGCGCGACGCGACCGTGTCCGCGCTCCTGCTGGCAGAACTCATGGCCTGGCATGGCAAGCCGCTCGGCAAACTTCTTGCCGACCTGGACCGGGAATTTGGAGAACACCATTACGGCCGCGTCGATTTGAGTGTCACGCCTGCCCAAAAACAGAAGGCTATTGCCTATTTTTCAAATGAGAAACTAAAGCAGTTCGAGCAATGGCCGGTGCCGCGCAGGGAGAGCCTGGATGGCATCAAGATTTATCTCGGCGACATTGGCTGGGTGATGGTGCGAGCTTCCGGCACGGAAAACCTGCTACGCATTTACTCGGAAACGTCGAAGGCAGCAACAACACAGAAAGTTCTACGCGCCACTGTTGCTGCCATTCAGGAGCTTTAACCGATGCCCGTGCAAACTGTTAACCTGGCAGAAAAATTCAGTAAGTTTCAGGACTACTGGAACCCCCGTGTCATCGGGGAACTCAATGACTGCCAAGTGAAAGCTGTTAAGCTCAAGGGCGAATTCGTTTGGCACCATCATGACCTCGAAGACGAACTCTTTCTCGTTGTGAAGGGCACCCTCCGCATGCGCTTCCGCGATCATGAAGTGATTGTCCGCGAAGGCGAATTTGTCGTCGTTCCCCATGGTGTGGAACATCTCCCCGTTGCCGACGAGGAGGTCCATATTATTCTGATGGAACCCAAGTCCACTCTGAACACAGGAAGTATCACCAACGAAAGAACGGTTCGCCGACTCGAGAGGATTTAATTGCCCCATCCACTCCACCGCGAACTGAAACGGAGCTGCCATGGATCACCGCTTCTATACGCTTGACGTTTTCACCACCAACCGGTTTCAGGGCAATCCCCTGGCGGTCATCACCGACGGCGACGGGCTCTCTGCCGATCAGATGCTCGCTATCGCCAGAGAGATGAACCTCTCCGAGACCGTTTTTGTACAGAAGCCCACCAATGATCGCGCCCTGGCGCGCCTGCGCATCTTTACCACCAAGGAAGAGTTGAAGCTCGCAGGTCACCCGGTCATTGGCACCTGGTTCTTGCTTGCAGAACTCGGCGTGGTTCCCGCTCAGGAGGGCGGCGTCCACGTGCTGCAACAGACCGGCGCCGGCATTCTTCCCGTAGAGATTCGGTTCAAGGATGGGCGACCGCAGCGGGTAACCATGACGCAGAAAGAAGCGGCCTTCAAACCTTCCAGGATCAACAAAAAGAAACTCGCTGCCGCGCTGGGCCTCTCTGCCAAAGATTTGGATCCCAGCCTTGCTCCCGAGTTTGTTTCCACAGGGATCTATAACCTGATGGTGCCACTGAAAAATCGCGCCGCGCTCGGCAAGATCCAAATGAATATGGTCGAGCTCGCTCGTCTATTGGGCAAACAAGCGGCTCTCGCCTACTGCTTCACGATCGGCACGAACCACACGGTTTGGGCTCGCGGCATGATGCCGTGGGAACTCTATGAGGATGCCGCCACCGGCTCTGCTGCTGGCTCACTCGGAGCTTATCTGGTCGAGCATGGCCGGTTGGGAGCAGGGCACACCCTGCACATTAGCCAGGGCGTCGAAATGGGCCGCCCGAGTCAGATCGAAGTCGAAGTCTCGCAATCCGGAAAAAAAATCACACCCAGAGTGAGCGGCGCCGCAGTCAAAGTGTTTGAGGGTGTGATTCGGACCTGAGATTTCTCTGGGGGAAGGCGCGGAAGCGCTACTTGGTGAGCATCGATTTCCGGAAGGTGTCCAGTATCCCGTTCACAAAGCCTCCGGCTTCTTCCGATGAAAACTTCTTGGCAAGGTCCACGGCTTCATTGATGACTACTTTTGGCGGCGTGTCCGTGGCACGCATTTCATGCATGGCCAGCCGCAGAATGGCCCGGTCAATGGCGGAAATCCGCTCCAGCCTCCAATTGTCTGCATGCTTTGTGATCAGCTCGTCCAGGTTCTTGGCGTCATGCGCCGCCCCTTCGAACAACTGGTTAGCGAATGCGCGTGTCTGTTCCGCAGCCTTTGCGTCTTTCCAGAAGGTTTTTTCCAGTCTGCTTAATTCTTGCTGGCTCATGTCCCATTGAAACAACATCTGCATTGCAAATTCGCGAGATTTGGTCCGGAGTGCCACGTTATCTTTTTTGCCTTTTGCCGGAAGCCGCTGGTTTCGCTGCTCCGCGCAGTTTCCTCGAGAGCTGTCCCATCTCGACGGCTCCCAAACCTGCTTCGAACCCCTTGTTTCCACCCTTCAAACCCGCGCGATCGATGGCCTGCTCGAGGGTGTCACAAGTCAAAACGCAAAACATGACCGGAATTCCGGTGTCCATCTGTGCCAATTGCAGTCCCCGCGCGGTCTCGGAGCAAACATAGTCGTAGTGCGCCGTCTCGCCGCGCAGGACGCATCCTATCGCGATTATGGCGTCATAGCGGCCCGTCCCGGCGAGCTTCTTTGCCGTCAACGGCAATTCGAAAGCCCCCGGCACGTGCACGACCTGCACATCTTCATCCCGTGCGCCGCTGCGCTCAAGAGCGTCCAAGGCACCCTGCAACAGCCGATCGGTAATAAAACTGTTGAAGCGGCTTACCACTAAGACAAATCGCAGTCCGACCGCGCTCATCGTTCCAATGATTTTTTGGGGCTGAATTTTTGCTGCCATAAGACGATTATTTTCCCTTAAATTGCGCGGGCCGCTTTTCGAGGAACGCTTTTGTGCCTTCGCGCATATCTTCCGTTGCGCAGCACAGGCCGAACAGTGTCGCTTCGAGGAACAGTCCTTCTTCCTGGGGCATCTCGACGCCTCGTTCAATCGCCTCCATGCAGTATTTCACTGCCAAGGGGGCTTTTTCGATGATCTTCTTCGCCAAGGCTTCGGCTTCGGGAAGCAATTCCGTTGCCTCGTACACATGGTTGACCAGGCCAATCCGTTGCGCCTGTTCCGCGCCGATCATCTCTCCGGTCAAACACAGTTCGTGGGCCGTTCCTTTCCCGCAAAGCCGCGCGAGACGCTGCGAACCTCCGTAGCCCGGGATAATCCCGAGCTTCACCTCTGGCTGCCCGAGCTTCGCTGATTTGCTGGCCAGGCGAATCGAGCAACTCAACGCCAACTCACATCCACCCCCCAGCGCATAGCCATTGATCGCGCAGATCGAAGGTTTGCCCATGGTCTCGAGCAGGTGAAAGACACTCTGCCCGTAAAGCGAGAACTCTTTTCCGTTTACCGGAGTCTGTTGCGCCAGCTCGTTGATATCCGCACCGGCGACAAAAGCCTTTTCTCCCGCGCCTGTCAGGATCAGCACGCGCACGGCAGCATCCTCCCGGGCGTCGATCAAGACCTGATGCAACTCCTCGATCGTCTTCCGATTGAGCGCGTTCAACAGTTTTGGTCGGTTGAACGTGATGTAAGCGATGTGCTCTTTTTTCTCATACAGCAGGTTCTCGTAGGACATGATCAGATCCTCACAGGCTCATTGGCTTCGGATTGGCGGGATCTGAGTAGTCGTAAAAACCCCGGCCGCTCTTCTTGCCGTGCCACCCGGCCAGTACCATCCGCTTGAGCAAAGGCGGTGCGGCAAAACGCTTTTCCTTGAATTCATCGAACATGATCTGACAGATGTAATAGGTCGTGTCCAGGCCCACAAAATCCAGCAGCGTGAACGGCCCCATCGGATACCCGCACCCCAGCTTCATGGAATTGTCGATATCGACGACCGAGCCCACACCCTCTTCGAGCGCCCGAATGGCATCCAGCAGATAGGGCACCAGCAGTCGGTTCACGATAAATCCGCCGCTGTCCTGTGCGCGCACAGGCGTCTTGCCCAACTTGGCCCCGAAGCTCACCATCTCTTCATAGACGGCCGGATCCGTCGCAATGGTCCTCACCACTTCCACAAGTTTCATGACCGGCACCGGATTAAAAAAATGCAGTCCGACAAACCGCTGCGGCCGTTTCGTCGCCGCGGCGATTTCCGTGATCGTCAACGATGAGGTGTTGCTGGCAAAGATCGTGTGTGCCGGGCAAATCCGGTCGAGCGTCGCGAACAGTTCGCGTTTGGCTGGCAATTGCTCGATGATTGCTTCCACAATGACGTCGCAGTCCTTCAACTCGTCAAGCGCGGTCACACCCTTCAATCGCCCGCGGATCTGGCTCTTCGCGTCCTCCGCGATGGCTCCCTTTTCAACCAACCGCCCAAGGTTCTTCTCAATTCCCTTCAGCCCCTTCTCGACCAACTCCGTGCTTACTTCCCTCACCAGGGTCTCGAATCCGGCTTGGGCGCTGATCTGCGCGATGCCCGACCCCATCAGTCCACACCCCACGACTCCGACTCGTTGAATCGCCATCCTTATTTCCTCACGTTAGCAAACCCTTCTGAATTCGGAGGGAAACGACTACCCGTCAAAGTGTATCAAAGACAGGCCACTCGTGCGGTGCCGGCAGTCCCGGTCCCGGAGGGTCGCAACAGACCCGGTGCTCAGCTCCCCATGGACTCCACGATCATGGCAATCCCCTGACCGCCGCCGATGCATGCCGTTGCCAGGCCGTACCGCAATCCTTTGCGCCGCAGCTCGTTCAGGACGGTGAGCACCAGGCGCGTACCGGAAGCAGCCAACGGGTGGCCAAGCGCAATCGCGCCGCCGTTCACGTTGGTCTTCTCTCGGTCAAGGCCGAGTTCCTTCTCTACGGCCAGGTACTGCGCAGCGAAGGCTTCGTTCACTTCCACGCGGTCCATCTGTTGCAACTTCAGCCCGGCCAGCTTCAGTGCCTTTTGAGAGGAAGGAACGGGACCGATTCCCATGATGCTCGGATCGACGCCCACGGTGGCCCAGGAAGCGATTCTTCCGAGCGGGGTCAGACCGCGCTCCTTGGCCGTCTTCCTCAGAGTGACCACCACGGCCGCGGCGCCGTCCACAATTCCGCTGGCGTTTCCTGCCGTCACGATTCCGTCTCTCTGGAACGATGGCGACAGTCTCTCGAGAGTCTCCATCGTTGTCTCCGGCCGCCGGTGATCATCTTCCGTTACCAGCAGCGACTTTTTGCCCTGTCGCACTTCCACCGGGACGATCTCTTCCTTGAATACACCCGCTTTTGCCGCGGCCTCTGCCGCCTGCTGGCTCCTCAGCGCATAGGCATCCGCATCCTTTCGTGTAACGCCCGTCTGTGCGGCCAGTTTTTCCGCCGTAATCGCCATGGGCAAACCGCAGTAGGAGTCCGTCAATCCGACCATCAGAAAGTCCTCCAGAACGCCGCCGCCCAGCTTTAGTCCCGACCGCGCCCCGCGAATCACGAACGGGGCTTGGGTCATGTTTTCCATCCCTCCGGCTATCACCATCGTCGCTTCGCCCAGCAGCAACTTTCCGGCCGCCTGCGCGATCGCCTCAATCCCGGAACCGCACAAACGATTCACGGTGACCGCCGGCGTCTCGATCTTCAGTCCGGCCTTCAGTCCCACGTGACGCGCACCGTAAATTGCATCCGAACTGGTCTGCAGTACATTCCCGAATATCACGTGATCGAACTCTTCCGGGGCCACTCCGGAGCGCTCGATCGCCGCCCTGGCCGCGCGCGCCCCGAGCTCAATTGCGGACACCTCGGAAAATACTCCCGTGTACCGCGCCATGGGCGTACGCGCACCAGCAACAATGACAACGTCCGTTGGAAACATGTTAGCCCTCGCTTTGCCAAAGCCTGTTCTTGGATGCTAAATGCCACTGCAATGTCGCGCTCCTCAGGAAAGCGCCTCTTCGGAATTCAATGTTTCACTGTTTTGCGGTTTCTGCTGCGACGATGGTATCCCCGCCCCGCTTGCGAGCCTCTTCGATCGTAAACTCCGCCCGATTGATCAGGTCGGTCACAATGTCTTCACTTTCATAATCCTGTCGGGCGGTGGCTTCCACAATTCCGGCACTTAAGGTGATTTGCGTGGAATCCCAGGGTGGGCGCACACCCGCGGCTGCCCGGCGCAATTTTTCCACCAGGTTTTGCGCCCCGGAACTCGTGGTGTCCGGCAGGATAAACGCCAGCGCCCATGAGGTGTACTTCACGGCCATGTCGTTCTGCCGCACCATGGGCTGCAAGGAACGCGCCAGTTGTTCCAGGAATTTTTCCAGCGGTGCTTCACCCTGCTGCCGCAACATTTCCGAGCCGCGGTCGATCTGCAGGATCGCGAGAGAAAGCGTCGTGCCCTGCGTCCGCGCCCGGTCGGCTTCGTTCAGCAAACATCCGACATACGAACTGCGGCTCAATAACCCGGTGCGATCATCAGAAACACCCATTCGCCGGACCAGCGAACGAAGTCGCGTGTGGCTCACACTCATCATCATCTGGTCGCCGATGGCCTGCAGGAAATACGTCTGGTTGGGTTTCCACTTCTGCGGCTTGGCGTGCGCCACAATCAGCATGGCTGCAGGGGTCTGCGTTTCCTTATCCGTCAAAGTCACTCCGAGTGCCGTCGCCAAACCCAATTCCGCCAGGATCGACCCTTCCGTCGCATCGACGACCATTCCCCCCAATTCGTCTGGTACCGCTTTTTCCATCTGCGCGAGCAGCAGCACCACTTGCGATCCCGGTGCGGGCTTCAGACCGGGCGCACAGTACTCCGCGGCCATCTCCGGCGGGTGTCCCGGCGTGCCGATCACCGCCATCGTTCTCGCTGACTTCATATACGTTCCGACTTCCGTTACGGTGGTGTTCAACATTGCCCGGGGCGTCTGTTGCCGAAATGTTTTTTGATTAATTTCGGAGATTTTCGTCAGGTCCCGCAGGGTCTCTGCCGTGTAGGTCCCCGTCCGTCCGGTGGGAGGCGCCGGCTGCGCTTCCACGACCGGTACGACCGGCACTCCAGCCGCCTTGCCGGGCGCCTCAGGCTTTGCTTGTGCCTTGGGCCACCAATTCGCGGTCTGGTACAAACCTTGCAGCCTGGGATTGCGTTCCTCTTCGCCCGGAAACATCGAAGCGATCTTCTGCAGGCGCTCCACTGCCTTGGTCTGCAGCGAATATTGCAAAAAAATCTCGGTCTGTACGATCAAGTCTTCCAGCACCTGTTGCTGTTTGCCTTCTTCGGTCAGGGGGTTCGCGGAAGCAATCTCCTGACTGGCCACGGTCTTCGGAGGCGCGGTCTGATTCTGCGTGACGGTTGCAGTCTTTGCCATCCGCCCGGCGATGCGCCGAAGGAATGTTTCATCGACATGCCCCCGTAACATCTCCAGCCGAGCCTGGTTGCGATAATCGTAAGAATCGATGTCCACCAGGCGCTCCAGCACTTCGCTGGATTTCGTGAAATTCGCGGAATTGAAGTTCGCGTCGAACAGTCGGATGAGCACTTCGAAATACTGCGATTCCCGGTTCAATTCGTTGTACAGCGCCGCCCAGAATTCGAGAAGTGGCAACGACTCCGGGTGCTTGGCGCCAAGTTCTTCCACCTGGGTCGTGAATTCATTCTGTTTCTTGTCCGCGAACATCCTTCTCTTCAGCGTCAGCAGGATTTCGACCGATTTGCCATCTTCATCGGCCTCCACAAAAGCATCCGCCAATCCGAACAATCGGGTCATGCCTTCATTTTTTTCCCGCAGCAATCGTTCGAGCACTCCACGTGCGCGGTCCAATTGACCCGCTTGCTGCAGGGCGTCCGCAAAGGTCTCCAGAAAAGCCACGTCGCTTTCACTTGCGGCAAACGGTTCCAGTAATGCCGCAGCTTCCGCGGACTCCCCGTTTCGCAGCTTGGCTTCTGCAAAAAGCAGGGCAACGCTGCGCTCTTGTGGCGCCAGTGCGTAGGCCTTTCCCAAAAACTTCATCGCTTCCGGTTGCGCGCCGCTTGCGGCCGCTAGGGCGCCGGCACGCAAAAAGGACCTTGCCGCCAGGCCGTTCTTTCCCAATTGTGCCGCGGCCTCGGCAACCTTCAATTGCCTGTTCAGATTTTCCGGATCCAGTTGCGCCGTGCGCTCCAGGCAGAACAGGGCATCTTCCATCCGATTCGCCTGGCTGAAAAGCTCCGCTGCCTTGATGTACTGGTCGATCGCTTCCTCTGGGTGATTCTGCTTTTGCTGCAGGAACGCGTAGCGCGCAATGCGCTCGGGTGGCTGGGGGGTGAGCGAATTGCGAAGGAAGCGGTTATAAATCGCCATGGCCTTCGATTCATCGCGAGGGTCCACCAACAACTCGAAAAGGTGTCCATAGTAAACCGCTGCCCGTTCCGGATGGTCCAGTCGCGTGTACAGGTCTCCCAGCATTTGCGCGGCTTCTACGTTCTGCGGCGCTTCTTGAAGTACTGCCAGATAAGCCTCAACGGCATCCTCGAGTCGGTTTTTCTCGAGGGACTTCTTGGCGCGCTCCAGAAGCTTATTGACGTCTGCGGCCATCTGTCGGGTAGACCTTTGAATACTTCTTCGTTGTTGGAAACGACCGGTTCGCGGCTGGTTCGAACCAATCTCCACTATATAACGCCCTTCTGACCCGGCCAAACCGGCTCACGACACCGATGTGGAATCGGACACGGGTCGGCTATACTCCCTGCGGGCTGACGCCTTCACACACTTGTGGCAAACTAGAGGTTTACACGGCACGCTTCTAGCTGGGTGAGATCTCTGCCGCAGCCAAGTGCCCGCCGTCGTACACTCAAGCCATACCCTCAGGTAAATCCTGGCGGAACGGGAAGCGAATGGACCCGAAGTTCATACGGAATTTCTGCATTATCGCGCACATCGATCACGGCAAGTCCACGCTTGCCGACCGCTTGCTCGAGATGACCGGCGCGCTCTCTCAGCGAGAGATGCACGAGCAAGTCCTGGACTCCATGGACTTGGAGCGCGAGCGCGGCATCACGATCAAAGCCAAGAGTATCCGTCTCCACTACAAGGCAAAAGACGGAAACACTTACCGGCTCAATTTGATTGATACCCCCGGCCACGTCGATTTTTCCTATGAAGTTTCCCGTGCGCTGTCAGCTTGCGAGGGCGCGCTTCTCGTTGTCGATGCCAGCCAGGGCGTCGAAGCGCAGACGGTCGCCAACACCTTCCTCGCAGCTTCCCACAACCTCACCATCCTGCCGGTCATCAACAAAATCGACCTGCCGGCAGCGCAACCCGACTTCGTCAAGGAGCAGATTGAAAACGTGCTGGCCATCCCCGCGGCCGACGCGCTGATGATCAGCGCAAAGAGCGGTATCGGTGTGGAGGACGTACTGGAAGCCATCGTCCAGCGCGTTCCGCCCCCCAAGGGAAGCGCAGAGAATCCCTTTCAGGCGCTGGTGTTCGACTCCTGGTTCGACATCTACCGCGGCGCCGTGGTCCTGGTGCGCGTGATGGAGGGCCGCATCACCAAACACATGAAAATCCGCCTGGTGGCTACCAATGAAGTTTATGAAGTGGAGCAACTCGGCACATTAACACCAAAACCGGTGGCCCTCGAAGAACTCGAGGCCGGCGACGTCGGCTTTATCGTTGCAAACATCAAACGCGTTGCGGACGCTCGCATGGGCGATACGGTCACGGAGGCCGCGCGACCTGCGCCGGCGCTGCCTGGCTTTGAGGCCATAAAGCCGATGGTCTTTGCTGGGATTTTTCCCGTGCTGGCGGATGAATATGAACCGCTGCGTGACGCGCTTGGCAAGTTACAGCTGAACGACGCTGCTTTCTTCTACGAACCGGAAAATTCCGTAGCGCTCGGCTTCGGGTTCCGCTGCGGATTTCTGGGGCTGTTGCACCTGGAGATCGTTCAGGAGCGCCTGGAACGCGAGTTCGGCCTGAATCTAATCACCACGGCACCGAGCGTGCGTTACCGCATCACCCGCACTGGCGGCCAAGTGATCGAGGTTGATAGCCCGGCGAAGTTCCCCAATCCCAGTGATATCGAAAAGATCGAGGAGCCGATCATCAAGGCGATGATCATCACCAATGACGAATCCGTCGGCGGGATTCTCCAGCTCTGCCAGGACAAACGTGGCACCCAGAAGAATTTCGAATACCTCTCGCCGACACGCGTCATGCTCACCTACGAACTCCCCCTCAACGAAATCGTCCTCGATTTCTATGACCGGCTCAAGAGTGTTTCCCGCGGCTACGCTTCTCTCGATTACCATTTAGCGGGCTACGTGGAAGCAGACCTGATCAAACTGGACATTCTGGTCGGCGGTGAGCCGGTCGATGCCCTGGCGTTGATCATCCATCGAGAGTTTTCTGTCGAGCGCGGCCGCGACCTGGTAACCCGTCTCAGGAAGTTGATCCCGCGACAGATGTTTGAAGTTCCCATCCAGGCCGCCATTGGCAGCCGTGTCATCGCTCGTGAAACGGTCGCCGCCATCCGCAAGAACGTCCTCGCCAAATGCTATGGCGGCGACATATCCCGCAAACGCAAACTTCTCGAAAAGCAGAAGGAAGGCAAGAAGCGGATGAAACGCGTTGGCCAGGTGGATATCCCCCAAGAAGCTTTCCTGGCGGTCCTCAAAGTCTCCGGCGAGGGAGAAGAGTAGCCCCGTTAGGAACGATCAGATCTTTTTTCCGTCACTTCTGTGGTGAGCCGTCCCCGCCGCAACTGGATCTCAACCCTGTCGCCGATCGAGACTTGGGCCTGGTCTCGAAGGATTTTGCCGGAAGAGTCAGTCGCAATAGCGTAGCCGCGTTCCAGCACCTGCAATGGACTGCGCTCTTCTAACTGCAAGGTAAGCCGCTGCCATTGCTCCCGTTTCAGCCGCAGCAGCCTCTCGGCACGCACGCCCAGGTCGTGGCCTCGTTTTTCGAGCTGCAGTCGCAGCGCCACCATTTTCACCCGAAAATCAAACGAGGCGATTCGCATGTGCGCCGCCGTGAACCGTCTTCGTGAAATTTCCAGCCGCGCACGCAGGCCGAGGGTCAGCCGTGAGGTCAACTCATCGGCTCGCTGCCGCCGCTGCCGCAACAGGTCTTGCGGCCGGCGAAACCCCCTTCGTCCCGCGAGTTCGTGTACTCGCCGGGACAGCTCGAGCAGGCGGTAGCGGATCAAGCTGTTCAACGTCTCCCGCAGGTCCGCAACGTGTTTGTCGAACTCCCGCCGTGTCTGCACCACCAATTCCGCTGCAGCGGATGGTGTGGAAGCACGCACGTCGGATACAAAGTCCGCAATGGTGAAGTCGGTCTCATGTCCGACGCCGGAGATCACTGGAATGGCACTTGCTGCGATCGCGCGCGCAACCTTTTCCTCATTGAACGACCACAGATCTTCGATGGATCCGCCCCCGCGAACCAGAAGAATGACGTCCGCCGCACGCCGGTCATTGAAATAGCCGAGCGCTTCGATAATCTCACCCGCAGCCTCTTCACCCTGCACCCGCACGGGATACAGAGTGAGGTAGACGTTGGGAAACCGCCGCATCAGGATGCGCACCACGTCGCGCACCGCCGCTCCGGTCGGAGAGGTAATCAGCCCAATGCGGCTAGGCAGCAACGGCAAAGGCTTTTTCCGCGCTGCATCGAACAGTCCCTCCGCCTCGAGTTGTTTTTTCAGCTGTTCAAAAGCCAGTTGTAGCGCGCCCCGCCCCAGCGGTTCCAGGGATTCCACGTAGATCTGGTATTCCCCGCGCACTTCATACACGCTGACGGAACCGCGCACGCTCACCTTTAAGCCGTCTTCCGGCCGAAACTTCATCCCGCGCTGCTGTTGCTTGAAAAAGACGCAGCGAATCTGCGCACGATCGTCCTTTAATGTGAAATAGATGTGGCCTGAAGCGGCCGGACGGCAATTTGAGATTTCTCCCTGTACCGTGACGTCGGTGAAACTCTTTGTCAACAGTTCGCGAATGCGCGCCGTCAGCTCGCCGACCGTGAAGATGCGCCGCTCCGGCTGCAGATTAAACTGAAGTTGGTCCATAGTTCCGCGAACGGATCAGGAAAGGCCGGCCGACGGCAACGGTGCGCCGGCTACTCTTTTTCCTCGTTCTCGCCCATTTGCATCGTCAGGTAGCGCTCGTAACCGAGTTCCTTGATCAGGTGCATCTGCGCTTCCAGCCAGTCCACGTGTCCTTCTTCATCCTTCAGTAATTGCACAAAAAGATCGCGTGAGCCGTTGTCCTTTTCGGCGACCGCAATCTGGATCGCCGCGTTGTAATCCTTTACGGCCCCAAGTTCCAGGTCCAGATCGCTTTGCAACATTTCCCGGACATTCTTTCCGACGGTCAGTTCCAGGGGCTTCATGGTCGGCGATCCATCGAGGAATAGAATACGTTCCATAAGCGCCTCGGCGTGTTTCATTTCACCGATGGATTGCATCTTGATAAAATCCGAAAGTTTCTCATAGCCCCAGTTTTCATACATTTCTGCATGCAGGAAATACTGATTAATCGCCGTAAGTTCTTCGCGAAGTGCTTTGTTCAATTCTTCGATGACTTTCACTGAACCCTTCATTGTGAGCCTCCCGTACAGGCCCGAGTCTAGCGCAGGAACGAATGGGAAGCCAACTCCGGTCTATCGCCGCAAACGGGACAGCAGCCACCAGAGCAGGCTCAGTCCCACGCTGAGCAGCAAACTGGTAACGATCGGAAAATAAAACGTGCCGTGCTCGCCCTCCCGCACGATATCCCCGGGCAAACGGCCGAGCCGAAACGGCAATTTCCCGCCAAAGTAGAAGAACGCCCCGACCAACACCAGCAGCCCCCCGAGCAGCAAAAGGGCGCGTCCGAGTTCGCGGAACGAATCCATATTGCGCAGTCTAATCCATTCTGTGTGGGAATCAAGGCAGCCGGAGGAGGCGCACCAGGGTCAGGCCGCGGCGATTCGTCCGATCAAGTCCGCTTGCTCGGCGACAGATTCCGCTCCAATTGTAAATGCATCCAGAAGATCCAGGCCGAGCGCATATCGAATCGCTTCATTCTGCCGGCGGCGCAGGTCTCCCTGTCCGAGGATCTTCATGCCAATCACTCCCTTTCGCGCCGTGCGCATTTCACGAATCACGCTTGCGACGCTGTCCGGATCCGCATCCATGTGCGATCCGATGGGATTGATACGCACCAGGTCCACCTCGACCCAGGGCGATTTCGCTGCCGTTCGCAGAGCTTCGATGGAATGGCAGGAACAACCGTGCGCGCGGATTATGCCTTTCTGCTTCGCTTCGGACAGCACATCCATTACCGGTTGGTACCGGGTGGTCCAGTCTGCCTCCGTAAGGCAATGCATCAAGACGATGTCCAGATGATCGGTGCCCAGTTCACGACGAAAACGATCCAGGTCCGCCTGCATCTCGCCGGCACTGCGCGCCCAGGATTTCGTCAGAATAGTCACCTTGCTGCGGTCCACATGTTTCAGCGCATCGGCCACGTGCGGGTGGCTCCCGTAGGAATCCGCCGTGTCAATGAATCGCAATCCATGGTCGTAGCCATTTTGAATCAGACCCGACAACCCTTGGAGACCGAGGGCAGTCTGGTTCGAGTGGTGCCCGGAGCCAACCGTACCCGTTCCCATGGCTAGTCGTGAGGTCTGGATTCCCGTGCTACCAATCGTGACTGAGTCCACGGCCGAAAATTTCCCATTGCCAGCCGGCGAGGCGGACCAGCGTGTGGTCAGTGATTTGGGCGCAATCCATGCTGCGGCGGTGGCCGATGCGGCTCGTCGAAGAAATTCGCGGCGTCGAATGCAAGACATAGCGTCCTCCTGAGCCGGGAATGGAACTTCCCTATTCTACTCAGACGAGCGCGGATTGCATTAGCAAGCAAATGAGCACAGGGCACCCGGTTCCGAACGAACCAGGGAGTCGCCGGATTCTTAAATCAGTTCCTGCCCCGCAAAAAAGTATCCGATCTCAAACGCAGCTGTCTCTGGCGCATCGGACCCATGCGTGCAATTCGTTCCGATGCTGGTCCCCAGGTCGTGCCGGATTGTGCCCGGCGCGGCTTTCTTCGGGTCGGTTGCGCCCATCGTGTCGCGCCACTTCGAAATGGCGCCCTCCGCCTCCAGGACCATGGCGAAAATCTTGCCCGAACTCATGAAGTCGGTGAGTTCGCCGAAGAACGGCCTTTCCCGGTGCACGGCGTAGAATCCGCCGGCTTCCTCTTTCGTCAGCCGCATCGACTTAATGGCCACGATCCTGAAGCCCGCCTTATGGATGCGCGCCAAGATTTCTCCCTGCTGTCCATGGCCGACCGCGTCCGGCTTGATGATTGCGAATGTTCGTTCTATTGCCACGACAAATTCCTCCGTTTAGGTTCTGCTGAAGCGTCCCGGCAGTTTCCTTCCTGGGCTAACTTTTGACCAAAAATCGGCGAGCGCACCTACTTCAAAGCCGCTGCAACCGTGCTACCCAGATCCGCAGGAGTTTCGACCGTGTGGATCCCCGCGGCTTTCATTGCCGCGTACTTGTCTTTCGCGGTTCCCTGCCCCCCGCTGATGATCGCCCCTGCGTGCCCCATGCGACGACCTGGAGGCGCAGTCTGCCCGGCGATGAATCCGACCACCGGCTTCTTTACGTTGGCCTTGATCCACTCGGAAGCGCGCTCCTCCGCATTTCCGCCGATTTCGCCGATCAGGATGATGGCGTGGGTGTCCGGGTCCTCATGAAACATTTTGATGGCATCCAGAAATGTGGTTCCAATAATCGGATCGCCTCCGATTCCGATGCACGTGGACTGGCCGATCCCCAGCTGGGTCAATTGGTGCACCGCTTCATAGGTCAGCGTACCGCTGCGGCTGACCACGCCGACATTACCCTGCTTGTGAATCCGTCCCGGCATGATCCCGATCTTGCATTTACCGGGCGAAATAATGCCCGGGCAGTTCGGCCCGATCAACCGCGTCTTCGATTGACTCAAAACCTCCGCCACACGGACCATATCGAGGACCGGAATCCCTTCGGTGATGCACACGACCAGCGGCAACCGTGCATCGATCGCTTCGAGGATGGCGTCGGCCGAATAGGGTGGCGGCACAAAAATCACCGACGCATCCGCACCAGTGGCTTTCACACCTTCAGAGACCGTGTTGAACACCGGCCTTTCGAGGTGTTTACTACCGCCCTTTCCAGGCGTCACCCCGCCGACAACGTTCGTTCCATACTCAATCATCTGCTGCGCGTGAAACGTGCCCTCGCGCCCGGTGAAGCCCTGAATCAACACCCGTGTCTTTTCATTTACCAGGACGCTCATCGCGCACCTCCCGCCAGGGCGACGACCTTCTGGGCTCCATCCTTCATGCCGTCCGCGATGGTAAAGTTGAGTCCGCTCTCCCGTATGATCTGCTGTCCCCGTTCCACGTTGGTCCCTTCCATCCGCACCACAATCGGTACTTTCACCTGCAGGTCCTTTGCCGCCGCCACGACTCCCGTAGCCAGCACATCGCAGCGCAGAATGCCTCCAAAAATGTTGATGAACACGGCTTTCACCCCCGGGTCGCTCAGCAAAATCCCGAAAGCGTTCTTTACCTGGTCGGCCGAAGCCCCTCCGCCCACATCCAGGAAATTTGCCGGGGAGCCCCCGGCGTATTTAATGATGTCCATCGTGGCCATCGCCAATCCTGCGCCGTTCACCATGCATGCGACGCTGCCGTCCAGCTTGATGTAATTCAGACCGTACTTCGACGCTTCAACTTCGAGCGGGTCTTCCTCATCGAGGTCTCGCAGCTCGCGCAGGTCCTTGTGCCGGAACAATCCGTTATCGTCAAAGGTCATCTTCGCATCGAGCGCTACCAGTTTCCCGTCTCCGGTCAGCACGCAAGGATTGATCTCGAGCAGCGATGCATCCGTGTCGATGAAGGCGCGGTACAGCGATTGCAGAAAAGGCGTCGCCACCGCCGCCTGCTCTCCCGTCAATCCCAGCCCAAACGCGATCTTTCGCGCTTGATAAGGCTGCAACCCCACCGCCGGGTGTATGGGCTCTTTCAAGATGGCTTCCGGGGTGTCTTTCGCAACTTGCTCGATTTCCATGCCGCCTGCCGAGCTGGCCATGAACACCGGGCGCCCCGACTCGCGATCAATGAGCAGCCCCAGATACAGTTCCCTCTTGATGTCCAGCCCTTCCTCAATCAGCAGCCGCTTGACCAGGCGTCCTTGCGGGCCGGTTTGCACGGTCACAAGGGTCATTCCGAGGATGTGTGAAGCAATCTCTGCCGCTTCGTCGGCCGAACGGGCCAGCTTGACTCCTCCGCCCTTGCCCCGCCCGCCCGCGTGAATCTGCGCCTTTACCACCACAATTTGCGATTTCAGCCGCTGGGCCGCCTCGCGCGCTTCTTCTTTGGTGAACGCCACTTCCCCACGGGGCGTGGTCACGCCATACCGCGAGAGGATAGCTTTAGCTTGATATTCATGGATCTTCATTTTTTGGTTCTGCCTTTTTTTGCGGTCCGGCGCCGCCCGGCCCGGCATCCTGTGCAACGATGGGACATGGCACAGATGTTAGAATTTGAGGCTCGTAGAGCAAACAAGTTTACTTTAGACCCGCATCTCGGGCAAGGTTGCGTAACCACTCACTGGTGACCGGTATGGATTCGCCCCTCAAACTCATCGAGAAAGCCGAACGACTGGAGACGCTGGCCTACCCCGAAGCGGAGTCCATCATGGAAGAGCTGCTCTCGGGCCGCGTCCATACCCCTGAAATCGTTCGACTTCTCCTGGCCCTGAATCGGCGTCCAATCACCCCCCAGGAACTCGGCGGTTTCGCTCGGGTGATGCGCCGTCACGCCGGGCCGGTGTTTGTTGCAGGCGAACCCCCGCCAAAGAACCTGGTGGATACCTGCGGCACGGGGGGCGACGATAGTGGCACGTTCAATATCTCGACCGCTGCCGCTTTCGTTGCCGCGGCAGCCGGTGCCCCGGTCGCCAAGCATGGCAACCGCTCGGTAAGCTCCCGAAGCGGATCTGCCGACGTCCTCGAAGCGCTCGGCGTCCGCATTGACCTGCCGCTGGAACATTGCGGCCGCGCCGTCCGCAAACTCGGTATCGGGTTTCTCTTCGCGCCCACCGCGCATGCCGCGGCGCGTCACGCCGCACCCGCCCGCAAGCAGATTACCAGGCGCACGGTGTTCAATCTCCTGGGGCCGCTGACCAATCCAGCAGGTGCCGAAACCCAGCTACTGGGAGTCTACTCACCCGACCTGCTGGGACTGCTGGCCGCCACGCTGTGTGAACTTGGAATACGCAGGGCCTTCGTGGTGCACGGATTCGGTGGGCTCGATGAAATTTCACTCGCGGGAGAAACACTGGTCGCGGAAGTCCGCGAGGGAAGGGTGCGACGCTTCGCGCTGTCACCTGAAGATTTCGGCGTGCCGCGTGCGCCCTTGCAGCTGCTTCAAGGAGGAATTCCTCAGGAAAACGCCGCGCTGATTCGTGGCATCTTCGAGGGCGAAAGGGGGGCGCGCCGCGACATTGTCCTCATCAATGCAGCCGCCGTCCTCGTTCTCACCGGTGTGGCCCGGGATTTCCGCGAAGCAACTGCCCTTGCCGCTCAAGCTCTCTCCTCCGGGGCGGCACTGGAAAAGTTGGAGCGCCTCAAAATCTTCACGAACGCCGACGGCTAGATGTTCTCGACCCGTTCCGGAAGGCCCACAGGGTGGTCAGGCTGCTGCGGTCCCATGAGGTTGCCGCCGGACGTGAACCGTGACCGGCGCCACTTCTGTTGCGACCAGGGAATGGGTCGATCCCTTCCGGACTCCCGCAGTTTGCCGTGCGCCATTGAAAGCACCTGGGGTCCGCTCGAGCATTGAAGAAATTCGACATCTTCCCCCCGCTCCACGTCCCGAAATTCTTCTCGGCAGCTTGAGTCCGGTCCGACGAGGAAGGGCAGAGAAAACTGGACGCCGGCCTCTGTCGGCCGGGGGCTTGCGGGATAATTTGCGAAAGCCTCAGGACTTGTTGCTGGTTCTTCCCTTCGGGCTCGGGGAACCAAACTTCGGCCCGTCCATCTAGAGGGTCAGGAAGTTCTTCAGAAGCTGCTTGCCTGATTCCGTCAACACGGATTCCGGATGAAACTGCACTCCTTCCACCCTGTACTTCCGATGACGTAAGCCCATGATGATCCGGTCATTCGTTTCCGCCGTCACCTGGAGTTCCCGCGGCAGCGAGCGCCGCTCGACGATCAGCGAGTGGTATCGAGTCGCCGTAAAGGGATTGGGCACCGACCGGAAAACCCCCATTCCGTCATGCGTAATCTCGCTGGTCTTCCCATGAAACAGTTTCGGGGCCCGAATTATTTTCCCGCCGAATGCGGCTCCGATGGCTTGATGCCCGAGGCAAACGCCCAAGATCGGTATCTTCCCCGCGAGTTTCCGGATTAGCTCTACCGAAATCCCCGCTTCTTCGGGGGTGCACGGCCCGGGCGAAATTACGATCCGCTCCGGCTTCCGCTCGGCAATCTGCTGGACTGAAATCCTGTCGTTGCGATGAACTTCAAGCGTGCAACCAAGTTCACCCAGATATTGCGCCAGGTTATAGGTGAACGAATCGTAGTTGTCCAGCAGCAGAATCACGCCTTCCGCCTCGCTTCCTTCCCCTTTTTCGATGTATGTGCCGTTTCAAGCGCCCGCAGCAGGGCCTTCGATTTGTTCACCGATTCATCAAACTCCCCTTGCGGCGTGGAATCGGCAACGATGCCCCCACCCGCCTGCACGTGCGCCACTCCATTCTTGATTACCATGGTGCGCAAGGCGATGCACGAATCTAGATTCCCCGCGAAATCCAGGTACAAGATTCCTCCGGCGTAGATTCCACGCCGGGTTTTTTCCAATTCCTCGATGATTTCCATGGACCGCACCTTCGGCGCGCCAGAAACAGTGCCGGCAGGAAAGCAAGACATGAGGGCATCGAAGCAGTCCACGTCCTCACGCAATCGTCCACGCAGGCTGGAGACCAGGTGCATCACGTGCGAGTACCGCTCGACCGACATCAGCCTTTCCACCTTCACAGTTCCGTAGTCGCACACCCGGCCCAGATCGTTCCGGCCCAGATCTACGAGCATGATGTGTTCGGCGCGTTCCTTCTCGCTCGCCAGCATCTCCTGTTCCAACCGAAGATCTTCCCCTTCGTCTTTCCCTCTCCACCGCGTGCCCGCGATGGGACGGTAATACACCTCTTTTCCCTGCACCTTCACCAACATCTCCGGTGAACTCCCCACCACATGCACGTCATTCAACTGCAGGTAAAAGAGATAAGGCGAGGGATTCAGAGCGCGCAGTTCCCGATAAACGTCAAACGGAGCGGCCTTGGTCTTGGCTGAAAAACGTTGACTGATGACCACCTGGAAAATATCGCCCGCGCGGATGTACTGCTGCGCCTTGCCGACTGCCGCCAGATATTCGCCCCGCCGAACATTGGAATTCACCTTCGGCGCACGCCTGCCGCCCTTGACTTGCCTTGCTGGCTTTTCTCCTTCCACCGGGGCTTCCAGCAGTTCGCGCGTCCGCCGGATCTCCTTCACCGCCTGGTTGTACTTTGCACGCACACTTCCCGGGCCTTCGGTGTAAACGTTACGGACAATCCATACCTGGTGCTGTACGTGATCAAATGCAATCAGCCCGCGGTAAAACATCAACATCGCGTCGTACAACCCGATATCGTCTCGCAATCGCTTCGGTAACCGTTCGATCAGCCGCACCATGTCGTAGCTGAAATACCCAATCGCTCCGGCCACCAGCGGGGGCAAGCCCGGAACGCGCACAGGCCGAAACCGCGCCATGTGTTCACGCAGGAACGAAATCGGGTCACGCTCCTCCCAGATAATCCGGTTGCGGCTTTCCAATACGCAGGCACCTCCCGCATAGCGGAACACTTCTTCCGGGTTGGCGCCTGCGAACGTATACCTAGCGATCTTCTCTCCACCTTCCACGCTTTCGAGCAAAAACGAATACCGCGCTCCCTGCGCCAGCCGCAGGTAAGCACTCACCGGCGTCAACAGATCCGCCGAGAACACGTCGTACACGGGAATCAAGTTCCCTTGTTTGCCCAGTTTCTGGAATTCCGCATACGAAGGTTGGATCATCGATTTAGTTTAGAAGCACCTGTAAGGAGTTGAAAGTATACATCGGGTCTCCGACAGAAGTAGTTGGCGGTCCTATGGTCTGAGCGTACCGGCTCGGGTCGCTTCGCAAGACGTCGCAGGCTGGCGCAAAGGAATGCAGCCAGCCACGGAAGAACCAAGAAAATGGCGACGGCGAGCGGAAGGCGCATCCACAGGGGAATCTGGACCAAGATCAGCAGTGAATCACGTGCCAACCCCGCCCAGATGCGGGTCGGCGGCGGACCCTTCCTCGTTTCGCCAAAGAAATATGCGTTTCCAAGCGAATCGCCGATCGCAGTGATCTCCGGTGTAGCCCGGTTGATCAGTGCCACCGACCTTTTGCCACCTGCCCACCGGGTGCTCTCACAGAACGATTCACCCTCCCATCGTTTCCTCTTGGACGCGTCGGCGGTTAACCGCCGAGGCCTTCCTCGCGAGGTGTCTACCCCCGCGCTTCCTCTGTGGTTCGCAACGCGCCCAGGATCGCCCTTCGCATCGCCGCCCGGGGTGCGCGTCCGCCCATCCACAGTTCCCATTGCGCGATGCCCTGCGCCAAAAACATCTCCATTCCACTCACCGTCCGAAGGCCCCTGGCTTTCGCCATCCGCAACAGTTTTGTCTGCAATGGCCGGTAGATCAGATCCATCACCAGCGAACAGTTGAGTTCTCCTGCTTCGAGTGGGGAATCTTCTGCGTGCGGATGCATCCCCACCGGCGTGGCATTCAAGATGGCGTCAAATTGTTCCTTCCGCAGCCCCGCGCGAGGCTGCACCCGGCCGTCGACCGCGCGGGCCAGTTCCTTCGCCGCCGTTTCCCGCCGCGCACACACCAGCACCTCTGCGCCAGCCTTGGCCATGGCAAATGCCGCCGCCCGCGCTGCGCCGCCAGCCCCAAAAATCAGAATGCGGCTGCCTTGCAGTATCAGTTTCCCTTCGAGTGCTCGCAGCACTCCGACATAATCGGTGTTGCAACCTCTCAACGTCCCATCGCGCCCTACCGTGACCGTGTTCACCGCCCCGATCTCTGCCGCCAGCGGCTCGCAGGCGTCCAAATAATCCAGAATTTTCTCTTTATGCGGCAGCGTCACGCTGAATCCCGCGACACCAAACTCCCGCATCCCTTTCAGAAATTCCCCCAGTCGTTCCACCAGGAAGGGCAGGAATACGGCATCCTTTCCCGCCACTACATACCCCGTGTTGTGCAAGAGTGGGGAGAGCGAGTGCCCAATCGGGTTGCCGATCACTCCATACACCCGCGTCTTCCTTGTCAGCGTGTGCACCCGGTACAATTCCTTCATATCCAGCAGCCCGACTTGCCCCGGCGCCGTCGCTGCCGCTACCGGGGCGTAAACCAGTGCACTCCCCTTCCGCAACGCCAAGATTCGCCCAGGCAATCCGATCTCCCCCATCGGCACCGCAACCACGCGATCGGACCCATGCGCCAGGCCCAGAAGCCTGGTGCTGTCCGACAATTTTCGCGACATGGCGGCGATCTTCACGGCGTCGACCCCGTCCCGAGCCAACTTCATCTTTTTTGGCAATTTGGGCGTGCGGCGAAAATCATGGATCGAGAGCAGCACCTTCTTCGGCAGAACATAACCCTCGACGGATCTTCCCGGCAACTCCTCGAGGGTCTCTATCTCCAAGTCGCACCAGGTGCAGCCGGCCTCTTTTGCCTGCCTCAGCCAGAACAGCTCCTCGTCCGCTGCTCCAGCAAACTCCCCGCCACCCACTCTCCTGCGGCAGGTGGCGATGAAGACCGCCTTCTTGAAAGCGCTGCGTTTTACCCAACCCAGTGCTTTGCAGCGCTCCTGGTCGTTCGCCAGCCAGTCCAGCCGCAGTTCGACCGTAGGCGTTTCCCGGAGTGCCGCCCGGACCAGGCGTTGAAATTCCTTCGCGTTCGGGGTGGCCACAACGGCACAGATCCGAGCTACCCCTGTTCCGAAAACGCTCATACCCCTGAACCCCCTCCAATCTATTGAAAATAGGGCTTGTAGCACGTCTTACCTAAAGTGTAAAGCCACCCCTCCCATTTTGTTGACGCGCCTCCGGCCCCTTGTTAGTTTCAATGGTGCAGGTCCCCGCACGGCCCTTTTTGGCGTGAGTCGAAGGAGTGTTCTAATGCGCGCAATTGCAGCAGGTATGGGTCTCGGTATGTTACTCGCAGCCGCGAGCGCCTGGACGCAAAACAACCCGCAGTCGCAGAATGTCTCGTCTACGCAGGCCGTCTCCGCGACCACCTCGCCGGATTACTCGGCTGTGTATTGTGCCAATTTCGTCACCTCGGATCGTGCCGGCGAGGAAGCCCGGCTCATTTCCGGTGAAGAGTCCAACTCGAAGATCGTGTTCTCGCTTCGCGACTATGTCTTTTTGAGCAAGGGATCGGTTCAGGGTGTCCGCGTCGGCGACCGCTACTCCGTTTACCGGCCGGAAAAAGACGCCGTCGAGGTCCAGTGGTTCAAGTGGCAGGACAAGCTCATGAAAGCGATGGGCACTTTCTACAAGGACATCGGTCAGGTGAAGGTCGTCAACGTTCAGCCAAATGTCTCGACTGCCGAAGTGACTTTTGCCTGTGATTACCTCCAGCGCGGCGACATGATCCGTCCCTGGGCAGAACGCCCCTCGCCACCCTACAAACCCGCGGCCGAATTTGATCGTTTTGCCCCTGTCAGCGGCAAGTCCGTCGGCATGGTAGTTGTCGGCAAGGATTTCTCGCAATCCTACGGCCGGTACAGCACGGTGTTCGTTAATCTCGGCGCCAACCAGAACGTAAAGGTGGGCGACTATCTTCGCATTTTCCGCTACGAGGGCTCCACTTCCGAGTCCGTCCCGAATTACGACGACTACCAGTACAAGATGTACGGATTCGGCAGTACTCCGCAGGCGTACAAGTGGAATGATCTGCCCAGGACCATTCTTGGCGAAGGTATTGTTCTCAACGTCAACCCCAATTCATCCACCGTGCTGGTCACCTACAGCCGCATCGAGATGTTTGCGGGCGATTACGTGGAAATCGAATAGCCCAGGGGCCGCTCCTGGCATTTTAAAGCCCGCGTCACTTTCACTGACGCGGGCTTTTTCTTGTCCCCATCGTTTCTTTCCGTCATCTTCGTTCGACCATGATTTCGCAGGTGAATCCGTAAATTTGAGTCTCCGGCGCTCGCCACGCGTCCCCCGGCAGGCCTGCCTTGTGGCATGTTTCCTTCAAGAACTGCTCATGGTTCAAATGGTGCTCCGTGGCCACCTGGGGCAGCAGAAGTCCGCGGTGGTGCCCCTGCTCGACAAGCAACCCGTGCCTGCCAATCTCCACCTTCTCGGGCCGAATACGCTCGAGCGGGGAGAGCAGCGACACTTCCAGTTGCATCTTGGCCAGCTCTTCTGGCTTCATCGGATGAAACCGCGGATCTTCCAGCGCAGCGCTGGCGGCACATCGCGCCAGGCTTTCGCCGAGCGGCTCTTTGGCTTCGATGACTCCGATGCAACCGCGAAGTCTTCCCTCCGTTCGCACGGTGACAAACACACCGCAGCGTTCACCGAATACCCCATTTTGGGGGATGTCCACCAGCCGCCGTTGCCCGCAAACAGCATCGTCCACTGCCTGGCGGGCCAGCTCCAGGATGTTTTTCCGGTCGTCTTCAGAGAGGCAGGGCATCCGTCGATTTCTTTTGTATTTCCATCACGTTCAGTTTGCGCTTTTGCTTGACCCGGTCGTCGAGTTGATTCCAGAACCTGTAGAAGTACTGCGCTGCCGATACCAATGCGCTGATCACCACCAGCCAGAGCAGCACCAGCCCCAACGGCTTCAGTCGAGGGTGCCGCGCACCGTAGATCAATACCGCCGCCGCGCACACCTGCAACACCATCTTGGTCTTGCCGAGTGTCGAGGCCGCAATTGTAAATCCCTCCGCCGAGGCGATGTTTCGCAATCCCAAAATAACCAGTTCTCGCCCAATGATGATTACCACCATCCACGCACTGGCCAGATGCATGTCCACCAGCGAAATAAACGCCGCACAGATCAGCAATTTATCCGCGATCGGGTCCAGCAGAATCCCAAGCGTGGTGACCTGGGAATTCCGCCTGGCAAAGTAGCCGTCCGCCCAGTCCGTCGCCGCCGCCACCAGCAGGATCAGCACCCCCCAAAATTCAAAATGCATGGGGAATCCCCATAACTCGACGTTTGGACTGCGCGTCAGCAGCACCACAATCAGCACGGGCACAATAAATATCCGCAGCAGTGTCAATGTGTTCGGAAGATTCATAGAGACGCGGGCAGCCGCCTGAGGCTCGATCCTTTCTCTTTCTCTCGGCTCACTATAGACTTCGCCTCCTTCAGCGTCAACGCTCCCTCCCGGGCCCCGAGCCGCCTTGCCTACAGTACTCTCAGGTTACTAAACCGGGCCTGGGCCCCTCTCGAGCGTGGGTACTCTTTCGTAACACACCTGCTGCAAACCTGTGCAAATTGACGAAGCAGAGCGGTTGTGAATTCTGAACGCCCTTCCTGTGACCCACATCGCCGTCTTAGTGTATCTCATTTATTTTGTTATGCTTACAACGATCTTGGTTTTACTTCTCACTCTTCCCGGAAGCCCACTCCTTCCGGCCCGGGCCTGCCCACCCTGCACTTTCCACAGTGTTTTCCACAAGCACGTCGGCGCCCGCCCGCCGGAAAGCGGTCCTCTTTTTTGTCACAATTTGTTCATATTTTGGGTTGTTGAGCAGTATTACTCGAAAGTCACTAGCTTTCCTACGACGGATGATTCAGATCGCATGCGGGCCACGCAAAACGCGCACGGGCAGAAACAAAATGGCCCGCAACAGGGCCAACACACCATGTACGGCAACCCCCATCAGTCGGAAGGGCAGGAGCAAGAGCCATACGAACGGATAGGCTACCAGCGCTAAGAGCGCGATCGGCCAACAGACCACCAGTAAAATGCACCACAGGAAAAAGGCCGCCATGTTCACACCTCTCTCTTCCTGTTACGAAGCGGAAGGCCGTATTGTTTCCTGCACCGCGAAATCCTTCAATTTCAGTCGTCGCGCCACTGTCTCCGGGACCTCCGCTTCCAGATCCATGTGGGTATCGCTGACTTCGGAATGCGTCACGCGCCCCAGAGCATGAATCATCGCGAGAGCTCGCCCTTCAGAGAGCGGCATGTGCAGGGACAGTTTCACCAAGGGATCCACCGGCAGCGCTTCGTCGATCCGCCGCAGGAGTTCATCGAGGCCCTCCCCGGTCAGCCCGGAAACGAATACCGGCTCCTGTTCTCCCCCCTGGGTGCGCGACCAGGCGGCCATGAACTCTGCTCGCTGCTCCGGGGAAAGCCGATCTACCTTATTGAACACCCGCAGTCGCGGTCGTTCGAGCACACCCAGATCGCCAAGAATTTTATCCACTTCCTGTTCCAGATCCTCGTGATAAGGATTAGAAAGATCGCTCACCTGCAAGATCAACGCAGACTCCTGGACTTCTTCGAGCGTGGCGCGAAATGCCGCCAACAGTCCCTTCGGGAGCGCTCGGATAAATCCAACGGTGTCAGAAACCAATATCCGGCGATTGGAGGGCAACCGCAGGGCGCGGATGGTGGGGTCGAGCGTTGCGAACATCCGCGAAGAAACCAGTACCTCCGCGCGGCTAAGGGCGTTGAACAGCGTGGATTTTCCCGCGTTCGTGTAACCGACCAGCGAGACAGTCCCGAGCGGCACCGCGTTTCGAGCTTCTCGCCTCAGGGCACGCTGCTGCCGCACCTCTTCTATACTGTCCTGAATTTTCCTCACCCGGTCCCGGATGCGTCGCCGGTCGGTCTCTAATTTCTTTTCACCCGGGCCACGAACCCCGATTCGCCCCGCACCGCCTCCGGCACCGCCCGCACCGCCACCGCCGCTCTTGCCGCCCAGCCGGGACATCTGCGCGCCCTTGCCAGTGAGCCTCGGCAGCAGGTAATTCAGTTGCGCCAATTCCACCTGCAATTGGCCTTCTCGACTGCGTGCATGTTTTGCAAATATATCCAGGATCAGTTGGGTTCGGTCGATCACCCTCCGTTCCGTAACTTCCTCGATATTGCGCTGCTGGACCGGCGTCAGCTCGCTGTCGAAAATAATCAGCGGCGCCTGCCGCGCTGTCGCTTCTGCACGGATTTCATCCAGTTTTCCGCGCCCGACGAGAGTCGCAGGATCAGCGGTGTCCCGCAGCTGAAAAACGGTTCCGGTAATTTCAGCGCCCGCACTTCGCGCTAGCTCCACCAGTTCGGCCAACGATTCCCGCCCCTGCTCCCCCACGGGCATCCCGGGAAACCGCGGCGCACGCTTCCACCCAACCCCCACCAGGAAGACGCGCTCGGAAATAGAAGTGTCATGCGTTGTTTTCATGGCTGAGGCCGAACCGCGATCTCCCGGCAGCTGACGCTGCGTATGGAGGGAACTTGCTTCATCTGCTGAATTATACTTCCATTCCGTTAGCCCCGGATACTGCCCGGCTCAGCTCCGCGCGGACCTTGTCGAGCACGGCGGATTGAATCTTCGGCTCATCGCCAAACCCGGCAAACCACTCCACACCCGCTTCTCGGCGGAACCAGGTGATTTGCCTCTTCGCGTACCTCCGCGTTGCTTGCTGGATCGCAGTCTGCGCTTCCACGAGCCTCATTTCCCCCTGTAAAACAGCACGTAACTCGCGGTAACCGATAAACTCAAACGCCTTGGCGGTTTCTGGCAACCCGGATTCCGTCAGCGCTCGCACTTCCTCGATCCAACCTCGCGATAGCATCGCCAGCGTCCGCGTGTGCACCCGTTCATAGAGTGCCTCTCGCACGGGCATCAGTCCAATCTTGACCGCTCTCCAACCTTCAAGCGGCTTGCGCCCGCGCTGGTGAACTTCCGTGAGCGTCATCCTGGTCAGCAAACACACTTCAATCGCACGAATGAGTTTCTGCTGGTCTGCCGGAGCAATTTTCTCCGCCGAGACCCGGTCCAGCCGTCGAAGCACACGGTGCAGGTGTCCCGGCCGGTGTTGTTGGGCGCTCGCCCACAGCCTCTCTCGCAATTCTTCGGATCGTTGGGGCACGTCCGCCAATCCCTCGAGCAAAGCCCGCATGTACAGCCCCGTTCCGACCGTAAGAATCGGCAGTTTTTCCCGCGCGCGAAGATCCCGAAGAACCGTAAGGACCCGCTCTCGATATCCGCCAGCGGTCGACGCTTCTCGACCGTCCAGCACATCCAACAAGTGGTGCGGCACACCGCCTCGTTCTTGTTCTGTCGGCTTGGCCGTACCAATGTCAAAACCGCGATACAGTTGCGTCGAATCGCAAGCAATCACCTCACCATTGACTCGTTGCGCCAGCCACACCCCCAGCGCGGATTTTCCCGACGCCGTCGGGCCGATAAGGACCACCAGCGGAAGTTCAGGGTCTGTTTTCATTTGTGGAAGGCGATCGGCCACCCGGGACTCATCAGGACTGCCAGGGCATTCCTCGCCAGCACCTGGCCGAGTGTCCTCTGTTGGCGCGCGGGGTTCATCGATGGCCCCAGGTTTATTGAATCGGGAGATTATAGAAATACGTAAACCGCAACTCGATATAGGGTCCCTTGAAGGCCGCCGGCAGGGGCGGGAATGGATTTGACGCGCGGATCGACGACACCGCGGCGCGGTCCAGCGGCTCCTTCCCGGATCCGTAGACGAGCTGCGGGTCACCCTCTGTCACACTTCCATTCCGGTAAATCTTGAATATCAGAGACACTTTCCCCTGATCTCCAAGCTGCACCGAAGCGGGCATCACCGCAAACCAATTCTGTTTCACGGTGATATACACCCGTCGCAGGTAGTCATCGAAGTTGACCCCTTCGGTGTCGGTCAGCATTTCGACGCCAGCGCCCGCCGACCCGTGTCCGCCACTTCCACCACCTCCGCGTCCGCCGCCCGGTAACGGACCGCCTCCCCCGATGGGAGCGGGCGCATTCATTCGATCGGCGGTCGCCCGGGCGGCATCTCGAATGGTGTCGCCCGGAGACAGAGATTGTTTGGGCAATACCAGTCCGCTCTGAGGTACCGGCATGTTCGGCGTTTCCATCTGCACCGGAGACTTCGGAAGATCGCCTCTGGCACCCTGGGAAGGTTGCGGCTTCGGCGCAACAACGTTCGGTTGCGGCACGGGGGCACTCGGCAGTTCTCTCTTCGGTGACTCAGGTTGCGGGGCAGGGGCAGGTGCGGGCACGGGCGGCGTCATCGTGGGCGCCACCTTGCGGATTTCTCGGGGATCAACATTCACCGCTCGATGGGGCGCCGGTGGAGTCGACGGCTTCAAAGAGTCCAATGCTCCCGCGGGCAACAAAACAGAAATCTGCTTCCGCCCAATCTCTTCCTCTTCGTGCGATCGCGCGTGGTAGGAAACAACGTAGGCAATGGCCACGATGAACAATAAATTCAGCAGCAACGAAGTGATTACGACGATCATTTCCCCGGTTGCCGCTTTTTGCCGGCGAACTGTGGGCAGAAACGCCACTTCTCCTGTCTGGATAATGTCGGGTTGTACCAGGTCTTCTGAAACGACCAGATGTTCCGGCAAGATCTGCGGTGGCGCTGCTCCCTGCGGGACCGTGATCCGCTCATCCATTTCCGTCGGCTGAGCCGGCAGTGTGGATTGGTCGGGCGTTTGCACCGCTTCGACGTTGATATCCCGCGGCACTACCATCCGGGCGGCGATTGCCTCGAGCGGCAAGCTGGTGGGAATGGTTGAGTGGCCGTCCAGCGTCACGATCGGTAACGTTGCAGGCACCAGGGTCCGCTCATCCAGCGTCGATGGCCGTCGCCGTGTCGTCGGTTCGTCGGCCGCCGGCGGACGTGCGCCCCGAGGAACTAAGGTCCGTGGAATCATCGTGTCGTTTGTCCTGGAACACGAGGTGCTACTGGTTGGACGCGCGCACTGTGCTCGCGGATGCTTTCCATCACCCGGCTTGCCAACTGGAGAGCCGCCCGGCCCGCTCTTCCGTCCGTCTTTGCTGGCACTCGCGTCTTTACCGCTTCCGTAAATGCTTCCAATTCCGCCTTAAGCGGCTCCCGATCCGGCGCCGGCAACTTTTCGAACGCAAATTCCGGCTGTGGACCAGGACGCTTCACGCCTACGCGCAACGCGTCGCGTCTCGCATAGTCGAGCGAAATATACTCGTGTTGCTGAAAAAAACGCATCTTTCGTACACGCTCTGTGGACACGCGACTCGCCGTGACGTTGGCCACAGCGCCGCCAGAAAACTCCAGTCGCGCATGGGCGATATCCACCTTGTCGGTCAGTACGGGAATCCCCACGGCTTTCACTTCCTCCACCGGCTCGTTTACCAGCGCCAGCAAGATGTCCAGATCGTGGATCATCAGGTCGTAGATGACATCTACGTCCAGACTACGCGAGGTGAACACCCCCAACCGGTGGACCTCAAAAAACAGCGGCCGGTGCACCACCGGCTCCACTGCAAGCACTGCCGGATTGAACCGTTCCACGTGGCCCACTTGCAGAATTCGCGCATTCCGCTCGGCGCAAGCGATCAATTGGTCCGCTTCCAGGACTGTCCCCGCCATCGGCTTCTCGACCAATACATCGATGCCCAGCCCCATCAGGCTGCAGCCCACATCGCAGTGGGCCACGGTGGGCACGGCAACGCTCGCTGCATCCACGGCGCCCTGTAACTCTCCCACACTTTGGAACGGTTTGGTCTGGAACTCTTGCGCGGCCTGCTCGGCTCTGGCTGGGTCTTGGTCGAATACGCCGACAAGTTCCGCGCCTTCCATCTCGCGATACACCCGCGCGTGATTTCGGCCGAACTCCCCGCACCCGACCACCGCGACGCGGATTTTGCGTCCGCCTCCTCGCACAACCGTCTCGGAGTTCATTCTTTGTTCATTCCCGCGGGATCAGTTCTTGGTTCCGCCGCCTGCACAGGAGCAAACGCCTGAATCACAATACCGGCCCGGTCTGCCAGTTCGATCAACTTCTCACGCTCAAACAGCAGTGTTCGCTGGGCATCGATGGCCAGTGCCGTGGCTCCCGCCTGTTTCATAGCTTCGACGGTGGGCAATCCGACGACGGGTACGTCGAAGCGCATGTCCTGGTTCGGCTTGCTCACCTTCACGACAACTGTGGGCTTTCCTTCCGCCAACCGCGCGGCGCGACGGATCGTCTCGTCGGTTCCTTCCATCGCTTCCACTGCCACACACGCCAGATCTGCAACCACCACGGTCTGTCCAATATCCATTGCCGCAATATGTCGGGCCACACCCAATCCGTACTTCATGTCCTCCGTTTCGTGCTGACTGGGCGCGCGACGCGTCAACACTCCGACCTCCGGCAGCAACGGTTTCAGGAACAACGTCGAGTCCACCAATTGGATCCCCTCCTCCTCGAACACCTTGGCGACCGCACCAATCAGAGAATCCGTGTTCTTCCGAGGCAGAGAAAACAGCAGTTTGGCTAATTTCCAGTCGGGTCGGATGGCGCTGAAAATCTTGTTGTGCTTTACCTGTCCAGCCATCACGGCGCGCCTTACTCCTTCTTGCTGCATGAGTTCGATCGCCTTGCTCAATTCCCCCAAGCTCACCCAGTGGAATCGCCTCGCCACCTTCTCGAGCTCCGGTGAAGCCTCCTCCCTGAGCGCGATCACCGCCATTTCGATTCCCTGACTGCGTGCCCCTTCCAGCACCAGGAACGGAAAACGCCCGTTTCCAGCAATCAATCCCCACCCGGCAGTGTTGTTCAGCGCTTGCGGCATGAATGGACGGCTCGCTTATTTCACGATTCCGCGTTCGGCCTTTTCGGCGAACGCGATCATCTCTTGCACATCCGCTGAATCTCCTAGCGACTTCCGCATCTCTTCGAGTGCCTGCGTCGTATTCTTTTTCGAGCGTACCAACAAACGGAAGGCTCGCTGCAATACCTGAATGCGCTGTGGGGAAAACCCCTTTCTTTCCAAACCAATCGTGTTTGCCCCAAAACACTTCGTCTCGCGTTCGGTCACAATGAGCGAGAACGGCAGAACATCCTGGGTGATCACCGTGCAAGCCCCGATGTAGGCATATTTTCCCAGCCGGCAAAACTGGTGTACCGGCGAGAACGCCCCCAGCGTTACAAAGTCTTCGACCGTAACGTGTCCCGCCAACGTGGCGCCATTCACGAAAAGCGTGTTGCTGCCAATCTGGCAGTCGTGTCCCACATGGGAGTAAGACAGGAAAAAGTTATTGTCCCCGAGCCGAGTAACTCTTCCACCCTTGATCGTCCCCCGACTGACCGTCACGTGCTCTCGGAAGATATTCCCGCTGCCGGCCTCGAGCGCCACGGGCTCCCCGTGGAAGGTGTAGTCTTGCGGGTCACCGCCAATCACACTGAAAGAGTGAAACACGTTGCGGGCGCCGAACCGGGATGGCCCATGAATGACCGCGTGAGCCCGCACAACAGAGTCATCTCCCAATTCGACATCCGCTCCCACCACGGCGAATGCGTCCACCTCAACCCCTACGCCAAGTTTCGCCGTGGGCGACACTATCGCTTGCGGGTGTATTTTCGCTGGGCTCATTTTGCCAGGTTATTAGCGCGGTCGCGATCCACCATCACGCACATCAGCTTCGCTTCGGTCGCCAGGTTGTCTTCGACGTACGCTTTGGCTGCGATCTTGCACAGGTCGCCCTTCCACGCCAGGATGGTTACTTCCACGCGCAATTGGTCACCCGGTACCACCGGCCGACGGAATTTCACGTCGTCCATCGACGCCAGATACATCAGCTTATGCTCGCGGTCAGGAATCTCCTGAAGCAGCAGAAGTCCGCCAGCCTGCGCCATGGACTCCAGAATCAGCACCCCAGGCATCACCGGCTTCCCCGGAAAATGTCCCTGAAAAAATGCCTCGTTGATGGAGACATTCTTGATGGCCACGATGCGCTTAAGCCGTTCCATCTCGACGACCCTATCGATCAGGAGAAAGGGGTACCTGTGTGGCAAGAACTTCTGTATCTCGCTGATGTCCAGTTGCATTCCCGCTCCTGCGCCGCTAAACCTGTATCGGCGGCACATCCTCCGTATATCGCAAACTTACTATTATAAGCAATCCGATCCTCTTACACACCTAACTTCTTGCTGCGTGCTGCAATTTTCCCGTGCTACCGGTCATTGCCTCGCTCTCCACCTTATTGTTACCATTCCCTCATTATGGCTCAGCAAACTCTTCCGAGAACCCTACTCGCTCACCTTCGTAAGCGCCTTCCGCGGATGGTGGACACGTTACGCCAGCTCACCCTCATCGAATCCCCAAGTCTCGAGAAAAATCACGCCGACCGTTGCGCTGGCTTTCTCGCTGACGAATGGCTGCTCCGGGGAACTCGCGTACAAATCATTCAGCAAAGGCATCGCGGCGATCACATTCGGGTCATCTGGATCCCGCAGTCGACTCCCCCTCGTTCCCAGCTTCTCGTGCTCGGCCACTATGACACGGTCTACCCGACCGGTACGCTTTCCAAAATGCCCTTCCGGATCGTAGGTTCAAAAGCCTACGGCCCAGGAACCTTCGACATGAAGGCTGGAATCGTTCAGGCGCTTTTTTCTCTCGAAGCGTTGCAGGAGCTGAAAACCAGCATCTCCAAGCGCATTGTCTTCCTTTGGACCTCCGACGAGGAAATTGGCAGCGCCACTTCGCGCAAGCTCATCGAAGAGGAAGCCCGCCGCAGCGATGCTGTCTTCGTCCTCGAGCCGTCCCTCGGCCCGCATGGCTTGTTGAAGACTTCGAGAAAGGGAGTTGGAGAGGCCAAACTGATGGTCCACGGCCGCTCCGCTCATGCGGGCCTGGATCCCGATCAGGGCATCAACGCCATTCACGAGCTCGCAGCCCAGATTGCGCGGATTGAAAAGTGGAACGATCCGCGCCGCGGCGTCACCATTAACGCCGACCTGATCGATGGCGGGACGCGCACCAACGTCATTCCGGACACCGCCAAAGTCAATTTCGATCTGCGCGCTTGGCGACTGGCCGATATGCGGGAACTCGAAAAGAGGTTCCACGCCCTGAAGCCTATCCGTCGGGGCGTAAAGCTCGAACTCCGCGGCGGCTTTGATCGGCCGCCGCTCGAACGCAAACACAGCGCCGAGCTATTCGGCCGGGCAAAGTCCCTGGCCAAGCAAATGGGGCTTTCGCTCGGGGAAGCTGCTGCCGGAGGCTCCTCCGACGGCAACCTGACTGCCGCGCTTGGCGTTCCCACCCTGGATGGATTTGGGGCCGTCGGCGACGGCGCGCATTCTGCGCACGAATTTGTCTACTTCAAGACCATGCCGGAACGTGCCGCCCTTCTCGCCGCCATGCTGGCTACTTCCTAGGGGTATACCGGGAAGTGTGCCGGGCAAGCCACCGGATCACTCCGGCAAGGAATGATTTTCCAGGAAATTTCGGGAAGGGATTCTTCCTTACCGCGCGTAATTCTTCTTCAAATATTCCGCGGTCGACCGCATCAGGTCTCCATAATCATCGTGGAGTATATCCTTCAGAGCGTCCTCCGTTGACCCGCCCGCTGCGATCCGGTCAAGGATCCGCTCCACATCCCCCATTCCTTGCGTATCCACAATGTACTCGATATTCGCCAGTGCCCAGGCGTAGGCATACCTCGCAACGTCGCCCGATAGCCCCATCCAGGAGCCTTCCAATCTTCCAAGCGGTGCCGCTTGTCCGCTATCGTAAACCTGCATCAGGACGGCTGCGTTTTCTTCGCTCCGTTTTCCTTCCATCCATTGCGCGACGCCTTCCTGAATCCAGGTTGGCGCGTGCCCATGAGTTTTCTGCTGGATGAAGCTGTGTGTCAATTCATGTTTCAGGACGCGGGACAATTCCGGATCCACTCCCGTTAATCCCTGCACCGGCACGCGGATTCTTCCATCATTCAACGCGCCTACCCACCCCGGTGCACGGGTGATGTCGGCGAATCCTTCCTGGGTGTACAACACCACTCCAATGGGTTCCGGCGGCGTGTAATTCAGTTCGGATTCGATTCGCGTGTAGTGGGCCTCCAGAACATGCAGCACTTCGCGCGCCAGAGCTGGCTCCGCGTTGCCGTTGTACTTCAGCTGGAAATGAGCGCTCTCATTTTCCTTGTAGCCCTCTTCTTCCGCCTTGTCCCGCAATGCCTTGTCGAGCGCCGCCTGGGTGTCCGCATCCGGCCGCAGTGCCAGGGCTTTTTTCCATTCTGTAACCGCGAGTTCGGGCCGATTCATCCCGAAAAACGCCCACCCTTCGAGCTTGTAGACCTCCGGATTGTCGGCGCTGAATCGCTTGGCCCTCTCCAAGTATTCGACAGCCTGCTTGAATTCACTCTTCTTCAGATACAGATAGGCCACATTCATTAAAAGCACTGGCTGGTCCGGCAAGAAAGTGGTGGCGGTCCGCTCGTCACTTAATGCGTGGTCCAGATCTCCATGCGCTATCTCAAACTGCGCAGCCGCATGATGAGCCAGCGCGGCTTTCTCGTTGGCCTTTGTATTTCCGCCGTGTGCTTCGGCCTCTACCCGGGATAGGTACTCGCGGTCGATGCTCCCATCATGCACGGCAGCCTGGTCAATTTCCGTTGCGTTGGCTGTAACTTCCATTGCCGGCGGGGCAATATCCAGATTCGCCGCCGCGGTGGCGGGAGATTCCATGACCGGCATCAACCCGCCTTTTTCGATGTGGTCCACAATGCTCTTAGGAATGCTCAGCTCACCTGCCGAAGTCTGGTATCGGATTTTGTCCCCGTCCACGGACACGTTATACGCCACAATCTGGCGGCCATTCTTCAGCACGATCTTGTCGGCACGGGCAACCCCGGCGCACAGGGCAGCCCCTGCCATCAGCGCGAGTATTCCGGTCCGAAAGCTGTTGGCCCGCATCTTCTTATTTTAGTCCGGCGAGCGTCCTGCCATTCACCCGCCTTGTCGGCCGATGCCGAATGTGACTACACTCGGTGTATGCGCCCTCGCTTCGGCCTCGTGGTCCTGCTTTTTTTCCTCAGCCCCCTGGCCCGCGCAGCCGATTCCTCCCCCCGGGACCTGCTCGCCTCCCTCAACGCCTTGCGCCTGGATTCACAGCGCGTCTATACCGTTTCCGTTTCGCATCGCATTGAACTCCGTCAGGGCGATTTGGTCCTCACGTTTGAGCAGGGGAAACTGGCTTTCTTTGAGCCCTTTGAGGGAAACATTACCGGGCTGGTCTTTTCCGGGATCGGCCATACCCTGGCTCTTCCCCGTGGTCCAGCCGAAAAACAGCAGTTGGCTCGGTTCCTCGGTGTACCTGTGCTCGACCAGCAGTTCGTCTCCCTGTACGCCCGATTTACCGATGGCACGGCACAGGACCTGCTCGATCAGCTTCATCGCGCCTCCGTCCAGCCGGCTTCTGATGCCGCTTTTGCCGCGCTGTGGCTCCCGCAACTCGAACGTCTTAATCCCACACACTCGCTACGCATTCTCATCGAAGAGTATTCCGCCAATGCGGGGCATTTTTTCCATGCAGGCATCGACGGTGTCCTCACCGGACCCTTTGACGTTCTGCTCGATCAGATGCGCTCGGAAAACTTCATGCTAGGCCAGCCGCGCGCAGTGAACAAGGTTTTCTATTACGACGTGTGGGCCTCCTACGCGCTCCCCGGGTTCACTCCCCCACCTCAGACCTTCCATGCTCTGCACTATCAAATCAGTACCATCATCCATCCCGATAACTCTCTCGAGGGTGACACGGCTGTCGATTTCAGCGCTACGATTTCCGGCGCCCGCATCCTGTTCATCCAGCTTTCCCGGGCACTAAAAGTCGATGCCATCGCTCTCGGGGCTGGCGAGAACCTGCTCTTCTTCCAGAACGAAGGGCTCACCGAACAGCAGTTGCGTTCGCGCGGGGATGACACTCTCTGTGTCTTCCTCCCCCGCGCTTCACGGCAAGGCGAAAGCTTCACACTGCACTTTCGCTACCATGGAAATGTGATCGAGAACTTCGGTAATTCCGTGCTTTATGTGGGCGCGAGAGAGAGCTGGTATCCCCATTTCGGCGATTCCTCGCAGTTTGCTTCATATGACCTGACCTTCCGCTGGCCCAAGCATCTGCGCCTTGTCGCCACGGGTGAGAAATCTGACGAGCACGAAGATGGCGACATCCGCGTCGGCCACTGGACATCCGATCTGCCGGTTTCCGAGGCCGGCTTCAACCTCGGCGAGTACGCCACCCTTTCTCTGTCCTCCGGCAACCATACCGTCGAGGTCTACGCCAATAAAATGCTCGAGCAGGCCATTCTCGCGCGTCTGCAAGCCCCGCCAGAGGAACGTGGCGATCCACGCCGCCCTCCGGCGGTAGACGTCCCCACGCTGCCTGGCGGATCCGTTTCTGCGGTTCCCAGTCCGGCTGATGCTCTAAAATCTCTGGCCCAGGAGGTGGATTCATCGATCGGCTTTTTCGAGAAATTCAATGGCCCGTTCCCCTTCCATCATCTTGGTGTTTCCCAGATTCCCGGCTCCTTTGGCCAGGGTTGGCCGGGCCTGCTTTACCTTTCCACGTTTTCCTTTCTTCCTCCCGAGACCCAGGAACTCGTCGGCCTGAATACCACCTCGCAGGAAGCCTTCAAGGACATCATTCCGGTTCACGAAGTCGCTCATCAGTGGTGGGGGAACGTGGTCGGATGGTCCAACTATCGCGATCAGTGGATTAATGAAGGCCTCTCCGTCTATCTCGCGCTGCTCTTTGCCGACTCGCAGAAAATGCCGGATCGCACTCTGCTTGCCTGGCTCACGCGTTACCGCAAGCACCTGATCACCAAGACTCCCGACTCCGACCGTGCGCCCGCCGATATTGGACCCGTCACCATGGGTACCCGCTTATCCTCTTCAAAATCACCGGAAGCCTATGACACCGTTGTCTATTCCAAAGGTGCATGGATCTTTCACATGCTCCGCGAGATGCTTCGCCAACCCAACTCTCGCGATCCTGACGCTCGTTTCGTCGCTCTACTCCACACGCTGGTGACCAAATACGCGCAACGTGCGCTTTCGACCGATCAACTCGAGAAGGAAGTCGAGGCCGTTATGACCCCACGGATGGACCTCGAGGGAGGCCACTCGATGGAGTGGTTCTTCGAGGAATATGTTCGCGGGACCGGCATTCCGCGCTATCAGGTTGAATTCACCACACATCGCACGGAGAAGGGCTTCCAGGTTCACGGAAAATTACTTCAATCCGGTGTCCTCCGCTCTTTCGTCGCACCCGTCCCGTTGTATGTCGGCTCGAGCGCAGGCCACAGCACTTTATTGGGAACCGTGATCACTTCCGGGGAGGAGACTTCTTTCACCTTGAACACCGCTTCGGAACCCCACAAGATCCTGATCGACCCGCATATGACACTTCTTTGTGTTTCGGAGTGACCACGAGTCCCTCTCTGTTCTGGAGGAGGTGATCCCGTCCGCCTTGCGTGCACGGTGAATTTTCAGGGGCTCTCTTTACTTGGACTGCCTCATCTTTTCTAGTAGCGTCTGTTCGAGCAGGGGGCTGTCCAAATTCAGCTCGGCCTTTCCGCCTTCTCCGAGAACATATGGATATCCCTCCGGGTCTCTCGGCGCGGCCTGGAGCAGTCCGGCCTGAACCAACTCGGCAATCCGCGTCGGCCGGTTCCCGGTCTTCTTCTCCAATTCACCCGCCAACCGGTCTATCGTTCTCAAGTCCAGTTGCACCTGCATCAACTTCAGGTGATCCTCTGCGTTCTTCTTCACCGAGGGATCGGTGGTTGTCTCATACACCTGCTCCCACAGGAAATAGGACGTCTCCGGTGATTCTCCCTCGGCCGCGATTTTCGCGGCCATCACCTTCATCCAGATCAATGCATGCGGATTCTTGCTGCCTTCTTCATATGCCGCTGCTGCCTTCGCGTAGTCCTTCGCATCGAAGTAATACACATTTCCCAAGTCCTGGTACAGCCGCCATTGGTCCGGATTTGCTTTTATCCCTCGCTCGAGCAGCCGCACCGCCAAGTCCGGCCGCCCCGCCCCTCGCGGCGGATTGTCGCTCAGGAACATCGATCCAAAGCGGTACGCCGGCAGGAGTTGCGGATCGAGCGCGGTGGTAACATCGAGCAGCGGCCAGAGCAAATCGAGACTGGTCTGGTGCAGCCGGTGCTTCTCCCCGAAGTATTGCACCACCCGCGTCCAGTAAATTGCGCCCATCAGCGGCGCATACTCCAGGCTGAGCCTTTTCACCAGACTTCCGGACTGAAACGCTAACTGGTCTTGCTCGACCCGGATCAGGCCTTTCTCGCGGTCAATCCTCACTTGCAGCTGCCAAATGCCTGCAAATCCAACGGCCAGAAAGGCCGCCAACGGCAATCGTTTTGTCCTCGTCGGGTTCATTTCAGGTTTCGCCGCGAAAATACCACCGCCGCCGCGGCCAGGACCACCGTGCCATAGACAATTGCATAGCAGGTATCCTGCAAAACCAGTTTTCCGGGCACTCCCCGCGCGTGGGCGACTGCTCCCATGACGTTGAAGTTTTCAAAGTTCGGAAGCAGGTAGGAGATTCCCCTCAAGAATTTCATGGTTGCAGGGGTCATATCGACAACCTGCATGGTCCGCAGCTCCTCGGCGAAAACTCCGGCAATATAAATTCCCACGGTGAACAAGATGGCCAAAAAAGGCGTCGTGAAACAGGAAAACAGCATCGCCAGTGCCACAATCAGAGCCAACTTCAGCAGGATCAGGTACACTGCGACCAGCACATACCAGTCGCTCCTCTCGAGAGGGTGCTTCACAGTCCACAGGGCCACATAGAGTCCCACCGCCATCGCCGCCGTGTTCACAGTCAGCGTCATGACCAGCCCGGCGTACTTGCCGAGCAGGAATTCCCACCGTTCGACCGGCTTTGCCAGCAGGGCATACAGCGTCCGCTTCTCCATCTCCTTGGACACCAGCCCGACCCCGATAAATACCGCAATAAAGATTCCGATCACGGAGATCGCCGTTAATCCCAAGCTGATCATCACGCTCTGTTCGATCCCAATCGAGATCTGCCCCACCAAGATCGCCGCGCCCATCATCAGCAGAGCAAAAAAGACCAGGTTATACAGCACCCGGTCCCGTACCGCTTCCCGAAACGTATTCCTCGCCACAATCCATACGTTGGTCATTGCCCGCTCACTTCAACCGCATTCGCCTGTGCCCGGTCGGCATCCACCAGGTTCATGAAAAATTCTTCCAGGGTCGGTTTGATCTGTGCCACGGAGAGAATTCGCGCTCCTGCGGCCTTCAATTCATCGAGCGCACCGTAAAGCTCGGCTTCCGGCAGGTGCACCCGGTATCGTTCGCCTGTCTTCGTGGCCCGTTCCAAGAGCGCAAAATTCTTTGTCTGACTGTCCAGTTCGAACAGAATCTCCATCCCCTGCGTCTTGATGCCTACCATTTCTCCGGGCGTTCCAACCCCCTTCAGCTTTCCGCCCACGATGACCCCCACCCGGTCGCACAGCATTTCCGCATCTGACAAGATGTGCGTAGAGAACAAGACCGTTCGCCCCTCTTTTTTTAGCTCCAGAATGATGTCCCGCACCTCTCGCCGACCGAGCGGGTCAAGCCCGGACATCGGTTCGTCCAGCACAACGACCTCCGGATCATGCAGGATTGCCTGCGCCAACCCGGCTCGCTGCAGCATTCCCTTCGAGTACTTCCTCAGTTGAATCTTTTTCGCAGTATCCAGCCCCACCTTCTTGAGCATCCGTTCGACGCGTTGCTGCCGGTCCGCCGCCGTAAGGCCGTGGAACCGTGCAAAATAGTCCAGCAATTCCGACGCGGTCAGGTAGTCATAGAAGTAGGGCTGTTCGGGCAAATAACCGATTCCCCGGTGCATGGAAACGTCTTCAATTGATTTTCCAAGGATTCGTGCGGTCCCTGAGGATGGGAAGATCAGCCGCATCAATAGCTTGATGGTGGTGGATTTTCCCGCCCCGTTCGGGCCCAGGAATCCGAACACTTCGCCCCTCTGCACCTGCATGCTCAGGCTTTCAAGGGACTTCTTCTTCTTCAAGTGCAGAAAGCCGTAGGGGTACTCCTTCGAGAGCGCCTCAATTTCAATGGCTGGATTCGGCATGCCTCTATTCTTCGAGACTGGCCGCACACCGTCAACGCACTCTCCGTTTACCTGTTCGCCACACGCAACCGTCCCAAAAACAAGAGGCGCAGTTCCCCGCGCCAACGCTCATCCCGTCCCCCGGGCTCTGTTTCCTTACAGGCTGCTCTCTTCATTTCTCAATCTGCACCAGGTCACTCTTCGGCGAAACTGCGCCGGCTTGTTCGGTCTGCTTCGCCCGCCAGTTGTCCAGTATCCCCACCTGCTGTACGCAACTTACAGTGCACCTCGGTGCGCAACCTTTATGGGTCAGGAATTCCCGGTGCCGCATCTCCGCCGTGTAGGTTGCCAGGGGCACTCCCGGGTACCCCCGCTGCTGCGAGCACCAGTGCACTAAACCGTTCTCGCAGATGTACAGGTATCTCGATCCAGCCCGGCACTTCCAATCATGCTCCCGTCCCCGCGCCACATTGTGCTGGAACTCGTTGAATCGCGAGTAGGAGCGTTTTCCGAGCGTCATGATCTCTTCAAATATTTCCTGGTCCCGCTGGTCGAGAGGCTTCAACTGCCCGTCATGATCGTGGATGATTCCGACCGTACTCGTAAATCCCAACTCCAGCGCCCGATGTGCAATCTGCAGCGCGTCCTCGGAATTCTTCACGCCGCTGCCCAGCACAGAATTGATGTTGACCTGGAACACGGCCCACTCCGACAGCATCTCCAGCCGGCCGTCCAATGACTTCAGGCTTTTCTTCGACACTTCATCAGGCACCGCATTGTCGATGCTGATCTGCAGGTGTTCGAGCCCCGCTTCGTTCAACCGCTCAATCCGCTCCTTGTTCAGGAAGAATCCGTTGGTGATCAGCCCCGCGACCATGCCGCGCTTCCGAATATGCCGGATGACTTCATCGAGTTCGGGATGCATCAGCGGCTCACCGCCACTGATGGTTATGATCGAAGTCCCCATGCCCGCCAGCAGGTCCAGCCGTTTCTTCATCTCCTCGATCGGCACTGGCTTCGAACTATCGTCATACTCGTTGCAATAGGTACAGTCGAGGTTGCACCGGCGCATCGGGATGATGTGCACGAGAAAAGGGTGCTTGGTCGAGAGCAGGGCCTTCCCGATCCGCCATAGCTCGCGCAGTCGCGTCCGGTAAAAACGCAATCGCTTCCGCCGTCGCGTCTCCGCCGACGCCTTCCCCTTCTGCCTTATCCTTGCCATTACGGGCTGATTTCCCCCAGCATCCAATTATACAGCAAGCCAATGCGCGCCTCTGCCCCTCGACTTGCGGCCCTGACTGAGCTTTCTCCACTCGCCGGACGGCATTTCTCGGAGCGCCGGAGGTACGGTAGAAGTCGCTCAGCCGGTGCGGGCTGGGATTGGAGCCGGGTGCTCCAAGAAGCGCGTCGGTGCGACCCTCTTTTCAGGGCAGGTTTTCTTTCCCTGTCCAGCCGCTGACAAAAAAAGGAACAGCCAGGGACCACTCGCCTCCCTGGCTGTTCCTGCCCTGCTGGATTTTCGTTCTAGTTTGGCTAATACGGGAACGGCAAGTACGTCCAGAAGTCGCCCATATAGCCATTGGCTCCGATCGAGTCATAGCCTTGTCCGCCGAACGCCCATACGTAACCGTACTGGTCTTGCTGCCAGAACGCAGTTCCTCGGCGGGCGCCCGGCTGGTTGTTCACAAACGGTACGCCAAGCTGGACAGGTAAGTAGGTCGGATAGTTGCCGATCTCATTTACGTTGCTTGAACCCTTCCACCAAGTCCACAAGCCCGCATTGGGCCCGGCAGTGTCGTATTCCCAAATGTCGTCCAAGAATCCGGTGCTCTGAGCGACGGCTGAGGCATAGCCCCATCCGCCGGAAATCCAGAGGCTCCCGTTGCTGTCGGACCAGCTTGCCGCTCCCCAGCGTGAACCGGGATAGAATCCCGTGGCAGGCGCTTGTTGGGACCCATACATTCCAATCTGGTTCGCCAGGCCGATCGCTCCTCCGCCTGAAATCCAGGTCCACTCGCCCGTGGCGATGTCGAATTTCCACAAATCGTTGAGCAACGCACCTTCAGGCGTGGTGCCGTTCGGGAGTGTACCCGTGTTTCCTGGATTTTGCGTTCCCACAGAATCCAGACCTAGTCCGCCGAACAACCACAGATTCCCGTTGTTATCCGCAAACAGCGCGGCACTCTGGCGACCGCCGGGCGCATTTGCTGTCGACCCTTGGCCGAGTGTTCCGTAGATGCCGTTGTTTTGGCCTACGTTCGAGTTTGATGGACCCATCCAGGTCCACGTTCCGCCGCTGTACTTCCATAGATCGTTCAGCAGCCCGAGATTCCCGTTTGAGTCGTAGCCCTGGCCGCCAAACATCCATAGGGTTCCGGCAGCATCGGTGTAATACGCCGCTCCCCAGCGGCCACCGGGGAAGGGGGCAAGCGTGTAGTTGCCCGCAACGTTGGCGGTTGCATAGCCGCTCAGGTTCTGCCAGGTCCCTGTGTATGTATAGGACCCGGTGTAGTTGCCAGCCGAGGTATCGTACTGGTTGGGGGTGAACTCCCAAAGGTCATTCAGCAGTCCGCTGAAGGGGGCCGCGGCGTTGCCTTGCCCGCCAAACAGGTAGAAATTACCCGCTTTGTCCGACCATGTAACGCTGCCCCACCGTGCTCCCGGCCCGCCGGGATTGAAGTTGGTAATTATGTCCCCAGTGGGGTCGGTATAGGTGAAGCTGGTTGAGGTGCTGCTATAGGCGTCCGGATATTGCATCGGAACGGTACTCGCGACTGCGGTCGTCGTACCGGTCTTAAACTTGGTCGTGGTTATCGGCAGGTTTGCCGGGATCCATGCCCCGGTCGGGTTATAAAGCCCCGGCCAGAAGACCCACAGATCATTCAGAATGCCGGGAAGGAACGGCGGGGTCACTCCCTGCACGACCATGCCGTAGCCGCCGAACATCCATTTTTTTCCTCCCGAGTCCGACCAGGTAGAGGCGTAGTCTCTCCCTCCCGGGGTGTTCGGATCGGTAGCGGGAGCGGGCGGAGGTGGAACTTGGGCAAAGCCCAAGGGGCCATAGGTCCCAGCCGTATCTGCGCCGAACTGCCATGTCCAGTCGTTGTGCTGACAGTCGATGATCACACTGGTAACGTTCGCCGTTGCCACTCCCATGTAGTAGAAAGCACCGCAAGCCTGGAGCTGGCTGGTCGGTTGCACAAACACGCTCACGTCGTACTTTCCCTCGTTCGTCACTGGGGTTGGGAAGGTGAAGCCCTGGTTGTCTCCCGTAACGAAGATATTATCGCCGGCGTTGTCCTGCAACTCGGCGGTTGCTCCGTCAAGTGACGTGCCAAGGAAGGTGTGGTCAACCAAACCAAGGAGTGTTCCGCCGATGGTCCACTCCGGCGCTGGGCACACCACCTGGACTGTCGTCACGCTGCCAGTCGCCGTTCCTGTTCCATTCGTTACCGAACAAGTCTGTACGGGGTTGGTCGGTTGGGTTACAACGCTCACCGCATAGGTCGAGTTCGCCGGCGCCGGTATTGCAAACGTAAACGGAACGGTTCCCGTCCCAGTAACTGGGAGCTGATCGAGAACAGTCCCAAGCGTATCTTCGAGCACCAACCCTGTGCCGAGCAAACCCGTAACATTACCACCGATCGTGTAGACCGCCCCGCAAGTTACCGTCACATTGGTGACCGGAGCCGCCGCTGTTCCGGTTGCATTCGTCACCGTGCAATTCTGACTAGGGTTGGTGGGCTGCGTTTTCACAGTAACGTTGTACGTTCCCGTTACCAATAGCGCGAACGTGAACTTCACGCTCCCTGTCCCGGTGATGGTCAGGTTGTCGTTGCTGTTGTCCGTCAACACTAATCCCGCTCCGGTAAGCCCGTTCACCGTACCGCCGATCGTGAATCCCGACGAACACGTCACGTTTACGTTGGTGACGTTGGCAGTGGCTGCTCCTGTTCCATTCGATACGACGCATGTCTGCACAGGATTCGAAGGCTGTGTCAGCACGGTCACGTTGTATGCTCCGGGCACCAGGGTCGCAAACGTAAACGATGTCGCTCCGGCTGGGATCGTCAGATTGTCTCCGCCATTGTCCTGCAACACCAATCCCGTTCCCGTCAGCCCGCTGACGTTCCCGCCAATCGAGAATTTCGATGAGCAAGTCACCTGGACATTGGTGACGTTGGCCGTTGCCATTCCCGAACCGTTGCCAACCGTGCAGGTCTGCGTGGGGTTGGTTGGCTGCGTCTGCACCGTTACGTTGTAGGCCCCGTTCACCAAAACCTTGAAAGAGAACGGTACGGTCCCGGTTCCGCTGATCGCCAGCGTGTCCGTGGCGTTGTCGGCCAATACGAGCCCCGACCCGGTCAGTCCGCTCACCGTTCCGCTAATCGTGTACGCCGACAAGCAAGTAACCGTGACATTCGTCACGTTGGCAGTGGCCGTCCCCGTGCCCTTGGCAACCGTGCAGGTCTGCGACGGATTGGTCGGTTGCGTCCCAACCGTAACCGCGTAGGCTCCGCCCGAAGCCACGCCCGTCGCGAATGTGAAGGAGGTCGCGCCAGCGGGAACAGTCAGGGCGCTCCCACCATTGTTCAGCAAAACTAAACCTGTCCCAGTCAGGCCGCTCACCGCCCCGCCAATCGTGTACGTGCCCGTTCCACCGCCGCCCGCCTTATCGGTCAGGCCGCTGCACGCCACTAATAGAAATGCCATCCCTACCAGGAGAGCTGCTGTCGCTTTTTTGCTGGGGATCATGTTCGTCCTCTTCTCCATCTCACGCTCAGGGTGCGCAGTCCTCTCGTGGACCACTCGCTCCTGTCAGTTCGTTTCTCCCGTACCCATTCGTCTCCACTCCCGCTGCACGGTCGTTCCGTGCTGGCACCGAATTCCGTTCCATTCCTAGCGGTTTGCGTGGAAAACGCCACCCGGGTATAGAAGTACTAAAACCTGCATCCTTAGATTGCCGCTCGTTCTATCCAGGGGCAACATCCTGGAGGGGGGGGTGTGCTGAACTTAGTAATAACTGGCCGATTTCAGGAGTTTCGGCCCTCGTTCCGTGGGATCAAATCTCCGCTGTCGGATGGGGTCCGCTTTCGATGTCGGGCTGGCGGCCAGACCCGTCCGCTCAGCAGAACTCAGGGCCGGGGGGCGCAACTCCAGGGGCCTGAAATCGGGGGAATTCTCGATCCTCTCCTTGAGCCGCAAAGAAGCTCTGGCCCGGAGGAACTCTGCCGCTAGAACTCGAACTTCGCCGCCAGTTGTACCAGCCGTGGCGACATGCTGTTGACTACCTGACCGAAGGTCGCGTCGCTGATATTTCCATCCACCGCTGCCGGCCCAAAGAATTGCGCGTGGTTAAAGGTGTTGAACGTCTCCACCCGGAATTGCAAGGCCTTCGATTCCGTCAGTCGCATGTCCTTCTGCAACGCCATGTCAAAGTTGAACATTCCCGGGCCGGAGAAGAATCTGCGCGCCGCGGTGCCGAACTGTCCGAGAGCGGGAAGAGAGAACAACGCAGTGTTGAAAGCAGGCAAGCCATTTCGGGGGTTGTTATTGACCTTTAGATTTCCCGGGGCACGCTCCGGCGTATCCAGACCGTTGTTATTGATCCCGTTCGGAATGCTCCCAACGAGCGAGGTGTCGTTGTTGTTATAGAACGTTACCGGAAGGCCCGTCGCCGCGCGCATTACACCCGAAAGCGACCAGCCCTCGGTCCAGCGGTTCTCCCGGCCCAATATCCGTCCTGGCACGCTGTAGTTGTAGGAAAGCACAAAATTGTGCCGCAGGTCGAAGGCAGAAATTGCCTTGCTCAGCCCCGGTTCGATCGGATTGACCTCCTCGGCCAAACTGGAAGAGTCGTCGAGCGATTTGCCGTAGGTGTAGCCGGCAAGAACTTCCAGGGACTTGCTGTGGTGCCGCAGGTTGATCTCGAGCGAGTTGTAGTTCGAACTGCCGATCGTCTTCTGATAGGTCACCGCGTCAAATTGCGCACTGAACGGGCCGCGAACTTTCACGACTTGCCCGTCGGCCCTGGTGAATAACCCGCCTTCGCTAAACGGGCCGCAGGTGGAACTGCCGGGTGCCACCTGCGACAGCTCACTTACACTCAAGCATGCCTCGGCGTTCCCGGGGTTGGCCGGAGTGAGAACCAGCAGATGGTGTGCCTGCGATCCTACGTAACTCGTCGTCAGCAGCGTGTCTTTGCCAATCTGCCGTTCAATCGACAGCGAATAAGTCTCTGCGTACGGTGGCACGTTGGCCCGGTCAAATGCCGGAACACCGGTGATCGGCAAGTACTTCGACCAGTCCACGCTGGTGTCAGGCCGACTCGGCGTAGCCCCGTAGGCGGGAATCGGCGAAGGAAAAGGCTGTCCGAACTGCTGACCGCTCGCTGCGGAAACAAAAGGTGACGCGAACAGCGCGGGTGCCAGACTCGTGTAACTGTACCCGTACGGAGGATTGGCGCTCATGATCCCTGCCGATAATCCCTCAAACGCCGTGTAGAACGTGCCGAATCCAGCCACCAGGCGGGTCTGCCCCCCGGTGCCGAAAAGCCGTCGCAGCCATTCATCCTGAAACTCCGGTGAGTACGCTACTCCCAGCCGCGGCGCAAAATCTGTGTACTTCGTCGGCGCCAGCGTCGACGGCACTCCGGGGTCCCCCGGAAACACCAACCCCTGAGGCGCGCCCGGGAAAACGACCGATTGTTCCCCCAACACCAGCCCGGGAAATTGATTGTACTTTTCCCGCCATCCCGGCAGAACATCCCACCGCACTCCATAGTTCCAGGTAAGATTCGGCGTCATCCGCCAGGTGTCTTGCGCGAAAAGACCCACATACTTGTTCCTCGGGTAGAAGCTCTTGGAATCTGCTTGCGAGTAACTGCTTGCCACTCCCAACAGAAAATCGGCAAAATCCAGTCCCGTCTCCGTTCCTCGGAAGGCGAACGAGCCATTCGGCCACGTCTGAGGGTTTGTGTTGATCTGATCCAAGTGCAAAGATCCCCCGAACTTCCAGGTGTGCCGCCCGGCAATGCGCGTGAAATTATCCGACCATTGATAGGTATTGCTCGCCTGCGTCAGCCCCGTAACGTCCACACCTAGCGTCAGGCTGTTCAGAGAAGTGTTCTCGATCCCCTCAATCGCAGGATTGAGCGGGACGATCCCAGCCGTCCCTTCCCCGGTCACAAATCCCTGCGACGCGAGCGACGGTCCCACACCGCCCACCGGGGCACCAATAACGCTGGCGTTGCGCATGTAACTGAAGTGGGATTCATTGACGGCGGTTGAGTTGAATACCTTGGTAAAGCCCAGACTGAGCAGTTGCGCCCTTCCTTCCGAAAGAGCGTTAAAACCCGGCACATTCGCCCCGCCCTGACTCGTCGGATAAGGATTGTCCAGCCCGTAATCATCCACAAAGTAATATCCCGACAAAGTTCCCCATCTTGGGGTCACATCAACCCGAATCGCGCCTTTATCGTCCCGCAGAGATTCGTTTCCCGAGGACGAGGAGAAAATCGTCGGGCCCTGGTTGGCTTTCGGGATGTACTGCAACAATGCCAGGGCGGGCGCAGACCATGCGCTCTCTGGGATTTGCGCATTCGGAAATACGCACTGCGAGAGGCTCGTGCAGCCCGAAAAATAGTAGCGTTCCCCCGAGTTCACGGCGTAGCCAAGCTTCTCTGCCAGCAGCCCCGCAAGATACGGCCCGCTCACAGCCCCGGTGAGCGAGTCTGCATGGTCAGAGAGGTTGCCGGTTCGCTCGAGAGCTGAAGGCACGGAAATCAGTCCGGTTTCGATTCCCTCGGTCATCCGCGTTCCCTGGTAGTCGGCAAAGAAATGCACGGCGCTCTTCATCACCGGCCCGCCCAGCGTTGCTCCGAACTGATTGCGATCAAACGCAGCGCGGTCTGGCGAAAAATAACTCTTCGCGTCCAGGTCCGTATTCCTCAGGAACTCAAATGCACTGCCGTGGAAAGAATCTGTACCGGATTTCGTGGTCAACAATACCTGCCCGCCGCTGTAGTTGCCGTATTGAGCGTCGAAATTCGCGGTGAGCACGCGCAGTTCCTGGATCGATTCCAGGTTCGGCACGATGGCGGTTCCCATATTGACAACTTCCTCGACGTCGCTCGCATTCACCGCGAACCCGTTCGAAGTTTCGCGTTGCCCGCTGACGGAAACATTCCCTGCGGCGAGGTCTCCCGAGGGTGGCGTGGTCGTCACTCCGGACATGACCACCGCATTCGGCTGGGCGCTGCTGGTTGGTATAACACCTGGCTCGAGGCTCATCAGGTCCGTAAAATTGCGCCCGTTCAGCGGCACCGACGAAATCTTCTTTTCTGCGAGTTCCTGCCCCAGCTCCGTGGACGTTGCATCTGGCAGGAAGCTCTCTTCGACTACCGAGATGCTGTCTGTGTGCGGCTCCAGAGCGAGCGTTACGTCCAGCTGCGCCGACACCCCTTCCCTCAGAACCAGTCCGGTCTGATGAAAGGAATGGAAGGAGGGCGCTGAAATCTGCAGCTCATATTCACCAGGGGGAGCAACCAGTCCGTATTGCCCTTCGCTATTGGTCACCCCCGTCAGTTGTTTGTTGGAATCAAGGCTGCCAAGTGCGACCTTGGCTCCGGCGATGGCCGAGCCGCTCGGATCGGTCACGGTCCCGGACAGTGTGGGGGTATCGGCCGCAACAGCAAGTCCGGCCAATAGACCTGAAAGAAAGAACAGCACAAGAGATCGCGGCGATCGAAATCTGATTTTGACGCGCATGGTCACACCCTAGATGCAAATCATTTGCAATTATACATGCAAATCATTTTCAACTGCAAACCGGGCACGGGCTGTGACATGGATCACGCTGCTGCTGTCTTTTTTCTTTGCCCTCCTTTCCTCCTTTCCTTCTCCCCTGCTCCGTTCGATCCTTACTTCCTCCCTCCCTGCCTGCTAAACTATCCCCATCGCTCCGCAGGAGACCGCTATGTCTGAAGCCACGCAATTCGCCAAGTCCGTTCCTACGCGTACAGAATCTGACAGCATGGGTAAGATCGAGGTCCCGATGGACCGCTATTACGGCGCACAAACCGCCCGCTCGCTCATCCATTTCGCTATCGGCAAGGACACCATGCCCCCCGAGCTCATCCGCGCTTTTGGCATTCTCAAGAAGGCCGCCGCGCTCGTGAATCGCGACCTCGGCAAGCTCTCCGAAGAAAAATGCAACCTCATCACTCAGGCCGCCGACGAAGTCATTTCCGGCAAACTCCACGAGCACTTTCCCCTTCGCATCTGGCAGACCGGCAGCGGCACGCAGACCAACATGAACGTCAACGAGGTCATCTCCAACCGCGCCATCCAGATTGCCCGCGGTGAAATGGGCTCGAAAAAACCCGTTCATCCGAACGACGACGTCAATATGTCGCAATCCTCCAACGATACTTTCCCCGCCGCGATGCACATCGCTGCGGCTACCGAGACCTCCCGCCACCTTCTCCCCGCGGTCAAAAAGCTGCGGGACACGCTGGACGCCAAAGCCAAGCAATTCGCCGGCGTGGTCAAGATCGGCCGAACGCACTTGCAGGACGCCACGCCTCTCACCGTCGGCCAGGAATTCTCCGGCTGGGTCAGTCTCCTCGACCGGGACGGCACCCGCATCGCGGTTGCTCTCGATGGCCTGCTTGATCTCGCGATCGGTGGCACTGCCGTCGGCACGGGGCTGAATGCTCACCCGGAATTCGCAGAGCGCGCCGCGAAGAAAATCGGTGAGCTCACCGGGCTGCCCTTCCGTTCGCATCCCAACAAGTTCGCCAGCCTCTCGGCTCACGATGAAATCGTGTTTGCTTCCGGAGCGCTCAAGACCCTGGCCGCTTCACTGATGAAAATTGCCAACGATATTCGCTGGCTGGCCTCCGGCCCGCGTTGTGGCCTCGGCGAATTGACTCTTCCCGAAAACGAGCCCGGCTCATCCATCATGCCCGGCAAAGTCAATCCAACGCAGTGCGAAGCCGTGACCATGGTCGCCGTCCAGGTCATGGGCAATGACGCCGCGATCGGTTTCGCCGGCTCCCAGGGCAATTTCGAGCTCAACGTCTACAAGCCGGTCATGATTTTCAATTATTTGCACTCCGTCGAGCTGCTCGCCGATTCCATGAACAGCTTCGTCGATCACTGCATCATCGGCATCGAACTGAATCGCGAGACCATTGACAATTACGTTCATAACTCCCTGATGCTGGTGACCGCGCTGGCTCCCAAAATCGGCTATGACAACGCCGCCAAGGTCGCCAAAACCGCTCACCACGAGAACACCAGCCTCAAGGCGGCCGCCACCAAGCTGGGCTTCCTAACCGCCGATGAATTCGACGCTTTGGTCCAGCCCGAATCCATGACCCACCCGTGAGCTACCGCTCGTGAGGTCCATGAAGCCAAAGCGTTGAACGGAGAAAGGTCGTCTTCCGGGTACGAAACGGACCGAAGGCAACTGCAAATCCTTGCAGGTGGTGAGGGGGATGGTTAGGAAGGCGACCGGACGCATCATTCCGCTCCGTACTTCACCAGGTGCGCTGTCGTGGCAGGAAAATCCTTTTCTTGCGTTATAAATATCGACCCGAGACGGTGCAGCTGCGATAAGCGTCATTTTTCCTGTGTCGGCTCGCTCCGCCCCGGGGCAGATCCCGCCCGCGCCATCGGTCTACTGGGTATCCCGGCCATCGCTCCCGGTATTGAACTTTTGGTTGTTTCCCGCTGCCTGCGAAGAGGTAAACTCTCTCTTATCGGTAATCTCTATGTCTGGCCGGCATCCAGTCTTCCTCTCCCTGGCAGTACTCCTACTGCTGTCCCTACCCGCGCCGTTTCTTTCCGCCCAGCCTAAACACGAAAAAACCGTCTGGAACTATGACGGCGGCCTGCAGTTGACGACTGACGGCGGGCTTCCCTCCGGCCCCTGCTTTCGCCTCACGGGTCGAGCACTGGCTCCCGGTTACTTTAATAACCTCAAGCGAGTGGACACCGAACTCGGTACCCTGATTCACCGTGGCAATGAAATCGTCACCGAGTTCCCCGCCCAGTTGCACTTGAGCTTCCTGATGTATGATTTTCCGTGCGACAGCCAGCTGCAATCCGTAGGCGGTCGAACCTATCTTACGCACGCCATGGTCAGCACCCTTCGCCTCAGTTTTTACTGGAAACGCGGCCTCGCTCTGCGCCCCGCGCCCGGGATCGTCCCGAAACATTTTGAGACCCGCGCTGTCCAGCCTTACGCGGTCGATCTGGCCGCAGATCTTCCGGAGAGATTTGAATGGCTATTTGAATTTGACGTGCCCAGCGCCGGCATTCCCGTTACCGACAGCCTGGTCGTGATCATGCGTACTCCTGACGGCCACATCGCCGCCCGCGCCGCGGCAAGAATGTAAGGGGACCTTAGGTCAGGCGCATCTCCGGAGTTTTCTCCCGCACGATCAATTTCGCTCCGGTCCGCTGCTGCACTTCTTCTGCCGTCCATCCCGGCGCCACTTCGCGCAACACCAGTCCTTCCGGGGTCACATCGATCACCGCCAGATCGGTCACGACAGTATCCGTGCATGCGATTCCCGTCAGCGGATAATTGCACTGCTTCACAATTTTTGGCGCTCCATCCTTCGTATTGTGCTCCATGCACACAATCAGCTTCTTGGCCCCGGCCGCAATGTCCATCGCTCCGCCGATTCCTCCGCTGCCCTTCGATCCTGGAATCTTCCAGTTCGCCAGGTCCCCCCTCTCCGACACCTGGAATCCCCCGAGCGCCGCCACATCGAGATGTCCCCCGCGCGTCATCAGGTGGGCATCCGCCTGACTGAAGAACGAAGCGCCCGGAATCAGCGTCACCGGTACCTTCATCGCATCCACCAGGTCAGAGTCCTCTTCGCCGGCTTTTGCGCGCGGACCCATCCCCAGGATCCCGTTCTCGCTATGGAAGTACACCGTCACGCCTTTTGGCAAATAATCCGAAATGAGGTTCGGAATTCCCCACCCAAGATTCACATAGGCGCCGTCGGGTAATTCCAGCGCCGCACGTTCGGCAATCTGTTCGCGGGTAAGGCGCGGTTTATCCGGCATAATGCAATCCTTTCGCCTGCACGATTCGGTGCACGAAGATCGCCGGAGTAATCACGTTCTCCGGTGCAATCGAGCCCACCGGCACAATCTCGTCCACTTCAACAATCGTCGTTGTGGCGGCCATAGCCATGATCGGATTGAAATTCCGGGCCGCCAGACGGTAAGTCAGGTTGCCGAGCGCATCCGCCGTCTGCGCCTTAATCAGCGCAAAATCAGCATGAATTGGCATTTCCAGGATGCAACGCTTTCCATCGATCTCGCGCTCTTCCTTGCCCACACCTACTTCCGTTCCCACGCCAACCGTCGTATAGAAGCCCATTAGTCCTGCTGCCGCGGCCCGCATACGTTCGCACAGAATTCCCTGGGGCACCAGTTCGCAAGTTACTTCACCCTTTGCAAATCTTTCCTGGAAATAATTCGCGTGCGGGCCGGGGAACGAACAGATCACATGTTTCACCTGCCCGTTCTTGAACATGATCCCGAGCTCGCCCTCGCGCGTTCCGCAATTATTACTGATGGCGACAATCTTCCCGGTGCCCCGCCGCGACAATGCCTGGATCAAATTATTCGGGAAACCCGCCCCCCCAAATCCTCCAAACATGATTGTGGCTCCGTCAGGAATATCCGCGACGGCAGCGTCCAGCGAACTTACAATTTTTTGCTTCATCTAGCTCTCGTCAAGATTGGATTCGAGTTACCCATCGATTGTTCCCGACCTGCGTAAAATGGGCAATCAGGCAGGCCGTCCGCGGACCAGCCAATTTGCCCGGCGGGCTAAGCTTGCGGCGCGGTGCCGCCTTTGCAAATCCCCGCAAAGAGCATGCGCAGAAAGACCGCCTTGACCTGTTCCGGATCAGAGACCTGCTCCGCATCGTACCAGCGGTACAGCCAATTGCACATCCCCAGAATTCCGTTCACCACAATCCATGGCTCGCCCTCTATTAGTTTTCCCTGCGCTTGTCCGCGCCTGACCAGCTCCACAAATCTCGAATTGTAACGCGACATCACCGAAATCAGCTTGTGCTGCCGCTTCCCGGAAAGCGAATCAAACTCATGCAGGAACAGCCCAAAGGGCACGCGATTCTGGATGATGTAGTCGATCTGCGCTCGAATTGCCCGCTCCAGTTGCTCGACAGGATCCCCTTCCGGATCGATCTGTGTCGCGATGAACGCGTCGCCGTCTTCAATCCCTGCCAGCAACAACTGAAACAGCAGGTCTTCCTTGGACTTGATGTAGTAGTAGAGCGAACCCTTCAGCATTCCGACGTCGCGCGCCACGTCTTCAATGCTGGTTGCATGAAATCCCTTGGTGAAGAATATGTTGGCGGCGCTTTGCAGGACCTCTTCGAGACGTGTAGCTGGCTTGGCCTGCTTCGGGTCCCTCGAAGCTTCCCGCGCTCGCAGAGGCTTCGGTGTTGCTTTCCTTTTGCGGTTCTTTTCAGGCACGGCGATCCTCGTTGGAGCGATGTTTTCCATGGTAACAGACACCGCGAATGGAAGTGGATGGTGCCGATGTTAGCCAAAGGCACGGCCGCACCCGGAGCACAGCACGGGATTCCTGCCAGTCCTGATTGAGGGATGTGAAAAACTCTTGCATTGTGGGGAAACCGGCATGCTATCCTCTCCGTAAAAAAGAACTCGATTTCTTTCTCCCTGAAAGAAGGGCGGATTTTATGGTTTCGCAACATCTGAAGGAAACGCTCGATCGTTACCACGTCGGCGATAAGCTCAAGCACCTTCGGCTGCGCCGCAAGATGGGCCTGGTCGAGCTCAGCCGCCACACCGGCCTGTCCCCCGCGCTGCTTTCCAAGCTCGAACACGGCAAGCTCTATCCCACTCTTCCCACGCTCTCCCGCATCGCGCTGGTATTCAGTGTGGGCCTGGATTATTTCTTCAGCGACGAACGGGAAAAACACACCTTTGCCATGGTTAGAAAAAAGGACCGTTTGCGATTTCCGGAGTCCCCTGAGCTCGCCAGAGCCTCTTTTGACTTTGAATCTTTGGATTTCCTGGCGACCGATAGGAAGTTTAATGCTTACCTGGCCGATTTTCGCACCGTACCGGAAGGTGAGATGCACGTGCACCAGCACACCGGCGTCGAATTTATCTACGTTCTAAAAGGAAAGCTGGCACTGAAAATTGGCGCTGAACAGGAAATTCTGGACGCCGGTGATTCGCTGTACTTCGACTCGCAACTGTCCCACGGTTATTCGCGCGTCGGAACTAAACCCTGCAGCGCGATCGTCATTACCGCGGACTGACTAAGTGGCACGAGTGCGTTTTCACCACCAGCCAGAGAATGAGCCCCGGCGCGAGTTCGAGCGAGCGCATTGCTCCCGGTGTCACGTGAACCGTGAAACGCACACCGGCAAGAACCCGGACAATGGCAACCGTTCCACGCACTTCCACCGATTCCACCGTTCCCGGCAGAACATTACGGGCGCTGAGCCCCTGCGGCGCATGGGTTGCCAATAGAATGTCCCCGGCGCGGATGGCCACTTGCACCGATTCCCCCAACTGTACCGCCTGCAGGGGAACTTCTAGCTCACAAAGATCTGCCTCCAGCGCCACACGCATCGCGCCATCTGTCGCCCGGTGTTCGATGACCTTTCCTTGCAGCAGGTTCTCAAATCCCGCAGCCTGCGCAAGTCCGAGGGACCGCGGCGCATCCAGGACGGCTCCCGGCATGCCGCTCTCGCGAACCTGTCCAGCGTCCATCGCCAAGACGCGGTCTCCAATCGCGTTCACCTCTTCCTGATTGTGTGTTACGTACAGAATGGGGATGCGATGGGTAGTATTCCATTCCCGCAGGTCCTGCAAAATCGACTGCCGCAATCCCCCGTCCAGCCCCGTCAGCGGCTCATCGAGAAGAAGAATGCGCGGTTCGGTCACTACAGACCGTGCCAGCGCCACCCGCTGCTTTTCTCCGCCAGAAAGTTCCGCGGGTCGCCGCCGCCGCAAGTTCTGAACATGAAATGTGCTCAAAATCCGCTCCAATCGTCCGGACCGTTCGGAAGCGGACAAATGCGAAATCCCGTAGCTGACATTTTCTTCGACGGTCATGTTTGGAAAAAGCGCCAACGATTGAAAAACATATCCAATGCCGCGCTTTTGCGGTGCCAGCGAGATCCCCTGCCCGGAGTCGAAGAATATCTCCTCCTTTAGCTTGATGAACCCTTCGTCCGGACTCGCCAATCCTGCGACGCAATCAAGCAGCGTCGATTTCCCCGCGCCGGAGGGGCCGAACAGCACGGTGATCCCCGGCGAAAAACTCTCCTCGATTCCCAGCCGGAAATGCGGCGTTCCCCTCACAGAAAACTGTTTTCGGATATTTGCGGAGAGCATCGGAGCGCCTACCGGCTTGTCCACGGTGACCAAATCCGGCGATTCAATCCATAGACGACGGAGAGCACGGTAAACGAGATGAGCAGCAGCAGTAACGCTGTCTGGTGGGCGCTGGTGTAATCGAGCGCCTGGACTCGATCGTAGATGTCAATCGACACAGTTCGCGTTACCCCCGCCAGATTTCCCCCGACCATCAGCACCACGCCAAACTCGCCCAGAGTGTGCGCGAAACTGAGCACCACCGCTGTGATCACGCCGGGCCACGCGAGTGGCAGAATAATTCGCACAAAAGTCCTGGTTCGACTGGCCCCTAGCATCGAGGACGCATCGAGCAGTCGTCGATCCAGTGATTCGAAACTCGCTACCAGGGGCTGCACTGCGAAGGGTAAACTGTAAATCAGGGACGCAATGACGAGGCCCGCGAAAGTGAACGCCAGCGGATGGCCAAACAGCGCATGCCAGAATCTTCCGAGCGCGCCATGCGGCCCCATCGCAATCAGTGCGTAGAACCCGAGTACCGTGGGCGGGAGGACCAGCGGGAGGGCCACGATCGATTCGATGAGGAATTTTCCCCTCCAGGCAGTAAACGCCAGCCAGTACGCGAGCGGCAGCGCCACCAAGAGCAGCAGCGTTGCTACCGTAAAGGCCAGGCGCAAAGAGAGCAAAAGCGCTTCGATATTCATGGCTTTACCGCGGAGGCAACCGGCGCCAGGCCGTACCCCGCGAGTATTCTCTGTCCTTCCTGGCTCTTCACAAATGCAAGAAACGCGGCTGCCGCAGCCTTATTTGTGGACGACGTAACCATGACCGCGGCCTGTTGGAGTGGTGCATAGAGTTCTGCCGGCACCTCCCAGCGCTCTCCGGCCTTCATACTTTCCGCAAAAGTGAGCGACCAGGCAAGGATTCCGACCTGCGCGCTTCCCGACTGGGCAAATTGCGCCGCCTGCGAAATGTTTTCCCCGTAAACCAGTTTGGATTTGACCTGATCGTAGATCCCCGCCTTTTGCAGCGCCTCGACGGCCGCCCGCCCGTAGGGCGCGTGCTCTGGATTCGCTATGGCAATCTTCTCAACCTGTGAGTCTTTCAGTGCCGCAAGGCCTCTATCGAGCAGATGAAGATTCTCGCCCGCCGGCGCCCATAAAACCAATCGGCCCTGTCCATAGATGCACAGAGATCGGCCATCGGCCATCCCTGCCGAAATGAGTTGCTGTGGATACTGTGCGTCCGCGGAGAAAAAAAGATCGAAAGGCGCGCCGTTCTGGATTTGTGTCCGAAAATTACCGCTCGATCCATAGCTCACCGCCAACTTCGTCCCCGTTTTGGCTTCGAACTGAGCTGCAAGATCGTTCATCGCGAATTGCAGATCGGAAGCCGCCGCGACACGCAGCGCCTGCGCGCTCGCGGGACTTGCCAAAACCAGTAGGCAACCGAGAACTACCAATGTACGGAGGTTGATCATCAGGCAGACTCCTGGGTTCAAACGCGCAGAATCATGACTTCGGTGGACTTAATCAGTGCGGCCGCGCGATCGCCGACCTTGAGCCGCAATTCTTTTGCCGCATCCGCCGTAATGATGGAGGTAATATGTTGCTCCCCGATGGACAGTGTGACTTGCGCCAGCAGTCCGCTGAATTTTAGCGCCACGACTCGCCCGATCAGCTGGTTCCGCCCGCTGATCTTCCGGAAGTTCCCACGCCGCGTGGAAATGTCACCACGATCCAGGTTTCTGGGGATCAACCGGTCAATCTCCGATTCCGGCACCCGGTGATGCCCGCCGGGTGTTTTGGCAGTCTTTATTTTCTTGTGATAAATCCACTGCTTCAGAGTGGGATAACTGATTCCCAATATGCTTGCTGCTTCCCGAGGCGCCAGGAGCCTTTGCATGAATTTCTCCTGCGCATGAGAATAAACGTATTCATGGGTTATGACAATACGATTTTATGCGATTTAAAGCGCGTCGGCTCGCTCCCCCGCTCGCTTCCTCCGGTCGCAAGGGCCCCGGGCGCCGGCCTTGCCTGCAGTTCGCTCTCACCCGGACCGTTTTCTGGGGCAGTCCCCTTTGCAGGGGGCGCATTGAAATGCAAACTCTAATTTCGCAGCGGCTTCCCGGTCTTCAGCGTAAAGGCAATACGTTCTTGCGTTTTCTTCTCCCCGCAAAGGGACACGAACGCCTCCCGCTCCAGATCGAGCACATACTGCTCGCTGACCAACTGCGGCGCCGACAACGCTCCGCCCGCCAGAATATTCGAAAGTTTCCTTGCCACGTGCGCGTCGTAGTCCGAAGCGTATCCGCCGCGCACCATTAGGTGAATCGCCATTTTCGCCGCCGCCAGGAAGGATTCCCCCAGCACTTTGATCATTGTCGTCTGTGCTCCCTCTTGCCAGGAAGGTGCTGCGGGCTTCCACCCTCCGCGGACCAGGGCCAGTGCCGTCTGCTTTGCATCTTCCACCAGCCGCTCGCGATTCAGCGACACCGCATCATTGCGACGAAGGTAACCCAACTCGCGGCACTCTTCCGCACTCGTTCCGACTTTCGCCATGGCGATGTTTTCAAAGACCGGCCTCAGGGTGTGAAACAAATCCAGATCGTCTCCGGACGCGGCGTTCTCATTGGCATGAATCAGCATCTCTTTCGTGCCGCCGCCTCCGGGAATCAGTCCCACGCCCGTTTCCACGAGCCCGATGTAGGCCTCCGCTGCAGCATGAATCTTCGCCGCGTGCAGGCTGATCTCGCACCCGCCACCGAGCGCCAGCCCCTGCGGCGCCGCCACCACTGGCTTCGGTGCATATTTGATCGCTAGATTGACGTTCTGGAACTGCTTTACCGCCATGTGCAACTCATCCCATTCCTGCTCCTGCGCTCCAATCAGCACCAGCATCAGGTTCGCACCGACGGAAAAATTGGTGGCCTGGTTGGCGATCACCATGGCGTCAAAACCGCTTTCCAGCCGCTTCAAACCCTTGTGAATCATGGAGATCAGGTCAGCACCGATGGCATTCATCTTGGCGTGGAATTCGCAGCAAAGAACCCCATCGCCCAGATCAATAAGGCTTGCTCCCGCGTTGCGCTCCACTTCGCGCCCCGCATCCTTCAGGTTCTTCAGAATCAGGATTCCTGCCGGCTCCACGACCTTCTTCATCGAACCGCTGGCGAGATCAAAAACACTGCTCTGGCCCTGGTGCGATTCGTAGAAACTCTTTCTCCCGCTGGCCAGCACTTTCTCAAAAATTGGAGGGAGGCTTCGTCCTTCCTTCCTGATCTGGTCGGCGAACGCCGTTAGGCCGATGGCGTCGACACACTCAAACGGACCCAGTTCCCAGGCAAATCCCCAGCGCATCGCGCGATCCACATCCACAATGTGGTCTGAAATCTCCGGCATGCGGCGTCCCGCGTACAGGCACATCTCCGAAAGTCCGCCCCAGATGAACTGCTGAGCCTTGTCGGTTTTCTGTCCTTCAAACAGCGGCGTCAGCAGTCCGCGGAGCCGCTCGCGCGTATCCTCGATCGCCTTTCCTGCCTCGATGGAGCCGAACTTCGCCTTCTGGCGCGTCCGGTATTCCATTGTATTCATGTCCAGCGTCAGGATTTCCTTCTCTCCCTCTCCTCCCTTCACACGCTTGTAAAATCCTTGCCCGGTCTTGTCGCCCAGCCAGTTGCGCCTGGCCATCTCTTCGACCATTGGTGGAATCTTGTACACTTCTCGCGATTCGTCTCCGGCCGCAGTCTGGTAAATGTTCTTCACCACATGCATCAGCACATCCAGTCCGACGATATCTGCGGTGCGAAATGTGGCGGATTTCGGCCACCCCACCGCCGGCCCCGTACACGCGTCCACTTCCTCAATGGTCATTCCCAGTTCGCTCATCAGACGCAGAGCGTTCAGCATCGAAAACGTTCCGATGCGGTTGGCAATGAAGTTCGGCGTGTCCTTGGCGATCACCACACCCTTGCCGAGTCTCCGGTCACAGAAATCGGAGATTGTGTGCACCACGTCTTCGGAAGTCGTCGGCCCCGGGATGACTTCCACCAACTTCATGTATCGCGGTGGATTGAAAAAGTGAGTTCCCGCCCAGTGCTGCTGAAACTCTTCCGGCAAACCGGCAGCGATCAGGTGCACCGGTAATCCGGAAGTGTTGGTCGTGACAATCGCACCGGGCTTCCGGAATTGAGCCACTTTCCCGAGCAGTCCTTTCTTGATTTCCAAGTTTTCCGCGACAACCTCAATAATCCAATCCGCATCGGCAATTCGCGGAAGATCGTCCTCGAAATTGCCGATGGAAATTCGTGATGCCAGCCCGGCCGTGAAAAATGCGGCTGGTTTCGATTTCTTCGCCGCTTCCACTCCCGCCAGCGCAATTTTGTTCCGCTCCGAGGGCGCTGCATCCTTCGGCACGATATCCAGCAACAAGCAAGGCAGCCCGGCATTGGCAAAGTGCGCGGCGATCCGGGCGCCCATGGTCCCGGCGCCAAGTACAACGGCTTTCTGAATGTTTTGGGTCATGACACGGCCTTCAGCAGTGAGTTTAGGACGGCAGAACAGGTTACAAAATGGAGTCGTCCGGGTCAAACGAGCGTTTGGTAACAGCCCCCTGGCCTTAAAATAGGGGACTATGGCCGGAGAAAAAAACGGCGAACCGCAGGACTTTTTGCGTATGGCCCGGGACGTGTTCCGCGCATTCGCCTATGGCGGCGCGCCCAAAGGAACCAGGCGTCCGCGTGTCGGCGTTGCGCTCGCCGGGGGTTTCGCCCGTGGCATCGCCCATATCGGCGTCCTGCGCGTGTTGCGCGAAGCGGGAATCCCTGTCGACGTGGTCGCCGGTACGAGCGTCGGAGCGCTCATCGCCACCGGTTACTGTGCCGGCACTTCGCTTGAAAAAATGGAGCGCATCGCCGCCCAAACCAAGTTTACCGATTTCGGCCGCTGGACTCCCTCCTGGCTTGGCCTGGCCACCAATAACCGTCTTGATCAGTTCGTCGAACGCATGACACCGGTGAAGAGCTTCGAGGAACTCCAGAAACCTCTGGCCATCGCTACCACCGACATCAATGTCGGATTGCCCGTGTACTATCATGGCGGCCTGATTGGTCCGCCGCTTCGCGCCTCTTGTGCCTATCCCGGCCTATTTGTGCCAGTAAAATATGAAGGCCGCTCCCTCGTCGACGGGTTTCTTACTGCGCTGGTTCCCGTCGAAGGCACATTGTTGCTCGGTGCCGAACTGGTCATCGCCGTCTACCTCGAAGCGGGTGCAATCGGGGAGCCTCGGACCTTTACGGATGTCCTCAGCCGTTCCTTCACCATCATCCAGAGACACGCCGACCTGGAATGGCGGAAGGAGGCCGACATCATTATCGAGCCGGACGTGACCCCGTTTCTTTGGGATGATTTCTCGAAGACCAGTGAATTAATCCGCGCAGGAGAAGAAGCCACGCTCAGAACCTTACCTGCCATCCGTGCCGCGCTCGAAAGCAAATCCGTACTGGCGCCCGATGAGCCTTGATCGCCGTCCCGGCCCTAACACTTCGAGACCTCCACCCTCACCGGCTGCCCTTCGCCCTTGCCGCGTTGGGTCAGCCAGGCCGCCAGCCCCTCGGCGAACCGTTCCGGCGTCAGCCGGAAACTCGCCTCTACATGGCCTTCCCCGACCGGAAGCGTATCGTCAAAATCGGCAGAGTTCGTGAAGTTTCGCATGCAGAACTGGTCTAGCCACTCCACGGGGCACGCTCTGCGCTCCCCGCGGATCAGCACCTCCACCTGAAATTTCTGGGCGTACATGCAGAAATAATATCACCCCATATGCCATCCGCACCCTCCCCCGACTCTGCTTCGGTTGGGTGACCTTGCTTCCCGGCCGACCGGTACCTTAAACTGTCCGGACACGAGACGAAACGGCACCTTCCTGCCTGTCTTCGCTGTCCTCTCGGCGCTCCCGAGACGGGTCGGATTGAGCCCTTTGATTTGTTTTGCAGATGCATCGCATCAGTTTTTCCGGGGGTAGACCGTGGGAACTCCAATGGAAGCCTGGGTGGACCAGGCCGCTCGGCTCACCAAGCCAGATCGCATCATCTATTGCGACGGCTCTGAAACCGAGAATCAAGCCATTCTCCACGAAATGCTTAAGCACGTGGACTCGTTCGCGCTCAATCCCAAGACTTATCCCAATTGCTATCTTCACCGCAGCAATCCAAGTGACGTAGCCCGCACCGAGCACCTCACCTTCATCTGTCTCCCCGACAAGGAGGATGTCGGCCCCACCAACAATTGGATGGATCCTGACGCTGCGAAATACAAAATCGGCGCCTTGCTCGACGGCTCCATGCGCGGCCGTACCATGTACGTTGTTCCTTACATCATGGGCCCCACGAACTCGCCGCTCAGCAAAGTGGGGGTCGAGGTCACCGATAGCCCTTACGTCGTCGCCAACATGCGCATCATGGCCCGCATCGGCAAAGTGGCCACCGACCGCCTCGGCAACTCCAACGATTTTGTTCCCGGGCTGCATTCCCTCGGGGATCTCGACCCGCTGCGCCGCTACATAGCCCACTTTCCCGAAGAGCGGCTCATCTGGAGCGTCGGCTCCGGCTACGGCGGCAACGCCCTCCTCGGCAAGAAATGTTTCGCCCTGCGCATCGCCAGTTTTATGGCTCGCGAGCAAGGCTGGCTCGCCGAGCATATGCTCATTCTCGGCCTGGAATCTCCGGGTGGAAAAGTAACCTATATGGCCGCCGCCTTCCCGAGCGCCTGCGGGAAGACCAATCTCGCCATGATGGTCTCGGCCCTCGAATCGCAAGGTTACAAGGTCTGGACAGTCGGCGATGACATCGCCTGGATGCACATTGGTGCCGATGGCTACCTCCATGCCATCAATCCCGAAGCGGGCTTCTTTGGCGTCGCGCCCGGCACGGGCATGAAAACCAATCCCAATGTCATGCGCGCACTCAATCGAAACACCATCTTCACCAACGTCGGTGTCACTCCTGAGGACGAACCCTGGTGGGAAGGCATCGGCGGTGAGCCGCCCGAGGGCCTCATCACCTGGCGTGGCGAAACGTGGGACAGCTCCAAAGGCGTGGCTGCGCATCCCAATTCCCGCTACACCGTTCCAGCACTCCAATCGCCCAGCATCTCTCCCAAATTTGAAGCTCCCGAAGGCGTGCCCATTTCGGCCTTCATCTTCGGTGGACGCCGCGCCCGTCTTGCCCCTCTGGTTTACGAAGCGTTCAACTGGGAACATGGCGTATACGTCGGCGCCACCATGGCCTCTGAGACCACGGCCGCGGCCACGGGTGATGTCGGGATCACCCGACGCGATCCGATGGCCATGCTTCCCTTCTGCGGCTACAACATGGCTGACTATTTCCAGCATTGGCTGGACATGGGCAAGCGCATCCCGCATCCGCCCAAAATCTTCCATGTGAACTGGTTCCGAAAGGGCGCCGACGGCAAATTCCTCTGGCCCGGCTTCGGAGACAACGTCCGCGTACTGAAGTGGATTCTCGAACGCGTCGAGGGCAAGGGCCACGCGGAAGAAACGCCTATCGGCTTTGTCCCTACGCGCAATGCACTCACGCTCGACGGCCTGCACATTTCCCCGGAAGCGCTGCGTGAAATGTTCCGCGTCGACGCCGACGACTGGGAGATTGACCTCGCCGACACGCGCGAGTTCTTCTCCAAGTTCGGCGGCCGCCTCCCTCACACCCTGCGCGAGGAGTACCAAAGCACCGTCCGCCGCTTTGAAAAGTCCATACCCGTCTCCTGACCGACAGGGCTGCTGCCCCCGGGGCCAAGTTGCTCCGAACGCGGGACGGGACTAGTGGTAGAAAGTTTATCGTTCCTCGTTCTCGCTCAAGCGGAATTACACCGAACTGTCCCGTGGTTCGTGGGCACGTCACCAGGCCCTTTCCACGAATACATTCCCGGTTTTCCTGGCTGCGCTTTGCATTTACGCCATTGGTTATCGTTATTACAGCGCCTTCATTGCCGCGAAGGCGCTTGCGCTCGACGACTGCCGCATCGCTCCCGCACCCGCCTACGAAGGGGCCACAACCATGTGCCCTCGCCGAAATGGGTGCTGATCGGCCCTCCAAACTGGTGCTGCGAGCAGCCAGTCGTTACGACACTCCTGCTTGCCTCGAGCGTCGCAGGCCTGTTGTCCTGGTTTTTTCTTCCGGGCTGAAGTTGAAACACTTCGCGGGACAAGCTGGAACTCCGGCCCCAGCGATTGGACCAGTTCAACAACATCGCGTTTATTTCTTGGTGAGGCCCGGCGAGAGCGAGTCCGGTACGGTCTGCTTGGTTATTTCCAGGCCCGTGAGTACCGCGTTGCGAATCTGGCTGAACAGGTCGGTCAACGTGTTCGGGGTGTGCGGGATCAATATCGTGTTGCTGTGATCGTTGGCGGCAATCTCTTTCAGCGTGTCGAAGTACTGCGTCATCAGCACCAGTTGCATGACGTCCTGCGGCGTGGAGCCCGGCACGGTCTTCGCGAAGTCTTCGACTGAATCCTTCAACCCGGAGATGATGGCCTTGCGCTGGTTTGCAATGCCCTCGCCCTGCAAGCGCTTCGATTCCGCTTCCGCTTCGGCCTGTTTGACCAGCAGCAGTTTGTTCGTTTCCGCACGGGATACCGTGGCTTCCCGTTCGCGCGCCGCTGCGTTGATGTCGTTCATCGCAGCTTTCACCTTCTGGTCCGGCACAATGTCGGAAATCAACACCTTCACAATCGAGTAGCCATACTCCTTCATCGAACCGTCCAGGCTGTCGCGCAAATCATTGGCGATGTCTGCCTGATTCAGGAAGGTGTCGTCAAGCTTCATCTTTGGGACATGGCCCAGCACTACGTTGTAGACCATCGATTCGATCTGCTTCACCGGATCGGTCAGTTTATAAAACGCGGATTCCACGGCGTCCGGCATCACCTTGTACTGGATGGAGACGGGAATCTGGACAAAGACGTTGTCCTGCGTCTTGGTTTCCACCTGCACGTCGAACTGTTGCACTTTCATGCTCATTCGCCGCACCACCACTTCGATGAACGGCGTTTTCCAGTTCAGCCCGGGCCCTGCAACGCGCGCGAATTTACCCAGACGCTGCACGATAGCTACCTGCGCCGTCTCCACGGTGAAAAACGAGCCCAACGCAATGCTCAATATGGATATTGCAACTACCACGCCCAGGAATAACAGCACCGTGCTCGTCCCGTCCATTTTTGTGCTCCTTCATCGACCCGGCAAAATCACGAGAGAGGGGCGCCGGCGACCCAGATGCCAGCAACCGTGTTTCGCCGATTTCCGGCACCACTCGATTGGTAACCAGACCACATGGTACACGAACTCTCTGCGCCTGATTCGTTTGAGTCTTGCTCCTGCAACCGATGCGAAAGGTCCATCCTCTTACGCGGCGCCTGGCAAGCGTAAAAGGAATCCGTTCCCCTGTGGCAATTCGCCCTCTACCGACCCATGGCCACCAGGGACGCTCCGTCCTACAGTACGGAATTGATGGCGCGATCGATGGAGAGGTGAGTCACCGGTGTTCCACTAACGACATAGCTCTGACCCTGCCGGTGGGAGAAGTGCAGGAAACGGCTGATGTGGTAATCCTCGTCGAGGCTGGAACACAGATTCTGCGTTTCCTCCACTCCCAGCCCGAAGGCGGAGAGCGCCACAGGATTTCCGAAACTGCCGGCCAGAGTGACGTAACGTCCCACGAACTCGCGAAGGTTCATCATTGGCGCTCGGCGTGCAGACTCGGCGCTCATGGCCACCTCCCGCGGGAGTGTAGCGCGGCTCCGGGCCAGACGAAAGATGGAAATTGGCGAGAAACGCACTGATTCGGTAAGATGCTGAACGGCAACAAATCCATCGGAGGAGTGAATTATGAGCTTGGCCGTGGGACAGAGTGCACCGGATTTCGTACTGAAAGACCAGAGCCAGAAGGAAGTTAAACTTTCCGATTTCGCAGGCAAGAAAAAGGTAGTGTTGGTCTTCTATCCGCTGGACTGGAGCCCGGTGTGCACCAACGAGCATGCCTGCTTTGTGAACGACATGAAGAATTTTGAGACCCTGGACGCGGAAGTGCTCGGGGTCAGCGTGGACAGCGTGTGGTCGCATAAGGCCTACGCCGAAAAAATGGGCATCAAGTATTCCCTGCTGGCGGATTTTCAGCCACGCGGGGCGATGAGCGAAAAGTATGGTGTCTTCCTGCCAGAAAAGGGCATCACCGGCCGCGCCATCTTTATCGTGGACAAGCAGGGCAAGGTAGCCTGGTCCAAGATTTACGACATCCCCGTAGTCCCGGATATCAAGGAAGTCGCGACTGCGCTCGCTGGCGTGAAGTAAAGCTCATTTGGAGGCGGTGTCGTTGCGAACCACGGCGCCACCCTTCATCACGAACGTGACCGACTCGAGCACCTTGACGTCTGTCAGCGGGTTGCCGTTCACGGCGATCAGATCCGCATAGTGGCCGGGCTCAAGGGAGCCGAGCCTGTCCGGCTGGCCGATCAGGTCCGCTGCGTTGATTGTAGCGGCCCGAATTGCGTCGATAGGCTGCATTCCCCACTCCACCATCTTCGCGAACTGTTTCGCGTTATCGCCGTGGGGATAGACGCCCGAATCCGTCCCGAACGCGATTTTTGCACCAGACTGGAAGGCATGGCGAAAGTTTTCCCGCTGCAAACGTCCTAACTTTCTCTCCTTCTCGATGGACTCTGGCAGCATGCCGACCTTCGCGCCTTCCGACATAATGAAATCGTCATTGTAAATGTCGAACACCAGGTAGGTGCCGTGCTGCTTGGCCAGCGCAATGCCCTCGTCGTCAATCAGGCTGGCATGTTCGATGGAATCGATACCGGCGCGAATGGAGTCCTTGATGGATTGGGTGCCGTGCGCGTGCGCGGCCACTTTGCGGCCAAGCTTGTGCGCTTCTTCGGCAATGGCAGTCAGTTCTTCCAGCGTGTATTGCGGGGTTCCCGGCAGATCACCTTTGCTGAGCACGCCTCCCGAAGCACACACCTTGATCACGTCGGCCCCATATTTCACCACTTCGCGCACCTTGGCGCGCGCTGCCCACGGACCATCGGCAACGCCCATCTCCTTATAGTGAAAGTCGTAGGGGAGAAGATTATTGTCGCAGTGACCTCCGGTGATGCCGAGCGGCGGCCCGGAAACAAACATCCGCGGGCCGGGAACGTCTCCCTCGTTGATGCCATCGCGCAGAGCGACATCTGAGAATCCACCGGCGCCAACATTGCGCACTGTGGTGAAACCGGCGCGCAGAGTCTTGTTGGCGTTCTTTGCGCCATAAATGGCCTCGCGCGGGTAGGAAACCCCGAGACCTTCGTATCCGGACATGTACGGATCCATGGTGATGTGAGTGTGCACATCGATCAGTCCGGGAAGACAAGTGGAACCGGAAAGATCGACGGGAGACACTCCTTTCGGCAGCACGGTGGCCGCAGCGGTGCCGACGGCGGTGACGGTGCCGGAATCATCGAAGAGCACGATCTGGTCGACCAGTAGTTTACCGGTACGGACGTCGAGAAGTTCCCCGCAGTGAACCGCGCCAGGAGAGGCAAGAGCTGGGGGAACAAAACAGAAGATGAACAGCCACAGCCGAACGATTTGTCTCATGTGAATCCCCTGATCGAAACGGAAATATTTTGATACGGATCGCACAGAACGAGAGAACGACAAAATCATGGCTTCTTCTGCGTTGCCGGCTGCTCGGTATTTGGAGGATCGGGCCCCGGGGAGGCCGTTAGGAAGGACCTCACGAGAAGCACGAGCTGCCAGCGCTGTTGTTCCGTCAGCCGCTTCCGAAAGGAGGGCATCGGTTTGCGCCCTTCGGTGATCTGGTAATAGATTTCACCATCGGTCAGCTTGCTCATCTTGGCGGCATCGGTCAGATCGGAAGGCGCCGGGTCGTACATCATGGCTTCCGAGCCGTCGCCCTTGCCCTTGTCGCCATGGCAATTCGCGCACCTATCGCTAAAAACCTGTTTCGCTGACGCGATGTTGCTTTCCGAGTAGGTCAGCGGATTCTTGCGTTCTTTTTCCTCAGCGGGAACGGTCCAAGGTGTCTTGTGCAGCGCCGCAAGAACGATAGCCAGGCAAATCAGACCCATTGCGCAGGCGAAAAGGAAAAGGCGGACCTTGCGGCCCTTTCGAGAAGGAGTGCTCATAGGCAGTAGGAAGTCTCGCACAATCGGGCTTTAGGAGGAAACGAAGAGCTCCTGGGGGTGACTCCAGAGAGATCAATTCCCGAAAGGAGGAACAAAACTGGCACCGTCGCAGACGCTCCAGCTCCTAAGAAGTCGCCAAGGACAACGATGATTAGGTGCCGCGGAAAATGAGCCAGAGCAGTTCGCCATTGAAGAAGAGAATGGCCGCCGTGACCGCCCAGGCGACGATGGTAGTAATGCGGGAATTAACAAAGGCGCCCATCTTCGTGCGTTCGCTCGTGAACTGCACCAGCGGAATCACCGCGAAGGGTAGCTGGAAGCTGAGGACCACCTGACTGAGGATCAGCAACGAGGTGAGCTTGTTCTCACCGGCGATCCAGATGACCAGAATCGCTGGAAGAATCGCAATGGAGCGAGTGATGAGCCGGCGAAGCCAGGGCTTCAGCCGGATTTGCAAGAAGCCTTCCATCACAATCTGACCGGCGAGTGTCCCGGTGAGGGTAGAGTTCTGCCCGGAAGCCAGAAGAGCGAGAGCAAACAAAGTGCTGGCCAGGCTGACCCCCAGCACGGGACTGAGAAGTTTGTAGGCTTCCGCGATATCCGCGACTTCACTGAGGCCGCGAGTGTGAAACGCGGCGGCGCCCAGGGCGAGGATGGCGGCATTAATGAACAACGCGAAACCGAGGGCCACAGTAGAGTCAATGACAGAATACTTGATAGCTTCGCGGCGTCCGCGATCGTCCTGGCCAAAGGCACGAGTTTGCACAATGCTCGAGTGCAGGTACAGATTGTGCGGCATGACCGTAGCGCCAACGATGCCGATAGCGATGTACAGCATTTCCTTGTTACGTAGAATCTCCAGGCGAGGCATGAATCCTTCGGCGGCTTCGAGCCAGAGCGGGCGAGCGAAGAACACTTCATAGGCGAAACAGAGACCGATCGTGCCGATGAGAGTTACGACAAAGGCTTCGATGATACGGAAGCCGCGGCCCTGCAACGCTAGAACGAGAAGAACGTCGAAGGCAGTCAGGATCACGCCGAGAAGAAGCGGAAGGCCAAACAGAAGCTTGAGAGCAACTGCAGAGCCCAAGACTTCAGCCAGATCACAGGCGGCAATGGCAAGTTCACAGACGACCCATAGAAAAATGGACATACGGCGGGAATAGTGGTCGCGACAGGCTTGGGCAAGGTCCCGGCCCGTAGCAATGCCAAGTTTCGCGGAGAGCGCCTGGAGAAACATGGCCATCAGGCTGCTGATCAACACGACGCTGAGGAGCGTGTATCCAAATTTCGAGCCGCCGCCGATGTCCGTCGCCCAGTTGCCTGGATCCATATAACCGACGGCTATAAGGTACCCCGGGCCAGCAAAGACCAGGAGCTTCCGGAACCAGGAGAGATTGGAGGCCACGGCAATAGAGCGGTGGGACTCCGGTAAGGACGGGAGGGTCAGGGCCCGGCGCCATGCCGAGCGTGATTCTGCTACTCCGGGGGCTTCCGGCTGAGAGGCGAGCGATTTGGAAAGCAGGTCTCCCATACGGGTATTAACTATAGTGAACTTCAAATCTAAACTATAATTAATGACAGATTCTGTCAATAGAACTCTGCGACCAGAGCCCATCCCTGCACATCCTCCGAGGGGTGATCGGGACGAGGGTGCTGGTTTTGAATGTGATACCTTGGAGAGGAAGTTCCAGGAGATGAACATGGACGAGAAGCAGGCACCGCAACAGGGCCAGGGTCAGGCGCAAGTGCAGATCAAGGCCGAGGAAAAGGAACTTCAGGGCATGTACAGCAACCTGGTGATGATTCACCATCACGCCGAGGAATTCACGCTCAACTTTGTCTACGTCTTCCCGAGCGGGAATCAAGGTAAACTCCTCAGCAGCATGATTGTCAGCCCGGGCCATGCGAAACGCATCTGGCGCGCGTTGGGCGAGAACATCTCGCGTTTTGAAACGCTGTATGGACCTATCAAAGAGGGGCCGGAGGGAACCCCGGGACCCAATATCGGATTCGTGCAGTAGGGCGGAGAAGACGTGTGAGATTCTGCGCGGCGAGCGACCAGGCAGTGCTCGTTTATCTCGGCGAGGAGATTGGCCTGGCCGCGCATGACCGCGTTCTTCAGCTTTTGCAAGCCCTCCTCGACAAGCCACCCCTGTGGCTGCGCAACGTCCAACCCTCGTACTCCTCCCTACTGGTGACCTTTGACCTGGCTCTGGTGGATCACGACGAAGTGCAAACCAGCCTGCGAAAATTGGAACAGAGAGCGCAGGCCATTCGCCTGCCAAAGCCTCGAACTGTCGAAATACCCGTTTGCTATGGGGGCGAGTTTGGCCCGGACCTAAACGACGTTGCGAAAATGCATGGGCTGAAACCGTCCAAGGTCATCCAGATTCACAGTTCGCAAACTTATCACGCATACTTCCTGGGATTCGCTCCAGGCTTTGCCTACCTGGGCGACTTGGCGGAAGAGATTGCGACTCCACGACTGGAAAGCCCGCGAAAGGTGGTGCCGGTCGGAAGCGTGGCAATCGCGGGTAGACAGACGGCGGTGTATCCAGTATCGACGCCGGGCGGTTGGCGCCTGATTGGCCGCACCCCGCTCTTGCTGTTTCGAACCAATCGCAAGCCGATGGAGTTGATATCGATCCGGGATCAGGTGCGGTTTCGACCCATCACGCGCGAAGAGTTTGTGAAGTTGGAGCCGGCATGAAGACGTTGCTTGTGGATTCCCCTGGTCTGCTAACCACGGTGCAGGATCTGGGCCGCGAAGGGTATGGGGCCATGGGAGTTTCTCCCGCGGGAGCGGCGGATCCGGTAGCGCTGCGATTGGGAAATTTGTTGGTGGGGAATGAGCCGGGCGCCGCAGGGCTGGAAATGACGCTGCTCGGCGGGACTTTTATTTTTCCCGATGGCGCCATAGTCGCTGTTGTAGGGGCTGATTTTGGCGCCTCGGTCAATGGACGTTCCTTGGAGATGTGGACTGCCCACTCTTTGCCACCAGGAGCCAAATTAGATTTGGGACATACCAGGAATTTCGCGCGGTGCTATCTGGCCGTAGCCGGCGGGATTCAGGTGGAACCGTTCCTCGGGAGCGCCTCCACGCACCTCCTAAGCGGGTTGGGAGGTCACGAAGGCCGGGCGGTGCGGAGGGGCGATGTTCTCTGGTTAGGAGTTGCCGATAAACAACCTCGCGCAAAAGCCATTTCACCGACTGTGCTGCTCACCCTAAAACCGAGGAGGATTCTTCGCGTCACGGAAGGTCCGCAGCACGATCATTTTTTGGAAGCCGCCAAGCAATCGTTCTATCGCGGCGTATTTCGGGTGAGCGAGGAATCAGACCGCACGGGGTTACGCCTGGATGGGCCTGCGGTGATGGCCGAAAGCAAGGGGCAGATGATCACCGAGGGAGTGCCGCTCGGCGCAGTTCAGGTTACGCCCGCTGGCCAACCAATCCTCCTGTTCGTGGATCAGCAGACCACGGGCGGCTATCCGAAAATCGCCAATGTGATTGGCGTTGATTTGCACCGGGTCGGTCAACTGCGGCCACGTGTGGAAATCCGTTTTGAACGGACCTCCCTGACCGTGGCGCGTTCGCTGTGGATTGAGCAGGAACGCCTGCTCAGCAAGCCGGAATTACTGCTCGCATGAAACGAATCGATCTGAATTGCGATATGGGGGAGCTGCCGGAAATACTTGCGGACGGCAGCCAGGAAGCTCTCATGCAGTACGTCACCTCCGTGAATATTGCCTGCGGCGGGCATGCGGGTGATGCGCGGATGATGCGAGCAACCATTGAACAGGCACTGAACAGAAATATTGCCATCGGCGCGCACCCGAGCTACGAAGATCGCGACAATTTTGGGCGCGCGGAGCTGCGACTCGTTCCCGAAGAAATTTCGGCTTCCGTCCACCGACAGATTCTTGTACTCGAAAAGGTGGCCAAGGAGTGTGGCGCCCAAATTGTCCATGTGAAAGCTCATGGCGCACTGTACAACCATGCCGCGCGCGACCGGGAGATCGCCCGCGCCTTAGCAGAGGGCGTCCGCCGTTGGCGAACCAATTTCCCGCTGGTGGGCCTGGCGGGTTCCGTCATGCTGGAAGAGTTTCGCGCCGCCGGCTTCACCGTCGCTGCGGAAGCATTCGCCGATCGCCGTTATGAATCCGACGGCAGCCTGCGATCACGCAAGATGGCCGATGCGTTGTTGTACGATCCGGAGCAAGCAGCCGAACAGGCGCTGCAAATTGTGGATCGCGGCGCGGTCGTGGCCGCCGACGGCACGCTAATCTCGCTGGTCGCACAAACCCTGTGCATTCACGGCGACACCCCGGGCGCTCCCCAGATTGCAGCGGCGGTGCGCCGGCGCCTGGAGCAAGCCGGAATTACGATCGGGGCTCTTTCCCCCGGGGAATAAAGGAACAGCGATGAATACATTTACCCGCATATCACGCGTCTCACGGCACCTAGCGGTCACTTGCTGCCTATCGGGTCGCAACTGCCCGGCATGAGGAACTCCAAGCCCACGCTGCCGCTCCGGCAAGGAATCGCCTCTACACTTTGAGCAAACAGCTGGAGTCTGCTGAACCTGTACCACGGTGTACCCGTTCGGTGTCAGCAGCAAGGCCACGGTCTGGAACGCGACAGGGTTCATCCGAATCAAACCTGGAGCGTGCACTTTTGCAAGAGTCCAGCTCGACGCACTCAGCTTCCGGATTCTTTCGCTCCCATCTAAGCTCAGCACTTTTCAGTGGGTAAATCCGGTGGGGAATTGCATTTTATGGCCGCAATCCTGTCGGATATCGCTTGAACTTCGTTGCGGCATCGATCGAGCGAGCATGGCTGACCCTGGTCACAGAGCACCACTCCGTCGGACCCCGAGCAGTTCACCGAGGGGCACAAAAAACTAGCGGTATTCGACACACATGATCAACGGTGTGACTTGAGAAGTTCACCAGGAGAATGTACTTTCCTGCCTGCGCTCGCGTGCGTTTTGCAGGCTTCTGCGTTGCTCTGCCAGGATCCTTGGTCGCGGTTTTAATTTTCTTCGTGCGGGCGCATCTGGCCAGTGCGCAGGTAGCGGAAATGCCAGCCGAGCGATTCGGTTAGCAGATGGGGCGTGTGTTTCCCGTACGAGAGTCGCTCGGCTCGATCCAGGTAATCGAAGAGCAGCGGTTTGTACTCCGGATTAGCGCACTTCTCGATGATCAGATGAGCGCGCTGGCGTGGCGAGAGTCCGCGCAGATCGGCCAAGCCCTGTTCGGTCACGACGACCTGGACATCGTGCTCGGTGTGATCCACGTGGGACACCATCGGCACGATCGTCGAAATGGCGCCCTTCTGTGCAATCGAAGGGGCCATAAAGATGGAGAGATAGCCGTTGCGCGCGAAGTCCCCGGAACCGCCGATCCCGTTCTGGATTCGCGAACCCATCACGTGGGTCGAGTTCACGTTGCCGTAAATGTCCGCTTCGATCATCCCGTTCATCGCAATGACGCCGAGGCGGCGAATGATCTCGGGATGGTTGGAGATCTCCTGCGGGCGGAGAACGATGCGGTCGCGATAGCTGGCCATGTTGGCGTTCACTTCCGTCAGCATTTCGGGACTGAGTGAGAAGGCAGTGGCGGAAGCCGTTGTCAGCTTGCCTGATTTGAGTAGGCGAATCATGCCATCTTGAATCACTTCGGTATAGGAAGTGAGGCCTTCAAAGGGACCCTCTTCCAGGCCGAACAGCACTGCGTTGGCAATGTTGCCGACACCGGATTGCAGCGGGAGCAGGCTCGCAGGCATGCGGCCTTTCTGCACCTCCCAGGTGAGAAATTCCAAGATGTGACCTGCGATGCGCTTGGAAGCCTGATCGGGCGCTTTGAAGGCGCTGTTGCGGTCTGGAGAATCCGTGAGTACTATGGCGACGATCTTATCCGGGTTGACTTCGAGGTACGGCGTGCCAATGCGCTGGCCGGGAGTTACAAGGGGAATGGGCCCGCGATTAGGGGGCATGCGCAGGCCGTAGTAGATGTCATGCATACCTTCGAGTGCGGCCGGTTGCCAGGAATTAACCTCTAGGATGACGCGTTCGGCTTGATCGATCCAGGTTTTATTGTTGCCGATCGATGAACTGGGAACGAGGCGGCCGTCCTCAAGAACAGCCGCGACTTCGATTAATGCAACATCTAGCTTGCCGAGGAAACCATACTCAACGAACTGGGCGACATGGCTGAGGTGGATGTCCATGTATTCCATTTCGCCGGCGTTAATGCGCTTGCGGGTTTCAGGGTCCGATTGATAGGGGAGACGAAGATGGATGCCGCCGGCCATGGCGAGCGCACCGTCGAGTTCCGGGCCGGTAGACGCGCCGGTGAAGACGCTGACCTGAAACTTCTCGCCGCGAAAGTGGGCTTCCGCGATGCGTCGGGCCAGTTGGATGGGGACGGACTTGGGATAACCGGAGCCAGTGAAGCCGCTCATGCCCACCTGATCGCCTGAGCAAATCAGAGCTGCGGCCTCTTCGGCGCTCATGATCTTTCGCTCCAGGTTGGGGTTCAAAACACGCGTGTGGGTTGAAGAAGAAATTGGCATGGCGGGGGCCTCTCGACGCGGATCTAACGCTACGTTTCAACCGTAGTCCTGGAGAAGGTGGTGGTCTGTGCGCCCGGTCACAAACACCAGCGGGGGGTGACGGACTCGAGGAGGGTGACGAAAGGACGGGCAGGAGGAGAATTGCCAGAGCCGGGCTTGTACGGTAAAGTAGGAAGAGTTGTTGCCACCGTTTTTTGCGGGCCTGTAGCTCAGGTGGCTAGAGCGCGCCCCTGATAAGGGCGAGGTCGGTGGTTCAAGTCCACCCAGGCCCACCATCTACCAATGGTCCGACCCGGACACATGGGTAACACTTTGTACTTAGGACATAGGTAACACTTTTGGGCCGAACGGATTTTCGAGTGGTTCGAGCAGCCGAGTCTCCAGATCGAAGTATCCTAGATCGTAATTCATAAAACTCACAAGCCAGATATCGTCGTGCACTTCTTTGATGCCCACGGCTTGGCCAGCAAAGACCTGACTGAAATTGATTTTCTTGCGGCCCAGACAGATTCTGCCGCAACGGGTGACCACGATGGTTTTGTCGTGGAGCGGGTAGTCGATGTCTGGCAGTCCGGTGTAGGCACGGTTGGAGGGTTGATAGACTTCGACCGGACACTTCATGTCCAAGGCTTCATGAGGACGTTCGTTGTTGAAGACCTCGATGAACTTGTCGAACCTGGCCTGCTGTTGCAGGAAGTTCCGTGCGGCCGGTTTGGTGGCTTCTTTCTTCAGCGTGAGATGCATCCGTTCGTGGCGGCCATTTTGTTGCGGATGGCCAGGTTTGATCCGTTCAATGCCAATGCCCAGGCGCAGCCACCAGACGGCGAGCTTGCTCAGGTTGAACAAGGCATGAGCAGAAGCGAAGGGAACGCCGTTGTCGCTGCGGATATTGGCAGGCAGGCCGCGTTCTTTAAAAAGCCTTTCAAACACAGTAAAAGCGTAGCTTTCTTTGGTGGAAGAAAGCGCCTCGCAGGTCAGCAGAAACCGACTGGCATGATCGGTCACCGTCAGCGGATAGCAGTAGTGCTGATTGCCGAGCAGGAACTCGCCCTTGTAATCGGTGCACCGATAGTTCGTTGGGTCGCTGACCAAGTGAGAGAGCCGTGCCTTGCGCACGACGACGCCAACGGCCGCGCCGCTCGACTAATCCATGGCAATCCGCACCGCATGGATGGTGCTCTTGGCAGGAATCGGGATGTCGGAGAACCGGCGCAATAGTCGTTCCTTGATTTTCCGCGCACCCCAGCTGGGGTGCTCACGCTTCACGTTCAGGATGAAGTTCTCGACCTGAAACGGAAGTTGGTTGGCGTAGCGATACGGACGTCGGCTTCTGTCCGTAAGTCCCTCAATCCCGCATTCCTGATAGCGATCGAAGATCTTGTAGCCAGTCTTGCGGGAGATCCCAAACTCCCTGCAAAGCTCGGCCATCGCCTCGCCGGCTAGCCGGCGAGCCACAAACTGCGTCCTCTCGTCTGTCACCGAACACTCCTTCCAAGGCATCTTTCCCTCCCTTCATCGAAGGAAAGTGTTACCTATGTGTCCGGTACAATGTGTCACCTATGTCTCAGG